>OZ241871.1:0-5331760 GCA_965202955.1 Caldilineaceae bacterium
CGTCCCCCCCATGTCCTCAGCCGCGAAGAGCGCGAGAAGCCTTTCACCCAGGAGCAGCTGTTCATCGACGTGGGGCTGCCCGCCGGCGAGCTCACCGAGACCGTCGCGGTCGGAGATTTCGTCTCGGTCCGCCGCAGCGCCGAACGGATGGCCAAGGGACGCGCCACCGGCAAAGCGCTCGACAACCGCGTCTCGATCGTCGTTCTACTGGCCGCGCTCCGCACCCTGCAGAGCCGCGTGCACACCTGGGACATTTACGCCGTGGTCACCGTGCAGGAGGAGATCGGCCTGCGCGGCGCAACCACCGCCGCCTTTGACCTGGCGCCCGATCTGGGCATCGCGCTCGACGTAACTTTCGCCGAACAGCCCGGCGCTACCGCCGAGGAGTCACTCCCGCTGGGCAGCGGCCCGGCCATCGGTCTCGGCCCCAATCTGCACCCCAAACTGCGGGCCCTGGTCGTCGACAGCGCCGAGCGCAGCGAAATTCCCTATACCGACGAAGTCCTGCCCGGCCATTCCGGCACCGACGCCTGGGCCATGCAGGTCTCCCAGTCCGGCATACCGACAGCCCTCATCTCTGTGCCCGTCCGCAACATGCACACACCCGCCGAAACGGTCGCCCTCAAGGACATCGAACGCAGCGCCCGCCTGCTGGCCGAAACGGTCTCCAACCTGCCCGATGACTTGGCCACGCTCGCGCTCGACCACGAGGACAGCGGCCATGAATGAGCTGCTCGAAAGGCTGTCCGCCGCCCGCGGCGTCGCCGGCCAGGAGGGCGAAGTGCGCGCCATCCTGCGCGAGCACATCGCGTCGCACGTGGACGAGATAGAGGTCGACTCGATCGGAAATCTGATCGCTCGCAGAGGCGGCTCGCGGGGCTCACAAGGCCAGCGCGTGCTCCTCGCCGCGCACATGGACGAAGTGGGCGGCATGATCATGCGCTGTAACTCGGACGGCACGATCAAGTTTCGCAGCGTCGGCGGGCTCGACCCGCGCATTCTGCCAGGCAAGCGCGTCCGCATCGGCGCCGACGCCGTGCCCGGCGTCATCATGCGGGCGCCGCACGCCGCACGCACCGGCAGCCGCGTCACGCCTATCGCCGATCTGCTGATCGACACCGGCGGCGCGAGCGGCATCCAGCCGGGCGATATGATCACCTTCGAAGGCGACTACGAGCAGTTCGGGCGGCTGTTGAAAGGCAAGGCCTTCGACGATCGCGTCGGCTGCTACATCCTGGCCCAACTTCTGCAGGAGGAGTACCCCTGCGAACTCGTGGGCGCCTTCACCGTCCAGGAGGAGATCGGCCTGCGCGGCGCACGCGTCGCCGCCTACGCGGTCGAACCGGACGTTGCCGTCGCCCTGGAAGGCACCGTCGCCGACGACCTGCCCCGCAAGGAAGACATCAGCCCGACCACCGAGCTCGGCAAGGGCCCCGCCATCTCGGTCATGGACCGCAGCGCCCATGCCGACCGCCGGCTCGTGCGAAACTTGACGGAGACCGCGGACGCGCACGAGATCCCCTATCAGTTCAAGCAGCCCGGCGTCGGCGGCACCGATGTCGGCGCTATCCATCTCGCCCGCTCAGGGGTGCCGTCCGTGGCCGTAGCCGTTCCCTGCCGCTACATCCACACGCCCGCCGCGCTGATGGACCCAGCCGATGTCGAAAACACGATCGCAATGATGAGACATGCCCTCGCCGGTTCTCTGGCGCGGCCACTGGAGGCCGCTGGGAGCGAGAAATGAGAACGCTTATCGAAGAGCTGTGCTCGATCTACGGGCCCACCGGCCACGAAGAGCGTGTCCGTCAGGCCATTAGCCGCCTGCTGAACGGCACCGTTGACTCGTTACAGACCGACAAGTTCGGCAACTTGGTCGCGCGCAAACGCCCGACCATGGACTCTTCCAATGGCAAGCGCATCATGCTCGCCGCCCACATGGACGAGATCGGCGTCATGGTTACCTACGTCGACGCACAGGGATTCTGCCGCTTCACCACCGTCGGCGGCGTACTGACCAATGCGCTCATCGGCAGTCGCGTCCACTTTGCCAACGGCGTCGAGGGCGCTTTCGGCATGGAGGGCTCTCCTCTCGCCCGCGAACGCCCCACCCCGCAAAAGCTGTTCCTCGACGTCGGCGCCGACAGCAAAGAGGAGGCACGCGTGCAGGTCGGCGATACGGCCGTCTTTCGCAGCGGCTTCGGCGCAGTCGGCGACCGCCTCTTCGCGCCCAATCTCGATGATCGCATCGGCTGCGCAATCCTGGTCCAGGCCTTGCGCGAGCTTGAAAGCACCCCGCATGAAATCCTGGCCGTCTTTACCGTGCAGGAGGAGGTCGGCGCACGCGGCGCAACCACCGCCGGCTACGGACTGGACCCCGAGATCGTGCTGGCAATCGACGTGACCGCCACCGGCGACTTCCCGGAGGCGACGCCGATGGAGGTGGCGCTCGGCAAAGGCCCCGCCGTCAAGATCATGGACCGCCGCATGATCGCACATCCCACCGTGCGTCGCTGGCTCGAAAACACCGCGCGCGACCACGACATTTCTTACCAGCTCGAAGTCCTCGAATTCGGCTCGACCGACGCGTCCGCCGTACAAATCAGCCGCGCCGGCGTGCCCGCCGGCACCATCTCCATCCCCTGCCGCTACATTCACACGCCGTCGCAGGTTGCCGACTATAACGACGCCCGCAACGCGGTCAGCCTGCTTGTCCACCTGCTCGGCGACGACCCCGCCATTCTGTCCGATATCGGCGGACAAACGCTTGATCCTGTCAGCGTCGAATCCGCCGACCGCAACCCATAGCCCGGTCCTGGATGGGATGTTCCGCCACATCGCTGACCGTCTGACCGCCTGGCACGCACGCCGGCAGCGCGCACTGCCCTGGCGCAGCGCCCCGCCCGGCGCCCGCGACCCCTATGCCGTCTGGGTCAGCGAAATCATGGCACAGCAGACCAGGCTGACCGTTGTCGTTGACTACTTCAACCGCTGGATGGCGCGCTTTCCGACATTGGAAAGCCTAGCCCGGGCTGACCAGCAGGAGGTCCTCAAGCTGTGGGAAGGGTTGGGCTACTACAGCCGCGCCAGGAATCTACATAAAGCCGCCCAGCTGCTCACTTGCGAGCACGCCGGCGATCTGCCCCGCACGCGCCGCGAGCTCCTGCGGCTGCCCGGCATCGGCGAATACACCGCCGGCGCCATCCTTAGCCTGGCCTACGGCCTGCCCGAGCCGGCAATCGACGGAAACGTCCGGCGCGTCTTCAGCCGCCTTTGGGACATCGAAGACCGCATCGACACGCCGGCTGCGCAGAAGAAAATCGCGTCCCTCGCCCGCAACCTGGTCGAAGCCAGCCCGCAGCCCGCAGCTGCCAACGAGGCGCTGATGGAGTTGGGCGCGCTCCTGTGCCGGCCGCGAAACCCACTCTGCAAGGACTGCCCCTTGCAGTCCAGCTGCATGTCCCGCGCGCGCGGCGTACAGGACCTGCGCCCCGTTCGCGCGCCTCGCAAGCAGACGCCCCACGCCGACTTCGCCGCCTCCCTTATCTGGCAGGGCGCCCCGGGCGACTCCCCGTTTCTGATCGCCCGGCGCCTCAATGACGGTCTTCTCGGCGGACTGTGGTCGCTCCCGGGCGGCAGATGCGAGGCGGAAGACAAGGACCTGCATGCCTGCCTGCGCCGTTCCATCCGCCGGAAACTCGGGCTGTCCATCGCCGTCACCGAGCCGCTGACCACTATTGAGCACGCCTTCACCCACTTCCGCATGACCCTGCACGCCTTCCATGCCCGCATCCGCTGCGGAACGCCCCGCGCCATCGACTACCAGGACTGGCGTTGGACAACACTCGATGAAGCCGAACAGCTCCCCTTCTCCGTCCCCGACCGTAAGATAACTGACGCACTGCGCGGGTCGATCGAGAGCCAGACATCTCAGCAGGACTGACCGCCTTTTGATTGCTATGCGAAGTTGGGATTAGGGAAGGGTTCTAGTTCGCCGCGCCGGTCGCCGGACGCGGCTGGTGCGAGGTTGCGCTCAGGCCGCCGCGTCGAGCGCCTCTTCTGCGGTGAGACGGACCTGTTGACACTGGCGGTTGTAGAGTCGGGGCATCGCCCCCTCTTCAAACACGTCCCGCCGCACGACGCAACGCCCGATCTCATCGCGTCCGGGAATCTCGTACATCACGTCCAACAGCGCCTCTTCGACGATTGACCGCAGTCCTCTTGCGCCCGTACGCCGCAAAAACGCCTCGGTCGCCGCCGCGGCCAGCGACTCCGACTCAAACTCCAACTGCACGTCATCCATTGCAAACAACCGCTGGAACTGGCGCACAATGCTGTTCTTCGGCCGCGTCAGGATCTCGACGAGCGCCTCCCGATCCAAGGCCTCAAGACTGACGATGACCGGCACCCGCCCGACAAACTCCGGAATCAGCCCGTAGTTGAGCAGGTCATCCGGCATCACCAGCTGGAACAGACGGCTCTCGTCCCGTCCTTCCTTCTCCAGGCCGCGAATCTTCATCTCCCGCTGCCGCTCGCTCAGCCCCTCCGGCAAAGGCAGCTCCTCGACTTTCTCCTCCTCGACAACGCGCAGCGACAGATCCTGTGCCGATTCGTCAGCCACAAAGCCCAGCCCGGCCCGCCGCCGCAGCCGCCTGCGTACCATCTCGGCCATGCCGACAAATGCCCCCCCAAGAATGAAGAGCACGTTGCGCGTATCCAGCGGAATGAACTCCTGCTGCGGATGTTTGCGCCCGGAACTGGGCGGCACATTGACCGTCGTGCCCTCGACGATCTTCAGCAGCGCCTGTTGCACGCCCTCCCCGCTCACGTCGCGCGTGATGCTTGGGTTGTCGCCTGCCTTGCGCGCAATCTTGTCGATCTCGTCGAGGTAGACGATCCCGAACGCGGCGCGGTCTGCATCCCAGTCGGCCGCCTGCAACAGCCCTACCAGCACGCTTTCCACGTCCTCACCCACATACCCGGCCTCGGTCAGGCTCGTGGCGTCGGCGATTGTAAACGGCACATCCAGCAGCCTGGCCAGCATCTGCGCCATCAGCGTCTTGCCGCTGCCGGTTGGACCGATCAGCAGCACGTTGCTCTTGGCCAGCTCGACCTGCTCTTCTTCGCTGCCGGCGGCCTCGCCGCTCTGGCTCGCGAGAATCCGATCGCCGCCGGTCTCTTCCGTATCGCCATCCTCCTCCTGCTGCCCGCGGCCGGACGCGCCGCTGCCGAAAACGCGCTTATAATGATTGTACACTGCGACCGAAAGAACCTTCTTCGCCCGTTCCTGCCCGATTACATACTGGTTCAGGTGCGACACGATCTCGCGCGGGCTTGGCACGCGCTTGAGCCTTGCTCCCGCCGAACCGGCCGATCCTGCCGGCGCGCCGCCCTGGCCCAGCCCTTCTTCGTCAAGGATCTCGACCCCAAGACGGATACATTCGTCGCAGATATGGACGCCGTCATCGCCGGCGATCAGCCGTTCGACTTCCAGTTCCTTTCTGCCGCAAAAGGAGCATGCGCTCATTGCCGATCCATCTTCAGTTGGCATATTGCGTTCGGACGCGCCGGCTCAGTAACTTGGCAAGGACCCCGACTGGTTCACCCGCCGAGAGTCCAGGCAGCCTATGACGGGATGCAGCGCGGCCTATTCTTCGCTTTCTGTCCCGTCGCCGTCCTCGCCGGCCTCCTCGGCAACGGCTTCCGTCCCGTTCGGGTTCGGCACCTTCAGTTGACCATCCACGACCGAAACGATATCGCTGCTGTCGCCGAGAACGTCGTCAACCAAGCCGTACTCCTTTGCTTCAATTGCGTTCATCCAGCGGTCGCGCTGGAACATCTCTTCGATATCCTGCCATACGTGACCTGTCTGCTGCGCCACGATATGGAACAGCTGTGTCTGGAGCCGTTCCTGCTCGCGCAACGCAATGCGCACGTCCTCGGTATAGCCCTGCGCGCCCCCGCCCGCCGGATGCATGTGAATCGTCGCGTGCGGCAACGCGTAGCGCTTGCCCTTTGCGCCTGAACAGAGCAGCACCGTCCCCATGCTCGCCGTCACCCCGACAGCAACTGTATGCACCGGCGCCGGGATCATCTTCATCGTGTCATAGATCGCCAAACCGGCGTAGATCAGCCCGCCCGGGCTGTTGATGTACATCTGAATCGGCTGGTTCGGGTCCTCTGAGTTCAGGTAGAGCAGCTGCGCCACGATCAGATTGGCCACCTGGTCCGACAGCGGCATGCCGAGAAAGATGATCCGCTCCTTCAGCAGGAGACTGTAAATGTCGTAAGCCCGCTCACCCCGACCCGTGTTCTCAATCACCATCGGTATGATGTTCGAGGGTGCCATACCGCCCGCCGATTCGGGACTACCTGCAGACTGCGGATCTAACGCCGAAAAACTGTTGTTCAGCAAAGGAAACATCTGGATCTCCCTGTTGCGGTTCGTGTTGACGAAACTCTTTTCCTCGGATCAAGCCGGCCGCACCGGCTTCTCTCCTTCGCGCCGGCCGCTCCATCCCCTAAGTTATTCGATCAGCCCATACAGGAATGTAGGATCCACTCATTTCGTCCACTTCTCTTCTGTATTCGCCGAACTTAACTGTCAGCTGCTTCTTCATTTTCGCCGGCTTGGCCCGCGGACTCGTCTGCATCGACCGCTTCGGCCGGCTGCTCAGCCTCATCGGACCCGTCCGCCTCAGCCTCTTCATCGTCGGCCGCTTCTCCTGCCGCCGCTTGCGGTACCTCCTCCCCGCGCGCGATCGATAGCAGCATCTTGATCGACTTGTCTTTGAGGATGTCGCTGTCGATCATCGGACGGCTGTTCTCGCCCCGCATCATCTCCAGCATGTCGGCGTGCGCCTTGGCAGTCTCTTCGTCGGCGTCCTCCGGCAGCGGACCGGCCAATCCGCCTATGTGCTCTTCAAACTCCTCATCGCTGACCTTAAGACTCTCACTCTGCGCGAACTCCCCCAAAGCAAGCTCGTTGCGCAGCGAGACCTCGGCGCTTTCGCGCATCGATTCACGGTACTCTTCAATCGTCTGATTTGTCACCTCAAGGAACTGCTCCATCCCTTGCAGCCCCATCTGACGAACCTGCATATCAAGATTTCGCACGAGCCGGTCGATCTCCAGCTCGACAGCTACCGGCGGATAGTCGATTTCGCTCATCCCAACCAGCCCTTCGAGCACCTTCTGCGTAAATTCGCGTTCAGCCCCCTGCTGCGCCTCCTCAAGCACCGCTTCGCGGATACTTTCGAGCAGATCGGACGCCGTCTCATAGTCGGGGCCTACGTTCTGCGCGATCTCATCCGTAATCTCGGGCGGCGCCTCGTATGACTGTATCTTGTGGACCTTCGCTCCGAATCGCACCGTACTGCCGGCGTACATGCTCGGGCTGTCCTCCGGCCACGCCAGCTCAAAGCTCTTCTCCTCGCCGGTCGACAGCCCCTGCAGCGCCACGTCAAGACCGGCGGGCTCCATCGGGTTCTCCTCGTCCGGCGTTACATCCCAATCCTCCTCATCGAAGACGACCGTGTCGGTCTCGTTGCCGGCATCGTCCAGAACCACGCCCCGGATGTCGATCGTCATCAGGTCGCCGTACTGGCTGGCGCGGTCGACCTCGACGTAGTCGGAATTCTGCTCAAGAATCGACTCAATGCGCGCCTGGACCGCTTCCTCATCCGCCTCGACCTCCTCCTCCTCGACCCGCAGGCTGCGATACTCGCCCAGCTTGACCTCCGGCGACAGCGGGACGGTCAGGTGAAAGCGCACCTCCTCCTCCATATCGACGTCATCGAGACTGCCTACAAAATAGGGCTCCAGCCCTTCCTGCTCAATCGCCTCCTTGTAGACCTCCTGCCCCAATTCGTCGACAAACTCGCCAATGATCGCCTCCCGGCCCACAAACTGAAGCAGAATGTGAAAGGGAACCCGACCCTTGCGAAATCCCGGAATGCGCACTTGCCCGGCGATCTTGCGCGCCGCTTTCCGCATCTCCTGATCGATTCGTTCCTCGGCAACTTCGATCGTCATTGCCAGCTGTCGATTCTCAAGTGGCTTTGTATTCACGGTCAGTGTCATCTTACTCTACCTCTTGTTTCTGTCTTCCCACTTTACCAACTGCTCATAGCACGTCTGCGCCCAACGACAACAGCGTCAGCAGCGGTCCGGCGGCCAAATGCTCTTTCTTCTTGAATACCCCATAGAGATACAGAGCCCCCAAAGCTGCGACGCATGCGATCAAACTGAGCGCATCGAGCGCCGAAACCGTCCAGACGGCCATGCCCGCGCACACAAACACGTTGGCGAACAGCCAGACGACCGACACCGTCTTCGTGCAGCGGCCCAACCTAGGCACGTCGACCAGTGCAAACCCGCGCCACTTTCCCGGAAAAAGATCGAACGCCAAGTGCAACCCAACGCCGGCAGCGAAGCCGGCCGTTACCCAATCGGCCCACTCGCTCCCCGTTGCACGCCCAGCGACAATCGCCAGCGCCGGCGCCGCGCAACCGTGAGTGACCGTCGATCTATGGCGCAATCGCAATACCTCTATACGGTCAATGTCCGGGAACCAGCTTCCCAGCCACGCGCCGACCGCAAAGCAGATGACGCCAACGACTCGGGTCAGCGTGTTCGGGTCAGCAAGATCGAGCACCAAATTCATCCCGTATCTCTGGTGCGCGTCCGCTCACCGCAAAGCAGGCGCAATGCCGCAACGACTTACCAAGTTTCACGAGGGGACCGCGCGCCATCTTCGAGTATAGCACACAAAAATAGTCCCTTCCCAAACCAGTAGGGCATCATTTGAACGCAATTGACGGCTTCGAACGATTGAAGAGTTGACCGCTTTCTGCCACTGCTATTGCGTTGCCTGGAGCCGAAAACAAGGGCGAAATTAATCAGGAACGGCGCCGCCGAACAAGGCGTAAGCCTGAATAGGCTGGTCAGCGGCCCGACTTGCAAACGACAGCGGATGACGTAAACTACGTCCGTTTGAAGGCCCGCTCCAGCTCACCCGCTCGCAGCTGCAGCATCGTGGGCCGTCCGTGCGGACAGGTGCGCGGCGCGGCGCACTGCTCCAGCTGCCGCACGAGCTCCTTCATCTCGATGTCGCTGAGAATCTGCCCCGCCTTGATCGAGGCCCGCTTGCACACCATCTTCACCAGCCGCGCCTCCAGCTCCTCTCCCACCAAGTCCCGGTTCTCGGCCAGCCCCTGCACGATCTCGTCCAGCACCCGTTCGCAGTCCTGGTGCGAAAGCGCGCTCGGAACCGCGCGCACCAGAAACGTATCACCGCCGAAATGCTCCACGCTGAATCCGACCGCGTTCAGCTCGGCCAAATGCTGCACGACGAGGCCCGCACGCACGTCGCCAACGTGCAAAGTAATCGGCTCCAGCAGACCCTGGCGCGCAGCTGCCGGGCCGCCGGACTGTTCGCGCTGGGCCATGAATTTCTCGTACAGGATCCGCTCATGCGCGGCGTGCTGATCGATCAGATACAGCCCCTCCGGACCCTCCGCGATCACGTACATCGCCCCCGCCTGCCCCACCACCCGCAACGGGGGCAAGCCCTGCTCGGGATCGGCCGGCGCGGTCTCTTCATCCGCCTTCAGGGCTGCCGTTCCTCCGCTGTCCGGCTGCGTGCTGCCAGGAGCCGACAGCGGGTTCGTGTCGGGCGCGCGGTTGTAGGGCAAATCGACCGGCATCACCGGCTGACGGCCGGTTCCCGCGTCAAGAATCGACTGGCGTCGAGCCGCCCAGCCGGACTGATCTTCGCCCGCAAGCGACTGCGAACTGTCCCGGCGCGATGGCAGATCCGGCACGCCCGCGCCCTCGACGACCGCCTGCCGGACAGCCCGCTGGACGGCCGTAAAGACGCTGCGCGCATCGGCGAAACGCACCTCCGTCTTGCGCGGATGCACGTTCACGTCCACCTCTGACGCCTCAAGCTCGACAAAGAGCGCGGCCAGCGGAAAGCGCCCGACCGGTAGCAGTGTGTGATACGCCTGCACGACCGCATGCGTCAGGGCGCGGTCCTCCACATAGCGCCGGTTGACGAACAGGTCGATCTGGGCCCGGCTGGCCCGCGTCAGAGACGGCAGACTGACGAAGCCGCCCACGCTGACGCCCGCACGCCTGCCCGCCGGAGATGCCGCCCCATCCGCCATGAAACTGACCTCCGCATCACCGCCGGGCGCCCGACGCGCTCCCAAACCGGCCGAGCCGCTGCCTTCCCACATGCCGCCCACACCGATCAGCTGCTGCGCGCCCTCACGCCCGTAAATCTTCGTCAATACGTCGATTACACGCCCGTTGCCATCGGTGGAAAAAGCCAGTTTGCCCTCGTTCAGATACTGGAAGCGGCACGCCGGGTACGCCAGCGCATAACGTTGCACGATCGCCGCCATGTGGCCCGCCTCCGTCGCCGGTCGCCGCAGGAACTTGCGGCGCGCGGGCACGTTGAAAAAGATATTCTCGACCGTTACGACCGTCCCAAACGGCAGACCCGCTGACCGGTTATGTTGGACGCTACCGCCCTCAACAAGCACCTCCGCGCCCGCGTCCGAACCGCGCGCGCGGCTGCCGAGCCTCATGCGGCTGACCGCGGCAATGCTGTAGAGCGCCTCGCCGCGGAAGCCGAGTGTGGCGATCGCGTCAAGGTCGGCCGCGCTGCGCAGCTTGCTGGTGGCGTGCCGCGCGACCGCCAGCTCCAACTCAGACGCGGGGATCCCGTGTCCATCGTCGCTTACGCGCAACAGCCGCTGACCGCCCTCCCTGATCTCAACACGCACCTCGCTCGCGCCGGCATCGAGGCTGTTCTCGATCAGTTCCTTGGCGACATTGGCCGGCCGTTCGACAACCTCGCCCGCGGCGATTTTCGCAGCTACGTCCTGGGAAAGAAGCTCAATGGCCATGACGGCTCAATTATACCATTTCTCTCTGGGAAAACTTGCTCAATGTCGCGCGCATGCTAGCGAGATGTCCGTATCTCGCAGCATCGGCCCCAGTACCGCAGCGCCGCTCATCCTTCGTCGGAGGCTGGTTGCCCGACCGTCCTCTGTACCAGATGTTCCCCGCCCGCCACATCCACAATGAGGACGGCGACTGAGCGCTCACCGTCATCCCCGCCGCCATGCTGGCTGCCGCGGTCCGCGTGCCCGCACCGGTAGCTGCCCGCAACCAGGGCCCTCCTGCCCGCCGGCGCGTCCACCACCTCCGGGCGGAAGGTCGTTCCGTCGTAGTCCGGGTCGATCAGGATCGCCCGTACCTGCGCACGCCACGCCTCCGGCAACGGCACATTCGATTCGGCTGCAAGCCGCGCCACGTGCGCGCTGCGAAAGCGCTCGATCCGAACCGCCAGCTGCCCGCCGTCCCAGGCGACACGCAGACGCGAGCCAGCCCCGGCGTTTTCGGTCCTGCCGGAGCCCCGGCTCAGCTCGGAGGCCGCTTCGCCAACCTGCACTATCTGGTAGCCGCCCCCACGCGGCGCCGGATCTTCGGCCACATCGCAATCGGACGCATCGGTCGCTTGCGCTTGGCGGCCGATGCGACCCGCAGACGTCCGCACAGCCCGCCAGCTGTTGTCGCAGCCGATCCATGCACGGCCCATCCTCTGCGCTACGGCAGTCGTTGTGCCTGCCCCAACACATGGATCGAGCACGAGGTCCCCACGACGCGTAGCCGTCTCCAAAATCCGCTGCAAAAGGCGTTCCGTCTTCTGCGTGGGATAGTTTTCATCCTCGCCAGGTACCGTCCCAAGACCCGCCAAGTCATCCCAGAGATTGTCCACGGCGCGCGTCACGATGAAACGGTCGCGGCCCCGCTGCTCAAGGTAATACTTTACGCCCAGGTTTCCGCCGTTTGAGGCGTACACCCGGCGCGCCGCCCCATCGACAACCACCTGCCCGCCGTACGGCGCGTACAGCCGCCCTTCCGCGTCGAGCGCCGCCAGCCGTTCGAAACTGTACGTTCCAGGGTCCGACGTGCGGAAAAAGCCGCGCCCGTCCCGCATGTAGCGCGCCGCCGCCGCCGCCTCGGTCAGTTCAAGCTCCCGCTTCGGCGCCTGCCAGACCGGCTCCCCTTCCGCCTGGCGGCGAAAAATGTGGATCGCCTGCGCACTGCGCGGAAAATAGCGCGCATGCACCTTTGCCCCGCGCATCGTCTGGCTGCGCCAGTACACCGTATTCAGATGACACCCCGCGCCGAAGATCTCCTCCAACAGCAGCAGCAGATGCGCCTGCATGCGGTGATCACAGTGCAGCCACAGCGTCCCGTCTACGTGCAGCAGATCGCGCAGCAGGAGCAACCTGTCGGCCACGAACTGCAGATATTCGTCCGGCTGCCAGACGTCCTCGTACACGGTCTGCTCATCGATGGAAGGCTGCCCATTGCCCCGCAGACGGACGCGGCTGCGGTAGGTCCGGTTCGAACTGTATGGCGGGTCTATGTAGACCAGGCCCACGCTGCCGCCATAGCCGTTCGCCAGCAGCCACGAGAGCCCATCGAAGTTGTCGCCGTACAGGAACAGACCGGTCTTGGCGGATTCAGCTCGCTCACAACCCGACCTTTCCGCAGCCGTTCGATACTCTTCCAATGTATGCGCAGCAGGCCGCGAAGGTTTGACATGCAGCCTCTTGCCACGCCACTGCAGCGCAACACTGTCGTCTGATTTCTGCTGTTCGGGGCTGGCCGAAAAGCCTTCGTGTCGAGAGGCGACCATTTTGGCAAATGACTGGCGTTCTGGAAGTGCAACTGTGCACGTTGGGGCCGGCCCGTACGGTGTAGACCTACGCCGCCACGCCCGCAGGACAGCAAACTGCCCTTGGCTGCACGCGTGCGGCCAAGGGCAGGCTTTGACGATCTTCTACTGTTATAGCGTCGATTCCCGGCCCCCCGACATCGCTGGCACGAAATGCACCTCGCTCTCCGGTCCTACAGCCGCCCGCAGACCGCGATTCTGCACCGCGCCGTCCACCGCGACCGTCCATCCGGGCCGGATGCGCCCTTCCTCGATGATTCGCTCCGCAACGCCGGGATAGAGCTCGTCCAGCGCCGCCACCAGCTCCCGCACCGTTGCGCCCTCCGCCTCGACGATCTGTTGACCGCCGGTCAGCGAACGCATCAGCGGAGGAATCCAGACCTGCGCCACGCTCAGTCGTCCCCGGGAACGGGCTCAGCTGCCGCTTCTGCTTCTTTGGCCCACATCGCCTCCAGCAGATTGGCCGGCGAAATCGGCAGCTTGTCCATGCGCACGCCGGTCGCGGCGTAGACCGCATTGGCGATCGCCCCGGCCGGCGGCACGATATTAACCTCGCCCACGCCGCGCACCCCGTAAGGGTGCGCCGGGTGCGGAACCTCCACCATGATCGTCTCGATCATCGGCAGGTCCAGCGCCGTCGGCATCCGGTAGTCGAGCAGGCTGGCGTTGAGCAGATGACCCTCGTCGTCGTAGATATACTCCTCGTTGATCGCCCAACCGATCCCCTGCGCCACGCCGCCCTGCATCTGCCCTTCCACGTAGGACGGGTGGATTGCCTTGCCCACGTCCTGCGCAATCGTGTACCGCAGAATCGTGATCTTGCCCGTCTCCGGGTCGATCTCTACATCAACGCATTGCGTCGAGAATCCGGGGCCGAAGTCCTGCGGATGCACTGTCGAGCTCGCCATCAACGGCTCGTCCCGCTGCACCACGCCGGCGGCCTCCTCAAACGGCAGGCTCTCGCTTCCGGCTGTGAACACACCGTCCTCGTAGCTGATATCCTCCGCCGCCACCTCCCAATGGTCGGCCAAACGCCGTTTCATCTCCTCCTTGAGCTGCAGCCCCAGATTATAGGCGGCAAGCCCGGTGGAGTAGGTGGTGCGGCTGCCGCCGGTCACGTCGGTGTACGAAACCGTGTCCGTATCAACCACACGCGCTTTGACCTGTTCGTACTCGATATCCATCGCCTCCGCCAGCTGCATCGCGATCGACGCCCGCGTGCCGCCGATGTCGGTCGACGCCTCATTCAAATTGACTGATCCGTCCGGGTTCAGCACCGCGGTGGCGCTAGACTGACCGCCCCAGTTGTTCCAGTAACCGGAAGCGATGCCGCGGCCGCGGTACTTCCCTTCCAGCGGCGAACGGTAATGCTCCGAATCGCGGATCGCCTCTACCGTCTCGATCTGGCCGATGCGTGCGTACTGCAGTCCGTCCGGGCGGCGGTCATTCTCCTTCGCCCCATTCAAAATCCGGAACTCTGCCGCGTCCATGCCCAGCTTCTCCGCCAGCTCGTCGACGACGCTCTCCACCGCAAATGCTACATTGGTTCCGCCGGGCGCACGATATGCCGCGCTGCGGGGACGGTTCACGATAATGTCGTAACCGTCAACCTGCATATTGTCGATCGCATACGGCGCCAGGCTCACATTCGCCGCCGCTTCGACCGGCGAACCCGGATACGCGCCCGCCTCGTAGTAGAGCTCGGCCAGGGCAGCCGTGATCTTGCCGCTCGCGTCAACACCCATCTTCACGCGAATGTTCGAACCGGAAGTCGGCCCGGTCGCCGCCAGCACGTCGGCGCGGCTCATGACGATCTTCACCGGTTCATGGCCGGCCTTCTGCGACAGCAACACCGCGACTGGCTCCACATAGACGTTGATCTTCCCGCCGAATCCGCCGCCGATCTCGGTCGGCACCACCTTCAGACGCGAGACGGGAATCTTCAGAATCTCGCATACCTGCCCGCGCACCGCGAACGAACCCTGCGTGCTCGTCCAGATCGTAATCTGGCCGTCAGCACTGTGTAGCGCCGTCGCCGCGTGCGGCTCGATATACCCCTGGTGCACGGTTTCGGTGCGATAGGTGCGGTCCACCACATGTTCCGCAGCGGCAAAACCGGCATCCAGGTCGCCCCGCTGATGGCGGAAGAA
Source organism: Caldilineaceae bacterium (assembly GCA_965202955.1). GTDB lineage: Bacteria > Chloroflexota > Anaerolineae > Caldilineales > Caldilineaceae > Bin5. The sequence goes on from OZ241871.1 coordinate 14,908, forward strand.
GGAGGCCAGGTTGGTCGGCTCCGTTCCGATCTCGCCCATCGAATCGGTTCGCAGCCCATCCAGAAGGATCGGTGCATCGTCGGCCAGCGCGTCATCCACCGTCATGACCGGCGGCAACAACTCATATTCGACCTCGATCAGCTCCGCCGCCTCCTGCGCGATATGCGGATTGACCGCCGCAACGCCGGCCACCGCGTGCCCGTGGTAAAGCACCTTCTCGTCGGCCAGAACGTTGTCGCTCAAATGCTTGAGGTTGATGGCGCCCTCGCCCAGGTCCTCAATCTTGTCTTCCGCCGCCGGCAGATCGGCCGCCGTCACAATCGCGCGTACGCCCGGCAGCGCCTCCGCCTTGCTCGTGTCGATCGAACGAATGTAAGCGTGCGCATGCGGACTGCGCAGCACAAAGCCATGCAGCAACCCGGTCATCTGCACGTCGGCCGCATAGACCGCGCGACCCGTCACCTTGTCCACGCCGTCCGGTCGAACGGGACGGGTGCCGATCACCTTGTACCCGTTCTGCCCGTTGGCCGCGCCACCGCCTGATCCGTTCGGATTTGTATTCGCCATGGCGTCTTCTCCTCGCCTCTATGCGTCGCCCTCGGCAACGTCAAGGACCGCCCGCACGATCTTGTCATACCCGGTGCAGCGGCACAGATTTCCGGCCAGCCACAAACGCACATCATGCTCACTGGGGTCAGGAATCTCGTCCAAGAGCGCCTTGGCGGAGACGATAAACCCAGGCGTGCAGATGCCGCACTGCAGCGAGGCGTGTTCCAGAAACTTCTGTTGCAGCGGATGCAGCTCGCCGTCGACAGCGATGCCCTCGATCGTCACCACATCCCGCCCCTCAATCTCCGGCGCCAGCACCAGGCAGGAGTTGACCAGAACCCCGTCCAGCAGCACATTGCAGGCGCCGCAGTTGCCGTTGCCGCAGCCTTCTTTGCTGCCAATCAGCCCCAGGTTGTCCCGCAGTGCCTCCAACAGCGTCTGGCGCGGTTCGCACAGAAAAATCGTCTCTTCACCGTTCAGTGTTGTCTCAACAGCGATCTTTTTAGCCATGTCCGTTCAATCTCCCCAGTTCGTCAACAGTTTTTGTGCCCCGCGCCCGATCGATGGCGATCCGTAAGGTGCGTTGTGTCAACACAGCCGAAAGGTGCTTTCGCTGCGGAATCGTGCCGCGCATGTCGCTGATCGGTCGGGCCGCCTCCTTCGCCAGCTCGGCCGCCCTCGCCAGCGACTCCTCGGAAACAGGTTGACCGGCCAGCGAATCGCCCGCCTCCTGCACATACAGCGGCGTAGGCGCAACCGCGCCCAGCGAGACCCGCGCCGACTCAATCGTCTGGCCGTCGTCGCTCAACACGACCGATGACCCCGCGCCGACGACCGCGATGTCCATCTCATTGCGCGGAATGAAACGCAGATAGGCGGCGCCGAAGTTCGCAGGGGGCGCCGGAAACTCGAGCGCAACCAGAAACTCACCATTCCCCAACACATTACGGCCCGGCCCGGTGCAGAAATCCTCGACCGCAACCGTCCGCCTTCCATCTGGTCCGGCTATGTGGCAGATCACGCTGTGCGCTATCAGATTGGGAATCGAATCAGCGGCCGGCGAGGAGTTGCACAGGTTGCCTCCGAGGCTGGCACGGCCCTGAATCTGCGTGCCCCCAATCAGATGCGTCGAATCGATCAAAGCCGGATACGCGTCTCGAATGGCCTGGGTGTTGTTAATGCTGTGGCACGACGCCGCCGCGCCCAAGGTCAACCCACCGCCGCTGATCGAGATCGCAGTCAATTCGGGGATCCGCTTCACGTCTACGATCGTGTCCAGATCACTGCGCCCTTCCTGCAGTTGCGCGATCAGGTCGGTGCCGCCGCTGAGCGGCCTCGCCGACGCGCCCCCGGCAGCCAGGGCCGATACCGCCTCGTCCACACTGTTGGGTGCTACATAATCAATTGCTTGCAAAGAACGACCTCCTCAATGGCTTCGCGTGTTGATTTCCCGACGCGTTGGATGCTCGTTGAAGTCCCTGCTGCGTTGCGAGATATTCTGATCAATTGTAGGAAGACTGATTCCGATCAGTTATACCATAAGATCAGTTGAGACGAAAAACCGCCTTCGCTTTCAACAGTGCGACCATTAGCTGCGGAATCCCCCACATTGCGGTAATATACTGCCGCGTCTCTCCTTGAGATACTGGGTTACACCATCTCCCGGGTCGGCCTGGTCCCTTGAAACTGCTCTTTCTTGCCATAGCCTACCTTTGCGGAATCGGCGCCGGCCACCTCCTCTGGCAGCAGTCGTGGTTCGGATGCGGCATCAGCGACCTGTACTGGATCGCTGCCCTCGCACCCATCCCTCTCTGCCTGTGGCTCGACGCCGCCCCAGCGAAGGCCGCCGCGCCGCTGCGCTGGCCTGTTTCCGCCGGCTTCGCCCCGCCGCGCACCGTACCTTCTGCTTGGCTGTTAGGCTCAGTTCTGCTCGCCGCAGCCGGCGGCCTCCTCCGCCTCGCTTCCCATCCCCCGCTCCCCTGCCTGCAGCCGTCCGACCTGGCCTACTACAACGCCGCCAGCGACGGTCCCAACCAGCAGAAAGTGCAGTTTACAGGCTATGTTGACGGCTATCCACTGCGCAAGGATGGACGCCAGCGCCTTGACATCGAGGCGACCGCCATCTGGCTCGACGGCGCACCGCACACGGTGGACGGCCGCGTCCGTTTGCAGACCACCAGCCGCCATCCCTTCCGTTACGGCGACCCGGTGCGCGTCAGCGGCCAGCTGACGGAGCCGCCCGTCTTCGACGGATTCGATTACCGCGCCTACCTCGCCCGCAAACAGCTCCACAGCCTGGTTCACTGGCCGCGCGTGGAGCCGCTACAGGACCAACCGCGCAGCGGCCCCCTGTTGCGGCACGTCTATCGCCTGCGCGCACGCGGCGAGGCCCTGCTCAATCGCCACCTTCCTGAACCCTACGCAGCCCTCGCCAACGGGATGCTGCTCGGCATAGAGGCGGGCATCCCCAACGACCTCTACGAGCAGTTCAACCTCACCGGTACCAGCCATGTCATCGTCATCAGCGGCAGCAATGTCGCGCTCGTCTCCGGCCTGCTCATGACCATCGCCGCCAGTGTGACCACCCTCCCGCTGATCGTACACTACTTCGAGCGCCTCAGCTGGATCAGCCCGATCACCAACCTCCTGATCGCACCGGTCCAACCCCTGATCATGATCACCGGCGGCCTGGGACTTATCGTCGGATGGCTCGAACTCGAACAGGTGGCCCAGTTCCTGCTCTGGATCCCCTTCGCCTGCCTCTGGTGGACGGTGGCGATGGTCGCCTCGAACGCGGCCCTGCCCGGCGCCAGCACGGTGATCGGCTGGTTCGGGTCCGAACAGATAGCCCTTACCTATGCCGCCCTCCTCGCGCTCTACTGGCGCCAGCCCCTTCGCCGCACACTCAGCCGGCTCGCTCTCAGTCTCATGCCCGCTTCCCCCACCGCACGGAAGCCCGCCTCAGGTGGACGGCGGCTCGCCCAGCTGCTGCAGACAGTGCCCTCATGGGCCTTCGGCGTCCCGGCGCTCGCCGCCGTCCTCATCTGGTGGCTCGCGCTGACCCAGCCCGACGGCCAGCTGCACGTCCACTTCCTCGATATCGGCCAGGGCGACGCTATCTTCATCCAGACACCAAGCGGCCGCCAGCTCCTGATCGACGGCGGCCAGGACAGCCAGCAGCTCTTCGCACAGCTCGGTGCGGTCATGCCCTTCTGGGACCGCCACGTCGACCGCGCCGTCGTCACCCACCCCGACGCCGACCACATCGCCGCCCAGAGCGACCTGCCGCAACGGTTCAGAATCGGGCGCGCCTTCATCAGCGCCAACACCATCGGCCACGCCTTCATCGATGCCGTTGGACCCGGCGTCGCCGTCATCCAGGTCGGCGCTGAAAACCGCTACGGCTACCCCGACCCCGACCTGCTCGAACGCCTGAATGGACAGCTGATCCTGCGCAACGACAAACACGGCCGCGTCCACATCCGCAGCGACGGCGAACATATGTGGATCGAAACGGAAAAGGGAGAGATTTCGGAGGTGCTTGCCCGCAGCGGCCCGGCGCAGACGCCCTTAGGGAAAACGGCCCAGGGCGGTTTCCCCTCGCGCAGCGCCCGCATCCCCCGCGGCGAGCTGTCAGGCGTCTGTTTCGCTCTCCGGTCGAACAAGATAGAGCAGGGCAAGCCCAAAGACGACGACCAGCCGAAACGCGGCCTGCCGCCCGTCCCAAACGTCCGACTGCCACATCAGGAACCACTCGCCGCCGACCGTGATGAACCCGGTGAACCACAATACAATGCCCAGTGTCAGACCCGCAATGGCAGGCCCCTTGGCCCGTTGAAAGCGTTCCGCCTCCTCTCGCGCCTTGAACAGCCTCAACCCGCCCCACAAACACAGCGCCGTGACTGCAGCCTCCGACACAATGATCACCCAGTAGGACAGGTGATGCGCGAAAGGCGCATCGATGGCCCGCCACATGCCCCGGTTACCGGGAAATGTCGTGTCCATCTTCAGGACGTGGGCGACAAATTGATAGTTGGAGCCATAGTCGGTCAGATTGTTGAAAACGACGAGCAAGGCGTAGAGCGCGATCGCCCAGACGAACGCGATCTTCGAGTATCGTGTGTACACAGAACATCCTGTCGGCAGTTCGAGAGGATTGCTTCGAGGGGAAATCGCGCGCAGGGCCGCGTCCGCACGTCGCGCATTGGTTCAGAATGCCTCACCGCCTCTCCACCAGCTGCCGCAGCTCGTACAGGTGGTTGAGCGCATCCAGCGGAGACAACGCGTCCACCTCCATCGAGCGCAACGACTCCACAGCCGGATGGTCGTTCACAAAGAGACCCACCTGCATCGCCTCCTTCTGCGTGCGCCCGGGCGTCTGGTCCAGCAAGGTCGCCGGCCCCGCCGCGCCCGACGCCTCCAAATCGAACAGGATCTCCTCCGCCCGCCGCACAACCGCCCGCGGCAGGCCCGCCATCTGCGCCACGTGCACGCCGTAGGAGCGGTCCGCCTTGCCCGGCAGAATCCGCCGCAAAAAGACGACCTCGCCTCCGCCGTCGTCGACCGCCACGTGGTAGTTCACCACCTGCGGCAGCCTCTCCGCCAGATCGGTCAGCTCGTGGTAGTGCGTCGCGAACAGGGTCTTCGCCCGCAGAGACGGTGCGTTGTGGATATGCTCCACAACCGCCCACGCGATCGCCACGCCGTCGTATGTGCTCGTGCCGCGCCCAATTTCATCCAGGATCAGCAGGCTGCGCTCCGTCGCATGGTTGAGAATGTTCGCCGTCTCGATCATCTCGACCATGAACGTCGACTGGCCGCGGTGCAGCTCGTCGCTCGCGCCGATGCGCGTAAATATGCGGTCCACAACACCGACGCGGGCCGCCGACGCCGGCACGAACGAGCCAATCTGCGCCATCAGCGTGATCAACGCCGTCTGCCGCAGATAGGTCGACTTGCCCGACATGTTCGGCCCCGTCAACACATGGATCAGCTCGCCCGGCGAAAGCCGCGCGTCGTTCGGCACAAACAGCTCGTCAAGTGTCTCCTCCACAACCGGGTGCCGGCCCGCCGCAATCGTTATCTCAGCGCCGTCCTCGATCTGCGGCCGGCAGTAGGACCGCCTCAGCGCCACCTCCGCCAGCGCCGCGTATACGTCCAGCTCAGCCAACCCCTCCGCCATGCCGCGGATCCTGTCCCCGCGCGCGGCCAGCTCCCCGCAAACCGCGCGGAAGAGATCCTGCTCCAGCGCCAGCCGCCGCTCGTCCGCGTTCAGGATCAGCGCCTCATACTCCTTCAGCTCCGGCGTGATGTAGCGCTCCGCCTTCGTCAGCGTCTGCTTGCGAATGTACTCCTCCGGCACCTTGTCCGCGTGCGTATGCGTGACCTCGATGTAGTAGCCGAAGACCTTGTTGTAGCCCACCTTCAGGCTCTTGATCCCCAGCCGCTTCCGCTCGACCCGCTCCAGCGAAGCCACCCACTCCTTGGCGTGCCGGTTGTTTTCGACGATCGCGTCCAGCTCCTCGCTGTACCCCGCCCTGATGATGCCCGGGTTCGCCAGCGTGGCCGAAGGCCCGTCTTCGACCGCCCGTTCCAGCAGATCCAGCTCGTCGGTTCTGGCCGGCAGCCGCGCCAACATCTGCTCGAGAAACCCGCCGTCGCCCGCCCGCTGCACAGCGCTCTCCTGTGCCGCCAACAGCAGATCGCGCAGGCCCGGCGTCCGCCGCAACGCCTCGCGCACACCCACCAAGTCGCGCGGCAATGCCTTGCCCTGCGATATGCGGTAAATCCACCGTTCCAGGTCCCCGATACCCCGCAACGCATCGCGCGCCTGCAGCCGCAACTCGGTCTCCTCCACCATCGTCTGCACCGCGTCCAGCCGTTCGTTGATGCGCGCGATGTCAAGCAGCGGGCGGCCCAACCGCCGCCGCAGCAGCCGCCCACCCATCGGCGTCAAAGTCCCGTCGAGCACATCCAGCAGACTGCCCTTGACCTCACGGCCCCGCATCGTCTCTGTCAGCTCCAGGTTGCGCCGCGTCGACTCGTCCAGCGCCATGAACTCGCCGATACTGTAACTCTGCAGATGGTCCAGCTGCGAGAGCGCGCTCGGCTGCATCTCCTTCAGATAAGCGAGGATAGCCGCCGCCGCCCGCACCGCCTGCGGCTTCTCCTGCAACCCGAATCCGTCCAGGCTGCTCACGCCCAGATGCTGTTGCAGCGCCCTGCGCGCCGTATCCTCCTCCACCTGCCACGGTTCGACCTGCGAGACCAGCGCCTCCGTTCCGTTGACCAGCGCGGTCGGCCCGCTCTCCTCCCCGTGCCAGGCACAGGTGATCAGCTCGCTGGGCTGCAACCGGCCCAGCTCCTCTTCCACGCGGCGCTCGACGTCGCCGCCGTCCCTGCCCTCGATCTGCGTAGCCGCGAAAGCCCCCGTCGTGATGTCGCAGTAGGCGATGCCCGCCTCGTCGCCGCGCGCGTTGAACAGCACCGCCGCCAGGTAGTTGTTGCGGTCCTCCGCCAGCATCGACGGCTCATCAACTGTCCCCTTCGTGACGACCTGCCGCACCTCCCGCTCGACCAGCCCCGCGCCAGGTTCGCTCACCTGCTCCGCCACCGCCACCCTGTATCCCGCCTCCACCAGGCGCGCCAAGTGGGCCTCCACGCTGTGATACGGCACGCCCGCCAGCGGCGCCCGCTCATTGCTTCCCACCGGCCGGCTCGTCAGCGCCACATCGCACACGTCGGCCACGATCTCCGCGTCGCTGTCGAACGTCTCATAGAAATCGCCAAGCCGGAACAACAGGATGCAGCCCGGGTACTGGCTCTTCAGTTGCAGATACTGCCGGCGCATCGGCGTTGTCATAATCGCAACTTTCGCAGTGAAAGTGTAAGGCCGGAATCAGCCGCGCGGCGCCGCCGCGCCGCCGCCCGAAGTCCAGACGACGCGGCTGTTGGGGTCGCCGTACAGCGTATACGCGAGCCAGGTCGGGTTCCCGCTCTGCATCGCCCGCACCTGCTGCCGCGCCGAGTGGAACGCCTCGCCCAGCGTCTTTCCCGCCCATAGCTCCTCGTAGAAAACCTGCGCGAACCTCGACGCCAGCTCGTCGTTCACCTCCCACTGCGCGCCCACGAACGCGGTCACGCCCAGCTGGTCCACCAGACGCTGCGCCCATCCTCCCAGGCCGGTCAGGTTGAAGCCCACGCGCGCGCCGTGGCAGGTGTTCAGAAAGACGAGCGGCCGCTCCCACCTCATTCCTCTCGCTCTGCGCCGCGTCAGGTCGCTCGGAAACAGCGGATCCCCCTGCAGCACGATCGGCGATTCGTCCACGAATGCCTCATTGAAATTCGCGTGCGTGGCAAAGTGATAGAGCTGCTCGCCGCCCTTCTCCGCCGCCTCCAGGAACTCCGCCCGCGTCGAGATCGGCGGCGCCACCTCGATCTGCCGCGCCGCCAAGCTGTCGAAATACTCGATCTCCTTCCACACGAAATCAAGGTCGAACATCGGCACCACCAGCCGCGCCGCCCGGACTTCCAGGTCGGATGGCACGGCCGCGCCCGACAGCCAGCGGCTCATCTGCCACGCCGCGGCCAGGTGGTCGTCCTCCACGTCCCGGCCCTCCACCACGTCGTACGGCTTGACCAGTTCCCACGGAATCCACGGCTCATCGCTCACAATGAGCAGATTTCTCACCTCCCCGGCTTCGCGCAGCGCCTTCAACTCCCAGTAGGCCCGCCGCAGCGGCTCGGGGAAGAGCTGCTCATAGAGCTCAACGCCGATGTCCGCGATCTCATCCTCCATGCGCACCGCCTCCTCACCGGGCAAATCCGCGCTGGCCCGCGCCGCTAGCGAACTCAACCGCTCGACCAGCCGCTCAAAGAAATGGCCGGGGCTGGACAGCTCATTGAAGACAATCGAACCGGCCCCCCGCTCGTCCAATGCCGGCGCCTTCTGCGAATGCAGATGAAAATGCAGCGTGCGGCCGTCCGCGTCGCGCACGACCCGCAGCTCGACGTCCGCGGCCGGCAGCGGCGTCCCCTGCGGAACTGTGACCCCGTCGACCGCGCGCACGACCGAGGCCGGCCCGAACGAGATTGGACCGCCCCCCTCATCGTCATTGGCAAGCTCAGCCCGCCGCGTGCGCCCCCGCCAAAACTTAAAGCCCGCAACCTCGACCTCCAGCGTCAACGAGCCGACGTTGCGGCCGCGGTGATAGAAATCGACGGCAACCCATTGCGGCCCGGTGCGGTCGTCAGCCAGCTGAAGCAGAAATACCGCCGGCTGCGAGTCCCCATCGCGTGGGACCGCGATCGTCCGCCGGAATGCCGGGCCGTCGCGCGCGCCCGCGCCATAGCCGCTGACCTCCTCAAATGCCGGCGCGCGCACCACCACGTCGACATACTCGACCTCTCCCGCAAAACTGATATTTACCTCGCCGTCGCCCCGGCTCTCACGCGGACGGTCCCGCACCAGCTGCACCACCAGTGGGTACTTGACGTCCGAACGGTTCGAGATCGTCAGCGGAAAATCCACGTAGGTATACAGCTGCACCGCCGACCCACCCCTGATCTCGCCCGGCGCCGGCGCCGGGCGCCACTGCGGGACCTCCGCGTCCTTCTGCCCGCGCCCGACCGGCCGCGGCTGCACCGAAGGCTGCGCGGGCGCTGAAGGTTGCGCGGGCCCCGGACGCGGCGGCCTACCGGCCGAGCGCGGCATGTAGCGGGCCGGATCGTCCCGCATCACGCGCAGCAGATTGACCGACTCCAGGTAGTTTATCCCCCTCGGCGTTACGTCCCCAGCGGCGGCGCCCGCCTCGCCCGCCGCCGCCGCATCCCGCACAATATCGAGCGCAGCGTCAACGGCCGCCAGCTCTTCGAGAAACCGCACCAGGACCGCCCGGCGCTCCCACGCGCTGAGGCCGCCATCGCCCGCCGCGTCCGCTGTCTCCGTGCGCAACCGGTCCAGCCGGCCCCGCGTCGGCCCGTCCAGCTCCGACCAGACGCGAAAGAGCCGCCGCAGTATCGTATCCACCGCATTCAGCAGCCGGCGGTTATCCCACTCCTGGAACGCAATCCCCGCGCCTCTCTGCCCACTTTCAGGAGATCTGCCGCTATCCGGTTCGAACATGGGACCGTCCCTTTCCTCCTCTCCGCCTCGATCGAAATGCCTCCAATCGACCGGAGGAAGTCACCGCAAGATCGGCACGATCGTAACATAGCGATTGCGCTTTTTCAATTTCCCCGCAACCTTTCCGCTTCGCCGGCCAAAACGCGGCAACTGTGCCCAATACGCTCGCAATTGGTATATTCCTCAGTTTCAGATGTATTATGCCGTGGTGCTTCACCCGCCCTTGCGCAGCATAGACAGGGCAATGCCACCCCGCCGTCTCCCACAGGAGTCCCGCATGAGCGCCGTCCAGCTGACACGCACCGTCTACGATGGGATCATCGCCCACGCCCGCGAGGGAAAACCCGAGGAGATCTGCGGTATCCTGCGCGGACGCGCCGGCCGGGCCTCACAGCTCTACCGCGCCCGCAACTTGGCCGAGGACCGAATCGACAACTATGACGTCGATCCCCAAACGCTTCTGAAACAGTTCGAATTTGAAGAGGCCGGCGACGAAATGGTCGCCATCTACCACTCGCACCCCGTCTCGGTCGCCTATCCTTCGGCGACCGACGCCTGGAACGCCCACTACCCAGAAACCTACTACCTGATCTGCTCGCTCGAGTTCGACGACGCGCCGGTCATCCGCGCCTTTCGCATGGAGCCGGAATGGCCCGACGCCGACGTCGACGCCCTGCGCAACACCGTCGCTTTCGAGGAAGTCAGGCCAGGCCTATTTGGCTACTATCAGGCAGCCGATGCCCCCGTGCCCGGCCCGCTGACTGGCCTGCTGGCTGGTATGGAGTCACCCCTGTTCCTCGTGTTCAACATGGAGGAATCGGGCACGGTCGAGGAGTTTCGCGTCGTCCAGATCCAAGAGTATCCGGTTCATATTACCGCCGGTTGACGCGCCGCTCCACCGGAAAAACGCGTACACACTACCGCCTCCACCCGGCTTGACATCCGCCGCCAAAACAACTATAGTAGTGGCGAAATTAACGAGAACGATTTTCAATCCTGATGAGTCAACTAGGACAGGCGGCCCACCGCATAACTTGCTCGTGTCTCTAGCGGGCGCCGCCAGCACGATGCTGGAGGCTTCCCGCTGCCCGGAATACGAGCGATTTGGGCGTTCGCTTGCAGTTGATCTCGCTCTCGACCGACGTGCCCAGCGCTGCAATGACGCAAGACTTTCGCAGATGAAGTCGGCGCACTGCGGCAGGCAACGAGGCAGGAGCCGCCGAGAAGGGATTGAAGTGCAACGCCGGAACTTTCGCTCAGATGGCTCCGGCGTTTTTTGTTGCCGGGCCGCCCTTCGATAACCACCATCTGCACGGAATAGAACAACAAAGGAGAGCAGTCGAATGGCAACCGTCTTTGTGCCGACCGCCCTGCGCCGCTTCACCGCCGGACAGTCCAGGGTCGAAGCGTCCGGGGCAACCGTTGGCGAGGTGATCGGTCAGTTGGAAAACAGCTATCCGGGCATCGGCGAAAGACTTCTCGACGACAGCGGCGATGTCAAGCGATTCATAAACGTTTTCCGCAACGACGACGAAATCCGCACCCTCGAAGGGCTGGCAACCGCCGTCGGCGAGAGCGACAAAATCTCGATTGTGCCGGCCATGGCCGGCGGGAGCAACTGAACATCATGGCGCGACTCAACCGCGACCAGCTGCTGCAGCTGGCCAAAAGCGAAATCCAGGAAATCACCGTCAACGAGGTCAAGCAGCGGCTCGACTCCAATCAGAAGCTGACCCTCGTCGACATCCGCGAGCGCAACGAATGGGTGCAGGGCCACATCCCTGACGCCGCCTTCGTGCCGCGCGGCTATCTCGAACTGCAGATCGAAGAGCATCAGCCCGACCGCGACCAGCCCCTTGTCATCTACTGCGCCGGCGGCGTGCGTTCGGCATTCGCGGCCCGTAACCTGCAGGAGATGGGCTACACCGACGTCTACTCGCTGATCGGCGGCTTCGGCGGCTGGAAAAACGCCGGCAATCCCTTCAAAGTGCCGACCGTACTCTCCGAAGAGCAACGCATTCGCTACAGCCGCCACACCATTCTCAGCGAGCTCGGCGAAGAGGGCCAGATCAAGCTGCTCGACAGCAAGGTGCTCATGATCGGCGCTGGCGGGCTGGGCAGCCCGGCCGCCATCTATCTGGCCGCGGCCGGCGTCGGCCAGCTCGGCATCATCGACTTTGACGAGGTCGACACCTCCAACCTGCAGCGCCAGGTGCTGCACGGCGTCAGCGACGTCGGCCGCCCCAAGGTCGAGTCCGCGCGCGACCGCATCGCCGAAATCAATCCCGACGTCGAGGTTGTCGGCTATCGCGAGCCGATCACCAGCCACAACGCCTTCTCTATCATGCAGGGCTACGATGTCGTCATCAACGGCTCCGACAACTTCCCGACCCGCTACCTGGTCAACGACGCCTGCCAGATGCTCGGCATCCCGCTCGTCGACGCCAGCATCTTCATGTTCGAGGGCCAGGTAACCGTCTACCTGCCGGGCGAGGCCGACCCCGACAGCCCCTGCTACCGCTGCCTCTACCCCGACCCGCCTCCTCCCGGCGAGGTGCCAAGCTGTGCCGAAGCCGGTGTCCTGGGCGTCCTGCCCGGCATAATCGGCTCGGTCCAGGCGATTGAAGCGATCAAGCTCATCGCCGGGATCGGCGAACCGCTTTCGGGCCGCCTGCTCATGATCGACACGCTCGACATGACATTCCGCACGCTCAAAGTGGGCCGCTCCCGCTCGTGCCCGGTCTGCGGCGACGACCCGATCGTAAAAGAGCTGATCGACTACGAGCAGTTCTGCGGTATGCCCAGCTTCGACGAGCAGGCAACCGACAGCGTGGCCGACACTTATGCCGAAACCGTCGCGGCCAACGGCGCCGCGCAGCCGGTCCCTGTGGCCGTCTAAAGTACACTACGGGCAGACGTACCGGCACGAATGCGTCGATACGTCTCCCCGCCATAGACCGGACCGCCCGGCGCGCCAACCATGATCGCTCAATTGCGCCCCGCACTTCACGCAGATCCGAGGCCGAGCGAGAGCGCGATCTCCGTGCTCGACGACATTGGCGAAACGCCCCTGCTCGATCTGTCCGAATACGCCCACAGCGGCGGCGCGGCCGCTGGCGTGCAGCTTTACGCCAAGGCCGAGTGGGCCAACCCCGGCGGCTCGGTCAAGGCGCGCGCCGCCCTCAAGATCGTCGAGGAGGCCGAACTGGACGGCCGGCTGGGCGCGGGCCAGGTCCTGATCGACAGCAGCAGCGGCAACACCGCCATCGCCTACGCGCTCATCGGCGCGGTTAAGGGCTTTCCCGTCCACCTGGTGATGCCCGGAAATGTCAGCCGCGAGCGCAAAGCGCTCGTCAAAGCCTACGGCGCCACCCTGGTCGAATCGGACCCGCTCGAAGGTTCCGATGGCGCCATCCGCCTCGTGCGCCAGATCGTCGCCGCCGACCCGCAGCGCTACTTCTACGCCGACCAGTACAACAATGACGCCAACTGGCGCGCCCACTATGAGGGCACCGGCCCCGAAATCTGGCGCCAGACCCAGGGCCGCGTGACCCATTTCGTCGCCGGCCTGGGCACGACAGGCACCTTTGTCGGCGCCGGCCGCTTCCTCAACGAGCAGGACCCTTCCATCCAGCTCGTGGCCGTCCAACCCGAAGACGAGCTCTCGGTGATTGAGGGACTCAAATACCTGCCGACCGCCATCACGCCTGGAATCTACACGCCCTCCCTCGTTGACCGCCATATGACGATCGCGGCCGAGGCCGCCTGGGAGGCCTCGCAGGACCTGGCGCGCACGGCAGGGCTTTTCGTCGGATTCAGCAGCGGCGCAGCCGTGGCCGCCGCCCTTCAGGTCGCCAAGGAGCTCCCCTCATCCGACAGCGTCGTCGTCACCCTCCTCCCCGACGACGGCAGCAAATACGTCAGCCTGGGCCTCTTCGACTGACCCTCGCAGCCCAAGCCCCTCCAAGAAAAGTTGCCCTCTCCGCCGTAGTATTGAGACCGCCAATCGTTACCTGAACGCGAAGAAACAGTAACTCCAATCGGTCCTCCCCAGACTCCGACCCTACCACCGGACCCAATGGCCACGCTGGCGGCGGAGTTCACGTCTTTGCGCTGGGCGCCGCCGCGCGTACGGCCCTGGCCGTTTAAGTTGAGGCGGATGGTCTTGTCGCGGGCTTCGGTCTGCCGCGTAAGCGTGTTGAGGTCGTTGTAGGCAAAGCTCCAGTTGCCGAGGTCGGCGTCGCTCATGCCGGTCTTGCGGCCGGGGAAGTCGTAGTCGATGCTGTTGCGCTGCCAGCGGCCCTGGCCGCCGTTGCGGCGGTAGGTCTGGGTCAGGCGGTCGGCGGTTTGGCCTTTGCCAAGTGTCCACCAGATGGAGGCGACAATGGCCAAAGTCGTAGGCGAGCTAGATCTTCGACTCGAGCGTCCATTCGTCGTCCCCCTCGCCGCAGGCGAGGACGGAGGATGACTGGCCATTGTCGTGGTGGCTTGTTATGCTGCCGCTGGGCGCACGCGTGCTGACAGGGCGCAGGGTTGAAGCAAGGAGAAATTCAGATGCTAAAGAGCGGATCTGACCATTGTGCGCCCAGTAGGTGATTCGTGCGAGTCAGAAGTCTCACCAGGAGACATATCACTGCATTTCGTTGTCACCGATGCAAATCGGAACTTGCGGACTGCGTTGTTTAGCCGCCAGGAGTTGGCGATAACGATGCCTCTCATCGCGCCTGCCGAACTGCACTGCCGTACACCTATAGTTCGTGGTCCAGTTTTTGGGCCAAGCTCAAAGACGTCAGCGAGAGAGTCCACGCCAAATCGAAATTCTTGCCAGTGTGACTTTTCAAGAATAGAGCATGGAAAAAATGCAGGAGGTAGAGGTGTTGCCAAGCTAGGCGTTGGCAGCGGCTCGTCAGTGTCGGTGTCCCGGCAACCTGAAAGCGTGAGCAACAGAATGAAGACAAGCAAGCATCGCCCCCAAAGGTCTGTGATTGAATTCATCGTTGCATTATCATTTCGATTGCTTTGTCCTGCACACCCTTCAGACGAGCCCCCTAATAATTGTCACCATAGACCCACAGCGCAAGAGCCTCGGCCCAGTACTCTCCGCCCCAGGATTTTGTTGGGTCAGAGGGATAGCTTGCGTATGGTGTAAGGCGTAAGATGGGCACATTCTTTGTCTCGTCCCATCCCTCGATGAAAAGGCTAGGTTTCTGGCATGGACATACGTCTGAAGGAACACAGAACTGACTGTCAATCACATGGGCTGGTTCATGGACAACCGTCCCTCCTACCCACGGGAATAGCGACGGCAGCGCCGGGGATCAATCCGAGCCGTTGAGGCGACTAAGGCAAAAGATAATGATGTCACGCGCGGAATTGCTGGGGCGGCTTCAGGATCGAGGCGTACGGTTTAGCGGAGAGGAGGAACTCGTGTACTGGGATGACAAAAGCGTCCTGATCCGGCACAGCCGCTTTGGTGAAGAGCGCGCCCGCGTCGGGGCGACGCAGCGGTCATCTCCGCCGGCGCCGAACTCCTCAACAGCCTGACCCCCTGAGTTGCGAGGGATTGTGCCTGAGGTCCACGCTAGCGACGATGCCAAATCTGCACTCAGGCGATCAGTCCAAATCCTGACGCCCAATCAAGATCTGCCGATCGAGAGCGCCCAGGAAAGTCTGCTGACTGACCGGCTTCCACAGTAAATCGCTGGCCCCCAAGGACAGGGCCAATTCCGCCAGAGCGTGAATGGTGCACACAATGATCGGTACACGGGCGGTGAACGGATGTTGCCGCAGGCGCCTGAGCAGATCCCAGCCATCCACCTCCGGCAACATCGCATCAAGCACGATGACGTCGGGAGATGTCTCTTCAACCAGGGACAGGGCTTTCTCCGGATCACGCGTTCCTACCAGACGATAGCGCGTGCCTGACGTGTAGCGTTTGAGCAACTGCAGCGCGTCCTCGTTGCTGTCAATAGCCAGCACCAGCAGTCGTTCGAGAGCAGGCAAGATGAACCAGACAGCGAAGGGCTGCTCGCTGTCTGGCAACCTGAGCTTTCCTCCATACACGTTCACCAGTCGCCGCGCCATGTCCAAGTTGGTTATGTCATCATCGCGGATGGGACTCGGCCCGGAACAGTGACTGTTCGCCAGTACGCCCACCTCCACGTTCTGGAGAGTGGACTTGGCCGCGATGAGAACCTGCCCTCCCGGCGACCGATGTATGGCTACAGGCAGCAGGCTCAGAAGCGCCTGCTGTAAAGCAGAAGCATGCACAGCCACCTCGGGCAAGGTGTCAGGCAGAGTGATCTGCATATGCACCCCGTGTTGAATCGCAAGCGGCCTGGCCAGACGCAGGACTTCGGCGAACACCTGGGCGATGTTGACCGGAGCGCTTAGCGCAGAGTCCCGCAGCCAGGCCAGGTTCTCGTTCACCGCGAGACTGGCCTCCCTGGTGACGGACAGTGGGTCCTTACCCCTGCTCTCTCCCAGCTTTGCACCGAGTTCGAATTGTGCCCAAAGTTGGCACGCCAACATTTCCAGAGCTGCCTCCTGCTCGCGCCGCAGGTGGCGAACGCTCAAGTCCATCTGGTCAGCTACATCCTTTTGCGTGCGCTGTTGCACGTAGCGATACAAGAGGACCTTGTAGGCGCGCCAGACTGGGGAGTGATGTGGCACATCTATCTTTGGCTTAAGGGATTCGATCGCAGCTGCCAAAATCTGGCGTAGAAGTACAGGCGTATCCGCTCTGCCCTCCACGCCGAGAAGAGGAGCAAGTGGGTTGCGGTGTAGTTTGTTAGGATCACGCAAGTGGCCCAAGGCGCTGCGAAGATGGCATACCAACTGAGCAGTGATAACCATGTCCTCTTTACGTCCCCTTCCTGACCGCAGAATCGTCCTTCCGGGTCCCAAATAATGATATAATAGTGATAACGTTGCCAGCAAATGGCATATTTGCACGTGCGTCAGAATAGGAGCAAAACCATGAGCGCAAGAAGAAGGATAAGTCGGCGAGATTTCTTACGTGCTTCAGCAGGGGGTGCTGCAGCGGCTCTGGTTGCGGCATGCACTCCGGTTGCGTCGCCGGCAGCCGAGGAACAGGGGGCTGCATCGATGGACGCAGTTGAGCTGAGTATATCCCACTGGTGGGGAAACGCGTTCTCCGAGGGGTCAAACGCGCTGGCCGTTTTTGAGGAAAAAACCGGCATCAAGGTAGTTGAGGACCAGGCGGGCGGGGGCAATGAGAAGATGTTGCTTCAGTTCGCCGCCGGCACGGCTCCGGATGCGCTGATGATGAACTCCCCTGGCAATGCCCCGTTCTTCCGCGAGGGGCTGCTCTTACCCGTGGACGATGCACTGGCGACCCACGACGTCGACATGACGAAGTGGGCTACGGATCAATTGCTCGAAAACGGTTACAAAGGCAAGATCATGGGGCTGTCTCTGTTCCCGATGCAGACGATCATGATTTATGCCAACAAGGGACTGGTTGAGGAGACGGGAATCGAGCTGCCCGTATGGGGAGATTCTACCGGAGATGCCTCGCCTGACTTCGACACCTGGAACTGGGACGACCTCCTGAACCTAGGACGAAGAGGGACCAAACGCAGATCTGATGGCACTGTGGAGCAATGGGGACTGGACGCCTCCTGGGGCGGGCTGGGATCTTTCTGGGATCATTGGAAGTATCCGATCTATGACCTGGGGGGTACGGAATTCGACGACGCATGGGGCTATGAAGAGACCGAATGCCTCATCAACTCACCTGAGTGTGCGCAAGCTATCCAGCGTCATGTGGATCTGATCTTGAAGGAGAATATCACCCCTACCCCCGAAGCTTCCAGTGGAATCGAGGGAGGCCTCTTCCGCGCCGGGAAGCTCACGGCCGTCTGGTCCTATAGTGGCGCGCACATCTTTCCTCCAGACGAAATATCTTTCGAGCAGATCTACATTTCCTTCCCTTGGGACAAGAGGCGTGCTATGGGCGTCGGAGCGAACTACTGGGCAGTGAACAAGGACGCCAAAAACCTGGATGCGGCATTGACGTGGACTATCCTTGATACCACCGACTGGGATCTCCTGGAAGAACAGATGCCCTTCAGCTTGGCGCCCTACGATACCCAGGCTCACCTTGAGCAGCTGCCGGCAGGGCCCTACCGGGAGGCGCATCTGATTACGCTTTCCAGGACCAATATGTCGGCGTGCGCGCAATGCACTGAGAACGTGGTCTTCTATCCGCGCTGGACAGGCGGTAGAAACACCATATTTGGACGGGAAATGTCGGCAGCCTTGGGCAGGATTTATCTGGGCGAGATGACCGTGCAAGAGGCGCTGGATGATGTCAAAGCGAAGGTGGATGCGGAGATCCAGGAGAACATCGCCAAGGAGTCAAGCTAAGCGAACTGATAGATGCATACGGTCAACGACCTACCGACCGAAGATCGGTGGGATTCTTGGCCCAATCTTCTATGAAGGGATGTGGTCCCCGGGGCTTTACGAGTAGCTCCGGGGACTGTCCAATCGCGGAAAGGGTCATCGTGTGATCAGATCGAACCTCCGGTCGTGGTGGCAAATGTGGAGTTCGCCTCTCCGTTTGCGCGAAGCCTTGGGCGCGTACATGTTCCTGATGCCCTGGATCCTCGGCTTCCTGCTGTTCACCGCCGGACCAATGTTGTACTCCTTCTATCTGTCCTTCACCGAGTTCAATCTTCTCAGGCCCCCGACGGTCGTTGGGATGGACAACTTCCGGAGGATGGTTGGCGACGAACTCTTCTGGCAGTCGTTGAAGGTGACCACAATATATACCGTGGCGGCGGTACCCTTGAATGTGAGTGTGGGATATGCCTTGGCACTCCTGTTGAACCAGAAGGTAAAGGGGTTGTCTGGGTGGCGCACCATCTTTTTCCTGCCCTCCATCGTGCCCGCCATCGCCACGGCATACCTGTTCGCGTGGATGTTCCACAGCGAGATAGGTCTTATCAACGGAATGCTGTATTCGATAGGGATCCAGGGGCCAAAGTGGTTCGCGTCCAGAGAGTGGGTGCTGCCAAGTTTCCTCATTATGAACTTGTGGGGGGCGGGAGGTGGCATGGTTCTCTACCTGGCCGCGTTACAGGGTGTGCCCACGGAGTTGTATGAGGTTGCCATGATAGATGGCGCCGGCGTCTGGCGAAAATTTCTTCACATCGCACTACCGCTCACCTCACCGATGATCCTCTTCACCTTCCTGATGGGCCTGATTGGTACCTTTCAGGTATTCACCGCGGCCTTCATCGTCACACAGGGCGGACCTGCCAATGCCTCGCTCTTTTATGTCCTGTATCTCTACTGGCAAGCCTGGGAGAGTTTGAAGATGGGGTATGCGGCGGCGCTGGCCTGGGTACTCTTCGCCATTATTTTCGGACTGACTCTGCTGACGCTCAAGCTATCAGGTCGGTTGGTCTTCTATCAGGGAGGCTGAGGCATGAGACTAGGAGTGGCAAGTCGGATTCTGATCTACTTGCCCTTGCTGGGGTTGGGAGCAATCTTCTTCGCTCCCTTTCTCTGGCTGGTCGGCAGTTCCCTCAAGCCAGAGACAGAGGTGATTACTTTTCCGCCCAGCTTCATTCCAAGCCAGTTTCACTGGGAGAACTATCCTGAAGCATGGAACCAGTTTCATTTCTTGCGTGGGTTTTTCAATACGCTGACGATCATTGTAGGCGTGTTGATAGGTACAACGCTGACTTCCAGTATGGCAGCTTTTGCATTTGCTCGTTTGCGTTTTCCCTTTCAAGGACCGCTCTTCCTTCTCGTGTTGAGCACGATGATGATTCCTTACCACGTAACTCTCCTGCCTCAATACGTGATCTTCCGCGACCTGGGGTGGCTGAACAGCTTCAAACCGCTGATCGTGCCCTCCTTCTTCGGCGGTGGGGCTTTCTTCATCTTCATGCTGCGCCAATTTTTTAGAACCATTCCCCGCGACTACGATGATGCCGCCCGCATTGATGGCTGCGGCCTCTTGGGTGTTTACTGGCGAATCATCTTGCCATTGTCGTTGCCGGCACTGGGTGTGGTCACAATTTTCGTCTTCATGGGTGCCTGGAATGATTTTTTCGGGCCCCTCATTTACCTCACCTCGCCGGAGAAGTACACCCTGGCCATTGCCTACCTGACGTGGCAACGAATGCCGCAACACCTGGGGTATAAGCATCTATGGAGCCATGTCATGGCCATCGGGACTCTGCTCACCCTTCCGCCCATTCTGCTATTCTTCTTCGCCCAGCGCTATTTCATCCAGGGAATCGTGGTGACGGGCATAAAAGGATAAGTGATCGTAAAGGACTTCGCTCTCGGGCACCATTTCTTTCCCATGGTTGCCCAGGGAATCCCAGTGCCGCATCTCCCTCAGCATAGATTGGGACCAAACTGCTCTGAGGGACTCTCTAGCTGAATGAAGGAGCATCCTGGCATGTACGGTTCGAGGAAGACCGCTGCTGACACGCGTCTTGCGGACCGGGATGAGAATCCCCCAATACCGCTTCTAAGGCGCCACATCATCCTCAATCTCGGTGGAGACTGGCACTTCAAGATAGACCCCGAAGAGGTAGGTGAAGCCGAAGGCTGGTTCAAACCCGGCGCCGTGCGCGGCAGACGTATCCCTGTCCCTGCACCCTGGCAATTCGTGTTTGAAGATCTGCGCCACTACATAGGCTCGGTCTGGTACGAGCGCGGCTTCACCATCCCAGAGAAGTATAAGGACAGACGCATCGCCGTCGTATTCGTCTCCGTGGACTATCAGGCGAAGGTCTGGGTGAACGGCGAACCGGTCGGTGAACACGTAGGCGGTTATTCTCCATTTGCGCTCGATATTTCTGCTCAAGTAAGAGTGGGTCAAGAGAACACGATCACGGTGAATGTAACGGATCAGGAGTGGGTGGACTTCAACGAGAACAACCACTGGAACGTACACATCAGTGGGATCTGGAGGGATGTGTGGGTTGAAGAGACGGGGAAGGCGTACATCTCCGATATCCACATTATTCCGGATGTAGATGCCTCTATGGCCAGAGTGTGGGTCAAGGTAAACGCCACGGCCATGCCGGAGGAGCAGCTGGGGCTTCAACTCCTGGTCAAGACTCCGGAGGGACAGGCGTTCGCCATAATGAGTGAACTGCCCGTGTCGGAAGGCGAAGCAGCGGAAACTTTGAGCAGGCAGTTCGACGTCGCGATAGAGAATCCTGTTCTGTGGGATGTGGAGAACCCGGTGCTGTATGAGGCGGAAGCCAGGCTGCTGAGCCGGGAAGGGGAGGTCATGGACGTGGCCTCCAGCGATTTTGGAATGAGGAAGATAGAGGTCAAGGGAGCACGTATCCATTTGAATGGCAAGCCTGTCTATCTTTTCGGCGGTTTTCCCTTCATGCATGAACTGAATATCACCCCAAAGTACCGGCATCCAACCGACGAAGATATTCGGCGCCAGATTCTGCTAGCCAAAGAGCTGGGGATGAATTTCCTCAGAAGCTATGGAAATCTGGAAGATCCACGTTATCTCTACTGGGCTGATCGCCTCGGCATACTACTGATGCTAAGCCCGCCTTCAATGCATCAAGTGACAGAGGAATCATTGCAACGGTGGCGCCATGAATGGCGCGCCATGATTGTCAGGGACCGGAACCATCCTTCCGTCTTGATCTGGTCGTCGATCAACGAAAGTATGGGACTATACTACGACGAAAACTGGGAGCTTCTTCCAGGCGCGACGGCCAGGGAGATATTGGAACGTGCTTACGAAGAGGCCAAAGAACTGGATCCCACTCGACCCACTATAGGCGACAGTTCCGGGGTACACATCAAGGGCGATATCCGGGACGCACACCCATATTACAAGCTCTCTCAATACGAGAACTGCAGACGGGATATGGAAAGCGTGAAAGCTCTTGGCCGACCCTACTTGATCACAGAATTCGGGCCGCACATCATGTTGCCCGACCTGGATAGGCTCAAAGCAATGTGGGGCGAGAAGCCATGGTGGATGGAAGAGTCAACACGGCTCAAAAGGCTCACCGGCTACGAGCATAGCTGTGTGCATCCGGCCGGCTATGAGGAGCGCTTCTATCAGTGGGGGCTTGATGAAGTATACGGTTCCTTCTCCAACATGGTAGACAAGAACGGATGGTTCATCCTTGCAGCCATCAAGTACCAGATTGAGCAGATTCGAAAGAACCCGGACATCTCCGGGTACACGTACACTGATATGTCTGACAATACCGGCGCCCACACCGGTCTTATTGACTATTGGAGGCAAAAGAAGCCCTGGAGTGCCGAATATGCGAAACTTCAGACGCTGGACCTGATCTTTATCGACTGGTCGCGGCTGAACTTCTGGTCGGGGGATGTATTCAAAGGGCAAGTGTACGTTTCTCACCTCAGTCGGCAGTCTTTGCGAGGCTGTATCGTCAAGTGGTGGCTGGAAGGCACTGACCTCAAAGGCGAGATCCAGGCTGTATCTGTCAGAGAATTCGATGTAGAAAGAGTGGGAGAGATCGAATTCGCCGTTCCAGCTGTAGAAGAAGGGACGGAGGCGCGGCTATTCCTGGCCCTAAAAAAAGACGGGCAGACGATTTCGCAGAACTATGTAGATCTGTGCTTCTTCCCCACAGCGTACAGGCAGCCGAAAGTGACTCAGAAGATCAACGTGCCGCTGTGGCAAAGCTTGGGCTCTTTTGGACAAGGCAACGCGAAGGTTCAGGCATGGAAAGGCATGGGATGGGAGTCCGGTAGTCTCACCTATCGCCTGGGAATGGCCGGCTACGAGGTATTCCCAGGTCTGGATCCCGACATACCCCTTGCCATCGTTACGACCATGGACGATGAGGTTGAGGCGTATCTGGCCGGCGGCGGCACGGTCCTCCTGATAGAAACCGATTCAGGGTCGCAGAACTTTCTGTCCCGCTTTGGTTTGAAGCTGGCAACAGAAGCGGGCGGCCCGTGCGAGTCCCAGTTTGTGCGCAAGTCTGGCGGGCTATTCGAGAGGGTTCCGTTCGACAATCCGTTGCTGTGGCCCTTCTTCCTGGTTTTTGCCGGAAAAGCAATCCTCGGCCTGAAGCCTGAAAATAATCGCGACATCTTAGCAGGCTATTTTGGTCACTACATCACTTTCCAGGTCAGGGAGGACGCGGAGCTGCACGGAGTAGGGGCGACCCTGACCCAACTCCGATTCAAGCAAGGCCGGCTACTGATCACAACTTTTGACCTCTTCCGAACAATAGATGAGGACCCGGTGGCGGCCATAATGCTCCAGGACCTGGTGATTTATGCGTTGAACTCCTTTGAACCGCAGACAGTACTGGAGCCGCCATCCACGTGATCCAGATACGCCAGGCTTTTTGGAAGGGCATAATCCTTGTTCAGTTGGGCCTATACCTCGGGTGATTGGCCAGCGGAACTGTAGGCTATCTGCGCAGGCATTGACCGACTAACTATAGGAGAATTCCTGTATGCCAAGTTCAGGCGAAAGTGCCCTTGGTAGACGTTCGGCAGACTATGGAACGCATGCTCCAATACCGCACCTGAAACGGCACGTCATCCTGGACCTGGGTGGTGACTGGCACTTCAAGGTTGATGCGGAGAACGTGGGTGAGGCCGAAGGCTGGTTCATTCCAGGGACCGTGCGGGATAGACAGATTCCCGTCCCTGCGCCCTGGCAGTTCGTGTTCGACGACCTGCGCCATTACGTAGGGACAGCCTGGTACGAGCGCAGCTTCAGCGTGTCGGAGGCTTACAGAGACAGGCGGGTCGCCGTCGTGTTCGTCGCGGTGGACTACGCGGCCAAGGTGTGGGTGAACGGCACAATGGTGGGCGAGCATGTGGGAGGCTATTCCCCTTTTGCCTTGGATATCTCCGAGCAGGTGCGGTTTGGGCAGGAGAACACACTGACGGTAAAGGTGACGGATTTGGAGTGGGTGGACTTCAACGAGAACAACCACTGGAACGTTCACATCAGTGGCATCTGGCGGGATGTGTGGCTGGAGGAGACGGGCAAGGTAACTCTGACAGACATCCACGTCATCCCGGATGTGGATGAGTCCATGGCCAAGGTGGCTATTGAGGTAACAGTACCGGCCATTGCAGAAGAAGATTTGAGGCTGGAGGCGCTTGTCAAGGCGCCGAATGGGAGGGCGTTCGCAACTGAAGAGCAGATGATTGTGCCGGTCGATGGGCGCCCCGCGCTCTTTCGTCGTGAGGTGAGCATCAGGATCGACGATCCGATCCTTTGGGATCTGGACAATCCGACGCTGTATGCGGTAGAAGCCAAACTGTTGGACCGAAAAGGAGCGGTGGTGGACGCGGCCTCGACAGACTTCGGGATGCGTAAATTGGAGGTCAAGGGTCCGCGCATCTATCTCAACGATCGGCCCCTCTACCTGTTTGGGGGCATGGATCTGATGCACGTCGGCATGAACATTGCGCCGGTGTACCGGTACCCGACGGACGAGGAGATAAGGCATGAGATCGCCCTGGCCAAGGAACTGGGTTTCAATCTAATCCGCAAAGTTGGGTGCCTGGAAGATCCGCGCTACATGTTCTGGGCGGATCGACTGGGGATGCTGCTGATGTTGATGCCCCCGTGTATGCACCAGGTGACGGAGGAATCGCTTGAGCGCTGGTTTGACGAGTGGCGCGCGCTGATCGTCCGCGATCGCAACCATCCATCCGCCTTGATCTGGGCGCCGTTCAACGAGAGTTTCGGCCTCTACTACGATGGGAATTGGGACGTGCTCCCCGGTGCGACGGCCCGGGACATCGTTGAGCGGGCCTACGACGCGGGCAAGGCGCTGGATCCCACCCGCCCCATTATCGACAACAGCAACGGCCACGGGCTGGGTCACATCAAGCACGACATCGACGACGGCCACCCGTATTACAAGCTGTCGCAGTATGAGAATTGCAAGCGGCACATGGCGAACCTGAAGGCCGCGAACAGACCGGTCGTGATTACCGAGTTCAACCCGCACATCATGGCCCCTGACCTGGAGCGGTTGAAGGCCGAATGGGGGGGCAAGCCCTGGTGGCTAGAGGAGTCGACCCGGCTGAAGGGCATGACGGGATATGAACATAGTTGTGTACACCCGGCTGGCTTCGAGTCTCGCTTCCGGCAGTGGGGGCTTGACGAGGTCTATGAAGGTTTCACTGATTTCATGGAACGCCACGGCTGGTTGATTTACACTGCTATCAAGCACCAGATCGAACAGATCCGCAAGAACCCTGATATTTCGGGGTTCACCTACACCGATGTCTATGACAACGTCGGTACACATACCGGGGTCATAAACTACTGGCGGGAAAAGAAGCCCTGGAGCGAATCCTACGCAAAGCTGCACGCGCCCGATCTGGTTTTCCTTGACTGGACTCGGCTGAACTTTTGGTCAGGTGACGTTTTCAAGGGTGAGGTCTATATTTCGCATCTCAGCCACCGGCCAATTCACAACGCCACACTCCACTGGTGGCTGGAGGGTCACTGTATCGGCGGCCAGATCGAGAACGTCTCTTCGCCGGACTTCGACGCGGTGCGTCTGGGCGACATCCGATTCCCAACTCCGCAGGTGTCAGAGGGGCGCGCTTTGCAGATCCGCCTGCGCATTGAGCAGGACGGCGAAACGATTGCAGAGAATCATCAGGACATCTACGTCTACCCTCGGACCTACATGCAGCCGATCGTCGAACGGTCGATCAACGTGCCCCTCTGGCAGAGCATGGGTTCCGCCAAAGGCGGTCGCATCGATTGGGAGCCGAACTTGCTGGGCGGGCTGGGTGGCGAGCCGGCTATCGACGAGCGCAGCCTGGGCAAGGTTCCGGCGTGGAAAGGGATGGGCTGGGAACCCGATGGCCTGGCCTACCGTCTCAGCGTCGCCGGCTACGATGTCCACCCCGGGCTCGACCCCGAGATCCCGCTGGCAATTGTGACGACAATCGACGACGAGGTCGATGCCTACATGGCAAGTGGGGGCACCGTGCTGCTCGTGGACCCCGACCCGGCCACACGCAGCTATCTTGCCAGGTTCGGCCTCAAGTTCGCGTCGGAAAACGGCGGTGCCTCCGAGTCGATGTTCATCCGCTCGGGCAGCGGCATTGGCTGGCGCGTGCCAGGCGGCAACCCGCTCGTCTGGCCCTATCACATGGTCTTTCCGGCCCAGGCGATCCTTGGTCTGAAGCCCGAGCAACACCACGACATGATCGGCGGCTATTTCGGCCACTACATTGCCTTTCAGGTCACAGACGATCCCAAGTTGCACGGGCCGGGCGCGACCATCGCCCAGTTCCGCTACAAGAAAGGTCGGTTGCTCGTCACCACCTTCAATCTGTTCCGAGACATGGCGCCGGTGTCCCACAGCGATCCCGTGGCGGTCATCTTGTCCCAGGATTTGATTGCGTACGCGCTTGGGGCCTTCGACCCACAGACAATCCTGGTTGCGGAGAGTTGATCACCGTCCTGCGATACAGTGGCAAGAAAGGCCGAGAGCGAAGAGAGTAGGTTTTCGCGACAATGATTTGATGGCCCCAGGGTGTGTCCTAATTGGGGGGCGCGTGGCTCTCAATCCCCGGGTCTGCCACGCGGATCTCCTTAGCTCGCCCTCCTTGTTGTTTCTCTGTTCTTCGGTGGGCGGGCGTTGGGATCCCGCTCTGGCGTGTAATATCTTGAGAATCTCTCAATCCTGTGAATCCTGATTCAGACAAACGACACCCTCCTCCTTTCATGGTGGGAATCCTGGCTTCATCAACGTCTATCGCTGCCAGTACTGAGTAGATCCTGATCTGGGCCACGTGCGTGAAGGAGATCGCAAGGGCAGTTGCAGCAGGTCGTCATGCGTTTCCTGTTGACCTTCGTTCCGCAAAAGTCTCTGGACAGTTGGACACGCGTTTCGGCCTTCGCCTCAGTCATCTCCTGGCAGTTACAGATCGAATCCTGAGCGGCGAAGGCCATACCCAGACTTGGGGGGTTGATGGATTGGCCCGCTGGGGCGATGCCATAGCGGCAGCGAGCATGTTCGGGAAAGATCACCTGCCGATACTCGATGAAGCGGCTTATCTGCTTTTGCGTTCTCAGCAGCCGAACAGGATTCTTCAGCACGCGGCTCGCTTCCGGGATATGGTGTGGCGGCAGCCGGTCCTTGCTGGGCCTCCTGGCCTACCGGGAGACAACTCAAAACCCTTAAGCCCTCGATTCGGCGCAAAAACTGGGCTGCTTCTCTCGCTCCAATCTACCCCAAGAGACCACTTGGAACCGGAAGGTTACCTCTTTGGAGGGGCTGGTTGACCTTTCGAAAGCAAGAAGTGGACAGCAACTTGTGGCTCTTGGAACATGCGCAAAGCGAGAACTATCTGGCGCGCGTGCAAACGCTTTTTGGCTCTTTTTTGGCGTGAAGGGAGCGGGGATACAATTTGAACTATGTTCATGTTCACGTTTTCGACGTCGCAATTGACGCCGCCGCCGCCAATACGGTCGAATTCTGGATGCACGAAAACAGGTTGTGTGCGCAAACAGTTGATGCGCGGGCCGAACGACTGGCGCAGGAGCGAAACCTGGTGGAAGCGACGCTCCGCGCAGTCCTGGACCGGGACGCGGCCGCCTTTCGCGCCAGGCTGGCCGAGCTGCATCCCGGCGCAAAGGGCCGCATCGTCTGTGCAGTCCTGCTCTCCAAGCTGGCCAAAAATATCCACACCCTGCACCGGCCCGACGTGGCCGGTCTGCCCCTGGAAGCGCGCGCACGCGCCATCCCGGCCAATGTGCCCATGTGCTGCTTCTACGATGACCTAGCGCGCCGTTTCACTGCGTCGGAGGCCGGCGCGCTGTGGCAACGGTTTGCGGCGTTGGACGCCAGGCTCCAGGCCGATACGCTGCAGGAGGTCCCCGGACGGCCGGAACGACGCTCACGCTACCTTTACTACGCAATGCCGGCCGATCTTGACGTTGAAGAGTTCATCGCCAGCTGGGGCTGACCAAAAACGCACAGGAGTCGCCATCATGCCCGCCTTCAAACTTCGCGAAGACCAACTTGCCTTTATGGAAACATTCGGCTACCTGCACCTGCCCGGTCTGCTGAACGACCGCATCGACCGCGTCACCGAAGCCTTTGAGGAGCTGATGACCAGCCGCGGCGGCGCGGAACACGACGGCTCGAGCAGGTTCTGCGTCGTTCCCGGTCTCAACCACAACGCCTACCTCTGTTCGCTGCTCGACGACGACCGCATCGCCGGCATCGCAACCAGCCTCCTGGGAGACGACTATCAGTACTGGAACAGCGACTCCAACTACTATACGGGCGACACGCGCTGGCATTCCGATACCGCATGGCCGCCACCGATTCGCTTCTACAAATTCGCCATCTACCTTGACCCGATGACGCGCGACAGAGGCGCGCTGCGCGTCATTCCCGGCAGCCACCGCGCCGGCGAACCCTATGCCGAAATCGTCCATCGCCAGTTGACCGGCGATGCGCCCTGGGGTGGCATCCATGGCAGTGATGTGCCGGCGCAAGCGCTGGAGACGCAACCCGGTGATCTGGCGATTTTCAACCACGCGACCAAGCACAGTGCCTGGGGCGGCAGCGACCGGCGCCGCATGTTCACCGTGATTTTCACCGAACGGCACGCGGGTGAATCACTTCGCCATTTCCAGGAAGTCATTCGCAACCATGGCTACTCGAAGCGCAACGTGTTCGGCGGACCAGACGGGCCGCTCCTCGGCACGGCCACGCCCGATCGCAGGCGTCACCTGGAGCAGCTATGGGAGCAAATACCTGATGATGCTTGCGAGCTTGCGTAGATTCGTATCCCACGATTCGGTGCAAGAACGAGCGGCAGCATAGCCGCAATCAAACCAATATCAACCTGACGAGCAGTGCGTGAACCGCACAAGGAGGCCTGTATGGACATCGCGAAGTTGAAGGAGGAGATGGATGAGTGTGGCTTCGTCATCATACCCAACCTGATCTCGACTGCTGAAGCGGAGCGGATGGCAAAACGATTGATGGAGATCATGGGCCAGCAGGCGGATGCAGACAAGCCGGTCCAGAACCTGCGCGGCGTATTCAATTACGACGACCAGGACATATGCGTGCCTCTCGCTATGAACCCGGTTTACCTTGATCTGGCGCGTCATCTGCTTGGACCTAATTTCCAACTGCCCGAGGTTGGCGGACTCTGGATCAAACCGGGCGCGCCGGCGCCGAACTTTCATGCCGATGTGCCGGTGGGTTGGTTTCCCCAATCCGGCTTGCCGGTGCCCGACGCCTGCTTCATCATCAACAGTATCTGGATGCTGACCGATTTCAGCCTCGAAAATGGCGCCACACAGCTAATCCCCTTCAGCCACCACTCGCGGCGCGTACCTCGACCCGATAGGGACTACAAAGAACATCGCGTGTCAGCCGAGGGGCCGGCAGGATCTGTGGTCATCTTTCATGGCGGTATCTGGCATCGCGGCGGGGCCAACCTTACGCAGGATAAACAGCGCGTTGGGTTGTCGATTCCATATCACGCCCACTGGATGGACCCGGCGGCCGGAGGATGGCATTTGATGAAGCGCAGCGTGCGAGATCGGATGCCACCGCTGATCCAGCAGATGAGCAGGCGTGTAGCCGAGGACTGATGAATGAACACAACTGCGTCCGCGTCTTGAGACGCCCCGTCTTTGTCAGCCTGCTCTAAGAGTGCATAGACGCTCCACCCGTCATCTGCTCGCGTGCGCCGACAGGTAGTGCAGCAATCCTCTCTTGTCGGATAAAGACGTTTGAGTTTGATGGGAGCGTCAGCAATAGTCAAACGCCAGTTGACGTTAGTTGCCGAGGCATTGCGGCGTTTTTGCCAAGCAGCGACTTGCTGAATCAAGGTGGGTTTGTCAGGGATGTGAGCTTTCAAGCACTCGCGATGCAGGACACTGAGTTCGATTTCAACCACATTGAGCCAACCGCCATGTTTGGGCGTGCAATGGATTTCCAGTTTGGCGGCAATGCGGCAGGCTGTGGCCGCCGAGAACGCTTCATACAGAGAAATGAGTTTGTGTGTGAAGTGGGCCCCAAAAACTGGACCACGAGCTAAGGTGTATAATGGAGCGATTCACCAAGCCTGTGGAGGGGCAGCACGATGGTCAAGAAACGGCGGCGACACACGGCGGCCTGCAAGTTTCGGATTGCGCTGGAAGCGCTCGAAGGCAGCAAGACGATTAGCCAGTTATCGAGTGAGCACGAGGTTCATCCCAACATGATACGCGCCTGGAAACGGTAACTGCTGGAAGGCGGGCCCAGCGTATTCGCCAGCAATGGCGAGCGCAAGCAACGGGAGCAAGCAGGAGGCGCAGGAAGCAGAACTTAATGAACAGATAGGGCGGCTCAAGATGGAACTTGAGTGGCTGAAAAAAAGTTGCCTGCTTTGGTTCGTGAGAGACGGCGCATGGTCGATAGCCAGCATGCGGCCTTAAGTGTACGGCGGCAGTGCGAACTGCTCGGGCTCAGTCGCTCCTCCTTCTACTAAGAGGCACTCAGCAAGGGTCGGCCCAAGATCTTCAACACCAACCAGGGCGCACAGTTCACGGCCGACGCCTTCACCGCTTGCTTGCTCGCTGCCGATATTCAGGTCAGCATGGATAGGCGCGGCCGCGCCCTCGACAACGTCTTCTGCGAACGCCTATGGCGCACCGTCAAATACGAAGACGTCTATCTCGACCAGTATGACACGGTGCGTCAGCTGCAGGCTGGGCTGACCGCCTATTTCGACTTCTACAACCATGAGAGACCGCATCAAAGTCTCAACTATCGCACGCCGGCGGAAGAGCGCTTCGTGCTCTGTTCGGAGCCGGCCGCATTCGCCTAAATGCACATTATTTTTCCCATTTCGTGGTCTAACGATTGGGGCCAACCATACTGCTCCGTTGAACAGTACATGTCTTAAAAGTGTCAAATACTTCCCAATCAGTAACTACTAAGCCTGAGAGGTGTCAGGGATGAAGGGTTGGTCAAGAAAAGCGTTGTAGATGGCATCAATGGCGTTGAGGCCATGTTTACGCGCTGTAGAGATATAGGAACGTATCCGACAGAAGGGTTGAGCACCGTCTAAGGTGCGCAAGCAGCCGGAGACTTTCTGCTGGACTTTAGTCATGCGCACGTCGCGTTCGACGAGATTGTTGTCAAAGGGAATGCGGAAGTCATACATGAAGGCCATGACGCCGGCTTTCTGTCTGTGCAAACGGTCAAGCAGGTTTTTGGGCGGCGACTGTTTGGGTCGGCCGACCGGTCTGGGTTTGGTTCTTGCTGCGCAGGGGTTGGCGGCAAAGCCTTGGGCTATAAGCGCATCGTACTGTGTCGCGTAGTAGGCCAAGCGGTCTGGTGGCAAGGCAGTGTGCAGGGCTGAAGTCGATGCGACTTCGGCTTTGATGTCCAACAACAAACGCTCCATCTGCGCCGCCCATGCTTGCTCGTATTGCTCGACCACAAAGCGCAGTTCGCGCAGATGATGGACATCGCAAAAACTATGCTGACAGTCGCCAAACTTGAGGTAGGAGCGCCAGTGGTCATGCAGAGCAACGCCCTTGAAGTGGGGCCAGATGCCTCCGACTCGCATACCAATATGCCCCCGTTTGTCGTGGACGTGGTACTGGGGCAGCTTCTCTGTGCTGGCCACGTGCAACCACTGCAAGCGACCATCGACACGCATGCCACTCTCGTCGAAATTGACGACAGGAGCAGTTACCAGTTGTTGGCGAATCTGTTCCAGACTTGCCTGCATGCGGAAGACAAGTTGGTGGGCGGCGGTGAGAACGACCGGCTCCGAAGACGCATGACCGTAGAGCGCAGTCAGCAACTCTCTGATGCGCGCCAAGGGAATGAACTGTTGGCTGTACAGGTAGCAAGCGAATGCTTTCAGACGGGGACCGTTCTGGGTGTGCTGGCTCACGTGGGAGGGAAACGCCCCCTTCACGCTCGCACCACAGCCAGGACACCGCTTCACCTCCACCTGATGCTCCGTCACTTCGATGCTGGCCGGTGGGATATCGAATACCTGCCGTTTCACATGCCCCTGTACAGCTTTGTCGGTCAACTCTGTCTGGCAGTGCGGGCAACCCGCCTGCCCATGAACGACGACATGCTCCGGCTCCGCCACCTGCATCAAGGTGGGCCCTTTATGCCCGCGTTGTCCACCACGCGACCGCTGGCCAGACTTGCGCAAACTCTTGCGCCTGCCTTTCTTCAGACCATCGCTGTTCGGCGGGTTGCCACTATTGTGACTGTCTTTCGCCAGTTGATCCTGCAACTGCTGAATCAACGCCTGCTGGAAAGCTATCTGTTCCTGCAGCCCTTCGATCAATGCCTGTTGCCCAGCCGCCTGCCGACGCAACGCCTCGTTCAACGCAAGGCTCCCTTGATATGGCTGCTCTAAATGCTCACGACCTGGGCTTATGCATTCACTCATACCATTTACTCTACTACATCCAAGAAAAATGGCTTAGCATTTGCAGGTCTTCTTCATGTAAATTCGTATTACTTCGTGGATCGAACTAAGAGGTTCGGAAAACCGCTTCTCTCGCCCTCCTGTTGGAACCAGCCTGGTCGCCAAGAAAATAGCAAGAACACAGGACCCAGGCCATCAACGCCGCGCACTACTCCATCCGCAGCGCCTCCGCCGGATCGGTCCTGCCCATCCGCCAGGCCGGATAAAGACCGGCCAGCAGCGCAGCCGCCAGCGCAACCAGAAACGCCTGCGTAAACTCGCCCGCCGGCGCCTGCATCGACAGCGTCCAGCCGAATGAACGCAGGTTGATGATATACACCAGGATCAGCGCCAGAATGAAGCCGGTCGGCAACGCCGCCAGCCCCGCGCTAGCCCCGATCAAGCCCGTTTCCAGCAGCGTCAACCCCCACAGCTGCCGCCGCGTCATGCCGGTCGCCCGCAGAACGCCGAGTTCCCGCGCCCGTTCGAGCTGCAGGCTCAGCAACGTACTGAGTATGCCGACGAACGCCACCAGCGTCGCCAGCAGACGCAAAGCCACCGTTATCGCAAAAGTGCGGTCGAACACTTCGAGCGCATTCAGCCTCACCCCCCGGTTGGAGCTGATCAGAAGCTCGGCCTTGCCCGCATAAGCGCGGCGCAGCGAGTTGACCGTCGCGTCCACGTCCGCACCCTGCTCGACGAACAGCGCAACCGTCGTGAGATAGCGGTCGTTCCAATGCCGGCGATAGCTGCCGTCGTCGATCAGCACCGTCGGATTCACATCAAAGTCGTAGGTGACGCCGGCAACAGAAAAGCTCTGCACGCCCCCATCCGTCAGAATCTCCAGTCTCTGACCAACCCCAAGGTCGAAACGGTTCGCCATCGTCTCGTTGATCACGACCCCGCCCTCCTCGACCGCCGCCCACGTGGCCTCCGTGTCGCCGACCGCAGCGCGGTATCGGCGGTCCGCCCCGGCCAGGTCCCGCAGCACCGCCGCCAGCTGCACGTCCGCCTGCTTCCCATCCGGCATCGTCACCGACACACTGACCTCCCGGCTCGTCGAAAAGTCGACGATGGCGGGAAACGCGGCCAGTTCCTCCAGCAACCCGGGCTCCAGCGTCGCGTCGTTGCGATTCGGCCCCAGGGCCGGCGCCGAAACGAAAATGTCGGCCTGAAGTATCTCGTCAAGCCACTGTTCCACGGTCAGCCGGAAAGATACGATCATGACACCCACGCCGATAATCACGCTGACCGCAACCATCAGCGCCGCGATCGCCACCGCCGTGCGCGACAGCGAGCGAATGATATTGCGCGGCGCCATCCGCGTCAGGATGCCGAGGCGCCGGCTCAGCAGCCTGTGCAGCAGCTCCATCAGCAGCAGCGTCAACGCCGGCGTCAGCAGCGCCGCGCCGAGAATGACGGCAAACAGCCCAACGAACGCGACCGCCAGGCTCCACTCGGGCAGCAGCATCCCCGCGCCCAGCAGGCAAAGTACCCCTCCCGCAACCGTGAGGCGCGGCGGCGCCCGCCGCGCCTTCTCCTCCACATCCGAACGCTGCAGCGCACCCGCCGGGGGCACGCTCGTCGCCTCGTAGGCCGGCACGACCGCCGCCAGCAGGGCCGCCCCAATCCCGCTTAGCGCCCCCTTCGCCAGCGTCCACACCGGCACCTCCGCGTTGCGTACCGCCACCACGAAAAAGAGGTCGTTGATGGTCTGCGTGACCGCCTGCACCGCCCCCCGCCCCATCAGCACGCCCAGCGCCAAGCCCAGCGCCGTACCGATCAGCCCGAGATAGGCCGCCTCCGTCAAAATCATGACGAACAGCTCGCGGCGCGTCATGCCCAGCGCGCGCAGGATGCCGAGGACGCGACGGCGCTGCACCACGCTGAAGCTCACCGTGTTGTAGATCAGGAACATCCCCACGACCAAGGCCAGAAGACTGAGAGCCGTCAGATTGAGGCGAAACGCCGCCGTCATCTCCTCCACCGTGGCCGTGCGCGCCGATGGACGCACGATGCGCGCGCCGGCCGGCAGCATCGCTTCGATTTCGTCCCGCTTCGCGCCGCCGCCGGCGTCTGCCGCCAGGATCAGGTCGATCCGGTCAAGACGGCCGACCTTGCCCAGCGCCTCCTGCGCCGTGCTGATGTCCACGATCAGCAGGCCCTCCAACGCCCGCCGGCTCAGCTCGTCCGTCGGCGCCAGCAGCCCAATGATTGTCAACGTCTGCTGGCGCGCACCGATCCCGATAGACAGCGTCTGCCCCGGCTGCAACCCGTAGCGCTCCGCCACCGACTGCCCGATCAACACACTGTCGGGCTGCAGGAGAAAAGGCGCGAGAAAGTCGCCCGCGCCGCCGGTCGCGCCGCCAGTCTGAATCAGACCGCCGCCAAGATAGCTGCGGAACGGCGGTTCAGCGAAAGGATCGATCCCGAGCAAACGCATCGGCTGCCCGTCCAGCTGCGGCACGCTGACGTAGCTCTCAACAACCGGCGCGCTCATGCGAAAACCCAGCTCACGCCGCAGACGCGCGTAGACCGCCGTCTCCAGCCCGTCCGGCCCGCCCACAATCTGATGCGTCGCCTTGCCCGTGACCTGCTCCGCGCCCAGAGCGAAGGCGCGGTTGGCGGAACCGTTCGCCAGGTCGATCGCCACAATCATGGCCACGCCGATCGCCACGCCGACGATCAGAAAGGCCGACTGCAGCGGCCGGCGCCAGCTGTGTCTCCATGCCAGGCGCAGCAGCGGATGTCTGATCATGCCGCCGTTCCGGCAGCCTCGTCGCCGTCCTGCTCGGCGACAAGCCGCCCCCGTTCAAGGAAAAACACCTGGTCGGCGAACCGGGCGATGTCCTGGTCGTGGGTCGCCATGATCAGCGTCTTGCCCGCGTCGCGGCTCAGCTCCAGCAGCAGCTCCAGAATGACATCGCCGGTGCCTTCGTCCAGGTTGCCGGTCGGCTCATCCGCCAGCAGCAGGACTGGATCATGAATCAGCGCGCGCGCAATCGCCACGCGCTGCTGCTCGCCTCCGCTCAGCCGGTCCGGGAAGGTATCCAGCCGGTCGCCCAGGCCAACGCGGCCCAACAGCGTTTCCGCCCGGCGGTGGCCCTTGCGGTGCTCGCCCGCCAGCTCGATCGGCAGCGCGACATTTTCCAGCACCGTGAGCGTCGGGATCAAGTTGAAGAACTGGAAGACAATGCCGATGTTGCGGCGGCGGAAAAGCGTTCGCTGCCGCTCCTGCAAGGCCGTCAGCTCGACTTCGCCGCCGTCCTCGCGGATGAATACGCGCCCGCCGCTGGGGCGGTCGATGCCGGAAATCAGGTTGAGGAGCGTACTCTTTCCGCTGCCTGACTTCCCGAACAGACAGGTGAACTGGCCAACCGAGAAGGTGCAGTCCACCGCATCCAGCACCTGTTTCTCCTGGCCGGCCTCAATGTAGGACTTGCTCAACCCGTCGAGCCGCACGAGGAGGTCCGGCACTGCCTCCTGCCTGCCCTGCGCACAGTTCATCATAACCTCCGGACCAGATCCATAACTTTGCTCAATGACCCCGGCTCCATGTCAAGACCCATTCTAGCAGTGTAGCGGAGTCGGGCGGAAAAGTTCCGTGGGGAAAGTGCCCATGGTCGTAGAGCAGTGGCAGTTGCGTCGGCCTTCAGGGGATTACACCAACCTTCGTCCTTCTGCGGTCGGGCGCAACTCTTCGCCAGGAAAAATGACGTGAATGCCCGCCCGAATCCACTGGCCAGGATTGACTTCTGCCCGCGGCGGTGATAGCCTTCGCGAGTCTGAATCGGTCGCCGGCAACACGACGCGGGCGAACTCGTTCGCAATCCATGGAGAGGACTCGTATGAAGAGGGATCTGGACCGCCTCATGGCGGAGCGCGATCTGGACGGCTTTCTGGTGATGGGCGAGGGGCACGGCCCTGTGATGAAATATCTGACCAACGGCGGCTTCTTCGAGGGCGCGCTGCTGCTCAAGCCGCGCGGGGAAGAGGTGACACTCGTGCACGGCATGATGGAGCGGGATACGGCCGCCGCCACTGGCTTGCGCACCGTCAACCGCGAGGAGCATTTTAACGTCTATGAGCTGCTCAAGGAGTTCGAAGGCGACCGGCTGGCCGCGAACGCTGCCTACCTTGCGCGCGCGCTGGAGATGATGGGGCTGCGCGGGCGGGTCGGCGTCTACGGCCTTCAGGATGCCGGCGCGACCATGGCCCTGATGAGCAAAGTCCAGGAAATGATCGAAGACATCGAAATAGTCGGCGAATTCGGTGAAACGCTCTTCAGCCAGGCCTTTGTCACCAAGGATGACGCCGAGCTGGAGATCCTGAAACGGGCCGGGCAGCTCACCTGCGCCGTCGTCGGAGAGGTGCAGGCCTTCATCCAGGAACACGCCGTTGGCCGCGACGAGACTGTCCAGAAGGCGGACGGCGCCCCTTTGACAATCGGCGACGTAAAAGAGTTCATGCGCGGCCGCCTGCACGCCAAGGGACTGCAAGAGGACCACGGCACCATCTTCTCACAGGGCCGCGATGCCGGCGTCCCCCACAACAGCGGCGACCCGTCCATGCCGTTGCAGCTGGGCCGCTCGATCATCTTCGACATCTACCCGACGACCGAAGAGGGCTACTTCCACGACATGACCCGCACTTGGTCACTCGGCTATGCCACCGACGAGGTGCAGACGGCCTACGACCAGACCAAGGAGATCTTCGACCGCGTGATTTCGGAGCTGGCGCTGGGCCGGCCGGCGCGCGAATACCAGGTTATGGCCTGCGACTTCTACGAAGCGCACGGCCACAGGACCGCCCGCAGCCATCCGGGCACCGAAGAAGGCTATGTCCACAGCCTCGGCCACGGCATCGGCCTGGAAATCCACGAAGGGCCGCGCTTCAGCCACGCCCCGGGGGAAGACACGGTCCTGGAGCCGGGTCACGTCGTCACGATCGAGCCCGGACTCTACTACCCAAGCCGCGGCTTCGGCGTGCGCGTCGAGGACGCGGTCGCGTTCAACGAGGCCGGAGAACTGATCTGGCTGACAAACTATCCCTATGACCTGGTCGTTCCCATGCGAGGTTGACCTGCGGGGACTATCGGAAATGGGGAGCGGTGAGGGATGCCCGCTCCGCCCCCTTCCATCCAATCAAGCTTAACTGTCGTCGGAGCTCTCGCCTTCCTCCTCCTCTTCTTCCGGCAGCACTTCCACAATCTTGAGCGTATATTCCCCTGTCCCATCATCCGTTGCCGAACTGACTTCGACGGTCAGCACGAGGTCGCTGGGGACCTCCAGATCCTCCAGCGCGGCGTTCGTTTCGTACGAATCATCATCGGTCATGATCGGGTCTTCGCCGCCGAGATAGAGCGCCAGATAGGTATCGAACGCCTCGCTGTCCACGAAGATGCTGATGATGTCGCCGGCCGAAAGGGGCAGCGTGTAGCGCACGACGGTCTTGGAGGCCAGAGTCCCTGTGATCGTATCGCCGAGCGCGATTTCACCGCCGTCAATCGTTTCGACAGCCAGCAGACCGTCCAGGTGCTCAATCGCCGCATCTAACAGGACGTCGTCGTCCTCATCCGCCAGCAAAACCTCGGCGGTAACCGGCACCTTCACAGTCGGCGCCACGCCCTTGCCCTCGATATGGATCTCGCCGTCGGCGCCAACTGCGCGGCCGATGGTGTACGTGAAATACTCATCGTCGGGCATCTTGATGCTCTTGATGCTGCCGCCCAGCCCGCCGGTCGGGTAGTGGCCGACGATGTCGGAGCGGTCGTCGATCGTCATGTCGTAGGTGAAGAACTCACACGCGCTCAGGCAGAACGGGCCGACAATCACAGCCACCTTGCCATCGTAGCGCAGGTCCTCCGGCGGTAGATAGAACCTCTCCGAACCGTCCGGATCAAAGAAGAAACCGTCGTGGTCATCTTCATAATAGCCGGTATTGCCCAGCACGTGGGGCTCATGATAGAAGTAGGCGGCCATCTGATCGGCCAGGAAGCCGCTGCCGCCGCCGTTCTGCCGCATGTCGATGATCAACCCGCCCACGCCATAGCGATTGAGCGCCCGTATCATCCGCTCCCACAGCTGAATCGTCAGCAGGCTGTTGTCGGAAAAGCTGTCAAGTTTTACATAGCCAATGTCATTCTCGTTGTCGTCCCCCGCTTCCAGCAGGCGGTAGTCCACCGGCAGCTCGAAGCCCGTCAGACCCCTGGCAAACGATGAGAAGCTGAAGCTGTCATACTCGCTGATAACCTTCATCGTCTCCGTAACAACGCCGTCGGCGCTGATCCAGGATAACGCCACCTCCGTTTCAATCGGGAAGCGCACGACGTAGCGCATCTGTTGCAGACGCTTGAAGTGCTCCGTGCTGAACGGTGCCGAGTGGGCAATGGCGCCGTCGATTGCGTCGGAAATCGCCATACCGTCGATGGCGGTGATCTCCGTCCCCAAGGTGATGCCGGCGATCTCTGCAGGGCTGCCTTCACCGACAAAATTGACAATCACATTGCCTTCATCCGTCTCCCGGATCGCAATGCCGAGCCCGCCGGCGACCGCCTGCTGGAAATCCTGTCTAATGAAGGAGCCGCTCACGTGCCCGTCGGGAATCGACCAGCCGAAGTCCCGCAGCGCTCGCTGATAGTCCGTGCTATCCTCGGCGTCCGCCGCAGCCTGAAAACGGGGCAGAAACTCGGTCCGCTTCGCCTCCCAGTCGATCTCCTTGTATTCGGTAAAGGCATACTCCTTGATTAGCAGATCAACCAGCGAGTTGAACGCGTCAGGGTAGGACTGGTCCGAATAGTCGACCTCCGCGATGCCCTGCGGCTCTATCAGGTCGACAACCGGGTTGCGCGACCGGTCGAATGTAAACGGCTCCGCGTCCATATTGACGATCGTATAGCCCTCGGGCAGCGTTACGATCGGATCGTCTTCGGTGAATAACAGCCCGTCGTCGCCGAATCCGGAGGGAAAACCCTGCTCGTCATCGGGCGCGTAGACGAGGAAAATGCCGCCAATGATCTCCCTCTCTGTCTCGATGTCCTCGCTGATACGGGTCGAGGCGTAGGCAGTCGACCAGCCGCCTCCGTGCAGATCGCGCTCCTCCAGGAAGGGATCGCCAAAGGTATTGTCCCAGTAGGCGATCGCGAAGACCTGCACGCCCTGATCCTCAGTGTTGTCGTTGTCAACGTCGGAGTAGGTGCCCGCAGGTTCGATCGGCAACGCTATCGAATATGTGAACGGCGAGGTGAAAAAGTCCGACGTGATCTGTCCAATCGTTTGCGAGGCGACCGGCATCAGGAAATGTTCGTCCCGAACGACGAACCCGGCCTGATCTTCGAGGATGACCATTGGTTGCGCCACCCCGCTTGTGAAATAGGGATACGAATATTCCACTCTTCCCGTAATTCGGACTGCGCCGCCGTCGTCATTGACGATCGGGGCCGCAGGGGGTGGGTCGCTGCTCTCCTGCGCGAACACAGCTGCTCCGAGCATCAGGCTCAGAAACAGCGCCGCAGCCAGCACTGCCAGCATCCGTCGGGCCGTACGTGTCTTCATAATCCTCTCCTGGCATCTTGTTGCGGCCCCGGTGGAACAGGCCCTGATCAATGTCGCGTTCGTACTAGTGGTGTAACAGATAGGGTTTGACGGACAAGTGAACTGTGGCATTCTCTCCGGAAAGGCGGACACAAGGAGAGGGGAAATGCCAGCGAAACGATATCGGGTGCGCTTGACAGCGGAGGAGCGCAAGGAACTGGAAACGCAAGTGAATACAGGCACAGGGTCGGGACGTCGCTCAAGACGGGCTCGCATCCTCTTGATGGCCGATGAAGCGCAGGTGGGCGGGGGCTTTAACGACGCCGAGATAGCCAAGGCTTTAGGCGCGCATGCGCGCACAGTCGAGCGAGTTCGGGCGCGCTGTGTCACGGTCGGAATTGAAGCGGCCCTCACCCACACGCGCCCGCAACGGAAGCGACCGCGCGTATTGGATGGCGCCGGCGAAGCCCGCTTGGTGCAGATAGCCTGTAGCGCTGCGCCCGATGGACAGGCGAGATGGACGCTGCAGATGCTGGCCGATAAGCTGGTCGAATTAGAGGTGGTCGAAAGCATTTCGCGCGAAACGGTGCGCACGACACTCAAAAAAACGAACTCAAGCCTTGGTTGAAAGATGTGTGGTGCGTGCCGGAGGCGGCGAGTGCAGAGTTCGTCTGTGCCATGGAAGATACGCTTGCAGTCTATCATCGGCCGCAGGATGAGAAGCGACCGCTGGTCTGTCTGGATGAAGGCAGCAAACAGTTGACCAAAGAGACCCGTTTGCCCCTGCCGCCCCGACCGGGTGCGGTGGCCAAATATGACTACGAGTATGAACGCAACGGCACTTGTAACCTCTTTCTCCTTTTCGCACCTCTGCAAGCCTGGCGTCATGTCAAGGTGACAGCGCGCCGTACCATGGTCGATTTCGCCCACTGCCTGCGCGACCTGGTCGATATCCATTTCCCGCAGGCAGAGACGATCGTCCTGGTCATGGATAATCTGAACACGCACAAACTCGCCTCTTTGTATGAAGCGTTCCCAGCGGCTGAGGCGTATCGCATTGCCGCCAAACTGGAAATCCATTACACCCCCAAACATGGCAGCTGGCTCAATATGGCTGAAATCGAACTCAGTGTCCTGCATCGACAGTGCTTGAAGGCTCGCATCCCTGACAAACAGACCTTGATGCAGAAAATCGCAGCTTGGCAAAACCGCCGCAATGCTTCTGCATCGACTGTCAACTGGCGTTTCACCACCGCTGACGCTCGCATCAGACTCGAAAGTCTCTATCCATCAATAGAAGTTTGTTGAACTACTAGCCTGTGCCGGCCAAACGCGTTTTTTCAAATTCAATCATATCATCCAAAATATCCGCTAACAAAAGGGAAGGTCTCCAGCCGGTCGCCGCTTTGATCTTCGAAATATCCGGCACACGCCGCCGCATGTCCTCGAACCCCGGCGCATAGGCCTCATCATAGGGAACATTTCGAATCGACGAAGCCGAACCGGCGCGCGCCACCACCTGCCGCGCCAGGTCGCCAATCGAGACCTCGCAGTCGCTGCCCACGTTATATATCTCTCCGCTCGTGGCAAGCGGTTCATCGAGCAGACCCAGCAGCGCCCGCACGACATCGGACACGTGACAGAAGCAGCGGGTCTGGGCGCCGTCACCGTACACGGTCACCGGTTCGCCGCGCAATGCAAGGTTGACGAATCGCGGTACGACCGCCCCGAAGCGCCCGGTCTGACGCGGCCCGACGACGTTGAAAAAACGCACGATTGTGACCGGCAGACCAAACTCCCGGTGCGCCGCCAGGCCCAGAAACTCGTCCAGAAGTTTGCTGGCCGCGTAACCCCACCGGCTGCGGCTGGGCGGCCCCAAAAGCAGGTCGTCTTCTTCGGCGAACGGCAGGGCCGCACCCTTGCCGTAGACTTCGCTCGTGCTGGCGAAGAGCGTACGGCAGCCGTAGCGCCGGGCCGCCCCCAATAGCGCGTGCGTCCCCATGACGTTGGTCTCAATCGTGGCAGTCGGATGCTCCAGCACAAAATGAACGCCGACGGCGGCCGCGAGATGCACGATCGAATCGGCGCGGGCGGCCAGCCGGTCCAGCGTCGCACCGTCGTCCAGCGCACCTTCTGTGAAGGAAAAACGAGGGTGCCGTTGCAGGCGCCGGATGTTTCCGATCGAGCCTGTGCTCAGATTGTCGAGTACGGCAACCGTTTCGCCCCGGTCGAGCAGCGCCTCGGCCAGATGGCTGCCGATAAAGCCGGCCCCGCCGGTAATCAAGACTTGCATGGACGTCTCTTGCCGCTGCCGGGCTAGGCAGCATTTCCAGTCTAGCCAATCGCGCCGCATCCGGCAACGGGTGTTGAAATGGGCGCGCGATCAGTGGCGGAAATGCCGCGTCCCCGTACAGGCCATCACCAGGCCCAGCCGGTCGACCGCCGCGATAACTTCCTCGTCCCGGATCGAACCGCCCGGCTGCACGATCGCATCGATGCCATGCGCGGCCGCGGCCTCAATACCGTCTGCGAACGGAAAGAAAGCGTCCGACGCCATGACCGCGCCTTTCGACCGCTCGCCCGCCTTGTGCCCGGCCAGCATCACCGAATCCACGCGGCTCATCTGCCCCGCGCCAACGCCTACCGTCGCTCGCCCCTTGGCATAGACGATGGCATTGCTCTTGACATGGCGGCAGACCCGCCAGGCGAACGCCAGGTCCGCCAGCTGCTCCGTATCCGGTTGACGCTCGCTGACGATCTGCCAGCTGGCCGGATCCAAGTCATCACGGCTCCTGTCCAGCTCCTGCACGAGCGCCCCGCCATAGACGCTGCGGAAGCTGAGAGGACGCCCTGCTCCGTCCGTTCCGCGCAGGATACGCAGGTTCTTTTTGCGCTTCAGCAGGGCCAGCGCCTCGTCATCATAGGAGGGAGCAGCGACGATCTCGATGAAGAGCTTGCTCATGCGCTCAGCGGTCGCAATGTCCAACCGGCGGTTGACGGCGACGATCCCCCCGAATGCGCTCACCGGATCGGAGGCCAGCGCACTCTCGTAGGCCGCCGCCAGCCTGTCGGCAGACGCCAGCCCGCACGGGTTGCTATGCTTGATGATGGCCGCGGTCGGCGCGTCGAAATCCTTCGCCGCCTGCCAGCTGCCGTCCAGGTCCAGCCAGTTATTGTAGCTCATCTCCTGGCCGTGGAGCTGCTCGAAGGCGGGCTCCCCGTCGCCGGCAAAACGGTAGAGCGCCCCTTGCTGGTGGGGATTCTCGCCGTAACGCATC
Source organism: Caldilineaceae bacterium (assembly GCA_965202955.1). GTDB lineage: Bacteria > Chloroflexota > Anaerolineae > Caldilineales > Caldilineaceae > Bin5. Next base: position 57,849 of record OZ241871.1, read on the forward strand.
ACATGGGCCCGTTCCAGCCGGAGGTCGATCTGCGCCGGCAGTTCAGCCTCTTCCCCGCTGCCGCCAGTTGCCGGCGGCTGGCGGCCAGCCAGGTAGCCGGCGATGGCTGCGTCGTATTCGGCGGTATGCCGGAAAGTCTTCAATGCCAGTTCATGTCGCGTCCCCGCGTCCAGCCCGCCCTCGGCGATCGCCAGGGCCACCCGATCATAGTCCGACGGCTCGCAAACAACCGCGACCGCTTCAAAATTCTTGGCCGCGGCGCGCAGCAGGGCCACACCGCCGATATCGATCTGCTCGACCGCATCGGCCAGGGATACCCTTTGCCCGGCGACGGTGCGCTGAAATGGGTAGAGGTTGACAACCACCAGGTCGATCGTTGGCAGGCCGTGCCGTGCCAGCTCAGCGAGATGCTCCGGCGTGCGGCGCGCGAGAATGCCGCCGTGGATGGCCGGATGGAGGGTCTTTACCCGTCCGTCCAGCAGGTCGGGGTAGCCGGTCAGCGCCTCGGTGGGCGTTACCGGCAGGCCCGCGTCCGCGAGCTGGCCCGCCGTCCCGCCGCTGGCAATCAGCTCAACGCCCGCGCCATGCAGCTTCTGTGCAAACGCGGTCAGGCCGCTCTTGTCGGAAACCGAAAACAGTGCGCGAAATGCCATGTGAACTCTCCTGTCGAAACTCGCGGCCCCGGGCAAACAAAAAGGGCAGTCGGATTCTACCGACTGCCCCAGCCCAGGCGTTCGACTGTGCAAATCAGAGAAATCTCTTCCCGGCAGTTCCTCTCCCCCGTGGTTTCTCTCCACACAATCCGCCAGTCGAGGATCCGGTCTCTGTTGGACCATAATGTTAGCATGTTTTCGCTCCCAGCCACAAACTTGCAGGCATTCACCTTGCCCTGGCGCTTTCGATCCGCAGCACTCCAGTTCTCTTGACTTTGACGCGACCGGAAGACACCTAGAATGCCATGATCCGGCTGCCGTCTGCTATACTTAGCAAGGATTTGGACTGTAGGTATTCTCATGGCATTAAGGAGAGTTTCAATGAGTGATGCCGCCGCAGCGAGTGGGGATATCGCCGTTTCCGGCCTGGCCGTCATGGGCCAGAACCTGGTGCTCAATCTGGAACGCAACGGCTTCCATGTCGTCGTCCACAACCGCACGACCTCCAAAATGACCGACTTCGTGGCCGGGCATGGCGGCAAGAAGCTGATCCCCGTGGTGACGCTTGAAGATGTCGTGGCTAAGCTCAAACGGCCGCGCCGCATTCTGTTGATGGTGCAGGCGGGCCGGCCCGTTGACGCCGTGCTCGAAACGCTCGTCCCCCTGCTGGAAGACGGCGACATCGTCATGGACGGCGGCAACAGCTACTTTGCCGATACCGAACGGCGCAGCCGCGAACTGACCCAAAAGGGCCTGGTCTACATGGGCGTCGGCGTCAGCGGCGGCGAGGAGGGCGCGCTCTGGGGCCCGTCCATCATGCCCGGCGGCGCGCCCGAAGGGTGGGCCGCCGTTGGACCGATGCTACGCGCAATCTCCGCCAAAGCGGACGAAGACGGACAACCCTGTGTTAGCTACATCGGCAGCGGCGGCGCCGGCCACTATGTCAAGATGGTGCACAACGGCATCGAATACGGGGACATGCAGCTCATCGCCGAGGCCTACGATATCCTGCAGCAGGTTCTCAAGCTGACCGCCGCGGAGCTGGCCGAAATCTTCGCATCCTGGAATGAGGGCGAGTTGGACAGCTTTCTCATCGAGATCACAAGCAAGATCTTCCGCCGGATCGACGAGGAAAGCGGCAACCCGCTGGTGGACATGGTACTGGATAAGGCCAAGCAGAAGGGCACCGGCAAGTGGACCAGCCAGAACGCAATGGATTTGGGCGCGCCCATCCCGACCATCAACAGCGCGGTCACAGGACGTATCGTTTCATCGCTGAAAAGCGAGCGTCAGGCCGCCTCCGTCCAGCTGCCTGGGCCGGATGCCTCACCCTACGGCGGCGATCGCCAGGAGCTGATCGATGCCACGCGCGACGCGCTCTACGCCAGCAAAATCAGCGCCTACGCCCAGGGAATGGCGCTGCTGCGGCAGGCCAGCGAGGAGTACGGATACGGGCTGAATCTGGGCGAAATCGCCGCGCTCTGGCGCGCCGGCTGCATCATCCGCGCCCGCTTCCTCAACCACATTACCGACGCCTACAACCGCAATCCCTCGCTGACCAACCTGCTGCTGGACGATCAGTTCCGCGCCGCCGTCACGCAGAGACTGCCCGCCTGGCGCAAGGTGGTCCAACTGGCGGTCGCACGCGGTATTCCCACACCGGCCTTCAGCGCCAGCCTGGCCTACTACGACAGCTACCGCAACGCCCGCTTGCCCGCCAATCTGATTCAGGCCCAGCGCGACTTCTTCGGCGCTCATACTTATGAGCGCACCGACCGCGAAGGGACATTCCACAGCGAGTGGGAGTAGCCGACCTTCGCACGGGAAAACATCTGAGTTGAAGACTTTTCCACTCTCCCAGCTCAACCGCTGGCACGCCTCCATCCCTTTCATCCTGCTTCTCGGCGCCTGGTGGATCTGGATCAGCCGCCCGCCCGTCGACCTGTCGATCTTCGACGCGCCGAAACCACTGATGAACCATCCCGCGCCCGATTTCTCACTCCCGCTCTACGGCGGGAATGGCGCCGAAACCGAACACTTGACGCTGTCAGAGTTGCGGGGAACGCCGGTTGTGTTGAACTTCTGGGCGACCTGGTGCGGACCCTGCCGCAGGGAGTTTCCCGCCCTGCAGACCGCGGCCGCCCGCTACGGAGCATGCCAGGCGGGAAGTTCGAACGCCGCTGGCAACGCGCAATGTGTCCTCATCGTCGGCGTAAATCAAGGGGAGACCGCGGCCACGGTCGAGAGCTTTCTGACCGAAATAGGAGGGGAATCAGGCGGTCACGACGCAACAACCGATGGGAACACGGATGCCTCCCAACTCGCAATCGCATTGGACACCAGCCTGGATGTGGGGCATCTCTACAATGTGCATGGATTGCCCCTGACCTACTTCATCGACGCAGACGGAGTCATTCGCAGCATTTGGTCCGGTGAGATGAACAGCGTCATTCTGGCCGAAAACATCGCCGGCGTCCAACAGTGAAACCGGCGCAAGCAAGGCATGCCGCGGTTCTCGATCACTTGAAAATCGACCGCGTAACACCTCTGAACCGGGGCATGCCCTCGCCCGTGTGAGCTGTGGGAAAAGTCTGGGTAGAGATGCGCTCCACCCTCTTCCCGCCGCCCTAGTCAGCCGCCTTCGCCGCGTATGGCCCGAACAGGTGCAGCAGGAAGACCCACACAAGCATCAGGTCCGGCAACGCGTACGAGGCATCGATCAGGCTGTGGCCCAGTGCCGCCGCGACTGCTCCCAGCGCCCCAACAGCCAGTGCATCGGCGGTCGCAGCCCGCCACAAGGAGCGTATGCCCAGCCACAGCCAGGCCGCGGCCAGCGCAAGCCCCGGCAGTCCAACCCGGATCCACCAGTCCAGCAATACGTTATGCGGATGATTGAGACTGGGGTCCCGCCACGCCGCCGGCAGGATATAGCCGCTGCGGTAGCTGTATAGGAAGTTGTCCGGGCCGACGCCGAGCCAGGGATGATCGAGCGCCATCTGCACGCTACTTCGCCACAGGTTGAGACGCAGGCCTCCCGTGCTTTCCGGCCCAAAGTCCAGCAGGCTGCGGAACCGCTCCGCGCCGAGAAAGGGTATCAGGCCCGCCGCCATCCCCGCAGCCACCGCGGCCAGCGCCCATCCCCACCAGGCCGGCAACCGCAGGCCGCGCACGCTCTGAAGCTGCCGCCCGGCCGCGCCAAGCCCCAGCAGCATCGCCGGCAGCCCCAGGAACAACGCCCCTTTGCTGAAGGTCAACAGCAGCGCCGCCAGCTGGGGCAGGGTGAGCAAAAGCGCGATCCAGGTCAGCCAAGTCGAGTGCAGCCAGGATGGCGCCAGCGGTGACTTCACGCCCCATGCCTCGCCGCCGGCCGGCTCGCCACCGCCCTTCCTCCTCGCGCCAAATATGGCCAGCCCCAGCCCGACCGCAGCAGTTCGCTCCAAGTATAGCGCCAGGTTGTTCGGCGAACCGTAGAGTCCGCGCACGCGATTGACGCCTTCCGCCTGGATTATGTTCTGCTCGGTAACGTACTGCCACAGACCGGAGACCGCAACGAATGCTGCGCCGGCCAGCCAGGCCAGGGCCAGAACTGTCCGGGCCGCGCCCCAGTCAGTCGCGCTTCGCATGGTTGCATGCAAGAGCAGGGCGAACATGGCCGCGCTCAAAAACACCGTCCGCCACTCGCGTAACGCGACGTCCCTCTGCTCAGCGGCGACTGCTGCGACCAGCGCGAAAGCGACCAGGAGAAAGACAAGCATGCTCCGCCTGTCGCCCTCTGACCCGTGAGCGTCGCCGGTAGGATGGAGCCCCGCCGCCATGCGCACGCCAAAGAGCGCCAAGCCGCCATAGATTCCGATTTCGATCAGATTCAGCGCCCGCCCCGGCAGCACCGGCAACGGATGGAGGTAAAATGGCAAGCCGAACAGCAGCGCCCCTGTCCACAACTCCGGCCGCGGCAGCGCAGCGATGCCGAGAACGACCAGGCCGGCGACCACGATCGCCCAGCTCTGACTGAGGACGCCTACGCCGATCACGACAACGCCCCCGATCGCCGCGAAAAGGGCGCGCGGCCAGGGAATCAGCAATTTGCCGATACATAGACCCAGTAGGATCCGAAAGACAACGACTTCCTTTGCCAGGAAGCCGCCGCGATCGCCATCCTGCAAAGCCGACGCCTGACGCTCTGCCAGCCAGGTTCCCAGGGCCGAAACAGCCAGCCATCCGCCCACAAGCGCCATCAGGACACCTGGCCACTGCGGAAGCGGCCCCGGCGGCAGCGCGTCCACAGCCACACCGCGCAGAACAGTCTGCCCCCATCCACGCCAGACTTCGACCGACGCCTCGTGCGGCCCGTCTCCGTCAGCGCGATGCACGACGAGCCACTCGGCCGCCGGGCCGGTGGGAGTCTGTTTTTCGGGGGCAAAGAGTGGTTTGTAGCCGCCCGCCTGGCCTGAGCTGTTCAGGTTGCCGCGCAGTACCGGCAAACGGTTGGCCGGCCCACCGTCCACACTTATAAAAACATAGCCCCAGTAGTCGCCCAGCGCCAGCTGCAGCGCCAAGTCGCGACCGTAATATCGAAAACTCACGCGCCCGGACGGCTCCTCCCAAGGCGAGGCCGGCTCGGTCGTGTCCGCCCCCTCCGAGGAGACAAGCCAGCCGGCTCCATAGCTGAACGCCGGGTCGTCCATCGCCGCGATCGCGCCGCTGCGAACTACCTCGCCTCCGCCTCCTTCAGCCGGCCCTAGCGCCGGCTCAGCTAACGGGGCCGCCGCTTGTCGAAACAGCGGAAAGAGTGTATCAGCACCGGCGAGCCAACCGGCTCCGCACGCCAGCAACAGCAGCCCAATCAGAAGATTTGCCCGGCGGGAAAGAGGAAACAGAGACGCCATCATAAGAACGATGGTATCACACGGGACGCCATCGAGTGAACGGATGGCGTCCCATGCCAATCTCTGCCGCAAGGCAACTTATTGGCGCGTTGTGTCGTCAAGAGTTATATGCCAGGAGTTTAAAGCCACAACCACAGCAAATCGCCAGGACGTGAGGAGCAGACAGATGAAGAGCCAGAAATCATCCGGAACGGCCATAGGCCTGGTCGCCCTAATGGCCTTGACCCTGATCTTAATCTCCATCGTGATGACCGCGACGCCTGCGCCGGCCGCTCAGGCAAGCGAAGGGAAACTCGCCGCGTCAACCACGCACTCTGTTACGGTCGTGGGCGAGGGAACCGTCTCCATCGATCCGGACATCGCCACCGCCAACATCGGCGTGGAAGTGATGCGTCCAACGGTGAAGGAGGCCAGCGCCGCCGCGCAAGAGGTCATGGACAGAGTGCTCATGGCGCTCCTGGACCAGGAGATCGACGAGGCCGACATCCAGACAAGACATTTCAGCATCTATGCCGAACGCTTCGGCCCGGAAGGGTTGTTGAACGAGGACGAGACCCGTTACCGCGTCAGCAACACCGTCTACATCACAATTCGGGACCTTGACAGTATCGGCGACGTCCTGGATGCCGCCATTGACGCAGGCGCCAACAACGTTTACGGCGTCGACTTCAGCCTAGCCGATCCAGCCTCGGTTGAGTCCGAAGCTCGGGCCCAGGCCGTGGCCGACGCGCGATCCAAAGCCGATGAACTGGCGGAGCTGATCGGTGTTGAAGTCAGCAGCGTCACCGGAATCAGTGAGATTATCGGCCAGGGCGGCGGCTTCTACGGCGGCAACTTCGCCCAGATGGCGATGGCCGAAAGCGCCAGCGGTATCGGCCCCATCAGTCCCGGCGAACTCATGCTGACAATGCAGCTGCAGATCACATACGAGCTGCGCTGAACCTGACGGCCCAGGCCTCTGTCAGACCACAGGCCGCCGTTCGCAGAAACCCCCCAATGCGGGACGGCTGGCGCCACGCGTTCCTTTCTCAGGGGACGCACGACCGCCTGCTCCCGCATTGGCTCTTGTCATCGACCATCCACACCGAATTTTTTGACAGCCCAGACAGCGGTCGCTATAATAGTGGCTCCGTGCGCGCTTCACTTGGCAAGCCGCAAGCATTGGAGACAGCCATGACGGAAGAGAGACCAGACGCCAACCCATTGGAAGATGCCGCCGCCGATTTGAGCGCCGACCTGGAAGGCGAACGCGTCGAAGTAAAAGAGTCTTCAATTGGTTCGGTACGTGGCGGCCACGTGTCGATGTCAAATTCCGCCACCCGGTCCGTCAAAGCCCAGGCGCTCAACATGACCGATTCGGCGGCGGGTTTCGTACAGGCGAAGTCGCTGGACATGCGCGACGCCGCCATCGGCTGCGCCGCCAGCCAGGAAACCGCCGTCCACAGCGGTGTCATCGGTCTGCTGGCAGCCGGTCAGATCAAAGCGGAAGAGATAAGAACAGGACTGCTGTTTGCCGGCAAGGTCGAGGGAAACGTCCAAACCGCTTTGTCACCGCTCACCGCGCTGGCGTTTGGTGCGGGATTTGGCGTGGTCCTTCTGCTTCTGCGGAAACTGTTCGGCCGGAAAACAGCCAAACACAGTTGACCGCGGCCCTGCTTGCCGCTGACCAGCCGGAATCATCCCGTAAGTTTGAAGGAGAGCAGATATAGATGTCAACACTTACACTGACTGCCAGCGCCCGTAGCGTGACCGGCCGTAGAGTAAAACGCCTGCGTCCGCAGGGGATTGTCCCCGTCGTTATCTACGGAAGAGAACGGATGGCGCAGAACGCCCAGGTCGAGGTGGCCGAGTTCGAACGCGTACTGCGCGACGGCGGCAGCTCCCAGCTCGTCAAGGTCGATCTCGAAGGCGAAGAGTACAACATCCTCGTGCGCGAAGTTCAGCGGCATCCGGTGCGCCACAACCTGCTGCACGCAGACTTCTACGCCGTCAACATGTCGGAGACCCAGCAGGTCAGCGTGCCGCTAATCACCGTCGGAGAGTCGGTGGTCGGTACCGACCTGGTCATGGTGCAGGCCATGGAAAGCGTCGAGATCGAAGCGCTGCCCGCCGACATTCCCGCCCACATCGAGGTCGATGTCTCTCCCCTTGAGGGCCCCGAAAGTCCTCCGATTACGGTTGCAGACCTCCCGGCCATCGCCGGGGTCACCTATATCTCCGACCCCGATGATCCGATCTGCAGCCTGATTCTCTCGCGCGCGGCTGTCAGCGAGGAGGAAGAAGAGGCCGAAGCCGAACTGATCGACCCCGATGCCGAGCCCGAGGTCATTGGCCGCGGCCGCGAGGATGAAGAAGAGGAAGAAGAGTAGCTTCGCAACGACGATTACGCAGGGCGCCGGCTCCCGTGCCGGCGCTCTTTCTATTTCAGGGGCGAACTCAATTCCCCTCTTCCTGGCCGGTTTCGCCCTGGTCGTCCCCCTCTTCCGGTCCGGCTTCGCTCAGCGGCGAGAGCAGCGGTCTGTCCAGGAACGGCATCGGGTCAACCGCCAGCCCGTAGATGCGCAGCTCCCAATGCAGATGCTCCCCCGTGCTGCGCCCCGTCGTACCCACAAAGCCGATCGCCTCTCCCGCCTGCACCTTCACCCCCGGCACAACCACCGCCTCACGCAGATGCCAGTAGCCCGTGAACAGACCGGCGCCATGGTCAAGCACTACGCTCACCCCGCGCACATTCAGCTGATCGGCCAGAACGACGATTCCATCCCCCGCGGCAACGACGGGACTGCCGCCCGGCGCGGCAAAGTCCTGACCGGTGTGGAAGGACTCGAACACCCCTCCGTTATAGCTCCGCTCGATCCCGTAAGGGCTGGTCGTCGGGAACGGCGATGACAGCGGCAGCCTCAAATTCTGCCTCCATTGAACCGGTGTATCCGTCTGCGACCAGATGGGCGTGAGATAGTCCAGCTCCGCCTGCAACACCTCCTGTTCCAGCAAGGCGCTCTGCTCCGCTGGCAGTGTGATCTGCTGACTCAGAAAATGACGCTCCTGGACCTCCACCAGGAAGGATCGAACGACAGTAACGCCGCTGCGGGCTTCGTAGTTCACGCGCAGCTGATGTTCACCCGGCTCCATCGCAGCCGGCGCCGGTACATAGGCTCCCCAGATGGTGACTTCCCCGTTCCCCGCGTCGCCCGCATCTTTGTCTTCTCGGATTGCCAGCGGCCAGATGCCCACAGGAACTCCATCCCACTCCGCCTTCAACGAGAACGGGCGACTCGCTTCAACCTGAAGCCAGCCGGCCTCGCCCTGCCCGATCACAGAGGGAATGCTCACGATCCGCACAGCGCCAAAACGCAGCCTCGACGCCGGGCGCGGCGACTCTCGCCCGAGCAGTATCCGCTGGCCCGGAAACAGACGCGCCCCTGGCGCAACACGATTGCGTATGGCAAGACGGGCTGGAGAAAGTCCTTCGCGAGCGGCGATCGATAGGACGGTGTCGCCGGGCCGGGCCAGAACAAAGGATCCCGACGCGTTCACTCGCGGAAGGTTGAGTACCTGACCCACGTCGAGGACATCCACGTCGGCCAGATCGTTGGCTTCTGCCAGGTCCTCGACCGAGATTTCAAATCGAGCGGCTATCGAACCCAATGTGTCGCCTAGCTGGACAGTGTATGTGTCCTCCGGCGACTGCGCGTCAACTGGCCTCGCAGGCGCATACGCCAGATAGGCCAGACACAGAATGCAAACGAACAGAAGGCGCTGAAGCGCCTGCCATGCCGGCCCCGCTCGAGCCGTCATCCACTCATGCCCCATCTGCCGACTGGTATACTTCAGGCTTCAGTACGCCGATATAGGGCAGATTGCGATACCTCTGATTGAAATCAAGGCCGTATCCGATGACAAACTCGTCGGGTACCGAAAAACCGGTCCATAGCACGTCGATATCCACCTCGCGACGCGACGGCTTGTCCAAGAGAGTCACAACCTCCAGGCTGGCCGGATTGCGGGCGCCGAAGAGCTGTGTCAAATATGCGAGCGTATGCCCGCTGTCGATGATATCCTCGACCAGGAGAACATGACGGCCCTCAATCGGTTCATTCAGGTCCTTCATGATCCGCACAATGCCCGAGCTTGAGGTTGTAGCACCGTAGCTGCTGGTCGCCAGAAAGTCGATTTCGTGCGGAATTGAAATCGCCCGCATCAGATCGGCAAGAAAGAGAACGCTGCCCTTCAAGACCGCAATCAATAGAAGGTCCTTGTCCGCGTAATGCTCGTCGATACGCCGACCCAACTCACGCACACGCCCCTGAATAGCCTCCGCAGAAACCAGGACGTGCTCGACATCACGGCTCCAAAGGGCCTGCCCCAAAAGGGATGGCCCTTCATCTGGCACAACGGCAACTTCCGATGCACACTCTACCATTTGCAGCTTCTCCTGGAATTGCGTTCGGCTTGCGATGATAGACGGCTCACGTCCACTCCCTGAACAGACGGGGCCTCGGCTCTGTTGCGGATGGGTTCGAATCCTATCATTCACTCGCGACGCTCCCCAAATTCTGCCCCTCCCGCCAGGCACATCCGCAGGACCGCCAGCAACTCGCTGAGAATCATGGCAGTGGCCCCCCAGATCGTTCGACCCTGAATCGCGTAGAAGGGCACCAGCGCCGAGCGGTCCCTCAGCTGCCAGCGCTCGCGCCGAATATGGGCCGGATTCTGAAAATCCTCGATCGAAACGTCCATCAGTTCGGCCACCTCGCGCCTGTCTGGCCGAAACTCGGGCCGGTTGGCAATCCAACCCACTGTGGGACTGACATCGTAGTTGCTGGGACGGATATAAACCTGTGTCAGCGCCCCGATCACCTCCACATCTCCCGGCTCGATTCCCAACTCTTCCTGCGCTTCCCGCAGTGCTGTTGCCGTCAGATTCGTGTCCCCTTCCTCTCTGCCGCCTCCCGCAAACGCGACCTGGCCGCTATGAGTCCCGTCGTATCTCGGACGAACAATGAGAGGAAGATGCAGACTGCCCCTATGTGGATACAGGAGGACCAGAACGCCGCTCTCGCGAGCGGGCTCAGCCGCCCTGTCGTCTGGATGCCAGCCCGGCCGCGGAAGCGGCGCCATCAAGGCCTGTGCCGGGCGGCCGGGCAGCGGGCCTGCCAGCTTCTTCCGCAGACACGCCAATAGCTGATCCAGCCAAGCGGACTCGCCAATTCTCTCAGAACCCAACGGAATTTACCTGCTTCGAATCTGGCCGGCCCCCATCCGCTCAGCCGCCTCGCAGGGACCGAAATACGGTCTTGCCCTGTTCGTCCACTTCCCAGCCATATTCATCCAGGTATATCGTCCGGTCAGGCAGAGTGAGGCGCCGCGCCTCGCGTTCAAAACGAAACTCCATCGTACCTTGCGGGCCGTTCAGCAGTCCTGTGGCCGCCGCCGCATCTCGACAGGCAAAACGCAACTTCGTCGCTGGCTGTCGGCTCGCCCAGAGGACAATTGGCCGCAGGCTCATCAGGACGACTCCCGCCAGCAGAGGTGGATTACCCCCCCGCTGCTCTCGGTAATTCGCACCCTGTCGGCAATCTGGTGACCCCCAACCCAGACGACCTCACCGCCATCCAAAAGGACCGGCCAGCCCGAACGAAACCAGCGCGGCACCTTACGATCGGTCAGATAGTCGGACAGCCTCTTGCCGTGCCCGCCCAGGCCCAGCTGCGCGAATCGCTGGCCCGGCTGGGGGGCCGCCAGCGCAAGTTGCTGCACCCGGTCCGCACTGATGTAGGCCTCCCAGGGCGAGACCCCCGCAGGCCAGCCTCGCGGCAGGTCCCCTCGTTCAAGCAATTCACAGTGCAACGTCCAGTCGGTCACCACGATCTCGCCGGGAATCTCCAGCCTTCTACTCCGCTGGCGGGCGCGCCAATCGCAATCGAGATAGGGATGATCGGCTACAAAGGGCGGCGCGGCGGCGCGGTGCAGGCTGAAAGAACTGGCAGCGCGCGTCAGCATCACGTCAGCCACCCATGTGTAAGGTCCACCCGCGCGCGCCTCCTCCAGCAGAGACCGGCGCAGCCGTTCGATTGCATCGAAACTGGTGCTGACAGAAGAAAGCCCCAGGCAGAATCCGGCTGCCCGCAGGGTCGCCCGCTGGTCTGCTACACTCAGACCGCGAAATGCTGCCAGGTCGAATACCTGGCGGTCGGCGCTGCCGGAGGGCCCGGCTTGACAGCTGTCCGCCGCCAACCCCGGCCCCTCTTGCCTCCGCGTGCCATCCCCGCCCAACCGGGCGGCCAGCATCGCCTTGCGGGCATGCGAATCGGAACGATCGGCCTCCGCCGCTAGCAGCGATGCCGTTCGGCACAGAGACGCAACCACCCGCGGGTTGATCTCCTCCAGTCGCGGAAGGACCTCGTGACGCAGACGGTTGCGCACCAGCGACCGGTCCTGATTGCTGGGATCTTCACGCCACGGGATACCGTGCTGCATAAGATACTGTATGATTTCATCACGCGCGGCGCCGAGCAGTGGTCGGACAAGCCGCACGTTCGGCACAGGACGGTCGTCCGCGAACAAGGGGCGCGCCGGCCGCATGCCTGCCAGGCCGTCCAGGCCGCTGCCCCTAATCAGGTTCATCAGCACCGTCTCAGCCTGATCGTTAGCCGTGTGGGCCACCGCGACCTCCACAACTCTTCCATCCGCCTGATACCCGGCCGCGACCTCGGCCAAAAACCTGTAGCGTGCCCGCCTGGCCGCCGCCTCCAGGTTTCCGGAACCGGCGAGCGCATGCCGCGGCAGAGTCGACACTTTCAGCGGCACCTCCCAGCGGTCCAAAATCTCCGCGACAAAGGCGGCATCGTCCCCGGAATCCGCTCGCAGACCGTGGTCAAGATGCGCCGCTACCACCTCGATCGACCATCCCTCGCGCAGACGAGATAGCAAATGCAGAAGTGCAACACTGTCCGCGCCGCCGCTGACGCCGACGACGACCGTAGCCCCAATCCCCTCTTCACGCGCAGGACCCGCAAGAATACCATCGCGCGCCCGCGCGCGCCGGAGCAGATCTGTAAGGCGCCGCTCGATCGCCGTTTCCGGCTCTTCACCAGGGGACGAACGACCCTGCTTCCCCTGCCTTCCTTGCCCCCGCACACGGCCCTCCGGAGGCCTGCGTCCTGGTTCCTCTATTCCTTTTCCTGACATGAGACGTTCGCTTGCAGGCAGCCGTCCCGCACACGCTCGGACGCGGAAATTGCCCCGGAAACGCACGCGGTGCTTGCCTCACTTCTGAACCGCCGCCCGCGGAACGCAACTCGACACATTGCGTCAACCGGACAGGGCAAAAGACTACCCATTAGCATAGCGGACGGACCACCCCTTTAGCAAGATCAACGACAATAAAGGGATTGGACAGTCCGGCATCGTTGTTTTGTGTCGATCGCCGCTATGGTATACTGAGACGGCGAACGGCCTCTCGCGCGGTGTTTCGAGGTCCGGTCAACTGCTGCTCAACCATCGAATACTGGAATGGAGATCTCCCCAGAGTGTCAAACCCGTTAGACTGGCTGTTGGGGCTTTTTTCACTCGATATTGGTATCGACTTAGGCACAGCCAATACCCTGGTTCACGTGAAGGGCCGGGGGGTCATCATTGACGAGCCCTCCGTGGTTGCAATTGACAATTCGTCGAAGCGGCGCAACAAGGTCAAGGCAATCGGCCAGGAGGCGAAGGAGATGGTGGGTCGGACGCCGAGTCACATCATCGCCAAACGCCCACTTCAGGACGGCGTCATTTCCGATTTCAAAGAGACTGAGGAGATGATTCACGCCTTCATCGGCAAGGTTCACGGCAAACGGGCTTTCGGTACCGCCCGCCCGCGCGTCGTGATCGGCATCCCGTCCGGCGCCACCGAAGTCGAAAAGCGAGCCGTTCGCGATGCCACCGTCAGCGCAGGCGCCCGCGAAGCAGGGCTGGTCGAAGAACCGATGGCTGCCGCTATCGGCTCCGGCCTGCCGGTGACCGAATCGATCGGCTCGATGATCGTCGACATTGGCGGCGGCACAACCGAAGTAGCCGTAATCTCGATGGGCGGCATCGTCGTCTCCCGCTCAATTCGCGTGGCCGGCGATGAAATGAACGAGGACATCATCACCTACAGCCGGCAAAAGTACAACCTGCTGATCGGCGAACGCATGGCCGAACGCGTCAAAATCGAAATCGGCTCCGCCTATCCGCTCGATCAGGAGCGGACCATGATTATCCGCGGACGCAACCTGATTACCGGCCTGCCCGAGGCAATTGAAGTCAGCTCGGTCGAAATCAGAGAAGCCCTGACCGGCTCGGTCGACGTCATCGTCGACGCCGTCAAGGATACCCTGGATGAAACGCCTCCCGAGCTTGTCGCCGACCTGATGGAGCACGGGATTGTTCTGGCCGGTGGCGGCGCCCTGTTGCAGGGAATGGCCCAGCGCATCCAGGACGAAAACCGTATGCACGTCTATGTGGCCGACAATCCGCTCTCTTCCGTCGTGCTGGGGACCGGCATGATCCTGGAAAAGCCGGAGCACTACGCTGAAACTCTGACGACGATGCAACGAAAAGCCACAATCAGGTAGGTTCGTAGCTCCCGTTTTCGGTTATTGGTTGCCATGTCGCAGCGTACATCGAATGCTGATTACTGAAAACTATGAGAGATCAACTTGGCCTCAAGCTCATCATCCTCGCACTGACCGCTATCCTGCTGTTGGTCCTGCAGCAGACCGGCCGCCTCGGAACCGTTGAAGGCCTGGTCACCCTAGTGACCGCGCCTGGCCAATCAGGGCTTTCCTCCCTGACCGACCGGCTCTCCAACTCGCTGACGAATCTGCGTAACTATCGCAACCTCCAGCAGCGAGTCACCGAACTTGAGCTGATCACCCAGGGCCTCATCGTCGAAAACCTGCGCCTGAAGGAAGTGGAGCGGGAGAACCAGCGCCTGCGCGAACTACTGGCCTTCGCCGAAACCAGGCCCGCCTTCGAGCTGCGCGGAGGTCAGATCATCGCCCGTGCCATCGGCAAGAACGCAACCAACTTCCTCGATGTTGCCATGATCGATCTCGGCTCACGCCACGGCATCCACGTTGGTATGCCGGTCGTCAACGAACAGGGACTGGTCGGACGCATCTATACTGTAACGGCGACAACCTCGAAAGTGCTGCTCATCACCGACCCGTCGAGCACTGTCAATACTATCCTCCAGGCCAGCCGGCTGACCGGCATCGTCAACGGCGCGCCGGGCTCCGATCCTGTTATGGGTTTCATTCCACAGGGGACGGAAGTGGGCGTCGGCGAAGTCGTGCTCACTTCAGGAATGGGAGGAAACTTTCCCAAAGGAGTTATGGTAGGACAGGTGGTTGACGTACGCCAGAAGGACGTCGACGTCTTCCAGGAGGCGATCGTACGCCCTACCGTCAACTTTGGCCGACTGGAGTTCGTCATGGTCGTCACCAACTTTGACCCGTTCGAATCCGTGCCTTTTCTCGATACTGTGCCCGCCCAGCCAATCGAACCTCCAGAGGAAGCGAGTGAACATTCAGGGGAGACGAGTGAGGAGTGAGCTAGCCAGGAGACAACCCAGAGCATCTGTCGCAGAGAGACGATCTCCTTCTGCCCGCCCTTCTTCACTCTCGCCGCGCGACTGGGGCGCCTCCTGGGTTTTCGTGCCGGCCTTGGGCGCGGCCGCAATCTTCCAGGTTGTCGTCGTGCCGAAACTCGCCGTAAACGGTGTCTACCCCGACCTGATTCTGCTGCTCGTCATCGCCAAGTCGCTTCTCGCAGGCCGGCACGACGCCGTCATTTGGGGATTCACCGGCGGCCTGTGGATGGACTTCCTCAGCGGCGGCGCCATCGGCGCTTCCAGCCTGGCGCTCATGACCACCGCCCTGCTGACCGGGATCGGCCACAACGCAATCTTCCGCAGCCATCTCTTCGTCCCTTCCATTGCCGCGCTTTCCGGCACGCTCGTATTCTCGCTTGTTTACCTGGCGATTCTCACCATTGTCGGATTCCGCTTCCAGCCCGACCTGCTCGTTACCGAAATCGTGGTCCCGGTTTGCCTGTACAATGGCGCAGTAATGCTCCTGGCGACGCCGTTTCTGAATCGTTTGCCCGAAAAAGCAGACTACCCTTGAGCTGCGACCACCGTTTCCGAGAACATTGGCCGCCTGGTGAACAGGCCGCGTTCAACACGTGAAAGTCTTGAAACCCCCCGCAACCTGCCATGGATGAACGTGCAACACGCACGGCAACGTCAACCTCCATAATCGTACGCCTGACCCTGCTGGCGACTTTTCTCATATTCTGCGTACGACTCTATGGCCTCCAGATCGTGCGCGGCGCCAACTATCAGGAACAGGCCGCTGTCAACCGCTTGCGCACAATCGACCTGTATGCCCCGCGCGGCGTCATTTACGACCGCAACGGCGAGATCCTGGCCCGCAATCGCCCCAGCTTTGTCATCACCGTCATCCCGGCAGACCTCCCCCCAAATGACCCCACTACGCCTGTCAACGAACAGCGCATCGCCCTCGAAAGACTGCTCGCCGCACTGGGAGCGGATACAGATCGCGAGATGGCCATTCGCATCGCCGAAGTGATGTTCCTGCACCTCGGCCGGGAAGATTTCAGGGATACTGTCGGAACCGCGGGCATTGCACTCTCCTTCCGCGAAGTCAATCTGGAAACATTGCAGATCGACGACGAAGGTCGCGAAATCCTGGTCGAAGAACCTACGCTGATCCCCGACCTCGCCGTACCCCTCCCTGCCGCCGGGCTGCTGGCGCTGCTGGAAAGGGCCGTAGCCCTCGGATCTCAGGGCAGCTCCTACAAGCCCATCACCATCCTCGACCTGGTCGACCGCGAGCAAGCCCTCCCCTTCGCCGAACAGACCTACCAGCTGCCCGGGGTCCACGTGCTGCAGAAGCCGGTCAGAGAGTATCCCTTCCGCGAACTGGCAGGGCATGTACTCGGCTTCCTGGGACCGATCCCCAAACTGGCGGCCGACGACTATAAGGCCAATGGCTACGACAACCCAAACGAGTCCGTTGGCTTGAACGGACTGGAATACACCTACCAGGAGGCCTTGAGAGGACAGCCGGGACGCAGAATCATCGAAGTGGACATCCTGGGCCGGGAAAGTCGCACGGTCACTACCGAAAGGGAGTCGGAGCCCGGCCTGAACCTCCACCTCAGCCTCGATATTCACCTGCAAAAGGTGATGTACGACGCGCTTGCAAGCCAACTGGAAAAAACGGGCGCACCGCACGGTGTCGCCTTGGCGATGGACCCGCGCGACGGCACCATGCTGGGCCTGGTCAGCCTGCCCAGCTACGACAACAACATCTTCTCCGAAGGATTGGGCGCAGAGTATAAGGCGCTCGAAGTGGAGGACGACACGCGACGCCCCCTCTACAACTACGCCATCGGCGGTCTCTACCCGCCCGGCTCCACCTTCAAACTCGTCACAGCCACCGCTGCCTTGGCCGAGCGCATTGTCAACCCCTACACGGTCCTCGTCGACACCGGGCCTATCTACCTGCCCAACTTCTTCTTCCCCGACGACCCTGAACAGTCGCAGGAATTTGTTAGCTGGAACCACAAATTGAACATCCTCCACGGCCCCATGACCATCGTGGAGGGGCTCGGTCTCTCCAATGACATCTTCTTCTACTACCTTGGCGGCGGCTACCCAAACCTCATGACCGGGTTGGGCAGCGAACGGCTCGCCAAGTGGATGCGGCTCTACGGCTTCGGCGAGCTGACCGGGATAGACCTGCCGGGCGAGGTCAGAGCATTTGTTCCAGATGAACAGTGGAAGCGATTGACCAAGGCCGAAAGGTGGACCACCGGCGACAGCTACAATATGGCGATTGGGCAGGGAGATGTCCTGGGCACCCCCCTGCAGGTGCTTGTCAGCACCGCTGCCGTCGCCAATGGCGGCTATGTCGTCAAGCCACAGTTCGTACGCGAAATGGTCGATACCCAAGGCACCCTCCAATGGCAGTACGAACCGGCCCCCCTGGAGCCGCTTCCCGTGGAACCGGGTCTGCTCGCCGTCGTCCAGAGGGGAATGTGGCACGCTGTCAACGGACGGAGAGGCACCTCCGGCAACAGCCGCGTCGAAGGCGTCGTCGTGGCCGGCAAGACCGGGACAGCAGAGTACTGCGCCTACGATCCCGAAATCCAGGACTGCAAAGACCGGGACCACGAAGGAAACCTGCCGTTCCATGCCTGGTACGCCGCCTACGCGCCCTATGACAACCCGGAAATCGCCGTCACCGTCTTCGTCTACTCAGGAGGTGAAGGGTCCACCACCGCCATTCCTGTAGCACAGGAGACGCTCAACGCCTACTTCCACGGAACCAGCGATACCGAACCCTAGCCCCGTCATTGCCCGTTAGACCGTTGCCGCAGGTCCACAGCCCCCGTACCCTATAACGGCAGTACCGCGCACACGGTCCTTGCCGGGCCTTCGAATACGCCGCAGTGTCAGGCCATGCGCCGCCCTTCCGCCCGGTTCCAGGTTCCGCGTTTTTGGTTTATAGTAAAGGTCGCGACAATTTGCTGCGGCCCGGGGAACCGATTGCACGCCCAATCCCCTCGCCGCAGCTCCGGTGGTAAAGGAACCGGCTGCTTGGAGCATACGTTGGTTTTAGCGAGGATTTGTCCAGAACGATGAGTGTCCGCATCATTGGCCGGGGCGGCTTGACCGTCGTCGACGTAACCGGCGAAAAGGGAGCCTGGAGAGACATCGTAGAATACGTTGCCGGTCACATCTCGAAGGCCGAGGGCTTCTTCCGAGACGAACGCCTCGCGCTCTCCGTCGGCGACCGCAAGATTACCGCCGCCGACCTACAACTGATTCACAATGCCTTGCGTGGTCAGAACATCAGCGTCGTCGCGCTCCACACCAGCAACCCCTCCTCCTACCTGCTCGCCAGGGACTTGGGCCTGGAAGCGGTTTGGGAAGGGCCGTCGCCTCCCCCTCTCCGCAACGAGATGGGCTTGAAAAGCACCGAAACGCAGCAGTCCTTGTCGCTTCGTCCCTCCGGGTTCGCTCGCTCCGGAACTGACCCAGCTGCGAGTCGCCCGGTCAGTTCCGGCCCGGCGCCGGGCCCGCCCCCTGCCGCCGACCGGCAGACTGCGCCCGCTTCCGGGGAGCCTCCTCAGACCTTGGGCCGCTGGTCGCAAATCGCAGCCAGGTATCAGCATTCCAGGGAAACCGACGGCGAGGCGAAAAATTCGGGAACACCGACGCAAGGCGCTCCCTCCCAAGACGAAAACAGGCGCGACAGCGAGCCTGTAGCTGTGGAGGATGCCGCGCACAACGATGATGCGGCAAACCTGGTACCCTGGAGCGAGGCTGCGGCCGAAGACGCCGAGCCCCCGCCCTTCGTCCATCGCGGCACCTTGCGCTCGGGCCAGTCGTGCAGGCACGCGGGAACCGTCGTGGTCCTCGGCGATGTCAACCCGGGCGCGCAGGTCATCAGCGGCGGCGACGTACTTGTGTGGGGGCGGCTGCGCGGCTTCGTGCACGCCGGCGCAATGGGCGACGAGCAGGCGCTCGTCGCCGCGCTCGACTTCGAACCGGTGCAGCTGCGGATCGCCGGTTACATCGCCATGACGCCAAAGGGCGCTTCCAACAACCCCGGCTACTGGTTCTGGAAGCGCGACAGCAGCGGCAGACCCGAAGTTGCCAGGGTTGTAGACGAACAGATTTACGTGGACCCCTGGGATGCGGGCGCAGAGGCCTAGTGTGGTGCGCCAATCGCGCACAGCGTATGCGCTTGCCGCCAGGATAGATGCCCATGCGTCCGCGCCGGCAAAACGAAATCCTGAACGTCCCAAGATTCAAGACTCTCGACTATGGGCGTTGTCCTTACCCTGACCTCCGGCAAAGGCGGCGTGGGCAAGACCACAACCACCGCAAACCTGGGTACCGCCCTGGCCATGGCCGGTCAACGCGTCGTGGTCGTGGATGCCGACATCGGCCTGCGCAATCTCGACATTGTCATGGGCCTGGAGAGCCGCGTCGTCTACAACCTGGTCGACGCCATCGAGGGCCGTTGCCCTGTGCACCAAGCCCTCGTGCGAGACAGGCGCGTCAACGAGCTCTACCTCCTGCCCAGTTCGCAGACCCGCGACAAGACCGCCATCGCCCCCGACCAGATGATGACGCTGTGCCAGGAACTGAGCACCATCGCCGACTTCGTACTCATCGACTCCCCCGCCGGCATCGAATTGGGATTCCAGAACGCTATCGCCGCCGCCTCAGAAGTCATCATCGTGACGACGCCGGAGGTAAGCGCCCTGCGCGATGCCGACAAAGTCATCTTCCTCCTCGAACGCGACACCGAAATCCGAGCGCGGCTCATCATCAACCGCTACAATTCCCGCCTCGTGCGGCGCAAAGAGATGTTTACCCGCAGCGACATACTTAGCATCCTCAGCATCGACCTGCTCGGCATCGTACCCGAGGATGACGAAATCATCGTTTCCGCCAACAAAGGGTGGCCCGTCGCCCTCGAACGCAAGAGAAATGTCAGCCGCGCCTACCACAACATCGCCCAAAGACTTCTCGGCTACAACGTGCCCCTGATCCCCTTCAAGGAAGTCAGCTGGGCCGAGCGACTGCGGCGGATCATAGGCCGTTGAATGTTACGCCACTTCGACAAACCGCTCTTCTTTGCCGTAATTCTACTCTGCGGCATCGGCATCGCAATGACCTATAGCGCGACCAATACCGATATTGTCCTGGAGAACTACTGGCAGCGGCAGCTTGTCTTTACAATCCTGGGCGTAATCGCCCTTGCGACGACCGCACTCTTCGACTACCGACACCTGGAGCTGCTGGCCCAGCCGAGCTACTTCTTTCTGATCGGCTCGCTGGTGGCGGTCTTTCTCTTCGGCGAGGTCAAGGGCGGCGCGCAGCGCTGGTTGGACCTGGGCCGCACAGACGTCCAGCCGACCGAGTTCGGCAAGTTCCTGCTGATCGTTTTCTTGGCCTGGTATCTCAGCCGCTTTCAAGAGCGCATACGCTCGCTACCCTACCTGCTGGGAGCAATTGTTCTCCTTCTCCTTCCCCTGGCCCTGGTCTACGTGCAACCCGATCTGGGCATGACCGTTACGTTGGCCTTTATCAGCGGCACCTTGATTCTCATAAACGGCGTTCGCGTCGTCCATCTCCTCCTGGTCGCAATAGCCGCGGGTGCCGTGCCCGCATGGCTTGCCTTTCAGGGAACGCTCCAAAACTACATTCAGGATTACATGGTGGAGCGCGTCGCCATCTTTCTCGACCCTGCCTCAAACCCCGACGCCGCCTTCAATGTGCAGCAGGCGCTGATCAGCATCGGCAACGGCGGCTGGCTCGGGATGGGATGGGGCGAAGGAACACAGAATCAGCTTCGCTTTTTGCGCGTCCGCCACACCGACTTTATCTTCAGCGTTATCGCCGAGGAGCTGGGCTATCTGGGCGCCGTGCTTATCATGGGCCTACTTTTCTTCGTCATCTGGCGCCTCATCCGCATCGCCGACCTCGCCCAGGACCAGTTCGGCAGGCTCATCACGCTCGGCGTCGCCGCCCTTATCTTCTTTCAGACCTTCGTCAATGTCGGCATGAATCTGGCCATCATGCCGGTTACGGGCATGACGCTGCCTTTCCTCAGCTACGGAGGCAGCAGTCTCGTATCGATGATGGTGGCCGTGGGGTTGGCGCAGAGCGTCGTCATGCGCCATCGAAAGATGGACTTCTCTTAAACGCAGTTCCCGGCCAGAGGCTTTTGGCCTTCCCTGCTCCGGACAGCTTGCGCCGGCAGCCTTTCCGCTACAGTCCTCTCAACAGATCGGCCCATAGCTCCGGCTGCAGGCCGATAACGACCACGGCGATCGTCGTAACAGCCAGGCTGAAGTTGATCGCCGGCCCGCAACTGCACGCGATCTCACCCTCCGCCTCTCTGAAGAACATTGCCGCAACCACCCGCAGGTAGTAGTAGGCGCTGATGGCGCTGTTGAGGACGCCGATCACGGCCAGCCAGGCCAGGTCGGCCTCGACCGCCGCCTTGAATATCAGAAACTTGCCGAAAAACCCGGCCAGCGGTGGAATGCCGCTCAGGCTGAGCATGAAGACTGCCATCGCCACCGCCAGAGAGGGGTACCGCGTGCCAAGGCCGTTAAACCGGTCCTGCCCAACGTCCCCTTCGCCCCTGCCCTCCAACACGATCACGACCCCGAACGCGCCGATGTTCATGAAGGCATAGGCAAAGAGATAAAACGCCGCGGCAGAGGTCGCGGCCGGCGTGCCGGCCACGAGCGCAATCAGGATCGTGCCCGCGTGCGCCACGCTCGAATAGGCCAACATGCGCTTGACACTGCTCTGGCGCAGCGCCGTCAGGTTGCCGACCGTCATCGTCAGAACAGCTAGGACAGCCACGGGAACAACCCACTGTTCGTAGAGCGACGGCAGTGCGACCATCATTACCCGCAAAAAACCGGCAAATGCCGCCGCCTTCGTGCCGACGCTCATAAACGCGGTAACCGGCGTCGGCGCGCCCTGGTAGACGTCGGGCGTCCACATGTGAAACGGCACAAGGCTCACTTTGAAGCCGAACCCGACCAACAGCAGCGCGATGCCCGGCAGAATCAGCGACCGGTTGCCGCCCCCGGAAGAAAGCGTTTCGTGGATTTGAACATAGCTCGTGCTGCCGCCGGCCCCGTACAGCAACGCCGAACCATATACGAAAAATGTGCTGGCAAACGCCCCCAACAGAAAATACTTCATCGCGGCTTCGATGCTGCGCGGATTCTCGCGATGGAAGCCGCTCAGTATATAGAGGGCCAGAGAAAATATCTCCAGCGCAATGAAGAGCACGATCAGATTCGTTGCCGTGCCCATCAACATCATGCCAATCACTGCCAGAAGGAAGAGCGAATAGAATGCGCCCCCCTGGCGCTCGATCGCCGGCAGAAAGTTCCGGCTCAGCAGTACGCCGAAAATCCCGGCTATCAGGACGACCAGCCGCACGCTCAATGCAAATCCATCCGAGACCGCGCCGCCCAGATACTCGGCCGGAGGCCGGCTCCAGATCAGCAGCGACGCGCCCATGCCCAGGACCAGAATGACGAGCGATAACCCCGCGAGAGCCCCGCTCCCGTCCTGCTTGCGCCGGGCAATGTCCACCATCATCAGAACCATGACCCCGACTGCCAGCGCGATCTCAGGCAGGAGTACGGTTGCGTTTTCGAAGAGGAGGGCGGTATCCATAGCTGTCAGTCGTTAGCGCCTGGCCGTCAACAGATCGTCTTGGGCGATCAGAGGCGAATGGTCTTGTAAATCGACGATTAGAGCGCCACGTTCCACCGGCATCTGTAGGTCTGCCAGCGCGCTCGCCGACGGGTTGATCTTGCTCAGAAACAGATTGGGCGCGAAGCCGATAACGAAAAACAGAACGACGATCGGCACCAACTGCCAGATCTCCTTCCAATTCAGGTCGGGCAGATTCTCCTTGAAATTGGCCGGGTTCTCGAGCGCGCCCTGCGCCACCTTGCGGAAGGCGTGAAGCAGATACCAGGCCGCCAGAATGACGCCAACAGTGCCCAAGACCGCGAACAACGGTGTACTCCTGTACGTGCCAACCAGGATCAGAAACTCGCCCACAAAGCCGTTGAGGCCGGGAAGCCCGACGCTGCTCAGCGCCACCACCAGGAAGAAAAAGCAGAAAACCGGCACGCTCGCCCACAGGCCCCCGAAATCGCTCAACAGCCGCGTATGCCGCCGCTCGTAAAGCATCCCCACCATCAGGAACAACGCGCCCGTGCTCAGGCCATGATTCACCATCTGCAGCACCGCGCCGCTGATCGCCTGCTCGTTCAAGGCAAAGATGCCCAGCACCACAAAGCCCATGTGCGCCACCGAAGAGTACGCCACCAGCGACTTCAGATCGCGCTGCGCCAGCGCCACCAGCGCGCCGTAGAGAATCCCCACAATCGCCAGGATCGAAATCAGCGACGCGTAATCGGCCACCGCCACCGGAAAGAGCGGCAGCGCAAACCGCACAAATCCGTACGTTCCCAGCTTCAGGAGCACGCCTGCCAGAATGATCGAACCCGCGGTCGGGGCCTCGACGTGTGCATCGGGCAGCCACGTGTGGAACGGGAAAAGCGGCACCTTGATAGCGAATGCCAGCGCGAATACAAGGAAGCCAAGCTGCTGCAACCCCGCCGGCACGCCCAGACTCTGCAGTTCGAGCAGGTCAAATGTGCCGGTCTGGAAATAGAGCGCCAGGATCGCCACCAGCATCAGCGCCGACCCCGCCAGCGTGTAGAGGAAAAACTTGACCGCCGCATACACCCGGTTCTCGCTGCCCCACTTGCCGATCAGCAGCGCCATCGGAATCAGGCTGAACTCCCAGAAAACATAGAAAAGGACGAGGTCGAGTGCGAGGAAAACGCCCAGCACCGCCGTCTCCATCAGCAGCATCAGCGCCAGATAGCCGCCGACGTTCTGCTTGACATGCTGATTGCTGAACGCCACCGCGATTGGCATCAGAAAGGTCGTCAGCACGACCAGCCACAGACTGATCCCGTCCACCCCCAGGTGATAGTGGATGTTCAGGCCCGGCATCCAGACGTACCGCTCGACGAACTGCATGTCGGGAATATCCTGCCAGCCGGGCAGCAGCAGCAGACTGACCACAAAGGTTGCTACCGCTGCGCCGAAAGCCAGCGCCTTCTTGAGGCCGTCGCTCGGCGCAATCAGAACGATGATGGCGCCGGCGAGCGGCAGAAAAGTCAAGACTGAAAGCATAAAACTCAGATTTCCCGTTCTACGATTCTTGGCTCAAGCGACGACAAGAGTATTGCCGCAGCTAGAAACCGAATACCAGGTACAGCAGCAGCGCCGCCACGCCCACGAAAAGACTCAGCGCATAGGTCGGCACCAGCCCGTTGTGGACCTTGCGCAACGCGCCCCCCATCGCCAGGCTCACCTGCCCGACAAGATTGACCGCGCCGTCCACCACACCTTCGTCCACCACGCGGTCAAACCACCGCGCCAGCCCCAGCAGCGGGTTCACGATCAAGGCGGCGTAGACCTCGTCCACGTACCACTTATTGGCCGCATACTGCTCCAACGGCTTGAACACGCCGGTAATGCCCGCCGCCCATCGCGCCCCGCGCGGCGCGCCCTCGTCGTCCTTCGCGCCTTGGATGTACCGCCCGTATGCCAGCACGGCGCCGGCCACCGCAACGACCGCGCTCACCGCCAGCAGGACAAGCTCCAGCGGAACGGCCGCATGAAACGCCGGCTTGCCAACCGCGGCCTCCAGGTAGTGCTCCATCGTCAGCAGGAACGGCAGATTGAGCGCTCCGCCCACCACCGCCAGAACGGCAAGGACCCAGAGCGGCGCCGTCATCACCGCCGGGCTCTCGTGCGCGTGCTCGTGGATATGCTCGTCGCGCGCTTCGCCCCAGAACGTCATGAACACTGCGCGGAAGCTGTAGAAAGCAGTCAGCAGCGCCGTGAACAGACCGATCAGATAGAGCAAAATATTGTGATTGGACGCATGCAGCAAGATCCCGTCCTTCGAGAAAAACCCCGAAAGCAAGGGTAGCCCGGCGAGCGCGGCCGCGCCGATCAGAAACAGCTTGTGCGTCGTCGGCATCTTCGCCCTCAGGTTGCCCATCTTGCGAATGTCCAGCTCCCCGCCCGGCAGCCCGTGCATGACGTTGCCGGCGGCAAGGAAGAGCAGCGCCTTGAAAAAGGCATGCGTGACAAGATGGAAGATGGCGAAGGCGTACGCGCCAACACCGACGCCGAGCATCATGAAGCCCAGCTGGGAGATCGTCGAGTAGGCAAGAATCTTCTTCAGGTCAACCTGCGTCAGTGCAATCGACGCCGCCAGCAGCGCGGTCAGCGCCCCAACCCAGGCCGCGACGTCCCCCGCCAGGGGCGCCAGCCCCCACAGGACGTATGTGCGCGCGATCATGTAGATGCCGGCCGTCACCATCGTCGCCGCGTGGATCAACGCCGAAACCGGCGTCGGACCCGCCATCGCGTCGGGCAGCCAGACGAAAAGGGGCAGCTGCGCGCTCTTTCCCGTCGCCGCCAGAAGCAGCAGCAGGCACACCGCCGTCGTCGCCCCGGTCGAAAGCGCCCCGGCCCCGGCGAAGACCTCCTCAAAAACCACCGATCCGACGCCCGTCCAGATCAGAAAGACCGCCACCATCATGCCGAAATCGCCGATCCGGTTGACCAGGAACGCCTTCTTGCCCGCGTCGGCGTAGTGGCCGTACGAGTCGTCGTGGCGGTCAAAGTAAAAGCCGATCAGCAGATAGGAGGCAAGGCCCACGCCCTCCCAGCCTACGAACATCCCCACGAAGTTGTCGCTGAGGACCAGCACCAGCATCGCCAGGATGAAGAAATTGAGATAGACGAAGAAGCGCTGGAAGTTCTGCTCGCCGTGCATGTAGCCGCCGGCGTATATGTGGATCAACGCGCCCACGCCCGTTACGACCAGCGCCATCGTCGCGCTGAGCGGGTCGATCAGCATCGCCGCCGGCGCCCGGAAGCTGCCGACCGTGATCCAGTCCCACAGGTGAACGGTAACCGAGCGGTGATGCTCGTCCAGCCCCGACAGGCCGAAGAACATGCCCACACTCACCAGAAACGACAGGACCACCGCACCGGAAGCTACGGTGTGAATGCCGCGTTCACCCAGTCTGGCGCCGGCAAACAGGTTGATCAGCGCGCCCAGTGCGGGAAAGAGAAAGACCAGCCAGGCAAAATCCATAACTGCAGTTTCCAATAACGGGAGTCAGGTATCCGGTATTTCCTACCTGGTTTCAGGCGGTCCAACTGACGGCCCCGCGAATATGACAAGAACTAGACCAACTACCATTTCAGCAAATTGATCTCGTCGATGTTGATGCTCTTCTGGTGGCGCACGTTCGCGATCAATATCGCAAGGCCCACCGCAACCTCGGCCGCGGCCACCGCCATGACCATGAAAACGAAGATCTGCCCTTCAAGATTGCCCCACTGGCGCGCGAGCGCAATCAGGGTCAGATTCACACTGTTCAGCATCATCTCGATGCACATGAATATGATCAGCGCGTTGCGCCGCAGCAGGACGCCGGTCGCGCCCACTGTGAAGATCAACGCCGCAAGGACCAGGTAATAGCTCGTCTCAGGCATAACTCTCTTAGTCCGACGCTTCGACCGACTGTACGCCTTCGCCTGTGCCTTCCGACTGGCGGCCAAGCACCAGCGCGCCGATCAGTGCAACAAGCAACAGGATCGCGATCAGTTCAAACGGAAGCACGTACTCGGTGAACAGGGCCGTGCCGACAGCCGCGGGCGTGCCGCCCTGCAGCAGCGCAGTTGCGTCGTCCGGCGCCTTGAGCATGCGCGTCAGAACGCTATACGAAACCGTCAGCAGCAGGATCACCCCCAGGCCGATGCCCACCACCCGGCTCCACGCGCGCTGCGCCGCGCTGAAATCGTTGGTGTCCCCGCCGATCAACATGATGACAAACAGGATCAAGATCACGATGCCGCCGGCGTACACGATCACCTGCGCCGCCGCCAGAAACTGGGCATCCAGCGTAACATAGAGAACCGCCAGCGAAGCGAAATTCGTCAGCAGATAGAGCGCACTGTGCACCGGTTGACGGCTCATGACCACACCCAGCGCCGCGGCCAGGCTGACGGCACCGACAAGCAGGAAAAAGAGAAACGCCATGGACCCTTACTCCGGGCGAATGATAACGTTGGGCATGCCGGGATTCAGCAGCTGCTCTTTGGTAAGTACGAAATCCTTGCGCTCATAGTTCGCCATCGCAAAGTCGTGCCCGAGCACGATCGCCTCCGTCGGGCAGGCCTCTTCGCAATCGCCGCAGAAAACGCAGCGCAGAAGATTGACTTCGTAGACCTTGGCATGGCGCTCACCCGGCGAAAGCGGCGCATCCGCACTGTTCTCGGCCGCCTCCACGTAGATCGCCTCCGTCGGGCAGGCCGCCTCGCACAGACAGCAGCCGATGCAGCGCTCAAGGCCGTTGGCGTAGCGCCGCAGCTCGTGCCGGCCGCGAAAACGCGGGTAGATCGGGATCTCCTCGTACGGAAACTCCACCGTTACCGGCTTCTGGCGCAGATGTTTGAGCGTCACACCCATCGCCTTGCCGATCTCGGTTGCGCCCTTCAGGAATTCACCCAGTTCCATCACGTCTCCTTACTTCAGGAACACGGCCAGGACCGCAGAAATGCTCACGTAGACCAGGCCCAGCGGCAACATGAACTGCCAGCAGAACTTCATCAGCTGGTCGTAGCGCGGGCGTCCTATGCTGGCCCGCACCCAAATGAACAGGAAGAGCAGCACCAGGACCTTGATCAATAGGTAGATCGGCCCCAGCCAGATGTACTGCTCCGCGAACGGCCCGCGCCAGCCGCCGAAAAACAGCGTCGCCATGATCGCGCTCGTCGAAATCATGTTGACGTACTCGGCGATAAAGAACAGTGCGAACTTCATGCCGCCGTACTCGGTCTGGAAGCCGGCTACCAGCTCGTTCTCCGTCTCAGGCAGGTCAAACGGGCTGCGGTTCGTCTCCGCCAGGATGCAGATGAAGAAGAACGGGAACGCCAGCCACAGCCAGATCCACTCCCACCACTGACGCGACGATTCGACCAGTTCGACCAGGCTGAAGCTGCCGGCCAGGATCAATATACTGACCAGGAAAAGGCCCAGCGGCAGCTCGTATGAGACCATTTGCGCCGAGGAGCGCAGCGCCCCCAGCAACGAATAGTTGTTGTTGCTGCTCCAACCGGCCAGGATGATGCCGTAGCTCCCGATGCCCGCCACCGCCAGAATCCACAGAAAGCCGATGTTCACGTCGGCGATCGCCGGCGTCCCCTTCGCGATCGGAATCACCGCCCAGATGATCAGCGCCGGCACCAGCGCCAGCGCCGGCGCCAGCAGATAGACCGGCTTGTCCACGTGGTTGGGGATGATCTCCTCCTTGAAAAACGCCTTGACCGCGTCCGCAGCCGGCTGCAGGAGACCGAACTTGCCCGCACGATTGGGTCCGTAACGGACCTGGAAGCGCGCCAGCAGCTTCCGTTCGTACCAGGTCAGGTAGGCGAAACCGGTCAGCAGCACGAAGATCAGGATCAACGCGCGTATGGCAGGAAACACCAACACCTGTAACCAGTCCATTTATCGCCTTTCCAATCTCACGCGCTGCCTGTAGCTGCCGTTCATCAGAGCGCCGACCGGCGCACCGGGCAGACTCTCCGGAATCCAGGCCGTCCCCAGCTGCACCTGTTCATCGACCGCGACGGTCAGCTCAAGGCTGCCCGCTTCGCTTTGCACGCGCACAGGCGCGCCCGTCTCGACGCCGATGTCGGCCGCGTCGGCAGGGTTGAGGCCGACCGTCGCGCCGTGCGCCATGCCCTGCATCTCCTCGGTCAGCCGGAATAACGTTCCCCCGTCGTAGAGCACTGTTCCGGAGACGAGTGCCAAGGGGTAGTCGTCGCCGCCGGCAGTTTCTGCCGCCGCCTCTTCGTCGCCAGCTTGATCGGCCGCAACGACCGCCGCAGATTCGGCATCCCACTGGATGCCCTGATCGCCCAGTGCCTCCCAGGTCAGTCCTGCGTAGCCGGGTACGATTCCGGCAATTTCGGACGTAACGCTGCGGGCATCGGCAAAAGGCCACGCCGCGCCCATTTGCCCGGCAAGGTGCGTCAAAATCATCCAGTCGGGCGCAGCGCGCGACTTGGGATCCGTAACGGCCTTGGGCGCTCGCTGCACGCGCCGCTCAAGGTTGGTAAAGGTGCCGTCGCCTTCGGCCCAGCCCGCAGCCGGCAACACGACGTCGGCCTTCTGTGCCGTCTCGGTGAGGAAAAGGTCGCAAACAATGAGCAGATCGAGATCTCCCAGGCCGGCGGCCCAGTCGGGAGACTCGTCAGCCGGGTTTGCGCCCATCACAACCAGGGCCCTCATCTCCCGGCTGTCCAGCATCTGCTTATAGGTATAGCCGCGCAAAGAGGAAAGCGAGCAGGACCACAGCGTCTCCAGCCGGGACCTGAGGTCGCTGTCGTCCAGCGACGCGTGGCCGGGCAACCTGTCGGGAAGAACGCCCATATCGCGGCAGCCTTGGGCATTGCCGTCCAGCCCGGCGTAGGCGAGCCGCGCCCCCTCCCCCGTTGCCTGGGCCAGCCCGGTGAGGCCATCGCGCACCGTCGCGCCATCCGTACCGCGCGCGACCATCGGTCCGTAGATGATCAGCGCACTGACGCTCGCGGCCAGCAGCCGGGCGGCCTCGGCCTCAGAACCGTTGCCGGCGGCGCGGTCGTCATCCTGCACGGCCCGCGTCAACCTAGATATGAGTGCTGCCTCTTCTCCGGGCACACAGGCCAGGTAGGCGCCGCTGTACTTTGTCAGCTCAATTTTGCGGGGGTGAGCGATGATCAGCTTGGCGCCGCCGCGCAGAAGGGCCCGTTTCAGGTGCAGGTCCAGCACGGGCAGCTCTTCGCTCGGATCGATGCCGAACAGAAGGACTGTATCGACCTTGGGGTCGGGACCGTACTGCGGCTTCATCAACTCGGCCAGGGCGGGCAGGCCGGTGGGCAGGGCCGCGACTTCGCCGCCGTCGCGGTGGTCGACGTTGTTGCTGCCGATGACCGCCCGCATGAACCGCTGCAGCGCGTAGTTGGCCTCGTTGCTGGCCTTGCCGCTGCCGATGGCGCCGATACTGTCTGGCCCGTGCTGGTCCTTGATGTTCTTGAGCCGGTCGGCGACGAAGGCCAGCGCTTCGCTCCACTGCACCGGCGACAGTTCGCCGTTCTTGCGCAGCAGAGGAGCAGTTAGCCGGCTCTCGTCGTTGACCCAGCCGTGCGCAAAGCGCCCCTTGTCGCAGATCCACTGGTCGTTGACCTGCATATTCTCGCGCCCGACGATGCGGCGCAGCTGGTGTGTACGTGTGTCCAACCGCACATTGCAGCCCATCGAACAGTGCAGGCAGACACTCGGCGTGCGCTCGATCTCCCACGGGCGGTAATTGAAGCGCGAAACGCGATTGGTCAACGCGCCGACGGGACAGAGGTCGATGATATTCCCGCCCGTCTTGGCGTCGACCGGGCGGCCGTCCTGGATATCGACGATCGTGTCGTTGCCGCGCTCGAACAGGCCCAGCTGCGGCTTGTCCTCCCACTCCTCCAGGTAGCGGATGCAGCGCCAGCACAGCACGCACCGCTCCTGGTCCAGCACAATCGTGTCAGAAATGTCGTAATGCTTCTTGGCCAGACGCTTCGGCTCGATCAACTGGCTGATGCCCGGACCGAAGCGCATCGTTTGGTCCTGAAGCGGGCACTCACCCCCCTTGTCGCAAATGGGGCAGTCGAGCGGGTGGTTTAGCAGGATGAACGCCAGGTTGGCCTCCTGCACCGTCTGCACCTGCTCCGTGTCCGTGCGCACCACCATGCCGTCGCCCACCGGCATCGTGCACGAGGCCATCATCGCTGTGCCGCGCGGGCCGTCCACCTCCACCAGGCACATGCGGCAACAGCCGACCGGGTCCAGCTTGGGATGCGAACAAAAAACCGGGATCTCGATGCCGGCCATGCGCGCCGCATCAACCAGCAGCGTCCGCGCCGGGACCGATACCTCCTGCTCGTTGATCGTCAGAGTTACGTTGTCAGCCATAGACAATCAGGTCCCCGCTACGCAAACGGAACGCTCCACAATAGTCAGGCCGATTGGGAATTCGGCTCTGGCGGCAAAACGTCGTCAACCGCCACGTCGAAATCGGGAAACGCCTGCGGCGCCACCGAATCACCGCGATGAAAGGTCAGCTTCGTCTGGTAGACCGCACCGCCCGCAGCCGGCGCATGAGGATCGCGATAGACCTCCAATTGACCGTCCACCAGATTCCAGATCCAGTACTCCGCTATGCCCGCCTGCGCGTAAACTGCCCCCTTACGCGTGCGGTCGTAGGAAAGGCTTGAGTCCGAGACCTCCATCAGCAGGAGAATGTCAGCCGGATAGGGATGACGATCTTCGAACTCACTGCCTGACTCCCTTGAAATCACCAGGTCCGGCTCGGGTTCGGTCATCAATTCAGCTATGGATATCGGGCCCTGTACGCGAACTTCCACGTCATCACGTGCCAGAAATGCAGCAAGAGCTCGCTGTAACCGAATGACAGTACGAATGTGCGGGGGATAGTTTGGACTCATGGACACCAGGAATCCTTCAAGTAGCTCTACTCGTTCGTCCTCGTCAAAGAAACCAGTCCTGATCAACTCATGGTATTCATCCAGCGTAAAGCGCCGCAGAGGTACACCCTCTACCGGCACAACAGGTAGGATTGGTTTTCCCGTTTTGCGGTCTTCAGCCGTGACCTGCTCAGCTGTTTCAGCCGCAACCGCTGGCGCAGCCGTTGCCATCGTTCAAGTCCTCAATCGTCGGCCGAGACCAGGTCGTCATGCAACACGACATTGCCCCCGGACGGCGCAAATGTACTGTCGCGCAGACCGCTCGGCTCGTGCACGTCCGGCCGGTACGCCGGCCGTATCGGCAGCTCCGGCACGACCTCGTCAGGGTTCGAACTCTCGATCTGCGCGCTGAACTCGTCCCGGTACTTGAGCAGATTGCTCTGCAATCCCCACACCGACGCCTCGCCGAACGGGCAGAAGCTCTTGCCCTCAATGTTGTCGGCGATATACTCCATCAGCTCCAGGTCCTTCCCTCGGCCCTGCCCCTCCTCGATCCGCAGCAGGATCTTCTCCAGCCACGCCGTTCCCTCGCGGCAGGGTGTGCACTTGCCGCAGCTCTCCTCGCGATAGAAGCCCAGCGTCCGTCGCGCCACCTCAACCATCGAGGTGCGCTCGTCAATGGCGATCACGCCGGCTGAGCCGAGCAGCGAACCGGCCTCCGTCACGCTCTCAAAATCGAGCGGCGTATCGAACTGGTCCGGCTTGAGCAGCTTCATCGACAGGCCGCCCGGCACGATCGCCTTGATCGCGCTTCCCTCATACTGCGGGCCGCCGCCGTACTCGTTGACCAGCTCGCTCAGCGGCGTCGCGTGCGGCAGCTCGTAAAGGCCGGGCCGCTTGACGTTCCCGCTCAAACAGAAGATGCGCATACCGGGGCTGCGCTCGGTCCCGAATTCCTTGTACCAATCCACGCCGCGGCGCATCACGTGCGTGACGTTGCAGATCGACTCCACGTTGTTGACAATCGTCGGCTTGGCATACAGCCCCTCGACCGCCGGGAAGGGCGGTTTGAGCCGCGGCTGCCCGCGATAACCCTCCAGGCTCGAAAGCTGCGCCGTCTCCTCGCCGCACTCGTACGCGCCCGCGCCGCGGTGCAGCACCACGTCCAGCTTCTTGCCGCTGCCGAACACGTCGTCGCCGAGATAGCCCTTTCCCGTCGCCTCGGCCAGCGCCGCTTCCATGCGCGTGTAAGCAAAATAGTACTCGCCGCGTATATAGATGAACGCCTTCTCCGACTCGATCGCATGCGCACTCAGTATGATCCCTTCGATCAGCTGATGCGGGTCGTACTCCATGATGATGCGGTCTTTGAAGGTGCCCGGCTCCGACTCGTCAGCGTTGACCACCAGGTAGCGGGGATGGACGCCCTGGGGCAGAAAGCCCCACTTGATTCCAGTGGGAAAACCCGCGCCGCCGCGCCCGCGGATGCCGCTGGCCTTGATCTGATCGACCATGTTGGCCGGCTCGACCTCGCTCAGCACCCGGCGCGCCGTCTCGTAGCCGCCGTCAGCTTCGTATGTCCCGATCCTGTGACTGTCCGGCTCGTTGAGACGCGCCATCAGGTAGCGCGGCTCCATCCCGCCTGTACGATAGGGCGTGTCCGCCGCGCCCTCGTTCCCGGGGTCGGCCTCCGGCGTCCAGCGCGCCAGCTCCGTGAAGCCCTTGCCCGCCCTGAGCAGCTCGATCACCCTGCCCACATCCTCAACCGAATCCAGGTTCTCAAAGTACCGGATCTGACCGCTCTTCTGGTCGGTCACGATCGCCATCGGCGCTGTGCCGCAGGAGCCCAGACACTCCATATGGTCGAGCGCGAACTGACCGTCTTCGGTCTTCTCCCCGTGATGGATGCCCAGCGTGCTCTCAAAATTGTGCAGACAGCGGTTGCCGCCCCGCAGCATACAGGGAACGTTCGTGCACACCTCGATGTGGTACTCGCCCTTCGGCTCCTCGTGCAGCATATTGTAGAAGCCGACCACCGCCCCCACTTCCGCCGGCGCAATGCCGAGGATCTCCGCCAGCTCGTCCTGCGCCTCGACCGGGCAGTATCCAAACTCGCGCTGTATCACATAGAGCGCCGGAAGTATCCCCGAGCGCTGCCGCCCCTCCGGGTAGCGCGCCAGTATCCCGTCTATCTCCTGCCGCATCACATCCGTAATCATTCCCAAATCCCCGGAACGTCCCTACAATTCAGCAAAAGAGCCACCCCACTTCCCACCGGCTACAACCCACTAGCCACCGACCACTGGCCACCGACTCTACCGGTCCACTTCGCCCAGCACAATATCGATCGAACCGATGTTGGTCACGACGTCGGACAGCATCTCGCCCCGGCTGATATGGTCGATGGCATAGAGATTGTTGAAGCTGGGCCCATGGACGTGCAGACGGTACGGCTTGGCCGAGCCGTCGCTGTACACGAAAAAGCCCAGTTCCCCCTTGCTGCTCTCAATACCGTTGTAGAAGAAACCGGGCGAAACGTGGAAGCCCTCGGTCATCAATTTGAAATGGTGGATCAACGCCTCCATGCTGACGTCCAGCTCAGCCCGGGGCGGTGCCGCCACCTTCCGGTTGTTCGATTTGTACAGCCCACTCGGCAGATTGCCGACCGCCTGCTCGAGAATGCGGACGCTCTGGCGCAGCTCCTCCATACGCACGCGATAGCGGCCATAGCAGTCGCCGCGATCGCTGGTCGGCACCTCGAACTCATATCCTTCGTAGCCCGTGTACGGCCGGTCGCGGCGCAGATCCCAGTCGACGCCGCTCCCCCGCAGCATTGGCCCGGTCAAACCCATCGAAAGCGCGTCCTCGCGGCTGACATGGCCAACCTCCGTCAGCCGCTCCTGCCACAGCGGCGCGTCGGTCAGCATCGACTCGTAATCACTGATCTTCTGCGGCATCAGCCGGATGAAATCCTTCAGCTCGCTGACAAAGGCATCAGGCAGGTCCTGCCACACCCCACCGATGCGAATGTAGCTGACGGTCAGACGCGCGCCGCATGCCATCTCGAAAAGGTCTAGGATCCGTTCCCGCTCGCGCGTCGCATACATCAACAGGCTCATGCCCGTCCCCGACACATCCAGCACATGCGTCGCCAGCCAGAAAAGATGTGAAGCAATCCGCTGCATCTCCGCCATGATCACCCGGATCACCTGCGCCCGCTCGGGAATCTCAAGGCCCAGCATATGCTCGACGGTCAGACAGTAGCCCAGATTATTCGACATCGACGAGAGATAGTCCATGCGATCGGTGTAATAGACAAAGTCCTTGTACCGCTTGTTCTCGCCCGTCTTCTCAAATCCGGAATGGAGATAACCCAGGTCCGGGTCGATGCTGACGACCCGCTCGCCGTCCAGCTCAACCACCAGGCGCAGCACCCCGTGCGTGCTGGGATGGTGCGGACCCATGTTGATGACCATGTTCTCCCGGCTCATGCCCGGCGGCAGGTCCGGCGCGGCGCTCTCAGCCGCCAGTATCTGCGTGCCCAGCGTCTCAAACTCGGGGTCATCCCAAGTCAGCGTAAAAGGTACCTCCTCACCGCCCAGCGGAGACTGCTTCTGCAGCGGATGGTTGTGCCAGCTCTTCGGCATCAGGATTCGGCGCGGGTCAGGATGGCCCTCGAAGCGAATGCCCATCAGATCGTAGACTTCGCGCTCCGGCCACTCCGCGCCCCGATAAACGCCCGTCAGGCTGTCGACAAACGGGTCCGCGCCGTTGCCGCCGCCGCCGTCCGCACAGTCGGCCACGAGCGTCAGGTGCTGGTTGCGAGAATAGGAACGAAACTGGTAGACGGTCTGAAATCGGGCGTTGGCCCCGTCCAGGGGCAGGCGCGACCGGTCCACGCCCGTTACGTCGATGAGCGTCTCATATTGGAGTTGGGGATCATCGCGCAGGAACGCAGCGATCGTCTTGAGCTGCGCCGGCTTGACATAAACGACCTGGTTGCCGTTGTGCAGGCCGGCGGCAACGACCTCCTCGCCGAACTGCTCGCACAGCCGCCGCGTATCGTCAGTCTCGCCCTCGGGCATCGGCGCAAGCGCAGGAATGCCGGGCGGGTTCAGCGTGCGCTGCGTCTCGTATGAACGAACAATCGGTGCAACGTCGAGAGGCATCCTGCCTCCTCAGCGATCGCCGGGCCGCTCGAACCCGGCGCTGCAACTACGCCCCCAGGGGCAAGATCTCATCAACCGCCGTCCGGTCACCCTCCGCGCGTCCCGTCCCGACCGTCTCCAGCGCCTGTTTGGCGCGCAGCTTGTCGAGCGCATAGAGCAGCGACTCGGGCCGAGGCGGGCAGCCGGGCACGTAAACGTCTACCGGTATGATCTTGTCCACACCCTGGATGATGGCGTAGTTGTTGAAGGGACCGCCGGCGCTGGCGCAGATGCCCATCGCAATCACCCACTTGGGCGCAGACATCTGGTCATAGATGCGCTTGATCACCGGCGCCATCTTGTTGCTCACGCGGCCCGATACGATCATGAGGTCGGCCTGGCGCGGGCTGGCGCGGAACAGCTCGGAACCGTAGCGCGCGATGTCATGACGCGCGGTCCCCGTCGCAATCATCTCCATCGCGCAACAGGCCAGCCCAAAGAGAAGCGGCCACGTGCTGTTGGCCCGTCCCCAGTTGATTACGCTGTCAAGCGTAGTCGTCAAAATGCCTTCAGGAACTTTCTGTTCTAGGCCCATTTCAATTCCTTCGGCTCAGCCCTCGCCTGGCCCTGCGGGCGGCGCCAACTGCCGGTAAAGACTCCAAGCCTACCTGGTCCGGGACCCGTTTTCGGATTCCGCATGTCCGTTCACCGGCGTCGCCCGATGGTCCGCCGCCTTGACCCGACAGCCCGGACCGCTAATCCCAGTCGAGCGCGCCCTTCTTCCATTCATAGAGGAATCCGACCACGAGAACGATGAAGAAGGGAATCATCGCCACGAGAGCGAACACACGAAGATCTCTGAGGACGGCGGCCCACGGGTAGAGGAAGATTACCTCGATATCGAAGATCAGAAAGAGCATCGCCACGAGGTAGTACTTGACCGGAAATCGGCGCCGCGCGTCGGCGAAGGGGATGATTCCCGACTCATATGGCTCCAGCTTCTGCTTGTTTCGTTCCCGCGGACCGAGCAGCGAGGGCAGGCCGATGGCAATAACGCCGAATCCGGCCGCCAGAACAATCAATATGAGCAGTGGCAGGTAATCGCTTGCCATGCCGGTTTTCCTCTGCGGCGCTCCAAAACTGAGCGGGGACTGTTCGTGCAATTTTACACGAACGTTTCCATTCTAGCACGAACCGAAACCCGTTGTCAAAGCCCAACCGCGACAAATCGCTTCCCCTCCAAACAGGCCACCCGCTGCCAAGGAGACCCGCAGCCGCCCCCGCAGCCGGCATCGCGCACAGCGCCGGCCGGCCCTGATTCCTGCCCCCGTTCGCGGACAGCGCAGGACCGCATCGTGTACGACGCACAGCGAAGAGCGCCCCGGATCGGGAATGCGCGCGCTGACATCGCGTTTACACACGGTCCAAACTTTCGCATTCAGATTTCGCTATGCTATACTTGCGCAGGAGTTTGTTAAATTCCACACAAACGGAATTTCGGGAGATGCTGAGCCAGTATTTCTTCATTTTGGTCATGTCCGGCCTGGCAGTCGTGTTGCCCCTGACTGCCGTAGTTTTGGGCTATTTCATTGGCCCGAGGCGGCCCGACGAAGTTAAAAATGACATCTACGAAAGCGGCGTGGAAACGATCGGCGAGACATGGGTGCAGTTTCGCGCCCAATACTATCTGATCGGTCTCGTTTTTGTCGTGTTTGACGTGGAAGCGCTCTTTCTCTTCCCGATCGCGGTAGCTTATCAGCAGCTGGAGATGTTCGCCGTTCTGGCCACCATCTTCTTCGTCCTGCTCCTGGTAATCGGGCTGCTCTACGATT
Organism: Caldilineaceae bacterium; assembly: GCA_965202955.1. Lineage (GTDB taxonomy): Bacteria > Chloroflexota > Anaerolineae > Caldilineales > Caldilineaceae > Bin5. The sequence goes on from OZ241871.1 coordinate 95,595, forward strand.
GGCGAAAGGGCGCGCTGGAGTGGCAATAGCTCCTCCTTAGGAGCAGTTGGAATCGCTGCAAGAGTGCCCGGGCATTGGTCTGCCCAATACGATTCTTTGCTTTGCGGAGTCGCGACTATGCAAATAACCCAGTGGAGCGATGTGCTCTCCGGTTGGCTCGTCGGCCTGGGACTGCCCGAATGGGCAGCGATTTTCCTCGTCTACGCAGTCGGCGCCTTCGTCCTCATCAACTACGGTATGCTCTCGGTCCTGCTGCTGATCTGGATCACACGCAAGGTCATCAGCCGCATACAGGACCGCATCGGACCCAACCGCGTTGGCAAGTTTGGCCTGCTGCAGACGGTTGCCGACGCCGCCAAGCTTCTCTCGAAAGAGGACATCACGCCGCGCGAAGCCGACAAAATCGCATACAATCTGTCGCCGATCCTCGCCGTGTCCGGCGTTCTGATGCTGCTCGCAGTCATCCCCTTTGCCCCCGGGCTGACAGGGGTTGACCTCAATATCGCCGCGCTCTATGTCGTCGCGCTCGGCTCGATCGGCATCATGGCTGCCCTGATGGCCGGTTGGGGCAGCAACAACAAGTACGCGCTCCTGGCCGGCTTCCGCGTGGTCGCGCAGCTGCTCAGCTACGAGATACCGCTCGTGCTCGCAATTCTAACCGTCGTGCTGCTGACCGGCTCGATGCGCTTCGGCAATATCGTCGAAACACAGTCGCTCCACCTGGGCGGCTTCAATCTCGGCGTCGGCTGGCTCGGCATCGTCATGCCCGGCGCCCTGCTCATCTTTTTTATCAGCTCGCTCGCCGAAGCCGAGCTCACACCCTTCGACCTGCTCGAAGCCGAATCCGAACTGATCGCCGGCTTCCACATCGAATACTCGGGCATGAAATTCGCTATGTTCTTCCTCGCCCAGTTCCTCAACGCCTGGATTCTGGCCGCGGTCATGGTCACTCTCTTTCTGGGAGGCTGGCAGGGCCCGGGCGTCGGGCTCCCGGTCGTCGGCCCGCTGCTGGGACTCGGCTACTTTATGCTCAAAGTCTACGGCGTCTATGTCCTTCAGCAGTGGATCCGCGGTACCTTTCCCCGCATGCGCATCGATCAGATGATGTACTTTGCCTGGAAGGTGCTCGTGCCGTTGATGATCGGCCTGATCGTCGTTCAGGCCATCGTGCAAAAGCTGCCGACGCCGGTCGTTGTCCACTACGTCCTGATCTTCGTCGCCAATATCGGTGTACTGGCGATCGTCGCCACCGTTCTTCAGAAATACTTCCGCCAGGAGCAGATGCGCACCAAGCGCTCATTTGAACCGACTTCGCTGATCGGCACGATGCAGGTCAACGAAGAGGGCACAATGTATTAACCGGCCGGGCCGGATCCAGTTCCGCCCGCCGCGCCGCCGCCAAAGGGCAGATCAGAGGCAGGAAATCGCTATGGAACTACCGCTGGGAATCCAGGTTCCGATTCCAACATTCGAACAGTTCGTTTTTATTCAGGTCGCGCTGCTGACCGCGGTGGCAGGCCTGACGGTAGTGACCAGCCGCAACCTCTTTCACAGCGCGCTCGCCCTTACGCTCACTTTCTTCGGCGTGGCCGGCATCTACGTCTTTCTGGAAGCGGAGTTTCTCGCGGTCAGCCAGGTCCTCGTCTATGTAGGCGCGATCGCAATGCTGATCGCCTTCGCGATTATGTTGACGCGCAGCATGATGTACGGACGCACCTCCCCGCTCAACAACCAGTGGGGCAAATCGTCGCTCTTCGCGCTGCTCTTCTTCTTGGCGCTGCTGGCCTTCGCCCGCGCCACGCCCTGGCCGGCCGCAAGCGAAGAAGTCGTCGCCGACGAGGCGATGATCGGCGCGCTGGGCCGGGAGTTTGTCACCACCTATGTGATCGCGTTCGAAGTGCTGGGGCTGCTGCTGCTGCTGGCCTTGGTCGGTGCGGTCATGCTGGCGCGCGATCGATAGGACCAACAGCCGCTCGCGAACTTTTGCATCGACGACTGAAATTTTCTGGCTATGGCTACTGCACGATTCCGGGGTTGACTCCATGGTTCCGCTAAGCTGGTATCTCATGCTCGCCGCATTCCTCTTTTCCTGCGGGCTCTACGGAGCGCTGGCCCGCCGCAACGCGATCGCGATGCTGATGGGGATCGAGCTGATGCTCAACGCCGCCAATATCAACCTGGTGGCCTTCTGGCGGCACGGCGTCGGCCCCATGGCGGACCTGACGGGACAGGTCTTCGCGGTCCTGATTATCGGTCTGGCCGCGGCCGAAGCAGCGGTAGGGCTGGCGCTGATCATCGCCGTCTACCGCGAGCGGCGCACTATCGATGTCGACGAGCTCGACCTGCTGGCCGGCTGACTTTGTTCGGCGGTCAAGGGCCGCTGGAGTTCCAGAAACTGTGGCGAAAAAGCTGCTGACGGGAACACTCGAAGAACAGTGCAGTTTCCTCTACGAGCTCGCAGAGGAAAAAATGGCAAGCGGCAACTACACCGGCGCCGTCTATGCCCTGAAGGAGATCGTAAAGTACCGGCCCGAATACCAAGATGCGGCCCGTCTGCTGAAAGTCGCACGCGAGGAGAAGCGTAAACAGAGGAACCGGATCGTAATCTCGCTGCTCGGCGCGGTCGTCGCCATCGGCATCGGTTCATCCATCGGGCTGCCCAATGACCTCTGGCTGTTCGGCATCGCATTCGCCGGCCTGCTGGTCGGTTATGGGGCCGCAAACCTGTTACCTGGGCAAGCCAACTCTTAGGCTTAGGCCAACACGATTGACATGACTGCACAAAGCAGTCCGATTTCCGTTCATTCTTGAGGTCCACTCTATGGAAGGTTTGTTCAGTGTCACCTGGGTCGTGCCGATTCCACCCTTTCTGGCATTCCTGGCGATCGTACTCTTTCTGAACAGAAACAAACGCGGCAGCGCGCTGATTGCCATCGCCTCAGCCTTCATCAGTCTGGTGCTGGGATGGGGCATCGCCTTCGCCTCCTTCTTCCGCGACCACTTCGGCGATCACCCGGTCGACGAGGCGATCTACGCCATCCCGACCGGCAACACCGAGTTCGTCATCGGCTATGCGGTCGACCCTTCGAACGCGCTGATGCTCTTCATGGTGCCGTTCCTGGTCCTGATGATCTTCATCTACTCGAGCGGCTACATGAGCTTCCCCGCGCACCTGCGGCCTGAGCAGTTTCCATCCGCACACGCCCAAGGCAAGGACCCGCGCTACAGCCGTTTCATGGCCTACATCTGTCTCTTCGCAACCGGGATGCTGGGCCTGGTCGTAGCCAACAATCTGCTGCAGTTCTTCGTTTTCTGGGAAATAATGGGCCTGTGCAGCTACCTGCTCATCGGCTTCTGGTACGAAAAGGCGACGGCCCGCGCCGCCGCGGTCAAGGCCTTCATCACGACCCGCATCGGCGACGCGCTCCTGATGATCGGCCTGATCCTGCTCTACGTCCGCAGCGAACCGAGCAGCCTGCGCTTCAGCGAGCTCTTCACCGAGCACAACCTGAACCAGCTCGCGCACTCGCTCGTCAACCTGCCGCTCTTCGGCGAGGTCCACTGGATCTCTCTTATCGGCGTTCTGATCTTCTGCGGCGCCATCGGCAAGAGCGCCCAGTTCCCGCTCCACATCTGGCTGCCCGACGCCATGGAAGGCCCCACGCCGGTCAGCGCCATGATCCACGCCGCCACAATGGTCTCCGCCGGCGTCTACCTGCTGGTGCGCATGTTCCCCATCTACGAGTTCTCCGGTGAAGTGTCGAGCGGCACGCTCCAATTTGTCGCCTTCATCGGCGCCTTCACCGCCCTGTTCGCAGCCACGATCGCGCTGGCCCAATGGGATGTCAAACGCGTACTCGCCTACTCGACCATCTCCCAACTCGGCTACATGGTGGCCGCCATCGGCATGGGCGCCTACGTCGCCGCGCTCTTCCACCTGCTCACACACGCATTTTTCAAAGCGCTCCTCTTCCTCGGCTCCGGCAGCGTGATCCACGGCGTCGAACACGGCTTCCACCACGCCCACGAACACGCGCACGACGAACACGCCGAAGGCTATGACGAAGAAGATCATGCGAACGAGCGCCAAAGTGTGCGTATTGTGCGCCGCGCCGACGGCCTGCTGGACGCAGAGGACGCCCAGGACATGCGCAATATGGGCGGTCTTCTGCAGCGCATGCCGCGCACCGGCTGGACCTTTATCATCGGCGGGCTCGCCCTCTCCGGCTTCCCGCTCGTCACCGCCGGCTTCTGGTCAAAAGATGAAATCCTGGCCTTCGCCTGGGACGGCAACCACCCATGGGTCTTCTGGACGCTTGCCCTGGCAGCCTTCCTCACCGCCTTCTACACAATGCGGCAGATCGGGCTGACCTTCCTCGGCAGGCCCCGCACGGAGGGAGCCTCCCACGCGCCGGAAAGCGTCGCCAGCATGACGACGCCGCTGATCCTCATCAGCATATTCGCCATCGGCGCCGGCTGGTTCGGCATTCCCACGTCATTCCCTGTAATCGGTGCCATCGTAAACAACAACTGGATCGAGCACTTCCTCGAACCCTACATGAAACACATGCACCTGCATCCGCACCATCCGGCGTTCCATTTCGTCCCCCTCGCGGTCTCGCTGATCGTGGCCCTGGGCGGGCTCGGCGCCGGCTACCTCATTTATGGTAAGGGGTTGAAGGAAGGCCAGACCGACCCGGTCGCCCGGATCCTCGGCCCGATCTGGTGGATGTGGCACCGCAAGTACTGGATCGACGAAATATACAACGGCACGGTCGTCCTGGTTACGCTGTGGCTGAGCCGCTTCCTGGCGCTCTTCGACCGCGAGTGGATCATCGACTGGATCGTGAACGGGATCGGCCGGCTGGCGATCCGCTTCAGTGAGCTGACCTCGGCCTTCGATCGCTACGTCGTCGACGGCTTCGTCGACGGCGTCGGCTGGTTCTCCGACCAGGCCGGACGCATCGCCCGCATGTTGCAGGACGGCCGCGTGCAGACCTATCTGCTCTTCGGCATGTTGATCCTGGCAGTATGGCTCTTCCTGAACGTTTTACCAATGATCTTGACACTGGTCTAGGGAGTCTGCGACTCACCCTTTTGGTCACAAAGAACTCTGCTTGGAGACGGCTTCATGGAATCACTTGAGTCAGTAATCCTGACGATAATACTCTTCTGGCCGCTGGTGGCAGCCCTGCTCGTCATCCTGTTTGGCCGCAATGACCGCCAGATCAAGATTTGGTCGATAAGAGCGAGTCTGCTCCCGCTCGGGCTCAGCATCTATCTGCTCTTCGCCTACAATACCGAAATCGGCGGCATCCAGTTTGAGCAGATCTCCAGCTGGATACCCCAACTGAATGCAGGCTACCATCTCGGCGTTGACGGGCTGAGCGTTCCCCTGATCTTCCTCACCGCGCTCCTCAGCACCCTTAGCATCCTGTACAGCGCCGGCGTCATCAACACGCGCGTGAAGGAATACTTCTTCCTCATGCACCTGCTTGAGTTCAGCATGCTCGGCGTCTTCTTGGCGTTGGACTATGTGCTGTTCTACGTCTTCTGGGAGATCAGCCTCGTGCCGATGTACTTCCTCATCGGCATCTGGGGCGGCGAGAATCGCGGCTACGCCGCAACCAAGTTCTTCATCTATACCCTGGTCGGCTCCGTCGCCATGCTGCTCGCAATCCTCGGCGTCTATTTCGCCACCGGCACGTTCGACATCGTCGAGGCGGCCGCGGCCCAACCCTTCGCCGGCAACCTGACACTCGCAAGCCTGGCCTTCTGGGGCTTCTTCCTGGGCTTCGCCTTTAAGGTTCCCAGCTTCCCCTTCCACACCTGGCTACCCGACGCCCACACCGAGGCGCCGACGGCAGGCTCGGTAATCCTGGCCGGTGTCCTGCTGAAACTCGGCGCCTACGGCATGTTGCGTATCATGCTGCCCAGCTTCCCCGAGGCGTCGGTCTACTGGGCCACCTGGATCGTCGCGCTCGGCGCCATCGCCATCGTATACGGCGCCTTCGTCTGTGTCGCCCAAACCGACCTCAAACGGCTCATCGCCTATAGCTCGGTCAGCCACATGGGCTACGTCATGCTGGGGATCGGCGCTGCGGCCTCGATCATGACCCCGGACGCCCTGGCAAGCGCCGTCAACCGCTTCGGCCTCAGCACCGAGGCGCTACAGGACAGCGCGGCCATGGCGCTCAACGGCGCCGCGCTGCAGATGTTCAACCACGGCATCATCACGGGCGCGCTCTTCTTTCTCGTCGGCATCATCTACGAGCGCGCCCACTCACGCGACCTGGCCCGCTTCGGGGGGCTCGCAACCAAGACGCCCCACTTCTACGGCCTCATGCTGACAGCCGCTTTCGCCAGCCTGGGCCTGCCGGGCCTGGCCGGCTTCTGGGCGGAGCTGTTCACATTCCGCGGCGCCTTCGCCCTGATGCCCTACTGGGCCGCCTTCGGCACCATCGGCATCGTCATCACCGCCGTCTACATTCTCTACCGCATCATCCAGAACGTCTTCCTCGGCGAGTACGACGAAAACAAGCTGCCGCACTGGACGACCGTCACCGGTGAACACGCCGACGGCCCAACCGACATGGTCGCCTTCGAGAAGATAACGATGTGGCCGCTGATCGCGGCAATGTTCATCATCGGCATCTACCCGACGCCCTTGGTGGACTACTTTAATCAGTCAGCGCGCGAACTGCTGGCCTTTGTGCAAAACCTCGTCTGATTCCTGAATGGAGAGCAACTGGTGGGCGACCTAGGTCTAATCGCACCCGAAATCATACTTCTGATCGGCGGCCTGTTCATCTTCTGTCTGGACCTGGCCTACGACCCCGGCGTCGGCAAGAAATCCGGTCTCAGTTACATGGCGCTGGCCGCCCTCTTCCTGGGCGCGGCCCTGGTTGCCGTCGTGCTGCAGCTGAACATCTCCGAAATCTCCGAGGCCACTCCGGAACCGGTGCCGAAGGTCGCATTCTCGATGATGACAATCGACAACTTCGGCAGCTTCATCAAGGTCACCGTCTTCGCCGGTATGATCCTGACCGCCATCGCCGGCGGCCGCTACATGAACCACCGCTCCGGCAACCAGGGCGAATTCTGGACCTTCTTCCTCATGGTCAGCCTGGCGATGAGCATCGCCGCCAGCGCCAACAACCTGGTCCTGGTTTACCTCGCCATCGAGTTCCTGTCGATCACCAGCTACATGCTGGCCGGTTTCCTGCGCGACAACCGCCGCAGCAACGAGGCCGGCCTCAAGTACTTCCTCTACGGGTCGATCGCCTCGGCCGTGATGCTCTACGGCATCAGCCTGCTCTACGGCGCAACCGGCTCCCTCTACATTCACGACATCGCCGCCGCCTTCGGCGAGATCATGGGCGATTCGTCCGAGGTGAGCGGACTGGCCTTCGCCGCCCTGCCGGCGATGCTGCTGGTGCTGGCCGGGCTGGGATTCAAGGCGAGCCTGGCACCCTTCTACCAATGGGCGCCCGACACCTACGACGGCTCCCCAACCCCGGTCGCCACCTACCTGTCCACCGCTTCGAAAGCCGCGGCCTTCGCTGTCCTGGCCCGCTTCTTCGTCGTCGGCATGGCCTCCTTCGAGGTCAACTGGGTGCCCGTCCTGGCCGCCTTCAGCATCATCACCATGACCATGGGCAACCTAGCCGCCCTGCGCCAGAGCAGCGTCAAGCGCATGCTGGCCTACAGCTCGGTCGCACAGGCCGGTTACATCCTCATGGGGCTCGTGGCGGTAACGTCGGCTTCGCCCAGCGCGATGGACGGCCTCAACGGCGTGCTGCTCTATCTCTTCGCCTACCTGTTTACCAACGTCGGCGCCTTCCTGGTCGTGATGGCGCTGGAAGAGACGGTCGACAGCACCCACATCAACGCCTACCGCGGCCTGATCAAGCGCGCGCCGTGGCTGGCCGTGATGTTTACCGTCTTTCTGCTCAGCCTGACCGGCATACCCGCGACAGGCGGCTTCCTCGGCAAGGCCTTCGTATTCGGCGCGGCCATACAGCGCCAGTACTTCTGGCTGGCCGCTATAGGCATGATCAACGCCGGCATTGCCGCCTTCTACTATCTGAGGGTCGTTCGGGCGATGTTCTTCACAGAAGAAGAGGAGGAGGACCAGCCGCTCGACGTGCCGATGGCGCTGCAGACCAGCCTCCTCGTCTGCGCGGTCGCCACCATCTGGATCGGCGTCTACCCCAGCCCCGTGATCGACTGGGTCAGCAACGCTTCCGTTCAGCTGCTCTCGGTTGTCCCCTAGGCGCTCAGGGCGTGGGCGCATCCTCCTGAAGTAGCCCCTCGGACTTAAGCGTACGCCAGAGCTCCGCCGGGATCGGCTCCTGCAGCAGGCCGTAATTGGTCTGCACGTGGGCCGCTTCGAGCGCGCCCGGAATTATGGCCGCCACAATCGGATTTGCCAGCAAGAACTGGAGTGCGGCACAGGGGAGCCGCGTCCCGTGCTGCCGGCAGACCTCTTCGATGCGGTCCGTCTTGTCCATCAGCTCCTGCGATGCCGGCGCGTAGAAGTAGCGGGCCCCCGGCACCGCCCCCGTAGCCAGAATCCCGGAGGCGAAGACCGCGCCGATGATGACGCTGATTCCGCGCTCCTCGCAAAGCGGGAACTCCTCGGCAAGCATCGCCTGCGTCAGTAGATTGTACCCGTACGCGACCAGGAAGAAGTCCAGATCCACCAAGTCAAGAAAACGGGGGATCATCCCCAACTCATTGATGCCCGCGCCGACGCCCTTGACCAGCCCGTAACGGCGCAGTTCTTCGAGCGCGCGCCACCCGCTGGTGAAAAGCTGGTTGAGATAGGCGTTGACCCGAGCCTCGGTCTCATAAAAGTAGAAATCTAGGTCGTGGATAACAAGCAGATCGATCGACGGCAGACTGAGCCTGTGCAAGCTGTCTTCGTAAGAGCGCATAATGCCGTCGTAGCTGTAATCGACGGTGAAGTCGAATGGGAGGGCGCCGACGAAATCGTCGCTCTCGAAGCAGTTGGGGTCGCGCGCCGCCTTGAAGACCCGCCCGACTTTGGTCGAGAGCACGAACTCGTTGCGCGGCTGCTGGCGCAGGAAGTGGCCGACCCGGTGCTCACTCTTGCCGTTGCCGTAGAACGGTGACGTGTCATAGTAACGCACACCCACATCCCAGGCAGCCTGCAGGACGCCCTGCGCCTCCTCCTCGCTGAGCGCTACGAAGAGGTCGCCGAGCGGCGCCGTGCCCAACCCGAACTCGGTCACCGAACTGCCCGTGCTGCCGATCTCTCTTTGCGGAATGCTGGCCATCGGATCTCCTCCTGGCGGAATTGGAAATATGTCAGTGCCGCGATTTCTGCCAATTGATTGAATTCAGCGCTTGCAATATGTTACTATAAAAGCAACTCCTGATACCATTCCAGGCAAAGGAGACCATCGGCACGACGCGCCAGAGCCGAACCAACACACAGGGGCGCAGGAGCAGTCGGGCTGCTAAGTCAAGGAGAGCTGGCATCATGTCGACTTCGAGCAACTCATCCCGCAACCGTTCTAAGAGTTCCAGCACGACCGCTGTCCTGGTGGCGACAATACGGGCCGTCCACCTGCGCTTTCACGAGACCAAAATCTTCGAAGACGATTACGCGCTGCACATGCTGCCCCCGTTCTGGCATGCCGTCGCCTCCTACAGATTTATGAAATGGCTCGTCGGCGACGTGATTCTGGGCGTTTACCGCCCGGTCTACCCGGCGGTCGTCCTTCGTGCCCGCTACACCGAAGACCAGCTCTTGGAGGCGATAGAAAAAGGCGTCAACCAGTATGTGATTCTCGGCGCGGGATTTGATACCTTTACCCTGCGCCACAAGGACCTGGCCGACAAGCTGCAGGTCTTCGAGGTCGACCACCCTGCCACCCAGGAAGTCAAGCGGCAGCGCATTTTGAAGGCCAACGAGGACATTCCTTCCAACCTTACATTTGTGCCGGTCGACTTCGAGAATGACCGGCTCGACGAGGAGCTGTCGAAAGCCGGCTTCGATTCACAGACGCCGGCCTTCTTCTCCTGGCTGGGCGTCACCTACTACCTCACACAGGAAGCCATCCGCGATACCCTCGAACGAGTTGCAGCCCTGTCCGCGCCCGGCACCCGCCTCGTCTTCGACTTCAAAATCGCAAAGCACATGATGTCCGCCGAATGGAGAACACTGTCCGAAAAGATGGAGGGCTTCGTTGCCCGCAGAGGCGAACCGATGTTGACAGACTTCACACCCCAGTCTCTGAGCGATCTGTTGACGAGATATGGCTACCAGGAGGTCGAGATGATGCCGCCCGAAGAGCAGCAGAACCGCTATCTGGGCGAAAGCAGCGATCTCGAGCCGGCGGAGTTTTTCCACTTCGCACAGTTCGAGGTGGCGCCGCCGGCGGACACTGAGGAGAACGAGGAGTGACCGCTGCCACCAATCCGCAGGAAGCCCGCGGCGACGATTGGCTGCTCGACAAACCCCAGATCCGCCGTTTCATCGACGCCGTGAACGAAGCGCGCTCCCGGGAAGCAGATGCGCACCGGATCGTGGCCGAAATCCGCCCCCACTTTGTCGAGTTGCTCTCAGACCCGGACTGGCTTCCGCCGAAGTTTCAGCGGCCCTCCGAAGAGAGTGGCATGGGAGGCGGAATCGGCATGTGGCTCCTCTATCGCGCCGGCGACGGCGGCCTCGCCTTTTCCGCCCTGGTCGTGCCCCCCGGCGCGCAGACGCCCGTACACGATCACCTGGCCTGGGGGCTGGTGGGGCTGTACAAAGGCGAGCAGGAGGAGGAGGTCTTCACGCGACGCGATGACGGACGCGACGAATCGCACGCCAAACTGGCGCTGGCCCTTCGACAGATGCTGCGGCCGGGCGACTTCTACGAGCTGCTCCCCGAAAACGACATCCACCGCGTCCGCACCACCAGCGCCGAAACTTCAGTCTCGCTCCATCTGCTTGGAAATGACAACGGCTGCATCTGGCGCCATCGCTTCGACCCGGAGACCGATTCGGCGCAACCCTTCCGTTCCGGCTGGCTGAACGTAGATTGCCGCGACGAGGAAAACGGTTAACGGAAAACTGCGCGGCATCCGCCGCCCCACCGGAGAGAAAACATGGCAAAGCGTGTGAATCGTGCAATCGAGTTGTTGGAGCAGGGTCAGCCGATCTACTACGTCGGCGCGCATACCGGCCACGTGCTGACCAACGCACAGGGCCGCGAGGACGCCGCAATCTGGGCCGATTACATTAATGTGGGCATGGAGCACGGCTCGTTCGACATGGGCGGGCTCGAGAGATACATGGAGGGAATGGTCGAAGGCGGTCCGACCCCGAGCGGGCACAGGACGCCGGCGGTGATCGTCGAGGCGCCGGTCGAAGGGACCTCCGCCGACATCGTACGCTACAACAGCTGGCAGTTCCGCCAGATTCTGGCGCGCGGCGTCCACGGCATCCTGCTCTGCCAGGCAGAGACGCCCGAAGCCGTCGCCGCCTTTGTCGAAGGCTGCCGCTTCCCCATCAACCGCATCGGCGTGGATGCCGGACTCGGCGTCGGCCGCCGCGGCGTCGGCTCTGAACCGACCGCCGCCGCGATCTGGGGCGTCGACTACGCCGACTACCTAGACAAGGCCGAACCCTGGCCGCTCAATCCCGAAGGCGAGCTGCTCCTCGGCCTCAAAATCGAATCGGCTGCCGCCCTGCCCCGCATCGAAGAGATCCTGGCGGTCCCGGGAATCGGTTTCGCCGAGATGGGGCCCGGCGACCTGAGCATCTCACTCGGCTACCGACGCCGCCCCGAGCCGTGGCCGCAAGAGATGCAGGAGGCCAGCCAACGGGTGAAGGCGGCCTGCCAGGCCAACGGCGTCGCCCTTCACCAGGGGGCTTCGCCCGAAAACGTCGCCGACCAAATTGACAGCGGCGTACGCGTCATCGGCGGCCACAACGAGGAAACAGCCCGCATCGGCCGCGCCTACACCAAACGGCAGATGCCGTACTGACAGAAAGTTCGCAATGCCCGACCCGACTGTCCCGCGCCGGCCAACTCCGGCCATACCGCATTTTGGAGAAAGCATGAAACGAAATTCACGCAATTCAAACCGAGCTGTTGCGGCCCTCTTGCTGCTGGCGCTGACGCTGAGCGCCTGTATTGCCGCGCCGCCGTCGCAGGAACCGGCCGGCGGCAGTCCGGAGACCGGTGACCGCCCCGCAGTTGGGACCGCGAACGTAGTCTACGACGAACTGCCGGACATGGGCGGCGCCGAAGTCGTCGCCGTAACCGGCAACGACTACATCCCACTCAACTTTATCGACCCCGCCAGCGGCGAAGCCGTCGGCTGGGAGTACGACGCCGTCAACGAAATCTGCCGCCGGCTCAACTGCGTCGTCAACTGGCAGGTCACCGCCTGGGAAGCCATGATCCAGGCCGTCGCCGACGCCCAGTTCGATGTCGGCATGGACGGCATCACCATCACCGAAGAACGCGCCCAGGTCGTCGACTTCTCCGACCCCTACATGACCAGCCAGCAGTTCATGCTCGTGCGCGCCGACGAAACACGCTTCGACTCGCCCGACGCCTTCGCCGGCGATGACAGCCTTCTCGTCGGCGCCCAGGCCGGCACCACCGGATTCTACACCGCCGTCTACGACATCCTCGACGGCGACGAAGCCAACCCCCGTATCCGCCTCCTCGACAACTTCGGCGCCTCCGTCCAGGCCCTCATCGCCGGTGACGTCGACCTCGTCCTCGTCGACGCCGCCTCCGGACGCGGCTACATCGGCGCCAACCCGGAAAAACTCAAAATCGTCGGCGGCGCACTCGCCACCGACGATTTCGGCTTCATCTTCACCCCCGGCAGCCAGTGGACCGAACCCTTCAACGCCGCCATCGCCAGCATGAAGACCGACGGCTACCTGGACTATCTCAACACGCGCTGGTTCTTCTTGACCGATCCCAACGCCGACGACACATACGACACTCTGCCGGACATGGGCGGCGCCGAAGTCGTCGCCGTAACCGGCAACGACTACATCCCACTCAACTTCATCGACCCCGCCAGCGGCGAAGCCGTCGGCTGGGAGTACGACGCCGTCAACGAAATCTGCCGCCGGCTCAACTGCGTCGTCAACTGGCAGGTCACCGCCTGGGAAGCCATGATCCAGGCCGTCGCCGACGCCCAGTTCGATGTCGGCATGGACGGCATCACCATCACCGAAGAACGCGCCCAGGTCGTCGACTTCTCCGACCCCTACATGACCAGCCAGCAGTTCATGCTCGTGCGCGCCGACGAAACACGCTTCGACTCACCCGACGCCTTCGCCGGCGATGACAGCCTTCTCGTCGGCGCCCAGGCCGGCACCACCGGATTCTACACCGCCGTCTACGACATCCTCGACGGCGACGAGGCCAACCCGCGCATCCGCCTGCTCGACAGCTTCGGCGCCTCCGTCCAGGCCCTCATCGCCGGTGACGTCGACCTCGTCCTCGTCGACGCCGCCTCCGGACGCGGCTATATCGGCGCCAACCCGGAAAAACTCAAAATCGTCGGCGGCGCACTCGCCACCGAACAGTTCGGTTTCATCTTCACCCCGGGCAGCCAGTGGACCGAACCTTTCAACGCCGCCATCGCCAGCATGCAAGCCGACGGATACGACGAATATCTGAACGTAAAGTGGTTCTTCCTGTACGACCCAAACTGATCCGATAGCGGGTGCGACGTGGTTGGAGGCGGCCAGCGCACAACAAGGCCGCCCCTCCCTTGCGCCCGGACAGGAGCCCGCCCCCGCGCGGCAGCAAGCCCGTCATCCGCCGCTTCATGTTGCCGCGAGTTTCCACCGCTGAAATAAGGAAGCCACGATTCGCAGCGCCCGCCGCCATTCTCCCGCCGACTACCTCGCGCGCCTGCCCTACTGGTTGCTGGCGGCGCTCCTGCTGGGCGCGCTTCTCCTCTGGACGCTGCTGGCCGACGCCGACTACAACCTGATCTTCAACGCGGTCTCGAAAGGCGTCGGCGTGACGCTGTACGTCTGTCTGCTAGCCTACGCACTGGCGCTGGCGGTCGGACTGGCATTCGGCCTCGCACGCGTCGCGCGCGCCCGCGCGATCTATGAAATCGCCTCCTTCTACGTCGAGATCATTCGCGGCATCCCGATGCTGGTGATCCTCTTCTACATCGCCTTCGTCGGCGCGCCGGGGCTCGCCGATCTCATCAACTGGACCGGGCAGCTGCTGCAAGCAGCAGGTCTACACGTAATCGGAAGGCCCTTTGCCGAGTTCAGCATCCGCCAGCTCTCCTTCACCAGCCGCGCAATCCTGGCGCTGGTCATAGGCTACAGCGCCTTTATCGCCGAAATCTTCCGTGCCGGTATCGAGAGCGTGGAAAAGGGGCAGATGGAGGCCGCGCTCAGCCTCGGAATGAGTAGAGGGCAGGCGATGCGGTACGTCATCTTGCCCCAGGCCGTCCGCCGCGTCCTTCCGCCCCTGGGCAACGACTTCATCGCCATGCTCAAAGACTCAGCGCTCGTATCGGTCCTGGGCGTACAGGACATCACCCAACTCGGCAGACTCTACGCCACCAGCACGTTCCGTTTCTTCGAAACGTACAATGTCGTCGCCTTCCTCTACCTGGTGATGACGATCGGGCTCTCGTTGCTGGTGCGCTACTGGGAGAAGCGCTACCCGGCCCAAACGGAGAGTGGGACTGGGGGTTGATGCCGCGCAGACCCGAGCATTGCACGGCGCCTTTTCGCATTGCAAAATAAAAAAGGCGCGGCGCGCGGTTCAACCCGCACGCCACGCAATTGGAATTCCTGTCACAACGGAAACAGCGGCTACTAGCCCTGTGCCTGGTGCTCCTCGATGTCGATGTCCCCTTCGTACGTCAGCGCGTCGTCGCCTTCCTCGCCCGTACTGATGCGGACAATGTTATCGACCGGGGATATGAAGATCGCGCCGTCACCCTGCGTGCCGGTAACCGCGTTCTTCCGAATGGCCTCCACAACCTCGCCAACCTGGTCGTCTCCAACCACAAGATTGACCTGGATGCGGGGCAGCGTATCCACGATGTAGGTGGCATGCCGTCCAGCCAGCTTGATGCCGCTCTGGCGACCATGACCCTGGACTTCAACAGTGTCGATGGCGGGAACACCGATCTCGATCAGGGCCATCCTGACACTGTCAAGTTTCTCATGTCGAATGTATGCCTCGATCTTCTTGAGCACGACCCTTTCTCCTGTCTGCTGAGTTCGACGCACGCCCAGGCAAGCCTGAGATGTGTCTTGCCACTCATCTATTGCGAAAAACCCTCTCCGGGCAAAAAGGCAAACAGATCACCTGAGTTCAGGGCGAGGTGAGCCAATTCCCCGAATGTCGACCTCGCCTTCACCATACAGGGCTTACTCGTCCCCAATAAGGGAGCCTCCGGCCAGACGTCGGCGAGGACGTACGGCCATCCCGTTAGGATGGCATACGTCCCCGGACCTAACGTTACTCAGACTTTCCAGACTCTTTAGGCTCCTCAGACTCCTCAGCTACTTCAGCTTCCCCGGTCTCCGCACTTTCCCCTTCTTCCTCGGAGACTTCAAACGACTCGGAATGCTCTCCATACTCGGCCGTCTCATACCGGGACCTCGCTAGTCACGCGTAGGCGCGCTCGCCGTGTTCGCTTATGTCTAACCCGATCTCCTCTTCCTGCTCGCTGACGGCAAGACCCCAGACTGCATCGAGGATCTTCGTCAGAATGAAGGTGATGATCATCGCATAGGCGATCGTTACCACCACGGTCAATAGCTGGATGCCGAACTGGGACGGATTCCCAAAGAAGAGCCCATTGGTCCCGCCGACCGCCGCCGTGGCGAAGAGACCGGTTGCCAGCGCGCCCCAGGCACCTGCCATCCCGTGGCAAGCCCACACATCGAGGCTCTCATCCAGGCCCCGCCGCTCGCGGAAATCGATGCTGTAGTAGCTGATCGGCGCCGCCACCGCACCGATGATCAGGGCGGACATTGTGTCGACGAAGCCGGCTGCCGGCGTGATTGCGACAAGGCCGACGACCGCCCCCGTCACAATGCCCAGCACACTGGGCTTGTTGTCCTTCCAGGAAAGGAACATCCATACCACCGCCGCTGCCGCCGCCGCGGTATTCGTGTTGAGCAGCGCCTGGACAGCCAGTCCATCCGCCGCCAGTGCGCTGCCGCCGTTGAACCCGAACCAGCCAACCCACAGCAGCCCGGCGCCCAATACGGTAAACGCGATGTTGTGCGGTTCAATCGCGATCTGACCGAATCCCTTGCGCTTGCGAATCGCCATCGAAAAGGCCAGCGCCGAGAATCCCGCCGTAATGTGGACAACCGTGCCGCCTGCGAAGTCGAGCGCCCCCCAGCGGGAGAAGATGCCGCCGCCCCAGGCCCAGTGACAGACCGGATCGTAGACAAGCGTAGCCCACAGTAATGTGAAGACCAGGTACACCTTGAACCGGATGCGCTCCACGAAAGTTCCGGAAATCAGCGCAGGCGTGATGATGGCGAAGGTCATCTGAAAGGCCACAAAGAGCAGCTTCGGAATCGAGCCTTCCACGGCCTCAATCCCGATCCCAGACAGCCCAATGTAGTCGAGCCCGCCAACCAGGCCCGCCACACTTTCGCCGAAAGCAAGGCTGTACCCGATGATTACCCACTGAATGCTGATGAGGCCTATTGTTATGAAGCTCAGGTTTAGCGTGGAGAGGATGTTCTTCCGGCGCACCATCCCGCCGTAAAAGAAGCCCAAAGCCGGAGTCATCATCAGCACCAATGCGGTGGCGACGATGATCCAGGCAGTATCTCCTGAGTTAATGCCTTCCATATACCTGTTCCCTCCTGTCGCAGGCGAAAGCCGCTATCCAATGAAGAACTGTGGGGTTTTGCGGTGGATGGGTCCCCTGCCGGGGCATCCACCGGCTACTAGACAATAATCACCGAAACGAAGCGGAAACTCCTATAGGCATACTGTACAATAGAGGCTCAAACTCTCTTGTGAAAGTTGCACAAATCACAACTGGCGGCCAGCCTCCTGCCCCAAAATAACAGTGCGTCAACCCGGCGTTCGACAACAGGCAATGCGAAGTTGTCAAATCGGGGGGCTATTGACTACAATATCAGCAATCAATACCGAACGCAAGGAGGTCGAAAAAGCCCTTTTTTGCTTTAGCCCTCGCTTGCCAAGCATGAGACGAAACTGCCCGGTTGAGGCATCCAAGGAGGCGACGCATGAGCACAACGAACGGTCAACAGAGAGATGGACAGGTGGAACGGGGAACCTTCGGGGTCAAGGCAGGGCTGGCGCAGATGCTGAAGGGCGGCGTCATTATGGATGTCGTCACAGCCGATCAGGCCCGCATCGCCGAAGAGGCCGGCGCCTGTGCAGTCATGGCGCTTGAACGAGTCCCGGCAGACATTCGCCAAGACGGCGGCGTCGCCCGCATGAGCGATCCCCGCCTGATCAAAGAGATCATGACCTCGGTCACAATCCCGGTCATGGCCAAAGTGCGCATCGGCCACTTCGTCGAGGCACAGATACTCGAAGCGCTCGGAGTCGACTATATCGACGAGAGCGAGGTCCTGACCCCCGCCGACGAAAGCCATCACATCAACAAGCACAGCTTCACAATCCCCTTCGTATGCGGCTGCCGCAACCTGGGCGAGGCCCTGCGCCGTATTGCCGAAGGCGCAGCCATGATCCGCACCAAGGGCGAGGCCGGCACCGGCGATGTCGTCGAAGCTGTGCGTCACGCGCGCGCCGTCTACGGCGAAATCCGGCGGATCAGCCGCATGGACGCCGACGAGCTCTTCACCTATGCCAAGGACATTCAGGCCCCTTACGAGCTGGTGAAACAGACCGCCGAGCTGAACCGCCTGCCGGTCGTTAACTTTGCCGCCGGCGGTGTCGCCACACCGGCCGACGCCGCGCTGATGATGCAGCTGGGCGTCGACGGCGTCTTCGTCGGCTCCGGCATCTTCAAGAGCGACGACCCCGCCAAACGCGCCCACGCCATCGTCCAGGCCGTGACACACTATAACGATCCCCACATCCTCGCCGAAGTCAGCGAAAACTTGGGCGCGCCTATGGTCGGCATCAGCGTCAACGAGCTGCCGGAAGGGGAAAAAATCGCCCAACGCGGTTGGTAGCAGACCTTCCTTCCACGCGTGATTGCGCAAGAACACGGCGGCGGCAGGCGAACTTGCTAAACCTGCCGCCGCTCAGTTTTCCCGCCCCAAAGTTGCATTGGGAACACACCGGGATTTACAGCAAAGGGAGACCCGCCGGTCGGTATCGTATCTCTCTGGTTCTCCGAATGCCGCGGGCCGCATTCCCTCGATACACCCACGACACGAATTGCAGTGACAGATGCACAGACGTGATGATGGCGGGAGCGCGCGGTGAGCCAACTTCGCATTGGCGTGCTCGCGCTGCAGGGGGCCTTTCGCGAGCACATCAACATGCTGGCGCAGCTTGGCGTCGACGCCGTCGAAGTGCGCCTGGCAGAACAGTTGCCCGAGTTGGACGGCCTGATCATCCCCGGCGGCGAAAGCACCAGCATGGGCCTGGTCGCCGAACGGTGGGGGCTGGTCAACCCGCTGCGCGACTGGGTTCACGCCGGCAGACCGACCTGGGGCACCTGCGCCGGCATGATCCTGCTGGCCGAAGATGCCACCGGGCAAAAGCGGGGCGGCCAGGCGCTGATTGGCGGCCTCGACGTCACCGTCAACCGCAACTACTTCGGCCGCCAGGTCGACAGCTTTGAAGCAGAGCTGAATGTGCCGGCGCTGGGAGACGAACCCTTTCATGCCGTCTTCATTCGCGCCCCCGCAATCACCGCCGTCACCCCCGGTGTGCAAACGCTCGCAACCGTCGCTGCCGCAGGCGCGGAAGACGAAGAGGTGATCGCCGCCGTCCGCAAGGGCGCGATCCTGGCGACCGCCTTCCACCCCGAACTGACCGGCGACCTCCGCTGGCACCGCTACTTTCTCCAAATCGTCGAAGAGTGCAGGGCGTACAGCGCGTGAACGCATTGCCGCAACCGCCTTAAACAAGGATTGCGGATGACTGGCTGGACAAACCGCCGGTCCGACGAAAAGAAAAGCCCGTGAGAAACGCCGCTGTTTCTCACGGGCTATTGTTTGGACTGACTTTCCGGCCGATAGGCTGGAAAATCCTACTGGTTTTTTGGCTCTTCAGGCGGTCGCTCCTCGTCCGACCGTTCCTCCCTGACAGACCCTTCTTCCTGCGCCGGCTCTTCTTCTTCCACCGCTTCCTCTTGCTCTACCGATGGCTCAGATTCTTCAACCGGCGCGGGCTCGCCCGTCGGCTCAGCACCAGCTTCAGGCACAGTACCATCTTCAGGCTCGCCATCCTCCGCCGGCCCTTCCTCCTGTTCCGGATCGTAGACGACCGGCGGCACCGACGCTACCGGGGCCGCCTCCTCCTCAGGCGCGACCCCCGCCGGCGGCATCGGACCGATCCCACCCCCGGCAGCCCCGTGACCGTCCAGGCGCGCCAGCTGGCCGTAGAGATGACTCTGGACATAATAGGTGACCAGTTGCGAGAGCGGCACGGTAACCACCAGGCCGACAATGCACAAAATCGTGCCGATGATGCTGCCGACCGTAGTGATGATGACGCTGGCAATGACCGTGAGAATGGCAACGATCACCACATTGCCTATGTTGTCGCGTGTCCATTCCCAGATCTCCGAAGCCTGTAGACCCTCAGCGATCGACTCGTTGCGGGCGAAGGCAACCGAAAACCCCGGCTGCATCACAGCGTACGCAATGGCGAACAGAAACGACAGACAGCTCGCGCAACCAAATATGATCGATCCTATGGTTCCACCAGGGTAGGCCGGATTGTAGGGAGAGGCTTCGGCCACTACGAAACTGATTATGAACGCAGGAAAGAAGATCAGAATAATCGGCAGCGCCCACACAATGTACACACACGCCAGCTTGACCCCCCGAACAAGATCGTCGCCCCACTGATTCCACTCCGGCAGCACAGGATGCACGTCGTCGCGCACGTTCTGCAGCAGCCGCACCAGGTAACCGAACAGGATGAAGAAGCCGAGGACGCCGATCAACAAGACGGAGAGCAGGCCGCTGACCAGAAACAGCCCAGTGCCGATCGCGGTCTTTTCGACCCAGCGCTCATCCTCTGTGAAATAGGTCAATGCACGGCCAATATCCATAACTGCTCTCCTTTATCTAACGCCCAGCCCTGCCGTTCAGTGTCGAATTCCTTAACTCAGTTCTGCCAATCTCTACGCTTGTGGGCGGGCAAAGTTTCAGGACGCCCCGTCGAGCGCCACCGCCGCCTCTTCGCGCACCCACATGTCCTGCTCACGGGCGAGCAGGGCCCGCAGACGGGAAGCGGCCCGCTCATCCTTGTGACGGCGGAGGAGTTGGCCCAGTGCCCAGGCCGCATGGCCGCGCGCCAGCGCCGAACTGTCCGCCGTTGCCGCCTGCAATGCTGTAAAGGCCGATGGGTCCCCCCAGTTGCCCAAGGCTACGCAGACGTTGCGCAACATTCCGGCCCGCTTGGGCCGCTTCAGCGGCGAGCGCCGCCACCTCTCGGCAAACGCCCGCGGCTCCAGCCAGTATGGCGTCCCCGGGTCGAAGCCCTCGAGAAGGGGCGGCGCCACGCGCTCCCGCCTTGCATCAAGACCCTTCATCAGCGGCGTTCTCCCGGCCAGCCGCTGATTCCAAGGGCAGACCTCCTGGCAAATATCACAGCCAAAAATGCGGTTGCCAAAACTGGCGCGCAACTGCCGCGGGATCGGTCGACGCGCCTCGATTGTCCAGTACGCGATACAGCGCAGGGGGTCAAGGTGAAACGGACCCACAAAGGCGTCCGTCGGGCAGGCGTCCAGGCAGCGCGTACACTGGCCGCAGGTTGCCTCCGGTCCCGGGCCCGCCCCCGACCCGTTCGCCGGCAGACGCCACGTGCCGTACGCCCCCGCGGCCGGCAGACCGTCGATCACCCCTTCAACGCCCGCGGCCGGCCCATTCGTCAAGTTGATGACCGGATCGCACGCCAGCTTCTCCGGCACTAGCAGCGTCGCCAAAAAAAGCCAGCTGCCATGCCGCGGGTGAATCGTGCAGCAGTTCTTGCCGGTGAAGCCGAGGCCCGCGCGATGCGCCCAATCTCTTTCCAACACCGGGCCGGTATCCACCAGACCCTTGCCAAGAGTCTTGCGTCCCGTGCGCGCCCGCACGAAGCCGTCCAGCTCATAGAGAAGGGGGCGCACGATCTCGTGGTAGTCGTCGCCCCAGGCGTAACGGGCGATGATGCCGCGGGCGGGGTCGTCCAGGATCTGCGGCGAAAGGTCGAAGCGGTGATAGTCGACACCGAGCACGATGAGCGATCGGAACGGCGCGCCGCCGTCCGCCAGGAGAGCAGGGCGCCGTCTCTTGTCCACGTGGCGGGACAGGTATGTCATCTCCCCCGCGCGGCCCAGGCCCAGCCATCTGACGAAGAAATCTGCGTGGGCTGCCTCCTCGACGCCGGCTATGCGACAGAAGTCGAAACCGAGACGGCGCGCTTCCGTTTTTATGACAGATGAAAGGCAGCGATCAGACAAGCCTGGCTCCGGTTTGCGGCAACTCGGTCGGCAGCAGATTCCGGCGCTCTCCGCCGGCGCCGCTCCGATTCCATGCGAAATCCGACTGAGCAGGACAGCCCCATTATAAGGGCAGCCGGCAACAGCTTCAAGAGGCTGGTCTCCTCTCGGTCCATCCTGCAAAAAGCATGCGTTAAATAATTGGGCAAGGCCCAAGTTTGGGTATCGCCCACAGTTATGCTAAACTGTTTCAGTAACGGCTGGATCATACGCCTTGGTATTCCAGCGATGTTCCGGCTAACAACGGAACGGTCGCGCCTCCTGGGGAGCGTTGCCGCTGCGATATCGTAATCGACATGCCCCAGTGGAGGGGAAAGGAGTTCGGGAGTACCACATGAGCATACTCACGGAAGAAAAGTCGAAGATCATCGAGGAATACCGGATAAACGATCAGGATACGGGATCGCCGGAGGTGCAGGTCGCACTGCTGACAACCCGCATCAACGCGCTTACCGACCACCTGAAGACCCATAAGCACGATGAAGGGTCGCGCAGGGGCCTTCTGAAACTGGTAGGCCAGCGTCGAAGCCATCTGGCTTACCTGGCGAGAAAAGATGTAACGCGCTATCGCCAGCTGATTCAAAGGCTGGGACTGCGTCGATAACTGCAACGGCAAGGGCGGAACAGGCGTGTGTCCGCCCTTCTTTCTTGGCGGCATTGCCAGCGCATGCGTGTGGCAATGCCGGTGTCATTTCAGATGGCCATAGGACTGGCCTAGAAGAGCGTGCTCCAGGCCGCGCACACGAAATGGAGGATAAGCCCTGGCCGCGCCCCCGCAGGGGTCCGCGACCTACACAAGTTAATTCGCGCCGCTCGACCGCAGATGTACCGGCGCCCAGTGCACTGTATTCGGCAGATTCCTGCCGCCGAGGTCCGGCATTGGAGAATGGACCGAAGCCATTCACGCAAGACCTATATCGCGCGCAAGCGCGCGTTTCGGTTCTTTCTCCAGTTCCGCACCTCGAAACATTGCGCTGCAAGACCGTTGGGCTGACGGACGGAGCAGCAGCCTAGCCCGCCCGCCCACTCGACACTCATGTCGCCGGCGGTCGCGACGCATGTCGCATTGCCGGTTCCGGCGTCTGCGCGGCGGCATCAACCATGCGCACCGCACCGCAATGGTACGGCGCAAAGTTCATTTCGAGGTGAACACAGATGGAACAGCTCAGATTGTTTGAAGGCGCCCAGGTCTACTCCACGACGCTGGGCGAAAAAGAAGTCAGCATCGAAACCGGCGTCCTCGCCCAGCAGGCTGGCGGCGCCGTAACCGTCCGTTGCGGGGAAACAGTCGTCCTCGCCACCGCCACGATGGACCGCGGCGTCAGGCCCGGCATCGGCTTCTTCCCACTGACGGTCGATTTCGAGGAAAAACTGTACGCCGCCGGACGCATCCCCGGCAATCTTTTCCGCCGCGAGGGCCGGCCCAGCGAACAGGCGATCCTTCTCTGCCGGCTGGTTGACCGCCCTCTCCGCCCCCTCTTCCCCAAAGGCCTCCGCAACGAAGTACAGATCATTCTGACCGCGCTCAGCTCGGACAGCGAGCATCTCATCGACCCGCTCGCCATCATCGCCGCCTCAGCCGCGCTCTCGATCAGCGACATCCCCTGGAGTGGGCCGGTCGGCGCCGCCTCCGTCGCCCACGTCGACGGCGAGCTTGTCGTCAACCCGACCGCATCCGACATGGAGCTCAGCACGCTCGCCCTGCAGGTGGCGGGCACGTCTGACAACATTCTCATGGTCGAGGCCGGCGCCAGCGAGCTGCCAGAAGAGATCATGCTCGACGGCCTGAAGCTGGCTTACGAATCCATGCAGCCCGCCATCAGCACGATCGCACAGATGCAGGCCGATCTTGGAAAGACAAAGTACACCGACTACCCCGTCTTTGCAGCCGCACCCGAAACGGTCGAAAAAGTGAACGAGCTGGCCCGTGACAAAGTCCAGGCCGCCGTTGGAGAGGTGACCGACCGCGACGAGCGCAAGGCCCGCCTGTCCACAGTGCGCGCCGAGACGCTCGGGGCCCTGGCCGATGCCATCACCGCCGACGAGGTTGACGCCGGCGACGTAGAAGATACGCTCGACAGCCTCTACAAAGATGCCGTGCGGCGTCGAATTCTGGATGAGGAAGTCCGCCCCGATGGACGCGATCTACAGACGGTCCGCCCGATTCAGGTGCAGGTCGGCAAATTGCCGCGCGTCCACGGCAGTGGCCTCTTCATGCGCGGTGAAACACACGTGCTCACGATAGCAACACTGGGCACGCCCGGCGACGCCCAACGACTCTACACGTTGCAGCCGGAAGAGGATAAACGCTATATCCATCACTACAACTTCCCGCCCTATTCGACCGGCGAGGCCTACCCCATGCGGGGACCAAAACGCCGCGAAATCGGGCACGGCGCACTGGCCGAACGCGCGCTCCAGGCCATCATCCCCGAAGACTTCCCCTATACCCTCCGCCTGGTCAGCGAAGCAGTCAGCAGCAACGGCTCGACCAGCATGGGCTCCGTCTGCGGCAGCACCCTGGCCCTGATGGACGCCGGCGTCCCCATCGACGCGCCGGTCGCCGGCATCGCCATGGGGCTCGTCCAGGACCAGGAGACCGGCGCCTACAAGGTGCTCTCCGACATCCAGGGCGTTGAAGACCACCTCGGAGACATGGACTTCAAGGTGGCCGGCAGCGAACACGGCATCACCGCCCTGCAGATGGACCTGAAGATCAAGGGACTCGACTTCGAGATCCTCCGCATCGCGCTGGAGCAGGCGCGTCAAGGACGGCTTCACATTATGGGCAAGATGCTCGAAGTCCTGCCCGAGTCCCGCGCGCAACTTAGCCCCCACGCACCACGTATACTGACTATAAGCATAGACCCCGAAAAGATCGGCAAGGTCATTGGGCCCGGAGGCAAAACCGTGCGCGCGCTGCAAGAGCGCTACGAGGTCAAAATCGATATCGAAGAGGACGGAACCGTCTACGTCTCCGGCCTCAACGGGCTGGCCGCGGAAGAGGCGCGCCGCGAAGTCGAATCCCTCACCGAAGAGGTCGAGGTCGGCAAAATCTACACCGGCCAGGTGGTGCGCGTCGAACCCTACGGCGCCTTCGTCAACCTTCTGCCCGGCGTCGACGGGCTCGTTCATATCAGCCAGCTGGCCGACTACCGCGTCAATAACGTCGAGGAGATCGCCAACGTCGGCGATGAACTGACGACCATGGTGATCGACATCGACCCCGCCGGCAAGATCCGGCTCAGCCGCCAGGCCGTCCTGGAAGGCTGGAGCGCCGAAGAAGCGCGCGACCGGGACCGCGGCGGACGACGCGGAGGCGGTGGTGGACGCGAGCGCGACCGCAACTTCCGCGGAGGCGGCCGCGAACGCGAGCGCAGCGGTCGCAACGGCGGCCGCCCGCGCAGATAGCGCCGCTGACGAGGAGCCACTGAACTCCAAAGATTGCGTGATTAAAGTGATTCCCTAATGGAACCAAGAATTCCTTCCCGACGATCGTGCGGCCGAAGTGCCCGTGAATCCAATGTGCCCCCTTTCCGAGGAGTCGGGGTTTCAAAAGGGATCTACTTTAGATGCAATTGCAGCGAGCCGGACTTGAGCGCGGCCTGATGGACGCGCGCCCGGCCAGACGACCATGACGGCGAGACACAATCCAGGGGACCAGGACGGTCCGCAGGAATTCCTCCGCAACGATGAACTGATTCGGGATACGCAGGCGGGACGCGAGGCTTCCCGCCTGCAGCTTGCGTCGGTCAATGACGGCCCCGCCGAGCCCTCGGCGGTCGCTGTCTTCCTGTCGGCGCTCAAGGAAATCGCCCAGATCGTTCTGCCTGCCATCACCCTGGCGCTGCTCATCCACCTCTTTCTCGCCCAGGCAACCATTGTCTACGGCCAGAGCATGCAGCCCAATTTCCGGCCGCTGGAACGCCTGGTCATGGAGAAGGTCACCTACTACTTTCGTGGACCGCAGCACAATGAAATCATTGTTCTCGATATGCCCGATTCGAACGCCTTGATGATCAAGCGCGTTGTCGGCCTGCCCGGCGATACGGTAGAAATCCGCCAGGGACAGGTCTTCGTGAACGGCGAAGAGCTAACGCCGCCGCACGACATCGCGCCCCGGTGGCGCATCCTTATCGACGAGAACGAAGTCAAACCCCCGACCAGTCACGACGATTCACACTCCTTCTATGGCCCCGTCACACTGGCCGAGGACACCTTTTTCGTGCTTGGGGACAACCTTAACAACAGCAATGACAGCCGCGCCTTTGGCCCGGCGCCGCGCGAATTCATCAAGGGTCGCGTCTGGGTGCGCTACTGGCCGCTGACACGCTTTACCGTCTTCCACTAACCCAAACTGTGAACGCTCAGCGCAATTGCTGTAACGGAACTGTATTGGAAACGGACAGCCCGGAAAACGCCCCCTTAAACTCTCCCGATTCTCTTCTTTCTTGGCTATGAGTTCCCACCGATGGAGTACAACGACAAAGATCGTAGTCGCCTCGGTCCTCGGCTTGGCGGCCGTGCTCCTCCTCTACGCCTTCCGCGTGATGATCCAGCCGACCATCATCGCCCTTCTGCTGACATTTGTGCTCTATCATCCGGTCAGCTGGGTCCAACAGCGCACCGGCTGGAGCCGGGCGATGTCGATCGCCGCCATCTACCTGCTTGTGATCGTGGCCCTGATCATAACCCCGGTCATCTTCGTGCCGCGCGTCGCAACCTCTATCGAGGCCCTGCTGGGCCTGATCGAGACGCTGGTATCAGACCTGCAGACCGCCGCTCCCGGGCCCCTCCTGCCGTTCCTCGGCATCAACCTGACCTTTAATAATCTTCTGCAGCAGCTGGGAACCGTCTTCCAAAACGTGCTCTCCCGGGCAGGAACCGGCGTGCTGGACCTGGCCGGCGCCTTCACGACCGGCGTCCTCACCACCATCTATGTCCTCGTCCTCGGCTTCTGGCTGCTGAAAGATATCATCAAGCTCCAACGCATGGTGATGAACGCCCTGCCGCAAGAGTACCGCGACGACGCCCAGCACCTGAGCCACGAGCTGGGCGAAATCTGGATGGCCTTCCTGCGCGGTCAGCTCGTCCTCGGGCTGGTGATCGGCTTTGTCACCTGGATCGTCATGAGTATTGTCGGACTGCCCAACGCAGCCGCGCTGGCGCTCCTCGCCGGGCTGCTTGAATTCCTGCCCACCGTCGGGCCCGGGATCAGCGGCACCATCGGCACTCTGGTCGCGCTCTTCCAGGGCTCGACCTGGCTGCCCATCGGCAAGATCCCCTTCGCCATCATCGTCTTGATCTTCTACGTGATCATCACCCAGGTCGAAAGCGTCTACCTCATCCCCCGTCTCGTCGGGCGCCGCGTGCGCCTTCATCCCGCCGTGACCTTTACCGGCATTATCAGCGCCGCGCTCGTTTTCGGCGTGCTCGGCGTGCTGCTCATCACCCCGACCATCGCCAGCGTGCGCGTCCTGCTCATCTACGTCTTCCGCAAACTGCGCGACCTCGAACCCTTCGAGTCGTCGCAGCAGCAGAGCGATATTCAAATCCCAGGCCTGATCGCCGGCCACTGGATCGAAGGCATCGTCTTCGATCTCGACGGCACGCTCACCAGCCTCGACTGGTCGCTGGCTGGCGAGCTGGCCAAACGCTTTGACAGACTGGAGCGCATCTGGCCCTTCGAAAAACGCGAACAGTTCTTCCGCCGCCTCATGGCCTGGATGGAAGGCCCATCGGTAGCCATCGTCAGCCTTCTGACCTGGCTGCGTCTGCACGACGACGCCCGGCGTCTCATGCCGCGCCTGCACCGCGTCCGCGGCTTCCCCAAGAGCGAGCTTCAAGAGCTCCGCCCGGGCGTGCCCGACCTGCTGACCGAGCTGCGGCAGCAGTACAAAGTGGCCCTGCTTACCACCCGCTCGCGCAAGGAAGTCGAGACCTTCTTCCAGCACGCCGACCTCTCCGAAGATCAGTTCGACGCCATCGCCACCCGCGATGACCTGCGCAAGCCCACACCCAACAGCGAAGCGCTCCTCAACCTGCTGGAGCAGCTGGACCTGCCCGCCGACGCCTGTCTTGTCGTCGGCGACAACGAGCTGCACCTGCGCGTCGGCGAGGCCGTCGGCGCCGTCCAGGTCGGCCTGCTCTGCGGCATGGGCGGAACGCAAAATTTCGACAACGCCGACCTGATCCTCGATTCCCCCTCAGAACTCTCGCCCTACCTCAATCGCCCCCAGGTGATGGCCAAGTTGTGGTCCTCGTAGCGTCCCCGCCAAACGTCCGGGCCGCCTTTATGCAGGAAAATTTCCTGGCCGCGCCGAATTCAGGCGAAGAATCTCTTGCCAGGTGACCGCAAGCAAGAAAGCGCCGCTTGGATGTCTCGCGCCCGCGGCCGATAGAGCCGCGGGTAAGTCCCGCACATGCAACGACGCGCCGCTGACAACACGTCAAATCGGCGCGTCATTCACGAAACTCGATTTCGATTGGGCGAAGGTTGCCCTAATCCTGTCAAGGGGCCGCTTGCCAAGCATGAGCCCTCGCTGCAACTGGCCTAACCCTCCGCCGGCCTCTCGTTGGGATGCAGCGTCGTCCCCGGCCACGCCGTCGTCACCTCGCTCACGTCGATCGTGATGCCGTCAGGGTCTTCCACCTTGAACGCCGGCTGCTCAAGATTGTCGGGGTCCAGGGGCGTCTTCCCGCCCAGGCCGTCCGAGAATATCGTGTAGCCCATGTCGCGCAGCCGGCGCGCCGCCACCGCGACATCCGGCACACCGACACCGATATGTAGATAGTCGAGCATGCCCGAGACATGCCCAGGACGGTCGTCGCCCTGATGCTGGAAGACCGCGAAGTTGTGATAGCCGTCGGAAAGGTCGTAGCGGACACCTCTCTCCCCAACAACCTTCAAGCCCAGGCCATCGCGCCAGAACCGTATCGACTTGGAAAGATCGGACGCCCGTACGCCTACGTGGATCAAAACACTCATTCCTCTTTCTCCTCTTGTTTTCTTCCTGAGATCACTGATTGTTGCCGCCCGCGCCCTAGCATTTTGGCAGGCGCCGTTCTGCTTGCTATCGACACATTGTACACGAAAGCAGGATTTGCCTGAATTGCCATTCGAGTCACGGGTCAGTCGGCGCCAAATGGAATAGCGCCCCGTACCGCTTTGGAATATACTATGCCAAGACATACCTCTGGATAACGATCGAAATCACCACCTGTTCGCAAATCGAAAGCACAAGCTACCAGGAGGAGTTCGTGACTGACATAGCGGCAACGCGGCAAAAAGAGGCACACAGCAACGGAACGTCATCGCTGGCGCTGGCCCCGGAACAGATTCAAGAGTTCAAACAGGTTGGCTACCTGATCGTCCGCAACATGCTGCCCCACGCAGCGCTGCAACCGCTGATCAGTGAACTGGAACAGAAGGTGGACAACGCCATCCACGAGGCCGTGCGGCAGGGCCAGCTCGACCCCGCTGACACATTCGCCGCCGCGCCCTTCGCCAACCGGCTTGCGCTGGCCTCCGAAGCGTGCAAGGACAAGAGATGGCTGTGGCAGACCTTCTTCTCGCGCGGCAAGCCGATTTCCGCCGGCATGTTCGCCCTGCGCACGACGCCGGAGCTACTCGACGCCACCGAAGCGCTTATCGGCCCCGAAATCCTCGCCCACCCCCAATTCGCGCTGCGCCCCAAGATGCCCGACCTCGACCTGCTGGACATTCCCTGGCACCAGGACCTCGCCTACCTCATCCCCGCCGAAGCCGGCGAGACGCTCGTCGTCAACTTCTGGATCCCGCTCGTCCCGGCCACCGCGCAGAACGGCTGCATGCAGGTTATCCCCGGCTCCCACCTCAAAGGGCTGCTCGAACACGACATCCTGATCAAGACAAAGGGCCACAAAGGGACAAAAGGCATCCCCGACGCGGCCCTGCCCGCAGGCGATTTCATGACCTGCGAGGTCGACGCCGGCGACGTCCTGTTGACCATGGAGCGCATGGTCCACCGCTCGATTCCCAACCGCTCGAACACCGTCCGCTGGAGCGTCGACACCCGCTACAGCCGCATCGGCCTGCCAACCGGCCGCTCCCGCGTGCCCGGCTTCGTCGCCCGCAGCCGCAAAGATCCCGACCGCGTCGCGCGCTCGTACCTCGACTGGATTCAGAACCTTGCCGATGCCGGCCTCGACCGCTGGGGTCAGGCCCTACCCAACTGAGATACGGAGAGACGCACAGATGACCGAGCATCGCTTCAAAATCGGAATGTACCTGCCCGAGCTGGCATTGCCCTTCGATGAGTCGTTGGCCAAGGCCAAAGAGATCGGCGTCGAGGGCGTCTGGTTCAACACGCTCGGCTCAGATGGGCCGCCGATGCGCGACATGGATGACGCCGCCGTAGACCGGATGGGGGAACAGGTCGCCGGTCACGGCCTTGACATATTTGTGATCAACGTCGGCAACCCCTTCAAGATGATCCATCTAACCGATCTCGAACTGGATTCGATCGAGGACCACCCCGACTTTCGCCAGGAGATGGACGACCTCGTCCGCTCGATGCAGATGGCCGCCCGGCTGGGGATCGGCGCCGTCAACGCCTTCACCTTCGCCTGGCCGGGTGAGTACAGCGCCGCCAAACCGACCTGGCCGATGCGCTGGCTGACGCGCGGCGGCTACATCGCCGACGCCGAAATGGAAAAACTGGTGCGCGCCTTCTCGCTTGCGCTGGAACAGGCCGAGAAATACGACGTCGATCTCGCGCTCTCGATGATGCCCTGGAACTATACCAACACGACCGCCAACTTCCGCCGCCTGGCCGAGACCCTGAACTCGCCCCGTCTCAAAGTGATGTGGGGCCCGTCCGACAACCTCAACAGCGGCGAGGCCGACGTGGCGACCGCCGGATTTGTCAATATCCACCCCTACCTGCACGGGCTTCACATCAAAGACCTGCGCGTGAACAACGGCCTCCAGCTCGACTTTGACTACTGCCCGCTCGGCGAAGGCGACGTCGACTACCCGCAAATTCTGCGCAGCCTGCGCGACCGGTGCAGCAACGCAATCCTGTCGGTTGCCACCCACTTTCAACCCGCGAGCGGCTCGCGTGAAGAGGCGATGCGCATCAATGTCGCCAACCTGAAGCGCATGATTGACGAGCTCTGATTGGGTGCCCCACCGAAAGCCCGCAAAAAGCTGTAACGCCGTCCAAGCGGCCCAAATTCGCATTGTTTGAACACGCGAATAGCTATGTTATAGTATCGCCGAATACCGGCGCCGACATTCCAGGTAACGTCGGCCGGCAGGCCCCCTGAAATTCGCCTTCAGCCAACCCTGAAGCGGCCTCCGGTAAGACATGACAGATGGGTTCCGCACGTTTCCTCAGAATGCCTCCGGAGGCCGGTCATTGCGGAGACAGACTGGCCTCGTTGTCCAACAGAGTAAATCAGAAATTGGCGCGGAAACCAGGCAGGACCTCAGGTGCGGCAGGAGCATCACCGCCCGCGCACTCGAAATAGCACTTCACCAAAGGCATCGCGACCATTTCAGCGATTCAAACGCAATTGACATTCGGATCCATTCATCTACCCAGGAGGAAGGAGTCCCATGACAGCGATTCTGAATGATGCATCACGACCGAGCCGGCGCGCCTTTCTGAAAGGCATCTCTGTGGCGACGGGAGGGGCCCTCCTCGCCGCCTGCGCACCAGGCGGCGCCCCCGATGGCGGTTCCGACGGGGAGATGGCCGACGATTCCGCGACGCAGGAGGCCGTTACCCTCAGATTCATGGCTTGGGGCGACATCTTTGGAGACGTCCTCGCCCTCTACAACGAATCCCACGAAACACAGGTGGAAATGGCCGTCAGCCCCTGGACAGGATACGCCGAGAAGATGCTGACCCAGTTCGCCGGCGGCACCGCACCCGAGGTACTGTGGGTTCAGGCGCCCTTCTTCCCGATGCTGGTGCAGCGCGAAATCTTCGCCGAAGTTGACGGGCTGATCGAAAGGGACGGCGTAGACGTTGACGGGTTGGTTGGCAGCCCCTGGGTCTGGGCCGGCTGGCAGGGCAATGCCTACGGCGTGCCGTCACATGGCGCCGTACCACGCGGCCTCGCTTACAACATTCGCCTATTCGAAGAGAACGGTGTCGAGCTTCCCCGCTACGACGACTGGACCATGGACGAGATGGACGCCGCTGCCAAAACCATCGCTGACCCGCCCGAAATCTGGGGCGCAGCGACCCCGCCCAACATGGTCTACCTCGACCTCATCATGTCGAACGGCGGCTCCCTGTTCAATGAAGACGAAACCCAGTGCCTGTTGAATTCGGATGAAGCGCGTGAAGTCTTCGCCTACTCGGTCGATTGGCTGCTCGAATCCGGCATATCACCTTCGCCGGCTGAACGGCAGCTGCTCGGCGAGCGCATCTTCGCCAGCGACAAGATCGGGATGGTTGCCGCTGTCCTCACCGACTGGGACTCGTGGGGTCCGAATACCCAGGACTATACAATGGACGCCACCATGGCCCTCTGGCCCATCATGGCCGGCGGCAAACGCATCAGCACCGGTCAGTCCCATCCCTTCTCGATTCCGGCCAACACACCCTATGTCGACGAGGCCTGGGACTTCATCTCCTTCTACGTCTGGGATGATGAGGCGATTTCGGCGATGATCAAATTGATTCCCGTCCCCTACAAGTTTGCCGAGAACGCGGCCAATCTCGTGACCGACCCAGTCCAGCTGGAGTTCATGACCAAGCCGTTCACTTACAGCGATACCTTTGTGCCCGAGCACTGGGGATCGAAGCCGACCGAAGTGCAGCGTGCTTTCACGGAAGAACTTGAGCTGCTGCTCCTGGGAGACAGCTCGATCGAAGAGGCGACCGACAATATGGTGGCCAAGATCAACGCAATCCAGGCCGAAGAATAGGGTTCGCGGATTGAGTGTGATTCCCACGCAGGGGGAGGCTCTCTGCCTCCCCCTTTCTCTTAACTGGCAGATCCCCTGATCCTCCCGCTGAAGCGAGAGTATGGTCACGATGAGGAGGCATTTCATGGGCCGAATTACGATGGATCACGTCGCCGTCATGGTCAGCGACCTGGACAGGTCCCTGAAGTTCTATCGCGACATCTTGGGTCTGGAGGTCGTGACGCCGGAAGAGCACGGCGGCGGTCCCGTCGACGAGATGACGGCGATGAAGGACACCCACGTGCGCGAATATAGAATGCGCACGCCCGGCGGCGTCAACGGCCACACGCCCGACGAAGGATTCGGCTTCACCTTCGACCTGATCGAGTGGGTCAGCCCCAAGAGCCCGACAGGCCGGCAACCGATCCACCATGTGCCCAGCGCACACTTCTGCTTCGGCGTCGAGGATGTGCCCGCAACCTATGAGAAGCTCAAAGCGGCAGGCGTCGAAATCGTCTCGCCGCCCGTGCGCTTCTCCGGCGAGGGCGAATGGCACGTCCTCTTCTTCTACGACCCGGACGGAAATCTGCTCGAGCTCAACGAGATCGGCACCGGTGTACAGGAGCCGCACGACTACAATTGGAGTACCGCCTGATCCGGCCAGCAGGAAATCATTATCCCCGGCAGAGGGGCAAGCGGCCGGCCCGCAATCATAATCGACAACTCACATACTCGTTCTACAAGGGGACGGCTGCGTTCCCCAAAAAGGAGAATACGATGGCCAAAATAACGATGGATCATGTCGCAATCATGGTCAGCGACCTGGAAGCGTCGCTCAAATTCTACCGCGACATTCTGGGGTTGGAGGTCGTATCGCCCGAAGAGCACAACGGCGGGCCGATCGACAAAATGACAAGAATCGACAACGTGCATATGCGCGAGTATCGGCTGCGCCCGCCCGGCGGCGTCAACGGCCACACCCGCAGCACCGAACACGGGTTCACCTTCGACCTGATCGAGTGGATCAACCCGGAGAGCCCAACAGGGCGCAATCCAATCCACCACGTGCCGAGCGCGCACTTCTGCTTCGGCGTCGAAGATGTGCCCGCAACCTACGAGCGGCTCAAGGCTGCCGGTGTCGAGCTGGTTTCTCCGCCGGTGCGCTTCTCCGGCGAGGGCGAATGGCACGTCCTCTTCTTCTATGACCCAGATGGCAACCTGCTCGAACTCAACGAGGTCGGCACCGGCGTCCAGGAACCGCACGACTACGACTGGAGCACGGTCTGATCAGGCGCCAATAGCTTCAGACCGGCGGAACCGGTTCGAGAATCTCCGCGCCCGCCTGAATTTGCACGGCGCGGCCCAATGAGTCAAAGGATTGCTCATGCGAGACGTAGCATACTGGCCCAAGACGTTTCTGGACGAGATCGAAGGCAGAACGATTGACGACGGCATCCTCTTCTGGGCGCTGGGCGGACCGAGTTTCGCCTACCGCACGCCCGAGACGATGATCTGGATCGATCCATACTCCTACGGCACGCCCGACGATGCCGTGCCCGACGCCTACCGCGCCACCGCCATCCCAATCAAGCCGGACGAGGTCGGCCTCGCCGACATTATCATTTCCACGCACGATCACGTCGACCACTGCCATGACGGCACGCTGGTCCCCATCGTCAACAATACCGACGCCTTCTGCATAGCGCCGCAGTCTTCGGCCAAGCTGATGCGAGAATTCGGCATCGCCGACGAGCGCATCCGCCAGGTCGCGCCCGGAGACACCGTTCAGTTCCGCGACGTCGAGATCCAGGTCTACCCCTCCTACGACCCCAACGAGCCGCACGCCGTGACCTTCGTCTTCTCCTCCGGGGGAAGAAAGCTGTTCGTCTCCGGCGATACCTGGGACGGACCTGCGATGGCCGAAATCGGCGCGACGCACGACCTTGACCTCGCCCTGCTCGCCTTCGGTCGCACCTGGTACATGGAAGTGGAGGAGCTTCTAGAGGTGGCCGAGAAACTCGGCCCCAACACGCTCCTGCCCTTTCACTGGGAATTCTGGCGCAACCACACCGGCGACATCGGCAAACTGTTCGAGCTCTACTACCAAAAGCAGCGCGATTTCGATATTCGGGTCCTGCTGGTGGGTGACTCAATCCACCTGCCCGCAAAGAACGGGGCGTAGCGCCGGCAGCGCGGCCTTATCAGGTCGGAAGGGGCAAACCGATGGGAAGACTGGAAGGCAAATCGGCGATTGTCACCGGGGCCGGGCAGGGGCTTGGCCGGACGACCGCGCTGCTTTTCGCGGCCGAGGGCGCTAAAGTCGTCGTCGCCGACCTGAACCCAGAAACTGCCCACGACACGGTCAGTGCCATCGAGGACAAGGGCGGCGAGGCCATCGCCGTTGTCGGTGACCTTAGCCGCCCCGCCGGCGCCGAACAGATGGCCGCGGCAACCCTCGCCGCATACGACCGCATCGACATTCTCGTCAACAACGCCGCGACCTTCGGCAGCGACAAGAATATCGCCGACATCGAGGAAGAGGAGTGGGACCGCGTCATGCGGATCAACCTCAAAGGCCCGTTCCTCTGCTCAAAATCTGTCATCCCCGCCATGCGCAGCCAGGGCAGCGGCAGCGTGGTCTTCGTTTCCTCAATGTCAGGAGTTGTCGGGAACGAGATGCAGGCCGACTACAACACCTCAAAACACGGCGTAATCGGCCTCGCGCGCTGTCTGGCCCAGGACTGCGGCGAAGACGGCATCCGCGCCAACGTCGTCTGCCCCACCGGCATGAACACACCCATGATGGCGCGCACGCCTGCCGAAAACGTCGCACCCTACGCCGCCATGACGATGTTTTCCCGCTTCGCCGAACCCGCCGAGGTGGCCAACGCCATCCTCTTCCTAGCCAGCGATGAGGCCTCCTATATCACCGCCGCCGTGCTGATGGTAGACGGCGGCGCCACCGCGATCCAACCATCCGCCCGCCAGCTGCGCGAAGGCGCGGCCAGGTACCTGAGCCGGGGTGGAGGCAACTTTGACTGAAGCGCAAACGACCGGAAGTGTCTGACGAATCGACAAGAGTGAGTCGCTCTTTGAAAACCCAAAGGAGAGGACCATGCGACACAACCTTTTGTTGCGGACCGATGCCAACACACGCTCCCGCCGGGCATTGCCAGGGGGATCTCTCTGGCCCCTGCTCCTGATTCTGGCGCTGACGCTGGCCGGCTGTGTCATGCCCGTGGCGCCCGCCGAACCGGCCGCCGGAGAAATGGGGACGCTCTCGGACAAATTGGTCGGGCTCTCCAGCCCCATCCAGATCGAGATCCTGGTCGAGTTCTACGCCGATATGCAACGCGAGGCCGAGAAACCGGAAAACGATATCGACCTCGTGATCGTCGATGCCGACGCCGACGCGGTCAAGCAGTTCGGCGACATCGAGGCATTTATGGCACAGGGCTACGACGGCATATTCTTCCTGCTGCTCACACCGGAGGGAATGGACGATCTCGTGGCGCGGGCCGTCGAGCAGGGCATCTGCATGTTCAACCACAGCGCATCGCCCATCACCGGCAGCACCCAAAACGTGGTGCTGGACCAGCACTTCAGCGGCTACCAGGTCGGCAAATTCGCCGCCGAATGGATCGCCGCGAACTACGGCGACGCAGATGAGGTTCAGGTCGGCATCATGGGCAACCGTGCCGACCCCTTGCTCTCTGAACGAACCCAGGGACTGATAGACGGTGTGATTGAGAATGCCGCCAACGCCGAGATCGCAGGCGAAGTTGAGGCCATCACCATGGACGCAGGCGCCGAAGGTGCGGCCAACCTCCTGCAGGCCCATCCCGACATCAAGGTTCTCTTGTCGTTCAACGACGACGCCGGCTTTGGCGCCTATACCGGCGCGAGCGAAGCCGGCAAAGAGGACCCCAACCAGTTCTTTGTCGGCAGCGCCGACGGCACCAACCTTGTGCTGGACGAAATCGCCAAGGGCGGCATCTACCAGGCCACCTGGTCCTATCTCTTCCCCTACAGTTCCACCCAGTGGATGCGCGATATGCAGCGCTGCCTGCGCGGCGAAGACGTACCGCCGACCCGCCTGCAGAAGGGGCTGCTGGTGACCGCTGATAACCTTGAAGAGGTCCAAAAGATCGTCGCCGGGCCGCAAGACCCCGACTATCAGTACCTTTACGACGACCCGGACGTGATGGAGTACAGCGACGAGCCGCTGATGACGCCCACACAGTAAGGCGTTGAAAGGCAGGAGCCCCCGCCCTGCCTTATCACCGCCCTACCGCCGGCAACCGCTCGAAACGCGACCGGGAATCAGCGGCCTTCACGGCAACCGAGCGAAGGCCCGGCAAGGTATCCGCGCTGGTGCGGGTACAACTTTGACTGAAACGCAAACGACCGGAGGTGTCTGACGAACCGACAAGAGCGAGTCGCTCTTTGAAAACCCAAAGGAGAGGATCATGCGACACAACCTTTTGTTGCGGACCGATGCGAACGCACGCTCCTGCCGGGCATTGCCAGGGGGCCTCCTCTGGCCGCTGCTCCTGATTCTGGCCCTGGCGCTGGCCGGCTGTGTCATGCCCGCGACCCCCGCCGAACCGGCCGCCGAAGAGATGGACACGCTTTCGGACAAGAAGGTGGGGCTCTCGAGTCCAATCCAGGTCGAAATTCTGGTCGAGTTCTACGCCGACATGCAGCGCGAGGCCGAGAAACCGGAAAATGATATCGACTTGGTGATCGTGGATGCCAACGCCGACGCGGTCAAGCAGTTCGGCGACATCGAGGCCTTTATCGCCCAGGGGTATGACGGCATCTTTTTCCTCGTGCTGACGCCCGAAGGCATGGACGAACTCGTTGCGCGGGCCACCGAGCAGGGCATCTGCATGTTCAACCACAGTGCCTCGCCCATCACCGGCGCCACCCAAAACGTGGGGCTGGACCAGCACTTCAGCGGCTACCACGTCGGTAAGTTCGCCGCCGAGTGGATTGCGAAAAACTACGGCGACGCCGAGGAAGTACAGGTCGGAATTCTGGGCAATCGCGCCGACCCGTTGCTGATGGAACGCACGCAGGGTCTGATTGACGGCGTTTTGGAAAATGCCGATAACGCCGTCATCGCCGGTCAGGTGGAGGCCAACACGATTGAGCTGGGTTCGGCCGGCGCGGCCAACCTGTTGCAGGCGCACCCCGACATCAAAGTCCTGCTTGGCTTTGGGGATGATCCCGGATTCGGCGCCTACACTGCAGCCCTGGAAGCGGGCAAAGACGATCCCAATGAGTTCTTTGTCGGCAGCGCCGACGGCACCAACCTTGTGCTGGACGAGATCGCCAAGGGCGGAATCTACCAGGCCACCTGGTCCTACCTCTTCCCCTACAGCTCCACCCAGTGGATGCGCGATATGCAGCGCTGCCTGCGCGGCGAAGAAGTGCCGCCAACGCGCGTGCAGCGAGGTCTGCTGGTAACGGCTGAAAACCTGGAAGAGGTTCGGAAGATCGTCGCCGGGCCGCAGGATCCCGACTTTCAGTATCTCTACGACGATCCCGACGTGATGCGTTACAGCGACGAGCCGCAGATGACGCCGTCGCAGTAACGCCTCGGGCTGGAAGGCCACTCTCCGCCGGCCCGTCATGTATGGAGAGGTTCGGAAGCACAGACTCGGGCCGCGGCCGCCCCGCACTGTGACCGCGCGGGGCTGTCGCGCCGGACTTCAACGGTTGCGTTCGACTCCAGGAGCGATCGATGACCGATAACAATGCACTGGTCCACTGTGTCGGTATCACCAAGTACTTTGGCGGCGTGCAGGCGCTCGACAACTTTTCGATCGACCTGCATCCCGGCGAAATCGTGGCCCTTGTCGGCGACAACGGCGCCGGCAAAAGCACATTCGTCAAGATCCTGAGCGGCATCTATCCGCCCGATGACGGCGAGATCTGGATCGGGGACGAAAAGGTCGAGAACCTCAATCCAGGGCACGCACGAACCCTGGGAATAGAGACCGTCTATCAGCATCTCTCCCTCGCCGACAATCTCGGCGCCGCCGCCAACGTCATGCTCGGCCAGGAACCGCTCCGCTTCCGCATCGGCCCGCTGCGCGTGATCGACGAAAAACAGGCGCTTGCCGAGGCGCAGCGCCGCATCGGCGAGGTGGGGGCCTCTCTCGACGACTACGCCATCCCGGTACGGAGCCTCTCCGGCGGCCAGCGACAGGCCGTGGCCATCGCCCGCGCCCTGGTCAAAGCCAACCGCCTGATCATGTTCGACGAGCCCACCGCCGCGCTCGGTGTGCGCCAGACAAAAGCCGCCCTCGACCTGATCCAGCGGGTCGCCGGTCAGGGCGTTGCCGTCATCATCATCAGCCACAATCTGGACGACGTGTTCGCCGTGGCCGACCGGGTTGTCGCATTGAGGCAGGGACAGACCACGCTCGACAGCCCCCTGGCCGAGACCGACCGCGAGGAAATCGTCGCATGCATGATGGGCCTGTCGTTTCAGAGGTGAAATCGGCGCCAGTGGCTGACCCGATCTCGAAGTCGCGTCTGGGCGGCCTGTTCCAGGGCAGCGGCCGCAACATCGGATTGGCCCTGGCGCTGTTGCTGGCGCTGATCGTCCTGGCCATCTTCAGCCCCCGCTACTTCAGCTTTGCCAACTTTGTTGTCGTTGCCCTGCAGATGTCCTTCATCGGCATCCTCGCCCTGGGCACCGCGATGCTGATCATCAGCGGCAACGTCGACCTCTCGATCGGCGCGATGTACGGGCTGACCGCGGTGGTCGCGGCGATGCTGGCCAAGATCGTGCCCGCGCCTCTGGCCCTGCTCGCCGGCATCCTCTTTGCCGGCGCACTCGGTTGGCTGAACGGCGCCATGGTCTGGCGCGTAAAGCTCTCGCCGATCATCATTACCCTCGGCAGCCTGACCGCGCTGCGCGGCGTCATCCTGTTGACGACCAACGGCGCCGCCGTGCGCGGCGTGCCCGACCCGTTCACAATTCTGGGGCAGGCGCGTCCCTTCGATGTCCCCATGCCGGTCTGGCTGCTGTTCGGTTTGGCGCTCATCATCCACTTTGTCCTTTCCAAGACCACCTTCGGCCGCTATTTCTACGCCATCGGCGGCAACCGGGAAGCAAGCGAGGCCGCCGGCATCCGCGTACGCAATCTCGTGCTCGGCGCCTTCGCCATCAACGGCCTGATCGTCGGCCTGTCCGCGGTCCTGGCCGCCAGCCGCTACGGGACGGCGTCGCCCAGTTTCGGGGTCGGCTTTGAATTCGACGTCATCACCGCCGTCATTCTCGGCGGCGTGCGCTTCACCGGCGGCGAAGGCAACATCCTCGGCGTCATGCTCGCCGTCGCGCTCCTTGGCGTCATCAACAGCGGGCTGGTGTCACTCGGCGTCAACCCCTTCTGGACCGAGGTCGTCAAAGGCGTCGCCCTGATCGTCGCCGTCGGTCTGGACCAGATCACGCACGAACAGCGCCAGCGCCGCCGCACGCAACTGGCCATGCAGGAACGCAGCCGCAGCGAACCCGGCACATCCGCCGGCAGCCATATCTGATCAACCATCACTTTTTTCTGAAGGGAGATTCATGAAATGAAGGTCAAAGCAGTCGATCACCTCGCAGTCACGGTCAGCGACACCGAAAGGTCCCTCGAGTTCTATGTCGACAAACTGGGTCTCAGGCAGGTGGAGCAGCACCAGCTGGAAGGAGAAAAGTGCGACGAGGCCGGCGGAACCAACGGTGCCCGCGCCCAGTCAACGCGCCTCGCCGCCCCCGACACGCCCCACATCCTGCTCGACCTGCTCGAATTCTTCGAGCCACCCGGAAACAAGCACATCACGCCCATGGGTTCGGTCGGCTCCTGCCACTTCGCCCTGACCGTGGAGGACCTGCCGGCCTCAGTCGACGCACTGCGCGCCCAGGGCGTCGAGTTCATCTCGGGACCCGTCAACTTCGAGCTCACCGAAGGCTCCGTCAGCGTCTGCTTCTGCTACGACCCCGACGGCAACCTGGTCGAGCTGATGGAAGAGTACGAACACTGAGACACAGCGCTCTTACCCATGGCAAAACAGTCCGCGCGCAACCGAAGAGATCTGTGGAGAGGTCCGCGCGCTAGGAAACGGGTTCCGCTTGCAGGCTGTTCCGATTGCCTGCAAGCGAGCCTCTAAATGTCGTTCGACCGCTTGACGGTCCGCGAAGCAGGGTGCTATACTCAAGCGAATCCGTAGGCGCTGGCGACTTTGAAGGGCACCTTCTTCAAGGCTGCGGGCGAATCAAGTGGCACCGTGCCCAAGGGCGGTCGCCTCGGATAATTTCCCTGCACCCCTCTGTCGTTGAATCTTACCTGCCCACCACTTCAAAGAAAGACACAAAATGAAACTGTCAGAACAACAACTCAGACTGTTCCGCGATTTCGGGTTTCTGGTCTTTCGCCAGTATCTGTCGCCCGCGGAGATGGCACAGTACAGCCATGAGTTCAACGCGGGGCTGGATTCCTGGCTTGAGAACGGCAAGCACGACGGCAAAACCCGCCACTACGCCTCCCTGATGGAGGAAAAGTCGCCGTTTATCGCCGGCCTGGCCGACGACCCCCGTTTCGCCGACGTAGCCGAGCAGCTCCTCGGAAAGGATGTGATCGCAATCGCAGTCGACGGGAACTACCACGTCGATGACACGCTCTGGCACCCCGACACAGGCTCGTTGAACTACACCGCCGTCAAGTTCTGTATCTATCCCGACCCGCTGACCGCCGACAACGGCGCGCTGCGCGTGATCCCCGGTTCCCATCGCGACCCCTTCCACAGCCAGATCAGCCGCGAACCGGAGGCAACTTACAACCTGGCGCAGGCGGACGTGCCGGCCTACGCCTTCGAGTCGCAGCCCGGCGATGTCCTCGCCTTCAACGTCGCACTGTGGCACGCCGCCTTCGGCGGGGCCAGGAGCCGGCGCCAGGGCGTCGTCGTCTACTACGAGGACCCCGATACGCCCGCAGCCGAGACCGCCATCCAGGAACAGATGAGGGGAAATCACAGGGCTTTTGCCAGCGCCGGCCGCCAAATGTACGGCCCGCACTGGCGCTCGATCGATACGCCCCGCCACCAGCGCTGGATCCGGCGGCTAGCTGAAATGGACGTCCTCGAGACCGAAACCTAAGGGAGGTTGTGAACGGTGATCAGCTCAGTAAACGTGATGGACCATGTCTCGGTAACCGTGAGCGATATGGATCGCTCGCTCGCCTTCTACAAGGACCTGCTCGGTATGGAGGAGATCGAACGCCACCGGATCGAAGGCGAGACGATCTCCAAAATGGCCGGCAAGGATGATGTGATCATGCAGGTCGTGCGGTTGCAGGCCCCCGAAACGCCCGGCATGCTGCTCGACCTGCAGGAGTACGTGCAGCCGCACGGCAAGGTCTCCGACGGCAAGCTGGGAGACGTCGGCCACTCGCATATCTGCTTCGGAGTGCCCGACCTGGCGCAGGCCTACCAGGAGATGCAGGCCGAGGGCGTCAAATTCGTGTCGGAGCCGGTCAGCTTCGATCTGGGCTGGGCAATCGTCCACGTCGTCTTTTTCGAAGACCCCGACGGCTACATCCTGGAGCTGATGCAGGTTCCCTACGAGACCAAAAACGGCGGACATTAATCTGTTCAGCGGCCACTAAAATCTGCAGGGGGAGTAGACCATGCCGCGTTATGAACTCGAAGGACAGGTAGCCATTGTCACCGGCGCAGGACGCGGCATCGGCCGCGCGATCGCGCGCCGTCTGGGACGCGAAGGCTGCCGCGTAACCGTCGCTGACCTCGACAAAGCCAATGCCGCCGACGTCGCCGCCGAGATCAAGGAGGAGGGCGGCGAGTCACAGGCCCTCTCCGTCGATGTAACCAGCAAGCAGGCGGCCGATGACATGGTCCGC
Organism: Caldilineaceae bacterium; assembly: GCA_965202955.1. Lineage (GTDB taxonomy): Bacteria > Chloroflexota > Anaerolineae > Caldilineales > Caldilineaceae > Bin5. Next base: position 138,069 of record OZ241871.1, read on the forward strand.
AGCACGACCGAACGCTGGGGGAGCCTGAACATCCTCGTCAATAACGCCGGCATCGGCGCGGTCGCGCCCCTGCTGGATACCGACGAAGCGACCTGGGACGCGATGATGAACGTGAACGCCAAGGGCGTCCTGCTCTGCTCGCAGGCCGCGGCCCGCCGGATGATCGAGCAGGGGAGCGGCGGGCGCATCATCAACAACGCCTCCGGCGCCGGTAAGATCGCGCCCGGCAAGGCCGTGCCCCTGGGCGCCTACGCCGCCAGCAAACACGCCGTCGTCGCCGTCACCAAGCAGATGGGGCTTGAGTTGGCCGAACACGGCATCCTCGTCAACTGCGTCTGCGCCGGCATCGTTGATACCCCCATGTGGGACCTGATCGACCGCGAGATCGCGGCGATGAACGACGTGCCGGTCGGCTCTGTCAAGGCGCAGGCCGTCGCCGGCGTGCCCCTGGGACGGATCCAGCAGCCCGAAGACGTCGCCAACGTCGTCGCATTCCTCACCTCCGAAGATGCCAGCTATATGGCCGGCCAGACCTACAACGTCAGCGGCGGCCTCCTGCCTTATTGACCGAGGTGCAACCAAGATGGCAAATCGACTGCAGGGCAAAGTAGCCGCCATCACCGGCGGCGGCATGGGCTTGGGACAGGCGACCGCCATCCTTTTCGCCGCCGAAGGCGCCCAAATCGTGGTCGGTGAGATCGACGCAAAAGCCGGCCAGGACACGGTTGGTCAGATCGAGGCGCAGGGAGGCGAGGCCGTCCTGGTCGAAATGGATGTACGCAAAGCGGCCGACGCCGAGCGCCTCACCCGCACCACTGTTGAAAGCTTCGGGAAACTGGATATCCTCGTCAACAACGTCGGCTTCCAGGTCAACAAGGACGTCGTCGACACGACCGAAGACGAGTGGGACCTCGTCCTCGATACAAACCTCAAAAGCATGTTCTTGTGCTCAAAATACGCGGTGGCCCAGATGCGCCGGCAGGATGGAGGCAACATCATCTGCATCTCCTCCCTTTCCGGCCTCGTCGGCAACGGTCTGCAGGCCTCCTACAACGCCAGCAAGCACGGCGTGATCGGGCTCATGCGCTCGATGGCCGTTGACCACGCGCCCGACAACATCCGCGTCAACGCAGTCTGCCCGGGCTCGATGAATACGCCCCTGACATTGACCATCCCTGAAGAGAAGTTGGCCCCATACCGAGAAGCCAATCTCATGCGACGCTTCGCCGAGCCGGTCGAAGTTGCGCAAGCGCTCCTCTTCCTGGCCAGCGACGACGCATCATTCGTCACCGGCTCGGTCCTTGTAGCCGACGGCGGTTTTACCACAATCTGAAGGCCGGGCCGAAGAACACTCTGGGCCCGACTCTCCCCGCACAACTGCGGGCCGCTCGCTCACGAACTTTATCCACTCCAAAAGGAAACTTAGGTAAAAACTATGGCCGAACGACTGAATGTCCTCTTTCTGCCCCACCCGGTAAAACCATCCATGTTCAATCCCTGGGGAGAGGATGTGGTGAGACTGGTAGGTGCCAACCACAATATCACAGTACTCGATTATGATCAGCCGCTGGCGCCCCAATTCAAAGGCATAGACGCTGTCATCGACCACGGCGGTTCGGCAGGCACGCGCGAAATGGTCGACGCCGCTACCGACGCCCGTCTGTGGCAGATCCTCGGCACCGGATTCGACCACTTCGACCTCGAATACTGGAAAACAAAGGGCATACCGACCGCCAACTGCCCCGGCCAGTTCAGCGCCGTCGCCCTCGCCGAGTGCGCCATGATGTTCATCCTGATGCTGACGCGTCAATACAATGACGCAAGGGCGACCCTCGACGCAGGCGAACTCTACGAGCCCATGGGCCTCGAGTTGATCGGCGTCAAGCTCGGTCTCATCGGCTTCGGCGCAAGCGGGATCGAGCTGGCCCGCCGCGCGAAGCCGTTCGGCATGGATATCATGGCAATCGACATCCGCGAAGTGAGCGCAGCCGAGCGCGAGGAGTTCGGACTCTCCTTCGTCGGTACGCCCGACGACCTCGAAAAAGTTGTCGCCGAGTCGGACATCCTCTCGCTGCACCTGCATCTGAACAGCGAGACCCATCACATCATCGACGCCCACATGTTGAGCCTGATGAAGCCGACCGCCCACATCATCAACGTCGCCCGCGGCGCACTGATCGATGAGGAGGCGCTGACGCAGGCCCTGCTTGACGGCAAAATAGGCGGCGCCGGCATCGACGCCTACAGCCAGGAGCCGCCCGACATCAGCTCGCCCTTCTTCGGCCTGACCAACGTCATCGCAACCCCCCATACGGCCGGCGTCACCGACGGCACATCGCGCAAGCGGGCACAATGCGCCGCAGACAACGTAGACCGGGTCGCAGCCGGCCTGGAGCCGCTATACCGCATCGATCTTGATTGACGACGACGCGATCCCGCACAAAAGAAATGGCGGCCTCGTCGCTGGAGCCATCACCGGCCTGAAGTGACGATTTCCGGATGAACTGAATGCCACGAGCGCGGAAGGACAAGCTACTGTGATCGCGACACAACGCCCCCGCATGGGACGGCTGGCCCGCTTCGAAGCCTTGGCCGGATACCTGGCGATCGCCCCCTGGTTTATCGGCTTCCTCGCATTTGAACTCGGACCCCTGCTCACCTCCCTCTATCTCAGCTTAACCAAGTTCGATGTTCTCACAACGCCCAAATGGGTGGGGTTCAAGAACTGGGACAAAATGCTGTTCAACGATCCCCTCGTCTGGCACAGCCTCAAGGTCACCGCTATCTACTCCGTGGGCGCAGTCAGCCTGGGGCTGGTGCTTGGCCTGAGCTTGGCGTTGCTCCTCAACCAGGATGTCGGCGGCCTCTCCTTCTACCGGACCGTCTTCTACACGCCTGCCGTCGTCTCAGGCGCGGCCGTCGCCATGATGTGGCTGTTGTTGCTGAATCCTGAGGCCGGCGTCATCAATCGCATCCTGGCACTGATCGGAATCCCGGGACCTGCCTGGCTGTTTGATCGCACCTGGGCCCTGCCCGCCTTCATCGTCATGAGCATCTGGGGCGTCGGCGGCGGCATGGTCCTCTATCTGGCCGCCCTCCAGGGAGTGCCGACCGAACTCTACGACGCCGCCATGATCGACGGCGCTGGCCCGTTTCCCAAGCTCTGGTTCGTCACCCTGCCGATGATCTCGCCGGTGATCTTCTTTAACCTGGTCATGGGCATCATCGGCTCATTCCAGGTCTTTACCAGCGCCTTCATTATGACCAAGGGCGGCCCGGCCAACGCCACCTACTTCTTCGTGCTGGGCATCTATCTGAACGCATTCCAATTCCTGAAAATGGGGTACGCATCCGCCCTCGGATGGATGCTTGCTGTTATCATCCTGGTGCTGACCCTGGTCGCCTTCCGAAGTTCAGGCCGCTGGGTCCACTATGAAGGGCAGATCAGATAAGTTGAGGAGACCGGCCCAATGACCGAGTCGACCTTCGACCGACCTGTGTCCGCTATAGACGCAGCGCAGCGGCAAAATACGATTGCCAGAAGAGTTCGTACCGTCACCAAGCTGATCGTCCACCTGGTGTTGATTGTCGGCGGCTTCGCTGTGCTGATCCCGTTTTTCTGGATGGTATCCTCTTCGCTCAAGCCGGACTGGGAGATCTTCCAGATCCCGCCGGCCTGGATCCCTGAAGAGCCGCTCTGGCAGAACTATGCCATCGTCCTCACCGGCCAGCGTCCCGACGCCGAGGGGTCGCGCGCCGGACAAGGCTGGAGCTTTCTCGGCTTTGTGTGGAATACAGGCTACGTGACAGCATGGGTTATGCTCGGACGCCTCATCACCGCCTCGTTGGCAGCTTACGGCTTCGCCCGCCTCCGCTTCCCCGGCCGCAACATTCTTTTCATCGTCATGTTGGCGACGATGATGGTACCCGGCCACGTGACCATGATCCCCCTTTACATCATCTTCAAGTCCCTCAGAACACTTGACACATACTGGCCCCTGGTCCTCCCGGTCTGGTTCGGCGGCGGTGCCTTCTTCATCTTCCTGCTGCGCCAATTCATCAACAGCATTCCCGCCGACTACGACGACGCCGCACGCATCGACGGCTGCAGCTGGTTCGGCGTCTATTGGCGAATTATCCTGCCCATGATCAAACCGGCTCTCGGCGCTGTCGCCATCTTCTCCTTCATGGCCAGCTGGAACGACTTCATGGGGCCGCTCATCTACATCAGTTCGATGGACAAGTACACAGTCGCCATCGGACTGCATTTCTTCAAGAACAACGCCAGCCCCGCGGCCCGACCACTGTGGAACCTGATGATGGCCGCATCGGTCGTGGCTATGGTGCCGCCCCTCCTTCTCTTCTTCTTCGCCCAACGCTACTACATCCAGGGCATCGTCGTTTCCGGCATCAAGGGATAACCTCCCCTTGCTACAGATGCGAGCCGTATTCGCCCTCCGCGTGAGTACGCGTTCGACTCCACCGAATCGCAAATGTCCAAGACTGGTTTGACCCGCCGACGGTTCCTGCAGTCGCTCGCCGCAGCCGCATCGACCGGCGCGGCCGGCTTCGGATACGTCCGCGCGGTCGAGCCAGGCTGGTTGGACCTGGAGCTCGTTACCCTGACACTGCCGCGCCTCGCCGAACCACTGTCCGGCCTCCGAGTCGCCCAGCTATCCGACATCCATCTCAGCCGATACACCCCGCCCGAAAAACTGCTGGACGCCGTTGAGAAAGTCAACCGACTCCAGCCCGACCTCGTCGTGCTGACCGGAGACTATGTTGGTCGTGACGCCGCCTACGCAACCGGATTGATCGAGCCGCTGCGCCAGTTGCAGGAGCCCGCCTTCGCCGTCTACGGCAACCACGACCTCTGGAGCGACCGCGCCGCGGTAGGCGCCGCGCTGGCCGAAACGCCGGTCCGCCTCCTCGTCAACGAGAGCGTCGAAGCGGCTGCCGGCCTCACCATCGCCGGCATCGACGACGCTTGGTCCGGCGACCCGCAACCCAAAGTTGCGCTGCGCGCTGCGCCCCCCGGCAACACCAATCTGCTGCTCTGCCATGAGCCAGATTACATCGACAACCTGCGCGCCCTCGGCGCCCCTATCGCCCTGCAGCTCAGCGGCCACAGCCACGGCGGCCAGGTGCGGCTCCCCTCCAGGCGGCCCGACCGCGCCGGCATGCTCAGCCGGGCCCACATCTTGCCGCACATGGCACGCCGCTACCCGATCGGCCTTTACCGGGTCGGAAACCATCAGCTCTATACGAACCGAGGCCTGGGCGTCTGGCCCCTCCCTTACCGTTTCAACTGCCGCCCCGAAATCACTATCTTTACCCTTCGTCCGGCGTGAGCGGGAAGCTGCCTTACTGCATCGCCGCCGCAACCGCGTAGAATAAGAGTAGAGCATCCTGGCAAAGACGATTCCCTTTCTGTTTGACCTGCGGTATTCGTTATGCTAGACTCTCGATGAGAAGCAACGGTTCTGAGCAGGCTGCCTGAGCCGCGAGTGAGGTGTCGGAACTGTCATAAATGTGTGAGGGACGGGGTGGGGCTTCCCCTGCCGTAAAACTCTCCAGGTCCTCGCACCATCCTTCAGTTCTTACCCTCCCCGGGCACAAGAGGAACTATGGATTCCAAACGAGTTCGAAACGGCATGATCTACATCCTTCTGGTCGTAGCTCTCGGCGCGTTTCTCTACATAATATTGAGCAATCAGGGCAACAATATCTCGGCGTCCGTGTCGATCGCTGAAGTCGCCTCGCTGGTGCGCAGCGGCAACGTGCAGGAACTCCACGTCGACGGTGATGAGGTAATCGCCTTCACTGGTGGCAAACTGATCGCCTCGCGCAAGGAAACAGGCGTCGGCCTCGTCGAAACACTTCAGAACCTGGGCGTAACCGAAGATCAGTTGTCCGCCGTCGATCTGCAGATCGAAGCGCCCAGCGGGTGGGAAGTCTACGGCGGCATCCTCCTGGCCCTCCTGCCCATCATTTTGATCGCTGTCTTTTTCATATTCATTCTTCGACAGGCCCAGGGCGCCGGTAACCAGGCCTTCAGCTTCAGCAAGAGCCGGGCGCGCATGTTCACCGGCGACAAACCGACCGTCAATTTCAGCGACGTGGCCGGCAATGAAGAAGCAAGGCAGGACCTGGCAGAGGTCGTCGAATTCCTCAAAGAACCCCAAAAGTTCGCCTCGCTCGGCGCCCGCATCCCCAAGGGCGTTCTGCTGGTCGGCCCGCCCGGCACCGGCAAGACGCTGATGGCCAAGGCTGTCTCCGGTGAAGCCGGTGTCCCCTTCTTCAACATCAGCGGCTCCGAATTCGTCGAGATGTTTGTCGGCGTCGGCGCCAGCCGCGTACGCGACCTGTTCGAGCAGGCCAAGAAAAACTCGCCCTGCATCATCTTTATCGACGAAATCGACGCCGTCGGCCGCCATCGCGGCGCCGGTCTGGGCGGTTCCCACGATGAACGGGAGCAGACGCTCAACCAGATTCTCGTCGAAATGGACGGCTTCGATACCGATGTCAACATCATCATCATCGCCGCCACCAACCGGCCCGACATTCTGGACCCGGCGTTGCTGCGACCCGGCCGCTTCGACCGCCGCGTCCTGATGGATTCGCCCGACGTCAAGGGCCGGCGCAAGATTCTCGACGTCCACGTAAAGGGCAAGCCGCTGGCGACCGACATTGACCTCGAAGTTGTCGCCAAGCAAACACCAGGCTTTGTCGGCGCAGACATCGAAAACCTGGTCAACGAAGCCGCCATCCTCGCCGCCCGCCGCAACCGGCGCTCAATCGGCCTGGCCGAATTCCAAGAGGCAATCGAACGCGTCATCGCAGGGCCCGAACGGCGCAGCCGCATCATGTCGCCCAAGGAAAAGGAGATCGTCGCCTACCACGAGGCCGGACACGCCGTCGCGATGCACGTCCTGCCCCAGCACGACCCCGTGCATAAGGTAACGATCGTGCCGCGCGGGATAGCAGGCGGCTACACAATGCCCCTGCCCGAAGAGGAATCCAATCTGAGCACAAGAGATAAATCTCGCGACGAGCTGGCAGCCCTTTTGGGCGGACGAGTCGCCGAAGAGATCCGCTTCGACGATGTTACAACCGGCGCCAGCAACGACCTCGAACGCGTGACCAATATGGCCCGCATGATGATTACACAGTGGGGTATGAGCGAAGCGCTCGGGCCGATTCAATACGGCGAACGCGAGGAAATGGTCTTTCTCGGCCGCGGGATTGCCGAAACACGCAACTACAGCGACAAGGTCGCCCAGGAAATCGACGAAGAAGTGCGCAATCTGGTCGACGAAGCGCACCGCCGCTGTCACGAAATCCTGACATCCTACCAGGACCGGCTCGACGCAGTGGCTGCCGCCCTGCTCGAACACGAAACGCTGCACGCACCCGAATTCCAGGCGATCATGCGCGGCAAAGACCCGTTCCAATCGGTTGACGGCCTCGAAGAGCCGCTGCCCAGCGGCACGCCTGCCTCCGATCGGGACGAAAACGACCTCTCACGCGAAGAGGACAACCGCGATCAAGAGCTGGGCCTGAGTGGGGGAACTTTGCCCGCGCCCGCCTGAGTGGACCGAGCGTAGCGCAAACAAGGTAGCCCTCCGGCGCGTGCGCCTGGCCTCGCCCCACAGGGCGGGGTCTTCTCAAACCAGCGGCCCGCCGCTTTCCATTTGCTGGGAGATTCAGACCGAATCGTGTCCCGCCTCTTCTACTACCTTGACCACATGATGCTGGCCGGCGCCCCCGTAAGCCGCTGGGTAAACATCCTACTCCTCGCTATCGGCGCCTTGGCCGCCCTGGGGCTGGTCCCGGGCCAACGGTTGACGGCAACACTGTGCCTGCTCCTCCTGGCGGGCTTCTTCTGGCTCCGTCACCACTGGCGCAGCCGTGACTACGTCCGGTTTCAAGAGGCGCTGCTGCCGCAGATCACACACCAGGCGCTCGCCCCCTCCGACAAAGTGCCCATCCATGCCACCGGCTATTTCACCGTGGAGGGCAAGAACGAACGATTCACCTGGTTGCAGGGCTATTTCCGCACCTTTGCAACGCGCGAACACGCCGTAATCTGCCTCGTACAGCCCAAACTGTTCCTGACGGCTCAGTGGCCCGAAAAAGATGTAGGAATGTGGTACGTCTTCTTCTTCCCCAGGTCGGTCCGCAATGTCCGCCACGGTACCGTCACGTTCGGGCGCTTAACGCAGCCGTGCGTGGCCGTCGAGCACGAGATTCACATCCCCAAAAAGGGACGTTTCAGCCGCGCGCGCACCTTGCACGAGACGGTCATCCTCGCCACCGACACCGAGGCCGATTCCCTCAGGATCCTCGCCGACCTGCTCCACGACACGCACGCCGAAGAGGAAAAGGAAGAAGAGAAGCCGCCCCAGCCGGCAGCCGGTCCTTCCTCCAACGGACAAGTCAACGTCCCGATCGGAGCCACCCGCCGCCTGGACTGATCCGGCGGCCAGACCCCGCATGACATCACCCCAAGCCGCCCGTCCTTCGTGGGACCAATACTTTCTGCAGATCGCATTCACCGTCGCCTCGCGCAGCACCTGCGATCGCGCCCATGTCGGCGCCGTCATCGTCCGCCGCAGGCGTATCCTCGCCACCGGCTACAACGGCGCACCGACCGGCCTGCCCCACTGCGACGACATCGGCCATCTCATCATCGACGGCCACTGCGTCCGCCCCCTCCACGCCGAGCAGAACGCCATCATCCAGGCCGCCCTCCACGGCGTCGGCACCGACGGCAGCATGATCTACGTCACGCACCAGCCCTGCCTGACCTGCGCCAAAATGATCATCAACGCCGGCATCCAACGCGTCATCTACGCCGGGCAATACCCCGACGCCAACAGCCGCCGCTTCCTGCGGGAGGCCGGTGTCGCTCTCGTCCACTTGCCCGCGCGGCAAGTCGACGAAAATGGGGGCGTTGGTCCATACAACCCGGCAAACGGAGACCACTGAAACGGGCGCATCCCACAACATTCCACCGACAAACTGAGCAGTAGAGACCAGCGGATCGCTATGTCGGCAATTGCCGAATGAACTTCCGTCGGGAAAAAAGCGTGGGTTTCGCGCTGCCTGTTCTGGACGGAGGCCAGACCTTCATCTCCCTGCCTCGCGCGGATTCAAGGCGTCGTTGAGGCCATCGCCGAGAAAGTTTATCGCCACGGTAGTGACTCCCAGGACCACGGCAGGCACTGTCGGCATCCAGGGATAGTCTCGCCAGAAGCGCATCGCGTTGTAAAGCATCGACCCCCAGCTTGGCAGTGGCGGCTGGATGCCCACCCCCAAAAAGCTCAACCCAGCTTCCAACATAATGGCCCCACTGAGTCCGAACGTCATCAGAACGATGATCGGCCCGATCGCATTGGGCAGGATGTGGCGCAACACAATCTGCGTCTGATTCGCTCCGACCGACTTGGCCGCCGCGACGTAGTCTGACTCTCGAATAGACAGGATTTGACTCCGAACGAGACGCGCGCAGGCGGGCCAGAAGATGAGCGCAAGGCCGGCAAAGGTCAGAAAATAGCTGGCGTGGCTCACATTCCGAAGAAGAGGCCACTGCAGCTGAAGGTAGAGGCTGTGCATCGCCAATTCGAGCGGGCGCTTGAGAGTGGAATCGATCAGAATGGCCAGCAGAATCATAGGAATCGAACTGATCACATCGACGAGACGCATCACAATCACGTCGACCCAGCCTCCCAGATATGCGCCGAAAGCCCCCAGAATGGTCCCGATCAGAATTGACAACGCGGTCACCGACACAGCGATGCCTATCGCCGTTCTGGCGCCATAGACCACCCGGGCCAGATAGTCCCGTCCCAGTTCGTCTGTGCCCAACAGATGGTCGCGGCTGGGCAGGTCGAATGTTCGTGTCAGGTCTTGCTCGTAAAAGGTATAAGGTAAGAGGAATGGCCCCAGCAACGCGGTCAGCAACATGAATCCAGTGATGACGAGACCGACCATAGTCAGCTTGTTGCGCCTCATACGGCGCCAAGCGTCGCCCCACAGGCTGCGTCGGCGGCGGGAGGAGCTTGTCCTGCGGTGCGTTGGATCGAACGCTGCGGGCGCCACTCTCACGCTTCAACCCCCGTACTTGCACTGACAGCGGTCTGCTCTGACCGGGCCTCAGGCCGCACAAAGCCGTGGAAAGAGCACATTCGATCCGAGCCGCCAACTTGCTTGTGTAGATGAGCTAGTCGGCCCCTGAATTCACAGGAACTGACGCTTCAAGGGCAACAGTCTGTCGTATCCTGCCAGGTAAGCCCTCGTTGAAATATGAAATACCCCCGGTGCGCCGAAACTTCAAACATCTGCTGTCGAATGAGGCTTACGCAGAAGCGCCATGTAGCTCGCCGACCCTAAGACGATTGGGACCGAACGCGGAATGTTGCCTGACTAGTCGAGCCGGACCCGCGGGTCCAGGATTGGGTAGATAAGATCGACTACGAGATTGCTGGCAACAACGAACATTGTGGCGATGATTGTCGTGCCTACGATTAGAGGGTAGTCGCGCCGGTTGACGCTCACGACAATCAGTTCACCAAAACCAGGCAATGCAAAGAGGCGCTCGATGAACACGGAGCCCACGATCAGGCCGTTAAGCAGCAGACCCAACTGCGTAACCACAGGCAACATGGCATTTCGGAGAATGTGACGGGTGACAACAAGCTTGACCGGGAGTCCCTTTGCATGGGCCGTGCGAACAAAGTCGCTCTTCAGCACCTCAAGGACCCCTGCCCGTGTCTGGCGTACGACGATGGCCAGGGGCCAGGTTCCTAGAAGAAGAGAGGGCAAGAACGCGTTGAAGTGAAACATACCCTTCCAACCAAAAGGCGGAGGAATCAGCTTCAGAACGATCACAAGCAGGATCAACAATATGGGGGCAATCACAAAGTGGGGCGTTGCGCGCAACATCAGGGCCGACCCTACGATCAGGTGATCGATACGGGTGTTGGCATTTAGGGCCGCCAGAATACCGAGCGGCACGCCAAATACTGTCATGAGCACGAAAGCCCAGGCCGAAAGCTGCATCGTTACCGGCAAGGTCGCCCCTATGCTCTCAATAACTGGCTTTCGGGTCACCAAGGAACGGCCAAAATCCCCCTGACCGAGCTGGAACAAATAGTCGGCAAACTGGACCAGAAACGGACGATCGAGGCCGTAATTGCGGCGAATGGCAGCGATCACTTCAGGGTCCGCGCGCGAAATTGCTTCGCCATACCTGATCTCAATCGGGTCACCCGCAGCATAGAACCCCATACTGAAGACCAGAAGTATAACGGCAACGACCACGGGAACCGTGAGGTATAGACGGCGAAGAGTATATTTCAGCATCTGCCCTTGCTTCGAAGCTCATAGCTGGCAATTGGCAGTCGGTGCGAAGGTGATACGCGGCGCGCGGACAGAGGTGCAACCTCCAAATCGCGCCCCGCGCATCACACAACGACTTAGCCGCTGGCAACCGGCCTAGTGCTCACTGATGTAAGCCAAGGGCTCCGTCCAGATGCTGTACATCTGCTGCTGGTTGTTCCAGCGAATGTTGTTGACCCACGCCCGGCTCTTCGATGCGAATGGCCAGATCCACAGAGGCAGAATGACATAATCGGAGAGCGCTTCCATCTCCGCTTCGACTAGGGCCTCGCAATAGCGGGGATTGTCGGGAAGCAACTGCTGAGCCTCTTCGATGAGCGCGTCTACCGCCTCGTTCTTGTAGCCGTCCATCCACGGCTTTTTGGCCTGCTGCGACTCAGAATGCCAAAGCGAATACATGAAGTTGGCCTGGTCCGGTATGAAGAAGGCGGCGCTGATGCGTTTGAGGGCCACTGTTTCATCTGACGTCAGATGCTCCAAACTGGTGACGATCTGCACGTCGGTGATGTTCAGATTCACGCGCCACTGCTCAACGATGGCCTCCACCACGTTTACCATCACAGGCCAGGTCGTGTTGGTCGTAATGCGGATTGGGGGAAGTGCTTCTGCGCTCCCGTACGATGAGTCTGCGAGGGCGGCTCTGGCGCGCTCAGCATCAAAGGTCAGGAACTCGCTCTTCTCGTTCGTGTAGCAGGGCAGCGACTCGTTCAGGCCGCGTATCCAAGCGTGCAGATCGGGGTTGATAGGCTTGATGACGGCGTCGACGATCGTTTCGTAATCAACGGAATGGATCAACGCCTCGCGGACTTTCGGGTCATCGGCCGGCTCGGTAATGACCGAGAAAAGCAACTCGAAGTAGAGCGGCAAGTGCTGACTCCTGATCTTGACCTGGTCTTCTCCCAAACGCTTGATGATCGGAAAAACCGTGTCGTCACCGCACCAGCAGTCATCGGCCTCGCCGGACTCGAAAAGTAGACCGGAGGCAGCGTCATCGCCGGTATTGCGGATAACAATCTTCTCGAGCATTGGCTCAGTACCCCACCAGTTCGGGTTCTTGACCATCTCAGTCAGGCCCCCTTCGGTATTGTGGGAGGCTAACATGAATGGGCCGGACGAGGTAGGGGTCTTGTTGAAGTACTCTGGGTCGGCCGCCGCTTCGTCCGCCCTGGCCACGCCAGCCCACTTTGTGGCTAAATGGAATGGGAACAAGCGGTTGGGAGTCGCTAAATCATAACGCAGGGTATGCTCGTCAATGACAACAATACCCTCAATTGTTTCCTCATCTCCCGACTGAACCGCACTGAACCCTGTGACGGAACCAATCACGTCCTGCGGGCGCTCGTGGGGAGGATCAGCCGTCGGCTTGGCGATATAGTTGTACCAGTCCGCTACCTGTTGCGCCGTGATAGGCGTACCGTCGGACCAGACAGCCTCTTCAACCAACGTGATCGTAAAGCTTGTGTGGTCCTCGTTGCCCTCGAAAGCCTGACAGTAACCGGGCAACAAATTGAGATCTTCGTCCAGATTGAAGCAGGGCTGGTACAGCACATGGGTCCATGTCTGGTGCTCACCACCGGCATAGAGCGGGGATGGCGCCGGCCACTTGCGCGCCCATGTGGTCGTAAAGGTCTGGTCGGTCGCTGCGTCAGCATATTCTTCGACCGGGCCAGGCGTAGGCGTCACGACTTCCTCGGCTTCTTCGACGGCCTCCAACTTTTCCTCTGACTGGGCTTCACGAGGCACTTCGGCGTCTTGTGGTGCTGCAGGACAGGCTGAAAGGGCCAGCGAAACAATGATCAGGATCCCTACTACTCGAAACGAACGACGGAAAACTGCGATTGCTATACGCATTTTCTTGCCTCCTCGGTACGAGCTAGAACTCCCAATTGCCTTGTCGACCGATCAAGCTGCCTACTCTTTCTTACGCTTGGCATACCTCCTTTCTTCCTGCCATTGGGTCCGCAGCTACACGGCGGGACTCTTGTAAACAGGCAGCCAGACGCGAAAAGGAGCCGGCTTGAGCTGCACCGCCCCTATCCCGGTCTGATCGTAGTCCGGGTCCTCGACTTCATTGCCCATCGCCGCCAACGGCTCCAGCTGGACCGACTTATCCTGCCCGGCACTATCCACCAGCACGGTCTGCACCGTTCCATCGGCAAGCGGTTGAATCATTGGCGCATTATCTTTGAAAAAGACAGTCCGCAGCGGCACTCTTCCCCCTCCGGCCTCGATGGCGCCATCCAGAAAGGTGATGTTGCCGTCGCACCCTATGATCCGCACGTCGCGCCAGCGCCCTAACCCCGGCGGAACGTCGCTGCCCGGCGACCGCACCTCCAGCGTAGCCTTGCGCGCGCCGTCCAGCGGAAGCTCAACGTAGTTGCTGAAGCTCTGCGCCTTGTAGGTCCCGCTGTCGTAGACCAGCCCCCCGTCCAGGTAGACCTGAAAGGAAAGACCGGCTGAACCCGGAGACAGGGCGGCGTTGGAATGAACGGCTATCAGGCGGTCGGCGTCGGCCGGCAGGTCCAAGCCGGCGCGCGAGATACTGTCCGCCTGCTCAACGTCCACGGCTACCGTCTGTGAACGAAGGCCAAAGTCTCCCAGTTCCTCCTCACGCAGCGCATACACCCATGGGCCGCTGCGCACCGCGCCCACAGAGTTGCCCATGGACCCAATCGTGATGCCGGCGCCGCAGCCGCGAACATCCAGGCCGTAACGAGACTTGAAATCAACCTGCACGGTCATGCCCGGCCGCCAGTCCCGTTGAACTGCCAGGCTGCCATCGGCCTGCCGCTGCGCACCCTCGACCGCGATCTCGTCGCTCCAGGGCGGACAACGCAGACAGAGCGCATACTCGCCCTTGGTCGCCTGTCCGCATCTGATCACCGCCGCGCTCATGTCGCGCGCCGGCTCAATAGCCAGATGGGCTGTGCCGCGGGCCGTTCTGACCTGGGCTTCCAGCGGAACATACAGGTTGACCGCAGCCCTGTCGCCCTCAGCCGTCAACGCGTAGCGGAGCCCATCCACAAGACAGCGCGGTCCGTGATGCGAACAGCAGAAATCCCACACACAACCGGCGTCGCCCCACAGACTGCGATGGCCGCACCATCCGCCGTTGGATGCGAAGTCGAACAGCTGGTGGTTGAAAAAGATGAGCTCCGCCATCTCCAGGAAGCGGCTCTCGCCTGTCGCCCGGTACAACTCAAAGCTCAGCATCATCCAATCGGAGACTGTGCAGGTCTCGTCGATCTTGTCCCGCCCTTCCTTATCGCCGCTGAAAAACAGTTCGTCGCGGTCCTCGGTGACCGGCTGGCGGCTCCGCTCGCTGGCAATGAGCCACTCTTGCACGCCTCCGCAAATGTGGGCTTTCGTGTCGCGAATCCACTCCCAGAACAAGACCGCCTTCTGCAGGATCTCGTCATCACCCGTGCTTTCCCACAGGGTCAGCAAGCCGCGATAAATGTGGATCAAAATGTGGAAGTTACCCGTGATGGCGTCGAAGTCCTGACACGAACTGAGAACCTCAACCTGATCAAAGACGGCCCGTGCATAGTCGAGCGCGCGGCGGTCCCCTGTCTGATCGTAGTAGCTGGGAAAGATGTCGAGCGAGAAGAACCAGCGGTAGCCCTGATTCATCGGCACCAAAGTATCAGGACGTACCTGTGAGCGGCCCGAAGCAGGAGGAATATAGGTGTTGTTCTGCTTGGGACGCACAGCAGCGCCGTTCGCGGGAGATACATTTGCCATGAAGAACCCAACAGCCCGTGTCGCGGCCTCCAATGCCGACGGATGGTCGAACGTGCGGTGCGTCTCCAGCAGCGCATTGGCTATCTGCAACGTCCCCCCGTACTCGGACTGAGTGTAGTTGTGGCCGAAAAAGCCGTTCGGCGACTGGAATTCAATCAACCGGTCGACCACCTCCATTATCCCTGAATCCAGGTCCTGGAACTGGGGCATACGGTGATAGTGCGCCATCCCGTCGAGCCAGCGGCCAACGAAGTCGCCGCCGTAAGCCCAACCGTTTGGGTCGGCGTGAAAATCGCGAAAGAGTCGCTCCTTGGGCATCGACACCAGGTGGCTTACGGAACACGTCACAATCTCATTAAGCCCCATGCGTGGCAAAACCTTCCCATAGCTTGCCGGATTCATCAGAACTCCTCAAATCACTCGATTCCCAGGAGGCGCGCGAGGTTGCCCCCGAGCACCAGGCCCTCTGCCTCGTCGCCCAGTCCGAGCCGTCGAATCGACTCGACCGCGTAATCCATCGGCACGCCAGGTCCGTTCGAGGCGAAACAGATCCGCTCGGGACCGAGCTCTTGCACCGCCCGCATGATGAAGAGCGGTTCGGCAACCGTGTTGGTACCGAGACGTACATTGGGAAAGACCTTGGCAACCTCAATCGCCTCGCTTACGCCGTCGCGGTAGCCCATGTGCTCCATGATGATAGGCAGTTCGGGATAGCGCGCGGCCACCAGACCAATTTGGGCGGGCGTGCTGTGGCGGGCGCCGGAATGGATGTTTACCACAAGCCCTAGTTCACGCGCCTTGTGCAGCACCGGCAGCGGCGCCTGGCCGAAGATCTCATAGTTGCACGCAACCGACATCAGCTTGAGAATCGGCATGCCCCACACCGTCGCCGCCGTCTCCAGCTCCTCGACCGCAGGCGTACCATGCAACGGATTGATCTGGCAGCAGCCGATTAGACGCGGCTCGTCCTGAACGAATTCCGCCAGCCCGCTGTTGTTGGGATTCGGAATGGGGCCGGCGATGAGAACGACATAGTCAATGCCGCCCATGTCGGCGTCCTCCAGAATCTCTTTAACGCCATAGACTTTGCCATTCACAGCCTGATCTTCTGTCCAGTAGTATTCAAAATCAATTCGCTTCATGGTCAACTCTTTCCTGCTCTCTTGTTTCAGACGCCGAACGCAAACCTTGCCCCGCTCGAATAGACACGACCTTGAGCAAACCGGCGAGCTCGACCTCCAAGCCTGTTTTGTATGACGCAAATAAGGTTGCCAGCCTTCATAGAGCCTGATCCTTCCACGTGATAGTATGGATTGAGGCAACAATTCAAGCCGTCGGCGTTACGATGGCCCGGATTCTCGCCGTCCAATCGGAAAGATTTCTGGCCGGCAGACGTCCGTGCATCCTTTCAATGCCGATTCTATCAAGCCTTCCAAGTGGGAAGGACAAGAATACGCTCTATATCATAGTTCCCCATCGTGGCGGTGTCAACAGAAAGAATAGCACGCCTCAGGGCGATTGCATCTAATCGGGTCAAGACCCCGCGACATTACCTGATTCGAGCCCAACTTCGAAAAAACGCCGAGAACAGTGCAAATCATAGTGCGCGGTCGCGAATTCTTTAGGTTTTCGGCGACTGGCGATCGGTTTTTCAGCCGAAAACGAATGGCAATTGGTAGGGGCACCCCTTGTGGGTTATTCTGGCGTCCAGAGTTAGATGCGATTGCCATGTTCCCGGCCCGCCAGCATTTGACATGGCGAACGGGTCGGCGTATACTGCGGCCCAACAACCAAACGAGAAAGACCGCGAACCGGAAGAGTAACGCCCAGAGCGGGTTCCAGAGAGCCCCGGAACGGTGGAAACGGGGCAACAGCGCAGGGTGTGAATGGGCCGGGGAGTTGGCCGGTGAACAGTGACAGCTGCAAACAGTGTGAACGGTAGGATCTGTCCGCACAGCACTGACCACACAGCTCTTACCACACAGTAGCCGGTCCCGGAGACGCCACCGTTATCAGGGCGCCGCGGCCCAGCCAGTGACGAAGACCCCAAACTGACTGGCCGCGATGAGTGAGACTGGTGCAGGCTTCCCTTGCGTTTCATGCAGGGGATTTTTTGTTCCCAGCAGGTACCGGTCTAACAAGGGTGGCACCGCGGGCGTCCCAAGAGACCTCGTCCCCTGGCGTTGGCAGAAATGCCGCGCTGGGGGATGTTCTATTTCCGGGGTGGAGCTCCGCCGGAATACAGTGAGAAAGGAAGGTACAATGGCAACCTACAGCCCTACGCTGGAGGAAGTAAAGGAGCTGGCGGCCTGCGGCAACACGATCCCCGTCTTCCGCGAGTTGCCCGCCGATCTAGAAACGCCCGTTTCCGTCTACCTCAAGCTGCGCAACGGCGGCCCTTCCTTCCTGCTGGAGTCCGTCGAAAAGGGAGAGCAGGTGGGCCGCTACAGCTTCCTCGGCGTCCGGCCGCCGCTGACCCTATGCGCCCGCGGAGACCAGCTCGTCGTCGGAACAGGCGACGGCGCCGAGCTGGAACGGCGCCGCGGCGATCCCTTTGCCGCCGTCCGCAGCCTGCTGGCCGAGCGCCGGCCCGTCGAGGTCCCGGGACTGCCACGCTTCTCCGGCGGCGCCGTCGGCTACTTCGGCTACGACACCGTTCGCTTCATCGAACGCCTGCCGCTGACCGCCCAACAGAAGCTGGAAATCCCCGATATGCTGTTGCTCTTCAGCGACAACCTGGTCGTCTTCGATCACGTCCAGCACAAGCTCCTCGTCATCGCCAACATGCGCATCCAGGCGAATGGCGCGCCGGCAGGCCAGGAGATCCGAGTTGCCTATGACGACGCGGTCGCTCGCATCGACGCTATCGTCAGTGACCTGCGCCAGCCCTCCGCCCACCCGAAGAACCCACCCGTAGACAGCCGCGTCGATTGGCGCAGCAACTTCACCCAGGACGAGTACGAGGAGATTGTGCGGCGGGCCAAAGAGTACATCGCCGCCGGCGACATCTTCCAGGTGGTGCCGAGCCAGCGCCTCAGCCGCGCAACCGACGCAGAGCCGTTCGCCATCTACCGCGCCTTGCGCATGTTGAACCCTTCCCCCTATATGTACTTCCTGGAGTTCAACGACATGGCCGGGCTCAACGAGGCCCCCGGCAGCAGTGAACCGCTCTGGATTATCGGCTCCAGCCCAGAAATGCACGTCAGGCTCGAAGACGGACGCGCCTTCCTCCACCCCATCGCCGGCACCCGCTGGCGCGGCCAGACGCCGGCCGAGGACGACGCGCTCGCCGAGGGGCTCCTGAACGACCCCAAGGAACGGGCCGAACACGTGATGCTCGTCGACCTCGGGCGCAACGACCTGGGACGCGTATGCCAATACGGTAGCGTCCAGGTGCCCGAGATGATGGTGATCGAACGCTACAGCCACGTAATGCACATCGTCAGCGACGTGCAGGGCCAGCTTGCCGATGGCCACGATGCCATCAGCCTGCTCAAGGCCACCTTCCCCGCCGGCACTGTCAGCGGCGCGCCCAAAGTGCGGGCGATGGAGATCATCGAAGAGCTCGAAGGCCTCCGCCGCGGACTTTACGCCGGCGCCGTGGGCTACATCGACTACGACGGCACCATGGACACCTGCATCGCCATCCGCACAATCGTCATGCAGGGCAAGACCTGCCATCTGCAGGCCGGCGGCGGAATCGTCGCCGACAGCGACCCCACCTATGAATGGCACGAGACGCTGAACAAGGCCAAGGCCTTATCCGCCGCTGTGCAGCGGGCCGAAGAAGGATTCGGAAACTGAACGATGCGGTTGAAATCCACGTCTACCAAGATATTGCATGCCCGGGAGTAATCCATGACAACCAAAAAACGAATCCTCACCGGCGACCGTCCCACCGGCAAACTGCATCTCGGCCACTACGTCGGCAGCCTGCAGTACCGCCTCGCTTTCCAGGAAGAGTACGAATGTCTCTTCATCATCGCCGACCTCCATATGCTGACCACCAAGCCGACCAAGGAGGACGTCGCCCAAATCGGCCAGAACGCGCGCGACATCGTGCTCGACCACCTAGCCATCGGGATCGACCCGCAAAAGACCTCCTTCTACCTCCAGTCGGCCGTGCACGAGATCTACGAAATGCACCTCATCCTCAGCGGCATGGTCACAGTCGAACGCCTGCAGCAGCTGCCCACCATCAAAGACATGGCCGCCGCCGCCGGCATGGAGCAGATGCCCTACAGCCTGCTCGGCTATCCCGTCCTGCAGGCCGCTGACATCCTCATGCCGCGCGCCCATCTCGTGCCCGTCGGCAAGGACAACGAGTCCCACATCGAGATTAGCCGCCAGATCGCCCGACGATTCAACAACGCCTACGCTGAAGTCTTCCCCCTGCCGGACGCCTACATCGTCGGCGGCACGCTCGTCGGCACCGACGGCCAGGCCAAAATGAGCAAGAGCCTGGGCAACGCGATTCTGCTCAGCGACGACTCCGCCACTGTCAGAAAAAGTGTTATGAGCATGTACACCGACCCCAATCGCATCCGCGCCGACATCCCCGGCACCGTCGAAGGCAATCCGGTATTCAGCTACCATGAAACCTTCAACCCCGACAAAACCGAAGTGGAGGATCTCAAGAGCCGCTATCGCGAAGGCGCCGTCGGCGACGTCGAGGTAAAGACCAAACTGTACAACGCGCTCGAAGCCTTCCTCGAACCGATCCGTGAGCGCCGCGCCTTCTTCGAGGAGCAGACCGGCTACACCGATCAGCTCATCTATGAAGGCACCCAGCGCGCGCAGGAGCAGGCGCGGCAAACGCTTATGGAGATGAAGAAGGCAATGGGCCTGACCGGCGTCTGGAACCGCATTCGCCGCGCCAATGAGCGCCGTCAAAAGCGGCTGACCAAAGCTTAGAATCGAAGCTTGGAAAGGATCGGGCAATGATCGCGGTCATCGACAATTACGACAGTTTCACGTACAATCTGGTTCAGTTTCTGGGCGAAATCGTGCGGGAGACCCCCTTGCCAGGTGGCGAGGAGGCGAACCGCATCAACGTCTGGCGCAACGACGCCATCGAGGTCGAAGAGCTGATGGAACAGCAGCCGAGCCGCGTCATCATCAGCCCCGGGCCGGGAACGCCCCAGGAAGACAGCGGCGTCAGCAACGACGTCATTCGCCATCTGGGCGACCGCACACCAATCCTCGGCGTCTGTCTCGGGCAGCAGTGCATCGGGCATGTCCACGGCGGCGCCGTCATACGCGCCCCCAGGCTGATGCATGGCAAGGTCAGCCCGATCCATCACAGCGGCGGCCCCCTCTTCGAGGGCATCCCAAGTCCCTTTACCGCGACCCGCTACCACAGCCTTATCGTCGAAGAGCCGCTGCCGCCCGACCTGGTAGCGACCGCACACACGGTCGAGGGCGAGTTGATGGGCGTCCAACATCGCACCAAGCCGATCTTCGGCGTACAGTTCCACCCCGAAAGCATCCTGACCCAGTACGGGCACGACCTGCTGCGGAATTTCCTGGGTATCTGAGCGTCAGAACAGACATGATCGACTGGACGCAGGCCATTCAGAACTATCTCAGCGACGCCCCTTCCAGCCGCTTCCGCAATCAGGATGTGACGATTGTGGACCACTGGCAGGGGCGCGACAACCTTCTCTGGCGCGTCCGCACTGGCGGCGGCCACGACGCTGTCGTCAAAATGTTCACCGATGCCGGCCAGGCCCGCAGTCGCCGCCAGTTTAGCGGGCACGAACAGTTCGCCGCCGCCGGCCTGGCGCCGCAACCCCTCTGGTACGATCGCTATCCCCACGGGCTGCCGCGCCAACTCCTGGTCTACCGCTGGGCCGCGGGCGACCCCATTCAGTTGACCGATCCCCATCACACGGCCGCGCTCGCCGAAACGGTTGCCCGCATCCACCGCGCCGATCCGGGCGCAGTACAGCGCTTCAGTCCGCACCCGTTCAATCTGCTCACCTTCTGGCAGATCTGGCAGGCGGGTGAGGCTCCCTTGCGCGCCTGGATCGAGCAGTGCCCTACGCCGCTCCTGGGCGAAATCCTCGCCATGCTGTGGTCGGCCGCGCACCGGACGTTGGACGGCACCCTGCAGCAGCTGGGCGAAACGCCGCCCGCCCCGGTCCACGGCGAGCTGGCCGCACAGAACGCCCTCTTCCACGCCGGCCGCGTCCTGCTCGTCGACTGGGAATTCTTCGGTCTTGGCGACTCGGCCCAGGAGGTCGCGCGCTTCCTCTTCTACCAAGGAAACGACTGGGCAAATCAAAGCCGCGAAAGCTGGTGGGATCGCTACGGCCCTTGCCCGGCAGACCCGAGCCTGCCGGATCGAACAGAGCTCTACCTGCGGCTCTTCAACTTTCAG
Source organism: Caldilineaceae bacterium (assembly GCA_965202955.1). Classification (GTDB taxonomy): domain Bacteria; phylum Chloroflexota; class Anaerolineae; order Caldilineales; family Caldilineaceae; genus Bin5. Next base: position 159,598 of record OZ241871.1, read on the forward strand.
GCGGTGACTTTTCTGCTCGATGGTGTCCGACAAAGGGAGATGCCGGCCCCCGCGACGGATTACCGCGCGGCGGAAGACCTGGCGTCGGACAGCCCGGCATCACCCTACTGCGACCTTCTCGTCAGCGCACTGACAGCCGCCGTTCGCAGCTCGCTGGACGTCTGGGAGCTGCCGCCGCTGAGCGAGGCAGACGATACCCTGCTCGCAACCGAGATAGAGCAAATTATGAACGTTCAAATCACACAGTCGCACATGACTGCACCGGCGGCCGGCTGAGCGCTTCCGGGCTGCACGGGAACCGCACGATCCCTTTGTGCCAAGAGGAGGAATACCGATGGCATCACCGATTCATGAAGCGCTGGAGACAGTCTTCGCCGGACAAGACCTCAGCGCCGACGCAGCCGACGCAGCCATGACACAGATCATGGGCGGCGAGGCCACCGACGCCCAGATCGGCGCCTTTCTGGCCGCCCTGCGCCAGAAGGGAGAAAGCGTCGCCGAGATCACCGGCTGCGCCCGCGCCATGAAACGCGTCGCCGTCCAGGTACGCCCCGCCCTCGACGGACAGCGGCTGCTCGATACCTGCGGCACCGGCGGCGACCAGACCGGGACCTTCAACATCAGCACCACCGTCGCCTTTGTTGTCGCCGGCGCCGGCGAAAAGGTCGCCAAACACGGCAACCGCTCCGCCAGCAGCCAGTGCGGCAGCGCCGATGTCCTCGAAGAGCTGGGCGTCGAGCTCGGCCTCGGCCCTGAACAGGTTGCAGCCTGCATCGAGGAGGTCGGCATCGGCTTTCTCTTCGCGCCTCTCTACCACCCGGCCATGAAGTACGCCATCGGCCCGCGCCGCGAGCTGGCCACCCGCACCGTCTTCAACATACTCGGCCCACTCACAAATCCCGCCAACGCCACCCACCAGGTCATCGGCGTGCCCAGCCCCAATCTGACGATGCCGATGGCCCGGGTACTCGGCCAGATGGGTTGCACCGCCGCCTTCGTGGTCCATGGCACGATCGACGACGGACGCGCAGTCGACGAGCTCACCACGAGCGGCGTAAACCGCTTCAGCCAGCTGCTCAACGGCGCCGTCCACGAAGGCGAAATCTCAGCGGCCGACCTCGGTCTGCCCGCCGCACCACTGGACGAACTCAAAGGCGGAGACGCAGCCGTGAACGCGGCCATCACCCGCGGCATACTGAGCGGCGAACTGCGCGGCCCCAAGCGGGATGTGGTACTATTGAACGCGGCCGCCGCCCTTGCAACCGTCAGCGGCAACTGGCAGGCCGGCCTTCACGCCGCCGCGCAGTCGATCGACAGCGGCGCCGCCAACGACCTGCTCGACAGATTCATCCAAAAGACCCGCAGTTTGGGCGGCGGACAGTGACCCAATGGCCAGGTTCTCGCAGCTGGAGATAAGCAAACACAAGGGACAGGTCCTCGACAAGATCATGTCCTGGAAGCGGCAGGAGGTGCAGCAGTTGATGGAAGAAGCGCCTCTAGAGCAGCTCAAAGCGCTCGCCGCCGTCGCCGAACCACCGCTCGACTTCGGCGCCGCGCTTACTGCCGAAGCCGGCGCCAGTCTCATCGCAGAGGTCAAACGCGCCAGCCCCTCCCAGGGGCTCATCGCCCAGGACTGGTCGCCGACCGCTATCGCCGAGACCTTCGCACGCAACGGCGCCGCCGCCATCTCCTGCCTGACCGACGCCCGCTTCTTCCAGGGGAAGCTCGCCTACCTGACCGAAATCAAAGAGCACCTGCTCGCTGGAGAAATTCGCACGCCCGTCCTGCGCAAAGAGTTCATATATCACCCCTACCAGGTTTACGAAGCGCGCGCCGCCGGCGCAGACGCGCTGCTGCTGATCGTATCCGTTCTGGGGAAACAGCAGCTGCAGGAGTTGCTCAATCTGACCAACCGGCTCGGCATGGCCGCGCTGGTCGAAGTCCACGACGAAGCGGAGGTCGAACGCGCGCTCGAAGTCGACGCGCAGATAATCGGCGTCAACAACCGCGATCTGAAGACATTCGCCGTCGACATCGAGACAACCGCCCGGCTGCGTGAACACGTGCCCGCCGACAAGATCCTGGTCGGCGAGAGCGGCATCCGCAATCCGGAAGACGTCAAACGCATGGCCGAAATGGGCTGCGACGCCATTCTCGTCGGCGAGAGCTTCTGTAAGCTGCCTCAGGCCGAGCGGGGCGGACAGGTGCGCGAGTTTGTCTGCGCTGGTAGACGCTGAAACAGGGATATCGAAGAACGATCGGCCCATGCCCGGATTGCGTCCCTTATGACCGGTACAGTCCTCAACATCATCACCGTTCTGATCGGCGGCACGATCGGTACGCTGCTCGGCAACCGCATGTCGGCCCGGGTGCAGGAAACGGTCATGCACGGACTGGGCCTGATGGTGCTCGTGATCGGCGTCGTGATGGCGAGCGGGACGGCCAACCTCCTCGTCCCGCTGTTCAGTATCGTTGTCGGCGGCGTCCTCGGCGAGTTGATGCGGATTTCCGACGGGCTCGACTGGCTGGGCGACCAGGCCGAGGCCCGCTGGGGCACACGACTGGGGCAGGGCAGAGTGGCCGGCTGGAGCATAACCCGGGCTTTCGTCACCTCCAGCCTGATCTTTTGCGTCGGCCCAATGACGATCCTGGGCAGCATCCAGGACGGGCTGCTGGGCGACTACGACCTTCTCGCGGTCAAGAGCGCTCTGGACGGATTCGCAGCCATCCCTTTCGCCGCCAGCCTGGGACCGGGCGTTCTCCTCAGCGCCGGCACCGTTGCCGTCGTACAGGGCGGCTTGTCCGCCGCGGCAATGGCAATCGGTGGCGGGCTCGGAGACGTGTCCCGCCAGACCCCTTGGGTTGTCGAGCTGACCGCCACCGGCGGCGTTGTCATCCTCGGCATCGGACTGTCATTGCTCGAAGTGAAGCGGATCAGGGTCGCCAACCTGCTGCCCAGCATCGCGATCGCACCGCTGATCGTGTGGGGCCAGGCCATGACCGGGGCAGGAGTCTGAAAGCCCGCTGTGTGCGTCGGGCTGCGAAGAAAATCACTCTGGTAGACGGGTAAAACAATGACGCGAGTAAAGATCTGCGGCATTACCAATTTGGATGACGCCCTCTGCGCCGCCCGCGCTGGCGCCGACTTCCTGGGCTTCATCTTCTTCCGCAAGTCCCCCCGCTACATCGCGCCCGAACAGGCCGCCGAGATCACCGCCGTACTGGCCGGCGATGCCGCCGCCAACACCCGGCACACGACGCCCAACAGCGCACCGCCCCACAACGCACCGCGCTGTATCGGCGTCTTCGTCAACGAAACGCCTGACGTGATCGCAGAAACCTTGCAGCGCGCCAATATTGACTTCGCCCAGCTGCACGGCGACGAGCCGCCCGCAGTCGTCGAGTCACTCCAGGGACGCGGCTTCAAGGCCCTGCGGCCGACCAGCGCAGCCGAAGCCAGCCTCGATGCCGAGTGGTACGCCGATCTCGGCCCCGCCGACGGCCCCCAGGTCCTCATCGACGCCTACGACCCCAACGAGTACGGCGGCACCGGCAAACGCGCCGACTGGCAGGCCGCCGCCGAACTGGCTCGCACCTGCCCGCGCCTTGTCCTCGCCGGCGGCCTGACTCCGCAGAATGTCGCCGCCGCCGTCAAAACCGTACAGCCCTGGGCCGTGGACGTCAGCAGCGGCGTCGAAATCGGACCCGGTCGCAAAGACGCCGCCGCAGTCCGGGCATTCATTGCCGCAGCCAAAACGCAGAGTCCACAGGCTGACGGCGGCAGAGACCAGTGAGGGGCTGAAATATGGAAATCCTGGGAGGCCCCCTCTTCGCAGTCGCCGGCGCCGGCGAGTCCCACGGCCCCGGCGTAACCACCATCGTTTTCGGCTGTCCGGCCGGACTGCGCCTGCGCCGAGCAGACGTGCAATCCTATCTCGACCGCCGCCGTCCCGGCAGCAACCGCCACGGCACCCCGCGCCAGGAAGCCGACAGGGTGGCCCTGCTCTCCGGCCTCTACACCGAAGGAGAAATTGATCGTCTTCTTGCAGGGCCGGCTGTCGCAGTAGGCGGCGAGTCCGGCTCCGGCACCGAGAGCTACGAGGAAGGATTCACAACCGGCGAGCCGATCGCGGCGCTCGTGCTCTCCACGTCGCAGCGTTCACGCCACTACGACCAGTTTGCCGGCCCGCGCGGCGAGGTGCGCCCCGGCCACACCGACCTAGTGAAGTATCACAAGTCGCAGGGCTTCGTCGACATTCGCGGCGGCGGCCGTTCCAGCTACCGCTCCACGATCTCGGACGTAATCGGCGGGTCCATCGCCCGCATCTTTCTGGGAGAACGCTTCGGCACCCATATCATCTCTTCGATCTCGCAGGTCGGCCCGCTGCGGACCGATCTGAGTCTGGCGCAGCATTTCCAGAACGTGGCCGAGCAGCAACAATTGCAAACAATCGATGCAGATGCGATCGCCGCGGTCGAAGCCAGGCTGGGCGAAGCCGAGATTCGCTCGCTCGATCCAGAGTTCGCCCAGGAGGCCGGGCAGCTGATCAGACGCACCCGCATCGAGGGCGATTCGCTCGGCGCCGCCGTCGAAGTTGTCGCCGTCAATCCGCCGTCCCTGGCCGGCGAGCCGCTCTATCAAAGCCTCAAACTGCGTCTGATGGGCGCCCTTGGCGGGCTGAACGCAGTCCAGTCCTGCGAGGTGGGCGACGGCGTGCGTGTCATCCCCCGCAAGGGCAGCGAGAACAACGACCCGATTCGCCGCAGCGGCTACCAGTCCAACAGCCACGGCGGGCTGATCGGCGGCATGACCACCGGCTCCCCCCTGGTTTGCCGCGTCGGATTCAAGCCCACCTCGACAATCCAGAAAGCCCAGCAGTCGGTCCGCAAAAACCTCGAGGAGATCGACTTTGCCCTGGAAAAGGGCCGCCACGACCCCTGCGTGGGCGTGCGCGCCGGCGTGACGCTCGAATCCCGGCTGGCCATTGAGCTGATGAACGCCGTACTCATGCACCAGGCCGGACGCGTCGACGCCTCCCAGTTTACGCTCTTCTGAACCGGAGCCAGGAAAAAGATCTTGCAGTCGCACACACTTCCATGACGATGCAAACACACGACATCCCCATAGCCGGCGACGCCAACCTGACGATCACCGGCTTCATGGGAACGGGCAAGACAACCGTCGGCCGCATCCTCGCCGAGCGCCTGGGGCGCCGGCTCGTCGATATGGATGAATGCATCGAGGCCGAGCTGGGCAAGACCATCGCCGAGGTCTTCGTCGACGACGGCGAAGAGGTCTTCCGCCTGGCCGAGGCCCGCCTCTGCCAGCAGCTGGCGAGCAGGTCCGGTCTCGTGATCGCGACCGGCGGCGGTGCCCTGGTAAACGACGAGAACCGGCAAACCCTTGCCGAAAGCGGTCCGGTCATCTGCCTGACCGCAGGCATCGACACCGTGCTGGAGAGGGTCGAGGCCTTCGAGGACCGCCCCCTTCTGTCGGGCGACCGCGACGAAAAGAGACGCAACATCGAGAGGCTTCTGCTCAGCCGGCGCGAGGCCTACGCGCGCATTCCCCTGCATGTGCCGACTGACGGCATTGAAGCCGCCGCCGTTGCCGAACGCGTCGTCGACACGCTGGCCGGCAACAACGAAATCGACGGCATGACGCGCATCACCGTCCCGACGCCCGACGGTCACTATCACATCTGCCTGGGCGAGGGAGTCCTGGCGCAATCGGGCCGCCTTCTCGCCAATCGAAACCTGGCAAAAGGCCAGGCCGCGATCGTTACAAACGCCGATATCGCCGGCCACTACGCCGAGACGCTGAGCGATAGCCTCAAACAGGAGAGCTACGCACCCGTCCTCTGTGTCGTTCCCGAAGGCGAAGCGCACAAGACGCTGGCAACCGTCCAGGGCCTCTACGATCAGTTCGTCGCCGCCGGGCTCGACCGCCGCAGCCCCATCATCGGGCTCGGCGGTGGCGTCATCGGCGACATGGCCGGTTTCGCCGCCGCTACCTACCTGCGCGGCGCGCCCTTTGTGCAGGTCCCCACCTCCTTGCTGTCGATGGTCGACGCCTCGGTCGGCGGCAAGACAGGCGTCGACCTGCCCCAGGGCAAAAACCTTGTCGGCGCCTTCAAACAGCCCGCCGTTGTTATCATCGACCCCGACGTCCTGACCGAACTGCCCGCGGCCGAGTTCCGCGCCGGACTCGCCGAAACCGCGAAACACGGCATCCTCGGAGCGCCCGAACTCTTCCGCCAGCTGGAAGAAGAAGGCCCCACCAACCTGACCCATATGATCGCCGACGCCGTCCGCGTGAAGGTCGACGTCGTAATCGAAGACCCGTTTGAGCGCGGCCGGCGCGCAACCCTCAACCTGGGCCACACCTTCGGCCACGCCATCGAACAGGTCAGCGGCTATCGCCTGCGCCACGGCGAGGCCGTCGCCGTCGGAACCGTCGCCGCCGCCCGCATGGCAGTCGCCCTGGACCGGTGCGACCAGTCGACCGCCGACCGCATCGAAAACTGTCTTGAAAGGCTGGGCCTGCCCACGTCGGCGAGCGGCCTCGATCTGGACGAGGTCTACGCGATGATGTTCCAGGACAAAAAGCGCCAGGGTAAAATGCTGCGTCTGATCATCCCCCAGGATATCGGAGATGTCGTGATTATCGACGACCCGGGCGCGGACTTTGTACGCGACGCGCTGGCGTCCGTGCTGACATAACAGCTGAGTTGATTGAACCGCCGCAGCTCGCAAGCCGCCGCTGCGGCCGAACTGATTTGCCACAGCCAACACGAGAGCGACCCATGGCGAAGATCCTGGTGCTGCACGGTCCCAATCTGAATCTGCTCGGAACGCGCGAACGGTCGATCTACGGGCACGTCACGCTCGATACGATCAACCGCGAGCTGGTCGACGAGGCCGGTCCCGAAAACGAAATCCGCACCGTCCAGAGCAACCACGAAGGCGTGCTGATCGATGAAATACACGGCGCCCGCACATGGGCGGACGGCCTTCTTTTCAATCCCGGAGCCTTCACCCATTACGCCTATACCCTCCGGGATGCCATATCCGGGGTCGCCCTGCCCGCCGTCGAAGTCCACCTGAGCAACGTCCACAGCCGCGAAGAGTTTCGCCACCGCTCGGTCATCGCGCCGGTCTGTGTCGGCCAAATTAGCGGCTTTGGCTGGCGCAGCTACCTGCTGGGACTGCAGGGGCTGCTGGCACATCTGAACGAGAAACATGTCGATTGAGTGCAGCCTCGATTCTTGACCGCGCTGCACTGAACCGGCCCGCATGAATACCGAAGCAAAAACGCCCAGCGCGCGCACCGAGAGCGCGCTAAATCGCCTACGCTACTGATGTCCAGTTTCCGTTGGCGTCTCTTCTGGACGCTCGCCATACTGAACGTGTTGGCCGTCTCGGCCGTACTGATAATCTCCTCGCGCTGGCCCGACGGCTGGTCGACCGCGCCGCCGCCCGCCCCGACCGACCTGGATCCAGCCGTCGAAATCGTGCCCACAGCCGCCGCGACGGCAACGCTTACCGCCTTATCGTCCGCCGGCACGCCCGAAGCCTCGCAGCCCGCAAGCACACCGGCCGCGACGACAATCGAACTGTGGCACAGTTGGACCGGCAGCGAGGCCGATGTCCTGACCCAAATCCTGACCCGCTTCCTCCAGGAACGCCCCGACCTCCGCGTGCAGTCCCACTTCGTCGCCTACGGCGATCTAGCCCAGGCCTACACCGAGGCAGCCAGGGCCGGCGGCGGGCCCGATCTGCTCATGGCGCCCGGCTTTTGGCTGCGCCAGCTCGCAGCGGAAGACCTCCTGCTGCCGCTGGACACCCGGGTCCCCGCCCAGGAACGGGCCCAATTTGTCCCCGCGGCGGTCGAGAATCTCTCCTGGCGCGGCCAGCTCTACGGCCTGCCCACACACTACGAGCTGGTAGCCCTCTACTACAACAGAAGCCTGCTGGCCGATGAGGCCTTGCCGGCCGCCACCAATGACATCATCGACCTGGCGCAGGCCTCGCCCTCCCAGGGAATCGGCATCTACACCAACTTCTACCACCTCTTCTGGGCCATCCCGGCCTACGGCGGCGCCCTCTTTGACGAAGATGGCCGCGTCATCCTCGACCAATCAACGGCGACCGCCGAATTCCTCGACTGGCTCTCGCGCGCCCAGGAGACGCCCGGCATCTTCACGGCCCTCGACTATGGCATGCTGATGGACCGCTTCAAGAAGGAGGAATTCGCTCTCTTCATCGACGGACCCTGGAGTATCCACGAGCTGCGCGAGCGGTTTGGCGCAGATCTCGACGTTGCACCGCTCCCTGACGGCCCGGCCGGTCCTGCCCGTCCCTGGTTGGGCGCCGACGGTGTCTTCCTCAATGCGTCTGTCCCCGCCGAGAGGCAGGAGCAAGCCCTGGCGCTGGCGCGACACATAACCAGCGCAGAGAGCGCTTCGCGGCTGGCGCAGATCGCCGGCCGTCTGCCCGCGCACAAAGACGCCGACCTCGGCGGCGACAAGCTGCTGACCGGCTTTTCCTTTCAGGCCGCCACCGCCCTGCCCCTGCCCCACCTCGCCGAAATGGACGAGGTCTGGGGCTATGCCGAAGAAATGATCGCCCAGACGCTCGACGGTGCCGCCGCGCCCGAGGAGGCCGTTCTGCAGGCCGCGACCCTCATCAATGAGGCGAACGGAAAGTAGGCCGTTGGTCTCGGATCCTGCCGGTGACGGCCCGCCTGCTTGCAGTTGCCTTCCGCGTCGGACGAATCGGAAATGGAAGCCAAGTGAGAGACCTTTGCGCCGCAACGCCGCGCAGTAACACCATGACGACAGGATAGCGCCGACCGTGCCGACCCGACTCTCGCTGGAAACGCGCCCGCAGACTGTTGTGGCGGGCCTTTACGACCGAATGCCGTTCCCCAACATCGGACCGGTTCAGGAGATCGCTTTCGACCTCGGCATCACCGCTTATGACGGCGATGCCAAACTGCAGGGCCTCGTCTTCCAGGGCTATCGCGGCCATCAACTGCTCTTCGAGCAACGCTGGTCCGCCCGCGTTGTCCGTGACCGCACCGGCGAGTCCGATCTGACCATCGCGGCCAACACCGGCCTCGCTGTTCGCAGCCTCCAGTTTCTTCTTCACGCGCATGATCGCCTTTCGCATGTGGAGATTACCGCCGTCGCCCGAGGGCCAGGCACGGCCGCGGCCTCCGAAAACGGGAAGAGTCTGCAGGCGCACTGCCAGGCGCCCGTCGCCTATCACGAGCAGCAGACCGATCTCTACTTTCCGCTCGCGGGCGCATGGTGGACCGTTCAGGCCGGCGACTGGAGCGACTTTCACAAGACGGAGGTCTACAGCCAGCCCTTCGCCCTCGATTTCGTGAAGCTGGGCCCGGAAGGGCGCACACATCAGGGCGACGGACGCGCGCTCTCCGACCACTTCAGCTGGAATCAGCCGGTCTACGCCGCGGCAGGCGGCAAAGTGGCATTTCTCTGTTTCGATATGCCCGACATGGCTCCCGGCGCCATCCCCGACCAAGCCATGATGCGAGGCGATATGCGCCGCCTGCTGGGCAACGCCGTCGCCATCAGCCATGCCAACGGCGAGTTCAGCTACTACGCCCATCTGCAACAGGCCAGTTTAGAGGTCAACGAGGGCCAAATGGTCCGGCGCGGCGCGCTGCTCGGACGCGTCGGGAACAGCGGCAACTCGCCCGGGCCCCACCTCCACTTTCACGCCATGAACGGCCCCAATCTCTTCATCGACCAGGGGCTTCCGGTCCAGTTCAGCCACTTTGAAGCCGGCGGCCAGTTTTTCGCCGAACCGGTAACCATCCCCACCCGCATGATCGTGATCGGACCGGAACGGGAATAACCGACGGGTACCCTGGCGCAACTCTCGCCCAGCGCACCCCAATTGCGGCGGCCCAGTTCAATATGAGCGAGACTTCAGCAAACGAAAACGGCTTGGCCCAGCCGGCTCTTCATCTCCAGCTGGACGACGAGCAGTACGCGGCACTTGTCGAGACTGTCGCCGGCGAAAAGGTTGTGGGGCTGGCGCTCTGGGAAGAGTCGATTGCCGACGAATCAACCGAAAGGCCGGCGCCGGAGAATCGCGTCCTCTTCGATCTCGACCTCTATCTCGAAAACAACCTGCTCCTGACGCTTTACGGAGCCAGCGTTTTCCCTGATCCTGAAAGCGAACCCTTGCGCGGCTGGCAGCGGGCTGGTAAAATAATGCAGTCACTGGTCAACGAAGGAATCTGGCTGGATGACATTGCGGCGACCGAGGAGAGTAATCTCGTTCTGGTCCTGTGCCGGGGCCGCGCGCCGCAGCTATATCTAATTGTCAGCGGCTGGTCCGCCGAGAAGTGGGAACTGCTTCCCGGCGAACAGTAGCGCATGCCTTCTCAGGCCCCGCATTCGGCGGTGGGCGCGATCATCAACATGCCTCCCCCTTCTGGTGGAGGCGTTACACGGAATCAGTAGATACGACCCGAACGGGGAGGTCCCAAGATGACAATTCTGACTGCCGCAACCGTCGCTGAGACAAACACCGAACGCTGGAAAGCGCCCCTCTTCGCTGCCGTGGCCGCGGCTGTTGTCGCCCTGCTCATGGCGCTGCTGCAGGGTGTGCCCGTGCTGGGAGGCCTCTTGGGCATCATTATCGGCGCCGCCCCCATCGTCGGCTACGACTTAGCCCGCGGCGCTCTCGGCCAGAACTGGCGACCCGTCATCGCCGGCCTGATCGGCAACATCCTCTTTATTGCCGCCGTCGTTCTTCCCGGCGTATTCACGGCAGACTTTGGATTTGTCCTCGTCGGTCTTGTCTTAAGCATCCTATCGGCGATCATTTGGCCGATCGTGGTCGGCGCGATGAGCCCGAATCAGTCGATTGGCAAACTCTTGCTGGCCAGCATCATCGGTCTGATTATCGGCTTTATCGTCTATTTCATTGCAGCAGGACAGAACCCCAACACCTGGCCCACGGTCGCCACCACGCTATATTGGGCCGTATGGGGCGCCGCCGTCGGCTGGGCACTGAGCGCTTGGAGCAAATAGTCGAAGAATTTCTGCACTGGGCGCCCCCCGCGCCACAAGTGAAACGAATCGACCGGTTCAGCGGGCGGGTTGCAGCGCCCGCTGATTCAATTCTGTACCCATTGACACAGACCCAACCGCCCGCTGCCGGGCAGCACACAGCGCCGAACGCCCAGGCTGGTTTGGATCATGTACCGCGACGCGACCACCCTTGAAGAGATCTACCGCTTGGCCCTGCCCGACGGATCCCGCATCCTCTTCGGCGAGGAACTGCTCGACCGGCCGGTAAGCTGGGCCTGCAGCCTGCGCCCCAGTCCCCCCGCTTTCTCAAATCTCGAAGGCGAAGAGCTGGCGCTTATCGATATCAACGACCTGCGCCAGATTGATCCCCAGATGCGCCTCGATCGCGTCGTCAACAGCCTGCACCAGGCCCAGATCGCCGCCGTCGGTGTGCTGGGCGATGTGCCCGAAGACGCCATCGAAGTCGCCAGGGAAAACCGGATCCCCTTGATCGCCCTCGCCGACTCCGAATCGCTTCAGTCGATCGAGCGCACCGTAATCCGTCTCATCGTCGACCGCGGCGGCTACCTCGCAGCCAAGGCAGCCGATCTGCAACGCGAACTGACCCAGATCGAGCTCGACGGCGGCGGACTGGAGATGATGGCCGACTTGTTGGCCCGCTTCTCCGAACAACCCGTTCTCTTCCTCAAAGATGAAGGCATCCCGATCGCATCCGCCGGTCTCGAGGCCCTGACCGAACAGCACAAGCGCCGCGTACTGGCCTCTCTGCCCAGCCGCACCACCCTCCGCAGCTGGCTGGCCGCCGAATTCGGCACTGAACTGTCCGAGAACAACGAGCTGACCGGCATCCTCCACGTCGAAGGAATCCAGCGCTTCCGCCAGCTCGTGGTCAGCCCGGTCATTGTCGCCGAACGAATCGAGGGATACTGCTTCCTATTGCGATCAAACGGCGGCCCGCGGGAGGAGATTTCAACCGTTGAACGCCTGGCGGTAATCCAGGGCGCCGGCGCGGCCGCGTTGGCCTGGAGCCGTGAGCAGGCAGTCGGCGCGGTCGAGGAAAAAATGCGGGCCGTCTTTCTGGATGAGCTGCTCGCCACCGAAATCGCCGACGAAGAGGCCTGGATTCAGCGCGGCCTGTCGCTCGGATTCGATCTGACCCGGCCGCATTCGGCCTGGCTGGTCCAGGCAGACGGCATCCAGGACTGGCCCAACGCCCTGCGCAACTATCTGGAAGGCCAACAAGACCCCGTTCTGCTATCTGTTCGCCCGGAAGCCGTACTGCTCTTCTGGCCGTCAGACAACACCAGCAGCGGACGCGAGTTCAAAGCAACCGCCAGCCATCTGGTTGAACACTTCACCACACTCTTTTCCAGGGCCAAGATCGTGATCGGAATCGGTCGTCCTGCCGCCTCGGTGCGCGACTGGCTGCGCAGCCTGGACCAGGCGCGCGAAAGCTGGCGCATGGGAAACTCCTGGCAGGCGTCGCCTGTGACCTATTTCGGGGACCTGGGACTCTATCAGCTGTTGACCGGGCTGGGAGGAAGCGGCGAAGCCGCCCGCTTCTATCGCAAAACAGTGGAACCGCTGATCGCACACGACCAGAACCACAACGCCGAGCTGGTCGAGACGCTCGAGGCCTTCTTCGCCTGCCACGGCAACCTCAGCCAGACCGCGACCGCCTTGCACATCCACCGCAATACGCTCACCTATCGCCTGCAGCGAATCTCCGGCATCACACGGCTCGACCTGAACGACGCCGACGCCCGGTTCTCACTCCAGCTCGGGCTCAAGCTGCGTCCCGTCATGCACAATCGCGTTCAGTAGGACCGGCCGCCTGTCAATCCACCGCCAGCCCGTGGCTGCCATCGGCCAGCTGCCTCGCCAGCGTGCGCACCTCGCTGACGCCGTTGGTTGAACCGGCGGCCTTGACCAGCGCCGAACCCACAACTACCCCCTCGGCGATTTCGGCCACGCGCGCGGCCTGCGGACCGGTACTGATTCCGAATCCGACGGCGAGGGGCAGGTCCGTGTGGCGTCGCACCCTCTCGACAAAGCCCTGCAGCCCCGGCGGCAACTCGTCACGCGCGCCCGTAATGCCGGTTACGCTCACAAGATAGATGAATCCGGTCGCATGGCGCGCCACCGACTTGATCCGCTCCTCGGTGCTGGTCGGGGCCAGCATATAGATTGTCGCCAGGCCCGCCGCCCGGCAGGCAGGCTCGAGCCGCTCCGACTCGCCCGGCGGCAGATCTGGCACAATCAATCCGTCTACCCCCGCGTCCGCCGCGGCGTGCGCAAACCGCTCTTCGCCGAACGCCAGAATGGGATTATAATAACTCATCGCGCAGAACGGTTGCTCAACCCCCTGCGCGCGCAGCTCCCGCATCATCTGCAAACAATCGGCCACCGTCGTCCCGCCCATCAGCGCCGCATAGGTTGCCGTCTGGATCGTAGGACCGTCCGCCAGCGGGTCGCTGTGCGGAATCCCAATCTCAAACAGGTCCGCCCCGGCCTCTGCCAGTGCTGCAACGACGTCAATAGACTGCTGCCGCGTCGGATAACCCATCGCATGATAGGGCATGAACGCGGCCCTGCCTGTCCGTTTCAGCTCTCCAAAAAGCCGCTCAATGCGTCTGACTCCGCTCATCTCTCACCTCGCGCCCAAACAGGGCGCTATTGACTGTCTCCACCGATTGTCTGCATCACCGTCCCCAAATCCTTGTCGCCGCGCCCGCTCAAATTGACAAGAATCACCTGGTCCCGCTCCATCTGCGGCGCCAGTTCAAGCACATAGCCGATCGCGTGAGCGCTCTCGAGCGCGGGGATGATCCCCTCCAATTCACACAGCGCCTTGAAACCTTTCAACGTCTGCGTATCGGTGCAGTACGTGTACTCCGACCGGCCCACGTCCCGCAGCCAGGCGTGTTCGGGACCGACGCTGGCGTAATCCAGGCCGGCCGAAATCGAGTGGGTCAGCGCGATCTGGCCGTCGCTGTCCTGGAGCACGTAACTCTTGGTGCCCTGAAGTACGCCCAGCCGGCCGCGCTCAGGATCGGCGAACCTCGCCGCGTGCGCGCCGTCCTCGATACCGTGGCCCCCCGCCTCGACGCCGATCAGACGCACGCTCTCCTCTTCGAGAAATGGATGGAAGATGCCGATGGCGTTGCTCCCCCCGCCCACACAGGCCACGATCGCATCGGGCAACCGCCCCGGGCCGCCCTCGGCCGGCTCCTGCATCTGCGTGTAACACTCCAGCCCGATGATCGACTGAAAATCGCGCACCATCGCAGGGTAAGGATGGGGACCGAGCGCGCTTCCAAGCAGATAGTGGGTCGTCTCCACATTTGTGACCCAGTCGCGTATCGCCTCGTTGATCGCATCCTTGAGCGTCTGCGAACCGCTGTCGACCGAACGCACCTCGGTGCCCAGCAGCTGCATGCGGAAGACATTCGGCTTCTGACGCTCCATGTCGACCGTGCCCATATAGACGATGCACCCGATGCCCAGCAGCGCCGCCGCGGTCGCGGTCGCGACACCGTGCTGGCCCGCGCCGGTTTCCGCCACAATGCGCGTCTTGCCCATCTTTCGCTTCATCAACAGCGCCTGGCCCAGCGCGTTGTTGATCTTATGCGCGCCCGAATGGGCCAGGTCCTCCCGCTTCAGATAGATCTGCGCGCCGCCCAACTCTTCGCTCAGGCGCCGGGCATAAGTCAGAGGCGTCGGCCGGCCGACGTAGGTATGCTGCAGATGCGCCAGTTCGGCCATAAACGCCTGGTCGTTGCGGGCGTTGAGATAGGCCTCTTCCAGCTCATCGAGCGCCGGCATCAGCGTCTCGGGCACATACTTTCCGCCGTAAGGTCCGAAACGCCCGCTCTCGTCGGGCACCGCGCCGAAGTTAACAGATGATGGTGTTGTTAGAGTCATCGGTTCCTCACTGTGCGTATCGCGACCAACGGGCTGCTTCCCGTCATCTGCGCTCAAAAATAGTATTGATCGCCCGCTGCATCACCTCGACGGGCGCCTCTTCGCCGGTCCACTTCTCCCACGCAATCGCGCCCTGGTAGACGAGCATGCCCTGGCCGCCGATCGCCTTGGCCCCATCGGTCGAAGCCAGCTGCAGCAGACGCGTCATCGCCGGAATGTAAACCAGGTCATAGACGATCTGATCCTCGCGAAACTCGACATCCTCCTCCCACGGAAGCCCCTCGATGTGCGGGTCCATGCCAAGCGAAGTGCAGTTGACGATCAGACCGGCGCCGTCTGCCCCGGCGGCCACTCCGTCGGGGAACGGCCCTCCATCGATCAGAATCTCGGGGAAATAACTCTGCATCGTCGCCGCCAGCTCGGCCCCCTTGGCAACGGTGCGATTGAGAATCCTTACGCTCCGGACGCCCGCCTCGGCCAGTCCGTAGACCACCGCCCTGGCCGAACCGCCGGCCCCAATGATCAACGTGCGCTTACCGCCGGGATCGACCCCGTGCGCACGCAGGTCGGCGATGAATCCGGCCGCGTCCGTGTTGTCCCCGGTCAGCTGCCCGTCCTCGCCAACAATGATCGTGTTGACCGCGCCGATCGCCTCGGCCGCGGCAGTCCAGTGCTGCAAATGGGGCATCACCGCCTGCTTGTGCGGCACCGTTACATTGACACCCCGCAGACCCAGCGCAGGCAGGGCCGCGACAGCCTCCCCCACCCGCTCGGGCGATACACCGAACGCCACGTACCGCCAGTTCATCTGACGCGACACAAACGCGGCGTTGTGCATCTGCGGGCTGATCGAATGGGTTACCGGCCAGCCGAACAGACCGACCAGTGTAGTCGCGGCGTTGATGTCGATCGGAAACGGGTCCGAGTCGACACTATCCTGATGCTTTTCACTCATTTTTGCTTGCCCGATCCAGTTCCTGCACCTCCACCTCCAGGGCGCGCAACGTGGTCTCGAATCCAGGGAAACTGTCCGCCGTAACCTGCGCGTTGCGTATCGTCGTCTCGCCGTCGGCGATCAGACCGGCCACCGCCAGCGCCATCGCCAACCGGTGATCGCCGTGGCTGTCAACCGTATTGCCCCTCAGCGGCGTCGGCCCGTCAACGATGAATCCGTCAGGCCTCTCCTGGATCTGTGCCCCCATCTTCTTGAGCTCGAAAACGGTCGTGGCGATCCGGTCGGTCTCCTTGACCCGCAGCTCCTGGGCATCGCGCACCACCGTGCGGCCCTCCGCCTGCGTCGCGGCGACCGCCAAGACCGGCAGCTCGTCGATCATCGTGACGATCTCCCCGCCGCCAAACTCCAGCCCTTGCAGGCCGCCGCCGCTGACAATCAGGTCCGCGACCGGCTCCCCCCCTTGATGTGGCCGTTCTCTGCGCCGAATGCTGGCTCCCATCTCCGACAGCGCGTCCACGATGCCCGTACGCGTGGAATTGATACCAACGTCGAGGATCGTCAGGTTGCTATCGGGCAGCGCCGAGGCGGCCACAAGCAGAAAGGCGGCCGAGGAGATGTCGCCGGGAACGAACAGACTCATTGGTTTGAGCGGGGACTGAGGCCGCTCACTGTGTGTCGTGTTGCCGAGCGCAGAGACCGGCGCGCCCATCGAGATCAGCATGCGCTCGGTGTGATCGCGGGCCGGCCCCGGCTGGTGGACGACGGTCAGTCCATGCGCGAACAGTCCCGCCAGCAGAAGGCAGCTCTTCACCTGCGCACTGGCGATCGGCATCTCGTATTCAATCGCTTTCAGGCGGCTGGGCACCATCGTCAAAGGCGCATACTTGCCGCCCTGCCGCCCATGGACCTGCGCGCCCATCGAACGCAACGGTTCAACAATGCGGGCCATCGGACGGCCGCGGATCTGGGCCGTGCCGCTGAGAACGCTCACAAACTCCTGCCCGGAGAGCAGCCCCGCCAGCAGGCGCATTGTGGTGCCGCTGTTGTCGCAATCCAACACGCCCTCCGGCTCCCGCAGACCGTCGATACCGACTCCCTGAATCTCCAATTGGGTCGGGCTGATCTCGTCGATTACCACGCCCATTGCCCGCATGATGTTCATCGTCGCGCGGCAATCATGCCCGTCCAGAAAGTTCCGAATGTAGGAGCGCCCCTCTGCCAGCGAGCTGAAAATCACCGCTCGATGGCTGATCGACTTATCGCCCGGAACGGTGCAACGGCCAACCAGCGGCCCGCTATTCCTGATCTTGAGAATGTCTGCCATAAGAAAATGAATAGGTGAATTTCGTACAGTTGAACGGGACGGCGATCGCGCCGTAACGCTCCCAGCGGCAATGCCAGGAGCACGACGGTCGCCGGCGCCTCCGAATTCTGCGGTCTCAGTCGCCCGCCTGCGCCGCCTGCAACCCCTTCTTCTGTTGCCACGCTGCTCGCACCGACTGCGAGCAGGAAAGCTTTTCGCGCAACGACTCTTCGTCACCGTCCGCCAGCAGCGTCCGCAACTCGTTCAGATGCCCGCCCAACGCATCCAGCTGCGTCAGGACCGCCCCCCGATTGGTCATCAGAATGTCGAGAAACATCTGCGTATCGCTGGCCGCCACACGGCTCGTATCGCGGAATCCGCTCGCCGCCAGCTCCCAGACGGTGCTGTCCGTCGCCGCGCCGTCAGCCACCGTATGCACCAGCGCGCTCGCAAGCATGTACGGCAGATGACTGATGGCGGCCACCAGCCGGTCATGGCGGACCGGCTCAAGCACAATCGGAAAGGCCCCGATCGCCCTGACCAGCTCGGTCGCAAGTGAGACCGTCTCCTGCCTCGTGCGCGCAAGCGGCGTCAACACCCACGGCGCCTGCTCGTACAGGCCGCTCTCGGCTGACGCGTAACCCGCAGTCTCCTTGCCCGTCATCGGATGGCCGCCGATCGGCTGGATCCTCGGCGGCAGGCTCTCCATCGCCGCGCAGATCTCCGCCTTGGTGCTTCCCATATCCATGACAACGGTTCCCGGCCACAGGATCGGCCCCAACCGCTCAAGTATCGAGACGACGGCCCGCACCGGTGTCGAGAGTATGACGATGTCCGCGCCCGCGACGCCGGAACCGAGGTCGGTTGTTGCCAAGTCGACCGCGTTCTCCTCGAAGGAGCGCAGAATCGTGCTGATGCTACGCGTGACGCCCCGTACCTCACGGCAGAGGTTCCGCCGCTTCAGGTCCATGCACAGGCTTGCCCCCATCAGGCCAAGCCCAATCACGGTGACGCTGCAATCAGACAGAGATTTCATAATCCGTTTCTGAGTTTAGGTGACTCCGCAGCCACTGCAATTGGGCGGCGGAAAACCGAAAACGGAAAACCTTGCCTCAAATCTCGCGCCCAACCGCACTGGCAACTGAGCGCAGCTCCTTCATCAAGTTGCCGAACCGCTGAAAGGTGAGGCTCTGCGCGCCGTCGCTCCAGGCCTTGGACGGGTTGGGATGCACCTCGATCATCAGGGCATCGGCACCGGCGGCTACCGCAGCTTTCGCGATCGGGCTCACGTACTCCCACTGACCCGTTCCGTGCGCAGGGTCGGCCACTACCGGCAAATGCGTCAGCTGCTTCAACACCGGAATCGCGTTGATGTCGAACGTGTTGCGCGTGGCCGTCTCGTACGTGCGGATCCCCCGCTCGCAGACCATCACCTGCATGTTGCCGTTGCTCAGTATATACTCCGCCCCCATGAGCAACTCCTGGATCGTGCCGCTGATCCCCCGCTTTAGAAAGACCGGTTTGCTCGTCTTGCCAACCGCCTTCAGCAGCGAGTAATTCTGATTGTTGCGCGCGCCTATCTGGAAGATGTCCGTGTAGTCACCCACCAGTTCGATGTCCTCAGAGCTCATCACTTCCGTGATCACCGGCAGACCCGTCTGCTCGCGGGCCTCGGCCAGATACTTGAGCCCCTCTTCACCCAGACCCTGGAAGCTGTATGGGCTGCTGCGCGGCTTGAACGCGCCCCCGCGCAGCACCGAGCCGCCCGCCTCCTTCACCGCGTGCGCAGTCTCCAGAATCTGCTCGCGGCTCTCGACGCTGCATGGCCCCGCCATCACGACGATCCTCTCACCGCCGACGGTGATGCCGTTGACCGGAATCGCCGTCGATGATGGAACGAAGTCACGGCTCGCATACTTGTAGGGCTGCATGATGCGCACCGTCTTCTCCACGCCATCCAGCACCTCAAACGTGTCCTGCTGGATCAGATAGTCGTCGGCGCCAATGATACCGACGATTGTGCGCGCCTCACCCCGGCTGAGATGCACCTTATAGCCAAGTTCCTCGACGCGCTTGACGACCGCTTCCACCTCTTCCGGCGCTGCGTGCTGCTTCATTACGACAATCATTGATAGATCCTCTCCTGATACAGTTGTGCCGTTGAAATATCAATGTAGGATGAATTCGGCAGAAAGGCGAAACTGCCTGCCCGCCCGCTCACTGTACGCTTTGTCAGGCCAGGACGGCTTGCCTCCCGTCGGCATCGACAGGCAAGCTCTGCTGGACGCCGGGCGCAGCAATTGTGCGGCCAACCGCCTCGGCGATCTTTCGCAGCCCACTCATCAATTCGGCAAACCGCTCCGGCTTAAGACTCTGATCACCGTCGCTCATGGCCGATTCGGGATCAGGGTGCACCTCAAGAATGAGGGCATCGGCGCCGGCGGCCACCGCAGCCAGCGACATCGGCGGGACCAGCTCCCAGTCCCCGGTTCCGTGCGCAGGATCGGCGACGACCGGCAGATGGGAGGCCCGCTTCAATACCGGAATGGCATTCAGGTCGAATGTGTTGCGCGTTGCTGTCTCATACGTGCGAATGCCCCGCTCGCACAGCATCACCTCCATGTTCCCGTTGCTCAGAATGTACTCGGCACACATCAGAAGCTCCTTGATCTCGCCGCTGATGCCCCGCTTGAGCATGACCGGCCGTTGCACCTTCCCAACCGCCCGCAGCAGACCGTAGTTCTGCATGTTGCGCGCACCGATCTGTAGAATATCGACGTATTCGGCCACCATGTCGATCGCCTCAATCGTCATTACTTCCGAAATCACCGGCAACCCGGTCATCTCTCTCGCCTCGGCCAGGTACTTCAAGCCTTCTTCACCCAGGCCCTGAAAACTGTATGGGCTGGTCCGCGGCTTGAACGCGCCGCCGCGCAGTACGCTTGCGCCCGCTTCCTTCACCGCCATCGCCGTCTCGATTATCTGCGCACGGCTCTCGACGCTGCAGGGCCCGGCCATGACAACGACCTCGTCGCCGCCAAATCTGATTCCGCCCACATCAATCACTGTGCCCTCGGGATGGGTCGCCCGGCTCGCCAACTTGTAAGGGTCCTGGATGCGGACGGTCTTCAACACGCCCCTCATCGCGTCGAACGTCTCCCTGCGGACCTGGGTCAGATCGCCGATCAGAGCGATTACGGTATGGTCCTGGCCATAGATCGGCTGTGTCTGCGCGCCGAGCGCCTCGGCGCGCTGGATGACATTCCCGATTTCGGCGGCGGTGGCACTCGGTTTCATTACGACGACCATCTCACTCTCCTGATCGATTGTCCTTATGTGAGCAAACTGCTCTTGAAAATTAAGGGCGCATCAGTTCCCGTTCTCGATGCCCCAAACCATCGTTGTATCAAACCTAAATCTGCAGGCTCGCCTCCTGCGCGAACTGCTCCTGCGTCGGTACAGCCGCCGCCGGATAGCTGCCCAGCATCTTCACAAATGCTGCCCGATTGAGTAGGCCGAGAACCGCGGCGCTGCAGTCCGGCTCCTGCCAGTGCCCCATAAAATCCAGGTAAAAGACATACTCCCACGGGCGGTTGCGGCGCGGGCGGCTCTCCAGCTTCGCCAGGTTTATGTTGCGCTCGGCAAACTCCCCGAGACAGGCATAGAGCGCCCCGGGGCTGTGCGGCGTGGCAAAGACGAGCGAAGTCTTGGCGTTTGGCGTGGGTTCCGCGTCCTCCTTGCCGACGACGAAGAAACGCGTAAAGTTGTAGTGCAAATCCTCGATGCCACTCTGAACAACCTCGAGCCCGTAGATCTCGCCGGCCAGTACGCTTGCAATCACGCCCACATTCGGCTCCGGCTTCTCGGCCAGCTCCTTGGCGCTGCCCGCAGTGTCGTACCAGGGAATCGCCTCGTATCCGTGGCGGTTCAGAAACCCTTCGCACTGCGCCAGCGCCTGCGGATGGCTGCGCACCTGCTCGATCTTCTCCCCGTTGCTCGGCAGCGTCAACAGGTTGTGCTGCACGCGCAGCAGAATCTCCCCCTGCACGCGAAAATCGTGGTCGAGCAGCAGGTCGTACGCCTTGTTTATGCTGCCCGCCAGCGAGTTCTCCACCGGCACCGCCCCGGCTGTGGCCCGCTCCTCGTCAAGCGCCGCAAAAATATCCTCAAACGTGCGGCAGGGCAACGTCTCAACGTCGGCCCCGTACTGCTGGCGGATCGCCTCCTCGGAATAGGCGCCGTTCTCTCCCTGAAAAGCGACAACTCTCATCGGACTGCTCCAATCTTGCTGTCTACGATCCCGACCATCCCATCCAGCCGGTCACCGCTGCCCGTGCGGCCGCTCAGTCGCCCTCGGCCAAGTTGGCTAGCTGCTCGTCAATCCAGCGGTTGAGTTCGTCCATATCGATCTCTGAAGCTAGGCTCTGGTCGGGACGCAGGCTCTGGGCCTCCTTCAGATAGACATGGTGTATCTCTTCCTGCGGCGTGTCGGTATTCCAGTGGACCATGATCCGCACACACATCGCCACGCTGTTGGGAACCTCCATCTCGTGCCCACAAAGCAGCGGCACATCCATCCACCCCAGCTGGCGCGCCGCCAGCGCCGGATACTGGCTCACAATATCGCGGGTCGTCGTAAATATGGCGCTGCACACATCAACCGACTCTATCCCGTTTAGACGGATCATCAGCGCCAGGAGTTCACGCGTGCCTCGCAATATAGCCTCAGGCGTGTCCTCTTCAACCGTCGTCGCACCCCGTATTCCTCGACAGATCACGGCTCCCCCCATCGCTAGCCCCGGGAACTCGCCCCACAGGCGCTGCTCACTCTGCAAACTTGCCCCTTGTCCGCGCTCCCTCACCCGATAACGGGGCCAGACCTTGTCCCCGAACACGCCTGAATGCCAACAAAAAAAGCGTGGAGTTCGTCTCCACGCTTTGAGTGTTTCTACGCCAGCTGCCCTTACACAGCCCAACGCTCCTCAACCAGCGGAGACGGTTGGTTCACACCAAAATAATAACCAAACCAAAAGTTGCCAAAAGAAAACCCGCGCCACTCATAGCGCAGGTTGCTCGACAACAGGATCTCCGCGGCGCTCGGCCCGTCCAACAGGTTGATCGGCAAGAGCGCATCATCCTCGCTGCAAATCAGATCGGCAATCGTCGTAACTTCGTCAGGTCTTTGATTGCTCACGCTATCAAATCATCCCGGTTTGGATGCGGACTTCCTCCGCAGGATTCTAATTGAAGTGAGAATATCACGCAAAAAACCCTTTGTCAATTCCCGATTCGCTTGAAGTTCCATAACTTCCAGAACGCGCCACAATTCTGCTAGAGTGGGATCGCTTACTGTTCCGTCCGCCGCAGCACGACCACCTCAAAATGAAACGGAGACCAGTCCTGGATCACCGCCGCTCTCATCCTGCCGTCCGGCGAAACCGATTCTTCGACCAGACGCCCTCTCCATCCGACTATACTCGTGTCACCGCTCGGGTGTCCCGGCCCCGGACTGACTTCCGTCGAAGACTCAAAGTCGCCCGGCGGTCCTTCGATCGGCTGAGGTCTACCGCCGCCGGCCGCATCATACATCCAATAGTCTCCGCCGTTGCACGATCCCCAAGGCTGTTCCTCCGTGAAATAATAGAGTACGTTTTCCCCGCTCCAACCGAGCAACCTGTATTGACAGAGGCCATAGAAATCATCCAATTCATATTGAGCGCGTCGGATCGCACCTTCCAGAAAGCTCTGAGGCTGCGTAAGCCACGCTGTCCCGTATGCCGGCGGCGCCTCGTAGACCTCCAGTGCATCATACCTGCCATACATCGCCGGGACAGCCAGCGGCGCAACTGCAATCAGGGCCAAAGGCACAAACGAAACTGCACGCGCGACCCGGCCCCGCTGGGCGAATACCCAGAGCAAGATACAAAGCACCAGCCCAACTCCCCAAAAGACCAGAAAGGAACTCTGACCTGCGAAGAAAACCAGAGTCGGAATCAGGAAGAAAACGGCCAGCAGCGGACCCAGCAAGGAAAGGATCCTCTCGAGCCATAACGGCATCGTCTCCACAACATTATTCAGAAACCAGTCGCCATAGACACCCAGGACCAGAGGCAGGAAGAGGACCCACATAAGGACCACCAGTACAGTCGGCGGGCCCGACCTGTTCCGTTTGGGCCGTTTGAAGCGCTCCATCTTCTTTCCCTCCCGACCTTCCCGGCAGACCCATCCAGGACGTCAACCTCGCGACGCCCCCTTCCAGCCGAAACCCGCCTTCCAAATTCACCCACCGGTGACTTCCCCGTACCATCACGAGGAACGCACCGCAAAACCATCCGTCCGCTTCATATAGTACGGCATCGATCACGGATCGATTCGCCGAACGACGACTACCTCATAATGTAGCACGGAAGCGTCATTGATGACGAGACCCCGCATCGTACCGTCCGGCGAGGTGGACTCTTCAATCGCACACGGATTCCAGTAGATCCCTCCCTGGCCGATCGATTGTCTTGGCCTCAATCGACTGCTGGGATGACGCAATTCAAGCTGGCTGACCTCCGTCACCGGCACAAAGTCGTCTGGCAGCGAACGGATCCGCCATGCCCGGTTGCCGACAGCCGGGTCGTAAACCCACATCCTTCTCCGGCCAAACGGACCGAAGGAACTGTAGTAGAGCCGTCCGCCTTCGCTCCAGCCATGAAGCTTGTACTCATCATCATAGTGATACGTGTCAAGCTCGTAGCGGGCGCGTCTGATGGCGAGGCCCAGGTTTCCCCGCGGCCGCGAAAGCCAGATCAATTCCTCCCCCGGCCCGAGCCCAAGAGACGGCAGCGGCGCGTGCCCGTACATTCTTGTCACTGCGATTGGAGCCATCAGAAGCAGTCCCAGCGACGCGAGCGAAATCGCCCTTACTCTCCATCCTCTTTGAAAGATCAGCCACAGCCATGCACAGATCAATAGACCCGCACACCAGATGACAAGAAACGATATCTGACCCGTATAGACCAGTAGAGCCGGGGCGAGAACTAAGATGTAAAGAAATGGGGCTACCAAGGTCATGATATTGCCCCCTATCCCAGTCAACGGCGGATCGATAGCCTGCAGCAGCCAGTCACCACAAATGCCAGGCAGCAGCAGGACAAACAGGAGCCACGTAATGCCCCGAAGAACCGCTGCCAGGCCCGGCTCTTCTTCAAGGATTGGCTTGAAGCAATGCATTTTCTCCGCTCCAGTCGTGCCGACAGAAATCGCAATCGAC
This sequence comes from Caldilineaceae bacterium, assembly GCA_965202955.1. GTDB lineage: Bacteria > Chloroflexota > Anaerolineae > Caldilineales > Caldilineaceae > Bin5. Next base: position 184,110 of record OZ241871.1, read on the forward strand.
TCGGTTACTGGCGGTCCACCTCTCTCGAACTCTCAGGTTGATTTGCCTCGCGCTCATGAAAGCACTTGAAGTTCGCAACCTTGTGCCAGGGCGCAACTCATAACCTCTACTGCGATCTTGCCCGGGACACAGAGAGCGAATCGGTGCTCCGCCGCTCAAACGCCGTGCCCTAACTGACGCTGGACTCCTAATTGAAACAAAGGCTTTCTCCACCAGAAGGGTTCGCAATGCACAGTGGGGGCGGGTCCGGGATTTCCGAAAATGAGGCCACCTTGTCGCTGCAGTCCACACGGTTCGAATCGGAAGGCGCTAACTGATTCACCGAACCGTTGTGACGACCCGGTACGACGATTTCTGACGACATCAGATAGGCAGCCGATAGCAATAGAAAATCGACATTTTGACGACTCTTGAGCTCCGTTGCATAGGATTCAATCAGAATCGCCAGTTCCCCCCTGCCCTCAAGGCATGACCGGTCGGCAGCCAGAAAAAGTCCCATGTAACCCAAGTTCGGAGTTAGATTAGGGTCGGCAAGAGAGCCAAGTCTTTGTCAGGGAGATGGAGAGATGGTTGCTTGGCTTGCCAAGTGTAGGCAATCAGCCCGGCGATAAGATTGACGATAAAGTTGGTCGTGCTGCGATGACGGGTGTGTTCAATCTGCGGGATATTCTTGAGCTGGTCAACGATGGTTCCGATGACGAAGCGTTTACGCGTGAGCAGCTTGTATTCGAAAACAACGAGTCGATTCTGCATGTTTTTGCGGATGGGCGTAATCAGTTGCAGTCCGCGTGCGAAGCGTTGTTCAAAGAGAGCTTGGGGGAGATAGCCGCGGTCGCCGACCAGCTTGCCCCACAGCTTTTTGGTCATCTGCGGGACCGGTATGCGGTCATCTATGTTGCCGGGCGTGCGTTGAACGGCCAGCAATTCACCCTGGTCATTGACCATCAGATGGAGCTTGAAGCCATAGAACCATCCCATACTGCTCTTGCCGCGCGTGGCCACCTCGGCAAAAACTCGGTGGCGGCCGATGCGCCGGTTGTGGCAGACGGACAACGGGGTCGAACCGATGAATGCCACCCCAGTCGCCTGGCCAAAACGCAGACGCAGATAGAGACACATTGCTGGCAGGGCTGACGGCATTAGCTCCACAAAGCGCGTATAACTGACCAGAGCAGGGAATTCACTGCGCATATGCTCACATACGTGCTGCGTATCGTAGGCTTTGAAATCGCGCTAATGCGACTTGTGAAAGTGAATCAGAATCGTCACTGCTTCACTCAAGCTCAACCGAGGGGCCGGTCCTCGCCTGCGACTCACCTGGAACCGTTTGGCACTCTCCCTTGTAACCAACCATTGACAGAAGTCATCGACATGGCAGAACAGTTTGCGTATACTCATCTCTGAGCGCCTTTCTATGCTGGAGAATTTTTGTTTGAGAACTTCAATTCAACCAGCTTGATAAGGTGCTCATTTACTCCGAATTCAGGTCATGTAGAGCGACGTCACTTCAATCGGTTTGACGTCCTTGCTTAGAGCTTCCGCTAATCTCATTCCTTCATCACGTGCGATGGCATCTTCGGCCCAGTTGAGCAGCCAACTGTCTTCCACCGGTTGCTCACCGCAGCAAATGACAATGTCGCTGCGAGAGCCGTGATACGCCACAAATACCGCCTCCCGGACGGGTTTGCATGGCTGGTCAGGATGTTCAGTAATGGGTGTGGGGACTAACGGAAGAGATGCCGGATCGGCTGCACAACCCGACAGCAGTAGGATCGCTGCAAGCGAGGAAAGAATCTGCTTCGTCATCTGATCGTCCCCCCTTTGGACGGCACTCATCATTGAGCGAAAAAACGAGCGTTTGTAGGCTTGGAAGCCCGTCCGCCAGCGGCCTCTTTGCTTCAGCGGCCCTCCATGAAACGGGTGAACTACTTTCTCATCTGGCTCCGCCCACGTCCACGTATACGGGACCAGATCTCACAATTCGGGCACTCCCATCTGCATTGAATGCCGCCACAGGCGGCCTCTCTGTGAGCCTGAATACAACTTTCCAATTCTCCCGAAATTGGAACTGCCCTGCCTCCGCCACTGACCCTTGACAACCGACATCTTCCGAACTCGAAGCCCTGTCCGGAGAACCCATGGCTTTTTGCTGTGAAGGCTCCCTACCAATCGCCAGCCTTGCATATCTCTTTCCCTTCCCCGAAAATAGCAGCTAGCCGCCAGCCAGACCAGCGGATGGCCGGCTGTTTGCAGACTCGCGCGCGCCGCATTCCCACCGCACCTTCGCCCGGCGCCGCCTTTCGACTTCACGCACAACCCCAGGAGGAGTGGCATGCAGATCTCGTTTTCATTGCAGGGCAGGGTCGCACTGGTTACCGGCGGCAACGGCGGCATCGGCCGCTCTATAGCACTGGGCTACAAGGCGATGGGCGCCACCGTCATCGCCAGCGGCCGCAATCCGGACAAAAACGCCGGAGTTGCCCAGGAGCTCGGCGACGGACATGAAGTAATCTCCCTCGACGTGCGCGACGAAGAAGCAGTCGACCGGGCCATCGCCGGCATCGCCGAACGTCACGGCAGGTTCGACATCCTCGTCAACAACGCCGGCATCGCCCGCCGCACCGACATCCTCGACATGGATACAACCGACTGGCATGAGGTCATCGATACGCACCTGAACGGCGGCTTCTACTGCGCCAAGGCCGCCGCTAAGGCCATGGTGAACGCCGGCAACGGCGGCAAAATCATCAACATCGGCTCCATGTACTCCATCCTGGGGCCCCCCAACGTCACCAACTACGCCGCTGCCAAAGCCGGCCTGCTCGGCCTTACCCGCGGGCTCGCCGTCGAGCTCGCCGTGCACAACATCCAGGTCAACGCACTTCTGCCCGGCTGGCACAAGACCGACATTAACCGCGACTTGCTCGACGGGCCGCTGGGCGAGGAAATACGCCACAAGACCCCCGCACGGCGGCTCGGTACAGCCGACGACCTCGCCGGCGGCGCGATATTCCTCGCCTCAGACGCCGCCGAATTCGTCACCGGCACGATGCTCATCGTAGACGGCGGCTACTCGATCATGGACCGCCAGTGGAAGGATTGAAACGGCCCATTTGGATCGGGTATAATTGCGCGCAGCACGACGCGCCCGCACCAGAGTAAGGAGGTCAGCAATGGCCGTATCGACGCTCGAACGCCGGAAGACGGATGCTGCCGCAGAGACGACTCCGATAGTGCCGCCACTAAACAACGGCGACCGCCTCACGCGTGCCGAATTCGAAAGCATCTACTCCGCCCACCCCGAAATCAAGAAAGCAGAACTCATCGAAGGAGTCGCCTACGTGCCGTCCCCCACGCGCTACCTCGAACATGGTGAACCCCTTTTCGACGTAATTGGCTGGCTAAGTGTCTATAGAGCGGCGACTCCTGGAGTTAAGGGCGGCGACAACACCACTCTCCGTCTGGACTTCGAAAACGAACCTCAGCCCGACGCCCTCTTACGCCTTTTGCCTGAATACGGCGGCAATTCCCGCGTCGGAGAGGATGGCTACCTCGAAGGCGCGCCCGAACTGATCGTCGAAGTGGCTGCCACCAGCGCCAGCTACGATCTGAACCAGAAAAAGCGCGTCTACGCCCGCAGCGGCGTCGCCGAATACATCGTCTATCTCGCCTATGAGCAGCGCATCATCTGGTTTATTCTGCGCCAAGGCGTTTACGAAGAGCAGAAACCGGACGAGAGCGGCCTGCTCAAAAGCGAGAGATTTCCCGGCCTGTGGTTGCAGCCGGACGCCCTCCTGGCCGGAGAAATAGGTCGCCTTTTGGAGGCGCTGCAACTGGGGCTGGCATCACAGGAACACAAGACATTCTGCGACGCGCTGGAAAACATGCGTAAGGAGGCCAAATGAACCTGGCAACACCGGAAAACCTGGCGGTCCTCGACCACCTCCTGACCACGACCCGCTCTGTGCGCAAGCGGCTCGACCTGGACCGCCCCGTCGAGCGCGATGTCATCGAGCAATGCCTGGAGATCGCCGGCCAGGCTCCCACCGGCAGCAACCGCCAGGGCTGGCACTTTGTCGTGGTGACCGACCAGGAGAAGAAGCAAGGCATCGCCGAACGCTACCGCCAGGCCTGGTACGGTTACAACGCAACCCGGCAAACTGCCTCAGGGCCCGAGCTGACCGCCGAAGAGAAGCAGATGAAGCGCGTCATCAGCTCAGCCCAATACCTCGCCGACAACATGCAGAACGTCCCCCTGCTGATAATCCCCTGCATCGAAGGGCGCCCCGACGACGCCGCGCCCGCATCGCAGGCCGGCCTCTACGGCTCGATCCTGCCCGCCGCCTGGTCTCTCATGATGGCGCTCCGCGCCCGTGGACTCGGCGCTGCCTGGACGACCCTGCACTTGCAGCACGAACGCGAAATCGCCGACATGCTGGGAATCCCAGACGGCATCACCCAGGCCGCGCTCCTTCCCGTGGCCTATTTCAAAGGCGATGACTTCCGCCCTGCCAAACGCAAGGCAATGCGCGACAGGACCTACTGGGACAGCTGGCAGACCCAATGAAGCTCGTCGCAGACATCCACCTACACTCCCACTACTCGCGCGCCACGAGCAAGAACCTGACCTTTGAGCACCTGTGGAAATGGGCCCAGCTCAAAGGCGTCCAGGTCGTCGCCACGGGAGACATCGCCCACCCCGGCTGGCTGCAGGAACTTCAGGAAAAGCTGGAGCCGGCCGAAGACGGGCTGTTCAAACTAAAGTCCGCGTACGCGGACGCGCTCGCCGACGAGGTGCCCGCAGCCTGCCGCGGAACAGTCCGCTTCCTCATCGGCGGCGAGATCAGCAATATCTACAAGAAGTTTGACCGGACCCGCAAAGTTCACAACATCGTCTTCGCCCCGTCGGTCGAGGCCACCGCCCTCCTCCAGGCCGAACTGGAAAAAATCGGCAACATCCGCTCCGACGGGCGGCCTATCCTGGGCCTGGATAGCCGCGACCTGCTCGAAATCGTGCTCGATGTAGACGACCGCTGCCACCTGGTCCCTGCTCACATCTGGACGCCCTGGTTCTCGCTCCTCGGCTCCATGTCTGGATTTGACTCGCTGGAAGAATGCTTCGGCGATCTCTCCTCCCACATCTTCGCCGTCGAGACCGGCCTCTCCTCCGACCCGCCCATGAACTGGCGCGTTTCCTGGCTGGACAACTACACCCTGATCTCCAATTCCGACGCGCACTCGCCGCCCAAACTCGCCCGCGAAGCAACTCTCTTCGACACCGAACTCTGCTACGACGCGCTCTTCGACGCCCTCCGCAGCCGCGATCCGAACCAATTCCAGGGCACCATCGAGTTCTTCCCCGAGGAGGGCAAATATCACCTTGACGGCCACCGGAAATGCGGCGTCTGCTGGGAGCCGGTCACGACCGTCGCAAACCAGGGCCTCTGCCCAACCTGCGGCAAGCCAGTCACAGTCGGCGTATACCACCGCGTCGAGGATCTGGCCGACCGCGACCATGGCTTTCATCCACCTTCGGCCGCCCCCTTCGCCAGCCTCATCCCCCTGCCCGAAGCGCTGGGAGAGCTCCTGAGCGTCGGCCCCAATTCCAAGCGAGTACAGGCCGAGTATCTGCGCCTGTTGGGCCGGCTGGGGCCCGAGTTGACGATTCTGCGCGAACTCCCCCTGGAAGATATCGGCGCTGCCGGCTCGCCGCAGCTGGCGGAAGGCATCCGCCGCATGAGAGCCGGCGAGGTCCACACCCAGAGTGGCTACGACGGCGAATACGGCGTCATCCGCATGTTCGCCGACGACGCCGACCGCCTCTCTTCATTCCAAATCGGCATGTTCGCCGACGAATCGGCGCCCCCGCAAGCGACCAGGGAGACAGAGAGTCTGGCGCCTCCCCCGCAGCCCGCCGCCCAGCCGGTCACCACACCAACTGGTCCGGAAATCCCGCCAACAACCTTCATCATGGAGGAGACAGGCCAATACACGCTGGGCCTCGATCTCGCCGGGTCGCAGCCGTTGGACAACTGGCTCCAACAGCTCAACGACGAGCAGCGGGCCGCGGCCACCCACACCGAATCGCCGCTGGCCATCGTCGCCGGGCCCGGCACCGGCAAGACGCGCACACTGACCGTGCGCATCGCGCACCTGGTCCAGAATCTCAACGCGCCGCCATCCTCAATCCTGGCGCTGACCTTCACCAATCGCGCCGCGGAAGAGATGCGGGAACGCCTGCAACAGCTCCTCGGCGAAGAGCGTGCTGCCCTGGTAACCGTAGCCACATTCCACCGCCTGGCCGCCGAGCTACTCCGTGACTCCGGCGAACTGATCGGGATCCCGCCCGCCTTCACAATACTCGACGAGGAAGACCGGCGCCAGCTGCTGAGTCGAACCTGCCCGGAGCTCTCCCCCAGAGAAATGCGCTCGGCGCTGGACGCGATTTCGGCGCGCAAAAACGGCTTGGAAAGCGGCAAACCACCCGGCGACGCCCCGTCCCTCGACGAAGATGTCTGGCAACGATACCATGCCGCATTGTCCGAGGCCGCCGCCCTCGATTTCGACGACCTGGTCCTGCGCGCCGTCCAGCTTCTTGAGTCCGACCTGTCCACTTTGCAGACGCTGCATGCCCGCTATCGCTGGATTTCCGTCGACGAATACCAGGACGTGAACGCCGCCCAATACCGGCTGCTTCGCAAACTCGCCGCCCCAGGCGCAAATCTCTGCGTCATCGGCGATCCCGACCAGGCGATCTACGGCTTCCGCGGCGCCGATCACCGTTACTTTCTCTCATTTGCCGAAGACTTCCCCGGCGCGCAGCGGCTCAATCTGGAGCGCAACTACCGCTCAGCCCAGGCAATCCTGGACGCCGCAGCACAGGTGATCTCGCGCAATCCCGACCACCAGGCAACCGAGCTGATCGCCAATTTCGCCGACCAGATTAAGCTGGACGTCTACCGCGCCCCCACCGACCGGGCCGAAGCCGAATACGCCGTCCATCAGATCGAGCAGATGGTGGGCGGGACCAGCTACTTCTCGCTCGACTCCGGCAGGCTGGACGAGGGCGAACCTCCCGAAGACCGGACGTTCGGCGACTTCGCCGTTCTCTACCGCCTCAACGCCCAGGGCAGACTGCTCGAAGAGGCCTTTGACCGCTCCGGCATCCCTTACGAGACGATAGGCGGGACGTCCCTCACCGAACAAAAGCCCGTTCGCGAAATCATGGCCCTGCTATGGCTGACGCAGACGCAGGAAAGTACTGTCCACTGGGACAGGATCTTGAAGGGATCGAAGAGGGCGTTAACTGCAGGAACCGTTATCGAACTGGTGGAGGACCTTAAGGAAAACAGTTCGGCGCAGGTTGCCGAACGCATTCAGGCCGCCGCGCCGGGGTGGGCACGGCTGCGCGGCGCCAAGTACAATGACGCCGAACGGGCCCGGATCGACCGCATCAAACGCCGAGCCGCGCCATTCCGCAACCGCATGCAGGACTTCCTCACAACGATGGCGCTCCAAAGCGAGGCCGACCACTTCGATCGGCGCGCCGATCGCGTGACCCTCATGAGCCTGCATGCCGCAAAGGGGCTGGAATTCCCCGTAGTCTTTGTCGTAGGTTGCGAAGAAGGGCTCCTGCCCTATCTGCCTGCCAATCGCGCCGCCAACATCGAGGAGGAACGGCGCCTCTTCTACGTCGGCATGACACGCGCCCAGCACCGCCTGTTCCTGACCCACGCCGGTCGGCGCTTTCTCTTCGGCCAGGCGATGGAGAACCGCGTCTCCTCCTTCGTAACCGACATCGCCGCCGCCCTGCAGGAGGTTCGGCAAGCCCAACCCCGCCGCTCCCGCCCCAAAGCCGAAGACAGGCAGCTGCGGTTGATCTGAGAGAGCAAAAGGTTAACCCCGCCGCGGCAGACGCTACCACGCCGACGCCCCGTCCAACGCCTCCACATGCTCAGGACCCAACCGCAATTCCAACGCCGCCAGGCTTCCATCCAACTGCGCCACCGTATTAGCCCCGACAATCGGCGCCGTCATCCCCGGCCTTGCCAGCAGCCACGCCAGCGAGACCGCCGGCGGCGACGCACGCAGTTCGGCTGCGACCGCCCGCACCGCATCCAAAACCCGCCAACCGGCCTCGTTGAAGTAGCGGCTGCGTACGCTACCGGCCCGCACACTATCCGCCGCGCCCTCACGACTGTATTTCCCCGTCAGAAAACCGCCCGCCAGCGGACTATAGGGAATGACCGCGAGTCCGTAAGCATGGCAGACTTCGGCCAGCTCCTGCTCAAACTCCGCCCGGTGCGCCAGGTTGTAGTGCGGCTGAAGCGAACAGTAGCGCACAAGCCCCTGCTTGTCGCTCGTCCATAGCGCCTCCATAAGCCGCCACACCGGATAGTTGCTGCAGCCGATGTAGCGCACTTTGCCCTGCCGCACCAGATGGTCGAACGCATCCAGCGTCTCCTCCATCGGCGTCTCCGCGTCGAAATAGTGTGCCTGGTACAGATCGATCACATCCGTCTGCAGGCGGCGGAGAGAGGCCTCGCACGCCTCAACCACATGCTTCCGGTTCAGCCCCTGGTCGTTCGGCCCCGGCCCCATCTGTCCCCGCACCTTCGTGGCAATGACCATCTGCTCCCGGTTCCCGCGCGACCGCATCCAGCGCCCGATCACCTCTTCACTGACGCCGCCCCCGTTCCCCTCCACCCAGCGGCTGTAAATGTCCGCGCTGTCAATGAAATTCCCGCCCGCCGCGGCAAACGCGTCCATGACCGCAAAGCTCGTCTCCTCATCAGCAGTCCAACCGAACTGCATCGACCCCAAACACAGCGGCGAAACTGTCAGACCCGTGCCACCCAATCGGCGATACGCCATTCCGCTCATTTTTCGGCTCCCAGCAGCACTCGCTCATCCCCCACGCGGCGCGTCACCCGCCGCGAGTCCAACTCCTCCAACAGCGCCTGAGCGTACTTTCGGCTGGTCGACAGCAGATCCCGCACGTCGGCCAGCGTGATCTTCCCATCCGCCCGAGTTTGCTCGATGATCTTCTCCGCGGCCGCAGCAAAATCCTCGTTCCGAAAGTAGACCGAGCCCGGCAGCCGCGCCAAGACACCCCGTTCCACCAGCGACTCCAGCAGCTCCTCGTCGCCGTTCAAAAGCTTGAGGGTATCGGGGGCATTTGGCGGACTGAACGGCGCCGCCGCATAGGCCTCCAGCGCCCGCTCGACCGCCCTCTGCTGCTCAGGCGAGTATTCGACCGTGTGCGACGCCAGCCGGACCGTGCTCTCTTCACCGACCACGACCCCATCCGTCTGCGCCTGAACGACAAGATCATTGAAAACGCGCTGCGGCAGCTCCTTGCGCACCCCGGCCGCACCCACAACCTGCAGACGGCCGCGAATCTCACCGCGCGACATCCCTTGCCGCAGCGGACTATGACGGTGGAAGCCCTCCAGCAGTTGCTGCATTTCGGCAACGATCTGCTGATAGGCCGACCCGCTGATCAGCATCCGCCCACCATCCAGTCCCTGCGCCAGCCCGCCGTCGAGCAGCTGCCCGATCACCTCGCCCGCGATCTCCTTGTCCAGCCCGCTGGCCGCGATCAACTCCTGTTCGGAAAGCAACGGCTCCCGCTCCAGGCTCTGCAATACGATCTCATCCGGCCTGCCCAGCGCTAGCGTCTCCAGCTTCGCCGTCACCGCAGGATCGTATCGTCGATAGCGCCTCCGCGGGTGCGGGTCCAGGACCTCACCGCCTCCCAGCGTGACGCTCGGCGACGGCTGCCGCAATATAAAACGGTCCCCGCCCGCCACGAGCACCGGCCGCTCCAGCCGCAGCTGCAGCCAGCCCTCCTCCCCCGGCACAAGCGCCTCCGCCGCCAGCAGCCGCGCATGGGCCGGGCTCTCGGCCGCGCCGCTGAAGAAATCGACCGCCAGGTTGTGGCGCAGCGGTTTCGGCGCTTCGGCCAGAAGACGGAACGAAACATCAACCAGCCGCGTCGCCCGCAGACTTCCTGGCGCTACCACCACTTGCCCACGACGGACCTCATCCGTCGCCACCCCGCTCACATTCATCGCCACACGGCTGCCGGGAAACGCCCGCCCGATGCTCTGCTTGTGGCTCTGCAGCGCCCGTACCCGTCCCGACGGCCCGTCCGGCAGTATCTCAACCGCGTCGCCAACCGCAAATCCGCCGTCGCTGAGCGTTCCCGTCACGATCGTACCAAAACCCGGCTGGCTGAATATCCGGTCTACCGGCAAACGCGGCCGCCCCCGATCGCGCGGCGGCGGCAGCGACGTCAATCTGCCTGCCAGCGCCGCCCGCAACGCCTCCAGACCCTCACCGGTCTGCGCGCTGACGCGCACAATCGGCGCACCTTCAAGACGCGTGCCAACCAGGATCTCGTGAATATCCAGTTCGACCAGGTCAAGCCACTCCGGCTCGTCAATCAGATCGGTCTTGGTCAGGGCGACCACACCGTCGGGGAGCGCGAGCAAATCGAGTATCGCAAGATGCTCGCGCGTCTGCGGCATAACCCCTTCATCCGCCGCGATGACAAGCAGCGCAGCGTCAACACTGCCGACGCCGGCCAGCATATTCTTGATAAAGTCAATATGGCCGGGAACGTCAACGATGCTGACCGACTCTCGCGTACCGTCGGGCATCGCCAGCTCCATCCAGGCAAAGCCCAGCACAATGGTCAGCCCGCGGCGCTGCTCTTCTTCCAGACGATCAGGGTTGATTCCACTCAGGGCCTGGACCAGCGTCGACTTCCCGTGGTCCACATGGCCCGCTGTTGCGATAACGCGCATCAGGCGCGGTTTTGCGCCGGCTCACCGGATACCATGCTGGCGCTGCGGTGGGTATTGTTGCTCTGGCGAGCGTAGAGTTCAGCCGTGCGGCGCTGCTTCTGCCACTCCTCCTCCAGCTCCTTCATCGTCTCGTCCCGCTCCTCCAAAGAGGTCTGCAGACCGTCAAGCCAGAGCTGGGCCGCGCTAATGTACCGAGAACCATACTGCTCCTGCAGCTTCCACAACAGGCGCAGCATCTCCTCATGCACCCGCAGATCATGCAGAATCGGCGGCAGATGGTCCAACAACTCCTTGTTGTTCTTCTCCTGCTCCTTCCACAGATGCTCGTGACGGAGGTCGTTCCGGCGGCTCTTCTTGTCAAACTCCTCCTGAAACTCCTCCATCTCCCGCCGCATGCGCTCCTCAGCCAGCCGTTGCAACTCCTGCACCTGCACCTGGTCGCGGCGGATCGTCTCCTGAAACTCCGCCACCGTCGAGGCCGCACGGCGGGCCGACTCGATCGTCTGCGCAAAGGACTGGATCCGATCCGCATTCTTGGCAACAACCGTCTGCTGATCGTCGATCAATTCCTGCCAGCGGGCCAGGACCTGCAAACGCTCGACAATCTCGACCCGCATCTTCTCCATGAACTGCTGCTGCTCCTCCCTGACCTCGCCAAAGACCGGCCGCCAGCGCTCGATCTCAGCGTTCATGCGCCGGTCGGCATCGTCAAGAATCGAAAATCGACCGCTGAACGCCTCCGTCCGTTTGAACAGCTCGACCGTCTCCTGCTGCAGCTGGGCGATCCGCTTCGCATCGCCGGCACGCTGTTCACCCAGAAAAGGTATCTGCCGCGTCCTCTCTTCAAACTCCTTGGCAAGAAGATTGATCTGGTTGCGGCCTTCCATAATCATGTCGACCAGCCGCTCTTCCTCACCCTTCCGCAGCTCCACCGCCTCTTCAACCCGTCCAATGCGCGGAAGTTCACGGCGCACTTCACCGATCTCGCGTGCCAGCGCTTCCCGGTCTGCCAAGCGGCCCCGCTCGTGTTCGCGCGCCGCCTGCGTACGACTCTCCTCGGCGCGATCAAGCAACAGCCCAAACTCCTGCTTGATGCTCTCAATCTGCTGCTCCAATTGCGTGAACCGGCCCAGCTGCGCGATTGTGCTCGCCAGACGCCCTTCCAACTCCTGAACGCGCCGGTTCTGCTCTACGATGTCCCCCGCCTGGCTCTCAATCTGCTGCTGCAAACGCGAAATCTCCGCGCGGTCGCGGCGGTGCTCTTCGTCGAGCCAGGTCACCATCTGGGCTAGTTGGGCATTATCCATTTTTCTTTCTTCCAACACTAAGTCCTGCGTCTGACACGCTCATACCACCCGATCGCATAACATCACGATGCCTCCCGCCGCTTTTCTCGATCTGCAGAGAGTCACGGCGCACGATCATCACCTCGGAACGACCGGCCGCGCCGGACATCCCGGGACGCGAATTATACCATTTGTGAGACGGTGACGACAAACGGCGCTTCGCCAACCCCCTCTCACTTTTCGGACGGCTGGCATTTCCGGCGGGCGCCCTTACCAGAGCCAATCCGTTCCCCTCAAAAGACCAGGTACTGCAGCCAATGAACGCCCGGCGGGGTCTCCCTACAACCTCCACCCTTCCACCCTGCCTCCAAGCCAAGGCATCGCTGCCCCCTCCTGCAGCTACACCGCGTACTGCTCTACCGCAACCGAATCCAGCTCCAGGCCGAGACCATGCTTGCCCGGATCGGGCGACCAAACCCCATCGCGCGGCTCGTCAAACGAGCTGTAGAAAATGCGGTCGGCCGCCTCCACAGTGCCCAAATACTCGACGATCTTCAGATTGGGCGTGGCACACGCAAGATGGAGATGGACCAGCTGATAAGCGTGCGGGGCGACCGGCAAATTGAAAGCATGCGCCAAGTGCGCCACCTTCATCCACTCCGTGATGCCGCCCACCCGGCCCACGTCCGGCTGCACTATGTCCGCCCCGCCGCGCGCGATCAACTCCCGAAATCCATACTTAGTGTATTCATGCTCACCCGTCGCCACCGGAATCTCGATTGCCCTCGCCACCGCCGCCAAGCCCTCGATGTCGTCGGCAAGCACCGGCTCCTCAAACCAGCCGACGCCATACTCCGCAAACGTCCGCGCCATCCGAATCGCCTGCTTGGCGTAATAGCCGTTATTGGCATCAATGAAGATCTCCACCTCCGGGCCCACAGCCTCCCGCACCGCGGCCAGCCGCGCCACGTCCTCGCGCTCGCTCTGCCCGAAATCCTTGCCAACCTTCATCTTCACCGCCTTCATGCCCCGCTCGACGTACCCGCACTGCTCCGCTACCAGCTCATCCTGCGAAAAGTGGGTCCAGCCCCCGCTGCCATAGACCGGTACCGTCTCCACATAAGGCCCAAGCAACTGGTAGAGCGGTGTCTCGTAATACTTGGCCTTCAGGTCCCAGAGCGCGATATCGACGGCGGAAAGCGCGCTGAACGCAAGCCCCTTGCGGCCGACCCCCCGAACTGCCCAAAACATCTCGTCCCACAGCTTCTCGATATGCAAAGCGTTTTGGCCCAGCAGAGTCGGCTTCAGCGTCCGCTCAATAACCTCGCGCGCCGCCGTCGTCCCGCCCCCCAGGCCCAGCCCGACCAGGCCCTGGTCGCCGTAAACATGAACGAAACATTGGCTGCGGCCCGGTACGATATGACGAATCGTCGCATCCTGAAATCCCGGCAAATGGGGTACGGACAGCACTGTCGTCCTAATATCCTCAATAATCATCGCTACTCTCCCGTGAGCGTGTTTGGCCTCCGAACGGACTGTTGGTATTATCGCACAGAATTGCCTATTCGAGTTGGGCAATCAAGCCGAGATTCGAGCCCCCGATTCGTCAGATTTGGAATCAGATAAGAGTTCAACATGAACAAGATCGAGTTGGGATCGGTCGTGCAGGTGGGAATCGTCGTCCATGACGCGCTGGCCGCGGCCAGCGCCTGGACGGAACGCTTCGCCCTTGAACCGGCCGAGGTCGTCGATTGGCCCCCCGAAGGCAGCGGCCTGGATGCCGGCTCCACCTATCGCGGACGGCCGGGAAACTTTCGCATGAGGCTGGCATTTATCGAGACCGGCGCCGTCCAAATCGAGTTCATCCAGCCGCTGGAGGGCGACAATATCTATTCGGAGTTCCTGGAAGAAAAGGGCGAAGGGCTGCACCACCTCCTCTTCCGCGTGCCCGACCCCGTCGATGTTGCCCGTCTACTTGAGGTCGAAGTCACGCAGAGCGGCGGCTCCACGTTGGATCCCGGCGCGGTCTGGGCCTACCTCGATACCGAAAGGATTCTGGGTACAATCATCGAACTAAAAACAGTTCGAGACGAGGGGGATTGAACCTGCATTTGCCCCCCAATGCGGGGGATGTTACAATTAATTGAAAATTCGCGGGTCAACCAGAATTGTCCCGGACTGCGATTCCCTGGGCGCCGGGCAATTTCTGTGCGCTGAAGTCATTCGGAGGCACCGCAGAAAAGACTTTACCCTTTCACGTTTCATTGAGACTATGCGAGTTGGCATTGACGCCCGGCTGGTCCATCATCAGCCGGCAGGTATCAGTCGCTATACGAAGCATCTCATAGAAGAGCTTGCACAGTTGGACCGGGAAACAACGTATACAGTTTTCCAGCACCGTAAACACCGGGAGCCACTGGTCCATGCGCCGAACTTTCGACGGCGAACGCTGTTCACACCCGTACACCGGCGCATCGAGCAGTCGATGCTGGGCTGGGAACTTGCCCTTCATCCTCTCGACCTCCTCCACAGCACCGACTTTATCCCGCCTTTCTACAACAGAGTCCCATCGGTTATAACCGTTCACGACCTCGGTTTTCTCCGTTGGCCCCACTTCCTTACCGAGTCCCACGCAGCCTACTACAGCCAGATCGATCGCGCCGTCCGCCGTACCTGTCACATTATCGTGCCCAGCCAGAGCACCAAGAACGATGTCGTGGGACAGCTCGGCGCGTCGCCCAAAAAAATTAGTGTGATTCACGAATCCGCGGCCTCGAACTACCGCCCTCTGCCGCAGGCGCGATCCCGCCTGGAAATGCAGGCGAAATACGGCATCCCCGAAAATTACATCCTTTTCGTCAGCACGATCGAACCCCGCAAGAACATCGGCGGCCTCCTCAACGCCTTTAGCCATCTCCGCAAACACTACAATGTCGGACAAATCGGACTGGTGTTGGCGGGAAAACCCGGTTGGCTGTACGAGGAGATCTACCGTCGCGTAGAGGAGCTTGAACTCCAGCAAAGCGCCTTTTTCCTCGGCCGAGTACCCGATGAGGATCTCCCCCAACTTTATAGCGGGGCCCGCTGCCATGTCCATCCCGCCTTTTACGAGGGCTTTGGCCTGTCACCGCTTGAGGCAATGGCCTGCGGCACACCAACAATCGTCGGCAATACCAGCAGCATGCCCGAAGTCGTCGGCGACGCCGGGCTCATCGTCGACCCCTCCGACTGGGAGGAGATCGCCGTCGCCGTCCACCGCCTCCTGACCGACGACGAGCTCCACCAAGAGCTGCGCCAGAAAGGCCTGCAGCGCGCTTCCGTCTTCAGCTGGAAACGCGCCGCCGCCGAAACACTAGCAGTCTATCGCGCGGTCTGCGAACAATGTCCGGTTCCCGACGCGCCGGCACACCCGACCTCCGTCTGAAGCTCGGCGATGAAGCTCCTCCTGCTCACGCCCCAATCCCCCTTCCCACCCCGCCAGGGTACGACACTTCGCAACTACTACCTGCTGCGACACTTTGCCGCCAACTGCGAACTGCATCTCTTCTCCTGCCTGTCTCCTCACGACAACCACTGGCCCGCTCCCGAGCTCTCACGCATGTGCGCTCGCGTAGAGGCCTTCAGGCAGCCCCACCGCCCGCTCAAACGCCGCCTGCGCGACTCCCTGCTCGCGTCCAGGCCCGATATGGCCCTCCGCCTTGCCCACAATCCGGCCCACGCAAAGCTGCAGCAAATGCTGGCCGAAGAGAGCTACGATCTGGTGCAGGTCGAAGGCATCGAGATGGCCCCCTACGGCTTCCAGATTCTGCAGACACCCGCCGGCGCCCCGCCCGTTGTCTTCGACAATCACAACGTCGAATTCCTGCTGCAGAAAAGGGCCGCCCTGATGGACGCCCGCAACCCGAAGCGATGGCACGCCGCCGGCTACAGCTTCCTCCAATGGCAAAAGCTGTACCGCTACGAAAGAGCCATCTGCCGTGCCGTTGCCGGCACCGTCTCCGTCAGTGAACCCGACCGGCAGGCGCTGGCCTCGCTCGCGCCAGGTCAGCCAATTGTCAATGTGCCCAACGGTGTCGATATCTCCCGCTATCTGCCCCAACCGCTCCCCGCAGAAGGCCCCCCCGCCCTCGTCTTCACAGGAAAAATGGACTACCGCCCCAACGTCGATGCCATGCTCTGGTTCGGACAAAAGGTGCTGCCCCGCATTCGCCGCGCAACCGCCGCCCGCCTCCTGGTCGCCGGAATGTCGCCACATCCCGCTCTCGAAAGACTGCGCGCTCTGCCCGAAGTCGAAATCACCGGCGCAGTCGACGACATCGTGCCCTACATTCACCGCGCCGCCATCTACATGGCCCCCATGCGAGTCGGGGGCGGCACACGCTTCAAAGTGCTCGAGGCAATGGCCTGCGCCCGGCCTGTCGTCAGCACCTCGCTCGGCGTCGAGGGCATCCCGGTACGCAATGGTGAACATCTCCTCATCGCCGACCAACCGCGCGACTTTGCCGACGCCGTCCTGTCCCTCCTCCGCGACCAGGCCGCCGGCGGCCAGCGCAGCCGCGCCCTCGGCAAAGCCGCCCGCGCCTTCGTCGAAAGACACTTTTCCTGGGACGCGATCCTGCCCCGGCTCGACGCCTTCCACGCCCAGTTCTTGTAGCGTTAAAGATGTACTCGATTGCCCTGAAAGGGAAAGTCTATCCTCTGTCGCCGGGGGCAAGGGCGTGTCCGTTTACCACCAGCCACACATCCAGCTCGTCGGCTGAACTGTGCGCTTCCGGTGTTGCCCACTTGCCCGCCGCCACGGGCCGCGTGGCCGCGCCCGTGTTCGCCAGCAGCGCCGCGCGGCGCGCCGCCCTTCTCACGTCGTCTTCCCCAATGCCCCAGGAACTCTCGACGACAAGATGAAGATTCTCGCGCGTCCCGCGATCGCGGCCGCGCACCACAGCATCAGCCAGCTCTATCTCTTCGGCCTCGGCCTCCGATAGCCGCTCCTCCGCAACCGCAGCGTCGGTCATCGCCGCCAGCTGCTCTATCGGTACCGTCCTGGCCTTGAGTACGATCCCCCGAAAATGCTGGAAAGGACGATCTCTGTGCTGGCTCTCCAACAAAATCCCCTTGAGGTCGCCTACCTCTCTGGTCAGAGTTTCCACCCGGGTTTCCGTCCGTTTCTGCGCCTCAGCCAGCTCTTCCAGACGCGCCTCCGTCCGTCCCTGCGCCTCAGCCAGCTCCTCCAGACGCGCCTCCGTCCGTCCCTGCGCCTCAGCCAGCTCCTCCAGACGCGCCTCCGTCCGTCCCTGCGCCTCAACCAGCTCCTCCAGACGCGCCTCCGTCCGTCCCTGCGCCTCAACCAGCTCCTCCAGACGCGCCTCCAGCCGCTGCAAAACTTCCCCCGTGCGCTGTTGCGCAGCTGCCAGCGCGCCCAGAACGCTAGGCATCTCCAGAATCTCATCCGTAAGCAGGATGCGACGCAACTCCGCCCGCCACTCTGGCCGCTCAGAGAGTAACTGTGTCAATTGATGGAAATGCTCTACCGTGAATGCCATTGCCCTAACCTGCCCCTTTTGAATTCGACTGGCATTATAGCCGAACGATCACTTATGGCATAACAGTTGCGAATGTTGTAGAATTGCTACGGCATAATACATGCTTCGGCCTGCCAGGCCGGAGCAGTCCCAAGGCCCCCCCCCTTCACACCGCCGCCCTCAGCGGGCTCGTGTCGCTTCACGGAGCAGCTTCATGACAGCGAATACACTCCCTTCAGCACCCGTCGGCAACACCAGCCTGCGCGTCACACGCCTCGGCATGGGCACTGCAGTCATCGGCAATCTCTACGCCACCCTCAGCGACGCCGAAGCCCACGAGGCAGTGCAACGCTGTTACGAAGGCGGCGTCCGCTTCTTCGACACCGCCCCCCTCTACGGCGCCGGCGAAGCCGAACGGCGGCTCGGTGCAGCCATACGCGGCATCCCCCGCGACGACGTAGTCATCGAGACAAAGGTGGGCCGCATCATCCGCCCCGACCGTTCCATCTATTTCGACTACAGCCGCGATGGCGTCATGCGCAGCCTCGAAGAGAGCCTCGAACGCCTGCAAATGGACCGCGTCGACATCCTCCTCGTGCACGATCCCGACGTCGATGACCCCGAAGAAGACTATCGCATGGCACTCGACGAAGCCTTCCCCGCCCTGGTTGACCTCCGCTCGCAGGGCGTCATCGGCGCCGTCGGCGCCGGCATGAATCAGTGGGAAGTGGAATGGGAATTCGCCAAACAGGTCGACGTCGACTGTTTCCTGCTCGCTGGACGGTATACGCTCCTCGAACAGACTTCACTCGACTTCCTCGACTGGTGCACACAAAACGACGTCAGCATCGTCCTCGGCGGCGTCTACAACAGCGGCATCCTCGCTACCGGCCCCATCCCCGGCGCCAAATACAACTACGAGGACGCGCCCGCTGACATCATGGCCAAAGCCGAACGGCTTCAGGCAGTCACACAAAGGCACGGCGTACCCCTCCCCGTGGCCGCCATGCAGTTCGCCCGCTCCCATCCAGCCATCGCCTCTGTCGTCATCGGTTCGGCCAACGCCGCCGAGGCCGTCGAAAACAGGGCCGTCTGGGACGTGGAAATACCCGCCGCCATGTGGCAGGAACTCCACGATGGCGGGCTGATCGACGCCCGTGCCCCCCTGCCGGGCTGACCTTCCAGAGGAGCAGGCAATGTCCGCCGCCTTGCAGGCCGTTCTCCAGTCGGTCCTCGTCTTTATGGGCCGCATGATCAGCATCCCGTTCATCTCTGTCTCCATCAGCGGCCTCGAGCACATCCCCCGCGGCGAAGCACTCATCCTCGTCTCCAACCACTTCAGCTGGTTCGACGGCCCGCTGCTGATGATCTACCTGCCCGTCCGCATCATCTTCCTGCTCGCCATCGAGACCGAGCGCGTCTGCTTCTTCCGCTTTCTCAGCCGCACTTTCAATCTCATCCCCATCTGGCGAGGACAGGTCGACCGCAAGGCCATGCGCGCTGCCATCGGGGCGCTGAAAGAGGGACGAACAATCGGCGTCTTCCCCGAAGGAGGCATCGACCCGACCATGGCCGCCGCCCGCGAACGCGGCGAGCGCATCGAACAGATCGCCGGCCACACCGCACGCCACAGCGCCAACCTCGTGCAGGCACAGTCAGGCATCGGCCTTCTGGCGACACAGGCGCAGACCCGCCTCCTCCCCGTCGCCATCCTCGGGACCGAAAAAATCCTCGTCAACCTCCGCCGTCTGCGCCGCACACAGGTCCGCATTCGCGTCGGCCGTCCCTTCGGCCCCCTCTCGATCCCCGACGACACCCCCCGTAGGCAGCGGCGCCGGCACTTCGACGCCCTGACCCAGGATACAATGCGCCAGATCGCCGCCCTGCTCCCGCCTGGCAATCGCGGCCCCTATAAGGACGTCGCTTAAGAGAGCGAAATGCAGAACGCTGGGCAAGGAATCGCCGTACCCTGTCCCCACAGAAGAACCTCCAAGCTGCAGCCTGGTCCCGTTCAGGCCGGGGCCTTCTCAGGTTCGCTCCGCCGTACCAATTCGTAGGCCAACGCCCCCAGCGAAGCCCCAACGATCGGACCGACCCAGTAAATCCAGTGTGCCGTCCAAACGCCGGAAACCAGCACCGGGCCGAAGGAACGCGCCGGATTCATCGAAGCGCCGCTGATCGGGCCCGCCCACAGCACGTTCAACGCCACCGCGCCGCCAATCGCCAGCCCCGCCGGCAGCCCCTGCGCCCGCCTGTCCGTCGCCACAGCACTGATGACGAACATCAGGAGCGCCGTGACCAGAACCTCCATCACCAGCGACTGTACGACCGGCCCCGCTGGCAGGTTCGCCCCCAGGGTTGACACGTTGCCAAAAAGCAGGCTCAGCACACCTGCCCCCAGCACCGCCGCCGCCAGCTGTCCCGCGATATAGACCGGTACCTCCCGCCACGGGAAATGCCCCGTCAACGCGAACGCCAGCGTGACGGCAGGGTTGAGGTGCGCCATCGACAGATGACCCGTTGCCGCCACCATCACCATCACCACAAGACCCGGCGAAAACGCCATTCCGAGGTGCCCGTACGCCCCGCTCAGTCCGCCAATCATAACCGAGCCGCACGCTGCTAGAACAAGGAAGAAAACGCCGATGCACTCAGCGGAAGTTCGCCGCAACAGGTACGCGTTCATAGCGCTCTCTCTTCGCTGGAAATCAATCTCTCTTGGGAGGCCCGTTCAGACGCGATCATAGCCGCGCAAGAATAGAGCTGGATTAAAGAAAGGTTAGCGGTTGGTTAACGAACCCGGATGCAACACGCACTCCTTTCCCAACCCCCCAAAAATATGACGAATTGCCCGACGTGATGTATCCTATGCCGTGCGGTTCCGCGGGACAGCAATCCCGTACCCCTGGCGGGAATCGGCGCCCAGCCGACTGCCCACCGAACAATTGGCCCAAAACATATCAATTTTGACCAACATAAGGAGGAATCAATGTCAGACGTCCAACGGAGCGAGAAGCGTCATCTCTCCCGCCGCACCTTCCTGCAAGGCATCGGCATCGGCTCCACATCACTGCTGCTGGCGGCCTGCCCCGCACCCGCAGGCAGCGGCACCGCGGGAAGCGAGGCCCCACCCGCCGAAGAAATCGAACTCGACTTCTTCGCCTGGGGCGACGCCTCCGATATACCCGCATGGGAAGAACTGGCCACCACCTACGCCGATCTGAACCCCAACGTCACCGTCAAACCGTCTATCAGCGGCACCGGCGTTGATTACTACACGAAACTTCAGACCACCTTCGCCGGCGGCGTCGTTCCCGAAATCGCCTCCTTCCAGGGCTGGGAATGGCAACCGTTCAGCGATGCCGGCCTCCTTGCCCCAATCGATGCCTACATCGAGCGCGACAACTTCACCGGGCCCTATCCCGAAGGCGTCGACAGCATCGAGTTCAGCACCCGCCGCGACGGCAGCCGCTACCTCATCCCCCTCCAGTCCGGCTGCATGGTCATGTTCTACGCCAAGGCACCCTTCGACGAAGCCGGTGTCGCCTACCCCACCGACGACTGGACCTTCGAAGAGTTCGTCAGCATCGCCGAACAGCTCACCAGCACCGACGGCGATTCCAAAATGTACGGCTACCAGGCCAACGGCAGTTACGCCCGCGACATCCACTGGATTCGCGCCACCGGCGTCCAGGAGTTCGACAACCTGGTCGACCCCCGTACCGCCATGTTCGATCAACCCGAGATCATCGAAATCCTGCAGTTCGTCGCACAGGACTTCATGTACAGCCTCGGCATCTCACCCACACCAGCCGACCTCGAGGGGGGCACCAACACCATCGACACCGGCAACGCAGCCATGAAGTACGAGGGCCCCTGGTTCTTCCCCCGCCTCAACAGCCCCGAACTGCGCGAAGAGGGCAAAGAGGTCGAGTTCGATGTCGTCCTCATGCCCAAGATGGCCGACGAAAGCCGGCCCCACCGTGGCTGGGCCGAAGGCGTTTGCGTGCCCAAGTCCGATCAGGTCGACGCAGCCTGGGACTTCGTGCACTACATGGGCGGCGAAGACGGCCAGAAGATCTACTCGACCATCACCGGCCGCATCCCCAACACCGCGCCCCTGGTCGATAACTTCTGGGGCCCGACCATCGAAGAACGCTTCGGCGTCACCAACGCCGCCGCCTTCAGCCAGGCCTTCCTCCGCTCCGAGGTCGACGTCATCGGCGGCGTCTCCCGCGGTCAGATCTGGAGCGAGGTCGCCAAGCCCGTAGGCTGGGATCCGATGCTCGCCAACAGCGCCACTGCCGCCGAGGTAGTCCCCGCCGTCAACGAAGGGGTCCAAGGCCTGCTCGACGCCCACTGGGCCAAGCAGGGATAGCTGTTTCTCGTTGAAAAAGAGGGGGTGGCGGGCTCCTCCGCCGCCCCCATTAGGACCACGTATGGCCGCAACCACTGCGCCAACCGCCGCACCCCGCATCTCCAAACGCCAGCGCCGCGACTGGATCGCCGGCTATCTCTTCGCCTCGCCCTTTATCATCGGGTTCTCGGTCTTCATCGCCTTCCCGATGCTCTATGCGGTCTATCTCATCTTCGTCGACTGGGACCTGCTCAGCCCACCCTCGTTCGTCGGATTCGCCAATCTGACGCAGATGTTCAAAGACCCGAAAGCCAACCTCAGCCTCTACAACAGCGCCTTTTACACCATCTTCGCCGTACCAATCCAGCTGACCATCTCCTTCTCCCTCGCCCTGGCCCTGACGCAAAAAATACGCTTCCGCGACGTCTACCGCGCCGGCTTCTACATGCCGATAATCGTACCCCTTGTCGCCAGCGCCGTCGTCTGGCAACGTGTGCTGCACCCCGAATTCGGTATCCTCAACGAGGCGCTTGGCTGGTTCGGCATCGAACCGCGCATGTGGCTCTTCCAGCCCAATCTGACGAAACCGGCCTTCATCTTCATGTCCTTCTGGATGATCGGACGCCAGATGGTCATCTTCATCGCCGGCCTCGGCAATATCCCCGACTCGCTCAAAGAGGCTGCCAGCCTCGATGGCGCCGGCGCCTGGGGCCGCCTCCGCTACGTCGTCCTGCCCCTCATGACCCCACTCATCTTCTACAACATGGTCATCGCAATTATCAACTCTTTCCAGACCTTCGTACCCGCTATGATCATGACCGAAGGCGGACCCCAGGACGCCACCCTCTTCGTCGTCCTCAACATCTATCGCAACGCCTTCCAATACTTCAAGATGGGCTACGCCTCCGCCCTGGCGTGGGAGCTCTTTGTGATCGTCGTCGGGTTCACCCTCGTTCAGTTCTACATGTCCAAACGCTGGGTCTATTACGAAGAGGGTGACTGAGCATGGCGTCAGACAGGCAAACCCAGTCTGCGGAAGGACGTCAGAACCCGCAATGGGCGCAGGCCGGACAACGGGCGCTGACGCCCGAATGGCAGACCGGCACAGGGGCACAGCTGCGCCCGCGCGGCGACACGACCCGCTCCCTGACCGAGGTCATCCGCCTGGGCGCGCTCCAGCTCTTCATGACTCTCCTCGTGGTTACGTTCCTTGTGCCCACTTTCTGGATGCTCTCCTCCTCGCTCAAAGTATCGACCGAGGTATTCGCCCACCCCATCGTCTGGCTGCCCAAAGACCCCCACTGGAATAACTATGTCAAGGCCTTTTCCCTGCTGCCCCTGACGACCTTCATCATCAACACGATGATCATCGTCATTTTTGCCGTCGCCGGGACCGTCGTCTCGTCGGCGCTCGTCGCTTACTCCTTCGCCCGCATCAGGTGGCCGGGCCGCGACTTCTGGTTCAGCCTGCTCCTGGCGACGATGATGCTGCCCGACATCGTGACCCTGGTGCCCCGCTTCCTCATCTTCAAGAACCTGCAATGGATCGACACCTGGCTGCCCCTGATCGTGCCCTACTGGGGCGGCATCGGCGCCATCTACGTTTTCCTCATGCGCCAGTTCTTCCGCGGCATCCCCCTCGAACTGGAAGACGCCGCCGAAATCGACGGCGCCAACCGCCTGCGCGTCCTCGTCCAAATCCTCCTGCCCCTCTCCAAGCCGGTCATCGCCACCGTCGCCGTCTTCGCCCTCATCCAGCACTACAACGACTTCATGAATCCCCTCATCTACATCAACTCGATGGACAAGTGGCCCCTCGCCCTCGGCATCCGCGCCTACAACGACTCCTACGCCAAAAACTGGGAAGTCGTCTTTGCCGCCAGCACCGTCATGCTGACGCCCATGGTCGCCATCTTCATCGTCGCCCAGCGCTACTTCGTCCAGGGCATCGCCATGACCGGCTTCGGCGGCAGGTAAGGCGCACCGACGCGGACAGACACGCCCCCGCTGGACGATCGGACCCACACTGGAGTTTTTCCAGGGAAAATAGTGGATGAGGACGCGGCCTGTCGGCAATTCGCGGCCACCGCGGCTAACCCTTAATGCCGGTCAGCGCGGTGCCTTCGATGAAGGCCCGCTGTGCCAGAACGAAAACGAGAATGACCGACAGGGCCACCATCATGTTCCCCACCACCGCCAGATTCCACTGCGGCCGGTCACGGTCGAGGAAATAGGTCAACCCCAGCGCGATCGTAAAATGCTCCTGCCGCGTGAGAAAAATGAGCGGCGCCAGGTGATCGCTCCACACGCGGTTGAACTCGAACAGCGTCACCGTTGCCAGCGCTCACGACCGAAAGACCTGCACATCCGCTGGCTACCCGCTTGCTTCACTAGCGCCCAACCCCGCGCACGACGACGTTGGCAACCGCAAACGCATAGTCCGGATCATCTGCCTGCGCGTCCCGATACGTCGGCACCCACGTCCACCGCTCACCGCGCTCACTATTCGGATGACTGGAGTGCATCGTCAAATCATGGAAAAAGACCGCCCCGCCCGCCTCAATCGGCACCGTGACCGCCTCGTTCTCATCTACCGTTTCAGGCCGGATGCGGTGGCCGAAACCGGAGCCGTCGCTTATGTCGCCGTCATGGACCACATTGCCGAGATGCGAGCCCGGCAGAAACTTGAGGCAGCCGTTCTCCGGCGTTGCGTCATCAAGCGCTATCCAGACCGAAATCTTGTGCGTCCCCTGCCAATACGGCCAGTCCTGGTGCCACGGACTCGCCGCGTGCCGCTCGGTGTCCTTGAATACGACCTTGTCGCTCAAAAACTCGACATTGGGACCAATAATCGCCTCCAGTATGTCCACCAGCCGGCTGTCGCGCACCGCCGTCCGAAAAAGGCCGCTACGCCCGGCCAGACCCACATAAACGCCCGTCGCGTCCAGCATCGCCTTCGGACTGTCCCCACCCGCAGCCTCCCGCCGCACATCCTCCACAATGCGCTGAATGCCCTCCTTGAAGACTTTGACCTCCGCGCGACTGTACAGATTGGGCACCACAACAAACCCGTCGCGGGCGAAAGATTCGGCCAGCTCTGCAACATTTGCGGTCATGCTTTACCTTCGTGTTCTTTGTCACCCAAAGGAGCGCTGTTTGCTGGTGGCACTTGCCTTTCGATCATACCGGAAGAGAGCTCTCGTCAATCCGCAAAAACTTTTGCCAGGAAGGCCATCACTGTCAACCGTTCTCCAGCCCCCAGCCGGCATCAGTTGAGATACCGCCCCGCGACCTGTCGGAATTCCTCCGCCCGCTCGGCGACAACGTCGAGATCGTCGTGGATCGTTACGCCGAAGCCGGAACCGAGGCCCACGTCCGAAACGCCGATGCTGATGTTGATCGAACGGCCCAACAGATCATCGGTCTGCGGCAGCATCCCCTGATGGTAACGCATCTCACCGCCCCGCTCGGCGTAGCGAGGACAGCTGAAAGAGCAACTCAACGGCGTCGCCATGCGTTGCTCCAACACATGCTCCATGTTGTTGTAGACATGCCAGCCGGCCTCAGCCACAACCTTGCTCTCCAGCGCCGCCGCGATCTTCTCTGCCACCTCCACATCCGGCAGGACCACCGTCAGGATCGTGGCAATCTCCTCTTCCGGATCGAGCACCTCGCGGAACTCCAGGTTGGGCAGGTCGGCAATCGCCGCCTTGAAATGCCGCTTTCTCGTCTGCAGCCGGTCGATCAGCTCCGGCAATTTCCGCAGCTGCGCCAGCAGCACCGCCGCCTGCAGCTCCGTGTACCGGAAATCCAGCCCCAAGAACGGACGCTTGCCGATCTCAACGCCCTGCCGCAGCGGAGCATGGCCCTGGTCGTGGAACGCGAAGGCCCTCTTGTATACCTCCTCGTCATCCGTGATAACCATGCCGCCGTCCCCCGCCGTGATCGTCTTGTAGATGTTGAAGCTGAACGCCCCAACGTCGCCGACCGAACCGATCGGCCTGCCGCGATACGCCGCGCCGAACGCCTGGCAACAGTCCTCGATCAGAAACAGCCCGTGCTCGTCCGCGATCTCACTCAGCTCCTGCAAACGGGCCGGGTTGCCCATCATGTGGACCACCATGATCGCCCTCGTGCGCGGGCTGATCTTGGCCTTCACGTCCTCGGGGTCCAAGTTGAACGTCCGGTCAATTTCCGCCAGCACCGGCACCGCGCCCGTATAGACGATCGCCGAGATGCTCGCGACAAAAGTGAACCCCGGTACGATCACCTCGTCCCCCGGCCCGATGCCCAGCGCCACCATCGACGACAGCAGCGCCGACGTTCCCGAGTTGACCGCCACCGCGTACCCCACCCCCGAATGCTCGGCCACCTGCCGCTCCAGCTGGTAGACCTTGCCCTGAAAACGCGGATCGACCCCGTCGCCCAGCGAAATGCCGTAACGATAGAGATAGCCGGCCCTCAGCACCTCCAGGACCTCTTCGACCTCCTCCTCCCCTATCAGTTCCATTCCCGGACCGGCCATGTCAGTCTCCTCCTGATTTCAGTGGAAAACGCCCCATCTCACCCCTCGATCTCGACCGCCTGGCCGCTCTCGGCCGAACGGTAGGCCGCGTCCAGCATCCGCATCGCCCACAGCCCGTCCTCGCCGCCCGGCGACGGCGCCCAGTCATTCTCGATACAGTCGATGAAATGGTCCATCTGCGCCTGAAAGGCCGGCAAATCCTCCTGCTGCTGGCGCGGCGGAATCCGCGGCCGCACCACGCTCCACTCGCCCTCGACATTCATGCGCAGCTCCGGCGGCACCGCCGTGGCGTACCCCTTGTCCCCAAAGACCTGAGTGTAGCCCTGCTGCTCGTCCGCGTGAAGGTTGTACCAGCCCGCCTCGATCAGCGCCGTGACCCCGCCCTCGAATTCAAGCATCACCGTCGCCGTATCTTCCACCTCGATGTCCTTGAAATAGGTGCCGGTGGTGGCGAAGACCCTTATCGGACGGGTGTTGCCGAGCACAAACCGCAGCGTATCGAAGGAGTGAATGCCCATGTCGGTCAGCCCGCCGCCGCCCGCCAGCGAGCGGTCCAGAAACCAGCTGTCCAACGGCGGGTCATCGCCATACAGATCGTAAATCAGCACCTCGTGCGACTTGACCTTGAAAACCCGTCCCAACGTCCCGCTCGCGACCAGCTCGCGCAGCCACACGATCTCGCGGTCAAAGCGCCACATGTGCCCGATCATCAGCTTACTCCTGCTGCGGCGGGCCGCCTCGATCATCTGCTCGCATTCAGCGACCGACATGGCCATCGGCTTCTCGCACAGCACGTGCTTGCCCGCCTCCAACATTTGAATTGTGACGGGCGCGTGCAGATAGTTCGGCAGCGCGTTGACGACCGCATCGATCTCCGGATCGGCTGCCATCGCCCTGAAATCCGTATAGCGCTTCGGGATATCGAAGTCGGCAGCCAGCCGTTCCAGCGACTCGGAACGATGATTGGCCGCCGCCGCAACCTCCGCCCGCGCATGATCGCGCAGCGTCAGCAGATGAGAGCCGCGCATGATCGTGCCCGTCCCCAGTACGCCGATCCTGATCTTGCTCATGGCATCCCTTTCCCCTCAGCCTCCGTAACCCGCCACGTTGGTGATCACCGGCCGCCACTCGAACCCCTTGTCGAGAGGAAAAACCGGGCGCGTCACCTGCCTGTACGGCAGCCGCGTCAGGTCCATGTCCGAATACCCGGGCGTCAGCGCCAGGATCTCACGCGGCGCCGCGTCGCGCAGTTCCGGCATCAGGTAGCCGAGCTTGACAACCACGATCTTGTGGTCGAGCGGCTCCACGCCCGCCCGGCGAAAGTCGTTAAGCGTCGAAAAATAGTTGCGCCTGTCCGAAATGAGGACCCGCACGCCGCCCACACGCAGCGTGGCAATGCCCGCCTCCATCGCATCCGCCTGTGGCCGGTAAACGTGCTCGACAACGCCGGTCACCTCGAGCGGCCCGCCGTGCTCTCTGTCCAGCTTCCCGCCAAGGCTGAGGCTGACGGTCGCGCCCACCCCCTGCTCGAAACAGACCTGCGCCGCCGCCCGGTCGGGAATCCCCGCCAGAACTGCGTCCGGCGCCCCCTTGTCCAGCAGACGCCCGAGGAAATGGGTCACGTCGCCCGGCGTCCCGGCCGTCGGATTGTCGCCCGAATCGGCAATGAAAACGGTGTCCTCCGCCGCCGCCAGGGCCAGGTCGATCGCTTGGTCCGCTGAGGCCGCCACCTCCTGGTCGAACGTAAAGTTGTGCCGCTCGTCCCACATCGCCTGCGCCAGCCGCTTCACCTCCTCACGCGCCCGCGGCAGGTGCCCCTCGTCCTCGGCGATTACCACGACACTGCTGCCCGAATGGGCAGCGTCCGACCACGCAAATCCGACCAGAATCTCAGCCGTCAGTATGCCCGGCAGCCGCCCGATCTCCACAACACGCGCCAGCAGCGACTTCATCGGCTCCACGTCGGTCGTCGAAATCTCGCCCGGCAACAGCAGCGGCACCCGCACAAAGGCCGGCCGCGGCCGTAGCCCCGCGCGAATCGAGCGCACCAGCAGCGTCATCGCCCTCTCGAGCGTTTGCGGCGCATCGCGATGGGGCGCCGTGCGGTAAACCGTCCAGATGTCGGTCTTGTTCGCGAACTCGTTGGTCAGATTGCCATGCAGGTCAAGCCGGGCCGCGATCGGCACATCATATCCCACAACCGCCCTGATCGATCGCACCAGGTCGGTCTCTCCGCTCCAGATATTCTCCACCAGCAACGCGCCGTGAAGGATCAAACAGACGCCGTCAAGATGGCCCGCCTGCCGAATCCCCGCCGCGATCTCTTCTCGCAGCTGCAGATACGCGCTTTCCTCCACAACGCCGGACGGCGCGAGGGCGTTCGCGTGCAGAACTGGCACAGGTTCAACCCCCAGCGCCTCCATCATCTCGGCAAGCGTTGCATACGTGGGCCGGTACCTGCTCGTGGCCGAGGTCGAAGCCTCATATGGCGCAAACTGGCTGTCCGCTTGCAGCAGCTCCTCGCCCCGCCAGACGCGAAACTCGTCCAGCGAAACGGTCACAGGCGAAAAGTTGAGCGACTCGTGGCTGATCCCTGCAACTGCAATGCGCATCGTCTCCCGTCCCAAAACAACACTGCCTTCAATGCCGCCGGCGGTGCCCCCTTGCGCACCTACCTGCGATCAATCAGGAGCCTGTCACCGGTTCCCGGCCCGCGTTCGATTCTCGGCCAGCGGCGCGGAGGAGGTAAGATAATTGCTCACACGAAGCCCCCTTTCGAAAGAAAAAGCAGTGCCGCGCGCGCCGTGCCACGGCTAGGACGTTCGTTGTGCGGGCGGGAATCGATTGGCCTGCATCGACAGAGTCAGTCTATTATCATCCACAACCGGACGTAAAGCAACGCCAATTCGACAGCCGGTCCCGTCCGTCACCCGCACTTGCACGATGGAATTCCAAGACACCCCACGCTTCCAGTTTCATCCCGTAACACCGGAACGACTGCCCGACCTGGCAGCCTTTTCACAATGCCACGGCAAGTTCCGCTACTGCTCCTGTATGCGCTGGCGCATGGCAAGCTCAGACTATCGGCGCTCCAGCAAAGAGCAGCGGATTGCCGCGCTCGAAGCCTTGGCGAGTGCAGGCGCGCCCGTCGGTATCCTCGCATACCACCAAGGCGAGCCTGTCGCTTGGTGTTCAGTGGCGCCCCGGGAATCCTACGCCGCTCTCGAGCGATACCGCGCCCTGCCCCGCGTCGACAACGCTGACGCCGTCTGGGCCGTGACCTGCTTCTTCGTCGACCGCCGCTTCCGCCGCCAAGGGCTGACCTGCGCCCTGCTCAAGGCCGCAGTCGACTACGCCCACGCCCAGAACGCGGCCATCGTCGAAGGCTATCCCGTGCCCCCCGATTCGCCGTCCTACACCTACATGGGCACGCCCGAGACCTTTCGCAGCGCCAGCTTTACCGACGTAACCCCGGCCGGCCAGGCAAGGTGCGTCATGCGCTACACAATTGCGGCTGAGTATGGCTGATTTGTTGACATAGTTGCGCGTGCATACTATCCTTTGACCCATGAAAACCGCGAAAGAGTTGGAGGAAGACCTACAGACGGGCGTGGAGCGAGATGCAGCCGCTCCGGCAGGGTCGTCAACCAAAAGCGTTGAGAAGGCGTTGCCAGAGACGCGGGCAAAACTCGCGCATCAGGCCGAACGCCGGTGGGTTACGCTGACAACAGTCAAAGGCAGGGGCATGCGGCCCGGCATCGATCTGGACAGTTCCAGCTCCCTGCTGCAACGAATGGAAGAACAGGAGTCGTTTCCATGAACATCTCTGAACTGACCCACGTCTGGAGTGAGGCCCCCCAGCTCTCCGACGCCCTTTCCGCGTTTCCCGCTTCAATCACCCAACTGGTCGCCGACCCCGCCGATCCGTTCGGCAGCGCCAGGCCCGCCCAGGCCATTCTGGCCTCCTCCGCCCTCCAGTACGACGCCGACGCCTTCGACCAGCTGCCCAATCTGCGCATCATCGTCCGCACCGGAATCGGCATCGACAACGTCGACAAAGACGCCGCCACCCGCCACCGCGTCGTCTTCTGCAACACGCCCGACGGCCCCACCGAATCGACCGCCGAACACACCGTCGCCCTGATGCTGGCCGTGGCCAAACAGGTCAAACCGGGAATGGAGCAGCTGGCCGCCGGCGACTTCGCCCCCAGGGCCGTGCCCCTCGGCACCGAGCTCATGGGCAAGACGCTCGGCCTGGTCGGGCTGGGACGCATCGGCGGACGGGTAGCCCATATCTGCGGGCGCGGACTCAATATGCGTGTCATCGCCTTCGACCCCTACATTTCATCGGAAAGGGCCGAAGAGATCGGAGTCGAGCTCGCCGACCTCGACACTGTTATCGCCAGCGCCGACTTCCTCAGCCTGCACGCACCCTCAACGCCGGAAACCCGTCACCTGATCAACGCCGACCGCCTCGACCAGATGAAGGACCACGCTATCCTTCTCAATCTCGCACGCGGCCCGCTGGTCGACTCGGACGCACTGCTCGACGCGCTCGACAACGACCAAATTGGCGGCGCAGGCCTAGACGTCTTCGAACCGGAACCGCCGCCCGCCTCCTCCCGCCTGCGCACGCATCCCAAAATCATCGCCACCCCGCACTCCTCCGGGACGACGATCGAGGGCCGCGCCCGCATCGAGAGCATGGCCGTCTCCGCTGTTCTCGACTTCTTCAATGACCGGCAACCCAAGGACATCTGCAACCCGGATGTGCTCGAATACGTGCAATTCGCGAACAGCTGATACAATATCGCACCGCTGGCCTGCCCCAGGGCGCGCTCTGAATCAGGACGCAATCGATGGATCGCAACGCTTTCTGGGCTCTGATTGACCAGGCGCGTACAGAGGCAGATTCCGTTTTAGACGTCGCGCCCGCCCTTGCCGGTCTCATTCTCGACCTGGAGCCCGACGAAACTGTCTCCTTTGCCCAGCACATAAAGGATCTGACGGCCGAATCCTATCGGTGGGATCCCTGGGCCGCAGCCTACATCGTGAACGGCGGCAGCGCAGACGACGGCTTCGAATACTTCCGCGGCTGGCTCATCGCGCAGCGCCGAGAACGATTTCAGGCCGCGCTCGAAAATCCGGCCAGCATCGACGACTACGCAGAGCCGGACGAAAACGAGTGCGAAGAGATCCTCTACGTCGCCAATGAAGCCTACGAAAGCCGAACGGGCGATAAGTTTCCCTACGAATCAGTCGACTCGCCCTCTCCGTCCGAACCCGCCGGCCAACCCTGGGACGAAGATGACCTTGAACGGCTGTACCCAGAACTGTGCGAACGGTTCTTCTGACAACCCGACCGCCGCCGCGTGACCACCTGCCTGCTGGCAGAGAGGACAACCACATGACAGTGCAAAAGGTACTCCTGCTCGGGCATCCCAAGTTGTATCAGGTCAGCGAGCCCGTCCGGCGACAAGAACTCGCAGACCTCGAACCGGTCATCCAGGACCTGCACGACACCCTCTTCGACTTCCGCCGCAAATACGGTGTCGGCCGCGCGATTGCCGCACCGCAGATCGGGGTGATGAAACGCATCGTCTACATGTATATCGACGCGCCGACCGTCTTCTTCAACCCGGTCATCGACCGGCAAAGCGCCGACATGTTGACCCTTTGGGATGACTGCATGTGCTTTCCCGACCTGATCGTCAAGGTTGAAAGGCACAGGCGATGCCGTATCACCTTCCTCGACCGGGAGTGGCAGGAGCAGTCGATGCACCTTGAAGACGACCTCTCCGAGCTGCTCCAGCACGAGTGCGATCATCTGGATGGCGTGCTGGCCACAGCGCGCGCCATCGATGCCAAATCATTTGCCCTACGCAGCCAAAAGGCGCTGTTGGCTTGAAAGCAGCGAAGGCAAGACAGAAGAAGCTGGGCCGGCGAGAGAAATCAAAAGAGCCTGCGCCGGGCAGCATGGTAGGGAATTGCCCAACCGAAGCGCCAGCGCAGGCTCCTTAACTATCCGGTTATTGACCAGCCCGCTTCCTACTCTCCCTCCACCTCTTCAAGGCCCATCAGGAGTCGGATCTCCGGCTTGAGCAGGTCCTCCAGGTCGGATATGTGCAGATACATCTCGACCACGCCCACTACCCCACTGGCAACCTGGTACTTGTCAAACTTCACCCGGACCATGCCCCCTTCATCGAACAGGATCGTATCGAAATTGTCCGCCTCTGGCGCGGTACCGCTCTCAAGAAGCGACTCCGGCGCCGATTCGCCCAACTGCGAAGCCAACCTCTCACGCGCCAGGCTGGAAAGCCTCTCCAGGTAACTCTCGTCCACGAAGAGCTCGGAAATCGGCAACTCCGTGCCGTCCTCGAGATTGAAAATGTAGCCGGCGGTCACAGTGTTGCCCGTCCCGCCTGTGTGCATCGACTGCACCAGCGAGAACGAGATGATGCTGCCATTCGCCACCGCGAACTCCAACCGCTGATCATAGTGGGTCACAAACGACGCCGGCCCGGCGCCCGTCTCCTTCAGCTCCTTCTGGTATTCCGCCTCCTGCAGCGCCGCAAACTCTCTGTAGTCGTCGATAAACGCACTGCTCACATCCCGAATGCGCGCATTGATCGCCGTCTGGTTCGTTTCAGCATACGAAATCCTGAGCGTCGAGCGCCCTTCGTTCTCCGACTCCGCGAAGGTCACCACGCGCACCGTGTAAACGCGCTGTTGAAGATCATCGGTGGGCATCGCGTCGTACGCCGCTGCCGAGGCGTCGCCCTGCAATGCTTGCACTTCAAGCGCCGAAACCCGCGCGTCCAGCGCCGCCTGGCCGATCGTCAGCTTTGTCACCGCCGTCGCCAGCCCCTCCAGTGTCAGGACACTCTCCGCGCTCAGTCGGGACGCGCCAAAAACCAGCAGCAAAACAAGCACAACACCGAATACGACCACCTTGCGCTTCATGATCCGCCTCCCTTTGCTCTACCGCCCGCACCTAAGATACGATCTGCCGCCATTCTGCATTCCACCCACCGACCGCCGAAACTTTGCCACTCGCGGTCACTGTAACATAATATGTCGCACACCCGGAACAGTTTTCTCGCGAGAGGCCGCCCAAGTGCCTCCCGTAAACCAAGTGCCAGTCCCGAGAGGTGGAGAGATGGCAGCGAACAACAGCGGCTTCAACTTCAGTGTCGTCGAGGGTTGGGGACGGGGGACAAAGGGGCGCGCTTTCGGCGGCGTTACGCCGGCCGTGGCGACCGATTCACTCGACCGCGTCTACATCGCCCGCCGCAAACCCCCGGCCATCCTGGTCTACGACAGAGACGGAAACTACCTTACCGAATGGGGCGGCCAGCTCATCAAGAGTCCCCACAGCGTCTGGATCGACGGGCAGGACCTCATCTACATCGCCGACGCCGACGACCACACCGTGCGCAAATTCGACACCGACGGACGCCTGCTCCAGACGCTGGGAACGCCCGGCCAAACCGGCGAGCCGGGCCAGCCCTTCAACAGGCCCACCTGGGCAGCTCTTGCCCCGTCCGGCGACCTATACGTCAGCGACGGCTACGGCCAGTTCCGCATCCATCGCTTCTCAGCCGAAGGCACACTCCTCCACTCCTGGGGCGAGGAGGGCGAGGCACCGGGCCAGTTCGCGCTCCCCCACGGCCTGCGCGTCGACAGCCGCGGGCGTGTCCTCGTCCTCGATCGAACGAACAGACGTCTCCAGGTCTTCGATGCCGACGGCGTTTACATCGAAGAGTGGTCCGACCTCGCCGCCCCCAATGACCTCTTCATCGACCAGGACGACAACGTCTTCATCGCCGAGGGCGACTACCGCATCAGCGTCTTCAACCTCGACGGCGAACTCCTGGCCCGCTGGGGCGAACACGGCGAAGCACCGGGCCAGTTTGCCAACGGCCCGCACGGCCTCTGGCTCGATTCCCACGGCGACCTCTACGTCGCCGAAGTCCCCTTCCTCGACAACCGCCTGCAGAAATTCGCCCGCGCTTGAGGTGGTGGCCCGTATCGGACCGGCGGGCAACCGGTCCAGCACAAACAAGACGCGGCAGACTGCCATTCCGTTGCCGCGCGCAGAGGAGATCGCAATGAAAGTCCTGATAACCGGAGCGGCCGGCACCGTCGGGTCAATCGTGGTCAACGGCCTGCGCGACCGCTACACCCTGCGCGGCTTCGACCGCGTTCCAATGCCCGACCTGGAAGACACGATCGTCGCAGAGCTGACCGACTTCGACGCCCTTGCCAGAGCCACACGGGACATGGACGCCATCATCCACCTGGCCGGCAATCCCTCCGGCGCCGCGCCCTGGGAAGAGATCCTCTACAGCAATATCATCGGCACATATCACCTCTTCGAGGCCGCCCGCCAGAACGGCGTCCGCCGCGTCGCCTTTGCCAGCCGCGCCGGTCTCCTCGCGCACTATCCAGAAGAGCCGACCCGTACAATCGACCTGCCGCCCCGCCCCGAAAGCTACTACTCCATCAGCAAAGTCTTCGGCGAAAACCTCTGCTACATGTACGCCAGCCAGCACGGCCTCGAATGCGTCGCAGTCCGCATCGGCAACGTACGCGCCGACCGGCCCCATGCCGACCACCCCCACCACCTCAGCCACGCTGACCTCGTACGCGTCTTCGAACAGGCCGTAACCCACCCCGATCTCAGCTACGAAGTCGTCTTCGGCGTCTCCGCCGGCGACTGGCCCCTATACGACCTCGAACATGGCCGCAAAGCAATCGGCTACAACCCCTGACATGCTCTGAATCCCGAGACGCACCCGGCCCACCCTTCCTCTCCCCTTCTCTGTACTCGCGCTGGAGGTAGATCAATCACCCCATTTGCGCTATAATTCGACGAAACGGCCCATACGGTCTTGACGACTATGTCTCTGTCATCCAACTATCTGGAAACGCTGGACCGGATCCAGGAACGCGTTCTGTGGCTGTCGATGCGCATCGTGCATGAGGCCAACAGCGTGCGCCGATCGCGTGACGGCGTCAAAGTGGGCGGTCACCAGGCCTCCTCGGCCAGTATGGTGACGATTATGACCGCGCTCTACTTCCACCTCCTCAAACACGGGGACAGAGTCTCGGTCAAGCCGCACGCCTCTCCCGTCTTCCATGCCATCCAATACCTGCTAGGCCAGCTGCCCCGCGAATACCTGACCACCCTGCGCGCCTACGGCGGCCTCCAGGCCTATCCCAGCCGCACCAAGGACCCTGACCCGGTCGACTTTTCCACCGGCTCTGTCGGGCTGGGCGCGGTCGCCCCCGCCTTCGCCGCCCTGACAGACTACTACGCCCGCAGGCACTTCGGCGACGTCGCCTCCAACCGCTTCATCGCCATCATCGGCGACGCAGAATTGGACGAAGGCAATATCTGGGAGGCCATCTTCAACGACTGGATGGCCGAGCTCGGCAATACCATCTGGATCGTCGACCTCAACCGCCAGAGCCTCGACCGCGTCGTCCCGGGAATCCGCGCCGGCACGCTCAAATCGATGTTCGACCAGTGGGGCTGGAAGGTGCTCGAGGCCAAATATGGGCGCAGGCTCCAGAACCTCTTCGCCCAGAAGAACGGCGAACAGGTCCGCAAGCGCATCGACGACATGAGCAACGAGGAGTACCAGCTTCTCGTCCGCCTCCCCGGTGACGAGTTGCGCCGCCGCTTCGTCACCGTCAACGGACACAAAGACACGCGGCTGGAGGAGCTCCTCGCCCCCATCAGCGACGCCGACCTGCCCTCGGTCATCGGCAACCTGGGCGGGCACGACCTCGCCGAAATGATCGGCGTTCTCGAAGAAGCCGACACCACCGTAGACCGGCCCGTCGTCATCTTTGCCTACACCATCAAAGGCTGGCGCCTGCCCATCGCCGGCGACCCGCACAACCACTCCAAGCTCCTCAACGACGAAGAGATGTCCGCCCTCGCCGAGGAGCTGGCCGTCCCCGGCGACGACGACTGGGCAGCTTTCGCAGCGGACACCGACGCCGGCGCTCTCTGCCGCAAGATCGGAGACCAGCTCTATCCAGCCGCCGCCAACGGCAGCGCCGGCCCGGCCGCGCCCGACTGGCCCATCGGCCTCTCCGCGCACGATGTCCCCCAGAGCGTGCCGGCCCGCACCCACGGGATGCTCAGCACGCAGCAGTCCTTCGGCCAGATTCTGATCAGTATGAGCCGCGACCCAAAGCTCGCGCCCCGCCTGGTCACAACCTCTCCCGATGTCTCGACCTCCACCAATCTCTCCGGCTGGATCGCAAAGCAGGGCGTTTTCTCATTTACCGAAGGGGAGATCTACGAGCTCGAGGAGAACCGCGAGCTGAGCTGGCGCTACGGCCCCGACGGCCAGCACATCGAGCTGGGGATCTCAGAGATGAACCTCTTTATGATGCTGGCCATGCTCGGCCTCTCCGCCGAGCTGACCGGCCAGCAGCTCATCCCCATCGGCACCGTCTACGACCCTTTCGTCCTGCGCGGGCTCGACTCCTTCATCTACGGCCTCTACGCCAATGCCCGCTTCATCGTCGTCGGCACGCCCTCAGGGGTCAGCCTTGCGCCCGAAGGCGGCGCGCACCAGTCAACCGTCACGCCGTCCCTCTGCGCCGAGCTGCCCAATCTCAACAGCTACGAGCCCTGCTTCGCCCAGGAGCTGATCTGGATCATGCTCGAAGCCGTCCGCCAGTGCTGCCGCGACATCGACGGACGGGCCACCTACCTGCGCCTCTCGACCAAGCCGGTCGACCAGTCCCTACTTGAACCCGCCCTGGCGCGCCTCGGCGAAACCGAGCTCCGCCGCCAGATTTTGGAAGGCGGCTACCGCCTGCTCGACTGGAAAACGGCCACGCCCGAGGCAGACCCGCGTTCGATTGTGCATATCGCAACCACCGGCATCATGCTGCCCGAAGTAGTGGAGGCCGCCGCCCTTTTGCAGGCCGAGGGCATCGCCGTCAATGTCCTCAACCTGACCAGCCCGCGCCGCCTCTACGAAAACTGGCGCGCCGCCCAGTGGGGACGCAGGCCCGAGCGCACGCCCAGCCGCCTGCTCTCCTGGCTGATCCCGCCGCACGAACGCCAGGCCCCCATCGTCACCATCCAGGACGGCGCCTCGCACAATCTCGCCTGGCTCGGCAGCCTCTTCGGCAGCTACCTGATTCCCCTCGGCGTCGACGACTTCGGCCAATCCGGCACACCCGCCGACCTCTACCGCCACTTCGAAATCGACAGCCAGGCAATCTTCGAGTCGGCGCTGGTGGCCCTGAATCGGACCGAACTTGGATAGCGCGACAGTGGCAGGCGGACGACCGGCGCCAGGGATAACCCGTCTCCTGGCCGCGGCCCCGAAAGAAGCCGGCTGACCACCGACCACTGGGGAGGAACCTGTGGCCGAAACAATTAACATGCCCGATCTGGGCTTTGAAGACGGCGGCGGCGAACTGTCCGTCTGGCTCAAAAACGTGGGCGACTCGATACAGGCCGGCGAGCCGATCGCCGAAATCGAGTCGGAAAAAATTACCCTCGAGGTCGAGTCGCCAATGTCGGGCGTCCTGCTCGAGATGCTCATCCAGCCCGGCGAAAACGCCGACGTTGGCGCCCCGCTCGCAAAGGTCGGCGCAGCCGATGAACTGCCCGACTCAGCGCCCCAAGAGCCACCCGCTGCAGACCCGCCCGAACCGATCGCCCGCGAAGAAAACGGGGCCGGGGCACCCGCCTTGCCACAGCCGGCCCCGCCCCCAGCCGTCGACATGCAGCCGGTCGAGCCCGCCTTCGACGGCGTCTTTGCAACGCCCATCGCCCGCCGCATCGCCCGCGAACACAACCTCGACCTCGCCCGCATCGAAGGCAGCGGACCCGGCGGCCGCATCCTGCGCGAAGACGTCGAGAACCATCTCGCCAGTTCCCCCGCCGCACAAACGGCCGCCGCCGACCTGCCGCAAACCGCCACTGTCGACCCGGACACGCCCTCTGCCGCCCCCCACCAGCCCCGGCAGCGGGTCGAGCCCGCCGCGAGCGCGGCCGCGTCGCCGCTCCGCCGCACGATCGCCAAGCGCATGACCCAGAGCAAGCAGACCGTCCCCCACTTCTACATTACAAGCTCTGTCCTCATGGACGATGCCCTCACCGTGCGCAAGCATTACAACCAGGACCTGCCCCCGGACCAGCAGATAACCGTCAACGACATGGTCATGAAAGCCACAGCCCTGGCCCTGCGCGATTTCCCCAACCTGAACGCATCCTACGTTGACGACCGCACCGTCAGCCACCCGGAAATCAACGTCGGCGCCGCCGTCGCCGTCGAAGGCGGCGTTCTCACCGTGGTCAGCCGCCAGACCGACAAGCGCAAGATCGCCGATATCGCCCGCGACAACCGGGCCATGATCCAGCGGGCCCGCGCCGGCAAGGTAAAGCGGGAGGACGTGAGTGGCAGCACCTTCACCATCAGCAACCTCGGCGCCTACGACACCGATCAGTTCGCCGCCATCATCAACCCGCCGGAAGCCGCCATCCTG
Source organism: Caldilineaceae bacterium (assembly GCA_965202955.1). GTDB lineage: Bacteria > Chloroflexota > Anaerolineae > Caldilineales > Caldilineaceae > Bin5. The sequence goes on from OZ241871.1 coordinate 223,139, forward strand.
GCCGTCGCCACCGCCAGGAAAACCCCCTTCGTGGTCGCGGACCAGGTCGAAGTCCGCACTGTCATGCAGATCACCATCTCCGCCGACCACCGCGTAACCGACGGCGCCGAGTGCGCGCTTTTCCTCCAGAAAATCAAGAGCCTGCTCGAAGCGCCGGTAAAGATACTGCTTGAGTAGCGCCGGACGACGCCTTCCGTCTGCGCCCCCAGGCCTGCAAAGGCCTCACAGAAACCGCGCCCCGTGACGCACAAAAGCACACGCCGCAATCTCCCTGGAACCGGAAGGAAGAGCCTCACCAGTTCGGGTCATCCTCGTCATTTCACCTGCCCTCCGCCCCCGGAGACAGTGCGATGACGCACAACCAAGCGATTCAGGACCGGGCCGCATTTGACCTGGTCCGCTATGCCAACTGCTGGGAGGACGCCGACATCCTGATCGAAGCCCTGGCGGTCAAAAAGGGAGACCGCTGCCTCTCAATCGCCTCAGCCGGCGACAACTCTCTCGCCCTCCTGGCAAACGAACCCGAACTTGTCGTCGCCTGCGATCTCAACCCGGCGCAGCTCGCCTGCGTCGAAATCAGGCTCGCCGCCTTCGCCGAACTCTCGCACGCCGATATGCTCGCCTTCCTCGGCTTCCGCCACTGCGAACACCGCCTCGACATTTTCACAAAGCTCCGCCCCTCCCTCTCTCCCCCGGCCCAACGCTACTTCGACCACAACACCGAACAGATCGCCGGCGGACTCATTCACAACGGCAAATTCGAAAGATATGTGCGCATCTTCGGCAACTGGATTCTGCCCCTGACCCACAGCAAAAAAAGGCTGAACGAGCTGATGACAGAAAAGGACGAACCCGCCCGCCTCGCATTCTATCGCGAACGCTGGGATACCCGCCGCTGGCGCCTCCTCTGCCGGATCTTCTGCAGCCGTTTCGTCCTCGGGAGGGCCGGCCGCGACCCGGAGTTCATGCGCTTCGTAGAGGGAAGAGTAGCCGACCGCATCCTGCAACGCGCCGAAGTGGGGCTCACCAAGGTGCCAACCCACAACAACCCCTTCCTTGACTACATCGCCACCGGCGCCTTCAGGCACGCGCTTCCCTTCTACGCCCGCGCTGAGAACTTCAAAAGGATCAAGAGCAACCTGTCCCGTCTCAAGCTCTTCCACGGCGCAGTCTCTGATCTCTTCGCCGCCGACAAAATGGGATTCGACAAATTCAACCTCTCCGACATCTTCGAATACATGGGTCATGACCTCTTCCTCCGGACAGCGAGCCTCCTCCTCGAAAACGCGCGCCCCTTCGCACGGCTCGCCTACTGGAATATGCTCGTCCCAAGAGGAATCGCCCGCCACTGGCCCGATCGGGTCCGGCCGCTGCATGACCTGTCGCAAAGCTGCTTCCGCCGCGACAAGGCATTCTTTTACCAGGCTTTCCACGTCGATATGGTGCTCTGACATCTGTTTTCTATGCGAAGAGGCCCGCTTTGAACTGCGTTCAGCTCGCCCTTGACCATGTCACGCAAAGCCCCGACCGCCCCGCCATCTGGCTGCCCGGTCCCGCCGCGGGCAAGAGCGCCACGTTCGCCGAGATCTTCGCCCTCGCCTGCGCGATTCAGCGCTCGCTCGTCGCAAGCGGCGTCAAAGCCGGCGACCTGGTCCTGCTCCAGGACCGCCTGAGCGTCCGCCTCTACGCCGCCGTCTTCGCCATTCTCGGTCTCGGCGCAACCGTCGTCCTGATCGAACCGTGGATGCCTGCCGGCCACATCGAACGGGCAGCCCAAACCGCCGCACCAAAATTCTTTGTCAGCGGCTGGCTGGGACGGCTCTGGGGGATGCGCCATCCGGCCATCCGCGCTATCCCCCACAAGTTGGACCTCCGCCGCCTGATGCAGCCGGCAAACGGCTGGAAATTCGTCGTCGAAGACGTCGACCCCGACCAGCCCGGCACCGTCTCCTTCACCTCCGGCACAACCGGCCTGCCCAAAGGTGTCGTCAGAACGCAGGGCGGACTCCTCAGGCAGCGCCAGGTCTTGGGCCGCGCCCTCGAAGGCGCCCAACTGTCAGGGGCGGACCTCTGCATCTTCGCCAATTTCGTGCTGGCCAACCTTGCCTCGGGCCGGCCGTCTCTCCTCCTGCCCGATCCCTGGAAGCCTCGGCTTTTGCGCCAGCTCGACCGCCTACCGCCCGCGCTCCAGCCGCACTCCCTCACCTGCGGCCCTGCCTTCCTGTCGGAGTTGATGAAACACGCAACCCTCCCCCGCCTCAAGAGCCTTCACGTCGGCGGCGCCCTCACCGACTGCCTCACATTCGAACGCGCATTCCAACGCTGGCCGCAAGCCCACTTCCGCCACCTCTACGGCAGCACCGAAGCCGAGCCCGTCGCCGTCGCCGATGCGCAGACCGCCGTCCGCCAGAGCAGGGAAAAAGGCTACTTCCAGACCCTCTTCCTCGGCTCGCCCGTCCCCGAAATCGCCCACCACAGCGACACACGCGGGCTCTGGGTCAGCGGACCCCACGTCTGCGGCCCCTACCTGGGCAACCACGGCGCCAATCGCACCGACAAACGGACCGACGCACAGGGCCGCGCCTGGCACTTCATGGGCGACCGCATCAGCTCCTGCGAAGACGGCCGCGGCTGGTGGTATCGCGGCCGCGCCAACCAGCCCGAATCCGACTTCGAGCTCGAGCAATACGCCTATAGCGCCCTCCAATCCAGCAGCTGCTTCGTCCACCGCATGCACACCGGCGAAATCCTCCTCGTCGGCGAAGTCGACGCCGCCGCGCGCCTGCCCGGCATCGACCGCGTCGTCCCCGCCCGCATCGTCCGCGATAGCAGGCACAGGTCCCGCATCGACCGCCCCGCAAGCCTCAAAGGAGCTGCCCAATTGGCGCTTGGATAACCTTTCTTAGAGAGAGGCTGCCGCTGCTTTCCTATCTCGTCCTCGTGTCGGGCCTGGCTTTCTCCGCCGGCGCCCTGAGCGGCAGCCCGAACTCTGTCGAATATGCCCCCATCTCCTGGCCGGCCATCGGCTCAGCCGCTGTCGGCGCCCTTCTCTTCTTGGCCGTGCTCAGAATCATGGATGAGCTCAAGGACTACCAAAAAGACCGGATAGCCCATCCCGACAGGCCCTTGCCCAGGGGAGTTCTCAGACCCCGACAGGTGGCGGCCGCCGTCAAAGGACTGGTCATGGCGATGCTCCTCTTCGCCCTGGCCGTCGGACTTCGCAACACCCCTGCCGGCCTCTCCTATCTCCTCGTCACCGGCTATCTCTGGCTCATGTACCGCGAGTTCTACACCGGCCCTTGGCTGGCCGGCCGCCCACTCCTCTACGCCGCGTCCCACCAGCTCATCATCCTCCCCCTCTGCTACTTCTGCGCCCTGACCGCCAACCCCGAAGCATGGCGCAACGCGCAGCCCGCCCTCTTTGGCATCACCGTGCTGGGCGCATTCTTCGCCTACGAAATCTGCCGCAAGCTCGACCCAAACGCCCACCCCCTCATTCAGACCTACCTCTCCCACTACGGAACGCCGAAAACGATAGCAGCCGCCGTCTGCACCCTGGCCCTCTCCGCCCTCGGCGCCCTTGCCCTCGGAATCGGTGTCCTCCTGTGGCCGCTCGAGGCCATCCTGCTCGCCCTGTTGGCTCTCTTGCTCATCGCGCCGCACCGGTACAAAATAATCGAACACGCAGCATCGCTTTCACTGGCCCTGCACGTGTGGGCAGTTCCCATAAGCGCATGGCTGAGATTGACGTGGTAGAGGCATGAAGACCGTCCTTACCAACACCGACGAACAAGCCCTCTTTGCCGCCTACGGCGGCGGCAAGGCCGCCAACTTGGCCCGTATGACACAGGCGGGCTTCCGCGTTCCCGCCTGGTTCTGCCTCGCCGCGCCCGCCTTCGAAGCCTTTATCAGCCAGCACGGCCTGCGCGACGAGCTAATGCCGCAAGGCGACCGCGCCGACTTTGCCCGCCAGGTCGAAGAGCTGTTCCTCGCCAAGCCCCTACCTGCCCATGTTGAGGACGATCTCCTCTGCACCATCGAACTGACGGGCCTGGCGGAAAAGTTTCTCGCCGTTCGCTCCAGCGGCATCGAGGAGGACTCACCCACCGCATCCTTTGCCGGCCAGTTCTCCTCCTTTCTCTTCCAGAAAGGCAGAGAGGCCGTCGTCGACTCCGTCAGGCGCTGCTGGGCCTCGGCCTTCTCCGAGCGCGCCCTCACCTACCGCCAGCAGCAGGGCCTGCCCATCGACGGCATCCGCGTCGCAGTCGTCATCCAGGAAATGATCGACGCCGATACTTCCGGTGCCGCCTTTTCGCGCGATCCCACCGCGCCCCTCGACCGCGACAAGATCATCGTCGAAGCCCTCTACGGCCTCGGAGAAGGCCTCGTCAGCGGCGCGCTCGATTCGGATCAGTTCTCAGTAGACCGTCAGTCGCACGCAATCGAGGCCAAAACTGCCCCCAAAGCCCAAGCATTCCACCGCCGGCCGCAGGGAGGCATCCAGCTGAAGCCCGTCCCCGCCGAAGCGCAGACCCGCCCCTGCCTCTCCGATCAACAGATCAGGTCCGTGGCCCAACAGGCCCTCCTGCTCGAAGAATTGATGGAACTGCCCCAGGACTGCGAGTGGGCCTTCGATCGCGACGGCGAGCTCTTCATCCTCCAGACTCGCCCCATTACCACCCTCCCCCCGCAGGCCTTCTACGACAAAGAGGTGCTCGGCCAGCACTACGTCCTCTGGGACAACGCCAACATCATTGAGAGCTACGAAGGAATTACCTCGCCGCTGACCTTCAGCTTCGCCAGCCGCGCCTACCGCGAGGTCTACATCCAGTTCTGCCACATCATGCGCATCCCCGAGCACGTTGTCGAGCAGCAGGAAGGCATGTTCCGCAACATGCTCGGCCTCATCCAGGGCCGCATCTATTACAACCTGATCAACTGGTACCGCCTCATACGCATGCTTCCCGTGGCCGGCACCAGCGACGCCTTCATGGAGACCATGATGGGCGTCCGCCAGAGCCTGCGCCCCGAACTCTCGTCCCTCTTCGACGAGCTGCAGCAACCCCCGCGCCGCTCCCGCCTGCGCGGCCTCGCCGTGACCGCCGCAACAATCGGCCATTTCATCCGCCTCGACCGCACCGTCGATGAATTCCAGTCCAGGTTCGCCGCCATCTTCGAAAGCTCGCGCCGCCTCGACTTCGACGCCATGTCGCTCAACGCCCTGCTCGAACAGTACACCTCCATTGAGGACCAACTCCTCAAAAGATGGCACGCCCCCATCGTCAACGACTATCTCTGCATGATTTTCTTCGGCTTGCTCAAAAAGCTGACCGAAAATTGGATCATCCCCGACGACTCCGAGCCGGGGACCGCCGACCGCCCAGCACACGAAGTCGGCGCCGCCGCCTCGCTCCAGAACGACCTGCTCTGCGGCGAGGGCGGCCTGGTCAGCACCGCCCCCACCCGCATGCTCATGAAAATTGCCGGCCAGGTCGACGCCGGCGACCCGCAAACAAGAGACTGGTTCGTCGACTCGCCCCCACTCCAGGTCTGGCGCGAGCTCGACACCGCCCCCGACGTCGCCCCCATGGTCCGCCGGTTCCTCGATCTCTACGGCTTCCGCTCCGTCAACGAGCTCAAACTCGAGGAGCCCGACCTCCACGACGACCCCTCCTTCGTCATCAGCGCAATCGCCCGCTACGTGCGCGACCGCTCCTACGATATCGACGCCATGATCGCCCGCGAAAAAGCGATCCGCAGCGCAGCCGAACGCCGCATCGACACCGCGCTGCCGCCCTGGAAGCGGCCCCTCTACCGCTGGGTGCTCAAACAGGCCCGCCGCACCGTCCGGCAGCGCGAAAACCTGCGCTTCGACCGCACCAAAATCTTCGGCCTCGCCCGCCATCTCTTCCGCGCCGTCGGGCTGCAGCTCCACCGGCTGCACGTCCTCGAAGCTGCCGACGACGTCTTCTACCTGACCCTCGACGAGATCTTCGCCTTCGTCGAAGGCCGTCTCGCCGTAACCGACCTCGGCGGACTCGCCAATTTCAGGCGCGCCGAGTACCGCAACTTCCACCAGGCTCCGTCCCCGCCCGACCGCTTTCTCACCCAGGGCGCCGTCGGCGCATGGGCGCAGCGGCCCCAGCTCCTCGACGCCGCCGACCTCCTGCGTCCCGCTCCCGGCCAGGGCGGAACCGACGATCCCAATCTCCTCACCGGCACACCCTGCTGCCCCGGCGTCGTCGAGGCCCCCGTGCTCGTTGCCCGTACGCCCGCCGAAGCCGAACAGCTCGACCAGCAGATCCTCGTCACTGCCCGCACCGACCCAGGCTGGGTCCCCCTCTACCCCTCCTGCGCCGGCCTCCTCATCGAACGCGGCAGCCTCCTTTCACATTCAGCCGTCGTCGCCCGCGAACTCGGACTGCCCACCATCGTCGGCATCTCCGGCGGCCTCATGCAGAAAGTGCAAACAGGGCAGTGCGTGCGTATGGACGCCGGCAAAGGAGAGGTGCGAATCCTGCCATGAAGCTGACCAGCTGCCTGCACACCACAGACAAGGCTGCCTTCGTCGAATCCTTCTCGCTGCTCCCCAGCCGCCTCCGCCGCGGCCATTACCGCAACGCTCTGCTCCCACAGCAGCTCGAAAAGGCCCTCATCGAGCTACAGCTGCCCGCGCCCCACAACTTCTGGCTGCTCGAAGAAAAGGACGCGCCCATCGGCCGCATCGGCGCCAACGTCTCATTGCACGACCCCCAGACCGGCTACGTCGGTTTCTTCGAGCTCGACACCAGCCGCCCCGACGCCGCACAGGCCGCCCGCATACTGATCGACGCCGCCTGCGCCTTCCTGCGAGAAAGCGTCACAACCGTCTACGGGCCCGTCAACCTCAATACCTGGCTGCCCTACCGCTTCCGCACTGACCAACGCGACGACCGCGGCTTCGCCTGGGAACCGGTCAACCCACCCGAGTATGTCGCACATTTCCAAGCCGCAGGCTTCCAACGCACCGTCGATTACCACTCGACCGCCTTCGCCAACCTCGAGGGCTTTCTCGAGCAGACCGAATCCGACTACCGCCGCGCCCTCGCCAACGGTTTCACCTTCCGCAGCTTCGACTGGTCCCGCCTTCTCGACCGGGAGGCCCCGCTCCTCTACCGCCTCACCAAAGAAGCCTTCGCCGACAGCTTCCTTTTCGAGACCGCTCCCGAGCCCCTCTTCAACCACTTCATCAGCACGCTCGGCAAGCCGGAAAAGGACTGTACCCACTTCGCCGTCTCACCGCAGGGGCATGCAGTCGGCTTCTTCTACGCATTCACCGACCAGCATCCGCCCGCCGCAGCCGCAGACACAGACACTGTCGCCGAAACCTATATTGTTCTCAAAAGCACCGGGGTAAGCAAAGAGGCGCGCGGGCAACGCTTATCCAACGCGCTCGCGCATCTTTCCGTCAGATCCGCCCTCGCAAAGGGCGCTCAATACTGCATCGCCGCCCTCGTCCGCTCAGGCCTGCAGAGCGAGTCCTACGCCAAGAAGGGCGACCAGTTCTGGCAGCACCAATATGCTCTCTTCCAAAAAAGCCCGTAGTCCGGCGCCGTCTCCAGCCGCGAGACCGCGTTGCTGCCCCGCACCCGCAAAAGGCCGCACCAACCCTCTCAATCGTCACCCGTCAACCCGCCTGCAGCACAAGATGGAGGCCCGACCATGCCCGTATTCCCGCCGCAGCAGCTGACCACAATTGCCCAGGACGTCTTCGTCGCCGCCGGCGTCGAGCAGGAAGAGGCCCGTATCGTCGCAGAGCACCTCGTCCAGTCCAACCTCGCCGGCCACGACTCGCACGGCGTCCTCCGCATCCCCGAATACGTCGAGTGGATGGAGGCCGGCGGCGTGGCCCTCGGCCAGCACATCTCGACTGTGCACGAGACCGACACGCTCGCCGTCATCGAGGGCGGCTGGGGCTTCGGCCAGGTCATCGGCCTCGAAGCCTTCGAAGTCGCCATCAACAAGGCCCAGGACGCTGGCCTCTGCATCGTCGCCGTCAGCCAGTGCGGCCACATCGGCCGCGTCGGCCACTACCCCGAGCTCGCCGCCCAGCACGGACTCGTCACCGTCCTCTTCGTCAACACCCACGGCGCCGGCAAGCTGGCCGCGCCCTGGGGCGGGCGCGGCCGCCGCCTCTCCGCCAACCCAATCTCCGTCGGCATCCCCAGAAAAAATGCCGAGCCGCTTGTGCTTGACATGGCAACCTCGGCCATCGCCGAGGGCAAACTGATGGACATGCTCAATCGCGGCGTCTCCGCCCCGCCCGACTGCATCGTCGACGCCGAAGGCAATCCCACCACCGACCCCGTCGCCTACTTCGGCCCGCCCCAGGGCGCACTCCTCCCCTTCGGCCAGCACAAAGGCTTCGGCCTCTCCTTCGTTATCGACATCCTCGCCGGCGCGCTCTCCGGCGCCGGTTGCAGCCGCGACAGCGCCACCCGTATCGGCAACGGCTTCCTCGCCTTCCTCGTCCGCCCCGATCACCTCAGGGACGAAGCCGCCTTCTACGCCGACGTCGACGCGCTCGTGCACCACGTCAAGAGTTCAGAGCTCGCCGCCGGCTTCGACGAAATCCTCGCACCCGGCGAACCCGAAATCCGCACCCGCCAACAGCGCACCCGCGACGGCATCCCCGTCGACGACGGCGCCTGGGGCAAAATCGTCGATACCGCCAGCCGCTACGGCCTCGACCTTTGAGCAGACTGATAGGGGCAGGCCTTACGCCCGCCCCACCCTTCCCATCACCGCAGACCCACAACTGAAAACGAGCAACCCATGACTAGAACAGCGCCCCATAAGCCTCGAAATAGTCCTCACTGCTCATCGCGCCCCGGCCCGGCATCTCGAACCTCCGCCCCGGAAATGGCAGCGAAAAGGCCGAAAACGAGCAACGCTCCGCCGTCCGGTCCGCACCCAGCCGCACCCGGTGATTCATCGCCCTGATCCCCCCCTCCGTCCACATCTCCATCAGATAGCCCGGATAAACCAGGATCGAATCAGAGGCATCCACCGTCCGCCAAGCCCGCGCCCCGTGCCCGTCATCCGCCTCAAGCTCCAGCTCACCGTCGATCCCGAACGGAAATAGTGTAAACAACGAAACGTCCGGGTGGGCCGACAGCCGCGCATTTCCCGCCGCCGCCGCGCTGAACTGCTGGATCGGCGGGTAGTAATTGTTTGACATCATGTGACCGACGCTTTCGCGGTAAAATGCCGCCAGGCCCGGAATTCCCAGCCCCGCGATCAACTCGACCTCCAGCGTCCGCACCGTCTCCAGAACATCCATCCAGCCCTTCCGCAAAAAGGCCTGAAACTCGACCGGATACCTGTCCGCCGAATAAAATTCCGACAACACAAAAGTACTGATAAGATCATCCGCCGCCTGGTGGCTGCTGTCCTCCTGCCCGTAATACGAATAGCCGTCATAGCCGCGGCCGTACGCACTCTGCAAAAACCGCTCCCGGTACCCTTGCTCCCTCCCCATAAACGCCCGCAACGCCGCCCGCGCCTCGCCCCCGTCCAGCGCCCCCTGCGAGGTCACCACGTACCCATTCGACCTCAAAGTACCAGCCATCTCAAGTCCGTTCATCCCCTTACCTACCTAAAACCCCCAACCAGCTGCGCAAAACTCAAGAGTAGGGCTGGTTGACATTTGCAAGGTGTGTCGAGAAGGCGAGGGCTCCCGGCTGCGTGCGGTGCAAAGGCGGGGTTCCAAAGCGGCTGAAAAGAGTCAGTTTCGGTGCTGTTACACCAATGTCCGGGCCGGGCGCGCGGTGAACAGATAGCGTGTCCAGGCACGGGAACAGGTAAACGCTCGTACGAGCGTTTACGAGAGATCCACGAGAGTTCACGAGCGTTTGCGAGAAAAAAATTTCTGGAAACAGAACAGCATCCGTTCACAATAATATGACAGTTATTGGACAATCTGGAGTTCATGCGCGTCCGATTCGGAACCAAGCGTTTTGGCACGGGATGCTGCCTGCCAGCGGAGGCGTCTCACTCGTTCCATTGATATGCGCAAGTTCGTGAACCCGTTTGGGATCTACATTAGGAGCGAAAGCAGCGGCATGCCCCTGGCGCACGGCCAGATACCGTCCGGTCCCCCACGTCCCCGCCTTTCGTTGCGCGGCGCTTGCCGGCCTCATGGAAATGTCAACGAACCCTAGAAACTCAAAACGCCCAAAGCCTCCCTCTTCAGGTCCAAGAACGCCCCGCTCAGCGCCGTCTCCTCCCCGCGCGGATGCGGCAGACCGACGGCCAGATCAGCCGCGATCCGCCCCGGCCGCGGGCTGAAGACCAGCACCCGGTCCCCCAGCAGAAGCGCCTCGTCAATGTCGTGTGTTATGAACAGAACCGTCTTGTGAAAACGCGTTCGCACCTCCAGCAGCCACTGCTGCAGCACCCGCCGCGTCAGCGCATCCAGCGCGCCAAACGGTTCGTCCAACAGCAATATGTCATCCGCCGCCAGAAAGGTCCGCAGCAGAGCCGCCCGCTGCCGCATCCCACCCGACAGCGCGCTCGGCCACGCCTCCTCAAACCCCTCCAAGCCAAAAAGGGGCAGGAGCTGCCGCGCCTCCTCGCGCGCCGCCTCGCGGCTGCCGCCCGCCAGCTCCGCCCCCAATATCACATTTTCCAACACCGTTCGCCACGGCAGCAGCGTGTCCCGCTGCGGCATATACCCGAACCGCCCCTGCCGCTCCGACGCGCGCGCCAGAGGCTGACCGTCCAGAACGATCCGCCCCCCGTCCGGCTGCTCCAGGCCCGCCAGCAGCCGCAGCAGCGTCGACTTCCCGCACCCGCTCGGGCCGATGATCGAAAGAAACTCACCCGCCTTCACGCCGAACGTCAGCTCCGCCACCGCCTCGACGCCCGCGCCACTGCCCGCGCCGCCGCCGCCGAACGTCTTCGAAAGCGACTCAACTGCCAGCAGCGTCATTACCGTTCCGGCAGAAACTCGTTCGTGAACGCGCTTTCCGCGTCGAACGACTCGATGATGCCGTTTTCGATCAGGAAATCGGCGTACGCCTGCCACACCCCGGCCGTTTGAATTCCCCACTGTGACGCCTCCGCCTGGTACTCCTTCGACAGCCAGTCCTGGCTCGTCCGCACCAGCGTCTCGTCCAAATCGGGGTTCGCCGCCAGCAGTATATCGGCCGCCGCCGCCGGGTCCTCGATCGCAAACTCGTAGCCCCGCGCCGACGCCCCGATGAACGCCTGCACCATCTCCGGGTCCTCCGCGATCAGCGCCTCGCTCGCGATCAGAATCGGCGTATAGTAGTCGGGAATGCACTCGAGATAGTCTTTCAGCATCACCACGTCCAGCTCGATGCCCAGCACCTCCGCGTTGATGCCGCCCCAGCCGTAGAAGATCCAGACGAAGTCGACCTGGTCCGCCTCCGTCACCGACAGAAAGTCCGCCCAGCCAATGTCGATGAACTCGATACTCTCCGCCGACGAGCCCTCACAGTTCATCAGCAGGTCCAGGGTCGGGTACTCGATCGGCGACCCGAACGCGCCGTAGCGCATGCCCGCCAGGTCCGAGGGCGTCTCCAGCCCCTTTCCCTGCGCCCTGCGCGACGCAAAGCCCGATGTGTTGTGCTGGATGATCGCCGCAACCGAAACGATCGGTACGCCCTCGTTGCGCGCAAATGTGGTCCCCTCCTGGTAGCTGAAGCCGAAATGCGCCTGCCCCGTCGCCACCACCTTGTGCACGTCCGACTGGCCCGGCAGCACGATCTCCACGTTCAGCCCAGCCTCCTCATACCAGCCCATCTCCTGCGCCACGTAGATGCCCGTATAGTTCGTGTTCGGCGTCCACCCCAGCATCAACGTAACGTCCTTCGGCTCCGCCATCGCGCCCTCGCTCGGCGCCTCCGGCGCAACCGGCACACACCCCGCCGCCAGCACCAACGCCAGCAGCACCCCAATCCACACAAAGCTGCCCCGTGTTCGCTTCTCCATCGTCTCCCCCTCTCTTTGTGAAATTCGGCCCGCGCAGCCGCCGGCCGTCTACTGCTCGCTTCGCTCTGCGAAATACCACGGCATCATACGCCGCTCCACCACAAAAACCGTCAAGAACAGGACAATACTCAACAACGAAATGATCGCAATCGTCATGAAAACGCTCGCCGTCTTGAAGGCCGCCGACATGCGCAGCAGGTAGATGCCAAGCCCCTGCTTGGCCCCCACCCACTCGCCGACAACCGCGCCCGCCACACTGTAGGTCGCCGCGATCTTCAGTCCCGAAAAGAAGTAGGGCCCCGCGGCCGGCAGCCGCACCTTGCGCCAGATCTGGGGCCACGTCGCCCCCATCGAGCGGAACAGGTCGACGATATCCGGCTCCGTCGCCGTCAGCCCGTCGCTCGTGTTCACCGCGATCGGAAAGAAGCAGAACAGCGTCACTACGATCACCTTGGGCGCGATGCCGAACCCGAACCAGATGATCAGCAGCGGCGCCAGCGCAATGATCGGCACCGTCTGCGATATCACCAGCAGCGGATAGATCGCCCGCCGCAGCCAAGGCGAAAAGTCCATCGCCGCGGCCACCGCCACGCCCGCTGTCACCGCCACCGCGACCCCAATCGCCACCTCCAGCAGCGTCTGCCCCACATGCACGCCGATCAGAGCGCGCGTCTCCCAGAACGACTGCCAGATCGCCGACGGCGACGGCAAAATCCAGACCGGCACCGCCAGCCCGCGCACAGCCAGCTCCCACACCGCCGCAAAGACAATCAATACAATGGCCGGAACAAACAGCCGCGTCGTCCTCATCAGTCCTCTTCGCGGAACTTCGACACCAGCCCGTCGATCGTCGTCCCGCCCCTCGACTCCCCGATCTTGATAATCGACACCACCCGGTCCACGCCATCCACAAAGCAGGCCCGGTGCGCCGCCTTCGCCACCGCCAGGCAGCTGTCCAGGTCACCCTCGACCGTCGTCCCCATCGGCCCCACTTCATACCGCAGCCCCGACGCCTCGATCACTCCAATCGCCCGATCCACCACCGCGTGGGCATCCTCCCCCGTCCCCGGCAGCACCTCAATGTCCACAATCACCGTATTCGACACGCCCATTCCTCCTCTCCTTCATCCCGTTGGGGCAGGCCTTGTGCCTGCCCTTGCTTGCAATCGCTCCGCACAGGTCCCAATTCAAAATCAAAGACGAAAAACTTGAAACTGAAAACAAAAAAACCGCCTTTCCAGGCGGCTGACGTTAGATTCTTCCCCCAAATATACACATCACATGAATTCCTCCGCCAGCATTACCTGGATCAGGTCCGTCGGTCATCTCCACCGCGCATCCCGCGACGCGCAAGGAGATATCTCAGCCCGGTTCATCCGAGCTCCCGATTGCGATTCAACTGTTAACGTACCTTCTCGCGCCTCTCGGCGCATCCAACTGCAGTATACTCCACTCCAATACTCAAGTCAAGTACCAGACGGCGCCCAAGCGGTATCAGGAGGAGGAGAGCAGTGAGCACAATCAGATTCAGGGCCATCAGAACAGAGGAGGACTATGAAGCAGCGCTCGCGCGCGTCGACGAAATCTTTGAGGCAGAGGGCGGCACGCCGGAGGAAGAGGAGCTTGAAGAACTGGTCGATCTCATCCAGTTCTACGAGAGCAAGCAGCACCCGATCGACCCGCCCGACCCAATCTCGGCCATCAAGTTCCGCATGGAACAGGCCGGCCTGAAGCAGCGGGACCTTGTTCCCATCATCGGCAGCAGGGCGAGAGTCTCGGAAGTACTGTCGGGCAAGCGGGACATCACCATGTCAATGGCGCGCGCGCTCCACGAACATCTCGGGATCCCCGCGGACGTGCTGCTGCAGAAACCGGGTGCGGAGTTCGATCCTGCCCTGAAGGGGATCGACCTGCACCGCTTCCCGTGGAAAGAGATAGTGAAACGGGAGTGGGTTCCAAGACCGCCCAATCTGCGCGATTACGTCAACGAAATGCTCGAAGCCTTGGTAAGACCGGCCGGCGGGCTGAAAGCAGTCCCAACAGTTCACTTTCGCGAGAACGGACGCCGCCGGATCAACGCCAACGCCGACGCCTACGCCGTCAGAGCATGGTGCTGGCGCGTCCTGGGCCTTGCCAACGGCAGCATCCCCCCGAACGCTTACACACAGGGGACCGTAACCCCTTCGTTCATGCGAGAGGTCGCCCACCTCAGCGTCTACGACGACGGCCCAACGCGTGCGCGGGATTTCCTGGCCCAACACGGTATCCCCCTCGTCGTAGAACCGCATCTGCCCAGGACCTACCTGGATGGGGCGGCACTCACTTTGCAGGATGGCCGTCCGGTCATCGCGCTCACGCTGCGCTACGACCGCATCGACATCTTCTGGTTCAGCCTCATGCACGAGCTGGCCCACGTCGGACTCCATCTGGACACCGGCGACAGCGATCCCTTCCTGGATGACCTTAACGTAAGCGGCTCGGACCCGCTGGAAGAGGAGGCCGACGACCATGCTCGTGACGCCCTTATACCTCCAGAAATGTGGCTATCCAGCAGTGTACGCACCAGGCCAAGCCGCCTGGCCGCATTCAGCCTGGCCCAGGAAGCGGTTGTGCATCCCGCAGTCGTCGCCGGACGCGTGCGCTACGAGCGCAACAACTACCGGCTGCTCTCCAAAATGGTCTGGAAGGACATAGTCAGCGTCCAGTTCCAGAAACATGAAGACAACTGACCCCGCCATCGCCCTCAAAATGTAGTATCATTACGCCAAAACACACCAACACGAACCACACCACCCCAACTGCCATGCCTGCCCTCAACATCAAACACACTTACAAACCCGTCGAAAACTACTACGCCGCCCTCGACAAATTCACAAGCCTTGGAGTCACCCACGAGACCGCCGTCCGATCCGCCTTCCAGTCCCTCCTGCAGCACTGCGCAAAACAGCCCCGCTGGACCCTGGTGCCCGAACACGCCGTCAAAGCGCCCGGCGGCAAACAGATCATCATCGACGGCGCCCTCATCGACGACTACCACCTCGTTCACGGCTACTGGGAGGCCAAGGACATCCACGACGACCTACACGCCGAAGTCAACGGCAAATTCGCCGCCGGCTACCCACGCGACAACATCCTCTTCCAGACCCCCAAGCGCGCCATGCTCTACCAGAACGGCAGTCTCGTCCTCGACGCCGACCTCACCGACCCGCAACAGCTGATCGACACCTTGCAGACCTTCTTCGGCTACCGCCCCCAGGAGTACGCCGTCTGGGAAGAGGCCGTCGCCCAATTCAAAGAGCGCGTCGCCGACATCGGCCAAGGCCTTGCCAAGCGCATCCGCCGCGAGCGCGGCGACAACCAGGCATTCACCACCGCCTTCGCCGAATTCCTTGAAAAATGCCGCCAGGCCATCAACCCCGACCTTTCCGAAGCCGCTGTCGAGGAGATGCTGATTCAACACATGCTCACCGAGCGCCTCTTCCGCACCGTCTTTAACAACCCAGACTTCGTGCATCGTAACGTGATTGCAAGCGAGATCGACAGCGTGATCGCGGCGCTCACCTCCCGATCGTTCAGTCGGGCCGATTTCCTCGGCAAATTAGACAATTTCTACGTCGCCATCGAACACGCCGCTTCCACCATCAGCGACTTCACACAAAAGCAGCACTTCCTCAACACCGTCTACGAACAGTTCTTCCAGGGCTTTTCGGTAGAGGTTGCCGACACCCACGGAATCGTCTACACGCCCCAGCCGATCGTCGACTTTATGGTCCGCAGCGTCGCCGCCATCCTCGAGCACGAATTCGACCGTCGGTTGGAGCACGAAGGCGTCCACATTATCGACCCCTTCGTCGGCACGGGAAATTTCATTGTGCGGATGATGCAGGAGATCCCCAAGACCGCCCTTCCCCACAAATATGACTCCGAGCTCCACTGCAACGAGGTCATGCTGCTCCCCTACTACATCGCCAGCATGAACATTGAGCACGAATTCTACGACGCCACCGGGTCCTACGCCCCGTTCTCCGGCATCTGTCTCGTCGACACCTTCGAACTAGCATCGGAAGACCGTCCCCACCAACTGGGTCTTGATTTCATGACGGCTAACTTTGCAAGAGTTGAAACGCAGCAAGAGCAGAATATCACTGTCATCATAGGCAACCCGCCCTACAACATGGGGCAACTCGACGAGAATGACAACAATAAGAACCGAAAATATGCAACAGTAGACAAGAGGATCCGGGATACCTATGCAGAGGACTCCAGTGCGACACTTAAGTCGGCGCTTTACGACCCGTATGTTAAGGCAATTCGCTGGGCTTCTGACCGCATCGGCGAAGAAGGTATCGTTGCGTTCATTACAAACAGCAGCTTCTTGGACGCTCTTGCATTTGATGGAATGCGAAAACACCTTGCGGAGGATTTCGACACTCTCTATGTGCTTGATTTGGGTGGGAATACGCGTAAGGGCCTGAACGTTTCAGACTCCAGTGTATTTGGTATCCAAGTCGGCGTAAGTATCAATCTATTCATCAAGAGAATGCACGATGACAGGCAGGAACTCAGGATCAACTATTTTCGAACTAACGACAAGTGGACAAGGACCAAAAAACTTGACTTCATTAATAAACGCCGAAATGTTAGCAGAATTCAATGGGAATCGATAAATCCAGACAAGAGTCACACATGGCTAACCAGAGGGCTGCACCTTGAATTCGAGTCCTTTGTGCCACTAGGGACCAAGAGTGCCAAGGTCGAAAAGAAAGAACCGGCCAGTGTAATCTTTCACAAGTTTAGCACGGGTGTACTGTCTGGGCGGGACGCTTGGGTCTACAACTTCAGCCACAATGATCTGGCTGACAATGTTGAGCAGATGATTGACACCTACAATGAGCACGTCTCCAGATGGAAGACAAAAAGTAACCGAAATATAGACATCGACGAATTTGTTGTCAACGATCATACGAGAATCAGTTGGAGCGCCACACTCAAGAATCATTTGAAGAAAGGCCGGATCGCCGATTTTGCTGGACATAGCGTACGCCACTCGTTTTTCCGGCCTTTCACAACGACTTGCCTCTACTATGACCGTACCCTAATAGATCGCTTATCCCTCTTTCCTTCAATCTTCCCAACGACTGACACTGAGACAGACAATAGAGTGATCTGGCTCAAAGTCGGTGCTTCATGGCCAATGTTTTCTCTTGTAGTCAACAAGATTCCCAACCGGCTACCACAGAGTGGGTCCCAGTGCTTCCCCTTCTACACCTACGACGAAGACGGTAGCAACCGCCGCGAAAACATCACCGACTGGGCCTTGGAACGTTTCCGCACCCACTACCATGACAACGCCATCACCAAGTGGGACATTTTCCACTACGTATACGGCCTCCTTCACCACCCCGCCTACCGCGAACGCTACCAGGCCAACCTCAAACGCGAACTCCCCCGCATCCCCTTCGCTCCCGACTTCCGCTCCCTCGCCGAAGCCGGCGCCCGCCTAGCGCACATTCACGTCAACTACGAAGACCAGCCCAAATTTCCCCTTTCCCAGATCGAGACCCCCCACACTGTCCTCGACTGGCGCGTCGAAAAAATGCGCCTCTCCAAAGACAAGACGCAACTCCACTACAACAACTTCCTTACCCTCGACGGCATCCCTCCCGAAGCCTTCAACTACTGCCTCGGCAATCTTTCCGCCCTCGAATGGATTATCGACCAGTACCGCGTCACGACCGACACAAAATCCGGCATCCTCAACGACCCCAACCGCCCACACGACCCTCAGTACATCCTCCGCCTCATCGCCCAGGTCATCACCGTCAGTCTCGAAACCGACCAAATCGTCCGCAACCTCCCCGACCTCGCCACCGCCCCCCATCCCTCACCCCCCGCCGCCTGATCACGCCCATCCCCTGATCCCATAAGTCACAGTTGACAAGTCCCCTCCCCGTAGAGGCAGGCCTCGTGCCTGCCCTCTTCCTGCAATCCGCACCCTGCAGTTCCGCACCCCAGAGCAAGACCCTTCAGAACCTGCTACATCGATCTCGCAGTCAAACAAGCTCACCCCCCTCTCACCGCCCACCAAAAACCAATTTCCCCAATTCCCCTGCAAGAGAATTCAGAACCCGCTACTCTGTTATTGCAACCTTGCAAAAACCACGCGCCGCACACGCGCGGCCCTTACATAATAGGGACAAATTCTCCATCTCAAAGCAAGAGACTTCAGAACCTGCTACATTAGGGCTCGTTGACATTTTCAAGGTGTGTCGAGAAGGCAAGCTCTTTCGGCTGCGTTCGGTGAAAAGGCAGGGTTTCAAAGCGGGCTGAAGAGACACAGTTTCAGTGTAACTGCACGAAAAGCCGGGCTGGGCGCTCTCTGAACACAGGTCATGCGCTCGCACGGGAACAGGTAAACGCTCATACGAGCGTTTACGAGAGATCCACGAGCGTTTGCGAGCGTTTGCGGGAAAAAATTTTCAAGAGACAGAACATCGCTTATTCACAACAATATAATAGTTATCTGATAGCCAGAAATTCATGTGCGTTCCATTTGAAACCAAGAGTTTTTGCATGGGCTGTGGCCTGACATCGCAGGCGTCTCACTCGCTCCATTGACACTCGCAAGCTCGTGAACCCGTTTGGGATCTGCATTAGAAACGATAGGGCGCTGGACCCCTGGCGCACGGCCAGATATCGTCTGATCCCCCACTTCTCCACTTTCGATTGCGCGGGTCTTGCCTGCTCCATTGAAATGTCAACGACTCCTAGTACTACAGCCAACTTAGAAAACCCGCCGCGTTCTTGCGGCCCCTACACAAAGAGGACACATAACTGGCCACTAGGGATCGTTGACATTTCGGTCAAGCCATAAGAATGTAGCGGCAAAGTGCAGGAAAGCGATGAAACGCCGTGCGAGTTTGTCATAGCGGGTGAAAATGCGTCGATACCACTCAGTTCTGTTGATGAAGCGTTCGACGATGTTGCGTTCTCGGTAGCGGATTCGGTCACAGTCCCGTGGTTGCCTACGATTGCGGCGGGAAGGGATGACCACCTCGACCTGGTGGACTGCGAGCAGCTCTCGCAACGGGTCAGAAGCGTAGCCTTTATCGGCAATAACGGCATCAAAATGGAAAGGGGCGAGCAACGATTCAGCTTGGGAGAGGTCATGGCGTTCAGCGCCAGTCAAGATGAACTTCAGGGGAAAGCCAAGCGCATCGACGAGGAGATGGATCTTGCTGCTGAAGCCACCCCGGCTCCGACCTAGGCCCTGTTCTTGCTGACCGCCCCCTTTTTGGAGCCGCCTGCTGCGCACATATGGGCGCGTACAGCTGTACTATCGGGCATGACCGCTGCCATCTCCGGGTCTTGGGCGAACTGTACGAACATGTCGGCCCAAACACCGTTCTCTTCCCAGCGTGCGTAGCGTTTGAAAACAGTGTTCCACTTGCCAAAGTCGGCTGGCAGTTCACGCCACTGCGCGCCGGTGCGCAGTATCCAGTGAACTGCCTCGACGAAACGGCGACACTTCTCCTCTTGCCCGGCATAGGCACGAGGGTGTCCTTGCAAAAAGGCGTACAGCTTCTGCCACTGACGGTCGGCAATCTTATAGGTAGACATCCTACGATTGTCGCCCATTTGACAGAATCCTTCAAACGTCAACGAGACCAATCAGAGCTTACCAAACATAATTTGCTATAATTGCAGAATCATGATATAGAGCCTCTAACAAAAAGGGGTCAGGCGTCGGAAGCAGATGATTGAACAGCCCAGGGAGAGGAAGGCTTCATGGATGTCAGCACGGCGCGCGTAGCGCACCCGCAGCCGGCGGAACTGGCGCAGCCAGCCCAGGGTCCGCTCCACCACCCAGCGGTACACACCCAGTCCGCTGCCGTGTTCCGCCCCGCGACGGGCCAGCGCCGGCGCGATGTGGCGCTCTCGCAACGCCTTGCGATGCCGCTGGGAATCATAGGCCCGATCCCCATACAGACGCGCCGGCCGGCGCCGGGGACGGCCGCGGCGGCCGCGCACCGGCGGCACGCCATCCACCAGAGGCAGCAGTTGGGTTACGTCATGGCGGTGGGCACCGGTCAGAGTTGCCGACAGCGGGATCCCATTGGCGTCAGTGAGCAGGTGATGCTTACTCCCCGGCTTGCTGCGGTCGGTAGGATTGGGGCCGGTTTTTTTTCCGCCCCCCACGGCGCGCAGGGCTGCGCTGTCCACGCTGGCCCGCGACCAATCAAGACGGCCCGCCTCTTGCAGTTGAGACAAGAGGGTCTCATGCAGCTTTTGCCACACCCCGGCCGCCTGCCAATCCCGCAGCCGACGCCAGCAGGTCATCCCAGAGCCGCAGCCCATCTCCTGGGGCAGCATCTCCCAGGGTATGCCGCTCTTCAGCACGAACAGAATGCCGGTCAGGGCTTTGCGGTCCTCCACGGGCTTGCGTCCCGGGTTGCGCAACCGCCGCGGCTTGGCCGGCGGCAGCAGCGGCTCTACGAGCTCCCATAGCTCGTCGCTTACCAAAGGTTTGGCCATCAGACGCTACCTCCCAGTTCCTCAATCATGCACGACGCCGCTGCGCCGCAGCTGCAGGGACTGCGGAGACTTTAGCCCGCTAAACATGGATTGACAAACCTTTTTGTTAGGGGTTCTTGGGCAGTATAGAGAGGCATCATCCAGAAAAATTTGCCTTGGATATCTCCATGCACCGGGGAATAGTATGCGTCGTAAAACTCGAAGCTTCCCCGCCTGATCTCTGCGCACTTACGTGTAATGATGTCCATGATCTTCTCCCTGTGTTCGTCCGACATACCTAGTCCAAACACTATGCCCTTCAACGACATAAAGTCATAAGTCAAGGTTCGAGCGTGACTATCTAAGGCGCCTCCACTCCCAGGGTCCAGCACCAGACGGTATTCTTGCTCGTATTCCCAGTCTCCTGTCTTGAACGTGATGTCTTGGTAGAAGGCGCCCAAGTCTTGCCTTATCTGGAGATCTCCGTCCCCCCTAGCATCCAAGAGGCCAGCACAGTCAGACATGTTTCCATGGTCGTCTGTGTACCACGATTTTCGCAGATAGGTTGATGGTTGATTTGTGAGCGACCTGAAGAACTCGACTTCGTTAGATGTGCCTCCATAGTGAATCCTGTAGAACGGTAACGTTTTGACGATTGCCTTGGCGTTGGCACTATCGTGTTTACCGGGGCCAGTGACTTCCTTCAAGGCTATGCTGGCTCCATTGGCCGTGTCTTCTGCCTGGAATATCAGACAAGCGCCTTTGTGCCCATCTCCGTAATGCCCCCACATAGACGAATTGTTGAATCCCTTGGTAAAGCAGGCAGTGTACCAATTTGCTTTGGACAGACGGCGCAAGTAATCGACGTACAAGGTTGGAATGCGTGACATGAGATGCGGTGTGTTGCGGAAGGCATCGAGTTTGACCTGGAGCAAATGGGCAGCTTCGCTGTTCGCCGCGGCTCGCATCATGGCGGCCGCTTTGGAATCTTCCCATTCTTCCAATTGGTCATGCAATTCAATTGGGGTAACTGGCGGCTTGTAATGGCCAAGCGTATAAGGCCAGTCTTCCGCCGAAATAACGTCGAACTGTATGTAGACTTCTCGGATTAATGACAGACTGTAAGCATGTATCGCACGTATACACAGTATGAGCTCTTCTTGCCTGACGCGCCTCTGTGTCTCTGCCAGTCTGTTAACGAGATGGTGCATTCGGTCGTTATTCTTCGCCATCGCCCAGATGAGTTGAGAAAACACTTTTGTCAGAGGGGCCAGATCATTCTGCCATCCAGGTGAGTAGGGTATGCTCTGTGGGTCTGAAAGCACCTCCACGCCGCGGGTTACAGCGTTTTGGAAATGCCAATGCAAGAAGTCGACGTAATTCTTGAACAGGTTTTGCCATACGATCTGGTCCCCGACCCAGACGATGTCGTGTAGACCCTCCATTGGGTCATTGAGGTCCTCCGGCGCAGCGAAGAAGATTGTTTGACGTTCAAGTTCGGCATATTCGTCGCCCAACAGCTGTTCGACGCTCCTGAATCTGTAGAATTCAGTCATCGTTGCCTCAAATCGTGTGTGGTCGGTCTCTGTCTGTCAATTGTCATGACCTCCACCAACATCGAGTAACTCGGAAAGTGGCTTGACGCGTTGCTTGAGTTTCTCTGCGAGACTCTCATCTTCACGAACGCGAGTTACGACCATGCGCTCGTAGTCAGCCCGGTTCCTGCATCCTAGAGTCGTCGCGATTCTCTCGAAGACGCTGCTCTCCCTAAGTGGATACCGGGCGACTAGCCCATCTAGGTCTCCCGATTCAACGAGACCTTTGAAGCAGTTCAATTCGTCCTGATAGGGGTTCATAGTCCCATAAATTATGGAGAATAGTACTAAGAGGGAGATCTGCAATGGATAAGAAACTCGTTGTTCGTCTCTTGGAGACGGCTAATGAATGTAAAGGGAAACACAGGTTGTTCGATCCGCTAATCAAATCTGGCTATTCCTCTAGCCAAATCGACGAGGCCGTTTCGTTCTGTATAGAAAATGGACTACTCGACAATCGAACGTTCAGGTCCGAATACAACCCTGGCCCTGAGAACGACGACGAATGGTGGGCAATGGGGCTGTCAGACGAGGGGTTCCAAGCTCTGGACGATCTAAGCAAAATTCACGGGTCAAGAGAGGACTTGGGATTGTACTAACCTCTTACTAAGATTCTGTCTCGACAAGAATGTTTTGAGCATTCGATCAAATTGGCTGCAAATTTGATGCTAAAAAGACTAGACAATTTCGATATTGTCAAGTACAATAGGAACGAGAGTGCGCTCTCACGTTTTGCACCCCCGGCCGGACTCGAACCGGCGACCTTATCTTTGGCGGAGATACGCTCTAGATCCACTGAGCTACGGGGGCGCGGAAAACGCTGAGAGCGCACCTTTCATTGTAACCGCGACGCCAGATGGTTGTCAAGTTAGGTAGACAAATCTGGACCAATCAGACCGCCTCAAATCGAGGCGGTTTATTAATTCCGCAGACCAATACGTTTCGCCTCAGATCACAATAGACACAACTTGCAATTTATTGCAATATGTGGTAAAATTAGGTTCCGTTGACATTTCTGAAAAACATTCAAAGAGGCGACAATTGCAAGCTTTCCGAGACCAGTTTGGACTCTGATTCACCTGATTGGCGTGAACGAAGCCTGCCTAGGAAGCCAGCGCCGTTAACTGTGTCCACCATATAATTCAAAAAACTGTAGTTCAGACAAATGTCAACGAGCCCTAGTATCGGTATAATTCCCCCCACTAACCACTATCCACTGGTTTTCACTGACCACTGATCAGCGGCCACCGACCACTGCAGTTCGCGCTCATCCCGAAACTGCCGCGTATACAGATCGTAATACCTGCCCCGCAAGCGGATCAGTTCCGCATGGCTCCCCTCCTCCAGGATCCCCCCATCCTCGATCACCAGAATCCGGTCCGCCTTCCGGATCGTCGACAGCCGGTGCGCGATGACAAAGCTCGTCCGCCCAACCATCACCTTGTCCATCGCCTCCTGGACCAGCGCCTCCGTCAGCGTGTCCACCGAGCTCGTCGCCTCATCCATGATGAAGATATCGGGGTCCGCCAGAATCGCACGCGCCAGGCTCAACAGCTGCGTCTGCCCCACCGAAAGCAGCACCCCGCCCTCGCCCACCTGGCTCCCGTACCCATCCTCCAGCGCCGCGATGAAACCGTGCGCGCCCGCCATGCGCGCCGCCTCCTCCACCTCCTCGTCGCTCGCGTCCAGCCGCCCGTACCTCAGATTGTCCCGGATCGTCCCCGAAAACAGGTACGGCGTCTGCAGCACCACCCCAATCCGGCTGTGAATCCCGTGCAGCGTCCACCCCGTGTAGTCGCGCCCGTTGATCAGAATCCGCCCGCCCGTCGGCTCATAGAACCGGCACAGCAGGTTCACGATCGTGGACTTGCCCGCGCCCGTCGGCCCCACCAGCGCGATCCTCTCTCCCTGCGCCACCCGCAGGCTGAAGGAACGCAGCACCGGCTTCTCCTCCTCGTAGCGGAACTCCACCTCCTCAAATGCAATATCGCCGCGCAGGCTGCCCGGCTCCAGCGCGCCCGCCCGCTCCTCGATCTCCGGCGACGCATCGATCAGACTGAAGATCCGCTCCCCCGACGCAATCGCCTGCTGCATCTCCGCATAGACGCGCGCCATCTCCTGCACCGGCATCAGCATGAAGGTGATATAGAAGATGAAGGCCTGGATCCCGCCAATCGTGATGCCGCCCAGCTGGTAGTTCCACCCCCCATAGAGAACAACCGCCGACACGCCCAAAGCAGTGACCAGCTGCACCGCCGGCAGAAACAGCGCCGACAGCCATCCCGCCCGGTAACCCGCCCGGTACATCGTGCGCGTCAGCCCGCGGAACGCCGTCAGGTTCGCCTCCTCCCGCCGCAGCGACTTCACCACGCGCACGCCGGTGATGTTCTCATTGTACGCACCCGTGATCCTCGAGTTCGTCTTGCGCACCTGCCGGTACTCCGCCAAAATTCGCTTCTTGAACTGGATCGCCGTCACCGCCAGCACCGGCGCCACCGCCGCCGCAATCAGCATCATCCGCCAATCGATGAAGGCCATATAGCATAGCGAAACAGCGATGCCCACAACGCCCCACAGCAGGTCCAGAAAGCCCCACGAGACCAGCTCGCCAACCCGCGTGGCATCGGACGTCAGCCGGCTCATCAGCCACCCCACCGGCGTGCGGTCATAGTAGGACAGCGACAGCTCCTGCAACCGCCCGTACATCGCCTTGCGCAGATCGTACTGCACCCGCTCCCCCAGCCGCGACGCGCAGAAGATGAAGCCCAACACCCCCAGCGCGATGGCAAAAGCCGTCAGGCCGTACTGCAGCATCAGGCCCGCCACCGCGTCCGCGTCGCCCGCCAGGATGGCGTCGTCGACCAGCCGCTTGCCCAGCAGCACCAGGTAGCCGTCCGCAAGCGCCGTCACAACCAGCGCCAGAATATAGCCGAAAAAGAGCCGCCAGTGCACCAGCCCCTGCCGCAGCATCCGCACCACGGTCTGCCCGTTGAACTCGGTGCTGAACTCCTCTTCCTCGAAATAGCTGTCCTGTGCCATCACTCAACCTCTGCCAACTGTAGGCGGCGCCCCGGGCTCCGCCGGCGCGCCCCTGTGCCCATTGCTCGACCGCTCGACCGCAACATCATCCAGCTTTGCCTCGGTCGCCGCCACCACCGCCGCGATCTCACGCTCCAGGTCCGCCTCGATCTGCATCTGCAGCCCGAAGATCCGCCGGTAGACCCCCGCCTGCGCCGCAAGCTGCTCGTGGCGCCCCCGCTGGATGATCCGACCCCCATCCATTACAACGATCTGGTCCGCCTCCATCACGCTCTGCACCCGGTGCGCGATGATGAACGTCGTCCGCCCCCGCATCAGCCCCCGCAGCGCCGCCCGGATCGACGCGTCCGTCCCCGTGTCCACACTCGACGTCGCGTCGTCCAAAATCAGGATCGCCGGGTCCTTCAGCAGCGTCCGCGCAACCGTCACCCGCTGCTTCTGCCCGCCCGAAAGCGTCACCCCCCGCTCGCCGACCATCGTGTCGTATCCGTTCGGAAAGCCCAGGATCACGTCATGGATCGCCGCCGCCCTCGCCGCCGCCTCGACCTCCTCGTCGGCAACGTGCCGGCCGGTGCCGTAGGTGATGTTGTTCCGGATCGTCGTCGAAAACAGAAACGGCTCCTGCTGCACAAAGCCGATCTGGCTGCGCAGAAAGCCTCTCCCGTACGAGCGCAGCTCGCGGCCGTCCAGCATGATGCCGCCCCCGCTGTACTCATAGAATCGCGGCAACAGGTTCACCAGCGACGACTTGCCCGAGCCCGTCGCCCCCAGCAGCCCAATCACCTGGCCCGGCTCCACCGCCAGACTGATGTCGCGCAGCACGTAGCCGCGCTCGGCAAACGCACGCCGCCGCTCCTCCCGGCGCCTCTGGCCGGCCGACCCCTCCTTCTCCGCCCTACTCTCGGCCTTCTTCTGCGCCTCCCCATCCTCCTGTCCGGCCGCCGGTTCGTAGGCGAACTGCACGTCCCTGAAGGCAATCGCGCCTTCCAGGCGCCCGCCGTCAGCCCCGTCCCCGTCCTCCAGCTCTTCCCGCTCCTGCCGGATAATCTGCTGCACCCGCGCCAGCGAGACCAGCCCCGCCGAGATATGCGCCACCAGCCGCCCAATCGCCTGCATCGGCCACACAGTCGCAACCAGCAGCCCCGTAAACGCAATGAAGGTGCCCGTCGAAATCTCGCCCTCGACCGCCATCATCGCCGCCAGGTAGGTGCCCACAATCACCTGGCCCGAAGTCATGAGCTCGAACAGCGGCCAAAACAGGCTGTGCAGATTGGCCATGCGCACCCCGCGCCGGTACTTCTCCCAGTTCTCCTCCTCAAATCTCCCAATCTCATACCGCTGGCGCGCAAACGCCTTCACTACCCGCACCCCGCTCAGCCGCTCCTGCAACCGGTTCGAAACCGCCGCGTCCTGGCTCTGGTACGCCTCGTACACGGTGCCGATGCGCCTGAAGAAAAAGAACGATATCACGGCAATCACCGGCAGCAGCGGCGTCGCCATCAACGCCAGCCGGCCATGCAACAGCACCAGCGCGCCGAAATTCACAACCGCCAGCAACCCAATTCGCCCGATGCCAATCAGCTGGTCCTGGAACAGCCTCCGCAGCGTATCCACGTCCGACGTGGCCCGCTGAATCAGCTCGCCCGTCTGCATCGAATCGTGATAGCCAAAATGCAGCCGCTGGATATGGTCGAACAGATAGTTTCGCAGCCGCCGCGCCACTCCTTCGCCCGTCATCGCCGCCAGCCGCCCCATGCCGAACGCGAACAGCCCCTGCACCAGCGCCAGCCCGATCAGGCCGGCCGCCACACCCGCGATCGCCCAGCCACCGCCCTCGCCCGGCAGCACGCCGTCAACAAAGTAGCGCAGCAGGTAGAAGGTGGCCGAACGGCTCAGCGCCGCCAGCCCGGCCGCCAGCACCGCCGCCGCGTAGATACCGTGAAAGCCGGTAGCCAACCGCCACAACCCCCTGAATCGGTTCGGCGTCAGCGTCTCTTTCAAGTCGTAAGTGAGTCGAATCCCTTTGTCACGCATCTTCTTTACCATGATAGCCGGCCCCAGCCGCACCGCCGCGCCGTGGCCCCGTAAACACAGAAGAGCCGCGGGCCGACCCCGTGGCTCTCCGCCAGAAAACACAAAAAGAAAAGCCACGGGCGTTCGCACCGTGACCTCGTTGCCGCTGTTCGGCTGGCGTCCCTCCCTATACCGAGCCGCCCACTCCCACCAGGATCACCGGTGCTCTGCTCCTCCATGATCGTTCGCCAGGCCGAAGCCCGCGATCTGCGCTGTGATCTCTTTCATACTCACCATCCTCCTTCTAACGAGACGCCAACCCGCTTGGCGTTTCTTCCGTGGTCGACCACCCCACCCGTCGCGACTCTAGCAGAGATCCCGCCATCCGTCAAATCACCACGAGAAAGATTAAGCCCCCTGCCGGCCTGGGTTTCCCGGCTAGATTTGTCCGGCCGTCTGAAAGAGATTATGATAGCCAGCATGCGAGCCGGCCCGGCATGGAACTTGTGCGGGCCCCTTAGAGCGCGCCGCACGAACATCCAATCCATGTCGGATAAATGAGTCAGTCGTCAGCAGTAGCTTGCGCCAAAGGCAGGCGATATCGGATCCTACTCTCTCCCGCCCTGACTCTCCGACAGTTCACTGTCTGGGAAAAGGAATAAGAGATCCGAAGGGCAGTCCAGAACTCATGCACAACGTAAATGCTCGCGAGGACTCACTGAAAAAGCGGCATATTGTGCCGCACCTTGTCCCTGCATTGCTCGGGGCGTTTCTGATCGCCGTTGTTCTCCTGTCGCAGACTGAAATAACGATAGCTGCCCCCGACCAGCAAAGTGGGACGGGGCCCTATGTCCCCGAGTCCCGGGAAATCCCGACCCATCTCTATAGCATTCAGATCCTCACCGTCGCGCAAGAGAGCTTCGCCGACAGCGGCGGTGCTATCGAGCCACTCGGAGATGGAGTTCTGCTCGCTACGCCAAGAGGACGCCTCGCAGTCGTCGACATTGACGGCGCCGTCAGCTACTTTGACGCTCACGTCCCCATGTATGCGTCTACGCCGGAGAAGCCCAACACCTGGACAGGATTTCGCGTCGCTGACATTCTCTTGAAGCAAGACGCCCCCGACCGCTACACCCTGTTTGTATCCCATCACTTTCATACCGGCGAATGTGTCGAAATCCGGGTCTCCTCAATAACCCTTTCCTTCACGGAAGGGAACCCGAGGCTGATTGACGACTGGAACAGCCTCTTCACGGCGTATCCATGCATCGATACGGCCCTGTTCGACCGTTGGGAAGCGGAAGTCCCTAAAATTGGCGGAGGAATTCAGATAGGCGGTAAGTTGCTGATGGACGGAGCCGGCCACCTGCTGGTCGCCATAGGGGACAACGGCTGGTACGAATGGCAGGAGTGGAAGAGGAATGGAGAAGGCCATAGAGCGGCCGTCGTAGACCCGGACTCCCACTTGGGGAAGCTGGTTCGCATCGAATTGGCGACCGGCAGCGCCGAGACAGTCGCCGCAGGATTTCGCAATCCTCAGGGCTTCATTCGAGACAAGGTTGGCAATCTATGGCTTACTGAACACGGACCGCAGGGAGGCGATGAGCTGAACCTGGTAAGGCCAGGCCTTGACTTTGGATGGCCTCACGCAACATACGGTATTCTGTATGGCAACAGGGTCTGGCCCTTCAACCAAGTACAGGGCTCGCATGCCGGATTCGAAGAGCCGTTCTATTCGTGGATACCGTCGATCGGCGTGTCGAGTCTGATCGAGGTGGAGGGCGGAGACTTTCCCTTGTGGCAGGGCGATCTCCTAATCGCTTCGCTGAGGAGCAACTCGCTGTTTCGCGTGCGCATACGCCAGGAGAGAGTCGTCTATCTCGAACGAATCGCCTTAGGCGAGCGCATTCGCGACCTCACCCGGCTGGGCGACGGCCGCATCGCGTTGCTGACCGATTCCGCCAAGCTCCTGCTTATGCAGCGCACACCCATCTACTGCCAAAACGACTACAGTCACACCTCGATTTTTTCGCACGATGCCGAGGAAGTTTGCATCGACCTCTTCAACTTCATCGAGATGCCCGAAAACCCCGGAATCCGCTCCTGGCAAGGAGGGACCGCCAATCGGCTGCTGGTTCGCTCCGATTTCGAAATATCTCTGATCAACGACCACCTGATCTATTCGAAAGCTCCCTGCCTTGAGGAGGACCTCAGTAGCAGGTTCTTCCTGCGTATAACCCCCAACAATCACGAACTCCGTGCCCAGGAAAACCGGGAGCTTGGCCTCAACATTTACGACTTCTACGCAACAGACCCGGGCGTGGTGGGCGGCCGCTTTGGGGGAGGATGTATCGTGGCGACGAAACTGCCGCCTTTCGAGATCAGTTACATTCACACCGGGCAGGTCAGACGCGGGGTGGGCGCGGACGGAGAAGTGCGCTGGACACGCCTGCTATGGGAAGCCTACTTTTCCTTTGACGATAGCAACGCCAGGCCGAAGGGCGAGGATGCCGGAAGCCCACCGGCCCAGGCCAGCGAATCTGGCGCCCCGCCCGAACATTCCGGCGCGACGCTCTTCGCCGCACAGTGCGCCCAATGCCACAACCTGAGCGAAGCGCACGGCATCGGCCCACAACTGAAAAACGTGATTGGCCGCCGCGCCGGAGAAGTAGCCGGATTCAATGCCACCGACACCCTGCGCGGGCTGGACATCGTTTGGACCAAGGAAAACCTGGCCCAATTCATCGCCGACCCCGGCGGATTCGCCCCGGGGGCCGACAAGGGAGACCTGGGCCTCAGCGAAGAGGAAGCCCGCCTGATCGCCGATTTTCTTGCTTCACAGCAGTAGCTGGAACAGTGCTACCCTTTTCACCCATGACGCCTTAGAAATGGAGAAGATTCAATGACCGACTACAGCGGCAAGACCGTCATCGTAACGGGCGGCGCCAAAGGCATCGGCGAAGCCGTCACCAGGGCCTTCGCCCAGGCAGGGGCCGACGTTTTCTGCGCCGACGTTGACAAAGAGGCCGGCGCCAGAATGGCGGCCGAAAGCCCCGACGTATCCGGCTCGATCACCTTCGTCGATGCCGATGTCTCCCAGGCCGCCGTCTGCCAGGCGCTGGTGCGCCAGGCCGCTGCCGCCAACGGTGGCGTCGACGTCCTCATCAACAACGTCGGCATCCAGCCCCTCGACAGCTACCTCCCCGCCCACGAATTCCCCGTCGAAACGTGGGACCGCATCATCGCCGTCAACCTGAAGAGCGGCTTTCTCATGACCAAGTACGCAGTGCCCGAAATGATGAAACGAGGCGGCGGCGTCATCGTCAACACGGCCAGCGTGCAGGGCCGTCAATCGATGAAAGGCGTTCCTGCCTATGCCGCCAGCAAAGGGGGTATGCTCTCGCTCACACAGCAGCTGGCGCTCGACTACGCCGAGCACAACATTCGCGTCCTCGCCGTCAATCCCGGCACCATAGAGACCCATCTGGCGGTCGAAAGCGTAGCCGGAGACCTGGAAGCCCTCCGCTCAGCCGCAGCCGCAGCACATCCAATCGGCCGCATCGGCAAGCCGGAGGAAATCGCATCGGTCATGCTATTTCTCTGCAGCGACGCCGCATCCTTCATGACCGGCGAATATGTCAACGTCGACGGCGGCCTGATGGCCAAGGGCGCCTGGGCCGACTGAAACCCGCAAGGCGCCAAGCGCGATTTTCTTTGTGGAACCAGTCCGTCTGCGCTGAGCCTGTCAGCCGCGGCGGGATACCAAAAACTATCGCAAAAGGGCGCAGCGCGCCGGAAAGTAAGGTCGGGTCAGTCCGGGCGTGCTTCGCCCAGCCGGTGGTATATCGCCTCTTCTACCGGCCGGCCGCCGCGCAGATGCTCCTCGACGATCCTGTCCAGCAACGCATCGTCGACCTGACAGTACCAGATGCCTTCCGGGTAAACGACCAGGACCGGGCCGCTGTGGCAGACACCCAAACACGGCGTGATCCCCCGCTTGACCCGCATCGGATTGTCATACTCACCAAGCTCGCCAAGTTTGCGGGCCAATAGCGCATAGAGCCTTTGCGCCTTCCCGTCCGGGTCGCAAAAGGGGCCTGAACAGATGAAAACGTGGCGCGCGTATGGCGCCATTTCCGGCAAATCCACCGCCTGCTCCTTCTCCTCCCGAGAATTCAAAGCGCCGTCAGCCCTGTCCCGCCTATGCACCCGGGTCCCACAGTGGCTCCGCCACGCCCCGCTGATGGTTCTCATATCGGGCCATCACAAAAAGCGCATCCGAAAGACGGTTCAGATAGCGAATTGCCAACCGGTTGATCGACTCGGCCTTCGCCAGCGAGGCGGCCTCCCGCTCCGCCCGCCGGCAAACTGTGCGCGCCACGTGCAGGTGCGATGCGCCCAACGAGCCGCCGGGCAGAATGAAATTCTCCAAAACACCCACAACCGGAGTCAGTTCGTCGATCAGCGCCTCCAACCGGTCCACGTGCCGCTCTTCAATCTGCGGAGGCGTGTAGCGCGCCTTGTCCTCTTCCACAAAGCAAAGGTCCGAACCGAGATGGAACAGCTCGTTCTGAATCTCGCCCAGCGTGCCTTGCAGCCGTTCACACAGACCGACTGCCAGCGCCATCCCAATCTGCGAATTCAGCTCGTCTACCGTTCCGTACACCTGCACGCGCAACGCGTCTTTGGCCACACGCTGCCCGCCGCCCAGCGCAGTTGTGCCGTCGTCTCCGCCGCGCGTGTAGATCTTAGTCAACCTTGGCATGCGTCTCCCCTCCGGCGCCCTTTCGCCTCAAATGCGTGGTCAGCCCATCCAGCGTGGCGAACTTTCTCTCACTCCCGGCGACCTTCAGCAAGTAACTCGGCCTGTCGTCATTCCCACGCACGGAAACAGTACCGATCGGGCCCCCGCGAGCGGGCACCTCTTCCACGGCGCGACCGGCTTCAGAAGCCGGTCGCAGGCGGTCAGGACGGACTGGCCCCCGCCCGCCCTCCAATGCGTATCTCGAATTGGCAGCCGCCGCCCCGTCGAAGGAGCTGCCATTCGTTCGACCGTTAACTGCGACTTCCTCCACCGCATAGCCGACCCGTTCGAGTGCGTGGCGCGTCCAGAAAGCGGCTGCGCCTTCGCCCTGGAGGAGAATCAGTCCGCAGCTCTCCTCGCGCGTGTGAAATGAGCCGCGATCGCGGTCGAACGTCACGCCTTCGGCCGAAAAGACCTGCTCAAATGCGCCACCGAGCACCAGGTCCTCCGGCGCGCCGTCATAAAGCGCCCCATCGGCCGAAAGCAGCCACAGACGGTCCGCGTTCCGCAGCGCCAGGTCCAGGTCGTGCGTGGAGAGCAATATCGCCTGGCCGTTCTCCCGCGCCAGCCGCCGCAGCAGGTCCATCACCTCCACCCGGCGCGGCAGGTCGAGAAAAGCCGTCGGCTCGTCAAGCAACATGACGCGCGGCTCCTGGGCCAGCGCACGCGCAATCAGGATCTTCTGACGTTCCCCGTCGCTCATCTCGACGATCAGACGGTCGGCGAGCCCATCGGCCCGCACCGCATGCAAAGCCCACCGCACGATCCGCTCGTCACTCTCGTTCAACGTCCCCGTCCAGCCAGTGTAAGGATGCCGGCCCAGACTTACAAGCCCAAAACCGGACATCGCCCCGACATCGACCCGGTCCGTCAGCACGACGCTCAGCCGGCGCGCCAGCTGCCCCGGGCGCAGTTCCTCCAGCGGCCTTCCATCCAGCCAAATCCGGCCGGACAGCGCAGGCTGCAGCCGCGCCAGCGTGCGCATGAGCGTTGACTTTCCCGCGCCGTTCGGTCCCAGCAGACAGACCAGCTCGCCAGGCCGCAACGCGAATCTCAGCCCGCTGGCAATGACCGTAGCAACCCTGCGCGCGCGGCGATAGCCAATCGAAAGAGATTCCGTTCGCAACACATCTCCATCGCCCATCAGGCCCCCCTCCATCAGCCGGCAAACGCCTGGCGCAGATTGCGCTGGCGCAAGATCACCCAGATGACAACCGGCGCGCCGACCAAGGCGGTCACCGCGTTTAGCGGCAGCGTCAACTGACTGCCGGGCAGCCCGGCGACAATGTCAGCCCCCAACGCCAGGGTCGCTCCCATGAATGAGACCGCGGGCAGCAGCAGCCTGTGGTCCGAACTGTGCAACAGGCTGCGGCAAAGGTGCGGGACGGCGATCCCCAAGAAGCCGATCGGCCCGCAGAAAGCGGTCACGACACCGGCCAGCACGGCCGACGAACCAATGATCCCCAGCCGGACGCGGCGCACGTTCAGACCGAGGGAGCGCGCGTATGTCTCGCCCAGCAGCAGCGCATTGAGCGGTTTCATCAGCAGATGACCGCCCGCCAGCCCGAGCAGAATCGCCGGCGCCATGACCTGAAGCTGGCGCCACGTTACCCCGCCAAAGGAACCGAAAGTCCACGAAATGTAGGCCTGGATGCGCTCAACCACGCTGAAATAGATCAACACACTCACCAGCGCGCTGGTCGTATAACCGAACATCAGCCCCAGAATAAGCAGCGTCATCCCACTCTGCACCCGGCGTGCCACCGCCATCACCAGCAGCAACACCAGGCCGGAACCGAGAATCGCCGACAAAGCCAGGCTGGTATCCCCAGCCAGGCTGATACCCGCCAGAAGCGTCGTGCTGCCACCCAGGCCGACCGCGACACCTGCGAGCAGCACAGTCAGGGCCACGCCGAGGCTGGCCCCGGAACTGATCCCCAGCACGAAGGGACCGGCCAGCGGATTGCGGAAGAGCGTCTGCATCTGCAGCCCGCTCACCGACAGGGCAGCCCCCGCCAGCATCGCCGTCAATGCCTTGGGCAGGCGGAACTTCAACACGATCGTCGTCCAGGCCGTCTTGGAAGCATCGCCGCCCAGCAATACCGCAACGATCTCATCCAGCGGAATCCGTACGGAGCCGACCGCAAGGCTTAACAGGAAAGCCGCAAGCGCAATCAGCGCCAATCCGGCCAGCAGCAGGCCCGGACCCAGGGCGACGCCCCGCGTCAGTTCTGGCTGCACGCCCGGGCTCGGTGTCGCAAGGGGAATATTCCCTCTACTCATCGCTCTCCATCACCCCGGCTGCACCCGCCGCCGCACCTGTAGTCGCGCCCCCTGCCGCCGCTCCGTCTTTCAGAACAACGGGAATGCCCGCCACCATAAGTACCACCCTGTCAGCGGCGGCGGCTAATCTCTGGTTGGCCTGGCCCAGCCGATCCCGAAAAGCCCGTCCCAAGGGTGTGACCGGAGCCAGGCCGGTCCCGACTTCATTGGATACGACGATCGTATCGCAGTGAGGAGGCAATGCCCTGGCCGCCTCCACGAGCGCCCCAATCTCCTGTTCGACCCGCTCCAGCACCTCTTCGGCGTACGGGTCCGCCTGATCGACCAGCAAGTTCGACACCAGCAGCGTGACGCAGTCGACGACAACGCTAGAATAGCGCCCGGGCTGCCGGCGGATCGCTTGGCCGACGCTATGCCTGGCTTCAACCGTCCGCCATTCAGCCGACCGTTCAGCCCTGTGTTTGTCAATGCGCAGCTGCATCTCCTCGTCCCCGGGATCCGCCGTGGCGACGTAGAGGACGTTGTCGCCGCAGCCCTGCTCCGCCATGCGTACCGCGGCAGCGCTCTTTCCGCTGCGGGCGCCGCCGAGAACTAATGTCAGGTTCCCCACAAACTCCCGTCCTGTCGATTGTGCCCTAGAGCGGCCAGTGCGCGACCAGCGTCACCAGGCAGAGGGTCTCGGCCACTTCACAAAGAGCGCCGTAGACGTCGCCCGTCAAACCCGGAATCCGCCTCAGCGTGAAACGAACCAGCAGCCACGCGCCGAGGCCGACCACCGCAACAGCCGCCGCCGTAGCAGCGATGCCCGCCAACGGAGCCAGAGCCGCGAGCGCAGCCGCCGTGAACGCCGAGGCGCCCACGAACTGCTGCCAACCGCTGTTCTCCTTCATCGCACGCCCCAGTCCCGCGGCGCGTGCATACGGGTAGAGAGCTACCGCCGCGCTCATCACCCAACGGCCCAGGAGCGGCGCCGCAATCAGAGCGGCCGGCTTGGCCCCGATGACGCTCAGGGCCCCGAATTTCAACAGCAGCAGCGTCCCTCCCGCCGCGACCGCAAAAGCGCCTACACTCTCGTCCCGCAAAATCCGCAGACGGTCATCTGTCGTTCGTCCCCCCAGCAGGCCGTCGACTGCATCGACAAAGCCGTCAAAGTGCAGCGCCCCGCTGCAAAGTGTCCAGGCGCCAAGCAGAATCGCCGCCCCAACCGCCGCGGGGAAGACGGCCTCCAGGGGTCTCTGCAAGCCGAAAAGCAGCAGCCCGATCAGCAGGCCGACGAGCGGGAAGTACGCAACCGATTTCCCCAGCTCACGCGGCGAAATGCTTCGCCGGAGAAGCGCCGGCGCCACTGTCAGGAACTGCACTGCAACCAATGCGTCGGTCAGCAAACCCCTCACAATGCAGATGTTTTCTCCGCAAAGCCCCGCCGCTTCAGGTCATATTCTGGTGCGGTCGCAAACACGTTCACTTTATCTGACGAAAGAACTCCAACTCGTGATCCGGCAGCAGATGCGGGTGCAGAATCCTCACCAGGTCCTTCAGAACTCTTTCCGGGTGGGCTGCGCCCTCTTCGTAATAGGCGTTGCCGCCGTTCTCGTTGACGTTGGCATTGTTGTTGAACAGCTGCCCTCTCTCCAGCGCCTCGAAATCCGCGTAACGAGGATCGCTGGCCATCACGTCCCCGATGCTGAACCAGAAAGAGTTGTCCGGGTTAAGCCAGAAGTCGGCACCGGCCGCAACTGCATAGACCGATTCAAAGCTAAGCGGCAGCGATCCCACGTCCCCTTGATCTGCCCAAAGATAGGCCGCGCCGGCATCCGCCAGCAGTTTGGCCATATAGCTGTTGGCCCCCGCCACATACCAGGTCCCGTTGTAGACACTGCCCAACAGGACGGTTGGCCGCTCTGGCAGCGATGCCGTCAGCTCAGCCACGCGCTGGTACTCTGCGGCAACGTCGTCAAACGCTTCAGCGGCATCCGCCTCGCGGTTGAAGAAGAGAGCGATGAATTTCATCCATTCCGCACGGCCTAGCGGGTCCTGCTCGACAAAGTCGCCGTTGAGCGCCACCGGTATGCCCGCCTCCAAAAGCACCGGGTGCGTGTCATAATCGGCGAAACCGGTTCCGTATGTCATCACGAGGGCGGGGTTCAGATCAAGGGTCAACTCGACATTGACACCCGCGCCGCCGCCAATCTCCGCGACCTCACCGGCCTCGATACGGGCCCGCACAGCCTCGTTGGTCGTCCACATGTAGCTGTCTATCCCGATCAGCCGGTCTATCAGCCCCAGGCTATCGAGGGTTGGCAGATAGGTCGTGGACATGGCGATCATGTCCGCAACAGGCACCTCGATGACGTCGCCATCCACATCCTGCGGCGCCGGCGTGCCGCACTGCACGAGCACGTAGCGAAAACTCTCCTGCGCACCCTGCCACGGATTCGTAACCGTCACTATCTTGAAATTGTTGTGATATTCGACCTCGAATCCGTTCGCGAATGAGACCGACAGCTTCTGGGGAAAGTAGTCGATCGACGGGTCATACGAGTCGGCGCAGCCTCCCTCCAGATTCTCCGACAGGGATGAAGCCGCAGTAGATCCCGGCGCGGTGGCCGTATCCGGCGTTGACTGGCCCTCGATTGGCGGGGCAACGCATCCGGCGAGCAACAGCAAAATGAATACAAGAAGCCGGCTTGGCAAGGTTGGCATCCTCTTACTCTCCTCTTTTTTTGGATACAGTCCATTTCACTTGCCCCCGCCGCGCCGCACGAAACAGCCCCACAAACTGAGACGTCCGATCTCTTGCGAGATCGGACGAATTCGGTAATGTCTAGCCCCAATGTGCAGGCTTCACTCCGCCACCCAATCCTCGAGATGTTTCAAGAGCGCGACAGAGGCGGTCGACCTGGCTTGGGTACTCCCCTGGCGACTCTCTTCTCGCGCGAAACCCTCGAGAACATCGAGATTCAGGGTCGTTATCCCTTACAGTTGCGGGACAGCGCCGGACTCTCACCGGCTTCGCCTTTTCGTCCCATGGCATCCGGACCATGGGTACCTCTGGCGTCAGTTATTCAGTTGTGGGCCCAGTGTAATACCAAGAACGAAAGATGTCAACTACTGTTGAACTGAGCGCACCCCGGGCCTCCGGGGAGCGCCTGTCCTTTGCGCATTGGACCAGTTTTGGCATACTGTTGACAGCCGCAGGCCAGGTTCGCTCCTTCAGCCGTTAGCCAGCGAAGCGCAACACAATCCACCATGCCAATCTACGAGTATATCTGCCAGCAATGTGATCACCGCTTCGATCGACTGTGGCCAACTGCGGCCGCAGCCGAAGGTCAGCAGCCGGTCTGCCCCGGCTGCGCGAGCACAGCCACACGTCGGGCCGTCTCGCAGGTATCCGTGCTGGGGGCTCTGGGCGGGCTTACGCCGCAGGAGCAG
The DNA here is from genome assembly GCA_965202955.1 of Caldilineaceae bacterium. Classification (GTDB taxonomy): domain Bacteria; phylum Chloroflexota; class Anaerolineae; order Caldilineales; family Caldilineaceae; genus Bin5. The sequence continues at coordinate 260,816 of OZ241871.1, forward strand.
AGCGCGGCCGGCGCCGAATCAGCCAGGCAACAATCGTTTACACCCAAAGAACAGATTCAGACACTGCAGGCCAACAGGCAGAAGAAGCGCGAGCGGGGCCGATGAACGGACAGGTCCCGTTCGGTGTCGCCGACTACTTCTGGGAAGAGGCGCGCAATCGCCAGCGCCTCCTCGACCGCTTGATGGAGACCTTTCGCGCCTGGGGCTACGGCGACGTTATTCCGCCCATGTTCGAGTTCGATGCAAGCCTCAGCGCGCAGTATGACGAGCGGCTGCGCTCCGATATGTATCGCTTTCTCGACCGCGACGGCAGCACCCTCTCCCTGCGCCCGGAGTTCACGACGTCAGTCGCCCGACTGGTCGGAGCCCGACTGCACGACTGGCCAATGCCGCAGCGCTTCTGCTACGGTGGCAGCGTATTCCGCTACCTCGAACCGCAGGCAGGTCAACAGCGCGAGTTCTGGCAGGTAGGCGGCGAACTGATCGGCGCGCCCACGCCGGCCGCGGACGCGGAAATCCTTGCTCTCACCGCCGCGAGCTTGCAGGTAGCGGAGCTGACCGACTACCGTCTGATCCTGGGTCACATCGGCTATTACCGCAACCTCCTCCAGGCTCTTGCGCTGACGCAGGAGCACTCGCAACGCCTGCAATATGCGCTGAATCGCAAAAGCGAACCCTTGCTGGCCGACTTCCTGCGCGATACGCCCTTGCGCACCGGACAGAGGCAGGCGGTCGAAACGCTGCCGCACTTGGTCGGCGGCGAAATAGATAGCATCCTGTCACAGGCCGAGAGGCATATCCAGAACAGTGGGATGCACGAGGCCCTGCAGAATCTGCGCCGTATCGTTGAAGCCCTCGCCGGCTATGGTATCCTGGACAATTTGATAATCGACCTGACCGAGATCCGCAATCTCGGCTACTACACGGGCATCTCATTCGAGGCCCTGACACCGGGGCTGGGAACGGCAGTCGGCAGCGGCGGGCGCTATGACGATCTCGTCGGCCACTTCGGGCCCCCGCAACCAGCGGTCGGTGTGGCTCTGGGCGTAGACCTGCTGCAGCTGGCGCGCAATCGCCAGGAAGCGGGCGACGCGAAAGACGGCCCCCGCCCCTGTCGCCCCGCTCTGGCACTTGCAAAAGGGAGCGACGCTGCGCTGGCCGAAGTGCAGTTGCTGCGCGCGGCCGGCCTGCAGGTCCAGCTGGACGTTAACGGTTGGTCAGTCGAGTCCGCCCTGGACTACGCCGTGCAGACCGGCATCCGCGACGTTCTTCTATGGGACAATGGCTTTCTCCATCACTGTAGAGACGGTGAGGGTGGATTTGCCCTTCTTGGTCCACTCGATAAAGACCGGCTATCGCTCGCCCAGACCGCGCACCCGGGAGAGCCCAGTCCGTGAGCCAGCCAACGTGCGCTCCCGTAACTGATCCTGCTGAAATACTGGAGCGATCCCCCTTGCCGGCCGGTCGGACACCCTCTGTGCAGTCCCTGCTGTTCGCCCTGCCCAAAGGGCGGCTGACGCACGATAGCCTGACTTTCCTGAAGCGGGCGGGGCTGCCAGTTCCCACCGATACCGCCAGTCGTAAGCTTGTACTGCCGGCCGCGGACGGCTCCATCGGCTTTGTGATGGCAAAACCACGCGACGTGCCCACCTATGTTGAGCACGGCGCAGCCGACCTGGGAATCTGTGGGCTGGACGTGGTGCGGGAGACCGACCGCGCCGTCTACGAGCCGCTGCTTCTCCCGTTTGGACAGTGCCGTCTCTGCCTGGCCGGCCCCGCAGATCGCTCGCCGCCACAGGTAGACGCCACAGTCGAGCGCCCCGAACCGGTCTCCGAAGAAACAGCATCATCTCCAGGGGCGACCGGGATGCCCCTGCGCTACATGAGTCAGCCGCGCATTGCGACAGAGTTCCCTCGACTCACACGGCAATACTTCGCCGCTCGGGGTGTCAATGCCGAGATCATCGCCCTAGGCGGCTCTGTCGAATTGGGTCCCATTCTCGGCCTGGCCGACCTCATTGTCGACATCGTCCAGACGGGTGAGACACTCCGCCTGAACGGGCTTGTCGAAATGCGCACAGTTCTGCAGAGTCAGGCCGTGCTGTTGGTCAACCGCACCTCATACCAGCTCAAAGCAGCCGCAATCAACAGAATTATCGAGCGAATGGGCAGGCTTACAACATGAGCGTCGACCGGCGAGCTTCCAACAAACCGGAGAACCCTCGCAGATTGGCGGCCGAGCACACGGCCAGAAGGGACCACTTGTGCCCGAAATAAAGGCATCATCTCTGATACAAGGCGCTAAGTTTGTCGCCTTGCGGCCCTTCGGCGATGAGCGGGGCAAATTTCTGGAGACCTTCCGCAAGGAGTGGTTTCCTGAACGTAGTTGGGAACGGATGCAGTCGAATGTCAGCTATTCAAAGGCAGGCGTGCTGCGCGGGCTGCACTTCCATTTCCACCAAGTGGACTACTGGTTCTGTGTCCAGGGCAGGATTCAGGTAGTGCTCGCCGACCTCCGGCCCGACAGCCCGACGTACCGTCAGACGGAAACCGTCGAAATCGGTGAGCGCTACCCCTTGGGCGTCTTTATCCCCGTCGGCGTGGCACACGGTTTCCTCGCCCTGACAGATGCAGCGCTCGCATACAACGTTGACAACTATTACGACAGCACCGACGAGCACGGCGTCGCCTGGGACGACCCGGATCTTGCCGTCGGCTGGCTCGCCACGGCTCCTTTCCTGTCTGAAAGGGACCGCTCCAATCCCCCGCTTGCGGCGCTGCCCGTAGCCAGCCTGCCCCGCCTGGCCTGAGTCAAAGTAAGGCGTTCGCCACCAGGAAAGTGCCATGAACGATTCCACTCCCCCCTTCTCTCCCTCGGACGGCACAACACCGCAGCATGTAACGGGCGAGTTACGCAAACTGCCCGCCGTCGACAGTCTGTTACGTCGTGCCGAAGTAAGCCCCCTGGTAGCCGAATTTGGAACCGGCCCGGTCACCGCCGCCGCACGTACTGAACTCGACGCCGCACGCCACGCCATCCGCGCTGGCGCGGCAGCCCCAACCTGGGAGCATTTGACGGAGCGCATCTCGCGCAGCCTTCTCGCCATCGAGACCCCGTCGCTTCGCCCTGTCATCAACGCCACCGGCGTCCTGATTCACACAAACCTGGGGCGCACCCCGCTCAGCCAGGCCGCCCAAAATGCCGTCATCGATCTGGCCAAAGGCTACAGCACGCTCGAGTATGACCTGGAGGCCGGCGGCAGAGGCAGCCGGCACCGCCATCCCGCCCGGCTGCTTTCTGAGCTGACTGGAGCGGAAGATGCCATCGTGGTCAACAACAATGCCTCAGCCGTATTTCTGGCCTTGTCAGCGTTGTGCCAGGGCCGGGAAGTGATCGTCAGCCGCGGAGAGCTGGTCGAGATCGGAGGCGGATTTCGCATACCGGATGTGCTGCGCCAGAGCGGCGCAACGCTTGTGGAGGTCGGCACGACCAACCGCACGCACCCACACGACTTCGCCAATGCCATCAGCGGTCGCACTGCCGCGCTGATGCGCATTCACGCCAGCAATTTCAAACAGCTCGGCTTTGTGAAGAAACCGCAACTCAGCCAACTGGTCACGCTCGCACACGCCCGCTGCCCGGAAGAAAGCCCGGACCCGCCCTCCGCCTCGGACCCCGGGCAGCTTTCTGTCTCAGCCGGCCGCGCCCCTGAGGAACGACCCGATTCTGAACGACCCAATCCTGAACGACCCCTGGTAATTGACGACCTCGGCTCAGGCACACTCCTGGACACGACCCGCTTCGGCCTCGCTGCCGAGCCCATGGTACAGCACAGCGTGCAAGCAGGCGCGGATATCATTACCTTCAGCGGCGACAAGCTCCTGGGCGGACCGCAGGCGGGGCTGGTCGTTGGCAAGTCCAAACTCATTTCACGGCTGCGCGCACACCCGTTGGCGCGCGCCCTCAGGGTCGACAAAATGACGCTCGCCGCGCTGGACGCGACGCTGCGCGCCTATCGACGCGGCACGGCAGCGACCGAGATTCCTGTTTGGCGCATGATTGAGCAGCCCGCCGAAGCCGTTCGGCGGCGCGCGCACGCATTGCAGAAGCAGTTGGACGCGGCCGGCATCGACGCCACCGTTGTACGCGGTGAAAGCACTATTGGCGGGGGCAGTCTTCCGGGTGAAACGCTGCCAACACATCTGCTCGCCCTCGACACCACCCAACCGGACGCATCAACCGCGGCTCTGAGGCAAAATGATCCACCAATAATCTGTCGAATCCAGAATGATCTGTTGTTGTTCGACCTGCGCACAGTTCTGCCGGAACAGGAAAACGGGCTGCTCGAAGCTCTCGCCGCCGGAACAACCGCCAGCAGGCGATAATCTGAAACCATCGTGGCCCTCGTCTACCTGAAACTCGGCGGCTCACTCATCACTGACAAGCGCCGCGCCGAGACGCCGCGTACGGATGTACTCAAGCGCTTGAGCGACGAGATCGCCCAGGCCAAGAGGGACCGCCCTCAACTTCGGCTTGTACTTGGGCACGGAAGCGGCAGCTTCGGACACGTAAGCGCCCGGCGCCACGGGACCCGCGAAGGGGTCCGCAGCCCGCAGGAGTGGCTCGGCTTCGCCGAGACCGCGGATGCTGCAACACGCCTTACACGCATCGTAGCTGCGCATCTGCTCGAAGCCGGACTGCCCGTCTGGTCCATTCAGCCGAGCGTCTCACTCCGTTGCGAGGATGGCAGCATCATCAGTGGACCGGCTGAGACAGTAGGCCTGGCCCTCGATCGCGGCCTGCTGCCGCTTGTGCATGGCGACGTGGCGCTCGACTCCGTGCGCGGGGGAACGATTGCAAGTACCGAAGAGATCTTCGAATACATGGCCGCACAATTGCCGCCGGCCCGAATCATCCTCGCCGGCGAAGTCAACGGAGTCTACACCAGCGATCCCTTGCAGGATGCATCCGCCACTCTTTTGACCGAAATCACACCCCTCTCATTCGAAACCCTGCAAGCGACCCTCGGCGCCAGCCACGCACCGGACGTAACCGGAGGCATGGCCGCGAAAGTCCGGCAGTCGCTTTGCATGGTCCGCACTCTTAACGGCCTGCAGGTGGTTATCTGCGGCGGGCTGGTGCCCGGAGCGGTCTACACCGCACTGACCGACCTCGCCAATCCACCCGGCACGCTTGTCCACGACGATTCTTCGCAGAAACTCGCCCGAACCCGTAGTCTCGTAAATTAGGATTCCGGCTGCGAACAAGGCATAGGCCGGGCCCCTCTTGCTCCGGCCTGGTTCTCCAAGGCGCACAGAGGTTTGGCCCGAACCATTTGCCTGCTCTTTTGGCGTCCGAGTATAATGAATTCCGAAGAGACCGAAACGGCTATCAGGAACCGCTCCGACTCCTCGCGTAGCCTTCGCCATCGTCGGAAGCTCCTCCGGCAGACGGCGAAGCAGGTCTCTTAACGCCGGGCGGCTGTCCGAAAGGAGATCACTCTCAGCCGCGGTTCGCTGAATGGAGAAACGGATAGGGGGAACCAATATACCTCCTCCTCTGGACTTGGAGTAAGAACGCGGATGTTTCTGACAATCGTATCCTTTTTCCTCCTCTTGGGCGTCTTGATTTTCTTCCATGAGCTGGGACACTATCTGGCGGCTCGACGAAACGGGATCGAAGTTGAAGAATTTGGCGTATTTGGCTTTCCCCCCCGTCTGATCAAGCTCTTTACTTACGATGGCACGGTGTTTTCCATCAACGCCATTCCTTTTGGCGCCTTTGTGCGGATGAAGGGGGAGGACATGGCGGACACCAGCCCTGGCTCCTTCAACGCCGCACGCGGGCGGGGCCGGGTCCTTACCCTACTCGCCGGACCGGCGATGAACCTGCTGCTCGCGATCTTCTTCTCAATTGCAAGCGTCTTTTCCGGCTTCCCAGCTGGAGCTGCCCACCCCCGTCTGGGCCAAATCCCACCAGACACATCCTTCATGGGCGCAGCGATTGAACCGAACGACACCCTCATCCGCTTGAACGGACGTCCAGTTTACGTCGATGCGCGCAGCGGCGAACTCCTGAACCAAAAGCGGCGCCATTCGCCAATCGTAGCCGAGGTCGGTACGGTCGTCATCCTTCGTGATCAAGGGCTGATTACGATGCAGGTTCCCTTCGCGACACAAGATGACCTTGAGCGCCTTTTGGAAGAGCAGCCCTCCGACGCCGCCTTGCTGACCAGGATTACCCAGATAGCGCCCGGCAGCCCGGCGGAGGAAGCAGGATTGCTGCCGGGCGATCTCTTTTACGCGGTGAACGGTGCGGTCGTGACGGCCGAATACAGCCTGAGCGACATCGTACGGGAGCATCTGGGGCAGACGATTACCGTTACACTATTGCGCGGCGACCAGATCCTCACCCGCCAGGTTCTGGCTCGACAGGATCCGCCGCCGGGCCAGGGCGCAATGGGCGTCGGCATAAGCGGCGTGCTGATGCTGGTTACACTGCCGTTCCTTCAGAGCATCTGGCTCGGAATAGTCAGCATTTTCGACTACCTCCAGGCGATCATCTCACTGCCCATGATGCTGATCGCAGGGCAGCTGGCGCCCCAGGACGCAGCTCTGTCGGGCCCGGTAGGAATCGCCCAACTTGTGGGCGGCGCCGTTAACGCGACCGCAGACACCGGACTGTGGTTCCCCGTCTGGCAATTGGCCGCAATTATCAGCGCCGGCCTCGCAATCGCAAATCTACTGCCAATCCCTGCGTTGGATGGCGGCCGTCTGATGTTCATACTCATAGAAAAGCTGCGCGGCCGTCGCATCGCCCCGGAAAAGGAAGGGGTCATTCATCTGGTCGGTTTCATACTCCTGTTGGGGCTGATGGTAGTCATCACAATCAACGATATTCGCTCTGGCCCGCAAGGCATTGACTGGTTCCACCTGCTGGGTCAATGACAACGCTGACCTATCCTGTCTTCCCCATTCGTGTAGTTCCGTGCGGAAAAAATGTCTTTCGATGAAACCGGGCTATCGGACGCCGGTTCCGATAGATTCATTCCAGCCCAACCGGAAAAGAGGCCGCCCGGACAGACCCCTTCCTGGGGCGCGAAACGCTGCCCCGCCTGCCAAACCTCTGTCCTGCATAACCAGATTGTCTGCGCCGAGTGCGGCACACGCCTGGCGCCGCGCATCACAAGAGTCCGCTGTCTCCGCTGCGGCAAGCGCGCTACATCCGACCATGTGATCTGCCCCCACTGCGGCCGCGAACTGCGGGCAGCCCCTTCCCGGCTTCTGACCATAGGAGTGCCGGCTCTGCTGTTGGGCGCGCTGGCCGTTACGTTCATCGCCCGCGACGCGCCCTCGTTCCTGCGAGATAACGATAGCCTGCCACTCATCCAGAACTTCGAAATCACACCGGTTGTGGCCGACAGCGAGCCTAACGTTAGGCCCGCGCGCGATAGTTTGGCGCCCGCGGTCGTGCAGAGCGGTGTCGGTCAGGCCGCCGGCTCGTTTCCCGAAAGCGAGGCTCCCTCTTCCGGCTCGCCTCCGACCCTCACCCCAACGCCGCCAGCATCTGACACGCCGGCCGCGGGAACGCAGCCCAAGGACTCCGTCAATCAAGCGACTGCAACACCGGCAGCACAGGCGATGCAGCCCGCGGAGACACCCACGGCAGTAGACGAAGAGGCTGTAGCGACACCGACGCCGTCGCCCTCGGCGACTGCCTCCGAGACACAAACACCGACCCTCTTATTGATTACCTATACGATCCAGCGGGGCGACACGCCGGCTTATATTGCCGACAACTTCGGTATCAGTACGGTCGAACTGATGGAAGCCAACAACATGTCCGAAACGGAAGCACGAAACCTGCAGCCGGGGCAGGAGATTGTGGTCCCCTTACGGGCCCAGGCAACGGCAACGCATACACCTACGGCTACGCCCGCGGCCACCGCGACCGCGACGCCGCCAGGATAGCGGTCTGGTTTCCAGCACAATCCTGTTCCCGGTCATCTGGCGACGGACCAAAAGTGGTATATAATCTGAACGGCCCACCCGGACCATGACCTTCCCAAACCCAATGGATTGCGATTTCCCTGTGTGAGGCAGCAAGTGAGCAACCCGGCCCAGCCGCTCCAAGGCGCGCAAACCCAACCCGGCCCGGCAGGTTCTGTCGAACTCCTGTTGGCCCAATTGCAGGAGGACAGCGTGCCTCCCCAAATTCAGGACCTCGCCGTCCTGTCCGACCTGAGCCTCCCAGAGTTGCAACGCGTGCGGGAGGCGTGGACAGCGATAAAGGACGCCCGGCGACTTCATGTCGTGCAGTCGCTGGTGGATGAAAGCATCGACAACATCCATCTCCAATTGGGGCGGCTTCTGCGCCTGGCCCTGAGCGACCCGCTACCCGATGTCCGCATTCTGGCGATCCGGGGCCTTTGGGAGGACAGGGAGGCCGATCTTGTTGGACCGCTGATCCAGATGCTCAACAACGATCCCAACGACACAGTGCGCGCGGCCGCGGCCGAAGCACTCGGCGCGTTCGTGCTCGCGGGCGAGTTGGACGAACTCTCTCCTTCGCTGGCGATGCGCGCCGAGGACGCTCTCCTCGCCGTCCTGCACGCGGAAATGGAGCCGCTCAACGTTCAGGCTTACGCACTGGAAAGCATCGCCTTCTCAGGAGAGACCGGTGTACGCGAGCTCATCGAAGATTGCTACTATTCCCGCTACAAAGAGATGCGGGTTGCAGCATTGCGGGCCATGGGGCGCAGCGCAGACGTCCGCTGGCGTTCCACGGTTCAGTCCGAACTGGAAAGCCCTGAAGCAGAGATGCGGGCGGCCGCGGCCAGAGCCTGCGGTCAATTAGAGGCCCGTGACGCGCTCGAGGCACTTTTCGAACTCCTGTCCGACGACAGCAAGCCGGTACGATTGGCCGCGATTTTCGCACTGGGGCGGCTCGGTGGACGACAGGCGAGGGAGCTGCTGGGCGCCATCAGTACAAGTGATGACCCCGAAGAGTCGAGCTCGGCCGCCAATGCACTGGAGGAGGCTCTCTTCTATGGAGATGCCGACGGAATCCCATTATTTGACGAAACGCTAGAGAACAGGGAGGACGAAGCTGACGATTTGGAGGAGTGGTGAACCTGAAACTCAAACGCCTTGTGCGAACCAGCAGTTCGGAACAGTACGCCTTGTTCGACTTGGCACAGACCGATGAAGATGACCAGCCAGCCACGATAGGAAAACTCGATCTTCACTACACCGGTGAGGGCACCTACGGGACGATTTTGCTGTGGGACATTGCCTCTCAGAGGATGGACCACGATCGGCGGCGGGTCTTCGTTCGTTCGCTTCTCAACGAGCTTGTTGTCCCGATGGGCCTGCCCAATGAGTTCGTGATCGAATTCTTTGCCCCCACCTTGGACCAGTACGAACTGTTCCACAACCTCGACGAGAATTACAGCGAAATGCAAGCAAATGCAGGCCCTGACACTGAGCTTGCTGACCATTGGGACCAAACGAAACCGCCCGATTGAATTGGACACGATGACAGACAGCGAACGAGGCCGACGTAATTCCAAGAGCAGCGGTTCAAGCGCCAGCTACCGGACTACCCTCAACGAGAGCGCACGCCTGTTGCGCGCCAACCGTCCCGGAGAAGCAATTGCTGTGCTGGAGCCTCTGCACGAGGACTTGCCGAACGATCCCGATATCGCCATCAATCTCGGCGGAGCGCTGATTCTGCAGCGGAAGTGGTCGAAAGCGGTTAAAATCCTGAGAAAAGCTGTCGATGCCTCGCCTGACAACGTGCTGCTTTGGACAAACCTGGCGGCCGCATATCTGGGACGGCTCGAGACTTCCGGCCCGAAACACCAGGCACGTGCCATTCGCGCCTACGAAAAGGCCCTCTGGCTCGATCCAAGTGCCGCCAATGTCCACTATCACCTGGGATTGATATACAAGCAGCAGGGCAATTTGAGCAGGGCTTCGGCTCTGTTCCAACGGGCTCTTGAGATCAACCACAACGACCGCGACGCACAATTCTGGATGGATAAGCTTAGCGCACAGCTGGTCGAGAGAGCTCGTGGCAAGGAAGGCGAGGATGGTCGAGGGCCGCGCCCGTCGGCCGAAAACGGGAACGATTCGTCAAAATGACAGCAGACCCGTCGGTATCGCAGACAGCCGCCGCCGATACAACGCCATCGGCCCAGTCGCACCCGCTGCCGCGCTGGCGCGAACGGCCGGAGCGCGTGGCTTGGATCGTGCTGTTGGGCTCGTTTGCCCTCTTTCTCATTGTCTTGATCGGAGTCCCTCTGGGCTTACGCGATCTCTACCACTCGGCCGCAGTAAGGCAGTCCCTTCGATTCGAAACGACCATCGGGACGGTTCTCCTTTACCCGCCGCGTTCCGACCAACCGATTGCCCTGACCGGCAGGCGCGATGGCATCGGAGAAGGCAGCCGCCTGGAAACAAGAGGCGCAGCGACGCAAGGTGCCCTCGGCCTGCCTTTGACTAGCCAGAGCGATGAACTGATGGGAACAATCCTCCTCTATCCCAACACATCTCTCGAAATCTTGCACAGCCGTCGCCCCTACTTTGCCGGCAGCAATCAACCATACACCGTGCGCGTCCGCCTCCGGGAAGGACAGGTGCGGCTTTTCACAAAGAGCTCCCTTGATCGTCAGGTCGAAGTCCAGATTGAGACTCCGCACGGCGAAGCCCTCCTGGAGGAAGGAAATTACGCTCTCTTGGTCCACGCAGAAAGCACCGAAGTCGTTGTCAAACAGGGACTGGCCAGAATCTCCCAGCGCGAACAGGATACAGTTGTGATTGAGCCCGGTCTTCGCTCCTGGTTGCTGGAGGACGGAACAACCTTGCCCCCGGTTCCTGCCGAACACAACCTTCTGCGAGACGGCGCATTCAATGGCCCGCTTGGACAGGATTGGGTAGACTACTTCGATCCCCCCTATACAACGCCCGGCACGGTAGCGTTTCTCGAACAGGACGGGCGGCAGGTGGCCCGCTTTTATCGCATTGGGGAAGATGGTATTCATACCGAAGTGGGCATCCGCCAGGTTGTCGACGAAGCTGTCCATAGCTACGATTCCCTTGTCATCAGACTCGACGTAAAACTGAATTGGCAGACTCTGGCAGGCGCGGGCGAGAAAAGCTCTGAGTTTCCCTTACGCGTCGAAATCACCTATACGGACATATACTCAAAAGTAGAAACGTGGGGTTGGGGCTTCTATAACACCGATCCAAGGCCCGACTACCCGCTGTTTGGCGGAGAACAGATTGAGCTATTCACTTGGCATTCCTTTGAATCAGGCAATCTTATTGAAGAGCTTGAAGCAACGCGTCCGGCGCGCATCGACAGCATCCGCATCTATGCCAGCGGATGGAACTACGAGGCTTTAGCCAGCGACGTGGGGCTGATTGTCGAATGACGCGTTGGCAAAAGTACGGTCAACGTGGCTGGCTGGCTGCAACGGTCAGCCTTTTTCTTTCCCTCGCCTCCTACCAGTTGGGACTCCCCGGCCTCCACTACGATGAAGCCAAAGAGGCGGGCGTCAATGCAATGGAGTTGCTCCATCGCGCGCCGGTCACCGCGTTTCGCAGCGCAACCGTTTCGTTTTTCGGGACGGACTTGCCCCTGATGGTGCAGGATTACATCGGGGCCTTGAACGTCTACTTGGCGTTGCCCTTTCTGGCAATAACCGGCATTGGGGTGCCCAATCTGAGACTGTTGCCTCTCCTTCTCGCTGTTCTCGGCCTGCTTGTGCTTGAACGCACAGTTTCAGAATGGCTGGCCCTTTGCGAACGCAACCCCGCGCCCAGCGCACCAATCGCGCCCGCCGCCCTCGCTTGTCTGACTTTGCTGGCCGCCGCTCCGAGCTTCGTATTCTGGCAACGACAAGGCATTTTCGTAACAAACGCCACTTTCCCATTCACCTTCGCCTGTATGTGGCAATCCATCCGCTGGCTGCGCCTAGGGCAAGCTCGCAACCTGATTCTGGCCGCTATTTGTGCCGGGCTGGCTCTCTACGCCAAACTGCTGGCCGCCTGGATCATACTGCCGTTCAGCCTGGCGTGTGCCGGATGGTGGCTGTGGCAACGCCCCGGCGTTCCCCACCAATCCAAACGACGGGAAAGGCAGTTTCGTCGCCCCCACATACTGTTTCCCCTCGCTGCTCTCGCCTTCCTGCTTCCTCTGACCCCCTTTTTCCTCTTCAACATCCATACCGGCGGCACACTGTCTTTCTTAACCCAGAACTTCGGCAGCAGCTACTACGGCGTAGACAACGCTGACATCCTGTCCAACGCGACCTTGCGCTGGCAACAGTTGGTCCAGACTCTATCTGGCAGTCACTTTTGGTATCTCGGCGCAGTCCACCAAAGTCCTATCGCGCTCTGGTTGGCGCTGGCGCCGCCGGCCGCAGCACTGGCGCGTCCCACCGGCCGCCGCATGGTCGGACCGCCGCTCCTTCTACTGATCATGGCGTTCGCAGCCAGCCTCTTCACAGTTAGCGACCTGTTTGTCACACACTACGCGCTTCTGCACCCGTTAGTGCTTGCCGTGACAGGCGTGGCGCTGTGCGAACTCTGGCAATGGTTCGCCCCCAACCAACGAGCAGAGACGGGGAAGGCAACTCCTCACCATGGTCACGGTTGGCGGAGGACTGTGCTCCGGCAATCGCTGTTGCGTCGCCTGCCATTCAACTACCTCGCCCAGGTGCCGGCGCTTCGGCTTCTCCTTGGGCTCCTCGTCGGCGCTTGCTTCATGCTCGATCTGCGGACGACAACGGCCTATCACGCCGCTCTGTCCCGCAGCGGCGGGCTGGTAGATCACTCGGATGCAACCTACCACCTCGCCTTCGACCTTCGTTACAACGGGCTGGGCGCGCCGATCGTGTTGGATTGGGGCTTAGAGGCCCCGATCCGCTTTCTGAGCGCAGGTACCGTTTCACCGATTGAAATTTTCGGTTACGCTTCCCTCCTTGAGCCCGACGAGGCCTTTGGCGTGCGAATTGAGCCTTTTTTGGACAACGCAAACAATGTCTATTTGCTGCGAACGCCGGGAAACGAACTGTTTCAGGGACGCCGCGCCGCTTTCCAACGCCTGGTTGAGGAGCGGAACGGCGACCTGCAACGAGAGCAGGTGTATGCCCAACGCGACGGCACTCCCTTGTACGAGCGCTGGCGGGTGTCTTACTGATTCGGTTGAGCAGATCGCACTTTGATGCTAAGATGCAGGCGCGAAAACGTGCATTTCTTGACAGGCGAACAATGTACAGGCACATCTCTTCCGGCCTGAGCAGGAGCGAAACGGAGGCCCCCGCCCAGCCCCTGCGAACAGGCAAAGCAGCCGTCGACCTCTTCCGATTGACGGCCCAAATGGGGCGGTTGCGAGTAGTTCCTGCCCTGCTTACACCGGTCTTGTGGGCTGCAGCGACCGCACGATGGCAGGTTGAAACTGTCAGCATCTGGCGGGCCCTGGCTCTGCTGTTCTGCTTCGGCGCGCTCGCGCTGGCCTGCAACTTCCTGGCCGCCTACGTGGACTACAGGCGGCAGTCAAATATCGACGCGCTGTCCCATGCCCCTGAGAACGAACAGAGGCCTCCTGTGCAGACCCGCTCCTTGCTCTTCGACGGGTACGACTGGATGCAACAAGGTCTCCTGCGCGCAGCGACCTTTCTCAGCCTCGGTTTGATGGCAGGGACAATCTTCGCGCTGGCGGCGCTCTGGTTGGGCTTCTTCGTGGGATGGCCCTTCTGGTTCTTCGCCCTGATCAGCGGCCTGATGTGCGGCGCCTCTATCTGGCCGAACATCCGCTACGCCCGCAGACTGTGGTGGCTCGGCGATATCTTCTATTGGCTGGGTATGGGCGTCCTTCCACTGCTGGCAACCTACTTCGCCCTTACCGGCGCCGTGACCCGCCCCCTTCTGTGGATTGCGTTCGCTCCGTCCACATTCGCTTGGCTCGCCTACCTTTCCTATTCATTCTATAGCTGGCACAGGGATTGGCGGATTCGAAGACGTACTCTGGTCGTTGTCTTTGGGCCCGAACGCGGTCTCGACATCGCGGCAATTGTTTCCATCGTCGGATTTGTCGCTTTGATTCTGTTGATGGCGACCGGTGCGGTCCCTGTTTGGACAATTCTCGTCCTGGGCGCTTTCCCCCTCTTTCTTAGGGCATTCGCACGTGGACGCGTCTGGCCTTTCTCCAGACAGGCTGGCATTGCAACAGTAGAACACAGTATCAACGGGGTGATTCTGGCCGGACTGTTGTGGCTGATTCCCCTATGGCTCGCTTGACCGCAACTCGGCTGCGTTTTGCCACCGCCAACAGGTAGTTCCGGGCACTCCAGGCCGCAGGATCGACCCGTCCAACTACCTGCCGGGCTGGCTCGGCTACCAACTAGACTGACCCTGTCACATTCCGGACGACGGCATGTAATCGAGTCCCGCCGAGTGCAGCAGGAAGCTCGACCTCAGCTTCTTACTGCTTAGATTTATGGCAGAACTAACCCGTAAAGAGTTCTATGACCTGGCCGACCAATGCCGTGAACGAGCGCTGGAACTGGCCCGCTTTGACCAGAACAGGGTCAACCGGCAGCAGTGCCGCCAGTTCAACTCGTGGTTGGCCAGGCTGAAGACATACGACCAGCTGGCGCCCGGCCTGCAGGATGTCAGCGCAGCACGCCCTATCACCCGCTATGACCTGATGATAGGTGCCTTCCTGCTCTGGCTCGTATCGCTTCTATTTCTGAGGGAACAACTGGGGATTGCGGGGACTCGGATTCTGGCCTTCAGTATGTGGGGGCTGGTCATTCTCCTCTACTTCCTGCCCGAATCCCTCTACGCCACGACGGTTGAGCTGTTGGAAGCGAAAGTCCTCCGTGTTGTCGAGACCTTGGAAGCGCTGCTGGTCTCGCAGGAAATGGAGGTCACCGAGGCGGTCTTCTTCAAAATCAAAGAAAACCTGAACACCGCCCGCCGCGAGCTCCGCCAGCAGATTCATCTCGCCCACAGCCGCTGAGAGTTAGACCACCGGTGCCGCGCCGTAAATCGAGTCGTATCCTCCGTTCTCAGTGACCAGCCGGCTTTGCTTGCATTGCAACCTCCACAATCTGATCAAGCACCTCTGTTACTTCCTGATCCAGTTCTTCGGGTTTCGCCAGCGCGGCAAGGCGGTGGTAAGCGGTCTTGCGCATTAGGTTGGGAAGTTTTAGTTGTTGGAAGTACTCCTCAAAAACTCTATCCAATAATTCACTCGCTTTCACATCTTGCCAGAAGTTGTCTGCGGAATCCCGCAGGGCAATTGGAGGAACCATATCGTGAATGACATCATTCATGATCGCGAGTCGCTTTTCTTCTTCAGCCGCGGAAAATAGCGTTCCTCGTCTGGCTGTATCGTCGTCTACTGAAGATTGAGCGTATCGAAGTAGGACCGCGGGTATGGGCAAGAAATTTTCTATTTCACGCCTTTGCCACTGGATTTCCCGCAAAGGTGGAGATGCCTCGATTGACAGTGCATCTCGGTCATATATTCCTATACCAGCCAAATCTGGCCTTGCCTCGCGCAGCCCATTAAAATGGTTACGGGCGCTGCGGGGCTGGTTGCCTATGTAATGTACGAATGGTCGAGCAAGATGCTCGAAAGATGGATGATTAAGAATCTTCGCGAGTGTCTGCAGAGTGGAGAGATCGGTCGATCCTTCAAGGTAGAGAACCCAACCAGCCTGCTCCGCCTGGATATAGTCCTCAAAGCCAATCTGCTTTAGGGCCTTCGCAACCTGTGTACGCGCAGATCTGTCGTCTATTCTGTGCGGTTCTCCGACAAAGGCGACCACTACATCTTTCGCAGCTGCCTCATTTAGGATCACTTCGGAGTGGCTGGCTGCGATGACTTGACTATCCACTTCCGCGGCAATTTCAGACAGGAGGCGATATATCTGCCCTTGACGAAGAATCTCAAGATGGGCATCCGGTTCGTCCAAGAGCAAAACTGCAGAAGGATTGAAGTATAGATAGGTCAGCAAGAGTAGAGTCTGCTGCAGTCCCCTGCCCGAAGCAGATAGGGCAAGCGAAACTCCGGGTGACTCACTGTAGGACATTGTAATCTCGCCGCGTTCGACGATGTGATCAGGCGTGTCCAGTTTGACCCCAAAAAGCTGGTCTATGTGCACTTGTACTTTGCGCCAATCCCCTGGCTGGCCCTGCGCTAGGTTATGACAAAGATTACGCAGCACCTGCGCGGTCTGGCCCTCTCCAATCAATACGTTTACTCTCCCAAGTTCCCACTTTGGCTCGACCGCAGCCAGACCCGACATCGGGGGCAAGTAGGCAACTTGCGTCTGCATTGCTTGTTCAGGAACAGACATTCTGTCCCCAGCGCTAGCATTACCGCCCACACGCAAAGGCCGGCAGTAGAATGATTCTTCGTTGGCATAGTCAAACTCAAGCCCGCAACTCCAAGCTTCACCATCTGATATGCCATCTACAATGATGTCGATGCGAACATTTTGCGTGCCCGGTTTGCCGCCAGTCTTGGTACCCAAACGCGTCCGCAAATCACGCCACAGCAGATTGGCTCTAGGAACTGGAATGGCTATCAGGTCGCGGCGATTAATTGTGACACCCGGGCGTTGTTCGGGCGCCGGTTTTCCCTGATACCGTTCCTGCCACCGACGCAGTCCACTATCCCAGAGCGCAAGCGCCTGCAGCGCAGCTGTTTTGCCGGAATTATTGGGGCCAATGAACACGACTGACGTACCAAGAGGAATATCAACTTCATCAAACTTTTTGAAGTTCCGAATTCTTAGGTTCGTCAACACGGTTGAGATCCTCTACTCAGGGGATCCAGGCTTGTTTAGCCGACGACGGGGAAAATAGTACACCCAGATCGGCATACCGTTCTCGCGGCACCAGTGCTCACGATGCGTCGGGACATACGGGCCGACCCGTTCAGCAAGCCCTGGAGAGTGGTCGCCGAAGGCCGGATGACTGCAGACAAGATGGCGCACCAGCGCCCCATACTGCTCCACGTCGCTCTTGAAATGCAGGTAGCCGCCGGATCGAATCTTGGCCGCAAGAAGGTCTACGAAGGGGGGCGAAAACAGACGCTTGACCTTATGTTGCGCCTTCCACCACGGGTCGGGAAAGAGCACATGCACCGCATCCACTCGACCATCGGGAAACGCCGGCGGCAGGCCCACCCGCACATCGTCATCGCTGAGCCACAGGTTTTCCAACCTGCTCTTTTCCACGCGACGCAACGCCAGTCGCACGGCCTTGGTCCTCACCTCAAAGCCGACAAACCGGCTTTCGGGTAGACGCACGGCCCGATCCAGGAGAAAGTCGCCGCGGCCGAAACCGATCTCTATCTCCAACGGCCGCGCGCTGTCAATCTCCCGGCGGAATCGCTCACCATTGGCGGCCCTAACATCGTTGACCGCCATGGCGCGCACAAATGGCCGATCCATCCCCCATGCCGGAAGTAGATCGAAGTGAGGGCGCTTGCGGGGGTCGCCTCCAATCAGCCCCTTTCCTGCCTGCCAGTCGGCGTAGTGCCTTGCCCGCTCCTCATCGGTCAACTCCTCCCAGGCAAAGTCCATCCTCCCCTGGGAAAAGGATGTGGAATGGTAGTCGAGCCTCTGCTGACCGCTCTCTTCGTTCACCGCGTTCCTGAGTCCGCTTGTATAGCGGCTACCTTCATCATCACATTGACCACTCAGACTCAATGCGACCTTCACGCGTCGATTCGGCGGCCTTGTTCGCAAGCAGGCACGGTCATGTGAGCCGGCGCTGAATCGTCTCCATCACGATTTCCGCATCCGCGGGCAGATAGACCGGCGGGTTGGCCAAGTCGCTCTCCACTTCCTCCAGTGTGCCTTCGTGGTAGCCGACCTTGAACGGCGTGAACTTCAATCCGTGCGCGGTACTGATGACAACGACCCGCTCGCTGCTCTTGACGACCTTCCGCTCCAGCAGCTTGAAAAGGACCGCCAGCGCCGCGCCGGTATGCGGACATGTGTACATTCCCGTTGTATCCGCCATCGCTGCAGCCGCAGCCATCTCATGCTCACTGACCTGCTCGACAATACCGTCGGTCTCTTGAATCGCCTGCACCGCCTTTTCGTAGCTGACAGGATCACCGATCTGTATCGCGGACGCCAGCGTCGACTCAGCCTCTACGCTTGCCTTTTCGCGGAAGTCGTTCAGGTAACTGAGATAAAAGGGGTTGGCCTTGCTGGCTTGGGCCGCGACCAGGCGCGGCAGACGGCTGATAATGCCCACCTCCTGCATCATTTTCAGCCCTTTGTACAGCGCGCTGATGTTGCCCAGATTTCCCACGGGGATAACGATCCAATCAGGAATCTCCCAATCAAACTGCTGCACGATTTCCACGCCAACCGTTTTCTGGCCTTCTATCCGCAGGGAATTCATTGAATTGGCGAGGTATATCGAAGAATCGGGGCTTTCACCGTCATGGGTGATCTCGCGAATGACGCGCATGCAGCCGTCGAAGTCTGTGTCAAGCGCGAGCACATATGCGCCGTTCGCAATCGGCTGTATCAGCTGCGCAGGGCTGACCTTGCCCTCCGGCAGAAAGATAACCGCGGGAATGCCTGCTGCTGCTGCATACGCGGCAAGCGCGGCGCTGGTATCACCGGTGCTTGCGCACGCGACCGCCCTGACCGGCACACCAATTTCCTGCATCTGTTTGACAACGCTGATCAACACCGTCATGCCCAGGTCTTTAAAGCTGCCGGTGTGGCTGTTGCCGCATAACTTCACCCACAGTTCGGACACACCAACCTGTCGGCCAAGCCTCTCGGCCCAGAAAAGGTTGGAGTTGCCTTCGAACATGCTGACGACGTTGTCATCAGCGATGGTGGGCATTATCCACTCTTTCTTGCCCCATACGCCGCTGCCGTAGGGCACTTCGGTCGTGCCGACCCGCTCGTCGAAGAGTCGCTTCCATTCGTCAGCCGAACGAGCCCGCAACGCGTCAATGTCGTGCTGCACCTCGAGCAGACCGCCGCATTTGGGGCAGGTGTATATTACTTCAAAGACCGAGTATGTCCCTTCACAGCCCCGGAAGCAGCGAAAGTGGGATCGGAGTTCGGACATGGGAATTCACCACAATAGCGGGCGCCAAGTCACGCCCGGTTTCGCCGACCCTGCGAGTCCGGCATCAACCAGGAAGGCGTGATGGAAGAATCACGGACAGTGCGCGTATTGTAACATAGTGAAATTGAGCCAAAGAAGGTAGCCTTTCGCGCCACGTGGGCGGGAACGCAAACTCCAATGGCAGAGGGGTCAGGCAAGGCGTCGTCTGAACTCGGCCGTCAACGCAGGGACGGCCTCAAACAGGTCATCGACGATGCCGTACTTCGCGCGCTCGAAAATCGGCGCTCCGCTGTCTTTATTGATGGCGACAATAATCTTGCTGTTGCCCATCCCGGCGAGATGCTGGATCGCGCCGGAAATCCCGCAGGCAATGTACAGGTCCGGCCTGACTGTCTTGCCTGTCTGTCCCACTTGGTGCTTGTAGGGAATGTAACCGGCGTCAACTGCGGCCCGGCTGGCCCCGAGCGCCGCACCCAGAGTCTCAGCCAGCTCCCCGACGATCTCAAACCCTTTCGAAGGGTCCGCGGCCACACCGCGCCCGCCCGAAACGATAATATGAGCGTCGGTCAAGCCGATTTCGCCCGAATCCGCGGCGCGAAAGTCAATGACCTTCTCACGAATCTCATCTTCATGCAACAACACATCCAACATCTCCATCGCGCCTGGACCGCCCACCGGCTCCGGCATTGGAAATGAACGCGGGCGCACGCTTGCCACCGCCAACCGGCTCTCAAAGCGAATCTCCACTCGAATGTTGCCCGAATAGATTGTGCGCGCCGCGACCAACTCGCCCCCCTCGACCCTCAGGTCGGAGGCGTTGGCGGCAATACCCGCCTGCTGACGGCAAGCAACGGTCGCCGCCAAGGTCCCGCCGCGAATCGACCCGTTCGTAAAAAGTGCCCTCGCTCCGGCGCGTTCGACCGCCTGCACGGCGAGCGCGGCATACGGTTGCAAACGAAAACGGGACAAGGTGGCATCAGCCGCTGCGTAGACTGTATCGGCTCCATAGGTGAACGCCTGGCGAGCCGCCTCGTCCACTTCATCCCCAATCAAAAGGGCTGCGGCCGTGGTCTCCAGTTCCAAGGCCAGTTCCTTCGATTTGGCCAGGAGTTCCCAGCAGTTGGATAACACCTGACCATCATTCTGCTCGATCCAGACGAGAATCGACATTGTCTTTCCTCTTGTCGGGAAAGATAGACTACAAGCCTAACTTCCCCACGATTCGAATCGCTAAATTACCTTCTCCGCCAGCAAAGCATCGGCCAGCTGCACAGCTTTCTCCTCGACCGTATTGCCCTCGAAGATGCGGACCTGCACACGTTCCGGCTCCGGCTTGCTCATCCCTCCCCAGCGGACAGTGCGCGACGGGCCGACCTGCAAGTCGTCCACGCCCAAAACCGGAATCTGCGCCCGGCTGGCCTTGCGAATACCCATGAAGCTCGGGTAGCGAGGTTCGTTGATCTCCTTGGCCACGCTCACTACCACAGGCAGTGGCGTCTCGACCGTCTCCTGCCCGCCTTCAAAGACCTGTTCGGCGATCAGCTTGCCATCGACAATGTCAACGATCCGGGTGACATTGACCAGCAGGTCCCACCCCAACATGCAGGCCACGCCGGCGTAGATGACACCGCTGTTTCCGTCTACACTCATCTTCCCGGCCAGCACCAGCGAAACCTCTTCCTCGTGCCCGGAGATCTTGACCGCCTCGGCAAGGGCCTCGGCCGTTGCCCATTCGTCGCCTTCGCCGATCACCTGCTCGTCCACCAGCAACCCGCTGTCCACGCCCATGGCGAGCGCATGTTTCAGAGCATCAGTTTCACCCTCTTGCCCAAGGAAGATGGCGGTCGATTCGCAATTGAACCGGTCGGAGAGATCGATCGCCTCCTCAACTGCAAACTCGTCCCAGGGATTTAGAACCATTGTCGCCTTAACCTCCCCAGACCGCGCCTCGTCCACGGTTACTTTGGGCAGCTCCGCCGTGTCGGGCGTCTGTTTGATCAGCACCGCTACCTTCACACAGCGCTCCTTTCGTAGTTCGTATTGCCCTGCAATTGCAAGGTCGCAGCCGGCCGCACTGGTCTCACCTTACGCATCCTCCTGCCAGGTATCGACATCGTAGGCCGGCATCGGACAGCGAAGCGGCCGGTCCTGTCGCAAGCCCAACGTGTAAGCAGCCTGCATCAACGTGTGGATCTGACTCGTACCCTCATAAATCACCGCGCTTTTCGTATTGCGTAGATGGCGCTCAACATTGAACTCGTCTGAGTAGCCGTAGGCGCCATGAATCTGCACCGCATTGTCAGCGGCACGACGGGCCGCTTCCGTGCAGAACCATTTGGCCATGCTGGTCTCCCGCGTGTTGCGCTCGCCCCGGTTCTTGAGCAAACCGACCTTCCAAACCAGCAACTCGCCTATGTCGAGGTCCTGCTGCATCTGAGCGATCATCTGTTGTATCAGCTGATGTTCCCCTATCGGCTTGCCAAACGTCTTGCGATGCATAGCATATTGCACCGACTGGTCAATGCAGGCACGAATGATCCCGACCGCGCCGGCCGCAACGCCGAACCGGGCGTTGTCCAGGCAGCTCATCGCGATCTTGAAGCCTTCACCCTCTTCACCCAGGCGGTGGGCCGCCGGAACACGCACATTCTGCATATTGATCCAGCCGGTGTTGCTGGCGCGGACCCCCATCTTGCCTTCAAGCGTGCCGGTCGTCAGCCCCTCCCAACCGCGCTCCACAATGAACGCCGAGATGCCGCGGGCGCCGTCTTCCGGCGCCGTCTTGGCAAAGACAAGAAATCGGTCGGCCACGTCCGCGAGGGTGATCCACATCTTCTCCCCGGTGAGAACGTAACTGTCGCCGTCGCGACGGGCGCGGCTCTGAATCGCCGAAACATCCGAACCGGCGCCCGGTTCGGTCAAACCAAAGCAGGCAATATGCGCGCCCGCGGCCAGGTCGGGCAGAAAAGCCTCCTTCTGCTCCTCTGTGCCCCACTGAAAGACCGGCAGCGCATGCAGCGCCAGGTGGACCGCAATCGTCTCGCGCACCGACGAGTCGCCGTACTCCAACGCCTCCGACACGATGCCCAACGAGTGAAAGTCCATCCCCGCGCCCCCGTACCGCGCCGGCAGGCAGATTCCCAGAAAACCGAGTTGCGCCATTTTGGGCAGCAGCTCGTAGGGAAACGTGTGGTTGCGGTCGTGTTCGGCGATGATCGGCATGACCTCGTTGCGAGTGAAGTCATAGGCCATCTTGCGGACCAGTTCGTGCTCTTCTGTGTAGAGCAACTCCTGCGTTGAAGCCATGGATACTGTCCTTGACGAAAGTCCCCGGCGCCCGAAGCTGCGGCGCGGCGACTGTCAACAGTGAAATCCTGAAAGAAATAGGCGGAGACGCCATTGTCTCCGCCTAAAAAGAGGTGGACGCCTCTCCGACTCGCCCATCTGCGGCGTGCCAAGCTTGCAGTGTTTACTCGTCCAGTATAGCAAACCGTCGCGTTCTTTTCAAGAACTGGGTTGCAGATACGCAGCCGGCAACCAGAAGACATCACATACTCGGCACTGGGACTGATCGCCTGATCAAATGCTCAACGTAAACGGTGGAAACCGTCTAGTGCACGTCATGTTCTATGACCGCTCCCCCATGCCAGATAGGACCTTTCCAGGAGACTTCACCGCTGTCGCTCTCCACGCGTATGACCTGGCCCGTGTAGATAACTCGAATATTACGCCCTGGCAGCGTCGTTGCCACGATCACCCGCTCTCAGTAACGACAGAAGCAATTTCGTTGTCAGTAGCATAGTTGTCAGTAGCATAGAAGTCGAAAATGCCAAATCTATGCTCCTTATCTTCTTCGGCCAGGTCCTCAATATTGACCGGAGTGATATGCAGAAAGAATCGATCAGAAAGATCATCATCGCTACAGGGACTCTTCCCGTAAATCAACCGGTCGTCGTGGATGTAAACATCGAAGAGTGATCGGATCGCGGCTCCCTCGAACGGGACGTCTCGAAGTGCCCGAGTCGCAGGGTCGTCGACTTCTGCGGCGATTAGGGATATGAATGCCAAAATCACGACGACAGCTGTGGTCCTGCAAGCCCTCTTTCGGGATCTGGGGCGATCCAACTCTGGATTCTCAACGGGCATGGGAGCCACCCGGATCGTGCTGCCTCACCTTACAATCTGCCAACCGAAAACACAGACGGTGTCCACATTTGAAGGCTCTGCCCCCGTCGCCTACACTACGGGCATGACGTGGCAATACGTCCTCTTTGTGACGCTTACCCTGCTCATCACCGCGCTTGTCGGCTATGGCGCCTATACGACCGCGCGCCTGTTGCGGCACTGGCAGCCCGATGCAAATATCCTGCTGCTCCCTGCCGAAAACGCGCTGCGGGCCTTGGTTTTGGCCGTCTGCCTCCTATTGGGTCGCGGCAGTGGTTTGCCGCCCGAAATGCTGGGCTGGCAGATAAACAACGCGGGTTTGCAACTCTTGACCGGCCTCCTGACCGGCCTCGGCCTGGCTCTCTTCTTTTTCGCTATGGGCCGGCGCGTGAAGCGGTCCGCACCGACTTCCTTCTACCGCCCGATACTGGCCCTGGTTGTTCCCCGCAGCCGCAAAGAGGCCCTCCTTCTGCCCTTCGCGCTCCTATTGAGCGTATGCTTCGAAGAGCTGCTTTTCCGGAGCCTGCTCATCGGCGGACTCTCGCCTTTGCTGCCGACCGCCTGGCTCATTCTCGGCTTCAGCTTCATCTTCGGACTGCTGCACAGTCCGCAGGGCTTGTGGGGCATCGTTGGCGCCGGCGCAGCGGGGGTGGTCTTCGGGCTTCTGTTCATTTGGCAGCAGAGCCTGCTCGCGCCGCTTGTGGCACACTTCGTCGCCAACGCCGTGCAGATCTGGCTGGCCGGCAGGGAGATTGTGCGCTCGTCCCCGGGGTGAACGACGATGCGCTTGAACTGGGCTCTCTGCGAAGGCAAGGTGCCGCAATCGCCGACAGGAAGCGCAGGCTCAATCCACCGAACGCGAAGTCTCCTGGTATATCCCCCGCAGCCCGTTGCGCCGGATGCGCAGGACGTCCCGCACCATTTTGAAGGTGTCGACCACAGGATTGATACGGCTCTCTGCCATGTAAAACCAGTTTATCGGTACTTCAATCACGCGCAGGCGGCGACAACGGCTGATATAGAGGACTTCGGGATCGAAGCCCCAACCATCGATCGTCTGGTGAGGAAAGACCTGCACCGCTGCCGCCTGGGTAAACATCTTGAAGCCGCACTGCG
This sequence comes from Caldilineaceae bacterium, assembly GCA_965202955.1. GTDB lineage: Bacteria > Chloroflexota > Anaerolineae > Caldilineales > Caldilineaceae > Bin5. The sequence goes on from OZ241871.1 coordinate 285,224, forward strand.
TATCTTCAATCCCAGGAATGATCAGCCGACGCACGACATAATTGAAGACCCGCCCCATAAGGTGGCGATAAAGTGGCTCGTTGTAGCGGACTGCGCCCGCTATCTCGCGGCTGGCGATGGCGACATCATACCCGCCGAGCTCCTGCCGGGGGGGCAAGAACTTGGCAATCTCCTCAATCGGCATCGACAGGTCGGCATCGCAGATGAAAAGAAAGTCGCCCTTGCCGACCAGCATCCCCGTCTTCACCGCCGCTCCTTTGCCGCGTGCACTGTGCAGCAGTTCCAGCGTGAACGGGTCCGCCGGTCTGAGAGCCCGTGCGAATTCTCGCACCACTTCGCTGGTCTCGTCGGTCGAACCGTTTTCCACGACAAGAATCTCGGTTGAGTAGGACTGGGTACGCAAAAAGGTGGAGATTCTCGACAACGAGTCGGGCAACCGCCGCGCCTCATTGTAAGCGGGAATGATAATCGTCAAGTAGGGACGCGACACAAATCTCTCCTCGCCAAGCGGCGATTGAACGGCGTCCACGCAAAGGGCCTGCAGCACACCATTATGCGCTCATACTCGTGAGGCTGAACAGCGCCAGAAACGAGAGCGCCTGAACCAACAACGTGCCCGCCCAGAACAGGTGAGCTTCCGAAGGCTGGTTTCGCTGCTTCATCCACAAGCCGGCCGCACTGTTGATCAGGTAGGTGAGGAGACCGATTGATGGCAGCAGAAAAAGGGCGCTCTTGGGACGAATGCTGTCGGGCACACCCTGCCGATTGTAGTGAAATACCAGCGTTTCCGGCAACTGTGGGAAGCGGAACATAAGAAAGCCGAAGAGAATAAGGCAGCCAACCAGGCCAGCCGCCAACAACCACCGCCCAGCTGTCGATTCTGTAGCAACCACATAGTAGTTGGTCCGCTCTTCACGCTGCAACGACAGCCTGCGAGAAAGCCCCAACCGATTCAGCGCCTGCAGCTCCTCCAGAAATTCATCCGGGTCGGCCGGAGATATCGCGTATATCCCGCCGTCGGTCTCGATCAAAAGGCACCGGTCAAGCGGAACGCTCGCCATGCGCACAAGCCGTTGACCTTGCCCTCCTTCCACCGTCCGCACGAATGGGGACGGCCAGGCCAGAACTGAGGGCCGCAAAGAAAACTCATCAACACCTTCGATGATGCGCCGAATGCTGTGAAGTGGAATGACCTGGCACTTGTCGGCCCAGCGGACGCGAAGCGCATTGCGGTCAAGCCAGTATTCGAGATTGAACGCACCCCATGTCCGCATCGATACGTGAATCAGGACCGGCAAAGTGACGACAATCGCCAGAAGCAGGAGAAAACTGCTCCAGGTGATCGGCTTGAGCGTCAGCCACATGAGCAGTGTCGCATCTGTCAACAGAAGCCAACAGAGCGCGGCCAGTCCATGCCACCGAGTACGATCTGAAGGAGCTGCGTATACCATGCGTGCCAATTCAAAAATGCCTGCCTCGCGCCAAACCTCGGCGCCAAAAGGGAGATCTTTCCGCTTGCTTCAGACCCGAACCGTCCAGCGATACGGTGCGCCGCAATACCCCATTGGGACCGACCCCGCCCCAATCGAGCCCCCCGACCGCCTCGTCCTCACGCGGGTACCGACCATCCGCCTAACGCCAGGTCTGCCAAGAGCTCGTGCCGGGTCAGGTCGATACCCAGGGGAGATATGCTGACGTAGCCGCACTCGATCGCGCCAAAATCGGTGCCCGCCTCCGCGATGCCGGTCGGGACCTCCCCACCGATCCAATAGTATGGCTTGCCCCAGGGGTCGTCGCGTGTGACCAGCACATCTCCGTAAATGCGCCGGCCCAAACAAGTGAATCGATGGCCCAGTATCTCTGTAGCCGGCCGCCGGGGTACATTCACGTTGAAAAGGGTCTGCGCGGGCAATGGCCGTTCGAGCAGACCCGCCGCAAGGGTGCGAGCGCAGGCCGCCGCGTTCTGCCAAGCCTCCGCGTCGCCTATCTCGTAGCCCTCAACCGCCCCTGTGCTTATCGCCATCGATGGCACGCCCATCACCAGCGATTCCATCGCCGCCGCGACCGTCCCGCTGTAGAGAACGTCGCAGCCTAGGTTGAAACTGTCGTTGACTCCGCTGATTACAAGGTCGAATGAGCCCCCAACCGCACCGAGAACCGCCAGCGCCACGCAGTCGGGGGGCGCGCCGCTGCAAGCGTGGACCCTGCGCCCGTCGGACCATTCGATCTGCGCCATTCGTAATGGCTTGTGCAACGTTTTGGGATGTCCGGCAGCGCTCCAATTTCGCTCTGGCGCCACGACCGTTACGGCGCCCACCCCATCCAGCGCGGCTGCCAACACCCGAATGCTGTCAGCATGAACACCGTCGTCATTGGTAACCAGAATCTTCGGCATTGACCTTTCGACCTCCACCTACTAACCGCGTGCAGCTGTGGTGCGTGCTGCACCCGACTTACTCGTCGCGCGGTTGGCGAACATAAACGCGAATCTCCTCGCTTTCCGTCTCGTTGCCTGCCCGATCGTACGCTCGCACTTTGATCAGATGGCCTTCAAGATAGATGCCGCTGCCGGCAAGGATGGCGGCGAAACCGTCCTCAAATTCACGGATCCGGCCGGGCCGAATCTCTTCGTCATCCGAGCCGAATGCCGGCCAATTCCGAGTCTCATTCGGCACTTCGACCTGCTCCCACCGCATCTCAAGCTCCCAGCGCTCGTTGTAGGGCGCCACGGTGCGGGTGATAAAATAGGTGCCGTCAATCGCGAACTCCACCCGGTCCATCGCCCACTCGTCATTTACAATGGCGTTGATGTTGATCTGATCGTCCTCATCCAGTTCGTAGAGGCTGTTCGGCTGCGGTTCGCTGATCTCCAGGGTCGGCGGCGTGTTGTCAACCGTAACCGGCGCATCCCATACCCGCTGGTTGCCGTCATGGTAGCGGACGGTCAGCCGCAGCGTATACGGGCCTTCTTCCAACCCCTCGGTGTTGAAAACTTCCAACAGACCATTCTGGTGCTGAGCGCCGTGTTCGGGACCGATCTGCGTCCACTGGGACGGGGTGGCGCCCGCGCCGAATTCAAGGCGATAGTTGGCAAAATTGCCGCCGCGCGCATTGCCCAATATCTCGACCTGTCCACCGATGTAGCCGCCCGGCGGCGGGAATGTGATTGCAACGTCAGGATCGAAGTCGATGAACTCCTCCGGACTTTGCCCCTGCGGCGGCTGCTCTATCCCGCTTCCCTTAAGCCAATCCTCGGCCTCCGGCGGCAAGATCAGAAAGACCTGTGTCTCCCGTTCCTCCTCCGGCGTAGACGTCCTGGCCAGCAGTCCGTTACGCCTGTCGATCTCAAATGGCTGCCACAGATTGTCCACTACCTTCGGCTCCGTGCCGGCAATGAACAGCTCCTGGCGCTGGCGCTGGCAGTCGTCTGAGGGCAGGAGACCGCTTGGCTGGCAAATCGTCTCAGTGACAACATTGGGTGGCCGCTGGTACCAGCGGGCAGGCTGACCCAGATGATAGCGCTCCATGATGCTCTTCCAGATCGGCGCCGCGCCCGACGCGCCCGTAACATTGTTCATCGACTCGTTGTCTGTGTTCCCGATCCAGACGCCCACCGTCAACTGAGGCGTGAAACCGACGGTCCAGGCATCTTTCCAACCGTTCGTCGTCCCGGTTTTCGCGCCTACCCTGCGGTCCGGCAGCACCAGATTATTGTTTATGCCGAACATTGGGGCCCGCGAGACATTGTCGCTCATAATATCGGCCAGCACATATTGCGCGTCCGCGCTGATAATGCGCTCCACCTCCGGCCTCTCATACTTTGCGAGCACTTCGCCGGCCGTGTTGCGCACCTGCAATATAGCAACCGGATCCAAGTTGCGAAAACCGCTGCGCCGGGACTCGGGCGGAACTGGCTGTCCGGCCATCACGCCACCGTTTGCAACAACGCTGTAGGCGTAGGTGTGGTCCAGTAAAGTGACCTCGCCGCCCCCAAGAACCAGATTCAGGCCGTAGTAGCTCAGCCCCCGATCGAGGCCGTTGATGCCCATGCGATGGGCGGTGCGCAAGGCGCTGGCAACGCCGACCTGGTCCATGACTCGAATGGCCGGAATGTTGAGCGACTGGGAGAGCGCTTCGCGCAGTGAGACAGGCCCGTGATAGAGGCGGTCGTAGTTTTCGGGCACATACACCGAGCTGTCGTCCTGAATAAACGGCGTGCGGACGTCAAGAATCATCGAGGCGGGGGTCATCCCCTGCAACAGACCTGCGAGGTAAACGTAAGGCTTGAAACTTGAACCGGGCTGTCGCTCTGAAATCGCAACGTTGACCTGGCCGTCGATCTCCTCGTTGTTGTAATCGAGCGACCCAACCATCGCCAGGATCTCCCCCGTATCCGGCTTGAGGACCACAACCGAAGCATTGTTCACATTGCGATTCTGCTCGTTCAGGCGGGCGATGTGTGCGCGGGCGACCTGCTCCGCGTACCTCTGCAACTCGACGTCGAGCGTCGTGTAGACGGTCAGGCCCTCCTTCCAGATACGGTAGGGGTCGTCGACGGTATTGAACTCATCCTTTATGCGGTCCAGGGCGTAGAGGGCGAAGTGGGGCGCTGTATCGATCTCGAATCGCTCAGCGGCCGAGCCGCGCAGGTCCAACGTCTCGGCAAAGGCCGCGTCGGCCTCTGCCTGCGTGATATAGCCGGCGTCAACCATCACCTGCAGGGTGACGCCCTGGCGGATCTTGGCGTCTTCCGGGTTGTCGAGTGGATTGAGGGCCGGAAACTGCGGAATCGGTGCCAGCATTGCGGCCTCAGCGACACTCAATTCGGCAGCGCCCTTATCAAAATAGACCCGGCTGGCCGCCTCGATCCCGTATGCCAGATTGCCGTAAAAGTTATAGTTCAGATACCATTCAAGTATCTTCTCTTTGTCGTAACGCCGCGTCACCTCCATGGCGAGAATGAGTTCCTTGAGCTTGCGAGCGTAAGACTGCTGCGCCCGCTCCTCAAGCGGTATCACCACATTCTTTATCAGCTGCTGGGTGATAGAAGAGCCGCCCTGTACGCCGCCGCCCTGAAGATTGGAAACAAAAGCCCGGACCAGACCGCGTACGTTAATGCCAGGGTTCTCCCAGTAATTGTGGTCCTCAAGCGCGACCGCAGCCTCGATGACCGCGGGCGCCATCTCCTGTAAGGGCATGTAGGTACGATCGCCGCGGAAAGGGCGGGGATCGACGCTCTCGTACAGCAGATGCCTGCCGGTGCGGTCATAGAAGCGGATCGTCTCAAACTTCTCCTGCTGCAGCTCGATCACACCGGCGTCAGGAAGCTGAGAAGCGTAAAACGTGTAGATTCCGAACACGCTCGCCACGGCCACGCCGACCGCGCCGCCGACGAGCAGAAAGAGTGCGATCAGTAGCGCCGCTGTCCCCTGTATGAACCAGAACCAGGGGCGGGCGCGGCCTGCCCTGGCCCGTTCGCGCCGGCGCCGCTCCATGCGGATGCGAGCCGACCTGCTCGCGCTCAACTTTGGCGCACCGCGACCTATCTGCGCCATCTCAGCGCTCCCGCGCCGCCTTCTGCCGGCCGCTCGCCGTAATCATGCCTCACGTTACTCGTGACCACTCCTGTAAACAGCCTACTTTGAATCGCTGAACGAGACGTCTCTTCAGCCCTATTCTGCTGCCCGAATTCTAGCATTTGCCAAAAACCGACCCAAATCAGCGCGCTTTCGCCGCTTGGACCTTCTCCAGCACGAGGAAGTGGCTGATCCCGAAAACGGTCATCGGCGTCTGCTCCAGGGTGTAGGTGAGCAGACGCAGTGCCCGCCCAAAGAACGGTTTGCGCGCAGCAATACTGTCATAGCCGGGATAGATCTGCGTGTGCCGGCGCACCAGAACGGGCAATCCGACAAAAAGATCCAGCAGGTCGAAGCTCGAATAGACGCGCACATGCGGCGCGAGCCGCTTCCGCAGGAGGTCCGGAAGATAGTTGATCAATGGCGTGTTGCCAAAGTAGTACTCGCCGCGCCAGTAATGTCCGTGCGTCTCGAACGGATAGAGCCGGTTGGGTACGAAGATGATGGCACGGCCGCCGACACGCAAGGTGCGCACCATCTCGGCTGCGGCCCGCCTGTCGTCCTGCACGTGCTCCAGCACCTCGTGAGACAGAACAAGATCGAAGCAGCCGTCAACGTACGGAAGCTGCTCACCCCGGCTCAAGTTAAGGGGAGCGCACGGCACGTTCGCAGCCGCCGCCCGCAAGTGATCTCCTTCAATATCGATTCCGTGAACCTCCGGCACCGATTTCTGCAGCGCGCGCAAATACATGCCCACGCCGCATCCGTTGACCAGGACTCGTTGGAGCCCCGCTGGCGCCCAATCGAGGATCATTTGCAGGCGGCGTTCCTGCCCGGCGCGCCAGACATAGGATGGATTGCCGCGCCGCGCCGTCCGCACGGCGTCATGGTCGCTCATACGATCCCCACATAGATTGCGATGGTTCCAAACATTCTGGGCAGGTAGGAGACATGACGAAAACCTGCCTGGGCCATGCGGCGTCCCATCGCCTGCGGCGGCAAAAAGGCGGCCGTGCTTTCGGGTAGATAATGGTAGGGGTCCGAACAGAGGGACCTGATGGCGGCCCCGCCGCCGGATGTGACCAGCTGGCCCAGCACGGGTATCACTCTGAACAGGTAGAAGCGCAGCAGCGGCGTCAATGCACTCTGTGGTGGCGGAGAAGTCTCCAGACAGACGATTCTGCCTCCCGGCTTCGTCACTCGACGCTGCTCGGCCAAGCAGATGTCGACGTCGGTCACGTTACGCAGCAGAAAGCCGCTCGCAACCGCATCAAAATAGCCGTCGGCAAACGGCAGTCGCATCCCGTCCCCTTGCACGAATTCGACCCCGCCGGCCCTCTCCCAACGGGCGCGCCAAGAGGCCCTCTCGCTCTTTTTGCGGCCGACGGCCATCATTTCATAGGTGAAATCGCAGCCGATCACCTCTGCATCGGGATGAACGCGTCCGGCCTCGAAGGCGATGTCGCCCGTGCCCGTTCCCACATCCAGAAAACGTCCTCCTTCTGGCAGCTGGCACAGTTCGATGACTTTGCGGCGCCATGCAACGTCCTGTCCGGCGGTGATCAGGCGATTCGCCAAGTCGTAGCGGTCCGCGATCTGCGCGAACATTTGGTTGACGTATGCGGCCTTTTCGCCCGCAGGCGGAAGTGTGGAACCGTTCATTGCGCCCCCGCTCAATCGGCCAGGTTGCGCAGTTGCGCACCGGCCCGCTCCAGTTCGCCGCGCAGCTGCTGAATCTCTTGCTCGAGTTCAGGCGGCGGTTCATTGCCGTAGCTGTTGTGGGCCGCCAGGAGCGAATCGAGGCGCCTGCGCAGCTCCGATACCTCATGCTGGAGATAGTCCAGTTCCACCTTGCGGCCCATTTCAATCAGGGATTCGACGCCGTAGTCGCTCACATCCGAATACAAAGTCTGGGCCAGATCCTGGTAGTTTTCCAGCATCCAGCGGCGCAGAAACTCGTTGCCCACGGTCCAGCGCCCGAACTGTCCGTCCCGCGTCGCGCCAGCGGCATCCATCTCGGCATACCCTGCGTCGTCACTTGCGGCACCGGCAGACTGAGCGGCCGGCTGACCGTATACGCGCTGCAAATAGCCGAGATTGTTCATGCCGTGAACGTACATCGATATCTGCTCGAGCGATTCATTGTCGATCTTCGACACCAGCTCCTCCTCATCGATGATGCCCTGCCGGGCAACGGTCAACAGGATCTGGCGTTCGGTGGGGGCGAGGCACTTAAAGTCGACTTCAAAAAAGCCGGAGAGCAGATGGTCAGCGTGCAGGTCTTCCTCGCTAATGGCTCGCAGTGTTCCCACGCCGTCCCTTTCCTCGAAGAGACGGTAGCAGAGCGTCTGGACCAGGTAGGGATGGCGATGGCTATGGCGCAAAACCTCCTCAATCCGCTCCCGCTCGACGCTGACGGGCGTGTCGCTCTGCTCCTGCTGAACGAGGCTGGCGCTCGCCTCCGGCTCGAGGCTCCAGAGATTCACCAGACTGAAGCCGAAGAGAAACGGACTTGTCAGCCAGTTGCGGGTCAGGTCGTTCAGCTGCATCAGGAGCTTGGTCGATGTCATGATTGTACGCATGCCGCCGCTCTGAAACGCCTTACGCAGACGCGCCAACGCCTGGTAATCGTTCTTGGCGAGACTGATCCATGCCTCCGCCTCGTCGATGAGCAGCAGCAGCTGCTTGCCATGCTGCCGCAGGCCGCGCTGCAAGACCCGGAGAATATCGATGGCATCGCGTCCATAGAGCGCACTTACGTTTACTCCGTACGCCTGAAATCGCTGCATTTCATCTTCGACGGCCAGGAACAGCTCATAGTCGAAGTCCTCTTTGGATTCACTGCCTTGGAGATCCCAGAACAATGGAATGAATCCGGTCTCGTGCTCAGTCGTCAGCAGCCATTCCAATTGGCGCAGCAGAGATGTTTTGCCCATGCGGCGCGTGCCGACAACCCAGATTGCCGGGTCGTCTGCGTGAATCAGGTAGTCGAGAAGCTGCTCACGCCCATAGTGATCGGCGCCCCGCAGCCAGCGTCCCACGGTGTAAGGATTTCGCATTTCGCTCGGTCAACTCCTAGTCTGTTTCCCTTATGCAAGCGAGAGTTCTGATTTTCTCAACCTCTCAAATCGATCCTGGTGCGTGCGGCGGTTGGTCCCATACTGTGCGTGTTTGTGATACTGAGATGGCGGTTGTGCGGGTGCTCTGCCTATAGGGACCGAACTTCACTCGATTTGCCGCGATAAGTCGACTCAAGTTGGCCAATGTCGGCTGTTTTCACTTTTTTCTTGAGGGATTGACCGGTGCCGGGATTGGCGGAAATGGACGCGATCCTGGCCGGATCCCTCGGTTGGACTGGTATGATGATGACAGAAAAGCTCGGTTCCTGGTCTGTTGCTTTTTTTGAACGAAAGGGGTCGGTTCGGCTGGGCAGTTTTGCATGATGTTAACAGCGTAGCATGGTCGAAGCGGTTTAGCACTGCATTACACTTCTCTTGGTCATTTCGTCATTTTTCGTTTTCACCCGTTCGTATGGGCCTATTGCCAATCGCCATCGGCATCAGCCGCCGGCGCCGTTGGTTCTCTTCCATCCAAACCAACATTGATGCTGTCACCCATTTGCTGGATGCGCTCGTGCGCATTGACGGCATCTTCCATTGTAATCGTGCGCCGTCCGTCGGCAAGCATGCGCCCGACCGCCTCCAGGCCGTACTGCTGTATTCGATGCGGGCGCCCGGCGGCGTTCTCAATGATGAACTCGATAACCGGCGGCTCGAATCGATAGAAGCCCCGCACCGATTCAGTGAGCAGCTCAATCCCCTGCTCCCGGGTAAACGGCTTAAGTTCGATTTCGTTAAACAGATTGAACCAGGGGCTTTCGATACGACCCCAATCCTTGCTGATGCGGATGCCGGCGATGACCGCCCCCATCGTCGCGGCAAAGTCCCGCATGAAAATACGGCGCAGGCGCTGCTGAATCAGCCGGTCATAGGCGTTGAAAACGTCCATCTCGTCCATCAACAGGATCAGGCGCAGGTGCTTGCCCGGATGTGTCTCCTCACCGTAGGTCCTCAATGCCTTGATCACATCGCGCAGATCCCTGATAAACTCCCTGTCGGTATAGTTCGCATACTCAGGTCGATAGTAGCGAAGGCCGTGCAAGGCCGCCTGGGTGTCCGGTGTAAGGCCGGAGAGATTGGAGGCCGTATGCAGAATCTCCTCCATCAGGAAGTGGAAAAAGGCGTCCTCCTCAGTTCCCTCCAGGTCCACGTAAAGGGGCACAAACCAGTACTCTTCGTCCTCCAGGCCCCAGAGATGGTTGTTCAACTGGTAGAGCAGTGTGGTCTTGCCTATGCGGCGTTCGCCGTGGATCATAATGCTATTGTTGTGCAGCGTGTCGACGATCTTTTGCAGCAGCTCTCTCCGGCCGAAAAACATGTCCTCGCGCCGTACCGGCTCGCCGCTGATGAAGGGATTGAACGAGCGCACGACCGCATCCTGCGTTCGGCGCCGGTTTTGCACGATCTCGCTGCCCATGTAGCCGAAGCCAATCAAGGCCAGCACACCGGTGACGACCAGGGTGACGAGATAGTCGATGCGGATTTGCCCGATGAACGGCAACCGCACCTGCGCCGGCAGAGCTTCGGTCGCGAATGTGACACTGCTGACAGGTGAGTAGTTGAAGGCGAAGTCCCGCACCTGGAACTCGACCGTATAGTCGCCTTTCTCGCTGAAGTCGGACAGCTCAAGAAAGGGGCGGTCCAGCAACTGCCAAGCGCCGAGTTGGCCCGGCGCGGAGAGCCGGTAGAGAATCACAAGCTCCGTCTGCGGTGTGTAGAGATCACCCGCCTCATAGCCGATTATAATCTTGCCGTCCCTCTCCACCTCCCATCCGCTGGCCGAAATCTGCTCGGCCGCGCCCGAGATTCCGCCAATGCTGATCCATGGCGGTATCCCATCAGGGCGATAGAAGGTCAGCCCTTCGCGAGTGCCGAACCAGTATATACCCTCCTCCATTCGAAATATTGAGTAGATCGACGTGGCCGGCAGGACCGATTCAAAGGTGAGCGTCTCCCAGGTTCGCCCGTCAAATCGGGTAACGCCCCCTTCGCTGCCGATCCAAAGCGAACCGTCGACAGGGTCCACGTAAAGGTCGTAGAACAGTTTGCTGGGTAAGCGCGCCGTCGCCGTCATGTCGTGCCACGTTCTTCCGTCAAAGTAACTCAGGCCCTGCTCGTTTACTCCGACCCACATCGCACCGGGGACCTTCGGGTCTCGCGCCAGTGCCGCCACGCTGTCGCCCAAAAACGCGGGACTGTCTGCGCTTTCGCCACCGTAGTGGGTCCAGCCACCACGGCCGTCATCGACGAAGATGCCGCTGCCTTCCGTTGCCACCCAGAGACGCTGGTCTGAGTCCAACGCCAGGTCCTGTACGAACTGCTGCGCCAACGCCTCCTCGGCGTGCAGCGCGCCGGTCTTCGCATCGTAGCGGGCCAGCCCGTTGCCGGTCCCGATCCAGACCTGCTCTTGCCGCGCCAGAACGACCGTAACGTGCGACGACGGCAGCCTTTCCATTGCAACTGGTTGCGCCCATGCCCTTGCGCCAGGTCTCAATCGCGCGATCCCTTGCCACGTGCCAGCCCAGATGCTCCCGTCACCGGCCGCGGCAAGATCGGTTATGTAGGGACTGGGCAGCCCATCCTCCTGGCCGTATCGTACCTCTTCACCCTCAAACGCCTTGCCCGCAACTTTCAAACGAATTCCGCCCCCCCTGGTTCCAATCCACAGGTTGCCCACATCATCCGCCAGCATCGTCTGAATCTCATTGATGGGGCCACCGGCCGGGGCGCGCACTTCCCGCCCCCACATCTCGCGGTCCGAGCGGAAGACGCCCGAAACCGTCCCCATCCATAGAGTGCCGGCAGCGTCAATTGCCAGCGAATGGATGAAAGACGTTTCTCCGTGATTGATCGACTGCGGGGTGAGATCGTACCGGGGTGTCAAAGTGCCGTTAACGGCACGCGCGACAAGACGGAAGAAGCCGCTGCCTTCGGTACTACCCCAGATGCTGCCGGAGCCTTTTCCCGTCAAAGATGTGATCCGCACGCGCGCGCGTGTATGCAGAGGCGCCGTTTCGACCTGCTCCCAGGCTCCGGTCGCCGGGTGCCGCCAGGAGATGTTGCCGTCCGCCGCAGCCCACACCGGCCCATCGGCGGCCGCCCACAGAGCCGTTACCTCGCCGCCGGGCAGACCATCCGCTTCGTCAATCGCGCGCCAGCGGCCGCTCTGCCGCAGCCAGAGTCCGTCCGAGGTGCCGACCCAGATGCTGTCGCCGTCCTGCGAGCTCTCGATCGCGTTGACGTGGGTATCGTCAAAACCTGCCACCGACGCAGGCGAGCCGCTCGCCCAGATGTACAGGCCGGATGTGGTGCCGATCCATAGATTGCTCTGTGCGTGATGCAGCGCCCGCACCGGTGAATCCAACACCGCGATCTTTGCCCACGCGGCGCCGTCCCAGCTGAGTACCGCGCCGGTCGCCGTACCGGCCCACAGTTCTGTCCCATTGTCGCCGACAGTCAGGCTCAAGACACCGCTGCCCAGGTCGGCATCATCGCTCCAGGAGCGCCAAGCGCCGTCATACCGGCTGATGCCGCTGTCAGCGCCAAACCAGACCTCCCCGTCACCGACGGCGACGACGAGTACGTTGTTTGAAGCGAGACCGTCTTCCTGCGTATAGTTCAGCCAGGGCGAGACCATGGAGTCTTGCGCGCGCAGGGGCTGGGCACGCAGAACCAGAACGACGACCGCAACGACCAGCAGCACGGTCCGGCTCTCTACTCTGGCTGCGTCGATCATAGCAACTCGTGCCCTCCGGGCACAAAAGGCGGCTTCACGCCACCGAGGTCGGCTGCCGCCGGCCCTGACAGGAAGGAATCTAGACGACATACGGTTGACCGCCGCAATTCGCGACTGCAATGCGAACTCTGAATATAACGGAATGACCATTCCTTGTCAATGCATTGCCTTTCGCGGCTTGAATCGTTTTCGGTTGCATTTGCTGTGGCTACCCCTGGACGAAGATCCGTCTGGGCGCCGCAACAGCGTCCAGGATTTTCCGTTACCGGTCGATCCTGTGTTACGATTTGCGGTCGGTTGTTCAGTTGCATACAGTGCGGTTTTGGCGCGACAGCGGAGACGCGACGGTATGAAACAGACGAGACTTTACGAACGGCACGTGGATTTGGGCGGGCGTATGGTCCCCTTTGCAGAGTACGAACTGCCCGTACAGTACGCGGCCGGCCCCAATGCCGAGCATCGCAGCGTACGCACCGCCGCCGGCGTGTTCGACATCGACCACATGGGGCAGTTTGCGCTCAGCGGTGAAGATGCCCTGCGCTTCCTGCAATATGTCCAAGTGGCCGATCTCTCGCGGTTGAATGTATGGGAGGCGCGCTACAGCCTGCTCTGCTACGAGGACGGCACACTCGTCGATGACATCTTCATCTACCGCCTGCCCGACGTCGACAATGGGCTGCCAAATCAGTCGGTTAGCGCCGAATGGCTCATTGTCGTCAACGCCGCCAACCGGGAAAAAGATTTCAGCTGGTTGCAGAGCTTTACCCATGGCTTTGACGTTGAGCTGACCGACATCTCGGACGAGACCTATATGCTGGCCGTACAGGGGCCAATGGCTGCCGCCATCTTAGACGGCATGACCGGCGCCGACCTGGCCGCTGTGCCGAACCGTACCGCTTTGCGAGCGCAGGTCGGCGGGACCGAGATGCTCCTGGGCCGCACAGGCTACACCGGCGAAGATGGATTCGAACTCTATCTGCCCGTGGAAGAGGCGGTCTCCTTCTGGGATGCCCTTCTCTCCGAAGGCAAGGGCTCAGGCCTGCTGCCCTGTGGACTGGCCGCCCGCGATAGCCTGCGTTTCGAAGCCTGCATGTCCCTCTACGGCCATGAGATCGACGCCAGGACGACTCCCCTTGAAGCAAGGCTGGGATGGGTCGTCGCTCTACAGAAGCCCGACTTCATCGGACGCAAAGCGTTACTGAAAGAGAAGCTGGAGGGCAGCGAACGGCTGCTGGTCGCCTTCGAAATGGAAGAACGCGCCGTTCCCAGAGAGGGATACGGCATCATTGGCCAGGAGGGCAAGGTGGTCGGCCACGTTACCACCGGAATGAAGAGCCCGACGCTGGACAAATTCGTCGGCCTCGGCTACGTTCCGAACGGCATGCACCGCCTGGGTTCCAACATCCATGTTCTGGTACGGGGCAGCCCCCGCCGGGCCCGGATCTGCAAGAGGCCATTCTACAAGGCGCCGCGTTGACAGGAAACAAGGGAGGAGGAATGGCGCACGAACACGCCGAACCCGGTGTCGTTATCGACCTCAAATCCTTTGGCGAGACGCAGTCGACGGCTGTTGTCAAAGAGGAGAAGTTCGAGGCGATCAGAGTCTATCTGGATCCCGGTCGGAAGATCCCTGCGCACAAGGTGGATGGCCCGATCACGGTACACTGTCTGAGCGGAAAATGTACCTTCTACGTCGAAGAGCAGCCGCGTGCGCTGGAGCCGGGTTGCTGGCTCTACCTGGAGGGCGGAGCAGTGCATTCCCTCGAGGCTGAGGAGAGTTGCGCGCTACTGGTGACGATTATTTTCGTATGACCGGTCGTTCCCGCCGCGCCGCTTCTCGATCTAGAGCCGCAGCTCCTGCGTTTTGCCGCTGCGAATCGCATCGAACGCCTTCAGCACCATCGCCGTCGCCCGCGTACCGTCGCGCGGCCCGACCGGCGATTCGGTATCCTCAAGCAGACACCGGGCCCAAGCTTGCAGCTCAGCGCGCGTACCCTCCGGGTCCGTACTGAGCGCGGCCGGCAACTCCTCAACGCTCAACGAGTCGACTTCACAGCCGGACAAGAGGGCCTTGTGGCAGCGTTCGTATAGCGTGGCCGTGCGCTGTCCGTCAAGGACCTCGAAGAAAAACTTCGAAGTGTAGCGGGCATCCCCACTGTCACCGGCAATGATCGCGGCGATACTGCCGTTCTCAAACTGTACTGAAACGGCCGCGTTATCGACCAAGCCGTGTTCGGGATGCGTCAGCGCGCCGCCCGCGGCGCTGATGAGAACCGGCTCCGATTCATTGAGCCAGTAGACCAGGTCGAAAGCGTGGCAGCCGTTTGAAAGGACAGGGCCGCCTCCTCGTTCCGGCGTCAAAGGCCAGCCCTTCATCGCCGAATGCAGGCTCTGGCCGACCGTTACCAGTGGCCGCGGAACCATCTCCTTTACCCTGGCGACGAGCGGCGCGAAGCGAAACTTGAAGCCCATCATCAGCTTGACGCCCGCCTTCTCAACCGCCTCTTCAATCTCCAGACACTCCTCGATGGTGAGCGCCATCGGCTTCTCAAGGAAGATGTGTTTACCTGCCTCAGCTGCCCGGATCGCGAACGGCGTGTGCGAGTCGTGGTGCGTTGCGATCAGGACGGCGTCAACAGCGTCGTCCCGCATGACCTCTGCGACATCGGTCGTATGGTACCGTCCGCCGAATTCGTGACACGCCCCGGCGGCAGCCGCTTCGACGGCATCGACATAGCCGACGAACCTCAGTTCCGGCACCTCTCTGGCGCTCCGCAGGTGGCTGCGCCCCATGCCTCCGCACCCGACCAGCGCCATATTGATTGTTCCCGACATCGGGCGACTCCTCTCTATTGGTTAGCTGTCTGTCTGGGTCAAGACCGACTGCAGGATCTGCGGTCCGGCGACTCGACAGACCCCGACAAGCCTCTCACCCAACGGCCAGCTGACTCCGGCGGAAAACCGAGCGAAAGATTTGGGTGACTTCGGGGTTACCGGAGACGAAATGTTGAGCCGGCTATGTAGCGGGTGCCGCCGAAGCCGTTGCCGTCGTCCTTCGTGAAGTAGTAGGCGGTGAAAACGCGCCCCGGCTCGACCTCGGTCGCAACCGGGTAGCCCAAATCGGTGATCGGCCCGTCATCGCGCAGAATCTGCTCGTCGCTCCAGATAGCGCCGTCATCCTCGCTCACGATCAGGCCGATCCCGCGCGGGATCTTGCGGCGGGCAAAGAGAACGAGCGTCCGCCCGTCAGCCAGTTTCATCGGCCAGGGCGAGCGATAGTGCTTGCCGGCAGCCGCCTGAAGACTGCCGGTATCACGCCTGCGCGCCGGCATCAACTCTCCCTGACACGCCTATCCATCCCCTGTTCTGCGGTTCAAAATGGAGGAACCCTGCCAGCCGCTAGCCCAGCGCTGACGGTTGCAATGGCTGGCTGCGGTCCTGCGGTACAAGCGGACGGCTGCCCTCTGCCGTAACAACGAAGGACTGTTCAATATGCAACGATGCGATGCCCGCAAGTGAGACCATCGCCTCGAGGTTGAGCACCATGTTCGGTTCCAGCGCCAAGTCAGACGGAACATCAACGCAGCCGTCCTTGATGCGCAGTCCGTTGTCGGCAACCAGAATGGGATAGTCACGCACCTCCAACCCCACCCCGTGCCCATGCGGGAAGGTGATGGTGATGCCGTTGTCGTTGAGCGTCTGCAGCATAGCGGCCTGGGCGGCCGAAGCCTTCGCACCCGGCCGCAGTGCCTCGATTCCCGCAGCCATACACGCGCGCAGCGCCGCATGGCGCGCCTCGAAGTGCGCTTCAGGCTCACGCATCGCGAGCGTCGTGCCGGTATCGGAAAAGTAGTGCTGGTAGATGCAGCCCCAGTCGACGTAGAGCAGGTCATCTTCTGCCAACTCGTAGTTGGTCTCAGTCGACATGCCCAGGCCGCGCACGCCGAAGGCAAAATGATCGAAATCGGCGCCCAACTCGCCGGCCCGCGCGCGGTAATGCCGAACCAGTTCGGAGATCGGCGTGCCCGGCCGCGCCATGTTGAGACACTCCATGCCAACCTCTTCGTTGATCTCGGCCGAACGGGTCAACCGACGGACCTCCTCCTCACTCTTGACCATGCGGATAAGGCGGATGAGATTGGTGCAGTTTTGGAACGACGCTTGCGGCAGCGCACGCGTGATCTGGTCGCGCGTCGCCGCGGGCAGCTCTTCCGCATCCAGGCCGATGCGTCCGGATGTCAACCCGCGCTGATTGAGGATGCTCAACAGCGCGTCGGTCGGCGTGGCGTTGCTCTGCGGGGCATTCAGCAGGTCGGCGAAACGTTGTATCTCGACTGGAAGTTCGGGCGGCGGTAGCGAGTGATCGAGGCCGGTGTCGCCGAATATATGCACGTCCTGCACCCACAGTTCCGCCGCGTTCACCGCAAACGGCGGACCGAGCACCAGCGCAGGTTCCCCATCCAGCGGAAACACCGCATAGGCCTGCCCCAGGTCGCTGGAAGCGCCCGGAACCATCATGTACTCCTTGAAGATCGGATCGAGCCAGCAAAAGTAGTCGGTAAAGTAGGTGATGTTGACCGGTGAAGTCGCGACCAGGGCGTCCAGGCCGTGCTCCCGCATGTAATCGATGGCGCGTGATCTGTTGAACAACATGGCCTACCCTCTCCTCTCATCTGTCGCACAAGAAAACCTGCACTGCTTCCCCCCGGCCGCAGGAGGCAGGTCCAGACTCCGATGCGGCGATCATCCCATCCCAATCTCCCGCAAGTAAGCGCGGGTCCGCTTCGCAATCGGCAACGGTTTGTCGAACGGCGCCGGATACATATCCTGTTCGACGATGGCGAAGCCGTCGAAGTCAACTTCACGCAGCACGTCGCGCAGGGCCAGGTAGTCGACGAGCCCCTTCGACGGTTCGCAGAAGATGCCCATCTGCACTGCCCTGGCAAACGGAATCTCCTCAGTCTCGACAATATCCCGGATTTCAGGATCTACGCTTTTGAAATGGAGATACGGTATGCGCGCATGATGACGCCGAATGAAGTCGACCGCGTCAATGCCGCGGTAGGCAAAGTGGCCGACGTCGAGGCCCAGCGAGACCCGTTCGGGATCGGTCTGCTCCAGCAGCGTCTCGAGCTGGTCCTCATACGCTACGTGCGTGTCAGGACTGGAATGAAACGCCAGCTTGAGCCCAAACTGCTCGATCACGATGTCCGCCACCCTGTGCGTCGTGTCGATCAACCGCCCCCACGCCTCCTCGTCGAGCCGCTCCGGGGCCAGGCGCTCGCCCGTAAACCAGTCGGTGTGAAGCTCGTCGATCAGCACCATGAACTCCCCGCCCAACGCCGCTACCAGCTCGCCTCCGCCAACCACCTGCCTTTCAACCTCCGGCCAGGCCGACGGCTCCTCCAGGTTGGCAAGCGTAAAGGTACCCGAGACCTTTATCCCTCGATTTCCCAGCTCGGACCGCAGCGTGTCGACATCGGGCGGCAGATAGCCAAATGGGCCCAGCTCAATCCATTGGTAGCCGGCTTCGACCACTTCGTCCAGAAAGCGGCGCCAGGGAATCTGCTTGGGATCGTCGGCAAACCAGACGCCCCACGAGTCGGGACCGGTCCCAATCTTTACATTCATTTTGCCTCACTCCTTTGCCTGATTGGCTGACCCGCCGGCGTCAATGCGAGCGCGCAGATCGCCGATAATCATCTGAGCTGAACGCATCAGCAGCCACCAGTCGACGCCAACCTGCAGCCACTGCATCCCTTTATCCAGCCATTCAGCCATCTTCTCGGGCTCGTCGGCCAGCCCAATACCGACGAATACACCCGCCTGCCGCGACTTGGCGATCACCGTCTCGATTGCGGCGGCTACGTCAGGATGATGCGGCTGCCCCATGAGCCCCATCGAACCCGACAGATCATTGCCGCCAATGACGACAGCGTTCAGGCCCGGCACGGCCAGGATCTCGTCGAGGTTGTTGACAGCCTCGATCTGCTCAATCTGCACGATCACGATGATTGCTTCATTCGCCCGCCGGCTGTAACTCTCGTCCGCACTGAGTCCGTGGTCGATCGGCCGGCGCGGCCCGAAACCGCGCATCCCCTCAGGCGGGTAGCGGCATGCGGCCACCGCGCGGCGCACGTCGTCAGCGGTGCGGACCATCGGCACGATGACACCATCGGCGCCGATGTCGAGGACCGTCTTGATCGTCGCCGCGTTGTTCTCGGGGACGCGCACCAACGCCGTGGTTTCGCTGCCCTTGGTGGCCATGATATGCGCCTGCACCGTTTCCAGCGAATAGGCATTGTGCTCCATGTCGATCCAGGCAAAGTCGAGCAGGCCGCTCAACGCTTCGGTGACGGTCGCGTCGGCGAAGGAGATGCCGCTGCCGAGACAGACTTCGCCGCGGCGCAACTTGGATGTGAAATAGGATGCGTTTTTCATGGACTATCTCTCTTTGAAAGTCGGATGGGGTATACAGATTGTATCACATGTGGACCAGCGTCGCGGGGAATGAAATTCGCTAAGCCGGCTGGCAGTCGAAGAGATAGAGGAAGGTCCCCGTCTCTTGCCCCGCGGGACCACGCAGCGAACCGGACCACCGCACTGGCTGAAGCAGCAGCTGAAGCGGTTCAAGTCTTGGCCAAAACTTACGCGGTAGCGCTCTGAGACGGTCGGCTTTCGTTCGCGACACCGCCTGCGACTCCTTCCAAAGTCAACTCGCTCGCTCGATGACAGCTGACATAGTGGCCCCTCTCCATCTCCTCCAGTTCAGGCGTTTCGATGCGACAGATGTCGACGGCGTATCGACAGCGGGGGTGAAAGTAGCAGCCGCTTGGAGGATTGGCCGGGTCTGCCACGTCTCCTTCCAGAACGACACGCTGGCTGCGCAGGCGGGGATCGGGCTTGGGCACGGCAGAGAGCAGCGCTTCCGTATACGGGTGCTGCGGCGCATTGAACAGATCCTCAGAGGAGGCCATCTCCACGATCTGGCCGACGTACATCACGGCAACACGGTGGCTGAAGTGCTTCACTACGCTCAGGTCGTGGGCAACAAAGAGATACGTGAGCCCGAACTTTTCCTGCAACTCAAGCATCAGATTCAATATCTGGGCCTGCACCGAAACGTCCAGCGCCGACACGGGCTCGTCGGCGACGACGAGGCGCGGGTTCAAGGCGAGGGCGCGCGCGATGCCGATCCGCTGGCGTTGTCCGCCGCTGAAAGCATGGGGAAATCGCTGCAGGTACTCTGGCGGCAACCCCACCAGGCCGAGCAGCTCCTCGACACGCTCGATGCGTTGCTGGCGTTCGCGCATGCCGTTTACGAGCAGTGGTTCGCCGATGATGTCGAACAAAGTCATGCGCGGGTTCAGAGACGAGACCGGATCCTGAAAGATCATCTGCATCTGGCTGCGCAAAGGCCGCAGCTCGCGTTTGGAGAGGTTGGAAACATCGATGATTGTGTCGTCGTCTGTGCGAAAAAGGATCTCCCCAGAGGTCGGCTTGATCGCTCTCAAGACGCAGCGCGCGGTCGTCGTTTTGCCGCACCCGCTCTCCCCCACCAGGCTCAACGCCTCCCCCTGTTGAACGTGAAAGGAGACGCCGTCCACGGCCCGGACCTGTCCAACATTGCGCCGCAGCAGTCCCTTTCGGATGGGAAAGGTCTTGCGCAGGTTTCTCACTTGCAACAGCGGCTGTGGTGCGCCGTCGGTCACCGCCGTATCCTCCTCATTCGTGCTCATAGAGAAAGCAGCTGACCTCTTGCCGCTCGCCTACCGGCAGCAGGGTTGGCACGCGCGCCTCGCACGTTCCAACGATGTTCTGGGTGCAGCGCGGGTGGAAGGGGCACCCCGTTGGCCGGTTGTAAGGATGGGGCACCGAACCGGTGATCGTCGGCAAATTCACGCGCGGCCTGGAATGAATGCTCGGGATCGACTGCAATAGCGACTGCGTATAAGGGTGTTTTGGTGCATGAAAGATCTCATCCACGGGCCCTTTCTCGGCGGTCTGGCCCAGGTACATGACGACCACGTCGTCAGCCATTTCGGCAATCACGCCAAGATTGTGCGTGATGAGGATGATTGCCATGCCGCGCTCTTCCTGCAAAGAACGCAGCAGGTCCAGGATCTGCCCCTGGGTGGTCACGTCTAGGGCGGTGGTAGGCTCGTCGGCGATCAGGAGCCGCGGGTCACAGGAGAGGGCGATGGCGATCATGGCCCGCTGGCGCAGACCGCCGCTCAGCTGAAACGAGTACTCTTCCAGCCGGCCGACCGGCCGCGGGATGCCGACCTGGTGAAGCAAATCGGCGGCGAACTCACGCGCTTCGCGCCGCGTCATCTGTTTATGCAGCAGGATGGCTTCGATGAGTTGATTGCCGATCGTATGCACGGGGCTGAGAGAGGTCATCGGCTCCTGGAAAATGAGGGCGATTTCATCTCCCCTGATATCGAGCATTTCGGGGCCATTGGGCTCCAGTTGGGTCAGGTCGACGTGGTCGGTCCGGTTGTCGGGGCCGTTTCGATAGAGGAGAATTTGGCCATCGACAATACGTCCTGGCCGTTCGACGATGCGCAGGATTGAACGCACGGTCACACTTTTGCCACAACCGCTCTCACCTACAATGCCCAGCGTCTTGCCGGGTTCGACATCGAAGCTGGCATCTTCGACGGCCTTGACGATGCCCTCGTCCATATAGAAGTAGGTTTTGAGATTACGAACTGACAGAATCAGAGGCTTTTCGTTTTCCATGCCAGACTTTTACGCGCTGTAAGGATCGGCGGCATCTCGCAGACCATCGCCAACGAAGTTGAAGGCCAGGATCACCGTGATGACGGGGACCGCGGGTATCAACAGCCAGGGGGACAGTGCAACACTTTGCAGGCTCTGCGCGTCCTGCAAGAGGACGCCCCAGCTGATGGCGGGCGGGCGGATGCCGAGGCCCAGAAAGCTCAACGAGGTCTCACTGATGATCATTACCGGCAATGCCAGCGTTGTGGCGGCGATAATGTGACTCATGAAGGATGGGACCAGATGTCGAAAAATAATGCGCCACTGGCTGCAACCCGCAAGCTCCGCCGCCATCACGAAATCCTCCTCGCGCAACGCCAGGAACCTGCCGCGCACCACCCTGGCCAGCTCGGTCCAGCCGATCAGCGATATGATGATGGTGATGGCAAAGTAGACCTGCAGGACCGTCCAGTTTCTCGGCAGACCGGCCGCAAGCCCCATCCACAGTGGAATCGTCGGGATCGAACGCAGGATCTCGATCAGCCGTTGGATTATCGTATCGACCGCGCCCCCGTAAAGTCCCGAAAGCCCGCCGAAAAGCACGCCCAGGAAGAGGCTGAGGGCAACGCTTACCAGGCCAATCGTCAGCGATACCCTGGTACCGGCCATCAGCCTTGACCACAGATCGCGCCCCAGCGTATCGGTGCCAAGAAGAAAAATCGTATCTTCAGCCCGGCCCTCTGCAACTCCGATCAGGTGGCGGTCGGCGGGAATGAACCCCAGAAACTCGTACTTGTACCCGCGCGCGAAGAAGCGCAGCGGGATCTTCTGGTTTGGGTCAGTCTGGAAAACGCGCTTGAATGTATTAGGGTCCCGCGCCCCTTTCACGGCGAGGACGTGCGGTCGGAACGCCCCTCCATCCAACCATCGGATCGGCTGCGGCGGCATCTGGGAGAAATTTGCCTCCGTCACCTCCGGGTCCGAGTAGGAGATAAAATCGGCGCCGATCACCACCAGGTAAAAGAGGACAATGGCGACCGCACCGATCATCGCCAGGCGGTGCTTGCGGAAGCGCCACCACATCAGCTGCCACTGGCTGGCAACAAAGATGCGGTCCCCCTGTTCCGGCGCGATAACGGCCTCAACCGGCAGAATCCGTTCCGTCATCGCCCACCCTCCAGCCGTATGCGGGGATCGATCAGCAGCAGCACCATGTCTGAAATGAAGGTGCCGACGACGGTCATCACGCCGATTAGCAGGACAATCGTCCCGGCCAGAAACATGTCCTGCGACTGCAATGAGCGCAACAGCACCGGCCCCATCGTCGGCAGGCTGAGGACTACGGAAACGATGATGCTGCCGGAAACGATGTGGGGAAAAAGATAGCCGAGAGTGCTGGCAAAGGGATTGAGGGCCACCCGTACCGGGTATTTCAGAATGACCCGGCGTTCCGGAAGTCCCCTGGCCCGCGCCGTCACGACATAGGGTCTGCGGACCTCGTCGAGGAGGTTGGCGCGCATGACACGAATCAGTTGGGCTGTGGCGGAAAGGGCGAGGATGAGGGCGGGAACCGGGAGATGTTTAAGAAGATCCCAGACCTTAGCCATGCTCCAGGGCGCCAGCTTGAACTCTGAAGAGAACAACCCCCCCACGTTCGCGCCGAACAGCGAGAAGGCAAGATACAGGACCACCAGCGCCAGCAGAAAGCTGGGCGTTGCCAGGCCAAAGAACCCCACAAAGGTGAAGATGTAGTCACCGAAGGAATACTGTCGTACCGCCGAATAGATGCCGATCGGCAGCGCGACCGCCCAGGTGAACAGGAGGGCAACGACCGAAACGACGATGGTCAGAGCCAGCCGGTCGCCGATCACCTCCAGTACGGGACGACGCCACTCCATCGACATGCCAAAATTGCCTTGTAAAATCAGCCCCACCCACTTGGCGTACTGCACATATACAGGCTGGTCGAGGCCGTATTGGATGCGTAAGTTCTCGGCCTCCTGTTTGGAGACGAGCGTGCCCGTTTCGCGCTGCAAAGCGATGTAGGCGTCAACGTAGTCCCCCGCCGGCAGTTGAATGATGAAGAAGGAGAGCACACTGACCGCCCATACGGTCAGAATCGCCAGCAGGAGTCGCTGTGCCAGGTAGGCCAACATCCGTTACACTCTCGCCTGTCTCAGGCCGCGTGCCGGCACAGAGAGTTCAGAATTTCTCAGCGCCAGGCTAGGGCTGTCCGCCAAGGAGGGGGGCGCGCTGTCGAGAGAATGGAGGGACCTGCGCCCTGGCTGCTCACAACATGGCGCGAGGATGGTCTGTGAATAGAGGAAGAATGAATTCGGATCAACCACGATGAACGCTTTGACCTTGCTGAGGTACGGCGGCGGTGAACCTGCTATTGGTCTTCGTCATGGTCGCGTTGTCCGCAGCAAATAGTAGCATTCCGACTGTTGCCGCGCAACCAGAGGGAATTCGGCTCGATATCGGGTCTTTGCAAACAGGCTGCAATTAGGGATAGCGGGCAGGGCACCCGCTATCCCTAATTGGGGTCACGTCTTTACGGGGTTTGGACAGTTGTGCCGGTTGCAGACGGGACGCATGGGGCGACGGGTGCGCTCCGGCAGTGCATTCCCGGCGTGGGGATACGCCCCGCCTGCAGCCGGTTGCGGCGCCCGGTTCGAGACTGAATCGCCGGGCAGGACCGCTACTCGTCTTTATAGTAGAACTGTTCCGAGCGGATGAGGCCCGGGGTCATGCCGGCCGTGTTGACAATCTGCCTGGGCGCAACATTCCCCATCCTGTCGTTGACGATGCGCGTGCCGAAGATGACCGGCCCGGCGCCTACCGTGCCGATGGTCCACGTCTGGTCGGCGATGATTTTCCACATCTCCTTGACCTGCGCGATGACCTCTTCGTCTGTTTGGAATCCGCCCAGCTCGTACCACATCTCCATCACGCGGCGCATCTCAGGCGGCGGCTCCAGGCCGGAGGCCCCGCGCGAGTCAAACCACTCACCGTACAGAGGCCCGGAGGCATAACCGCCGGCCCCATTCGGGAAGGCCGTCGAGGCGAGACTGACGATATTGTCCCCGACTTCCCACATCCAGATCTGGTGCTGGTTGGCGGCAGTCATCGTCTCTCCCTGGCTGCGCTCCACCGCACGGATGTCGAGTTGAATGCCGATCGCCTTCCACTGGTCGTTGATCATTTCGCTGATCTGAGGGAAGGGAAGGAAGGCTTCGGACGCGGCCAGCACCTCGAAGATCAGCGGCTCGCCGTTGTCTGTCCGCAGACGGTTGCCGTCGGCATCCTTCTCTGTCAAGCCCAGATCATCCAGCATCTGATTGGCGGTGTCGGGATCGTAGGTGTGCCAGTACATTCGGTAGAGGACACCATTCTCGTCCGCGCCCGGTGAGAAGGGATTCGTCTCGACCGGCAGCACGTTGCCCCCCTCGGCCAGACCGAGGAAGAAGGCCTCGTTGATCTGCTCGCGGTCAATTCCCAGGGAAATCGCGCGGCGGAACTCCAGCGAGTTGATCCACTTGACGATCTCCGGGTCGCCGTCATAGCTCATGTTGAAGATGAGGCCGGCCTGCGTGCCTCTCTCGGTCGGGTCGAGGAAAACGTCATAGCCGCCCCGCTCCTGGTTTTCGAGGAAGAGGGGGAGATTGACGATGTCGATGTGCCGGGCCTGGAAGTCGTATTCTCCGGCGACGGCCCGCAGGTTGATCACGTCAACCGACTCCGCCACCTCCAATACAATGTAGTCGTGGTAGGGGAGCTGATTGCCCGCTGTGTCCACTTCCCAGTAATAGGGATTACGCTCCAGCACCCAGCTCGGATTGTTGATTGCGATCGAGGTTGTCCAGGGCGTGACAGCGGGCAGGTCAGGATTGCCCTGCCAGCTCATCTTTGATTTGAGCAGATTGACCCAGTTGTCAAAGCCTGCCTCGTCAGCCTGGGCGTCGACCTGCTCCTGCGAAGTATAGCTGGGAAGGTACTGCTTCAGGTAGTGCGCCGGCGCAAAACCTCCCATGCCTGTATGTCCCCAATTGGCCTGGCTGGCAATTAGTGAGAAGCCGGCCAGCGCCTGGTGGAAGAGGAAATTGGGCGACGGCAATATGTACTTGACCGTCGTTTCGTCTACAGCCACGACCTGGCTGCCGACCGGCAGGTCTACGCCGGGGACCGCAATGATCTCTGTATTGCTGTAGATGTCGTCGAACCAGAAGACAAAGTCAGCGGAGGTGAAGGGCGCGCCATCGGACCATCTCATTCCCTTGCGGAGGAAGATCGTCCATTCGGTGCCATCGTCGCTGCGTTCCCAGCCTTTGGCGATGTTGGGAATGACCTCGGTCATATCATACTTCCAGAACAGGATGTGATCATGGGCGCCGTAGCGCTTGGGGTTCCAGGCGTCGCCCGGTCCAGTGAAACCGCGGCGTACAATGCCACCGTACTGACCGATTTCATTGAGGGGCCTGAGCACCAGCGGTTCCTGCGGCAATCGCTCCTCGACGGGGGGAAGTTTGCCCGCATCGACCATCTCCTGGAGCATCGGCGCGTCATCGTATGAGTCGGGCCACTCGGCCGGGTCGAGAACGACCTCCGGCCCTGACAGGCCTTCCCTGATAAGCTCGCGTCCGATTGGAATCGGGGTGGGGGTTACTACGACCTCAACCTCTACGACCTCTGCCCCGCACGCTGTAAGCAGCAAGGCGGCGATCATCAGACATGCGAAAGCATGGGATAGGTTACGCATTTTCTCCTCCGGTCCTTTGTACTTCATAGCGGTATGAAGGTGACACGTATTGCTTCTGCTTTCGACACGAACATAAGCCGGCATTCAGATTCGTTCAGGCGGCACTGAGAATCTCGACGAGTAATCTGTCTGGTCACCTCCTTTGCGGCGCGGCATGCAGCGCGAAAGTCCAGGCTCAGACGGGGAAAAGGGGAAGAATGCATCCCGTCTGATTCCGACTGATATCCCTCTGTTGGGTTGTAGACAATATCATATATTCTATGGTCCCGCAACCACCCGGAATTTGCGGCAGTTCCCTACATTTTTGGAAAACAAGCCCCTGCACCCTAGCCCCCCGGGGCTCCCGGCAACTGCAAGAGCCACCATCTCTTGGTACTGTTTTGCGCAACCTAAGTCAACGCGGCCGCAGTCCCGCCCCCAGGCTGGTATTCAACCTGATATGGGGGCGCCGCCCGCGTTGAGAAGGAGCTTCCGGCTTTCTGTTGGCGGCTCCCTCAGTCCCGTCAGCTTGTCGCTGTGAACTGCTCCCGCACTGAACCGCACCCGCAGTCCAGCCGACAGGGGCCAGGCAGGCGCGCGCAACATGCCGGCTGCGAAGCGCGCTGAATCGGATGACAGGCCGGCGTTCTGCCCGCCATCTGCTTGCGATTACATCTGCCAGTCAGAAGGTGAAAGGTATATTCCGCTGAGTGGTCTTCTCAGGCAGTCGAAAACACATGCTTTGAGGACGGGCGAACCGCACGCCAACCGACCGTGAGAACTCCTGTCTTGGGGACTGATGGATGCAGGCCGGATGGTACGCCAGGCCAGGAAAGGGCGGCCGCCAAGAGCCCTGGCTCGCCGCCTGTCTGCTTCCAAGGGAACAACCGCAATTGCCCCCCATGACCTCAAACGCCCGGAACGTAACCCTGGCCCCACTGCTCTTGGCGCGTCTCGCGAAAGTCGCCCGTGTTGGGCATGATCGCGAGCTGGCCGCCGTCGATTACAACTGTCTGCCCAACAATGTAGCGGTTTTCCTCCGAGGCCAAAAATATGGCGAGCTTACCCACATCGTGCGGCGCCCCCAGCACACCGGCCGGGATCTCTCCGGCGGCCGCCTCCTGGTCGAAATCTCCCAGCACTTTGAGATGGTTTTCCACAAGGATCCAGCCCGGCGCGATCGCGTTCACCCGTACGCCTTTCTGCGCCAGCTCCAGGGCCAGCACCCGCGTGAAGCCGACAATCGCGGCCTTGGTGCCGGCGTATACAGTGTGCTCCGTCATTCCGGCAAAGGCGTGGACCGAGGTCAGGTTTACCACCGCGCCGTCCCCCTGCTCGATCATGCCGGGCGCGACGGCCTGCGTCAGGAAAAACATGCCGCGTATATTGACATTGTAGAGCGTGTCGAACTGTTCCGGCGTCACCTGCAGAAATGGCCTGTTCATCGTGATGCCGGCATTGTTCACCAGCACGTCGATCCCCCCCAGGAAATCGCGCGCCCTCGCCGCCAGGGTCCGGACCTCCTCGATTTCGCCCAGGTCTGCCTTGAACGCATCGGCCTTTCCGCCGGCCCGCCTGATCTCGTCAACCGCGCTGGCCGCGCCCCCCTCGCTGTGCGCATAGTGCAGCACGACCGCCGCGCCCTCTTTGGCAAACTCGAGCGCGACCCCGCGCCCAATCCCCGTACCCGACCCGGTTACGAGCACTCGTTTTCCTTCCATCTTACCCGTCTGCGTCATTATCTCATCTCCTGTTGACAACGG
Organism: Caldilineaceae bacterium; assembly: GCA_965202955.1. Classification (GTDB taxonomy): domain Bacteria; phylum Chloroflexota; class Anaerolineae; order Caldilineales; family Caldilineaceae; genus Bin5. The sequence goes on from OZ241871.1 coordinate 312,880, forward strand.
AACGGACCCTCGACAGAACTCACTTTCGCCTGGAATCCCGGCCAGCGGCGGCGTCCTCAGGTCTCCAACAGTTCATCGAGGTTGTCAAACACCTTGTGGAACGCCTCGGCGTAACACTCCATCAGCGCCATGTCCTGGATCGTGATCGAGTGGCGCTCGTCATGCACGGCAAGGGTGGTCTCAAACATGCGCAGCGCCTGTGGGTAGTCCTGCGGATCGTACGTTACGTCTCCATCGTAATGGGGCGACCGCCAGGGGTATCCGTTGCCGTACCCTATGTCGCGATCTCGGAAGATCGGAAAGGCCGGCATCGGCTCATAGTGCCACAGGCTCACAGTGACGCCTTCGGCCTCGAGCGCATCCAGCAGCCGGTCGCGTAGACGGGCGGGCGCCATCTCCAACCCCAGCGTCTCCGGGTCAAAGCCCAACCGATACTTGTAATAGATGGTCGTACGGTCTTCGGGCACAAAAGGCGTTTGCAGGCCGCTGATACTGCTCAACTGCTCGGAGAGGAATGCCGCGTTCCGCTGCGCGATGGCGTTGTACTGAGGCAGCCGTTTCAACTGGCTGCGGGCAAAGGCCGCCGGCATCTCCTGCAGCCGGTAGTTCCAGCCAATTGAATGACAGGCGTAGGAGCGAAACCTCCTATCCTGGTCGTCGAGCTTCTCGCCAAAGGTTCGCAACATCTTGGCCCGCTCGGCGTATTCTTCGTTGTCCGTCAGCAGAAGTCCTCCCTCGCCGCCGGAAAGGTTCTTGGTCGCGTTGAGGCTGAAACCACCCAGGTCGCCGATTGTGCCCGCCATTTTCCCTTTGTAGGTGCTTCCGTGCGCCTGGCAGGCATCTTCGACAACCGCCAGGCCATACTTCTCGGCCAGGGCCAGGATCTCGTCCATGTCCGCAGGCAGGCCGTGCATATGGACCGGCAGCAACGCTTTCGTGCGCTCGGAGATCTTCTCTTCAATCTTGGAAGCGTCTATGTTGAAGGTGCGCGGGTCGATGTCGACAAAGACGGGGATCGCCTGCTGCTGCAATATGGGGAGACAGGTGCCCGAAAAGGAAAAGGCGGTCGTGATCACCTCGTCGCCAGGTTGAACGCCGGCAGCGAAAAGGGCCGTGTGCAGCGCTGCCGTCCCGCTGTTGAATGCGAGCGCATGCTTGCTCCCATTGAAAGCCGCCCAATCTTCCTGCAGTGCTGCCGCCTCGGGACCGTGGTCCTGGCCGGTCAGAATATTCCGGTCAAGCACCGCCATGACCGCGTCCTTGTCCTCCTGCGTGATATCGGGCCACAGCCTCTTGAGCCCTTCAGGCACCGCGCGCGCGCCGCCGTTTATCGCCAATCGGCCCTTCATTTTCGTAATCCTCCTTCTTGGCTGATGTCCAGACCTGTGGAAATCAAGTTACCCCCCCGCTGTCATCGCCTGGCCAGGGTCGAGCGCAAATGGCTGTAACATCGCGGCCATGTTAGAAAATGGCAGCACCTCAGGCTTCAGCCGGATGCCGAGCACATCCTGCATAAAGGCACGACGGGCCTGCACTCGCTGCCAGAGCTCCGGATAACCTGCGGCCAGCTCATCACGCAACGGTTCATCGGCCAGCGCGATCGTGTCCTCCGCATTGGTCGTGTGCAGATGCGGAGCGACCACGGGAATAATGTCGCACTGGATCAACATGCCGGACCGCAGACGCAGTTCGGATCCCGCGTATATCGGCGAGTCCACCCACTCATCCAGGTGGATCAGATGGCCAGGGTTGAGCGCAATTCCGATCTCGTGCCCCGCCAGCGCATCCTCCACCACCGCCTGCAAGGCAGCGCCCGTCACACCGATACCAATCTCTTCATACCACGCGGCGACCGCGCCAAAATATGGCTGCACCAGGCGCTCGACGTAGGCCGCGCTCTCGGACGGCAACTCCGAAGCGTCTGATACCACAAAGCCGCCGCGCGCGGTCAACCCGCCGCGCAGCCCGAAGGCCACGAAGAAAGGATCGCCGTGTTCGATTATTCGGCTGGTCGGACTCGAAAGCCCCAGCCGCGCCCGCGGGCCCGACGAGAGCATCAGGTGCGCCGATAACGGCAGGCCGTTCAGCTTTAAGCTGTGGGCCGCCTCCAATTCGGTCACCCCGGGCTGCAACAGCTCGATCAGATCGCGCACCGACTGCGAGCAGTGCGCGGAGGCAAACTCAAAAGCCGCAAGCTGGTCGGCGCTGTTCTGGCTGCGCAGACCGTCGGCCGGGTTCATGAAGATCGAAGTCGCATTGGTCACCAGTCGGGCGTCGCCCGTCAATGCTCGCACCGTGTCAACGAGAAACGCCGGCCCCTCCAGCCAGTGGTCCGGGTCATCGCTCTCGATCGCGCTGGCATACTTCCAGCCCACCATCCCAACCCGTTTGCCGCCTCCGATGCCGCACGCCTGAAGGACCGGTTCCAGCCTCGGGCTGTCGCCGCGCTTCTGCCCCGGCAGGCTGAACCCCTGGTAAAGCCGCCGCTCGAGGTCGACCGGCACCAGTTCGGCGTAGGTCAACCCCTCGTTACCCAAAATCAGGTCCGGCTTGCCCCCTTCGCAGTCTATGACCAGCAGCGCCTCCTCAAAGCGGGGATCGTGATCGGTGAGGTAGGCAAGGTTGGCAAAGTGTTCGCGATCGCCGTAGACGAGCAGAAGGTTGAGCCCTGCCTGGACCGCCCGCGCCCGCGCCATTTCGATTCGAGCCTCGTACTCGGCGCGGCCAACCGCCGGCTGGCTGCGCGGCAATCCGAAGTCGGGCGGCGCGACGGAGGCGAGTCTGATACGGTCATGGGACATGGCAGGTCTCCTCAAGGGTTCCTTTCTCAATCCGAGTGCCGGCCGCAGGTCGCCGCCAAGCCGGCGATCAGCACCGTCCGGGGAACCACTGTGCTCAGATCGAGGTACTCGTCGCGCGTGTGGTACAGCGCGCCGAAGGGCGCCAGGCCGCACAGCGTCGGCGTCCCCGCGACCGCGCTGTAGCAGCCGTCCGAAGTGCCTCCGCAGAACGTGTCCTTGAGTTCGACACCGAGCAGCCGTCCAATCGACTGCGCCGTCTCCACCAGCCGCGGCGACTGCGGGCCGCGCTCCATCGGCGGATGCGACATGCCGCCGCTAAGCGCAGCCGAAGTGCCGGCCACCCAGACACGTTCCGCAACTGCGCGAAAGTGGGCGTCCACCAGCTCTGCTTCCTCCACCGTCTCCACCCGCACATCGATCTCCGCGCGGGCGTAGTCCGGCACGATGTTGGGACGCTGGCCGCCTTCGATCGTTGAAACACTGACAGTCAACACCTCGCTCTCGCTCGCGATCTGCCGGCACGCGTTCAGCTTGAGACACAACTCCTCGATGGCGTTATGCCCCTTCTCCGGCTCGACGCCGGCATGGGCGTTCTTGCCGTTCACACGCAGGTCGTAATACATCAGCCCCGCCCGCTGGCTGATGATCTCATCCGGGTTGGACGGCGCCTCCAGGATCAGGGCCGCGTCCCTGCCCTGCGCCAGCGCCCGAATGACCTCCTTCGAAAAGGGCGAGCCGACCTCCTCATCGCCGTTGCAGAGCAGCGTGATCTCGGCAAAATCGTCGTATCCTGTCGCCCGTAAGGCCTTGAGCGCGTAATACCCGGCCAGGCTGCCGCTGGCATTGTCAACCACCCCCGGACCCATCGCCCGCGTGCCCTCGATCCGCAGCGGCCAGCCTGCCGCCGCCTGCGCAGGCCAGACCGTGTCGAGATGGGCGACGAGCAGGGCGCGCCCCTGTCCCCGCCCCCGCAACGAGCCGGCGACCGCCATGCCGTAATCGTCGCTCGGGTAGGTCGCCGTCTCGCAGCCCAGGTCGTCCATCTTGCCGAGCATCCAGTGGGCCGCCGCGTCGACTCCTGCCTTATATTCCGAACCGCGGTCTCGCGCCACCAGCCAGGCAAGGTCCGACTGAAATTCGGGCATCCACCCCGCAAGCGTATGTTCAAGGCGGCCTATCAATTCAGCGTCAACGAGCTCCGGTGTCATCTTCCCTCCATGCCCTTCTTCACTTGACCGCACCGCTCGTCATCCCCTGCACAACGTAGCGCTGGAACACGATGAAAATCAGCGCCAGGGGAAGGCTCGTGACCGTGGAAAGGGCCATGATCGAATTCCAGTCGCGGGCGACATAACCGAAGAACTTGGCCAAGGCAATCGTGAGCGGCTGCGTATCCGGTGTGTCGGTCAGGATGATGGCCAGAATATACTCGTTCCAGGCCGCAATGAAGACAAAGGTGCCGATTCCGATGATCCCGGGCACCGAAATGGGAACCAGAACTCTCCAGACCGCCTGCAGACGGGAACAGCCGTCGATCATGGCGGCCTCCTCCAGCTCAACAGGGATCGAGTCGATATAACCCTTCAGCAGCCAAATGGCGATCGGCATGGTAAAGGCCGCGTTGACCATCACAAGCCCGGGAATCGTGTCGCGCACGCCAAACGCGGCCGCAAGGCGAAAATAGGGAATGATCAGCAGTATGCGCGGGATCATCAGGATGCCGAGTATGCCGAGCAGCATCACCCTGCCGCCGCGCAGCCGAAAACGCGAAAAGGCGTAGGCAGCCAGATAACCAAGACCGACGCTGACCAACAGGGACGAGAACGCAAGAACTGTGCTGTTGCGAAAGTGGAGCTGGTTCTCGCCGTCCAGCACGACATTCGCAAAATGCTCATGCGTGACCTGCTGCGGAATCAGCTTCGGTGGATAGGCCAGGATCTCTGTGATCGGTCGTACGGCCGCGTTGATCATCAGCACAATCGGCGCCAGCATGATGGCGGCGCCCATGATTGTGACGGCGGCGACTACAAGCTGCTTAATTGTAATTGTCGGCCCACCGCCCAGCCTAAAAGCTTGTTTCGCCACTCTCTCCCCCGCGCGAAAGCAGTTTGACGTAAACGACGATGAGAACGAGCAGGGTCAACAACATCAATGTACTCACGGCCGAGCCGTAGCCGAGGTTGCCGTCGAGCATGCCGGTCTTGTAGACGTAGTAGGTGATCGTCTCGGTCCGCCTGAGGGGGCCGCCGCGCGTCAACAGCTGCACCAAATCAAGCTGGCCAAATGTAAAGATGAAATCGATCGTGGTGACCGCGAGCAGAATGGTGCGCAGCTGCGGCAGCGTAACGTGTCGAAATCGTTTCAGCGCGTTGGCTCCGTCCACTTTGGCCGCCTCGTACAGCTCAGGGGGTATCGCCTGCAGGCCTCCCAAAATGATGATCATGAAGAATGGGTACGACAACCAGGTATTGATGGCGACCAGGGACGACATCGCCAGGCGCGGGCTGCCAGCCAGGAAAGGAATCGGCGCCGACTGGCCCAGAATCCCGACCACCACGTAGTTGACCGGGCCGGTCTGATGCAATAGCAATGCCCACATCAGCGCCGAGGCCGGCGTCGAAAAGACCCAGGGCAGGATCAACAGCCCGCGCATGAAGTTTCGAAGACCGGTGCTGAACCAGGTCTCGTTCAGAAGCAGGGCAAATCCAAGGCCGATCAGAAGGTGCAGCACCAGCGCCGGAACTGTGAACGCGACCACCGCCCGCACACTGTTCCAGAACCACTTGTCATCCAGCGCTTCACGGTAATGCTCCAGGCCGACAAATATCCACTCGCCCGCCTTGAGGTCGGTGAAGCTCATCTGCACTGTGCGCGTCAGCGGGTAAACTGTGAGCAGGATCAGAAACAGGAGCGCAGGGGCCACGAGAAAGTAGCCCGTCAACTCACGGCGTATCCTTAACCATTGTGAAGGGCGGGGCCGGCCGCGACTGTCTCTTGCGCTGCTGGCCGGTGGGTTGGCGACCGCGGGACCACTCTCTTGGGGCATGTCGCTCCTCGCGAGGAGACTACTCGAACCGCGCCCCGTGGCCGGATTCCGGCGCTCACGGGGCGCGGTGCACTTACACACAGGGAAAAACTATGTGGAATCCTCAGCGCCCCGCGTCAATCTCTTCCTGCCAGATCTCGGCCATCTCCTTCAGCGCCGATTCGGGGTCGTTCTCATCCAGCATAACCTCGTGAAATGCGACCAAAACCGCATCCACCAGCTTCTCCATGTTGGGCAAAACCGGCTGCTGGATATTGAACTCAGGATCCTGCGCAAACAGGTCGGGCACTTCGCGCATGACCGGATTGTCGCTCTCCCTGAGCGACGCCATCACTGCCTTCGTGGGCACAGGCGCGCCCATAATATCGTCGGTCAAGCGGCTCGCGATCTCGTCGGAGTAGAGGAACTTAATGAACTCCCACGCCTCATCCTTGTTCTCCGACAAGGCGCTCATCGCGATGCCGGTGACGTTCCACACGATGCCGCCGGTCTCGTCGCGCCAGGGCGGCGCATAGGCAATGTTGATGTCGGGGTTAAGGCCCTTGAGGTAGGTGGCCGTGAAGGGGCCGTCGGTAAACATCCCCAATCGGCCGGCAGCCATCAACTCCATGATGCCCGGCCACGGCATCGTCAGGGAGTCAGGCGAAATCAGGTCATCGTCCCAGAACTCCTTCCACCAGCGGATTGTCTCCAGCCCTTCAGGCGAGTCAAACGCGACATTGCCCTCTTCATCGAAAAGCCGACCGCCCAGCTGGGCCAGGCGGTAGAGGAACATGCGCGTCGTCAGCACTTCGGCAAACGACATCGTAGCCATGTAACCGTAGATGCCCTGTTCCTCGTCGCGCAGCGCCTCGGCCACGGTGCGGAATTCGTCCCAATTGGTCGGCGGTTCCAGCCCCTTCTCAGCAAAGAGATCGACGTTGTACAACAGGTGGAACGGGAAAATGTAGATCCCCAACGCCCGCGTTACGTCCTGGAACTTCATTGACGCCTCAGGCGCCAGGCTGTCGGCAAAGTCGGGCTCGGCCTCAAGCCACGGATTGAGGTCCTCCAGATAGCCGATATCGACCAGGCTGGCGATAAACTCAGGCCCCATCGGCAGCACGTCAAACGACGAGTCGTTTGCCAGCGCCGCGGCTCTCATCTTCGCGCCCGACTCGGTATAGGGCACATGGCTCAACGAGACCTTGATATTGGGGTTGGCCGCCTCAAACTCAGAAATGATGTCGGCCCAGATCGGTGCCTGCCATTCCTCGCCCCAGATATGGAGAAAAGTGATTTCCACAACCTCGGGCGCCGCCTCGGAATCACCTGTGGCGGCGGGAGCCTGGGCAGGCGCCGGCGCGCAGCCCGATGCAAAGAACGTCAATACCAGCAGAGCTACCAGGAATCGATACAAAAAGCCCTTATGCATTTTTGCCTCCTTGGCCATGCCAGATCTTGTTGAAGCTTCCTTCTCGCCTCAAACCTACGCCGCAAGCATCAAACAGTTCTGCGCACGAATCCTTTTTGTTGATCACCCCCTTTTCGGTCCTGGCCTCAGGATGCCTCGAAAGTCAGAACGCGGCGGCGCTTGCGTTTACTGGACGGCAGCACTGCGCCTGTCAACCACTGTCTCTCCGCCCTGCATCACAAATTCGACGCGTTGCAAGACGGTTATGTCCTTCAACGGGTCCCCGCTGAACGCGATAATGTCTGCCAATTTGCCCGGCTCGATCGTACCGATAGCGTGGTCCATGCTCATCGCCTCGGCGCTGATCCGCGTGCCCGCGACGAGCGCCTGCATCGGGTCCATGCCCCACGCCACCGCCATCTCGAACTCCTTCGCCGCCTGCTCCTGCGGATGCGTGGGAAAGCCGATCAGATCGGTGCCCAGCGCGTAGCGGACGCCCGCCTCCAGCCCCTTCTCAAAATCAGCCTGCATCGCCTCAATATGACGCTGGAAAAGCTTGCGCGCCCATTCGGGATAGTCGAACCTCTCCGCCCCCTGCACGTGGAAGTAGAGCTGGCAAATCGTGCTAACCACCATCACGTTCCTGTCGACCAGCATCCGGCGCGTCTCATCGTTGATTCCGTAGCCGTGCTCGATCGTGTCGACGTCGGTCTGCAATGCCAGCCGCACCGCGTCATCGCCGATACAGTGGGCGCTGACCTTGAGCTTGTTGCGGTGCGCCTCATCCGCCAGCGCCTGCATCTCCTCCGGGCTGTAGGACGCGATCTGGTCGTGCGGATCCTCGCCCCACGCCTGGTAGTTGTCCCCGGTCACGCCGGAGCGGGAGAGACCGACTTTGATTACGTCGGCGCCCTGCCGGATGCGCCGCCGCACCATCTCGCGCACGCCGTCGACACCGTCGGCCAGCAGATCGTCGGTCTTGACAAAGTCGAGCGGGACGCTGAGGTGGTCAAAGGTGCCCGCGGTCGAAGAGATGAAGTGGCCCGCCGCGACCATACGCGGGCCGGGTATGTGCCCATCGTTGATCGCCCTTCGCAGCGAAGGGCCGATGTGTCCCGATCCCAGACAGCGCGCCGCCGTGATGCCGGCTTCCAGCATCCTTTTCGCTTCACCCGCGACCCGCAGCGCGCGGTAGATCTGGGTATCGCCCGGCAGCCCGCCAAACGGCCTGTCAGTCCCATGCCCGAAAAAGTGCATATGCGCGTCCACGATCCCGGGCATGAGCGTGCGCTCGCCAAGATCGATCACCTCGGCGCCCGGCGGCGCCTCTATCTCGTCTCGGTGTCCTACTTCTCGGATGACGCCGTCGGCGATGAGGACAGCCGCTTCCGCGCGCGCGGGCGCTCCGCTCCCATCGATCAGATGTCTTGCCCGCAACAGGCTATACTGCTGGTCCGCCATTGGATTCCCCTCCCCGGCAGACCGCCCCCTACTCCTTGAGCGCGCCCGCCGTCATTCCCTCAATGACCCACCTTTGCAGAAACACAAATATGGCGATCAACGGCAGCGTAGCCATCGTGTTCAGCGCCATGATCGCGTTCCAATCCCGGTTGGCCTGGGTGAAGAAGTTGCCGATCGCCACTGTCATCGGCATCAGTTCGTGACCGTTACGAAGGATCGTCGCGAAGACAAAGTCGTTCCATGCATAGAGGAAAGCAAAGGTGCCCGTGCCCACCAGCCCCGGCGCCAGCAGCGGCAGCACAATCTTGTACAGCGCCTGCAGCCGGTTGCAGCCGTCAACCGTCGCCGCCTCTTCCAGGTCTGTCGGAATGCTGTCGATGTAGCTCTTCAGCAGCCAGATCGATATCGCCAGGGCAAAGACCGTATCGGCCATGATCATGCCCAGGTAGGTGTTCCAGACGCCGGCGCTGCGCGCCAGGTTGTAGAAGGGGATGATAATCGAGACACCCGGCAGCATCTGTAACGCCATGATGGTGAGCAGAATGAACTCGGCGCCCCATATCCTGAAACGGGAAAAGCCGTAGGCAGCCAGCGCACCCAGCCCGACACTCAGAATGGCGGTCGAGAAGGAGATGATGTAGGTGTTGAGCTGGTAACGCAGCTGGCGGGGATCGGAGAAAATCTTAGCGTATGCGTCACCGGTAATCTCTCTAGGAATCCACGCCGGCGGGCTGCCAAAGGTCTCGGCCAGGGGCCGCATCGAAGCGAAGACCATCCACGCGATCGGAAAGAGGACAGCGATCACGCCAGCGGCCATCATGAGGCCCGAAAGCAGCCCGTACATCGACAGGTAGCGCTGTACACCCAGTCTGCGCCCAAAGTCGCCCAAAGCGCTAGCCATAGATAGCCTCCCGGCCCAGGCGGAGATAGAAGAACATGGCCACACTCATTATGATCAGCATCGAGACGCTGATCGCCGCCCCGTAGCCGAAATCAACGTCGCGAAAGCCGACCAGCCACGTGTAATAGCCCAGCGTGATCGTGGAACGCGCCGGCCCGCCATTGGTCAGCGTCCTCACCAAATCAAATACGCCAAAGGTCGTGATAAAGTCGATCGCCGTCGTGGCCACCAGGATCGAACGCATCATCGGCAGCGTCACGAAGGCGAACCGTTGCCAGCGGTCCGCGCCGTCCACCTTAGCCGCCGCATACAGGTCGGGCGGGATCGTCTGCAGGCCTCCAAGCAGCATGATCATGTAGAACGGGTAAGATTTCCACACGTTGATCACGATCAGCCCCCACAGCGCCGTATCCTTATCGCCCAGAAAATCCATTGCCCGCTCCAAAATCCCAGCCGAGACGAGCAGGTAGTTGATCGGCCCCAGCGCGTTCAGGAGCAAAGCCCACACCAGGCCGGCCGCGGCCATCGAGAATAGCCAGGGCAGAATCAGCAGCCCCCGCACCAGGTTCCGCAGACGGTTGCTCGGCCACTCCTGGTGCAGCGCCAGCGCAAACAGGAGTCCGATCAAAGCATGGAGAACGACCGTGGCCAGAACAAAGATCATCGTGTTCTTCATACTGATCCAGTAGATTCGGTCGTCCATCAGCGTGAAGAAATTCTTCAACCCCACGAAGGAGGCCTGCTGGTCGCGCAGACCGGTAAACTCATAGAAGCTCAGGCGCAACACTTCGAACAGCGGGTAGATAATCACCATCAGCAGAAAGATAATGGCCGGCGCGATCATCACATAGCCGGTCGCCTGACGGGGCCACATCCAGCGGCGTCGCGCCGGTTGGGACGGCAGCTCCTTGTCAGCATGGTTCTGCACGGCAGGCGACGGACTTGATCGACCCTCGGTCATGTCACGCTCCACTGGCGGGGTTCGGATGTTCTGGAAGAAATGGAGGATGGGAGGAGAGGAGCGAGGAATGCTGCCTCCCCGCTCCTCTGCAAACACACTTCAACTCAGATTACTGGCACTGGGGCAGGTCCTGGTTCCACAGTTCGACCATGGCGTCCAGGGCGTCCTGCGCCTCGCGCTCTCCGTCCAGCACTTCCTGGAACGCCGCCACCCACTCATCGTGCACGCTGAAGTCAGCCGTGGGCGCAAAGAAGAGATTGTGCTCCGGATCCTGGCTCAGCATCGGCGGGACCTCTTTCAGGATCGGATTGTCCATCTCCCCAAAGCGGGCGAAGTTCGCCTTGGTGGCGTAGGTTACGCTCGTCTGCTCCGACATGTAGATCGAGCCCTCATCGCTCAGCAGGAACTCGATGAACTTCCAGGCCTCCTCCTTGTGCTCGGAGTTGGAGGAGATGGCCAGGCCGCTGCACGCCCACTGGTAGCCGCCATAGCCGGTCTCGGCGTCGGTCCAGGCAGGCGCAAACGCGATGCGGGCGTCCGGCCGGTTCAGCGTCACAGCCGACCCAACCCATGGCCCCGTGAAGTAGGCCGCCACGCGCTGCGCGGTCATCAGGTCGTGGAGGTCGTTCTGGCCCATGCCGATCGCGCCGTCCACCAACATATTGTTGACGTACAACTCTTTCCAATCCTCCATCGCCTGCACGCCCTCGGCAGAGTTGAAGATCGCGCAGTTGTTGTCGTCATAGAGGTCGCCGCCCAGCTGCGCCAGGCGCGCGCCCCAGTGGTAGTACATCGTGTAGAAACTGGCGTTCAGACCCGCGCCCAGACCGAACTCGACTTCATCCCCCTCATTGAGCGCCTGGGTCACCTCGACCATCTCGTCCCAGTTTGTGGGTGGATCGAGGCCGGCCTCTTCAAATACATCCTGGTCGTATGCGTACGTGTAAGGCATCAGATACCAGCAGATGCTGTACTCGTCGCCCGCCCACTGCGTAATCGCCAGAGGGCTGACCAGGCGGTCGCGGAAGCCTTCCGATCCGTCAATATAGGAGCTGAGCGGCTCGAGTGCATCCAGCTTGACAAGCGCGCTCATCCAGCAGCACGGCTCCATGCCCAGGACATCGTAGTCGCCCGTCTCAGCCTGCGCGCTGGTCACAATCGCGTCATACATCGAGTCCCAGCCCAGCGGCGTGCGGGTCACCTTGATGCCCGGATTCTGCTCCTCAAACAGGGCGATCAGGCCGTCGAGCGACTCCTTCGAATACTCGCCGTCCCACCACTCAACCCAGTTGATCTCGACAACCTCCGCCTCGCCGTCCATCGACGCTTCCGCGCCAGAGTCCGCTGCAGGGGCGGGTGCGCACGCTGCCAAAACCAGCACAAGTGCGGCGATCAAACTCCAGGCAAACAACGCTCTTTTTGCGCTCACTTTTCGTCTCCTTTGAATGATTGGACTACGACAAGAACTATCGAAGGATAGGCTCACCGTCGGGGAAAAACCTCCTACCTCCTTTCCACTCCATGGAATCTTGACTGTACGGGGAGCCGCCAACCGGCTGGACGACTATCGGATTATACATAAGTTGCCGTGACGAAACAATGCAGACAAATCTGCCTGGAGTCACCAGGAATGGCACTGCTCAATACTGACGCCGGCAGCGCGCAACCTACCATCATCATCGAAGCGTGTCATGCCGCATCAACGCTTCCTCCCGTCCGATCGCAGGCTGAATCTGCGCCCAAACAGTGAGCTACAACGAATAGAACTGCACAGCCGTCCCCCGGAATATCCGCATGTCGTCCTCCGCCGCCAGCGGCCCCAACGCGTCACGCACCGCCTGCAGACCGCCGCCGTAGTTCGACTGCAGCAGCACCAGAGGCCAGTCGCTACCCCACGACAGCCGTTCGGGCCCGAACAGCTCCAGCAGGTACTGGATCGGCGGCCGTAACTGTTCGAGCTCCCAGCCCTCACCCTGGCTGGCGTAGATCTCCTCCATGTCGATGCCGCGCGGCCCGATCGAGAGTTTGCAGACCGCGTCCGTGCCTTCAGCCACGGCCCGCATATGATCGCGCCAGGCAGCCAGATCGCTTCCTCGCCGCAGGTCGGGCTTACCAATGTGATCGACTATCCCTTTGAGATGAGGCACCTTCTCATATACGCTCGGAATATCCTTCAGATGGCCGGTCACAACGAGAAAGTCCAAAGTGAGACCCCGCTCCGCCACCCTGCGGATGCCTTCGATCACGCCAGGACGGGTCAGAATCCCCGCGTCCGGATGCCCTTCACAGCGCAGGCGGACACCCCTGAATTTGGGAATCTCCGCCAGGGCATCCAGCTCCTGTTCCAGTGATGGGCTCTCCAGGTCGGCATAGGCGATCATGGCGCCGACAAAATCGGACGAAGCCGCAAATTCAGCCAGCGCCTGGTTGTCCTCGGCCGTCGTCCCCGCCTCGACCAGCACACAGCTCTTGACGCCGACCGCCGCGGCATCGTCGAACAGGTCGGGCGGCCCAAAAGTGCGAAAAATGACCGGCGGCGGTTGCCACGCCCGCCGCAGCAGCTCTAGCCGCCAGAAATGCACGTGCGTATCCACGACGCCCAACTCGGCAAGATTTTGTTTGCTCACTCCTGTCCCCTTTGCCCACGGCCGAAGAGATCGGCCGCTCGTCCCGGCATTTGCCTATGACCCAGCCCCTTAACCCCGGAGGACCCCATTCAGAAAGGCCAGCCCGTCCCGGCCCAGAGCCTCCGGCGACTCAGTAAGCGGACGCCAGAAGTGCGCCAGCGGGCCAATCCAACTCAGATGGTTGAACGACTCTACAATTACATAGCCTTCGTAGCCGGCCGCCCGTAACCCGTCCGACACCTGCCCCCACGGTACGATACCCGTTCCTGGCGTGCCGCGGTGGCTCTCGTTCCCGTGGAAGTGGACCAGCCTGTCGCCGGCCAGGCGGATCGCGCCGTCCAGGTCTTGCTCTTCGAGACTCATGTGAAACGAATCGAGATGAATGCCGACCGCCGGATGATCGGTGAGGTCGATCAACTCGCGCCCGCGCGCCGCTGTCGTGAGTAGATTGTTCTCGTAACGATTGAGGATCTCGACCGCAACGACGACCCCGGCCTCCGACGCGTAATCGCCTAACTCGCGCAGACTTTCCGCCGCGCGTTGGAAGCGGTCGCGGCGCGCGTCGGGCGAGAGCAGATCCTTACCGCCGCAACCGGCGACCGCGCCCGAAAACAGCGTCGCCCCCACGCCCGCGCACACATCGATGCAGCGCCGCGCGTAAGACAACCCGCTCTGCCGAACCTCGGCAGAATCCCGCGATAGGTCACGGTCCGGTCCGAACAGGCCGACAACCGAACACGCCAGCCCCTCGTCTGCGAGCGTCCTCCGCAAGAGCTGCTCGTCGACGACCGAATCGTCCTCCAGAGCGAATTCGACCACCTCGGCCCCCAGCGTCCTGACCAGCGGGATCAGCGCCAGGTGCCTGTCGGTGCGAAACGGAGCATCCCAGATCCAGAGGTTGAGACCGAGTTTCATCGCCGCGCCGCGCCTCTGCTACTCATACCAGAGCCGGGCGGCCGGCTTGCGGATCAGCACGCTCTGCAAAAACTTCACTGCCAGCTCGAACCCTTCTTCAGGGTCGATCAGCGGGTCTTCATGCTCAATCGAGAGGACGTCATCATAGCCCATCAGCTGGAGCGAGCTTACAAATTCACGCCAGAAACCCTCGCCGTTGCCGTAGCCGACCGTGCGGAAGATCCAGCTGCGCCGCTCTTTGTCTTGGAACGAGTAAGGGTCAAGAAAGCCATTTACGCGCACGTTGTGCGGGTCCAGCCGGCTGTCCTTGGCGTGCACGTGATAGATCGAATCGCCGAGCGCGCGAATGACCTCCGGCAGCTCCATCCCCTGCCAGATTAGGTGTGACGGGTCCAGGTTGCAGCCGATAACCGGGCCGACCTCGTCCCGCATACGCAGGAGTTGGTCCGTCCGGAACACCATGCTGCCCGCGTGCATCTCCATGCACAGCTGCACGCCGTGGTCGTCGGCTGCAATAACCTCCTCCTTCCAGTACGGAATGAGCCGCTCGTTCCACTGCCACTCGTACATCTCCATCAGCCGCGGCGGATAGGGGTAGAGGATCCAATTCGGCTCCTGGTCGCCCGGAACGGCTTCCGGCAGCCCAGAAAGAAGCGTCAGGCGCGTCACGCCCACCTTCGCGGCCAGTGCATACGTGTCGCGCAGCTCTTTCCGATAGGGGTCAGCGATCGCCGGGTCAGGGTGCAGAGGCTCGCCGTGAATGGCAAAGGCGCTGATCTCAAGCCCGTATTCGGCCAGAGTTGCCTGGAAAGTCTCCAGCGCAGCCTGGTCCGCCAGCAACTCGGCCGGATCGCAGTGGTTCTTGGGGAAAAAGCCGCCGGTCCCGATCTCGATCGCCTCCAGCCCCATTTCGTGCATGCGCCGGGCCGCTTCCCGCAACGGTTGCTCCACAAATACAGTCGAGATCGCTCCCAGTTTCATGGCTGTCTCCCTCGCACGAAGTGGTAGGTACGGTCGGACCCTCAGGGCCTGTGCAGTGGGCATTATACACGCCGCAACGCTCCTGTCAACGGCCTCCGAATCGGCCCAGATTCGCCCCGGTGAGGACCATTTCGGGTAATCAAACCGGCAGTAGACCGCCATTGCCAGACGTAACGGGATGCCTGGTCAACTACCCGCTCGGGGCACGCAGTCACTTTTTGACACCCTTCACGGAGTTCCCTATAATGCGCTCAAGAAGAGGTTCTTCTCTCCCCAACATTGCGCCTGTCGAGCAAACGCGAGCCAGCGGAGGATGCAAGCGTCCAACACAACCTCAGCGCCAAAAACCGCGTGAGTCCGCCCAAGCTCCCCTCATTACGCGAAAGGCAGCCAACATGAAACTCGGCATGAATACCTTCTTCATCAGCATGCTGGACTTCGAAGATGGTCTCCAGTTCTGCCAGGAACAGGAGGTCGTGGCCATGGAAGTGGCCGCGATCGGCCCCGGCGCCAAGAAATACTGCAACGTGGACAAGCTGTTGGCCGACCAGGGAGAACTCGACCGCTGGCTGGATGCATTCGCCTCGCGCGGCCTCGAAATCTACTCCTTCGCCGGCCACGGCACGCCCCTCGTGCCCGACAAGCGCATCGCGGCGGAGTATTCGCGCGAATTTCGCCAGACCTGCAAGTTCATGGAAAAAATAGGCTGCACGCGCCTCGCGCTCGTGGCCGGCCTGCCCGAAGGCGCCGAAGGCGACAGCCTGCCGGCATGGATCGTCAACACCGACCTGCCCTTCCTGCGCGATGCGCTCGAGTGGCAGTGGGAGCAGCGGCTGCTGCCCTTCTGGCGCGAGCACGGCAAAATCGCGGCCGATCACGGCGTCACGATCTGCTTCGAGATGCAGATCAACGACATGGTCCACAACCCGGTCAAGCTGCGGCGGCTGCGCGACGAGCTCGGACCCGTCGTCGCCTGCAACTTCGACATCTCCCACATGTGGGTGCAGGGGATCGACCCCTTTGAGGCCATCCACGAGCTCAGCGACCTCATCCAGGCGGTCCATCTCAAGGATACGCTGATCCACGAACCGAATCTGCGCGTGCGCGGCTACTTCGACTCGACCGACCTCAAGCAGTTCCAGCACCGTTCGTGGACCTTCACCATTCCCGGCTGGGGCCACGACGCCACAACCTGGCGCGAGGTTATTTCGACGCTCCGATTCATCGGCTATACCGGCATTCTCACGCTAGAGATGGAGAGCGAGTATATCGAAATGAAGGAAGGCCTGGAAAAAGCTGCCGAATTCATCAGGCCGATGCTGCTGGAGAACCCTGTCGGCCCGACCTGGTGGGAGGTCGCTTCGGTTCACGAGCTTTGGCAGGAGACGAAGGAGGGTGAATGACAGAATCTGCAACAGTGTGGTAATTCATTCAGCGAATTCTTACAAAAAGGTATTGGTCAGACGACAAACGCAAGGAGAAAGCAGAATGGCTGAGAACGTCACCGTCAACGAAGTGAACGACAGTCCGAGCAGCGCGCCGAAGGGTCTGAGCCGCCGCCAGTTCCTGCGCAACACGGCTGTGGTCGCCGGCGCGGGCCTGCTGGCGGTTGCCTGCGAGGCGCCGCAGACGGTCACGGTTGAAGTCCCGGCGGAGCAGAGAGTCCTGCGCATGTGGACGACCCGCTTCTTCAACCCCAACATCAACCTGCACCTCAACGAGGAAGCCCAGAATGCCGGTCGCGAGATTGGCTTCGTCGTCGACGTAGAGGCCATCCCCGGCGGCTTCCAGGAGTTCGCCGCCAAGCTGTCGGCCGCGGCTGAGGGCGGCACATTGCCCGACATCTTCTCGCCCCAGCTGGCAACGCAGACCTTCATGCGCGATGGCCGCATGCTTCCGATCCAGGAGGTCTGGGACGAGGTGGGTGATGGTCTCGGCGGCTGGCATCCGACCGCCGAGCGCAACTTCATGCTCGACGGCACAGGCTACATGCTCGACATCGGCTTCGCGCCCGCATTCATGCACATTCGCGAGGACCTGGTCAACGAGGCAGGCTTCACGCTGCCGTTCGCCGACCTGGATGAGATGGTCGCGTTCGGCCTGGAGTACACCAACGCCGACGAAAACCTCTACGGCCTCGGCTTCGCCTACGGCGTGTCCGATGACCTGATGCACCTGCAGCCCCTGATGTGGGCATTCGGCGGCGCCGCCTTCAACGAGGAGGGCGACATCACCATCGACTCGCCCGAAAACATCGAGGCGCTCCAGTGGTACACCGACCTCTACACCGTACACGAAGTCGTGCCGCCGGCCGCGGTCAACTGGGAAGGCGGCGGCAACAACCAGGGCTACCTCACCGGTCAGATCGCCACGGCAATGAACCCGGGCAGCATCCTGGCCGCAGTGCGCCGCGGCGATACGCCGATCGAGGACCTGCTCGACAAGACCTACCTCGCGCCATGGCCGCAGCGCACGGCCGAAATCGGCCCGCAAGCCCAGACCGAGGCCGGGCAGGCATTCGGCATCAACAAGGAGTCCAGCTTCCCCGATGAGGCGCAGGATGTCTTGCGCCACCTGTGGTCGCCCGACGTCTACATCAAGATGATGCAGATGGGACAGAGCTATCTCTTCCCGGCATTGATGGGCGCCTACGAAGATCCCTACTTCTCCGAGGACCGCTGGAACCGGCAGGTTGTCGAAAACGTGGTGCCTATCATGCGCGACGAGTCCTGGCCGGCCACGCCTGCGCCGTGGACCAGCATGTGGCTGACGTGGGCCGGCAGAGCCTGCTCGCGCGTCATTCTCGACGGTCTCTCGGCGGCGGAGGCGATGAAGGAAGCGCACGATATCGTGGCGTCAGCCAGAGAGGATTTCCTGAGCGGCTGAGCCAGCAAGCCAACAATGGCCAGTGGCCGGCCCAATCTCCGGCCACTGGCTTTTCTCCACAGAGTAGGACATAGTCATGACGCAATCAGCAGCGGGGCGCGCTGGTTCCGAACAGACGCGCGGCTTGGCTGACCAGAGGTCGCGGCTGGGCCTGTCCAAGGAAACGGTCCTGGGGATCGCCCTGATGGTGCCCGCGCTGGCGACCATTCTCGGCCTGATCGGCTACCCGACGCTGTATGCCATCTGGATCAGCCTGCATACCAAGCTGCTGGGCGTGCGCGATATGCCCTTCGTCGGCTTCGTAAACTATGCAGCGGTCCTGTCGGAGGGCGGTTTCTGGCCGGCACTGGGGCGGACGTTCTATTTCACGATTGCTTCGGTCGCGATCAAGGTCTGCGTCGGCATGGCGACCGCGCTCGTGCTCAACGAGAACTGGCCCGGACGCGGGCTGGCGCGGGCGGCCGTGCTGCTGCCCTGGGCGCTGCCCCCGCTGACAGCCGTTGTCACGTGGCGATTTCTCTTCAACGACACGACCAACGTCCTCAACTACATCCTGGTCAAGGCACATCTGATCGAGAAACCGATTTTGTGGCTGGCCAAGGCCGAATACGCGATGCCTTCGGCGATTATTGTCGGCGTGTGGCAGGGCTTTCCGTTTTTCGCCATCACCCTGCTGGCCGGCCTCTCCCCCATCCCCGACGACCTCTATGACGCCGCCAAAGTGGACGGCGCCGGAATTATCCATCGCTTCCTTTACGTGTCGCTGCCGGGCGTCTTTCCGGTCCTTATGGTGGCGCTCACCCTCTCCACCATCTGGACATTCAATCAGTTCACCGTCATCTGGCTGCTAACTACGGGCGGACCGGGTGAAGCGACGACCACGCTGCCAATCGCCGCCTACATGCAGGCGTTCGTGGCGGGTTCCAAAAATCTGAGCAAAGGCGCGGTCTATGCCGTGCTGACCTTCCCCGTTCTGGTCATTCTCGTGCTTCTGTTGAACTACTTTATCACGTCCAGAGAGGAGAGCGAGACATGACGCTTGGACTGAAATGGGAGAGGCGTCTCAAGGTGGTTGCCGGCTCGATCTGGATGATCATTGTCCTCACCTGCGTGCTGTTTCCGACCTATTGGATCGTGCTGGCCTCGTTCAAACATCCCAAGGACCTGGCGGTGCGCATCCCCATCTTCTGGACGAACGAACCGACGCTCATCAGCTACAGGGGCCTGTTCACGCAGCCCTTTCTCCACTTCGAGAAACTTACGCTCAACAGCCTGACAATCTCGCTCGGCGCGACGTTGCTGTCGGTCGTGATCGCGACTTTTGCCGGCTTGGCGCTGGCGCGGCTGCGCTTTCCCGGCCGGCAACGGCTGGGCATGGCGGTTTTCTTCGCCTACCTGGTGCCCCCCGCTCTGCTCTTTATCCCCCTGTACGTGATGATGGCGTCGGTCAAGCTGGTCGACAGCCGCTTCGGACTGATTCTGGTCTACTCCAGCTTCACCGTTCCCTTCGGCGTCTGGATGCTGCGCGGCTACTTCCAGAACATCCCGGTCGAGCTGGAGGAGTGCGCCATGATCGACGGCTGCACCCGCGTCGGCGCCTGGGTGCGCATCGTGCTGCCGCTCGCCTCCCCCGGCATCGCCGCCGCCGCTATCTTCGCCTTCACGCTCGCCTGGAACGAGTTCTTCTACGCTTACATCCTGACCGAGACCGCAAAAGCGCAGACCATGCCGATCGGTCTCGCCAGCTTCATCCAGCTCGATGTCTACCGCTGGGGTGAGCTGAGCGCCGGCGCCCTGCTCATGGCCATCCCCGCCGTCGTGCTATATTTCCTGGGCCAGCGCTTCGTCGTCGCCGGCCTCACCGGTGGGGCGGTTAAGGGGTAAAGCGTCACAACCAACACATCAATTCTTAATTTCCGCCGGCAGCCGCCGCGAGTTTCGTTTCAGGGCAGTATTACGCATCGGAGTAGGACTGATGATTGGTGAGAGGTCGAGGCTGAAGCTCACCTACGCCGACTACCTGACCACGCCGGAAGACAAGCGGTACGAGCTCCTTGATGGAGAGTTGCTAAGGATTCCCTCGCCGGGTGAAGTGCACCAGAGATGCCAGGCAGAGTTGGGATTTTTCCTCGGAAAGCACATCAAAGAAAGAAAGTTTGGGCGGATCTACTTTTCCCTCACCGACGTGGTGCTATCCGATGTGGACGTGGTACAGCCCGACCTGCTCTTGGTCTCCAACGAGCGCCTGGACATCATCATGCCATCCGGAGTGCACGGCGCGCCCGACCTCGTCGTCGAGATCCTCTCCCCGGCCACCGCCGAGCGTGACAAGGGCTACAAGCGTGCGCTCTACGCGCAGCATGGCGTGAAGGAGTACTGGCTGGTGGGCACCGACGCGGGCACCATCACGGTCCTGCTGCTGGGGGACGACAGCTACGGGGTTGTCGGCACGTTCGGCGAAGGGGACACGCTGACTTCGCCGACGCTGGTGGGTTTCAGCTTGAAGGTGGACGACCTGTTTGGAGCATAGAGGGGTTTAACAAGGCACCGCAGATAAAGAGCACGCGGCGGCTTACATTTTCGAAGCCTGCTACAAGTACAACCACCGCGGCAACGTAAGCGCTTTCACCGACTTCCTGCAAGGCGCGGTTGCGGTTTAGAAAGGTTGACACGTCGTTCCGGCTACATCTGACGCTGAATTTTTGCTTGCCAAAATGTGAATACGTAGTGTACTATGCGCTCCACATGAAAGGGGCGAGCAATGAGTGAGAGTAATGACAGACTAGACCGAGTTGAGAAAATCCTGGAGCAATTGGCAGAGGAGCAGAAACAGCTAGCCGAGGGGCAGAAACAGCTAGCCGAACGGCAGAAAGAAACCGAACGAAACCTGAACCTCTTGATAATCAACACAGACAAGGCGGTCGCTCGCAACGCCGAACAGATTGCCCGCACCGACCGGCTGGCAAGAGATGTTCTCGACGGATTGGACTTCTTGCGGACCGCTGTTCAGGGGCATCTTTCCGAACCCTCTCCACCCGCACACGGCGCAGATTGAGCGGTTCGGCGCCCCGACTTCATCGGACGTTGTCGCCAGATTTGCTTGCGCAGTTATCGCAACTCCATTTTGGCGCGGCATGACAGACTTCCTGCAAGGCGCGGTCATTGTGTAATGTTCTAACAATGGACGCCTTGGTGGCAACCATCTATCCGTTTCCACCAAGGGGGCACCACCATGAAAACCGTCGCCAACATCCTAATTTGAATGGTGGTTAGTCTGATCATCGTGGCGGTGTTCTTGACTATACAATCTCGATCATCAGATTCGCCCTCAACTGGCAGTGTCCAGCAAGTAGTCAAACCGTTCCCAACATTCACTCACACTCCACCCATTCCGCCCACTCCTGTACCAACACACACGCCTATTCCAACCAGTACACCTCTTCCCTCGCCAACGCCACTTCCCCCACAGGATTGGGATCAGTTGGTGGCGTCTGCACATTGTCAACTCGTCGATCTCCCGCTGGCCGATAGAAACATACAGCGGCTTGATTCTCCCGTAGAGCCCCAATCTACCCATTGCCTCTTTCTGAGTTCATTTGATGGACAAAGTTTACAGCGCTGGCTCCCGAGGCGGGCTTTGTTCACGAGAGTCTGGTGAATCAGGATCCAAACTGTTCTCAAGCCTTGTGTAGATGTCACCTCTTTGAGTAGTTTTCTGAAACATCAACGGAGCCCAGTACCTTTTGGAATTACCATTAGATCGGGCGTTGTACGAAAGGCATCCTTCGTGAACATCCTCATTACCGGCGGCAGCGGCACCATCGGCGGCTACGTCCTGCGAGAACTGATCCAGGCCGGGCATACCGTCACCAGCTATAGCCGGACTGCGCCCCGAATCGGCGGCGCGGCATTCATCCAGGGCGACATTATGGACCCCGACGGGCTCACGCAAGCCTGCCAGGGACATGACGCGGTCGTCCACCTGGCCGCAGTGCCGGGGCCGGGACGCGCAACGCCGGCGCAGCTGCTCAACATCAACGTGGTCGGCACCGCAAACGTGCTCGAAGCGGCGCTCCAGGCCGGCATCGACAAGATCGTATTCGCCTCATCGGGCGCGGCCACCGGCTTCTCCTTCCAGAAACACGCGCTCCGGCCCCGCTATCTGCCGCTCGACGAAGAGCATCCCTGCGAGCCGCAGGACGAGTACGGGCTGAGCAAGCTGCTAGCCGAGCTGACCTGCAAACGCTACAGCGACGGCTTCGGCATGCGCACCATCTGTTTGCGCATCAACAACAACTGGTATCTCGAGCGCGCCAGCGCCGAAGTGGCGGTCAGCTCCGGCTGGGCGCAGCAGTTCAGCGTCGAAGAGCTCTGGACGGCCCGCTACCGCAAGACGGTCGAGGATGCCGAAGGCGACTGGCCCACGCCGGGCCCGCCGGCGCCCCACAAGATCCTGTGGGCCTTCACCGACGCGCGCGACGCGGCCCAGTCCTTCCGACTCGCCGTCGAGAACGACACGATTGCACACGAGGTCTTCCTCATCAACGGCGACGACACCTGCTCAAGGGAGCCGACCGCCGAACTGATCGCCCGCCACTATCCCGGCGTGCCCGTCAAGGCGCGGCTCGAAGGCCACGACTCGCCCTGGTCGCACGCCAAGGCGACCCGTCTGCTGGGCTATCAGCCCCAATTCACGTGGCGGCAGAGCGACTTCCACAGCTGGTTGGAGAAACAACAATGACCGAAAGAAAACTGGAGTTCTTCGGCGGCGGCTGGCGCCCTGTCGAGCCCGAGGACGAAGAAAAGTCGCTCGTCATAGACGCCCACTACCATATTTTTCGCCGCTTTGCGACCGGCTCGGGCGAGGCCAGCGCGGCGCTGGCGCACAAACTGTGGCAGTACCACCTGCGCGACTTCACCGACTACTGGCGCAAGAGCGACGGCGCGCGCGTCAACGAGCCCCTGCTCGACTTTCCGTCGGACGACATCAACGCGATGCCCGACGTCAACTTCCGCTTCGGCCGCTACGGCCAGGCCGAAATCACCGTCGACGGCGTCGACTACCTCATGCAGTTCTACCCGCCCAACCTGGAGAACCTGGAAGCGACGCCCGAGCGGATGGTCGCCGAAATGGACGTCGCCGGCGTCGACATCGGCGTGCTGCAGAGCGACCACGTCTACGGCGCCAACATCAGCGAATATTACGCCGAGGCCTTTCGGCGCTACCCGGGCCGCTTTATCGGGCTGGCGCAGGTGCGCGAGACAGAGGCAGGCGAGCCGGCCGAGCTGGAGCGGCTCGAGCGCGCCGTTACCGAGTTAGGTTGCAAAGGGGTCTACTTCAGCGTGGAACTGTTCGCACTGCGAGGCTACGTCGACCGGATCGACGACGCGCGGTTCGACCCGTTTTGGCAGCTGGTGCGCCGCCTGGAGATTCCCGTTTTCTGGTACATCGACGCGCGCAAGCAGGACCGCATCGCCGGCTTCCTGGAGCGGGTTGACGAGCTGACCAACTGGGCGAATGCGTACCCCGACATCCCGTCGGTCATCACCCACGGGCTTGTGCCTTCGGCCATCATCCACGAGATCGGCATACCCGACCAGGTGATTGACCTACTCAAGCGTCCCAGTTTCTTCGCCGAAGTCCTGATGCAGGCCAAGTGGCCCGAGTACCCCTATGCCGAGGGGCAGGAGATGCTCGAAGGCCTATGCGAAAAGGTGGGTGTCGAGAAGCTGATGTGGGGCTCCGACATGCCCTTCAGCGCCGGCTTCTGGTGCACCTACAAGCAGGCGGTCGACTACATCCGCTTGCACTGCGACTTTCTCTCCCGCGCGGAAAAGAACCTCATCCTCGGCGGCAACCTGGCCCGCATGTTCAAGATCGCGTAGCCCTCTGATGCCAGACAGATGTACGGCGCAAAAAAACATGAAGCGCCCGGATGAGCGAATTGATAGGCTGGACGGACAGTCAAAATGCTACTTCAGGCAAGTCCTGGCTAGAATTGGGTGCATCTCGAATGCGGGGACATCATCCCTGGGAGCGCAGGGGGCTCGCCTGCATTTGGCGTAGCCGACCAAAGGTAGCCAGAAACTTACTCCAACCCGGAGACGCACCCTTTCCACTTTCTCGACAAGACTAGTAGTTCAACAAACTTCTATTGATGGATAGAGGCTTTCGAGTTTGATGCGAGCGTCAGCGGTGGTGAAACGCCAGTTGACGCTCGATGCAGAAGCATTGCGGCGGTCTTGCCAAGCTGCGACTTTCTGCATCAAGGTCTGTTTGTCAGGGATGCGAGCCTTCAAGCACTGTCGATGCAGGACACTGAGTTCGATTTCCGCCATATTGAGCCAGCTGCCATGTTTGGGGGTGTAATGGATTTCCAGTTTGGCGGCAATGCGGTACGCCTCAGCCGCTGGGAACGCTTCATACAAAGATGCGAGTTTGTGCGTGTTCAGATTATCCATGACCAAGACGATCGTCTCTGCCTGCGGGAAATGGATATCGACCAGGTCGCGCAGGCAGTGGGCGAAATCGACCATGGTACGGCGCGCTGTCACCTTGACATGACGCCAGGCTTGCAGAGGTGCGAAAAGGAGAAAGAGGTTACAGGTACCGTTGCGTTCATACTCGTAGTCATATTTGGCCACCGTACCGGGTCGGGGCGGCAGGGGCAGACGGGTCTCTTTGGTCAACTGTTTGCTGCCTTCATCCAGACAGACCAGCGGTCGCTTCTCATCCTGCGGCCGATGATAGACTGCAAGCGTATCTTCCATGGCACAGACGAACTCTGCACTCGCCGCCTCCGGCACGCACCACACATCTTTCAACCAAGGCTTGAGTTCGTTTTTTTGAGTATCGTGCGCACCGTTTCGCGCGAAATGCGTTCGACCACCTCCAATTCGACCAGCTTATCGGCCAGCATCTGCAACGTCCATCTCTCCTGTCCATCGGGCGCAGCGCTACAGGCTATCTGCACCAAGCGGGCTTCGCCCGCACCGTCCAATACGCGCGGTCGCTTCCGCTTCGGGCGCGTGTGGGTGAGGGCCGCTTCAATTCCGACTGTGACACAGCGCGCCCGAACTCGCTCGACTGTGCGCGCATGCGCGCCTAAAGCCTTGCCTATCTCGGCGTCGTTAAAGCCCCCGCCCACCTGCGCTTCATCGGCCATCAAGAGGATGCGAGCCCGTCTTGAGCGGCGCCCCGACCCTGTGCCTGTATTCACTTGCGTTTCCAGTTCCTTGCGCTCCTCCGCTGTCAAGCGCACCCGATATCGTTTCGCTGGCATTTCCCCTCTCCTTGTGTCCGCCTTTACAGAGAGTATGCCACAGTTCACTTGTCCGTCAAACCCTATCTGTTACACCACTAGGTCTCGTTGACGTTTGAAGGATTCTGACAAATTGGCGACAATCGTAGGATGTCTACCTATAAGATTGCCGACCATCAGTGGCAGAAGCTGTACGCATTTCTGCAAGGACACCCTCGTGCCTATGCCGGGCAAGAGGAGAAGTGTCGCCGTTTCGTCGCGGCAGTTCACTGGATACTGCGCACCGGCGCGCAGTGGCGTGAACTGCCAGCCGATCTTGGCAAGTGGAACACTGTCTTCAAACGCTACGCACGCTGGCAAGAGAACGGTGTTTGGGCCGACATGTTCAAACAGTTCGCTCAAGACCCAGACATGGCAGCGGTGATGCCCGATAGTACAGTTGTGCGCGCCCATATGTGCGCAGCAGGCGGGTCCAAAAAAGGGGCGGTCAGCAAGAACAGGGCCTAGGGCGGAGCCGGGGTGGCTTCAGCAGCAAGATCCATCTCCTCGTCGATGCGCTTGGCTTTCCCCTAAAGTTTATCTTGACCGGGGGTGAACGCCATGATATGTCCCAAGCTGAATCGTTGCTCGCCCCTTTCCATTTTGATGCCGTTATTGCCGACAAAGGCTACGATTCTGACCCGTTGCGAGAGCTGCTCGCAGCCCACCAGGTAGAGGTGGTCATCCCTTCCCGCCGTTATCGCAAGCAACCGCATGACTATGACCGAATCCGCTACCGAGAACGCAACATCGTCGAACGCTTCATTAACAGAATCAAGTGGTATCGACGTATTTTCACCCGCTATGAAAAGCTAGCTCGACGCTTCATCGCTTTCCTGCACTTTGCCGCTACACTCATATGGCTTGACCGAAATGTCAACGAGCCCTAGCCCCCGGCTCACATTGTCGCCACGACCACAGTCGCTGTCGCGTCTCCCCCGCTGACCTTTCAGACTACGCTTGACTTCTCTCTTCGCTGCGTGTCCGTCCCATTGCCCCTCTCTCCTACCCCTTTCCATCTTAATTTCAGTCGCTTATTAGCAGTAGACTTATCCCAATCTGGGGACGCACGCCCGAATCGCCTTGCTTGACATATCACTGGACGTTCACTCATGGCGAAAACAGAAATACAACCCAATGTACGATAATTGGTTGGTAACCAGGTCATCCAAGTTTAGCGGAGGGTGACCGAGTTGCAGGTTCATAAAGACGCAGATGGTGTGTGAGAGCACCTTGCGAATCAGTCGATTCCGGTCGGCCCAAGGTCATGGGCGCCCGTGTTGGCGATATGGTAGCGTTCGGTCAGATGAGAACGGACCGTTTCGATCAGCTTGCGCCATCGAGTACTGATTCGAGCGACAGGGTCGGGAAGGCGCACGTTCATGTTTTTGCGCGGGGGTGTGAGCAGTTCAACCTCTTTCTTCTTCGCCAGTTCTTGTTGGCGAAAGCCATCAATGAAGCCTTTGTCTGCCAGAACAACACCTTGGTACTCTTCAATCAGATCGTCCAGCAATTGCAGGTCATGTGGTCGTGCTGGCAAGAGGGCGTAGCGAACAATCATGCCGGTGCGTGCAATGCGCGGACCCATCTTGAAGCCGTAGTAGGGCAACTGTTTTGCCGCGCAATACCCATAATCGGCATGGGGCTTGAAAAAACGGTCCCGCTGACTGAGTGTGTACAAACAGACGGGCAAGGGCATCGTGTCGAGGGCCTGGACAGCATCGCAGGCTTGTCCACTGACCACCGTGAGTCGTTGTTGATTCATCGCCTTGACTTGCCACAGGTTAGCCGCTTAACGCACAAAGCTGGTCCGCTCCTTGAGGTGTGGAAACCATGCTTGATAATGGGCGACGAAGTAATCGAAAAGCGCTTCATCCTTGTCGAATCCCAGATACGCGCCCCACACCTCAAGTATGATCACCTCCTTGTCGCTGAACACCGGGGCAAAGCCACGTCTGCGCAGAGGCCGGCCTGCTACGATCTCTCGAAAGTGATGGCATACCGGACAGTAGACAGAGATGATGAGGTGGTCTCGATCCATCGGTTGCTCTCCTCTCTATGAATAGGGCTTTACACATCTCTATGCCAGAGGAAGTTCGCCGATGGATGATCATTTCGCGAGTTGCACATTAAGTAAATATAATATACTATGAATAGAAAAGGTTGGATTGGCGGAAACTGATGAACAATGTGTCCGACCCATCAAGAAAGGTTTCCCTTATTTCAATGGTCAGAGAGGTGGAATTGATGTAAGTTCAATTTGATACCAAGACTTCTGGCACGGCTTGCATCCTGAGATCGCTGGCGTCTCGCCCTCCTTTCCGCTATTTTCAAACTCTTGGTCTCATTCGGGATCCACATTGGTTATTTTGCCAGGTTAGGTAGCCAGAGTGCCTTGACTATGCCTGGACCGTTGCTACCGGGTCTGGGCGAAAGGAGATTGTTGATCATAGGACATTACGAGGATCAACGGTATTGCCGGCTCTTTTGACAGATGTCATTTAGCGCCCAAGCAGCCCAAGAGATGTGGAATCCTAATCATGCATTTTAAAAGGAGGCAAGTGATGAAACGGAAAGAAGGAATGAGCCGCCGGGAAATCCTGCAGGTCTCGGCCTTCGCGGTCGGGGCGGCCTCGCTTTCGTCTTGTGCGACGGCAGCACCTGCGCCCGAATCTGCTGAATCAGAAGCGCCGTCACCTGCCGAGCCAGTCAGTATTGTCTACTGGTATTGGGCCGACACACCTGAACTCGCGAAATTCTTCTCTGAAGCGGTCGAAAGTTTCAACACTGGCCAGGACGCCATCGACGTCGAGCCCGAATCGCAGCCGGCCGCTCTACCGACCAGAGAGAAGATCGTAACGGCACATGCCGCGGGAGCCGGGGGGCCAGACGTCTCCTACACCAATACCGTATCGACCTTGGAATTCTTCCAAGCCGGCATCTCTCGCCCCATCCAGGAATACTTTGCCGACTGGACGGATAAGGATGACTACTTGCCCAAGATCGTGGACTCTAACCGGTGGGTGGAGGGCGAGCGGCCCTTGCTCCTCTTACCGTGGGGGGCAGAGATCGGTATGCACCACTACCGCCCGGACATCTACGCAGAGGCGGGGCTGGAGCCGCCCCAGTTCTTTGACGAGTTGATAGAGAACGCCAAGGAGCTGAACAACCCGCCGGATCTGTACGGCTTTGGGTTGCGCGCTGCAGACGGAACTGGCTTCTTTTACAATGTCATGTGCTACATGGCCAGCTTCGGGCTGGACTGGGTCACCCCGGAAGGCGGTACCGACTTCGATAGCCCGGAGGCATTGGAGGTGGCGCAAACAATTGCCCAGCTATATTGGGATGGGATCGCCCAGCCGAGCGCGCTGCAAGACCGTTTCCCCCAGATGGTTGCCCTGTTGCAGGCTGGCAAGATTGCAGGGTGGACTGCCGGGAACCTCCACGGTTCGATGATTGACCCGGTGGGTGAATTGCGGAAGCAGGGCCAGTATGACAACGTCCCGGTGCCGATAGCCCGGCCCGATCAGCAGGTAGGCGATCCGTGGACCATTGCTCACAGCACTGGCAATGTGATGCTGTCGGCCACCCAAGCCCCGGATGCTGCCTGGGAACTCCTGGCGCATTTGTCGCAGCCTGAGGTTGCATTGGAGTTTGGCAAGTGGTTTGCCATGATGCCGGCCCGCAAGTCCGTGGCCGACAATCAGTACTATAAAGAGGACCCCCTCGCACTGGCGGCCCTCAGCGTGGAAGATCGCTGGCGCCTGCCACCGTACTGGCACAAGAATTGGGTAGAGATTAATTATGCTCCCACCAAGGCGTGGCAGCAGGCCCTTTTGAAGGAAAAGACCGTAAAGGAGGCACTGACGGAACTTGCTGACGTCTTCCGCGAGGTGTAGGCGCTGGGGAAGTAGCAATCGCCAGAATGACTTCTTCCAGGCTGAGTGTGGCTTACGCTCTGGCCTGGAAGAGTCACTAAGCCCACTCCCCTGTCAGCTACCCACGGCTAAAGGTCGTGGGCTTGCGTCGGACAACTCTTCGAGGTCAAAGACACAGGTCCAGGCTGACCAGACTAGAGTGTAGCCTGTATGCGCCTGCGACTACGGAAAGGCAGAAACTCAGAAAGACGAAGAATTCCATTGCCCTGACGTAAACTGGAAATTTCAGCGCATAGATACTTGAGGTTCTCTTTCAGCCTGAAACGTTACGCCTAATCATTGAGCAGGCCTGTTCGGGTAGGGGCAGTTTGGTTAGGGTAGAAAACCTTGGGTCAATATTGTTGAAGATGCCGTCACTAGGGACGGGGCTGCTGGGTCAATACCTGACAAGCCCAAGGGAGCCTCGGGGGGAGATTCCTAAATCCCCTGCTTTTCTCAACAAGCTATCGAGCCGAGCAACGTAGAGGCCGCCGCGCGGCCTCAATTCATCCTACTAATGTGCGTTCAAATTGAGAGCCCGCTTTTTCTGAATTGCGTATTGCGTGATGGCAGGCGAGACGGGCACGTTTGAATTGCGTCATCCGCGCGAACAGTCTCAGTTTCAAACGGGACTCACATTAGCACCAAAGGTTACCAAAAAAGGTAGGCCTCCTTGAGGAAGAGATCGTGCTTCCTCAGGAACTTGCCGGGGAGTGACATCCCTGGCGGCCAGAACTCTCTGCGGTTGAACAGAAA
Organism: Caldilineaceae bacterium; assembly: GCA_965202955.1. Lineage (GTDB taxonomy): Bacteria > Chloroflexota > Anaerolineae > Caldilineales > Caldilineaceae > Bin5. The sequence goes on from OZ241871.1 coordinate 342,826, forward strand.
GCTGACTTAGGCTTGTCGCGGATGCAACGTGTGTTCGTGTCACTCCGAGGCTCAAGACGTGGAGAAGGAGTCTTCAGATGCGAGAGCAAGGGAGGAGTCTTGCCGTTTGGAGCCGATTAGGCTCATTCCGTATCAAGCAGAAGGACTGGATGCCCTATGCACTGGTAGGGCCGGCCTTGCTGGTAGTGTTAGGGATCGCTGTCTATCCCGCACTTACCGCTCTTCGAGTAAGCTTGTATGAGATGAACTTGCTTCGTTTGTCTGAGGCGGAGTTCGTGATACTGGGCAACTACCTGGCGCTCGTTCAAGACGACGACTTTAGGGGAGCGGTGTTCCGTACCCTCCGTTGGACAATAACCGTCGTCGTGTTCCAGATGGCTGTGGCACTGCCGATGGCATTGTTCCTCAACCTCAACTTTCGTTGGCGCGGGGTCGTGCGCACGATCGTTCTTATCCCGTATATCGTTCCCTCCGCCGTCATCGTGATCATCTGGATTTACATGTTCGATGCTAACTTTGGCGTGGTGAACGAATTCCTTGTCCGGCTGGGATTGATCGCATCCTATATCGCATGGATCGCCGACAAGAATTTGAGCTTCGTCGTCCTGGTGCTGGCGATGGTATGGTGGGGGATGCCATTCATGGCAGTCATGCTGCTTGCCGCCCTCCAGGCGCTGGACCCAGAGCTCTACGACGCCGCTTTCATCGACGGAGCGGGAGCCTGGCAAAAGTTTCGCTACGTCACCCTCCCGCAACTCATGCCATCCATTCTCGTTCTGCTCTTACTCCGAACCATATGGATGTCCCACCACGTGGACACTATCTTTTTGATGACCGACGGCGGTCCGGGCGTGGCCAACTATACGCTATCCATTTATAGCTTCATATTGACCAGCGAAAGGTTCGAAGTCGGCTACGGCTCGGCCGTGGCAGTGATCCTGGCCATCGTTTTGCTGTTCGTCGCACTAATATATATTCGCAATATGGAGAAGTCTATGGAGTATCTAAAATGATCGCTGATCGCCACATCTTCAGACGCGTCGTAAGGCCCTCACTGTTAATCATAGCCAGCTTCATTGTCATCTTCTACACCTTGTTCCCTTTCTATTGGGTGCTCAGTGTCTCTATAAAGCCAGAGCAGCAAATCTTCGCGCGAGAACTTAGCCTGATACCTCAGGACTTTACGCTGGAGAACTACCGCCGTCTCTTCGAGTTTCTGCGTTTCGAGAGGTACCTCCGCAACAGCTTGGTAGTCACGCTCAGCACGACAGTTTTCACCCTTGCGCTGGCGATTCCTGCTGCCTACGCCTTTGCACGTTTCCGATTTCGTGGTCGCCGTCCAATGATCACCTCGCTTTTGCTCCTCTATCTGATCCCGCCAATCGTTCTGCTTGTACCGCTTCTGGTCATCTTCAAGACCCTCCACCTGATGAACACATTTCCAGGACTGATCTTGGCCGACTCGAGTTTGACGATACCTCTCGCAACCTGGTTGCTGGTTGGCTACTTCGCGTCACTTCCTCGCGAACTGGAGGAAGCTGCGTTGGTGGATGGCTGTACACCTATGGGTGCTCTTGTTAGAGTGGCTCTCCCGCTCGCGATGCCAGGCATCGTGGCCGCAGGCCTCTTCGTGTTTATTATGACGTGGAACGAATTTCTGTTTGCTTTTATGTTCGCTTCTCGCGATAACGTCAAGCCCTTGCCGCCCGTCCTGCGGTCTTTCGTGCGTGGCGAATCGGGCGTATTTTGGGGGACGATAATGGCCTCGGCCGCGCTTACGACCTTGCCGGTCGCCATTTTGTTCCTGTTCTTTCAGAAATACCTCATCGGTGGGCTGTCGACGGGGGCGGTCAAAGGGTAGTCATACTACTGGCTTGGAAACGCGAAAGCGGTGAACTGGGGGCAAAACCAAGTCATGGAGGAAGTGGTCTCATGAACGTTCTCGTGCTGGGAGGCAGCGGCAGGATTGGGGGCTACATTCTCCGGGGACTGCTTCGTCATGGTCACATTGTCTCATCTTATAGTCGTACAGCACCGTTAGTGGAAGGGGTGCCCTTCATCCAAGGCGATATTACTAACCTAAACCAGCTTAAGGAGGCATGTCAGGGACAGGACGCCATCATTCATCTAGCAGGAGTGCCGGCGCCCGGCTGGGTTCCAGTAGAGCAACTCATACGCGTTAACACCTTGGGGACCTTTAACGTCTTAGAGGCAGCCTTTTGCGAGGGTGTGGGCAAGGTTGTCTTCGCTTCTTCTGCCGCAGCGATGGGCTTTACCTTCCAGAGGCGTGAGGTGAATCCACGTTATCTTCCGCTTGACGAGGAGCACCCCTGCGAGCCGCAAGATGAATACGGGTTGAGCAAACTGGTCGGCGAACTCACCTGCAAGAGGTATTTCGACGCCTACGGCATGCAGACCATTTGCCTGCGCATAAACGCCAATTGGCACCTCGATAGGAAGGGGGCCGAAATTGCGGTCAGGTCGGGATTCTTCAGGGGAAATAGCGGACAGTACCCTGAGCTGCGCACTGTAGAAGAACTTTGGTCAGAGTACCGGCGATGTATAGAAGATCCTCTACATCCTAAGTGGGGTCGAAACAATTTGTGGGCCGTCACGGACGTGAGAGATGCAGCGCGGGCCTTCAGGTTGGCGGTAGAGAACGACGAAATCACGCATGAAGTTTTTCTCATCAATGGTGATGATACGTGTTCCACCGTGAAGACTCGCGCGTTGATCTCTCGCTACTATCCGAATGTGCCTGTGAAGACAACCTTGGAAGGCTATGCCTCGCTCGCTTCGAACAAGAAGGCGGCTCGCATGTTGGGATACAGGCCGCAGTACACATGGCGAGAAAGCGATTTTCATATCTGGATGGAAAGTGATGCCGGCCGATGAATCGGGAGCATCCACGTAGTGGGCACAATCAGACGGCATCACAGAACTGAGTAACTGTCCGTTAGCAAGTTAGCGGTGTTTTTCGAACGGGATTAACTTTAGATCAGAGAACATGCGAACTGCAACATCGCCAGGTAGTCGCGTGTTTTCATGTCATAGCCCACCATAATGGCGCAACACTTCGACAGCCTGCCAGGACCCGCTCAACCCCCCAGCGCCGAGCCGGCAGAGTCTTGTTACCTGATTGGTTCTGCATTTGCTTCTCCGATCCGGCGTTTATGCGGCACCTGCCCATACACAGCCACAGTCTGGTGGCGCGTGGGACTGTCATTAGCCTTTATCCGGACACAGATTCTGCGGGCTGGGTGCCGGACGTGCGACTACGATGCTCTGCAACATCTGCGCCAGGATCTTGGTATCATACGCGCATGGGCACCGGCGACAGCTACAATCAGCGATCTTCCTGTTTCTTCGACCCACAGACAGCGTTTGCTTTCTGCCCTGGCACGGTCGGCAGGATTCGCACCGATCAGGTCTCCCCGTACATGCTTTGCCCATTGCTGTGTCTGCCGACTGCCATTCCCAGTTCACGCAACTCAGCTCTACACATCTCGATTGGATGACTGCTCAGAGCGCTGGAAAAACCCTGCACGACGCCCACCTCTGCAAAGTGCGGTGGAGTCTACTGTCATCGTCCAATTCTTTGGGCAACCGGTTCCATTGCACTCCAGAACACAAACGAAAGAGGATGCCTCTGCGCATCTGTCTGGGGTTGGCTCGCTTTCGTCCCGCGTGTTGCTGTAGGTCCAAGTTCAGAATGGTGGGTTCAATCTCATGCCACAGGTCGTCGACCACCTCCCAGATGGTGTCCAGGGTATCGATTTGGTCTGCCATGTCATTGTCATACCTCCAATGTGTTCGGACCAAGTCTTAAGCGAGTTTGGAACTTCTGAAATGCTTTGGGACAGTTACGAAGAAAAAGGCATGTGCAAGCTATGAAGGCCTCACACATCAACCTCACGAGCGTGGCGAACTCGGAGTATCCGTCGAAGGAACGTCTGACACGTTATTTCGTAGACCTGACGCAAATGGAGAAATTCGCCAAGAACCCGCTGATCGTGACAAACGCTGAGGGGGTGTGGCTCGAAGACATTACGGGCAGGAGAATTCTGGACGGATTCGGCGGAACAAGCGGTGTCGTAGTCCTTGGTTATGGAAATCAGCGGGTTATCAAGGCGATGACGGATCAGTTGCAGCAGGTTGTCTACACCCCAGCCCTACACGCCACAAATTTACCTGCCCTGGCTCTGGCCGAACTGATAGCCGAGATCACACCCGGGGATCTGAACACGGTCAAGTTGCTTAACTCTGGTTCCGAGGCGACAGAGGCAGCCATGAAGCTAGCCAGGCAGTACCACAAACAGACTGGTAATCCTGGCAAATTCAAGGTGATCTCACGCTACATGGGCTTTCACGGCCACACGATGGGTGCAGCCGCTGCAACGGGCTGGCGTGCCGGCGGTTCCGCCAAGTGGGTCTTTGAACCTTACCCGACGGGCTTTATTCACGTGATGGGCCCTCATTGCTACAGATGCCCGTACGGACTGAATTATCCTGACTGCGACGTCAAGTGTGCCAGTATCGTTGAGGATATAGTAAGACTTGAGGCGCCTGAGACAATGGCAGCTATTATTGTAGATCCGATTTGCTCTCCTATTGGCTTCGCGGTGCCCCCGGACGAGTATTTCACCATTCTTCGGCAGATATGCGACGAGTATGAAATTCTACTGATCTTTGACGAAGTGATCACAGGGTTCGGCCGTACGGGTGAGATGTTTGCAGCCAACACCTTTCATACGACACCGGACATCATTTGCATGGCGAAGGGAATGGCATCGGGCTACACGCCTATTTCAGGCATAGCGGTCAGTGATCGTATCGCAGAGGCCTTTCTCAGTTGCGAAGACAGCCTTGCCTTCATGCACGGATCTACCTACGGGGGAAATCCGGTGAGTTCTGCGGCTGCAATCGCTTGCATAAACGAGATTATTGAGCGAGGCCTGTGCCGTCGTTCCCGTAAGATGGGTGATTACCTCAGGACCAAGTTGGAGAGGCTGAAATACCTGGGGATTGTAGGTGAAATCAGGGGGAAAGGCCTACAAACAGCGGTCGAGTTCGTCAAGAACCCCGAGACTAAGGAACCATTCCCCGTAGAAACTCAGATCGATCAGAAGATAGGTTTGGCAGCGTTTGAGAAAGGGCTTCTCACGCTGTCTCGGTCTGGCTGCATCTTATTGACACCACCACTGATCATTACTGAGGAAGAGGTTGATCAAATGGTGGACATCCTCTACGAAAGCGCGAAAGAGGTTCTCAACGAATTGTGAGGAGGTTCAACAATATGAGCAAGATCGACAAGATCTATTACTGGGATCTCACATTTCCGGAGGTGAGGGAAATCGTTGCAGAGGAAAGGGTGCCGTTGCTGCCCGTCGGCCAAATTGAGCAGCATGGCCCCCATCTCCCCCTCAAGGTGGACTGCGTAGCCCCGAGTGAGGTCTGCAGATTGGCAGCAGACCTGGTGAAGTACGATGCCATAGTCATGCCACCCGTTTACTACAGTTATGGATCGCATCACACTAATTTCCCGGGCACCATTGACATAACCGAACAGAATCTGATCGGTTACGTTAGCGACATTCTATTCAGCCTTGCCCAGCATGGTTTTAAAAAGATGATCGTCGTAGACGGCCATGGTGGCAATCCACCATACCTGAATGCGGCCATGAGACGACTCAACGTCAGGACGTTTCCTAATCCCGCAGCAGCCTGCATCATCTCATGGACTCATCTTGTCCCACAGGAAGCGCTGAACAGTATCTCTGATTCCGAATATGGTGGCATGGGCCATGCCGGTGAGCTGGAGACTTCGGTAGTGTTGCACACAGACTCTGAGTTAGTGCAGATGGACAAGGCGGTCAAGGAACTATGGAATGGAGACATAAGACAACCTCCGGAGGCGGGGTCAGCAGGAGGGACCCCTGTTGGCCCGGCGATGTACGTAGGATGGATGGGCGCCATGGGCGGTGACAAGTATGGCATCATGGGCGACCCTACGGTGGCGACGGCAGAAAAGGGCCGGCAGTGGTTGAATATTGCCGTCGAGAATCTGGTTAAGTTTATCCCTGAATGGAAGAACATGCCCATAAACCCAATAGTCGACCACCACTAGGCTTCAGTTTAGGAAGGGACGTGCAAGAATGATCGTCGATGCTCATTTTCATACGTTTCCGCGTTTCGGTACCGGAGAGCGTGCAGATTTAAACATGAAGTTGTTTCAATACCACATGCGCGATGCACGCACGTTTTGGCGAATGGGCGACGGCTCGCGTGTGGATAGACCGCTGTTGGATTTCGCCTCCGACGACATCAATGACATGCCAGATGTGAACTTTCGCGTCGGCACCCTTGGCCGGCTGGAAATCACCATTGAAGAAGTGGATTACTATCTGCAATGTTTTACGCCTTCCAGTCTGGACGATATGGCGGCGCCTGCAAAGCAGATGGTAGCCGAGATGGACGCTGTGGGCATTGACATGGCTGTCCTTCAAAGTGACCATATTTACGGCTCCATCAACGAATACTACGGCGAGTGCATCCGACAATACCCGGGACGGTTCGTTGGGCTGGCGCAGATCCAGGAATGGGAGGCGGACCGGCCGGCACAGCACGATCAGTTGGAACGCGCTATCTTGGAAGAGAAGCTCAGTGGGCTCTACTTCAGTGTGGAACCGTTTGCGTTTAACAACTGGTCCGATCATTTGCACGACACCAAATTCGACCCACTGTGGGATCGCGTGCGAGCGCTAGAGATCCCCGTGTGGTGGTATCTCGCCGCCAGATGGCGCAACCAATTTGCGGCCATCATGCAATATGTGGTCGAACTGGACCGGTGGGCAGAGACGCATCCTGATATCCCCGCGGTGCTTACCCATGGAATTGATACCTTCAAGAAGGGTGTGAGGCCGGACGAGTTGCGCTACCACATTCCGGAGCAACTCATGACACTTCTGCAGCGTCCAAACATGAATGTAGAGTTGTTGTTCCATTCTGTGTACCGTTGGCCCGAGTATCCTTACCTTGGAGCTCAGGAGATGATAAAAAAATTGCGTGGTGAGTTGGGCATTGAGAAACTGATGTGGGGATCGGATATGCCGACGACGTGGAATTGGTGCACATATGGACAATCCCTGGACTATATCCGGTCTTATTGCGATTTTCTGTCGGAAGAGGAGAAGTCTCTCATCCTTGGTGGCAATGTGGCGCGGATGTTCAACCTTCGCTAGTCGATGCCATCTGGGACCGATGAGTTGCAAAGCGGAGTGGCCAACTCAGGCCGCATATTTGCGCAGGTTCAACGGCCGTGCGGAGCGAAAGTGTCGCCCTTCGCATGTGATTGAGAAGCAACCAAAGGCATACAAATCCCTTCACCGGAGGAGTGTCTGCAATGACGGGAAAAATACGACTTAGGGAGATATGTCACTCACGCTCTGGCAATAAGGGCGATGGAGTGAACATCGGGATCGCGGTATATGATCCAAAGCATTATCAATGGCTCAAAGATCATGTCACCGCGCAGGTGGTGGCTGAGTATGTGAACGAGATGACTGCTGGCCCCGTCACGCGGTATGAACTACCCAAGGTGGGCGCATTCAATTTCGTAGTATCCAGCGTGTTGGAAGGCAGCCAGACGGGAACGCCGATCCTTGACAATCTAGGCAAATGCTTCAGCTCCATCCTGCTCGACATGGAGATCGACGCGCCGGCGGATCTGGCGCCATCCAGTGTTGGCCAGCGGGACGCTATGCTTAGCGAAACAACCGCATCGACTGATCCCACAGAATTTGCTCACAACGCACCGCAACTGGCCGCGAAGGGAAAGGACGTTCTTCGTCTGGGGTGCGGTTCCGCCCACGGTTGGGATAACATTGAAGCGGCAGTTGAGCTGGCGGAAAGCGGCTCGGCAGACTATCTGGTCTTCGACAACATGTCGGAAGGGATCGGAAGCTTTAAACTTGGGGAGAAGATGGGAGGAACGGCGTATTACCAACTCAACGAACAGCGCATGCCGAGAGTCATTGCGGCCTGCGCGGCCACCAACACAAAGATCATCACGAACATGGGCATCACTGATCCTTATGGCATCGCGCAGTGGACGAAGCAACTGTGTCGTGATCTGAAAGTGCCGCATCTCAGGGTGATGGCTGTCGTGGGCGATGACGTGCTCGACTTTGTCAGTGCGCGCGATCTCCCTGTAGCAGAGACCGGTGAGCCGATCTCGTCGTTTGGCGGCAGGCTCTTGTCCGCCAATGCCTATCTTCCCGCCCAAGCCATCGTCGAGGCGTTGGACCGTGGCGCAGACATCGTCGTTTGTGGCCGGGTCGGTGACTCGACCCAGTTCCTGGCGCCGATGATATATGAGTTTGGCTGGCGCTACGACGACTGGAACCTATTGGCGAAGGGGCTCTGCATCGGACACCTGATGGAGTGCGGCGCGCAGGTCACCGGTGGCTACTTCCCCGATCCGCCCTACAAAGTGGCCCCGGGTCTGGGGCGAGTGGGCTTCCCCATCGCGCTCGTGGAGCCAAACGGTGATGGCATCATCACCAAGCTTCCTGAGACGGGCGGTGTGGTCAATCGGATGACGTGCCTTGAGCAACTCCTGTATGAAATCGGTGACCCGGCGAACTATAAACACACCGACGCGGTGGTCGACTTCACGACCACCGAGATCACTGACATCGGTCCGGACCAGGTGCGGGTCACGGGCACGGGCGGCCACCCGAAGCCAGCGCAAGTGTTGGTTCCACTCAACGTACATGAGGAGTATTTAGGGGTTGGGGAGATTTCCTATGGAGGCGGTGGCGCCTACGAGCGGGCACAACTCGCCGCTGAGATCGTAACCGAGCGGCTCACGGTGAAGGGGATTGACACCTCGCGGCTCCGCTTCGACTATGAAGGGATCAATTCGCTCTTTCCTTGGAAAAAACAAACTGCCCCACCGGCGGAAGTTCGGCTGCGAGCCGTTGGGATTTTCCCAAAGCTGGAGGATGCCGAAATGCTGCGTGCCCTGGTTCATGAGTTGTCGTGCAACGGTCCCAGCGCCGGCGGGGGATTGGCCCTATCCCTCGGAAATGGAGGCGCTGGCGAAAGAATCTCTTTGTACACGACGTTCATACCGCAAGAAGCTCTGTGCTATCAGGTTGTGGAAGTGTAAACCTGACTGATTTTCCATGACAGCTTGGTCTGGTGAACGAAGTTCGGAGCAATTTCATGGCGGGTTTGGGAACAATTTGAACCTCAGTCGGTGACTCTGTGGATGGCGGCTAACCCCACGACTACGGCTACGTTCACCAGCCTTTGGCAGGACAGGAGGAGGCCAATCGTTGGAGAGCTTTAGCTTTGTCTGTACCTACGACAGAGTCCACCGCAGAATGCTCCGCTATATCATTCGCCGACCAATGTCGCCGCGCAGGGCGTCGAAGAGCAGACGGCAGCCTGGACAATAACCCAGTCACTTTCGAATTCGATTGCGAGTTTCAATTCGAGATGAACATATGCTCGAACCGGGAAAGCCGGCGTATCGAATTCCACCGGGCGTAGCCCAACGAACAGGCATGACGCATTCTATCTCAGACACCATCCCCTGAGATCTGTTTCAACGCGGCCTCCGCCCCGGCTGCGACGAAGCCCAGGTCGGCGCCGATCGCCAGCAGGCGCATCGTCGGGGCATACTCTTTCACCCAGGCGATGCCGTTGGCGGCCCCGTTCAGCACATCGACCGGAAAGCCGACCGGGATGCCGTTGGCGTCGCCGGCAGCTACGATGCGCTGGATCGTGGAGATGAACTCCTCGCCATCCCACGCGCGGAAGATATCCATCGAGAGCGTCAGGTCGTTGGGGCCGATGAAGAGGCCGTCGATGCCCGGCAAGGCCGCGATCTCCTCGATCACGTCGACCGCGCGGTAATGTTCGACCTGCACGTAGACGACCGTCTCCTCGTTGGCCGTGCTGTGGTATTCGAGGTCGTTCCAGCCGAACGAAGGCATGAACGGGCCGTAGCCGCGCACGCCCTCCGGCGGATACTTGACGCCCGCCACCGCCCGCTGTGCGTCGGCGACCGACTCGATCAGCGGCACCACAACCCCGTTGGCGCCGTGATCGAGCGCCTGTTTGATCGCGTCCGGCCGGTTGTCCTTCACCCGCACCATCGCCACCGTCGGCGTGTCGCGCACCATCCAGAGGATGTAGCGCAGCGACTCGTCGTTGCGCGGCGAGTGCTCCATGTCAACGCTTACCCAGTCGTAACCGGCGCGCGCGACCGTGCCGGCCACCAGCGGATCGGTCGAAACGCACCAGGTCCCGTAGACGGCCTCGCCGCCGTGCAGACGCTTCTTCAGCTCAGAACTCTTCATGCCATCAGCTCCTTTGCAACTGCCAACGCGGTTCGACGTTGGGATTGACGTAAGATCGGGGCCAGCGCCCCTCCGACAGCGTCACCGCGGTCTCGACCGAAAGGCGCCAGCTGTCCTCCAGCGACCGATCGGTGTACCCGGCGATATGCGGCGTGAAAACGACATTGTCGAGGCCGAAGAGCGGATTGTCGGCTGCGGCCGGCTCCTGCTCCAGCACGTCGAGGCCTGCAGCCGCGATCCAACCCTCGCTCAGCGCGCGGTAGAGCGCGGCCTCGTCCACGACCGGCCCGCGCGAGGTGTTGATCAGAATCCCGCGCGGCTGCATTTGGCGCAACTCGCGTTCGCCGATCAGATGGCGCGTCTCGGCCAGCAGGGGACAGTGGAGCGAAACGAAGTCCGACTGCGACAGCACCTCCTCCGTCGACGCCCGCTGCACGCCGTGTTCGGCCATCTCCTCTGCACTCACGTATGGGTCATACGCCAGCACCTTCATCTCGTACCCGCTGATCTTGCGCGTCACAAGGCGGGCGATATGGCCGAAACCGATCAGCCCCAGCGTCTGGCCCTGCAGGTGCCAGCTGGGATAGCCGGCCTCCCGGTCCCAGATGCCGCTGCGCACCAGCCTGTCCTGGAGCCCGATCTGCCGCACGACCCCCAACAGGAGCCCGATCGCATGATCGGAAACGCCGTCGTTGAATGCCTCCGGCGTGTTGGCGACGATGATGCCGCGCTCGGTTGCAGCTTCGATCGGTATATTGTCGGTGCCGCTGCCGGTCCGGATGATCGCGCCGCAGCGGGCCAGGTCGGCAATGTTCTCAGCCGTCACAATTGGGCTGCCGCCGCACACCCACACCACGTCGGCGTCGCCCGCGCACGCGGCCAACTGCGCGCGCGTCTCGCACTCCACAAAAACGAACTCAATGTCGTGCTCCGCCATCGTCTCGGTGACCCAAGCCGGCAGCTCCTCCGCATCCATGTGGACCATGGCAACTTTGAATCCCGCCATCTTTCCTCCAATCTAGTTTGTCTTTGATCTGTCGAGGTTCTGTCCTTGCGGCTGCCTGCCGAACGGCGGCTCAGCGCACAAAAGGCACATTATGGCGCTCATCGGATCAACATCGTGACCAGATCGCCCGGCGGCAGGCCCTGGGCAATGCGGTCCACGTTGGCGGCCGCCGCCTGCATGCGCCGCCGTGCCGTGCCCGGCGTAAAGCCCGATGAGTGCGGCGTCAGAATGACATTGTCCAGCTGCTGCAGCGGATGGTCGGGCGGCAGCGGCTCCTGTGCGAAGGCGTCGACACCGGCACCCTTGATGCGGCCCTGCTGCAGCGCCTCGATCAGCGCCTCCTCGTCGACCAGCTCGCCGCGCGCCACGTTGATCAGTACCGCCGACGCCTTCATCAGGCCGAACACGCGGCGGTCGATCAGATGTCGCGTTTCCGCGTTCAAGTGGAGATGCAGCGAGAGATAGTCCGCCTCGGCCGCCACCTGGTCAAACTGGTCCGGCCGGCCGAGAAACTCGACGTGGAACTCGTCAAGCTCCTCCTGCGGGAAGGCCACCGCGTCGGTCGCCATGATGCGTATGCCCAGCGGCCAGGCCCGCCGCGCCAGCTCGCGCGCGCTGGCGCCGAAGCCGATCAGGCCCAGCACCTGTCCCTCCATCTCGTCGCAGATGATGCGGTCCCAACTGTCCGCGCGATTCTGATTGAAGTTCTTGGCGAAACAGAGAATCATCATCAGCGCGTGCTCAGCCAGCGGCACCGCGCTCAGCGGTCCGGGCGAGTTCGCCAGCGCCAGTCCGGTCTCCAGAAAATACTCCACGTCTACCTTGTCAGTTCCATTCGTGGTGACCTGCCACAGCTTGACACCGGCTGCCTGCCCCAAATCGATCAACGGGCGCGTGGCGACCGCGCCGCCCGGGTCGATCACTACCTCGACGCCTTCAAACTGCCCCTCCGCCGGCTTGTCGGGGTCAAAGATCTCGACCTGATAGCGTTCGTCGATCGCGTCGGCAAAATAGGGATAGGCGCGGTCAAGGCCACTCGCCGCGCGCAGATAGAGTACTTTCATGGCATTGGTTTTCCTGTTGGTGGTGTGGAATGAAGCCGCCTACGTCAGGCCCAACTCAACCCACTTGGCCGACATCCGGCGGATGCGAGGATTCTCGCTGTATAGGAATTCATCGGTGAAGACGCGCTGCGGCTGGCTGAACTGATAGCCCTCGATCGCCTCGAGCACGACGCCGTGATTCCATTTCAGCATCTCCGTGTCGGCGTCGGTCTTCGGTTGCGGGACGAAGTTTACTGCCATATGACGGCGGCCGCGCCCGCCCCCGAAGGAGGCATGCCAGACGTTCATGTCCATGAAGCAGACGTCGCCGGGCCGCGATTCGAAGGGAAAGCAGGGGATCTCGTCGCCGGAGAGCGCGAACTGATCCATCGGCTTCAGCGCCTCATGCAGCGGCAGCTGATGCGAGCCGGGAATCAGGCGCAGGCACCCCGTCGCCGCGGTCAGGTTGTCCAGGTAGAGTGAGACCTTCATCGGCCGGTAGTCCAGCCGCGTGCCGTCCGGATGCCACTGGGTATCCTCCACGTAGAGCTGCCCTTCGGAACAGAGCCAGAGGAAGCCGTCGCCCAGCAGCGTCGCCACCGTGCCATAGATACGGTCGTCGGCCACCATATCGGTCAGCAGCGGGCTCAGCTCGGCGATGCCGTAGAGGGACTGGCGCTTCTCGCCGCCGAAGGGCTGCCCCTGCCGGTCCGACGTCATCAAGCGGTCGAATTCGCGAACAATGGCATCCGTCTCCTGCCGGTCGAACGCTTGCCGCAGCACCAGATAGCCAAAGGCGCGGAAAAAGGCGATCTGTTCATCGGTAATCATTGCAGACCCCCGTCGGTCGAATTGTAGAGTCGTTTCACTTCACGTTTCCGCCAGAAGCCGGCGCAGCGTGGCGACATTGCGCGGCAGGGCCGTGCCCGGGTCCTCCAGGCCCTGGTATTCGATCATCATGTAGCCATCATAACCCAGCTGCTCCAGTTCTGCCAGTATCGGCGGCAGATCGACAGCGCCGCCGTCGATATCCGTCCCTGTGTAGCGCTGGCCGTTATCCGCCTCGAAGAAGCGGACCCCCGGCTCGTCGGGCTGCAGCGGGAGGCTGTTCTTGATATGCACGTGCGCGATGTGCGGCGCCATCACCCGCAGCGTCTCCAGCGGGTCCTCGCCGACGCACAGCGAGGCGCAGCTGTCGTAGATCAGCCGGAAGCCGGGCGAATCGACCTGCGCGCAGATGTCGCGGCAGTCGGCCGCGCGGCCCATCAGAGGACGGCTGGGCGGGTAGTCGACGTTTTCTGCGATCAGCGTGACACCGACACTGTGCGCCCGTTCGGCGCAGACGCGCAGCCCCTCCACCATCCAGGCCCGCTGCCGCTCCATTGGCCAGTCCTCTTTGCCCACGCCGGGGACGATCATGCCCAGCGCCGCACCCATCTCGGCGAACCGGTCGATGTGCGCGTACGCCTCATCGACCGCGGCCGCGCGTGTCTCCGGCGGCAGCGCCAAATCAACGAAAAAGATGTAGGAGATGAGCGGCAGACCGGCGTCCTCGGCCACCCTTCTGACGTAGGCTGGCGAGCAGTCGTCCCAGTACTGGCCCATCAGCTCGAGGCCGTCGACGTCGAGTGTTCCGCACAGCGCGATCGCCTCCTCGCGGCTGTAGCGGCCGGCATGCTCCCGGGGTTGCGTAATGCCCTCGATGATGTGCCAGTCTGCATTGAATTCGGTCATCGTGATACGGCACTGCATCGTTCACTCCCTTTTCCTTCCGATGGAGCCTGCTCTACCATAATAGTGAAGTTAGGATACAATCGACACCCGGCAGCAGGCATCCGAAAGTCCCGCATTACCTGTAGAAGGATCAGCACGGGACCGACATTGTGTCTACCTGTGAAAATCCTGGCTGTCGTCATCTATGTACAGTTTATCGCCGCGCAGTCCTGCGATCGATTCACAGGGGGGCGGGCGGCGCAATCTGGTGGTTTTTCAATCCCCGGATGGTTTAGGGCCCGCTCGTTACGATCTTCAGCTCCTGGCAGTGCAAACGCAATGTCGACAGTTTCGGCGGAGAGGGCCTGCCCAGGGAATACCTGGAGGCGAATGTCTCGTTCCAGCTCGGCATTGCGTTCATGGCCGGGTTGCTGTCGAACTAGATTGACTCTGAAGTACCCGACCCGGAGAACACGATGGGACTGCTGTGGACCGCGATTGACCCGACCCAGCCGCTGCTCATTCTCACTGCCGGCTCACCCCGGATGCGGAGCGGCGAATGAACTGCTTTCGCGGCTAACGGGGCGGCCCGCGCGCCCCGGAATTCGCTTACAAGACTCCCTTACGCTCAGTCGCGCTCCCGGTCTTGCGAGAAATCAAAGTCGGACATGTCCGGCGTGAATCCGCGCAGCGTCCATCCGCCGTCCACGTAGATGATCTGGCCGGTGATCAGCGCGGCGTCTTCGCTCGCCAGAAAGACGCACAGGCCGACGTAGTCCTCGACGTAGGCGAGGCGGCCCGCCGGCGTGATCGCGTTCCACTTTTGGTCGAAGTCGGGGTCGTAGCCGCGGTTGCGTTCGGTGCTGGTGGCCGTCGGCGCGATCGCGTTCACACGCACCTCCGGCGCCAGTTCGAGCGCCAGCTGACGGGTGAGCGCCTCCAGCCCGCCCTTGGCCATCGTGTAGCTGGAATGCGCCGGGATCATCAGTTTGGCCGCAATCGAGCTGATGTTGATGATCGAGCCGCTGCCCTGTTCCTGCATCCTGCGCGCGGCAGCAACCGAGCCGAAGAAAGGGCCGCGCAGATTGGTATCGACCACGTCGTCGAAGTCCTCTTCGGTGATCTCGAAGACGTGTCCAAAACGGGTGCGGGCCGCGTTGTTCACCAGCACATCCAGCCTGCCGAAGCGGGCGCAGACGGCGTCGACCAGCCCCTCAAACTCGGCCTTCAGGCCGATATCGGCCTGAAACGCGACCGCCTCGCCTCCGGCGTCGCCGATGCGCGCGCAGGTGCTCTGCGCGCCTTCGGCATCGGTCTTGTAGTTGACCGCGACCTGAGCCCCTGCACCCGCCAGCCCGATCGCCAGCCCCTGTCCGATTCCTTTGCTAGCGCCCGTTACCAGCGCAACCTTCCCAGACAGTTTACCCATTATTCCAGCTCCCCAATTGCCGAGGCTTCCCCGCCGATCGTATCGTTATCCACTCCCTGCTGTCCACTGCAGTTCAGCCGTTCCCCACTGTTCACTATCCACTGCTACACCGTCGCGCCCACCTCGGCAGCGACGCCGCGAATAAAGTCAGACACCTCCTTATACTCCGGTTCGGTCGCCAGGTGCTCGATGATCAGCGGCATATCCGGAGACAGTTGCTCGATGCGCGTGATGTAGGTGCGGTAGTCGAGCACGCCCCGGCCGGGCAGCACCTCTTCGATGGCGACCGTGCGCGCGTCCAGGGCAAAGCGGACATCCTTGGCATGACAGGAACGGATCCAAGGGCCGAGGAGATCGAAGCAGCGGTCGATCATCGCCGATGTCGCGTAATAGATGCGCGGCTCGCGCACGGCGTTGGCCGGGTCGAGATGGACGGCCAGCCCGGGGTGGTCGATCGTCTCGAGCAGCGTCAGGTAGATTTCGGGGCTGTCGAGCAGAGTCCAGGGCGACATCTCCAGCGTCAGCTTGGTGCGCTGCGGATTGACCTCGTTCAGCACCTGCCGCACCCACTCCACGACGGCGTCGAACCCCTCCTGGCTGAAATTGAGCGGATGATGCCCGACATGCGAGTCCCAGTTGTCACTGCCGTCGTAGGAGCCGACGATCGTGGCGCAGCAGACCGCCTCCAGCTCGTCGGCGAGGGCGAGCGTCTGTGCGATGGTTTCGCGGTTCGCGCGCCGCTTGGCCTCGTTCGGGTGGAGCGCGTTGACCCAGGCGGCCACCTCCCCGATCACGATATCGGCTTGACCGAAGGCGCGCTTGATGTCGCGAATCCGCGCGCGATCGCCGAAGGCCACCTCGGGGCAGGGCGCGGCGCGATAGCCCTGCCGGCGGCACTCCGCCACGTGCGCGTCGGGGTCCTCGGTCCCCAGGTAGTCTCCAATCGTTGCCCCAAGCCTCATTCCAAAGCTCCAATTCGTGTAGCCTGATTGCTGTTCCTCATGCCGTTGGGCGGCCCAGGCTATGCTCGAAGACGGATTAACCCTTGATGCCGGTCATGACAACGCCCTGGATGAAGTAGCGCTGAGCAAAGAAGAATACCAGCATTGGCGGCAATGTCAACAGAACCGAAACCGCCATGATGTGATTCCAAGAGGCCGGTTTGGCGCCGGCCTGCAGGCGCAGCGCCTCCCACGTGCGGATGGCGATGGCCAGGGTCTGCTTCTTCGGCTCGTTGAGGTAGATGAGGGGCGCCAGGAAGTCGTTCCAGTGCGCCATAAAGGTGAAGATCGCGACCGCGCCCAGTACCGGATAGGAGAGCGGCAGCAGGATGCGCCAGTAGATGCCGAGCCATCCGCTGCCGTCGATGCGCGCGGCGTCGTCATACTCCTTGGGGATGGTGCGGAAGAACTGGCGCATCAGGAAGATGTAAAAGGGGGCCTGGCCGAGCAGAAACGGCACGATCAGCGGCTTGCTTGAGTTCAGCCAGTTCAACTCCCTGAAGAGAAGGTACTGCGGGATCAGGTAGACATGATACGGGATCATCAGCGTGGCCAGCACCATCACAAAGAGGGCGTCGCGCAGCGGGAAACGAATGCGGGCGAAGGCGTATGCGGTCAAACTGCAGGTGAACAGATGGCCGACCATGGTTCCAGTGACGATAACCATGGTGTTCCAGGAAGAACGCCAGAACGGAAAGGTCTGCATGACCTCGGCATAGTTGATGAAACGTACCGGCCGCGGTATCCACTGCGGCGGATAGGCAAGCACCTGGCTTTCCGGCTTAAGCGAGCTGGAGACGAGCCACAGCAGCGGCGAGACGAAGAGAATGCCCAGGCCGATCAGGGCAAAGTAGAGCGCGACCCGGCCCGTGTACCGCCCCAATAGCAGCTCCGTATCCGACCTTTGAATCGATTGACTCATCTGACTGTCGCTCTTTTTCCCATTCCTGCGGCGTACCGGCCATTCGCAGAACTGGATATTTCCCACCGCCCGGATCCGGACGGGACACCGCCTACGCGATAGTCGAAGGCGGAGGATGTAGATGCTGTCATGCAGAAGAATGGGCCGCGGTCAGCGGAGTCCAAACACGGGCCGCGCTCCCCTGGTTGTTGCAACTCAGACTTCATAGTGGACCAGCCGACCCGAAACTCTCAGGCTGAGATAGGTGAGGCCGAAGATGATGGCGAACAGCACCCAGGCCAGCGCGCTGGCGTATCCCATCTGCAGGTAGCTCCAGCCGTGGCGGTAGAGATAGAGCACATACATGAGGGTGGCGTTGACCGGGCCGCCGCTGGTGATGATGAAAACGCTGGTGAATACCTGAAACGAGCCGATAATGCCGATCATAAACATGAAGAGCAGGGCAGGAGACGTCATCGGGACGGTTACGGCCCACAGCCGTTGCCAGGCGTTGGCGCCGTCGATCTTGGCGGCGTCGTAGAGCGCGGTGGGCACACCCTGCAGCGCGGCCAGGTAGACGATCATGCCCCCGCCGCTCACCCACAGGTTCATGATGATGAAGGTGCGCAACGCCCAGTCAGGGCTGCCGAACCAGTTCGGCCCGGAAATTCTGACCATCTTCAGCAGCAGGTTGACCAGCCCGGTATCGGCGTTGAAGAGGTAGGAGAAGAGGTAGGCCGAGGCCACGATCGGCACGACCGCCGGCACGTAGTAGACCGTGCGCCAGGCTGACAGGCCCTTCACCTTCTGATTGAGCATCAGCGCCAGCGCGTAGCCGAGGATTACCTGCAGCGGCACCGACACCAGGCTGTAAACGGCGGTGTTCTCCAGCGACTTCCACATCAGCGGGTCTTCGACCAGAGCCTTGTAGTTGTCCAGCCCCACCGGGACCGGCGGCTGCAGGATATTGTACTGTGTGAAGGAGAGCCACAGCGAGTAGGCGAGCGGCCCGGCGACAAAGATGAGGAAGCCGGCCAGGTAAGGAATGAGCGCGGCGTAGCCGAACAGCATTTCGTCGCGTAGCAGCTTACTCCGCCACGAGTCCCGCCACTGGCGGTGAAAAGTCAACAACGTGGTTTCCTTTGGTGGGTGAAGCGCGACTCGTGGATAACGGCGGGCAGACAGTCGCCATTATCCACGAGTCACCGGCCACGATCAGGACTTGGCCAGCTGCGCGTCGATCAGCGCCTTGGCGTCGTCCATGGCCTGTTGAGCGGTCTTTTCGCCGACAAGCACGGCCTCGATCTCCGTTTTCACCGTATTGTCGACGAAACCGGCGTGGCGGCCGCGCGTGCCCGGGGCAAGCTCGAAGCCCTCGGTGGAGCGCATGTCCTCAGAGAACGCGGCGTAGCGCGAGAGATAGACCTTCATTGCCTCGACGATGTGGGGATCGTCCTCGACCAGGCTCAGATGCGCGCCCGAATTGTAGGCCGGCAGGTTCAGCCATGTCAGGTAGAGTTTCTGGGTGAAATCCCAGTCGGTGGTGAAGGTGATGGCGATGTCCGCGGCCAGGTCGGCGTGATCGGACGCAGGGTTGGCGGTCACCATGTCGGCCATGATCAGGTTCCTGCGCGCCTTGAAGCTGGGCAGCTGCGGCAGATGGAACATGCGCCAGTTGAATCCGGTGGCCTCGGGCGATTGGAAGCAGTTGTAGCAGAGCCAGGAGTACTGAACAACGCCCTTCTGCGCCCGCCAGACCCCCTCCTTGAAGGCCTGCGCCGCGCCC
This sequence comes from Caldilineaceae bacterium, assembly GCA_965202955.1. GTDB lineage: Bacteria > Chloroflexota > Anaerolineae > Caldilineales > Caldilineaceae > Bin5. Next base: position 362,075 of record OZ241871.1, read on the forward strand.
AGGTCCGGCGCGACCTCGTACTTGATCACCCAGTCGGTGTAGGCCGCGACCGCTTCCACGACCTCCGGTGAGTTGAGCAGGCACTCGGTCTCGTCGAACTCATACGAGTCGAAGAAATCGCCGCCGTTTTCGAACAGGCTTTGTTGATTGACCGAGCCCCAGGTGCCGGCACTGCCGTAGATTTCGATCTCGCCGGTGGCAGAGCGCTTGGTGCAGGCTTCGAAGTTTTCGGTCAGTTTCTCGTAGCTGAAGTTGTCGAACGCCTCCGTGCCCCAGAAGGGCCACTCGTGAGGAACGTCGAAGCCTTCGGCCTCGATCAGGTCGAGGTTGACGGCGAAGCCAAGCGGGAAGTTGAGGAACATCGGCAGCCCGAAGATGTCGCCCTTGAAGGCGAGGCTGTTCAGGTCGAGCGCCCACAGTGCCGGGTCGATGTCATTGCGCTCCATCGCCGGCGCCAGCGGCTGCAGCAGGCCCGCGGTGTAGAACGGTCCCACCTTGAGGATCGAGGTCATCATCACGTCGGGCGCGACGCCGCCGGCGAACTGTGTCAGCAGCTTGTCGAAATACTCGCCCCAGGTCGCCGATTCCTCGGTGATGCTGACGTTGTGCTTCTCTTCAATCAGGGGGATGCTGGGCGTGATCAGCTCGCCCCACCAGTGGCTCAGCCGCAGCTCGACAGTCTCATCCATCGGCTCCTCGGCCATCTCGCCTCCGGTAGCCGCGTCGCCCGCCGGCACTGCGCAGGCGGCCAGTGCGGCCCCCGCCGCGCCCACCGCCGAAAGCTGCAAAAACCGGCGCCTGCTCAAAGTCCTCTTCTCTTCCATGATCGCTTCTCCTTACGCACCTGAGGTGCTGGGAACAGAACGGAAACTTGACCTCACAAGCTGAAACGGTTGTCTACCACTATAGATCATGCGGCTACTGTGAACCGGGCAAGCAGCCGAAATCGGAATGAAACATAGTTGGGCGGGCGCCATCGCCGTGCTCGCATTTGTCCTCTCCGAAAATGGGCTAATCCGATTATATGGCGATTGTTTGCCTTCGTCAAAGTCATTTTTTCGGGCCGTTCTGCGCCTGTTGACCAACCAGTCTACGCGGTGCTAGCATGATGCCGTAGCGGTTGCCGATGCCGAGCCCGTAGTGCGTCCGTGCAAAGGGAGGTTTCCCAATGTCTACAAACAGTGGAATCCGGGTTGACCCGCAGCAGATGTTGGACGACGGCTACATCGTCGTGCGCAACGTCATCCCGCCCGCCCTCCTATCGCAACTGCGCGCCAGCTTCGAGGCGCTGGTCGAACGGCAGAAGGCGATTTGGGAAGAGGAGCGCAGGCGCGACAATCTGCCCGGCAGCGTATGGGAGACCGCGCCGCAGCCGCGGCTGTTCTTCAATAACAACGTGGACGAGGCGACCGCCGACACGGTCGCGTTCTGTCTGCACGAGAACACACTGGGCGTCAGCAGCCAGTTGATGCGCGGGCCGGAGGTCGGCCTGCACGCGCTGATGCTGATGTGCAGCCCGGTACGCGATCACGGGCCGGCGCGCTGGCACCGCGACACCGACCCCGACACCGACGCGCCGCTGCAGGGGCTGCATTACGATATGATGGAGAACGGGCCCGGCTACGTGCAGTGGAACATCCCACTCTACGACGATGACGTGTTGTGGGTGGTTCCCGGCAGTCATCGCCGCGCAAATACCGAGGCCGAAGACCTGCAGCTGCAGAAAGACGACCGGGCGCCGCTGCCCGGCGGCATTCCCGTGAAGCTGAGGGCCGGGGACGGCGTCGTCTACACCAACTTCATCCTCCACTGGGGAAGCGACTACAGCAGCAAGCTGCGCCGCACGATTCACCTGGGCTATCAGTCGTTCGGCGGCCCGCTCTTCCGCTACTTCCACCTGTGGTGGAGCCCGGAATTCACCCGGAATCTGCCGCCGGCATTGCGCGAGCCGTTTGAACGCTGGGCGCGCGCGATCGAGCGCGACCATGACATGATCGAGGCGATCTACCGCGCCATGCTCGACCGCGACACCAGGGGCTTTCGAGCCGGGCTGGCCGCGCTGCACCCCGGCGAGAAGGGGCGCATGGTGTGCGCCGTAATCCTGTGCAAGGAGGCCCAGATTCTGCACGCCTTCACCCGGCCGGAGTTCGCCGACAAGACGGCGGAAGAGCAGGCGCAGCTGGTCAATCCGTCCGTCCAACACCTTTACGAGGACCTCGCCCGCCGCTTCACGCCGGCCGAATTCGAGCGGTTGTGGCTGCGGTTCGCCGTGCTCGACGCCAGACTGAAGACCGACGCCGACCAGATGGTGGCCGGCACGCAGGCGGAACCGAGCAGCTACCGCGTCTACGAGATGCCCGAAGCCTTCGACGTCGAGGCGTTCATTGCCAGCTGGGCCTGATAGGACAGGCATTCAACCAATCCTTGCCGAGGTCCGTCCAGGCGCCAGCAGGAAGTCCAATATTGGCTTCTTTCGCTGACACCCCTCCGCAGGTGCAAGGATGGTTTCTGACGGAGCCAGGTAGCTAACCGGTGTTGCTGAACGAAGGCGGCCATGGCGATCTGTCGGTGTAATCCTGCCACCGCTTGAGCGCGTTTGGGCGTCTCCCCCATACAGAGCGACTGAGCGTGAATTGCGCTGAGCATGTGCTCAACGTTAGCCACCGTATTGCCAATCTGCCCAATGCTTCCCGCCCCGCAAGAGACAGTGCAGCCAGGCGTTGCCGGGAGGACGGTCTTGATTGACATCGGTCTTCATTTGATGGGACGACTCTCTCGATCGCAGTGAATTCGAACGTATCATACAATAATTCATCATTTCATTTTTTTATTTGACAGGGCAATTGGAATGTGGAACAATAGCAATCACTTTCCGATTTGTCCCTTACCAACCATGACACCTACGACGGGCCGCGAAGAAGCGTTATTGGGAGAGCTTGACGATTCCTTAGGAGGAATGATCATGTACAACTCCGGAAGCTTCCGCTTTGTGATTCTGTCAGTCGTGCTGGTTGTAATGGCTGCCTGTGCCCCGGCAGCCGCTCCTGCCATGGCCCCTGCCGAAGGAGCAGCTTCGGCGCCTGCTGAAGAGGAGGCAGTGGCGCCGGTGGAGCTCCTGTTCTGGCACTCGTTCGAAGCCAGGCATGCAGAAGCCCTGGAATCACTGCTCGCTAACTTTGAGGCTGAGCATCCTCAAGTGACCATCAGCGCGGAATTCCAGGACTTCGACAACATGAAGACGATTGTAAAGACTGCACTGGCCTCTGGCACGGGTCCTGACCTGGTGATCTATGGACCGGGAGCAGGCTTCATGGGGCCTCTGGTCGAAGCCGAGCTTCTGTTGCCATTGGACCAATACAAGGAGGAGTACGGGTGGGAGGACCATATCTACCAGTGGACCTTTGAGTCTACCTCCTTTGACGGCTCTCTTTACGCCATCGGCAACGAGTTGGAGTTCATAGGCATCTACTATAACAAGGCCATCTTTTCTGAACTGGGAGTCAGCGAGCCGGAGAGCTACGAGGAATTGTTGCAGATCGGCGAAACGGCCATGGCCGCCGGTTACATCCCCATTTCGTTTGTCAACAAACCCGGCTGGCCCGCTTTCCATGTCTTCAGCGCCTTCGCCAACAATCTAGCTGGCAAGGAAGGGATTGAAGCGGCCATATTTGGTGATGCCAGTTGGGCTGGCCCTGCCTTCGTGCGGGCAATCGAAATGCCATTCGTCGAACTGAATCAGGCTAACTTTTTCGTGCCCAGTCCGAATGCCCTGGGCTACGACGAGGGCAACAACATCTTTTACACTGGTCAGGCAGCCATGCACCTGACGGGGACATGGCTGGTCGGTCGCATCCTGGACAATGCGGACTTTAAGGTCGGTTTCTTTGCCCTGCCTTCTATCGACGGCAGTGTAGTCTTGCTACCTGGGGGTATGGGGTCGGCAGTGATGATTTCAGCGGCGACTTCACACCCGGACGAGGCGGCCGCCCTTCTGGATTTCTTGTTTGCTGAAGAGTCGGCCCGCATCTGGATCGAAGAGGGCAATGTGATCCCGCCCATCGATGTGGACCCATCGGGTTTCGAACTGCCCGGTTTGTTCCAGTTCGTCATTGACACTGTCCGCGCCAATTCGACAGCTGGAGGACTGGGCTTAGGCTATAACATTGACGTCTTAACCCCGCCCGAATTCAATACCGTTATGAAAGACGGTTTCCAGGCCGTGCTAGAAGGCACCCGCTCGCCTCAAGAGCAGGCAGAAGCTCTACAGGCTGCCAAAGAGGCGACCAAGTAGCAGGCGTCCAGGCCAACAGTGAAGTAATGGCAGCAGACAACGCCGGTTGGTTGCGGGCATGAGGGCGACGTTTGGAGGTTTCCATAAGGGATGTCAGGGAAAGAGACTATCCAAGGCAAAGGAATCGTTTCAGCGTCTTTCCCAAACATCCCTTGCGGCGGGCCAAGAGCTTTCTTGAATATCGAATTGCCGATCACGGCGTCGATCCCTCGCTCCAATTGAAAAGAGGACACCGACAAAGAAAGTGGCCTGCCCCGCCCAAAAGCAGGCGGGGTCGGGCTTGGCCATAGTGGCCAAGGACACTTACTCAGAATGGTTGAAAAGGGGTCCTCCGGCGGTAACATCCTCTCGCATAGTCGGCCTGCTGTAGGGCCAGGCAAAGCCTGGAGAAACTTCCTCAAGTCCACAAGGGGTTGGGCATTTGTGCTCCCTCCCCTGACAATCTATGCTGTCTTCTTCCTCATACCGCTCGGTCAGTCGATCTTAATCAGCTTTACTGACTGGAACGGCGTACGCCCCAACATCGCTTTTGTCGGTTTCGCCAACTATAGCCGGATGCTGGGCGACGAGTTGGTATGGCGGGCCCTGTGGCACAACGCAATCTGGATCGTTGTCGGTACAGCTAGTCCGATAGCATTGAGCTTGGCGCTGGCCATGCTCTTGTGGCCCCGCGCCCGAGGCCAAAATTTCTTTCAAGCAGCATACTTCATGCCACAGGTTCTTTCGACCGTCGCGATCGGATTCATCTGGTCAAATGTCTACCATCCATTGATAGGCGTCCTGAATCGTGTGTTGGCGGCCATCGGTCTGGGCCATTTGGCGCTGGGTTGGCTGGGTAGCAGCCAATGGGCGCTGACCGCAGTGCTGGTGGCGGCTATCTGGAGCTATTTTGGCTTCAGCCTGGTTGTTATTCTGGCGGGACTGCAGACAGTCAACACTGATCTGATAGACGCGGCCCGTATCGACGGTTCGAATGCATGGCAGTCTTTTGTAAATGTAATTGTTCCCCAGATGCGCCACGTCCTGACAATGATCATCGGCTATACCTTGATTGGCGGATTTAACGTTTTTGACATTGTGTGGGTCATGACGGGAGGCGGACCGGCCAACGCGACGGAGGTGATGGCTACCCTGCTATATAAGCGCGCGTTCGTCGAAGACAACGTTGCCTATGGAACGTCTCTGGCGATGACATTGACCGTTTTCTCATTGGTGGCCTCGGTAACCTTTATATATCTGCGTGAAAGGGAAACGTAGATGGTGGGTGAACATTGGCGAAATCAGAAGAATATGCGCCGACGGAAGCGAGTTTCGGTTACGAGCTTGCGGAAGGCGTCGCTAGTCACAGCCAAATACATGATTCTCAACATCGTCTTGTTGGTGACACTTGGGCCGGTCGTCTGGGTCTGGTTAACGGCGCTGCGGACCCAGCGCCAGATAATCAGGAACCCGCTGGGCCTGCCTACGGAGTTGAATTGGAGCAACTTTGCGGAGGCCTGGGTCATTGGACATTTCGGCCCGTACATCGGCAATTCGGTACTCATCACCTTGCCGGTAGTGGCCGGCGTCGTCTTCCTTTCCGCGCTGGGAGGCTACGGACTGAGCCGCTTCGGATTCCGTGGCAATCGAGTTGTGTTCTACACATTTTTGGTGGGCCTGATGGTGCCTTTTCAGGCCATAATGATCCCTCTCTATTTCAACTTGCGCGACTTGCACCTGTTGTCAACCTATTGGGCAATGATCTTTCCCAGCATCGCCCTTGGCTTGCCATTTGGCATCTTCCTGATGCGTGCATTCTTCCAGGGCATTTCACGGGAACTGGCCGACGCCGCGCTCGTCGATGGCTGCAATGAGTTCAACGTATTCTGGCGAGTGATGTTACCCCTTGCCGGTCCGGCTGCCTCAACCTTAGCTGTATTTCAATTCATGTGGACCTGGAACGCATTCTTGATGCCGCTGTTGTATCTGCAGCGCGAAAGTCTGCGTCCACTGGCTCTGGGCCTGATGTTTTTCAGTGGACGGTACGGGGCTGACTATGACCTGCTTTTCGCGGGCATAACCATCGCTACTTTTCCCGTCGTTCTTGCCTACCTCCTTATGCAACGCCGTATCACGCAGGGTTTGACCGCTGGGGCGGTCAAGGGGTAGCCTGTGGCGTATAGATCACTATTTGCAGCAAGTTGCGAAAGTGTCGGAGACGACTTTCATTGCCATGGAATGCCCAGGTATTGGAGGATGGAACAACCAGCCAGGTAGGATTCGCTTTCTCGCCAGACTCTTATCTATATGAGCAGAGCAGGAGTCGTTCCAGCCGCGCGCGAGCTTTTCCTCCGCAACGGTTGAAATGGGACAGTTTCCCAGTGAGCTTCGTGTGAACCTCGCTTGTGTCAGGTCTGCTTAGGGGGAGATGCTGCATGGGATTTTTGCAGCAATGTCCAATTCTCGGACGAAACCGAGCAAAGTCTTGGTAGAATCCCAGTTTCGCCAGAGATTCTCGGCCGAATACCGTGAAGAGGAACGACGGTAAATTCTGGCCTTTTTTGGGGGAAGAGGAGAAAGCAAAATGAATACATTTGTCTCGCCACTGGCTGGTCTTTGCAGTTACAAAGAAGGGGCCAAGCCTGGTTACGGTGTGGACCGATCCGTCACCTTACTCCGGCGCTATCTCTATATAGAGAGCCAAACGACGAAATGCCTGGTCGCCCATCTGAACGGCGTCCCCGAATGGGAAGTAAAAGGCGGGCTTTGCCTCCATCTATGGCAAGATGTTGAGCACTGCACCTGGCTGCGAAATCGAGTCTCAGAAATGCGGACGCCCCCTCTTCACCTGGACCGCGTGCCGGACCCAAACCTCGAGGCCTTCTTCCAGGAACTCATTCATTCGCAAACAACGCTTGAACTGTTGACCGGCGTTTACCATGTGCTTAAACCAGCGGCTATAGAAGCGATGAAACGTCACATCGCGGAAGCGAATCCCTTGGCCGATCAGCCTACATTGCGCCTGTTGAAATTCATCTTGCTGGAGGAAGAGGAACAGGTCACTTGGGGTAAGCAAGCCCTCGATGGCCTTTCCAACGGGCAAGTTTCAGACGAACCGGCGCCGCAACTCGGGGCCTGGGCAGAGCACCTGCGGTTGTACTTGATGGCGGCCGGCGGGGTTGCGGGCGATCTTGAGGCTCCAGAAGCGGCTGAGCTGCCAGCCAGGCGGGCAACGGAACCTTTTGCCGTCGTTCGTTCGCCTCGCCGCGATGACCGGTTCACCAAGTTATGGGACTCGCGCGGACACAGTCCCGCAGACGATGCGCCGGCAGCAGAGCGAAACTGGTGGAACCTCTACGTCAGGCTGACTGAGATGCACGTCCCAGAACTCATCGCCCTGATCCATTATGAGTGGGAAAACCAGCCATGGGAGTTTTACCGGGATCTGGCCCGTCACCTCTGGGACGAGGCTCGGCACTCAATGATGGGCGAAATTGCTTTCGCAGTGAGCGGTACGGCTTGGACGGACGTTCCCCATGAGATGAGCTTCGCAGAATTTCCCAATACACAGCTTGAACCAAGAGAACGCTATACACTCCTTTGGGGTATCGAACAGAAGGCGATGAGGCCGACCGGCAAGCGACACCAATACGAAGTAGCTCAAGAGGCGAGAGACTCTCTCTCCATCACGTTTCATGATTTTGATTGGGCAGATGAGGTTCTGCATGCTCAGATTGCGCGTAAATGGCTGACCCCCGCTTTCTCCTCCGATGAAGAGATGAACCAAGTCTTTGAGGAAGTTTATCAGCGATACGACACGATAAGGGAAGAGGACAAGAAGCGGGCCAGGGCTGATTGGTGGGATGATTTCTACCAATCACTTGAAGGGACGCCAGGCTGATCGAGAAAACAAAGGCCTAGCTGAACAATGGCGGCGCGGCGACCAGTGAAGATACAAGACCGTTTGAACTGCGCCGATTCAAGCCAACTGAGAGCATAACTGTTTACTCTATTGGCCTAGATGGCAGGGTCCATTGCCGTGGGCGCCAGATAGAATGAGGGCAGAGATAGTGGCGAGCGGCCAGTGGGAGTTGATGAGACTCGCCGCTACCGAAGGGGAGAGATGGAGTTCAGGGATGCTTTGGCCCAACAGTTCATGCCGTCTGCGATGGCAATCAGGACAAAATTCTTCCCTTTGACGAGGACCTTGCAATATGCTATAAAGTCCGCACAAAAGCAGGTTGCGCAGCGTTCGCAACAGGTTGCAACCGATGGACGGGAGGTATGTTATTCCAGGCACGGCCGGGCAGCATCCTTGTATTCCACCACTCGCTGTCCGTTCGATGGCCGCCATTTTCCATCTACAGATCCGGGGAAATGGACGGGAAAACGCGGCCCGAGCTACCTCATTCCAGACTGAATACTACACCTCAAGAAAACAGAAGATAGCCCGTCAACCGGGGCGAAACAGCTGCAATTTGCAGTTGCTCCCCGCAAATCGCAAATTTAGCCGGTGACAGTGAGTGCAGGCATTCAAAAGGGGGCGGACGTGAGCAACGTGCCGATGACGCGACCTGAGGAGATGCTGGCCTTCCACGACGGAAAGTTCCGCGGAAACGCCTTTCTGCGCCTGGAGGGGGGACGCATCCTCTTCAGCAACGGCACGGAATTCTCTGTCAGCTCCGACGGGGGCATCACCTGGGATGAGCCCTACACGGGGCTGGACGAAAACGGCGACCCGCTCACCCTCAGCAACGCCTCGTTCGCGCCTCTCTCCGGCGGCGCCATCGGCATGGCGACCAAGCGGACGCGCCCCGGGACCGACCGCATCTACAAGTCGCAGATGGTCTTCCGGCGCTCGCAGGACGAGGGCAGAACGTGGTCGGCGCTGACGCTGATGAACCACTGGATGCTGGCTGCGCACGCGCTCAACGACACGATGATCCGCACGCAGTCGGGCCGCATCCTCCTGCCGGTCTACTTCGGCATCGGCCAGGGCGGATTCCACCAGGACGGCGCGCCCTTTCCGGGCGGATATGTCGATGGCGTCTTCGTTTCGACAAGCGCGCATTTCTACGACCCCCACTTCACCGCCAGCTATGTCATCTACAGCGATGACGAAGGCGAGACCTGGCAGAAGAACGAGGACGGCGAGCTGCTCGTCATCATGGAGTACGGCGGACGGTGGGAGCTGACGAACGAGCCGACGCTGGTAGAGTACGCGCCGGGCAAACTGCTGATGATTCTGCGCACGCGACTGGGCCGCATGTACCAGGCCTGGTCGGAGGACGACGGCAGCACCTGGACCCGCCCGGAACCGACGCAGCTGGCGGGCACGCAGGCGCCGGCCCAGATTCGCCAGCTGCCCGGAACGGGTCATCTGCTCGTCGTCTGGACGCAGCAGAGCGAGGAGGAGATCAAGCGCGGCCTGATCCGCACACGGCTGTCGACCGCGATCAGCCGCAACCGGGGCGGCATCTGGGAGCATTTCCAGAACCTGGAATCCATACACGAAGAGACCCACGTCGAACCCGGCCCTCTCTACCCGGTCCGTCCGGAGGGGGCCTACGGCGCGCCGGGGGGCGGCGTTGTTTGCGACATTGATTCCGTCAAACCACTGCCGAAGGGGTACGGCATGTGGTCCTATCCGGCGGTGGTTGTCGCCGAAGACCGGGTCCTGATCCAGTACAACCATTTCCTGCGTGACAGCACCGGCCAGCAGGCGCGCGGCCACCGGCTGAAGGTCCTGCCGCTGTCCTGGTTTTACGGGGGCCAGGACCCGACGACCGAGAATGCAACCCTGGCCCAGCTTGAAAGGCACGTCAGGGGCGATCTCTAACGCGGGTGCGGTGGGCGGCCCGCCACTGCGGACTTGGCCGGCCAATCGACAGAGTCAGAGGAGGCAGGTCGACATGGCACAGGAATTCAAGCAAGGAGACCTTCAGTTCACGGCGGGGACGCCGCGCATGGTTGCCGAAGGGGTCGGGTTCTGCTGGTATCCCGCCATTCGCCAGTTCTCCACGGGCGAGTTGATGGTGGCTTACAGCCTGAACCCGGATTCGGGCGAGAACCTGGTCAACGTGACGGGCGTCTCGCTTTCGACGGACAACGGGGCCACGTGGGCGCGGCACTGCGACACTTCCGGGCTCGGCGGCCGGCTGGACATCTCGCTGCCGGACGGCACGCTGGCCGGTCCCAACCAGCCCTACAAGCCGGATCCGCCGGGCCAGTGGCGCACTTTCGTCGGCAACTACGGCCGTTTTGAGCAGGGCGGCAAGCGCTACAGCGTTGAGCTGTGGGGCACGCGCATCGAGGGGCTGCCGCGTGACGTGAAGCCACGCGATGTGCAGAGCCGGACCCGTTGGGCTGAGCTGTCGCCTTTTCGCGACACGATCGAGCTGGAACCCGGGCGGTTCATGAGCACGATCTACATGACTTTTGATGGGGACGACCGCTACAGCACGGTGGTGATGGTCTCGGAGGACGAGGGCCGTACCTGGCACTATCTCTCGACGGTCTGTGGGCCGGAGGCGGGCGCCGGCGCGAGCGAGGGCTTCTGCGAGTCGTCGCTGGTGCGATTGGAGGACGGCGACCTGATGTGCGTCGGCCGGATGGGCGGGGGACGCGATCAGCTGCTGGCGCGCACCTATTCTAGCGATGAAGGCAAGACATGGACGCCTATCGACCGGCTGCCGGCGTGGAGCGTTCTGCCGGACGTCATGCGCATGAGCAACGGTGTGTTGGCGCTCTCGACCGGGCGGCCCGGCCTCTTCCTGTGGCTGTCGACCGACCCGCGCGGCGAACAGTGGGTGCCCTTCGACGTGATGGCCCACCACAATGCCGAGATGGACCCCGCCTACCATATCAGCGCCGGCAAGTACGGACTCGAGGCGACCACCCGCGAGCAGTACCGCACGGTCCACCACGACTTCGACCAGCCGGACCAGACGACCTCCTACACGTCGATTCTCGAGGTGGAGCCGGGCCGTCTGCTGATGGTCTACGATCGCATCCCGTACGGCTGGATGCCGGTGCCGACCGACGCCGAGGTGCGCAGCCGCATCCTCCAGCGCTATCCCACCTCCGCGCTGCCGCCGGACAGCATGATCCCGTTCGAGCGGGAGCGGATCTACCTGCTGGAAATCGACATTGAACGACTGTAACCGGGAGGCTGCCGCAGTTTGGCGCCCACTGACGCGAGAACGGTTCTCGGAAAGGAGGGGGATAGCGCCCAGAGCGGAACATGCAGATGAAAGGGTGTCCCGAACCGGCTGGACCCCGCCGTCATTCTTTCATTCGGAGTTTCACCTGATTCACGTGATGTAGATGATTCGACAGCGTATCACGGCATTCACAGTAGAACCCAGGAGGAAAGACCATGCAACGCTTGGACGAACACACAGTAACACGCCGCAACTTTCTGAAGGGCTCGGCCCTGGCTGCGGCCGGCGGCCTGCTGGCGGCCTGTACGCCGGCGGCGGCGCCGGCAACCGGCTCCATGCCCGCCGAGGACGAAGGCGCGGACGCCGGGCCGATGCGCAAGGGCGGCACCCTGGTCTTCGGTTACCCGCAGAAGACGAGCTACCAGAACCTGCTGGCGATGGAGCACAACGCCGGCAACCGCCGCTACTACCTGATCGGCCTGACGCACAACTGCCTCGTCAACATTACCGCCGACTACACCACCTGGCTCCCCGAGCTGGCGGAAAGCTGGGAGTTCGACGGCAACAAGGCAATCTTCCACCTGCGCAAAGACGTGAAGTGGCACGACGGCGAGCCTTTCTCGTCGGACGACGTGCTGTTCACCATCGGGCGGCTGACGGGCCATCCCAACGTGTTAAGGTGGAACGGGGTGCGCAACCTGAAGGACATGGTTGTCGGCCTGGAGGAGTTCTCGCTGGGCGAGGCGGACGAGGTGTCGGGCGTCTCCGCTCCCGATGCCCACACATTTGTCTTCGAGCTGAAGAAGCCGTTCCGTGCGGCCTTCCTGGAGCGGTTGCTGAGCCATCCAATCATGCCCAAGCATCTGCTGGGCGCGATCCCGGAGGAGCAGTGGGCGGTCGACGAGCAGGGGCAGCAGGGGCTGAAAAGCACTGAATACGCCCTCAAGCAGGGGACCGGGACGGGCCCGTACCGGGTCACCAACTTCATACCCGACCAGATCGTCGAGTACGAGCCGTTCGACGACTACTGGGGCGGCACGCCGCAGCTGGACAAGCTGGTCTTCGTGCCCTACACCGACCACCTGGCGATGGCGGCGGCGCTGGAGAAGGGCGAGTGCCACATCGGTATCCGCACGCCGCAGTCGGAGTATGAGCGCTTCAAGGCGATGGACCACCTGCATGTGGTGCTCAACCACGGCCCGAGCGCGGTCGTATTCTACTGGCAGTTCCGCTACGAGCTGGCGGATATGCGGGTGCGGCAGGGCCTGAGCCTGGCGCTCGACCGCGAACGGATCGCCAAGGACTTCTTCTTCGACACGGTGCCGCCGCTGTACGCGCCGGTGCAGTATGCCGACTACGGAATCAGCCCCGACTGCGCCAAATGGTACGAGTACAACCCGGAATTGGCGCGGCAGCTGCTGGAGGAGGGCGGCTGGGACTTTGACTACAAGCTACGCTACGCGGTGCAGTCGATCAGCCCGACCTGGGAGCCGCTGCTGGCAATGTGCAGCGAGATGTTTGCCGACGTGGGCGTGCAGACCGAATACCAGATCCTGGGCGCGGAGTTCAGCAACGTGGTCAGCAACCCGCCGTATGATTACGACACCCAGTTCAGCGGCTACGGCTGGGGCGTGACGCCCGGCTCCTTCATCCCGGCGCTCAGCTACGAACGCTTCGGGCCCGACACGACCGAGGGGATCGAGATGATCAATGAGATCCTGGTCATGGAGGACGAGGAGGAGATCAAGCAGGCCGTGCTGCGGCTGCAGGAGTTCCTGGCCGAGTTCCAACGCCACGGCGTGATCAGCCAGCTGCCCGGCATCCACATCGTCAACAACGCCGTCAAGAGCGGCAACGTGGTGCCGGTCTACGGCCCGCGCACCGACTGGATCGACTGGGTGAACGTCTACGTGGAGTCTTAAGTCAGCAACGCATGGCCGCCGCGCCCCCAAGGAGATCGAGCCGCGGGGGCGCGGCGTCTGTGCGCACAGCTCCAACTCCAAATCGAAAGACAGGTAGAATCGGATGTCCCAATACGTTCTGCGCCGTATACTCCTGATCATCCCGCTGATGTTCGGCGTTTCGATCATCAACTACACGATCTACGCCCTGGCCCCAGGGGATCCGGTCTCGGCCATGATCAACCCCGAAGAGTTGCGTGAGATGACGCCGGAAGAGATGGAGATTCGACGCGAGGCGCTGGGGTTGAACAAGCCGGTGCCGGTGCGCTACCTGATCTGGCTGGGGAAGGCGTTGCAGGGCAACCTGGGCTACTCGATATGGTTCAACACGCCCGTCGTCAGCGTCATGTTGCGGGCGCTGGGTCTCAGCATTCCGATCATGGCGCTGGCGCTGGTGGTCTCGACCGTGGCCGGTATGCTATTGGGGATCGTGTCGGCGCTGAAACCCTATTCGCTGATCGACAACGTGCTGACGACGGTCGCGTTCACCGGCGTCGCCGTACCCGGCTTCTTCTTCGCGCTGCTGCTGATCTACGCGGTGGCGATCAAGCTGGACCTGCTGCCGACCGGCGGTGTCACGACGCCGGGCGCGGAACCGACCATCGGCAATCGCCTCGCCCACATCATCCTGCCGGGGCTGGCGCTGGCCTACGAAACGACCGGAAGCCTGATGCGCTATACGCGCGCCAGCCTGCTGGAGGTGATGCACCAGGACTACATGACGACTGCGCGCGCCAAGGGCCTTGCCTACTACCTGGTCGTAATCCGGCACGGTCTGCGCAACGCGCTGCTGCCGATCATCACCATTGTAGGGCTGCGCATGCCGAGCATCTTCGGCGGCGCGGTCCTGATCGAGACGGTCTTCAACTATCCTGGCATCGGCAAGATCATGGTCGACGCGACCGGGATGCGGGACTATCCTCTGCTGATGGGGGGCGTGCTCATGACCGCGATCCTGGTGCTGCTGAGCAACCTGGCAGCCGACCTGTCCTACGCGTGGGCAGACCCGCGCATCCGTTACGACTAGAGGGAGAGTTCCCGTCGATGGCGAAAGAGGCGGCGGCTACCGACAATCTGTTCGAAGAGCACAGAAGCTCAAATGCCACCCCGCGCGCGCGCACGTGGCGACGATTCCGCCGCCACAAGATGGCCCTCGCCGGCGCGGCCTTCATCCTGCTCGTCGTCTCGTTGGCTGCCCTGGCCCCCGTGATTACGCCCCATTCGCCGACCGACATGCAGGAGGGCCGGGCACGCGACGCGCCCTCAGGGGAACACCTGCTGGGGCTGGACGGGGCGGCCCGCGATATCTGGGCGCGCCTGCTGTACGGCGGCCGCGTTTCTCTGTCCGTCGGCATCGTGGCCGTCTCGATCTCAGTTCTCATCGCACTCATCCTGGGAACGCTCTCGGGCTACTACGGCGGCTCGGTCGACATGATCATCATGCGCTTCACCGATATCATGATGGTCTTCCCCGGCCTGATCCTGATCATGACGGTGGTGGCGGTCCTGGGACCGAACATCTGGAACGTGATGGCCGTGATCGGTCTGCTGGGATGGCCCAGCTCGGCGCGCCTCGTGCGCGGCCAGATCCTCTCGGTGCGAGAGTGGGACTTTGTGATGGCGGCGCGCTGTCTCGGCGTGGAGGACCAGCGGATCATGTTCCGCCACATCCTGCCGCACGTGCTGGCCCCGCTGCTGGTGGCCGCGACCTTCGGCGTTGCGTCGGCCATTCTGACCGAGGCCGGCCTCTCGTTCCTCGGGCTGGGCGTGCTGCCGCCCACCCCGTCCTGGGGCAACATGCTCACCGGCGCACAGTCGATCTACATCCTCGAACGTTTCTGGTGGATGTGGCTGCCGCCCGGCATCGCGATCCTGTTCACCGTGCTGGCGATCAATTTCGTGGGCGACGGCCTGCGCGACGCCTTCGATCCGCGCATGACACTTGATTGATCGAGGGAAGAGGCCAATGCGGGCAGCGTGAGATCGACCCGGCGGTTCAAAGAAGACCCTGGAAAGCGGCTCGCAGCATCGCTAGGGCAATGACCTGGTCCAGAGAGGATTCCACCATGAGCGATCATCCATTTCTCCTCTCCACGCTCGTCGACTTTCCCGACGACTGCGCCGAGATCACATTCACTGAAGAGCTGGTCGCGCAGCTGATCGACCGCCTGCACTGGATGGGCGTGCGCCGCGTCTACTGGAACTACTACAACCCCGGTCACTGGCAATGGTTCAAGCAGCACCGGACTGACGGAGGTTCGGCGGGGACGCTGGACAACCTGGGCGACCCGATGGCGGCCGGCTGCCGCCTTGCGCACGAGCGGGGCATGGAGTTCATCGGCGTCATCAAGCCCTATGAAAATGGGGCCAGCCACGCCACGCCGCGGTCGGTCATGATGCAGAACGGCTGGATCGGATTGCCCGGTATCGGCGGCATCTACAGGGTCGAACCGTGGACGCTGGCCCGCCCGGAGATGCGGGTGCGCGCCCGCCAGGCCGACCTTCCGGTGGGCCTGGAAAAGGTGCCCGTCACCCGCATCCAGCTGCGCCAAAAGGACATGGCGCCGCTGCGCATCAGACGGGAAAACCTGGAGATCTGGACCAGCGACGACAATGACGGCTACCGCAAACGGGACCTTGACTTCAGCCTCAGCGAAGGGGTGGACACCTGCCCGCACGACGTCGTCGAAATCGACGGCAACCCGGTCACGAGCGCCGGCGACGAGGTGCGCGTACTCGACATCACCGGGCTCAACCTGCTCGACCCCTTCATCGCCGTCACCACCAACTTCCAGGACCGCGACGGTACATTCACCAACACGCCGGTCGAGATGGTGCGCGCCTTCGGACCCGACGACCGGCCGCTGCCGATTGTGGTCGCCAGCCACAAGGCGATCTGGCGGATCGATCGCGATTTCCGAACCGGCGACCTCGAGTTCGACACCGGGCTCGGCTCGGCAACCGTCCGCCTCGACGTCTCGAACAGCGAGGACGCGTTCGAAAACTGGCTCAGCCGCGCGGACGACGCGCCCGACGGCGTCGTCGCCTTTGCCAAGGGCCGAAACCGCCACGTCTCCGGTTCCCTGTGCGAGGGCGAGCCGGAGGTGCGCGCCTACTGGATGGAGTGGGTCAGCGACTGCATCGCCGCGGGCGTGGACGGCGTCGACGTCCGCATCTCCTGCCACAGCTCGTGGACCGATACGCCGGAGATCTACGGCTTCAACCGGCCGGTCGCGGCCGAATACGAGCGCCGCTACGGGGTCAACCCGGACGTGGAGCCGTACGACCCGCAGCTGCTGGCCGACCTGCGCGGCGATCTCTACGACCTGTTCGTGCGCGCGGCGCGTGAGCGGCTGACCGCGGCCGGGCTGGCGTTTCACCACCACGTCGAGATCGAGTCCTTCCGCCCCGATGCGGCGCCGGCGCGCACCCGTGCGCGGCCGGGGCACATCAACTTCCACTGGCGCGGCTGGCTCAAGAACGGCCTGGTCGACGAGGTGACCCTTTTCGGGCGCCAGTGGCAGCCCGAACGCATTCTCGCCGACGAATTTGTACAGGAGACGCTGGACGAGATCAGCGCGCACAATGTGCCCGGCCACCTGAGCCTGCCGGTGGGGATATCGAAACAGGACGGCAACCGCCTGGCCGACCAGATCGAGATCGCCTACCGCAGCGGGCAGTTGAGCGGCTACACGATGTACGAATCGGCCGCGATGTACGACCGCATGGCGACCGACGCCGGCGGCCGCCTGACCTTTCTGCCGGGGTTGACCGAGGCAGTGCAGGCGCGCGTGCAGGAGCTCGGCCTGGTATAGAAGAGTTCGGATCCCGAAAACCATGTGCGCTGCCCCCGGCGCCGCCAAGAGTGGAGTTTCCCATGCCGCAGGTCACGTTAGGTGAACCGGTCCTGATCGACCAGGCCCCTCCGGGGCTGACGCGGTGGGGTCCCTGGCAGTTTCCCCACCTTGAGCGTCTGCCGGACGGCCGCATCCACCTCAAATTCAACGTCGAGTCCGATTCAGCGACCTCCTACGGCCTCCCATCCAGGCACGCCCTTTCCGCCGACGACGGCCGGACCTGGGCGTCGGCCGAGGAAGAGGAGGCCCGCGGCGGTTTGCAGCTATCCAACGGAGACCGTCTCCTGCCGTACCAGGTCCCATCGCTCAAGCGGGAAGAGGTGGAGCTGCCGGAGCCGTTCGTCGAGGAGGACCCGCTGCTTGGCCAGCCGTTCTTCATATACCGCGCGGCCGACCTGCCCGCCGAGCTGTCGGGCTGGCGCTTCCTGCGGCAGCGCAGCGGGGAGACCGAATGGGTGGAGGAGACCGCGGCCGTGCGCATTCCCGGCGAGATACGCATCGTGCGCGAGGGCGTCTTCCCGTTCTGGCCCTCCTTCGCTCACGGCCACGCACAGATCGCGCCCGACGGCTCGATCTGGGACGTGATCCACTTCAGGCGCATCGTCGACGGCAAGGTCCAACCTGCCAGCAACGTTCTGATCCTGCGCTCGGTCGATGCCGGCTATACCTGGGACGTGCTCAGCGAAATTCTCTTCCAGCCGGACAGCGGGGCCGACCCGAACGCGCACCGGCGCAACGGCTTCACCGAACCGGACGTCAACTTCATGCCGGACGGCTCGGTGCTGTGCCTCATGCGCACGCACGACCACATTTCGGGCGTCGGCCCTTCCTACTGGTCCCGCTCTGAGGACGGCGGCAGGAGCTGGAGCCGTCCCCAGGTCTTCGACGACCGCGGCGTTCTGCCGCGGATGTTAACCCTCGAAAACGGCGTGACGCTGGCCTCGTACGGCCGGCCCGGACTGTTCGTAAGGGCGACCGCGGACCCCGCCGGCCTGGAATGGGACCCGCGCGTAACGGTGGTCGAGCCGCTGGAGAAGCGGGCCGACACCTGCTCTTACTCGCGCCTGCTTGCGCTGGACGAGCGCACTGCGCTGCTGGCCTACTCCGACTTCAATATCCCCGACGCACAGGGACAAAAGCGCAAGTCAATCCTTGTGCGTACGGTTACGGTGACATAACAGGAGCGACGGGCGCCTGATAGCCGGCGCCGAGTCAGCTGTCCTCGGTGGACGAAAGGAGGTGATAGGCCCAAAAACGCTGTGCCTGGAACTGCGGTCGCCATAGATCGGCGCGGCCGAACTTCGTGACTCCGGTTGCCCGGCCAACGGGTCCGGTCCAACCGATAGCGAAAGCGGAAACACAGAAATCAAAAGGAGAATTGTGATGGCAAGCAGACCTGGGATGAATCGACGTGATTTTCTGCGCGTTTCGACGGCAAGTGCGGCCGGGCTGGCAGTTGCAGCCTGTGTCCCGCAGGCGGCCGCGCCCGGCGATATGGCCGCGCCGGCGATGGGCCCGGAGGAGGTAGAGGTCTCATTCCTCTACTCGATGTGGTGGGACGCCGATCACAACTCCGAGACGCCCTGGATCAAAGGCTGGACCGAGGGCACCAACGTAAAGATCAACCCCTCCGTATCGCTCAAGCCGGAGTACAACACCAAGCTGGCAACCATCGTCCTCTCCGGCGACCTGCCTGACATGGCCGAGACTCTCGACAAGATGATCGTCGACCAGTACGGGCCCGAGGGCGTATTCGCCGGCTACGAGGTCGACCACATCAGGGAGACGATGCCGAACGTCGCCGCGCTGATGGATGTCTATCCAGCGATGGCGAAGGCGATGGTCAGCGATGAGGACGGGAAGGTCTACATGTTCCCGTACATCAGCCCCTCGGCGCGCCTGGCGCCCTGGATGTACTTCACCCTCGACGCCGACTACGCTGAGATGATCGGCGTCAACCCGGCCGACATCAAGACCCTTGACGACTTCACCGAAATGTTCCGCTCGGTCAAGGCGTTGGGCGACGATGGCCCCGAAGGCCAGGGCGGCTTCGTCTACTGCCCGCAGTGGTCCTTCAGCGCGGAGCCGGTCCTCGGCAGCCCGACGGACAGCACGCTGGCGGTCTGGGGCACGATCTTCCGCACCAGCCACCGCCCCTTCTTCAACTACGACGAGGAGAAGTATGTCTTCGGTCCGGGCATGCCCGAGTACCAGCGCATGGTCGAGTACCTGGCGATGCTCTCATCGGAGGACATGTTCTTCCCCGAGTGGGTCCTGATGGGCAAGGACAAGAAGAAGTACCTCGAGCTGGCGCACAACCGCCCGCGCAAGATCGGCGTCTCCACGATTACGCCCAGCGAGACGATGTCGCACGGCGCAAGAGGGCTGTTCCATCCCGTCCCGCCGCCCTTGCACCCTGACGGTTCGCAGGGCTACTACGTGATGGGCAACCCGGTGCAGGCGGTCTGGAAGTCCTGGATCGTCAACGCCGAGGCCAAGAACCAGGACAGAATCCTGTCGCTGATCGACCGCGGCTACAGCCCGGAAGGCGCGTTCAAGTCCTCCTTTGGCCAGGAGAACATCAACTGGTTCCGCGGCAACCCGCCGCTGGACAAGATCAACCGCTGGAGCGAGGCGGACTTCCCCGGCTGGGGCGACGGCTGGTGGGGTCACATGGGCAGCTGGTACGCCGACTACGACACCGAGCTCTACAACCGGCCCAACAGCGGCATCGGCGCCTATCTTGAGATCATGAAACACGAGATCATGGGCGTCTACATGCACGGCCGTCAGCCGCTGACCGGCGCAGGCTTCCACGATGCCGACGGCAACCTGCTGTCGCTGGGCGAATGGACGCAGATCCCCGAGGGCTGGGCCGAGTTCCGCAAGCCGATTATCCACGCCGGCGAAGGCAACCTCGAGCTCGACTGGACGCACTACGACACCTTCAACGTGGTGTCGCAGGCGGAGGGCTCAATACAGCCGGCGCCGCCGATCCTCGGCTTCACCCGCACGGAGGTCCAGGAGCTGCAGCAGAAGCTTCTGCCGCTCGAGACCTTCATCGACGAGCAGACGATCGCCTTCATCACCGGCAGGCGCTCCTTCAGCGAATGGGACGCCTTCCAGTCCGAGATGGAAAAGTTCGACATCCCCAGGATCATCGAGCTCTTCAACATCTCGCTGGAGCGGTACAAGGCGAAGTAGTGGTCAGTGGCCAGTGGTTAGTGGCCGGCGGCTTGCTGTTGCCGTCGGCCACTGGCCGCTTCCATTCCGACGCTTCGAGGAGTACAGGGCCGCAAGGTCGCTGATCGCCGCACGCGGCGACTGCGCCCGATCCATCGGCACCGTACACTCACCAAACTTCATTCAACGCGGGAGCGTAAACATCCCGCCCGTACGGGAAAGATATGAGCCAACAAGCCGCCCTGGATAAAAAGAAGGGCTTTTCCGGGTTACTCTCTGATATCTGGCGCGATTACGACCTCTACCTGATGCTCCTGCCCGGGCTGGCCGGGTTCCTCCTCTTCGGCTACGGCCCGATGTACGGCCTGGTCATGGCGTTCAAGGACTTCAACCTCGTCAGGGGGCTGGCGGAGAGCGCCTGGGTCGGCTTCAGATGGTTCGAGGACTTCTACAACGATCCCTACTTTTTCCGGCTGATCCGCAACACGCTGCTGCTGGGGACCTTCAACCTGATATGGGGGTTCCCGATGCCGATCATCCTCGCCCTCCTGCTCAACGAGATCAGGATCATCTGGTTCAGGCGACTGGTCCAGAGCGTCAGCTTCTTCCCCTACTTCATCGCCGTCATCACGGTTGTCAGCATTATGTGGATGCTCTTCCGCTCGGACGGAATCGTCAATCGCATCCTGACCCCCTTCACCGAGGAGCACGTCGGCTTCCTCACCGACCCCGCCTGGTTCAGGACGATGTACATCGGCTCCGACATCTGGCAGTACACTGGCTATTTCGCCACGATCTACCTGGCCGCGCTGACGGCCATCGACCCTGTCCTGTATGAAGCTGCCATCATGGACGGCGCCAACCGCTGGCAGCGCATCTGGAACATCACCTTGCCGGGTATCCTGCCCACCATCACCATCCTCTTTATCCTCTCGGTGGGTACGATGGTGTCGGTCGGCTTCGAGCGGGTTTTCCTGCTCTACAGCCCGGCCACCTATGAAACGGCGGACGTTTTGCCCACCTACGTTTACCGGCGCGGCATCATGGGCTACAACTTCAGCTACGCGACCGCGGTGGGCCTGATAGACTCGGTCGCCGCCACCGTCATGGTCCTGGCGGCAAACACAATCCTGCGCAGAGTCGGCAGAGGCAGCGACTCGACCGCCACCATCTGGTAGGTCGCCGCACGAAGAGGCGCAAAAGAGGCGCGACTGCATGAAACACAAAATGGGATTCGGCGGGATTGCGTTCAGCATAAGCGTATACGTGGCACTCACGCTGGCGCTGGTGGTGTGGCTCTACCCGCTGCTCTTCATACTCTCGAGCTCGATAAGCGACTGGGTGGCGCTCGAGCAGGGCCGTATCCGCCTCCTTCCGGTGGGGTTAGAGTTCAGCTCCTACCAGTTCATCATCGCGCAGGAGCCGATGGTCAGGGCATTCCTCAACAGCGCCTTCTATTCTGCCAGCCGCGCGCTCCTGACCCTTGCACTGCTGGCGCCGCTCGCCTACGCGCTTTCGGAGCGAAAGCTGCGCGGGCGAAACTTCCTGACGGTTCTCCTGCTGATTACGATGCTGTTCGGCGCGGGCATGATACCGATGTACATGGTTGTGCGCTGGGCCGGCCTGCTCAACACGCGATGGGCGATCATCATCCCGCAGCTCTTCAGCTTCTGGTACGTGATATTGCTGCGCACGAGCTTCGCCTCGATTCCCGACGAGTTGAAGGAGTCGGCCTACATTGACGGCGCCAGCAACTGGACCGTTTTCAGCCGCATCGTCCTGCCACTCTCCAAGCCGATCCTGGCCACCATCGGCCTCTTCGCCGGCGTGCGCGCCTGGAATGACTTCTTCAGCCCGCTCCTCTACCTGCAGGACAAGGAGTTCTGGCCGCTCACCATCGTACTGCGCAACGTCGTCATGCTGGCCACCTTCCCCCAGGGTGAGGCCGGCCCTGCAGACATGTACCAGTCGGCCGGCTTCTGGATCCAGGCGCAGATGGCCGTCATCGTGATCAACATCGTCCCCGTCCTCGTCGTCTACCCCTTCCTGCAGCGCTATTTCACCAAAGGGATCATGCTCGGCGCGGTGAAGGGCTAATCTCCTGCCGTCCTGACCGCGCAGCCCCACTCCGCCTCGCGCCGCCCTGCTGTTACGGAACTGCGCCTGCGCCCGACTCCACACGCACAGACATCTCCGTGCGCATCGACCTGCCAATCTTTGCTCGCTGAGCGCAGTAGCATATATCATGCGCCGGAAGACGAACTCATCCCGCCGCTGCCTCGCCCGCCAAGGAACCTTCCCCATGCGATCAGTCATCTGTGTCCACGAACGATTCGACGCGGTATGGCCCTTCGCGGCCGACTACTGGCACGAACGCTGGCTCGAAACCCACGCGTGCGAACTCTACCGCACACAGGAACCGGCCGCGCGCGCGCCGCAACTGGTGCCCGACCCGGCCTCGGTGCAACGGCTGGTCCTTCTCGGCCTCCCGGCCGCAAGCGAGGACCTCACGCCTTTCAGCGCGCTCGAGGAGTGCTTTCACAGCGGGCATCGAACGGTCCCGGCCTCCGGCATCGATGAAGCGGCCGCACGCGGCGTCAGTTTCATTCCTCACCGCGAGGACGTCTACTGGGGCCAGTCGGTCGCCGAATTTGCCCTGGGCCTGACGATCTGCGCGCTGCGCCGCATCCCCCAGACCTACGCCGCGATGATGCGCAGCCACGAACCCTGGGACTACCACGCGCAGGTCGGCCAACCGGGCCGGCGCGGCGCCCAGTTCGGCGACGATACCCGCTTCACCAACGGCACGATCGCGGGCAAGCGGGTCCGTATCGTCGGCGCCGGCAACATCGGAGGCCGCTACGCATCCTTCTGCGCGGCCATGGGCGCTGAGGTCGCGATCTGGGACCCGTTCGCGCCCGACGCGTCCTTTGCGCTTGCAGGCGCCCGCCGCTGCTTCCACCTGTCCGAGCTTGTCAAGGACTCGCAGATCTTCGCGCCGATGGTGCCGCTGACCGAGAGCACGCGCGGCCTGATACCGAAGGAAACCATCGAGGCCCTGCCGCGCGGCAGCCTGGTCGTGCAGGCGACGCGCGCGGCCGTGTGCGACACCGAGGCGCTCTACCGCCGGGTGCTCAACGATGAGCTGGCGCTGGCAGCCGACGTCTTCGACGTCGAGCCGGTCGCGCTCGACTCGCCTCTGCTCGGCCGCGACAACGTCGTCCATACGCCGCACAACGCCGGCCGCACCATCGACGCCAACCGCGCCTGGGTCGAGGACCAGATCGCCCGCTTCGGGCCGCGAAACTAGCCGGGCGCATCCACAGTTACCCGCCATCTCTGCCGGACCGGAGTTGCCATGACCGAAAACAGTTCAGCTGCGGCCCGCATGGAACAGCTCAAGCAGGACGGTTACTGCATCATCGAGGACATGGCCAGCGAAGAGCTCCTGGAGAAGACGCGCGCCTGCGTCGACAAGGCGCTGGCCGAAATCGACCCCGAGCGGCTGGCCAAGGCAAGAGCGCCCGGCAGCCTCATCAACTCGGACAATTACCCGGAGCTCGCCGACCTGATCGGCAATCCGTTAGCCCTGCGGGAGCTCGACCGCATGGGCCTGCAGGAGGTCAGATTCTGGAAGGCTGTCATCATCAGCAGCCGCCGGGGGGACCGCGCCTCTACTGGCACCAGGACTGCCTCATGTGGCAGGACCCGCGCGCCTACAGCGACCGGCCGCCGATGATTTTTCTGATGTACTATCTCGAGGACACCGAGCGCCAGAACGGCTGCCTGCGGCTGCTGCCGGGCACGCACCGCCACCGCCACATCCTCCACGGCATGGGGGAGGCCCACACGCGCGAGATCAACCGCATCGATGACCCCGACGACCCCCGCTTCCGCGACTACCCCGGCGAGATCGACGTGCCGGTCAGAGCCGGGGACCTCGTCGTCGGCGACGCCCGCATGTTCCACTCGGCCCACGCCAACCGCTCGGCCCACAAGCGCACAGTGATCACCATCTGGTTCCACCCCTTCTTCTCCGACCTGCAGGAGCCGACCCGGAGCTGGATCCACGACGCCATGCACAGGCAGCACGCGAACTGGCCGCGGGAGGCGCTGGCAAAGATCGAGCCGCTCATCCCCGACTACCGCGGCGCGGTCGATCCGATGGAATCGAACCGCGTGCCCGACGATCGCCTGCGCTGGCCCGAATAGGTTGCCGCCGGCTAGCCGCACGGGCCCGGGAGGCCTTCCCCAGGACAACCGCCGCCTTTCAAGCCGGCCCCAAGGACCGGTTACCAATGTTTGACATTGACCCGAATTCGATTTACCATTCGCCGCAAGGCCCCATCAGGAGACAACTAATGAAGATCCTCATCACCGGCATCAGCGGTACCATCGGCACCTTTTTGGCGCCGGAGCTCGGCCGCGACCACGACGTGCACGGCATCGACCTGAAACCGTGCGACTGGCCCAAATCGACCCAGGCCGACCTCTGTGACCCGGCTGCGCTGCCGCCTATATTCGAAGACGTCGAGGTCGTCATCCACCTCGCCGCGGACCCGCGCCACGAGGTCGAAATCGGCTGGGACGAGCTGACCAACCCCAACCTGATCGCGACCGCGCGCATGTTCGACGCCGCCCACGACGCCGGCGTGCGCCGTGTCATCTTCGCCAGCTCGATGCACGTGATGGGTTGCTACGAGTTCGACGAGCCCTACGCCTCGATCGTCTCGGGCCGCCTCGACGGCCTGGATCCGGCCTCCGTCCCGCTTGTCAGGGGCGACGATGAGGCCAGGCCCGACAGCCGCTACGGCGCAACCAAGGTCTTCGGCGAGTCGCTCGGCCGCTACTACACCGAGGGCGCCAACATCGACCGGCCCGATGAGCGACCGATGGAGGTCATCTGCGTCCGTCTCGGCACACTGCCGCACTGGGACGGGCCCGGCAACGACTACCGCTCGCTGGTGAGCTGGTTCAGCCATCGCGATGCCAAGGGCTTCTTCCGCGCGTGCGTCGAACGACCCGACATCGGCTACGAGATTATCTACGGCGCGTCCAACAACAGGTGGAAGATCTACGACACGCCCTACGCCTGGGACCTGCTGGGCTTTACCCCGGTCGACAGCGCCGAAGACCACTGGCGTAAAGAGTAACCTCTACCCAGCGCGCACCTGGTGCGCGCCACACGGAAGGACAACCGATTATGGCACTTGGATACGGCGATTTTCGCTACGAACTGGATGACAGCTGGCCGAAAGTGCCCGAAGGCTGGTCGCTCGGCTCAGTGCCCGACGTGGCAATCGACTCACGCGACAGGGTCTTCGTATTCTGCCGCCACAAACATCCGGTCGTGGCTTTCGAGGCAGATTCCGGCAACTTCATCACCTCCTGGGGCGAGGGCGAGTTCACCGAGCCGCACGGCATCTTTATCGACGCCGAGGACTACATTTGGGTCACCGACCGCCAGGAGCATGTCGTCACCAAGCATACCCAGCACGGCGGAAAGCTGCTTGAGCTCGGCCGCCGCGGCTGGGCCATGATGACCGTCACCCCCTACGGCACGACGCTCGATCCGCCCTTCAACATGCCGGCCGGCGTCGCCATCGCCGAGGACGGCTGCATCTTCACGGCCGACGGTTACGGTAACCGCCAGGTCCACCGCTTCTCCGCCGAAGGCGACCTCGAAATCTCCTGGGGGACCTCCGGCATGGAGCCGGGACAGTTCGCGCTGGTGCATAACATCGGCATCGACTCGCAGGGACGGGTCCTCATCTGCGATCGCGAGTCGAGCCGCATCCAGATCTTCGATCGCGAAGGCCAGTTCATCACCATGTGGGAGGACGTCAACGGACCCGGCGACGTTTACTGCAGCCCAGATAAGCTCGTCTACGTCGCCGAGCAGGGCGGCTCGCTCGGCAAGGGCCCGGCGCCGATCGGCGTCTCGATATTCACTGAAGAAGGCGAGCTGGTCGGCCGCATGCGCGGGTTCGAGACCGGCCTGACCATGCCCCACGGCATCTGGTGCGACTCCAAAGGCAACATCTTTGTCGCCGAGCTGGGGACCGACGGCAACAAGGCGCGTAAGCTGGTTAAGATCTAGCGAACCGATTGGGACCCGGTGCCGAAGAGCAAGATTTCGCTGTCCCTGAATGCATGGATTTCAACGGGCACGAGCGATCCATCAAACGAAAGGAGTTCAAGGGTAAGGCGCGGGGGAAAGGGGATTCGCTCTTTTCTTTCTTGCAGTTCGGGATTTCGTCCGGGTTGTGTACGTCGTCTAATCGATCTGTCGCAACACGCTGAAAGCGAGTCAGCATTGCAGATCATCTGGGAGGATGAACATGAACAGCACGAGATTGTCACGACGCACCTTTCTTAACCTGTCTGCGGGGGCAGCCGCGGGAAGCCTGCTTGCTGCCTGTATGCCTGTGGCCCCGGCAGAACAGGAGGCAGCCGCCGACACCGAACCCGCAGCCGAAACGGTCGAGATTCTCTTCTCCCGCCACGGCACCGAGTCCGATCTGCCCGTCATGCAGGGCCTCTTCGACCTCTTTGCCGCCAAACGGCCCGACATTATCGTCAAACCGTTCGTGCTGCCGTGGAACGACTTCAACACCAAGCTCCCCATCATGATCGCAGCCGGTGACGCGCCCGACATCATCGGCAGCCACGCCGGCTTTTTTACCGAAGGCTACTACGCCGGCGGCTACGTGCCGATCGACGACTACATCGCCGCCGACCCCGATATCGATTTCGACGACATCGTCTTTCCCGGCGACACATCCATCGACGGCAAGGTTGTCGGGCTGCCCTACACCTCCTGCGGCCACATGTTCCGTTACAACAAGGGCCTGTTCGCCGAGGCCGGGCTGCCCACGCCCTCTGAACTCTACTGGGAACAGAAGGAAGAGGGCTGGAACATGAACAGCTTCGTCGAGATCGGCAAGCAGATGACCGAGGACATGGACGGCGACGGCGAGGCCGACCAGTACTTCTTCAGCGGCTTCTGGGGAACGCACGCCCTGGCGGTGATTCGCGCCTTCGGCGGAGACCTCTTCGATGAGGCGATAACCAAGTGCACCGTCACCGAACAGCCTGTGCAGGAGGCAATCCAATACATTGCCGACATTGTGCAGGTTCACGGGATCCAGCCGCCGCCTGAGATGCAGGCCGGTGAACTAGGCATCACCTTCAATACCGGCAGAATCGTGGTCGGAGGGACCACTTCTTGCGACGGGGTGAAGGACCTGCTGCCGGACCGCCAGCTGGAATTCGAGTGGGATTTTATCGTCGGGCCCGCCGGGCCGGCCGGATTCAACTGCTGGGGCGACACCGGACAGATGAACATCGCGTCCAACAGCCCTTATCCGGATGAATGCTATGCCTGGATGCGCTACCGCAGCAGCCGGGAGATCTGGGAAGAGGCGTATGACGCCGGCACGACAATGGCCTTCATCAACTCGCCCACCCGCTATTCGATCTTCGAAACGAAGGCCTTCCAGGAGCCAATGGCCGGGCTCGACATCGAGATGATCAAGGACAGCTTCATTCACGCGGTGCCGCAGCCCTACGTGCCGCGCAGCCCGCAGCCCTTCCGTATCCTGTTCAGCGTCATGACCACCGAGACCGACAACGCGATTCGCGGCGCCAAAACGGTCGAACAAGCGACCGCAGACGCCTGCGAACAGATTGAGGGAATCCTGGCCGAAGGCCACTAGGCAGGAGCTGCAGCGCGTCGTGTCAATCGTATGACAGGAGTGTGACCAGTCGATGAAGGCAACCGCACCACCTCTCGCCGCTCTCTGCTCCTACGCCGAGGGTACAGATCCTGGTTACGGAGTCGAGCGCACCGTGCATTTGCTGCGGCGCTATCTCTTCGTCGAAGCTCAGACCATGCGCTGCTTGGCCGCCCATCTGAACGCCGTGCCGGAGTGGGAGGTCAAGTGCGGCCTCTCACTCCATCTGTGGCAGGACGCCGAACACTGCACCTGGCTGCGCGAGCGCGTCAAGGAGATGCGCACGCCGCCGCTGCACCTCGACCGCGTCCCCGACCCGGCCCTGGACGCTTTCTTCCAGGAGCTGCTCCGGTCGCGCACCAGCCTTGAGCTCCTGACCGGCGTGTACCGCATCCTCAAGCCGGCCGCGGTTGGCGCCATGAAGCGCTATCTGGCGGAAGCCAATCCCTTGGCCGATCAGCCCACAGTGCGCCTGCTGCGCTTCATTCTGATTGAAGAAGAGGAGCAACTCGACTGGGGAGGCCGCGCCCTGGACGCCCTGCTCGATGATGAAGAAGAGAGCGCGCAGTTCGACGCGCTTCAGAGCTGGAACTCGCATCTGCAAGCATACCTCGATGCGGCAGGCGGCATCGCCGGCGGTGGTGAACGCGTCGCGGCCGACGACCTGCCTCCGCCCAGGGCTGCAGAACCCTTCAGCCCAATCCGCTCGCCCAGGCGCGATCAGCGGTTCCCCAGCCTGTGGGACTCGCGCGGCCTCGGCCCCGGCGAGGAGGCCTCACCGGCCGAGCGCAACTGGTGGATGTTTTACGTGCGCCTGACCGAAATGCACGTCCCCGAGCTGCTGGCCCTCATCATCTACGACTGGGACGGCCAGCCCTGGGCGTTCTACCGCGACATGGCCCGCCAGCTCTGGGACGAGGCCCGCCACGCCATGATGGGCGAGATCGCCTTTGAGAGAGGGGGAGCAGATTGGGCCGCGGTGCCCCACGAGATCAGCTTCGCCGAATTCCCCAATACACAGCTGGAAGCGGTTGACCGCCAGGTCCTCCTGTGGGGCGTCGAACAAAGCCTGATGAAGCCGGACGGCAAGCGCCGCGAATACGAGGTCGCCCGCAAAGCAGAAGACCCGCTCTCGATAACATTCCAGGACTACGACTGGGCCGACGAGGTGCTGCACGCCCAGTTCGGCCGCAAGTGGCTGCTGCCTGAATTCGAGTCGATGGAGGCGTTGCAGGCACGCTACGAAGAGGTGAACCAACGATATCGAGCCATCATCGAGCGGGACCAGGCGCTGCCCAGGGCCGCCTGGTGGGATGAGTTCTATCGTAATGTGCCCCGCGAGCAGGAGCAGGAGGCTCCGGTCTGACGGGGAAACCCGCAGCGAAAGACCAGACTACCAGTCAGAGGTGAACCATCGAATCGACCCCCAGTTCTTACTCATCATCCCAAAAGGAGGGATAGAGATGAAACGGACGAAGTATTCGTGGCTGTTGGGAATCGTGCTGGTTGTTTCCCTTGTGCTTGCGGCCTGTGGTACGCCGGCCGCGCCGGAAGCCCCGGCTGAGGAGATGACCGAAGCCCCAGCCGAGGAAGAGGAGACATCAGGCCCACCGCCATTACCGCAGATTGTGCCGATCGAGGGACCCGAGGTGATTCTCGACCCGGCCATGTACCCGACCGAGTTCAGTGAGGCGCCGATGCTGGCCGAAATGGTGGCCGCCGGCGAGCTGCCGCCGGTCGAGGAACGGCTGCCGGATCCCGGGGACATCTACGTCATCGAGCCGATGAACGAGATCGGCAAGTACGGCGGCACCTGGCGCCGCGGCTTCACCGGGCCTGCCGACGGCGAGAACCTGATGCGCATCAACTCCTCGTCGCGCCTGCTCACCTGGAACTACTCGGCCTCCGAGATCATCCCCAGCCTGATCAAGGACTGGGAGATCAACGAGGACCACACGACGTACACGCTCCACCTGCGCCGCGGCGCCAAGTGGTCTGACGGCCACCCCTTCACCGCCGATGACATCCTCTTCTGGTACGAGGACGTGGCGCTGAACGAGGAGATCTGGCCCACCCCGCCGAATGAGATGGTGATCAACGGCGAAGTCGGCCTGCTGGAAAAGATCGACGACTTCACTGTGCGCTGGACATTCGCTGCCCCCTATCCGCTGTTCCTGGACATCCTCGCCGGTCACAACGCTGTCGGCGTCGGCCCGGACACGGAGGGCGCATGGAACGGCGGCGGCTACATGCCCAAGCATTACATGAGCCAGTTCCTGCCGGCGTACTCCTCCGAGGAGGAGGTGACGGCGAGGGCCGAGGCCGAAGGTTTCGACAGCTGGCTGGAAATGTTCAGCTACATGGCCTATCTGCCACAGAACCCCGAGGTGCCGACGATGGGGCCGTGGAAGACGGTGACGCCCGTCAATGAGGCGGTCTGGTCCGAGGTGCGCAACCCCTTCTACTGGGCGGTTGACACCGAGGGCAACCAGCTGCCCTACATCGACGAAATCGTGGTGACGCTGGCGCAGGACAGCGAGGTGCTGGCGCTGCGCGCCATCGCCGGCGAATACGACCACCAGGCCCGCCACATCTCGATCTCGAAACTGCCCGTCTTCCTCGAGAACATGGAGGAGGGCAACTACCGCATCGACATGAGCCGGGCGTTCTTCCACAACAACGTCGTCAGCTTCAATCACAGCTACGACGGCGACGCCGAAATCCAGAAACTGATCCAGAACCGTGACTTCCGCCGCGCGCTCTCATTGGGAATCCGGCGCGACCAGATCAATGAGGCCATCTTCCTCGGGCTCGGCGTGCCCGGCTCGTCCATGATCGCGGCCAGCCTGCCCTCCACGCCCGGCGAAGAGTACGTGACCAAGTGGGCCACCTTCGACCCCGACCAGGCCAACGCGCTGCTCGACTCGGTCGGCCTCGAGGCCAAGGATGACGAAGGATGGCGCCTGCGACCCGACGGCTCCGGCGACAGGTTGCGCATCGAGCTTGCCGCTCCCGCCAACATCGGCTGGGAATGGGACGGCATGCTCGAGATGATCAAAGACCACTGGACAGCGATCGGCGTCTGGGCCGACCTCAAGATCCAGGAGCGCAGTCTTTTCGAGACCGAATCGCGCGCCAACAATCATCAGCTCGCAGTCTGGACCAACGGTGGATCCTCGGCGCTCTGGCTCTACCCGCGCCACGTGCTGCCGGTCAACCTGGTTGAAGCTTACATGGGGCCCGAAATCGCCCGCTGGTACAACAGCGGCGGCGAGGAGGGCATGGCGCCGCCCTATCCTGAGATGGAGCACGCGCTCGATCTCTTCCGCCAGGGCTACGGTGTCGGCGGCGACGAACGTAACAAGCTGGCCCAGGAAATCTGGTCGCTCGTCGTCGATGAGGTCTGGCAGATCGGCACCGTCGGCCAGGGCGCGGGCATCGCTGTCACCAGCAACAGAATGGGCAATGTACCGCGCAACCAGTGCCCGGCGCAGCACTGCCGCACACCCGCGACCAGCCATCCACCCACCTACTACTTCAAGGATTAGTCAGCTCTGAACCGCAGAGGCCGGTGGTCAGGGGAGCTCCCCCTGGCCGCTGGCCTCTAGCCGCCGGAGTCCCAATGCTCGCCTACGCCGCCCGCCGACTCGTCCTCGCCATCTTCACCCTGTGGACGGTCACGGTGCTCTCATTCGTCATCATCCAGCTGCCGCCCGGTGACTTCGTCGATGCCTACATGGCCCAGCTGTCTGCCACGCAGTCGAACGTCTCGGAGCAGCACTTCGAGTCGCTGCGCCGGCAGTACGCGCTCGACAGACCGATGTACGTGCAGTATCTCAAGTGGATGGGCGGCGTTTTCAGCGGCGACTTCGGTACCTCGATGATGTGGCGCAAATCGGTGCTCGACGTGATCGGCGACCGGCTGGCGATGACGATGGTCCTCTCGCTGGGCGCGATCATCTTGACCTGGACCATTGCCCTGCCGATCGGCATCTATTCGGCCGTGCGCCAGTACTCGATCGGCGACTACGTCTTCACCTTCATCGGGTTCGTCGGCCTGGGCGTGCCCAGTTTCCTGCTCGCGCTCGTACTGATGTATCTCGGTTTTACCCTGTTCGACTCAGACATCGGCGGGCTCTTCTCGCCCGAGTATCAGCTGGAGCCGTGGAGCTGGGGCAAAGTGAAGGACCTGCTCTATCATCTGCCGCTGCCCGCCATCATCATCGGTCTAAGCGGTACCGCCGAGTTGATCCGCGTGATGCGCGCCAACCTGCTGGATGAGCTGCGCAAACCGTACGTGATCACGGCGCGCGCGGCCGGCATGTCGGAGCGCAGCCTCGTTCTCAAGTATCCGGTGCGCGTTGCATTGAACCCGTTCGCCAGCACCGTCGGCTATCTTCTGCCCTATATTTTATCGGGCAGCGTAATCGTCTCCGTCGTGCTGGGCCTGCCCACGCTCGGTCCCCTGCTCCTGGGCTCGCTTGTTGCCCAGGATATGTTCCTGGCAGGGACGATCGTGATGATGCTCGGCGCGCTGACCGTCATCGGCACATTTTTGTCCGACCTGCTGCTGATGTGGATCGACCCGCGCATCCGATTTGGCATGGTCCAGTAAGCAGAGATCAGAAGCGCGTGCCGGGCGCCGGTTCCCACCCGCCGGCGCGTGCCGCGTAACACAGGTGAACTGTGGCTGAAGAACAAGCGGTTGCCGACAGCGAGGAACGGATCTTCGTTGCCGGTCAGATGCAACTGATGTGGTGGCGCTTCCGCAAGCACCGAGTGGCGGTGGCGGCTACTTTTGTAGTCGTCGCCTTCTATATCGTTGTCCTTGGCGCCGACTTCCTGGCCTACACCAATCCCAACACGACCGAGGCATACCGATCCCTGATGCCGCCCCAACCGATTCGCTTCTTTGACAACGGCAGCTTCAGACCTCACGTCTACGCGGTGTCTGGCGAGCGCGATCTCAGAACCTTCAAGCGCGTCTACGTCGCGGACCCCGACAACAGGATTCCGGTCCGTCTCTTCGTGCGCGGTTACAAGTACAAGCTGTTCGGCTTTATCCGCACCGATCGCCATCTGATCGGCGTCGAGGGCGCAACCGCGGCGGAATCGCTCTTCCTGCTTGGCACGGACGAAAAGGGGCGCGATGTATGGTCGCGCATAATGGTGGCGACGCGTACATCGCTCACCATTGGCCTGGTGGCGGTGGCGCTCAGCCTCGTGTTGGGCGTGCTGCTGGGCGGGATTTCCGGCTTCTTTGGCGGCGCGATAGACTCCACGATCCAGCGCCTGATCGAGATATTGCGTTCGATTCCCACGATCCCGCTGTGGATGGGGATGGCCGCGGCCTTTCCCAGGGACTGGAGCGTCGAGCAGATCTACTTTGCCATCACGATAGTCATTGCCTTGCGCGGCTGGACAGGGCTGGCACGCGAGGTGCGCGGCCGCTTTCTTTCGCTGCGCGAGGAGGACTTTGTGACAGCCGCGGATTTGGCCGGCTGCAGCCGCAAGCGGATCATTTTCCGGCACATGATACCCTCCTTCCAGAGCCACATTATCGCCGCGGCCACGCTGTCCGTCCCGGCCATGATCCTGGCCGAAACGGCGTTGAGCTATCTCGGTTTGGGGCTGCGCCCACCAGCTATCAGCTGGGGGGTCATGCTACAGCAGGTGCAGAATGTCGAGGCTGTCGCGCTGTCGCCGTGGCTGCTGGTCTCGGCCGTCCCGGTCATCGTCGTGACCCTGGCCTTCAACTTCATGGGCGACGGCCTACGCGACGCTGCCGACCCGTATGGGGTTTAATGTAACAGGTGGGAATCGACATTGAAATGAAAATACTGTCAATTATGGTCAACGCAAAAAAGAGATGAACGAAGGCTCACCATTGAAGGATTCGCAGACGAATTGGGAACTCTTGGAGAAAATGGAAGATGACGATATCGATCTCAGCGATATCCCCGAAGTCACTGCGGAACAGATTGCCCGCGCCACGTTTCAAGTGGGAGGCAAGCCGGTCGCCAGAGACAAAAGGTCCCCAAGCGCCGGAGCCCGTCATTCGGATGCTGAAAGTCAACGGAGTCCAAACGACTCCAGGCCGCACAATGTGACATGAGAAGAATCTGACAGGGGCCCGTCACAGACCACTATCCAATAATCACTATCCATTAACCACTGCCGTCATGTCTGACAACCAGCCGATCCTTTCGGTGCGCAATCTCAAAACAAGTTTCTTCACCGACGAGGGGGTTGTGCGCGCCGTGGACGGCGCCAGCTTCGACGTGCATCTCGGCCAGACGCTCGGCATCGTCGGTGAGAGCGGCTGCGGCAAGAGCGTGACCGCGCTCTCCATTCTCGGCATCGTGCCACGCCCGGGCCGGATCGTCGAAGGGGAGATCCTGCTGCGCCGCGAACGAGAAAACGGACAGTCGCACGAGATCGCGCTGACCTCGCTGGGCGACAGCAGCAGTGAGATGCGTTCGATCCGGGGCGCCGAGATCGCTCTCGTCTTCCAGGAGCCGATGACGTCGCTCAGCCCTGTTCACACGATCGGCAACCAGATAATGGCTGCGGCCCGGCTGCACCGCAAACTTACCAGGCAGGAAGCCAGCGAGCTGGCGGTCGAACTGCTCAGCCTGGTTGGCATTCCCCGGGCCGAGAGGGCGATTGACGCCTATCCATTCCAACTTAGCGGCGGCCTCCGTCAGCGGGCCCTGATCGCGCTGGCGCTCTCGTGTGACCCGAGGCTTCTCATCGCCGACGAACCGACGACCGCCCTGGACGTGACCACCCAGGCGCAGATTCTCGACCTGCTGCGCTCCCTTCAGGAACAGAATGGGATGGCGATCATGCTGATCACCCACGACATGGGGGTGATCGCGGAGATGGCGGATGAGGTCGTGGTGATGTACCTGGGCCGCGTGGTGGAGGAAGGCCCCGTAGACACCGTCTTTGGCGAATCGAAGCACCCTTATACACAATCCCTGCTGCGCTCGATCCCCAGCATCCACTCGACGCCCAAGGTGCAGCTCCCGACTATCACCGGCACCATCCCCCACCCTTACAACCGGCCGGCTGGCTGCCCCTTCCATCCGCGCTGCCCCGACGTGATCGAAGGGGTCTGCGACCGGCACGAGCCGGAGCTGCTTTCGGTTGGAGACGAGCACCAGGTAAGCTGTTTTCTGTATCACCCGCACGATCAATCGCAACCGGCAACGGAGGCGGTCGAATAGCTGCTGAAATGCCCGATATGCAAGACGAACAGGTGTTGTTGGAGGTCAAAGGACTGCGCAAATACTTCCCGATACGGAAGGGCTTTCTGCAACGCGCGGTCGGCCAGGTGCGCGCGGTTGACGGAATCGACTTCAGCGTCAACCGCGGCGAGACCTTCGGCCTCGTCGGTGAGAGCGGCTGCGGCAAAACGACGGCCTCCCGCTGCATCGTGCGCGCCCTTGAACCCTCCGACGGCCAGATTCACTTCCGCACAGACGACGGCGGCATGCTCGACATCGCCAAACTGTCCCGGGACGAGCTCCAGCCGCTGCGCCGCCACATGCAGATGATCTTCCAGGACCCGTTTTCGTCGCTGAACCCGCGCATGACGCTCTTCGATATCATCGGCGAGCCGCTGCTCGTCAACGGCGTGACCAACCGCCAGCAGCGCATCGACCGCGTCGAGGAGCTGCTCGGACTGGTCGGCCTGCGTCCCGAGTTCCTGCAGCGGTTCCCGCACGCCTTCAGCGGCGGCCAGCGCCAGCGCATCGGCATCGCGCGCGCGCTTGCGCTCAGTCCCAGCCTCGTCGTGGCCGACGAGCCGGTCTCCGCCCTCGACGTCTCGGTCCAGGCGCAGATTCTCAACCTGATGCTGGAGCTGCAAAACCAGCTCGGCCTGACCTACCTCTTCGTCGCCCACGATCTCAGCGTCGTCAAACATATCTGCGACCGCGTCGCGGTCATGTACGTGGGTCAAGTCGTCGAGACGGCCGAAACGAGGGAGCTCTTCGAGTCTCCCAAGCACCCCTACACGGAAGCGCTGCTCTCGGCGGTGCCGCAGCCCGACCCGCGCATGCGCTCGCAGCGCATCATCCTCGAGGGGGAAGTGGCCGACCCCGCCAACCCGCCCTCCGGCTGCTACTTCCACCCGCGTTGCCGCTACGCCGAAGACATTTGCCGCGAGGAGACACCCGTGCTCGAAGAGATCGCGCCCGGCCATGCCGTCAGCTGCCACCGCGCCCGCGAGTTGGAGCTGACGGGAACACTCGACGCACAGGTTTCGCCTGCCGCCCACTCGTAACCCGACAACGAGCAGCTCAGGAGAATCCGACATGGCAGAAAGTTCGCACGAGCTGAAGTACATCCGCCCAGACGCGCCTTGCCCACCGCAGAGCCTGCGGCGAGGCGTCCGCAGCGAAGCCTGGACGCCCGCCACCCTCGACCTCGCCGACCGCGCCCGCCTCGCGGTCAACGGCATGGTCGAACCGACCGACCCCGAAGCCGACTACCGCGTCTATTGGAAGGCCTCCTTCCGCTTCAACCCACCCGTCATGTACCACGACGGCTCCGATACCGGAATCACGCTCAAGTTTCTCGAAGCCATGCCGCGCATGCGCATCATGAGCGGCTCGGAACAGGGCATCCACGTCGAGGAGCGCTGGCGGGAGGTCCTGATGCGCATGATCGGCCCCGACGGACGGGTCGCCTCGCCGGTCAATGGACCCGGGCTGATCCGGCCCGACATTCCCGGCGGCCTCGAAGGCGACCAGATGATCGACCAGCAGGTAAACGGCATCGCGCTCGGCATCGCCTCCACCCTCGCCGTCCTCGACAACAGGAACTTCTGGGAGCCGATCGGCCGCGACATCGTTGACGGCCTCGGAAAACTGATCGTTCCTTACCAGGACATGGGATACCTGCACCAGTGGGTTTTTGCTCCCGGCCAGCGCGGAGACCCCGCGCAGCCGCGTCCCCTCGGCACCTACGCCGCCTACGCCATGTGGCCCGGCCGCCGCCTGGTCGATTTCTACCGCGTCACCGGTTACGAGCCCGCGCTCGATCTGGCAGGCCGCCTGTGCCGCTACATGGTCAGGGAAAGCCGGTATTTTGATGAAAACTACCGCTTCCTGCCCGACGACCCCGAACCGGACGGCCCCCGCCACGACGTCGTCCACTTCCACCATCACGCCATGACCATCCTCACCTGCCTTGAGTACGCCCTCACCGCCGGCGACCAGGAGGTCCTCGATTTCGCCGCGCAGTCGTTTCCCGTCGCCATCAAGCACGGCGAGCCCATCACCGGCTTCTTTCCCGAATCGGTCATCGACCACCACCAGTCCTGCGAGCTGTGCGAGGTCGGCGACATGGTCCGCATCGCCGTGCGGCAGGCCGAGGCCGGCCTGGGCGACCAGTACTGGGACGACGCCGACCACTGGACCCGCAACCAGCTCGCTGAGGGCCAGCTCACACGCGCCGACTGGATATACCGACTGCACATGGGCCAGCCGCCGTCCCAGATCGACACCGATGTCGGCGCGCGCTGGCCCATGACGACCGACCGCGTCGGCGAGCGGAACATCGGCGCCTACGCCGGCTGGCAGGCCCCGAACGACTGGGTCGATTTCATGCTCACCCGCTTCCTCGAAGGCTCCCCCTTCGGCGACCGCCTCGGCCACGTGCAGGGCATCATGCACTGCTGCACGGCAAACGCCGCCCGCGGTCTATACGAAGTGTGGCGCGGCATCGTCAGCGCACAGGGCGAACGCGTTAACGTCAACCTCCTCCTCAACCGCACACACGGGGCCGTGGACGTCGACAGCCACATTCCCTACACCGGGCAGGTGGACCTGCACGTCAAGCGCGACTGCACGCTGGCCGTGCGCATGCCGGCCTGGGTCGACCTGGGCCAGGTGAAATGTTCAGTGGATGAAAGCGCGCGCGCGATATCCTTCGACGGCCGCTACGCCCAGGTGGGCGGCGTGCAGGACCGGCAGACGGTGCGCCTCAACTTCCCCATCGGCGAACGCACAGACCGCGTGACGATTAACAACCGCTGGTACTTTCTGGTGCGCAAGGGGCACGACATCGTTCACATCGATCCGCCGGGCAAGCTCTGCCCGCTCTACCAGCGCGACCACTACCGCGACGACGCCACGCTGTGGAAAAAGACCACCCGCTACCTCGACGAGCGGACCCTCGACTGGTAGCGGCGCGCAGAGGCCGAAACGGGCTTTCCCTACCGAACGGGCAGGAGGACAACCGTGGACTACTGCAATCTGGGGCACTCAGGCCTGGAGGTTTCCCGTCTCGCCCTCGGGGCCATTCCCTTCGGCACCTGGATGACCGACAAGGAAAGTCGCGACATGGCCGACATTTACCTCGAGGCCGGCGGCAACTTTCTCGACACCTCCAACATCTACGGCGGCGGTCTCTCCGAGCTCTCGGTGGGCAGAATCATCCGCGGCCGCCGCGACCGCTTTGTGGTCGGTACCAAGGGCGCCTGGCTGGTCGAGAAACCGATGCGCCCCAACGCCTTCGGCCTCTCGCGCGCCTACCTGACCGCCAATATCGAGGCCAGCCTCAAACGGCTCGGCACCGACTACATCGACCTCTACCAGTGCCATGTCCAGGACCCCTACACGCCGATCGAAGAGACGATGCGCGTGCTCGACGACTTTGTGCGCGCCGGCAAGATCCGCTACGTCGGCGTCAGCAACTGGGGCGGCTGGCAGGTGGTCAAGGCCAATATGCACGCGCGCCAGTCCGGGCTCACGCCGCTCGTCTCAAACCAGATCTGGTACACGCTCGCCGACCGCGTCGCCGAGTTCGCCATCATCCCCGCCTGCCGCGATCAGAACGTCTCCATCATCGCCTGGGGGGCGCTTGCCCAGGGCTTCCTGACCGGCAGATACAGCCGCGGGGACGAAGGACCTCCCCCCGAATCACGCACCGCCGCAAACATCGACACCGAGAGCAGCTCGTGGAAAAGCCTGGCCGTCGAGCGCAACTGGAACACACTCGAGCTTGTGGAAGCCATCGCCGGCCGTCATGGCGTGACGATCCCCACAGTTGCCATCCGCTGGCTGCTGCAATCAGGGACCTGCGACGTGGTCCTCATCGGCGCCAGAAACCAGCAGCAGTATGACGCCAACATGGCCGCGCTTGGCCTGCACCTGTCCGACGAAGAGATGCAGCAGCTGAACGAAGCCAGCAAGCTGCCCGCCCCCTACCCGATGAACTTCTGGGACCTGTTCTGCTATCGCGAAAGCCCCTTCTACGGCGGCCATCGCGACTGAGTGCGGCAAAGGCGGCGCGAACGACCAACCAAACCGAGGAGGTACCGGCATGGCCAACCTGGACCACGGCGTAACAGTTGGAAACACCGACGACTGGGCCCCTGCCCACTGGCACGACGTCCTCGAGGAAACGACCGGCTGGCTGCAAAACCTGGTGCGCTTCGACACATCCAATCCCCCCGGCAACGAGCGCCCCGCCGCCGACTACCTGCACGAGATCCTCGTCAACGAGGGGATCGAATCAGAAGTCGCCGGGCCCCAGTCCCATCGCAGCAGCGTCCTGGCGCGCGTGCGCGGCGACGGCAGCGGCGGCCGCCCCCTGGTCCTCGTCTCCCACCTCGACGTTGTGCCGGCCACGCCCGCAGGTTGGGATGTCGAGCCCTTCTCGGCTACGCTCAAGGACCGCTTCGTCTGGGGACGCGGCGCCATGGACTGCAAACACCGCGTCGCCACCCAGGCCATGATGCTCGTCCTCGCCAAGCGCCGCGAGCTCAATTTGAAACGCGACCTCGTCCTGGCGGCCTGCGCCGACGAGGAGACCGGCGGTCAGAACGGGATGGGCTGGCTGGCCGAGCACCGCAGGGACGAGCTCGATGCCGAGTACGTTTTGGGCGAGGGCGGGGGCGGCGAGGTGTCCGCGCCCCAGGGCAGCTACTGTGCCGTCGCCACCGCGGAAAAGGGCGCCTTCGACCTGACCATCACCCTCCGCGGCCAGGGCGGCCATTCCCTCCGCATCATTCCCAATGGCGCCATGAGCAGGCTGGGACAGCTTCTCGCCCGCCTTGAAGAGATGCGGCTCTCATCGGCCCTGACCGAGACAGTCGCCTCCTCCATCGAGACGATCGCACCCGGCCAGTCCGCGCCGGTCCAGGAATCCCTCTACGCCCTACTCGAAGACGCCACTCGCGACGAGGGCATGGCTGCGCTGCGCCGTACGGCTCCGGGACTGGCCGGCTGGTTCGAGCCGTCGCTCTACAACTCAATCGTGCCGACAATGGTGCAGGGCGGCGAGAGCGCGCACGCCTACCCCACCGAGGTGAAACTCCACTGCAACGTCCGTTTCCTCCCCGGCGAGAGCATCGAAAATGTGCTTGACCTGATACGCGCCCGCCTGGAGGGGATCGATGACGTGGAGCTGGGCGAAGTGGAGGAAAGCTTCTTCGCCTGGGAATCGCCAAGCGACACCGCCCTCTTCCGCAGCATCCAGGACCTCTACGAGGAGCTGTCGCCCGGCACAGTCGTCGTTCCTATGCTCCTCGGCGGTGGGACGGACGTCCGCTTCCTGCGCGCGCCGGACCGGGCCGTCTACGGCTACTTCCCGTCGATCAGTCTCACGCCCGACGGCCGCAACAGCGGCGGCCACTGCACCAACGAGCGTGTCGCCCTCTACAGCATCAACCGCGCCCTCCATTACCTCTACGAGCTGATCACAAAACTCTGCCTGTGACAATGTGCCGCGCAGAACTCGCTACGTTGAATGAGGAGGCTGCTCGTGTTTCCGTTGAGCTTTAACACCCAATGTTTGCGGAATCTCCCACTTGACAGGGCGATCGAAGAGACCGCTAAAGCGGGATATGAGGGGATCGACCTGGCCTATCGCGCCGAACACCTGCTCCCTTTCGATGTCACGCAAAAGCAGCTGGACGAGCTGAAGGACCAGTTTGCCAGGCTGCCGCTCAAGCCTGCGGCTCTGTCTTCCGGTGGTCCGCTCATATTCAGCGATGATGCCTTCGAGCCCTCTTTGATTTCTCCCGAGCAAAAAGCGCGCGAGAAAAGAATCAACTTCATCCGCGCCGCGCTGGAGATGGCTGACGAGCTCTCCATCCCGGTCGTGCAGTTCGTAAGCGGCATTCGCCAGACGGGCGTTTCGGCTGAAGAAGCAACGGAGATGTTGACGGAAGGGATCCGCGCCTGTCTTGAGAAAGAGGGCGAGGCGGTCCTGGTACTCGAGCCGGAGGCGCAGCTGCCGGAGTCCATGGGGGGCGGCCGCTGCTTCATAGAAACTACGAGTCAAGCTATTCCCATTGTCGAGGAGATCGATTCGCCCCGATTCAGACTGAATATGGACATAACGCATGTTCAGTGTTGTGAGGACGACCTGTTGCAGCGTGTGGCAGATGCGGTGCCATACACCAGGCACATCCACATCGCAGACATAAAGGGAAAAGTGCATCATCACGAGATTCCGGGAGAAGGCGACATAGACCTTCGAGCTGTGTTGAAGGTGGTCAAAGACGCGAACTATGCGCACTATCTGAGCGTCGAATTGCATGACCACGCAGATGAGTGGGAACGGGCCCTCTACCAGAGCCGCGAATATCTGCTGAAACAGATGCAGGCCTTTGAAGCATAAGGGTAGTCTGGCAAGCGTACCATCGCCGTCATTCCGGCAAGTATTCAATTTTATTCCACTTCTTTTTGGCACAGTCAGAGCCGAGGGAATGTGAGGTCTCGCGCCGACCTGCGGCACTGGCAGTGCGGGGAAGGGCCGCATTTTGGAGTGAACGCATTCTAGCTGCCTGCCTTTGCCATCAATCAAGGCGCGCGGGCTCCCCGTGGAAAGCGTCCAACGGGTCAGTTCGCCAACCCGGGTCGCTGAGCGCGCATAGGAGGATATTCCAGCGCGCGCCGGTGCAAGGTCAAACGCCTTGTTTCCGATCAGCCGGTTGAACGATCGGCCGGGTGGACATGAACATGAATATCAAACTTGGAAGTGCGCCCGCTTCCTGGGGCATCTCGTTCGCCAGCGATCCGAAACAGACGCCCTGGACACGCTATCTTGATGAGGTTGCCGAAGCCGGTTATACGTGGACGGAGCTGAGCCCATACGGCTATCTACCAACTGACCGCAGCAGGCTGGAACGGGAACTGGGCCGGCGCAATCTCAAATTGACCGGCGCAGCCTTCATGCCGGTACTGGAAGAGCGCGAAGCGTGGCCGGAGATTGAACAAAATGTTCTCGACCTGGGTGAGTTGCTTGCCGGCCTGGGCGCCAGGTACCTGGTTCTGATCGATGACCTCTATACCGACCAGCACAGCGGCGAACCTGTCGCGGCGCCCGCCCTCGACGAGGAATCCTGGAACAGGCTGATCGACACGAGTCACGCCATCGCGCGCCTGGCCAAGCAGAATTTCGGCCTGCGCACCGTCTTCCATCCTCACGCCGACTCGCACGTCGAGTACGAAGAGCAGATAGAGAAGCTTCTGGACGAAACGGACCCAACGCTGATTGGCCTGGCGCTGGACACCGGTCATCACGCCTACCACGGCAGCGATCCGGTGGCCTTTATCCGAAAACATCATGAGAGGCTTGAGTACCTTCACTTCAAGAGTGTCGATCCGGCAATGCAGCGCGAGGTAGCGCGCAGTGGCGACCCCATCGCAGTCACGACCACACAGGGCTACTTCTGCGAGCCGTGGCAGGGTGCCGTGAACTTTCCGGCCTTGCGCGACCTGCTGGCCGAGTTGCGTTATGACAGCTTTGCGATCGTGGAACAGGACATGTACCCGACTCCGTTCGACCGGCCATTGCCTATTGCCAAACGGACACGCGCATATTTCCGGCAAATTGGGCTCGGATAGGTGCCGCCATCCAAAGGGCTGTCGTACAGAAGGCGGCGATTGACGACGCAGGCTTCGAATGTCGGGACCTTTACAGCCGTAGCGAGTACATAACCTGGCAGTCTCAAGCCGGGGACACGTTCGCACGCGCTGTGAGCGACGGTTCTTGGTCTAAATGCAGACCGCTTGGCCCGAATGAGCAAGCACGATTGCAACACGGACCCCTCTTGTACATACTCTAATTGCCAGTCAACTCAACCTGATAGTTCAGCAGCTGCTTTAGGGTCTAGGGAGCAGATCGATGGAAACGATGACATTCCAGCGCATGTCGCCTGAGCAGAGGCAGCAGTGGGATGAAGACGGCTATCTGATCATCAAGAGCGCCCTGTCAGCAGAAGAGGTAAGGGAGCTGACTGCCGAGGTAGACCGTCTCGATGAAGCGTCACAGCGTCTGGGCCGCGATCCCAGCACGCAGTTCCACGCTGTCAACATCATCAACGCCGCGACCGAGGACCTGTTCCAGTCCGAGCCGGGAAGTAGCGGCACAATACTACGGCATAAACCTTGCGAGGCTTTCCTGAAACTGATCGACCATCCCAGCCATCTGGGTATCGTTTGCGAGCTGATTGGCGCTGCGATTCAGCTGTCTTGGGCGGAAGCGATGGTGCGCCCGCCAAGCCCAACGCCGGGCAACCGCTGGCACAAGGATGGCTCCAAACCGTACTATTTCGCCAGCGTTGACGGACTGACGCCCCTGCAATGGGCGCGGGTCGGCTTCTTTCTGACCGACGTGGACAAGGCCGATATGGGCAACTTTACGGTCGTTCCCGGCAGCCATCGAAACGGCTTCCCCAAGTTGCCGCAGAGCCTGGAGCACGCTCTGACGATCACCTCATATACACGGTTTAAACAGGTCGAACAGATCGAAGCCGGCGTTCCGGGGGCGCGACAGGTGGAGGTAAATGCCGGCGATGCCGTCCTGTTCCACAACGCGCTGTGGCACTGTGTCACGCGCAACAGATCGAGGGTGCGGCGCAAGAATTTGTGGTATGTCTACACGCCGGTATGGCAGCGACTGGGGGACCGGACAGAGAATTCGCCCGAACTGTTGGCAAGGTGCAGCCCGGTACGCCGGCAGCTGCTTGGGGCAATGGTGGACCCAACCACGAACGGTGGAATCCACCCTTCTGATGAAGACGTGCCGCTGGTGCGGCTGTTCGAAGAAAAGAGCTTCCAGGAAACCATGGATGCCGTGGATGAGGAATACATCCGCTCGACGCAGCGGTAAAGGGGCTGGAGAGCATCTGTGAATGAAGCAGCTGCCAGTTTTCGACACGCCATCGGAACTGGCTGCCCGACTCGGCGATCCCCCCGGCCTGCCTGTCCCCCCTCCGTCTCGCCACATCCACCACCCACTGGCAACTGACCACCGCCCACTGGCTGCGGGAAACTGACCACCGGCAACTGGCAACCGGCCACTGCACCAAGGAACGCGGCGCCCTCTACAGCTCTAACCGCGCCTTGCCAATCCTCTAAGGACTGATCACAAGACCCTGCCTG
The DNA here is from genome assembly GCA_965202955.1 of Caldilineaceae bacterium. Classification (GTDB taxonomy): domain Bacteria; phylum Chloroflexota; class Anaerolineae; order Caldilineales; family Caldilineaceae; genus Bin5. The sequence continues at coordinate 406,654 of OZ241871.1, forward strand.
TGACGGATCTCCGTGCATTCCGCTTCATCAGGTGGTCGTGTCCTCTCAGGACTTTATTTCGCCTATGTCGGCGGCCGGTGACCAGATCCTCCTCGCCATCATCTATGTTGAATTGTTCGCATTACCAAAAGAAGACAGCTCCATCAATCATTTCCTTCCCCAATACACAAATAATCGTTGCATTTTCGAAATACGCGATTGCGCTGGCCTTCCTCTTGGTTCAAGGGTAGAATTAGGCGGCCGGTTTTCGTCTGCAGTCGATGGACCGCCAAACAGGAGTGAACAGTTCACATTTTCGGAAAATCCTCCAAGATAGCAAGCCGATGTCGCAGCCTTGCGGGATGATATGACTCACAAGGAGGGATGCAATGAAAGTTGTGGAACACAGCGTTGGCGCCATCTTGGGAGAAGAGGAAATCGAGGCCATCCGACGCGTGATCTCCTCTGGCCAGAGTCTGGCATGGGGTCCTGAGCGCGTCGCGTTTGAAGAGGACTTTCGCGCATACTCACAGGCCAGGCACGCCATCTCTGTGAGCTCGTGTACCGCGGCCCTTCACCTCTGCGCGCAGGTGCTGCGTCTCGGGCCAGGCGACGAGGTCGTTTGCACACCCCAGAGCTTTCAATCGACGACACTGGCCCTCATCGCGCGCGGCGTTCGCGTGCGTTTTGCTGACATTGACCCGGAAACGCTGAACATCGACCCGGATTCCATCGAGGCCGAAATCAGTCAACGCACAAAAGCGATATATCTCGTTCATTACGGCGGCAATCCAGCCGACATGGAGCCGATCAGGAGGATAGCTTCCGCACACAATATTCCCGCTGTCGAGGATTGTGCGCACGCAGTTGGCACGGAATACCGGGGGCAGAAGATCGGCGCAGGAGACCTGTGCTGCTTTTCATTCCACTCGCTCAAGAACATGACAACCCTGGGCGAGGGCGGCATGCTCACGACCAACAACGACGAGTGGGCGGCCGAGGCGGCGGCGCTGCGCACAATGGGTGTAATGGGCGAGACGGTCGACCGGGGCACAGACCGCATTGGCCCGTATGCCAAGCCAGACTCCCAGGTCTTCGACCATGCCGGCATCAGCTGGACCCAAGAGTATGCGCGCATCGATGAATTGGGCACGCATTACCGTATGAGCGCGGTGCAGGCTGCGGTCGGGCGCGTCCAGTTGCGCAGGCTGGACAGCTTCATCGCGGCGCGGGCGCGCGTGGCGCAACGCTATACGGAGGCCATCGCTGATATCCCCGGCCTGCGGCCGGTTAAGGTCGCCGCGGGTGACAAGAGCGCCTGGCATCTGTACACCTGCTTTGTTGAACCCAGTTCCGGTGTCGACCGGGACCTCTTCGCCAAGCATCTCGAAAATGTGGGCGGGGTTCAGATCATCCTGCGCTTCTGGCCGCTTCACCTGAGCGCCGAGCACCGGGCCGAGGGTCACCGATTTGGCGAATGCCCCACCTGCGAGAAGGTGTGGTTCGAGCAGCAGATCAATCTTCCCATTTGTGCCGCTATGGAGGATTGGGAGATCGACACGGTCATCGCAGCCCTGGCCGATGGAATGGAGAAGTGCCGGCGGTAGGGGAAATCCCATGTCGAACACACAGACCGGACAGACACGATACGCGGTATGTGTAGCCCCCAATTGCATCGAGTTCCGCGAACGGCCGCGGCCGTATCCCGGCCCGCGCGAGGTCCTGATCGAGACGCGCGCCGTCGGACTTTGCACCAGTGACCTGCTCGTTATTACCGGCAAGCACTCAGCGATCACACCGCCCACCGATTACATCGGTCACGAACCCGGCGGCGTTGTGGTCGGGGCGGGACCGGAGGTAACCTGCTTTCGCCCCGGAGATCGCGTCAGCAGCCTCGGCGGCGCGCCCGGCCCGGACATCCGCATGCAGTTCGCTGACCATTATCTCCAGCATGAGGATGCCGTGTTTCATATCCCTGAGGGCCTGTCCTTTGCCACGGGACTGTGCGAGCCGCTGGCCATGGTCGTGAAAGCGACCTTGTCTTCGGGTATTCGCCCGGCCGACCTGGTGGCGGTCGTAGGCGCCGGCTTCTTCGGGCAACTCCTGGCGCAGTCGATTCGCTTGCAGGGCGCATGGAAGGTGGCGATGTTCGATCTGCTGCCCCGCCGCCTGGAGATCGCCGAACAGCTGGGGGCCGATCAGGTCTGCAACATCCACCAGGGCGGCGTGCCCGAAGCGCTCGAAGAGTTGTCCCAGGGGCAGGGTTTCGACCTTGTGATCGAGTGCGCCGGCGCGCCCGGCTCACTTGAAACCGCGGCAGAGCTGGTGCGACCGGGCGGCACCATCTATAGTTTCGGCGTCCATGCCTGGCCCGAAACCCTTGACCTGTGGCCCTGGCACCACAAAGCGTTTCGCCTCCTGAATAACTGGCGGGACTCTACCGCCAGTGGGCGGGTACGGAATAGGCGGCTGGCACAAATCGGGTTGGATTGGGCGGCAAGGGGTTGGCTTAAACTGGACAATCTGATCACCACCCGGCCATTGACAGATCTGCAGCAGGCAATCGACGAGGTGGTGGGTCATCCGGAACGTGTGATGAAGATAGTCCTGACTCGCTGAGCTGAGAAGACAGAATGGACGTGCTGGTTACAGGCGGCAGCGGCATGATCGGCGGATACGTAGTGCGCGAGCTGGTGGCCCGCCACCATCAGGTGACTGTTTTCAGCCGCAGCCCGCAGGCGCTGGAGGGCGTCAGCCTCTTTGCGGGGAATGTACTCAATTTGGCGCAACTGAAGGCAGCATGCCGCGGCAAGGATGCCATTGTGCATCTGGCAGCCATCCCCAATCTCCAGAAATTTCCGCCTGAGCAAGTGCTGCAGGTTAATGTAATGGGTACCATCCACGTCCTGGAGGCCGCCGTACAGGAGGGCGTGGGGCAGGTGATCGTGGCCTCATCCAACGCGGCAACAGGGTATTGGCGCCGGCACGAACTCCTCCCCGACTACCTACCCCTGGATGAGGAACATCCCTGCCGGCCGCGCGATGCCTACGCCCTGAGCAAGTGCCTCAACGAACAGACCTGCCGCAGCTACTCCGCGGCGCACGGCGTGCGCACAATCTGTCTGCGGATCGCCGGCGGCAAGTACCTGGACCGGCCGGGGGCCAGTCTCGTCGTGCCCTCGGAGGACTGGGGCGCCGCCACCGTGGAGGAGTTGTGGGGCAGATTTCTCTCTGCACTCGATCGCCCAGCAGATGGAAAGTGGGCCTTTTGGGTCTACGTCGATGCCCGAGACGTGGCCGCGGCCGTCCGTCTGGCGTTGGAGAACCAGCGGATCGAGCATGGCGTCTACTTTCTCAGTGCTGCCGACACCTTCTCTCGGCTCGGGAGTTCGGCGCTGCTCGAACGCTTCTTCCCGGATGTGCCAATTCGAGAGACCGTCAGCGGTTGCGCCACACTCGTCTCGTTTGGCAAAGCCGCCCGAGAACTGGGCTATGCCCCCCGCTACTCCTGGCGGGATTGTGCGTACCTACTGAATACCGAAGAGCATGGAGGATAGGCGCATGGACTTTGTCTTTCAAAGATCCTACCGCGGTCCGGTCAAGCTGGTCATTTTTGACTGGGCGGGGACGACACTGGATTACGGCTGCTATGCCCCGGCGGTCGTGTTCATTGAGGTTTTCAAACGGCGCGGGGTGGAGATCACGATGGAGCAGGCCCGGCAGCCGATGGGACTCAAAAAAGCGGACCACATCCGAGCGATTTCCCGGCAGGACCAGGTTGCTGACCTTTGGAGAGAGGCGCATGGCAGAGATTGCACCGAAACGGACGTGCAGGAGATGTTCGAAAAGGATTTCGTCCCCCTGCAGGTGGCCTGTATTGCCGACTATAGCCAGCTCATCCCTGGAACGGTCGAAGCAACCAATGAGCTGCGAAGTCGCCGATTGACGATAGGTTCCACCAGCGGCTACTTCACCGCCGCCATGGAGATCAACCTGCGCGAAGCGAAAAAGCAGGGCTATACACCTGATGCGAATGCCTGCGCCAGCGATGTCCCCGCCGGCCGACCCGAACCCTGGATGGTCTTAAGCAACATGCAGCAGGCGCGTGTCTTTCCCCCGGCAGCAGTCGTAAAGGTTGACGACACAAAGCCGGGTGTCGCAGAAGGGTTGAACGCCGGAACGTGGACGATCGGACTCTCCAGGACCGGCAATGAAGTCGGCCTGAACGAGCGCGAGCTGGCGGCCCTGCCTGAGGAAGAGGTGCGGCTCAGAGTCGGCCGCGCGGCCGACGGCCTGGCCGCGGTGGGCGCGCATTACGTGGTAGAGTCAATCGCGGATGTGCCGGCCGTAATTGACGAAATCGAGCTGAGACTGAAGATGGGTGACAGACCATAGGCCAAAACATGAAAGAGATCTCTTGCCGAGCAGCCGTGTTCTCGGGGGCGGGAAAGCCGCTCCAGATCCAGCAGTTTGCCCTGCCTGAATCGATCGAGCCTGGCGCCGCCGTGTGTAAGATCAGACTGAGCACAATCTGCGGCTCCGATCTGCATACGATCAGCGGCAGGCGCAAAGAGCCGACTCCGATCATCCTCGGCCACGAGATGATAGGCGACATCGTTGCCCTGGGCGATGGACTGGAGGCCGACGGATTCGGCCAAAGCCTGAGGGTGGGGGATAGAGTGTCGTGGTCGATCATGGCATCGTGCGCAGACTGTTTCTATTGCCGCATGGACCTGCCGCAGAAATGCGAGCAACTGCGCAAATACGGTCACACAAGTTGCGACGAGAATCCAGGATTGACGGGCGGATATGCCGAATATATCTATCTCTTCCCCGGCACGGCTATATTCAGAGTACCCGAGGCGATTAGCGACGAGATTGCAACGCCGGCTAACTGCGCGCTGTCAACCGCCGTGAACGCAATTGAGACGATCGGGGTCGAGAGTGGAGAAACGGTACTCGTTCAAGGCGCGGGTTCTTTGGGCCTGAACCTTGTCGCAGCTGTGGCCGGGGCCGGCGCGCACAAGATCATTGTCACCGACATCAACCGCAAGAGATTGGAGTTGGCCTCCAGATTTGGGGCCGACCTTTGCATTAACAGCGCCGAAACAGGCGACGAAGAAACAGTGGCGCAGATTCGCAGCCAGACCGGCGGATATGGTGTTGATGTCGCTTTTGAAGCGTGCGGCGCCAGTGTTGCCGTCGCGCAGGCGGCCGGGGCCCTGCGCATCGGTGGACGGTATCTGATCGCAGGACTGGTATCACCGGGCAGCGACCTGGGAATAGACGGCAATCTGGTGACACGGAAGTGTCTTACCATAAAGGGCATTCACAACTACCGCTCAGATCACCTGGGCCAGGCCTTGAGATTCCTGGAACAGAGATGCTGCGAGCTCCCCTATCCGGAGTTGGTCGGCAGCGTATTCCCCCTGGCGGAGATCAACGACGCGGTTGGCGTTGCGTCGACCGGGAACCATATCCGTGTCGCTGTCAGACCGACGCCCTGATTCAGCAACGCCGGACTGCGTCCTCTGTTGCGAGGACCCGCCCTGGACTACACGCACTCGGTGAGGGCGGCACTGTATCAGCGCTACCGTAACAGCGCTGCTGTCTGTCGCACTGTCCGGATGCGGCAACGGGATGAGCTCAGCGGGGGTAAAGGCAAAGCGCGCTTTCAGGATGCAAATTGCTTCGATTGAGGAATTGAATCGGTGCCAGCGCAACATCCGAAGTTTCCCCGGTTGTTCCGCCCCATCGCTCTAAAGGGTGTAACGCTCCGCAACCGAATCGCGGTCAGCGCCCATTTCGCGGGGTGGTGGGTCACCGATGGACTGCCCAACGAGGCGTTTGCGGCCTACCTCGAAGAACGGGCGAAAGGGGGGATTGGTCTCTTCGTCATCGGCGCCACAGCCCCGACCTATGAAGCCGGGCCGGATTGGATACAGAACAGTTCAGAGGCGATCATACCCCGCTACCGGATGCTGGTCGAGGCAGGGCACCGGCATGGCGCCAAGGTCTTCGCCCAACTCATTCATACGGGTGACCCCCTGCCGGCCGCGGCCGCCGCGCGCATCCGCCTTGGAATGCAGGCCGATGTTGTTCCGCGCGCACGTCAACGGCCCCGCTGCCCCGATCGAAGCGCGGCGGACCTTCGCGTTCTGGCCGGAAGCTTCGGTGAAGCGGCCGCCCGGGCCAGGGAGGGCGGCGTCGACGGACTGGAGCTGCATGCGCATGAGGGCAACATGCATGCCCAGTTTCTCAGCCCGATCTGGAACCGGCGCCGCGACGAGTACGGAGGGCCGCTGGCCAACCGCATGCGCTTCGTCGTCGAAACGCTGCAGGCGATGCGCAGTGCAATCGGGGCGGATGTGCCGCTTGGCATACGCCTGAAGGCCCATGACCTGGAAACAGGCGGGATGACGACGGAGGAGTATGTAGCGCTGATCGCCCGGCTAGAGTCGATGGGCCTGGTGGACTACATCAGCCTCACGGCCGGGGATGGCGGCCTGCACCACGGCCCCATGCCCCGTCCGAATGGGGAGTGGCTGCCGCTTGTGCTTCAGATCAGGCAGACCACCTCCCTGCCCATCATGCATGCCGGCCGCATCACCACCCCGCAGATGGCCGAAGAGGCCCTCACCGGCGGCATGCTGGATATCGTCTGTATGACCAAGTCCCACATCGCCGATCCGCACTTCGCACGCAAGGTGCAAGAAGGGCGGCTCGGAGAGATTCGCTACTGCACGCGCTGCCTGCAAAGCTGCATCGGGGACACTGAAAATATGGGTTGTGTGTACAACCCGGTCACAGGCCGGGAACGGACCTGGGCGGCGCTGAAACCGGCGCAGCCGAGAAAGCGGGTCGTCATTGTGGGGGCGGGCCCGGCCGGCATGGAGGCCGCACTGGTTGCCCATGCGCGCGGCCATGAAGCAGTCGTATTCGAGAAGAGCGGCCAGGTGGGCGGCCAGGTGCACCTCGCCGCCGCCAGCCCAATGCGCCGAATGTTTGTCCGAATCGCTGAGTTCTACCAACGCCAGGCACAGAAAGACGCTTTTGAGATTCACCTGTCCACCCCGGCTACGACGGCTTCGATCGCCTCAATGGAGCCGGACGCGGTTATTGTCGCCACGGGTTGCAGACCGCGCACCGCCCAGGTCCCCGGCGGCCGCGAGACATGGACAGTGCCCGAGGCCCTCAGCCGAAATCTGGACGGTATCGAGAAACTATTGGTCGTCGATCGCACCGGGACAATGCACGCCCTGATGCTGAGCGACTACCTGTCAGCTCTTGGTCGCGAAGTCGAATACATTACTCCCGCGGCGCGGGCGGCCAGCGCCATTGACGGAATGACGCGCGAGGAGATGATGGGGAGGCTGCAGGAGCGGGGCGTAGGGTTCAACGTAGAGGAGGAACTCGTGCAGTGGGATGATCGGGGCGCCCTGATCCGGCACAGCCGCTTTGTCGAAGAGCGCGCCCTTCCAGGAGTCGACGCTGTCGTCATCTCTGCGGGGGCCGAACCCGTCAACGGCCTGGCCCTTGAACTGCGAGGGGTTGTGCCTGAGGTCCATACCATCGGCGACGCCAACACACCGCGCACGGTCCAGGAAGCGACCCTGCAAGGTGGGCTTGCAGGTCGCATGCTCTGACCTGCCTATCGATACGCGCGGCCGTGACCTGCTTCGAGGCAACCGGACCGGCGCCATTGCCGGTCGCGGGGGACGGGAATCCCAGGCGGCTGTTCTCTGCGGGGCCGATGTTAGCCCCAAATCGGGGATGTACCCTGATGTTCAGATCCTCATATCTCCCTGGTGAAGATTGTGTTACAATCCCTGCTGCCTATGGGGGAGTCGGATGGTGACTCAACTCTCTAATGCACACCCTTATGGACGCAAATGGTCTTCCTCTTCGTATCGCAGGTCAAACGTGCTGACTTCCAGAGGGGGTGCCTGAACTATGTTGGACCAGAAGGATATCGATTTCTACCACGAGAACGGGTATATACACCTGCCGGGCGTCCTCTCTACTGCTGAGGTCGAGCAACTACAGAGTGTCACAGACCGTCTGATCGAGTTCGCTTCCTCATGGCAGGTTCCCCAGCCGGACTATCAGTACCGTCGCAACCCCGATACCGGCAAGCACGTCTTGAACAGGATAAACTCGACCAGCAAACGCGCGGTCGAGGTCCAGGCTCTGTATGGACACCCGCGGCTGCTGGAGGTCGCAGAAGGCCTTTTGGGTCGGGATTTCACCGTCGCTGACGATGCCCTGGTGATCAAGATGCCTGAGTACGGGGCGCCTGTGCCCTGGCACAGAGACCTGGCCACAGAGACTTGGCCACAGAGACGCTGCGCAGGGCAACCGACAGCCTGGCTGTTGTCGGCGTTGACCTGGATGCCTCTACTCTCGGAAACGGGTGCGTCCATGTGATCCCCGGGACCCACAAGTGGGACATGGTTGACATCCAGGACCTGGTGGATGAACATGGCTTCGACCTGCCGGGAGCAGTCCCCGTCGAAACGGAGCCGGGCGATGTCCTCGTACACGCCGGCAACGCGCTTCACGCTTCACGGACAGGCCGCGGCGGAAAGCTGCGACGCACGATCTATTTCGGCGCCTTTGCGATCGACCGCTACATCGATGAGTACCAGGCCAGTCACTCTCTCGTGAAGTTGCATATGCAGTATGTCTTTCGGGGGATACAGCTGCGTCAGAAACTGGCCTATACCCGGGACGAAAAACCGTTCGAGTGGCGAGGGTCCCCGGCATGGCGGGTGGAGATGGAAGAGACCGATCACGTCGAATGGGGCGTGCGTAGCGCACGTCCAAGCTGAAGCATGACCACCTTTGCGAAGGTGGTCCCTACGATCTCCCGTCACATGGCCAATTTTCCCCCCATACCCCACCGTCCGCCCTTGCATTCCTCATCTCATTGCCTCCCAATTGGTATTCCTTATTGCTCAACGGCGCTCGGTCCCAGGGCGTCGTCGTGACCGGCATATAAGGCCAGATTGCAAACCGGAGTGACCAAAATGAATACAAGAGTCTACCACTTTGGCAACGGGACTGTTCTGCACCTGGACCCGGCGCGCGATCGCTGGAGCCTTCACACGGCGGAGGGTGTCGCCATCACCGACAGCAGGATCGGGCTCCACTTGGCAGGAGGAGAAAAGGTATTGGGCAGGTTTGTAAACGCGGAGAGGAAACCTCTCTCCGATCCTGCCGGCAGTGGAGAATGCGTCATCGTCGAATACGTCAACGATGAGCATCAGCTCTCCTTTCGCTGGAAACTTGACGTCTATGATCGCCAGTCGGTCGTGGCGATCTCCTTTTCCGCAACCAACAACGGCCCGGCCGACCTGCAGGTCGAGGACATCTTTGCTGTTGACGGGACACTCCTTCAAGGATTGGGCGTTTCAGACGGATGCCGCGTGTTGAACAACGGGCCAGGCGCCTGCGGATTCCTGTGGTATCCATCGACTGTGGAACCGGTAAGCAGTGCGCTGGACCCAGGCTCACAGATTGAAGCATTCTGGTCTACGGCGCTATCAGTGCCCGCAAGAGATTTGTGCTTTGCCATCGGCATGGGCAACTCGCCATCGGCCTTTATTCGCTTTGTCTTTTCCAGACGGGAAAACGACGTTGGAATCTATGCGTCCGCTCTACAGGAAACCGGCACACAGTTTCCCTGGAAAGAGTCATACAGACAGGCATTGGACCCGCAATCAGAGAATGTGCCTATCAATCCAGTGCTCTTGAAAAGCGGCCGCACAATAGATTCCAGATTCGCGATCACCTCCTCCGGGTCGATCCATACCGCTCTGGACAGCTACACAGATCATGTCCGGGACTACCTGGAGGTAGAGCTGCCGTTTGGTCCCATTACCGGCCTGTTTGCCGACTATTCGTGCCATCCATCCTTCCGCACGACAGACGCGCAATCGGTCAGCAGGGACCGGTTGTCAACCATTATTGACATCCTGGAAGAGAAGTTACAAAAGTATGGCCTGACCTACATCTTGTTCACACTCGGTGTGGGCATCGCGCCTGAGAATGCGCCGGATGACTTTGACTGGAGAGCGTTCTTGTCCGACGAGGCACTGAGACCGATCGACGTTACACACCCGGACTTCAGAGGTTCAGAAAAGGACTACCAGCTGCTGGACTATTTTCCCGAAGGCATCAGAAGTTTCACCGATGAGATCCACGATCGGGGGTTCAAGGCGGCGTTTCATTATACGGAGCTGAACCATGTGAAGAGTGGTCCGCCGGAATGGGATGAAGTAGCCGGCCGGCACGCGAAAGAGAAGTTCGTAGACGAGTGGGGGTTTGACAATCTGTTCGTCGGAGTCGGCTACCCGCCATACAATCTGCAGCCGGAACAGACGATCATCGAGGCTTTTCGGAGAAGGTTTACACAAATCAGGCACGAGATCGGTCCAGACATTTTCCTGACGTCACATTTCCCGATGCCTCCAGCCCCCGGCGTCATAGACGCCGGACGTGTGGCGCTGGACTTTCGCGGCGGTAGGGAGGTGATTCTACTGCATCAGCTGGCCCAGCGTTACTACTACCACGGGAAATGGTTTCAGCTGGACCCGGAGTTCTACGACGCGGCCGCGTTCCCATTCGCAAATGATTCGGGCGCATTCGGAAAGCCCCGAATGTCAGCTTTCGATCAGATCATTTCGCCTCTTGAAAAGACAAAGGCGTGGATTTCCCTGCAGGCCATTGCCTGTTGGAACTTCCTCGTGGGCGGCGCACTGGAAAAGACCTCAGACGAGCGCTTTGACCTGCTGAGTCGCGCCCTGCCTGTCTACCCAGGACGGGGTTATCCCCTCGACCTGATGGAAGAGGAGAATCCACTGAGCGTTTGGGCGCTTCCCGTCTCCCATCCCTGGGGAGGCAGCCATACCGTGGTCGGCCTGTTCAACTGGTCGTCCGAGGAGCAGGCCAGGACCCTTTCGTTCAGGCGCAAGGATGTGGTGCGCGATGGTGGTGAATATCTCCTGTTCGACTTCTGGTCAAAACGTTTTGTGGGGTCACTGGAAGAGGAGTTCACCGCATCGCTACCCCCTTTCACCTGCCAGGTGCTTTTCGCAACCGAGAAGGAGAAGGACGTCACCTTCATCGGCTCTGACCGGCACATCAGCGGTTCCTTTGCCCTCAGCAGCTGGCGGTTCGATGCTCGCGAAAATGTGATCTCCGGCGAGTCTGAGGGGCCGGCGTTCACCGAACAGTCCTTGTTCTTCTACCTCAGCGATGACATAGGTCCTTTATCGTTCGAGGGCTGTACGGGCGAGCTGGTACAGATGCGAGTTCTGCGGGTAACACTCAGTTTCGGCGAAGAAGGGAGCCGGCAGTGGAAGGTAAAGCTGGACAGACAGACTACGGTTGCCCACTTTGAGGACAAGTACAGAGAATTTCAGTTCTCCCCCTCGATCATAAGACGGGAGGACGAGAGGAACCTGCCCACCAGATAGCCGAACAGGCGGTTGCACTGGATCCCCTGACGGCGGCGGTGCTCAGCCTCGACCAGATTCATGAAATGGTGGAGGCAACCTTGCGCGAGCTGGCCGGCTATTTGCCCCGGTTCAGGTAACTTGACCACCACATAGGGGATGCAAAAGATTCTGAGAAGGAAAAGGAGGGGGACGAGAGCGGCGTTTGACCGCTGTGGCAAGGCAGGCGAGTTTCCCAAAACAGTTCTGTCTCCGGTTGCACCTCCTCCTTACGTGCTTCAGACCTCACCGGAAACCACAGGCAGCGGCTCCCGGCGAGGTCTGATTTTCCCGCATGACGCGTCCCAGTGCCAGTTACGTGATCATTTCAATGCCGGAGCTCTCTTTGAACTCCATCATGCCCTTGGTTGCGACTTCCTGCCAGGCTTCGCAAAGCTGCGTTGCGGTTACAGTGCCGGACCAGATGGTGCCGCCGAGCAGCTCCTGCTGCAGCTCCCTGTTGTCCATGAAGTAGGCGTTGCCGAAGTCGCCCCACGCCCAGCCGTAGAAGTTGTTCATGCCCTCGGCATACTGCGCGCGCTTGGCCGCGCCGAACAGTGCCAGCGGTTCACCATCTGCCAGCAGGCTCTGGACATACTCGTCCTGGCCGGCCCAACCCAGAAGTGCGGTATTGGTGCCGAAGATATCCATATATCGGCGCTGGGTCTCGTCCTTGAGCTGGGTGAAGATGAACTTGCTGGAGGCAGGCAGGTGCGCTTGCGGCGCAGCGGCAATGATGCCGAGACCGCCGGGGCCAACGGTGGCGGTGTGATGGACACCCGGAGCCAGGCCCGGCTGCTCAGCCCAACCGATCAGCTCGTACATCTCCATGTTTTCCTGCTGCTTCGCCCGCCGCAGCGCGGATTCCAGCAGCGATATCGCTGCCACGCCCTCGCTGAGCCGGTCGTTGCGGGCCACCTCGGGACGGGTCTCTTCGCTGAAGGAAACGCCGAACTTGAAGACGGGATCCAGATAGAAGCGCTGTACGGCTTCGATCGTCTTGTCGGAGGTCAGCTGGAACTCCTGATTCTCGGCGTCCCACCAGTGCTGGCCCAGGTCCAGGATGGCGCCCAGCATCCAATCACCGGACCAACTGGGATTGAGCAGGTCAAGCCCCCAGCGGGTGACATTGCCGGCGCCATCCTCCTGCACCAACTCTGCACTTTCTGCCAGCATGTCTTCCCACACGCCCCAGTTCTTCAGCTCTTCGGGATAAGGCAGTCCGGCCTCATCGTAGAAGTCCTTGCGGTACATGAGCATCTGGGAGGGATTGCTGCCGGCGTTTGGCATCTCCATGAGCTTGCCGTTGAACGACACGCTGTCCAGATCACCCGGCGCAAACATATCGCGGGTGTAGCCGGAAGCATCGAAGATGTCATCCAGGTTCAGGTAGGTACCGTCAATGTAGAACTGTGGATAGCCGAAGGATGCCGCGTGGGCGCAATCCGGGGGCGTCCCCGCGGCCAGCAGGGGCAGCAATGTCTCGCGCACCGGCCAACCGCTCGGTATCAACTCGACTTTGTAGTCCGTCGTGGCTTCGAAATCATCCTTGAGTACATTGTGCCACATGTCCTGTTCGGTGTTGGACAGGTGCACGTATTGGATGGTGATCTCTTCGGCCATCGGAGCGGACTCTTCGCTTTCGGCCTCCGGTTCAGCTGCCGGGGCCGCCGGAGCGACACAGGCGGCCAGCATGGCGCCGGCTGCCGTGAAGCCAGACATTCGAAGGAACTTCCGCCGATTCATGCTGTGACTCATGGGATTCCTCCTTGAAATAGAGTCGCGATGCGATAGAAACAGGTCACGCGGGAAGAACTGCCTAGAGCTGGAGACACCAAAAGAACCCGGAGAACCAATCGTTGAAAACGCCTGATCGCCGGCGGCCCATATTACTCCACCAACCCGGTACGGTCGATGCTGCGCGTAAAGTAACGCTGCGTGACGAGAAACAGCAGGAGCAGCGGCGCAATCGTCAGGGTGACAGCCGCCATAAACAGGTTTTCACCCAGATAGAAATAGGTGAAGGAGGATGAGGTAAGCAGACTCGTCATGTTGAACATCCACTGGGGCAGTGTATAGAGATCCTGGTCGCGCAACGCCATGATCGGTCCCAGGCTGTCGTTCCACGTCCAGACAAAGGAAAAGAGAAAGACGACGAGGATGGCAGGTTTGGCGAGCGGCAGCATGATCTGCCAAAAGGTACGCAATGGTCCGGCGCCGTCGACAGCTGCCGAATCTTCAAGCTCGAAGGGCAGACCTTTGAAAAACTGCCGGTAGACAACGAGCAGAACACCACCGCGAACACCGTACCCCAGGTAGGTTGGAACGAGCAGCGGCAGATAGGTATTCATCCACTTGAGCTTGGAAAAGAGCATGAATTGCGGAATCATTACCATCTGAGGTGGGACGATGATCGTGAAAAGCAGCAGGCCGAAAAGAATCCGGCGCCCGCGAAAGGGCAAGCGAGCAAAACCGTAGCCCACGAGGGCACCCACCAGCGTCTGCCCAACGGCGGCAAGGGCGCTGGTCACAATGCTGACCGGCAGCGACCGAAAATAGTTGAGATGCTCCAATGCCAGTACGTAACCGTCAGCGGTTGGATTGCGCGGAATCCAGCGCACGGTCGGGTTGCTGAGCTCGATCAGCGGTTTGAAAGATGTGGAAAGCATGAACAGCACCGGAAACAGAAAGACATAGGCCAGTTCCAGCAGGATCAGCCAGCGCAGTATGGCAAAAAAGTTTCGCCTGACTTTGAGGCCGACGCCTTGCAGGTCCGCATCGGCGAGGGCCGTCAGCTTGGGTTTCACCTGATCTGTCATCCGCGGTCTCCCAGATGAAAGACAGCGCTCGACATCATACGCAAGGTCAGACCCACCAGTAGAAAGACCAACCCGAAGTAGACGACGCTCATCGCCGCCCCGAACCCCAGTCGCAGCGGACCAAACGTGAGCCGCATAATATAGTCGACCACCGGATTGAGGGGGTCGCTAAACAGATCCACATAGGTATAGATCATGGCACTGACGATGACCGGTGAAATCATGGGCAGGGTGATCTTCCAGAATGACTCCCATGGTGACGCGCCGTCGACCTTGGCCGCTTCATAGAGGTAATCGGGAATGCTGTTCAGGCCGGCTGTAAAGAGCAGAATCTGCACACCGGTATGCCAGATAATCAGCGACAGGCGGTCGACAATGATCTGCACCGGCGCCACGACCAGTGTCGTCTGAATATCCGATGCCACTGTAGCCTGCTGAAAGGTCTGAATGGTGGTGCTGACCATGTCCGTGGCTGCGCCGGCGCGAATCACTTCTTTGATCACGCCGCCGCTGGCAACAATCACCGGCAAGAAGAAGACTGCGCGCAAGAGGAGCTGGCCGCGCGTCACACCCTGCAGCAGAACGGCCATCATCATAGAGAAGACCAGGATCAGCGGCACGTTGAGTACCAGATCGCGCAGGGCCCTGGCCAGCGCCGGCACAAAGTCCACGTCGCTCTGGACAATCTCCAGGTAATGCTTCAAGCCAACCCACTCGGTCTGCAGATTCATGAGATCGGTCACGTCCTGGAAACTCAACAGTAAGGTGCGCATGATTGGCCAGGCAAACAGCAATACCGTCCCCAAGATCCATGGACTCACAAACGCAAGGCCCCAGATCGCCCTTTGTGTTCTCAGATTGAACGTCATCGTACGCTATACCCCATCGGTTCGATCTTGAGTCCTGCTCGCTCAAACAGTCTCCCGCTATAGTTCACCGCCACGCGCGTGCCGTCTTCATATTCAATTTCGAAGACATCCGGCCCAAGCTGGCGGTGGGCAATGATGAATTGGTCCACCGTGTGGCCAAGTTGTTTGACGAGCCTTTCATATTCGGCGGCGGCGCGATCGATCCAATCGCCGTACTGCGCAGTGTACAGCTCAGAATAGGTCGACCGGGCGAGCAGTACCGGATCCCTGTAGGTCAGCTCGTAGGCGGGCATCATGCCGTACTCGAGGCGGCGCAGGGCATCGCGCTCCGGCCACAGGTCCAGGTTTGACGGCTCACCATATAGCCGTACCAGACCGTGGGTGGCCACGGCATAAAAGGGCACGGTCTGCTCTCCGAAGGTGTAATCGTTGCGGTCGAGCGGCAGGTTGGTGACGGCATCGACCGCACCGAGCAGATAGGCATTGCCGCCTTGCGCCGACGCTGATCCGGTCTCGTCGCGTATGGCCGCCAGCATCTGGTGCCAGGCTTGGCCGAACTGGGTGCGCTCCAACGGATGACGCGGATTTGCGTCCTTGAGCACCAGCTCCCCGGCCCAGCGCAGCTCCAGCCCGTCGACCCCCAGCGCGGCCAGCCTGGCGGCATCGGTCATTACATAGCGGTTGCGCGCGAAAACAGGATTGAGGAAAAACTGGTTGCGGCGCAGGGCGGCCGGGACGTACAGGCGGCTGGCGCTGGCAATCATATCGGTCATTGGCAACAGATTCGGCAGGATCACGGCATCGGTCGGAGGGAAAAAGCCGCCATTGCGCAAAAAGGCAAGCGTGTAGTCGTCCTCCAGCAGGAGCCGCCCACCCAGCTCTTCGACCTGGCCGGCCAACCGACGCAGGCCGTTGACGCCCCCCAGCCGGCGGTCCGGCGGCCAGCGGCGCGGCAGCCTGCCCTCGTAACCGCCGGCGCTCCAGCCCACCAGAACCACGTCGAGGTTGGTGATGCCCCGCTGATGGAACTGCGAGACGATTTCGCCGGCTTCTTCAAAGGTGGTGACTGTCAAGAACCGGCGGCCGAAGAGCCCCGGCCTGGCCGCGCCCATCACGAGACGAAGGCGCATGGCCGGCCGCGCGCTTTCGCCGCTGAGCCGGGGAATGCCCACATCCTCCACAAAGTGCCGCCGCAATCGTTGGGCCATCCCCACCCAGTCTGCGCCCTCTTCAGCCAGAAAAAAATATCGGACCACGCGGTCGCCCTGGATGCGCTCTGAATCGTAATAGCCCTTAAATACGCCTTGCTGATCGGATGGATATTCGGTCAGGTTGCGGTAGACAAGCCGCAGCCTGGCCTGGCTGAGCATCGTAGGGCGGCGCGCCAGCGATGCTTCGATGACGGTATCGCCCGCGCCTTGTGTGGCGACCGCCAGCACAGCCACCTCCTCGTCGGGATGGACGATACCCAGCGCGGCGAGGAAGGTACGCTGGGTCGGTGGCTGGGCAAAGGAGTAGACAGTGGCGCCATAGGCGGGCAGGCTGATCTGTTTGCGAAAGCCGGGGTGTTCGCCACCCAGGCGCAGCAGTGCACCCGGGCCATCGGGCAATATGACATAGGCCGATGTGTCTGCCCGGAACGGCACCGCCCCCAGCAATGGGAAGAGGTCCAGCGCCACAAAGCGGCTGTTCTCAGTCTCCTTCAGCTTCACGTCCGCCAGCGTGACGTCCAGATAGTCCGGACCGATTTCGTAACGCAGGGTCAGCTGCGCACCAAATTCATCCATGGCATACGTCATCTCTGCGCCGGCGGGCAACCTTTCAATCGTCAATTCAGACACATCGGTGACGCTGTCGGTGCGCTTGGTCTGTGTGCCGGCCCCGCCCGTCATTATCAGTGTGAAATCGGTCTCCAGGGTACGCCGAATATTTCTGGCAATGTCAATCCCGCTCGGCAGTTCGGGTGTGGTCAGCCAGACGCGGCCGGCGCGCCGGTCACGGATGGCCAGGTGACCGCTGGACTCGTCCATGTAGAGCGACAGATGGGTGCTTGTGGCCACCAGTTCGTAGCCGGGGGGCACGGTCTCAACGACCGAGCGGACCTCTGAGAGAGGACTCTCTTCCTGGGCGGCCGCGGGGAAGGGAGCGGCCAGGGCCAGGACGAAGACGATCAAGAGACGCAAGGCCGCGATCAGAGTATGCCGGCGGTCAGGACGTCCCTCGGCAGCCGGGCGTCCTTCCTCCAGTTTCCCCGGCCTAAAAGAGGCGAACAATGTCATAGATTACATCTCCGACTGCTCTCAATGCCTCGGCCCCCAGGATGCCGAACATCACAGTCGCGCCGCTGAGCACGAAGACCCCGAAAATGATGACCATCCCAACGCGCGCGGTCTGGCGCCAGGTGTAGCTGTGGACTGTATGAAGCTGCAGGATCAGCAACAACAGAACCCAATAGTAGGTGAGGCTCCACAACGTCTCGTAAAGGCCGCGTTCGCCTGCCATCAGCACGTGACTCAACAACGCAATCGGCACGGCCAATATAATGTAGGGCACAAGGCAGAATGCGGTTGTACGGGCTACGCCCCGAGCCGTTCCTTCACCGTCGAAGAGGGTTGCGACCCCGAAATTCGCCAGCGTCCACAGCCCCCACGGTATGAAAATGCGCAGAAATTCCAAATAGATCTTGGCGTCTTCCCAGCGCAGTTCAGGCAAGAGTGATGCCGCGACAGGTCGGTACAGGCGCAGCCAATCCAGAATCGAGCCAACCGCGGGTGTCGCCCGCATATGGAAGGCAATCAGCGCGAGGCTGAGGACACGCGCCAGTCCTGCCGCCGTTAACAAAAGCAGGACCGGCCATAACGACCTGCCCTGCGCGACCCGTTCCAGCGTATCGACGGGACGCACGAGAATGCCGACAACGGCCGGCAGCTCCCGTTCTCGGACCGGCGCGGCGGCGGAGATGCGTCGATGACGCCGGGAAAACGCGGGCCAGCCGAGGATACCGAGAAAGACCAGGAAGGTGCCGCTGGTGATCCAGCCAAAATACTGCCTCAATAACTCCTGCCGGAATTCAACAAAGGCCTCCGAATAGCCAAGCTGATCGCGAGCAAGCGAATATCTGTTCATCGCCGCTTGCCAATGTTGCTGCTGGAAGCGCGCTCTGCCGATGCCGCTGTGCGCGCGCTGATAGTTGGACGCCAGGTACAACACCGACTGCCAGGTGTCGGCCGCGCGGTCATATTGCCCGTCGAATTGCAGTGCGCTGGCCTGATGAACGAGCTGGGTGAAACGCGTCGGACGCAGAACATGAATGACCGAACGCGCGCTGTCGGCGACATAGAGAAAGCCGCGGCTGTCGGTTTCTATCTGGTTGGGCAGACCGAAGGCGACAGGGCCGCTCCCCCGCTTGCCAAACGCCATGAGCAGATTACGGTCCTGGTCAAACTGGTAAAGCCGCCCGGTGGTCTGTTCAAGGGCCGTGACGATTCCGTCATCGCTGACCGTGATCGAGACGTACAGGAACTGCGGGTCCCACGCCCGCCGCCGCTCGCCGAAGCGCTTGTTCTGATAGAGTTTGCGTTCAAGGCCCTTTTCCACAAAGACATTCACACCGACAGGACTGAGCTTCTGAATCTGCTCACGGTCTTCGCCCGCGGCACAGGTGTAGATGAATCCGTCGGCGGCCAGGTACATGTCGGTGTGTGCGGTGGGCCGGGCCAGCAGCAGCTTGTTGCGCTGTTCCTCTGTGGTCAGATAGCGGGCCCAGAGCCAGCGCAGGCTGAAACCAATATGATTGGTGCCGAAAAAACCTCGAAACTGGTTCTGGAGATCCATGATGATCATGCCGGCGCCGGAACCCTCCAGAAAATAGATATAGCCGCGGCGGTCTCTGAGGACCTTGGTGGGACCAGCCGTCCGAATCGACGCCAGCACATCGCTCTGCGGCGTCCTGAACTCCTGTATGAATTGACCGTCGTCGTCGACATGGACGATGCGAACATTGCCCGTGTCGGCAATCCAGAAGGTACCATCGACAGGGTCGCGATAGATTCCCTGCGGCGCATCCAGACCGAGCTCCGGGCCAAACTGGCGCACCACGGTCCAGTCGGGCGTTAGTTCGACGATTCGGTTGTTGCCGGTGTCGACAATGTAGAGATGGCCCGTCGCGCGGTCGCTGAAAACATCGCCTGGGCTGGCGAAATCACCGATTCCCAGTGATACGCCGTCGATAATGCGTTCGAGAACGTAGGGAGCCGGAATCGGGACCGGCCGGCCGGTATGATCCAAGGTGAAGTTGTCATACGGCTGCAGCGGTCCCTGGGCACGAACTTGCGACGCATCAAGCGCCACCGCCCCCAACAGAATGATAATCGTCGCTATAACCTTGGGTGGACCGCCGCCCAGCCACGGCGGCCGCCTACGGCACTTCTGACGCTCGCTTCCACCCCCCATGGCTTCTCTACCGCTCCGAAAAGTACATCGCCATTCCCTGACAAAGATGCCCCGGCAGGACGTCCGTCCTTGTCACGCTTCGCAGCACCGGATCCCACCCGGGTCATGCCCTTTCTCAGCCGCAAGCACACCAACTGTCCTCCAACGTGCCATAGCGCAGATGTCCGCAGTGCAAGCACTGTACGTTGGTGGGCGTGCCATCGACCTCCACTTTCAGTAGCCGGCCCTCCAGAAGAGCTTCGACCTCCCGGCGCATTTGGCCCAGTTTGTCACCCTGCCAGGGCACGGGTTCAGACTGCCAGGGCAACGCTTCGACAACGATGGGACTTTCAAAGTCCATCGACCGCAGGATAGCGCCCAAGTCGTCCCAGGGAACGGTTCCATAGCCAGGCTGGAAGTGCATATCGCGGACGCCGTCGGTATCCTCCAGGTGAAAGGTGATGATCAGGTCCTTCA
The DNA here is from genome assembly GCA_965202955.1 of Caldilineaceae bacterium. GTDB lineage: Bacteria > Chloroflexota > Anaerolineae > Caldilineales > Caldilineaceae > Bin5. The sequence goes on from OZ241871.1 coordinate 426,727, forward strand.
GAATCTCCATTCCCTCCCTGGCGTGACCGGCTACGTGCGCATGGCCGCTATCAAAGCATACCCCCAGCCACTCGGACCCTATCTTCTCCACCACGTCGCGGACCTCCTGGCACTCGGAGCCTGGACTACGAGGAATTATGTTCTCCAGGGCCAGCCGCACCCCTGAACGCTCCGCCACCGGCAGGATCTCTTCCAAGCTGTGCAGGAGTACCCGGAGCATCTGGGGAACCTCTTCTTCCCTGGCAAATGAACCCGGGTGGATCACATAGACGGAAGTTGCCGTCAGGGATATCCTCTCCAAAATATACTTGTGGTACTCCACCGCGCTGCGCCGGCTGGATTCGTCGAGATTGGATATATCGCCCACAGCGCGTCCAAATGGCGCATGCACCGACCATATCCGGATCCCGGCCTGGCGGAACAGTTGCGTATTCTTCTCAATCTCCTCTTCGGAATGGCTGACAAAAAAGTTATAGTCAGCCTCGATGGCCGTAATTCCCGCTTCCTTCAGCCTCGGGATCAACTCATCCGGCCTTGACAGCACCTGGTTAGGGAAATCAAATGTGCTCCACGCGACTTCCATTCTTTTTGCCTCGCTCCCTGAATTCAACGAACTTCGCCGGGCATGCGTGCCATGCCGGTCCTTCTGCGCTCATACGTGCAGCCTGCCCCTCAAAAGGCTGGCCCCTTTCTCCCGCTGGCATTGAAAGGGCGCTGCATTCAGCATGGCAAGGCAGTCGTACAACGGCCACGCGCCCAGCGACTACCGCCGCGCATGCAGGCACTCTCTCTCAACGGCATGCACACCAGTTGTCGTTCGCCGTCCCGAAACGCAGGTGCCCACAGCGCAGACAGCGCAACCTGGTTGGCGTTCCATCGACATCCACTCTCATCAACTCGCCTTGCAGAAGAGCTGAGATTTCGCGGCGCATATGACCGTACCCTTCACCTGCCCACGGCAGGGCCTTGACGACAACGGGGTCTGTAAAATCCATGGTGTGCCAGACGCTGGTGAAGTCGTCCCATGGGATGACGCCGTAGGGAGGCTGCAGAAAGTGGTCCCACATACAGGATTGAACGGTCCCATCGTTGTCGGCGAGGTGGAAAGTGATGATGAAATCTTTCAATATTTCCATACCCGCTTTGACACCGCCAGCCATGTGCGCATGATCGGTGTCAAAGCATACGCCCAGCCATTTTGAGCCGAACTTCTCTACCACTTGACGCAACGCCCGGCAGCCAGGACCTGGTTCGCGGGGCACGATATTCTTCAGGGCCAGCTGCACGCCCAGACGCTCCGAGACAGGCAGGAGCACTTCCAGACTGTCCAAAAGCAGCGGAAGCATCCTGGGGACCTCCTGCTCACCGGAATATGCCCCGGGGTGAATGACGACGAGAGAAGCGCCTGCCAGGGCAACCCTCTCCAGAACGAATTTGTGGTACTCCACAGCTTCGTGACGCCTCAATTCGTCCGGGTCAGCCAGATTTCGGTTTTTGCCGAAGGGTGCGTACACCGACCAAAGCCGGATCCCGGCTTGGCGAAACAACTGACTGTTTTTCTCAACGACCCGTTCGGGATTGGTGACGAAGAAATCAAAGCCGGCCTCGATGGCTGTCACGCCGGCTGCCTGCAGCTCGGGGATCGCCTCCTCCGGCCTGGGCAGAGCGGGAATATCCATGTCCGGAACCATCGGGACATCCACAGTGTAAATGGCTAACTCCATCAGATCTTCCTACATCCGGTCTATGCCGCCATCATGTTGCGCAGATTTGCCAAGCCTTGCCGCGTGCCGCGCACAGGATCGAAAGTGCTCTCATATTCAAGCGAAAGAAAGCCCTGATAATCGATGTCGCGCAGCAGTTCAATCACACGAGGATAGTCCACAATCCCCGCGCCAACCTCCAGATAGGCGTAGCCGCTGTAACTCGTGCTTCCCACGTAGACGGCGTCTTTCAGGTGGCAGTGACTGATATAGGGCGCCAGCTGACGTCCTGCCTCAACCGGATCGACACCCACGGGCACAAAGTTTGCCGGATCGTAGTTGACGCCAAGCCAGGGACTGGCGACTCCCTCTACGATCCGGGCCACGTCGTCACCACTGGCCGTGATACCGAAGTGATTCTCGACTGCCAACTGAACCCGATTCTCCTCTGCGACCGGCATTATGCGCCTGAGATTGCGGATCGTCCGGTCGAACATATTGCCATCGACATATTGACTGCGAATGTGGCTGGCAAAAATACGGAGAACCTGGGCGCCCAAGGCCCCGCAGTAGCCGATCTGTTTGCCCACCCTGGCGAGCATGGCATCCAGCTCTGAATCACTGACCGCGAAATCGCTATCGCCCATGAGGGCTGCCGGCGCCATATCGAACTCGTCGAGCAGCTTCTTTGTACGCAACACAGAGACGTCTTCACGTATCTTGAAGCCCAGATGCTCATCGCAGTTCAGCTCCACATATCGAAACCCCAACGCGGAGATCTCGCGCAGAGCGTCTTCCAAGTCCATAGCCCGGAAACCATGGGTGCTGGTACATTCCTTCATGCGTGTCTGCTCACCTCCTTCGCAAAGAACAACATCAGGAACTTCGGAAGCGATATGACAGCGCCAGTTCTGTTCAGAGCGGGAATTGATGCGCCCGAACCGCTTAAGCGAGCAAGGCCGCGCGACCAATACGGAGCAGAGCTAGGGACAGTGATGCAACGGACAGAGTCCGAAGCGCAGAGCAAGGGGGCAGCCGTCGATATTCTTTACACAAAGTATTCGAGTCGCTCGTGTTACGCAGCCGTCGGCGCACAGAATAGAATAGGGGCAGGAGGCGCAGCATGAACTTCAAGCAAAGGGAGCGCATCTTCAGCAAAATCACCGACCCGCAGACCGACGACGCAGACGAATCATTTTGTGGCGTTTCTGTGGTCGTTTACCAAGTTGGCTCTGTTCAATGTGCGACCAGGCAGAGCTGCCAGACCTTCAAGATCAGAATGTATCGGCCAGACTTCAGGCGGGAATTCGCGACGCATTAACGCCGAATGATGTTCTGTGAGAGACACCCTTAAGGAAAGGTCGCCATCAAGTATGTATGATTGGATTACCGGTTGGGCAGAGTAAATATAATATATAAGCAGAGAGAAGTCAACAGGAAATTCAGGGCCATCGCATCCTGTTGCTGCGGCGCCTTGAGAAGACAATCCCTACGCCAGGGCCGGGCGGTCTGCGGCTTCTTCCCGTCGACGAGCAATACGCCGGCCGGCAGGAACAGCGGCGGGCACTGTCCAATAAACGCGTCGCGCTCCAGGGCGACAACCGGGCCTTGCGGCTCCTCTGTGAGTTGGTCGCGAGGCTGTGCCTGTGATGAGTTGCCACGGGGTCTTCTGCGACGGCTGATCGCAGCCTTCTGAGACCTGCTCACGTTCTTGTCGCCTGCTGACGGACTGCGCACCCTGGCCGCCCTCAACGCGGCATTTGAATCGGCTCCGCCGGGTCAAGCGGCCTGTCGAGGCCACTGACAGTATCTCCGCCCACAGGTCGCTCTGGCTCGCCGGGACATAACCGCGCTCGTCAGGTCTGAGAACACAGTGTCACCCTCCTCAAGGGCGTGCCGGGCCACTCATGCCGGCGCGATCAGGAAGCTCGCGATTGCCTTGGCCTAGCTCTTGGTTCAAGTGTAGAATTGAGTCGGCGGTTGACGTTCGCGGCAGATGGAACGCTGGTCAGGACTGAACGGCGCCAGATAGTCAACAAGGCGGGAAGCAGGATTCGAAGCCTGGCAGAATGAATTCTGCAATTTCTTCGCCGGCTTTGCAGGCGTTGGCGCAGAGATGGACGGGAAGCTGGCGAAGCGAGTCGATGAAAACGCTGACGCCGGCAATGCAGAAGAGTGGGAGCGGGGCGACGAGTGTGGCGCCATACAGGGCGGTAATTGCAGCGGCGTTCCTGGTGCAGCCATCGCCGAAGCCGCCGTTTACCTTCATACAGCGCCGCGTTTTCGAGACCATGGCGTAGCCAGGGATCAAGAGTTACAGGACGTTCACTTTGGAAACCCGCACGATATGCGCGCAGAAATCTCGATTTCGAACGGGATTCAGTTCAGTCTAGAGACTGAGGAGGATGCTCATGTTCCCGTTAAGCTTTAACACCCAATGTTTGCGGAATCTCCCCCTGGGCAGAGCAATCGAAGAGACCGTCAAAGCCGGATATGAGGGGATAGACCTGGCCTATCGCGATGAACACCTGCACCCTTTCGATGTCACGCGGGAGCAGTTGGACGAGTTGAAAGACCTGTTTGCCAGGCTGCCGATCAAGCCGGCCGCTTTGTCTTCCGGGGGGCCGTTTGTCGTGAGCGATGACGCCTTCGAGCCCTCGTTGATTTCCCCGGACCAGGAAGCGCGCAATGAAAGAATCAATGTCATCAACGCCGCGCTGGAGATGGCCAACGACCTCTCCATACCGGTTGTCCAATTCGTAAGCGGAATCCGGCAGGCAGGTGTTTCTGCTGAAGAAGCGACAGAGATGCTGACGGAAGGGATACGCGCTTGCCTGAAGAATGCCGGTGACGCGGTCCTGGTACTCGAGCCCGAGGCGCAGCTGCCGGCATCCATGGGCGGCGGCCGCTGCTTCATAGAAACGACGAGTCAAGCGATTCCCATCATCAAGGCGATCGATTCTCCTCAGTTCAGGCTGAATATGGACATAACCCATGTCCAGTGTTGTGAGGACGACCTATTGCAGCGTGTCGCAGATGCGGTGCCCTATACCAGGCACATCCACATCGCAGACATAAAGGGGAAGGTGCATCATCACGAGATTCCGGGAGAAGGTGACATAGACCTTCGTTCTGTGCTGCAAGTGCTCAAAGACGCGAACTATGAGCACTATCTGAGCGTCGAATTGCACGCGCATGCAGATGAATGGGAAAGGGCCCTCTACCAGAGCCGAGAGTATCTGCTGGAACGGATGCAAGCCTCTGAAGGATGAGGATTGGTATTCCAGATGTACTCATGCCCCTATGCCAGTGCATGTTCAATTTGATACCGCCACTTTTGACACCGGCAGCTCCCGGGGAATGTTGCGTCTCGCGCTGACCCGACGCCAAGGCAAAACGGGGAAAAGCGCGCTTTCCAACTGAACGCATATTTGCTGCCCTGCATCGTCATTGATCACCTCGTGCCGGCTGCTCATGCAAAGCGTCACACAGGTCGAATCGCCAAACCGGGCCGCTGCACGCGCAAAGGAGGGCATCCCGGCGCCCTCATCCCCAGCGCTTGTGCTACGGTCGCAGGGGGCCAGCCAAGCGCCGGCAGACGGGGTCGTTGGTCCAGGAGGGATAATCTCCTGCTCACACGCCGGACAGGGGAGAAAGGCTCGCTTGATTTTCACCTCCTCTTCGGCGTCGACCACCGTACAGGTTCTCCGCCGGTTCGACTTCATCTCCTTCCCACACTGAGGACAGACTGTTTCCTCCTACCTCCCGTCCCCGTGTTGCAACAGCTAATGCCCCAGGATCGCGCCCATCAGCTCCCGGCGCAAACGCGCCATCTTGTCTGTTTGTTGGTCAGAGGCCGCTTGTGGATGCGCTTCGCCCCCCGCCCACATCTCGTCTAACACCTCCTCCGGGCCGCACACAGATTTCGCCTTGGCCTCGTCTCTTTTGATCTTCCTCTCCTTTCACCCTTTGCGCCCCCTCTATTCAGTCTAAACCTCTTCTCACTACAAGTACCTGGGCTGCACCCGCTGTGAAGGGTGCAGCCAGGATTTGGGGTTGCCCAGAGTAGCGGGCTGCGGATCCCAGTGTAACTGCCCAGAGGTAGCCAGAAACTCACCCCCATTTTCGGATACACCCATTGTGAATGGGAACTTGACAAGGGAACCAAATTATTCTATATTATCAACAGAAGAGTTGGGGGGTGGCAGATAAGGTTGGCAGACCGGGAACGACTGTCCTGTGCGACGGTTTCATGCACAGCCGGGCCCTCACCCTCAGCGTCACCACGCTGGGTCATGTTGACGAAACAGGCTCAGGACATTTTCTTTTCCCGCAATTGAGAATAAAAGGAGGAGGTGGTAGTGGCAGTCAAGACGTAAGGAGGCCTCTGCTTTTCCAGGTAACTGTCCCTAAATGGCGGAGCGATTTCAAACAAGCCCATACTGATCTGTGGAACGAAACCGCCAAGTCAGGAGCGGTCAGCTACCAAGGGGCCGGATGGAACCGTCGGGCAAGCCTGGCGGATGCACAACAGGAAAATCGCTGCTGGATAGTTAAGGGGGAAAACCATGGAAACCAAGAAGATGATGTCTCGCCGTGACTTTTTGCGTGTCTCGGCACTCGGTTCCGCAGGGGCCCTGGCAGCAGCCTGCGCCCCACCGTCCGAACCGGCCGTGGTAGAGGTGACCCGCGTGGTAGAGGTCGCTGCTCCAGCCCAGCAACGCACCACAGTCCGTATAGGCGGCTGGTGGGGTGACTTGGGCCGTCTGTTTGCGCCCATCCTCATGGACAAGACCAACACGAATATAGTTTATGAGTACGCAAACTGGCCCCAATGGCACGAGAAAATGTTGCTTCAGTTGGCCGCTGGCACGGCGCCCGACTATCTGTGTATCGGCCACCCGTGGATGGGTGCTCTCTTCCCGAAAGGCCAACTGTTGCCCTTGAATCCCTACCTGGAATCGTACGGTTTTGACCGCGACCTGTACTACTGGGATCCCATTGAGGACGTAAGCGGTTACGGGGACGAACTCCTGTGCCTTGAGCAGTTCCCAGGCGTGGGCAACGCGTTCTACATCAACCGGGAGATGACTGACGAGCTGGGCATCACCGATATGCTGCCGACTGTAGACAAGCCTGAATACGACACATGGACTTGGGATGATATGGTCGAGTTTCTCGAGGCCGGAACGAAGAGAAGGGCCGACGGTACGGTGGAGCAGTGGGGGTGCGCCCAAAACCTGAGCCGCAACTGGCTCGAGTGGATTTACAGCAATGGGGCGCAGCGCTACGACAGCATGTGGGGCAAAGGGGACGAGACCGTGTGTACTCTGGACTCGCCCGAGGCGATTGAGGCCATGGACAAGGCCGTACAGGTGGTCAAAGATGAACTTTGCTACCTGGAGATTCTCAGCGGCCCGATTGAGGGTGGGGCCTACCAGGGTAGGAAAGCGGTGAGTCACTACGGTCCGATTGGCGTCGGATGGCTCCGCACCGAGGAGATGGGTTGGGAGCAGTTGTACATCAAGGGACCGGTCCTCCAGGAGCGGTACACCATGGCCGGCCAGAACTTCATGGGTATAAACAAAGCGTCCGAGGTACAAGACGAGGCCCTGGATGTACTCTTTGCCTGGATGATGGACGAGGATGTTGCGCGCCGGTACATCCGCATCGAAGGGCTGACGCCGGCCTACAATAGTCGGAAGTGGCACGACGAATTGGAGGAAGGCTCCGAGCTCTCGATCGTGACGGCCATCGGTCTGTCGCGCTGGCCGCGCTTTACTCGCTTCCCCGACAAGGCGGCGACGGTCGTCTATCCGGGGCAGTCCGGGTTCAAGGTCGGTTCATACCTGAACAATGCCATGCATTCAGCCATGGAGTCTGCTGTACTTGGCAAACAAACGACCGAGGAGGCGGTGAAGCAGGCGGTCGCTGAAATCAATGCCGAACTGGAGAGCGCGATTTAGGGCATATTGGTTCAGTGAGTGTCGCGGACATGCAGGCAGGGTTGGTGATACCAACCCTGCCTGGCGGCTTCGTACTGACGTGCAGTGGATTGGATAGATAAGGTTTGAATTTAACGATGGCGAGTCAAGTGACGACAAGGAAGCGCAATTGGTGGAGGACGCTGGCCGGCCGGGAAGCGATCGCCGGTTACATCAGCATCTCCCCCTGGTTGTTGGGTTTTCTGTTCTTTGGAATCGCGCCGCTGATTGCTGCGGGCTACTATTCGCTGACGAACTTCGAGATTCTGACGCCGCCGCGGTTCATTGGCCACGATAACTTCGTGAAGATGTTCACAAAAGACAGGCTCTTCTGGCAGTCATTGAAGGTCACAATCATCTTTACGTTGGTGACTGTGCCACTGGGCACCGCCCTCGGCTATGGCATGGCCGTTTTGCTCAACCAGAAAGTCAGGGGGCTTTCTCTCTGGCGCACCGGCTTTTATCTGCCGGCGGTGGTCCCGGGCCTGGCAGCGGCCTATCTCTTTTCATACGTGTTCGCGCATGACTTTGGGTTGGCTGACAGCATCCTCAAGACCTTCGGTGTCAAGAATCCACCCAATTGGTACGGCTCGACGGAGTGGGCGCTGCCGACGCTGATGATGCTGCATCTGTGGGGGGCGGGCGCCGGGCTGATCCTCTTTCTGTCCGCATTGCAGGGGGTGCCGACGGCGCTCTACGACGCGGGCAAGGTGGATGGCGCCAACGCCTGGGCCCGATTCCGGCACATCACCCTGCCGATGACGTCCCCGGTGATCCTGTTCAGTCTCATCATTGGCATCATCGGCTCCTTCCAGATCTTCACCAGTGCCTTAATCGTCACCGAAGGCGGCCCGGTCAACTCGACCCTGTTCTATGTGCTCTATCTCTATCGCAGGGGTTGGGAGCAGTTTCAGATGGGGTATGCGGCCGCCCTGGCCTGGGTTCTCTTCATCATCATCCTTAGTCTGACAATCCTTGTTCTGAGGACATCGGCGCGCTGGGTCTACTATGGAGAAGAGTAGAGCGTGAGCAACGCTGCCGCAAGCTCCGTCACAAATTCTGCCCAGGATCGGAGAGGCAGGAATGAGCAGTTGAGTCGTCGGGCTGTCAATCTGTTGGGGCGCGGTCTGATCTACCTGACATTGGCGGTGGGCGTGGTGCTCTTCATGCTGCCTGTGGTTTGGCTGGTGGGCGGTTCGCTCAAGCCGGTGGAACAGGTCTTCACCGTACCACCAACTTTTTTTCCGCGGCCCGTCCTATGGAGCAACTATGCCGAAGCTTTGGCTAAGTTCCCCTTCTGGGTAGGGTTGAGGAACACGATGACGATTGTCGTGGGCGTTCTGGCGGGGCGTGTGCTGACTGCCTCGCTGGTGGCGTATGGTTTTGCCCGCCTGCGCTTTCCCGGGCGCGGCGCTCTCTTTATCGTGGTGCTGGCGACGATGATGATTCCGTATCACGTGGTGCTGCTCCCACAGTATCTCATCTTCCGCGGTCTGGGTTGGCTGAACACCGCCCTACCGATCATCGTGCCGAACTGGTTTGGTGGCGGGGCCTTTTTCATCTTCATGTTGCGTCAATTCTTCAGGTCCCTTAACAGCGAGATTGACGAGGCGGCGCGCATTGACGGTTGCGGCTTCTTTTCTACGCTCTGGCAGATCATCCTGCCCCAGTCCTTGCCAGCCATCGGAACATTGGCCATCTTCACCTTCATGTGGGAGTGGAACGACTTCCTGGCGCCGCTCATCTACCTGAATACCCCGGATAAGATGACGCTGGCTGTCGCCCTGCGGCAATGGCAGTTTGACACGGATGCGACTTACCGGGAAGCCACCTGGCCTGAACTGATGGTTATGTCCACCATCCTGACCATTCCACCGGTATTGGTCTTCTTCTTCCTACAGCGTCGCTTCATCCAGGGCGTCGTTATCACCGGCGTCAAAGGCTGATTGGGCGCATGGGATCAGCGAGGTCAGTTGCAAGGTGGACCAGCCGATCTTCAGGCTTCAGCTCAATGCCCTGAAGATTTGAAAGAGTGGCCCTGCGACAAGCTCAGGATGAGTATCCTGAGTAGCGCGAACGAGGTGACGGGCGTATCGAAGGGTGCGGGTTTGCTCAGTTGGTCACCACGAACCACGCTACGATACGGCCTCCGTTGCGATACGGCCTCCTGACTTAGCTACCGTGGTCGCCACAATGCGAAACAACCGAGTGGAAATGGACTGCGGCCTTTTTGATGATGGCTGATCCTGACCAGAACGTGTCTAGCATTCTACTCTGACGATCGGCACGCCGAAATCAGATTCAGGAGGGCGCTCCCACACCGTTCGACGGCCCAGGAAGCGCGCCTCGGCCCAGAGTTGCCGGACGGTTAGCTCTGTAAGCCAATCGGCTATAACCTCACGAAAGGAGGGTGTTGATTACCATGGGCGACATGCGCAATGCGGGATGGAAGCGAGGGGATCCTATCCGGTACATTCGGGAGAAGATTCCTGAGTTCGACGTGCCTCCCTATGAGGGAGAACGGTATGAGGCGCTGGTTCCGGACACGCTTGACTTGCAAGAGCGGGCCGCGCTGGCGATCAACGGGCTGACCGGGCCCACCGATCCCGAGGCCGACTATGAGGTCTATTGGATGGTATCCTTCACGCACAACCCGGCGATGATGCTTCACGACTGGTGCGATTTTTCGTCGGTGCAGCCCGAGTTCATGGAGGCGCTGCCCTTGATGCGGCTGGTCAGCGGCTCGAGGCAGAATGAGCAGGTGGAGCGGCGTTGGATGGAGGTGCTACTGCATATGGAGGGACCGGATGGCGTGATCTACGTCCCCACTGTGGGCCGGCCCTGGGCGCACAGCAATGGCTTGTTTGGCAGCGCCGACGCGGATCATTTTGCCAACCCATATTACATCGGCCCCCTGTGGAGCGCGATGACTCTGTACCACTTGCGGGATGGCAGCGGCTTGTGGGAAGAGGCGACCAAGCGGGTGGTCGATGGATTGGCGGCGCATGCCATCGAGCGGGAGGGGTATGCATACTTCCCGCTGGTTCTCGTGCCGGGCCAAGCGGTCGATCCCAATACGGAGATTCCGACCGGCCTCCAGGCCAGCCTGGTGGGATGGCTGGCCCAGGGGCTAACCAAGGTCTACCGTGTTCTGGGCTACGAGCCAGCGTTAGAACTGGCGGGCAAACTATGTCGGTATCTGAAAGACCACGGCCAATACCATGCTGCCGACGGATCATTCCTGCCCGACTCCCCCGACGAAGGCCCCAAGGCTCACTTTGTCCACCATCTCGTCGGTCTCGTGGGCATGTTGGAATACGGCATGGTCAGTGGGGACCAGGAGATGATCGATTTCGCCCATAAGGGGTTTCAGTATGGGATGAGGCATGGTGACACGCTGATCGGATACTTCCCTGAGAACATTGACACGCCCCAGCTGGAGCACTCGGAGATCTGCGAAGTTGCCTATATGATCATGCTGGCGCTGAAGCTGACGGAAGCTGGGGTTGGGGACTATTGGGACGAAGCCGACCGCTGGACGCGCAATATGCTGGCCGAAGGGCAATTGTTGCGCACCGACTGGATCGAGCGGATTCCCGGGGCCGGGCTCAAGTGGGAACGACCAAGCGATATCCCTCGCTCGGTGATTGACGAGACCTACCAAACCACTGAGCGGGTCGCGGAGCGCAACTTGGGGGCATTTGCCGGCTGGCCGACGGCCAATGACTGGTACGTGGGAGCCGGACCAGGGATTATGCATTGCTGCACCTATAGGGGATCGCGAGTGATCTACTTCCTGTGGGACCGTATGTTGCAGCATGACAATGGCCAGTTGCGGGTAAACCTGCTGCTCAATCGGGCGTCCCCGTGGGCGGACGTGGACAGCCACATTCCCTACGTGGGACAGGTGGACGTACGGATCAAGCAACCGGTGGAGCTGTGGCTACGGATACCCGAGTGGGTGCAGCCGGCCGAAGCGCGGGTGCAGGTGAACGGTGCAGAACGGACCGTGAGCTGGGAGGGGCGGTACGCCGGGGTCGGGGCGGTGAAGCCGGACGATGTGGCGACGCTGACCTTCCCGATCGGCGAGCGGGTCGACACGGTGTACATCGAGAAGGAGCGATACACGCTGGTACGGAAGGGGAACGAGGTGGTCGCGATTGATCCACCGGGACAGTACCGTCCCTTGTATCAGCGGGATCACTATCGCGTCAACAGCACGCGCTGGCGCAAGATCGAACGCTTTGTTTCTAATGAGCTGATTGATCGATGGGCCAGGTGGACATGAACATGAATGTCAGGCTTGGAAGTGCGCCGGCCGCTTGGGGCGTTTCATTCCCCAGCGATCCCAAACAGACGCCTTGGACGCGCTATCTGGATGAGGTCGCCGAGGCCGGCTATACGTGGACAGAGCTCGGCCCGTACGGCTATCTACCCACGGACCAAAGCAGGCTGGAGCGCGAACTGGGCCAGCGCAATCTCAAGCTGGCCGGCGCAGTCATCATGCCCGTACTGGAAGAGCGCGCGGCGTGGCCTGAGATCGAGCGAATGGTTCTTGACCTAGGTGAGTTGCTCGCGGGCCTGGGCGCCAAATACCTCGTTCTGATCGATGACCTCTATACCGATCAGCACACCGGCAAACCTGTAGCGGCGCCCACGCTCGACGAGGAATCCTGGAACATTCTGATCGACGCCAGCCACGCCATCGCGCGCCTCGCCGGGCAGAATTTCGGCCTGCGCACCGTCTTCCATCCTCACGCCGACACGCACGTCGAGTACGAGGAGCAGATCGAGAAGCTCCTCAACGAAACGGACCCGGCGCTCGTTGGTCTGGCGCTGGACACGGGCCATCACGCCTACCGCGGCAGTGATCCGGTGGCATTTATCCGAAAACACCAGGAACGGCTTGAGTACCTTCACTTCAAGAGCGTCGATCCGGAGATGCAGAAGGAGGTGGAGCGCAAAGGCACCCCCATCGCAGTCACGACCGCACAGGGCTACTTCTGCGAACCATGGCGGGGAGCCGTGGACTTCTCGGCATTGCGCGACCTCTTGGCCGAGTTGCGTTACGACGGCTTTGCGATCGTGGAACATGACATGTACCCGACACCGTTCGACAGACCATTGCCTATCGCCAGGCGGACACGCGCCTACTTCCAGAAGATAGGTCTCGGATAGGCGCAATCGTCGAAACCGGAATCGTAGCGGAGGTTGGGATTGAACATGCTGCGGCAGACAGAGGAGACGAATGCAGCGCGCAATCGGGGTGGGCTGCGCCGGCAAATCGCACGCATCCTTGTCGGGCTGATTGTGTTGCTCCTGATCTTGGGGGCGATAGGATTCGTTTATGAAGGCGGCGTCGAGTCGCGTGTCTACCAGCGCTATCCGCCCCCCGGCGCCCGGATTGACGTTGGCGGGTACAAGCTGCACCTGTACTGTACTGGCGAAGGCAGCCCGACGGTCATCGTAGACGCTGCCCCTCAAGGCGGCTCGTTGTACTGGAGTCTGGGGCAGCCGAAGGTCGCTACCTCCACGCGCATCTGCACGTATGATCGCGCCGGGTATGGATGGAGTGACCCTAGCCCTTCTCGACGCAGCAGTACCGAGATGGTGATCGAACTCCGCACGCTGCTCGGCCGCGCCCAAGTTGAACCCCCCTACGTGCTGGTCGGGCATGGGCTGGGCGGGTTGTACATGCAGCACTTTGCGATGCTGCACCCCGGCGATGTAGCTGGCATCGTGCTGATCGCCTCCGATCATCCGGAATACGAGACCCATATGCCCGAACCGGTGAGCCGGGTTGAAGCCGCCAACATCAACGCCTTGACGGGCCGGCGGCTGCTTGCCCGGCTGGGCGTCTTGCGTCTGCTCGGCATTGCCGGGCAGATCGGGTTCCCGGCGGAATATGACCTGCTGCCGCCCGAATTGCGCGCGACCGCCGAAGAATTCTGGATCTACAATGCGCAGGTATACGCTACGCTGGCCGCAGAAAGTCGCCGGACGATGTTGCAAGAGAGCCGGGCGCAGGTGCGGCGGCTTTCACCGGGCGTTGCGTCCTGGCTGCCCGATGTGCCACTGCTCGTCATCACGCACGGAATCCCCGGTCGTCGCGTGCCGGGACTCGACTCTGAACTGGCCGTGGAAGAGGAGCGTGTCTGGCAGGAAATGCAGCAGGATATGGCGGCTCAGGGGCACCCGTTGCGCGGGGAGCCGCTGGTCGCTGAACAGAGCGCGTTCGGCGATATTCCCCTGAAGCAGCCTGATCTGATCATCGCTGCCATTCTAGAGGTCGTTGACGCGGCCCGATCGAGGACGTAAGGAGGCAAGACGGATGGAGATCAATCGCCGGCAATTTCTTGAGCAAGGGTATCTCATCCTGCGCAACGTCATCCCGCCGGACAAGCTGGACGAGTTGCGCACAAGCTACGAAATCATGGTCGAACGTCAGAAGGCAGTGTGGGCGCGCGAACGCCAACCTGGCGATCCGCCAGGCGGCGTCTGGGAGTCCGCGCCCCAGCCGCGCCTGAGGCTGCACGATTCGCCGGAGTTGATCGACCAAGAGACGGTCGGCGCGATAGAGTTCTGGCTTCACGAAAACACGCTCGGTGTCAGCAGCCAACTGCTGAACATGCCGGAAACGGCCCACAGTGAGATGTTCTTGCTGTGCAGCCCGGTACGCGACCACGGACCCGCCAAATGGCACCGCGATATCCATCCGATCGATACGGCGCCCCTGGAGGGCTACGTGAGAGACCTGCAGGAAAACGGACCCAGACATTTGCAATGGAACATTGCACTCTACGACGACGATGTGCTGTGGGTGGTACCGGGTAGCCACCATCGTCTGAACACCGAAGAAGAAGACCGCATGTTGTCGGCAAATCCGAGGGCGCCTTTGCCGGGCGGCGTCACGGCGGAGTTAAAGGCAGGTGACGGTGTGGTGTATATCAGCCCTGGCATTCTGCATTGGGGCAGCAACTACAGCAGCAAGTTACGGCGTACAATCCATGGAACCTATGCCATCTTGACGACCTACAAAGACTTGAGCTTCACCAGGTACTTGTCCGGTTCGTCCCGAGCAGTTTTTGAGCGCTGGACCGAGCGGAGCCAGCGGATGCAAGACGTTACCGAAGCAACGCTGCGGGCCGCCATACAGAAGGATGCCGTAGCCTACCGGGAAAACCTGGACAAGCTCCATCCAGGGATCGGTGAAAATGGAAAGCTGTTGCTAACGGTCTTCCTGTCCAAGGCAGCCCATTTAATCTATCTGTTGAGGTGTTCTGAGCCTGTCAAGGGATCAGAGGCAGGCCGTCTTGAGGGTGTTCCGGCGGGCCTGTCGATGTGGCTGACGCGGGCGCATCCGAACAGCCTGAACTGGGGGCCGCAGTTCGCCGAGCGTTTCTCGCGGGAGGAAGCGCAGGGGCTATGGGAACGCTTCAAGAGGCTCGATGCCAGGATGCAGGCAGATGAAGAGCATTTCGCGCCCGGCCTGCTTGCGGAACCTATGAAGTACCACTTCAATGAAATGCCGGCCGATTTGAATGTTGAGGCCTTCATAGCCGGCTGGGGTAGATAACGTGAACTGAATATCAGCGGAGCTTTGTAGTTCAACAGCTGTTCTATCATCAAAGGAGCAGATTGATGGAGACGACGACATTCCGGCGTATGACGCCTGAGCAGAGGCAACGGTGGGATGAAGATGGCTATCTGATTATCAGGAACGCTCTTTCAGCAGAGGAGGTAAGCGAGCTGGTCGCTGAAGTAGACCGTCTGGATGAAGCGTCACAGCGTCTAGGCCGCGATCCCGACACGCTGCTCCACGTTGTCAACATCATCGACGCGGCGACTGAGGGCCTGTTCCAATCTGAGCAGGGAAATACCGGCACAGTACTGCGCCATGAACCCAGCGAGGCTTTCTTAAACTTGATCGACCATCCCAGCCATCTGGGTATTGTATGCGAGTTGATTGGCGCCGCGATCCAGTTATCTTGGGCGGAGGCAATGGTGCGCCCGCCAAGCCCAACGCCGGCCAACCGATGGCATAAAGATGGCTCCAAACCGTACTATTTTGCCAGCGTTGACAGACTGACGCCGCTGCAATGGGCGCGAATCGGCTTCTTTCTGACCGACGTCGACAAGCCCGATATGGGCAACTTCACGGTCATTCCCGGCAGCCATCGCAACGGCTTTCCCAGGTTGCCGCAGGGCTTGGAGCAGGCTCTGACGATCACTTCATTTAGAAAATTCACACAGGTAGAACAGATCGACGCCGGCGTTCCGGGGGCGCGACAACTGACGGTAGAAGCCGGCGATGCGGTCCTGTTTCACAACGCGCTGTGGCACTGTGTCCCGCGCAACACCTCAAACGTTCGGCGGAGGAATTTGTGGTATGTCTACACGCCGGTGTGGCAGCGGCTGGGCGATCGGACAGAGAATTCGCCTGAACTGTTGGCAAAGTGCAACGCAGTACGCCGGCAGCTGCTTGGTACAATGGTAGACCCAAGCACGAACGGTGGAATTCACCCCACCGATGAAGACGTGCCGCTGGTCCGGTTGTTCGAAGGAAAGAGCTTCCAAGAAACCATGGACGCGGTGGATGAAGAATACATCCGCGCGACGCAGCGGTAACAGAGTGGAGAGCATTTGTGAATGAAACAACCGCCAGATTTCGACTTGTCAACCGAACCGACTGAGAACTGCTCCTCTACAGTCCCATCTCGTACAGCTTGGCGATCTTCTCCTTGCGCCGCGGACCTGCCGTCTCCATCAGCCGGTCGGTAAATGTGCGCTTGCCGTACCGCTGGTTGACCCGCATCAGATAGCCGTACAGCCACGTCTCCTCCCAGGCCATCCTGGGATAGGCGGCCCAGTTGAACGTGAACATGCGGCGGCCCACCGCGCCGCCCCAGGATGAATGCCACAGGCGGTGGTCGAACGCCACCACATCGCCCGGCGAAGAGTCCAGCGGCATTCGCCCCGGCACGTCGGGGGAGTGGGTATCGAAGATGCCGTCAGCGACCGACTGGTGCAGCTGCCGCGAATACTCCGGATGGTGGCTGCCGGGGATCACGCTCAGGCAGCCCTCGCCCTCGGCCACCGGGTCGCAGTAGAAGGCCGTCTTCATCGTCGCAAAGGTGTGCAACCCGCCGCCGTCCGCGTGCCAGCGCGTGTCGCCGACATACAGATTGCCATCGTTGCCGCCCGTGTAAAGGCTGCCATCGCCCAGCAACCCGTCCACAACGTCGAGCAGCCGCCCATCGTCCAGCAGAGGATAGAACGACTCCGGGTCCTCCTCGATGATCGGCATCACCTCCTGCCGCTCCTTGCCGTCAAAGTCGGCGCCGCCCCGCACCTTTCGCAACGCGCGCTCAAGCGCTTGGGCGTAAAACTCGATCTCATCCGGGGTGAAAAGTTGCCGAAAAACAACATAACCATACGTGCGAAAATGCTGCTGCTGCTCATCGGTCACTGTGATTCCCTGCGTCTCCATCTCTTGCCTCCAGGATTCTTTAGTTTCACTAATCAGGTGTAGAGAGCGCCGGGGCCAGGTTTCCCCGGCCCGCACGGACGATGGGCCGCTATATACCGCCCTAATCGTCACATAGAGCAATGTCAGTTTCAATGCTGGTCGGATCAACTGCGAGAGGAGGCGAACCGCGCCTACGCGGCCGCAAAGCGGACGAACGACGCGCCCCGGCTCAACCCTTCACGCCGGTGACGACCACGCCCTGGATGAAGTATCGCTGCAGGAAGAAAAACACGAGCACCGGCGGGATCGTCAGGATCGTCGACATCACCATCAGCTCCGGCCACGTCGCGGCCTGGTAGGTCAGATTCGTGTCGAACTGCCAGGTCCGGATCGCCACCGCCAGCGTCATCTTCTCCTCGGTGTTCAGGTAGATCAACGGCGCGAAGAAGTCGTTCCACTCGCCCATGAATGTGAAGATCGACAGCGCGCCCAGCGCCGGCAGCGACTGCGGCAGAATCACGCGCCAGAATGTGCCGAAAAAGCCGCAGCCGTCGATGCGCGCGGCCTCGTCGATCTCCTTGTTCAGGCTCAAGAAGAACTGGCGCATCATGAAGATGAAGAAGGCGCCGCCGCCAAACCAGTTGGGCACGATGATTGGAAGGGGCGTATCCAGCCAGCCCAGGTCGCGAAAGATCAGATACTGCGGGATCAGAACGACATGGTACGGGATCATCATCGTGCTCAACACGATCACGAACATCGCGGTCCGGCCGGGAAAACGCAGGCGCGCGAAGCTGTAGGCGACCAGCGAGGCCGTCAGCACGCGGCCGACCAGGACGCCGATAACGATCGTCATCGTGTTCTTCAGTGAGATCCAGAAGGGAAACTTGGCCAGCGCGGTAGGATAGTTGGCCCACAGGATCGGGCGGGGTATGAATGTCGGTGGAATCGTGAAGACCTGCCCGTCCGGCTTGAGCGAGCCGCTCACCAGCCACACCATCGGCAGCAGGAACATCGACAGGCCGAACGCCAGGACAATGTACAGAACAGCCCGCCAGAAAATTCGGCTGACCTGATATGAATTCAGATCGAAAACGGTCGATCGTTGCACAACTCTCCTTCCTCACTTGTCCAGCGCGTGCCTTGCCCTCCCAACCGCCCGCTGCCCCGGCCGGCGCGCTGCCGCCGGCGCCTATTCTCCCTCGTAGTGTACAAAGCGCGACGACGTCCGCAGCACCAGGACCGTCAGTGCAAAAATAATGATGAAGAGAATCCAGGCAAGGCCGGCCGCGTATCCCATCTCAAGCTGCTGCCAGCCCTTGCGGTAGAGGTAGAGAACATAGAATAGTGTCGAGTTGACCGGGCCGCCATCGGTGATGATAAAGGCACTGGTGAAGACCTGGAACGAGTTGATGATGCCCATAATGAAGGTGAACAGGATCACCGGCGAGGTCATCGGTATCGTCACGTTCCAGAACTGGCCCCAGGCGTTGGCGCCGTCAACCTTGGCCGCGTCGTAGAGCGCGGTCGGCACGCCTTGCAACGACGCCAAATAGAGGATCAGACCACCGCCCGCGCCCCACAAGCTCAACACCATCAGTGACGGCAGCGACCATTTCGTCGAACCGAACCAGTTCGGCGGGTCGCTGATGCCGATCGTCTGCAGTACGCTGTCTGCGAGCCCGTACTCGTGGGCAAAGACGTAGGCGAAAAGATAGGCCGTGGCAACGCCCGGCACAACCGCCGGCAGGTAGAAGCCTGTGCGCCAGAACGAGAGCCCTTTGGCCTTCTGGTTCAGCAGCAGCGCGAGCCCGTAGCCTACGATCACACCCAATGGGACGGTCACAATGGCGAAGACCGCTGTCACGCGCAGCGATTGCGCAAAGAGCCTGTCGCGCGTGAACATCTTCTCGAAGTTGTCCAGCCCGCGGAAGACCGGGTCCGAAAGAATGCTGTATTCCGTCAGCGAATAGTAGGCCGATAGCAGCATCGGCCCCACGCCCCACATGAGAAAGCCCAGCAGCCAGGGTGAGATGCCGATGTATCCGGCCAGGGCCTCCCGGCCTTTCAGCGTCCGCCACCAATGGAGTTTCTGCGGTGTCGCTGCGGTTGTCATGGCTGACCTCTGCTTCAGAAGTGGGGGGTGAGGAGAGGGCCAGGCCCCCTCCTCATCACGCTCTGCGCGATTTTTGCTAGCTCTTGGCTTCCAACTCCGCGTTGATGTCGGCTACGGCCTCGGTGACGGCGTCGGCGGCCTCTCTCTCGCCGATGATGGCGGCCTGGAAGGCAGCCCTCAGCGTATCGCGCAGGAAGGCGGGCACCTTGAAGCCGTCATGGCCCGGATAGTGGATCGACGCCTGGGCCTGCTCGGGGTATGCCGAGAAACCCTCCCAGCGCGAGAGATGAATCCCCACGACCTCTTTGGCTTCGCTGCCCTCCTCCAGGCCTTCGTAGTAATGAAGACCATTGTAGGACGGAGCGAGACCCATTGTGCGGATGAACTGCGTTCCCACGTCTTCATCGGTGATCTGGGTGATGGCGTAGGCCATGGCCGAGTCCAGCACCTCGGAGGACTTGTTCACGGTGAGAAAATCGCCGGTGGTGTGGATGGCGCGCTGCTGGAACCACGGCGTGTGGATGTAGACTTTCTCGAAGTCGAGTGAATCAGAGGTCCACAGGGTGAGTCCCACCGGGCCCATGGCAAAGACCGCGCGGCCGGCGCGGTAGGTGCCGCCCTCGATCGGGCCGGCCACTGATTCAAGGTAGGTATGGCCCTGGTGTGTGAGGTCGATTACCTTGGTAATCGCATCGAGCGACTCCTCCGAGTCGAGCAGACACCTGGTCTCGTCGCCCTCGTACCACCATGTGTCGAACTGCTGACCGCCGTTGCCGTAGACCCAGTGCTTGCTGCCATAGCCCCAGCTGCCAATCAATGGACCACCGAGGGTCCAGATCTGGTCTTCCATACCGGCGCTGGCTTCGGCCACTGTCTCGCAGAAGGCGACAAGGTCGTCAAACTGCCAGGTGTCGTAATCGTCCTGGCCGAACTGCGGCAGCATATCGGTGACGCCCAGCTCGTCGGTCAGGTTCTTGTTGCCGTGGAAGACGACAGGATGGGCGACATACTGGTCGAGGCCGAGGACCTCGCCCTTGTAGCCGCCGACCTCGACCGCGTCCCAGTAATAGTTGTCGGGATTGAAGTCGTAGACGGGGAGGTAGTCGTCAAAGGGATGCAGCTGGTTGGAGGTCCAGAAATCGCCCTGGAAAACATTGGCGATCATCATGACGTCGGCCGCGGTGCCGCCGGCCAGCTGCAGCTTGAGCTTGTCGTGATACTCGCTCCAGGGCGTGCTCTCAAGCGTCGCCTGCGTGTCGGTCTTCTCTTCTATGATCGGGGCGTAGTCGTTCCAGAATGTCCCCCACCACGTGCTGAACCGGATCGGTGTCGCCTCGGAAACCGCGGCCCCGGAATCGGCTGCCGCCTCTTCCGCCGCCGGTTCGGCCGCCGGCGCCGGCGCGCAGCTGGCAATTACAGCGCCCGTCCCGGCCAGCGCCGACCACTTCAGGAACTCACGCCGCGAGACGTCGACTCGTTTCGTCGTATCCATGAGCATCTCTCTCCTTTGCTGGTCTCGGCGATGCCGATACGTCCTTTTGCTGTCGCATCGAAGTCAGAATCTCACCCAATCTCTTCCCTGTCTTCACCTCCTCTCCCAGCGATCGGCCGTAACGTCAGTCGGGACATGCTGACCTGCAGTCGCCCGCGCATTCGCATTCCCAGTCGCAGTCGCCGTTCGATGGCCTGTTTGCGTCCGGTTTGGCAAGAAGCAGTCCAAGGTGAGTAGATCCTGGTCGGCGGAGTCGGGTGACGCCAATCAACTCGAAGATTGCACTGAGGATTGGCAGGGCAGCCATGGAATTACTGACAAAATAACACTCCGCACCTGCCCTGTCAAACAGGTCAAAAATATAATCTATGGCTGTAGGCTGCCTTGCCTCCGGTAGCCGGACATGGGCGCGTCCGCCGCCAGCAACGCTTGCACAGCGCTGTTGCCCCTGTCTTGACGGTCCCCACAATTCAAAGAGAGGAGTGAGGCTCTGTCTCCCCTCTCCTCTCTTCATTCATCACTTGCCTCGATCCCTGCTAGCTCCTTGCCGCCAGCTCCGCGTTGATGTCGGCCACAGCCTCCGTAACCGCCTCACCGGCATCCCTCTCGCCGATCAAGGCGGCCTCAAACGCCGTCCGCAGCGTATCGCGCAGGTAGGCCGCCGCCTTGAAGCCATCGTGGCCCGGATAGTGGATCGACGCCTCGGCCTGCTCGGGATAGGCCGAGAATCCCTCCCAGCGCGAGAGATGGATTCCCGCCACTGCCTGGATTTCGCTGCCTTCCTCGAGCTCACCGTAGTAGAGCCCGCTGTTGTAGGCCGGCGAAAGCCCTGACGTGCGCACGAACTGGCGACCCACGTCCTCGTCGATAATCTGGGTGATGGCATAGTCCATCGCGGCATCGAGCACCTCGGACGACTTGTTCACGGTCAGGAAATCGCCGGTCGTGTGAATCGCCCGCTGCTTGAACCACGGTGCGTGGATGTAAGATTTTTCGAAGTCCAACGAAGCTGACGGGTAGAGCGTCAGTCCCACCGGCGCCAGCACCAGCGCAGCCCGGCCGGCACGGTAGGTCCCGCCTTCAATCGGACCGGCCACCGCCTCCAGGTAGGTATGGCCCTGCAGCGTCAGGTCGATCACCTTCGTGATCGCTTCGATCGACTCCTCCGAGTCGAGCAGACAGGTCGTCTCGTCGCCCTCGTACCACCAAGTGTCGAATTGCTGGGCGCCGTTGCCGTAGACAAAATGCTTCGTGCAATAGCTCCAGCCGCCCATCAGCGGCCCGCCAATCGGCCAGATCTGGTCTTCCATCCCTGCGCTCGCCTCCGACGCCGCCTCGCAGAAGGCAACCAGGTCGTCAATCTGCCACTCGTCGAAGTTGTCATCGCCGAACTCAGGCAGCGTATCCGTCAGGCCCAACTCGTCGGTCAGCGTCGTGTTGACGTGGAAGATGCACGGGTGGGCAACATACTGGTCCAGGCCCAGGATCTCGCCCTTGTAGCCGCCGACCTCGACCGCGTCCCAGTAATACTTGCTTTCATCGAAATTGTGGATCACCAAGTAGTCGTCAAAGGGATGCAGCTGGTTGGACGTCCAGAAATCGCCCTGGTAGACATTGGCGACCATGATGACATCGGCCGCTGTGCCGCCGGCCAGCTGCAGCTTCAGCTTGTCGTGGTACTCGCTCCAGGGCGTGCTCTCAAGCGTCGCCTTGGTATTCGTCTTCTCCTCGATGATCGGGGCGTAGTCGTTCCAGAACGTCCCCCACCAGGTGCTGAACCGGATCGGTGTCGCCTCGGAAGCCGCCGCGCCCGAATCGGCCGCCGCCTCTTCCGCCGCCGGTTCTGCCGCCGGCGCCGGCGCACAGCTGGCGATCACGGCACCCGTGCCCGCCAGCGCGGTCCATTTCAGGAACTCACGTCGCGAGACATCGACTCTTTTCGTCTTCATGAGCGTTTCCCTCCTGTGTTCGTCTCGGTGATGCCGATACGTCTGTCTGGCGTTCTATTGGAGTCAAACTTTCACCCGATCTTTTCCCGCAAATCACCCCCTCTCGCGGCGACCAGCAGTCGCGGCAGCCAGGACTTGTTGACCTGCAGCCGACCGCGCATTCGCTGTCGCTGATTTATGGCCTGTTCGGGTCCCGTTTCACAGAAGCCGTCCAAGGTACGACAGTCCTGGTCGACTGAGCCAAGCGGCTCCGAACAGATCGAAGATTGCGCTGTGGATTGGCAGGGCAGACATGGAATTTCTGGCAGAATATCACTCCGCACCTGCCCTGTCAAACAGGTCAAAAATATTGTCTATCGCTGCGAAACGCGGACAGACCAAGGCAGCCAGGACCGGACACGCGTCCCGCCACGCGCCTTTCATTTCTGCCAGGTTTTGCTGGGCTTTCGACCCGGGGAGTCCAGCTTTTTGAACGAGACGGCGCCGGAACAGCCGGCGTCAACTGCCGAAGCTGGCGACGCCTACGTTCAGAGCAGCAATGCTCCTGGTATGATTGCCACCTTCAGATCGATGCACTCGCGGCCGAAGCCACCGTCGGGACGCTCTTGCGAGGACATATAGGTCACGATCGCCTCTCCGCTGCGCAGGAAAGTACAGTCCAAGTTCGTGTACTCGTAGCCCGTCTCGTCCTCGATATCGAAGAGATAGTGCCAGCGGTGGCCGCCATCGTCGGAGACAGCCACGGACAGGGGCGTACGTAGACCCAGATGATGGTGCCGCGGGTTATATTGGCTGTTGTTCCAGAGCAAGACGGCGCGGTTCGTAGCGGGGATCCGGCGGATGCAGGTGCAAGACTCCGGCGCGCGCAATCCAGTCGTCTGTGCCATAGACCATGTTTCGCCCGCGTCGTTGGATCTCGCCAGAAACACGCTGCCCAACTGAGTGCGCAGTGACATGAGCAACTCGCCGCTCGCCAGTTCGGCGACCGATGGCTCGCTGGCGCCGACCAATGGCAGGAACACATCACCGCGTGATTGACGCCATGTGCGCCCGTTGTCATCGCTGAGGTAGGCAGCAGCCCGCTCCATCTGCGTCCAGCGATACAGCCCTCCCTCTGCCATCCAGCAAAAGGGCAGAAGCAAGCTGCCGCTGGACAGGCGCAGCAGAGACGATGCACCGCCCTGGAGGCGGCAGACACGGAACTCGGCGCCGCTCCAGATCGGTTGCGGCACAGAAAAGGTCTCGCCCTCGTCGATCGAGCGGCATAGCATCATGGAGCTACTGGTCACCGAATGCATGCGCAGATACCCCAAGAGCAACTCGCCGGGAGTCTGGCACAGAAATGGGGACATCACATTCAGGTCACCCGGCTCGATGTCTGCTCTCAGGGTCTCTTCACCCCAACTCCGGCCACCGTCCGGCGATACCTGGGTATAGATGCGGGCAAGCCCGAAATCGTTACCGGCCTCCGGACCGGCGCTGTAGCTGTGGTAGGTGACCAGCAGGCTGCCATCAGAGCGCTCGACCACCGAGGCTGTATCGCTGCGTGGACGTTCCGTCCTGCCCTTGACAATGGTGCTGTAACTGATTGCGGTGGGGATCATCGACGCTTCTCTTCCGAGGTCTGTGATCAGGTTGCGGGTATCCAGGCTGCGAACTCCTGCGCCGGCGGCAGTTGGGGATCGGGGACCCAAGGTTTCAGGGGTGAGAGCAACAACGGCTCCGGCGTAATCCCGACCACCGTGTTCCCCAACCAATCGACGATGTACGGCGCATGGCTGATGTCGACCCACTGCCGGAACCGCAGCAGCGGATAGGTCAGCGTCAGCTCCTCGCCTGCTGTAGCAGCGGCGAAGCGCAGGTAGTCGCCGCGCCAGTCAGGCTCAACTGCCCGACTTGCGCGATAGGTACGCGCCTCTGCCCTGGGCGCCCAAGCCGGGGGTCGCACATAGACGTCGCCGGGTATTTTCGCCACCACCGTCACCCGCCCTTCCTCGGGCAGAAAGGAGACCACCCTGGCCTCGGGCGCATCCCGGTTGAGCGACATGTTGACGTAGATCCCATCGGCCTCCCGTCTGACGATGTTCTGCCAGGCCTGATGCAGCGCGCGCGGGCCTTCTCCCTGACAGCAGCCGACCATGCTGATATGCGGTCCGCGAAACAGGCGGAAATGGTCCAACACCAGGTCATTGGGCGAAGGGTTAGCGAAACCTCCTTCCAGATCCGTAAGCCTGCGCAGCCCATCTTCGGCGTGTTCCGATTGCCCGTGCTGCTGGCGGAGGAAGCGGTACAAGGCCTCAAATGCCGGCGTAATGAAGAACTGCGCCCCGCGCAGGTAGTTGCGGACCGTTCGCTCCACATCGTCCCAGTAGCCGACGTGGCCGGCCCGCGCCAGCCAGGCCGCCATGTCCAGGCGATCGGCGATGCAGCAAGTTTCGGCGTAGTGGATGCGGTGCGCCAAGTCGGCGTCGGGACTGTCCAACTGATAGGAGCGGACGTGGGTCAGCTCGGGCACCCAGCCGTAGTCGGAACCCTGGCGAACAATGAAGTCCAACACGCGCTTGGCCCAGTCGATAGCGCGTGGGTCGCGAGTGAGCGCGCCCAGGTAGGCCACGCCGCGCGCCGCGTGCAGATGCAGGTGGACATGATCACAGAAGCTGCCGTCCGGCCCGAAACCCAGATGTCCGACGTTGGGTTGCAACCCGTCGATCAGGCCATAGGACATTGCCTGCCCGAACTCCAGCGCCTCCTCGTCCCCGGTCACTTCCCAGTAACGCAGCACGGCAGTTATCGCCTGGGACGGGTATGCGCTCCAATAACCTCTTTTCCACTGCCCGTCGCGCCACGTCTGTATACCGCCACCTGCGTACCAGGCGCGGCCGGTGTCCCAGCTTGCGAGGCTGCGCAGTCCCTCGAACAAGCGGCGCGACAGAGCTTTGGTCTCCCCGTCACCGGTGCGGGCATGGGTCTCGACCACCCCTTCCAGCGTCTTGGCGGTTGTCCAGGTGCTGGCGGCCGGCTGCCCATCCCAATGCAAGTGACGGTTGGCCTGGGTCCAACTCAACCCGTCTTCACGCAGATAGCCCAGGATGCGAAGGCGGAGGGCCCGCTCCACTTCCAAGCCGTCGCTGCGGCCTGACATTTCGCGCATGAAGATGAAGCACTTGTCCATGCGCGCGTCTGTGTCGCCGGACGCGGTCCGGTCGTGGGTGTCGAACACAGGCGGATAGCCCAGCGGGTCCTGGCAAAAACGACACTCATAGTCCATATGTGGTTTGGGGTTATGGATAAGATAGTTCAGGTTCCAGTGTGCCATCTCCTCCAGGCTCAGGTCGGGCGAAGGGGGCGCGTCTGCCAGCGGCTCGATCTGTTCCGGCCTGCTCCGCTCCAAGACCTGTATGTCGGCGATATCCCCGCCAAATCCGGCAGGGCGAATCCTGCCGGTCTCGGCATGTTGACGTTGCCATGGCTCGAATGAGACGCTTCCGACTGCCACCCAAGGGTCGTTGTCTCCCGATTGCTGTAAATCTGACATAGAGAATCCTGGTTCTCCAAACAGTATCACGAGTCTGAAAGCCGCTTGGAGAACCTTCCTCCTTTCTCCGATTCCGGGGTGTGTACCAAGGTACTAAGACGCGAAGACAGATGACACGGGGGAACGCTTTAAACCTACCCCTTGACTGGCTCCAAAGCGGTAGAGGTCGTTCACTCACCGCGTCGGTCAAGTGAATGAACAGGGAGACACGGCCTACTCTTCTATCGGACGGTGCAACCATTGGCGAAACCTGCGAGGTTGCACCGTCCGAACTTGCCCTTTGCGCCGGGCGCGTTTGAGGCAGATGGAGCTTCTCGATACGACCTGGTCAACCTGTTCGGGGCCCAAAGGCTTGCGAAGTCCGGGTTGTCGGAATCCCGACAGGCTTTCTGCTCAGAAGCGCGGCCTATTCCAGCCGCCACAAGTGGGACGCATCGTAGGCTCCGCTGCCGTTCCAGATGAAATCTTGCACCTTGGTCGAGACCGGCGCTTCGAAGATCCAGCGCCAGATAGGGATGGTGGCCACTTCGTTCATCAGCAGCAGTTCCAGTGCTTGAAAGGCTTCTGCCCGTTTCTGCGGATCGGTAGTCGCGGCGGCCGCGTCGATCAGCCTATCCGCCTCGGGATTGGAGAAGTTGGTCCAGTTGGCGCCGGCCTGGCCCTTTCCCATCTCACGGGAGTCGAAGACGCGCGCCGCGCCGGATGGGCTGGCATAGTTGACGCCGCCTCCGCGGACGTGGTAATTCCCCGAGAAAAGGTCTTCGTCGAAGGCCGCGCCCTGTTTGATGTCCCACCTGACTTCAATGCCCACTTCTTTCAGATTGGCCTGGAGAAGGACCGATGTAGCCTCCTGGCCTGTGCCCCCTGTCATGATTGGCAACTCGAAGCCGTTGGGCAGCCCGGCCTCCGCGAGCAGGGATTTTGCCTTTTCGATGTCGCGAGGGTGGTAGCTTGTGAGACCTTCCGGCTTCGGGACCCAGGCGTAGTCCCAGTGGCGGTCGCCAGAGAACGGGAAACCCACAAGTTTGGCATAGGCCTCTCTGTCTATGGCCCACATGAGGGCCTAGCGGACCTTGACGTCGTTCAACGGCTCCTGGGCGTGGTTCACCTGGAGGCCGCCGGTGCCAGGCCAGCTCTGGTGAACCATATTGAACTTGTCGGGCTGCTCTCGGAACTGCGGGAGGAGTTTGGGCGGCACCCGCCCTGCAAACTCGAACTCGCCGTTGAGCATCGCCACTCCGGCCGCTTCTGCATCCTCGAGGACATCATGGACGATACGGTCGATGTACGGGCGTCCAAGGAAGTGATCGGGGTTTGCCTCGAACACGGCCCGCTGTGCGCGGTCGAACTCGACCACGCGGAAAGGCCCGCAGCCGATCATCTTGTCGGCCTTGGTGGCGTAGTCGGATGTCTTCCAATCCTTGGGAGGGATGTCGGCAAGGATGTGCTTGGGCACGATCCACCATCACCAGCCGACGTC
The DNA here is from genome assembly GCA_965202955.1 of Caldilineaceae bacterium. Classification (GTDB taxonomy): domain Bacteria; phylum Chloroflexota; class Anaerolineae; order Caldilineales; family Caldilineaceae; genus Bin5. Next base: position 454,455 of record OZ241871.1, read on the forward strand.
AACGATGAAATCGGGGCTGACATTGTTGAATTTCAAGCGCAGCTTCTTGTCATTGAGGAGTTCGATACCCGAGATCGTGTCTGCGCCACCCTCACGGAACTCCATGGCGCCCTGAATCTCTCTTTCCCAGATGCTGCCCAGGAAAGAAGGGGAACCGGGCGCGGACTGCGAGACGACAGTGAACTCGATGTCTTCGCTGGTGACCGGCTGGCCATCGTGCCACATGGCCTTGGGATGAACCTCCAACTCCAGGGTCGTGTCATCGGCCCACGCCGAAGAGCAGAGATAGTCAACGGGTTCGAACACGTTCGAACGGTTGACCGGCGTGGCCAGATACCTGGCGGCGAAATCCATCCTGGCTGAACCGATCATATTGAGCGGGTCCATGTCCATCGGGACAGCGTGGTGGCGCCAACGGAAGGTGCCGCCCTGCTTGATCTGCACTGCCGGGGCCGCCACTTCTGTCGCCTGCGGTGCCGCGGGTGCGATACATCCCGCGGCCAAGGCGCCGATTCCTGCTGCGCCTGCTGCCTTCAAAAACTGACGTCGGTCGATGTGCCTAAGCATTTGAGATGCCTCCTTTGAAGTTGTCAAACTGCCACTTGTGACCGCACTATCACTCCGACAGACATTCCTGTTCGCGTGCGACATGACCACAACTGGTTCCCTTGTTATCCTCGCCTCCTTTTAATGGGAACCGCTTCAGGTTTAATCATCCGAGGATGGCCCTTGGATCGATCGCGTCGCGCAGCGCGTCCCCTACAAAGTTGACGGACAACACAACAAGAGAAATCGTAAGCCCGGGTACCAGCCATTGCCAGGGGCGGTCGATCAGAATGATCAATTGCCGCGCGACGGAGAGCATTGTTCCCCAGCTTGACGTTGGCGGTTGTACGCCCAGGCCGAGGAAGCTGAGCCCGGCCTCCGACAGGATTGCGCCGGCAACACTGAAGGTAGCGCCCACAATGAGAAACGGGATGACGCCGGGCAGTATATGCCGAAAAACGATGCGTGAGTCCTGCGCCCCTACCGTTCTGGCCGCCAAGACGTAGTCCAGATTGCGCAGGGCCAGGAACTGACCGCGAACGATGCGAAACATGCCGGTCCATCCGAAGAGACCGATAACAAACATTACATTGAAGATACCAGGCCCGATCATGGCAACGATTGTGATGATGAACAAGAAGGTGGGAAAGCTGCTAACCGTCTCCTGGAAGCGGCTTAGCGACACGTCAAGCCACCCCTGCCAATAGCCGGCGGCGGAGCCGAGCAGGGTAGCAATCCCGATAGAGACTGATGTGGCCACCAGTCCGACGGACATCGAGACGCGGCTGCCGTAAATCAACAAGCTGAGGAGATCGCGTCCCGTGGCGTCTGTGCCCAGCAGGTGGCTCAGGCTTGGAGGAGAGTCTGCCACCTGCATGTCCACCTTGTAGGGATCGTAGGGGCTGATGACCGGTGCGAGCAAAGCGACCAGCGCCATCATACCGATGACATATAGGCCCACAAGGCCCAATTTGTGCCTTCTGAACTGCATCCAGATAAGGGTTGTGGCACTGCGAGGTTTTTCTACCTCGATTTGGATTGAGGTTCCGCCACCGTTGGATGCACGTCCTGCCTCTATCGCTGGCATGTCAACGTCTCTCGTTGCCCGACTCTGCGTCAAAAGGTGCCGGCGGCACAGAATGAGGAGGGGTCATGCGACCTGGCTGGTGTTGACACGACATCACCGGTGTCATCGATCGATGGCCAACTCACTCGGTCCCGATGCGCGGGTCCACATAGGCGTAGGCAATGTCTGCCAGCAGATTTGCGACCATGATCAGGACAGCGCTCAGTAGGGTTGAGCCCATCAGCAGATTGTAGTCAAGCGTCATCACTGCCCTGTAGCTCAACCATCCGATTCCCTGCCAGCCGAACAGCACTTCGACGAAGAACGAACCACCGAAAAGTCCAGGCAAGGTGAGTCCGATCAGCGTCACGATTGGGATAAGAACATTGGGAAAGGCGTGCCGCATGACCACCGCACGCTCCGCCAGCCCTTTGGCCCGGGCGACATTGACATAGTCCTGCCTTATGACTTCAAGCATGGCGGTGCGGGAATAGCGCAGCCAACTGGCGGTCTGCTCCGTCGCCAGCACCAGAGCGGGCAAGGCAAGATGCCACAGCCTGTCGAGAACAGGATGCATCGTCGGGACGGAACTGGTCACGCCATAGGTTGGGAAGAGCCCAAGTCGATAAGCAAGGAAATATATCCCAAGCAGCGCCCAGAAGTAGGTCGGAATCGAGAAGCCGATGAAGGACAGAAAGGTGAGGAAGTAATCGAGCAGAGAGTATTGCTTCAGTGCGGAAAGCAGGCCCAGTGCGACACCGACGACCATGGCGAGGATGATCGAGGTGGCCATGAGCTGGATACTACGGGAGATGTGCTCCACAAGCACCTTGGCAACCGACTCGGAGGTGAAGAAGGACTTTCCAAAGTTGCCTTGCAGGACCTCTGAAAGCCACAAGAGATAGCGGACCGGCAAAGGACGATGCAGTCCAAGGTCCTCCCGAAGCTCCTGCTGCACTTCCTCACTCATGGTTACTTGCATCTCCCCCAGGACCTCAGTATGGAGCATCACCGAGATGGGGTCGCCAGGCGCGCTGTTAAAGACTACGAAGTTGATGATGGTTATCCCGACCAGAACGGGTAAAGCGACAAGCAGGCGTCTTACAAGGTAGCGGCCCATGAGCTATCCACCCATCTGAAGGACACCTCCCATTGTGGCAACCTATGCACTATCACTTTTCGGTCGTGGTCACAGAGCATGTGGTGAGAGCAGTGGCTTCAACGCCAAGTTGCGCCCACCAATAGATGACTTCATGACCAGATGGCGGGAAGCAACGGCCGCCACCGGGTCTTTGCCGAGGCGGCCATGCGGGGCAAGAGCAGTATGGGATGGTTCTACGGCTTCAAGCTCCATCTGATTGTCAATGACCAGGGTGAATTGCTGGCGGTTCAACGCACGCCCGGCAACATAGATGACCGCAAACCGGTCCCACAGATGACCAAAAGGCTGTGGGGCAAGCTAGTCGGCGACCGCGGCTATCTCTGCCAAGCTCTCTTTGAACAACTCCTGGCACGGGGACTGCAGTTGATTACGCGCATCCGCAAAGAGATGCAGAATCGACACGTCGTTCTCGAAGACAAGCTGCTCACGCGTAAGCGCTTCGTCATCGGGACCATCGTCGACCAACTCAAGAATATTCCGCAGATTGTACATGTCCGTCACCGCGGCACGACCAACTTCGGCGTCAATCTCATGGCCGGTCTGATTGCCTACACCTGGCAAGCCAAGAAGCCATCTCTCCTTCTCTCTGAAGATGATATGGCTCTCTTACCGGCCCTAATCTAACTCCGAACCCGGGTTACGTTAGCAATTCCCAATTCTTTTGGCTGCGGTCACCGATGCAGGGTACCTCTCTTCGACTGACAAGAGACAGGTTTGGCCGGCTTCGTCAATGGAAAGACGTTGCAAACTGAGGGCAAGGTGGGATGGGAAACCGCACTATGAGCTTAGCGGGAGCATACCATTCTGATTCTGACGTGTCAAACATCCCAAAAATATAACCTATTGCTGGGAAAAGCCGCTGCCACCCCGAGCAACGGATAGAGCGCCAGGCCGGCGGACCGGCGCACTAAGGCCGATAGGCCCTGATCATCTCGATCAGCAGAGCGATCTGTGCACGGCCCTCCACAGCCGGCGTACGCGGCGTTTCTCCGTTGACGATACAGTCGTGGAAGTGGATCAACTCCAGCTTGAACGCCTCCTCGTAGGAAGCGGTCGTGCGCGAGGCGCGAAAGCTGCCGTCGTCCATCTCCCACTCCTCCACCACTGTGGCCGCGTTCTTCAGAAACGGGCTGGGGAAGACAATTGAAACGATGCTGTCCGGCGCGTAGACGGTCATGGACTCGTCGAAGACGCGCATGCCCCTGACAAGCGCGGTGTCGAGCACGCAGCGCAGGTTGTCCGGGTAGGCCAGGATGGACGCGTAGGCCGCGCCTCCGTCCCAGATTTCGGTGGATACGACACGCTCCGGCAGCCCGAACGCGCCATCGAGAATGTAAATGTCGTGAATCGAAAGACCCAGCATCAGGCTGTAGGCGCGCAGGACCGCTTCCGGCCGGGCGCCAACTGCGCGTTGCAGGCTCTGCTGGTGAGACCGCTGCATCCTTCCCTTTGCGGCCGCGTCAATGTCATCAACGCGCACAATGTCATAGTGCTCAAGGAACAGCTCGTTGGGGCCGGCCACATCATGCAGGCGGATCAGGTGGGGGGCTTGCATCTGCCGGATGCGATGGCGGCCTGCCACGTAGCCGGGGTCGTAGCGTTTGTGATGACCGAGCATGGCAACGCGGCCGCTCTGCGCCTGCGCCTCGAGCAGCTCGTCGGCCTCATCCAGGTTGTTGCACATCGGTTTCTCGATGAAGACGTGTTTGCCCGCCCGCAGCGCATCGGTCGCCGGTTGCGCGTGGTCGCGCGTCAGCACCATCACGGCATCCAAGTCGGCGCGTTCGAGCATCTCGCGGTAATCGGTGGTTGTAAACCGGATGCCGCAGCGCGCGGCGACAGCCTGCACGGTGCCGGGCGAAAGATCGCACAGCGCCACAACCTCGAACAGGTCCGGCAACTCGAGCAGATGCGGCAGGTGCATCACCTGCGCGATCATACCGGCGCCGATCAGCCCAATTCCGACCCGCTTGGCGCCCACGGCTTCACTCCTTTGCGTGGGAAATCTACGCCATCACCGAATCCAACCGCCTGATTGGAACGCGGCAGAAAGGTTGGCGTCAACTGCCGAAGCTGGCGACAAAGCCTTCCACACTCAACGCTGCCGGGACCTCTTCGAAGTAGTAGCGCGTCGCCTCGCCCTGGAAGCCCGGCGTCCACTGCTCCTCCTCGGCCTGCACCAGGTCGTCCACACACTTGAAACGCGCCCACAGTAGTTCGGACTCCTGCACGGTAAAACGGTCGGCCATTGGCCTGCCCCAATGCAGCGTTATCGGATGTATGTGGGTCGCCCAGCCCTGCTCCAGCTCCGGTAAACGGTCGAAATGCGGGCTCTTCAGCTGGTGGATGCGTTTGGCGCTCTTGCTGAGGAAGATGGTGGAGAGCAGCCTGCCCTTTTCGCCGCGACCCGGATGCATGCGCTCCAGGCCGGCGCGGTAGGCCGCGCCGTCGCCGTTGATCACCGCCCGCAGCGCCGCCTCGATCTGCGCGAACGTCTGGTCGCTGCGCCCGTTCCAGCGTCTGAATGTCGCCTGCGCCGCTGGTGATAGATGTTTAAGATAGGAGAGGTCCTCATAGTGGCTGAACTCGGAAAAGCCGCCGTGGATCGTGCGCCGCATCTGGGCATTGTAGCGACTGCCCCAGTGCAGCAGCGGCAGAATGTAGGGCACACCGTCGCCCGCTTTCAAGTGGACCTGGATCGCGCCGGGCAAAGGTCGGCGCGGATCGGCGTTCAGCGCGGCGTTTTCTTCCGCAGTGTTGAACCGGTTGTGGCTACCCGGTACCACCCACAGAACGCTGTCGTCGTAGAGCGGCAGATTCCACTGCACGTAGCGCGGCCCGTTCTCCAGGATGTCGTCGGTGTAGCCCTGCAGCGGCGCGGCGTGGGGCGGGTAGAAATCGCGGTGCCAGCCGCGGTGTCCGCCCGTTTCATGGTCGCGTACCGGGCTGCACATCAGCATCATCTCGGTGACGCCGGCGTCCTCCACCCCCAGCAGCTCGCTGCTTACGCCCTGCACGTTCTCGTGCAGCCAGATTTCGACCGCGGCCGCCGTCTGCGCGTCGATCTCGTCAGCCATGCCGCCCAGCATGAGGCGCGGCTGCGCGTTCGTCTCCCACTGGCCGCCGGGCGGATCGTCCGGCCCCCGCTCACGCGCCCAGATCACCTTCTGCCGCTCCACCAGCAGCTCATAGGCCTTCCGCAACCCCTCCAGCTGGTCAGGCGGAATGACCTGCCGCAAAATCACGTAGCCGTCTTCCAAGAACTGGTCACGATCGATTTTCATGGTCTCAATTTCCTTTTCTCGCTTCCCGAAAGTTTTCCGATCAGATTGTGGGGTCGCCTCGCCGACGCCGCCCAACAGCCATTCAAAGGCGGGACGGACGGCCTACCATATCAATAATGCGCCCTGGGCCCGGGCGCCAATACGAAATGAAACTAATAGCGGAAATGCGGGTCCAGACTGTCCCGTACCGCGTCGCCCAGCAATGCGATGACCATCACCGTCACCGCCAGGAACAGGCCCGGAAACGTGGACACCCACCACGCGTTGAACAGATAGCTGCGCCCATCGGCGATCATGCTGCCCCAGCTCGGCGTAGGCGGCTGGATCCCCAGTCCCAGAAAGCTCAAGGACGACTCCGCCAGGATCATCCGGCCCAGGTCGAGCGCGGCCACGATGACAACCGGGCTGATCACATTCGGAAGCACGTGCCGCAAAACAATGCGGCTGTTGCTGGCACCGAGCGCTCGCGCGCTCTCCACAAATTCCCGCTCCTTCACCGAAAGAACCACCCCGCGCACCAGGCGCGCGTAGAGCACCCACCCCGTCACCGTCAGGGCGACAATCAAATTGCGTACGCTCGGGCCCAGAGCTGCGGTCAGAGCCAGCGCCATCAGAATGCCCGGAAAAGCCAGCTGGATGTCCGCTAAGCGCATAATGGCCATGTCCCAGGGACCGCCGAAATAGCCCGCAATCAGCCCCAGTCCCACGCCCAGCAGGCCGGCCAGCAGGACACCGCTAATCCCGACAAAGAGCGAGGCGCGTATACCAAAGATGGCGCGGCTCAGCACGTCGCGACCAAGCTGGTCCGTTCCGAGAAAGGCAACTGTGTCTTCTTCGAAAACAAGGCCGGGCCCCTCAAGACGGACGTCCGTCTTCTGCGTGCCAGGGTCACGCGGCACAAGCAGAGGCGCGAAGACACCCGCCAACACGACCGCCAGCAAGGTGCAACTCCAGACCAAAACCCGCCTCTGACTGCGCGACAGCACCAACCTACGCATAATCTCCCAATTCGCAACTTTGCTCTGTCCAGCCCTTGCCGATCGCGTCGTTTGTCCTCGCTGCCGAGATGACGGCGCAGTCGCACGGGGAACACTCGCGCCTGCAACCTCCGCTACCCCCGGCCATTTTCATCGCCCTCCGGGCAGTCCGCGCCGCAACGGCCGGCTGCAACCTGGCGTCCCGTCAGGCGAAGCGGATTCTGGGATCGAGAAACACATAGAGCAGGTCGATGACCAGGTTGATAGCCACGAAACTGATCGCCACAACCAGCGTCGCCGCCTGGACGACCGCATAGTCCCGCGAGCTGATGGCAAAGATGATCGTGTTGCCAACACCCGGCCAGCTGAACACCGTCTCCACAATCACCGACCCGCCCAGAAGATAGCCCAACCGCAGTCCGAAGACCGTCACCACCGGAATCAGCATGTTCTTCAGGGCGTGCCGTCTAACCACAACCGACGGCTTCAAGCCCTTGGCCCGGGCTGTGCGGATATAGTCCTGGCCCAGAATTTCCAGCATGCCCGAGCGAACCAGGCGGGTGGTCGCGCCCATGAGAGGCAGCGCCAGCGTCACCGCCGGCAAGACCAGATGCTGCAGCTTGTCGCTTCCAAACGTCGGCAACAGGCGCAGTATGCCCGAAAATATCAGGATCAACATCAGCCCGATCCAGAAATCCGGCAGACTCTGGCCCATGACCGTTACGACGCTGATCAACTGGTCCAACGCCGAATTGGCGCGCAATGCCGCGGTCACGCCTAACACAAGAGCCGTTACCAACGCGAGCGCCAGCGCCGCAGCCGCCAGCCTGATGGTTGCCGGCAGCCGCTCAATGACCATTTCAAGCGCCGGCTGCCCAAAGTAGGTCGACCTGCCCAAGTCACCTCCCGCAGCCTGGCGCAGAAATATGACGTACTGTTCCGGGATGGAACGGTCAAGACCAAGCCGCTCTCGAAGCTGCTCGACCTCTTCCTGGGTGGCGTCCACCCCCAGGAAGGCATTCGCCGGGTCCCCGGGAACCAGGCGCATGACGACGAACACCATCGTCACCACGCCCCAAACCACGAAGATAGCCAGCGCCAGTCGCCTGATAAGATAGGCAGCCATTCCGGTTCAGCGATTGTCAACGGCCGATCATTCAAATCGACAGCCGCTACTCCTCTAGCTGGACACCCACATGTCGGCAAAACGGGGCGGTTCGTCGGGCCACGGCTCGAAACCCTGCACGCGCGCGTTCAGGCCGTACGTCGCAATGTCCTCAAACAGCATCACGTTTGGACCATCGTCCCAAGCAATCTTCTGCGCCTGGGCATACAGATCCTTGCGCTCCTCCAGGTCCGTTGTGCGCGCAGCCTGTGTTACCAGATCGTCATAGACCTGGTTGACCCAGCCGGTCCGGTTGTTGCCGGAGAAGTAGATCCTGCGCAACGTATAGTCTGCGTCCCCTGTCGACGTGGCGCCTGAGACCAGCTGTACGTCCCAGTCAAGCGCCAGCAGGTCTTCCAGCCAGACCGTATGTTCCTGCTCGATGCTCTTGCCCCTGATGCCCACTTCTTCAAGTTGCGCGATCGAGAACTCCACCAGCTCCTTGGCCTTCACATCGCGCGGCGTCCACTTCAACTCCATGTCGACGCCGTCAGCCAGGCCGGCATCGGCCAGAATCTCCCTCGCCCTGTCAGGATCATACGGGTAGGGTGTCTGGGCCGCGTAGCCCCAGACGTTCGCGTTGATGTACGATGTTGCCCGCTCCACCGTCCCACCCATGATGTCGTTGACCATGGCGTCCACGTCAATCGCGTGATAGACGGCCTGCCGCACCAGCGGATCGTTGAAGGGCGGCCGTCCGCCGTTCATCAGAAACTGGCGGAAAGTATAGGTCGGACCCCTGACCAGATTGACGTCCGGGTTCGCTTCCAGCCGTTCCATGTCTTCCGGCTGAATGCCGTGCACGAAATCGAGTTCGCCTCGCTCCAGCGCAACGAGGCGCGTGGCTGGCTCAGGGAGCTCCACGATCGACACCCGTTGTAGTTTCGGCTTCCCCTCCTGCCAGTAACTGGGATTGGCCTCGACCACAAACTTGGTGCCCTTCACCCATTCCTCAAGTTGGAATGGGCCTGTGCCCACCGGCTTCTCCAGGTACTCGTCGGTCTGCGCATACTCCGGCGGCAACATCATCAACATCGACAGATTGTTCAGCATCGGCCCAAACGGTTCCTTGGTCCTGATCACAGCCGTCATCGCGTCCGGTGTCTCCACCGTGTCAATATCGACAAGCAGCGGCTTCAATGCCGGCGTCGTGCTCTCCGGATCAAGGATGCGATTGATGGTGAAGGCGACAGACTCGGAAGTGAACTCTTCCCCGTTGTGAAAATTCACGCCCTCCCGCAGCGAAAAGATCCACGTCAAAGGGTCCGGGTTCTCCCACGAAGTTGCCAGGCCGGGTACAAAGTTGCCCGCCAGGTCACGCTTGACCATGGCGTCAAACATCGTGTGCGCAACCACCCGCGTGGCATAGCCGATGTTGTTGGCCGCGTCGGCGATGTTGATAACCTGCCTGATGACAGCAGTAATCTCCCCGCTTGGGCCGGCCGGGGCAACTGCCGGCGCAGAACCCGCAGCCGGCGCCTGGACTCCGGGCGCGCAGCCCGCAAGTACCACGATTCCTGTTGCACCCCCGGCATACTTGATGAAATCACGCCGCGACACCCGTCCCCTTCGCAAATCAGACATTGTGATCCTCCTTTTGAGATCTCAAAGAATCTGGCTGCTTATCCTTCAGGGTGACTGCAACTATGTTCTGCCGGAAACGGCATGCTTGCCCGTTCCGTTCAGAAAACAACAGGCAAGGATTTCAGCAAACGAAGCTGGTAGCTGGGCAGCCACTCAGGTTCGTCCCCGGCGAGCCGCATGTTGGGGAAACGGCGCAGCAGCGCGGCGAATGCCACCTCCGCCTCAAGCCGGGCAAGGGGAGCGCCGATACAGAAGTGCGGGCCTAAGCCGAATGCGATGTGCCGGTTCGGCTCGCGGCAGACATCGAGCCGATCCGGGTCCTCGAACTGGGCCGGATCGCGGTTGGCCGCGCCCAGCAGAAACATGGCCCGCTGACCCTGCTCAATCCGGCGCCCCTCAAGCTCGAAATCCTCCTTGACCAGGCGGATGCTCCGCTGGTTCGGACTTTCGTAGCGCAGAAACTCCTCCACCGCGCTTTTTGCCGCGGCCGGCTCCTGCCGCAGCCTGTCGAGCTGATCAGGATTCCGCAATAGCGCCAACAGACCGCTGCCGATCAGCGCGGTCGTCGTCTCGTGGCCGCCGACCATGAATGTCACACAGGTGGAAAGGAGCTCCCCCTCGCCCGGCCTTTCCTGGCCGTCGCCGTTGCTGACCAGCCGGCTGATGAGATCGTCACGCGGCTGCTCGCGCCGCCTCGCTGCGATCTCCGACAGGTAGGCCCGCACCGCCAGCACGCTGCGCTGCGCACGCTCGGCGACCTCGACCGTCATGCGGTTGGCGGCCGAAAAGGAGGCGATGTCATCGGACCATGCCTTGAACTGGTGGCGGTCCTCCGGCGGCATCCCGACCACCTCCGCAGTGATAATGGCCGGGAGGTGGAAAGCGAAGTCGCGGATAACGTCCATCCGCCCTCGATCTTGCACGGCATCGAGCAGCGCGTTCACCGTCGCTTCGATCCGGCCCCGCATCCGCTTGACGACGCGCGGCGTAAAGGCCTGGTTGATCAGACCTCGCAGCCGCGTGTGTTCAGGTGGATCGGAGTGCAGTAGCCCGATGGAGAAATGTTGCTTGAGAGGCTGGAACCTCGGCCTCTCCGTCTCCGGCAAGGCGTTGAGGTAGGAGCCGAACTGGCCGACAACCGAGAAACGGCGCCCATCCTGCCGCAGACCGGCCGTCACATCGTCGTAGCGGGAGATAATCCAGCAGTTCCACGGTTCGCACCAGTGGACCGGGCCCTCGTCGCGCAGCCGCCGGTAAACGGCATACGGATCGGCGAAAAACGCCGGTGAAAGAAGCTGCTCGTCAAGCTGTACGCTGTTTGGTCCCGGCACCGGCGCCTCCCGAGGTCGAGTGCTCAGCGATCAGATTCGGACCAAGACTGCGCGAAGCGGACCTGGCTTTCTGTCACGACGAGAAAACGTCCTGAGACTTCGCCCCCGTAGCTGTCTAAGAGCCGCTCCAAGACTTCGCTCTTGTTCGCGGCTCGTTCATCTTGCAGTCGCAATAGGACAACGCATCGATGGGGGAACTGCGAACGAAAGACCATCTCCCCGAAGTCTTTGTCTGTGGTTACGGGGATTCTGTCTTCTTCGAATGCCTGTGTAAGGACTTCGTCATCACCGATACCAGGCGCTTCGTCGAAGACAGAGACGACATCGAATTTCTGTTTGCGCAACCACCTTGCCAGGGTAGGGCCTGCACACTCGTCTACCAGAAAGCGCACTTAGGCGGGCTCCCCCATCAACGGCATGAATGACGTTCCCTCCAGAGCTCTCGCCGCAAATAGGAGGCAGGCCTGAATATCCTCTTCCTCCAATCCCTCGTATTCATCCAGGATTTCAGGTACCTTTATGCCTTGTGCCAGTAGGCTCAGGACATGCTCAACTGTCAACCGAGTCCCTTGAATGACCGGCTTGCCGACCATGACCTTTGGATTCAGGGAAACACGTTCAAGTAGCTGATCTTCATGCATTTTGGGTCCTCAAGACAGCCGGCGAGTGCCTATGGATTCGAATGTCACTTCGCTTTGATTCAATGAAACAGTTGCTGAAATCCCTCACCGTACGGATTTCCAACACCCGCTCCATTCTTCTCCTATTGTCGGCCCTCTTGTGCTGGCTTGACAAAGCGATCGATGCCAGACCTGCCGCAAACTAGCCAACCAGCCGGTAGTTGGTAACCATCTGCCTACCCCGCTCCGAAAAGCTGTCGTACTCGACCTGGGTCATCTGTATTGGATTCATCTGCCCGAACCACGGCAGCGAATAGCAGATCACCAGCTCAGGGCGGGCATGGTCGGCGCGGTTGGGTGTGCCGCGGTGGAGCGTGCGCGGGTCCTGAATCCACAACGCCCCCTTCTTCAGGTTGAGGCGACGCCGGCTGGGGAAATCCCCCGATTCCAGGATCTCGTCGTAGCGCTCCTCCATCGCCGGATCGGCGAGATACTGCGTCGAGGGCAGAATCTCGAAGCTCCCGTTTTCCTCGTAGGTATCCACCAGTGGGAACTTGACGCCGAAATGCGGGCAGACCTCCAGACCGACGTGCGGCACCATCCTGGAAATGCCCGCGTCGCGATGCCAGCGCTGGTACTCGCTGCCCGGGTAGGGATTGTTCGAGTGATAGCAGGTAATCCGGTAGTCGTCCGTCCCCCAGTAGCGGTCAAGAAATTCGAGCAGCACCGGGTTTTCGTAGATTTCGGGGTCGGCAAACGGCTGCTCCCACGGCACATAGAGCGTGTATCGATTGACAACTTGCAGTCGGCCTTCGACGACGATGCGGTCATCGCTGCGCGCATGGAGGTCGACGCCGCCCGCCGGATCGCTGTGTGTGCGCACCGCCTCCAGATAGGGCAGAAACGCCTCGCGAATGCGGTCGATCTTCTCGACCGGAATCAGGTCTTCGAAGACCGCATAGCCGTTGATCCGAAGTTCGGCCAGCTTCATGTCGATGTCGTACTGTTGTGAGGCTGCCACAGCTCTTTCCTCCTTGCCGCCGAGAATCCTTCTGGCCCTGTGTGTAGCGAAAGCGGGGCGTTTCCCCGCTATACCTGGATGTCATTATCTCAAACTTCAGAATCAGGCCGTCGATGCAGGAAACGGACAAGCCCCTGGCCCTGGATCCCGGCCAGCAGGACTCTGCCTGCCCCGCAGCTGGTCTCGGCTAGGCACCAGACCGCGGCCAGCTCAGCTTCGCTCAAGCGCTGCCAGCTTCTGCCGCAATCGCCGGAAACCAGAATGCCGTGCTCCGTCGTGCCCGCATAGACCGTCCGTCCCCGCCCGCGACCCGGCGAGAACGCCAAGCAGTTGATGCTGGTCCCGGCGCTGCCGTCCGCAGGCTGCCACTCCTTTCCCCGGTCGCGCGAGCACCACACGCCCTCTCCCGCTGTGCCAAGATAGACCGTCCCGTCCTCGCCGAAATCGGGCGAAATCGCCACCACCTGCGGCAAGGTCTCGCCCAGCTCCTCTATCCCGACCGACTGCCACGCGCGCGCGCCGATCGTCGAGTGGAAGAGTCCGTCTCCCACAACCGCAAACGCTGTCTGGTCCGCCTGCCACGCCGGTGATAGGCTCAGGCTCCAGACTCTCAGATCGTACAGCCCGAAGTTGGCCGTCTCCCAATATCGCCCTCGCGTCGTGCTGCGATAGATGCCGTCATCGGCGCTGCCCGCCAGAATGACACCCTCCGCATAGGCCGAGGGCGTGGTGACCAGGCCGGTAACGACCACATCAGGATAGTCCAGGCCGCACGCTTCCCAGCTCTCGCCGTCGTCGAACGAACGCAGGACCGCGCCAGGCGCGCCGCCCGCGAAGATGCCGGGCGAGTGGGGGTAGTCCGGGCTGAACGCAGTCGCCATCACCGGGAAGTTACCAAGCGCGCCGCTCATCAGACGCCATTCCTGCCCGGCGTCGTCGGAGCCATGCAGCCCCTGGTGCGATCCGGCCAGAATCATCCGAGCGGCGCAGCCGTTCGCCCCTGCAGCAGCGGATGAGGAAACGGCCAGCGAAAACAGCTCTTCACCTTCCAGCGCAGACCCCAAACATTCCCAGGCAGACATCTTCATCGTCACATTTTTCAGCGTTCAATGCCGGCGGCTGAACGGTGGCGGTCGAGCGCCGGTCACACCGCAAAGTTACATCCGCTCCCGCTTCTTGAACACGACGGCCTCGGTTGTCAGGACCATCCCTGCCGTGCTGGCCGCCATCTCCAGCGCCAAGCGCAGCACCTTCACCGAATCCACAATACCGGCCTCCCACATACTCACGACCTGACCCGATGTGACATCGAACCCGACGCCATCACCCGCGGCCCCCTCGGTCCGCCGCAACCCGGCCGGCGCCGCACCGGCTTGCACGCCGTTGTAGTGGGAGCCGACCCGGAACGCGACGGTCGAAGCCGCGAATCCCGCGTTGTCAGCGATCTGCGCCAACGGCGCTCTCAACGCATCGGCGACCACACGCACGCCCATCGCCTCGTCTTCGCTTGCGGCAGCCGCCTCCAGCGCGTTCACCGCCGGTACACAGGCCATGTACGCCGCGCCGCCGCCGGCCGCAACGCCCTCCTGCAGCGCGGCCCGCACGGCCCGGATCGCGTCCTCTGCCATTTCACGTCTCAACGTGCGCTCCGCCTCGGTCGCGGCCCCGATCTTGAGCGTGGCCACGCCGCCGGACAGGTTCGCCACCCGCTTGCGCAGCGTATCGGCCTGCTCTCGCGGGCCCTCCCGCTCCAGCTCGGCCTGCAGCTCGGCGATACGCTGGCGGATACCCCGCTGACGGCCGCGCGCGCCGACGATTGTCAGGCCGCGGCGCGTCGCAATCACCCGCCGCGCCCGCCCGAGATCCTCGCGCCGCAGCTCCGCCAGCTGGCCGCCCGCCCTCTCCTCGACCAGCCTCGCCCCCGTCAGAATCGCCAAGTCTTGCAGTATCTTCGGCTGGCTCACCGTCAACCCCGGCCCCTTGACCGGCATGACATCCAGCTTCCCCTTGTTGAGCTGCAGAACGCCCAGCGCTTCACCCTCGATCTTGCGGGCGATAATGACCAGACCTTCGTACTTTTCCTTGAGCGCCCGCTCAAGCAGCGGCACGACCTGAGCGGCACTGTTAAGCTCCAAGTCGGCCACGGCGATCATCGGCCCGACCAGCACCGTCTCCTGCCGCGCCGCGTCGGTCACAAAGTTGGCCGCGGCCAGCCCGCCGCTGTCCCAGTGAATGCCCTCCACATAGTCGCGCTCCAGGAAGGCGCTCACATGCTCCTGGACGACGATGGTCCCGTCCACGCCGACAATGCTGAAGATCTCGGCGATCATCTCCGGCAGGGTCAGCCTGGCAGAGGGCGTACCGTTCGCAGAGGCCGAGAATGTCTCACCCGTGACCGCCTGCGCGACCGCGCCGACCATCTCCACAGATTCGAGCGGCTGCGCCGCAGCCTGCAGCTCGGCTACCGCCGCGCGCACACCTTTCTCCATGCCCTGCCGCACCAGCTGCGCATTCGCGCCGGCGGCAACCATCCGCATCCCGACGCGCACCATCTCACGCGACAGCACAGCCGCGGTGGCGCTGCCGTCACCCACGCGGTCGCGCATCTCCATCGCCAGCTCGCGCACCAGCATCGCGCCAACATTGGCATGGCGATCGGAGAGCTTCACCATGCGGTGTGCGATCGTGGCCGAGTCGCCCAACACTTCGGGCGGGTCATTTGTGCTGCGGAGAGATTCGAGGAGGATCGTGCGCCCGACCGGCCCCAGGGTGGAGGCCAGCAGCGCGGTCATGGATTCAACGCCCTGCCCAAGGGCCAGGTGGACTTCCGGGTTGAATAAGCAGTGCGGCCGGCCGCTCGGCGCCAAAGTACTCACCCGCTCCGATATCCTGTTATCCTTTGAGAGAGCCTGAAATCAGCCCTTCGACAATCTGACGCTGCCCTATCACGACGATGATCGCAATCGGAAAGAGGCAGAGCATGCCGCCCACCGCCATCAGATTGTAGGGGGTGCCGTGAATCGTGGGGATCTCCATCATTCTGACCGTGAGGACGCGCGTGGCCTCGCTCATCGTCAGCACATTGGCGAAGACGAACTCGTTCCAGCCGCCGATGAAGGAGATGATGTAGGTGATGACCACGCCGGGCGCGCTCAGCGGCAATATAATGAACCACAGCGTCTGTACCCAGGTGCAGCCGTCGATGCGGGCCGCGTCGTCCAGCTCCCTCGGAATCGACTGGTAAAAGGCGTAGAGAAAGATGATCGCGAACGGGAGCGCGGCGGAGAGATCGATCAGAATGAGCCCGGTCTTGGTGTCCAGCAGGCCAATGTCCTTGTAGGCCATGAAGACGGGACCGATCGTGACCATTCCCGGCAGGGCGATGCTGACGATCATGAAGCCGAAAAAGAGCCCCTTGCCCGGAAAATCGAAGCGATTGAAGCCAAAGGCGGCCATCGCGCCCAGCGCGGTACCCCCCGCCGCCGACAGACCGGCGATAATCGCGGTGTTGACGAAGGTTGAGCCAAACCGCCAGCGTTCAAACATTTCGACGTAGTTCTGGAAGGTGAAATTCTTGGGGAAATAGGTCTGGGGCAAAGACCTCACCTCGCCGACCTCTTTGAACGATGTGTTGACCATCCAGTAGATCGGGAAAAGCAGCATGAGCAGCATAAGAGCCAACAGGAGGTATTGGAATGCCCGCAGGTATGCCGTCTTCGTCTTTTTGCTCATCTCTTACGACCCCGGCCCTCAATCCTGTCCCCGGCGATAGAGAAGCAGTGCGAAGAATCCGCCGATCAGAAATGTCAATATGAAGAGGAGCATCACGAGCGCGGAACCGTACCCGTATCTGCCGTGTTGGAAGAAGCGGTCAAACGCGTAGAGCGATATGATTTCGGTGGCGCTGCCCGGCCCGCCGCGGGTCAGTCCGAGAATCTGGTCGAACGTGCCCACTTCGCCCATGCCGCGGAACAGAAAGACGACCAGGATGATCGGCATCAACAGGGGCAATGTAATGTGAATGAAGCGCGCCCACACATTGGCCCCATCCACCTGCGCGGCCTCCATCAGTTCGGTGGGGATCGTCTTCAGCCCGGCCAGCAGGACCAGTGCGCACCAGGGAGAGTTCTTCCACAGTGTCGTGACAATCACCGAAACCCTGGCCAGCTTGCCATCGCTCAGCCACATGACACGCTCGGGGTGCAGGTCGAAGCGCAGCACGAGGTCGTTCAGTACGCCGCCGCCCTCGAAGAACATCAGCCGCCACATGATCCCGGCCACGATCGGCGCGGCCGCCCAGGGCAACAGGTTCGCCACGCGCGAAAACCACTGAGCCTTAAGGTTCTGATTGAGCAGCAAGGCCATTCCCAGTCCCAGCACGACCTGCAGCACGGTGGCTGTCACCGTGTAGATGACAGTGAAGTCGATCGAGTCATGGACGTAGGCGTCCTTGAACATGTAGGCATAGTTTTCCAGCCCGATGAACTTGCCATCCCGCTGCAACGACTTGTCTGTGAAGCTGAGCCACATCGTGCGTAGAAGCGGACCGGCCGTGAAGGCAAATCGGAACAGCACCGCAGGCAGAACCAGGGCGTACACGATCCAATACTTCTTGATGAACGTCAAGACCAGCCCGATCGGGCCGGTATCTTGTTTGCGCCCAGCCAGCGCTTGCTGCGCCACGATGTCAGCCTCCGGTAGGGAGGATAGGAGATTGGCGCCGGTTCATCGATCGCAGACGCCAATCTCCAACTGTCCCAAGACTAGTTGACTTCGCTGCTAACTCGGCCCAACTCAGGCTTCCATCGCGATTGCGATCTCATTCGCGGCCCAGTCGCGCACCTCTTCGGGCGACCTTTCGCCTGCCATGACGAACAGACCGGCATCCTGGAAGATCAGCGACAGTGCGCCGGCATTGGGATGACAGACGACCGGACAGCGGAACTTGGCGCCGCGCGTTAGTTCCTCCCAGCCCGGCCCGGCCCGCAAGATGGGAATCTTGTCCGTAACCTCGGGATCGTTGTACATCGACTTTTTGGGCGGGGTGATTTGCAGGTCGGTGATGAGCCACTTAATGTTGTCATACTGTGTCATCCACGAAACGAACTCCTCAGCCAATTCCTTCCTGGGCGTGTAAACGGGGATCAACCAGCCCCAGGCGTGCACCATGAGTTCGTCGCTGCTCGGCCCCATTGGCCAACGGGAGACACCCAGAGTCTCCGGGGTCAGCATGCCGCCTTCCACCTCCAGCAGGGGTCCATAGTTCCCCTCATACATCCACCACATGCCGGCTTTGCCCGCCGGCGCCAGCGCCATGATCTCCTCGGCCGCTTCCGACACAACCGTGGGCGGTGTGATCTCGTACTCGAAGACCCAGTCGCGCATGAACTGCAGTGCAGTCAGCGTTCCCTCATCGTCGAGCGTCTCGTTGTTGCCGCCGGCATGGTTGACCATCATCAGCGTGAGGTTCATGTTGTGGCTGCCCGCATTCGGCCGCCAGCCCCAGACGTCGTTTTCTGGGTCGGTAACCGTCTTGGCCACTTCCACCATCTCTTCCCAGGTTTTGGGCGCCTCGGGGATCAACTCTTTGTTGAAGTAGAAGGGCTCCGCGCCGACAAAGAAGAACATGCGCGCCTGGAATCCGCCGACCTGTTCGGTGAGCCCGAGCACTGCGTCGGCCTGGTCAGCCCGCTCTTCGTCGGTCATCAGGTGACTGAGGTCAAAGCACCAGCGCTTGAAGGAGTAGAGCGATGCGATCTGGTCGTCCTGCGCCTCTACGTCGATGCCATCGTAGCCGCTCTCGCCCCACAACGTGAACTTGGCCAGGATCTCCTCCCATTTGGGGGGGTGGTACTCCATCGCCACCTCAATCCCGGTTTCTTCCGTAAACTTCTCATTCATCTCATGGTAAATTGGGCGGTTATGCCCGGTGAGCCTGACCTCCCGGGGGACTTCGTCAGGCTCGGCCATTTCGCCACTAGGCGCCGCCGCGGGCATCTGAGCACACCCGGCTACGACAGCCCCTGCAGCGGCCGCTGCGCCAATGCGC
Source organism: Caldilineaceae bacterium (assembly GCA_965202955.1). Taxonomy (GTDB): domain Bacteria; phylum Chloroflexota; class Anaerolineae; order Caldilineales; family Caldilineaceae; genus Bin5. The sequence continues at coordinate 473,260 of OZ241871.1, forward strand.
AAAAAATCGCGTCGATTCAACATTCCATTTCCCATGATCCTGCCTCCTTATCATGGTACAGATTGTCTGCAGACACTACGTTCTGAGTTGCTTACAGCGAGGAATGGAACAGACAGCTCTCACACTTAGACAAGAGTCGTTCGTCGCCTGGCACCCTCCTTTCGACCCGATTCTGGCGGGACCGCGCGCGGAACAAAGGGGAGCTCCGCGACTTCCGGCCCACCTCGGCGCCAACGTCCGGGGCAGTATGCACGACCGCGTGTTTCGAGAGACTTTGTTGGAGTTTGGAATCCGGCCACTGCCGGTTTCGCCAGCTTCCAATAGTGGCTACCGTACCATGAGAACCCGGGTTCGTCAACCAGCGAAAAAATAGTTTTTTGTGGACCTTTCGCAGGCCCCCGGGATGAACGCTAATCGAGAATCCGCTGCCAGCGCAGCACCTGCTTGCCGTGGTCCGAAAGGCTCTCCCACAGCTCGCGCGGCAGGTGGCCCTCGGTGTACTCGTGCTGCCAGCCGCTGAACAGCCACGGCTTGCACATCCCCATGCACAGCTCATCCCGCGCCCCGTCCGACCGGTTCGGCGTACCCCGGTGAAACGCCCGCCCGTCCTGCACCCAGAGCGAGCCCTTTTTCAGATTCAGGCGCGTGGGATAGTAGGTACCGATCCTGTTTTCGCCGGCGCCGAAAACGTTGTCCAGGTCGTCCAGCAGGTCTTCGTCCCCGATATACTGCGTGCCAGGAAGCACCTCGAAACTGCCGTTCTCCTCGTTCGTGTCAACCAGCGGAAACTTCACGCCGACCGCGAGCGCAGGCGTCTTGATTCCGGGATAGAGCGCGACCTGGCCGTCGCGGTGCCAGGTCTGGTAGTCGGTTCCCGGCAGCGGAATGTTCGAATCAAAGTGGGACCAAACGTAGTCCGGGCCCAGCGCCCGTTCCATAAAGGCAACAAGCGCCGGATGCTCGAAGATCTCCGGGTCCACGAACGGGCGCGTGAACGGCACCCGCACGTTGTAGCGCCGGAAGCCTCGAAACGGATGATCCCCTTGCCTCTCGATATCCCGGTCTCGAACCGGGACCCATGCCTCGCGAATGCGGTCAATCTTCTCGTGCGCGATCAGATCCTCGAATACCACGAAACCGTTGATGCGCCACTCCTGCATCTTCTGATCGATATCGTAGCCGGCCGTCACGCCCATCACTGCCCTCCTTTGCCTGTGCGGCTTTCGGTTCCATCAGAAACGACGAGTTCAGCTTTGATTCGCCTTTTCGTCCCGTCTACAACTCCCTCAGTCCCAGTCGACCGGCCTGCGCCGGTGCAGCATGCTCTGGCCGCGGTCCGAAAGCGCGTGATAGGTCGAACACGGCATCTCGACGGTCTGGGCTATGCTGAACCAGGACCGGCAGTAGCAGACCACCAGCTCGGGGCGCACTGAGTCCGACAGGTTGGGCGTGCCCCGGTGCAGCATGCGGACGTCCTGTACCCACATCGAGCCCTTCTTCAGGTTCAACCGCTGCGCCGACGGAAAACTGCCGCGCAGCAGCACCTCGTTGTAACGCCCCTCCATGCTCGGGTCGGCCAGGTACTGCGTGCTGGGCAACACCTCAATGCTCCCGTTCTCCTCCGATGTGTCGGCCAGTGGAAACTTCACCCCCACAACCGGACAGTTCTCCAGACCCACGTGCGGAATGTACCTGGCAAGCCCCGTATCCCGGTGCCACGGCTGCATCTCGCTGCCGGGATAGGGATTGTTCGAGTGGTAGCACGAAATAACGTACTCGTCGGTCTGCCAGTAGCGGTCCAGAAACTCCATCATCACCGGATGCTCGTAGATGTCCGGGTCGGCAAACGGCTCCACCCACGGAATCGTCACCGTATAGCGGTTCTTGAACTGCTGCCGCCCCATGCCGACTCGCACGTCGCCCGTCTCGACATCGGTAACCTCGGTGTCGCGCGCCTTGATGTGCTCGACCAGCGGCATGAAGGCCTCGCGAATCCGGTCCAGCTTTTCATGCGGGATCATGTCTTCGAAAACAACGTACCCGTTGATCTTGAACTCGTCCAGCTTCAGTTCGAAGTCCACGTTTTCACAGGTAGCAACCATGGCAGCCTCCTTTGATATGTATTATCAGCGCACAGGGAACCCCGCAAGTCCCGTGCATTCAACTTTCCCGCTCCTGCCCCTCCCAGACCGCCAGCACCTCCCGCAGGTCGAAAACGGGAAACTGTGTCTCCATCCAGATCAGCGCCTGCCTGTGCGCCTCCTGCGAGTAGGAGGCCACGCAGTCGCGCACGACCAGCGGATAGTAGCCGTGGTGCATTGCGTCCGCGGCCGTGAACAGCACGCAACCCGCGCTCAGCACGCCCGTCAGCAGTACGGTTCCGATGCCGCGCGCCTTCAGGATGTTGTCGAGCGGCGTCTGGTAGAAAGAGCTGCCCCGGCTCTTGCCAATGATAACGTCCCCGTCCTGCGGCGCCAGCTCGTCGACCGTGCGCGCCTCCCAGCTCCCTTCAACCACATCCGGCTGGTCCGGGTTGTTGCGCACGCAGTAGTTGTTGGGCCCGTCCATCAGCGTCACGCCCAGCCGGTTGCGATGGATGAACTCGGTGTAGGCGACCAGGATACCCCGGCCGCGCGCGGCCTCCAGCAGCCGCCCGATCCTGGGTATGATCGGCGTCATGTTGGCCACGTCGGCATCGCCATCGGAGCCGTTGCCCTCGAACCCGCCGATCGAGTTGAAGCAGGCATTCTGAACATCGATCACGAGGACCGCCGTCCTGCTGGGAGCGGCCAGCTCCTCCACCGTCGTCAGCACGTCGACGCCGATTACGTTCTTCATGTCAAAGCCCTCATGCGCGGCGCCTTTCGATCAGGCGACCGCCTTGACAGGGTTGTGGGGGGAGTAGCGGTAGACCGGGTCGAAGGTGTCGGGCAATCTCTGGATGTACCTCTCGACGTAACCCAGCGACCCCGGTTCGACCTTGAATTCGGTCAGCGTCGGGCTGTAGGCATACGGCTCCTCGCCGGCCGCCTCAGGCACCTGGCGTCGCGCCTCGACCGCCTGCAGCATGACACCGATCCATGATCGCGCCAGATCGGCATCATACGATCCCCCGCGACTCAGAATTTCTTCAATCGTAAAAAAGGCGAAATAGTTGATGCGCCGCAACGGCTTGCCCCGCGTTACGCGCGAGCCATGCAGCAGGTTGGGGCTGTGCAACACCACATCGCCGGGTTCGGCGATCACCGGGACCGCTCCGGGCAGCATGAATCCATGTTCATCGACCATGTCCTGGAGATCGAAGCCCTGCCACAGATGGCTGCCCGGTACCACGTAGAGGCTGCCGTTGTCCGGCGTTGCCGAATCCAGGTAGACGTCAACATCGAGTGGAGGGTGTACGCGCGGGTGGCCCGGATCGCGATGCCACGGCACCGCGACACCGTATTCCGGCAGCTTGACGACCAGCGCATCCTGCCACGGCACAAGATTGGGGCCCAGGATCGACTCGGCAAAGCCCAGAACCTGCGGGTGACCGTATAGGGCGAAAAAGGCGTCGCTCTTGAGGTACATTCCGTTGATGCGCCGCAGGACGGTTCTTCCCGTGACCGGGTCCATGCGATAGCGATAGTCATCGTTCGGCGGCCTCACATGCCTGCAGTGGTCGATTATCTTCATCGACTCGGCGCGCAGACGCTCGATCTCCCAGTGATCGATCACGCCTTTGACGTGAAGGTATCCATTCTCCTGATAGAACCGGACCTGCTCCTGGCTGAGTGTCCCAACTCGTTGTTTCGACATGGCCACCCCCGCTGCTGGGTATCGGGTCTCGCAGGATCTCCCTAATCCACCCGGATGCGGTACGACCTCTCCTCAATCAGCTCATGGTCCGACGCCCGCGCCGCGGCCATCGCCCTGGGCGTCACCGGCAGATAATCATGCGTCTCCGCGTTCAGCTTGATGAATCCTTCCGCATAGGCGACGCCGCCGGCCATCCCGAATGCGCCGTCGCTCGTCTCGATCCGCTTGCGTGCGTATGCGCCCCCGTACCCCTGGCTCACCAGGCAGTCGAGCGCGGCCAGCTTCTTGTCGACAACATCGGTGATGTCGATGAAAAGATCGTTGTAGTATCCCCCCTCGGACTGCCACACCGTCCGCGGGACCGCGGCCGCGCCCGTCCCGAAAAAGAAGACCTGCGCCGCCTTGTGCGGAGGATTGCGGTCGCCCGGGTCCACCCCGCCCGCCAGCGCCATCGCATGAAGCACGATCTGACCTGCCGTGGCGTGCGCATTGGTCAGGCCGTCCCCCTCCTTGGGGAAATGGGTCAGGATCAGGTCCGGCTTCAACGCCCGGAACAGCCGCGCCAGCCGCCGCACCAGCTCGTCGGTCACCAGCAGCACCGCGTCATCGGCGCCGAAGAAGTAGACGTCCTCGACGCCCAGCAGATTACAGGCCTTTACCGCCTCCTCAGCCTTGACGTCCGACCGCTCTGCCATCAGGGACTGCAGCTCGTCCGCCTCAGGCACCTCGCTGCGGTGGTGCATCTCGTCGCTGATCACCTTGTCATGCACACGCGCGCCGTGCGTCAGAACGACACAGCCCACATAGTCGCCGCGCGCAGCGTGATGCGCCATCGTCCCGCCGGACTGGTCAAAGATATCGGCCGGATGCGCCCCGACCGAAAGAACTCGCAACGGTTCAGACATCGATCATCTCTCCTGATGACAGTGCGGCTCGGCGCGCCGAACGCGCCCGCCAAGGTTGGCAATGGTCACGACCCGACCTGCCCCGCATAGCGCGGCGGCGTGCGTCGCGGCGCGACGTTGCGAAAGAAATCCTCGTAGTCCGGCTCCTCCGTCAGCGGCAGCGTCACCTCGCGCCGCTCCAGCGCCGACAGATAGGCGGCGCTGGTCACCTCGACCGCGGCGCGCCCCATCGCCCCGTCCGTGGCGGGCGCTTTGCCTGTGCGCACACAGTCGGCAAAATGCTCCAGCTCGACCTTGTACTGACTGTACATCTCACCCTCCGCCAGCCAGTTGCGGCTGTGCCGCGGCCGGTGATTCTCCTCCACCCGACCATACCGGTGCAAATAGATCTCGTGGGGCGTCGTGTAGCGCCACACCTCGGCCTCATGCCTAGTCTCAATCGTACCCGACTCACCGAAGATCAGGTAGCGCTCCTCGCCCCCGCGGTGGAAGTAGCGCGTGGCCTGGTGCGTGCTGCGCGCGCCCGATTCATGCGTACAGACGACGATGTAGTCGTTCTCCACTTCCGGGTAGGGCCCGGTGATATCGAAGACCGCCATCACCGACCGAATCGGGCCGGCCCACCACTGCGCCAGGTTCACGCTGTGCGAACCGTGGTCCTGCCACTGGCCGCCCCATGTCCGCACCGAGCCGCGCCAGCCTGGATCGACCCACCCGCTCTCGTCCGGGCCCCAGTCCCAGTTGTGGCGAATCCCCATTACTGCACCGATCTCACCCCCCTCGATCAGCTCGGTCACCTTGCGCATCGAGCGGTTGAAACGCTTCATGAACGCCATCATCAGGACAGTGCCCGCCTTCCCGTGCGCGGCGATGATCCTGTCACACTCGCGCGGAGAGCGCGCCATTGGCTTCTCCAGCAGCACGTGCACGCCCCGCTCCGCGCAAGCTACCGCATGATCAACGTGTTCAAACACCGGCGTCGCGATCAGCGCTGCGTCCATCTCCTCCTTTTCCAGACACGCCTCCAACGACAGGTAGCCGTTGCCCAAGCCGTACATCTCACGCGCTTCGGCCAGCCTGTCGGCGCGGCTGTCCACAACCGCCACCACGTCGAGACCCTCGACCAGCCGCAGCACCGGCCCGAACATCGTCTGCAGGCAGCTGCCCAGCCCCACAAACGCCATCCGTATTGGTCTGGTCACAGCCTGCTCCTCTTCGCCAATTCGTGGAAACAATCGGGGTCAGTCTTCAGTCGTCTGTCTTCCGGGGGACGCCCAGGCCCGCAGGCGCTGCTGAAACTCCGCTGAGGTCCAGCTTGTCAGAAAAATGGCAGGCCGCATAGTGATCAGCCTCGCCGTCGGCTGCAACCAGTACCGGGGCCTCCAAGCGGCACACCTCCTCCGCATACTGACACCGCGTATGAAATCGACAGCCCGCCGGCGGATTGGCCGAGCTTGGCACATCGCCCTCCAGGACGATGCGCGAACGGCTGCGCCCCGCTCCCGCACCCCTATAGGCGGGAATCGCCGACAGCAGCGCCTCGGTATAGGGGTGGCGCGGCCGCCCGAATAGGGCCTCCATCGTGCCAAACTCCACCAGCTGGCCCAGGTACATCACCCCCACCCGGTCGCTCAGATGCTGGACCACCGAGAGATCATGGGAAATGAACAGGTAGGTCAGATGCCTCTCCTGCTGCAACGTCTTCAGCAGATTGATGATCTGGGCCTGCACCGAAACATCAAGCGCCGAAACCGGCTCATCACACACCACAAACTCCGGGTCCAGGCTCAACGCCCTCGCGATCGCGATGCGCTGCCTCTGGCCCCCGCTGAACTCGTGCGGATAGCGGTGGGTATAGCCACTGAATAGCCCCACCGACTCGAGCAGCGCAACCACCTTCTCCTGCCGGTCCGCCGCCCCGTGAATCTTCAGGAACTCGCCAACGATGTCGCCGACCGACATCCTCGGGTTCAACGACGAGAACGGGTCCTGGAAGATGATCTGCATTCGCCTGCGCATGCCCACCATCGCCGCGTGATCCAGCTCGAAGAGGTCGGTCATGTCGCCGTCAAGACGGTAGCTCACGCTGCCGGCCGTGGCCGGAATCAACCGCAGGACCGTCCGGCCCAGGGTCGTCTTGCCGCAGCCGCTCTCGCCCACCAGCCCTACCGTTTCACCGCGGCGAATCTCCAGGCTTACACCGTCGACAGCCTTGACGTGCCCCACGACGCGGCGAAAGAACCCTCTCTTGACCGGAAACCAGGTCTTCAGATCATGGATCTGCACCAATGACTCTTCACTGTTGGCTTCGGCAGCCATCTTTCCTCTCGACCCCTTGGCCGCGCGCGAGCGGCGGCCAGCCTATCTGACGCCGGCTACCGGGCCGGCGGCAGCGGGCAAACGGCAAACCCTTTCAGCGAAAGCGCGCCCCTCGCGCCGGACGGGACCGCATTCACAGTTCGTGCAGCCAGCATCTGACCTGGCTCTCCCCTTCCCTGAACAGCGGAGGAGCCTCCTTGCACTGCTCCCACGCATGCGGGCAGCGCGGCGCAAAGGCACACCCCTCCACGACCTCGAACGGCCCGGGAACCGTCCCCGGAATCGGAACAAGCTCCTCGCGGCTCGTCGCGTCCAGCTGTGGAAAACAGGAGAGCAGCCCTTGCGTGTAGGGATGCTTGGGGTTCTCAAAGATGCTCGTGACCGGGGCCTGCTCCACCACCTGCCCCAGGTACATCACCACGACCTTCTCGCACAGCTCCCCCACCACGCCCAGATTGTGCGTGATCCACATGATCGCCATGCCGGTCTGCTCTCGGTACTGCTCAACCAGGTCCAGAATCTGCGCCTGCACCGTCACGTCCAGCGCCGTCGTCGGCTCATCCGCGATCAACAGCCGGGGATTGCAGGTGATCGCCATCGCGATCATCACCCGCTGGCGCATGCCGCCGCTCAGTTCATGCGGATAGCGCTCTATCGCATCCTGCGGCTCGGGAATGCTGACACTCGCCAGCGCCTCGATCGCAAGCCCACGCGCCTCCTCCTTGGTCGCCTCCTGGTGGAGTTCAATCGCCTCCATGATCTGGTACCCGACCGTGAACGAAGGGTTCAGAGAGGTCATCGGCTCCTGAAAAACCATCGCCATGTCGCCGCCGCGAATGCTGCGCAGGTCCGCGCCGTCAAAGTCCAGCGGTACCACGTCGGTCTTCTCGCCGTCGCGCCACAGCCACACATGACCCTGTCGGATCCGCCCGTGCGGCCGCGGGACCAGCCGCATGACCGAGAGTGCCGTCACGCTCTTGCCGCAGCCGCTCTCGCCCACGACGCCCACGCTCTCACCCATCCCAATCTCGAAATCCACGCCCCGCACCGCTCTGACCACACCTTCATGCGTGGCAAAATCTACGTGCAGGTCCTCTATCTCCAGCAGTGGATTCTGGGCCGCGCTCACGAATGTTTCTCCCTTCCCACGAAGCTCTTTGCTATTCGCCCATCGCTGGGAGGCAGCCGCAACGACCCCCTCCCCAGCCAGACGCTTGCACTCCGCCCCCTTACCCGCCGCGCCTTAATCTCAACTGTAAGGATCAGCCGCATCCCGCAGCCCGTCCCCTACAAAGTTGAAACAGAGCACAGAGAGAACGATGAATACGCCAGGCAGCATGATCCACGGCGCCCTGATGATCGAGTCCACCGTCTGCGCATCCTGCATCAACAGACCCCAGCTCGTCATCGGCGGACGGATCCCCAGCCCCAGGAAACTCAGTGCACTCTCCGCCAAAATCATGTCCGGCAATGCCAGCGTCGTCACCACGATGATGTGGCTCAACGTGTTCGGTATCACATGCTCCTGCATGATGTGTACCGTGCCGCCTCCCCCTCCCAGTGAAGCCGTGACGTAGTCCCGCTCCCGGATACTGAGTACCTGGCCGCGCACCTGCCGCGCCAGACCCGTCCACCCAATCAGGGCCAGCAGAGACACGATACCCCAATATGTGTAATGTGACGGCCACTCGCGCGGCAGGATCGCCGCCAACGCCAGCCACAGTGGCAGTGTCGGTATCGTGCTGAGGACCTCGATCAGCCTTTGGATCATCATGTCCACCAGCCCGCCGAAATAGCCCGATACCACACCCAATATCGCGCCGAGCACAATGCTCAGAAAGACACCGAACAGCCCGATGCTCAGCGTAATCCGCCCCCCGTACAGAATGCGCGTCAGAAGGTCGCGGCCGCGGTAGTCGGTGCCGAACAACGCGATCGTACCCTCTCCCTCCACGCCGATCAACCTCCACGTCTCCTTGTTCCGGTCCGGACCGTGCAGCGCTTTCGGCCGCTTGACGAAGAAATAGATCGGGTAGATCTGCTCGGTATCCTCCGCGTACTCCCACTTGAGGATATCCATGTTCAGCTCCGATTTCATCGCGTAAGTGAACGGGCGCAGATGAAACTTGCCTTCACTGTCGATGAAATGGACCTTCTGCGGCGGCATGTTCACATGCGGCAGAGTCTCCTGCGACAGATAGGGGGCGAAGAAACCGGCAAAAATAGTCGCCAGATAGGTCAGCACGAGGATGACCGTGGCCGCAATCGCCAGCTTGTGCCGCCTGAACTTGCGCCACGCCAACTCACGGGCCGTAACCACGCGCGACGACTTGGCCCCGAATAGCTCCTCACCGGTTAACGCAGTCGACGTCATGGCTCCATCCATCCATCCGGCATCGGCGCGCCTCCGCTCTCCGCCGTCATTCGAACGAAATCGTTGGATCAATCCGCACAAGCGCGATATCGGCCAGCAGATTGCCCACCTGCAGCACCAGCGCCGACATCACCAGAAAACTCCCCGCCAGGTATGAGTCCTGCATCACCAGCGCTGCATAAAATGTGTTCCCAACCGTCGGCAGACCCAGCACGATGCTGATGATGATTTCGCCCGATATCAGCGCCGGCAGCGAGGAACCGATGCGCATGATCAAAGGGTGCAGCGAATTTCGCAGAGCATGCCGGTAGATGACGATTCGCTCCGCCTGCCCCTTGGCGCGGGCGGTCTGAATATACGGCTGGCCCAATAGGTCCAGTAGGTTGCCCCGCACGATGCGGATGTTGGCCGCCGCGCCGGCCGTGCCGATGATCACGACCGGAATCCAGAGATGATTCATGAGGTCCCAGAACTTGCCCCATGTCCATGCCGCGCCCACATACTCGGCCGAAAAGAGGCCCCCCACCTGCCCTTTGAACCCGAATACCACCAACGTCATCAGCAACAGGGCCAAAAAGAAGTTCGGCGTCGCCAGCCCGATGTATGAGAAGACACTGGCAATGTAGTCGACGATGCCGTACTGGTGCGTCGCCGCATACACGCCTACCACAAATCCGACCACCAACGAGAATACCATGCTCAAACTCGTCAACGCCAGCGTCCAGGCCATCTTCTCCCATATGATCGTCGACACCGGGCGCAAATTCATAAACGCATAGCCAAAGTCACCGCGCGTGACGATCCCCTCCATCCAGACCCAATACCGCACCAGCATCGGCTTGTCCAGGCCGTAGAGCTCCCTCATCTTGTCCAGAAACTCCATCTGCGCCGCGACCGCCTCCTGCGTCATCTCCGTGCTCATTGCCTGCAGTCTCGCCATGTAGACCGATACGAAATCGCCCGGCGCAAGATCAATAACCAGGAAACAGATGAAGGAAAGAACCAGCGTCACCGGGATCATGTAGATGATTCGTTTGATTATGTAGGCAAGCATGCTCGTCCCTTCATCTCATGATCAAACGCAGCCGCGATTCCCCACTGTACCCTGCCACTGCGCCCTGCGCCGCGCCCCACGGCGCCGCCTTCAGACGTCGCGGCAACAGCGAAAACCGATATAGGCCGAACGCGCCTCCGGTCTGGCCCAGTATCGGAAAAACAACGGGAAGAGAGGGAGATTGGCACAGGACCCGCGCAGCACCCGGTAGCGCCGCACCCCGTCAAACCAGTCCGATGTCCACTGCCACACCTTTCCCAGCATCTCCCACGGCCCCTGCGGAGGCAGGCCGCCGCCGGGCGGCACCGGATAGATCTCCTTGTCGCCCCAGGGATAGACACGCCGGTCAACGCCGCGTGCAGCCCGCTCCCATTCGGCTTCGGTCGGCAGCCGTCTCCCCTCCCACTCGGCATAGGCGCGCGCATCATGCCACATAACTTTGGTTACCGGCTCGTGCTCCGTTCCCGCCAGCACACGGCCCGGCCAGTGGGGCGGCATCGGATGGCCAGTCTCCACAACGAAACACCAGTAGTCGTGATTGGTAACAAGGCGCTGGTCCATCTCGACCGCCCGCTCGAGCACCCTCCCGTCGCACGCCTCACCGTAGTAAAACCGACCCGGATCGATGCGAACAAGCGGCCGGCGGGCCGCGCGCGTCGATCGCGGATGCGGCCTCGCCTCGACCCGCGCGGGGGCGCGCTTCGCCTCATATCGGTCACCCCCTGCCGCACCTGCACGCTCTCCCCCGGGCGCTGAGCGCAGCTTCTCGACCAGGAACTCTTCAACAAGTGTGTTGTCTGTGCCCGCAATCAGATCGACATTTGCCTCGTTGCTCTGCTTTTCCAGCTTCGCCAGCCGTCCCAACCCGTCGACCGCCACACGGCTCGGCACGACCGCGGCCATCCTCTCCACGCGCGCGTCGCCGGCGGCCAGGGCAAATGCCACAGTGCTGTAACATTTCTTCTGCTGCTCCATCAGCGCAAAGCGGTCCACCATTGCCGGCGGCCTCCCTGCCGGCTGGCGCATAAGGTAGGCCCAGAATACCTCTTTGGCCAGAAAATCGCACAGGGGGTTGGCTGATCCTGTGAGCCTGAAAAAGTCGAACGGCCAGCTGGTGATGTCACAGGGTAGGAGCGTGACCGGCAGCCCCGATTCCAGCAGCACCTTCAGCGCAATCGGATCGTCGACCGCGTTGCGCTCCTCGTCCCTGATCTTATGCCCCGCATTCGATGCCAGCAGGTAGAGCCTCGCCGCCTTGCGCCGCATCAGATCCGGCCAGCGAACGTACGCAACCGCTACGTCCGACATCGAACCCACAGCGATAATGTGGACGCGGCCCTCTCCCTCAAGCGCAACGCGCAGAAGCGCCAGCCCTTCCTCGCTGGAATTATCCTGCGCCCCGTCGCGCTCATCCCGCATATGAAAGTTCTGCAGACCGTGTGCGTAGGGGCAGACCCTTCGGCTGAACTCCATCAGCTTGGCCAGGACGCGGTGCCCGTCCTGCGGCCGGCCGCGGCGGCCGGCGTTGTGGTCCAGTATGATGCCCCGGTGCTCGAACTCCGAGCAGGTCAGGTAGCAGGCGACGTCGAAGTGATCATCGGCGTCGCCTATATGGTAGTAGAGATCGGTGCTCAGTACAACCGGGACCTTTTCGCCCATAAACGCCCCCGCAAAGGCAAAAGAGGGGCGCTCTGCCGTCGTCGAAACGCAGGGCGCCCCTCTCCATTCCCGGGTTCTCCGCCTACACTGCTACTTCTGGTACCACTCCCAGATGCGGCTATGTATAAAGTAGGCCCAGCTGTAGGTGAAGCTCGGCCCCACGTGCGTGTTGTAGTAGGGGTGGTAGAGGCGCGGGTTGTTGCCGATGTCATTGCTGGCAACCACAAACGCGCGGAAGCCGGTCATCGGTATCCCGACCCGCCAGCCGTCCTGCGCAATCGCCTCGGCCAGCTGCCTCAACCCCTCCTCCTCGTCGATCTCGCCCGCCTCGTACTTCTCAGAGAGGTCGAACCAGGCCTGCTGCCACACCAGCGGACTCTCCAACCCGGTCACCCGCTGGAAGTCCGGCACCGCATCCTCGCGTATCGGCAGCAGGAAGGAGTTCAACCTGCTTGCATCCAGGCTAATGCGCGTGTTGTGGTCGAAAGCAGGGCTTCGAATCAACGCATCGTAGTCGGCCGGACGCACGAAGTTCTCGTACATCAACGTCTCGTTCATCGGGTCCACCTCGACGTCGAAGCCGATGTCCTTCATCTGTTGCGCGAAGTCCTCACCGGTGCGCACACGGCTGGTGTCATGGATGGCAACCAGGATTCTCCAGCCGATCGGCTCGCCGGCACGCGGCTGACCGTCAGGAAACTCCCGCCAGCCGTCGCCGTCCGTATCGACGACACCGATCTCCTCCAGCAGCGCCAGGCCCGCTTCGGGGTCATGCGTGAGCTCGTACTGCGCATCCAGCTCAGGGAACCTCGACCGCAGTACGTCCGGCAACGGCGACGTGTCCGGCACAACCACCGGCGAGACCCGCTCCGACATCCTCTGCCGGTCCATGATCATGCTCAGCGCATCGGTGAACTTCGGATTGTTGATCAGCCAGTTCATGCTCTCATCCAAATGGTCGAAGTTGAACCACAACCCATGGATGCGGCTGATCTCCGCGAACATGACCAGCGAGATGTCGGCCTCCTCCTCGTTCTGCTTGACGAGGCCGGCCTCCATCATCGACCCGCCATGCAGGTCCGCATGCAGCTCGCCCGAGACAAGACCGAGCGCGATCTCGCTTGGACTCGTCACCAGCTTGAATACGAAGCGGTCGAAGTAGGGCAGCTGCTGACCGGCGGCGTCCACCTTCCAATAGTACGGGTTGCGCTCGCTCACCAGCTTGTCGCCCACAATGCCGGTCGTGACCCACGGCGTCAGCACCGCCGGCCGGTCGCCGGGCAGCCGCGCTCCCTGCCAGTCCGCCAGCGTCGCCTCCGAATTGTAGTTCGGATGCACCTTCTCCATCTCATGCTTCGGCAGCGTGTAGAACTGCTGCCAGCCGCTGCGCGGCACGAAGATCTCCGCCATCAGGTTCGGCGCCGGCTCCTCGGCGATCATCTTGAACGTGTACTCGTCGATCTGCTCGAAGGTGACCCCGCCGTACTGGTCAAATACCTTGCGGATGTTGGCCGACCTGGGGTTCGCCAGCTCGTCATTCATGATCACATCCTCAAATGTGAACATGATGTCGTCCGTCGTAAACGGCGCCCCGTCCGACCATCGGACCCCCGGCCGCAGATGGATCGTCGTCTCGCGGCCGTCATCGGAGATCTCCCAGTGCGTCGCCAGGTCCGGCTCCAGTACAGGCTCCTCCTCCACAGTGAAGATGGCCATGCCCTGGTAGGTCGCCAGCTGCAGACGGTTCAGGTTGCCTACCACGTACATGTTGAACGGGTAGTCGATCCCTTCCGTGATGTGGTGCGCCAGCGTGTCGCTGTAGTTGCCGATATCCGGCGCCTTCGACACCACCGGCTCCGGTGGCAGACGCTCCTCCACCGGCGGCAGGTCACCGCTCGCGACCAGCGCCGCCAGCATCGGCGCCTCCTTGTACCCCTCATCCATCTCCGCTTCCGCCGCGGCCGGCGCCGCGGCCTCCGGTGCGGCCGGCTCCGCGGCCGGCGCGCCGCAGGCTGACATGACCAGCGCCGCGATCAGACCGATGCTCACCAACGCCAACCGATAGGAAAAACGTGACCTCTGCTTCATTGTCTCTTCCTCCCTTTGGACTTGTGGCTGAACACTCGCTCGACTACGACCGCTTGGACGAATACGCCGCCAGCGATCGCTGGAACTTACGCAACAAAGCCTGCTGCTATGCTGCCGTGGAGGCAGCTGCTCCGCAGCGCTGAGGATAACTGTATATGTTATTTTTTGTCAATCAGAACACCTGTGCGAACCCGGCCTCCTGCTCGCGCCCGCTCCAGGCCGTCAAGAGACCATCTGGCCCAGCACCTCTTTCACCCGCACCACCACCGAGTAATCCGCCTCCTGCCCCGGTCCCTCCAGCCGCAGCGTCTCCCAAACCCGCTCATAGACGCCGCCCGGCTCAACGCCCAGCGCATCCAGGCAGCGGAACACCTCGCCGAAATAGCGCACCGATTCCACCATGTCCGTGTGCGACTCCCAGTGCGTCTGCGTCCCCTGCCGCTGGTAGCGGAAGTCGGCCGAAATCCTGACCTTGTCCGAATCATTGGCGATGCCGGCGTGCATCATCAGCGGGTGGAAGATCAGCGCATCGCCCATCCTGAAATCCGAACGCAGCCACGCCCGACCTTCATTCCCGCCCTCCACATTGCCGGCCACCACCACGCCGCCATCAGCGCGCCACTCGTCGGCCTGCTCAGGACTCTCCGCCACGCCAAGGTAATCCTTGCCCTTCCACCAGACCTCGTGCAGCCCCTCCTGCTTCGAACCCTTGCCGAGCGCCAGTCCTCCGACCGTCTCTTCAATCTCCATCAACGGTATCCACACCGTGCAGAACTCGACCGGACGGAAGAAATAGTAGTCCTGGTGGCCGGGCGTCGTAAACGAAAACTTCGGCCCATCCGCCGACTGCATGCTCCTCTTCCCGCTCAGCATCATCCGGATCCGCGTCTTGTTGTCCAGCCAGCAGAAAACCTCGCCGCCCAGCACCCTGCCCAGCAGCTCCATCAGCTCCGGCGCCCTTGCCAGCTCCTCGAGCACGCCCAGCTTCACAATGTCCGCCGTCACCGCGCCGTCCGGCGACAGCTCATTGGACTCCGGCCACTTGCCCGACCAGACCGGCTCCGAGGTCGCCTCCTCATTCACGAAACCATGGGCCTTCAGCGCGCCGATCACCCGGTCCCGCACGCCTTCAATGCGCCCGCGGTCGAGCAAATCCCTGAAAAAGAGATAGCCGCTCTCTGCAAACTTCACCTGCAGCGTCGCGGCATCCTCCCCGTCCTGGTCGGAAATTTCGAATGGCGTGAAAGTTGTGTCCGGCATCCGCCCCTCCCTTCCTACATTTCGCGATTATGCTCAGCCAAAATCTCCTCGCATCCGCAGCTGAAACGCCCAACAACCCCTGCCGCTCCCCTCTACCGTGGCCCATATCATCCGCCTCGGGGCGCAGTAGGGAGCCGCCGCCCGGTTGCTAACGTTCAATTGGATGGCCGGCCGCAAGCGGCCTCTCTTGTGCGTGGAAGTACCCGCGTAACACCCCCCTGACAACGCCAAAAGGCAGCCCCTGTTCCGTTCTGAAAGCAGAGCCGCCGCGGCCATTCACAAATCGACCTCGCACACTGGAAATTACGTCGGAGAAAACTGAAAACCAAGAGCAGTATATTTTACCGTTTCCCAATCCGCAACAGGAGGGAATCCGCCCCCTGAACCGCGCGTTGACACATCGATAAGTAAGTGTTAGCATCGGGCCAAACAACCGACAGACAACGTTGTCCTCGTTCACACCGGCTCCGTTCCGATGTACCTGCGCCCAGCAGTTCCTCTTGCAGATGCCCGCCGCGCACCAGAGCACGGCAGGAGAAAGGAGCGGCGCCAAAACCGCAATCGTCCCGAATCTGATTCTCCAGGAATCCCTGAACTTGCGAACCTTACCGGTGCACACTGTCAGGACCCGTGACGCGATATCTTGCGCGAAACACCTTTCATCGTCCTTGAACTGAGAACGACTCACAAAGGAGAGGAGAAAATGGAGGGCAAGATGAACGACAGGATTTCTCGCCGGCAGTTTTTGAAGGTGTCAGCATTCACAGCGGCCAGCATCGCCGCGGCCGCATGTGCACAACCCGCGGCGCCCGCCGCACCCGAAACCGAAGCTCCGGCAGCCGATGCGGAAATGGCCGACGGCGGCGTTCCCCAGGGCGGCATCATCCGCTACAAGGGCTCCGGCGGCCGCACGACCTACTTCTCACCCCTGTGGTTCTACGAGACGACCGCCTGGCACAACACCATGAAACTGGTCTGGCCCGGCCTCGTCATACACAACACCTCGGGCGGCATGGACCCCTATCTGGCCGAGAGCTTCGAGGTTAGTGATGACGCCACAAGCGTCACCTTCCACCTGCCGGCCGCGGCCCAGTGGAGCGACGGCGTCCCCCTGACCGCCCACGACGTCAAGTGGACCTATGAGCGCTTCCTCACGCCCGGTTTCCTCGACATGACGGCCGGAGGCTGGGGTTTCCTCGACGGCAACCTGATCGAAGGCTATGTCGCCTTCGCCGAAGGCTCGGCAGACGAGGTCACCGGCATCCAGATCATCGACGACCATACCGTCCGCTTCCAGCTCGTCCAGCCCGACGTCACCTTCCTGCGCCTCCTCTACCGCTCGATTGCGCCCAGCCACATCTACGAGAACGCCACCTCGATCGAGGAGATCGAAGCCAATCCCTGGAACGCCCACTCGGACGTACACTCGGGACCGTTCCGCCTGGTCGAGTATAAGGAGACGCAGTACATCGAGCTCGAAGCGGTACGCCCCTACTGGCTCGACCTGCCCTACCTGCATGAAGCCAATGTCGACAAGATCATCATGTTCCAGAATCTGTCGCCGGAAGCGGCCATCGCCAAGGTGGAAGCGGGCGAACTGGAGATCCTGGAACGCGCGGGCGGCGATATCCTGCAGCGCGCCAGCGAAATGGACGGCGCAACCCTGACCTGCAATCCTTCACCCTCTTTCGGCGGCATCGGCGTCAACGGCCGCAAGGAGTACCTCTTTGACAAGCGGGTCCGGCAGGCGATGATGCACGCGATTGACCGCGACGTGCTCAATATTCTCAGATGGGAAGGTCTGGGCCAGCCAATCACCTCGCCGGTGAACTTCCCCGACTGGGCCGCCAACCCCGACGTAGATCCCTACGAGCATGACCCGGACAAAGCCCGCGCCATCCTCGAAGAGGTGGGATGGGACTTCGATCGCGAGATCATCTTCCAGAGCCATGCAGAAGGCGAAGACCCGATCGCCGCCTATGTGCAGCAGGCGCTGGGCGAGGCCGGCATCAAGGTCAAGATCATCCATGTCAAGTACAGTGCCTTCATCGAAATCATGCGCGAAGGCAACATGGACCTCTGGGCCGAGGCCGGTTACGACGGCAGCCACCCCGCCCTGGTCGCCGCGCACTGGAATTGCGGCGGCGTCTACTCGGAGTGGACCGCCTACTGCAACGAGGAGCTGGATGAACTGGTGAGCATGTCGGCCGCAACCATCGATCCTGAAGCGGCGCAAGAGATTGCCTGGAAGATTTCGGCGATCATGAACGACGAGCTGCCCTACCTGTGGGTTACGCAGGACCCGCTTTGCCATCTGGTCAGCGACAAGGTCGGCAACTTCATCTGGAATCCCAGCCTGGGAGACACCTCCTTCAACGCGGCCGACTGGTACCTCAAAGAGTAGCCGGCGCAGAACGATCAACTACGGCGGGCGCAGCGGGCGACCGCCGCTTCCATGCTGAACCGGACAGGTGGTTGGCGCGACGCCGACCGCCTGCCCGACTTGTGCGAAAGGCGTAGCTTGTGGGCAGGTATCTCGTCAAGCGCCTGATGCTGATGGTCCCGGTCCTGTTTGTCATCAGCCTGGTCAACTTCGCTCTCTATAGCTTCGCGCCCGGCGACCCCGTCACCCTGATGATGAACCCCATCCTCGCCACCTCCGGCGCCGGGTCGCGCATGACGATGGAGAAGCTGGATAAGATGATCGAAACGCAGCGCGAAATTCGCGGCCTCAATCGGCCGTGGTATGTGCGCTACGTTTTCTGGCTGGGCGAACTGGCGCGCGGCAATCTAGGGCGTTCGATGGTCTCCAAAATCCCCGTCTCCGAGATCATCGGCGACTTCACCTGGCCTTCAGTCCAGCTAAACATCCTCAGCATTGCCTTGAGCACCTTTCTCGGGGTCGCGTTGGGCGTGCTTCAGGCGGTGAGGAAATACTCGCTCTTTGACTACACGGCCGCCTTCTTCTCCTTTTTCTACGTCAGCATGCCCGGCTTCTTCCTGGCCATGCTCCTGATCTACATCTTCGCCCTCGTGCTCGGCTGGCTGCCGACCAGCGGCTATGAAACCGTGGGCATGCCCTTTTCATTTTGGGACCGCCTGCGCCACCTGATCCTGCCGGCCGCCACGCTCAGTTTCGGCGGGCTGCCCTACATCATGCGCATCACCCGCACCGCCATGCTCGAGGTGATGGGGGAAGACTATATCCGTACCGCCCGTGCCAAGGGGCTGTCAGAAAAGCTGGTCATGCTCAAGCACGCCCTGCGCAACTGCCTCATCCCCGTCACCACGCTGGTTGGCGGGATGATCATGTGGCTGTTCGGCGGCTCGGTCATCGTCGAGACCGTCTTCGCCTGGCCTGGGCTGGGCCTCCTGTTTATCCGCGTGGTCAGGGAACGCGACTACCCGGTGATTATGGGCCTGGTCATGATCAGCTCCCTCCTGAGTATCGTCGTAATCCTGTTGACCGACGTGGTCTACACCATGGTTGACCCGCGCGTGCGCCTGGAGAGATAAGATTGGCTGTACTGCAGATCGAAGAGCCAACCGAAACACTCAGTTCACGCGCCTGGGCACGCTTTCGCCGTCACCGTCTGGCGATTGCAAGCACTGTCGTCCTTGCCGCCATTCTCCTGCTGGTCATCGCCGCGCCCCTTCTTGCCCCCCACGGCCCTATTTATCTTGACGTCATGAATCGTTTCGCCTCCCCCGACGCCGACCACTGGCTCGGCACCGACCGGGTCGGACGCGATGTCTGGGCCCGCGTGCTCTATGGGGGCCGCGTCTCACTCTCCGTTTCACTCGTCATCACCGGCATCCTGTTCACCATCGGCATCGTGGCCGGCGCCGTCTCCGGCTACGCCGGCGGCGCGGTCGACGTCATCCTGCAGCGGACGATGGAGATCGTAAACGCCATGCCCGCGCTGATCATTGTCATCAGCATCGCCGCGCTTACCGGCGACCCCAACATCGTCGTCACCATGATCGTCCTCGGCCTGCTCGGCTGGGGCGAGATCTACCGCTTCGTGCGGGGACAGATCCTGTCGCTGCGCGAAGAGGATTTTGTCATGGCGGCGCGCAGCATCGGTGTGACGCAGAGAAAGATCGTTCTGCGCCACGTTCTCCCCAACGTCGTCCCCTACCTTGTTGTCCAGCTCGCATTCAGCCTGCCGGGCGCGATCCTGACCGAGACCTCGCTCAGCTTCCTCGGCCTGGGCGTACAGGAGCCGACCGCGAGCTGGGGCAACGTCGTCGGCGCGGTGCGCTCGCTCGACAACCTCGAAAAGAGGCCCTGGATGTGGCTGCCGGCCGGCTTCATGATCACGCTCACCGTCCTCTGTATCAACTTTATCGGCGACGCGCTGCGCGACGCGCTCGACCCGCGCGCCCTGATCGAAAAATAGGAGCCCACGATGTCCCAGATTCCTTTCGTGCTCAAAGTCGGACAGGTCCGCACCTACGGGGAGGGCCAGAACTTCGGTTGGGTGCGCAGCGCCCAGAGCCCGGACGGTACCATCTATTTCTGCAAGAACATGAAATCGGTCGACGGCGGCCGCAGCGTCGTGGCGCACGACGACGACCGCTGGGCGCGCATCCTGCGCCCGAACCAGCCGCGCGACTACGGCGAGGAGCACCGCCTCATCTCGATCCGCTGGCGGCCCGGCCTCTTCGTCGCGCTCAGCCAGAGCGTCGAATACGAGTCCCAGGGCGTCTACCACGCGCAGCTGTGGCGCTCAACCGACGACCTCGAAAACATCGAAGAGATCACCACCGTCCTGCGCATCCCCGACGGCCCGCGCCGCAAACGCGAACCCGGCGAATGGTACGGCCTCTACGCCTGGCGCAACATTGTCGAAATGCCGGACGGCGCGCTGCTCGCCACGATCGAGGGCAACTTCCACAGCGACCGCGTCGCGCCGATCGGCGCCCGCAACAGGGACGAGATCCACTCGGAAGAGCCCTACAAGCTCAGGACCTCGGTCGTCCGCTCGACCGACGGCGGGGAATCGTGGGACTACATCTCGACCGTAGCCCGCCCGTCCGAGGACGACGACGCGGTCGGCGAAGGCTTCGCCGAGCCCAGCTTTACGCTGCTCGACAACGGCGACCTCTTCTGCATCATGCGCAGCGGCAACTACACGCCGCTCTACAGCGCAAGAAGCTCAGATGGAGGAAACAGTTGGGAGGGTCCGGTCTACACCGGCCTCGAGCGCGGCCTTGATCCCTGCCTGCTCAGACTGGCCGACGGCCGCCTGCTCTGCTGCTACGGCATGCGCTATCCCGCCGGCACGCCGGGAGGTCCAGGTGAATCGGGCAAGGGAGCAGGCCTGCTCAAACTCGCCATCAGCGAAGACGGCAGCGGCCGCGACTGGGTCGAGACCATCATCGGCGAGGGGCTAGGCTCCGCCTACTCGACCATCTACGAGGTCGAGCCAAATCTGATCTTCTGCCAGGTCGACGGCTGGTACTGGCATGTCATGCTCAGGCCGCGGATCCCCGATACGCTCTGAGCCGGATGGCATCGCACGCAGCTCTCAATTAGGCATGAAACGGGCGCGGCTGCGCTCGCCGAACGGAACACAGGAGACCACAATGTCCCAGCTCCCTTTCGTGCTCAAAATCGGAGAGGTCCGCAACTTCGGCGAGGGTCGCAACTTCATCTGGGTCCGTTGCGTCCAAGGCCCCGAAGGCACGATATACTTTCGCGGCAAGATGAAATCGACCGACGGCGGCCGCAGCGTCGGCGCCCACGACGATGACCGCTGGGAACGCATCCTGCGGCCCAACAATCCGGACGGCATCGGCGAGGAAAACCTCTTCATCGCCCATCTCTGCCGCCCCGGCCTCTTCATCGCGCTCGGCCAAGACACAGAGTATGAGTCCCTCGGCGTTTACCGCGGCCCGCTGTGGCGCTCCACGGATGATCTTGAAACGATCGAAGAGTCGACCGCGGTATTCCGTATCCCCGACGGCCCGCGCCGCAAACGCAAGCGCTACGAGTGGTACGGCATCTACGCGTGGCGCAATATCGTCGAAATGCCCGACGGCGCCCTGCTCGCCACCATCGAAGGCAACTTCCACTCCGACCGCGTCGTGCCCGTCGGCCACCGCAACCGGGACGAGTTCCCGGGCGACGAGCCCTACAAGCTGCGCACCGCGATCGTGCGCTCGACCGACAACGGCGATTCGTGGGACTACGTTTCGACCGTCGCCCGTCCGACCGAAGACGATGACGCGGTCGGCGAAGGCTATGGCGAGCCCAGCTTCGTCCAGCTCGACAACGGCGACCTCTTCTGCATCATGCGCAGCGGCAACTACACGCCCCTCTACAGCGCGCGCAGCACCGATGGTGGCAATACGTGGGAGGGACCGGTCTACACCGGGCTGGAACGCGGCCTGGACCCCTGCCTGATCAAGCTCGCCGACGGGCGCCTGCTCTGTTGCTACGGCGTGCGCTATCCCGCCGGGTCGCCGGGGGGGCCCGGAGAGGAGGGCATGGGCTCCGCCCACATCAGACTGGCCATCAGCGAGGACGGCAACGGCCGCGAGTGGGCCGAGACCACTATCGGCGTAGGCATTGGCTCCTCTTATCCGACCATCTACGAGGTCGAGCCCAACCTGATCTTCTGCCAGGTCGACGGCTACTACTGGCGGGTGATGCTCAGGCCAAGGATTCCGGACAGGCTGTGAGCGGGGCGGCGCCGAGCGGGTTCAGGATACCCACACGTCGCCGAACAGCCGCAGCCAGTTCCCGCCCAGGATCTTGGCTGCGTCGTCTGGGCTGTAGCCCCGCTCGAGCAGCACCACGGCCAGGTTCGGCATGTCGGCCGGCGTTTCCAGCCCGGGCGGATAGAGCTGGACCTTCCTGTAGTCGATCGCCGGGTCAGCCACAAACTTGCCGGGGTATTTGGTCCCCTGCTGCGACAGAATGTAGTTCCAGAAGGCGTCGGGCTGGTCCTGGGTAAAATCGTTGCCCACGCCGACGTGGTCGATTCCGACCCGCGCCACGAGGTCATCGATCGCGTCGACAAAGTCGGCCAGCGTCGACGCGGGACCCTTGCGCAGGAAGGTCGTAATCGACGTCGCGCCGATCACGCCGCCCTTCTCGGCACAGCGCGTGATCGCCTCGTCGGTCTTGTTGCGCTCGGTGTCATAGTAGGACTTGGCGTTGGCGTGCGTGATCGCCACCGGCCGCGCCGACGCCTCGATCGCCTCGACCGTCGTCCGTTCGCCCACGTGCGACAGGTCGATGACGATGCCCAGCCGGTTCATCTCCGCGACCGCGTCGACACCGAAGTTGCTCAGCCCGTCGTCGCGGCGTTCAAAACAGCCGTTCCCCAGCAGATTGCGTTCGTTGTAGGTCAGCTGGATCACCCGCACGCCCAGGGCGTGGAACAGGGCCAGCCGGTCCAGGTGGTTCTCGATCGGCGTCGCGTTCTGAAAACCCAGGATCACGCCGACCTTCCCATCCCGCTTCGCCTGCAAAATATCCTCGACCCTCTTCACCTGCATCAGCAGATCTTCATACCTTCTGATGCGGTGCAGCCACGCCGCGATATTGTCCAGCGTCTGAGAAAAACCTTCCAGCGTCGCGGTCGTCGCGTTAAACGCCGTGATCGCGCCCGCCTGAAGACTCTCGATCACCGCCGGGCTGTCCCAGTTGCTCACGTTCAGGCTGTCGATCACGACCGCGTCCCGGTAAAACGCACGCGCATCCGCTTCGAATGACTCGCTCACAATGACTCCTTTTCCAGTCTGATCACTAGACTGCGAGAAACTGCTGAGTTGAAAACCATGCACGATAAACCAGGGACTATCTTTCCATAATTCAAAAAGGTGCTGGCCCCGACGCTGAAGTAGCTGCAACGCATTGAGTTCTCTCGCCGGGTTCAATTACACTTGACAAACATTGCTTATCATGCCAACATGGGGTCAACACTATCCCCCGGGGCCTAACCAACAAGGAATGGAAGGATGTCCACAGAAGAGAGGGTAGCTTCGCTGGAAGCAAGAATAGAGTCTCTGGCCACAAAGGAAGATATTGTGCGTCTTGAAACGCGAATGGATGCCTTGGAAAACGCTATCGCAACAAAGAAGGACATTGCAGAACTAAAGGGATTCATACAGGAAAGCGTCTCTCAGTCCGAAATCAAAACTCTCAAGCAATTCGTTGCTTTTTGGGTCGTTATTGCAGGACTCTCAATTCCTATCCTGAGTGGCATCTTCTCTTTCGTATTCAACACCCTCACCCTTCGCTGACTCGCCTCACGACGTACATACACCGCTCAATGCTACCTCGTTGACTTAGAATAACGCCTCTCTAAAGAGCTCAGCAATCAGCTTGCTGAAACCTGCCTTCGACAGATCAGCCGCCTCTTCTACCTACTACCCGCCCGCCGCGCCGAACCGGTCAAGCCGGAAGCGCTCGATCGACTGCTCCGTCCTGCCCTCAAGCGCCAGCTCAGCCAGCATATCACCCACCAGCGTCGAAAACTTGAATCCGTGCCCCGAAAAACCCGCTCCCACCAGCACATTCCCGTTCGCCGGGTGCGGCCCAATCAGAAAGTCCCGGTCCGGCGTGATCGTATACATGCACGTCGCGCCGGCAACGTAGGTAAATCCGCCCCCCGGCATGATGCTCTCAAGCCAGCGCCGCAGCTCGTCCCGCTTCTCCTCGTCCAGCGTCCGGTCCACGGCGTCGGCAGAGGTCACCTCGCCCAGCCCGTCATCCGCAACCTTCATCCCAGGGCCGTAGTCGGGAAAGCCGTAGAACTGCGTCTCCACATCCCCATACACCGGCAGACTCTCTGGCTGATACGCTGACCTGTCCTTGGGCAGGAAATAGAACTTCTGCTGCCGCGTCACCTCCAGCGGCAGCGCAAGCTTTTCCAGCACTGCCGCCGCCCACGGCCCAGGCGTGATAATCAGCTTTTCACACTCGTAGCGCCCCGCCGACGTTTCCACCACCGGCCGATCCCCGCGCAAACTGACGCCCTCGACCCGCACCTCCTCGTGAATCTCCGCCCCCAGCGCCCGCGCCTGGCTCAGATGCGTCAATACGCAGCGGCCCGCGTCCAGAAACCCGCCCAGCGGCGTCAGACAGGCCGCGCTCTCTTCAGGCAGCCGCAGCGCCGGAAATCGCGCCGCCACCTCCGCCGCGCTCAGCCGCTCGTGCGCTCGACCCAAGGCCTCCATCACACCAATCTTGCGCTCCAGGCTCTCGCTCCCGCGCCGGCCGAACTGGAGCAGGCCTGTCAACGTCAGCAGCTTCTCACCCGAGCGCGCCTCCAGCTCCCGCCACAGCGGCAGCGCCGCCTCCGCCATCTCCACATAGATCGCATCATGATAGAAATTGCGGTACGCCCGCGAATGCCCGTGCGAGCTGCCCAGCGCATGCCCGATCCGGTGCTGCTCGATCCCCACCGCGGCCGCGCCCCGCCGCGCCAGGTGATAGAGCGCCGCACTCCCCATCCCGCCCAATCCCACCACTACAAAGTCCGCGCTCGGCACCATTACCCCCTGTGAAAGCCTTTCAGAAAAGGAAGATTAAGTATGGTGAGGGTAAAAGGACAACGGCTCTGTAAAGTCCAAAGTACGTCGAACATATCCCCTGAGCTGCGTGGCGTTAATCTCTTCCTTTTCCCATGCTGGGTTGGTGTCGTGATGAAATAGGTTGCCGTAGTCTCTTAGGTTGTCTAGTTCTTGAATTGAGCTCTCATTCAAGATCTCGTCTTGACCGCCGACCGTTGCCCGGCAATCCCTGATAAAGCCTCCAAGATGCCCTTCTAGTGGGAATTTCCCAGGGCAAGCTACTCGTAGGAATCCTTCCAAATGAGGGCGAATTGCTGCGGCCACTTCTCTATTGTCCCCAGACTGACTTTCAGCGTAATCCAGCAAGAGTTTGTGTCGTCTATCGTGCTCGGTAACTACGTCAAGGCTCACGTCCCAAGAACGGATAGTTGACCCAACCCCATTCTGGCCAATTTCCAGAGTGCGGCAATCCTTGTGGTTTGCCCGTCTCCATATATATCGTAGAAATCGTTTGTTGTGTGAAAGGAGAATCACCTGCCCAACTCGTTCGGACAAATCGCGGATGGCTCGGACTGTCGCCAAAGCACGGTGGTCGTCCAGGCTCGAAATTGGGTCGTCGATAACGACCACTGCATTGGTGAGATCGGCGCACTGGTCGAGAGACGAGAGAAACAGAGCAAGAGCAAGCGTCCTACGGTCCCCGGCACTCAGCGAATTGCGGAATGAAGGCTTTCCCGGAGGAGTCTTGGCACTCTTGACGGCGACTGGCATCCTATTGATGACCAAGTTGTAGGTGCAAGTTGATCCCGAACCTCCTCCTACATTCGCGTGAACCAGCCTATCTATATGGAAACTGGTGTTGAAACGCTTAAGGTATTTGTTGACATCATTTTGCAATCCCGGGAACACTTTCGTACGGTATTCATTGAGTGCCTTCCGAGCCTCATTCCTCTCGCTCTCGGTACGTATCTTAGCTTCCTTCTCCTTAATGTAATTCTCACAGAGGGGACGGATTTCATCAGAAAACCTTGCTTTGGTTGCGTGCAGCATAGCAAGCTCAGCGTGAATTTCCTCTGTCCTGGTCGCCTCTGCCTGTTTCTTGACGCTGTGGATCGCCTCGTTGGTAGCCAAAAGCTTCTTATTGATATCTACAATCACCTGCCTGTAAGTGTTGTAGGCCTCGACGTTGACTAGCGCGTGGTGGTCGAGATCAAAGCGCTCCAGCGGAGCGGCCTGTTTAGCTTGTAACAAAGCAAGAATTGAATCTCTCGCGGACTCCCAGCTGAGAACCACAGCCCTCGTGTCTATATCGATGTCAGGCACATGAGAGAAAGTTTTCCAATTCTGACCCGTCTTCTCCGCATTCCTGACGGCTCGTTCAAAGTCTGCCTGGGTGCCACTAGTGGTGTAACAGATAGGGTTTGACGGACAAGTGAACTGTGGCATACTCTCCGGAAAGGCGGACACAAGGAGAGGGGAAATGCCAGCGAAACGATATCGGGTGCGCTTGACAGCGGAGGAGCGCAAGGAACTGGAAACGCAAGTGAATACAGGCACAGGGTCGGGGCGCCGCTCAAGACGGGCTCGCATCCTCTTGATGGCCGATGAAGCGCAGGTGGGCGGGGGCTTTAACGACGCCGAGATAGGCAAGGCTTTAGGCGCGCATGCGCGCACAGTCGAGCGAGTTCGGGCGCGCTGTGTCACAGTCGGAATTGAAGCGGCCCTCACCCACACGCGCCCGAAGCGGAAGCGACCGCGCGTATTGGACGGTGCGGGCGAAGCCCGCTTGGTGCAGATAGCCTGTAGCGCTGCGCCCGATGGACAGGAGAGATGGACGTTGCAGATGCTGGCCGATAAGCTGGTCGAATTGGAGGTGGTCGAACGCATTTCGCGCGAAACGGTGCGCACGATACTCAAAAAAACGAACTCAAGCCTTGGTTGAAAGATGTGTGGTGCGTGCCGGAGGCGGCGAGTGCAGAGTTCGTCTGTGCCATGGAAGATACGCTTGCAGTCTATCATCGGCCGCAGGATGAGAAGCGACCGCTGGTCTGTCTGGATGAAGGCAGCAAACAGTTGACCAAAGAGACCCGTCTGCCCCTGCCGCCCCGACCCGGTACGGTGGCCAAATATGACTACGAGTATGAACGCAACGGTACCTGTAACCTCTTTCTCCTTTTCGCACCTCTGCAAGCCTGGCGTCATGTCAAGGTGACAGCGCGCCGTACCATGGTCGATTTCGCCCACTGCCTGCGCGACCTGGTCGATATCCATTTCCCGCAGGCAGAGACGATCGTCTTGGTCATGGATAATCTGAACACGCACAAACTCGCATCTTTGTATGAAGCGTTCCCAGCGGCTGAGGCGTACCGCATTGCCGCCAAACTGGAAATCCATTACACCCCCAAACATGGCAGCTGGCTCAATATGGCGGAAATCGAACTCAGTGTCCTGCATCGACAGTGCTTGAAGGCTCGCATCCCTGACAAACAGACCTTGATGCAGAAAGTCGCAGCTTGGCAAGACCGCCGCAATGCTTCTGCATCGAGCGTCAACTGGCGTTTCACCACCGCTGACGCTCGCATCAAACTCGAAAGCCTCTATCCATCAATAGAAGTTTGTTGAACTACTAGCATGAATTCTTTCAATATGGTCAATCAAGTCGGCCACATCTTTCTTGAGTTGCGCGTAACCTTCACTGAAATAAGCACGATAATGGGAGATTAAGTCCAGCCCACCAAGGTCTTGACCGCAGTATGGGCAGATTCCATCATCGCCCGCCACACCTCGCCGGAAACCCTCGGCGAGCCATGACTCGCCACCATCACCGAGCGCTTGTACATGTGTCTGGACCTGGGCTTCAGCAGCCTTATCGAGATCTGGAAGGTCGGTCAGCAGGATCTGACTGACCGCCTCGATGTCAAACTCTGGCAGTTCAATGGTTTCGAACAGGGGAGTACCTCGCACAGCTACTTGGTTGCGCGCAACCCTCATCGCGCGTTCGGCCTCCTCTATCCTTTTGTCGATTTCGGACAGTTCTATTAGGGCACAGAACTCGTCCACGGAGAATTCCCCGCGACTTTGTTGAGGTATTGCGTTGGCTTTCTCCCTTAGGACCCTATTGTGTTGGGTAACGTGGGATACCAGATCTTGAACTCTTCGGTTGAGCGCGACACCTTGGTCGCCTAGAATCAGTTCATGTAGATTCTGCCTGTGCTGGGAGTCCACATTAAGGCCGGAGTAGACATTCTCGTCCACAAAAGCGTCATCAAATATCTTCAGATCAGGGCGTACTTCATTCCATGAGCCACTTTGAAACACCAGGCTGGAAGGTTGGTCATGGAAGTCAAGAACGACATGCGGAGGATCCTCTGATCCAAGCCTTCGTCGTTCATCGATCGGCTTCGGATTTCCCGTTGCCAGCGACCGTAACACTGCCGCGAGCGTTGTCTTGCCGCGTGCGTTGTCCGCTCGAATAAGAGTCAGCCGTTTTAGGCCAAGCGAGGCTGCTGCGGAATCCGATTCAAAAGTGCCGATATTTTGGAGCAGTTTGATATATTCGATCATCTTTCAACCTCTAGTCATTCGACTGTACGGAAAGTAGCCACTAGTAAAGGTTCATCCTGCTGAGTCGGGGGATAGTAAGAGATTCCTCTGGACCATTTACCGAAGTTTCTCCTCCTCTCATTCCTTTGTAAACGGAGAGACCGCCAACGTTGGCGGTCTCCAAAATAAACTGAAATGTCGGTTCGGGCAAGTCATGTTTCCAGAAGCACCACTTGATGCCAACTGTTCTACGGCCCGCGCGATCGGCTAACTTTCGATCCCCAAGATAGCCCGTGTCTCCTCAATCGTCGCCACACCCCGCCCCAGCTCCTCCGCGATGCGCGCGATCCGCGCCACCATCTGCGCATTGCTCACCGCCAGCTCACCCCGCTGATAGTGAATAGAGTCCTCCAGCCCCGTCCGCACGTGCCCGCCCACCAGCATAGACATCACATTCACGTGCAGCTCCTCCAGCCCCAGGGCACACGTCTGGAAGACCGACTCCTCCGGCAGATTGCGCACCATGTACAGAAAACTGTCCATGCTCGTATTGATCCCGCTCTCCTGCCCGAACACCAGCTGCAGAAAACAGGGCTTCTCCAGCGCATCGCGCTCGATCAGATAGTCCAGAATATCCAGATGGCCCGGATGGTAGAGAAAGACCTGCGGCTTGATCCCCTTCTCGCGCAGCCGCTCGGCCGTCCGCTCCGCGCTGTCGAACGAAGCCAGCGTCACCTTGCTCGGCCCGCCGCCGCCCCCAGTGTACGCCGCGCCGCCGCGAAACGTCATCGGCCCCGGATTGAACGCCATGATGTCCGGCCCCGCATCGATCGGCGCCGATTTGTAATGATGCGCCGAGCCCAAGAAACCGCTCCCCGCCGTATCCACGTCCGCGAACCCCTGCGAGTTGTCGATCAGGATCTGCGGCGCCTTCGCCCGCATCATCCCGTTGATCTCACGGTACCGCTCCGCCTCGTGCGACGCCTGCGTCGGGTCATCGGCCCGCCGCGCGTGAATATGAATGATCGTCGCGCCCGCCTCGAAAACCGCTGCGGCTGCGGCCGCCTGCTCCTCCGCCGTCACCGGCACCGCCGGATTCTCGCTCTGCTGATGCCCGCCCGTCACCACCGCGCTGATGATCACAGGCGGCATCCCCTCCCGGATGTGCCGCACATATTCCCGCTGGTCCGCGTAATCCCAGGTAGTCTCCATGATTCCCCCCGCCCCGCCCTCAGCTGGGCACGATCACACCCTTGACAAAGCCTTCCAGCTGGATCTCACCGCCCGCCGCCAGCACCGCCGTTTCCGCCTCTTCCAGCGAAAACCGGTGTGTCACCATCTTCTCAATCGGATAGCGCCCCGACTCCACCACCTTGATCGCCACCCGCACCGCCGCCGTATCGTGAGAATTCACACCCTGCACCCGCAACTCCTTCACCGGCATCCTGCTCGCAACGATCCTCGCCTCCTGCGCGCCCGTATTCGAACCCACCACCACCGTCCCCAGCGGCCGCGCCAGCTCCAGCGCCAGCCCCAGCGACGCCGTCGC
This sequence comes from Caldilineaceae bacterium, assembly GCA_965202955.1. Lineage (GTDB taxonomy): Bacteria > Chloroflexota > Anaerolineae > Caldilineales > Caldilineaceae > Bin5. The sequence continues at coordinate 503,340 of OZ241871.1, forward strand.
GCCCGTAACGTCCACCACCAGGTCCGCCAGCGTCCCGTCCGTCAGCGCCTCGACCGCGCCGACCGCGTCCTCCTCCTCTAAATTGACTGTATCCGTCGCGCCGAACTCCCTCGCCAGCGCCAAGCGGTGCCGGTCCCGCGACAGCCCTACCGCCACGATGCGCGCCGCGCCCGCCTCCCGTGCCGCCAGCACAGCCGCCAACCCCTGCCCGCCCGGCCCAACTACCACCACCGTGTCCCCGATCGCCGCCCCGCCCACAGTCCGCACCCAGCGCAGACCGTTGCCGATATTCGCGCACGTCATCGCCGCCGCCTCTACCGGCACATCCGGCGAAATGCGGTGCACACGCGCGTTCGGCGCCAGATAGATATACTGGCTGTACGCGCCCCACAGATGCGGCGGCACGCTGCATGGCGTCGGCCCGCCGTACCCCTGCTGTTCCAGGCAGAAACGGTACTCGCCCACGAGACACCAGCGGCAGTGCCCACATCCAAACAGATGCTCCACGATCACCCGGTCGCCGACATCAACACCCCAGCGCGCCGCCGCCCGGCTCCCAATCTCCTCAACAAAGCCGACCAGCTCATGCCCCAGAATCAGCGGAAAGCGGCTGCCGTCCGTCCAGCCGAAAATACGCGGATCGCTGCCGCAGACGCCGCACATCTCGACCCGCAGCAGCCCGTCCTCCTTGCCAATGACCGGCAGATCGAACGCCCGCATCTCCATCCGGCGCGTCCCAACAACAACCGCCGCCAGTGACTTCCCCGCCAATGCAGTCTCCTCCCCGGCCCAGACGCCTCCTAGCTAAGAACCACCGACCAGCCCGCCAGGAGGCAGCGGATGCTGCCATCGAAGTCCCGGGAAACGGGCAAAGTCGGAGTCGGTCGAAACCATGGTGCACCCGTGCTCGATTGCAATCGCAGCATGCCGGGCGCCGGCCACCAGCTTCCCGGTCGCGCCGGACTCGCGGCAGAGAGGTTCAAATATTTCCAGATGATCAGGACCGGGATCGACGATGCGCGCGGTCGGGCGTTTGATCAGCGAGGACACAAATGCGTAGGATTGGTCGAGAGTGGATGGGGGGTCGAAGAGTCGCGGGTTGGTTACCACGCGAACGAAGCCGGACAGTACCAGGACGGAGAGGGCGAACGGTTCCGGTCCTGTCGCCAGACGAGTGATCCACTTCGCATACCCGGGGTGTTCTGGAACGGAGTCCTCGACGTGGGCGTATATCAGGACATTCAGGTCGGGAAGCAGCATCCCGAGTCACCGGTTCCCATGCCCGAACCGCGATTCATCGTCCTGTGAGTCAAGCGCTCTCGGCCGGTCAAGATCGACGCCCGGGCGGGCATGAAGGCCGCGCACGGTCACCAACCGGAACGGCGGCGACTCCGACGGCTCGCGACGCTTCAGAGCGTCATCCAACGTCTTGGCGATAAACGCGCTCACGCTGATTCCGCGGGCTTCAGCTGCCCGTCGCACCTGCTTTGTAAGCCGGTCGTCAAGGGAGATGGTGGTTCTCATGATGCAGAGCATAACATATCTTCATCACTGCATCAACGCCAGTCGCCGCATCACCATCCTGAACGTCCCAACAATAACCGCCGCCCAAGCTTTCCCTCCCCACCGCAATTCACTCCCCCGCGCAGATCCCTCCCAACTGAAAACTAAAAGCCACAAGTCAGTCCGCCGTCCACCAACAGATTCACCCCGTTCACATATTTCGCCTCATCCGACGCCAGGTAGAGCGCGGCATAGGCCACGTCCCACGCATCCCCCATCTTCCCAGTCGGACAGATCGCGTCACGCTGCCGGATCATCTCCTCCACGCCCTCGTCCGAATAGGCCTCCTGCAGCCCCTGCGTGATGAACGGCGTATTCATCAGCCCAGGCAGCACACAGTTCGCGCGGATCCCCTTGGCCGCATACTGCACCGCAATATTCTGCGTCAGCTGGATCACCGCTCCCTTCGACGCATTGTAGGAGACGCTCGGATACCCGGTATAGCGGATCCCCGCGATCGACGAAATGTTCACGATCGCGCCGCCCCCCTGCGCCTCCATCTGCGGAATCGCGTACTTGCACGTCAGAAACATCCCCTTCACGTTCACCGCCATCAGCCGGTCCCAACTCTCCTCGCTGATCTCAACCGGCCCGCCCACCTCGATGATGCCCACGTTATTGTGGAGGATATCGATCCGGCCGTACCTCTGCACGCACGCCGCGGTCATCGCCTCAACCGCCGCGCCGTCGCTCACATCCGCCTTGTACGCGGCGCAATCGCCCCCCTCTCCGTCGATCACGCTCTTCGTCTCCTCTGCCGCCTCCAAGTTGTAGTCGACCAGAAAGACCTGTGCGCCCTCCCGTGCGTACAGCGCCGCCGTCGCCTTCCCGTTCCCCCAGCCCGGCCCCACAGAACCGGCCCCCGTCACCAGCGCAACCTTCCCCTTCACACGGTCTCTCATCTTAACCTCTCACTCTCTTCTGTCACGATTCGACAGAGCCGTTTGAGCCAAGTCCCCGGATCCCTGCAGTTCCTGGCAACTAGCCACCGGCCACTGCCCCTACCACGAAACAGGCTTAAAGTGATACTTGTAATGAAACAGATAATCAATATCCGGAAACTCCACCACCCGCACCGGCGTCTCCCCATTTTCGAAAAACCCCTTCGCCTTTATGGTCGCAGGCGGCGAAAGTGTAAGCGGCTCGCTGTACAACAGCGAGTCCCGCGTCGGCTCGCTCCCGTCCAGCGTGTATCGGATCTCCGCCCGCCACACCGGGCATAACAGCTCGAGCAGAGACGCCTCGTTCGATTCGTAGTACATCCGCGCATTCACCACCACCTGCCGCCCGTAAAACTCGTCCAAGAAGCGTCGCTCGCGGCCCGCCTCCCCATGGTACGCCGAGCCGCTGTCATCCCCCTGCTGCACCATCCACGCCCGCACCTTCCCCCGCAGACTCTCCAGCAGCTCGGCCTGCGCCGGATCGTCCGCCAGATTGTTCATCTCATACGGGTCGGCCTCGATGTCATACAGCTCCTCCGCCGGCCTGAACTGCAGCGCCGCCACTCTTTCTGCCGCCGCCGGAGCGGTCTGGGCCTCCTCGAACCACGAGTCCCACATCGCCGCGGCATGGCTCGCGATCGGCGTCAGGGCCGATGGCGGCCTGCTCTCCCCCCACCAGCCCACATCCACCGGCCACGTGTACCGGAAATGCGAATCGATATTCCAAATATACTTGTGCGTCTTCGTGCGCACCGCCCGCATCGGGTAGGCCACCATCACGCCCCACGTAAAGTTGGCAAACACCTCCGAGCGATGCTCCGTCTCCTCGCCCAGCAGCACCGGCAGAAAGCTCTCGCCGTCCAAAACCTCCCCCCCGCAGCGTGCAACAACCTCGTCGACGTCGCCCCCGGCAGTCTCGATGAAGGTCGGCAAAATGTCCACGAAGCTGACCAGCGCCTCGCTCACCGACCCCGCCTCGATCTTACCCGGCCAGCGCGCGATGAACGGCTGATTGATCCCGCCATCGTGCAGGCTCCACTTCTCGTCCGGCCAGTCGGACCCGTGGTCCGTGGTGTAGATCACCAGCGTATTCTCTTCCAGGCCCTCCGCTTTCAGCAGCGCCAAGCACCGACCCACCGCCTCATCCATCTCCGTGATTTTCGAATAATAGCGCGCCCGCATTGCCCGCGTATCCGGCGTGTCGAGCAGATGGGGCGGAATGTCCTCCGCCTGCGGCTCGTAGCCGTAATCGTTGTGCGGCCACGGCACGTGCGCACTGAACTTGCAGATGATGATGCAGAACGGCCTGTCTCCCGGCTGCGCCAGGATTCCCTGCAACGCGCTGCCCGGCCCCAGCGGCTCATCCTCGTCACTGTAATACTCGAAGGGGAAATTCTCCCACGGCGTGATGTGCTTCTTCCCCAGCAGCACCACCCGGTAGCCCAGCGCCGACAGATAGTGAGGCAGGCTCTTGATCTCCGGCTTCACCGAGCTCCAGTTCGGATGCGCCCCGTTGCGGATCGGATACAGCCCCGTATACAGAGAAACGCGGCTCGGCACGCATGTCGGCGACGTCGTGAAAACGTTGTTGAAACGCATCCCCTCGCTCGCCAACTGATCGAGGTGCGGCGTCCTCACGCCCGGATTGCCGTAGCAACCAAAGTCCCGCCGCGACGTGTCATCCGAAAAGATCATCAAGATATTCGGCCGCCCCGGCCCAGTCCCCGCCGTCTCTTGACCGTTCATCGCCTGCCTCCCAGAAAGTTCCCCCAATAGAAAAGTGCGCTCCGGCCGCTGGCAATCCGGCCGGAGCGCCTCTCAAATCAACGCTTCACCCTTCAAATCAGGCAGCCGATGCCTCAATCTCCCTGTCGATGTCGGCCTTGGCATCCAGCATCGCCTCTTCAACCGTCTTCTCGCCCACAAACGCCAGCTCCACGCCGGCCCTGAACTTGTCCTGCATGAACCGGCCCACGCGACCGAACGCCGCCCGCTTGAAGATGTTGACGTCCTCCGTGCAGTAGTCGCACTCGGACATCCCCTCAAGCCGCGAGAGCATCACCTGCACGATGATGCCCAGGTCGCCCTCCGGCAGGCTGTCCAGGTAGTAGGCGGGATCATAGGCCGACAGCGTCGCCGCCAAATCGACCAGCGCCTGGCCCACCTCGTAGTCGGTCGTCTGAACGATCGACGCCTCCTGCGCCTTCGGGATCACCGCCGACTCCTTGTTGATGCACCACAGGTTGGCGTTGACCCCGTGCACGCGCCGCTCAACCCACGGCAGATGCATGAAGCCGAGCTGGAACGGCAGCTGCGCCGCCAGGTAGGTCTGGTTCGACCAGCTCACACTCGCCGCCGCCAGCCCCGCCCGGAACAGCCCGCCTTCGATGCCCTGCTGCGCCTCCAGCGTCGGCGCCACACCGTGCACCACCGTCAGATCAACGTAGTCGTGCACCGCCGCAATCGCCTCCGGCGTATGCAGCAGACACTCCGTCTCCTCATACTCGGTGTCGTCAATGAACCAGGTATCGTAGGTCGCCAGCTGGTAGCCGTACGCGTTGATGCTCGTCTCCGCCGACTGGTAGCCGTACTGCACGACCGACCCGTCCGAGCTCCGGATCGTGACCGCCTTCATGAAGTCGACGAAATCGTCCCAGTGCCACTGGTCGAAGTTCGAACCGCCCCACAGCGGCAGGTCCGCCTCCGCATAGCCGGCGTTGCGCACAAGGTCCAGGTTCACGTAGGCCATCATCGCCTGCTGTGTGAAAAGGCTCAACCCCATGATGTCGCCCTTGTAACCGTGCTCCACCAGCGGGTCCGCGTACCACTTGCTCATGTCGATGCCCGACTCAGCCAGCACGTCGTTGAACGGCACAAAAATACCCCGCGGGAAGAAATCGGGGTACATCGGCCCACCCAGCTGGATGATGTCCGGCGCCACGCCGCCCGCCACCTGCGTCAACACCTTTGTCACATATTCGCCGAAGGGGTAGATCTCCTCCTTGAAAACGGTTCCGCTCTTCTCCTCAACGATCGGCAGCCACTTCTTGTGCTGATCGCCCCACCAGTGCGACAACCGGATCTCCACCGGCTCCGCAGAGGCCGGCATCTCCTCCTCCGCGCTCTCTCCCGCCGCCGGCGCCGCAGCAGGCGCCGCGCAGGCAGCCGCAACCACACCCGCCGCCCCGATCGCAGACAGACGCAGAAAATCGCGCCGGCTCGTTAGCTTACGCTTCGCGTTCATCGTCTCCTCCTTCTTGGCATAACCCGCTATTCATGACAGAAACGCCTTACGATGAATCACGCACCCCCTCCGAAATGGCAACACCTCCTTCCGGCGTCAAATGCGCTTAGCCCTTGATGCCGCTGATCACCACGCCCTGGATGAAATACCGCTGCGTGAAAAAGAACAGCACAACCGGCGGAATCGTCAGCACCGTCGCCATCGACATGATCGCATTCCAGGTCGGCGGCACGTACGCGCCCGCCCCCCACACCGCCACCTGCTGCCACTGCCGGATTGCAATCGCCAGCGTATACCTCTCCTGCGAATTCAGGTAGATCAACGGCGCAAAAAAGTCGTTCCACTCACCCATGAAGGTGAAAATGGCCACCGTCGCCAGCGCCGGCTTCGACATCGGCACAATGATCCGCCACAAGATCGCGAACGTCCCCGCGCCGTCGATGCGCGCCGCATCGTCGTAATCGCGGGGGATCGTCATGAAGAATTGGCGCAACAGAAAGATGAAGAACGCCCCGCCGCCGAAAAAGTGCGGTACGATCAGCGGCTTGAATGAGTCCAGCCAGGCCAGGTTGCGGAACAACAGGTATTGCGGAATCAACACAACGTGGTACGGGATCATCATCGTGCTCAGCACCAGCAGAAACAGCGGCGTCCGCCCCGGAAAGCGCAGCCGCGCAAAGACATAGGCCGTCAGGCTCGCGCTCGCCAGCCGCCCGATCTCAACCCCCACCACGATCGTCATTGTGTTGCGCAACGAGCGCCAGAACGGAAACTGGTTCCACGCCTCGACGTAGTTCCACCACTGCACCTGCTCCGCAATCAGCCGCGGCGGATACTCGAAAACGTACCCCTCCGGCTTGAAGGACGCGCTCACCATCCACACCAGCGGCGCCACCAGGATGATCGTCAGCACGGACAGCGCCAGATAGAGCAGCATCCTGCCGATAATCCGCTGCCCCACCCGCCAGCGCTGGGCCCAATCCCCGCCCAACCCGGTCGGCGGCTGTGCCAGCGCCCCCCCTACCTGCGAACCTCCCGAATCCGCCATCATCTACTCCTGCGCACCCTCGTAAAAGACAGTCGTCCGCGACAGTCGCAGCGAAAGCAGCGTGATCACCAGCAGGATCACGAACAGCAGCCACGCCATCGCCGCGGCATAACCCATGTCCAGGTACTCCCAGCCAGTGCGGTACAGGTAGAGCAGATAGAACAGGCTCGCCTCGCCCGGCCCCCCGCCCGTCGTCACAAACGCGACCGTGAAGACCTGAAACGTGCCAATCATGCCGGTCAGGAAGACGAAGAAAATAACCGGCGAGGTCATCGGCAGCGTCACGTTCAGAAACCGGCCCCACGCGTTCGCGCCGTCCACCTTGGCCGCGTCGTAGAGCTCGGTTGGCACGCCCTGCAGCGCCGCCAGGTAGAGCAGCAGCGTACCCCCGACCGCCCACGCCGACATCAGGATGAACGCCGCCAGCACCCAGTTCGGATCGCCGAACCACTTCGGCCCCGGAATCCCGATCGAACGCAGCGTCTGGTTCAGCAGCCCCACGTCCGACTGCAGCATCCACGAAAAAACGTACGCCACCGCCATCGCCGGCACCACCGCCGGCATGTAGAACGCCGTCCGCCAGAACGAAAGCCCCTTCACCTTCAGATTCAACATCAGCGCCATGCCATAACCGACGACCACCTGCACCGGCACCGCCACCATCGTGTAGATCACCGTCACCCGCAGCGACTGCCACAGCGTATCGTCGCCGGTCGCCATTCGATCGTAGTTGTCGAGACCCCGCCAGCGCGGCGGCGTCAGAATATCGTAGCTGGTGAACGAAAGATAGAACGAGTAGATCAGCGGCCCGGCGGTGAAAATCACGAACCCCAGCAGAAAGGGGAGCAGACCGATGTACGCGTCGAGCGTCTCACGCGCCTGCAAGGACAGTTTCAGTTTCCCGAACATCGGCCGCTCCCCCTTGTCTCCTTCTACGTTCTACCGGAGCCCGTAAGCGTAATCTGCTTCGCTCACCGGCCTATCCGCGCGCAATCTCCTCGTCGATCGCCGCGTCCGCATCCTGCATCGCCTGCTCGACGCTCTTCTCGCCGATCAGCGCCTTCTCCATCTCCGCCCGCACCGTATCCTGCAGGAAACGGCCCTGGCGGCCGAACCCGGCCCGGTTGAACATGTTCACGTCCTCCGAACAGTAGTCGCAATCGGACATGCCGGCGAGGCGCGACAACATGATACGCGTGATCACGCCCAGGTCACCTTCCGGCAGCGTATCGAGATAGTAGGCCGGATCGTAGGCCGATATCGTCGCCGCCAGGTCCACCAGCGCCTGACCGACCTCGTAGTCGGTCGTCTGGATCAGCGCCGCCTCCTGCGCCTGCGGAATATTGTCCGACGCATTGTTGACGCTCCAGTGGTTGGCACCAATGCCATGCACGCGTCGCTCCGTGAAGGGCAGGTGCATGAAGCCAAGCTCGAACGGCAGCCCGGCCACGAGATAGGACTGGTTGGTCCAGCTAATCGAAGCAACAGCGATCCCAGCTCTGAACAGCCCGCCCTCGATTCCTTGCTGGGCTTCGATGGTCGGGGCTACCCCATGCACGGTGGTCAAATCAATCAGGTCGTGTGCAGCCGCAATCGCATCCTCCGAGTCCAGCAAGGCTTCGGTTTCAGCGAAAGTCCACGGATCGTCGACCAGGTCAGCGTCGTAGCTGGCCATCTGATAGGCGAGACTGTGTGCGTCTCTGATCGCGCCGGCATAGCCGTACTGCTCGTACGTGCCGTCCGACGCCTGAATCGTGACAGCCTGCAGGAAGGCCACAAAGTCGTCCCAGTGCCACGTGTCATAGTTGTCCCTGCCGTACAGGGGCAACTCCTCTTCGGGATAGCCTGCCGCTCGCACGAGGTCCAGGTTCAGATAGACCGAGCGACCCTGCATCGTGAAGAGGCTCAGTGCCAAGATATCGCCATTGTAACCAAGCTCCAGCGCGGGGTCGACGTTCCACTTACTCATGTCAAGACCGGAGCCCGCCAAGAAGTCATTGTAAGGCACAAAGATATTCTTGGGGAAGAAGTCGGCGTTGTGGCTCTGGTCAAGCTGGATGATATCCGGCGCCACGCCGCCCGCCACCTGGGTCAGGACCTTGGTCAGATACTCGCCCCAGGGATAGATCTCCTCCGTTACCGTGACGTTGGCCTTTTCATTCACAATGGGCAGCCACTTCTTGTGCTGCTCACCCCACCAGTGCGACAAGCGGAGCTCAGTGGCCTCTTCGGCCATCATGTCCCCGCCCTCTTCAGCGGCAGGTTCAGCTGCCGGCGCCGGTGCACAGGCCGCGAACAACACGCCTGCGGTCCCCGCTGCTGTCAGATGCAAAAAGCTGCGGCGGCTCATTCTCTTGCTTGTCATCGTCGAATCTCCTCCCTGTTTTTGTCTGCCCTTAAATCGCGCGTACGCGCAGAACTGGCAGCACAATGGACGACCTCCCAAAATGAAGATTCCCTCTGCTCACGTCTCGAAAGGCATCACCCCCTTGCGCAGCCGGAGAATGCAACCGGTCAATTTCGATTGTAGACTGTGGATTTCTGAGATATAGGATTATGCCAGCAATCTACCACACGTGAACTGACTGGTCAATCCCATTTTGCCCGCCCCGACCCCGCCCCGGCAGAGCACTGGAACGCGCTTTCAGACCGCCAGGGCAGCCCCTCGCAGCGCCGACTCTCAGGCAGTACGGCGCGATTCGACAGGAACTGACAGCCCCAAGCCAATCCCACGGGGTCGTCCCATTCGCCAGATCGAGCATTTCGTTGGACCGACAGGTTATTGCGCGCCCGATGCTGTAATCGGGCGCATTCCCGTAGGGGCGCGAAACGACCAGCAGAAGCACCGCGAGGAGTACCCCTAACCGGAGGCGATGGGCTTCCCTCCGGTCAGCGGGCCGCGGGAGCGAGGTTGGCATGGGGCGTCCACACCGTCTTTTCCTTGTCGCTGAATGGGTGTGTCATTCAGGTTGGGCCGGCTGCCGCTCGCGCGGTCGATGCTCGACCTCTACCCACAGCTCTCTGAAACCGCGCAGGACGACCTGGTATCTGGGCGTAGGTTCAGACAGCAGGCGGATCGAGCTGAAGCGCTGCAGCAGGCTGGCGAAGGCGATGCGCGCTTCCAGTATAGCCAGGGGGGCGCCGAGACAGTAGTGGATGCCGCGGCCAAAGGATATGTGGCCTTTGTCCCGGCGGCCGATATCGAGAAGATTGGGAACGGGAAAGACCTTGGGGTCTCGATTGGCGGCGCCGATGAGCGCGATGATGCGCTGCCCGGCGCGAAGCCGCCTGTTTTTGAACTCGGTGTCCTCCACAACGACGCGTATGTTGAACTGGACAGGGCTGTCGAAGCGCAGCAGTTCATCGATGGCCGGGTCGAGCAGGTCAGGATTGTCTCTGAGCCGCTGGAGCTGGTCCGGATGCCTGAGAAGAGCCAACATGCCGTTGCCGATGAGGTTACGGGTGGTCTCGTTTCCGGCCACGAGCAGAAGCATGAGCGTTGAGAGCAGCTCCTCGCGGCTGAGTCTGTCGCCCTCTTCCTCGGCGGCCAGGAGCGCGCTGAGCAGGTCATCCTGCGGCTTCTCCTGCCTCTGCTCGATAATGCCTTCGAAGTAGTCGAATATCTCGTCGGCGGAGCGTTGGACGCGCGCGATCTGTTCGTCGGTGAGGATGGGCTCGATCGAGAGGGCGAGATCGTCGGACCAGCGTTTGAAGCGGTCGCGGTCCTGTGCCGGGACGCCCAGCATTTCGGCGATGACGATGATAGGGAGGGGAAAGGCGAAGTCCCTGATCAGATCGATGTGGTCCTCTGCGGCGACCGCGTCGAGAAGCTCGTCGACGATCTGCTGGATGCGCGGGGCAAGCGCTGCCACGGACCGCGGGGTAAAGGCCTTGGAGACGAGCGACCGCAGCCGCGTGTGATCGGGGGGATCGAGATCCAACATGGTGCGGTAGGGGGTATAGTCGAAACGGTTTTCGCCGCTGGAGAAACGTCTGTGATCTAGCAGGACGGTCTGGGCATCTTCGTACTCGGTCAACACCCAGGCGTTGATCAGCCTCATGCGGTGGATGGGGTCTTTGAGGCGCAGCTGTTCGTAGAGGGTATAGGGATCGGCCATGACGGCAGGAGAGGTCAGATCGTAACTGACACCGGACTCCAGTCGCTCCCAGGTGAGCAGGATGCCTTTTGCAATCGGCGTCAGCGCATTTTGCAAGACTCTGGATATGGGCTGGAACATCGTCACCTCCGGTTATGGCGGGCGCCGTTCTTTGGACAGGAAAGGGAAATAGCGGGGCCAGATTCGAGTCGTGTCCACGCACAGTCGTCTGGGCCACCGTAGCGAAAGAAAAAGGCGAGAGTCGATTGAATCGCTCTCGCCCGCATTTCAGCTGTATAACTTTCGCTGCAAAACCGCTTACTCCTGCACCAGCTCCGCGGTCACGTCCAGCTTCGCGCCCACGATCAGCGGCAGGAACACGTCGACGATCAGCTCCGCAATGCCCGGGTCATCCAGCGCCGCCGAAAGCTGCTCCGGCAGCAAAGGCGCTGCCAAATCCAGCACCCGCAGGATCGATGCCGAATCATAATGCAGCGTGAGCAGCACCGTGTTGTCCGCCACCACATTCAACTGATTCGAAGTCGAGGTCAACTCCAGCTCCGACACCTTCAGACCATCCTGCAGGATGAACGCAATGTTTGACGGCAGGGACGGCAGACTCAAGCCCATCTCCTCCAGGTCCGAAGCCGGCAACCCGCCAAACGAGCGAATCTCCGAACCTTCCAGCGTCAGACCGAGCGCAAGGACCGGCCTGAACTCGCTTTCGATCACAGGCGGCTCCATCCGCACGGCCGTCACATCGAACTCGGCCGGTACGATGATCGCTTCCGCCCCGTCAGCCGGTGGAAGCGTGAGCGCCACGCCGATATCGGTGTTCTGGAGGAAGTCCACAACCGCCTCCAGCGGCAGGGGCAGGGGCAGCAGCTCAGCCACGACCCGCTGCAGCGTATCCATCGTCTGCTCGGACCAGGAGATGACCGGCAGATTACCGCCGTTCGCCGCCAGGTAAAGGCTGGCATCCATGATATTGAGGTCCAGCCGCTGGACGTTCAACTCCTGCATACGAATGATCAGGTCCGGCGGCAGCCTCGGATCACTGCCCAGCGGGATCCCCAACACCGCCAGTCCCCCGTCTGCCTTCACTTCGACCGGCAGCGAAGTCAAATTCGTCTCAGGCGCATCCTGTCCGGCCAGCGCAATCTGCACGTTCAGCCCGGAGCCAAGAATCTGCGGCAGGTTGGGCAGCACGGGAATGTCAATCAACGTCTGAATGAACGCAATCCTGTCCGACAGCGAGGAAAGAACGACCACCAGCCGGTTCAGCGCGCGTCATCGTACTGCAAAGCCAGCAGCGTACCCGAGTCGCCCACCAGCTCCGTCGTGCTTGTCGACGTCGTCAGCTGCAGCGCATCCGAACCAGCGGCATTCAGAATGTTCATAACAGCCGGCGGCAGGTTGATCGGCGGCACCACCATTGCCATATCGGCAAGCGAAATGCCAAGCGCCGACACGACCATGCCATCACTGCTGATCGATGCCCCGATCTGGCCCAGCCTCCCCATCTCCGGCGACGCCGCAAAGCTGGGCGCCGTTACATCAAAGTCGTCGGCAAAGGTCATCCCATCCTGGCCCGGCAGACCCAGCGACAGTGTCACATCCGTCTTGGCCAGCAGACTCTGCAACACGGTCAACCCCGCGTCCACCATCCCCTGACTAACACTGAGCAGATCGACCGCGATCTTTCCAATCAGTCCTATCGAGGCCTCGTTCCACACAATCGTCGGCAGCGGCTCCTGGTTCAGCGCCAAGTAGATGCCCTCGCTCCTGATGCTCAAATCCAACATCAGCACGTTCGAATCGCTCAGAATCGCAAGCACATCCGCCGGCAGCAGCGACCCCGTCCCCAGCGGAATGCCGAACGCGCTCGCCGAGCCGTCCTCCGCTACGTCGACCGAAATCGCCGGCAGCAGCGTATCCGCCGCCGGTTCACCCGTAAAGGAGACAATAATGTCCAAATCCGCGCCCTGCAGCATCGGCACCACGTTCCCGATCATGTCGCCCATCGACGGGTCCACGAACGCGCCGAGGATCGGCACCAGGTTTTCCAGGCGCTCGCTGTCATAGGCCAGGCCGGCCAGCATCGTGTCGTCAAAGGCCAGATCGATGCCGTTGGGCTGCGTTGCGATGCTGAACTGGTCTGCCCCCACCCCATTGACAATATTGAGCGCCATCGGCGGCAGCGCCACGCCCAGCGATGCGCCCAGCGCCTCTTCGAGCTGGGCCACCGGAGTGCCTTCAAACGACGCATTGCCGTCTGCATCGAATGCAATGCTGGCAAACTGCAGCGGTCCGATCGTCGTCTCCGCGCTCTCCTCGCTGACCAGCTCCTCGCCCTGCCAGCGCGGCAGGTCGCCGCCGGCTGTCGGCAAAACGATGATCGCGCCCAGGCCAATTCGCCGCAGCCACGTCAGCGCCGGAGCCGCCTGCCCCGCGCCGGGGACATAAGGCAAAATCTCGTTCAGAAGCTCGGTCGACTCGTCGCTCCACTTCAGGTAGGGCAGAGGCTCGCCGTCGGCGTGGAGGAATATGCCGTGATAGCCGATGCGGGCTTCCAGCACGTCGACGCCGGCTGCGGCGAACTGGTCCAACATCGGCTGCTGCAGTATCACGCCCATAGGGAATCCGAGCGCGCTGCCGTTGCCGCCGGCATCGACCCGTATCGGCACCGACGGGAGGTTGAACCAGGTCGAGCCGCCACTACCGCCGCCAGCACAGGCGCCCAACGCCAAGCTGATGACCAGAACGGCTGCGAATTTGCGGAGTAAGGCCGGCACGAGCCGCCTCCTTAGTGTGTGCTTAACGAAGATGTGGCAAATAATTGCAGTTGCGCGCCACCGATCGACGCGTCCACCAATCAGTCTGAATCAGTTATATCACGGAACATTCAGATACACAATGCCGAAACGTCAAACGCGCCTCCACACCGTGCTCCGGACGCACAGCCTTTCGCTGCTCTACATTGAACAGACAGATCGCCAATGCAGCCGGTCGCCTCACTACCTTGTCCCGGTAAGAGGGCCGCCAACCGCTGCTCTCTGGCGCATATAAAGGCTACCACACATCTTACAATACGACATACCGAGTCACAAAACCACTTTCAAACAGAACAACCCCGCCGTTCGAACGAGGCCTTCAGTCTAAAACTGAGAACTGAAAACCAAGAATTATAAACTCCCCTCGGCTCCCCCCATCCGCGCACGCAGCGCGGAAAGCATCGCCTCCTGCTCGTTCCAGGGATACTCCGTCTCGCCGAAGCACATACTCCGTTCATGGCCCTTGCCGAACGAGGCGACCACGTCGCCCGCTCGCGCCATCTGCACGCCGAACCGAATCGCCTCAGCCCGGTCGGGCACGATCGCATAACGGGACGCTGGCGGCGCGCCGTCCTCCCCGTTCCCCCCCTGCCCCGTTCCCTTCCTCTTCTCAGCCTGCCCGACCACCTCCTCAACGCCCGCTGCAATCTCGCGGCAGATCGCGTCCAGGTCCTCCGTGCGGGGGTCCTCGGCCGTGATGATCGTGAAATCCGCCAAACGGCCGCTCGCCTGCCCCATCAGCCGCCGCTTACCCCGGTCCCGCAGACCGGCACAGCCAAAAACTGCGATCAGCCGCCCCGCACGCCCATCAGCGCCGGCGAGCGGGCGCAGTGTCTGCAAGGCCCGCTCAAGGCTGGCCGGCGAGTGCGCAAAATCGACCACAGCCAAAAACGCCTGCCCCACATCCATCCGCTGCATCCGCCCCAGCACCGCCGCAAGAGAGCCGACCCCGTGTGCGATCTGTTCCGGCGAAATCCCCAGCCCCAGCGCGACCGCAGCCGCGCACAGAACGTTCGACACGTTGAACTCGCCGATCAGCCGCGTCTCCAAAGGCAGCACGCCCCCGCGCCAGACCAGCTCAAAGCGCGTCGCGTCCGGCAGATACTCGATGCCGCGCGCGTAGACGTCCGCGCCCGCATCGGACACACTATATATATAGGGGGTTACTTCAGCTGCGGGGTTGCGCGCCTGCTCCTCGGCCAGCACAGCCTGCAAAGGCTCGCAGCTTCCGTCGTCCCTGTTGAAGACGGCGACGCGGGGCCCGGCCGCGGCCTGCCCGCCGCGAAAGAGACTGCGAAACAACAAGAACTTGGCCGCGCGATACGCCTCGTACGAACCGTGGATGTCCAGGTGTTCGTGCGTAATGTTGGTCAGCGCGGCCGCGTCGTACTCGACCGCCGCCACCCGCCTCTGTTCCAGACCGAAACTGGTGCTCTCGACCACCGAATACGCGCAGCCCGCCGCACGCATCTGCGCCAGGAGCGCCTGCACCGCCGGCGCCTCCGGCGTCGTCACGTGCAGCCCGGTCTCCTGCTCGACCCCGGCGATGCGCGCGCCGACCGTCGTGATCACGCCCACGTCGGCCGACTCGCCCAGGATCGCCTCGAGCAGCGCGCAGGTCGTCGTCTTGCCATCGGTCCCGGTGACGCCGATCACCGTCTGCCCGCGGCTGGGAAACCCGAAAAACGCCGCGCTGAGCCACGCCAGCGCCTCGCGGCTGTCCTTCACCTGCGTATAGTGTGCGCCGGCCGACCGCGGCCACCAGCCTTCCGCCTTCAGCAAGTCGAGCGGGTGGCTGCCCACGACCGCCGCCGCACCTGCCTCGACTGCCTGTGGAATGTAGCGATGGCCGTCCTGCACGATGCCCGGCACCGCCACGAACAGCGCGCCCGCGCGCACCGCCCGGCTATCCTCGGTGACTGCACACACCTCTATTGCAGGGGTTCCTGGATTGCCGCCGACGCGCAACGCCTGGGGAACCTGCGCCAGCAACCTGTCCAGCGCCCGCCCGCCTTCCCCGGTGGACCCGTCATGTCCGGCGGTCTCGCGCCCCGACTGGCGGCTCACCGGCGCGCTCCCCGTCATAGGTCATCGGCATCGCGCGTTCCGTCGCGCGCCACCGAGACGCTGGCAATCAGGATCAGAAGAAAGAACAGCGCCGCGCCCCCGATCCAGATCGGCGGTATCTGCGTCAGCCGGTCGGCCACGCTGCCTATCGTGTTCGGCGTCGAGGTCGCGGTCGGCGTTGGGGTCTCGATGTCCCCTTCCTCCTCCGGCGCTTCAGGCGTGCTCGTCGCCGCGTCGGGATCGGACGCACCTGGCTCCGGCGTCGCGGTCGGCGTGGGCGTCGGCGCGTTGGGGTCCGGCATCGCGGTCTCCGTCGGCGTAGAGGTTGGCGCGGCGGTCGACGCGTTGGGGTCCAGCGTTGCAGTCGCCGTAGGCGTGGACGTCGGATCGCCGGGGACACAGTTCGGAACGGCCGTCGGCGTCGCAGTTGGCGTTTGCGTCGGCACGTTGGGGTCCAGCGTCGGCGTTGGTGTCGCCGTCGCGGTCGGCGTATAAGTCGGCACGTTGGGGTCCCACGTCGGCGTTGGTGTCGGCGTATAGGTCGGCGTGTGCGTCGGCGCGTTGGGGTCCAGCGTCGCCGTCGCGGTCGGCGTCGGCGTGAAGGTCGGCAGGCTCGGATCACACGTCGGAAGGGCCGTCGGCGTCGCGGTCGGTGTAAAGGTCGGCGCGTTCGGGTCCAGGGTAGCTGTCTCCGTCGGCGTCGCACTCGCGGTCGGCGACGGGGTTGCCGTCGCTGTGGGTGTAGGTGTAAAGGTGGGCGTCGGCTGCCCCGGCAGCTCGGCCGGGTCCAACGGCGTAATCTGCGCCGACGAGAGAAAAGTGACGCCGCTGTCTATGGTGCGGAGTACGCCGTCCTGCTCTGTCCCGGCGTAGGTGACGCCCACCAGCGTCGCCGATGAAGCCAGGCGGTAGACCGCATTGGCAAAACCTACGCCGTTGACGCTTGCCCGCACCCAGTCCGGCACGCTCTGGCTCCACAGGCCGACGTTTGTGCCCACAATCACCTGTTCACCGCTCACGACCATATCGTAAATGATGACGCCCGCGGGAAACGATGGGTCCTGCAGCCAGTTCACGCCGTCGTCGCTCAGAAAGAGGCCGGAAGCAAAGGTCCCGACATAGAGCCGCCCATTGTGATTTGTCATGCCGCGGGCGATGATGCCGGCCGGCAGGTTGACGCGCGTCCACGCACTTGTGCCCGGTGACAACCGCCAGACCCCGTCGTGCGTCCCCGCAAAGAGCGTCCCATCCTTTTCCACAAATGCCCGCACGCGCAGCGCGCCGGCGGACAGACCGTCGCCGTACCACGCCCATGTCAGGCCGCCGTCCGCGCTGCGCACGACACCGTCATAGCGTGTGCCCGCGTAATAGACGGTCTGCCCTTGCTCGACCCGGGCGAAAAGGCGGCCCACTCCGCTGTTGGGCGTAAGTATCTGGTTGATCGAGCTTTCCTGGCGCCAGTTCAGGCCCCCGTCTTCACTGATGAACAGATTGCCCACGCTCCCGTCCGCCGCCAGCACCCTGTTTCCGTCCTGCGGGTCGAACCGGAGCGCGCTGATCGAAGTGTCAGGAGGCAGCTCCACAGTGGCGCGACTCCACGTGTGGCCGCCGTCGCTGCTGCGATAGATCCCCGCGGGGACCGGCACGTTGAGCGTGCCGGCCACGACAATAGTGCCGTCGCCCGGCGACACGTCCAGGCTGATGATGCTGTTGGTGAAGGGCACGAATCCCGACTGCGCGTAGATCAGGCCGCCGGCCGGAAGGAGCAGCGCCGCAACCAGCACCAGCTGGCCCAGGACGATCCGATTCGAAATCGTTTTTCCCGCGCCTTTAGATCTACGCGCCTTTCGGCGGTTTCCAGCCTGCATAGTCCCTCCCTGAAGGACGCCGGAAAGGAAGTGAAAGAACTTAATTATACGTTACAGAAACTATAGCACAAAAGCAACCCATTGTGTCCAACATCACAATCGTATCAAAACAGTTGCACAGCAGCCGGCCACTGGCGGTCTGAAGCCCGCCCCTGCACTATGCGCTTTGACCGTCTGCGGGTTATCATGTTGACCGGACCCTGCCGGGCATTCCGGCAGAAATCACCCCCGGCAGCGGCGCAACCGCAACCCGCATAAGGAGAAAGCAATGAAGAGCCCCGCACGGCGCGCAGTTCTGATTGGCATGGACGGCGCCAGCATGGAACTCGTCTACAACATGGTCGACGGAGGCCACATGCCCCACCTTGGCAAGCTGCTCGACCGCGGCGCCCACCGCCCCATGATCGGCGTCTTCCCCACGCTCACGCCCCCCGGCTGGACAGCCACCTCCACCGGCGCGTGGCCCGGCAACCACGGCGTCATGGACTTCAACATCCGCAAGCTCGGCGGCCGCCTCGATGAGACCGTCTGGGGCATCAACACCGACCTGTCCCAGGCCGAATACCTGTGGAACACCGTCGAGCGCGCCGGCGGCACCCCCCTGCTTGTCAAGTGGGAAATGTCCTGGCCGCCCACCGTAACCACGGGCATCCAGGTCGAAGGGACCGGCCCCGGCGTCTCCAATCATCACCAGATCGCCGGCTATCACCTCTTTGTGGCGGGGAATTGGCAGCGCCGCAGGATCGAAGGCCAGCGCGACCCGGAAACGCTCGACCCGAGCGCGCTGCAGACAGTCTCCGACGTCGATTCGGTCACGGTCAGCGACGCCGAAGGCTGGTCGAACCTGCCGCCCTCAGCGCGCCCGTTCAAAGAGGTACCCTTGACGATTCAACCCCTCGTGCGGGGCCGCGGCTCGATGCTGCGGGGAGAAAAGGGAACGCCCAAGCCCTTGTACGGCCTGATCTACGCCACCGGCGAAAACGGCTACGACCACGTGCGCATCTGCCGCGCCCGCGATGCCGCCGACCCGATTGCCGAGCTCGCGGTCGGCGAGTGGACCGACTGGTGGCTCGATAGCTTCGAAATCGACGGCGAAGGCGTCGACGGCTACGTGCGCATGAAACTGGTCAACCTCACGCCCGAGGCCGACGCCTTCGAGCTCTTCGTGCCCCAGATCTGGCCGGCCCTCGGCTATACCGAGCCGCCCGAGGTCGCCGCCGAGCTCGACCAGCACGTCGGCAACTTCCTGCAGAATCCGGGCAGGGACGCGCTCGGCATCATCGACGACGACACCTACTTCGAGCTGCTTGACTTCCATCACCAGCGGCTCGTCGACGTCGCCGGCTACCTCACTGAGACGCGTTCCGACTGGACCATGCTCTTCATCGAGACACACGCCTCCGACTACACGAGCCACTTTTTCCTCGGCCAGGCCGATGACCTGAGCGGCGCCGACAGGGAGACGCAGCAGCGGAGCCTCGATGGCGTCATCCGCACATACGCCTCAATCGACGACATGATCGGCCGCATCGTCAAACTCGCCGGCGAGGACACGCTGGTCTGCCTGGTATCCGACCACGGCGGAACGCCCAATCAGTTCCGCTCCATTCTGATCGAAGAGGCGCTGGAAGAGGCCGGTCTGCTTGTCTACAGCGAGGAAAACGGCAGGCGCACGGTCGACTGGTCGCGCACGCGCGCCGCGCCGGTCGGCCTAGTGCATGTCTTCATCAACCTGCAGGGCCGGGAGCCAACCGGAATCGTGCCGGTTTCGGAATACGAGGAAACGCAACTGGCGATCATCGACGCGCTCCACGCCTACACCGACCCGGAAACCGGCCGCCATCCCTTCGCCCTGGCGCTCACGCGCGCCGACGCCGAAATGGTCAATCTCTGGGGTGACACCGTCGGCGATGTCGTCTACGCCCTGCGCCCCGAGTTCGACGGCGCCCACGGCAAACAGCTCCCGTCCGTCAGCTTCGGCATCGCCGGGCAGCATTGCACATTCATTCTCGCCGGTCCCGGCGTCAAGGAAGGGATTGCGCTGCGAGGTCAGGTGCGGGCGGTCGATGTGGCGCCCACACTCTGCTACCTGCTGGGGCTGCCGATGCCCCGTAATGTCGAGGGCGGCGTTGTCTACGAGGCCTTGACCGACCCCGACTGGCACCTGAATTCCTAGACAGGTGAAAGCGCGGGCGGACGCAAGCGCGCGTCCGCTCGCCGTCCCGGTATCAGTAGTCGTCGTCCTCTTCGATGCCGCCCGCTGGCATCTCGATCTCCACAACGTGCCCGCCGTCGTCTATGATGACGCGGAAGCCCATCATCCCCAGCCACTGGCGCGACTGCTCCGGGATCTCCTGACCGACCGCCTGATCGATATTGTCGATCGAAGACTCCACCGCCGCCTTCGTGAAAATGTCGTTCTTCCCCATCAGGTCCAACATGCCGCTCACCGCCAGGTCCCGGTGCTGGTCGACCTGCCCTTTCAGATAGTCCAGTACCTGCTGGTCCACCTGTGCGGCGTCTATGTGGCGCAGGAACCCATCCTCGTCGACCACGTAACAGGGGCGCTCACCGACATACTTCACCGGCGCGGCGTTGCGGCGCTCGTCAAAAACGAGCCCTTCAAACATTGCCGACTTAGCCAAAATTCCCTCCAATGGCGATGCACGAAGTCCTCATGCCCGCTGCACCCGGCCTTCCAAAAACTCGCGGCTACGGCGCACACTGGCGACCGGGTCCTTGGGCAGGTCATGCTCGACAACGTAACACTCTGCGCCGGCCGCGCGGCACGCCGGCAGCAGCGCCTCCCAGTCCAGCGTACCGTAGCCGACATCGGCAAGGCCCATCTGGTCCTCGTTCTCGCCCGGACGCGCCAGGTCCTTGGCATGAATGCGCGGACAGCGCCCCGCGTACTTCTCTATCATCTCCAGCGGGTCCACGCCGCCATCGCTGATCCACGCCAGGTCCGGTTCCCAAAACAGGTTCTCCGGGTCGGCGCTGTCCAGCAGCCAGTCGATCGCCCGCGCCCCGTCGTACGTCGCCATCTCGAAGGCGTGGTTGTGATAACCCAGCCGCAGGCCCTCCTCGCGGCAGCGCCGGCCCAATTCGTTGAGCGTCTTCCCGAACGCCCGCCACGCCTCGCCGCTCTCCGCCGCGCGCACCTCCTGGGCCGGCCCCGGTAAAATCAGAAGGTCGTTGCCCGCCGCAACCTGGAATTCCACCGTCGCGGCGAATTCCTCCGCCAGCGCTTCGTAGGGAACGTGGGCAGAAACCGGCTGCAAACCGTGCTCCTCCAGGACCGCCTTCGCCTCCAGGCCCGAATGGTCCGGCAAAGGAATCAGTTCGACGCCCTCATACCCAGCCTGCGCGGCCGCGGCCGCGATTTCGTCGAAGCTGTCTGAAAGATGACGCAGGCTGTACAACTGTACCGCGACCAGTGGCTTTTCGTTGCTGTTCATGCAAAGATCTCCTTTGCCGAGCTCCGGAGCAGACGCGCGGTCAGACCGCTGTAGCGCCGGGCCTCCTTGTCGTTGCCAACGGCGATTCCAATCGCTCTCGGTTGGCCGACCAACACGACCAGCCGCTGCGCTCGCGTCACTGCCGTGTAGAGAAGATTGCGCTGAAGCATCATATAGTGGCCTGTCAGCACCGGTATGACGACCGCCGGGAACTCACTCCCCTGGCTCTTATGCACGCTGATGGCGTAGGCATGGACCAACTCGTCCAGATCGAGAAAATCGTACAGCGCCTGGCGCCCATCAAATTCGACCGACAAACGCTGTTCGACCCCATCGACACTCTTAATATAGCCCATATCGCCATTGAATACATCTTTATCGTAGTTGTTGCGCACCTGCATCACGCGGTCGCCGACGCGAAAAACGCGGCTGCCCATTGCGCGCTCGGCCCGGTCGGGCCGGGCCGGATTCAGTGCCCCCTGCAAAGCCTCGTTCAGCGCACCGACCCCGGCCGCACCCCGGTGCATCGGGCTGAGCACCTGGATCTCTTCAGCCTCTATCCCAAAACGGCTCGGAATCCGCTCCTGCACCAGCTCAACGCACAGCTCGGTCGCCCGCTCCGGCTCCTCGGTGCGAAAGAGAAAGAAGTCAGCAGCCGCCTCTCCATCCGCCGCCGACTGCGTCAGGACCGGCATATGCCCGCGATTTATGCGGTGCGCGTTTTCCACAATGTAACTGCCGGCCGCCTGCCGGAAGATCGTCTCCAGGCGCACAACCGCCGCCTCGCCCCAGACTTCCGCTTCCCCGGACTGCGCCGCATCGCCGCCGCCCTCTTCGATCGCCGCGATCATGTCGCCCAAAACATTGCCCGCCCCCACGCTAGGCAGCTGGTCCACGTCGCCCACCAGCAACAGCGACATCCCCGGCGGGACCGCCTTCGACAGACTGTTCGTCAGCAGCAGGTCCAGCATCGAGGCCTCGTCGACGATCAGAAGGTCTCCCCGCAGGGGATACTCCTCGTTGCGCTTGAAGGAGAAGCCGGCGCCAGGCTGAAACTCCAACAGGCGGTGGACCGTCTTCGCCGGGCGTCCAGTCGCCTCGGCCATGCGCTTGGCCGCGCGACCGGTCGGCGCAGCCAGCAGCGCAACGGCCCCCGCCTCCTCGCACAGATCGAGGATCGTGCGCACGACCGTCGTCTTTCCCGTTCCGGGGCCTCCCGTCAGCACCGTCAGCCGGTGGGTCAACGCCGAGCGCACCGCCGCCTTCTGCCGCGGCACAAGCCGCAGACGCGACCCGTCTGACCGCGCCCCTTCAAGCTGCCCAAACTTCCGCTCCCAGTCCACCCGCCGCAAATGGTCCAACGCTGAAAGGCCGCGCAATGCCCCTGGCATCGCGTCGTCACCGCCCTGCGCCAGTCGCCCCAGGCGATTGGCGACCCCAACCTCGGCGTAATACATCGGCGTCAGGTAGACCGCCTCCTCTCCCTGCAACAGCGCTTCGATCCGCTCGTCGGACGGCTCGTCAAACGCGCTGCGGCTCTCCGGCAAAAGGGGAAGTGAATTCTTGTCCGACGGCCCGTACTCACCGGTAACCGCCCAGTGAAGCGCGCCCGCCTCCGCACCGGGCTCCGCCGCCAACTTCACCCGCTCCGCCCCCTCCAGCCGCAGCACGCCCGCCGCTGTCTTCTCTCGTCCGGCATCGAGGAGCCGGTCGGCCTGTGCAACCAGCTCTGGGCTCGGCAGATAGACATGTCCCTCTCCCGCAGCCTTTTCCAACGTGTAGGCCACGCCCGCGGCGATCCGCTGCGGCGCGTCCCCGACGATGCCAAGCGCGCCCGCGATCTTGTCCGCGGTCACAAAGCCGATGCCAAAAATATCCTCCGACAAACGGTACGGGTCCTGCTGCACGATGGCGACCGCGTTGTCACCGTAACGCTTATAGATCTTCGTCGCCAGTCCGGCGCTGACCCCGTGCCCCTGCAGAAAAATCATCACTTCCTTGATCGCCTTCATCTCAGCCCAGGCCGCCCTGATCATCGAAAGCCGCTTGCGGCCCACCCCGCTGACTTCCGACAACCGCTCCGGTTCGCCATCGATAATGTCGAGCGTCCGCTCACCAAAATGGGCCACTACCCGCTTGGCCGTTACCGGCCCAACGCCCCGGATCAGCCCGCTGCCAAGGTATCTCTCGATTCCGGCAACCGTCGCCGGCAGCACCGTCCGCATCCCGCTGACCTTGAACTGCTTGCCGTACTGCGGGTGCATCTCCCAACGCCCCTGTAGCTCGACCGCCTCCCCCACATTGACGCCGACCATGTTTCCCACGATCGGCGCCTCCTTCTGCCAGTGAGGCAGCTGAGGCGTCGGCATCTCCAGCGCCAGCTTGGCAACCGTGTAGCCGTTCTCCTCGTTATGGAATGTGATCCGCTCGATCACCCCGCGCAGAGATTCTTGCCCGTCCCCGTTCATGAATGTTAGGGTAACAGAATCAGAATACCCGATCAAACCATCGCGCGGGGCCTCCAGCCGCATCACAACCGACCTGCACAATGCTCAGATTGCTCCAACCATGAGAGCCCGGAACATCTATGGATGCTGAAGCCGGCTTTGCCCCGCTACTGATCGTCATCGCCCTGGCTTTCATCGTTCCCCTGCTGCTTGTACGCTTCAAACGCCTCAGGCTGCCTATCGTTGTCGGCGAAATCCTGGCCGGTATCGTCATCGGACGCAGCGGGTTCGGCTGGGTGACCCACGAAGAGCCCCTGCTCACGCTCCTGGCCGAGTTCGGCTTCGTCTTCCTGATGTTCCTCGCCGGGACCGAAATCGACTTCGCCAACCTGAACGTGGAGCGCACCGGCAACCTGTCCGACCGCGGCGCCCGCTCCGAACGCCCTGCAACCGGCGCGCACGGCCACCGCAGGGTCGGGCCGTTTTCGATCGGCCTGCTCAGCTTCCTCCTCACGCTCGCCCTCTCCACCGTGGTTGGCCTCGTGCTCATGCGCCTGGGGCTCGTCCGCAACCCCTGGATGATGGCCCTGATCATGTCCACAACCTCACTCGGCGTCGTCATGCCCGTCCTCAAAGAGCAAGGGCTGACCCGCGGCCGCTTCGGTCAGACCATTCTCATCGCCGCCCTCATCGCCGACTTCGCCACCATGCTCCTCATTACAATCGTCGTCGCCACCGTCTCACACGGCCTCAGGCTCGACATCCTCCTGATCAGCGTTCTCTTCGTCGTCTTCTTCATCCTCTACCGTCTGGGCATCATGGACAGCGTGCAGGCCGTCCGCCGCCGGCTCGACGATCTCAGCCACGCCACCGCCCGCCTAAAGATCCGCGGCGCCTTCACCGTCATGCTGCTCTTCGTCGTCCTCGCCGAAACGCTCGGCGCAGAGATCATCCTCGGCGCATTCATCGCCGGCGCCATGCTCTCCCTCATCTCCACCCGCGAAGACATGGAGGCGATGCACCAGCTCGAGGCCGTCGGCTTCGGATTCTTCATCCCCATCTTCTTCATCATGGTCGGCGCCAACTTCAACCTCGGCGTTCTCATCAGTTCTCCCGGAGCCCTGCTCTTCCTCCCCTTCCTCGTGCTGGCCGCCTTCCTCGTCAAAATGCTGCCGGCCCTGTTCTTCAGGCTTCAGTTCACCTGGCGCGAGACCTTCTCAGCCGGTTTCCTTCTCTCCTCCCGCCTCTCCCTCATCGTCGCCGCCTCGGCCATCGGCCTGCAGCTGGGCATCATCAGCGAATCAATCAACGCGATGATTATCCTTGTCGCCGTCGTCACCGTCACGGCCGCCCCCCTGATCTTTAACCGCATCGTCCCACGCGCCCCCGCCGCCGCACTCCATCCCATCGTCGTCTTCGGCGGCGACCGCGTCGGCGTCCAGGTCGCTGAACAGCTGCTCGGCCATCACGAGCATGTCCTCATCGTCGACGCCGACCCCAACCAGGTCGCACGCGCCCGACAACGCACCTCTAACGGGATCGACGTCATACAGGCCGGAATTGACGACGACGACCCCGAGCTCGGTGAACGGCTCGACCAGGCCCCAGCCGTCGTCGTTACCTCCGCCGACACCGACCTCAACCTCCACATCTGCCACGCCGCCCGCACACGCTACGGCGTCAACCACATCGTAACGCTCGTCACCGACTCCAGCCGCCTGGCCGAATTCGAAAACATCGACGTCACCGTCTTCAACCCCGCCCTGGACCAGGCCGCGCTCCTCAGCCTGCTGGCCCGCAACCCCGACATCTACGAGCTCCTGACCCGCACCGACGACAACAAGGAAGTCGGCGAAGTCGTTGTCTATGAGCCCAGCTTCGACGACAAGGCCCTGCGCGAGATCGACCTGCCCGGCGACGTGCTGATCCTCTCCATCCGCCGCTCCGGAGAGTTCATCGTGCCGCGCGGCCATACCCAGCTCGAACAGGGGGACCACCTGACGCTCGTCGGCGGCTTCGAGCATCTTCAGGAGGCGCGCACGCTCTTTTCGGGAATCGAATCAAGGGGAGAAGTTGTGGAGGAAGTCGTAGCCGGAGAAAGCGGTTACGCGTTCAGCGAGTCCTAGTCCGGCACAACCGCGCGCCGGACCTGCAACTGTCCGACTACTTGTAGTAGAGAGGGGTCAACCCGTGGGAGGGTGGGCAGCTCAGGCGCCCGCCCGCCCATTCCGCCAGCGGGCGTGGGCTTTGCGCACGACGCGGCGTGTGGCGTCTTCCATCGGCAGCTCGTCCAACCTGTCCAGCGAGACCCAATCGGCCCCGTCGGCGTCATCCGCCGGCGCAACCGCGCCCCCGCGGAAATGGGCCCAAAAATCGATAACAACATAATGGTAGCGCACCGATCCCTCAGCGTCGCGGTGAATCGGCTCGAACAGGTCCAGCAGCTCGACCAATTCGATCTCCGCCCCGGTCTCCTCGCGCACCTCGCGCACGACCCCGTCCCGCACCGGCTCACCCAGGTCCAGCAGACCCCCCGGCAGCGCCCACATCCCCAGCGACGGCGGCTTCCCGCGCCTGACCATCAGCACGCGCCCGGCGTCGTCGAGCACCGCCGCCGCCACCGCCACCAGCGGTGCTGGCGGATACTCGCGGCTAATCGTTACCGGAAAAGTCTGGTTGACCGCACCTTTCTCTCCGCCCACGCTCAGCTCCACGCCCGCACCATGGCGGGCAGCTCGGCCAGTTCGTCGATCACCGCGTCCGGCTGCACGCTCTCCACAATCCGCTGGTCCTCAGCAAGCGGGATCATGCGGCAATGCACCGTCAGCGCGCCGATCGCCTGTCCGCCCGCGACGTCGTGCTTGAGGCTGTCTCCGACACACACCAGCTCATACGGCTCCGCGTCCCAGCGCCCGAGCGCCGCATCGTAGATCTCCTTCTCCGGTTTGCGCCACTCCACCGCCGCGCTGCTCAAACAGACATCAACGTAGGGCCGCACTCCCGTGTAATCGATGATTCGCTGGAAGACCCGGTCGCTGGCGTAGTTCGCGATCACCGCCAGCGGGAAACCCTCATCCCGCAGCTCCGCGAGCAGCTCGATCGCGCCCGGCACCGGCTCCCACGCCGTCATCTCTGGCGCATAGAAAAGGTCCACCGCCTGCCGCAGCACCTCCTCGTTCATGCGCGAGGCCGGGTAGTTGAAAAACTGCAGCAGAAAGCTCAAGGTATCGTCCGCCGTGTGTTCCTCCTGCTCATCTTCCGACTTCTGCTGGGCGAAAAGGCGGGCCTCCACCAGGTGCCCCGCGAATTCCTCGGGCAGGTCGGTCATGCCGGTCGAGCGCATGTAGGCCACCGCCGTCTCCGCCCCCTGCGCCATCAGCCCGTCCAGCGGCTCCGCCAGCCGCGCCAGCGTATTGTCAAAGTCGAAGATCAGCCCCTGCACCAGCCTGCGCGGCCGAACCCGCGCCGCCTCACCGGAAAAGAAACCTTGCGAATTCATACCAATTGCGGCTCCGCCCATCCCATGCAGTTACCCGTAGATGCAGGCCTTGCGCCTGCCCTCCCAAATCCTTCTCCAGTCTCCGAGCGCCGCTCCCAGTAGCTCGAAACCAGGACCGAAAGCTAGAACTGGTTGACATTTGCAAGGTGCGGCGAGAAGGCAAAGTCTCCCGGCTGCGTTCGGTGCAAAGGCGGGGTTCCAAAGCGGCTGAAAAGAGACAGTTTCGGCGCTGTTACACCAAAGCCCGGACCGGGCGCGCGGTGAACAAACAGCGTGTCCAGGCACGGGAACAGGTAAACGCTCGTACGAGCGTTTTACGAGAGATCTACGAGCGTTTACGAGCGTTTGCGAGAAAAAAATTTTTGGAAACAGAAAAGCATCCGTTCACAATAATATGACAGTTATTGGATAATCTGAAATCCACGGGCCTCAGATTTGAAACCAAGAGTCTTCGCACGGGATGCGGCCTGGCGTCGTAGGCGTCTCACTCGTTCCATTGATATGCGCAAGTTCGTGGACTCATTTGGAATCCACATTTGGAGCGAAAGCAGCGGAATGCCCCTGGCGCACGGCCAAATGCCGTCCGGTCCCCTTCTTCCACGCCTTTCGTTGCGCGGAGCTTGCCTATTTCATGGAAATGTCAACGACTCCTAGCAACTCAATACCGAAAACTATCCCATCCCTTTCGCCCCGTGCTATACTCCGCATCGAGCCGCACACGTCCCGAACGCCCGCCGATACGCCCTTCGCCAGCAGGAACAGCAGCCATGCCCTATTCCTTCCAAATCGGTTCCATTCCCTGCCATATCGTCAGCGACGGCCGCCAGCTGGTCGACGGCGGCGGCTTCTTCGGCCTCGTTCCCCGCGTCCTCTGGGAACGGGTCATCCGCCCCGACGACAAGAACCGCATACCTGTGCAGATGCGCTCACTCCTCGTCCAGTCCAGCGCCGGCCTCATCCTCGTCGACACCGGCCAGGGCGACAAGCTCACCGCCAGGGACCGCGGCAACTTCGGCATGGACGATAGTTCCCGCCGCCTCGCCGCCGACCTCGGACGCGTCGGCTTCAGCCCCGAAGACGTCGACATCGTCCTCATGACCCATCTCCACGGCGACCACGCCGGCGGCTGCACCCACTGGAGCGATCCCGCCGACCCCGACAGCGAGGCCGTCCCCTCATTCCCCAACGCCCGCTACCTTGTCCAGCGCCTCGAAATGGCCGACGCCTCCTTCCCCAACGAGCGCACCCGCGGCACCTACTTCCCCCAGAACTGGGAGCCGCTCCGCCGCTCCGGCCAGCTCGCACTCGTCGACGGCGACCAGAACCTCGCCGCCGGTGTCCGCTCGGTCACCGTGCCCGGCCACACCGACAGCATCCAGGCCGTCTGGGTCGAGGACGGCGGCCACTCCCTCCTCTTCCTCGGCGACACCTGCAGCTGGGCCGCACATATCGACCGTCTCGCCTGGGTCCCCTCCTTCGACCTCGATCCCATGCGCAGCATCGAGGGCAAACGCGCCCTCCGCCAGCAGGCCCAGGAAAAGAACGCCCTGCTCGTCTTCCAGCACGACGGCCGGATCGTCACCGGCCGCCTCGTTTCCGGCTCACGCGGACCTGTCGTCGAAGCGGAAATAACCGAAGAGGCGTGGCCTCAGTGAGGAAGAGGCGCCGGCCGAGCCACCTACCCAAACCCCACCAAACACCAACCAAAAACTAAGAACGCCTAACAAAAAGGCTTGTCAATCGATGGTCAGCGGGCTAAAGTCTCGGCAGTCCCTGCAGCTGCGGCGCAGCGGCGTCGTGCATGAGTGAGGAACTGGGAGGTAGCGTCTGATGGCCAAACCTTTGGTAAGCGACGAGCTATGGGAGATCGTAGAGCCGCTGCTGCCGCCGGCCAAGCCGCGGCGGTTGCGCAATCCGGGACGCAAGCCCCTGGAGGACCGCAAAGCCCTGACCGGCATTCTGTTCGTGCTGAAGAGCGGCATACCCTGGGAGATGCTGCCCCAGGAGATGGGCTGCGGTTCTGGGATGACCTGCTGGCGTCGGCTGCGGGACTGGCAGGCGGCCGGGGTGTGGCAAAAGCTGCATGAGACCCTCTTGTCCCAACTGCAAGAGGCGGGCCGTCTCGATTGGTCGCGGGCCAGCGTGGACAGCGCGGCCCTGCGCGCCGTGGGGGGTGGGGAAAAAAACCGGCCCCAACCCTACCGACCGCAGCAAGCCGGGGCGTAAGCATCACCTGCTCACTGACGCCAATGGGATCCCGCTGTCGGCAACTCTGACCGGCGCCCACCGCCATGACGTAACCCAACTGCTGCCTCTGGTGGATGGCGTGCCGCCGGTGCGGGGCCGCCGCGGCCGTCCCCGGCGCCGGCCGGCGCGTCTGTATGGGGATCGGGCCTATGATTCCCAGCGACAGCGCAAGGCGTTGCGAGAGCGCCACATCGCGCCAGCGCTGGCCCGTCGCGGGGCGGAACACGGGAGCGGACTGGGTGTCTACCGCTGGGTGGTGGAGCGCACCCTGGGCTGGCTGCGCCAGTTCCGCCGGCTGCGGGTGCGCTACGAGCGCCGTGCTGACATCCATGAAGCCTTCCTCTCCCTGGGCTGTTCAATCATCTGCTTCCGACGCCTGACCCCCTTTTGTTAGAGGCTCTAATACTACAACCGCAGTTAGGGTGGTTGGGGTAAGGATGGAAAGAGAGATAGGTCAGAGTGGTTCCTATAGTGGCATTGGCGAGCTTGTTGCCGTTTGGTGCGGCGCCAGAGTGACCAAGCGAGACGCAGTGCGGGCGAACGAGATGGTAAGGGCAAGGCGATTTCGAGCAAACGTTTTACTTCAGGCACGGTCAACTCGGCGAGCAAGGGTTCAAGCCCCCCTTTTCCTGGTTGCGTCTGCGACGAAGCCAGGCGAGCCATACATGTGCCATCATGGAGAGGGTAATATGTCGATACCAACTGGGCCAATCGCGTACTTCATAGTGGTCCAGGCCGGTTTCGCCTTTGGCCTCTTCGAAACACTGCTCAACGGTGAAGCGAGTCGAGGCGACCTGGGCCAGGGTCAGCAAGGCAGTTTCAGGCGGCGCATTGGAGAGAAAGTAGGCGCACTCGTGCGGTTCAGTCAACGAGCGGCGCACCAGGAGCCAAGCATCCCGTCCCGGCATCTGGTCTTGGTTCTCTACGACTCGTTGGCAGGCCCAGTCGTAGATACGCGCGCCCTTCTCCCCTTCCGCTATCTGCAGACGCTGCCAGCGGCTGTCAGGCCAGGATGCGACCAGCGCCGGGATCCGCCGCGGTCGTGCGTTCTCATCAAGGACTCGTTCTTGGCTTGGTTTGCGACCTCTTCCCTGCCAAGCAGGGACAGCGACCTCCGGACGCGCCAACCATACACTGCCATGGACGCGCACCGCCACGACATACCAACGCCCACTTTCAGCCACGACATCCCGCAGGACGGACGCTTCACCGTAGACCTCGTCTGCCGTCACCCAGCGCATCGGCACGCCCAGTCGCCACGCATGGCGCAACATCGCTACCGCCAGTTCAGGCTTGGTGGCAAAACGGATAGCGCTCGGCACTTTGGCTTCCCGACAACGCGCTCTATCCGCACACCATTGCGCAGGCAGATAGAGCCGCCGATCCAAAAAGGTATGCCCTTGCGCCGTTGCATAGGTCAGAAAGACCCCCAGTTGACAGTTCTCGATCTTGCCAGCCGTTCCACTATACTGACGCTGTACACCGGCCGATTTCACCCCCTTCTTGAGAAATCCCGTCTCGTCGACCACCCCGACTCCATCCGCAGCCCCGAATCCCTCTATCACAAAGCGCTGCAACGCATCCCGCACCGCATCGACGTCCCATTTCGTCTTGTACAGCAATCGTTGCGTCCCATCCGGCCTCTTGTCGCCAACCGCTTCCGCCAACTGCCAGCCATTCTTCCGTCCCACCGGCGATATCAACCCTTGCAGATACTTCACCGCTTGCTTCTGTACCTCTCTGCGCCCAAACAGAGAAGCAAATCGACTGTGATACGCTTCAAATTCGTCCGCCCATTCCTCCAATTCGCTCAGTTCCATAGCTCCTCCGTCTCTGCTCCTTTGCTCTCATTATTAACGAAGGAACCCCCTTTCATCAATGTGCGGTTGTAGTACTAAATACTCGGCCGAATTTTTGCCGCCTGGCGCGCGAACGAAGGGCGCGACTGAAAAACAGAAGCAGCTATTCTCCTATCGCCTCGATAAACTCCGTATTAAAGCGGCCATAAGTGCCGGACTTCTCCGGCCGCCAGTCGCCGACACCCACCTGGCGGCCCGCAATATCGATCCACTCGAGCAGCTGGTCCTTGTCAATAAGCTCTTCGTCGACATCGGCCTCGAAGGTGCAGGACCAAGGTATCTCAAACTTGGCCCTGGTGCGGGCAACTCTGTTGCGCTGGACAACAACCGGAACCGTGAACTGCGCGTTGCGGCCGATCTCCTCGCTAGTGTGGCCGTAGCGCTCGCGGTCGTAATCGAACGCCGTGGCGACGATGACTAGTCCGCCGCGGACCTGGGGCCCCTGCTTGCGTTTGCGGGCGCCGGTTTCGATCGCCGCCCGGATAGCTGCCGCTGGGATCGTAGGCGCTCCGCTCTCGTTGAGCCAAAGGGAGCGCTGGCATTCGAGCTCGCGAAGTCGATCGTCTTCGGCTTCGGGGCGGTTGCCGCCGCGCTTGGCCGTGATCGCTGCGATCTCACGGCTGATAGGGCTGCGGGAGTCAAGCCCGGCTGCCCCGTTGTGCATGAGGAGGGCGTTAATTCCGGCGACTTTGATTCGATACAACAATTTGCTATGCTCCTTGAAATGGCGGCGAAGGCATCGAAAGGACTGGTGGCGGTTCGAAGCTTTCGCCGAATGTTGGTTGCGACCTCGTGGCACAAGTTGCACAGCGCCACGAGGTCGTTCGCTGTTACCTCCTCGCCCGACGGGTAGCTATCGAAAGCCCAGTGATGGGCCTCCGTTGCCCGCGCCGTCCCGCACAGCTGACAGGTTCCAGCCGAGCGGTCGAACGCCTGCGCCTTCGCCAGCTTGAAATTCCCGCCGTATGGGTCTTTTCCCACCGTCTCCTCCTTTTCTCGTGGTCGTTCGATCGTTCCATGCCCTGCCCTGCCGTGCCAAGCCTTGCCACGCCGAGCCTCGCCTTGCCACGCCGAGCCATGCCCTGCATCGCCCTGCCATGCCCCGCCGGGCCCCGATTCCCTCGCCCTGCCAAGCCTGACCTAGCCGTGCCCCGCCATGCCGCGCCCAGCCCTGCCGCGCCGAGCCGGACCTTGCCGCACCCAGCCATGCCATGAGTTCCAAGCCTCGCCCTGCCGTGCCTTGCCACGCCAAGCCGAGCCACGCGCTGCCCCGCCATGCCAAGCCATGCCAGGTCGAGCCGTGCCTTGCCGCGTAACCCTCGCCTCGCCATGCCCAGCCATGCCAAACCAAACCGAGCCATGCTCTGCCAAGCCATGCCGCGCCGAGCCGAGCCGTGCCGTGCCTAGCCATGAATTCCCAAAGACTTCACCAGCTCCTGCTCCTGCAACACCCGATCACGCTCCATCTGCGACGCCCGGTAATGCAACGCCAACTCGGCCGAGCTCACCGCCAAATGCGGCCCCTCCGACTCTGCCACCCGCTCCATCATATCCGCTATCCGCCGCAACAGATACGGGTCCCTCTTGTTGATATTCTGCAGCTGCTCGCACACCCGATAAAACGCCTCAGTGTCCTTCACCATATAGGTCGGATTTCCCCCGCCAACTCTCCCTCTCCTCCCGTCCTGGTCCCCGTCTCCAATTCCGCCTGCCGCCCACTGGCAACTGACTCCTCCCCTCCGCCCGGCGCAATCCGCCGGAACACCGCGCTCGTCAGCTGCGCATCCACCAGCGCCCCATGCGTGCTCTCCACCGCCACCCCCAGCTCCTCGCACGCCAGCGCCAGATTGTACTTGCGCGCCTTCTCCCCGCGCGCGCTCGTACGCAACGCGGTACAGCTGCATTGCGTAGAGGTGGTCATCCTTCTCGCCGCTATCGTAGGCAACCACGGGAGTATGACCGAATCCGCTACCGAGAACGCAACATCGTCGAACGCTTCATCAACAGAACTGAGTGGTTTCGACGCATTTTCACCCGCTATGAAAAGCTAGCTCGACGCTTCATGGCGTTCCTGCACTTTGCCGCTACACTCATATGGCTCGCACGAAATGTCAACGAGCCCTAGAAACTCAAAACTGAAAACTAGCTCGAACTCAATCCGCCGACCCCGTCGCCGGCGCAACCGAAGGCGCCGGCTGCGCTAGGCCCATCCGCACAAAGAATGCGCAGCCTGCCGCCAGAATCGGCATCACCGCCACCGCGTGCATCACCCCCGCCAGCGTGAAATAGTCCGCAATCGGCCCCGCCACTCCCATCCCGAACGCCCCCGCAGCAAAGGTGAAACCTAATATCGCACCGCTCGCCAGCCCCTGCCGCCCCGGCAGAAAACGCTGCGCCATCACCACCAGAATGCTGTGTGGAATCCCGACCATGAACCCTGCCGCAAACGCCAGCGGGAAAAACGCCCACCCGTCCACAATATCCAGCATCAGCCACGAAAACGGCGTCGCCGCCGCCAGAGCAAACATCAGGATCTTGCGCTGGTCGTACCGGTCCCCCAGCACACCGCCCGTCATCGAACCCAGCGCGATCGCCACGCTCGGGACCCCCACCATCAGCCCGAACGTCGACGGCGAAAAGCCCAGGTCGGCGAAATACTTCGGCAACAGCCCGTAAAATATCTGATGCACCGACGCCCGCAGCGCCACCAGCACAGCAAACGCCACCAGCACGTAGAGCTGGCCCGTCCGCCGCGGCCTCTCCACCCCCTGCCTTCTCCTTCTCGACTTCGTCGGCGGCCACACGTGCCCCCCACGGAACGGCGAAATCTTCACAGGACCCACCGGCGCCTCCTCGCTCTCCGGCTTCTCCAGCGGCCTGTGGAGCCCCACCGCAAGCCACGCCACAAATGGCAGCGTCGCCGCCGCCATGATCCGCGGCCCCGCCATCCCGATCTCCTCCAGCAGGAAACCCGCGATCATCGGCCCGAACGCCAGCCCCATCTGCCCCAGCAGAAAGAAGATCGACGTCCCCGTCGTCGCACGCTCCCGCCCGGCCGCCCCCGCATTCATCGCCCCCTGCGGATGGAAGGCCGCGCTGCCCAGCGAGGCGACCGTCATCAGCACGATCAGCGTGATGAAGTCCTGCGCAAAAGTGGCCGCAAAATAGAAGAGCGACGTCCACAACAGCCCCGCCGCGCCCAGCCACCGCCCGCCAAACCGGTCAGCCAGCACACCAAAAGCCGGCTGCGTCAGCGACCCCATCAGCGTGAACGCCATCATGCCCCACGCTATCTCCATATTCGACAGATTGAAAGGCACGACCAGCACCGCGAGGATCATCGCGACCGACGAATTGATGATATCGATCGCCATGTGGCCGAACGAGACTGCGCTGAGCCGCCGGTGGTCCATCCACTGCATCCTGACTGAAAAAATGGGTCCCGTCTGCGCCCCCGCGCCTCAACGCGAGAACCGCGTCCCCATTCTAGCAGCAGCACCGCCCCCAACCAAGCCCCGCGGCCCTTCCTCTCCCACCCATCCGACGAAGTAAGAGTGCCGCGACATTTCCCATCCCGCCCTCTCCCTCCCGAAACACAACATCCAGCAACCGACCACCGGCAACCGACCACCGACCACTGCAGCTTCCCCTCAGGGACCCGCTTTGCGCCCGCCCTCGGCCCATCCAACCCAAAGTCCACACCCTGCCAGCGCTACCGCAGCATCTGAACAACCAGCCACCACGCATATCGCAGCACAGCAGCAGCAGCCACCGTAATCAGCACGCCCCCAAAAAGCTTCGCAAGCCCGGCCACAGCGCGCGCCATAAAGCCCCCCTTGCCCTTCAAAGCCTGCAAACTTTCCCCCTTCCACGTAAACAGCATACCCCCCGCATAGAAGACGCCAACCACAATTGCCAGCAGCGACACATGGCCGCCCACCCCGCCTCCAATGGGGACCCCATCCAGCTCAAAACGCAACAAGCCCACGAACTGATACAGGCCGCTCCCTTCCAATCCCAGCCAGTCCAACCCAACGATCAACCCCAGCATCAACAACGAGATCAGAATCTCTCTCATATTCCCAAACCCTTTCCTTTCGCCAAGGACCGCTAGCGGGCGCAGACATCCCCCACACCGCCCGCCTCCCAACCCAATATCACATCTCCCGATCTCGCGGCACCCCCTCAGGCGCCCGCATCGTCCCCACCTTCTCCCCCTGCCCACTCCCCACTATCCATTATCCACTGCCGTTCCGCCGTTCCAAGAATACAGTCGCCCAAAATTTGACAGCCGCAACCGCAATGCTATACTTCCCGCTTAATCAACCGCCCGTACATAGTACATTCCACCCAAATCCAATCGAACGGCGCGCCGCACCCGCGGCGGCCAAGAGAGCCTTTCAGGAGGGCGAAACATGCAAGAGTTTAGTCGTCGACAGCTGCTCAAAGCGGGAGCCGGTATCGGCGCCGCCGCCGCACTGGCCGCCTGCGCCCCGGTAGCACCCGATGCAGGCATGGAAGGCGCCGACGCCATGGACGAGCCGATCGACCTCGTCGTCTGGTACCAGGACTGGGACGGCGCCAACCGCATCATGGGATGGGTCCAGCCCGAGTTCGAAAAAGACCACGACAACGTAACCGTCGACCTCCAGGCGATCGGCTACGGCGACCTGCTCAACAAGATGCTGCCTTCCATCGCCTCCGGCACCGAGGGCGACGTCATGATGATGTACACCGACTGGGTCGTCGCCACCGACATCACCCGCGTCTTCCTCGACATCACCGACGCCGCCGGCGGCGCCGCCGAGCTCGAAGAGAAGATGTGGCCGGCCGCCTTCCAGGCGGTCGAAGTCCCTGGCAACAAGGTCTACTACCTGCCCTGGCTGGCCGGCATCCGCGGCGCGGCCATGACGGTCAACATGGACCACTGCGCCGAAGCGGGCGTCGATTACCTGAACTTCGGGACCTACGAAGACGTGATCGAGGCCGGCACCGCCATGACGCAGACGAACGATGAGGGCAAAGTCACCCGCTCAGGTTACTCGATTTCCAGCTCCCAGTATCAGCTGCTCTGGACCCTGATCTGGCAACTGGGCGGGGAGTTCTTCGACAAGGAGAGCGGCGTCTGGTCCCACGACAGCGAAGTGGGCGCCGCCGCCGCGCAGATCCTGCACGACGTCTACCATGTCCACAAGACCGTCGATTTCGAGCTGTTTACCAGCGAATACGAGGCCTGTACCCAGCAGCTCGTCTCCATCTGGGGCAACGGCGCCTGGACCATGAGCGTCATGACCGACGTGGCCGACGTGCCGGCCGACAACATCGTCACGCCGCCCCTCGCAAACGCAGTCGAATACATACTCTACCCGCAGCACGTCGCCGGTTATGGGCTTTCGAAGCGGCTGGCCGAGGACTCGGCCAAGCTGGATGCCGCCGTCGACTTTGCCCTGCTGATCGTCAGCAACGGCGCGCTCCTGCAGGCGCTTGACTTCTATTCGGGCGTCGTTCCCTCAAAGGGCGTTTACAACGATCCCGGCATCGGCGATGTCAAGTACGGCCTCGTCTCCAAGCGCGTTGCCGAGGGCATGTGGCCGCACGCCCGCTATCCGCAGGACCACGTCGCCCAGCAAGGCCCGGCAGCAGCCGAGTTCGACCGCGCCATGCGCCAGGAGATCAGCATCCAGGAAGCACTGTCCGCCATGGACGCCTACCTGCAGGAACAGGAAGATCAGGCCAGAGAACGTCTGGCAGCCTGACCTCACAAAACAGCAGTCTGAGAGGGCGCCGCGTACCTGTGTACGCGGCGCCCGCGAACCAGCGGAAACAAAAGTATGACTACGTTGCAGGATCACCCCGTCTCCGGTGGTCAAACGTTACCGCACCTACCGGTCGCCCGCCGTGACAGCGTGTGGCGGAGGTTCCGTCGCGCCAGCCCCTTCGCGCTCATCTATTCCGCCGCTATCCTGATCTTCTATACCATCATCTTCATCATCCCCTTCGGCACCGGCATCTGGCTCGCCTTTCAAAACTGGGACTTCATCACCAATCCCAAGTTCGTCGGGCTGCGCAACTTCACCAAGGCCTTTACCGACCCGTACTTCTGGCAAGCCTTGGAAAAGACGGTCCTGTTCTCGGTCGTCGAAATCAGCCTTGGCCTCACCATCGCGTTGCTCTTCGCTCTGGCCCTGAGCCAGATCCTGGGCAAATGGCAGAACATCTACCTCTCGCTCTACTACCTGCCGGTCATCACGCCTTTAGTGGTGTCGATCTATCTCTGGCGCTGGCTGTACCGGCCCACCGGCGGCGCATTCAACACGCTTCTGAGCAACATCGGCCTGCCCGAACAACCTTTCCTGGCCAGCCCGCAGCAGGCCCTCTGGGCGATCACCGTCGTCATCATCTGGGCGCACCTTGGCACCGGCATCGTCCTCTTTCTGGCCGGCATCAACGATGTCCCGGAAAGCCTGTTTGAGGCGGCCCGCCTTGACGGCGCCGGTTTCTGGCAGTCCTTCTTCCGCATCACCCTGCCTCTGATTCGCCCGGTATTGGTCTACCAGATGGTCGTCAGTGTCATCGGCACCGTGCAGATGTTTGAAGCTTTCTTCCTCATACCGGGACCCGGATTCAGCACACGCACACTGGCACTCTACACCTACGAACTGGGCTTTCGCGCCCTCAATCTGGGCTACGGCGCCGCCGTCTCATTAATCATCTTCGTGCTGCTGCTCGGCGCAACCGTCTTCCAGCTCAACCGCTGGCGCATCGAATGGGAGCATTGAGGCCACATGGCCAGAACCGCTGAAACACAGATCCTGCCCACCCCAATCTCCCCACTCCGCCGCTGGCTCATCTCAGGAAAGTGGACCAAGGCAATCGTCTTCCTGATCCTGGCGTTCTGCAGCTTCGCCATGTTCTACCCCTTCATCTGGCTGCTCTTCTCCTCCTTCAAAACAGGGGCCGACATCGTCCGCCTGCCCGTCACCCTTCTACCCCAGAAGTGGACTCTCGACGCCTATCTGATGGTGATGGATCCCACCCGCGCCAACCTCCCGATCGCCTATGTCAACAGCATCATCGTCACCACCGGCACCGTCATCAGCGTCCTTATCACGTCATCCATGGGCGGCTTCATCTTCGCCCGGCTGGAGTTCCCCGGCCGCGACTACCTATTCTATTTCGTGCTCTCCACCACCATGGTGCCCTTTCTCACCCTCCTCATCCCGCTCTACATCGTCATGCGCGAGCTCGGCCTCCTCAACAGCCTCTGGGGCGTCTGGGTACCGAGCATCTTCTCCTCCTTCGGCGTCTTCCTCTGCCGCCAGTTCGTCTACGGCATCCCCCGCGAACTCTACGACGCCGCCAAGATAGACGGCAGCGGCGACTTCGGCATCTACCGCAACATCATCCTCCCCCTCACCAAGCCGATCCTCTCCGCCCTCGCCATCTTCGTCTTCCTCGGCGCCTTCAACGCCTACCTCTGGCCCCTCGTCATCCTCAACGAAGAAAAGAAACTCACGCTCCCCCTCATCATCGCCCGCATGGCCAACCGCTTCGGCGGCACCGATTACCAGGCCGTCATGGCCGGCTCCGTCCTCGTCTCCATCCCACCCCTGATCGTCTTCCTCATCTTCCAGAGAAACTTCGTCCGCGGCATCGCCCTCACCGGCCTCAAAGGCTGATTCTCAGCCCACAGAAAGTCGCCTTTTCCTCCCCCCCCAAGACCTCCACCTTCCAACTGACCACTATCCACTATCTACTGACCATTGCAGTTCGCCTCCCATCGCCAGCCAACTTACGATAACTCATTTCCATCTGATTGTTTTCCTGAACGCAACATCTGTGCTACTATCTCGGTTGCCAGAAGAATCGCAGGCCTCTTTTGACAGAGGAGAATCAGGCAGTGGGCAATAGTACAGAGGAACAACGGCAAGGCGCCTTCTTGTTCGGCGGCAGAATTGTTCCAGTGGGGAGAAAAGGGAATAGAGTTTTCGTAAGAACGCTGCGTCACGGAGAGAAAGACACCGGCGAAACAGTTCGTTTGCGCGAAGGCGATAGAATCACATTTAGAGCGGGAGATCTGGTGATCGATTCCAGGCAGATCGATGCCATGAGCCCAAAGGGGCGGGGCGGCTACGCACCCGTCGCCAACACAGTATGGACCTGGTATCAAATCGCCAGCGAACAGGCGGACTTCCTTCTCTTCTTTTTCGCTCTGGCTCGTAGACTTGACGCTGCCCATGCGCAATGGTCATTGGCTGAAGACAAGAGAGACCAGGCGAAAGAAGTGGGTGGCATTCCTCAAAGATCAGGTTTTTTCAGCACGCTGGCGACAGCGGAAGTGACCATAATTGCGGTGAATCGAGCCATTGAAATGGCCAATACTCTGATTGCAGAGTACTGCCCCGACTTGAAGTTGCCCAAAACTGTTAAAGCGATCCAGAGGCCGGTTTTGGAAATGCGAAACGCCTTCGAGCATATCGGCGAGCGCGCACAAGGAAAGGTGAATCGAACGAAGTTTTCGTACCAGGATGCCTGGTCAATCTTCAATCAGCCGGATTTCATTGAGAAATCAGTGCTGCACTACCGGGAGCACTCCCTCAATTTCGACAGAGACCTGCTTGCCGCACTACTTGACTGCAGAGAACTGATAATGCAAGCCATCGATTCAAGAGCCGCTCTCCACTCAAGCAACGGCCGCCAAATGGCGGAAACTAACGACACTTAAGTGGAACTCGCCAGCCTGCAGGAACCGAAAGCAGCGGCAGGATAAGCTGCGTAGACGCCGCAATCTCTCACACAGACACGTCCAGCGAAAAGGGTTAGTATCATAAATCGACACTCGCATGAATCAGACAGTTGCTGATTCCGACAACGCTTTGCCCGCGAGAAAGGAAAAGAACTATGATCTGCGGACTTGAACTTCGATGTACGATCGAGCCGGAAGATGACGGCTACGTTTCCTACTGCGAACAGTTGGGAGTAGCAAGTCAGGGAGAGTCCGAAATGGAAGCAGAGAAGAATCTGCAGGAAGCAATCGAAATGTTCTTTGAAGACGCTTCGATCAATGAGATTCTGGGCATCCTCAGCGATCTCGAACCCAACGCGCTCGTCGAGTTTCAAAGCATTTCGCTAGGACAGACCGCCCAGCATCGGCAACCGTCTGCCGCACAGTGGGAGCTCCAAGTTGCCTAGACTCAGACGAATGTCTGGACGGGAATGCTGTAAGATACTCTCACAAAATGGATTCAACGAAGTCAGACGGAAAGGAAGTCACATTCAAATGCAAAGAAGGGTAATAAACGAGTTCGGATTTTCAACCCTGACCGTTACCGTTCCTGACCATAAAGAATTGAGAATCGGTACGCTATCCAAGATCATTGCCCGGTCTCAGCTCCCCCGTTCCCTTTTTGAAACTTAGACTTGGCTTCACATCCGAGTGACCCGACCTCTGCCGTTCCGGGCCGCCAACCAAAGACCCAGCACCAGCCTCCACGACCACCGCCACCAACTTCCAAACGCAAAAGGACCAAGTTGCACATCCCGGGTCCGGCGTCTCAGTCGTTCCCCTGCACCCTCATACACGCAGCTCCAGGCCACTTGCGCCAACCCGAAACCATCCACTATCCACCGCAGTCCCCACCCACAGCCGCATCGCAAACGAATATGGCCAGGGCGGCGACGACACCTACGACGCCCTCCGCTACGGCATCACCGCGGCAGACAAGATCCCAAACCCCCCGCCGAAGAACCCCGGGCCCCCGAATCATTCAGAGTCGTAAACCCCATCGCCTACGAAAAATTCCTGGAGCGCGAAAGAATGTGGCGCGAAATGGACCCGAAAGAGCGCCGCAGCTACATCAGTAGCCTGATCTGGTGACTACATATCACCAACCCACTTACACCCATCCAACCAAGCAATCCGCAACAACGGCCGCCGCCCCAATCCACTACCCGATGCCCACGGGCTACTGTCCGCCTACACCCTCCAATGTGCAATGCACGCCAAACTGGTGTACCATACCGCCGTCCGCTTCACCCGGCACAACACTTGCGTCCCAACACGGCCGCAAGTTCCATGCAGATCACCAAAACCGGCCTCCAGGCCGCACACAATTTCAACACACCCTCTCTCGCTGTCAGGAGGCATATACAATGAGCGGCTCACCAATCCGCCTCGGCATCATCGGCATGGGCCCCGCCAACATGGCCTCCACCATGACCATGCTCAACAACGAACCCGACCTCCGTTACACCATCACCGCCGCCTGCGCCCGCCGCCCCGAAATCCTCGAACAGGCCGCACGTGAATTCAACATCCCTTTCCACAGCACCGACTACCGCGACATCACAACCCGCGACGACGTCGACGTCGTCTGCGTCTACTCTCCCGACGCTCTCCACGCCGAGTCCTGCATCGACGCACTGCGCAACGGCAAACACGTCGTCTGCACCAAACCCATGGTCACCCAGCTCGATCACGCCCGCACACTCGTCCAACTCGTCCGCCAAACCGGCCTCAAATTCCTCGTCGGCCAGACCATGCGCTTTGACCGCCAGTTCATCGACGCCAAGCGCCGCTACGACAGCGGCCAGCTCGGCAAACTCATCGCCGTAGAAAGCTTCTACCTGCACGACATGCGCCCCGTCTACGACTTCACACCCTGGCGCCTCCACATGCCCCAGGACTTCATGTTCGGCGGCTGCGTCCACAGCATCGACATAATCCGCGCCTTCGGCGGTGACATAAAACGCGTCCACGCCGTCGCCAACAAAGGCGGCCTCACCCCCGGCTACCCCATCCAGGACAACTTCTTCATCAACGCCGAATTCACCTCCGGCGTCATCGGCCGCGTCTCCGGCCTCTACGGCATCGTCCACCCGCCCCTGCCCATGATGCAGTACGGCGTCTACGGCACCGAGGGCAGCCTACAAGGCGAATACACCGACAACGAACCCGGCGAAATCCGCGTCGTCCTCGACAGCAACACCGAGGAAGTCCACACCACACCCTTTGACGCCGAAACCGACCTCAGCGCCTACGGCCACGGCGCCACCGTCATCCGCTACATGCGCCACTTCCAGGACTGCCTCGACAACGACACCGAACCCGCGCCCGGCGTCCTCGACGGCGCCAAATCGGTCGCCGCCGGCGTCGCCGCCTGGGAATCCATCCGCACCGGCAACGCCATCGACGTATTCAACGACTTCTGACATCCAGATGGGACAAGCACGAGCCCGACCACCAAAAACTAAGAACTCGAGACCTAAAACCAGGAAAAAGTGGCCCGGAAAATCTCCCGTCGACGACGGAAACTACAACCTCCCACTCACCCTGCGCGGCACCGGCAATACCTTCGGCTGGTTCGACGACGCCAAGGTCATGGCCGGCTCGCCGCTCACCCCCATCCCGCCTCCCATCGTCTTCTTCATCTTCCGGCGCAACCTCGTCAAAGGCATCGCGCTGACCGGCCATCAAGGTCTGACCGCACAATGAGCTGGATTTCCATTGATCGAGGGGGCCGCAAATGAGAGAGAGTTTGAAATATAAGGCCGTCGTCTTCGACCTCTTCGGCACACTGGTCGGCAGCCTCACCCGCCGTGAGCACGACCGGGTGAATGCAAAGATGGCCGCCGCGGTCGGTGTCCCCTATGCGGACTTCTGGCAGCTGATGGGTGACACCTATCACGACAGATGCCTGGGACGTTACGATACCTACGAAGATCTCTTATCCGAAATCTGCCGGCGTACAGCCGTACCGCTGAATATGAAAGGCATTGCACAGGCCGCTGAACTCAACCGCGAATTCATGGCGAACGCGCTCGTGCCAGCTCCCGAGGTTATGGAAGCACTGGACGAACTCAAGCGCAGAGGTTATCGAATCGGTCTCATCAGCAACTGCGGCCCTGCAGTGTCGCAGCTCTTTCCCTTATCTCCACTGGCCCGCTGCATCGACGTCCCGGTCTTTTCCTGCGACGAACGGGTGGCCAAGCCTGCAGACACCATCTATCAACGCACCTGCCAGCGGCTGGAGACGGAGCCCGAGTTCTGTATCTATGTCGGCGATGGCAGCAGCCAGGAGCTGACCGGCGCAGCCGCGATGGGAATGCTGCCGGTTTTGAAGCGGACGGACCTGAG
Source organism: Caldilineaceae bacterium (assembly GCA_965202955.1). Lineage (GTDB taxonomy): Bacteria > Chloroflexota > Anaerolineae > Caldilineales > Caldilineaceae > Bin5. Next base: position 546,648 of record OZ241871.1, read on the forward strand.
TGATGTCTACGATAGCCATAGACCCGAAGTGGAAACTTGGCGCGGCCTGGCCGTCAATGAAATCCCTGAACTTTGCGATTTGGATTTCTGAGAGAGAATCAACGCACCCTGCACGCAGCATCCTTCCATAGCGATAATGGTTACTCTGGTGAATAGACAGACTTTGAATCGGGAGACACTATGACTAAGGATATCGGCGTCGGCGTCATCGGCCTCGGCATGGGCGCCAACATGCTGGCCGTAAACCAGGACCCGACGTCCCGTATGGAGGTGCGCGCCCTCTGCGACAGCGACGAGTCGCGTCTTCAGCGCTTGGGGGAGGAGCACAATATTCCTCTTCTCACGACCGATTACCGCGAGCTCGTATCCGGTCCCGATATCCACGTAGTAGGCATCTATTCGCCCGACCACATGCACATGGAGCACATCGAGGGCGCCATCGCCTTCGATAAGCACATCATCTGCACTAAGCCCATGGTCGTCTCGCTCGATGAAGCCCGCCGCACCGTGCAACTCGTGGGCGTGTCCGGCATCAAGTTTCTCACCGGCCAGACCTCCCGCTTCGCCCCCCGTTTCATGGCCGCTAAAAGGCTCTACGACGACGGCGACCTCGGCCGCCCCCTCTTCGCCGAGGCCCACTACGTTCACGACATGCGCCCCGTCATGGACCGCACGCCCTGGCGCCACGAAAGCCCCCAGGACTGGCTCTACGGCGGCGCCTGCCATCCCATCGACCTGCTGCGCTGGTTCTTCGGCGACGTCGAAGAGGTCTTCACCTACGCCTCGCACAGCCGCATGGATGACCGCTATCCTGTCGACAAACATGACAACTTCCTCATCAATTTGCGTTTCGAGTCCGGCGTCATCGCCCGCATTCTGGCCGTCTTCGGTTTGGTCGAACCGCCGGTGCCCCAGCTCGGCCTGAGCGTCTTTGGCGACAAGGGTTCATTTGTAAACGGACAGCTGGTCCTCGATAAGTTTGAAGGTCAGCCCGTCCTGTCTTTGGATTACAGGCGCGAACCGGGCCACGGGCTCGAGGTTATGCGCTACATGCGCCACTTTGAAGAGTGCATAGTTGAGGACAGGCGCCCCCTCGTCGACGAAGTCGCCGGCGCCAAGGTCATCGCCACCGCAGCCGCCTGCTGGGACTCGATCCGCACCGGCCTGCCCGCCAAGGTGCAACCTGTAGAGTAACGCCGCGCCGCAGCCGCGCAGCCAGAGGACAGGAAAGCATGAGACAGGAACGCAAGAAAGAACAGCTGAAGATGGTCTGGCCCGCCGAGCTGCTCAGCTCGCCGCCCGCCGTCCACGTCCCCATCGGCTACACCCTGCGCACCTACCGGCCGGGGGACGAAGAGGGCTTCTACCACGTCATGGACCTCGCCGGCTTCACCGGCTGGAACATCGAGGTCCTCCGCCCCTGGTTCTGCCACATCCTGCCCGAAGGCTGGTTCCTCATCCTCCACCGCGCCACCGATACCATCGTCGCCAGCGCCATGGCCACCCACAGGCCGCAGGAGATCCACCCCTTCGCCGGCGAGCTCGGCTGGGTCGCCGGCCATCCCGACCACGCCGGCAGGGGCCTCGGCATGGCCGTCTGCGCCTCCGTCGTCCGCCGCCTGCTCGAAAACCGTTACACCAACATCTACCTCAACACCGACGACTGGCGCCTGCCCGCCCTCAGCATCTACCTCCGCCTCGGCTGGGTCCCCCTCCTCTACCTGCCCGACATGGAGGAACGCTGGCGCAACGTCTGCGCTACGCTCAACTGGCCTTTCACGCCCGGCAAATGGCCCGAGAGTCAGCTATAATGAATACGAGCAAGTTTCAAGAACGATATCAGGAGGTGACGCCATGCTTGCATCGGTCGAGGGAATATATCGTGACGGGAAGATTGAGCTGACAGAGGTCCCAATCGCCGTCGCTGAAGAGACACCCGTGATCGTAACGTTTCTGACGCCGGGTTACGTCGATCTGCGCGAACGTGGGATCGATGAGAAACTTGCGGCCGACATACGAGCGAGCTTAGCAACGTTCGCCGAAGACTGGGACACTCCTGAAATGGACATTTACGACCAATATGAGTCAAACAGCAGCCAAATATAAGAGAGGGGATGTTGTCCTGGCGCTCTTTCCAAACTCAGACCTGCGCAGCGCCAAGAGAAGGCCCGTGGTTGTTGTTCAAAACGATGACCTTGAAACCGGTCTTTCTCAGATAGTTGTAGCAATGATTACCAGCAACAAGATTCGTGCTGGGTTTCCCAGTCGCGTAGAAGTGATTCGTTCAACTGTGGAAGGAAAACGGTCAGGGCTTCTGACAGATTCCGTGATTATGACGGACAACCTAGCTACCATAGTAGAGAGAGCCCTGGATCGCCGCATCGGTTCCCTGCCCATGGGCCCGATCGATGCCGCTCTAAAGAAGACTCTTGCATTGGATTAGTCGGAATTCGCTGTTCATAGTGCCAATCGCAAGTTGAATCACCCAAAACCGGGAGAGGAATACTGGCCTCTCGCCTGACGTAGAAATCAAGAGATCATGATTGCCATTCAGCCGGCCAAAGTAGACGATATACAGCAGATTAAGCAGCTCCTCAGAGAGACCTGGATCGACACCTATCAGACCTTCATACCGTTGGAGGTCATCTACAAGATCACCGCGCTCTGGCACAAGCCTGAATCGCTCGCCGCCGAAATCGAGAACGAGGATGTCTGCTTCGCCGTAGCAAAAGAGGAAAACAATGCCGTCCTGGGCCTGCTGACCGCGGCCCGCCGCAGCGACGACATCGTAACCATCGGCCGGCTCTACGTCCTGCCCGCCCACCAGCGCCAGGGCATCGGCGTCAAGCTGCTCGATGCCTGCATCGCCGCCTTCCCCGGCGCCCGCCAACTCCGCCTTGAAGTCGAAGCCGAAAACGCCAACGGCATCGCCTTCTACCGTAAACAGGGTTTCACAGAGCTCGCCCGCAAACAGGCAACCATCGAAGAAATAACACTCACCACCATCGAAATGGAACTGCAACTGCCTGGATAGCGCTTACCTCGAATCTCTCCCGTTTGCAGCCGGAAGCGTCCGGCCATGATTCCAGAAAGAGGGAACAGACCATGCTCACCCAACAACAGATCAACGCCTACCACGACGACGGCTACCTCATCGTCAAATCCCTCTTCGACGCCGAAGAGATCGAGCTCCTGCGCCGCACGGCCATCGCCGACCGCCAGATGGACCAGAAATCCTTCGGCCGCGCCGACGGCGAAGGCGGCACCATCCGCCTCACCCTCTGGAACCACCCCGGCAGCGGCATCTACGGCATGTACGCCCGCTGTAACCGCGTCGTCAACGCCATGGAACAGCTCCTCGGCGGCGAAGTCTACCACTACCACTCCAAAATGATCCTCAAAGACCCCGAAGTCGGCGGCGCCTGGGCCTGGCACCAGGACTACGGCTACTGGTACGACAACTACGTCCTCTACCCTCTCATGTCCAGCGTCTCCATCGCCGTCGACCCCGCCACACGCGAAAACGGCTGCATGCAGATCCTCAAAGGCTCCCACCACATGGGCCGCATCACCCACGTCGAGACCGGGCAGCAGGCCGGCGCCGACCTCGAACGCGTCACCGAAGCCGAAAAACGCCTCCAGCTCGTCCACTGCCAGGCAGAGCCCGGCGACGCCCTCTTCTTCCACTGCAACATCCTCCACCGCTCCGACCAGAACCGCTCCCAAAAGCCGCGCTGGTCCCTCATCTGCTGCTACAACGCCGCCCGCAACGACCCCTACCGCGAGGCGCACCACCCCAGCTACACCCCCCTGCACAAGGTGGACGACGGCGCCATCAAAGAGGTCGGCATGAAACGCTTCGAAGACGATGCCAGCGACGTCGCCTTCCTCGATCCCGACACCGTTCCCACCGCCCAGACCGACCAATGAGGATGACTCCAGCATGAGCAAGTACAGGTTTCTGATCAGCGGCGGCGGCAGCGCCGGAAGCAGCGTCGCCCAGGTCGCGGCCGGCGACGGCCGCGGCGAAATCGCCGGCGTGGTCGACCCCCAGCAGGCCCAGCTCGACCGCATGCAAAAGCTCTACCCAAGCGCCGCCACCGGCAGCGATTACGCCCAGCTCCTGCGCGACACCCAGCCCGACGTCGCCGTCCTCGCCGGCCCCGACCACCTCCACGCCGACCAGGCCGTCATGGCGCTCGAAGAGGGCTGCCACGCCCTCATCGAAAAACCGCTCGCCACCACCGTCGCCGACTGCCAGCGCATCCTCGACGCCGAAGCCCAGAGCGGCGCCCACGTCATGACCGACCAGACCATGCGCTACTTGCACCCCTGGCAGCAGATGGCGCAGATCGCCAAGTCCGGCCAGATCGGACAGATCTTTTTCCTCCAGGGCGACTACATCCACGACATGTGGAGCCACTACGCGCCCGAAGGCAAGAACCATACGCCCTGGCGCATCGACAAACAGAACCCACAGAACATCCTCCTCGGCGGCGGCTGCCACCCGCTCGACCTCATCCTCTGGACCGCCGAATCTCCCGTCACCGAGGTCAGCGCCTACAGCAACAAGCTCAGCATCCCCATCTTCCCCGACGACGACTGCTACATCGTCATCCTTCAGTTCGAGAGCGGCGCCATCGGCAAGGTCTTCGTCACCAGCGGCTGCTCCGGCCACGGCATGGGGGAGGGCATGGGCGGCGGCTTCCTCGCCGTCTACGGCACCGAGGGCACGCTCTGGAAAGGCAAACTCTACCGCCGCGACGAAGATCCCGTCGAAATCGAAGGGCCTGCCGTCGATGCGGTCGTCGGCGGCCACGGCTGGGGACGCTCGGTCGTCGATTTCCTCGATCTGCTGGACGGCAAGATCGACAACCCCATCCCCGCGTCGCGCGGCGCCAACATCGTCTCGGTCTGCGCCGCCGCCCTCGAATCGATCCGCACCGGGCGGCCCCAGTCGCCGCACTGGTTCTGAATCCCGCCCCGTGGAGGAATCTGATGCTGTCCCGTGAACAGTTGCAACACTTTGCCGAACACGGCTGGGTGCTCGAAGAAAAGGTACTCAGCCCCGAACAGGTTGAGGCCTATAAGGCTGCGCTCGACCGGCAGTCCCACTACACCCGCCCCGTCGCCCACAACGATGACGACGAAATCCTCCACATCGACTGCATGGTGAACGGCGACCCGCTCTTCCGCGACTGGATCATGATCCCGCAGGTGCTGGAGGCCAACCGCCAACTCATGGGCGCCGAGATCAAGTACGAGACATGCCACGCCATGATCAAGCGGCCCCACCCGCAGCGCCATACCGATCGCGACGCCCTGCGCGACCCCGAAAAAATGGGCTGGCACAGGGGCATGAGACCGAAATGGGGCACCTTCGCCGACGACACCGACCCCGAGCTCGTCAACTGCCTCTTTCTCAACAACATCACCTACCTGACCGACGTCGAGCCCGGCGACGGCGGCACCATGATCCTGGACGGCTCGCACCGGCTCGAAGGGACATTCGAAGCGCTCAAGGAGCGCTGCCCAGTCGTCGAATCGACCGCGCCGGCCGGCAGCATCCTCCACTTCACCGAGACGCTGCTCCACGCCGGGGTGCCGATCCTGAGCGAGAACGTGCGCTACACCATGTTCTACGGCTTCACGCCTAACTGGTTCGTGAACTGGCCCGGCACCGAAGTCCCCGACTATATCCTGAAAACGGTCAGAGACGATGAGCTGCGCGGCATCCTGGGCGGAAACTCGGGCTACTCCGGCCAGTATCCGACGATTTGAACCACCGCAGGAAGAAACGCCCAAAGCGGCGCGCGAGGATAGAACGATGACACGACGTAACTTCTCGATGCAGGCATACTGGCAGAACCAGGTCGAAAGCCACACGCCCAAACTCCACTTTGACCGCCAGGACTTGGAATGGAATGAGTGGCACACCACCGCGCATGCCAAGTATATGGAGCTGCTGGGCAGCTTCCCCGACCCTGTCCCGCTCGACGCCGAAGTCGAAAGCAGCGTCGAGGACGACGGCCTCATCCGCGAGCGCGTCGTCTTCAACGCCGAGCCCTTCATGAGCGTCCCCTGCCAGGTGCTGCGCCCCAAAGAGATGACCGCCGACGGCGCCAACCCCGCCATCCTCTGCTCGCACGGCCACGGCCCCTTCGGCAAAGACCCCGTCGCCGGCATCCGCTCAACCGACGAAATGGCCGCCAACATCGAGCAGCACAACTACGACTACGGCCGCCAGATGGCCAAAGCCGGCTACCTGACGATTTCGCCGGACCTGCGCGGCTTCGGCGAACGCCGCGACGGCCGCGACCCGTTCCCCGGCCGCGACCCGTGCAACGTCAACTACATACGCGGCACCATGCTCGACCGCTGGCCGCTGACGCTCAACATCTGGGACATGAAATGCTGCGTCGACTACCTGGAGAGCCGTCCCGAAGTAGATCCGAAGCGTATTGGCATGATGGGCCTCTCCCAGGGCGGCACGATGACAACCTTCGCCGCCGCCGCCGAGCCCCGCATCGCGGCGGCCGACATCCTCGGTTACGTCAACCCGTGGAAGGCCTTCGCCTTCGATCGCGTCAACTTCTGCGGCTCGCAGATCGTGCCCGGCATCTACGCCTGGTTCGATACAGACGATATCGCCGGCCTGATCGCGCCCCGCCCCCTGATGCTCGACATGGGCATGTACGACGACTGCTTCTTCATCCACGACATGCTCAAAGGGTATGAAGGCGTCAAACGCATCTACGAGGCGGCCGGCGTCGGCGACAGGCTTTGGAAACTGGTCCATCCCAACGGGCACGGCTGGGGCGGCCTCGAAGGCACAGTCGAGTTCTTCGGCAGATACCTTTGAGATTTCGGAAGGCAAAAGGGTTTGTGACAATATCATATATGCTTGCAGATAGAACAGGTGTAACCAATGACCGGTGAGATCAAAGTCGGCTTCTCCGGCGCGCGTCGCGCCAGCTCGTTTTTCAAGGCCTTCCAGGTGCACCCGGAGACCGAGATCGTGGCGCTTTGCGATCCGCACCCCGAGACGCTGGCTGCCTGCGGACGCGCCGCCGGCGTTTCCCAGCTCTACGGTGCCTTCGAGACGATGCTCGACGAGGCGCGTCCCGATGTGGTGGTGGTCTCGTCGCCGATGCAGTACCACGCGCAGCAGGCCATCGCCGCGCTGCAGCGAAACGTCCACGTGCTCAGCGAAGTGACGGCCGCCACGTCAATCGACGAGTGCCGCTGGCTGACCCAGGCCTGCGCCCGCAGCGACGCCATCTACATGATGGCCGAGAACTACATCTATATGAAGCCAAACGTACTGGTGCAGGCGCTGGTCGAGGCCGGCCTCTTCGGCGAGACCTACTACGCCGAGGGCGAATACCTACACGAACTCTCCAGCCTCCACCACATGCCGGACGGCAGCCCGACCTGGCGCTACTACTGGCAGGTCGGCGTCAACGGCAGCACCTATCCCACGCACAGCCTCGGCCCCTGCCTGATGTGGATCAAGGAACGGCCCGAACGCATCAGCTGCGTCGGCACCGGCGTCTGGACCGACCCCGAACACGCCATGGAAGACACCGTCCTGCTCCTCTGCAAAACAGGCAGCGGCAAGCTGATCCGCGTGCGCGTCGACATGCTCTCCAAGCGCCCGCACGCCATGACAAACTACACGCTGCAGGGCACGAAGGGCGCCTACGAGAGCAGGCGCCGCCCCGGTGAAGGCGACTGGATCTGGCTGGAGGACCTCTGCGAAGACCCAGAGGTGTGGCTGCCGCTGGAGGAGTTGGAGGCCGAGTTCATGCCCGAAATATGGCGCAACCCGCCGCCCGAAGCGGTCAGCGCCGGCCACGGAGGGGGGGACTACTTTGAAGTGATGGATTTCGTCGACGCGGTGCAGGGGCGCAAGCCGCCCCCGATCGACGTTCACGCAGCGATGGACATGACCCTGCCCGGCCTGGTCAGCCAGGAGTCGATCCGTCGCGACGGAGAGTGGCTGCCAGTGCCCGACTCCAGAGAGTGGGTCTCAGGAGAGTAATCGTCACTGGCTACTGGCCACTGGCCACTCAATTAAGCCGTTCCAAAATGCCGGCCGCGCCCATGCCCCCGCCGATGCACATCGTGACGAGGCCGATCTCCTTGTCCTCCCGCGCCAGCTCGTGCAGCATCTGCACGGTCAGCTTCGCGCCGGTGCAGCCCAGCGGATGGCCGAGCGCGATCGCCCCGCCATTGACGTTGACCTTCTCTTCGTCCAGCCCCAGCTCGCGAATGACCGACAGGGCCTGAACGGCGAAGGCCTCGTTCAACTCCACCAGGTCGATCTCGTCCAGACTCAACCCCGCCATCTTGAGCGCCTTGGGCACAGCCGCCACCGGGCCAATGCCCATCACCTCCGGCGGTACGCCGCCGACACCAAAACTGCGGAATCGGGCCAAAGGCTTGAGGCCTAGTGCTTCGGCCTTCTCCTCATTCATCACCAGCACGGCCGCGGCGCCATCGCTGGTCTGGCTGCTGTTGCCGGCTGTGACGGTCCCCTTGGCGTGGAAGACCGGGCGCAGCTTGGCCAGAGCCTCGGCCGACGAGTCGCGACGGATGCCCTCATCCTTGTCGAAGGTCGTGCGGTAGGTCTGCGTCTCCCCGCCCTCGCCCAGCGTGATCTCGACCTCCAGCGGCACGATCTCGTCATCAAACTTGCCGGCCTCCTGCGCGGCCGCCGCGCGCTTGTGGCTGCGCAACGCAAACGCGTCCTGCTCCTCACGCGTCACCTCATACTGGCACGCCAGGTTCTCCGCCGTCAGACCCATGCCGATGTAGACGCCGGGATGCTCCTTGGCCAGCGTCGGGTTGGCCATGAACTTGTTGCTGCTCATCGGCACCATCGACATCGTTTCGACGCCGCCGGCGATGACGGCCTCGCCCATGCCGCTCATAACCTGCTGGGCCGCAAGGGCGATGGTCTGCAGGCCGCTCGAACAGAATCGGTTGACCGTCTGCGCCGGTACCTCAACCGGCAGGCCAGCGCGCAGACTGGCGATGCGGGCAACGTTCATGCCCTGCTCGGCCTCCGGCATGGCGCAACCCAATATCACGTCGTCGATCTCCTGTGGATCGACCGCGGGCGCCCGCTCCACGACAGCCCCGATCACTGCGGCCGCCATCTCCTCGGGCCGGGTGGTGCGCAACGTGCCGCGCGGCGCCTTGCCCACAGCTGTGCGGGCGGCGGATACGATTACGGCGCTGGTCATGGTTTTGCGCTCCTTTGGCGGTGGGTCATATATTCCTGTTTGAGAGCTTGACACAAAGGTTACAAAAGGTGGGTCAACTGCAAGAGCTGTCGAGACGCGGGCGGATGTTGGTCAGGGAACAGGGGCGGCAACCGCCGGCACATTCTGCGCATTGGTTGCGGTCACGAGCGGACCGTAGATCCACCCGGTGCGGCCCTTATAGATTATCCGCCACCAGTCACCAAGACCAGGATTCTTGCCGGTGATGACGTACTGTTCGCCAGGCGCGGCCGTACCAATGATCGGGTAATTGGTGCCAGGGCCTTCCCGTACGTTCATCTGGTTGTTAACCGTCACTACCGGCACCAGGGACGACGGTGTGTCCGTGGCCTGGGTCAAGTCCACAGAGATGATGTACCCGCCAGGCGCGGATCCATCGGCGGCAGACACAAACAGGATGTACTCTCCGGTTGTGGGCGCGCGGTAGACGATCCTTGCATCCAACCCGAATAGACCGCCGCCGCCGTCATCATCCTCGGTCCATCCCTCTACTGGGCGTCCCCCAATAGCGAGGTAGGTGTCAACTAGAGCTGACCGCGCCACAATCTCGACCGTCTCATTTTCCTGCAAGTGCAGGAGAAAGGTGTCGAAATCAGTTGGGAAATCGATATTGCCGTGTAGGGATTGTCCCACCTGGATCTGACCGGCGTGGTCCGGGTCATCAAAACGCGCAAGCCGGCGGTTCGCGGTCAGGGTGAACTCTTCTGAATCCTGCGATACGAGCAGGAAATGGGGACCATTGCGCTCGGTGACAAACGAAAGTGAATCAGTCTCGGCATCTGCAAGTTCGTCGCCAAAGGGGTTGTAGAGCCGAATCCTGGCGTCGTCTGCGCCGCTTAGCTCGATATCGATTGCAGCGCCGGCCGGCTCGTTGATGATGTAGACGTTCCCCAAATTCCTCTGCAATGTCAGTTCGTGATAGAGCGCGCCCCCTTCCAGCGGCAGCTGCCGCTCGCCGAGGCCTGAGGGATCTTCGCCGGCGATGAGTTGGCGGATGCGCGGCAAGAGGTCGGCGGACGAGGCGGAGAGTGCGAACTTCCCCTCGGTGATCCTGAAGCCGCTGATTCCGATCACATCGCCCGCAGCGGAGACGAGCGCGCCGCCGCTCTGCCCTCCTATAGCAATGGCATCGGTCTGGAAATAGGTGATTCCGACAGGTTCCCACTCCCGCAGGCGCGACAGAATCCCCCGTACCATCGTCGGCTGCGGCAACGCTTCAAACTCGCCCGGGTAACCGATCAGGTACGTTTCGGATCCAATGGGAATGCTCTCCCCGGCGCGCAGTGTCGCGGGTTGCGCTGGGACATCAATCGGGCCAAGTACAGCTAAGTCCGCCAATAGGTCCCAGCCTTTTAGCGGCACCTTATTGAACACTGTGCCACCCGGGAACACGACGCGCGCCGTGTCGAAAGGCCAGACCACATGGGCGTTCGTCACCAGGTATCCACCTTCGATCAGAACGCCGCTGCCGGAGGAAATTGCTGTGTGAATAAAGGAGATCGCCGGAGAGATCTTTTCGAAAACTTGGGCGGAAGTGAGTCTCTCCAGGACTACCGTGGGTGATGGCGCAACACAAAACGGCGGACTAAGTACGTCCAGATCGCTTTCCTCAACATTCCGCCATACCTCGGGCACGCATCCATTTAACCGATTGCCCGAGAGGTGCAGCAGTTCCAAGTTAGTGAGGTTGCCCAGTTCTGACGGAATCTCCCCGCTCAGCTTATTATCTGCGAGGCCCAACAATTCCAGGTTAGTGAGCTTGCCTAACTCTATCGGAATCGTCCTACTCAAATTGTTGCCTGAGAGACCCAACCCTTTCAGTTTAATAAGCCTGCCTAGTTCTGACGGAATCTCCCCACTGAGCTCGTTGTACGAGAGGGACAGCCATTCTAGGTTAGTGAGCGCACCCAACTCTGACGGAATCGCCCCACTGAGATCGTTGTGCGAGAGGGACAGCAATTCCAAGTTGTTGAGATTGCCCAGTTCTGACGGGATCGCCCCACTTAGCTGGTTGACCCAGAGGGCCAACTGTGTCAGGTTGTTGAGGTTGCCCAGTTCTGATGGAATCGTTCCACTTAATCTGTTGTCTCCGAGGAACAGAAATTCCAGGTTATTGAGGTTACCTAACTCTGACGGAATCGCCCCACTTAACTGATTCGAATAGAGATCCAGCCACTCCAGTTTGGAGAGCCTGCCTAATTCTGGCGGAATCGTCCCGCTTAACCCGTTCTCTGAGAGCTCCAGTTCAATTACGCGACCGCTAACGTCGGTGATGACACCGTACCAGGTACCGACGGGCGCATCAGTCAGCCAGTTAGTGCTTTTCAGCCAATTAGTACCATTTGTAGCGCGGTAGAGCGCGACTAACGCGGCTCGGTCCGCGCCGCCGACCCCGAAAGGTGTCGCGGTGGTCGAAGATAGCGCGACACAAAATGGCAGACCGAGTTCGTTCAAGTCGTTTTGCTCCACATTTCGCCATGCTGCGGGCACACATCCACTTAACCGGTTGCCTGATAGGGACAGTTGTGTCAGGCTGGTGAGGCTACTTAGTTCTGACGGAATCGAACCGCTCAACTCGTTGCCTCCAAAATACAGCAATTCCAAATTGCTGAGGTTGCTAAATTCGGACGGTATCGATCCACTCACCTTGTTGTTAGTCAGGCTCAGTCCTGTCAGATTGATGAGATTGCCCAGTTCGGACGGTATCGACCCGCTCAACTCGTTGCCCCAGAGGGCCAGCCCTGTCAGGTTGGTAAGATTGCCCAGTTCGGACGGTATTGAACCGCTCAGTTGGTTGCCTCCAAGATACAATCGTGTCAGGTTGGTGAGCTGGCCCAATTCTGGTGAAATCTTCCCGCTCAATTGGTTCTCTGAGAAGTCCAGCCCTATCAGGTTGGTGAGCTGGCCCAGTTCGGATGGAATCTCCCCGCCCAACAGATTCAAGTGGAGGAATAACTGTTCCAAATTAGTGAGGTTGCCCAACTGTGACGGAATCGCTCCGCTCAACTCGTTCTCTGAGAGGTACAGCTTTTTGAGGTTGGTGAGGTTGCCTAGTTGGGACGGAATCGTTCCGTTCAGCTCGTTGTCCCAGAGACCCAGATGTACTAGGTTGATGAGTTTGCCCAATTCTGATGGAATTGTCCCACTCAATGCGTTTTTCGAGAGATCCAGCCGTAAGAGATAGGTGAGTTTGCTTAACTCTGACGGAATCTTCCCACTCAACCGATTGCCATTGAGGGCTAGCACTCTTAAGGAGGTGAGCTTACCCACCACTATCGGTATCGTTCCGTTCAACTGATTGAAAGAGAGATTCAGTTCAATCACGCGGCCCTTATTGTCCGTGGTCACACCATGCCAGCTATCGATCGGCGCGTCAGTCAACCAGTTCGCGTTGTTCAACCATTTGTCGCCGTCCGTAGCCTTGTAGAGCGCGACCAACACCTCTCTGTCCATGATGCCAGCCGCAGAAGTATCTGTAGTGGATGACACGACACAAAACGGCAGACCCAGTTCGTCCAGGTCGTTTGCCTCTACTTTGCGCCAAGATTCGGACACGCATCCTTTTAGCTGGTTGCCTGAGAGAGAAAGTTTTCGCAGGGAGGGGAGGTTGCCCAGTTGTGCCGGTATCGTTCCACTCAGCTCGTTACGTGAGAGGTCCAGCACTTCCAGGTTGGTGAGATTTCCCAACTCGGACGGAATCTCGCCACTCAGCTTGTTTTCTGAAACGCCCAGATATATCAGGTTGGCGTTGCCCAATTCGGACGGTATCGTTCCGCTCAATTGGTTCTCTGAGAGGTCCAACCCTAGCAGGTTTGTAAGTTGACCCAGTTGTGACGGTATCAAACCGCTCAACCGGTTCTCTGTAAGATCCAGTGCTTCCAAGTTGGTGAGATTGACCAATTCGGACGGGATCTCCCCGCTCAGTTGGTTCCCTGAGAAGTCCAGCCTTATCAGGTTGGTTAGATTGCCCAGTTCTGATGGAATTCTGCCACCCAGCCGGTTGTCCGAAAGGTACAAGTCTCCCAGGTTGACGAGATCGCCCAGTTCTGGCGGAATCGAACCACTCAACTGGTTGTATGAGAGGGACACCCGAGTCAGGCCGGTGAGTTTACTCAGTTCAGATGGAATCTCTCCACTCAACGCGTTGCCCGAAAGGTACAACACTCTCAGGTTGACAAGATTGCTAAGTTCTGGCGGAATCGTTCCGCTCAGTTCGTTACCAGAGAGGTCTAGCAAGTCCAGGTTTGTGAGGTTGCCTATTTCTGGTGGAATCGTTCCCTCCAAACCGTTCTCTGAGAGAACCAGTCCGATGACGTTACCGTCGTTGAAGGAGACGACACCATGCCACCTGCCGATCGGCGTGTCGGTAAGCCAGTTGTCGCTGTTCGTCCAATTAGCGCCATTCGTTGCCTGATAGAGCGCGACCAGTGCGTCCCTGTCCGTGCCGGCCGCGGAAGGTGACGATACAAATGCCCGCACCCCCCACCAGCCAACAACCAGCGCGCATACAACAACGATGGCGATCAGAATTCTGAAAACGAACTTCATAACATCCCTCTTGCGCCTAACCTTTTCGAGCGAGGGCAATTTATTCAGCCACTACTCCTGAGAGGATGAGAAATAGTCTGCGCTGTAAATTCCGCCGAGCAGTATGGAGCGAGGGTCGTCTTGGATCTGTGGTCAGCGGGCGAAAGTTCCGTCTGACGACCCTCTGCCCAAGTTCAGGAATCCGCTCGAAAGGTCTCCAGAATTGGGGCGTCATCCGGTGCATTCAGAGTTCCCGGAGTGTACCTGCTTCCTTCGCTTCAAGGGCTTCGGTAATCAGAAAATCCAATTCCCCCTGTTCTGAATCCGCTTCGATCCGCTGGTCCCAGTCTTCCCAATCCAACTGGCTGAACCACTGCCTTAACAGAGCGTAAACGGCTTCAGGAAGGGCCAGAACCACCTCTTAAGTTGCTGTAATGTCCAAATTCTTGGGGAACTATAAACTTAAAAACGCAGAGAATTTGGGGAAACCCGCCGGCTTTTCAGCCGGCGGGTTTCGATTCTAACGGAAGACCGTTACGAAGAGGTTGAACGCATAGGGAATGAGCACGGCGAAAATCCAACCACCTATAAAGTAGCTGTTCAGACGCGCTCCCCTCGCCATAGGCTTCCCCAGTATGTGGTCCAACAACCAGATCTGCGCCTGTTCCGGGGTCAACTCCAAAGAAAAATCCTCAACCCCAGCGTCCGACCTCAACATCTTCTTGGAAGGGTACTCCAAAACGTAAAAGTGACCGCTTTCTACGACGTAGCGATCATAGGTCTCCGCGACCTTCTTTCTCACCACGTTTCGACCATAAAGTTTCAACCTTTCGTCACCATATCTCCACTCCTTCAAAAACATGACGGTCTCTTCATTCGGGTCGTTCAGAATCCAAGGCTTCCGAGCAGTCGTCCGCGCATCGCTTTCAGCACTTCGACTAGACATGATGGTGCCCCCTTGGCGGAAGTGGAGAAATGGTTAGCCACCACAGCGCACCATCAAACCGAGAACCAGCAAGGGGGCATAATGCTCCCCATTTGCACTCTTTCCGCGGTTCTTAGATTTGACATGCGCTGTGGTTGATGTCAGTCTATTCCATCTCTCGAACCCCACCAAACGTCCGAATTTTGGACAGTCATACTGTCCGCTTGCGCATGCATTTGGTGATGTGTTATAACCCTTTGGCAACAGGGCCTCCACAAGCGTATTACCCTGACTGCCAACGGGAACAGGATCATGACCAAATCCACCACAAAAATCGATACGGATCAGCTCCGTGTCGCTGTCCGCAAAGTTTTGGCATACAGACCTCCGCCAAAACCGGACACTTCGACCCAGGCCACAAAGAAGTGCTGTGAAGCCAAGCGCAACCTCCGCGCCGACGCAGCGCCTGAGAAGACATAAGCCCGCCAGCCCCAGTACCCTGTACAGCGCGCCACTCATTATGCTGGCAATTTGGACTTCCTCCTGGCTGAATCGAGAGAAATCCTGACGGCATTCTGAAGAAGACAAAAGGCCACTGGCTAGCTGCCAGCGGCCTTTTGTCATTTATGCACTTGTTTACCGAACGATTCTGAGGAGGGATGAAATGTATGGTCTGGAACGTATTAACCTGAATTCGGAGTTAAATGGTGGCTGGCAATAGAGCCATATCTTTTTCAGAGAGATGGAGCGATGGCTTATTGGGTTGCCAAGTGTAAGCAATCAGACCGGCGACGAGATTGACGAGAAAGTTGGTCGTGCTGCGGTGGCGTGTGTGTTCAATCTGGGAGATATTCTTGAGTTGGTCAACGATGGTCTCAATGATGAAACGTTTACGCGTCAGCAGCTTGTCTTCAAGAACGACGAGTCGATTTTGCATGTTTTTGCGAATCGGCGTGATCAATTGCAGTCCCTGAGCGAAGAGTTGTTCAAAGAGCGCTTTGGAGAGATAGCCGCGGTCGCCGACCAGCTTCCCCCACAGTTCTTTGGTCATCTGTGGGACCGGTTTGCGGTCATCGGTGTTGGCGGGTGTGAGTTGAAGCGCCAGCAATTCACCCTGGTCATTGACAATCAGATGGAGTTTGAAGCCATAGAACCATCCCATGCTGGTCTTGCCGCGCGTGGCCATCTCGGCAAAGACTCGGTGGCGGCCGATGCGCCGGTTATGGCAGACAGCCAACGGCGTTGAATCAATGAATGCCACCCCTGTCCCCTGACCAAAGCGCACTCGCAGATAGAGACACATGGCTGGCAGGGAGGATGGAATTAACTCCACAAAGCGCGTGTAACTGACCAGAGCGGGGAATTCACTGCGCATGTGCTCACATACGTGCTGCGTATAGTAGGCTTTGAAATCGCGATAATGCGACTGATGAAAGTGAATCAGAATCGTCATCACTTCACTCATGCTCAAACGAGACGCCGGCCCTCGCTTGCGAGTCACGCCCAACAGCTTGGCATTCTCCCGAGTAACCAACCACTGACAGAAATCATCGACATGACAGAACAGTTTGAGTATACTCATCACTGAGCACCTTTCTTTGCTGGAGAATTTTGGTTGGAGAACTTCTATTCTACCAGCTTGGTAAGGTGCTCTCTTACTCCGAATTCAGGTTATTACGGCACTTCGGATCGATCAACTTCAACTTCACTGCCATCTGATTGTAGAAATGACGATCTCCACGTCGCTACTCCAAGCAATGGCTGAAGGAAAGACAATCGGCTTTGTAAAAGAATATGTGGAGCAATTGCTCAACGATCGGCAACTTCTTCACAGCACCATGCGCCTTGACCAATACCCAACAGGTGCAACGGAATCGGAACGAGAGCGAATGCTAGTCGATTTTATCCCCTACTTTTTGAAAGACTGGATAGAACTTTTTGAAGAGATGCTTCCCTTAGACCAAGAATCCAATGATGAAATGTCGGCAGCCATCGCTGCCCGTAAAAGGAAGATGGGCTTTGCTCCATAACACTAAGTCAGAATGATTGGCGCGGCTCCGAAATCTTGATAGACTGGTACCGCGTCACTTAAGACGTTACAAGAAAAAGAGCGCCTCCACCGGCCGGATAACCGTAAGGCGCCCCCTTCAAACGTCGCGTAAGCGACTAGACTTTTTCATTGTAAGGGAAGCCCAATTCTTCCGTCAAATACGGAGAATTGTGTCAGTGTGAGGCGCTCCCATTCCCCTATGGGAAGAGGAGTCGCTTCGCTATGCACCTCCCATTTCTGCCTATATGCAGCAGCTGTTACAAAGACTGTGAAGCCGAAGGTCGCGATGGAAGACTTGAGAAACTGAAGTGTCCACGCTGTTTGAAAGAACTACGCGGCTCCGAGGCAAGAGAATTCCAGAAGGAGGCGATACAGCATTACACAGAAGGTCTGGAAAAAAGAGAACAGTTCAGAAACAATGGTTTCCCTTTCATGTTTCCTGATGAAATCAGCATATTTCAGATGGAATTCAAAGGAAGCAAAGATCGAGGGTTCCACACTGTTTACGGCTATCTGCTGGAGGAATAGAACAAGAAAGGACGCCGGTTCAGCCGGCGTTCTTTCTTACATCGAGTCATCTTCACTTCATCAAACCGGTGACAAGCCGGCACAGAAGCTGAAGGCGAAGTTTCTGGTTCTTCTCGCGGGCCAGGTAGTCCTCGATCAGGTGGCGAACTTTCTTCTCGCGGGCCGACGAGGAGCTTTCCCTGACACGCTTTTTCCTGAGAAAAGCGCTCAATTCGTCAACTCCTCGTACGTTAAACGTCGTCCTTCGGCGCCACGAATCGTGGCCCGAATCGACTCCACTATAGGGCCTTTCTGATTGATCCGAAAGAGGATCTCATTCATGTAGCGCTGGGTGTTCTTGGGGGCCCAAAAATGGAAGACGCCCCGATAGCTTCTCTTGACCAGCGCCCAGATGCTCTCAATTGAATTCGTTGTTACATCCCCATCGACGTATTGCCCAATCTTGTGCCTCACGCTGAAATGAATGTACTTGTCTTTCAAACCCCAGTAGGCATTCGCTTCATCGATGTAGACTGTCGAACCGGCGGTAATCATTTCGGACACGGCCTCAAGGAGCAGAAAGTCCTCATCATATCCCACGGGCATCGCAATTACGGGTCCGTCTCTTTGACGCATGCCCAGGACCGTCTGCTTGCCCCCGCGGTACCACCGCCGAGACGAAGTTTCTTCTTGGCGTGCTTGTACCTTTCGAGGCCCCCGATATAGACCTCATCGACTTCAACTACACCCTCAAGAGTGACGTCGGTGATGCCCATCGCATGGCGTAGACGATGGAGAAGGAACCAGGCCGAAGGCTGACTGATTCCCAGCTCCTTAGAAAGCTGAATACTGCTGATGCCCTTGCGAGCAGTCTGCATCATGTACATGGCGTAGAGCCACTTGTAAAGCGGGATCCGGGAACACTCGAAAACAGTTCCGGTCCGCACGGAGAACTGCATTCGACATTCGTTACACTGATGTTTCCGTTGTCGCGTTAGCGGAGTCGTATCAGCTGAATTACAATAAGCACAGACAACTACGCCCCTAGGCCATCGCTCCTCCTCAATGAAGGCGATCGCAGCCTCGTCGTCGGGAAACAGCTCGAGAAAGTCGTATACGCTGATGTGATCAGAACCGTCCAATTGACGGGATAAGTCCTCTCTGCTACACTGTGATAAGCTCGTCTTGAGTGTCTCTTTCCTGACACGAAAGAGGCGTTTGTGATCAGTAAGCCAAGACCGACCGAGAGGCCCCTTCGACAGAGTTTCTCGGTCGGTCTTTGTTATTCAATTAGTCTACCTCAATTGTACCCAGTGAGACCCATTTTGCAAGCCGAAAACAGGGCTTCTACCTCTGGTAGAAAGAAGCCAAACTGCTCGAAAATTTCTGCTTTTTTAAGCTTGTAGTTCCCAATTTTTTCTCCTCATCGTCTCGCAGCTTGTGTGTGAAAGACCTCGCCTGCCGATCAGCATTTCTCAGCAAGTTATCCACTCGTCTCTGGACACTAACTTCTGCCCTCTAACCTCAGTTGCGCAGCGCCCTGCTGTTCTTCAGCATGTGCCAGATGCGCTCGTGAGTCTTGGCGTAGCCGGACAGCGTGAGGAACGCCTCCCGCTCCAGGTCGAGGAAGTACTGCTCGTCCATCCAGGCCGGCTGGCTCAACTCGCCGCCGCAGAGTACGTGGGCCAGTTGGTCGGCGATCACCGCGTCGTGTTCGCTGATGTAGCCTGCTTCGCGCATCATGTAGATGCCTATGCGCAAGTTGGCGAGATGATCCCTCCCGGCAGCGTAGACGTTTCCGCAAACCGCAGGCGGTCTGTAGCCCTCGTCGGCCATGCGCAGTACCTCTGTCCGGGCCTCGGCCAGCAGGTGATCGTAGTTCATTACGACCCGGTCGTGTGGCTGCAGAAAGCCCATCCCGCGCGCCTCCTCGGCGGATGTCGAGACCTTGGCCAGTGCGATCAGCTCGAAAACCTGCTGCAGATAGGGCGCCGGGTCGACGTTCTGACCCTGCAAGTGAGGAGAGACGAGACGGCGCACCAGCTCTTTGCAGCCGCCTGCTGCCGGAATCAGGCCTACGCCCGTCTCGACTTGACCCATGTACAGCTCAGCGTGCGCGACGATGCGGTCAGCGCCCATCGTCACCTCGGCGCCACCTCCGAGCGCGAGCTGGTATGGCGCGGCCACGACCGGCTTGGGCGCGAGGCGCATCTGCATGATCATCTGTTGCAGGCCGACGATGGCCTCGTTCAGCTGGTCCAGCTGGCCGCCCTGGGCCAGGGCGCCGATCAGCAAGAGGTTGGCCCCGGCGCTGAAGTTGCCGCCCTGGTTGCCGATGACAAGCCCGGCGGCATTCCCATGGAGACGCTCGATGGCCGCATCGGCGATCTCGCCGATCTGCGTGTCGAGCGCGTTCATCTTGGTATGGAATTCGAGCAGCAGCACACCGTCGCCCATCTCCAGCAGGCTGGCGCAGTCATTCTCGGCCAGCGCCGGCCTGCCGCGCTTCAGCACGGCAACGTTGACCACGCGGTCGCTTTCGTCGGCTACCTCGTGCGCGCCTCCCTGCGGATTGTATACCAGTCTGCGCGCAGCGGAATCCCGGTCTCCCGAACTCTCTTCGAACTTGTAGAAGGCGTCATGCCCGCGTTCGAGCATCTCCTTCACCCAAGGAGCGAACGCCACGCCTTCCTCCTCCATGCGGGCCGCCGTCTCGACGACGCCCAGCGCGTCCCAGGTCTCGAACGGACCCATCTCCCAGCCAAAGCCCCATTTCATGGCGTTGTCGATATCGCCGGGACTGTCGGCAATCTCCGGCACACGTTTCGAGGCGTAGGCGAGAGTTTGACCGAGCGTATGCCAAAGCAACCCGGCGGCCTCGTCATCCTCTTCCGACCCGCCCTCCACGGAAGTGCGCGAGGCGACGAGGCTGCGCAGGCGTTCGGGCAGGGGCGCGTTTCTGGCCGCGTCCACGCTGGCCCAACTGGCGCGCGCCGGTTGCAGATAGTCCACCTCGCCCTCGGAGGCCGCCTGCAAATCAAGGCCCCAGAAGCTTCTCCTGCCCGCACTGTCCGCAGCCCTCTTGTAGAAACCCTGCCCACTCTTTGCACCGAGCAGTCCGTTCGCGAGCAGCGTTTGGAGTACAGCAGTGCCGAGCGGCCCGCGCAGGATTTCCCGGTCGGCGTCGTCGGGGACCATCTCGTACAGATGCTCGCCCACCAGCGCGGCCACGTCGATTCCGACCACATCCAGGAGACGGAAAGTCGCGGACTTGGGCCGCCCGATCAGCGGGCCGGTCAGACGGTCTACCTCATCGACCGCGTAATCGTTGGCGACAGCGAACTCGAGCAGATCGCTGATGATGTAGCTGAACATACGGTTGCCGACGAAGTTGGGGAGATCCTTGGCGACGACAACGCCCTTGCCCAACCGGGTTTCGGCGAACTCCTTCATACTGCCGAGGATTTCCGCGTCGGTCTCCGGGCCGGGGACGAGCTCCAGAAGGCGCAGGTAGCGGGGCGGGTTGAAGAAATGCGTGCCCAAAAATCGCTGCTTGAACACCTGGCTGCGGCCGGCGCTGATGACCTGAATGGGGATACCAGACGTGTTGGTGCTGATGATGGCACCGGCGGGGGCAACAGCCTCCAATTTCGCCATCAACTCCTGCTTTGGGCGGGGCCGCTCGACGATCGCCTCGATGATCCAGTCGCTGCGCGCGGCTGCCTCCTCCAGATCATCCTCGACATTGCCCAGCGCGATCAGATCGGCCCGCTCGGGGCTGAAGAGATTGGCCGGCTTAGCCTGGGTCATGCGCTCGAATCCCGCCTGAACGATGCGATTGCGCACGGCACTGTCGCCGAGCGAGAGGCCTTTGGCCTGTTCCTCGGGCGTCAGTTCGGCCGGCACGAGATCGAGCAGGTGGGAAGAGACACCGGCATTGGCCAGGTGCCCGGCGATAGCCGCGCCCATCGTACCGGCGCCGATGACAGTCGCGTGGCTGATTGGTTGGCTCATGTCGGTACTCCCGTAACTCACAATTGTACTCAAGCCTTTGCCGGCGGCAAGAGGCCCCGGTTGCAGTCGGAGGGGGAATCGCTCAGAGCAGTCCCATCATCATGTCCCAAAGGCCGAAGAAACGCAGAATCGAGTAGATGACGACGACGATGAGAAGGTAGCGCACCCAGCGATTAGCGTCCTTCACGGTGACGGCGAAGCGCACCGCGGCCCAGGCGCCGATGCTCTGGCCGACGGCCATCAACGCGCCGATGCCCCAGTTGATCTCAAGCGGCGACAGAATGAAGACGACAAAAGCGACGATGTTGAGCGCCAGTACAAAGATGAGCTTGACCGCGTTGGCGTGAACGATAGTGTACCCGACGCCGAGCACGAGCGCAGTCACCAGGAAGACGCCCACGCCGGCCTGGATGAAGCCACCATAGATGCCGATTGCGAAGAACAGGACCAACACAAAGAGCTCCGGCCTCTCCTTGCGCACCTCCGACTTTTCGCGCAGCCACTTGGTCGGGTTGAAAAAGATCGTCACCAGCACGACAATCAGCATGCCGCCGATGGCGAGATTCATCGCGTCCTTGTCGAGGAGCGTCGCAACGTAGGCGCCCACAATGGCGCCGGGCATACCAGCCGCGCTCAACCAGAGGCCGAAGCGCAGCGAGTCGGCGTCGAGGATGCTCTCGGGTACAGGCTGACTGCGATCGCCGCGCAGCTGCAAACGCCCGCTGCGGGCAAAGGTAGTAATGCCGACGACATTCTGAATGATCACGCCGATGCGGTTGGTTGCGTTGGCCGCGCCCGATTCCAGGCCGAGGAAGACGAGCATCGGCAGGGTAACCGCCGAACCGCTGCCGGCCAGGGTGTTGATAATTCCAGCGACGATGCCGGCGAGAATCGCGAGAAGATACTGTAGTGGAGAGATGTCCATGCAGGCCTCACAAAGTTGGCACGATGCGCGCCAAGCGTTCGACGGTTTTCTCAAGGTCGGTCATGCCGGTGGCGAAGCTGAAACGGACATAGCCTTCGCCGGCTTCGCCAAAAGCGATTCCGGGCGTGGAGGCGATCAATCCGTCCTCCAGCAGGCGCTGCGAGATGTCGAGGCTCTTCAACTCCGTCTGCGTGAACTCGGCAAAGAGGTAGAACGCGCCCTCTATCGGGCTGCTGCGGATGCCGGGTATCTCGTCGAGCGCGTCGAGCACGTAGTTGCGGCGCTTGGCGTAGGAGGCGACCATCCCGTGCACGCAGTCCTGGGGACCATTGAGCGCGGCTGCGCCCGCCACCATGGCGAAGCTGGCCGCGGAGGTGACGGTCTGCGTTTGATAGGTGCGGGCCAGTTTGGCGACCGGAAGCGGCGCGGCGACCCAGGCCAGGCGCCAGCCTGTCATGGCATAGTTCTTGCTGAAGCCATTGATGATAATGGTGCGTTCGGCCATGCCCGGCATAGAGGCGATGGAGCGGTGCCGGGCGCCGTCGTAGAGGATGTGCTCGTAGATTTCGTCGCTGAGGACGTAGAGGTCATGGCGCTGAGCCACAGCGGCGATGTCGTCGAGCTCCGGCTGCGTGAGGACGCGGCCGGTCGGGTTGCTGGGCGAGCAGACCATGATCAACTTGGTCTTTTCGCTGACATACTCTTCAAGCTGGGCGGCGCGCACGCGAAAGCTGTCGTCGGCCGGCAGAGGAACATGCACGGCCGCACCGAGGTTAAGACGCACCATGGGTGCGTAGCTGACCCATGCCGGGTCGAGTATCATCACCTCGTCGCCCTCGTTGAGGAGCGCGGCCAGCGCCGTATAGATCGCCCACTTTCCGCCAGGCGTCACCAGCAGCTGTTCGGGAACGGCCTGCACGTTGTTTTCCCGTTCCAGTTTGGCGCAGATAGCGTCAAGCAGCTCCGGCTTGCCAAAGGGAGGGGGGTAGTGCGTGTCGCCGGAGGCGATGGCGTCGAAAGCGGCCTGCTGGATATGCTTTGGCGTATCGAAATCGGGCTCGCCGCCGGCGAGATTGATGACGTCGAGGCCCTGGGCGGCCAACTCGCGGCCCTTCTGCATCATCAACGTTGTCGGGCTGCCCGGCACAGATTCGACCAGCTGTGAAAGGGGCTTCATCGGGAACGGCCTCCCTGGCATCCAAGTCTTGCGGCTGACAGATCAAATTGTGGGATAGAGGAATCGAACACGATTTCAGATCTTCTCGTGGAGGCGGCCATTGCATTCAGGGCCGCCCGTTTATGAGCGTCGGGGCTGGCCTCAGTTCAACACGTCCGCGATAGCCGCGCACAGGTAATCCATGTTGGCCCTGGTCATGCCGGCCACGTTGATGCGCCCGGAGCCGACGACATAGATCGAATGGCGCTCACGCAGGGCCTGCACCTGCAATGGCGTCAGACCGCTGAAGCTGAACATGCCCCGCTGCAAGGCAATGAAGGAAAAATCGCGCGCCACACCCTGCTCGTCCAACGTCTCGACGAAGAGATGGCGCATCGCGTTGATGCGGTTGCGCATCTCTGCCAGCTCGACTTCCCAAGTCTGTCGCAGTTCCGGGTCCCCCAGGATGGCCGCTACGATCTGGGCGCCATGGGCCGGCGGGTTGGAATAGTTGGTACGCACGCAGATCTTGAGATGGCTCTGGGCCGCTGCGGCCGCGTCGGCGTCGGCGGCGACGAGCGTCAAAGCGCCGACGCGTTCATTATAGAGGCCAAAATTCTTGGAAAAGGAGCCGGCCACGAGAAACTCGCGACACTGTTCGGCGACGATGCGTACGCCGACTGCGTCCTCCTTCAGCCCGTTGCCAAAGCCTTGGTAGGCGAAATCAAGCAGCGGCAGAATGCCGCGCCCTGCGCAGAGGGCAGCCACGGCCTGCCACTGTTCGCTTGAGAGGTCGGCGCCTGTCGGGTTGTGGCAGCAGCCGTGCAGAAGCAGAACGTCCCCGGCGGCGATGTTCTCGAGCGCAGCCATCAAGCTGTCGAAGGCGACACCGTTGCCGGCGGCGTCGAAGTAGGGATAGGAGGCCACGTTGAGAGCCGCCGAGCCGAAAACGTTGGGATGATTGGGCCAGGTCGGGTCGCTGAGCCAGACCGTGGCCTGGGGCGAGATGCGGCGAACGAAGTCGGCGGCCACGCGCAGCGCACCGGTGCCGCCGGGTGTCTGGACGGTGGCCGCGCGCGCGGCGCTGAGAATAGGGTGATCGCTGCCGAAGGCAAGTTCCTGGCAGGCGGTCGTGTACGCGGCCAGCCCGTCGATCGGCAGATAGCTCTTTGTGGCTTCGGCACTCAGCAGACGCTCTTCGGCCTCCTTTACGGAGGCCAGAACAGGAGTCTGCCCGCTCTCGTCCTTGTAGACGCCAACGCCCAAGTTTATCTTGCGCGGGTTCGGGTCTTTCTGAAACGCTTCGGTCAGTCCCAGGATCGCATCGGGCGGCGCGGGCGTAATCGTCTCGAACATTTTCCAATGCCTCAATCAGAATGGTCTTTGCTTTCTACTCTTCAACGAACAGGTCTACAAAGTCGAACGACTCGACGTCCACGAGGCCCTGGTCGGTCAGTTTCAGCTTCGGGATCACCTCGAGCCCCATGAAACTCATCGCCATGAAGGGATCGTGGAAGCGAGAGCCGAACTCATGCGCTGCGTCGAGCAGTGTCTCGTACTGGGCGCGGACCTTGTCGAGCGGCTGGTCGCTCATCAGGCCGGCCACCGGCAGCGGCAGGGTCGCCAGGGTATCGGCTTCGTCGGCGATGGCGAGTCCACCGCCCATGGCGGCGACCGCCCTGGCTGCATTGGTCATTGAGGCGTCGTCGGCGCCGATCACGACCAGGTTGTGGTGGTCATGGGCGACAGTCCCGGCGATGGCCCCGCGCTGCAGGCCGAAACCCTGGATGAATCCCAGCCCCATCGATCCGCTGGCCTCGTGGCGGTCGATTACGGCAATCTTGAGGATGTCGCGCGCCGGATCTGCGACGGCCTGCCCGTCTTCGATGCGGGCGTCGAGGACGCGTTCCTCGGTTAGCACCTGGTCTTCCAGCGAACCGATGACGCGCACACATGCGCCGGCCGCGGGGATGCGCAGATCGAAGGCGTCCCAGGCCAGATTGACGGATGAAGCGACAGAGGCCGGCAGCTGCGGCCGGGCCAAGCCGTTATCGTCGATCATGTGGCCGTCCACAGCGCAAAGCCGTCCTGCGGCGTAGACCTGGCGGGCAACCGGCGCTTGCAGGTCGCCGAAAACCCATAGATCGGCGCGTCGCCCGGGCGCGATTGCGCCGCGATCGCGGAGCCCAAACCACTCGGCGCTGTTGAGCGAGGCCATGCGGAATGCGGTGACCGGTTCGATGCCGAAGGAAATCGCCTCCCGCAGCATGTAGTCGATACTACCCTGCGTCAACAGGTCGCCGGGAATACGGTCGTCGGTGCAGAAGCAGATGCGACGGCTGTTGCGCTCGTTGACCAGCGGCAGCAGGGTGTGCAGATTGTGGGTATTGGTGCCCTCCCGCATCAGGATGTAAAAGCCGCGAGCAAGTTTCTCGGCGGCCTCGGCAACGGTCGCGCACTCGTGATCGCTGCCCGCCCCAGCGGCAGCGTAGGCGTTGAGCGCCTGACCCGTCAACTCGGGCGCGTGGCCGTCGACGGGTCGCCCTGCGAAGGCGGCGATCTTGGCCAGCACAGCGGGGTCGCCGTGAACTGTGCCGGGAAAGTTCATCAACTCGGCAAGTCCGTGGACGGTTCCCTCCGCCAGCAGGGCGGCCAGATCCTCGGCCGGAAGGGTCGCGCCGCTCGTCTCCATGTGGGTGGCGGGCACGGCTGACGGTGCCATCACCACTACCTGAAGCGGGAGTCTGCGGCTGCTCTGGGCCATGAAGCGCACGCCATCGATGCCGGCCACATTGGCGATCTCATGGGGATCAACGACCGCCGTCGTCACACCCCTGGGCACGACCGCGGTGGCGAACTGGTCCGGCAGGCAGAGGCTGCTCTCGATGTGAACGTGGGCGTCGATCAGGCCCGGCGCCAGGTAGGCGCCCTGCAGATCGACTGTTTCCGCGGCTGTGTAACCAGTGCCGATGCCGGCGATTTGTCCGTCGTGGATTGCAACATCCGCCTCCTCGATCTCGCCCGAAAAGACGTTGACCACGCGCGCATCGCGCAGCAGCAGATCGGCTGGATGTTCGCCGCGCGCGGCGGCGAGCAGTGCAGTTGTGGACACAGTCCGCTCCTTCGGACATCCGAAAAGAAATCTGCGGCGGACACAGTCGGCACGCCGCGAGCCTCAAGGGAATGGTCCCGGGCATTATAGCACAAGGTACGGGGATGAAGGTTTCCTTTTGGTGCCGGATCCCGGGGTGTTACAATGCAGCTGGCGGCGAGGGCCATCCATCCATTCTTCTCTTCTACAATGTCGATTCTCGTTTTTGGCTCCCTCAACATCGACCATGTCTACCAGGTGGAGCATCTCGCGCGGCCGGGTGAGACGCTGCCCAGCACCGAGTATCGCCGCTTTCAGGGGGGCAAAGGAGCCAACCAGTCGGTTGCCCTCGCGCGCGCCGGCGCGGAGGTCTTTCACGCAGGGCGTATTGGCCCCGAGGGACTCTGGTTGCGGGATGCCATCGCCGCAGAAGGCGTCGATGTTACGCACGTCGGTCTCGACGACGAGCCGACAGGACACGCGATCATTCAGGTGGATCCCGCGGGCGAAAACTCTATCATTCTCTTCGGCGGTGCCAACTTCACCGTCACCTCCGATGACGCCCACTACGTCCTTTCTCACTTCGGCGAGGGCGACTGGATCCTGCTCCAAAACGAGATCAGCGCAGTTCCGGCTATCCTCCGCGAAGCGTCGGAACGGCGGATGACGGTAGCGTTCAACCCCGCGCCTATGACGCCGGAGGTACTCGATTATCCGCTGGAAGGCGTCTCGCTCTTTGTTGTCAACGAGACGGAGGGAGCAGCGCTGGCCGGAATCAAGGAAACGCGGCCCGCCTCAATCGTGGATAGAGTGCAGGGCCGCTATCCCGATGCCGCGATTCTTCTGACACTTGGCGGAGAGGGTTCGCTCTTTGCGAGCGGCGAGGAGCGGATCAGAACGCCGGCGCAAGCGGTCGAGGCGGTGGACACGACTGCGGCCGGCGACACGTTCACCGGCTATTTTCTGGCGGAGCTGTTAGCCGGCGAGACGGCCTCGGAGGCGCTGGCGGTAGCGACCAGGGCGGCCGCGCTCTGTGTCAGCAGGCCGGGCGCGGCAGCGTCGATTCCGCGCCGGGGCGAACTGGAGTAGAGGCTGTCTCCTACAACAGAAGGATTTCAGTCTCGCGGCGGAGGGGCTAAGCGTCCGTGCAGTATGCAACCGCGGTGAGGGCGTAGAGAACGGCGACGCGCACCAATTCATCAACGGGCACAGCTTCGTGCAGGGTGTGCGCGCCGGTGGCCGCGGGTCCGTGGGTCAGCGCGGGGATGGAGGCGCTGGAGACGTAGATGTTGCCGTCGTCGACGAAAGGCTTGGCGCCAACCGGCAGAGGTGAGCCAGATGCGACCGTGTAGGCCTGCTGAAAGGCATGCACAAACGGGTCGTCAGGATCGATGCGGTAGGCCTCGCCCTGCTCGACGAAGTCAAGTTCAATATCGGTGCTGGTTTCGTTCGCGAGTGTGGCCAGGAGCTGCTCGAACTCGGCCTTGACAGCGGCGGCGCTCCCCGGGGTGATCCAGCGACGCGTGCCTTCCACCACACATTCGGTAGGCGCCTGGTTATAGATTTCGCCGGTCCGAATGCTGCCGACGAAGGCGGAGTCGCTTCCGGCATGGGGATGGCTGTTGTTCTTCAACTGCTCGTGCCAGGCTTGCAGGCGGGTCACCAGCAGCGCGCCGGCGCCCACCACGTCGGGCAGGCCCGGTGGTCGAAGCACTTCATGTACGGGCGCGCCCTTGCGGCGAACTGTCGACTTGAATATCGCCACGCCGCGGCCGGCCACCGGCAACGTTTCGTTCAGATACTCGGGCAGAAGCACAGCGTCACCGACGATGCCGTCGCGGATCATGGCGCGCACCTGCCGACCGTCTCCCCAAGGTCCTTCGTGATGATCATGAGCGGTGAACAGCACGCGGCCGGCGGGCAGCGCGTCCAGCGTCCGAAGAATGCGCAGCGCCTCTAGGGAGGCCGCGATACCGCCCTTCATGTCGGCGGCACTGGACCCGTAGATGATTCCGTCCTCCAGGCGCGGCGGCACAAAGGGGAGATGCACGGTATCGAGATGGCCGTCGAATTGGAGAGTAGGCCCGGGCCTGCCGCTCTCGAGCACCGCAACGACAACGGGAGCTTGCGGCCAGTCGGCGTCGTGCCGCTGAACGGGAAAGCCGTCGGCGTCGAGGATGGCGGCGAGTCGATCTGCGGCCGCGCCGACACTGCGGGTCGGGCTCGGCACTTCGATCAAGGCCAGGGCAGTGTCGGTCAACCGCTGGCGTTCGACAGCGCGCGCGATCCGTTCATTTAGAGTTTTGAGCATGGGCGTGGCCTGGGCGCGAGGCAACCTCTAGTCGTCGATCGTGCGCCACTCTCCGGGGATGGTTTTGTCGTCCTCGTCCCAGATATCCCAGACCTCGCGGTCCGGCTCGTCCGGCGGGATTCTTCCCAACCTGATCAGGGCACGTCTCACCGCTGCGTGGGGCGCCAGCTGCACAAAGATCCGGCTGGCCAGGAGGATGACGGCGATATCGTCGACAGGCCCCATCAAGAGGTCGATCGGCGAAATGAGGTAGAGAATCGCGAAAACGGGCAGTCCGAGTCTAAGCAGAACCGGCACTTCTGGATCGCCCATTAGTTGCCAGACAACAGCTAAATCACGTAAAATATCGCTAAAGCGCCAGCCACCGCTTGGGGATGCAAAGGATGAATTTCGGGCCATTTCTACAGACCTCCAGTCACTGTCTGACCGCCTCCGAACATTTCACCTGCCACCCGATTGCTTGAGGGCGGGGTGCGGCCAAGGCCTGTCGGGCGCCTCGGGAGGGCGACGGTCAGAATGCCCGTTGCATCGTCTCGTCACCCTCTATTTTCTCACATGGTTGCCAGGAAACGCAAGTGTAAAAGGAATGTCAAGGCTGACCAGGACCGAACCTCCCGCGACGGACCGCAGCTCAGGCGCCAACCTGAACGATGAACAAGAGGGACATGCAGGAAACGGAAATGCCGCAGACCAGCCAGATGATCGCCGATTACCCGGAGATCCTTCTACATGTAATAGCAGAATTGCGCGGCGCGTTCTTGAACGGGGAGAAAAACAAAAGGGCGCTGATCGATAGCCTGGTCGGCCAGATCACCGACCCCACTTCGGTCCTGATGGTCCTGCAGGAGATCACCGATTCCTCACCCGATGCCAGGTCGGCGCTTGACCTGTTGCTGGCAGAGGGAGGCGAGCTGCGAGAAGCCAAGTTCAGCCGCGAATTCGGCGGCATTCGTCAGATGGGTCCGGCCAAGCTGGAGCGTGAACAGCCATGGCACACGCCGGAAAGCGTGGCCGAGTTGCTCTACTACTATGGGCTGATCGGGCGCGGCTTCAAGGGCGCGGGCCAGGGCGCTCACACAGTCGTCTATATCCCCAGCGATGTTCTGCCCTGGCTGCCGCAGCCGAAATCGGCTGACGGCGAGCAGGGGCTGCCAGCGACACCGGTGCCCCCGCCTTTGGCCTCAAGGATGCTCAGCCTGGATGACGCACTCCTGGAAGACGCCGGCACGCTGTTGGGCTTTCTGCATACCGAAGGGTTGCGTTTGCAGTCCAACGGCGCGCCGGACCCGGATGACGTGGACCGGCTGATGGAACGGCTCTACTCCGCCCACGGTTACGTTTCCCCGCTGGCTACGTCCGACGATTCCACGAACATCGCTGAGCTTCGCTTGGCGCTGCTGTTACATACGGCAAGGCGCTTGGGCTGGCTGCGGCGCGCCGACGATGACCGAGTCCGCCTGACCGGAAATCGCGTCTACGCATTCTTGGAGCAGACACGGTCGGAGCAGCGCTTTACGCTTTGGGGAGCATGGCGCTCCGCGCCGGAATGGAATGATCTGGAGCGAACACCGGGCCTCGACTGTTCCGCAGGCAACTGGCGGAACAATCCGCTCCAGGCGCGTGAAGCCGTCCTTCAACTACTGGGCCGCCTGCAGGCCGACGCATGGTACAGTCAGACAGATGTAATCAAGGCGATCAAAGAGACCCAACCCGACTTCCAGCGCCCCACGGGCGACTACGACAGCTGGCCGATACGAGACGAAAACTCGAACGAAGTCCTGCGCGGTTTCGACCACTGGGAACGGGTTGAAGGTGCACTGCTGCGATTCCTTCTGAACGGCCCGCTCTATTGGCTTGCGGCTGTCGAGCTGGCCGAGCCTTCCGCCGGAGATGACCTGCTTTTGTCGCTCAGCGGCTCGGGCGCTCGCTGGCTGGGCCAGGATAACGAAGTGCCGGAAGAGGCCGGGCGGCCTCCAATCGAAGTCGCGGAGGATTTCACTGTCCAGCTTGCTCCGGGCACGCCGTTGATGGACCGCTTCCGCGTAGACCGCTTCAGCAGTTGGCAGGCCAGTTACCCGCGGTTCATCTACCAGATCAACCAGCGCAGCCTCAAGAGGGCCGCCGACGAGGGGGTCCAGCCCGACCGCATATTGGCCTTTCTCAAAGCCCGCGCTCGCAATATGCCGGAGCGTGTTACAGCCGGTCTGAAACGGTTCGGGGAACAGCTAGCGCCCGCGGGATAGACGGGCGCCCATCGGCTGGTTGAAACGGGTTGGATTCATTGGCAGTGGGTGGTAGGATAGAGTGAACCCTACCGTCACCGGCTCCCGCCATCTTGCGGGGCTCTTTTGACCCAGTCTAACCGTTCAACTTCCCTCTTTTAGGGCTTTGATATCGCAAGGGCCACCGAGGCATATGCACAACCGCCAGGTTCCTTGCCAAGCGAGTCCGCTTATACCGTGCCGCACATGCAATACAACGAAACCAAACCCGAATGAGTGAAAAGGAGATGCAAATGAAGACGCACAGTTCATCCTTGGGAGTCGTCGCCCTTTTGCTGGCGATGGCATTCGTGCTGGCAGCCTGTCCGGCAGCTGCACCGACCGGCGGCGCGGACATGGCTGCGGATGAAGAGATGGCGGAAGAAGAGGCAATGGAAGAAGAGGGCAAGGTTCTGACCATTCTCTACTGGCAGGCCGCCTCTCTGCCCGGACCGTATTTGTCAGGCGGCACAAAGGACCAGGACGCCGGCGCGATCACGCTGGAACCCCTGGCCAACTATGACCCGAACGGCACCATCGTGCCCAGACTGGCGGTGGAAATCCCCACTATCGAGAACGGCGGCGTCTCGGAAGATCTGATGTCAATTACGTGGACGCTCAAGGAAGGGCTGCTGTGGTCTGACGGCAGCGGCGTGACCGCCGACGATGTGGTCTTTACGTGGGAGTACTGCAGCCACGAGGAGACCGGCTGCACAGCCAGCGAGGCTTTCTTGGGCATAGAGAGTGTCGAAGCGCTTGACGACCGAACGATCAAGATTACGTTCGATTCTCCGACACCGTATCCCTACAACGCTTTTGTCGGCGCAAATACGCCGATAATCAGCAGTGCCCAATTTGGGGACTGTGTGGGGGCGGCTGCGCAGACCTGCAACGAGGAGAATACCGCCCCACTCGGAACAGGTCCGTATCGCATCATCGACTTCAAGGTAAACGATGTCGCTGTTTACGAGCGGAACCCGCACTACCACGGCGAACCGGCTTACTTTGATACGGTGATCTTCAAGGGCGGCGGTGATGCCGCGTCGGCGGCCCGTGCTGTGCTGGAGACCGGAGAAGCCGACTATGCCTGGAACCTGCAGGTTGAGCCGGACATTCTACGCGACATGGAAGCTGCCGGGCTGGGCACAGTGATCTCCGCCTTTGCCGGTTATGTCGAGCGCGTCCTGGTCAATCAGACCAACCCGCATTCCGACTTGGGCGATGATCGTTCCGAATACATGGGTGGCGACAACCCCCATCCCTTCCTGACATTCCCGCCGATTCCGCAGGCAATGTCGATGGCGATCGATCGCAGCCTCATCTCCGAACAGCTCTACGGATTTGCCGGTCAGCCAACCTGCAACGTGATCCCGGCCCCCCTCCATTACGTATCAGATTCAAACGAGGGCTGCCTGACCCAAGACATTGACGGCGCCAATGCGTTGTTGGACGAAAACGGCGTCCTCGACTCGGACGGTGACGGCATCCGCGAGTACAACGGCATCCCGCTCAAGATCTCCTACCAGACCTCTACCAATTCGGTACGTCAGAAAACGCAGGCCTTATTGCGCCAGTGGTGGCTCCAGATCGGCATTGAGACCGAGTTGATTAACCACGACGCCAGCGTTTTCTTCGGCGGCGATCCCAACAGCCCCGACACCTATCAGAAGTTCTACACGGACCTGCAGATGTATACGACCGGTCCCACGATTGACCCGCAACAGCATCTTTCGAATTGGATTTGCGACCAGATTCCGATGCGGGAAAACTCCTGGGGCGGTGGCAATATCTTCCGCGGCTGTAACTCGGAATTCGACGCGCTCTTCAAACAACTAACGCAGACGCCGGTGGGCCCGGAGCGTGAAGCGCTGGTAAAACAGCTGAACGACATCAATGTTCAGAGCTTCTATCAGATTCCGCTAGTCTACCGCGGCGAAGTTTCGGCCCAGCTGAACACCCTCAAGGGTGTCTGGATCAACGGTTGGGACAGCCAGATGTGGAACGTCGGCGATTGGCATCGCTAAACTGAATTAGGGAGGGAGGAGAGTTTTTCTCTCCTCCCTCTTTCTCTATCTCCCCAATTCACGACGTGGGCCAATACCTCGTCCGCCGCATTCTGACCGTCATTCCAACGCTCATCGCGATAAGCTTTGTCATCTTTGCGGTGCTGGATCTCGCGCCCGGAGATCCGACCAGCGCCCTGCCGGAGACAGTTCGCCCTGAGGTCCGCCAGCAGATTCGCAAGGTGATGGGGCTGGATGAGCCTTTTCCGGTCAAGTATGGGCTGTGGATGCGCCAGTTCTTTGTCAATGAGCCGCTGTCTCTGATCGAGAACGCGTTCGACATTCAGATCGGGGATGGGGAGAAGCGGTTGCGGGTGACCTCCTGGGGCAGTCGGGGCGTTCCCGTAATGGATATGATTTTGGAGCGTGTACCGCAGACGCTCTGGGTTGTGGGGCTGGCCTATCTGGTCGCGATTGCGATCGCGGTGCCGATCGGTGTCATCTCTGCAATTCGACAGTACTCGATCTTCGATCAGGTTGGAACCTTCATTTCGCTCATCGGCTATTCGATCCCGACCTTCTTCACAGGCCTCTTAATGATTCTGTTATTTAGTGTGAAACTCAAATGGTTTCCCATGATCTATGACACGAATCTTCAGATTGTAGATTGGAACAGCTTTGTCGAGCAGTTGAGACAAAGTGCCATGCCGGTGGCGGTTCTAGGTTTTTTCCAAGCGGCGATTCTGGCCCGCTTCACGCGCTCATCAATGCTCGACAACATGCCGATGGACTACGTACGAACGGCGACGGCCAAAGGGTTCGGGGAGCGCTACGTGGTAATCAGTCACATTCTGCGCAACAGCCTTATCCCTGTTGTCACGCTGATCGCGCTGGGCATTCCGGCCATCTTCAGCGGCGCGATCATCACCGAGCAGATTTTCCGGGTAAACGGACTCGGAGCGCTTTTGATTGGCGCGATACAACTCAATGACATCCCGCTGGTGCAGACGGTAACATTTATTTTTGCCTGCCTAATCGTCGTCTTCAACCTGATCGCCGATGTCATCTACGGCGTGCTCGACCCGCGTATCCGCTACAGCTAGCCCAACGTTGGAGTGTGAATGGCCGTCCGCACAGAGAGCGCAGCCGACAAAGAAAGCCTGGCCGCGAACCTCCCCGAGCGGCGCTTCCGCACGCTGTGGGGCGATGTCTGGCTACGCTTTCGGCGCCACACACTGGCCCTCAGCGGCGTATTCGTACTTGCGCTGCTCGTGTTGGGCGTACTCGCCGGCCCGCTTGTCTACACCGTGGACCCGGAGTACAGCTTCATCGTTGACGACATCGATTCGATAAACCAAAAGCCTTCGATCGCCTATCCACTCGGCACGGATGACCTGGGGCGGGACTCGCTGGCTCGCAACCTCTTCGGCGGGCGGATTTCGCTGGCGGTGGGCGTGGTGGCGATGCTGGTTGCGATCACATTCGGTACGCTGGTAGGCGTGCTCTCGGGCTACTTCCGCCGGCTGGATAACCCGCTGATGCGCTTCACCGACCTGATGCTGGCGCTTCCCAGCTTACCGCTCTTGCTCGTGATCATCATGTTGTTCCGCGACTCGCTTAAGGCTTGGCTCGGCCCGGAGCTGGGTATCTTCCTGTTGGTCGTATGCGTCATCGGGATTCTGGGGTGGATGCCGACTGCGCGCGTGGTACGAGGTTCGGTGTTGTCGGTCAAGGAGAAGGAGTTTGTCGAGGCTGCCGTCAGCGTGGGAACGCGCCAACATACCATAGTCTGGCAGCACATATTGCCCAACGTTCTCAGCCCCATCATCGTTTCGGCCACGCTGGGCGTTGCGGCGGCGATCCTGACCGAGTCGGCGCTTTCGTTTCTGGGCCTGGGCTTCCCCTCGAATGTCCCGACCTGGGGTCGGCTTCTGTTTGAGAACAAAGACTTTATCACGCAAAACCCGTGGCTGGTCATCTGGCCGGGCATGTTCATCTCGCTGACGATACTCAGCATTAACTTCATTGGCGACGGCCTGCGCGATGCGCTTGACCCCCGCCAGCGCCGGTAGCCAAAAACGGTGAGCATGCTGGCACGGCCCCCTTTTTTCTCTGATCCAGGTCCCATAAACTCAGCGCAAGCGGCTGGTCACCTTGCCCAGAACGCCTTCAGTCGCAACAGAGCCAAAGGCGCGGCTGTCGGCGCCGGCGGCCGCGTTGTCGCTGGATAGCAGGAGCCGGACGTCACCGCGCTGGCTCTCGATCACTGCGGCCACACGCTTTACGATGCGCATGTCGGCCTGACGCGGATGGTCCGCCACGACAATCTCATCCTCGCGGGGCGCCCGCAAGCGGTATGCACGGGGATCGATCATGACGACCGCGCCGGCGGGCAGCGTCGGCGTCATCGATTCGCCACTGACGCGGAAAAGACGGCGGCGGCGCACTAACCAGAGAACCATTTCGCGCCAGCCGCTGGCGGGCAGCCCCGTTTCCATCGCTCTCCGAAAAGAAAACGACCGGACCCACCCAGGAGTCCGGTCGTACGTTTTTGGCCTACGTCTGTATCGTCAAGGCTCAGGTAGCCACGTAATATTCCACCTCGCGGCCTTTCGAGGACCAAAAGACGTTGTGGATGTCCTCGATTGCGGCCATGAGCGCGTTGGCCGCGTCCTCGTCAACTCCCTGCTTGACTGCCGAGCAGAGCTTCGCCGCGTTCCAGAACTTTTCGTGCAGGTCGGGGCAGGCTTCCAGATGCTCCGGCTTGAAATAGTCGGTCCACAGCACGAGCAACTCGGTCTTGGCCAGGTGCGCCTGCTCTTCCTTGATGCTGACGAAGCGCGAATAGGTATTGGAATCGGTGTCTGCGGGTCCCAGAGCGATTATCTTCTTGGTCATCGATAGTGCCGCTTCGGCGGCAATGCGCGCGGATGCCGGGTCGTAGACGCCGCAGGGGCCGTCGCAGTGGGCGCTGGCTGTTTCGACTGCGGTCCTGGCAACAAGCTTGGCGATAGCTTCCTGAATCATTTGGAATCCTTTCTGTGTTGAAGAAGGTCAGAAAATGTGACGGACCAGGATATTCGGAGACTCATACAAACTGCAGAAACCCTTTGCGTCTGCAGGCAGTGGAAGTATACCGAAGAGAGTCGCAAGCGTCAATTTCCGCCGAAAGTCCCCCTTTGGAACTGCCGCAAAGTCGGAGTTGCCGCGGATGCGGGCAAATGTAGAATGCCCAGCCGCAAGAGAGAAAGTCAGTCCGGCGGAGCGAGGATGTAGTGCCACTCTTCATCGACCTTAAGGCAGTCGACCAGCGTGTAGCCGGCCGCGAAGCAGCTTTCCGCGGCCTGGCGGACAAACATGCGCCAATCGTACAGCAGTGTGCCGCCGGCCTGGCGAAGGGCATCGACACTATCGGGCAGAGGAAGCGCGTAAGGGCGGCCGTCGGGAGGAGGAGGCAGGCCGAGCGGCGCCCGCAGCATGTCGCCGCGGCGCTGCGCACGTGTGGCGGCACGCTGCAGATCGGTGGTCCGCCACGCGGTCAATGCTTCGCCGCCGAAGGCCATATGCACGCGCGGGCTATTCAAATGCCAGTCCAGCTCGAAGCGGTCTGTGGGTACACCGGCGTTGAGGCTGTCGGTCATTTCGCCGTACACGTTGCGCACATAGGTCGTGCAAACAGCGCCGAGCCGGCAGATATTCAGCCGTGCATTCACACGCTGTAACGGATCATAGGTCCAGGTAACGTGGTCGGTCCAGCCCTGGCGCAGCAACTCTTCCCGCTGCGATTTCTTCAATTTGAGGCCGATGCCGCGCCCGTGCCATGCGGGCAACACGCCCACAATATGACTGCGAAATTTGAGCTTGCGTCCTCCGGAGCCGTCGATGGCGAATGCCGGCCAGCCAAACGAGAAGCCGACCATGCCATCCGTCTCCTCCGCGCCCTCACGAGTAAATGCCCCTTGGAGCAGCCCGCCGTGATGGGCCTGCGTCACCAGTACGTGGATCGACATGGTATCGCCTCCCCAGATCAGGTCCTGGACGGCCTGCAGGGTCCGCAAGTCTCCAACGGAAGTCAATGTGCGGATCTCAATTGAAGCGCTCATCTCCTGCAACTCCCTCAAAGTTCTGTGACTGCCGGTTCAC
This sequence comes from Caldilineaceae bacterium, assembly GCA_965202955.1. Taxonomy (GTDB): domain Bacteria; phylum Chloroflexota; class Anaerolineae; order Caldilineales; family Caldilineaceae; genus Bin5. Next base: position 583,851 of record OZ241871.1, read on the forward strand.
TTCCGGTCAAAACGGGCGACGAGAGTAACTTGCGAGTGTTGGGGCTGAAGGTCTATCGGCTGGACGGCGGAAAGGCGATATCCGGCTTCGTCCACGCCCGTCAGGGCGCGCGCCAGGCGCGTCGGGTCGTCAGTGATCAGGCCGCAGCGGCGAATTCGCATACGCGTGAGCAATGAAAACAGCTTCGGATCGATGTGGCGACCGGGCGGGTCGAGCAAGGCGGCATCGAATTGGTATTCGGCGCGACGCAGCCTACGGATCGTCGGGAGCATCGCACCGCGCCAGGCATCAGCATTGTCCAGTCCGGCCAAATTGGCGCGCAGGGCCGCCGCGCTCAATTCCGCCTCCTCAACGGCGACAACCGTGGCGACCCGCTCCGCCAGGAGTGTAGTGCGTGCGCCGATGCCGGCACCCAGTTCCAGCAGATGTTCGAAAGTCTTGAGTTCAAGGAGTTCCTCCGACGCGGCCGCCAGGACCTCGTCCGCCAGCAGGTGACCGCTACCTGGATTGTCGTCAACGGGCGGGTAAGCCGTCAGCCAACGGTCCGTGACCTGCACATTGTAGCTCCAGTCGCCCACCAGCAGTTCAAGAGAAGGCTCATCGGTTTCATGCAGCAGGAAGACGTTAACCGGCTGGTTGAGTTCGAGACTGGGCAGGTCGTCTCGGTCGCTGTGGAGGACAAGCACGCCTTTGTCGGCGTCACTCATCGGCTCGGCTGCTCCGCCAACGGCCATGGTTACGCCGAGGTGTGATTCGCTTTCCCCCTTTTCTCCATGTTCACTACTTTGGCTTTCATCGAATCCCGCGAATAACTTGGCCAGCTGGGGATGCAGCAGGGGACATGCGTCAACCGCCAGCCGCTCACCGTCGCGCGCCGGGAAGGTCAGCCGCCCGGATTCCGCCAAGTCCAGGCGCAACTGTGTGCGGTAGCCGTAATCCAACACGGGTGGAGCGTCAGTGGTTGAATCACTCTCCGGCGCTGCAATGCCAATCACCTCTGCCACCATCTTGTCGGCGATCTCTCTGCTCTTCTGCCTTGACTTGTCCAGCCTGCCTTCGCGCGCAAGGATTTCGATGACGATCTCCCGCTTGAGGGCAAGTTGCCGCTCATAGCCGATCTGTTGCCACTGACAGCCGGCGCAGCCGGCGCGCCGCCAAGAGGGATTGAGGAGGCGTCCCTCGGCTGAGGTGACCGGATGAGGGGGGCCGAAGTGCGGGCAAGGAGCCTCGATGCGATCGGGACTTGCCGCGAGGACGCGACGCAGGACGCCGCGCCGCCAGCGCTGCGCCTCGGAGACGATCTCCACTTCCACAATCTCTCCCGGAATCGCATCGGCGACGAAGACCAAGCGACCTTCTGCGTCGCGACCGATCGCCTCTCCGCTGGTAGCCATCCGCGTCAGTTCGACGGAAACGGTCCCATTCATCGCTGCATTGTACCCCGCGAGCAAGCGGCGGCCAACCATCGAGAGTAAACTTTCAGAGCATTGCTTGTACACAGGATTGACAGTTAGTATACTTAAGGGCACCCCTAAAATCGTCGGCGTCAGGTTTCAGCTTTCGAGCAGGCGCTTGGCACTCTAGGGGTAACGATGACTCTTTTCATTCGCAGGAGTATGCGATGAGGCTGGCGTTGCGACTCGCGTTCCTTTCGATCGCGCTCATTTGCCTGTTGCAGATCGTCACCGTTTCGGCGCAGGAAAACGGCTATACATACACGGTGCAGCCGGGAGACAGTTGGCCGCTGGTGGCCCAGCGGGTCGGTCTGACGGTGAGCCAGCTACAGGAAGCAAACCCGGATTTGGTCCGCCCAAATGGCTGGCTCATCGTTGGGGAAAGGCTCTTCATTCCTAATTCACCTCGCTGGAAGGATACCTTTTACATCGTGCAGCGAGGGGACGGCTGGATTTCGGTTGCCGGGAAATTCGGCCTGTCGGTGACCGCATTGCAGGGGGCCAACCCCAAACAACTGCGCCCTGACAACGCGCTGATTGTGGGTGAACGCCTCCTGATCCCTGCCTTGCTGCCTACGCCTACCGGAGAAGCCCTTCCCGTTGCGCCGTTGCCGGCGAACACACCACCACCCGGAGGCAACGGTCTGTCCATCGAGCCCACGAGTGAGCCGGCGCTGTTTTTTGGTCCGCGCATCAGCCTGCCTGTGCCCACACCCGTTACCCTTCCGCCGTGCCCGGGCGCGACCGACGACCTGGGCCCGGCTCTGACTGACCTGTTCGGTATACCCGCGGCCAACCGCTACGCACAGCTCACTTCCTTTCTCGCAGATTGCGGGGCCGACCTGAAAATGATGTCGAGCACCGACCTCAACGCCGATCGCGTGGATGACGCGGTTCTTGTCTATACCCCGAGTGGGCCCGATAGCCAAGTCCCAAGATCGACAGCCACTCGGAACAGAGGCAGTTCGCCCAGTCGAGACGGCAACCAGCAGGAACTGGTGATTCTCAGCGGCGGCAAGGCCCATTCGCTGAGTTTCGCAGCCACCGCCAACGGTACGATAGAACTGCTGGCCACGCAGGACATCAATGGTGACAACCGGACCGACGTCGTCTGGGCCGATACCGTCTGCGGGGCCAACACCTGTTTCCTCACAGTCCACGTCCGCAGTTGGGACGGCGTGGCATGGCGGGACTGGACCAAAGGCACGATCACGATGGCATCAGCCAACGTGTCTTTGATCGATAGCAGTATTAGCGAAAAGATCAAGGAGCTTCATCTGACTGGAGGGGAGTACACGGGGGTCGATGCCGGCCCACAGCGCAAGCGCACAGCTGTGTGGACCAGCACTGGCGGCGCGCCCTATTCCTTGAACGATGAAATTTTTGCGTCAAGCGACTGCCTCTATCACACCCTGCTCGACGCCAACAGGGCCTTTACCGACGAACGCTACCTGGAAAAGGCGCAGTGGCTCTACACCGATGTGGCGGAGAACGAAAGCCTGAAAGCCTGCTGGAATCGTCCCGACGAACTGTCCGAACTTCGGAGCTTTGCCCTGTTCCGTTTGGCTGTCATCATGGGTTATCAGGAGAATCCGATAGAGGCTACTTTTCTTGTGCAGCGGCTGGAAGCCGAGTACACCGAGCAAGTCTACGCCGGCGTGGCCCGACGCTGGCTCGACAACTACCTGCTGACGGGCGACCCGCGCTCCGCCTGCAAAGTCGTGGGCGTCTACGCCGAGGTTGTGCCGGAAGTTGTCGATATTCTGGCCGATTACGGATACGCAAATCCAACATTCGTCCCAGAAGATGTCTGCCCTATCCTGGAGCTTGCGCCTCCGGAGGAGCCTGAGCCGAACATCGTTCAGATCGAAGGGTTGCCGGATTGCCCGTCCACGGCCACAGACTACCTTTCCGCTTTCCCGGCGGCCGTGAACCTGGCCTCAGCGGCCTCCGCCGCTAGCGAAGACCAACAGGAGGCGCTAACTCTCCCGGAAACGATAGAAGCTTGGCTGCGTTCCTGCGGTGCACTGAGCGACGAACGCGGCGGCCTGCTATTCCATGACCTGAACCAGGACGGTCTGAAAGATCTCATCGCGGCCCCGGCAGTCTCCGGAACTGACGGCTATGGGCGTGACGGCGCAGAAGGCGTATTCATGATACTTCACCAGCAGGACAACGGAAGCTTTCAGACCGCCTATGACCCGCAGGAGCGCGGCGAGCCGACAATCCTGGCCTTGGGCGATGCCAATGGCGACGGCCGGTCCGATTTGGTCTGGCAACGTGAGCGCTGCACGACTTACTGTCTGCTGCACGTGAAGGCGATTACCTGGGACGGCGTGGCCGGCACCTACCGGTCGGTGCTCGGAACTGACGCCACGATCGCTGAAGGTACAGCCTTGGTTGATGTTGCGATAGTTGAAGAGTCGGACTTGCCCCAAATCCGCCGTCTATGGCTGAACGGCGGCGTTAGCGGCATGGACGAGGACGGGCTGGCCGTCTCCCATACCGAAATCTGGTACAGTGTGGACGGCTCGCCTCTGCGGCGCTACACCTGGTCGTACGACCGTACGGACGAGGCCAGCAACTGCTTGGGGCTGCGGCTGATAGAGGCGAACGTGGCGCTCCAAGCAGCCGGACAAAGAGGAGACCCGTCCGGCTATGTCACGGCGATTGGGATGTACAGGGAGATCCTCGAATCGCCGTCATTGAAGCCATGCAGCACGCAGGGCACAGATCCGGAAGAGGAGATGGCACTGTTGCGTGGGCTGGCGAACTTCCGCCTGGTGCAGGCACTGACCTTGAATGGCGAGAGGTCTGAGGCCGACGCGCTACTGGAAAGCCTCGCCGAGGAGCAGCCGGAAAGCAGATATGTCAGAGCGGCCCGCTCCTGGTTGACCGCCTACTATTCAGTGCCCAATCCGGTGGCAGCCTGCGCCGCAGTCATGTCGGTCTTCCTGGACAGTCCCGAACTCTGGCAGATTACCGAAGAATTCGGCGATGACCATCCGGCGCTCAATGTCCGGCAGGTCTGCCATGTGCCTGGCAGCGGCGAGCAGTCCGAGTTTCGACTTACTCCGAACTGGTGATCACCGGCGCGCCGGCGGCCATTGCTTCCAACAACATCATGCCAAATCCCTCATAGGTGCTGGGGAAGAGGAACGCAGTGGCGCCGGCATAGAGTTGCGGCTTGTCTGCTTCATCAACCCATCCGATGAAGCGCACACTGTCAGTCAGTTCAAGTTGATGTACAAGCCTTTGCGGGTCCGGAAAGATCTCCGCGTCAACGCTTGGCAGCGGGCCGGCCAGCACCAGGTGCACTGCAGGGTCCCCGCCTTCATCGAGGTATCGCCGGTAAGCGCGCACGATGCCCAAGACGTTCTTTCGCGCGTCAAATCCACCCAGATAAAGAAAATATCGTTCGGGCAGGTCGATTCCGCGATCGCTGGCCAGCTTGGCGGATGACGCGGCATTCGACTTGCACAACCCCGTGTCATTAGGGCCATGGTGAACCGCAAAGACTCGATCAGCCGAAAGCTTCAAATGTTCGATGATGTCCCGTTTGCCCGCCTCGCTGACCGTCAAAACGGCCGCGCTGCGCCGTGCGGATTGGCCGACCAGCCAGGTGTACAGGGCACCAGGCCATCCGCCTCGATAGGCAGGCAGGAGCAAGGGAATTAAGTCATGGACCGTGACCACAGTAGGGACGGGCTGCCAGAGGGGCGCCGCCCAATAGGGAATGAGCAGCAGGTCCGCTTGCAGACGCCGGGCCCAAATCGGTACGGTTACCTGCTCCCAAAAGAGCTTGGCCATTTTTCGCGGCATCGGCGGAGGCGGCGCAATGATAGTGGACCCAGGAAACTGCTGCGCGTCACCGGCCAGAGCACTTGGCAGGAGCAGCATAAACTTGGGCGCGACTTTCCCGTCGACCCCTTGCGCTCGTGCATACCGGCTGCTGGCGTTTTCGGTCTCGGCAGTCAAGGAGATCAGTTGGGGCAACAACCGGTTGACATATTGACCGCTGCCGGTGCTGGGCTGCCCCCAGAACCAACCGCTGACGACAATGCGCATGGCAAGTCAGTGGATAGTGAATCGAACGGCAGGAGCTATGCCGAACGACTAGCCTGGGCCCTCCGTCGTCCGGACCCACTCCACGGTTCGCCGCAGTCCGTCCCGCAGATCAATCTCGGCTTCCCAGCCCAACTCCTGGCCCGCTTTGGTGCTGTCCAGCCAAGTCGCCCTCACTTCACCGGCAGGCCGGGGCAGAAAAGCAGGTCTGCGACGATATCCGGTCAGCTCCGCAAGTAGCCGATAGATGGTGTTGATCTCCGTAGGCTGTCCAGTACCCAGATTGTAGACGCCGCTGACGTCGGTTGCGACAGCCAAAACATTTGCCCTGGCGACGTCCTCCACATACACAAAATCACGCACCTGGGCGCCATCACCTGTGATGTGCGTGGGTCGGTCGGCAATCATGGCGCCGGCAAAAATAGCAACAACACCGGCCTCGCCCTTTATGTCCTGCCGGGGACCGTAGACGTTTGCATAGCGCAGGATGACGTATGGGAGGCCGTAGTTCTGGCCGTATAGCTGGATGTAATGCTCGCAGCTGAGCTTATTGGCGCCGTAATTGTCCATCGGCTTGGCCGGGCTCTTCTCGGTAAATGGCGGCGTCGAAGACTTGGAGGACGTCTTTCCTGCCGCCATTTCGCTCTCTGACCGGTCATCGCCCTCGCCATAGACTGCGCCGCCAGTGCTGGCAAAGACGAATTTGCAGCAGCCATACTCCTTTGCCAGTTCGAGCAGGTGCAGCGTGCCGATAATGTTGACTTCGGCATACGTGATCGGGTCCTTCATGCTCTCACGCACATTCGCAAGGGCTGCTTGATGGACGATCGCCTGTGGACGTTCCACCGCAAATAGTTCCGCCAGCCCGGCCTGATCACGCAAGTCAGTTTCATAGAATGGCGCGTCGACAGGCAGATTGGCCCGCTTGCCGGACTGCAGGCTATCAAGAAAAACGGTCTCGTGCCCGGCATTCTGGAGCCAATGCACAACGTGGCTGCCGATAAACCCGGCTGCCCCCGTCACAAGGATTTTCACTCCACACTCCTCTTCGGATTCAGCTGCTCCAGAGAGTCCAGTATAAGGAGTTCTGTTGGAAAGGAGAAATCAGGCCGAGCGTGCCCCTGCTTTTGCGTTTCTTCCCGGCACCCGTATACTTCATTGATCAGTGTCCGCTGAAGCTGTTGGTATCCGGGGCAGAGAGTGCTGATTCACAACGCAACCGTAATCACTTTTGACGACACAGAACGCATCCTTCCGGACGGTGCCGTCTACTTTCAAGAAGACGAGATCGTCGCGGTTGGCGAGAGCAGCGAACTGCTGAGCCGCTTTCCCGATGCAGAGCGCTGGGACGCGCGCGGCAAACTGCTGATGCCAGGCATGATCTGCGCCCATACACATTTCTACGGCGCATTTGCCAGGGGAATGTATATTCCTGGTGAACCTGCCAAAGACTTTCCCGAAATCCTGCAAAAGCTCTGGTGGCCTCTCGACCGCTCGCTGGACCTGGACGGTGTTCAAAGCTCGGCCGAGGTCTGCCTCGTTGACGCCATCCGCAACGGGACGACCTCTCTCATCGATCACCACGCCAGTCAAAACGCAATTGACGGCAGCCTCGACGCCATCGCCGCGGCGGTGGATGCCAGCGGATTGCGGGCGGCGCTCTGCTACGAGGTGACGGACCGGGACGGCCCCGCGGCGGCGCAGGCGGGCATCCGCGAGAATGTGCGCTTCGCCACCCGGCTTGCCCGCGGCGGCAGCGAGTCAGCGCGCATAGCGACCACCTTCGGCCTGCATGCCAGCATGACACTCTCCAATGAAACACTCGAAGCCTGCCGAGGCGAGAGCAATCGGTTCCACGTCCACGTGGCCGAACATCCGGCCGACGCCTGGGACAGCCTGGACCGAAGCGGTGTGCGCACGGTCGAACGCCTGCATAGTTTTGACATCACCGGCGCCGACTGCATCTTTGCCCACTGCATTCATGTAGACCCCTGGGAGACCGCGCTACTGCGGGAAACACGAACGTTCGTTTCGCACCAGCCCCGATCCAACATGAATAACGCAGTGGGCGCGGCCAGCATACCCGCAATGCTGCGGGGTGGGATGCCCGTCTGCCTGGGGAACGACGGGTTCAGCAACGATATGTTCGCCGAAATGAAGGTGACCGACCAATTGCACAAGGTGACTAGCGGCGACCCGCGCACGCTCGGCGCGGACAAAGTAGTGCAGATGGCAGTCCACAATAACCGTGCGCTGGCCGGCGCCTTTTTCGAAAAGCCGGTTGGTATCCTGGCTCCCGGCGCGTTTGCCGACATCATCGTACTCGACTATTGGCCCCCGACACCGTTGCACCGCGCCAATCTACCTTGGCACATCCTGTTCGGCATCGGCGGCGGACACGTCCACAGCACGATCTGTCACGGCCGTGTGCTGATGCGCGATAGGGCACTGCTCACGCTGGACGAAGAAGCGATAGCGGCGCGCAGCCGCGAACGCGCGCAGGAAACGTGGAAACGGTTCGAGAGCGGCGTCTAAGGTCCCAGTTGTTCCCTTAGAACTTCCGTCCATTCGTGGTGTTTCGCCGGCCAAAAGGTCTTCGCATTCCAAATGCTTCAGATCTGAAACTGACCAGGGGGCCTGGAGTTGAAAGCGGATAAGCAAGACAGAGAACCGGATACCGACCTTCCCACACTGGCCGTTATAGGGGGCACAGGCGAGGAGGGTTCCGGTCTGGCGTTGCGCTGGGCCGCCGCGGGCTATCCGATCCTGATTGGCAGCCGCAGCCGCGACAAGGCGATGTCGGCTGCGGCTGAACTGTCCGCGCTGTTGCCCGGGCAAGAATCAACCATAGGCGGGGAGACCAACGCGGGCGCGGCTGAAGCGGCCGATGTAGTCATACTCAGCGTCCCATACGACTCCCAGAGCGGAATCATAGAGCAGATTCGAGCAGGCTGCCAGGGAAAGACAGTTGTCAGCGTCGTCGTTCCGCTCAAGCCACCCCGCGTGAGCCGCGTCTGGCGCCCGCCGGCAGGGTCTGCAGCCGAAGAAGCGCAGACGTTGCTGGGCGAGGGCGCGCGGCTGGCGGCGGCATTTCAGAACATCAGCGCCACACACCTGAAAGACCTGGACCACGCAGTCGACTGCGACATTCTGGTCACCGGAGACGACAAAGGGGCGAAGGGGACAGCGATTGAACTGGCCCAGGCCGCAGGGATGCGGGGCATCGACGCCGGCCCGCTCGTCAATAGCGGCGTCAGCGAAGGGTTGACCGCTGTCCTCATTGGCGTCAACTTGCGCCACAAAGTGAAGGGCAGTGGGATTCGCATCACCGGCGTATAGACACGATTGAAGGTATGGGCATCGCCGACGTTCTTGCCGAGCTGCGCCGTGACACCGGTTTCATGTCCAATGTCACCGCGTGGGAGACGCTGCCCGCCCGCCCTGGCTGCATGGCAGAGATACCGGCAAGACTGCACGCGGCGCTGCCGAAGGCGCTGCACAGTCGCGGATTCCGGAAGCTCTACAGTCACCAGGCGGAGGCAGTAGAGCGGGCCCTGTTGGGCGAAAGCGTTGCCGTCGTCACGCCAACGGCCAGCGGCAAGACACTCTGCTACACCCTGCCAGTCCTGCACGCGCTGCTCAACGACCCCAATTCGACCGCCCTCTACCTCTTCCCAACCAAAGCGCTTGCTCACGATCAGCTGGCGGAGATCGAAGAGTGGATTGCGGCCACAGGCGGCGGCCTCCAGGTCGCGGCTTACGACGGCGATACGCCCACCGCGCAGCGCGGCTCTATACGCCGCAGCGCAAGGCTGATCTTCACAAATCCAGACATGCTGCACGCCGCCATTCTGCCTTATCATGGCAGCTGGGAGCGCATTCTGAGCGGTCTGCAGTACGTCGTGATCGACGAAATGCACGGCTATCGCGGCGTGTTTGGCAGCCATGTGGCCAATGTTCTGCGCCGGCTCCGCCGCCTGGCCGCCCACTACGGTAGTTGTCCCCAATTCCTGCTCACCAGTGCAACCATCGCCAACCCAAAACAGCTGGCAGAGATTCTGACCGAACAGCCTGTGCGAGTCATCGACCGTAACGGCGCGCCCCAGGGGGAAAAGCACATAATCCTGTATGCGCCGCCTATGTACGATGCGATTCAAGGGCTCCGCCGCAGCAGCGTCCTGGAAACACAGGAGCTTGCCACCCGTTTTCTGCGTGGCGGCCTGCAGACCATCATTTTCGGCCGCGCCCGGCTGACCGTCGAACTGCTGCTGAGCTACGTGCGCGAACGACTTCATGCTGCGGATGCCGACGAGCGGGAGGAGGATAGCAGGACAGCACGCAATTCAGTGCGGGGCTATCGCGGCGGCTACCTGCCCCGCGAGCGGCGCCAGATCGAAGCGGGTTTGCGGGCGGGGTCCGTGCGCGGAGTCGTCGCTACCAACGCCTTGGAGCTGGGCATCGATATCGGCCAACTGGAGGCGGCCCTGATCTGCGGCTACCCGGGCACGATCGCGGCCGCTTGGCAGCAATGGGGCCGGGTCGGCCGTACGACCGAAGCTTCTGTAGCCGTGCTTGTGGCAACCGCCGGTGCGCTGGACCAGTACATTGTCAACCATCCCCAGTATCTGCTGCATCGATCGCCGGAGCATGCTTTCGCCAACCCCGACAACCTGGCGCTGCTGATGGACCAATTGCGGTGCGCCGCCTTCGAATTGCCGTTCGCCCTGGGGGAGCCGTTCGGGAACTCACCATTCACTGCTGAGGTCCTTGAGCTCCTCGTAGAAGAAGCATCGGTGCGGCGATTCGGCAACCGTCTTCTCTGGAGCGGCGACGGCTATCCCGCACGCCAGTTTGGACTGCGCAGCCTTGGCGGCGAGCCTGTAGTCGTGCAGGCAGGAAATTCAGACGCAGTAGAGTCTGCCAAACCTGCCCTGCGAGACGACTCCTTTACCGTCATTGGCGAAGTCGACGCGGCCAGTGCGCCCTTTCTCGTGCACGAAGGGGCCGTCTATCTGCATGAGGGCCGCGGCTATCTGGTGGAACGCCTGGACTTGGAAGAGAAAACAGCGTGGGTTTGGCCTGCAGCGGTCGACTATTACACGGAAGCCAGCACGGAGAGCGAGATTGAAGTGCTTTCCGTTTATGAGAGCCGGGTCACCGGCGGCGCGCAACTGGGCCACGGCGAACTCCTGGTGACCTCTCAGGTGACGCAGTACCGCCGCGTCAAGCGCTTTACACACGAAAATCTCGGCGTCCTGCCGCTCGACTATCCACCCACCATGCTTGACACTGCCGGCTACTGGCTGGAGGTGACCGTAGAGGCGCAGCTGGCGCTGATGGAGGCTGGAGACTGGCGCGACGCGCCCAATGACTACGGTCCCGACTGGCAGGAACAGCGCGCCAGAATACGCGAAAGGGCAGGCTACCGTTGCGCAGAGTGTGGCGCGCCCGAGAGAGGCAGCCGCCAGCACGACGTCCATCATCGCATCCCATTCCGCGCCTTCGGATTTGTTCCGGGTTTGAACAGGAACGACCGGGAGGCCAACCGCCTCGACAATCTCGTGTTGCTCTGCCGGCGCTGCCATCAGCGTATGGAAGCGGGCGTGCGCGCCCGCACCGGTATGGACGGGGTGGCGTACGCCCTGGGCAATCTGGCCCCACTGTACCTGATGTGCGACCGGCGGGACATCGACGTCGCTGTCGTTCGGCAAGAGGGTGAGTCTGGTAGCGCGTTGAATGGTCCGCAGAGCGCCCACGCCGCACCGCGAATCTATATTTTCGAGCGCATCCCCGCGGGAATCGGCTTCAGCGTTCAGTTGTACGAGCGCCACGATCTCCTGATCGCCGCGGCTGCGGAACTAATTCACGGCTGCGGCTGCCGCTACGGGTGTCCCGCCTGCGTCGGTCCTGTGCTGCTGGTAGGGGAGGAAGAGCGTCCCGTTCTGGAGAGCAAACGGCTGGCGCTCGCTCTCCTCGCAACCCTGGCCAATGGGCTGTGAATCCTGGTCAAGAAGACCCCGGCGGCTGTTCATCGCCAAACAGCCCGGCCTGGTGACGCATCGGCGCGAATGAGCGCCTGTGGACCGGGCAAGGTCCGAGCCGAGCGATGGCGGCGAAATGTGCTTGCGCGCCGTATCCTTTATGGCCGGCAAAGCCATATTCCGGGTACACCTCGTGGAGCTGGCAGAGCAGCCGATCGCGGTGGACTTTAGCCAGGATGGAAGCGGCGGCGATGGAGACGACGCGCTGATCCCCCCTGGTGAAACTTCGTTGGGGAAAATCGAGCGTCCTGAGCTGCACCCAGTCAATGAGCAGGTGATCGGGCGGTGGGTCCAGTGCCAGGACGGCGCGGCGCATCGCCAGGCGCGTGGCAGGGGCAATGCCGATCGCGTCTATCTCGGCCGCCGATGTTTCTCCCAGTTTCCAGTCGACCGCCTGCGCCTGAATCTGCTCGGCCAGTTGCTCACGGCGCGGCGGAGCGATCAACTTGCTATCCTGCACCGCGGCCCACACCCCCTCTTGCGCGCAGTCGAGAGGAAGTATGGCCGCAGCTGCGACAACCGGCCCGGCCAGCGCGCCGCGGCCGGCCTCATCCAGTCCGGCCAACCGCTCAAACCCATCGCGCCACAGTTGCCGCTCTTGCAAAAGCGTTGGAAAGGCGCTTCCTCGCGCCCCCTCTGAACCTGTTTCCTCCGCTGTTCCGCTGTCCATTTCCCTCGCTATGTCCAGAGCTGTTCCACGTCCCTGCGGGGTTGGAAGCCAAGGATCCGCTTTGCCTTTTCATTGCTGAACTTGCCATGCGGCATGTCGGCGAACACGTAGAAAACCTCACAGCGGGAGGGAAGTGCGTCCAAGTCGATCTCCACGCCGAGAGCGAAGGCTTCTGCCGCGTTTTCCCAGGAGACAGCGTAGGGAGCGTACTGTTTGCCCGGCCGAATCGATTTGGGATCTACGAAATGATAGAAGAGATAGGTCTGCACGCTGATGTCGTGATGCATCGTGAAGACGCGGCAGATTTCCTGGCCCATCGCCTTTGTAATCGCGTAGATGTAGGTGCCGGGCTGAGGCGGAATGTCCGGGCCGATGCCGTAATCGAAACACTCAGTAATATTGCGACCCGCAACGGTAAGATGGGGTCCGGTATTGATAACGCGACGGATGCCATGCGTCACCGCGGCCTGCATCATGTTGTAACAGCCGCGTGTACTAACATCCCAGGCAATCTGACGGTCTCGGCGCAGGACGGATAGATTGACGATAGCGTCCATGCCTTCTGCTGCCTCGACGACGGCATCCAGGTCGGAGACGTCCAACAGAAGGAAATCGCCGGGCAGTTCTTCCTCCGGCGTCTGGACATCGGTGATCCGCAGCGTGTGCCTTACGGCAAGTTCACGCGCTACATATGGCCCTAACATTCCTGCGCCGCCGAGAATGAGTACCTTCATCTGGCAATCTCCCCTACGTGTGTAATCGCCCAATCCTCGTCATTCGTGAGCGCGCTTTTGACCGCCTCATAGACCGCTGCATCTGACGCCCTGCCCAGACGGAGAACGGCAACGCGCAGCTTCCGTTCGCGTGCGAACTCACGGCAGACCTGTTCTGCCAGATGCTTGCTGAGCGTGGGTGGCCGGGTGCGCGGAAGAGGCCGCCAGTTCTCACCAACGCGATAGGCGGCAGGATAATCTGACATCAATTCCAGCGTGCTCAACAGAACGACCTGCGGAACACCTTCCTCAGCCGCGGCCATCAGCAGGTTGTACGTGCAACGGGTCGCGGCATCAATTTGCGCGCTCACCTCCTCACCGGGCAACGCCTCGACAGCGTGAATAATTGCATCAATGCCGCGCGTCAGCAGATTCGTTGAACGATCGTGGCCCAACCCACACTGCACAAAAAAATGAGCGCTCGTCACGGACACGCGTTCCGTTAACCGGATTTCATGCTCGTGCGCCAGCTGGTCCGCCAGTGCGGCGCATCGAACTGACGAACCTGACGTAATCAATATTCTCATCTCCTTGGTCTCCTCGATTCTAACTTACGCGGACGCGCCCGAATAGAAGCGAATCCCCACCCGCCAAAACCAGCGGGAAACGATCAACAGCGCCGCGGCCAGGGCCAACGAACCCCATAACGTGTTGGAGGTTATCCGACCGCTCAACGCGGAGGCAGGCACGGTCGTGGCAAAAGCGACCGGAACGAGAAAGGTCAGGACTGCCCGCAGCCAGGCCGGATAGATGCTGATCGGCCAGCGGCCTGCCTGCCACATACTCTGGAATATTACCTGGATGTTTTCGACCTTGACGAACCAGAAAGCGCAGGTGCTGAGCATCATCCAGAAGCTGTAGATGATCAGCCCCCCGCTCAGCATCGTCACCCCAAACGTAAGCGCGTCGGCGAGGCCCAACTGCGCGCGCAGCCGGACCAGCGCCGTAACCAGTACCGGCAGGGCGATAAGCACATCGGCAAGCCGCCATAGCTCCACCCGCTGGATGCTGACCAAAACCTGCGAGTCGGCCGGTTTTGTCAACGTGAAATCAAGTGTGCCCTGGCGCACATCCTCCATGAACTTCACCATTGAGGGACGGATCAGGGTGCGGATAAGGCCGCCGATGAGGAAGTAGACACCGAGCAGCGCCAGTATCTCCTCCGGCCGCCAACCCCCCAGGTTGTCGGTGTGACTGAAGACGACGGCCAGCCCGCCCAGCGCCACGCTCAATTCCAAAATCGACTGGAGCAAATTGATCCAGAAGTTGGCGCGGTATTCCAGTTCCCCGAGCGCTCCGAGGCGCAAATATGTGGCGAAGAGACGGATGTAGTACATCGGAAAAATGTAATCTGCTGCGCAGTTTCTGCCGGGCCTGGCCGCTACGCGCCAAACGCGGCATAGCGGCGGATGCCAGCGCGGTAGATAACTTGCATGACCAGATAACCAGCGACCAGCCAGAACAGTTGCGCGGCGATACCGAGCCACAGTTCACCAGGCGTCAGCCGTCCCAGCAGCAACTCGACCGGAAAGGCCAGCATCCAGCGAAAGGGCAGAATGTCGGCCACTCGCTGCAAGAACTGGGGAAATAGTTCAAGGGGAGCAAGCCGCCCGGCAAAAAAGAGTACGACGATAAAATAAGCCTGGTTGATGGCGTCGACACGGGTTGTCCAGAAGGCCAGCATCGCCAGCGACCACTCCCAGAAGAAACGCATCAGGAAGGCCAGGATCAACACGGGCACAAATATGGCCAGCGTGCGCGCGTCCGGCTGCCACGAGGCATTGAACAACCAGGCCAGCAGGGCCGCGGTAGGTGCCATCACAGTCAAGGTCAGGAATTTGTACCCGATGTTGTCGGCGATGTCGCTGTGAATCGGGTGGATGGGTTTCAGCAGCAGCGACGAGAACTGCCCCATGCGAATTCGGAAGTCGTACTCCCACATGATCCAGGTAAAAGTACCGTGCTCCACCAACATTATGGCGATGAAATAGACGACAAAGTCGTTGACCGCATAGCCGCCCACCGCGCCGCCTTGCTGCTGCGCCACCGTGCGCCACACGACGAGATACATCACCGGCTCAATGATCCCGCCCAGCAACCAGATTATCATTGCAACGCGGTACTGGAACTGTACCACCAGCGCGGTGCGAAAATAGCCCCTGTAGATCGAATAAAAGGCAGTCATGTTCGGAATGAGGGCTGTCAAACGGCAGGGATACTCTCGCTCCTTATCCCTCTTCGCTTCCTGTCGCTTCCTGGCTGAAAACCTGCTCGATCACATCCTCGATCGGCGGGTCCTGCACCGTCAGGTCCGCCACATCCAAATCGGTCAGGATGCGCCCGGTAACGGAGGCGGTCTCGAATTTAGGCACGCGCAGCGTGACGCGGCCGGGACTGCGGACAAGGACCTCGCCGTACTCATCCAGCGGCCTGCCGCCGGCGCCATTTTGCAGCTCCACCTCGACGGTCTTGAACGGCGCAAACCGATCGGCCAAACCGCTGAGTTCGCCGTCGTAGAGCAGTTTGCCGTGATGGATAACGATGACGCGCTTGCACAGCGCCTCCACGTCTGCCATATAGTGGCTGGTCAACAGGACGGTCGCGCCGGTGCGCTGGTTGTATTCGACGATAAACTGGCGTATGCGACGCTGCATCGTCACATCCAGCCCGATCGTCGGCTCGTCCAGGAACAATACCAGTGGGCGATGGAGCAACGCGGCCGCTATCTCGCACTTCATCCGCTCGCCCAGCGAAAGATTGCGTGTGGGCTTTCGCAGCAGCGGCGCCAGTTCCAGCAGCTCCGTCAGCTCGTCAACCGTGCGCCTGTAATCTGTCTCGGGAATGCGGTAGACCGCCCGGTTCAGCTCAAAAGTGTCGACGACCGGAATATCCCATACCAGCTGATTCCGCTGGCCCATCACCAGCGTCATACGGCGCAGATAGTCGCGGTTGCGCTCCCAGGGTCGAAAGCCGAGCACAGCCGCGCGGCCGTCGGTCGGATGCAGCAGGCCGGCGAGCATCTTCAAAGTCGTCGTTTTGCCGGCGCCATTTGGACCGAGAAAACCGACGATCTCGCCCTCGCCGACGGAAAAGGAGATCCTATCCACGGCCCGCACATCGCGCGTCCGGCGATTTACCAGGCTGCGGAACGCCGCAGCCAAGCCTGCCTCCCGCTCAGTTACGGTATAGACCTTGCTAAGCTCCTCAATCTGAATTACCGGGTTTTCTTGCGTCACCAAGGTTCAGCCCCCGTCGTTGCCCGGCCCGGCGGTTACAAGCGTGTAGGAGTCAGCGCGCAGATATTCTGCGGCGACCCGCTGCACATCCTCTGTGGCTATAGCCCGAATCCGCTCCTGATAGGTCTGCAAATAGTCCAGTCCGAGGCCGTACCATTCCATATTCAGCAGGATTGATGCCACGCCGTCATTCGTTTCCAGTCGCAGGGGGAGCGTGCCGGTCATGTTGGCAATGCTGTCGGAGAGCTCTTCGTCGCTGACAGGCTCCCGCCCCATGCGCTCGAACTCGTGCAGGATGCTGTTGATCGCCCGATCGACGTTTTGCGGGTTCACGCCGGCGAACGCCACCCACGGGCCGACGCCGATATCGGCGTCGAGTGCGCTGTAACTGTAGTAGGCCAGCCCCTGACGTTCGCGTACATTTTCTCCCAGCCGCCCCATCATCCCGAACTGGCCCATGATGTTGTTGGCAACTTGCACGGCATAGTAGTCCGGATCGGTGCGGGCGACGGCGAGGCAGCCGATTACGACGTCGCTCTGGACCTTGCCGGGCATGGAGACATCTTTCCGGTTGATGCCTTCCACGGGCGCCACCGGAGGTATGCTGGCGGCCGGCGCGACCGGCATCTCTCCGACTTCCCAATCACCAAGGTGGCAGTCCAGCAGCCCAACTACCTCCTGGGGTTCAACATCGCCGCTGACCACAATGATCGCCTGGTTTGGCCGGTAATTCTTACGGTGAAAATCGACCACGTCGTCACGGCTGATTCCTTCGATCGTCTCGATGTAGCCGGAGGTTGGCAGGCCGTACGGGTGATCGCCGTAGATCATCTCATTGAAGCGGCGATAGGAGACGCTGCGCGTGCTCTGTTCTTGTTCCTGCAAACGAACGAGCCACTGGCCACGTACACGTTCGACATGCTCAGGCGGAAAGGTGGGCCGGCGCAGGATGTCGGCCAGAATCTCCACGATCAGCGGAAAATCCTCGACAAGGCTTTCGCTGCCGAAGCTGGTCACGTGTGAGCCGCCGGACACGCTGATGCTGGCGCCGACCGATTCGACCGCCTCGTTGTATCGATCGAAGTCGTAATGGGCGCTGCCCCGGCTCACAAGCGAAGCGGTAAACGACGCCAGCCCGGCCTTCTCCGCGGCTTCATCGACGCTGCCGGCGCGCAGGCACCCCTCCAGCACGGCTACGGGCGCCGATGGGTTCGGCCGCACGAGGACCGTAATCCCGTTTGCGCTCTGCACGCGATGAACTGTTTCGGGGCCAATTGTCGTCGATCCGTTTGTGTCGGGAAGTACGGCGGAGGATAGTGTACGGACAGATTGCGTTCGTCCTATGTTCATTGGGCTCTTAGTTCCTCTTTCGGGGCATTGTCAATTCCGCCACCAGAATATCCAGTTCGGTGTCGGGGTCAGCGCCGCTCTTCATGGCGAAGTCGGCCGTCAGCAACCGGTCCATGATCGCTTCCAGCTGAACGAGGTCATAGTTCCGGCTCTGTGCCATCGCCTTCTTGACAGGAAATGGGCTTTCGCCAACGCGTCCGGCAACGTCATACTCGTTGCCTGCAATGCGCGCGGTCTCATCCTTCACCTTTATCATGATCCGGTACTGGCGCGTGATCATAGTCAGCAGATAGAACGGGTTGGCGTCGTTACGCCGCAGCGCGAACAGGGCCCGCATTGCTTTTCGCCCGTCGCGCAGACCAATGGCATCGGTCAGGTCCCAGATGAGCGCTTCGCCCGTATCGCTGACCAACAGCTGCACGTCGTCAGCGGTGATACTGCGACCGGCTGCATAGGTGCTCAATTTTTCAATTTCCAGGCGGAGGCGGCGAAGGTCCGGCCCGACGTAGGCCGCCAGCATCTGCACTGCTCTCCCCTCGATCGCGATCCCTTCCTGCCGGGCGGTCTTGGCAATCCAGCCGGGCAACTGGCGGGCGTCGGGTGTGGCCATCTCTTCTATCGCCAGCAGCCCGTCCCGGCTCAACTGCTCGATGCCGGCGATATCGCCTATGCCCTTCCACAGGGCCCGGCGCTTGTCCAGCCTCTCTTCGACAAACACCAGGTCGTTCTCCGCCGCCTGATGAGCGAGACCGGTCAGGACCTGGCGCGCCTCGTCCTGCGCGTCCCTGTTCGGAGACTTGACCGTGCCGAGACGGGACTCCAGGTTGGCCAGGTAGCCGCGTGCAATGATTAGCCTGCGCGCTGCCAGAAAGGGCATTGCGCCAAGGTGATAGATTATATCGGCTGCATTTACGCGGGCGCCGTCGAGCTCGGTCAGGTTGAGCGAAGCCATCTCGGCGTCGCCCAACGCCTGCTTCAACTGGCCAAGGCGCTGCCCCAATAGATACTCATCAGGCGCGAGGAACAGGTATAGCATCAGCGGCTGGTGTTTAGTGGCTGCTGCTGAAGGTGATGCGATGCGCCTCCCCTACCGGCACGACTTCTGCCAACCCGAGACCGTCTACGGCGGCAGAGGTCGTGAGACGCTGAAGCCGCATCCCCAGCGGCCCCGCGATGAGGAGTCCGATTGTCACCAGCCCGGTGGTTAACGTGACCTTCTCAAACAGCGTGCGGCGGCTTCCCGCGCTGCCTACGATGGCCGCCACCGTGGCCAGAAATATTTTTGCGGTGAGGCTGGTGCCACAGTTGGGATGGTAGGCGATCCCCTCCTCACCTGCCCTTAGACGCAGCAAGGCTTCGCCGACTGCGTCTTCCACCGCTTCGTGCGGCACGCGTCCGAATAGAGTGAAGCCCCAGGGGTCGCTCAGGCCGGCCAGAGTCACGCGCGGGAAACGGGCCGCCAACAGATGAATTGTCGCGTGTTCGATAGCGTGATGCCGTCGGGTCTGCTGGAGAACTGCGGCCACGGCTCTGGCAGGCACAATCGCTCACGCCCCAAGCAGCGCTTGCGCCGCTCTGACCACATTTTCGACGGTCAGGCCGAGATTGGCGTAGACATCCTGTTGAGGCGCACTGGCTCCGAAGCGGTCAAGGCCGATTGCAGTGCCGCGGGCCGGATCGTTGCCAACCCAGCGTTCCCACCCCTGCACAACACCGGCTTCAACCGACACCTTGAGCGCGCCTGGCGGCAGCACCTCCCGTTGATATTCTGGCGACTGCGCGGCGAACAGCTCCCAGCTCGGCAGGCTGACGACACGCACCGCCACACCGCTCTCGGCCAGCTGCCGCGCCGCGGCGAAGGCAAGGTCCAGTTCGCTGCCACTCGAGATGAAGACCAACGCCGGTGACTCCTGGTTGGCCGCGCCGTCGTAAAAGACGTATCCGCCCGAAGCCGCACACTCGGCAGCTCCGACGCCGTCAGCGGCGCGTTCGAAGACCGGCAGATTCTGCCTCGAAAGGATCAACGCGGTCGGCCCGCCTCGGTTCTCCAGCGCCGACTTCCAGGCCTGCGTCACCTCGTTGGCATCGGCGGGACGAATAACGGTCAGATTAGGGATGGCGCGCAGCGCGGCCACCTGTTCGACCGGCTGATGGGTGGGTCCGTCTTCGCCGACCCCAATGCTGTCGTGGGTGAAGACGTAGATAACGGGCACTCCCATCAGCGCGGCAAGGCGCACGCTGGCTCGCATATAGTCACTGAAGACCAGGAAAGTACCCCCATAGGGAATGACGCCGCCGTGCAGGGCCATCCCACTGAGAATGGCGCCCATGCCGTGTTCGCGCACGCCGAATCGGAAGTTGCGGCCGCTGTAGGATTCGGGCTGGAAGTCCGGGCTGCCGCTGATAATCGTCTTGTTGCTCGG
This sequence comes from Caldilineaceae bacterium, assembly GCA_965202955.1. Lineage (GTDB taxonomy): Bacteria > Chloroflexota > Anaerolineae > Caldilineales > Caldilineaceae > Bin5. The sequence goes on from OZ241871.1 coordinate 603,863, forward strand.
CGCAAGGTCGGCACTGCCGCCAATGAGGTTGGGGATGACCGGCGCCAGGGCGTTCAGAGTCTCGCCGCTGGCATTGCGCGTGGCCTGGCTGTCGCCCCCCTCGAAGACGGGAAGCGCATCCTCCCAGCCGTCGGGTAGCTCGCCGTACAGCAGCCCGGCCAGTTCCGCGGCAGGCTCGGGATGTGCTGCGGCATAGGCCTCCCACAGGGCGGTATCGTCACGCTCCAACCGTTTTCCCCGTTCAACGGCCTGTAGACAGAAAGCGCTCACATCAGGCGGCAGGTAGAAAGTGGGCTCTTGCGGCCATTCGAGGCTGGCCTTGGTCTGGGCAACCTCCTCGGCCGGCAACGCGTCGCTGTGCATGTCCGGCTCGCCCTGTTTGGGTGCGCCGAAACCGATGATGGTCGTGCAGCCGATGAGGCTGGGACGCGGGTCCTGTTTGGCTCTGCTGATGGAGGCATCGACCGCCGCGCTGTCCATCCCGTCCACTTTCTGAACGTGCCAGCCGTACGCCTCAAATCGCCGGTATTGGTCCTCCGTAAAGGCCAGATCGGTGTAACCGTCGATGGTGACGCAGTTGTCGTCGTAAAGGTAGATGAGCTTGCCAAGGCGGAGATGTCCGGCCAGACTTGCAGCCTCCTGCGCGACGCCTTCCATCAGGTCGCCGTCGCTGACGATGGCATAGATGCGGTGCGACACGACGTCAAATCCGGGCCGGTTGTAGTTGGCCGCCAGCCACTGTTCGGCAATGGCCATACCCACGCCGTTTGCAAACCCCTGTCCCAGTGGGCCAGTCGTGGTCTCGACCCCGGGCGCGTGGCCGTATTCCGGGTGGCCGGGTGTCTGGCTGCCCCACTGCCGAAAGTTTTCCAACTGTTGCAGGGGCAGATCGTAACCGGTCAAGTGGAGCAGGGCGTAGAGCAGCATCGAGCCGTGGCCCGCGCTCAGGACAAAACGATCACGATTCGCCCATGCGGGATTTGTCGGACTGTAGCGCAGGTGCCGGCGCCAGAGCGTCAGCGCGGCCGTGGCCATGCCCATCGGCAGGCCGGCGTGGCCCGAATTGGCGGCCTGCACGGCGTCCAATGCCAGCATCCGAATCGTATTGACCACATTTTCTTCCAGTTCCGGGTCGAGGGTAGGGCTGTCGAATGGCGCGGCAGTAACATCTGACATGCGCAGGTTCCTTAGCGTATTCGTCGTCGGAGTATCCAATGGCTGTAGGCGCGTTCAAAGGCCATAGGCACTGATTATAGCGCGATCTGGGGAAGATCGAAAGATTGTGCCTGGTATAGGTCATAGAAGAGACCGCGACGCGCCAGCAGCGACTGGAGGGTGCCCATCTCGACGAGACGGCCCTGGTCGATCACCAGTATGCGGTCGGCGTGCAGAACTGTGACGAGCCGGTGGGCCACGACGATGGCCGTCCGCCCTTGCCGCGCGGCGTCAATGGCCCCGCGCACCTTCTGCTCGGTCAGGGCATCGAGCGCCGAGGTGGCTTCATCCAGCAGGAGGAGCCTAGGCTGCTGCAACAGTGCCCGCGCAATGGCGAGACGCTGGCGCTCCCCGCCGGATAACGTCATGCCCCGCTCTCCCACGAGCGTTTCGTACTCGTCGGGCAGAGCCAAAATGAACTCGTCGATCTGCGCTGCGCGGGCAGCCTGCCGGCTCCTGCTTCCATCGTCACTCCGCCCCGGATAGAGGATGTTCGCGGAAACGCTGTCGTTCCACAAGAATGAATCTTGCGGAACAAAGCCAATTTGACTCCTCAACGATGCGAGCGACAAGTCGCGCTGATCGACTTCGTCGAACGTGATTGTGCCCGACCGGGGTGCGTAAAAGCCCATGATCAGATCGATGATGGTGGACTTGCCGCCGCCGCTGGGACCGACGACGGCGATGAACTCGCCCGGCTCGACGAGAAATGTAAGGTCTTGCACGCCGAAATCCCCGCGCCCATAGTCGAAGGACACATTTTGGAATGCCAGCGCCACCCCTTCCGAAGAAGCAGCAGACAGGGCTATTTCGCCGGAAAGCACACGGTCGAGGCCAAACAAAGCGTCAACCTTTTCGGCGTTTACTCTGGCCTCCTGCAAGTTGACCTGGGTCCCGAGCAGGGCCTGCAGCACCGAGTAGGAGCGAGGCAGGTAGGCGACGAATGCCACCAGGCTGCCAACGGTCAATCTGCCCTGGATTATCTCGAAGGCCCCGTATCCGAAAGCCAGGCCCGCCACCGCGTAGTTGATGAACTCCGGCAGGAGCGTGCGTATCAGTTCATGAAAGGTCGTTACCCTGGCTTTGATGCGCCAATGCCGCTCGATCCAACTCTGCCAGCGCCCCTTTTCATGAACTTCGGCGTTGAACGCGCGAACTGTGCGCAGACCAGGAAAGACCTCGTGCAGATAGCTCTGCCCGGCCTCCAACGCGTTGGAGAACTCGCCGTACAGGTTCTCTGCATGGCCCCGTGTCTTCCTTGTCAGGAGGTAGGCAAAGGGAAATGCGAGCAGAGACAGGAGCGAAAGACGCCAGCTGAGCGCGGTCATCGCCGTCAGCGTGCCCACCAGCAGGATGGCGTTCATAAGCAGCGGCAACAGGTGGTCGGCGACGTAGACCTCGCCGATCTTGCCGCAACTGCTGGTGAGCCGGCTGGTTAGTTCGCCCGTCTTGAACTTCGCCAGCTCGGCTAGCCTAGCGTGCAGCAGATGATTGAACAGATCCCGACGCAACCGTTGAGCGACGGCTTCACCGATAAAGGCGCGCAGATAGTGGTTGGCAGAGTTAAGGCCAGCGCCCAGTACAGGAACTATCACCATGCCGACCAGAAGCAGACCGATCAGCCTCAGGTCGGAGGTTGGGATGGCGGTGTCGATGAGCGCCTTGAAGAGCAGAGGTTGAATCAGCCCAACCCCGGTGCCCAGGATAGCCACGAAGATGAGCAGCCCAATTCGCAGAACCTGCTTTTTCAACTCCTCTTTCAGAAGGCCGAACGACCTTTTCGGCATGGCGCCTTCATAACCAGAGCGCATAGGATTCTCCCATCAGCCGGAAGCAGGCAAACAGAGACACCCGCATATCATATCATGCAATGGCAAGGGAAAAGTTCAGATCTTCTCAGAAGGAGGAAACAGTTCATAGAGCCGAGCCCCCCTGCCAAGGCAGCCTTAGAGGACCTCTGTCAGCTTGCCAATGAGCAGTTGCTCCTGTACGATTGGCCCTTCGCGCAGTGTGCCTGCGAAGGTGTAATCACGACGAAGGTCAGAAGACGAGAAAGGGGCAAGGTGGCAGGCGAAGAAAACGGGCGCACCCCAGTGGGACGGGGTATGGCAGCCTGGCTGGCAGGTCTTGGCGCGGTTGCGGGAGCCGGCGCGGCTCTCGGCGGCTATGCGCTGCTGTATGAACCGTTCGACGTACGCGCGGAGCAGTTAACAGTGCGACTGATGCGCGATCGGCACGGGCTGCCCGACGAAGGGCTGCGCATCCTTCATATTTCGGATACGCACTTTCGCGGGGCTGATCGCCGTGAACACGCGAAGATCGAGCAGGTGCGCCGCGCCACCGCCGGCGCACAGTTCGATCTGCTCATTCATACAGGCGATTTCCTGCACAACGACAGCGGTCTGGAAAATGTCCTGGCGCTTATCGACAGCATCCCAAGGCCGCGGCTCGGCGCATTCGCCGTTACCGGAAACCACGATCATGTCGTCTACGAGATGAAAAAGGCGCTTCACTACTCGTGGCGAAACTTCCGGGCGCGTGGAGGGGAGTGGGACGACAACTCTTCAGCGAAACGCCCTAGCACGCGCAGGGCGCGCTTAGGACGCCTTCTTCACTTTGCGCGCTATCTGCTCAACAACCGGGTCGACGGCGAACCAAGCGGGGTGAATGATATTGCCGGCCTGCGCCGCTCATTGGAAGGACGCGGCGTTCAGTTCCTGGACAATCGGGCCATACGGCTGGAGGGGACGGACACCTATCTCGTCGGCATCGAGGACTTGCTCCAGGGAGAACCCGACCTGCAAAGTGGACTTCAAAAGGTTCGGCCCGACGCGCCGACTATCCTGCTCTCACACAACCCGGACATCATCGCCGTGCCTGCGGCCGGGCAGGCCGATCTGATCCTGGCCGGGCACACACATGGCGGGCAAATCGTGCTGCCTCTGCTCGGCCCCGTTTACACGCAAACGGAGCAGCTGACCCGCAGCGAGGCTTCCGGCTACTGGCGTCACGGGAAGACCCACGTCTACGTGCATCGCGGTTTGGGCGAGAGTATCCCAATCCGAATTGGTGCGCCGCCACACGTCACTTTTCTGACGCTGCTGCCGGCGCGAACACCGGCGCCTGGGCGGGCCAGCAATCTCACGGCGGCGCAGGCGCCCGTCAATTGCGGACGTTTATGTTAACTTGGCAGGGCTCGGGGTAGTTGCTGCTCGTGTCGACAACGGTCAACCGCAAGGTGTATGTGCCGTTGGGCTGGCCTGTGCTGTCCAAGTGGCCCAGTGTACCGTTCTCGACAGGCGGCCCTACAACGCCGCCGCTTCCGCTCCGGTCGCTGCCGTCAAACCAGGTGAAGCCGGCCGATGCGTCGGGGCCCGGCGCAAACTCAAGCTTGTAATAGTCAAACTGTTCATGCACGGCGCGCCCCGTGATCGGCACAACGCCGCTGACGGCCTGATTGACCCCGGGGGAGGAGATTGCCAGGCGGCTGTCAGCACAGGTTACCGGCACGATTGGAGGCGGCCTGGGCGGTGGCTCGGGCTGCGGCGGAGGTTCCTGGGTCGGCTCCTCAGTCGGTGTGGGTGTCGGCGTGGGCGTTTCAGTGGCGGTGGGCTGCGGAGGCGGCGCCTCGGTTGCAGTTGGCTGGGGCGTATCGGTTGCCGTCGGAATCGGGGTGGGCGTTGCGGTCGGCGTTGCGGTCGGAGCAGGCGCCACAGCTGTCGCGACCGGCGCGACGCCAGGTTCGCCGTCGTTTGTGCTTGCCGAGCCTCCTGAACCGCCGGCCTGCCCGCTCGACTGGAACCGGTTACCGTCGGCCACGGCCGATATGCGCTCCTGGACGGTCGAGAAGATGACCCCGAACTGTCCGCTCAACTGTCTTATGCCCCAGAACACAATGAGAACGACGAGCACGATTAGGATCGCGGCCAGAACTGGCACCATCCAGTCCCGCATTGATTCGACGGATTCGGTAAAGCGCGTAGAAAAGGCCGTCTGCTCGAGGTCGACATCCTGCGGACGGTAGTCCACCGGGCGTGTCGGAGGCAAGCGCACCCCTGTGCTGGTGCCCGCCAGTGTTCGCGACAGGCTGCTGTCGACCATCGACCGGCGGCGGTCGACCATCTGGTTTGGGTCCAGATTCAAATAGTAGGCATAATTCCGCAGAAAACCGCGCCCTACGACTTCACCAGGCAGGAGATGCCACTCATCGGCTTCAATGGCGGCCAGGTATTTCTGACGGATGCGCGTCGCGTGTTCGACTTCGGCCAGCGGTATACCGGCGCTCTCGCGACGATCGCGCAGGATTGCGCCCAAAGACTGGAGCGTGGGCACGCCGGGCGGCACAGCGTCCGCTCCGCCTTCAGGAGATTGGCTTGGAGAACCCCGGAAAATGGCACTCTCACTCATAATCAGCATCTATTCTACACGGGAGAATACTATCTTTCAAACTCCGCCAAGGATTACCGGAGCCATGGCCGATACAGACGATGCCGCGCGGACCGGCAGTCGTCCGCGTTTACATAGGGGGTTATTGACAGTTCCCCACCAACCGGTACAATGCGGACAGTCCCATCGTTGTAGAACGCCCGGTGAAAGATGCGCATAGCTCTGATTCGCAGGTTGCAGCGACTGTTTCTCCTATTCAGTTTCGTCCTCGTTGCAGGGGTTGTCATTCTGGCTGTCAGAAGTGCTGGCATCCTGCTGCCCCGCCAGATTGAACAGGTCACCCTCATAACGCCGACGCCGGTGCAGGAAGCCGTCCCTTTGGTGACGGTTGCTCTCCTCAGCGGCCACGCCGGGTACGACTCGGGGGCGATCTGCGGCGATATGAACGCGCCGACGATCAAGGAAGTCGATGTCGTCGCGCACATCGTCGAACTGGTGCGCGTTCAGCTGGAAAATACGGGCCTGGAGGTGCTGATCCTTGAGGAGTACGATGACCGATTGACAAACCTGGACGCAGCGCTCATGTTGAGCCTGCATGCCGACAGTTGCATTTTTGTCAACGGTTACAAAGCGGCCTACCCGTATAACAGCGCCATCCCCTTGACGGAAAGAAAGATGCTCGCCTGCATCGACAAGCACTACGCCGCCCATACAGGACTGTCGTTCCACCCATCGGTCACCGAAGAGATGACCCGTTACCACGCCTTTCGCAAAGTCCTGCCCGGCACGCCGACTGTGATTCTGGAGATGGGCTTTCTGGGGGGTGACGCACACCTGCTTATACAGGAACCGGAGCGTGTCGCCGCCGGCATCACAGAGAGCATCAACTGCTTTCTGGCCGACACTAAGAAGTCAGAGTGAAACCGCATCGCCGCTCGCTTGCAGGACTGAGCGCTCCAACATCCTCCAAATCAGTTCAGCGTTCCGCCTCCGCCTTGGCTGCCTTGTCAATAGACCATCGATACAGATAGAGACCGTGGCAGTAGATACGGTCGATCCAGGGCTTGACGACGATCGTTTGCTTGAAGTAGAGAACGGGCACAATGGCGACGATCTCATTGATGGGCAGCATTTCGGCCTGCTTAAAGAGAGTGACCTGCTCCGCTGGTGGAGCAGTCTGAGCGGCGATCGTGGTATCATTGAACTGTCGCACAAACTCCCCGACTTGAGGATCGTCGAGATAGAGCAACGGCTCGTTGCTGCCCTGCGTCGGGTTGAAGACCTCATGGACCCAGTTGTTGGCGTGGGGATAGTCGGCGCGCCAGAGGAGGAAGTAGATGTCTGGCTTGCCCTCCAACGGTGACTGGGGACGCAGGCTGTAGAGATGGGCGCCCCAGTCCATGTACTCGAACTCGAATTCGATCTGCGGAAAAACGGCGGTCCACAGCTCGCTGGCGGCCAAGGCAACAGGGCTTTCGCCTTCGAAGAGGAGGAGTCTGAGTCCTTCGCCGCGCGGATGTCCGGCCTCGGCCATCAGTGTCTGCGCCATCTCGACGGCGACGTTGTGTCCCAAGCCACCGTCTTCTTCAGCAACGGCCCAGGGCGCGTTGTCTGGGTCACCGGGCTGCGGCGCACCGAAATTGAGCGAGTTAGTAAAGGTATCCGGGATCTGCCCGCCTTTAAGCGTCTCTTCAACGAGGGTCTTGCGGTCCAGTGTCATTGAGAGAGAGCGCCGCACCCTGACATCACTGACCGCCTCGCGCTGGGTGACAAAGCCGGCATAGTAGGTGCAGTTGCTATGAAAGTGTCTGTACTCGGATGCCAGCTCGGAACCGGCTGCGGTCGCACTGTCCAACTCATCAAAGGGCACTTTCGCCCAATCGAACTCATTGCCGCGGTACTTGAGTGAAATGGAAGGCAGGGATGCAAGCGACGTGAATCCCTGCCCAAGTGCCTCATGCAGTGACGGCGACAGGATTGCCCTGTTCGTCAAGGGCTTCCACCTGGTCGTAGAGGAAGCAGGCGACGTGGTGGCCGTCGCCCAGGTCGGTGAACTGTGGTTCGTATTGGTGGCAGACGTCCATCACCTGGGGACAGCGGGTGTTGAAGTTACAGCCGGTGGGCGGCTCAGCGGGGCTGGGCACATCGCCTTCGAGAATGATGCGCTGCCGCTTCTTTTCGACCTGCGGGTCGGGAATGGGCACGGCGGAGAGGAGCGCCTGCGTGTACGGGTGCATGGGGTTTTCGTACAGTTCCTCGCGACCGGCCAACTCGACGATCTTCCCCAGGTACATGACGGCGATGCGGTCGGATATATGGCGCACGACCGAGAGATCATGAGCGATAAAGAGATATGTCAGGCCCAGATCGTTCTGCAGGTCCTCAAGCAAGTTGATGACCTGCGCCTGAATCGAGACGTCCAGCGCCGATATCGGCTCGTCGCAGACGATAAATGACGGGTTCACCGCCAAGGCGCGAGCCACACCGATGCGCTGCCGCTGGCCGCCGGAGAACTCGTGGGGATAGCGGTTGATAAAGTACGGATTCAGGCCGACAATTTCGAGAAGCTCCTGCACCCGCTGCTGCTGCTCGCGTCGGCTACCGCCAATTTTGTGGACTTCAAGCGGCTCCCCAATGATGCTACCCACGGTCATGCGCGGGTTGAGCGAAGCGTAGGGGTCCTGAAAAATCATCTGCATGCGTCGGCGCATGCGGCGCAAATCGCCGCTGTTGATCTTCGTGAGGTCCTGTCCTTCAAAGACCACCTCTCCGGCGGTCGGTTCGTAGAGTTGCAAAATAGCTCGCCCGGTCGTGGACTTGCCGCAGCCGGACTCTCCGACCAGGCCGAGGGTTTCGCCTCGCATCAGTTCAAAGGTGATGCCGTCAACGGCCTTGATGCTACCGACCTGCCGCTGCAGAATGATGCCGCGCGTGATCGGGAAGTGCATCTTCAACTCCTGCACGCTCAACAGCACCTCATCCTGGCCTGTTTCCTGTGCAGCCGCAACGTCTCCGTTGCCAGAATTCTGATTGGTCATGCGACGGCCTCCACCTGTTCATCGGCGCTAGTATCATAGATTTCGACTTCGGACAGGTCGACCCAGCAGGCTGTCTTGCGCACGGCATCGATCGCTGTCAAGGACGGGTTCTCTTCGTGGCACTTGTCGATCACGAAGGGACAGCGGGGCGCAAAGGGGCAACTCTGCGGCGGATCTAGCAGGTCGGGCGGCAGGCCTTCAATCGGGATCAGCCTCCGCTGTCTGCCAAGGTCCAGCCGCGGAATTGAACGCAGCAAGCCGAGCGTATACGGATGTCGGGGATGGCCGTAGATTACGTCGACCGGACCCTCTTCAACGATGAAACCGGCATACATCACCAACACGCGGTCGGCCATGCCGGCGACAACGCCGAGGTCGTGCGTAATCCAGATAATGGCCATGCCCAGCTCGCTCTGCAGCCGCCGCACAAGATCGACGATCTGGGCCTGAATCGTAACGTCGAGCGCAGTTGTCGGCTCGTCGGCGATGAGAAGCTGCGGGTTGCAGCTCAGGCCCATCGCGATCATCACGCGCTGACGCATGCCGCCGGAAAACTGGTGCGGGTAGTCGTCCAGCCTGGCCGAGGCATCGGGAATGCCGACCAGCTCCAACAGTTCGACAGCCCTTGCGCGGCTCTCCTCGCGGTTCATGTTCAGATGCAGTTCAAGCGCCTCGGTGATCTGACGGCCGATCGTCAGCACGGGATTGAGTGACGTCATCGGGTCCTGGAAGATCATCGCAATGCGGTTGCCGCGAATCTGGCGCAACTCCTCTTCATTGAGCTGCAACAGGTCCTGGCCGTCGAAATTCACTTCCCCGTTGACGATCTTCCCCGGCGGTTCAGGGATCAGCCGGATCAGCGACATGACACCGACACTCTTGCCGCTGCCCGATTCGCCTACGATCGCGACCGTCTCGCCCTCGGCGACCTCATAGCTGATGCCGTTGACCGCGTGGACGATTCCATCCTGGGTGAAGAACTGCGTCTGGAGATTGCTGACTTCAATCAGGTTGGCCATGACTCTCTCTTTCGTATTCCGATGTCGCTGCCCTCGATTGAGCGTAGTGGATGTGCTATTCTAACAACGGCAAAGCTCTTTGTCAATTCACAAAAACGCGGGGAAAACTGTGCGGCCGGCTCGGTGTTGGGAACGCAAGAATTCACGCCTCCAGCCAGTTCCGCAGCGCCGCGATCTGTTCCATCACAGCGCGTCGACTGGTCCCGCCGGCCGCGTCGCGCTGCTCCACACTGCGCTCGTAACTCCAGATTTCCGCAGCATCCTCTTCAAATGCTTCGTGCAGGGAGCGCAGCGCCGCCAGCGGCAGCTCTGATAGCGAAATCCCTTCGGCTTCTGCCCGCGCGACGGCCGCGCCAGCAATGTGATGCGTTTCCCTGAACGGCACACCCTTGCGCACCAGGTACTCTGCCAGGTCGGTCGCCAGCAGCTCCGGTGTCAACGCATCGGTCATGACTTCAGAATGAACGGTCAACGTAGCCAATACCCCGGCAGCGATCGGCAGCGCACCCGCCAATGTCGCCATGGCGTCAAACAGCGGCTCTTTATCCTCCTGCAGGTCCTTGTTGTAGCTGCTGGGCAGCCCTTTCAACGTCATCAGCAGGCCGCTCATGTCGCCGAAGACCCGGCCCGCTTTGCCGCGCAGCAGCTCAAGCGAATCGGGGTTCTTCTTTTGCGGCATCAGGCTGCTGCCGGTGCTGTAGGCGTCGGCCAGCGTCACGAACCCGAACTCACTGCTGCTGTAGACGATCAGGTCCTCGGCCCAGCGGCTGATGTGCAGCATCGTCATCGTCGCCCAGAAAAGCGCCTCGGCCGCGAAATCGCGGTCGCTCACCCCGTCCAGGCTGTTGGAGGTAGGCGCATCAAAGCCGAGATCCTGCGCCAGCCGGTCGCGGTCGATCGGGAACGGATTCCCAGCCAGCGCGCCGTTGCCCAGCGGGAGTACGTTGACCCGGCGCAGCAGATCCTGCAAGCGCTCGGCATCGCGCTGCCACGCCCAGGCGTAGCTCAAGAGCCAGTGGCTCCAGCGGATAGGCTGGGCCGGCTGCAGATGCGTATAGCCGGGCATCAGCAGATCGATCTCGCTCTCGGCGCGCTCCGCCGCCACGCCGATCAGGGTCCGCAGCTGCCCGGCGTGCGTCTGTAGCTCCTCGCGCAGCCACAGCCGCAGGTCGGTCGCCACCTGGTCGTTGCGGCTGCGGCCGGTGTGCAGCTTACCCGCCGCCGCGCCGATCAGCTCGGTCAGACGGCGCTCATTGGCGGTGTGAATGTCCTCATCGCCCGGCTCGATTGTGAAGCGGTCGCTCCGCCACTCTTCGGCAACCTCTTCCAGGCCGGCGACGATCTGCGCGGCCTCGTCACCGGTCAGCAACCCGGCCCTGGCCAGTGCCCGCGCATAGGCCTGGCTGCCGCGGATGTCGGCCTGCCACAGCCGCCAGTCGAAGCCGATTGAGGCGTTGAACGCCTCCATCAACGGATCGAGCGCGTTGCTGAAGCGCCCGCCCCATAGCTTTGTACTCACTATAGCCTTTCTCCCAACTGCCTTACCCATACGGCCCGGCGTCAGCGCTCCGCAGTCCTGGCAGGCACAGAGATTTGGGGTTGATACTCTGCAACCGGCGAACAGAACGCAACCGTGCCCCGCGTTCGTTTCACCCACCATACGATCAACAGAGTGCCGACAGCCATGGCTGCAACACCAATCAGTCCGGCCTCCGGCCCGAACGCGCCGCCGGTCCACTGTTCGGGACCGCTCTGCTCCACCGCGATGAAGGTTGTGAGATTGACCGTCGTTCCGCTTACCGGTAAGCCGAAGACGTTACCCTGGAAGAAGTTCCAGGTGATATGCAGGCCAATCGGAATCGCCAATTCGTCGGTCAGCAGAAAGGGCAACCCCAGCAAGAGACCGGCCAGACAAAGATAGAACGTGCTGACCGCCGACGCGCTTGGATTGCCGGCATGGAGCAGCCCGAATACCGCCGCGGAAATCAGCAGCGCCAGCAGCATCGCCAATTTGCGGCCCAATGGACTGAAGCTGAAACCCTCAGCCAGATTCTTCAACAGATATCCGCGCACCATCAGTTCTTCATAGATGCCCACCATCAGAAAGAGGGTCAGGGGCCAGGCGAGCGCCGTCCAGAAGGGCAGCGGCAAACGGGTATAGAATGTACCCTTGATTGTAATCCATCCCAGGGCCAACTCAACAAGAAAGACCAGGAACATCAACAGCGCGCCCAAAACCAGACCGAAACACAGGTCCCGCCACCAGGCAGCCGTGAACTGCAAGCCGAGATCGGAAACGGGACGGCGGTCGAAGAATCGGGCCGCAAAGAGGGTCGGCAACACCCAGGCCAGCGCGCCCAGGACCACGAAAACCAATTCGCGGACAAGGCGTCTTTGGGCGACGGAGCCGGCATCGCTCATCGCAGATCCCTGACCCGCCCCGGGGAGAGAACTCTGCAGCGAGAACAGCGCCAGGCCAGCGGCGGCCAGCAGCAGCACGAAGAGGACAAGCCGCCAAAGCGCCCGCGGGCGCCCGTCTACAGGATTCCAGAAAAGCTGCTGCAGTTTACTCATCCGCTGAAAGTGGCTTGCCCTCGCGCGGCGTCGGCGCCGGTTCCCTGATACCCTGTCGGCAAGGAGCGGGAAGTGACGGTTCGAACGATAGAACGCCGGCCGCTCAGTCCTCGGAAGGCGGCCGGTAATCAGCCAATGAGAGCGAGAGACTAAAAGTGCCGCGCGTGCGTTTCACATACCAGACCACGGCCAGCGAGCCGACGATCATGGCGATAAAGCCGAGCAATCCGGCCTCGGACCCGAATCCGCCTCCGGTCCAAAGGTCGGGGCCTCCCTAGACAGTATCTTATGATAGTCGTCCGCATTGCGGTGTTCCCGCTGACCGGAAACCCGAAAACGTTGCCCTGAAGGAAGTTCCAGGCGACGTGAATCCCGATCGAGAGGGCCAGTTCGCCTGTCAACATGAGAGGCAGACCAAGAAACAGGCCTCCCAGAGTGATCTTGAAAGTCGTATAAGCCGTCGCCCGTGGGTTGGCGGCGTGAAGCAGGCCGAACAAGATCGAGGAGACTATCCAGCCCAGAAAGACGGCGTTTCTGCCGCTCAACCGTCCGAAATTGAAACCTTCGGCGATGTTTTTCAGCTGTTAGCCGTGGAAAACGAGCTCCTCGTAGGCACCCACGAGGATAAACAGGACCAGAAAAAGCAGGAATCCTGCCGCGAAAGGAAGCGGCAGGACGGTCAAGAAAAGGCGTTCGACCGTGACCCACCCCATGGCCAGCTCGAAGACAAAGATGGCACCCATCAAGAGGGCGCCGAGGAGCAGCCCAAAGAGAAGATCGCGCAGCCAGCGGGCGTTCCAGACAATGCCGTAGTCGCTGAAACTACTTCGGTCCAGCAGTTTGGCCGCCAGGATGGTAACGACGACGTATGCCAGGCCGGTCATTATCTGGGAGGCCATGGCGAGTAAGGGGTTGGGCCCGCTGCCATCCCCGCCTTGAACGGCTGAAGCGATGGGGCGCAGGATGACAGCAGATACGAGTTGCAGCCCGACAAAGATGACAGCGAAGTGCACGACCACGCGCCAGCCCGCACGCAGCCTCCTGTCGGTGGGATTCCAGAAGACTTCTACAATCTCTTGCATGACTGACTCCTTTTTCAGCAGGGGACCTGTATGCATTAGTATACAGGACAACACAGCCAAACGGGACTCGACCACTTCACGAATTAAAGGTAAAGTACAGAAAGACCCGCCGCTTCTCCCGGCCGATACTGAATGCAATCGAAGGAAAGACTTGACAAGCAGGGTTTTGGTAGGGAAAACCGCGACTCGCGTTCTCGATACAGCCGACCGTATCAAAGAGACCGGCCCCTGGTCCGCCGACTCCGTGCAGGCCGACTCGCTCACCATATACAACAGCCGCGTGGTTGGATTCTACGATTCGAGATGCCGCGACCAATTTGAAAGCGCAGTTCGCCATTTCGAAAAAGCCTTGGCGAAGCGTAACCCCCAATGCCGCGCTGTCCGCGGCCCGATGGTTGGCGCGGGACAGTGCAACTTCAATAGCCGGAGCAGCAGAAACGACAGATGACTGACCGTGGCAAAGAGACCGCCAGAAAAGGCAGGCTGAGAGAGTCTGCGGGCAGTGAAGCGAGGCCTCGCCGGCGGCGCGGATTAAATGAATGGCAGGACCTGATCACCGAGCAGCTTGAAGACGCCGCGTCCAAAGGCGCATTCAACAACCTGCCGGGTTCAGGGCGGCCCCTGCGCCTGAACGAGCATCCCAACGAGCCGTCCGATATGCGCATGGCCAACAAGCTGCTCAAGGACAACGATCTGACGCCGACCTGGATTGGCGACCGCAAGACGCTTCAGAGCGAAATCGAGGCGCTCCGCACGGCGATGCATATCCAATGGACACGGACATGCACCCGCGCAAACGCGCCAGGGACCGATGCGGAAGCGCTCGAAAGCGGCTGGAAGCGAACGCTGCACAGCTGGGAAGAGCAGATCGCCGACCTCAACCGCCGCATCGCCGACCTCAACATCACCCTCCCCGTCTGGCGCATGGAACTCCACCGGCTGAGGCTGGACGAGGAGCTTGAACGGATCGGCGCCGTACGTACCCTGGCAGAAAACAGGCGGTAGCCGGTCCTGCGCACCGTACTTTCAACCCCTGCGGACAAACCGCCCCGGCATCGCGCCGGTGTGCGCGCCGTCTCGCAACACCCGCTCGCCGTTGACCCACACATCCTGTACGCCGACCGACAGTCGATGTGAATCGGCAAAGGTGGCGCGGTCGCCGATCGTTTGCGGATCGAAGAGCACGACGTCGGTGCAGAAGCCGTCCCGCAGATGGCCCCTCTTGCGCAGGCCCAGCCGGTCGGCCACGGCGCCAGTCATCTTGCGCACCGCGTCCTCCAGCGATAGCAGCCGTTCCTCGCGCACGAATTTGCCCAGCACACGCGGGTATGTGCCGTAGGCGCGCGGGTGGGTGGGGCCGAGTTTCGCGGCCCAGGCCGGGTCCACGCCGGCCGCGTCGCTTGAAATCTTGATCCACGGCAGCGGCAGCTGCGCGCGCATGTTCTCCTCGCTGATCGAAAGGAAAATCGTGCCAATTCGCTGCCCTTCCGAACGCAGCAGGTCGATGACGCAGTCCAACCAGTCCTGCCCCCGCTCCGCCGCGATCTGCGCCAGGTTCATACCCACATAGCGCTGGTTCTCCGCCTTCTGGAAGCCCACCGGCAAGACGCCGGCCGCGCCGCCGCGTGTAGCCAGCTTCCCCTGCGCGCCCCCTCCAGCCAGCACCTCATCGCGCACGCGTGCGCGTGTGCCTGCGTCCTCCAGGATTTGGAAGAAATCGCCGTCTGCCGCGGTCCACGTCGGCAATAAAGATGACAGCCCGGTGCCCGACGCATCGTAGGGATACATGTCGGCGGTCACGTCCAGTCCTTGCGCGCGCGCCTCCTCGATGCGGGCGATCACGGAGGGCATCTTATGCCAGTTGGGGGTCCCCGATGCCTTCAGATGATAGATCTCCACCGGCAGTTCGGCGCGGCGGCCTATTGTCAGCGCCTCCTCCAGCCCCTCGAAGAACCGTGCGGCTTCGGAGCGCAAATGCGTGATGTAGACGCCATGATAGCGGCTCACCACTTTGCAGACCCCGACCAGTTCGTCGGTATCGGTGTAGGCATCCGGCGGGTAGATGAGCGCGTATGAGACGCCGAACGCGCCGTCCTCCATCGCCTCGGCCATAGTGCGCTGCATCAACGCCATTTCATCGGCGGAGGGACGGCCCATCTCCATGCCCTTGCCGACATGGCGAAGGGTCCCGCCGCCGAGAAAGGAGCCGATGTTGGGCGAAACACCGGCGGCCTCGACGTCGCGCAGCCAGTCGCCGAAGCTGGTCCAGCCGCGCATCTTCTCTCGCCAACCGTCGCTAATCGGCATGGACAGGATGGCGTTGTCCATCGGGTCGGTGTGGCGGCCCGCGACCGGCGCCGGTGTCCAGGCCTCGCCCATGATCTCCGTCGTCACACCCTGTGTGATCTTGGACAGACAGCGCCCGTCGATCATCAGCGACAGGATCGAATGGCTTTGGATGTCGATGAATCCGGGGCAGGCGACGAGGCCGGTGGCATCCACCACTTCCCCGCACGCTGTTGCGTCGACCGCGCCCGGCGCGGCGACGCTCTCGATGCGGTCGCCCTGCAGGAGCAGATCGCCGTAGCGCCAGGGGTTGCCCGTGCCGTCGACAATGCGGGCGTTGCGGATGAGGGTAAGGGATTTGGGCATGGGATGTTGTCAGGAGTCCTGAAACGCGTCGTAGAGGAGCCGTCCAATGCGTCCGAACGCGCTGTCGATCGCGATCGGCCTCTCCTTGCTCGCCACCGGGTCGTCGTTCACCGCTTCGTCATCCCAGCGAGAAAAGACGGTGACGGCCACGCGAGAATTGTCGCCGGCGTATATGATCCCGCTGTCGTTGCGGATGCCGGGCAGCGTGCCGGTCTTGTGGGCGCAGCGCGTTCCCGGGGGCAGATAGCGGGGCAGACGGTCGTTGAGCTGCTGTTTGAGCAGAATCTCCAGCATGCTGTCGCAGGCGGCGCGGCTGACGATTTCGCCGCGCCAGATGCGCGCCAGCAGCTCCGTCAGCGCGGCCGGCGTGCCCACGTCGTTGTCCGCGCCCAGGCTGTAGCAGCGTCCCGCGCGATTGCGCGGTGCGGTCGCCAGCGCCAGCATGTCCTGCGTAGGGTCGCCGGAGGGCAGCAGGTCGTCAAAGATCTCTCGGATCGTCATCGGCACGTGAATGTCGGTCAGCCCCAGGCCGTGCATCGTGCGTGTAACGCTGCCTTCTCCTAAGCGGTGGATCACCATGTCTGTGGCCGTGTTGTCGCTGATAATGATCATCAGCGTGAGCAGATCGCGCACGGTCGGCGCCAGGCCGTCCTCGAAAAAGACGAGAATGCCGCTGGGCAGATTCTTCTCCGCCGTAGTCAGCTCCCAGCGATCGTCGAGCGCAAAGCGCCCTTCTTCGGTCTGCCGAAAGGCCTCCACCAGCACAGGGATCTTGAGCACGCTGCCCATGGGAAAGACGCGCCCGGCGTCGATCTCGATCCGCTGATCGGACTCCAGATGACGCGCGCTGACGGCCATCTCGGCGCCACTGTCTTCGATGATGCCGCGAATCTCGTATTCGGGAGTCATAGGCTGAATTCCTTGGCAAGCTGAACCAGTGTCCACAGCCTTTACGGCATGAAATTCTTGAGATAGCGGCCGCTCTGCACGAGCGAGGCTTTGCGGCTTTCGAGCGAATCCTCGTAGGCGCGGTCCTCAACCTCGATGCAGACCGGCCCGTCATAGCCCACGTCGCTCAGGACCGAGAAGAACTGGCCCCAGTCGATGTCGCCCAGGCCGGGCAGCTTCGGCACGTGGAACTCCAGCGGCGTCGCCATAATGCCCACGTCATCGAGCCGGTGCCTGTCGAGACGCACATCCTTGGCGTGTACATGGAACAGCTTGTCTGTAAAGTCCCGCATCGGCTTGAGATAGTCCATGTGCTGCCAGATCATGTGCGAGGGATCGTAGTTGAGGCCGAAGTGATCACTGGGAATGTCGGCGAACATGCGCCGCCAGATCGCCGGCGTATGCGCCAAGTTCTTGCCACCGGGCCACTCGTCCTGCGTGAAGGCCATCGGACAGTTTTCGATGCCGATCTTGACGTTGTGGTCCTCGGCAAAGCGGATGAGCGGCGTCCAGACTTCGAGAAAACGCGGCCAGTTGTCGTCGACGGATTTGGTCCAATCGCGTCCGATGAAGCTGTTCATCACGCCGACGCCCAGCAGCTCCGCGGCCGCGATCACCTGTTTGATGTGATCGACGCAGGTCTGCGACTCGTCCACGTCGGGGGACAACGGGTTGGGATAGTAACCGAGCGCGCTGATGGTGATGTCGGCGGCGTCGACGAGAGCGTTGACCTGGTCGGCGTCCGCCTTAGTGAAGCCGACGACGTCGATGTGGGTGACGCCGGCATAGCGGCGCTCCGCCTTGCCGGCCGGCCAGCACATCAGCTCGACGGTGCTGAAGCCGTTGGCCGCGGTGAACTCAACGACCTCTTCAAGCGAGAGGTCGGGCAGAATCGCGCTGGCATAGCCTAGTTTCATCATTGGGATGTTTGCTCCTTTCTGATTTTTCATAGCGTGGGAATTCTTCCACACATTAAAATCATCGAATTGATATTTCAACCTGGCTGTAGTAAGTTCATCCGATTGGCCATTTCGAGCCACTCTTTTGTGCCACTAACATCAAATGCTTTCGCTCCATATCCTTCATCCAAGAGGCCTTCAGGCAACAGATGATCGTATTTCTCAGTGTGCTTATTCACAGCCATTTTGGCCAACTCAGTATTTGATTCACTTTCTTCTTCAATAAAATCGATAAAGCAATTGGAGACGGCAGAGTGAGTGGCGTCATCGACTTCGATGATTCCTCTAAAACTGTTTGCTTTGTAGCCGGACTTGACCAACAGCATAGTCAATGTATTCACGATCTTGTCTCCCATCCAGGGAATCAAGTAAACGTATTGTCCATGGCTTACAATACGCCTGTTTTCCAGCCTCAGGTCGCGAAATGAAGTCAGGCCTTCAAAAAACAGATTTCTTGCCGTGGCATCCATGAAATCGATCTTTTGCCCTTCGGCCTCAATCCGGTAATCCCCACGCAAATACACTTTCAACATTTCCTGACGCACAAGATCATGTACAGACATGCCACCGCCAAGGAAAACTGGCGGCTTGCCTCCCTTTGCAGGAACCACATAGATCGCCTTCTTTTCAACGTCAATGTCGAGGACTTTCCACCGACTTCCCCCAAATATAATATGCTGGTCTGGAGCAACAGGAGATTCAACGGGAAGCATTCCCAATGTCTTTCCCCCTTCCTTTACAATGATCCTATACTCCTGAGGTGTTTCGAAGACTGCATAGAAAGAAAAGTGGTTGACCAACCTTTCTCCTTGTTCTGCTAGCACAAGTTCACCGCTTGACAGTTGTGAAATCAGGCTGTTTTGCCCCATTTCAGAAAGCAGCATCTTGAAATGCTCTACAGAAACCTTGTCAAAAGGGCCAGATCTGCAGAGTAGTGACCAGAGCTGGTCTGCTCGCACTCCTCCCCACTGCGCAATGACCGCCAAGACCTGATGCAAAAGCGTAGAGAAATGATATAGATCGATATCTGCTGGTTCATACCATTTTCTCAGCAGTAGACGGATCATCGCTAGACTCTGGAGAAGCCCCAAACGCAACCTGTCCGCAAGACTTGAGTTGGCTACCAACTCGTCCTCTATGATGAACGTTCGAAGTACAGCCGGGGAGCCCCGACGTCCAGAACGACCAAGTCGCTGCCGAAGGCTCGCCACAGAATGCGGTGCAGTAACTTGGGCAATCGAGTTTACCTTCCCGATATCTATGCCCAGTTCCAATGTCATCGTACAAACAGCGGTCGTGGGCAGCGTCTCCATTTGCAGTCGTTTTTCCACGTAGCTACGTAGCTCTTTGGAAAGCGAACCGTGGTGGGCGAAAAACTCTTCAGGCACGCGATTATCTTGGCATAAATCATTGAGCCTCGCTACATACATTTCTGTATTGTGCCTACTGTTTGCGAAGACCAAATGAGAGTCACCTCGCAAGAGCGCATAGATATCCTCAGCGACCCGATGCTCAGCTGGTTCTTCCTCCTCGTTGGAAGCGTAGTTCAAGTATCCTCTCACCTGCATTCTCAAGGCACTATTGCTTTCAGAGTCGACTATGAGTTTGCAAGGGAAAGTGCTATCTGTTCTCAGGAAACTCTGTACGCCGTCCATGTCTCCCAGTGTGGCACTTAGTGCCAACCTGGGGATAGAGGATTTCTGCCGATCGAGAAGGTGCTCCAGTCGGGCCAACAATGATTGGAGATGGTGGCCACGTTCGAATCCGATAAAGGCATGGTATTCGTCAATAACGACATACTTCAGTGACTCAAATGCTGCCCGCACCCATCCAGCATCCCGAATGAGCCGTGCTTCGAGGGACTCAGGGGTGATAAGCAATATGCCTTCCGGCAGTCGCTTGGCCGCTGTCTTCTTGGACTGGGGGCTGTCGCCGTGCCAAGGAGTGACTCGCATGTCCAACATCTCGCAGAGACTCTCCAGCCGGCGATATTGATCATTAATCAATGCCTTCAGCGGGCTAATGTACAAGATGCCAAAACCGTCCGATTCCCCGGCGATTGCACTGCAGGCGGGAAGAAAGACAGCTTCCGTCTTTCCGCCAGCTGTCGGTGCGCTAATTACAACATCGGATTCACCGGAGAGTATCGGCTTAATGGCCCTCTTTTGGATATCCCGAAGATCCCTCCATCCCTGTTTGTAGACCCATTTCTGAACAGCTGGATGCAAGAGTGAGAACTCGTCGTTTTTCATTACAGAGTGAATCTGGCCAAGCCGTCTGTGGAATCGTCCAATGCGGGCATATCGCTGGGGCTATCTTCCTTAATTTCAACCGAACCGATTAAGTCACTCCATGACTTATCTTTGTTTTGCTCTAAGACCGACAGCAAGTCGGCAAATGCCTTAATCGTATTGCGAGGTGTTCGGAAGTAGGCATCGCCTATCGTGTTGCTGCAGTGGTGCAGAAATGCTTCCAAGGCTTCATCCGGAACCAGATATTGCGTTTCATCGCCTGAAGCGAATACGCGCCTGATGTTTTGAAGTAGGATATAGAGTTCCTCTGGCGTCAGGTTGGCCAATCGAAGTGTAGGTGAAGAGTAATCGACAACGCCGGCCTTTTGCGCAAAACTGTTTTCGGCTAACCGCGATTGTAACGCCTCGTAGCTGTAAAGTCCTCTGTGGGTGTCGAGGAGAAATTCGGGCGTTCCTCCCAACAAAAATCCCATGTTTTCGGCAGTGCCCTGAAGACAGTCGTTGAGTATCCACAGAATCTGTTCGTAGTTCGACAGGCGGGCCTGCGTGTTGCTGAGCTTGTATAGGTTTACCATCTCGTCCATGCAGACCAGTAGGCCTTGATACCCGGCCTGCCTCACGAACAGACTCATGATTTTCAGACTACTGTAGAAAGATGTATCTGAAATGAATTCGCGTACGCCAAGCGCTTTTCGAGTATCGGTCTTCGTCGAGAATTCCGCTCGCAACCAGCGGATGGCGCTTGCCTTAAGATCTTCATTGTCTGTCTCAAAACCACGCCAATAGGCCCCTATAACCTGCGCGAAATCGTAGCCGCCAACATGCTCAGAAAGGGAAGAAAGACGTTCATTAATGACTGAAGAAACGGAGATTCCTTCTTCAGAGGCCTCCTTTCGAGCTCCATTGACAAATCTCTCAACTATTGTTGTCAGCGCGTTGCCTTGTGGACGGTTTCGCGTGGCCATGTTGCGCATAAGTTCCGAATAGAGATTCCTGGCTTGGCCTTTTGATGCGTGAATGCGCCTGTCCGGTGACAGGTCTGCGTTGACCGTCACCAATTGTTTTTCAAGAGCGATTGACCTGACAACATTCAGAAAGAAGGTCTTGCCGGAGCCGTACTCACCAATGATCAGGCGAAACGCAGACCCGCCCTGTGCGATTCGATCTATGTCCCTGTTTATGGCTTCCAGTTCGTTTACGCGTCCTACCTGTATGTGTTGGATGCCAACTCGGGGAGATACACCTGCCTTAAGCGACTGGATGATTGAGTCCCGATCTCGGTGTCTGATTCGCGTTCGTCTTATGGTCATGGCAGCTGCTTTTGTCCCTGCAATGCGGCTATCTCTTCGACAAGCTCAATATCTACATAAACGGTACTACCATCTTCAATCAACGGCGCGTCGACGTTTTCAAATGCCCAATCATTGATCGTCTCAACAGCACCGTCGGTCATAAGTTGCAGACTTTTGCAGAGTTCTTCCACTTCCTCGTAGTTCCACTGTGACTTGGAAATGAGCTTGACGTACAGTTGTTGATGCTGTTCATCCAGTCCCGCAATTGACCCGTTCTTCGTTGGCGCTTCCGGCGGAACTTCAGCTTCGTGTTCTTCATCAATTTCCTCATCGGCGAATATCGACTCGAGTACAGATTGGGCCTCCTTAGTTTCTTCATCGATCAGCCGCAATAACTCGCGGTCCAAAACGAAATCGCCATCAGGCTCAATCGGGCCAATAGCAGCGGACTCGCTCGCTCGACCCGGTCGGGGCAACCTACTGGAGGAAAGGTTGTGAATGTCACTAGCAACCAAACCTTTGTCAAGTCCCAACTGCGTGTAAAGCTTTTCAAGCTGTCTGATCTCCGCAGGATCGATCCTGCCGTCTGCCAACGCTACACTGACCAGAATATGACTGATGGCGACCTTCTCGCTTGAGTTGAGAAGATCTAGCCGCTTTTTCAGTCCCATCATGTTGGCTGGTGAGTTTAAACGCCAAATCATGTATGCGTCGAGCGATCGTTTCTCGATTTCAGATAGTCGACTGTTCTCAGCTATAACACCCTTAAGGGCACCAACTTCAGAATCGCTGATTTGGCCGTCTGTCGTAGCAACAAGTGCACCAAGGCGCAGTACCGTACCTACCTTCCTGAATTCACCGGAGGGATGGAAACCCTCTCCGTGTCCCCCGGAAAAGAGCACGACACTTCCGTCGATGTCGGGCTTGGCATGATGGAACCGAACATCGGGCGCGATGCCAAAGCCCGCTTTCTCTGCGATGTTCGACAGCATAGCGGCTTCTTTTTTGTTGATTTTCAGAGGAGCATCTTCGCCAAACTGTTGGAGTATTGACTCAACCGACACCAAGCCACTGGAATCAGGCACCTTTATCTTCACCCAAGCCATGAAATTATCGAAACGGGGATTAGATACTGAGGGGATCAGATCGTTAGGCAAGAGTGAAATTGCGCTCAACGAATCATGCGAATTCTCTGGTCTGCCGACATAGCGACTGAACTGATCAAGCTCTCCAGCACACAACTCGGCCAGAGTAATCAGTTTCTCGACGGGTCCTTTCAAACGACTGACGTCAGGAAGATCGAGCCTGAGGCTTTGGTATCCCCTCAACGACGCGCTGGCGGGGAGGTAGTCGAGTTGCAATCTTGTCTTGTTGGGAGGTATTTCTAAGCCATCGCCAAACTTGCTCCTGTACCGCAACTTGAAGAGAGTGTCGAATTCAACTGGACAGCGACGTGCAGGTGTGCGCAATGTGAATTCAGGGTGACTCTTTACCCAAGCAAGTGCTAGGTCTGCATCAATGGGCTCCCCGCTTTGAACAGAGTGCGCCAGCAAAAACTTGAAAGCAGATGTAAATCCTCTCTTTGCAACCAATAAGGAATGATCCGGTTTCTCATCTAGAGTTCTGTTGTTGAGAATCCAGGTATGTGATAGCAGGGCAGTCACGTAGGAATTGAAGGAACGATTGTCGCCATAGATGTTCTTCAGCCGTTTCAATTCTTGGATCAGGGCCTTTCGTTCGTCATCGGATACTTGCCCTTTCGTGTCGTCAATCAGCAACCGTCTCTCAATGCCATAAAAATAGAGAAACACATATCCTATGTAAGTTTCAGGATCAGTGCGGTCGCTGGCAAGCCATTCGAGATATGCAGAGCGGCTTTGAGGAGTAATCCGGCTATAGCTAGGGTAATAATCCATTTGGTCCCCAGCATAGTCTGGGGACCTTGAGTCAATCGTCAGTGTGGAATCAATCAACGACGGATCGTTATCGAAGTAATATTCATCCAGCCCTTTCAGTTGGCCGCCGACGTAGAAGAATCCACGCCTGATCTCAAATTTGTCTATCGTGACCTTTTCACTCGGTTGGATCCATCTTCCCGGCTGTCTGTTGGAAGTCTCCCGTTTTTCGGTGAATTTTTGAATTCTGGAAATCCTAAATTCGACCAGCCCAATTTCGCTGCTTTGTGACTTTGCATTCTTTGTATTGGCTTTTCTTAGTAGTTCGGCGATTTTGCCTGTGCCTACTATTGGCACCTTAGGCTGAGATTCGAATTGTTTCGACAGAGGCGGCTTGTTATTCTTTGCCTCCTGTCTTGTTTGCTCCGCTTGCCGACCGGCCTCAGACCGTTCCACTTCAACCCGCCAACTTTCTAGCTCGGTCCTTTCTGTTCCTATATCGGCTCTTCGCGAGCCCAACTTGGCTTGTACTGTTTCCAAATCTTCTTTTTCTGCGCTCAATTCTTCATTAGCCATCTTCTCTCTTGCTATTGTCAAACGCTCGGCAAGTCTTTGCGGGCCAACTCCCGGTGCTTTTGTTTGCCTGGCATAGCGCTCCAGTATTGCTATTTCATCAGCAAGACGCTTTTCCTTACGATAGATGATGGCAAGTTGCTCGTAATACCAAGGCGCTACGCCAAAGGAGCCGCCCGATTCTTTAGATTCAGCTTCGGTCGCGGCAATCAGTTTGAGCACTAACGTAATTGCTTCGTCGTGCCGCTCTTCTCGCTTCAACTGCTTGACTTGCTCAATGTAAGTAGTGAAATGTTTGCCATCCACATGACCTGGGCCGTCCAAGCTAAGGCCTATCTCTTCTTCGCTAATTCCGTCCGCCATGCTTGGTGGTCTCCCTGCAATGCTTTTGCGAGATTCCGTTAGGTCAGCCCCTTCTGCTACTTCCTCGACGTCAATTGGCTCATGTCCAACATTCGCCGCTACAAAACCGACCGCTAACAGTTCCTGTTTTACCTTCAAATTATGCCTTCTTACAGTAAATATGCTGACTACAATTGATATCGGCCATAGTCCTAGTGGCACTTCGCCACTGAGAAAGCCGATTATGGATGCAGCCACCACTAGTACTGTCCCTACTCTGACGCTTGAATAGAACAATCCCATTGGACCCAATATCAGGGTCAAGATAATTCCCTTAAATTGAGATTTCTCCATTCTTTCTCTGCCCTCTTGCGCTACTATTCTTATCGGAAAGGACTCAGAAAACCGAATAGCTGATCGTCGAATTGTCAGCACATTTGTCTGGCTCTCACGTTCCGCATAAGCCTATTTCCCAGTAAACCTCAACTTTGAGGACGAAACAGACGCTCAAGAAGAGGCCCGATGACCAGCAAAAGTAACCAATTGTGCGAATTCCAATTGGTTGTCGCAAATGGAGAGGTCTCTCGCTGAGACAATTGTAAGTCTCGCGAATTGCTTCGCGAGAGCGATTGACTGTATCGTCGAGGGTTGCAAATGAAATGGCCACAATTGGAGGACGATCTGTTTCACTCCAACTTACCGCAATCACTTACTCCCACTCGGAAGCTAGATCGACCTTAATTACTCTTATGAGGACTACTGGATCGGAACCCCACACAGATCTTCCCATGACTGTACCTACAAATCGAATAGTATCCTCGTCGAGGGGAACAAAATCTATGTCAGATTGCCAAACCAGGAGCGCATCAGCTTCATATTCTCTAACAACTGAGATAACAACTGAGAACAGATCTTCGTCCTCGTCATACTCTGTGCTATAGACTTCCCCTTCATAGCTGACCTGAGAGTCAACATATCGGGAAGGACGCCGATAAAGATCCTTGAAAGGAATTCCGGCAATACTGTCGATACCTTTTCGACTCCTAGACATTTCGGTGCTCCCAATTGAGTAATGAGGATTTCGAGAGTGAGAATCGTTCTCAAGTAGTCAGATAACGATTCTTGCGCGAGCTACTAACATTAAGGCTACTTCCACTTGGCCACTGGACTACATGTTATACCAAACTGTCCAGTCCAAGACTTCTACACACGGTGCCATCAGAGCTTTCGACCGACCATTAGACTTGATGTGGTCTAGCGACGCATCATTCCCCTGAGTCTGCCACCTCTATGTCAATCCACGCCCCCACTTCAAAACTCTCCAGAATCGCCTCACACAGAACGATCTCCTTGTGCCCGTCGGCGAAGGTGGGGAAGGGTTCGGGGGCGCTGAAATCACCCGCCGCGATATAGTCGTAGAAGGACTTGAACGAGTGCTTGAAGGAGTCGTCGTAGCCCTCGTTGTGCCCGCCGGGATAGCCGATGTGGGCGCGCGCGTCGTCGGAGACAAGGCCCGGGTCGCGCAGAAGATGCCGGTTGGCCTCGTTGCGATGACCGATCCAAAGCTCGTTGGGTTGCTCGCTGTTCCAGGCGACGGTCGCCTCGCTGCCGGCGATCTCGTAGCGCAGGCAGTTCTTGCGCCCCGCAGTGATTTGCGACACCCAGAGCGAGCCGTGCGCGTTGTCACCGAATCGCAAAAGCGCGGCGCCGCTGTCTTCGGTCTCGATCGCAATCGACTCGGTCGCCTCAATCTCCTCCACCTTTGCCGAAAAGGTCTCGACCTCGCCAACCGGGCGCTGGCGCGTCGGGTAGACCGTCTTCAGGTCGGCCTGCACCGCGCTCACCGACAGGCCGGTTACGAACTGCACCAGGTCCAGCCAGTGGGTGCCGATGTCGGCGACCGCGCGCAGCTTGCCGCCCTCCTCGCTCAGCACGCGCCAGTTGTAATCGGTCGGATAGAGCAGCCAGTCCTGCACATAGCTGCCGTAGATCGAGTGGACCCGGCCCAAGGCGCCGCTGCGGATCATCGCCCGCACCTCCCAGTTGAGCGGATAGAAGCGCATGTTATAGTTGACGCCCGCCGCCGCCCCGCTCTCACGCGCCAGGTCGCACAGCGCGCCCGACTCCGCCGACGTCATCGCCAGCGGCTTCTCGCAGTGGACATGCTTGCCCGCCCTGAGCGCCGCGCTCGCCTGATCGTAATGGTGGCGATTGGGCGATGTGATATGCACCGCCTCGATCTCCCCGTCGGCCAGCAACTCGGAATAGTCGTTGTACGCCCTGGGAATGCCCAGCTCTTGCGCGGCGCGGCGCGATTTCTCGGCCGACGAGCCAAGGATGCCCGCCACGTTCATGCCCAGCCGCCGCAGCCCCTCCGTGTGCGCCGGCCCCATGAATCCTGTGCCCACAATGGCTACGTTGAATACGCGCATCTCATCACCTCACTCTCACTTTCTGTTTCTTCTGTAGGACTCTTACCTCGCACCAGAAGTCAACTCAAAACTAGAGATCGTTGACATTTGCAAGGTGTGTCGAGAAGGCAAGATCGCCCGGCTGCGTGCGGTGCAAAGGCGGGGTTCCAAAGCGGCTGAAAAGAGTCAGTTTCGGTGCTGTTACACCAATGTCCGGGCCGGGCGCGCGGTGAACAGATAGCGTGTCCAGGCACGGGAACAGGTAAACGCTCGTACGAGCGTTTTACGAGAGATCTACGAGAGTTTACGAGCGTTTGCGAGAAAAAATTTTTGGAAACAGAACAGCATCCGTTCACAATAATATGATAGTTATTGTACAACCTGGAGTTCATGCGCGTCCGATTTGAAACCAAGCGTTTTGGCACGGGATGCTGCCTGGCAGCGGAGGCGTCTCACTCGTTCCATTGATATGCGCAAGTTCGTGAACTCATTTGGGATCTACATTAGGAGCGATAGCAGCGGCATGCCCCTGGCGCACGGCCAGATACCGTCCGGTCCCCCACTTCCGCGCCTTTCGTTGCGCGGAGCTTGCCTGCCCCATGGAAATGTCAACGACGCCTAGAAACTGAAAACGCAAAACTGCCCTTACGCCCTTCGGGTCAGTCCGGCGTAGCCCCACGCCAGCGCCAAAACGATCGCTCCGTAGACGACCTGCTGAATCGCCTGCCCGACGTTGAGAAAGGTGAGCATCGAGTTGAGCACACTCAGGATCAGCGCGCCCAGGATCGTGCCGGCGTAGCCGCCCACACCGCCGAATATCGAGGTGCCGCCGATCACCGCCGCAGCCACCGACGGCAGCAGGAATGCGTTGGCCAGCTGGAGGTCTACCGCCCCGGTGCGGCCACCGAGAAGGATGCCGCCAATGGAGCCAAGAACGCCGGCTGCAATGTAGGCGGTTATACGCACCTGCCAGACGCGCACACCGGCAAGGCGCACGGCGACCTCGTTGTCCCCAATGGCATAGAGCAGACGTCCCCAGCCGGTCCGCCTCAGCAGCCAGATCAGCGAAACTGCGATGATCGCCCATACGACCACGCTGTAGGGAATGCGGTTGCCCAGGAAAGAGCCGGCGCCGATCAGCTTGATGAAGGGGCCAACCTGCGTCGAGCCCTTGAGGATCGTCTGGGCCCAGGCAGTGAAGAGACCGAGAAGCATCCCCGACATGGCAAGCGTCATGATTAAGGGATTGACGCGGAACACGGCGACGCCCACACCGTTGGCGCTGCCCACCACCAGGCCGACGACCACCCCAAGTAGAATTGCAACCGCTGCGCCGCTGGGTGACTGGTTGGCGGCCACGTAGGCCGATGCCGTTGCGACCATCGTTACCGACAGGTCGATCCCTCCGGTAAGCATGAGAATCGTCTGCGCACCCGCCAGAATTCCCAAAGGAGCAGCCTGGAGAAGCGTGTTGCGCGCGCCGCTGACACCAAGGTAGTTTGGCTCTATGATGCCGGTGACAATGACAAGGATGACGAGAGTGCCACTCAGGGCGAGGGTCGGACGCTCGGCAACAAGAGCCGTTGCGCGGGCAACGAACCCTGCTGCCGGCACATGGTCGGTTTCGGCGCGCGCCGGAGGTGAAGAGTGGCTCATGCCGACCGCTCCCGCAGCAGCGTGACCAGCCCGCCGACCATCATCACGCCGGCGATCAGAAGCCCCTGTATGATCTGGGCGTTGTTCGGATCGATGCCCATTGCGCTCAGGATCGGATTGAGCATGATCAGGATCACCCCGGCCGCGACCGCGCCGAGCACCAGGCCGGTGCCGCCGACAAGCGCAACGCCGCCGAGGACGACCGCTGCCACGCTGTTCAGGGTTGCGTTCGCGCCGACGCTGAAGCGGGGATCACCGGTGCCGGTGAGCGCCACCGTCGCCAGCCCGGCCAGTGCGGCCAGCGCGCCGCCGATGGCGTAGGAGGCGATCTTGGCGCGGCGCACGTCGAGGCCGGCCAGGCGGGCGGCTACGTCATCACTACCGATTGCGTAAATTGCAAGGCCGATGCGCGTCCGCCGCGACAGGAGAAAGACAACCAGCGCCGGGACCGCCATCATCAGGATCGGCATGACATAGGTGCCGCCGATGCCCGACTGCGCGCCGGTGAAGAGCCAGCGAAACTCAGGTGCGGTGCCTCCGCCCGGCGACGGCAGGACCCAGAGGGCAATGCCCGACCAGATATAGCCGGTCGCCAGCGTGACCACGATGTCCGGCACGCCTGAGACAGTGATCACATAGCCGACCAGCCCATTGAGAACGGCGAGGCCGGCGATCAGAGCAAGCGCGATGAAGAGCACCATGCCGAACGGCTGGTCATCCATGAAACGGGCGGCCAGCGCGTTGCCCAGCAGCAGCAGCCCCCCCAGTGAGAGATCGATCCCGCCGGCGATGACGATGATCGCCTGTCCTATCGCAAGGTAGACCAGGGGCAGGCTGTTCTTGCTGATCGAGGTGATCTGAAACTGGCCGAAAACGGGAATCAGCGTCGCGTACCAGACGAGCAGCGCGCTCAGCAGCAGCCAGACGCCCAATGTCCAGCTGTGGCGCGCCAACCCGCGGTTCCACACGGCCGCGCCCGCCGACCGGACCGCCGAAATCATACGGCAGCCTCCAATCCATGCGCGGCGGTCAACAGCGTGGACTCGGTGGCGTGGGCCGCGTCCTGCTCGTCGACGATCCTCCCATCGTGCATGACAAGGACGCGGTCACAGACCAGCGGAATCTCGGCAAGTTCGCTGGTGTAGAGCAGGATGGCGGCGCCGTTGCCCGCCAGTTCGCGCAGCAGCGCGTAGATCTCCCGCTTGGTCTGAACATCGATTCCCCGCGTCGGGTCGAAACAGAGTAACGTGCGGAAGCCGGCAACCAGCCAGCGGCCTATCGCAACCTTTTGCTGGTTGCCGCCGGAGAGCCGGCGTACCTGCGATGCCGCCCTCGTATCGATCGAAAGCCGGTCGATCGCGTTCAACACCCGTTTACGTTCATCCCGGGGAATGCGCAGCCATTGACGAATGCGGTTGAAGAGAGGAACGACCAGGTTCTGGCGCACGGGAAGATTCGGCAGCAACGACAGCAGCCTGTCACCTGGAATGAGGACAACACCGTCCCTGACGGCATCGTAGGGTCCGCCCCAGCCCTTTTGCGCGCCGCCGACCTGAATTTCACCCGCCGTCGGCCGCCGGTCACCCGACAAAAGGCTGAACAGGCGCTCCTGCCCCTGGCCCTCCAACGCCACAAGGCCGAGGATTTCGCCGCGCCGCAGTTCAAGCGAGATGTCGCGCACAGCCTCGCCGGAACTCAAACCTTGGACTGCGAATGCGACCTCTTCCGACATGGAGCGAATTCCGGAATCAGAGGTTGCGCTCTCCCTCTCCTCTTCATTCTCATCGCGAAGTTCCATACCGAGCATCGCCTCGACCAGCTCATGTTCACCCACATCCTGCATCGTGCCTGTCGACGAACCGTTGGACGCGCCCGCTCCCTTGCCCGGCTCGAATAGCGCCACATTGCGCCCGTCACGCAGTATAGTCGCACGATCACAGATCTGCCGCACCTCGGCCAGGCGGTGGGTGATCAGCACGCCGGCGCGGCCCAGCTCTTTCCAGTGCGCCAGCAGAGAGAATACGCGATCGGCCTGGTCGGCGGTGAGCGCGGCCGTGATTTCGTCGAGAAGCAACACCTGTGGATCGCGGGCCAGGGCGCGCGCCAGATCGACGACGCGCAGCGTCTCGAGCGGCAGTGCGCGCACCAGCGCGTCCAGATCGAGCCCGCCCAGATCGAACCATCCGAGCCAGCGGACAAAGGCCGGCTCGTCGATCTCGCTCAGTTGCAGGTTCTGCTTAACAGTGAGGTCGGGTATCAGCGCCGGGTCCTGGAAGACTGTCGCGATGCCGACTGCCATCGCATCCACCGGCGCATCGAACTGCATGGGCGTTCCATCGACATAGACCTCACCGGCGTCAGCGAGGTGGACGCCGGCCAGGATCTTTACCAGCGTGCTCTTGCCGGCTCCGTTCGCGCCCAAAAGAGCATGGATCTCGCCGCGACGCACGGCAAAGTCTGCCGCCTCCAGCGCCACGACGGATCCATACGATTTCGCGATATTGACGGTTTCCAGCAGAGGACGAGACACGGTCATAGGCAGACCGGAGTGCGTCCCGCCCCTGGCAGGGAAAACAGCCTATTCACCCGGCGCAGTGCACGCGGAGACGTCGGCGCTGCCGTTGTAATGCGTGTACGGCTCGATATCGACATAGGTGCTCCAGCCTACTTGCTCGTCGGGCGCGTAAATCGCGGTCAGCCCGTCGATATCTGCGGTGGTAAACACCTTCGGCGTGAGAATCGTCTCATGCGGCGGGTTATTGCCGGTCAGCGCTTCCAGCGCAATCGACATGCCGACAGCGCCGATTGCGGGCGGGTTCGTCACCGCCGCGCCGATCAGGCCCTCACCCGCCAGGTTGATCAGCTGCTCGACAAAGCCGTTGTTGTCGGCGCCGACGATCGGAACGTAGTCAACATCGGCGACCTGGAACTGCTCCACAACCGGGTAGTCGATGCCGGAAGTCCAGATACCGTCGATCTCCTGTGTGGTGATCAGGTCGAGCGCCTGCTGCGCGCCCGTCGAAGGATCCCAGCCGGTGAAGGTCGAGGCTATGACCTCAATGTCCGGATAGTTCTCCAGCGCAGCCATGAAGCCGTTGTGACGGTCGGTGTCCGCGGGTACGCCGTCGATGCCGCGCATCTCCACGACCTTGCCCGAGCCGCCCAGCTGCTCGAACAGCCACTCGGCGCCGAGCTGCGCGTACGCGGTCTGGTCATTGGTGGCGACGTAGGCGCCTTCGGCCGTAACCGCCTGGTCGACGGCGACGACGACGATACCCTGCGCTATCGCCGATTCGATCACCGCGTTCAGGCCCTCACGGTCGGTCGGGTTGAGGATGATCGCGTCAACACCCTGTGAGATCAGCCCCTCCAGGTCGGCGATCTGTTCGGTCGGGCCGCCGTTGCGGTTGACAACGATGACGCTGTCGACAAGCCCGCTCGCCGTCGCCTCGGCCTTGATCGCACAGATCATCTGCTCGCGCCAGCCGTTGCCGACGAGCGTGTTGCTCACGCCCACGACGTAGCCGCCCTCCTTCTCCATGCCGTCATCGGCTGCCATGCCGCCGTCTGACGGCGCCACGGCCACACACGCGCTCAGCGCCAGCGCCACCGTCAGCAGCAGCGCAACAAATGTGAAACGTTTCGATTGGCTCTTCATCTTTCTCTCCTTCTGAATGCTCTGCCGAGCAATCAATCTAATCCCGCTCCCTCGGATCGAGTGCATCGCGCAGCCCGTCGCCCAAAACGTTGAACGCCAGCACAGTGATGACGATCATCAGGCCGGGAAAAAACGAAATATGGGGAAAGCGCAAGATCGAGTCCCGCCCGTCGGCCAGTGT
Source organism: Caldilineaceae bacterium (assembly GCA_965202955.1). GTDB lineage: Bacteria > Chloroflexota > Anaerolineae > Caldilineales > Caldilineaceae > Bin5. The sequence continues at coordinate 635,996 of OZ241871.1, forward strand.
GCGCCCCCACGACGGCTCCGGCGGACGGATGCCAAGGCCGAGAAACGAGAGCGCCGACTCCAGAATTATGATGCCCCCAATGCCCAGCGTTGCCAAAACGATTACCGGCCCCATCACGTTGGGCAGCAGATGCCGCCAGATGATGCGCCAGTCGCGCACGCCGACCGACCGCGCCGCGGTGACAAAGTCGGTCGCCTTCAACGACATCACATCGGCCCGCACCACGCGGGCAAAACGCGCCCAACCGGTCACCCCGATAACGAGAATCGTCGTGGTGAGGCTCGGCCCCAGCACCGCGGCCAGCACAACCAGCAGCGCGATAATCGGAAAGGCCATCAAGGTGTCGATCACTCTTGAAATCAGCATATCCGCCCAGCTGCCGAAAAAGCCGGCCACGGCGCCAACCACCACGCCGATCGAAACCGCGATGCCGGTCGCGATCAGCCCCACCATCAGCGCAACACGCGTGCCGAAAATCACCCGGCTGAGCAGGTCCCGCCCCAGATGATCGAAGCCGAATGGATGGGCCGCAGTCGGACTTCCCCCGCGCATCCCTCTGAAAACATCTTCAATCGGATCGTGCGGGGAAAACAGGGGCGCGAAGACCGCCAACAGCACCAGCAGCAGGATTACAGTCAGCCCGCCGACGGCGACCCGGTTGGCGCGAAAGCGTCGCCACGCCTGACTCCACTCGGAGCGGCTGGCCGTCTCAGCGATAAGCGGGGCGTTTGCCTCGGCAGTTGTTGAGGGCGTCATCTGTGGTATCGCGTCAGCTCGAACTACCCGATACGAATGCGTGGATCAATGATCGCGTAGGTCAGGTCGGTCAGCAGGTTTACCGCCACCACCAGAACGGCCAGAACGACGACCAACGACTGCACAACCTGGTAGTCCAGGCGGAAGACCGAATCGGTGAAGAGGCGGCCGATGCCCGGCAACGCAAAGACCGTCTCCACAACGATCGTACCGCTCAGAATAAACGCGATACGAAAGCCAATCACCGTCACCACCGGCAGCAGCGCGTTTCGCACCGCGTGGCGGACCAGCACCGTCATATTGGGCAGACCCTTTGCGTAGGCTGTACGCACATAGTCCTGCCCGAGCACCTCGAGCGTTGACGCACGCATGACACGCGTCAACACGGCCATCTGTTCCGTCGTCAGCACCAGCACCGGCAGGATGTAGCCCTGCCACGAACGCAGTCCGAATGGCGGCACGCGGCCGACCAGCGGCAGCTCGCCGAACCAGCGCGGCACGTAGAGCGCGAACAACACGATCAGCATCAGTCCCAACCAGAAGTTGGGCAGCGCCACGCCCAACGTCGAACCGACCGCAGTGCTGTAGTCAAAGGGCGAGTTGCGCCGCACCCCGGCGACGATGCCGGCCGGAATCGCCACCGCCAGCGCCAGCGCCAGCGAAATGACATTCAGCTTGGCCGTCACCGGAATCGCCTCGAAGATCATCTGCCTAACGGGAATGCCCGTCCGGATCAGAGAATCGCCGAAATCACCGCGCAGCAGATTCCAGCCCCAGAGCAGATACTGCTCGTGATACGGCCGGTCCAACCCCCAGCGCTTGCGGATCCCTTCCATCTGCTCCTGGCTGATGCGGATCTCACCTTCACCCAGCAGCAGGTAGGCGGGGTCGCCCGGCATCAGGCGCATGACAATGAACGTGATCAGACTGATCAGCACGATCACGACGAGGCCTTGGAGAATGCGGCGGGCAATGTAGGGAATCATAATGCGGCGGCCTGAGGTTCGTCGACAGTGGCCGGCAAACCCAATGACCAGTGGTCACAGGCCGCCAGCCACTGCATTGCAGCTACTCCTCAATCCACCATTTGTAGGCCTGCTGGTACATCGAACTGTTCTTGGGGCTTTCGGGCAGCCCCTTGATGCGGCTGTTGAAGACGTTCATCCACTCGTCGAACTGCAGGTTGAGGACCGGCTGCTCTTCGGCAAAGATCTCCTGGATCTCGTGGTAGTAGGGCTCGCGCTCCTCGTAGGAGACCACCTTGAGACCTTCTTCGATCAGCTCGTCCATGCGGGCGTTGTTGAACTGGGCGAAGTTGTTGCCGCCTGCCGAGTGCAGCGTGCTGAACGGGTCCGGCTCGACCGCGTTGCCGTAGGTCCAGTTGTAGAGCGAGGCGTCCATCGTGCCTTCGCGCATGCCCTGGAGGATGGTGGCGACCGGCGCCTCCTCCAGCAGCACGTCGATTCCGACGTCGGCAAGCATCAGCTGCGCCAGCTCGGCGATTGGACGCCGCGCCTGGTCGCCGGTGATCGTCGTGATCGTGAAGGAGAGCTTCGTACCGTCCTTCTCGCGGATGCCGTCGCTGCCAGCGGCCCATCCCGCGCCGTCCAGCAGCGCCATCGCCTCCTGCGGGTTGAAATCATACTGCTTCAACCCCGTGTGATGATAGGGGCTGGCCGGCGTCAGGTTGGAGTGGGAGACCTGCGCCGCGCCGTTCCACAGATCGTCGATAATGCGCTGGCGATCGAGCGCGTACATCATCGCCTGCCGCACCTCTTTCTCCGCCAGTTGCGGAATGCTGTTGTTGAGCGGGAAGTGCTTGATCGAGTTGGCCAGCGTGCGGAAATTGACGAAGCCCGGCTCCGATTCCAGGTAGATGCTGTCCTCTACGAGCAAAGGCCATACGGCCGAGTCGGCCTCGCCGGTCTGGAGTGCGATCATGCGCACCGACGGCTCCGGCACGATATCTTCGCGCAGCACATCGATATTGGGCCGGCCGCGGAAATGGTCGTCGAAGGCCTCCAGCTCGGTGAATTCGGCAGGGCGCCACTCCTTCAATTTGTAGGGCCCGGTGCCGATCGGCGCGGTGCGGTAGGTATCTTCCCCCACCTCGGCGTGATAGGCCGACTGCAGAATCGGAACGGTTGCCCACGATGTTAGGGAGGCTGCGTTGACATCGTCCATGTTGACCTGGACAGTGTACTTGTCCGGTGCTTCGACCGAACCGATGCCGGTGAATCTCCCGACAATCGGCGCGCCATTGTCGGGATTGCGGTAGTAATCGTAGGTATAGGCGACGTCATCCGCGGTCAGCTCGGTGCCGTCGTGGAAGAGGACACCTTCATGCAGCTTGAACGTGTAGGTGAGGCCGTCTTCGGAAACGTCGACCGACTCTGCCAGTACCAGCTCCGACTCGTTGTTCTCGTCCACCGTCACGAGAGGATTGTGGATGTTGATGATCATGACCCAGTGGACGGTGGGGCCGATGTCTGCCGGGCTGAGTCCGGCCACTTCCTGGTGACCTACCCAGACCATTGTGCCGCCCTGTTTGGGGCCGGCCATGTCGGCTGCCGACGCCTCGGCCGGCGCCTCATCCGGTGCAGCCTCTCCGCCATCCGCGGCAGGCGAGGCGGGCGCGCAGGCAACCAGCAACGCGGCCGAGCCGGTCAGCGCAGAGTAGCGCAGGAAATCCCGTCTTGTCATCGAATGCTTCGGTCTCATTTGCGTCTTTCCTTTCTAGGTTGAGAATTTGTAAAACGAAGAAGCGCAGGCGCCACGCCCCCGCAAACGACAACTGAAACGTTTGCCTTGACGCCTCACGTCAGCTCTGGCAAGGGGAACCGATTGGCTTGCCGAGTTGGGTTGGGCTGAGTATAAACAGAGTAGTGGTGACTGTCAAAAAATCGACCGAATTCACTTTGCCGGCGACAGACTGGTTTGTGGGCGCTATTTTCACACTTTGCCAGCAGTGTATGCCTGCTTGAAGATGGATCGATGGCTCTTCGGATGTCCTTGTGAGCCGGGTTGATCAGAAGGCAGATGCAGCGTGCCGCGTTTGTGATAGAATGTCGGTGAGCAATCAGCACAGTCCTGACAGGCAAAAAGGCACCGAAATGGTGGGGGACGCGAGGTTCATTCGCACGCTCCGGCTTCATAACCTGCTGTCCTTCGGCCCGGACTCGCCGCCGATCGAGCTTGGCGCGCTGAATGTACTGATTGGGCCGAATGGGTCAGGCAAGTCGAATGTGATTGAAGCTATCGATCTTCTTCGCGCCACGGCAACCGATCTTGTAGATCCAGTGCGCGCTGGAGGGGGTACGGAGGAGTGGCTTTGGAAAGGTGTTGACAGGTTGCCCCATGCAGAATTAGAGGCAACCTTAACCTATCCTGACGGGATAATGCCGCTGAGGCATAGTATCTCCTTTACGGCAGTAAGGCAGCGTTTTGAATTGATAGATGAAGTGGTTGAGAACGTAGAAATAAGCTCTCCAGGCGAAACGGATGTATTCTTCTTTTATCGATTTCAAAAGGGAATTCCTGTACTTAGCGTTCGAGAAACCGATGACGAGGAGACAGCTTACAAAAGTGGAAGAAGGCAGCGTCGTTTGCGACGTGAAGATCTCGCGCCCGATCAGTCTGTGCTTTCGCAGCGCCGGGATCCTGATCAATATCCTGAGATCACCTACCTGGGAGGTAGGTATAGGCAATTCAAGCTGTATCGAGAATGGAATATGGGGCGCAATACAGCACCACGCCGTCCACAGCCGGTTGATCAGCCTAACGATTTCTTAGCTGAAGACGCCAGCAACCTTGGCCTGGTGCTCAATTCCCTGGAACGCGCCGGTAACACCAAGGATACCTTAGATACATACCTTTCCAGATTTTACGAACAGTACAAGGATTACACAGCCTCCATTGAGGGGGGTACGGTGCAGGTATTCTTGCGAGAAAAGAACCTGGACCACACAGTTTCTGCTACGCGACTTTCCGACGGAACCTTGCGTTTCCTTTGTCTGATCTCAATCCTTAGTCACCCGTCCGCGCCGCCGCTGATTTGCATCGAAGAACCAGAGCTGGGATTGCATCCCGACATCCTGCCGCTTGTTGCAGAAATGCTGATTGAAGCTTCACAACGAACACAGATCATTGTGACCACCCACTCCGACATTCTGGTCGATGCGCTGTCTCACATCCCGGAGTCTGTGCTCGTGTGTGAGAAGGAGAGCAACGCGACAACGGTACGCAGGCTCGACCAGGACCGCCTCCGCAAATGGCTCACGGAGTACTCGTTGGGCGACCTATGGCTCAGGGGCCAACTTGGGGGCAATCGATGGTAAACGTGTCTGTCTATGTTGAGGGCGGCGGCCCTGGCAAGAATTGGCGGATCAAGTGCCGTCAGGGTTTTCGCGGATTCTTCGAAAAGGCTGGCTTGGCTGGCCACATGCCCAGGGTGTATCCATGTGGAAGCCGGGACAACACATTGAAAGATTTTCGTGTCGCTCAAAGTGAGACCAACTCCGACGAAATACCTCTGCTGATGGTCGACAGTGAAGCTCCCGCCTCGTCGGACCGAAGTCCCTGGCAGCATCTCCGCAACCGCGACCGTTGGGAACGCCCCGAGGGCGCCCGCGACGAACAGGCGCATCTGATGGTGCAGTGTATGGAGTCTTGGTTCCTGGCAGATGTTTCGGCATTGGAGTCCTTCTTCGGGGCCGGTTTCAGAGGCGCCTCGCTATCCAGACGCGATGACATCGAAGAAATCCCGAAACGCGATGTCTTTAACCAGCTGTATTCCGCAAGCAGGAACAGCAAGAAGGGCGCTTACGACAAGAGCTTACATTCCTTCGATATTCTGGGACAGATCAATCCTGCCAGAGTGACTGAGCGCTCCTGGTTCGCAAAGCGGCTTCTTGAATCACTCAAGGAACTCCTCATTCCAACCTAATCGCCGTCCCAATACAACCGGCACAATGACTACACGAAGGCCATAGCCATGAACAACACGCAAACCGTAACCGTCCCCGCACGCGCCTGGTTTGGCGACGACGACCGCACGCTCACGTTCCCCGCCGGCTGGAAACTCCACATTTGTGCCAGCCAGGGCGCGCCCCCGCTCGATTCGACCCAAATCGCAGCCGCGTTCGACAATCCGATCGGCACGCCGCGCATCCGCGACGCGGCCAGAGGGCGCGCCAGCGCCGCGATCGTCGTCGATGACCTGGGCAGGCCCACGCCCGCGGCAGAGATCTTACCCTACGTTTTGGAAGATCTGGCCGCGGCCGGCGTGCCCAAATCGGAAACGGCAGTCGTTGTCGGTTGCGGCTCGCACCGCCCGCTGACCGAAGAGGAGATCGCCTTGAAGGTGGGCGCGGAAGTTGCCGCCTCCTATGCCGTGACCTCGCACAACTTCATGGCCGGAGACCTGGTCGGCTACGGCAGCCTGGACGACGGCACGCCCGTCTATGTCGATCGAACTGTGGCCGAAGCCGAGTTCAAAATCTGTGTCGGCGGCATCTATCCCCATGGCGCCGCCGGATTCGGCGGCGGCGCCAAACTGATCGTGCCGGGCGTCGCCGGTTTCGCCACCATCCATCACTTCCACAGTTTCTCGGCCAGACGCGGGCATGGCAACATCGAGAGGAAGAGACCGGAGCGAGGGGAAGCGGTCGACTCGCCGCTCATTGACGGCGGCATCCGCGACCACCGCGACGTATCCGAGGGCGTGGCGCGCCGTATCGGGCTGGACATGGTTGCCAACTGCGTGCTCACCGACCGCAGGCAGATCGCGGGACTCTTTGTCGGCGACTTCGTCAAAGCCCATCGCGCCGGCGCCCACTTCGCACAGCGCGTCTACGCCACGCACATCCCGAACAGGCTGCGGCAGGAGGCCGACCTGCTGGTCTGCAACGCCTACCCCCTGGACGCGGACCCGATTCAGGGCGACAAATCGCTCTGGGTCGCTGCCTATTTTGAACGGGAGCCCTACAAGGTTGTTCTCAACGCGGCCAGCGACGGCATCCTCTACCACGGCGCCGGCCAGCAGCTGCCATGGTCGCTTTACCTCAAGCGCAGAGCCGCAAACGGAGCGACGCCCGACCCGGCTGTGATGCTCGACGGTTCCGGCAAGCTGCTGATTCTCTCTGAAAAGTTCGAAGCCGCCGAATTTGCAAGACGTCACAAGGACGATTTGCTCTTCCGCAGCTGGGAAACGTTGATCGAACAGCTGGCGGCCACACTGCCCGCGGACGCGACCGTCGTCGTCTTCCCCAACGCCTCGATCCAGATTCTCGCCAGAGAAGAGCCTGTCGCTGTCGGCAGTACGGCAGCGGCCGGTGCGTAGTGATCAGTGGCCAGTGGCCTGTGATCGGTGTTCAGTGATCAGTGGTCAATGAATGGTGGCGCGCGTGAACTTTTGGCCGCCCAACATCAGCGCCCACAAGGGACGGCTATGACGCCATCCGGCCGGCCTCAAGATGGATCGAAGTACTTGTCGACGTAATGCTGGATGCGTTCTCGCATGAAAGTTGAGGACGCTACCGCGCGGTCGGGCAGATAGGCAAAGACCTGGCTGGTCATGATGCCGTCGAAGCCGACTTCAGCCAGCGTTCCAAAGAAAACATCCCAGTCGATTTCGCCCTCGCCGATGTCGAGGTGCTGATGGATGCGCGTTGTTGAGCCGGGCGGGTTCATCACGTAACGCCAGCCCGCCTTGTGGTTGAACGTATCCGCCACGTGCACGTGGGCCAGCACCGGCGCAGCGTAGCGGATCATCGCCGCCATGTCGTCGCCCAGATAGTAGGTGTGCGGCGCGCAGTAGAGGTATTTCACCATCGGCGAACCAATGGCCTGGATTATGTCCACGGCCAGGTTGTTGTCCTCGACAAAGTCGTCGGGATGCGCTTCGATGTGAAGCGGCAACCCTTCCCGCTCGAAGATCGGAACCAGCTCCTCCATCGACTTCCAGAAGGCCGTCTCGCACTCCTCGGCCATCTCCGGCCCGACGCGAAAGTTTGACCGCTGCGGCGAAGGCCCGCGGTCCAGGATCGAGTTAACCGTCTGGCATTCCAGCTCCACCGCAATTTCAATCGCCCGCTTCCAGTAACGAACGGCCGCCTCGCGCTCGTCCTCCAATGGACTGGCCCAGCGGTAGGTAATCAGCATCGACGCCAGTTCGACGCCGGCATCGTGCAGCGCCACCTTAAACTCACGGATGCGGTTGGCATTGGCGCGCGGCGGGTGATATTCGGGTATGAATTCGTCGCGCGAACAGAGCTCGAGATACTCATACCCCAGTTTGGCCGCCATGTACGGAATTTCCGGCAAGGAGAGATCGGAATGTACGAGTGGGTCCAATGTGATCTTCATCTGCTCTACCCCTTTTCGATGTTCAGTAGATTTAACGAATTCGGGACGGCCCCGCGCTACGGCACAATCATTATCTTGCTGGAATCAGCCTGGCCCGCGCCGAGTTCGAGTGCCTGGTTGACCTCTTCCAAGGGGAAACGGTGGGTGATCACCTTGGAAAAATCGACCACGCGGCGCGACATCAACTCAAGAGGCTTGGCGAAGACGAAGCCGCTCCCGTCAGAACCGGCCATGGTCGCCTCTTTGAAGACGAATTTGTCCAATTCAATCGACACGGTGCGTTTTGCTCTGATGCCGATGAGCACGATGCGCCCGCGGAAGGCCACGACGTCCAGCGTTGCCGCCCGCGCGGCATCGTTGCCCGAACATTCGACCACAAGCGAAGCCCCGCGGCCCTGCGTGAAATCCAACACCTGCTCCTCCAGGCGGCCTTCCAGCGGGTCGAATGCGGCGTCCGCGCCCAGCTCCTGTGCCATATCGCGGCGATGAGGATGCGGCTCGACCATTGCCACCGGCGCGCCGGCGGCTTTGCAGGTTAGCAGAGTCAGCATTCCGATAGGGCCCCCGCCAAATATTACAACCCGGTCATGGGGCAACACGCCGCCCGCAGTCTCCCAGACGCCGTGATAGCCGACAGAGATCGGCTCGACCAGGGCCGCCTCTTCGTAGCTCAGATTGTCAGGGATCTTGTGCAGCCGGGGCTCCTTTGCCGTGCAGTACTCGGCCATTCCGCCCGGCGTCTGCCAGCTGAAGCCGTAGTACTTGACTTCGAGGCAGGAAACGGGCGGCAAGCCCCCTTTGCAGTTGGCGCAGACGCCGCAGGTCTCGGCAACCTCGCCGACAACGCGGTCGCCGACCGCAAACTTCGTGACCTCGCTGCCGGTCTCTACGATCTCCCCCGCCCACTCGTGCCCGGGAACAAACGGAAAAATGCCCTCCAGGTTCGTGCCCCGCCACATATTCACATCGGTGGCGCAGACGCCGCAGGCAGCAACGCGCACGAGGACCTCGTCCGCGGCCGGACTCGGGGCGGGCAGCTCCTCTACTCTCAATTCGTCGACATCCCGCAGTATCGCCGCTCTCATCATCGTGCCTCCTGATACGCGACTCCTCGCTGTACGACAAAGTGAACCTGCCGCCTGCCAATCTACTTCGATAGCCGCTCCAGAACATTGTACGAAATCTGCTCGACGACCCTATCCCCGCCGCGCAGACCCTCGGACCAGTCGGTGCAGCCTGTCGTGAACACGGTGCCGCCCCGCGTGAAGGTCCCCACCACAGCCGCGCCCGGCTGCGGAAGTTCTCTATCCGACCCCTCGCCAAACATCGCCGCCGGCACCAGGGTGAGCGAGTTGTCCGCCGCGGTCAGCGCGGCCGGCGCCGTGGCTAGAATCTCGAAGCCCTCGGGCGTGCCGTCGCGGTAGGTGGGGACCGGCAGCCCGTCCTGCAGCTCAATCTCGCAGCCGTCACACTCGTAGCCGACGATCTTGTCCTGCGCGCCGAGAAGGTCCCCGCGCTTCAGCCCCGTTCCGGCGAATACCCAGTGGTCCGGCCGGTGAACCGTATACGCGCCCGGGCTATCCTGGAACTGATCAAAGAAGCGGTGATAGCCGCCGTAAGCAAAACTGACGCCGGTCAGGTAGTTCTCCGGCCGGTTGACCAGCCGGTGACTCCAAATCGTGCTGAGCAACCCATGTTTGCCCTCTGCAAAAACCGGGTCCTGCTCGTAATCCTCCTTCCAGCAGACAAGGTCCCGGCCCTCCTCCTCGAAGCGCACCTGCCACCAGACGTTGTTGCCGCTGAAAAAGGCCGCATTGCCTCCGCCGGCGATGAACGCCTCCAGGCTGTCCCGCATCGGCGAGGACCAGTATTCGTCGTGCCCGACGCTGAGGACCAGCCGGTAGTTTTCGAGAATCTCAGGATGGAACTCAAGGTCCCCGTTGACGGCGTAATCGAGACGGAAACCGGCCCGTTCGGCCCAGGCGACGAACGGCTGCTGCCAGTGATGCCAGCAGCTCTCCCAAACCGAGTAGCCATCATAGATTCGAAGCTGCGAACCCTCTTTCCTGATCGCGTAGATCCCGCCCGGATCGTGGATATGCCAGAGCCGGCCCGGCTCTTCGATTGTCATGCTGATATGGCGCGAGAGCGAGTAGCCGTGCGCCGAAAACTCGCTCTTCAACCGGTCCGCCACAACGCCCTGATTCAACCTATCAGCGAACGCCGTTTCAGCAGCGAACAGGAACAAGCTCTCGTCCAATCGGAAACCGGCGAACGGGCGCGCGAAGGAAAGCCGCCGCGCCGGACCGTCGGGGCCGCTGTAGAAAGTCGAGCCGCCCCAGGTGTTGTAAGCGCAATCCGTATTGGTGGTCAGCTGCAGCAAAATCGACGTGTCCCGCCCCGGATGCGCCGACCTGACCACAAAGGACAGCTCTCCGACCGCCGTGCGCCCATCCGCGGCGGAAGCACGCAGCATGGCGCTGTAGTAACCGGATTGCCACTCTTGAGGGACCGGCACCTGAATGGCGGCAGGCCAGCTGCAGCCGTACGACGATGCATTCTCCGGCGTTGGGTAGTTGCGGCCTTCCAAGCCGGCGCGGCTCCAGACCGGTTCCCGCGTCGCGCCGACGCGGGCAATCTCGATGTCGTAGGATGACGCATTGGTCGAGATGTGGAAGCCAATCTCATCACCGGCCTGAACGCTCAACCGGTCAGGATATCCTTCGATTTTCAGCAAGTCAGCCTCCTCACAATGACCGTACGGCAGGCGCCGGTTGACCGAACAAGGGTGGAGTCAGGGGCGTCACGTACGCTCAATTTCGATTCAACCAAGACTCAAAAATATGCTATATTTCCCAAGATTCTTCAGACTTCGGTTTAGGGGATTTCAACATATCCGTCACCCAAACGCAAACGGTTCGAATCAGCCGGTTGGCCGGCCGGTTTGCGCCTGTGTTCAAAGGATGCAACTGGGCGCCTCTCGCAAATGCCTGTTGCCCCCCGGAATACGCCCAATCGGCTGGAGAACGCGCTTCTGCAACAGGTAAAAACCCTGGTAAACGCTCGTGAACACTCACAAACGCTCGTGAGCGCTCGTGAATCACCCATACGGGCGCTCCCCAAGCGCAGCTCTGAGATCAAGTGTCGGCGAAAGTGAGCTTCCTCCCGCGCCTCGTGTCGCCAACTCGTACATTTGACAACCCCGGCGCCATCTCTTTTCGACCCACAAATTGGAATGCAACGGAGGCCTGAAAACTCGTTGACAGAGTAACCGCTGTCGCATACAATGCATACCTGCAAGGGCCGCAACGCCTATGGCCACGCCCCGTTTCCATCACAGCCTGCGACCGCGTTCAAACCTGAGGCGCTGAAAAGGATGAGTGGAACCGCGGATTTACCCCGTTCGAATGCCGAGTTGAGCAACGAGTATGACCTGTTCTGCCGCGCGCGGCTGGCGAACCCGTATCCCCTCTTCCACCGCCTGCGAAAGCAGTCCCCCGTGCACTGGTGCGCGCCGCTCGACTGCTGGCTGGTGACCCGCTATGACGATGTTCTGGCAGGCCACGCCGACCCGCGGCTCTCCTCGGACAAGATGCAGGTAAAGATGAAGCAGCTTCCTCCCGCGCTGCGCAAGAAGGTGGAAAAGCTCGGTCAGCATCTTTCGATGTGGGTCTCGCACACCGACCCGCCCGACCATACGCGCCTGAGGCGCCTAGTCCACCTGGCCTTCACCCCGGCCGTCGTGGCCGGCATGCGTCCCCGCATCCAGGAAATTGTGGACGCGCTCGTCGACAAGGCCGAAATACAGGGTCAGATGGACGTGATCGCCGATTTCGCCTACCCGTTGCCGGTTACCGTCGTCTGTGAACTGCTCGGCATCCCGCCGCAGGACGTCACACAGTTCACTCAATGGGTTGAAGACATCGTTGCCTTCATCGACGGCAGCGAACTTGAAATTCCGAACGTCGCCGAGCGGTCGCTAAGTAGCCTGCTCGAACTTACCGAATACTTCCACGCGATCGCACAGGAGCGCCAGCGCCGCCCGCGTAACGACATGATCAGCGCTCTGGTCGCAGTCGAGGAGGAAGGCAACAGGCTCAGCGCCGAGGAACTGTTCGCCATGTGCGTTCAGATGCTCGTCGGCGGACATGACACGACAACAGGCCTGATCGGCAACGGAATGCTTGCGCTCCTGCAAAACCCTGGAGAACTCGAAAAACTCAGGACCAACCCCGCCCTCATCGACTCGGCCGTGGAAGAGTTCCTCCGCTACGAAAGCCCGGGGCCGCGCGATACCCGCTTGGCGCTTGAGGACCTGGAAATCGGCGGTCAGCAGGTCCGCGAAGGGCAGGCTGTCGTCCTGATGCTCTCTGCGGCCAACCGCGACCCGGAGCAGTTCCCCGAACCGGACCGGCTCGACATCTGCCGCCAGCCGAACAAGCACGTGGCCTTCGGCTGGGGCATCCACTTCTGTCTGGGTGCGCCGCTGGCCCGCCTGATGGGTGAAATCGCCGTGAACACTCTACTGCGCCGCCTGCCGGAAATTCGCTTCGCCGACAGCAGCTGGCGCCAAAACCCACCCTGGCGCGAAGCGGCAGGTCTGCGCATGTTGAAGTCTTTGCCGGTCGTCTATTAGCGAGAATCGGGCCAAACCCGCCACAAAGAGGAGGTTGCTATGAAGATTGGCCTGTTTACAGATGGCATCCAGGCTCCGTTCACCGAGGCACTTGACTGGATCGTTGAGCATGGAATCGAGGCGGTCGAAATCGGTACGGGCAACTTTTCGCCCGCTCAACACTGCGACCTGGACGGGCTGCTCGACAGCGAGGATGCCCGCAAGGAGTTCATGGAGGCAATCGAAAGCCGCGGCCTGATGCTGAGCGCGCTCAACTGCAACGGCAACCTGCTCGACCCGCATCCCGAGCGCTGCCGCAGTTCGCAGGACGTCTACCACAAGACTGTGCAGCTGGCGCATAAACTCGGTCTCGATACCATCGTGACGATGAGCGGCTGCCCCGGCGACCCGAGCGGTTCGCCGTACCCAAACTGGCCAATCCATCCCCAACAGCCGGAATTCGCTGAGATCGACCAATGGCAGTGGGACGAGGTGGTCACGCCTTATTGGGGAAAAGCCGGTCCATTCGCGGCGGACCACGGCGTGAGAGTCGCGATTGAACTCCACCCCGGCCAAATTGCCTTCAACCCGCGCACCATGCTGCGTCTGCGCGAAATTGCCGGCCCGAACGTGGGCGTCAACCTCGACCCAAGCCACTTCTTCTATCAGGGAATCGACCCGCTCGTCGTCATCCCCGCGTTCGGCGAGGACTTCGTCTTCCACGTACACGCCAAGGACACCCGCCTCAACCCGCAAGAGATGGCCCTCAACGGCGGATTGGACATTCGCCCGATGGAGATTATCGGCGAAAGGTCGTGGGACTATCGCACGCTGGGCTACGGCCACGGCGAGGTGTGGTGGCGCGACTTTGTCAGCGCGCTGCGTCTCGTCGGCTACGACGGCGCGCTGAGCATCGAACATGAGGACCCGATAATGAGCGCCGCGGAGGGCATCATCAAGAGCGTGCAGTTCCTTGAGCCCCTCATCTTGCGCACGCAGGCGGACTAAAGGCCGTTTTGCCGTTGCGATGCGAGCGTTGAGCGTTGTCGCGCCCCACCGAGTCGAGCTGATCGAGCGCGCCGTGCCGGAAATCGGCGCCGGCGACGCGCTGGTCAGAGTTGCGGCAGCCACGATATGCCATACCGATCATTACATCGTGGCAGGCAGAATCCCCGGTCTGAGCTATCCAGTCACTCCGGGCCACGAATTCAGCGGTGTGGTTGAGGCCGTCGGCGCGCGCGTCACCCACGTCGAACCCGGCGCCCGCGTCGCTGTCGAGACCTACCTGTCCTGCGGTGACTGCCGACATTGCCGCTGCGGGCGCATAAACCTGTGCGTAGATCTCCAGGAGATGGGCTTTCAGCTTCCCGGTGGATTCGGCCAATACGTAGTTGCACCGGCCGCGAAGCTGCATCCAATCGACGACGGCTTTTCACTCGAAGAGGCGGCAATGACCGAGCCGTCGGCCAACGCGCATGCCGTCGTTCGCCGCGCGGGCATCGAAGCGGGCCAGAGCGTCGCAGTGATCGGCCCGGGGCCGATCGGCCTGCTCGTGATGCAATACGCCAGGCTGCGTGACCCCGGCCAGCTGATCCTGGTCGGCCTGCCGCGTGACGGAGATCGATTGGCGGTAGGCAGGCGGCTCGGCGCGACAGATACGGTCGCACTCCCGGCTGACGCGGCGGAGGAGAGAGTCCTCGAACTGACCGGCGGGCAGGGCGCCGACCGCGTCTTGCAGTGCGCCGGTTCCACGCGCGCAGCACAGCTCGCACTGGCCATCGCCGGCGTGAACGCGACCATCGTCATCGAGGGCGGCGGCGATACCATTCCCCTTTCGCTCAACGGGCTGATCCAGAAACAGCTGACAGTTCGCGGCATGTGCGGCTGGAGCGCTTCCGACTTTGCCGCGGCACTGCAGATCAACCAGTCGGGCCGAATCGAGCTGCAGCCGTTGCTTACGCATCGCTTCGCGCTGCAGGAACATGCAGCTGCTTTCGCAGTTACCGGCCAATACCTCGATGGAGTGATTAAGGCGGCCTTTGTTCCTCAAAGGAGTCGATGAACCGTGCTGATAAAACAGAAGCCCAAGAAGACTGAGGGCTATCGCAAACCTCCCCCCAAGCGTCCCCCGCCCGGCACACCCCAACCGCCTGCCTTTGTGCCCAGGGGGGAGGACAAGCGCAGAGGCGTGCTCTTCGTCCCAGACGTGCATTGGGCCTTGAAGAAAGGCGTCGAAACCATGACCGCGCCCATGGCGGCAACGCTGGGGCCGTTTAGTCGCACTGTGGCCATCGCTTCATTGAGCAGCAACAGCGCCCCCCCGGAGCTATTGAGCGATGCCGCCACAATCGCGCGCCGGGTGATCGAAATCCCCAACCGGTATGCAAACACGGGCGCGATGCTGATTCGCCACCTCGCTTGGCACGCGCGTGAAACCATGGGGGATGGCAGCGCTACTGCCGCTGTGCTGGCGCGTTCAATGATTCTGGAAGGTATGCGGAGCGTGGCCGCCGGGGCCAACCCCGTGATGGTCTGCCGGGGCCTGGAAAAAGCTGTCCGCGTCGCCGTCAGGCAATTAGCGGAAGTTGCAAAGCCGCTTGACGGACGACCAGCCATCGCTGCACTCAGCGGTTCAGCGACAGGCGATCCGGCTCTGGCCGAACTGATCGCCGAAATCTTCGAGATCGTTGGCACGGAAGGGCCAATTGTAGTCGAGGAATTCGCCGGGACGGTCTTGGACAGGGAATACGTCGAAGACGTGCGCTGGGACAGCGGCTTGGCTGACACTGAATTTGTGACCGACGGGGCCCAACATGCCGCGGTAATGATGAATCCCGGCATCGTCGTGGCCGACATGGAGGTCTCATCCGCCTCCCAGGTGGTCCCCGTCGTGGAGCAGGCGCGTATGGCACACGCGCAGAGCCTGGTGATCATCGCTCGCAAAATCGATGGCGAGGCGCTGGCCACGCTCCTGCTGAATTCGAAAAGAGGGCTGCCGATTGCCCCGATCACAGCGCCGGGGCTGGTATTGAGCCGCCCGGAAATCCTCAGGGACCTAGCCGTTCTGTGCGGTGCGACCTTGATCGACACAAATGCGGGCTGTCGGCTGGAGAACATCCGGCTGGAAGATTTCGGCGGCGCACGGCGGGTAGTCGCCAGGCGGAAGGATTTCACACTGGTAAATCCAAGGGGAAGCATTCCGGGAATCCGCAATCGCATTGCCCAGTTGCAGGCAGAGATCGCCCAGGAGAGGCCCACGGCCCAACCGGACATGCTGCGGCGGCGCTTGGCCAATATGTCTGGTGGCACGGCAATTCTGAAAATCGGAGCGTTCACTAAGATCGAGGGCCAGCTCAAACGGAAATCGGCTGAAGATGCGATCAGAACTGTACGGGTGGGGCTAAAAGAAGGGACCGTGCCAGGCGGCGGCGCGGCTTATGTGGGCTGCATCCCGGCCCTGGAAGACCTGACTACGAAGATGCAAGACGCAGATGAGGCGATGGGTGTCCGCACCGCGGCCGCGGCTTTGACTGCTCCCTTACGACAAATCGCGTCCAATGCCGGGTATGAAGCGTCTACCGTCGTCGCCAAGGTCGGGCCAGGCGCTCCGGAATGCGGCTTCGACGCTCTCTCAGGACAGATAGTCAATATGAGAGCGGCTGGAATCGTCGATCCAGTAAAGGTGCTGCGCCTGGCTCTGGAGATGGCGGCGAGAACCGCGGTGATGGTCCTGACAACGGAGGCGGTGGTATTGACGCAACGCAAAAGTGTCGAAGATGTGGCTTATGATCCCTGATGCCTGTTTCAATTACAGAGCCTCAACGGATGCCGAACGGACACCCGAACAGGTCCAGGAGACAGGAAATCCATCCTAACCCCGCAGGTCAGCCGGCCGCCCGTGCCGCGCTTTTCTCGCGCCTATCTTGCCGGTCGAAACCTCTCGATTGAACCGCTTGAGGCTGCCCCTCGCCATCCCAAAAGCTTACTTCTCACTCTGCAGACCGGTTGACCGCGCCCGGTTGCCCGCGAGCTGAGGCGTAGCAGCCTCCTCCAGACCTTCGTCCCCAATTTGCGTTGCCCTGATCTTTGCAACCGATCAATCCTTCTGTACCGGTCATTTGTGACCTGAAAACGATGTCTTGAGCCAGAACACGGCCTGGAACAGGGGAGTCAGGCCAGGCAATTCTCGCGTGTTGACAATTCTTCTCCGATATATATAATATTTTTCCGCCACTGCCCAGGGCTCTTGCAGGTGGTTGTACCGCTATGGCTGAGCCATCCCCGGCAGATGGCAGGATCGATTGTTGAGCCGAATCGAAGCGGAGCCGTTCCATTACCTGCAAAACGCGGCCTGAGATGACGTCGACAGATCAATTTGGTTTGTAGCTTGTCATTACCAGGAAAGGAGGAGACACCCAAGCTACATCGCGCTGTCAGTCGTAACCGTTCTGCATTGCCGAAGCGTCATTCGCTCGACATCGCAAAGGAGATGATGATGACCCGCAAAGAATTGACCCGGCGAGACTTCTTGCGCGCGTCGGCCGGCGCAGCTGCAGGGATTCTGGCCACTGCCTGCGTGCCGACGCCGACGGCGGTTGAACCCGCCACCGAAGAGGCCGGGGAAATCTCCTGGCCTCCCGTGCCGGCGGAGATCCGGGTCTCCCACTGGTGGGGTGATTACCTGCGTGACCAAAGCGGGATGATACCCATCGTTGAAGAGAAAACAGGGCTAGTCGTGAAGGAAGAGCATCTCCCGTTTTGGGAGGAAAAGTTTCTGATTGAGCTTGTCTCAGGCGTGGCCCCGGACTCTCTCATGGTCGGACCCGGCATATACGGCGTTGTGTTTGGCGGCGGTCTGATGGACCCGTTGACCCCCTACATTGAGGCGGCCCAGCTCGACATGAGCAAGTTCGCCGTGGACCAGAGAATCGACAGCGGCTACAAGGGCACCGTCTATGCCCTCTCCATCTTCTTCGATGAAGCGGTTGTCGGCTTCATCAACAGACCAATGGCCGAAGAGACCGGGATCAAGCTGCCGGAGTGGGGCACGCCGGAGTTCGATACGTGGAGTTGGGACGACTATGTGGAGTTCGCCAAAGCGGGCACCAAGATCAAGTCTGACGGCACCCATGAACAGTACGGCGACTCCCGCACCTGGAACGACATGTGGTGGCTGCCCGACGGTGTGATGCACCAGCACAGCGGCGAATTGATGTTCGACGACGGCATCTGGGACTTTGAAGAGAAGGAGTCGATTATCAACTCGCCGGCCAACGTGGCTGCCGTTCAGGCCATGACCGACATGGTCATCACGCATAGAGTTTCGCCCACGGTGTCGGCCCAGGGGATGATCGAAGGCGGCGTCTACAACTCCGGCCTGGCCATGTGCAATTTCAGCGGTTCCGGCCTGCAGGCTCCGACGGAGTGGGACGTGGCGATGATTGCGCTGCCCTGGAGCGCAACCCGCAGCCATCGATACGGCGGCAACGGCTTTACCGTAAACAACAAGTCGGACAAAAAGGAGCAGGCCGCCCTATTCACCATCGAGATGGCGACCGACTGGGATGTGCAGCAAGTCTATGCCGAGTCAGCCGGGCAGCCTGCCTATGAGACGCTTGAGCACATCGAACAGGTCAAGGATCCCTGGCTGCAGACGTTGCACCTGATCGCGACCTCGCGGATCGAAGGTTTCTCGAAGTGTGAACGTTGCACCGAGGATATGGAGTGGCGGCCAGGCTGGTATGGAAAAGAGTTCGCTTTCTTCAGGAATCGGACGACCGAAGCTTTCGAGACCGTCCTTCTTGGTGAGAAGAGTGTGCAGGAAGCTCTTGATGAGGCCGTTGTCGACATCAACGCTCTGCTGAATGCTTAGCGGGCCTTGCAAACCGCCTGCCCGGTTGCCCAGGCAGTTGGGACAGACCTGTCCAGACCGGGCGGGCGGCTACCTGCGCGTGCGAACATCGCCGGCGCGCCGGTAGTTGGCTGCGGCCACTCATTGGTTGTGGCAAAGGCCACAGACAGCGGGCATCGGGCGGAGCACCCTGCATCTGCTTCGGTTCCGAACCTGATTTGCGGCGGCCTGACGCCGCACCTGTCGATTTCTCTTGTGCAGGCTTGGATAAGATCGCGAAGACTCAGGAAGGGGAACAGTTGAGAATCCAAGGTCTGTTCAGTTCTGATTCGGGCCAGGAGTACCCTGCCCGTTCTGATGGCCAAGCTGGCGATCAGTGCGCGATGGAGGCGTTGCAATGAGGGTTGGTGCGTCGATGGATAGCCGACCCTGGTGGCGATCACACCTGCGCCGTCAGGAAGTGTTGGTTGCCTACCTGTTCGTACTTCCCTGGATCATCGGATTTCTGGTCTTCACTGCGGGCCCGATCCTGGCCTCCTTCGCGCTGTCTTTCACACACTACAAGATCATCACACCGGCGACATTAGTGGGGTTGGACAACTATACCGCGATGATTCGCGACAGAAACTTCTGGCAGTCACTGCGGGTCACCACGATCTACACCTTTGGGTCAGTGCCTCTGAATGTGGCCGTGGGTTATCTGCTGGCACTGATGCTGAACCAGAAGATCAAGGGGCTGTCATTCTGGCGCACAACCTTCTTCATGCCCTCGATTGTACCCATTCTTGCCGTTTCCTACCTCTTCGCCTGGATATTTAATCCCAACATTGGGCTGGTCAATGGCCTGCTGAGGCAGGTCGGCATACACGGGCCGCAGTGGTTCAGCTCCAGAGAATGGGTAATTCCCACCTTCATTATCATGAGCCTCTGGGGCGTGGGCGGCGGAATGGTGTTGTATCTGGCTGCGTTGCAGGGCGTGCCTACGGCCCTCTATGACGCGGCCAAAGCGGACGGCGCCAATGCCTGGCGTCGCTTTTACCACGTCACGCTGCCTATGACCTCTCCGGTCATCTTCTTCAACTTTCTGATGGGACTCATCGGTTCGTTTCAAGTGTTCGCCAGCGCTTTCTTTGTCACTTCAGGCGGGCCGGCCAACGCCTCCCTCTTCTACGTGCTCTACCTCTTTCGCAATGGCTGGGAATACTTTCGGATGGGCTACGCCTCCGCGCTGGCGTGGGTGCTCTTTCTCATTATCATGGGCGCAACGCTGGTAACCTTCAAGCTGTCCGGACGTCTCGTTTACTATGAAACCTCGGAGGATTGAGCCGTGACCGCCCGGTTGGTCGACTCTTCTGCATGGCGGCAGCGGTCCTGGATAGTGCGGCCGGTAGTCCGCATATTGGTCGTCTATCTTCCGATTGCGGCATTGGCGCTCCTGTTCACCCTCCCCTTGATCTGGCTAGTCAGCAGTTCCCTGAAGCCCGAGACGCAGGTATTCGAGTTCCCCCCGCGCTTCATCCCCCGCGAGATCAGGTGGGCCAACTATCCTGATGTATTTGCTCTGTTTCCGTTTGTGACTTCTGCGCGCAATACGCTGGCGGTGGTCTTTGGCGTAATGGCCGGACGCCTGCTTACTTCCAGTATGGCCGCGTACGCCTTCGCCCGGCTTCGCTTTCCAGGGCGAAATGCACTCTTTGTCGTCGTGCTGGGCACATTGATGATCCCCTACCACGTGACGCTGATTCCCCAATACCTGCTCTTTCGCGATTTGGGTTGGCTGAACACGTTCAAACCGCTGATCGTGCCCTACTGGTTCGGGGGCGGAGCTTTCTTCATCTTCCTTCTGCGGCAGTTCTTCCAGACGATTCCCACCGAATATGACGATGCCGCGCGCATTGATGGCTGCGGCTTCATCGGCATTTACCGCCGCATAATCCTGCCTATGTCGTTGCCGGCGCTGGGGACGACCGCCATCTTTACCTTCATGTGGGAGTGGAACGACGTTCTGGCTCCGCTGATCTACCTGAACACGCCGGACAAGCGAACGCTTGCAGTCGCATTCCAGGAGTGGCAACGGATTCCCCACGGTTCGGACGCAATCAGTCATCCCTGGAACCAGATCATGGCCGTCGCCTTTTTGGTCTGCCTGCCACCCTTATTTGTTTTCTTCTTCGCTCAACGCTACTTCATCCAAGGCGTCGTCATCAGCGGCGTCAAGGGTTGAATTCTGCGGATGCCGCCTCAACCGAATCGGCCTCACGCGCCGAACGCGCAGAGATACACTGTCCTCTGAATGGAATGCAGTCCGCCCCGGAGTCAACGCTGTGCACAGCCAAATCAGAGTCTCCCCGCACACATCCTTCAAGGCGGCAATTCTTGTTGACAGGCCGAAGTCGGAACGCATCGGCGTGAAGGCACACCGATTAGAAGGGAAGTGACGAAATGACGCACAAGAACAGGCCCAACATCCTGATCTTTGTAATGGATACCCAATCGGTTCGCAATATGACGCCGTACGGCTTCCACAAGGAGACCACGCCGAACATACAGAAAATCGCCAATGAGGGGATAGTTTACGAGAATCACTTCGTGACCGCAGCCTGGACTGTGCCTTCATTTGCGTCGCTTTTCACCGGCAAATACCAGTCAGGCCACGGCGCTGGTGCGTCCTTCAACTTTTTGTCGCGTGAGATACCCACCCTGGCCGAGACTCTCAGCCGGGCCGGATACCAGACTGTCGCACTGGCAGAGGTTACAGCGGCATCGACAGGCTGGGTCAGCCAGGATGAATCCGATTTGTGCCGGGGATTCCAAGAGTTCATTCCCGTCTTCCGGCACGGCGAGGTGATCAACGCGGGCTCAGAAGCCAGGCCCATTTTCAAGTATGCCGAAGGGGAGGACTCAGGCTCCACCAGAGCTCTCCGACTGGTCAAGGAATGGTTTGAGAACAGATATGATGCCGAGAAACCTTTCTTCATGATGATTCGATGCACTGACCCGCATCTGACAGTCTGGGCGCCCCAACCGTTTCGCAGCAGGTTCCTGCCCGAAGGCGTTTCCGACGAGGAAGCCCTTGAAGTGAATCAAGACGTATACCTGCAATGTATGGGACTCGTCCCGGACCGGCCGGACGGCTACATGATTGAAAGAGACTGGGAGATCCTCAAAGGGCTCTATGATGGTGAAACCGCGTGCCTGGATCACAGGATGGGCCTGCTCTTCGATTTCCTGACAGCCAGGCAGATTCTCGACGATACGCTGCTCGTCATCACCGGCGATCATGGGGACCTTTTGGATCGTGATGGCTTTCTGGGACACGAACCGCTGGCGCTGTTCGACGACCTGCTCCACACACCGCTGATCGTTCGCTGTCCCGGCGTTGTGCCGGAGGCAACGCGGGTCAGCCACCTTGTGCAAATTTGCGACTGGTTCCCTACAATTCTTGACCTGTTAGAACTGGAGGAAACCGCCGTCAGACAGGAAATGCAGGGCGTCAGCCTGATTCCGACCTGGGCCGACGAGCCGGTCAGAGAGTTCATCGTCGCCGAACATCAGCCGCTGCTCCTAGAAGCGGAATGGTTTATCGACAACGACATGGATTTCCGGCCCTGGATGCAATCGCTGAAGACCTTGCGCACGCTGGATTGGAAATACATCTGGTGCTCCGACGGCAACGACATGATCTTTGACATAAGAACCGATCCGGGCGAGACGGACAATCTGATAGCGACCGAGAAGTCACGAGCTTCGGCAATGCGAAAGCAGCTGGAGGGCTTTTTGCTGAGCATCGACCAGCGCGACTACGGTGATAAGGTGGCAAGACCTTACACGCCCTACATCCGCCACCTGAAGACATGGGGCTACTTCAGAGAACTGCGGTTTCCCTCCTGAAAAACCCCTTTTCGTAAGGAGCAACGCATGAGCTATCCAGACAAGGACCTGCCCGAAATCTCTGTCCCCCATTACGCAGGCGAGCGCTATGAAGCTGATGTCCCGGATACCCTGGACCTGGTCGAAAAGGCGGAACTGTCGATTCACGCCATAACACAGATGCTCGACCCGGCCAGAGACTATCAGATGGCCACGACCGCCGAATTCGACCGACGGCCGCCCGCCATCGGATTCGCCAGCCGCGCCCCTGTGTGCGAAGCAAAGCATCTGGAATCCCTGCCCCTGCTGCGCATCATGAGTGGAAGCGACTTCAACCTCGAATCGGACAAGCACTTCATGGAGAGTCTTCTTCGATTGACCGCAGAGGACGGCGCCGTCTATACACCACCGTATGTGACTGACAAGCCCGAAGATCGATCGCCCGGCCGGCCACCGTTCGAAGAGCCATATGGACTGGTCGAGGCTGAAGGTCGCCTCATTCTTACGCTCTGCATCTGGTATCAGCGCGATAAGAATCCAGTATGGCGCAGGCTGGTTGAGAAAAAAATTAGGCGGTTGACGGAACTGGCCGTGGCAGAAGAGGACTTTGTCTATTTCACTATCAGAGAACCGCTCGATACGGACTTGGACGTGAGAATGTGGTTCACCGCCCGCGACAGTGCAGAGACGCTAAGAGACCCTGCCGGCGGCCGGGGATGGTTCACCGACCTGATCCGGGCCCACGAGATAAACTTTCAGTGTTCCCGCAGTCTGTGCATCTACTACAGACTCACCGGCTACAAGCCGGCGCTTGAGCTTGCAGGCAAGATCATCAGGGGCGTACTCAAGATAACCCGGGGCTTCGAAGAGGATGGGCGCTGGCTGCTGTCGCACTTCCACACCGCCACGGCCTCCCTGCTGGCCATGTTCGAATATGCCACGCTTTCCGATGACAGGGAGCTGCTTGCGTTCGTCGTCCGTTGCTACGAATACGGGAAGGCGGTCGGCGACTCATTGGTTGGTTTCTTCGCCGAACACGCCCGCGGATCCGGCCCATACCGGGAAGGATGGGGGGGATACTGGCCCGGTGAGGAACTGGGAGAGCATGGGTATAAGTCACTGGACGTCCGCGACAACACCTGCGAACTGTGCGAGGTAGCGGATATGGTCGGGCTGGCGCTCAAGCTGACCCTGGCTGGAGCAGGCAATTACTGGGAGGATGCTGACCGCTGGCTGCGGAATCAGTACATTGAAGGCCAGATGACGCACAATCAACTGCGCGTCTTCCTCGACAACCTGTACGACCGCGAACTGTTCCAGGAGCGGCCTGTGGAACCCTGGGAGAGCGACGAAATCGAACGAGCGATAGGCGGGTTTTCCATCTCTTCCTTGCCCAACGATTGGGGCCTCAAGATGGGACACGCCTGCTGCACCGGGAACGCCTCCAGGACCTATTTCTGGATCTGGGACAGCATTCTGACGAAGCAAGGCGATCTGGCTAAGGTGAATCTGCTATTGAATCGGGCCTCTCGCTGGCTTGACGTCGACAGCTACCTGCCCTACGAAGGGAAGGTCGTGCTCAAGATTAAAGAGACAGCCGCGATCGCGACCCGTATCCCGCGTTGGACAGACCGCGGGAAAGTATCCTGCAAGGTAAATGGGAGCCGCCGAGACTTTGCCTGGTCGAAAGACTATGTCGAAGTCAGTGGCCTGACCGCAGGCGACGTGGTAACGATCGAGTTTCCAATGAGGGAGGAAACCCTGTTCAGCGTCATCGGGGATAAGCCCTTCAAACTGACCTTGAGAGGGAACACCGTCGTTGACATCGATCCCCAGGGGGAACTCTGCCCCCTCTATCAGAGAGACCATCTCAAACACGACAGGGCGCCCTTCAAGAAGGTCTCCCGCTTCGTTTCGAAAGAAACTATTTTATGGTGACGCTCTCTCCGGTCCGTCCGGAGTGACAATCACATATGCAGGTTCACTTTGAAAGCACCCCTCTGCCTGCACCGCATATTGTGCAAGAAAAGACGGGACGCTTGCCCCCTGATTGCGCAGATCACGGTTCAGTCGATCTGCGCGTGATCTCTTGCATTCCATAGGGAGATACACAAGAGATCTCAATCGACCCACTTGACGCCGCCTTCCGCCAGGCCGACCAGGAGCGGCGACCGTTCAGAGAATCCGTAGGGGCCCGCCAGGGTCAACACTCCGGCGGTCGGCGCGCGGACAGACCAGGAGCGACCCTGGTCGCGCGAGATGTACAGCCCCTCTTGCGCCGCGACCAGAATGTCCGGCTGGCGAGGAAAGTCGGGCGACAAAGCAATCGCATTGATCGCCTGATGTCGCCCATCCCCAGGTGATACCCGGCCGGTTGCGCTGGACAGCATGTCGGCCTGGGCCCGTGCCCAACTATCGCCGCGATCAGCCGAAGCTATCAGACCACTGGCGTCCGTTCCGGCGTAGATCAGGCCGTCGACGGCGAAGTCAGGTGAAACGGCCAGGTCGAGTACGGGCCCCGCCTCGACTGGGAAGTCCACCCCGCGCCAGGCCCGCCCACCGTTCGTGCTCCTGTAGACGCCGCTTTCAACTCCGACGAAAAGCGTGTCATCGCATTCGAATTGGGGCGATATCACCAGGCACAATACATTTCGATCAAGCAGCCCGAAGTTCGACGAAGTCCACGAGACTCCGCCGTCGTTGGAACGGAAGACCCCATCTTCGGCGGTGCCTGCAAACACGGTGCTGTCCTTGGCAAAAGCTGGCGAGACGACGAGGCACAAGACCTGCGGCGGAGGCAACGGAAGCACCGCCGCGGCCCAGTTCTTTCCGCCATCCCATGAGCGCAGCACGCCTCCCTCCAGGCCGGCGAAGAGCTTGCGATCACGCACGAATTCGGGAGAAAGACCGGCGGTGAAGACGGAGACTGCCTCTTCTGCCGGTACGGTCGATACCCAGGTCTGTCCACCATCATCCGAGCAGTACAAGCCGGAAAGAGTAGCCGCAAAGCAAATCCGATCGCGCGCGAATTCCGGCGAGACGGCGACGTCCAGAACAACATCCTCGATCCGCGATATCCGTTTCATCCCAGTTGACCTGTCGCGGTGTCAGCAGGCTTTCTGCGGCCCTGTCCTTGTGTCCGGCGATCGCTTGATTCGTGTCCGAACGAACGCATCTCGACAAGGGGAGAGGTCCCAACTTGCTGAGTTTTCGCACATTGACAACAAGCCTTAGCCGCTATAGACTATAATATCATTTCAGATCGGAAAGTTTCAAGGGTCTGGCGTCGCCGTCGCTGAACTAATGCCGTGCGTTGAACGAGCCGTCGTTGCGACCCCTTGAGATCGAATTCACCAAATTGCTCGAATAACGCGGACTAAGATGGCACAGGTTCTTTGTCCTTTGTTGCGCTCATCACCGGCTCGAAAGGGGGATAATCTGAGAGAAATCAGACAAGAGTAATCCTACCCGCCCAATTATGGCGAGGTAGAAGCTCCTCAATCTCACAAAGGAGAAGAAAGCGATGGCGAAAAAGAGAGACATGAATCGACGAGATTTTCTGCGTGGTTCGGCAGGTCTGGCAGCAGGAATACTGGCCACGGCTTGCGCTCCGACCGCAACGGCTCCGGCAGAGGAGACGGCGGCGGAAGAGATGCCTGAGGAGATGGAGATCGAACTCGCCTTTTCGCACTGGTGGGGCGATTACTTCGGCGACGTGACGCAGATGATCCCGATCTTCACCGAGAAGACCGGGGTCAAGGTGCAGGAGCAGCCCAGCCCGTTTGGCGGCTATCATGACAAACTCCTCACGCAGCTGGTTGGCGGGACTGCGCCTGACGCGTTTCTGGCCGACACCTTCTTCAACGGTACTTTCTTCCCCAGCGGCCTTTGGGCCCCGCTCGACGAAGCTCTCAATCTGGCAGACCTCGACTTTGACAAGTTCGCGGTTGACCCGTGGGTTGAGACCGCATACGAAGGCACGGTCTACGCGCTGTCCATCTTCCTGCAGGAAGCGCAGCTGATCTGGATCAACAAGGAGATGGCGGACGAGACGGGAATCGACCTACCGGTCTGGGGCTCGGACCATTTCGACACCTGGCACTGGGACGATTTCCACAACTTCATCACGGCGGGCACCAAGCGCAAGGACGACGGCACGATCGAGCAGTATGGCTGGGGCCAGGTCTACAGCTCGATGTGGTGGGGACCGCACTCCTGGATCCACCAAAACGGCGGAGAGCTGTTCGATGAAGGGATCTGGACCTACCAGGAGACGGAGACGCTGATCCACGAGCCGCAGTTCGTCGAGATGATGGACCGGTTGCTCAGCTTGACGACAACCGACAAGGTAGGGCCGACGATGGCCGCGGAAGAGGTTGTCGAGGGCGGCACGTACCGTTCAAAGCTGGCGATGAGCAAGCTGGGCACGTCGGCCTTTGTGGACAACGTACTCGACTTCGAGCAGTATGTGATTCACCTGCCGTGGACGTTGCGCAAGGGCCACGGCATAGGCGCGAATCACAACGCGGCCAACGCGGCCAGCGATCACCTTGAGGAGGCGCTGCAGCTGGTGATCATGATGGCAACCGACTGGGAAATGCAGCAGCAGTACACCAACCTGGCAGGGCAGTCTCCCTACGAGACGGTGGCGCACATCGAGGCCGCCCCCGAAGGACCGGCCAAGGACGTAGACCTGATGGCCATCTCCCGGATCGAGGGGATGTCGACGATCCCGGAGAATACCGAGCCGTTTGCCTGGCGCTGCGGCTGGTACGGCATCGAGCCGTTTGTTTTCCGTGACCGGATGGCCGAGGCGATGCAGGAAGTCCTGCTCGGCGAAAAGACGACGCAAGAGGCGATGGACGATGCCAAGGCCGAGTTCGACGCTCACCTGGCCGATGCTCGGAGCTAGAATTGCCGTCTGATTGATGCGGGCGCCGGCAGGCCGCTTCAACAGGAGCAAGACGACTGTTCGCGCAGGCGAGGGCGGATCAGACCGCCGAAGCTCGCGGACAACCCCAACTGCAATGTCATGGAAACGCTGTTCATGCTTCAGCGCGGCAGCGTTTCCATGACCGGCTTTTCCCGTCACATCCAGATGTGTGTCCAGCGGCTTGCAGCAGCTTTCAGGCGGGCTGCCGAAGGCACCGTACCTCAACAAAACGGCTCTGTGCGTCCGAACAGAATCGCGCCCGCTCGCAAGATGCATAGCCCAGGGTATCACGGGAATCTGATCACGCCGGATAGCCTACACGGGGGCTGCAGGTCCCAGTGGAGGCCGTGCGCGGGACAAGGAGAAAGGGAGAGTTTTCGATGAGCGTCGACGTAGCTTGGTCAAACCGACCCTGGTGGCGTTCGAAACTTCGTCGTCAGGAGGTGTTCGCCGGTTACTTCACCATCCTTCCCTGGATCCTGGGTTTCCTTATCTTCGTCGGCGGGCCCATCCTGTTCTCATTCTATCTTTCATTCAGCGAGTACGACATCCTCAAGCCGCCCAAGCTGGTAGGGTTGGACAACTACCGGGAGATGTTTGAGGACAGGCTGTTCTGGCAGTCTCTGCGCGTCACGACGATATACGCGGCCGGCGCGGTGCCGCTGGCAGTCGTGGTTGGCTACCTGCTCGCGCTAATGCTCAACCAAAAAGTGGGGGGCCTGTCCTTCTGGCGGACCGCCTTCTACGTGCCGGCGATCGTCCCGGTGCTGGCCGTCTCCTACCTCTTCGCCTGGATATTCAATCCGGACATTGGGCTGGTCAACGGGCTGCTGCGGCAGGTCGGAGTTGAGGGACCGCAGTGGTTCGCCTCGCGCGAATGGGTGCTGCCGACCTTCATGATCATGGAGCTATGGGCCGCGGGCGGCGGCATGGTGCTATACCTGGCCGCGCTGCAGGGTGTGCCCACGTCGCTGTACGATGCGGCCAAAGTTGACGGGGCCAACGCCTGGCGCCGCTTCTGGCACGTGACACTGCCGATGACCACGCCGGTGATCTTCTTTCAATTCCTCATCGGTCTGATCGCCTCGTTTCAGCTCTTTACCGGTCCCTTCCTGGTTACGCAGGGCGGGCCGGCAAACGCATCGCTCTTCTACGTCCTCTATCTCTATCGCAATGGCTGGAAATACTTCAATATGGGCTACGCTTCGGCGCTGGCCTGGGTGCTCGTCGTCATTATCCTGGTGTTTACCCTGCTGAGTTTTCGGGTTGCGCGCCGCGTTGTCTACTACGAGAGCGAGGAGCCATAGGCGATGCGCGCGCCAATGATCGAAGGCATGGGGGCGCCGGCGCATATACGCCTGCTCGGACAGCGCCTCCTGGAAACGACCCGCTGGCGGCAGTTGAGCATGCGCTTGCTGCTGGTCTATCTGCCGATGGCGGCGCTGGCGCTGGTCTACACCGCCCCCTTGATCTGGCTGGTCGGCAGCTCGGTCAAGCCGGAGTCCCAGGTTTTCGAATACCCGCCCAAGTTCATCCCTCGCTCTTTTGTCTGGGTCAATTATCCCGACGCGCTCGTCCAGTTTCCCTTTATCGTTAGCGGCCTGAACACGCTGACCATCGTGGTGGGGGTCATGGTTGGCCGGCTGCTGACGGCCAGCCTGGCCGCTTACGGATTCGCCAGGCTGCGCTTCCCGGGGCGGGATGTCCTGTTCATCCTTGTGCTGACCACCTTGATGATCCCCTATCACGTCATCCTGATTCCGCAATACCTGATCTTCCGCGATCTTGGCTGGCTGAACACGCTGAAGCCGTTGATCGTGCCGGCCTGGTTTGGCGGCGGCGCCTTCTTCATCTTCCTGCTGCGACAGTTTTTCATGACGATTCCGCGCGAGTACGACGACGCGGCGCGCATCGACGGCTGCGGCTTCATCCAGGTCTGGTGGCACATCGTTCTGCCGATGTCGCTGCCCGCGCTGGGCGCGGTGGCGATCTTCACCTTCATGGGAGAGTGGAACGATTTCCTGGCGCCGCTCATCTATCTGAACACGCCGGATAAGCAGACGCTGGCGATCGCGGTGGAACAGTGGCGGCGCTCTTCGGTCCACACCGGCTATAATCATCAGTGGAATCACATCATGGCGGTGGCAACAGTCGTCACGATTCCTCCACTGCTCGTCTTCTTTTTCGCGCAGCGCCACTTCATACAGGGGGTGGTCATCTCAGGCATTAAGGGATGATGGCCGCTCGCAACTGCCCGCTGTCCTCACATTTGAGACGGGGGAAACGATGAAAAGCGGACGATTGAAACTATTGATTGTCATCATATTTTGCGCGGCGCTGTCTCTGGGCGGCTGCGGGCGCGACGAGGAGCCGACTCCGGAACCTGAAGCGACCGAGTCGGCCGAGGAAGCAGGCGGCCGCGACCTGGTCGACAGGTACAACGCCGGCGAACGGGAGTTCGTCGATGCCAAATTGGACCGGGCCGACCTCAGCGGGGCCAACCTGAGCGGCGCAGACCTGAGCGGCGCATACCTCTACGGCGCCGACCTGGAAGGGGCCGACCTGAGCCAGACCACCCTGGTTGCGACCACCTTTTTCCGCGCCAACCTGAACAACGCCGACCTGCGCGGGGCGAACATGGAAAGAGCTCTTCTTGTCGGCGCGACATTGTCCGGCGCCACCTACGACGACAACACGATCTGGCCGGACAAATACGATCCGGAGGCAAACGGAGCCGTGAAATCAGAGTGACGCTCGCGTCTGCAGCGAGGTAACAACCGATGGGCGCGCCGACGATTGAAAATGCGATACTCCATATGGGCGAGCGCCTGCTTCAGGGACGCTGGCGGCAGGCCAGGTTTTGGCGGCGGCTGGGCATCCGGCTGCTGATCGTCTATCTTCCGATTACGGCCCTGGCGCTGGTATACACTGCACCCCTGATCTGGCTCGTAAGCAGCTCGCTCAAACCGGAAGGCCAGGTTTTCGAGTACCCGCCCAACTTCATCCCGCGCTCGCTCGAATGGATCAACTATCCGGACGCGCTCGTCCAATTTCCTTTTATTGTAACCGGTCTCAACACGCTGACCATCGTCGTCGGCGTGCTGGCGGGCCGCCTGCTGACCGCGAGCCTGGCTGCATACGGCTTCGCCAGGCTGCGCTTCCCCGGGCGCAACGTCCTGTTCGTCCTCGTTCTCACCACGTTGATGATCCCGTACCATGTCATTCTCATCCCGCAATACCTGATCTTCCGCGACCTGGGATGGCTGAACACGCTCAAGCCCCTGATCGTGCCGGCCTGGTTCGGCGGCGGGGCCTTCTTCATCTTCCTCCTGCGGCAGTTCTTCATGACGATTCCGCGCGAGTATGATGACGCGGCCCGCATCGACGGCTGCGGCTTCATTCGCGTCTGGTGGTACATTATTCTGCCGATGTCGCTGCCCGCGCTGGGGGCCGTGTCGATCTTCACACTCATGGGCGAATGGAACGATTTTCTGGCCCCGCTGATCTACCTCAACACGCCTGATAAACAGACGCTTGCAATCGCGGTAGAGCAGTGGCGGCGGTCGGGCATCATTCACGGCTACAAACACCAGTGGAACCACATTATGGCGGTATCAACGGTGGTCACGCTCCCGCCGCTGATTGTCTTCTTTTTCGCCCAGCGCCATTTCATCCAGGGCGTCGTCATCTCAGGCATCAAAGGGTAAGACCCGCCCACGCGAAAGGGACTGGAAGATGTCCGCTCCGACCCCAATGCAAGAGTACTTCTTCGACCTGCTCGGCTACACGCTGGTCGAACAGGCGCTTGACCGCGACCACGTTCAGGCGATCAACAGCTGGATCGACGCGCTGCCGCCGCTGGAGATGGACCGGTGGCACGGAAACATAGACGTGCATACCTACAGCGGCGTGGATGGGATGAACCTGCAGAATATCATCGAAGGCGGCGAAATCTTTGAACGGCTGATCGACCATCCGGCCTGGATCGACCATGTGCGCCACTATATCGGCAATGCGTACGGGCCGTACATCAACGAATCGTTCATCAACATGCGCGGGCCGGGCGGGTTCATCGGCGTGCACTCGGGCGGCCATGTGATCGACTCGTGCAAGCCGGGCGGCCGCGACCGCAAGGAGTGGTGTTGCAGCGAGCTATCGCTGCTGGTCGCGCTGACGGACGTGGGGCCGGGCGACGGGCCGACGGTGCTGATCCCCAGCAGCCACAAATCGGACATACGGCATCCTCATGACAAGGGCGGCTTCTCCGACGCCGGACCGGCCACGCGTCTCGAAGGGGCGATCGAGGTCCACATGAGGAAGGGGGATGCGCTGCTGTTCCAGGACTTTCTCTGCCACGGCTCGGCCGAGCGGACCAACCCGGGCCAGCGGCGCATGATCGTCTTTCGCTACCTGGCCTCGGTTTTCGCCCACCGCTGGGGCTACGTTCCATCCGAAGAGCTGCTGGCCCGCCTGACACCGGCGCGCCGCAAGATCATCCAGCCGATCATCCCCCGCAGACCGCCGCGTGACTGGCAGAAAGACCGGCAAGAGGCTGCGTCGGACAGTTTGACACAGTCTGACGAAGAGGTTACCAGCCGGGCAGGGCAAGTTCCGTATTGAGACCAACCCCTTGCCCACGGCAGGAAAAATGACAGTTGAGAGAATTGGTGTCCTGTGCTACATTGATTCCAAATAATAGAGTAAAGTTTCAAAAAAATTTCGCCTCAGAAAAAGTCCGATGCACTGGGAATGGAAAGGGGCAATAGCATGTCTATTCTTTACAGGCCCGACGATGGCGTAGCAGGCGATTTCATCCCCTACTACTGGGATGGTGACTACCATCTCTTCTACATCAAAGATTTCCGGGATGATGCCGGTTACGGGCCGGGGAAGCCCTGGTATCACCTCGTCACACGCGATTTTGTCAATTTCGAGGATTGGGGCGAGGCTGTTCCGAACGGGGCGGTTGACGAGCAAGACATCAGTGTCGGCACGGGATCCGTCATCGAAAAGGATGGAACTTTCCACCTCTACTTTACGGGCATCAACGCCAGTTTCGCCGGCACCGGCAAGCCGGCGCAGGTCGTAATGCGCGCCGCGAGCAGTGATCTGCGCGACTGGCCCAAGGATCCTGACTTCAGGTTCAACCCGCCTACAGCCCTGGGGTACGAGTTGGACGACTGGCGCGACCCCTTCATCTTCTGGAATGATGAAGCCGGGGAGTACTGGATGCTCGTTACGGCGCGCACCGACAGTGGACCTGTCCGCAACCGGGGCTGCATCGCCTTGGCCACCAGCCCTGATCTGGAGAGCTGGGAGGGGAAGCCGCCGCTTTGGGCGCCAGATGAGGTCTGGGCGCACCCCTGCCCGGACCTGTTCCGCCTGGGCGACTGGTGGTATCTGGTCTACTCGGTCTCGCGGGAATGGATCGCTACGCACTACCGAATGGCGCGCAGCCTGGAGGGTCCCTGGTTGTCGCCGGCCAATTCGATGCTCGACGGCCTTGCCTACTGCGCGGGCAAGACCGCGGGAGACGAAACAGAGCGCTTTGCATTCGCCTGGCTGCCAACGCGCGAAGGCGAGACGGATGACGGCGACTGGGAATGGGGCGGCAATCTGGTCGTTCACGAAGTGACGCAACAGCCGGACGGCGCGCTGGCAGTGCGCATCCCTGCAACGGTCGCTCAGTCCTTCGCAAATGCGGCGCCGCTCCAGCCGCAGCCGGTTCTGGGCAGCTGGGAGATAGGGGATGGGAGCGCAAGCACATCCGCGATTGGCCGTTACGCCCTGATGACGCTGGGGGAGATGCCTGACGAATGTTTGGTCGAAACGACCGTAACCTTCGATGCGGAG
Organism: Caldilineaceae bacterium; assembly: GCA_965202955.1. Lineage (GTDB taxonomy): Bacteria > Chloroflexota > Anaerolineae > Caldilineales > Caldilineaceae > Bin5. Next base: position 669,239 of record OZ241871.1, read on the forward strand.
ATGACGAACTGTGGTCTCATGTTGCGAGCCAGCGAAGATCTGGAGTCCTACTACGTGGTACGGCTGGAGCCCGCCAACAACAGAGTCGTGCTGGACCGCTGGACTCCCAGCTACGGCGAGACAACCTTTAACGATCTGATTATGCTCGAACGCAGGGCAGTTCTGACGCCGGATCGACCGGTAAAGGTGCAGCTGCTCGTGGATGGCACAGCATTGGTGATCTATATCGATGACGAGGTAGCGCTCTCCGGCCGAATGTATGACCGGCGAAGCGGCGCTCTTGGTCTCTTTGTTACCGAGGGAGAGGCCCGCTTCGAAGGGCTTCGCATGGGCACGAGATAGTGAATCGCTGCAGTAGAGTGTTTATGCCGCTGAAAGAAGGGGAGATTTGGATGGAGGTGATGCCAGCCGCAAAATCCGCGAAGCCGCACATTTGAAGTTGAGCTGGATTGCGTTTGACGCCAGTGGTTTGCGCGCATTGCAGATTTGAACGCTTAAGCCTCTTTGGCGCAATGCGAGAAATGTGCGGTCCAACTGTGAACGCACCTTAGACAAAAGGGGGGACTTGTCATGCAGGCGAAGAGAGTGTCAAGACGTGATTTTCTGGGTGTTGCTGCTGCCGGCGTTGCCGGCGCGGGGTTGGCAGCATGTGTGCCGGCGGCTCCCGCCGAAGAAGATGTAGGCGCGATGCCGGAGGAAATAACCATCACCTATTCCTTCCCGCTCCCGGATTCAGACTACCTCGGCGCAACGCAAAGGGGGCTGGCCGAGAAACATGATTTCAGAGTGCCGGATACCAATGTGGTGGTGGACGTGCAGCTTGGCGTGGCCAGCGAAGCGATCGATCTGGCCATGTCGGCAGGGGACCCGCCGGACGTCTTCTGGCATCGGTACCAGCAGTCCACCATTGACGCCATCAACGAGGGGCTTTACGAGAACGCGCAGGAGTTGATGGAAGCGGATGGCATTTCCCTCGACATCTACGCGGACGGACCTCGCCACGCATACAGCCCCGCAGTGGTCGATGGAAAGATGTGGGCTTTCCCCTACGAAGTGGTCATCCACCTGTGGGCCTACAACCCGGTGTTGTTCGATGAGGCCGGCGTAGAGCCCCCGGACAAGAACTGGACTTGGACGGACGCCCTGGAAATCGGGGTGCAGATGACTTGGGACAATGAGGGCAGGCACCCCAACGAGGACGGATTCAACATCAACGAGGTCGAAGTGTGGGGGATGGGGCCCTGGTTCTACTTTGGCGGCGAGGAACACTATCCCCGCATTGCCGGCGGTGAATACACGAACGAGGATGTCTCCGAGATCACGATTACCGGTCCGCCCTTCGTCCAGACCATCGACTGGTTCCGCGAGCTTTTCGGCACGCCGATCGCGATCGAGGCGAGACCGGAAAAGGGGCTGCAGACAGGGCGCATCGCCATCTACGAGACGGGCAACTGGGCATTGCTCGGGCTGAAGCAGGACATGGAGGAGCTGGGGGCGGTATACCCGCCAACACACCCGGACACCAACCTGATGTCCACCGTGCTGCCGGACAAGGAGTTGTGGATCCCCAAGAAGGAAGGGGGCGCACAACTTGACGCCGCCTACAAGTTCGCCAAGTGGTGGTCCCATGACATGTACATCGAATACGCCCTGGCGACCGGCTACATCCCCTACCTCAAGAAAGATCTCGAGGACCCGCGCTGGCTGGAACTGATCGCGAACAACCCCTTCATGCAGGTCGCAGAGGAGATGACACAGTTTGGCCGTGCCCGCTTCTGGTCGCTGTTCCCGGGCGCGTTCGAAGCCTGGCCCGTTATGCACGAGATGTGGAGCGCGATCAGCGCCACCGATACACCCGCGGAACAGCTTCTGGAGGACGCCCAGAACGAGTGCCAGCGCATTTTGGAAAAGCACCAGGCATAATCCGCGCAGCGCGCGTTGGGACAGGCGGGTCTCTCGTTCCGCAATTGAAGTAGGCGAGGGTACCGAAGATGGCCGCCTTCGCGGCGAAGAGTCCACCAGGTTCAGTGCCGCGGGGCGGCCAGTTGCCGATTCTCCCGCTCTGTTGCCGGGAGTTGCCTGGGCAGCCCTATGTCCAGGCCCCGGCCTCGACACGCACCAGAAAGACGAATTGCAGCCGAACTCCCTGTCGCAACAAACCGGCTGCCACTGCAGCAGCGCCGGCACACTACTTTGACGAGCATGCATGGCCGCTTCCCATAGAAGGCAATCGTCAAAGTCGATCAACATGTGTTCGCAGGCCCCGGTGAGCCACCTTGCAACCCGCCCGAGCGCAAGAGTGTCCCGCCGGAGGCCCTGGCGGCGGTTCTATTCCGCGTGAGGTCTGCCGGGGCATAGGGAACAACCGCTGGCTTCAGCACCAATGCAAATGGCGAGAACAATGCTTAAACGCTTCAGAGGGCCCATGGGCCAGAAAGGCAACCGGCCAGGAAGATTGGCCCGCACCGAAATGGCCTACGGCTATTTTTTCATCGCGCCGTGGATCATCGGGTTCGTACTGTTCACGTTGGGGCCGATGCTGGTCTCCTTCGGCCTCATGTTCACTTCATACAAGGGCTTTCGCCGCATCAACTGGGTCGGTCTCGAAAACATTCGCGAGCTGGTGCTCCACGATTATCGTCTGCTCGACTCGCTGCGGGTCACGGCGACCTATGCCTTCTGGGTTGTCGCGCTTACGATTCTGATTGGCTTGGCTCTGGCCCTCTACGTGAACCAGAAGTTCCCCGGGCGCAATACCTTTCGGGTCATCTATTTCATGCCGGCTGCCATCAGCGGCGTCGCCCTTACTTTTGTCTGGCTGGCTCTCTATGACAAAGAGTTCGGGATGATCAACCAGTTCTTGCGTGTGTTTGACCTGCCGCGTATCGGCTGGCTAACCACGACGCAGTGGGCGCCTTGGGCCTTCGTGATCATGGCCGTCTATGGTGTCGGCTACACGATGGTCATCATGCTGGCCGGTCTGCAGGGGATACCGGAGCATCTCTATGACGCCGCCAAAATCGACGGCGCGGGAAATCTCTCCCTGTTCCGCCACATCACTATCCCCTTGCTCTCTCCGACCATCTTCTTCCTGACCGTGATCGGTGTCATCGGCTCTATGCAGGTCTTCACATCCGGCTATATCCTGACCCAGGGGGGCCCGGCCAGGTCCACACACTTCTTTATAATCTACCTTTTTGATGTCGCCTTTCAGCAGCGCCGCCTCGGTTATGCCAGCGTTCTGGCCTGGCTCTTCTTCATCGTTATCATGTTGCTGACGCTTATCCAGTTCGTCGGCGCACGCCGCTGGGTCTACTATGAGGCGGAGGTGAGAAATGAGTAGCGTCGCACGCGCATGGCGGCCCAACGCCCTGTTGCGTTTACTCCTCCTCTATGCATTTGGCATTCTGGTGGCGTTGATCTTCCTCCTGCCCATCTTCTGGCTGGTCTCCAGCTCGCTCAAGACCCGCCTCGAGATCCTTTCGGAAACGGGGATCAACCTCATTCCGCCCATTCCCTGGCAGTGGCAAAACTACAGTGATGCGTGGACGGTGATGCCGTTCACCATCTACTTGAGAAACACAATCGTCATCGCGGTTGCCTCCCTTGCCGGAACGCTACTGACCGGTTCGATGGTTGCTTACGGCTTTGGCAGACTACGATTTCCGGCGCGAAATCTGCTTTTCGCCGTGCTGTTGTCCACTCTAATGCTGCCCAGCCAAGTCACCATCATCCCGACCTTTCTGCTCTTTCACCGACTGGGCTGGATCAACACGTTTTGGCCTCTGATTGTTCCCTCATGGGTGGGAGGAGGCGCTTTCTACGTCTTCCTCATGCGCCAGTACATGACGACCATTCCGCTGGAACTGGATGACGCCGCCAAAGTCGACGGCTGCTCGCCGATCGGCATCTATCGTCACATCATACTGCCAAATCTGGGACCGGCGCTGGCAACCGCATCGATATTTACATTCGTCAGCCACTGGAATGAGCTTTTCGGCGCCCTGATTTACCTGATTGATGAAGAACTCTGGACCTTGCCGCGGGCGATGCTGACCTTTCGCCAGAGTTTCGCTGACCCGCAAGGGATCTATAAGGAGTACCACTTGGAGTGGCTGGCCGCCATGGCTGTCCTCACCATGTTGCCGCCGCTGCTGTTCTTCCTCGCGTTTCAACGCTATTTCGTGCGAGGCGCGGTACTGACGGGCGTCAAGGGTTAAACAGGAGTCACCTGCATCATGCGTGTCGATAGAGCGCAGTTCATGGAAGAAGGGTTCATCATCCTTCGCAACGTGATCCCGCCAGAACAGTTGGACGCGATCCGCGAAAGCTACGAGGTCCTCGTAGAGCGGCAGAAGGCGGTCTGGGCGCGCGAGCGGCAGCCGGACGACCCGCCGGGCGGCGTGTGGGAATCCCACCAACAGCCGCGGCTTTCGCACGTGGAGGAGCTGGTGGATAAGGCGACCGCCAATGCGGTTGAACTTTGGCTGCACGAAAACACGCTGGGCGTCGCCCGGCAACTTATCCGCGCGCCCGAGCTGGCGATCACCGAAATGATGCTGATGTGCAGCCCGGTGCGCGACCACCCCGGCGGCACCGGCTGGCACCGCGACTTTCAGCCCTCAACGCAGGCGCCCGTGGATGGTCTGACCTCCGATTTGCGCGCGAACGGGCCCGGTTACGTGCAGTGGAACATACCGCTCTACGACGACAACGTGCTGTGGGTGGTGCCGGGCAGCCACCTGCGCGTCAATACCGAGGCAGAGGAGCGCCAGATGGCCGAGGACCCGCATGCTCCCCTTCCCGGCGGCATCCCCGTGCCTCTCAATGCCGGAGACGGCGTCGTCTACACAAATCTCATCTGGCACTGGGGCAGCAACTACAGCACGCGCCTGCGGCGCACAATTCACGGCGGCCATGCCTCGATCGCGCCGCCCCTCTACGCCCATATCTTCTCTCCGGTGTGGGACCAGCAGCTGCGCTTCCTCGACTGTCTGTCCCCCGCGGCGCGGCAGACGTTGGAAAGGATGGCGCGGCTGCTCAGCGAGCAGCGCGATCTGCTGGAGTCGCTTTTCCGGGCAATGCTGGACAAGGACGGGGACAGCTTTCTGCAGGCGCTGGCCGCGCTGCGGCCCGGCGAAGAGGGCCGCATGGTCTGTCTTGTCCTCATCTCGAAAGTCGTGCAGCGAATGCGCCTCGTCTCCCGGCCGGAGGTACGCCGCCTGCCCCGTGCCGAGCGAGCCAGCATCGTTGTACACCGTGATATGCTTGATTTCGACGAGAATCTGGCCGGACGCTTCTCGCAGGAGGAGGTCGAGCAGATCTGGCAGCGATTTGCCGTGCTCGACGCCAGGCTGCAGGCCGACAGCGAACAGCACGTTTCCTGGAGCCGGTCCGGGCAGCCTTCGCGCTACAGCGTCAACGAAATGCCCGCCGATTTCGGGGTCCCGGAATTTATTGCCAGCTGGAACGAACAGCACAGTGCGGCGTAGGACAGTTGGCGCCTGTGCATGAAGCTGTCGATGACCGGCGGACTTCGCTCCTCAATTTGCCGGAAAGGATGAAATCATGGCCAAGATCAGCCTGATTGGCGCCGGCAGCCGCGGCTTCGCCAAAGGATTCCTGATGGACATCATGACGCGGCCGGCCCTTGCCGGGGGCACGCTGGCCTTGATGGACAACAACCGGGAGCGGTTGGAGGTAATGACGACGCTGGCAAAGAAGATGGCCCGTCAGCTGGACGTTCCGACCACCATCGAGTCGACGCTGGAGCTGCGCCCGGCCCTGGACGGGGCCGACTATGTGATCTCCATCATTCGCCCGCCGGGCGTCGACTCCAAAGAGGAGCCATTGGAGATTGCAAAGAAGTACGGTGTCGACCAGGCGGTTGGCTGCACGACCGGCCCCAATGGCGTTTTTACGGCTCTCAAATATATGCCGCCGCTGCTCGAGATCATCAAGACGATGGAGGAGGTCTGCCCGCAGGCGCTCTTCCTGCACTATTCCAACCCGACGACCAGCCTGCCCTGGATCCTCAACCTCATCTCCCCGGTCCGCAGCATCGGCATGTGCCACAGTGTGCAGGGGACGGCGATGCAGCTGGCCCGCTACATCGGCGCGCCGTACGAGGAAACGGGCCACTGGGTGGCGGGCATCAACCATCAGGCCTGGTTCTTGCGCTTCGAATGGAACGGCGAGGACGCATACCCGCTCGTGCGGGAAAAGATGTCGGATCCCGAAACCTACGAACATGATATCGTGCGCTTTGAGATGATGCGTTACTTTGGCCACTTTCTGACCGAATCGAGCACACACAACTCTGAATACGTCCCCTACTTCCGCCGCAGTCCAGAGATGGTCGAGCGCTTCCGCAACAAGCGCGGGCCGGGTGCAACCGTAGGGCAGCATGTAGGCAGCGTGGCCCGCTGGAAAAACTCTGTGGCCGAGAAGGACAAGCGCCTGCGGGAAGAAGCATTTGGCGACGGCACAATCGAGATCGAGCAGAGCGACGAGTACTCGGTCGGCATCATCAACGCGATGGAGACCAATGAGCCGTACCGCTTCAACGGCAACGTGATAAACACGGGGTTGATCACCAATCTGCCCGAAGGATGCTGTGTAGAGGTGCCGTGCCTGGTGGACAATATGGGCGTGCATCCCTGCTTCGTCGGCGATCTGCCGCCCCAGTGCGCATCGCTCAACCGCAACCGGCTGGCGGGCGATGAACTGACGGTAAAAGGAGCGATCGAGCGGGATCGCAAGGCGATCGAGCAGGCCATCGCACTCGATCCCCTGACCGCAGCCGTTTGCACGCTGGACCAGGTCCACGCCATGACCGAGGAGATCTTCGCCGAGTTGACCCACCAGATCGGGGAATATACCTGAGCCGGCCGTCTGAATCAGTCGGGACGGCCTGCCTTTGCGGGCAAGGCGAACGAGCCTTAATCGGACAGCGGAGCCTCCAGCGCGCGACACCGTGGACACACGCGGGAGCATTTGATGTTGACTGCAGAGCAGAAAGCACACTTCGAGACTTTTGGCTTCATCGTCATGCGGCAGGCCTTTTCGCGGCGGGAAATGGACGACATCGGCCGTGAATTTGACGATGTCCTCACCCAGGACAGGCAGGGGCTTCCGTTCAGCGGAGAGAAACGCCAGGCGGTCATGGGCTGCATCGAAAGGCGCCCGCTGCTGACGCGGCTGCTGGACGACGACCGCATCTACCTCCCGGTTGAACAGATGCTCGGCCAGGGCTTCATCTGGAACGGGTCCGACGGAAACCTCTACGTGGGCGACACACCGTGGCACCCCGATGGGTCCGAACACAGTTATGGCCGCATCAAGGTGGCGTTCTATCTCGACCCGGTGACCAGAGATACAGGCTGCCTGCGCGTCATCCCCGGTTCGCATCGCCCTCCCCTGCACGATGATCTGCAGCCGCTCAGTCTGCAGCGCGAGAGTGAAATGGCACCGCCCTACGGCGTTTCCGGGGCAGAGCTGCCCTCCTTTCCCTTGGAGTCCGAGCCGGGCGACGTGGTTTTCTTTGACCAGAATCTGTGGCATGCTGCCTTCGGCGGTCGGATGGGACGGCGCATGTTCACGCTCAACTTCTTTGCCAGGCCGGAAACCGACGCCCACATGGCCTTTGTGCGCCGCGGGTACGAGTCTGACCTCAACTTCATCAAAACGATGCAGCACACGCAGACCGATGCGCTCTATACGCCGGAGTTTCTCAACAGCGAGAGCCCCCGCATCCAGGGCCTGGTGGCCCATATCAAGGCGCTTGGACTCAAATAACCGCTGGACAGCCGCCCGCTCACGGCCGCCGCGCGGTAATCGGACTTTCAAAGTAAGGGAAAATTCGCTATTGTATAGTCGTAACCTCCCGTTCGGCCGCTGGCGCGGCTGACGGCGGGCCGCGCTCAATCTGCCGGGCAGGACCTCCCCGAACCAGATCCCCACAGACACTCTGTACTAATTTCGGCGTACAAGACCCGTTCACAAAGGAGGCCGAGATGGCGATCAATAAGGCAAAACAGCGTATCCTGGAGGGAAAGGCGGCGATTGGGGCTGAGATCAGCCTGGGATCCCCGATAGCGACCGAGTATCTCTCGCAGATGGATTTCGATTTCTTCATGATCGACGCCCAGCACGGTCCGTGGAGCGACGATACCATCTTTCAGGCAATCCGTTGTATCACCTTGGGAAACGCCACGCCGATGGCGCGCGTGGAACAGAACGATTTCGGCGCAATTGGGCGCCTGCTCGATCGCGGCGCACTCGGCATCATCGTCCCGATGGTCAACTCGGTCGAGGAGGCAGAGGCGGCCGCCTTTGCCATGCGCTACCCGCCCATAGGCGGCCGCTCCGGCGGGCCGTTCGGCGTCGGCATCCACGGAGGGGACTACATGAGCTGGAGCGACGACGAGGTCTTCCTGGCGGTGATGATCGAGACCAAGCAGGCGGTCGAACGCTGTGAGCAGATCATGGCGGTCGATGGCGTTGACGGCTGCTACATCGGGCCGAACGATCTGCGCATTTCAATGGGCGTCGACCTAAACACCGCCGAGGGCAAAGCGGCCCACCGCGCCGCCATCTTGAAAGTGGTGGAAGCATGCGACAAGACGGGCAAGGCCTTCGGCATCTCGACCTCTGATCTGGAAGAGACCAGGTTCTGGCTCGAGCAGGGCGGGCGCTTCATCACCGCTGGCGAGGACACCGAATGGATGCTCAACGGCGCGCAAGACACCCTGAAACAGTTAGGCCGTTAGGAGCAGAGACAGGACGGGAGAAGAGAATGGCTGACAAGCTACGATGGGGCATCCTATCGACCGCGGCGATCAACGACTGGGTGATCGGGCCGATGCGCCAGACCGGACGCAGTGAGTTGGTGGCGGTGGCCAGCCGCACCACGGAACGGGCGCAGAGCTATGCCGACAAATGGGGCATACCCCGCGCCTACGGCGACTACGAAGGGTTGCTGGCCGATCCGGAGGTGGACGTCATATACAATCCGCTGCCCAATTCGCTGCACTGCGAGTGGACCGTCAAGGCCGCGGCCGCGGGCAAGCATGTTCTGTGCGAAAAGCCGATCGCCCTCACTACGGAAGAGTTGGACACAATGGAGGCCGCGGCCGCAGAGTACAATGTGACGGTCTTTGAAGCCTGGGCCTACTTCCATCACCCGCAGATGAATGCCGTGCGCGCCCTGATCGATGCCGGCAGACTCGGAGACCTGCAGCTGATCACGGGGTGCCACGCCTTCTACCTGCCGGCGGAAGACCGGCATAACATTCGCCTGAATCCTGCCCTGGGCGGGGGCGGCCTCTGGGACGTGGGCATCTATCCCGTGAGCCAGTCGATCCTATTGGCCGGCGCGGGCGCCCCGGTGGAGGTGTGGGGCTGTCAGATCAAGGGCGAAACCGGCGTCGACGTTGCGATGAGCGGCCAGCTGCGCTTCAGCAACGGCGTCATCGGCCAAATCTTTGGAGGCATGCGCACGTCCGAACGGTTCGGCCTGGAGGTGGTTGGCAGCGGCGGATCGCTTGTGATCCCCAATCCTTCGATCCGCCCCGGCACCGAGGGCGATGACCAGAAAATGTTCCTCACAACCAGCGACGGACGCAGTGAAACGATCATCACCCCTGCCAAGGACGCCTATCAGACAGAGGTGGAGACGATGGAGGCCTGCCTGCTCGACGGCGAGGCGCCCAAGATGACCTTTGAAATGAGCCGAAGGATCCTGCGCTCGGTGCTGGCGCTCTACCAGTCCGCCGAGACCGGCAAGCTGGTCACACTGTAGCCGGGCCGAACTGCAGCGCTGGGAACGCTGGGAACCAAAATAGAAAGAGTTCCACCAGAAATCGTTCGACTTTTTTGGGATTCACGAAACTCAAGCAAGGAGATAGAGCATGTCAAACGGGAATCATCGAGGAACGGTCCGGCTCACCATGGGCCAGGCTGTGATCAAATATCTGCAGGCCCAATATAGCGAAAGAGACGGGCAGGAGCGGCGCCTGATCCCGGGCATCTTCGGTATTTTCGGACACGGCAATGTGGCCGGCCTGGGGCAGGCGATGGAAGAGTACGGCCAGGACCTGCCCTACTACCAGCCCTGCAACGAGCAGTCGATGGTGCATACCGCCAGCGGATTCGCCAAGGCCAGCCTGCGCCTGTCCACCTTTGCATGCACCTCGTCGATTGGGCCGGGTGCGACCAACATGGTCACCGGCGCGGCGACGGCAACGCTCAACCGGCTGCCGGTGCTGCTGCTGCCGTCCGACTACTACGTCACCCGCTACCAGGGGCCGGTCCTGCAGCAGCTTGAGCATCCGATCTCCGCCGACGTCAGCGTCAACGACTGTTTCCGTCCGGTCAGCCGCTTCTTTGATCGCATCTCGCGGCCGGAGCAGTTGCTGACAGCGCTGCCGGAAGCGATGAGAGTGCTCGTCGACCCGGCCGATACCGGCGCCGTAACGATCGCCCTGCCGCAGGACGTACAGGCACATGCCTACGACTACCCGGCCTACTTCTTCGACAAACGGGTCTGGCAGGTGGAGCGGCGGCGCCCACATCCCGACCGTATCGCCGAGGCCGTGGCCCTGCTCAAGGCAGCCGAGCGCCCAATCGTCATAGCCGGCGGCGGCGTCATCTACTCGGACGCCAAGGTAGAGCTGCAGATCTTTGCCGAAACTTTCGGCATCCCCGTCGGAGAGACGATGGGAGGAAAGGGGGCGATCGCGGGCGAGTCGGCGATGGCACTGGGCGGCTACGGCGTCACTGGAACCGGGTCGGCGGGCCAGCTGATGGCCCAGGCCGACCTGGTGATCGGTGTGGGCACACGCCTGACCGATTTCAGCACCGGTTCGCAGTCGGTCTTTAACAACCCCGACGTGAAATTTATCAACATCAACGTCACCAGCCACGATGCCTACAAGCAGGGAGCGCTGCCGATCGTCGCCGATGCACGCGAGGCGCTGCGGGCCTTTGTGAGCGAGGCCAACGCAGCCGAGATCAGGCCGAACCCAGCCTATCTGGAAGAGGTCGGCGTGGCGAAGTCGGACTGGCAGGAGCTGCTGGACACCGAGGTCTTCGTCGAACATCCCGGCGAGGCGATGAGCCAGCTGCACGCGATCAACGTCATCAACCAGGCGCTGCAGCCAGGCGATACGATCGTCGCCGCGGCCGGAGGACCGCCCGGAGACCTGCATCAGCTCTGGGACACGAGCGGCCCGCGCCACTGTCATCTGGAGTTCGGCTTCTCCTGCATGGGCTATGAAATCCCCGGCGGCATCGGCGTGCGCATGGCGCAGGAGGAAGGCGAAGTCTACGTGCTGGTCGGCGACGGCACCTACCTGATTAACCCGACCGAGATTGTCACGGCCGTACAGGAGGGCCAGAAGATCACGGTGATCGTCTCGGAAAATCACGGCTACCAGATCATTCGCCGCCTGCAGATGGGCCGCGCGGGCATTAGCTTCGGCAACGAGTTCCGGGCACGCGATCCGGAGACGAACAGGCTGGATGGGGAATACCTGTCAATCGATTTCGCCAAGAACGCCGAAAGTATGGGCGCTCGCGCCTGGCACGTCACCAACCCGGACGAGCTTCGCAGCGCGCTGGAAGAGGCGCGCGCAGAGACGCGCAGCTGCGCCATCGTGATGGAGGTCGAGAAGCATCGTTACGGCCCGCCTTCGGAGATGTGGTGGGACGTTGCGGCGGCCGAGGTTACCAACAGAGAAGTTACGCAGGGGCTGCGCGCCGAATACGAGGCGGACCGCGAGAAACTGCAGAAAGTCCACTACTAGCAGGAACGAAGGGAGTCCGGCGGCCGCCCGCCAGCGACATGACCCAACGGGCCGCCCCGGACAGCCCCTTCCAATAGAAATCATCAGGCATAGGGCGCTGAAGGCAGGCGCCCTGCACGCGACGGGAGACAGTGACAATGGCATCCATGGACGACCTGCGCCAGGGCGTAAGCGAAAGCCTGCCGGAGGTCAACGAGATCAAGGACGAGAAACTGCGCGGCCAGGTGATCGAGGGCTGGGCCTTTGCGCTGTCACAGAGCGAGTTTACGCGCATCGACCAGATCAGAGGGTCCGGCGTGCCGGACTCACCGGCGCTCAAGGACGGGACGCAGGCCGATCACCTGCGCGGGGTGGCCCGGATCGCCCAAGGTATCGCCGACGGCCTTGAACGGGTCCACGGCGACATCGGCATCGACCGCGACCTGCTGTGGGCCTGCGCGCTCTGCCACGACGTCGGCAAGCCGTTTGAGTTCAGCATGCGAAACCAAGCGCGCTGGCAGAACGACGTCGCCGCATCGGGTTTCCCATCGATTCGCCACTCGGTCTACGGCGTCCACGTGGCGCTGACGGTCGGGTTGCCGGAGGCCGTGGCCCATACGGCGGGCGCACACTCGGCCGAAGGCGAGTTCATCAAGCGCAGCCTCGAGAATACGCTCGTCCACGACGCCGACCGCGCCTACTGGGCGGCGATGGAGCGGGCCGGTCAGCTGGAGATGGATGAGTAGAACCGGAGAAGCTGCGTTCGCCGAATGAGGCCAACCTGCTTCCCTGCTTAGGATTCCACGAGAGAGAGGATCGGCGATGGAAGTACATGATGCCATCATCAGTATTCTGGCCCGCGAAGGCGAGAAGCAGATCTTCTGCTTCCCCGACAACCCGCTGATTGAAGCGGCCGCACGCAATGGCATGCGGCCAATCATGACACGGACCGAGCGCACCGCGGTTGCCATGGCCGACGGCTACACCCGAGTCTCCAACGGGCGGCGCACCGGCGTCTGCACGGTGCAGGCGGGCGCCGGTGTCGAGAACTCCTTTGCCGGCGTCGCGCAGGCCAACGCCGACTCGGTCCCGATCCTCTTCCTGCCGGGACACATCGGACGCGACCGGCACGGGTCAACCCGCAACTTCCCGGCCGTGCCCAGCTACCGCCCGATCGCCAAGTGGGCGGAGCAGGTCAACATGCCCGAACGCATGCCCGAGATGATGCGCCGCGCCTTCAGCTACCTGCGCAATGGCCGCCCCGGCCCGGTCATGCTGGAGGTCCCGCGCGATGTGGGCAACGGCGAAATCGACGACGAGTTCGATTACAGGCCGCCGCAAAGGGTGCGGTCAGCCGGAGACCCGGAGGCGGTTGACGCCGTGATCGCGGCCCTTCTCAAAGCCGAATGTCCTGTCATCCAGGTTGGGCAGGGTGTCCTCTACGCCCAGGCGACCGAGGAGCTGCGGGCGTTCGCAGAACTTGCCGGCGCGCCGGTCATGAGTACGTTGCTCGGCAAAAGCGCCTTCGCCGAAGACCACCCGCTTTCGATCGGCGCGGTGGCCAACGATCGCAGCGTGACCAGGGCGATCGCCCACTACCTCGACAAGGCGGACCTGATCCTGGGCATCGGCTGCAGTTTCAGCCGCGAATGGATGCGGGCGCCGGTGCCGCCCGGCAAGACGATCATCCAGGTAACCAACGACGACCGCGACCTCAACGCTGACATGGAGACCGATCTCGGCGTGCTCGGTGACGCGAAGCTGGTGCTCTACCAGCTGACCGAAACGCTGCAGCGGCAGACGGCCGGCAGCGGGCGCGATCAGGGGCCGGTTGTGAACGAGATCGAAGCGATCAAACGGGACTGGTTCGATGAATGGGGGCCGCTTCTGACCTCCGACGAGACCCCGATCAATCCGTACCGGGTGATCTGGGACCTGATGCACACGGTCGACCGGACACAGACGATCGTGACGCACGATTCCGGCTATGTGCGCGACCAGGTCGTCCCTTTTTTCGAGGCGATCGTGCCGCGCGGCTATCTCGGCTGGGGCAACTCAACGCAGATGGGTCACTCGATCGGGCTGGCCCTCGGCGCCCAGGTGGCCGCGCCCGAGAAAACGGTGGTGAACATCATGGGCGACGCCTCGTTCGGCATGTTGGGCCTGGAGATCGAAACGGCGGCGCGCAACGAGCTTCCGATCCTGACGATCGTTCTGAACAACTCGGTGATGTGCGGCTCCGAGGCGCAGATGCCGACCGCGGTGGAACGCTACGGGCTGAAACAGCTGGGCGGCGATTACGCCAAGATCGCCGAGGGGCTGGGCGCGGCGAGCGAAAGGGTCGAGCATCCAGGTGAGGTCGCGCCGGCGATCAAGCGGGCGCAGCAGGTGCTGTCAGCCGGGCAACCGGCGCTGATCGAAGTGATCACCAAAGAAGAGCAGCGTTTGCCCCGTCTCGCCTAGCCGTCAACAGCCGGAAGGCGCGGCCGGTGCGGGGCCGCGATCTCGCGCATGCCATCCCACTCCCGCCAGATGTCGGACAGTGTTTCGAACCGCTGCGTCTCGTGGTCAACATGTCTGAGGCGAAAATAGATCGCGTAGCGCGGATGGGGAGAGAGGTTGGGCGCGGCGGTGTGGGCGACCTGGTAGTGTACGAGGAAGGCATCGCCGGGGCGGGCGGTCATCATCTGCGGCTGCGGCATCTCCACGGGCGGCATCTCATTGGCGTCGCCCTGCATTATGAAGTCAGTCCCGTTCTCACGGAAATACTGTTCGAACAGACGGTGCGTGCCGGGCCACGCGACCAGGTTGCCGGCGTAGTCGGTCGCGACCTCGCTCAGGGCGATACCGACCAGCAGCGTGAAGCTGAGAAGCTCTCCGGCGGGGACGCCGTTGTGGGGCGAGTAGCGGCCATCCAGATGGGGACGCAGCGCGGCCGGCGGATCGTCAAACAGGGGAAAACGGACCGCGATCTGGCCCGCGGTCACCGGATTGATCTTTCCCGCACCGATCATCGACTCCGCCAGCGTTTTGACCGGCGTCCGGTTGTAGAGATCGGTGATCACGGGCGCTTGGCGCAGCTCCGGGCAGAACGACCGCGACCTGAAGTTGATCATCTCGGCCGGATCGATCCCGTTGCCAAAGGAGTGGTTGATCGCCTTGACGGCGGCGTTGACCATGACGCCCGGCACCGCGCCGGGAATATGGACATAGCCTTTTTCAAAAAAGCCAACTTTCTGCGCGTGGGTCAGCTGCATCGCCGTCACCCCCGTCTGTAAAGTATATGAACAGAACCCATTAGACACCGACGGGGGTGGAAAGACAAACTATCTCCGCATAGCTGCTCAGCCATAGTCGGAAATCAGCGAAGGGATAGACAAAACTCGTGAACAAGACCAGGATCCGCACGCTCTTTCTGGGTAGCCCGGAGGGGGAGAGTTTTCCCGTCGGGGAGAACAGGGAATGGCCGATCTACGAGGGAGAGTTCGGCCACGAGCGCGTCGCGGCCCGCTACCGGCAGGAGCTCAAAGCCTACGCCAGCGATGTCGAATTCACCGGCCAGACGCTCGTGCGTACGCGCCGGGAGCTGGAGAGCGCGGCCGCAGCTGTGCGCGAAGAGGAGGGAGTCCTTGCTTTCATCCTCAGCCTCTTTCCCAATGCCTTGCAGAAAGAGATCGCGAGCTGGGGCAAGCCGACCGTGATGTTCAACCCGGTCGAGGCCCCCCTCTCCCCGCTCGGCTGGCTGCACAACTTTGTCCCCGTCAAGGGCAAGAGCAACGTCATCCCCGTGCTCTCCTCCGACTTTGCCGACGTCGGCAAAAAGATCGGCGTGCTCAAGGCGATCCACAAGCTGGCGCAGTCAAAGGTCCTCTACCAGCAGTCCCTGACCCAAGAGCAGGTGGAGTCCAGCCGCAGATGGTTCGAGGAAGGCTGGGGCGGCATCCACCTCTTCAGCGACCTGACGCCCCTCAACGACAGCTTCATCCAGCAGGCCAAGGAGAGGCTCGGGCTGGAGATAAAGTCGATCCCGCCGGACCGCGTCATCGCGGCCTACCAGAACGCCGACGCCGAAACTGCGCAAGAGCTGGCCCGCCGCCGGATGGCTGCGGCCACCGAGGTGGTCGAACCGACCGGGCAGGATGTGGTCGAGTCCTGCAAGTTGTACCTCGGCATCAAGCAGATTCTGGCGGAGGAAAACGCTCAGGCGATCACCGAACACGGTATCTGTATGGGCAGCGGTCCATACCCGCTCCCCTGCCTGGCCTTCTCGATGCTCAACGACGAGGGTCTGGCCGGCATCTGCCAGCTCGATCTCTCCAGCACGATCACCCAGCTGCTGCTAGGCTACCTCGCCGACCGCCCCGGCTTCATCGGCCATATTCATATTGATACAGGACGAAACCTGATTGGGATGTCGCACGATTTCAGCGCGACGAAGATGGGGGGCTGGGACGGCGAGGAAGCGGAGGAGTACGCTTTTCGGAATCACCAGGGCCTCTACCGCAGCACCTGCGTGAACGTACAGATGGAGGTCGGCCAGACGGTGACGATCGCCCAGTTCGTCCCTTTCGACCGCATGTACGCCTTCACCGGCGTTATCGACAGCAACGTCAGCCCGCAGCGCGACTGCCGCACATCGGTCGCCATCCGCGTCGCCGATGCCAAACGCCTGCTGCGCAACTGCATGAAGGCCGAGCACCCCCTCACCCCCGGCGGCCACAGGCTCCTCTTCTACGGCGACTGGCTCGACGAAATCGAAGATATCGGCCAGCTGCTCGGCTTTGAGGTGGTGAATGACATGGAGTGAGGAGGACGTGTGCGCCTAGCACCGCGCGACTAAAGAAGGCACTCCCCACCGCTTGTCTTGATGGTTGATGCCGAAGGCGGAGGATGACCCATCGGCAACGATTTCGGAGAAAAGATGATCAGAATCAAGGCAGCTGAAATCACCGCCCCGCGACAGATAACGCTTGTCAGAGACGAGATCGCCGAACCCGGCGCGGGGGAGGTGGCGATACGCTCCCTGTACTCGGGCATCAGTCATGGGACCGAGATGAACGTCTATCGCGGCGATGCGCCGATGTGGCAACGGAAACGGGACCGCAGCAGGCGGCTGTTCGTGGATGCCGACGAGCCCGAGTGGCAGTACCCTTTGCGCTATGGATATGCCTGTGTAGGGGTGGTCGCGGCGGTGGGGCCCGATGTGGCGCAGGTTGCCGAAGGAGATGTCGTCTTCTGCTTCGGTCCGCACCAGACGGCGCACGTGTTGCCGGCACGTTCTGTGTTCAAGTTGCCGGAGGGCATCGACCCGAAGGCGGGCGTCCTGGTGGCCAACCTGAACACAACCTTCAACGGCATGCTGGACGCGGGCTTGCGCCTGGGCGAGTGTGTGGTTGTCTTTGGACAAGGAATCCTTGGGCAGCTCACGGTACAGTGGGCGAAGCTCTCGAACGCGTCGCCGGTGATTGCGGTTGACCTGATCGAGAAGCGGCTTGAGATCTCCAAAGAGGTCGGCGGGGCGGACCTTGTCTACAATGCGGGCGAGGTAAGAGATATCGCGATGACTGTGCGGGAGCTGACGGACAATCGCGGCGCGGACGTCGTGTTTGAGTTCTCGGCCAGCGATCGCGCTTTGAACGAGGCGATCCGCACCGCCTGTTACAACGGCAAGGTTATCGTGATGTCGTGGTTTGCAGGCGCGCTGGCCAACGTCTACCTTGGCGCGGAGTTCCACCACAACCGCATCCAACTGATCTCGTCGCAGTTAAGCGGCATCAGCCCTGATCTGTCGCATCGGTGGACGCCCGCTCGCCGTATGGAGGCCGTCCTGTCGCTGATGCCCCAACTACGGCTGGAGGAGCTGATCACCGACGTAATCGACCACGATGACGCCGCCGCGGCATATGAACTGATCGACAAAAGGCCGCAGGATGTCCTGCAGGTCGTGCTTGCCTACGGCAATCGCTGAGTTGCCCGTCGGGACGCGTTCATCGTTTCCGAACGGGGAAAGGAAGGGGAAGAGAAATGGGCAAAATCGCTTTCATCGGCGCGGGGAGCCGAGGTTTCGCAAAGCAGCTGATGATGGACATTCTGACGCGGCCGGCGCTGGCCGAGGGCACGGTCAGCCTGATGGACGTCAGCCAGGAGTACGTCGAGATCACAGCGGCACTGGCCGCCAAGATTGTCGACCATCTCAACCTGCCGACCAAGATCGAGGCCACGACCGACCGCCGCCGCGCGCTGGACGGCGCCGACTACGTCATCTCCACCATCCGGCCGACCGGCATCGACACGCGCACCGAATCGATCCTGATTGCAGAAAAGTACGGTGTCCTGCAGGTCGTTGGCGGCGAAACGGGCGCGAGCGCGATGGAGTGCGCAATCAAGTACCTGCCGCGTCTGCTGGAGATCGTTCGCGACATCGAAGAGCTCTGCCCCGACGCTCTCTTCCTGCACTACTCGAACCCGACGCCGATTCTTTCGTGGGCCCTCAACAAGGTGACGTCGGTACGCAGCATCGGCATGTGTCACAGCGTGCAAGGGACCGCAGAGGAATTGACGCACTACATCGGCGCGCCGATCGAAGAGACCGGACACTGGGTCGCCGGCGTGAACCATCAGGCCTGGTTCCTGCGATTAGAGTGGAACGGCGAGGACGCCTACCCCTTGCTGCGCGAGAAGATGACCGACCCGGCAATCTACGAGCAGGACATCGTCCGCTTCGAGATGATGAAGCATTTCGGCTACTTCATCACCGAGTCGAGCCATCACAACTCGGAGTATGTACCCTACTTCCGCAAGAATCGCGAGCTTGTCGACCGCTACTCCAACAAGCGCGGCCGCCTGGCCGGCGAAGTGCGATTTGAGACTGGCAGAGACAGCTACATCAGGCGTAAGGCCGCGCAGGTCGAAGAACTGAAGGAGGAGGCGTTCGGCAGTGCGCCGCTGGCGATCGAGCGCGGCGCAGAGTACGTATCGGGCATTTTCAACGCCATCGAAAGCAACGAGCCGTTCCGCTTCAACGGCAATGTGATCAACACCGGACTGATCACCAATCTGCCGCCCGGCTGCGTTGTCGAGGTGCCCTGCCTGGTGGACAACATGGGCGTGCACCCCTGTCATGTAGGAGATCTGCCGCCGCAATGCGCCTCATTGAACCGGAACCGTATCGCCGGCGATGAACTGATGGTCAAGGGCATCCTGGAGGAGGACCGACAGGCCATCGAGCAGGCGATTGCGCTCGACCCGCTGGCCGCGGCGGTCTGCACGCTCGATCAGATACACGAACTGACCGAAGAGCTGTTCAGCGTCCTCGGCCCGGAGTTCGAGCTGTTCAAATAAAGGGGGTTGCCCAGCCACTGCCCCTGAAACGCTGGCCTGCCGCAACGCGTTCCGGCCGCAATACGCGTGCGTCTACTGGAACTGGGGCAGATGTTCGGCGTCGGCCTCGAAGAGCTCCTCCACCATATCGTGGATCTGGTCCAGTGTGCAGACGGACGCGGTCAGCGGATCCAGGCCGACCGCCTGCTCGATCGCTTTGCGGTCGGCTTCGAGCGCGCCCTTGACGGTCAGCTCGTCGCCCGCCAGGCGACTGCGGTTCAGAGAAGCGCACTGCGGCGGCAGGTCGCCGACGAAGCAGGGATGGATGCCCATGTTGTCTACCAGGCACGGCACTTCGACGCAGCAGCCCGGCGGCAGATTGGTGATCAGCCCATCGTTCAGCACGTTGCCGTTGAAGCGGATCGGCACGTTGGTCTCCATCGCATTGATGATCTCGATGCAGTACTCCTCGCTCGTGTCGACCGTGACCGGCCCATCGCCAAATGCCTCGACGCGCAGCTCCTCCCTCCGCTCCTCCGCCCTGCCAACCGAGGAGACCAGCAGGTCCTCCCAGTTGCCAACTTTGGGCGCGTAGCGCGCAATCATCTCCGGCGTGCGGCGGAAGTAGGGCACGTACTCCGAATTGTGGTAGCTGGACTCGGTCAGAAAATGGCCGAAATACTTCATCATCTCCCAGCGCACCCTGTCCTGCGCGTAGATTGCCGGGTCCTCCATCTTCTCGCGCAGCAGGGGATAGGCGTCCTCGCCGTTCCACTCATAGCGCAGGAACCAGGCCTGGTGGTTGACCCCGGCCACCCAGTGACCTGTCTCCTCAAAGGGCGCGCCGAGGTAGTGCGCCAGCTCCATCGCCGTCCCCTGCACGCTGTGGCAGAGCCCGATACTCTTGATCGGCGAAGCAATGTTCATCGCCCAGGGGACCGTAGTGGTGGGATTGGCGTAGTGCAGGAACCAGGCGTCGGGACACAGCTCCTCCATGTCGCGGCAGATGTCGAGCATCACCGGGATGTAGCGCAACGCGTGGAATACGCCGCCCGGGCCGGTCGTGCAGCCGACCGCCTGGTCGACCCCGTATTTGCGCTGGATCTTGTGCTCGACCATGCGCGCCTCGAGACCGTGCAGCAGGATCACCGAGATCACATAGTCGGACCCCTCCAGCGCGCGCCGCCGGTCGGTGCTCGACTCGATCTTTGTGCCCACGCCCAGCTGTTTCGCCATCTTTTTGGCCAAGGCGGTCGTAATGTCCAGGTAGTCCTGGTTGATGTCCATCAGGGAGAGCGTTCCCTCGGCCAGCGCGGGCCGGGTGAGAATGTCTGCGATAAACCTCTTGCTGAATCCGGTGCTGCCGGCGCCGATCAAGGTAATCTTAGCCACGTTTCATCTCCTTTGTTTAGCCCTTTACGCCGCTGATCACGACACCCTGAATGAAATGACGCTGGAAGATAAAGAAGATAACAACGGGAGGCAGAGACATGAGCAGGGCGATGGCCATGGTGTGCGAGAAAAAGTGAACGGCCGGATAGGCGCCGCCCTTGGACCACATGGCAATGCCGATGCTCAACGTCTGTTTGTCGGCCGTGTTGAGATAGATCAGCGGCCCGAGCAGATCATTCCACTGCTCCATGAAGGTAAAAATGGCCACCGTTCCCAGCACCGGCATCGACAATGGAAGGATGATGCGGGTGAAGATGTCCAAATAGCTGGCCCCGTCGATACGCGCCGCGTCGTCGTAGTCAAGCGGAATTGTCATGAAAAACTGCCGCAGGAGGAATACGTAAAAGGCGCCGCCGCCGAAAAAGGCCGGGACAACCAGGGGCAATAGCGAGTTGAGCCAGCGCAACTCCTTGAAGATAAGGTACTGGGGAATCAGCGTCACCTGGTAGGGGATCATCATCGTACTCAGCACCAGGATGAAAAGCGGCCCCCGCCATCGGAAACGGAGGCGGGCGAATGCGTAGGCGGTCATGCTGGCGGTCAGCAGCCGGCCGATTTCAACCCCAATGACCAGAAGAACCGTGTTGCGGAAATAGCCGAAGAAAGGCATCTGATCCAGGGCGTAAGGATAGTTCTGCCAGAAAACCGGATTGGGAATCCAGCTAGGGGGTACCTTCCAGACCTCCTGCGGGTCCTTCAGTGAAGAGGACAGCATGAAGAGGAATGGCACCATGAAGAGAAAGCCCAGGCCTAGAAGCAAGGCGTAGATGATCAGCTTGAACCAGAAATTACGACTGCGGCGGCCCTGCCACCACTGCGCAATCATGGTTGGCTGCGGTCTTGTCAGTGCTTGCGTCATGATCTCTCTTCCGCCTCATAGTATACGAGCCGACCGGACAGGCGCAGGAGCAGAAGGGTCAGCGCCAGAATGATGATGAACAGTACCCAGGCCAGGGCCGAGGCATAACCCATCTGCAGGAAACGCCAGCCGTGGTTGTAGAGATGCAGCACAAAAAAGAGCGTGGAGTTGACGGGTCCGCCGTCGGTCATCACGAACGCGGCAGTAAAAACCTGAAATGAACCGATCATGCTCGTAACAGTAACGAACAGGATGACGGGCGACGTCATCGGCAAAGTGACATGGATAAACCGGGACCACGCGCCGGCGCCGTCAAGTTCGGCGGCTTCATAGAGCGAGGTGGGAACGCTTTGCAGCCCGGCCAAATAGATGACCATGCCGCCTCCGATTCCCCACAGACTGATAATGATAAAGGTAGGCAGCGCCCATTCGGTCGAAGCCAGCCACTTGGGACCTTCAATGCCAATCCCAGCCAGGGCGGAGTTGGCCAGGCCGATCTCGGGATGGAACACCCACATCCACATCAGAGCGGTGGCGACGGCGGGCGTGACCGCGGGCAGAAAGAAGACCGTGCGGAAGACCGAAAGTCCGTGAACGGTCTGGTTGAGAAGGATGGCCAGCGCGTAGGCGGTCACAAGCTGCAGCGGCACAATTGCCACGGTGTAGATCGTGGTCACCTTGAGGGACTGCCAGAACAGAGGATCCCCCGAGACCATCTGGGTGTAGTTGCGAATCCCGACGAATTCAGGCGAATGGAGGATTGGATACTCGGTAAAGGAAAGAAAGAGGGAGGCGACAATCGGAAATGCGGTAAAGGCCAGGAAGCCGATCAGCCAGGGCGTCAGGAACAGAAAAGCGATCCGCTCCTCATGCTGGCGCAGTGAAACCAGCCCGCTTCGTTTCGATGTCACCTCATTCGCAACGGCCATTTGCGCACCTCCCTCTTTGCCCACTCCCGCATAAGGTGCGCTCAGGGAAATCGCTGCCCTTCCCTGAACGCACCGCTATCAGAATGTTACGCCTGCAGCCAACCGTCGATTTCGGCTTTGGCCTCGGTCAGAGCTTCTTCCACGGTCTTGAGCTCCAACAGAATCTCCTGTTCGGCAGTATTCATGCGCCGCAGAATCCGCAGGCTCGCCTTTTCACCCAGCCAGCGCGGGCGGAAGACACCGTCACCGCCGCCTTCAAATGCAGGATTCTTGGTGGCAGGATCGCGGAAGACCGCGCCTTCGGCCAGGTCCTTATTCGTCCCCGACGGCATCCTGTCGATATGGTTGCGCGTATCGTAGGAGGCGTTATGGAAGCTGTCCGTCCTGTACTGCGCCCACAGGTCATCGGTTGTGACGAACCACATCAGATCAAAGGCGGCGTCTACCACTTCAGTATCTTTATTGAGCGCCCAGCAGTTGCCGCCAACGATCTGTAGCTTCTGCTCGACGTAAGGCCAGGGCAGGTGGTCATAGATGAAGGGGTGCTCGACGATGTTCTGGGGATTGCCCCAGGAGACGGTAAAGGCGCTGCGCTCAGCCGACCAGGCGCGCGACGATCCACCGACCGATTCAAGCTCGGAGGGCGGCATCGCCACCTGGTGCGTGTGGACCAGGTCATAGCGCAGTTGGAACGACTCGATCACCTCGGGCGTTGTCAGCAGGATCTCCGTTTCACCGTAGTTGTCTTCGGTGTCGAAGATATTCCCGCCACTCTGGTAGGCCATCGTCGCGCCGAGGCCGCCAAGACCGCCAACACCCATCGACATGCCCCACTGTTCGACAGTGCCGTCTGATGAGCGTTTGGTCAGCGCCTGCGCCGCTTCGACAAGGTCATCCCAGGTCCAGGTGTCGAAGCCCTCTTCGCCGGGATTGGGGATGTCAATGCCCTCGGCGTCGGTCATCCCCTTGTTGATCCAGAGGGTCAACTGCTCGGGGTAGAAGATGGAGATGCCGTAAAGACTGCCTTTGAAGCCGTTCTCCAGCCACTGATCGACCCCGAACGTGTCCATATCGCGATCTGCTACCAGATCATCCAGCGGGGCCAGACGATCCGAACTCCAGAAATCCCCGAACCAATAGGCATCGACTTCGATCAGGTCCGGCGCGACGCCACCGGCCATTTGGGTCAGCAGCTTCTGGGGATATTCTCCATGAGGGGTCATCTCCTCGGTGATAGTGATCGGGAGCGCCTTCATGGCTGCATCGAAACTGGGCGTCATGAATCCGCCCCACCAGTGCGACGCGCGCACTTCCGTCATCTCGGGCATTGCCGCGCCCCCATCGGCTGGCGCGGCGGCCGGCATCCCTTCTACACAACCTGCCGCCAGTGCCCCTGCAGCGCCGACCACTAATGAACTGCGCAGAAAATCGCGCCTACTCATGCGTCTCTGAACTGTCATCGGTTCGCTCCTTTCCTGTGGATGGACTCAGAAGCATAGCTAGCTGGTCCACCGATTGCGCACTTCTTTCGTCTGGATGGATTCGTCGAGTCGGCATCACCTCCTATCGATTCGTGAAGACGCAGAGCAGTCAGGGATTGCCGGTTTCTGCGCCGGGATTGCCCAACGGGCGGCTCAGGACTCGCCAGAGTCTGTCAGCCGCATAGGGAGAGTCAATAGGGACGCGCACTGGGCACGCCCCATTCGACATGATCGGCCTCGTCCAGGTCCACCTGCCAGGCGGCAGACCCCTTCCATGCAAAGGGTTGCTCAGCTTGCGAATAGGCCATTTTCCGCCGCAGCTGGATGCCGCGAAACATATACTGCATTTGCAACTTCACAAGCGTGTCGCTTGCCTGGTACTCGTGCATGTAGGGGTCGATGCCGAATGTGCCGAAGTAGATCGTCCGCCGCACTCTGCCGCCGCGGCCCACGCGCGAGGCGTGGAGCAGATTGGCGGCGTGAACGAGTACGTCGCCGGCCTGCGTTTCAACCGGCGCCGCGCCGGGAATATCAAAGCCGTGTTCATCCACCATATCCTGGATGTCGACCAGGTCCCACTTGTGGCTGCCGGGCACCACGTAGACAGCGCCGTTATCGAGGGTGGAGGCATCCAGGTCAACGCCAAGGACGGCGAGACTGTCGCTTGCCCTGTGCATTGCGCCGGTGGCCAAGTCCCGATGCCAGGGCACGGGCGCGCCGTACTCCGGCATCTTAATCACCAGGGCATCGTCGGCGACGATGAAGTCACGCCCCAGCAGCCCCTCGGTGATAGCAAGGATGCCGGGGTGACCGTACAGTGCCTGACACTCAACCGCTCGTTTGCCGGGGAAGTTGATACGGCGCAGGATATCCTGCCCGCTGTCGGGATTGCGGATGTAGTAGTAGTCCGGCTGCGGAACCTGCAACGCCGACGCGAACTCGATCAGGCGGTCGGTCGCGGTCTGCAACTGTGCGACTTCGGCCGCGGCGAGAACGCCCGGCAGGTGCAGGTATCCGTTTTCGGCGTAGAACTCTATCTGCTTCTGTTCCAGCATAGCCGCTGCACCGCCTTTCACCGACGACGCTATTTGTTCAACATAGGATCGATCTCTGCCTTGGCGTCCGCCAGGGCTTCCTCTACCGTCTTTATCTGCAGCAGGATCTCTTCCTCAGCCGTTCTCATTCTGCGCTGAATTTCCAGGGCGGCCTTCTCCCCCAACCAGCGCGGTCCGAAGACGCCGTCGCCACCGCCCTCGAAGGCCGGATTCTTGGTCGCGGGGTCTCTGTAGACGACGCCTTCGGCCAGGTCCTTGTTCACGCCGCTGGGCATGCGGTCGATGTGGCCGCGCGTTTCATAGGCGGCGTTGTGGAAGCTGTCGGTCCGGTACTGCGCCCACAGGTCGTCGGTGGTGATGAACCACATCAGCTCGAACGCCTCATCAATCACCTCCGAGTCCTGGTTGAGCGACCAGCAGTTGCCGCCGTAGATCTGGACTCTCTGTTCCTTATACGGCCAGGGCAGATGATCGTAGAGGAAGGGGTGCTCGACGATGTTCTGTGGATTGCCCCAGCTGGACGTGATGGCGCACCGCCCGGCCGACCAGGCGCGCGAACTACCGCCCACCGCCTCAACCTCCGAAGGCGGCATGCCCACGCCGTGCGTATGGACAAGGTCGTAGCGTTGCTGGAACGATTCGATCACTTCAGGCGTGGTCAGCAGGATCTCCGATTCCTTGTAGTTGTCGACCGTGTCGAAGATCTGTCCGCCGTTCTGGTAGACCATCGTCAAGCCCAGGCCGTTGAGGCCGGCGATCCAGATCGACATGCCGTAACGCTCGACCGTGCCATCGGATGCCCGAATGGTGAGCGCATCGAGGACTTCGACGAAATCGTCCCAGGTCCAGGAGTCAAAGTCGGCGTCGCCGGGGTTGGGGATTGCGATGCCGGCCTCATCCGTCATCTCTTTGTTGATCCAGAGGGTCATCTGTTCGGGGTAGAAGATCGAGAGACCATAGAGGCTGCCTTCATAGCCGTTTTCGACCCACTGATCGAAGCCCCACTTGGTCATGTCGCGGTCGGCGACGAGGTCGTCAAGCGTTGCGATGCGCCCCGAGGGCCAGAAGTCGCCGAAATTGTCGGCCGCGACCTCGATCAGGTCGGGTGCGACGCCGCCGGCGAGCTGGGTCAGCAGCTTTTGATTGTATTCGCCCCAGGGGGTCATCTCTTCGGTGATATCAACGGGGAGCGCTTTCTCAGCTGCTTCAAAACTGGGCGTCATGAAGCCGCCCCACCAGTGTGAGGCGCGCACAACCGTTGGCTCCTGCATTGCCGCGTCCCCACCAGCGGGGGCCGCAACGGGCATACCTTCCACGCAACCTGCTGCCAGAGCGCCGGCAGCGCCAACGACCAGGGAACTACGCAGAAAATCACGTCGACTCATGCGTTCTTGCCGTGCCATCGGTCCGCTCCTTTGTCTGAGAATGGATTGGTCAACGAAAAAGAAGACAGGTCCAAATCCAACGATCGGGCGCGTGTCGAGTTTCTCTCCTATCGTCCGGGTGGCATCACCCCCCCTTGCGGAGTTTCTAAGAGTCGACGGCCGATGGCCGCACTTTCCAAGTAAGAGATACGCAGGCGTGACACATTCATGATACAGCGAATGATTTGCTTGATTGCCTGTGAGTAAGCCAGTTATAGCACATTTTGTAGAATCCCAAAAGCGGAAATTCCCGCCCGCCCGGCGGCCTGGACGACGGCCAGGGATACTTTGGAGCGCGGTGGGAAACTGGTTGACTGCTGCGTCAACCAGAGCTAAAGCGGAGGTCTTGTTGTAAAGAAGGAGAGACAGGCGGAGGGATGGGAGGCGGGTTCTGCGCCTGGGGAAGGTCCGTTCAGCCTTGCTGACGCCTGGTGCGCCAGCGCCGCGCCCAGGCGAGGGCCGCACTGGCCGCGACCGCCATCAGCGCGGCAAGGACATTGAAGAGTACGTCGCGGACGTCGTAGGCCCGGGTCGGCAGAAAGGCCTGGATGCTCTCGTCTACAAGGCCGATGAGCGAGGCGGCCAACACGGCCAGGACCGCGGGCGCGGGGACGCGGCGGCCATGGTTGGTACGCTCGATGAGCGCCTCATAGATGAAGACGGCGACGACGCCGTACTCGATGAGGTGGGTGCGCTCTTCCGGCGTCGCGATGCGGGTAAACAGGAGCAGATAGACCGCCGCAACGCCGAGGGCAACGCCGATTTCGGCGCCGCGCGGCCGCGTCTTCAGTCCCTGTGTCAGAATGGTCGCGCCGACCAGGAGCATGCCGAGCATAAACAGGCCGCCGAGCAGACCCTGCTCGCGCAACATACCCGCCAGCGGCCGCACGATGCCGAGCGTCGAGTAGATCGCGGCGACGACGAGCAAGGTCCACAACCAGAGGCGGCGCTCACGACGGGAGGTGAAGAAAGGCAGGAATCTCATCTCAGGGGCGGGCAGGTATGGGCGGATTACCCTTTGATGCCGCTCAGGGTGAAGCCCTCGGTGAAGTAACGCTGACCGTAGTAGGAGAGCACCATCATCGGCAGCGACATCAGGACCGACATGGCCATCATCGGTCCCCACCTGGTGTCGCCGCGTGTGCCGATGAAGCCCTGCATGGCGAGGGTAAGGGTCTGCATGCTCTTGTCCTTCAGATAGAGGAGGGAGAAGAGCAGGTCGTTCCAGGCCCAGGAGATGATGAAGACGACTTGCAGGGCAAGAATGGGCTTGGACAACGGAACGACAATGCGCCAGAAGATGCCCAGATCGTTGCAGCCGTCGATGCGGGCGGCATCGGAAAGATCGTTAGGGATCGCGCGGAAGAACTGGCGCAGAACAAAGACCATGGCGGGGTTGATCGCCAGCATCGAAGGGATGATCGCGGGCAGCCAGGTCCCCACCCAGCCCATGCGCGCCATCATCACGAAGCGGGGCACGAGCGTGACCTGGTCGGGGATGAGCATGAGGCTGATGTTGAGCAGCATAAGCGCCTCGCTGCCGCGGAACTTCATGCGGGCGAAGGCGTAGGCGGCCAAAGTACAGGAAGCCATTGTCGGCACGCCGACGTAAAGGGCGAGTATCAGGGTGTTGCGCAGGCTGAGCAGCCAGTCGCGCGCGCCCCAACCGTCGATAAAGTTCTGGAGCGTGATTGGGTTGGGGATCCACTGAATGGGGACGGTGATGCGCATCTGGTCCAGCGTCTTGAAGGCGGCGCTGAACATCCAGCCCAGGGGCATCAGGGACATAATCAGAAAGAGTGCGATAAGGACGTATGCGATGCTGTGCTGGATATACCGGCTGGCGCGCATTCCGATATAGAAGCCACCGCGCGGTTGATTGCCGCGTTTCGCTGCAGAGATGCCCGCCATGCCCGTCAGTTGCCTCCCTCGTAGTAGACCCAGCTGGCGGACGAGCGGAAGACGGTAATGACGATCACCACGCAGATGACAAACAGGATCCAGGCCAGCGCGGCGGCGTGGCCCATTTTAAAGAATTTGAAGGCATTCTCGTAGATCAGCTGGGCGTAAAAGGTTGAGCCGCCGGCGGGGCCGCCTCCTGTCATCAGCATCGGGCCCGTAAAGAATTGGAAGGCGCCGATCAGGCTTGTCAAAAGGTTGAACAGCGTATAAGGCGTCAGCATCGGCAGCGTCACGCTGAAAAGCGTCTGCAACGAGCGTGCGCCGTCGATCTTGGAGGCATCGTACAGCTCCTGGGGAACGTTCTGCAGCCCGGCGAGGAAGATCAACATACCGATGCCGCCCTGAATGGTCATGAAGATAAAGATCCACTTGACCATGACCGGGTCGGTGATCCAGCTCTGACGCCAGGGCAGACCCAATGCCTCGAGGATACTGTTGATAAGCCCCAACGAGGGACTCCAGATGAAGACGGAAACGGCCGCGGCGCCGGCAGCCGGCACGGTGCCGGGCACAATCGCGAGCGTGCGATAGAGCTGGAGACCGCGCACTTTCACGTTCAGCAGCAGCGCCTGCAGCAAGCCGACAACCAGGCCGGCGGGAACGGAGACGATGACGTAGAGCAGCGTGTTCCACAACGCCTTGCGCGTATAGGAGTTCTCGAACAGATTGACGTAGTTGCGGAATCCTATCCACTTGGCGGGCTGGAAGACGTCGTAGATTGTGAAGCTGTGGTAGAAGGAGTCGAGGATCGGATAGGCTTGAAAGAAGAGCACGCCCAGAATCCAGGGCGTAATGAAGAGGAATGGAAGCATGCGCCGCCGGAAGCGGCGGCGTTGGGCCAGTACACGGAGGAGCTCGGCGCTCTCTGCCGGGTCCGCGCCCGGCGGCTGGGCGCCCAGTTCAGATGAGGTCATACCAAAAGCGACGGTTTAGAGATAGTTCCGGGGCCTTCGGCCGGCAGCGCCCAAAGAAGAGGGCGGTCACGCCTCGAGTCCACAGCCAAGGCGTGACCGGCAGGTCCTTAATCGTCGGGAGACTAACTGTCCTGAATTTCCCAGTACTCGTCCAGTGACTGCTGCAGTTCGTTGTTGATGTCGAAGAGTGCGTCATCGACCGACTTGGCGCCGACAGTCACCTCTCCGAAGGCCCGCCCCCACAGTTTCTCCACCTGGGACTGCACGGGGGTGAGGAATTCGCTGGGGCTCCAGAGCCTGTCGGCTTCGAGCGGGGCGTCAAAGAACCACTGCAGACCCGGCACCGAGGAAAGATCGATGGCATCGAGCAGCGGTTTGCTCCACATGGCCGCGGCTCGGATCTCGAATTCGATCAGGCCGACTTCAACGCTGGTCATGTGAATGATGAAGGTAAGGGCGTCTTCAGCAACCTTGGTTGTCCTGGGCATGAAGAGCGTATGCCCGGTGCCGAAGTCGATCGCCTTGTAGCCCTCGTTCAGGTTGGGGTGAAAACCGTACCCGATCGAGTCCATCGTGACGCCGGTCACCTCCTCCATACTGCGCAACATGCCGGGCAGCCAGTTGCCGTCGGTGACCATGGCGCGCTTGGCGTTGTTGAAGCCGCTGGATGGATAGCCGGCCCAGTATTGCCACGCTTCGGCGAGGGCAGCCATCTTGTTGACGTCGGCGTCGATCCAGAACTGAGTGACGGTGCTGAGGCCCTCTGCCCAAGTCTCGGTGGTGAAGGTGAAGGTGCGCTTGTCTGCGGAGATGTAGTTTTCGTCAAAAAGAACGGGCCAGGCGATAACGGTCCCACCGTAAGAATCTTTGGGGTCGTATCCGGCCCGTGTGAGGTTTTCGTTTTCGTCATACTGGAGGAGCTGGCGAGACAACTCGAGCATCTCAGGCCAGGACGCGGGGCCGACTTCGGGGTCGCCGCCGGCCTCTTCTATCAGGTGCTTATGCCAGCAGATGGCGGGCATGGACCCGCCCTCAAGAGCGGGAACGCCGTAGGTTACGCCGTCCCATCTGCCGTTTTCCCACTGCGAGCCCATGTAGATGTCCGGGTCGAAGTCCTCGGCACTGGCGAGCAGGTCGTCGAGCGGGAGCATAACGCCGCGCGCCATCAGCTCGGCGAAGCCGCCGATGTAGCGATGGTATACGTCGGGCGCAGTGCCGCCGGCCACGGCGGCCATCGTATCCTCAGGGCTCACGTGCAGGCGAATCATATCGATCGTGATATGCGTACCCTTCGCGTCAAAAGCTTCGATGCTCGGCGTCCAAATGTCGCTGTCACCGCCGGTCTCCCAACCCGACTGGACCGAGACGGTCACCGGCTCCATCGAGGCCTCCGTGTCGCCGCCGTCGGCAGAGGGGGCCACAGGCTGACATGCGGCGAGCAGGGCTGCGCCGCCGGTGGCGCCCACCAATGAAAGGAACTCTCTCCTGCTGAAGTTTCTCTTCTGCATGGTCTGGATACCTCCTGCGGTAATGGATTCGGCTGCAATCGATATGGAGCAAAAAATGGCATAAATGTGACGTTGTCAACCAATCATCTATTAGTGTAGCATAGGACTGAAATTAGAGAGGAATTCCATGACGCTATAGTCAACAACAGTGTCGGTGTCGAACGGGTCCGGGACCTGTTCGTTCCAGGCCTTTCAGGAGGCAGGATTATGAACGGGAGTGAACTGAAGCAAAAGCTTAAGGCGGACGAGATCAGTATTGGCGCGTGGTCGACCTCCTACGACACGACGATGGCGGTGACGATGGCAAGAATCGGCTTCGACTGGGTCATCGTCGACCAGGAACACTCTCCGTTCAACATAGAGAGCCTGCGTCACGTGATGTGGATGTTCAGGGACTCGCCGACGCTGCCGTTCGTACGAGTCCAGGACAACCGCCCCGACCTGATCAAGGTGGCGCTGGACCAGGGCGCGCACGGCGTGCTGGTGCCGCTCGTGCGGTCGGCTGATGAGGCTAGACAGGCGGTCGAGAGCAGCAAGTACCCGCCGGACGGCATTCGGGGCTGGGGGCCGATGGTCATCAGCAACTACGGCGAGGAGGGCGCCGAATATTACCAGAACGCCAACCGCGACGTCTTCGTGATGGTGCAGGTGGAGCACCTTGGTCTGCTCGACGAGCTGGACGAGGCAGTAAAGGTAGATGGGCTCGACGCTCTTTTCATCGGGCCTTCGGACCTGTCGCTCAGTCTGGGTTGCTTCCAGCAATGGGACAATCCGAAGTTTCAGTCGGCAGTAGCAAGGGTTGTCGATAAGGCGCGTGAGAACGGCAAGTCGGTCGGCATCGCGGTGGACTCATTTGGACCGCTCGACGCGGCCGCCGAATGGATCGAGCGTCATGCGCGCGGCGTCCAGCTGCTGTGCACAGCCGAGGACGCCGATCTGCTCCGCATCGGCGGGGAAGCTGTATTGAATGACCACCTGCAGCGCTTCGGATAAGCGAATTGGTACCCGCAGTTCGATTCACAGGAGGCTGCCGCCATGGGGCAAAGGATACGGTTGAGGGAGATATGTCACGCGCGCTCCGGCAACAAGGGGAACGGCGTCAACGTCGGCATCGCAACATACGACCGGGCACATTATGAGTGGGTGAAGGATCGCCTCACCACCCAGGCCGTGGCCGACTACGTCAAGCCGGTGACGTGCGACCCGGTCAGCCGCTATGAGCTGCCAAAGCTGAGCGCCTTCAACTTTGTGATTCCCGGCGTGCTCGAAGGCAGCCATTCCGGCACCCCGATTCTTGACACGCTGGGCAAATGTTACAGCTCGATCCTGCTCGACATGGAAATTGACGCGCCGCCGGATTGGACGCGCGGCAGCTCGGCGCAGGGACAGGGCAGGACGGAGGAGGAAAGGGCGGCTCCGGCAGCAGCCGGAACGGGCAGGCTGCGTCTGGGGTGCGGTTCGGCGCACGGATGGGACAACATCGAAGCCGGGGTTGAACTGGCCGAAAGCGGGGCAGTCGACTACCTTGTGTTTGACAACATGTCAGAGGGGATCGGCAGCTTCAAGCGCGAGCAGGGGGTCGGTGGAAGGGCCTACTACCAGCTGAACGAGTTGCGCATGCCCAAGGTGATCGCGGCGTGCGCGTCGACGAACACGAAGATCATAACCAATATGGGTATCGTCGACCCCTACGGCATCGCGCAGTGGACGAAGCAACTTTGCCGCGATCTCGGTCTTCCGCACCTGCGCGTGATGGCTATCCTGGGGGATGATGTGCTCGACATGGTCCAAGCGCGCGATCTTTGCGTTACCGAGAATGGGGAACATGTCTCCCAGTTCGGTGACCGCCTGCTTTCCGCGAACGCCTACATCAGCGCGATGCCGATCGTGGAGGCGCTGCAGCGCGGCGCGGACATCGTCGTGTCGGGTCGCGCGGGAGATGCCACCCAATACCTGGCCCCGATGATCCACGAGTTCGGCTGGCCCTGTGACGACTGGGACCGGTTGGGGAAAGGGCTGGGCATCGGGCACCTGATGGAGTGCGGCGCCCAGATCACCGGCGGCTATTTCCCCGATCCGCCATACAAGGATGCGCCGGACCTGGGGCGGGTCGGTTTTCCGATTGCGCTGGTAGACGCCGGCGGCGATGCCGTCATTACCAAGCTGCCCGGCACGGGCGGCGTGGTCAACCGGATGACCTGCCTGGAGCAACTGCTGTATGAGATCGGCGATCCGGCCAACTACAAGCATACCGACGCGGTGGTCGACTTTACCTCGATGGAAATCACCGACTCAGGGCCAGACCGGGTCCGGATCACAGGGGTGAAGGGGCATGAGAGGCCGCCGACAAGCTTGGTGGTTATGAACGTTCACGACGGCTACTTTGGCGTCGGCGAGATTTCATACGGAGGCGGAGGAGCCTGTGCACGAGCGGAGCTAGCGGCTGAAATCGTAACCGATCGGCTCAAGGTGATGGGGATCGATACATCGCGGCTGCGTTTTGACTTTGAGGGCATAAACTCAATCTTCCCCTGGCAGGGACGAAGCGGTCCACCGGCTGAAGTTCGGCTGCGCGCGATCGGGATATTCCCGCGGCTGTCTGACGCCGAGATGCTGCGCACGCTGGTCCACGAACTATCCTGCAATGGGCCCAGCGGCGGAGGCGGTCTGGCCCTATTCATTGGCAACGGCGGTACGGGCGAAAGGATATCGCTGTACACCTCCGTCTTGCCACAGGAAGATCTGTGTTATCAGGTCGTGGAAGTGTGAAATACCGTCTTCCTGACCGGAGGAGATGACCATGTCGACGCTCGATCACGCAAGCGTCCGCAGATTCGAGGACGAGGGCTACCTGGTCGTCGAGAATCTGCTCGACGAAGCACGCGACATCCGGCCCCTGGTGGCGGAGTATGAGGCTTTGCTCGACCAGAAGGCAACGCAATGGCTGTCTGAGGGCAGGCTGGCCGAAAGCTACGCCGAGTTGCCATTCGCGCAGAGGTTGACGCAGGTTATCCGCGAGCTGGGTGACGCCTGCTTCTACCATTTCGAGATCTCGCTGCCCTTCGACAAGATCGCCGACGACACGCCGATCCATCTCGGCCCGGCGGCCTTCAGTCTGTTGCGCAGTCCCCGTGTTCTGGACGCTGTGCAATCGCTGATCGGACCCGAGATTTACTGTCATCCAGCGCACCATGTTCGGATCAAGGTGCCGGTGGAGGCGGTCAAAGGAGGCATCAACGATTTAACGGGAACGGTGACGGGCCACCAGGACCAGGCCGGCACGCTCCCTGAGGCGGACGAATCAAATATTGTCACCGCCTGGATGGCGATCAACGACGCGACCGAAGCAAACGGTTGCCTGATGGTGATACCCGGCAGCCATCGAAGTGAACTCTTGCCGCACGGTCCCTTACCGCACGGCGGCGCGGGCATCCCGGAAGAGTACCTGCCGGCGGAAGAGTTCGTGCCCCTGCCGATTGAGCGCGGAGGGGCGATTTTCCTGACCTCGCGCACAGTTCACAGATCGCTACCGAACGTGAGCGACGGCATCCGCTGGAGCGTAGACGCCCGCTATATGCCCATTGGCCGGCCATCCGGACGGCCATTCTTTCCGGGATTCGTTGCCCGAAGCTGGCTGCGGCCGGACAGTGAGCTGCACGACAGCCGGGCCTGGGCCGAACTGTGGCGCCAGGCGCGGGCGAAACTGGCCAGGCAGGACAAGCCCAAGTTCAACCGGGCGCAGCTCGACTGACCCAAAATACAGGCTCATCGAAGCCTATCGGAGGCAAACGATGCTCACTCAGATGGAAGAGTACAAGTTCGACCTGTACGGATATATGATCGTCAGGGACGCACTGAGCGCCGACTACTTGCAGGCGGCCAACAGCTGGGTCGACGATCTGCCGACGCTGAAACCGGGGCAGCTGTTTGGCAATATCGTCGTGCACTCCTACGGCGGCATCGACGGCACCAACCTCCAGGATATCATCGAAGGGGGCGAACTCTTCGAACAGCTGATCGACCACCCTGCCTGGATCGATCTGGTGCGCCATTTCATCGGCCCGCGACACCGTCCCTACGTTCACGAAGCATTCCTGAACATTCGTGGGGCAGGGGGCTACATCGGCGTTCATTCCGGCGGTCATGTTACCGATTCGCGCAAACGCAAAGGCCGTGACAGGGACCAGTGGTGTTGCAGCTACCTGTCGCTGCTTGTCGCCCTGACCGACGTGGGGCCGGGCGACGGCGGCACGGTGGTCGTTCCGGGCAGCCACAATTCAGACTTTCCGCACCCACAACAGGACAGCCGCGCCGGAATCTCCCAAGGGCCGGGCGAGCTGGTGGAGGGCGCGATTGAAGTGCAGCTGAATGCCGGCGACGCTCTCCTGATCAACGATTTTCTCTGCCACGGATCAGCCGAACGCACCAATGCAGGCGAACGGCGCATGGTTATCTTCCGCTACGTACCGGAGATCTACGGTCACCGCTTCGGCTATGTGCCGTCAGCCGAACTGATGGAACGGCTGACGCCCGCGCAGCGCGAAATCGTGCAGCCGATCACGCCGCGTAAGTGGCAGACGGACTATGCAGACTGACCGCGGGACGTCGACCCGCCGGCAGGCTGCACGTGAAAGAGAGCCACTCTTAAGGAGACCAGATTATGCAAGCCCTTAACCCCTCTTGCCTCAAGCACCGCCTGACGGATGAAGAGCGCCGTACCTTCAATGAGAAGGGCTTTATCTATGTTCGCAACGCTCTCTCGTCGGAACAGGTTGAGCAGGGAATCGCCTTGACCGAGCGCATCCACCAGGCCAAGCTGGCCGAGGGCCAAGACCCGCGCGAGGCGCTGTTCTACCCCAACTTCATCCCCGACGATCCCTTTTTCGTCGATCTGGTCGATTACGAGCGCGTCCTGCCCAAAGTATGGGGAATTCTGGGCTGGAATATCTACCTGTACCACGCCCATCTGATCGTAACGCCGCCAAACGGGAAGGCGCCCGACGACAAGACCTTCCGTTGGCATCAGGACAGCGGGCGCGTCAACTTCGAGATGGAGAGCCATCCGCGACCGCGCCTCTCGCTCAAGGTGGCCTACTTCCTCTCCGATACCAGCGAGCCGGGACGGGGCAACTTCTGGGTCGTGCCGCGCGGCCATCTGCGGGACGAGATTGACAGACCCGAGGACGGCATCGGACAGCCGAAAGGAGCAACGCCTGTGCTGGCCAGGCCGGGTGACGCAGTCTTCTTTGATCGCCGCCTGTGGCACGCGGCCAGCCCCAACTGGTCCGATATCACCCGCCGCGTGCTGTTCTACGGCTTCGGCTACCGCTGGCTGCGCACCAAGGATGACATGACGGTCGAGCATCTGTGGGAGGGCAGCGGCCCTATCCGCCGCCAGCTGCTGGGCTGGAGCGTCAATGCCAATGGCCACTTTTCGCCGACCGACGAGGACGTGCCGCTGCGTATGTGGTTGCGCGAGCACAGCCCCGCGGAAGCGGAGTAGGGCTCAACCGCGCGGTCTGTGGATACAGGAATGTGAGCGGGGATTCTCACATTCCTCTTCTGAAGGAACGAAAGCGCCTACTTGTAGGGCCAGGCGATCTGCATAAAGGGCTGGTCCATCTCCGCTTCGTCGTCCATGGGCCGCGTCAGGTAGACCTCGCGCGGAGAGCCGGCGATCCTGTGGCCGTTCTCTTCAATCCACTTGTAGACAGCATCATAGAAGCCCAGTATCTCCGGGAAGTGCGCCTGCCGCAGTGTCAGAGTCGTGAAAGCAGTTGACCCACCGCGCAACACCCTGCTCTTAACCTCTCCTTCCACGGGCGGAACCGACTTGACCGGGATACCGACCTCGACCGGCCCGTTATTCTCCTCGTTCACATGTCCATGGTATATCGCAACCGGTTCGCCGTCGCGTACTACGCCAGCATCGGCGATGAACCGGGTCAGCTGTTCATACGACCCGAGCAGGTGCTCATGCAGTTCGCCGATATATACGTGGCGCGTTACGCTGAGCATCTGGCGGTCGGGCAGCTCCGTCGTCTGGACAAGTGGGGACATCTGTTTCTCCTCCTTTTGCAGCTCGTAGAACGAGCCTTTTATGGGAATGTAGATCGTAACTGCTTCGTCGCGCCCGCGGCTACGGCCGGGGGTATGGGCACTTTCGGAGTAGGGCGGCGCGTCGCGCAGACTGAGTCTGCTTTGCGGCAGCCAGCGTTTGTATATCGCCTGCCACATGGCCTCCTCGCGCCGGCCGTGGTGACGAAAGACGGCATAGTTGCCGCCCGCAAGCTGTTGCACGCCGACCCGGCCGCGCGGCCCGAGCGAACTGTTCTCTTCGAGCAGGATTCCGACATCGACTCGCGTTTGGTCGCGCGCGGTAATGCCGTCGTTTGGCCAGTCGTGACAGACTCGGACAATCGAATGTGCCTCATGCCGCCTTGCGGCGACTGCCGGACAGTAGTCCAGGTGCTGCCAGACCGTCTCGCTTTCCGCCTCCTCGCCGACACAGGGGATGTAGGCAAGGGCCTGATCGGGGCGTTGACGGAACTCCGGCTGCAACAGGAGCGGCTCCCAGTTGCTGGCATGCAGTGAGCGGCTACGCTCTGCGCGGAAGCTGCGGGGACTGAGATCGAAACGGCGCTTGAAGGCGCGGCCAAATGCGGCCGGCGTCTCATATCCGGCGGCGAGGGCAATGTGCGTGACCGGCTCCTGGCCGAAAATCAGGCGTCGAGCGGCCCACTCAAGTCGGATTCGGCGCACGTATTCGCTCGCGGTTTCTCGCAGATAGGCGGCGAAAACCCGGTGAAAGTAGAAAGGCGAAAAGCCTGCCACGGCGGCGAGCGAATCGGTGGTCAGAGGCGCCTCCAGGTTTTCCTGGATATGCAGGAGCACGGCGTTGAGCCGTTCACGATGATGGAGAACCGTCTCCTCGCGCGTCTGGCCCACTCGTTCGGTCATCATGCCGGCAGTATAGCAGAAGGCAGCGGGGCAAACTATCCAATCCTTGCGCTTTCTGCTGCATACGTGTTTACTTCGAATGGATACATTTTGGTCGAACAGGCCGAGAGCGAATGGGTTCCAAACTGGGGGGATTTCCTGATGCGGATCAAAGCGGTTACACCGTTTATCGTCGACGCTGGTTGGCGCAACTGGATTTTCGTCAAGGTGGAAACGGACGAGGGCATCACCGGCTGGGGCGAATGCAGCGATCAGGCAGCGCACGGCGTGGCCGGCACAGTCCGGGACCTGACTCCGGTGGTGATGGGCCGCGACCCGAGGGCATTCGAGCAGCGCTGGTGGGATATGTACCGCGCACTGCAGTCCAGCCCGGGCGGTATCGGGGCAAAGGCGATTGCAGGCATCGAGCTGGCGCTGGTAGACATAGCCGCGCGGGCGCGCGGCTGTTCGGTGGTCGAGCTGTTCGGTGGCCCGCTGCGCGACAAGGTCCGAGTCTACTGGTCCCACTGCGGAACAAGCCGCATCCGCGTGCACGAGCTGATGGGCACACCGCCGCTGCGCACGATGGAGGACGTGTCCGCGCTGGGGCGAGAGGTCGTCTCCAAGGGGTTCACGGCGCTCAAGACAAACATTCTTTTTCCCGGGGATCCCGGAGATGTCTACTTTCCGGGACGGCAGCCAGGCAATACGACGGACCAGGTTGCGTCAAACGAACTGATAGATCACATCGTCGCCCAGATGGGTACCTTCCGCGACGCGGTGGGGCCCCAGTTCGACCTTCTCCTGGACCTCAACTTCAACTTCAAGCCGGAAAGTTGCCTGGAGATCGCCCGCGCCCTAGAGCCGCTCCACCTGATGTGGCTGGAGATTGACATGTACGAGCCAGAAGCCCTCGCGGAAGTGCGGCGCAAGACCAGCACGCGCATCTGCACCGGCGAAACGCTCTACTATGAGCGTCAGTTTCTGCCCTATCTTCAGGCGCGCGCGTCAGATTATCTGATGATTGATGTGCCCTGGAACGGCTTCTGTCCATCCAAACGAGTGGGAGAGCTGGCGCAGACCTTCCAGATGAACATCGCGCCGCACAACTACTACAGCCATCTGTCCTCGTTTATCAGCGCCAGCCTGTGCGCGGTCCTGCCCAATGTGAAGATCATGGAGACCGACATCGACGACGTTCCGTGGAAGGATGAGATGGTGACGGACCAGCCTGAGATAGTCGACGGCTATATGTCCGTCCCATCGGGGCCGGGTTGGGGCGTCGAGATCGTAGAGGAAGTATTACAGGCACACCCGATTGTTTAGAACAGGCCGGTAGACGGCGCTTCAGCGGGAATCGGCGCCCGGCAAGCGGATTCGGATGACCTCACCGACGATGCGGGTGGGCCCGTCCGGCCCCGGGATGGGGCGATCGGGCGTGCCCTGGCCAGTGGAAATGTAGAGGGATCCATCGGGCGCCAGGGTGATGTTGGTGGGCATGTCGAGGCCGTCGGCCAGAATGAGTTGATCGCTGCCGTCGGGCGCGTAGCGGCTGACGCGTCCGCTGAAGCGCAGATAGCCGCCGTGGAGGGCAGGCTGGTCCGGGTCGAATAGGTCGTGCGAGGGATCGAGCGGGTCGGCGTGGTCGCTGGACATTTCGACCACATAGATGTTGCCATCGCCATCGACGGCCACATCGATCGCAGTAGTCAGACCCAGGACCGCGTCCTCTATCGCGCCGGTGTCGGGGTCGACGCGTACGACAACGCTGTCGCCCGGAATGAATGGGATGACCCCGTCCTCCAGCCAGACCATGCCGGAGAATAGGGCCACGAGCAGATCGCCGTTGCGCGGGTCCACGGCCACACCGGCGGGCACCGACTGCTGCCCGCTGGCGAGCGCGCCGAAATGCGTAATTTGGCGGTGCTCGCCGTCCTCGATTCCTACGATGGAGAGGGCATTGGCAGTGCTCTCGGCCAGATAGATTTGGGAGTGATCGCGCGCGAAAGTTATGCCGTTCATGTTGCCGCGCGCGGAGAGACTGCGCCCCATCTGCTTATAGGGGCTGATCTCGTAGAGACCGACGCGTTCATGACCGCCATCGACGCTGAGATAGAGGCGGCCATCGGTGTGCCGCAGCAGGTCGCCGGGCCCTCCAACCTCATCGCGCCGCGAAGTGTAGACCTGAAGCGCATTGTAGGTAGGCAGGTGGTCAAGCCAGACAATGCGTTCGCCCTCGTCGCTGTAATCGCCATCGCCGTTGATATCCTGAAAGTGTGTGAGCTTGCCGCTCCATTCCTGGGGCGCATCGTTGCCTGTGCCGGCCTCCGCCACCATCAGCGAACCATCCGGCAGAACAACGACCCCGCGTGGATTGGCGAGCCCTGTCAGGACGGTCTCAATGACCGGCTCGTCCTGCGCGACCCCGTTGCGATCGGGGCCTTGCGTCGTTGAATCCTGGTCGTTGGATGGCGTCCGGCGGGACGCGAAGCACGCGCTGAGGACGAACGCAGCGACGACCGTCAGTACAACCAGGTACGCCGGCAGCTGGAATGCGTGACGTTTCATCGAGTGCTCCAGATCGGATAGATCAATCCGGGACATGGGCGCGGGGTACACAGTTCGCGTCTTGCCGATTGTGCTACTCTACCATGAATTCCTGCTACAGTTAAGTGGTCCGGTGGAATGTCGATTTCCATGCAACCTGTTACAAACCGGCAGCTCGGCCAGCTCGCCTGCAGCAAAGACCAGGACAAAGAAGAAGGAGGGGGTAAACGGGAAGAAAAAAGCGGACCTCCCTGACGCGCGGCGATCGTATGCAGCGCTTGGATAAAGGCTTAAGTCCAAAAATGTGACTACGAAAGCAGGCGGCCCCGGCGGACGCCGAGGCCACGATGGAAGACGGATTCAATCAGGGCTGCAATGCCCGCGAACACTACTGACCAGCTCACTCGGTGTCAGACCATGCGGCAGGTGTTCTCCAGCCGGCCCAACTTCTCGATCTCGATGACGACCGTATCGCCGTCCTTCATCCAGACCTGCGGGTCGCGACCCAGACCGACGCCGTGCGGCGTGCCGGTGAGAATCACGTCGCCCGGCTCGAGGGTGAAGGCAGTTGAACTGAACTCGATCAGCTCAGCGACGCCGAAGATCATCTCGCGCGTGTTGCTCTCCTGCATCACTTCGCCGTTGAGGAGACAGCGGATGTCGAGAGTCTGCGGATCCGGAATCTCATCGGCTGTCACAAATGCGGGGCCGATAGGGCAGAAGGTGTCCAGACTTTTGCCTCGAATCCACTGGGGGTCGCCCAACTGCAGATCGCGGGCGCTGACATCGTTGGAGCAGGTGTATCCGGCGACGTAGTCGAGCGCGTCGGCCCGGCTCACGTGGCGTGCGGTCTTGCCGATCACTGCGCACAGTTCAGCTTCGTAGTCTACCTGGCCGGTCAGCGCCGGGTCCCAGACGACTTCATCGCCGGGGCCGACGATGCTGGTTGTAAACTTGGTGAAGATAACCGGGCGATCCGGGGGAGGCGTGTTGGTTTCGCGGCAGTGGTCCAGGTAGTTGAGACCGATGGCGACGACCTTGCCCGGCCTATCCATCGGGCACAGCAGCTTCACGCTGCGCCTGTCGACCGAATCAGTTACCGTACCGGTCTTGCCGGCCAAGATGTCGCACCAGGTAGCGTCGGTAACTTCGATGTTGTCACCGCTGGCCACGCCGTACACCGTTTTTCCATTGTGCTCAAACCGCAACCATCTCATCTGATCCGCTCCTCGTTGGAAGGTGTGTGAAATATTGAAGGGGCCCCGGGCAAAGGGGACGCTTTGGGAA
This sequence comes from Caldilineaceae bacterium, assembly GCA_965202955.1. Taxonomy (GTDB): domain Bacteria; phylum Chloroflexota; class Anaerolineae; order Caldilineales; family Caldilineaceae; genus Bin5. The sequence goes on from OZ241871.1 coordinate 710,702, forward strand.
ACTGTGCGATGAAGTAGCGCTATTCGATCGTGCCGGCGGCGAGCGCTTGTCGAAAATGGGCGACCGTACGCGCCACGCCTGTCTTCAAGGGAGTGTACGGCACCTCGCGCAACAGGTTTTGCAAAGGCTGCTCATCCTGTGCCTCGGCAAATGGCAAGGGAGTCTCTTCGTAGGTAATGTGACCGGCCGCTTCCGGTTCGGCAGCGACGATGGCGTCCACAACCTGCGACATGTGAGCGACGCTGCCCCGGATGTTGAAGACGGCCGCTCCTTCATAGGGCTGACGCGCGAGTGCGATAAAGGTGCGGGCCACGTCATCGGCGTACTGGTAACCACAGGTACCGCCAAAGGAGATGTGATATGGCTCCCCTTTGGCCGCGGCCAGCATCGCTTGCGTGGGCGTGGAGGTCATGCCCTGATCGCGCGCCGGACCATAGACCGTATAGGGCCGCAGAGCAAGGCTGGCAATGCCGTCATCCTGCCAGTAGATGCGGGCAGTTCCCTCGTTGGCGCTCTTGTATACGCCGTATAGATTCAATGGATGGAGTGGGTCGTCATCCAGCACTTCCGGCCCATAGAGGTCGGCGCCGCCGTACACAGCCATGCTGCTGGCGTAGACGACCGGCGAGATGCCTGCCCGCTTGGCGGCTTCAAACACATTTACCGTGCCGACCACGTTCACGGCCGCGCCGAGGGGGGGATTGGCCTTGCAGAAGGGCACCTGCAACGCGGCCAGATGAACTATGCGGTTGGCCCGGCTCTCCCTGACCGCACGCGCGACCGCTTCGGTGTCGGTAATGTCGTCCCTGATAAACTGAATCTGGGCGATCTCTTCCGGTTCCATCAACAGCTCCAAACGGTGCTGGCTTGAACCCAGATCGAAGACGATTACGCCGACCCCTTCATCGATAAGATTGCGGACAACCCACGCGCCAAGACAGCCCAGCGCGCCGGTCACGAAAAACTGTTCCTCAGACATCAATTGCATCCGTTCTATGTCATCGCGGCTCGGTCACGCCGCAAATCCAATTCTGCTACGAACCGTCCCCATCATACGACTCATGTGATTCACGGGCGAATTCGTGGTATCCTATCACTGACAGCCCATTTGTCAATTCTGGTCTTAATATGGGCATCGCGTACTTTGCGACTGCGAATTGCGTGGAAGCTGGCTTGCGCTCCGCCCAAGTCACTCTTCACAAAGCTCACATCCAGCCACTAACCCCACACGGACCTGCACATGACCGCCGAAAACGCCGCCGCAATCGACCCCCGCGAACTTCGCAACGCCTGTGGCCTGTTCGCCACCGGCATTACTGTCGTCACCACCGAATTGGACGGCGATGTGCACGGTATGACCGCCAACGCGTTCCTGTCGGTCTCGCTGGATCCGCCGCTCTTGCTCGTCTCCGTCGGGCACAAGGCGAGGCTGCATGAACTGCTGGAGAAGACCGGGCGCTATGCAATCAGCATCCTGCGACACGACCAGGAGGACTACAGCAGCCACTTTGCCGGCTGGCCGGTCGAGGGGCTGGAAGTGGAATTCGAGCGCCGCCACGACTATCCGGTCCTGCCGGACGGCCTGGCCTACTTCGTGTGCAAGGTTGTCGATGCCCACCCCGCCGGCGACCATACGCTCTTCATCGCGCAGGTCGAGTACCTGGAATATGGCGAGGGCGAGCCGGTACTGTTTTACGGCGGGAAGTACCGCCAGATGACGCCGCTCGACGCATCGTAGGTCAGTTCAGCCGGCATTTCGCTCCGCCCAGCGCTTCTTCATCGCCCGCATCTCCTCGTTAACGGGAACGGACCTCGCCTGCGTCCGGCTGCTTTCGTCGTACAGCCAGTCACCCCGATTATCCCGCAACACGGGCTGGCGCTGCGCCGCCGACGGAGGATCGACAGGCTTCGTCGGCGCGTCCGCATACCAGTAGGCCACCGACGACATTTCATTGGCCAGATGGTTGCCATGGCCGTGTTCAATCGTTACCTTCACCTCTTGCTGAAATCGCACCGGATTCTCCAGATGCAGCACGTATGAGGACTGGTAACCGTTGGTATCCTCTTCGAAGATCGAGGAGCCGTTGCGCAGGAAGGCGTTTCGCTGCATGCCCCAGGCCTGGTTCAGATAGTCCTCGCTGCCTGTGCCATGGAGGTCGGGCGGCCATTTATAGCCATCCACCCAGATCATGTCATCGCCCTCGCCCCACCAGGTGCCCTGAAAGTTGGTGACGGACAGGGTGCAGCCGATGTAGTGGCCTCGGCCCTGGGTCTCGAGAATCACGTAGTTGTCCTCCCAGGCCTGCCTCTCCTTGTTGACAACATTGGCCTCCGGTCTGTTAACGGTGATTTCCTCGCCCCAGCCCCCGAATGGATTGGCGCGGCGAAACTCGGTGTGGAAGTAGCCGCGGTCCGGCGGCAACTCGTCAATAAGCTCGTAGTCCACGTAGAAATACTGACGATGGTCTTCGCCGCTCTCGTTGATCAACTCCACCAGCGCCCGCTCACGGAAAGGCATAGGCGCGTAACAGTTGAGCGCGCAGCCGGCTTCAAACTGGTTGTTCCAGCGGGTGGACGCAGTGAATAGCTGCGACTGGTAGGAGTTGACGATACCATTTCCGAGCCCGAAGAAATCTCCCAAGGGAACCAAAACGCTGGGATGCGCGGCGTTGTCCCAACTGATCTTCAGCATGCAGTCGCGGTAGTGGTTGCGCTGGGTCATCCAGATGTGGGTGATGACGCCCGGACCGCCGATGTCGGCCAGCACGCGGCTCTCCCCCGCGGGGATGGTCCAGGCGTCGGCGTTGCGCCCGCTCGTGTCCCAGGAGGAGGCGCGGCCGCTCCTCGCTGCGCTGATCGTCGAGATGTCAGGTTGCATCGATGTGATACCCCGGAAAGGGCTGAAAGGATGGGCGAGAATTGAGCAGGGAATTCTTTGACCCCGCTCTGCTCTTACCCTATAATGTACCACGATCTCTGGGCTTGAGTGAAGCCCATCCGCAATTTGAACTCCTCTGTTGCCTGCCGACCCTGTCCCCGTACTTGTCGGACTAACATAACGGGTGGTACAAACATCGGGGGCAGGTCATCATTTTGGGGACCTGATCGGCTTTGTCTGGGGCATCGCCAGCGGCTACCTGGGTCAACGCTTCGATCTCATAAGCCAGCGGGTCGTGGATGTGCTGATGTCCTTTCCCGGACTTATTCTGGCGCTCCTGCTGCTGGTTGTGCTGGGCGCCGGACTGATAACGGTAATCGTCGCGATCTCAGTTACCCGTATTCCATCGGCCACCCGCATCACGCGTGCGGTTGTGCTTTCGATCAAGGAGACCTCCTATGTGGAGGCGGCGCGCATGATCGGCGCGTCGAACGTACGCATCATGGTGCGCCACGTCGCGCCGCAGGCGGTTGCGCCAATTCTGGTTGTTGCCACCTTGCACTTGGGCGGCGCCATATTCGCCGAATCGGCCCTCAGCTTTCTGGGCATGGGCATACCGTCGCCTGCCCCAAGCTGGGGCAATATGCTGGGCGGGGTCCTGGCCGCGGCCTTTCGCCCGCCCTGGTGGCTGGTGATCTTTCCCGGCGTGGCGATCACGCTCGCCATCATGGCCGCCAATCTCTTTGGCGACGCCTTCCGAGATTTCCTCGATCCCAAACTACGGCGGCGCATTGACTAAGGACCAGGTCTTGGCTTCTGGTCCTTGGTTTTCAATGGTCTTGCAAACGACCATCTGAGAACTGGAAGTGAACGTATATCTCAATTGACCCCCCCTCTTCGCCGCTGAACTCGCCGAGGTTCCGAAGTTCCTTTCCATTTCGGCATGAACCATGCGGTGAATCTGGTTCTCTTTTCCCACAGAAATTGACAAGGAGAGATCCGTGCCTTTTCAAGTCCTGAACTTCCACAAAGACATCCGCAATGTGCTGACGACGCCGGAGATCCGCGCCCGCTTCCTCCAGATAGACGTTGGCCAGACCTCGCAGAGCCACACGCATGATCTGGGCCACGAGATCTTTCTGATCCTGCAGGGTCAGGCGCAATTCACAATCGAGGGACATGCCGAGGTGCTGGGGCCGGGTCAACTCTGCGTCGCCCTGACAGATGAGGCGCATGAGGTACGCAATGTGGGCGACGAACCTGTCATCATGTATTTGTCGGTTACGCCACATATCCAACCGACCCATACCATGTGGAATGAAGACGGCACCAAGGAGGCCCCCCGTTTCGTGCTGAACACAGCCTACGACGTGGAGCCGGACCGCACGACGCCCACCGACGTACTTCTCGACCAGCAATTGGCTGCAGCCGAGGCTTGGCTGGACGCGGTCGATGCCAATACGCGTACGCAAAAGGAGCAGATTACAGCCTACAAGGCAGCGCGGGCGGCAGGCGACCAAGAAGCAGCCCTGGCCGCGCGCGACGCGATGTGGGAGGCTCTCTATCCGTCTTTTCGACGCGCCTTTGCCCTGGCCGACGTGTGGAACAGCTTCACCTCGCGCACAGTAGACACGGAATACTCCGGCCCTTAAGCCGCTACCTTCTCAACAGACAACTGACCACCGATTGGAGAAATGCAAGTGACACGAGTGAAGATCGGCGTGATTGGATGCGGGGCAATCGCACAGGTCCATCATATGCCCAACTTGAAGGAGCTGCAGGATGAGTTTGAAGTGACCGCAGTCTGTGACGTGTCGGCCGACGCGTCCCGCTACGTGGCCAACCGCTTTAACGTCCCGCGGCACTTTACCGACTACCGCGACCTGCTGGCCTCCGATGTGGAGGCGGTGCTTCTCTGCCAGACGGACCCCAAGAAGGGCGTCGCAGTCGACGCCTTCGACGCCGGCAAACACGTCTTCGTAGAGAAGCCCGTCTGCTTTTCGCTTGAAGAGTGCGACGCGATGATCGCTGCTTGCGCAAGGGCCGGCACCGTGAGCCAGGCCGGCTACATGAAAGTTTACGATCCGGCGTTTGAACGGGCCAAACGGGAAGCTGCCGGCATGGACGTACGCTTCGTTCAGATCAATCACCTGCACCCGAACAACGACTTGCACCTGCAGCAGTTCGACGTCCGCCGTTTCGACGACTTGCCCGAAGGGGCGATCCAGAGCACGATGGAAGGCCGCGCAGCCGCGCGCCGGCAGGCCGTCGGCGACGTTCCACCCCACGTGGAGCGCGCCTTCTTCCTCCTCGCCGGCAGCATGATCCACGACCTCTACGGCCTGCGCGAGATCATGGGCCTTCCGGTCGAAATCACCCATACGGAAATCTGGCAGGAGGGGCGGGCGGTCACCTTCACCCTGGTCTACGAGAACGGTGCCCGCTGCCTCGGCACTTGGATCGACCTGCCCGATCTTTGGGACTTCAAAGAGACACTGGAAATCTACGGAGACGACAAGCGGGTGATCGTAGCCTACCCAACCGGCTTCTCACGCGGCATCCTGTCCACCGTGTCGATCCAGGGAATCGATAGCGAAGGCACCACCTACCGCACCGAGCCCTACATCGACTGGGACAGTGCGTTCGTGCGCGAGCTGCGCCACTTCCAGGACTGTATCGTCAACGGCAGACAGTCGCGCACTTCTCTGGAGCACGCCCGCAAGGATGTGGCGCTGATCATCGACATTATCAAAGCGCACCAGGGATAGTACAATAGGAACAAGGGAACCGGAACGCGATAGGCCTAATGCCGGCAGACCGAACACGATGCAACCAAACGTCGTCCAGTGAAAACACTCATCGTCTCCTCAATCCAGCAGAAGATGCGTCTGCCCCAGACGCTGGATGAGTACCGCGAGGACCTGCGTCGGTTCATGCGCGCCGCGGCCAACAAGCGGGCGCGCCTGGTGGTATTCCCGGAGCTGGCCGGGGTGATGGTCATTCCACCGCTCCTCGGCGGTCTCGAGGCGAACCTGCTCAAGCGGGCGGATCTGGCGCGGCGGCGGCAGTCGAGCCTCTGGCAAAAGGTCAGCGGCGGATTTGCCGGCGCGCTCTCCGGCTGGTTCAACTCAGACTTTCGTCAAATGGCAGGCGCGTTGTTGACAACGCAGCCCGAAACGGTCCTGGAGGCATACGACGGCCTGTTTGGCGGCTTGGCACACGAGTTTGATGTCACGCTCGTCGCGCCAAGCGGCTATTTGCCCGATCCTGTCGATGGGATTCTGCGCAATCTGGCCGTCGTCTACGGACCGGACGGCGACCGGCTGGGCTACCAGGCCAAACGCGTCCTTCATCCCGAAGACGAAGACCTGGCCCAGCCGGGCCACGAGTGGAACGTGATCCATACCCCCGTCGGGCAGCTCGGGCTGATGCTGGGCGGGGATCTGCTGTTTCCGGAGGTGGGGCGGCTGCTCGCCTATCAGGGCGCGGAGATGCTCGTCGCGCAGGGCGCAGCCAACGATCGTGTGCTTTTCGAAAAGCTGCGCGCCGGCATTTTGGCGCGGATGCAGGACAACCAGCTCTTCGCAGCAATCAGCTTTCTCGTCGGTCACAACGAGTTCAGCCGCCGCCAGCGCGACCCGTTCGTAGGCCGTTCATCGCTGATGGCGCCGCAGGAGCTTACGCCCCGTTCAAGCGGCATCCTCGTTGAGGCGTCGAACGTCCGCAGCGAGAGCGTGCTTTCCGCCACCTGGGACTTTGAGGAGCTGGCCCACTTGTGGGAATCGTCGGATACGCCGCTGCGAAGCCATCTTCCCCTGGATGCGGTCGGCCCGACGCTGGCGCGTCTCTACCAGAGAATGAAAAAGCTGCCTAAGGGATCAGACGCGCTCCTGGAGGCGCCCGATGACCAGGAACCCGAAACCGTACCGGCCCCCGAGGAAATCGTGAAGAGAACGCCATTGACTACCAAAACAAAGACGACTCTCGGCCTGCATGAACTGCCAGTGCTTTCATCGGTCAGCGCCTTTTGGGGATCGGCGGCTCCTGAAGAAATAGAAGCCGCCCTGCCCGCCCATGTTCCCGTGGCTCTTCCCTTTGAACCAGAGGGCGGAGAGAATGGCGACCAGACCGGATCAGAAGAACAACAGGCGCTTGCCGAAGCGGAGACTGACGAGGAGGCGTTGGTAAACGCCAACACCGACATCTCGGACTCTGCAGAGATAACTGCCAGCCAAACCGGCGAGAGTCCAGCGCCGGAAGGCGAAGAGGAAACGCAGGAGATGGACGCGCTCCTCGAACCGAAGGCGGAAGAGGAGAAGAAAAAAGGGGGCTGAGGACGGCACAGCTACGGCGCAACCCTTTCTTTGGCAGTCCGGATCAGACGCAGCATTTCTTCCACGTCGGCAATCTTCACTCGCGGCTGCCCCCGCTGCGCCCCGCGCTCATTCTCAATCTGCTCAAGAATCTGCCAGTCGGCGAAGGAAACGAAGGTGGCTCCCCTTTCCCGCAGGATCTCAACGATGTCGTTGACGGCGCGGTCTTGTGCATCCGACAGCGGACTTTGCTGACCGTTGGCGGCAGTTCCGACCGCGCTCGCGGCCGCCCTGGCCGAAACGTTGGCTGAAATCACATCTTCCATCATTAACTTAACCGTTTCGACAGCATCCGGCTTGTTGGTGCCGATCACGCCTGTCGGGCCCCGTTTGGCCCAGCCGACTGTGTATTCACCGGGCACGACCAAGCCGCCGTGCTCGGCGGTAACGCGTCCCTTTTCATTCGGGATGATCCCCCAGCGATCGTAGAACGGGACGCCGGGAATGGGCACACCCCGGTAGCCGATCGAACGAAAGACCAGGCCCACGTCAAACTCCTTGTAGGCACCGGTGCCGCGGCAGGAGAGATAGCCCGTTTCGGTCGCGTAGAGAGCGTTCTTTTCGGTCATCATCGCGCCGACCGCTCCAGCTGAGCCGGAAATCTCGGTGGGTGAACGCAGGAAATGGAAGACGATCTGCTTTGGTTTGCCGGTCGAGCCGCGCTCGGCCAGTTCGCGCAGCGTCTCCATATTACGCTGCGACGTGCGGTCCTCAGCCAGCTCGGCGCGGCTGGCCTCGTCCAGGACAAGGTCGGCCGGATTGACGATTACATCGGCGACCTCCAGCTCGCCCAACTCCTTAATCTCCGGATTTGTGAATTTGGCCTGTACCGGCCCACGGCGCGCAAAAATGTGAACGCGCCGGACTTTGCTCTCGCGCAGCTCCTCAAGGGCATAGTCGGTGATGTCGGTGGTCTTCAGCTCGTCGACCGATTTGGCGAGAATACGCGTCACGTCCATCGCCACGTTGCCGACGCCGATCACTGCGACGCTCTCGACGGTCAGGTCGAAGTCATAGTGACGAAAGTCGGGATGGCCGTTGTACCAGGCCACAAACTCAGTGGCGGAAAAACTTCCCTCAAGGTCCTCGCCGGGAATGTCGAGCTTCCTGTCTGATTGCGCGCCGACCGCGTAGATAATCTGATCGTAGTGCGCTCTGAGGTCGGCGTGGGAAATGTCGGTGCCGAGATCGACATTGCCGAAATAGCGCACACGGCTGTCCTTCATCGTGCGTTCATAAATGCGGGTAACGGACTTGATTTTCTGGTGATCGGGAGCTACCCCATAGCGAACGAGACCATAGGGGGTGGGAAGTCGGTCGAACATGTCGATCGTGACATGGGCATCCTTCTGCTGCAGGAGCGCGCCGGCAGCGTAGAAGCCGGACGGTCCGGCGCCGATTATGGCGATGCGCACCGGTCTGCTGCTGCTACCGAGTTGGCCTGTTGGAATCACGGCTGCATTCCTTTATGAACTGTTCTCACGTTAAACGAATAGTGCAGCAACCGACTTCAAACTTTGCGCTGGAGCAACGACTGAAATTGGCGCGCCAGCGTCAGGATACCGATCCCGAGCTGAAAGTACTCTGTCGGACCAATCGGTTCTCTTTCCGTCTCGTCGCCCTCCCCGGCGCGGGCGCTCGACAGCCAGGCGAACAGACCGCCCAGCAGTGCGCCTCCGATCACGCCAGCCACGACAATGCCAGTCCGGCTGCTTTCACTCATTGCCCGTCTCCGCTGCGTCGCGCTCGCAGTTGGCCTAACTTTCGCGCGTTACAAATCGGTGTAAAGTCTCCGAATACAGACGGACCGCGGCGCCATCTGCAGCGCCGCGGTGACCGTCTAAGAGCAGAATAGTCGGGAGTGGTTCACGTTGATTTCGCCACTCCCCGCGAGGTTTCTTGTGTCGGCTATTTCTCCGTCATCTCCTTGACGATGAGTCGGTGGTCGAGCTTGGGGGCCCAGTTGAGGCTGCTGCCGACACCGTAGGAGAGGTCCACGTGGCCGATATAGCCGATGGCGACGTCATCATGCACGATCCGGTTCAGCTCCTGCAGCTTCATATCGCGCTCGTCGCCCGACAACGGCAGCGCTTCCATCCACACTGCGTCGGCTTCCTGGTTGCAATAAACCGAGAGGATACCCCCGCAGGAGTAGTAGTTGCGGAAGGAGGCGGCGTAGTCCATAATCTCGTTGCCATGCAGATGGATAGCAACAAAGTTACGGTCCTCGGGCACGTCCTTAATGTTGACAAGCATCACCTGGCCGAAGCCTTCCGGATCGTAGAAGGTTGTCGTTACGCTGAAACCGACCTCCTCGAGCATCGCTGCCACGGCCTGCAGCACCTCTTCGGACCTGGGGAAGACGGCGTGGCGCGCGCCCAGTGTTATCTCCATATCGGTGGGCACGCCGTCGGCCGCCGCGGCCGCCAATAGCTCGCGCGCCTGGTCCGGATCGTAGGGATACGGTTCCAGGCTGGGGTCATGGCCGGTAGCCGTTGAGTTTACGATCTGTCCGGCGACGGTGGCTGCACCACCGAGAATGTTGTCGACGATCGACTCCTTGTCGATTGCCAACTGGAAGGCAAGCCGCGCGCGCCTGTCGGACAGGAGCGGGCTGTTGGTGTCCATGCGGATGAAGATGGTCTCCACGCTGGGAGCCGACTCGCAGCTGGTGTCGTCATCGGCGTCGAGCGCCTGGCACTGCTCCGGCGTTATGTACTGGGCCAGGTCGACCTCGCCGGCCTGGACAGCGGCGACACGCACCTGGGACTCCGGGAGGAAGCGGTAGGTAGCCTTTTGGAAGGTCTGGGCGCCACCGGCATCGTCGGGATTGTCAAGGCCCCACCAATCGGGGTTGGCCTCGTAGGAGATCGACTCACCTCTGCGCCACTCGACGAACTGATAGGGACCGGTGCCGATGATCTGCGAATGGTAGGAATCCGGGTCCTCGGACAGCTGCTTGGCGGACGAAATGGCAACCCACTCGACCTTACCGAGCAGGATCGGGTCCGGGTCCGGGGTCGAGACATCGAGCGTATACTCATCCACGGCCGCGGCGCTCATGGAGCCGAGTATATCGAGCATATCAAAGGCATTATCGGGATCAAAGATGTGGTTGATGCTGATCGCGGCCGCTTCAGCGTTCAAGGGCGAACCGTCGTGGAAGGAAACGCCCTCGCGCAAGGTAAAGCGAATCGTAGTGTCGTCCAGCCGCTCCCACGAAGTTGCCAGCATCGGCAGGAAGCCACCGTTGACATAGTCACGGGCTACCAGCTGCTCAAGCGCGTTGCGAAAACCTGCCGAGCCTGTTTCGCCAAAAGAACGCCAGGCGTCGAGGCTGACCGGCTCGATGCCGACCGCGATCGTGACCTCTTTGGGTGCCATATCGTCGCCCATCGCGGCCGGTTGAACCGGCACACAGCCGGCCAGAGCCACAGCCAGGACGACGACAAGAGCGACGAATCTCCATGCCCTTTTGTGAATCATGATTCCTCCCCTTTTGGTGTGGTACGTGCCAGGCGGAAGCCCCGTCTGACCCGGTTGAACGAAACGCGCCCCTGCCAATAATGAGGAATCGCTGCCGGCGTCGCCAAGGTCCCTATGGGTTAGGACAACGACATAGCACTTGGAAGTAGTCGCGGCAAGCAGTTCCCGCTATAAAGCTGTGGAGCACGGTGTTAGAATAACGACAACATCGTCTCGGACTGCTGCCGACCACATTTTCTGCTATCTTGGCGGCAATCCAAAACGATTGTATAGTAACTCTGCCGGACACGTCAATAAGCAGATCTCCAGCCGGCCAGACCGCAGGACTCCCCGAGTCGACTTGGGCGGCGGACGGCTGAAAAAACCATCACGCAGGATGGTTACCGCATTTCTACCGATCCCTCAGTCCTGCAGGCTCCCTGTCTCTGCCCAACCAAGTGTACGAGTAACGTAGTAAATTGGAAGGATTTCGTATGCGTATGACCGGCGGTGAAGCAGTCGTTCGTTCGCTGACGGCACACGGTGTCGACACGGTGTTCGGCATACCAGGCACACACAATCTGGCGATCTACGATGCCCTGCGCCACACCGGTGGCATCCGCCACATTCTCGCCCGCCATGAGCAGGGCGCGGCCTTCATGGCTGACGGCTACGCTCGCGCCAGCGGGAAAATCGGCGTTTGCATCTGCACGACGGGTCCAGCCGCGCTCAACACGCTGGCCTCGCTGGGAACGGCCTACAGCGATTCGTCCCCCGTTCTGTGCATCGCCAGCCAGATCCCCGCGGCGGGAATCGGCCTCGACAAGGGGTATCTGCACGAGTGTCATGACCAGCTGGGGAGCTTCACGCCGGTGACGAAGTGGAGGGCACGCGCCGACACCGTGGAGGCGATCCCCGCAACGATGCGAGAGGCCTTTGCCCAGATGCTGACCGGTCGGCCGCGGCCGACCGCCGTGGAGATCCCCTGCGACACACTGGACGAAAGCGGCGAAATTACCCTTCCTGGGCCCGCGACACCCCAGCGCCTCGTCCCCGATACAGATCAGATTGAACAGGCGGTGCGGCTGCTGCGTGCCGCGCAGCGGCCGGTCATCTGGGCTGGCGGCGGCGCCATTCTCAGCGGCGCCGGCGCAGAGTTGCTGCAGCTGGCGGAGCGCATGCAGGCCCCTGTCTTCACGACGGTGCTGGGCAAGGGCGTTCTGCCCGAGGACCACCCGCTGGCCGCCGGCAACGCGCTGCTGTACCCCGACGCGCAAGCGTTTCTGTCTGAATGCGATCTCATGCTGGCGGTCGGCACGCGCTTCACCGAGGAGGAGACGGACCGTTGGGCGCTGCAACTGCCGGATTGTCTGATCCATATCGACATCGACGAAGAGGAGATCGACCGCAACTATCGGTCGACGGTCGGTGTCGTCGGAGATGCCCGCGTCGCGCTGCAACAGATCAACGCGCGTTTGCAGGATGTGCGCAGGCAGCCGGGCGGCCGGGCGGCCGAGATCGCCGATCTCAGGCAGCAGGTCTGGCGCTCCTGCCAGGCGCGTGCGCCCGAAGGCATAGAATTGGTCCACACGCTGCGTTCCGCCCTGCCGCGCGAGGCGATCATCGTGAGCGACCTGACGGTAGCGGCCTACTGGTGCCGGCGGCTGATCGACATCTACGAGCCGGGTACATTTGTCTACCCCTGGGGGTTCTGCACGCTGGGTTTCGGCCTGCCGGCCGCGATCGGCGCGAAGGTTGCGCGACCGGAGCGCCCGGTGGTGGTCCTGTGCGGCGACGGCGGCTTCATGTTCAACTGCCAGGAGCTGGCTGCGGCGGTGCAATACGACCTGCCGCTCGTTGTTCTGGTCTTCAACGATAGCGCGTACGGCGTGCTGCGGCCGCAACAGGAGGTGCGCTACGGGGCCGCGCACGAGGTCGACGTTGTGAACCCGGACTTCATGGCTTTGGCGGGCGCGTTCGGCGTTGACGGCTGCCGCGTGGACTCGATCGAACAGCTCGGCCCGGCAGTTTCCAAAGCGATCGAAGCGGATAGGACAACCCTGATCGAGCTTCCGGGCACCCTGCCCTGGCCAATAATGGACCCGTCGGCGCGCATGTTCGATGCGGTGCAATGAGCAAGCTGCGCGTAGGCTTCATCGGCGCGGGCGCCATCACCGACCTCCATTACCTCGGCTACAAGGACAACCCCACTGCGGAGCTACAGGCGATCTGCGACGTGGACGAGTCCCTTCTCCAGCGCCGGGCCTCAGAATGGCGAATCAACAGGACGTACACAGATTACCGGCAGCTGCTGGCTGACCCAGAAATCGACGCGGTAGAGGTGATCACTCCCCACCATCTGCATGCCGAAATGGGCATCGCCGCGCTTGAGGCGGGCAAGCATGTCTCGATACAGAAGCCGATGGCGATAACCGTGCCCGAATGTGAGGCTATCATCGCGGCAGCGCGGCGCACGGACAGGCTGATGCGCGTCTTCGAAAACTTCCGCTTCTACCCTCCCCTGGTGAAGGCGAAAGAGCTGCTCGACGCCGGCGCAGTCGGCGAGCCGCTCTCGATACGCATCAAGTGCGTTCAGGGCGTTTCGGGAACGGACTGGGAGATACCCTACCGGCGCTGGGTTTGGCGCTTTGACCCTGCACAGGGCGGCGGCGGCCGTGTCATCCTCGACTACGGCTACCATCTGTTTTCTGTTGCCCGGTGGTATATGGGCGAGGTGGAAAAGGTGTTCGCCTGGATCACGCAGCGCCCGATTCAGCATGGATGGATGCTGGACAGCCCGGCGGTCGTCATCTGGAAGTACGCAAACGCCGAAAAGTACGGGTCCTACGAAGCGGTGACCTCGGACGACATTCTGGTCCGCACGAAATACGGGCGCCCGGAGGATGAGTGGATCGAGTTGACCGGCTCGCGCGGCTTCATCTGGGTCAACCGCTGCACTTCGATGCTGCTCGACAGGCCGGCGCTGGAGATGTACCGGGACGGCAAGACCACGCAGTTCCCGGAAGTAGACTCGGACTGGGGCGCGAGCTTCGTCGCCGGCGTGCAGGACTTTGTCGACGCAATCGCGCAAGGGAGACAGTCACCGCTGGACGGAGAGGAAGGCAAGGCGATCCTTCAGTTCTGTCGCGCGGCACAGCTGTCCGCGCAGGAGGGGCGCGAGGTACGCCCGGAAGAGATCGAGTAGCCCGCCCGCGCTCACGGCCGGCGGGTTCCGCCTGGGGCGGTGACCCTGCGGCAGGCGCGCATCGTTGACTGAACGCGGCGTTCCCCTGCAAACAAAGAAGCCCACAATACGCAGATCTCGATACACAACAATTGGATGGCTGCTGCCGCTGGCCGCGCATCTCGGGGCTTGTGAACGGTTGCCCGGTGACGTTCCGGTTACGCCCACACCGATCCTCACGCCTGTGCCGCTCCCCAAAGCAGTCCATCCGGTTTAGCGCGGCGATACAATCGATAGCGTTACCCTGCTCGGGCTGGTCGAATCGCGGCGGCGGTGCGGACGAAGGCCTGCCGACACGGATCGAACTCTGCGCGCCCGAGCTGGCGTTGGAGGTCGGCTCGCTGGCCGACATGCGTATCGTCGTCGAACGCAAAGAGGATGTGCGGACCATCCCCAACGTTACGATTCACAGCTACTGCAACCGGCGCTACGTTCTGGTCAAAGAAGGCGAGAGCACGGTTGAAGTCGACATCACGCTGGGCGTAACCGATGGTGAACGCAGCGAAGCGCTGTCCGGCCTGGAAGAAAACGAGCAGGTCTACGAACGCCAGGCTGTTTGATTCACCCCAATTCCTCCCAAAACCTTCATTCTACGAGAGTCGGACAGGGATCGCCTCAGCGCGATGAACTGCCGGCCGGCGCCGCCGCGCCCGTGTCACTGCCAGCGCGCGCCAGGCCCTCCTGCCCCGCATGCCACCACCAACAGAGCTGCACGCCGCTTGAGAGGCAATATGGGCACATGATAACAGCACGAATCTTCTCTGCCGCCGTTCAACTTTCGCACTAATGTTGGCCGTCAGAGCAGTGCATTTCCCTGCAACCGGCCTGACAGAGGTGCGAAAGGTGCGTCCCAGCTGGGGGAGAACTGCCCTTGGGAACTCGGTCGCCTCGCCCGCAACTGCCCCGCCTGCCTCCGGGCAGCCATAACCTCACCCCACTCGAGAGAAAAGCCAGCGCCAGAAATCGGCCTTGACAAGCCGGAAGTCAGAATTTATACTTTATATAATTAACAGCTTTCTTTACCAGAATTATAGTGGCAATAACCTGCTGAATTTTGGCCTTCCTGCAGACACATTGTGCTTGAGTGAATCTCAGTTTTTCGTCGCTCGCGTCTATCCTACACAAGGAGGAAGAACCATGAGAGAGCGAGAGATCACACGCCGAACGTTTTTGCATCTGTCCGCATTGGCAACGACGGGCGCCGCGCTGGCGGCATGTCTACCGGAGGCGCAGGAAGCGGCGCCGGCAGAGATGCCGGCTGCCCCCGCAGCGCCGTCAGGGCCGGAAGCGCCCATGCTGGCTGAAATGGTCGAGGCCGGAACCTTACCGCCGCTTGACCAACGCCTGCCGCAGAACCCTCTGGTCTGGGACGCAAAGGATGTTCAGATTCTCGAGCCGGAAGAAGCCCGCTATGGCGGCACCTTGAAACTGGGTCACGTAAAGGACATCGACATGCTGGCCCAGGTCAACTACGCGCGGCTACTTTCCGATCGCAGCGAGTTCGTGCCCCACTTTGCGGAGGGATGGGAGTTCTCGGATGACTTCACGTCCCTGACATTCTTCCTGCGGAAAGGACTCAGGTGGTCCGATGGCGAGTTCTACACTTCCGCCGACATCCTTTGGTGGTGGGAGAACATCGTGCGATCCGAGTTCGCAGACTCCCCGCCGAGCCTGTACAATCTGGACGCTGGCGCGGACAACCTGATCGCCGTCGATGAGTACACGGTGCAGGTCACCTTCGGCAAGGCCAAGCCCCTCTTTCTGCTGGAAACCCAGGGATTTGCCGGCGGAGAGACCTCGCCGATTGACCGCTGCGCCCCTCATTTCGTGGAGAAGCTCCACCCGGCATTCAACCCGGTTTCCGGCAAGGATCCGAAGGAGCAGTTCCAGGAAATGTTCGATGCCCTCAGACGACTACCGCGCTACCTGGAGGACCCCGATCGTCCCGTCCTGTGGCCTTGGAAAATTGTAGACTACAAGGAAGGGCAGCTGGTCCGTCTGGAGCGCAATCCCTACTACTGGGCAGTCGACAGGCAAGGCCGGCAGCTGCCTTACACCGACTACTGCGAAAACTTCCTGCTCGGGGACGCGGATGGCGAGACCGAAAGGCTCAAATTCCTGGCCGGTGAAACACACTACATTCGCCGAACGACCACCGGCGCCGACATCACACTGTTCAAAGAGAATGAGGAAAAGTCCCAGATCGACACGCTGTTCTACCAGCGAGAAACGAACTTGGGCATCGGCTTCAATACCGCGCATGCCGACCCCAACTGGGCTGAAGTCCTGGGCGAACCGGACTTCCGACGAGCACTTTCAGTCGCGGTTGACCGGGACCTCATCTTGGAAACAGTTTACGGTGGCTTTGGCGAGGTCGGGCAGGGCATCAGCGAATCTGGCCAGTACGATGCGGAAATCGACGGCAAATGGATTGATTACGACCCACAGAAAGCGTCCGATATGTTGGATGCCATGGGCCTGGACAACCGCGACGATGAGGGCTTCAGGACATTTGCCGACGGCTCGAAAATGACCTTGATCGCCTATTACATTCCGGGCTGGCCGTCCGGTCTCGGCACCGACGAAGTGTTTGAGATCATTACGGAGCAGTGGAGTGAAGTGGGTGTACGCTCCGTCGCCAAAGGTGTAACATGGCCGGTGCGGGTCGAGAGGTTGACAAACCGGGACTTCGAAGTATATGTCCTCGGCTGGTGGGGCGGCACCTGGTTGTGGGACCTAGTCATCGGCACCGGCGCCCACGGCTTCGCTCCGTCCAATGCGGCGTGGTGGCGCAACCGAGACAAGCCGGAGGCTGAACGCCCAGGCGTTGAGCCTACCGGAGCTCTGCGCGAGTTGTTTGAGTTGGAGGAGATCTGCTTCACCACCACGGACGAGGCGGAGCGCCGCGATGCCTTGCGCCGCCAAAAATTGCTCCTTGCCGACCAGCTCTTCGGCATGGGATTTGTGCAGAATGGTCCGAAACCGATCGGAGCCAGCAAAAAACTGCGCGGCGTTTGGGGCCGGTTTGGAACCGACGAAATGTTGGTCATCAATCCCGACGAAGGGGACACCTGGTTCCACCAGTTCTGGCTTGATGAGTCATAAGAGAAAAGTGGTTCGTGGACTGTGAATAGTGGCGGGTGCTTTGCACTCGCCACTATCCAGTGCTGTTCTCTCTCCTCCCTTGTTGCGAGAACAACGATGCAACAGTTCATAATCCGCCGCCTGCTGAACATGCTCCTGGTCCTGCTGCTCAGCTCAATCGTCAGCTTCGTTGTGGTTGAGTTGCCGCCGGGCGATTATTCGACCGTCCTGCGCGGGCAGCTTGAAACTGAAAGGATCCCGCCGGCGCAGATCGAGGCCCAGGTAAAACCGGTCATCGAACGATTTGCCCTCGACAAACCATTGCCAGTCCGGTTTTGGCGCTGGCTCTACTCTATCATCACCCTAGATTTCGGCTACTCCATGGTGATGAATCAGCCAATCGCCGATCTCCTGCACGAGCGCCTGCTACTTACCATGGTCGTCAGCCTAGCCACGTTGCTTTTCATCATCGTGGTGGGAATCGCCATTGGCATGTTTTCAGCTGTCAAACAGTATTCGGGGTGGGATTATCTGTTCACCATCATTGGTTTCATCGGCATGGCGACTCCCAATTTCCTCCTGGCCCTGATCATCCTCTTTATCTCCGTCATGGTATTTGGATCCACCAGCGTAGGCGGGCTGTTCTCGGCCGAGTATCTCTTCGCCCCCTGGTCCTGGGCGAAGCTGGTCGACTTCCTGAAGCACATCTGGGTCGTCGTGGTCATCATAGGCACAGCCGGCACGGCCGGCACCATTCGCGTCATGCGCGCCCAGATGTTAGATGTGTTAAGTGAGCCTTACATCGACACGGCGCGGATGAAAGGGCTTTCCAGCGCGAAAGTTTATTTCAAACATGGCCTGAGAGTGGCCATCAATCCAATTGTATCCAGCATCGGCTTGAGCTTCCCAGGCATAATCAGCGGCGCGACAATCGTATCGCTCGTCTTGCTCTTGCCGCTCGTCGGCCCTCTCCTCCTGAATGCCCTGATGAGCGAAGACATGTATCTCGCGAGCACCATCATCGTCTTGCTTACCTTCGCCCTTGTCGTCGGCAACTTCCTGGCCGACCTGACTCTGGCTTGGCTGGACCCGCGCATCCGCCTGGATAGCTAACACCGGTGGCGAATGTGCCTTCAGATTGGAAACTCGCCCTTCTCTGCACTGCGGGGTGCAAAGGGCACCCTGGATTACCTATCGCGTAAGGAAAGTCGGGACGCCCACGCCTTAAGTGGGCAATCCGCACCAAATGCCTTGCTGTCCAGCGAAATTCGCCTTGGTTGCCAGTCTTCATCCGCCAGGTTCTGCACTGTCGGCTAAGAACTGATCATGACCCGTCTGAACCATGTGAACACCATCAACGTCCGCAACGCCACTCGCCCGGGTTGTCGAACGACGTTCAGCCTATTCTATGGCGATGACAACAACATTCCCATCTTCGATTCATCTGTTCGCCCCAAGGCTGATCTGACTTTCTTCGAATCACTGGACTGGAATGAGTTGTTCCTACCAGGAAACGCGAATCAAGATGACCACAGCCACTCGTGATGCGGAAGACGTATCTGATCTCTCGGCAACGCAGCAGGTATCTTACAGAAGACTGCTCTATTTGCGCTTCTGCAAGAACAGGCTCGCTATTGTCGGCTTTTGGATACTGATCACCCTCTACGTCGTGGCCCTGGGCGCAGAATTCTTTGCACCCTACGGAAAAACGACCCGATTCAGCGCTATCCTGGCGCCACCTCGGCTTCCCCGGTTTGTCGATGCTGAAGGAGGCCTGCACCTGCGGCCTTTTGTCTACGCATACAAAAAGGGTAGGGACCCCGAGACGCTGAGGCGTACCTACATTGAGGATACGTCGGAAAAGTATCCGCTGCGCTTTTTCGTCCGTGGTGAGGAGTACGAATTCCTCTTCTTCAAGAGCGACCGGCATCTCTTTGGCATTGAGGGCGGTGAAACTTTCCTGCTGGGAACGGATAATCAGGGCAGGGATCTGTTCTCACGCATCATCTATGGCGCGCGTCTCTCGACCACGATCGGGTTGTGCGGTGTTGCCATCAGCCTGGTGTTGGGTATCATCGTCGGCATGATCTCGGGTTTTATCGGCGGGATCGTTGACCAGGCGATTCAACGTGGGATTGAAGTCCTGCTCTCCTTCCCCAGCATCCCCTTGTGGTTGGCTCTGTCAGCGCTTCTGCCACTGGATTGGAGCCCGCGCCGTATCTTCTTTTTCATCACGATCATCCTCTCTATTCTCAATTGGGGCAGCTTGGCGCGCATTGTGCGCGGCATGACACTTTCCCTGAAGAACGAGGAGTATGTTCTGTCATCGCGCATGGGCGGCGGAGGCAAGTTCTGGATCATCCGACGCCATATCTTCCCCGCCAACCTCAGCTATGCAATCGTTGCCGCTACATTGTCGGTGCCGGAGATGATCCTGGGCGAGACTGCACTGAGCTTTCTGGGACTTGGCCTGCGGCCGCCGGCGGTGAGTTGGGGCGTCCTGCTACAAGCGTCTCAGAAAGTTTCCGTGCTCGGGGTGGCGCCGTGGCTGATCACACCCGTAGTCTTTGTGATCGTCACCGTCCTGGCATTCAATTTCGTCGGGGATGGCCTGCGCGATGCGGTCGATCCACATTCGCGTTACTGAGCGCCGAAATTTCATGGCCGCTGGGTTTCGAATCACCCAACCGGAATCAGCATGATACTCGAGATCAAAGACCTGCAGATGAGCTTTCGCTCAGTCGTGGGCACAACGCGGGCCGTGAACAGCGTAAGCTTTGCCGTGGAGCCGGGTGAAATTGTCGGGTTGGTGGGGGAGAGCGGCTGTGGCAAAAGCGTCACCGCGCGCAGCGTGGTCGGTCTCGTGCCCTCACCGCCGGCCGTCTTCGAAGGCGGCGAAATCTGGTTGAATACCCGCGCCGGCAGGAAGAACATGCTGGTCAACCGCGGCAATGAGCGCGTACTGCGGCAGATTCGCGGGCGCGAGGTTTCGATGATTTTTCAGGAGCCGATGCGATCGCTGCATCCGATGATGCCCGTTGGCAACCAAGTCGCTGAAGGAATTCTCGAACACGAAAAAATCGGCCTTAACAAGGCTTACGCCCGAACGGAAGAGATGCTGGAGCTGGTGGGGCTTCCACAACCGGACCGGCTCCTTAGCCGCTATCCTCATGAGTTGTCCGGCGGCATGCGCCAGCGGGTGATGATCGCGCTGGCTTTGGCTTGCCATCCGCAGCTACTGATCGCAGACGAACCGACCACAGCTCTCGACGTCACCATCCAGGCCCAGATCCTGGACCTGATCAAACGGCTGCGCGATCGGCTTGGCATGTCGGTGCTGTTGATAACCCACAACATGGGGGTGGTGGCGAGCACTGCCGATCGCGTGTCCGTCATGTATCTGGGGGTCATCGTCGAGACCGGCACAGTGAGGGAGGTTTTTGAACAGGCGGCCCATCCCTATACACAAGGACTGCTGGCATCGATTCCCAGCCTGCACAGTGAACCAAAGACGCCCCTGCAGTCGCTAAAGGGTGTTGTTCCCGAGTTGACGCTGGCGCCACAGGGTTGCGTTTTTGCCGACCGGTGCCCCGACGTAATGTCCAAGTGTCTGGAGACACCGCCGCTTATCACCCTGAGCGAGCAACACAAGGCCAAGTGCTGGCTGTATGACTCGCCAGCTCCGACCGCTGCCATTTCTCTCGAGTCCCCGCAAGCTCAGACGGACCAAATCGTGCACGAAGGAGCGCCGGCGCCGCCGACCGCGTCAACGTCTCGCCAGGCGGCGCCGGCAAACGGCGCCTTCCAGATCCCGAACAGAGTCGGCGCCGCTTGGAGCGAGAGTACAAACGACGGCGATGTTGGCGTCAGTATCAGAGAGATGACACTGCACTATCCGATTTACAAGGGCATTTTACGACGCAAGGTGGGCGCGGTGCGGGCGGTAGATGACATCGACCTGACAATCAACCGCGGAGAAATCCTCGGCCTGGTGGGCGAATCGGGCTGTGGCAAAACGTCCGTAGGCCGGCTGATCACCCGGCTGGTAGACCCGACTGCCGGCAACATTTTGTGCATGATCGACGGCGAGCTCAAAGATATCACGCACATTTCGGAAACGGCCATGAAAGGCGTGCGACGCCACATGGGGATGATCTTTCAGGACCCCCTGTCATCGCTGAACCCACGCCTGAACGTGCGCGACATTGTGGGTGAGCCCCTCATTCTACACAATCTCGCCAAGGGAAAGGAGGTAGATGCGCGCGTTGGCAGGCTGTTGCAAATGGTCGGGCTGCGCGCCGAGCACCAGAGCCGTTTTCCCCACGCTTTCAGCGGCGGTCAGCGACAGCGCATCGCAATTGCCCGAGCGCTGTCAACCGAACCGTCTTTTATCGTGGCGGACGAGCCGGTTTCAGCGCTTGATGTTTCGGTGCAGTCACAGGTCTTGAATTTGCTTATGGAACTTCAACAACAGTTGAATTTGACTATGCTCTTCATCTCGCATGATATCGCGGTCGTACGCCACATCAGTGATCGAGTCGCCGTGATGTATCTGGGCAAGATTGTGGAGCTTGGCAGCACAACGGCCATCTGTTCGTCGCCGGTCCATCCCTACACCGAAGCTCTGCTCGCTTCCATTCCCCTGCCCAGCCCAGGACTTCAATCCGCCCGACCCATCGCCGCAGGCGACTTGCCCGATCCCAGTGCGCCTCCGCCCGGCTGCCGATTTCACACCCGCTGTCCGTATCGTCAGGAGATTTGCATGGTGGAGGAACCCCGTCTGAAACCGGTAGCCGGTCGGTTGGGATACTGGGGCGCGTGCCACTTCCAGGACGAATTGACGCTCTCAGGCGTCGAAAGAGCCGCTTGAGAGGTGAATGAAACATACAGCGAAAGTTTCTCGGCAGCAACAACCACCCGCCCTGCGCACCGCGCAGGCACGCAAAGGGCCAATAGAGGCAGGCAAACATTATGGATCTACATCTTCCGAAACAGTACACGCCAAGACGAATTCTGGCTACAGTCCCAGAAGTCAAGGGACAGCGGATCGAGTTGGCCGAACTGAAAGGGCCAGGCTGCATTCAGCGCATCTGGATGGGGACGGGTCATAACCGCCGCGCGATACTGCGAATCTACTGGGACGGCGAGGAGCAGCCGAGTGTCGAAGCCCCGATTGGGGACTTCTTCGGGCTATGCCATGGGGTGGTCATGTACCCCATCAACAGCCTTTATCTCGCCACATCGGATCGGGACACCTACACGAGCTTCTTTCCGATGCCGTTTGCGTCGCAAGCTCGAATCGAGGTTGAGGTAAGCCCCGAGGGTCTGGATCTCTTCTGGCACATCGAATGGCACGAATATCCTGCCGACAGCCTGCAAGAGCCGTTGAGGTTCCATGCGCAATGGCGGCGCGAGTACCCCTGCCAGGCCTTCGGCGAAGACTATCTGGTTCTCGACGCGGCCGGCCAGGGCAGGCTTCTGGGCTTTACTTACGGTGTGCGCGTTCGCGATGACGCGGCTCGCTGGTCCCACGGGGGGGCCGACAATATCTATATCGATGGTGAACAGAATCCGGCCTTCTTGCGAGGCAGCGGCGGAGAGGACACTTTTGGCGTCGGCGGCGGGGGCGTGCTGCACAAGCCCGATACGACCCTCTACCAGGGCATGCCCTATTACGTGCACGAGGATCTTGGCCCTGCCAGAGCCTACCAGAGTCTGGCGGCCTACCGTTTCTTTGAAAAGGACGCGCTTCCTTTCAATCAACATCTACACTTCCGCTTTGGCAGTGTGGGGAACGACATCTGTAGTACAGCCTACTGGTATCAGACCGAACCGCATCGCCCATTCTTCCGCATGCCCCCATGGGATTTGGTGGATCCGGCAACGATCAAAGGATTGACGCTCCCAACAGGACGACCGGGACTGGAACTGCGCCGCGGCGAGTATGATCTGCCCCTGGAGACGACTGGAAGTTGGTGGCTGTGTGGGCCGTTCGAGGATGCGGACGGGCAGGCGATGTCCGCTGAACTGCCGCCAGAGAAGGCGTTCGACCCCAGCGGCTCGTGGGATGGCGGCTTTGACGACGCCTCACCTTGGCGTCAACCCTCCTCGATAAAACCTGAACAGCATATTGCGCGCTGGACGCGCCGCAGCGCGATCGATGGCTTTATCGACTTCGGCCACGTGTTCCGGCCGGACACCAAGGATATCGCACGCACGTGGCCGGCGGCAGCCTGCGCGCTTGCCTGGCTGGATAGCCCGGCGGATACGCAAGCAGTCCTTCAACTCGCCTGGGACGACACCCTGGTTGTCAAGGTGAACGATCAGACAATCTTGCCGCCCACACATCATCGCTTCTTCGATTCCCGGCAGGTGACGGTGACGTTGAAACGCGGCCGCAACAAGATCACTCTGAAACTGAACAACCACCGCAGCCTGAGCTGGGGAGCCTGGTGTTTCGCATTTGCGGCCCGTCTGCCGGACGGAACCATACTACGGCCGACAACTGACGACTGAACCGGCCGATAGATGTCGTCAGGCCGTCTGCTCGACGTTCAGCGACCTTTTATGGAGATTACTCATGACTGAAAACGCTGTTACACGTTCTTACGAGATATACGAACGCGCCGGCGAACTGATCCCCGGGCGGACGCAACTGATCAGTCGGCGGGCAAGCCGGTTTGCCAATGGCGTCAGTCCGATCTATGCCCAGAGCGCCAAGGGCTCTCGCTTTATCGACGTGGATGAAAATGAATACATCGATTGGATGAGCGGCGTTGAAGCCATCATTCTTGGGCATGCCGACGAAGTCGTCGATCGGGAGGTCCAAAAACAGATCAGACGCGGTAGCCTCTACTCGCTGAACAGCCCCCTGGAAATCGAGCTAGCCGAACTGCTGGTGGATACGATTCCGAGCGCCGAGATGGTTCGCTACACAAAAGGGGGTGGGGAGGCCTGCGCTGTCGCCGCACGCATTGCCCGCGGAACGACCGGCCGCGACAAGATCGTCTTCTGTGGCTACCACGGTTGGCACGACTGGTACCAGGCGGCAAACTACGAGGCTGACCCGGTAAGCGGCGAGTTTCCCTTTGCCGGCATCGAGCCGATCGGTGTCCCCAAAGTACTGGCCGGCACCGTCATTCCCTTCCCTTATGGTGACCTGGATGCCCTCAGGCGTCTGCTGGATGAACATGCGGGCGAAGTTGCAGCCGTCATGATGGAGCCGCTGCGCTCCACGCTACCGGAGCCAGGTTACCTTGAAGGTGTCAAAGCGCTTGCCCATGCCCACGACGCCATCCTGATCTTTGACGAGGTCTCCTGTGGCTGGCGCCTGTCTGTGGGCGGCGTTCAGGAATACCTGGGAATCACGCCGGACATGACCGTCCTGGCCAAAGCGATGTCGAACGGATACCCAATGGGCGCGGTCGTGGGTTCGCGGGCCGTGATGGAGCCGGCAGGCCGTATGTTTGTTTCCAGTTCCTATTGGAGCGACAACATCGGTTTGGCAGCTGCCATCACTACGATTCGCGAGCTCAAACGACGCCACTCCGCGGCCTTCTTCCTGGAAACCGGCGAGAAACTGCGCCGCGCGTTGAATGACAGCATCGCCGGCGCCGGCCTCTCCGGTGAGTTCACCGGCCTGCACACCCACCCCAACCTCACCCTCTCTTTGCCCGACGAAACTCTGCGTCCCAAGGTGAATACCCTGTTCATCCAGGAGATGGCCCGGCGCGGAATCCATTGCCCCATGGGTTTCAGCATCAACATGGCACACTCTGTTGAAGACATTCGGCAGACCGCTGAGGCGGCATCTGAGTCCTTTGCTGTCATCAGATCCGGCCTCGAATCCGGCGATCTGGACAGCCTGCTGCTCTGCGACCTGAAGCAAGATCCGTTCCGCCGCCTTGTACGCTAACGCCTCTCTCAGGCAGAATGCAGCCAGTCGACACTGGGTTGGCGACTGGCCGCCCAATTGAGCGCCGTTTGCGGCGCGACAGAACGCTGGAACATAACAGAAATCCGCCCTGCCGCTACCCAGGCTTCGCGCGATGCCCTGAAGCTGTGGCGCGCTCAGCCCCGGGGCAGAGATGGATGGCCAGAGCAACGCAATCCCCGGCGCCGGCTTGTCAGTAGAAAAACTCCCATTGACAGGTGGGTTTTCGACGACTATACTCCACAGGCTTTGCCATTTCCTCCGGCGACATTGAATAGTCAACGCCCAGATTATGTTTAGCGCTCCAAGTAGTTCCAATGGTGTGCATAACTCTTTTCTCAATGGCAGATTTGCGAAATAGCGTCGCATCGGAATGGTTCTTTTGGATGAAATCGCCAAATGAGCCAGATCTTGCGGTAAGACAAGGGGCCGACGCGGCGGAATTCGACTGAATTGGGATGCAGGGGGCGCTAATGTCAGCAGAAATTCAGGACGTTAAGCTCATTCGAGTTAACAGTTCGGCAGCTTGGAGCAGTTATGCATACCCCTCAAATCATTGTCCACCTTAACTGAGCGGATTCATCCAACAGCCAAGTCCAGGATTAAGCAAAATCGTTGCTCTGTTTGCGGACAGTTGCATGGCATCGTTGACCCAAAACGACAACGCGTAGCTCCTGCTGCTGGCGGTCTCCCGTGCTGTACGCGCGCCTGAATGCAGGAAGCATGCATAGCGAGGCATGAGATGTATCTGAAAGAGAGATTGGCCGCGGGCCAGCACCTGATCGGGGCCGGTATCTTCTCCGGCTCTCCCGATGTAATCGAGTATACGTTGGTGGGCATGGACTGGATCTGGTGGGAGGCGCAACATGCCCACACGGACTGGCAGACCCTTGTCCACGGCGTCCGCACAGCATATGGGATGGGGATCCCGGCGTTGGTGCGCACGTGGACGCATGACGGCGGCACGATCGAAAGGTTGCTTGACACCGGCGCCGAGGGGATCATTGTGCCCATGGTGGACACGCCGGAACAGGCAGAGGAGATCGTCTCACGCTGCTACTTCCCTCCTTTGGGCAACCGTTCCTACGGCGCCATTCGCGTGGAGCGGATCGAGACTGACCTGAACGAGTGGAACAAGCGACTCATGACGGTCATGATGATTGAGACTCCCGAGGCGGTCGCAAACGCAGAGGCCATTGCCCGCGTTCCGGGCGTGGACGCGCTCTTCGTCGGTCACATGGACCTGTCGCTGCGGCTCGGCCGGAAGTCGGATGAGTACACCGCCCACGCCAACATCCAACGCGAGCTGGAGCACGTAGTTGACGTGTGCAAGAAGGCGGGAAAGGCGGCGGCCGCAGTTGCCCTGACGCCGGAGATGCTGGCCGATCGCATTCAGGAAGGATACCGGCTGCTGCTGGCGGGATTTGACCTGGACCACCTGGAGGCCGACTACCGGCGCATGAGAGATACCTTCAAGACAATCGTGGAGAACATGGGGCCGCCGTCATGACGAAAGAGCCGCGTCACGTAACTCTCGCCCGCAACGACGACCTATACGAAGCCTTCCCCGACATTTGCCTGCTGCCCTCGGGCAAGCTTCTCTGCATCTACCGCGAGGCGGACGTCCACGTAGCCAGCACATCGCGCGTCATCCTGATCGAAAGCGACGACCGCGGCCGCACCTGGACCAACCCGCGCCAGCTGGATGAAAGGCTCACCTTCGCCCAAGACCTTGCGGTCTGGAACGCGCCCCGCATCGGCCAGCTGCCGGATGGCAGGCTTGTCGTCAACATCGACGCCTTCGTCTTCCCGGAAGATGCCGCCGACTGGAACTGGCCGCAAAGCCTTCTCTCTTCCCTGACCTACCTCTGGTTCAGCGAAGATGATGGGCGCACCTGGACCGAACGCCATCTGACGGAAGTACAGGGGTTCTGTACAGACAAAATCCTGGCGCTGACCGCCGACCACTGGATCACTGCCGTTGCCTACTGGAGTATCCGTTTCCCCGGCGCCTTTCGCCTGCACACGGTACACTCCCATGACGGCGGCCTCACCTGGCCGCTCAGCGCTCTCACCGCAGAACAGGATGGCTTCCAGCACGACGAGCCCTCGGTCGTGCGCCTGGAGGATGGTCGACTGCTTTGCGTTATGCGCGAAAACATTCACACGACCCGCCCTTCGCACTATGTCCTCTCCGAAGACGATGGCTACACCTGGTCCACGCCGCGTCCTGCTCCTTTCTACGGCGACCGTCCGGCTGCCGGACTGCTGCAAAGCGGCAAGCTGCTGGCGATATACCGAAATGTTGAGCCAAAGCCCGGCGCGACGATGCTGAATGATGAGGGACGAAATCCCGGCACCTGGGCCTGGCTGGGCGACCTTGCCGGGCTTGAGGGAGCCGGGGGAGAATCACAATTCCTGGAAATCGAGTATGACGGCTGCGAATCGCCGGGCGACTATGGTTACAGCGGTTGGGTTCAGTTCGATGACGGGGAAGTCTTCTGCGTCTATCATCACCGCGACGCAGCGCCCAAATCCTACATCCGCGGCTGCTGGTTCCGTGAGGAAGAGTTCGGAAAATAGAGGAGCACGACGATGGACGAACGATTTGACCTGACTGCCGCAAGCGAGCACCTGAGCCAACAGGGTTACGTCATCCTGGAAGACCTGCTGGAGCCGGATCTGCTGGAGCAGCTGCGCTCGACGCTGGACGAACTGTTCGAGCGCGAGCGCGAGGCCCCCTTCGATCCGGGGGACGGACCGGGCGCGCCGGAGGACGCGGTAACCGAAGCCTACCTGGGCGGGTCATATGCCATTACCAGCACCGAGCTGGAGCGCATGATGCGGCGCATCCGCCACACGCGCGCGCAGAATTTCGACACACCGTGGCCGGTCGAGCCCCAAAAGCTCAACAAGACCTTCATCCACATCCCAAATCTGTTCGACCACGACCGCTCGCAATACGTACGCAACCTGCCGGTCAAGACGGTGCTGGCCCACCGGTTGGTCGAGCACCCCGTAATTCATGGCCTGGCCCGCCGTATGTTGGGCGACGATTGTATCATCGGAGACATTTCGGCCACCAGCATCGGCCCGCAGACAACGGGCGGGTCCTGGCACCTGGACAATCCGCTGACACAGATGCCCGAGCCGCTGCCCGATTTCCCGCTGGGAATCCAGGTCGCATGGATGATCGACGACTTCACGGCCGAAAACGGCGCCACGCGCATCGTGCCGCGCAGCCACCTGACACGCAAAAAACCAACATGGGCTCGTGGTGATCAGGAGAACGAAGTGGCATTGACCGCGCCGGCCGGGTCCGCCGCCATCTGGCTGGGCAGCACCTGGCATCGAGCCGGCCCCAACTCGACCGACCGGCCGCGCCGCGCCGTCATTTCGTTCTACCAGTGCAGCTGGATAAAGCCGTTCTCGGAATACCGCGACGTCATCACCGCCGAACTCGCGGCGCAGATGTCGCCGGCCGTGCGCTATCTCTACGGCCTATCCGCCTACGGTGTCGTACGCGGATAGCTGTAGCCTGCTGCCTGCTGCCTTCCGCCTCGCCACCACTCACGCCGGTGAATTAGCCCCCTCGGCTCGGGCGCCGGCCGCGACTGCCGCTTGACGGTTGTCGTCCACCGACCTGTTCAGATGGGATGCCGTTTCGCGTGTGGTGGGCAGCGGCCCGGTGGCGGTGTAATAGCGCGAGCCGGCCACCATCAGCTTTTCCGCCGGAAAACGGGTGATAATCTCGCAGCCGTCGGCGGTGACCACAAGCTGCTCCTCGATACGCGCCGCGGACCAGCCATCCGCAGCCGGCCAGAACGTCTCCAGCGCAAATACCATGCCCTCCTCTATCACCTCGGGATGGTCGAGCGAGACCAGGCGGCTGAAGACCGGCTTCTCCCACACACTCAGCCCCACGCCGTGACCGTACTGGAGGGCAAAACAGGCCTCCTCGTCAGGAAAGCCGAACTCCTCCGCCTTGGGCCACTTTTTTGCGACCTCTGCAGTCGTGATGCCCGGCTTGATCATGTCAATCGACGCGTCCAGGTAGTCACGGCAGCGCTCATAGGCATCGACCAGTGCGTGTGAGGCGCTGCCGACTGCAAACGTTCGGTAATAGCAGGTCCGGTAGCCGTTGAAGCTGTGAATGATATCGAAGTAGGCCGGGTCACCGGGGCGCAGCACGCGGTCCGTGTAGACATGCGGATGGGGGTTGCAGCGCTCGCCTGAAATCGCGTTGACACCCTCAACTTGCTCCGAACCCAGGTCGTGGAGCAGCTTGCTGACCAGGCCGACACACTCGCTCTCCTTTATGCCCGGGCGCATCGTGCGGTAGAGCTCCTCATAGGCGGCATCCACCATCATGCAGGCCGTCGACAACAGCGTGATCTCATCCTGTGTCTTGATGATGCGCACATTTTGCATGAGCTGCTGGCCGTCAACGACCTCGATGCCCTCATTTTGCAGGGCGAAGAGAACGGGCAGCTCGATTACGTCCACACCCAGGGGCTCGTTGCGAAGGCCGCGCTCCTCCAGCTCGATCCGGATCTTGCGTGCCACGTCCTCCGCCCGCCCCGACTGCGGCAGCATTGCACCGCGCAGTGTGGAAATGCCGGCGCGTGAACGACCCTCCCCCAGCCACGGACAGTAAAGCTCATGGTGCCGCGCGGCGGATCCGAAATCCCACATGATCGGCTCGTCATTCTGGGGTAGAAGGC
This sequence comes from Caldilineaceae bacterium, assembly GCA_965202955.1. Taxonomy (GTDB): domain Bacteria; phylum Chloroflexota; class Anaerolineae; order Caldilineales; family Caldilineaceae; genus Bin5. Next base: position 740,403 of record OZ241871.1, read on the forward strand.
AGAAGCGGTTCAACTTGTCAACCGCCCAGGTGCCGATGTGTGTCGCCGTTATGTAGCGAATGTTGTTCATGTCGAAGCAGAGCAGCGCGCCCATCTCCGACGCCCGCAAAAGCCGCTTGGCGCGGGTCAGCCGTTCGGTGCGCAGCCGCCCGAAGTTGATTCGCTCCTCCCAGTCCACACCCATCAGGCCGTAGGTTCTGACCGTCATCGCGATTTCTCCTCCGTTACACTGGCTGTTTGACGAATACGGACTCGCTTTGGCGGCGCTCAGACCATCTGCATGCCGCCTTCAACATTGATAACCTGCCCTGTGATGAAGTCCGAATCCGAAGAGGCGAGAAAGGAGGCCAGGCCGGTGATGTCATCCGGCGTCGACACCCGGCCCAGGAGGATGCTGGCCGAAAAGTCCCGCATCGCTTCGCCCGGCTCCGAGCTGTCGCCGATCTCCATCAGGTCCTCATCGAGCTGCTCCCACAAGGGCGTGTCGACCACCCCGGGCGAGAATCCATTGACCGTGATCCCATGTTCGGCCAGCGCGTGCGCCGCGCCCTGGGTGATCATGATCACAGCCGACTTGCTGGCACAGTAGGGCACGATATTGGCGTAGCCCTGCCGGCCGACGATTGAGGCCGTGTTGATGATCTTGCCGCCCGTCCCCTGCGCAATCATCTGCTTGGCCGCCTCCTGCGTGCCGATGAGCACGCCCAGGCCGTTCACACGCATGATGCGGTCCCAATTCTCCTCGGTCGTCTCCAGGAAACGCTGCGGCTTGTTGATGCCGGCGTTGTTGAAGATTACGTCGAGTTTGCCATATTCGGAAACGGTCCGCGCGACAAGGGCCTGCACCTGCTTCCGGTCGACGACATCCATTGACGCCGAGATGGCCGCGCCCCCCTGCGCGCGGGCCTCCGCCGCCGACTCTTCGGCCCCCTCGCCGTTCAAGTCGGCAAATGCCACGCTTGCCCCATCAGACGCGAGCCGCAGACCGATGCCCCTGCCGATGCCCCGCGCCGCCCCCGTCACGATGCACACCTTTCCTTGCAGTTTCACGTCTATTGCCTCCTTAGGATTTTGCCGCTAATTCCGGCTTGCGAACTTTCCCAGCGCCGCCGCGCTTGTGGGCAAAGTGTATATCGCTTCCGGTTTTGCCAGCAAGACGGCAAATTCGCCTTCGGGATCGCCCCGCGCACGCGTGTCCCGGCTTGGGATATCGCAAAAAACACTTTGTGCGGCGTTCCAACCGGGCCGATTCTTGCCGCTTGACTCAGGCGAACGGGACATAGTATTCTCAGTCTGGAACGGCGAACTGACCACAGTAGAGTCATACCCGTCCCCGGCCGATTTCCCGGCGTATCTCGCACACACAAGAACCGTCAGAGAAGATTTGCTTTCCGTCGACAAGCAAAACCCTTCTGACGCAAGCGGATATGGGGAACACAGTACGCATGGTCCGGCTATGCAGGCTCTAGTCCTCGCGTGTCGATGCGCAATCGCGGCAACCGCTGCGCTGGCCCCTTTGGACGGAGGCAGAGTTGGCTTTTCGAGTTAAGCGGCAGGCAGGAGAAAGGAGGTCGCGACAGGAATAAAACGTACGCCTGGGACGCAGAAGCTTCGGTCTTAGGCCTTCCGGCATTAATCGAGCAGTAGGCCGCAACCATTGTCTGTGGACGAGCGCATTAGCAGCCAGAAGCGACAAAGGAGAGGAGCGAACCGATGAAAGTCTACTTGAACGGAAACAACATCCCGCGACGTACGTTCTTGAAATTGGCGGCAGGGACAATGGCATCGAGCGCTTTGGCGGCCTGTGTTCCGGCCGCTGCCCCGGCCGAACCGGCGGCCGAGGAGATGGCCGACGATGCAGCCTCCGGCTGCGGTGGCGAAGTCGTCGTTGCCACCGAGTGGGAAAACCCCCTCTTCAACCCGCTCTGCAAGAGCGCCGGCACTCCCGCCCGCCACGTGTTCGAGCCGATCTTCAACCGCCTCTTTGAGGCGATGGACTGGGGCCCCGGGCCGGACTGCGACGGAGAGGTGGGTCTCACGCTGTCGCTGGCGGAAAAGGTCGAGGAGGTCGAGAAAAATCGCGTCTGGATGGTCGACCTGCGCCAAGACGTCAAGTGGCACGATGGCCGCCCCTTCACCGCCGACGATGTGGTATGGACCTACTACGCCATGCTCCACCGCGACGTGGCTCCGACCTATGCCAACCAGTTCCTGATGATCAAGGGCGGCAAACAGCTCTTCAGCGAAGGCGGCGATTCGCTCGAAGGCGTGCAGAAGATCGACCAATACAAGGTTCGCATCGAATTTGATGAACCGGACCCGCTTGGCATCGTCGGCAGCCCCGTCTCCTTCGGCCGCTACTGGTACGTGACGCCCAAGCACGGCTGGGAAGGCGTTCCGCTCGAAAAGGTGGGCACGCACGAGCCGATGGCGATGAGCCCGATCGGCACCGGGCCGTTCAAGATGGGCCAGATCATCGAGCGACAGTATGCGGAACTGGTGGCCAACGAGGATTACTTCCTCGGCAAACCGCTCGCCGACAAGTACATCACCCGCTTCCTCGGGCCCGAGGCGCGCGACGCTGCCCTCGAAGGGGGCGAGGTCGTGCAGACCGGCGCCAGCAGCCTCGATGCCTGGGACCGCCTCGGTCGCCTTCCCCATCTCACCGCCTACACGCGACCCACTACCCTCATGTTCGCCCTCGATGTGAACGACACCCGCTGGGGCGACATGGCCCACACGCTTGCTGAGGCGATCCGCTACGCCATTGACATAGAGACGATCCTCCAGGACACAAGTTACGGCACCAATACACCCAGCCGCTACATCTTCGAACACATTCTCGGCCCGGTTGGCGAGCCCCCCGATGGACTGAAGACCTATGAGTACAACACCGAAAAGGCCAGAGAGGTGCTCGAAAACGCCGGCTGGGACTTCGACCAGGAGCTGGAGTGGTCCTATTGGCGGCAGCCGGACACGCTGGACCTGAGCATCCAGGCGCAACTTCTGGACGCGGGGATCAAGACCAAGTTCAGGGTCATCGATGTCGCTTCCTGGACCGAGGATATTGCCACCGCGGCCAACTATGACCTGTACTTCGATGCCTGGATGTTTTCGACCGATATGCAGGAGATGTCAACACACATCGGATGCGGATGGGGTTTCACCTCAGCCGGCCGCAACTATGACTTCTACTGCAACGAAGAACTGGACGCGGCATGGCAGGCCGCGCTGGCTGAGGAGGATCCCGAAGCGCAGATCGAGATGTACAGAAATCTCGCGCTGATTATGCAGGAGAAGTGGCCCTGGGCCCCGATGTACCGCCGCGGCATGACCACGATGGTCAACAACCGCCTCCAGGGCGTCTGGCCGCACAATGACTACCAGCGCAATGTGCGCGTGCCTTTTGAGCGCATGTGCGTAACCCCGGCCTGAATCCGGTAGGGGTCCAGCGGTAATCTGACCCCTGCACAGATGCGTACGTGTACTGAGAGCAGGCGGCCGCCTGCCGGTTACCTTCAATGCCGGTGAAGAATCTCGCGGCACGGCTCGGGATTCTTCACCGGCACTGGTTGCGAAAGCAGCTCTCAACCCTTCCCTGGGCAACTGCTGGTCTGGCTGGAGCGAACTCTATGCAGCAATACATACTGCGCAGGTTGTCGCTGATCCCCGTCCTGCTCCTCGGTATCACGCTGATGACATTCTTCATGTTCAACCTGGCGCCGGGCGACCCGGTGACGGCGTTGATCAAGCCGGGCGTGCTCGACGGCTTCGGCCAGGGGGATGGCGCGAACCTGGATGTGCTGCGCGCCAAGTACGGACTGGACAAGCCGGTCTTCGTGCGCTATCTGGTCTGGTTGCGCGAGCTGGTGCAGGGCAACCTCGGCTACTCCTACAATACCGACCGGCCCGTGCTGGAGACGATTGCCGAGGCGATCCCGGCCACGCTGCTGCTGCAGGGCACTTCGATTGGCTTGGCGCTCATCATGGGCGTCGTACTGGGCGTCATCACGGCGCTGAAGCAGTATTCCCGTCTCGATCACTTTCTGACTTTTCTGGCGTTATTCGGCATTTCGCTGCCGAACTTTTTCATCGCGCTGATTGCGATGTACGTATTCGCCGTGAAGCTGAACTGGCTGCCGACCGCGGGCATGTGGACGCCGGGGCGACCGATCGGCTTCAATCTGGACCTGCTGCACCACATGGTTCTACCGGCCACGGCAGGGGCCATCATATACGTGGCCTCGTACATGCGCTACGCGCGCGCCAGCACGCTGGACGCGCTCAGCGCCGACTTTGTGGTGACCGCGCGGGCAAAAGGGCTGCGGGAACGGCTGGTCGTGATGAGGCATGTTCTGCGCAACGCCCTTCTGCCAATCGTCACGCTGATGGGGCTGAGCCTTCCCGGTCTGCTGGGCGGCTCGTTCATCATCGAGACGATCTTCAGCTGGAATGGCCTGGGACTGCTGGGTTACCGCGCGCTCATGAGCCGCGACTACCCGCTCCTGATGGGCGTTGCCCTGATGGTGGCGACATTGATCCTGCTGGCCAACCTGATCACCGATATCGCCTATGCGTTTGTCGATCCGCGCGTGCGATACGAGTAGCTGCCTGTCGCAGCTTGGGCGTGCGGCCAACGGTCGCCGGTCCCTGGGGGAATAACGGGCATGTCGATAGAGGGCAAATCGGAATCGCCGACCATGGAGGCACCCGGCCAGGTTTTCGGCTCGGCGCGCTCGACGGACTCGCCCCTGGGACGCGCGACCCGCCGCTTTCTGCGCCACCGGCTGGCGCTGGTCGGCGCGGTCATGGTCATCTTCCTGCTGATAGTAGCCGCATTTGCCCACGTGCTGGCGCCCTACGATCCCCTCGACGTAAATACGGGGCGCAGAATGCTCCCGCCGGACGGCCAGAACCTGCTGGGCACGGATCAAGTGGGCCGCGATGTCCTCAGCCGCCTGATTTACGGCACGCGCGTGTCGATGTCCGTCGGCATCGTTGCCGTGAGCATCCAACTCTCGATCGCCTTCATCCTCGGCTCGCTGAGCGGCTATCTGGGCGGCAAAACGGACATGGTCATCATGCGCTTTACCGATGTCGTGATGACCTTCCCCACCTTCGTACTTGTCCTCATTCTGGTTTCGATCGTCGGTCCCAGCATATACAACGTGATGTTGGTCTTCGGACTGTTTGCCTGGCCGGCGCCGGCAAGACTGGTGCGCGGGCAGGTACTGTCATTGCGGGAGCAGGACTTCATCATGGCGGCCCGCGTCGTCGGGGTTGGCGATTGGGACGTGCTGAGAAGACACCTGCTGCCCAATGTGCTGGGACCGGTGTCGGTCGCTGCGACGCTTGGCATGGCCGAAGCGATTCTCACCGAGGCAGGCCTCAGCTTTCTGGGATTGGGCGTGCGGCCGCCAACACCGACGTGGGGCTCGATGATCGGCGATGCCCGGTTTACCTATGTGCTGGCGGATATGCCCTGGCTGTGGCTCGTGCCGGGCGTGGCCATCAGCTTTGCGGTCATCTGCATCAACTTCATCGGCGACGGCCTGCGTGACGCTTTCGACGTGCGCGGGCGGCAGGTGCTGGACTAAAGGCCGGCGGGACTGCTCCCAATGGCGGCCCTCTCCTGCCCTCCTACTGATCCGCCACAACGGAATCTGCGGCACGGGATTGGGTACAACTCGCACCAGAATGCCTCCCAAACCGGGACCGCGACCTATGAAGACCTAACGCATGTTTCAAGTTGGTGAGGTGAAGTCACGGCAGACTTCCTGGCACAGTACGGGACGATATTTGGATAACCTTGTCGACCGGCAATCGACGCCGTATTGTTGATCTTGCCGCCCGTCCCCTGTGCGATCATCTGCTTGGCTGCCTCCTGGGCGCAGATGAGAACGCCCGGGCCCCAACTCGCATGGTCCGGTCCCAATTCTCTTCGGTCGTTTCAAGAAACCGCTGCGGCTCGTTGATGCCGGCATGATTGAATATCACATCGAGATTGCCGTATTCGGAATCAGTGCGCGTCGGCCCCGTCACGATTCAGACCTTTCCTTGCAGTCTCACTTTTCCTCCCTCCATTGCGACTTGCCGGGACTATGGGATTCCCGCCCTAACCCTGCACCCCTGCGTTTAACAGCAAAGTGTGTTGCGCGATAGGTCATGCCAGCAAGGGCGCGATCCTGGTTGCGCATTTGGCCCTCTCGCTGGAGAGGAATCGCTGAATTAACAGTAGCAGGAAAAGGGACCTGTCATCCCGGGGGGCGCAAATTCAGACCGCTTGACGAAGCCGGGCGAAGCATTGTAAGCTCTTTTGTCAGATGACAGCATGACCGCTCCTGGTCAGGTCAGGTCGACACCGCCTGGTTCAGACCGGCACGCTGAGAGCATAGAATCAACTCAGTAAGTTTGCCTGACGGTTACAGTGAAAGCACTCCTGGTTCAGGTTGAAAAGAGGGCGTCAGGCATACAATATTGCCGAGCCTGAAATTGAGACTGGAGCCTTGCAACCCACGGCCAGCGTCAGTACAACAGCGTTCCCGGTGAATTCCTGCGACGCTGCCCTCGCCCCAGTAGAGGCCACCGAGGAAGGAGGTGAGAAAAACGTTAAACGTACGTCTGGACGCAGAAGATTCGGCCTTGGGTCTTGCCGGCCTGGTATAACCGGCAGGCCATATCCCGTGTCAGTGAATGAGTGAAAGAGCATTCGACAGCGACATAGGAAAGGAGCGAACCGATGAAAGTCTACTTGAACGGAAACAACATCCCGCGACGTACGTTTCTGAAAATGACGGCAGGCGCGCTGGCATCGAGCGCGCTGGCGGCCTGTATGCCAGCCGCGGCGCCGGCGGCCGGGGAGGCAGCCGGAGACGCCCCCACCGAAGTCAGCGAGGTTATCGTGGGGTCGTCCTGGAACCACCCCAGCTTCAACCCGCTCAGCAGCAGGATCGCCGGCACTGCCCAAAAAATGGTATTCGACCCGATCTTTGAGCGCCTTTTCTCTCCAATGGAGTGGGGACCGGGGGTGGAAACCATGAAACCTCCTGCTCCCGGAGAGCTACACATGCAGCTGGCTGAGAAGGTCGAGGAGGTGGAAAAGAATCGAGTTTGGAACGTCCACCTGCGCAAAGACGTAAAGTGGCACGACGGTGTTCCCATGACCGCTGACGATGTGGTGTGGACCTATTACGCTATGGTCCACAGGGACGTAGCGGCTACGATTGGGTCACAATACTTCGCACTGAAGGGGGCTGCAAGGCTGCACGAAGAGGGCGGCGACGAACTCGAGGGTGTCCAGAAAATCGACGACTACACCGTCCGCTTCGAGTTTGAAAAGCCGGACCCGTATGGGATCGGGGGGAGTCCTGTCTCATTTGGGCGCTACTGGTATGTCTGCCCTAAGCATGGTTGGGAAGGTGTTCCAATGGAGAAGGTTGGGACACACGAACCCATGGACATGAATCCCATCGGCACAGGCCCATTCAAGGTGGGCGAGATCGTCGCTGAACAGTTCGCCGAACTGGTCGCCAACGAGGACTGGTGGGGTGGCAGGCCAATTGCTGACAAGTACATCTTTCGGTTCTTGAGCCGGGAGGCCATGGATGCTGCCCTGCAGGCTGAGGAGATCATGGCCGGCGGCGCCAGCAGTGCGGAGGCCTGGAGTCGACTTGGCGAAGAACCGCATCTCGTCGCCTTCAACAGGCCGACCATCATTCTGTTCGCCCTGGATTTCAACAATAACAGGCTTGGCGACATGGTTCACCCCTTATGCGAAGCCACGCTCTACGCCCTCGACATGGACGACATCCTCGAAAAGACGCACTACGGTCTGCACGGAGCCAGCAACTACGTCTTCGAACACGTGCCCGGACCAGTTGGAGATCCGCCGGAGGGGTTGAAGACCTATGACTACAACCCGGAGAAGGCGAGGGAGGTCCTTGAAGAGGCCGGCTGGGACTTCGAACGGGAACTGGAGTGGGTGTACTGGGCCGACCCATCTCCTATGCACCTGGAAATACAGGAGAGGCTGGCGGATGTGGGCATCAAGACCAAGTGGAGAGTCATAGACGAAGGTTCCTGGGTCGAAGTCTTCCCACTGAATGCGGACTACGACATCGTCCTTGAAGCCTGGTTCTTCACGCCCCGATTCGAGGAAATGTTCTCTCACGTCGGATGCGGGTGGGATCACCAAACCAGGGGAGGGCGCAACTGGGATGGTTACTGCAACCCTGCGCTGGATGAGGCATGGCAAGCCGCAATGGCTGAGGAAGACACCGCAAAGCAGGTAGAGATGTTCAGGGAAGTCGCGTTAATCATGCAGGAGAACTGGCAATGGGCGCCACTCTACCGTAACGGGTTTCAGTGTGTCTTCAACAAGCGCCTCCAGGGCTGCGTGCCACCCCTTGAGTATGGGCTTAATGTAGCTGTACCCTATGAGCGTATGACGGTCGCGCCCGCCTGAGGTGGAGGCCTTCCGGCCTGGCAAGCGCGCATAGGCAGGGCAGGGCAGCGTCCATCGGGACCCCCTGCCCTCCCCCACACCCTTTTGAGCGACACCACACACTCAATTCGAGGCCGAGAGAGCTGTTTACCGTGTGCTGCTGTGAAACAGATAGGAAGTACACGGCGTTGGATCACGCGTTGCTCTTGGAGACTTGAGCGTGACGACTTACATTCTACGACGTCTGTTGTGGATTCCGTTTCTGCTCCTGGGCATTTCGCTCATGACTTTTGTCATCTTCTCCCTGGCGCCGGGAGACCCGGTGACCGCGCTTATTAAGCCCGGGGCGATGGAAGCCACCACCCAGATAGGCAGTGGAATGGATGTGCTGCGCGAGAGATACGGGTTGGACAAACCCATTCATGTACGCTATCTGGTCTGGCTGCGAGAGCTGCTGAAAGGCAACCTGGGCTACTCCTACTCGACCGAGAGACCCATATCCAAGATGATCGTCGAAGTGCTGCCGGCCACTCTGCTCCTGCAGGCCTCCTCTATCGGCATGGCTCTCCTCTTTGGGATTGTCTTGGGCGTGGTGTCAGCGCTCAAACAGTACTCTGTCGTCGATCACGCGCTCACATTTGTTGCTTTGTTTGGCATTTCGGTGCCGAGCTTCTTCATCGCTCTGATTGCCATGTTCATATTTGCCGTGAAGTTGGGCTGGTTGCCTATTGCCGGAATGTGGACAGTCGGAGAACCCAGGGTGTTTAACCTGGATCTCCTGCGCCACATGATCCTGCCGAGTTTGGCCGGCGGCATCGTCCACATAGCTTCATATTTGCGCTACACTCGGGCAAGTACGCTGGATGCGCTCAGTGCCGATTTTGTGGTGACCGCACGGGCAAAGGGGTTGCGGGAACGACTCGTCGTGGCGCGGCATGTGCTGCGCAACGCGCTACTTCCCATCGTCACGCTCTTTGGGCTCAGCCTGCCCGGGCTGTTGGGAGGCTCCTTCATCATAGAGACGATCTTCAGTTGGAATGGCCTGGGCCTGCTGGGCTACAGAGCCCTCATGAACAGGGACTATCCGCTTCAGATGGGGATGGCTCTGATGGTGGCGACTTTGGTCTTGCTGGCCAACCTGCTCACTGACATAGCCTACGTCTTCGTGGATCCCCGTGTGCGTTATGGATAATCGCCAGGAGAACTCGCCTGACCATGGCTGCGAATAAGATGCCAACAGCCCAGGCGGGTAATCCCTCGGCCGCGCGCCTCAACCCGGCGCCCTTGGCCGACTCGCCCTGGCACCGCGCGGCCCGCCGCTTTATGCGCCACCGGCCGGCTCTTTTTGGCGCGATAGCAATCCTGTTCTTGCTGCTGGTGGCGGTGTTGGCTCCGGTCGTGGCGCCGTACGACCCCAATGACGTCAATAGTGATCGAAGATACCAGTCTCCGGATAGCCAGAACCTGTTCGGCACTGACAAAGCTGGACGGGACCTTCTCAGCCGGCTGATCTACGGAACGCGGGTGTCCATGTCTGTGGGCATCGTGGCCGTGAGCATCCAAGTTGCCATCGGGTTCTTCATGGGGGCGCTAAGCGGTTACTTGGGGGGCAAGGTTGACATGGCCATCATGCGCTTCACCGATGTGATGATGACCTTCCCCACCTTTGTGCTCGCCCTCATCCTAGTTGGTGTATTGGGTCCCAGCATATTCAATGTGATACTGGCGCTCAGCCTGTTCACCTGGCCGGGACTGGCGCGGCTGATTCGAGGACAGGTGCTGTCATTGCGGGAATATGAATTCATCCTGGCGGCGCGTGCTGTCGGCGTGGGCCATTTGCGCATGCTGGGGCAGCATATCTTCCCCAATTTGATAGGGCCGCTGATGGTAGCGACGACGCTGGGGATGGCGGGGGCCATCCTGGCGGAGACTGGACTGAGTTTCCTGGGATTGGGGGTGCGGCCGCCAACAGCCACCTGGGGGACTCTGATCCGCGATGCCCGATATATTTTTACCTTGAGTGAGATGCCCTGGCTATGGCTGCCGCCGGGGCTCGCTATCAGTTTGGCGGTCCTGAGCATCAACTTCATCGGCGACGGCCTGCGCGATGCTTTCGACGTGCGCGGCCGGCAGGGCCTGGAGTAGTGTCGGGGACCCGTCAACGGCTGCGCCCTGTATTGTTGCCGACAATGACCCTTTCAAGAAAAACCTGCTGCACTGGATTGGACAGAGTTCCGACCCTTTCGCCATCCAACCGGGATCGCGCTCTATGAAAACCTATCGCATGATCCAGGTTGGTACGGGAGGTCACGGCGCGGGCTGGTGCCAGCTCTTTCTGCCGCCCAACGTTCAGGACGGGCTCATTGAAGTCGTAGCTGCTGTCGACATCAATCCCGAGGCACTCATTAACGCCCAGACATTTCTCGACCTGGACGCCGACCAATGTTACACCGACATCGAGAAAGCGTTCGCCGAAAACCGGGCCGACTTCTGCACCGTCGTTGTGCCGCCGGCCCACCACGAGGAAGTCGTGGACGCGGCCCTGGCCCACGACATGCACATCCTCAGCGAAAAACCGATCGCCGACTCCATGGCCGCGTCGGTGCGAATCGCCGACAAGGTCAGGCGCGCCGGTGTGAAAATGGGCGTGACCATGAGCCATCGCTTCGACCAGGACAAGACGACCCTGCGCGAAGAGCTGCGCTCCGGGCGCCATGGGCCGCTCGATTACCTGGTCTGCCGTTTCACCTGTGACTGCCGCAAGGCCGGCAGCTGGGGTGGATTCCGCTACCATATCCCCGACCCGCTGATGGTCGAAGGCGCGGTGCACCACCTCGACATCCTGGCCGACCTGGCCGGGGCCGAATGCGATACCATCTACGCACAGACCTGGAACCCGCGCTGGGGCGAGTTCAGCGGCGATTCGCAGGCCCTGGTCACGATGCAGTTCAACAACGGGACGCGGGCCATTTACGAAGGCGCCAAGACCAACGCCGTCGGCCTGAACGATTGGGGACAGGAGTACTTCCGCGCCGAGTGCGAACGGGCGACGCTGACCCTCGACCACCGCCGCCTCGAGCGCACCGTTTACGATCCAGCCTCGCAGCGGGCCGTGAGCCGGAAGGTGCAGAGCGAGGAGGTCCCCTTGCGGTCACAGCCGAAGTGGTCCAACACGTGGCTGATCGAAAAGTTCGTGCGCTGGCTCGACGGCGACGAGCCAATGGAAACGAACGTAGAGGCCAATCTGCAGTCTGTGGCGCTGATCTTCGCCGCGATTGAGAGCAGTCGAACGGGACAGCCGGTCGGCGTGCAGGAGTTCCTGCAATCGTTCGTCGAAATGGAAAACAGTGGGTAGCGAAAACGAGAGTTCAACCTGGAGGAGGTCGCCTATGCTCAGCCCCCTCGTCACAATGGATCCCGGCAAGCTGGACCCAGAGGAGATCTTCAGTCACCTCCCGCCCAATCGCTGCGGCAAGGCCGACCGCGGCTACATGAACGAGGTGCTGGACGACGGCTTCGGCAACCGCGAGTCCGCAAACATGCTCGAACGTTTCGAGGCGTCGTTCGCGCGTAGATTCGGCGTCGAGTTCGCGATCTCGCACAACTCCGGTTCGGGCACGCTGTTGTCCTGCCTGCTGGCCGCCGGCGTAGGGCCCGGCGATGAGGTGATCATACCCACGTTGACGATGGCGGCCACCGCGTTTGTCGTCATCCAGTGCGGCGCCGTCCCCGTCTTTGCCGACAGCGACCCGGACACCTACAACATCGACCCGGCAGACGTTGAGCGCAAGATCACGCCCTTCACGAAGGCGATCATTCCGGCAAGCATTTTCGGGCTCGCCCCCGACTTCGATCCCCTATTGGCGCTGGCGGAGCGGCACAATCTCACCATCGTAGAGGACGACGCCCAATGCTACCTGGCCTCGTACAAAGGCAGGCTCGTGGGCACGATCGGACATGCCGCCAGCCTGAGTTTGCAGGGCTCGAAGCACATGACCAGCGGAGGCGACGGCGGCATGGTGATCACCGATGACGAGGCGTACGCGCGCGCGGTGCGGAAGGCCGCCGTCCAGGGCTACAGAACGCTGGATGCGCGGCCAGGCTCGACCCTCATCCCGCGCGATGAGCGGCAGGATTGGAGTTTCGAGCGTCACGACCGCATGGGCTATAACTTCCGCATGTCGGCGATGCAGGCTGCCCTGGGCCTCGGTCAACTCGAGCGGCTGGACTACCTGGTCGCGGCGCGGCGCTACATCGGCGCACAGTACGAAGCCGCCATTCGGGACGAAAAGTGCGAATGGCTGATTCCGCCCCACGTTCCGCAAGATTGCACCCATACCTATTGGTGCTATACCTGCAAGTTGGATGATGAGGCGCTGGGCGTGGACTGGCGGACATTCAGGCAAACCTTCATCGAACACGGCGGCGACGGTCTCTACGGCGCCTGGGTGCCTGTCCATCTCGAACCGATCTTCCAGACCATGGCCTTCTACGGCGCGCGCGAGCGGGCGCCCAACTTCGACCCCCGCTACAAGGGCTCGGTCAAGCGCTACAGCCGCGGCGACTGCCCCAATGTGGAGGCCATGCAGAGCCGGCTTTGCCTGTTCAAGGCCGGTATGCAGACGCTGGACAAAGTGAACGGGCAGGTAGAGGCTTTACGCTCCACCATTAGACATTACGCCTAACGCAGAATCAAGAGGAATCAAATGATCACCTCAATCGTTTCCAGAGAAGACAGCATCTACAAGGCTGTGCCGGACCTGGCTATGTGCGACGACGGTTCGCTCGTCTGCATATATCGCGAGAGCCTGTTCCACCTCTTTCACCCCTTCTCGCGGATCGCACTGCAGATCAGCCCCGACGGAGGACTGAACTGGGGACCGAAAATGATCGTCGACGAGTGCCCCGACTATGAACAGGATGGCGGCCTGAATAACCCCCGCATACTTCACCTGGGAGAAGGCCGGCTCATCCTTATCTGCGATTGGATTCCGCCTTTCGAGCCCGAAAACTCGCCCAATACAGAAATCCTCATCTGGCGCTCCCAAGACCGCGGCGCAACCTGGAGTTCGAGGGAAAAGACCGGCATCAAGGGCCATATCTGCCCAAGCCTTTTCAAGTCGAGCTCGGGAACGGTCATCATCGGCGGCGACCACAACTGCATTCCGGTCGAGGGTGAAGCGTGGACGGTAGATGCCTTCCTTTCATTTGACGATGGACAGACCTGGGGGCCGGCCACCCCGGTGGCGTCAACCGACGCGTTGTGGCTGAATGAGGGGACATTTGCCGAGCTGGATGACGGCAGTCTGATCTGTTTCATGCGCGAGGACCGGGAGCGGGTGTGCGGTTACAAGGCGCTTTCGAAGGATGGGGGAAGGAGTTGGGAAGGGCCCTACCGCACCGAACTGCTTGTATGCATTGGACGGCCCCACGCCGGGCGGCTGCGCAGCGGCGAGATTGCGGTCACCTACGGGCTGGGCACGTCACCGCGTCAGCTGGTGTTGCACGCCGAAAACCAGGCAAGCGCAGCCGACCCTGAGAGCGCCGTGAACGTGCGCAACTCGCATCTGGCACCGACATTCAGACGCTTTTTCATCGATCACGACCGCAGCATCCACCCCGACGGCGCCTACTCGAGTTGGGTTCAACTGCCCAGCGGCGACCTGTTTGTGATCCAATATCTCGTCGACGACGCACCGATGGGCCACATTCGCGGCTACCTGATCAGACGCAGCGACTGGCTTCTCTGTCCGGAAGGTAAGCTCGGCCACATCATCCGCCACGATCCCACTGCCGTGAACATGCATCACTATGATCGCAGCAAAAACGTGATCTATCACGAACAGGCGTTGAAGGTCAGTGCAGACCAATTTCGAAATGTACGTGATGCGCGGTAGTCGGACGACGACGATGCCGAGAGCAGCCGTTGTGCCAATCGACGACCGCCTCCACGAAGTCCAGCAACAAGGATCAGCTCATGCCACGCCCAGTTGAGATTTCTGACGACCAGCAAGCTGCGCAGGACGAGACGACGCGCATTGCCTTGATCGGCATGACCAGCGCAATGGCGGACCCGGATGCGAACCTGGCGCGGATCGCGCAGTGGTGCCGAAAGGCCTCTGCGGCCGGCGCGCAATTCGCCCTCTTTCCGGAAGAGTGCATCACCGGCTCCATGAACAAGTCCGATCTGAAGATTGAAGAGGCAGAAGCAATCGCTGCCACGAGCGCGGAAAAGGCAGTCCCGTTCCTCGAAGCTCTCTGCCGGGAGCTGCAGTTGACGGTTGCCGTCGGCACGATCGAGCCCGGCGAAACGGTGCTGCGCAACAGCGTGCTGATTGTCGGTCCGGGGGGTTACCTGACAACCTATTCGAAGCTGCATCTGCCAAACGAGAACGAACGGGAATGGTTTGAACCGGGCGAAGCCCTGCCGATCGTCAACTCGCAGAACTGGAAATTCTCGGTGGGCATCTGCTATGACGTGCGCGTTCCCGAAATCTTCAGGACCGCGGCCTGCCACGACGTCGATTTCTTCCTGCTAGCCGTTGGCAGCAGCTACCACCCTCACGAATTCGAGCGGGCAGCTGAAATGAGCGAAGAGCACAGGCAACTCACGATGAAAGTCCTGCCGGCGCGCGCGACCGACAACGGCATGTACGTTTTCTTCGCCAATCAATCTGGGGTGAGCGGAAACGCCTGGTTCCCCGGTCTGTCGCTGGCAATCGACCCGACAGGAAATGTCATCGGCGAACTGCTGAAGGACGAGGGCATGGTTCTGGCTGACGTGTCGAGGCGGGCGCTTTCAGCCGCGCGCGCAGGAGACGAATGCACAGTGCGTCACATCCGCTCGGAGATTTACAGCAACCCCCAAGTGATCGCTGGATAACGGACACCGATGCGCATCCTGTTTGCAGGCGGAAAAGAAAGCGCGGGCCGCGCCCTCGTCAACGCCCTGGCGCGCAGGCACGACGTTCACGTGTTGGAAACTGGCGGCGGCGACCCGCGCGACGCGGACGCGGCGGCCGAGGCAACCCGGAAATACGATACGGTTATCCTTGCGCCCCCCTTCATCGGTAAGGACGCGCCCGACGGCGAAATCCTCGACGCGGCCGCGCGCGGGACCTACAACCTGCTGACACAGGCGCCGGCCGCCCGCTTCATCCTGCTGTCGTCGCTGCGGACTCTCGAACGCTACCCTGCAGACTACAGGGTCAACGAGCAGTGGGCGCCCCGTCCTTCAACAGACGTCGAGGCCCTGGCCCCACACCTGGCAGAGCTGGTCGCACGCGAGCTGTCACGCGTCTTACCGGTCCAGGCAGTTGCGCTGCGCCTGGGCGAAGTTGTAGACGATCAGCATGTGAGCCAGCACCGGGCCGACGCCGGCTGGCTGCATATTGAAGATGCCGTGCAAGCCGTCGAGAGAGCACTGACATTCGAACCGCCCGCGGATGGGCCGCAGACCGGCTGGTGGGTCTTTCACATCCCAGGCGGCGGCCCCAATACGCGCTTCCCACTTGCGCTGGCCGGATCGCCGCCCTTCGGCTACAGACCGCAACACGACTTGAGCTCCGGCGCGAAGCTGCCGTCCTCGCAACCGCCGATTGAGGCGCACAAACAGCTCGAAGCCAAGGCCGCGTACCGCCCCCAACGCGTCGTCATCTATGGCGCAGGCGGTCCGGTTGCGGCCGTTACGACCGAAGCGCTCGCCCGCGACCACATCTTGCGCCTGACGGATCTGCGTCCCCTGGCGGAAATCGTCGCCGAGAACCGGCCGCACGCGCCGGGCAGGCCGTTTCCGCGCCTGCTCGGGCCGCCGCATGAGATCGAGTGCGTAGATGTCACCGACGCAGCCGAGGTTCTGCGGGCAGCGCGCGGCATGGACGCAATGATCAACTGCACCGTGGTACGCGATCAGCCCGAGCAGGCCTTCCGGGTCAATGTTGTCGGCGTCTATAACATGCTGCGGGCCGCACTTGCATGCAACATCCGGCGTTTCGTGCAGACGGGGCCGCCGCAGGGGTGTACGCCGCTCTATTCCGAACCTACAAACTACGGCTACGACTACGACATTTCAGCGGAAGCGCCGGCGCGGCCGGGCAACGATCTATACAATCTGACGAAATTCCTCGGCCAGGAGATCTGTCGTACGTTCGCCGACGTCCATGGCATCGAGACGCCGGTGCTGACCTTTGCCGGGCTTGTCGATCCCGCGGGGCCGGGCCATGACGCCGAGCGTCCGCACGCCTGGCTGACCGCATGGGAGGACGTCGGCGCGGCCATGCGAAAGGCGTTGAGAGCGCCTTCGTTCCCGCGTAACTTCGAGGTCATGCAGATCTGCAGCGACACGCCGCACGGCCGGTTTTCCAACGAGAAGGCCAGACGGTTGCTCGGGTGGGAGCCGCGCCATCGAATGGAGAGATACTGGCTGCGAAGCCACGGTCCAGCCGGTTGAACGACAGTTGCGAGGCTGCTTCATTCTTGATTCAAGGAGGTCAGGATGTTCCGTCTATCGGTTTGTGAAGGTACTGTGTTGCGCGATCTTCCTTTCCTGGAGCGGGTGCGTACAATCAGCCGCGCCGGCTTCGGCGTGGACCTGTGGGGATGGGAGGACAGCGCCCTGGATGCCATAGCCGACGACGCGGAGATCGAAATCTGCGCCATGCCGGGCTGGTCGGGGGGCAGCATGATGCACCCCGATGGCATTGAGGATTTTCTGGACGGTGTGAAGGAAAACCTGACCGTAGCCGAACGGATCGGATGCCGCAATCTGAGCATCACGACCGGCCAGCTTGACGCACGGGGCCAGATGGCCCACAACATCGCCGCCCATCCGGCAACGAAGTGGATCTCGGCCTACAAGACATTGTGCGAGGTCGCAGAGTTGGCCGAGAAGAACGACGTGACCTACAGCCTGGAGCAACTGAACACGAAGGTGGACCACGCAGGCTATCCTCTGCGCTTCACCGAGGACGTGGTGCGGCTGGTCGAGCAGGTCGGCAGCCCGCGCATCCGGCTGCTATGCGACATCTACCACGTGCAGATTGAAGAGGGCAACGTGGTCCAATCGGTCCGCGACTACCACAGCTTCATCGGCTACGTACACGTGGCGGACGTGCCGGGCCGGCATGAACCGGGAACGGGCGAGATCAACTATCCGCGCATCGTGTCAACGCTGCGCGAAGTGGGTTACCAGGGCGTGGTCGGCATGGAGGCGTTTCCGCAAGCCGACGCGCACCAGGCGATGGAGCGATTCCGCGCCTTATTCAGCTAGAAGGCTGCTGCGGGTGTACAGCCTGGCCAAAGCCAGGGGCAGCGCCCGTATGGCTGCGTTCCCCGTCACGCCGGCTCGTAGCCGGCCGGATCGAGGACGACGATGGTCGGACGGCCCAGCCCGCCCGCAGGCAGCGGGAAGGTGACGGTGTTGTGACGGGCCAGGATGACCGGATCGCCTGACCGGCGCTTGAGAAACTCGTCGACCCTGGTCATCCCTGCCGTCAGCGGCGGCAGATTGTAGTGCATCGGCACGATCCAGGTCGGGTCGAGAAACTCGATCATGGGGTCGAGTTCGTCGAGCTCCAGGGTCAGATGTTCGCCCACCAGGGCCAGCAACACGTCGCAGTGACCGGCAAAGGGCGCGAGTTCATCAGGTCCGATGCCGTAGCCGAGGTCGCCCATGTGGAGGAACCAGAGGCCGCCGGCTTTGAAGGCGTAGAGCGCGTTGTCGTCGGGCCCCTCGGGATGGTGCGGCGCCTCGGCGGCCTGGACGGCGTACATCGGCTCGCCTTCAAACGTCACCTCACGCTTCCCCTGCGCCACATCCAGGGCGTTGATGAGTTGAGAATAACCCTCAACGGCCTCGTGGTTGGAGTGCGCCTCATCGGTCAGCGAACTCATAAGAACGGTGTCCGCCTGCAGCTTGAACTCGAACACTGAGGGATCGTCCACCCCGCACGCCGCGGCCACGACATTGGGTTCGTAGGGGTCCATCGCGATCGTGGGGCCGTCATCCTGTCTCATCAGGAATGTCGCCAGCCCAAACCACTGAAGATGCACAGACATTTTTACACTCTCCTCCTCACTCTTGTGTCAGACCGCCGGCCCGTTCCATGCCTGCGATTTCCCACCACTTGGCGCCGGACGGTCTTTCGATCACCAGCGGCTTGAGGAAGGCCACAGACTTCTCCAAACCCTCCTCCACTTCAAAATACTCGCTCTCCATCTCTAGCGAGATCACATGGTCGTAGCCAAGCAGTCGCAGTGTTGAAACGAACTCGCGCCAAGCGGCTTCGTCATGGCCCCAGCCGGCCAGCGTATAGGTCCACGAACGCTCGGAGAACTCCTCGGTGGAGGTGCTGTCCATCATGCCGCGCAGGCGGGCGTTGTGCCGCGAGATAAGGATGTCCTTGGCATGGACGTGCTGCACGAGCGGCCCGAGGTAGAACAGCGCCTCGATCGGGTCGATGCCCTGGTACCACAGATGGGAAATGTCGAAGTTGCAGGCCGCGGCCGGTCCTACCTCGTCGTGGAGTCGCTTCATCGTGACCGGATTGTGAATCATGTCGCCGCCATGCATCTCGAAGCAGATCGTAACGCCGTGGTCGGCCGCGATCTTGCCGTGCTCGCGCCAGTACGGCAGCAGACGCTTCTCCCACTGCCACTCCAGCGTATCGCGCAAAAAGGGCCACTCGGAGAAGGTCACCCAGTTGGGCGCGGTATCCCCCTCCGCGCCCTCGGGCAGACCGGCCAGCAACGTAATCCGGCGGATGCCGGCCAGCTCCATGAACTCGCAGGTGCGGCGAAACTCGCGCGAGTAGGTTTCGGCGACCGCCTTATTGGGCATCAGCGGCGCACCGTGCCCGCCGAGGGCGCTGATTTCGAGGTCGTAGCGGGCGAAGGTGTCCAGCCAGCGCTCGATTTCACCTTTGTCGGCGAGGAGCTTCTCAACGTCGCAGTACCCCCGTCCCCAAAGACCGCATGCGCCAACCTCGACCGCCTGGAACCCCATATCGCGCGCGTATCGCAGACCGTCTTCAAACTCGAACTGCTCCAGGTTCTGGGAAATCACGCCGAGTTTCATCTATCCCCCCTTTCGATTGAAAGTGGTCCACTTTTTGTGCAGCGCACTGGCAACTGCTTTGCGACCGAAAGTGCCATCGAAATCATCTTCTCCGGCACAGTTCTTCGCCGGTTTCTCCAGCTGGAAACGTCCCGGTCAACAAGCTCCTTCATCGGGCGTTCGCGGTTCAGCCGGCGCCCAAAGCATTCTGAAATTGATTGAGCGTACTGACCAGAGACTGGCGTTTGATCACAATGTCGACGCCCACGAAGAAAACACGTACACCCAAAGAATAGAAATGCGCGGCCTGGTCGAAGCTGAAAGCTCCAGCCGAAGCAATCTTGCCGGACGCTACCGCCGCCGTAAAGACCCGCTCGAATTTCGGCGTCTGGCGCGTCCTGGCCTCATCACCAAAGAGACCCAGACTGACCGACCAGTCCATCGGACCCACCGTAACCATGTCGATGCCGTCAACCGCCAGAATCTCGTCCAGCGCCTCGTAGGCTTCGTCGCTTTCAATCATCAGCATCAGATGGGTGGCATCGTTGACTTCTCGCAGCATCTGTTTTGGGTCCGCGCCCATCGTGTAGGCCGTGCCCGCGCTGGAACTGGATACGCCGCGGCTTCCCACAGGTGGATACTTGCCCATCTGGACAAAGCGGGCAGCCTCTTCCGCGGTCCTGACATCCGGCAGAGCCAGCACCTGAATGCCGCCGTCGAGCAGGCGCTGCACCTGTGTACGCGAAAGTTCGGGCATGCGCACGAGCGGTACCATGCCCAAATGTGTAGCTGTCCGGCCAAGCCGCAAAGTCTCGGCCATAGACTGGGGGCCGTGTTCCATGTCGAACCAGACAATGTGAAAGCCGGCCTGGGCCATCAACTCGACGTCGGTGAACGTCGCGTCGCGGCAGATCACCCCGAACAGCGTGTCATGTTTCTCCAGCAACTCACCAAGCCGGTTTTTCAGCGTTGGTACATTGTCATCCATAGGTGCTCTCCCCGCGCTTAGACCCTCGAGACACTTTACAGCCGAATGAGTTCAATGGTCGCATCAGGACGTCTGGACCGTCGGCAGGCCCGGCACCTTCGTCCGCACTCGGAAAAGCGACGTGCGCGCCGTGATGTAGAGGCTCTGGCGGTCGTCGTCGCCCCATGCACAGTTGGCCGGGCGTTCGGGCGTAACGATGACACCCAGGCAGGCGCCGTCAGGCTCGAATACCCAGATTCCCGTGGCGCCGGTCACGAATAGAGTTCCTTCGGTATTGATTTTCATGCCGTCGGGCGAACCGGGTTGCGGATGGTCCATATCAGCGAAAATACGGGAGTTGGCCAGCGATCCGTCTCCGCGCACATCAAAGACGCGGACGTGCCGGCGGGGTGAATCGTCGACGTAGAGCATCGACTCCCCGGGGGAAAAGGCCAATCCGTTGGGACGGTCAAAGTCGTCCACCAGCAACTCCACGGTGCCGTCGGTCAGAATGCGGTAGAGGCCGTTGCAGGGCTGCTCCTGTACCTTGCTGTAAGGCGACGATTCGCTAGGCTCGATGCCGTATGGCGGGTCGGTGAAGTAGACGGTCCCGTCCGACTTGACGACGAGATCATTGGGGCTGTTCAGCAACTTGCCCTCATACCGGTCGGCCAGGCTGGCGGCGGCGCCGCCCGCCCCGCCGCGGGAGACGCGGCGATTGCCGTGCTCGCAAGCGACCAGACGGTTGTCGCGGTCGAGCGTGAGACCATTGGAATTTCCGCTCGGTTCGCGCCACACGTCGACCACCCCCTCCGGCCTCCATCTGTAGATGCGATCGGCGGGAATATCCGAGAAGAGCAGATAGCCGTCAGGATGCCAGACCGGACCTTCGGTAAACTGGAAGCCGGTAGCCAAAATTTCAGGGTCGCCGGACTCGACGAGTGTTTTGAGTTTCATGGCGTTCTCCTGGTCCAGGCCTGGTCATGTACAGCATTATCAGTTGCCGGGCCGGGGCGCTCGTCATGCCGGCTGATAGCCGGAAGGTTCAAGGATCACAATTGCCGGCCGTCCAAGTTGGGACGCGGGGAGAGGAAAGGTCACCACCGGTTGACGTGCATAGACGACGGGGTCGGAGGGACGGCGTTCGATGAAGACATCGACCTTTGTCATTCGCCGCTTCTGGCCGCTGACGGGCGCCAGATTGTAGTGCATGGGCACGATCCACGTCGGGTTGAGGATCTCGATCATGGGGTCGAGTTCATCCAGCTTCAGGGTCAGCCCTTCGCCGGTGAGGGCCAGCAGCACGTCGCAGCGACCGGCGAAAGGCGCGAGATCGTCTTCGTTCAGCCCATATCCCAGGTCACCCATGTGCAGGAACCAGAGCCCGCCGGCATTGAAGGCGTACAAGGCGTTGTCGTCGGCGCCGTCGGGATGGTCGGCGACCTCCGCTGCTTCGACCGCCCGCAGGGGGGCGCCGTAGATCTGCGCACTTTTCTCGCCGCGGGCCACATCGAGGGCGTTGATCACTTGCGGTTCGCCCTCGATCAGCCCGACATTGGCGTGCGCCACATCGGTGAGCGAACTGACGATCACGGTGTCGGCGCTGATGCGCCTGCCATCGTCGACGAGCCCGATGGCTGAGGGCGTATAGGGATCCATGGCGATGACGGGGCCTCCGTCCTGCCACAGGCGAAAGCAAGCCATCCCCACCCACTCAAGATGAACGGCCATGATGCGTTCCTTTGCACGTCCTGCGGGAGGTAACCAGCCCTGCCGGCGCCGGCGAAGTTGCGGAACGGCGCGGCGGCTAGAACTGGCGAGTCGATCGGGAAAGGTCTTTGACCGCGTTGTGCCGGTCAAAGTCAGCGGCTGTCCCGTTGCAGATAGTTATCAAGCATATATTGAACCGGTCTGCCTTGTCAACCTCCTTTCGGAGCCGAGCGCATCCCAAATTGGAGGGATTTCGACCCGGACCGGTTTGGTCAAGCGCTTGCAGGCGACGTGGGGGTCAGTGCGCTTGTACGAGTGAAGCACGAGCGTTTGCGAGCGTTTACAGGAGTGTAACGGAAAGCAGATGGAACGACACGGGGGCTGGGGAAGGCGGCGGGTGCGGGCCGCGCAGACCAATGAAATCCCCCAAAGGCAGCCTGAGATCCGCCCCGAAATTCAGCGAGACAGCCCTGAAAAAAGCTGCTTGACACCAGAAGTACAATATGCTATTTTGTGGCTACAGCAGCCCACTTCCTTCGTTCCAATTTATTAGTTTTCAGCACTTCCTGCTCGCTCTTCTGCTTCCAATTGAAGGCTGGCCCCTATGTATCGAAATCAACCGGCCCATGGGGCAGGAATGACGCAACTCAGGTACGGCAGACGGTTCTTTGACACAGAACCTGTCCTTGTTTAGCCAGCGTACTTAGCTCTTCCAGAACAGGATTCCATTCCACAAGGAGGAAACGATGGCAGCCAGATTGAGTCGCAGAGAATTTCTGTTGAGGACGGCGACGCTCTCGGGAGCGGTGGCCGGCACAGCGCTGCTGCAGGCCTGCGCTACACCCGTTGCACCCGCCGCCGATGGAGGCGAGGAGATGCCGATGGAGGCGCCCGTCCAACTGAGCTTGTGGCGGGGAACCAATGGCATCTGGGATGACCACTTCGAAAAAATCCCGGAATACATGGCGGAGGCCGGCATCACGCCTTTGGTCGAGATCGCTCAGCCGCACATCCCCTGGAGCGAGTGGCAGGACAAGGTTCGCATTTCAGCAGAGGCAGGAGTGGGGCCTGACCTGATATTCACCATCAATCCACTCCTGACAGAGCAGGTAAAAAACAATATGATCCTGCCTGCCCCGTTAGACTTGTACTCGCCTGAGGAGATCGAGAACGACTTCCACGAAACGTGGCTTCAGGGCGTAAAGTTTGATGGCCGCTACTACAATATCCCATGGGATGGAGGGGGATTTGGACTGGTTTGCGACGTGACAAACCTGAAGGAAGCCGGCGTCAACGAGTTGCCCAACAACTTCGAAGAGTTCGTGGATGCGGCGCAGAAAGTCGTCAAGTACGACGGCGACAACCTGGTGATGGACGGATTCGGATTCTTCCATGCCAGCTACCTGTACGGGATGCTGTTTTCCAGCATCGGCGGCAGGCGGCCCGGCCCCGAAGACACCGAGTTGACCTTCGACAACGAGTTGGGGTGGCACGCGTGGGACCTGGTGCTGGACTATGAGACAGAGTACGATATCTTTCACTGGGACTTCACTAAAGGCATCAGCCCCGATCTTTGTATTTCCGCCTACACGGAAGGTCGAGGCGCATTTTGCGTGACCAATAGCGCATTCAGCACCGGTGTCGAGGAGCAGTTTGGTCACGAAACCAAGACGATCAGTCTGAAGGCGTGTATACCGGAAGGGGAACTTCAGCACCCGATTAGTGCGGGCTGGGGGTTGGCCGTAACCAGCGCCGCCCCTGAGGAAAACCTGGATGCGGCGTGGAAAGTGTGGAAGTACTGCGCGACAGAGGAGATGTGCGCGAGATACCAGCTGGCCACGGGCTTCGCTTCGGGGAACAAGGCAGTGCAGGCGCTGGGGACCGATGGATTTACCGGCCCCAGGGCGTCGGACATGGCACAAGAGGTATCGGACGTCATGTGCTGCGGCTACCTGCGCTGGGACGGCATCGATCAGCCCACTTACATGCACGAGCACGAGAACGTCTACACCGACATGCTGCATGATGGCTTGACTGCCGAGGAAGCCATGGCCAAACGCGGGCCTGACATGCTTAAAGGCCTGTTGGGCTCCTGAGCCGGAACACAGAGGCGTTGAACGATCGAATCAGCGGTGCCTTCGGGCATCGCTGATTCAGTTTTCGCACGCGCAGCTGAACGCGCACAAGGAGTTGACATGGCTGCAAGCCTTCGCTCGATGCTGCAGCAGCGAGGACCGGGCCCGCTCTCCCGGCTCAGTTTGCGCCAGCGCCGCTATGTCGTCGCCTGGACGTTTCTGGCGCCGATTCTCATCTATTACCTGGTCTTCGCCCTCTATCCAATCGCGCTCGCGGTCGTCATGAGCGTGAGCGACTGGAAGCTGAACAATCCTGTCCGGCCCTTCATCGGCCTGCAACATTACGTAAAATTGGCGTCAGACACGGACTTCAGGCTCGCCCTGGCGAACACGGTCGAATACACCGTGATGTATGTACCGGGCGTGTTTGTCGTGTCGCTGATTGGGGCGATGGCCTTGAATTCGATCCGCCACGGGCGCGCGCTCTACCGCGCCATCTACTTCGCCCCGGTGATGACCGCCGGCATCGTCGTCGCACTGATCTGGAAGTATATGCTGCATCCCAGCTATGGCCTGGCCAACGTCGTGCTGAACGCGGTCGGGATTCCTTCGCAGCCGTGGCTTGTGCAGGCGAAGACGGCCATGGCCAGCCTGGTGATGATCGCGGTCTGGGAGTCGATGGGCTATCAGATGGTGTTGTTCCTGGCCGGGCTGCAGGGCATTCCATTGCACCTGTATGACTCGGCCAAGATCGACGGCGCCAACATCTGGCAGCGCTTTACCCATATAACATGGCCTCTCCTGCGCCCTACCGTCACATTTGTCCTCGTCGTCACGGTTATCGGCGCCTTCCAGATGTTTACCCTGGCCTACGCCTTCGGCTACTACGGCGGCCCGGGCGACAGTCTGCTGGTTGCGGTAATGTACATTCGGCACCAGATGCTCACGCTGGGCAACGTCGGCTACGCGGCGGCAATGGCGCTGGTACTGTTCGCCATCATCTCAATTGTAACCATCATCCAACTCCGGATGACCAGAACTCGCTGGAGATACTAGCCGGCTGAAAGCGGTGTGCAGCAGAGAAACGGCGAGGGTTGGAGGCCCACCAAGATGCGCGTTTCGCCGATAGTTCGGCTATATCAGCGCAGGGAAACAGTTCTTCCGGTGTTCATCAGCTACACTGTGCTGACGCTGTGCGCTGCCCTGGTTGTCAGCCCCCTGGTTTTCGCGCTTTTGGGCGCGTTCAGGCCTATCTGGGACCTGAAAACGATACCGCCGACATTTATTCCCAAGGAGCTGTTTCTCGGCAACTTTCTCGTCCTCTTTGAGCGCTTCCCGATTGCGCGCATGTACTTCAACAGCCTGTTCACCACGGGCGCGATTGTCGCCGGACAGGTGCTGATGAGCGCGGTGGCCGGATATATTCTGGGCAAATTCGAGTTCCCCGGTAGAGAAGTGGTCTTTTTCATGATCTTGTGGACCATGATGATCCCGTTCTTCGTCACCGTAGTCCCGCTCTTTGTGATGATCGTCAGCTGGGGGTGGATGGACACCTACCAGGGCCTCATCGTGCCGCACCTCTTCTCCGGCTTCGGCGTCTTTCTCTTCCGTCAGTTCGTCCATACGATTCCAGACGACCTGATCGACGCCGCGCGCGCCGACGGCGCCAGCGAAGTCCGCATTTTTGCGCAGATCGCGATGCCTCTCATGCTGCCGGCGGTTGGCGCGCTGGCCATCTTCACCTTCATCTGGAACTGGGGAAGCTTCTTCTGGCCCCTGCTCATCACAAACGAAACCGAGATGAGAACGATACCGGTTGCCCTGGCCACACTCATCCGTCAACCCGGCATGGTCAGAACCGGCGGGGCCGTCGGGCTCAGCGAGGAGGGCATCGCTCTGGCCGGCGACGCGATCGCCTTCATCCCGGTACTGACGGTGTTCTTCGTCTTCCAACGCTACATCACCGAAGGCGTTACCCTGACCGGATTGAGCGCAAACTGATCCGAACCAGAAACGGGGCGATTGATAGGCAGTTTTCCTGAAAACAGGCGAGCCTGACCCCATAGTTTGGTCCGCGCGCATAGTGCGGGCTGCGGGTCTGGTCCTTGTGACTTTGGGGCCTGACGCTCGCCGGAAGGGGCTGACGATGCGAAAGCGTTTTGCTCTGCTCATCTGCGCGTGCTGCCTGCTAATCGGCGTAGCCGGCTGTGTGCCAGTGCCGCCGGCCGCCGAACCAGAGTCTCCGGCCGCCGAACCCGATACACCCACTCCGGTACCCGACACTCCTACCCCAGTACCCGATACGCCTACCCCAGTACCCGATACGCCTACCCCCGAACCCGCAACGCCCACCCCCGAACCCGGGCCGCGGACGCGCGCCGCTGATGGGATGGTAATGGTCTGGGTGCCCGCGGGTGAGTTCCAGATGGGCAGCGACGACAGCGAGGTGGACGCCGCGCTCGAACTGTGCGAAACTTACGGCATACCCTGTGTACGCCAGTATCTCGACAAAGAACAGCCGGCGCACAGGGTGGAATTGGACGGCTACTGGATTGACCGGACCGAGGTGACCAACGCCCAGTACCGGGAGTGCGTGGAGGCAGGCATCTGCAATCCACCCAGAAAGAGGAGTTCAGCGACGCGCGACTCGTATTTCGACGACAGCTCGTTCGACAATTACCCGACCATCTGGAGCACATTGCGCGACGCGAGGAGCTACTGCGAGTTTGTCGGTGCCCGGCTGCCGACTGAGGCGGAGTGGGAGTACGCGGCACGCGGGCCGGAGGGACTGCTCTTTCCCTGGGGCAACGAGTTCGATGGGACGCGGCTGAACTACTGCGATGCCAGCTGCGACCTGGCCTGGGCGGACGATACGACCGACGACGGGTACGCCGACACCTCGCCGGTGGGGAATTACCCGCAAGGAGCCAGCTGGTGCGGCGCACTGGACATGGCGGGAAACGTACGCGAATGGGTGGCAGACCTTTACGACGCTGAATACTACAGCAGCTCACCTGCACAAAACCCAACCGGCCCGTCCACATCTCCGGGGGGCAACCAGGTAGAGCGCGGCGGTTCGTGGAACTCCACTCCGTTCGAAGTGCGCGGCGCCTGGCGGACCGGCGACCACGCCAACTACAAGTACAATTTCATGGGTTTCCGCTGTGCCATGGACAGCGAATAGCGAAATCTGCGAACAGATCGGTTGGCGCGGCCAGCACCAACATCCCGGCCAGGCGTTCATCACTCGTTCGCCGTCAGCAAGCAACAGTTCAAGGTCAATCGCAATGGATTACAGGCAACTCATCGAACAGTGGCTCGACAAACTGCGCGCCGGCACACTGGTGGAAGAGGATCTGCAACTGGCGCTGCGCCGCCTCGACGCCGACGGCGCGACGCAGCATCAGCGTCTCCTCTACCTGCAGACAAGCACGACAGGCGTGGATTCCGACGTGCTCGGCATGGCGCTGGTCGAAAATGGCCAGATACTGGAAGCGCCCGAAGACCCGGACGAATGGCCGTACGGCACGGTACTCGAAGCCATGGCCGATGGCTGGAGGGTTGTCAAATTTCCCGAGATGGCGCTCCTTCTCCAGGAAGACAAGACGTTCGGCTTCGGCTGCGATTTCATTCTCGAAAAATAGAGTCGACGACGCAAAAGATAGAGGGAGGACGATCGATGGATACCAGGAAGACCGACTTGCCGCCGGCGCAGTTCGGACTGCCCTACGACTGCGAGCCAACCCTGAACGACGCGCAGGTCTTTGACTTTTGCCGCAAGGGCTACCTGATACTTGAAGGGGTGGTCGCCGACGAGGTCAACGAGCGCATGGTTGCCTTCGCCGCCAAGCATACCGATCATCAACCGCTTGAGTTGTTGTCCGAAGATTGGTTCGTCGAAGGCGTGTTCAAGAACCCACAGGCAGCCGGCGCGGTCCGCTCCTTGCTGGGCGCAAATTTCAAGCTGCCGCAAACGCTGTGCAACCACCGCGCCGATGGACCGCTCCCCCCTCAGGACTGGCACCGCGACGGCGGGTCGATTTACAACAACCGACTGGACTACCTCCAGGTGTTCTACTACCCACAGGACACACCGCTCGAAATGGGGCCGACCGAGCTGATTCCGGGCTCACACTTTATGCGCAGCAAGGCCAACTATATGGGGCATATCCGCAGTGTGAAACCGCTCAAATCGACCGCATCACCCGCGGGAACGATCACCATCACGGCCTATCCGATCTGGCATCGAAGAGGCCGCAGCACAGTAGAGAGCGTCCGCCATCTGTTCAAGTACAACTACTTCCGCACGGCCGAACCACGCCGCGACTGGCTCATCGACCCCAAACACGATTTTTCGTGGCCCGACATGTCGGAAGTCGAACCCCACTTCGAGCAGTTCCGCTGCGGCATCGCGGCGGCAGAGCTGTTCAGCTGGCTTTGCGGCGAGCGGTTCAACTACGTTGGAGGCACTGGCTGGCCGTGCGAGGCGCCTGTTAAACCGGGCCTGTGCGATCAGGAGGGCCTGCCCCCAGGGTTACGCCGCTTCTCAGAGGCTGGCATCAGAGAATTGGCCTGATTCCTTCAACCGGTTCCCGATCGTAAGCACAACCCCAGGACTATGCCCGAGACTCTGTTTCCAACCGACCTGCCGGACGGCGAATGGGTCGAATTCCAGGCCTCAGGATTCAGCTCGCCAGCCGTTGGCGTCATTCACCGGCGTTCCTATCGCGCACTTTGCGGTGTGCCGCTGGGCAGCCTGGACACCGGTTGTCTCGATCTCGACAGCAGCGGTCTCTTCGGCCTGTGCAGCATATTCAACTCCCACGTGCCGCGTCGCGGCGCGCTGAACCTGCCATTTCTCGGCCTCGGCGTTGGGGGAAAGACCTGGGTCCTGACGACTGGACAGCAAAGCCCGGAAAAGGGGTCGGGCCACGCCGCCAACGATGCGCCGCCGCCTGATCTTGAGATGCCGGGCGTGCAGCTGGCGAAGGACATCCACTATTGGGGCCATTTCCCGGTGGCGGACCTGGAGTACGACACCGACGCGCCCGTCGATGTCGGCCTGCGGGCATGGGCTCCCTTTCTGCCGGGAAACGTGGACCGTTCCATTCTGCCGGGGGCCGTGTTCGAGGTGCATCTGCGCAATGAATCGGACGCGCCCCAATCCGGAACTCTTGCCTTCAGCTTCTTCGGCCCGAGCGTGGGCGAGTCCTGGGCGAACCTGTTCCCCCGACAAGAGATTTCAACGCCTGTGCAGGGTGTCAGCGTAAGCTCGCGGCGCTGTAGCTATGTACTGGGCGTGGTCGGCGAAAAACGGGTGCGAACCGGCGGCGAATTGGGACTGGACGCGGCCGCATGGGCGCGCATCGAGCAGGATCTTCCAGCGATCGGAGAGACCCAGGCGGGCGCCTCCGTCGCCGTCGACTTTTCCCTCGCGCCCGGCGAAAAAGAAGTGGTTCGCTTCGTGTTGACTTGGTACAGTCCGCACTGGATGAGCACCGGTGACCCCATGGTCGGACCGCGCGCCTTCCGGCACATGCACACCACGCGCTATGCCAGCGCATTGGACGCGGCCGCGGTCCTGGCGCAAGAGCACGAAAGGCTGTTGGCGCGCGTGCTGGCCTGGCAGGAAGTTGTGTTCGCTGAACAGACGCTGCCGGCGTGGCTGCGAGAGGCGCTTGTCAACACGCTGCACACCTATGCCGAGACCAGCTTTTGGGCGGTGGCGGAGCCCCCAATCGGCGACTGGTGCCGGCCAGAGGACGGTCTGTTCGCCATCAACGAGAGCCCGCGCTCATGTCCGCAGATGGAGTGCCTGCCCACAGCCTACTTTGGCGGCATCCCGATGGTCTACTTCTTCCCCCGCCTGGTGCTGTCCGCCCTGCGCGGGCAAAAGGCCTACCAGAGCGAAAACGGCGCGCCTCCACTCATTTTTGGCGGCATCACGCAGTGGACGGGAGGCTGCGAGATGGCCAGCCCGACGCCGGGCTACCAGGTCACCACCAACGTGCCCTGTTTCGTGGACCTGGTTGACCGCTACGGGCTGCTGCACGGCGATGACGCCTTCGTGCAGGAGTTTTATCCCTCGGTCAAAAAAAGCATCGAGTTCATGGCCGATCTGAACCGCGGCCCCGACGGAATCGCCTCCATGCCCGACCGGCTGGTAAGCGTCCACATCCACATCTTTTTCGAGACCGAGTGGTACGAGTTCAGCCACTGGGCCGGCATCGTGCCACACGTCGGCGGACTGCACCTGGTGGCGCTGCGGATGGCGGAGCGAATGGCGCAGGCGGCCGGAGACGAGCCGTTTGCCGAGCAGTGCCGGGAATGGATCGAATCGGGGAGCAACTCGATTGAAAACAAGACCTGGGCTGGCGACTACTACCTGCGCTACCTGGACCCGGAGACCGGAGAAAAGTCGGACGATATTTTCTCGGTCCAGCTGGACGGAGAATGGATGGCCGGCTGGCACGGCGTGGAGGGCATTTTCCGCCCCGACCGGGTAGCGACTACGCTGGAAACGATCAAACGCACCTGTGTGGCGGCGACGCCCTTGGGCACAGTCCACTACACCACCCCCGAGGGCGTGCCTGCAGCGGGCGGCGAAGAGCTGGATTCGGTCGACGACATCTGGCATTCCTGGCCGGCAACGCAGATCTGTCTGCACGCCCCGGTTACACTGGGCCTGACCTACATGTACGCCGGCCAACCGGAGTTCGGGCTGGAAGTGATGCGCCGGTTCATACACAAGGTGCATTGCGAGCGGGGCATGTCCTGGTACGGCGCCAACATAATCGATAGTCCCGGCGGCGAACTCGCATTCGGCACTGAGTATACGATTGGCACGCAGTTGTGGGCCGTGCCGGCGGCAGTGCAAAAGCAGGACATACGCGCGCCTGCTCAGCCGGGCGGACTGGTGGACCGCGTCCTCCGCGCCGCGGCGGGAGAGTCTTAGAGATGAAATACCGGCAACTGATCCGCGACGGCACGCAGGTGTCGGCAATTGGGCTGGGCACGTGGCCGTTGGGAGGCCACATGGGCGAGATGGAGCTTCAGACAGCGATCTCCATCACACGCGCCGCCATCGACGACGGCATCAATCTGATCGATACCGCGCAGGCGTATCATCCCAGCGAGGCGCGACTTGGCCGCGCCCTCAAAGATGGATACCGGGAGCGCTGTTTTCTGGCAAGCAAGGTGATTGGCGACTATTCGGCGGCGGGCGTGCAGACCGCGCTCGAAGACAGTCTGCGCAATCTGCAGGTCGACTATGTCGATCTATACCAGGTCCACCACCCGGATCCCGCCTACCCCTTCGATCAGACGATGGAGGCGCTGGAGCGCCTGCAGGCGCAGGGCAAGACACGCTACTTTGGCGCCTCCAACTATGGCGTCGAACACATGCAGGCGGCCTTCTCAGGGGCGCGCTTCCACACGAATCAGCCGCGCTACAACATGCTCGACCGGCGGGTTGAGGCTGAGGTCCTGCCCTTTTGCGAGCGTCACGAGATCGGTGTACTGGCGCACAGCCCGCTGGCCAAGGGGTTGCTCACAGGGCGCTACCGGGCCGGCCACAAGTTCCCCGACGATGACGAACGCGCGCACCTGGCGCGCTTTCAGGGCGCGAGCCTGGCGCACTATGTCGGCGTGGCTGACCAGCTCAAGGAGCTGGCGGCCGACAAGGGGATCAGCCTGGTACAGATGGCGATCGGATGGCTTCTGCGGCTGCCGGTTGTGAGCTGTGTGCTGGTGGGGGCTAAGAGTCCCGAGCAGGTGCGCGAGCATCTGGTCGCCGCGGACGTCACCTTCAGTGATGATGAACTCGCTCGCATCGAAACGATCCTGGAAAATACGCCCGGCGCAATGTATGACAGCTAGCCGAATCGTCGAGCACCGGTCAAGGGGCCGCTCTTGGCAGCGCGGACGCCCGCCGGTCGAGACTGACAGGACCTAGCCCAAAGGACCGCGACATGGCCGAACACGACAGCATCCGGGAGCGGGTCGAGCAGTGCCTGGAGGAGCTTGCGCAGGGAGGCGTAAAGGAAGCCAGCTTGCGCGCCGTTCTCGACGCTCTGGACGAGCCGCCGCGTCAGCAGCTGTTGTTCCTGCGGGTAGGCGGGCTGACGATCAGCGCGGAGGTCGTCGGTATGCTCATGCTGGAGGACGGCGAGATCGACGAAGGGCCGCTGGACCCGGAGGAGTGGCCGTACAGGACGGTAATCGAGGCGATACAGGCAGGCTGGCGGGTGATCAAGTTCCCTGAGCTGGCACTGTGGGTGGACGAAACGAAGACCTACGAGGTCGGCGGGGAATACGTCCTCGAAAAGTGGAGGTGAGAGGTGAAGAAGATCAGTGACATTCGCCCGACGATGACCGATTCTCAGGTGCTCGATTTTTGCAAAAAGGGCTACTTGCTCCTGCCCGCGGTCGTGCCCGAAGAGATCAACCGGCGGGTGGTCGAGTACACGAACCGGATCGTGCAGGAGCGCCCGTCGTTGAAGATAGAACGCCGCTCGAAAGAGATCGAGTTTCATCTGCCGCTGTTGGAGGAGGAGTGGTTTGTCGAGCAGGTGCTGCTGAACGAGGAGGCGGCCGGGGCGGTACGCTCGCTGTTGGGCAAAGATTTCACCCTGCCAATCCTGATCAGCGACCACCGCGCCGAAACGCCGATGCCCAAGCAGGGAGGATGGCACCGCGACGGCAACTACGTGCACAACAAGAGACTGAACTACGTGGAGGTCTTTTACCACCCGGAAGAGGTTCCCGTCGAAAAGGGCCCCACCGAAATCCTGCCCGGCTCGCACCACCTCGCCTCGGCCCCCGTCGGTCACTATGGCGGCCTCAAGGGGGGCATACGTTTCGCGCCGCCGGACGCGCCGGCCGGGTCGATCCTGATCATGTCGTATAACCTCTGGCACCGCCGCACTCTCTCGACTGCAAGCGGGTTTCGGCATCTGTTTCGTTACAACTACTGGCGCACGACGATGCCGGTGCGCGACTGGATTATCGAACCGGATTTCGACCTGCGCACGGCCAGCTATGAGTTCTTCGACCGGCCGACAACAAGGCCGCCAACGCGGGACTGCAACGATGCAGCCGAAATGTTCTTCTGGCTGAGTGGAATGCACGACCAGTTCGCAGTGATGGGCGGGCAGTGCTGGCCAAGCCCGCACATCGGCCTGGACGGCGAGGTGCAGGGTTTCCCCGGCGACATTACGGACGAGCGCGTGCGCGAGTAATGGCTTTTCCCGGACAGGGAGCGTGACGATGCTTGAGTTGTCGGCAAACCTCGAATTCATGTTTACTGAACGCGCATTCGAGGAGCGAATCGACGCCGTGGCCGAACTGGGTCTGCCGGCCTTCGAGTTTGGCGTATGGCTGGAGCGGGACGTGCCGGCAATCGTTGAACGCACAAGGCGCCACGGCCTGGTGGTCGCGAACATAAGCGTTGATCCCAAAATAAGCCTGCTCGATACAGACGAAAGCGCCGCGCTGGCCAAAGCGGTGCGGGCAACCTGCGATACGGCGCGGCAGCTGGGCTGCACCCAACTCGGGCTGCTGGTCGAAGAAGTCAAAAACGAGCCCGGCCGCCCCTGGTACGACTACCAGAGCAGTGACCGGCAGCGAGACCGACGCCGTCGCCAGCGGGACAATATCGTGCGCGCGCTGAAGTCTGTCGCGCCCATCGCCGAGGGTGAAGGGATGCTGCTCCTCGTCGAATGCCTGAACACCCTGGTCGACCATGCCGACTATTTCATCGCCTCCTGGCAGGAGGGCGTATCGATCACAAGAGAAGTGGACAGCCCAGCCGTGGGTTTGACCTTTGATGCCTACCATCACCAGGTCAACGAAGGGAACTTGATCAGCAGTCTCACGCAGGATATCGACCTGGTGCATCACATGCACATCGCCGACGTGCCCGGGCGTCATGAGCCGGGGACCGGCGAAATCAACTACCTGAACCTGCTCAGAGCCGCGAAACGCGCCGGCTACGATGGGTACCTTGGGCTCGAATGCGTGCCGACCAAAGAGGATGTAGGCGCCGCGCTGGCGCCAATCAGACAGATCGTCGACCAGGTCAATCGAGAGGGCTAGGATTCGAGGACCCGGCGCGCCGCTGCAGGCCCGGTGCCCCGGCTTCACAGGTTTGCCAACGGCGAGGTGGCTCAACCCATGAATGTCATCCAGGGCTTTGATAAAGTCAGCCTGATAACCGGCGGCAGCAAAGGGATTGGCGAGGGCTGCGCGCGGGTCTTCTGTGCCGCCGGCGCGCCGGTCGTCATCTGTGCCCGCGGCCGCGAGGCCGGCGAGGCGCTGGCGGCGGAACTGACGGCGCAAGGTCCCGGCGAGTGCCATTTCGAGCCGTGCGACGTCAGCCGCCCCGACCAGATCAAACGGGTCGTTGACAGGACCGTAGAACGCTTTGGCCGGTTGGACTGTCTCGTCAACAACGCCGGCACGCACCCGCCGCACAGAACGATAGACGAATTCACTATCGAAGAGTTTGAACAGCTGCTGCGGGTGAACCTGGTCAGCTACTTTGCCGGCTGCAAGTATGCGTTACCCCATCTGCGCAAGACAGGCGGCAGCATCGTCAATATGGGCAGCCTGGTCGGTGTCATGGGCCAACAGCTGGCCACCACCTACTGCGCAACCAAGGGGGGAATCAGCGCCTTTACGAAGGCGCTGGCAATCGAGGAAGCGCGCTTCGGCGTGCGCGTGAACACCGTCCTGCCCGGCAACATCATATCCGACAGCCGCATTCAGGGCGTTGCGCAGTCGGAGAACCCTGAAGAGCTGGACAGACTGGTGGACAGCTGGCAGTGGCCTGGGCGCAGCGGCAGCATCGAAGAGGCCGGACAGGCCTGCCTCTTCCTCGCCAGCGACAACGCAAGCTATATCAGCGGCATCGATCTGATAATCAGCGGCGGCTCTGAGTTGGGGTACGGCATCAAGGCGCCTTGGAAGATCGGACTTGACTTGGCGGAAGAGCAGTATCCCCGACCCGTAAACCCTCTGTAACGGAATTGACAGGTCTTTCGCCGCCCGGCTGTCTTCGCCGTTCTTCCGTTCCTCCGCCTCTTAGGCAAAATTCAACTTCCCTCCTCTGCGCCTCTTGCGCGTCCTGTTTGTCCCGGGCCACGCCAATATGGGGGCGAAAACTCCGATTGACAGAGACGAAGGGAAGGAATATACTTCGTTTACTTTTGCCGGAAGTTGGCTATTTTGCCGCAAGGGGTCAGCATCATAGCGATGGCGATTGAAGAGCTACAGCCGCAGCCGACCTCCCCGGTGCAGAGCCGCTGGCGGCGGATTGTTACACCAATCCCTGCCCCTGCATCGGTGCCTCTGATCGAGCGCCTGCGCGCCGCAGAGCCGGTGTCCACGAGCGGAATGCCGCCGATCCTGTGGCATGAAGCTGAGGGCTTCCTCGTTCGCGACCCCTACGGAAATCAGTGGATCGACCTGACGAGCGGAATCGTTGTTGCCAACGCCGGTCATTCACACCCCGAGGTCCGCGCCGCGATCCAGCGCGCCGCGGACCAGCCCCTGCTGGTGACATATTCCTTCCCCTCGCAGGAACGGCTCCTCCTGCTCGAAAAACTGGCATCGCTGTCGCCGATCCCCGAGTCAAAGGCCATCCTTTTCAGCGCCGGCACCGAGGCGAACGAGTGCGCCATCATGCTGATGCGGCGCCACGGCCAGCGCATCTCTGCGGACAAGGTGGGCATCCTCAGTTTCGAGGGCTGCTACCATGGCCGCACATTGGGCGCCGGTCTCAGCTCCGGCTCAGGCCAGCCGACCGATTGGATTCAACGCGAGCAGGTGAAGCATTACCAGATCCCGTTTCCGCTCGGTCCGCACTGCCCCTGGGGCTGCGGCCGGGACGAACCGTGCGACGAATCCTGTTTTCACAAGTCCATCGCCCAGCTGGCGCAACGCGACATCGGGCCCGAACATATCGCCGGCATCATCGTCGAACCTGTTCCGGGCTGGGCAACCTATCCCATGCCTGCCGCGTACGCCCGCGCGCTCTCTAAGTGGGCCGGGGACAACGACATTCTGGTCTGCTTCGACGAGGTGCAGTCCGGTTGTGGAAGGTCAGGCCGCTTCTTTGCCTTCGAGCATGTCGGCACCGTCCCCGACCTGGTCACCTTGGGCAAAGGCTTGAGCTCCAGCCTGCCGGTATCGGCGGTCATCGGCCCGCGCAGCCTGATGGACCAACCGGCCCCGGGCGATATGTCCAGCACGCACGGCGGCAATCCGTTGTGCGCGGCGGCGGCGTTGGCGAACCTGGAAGCAATCGAGAATGAAAATCTCGTGGAGGCGGCGGCCCGGACCGGCCAGCTGGTATTCGAGGAACTGGAGCAGCTGCAACAGGAGTTTCCGCAGCACATGCTTTCGATTCAGGGGCGCGGCCTGTTCATCTCCGTCCATCTCACACGCCCCGGGAGCGGCGCGCCGGACACCGCACTGGGCGATGCCATCGTGCATGAAGCCGTCCGACGCGGGGTGTTGATGTTTGTAACCGGTCGCGGCTTTTTGAAGATTGCGCCGCCGCTCAACATCGAACCGGAGGCTGTCCTGGAGGCGATAGGCGTGATCCGCGACTGTTTTCTCGAGCTGAAAGATCAACCTGCTTGACGCCAGGGGCGACGTGGCGGAGCGCGCAGATGCAGGCAGAACAGACGGGGACCTGCAGCAAAGGAAAGCAGTTCGCCGAATTGCCAATCGTCAACCTGGGACTCAAGGGTTAATACCTTGATTGCAATCGTTGCCATGAATCCCAGTGTCACACAGTCCCCCCGTCAGCGGGTCCAAACTACATGGCGCCCGTCTACCCGGTGGTTGTAGGGGAACTTGGAATCTGAATTTCGCTAGCTCTCCAAGTTCTGAAAGGAGGGAGAAGAGGTCGATCACGTCACGATGCTGTTCACCGGAGTTCATCGGCCGGTAATTGACCGGCCTACAAGGGCTGACGAAAGGCAGCCTTAGCAACCTTCCCACCCGGCAGGTTGCTAAAACCAGGGTGAGCGAAATGTCCGTAAGAAAGGGAATGAATCGGCGTGATTTTCTTCGCACAACGGCAGTCATAAGCTCCGGCCTGCTGGCCGCCCACTGTGCGCCGGCCGAAGCGCCGGCCGCACCCGCCGAAGCGCCGGCCGAGGCGCCGGCCGAGGACGAGCCAATGGAGATGGGCGGCACGCTCGTCTGGGGCTATGGGCAGCGCACCGAATCGAACCTTTGCCCCATCGCCTACTACGGCGGCAGCAGCGACGTCTACCTGCGGCGCTTCCTGTCGGCCGGGCTGGTGCGCGTCAACTCAACGCTCAGCGGCGTCATTCCGGACCTGGCCGAGAGCTGGGAGTTTGACGGCAGCACGATTACGTTCAAGCTGCGCGAGGGCGTCACATGGCACGATGGCGCGCCCTTCACCGCCAACGATGTGTTGTTCACACTGCGCGCGATGGGACATCCGGAAAGCGGCCAGAACTACGGCTACGGCGACATCAAGGGGCTGATCGTAGGTATGGACGAGTTCAAGGCCGGCGAGGCTGAGAGCATCAGCGGCGTCAGCGCGGCCGACGACTATACCGTCTCCATCGAGATGACCCAGCCGTTCCGCGACAGCTTCCTCCTGTCCATCGCGGTGCCGACGATAATCCCGGAACACATCCTCGGCGAGGTGCCGGAAGACACCTATGGCGGCGCTGGGCCCGATGTCGGCCTGTGTAAGACCGAATGGGGCCTGGAAACGGGCGTCGGCCTAGGGGCCTTCCAGTTGAGCAAATACCTGCACAACGAGGTGGTCGAGTACGACCCCAATCCCGACTACTTCAGAGGCGCACCGCTGCTCGACAAGCTGGTCTATGTGCCGTTCATCGACAACCAGGCCCTGGCCGCTGCGATCGAAGCGGGCGAGGTGCTCGTTGGCCGGCTTCCTTCAAGCGAGTACGAACGCATGAAGGATATGCCGCACCTGCGGTTCCAGTTCCCCTCCGGCACCGCCACAATCGGCGTCGCCTTCAATCAGCACCAGCCCTACCTGCAGGATAAGCGGGTCCGCCAGGCCCTGATGTACGGGCTGGACCGCGAGCAGTTCCTCCAGACCGTCTGGTACGATCTGGGCGATGTGCCCGAGGCCGCCTTCTACTTCGGCGAAGCCGGCGTCAGCCCCAACATCAGAGATTATCCGTACGACCCGGACAAGGCCATGGAACTGCTGGCCGAAGCTGGCTGGGACTCGAGCCAGACACTGCGTCTCCTGTGGGATGATCTCAGCCCCTTCATCGAGACCTGGTTCTCCTTCATGATCGGCTACTGGAAGGAGATCGGGGTGGAGGCCGAACCGCATCCTGTCGGCGCGGAATACGCCTCTACACTGGAAGAGACGCACGATTGGGATATCATGCCCACCTCCTTCGGCTATGGCATCAGCGTCAATCAGATTCGCTCCCGGTTCGACAACGAGAACTGGCTCGGCGCCGCCTACCCCGAAGCAGTGGAACTGATCGACAAGGCGCTCCTGGCCGAAGGAGAGGAGTTCCAGCAGCTCGTATGGCAGCTGCAGGAAATCGCAGCCGAAGAGCTGCCCGTCGCCTACCACATTCGCCAGGCCCAGGTCTACGCCATCAACAAGCGCGTGCATGGCGACGAGGACTTCCAGCCTGTCTATGCCCTGATGACCAGGAACTACTGGGGCATGGAGAAGGTCTGGGTCGCCGACGAGGCGGGCTAGACTGTCTTGCCGGTGAATCCTGATTCCCGGCAGTTGGACTGAGGAACCGGTTGCGCCGGCCTGTCTCGCGACTCCAAGCCGTCGTGAGACAGGCGGCGCTCCGCCGGCGCCGCACCGGCGCTTGCATATTGGCCCTTTGCGGGGCGCGGGTCGAATTCGACTACGTTATCATGTCACCTTATGTCATCCGCCGCCTGTCGCTGGTGCTCCCCTTGCTTCTCGGGATCACCATAATCAACTACACGATCTACGCGCTCGCGCCCGGGGACCCGGTCTCGGCCATGATCAATCCGATGGAAGCGCACGAATGGAGCGCCGAAGACCTGCAAAAGGCGCGCGCCCGCCTCGGCCTCGATAAGCCGATTCCGGTCCGCTACGCCCTGTGGCTGGGCCAGGCCGCGCGCGGCAACCTCGGCTACTCGGTGCGGACGGGACTGTCGGTGCGCGAAACGATGGTCAGAGGAATCGGAAACACCATCACCCTGATCGCCTTGTCGATGGTGTTGTCGTCATTGGGCGGCATCGTGCTGGGCATACTCTCGGCTTTGCGGCCCTATTCGGCGCTCGACTATACGCTGACGGCCTTCGCCTTCGCCGGCGCGTCGATGCCCGGTTTCTTCCTCGGGCTGTTACTGATCTACTTCGTGTCATTGGGTCTTGGTATATTGCCCACGGGCGGCATCTCCCCGCCCGGCGTTCCGCCGACCATCCTCAATCGCCTCGAACATATGATCCTGCCGGTGGCCGCCCTGACCTATGAGGGGCTGGGCAGCCTGCTGCGCTTCACGCGCGCCGGCATGCTGGAGGTATTGAGCCAGGACTATGTGACGACGGCCCGCTCCAAGGGGCTGATGGAGCGAGCCGTGATCGGGCGCCACGCATTTCGCAATGCCCTGCTGCCGCTGATTACCGTGTTGGGACTGCGCCTGCCCGGTCTGCTCGGCGGCTCTCTGCTGATCGAAGTCGTCTTCAACTATCCAGGAATCGGGTCGATCATGGTCGATGCCACTCGGCAACGGGACTATCCGCTGGTCATGGGAGGCGTGCTGGTGACCGCGGTAGCGGTCCTGCTCGCCAACCTGATAGCCGACATCGCCTACGGAGTCGCAGATCCACGCATACGCTACGAGTAACGGGGTATTCGCATGGCAGAACGAACGGCAGCGGCCCAGCTGGAATTTGCGGAGCAGTCTATCGAGTCGCCGCGCGCCCGCGCCTGGCGCCGCTTTCGGCGCCACCGCCTGGCCATGCTGGGTCTCACCTACCTCGTCATCATTTGCCTGGCCGCCATAGCCGCCCCGCTGGTCACCGGAGGCCGCGATCCGATTGAGATCCACCCTGGCAAAAACTCGTGGGGCGCGCCGAGCTGGGAGTTTCTACTGGGGGGCGATCAGCTGGGCCGCGACATCTGGTCGCGGCTCATCTATGGCAGCCGCGTCTCGCTCGCGGTGGGCATCGTATCGATGTCGATCGCGGTGGCCATCTCCCTCCTGCTGGGCACGCTGTCCGGCTACTTCGGCGGCGCCGTCGACATGATCATCATGCGCTTCACCGACGTGATGATGGTATTCCCCGGCCTGATCCTGATCATGACCGTCGTATCCGTCTTTGAACCGAGCATCTGGAACGTTATGCTTGTCATCGGACTGCTTGGATGGACAGGCATGGCCCGTATCGTGCGCGGGCAGATCCTCTCGGTGCGCGAATGGGACTTTGTAATGGCGGCGCGCTGCCTGGGCGTGCCCGACCGCCTGATCATGGCCCGGCACGTGCTGCCCAATGTATTGGCCCCGCTGATGGTGGCGGCCACTTTTGGCATTGCCGCCGCGATTCTGACGGAGGCCGGGCTCTCGTTTCTGGGGCTGGGGGTAAAGCCGCCGACACCTTCGTGGGGCGTAATGCTGAACGCTGCCCATTCGCTGACCGTGTTGGAACGCTACTGGTGGGTGTGGATACCGCCCGGCGTGGCCGTCCTGGTGACGGTCATGGCGATCAACTTCATGGGCGACGGCCTGCGCGATGCCCTCGACCCGCGCACGATCCTGTCCTGAGGACACATTTCACCAATCGCTTGCCAAGAAACTGCCAAAAGACTTAAATAATAGTCGTACTCTCGTCGCAAAATCCTATCGCTTCAACCTCAAAGCCATGAACGCCGAACGAACCGCCACCTACATTTCCGACCTCAGCCGCTCGCGTCCAAGCGCAGCTCTGTCGCCCACGCCTCGGCAGAACCACTGGCAGACGATCCCCTACGAGGGCGAAGGTGTATCGGGCACGATGCTGGTGGCGGACTCGGAGTGCTCCGCGCCGACGCTGGAGCTGCCCCTGGGTGTGGAGGGCTGGCATGCCATCCATTTGGGCGTCTGGACAGACTGGGAGGACAGCGCGCTCAGGGTGAAACTCAGCGGCGCAGCCTGTTACACACCGATTTTCACATCCCGGCCTGAACCAACCGGGGACAAATGGCATTCGGGGTTCGCCACGATCAGAGAGGGCTTCTGGATCCACGCCGACCTGACCGGGCGCAGCCTGTACATCAGCCAGATTGGAGGGCGCCGGGCCGGCCTTGCCTACGTGAAGCTGGAGCCGCTGAGCGAGGCCGAGGTCGCGGCCATCAAGCAGGACCAGGCCCGCACCGATACCAAGCGGCTGATCGCCTACAACGACGCCGCGCACGTTGAGCCCAGGTCTTTGGAAGGAATGCGGGGAGAGCTGGAACATTTCCGCGACTCCGACTTCCAGAAGCTGCTGTGGTGCATCGGCAGCGGCAGCGAGACCTACTTCTTTTCCAGCGTCGGCGAGACCGCGCTGCGCGAAGAGTGGGACTATGTGGAAGAGTTTTTGGCCAGCTGGGTTGAAGGTTTTCGCATCCTCAAAGCGCAGGGCACCGACCCGCTCACGACGGTAATCGAGTATGCCCACAGCTTCGGCCTCGAGCTGCACGGCATGTACCTGGTCGGCGGCTGGGTCTATCCGCCCAATCACGGCTTCGAAAGCAGATTCTTCTACCAGCACCCGCAGTGGCGATGCGTCAGCCGCTCCGGCCGGCCCGTCACACGCATGAGCTACGCCTTCGCCGGCGTGCGCAACTTCCTGCTCGCTCTCTTCCGCGAGGTCGCCGAACGCGGCGCCGACGGCATCAACCTCGGCTTCGTGCGCGGGCTCCCCTGCCTCCTCTACGAACAGCCGATGATCGACGGCTTCCTGCAGCAACACGGCCAGGACCCACGCAACCTGCCCGAAGACGACCCGCAATGGCTGCGCTTCAAAGCGGGCGTCATGACCGATTTCATGCGCGCTCTCAGACAGGAGCTCAACCAGGTCGGCGCTGAACAGGGCCGCACGATCCAACTCTCGGCCTACGTGCTCAACAACGAAGCGCTCAACCTGGAACACGCCCTCGACCCGGCCACTTGGGCAGAGGAAGGCCTGGTCGACTTCATCATTCCCTACCCGCTGCACAACGTCATGGATATGGACATCGCCGCTTTCGTCGAGATGACGCGCGGCACCCAATGCAAGGTC
This sequence comes from Caldilineaceae bacterium, assembly GCA_965202955.1. Classification (GTDB taxonomy): domain Bacteria; phylum Chloroflexota; class Anaerolineae; order Caldilineales; family Caldilineaceae; genus Bin5. Next base: position 782,919 of record OZ241871.1, read on the forward strand.
TACCCCGAGGTCATGCCGCGCCGCCAGTCGCCGGGCGACTACCGCGAGAAGGCGCTGTCATTCTACGCAGAAGGGGTGGACGGACTGGCTTTCTGGGATGCCAGCTCGGCCTACCGGGTGGGGTTCAAGGACGAATGGAGCATGGTGCGGCGCCTGGGCCACAAGGATGAGCTGGCCGGCTGGGCGCCGGACGAATGGCCTTCGTATCGAGTCGTGCCGCTGTACAGCATTGGCGGCCTCGTCATGGACGAGCACAACCCCTACGAAGCGGCCTGAGTCGTGACACTGCATTGAAAGAACCAAAACGAAAAGCGAGGACTACATGCTCACAGGACAGCAGCTTGTTCAATGGGAGACATTTGGATTCCTGCATCTCCCCAAGGTGTTCAGCGCCGAGGAAGTCGGGACCATAAACGCCGAATACGAGGAGGGGCTGGCCAGAACGCGGCGTCTGATGGACTCGCCGGTCGGCAATCGCAGACAGCTGAACTGGCCGAACATGGGGCCGGAGGCCCCGTTCCTGTCCGGCCTGCTGGAAGATCCGCGCGTCTGCGGGGTGGCCGAGCAGCTCTTCGGCGATGACGTGGTCGGCGTTGCCTCCAATGGCAACCACTTCGCCGGCGACCGCACCGAATGGCACCCGGATACGCATGACCCGCATATGCAAGGCGTCAAGTTTGCCTGCTATCTGCAGCCGCTCGGCGCCGAAAGCGGCGCGCTGCGCGTGATTCCCGGCTCCCACAAGAGCCCGCTGCACGATGACCTGTTCCGGGTGCCGAGAAAGGACTCCAACCGGCACGCGGAAGAGCAGACCGGACTCGGTGTCAGCGAATTTCCCGCGCACGTGTGTCGTTCGGAGCCCGGTGATCTGATTGCCTTCAACTTTCGACTGTGGCATGCCAGCTGGGGCGGGACAACCGACCGCCGCATGTGCTCGATCATGTACTACAACAACCCCAAGACCCCTGAGGAAGAGGCGGCCAACCGGGAAATGGTATCGGTTGTTCGCAGGGTCCACAAGGGTCTCGAATGGAAAGAACCGCAACACCCTGAACATTGGCTTTCCAACCCCCAGAAGAGCGAAAAACGCCAGCGCTGGATCGAGTGGCTGCGGCGGTGGGAGTACATCGAGGCTGACTGAGCAGGCCGGCGAAGAGGCAACCATCGACAAGAGTTTCGACCAGCATCTGCTGACGCCCGCCTACCTGGCGGACCCGTACCCGTACTACCATCAGCTGCGCTGTGAGGCCCCCGTCTATTGGAGCGAGGCGATGGAGGCATGGCTGCTCACCCGCTACGGAGACGCCGAAGCGGCCCTGCGCGATCCGCGGCTTGTTTCGGGCACGCGCGTCGCCGCGGCGGTTCGGCAGCTGCCTGAGACGGTGCAGCCGGAGGTGCGGGCGCTCGAGGGCCATATCTCGACCTGGATGGGTTTCATCGATCCCCCGGACCATACCAGGCTGCGCGCCCTGGTCAGCAATGCCTTTACACCGCGCATGATCAGGGGCCTGGGCCCGCGAATTCAGGCCATCGTCGACGAGCTGCTGGACCGGGTAGAGGAGGCCGGGCAGATGGACCTGATCGCGGATTTCGCCTTTCCCCTGCCGGCGATCGTGATTGCGGAGATGCTCGGCTTGCCGCCCGCGGACCGCGAGCAGTTCAAGCAGTGGTCCAACGACGTGATGGCCTTTCTGGGAACGGGACGCTCCAGGGTGGATGTGGCCAGGCGCGCGCAGCAGGGCGTGGACGCGCTGAAGGACTATTTGCGCGGCATCTTCAGGCAGCGGCGTCAACTTCCCCGGGAGGACCTGATCAGCGCTCTCCTGGTGGTCGAGGAAGAGGGCGACCGGCTGAGCGAGGAGGAGATGTTCGGCATGTGCGTTTTTCTGCTCGTGGCCGGTCACGAGACTACCCTGGCCCTGATTGGCAACGGCTTGCTGGCCCTGCTGCGGAACCCTGAACAGAAGCAGATGCTGCAAGAAGATCCCGGGCTGATCGACTCGGCTGTCGAGGAGTTCCTGCGCTATGACAGTCCGATTCAGCACCAGACGCGCGTGGCCGGCGAGGATTTCGAACTGGAGGGTTGCCGCATTCGACAAGGGCAACGCGTACTGCCGATGCTGGGCGCGGCCAACCGGGACCCGGCGCAGTTCGCCGACCCGGACCGGCTCGACATCCGCCGTCAGCCGAACCCGCACCTGGCTTTCGGCTATGGCATCCACTTCTGCCTGGGCGCTCCGCTGGCCCGTCTTGAGGGGCAGCTCGCGATCCGCACCATTTTGCGGCGATTGCCGAGGATGCAGCTGACGGAGGGAAACCTGCGCTGGCGGGTGCACACCTCCATGCGCCACCCGGAGCTGCTGCCGGTCGGTTTTTGACGCGTTAAGTGCAGCAATCTGCGACAGCAGAAACAGGGGCCAAGGGGCCGGCTGTGGGGAAGAAGTGGGAATGGGCCTTGCGAACCTGCAGCGAGCAGGTATGTCTTCCTGAATATGGAGAAAAAGATGAATTCAGCAGACTCAGACGGCAACACGACCATCGGTCAACGAAGTTCGCTGACAGAGGAGGAGGTCACCTTCTTTGAGACGTTTGGATTCCTCCTCTTGAAGCAGCATTTCTCCGCGGACGAGGTGGAGACGATCAACGCCGAACTCTCGCATGCCAAGGAGTTGACCTATAAGGATTCGCCGTTTGACAGGTCGGCTGACTCGAGCGAGCGTCTGCAACGTGTCGATCTCTCGAGCGCCAGCACGCCCTACATCTATTCGCTGCCGGAGCGCCCGCACCTGCATGGGATCGCCCAGCAACTCTTCGGCGAGGATCTCATCGGCCACGAGAGCGATGTCAATCTGTTCGTCGGCGATACACGCTGGCATCCCGACCGCAGCGGAAACGACGTCAAGACACACCGCTTCGGCTGCAAGTTCTGCTACTATCCGGATTTGCTTGACGGTGAGACCGGGGCCTTGCGCGTCATTCCGGGAAGCCATTTGCCCCCCTTCTTTGACGCACTGCGCAAGGTGCCGGGCATCGGCGATCCCGAAAACATCCGCAAATTTCCCGGTCTTGTCTGCCCCTCCGGCCCTGGCGATGTCATTCTCTTCAATCTGAACTGCTGGCATGCCAGCTGCGGCGGACAGCCCGGGCGCGCCCAGTTCTCATTTGTCTACTACGCCGCGCCCAAGAATGCGCAGCACGAGAAGGAGATGCTCTTTCAGTACACGCGCAACAGGCAGATTGCCGTGGAGATCGCCTTGTCGAATGGAAAGAAACCGCCGACGCCGACGCCCGAGGAGTTTCTCAGCCGCGGGGACAGCCCGCTGATGACCTCTTGGTTGGTGGACCGGAGGCAGGAATACGGCTATTTCGATTTCGACAATGAGGCCTATATCGAAGAGTTGCAGGCGCGCTGAGGGGATGACAATGGCTGAAGAGCGCCCTGCAATTTACCTCGCCGACCTGACCGGCTGCGAGCCGGCCGCGGCGCTGTCGCCCACACCCAGGCAGAACTGCTGGCATTGCAGGAGGACCCAAGCCTGATCGGGAAGGCTGTCGAGGAGTTCCTGCGCTCTGACAGCCCGATTCAACACCAGACGCGCGTGGCCGGCGAGGATTTCGAACTGGAGGGTTGCCGCATTCGACAAGGGCAACGCGTACTGCCGATGCTGGGCGCGGCCAACCGGGACCCGGCGCAGTTCGCCGACCCGGACCGGCTCGACATCCGCCGTCAGCCGAACCCGCACCTGGCTTTCGGCTACGGCATCCACTTCTGCCTGGGCGCCCCGCTGGCCCGGCTTGAGGGGCAGATCGCGATCCGCACCATTTTGCGGCGATTGCCGAGGATGCGGCTGATGGACGGAAACCTGCGCTGGCGGGTGCACACCTCCATGCGCCACCCGGAGCTGCTGCCGGTCGATTTTTGACGCGTTTATTGCAGCAATCTGCGACAGCAGAAACAGGGGCCAAGGGGCCGGCTGTGGGAAAGAAGTGGGAATGGGCTTTACGAACCTGCAGCGAGCAGGTATATCTTCCAGAATATGGAGAAAAAGATGAATTCAGCAGACTCAGACGGCAACACGACCATCGGTCAACGAAGTTCGCTGACAGAGGAGGAAGTCACCTTCTTTGAGACGTTTGGATTCCTCTTCTTGAAGCAGCATTTCTCCGCGGACGAGGTGGAGACGATCAACGCCGAACTCTCGCATGCCAAGGAGTTGGCTTTTAAGGATTCGCCGTTTGACAGGTCGGCTGACTCGAGCGAGCGTCTGCAACGTGTAACTCCTTCGAGGACCAGCACGCCCTACATCCATTCTCTGCCGGAGCGCCCGCATCTGCATGGGGTCGCCAAGCAGCTCTTCGGCGAGGGTCTCATCGGCCACGAGAGCGAAGTCAATCTGTTCGTCGGCGATACACGCTGGCATCCCGACCGCAGCGGAAACGACGTCAAGACACACCGTTTCGGCTGCAAATTCTGCTACTATCCTGATGCTCTTGAAGATGAAACGGGGGCCTTGCGCGTCATTCCGGGGAGCCACCTGCCGCCGTTCTTTGACGCGCTGCGAAAGATGCCGGGCATCAGCGATCCCGAAAACATCCGCAACTTTCCCGGTCTTGTCTGCCCCTCCAACCCGGGCGATGTTATTCTCTTCAATCTGAACTGCTGGCATGCCAGCTACGGCGGACAGCCCGGGCGCGCCCAGTTCGCATTTGTCTACTACGCCGCGCCCAAGGATGCGCAGCACGAGAAGGAGATGCGCTTTCAGTACACGCGCAACAGGCAGATGGCCATCGAGGTCGCCTTGTCGAATGGAAAGAAACCGCCGGTGCCGACGCCCGAGGAGTTTCTCAGCCGCGGGGACAGCCCGCTGATGACCTCATGGTTGGTGGATAGGAGGCAGGAATACGGGTATTTCGATTTCGATAATGAGGCCTACATCAAAGAGTTGCAGGCGCGCTGAGGGGATGAGCATGACTGAAGGGCGCCCCACAGTTTACCTCGCCGACCTGACCGGCTGCGAGCCGGCCGCGGCGCTGTCGCCCACACCCAGGCAGAACTGCCGGCATTGCTGGAGGACCCAAGCCTGATCGAGAAGGCTGTCGAGGAGTTCCTGCGCTATGACAGTCCCATCCAACACCAGACGCGCGTGGCCGGCGAAGATTTCGAACTGGAGGGTTGCCGCATTCGACAAGGGCAACGCGTATTGCCGATGCTGGGCGCGGCCAACCGGGACCCGGCCCAGTTTTCCGACCCGGACCGGCTCGACATCCGCCGTCAGCCGAACCCGCATCTGGCCTTCGGCTATGGCGTCCACTTCTGTTTCGGCGCTCCGCTGGCCCGAATGGAGGGCCAGATCGCAATCCAAACAGTTTTGCGCCGGGTGCCGGCGCTGGAGCTGGTGAACAAGCCGCTGTGCTGGCGAGTACATACCTCCATGCGCAATCGAGAAAGGATGCCGGTCGCCTTTTGACCGGCAGCGTTCGAGACCTGACAACGACAAACAGGGACGGAAGGTCCCCGCCAGGAGAGTCAGCACAAGGTAGAGACGCTCACGGCTACGCTTCTCGCCAGACAAGGCAGCCTTTCATAGGAAACAGGGAGAACCATGATGATTGCAGAGGCGATACAGGACAACGCAAATGCCGCTCAGCGGACTTCGCTGACAGCCGATGAAGTCCGCTTTTTTGAGACGTTTGGGTTCCTCGTCCTGAAGCAGCACTTCTCGGCAGAGGAAGTCAAGACGATCAAAGCCGAACTCAAGCACGCCACAGACCTGACTTACAAGGAGACCGACTTCGACCGCTCCTCCGATTCCAGGGAGAAGCTCCAAGGCGTCAATCTTTCGAGTACCACCACGCCCTACATCTATTCGCTGCCGGAACGCCCACACCTGTACCACATAGCCCAGCAGCTCTTTGGCGAAGAGCTCATAGGCCACGAGACCCAAGTCAATCTGTTTGTCGGCGACACGCGCTGGCATCCCGACCGCAGCGGGAACAGCGTAGAGACCAACCAGTTTGGCTGTAAATTCTGCTACTATCCTGATCCGCTCGACGGCGATACGGGCGCCCTGCGCGTCATTCCCGGCAGCCATATGCCACCGTTCTATGACGCGCTGCGCAAGGTGCCGGGCATCGGCGATCCCAACAACATCCGTAAATTTCCCAGCCTGGTCTGCCGCTCGGACCCCGGTGATGTCATCGTCTTCAATCTGAACTGCTGGCATGCCAGCTACGGCGGGCAACCCGGTCGCGCCCAGTTTGCTTTTGTCTACTACGCCTTGCCCAAAACGGCGGAGCACAAAGAGGAGATGCGCTCTCAGTTCACGCGCATCAGGCAGATGGCTGCCGAAATCGCATTGGCGAATGACAGGAAACCCTCGACGCCAACGCCTGAAGAGCTCCTGAACCGGGGGGACAGCCCGCTCATGACCTCATGGCTCGTGGACCGTCGACAGGAGTACGGCTATTTCGACTTCGACAATGACGCCTATATCGAAGAGTTGCAGGCGCGCTAAGGGGATGACAATGGCTGAAGAACGCCCCGCAATCTATATTTCCGACCTCAGCGGCAGTCTACCGGCCACGGCGCTCTCCTCCACGCCCAGGCAAAACCACTGGCAGACAGTATCCTACGAGGCCGAGGGCCTCTCGGGTACAATGCTGCTGGCCGATTCCCAGTGTACCGCGCCGGCGCTTACCCTCCCCCTGAATGTCGAGGGCTGGCACGCCGTCCACCTGGGCGTCTGGACTGACTGGACCGACAGTTCGATCAGGGTCAGGCTGAGCGGCGATCCCACTTTCACGCCCGTGATCACCGCCAGACCCACTCCCACCGATCCCGAGTGGCATTCGGGGTTCGCCACGCTGCGCGAAGCGTTCTGGACATGCGCCGACCTCAGCGGCCAGGACCTGCTGATCGAAAAAATGGACCGCTGGGGCGGACGCCGCGCCGGGCTCGCCTACGTCAAGCTGGAACCGCTGAGCGAGGCCGAGGTCGCGGCCATCAAGCAGGACCGCGCCCGCTCCGATACCAAACGGCTCATCGCCTACGACGACGCTTGGCGCCTCGACCCCAATGCGCCGGAGGAGGCGTTGCGGGAAGCCGTCGAGCACTACCGCCACTCCGACTTTCAGAAGCTGCTGTGGTGCATCGGCAGCGGCAGCGAGACCTACTACTTCTCCGATGTGGGCGAGCCTTCCGTGCGGGCGGAGTGGGATTTCCTGGAATCCTTTGGTCTGCCGATGATGGGTGGCATGCGCACGATGCAGGCGCAGGGCACCGACCCGCTCACTACGGTGATCGAGTGCGCCCACGACCTCGGCATCGAACTGCACGGCATGTACCTGGTGGGCGGCTGGGTCTACCCCCCCAATCACGGCTTCGAGAGCAAGTTCTACTACCAGCACCCGCAGTGGCGATGCGTCAGCCGCTCCGGCCGGCTCGTCACCCGCATGAGCTACGCCTTTGCCGGCGTGCGCAACTTTCTGCTGGCCCTGTTCCGCGAGGTGGCCGAACGCGGCGCCGACGGCATCAGCCTCGGCTTCGTGCGCGGCCTTCCCTGCCTGCTCTACGAACAGCCGATGATCGACGGCTTCCTCCAACAACACGGCCAGGACCCGCGCGACCTGCCCGAGGATGATCCACGCTGGCTGCGTTTCAAGGCCGGCGTGATGACCGATTTCATGCGTGCTCTCAGAAATGAACTCAACCAGGTCGGCGAAGAAGAGGGACGTACAGTGCAGCTTTCGGCATACGTGCTGAACAACGAAGAACTCAACATGGCACAGGGCCTCGACCCGGCCGCCTGGGCACAGGAGGGGCTCGTAGATTTCATCATCCCCTACCCGCTGCACAACGTCATGGACATGGACATTGCCGCCTACGTCGACATGACGCGCGGCACCCAGTGCAAAGTCTTCCCCGAAGTCATGCCGCGCCGCCAGTCGCCCGCCGAATACCGCGAAAAGGCCCTGGCATTCTACGCAGAAGGGGTCGACGGACTGGCGTTCTGGGACGCAAACACGACGAGCCGCTCCGGCTTCAAAAACGAGTGGAGCATGGTGCGGCGACTGGGCCACATGGATGAGCTGGCCGGCTGGGCAGCAGACGAATGGCCCTCCTATGGCGTGCTGCCGCTGTACAGCATGGGCGGCCTGGTCATGGATGAAGCCAACCCCTACGAGGCGGCCTGAGATTGGGCCGGGATGGCAGCGATGAACAGCATCAGTCTGAGCAAAGAGCACATCGAGGCGGTCGAACGGCGAAGGCGGATCATCTTTCAATATGACATCTGCCAGTTCTACGTCGAACACCTTAAGCCGGAGTTGGTCGAAGAGGTGAAGGCCTACTTCCTGTCCCCGTTCGATGAGATGCCGAATCAGATTGACAGCGTCTGGTATGAGTGGGGAGAAGGCAATACCGCGCCCTATCCGAGCCGGATTCTGCCGCCGCAGCACCCCGTTTTCGAGGAGTGGCGTGCGGCGGGATTCGACCCGATCCTGCTCTTTCTGAACGAGACGAAGAAGCGCGGCAAAGAGGTATTTCTCTCGTATCGCATCAACGGCTCCGACAACGACATGGGGCCGCCGCAGCTGACCCCGCTCAAGGAGGAGCGGCCGGACCTGCTGATTCACACCTGGTATTCGTTCTGGAACTTCGCCGAAGAGGAGGTACGCGACTATAAGCTGCGCATTTTGGAAGAGGTCGCCCAAAACTACGATTTCGACGGCATCCAGATCGATTTCGCCAGGGTTCCGGTCCTGTTCCCCCCGGGAGAACAGTGGAAGCATCGCGACGTGCTGACCGAATTCATGCGCTCGCTTCGTCTGATGCTGCTGGAAGTCGAACGGAAGCGCGGCCGCCCGTTTCTGCTGGCGGCCCGTATCCCGGAAAAGATCACGGGATGCCATTTCGACGGGATCGACGTCGAACGGTGGACCGATGAAAAGCTGGTCGATATCCTCGTTCCCGGCTGCCGTTCAGCCGAGGTGGAAGTCGAGGCGTTTGCGCGCATTGCGGCCGAGCCCGGCATCAGGGTCTACCCTTCGTGGGATGACCATCACTCTTCGGACGGATATCACGAGGCCCCGCTTGAGGTCGTGCGCGGCGTGGCGGCCAACTGGCGGCAGCAGGGTGCGGACGGCATTCATACCTTCAATCTCTGCTTTGCCGGCCCAGCGGAATTGGCGGCGAAGTTGGACGTGCCGGCAAAAGAACGATGGGACATTCAGAGGCAGATATACCGCGAAATCGGAAGCCGGGAGACGCTCAAAGGCCTGGACAAGACCTTCTTCATTGAGCGCAGGGGCGGAGGCCATCACGAAAGCGTCGTGCCGCCCCCGGAAGCGTGGAGCACGCCGCGCAACATGTACTTCAACACCAACATGCTTGCGCCGCTGCCGGCCCCGCTCGCAAGCGACGGAATGTCGGACACATTTCTATCGCTCTACGTATCAGACGGTGTCGGCGCCGCAGCCGGCGATATCGGCGCCATAACGCTGCGGATCCTCCTGTCCGACGCGGCCGCGGAGGACCTTCCCGACTCGGGCCGTCTTGACAGCGTGCTGGTCGAGGGCTTTTCCCACCCGGCGCCTTACCATAACAGCCCGCCGGCAAAGGGGATCGAGAAACTGATCGAGGTGCGCGTGAACAACAGCCCGCTCGGGCCGGCACGCATTGAGGAGGGCTGGCTGGTTTTCGCGGTAGAGCCGCGGACACTCGCGGTTGGCGAAAATCTGGTCGGCGTACGGGTGAAATCCATACCGGACGATGCCGGCGATGAGATTGTCATCGAAAAGCTCGAACTGCATCTCCGTTACTGCTGATACGGCGTTCTCGCCCAAGCGCCGCAAAGCAAGAACGACCTCCCGGCGCCCATAGCCATAACCCCGCTCTTGAATAGAAGGCCCTCCTCTCGCAGGCCTCGTTCTTCAATCTGCTTAGACGCGCACGGGACGTAGGCAGCCGTCAGGACCCCGCAGGGCTCCCGGAGCAATTGATTCCTCCGTTTTCCCACCCGCTTTTGCATTCCAAAACCCAATTCCCAGCGCGCTCAAGATGGACATTGCCGCTGACCCGGACGGTTGGTATCATTCTTGACCATGTTTACGCATACGAAGAGTTGAATGCGCCCGGATGCAGCGTTGTGCGGCGCGTTGCGATGCGAACTGCTCTTTCACTTGAACCTCTACCCTAAAGGAAAGCAGAAACTATGACCTCATTGACAGTTCTCGGCGGGGGCAACACGGCGTTTGCGGTCGCGGCCAACCTGGCATTGCGCGGGTACGGGGTGACCGTGTGCGAGCACCCCGACTTCGCCTGGACGCTGGACCCGGTCCGGTCAGACAGAAGGATTCAACTGGACGGCGTGGCCGAAAGCGGGTCGGCGCAGATCGACCGCGTAACGACCTCCGCGGCGGAGGCACTGGAGAACGACCTGCTGCTCCTGATCGTGCCCGCCTATGCGCACCGGCCCTTTGCCGAGCTGTGCGCACCGCATCTGCGCGACGGCCACATCCTGGTCATCACGCCGGGGACACTGGGCGCCCTCGAATTTGCCCAGGTCGTGCGCGCCGCGGGCAACGACAGCGATATCCTCTTTGCCGAGACCGATACCGCGCCCTACGTCTGCCGCAAGATGGGGCCGGACTCGGCGCACATCTGGGGCGTCGTCTCGGGCCTGGGGCTGGGCGTCTACCCGGCAACGGGGACCGAGACGGTTGCCGACGCGCTGCAGGAGATCTTCACGCGCGACGGGCGCAGCGGCCAGGCGACCGCGATCGCACCGTATCCGAACGTGTTTGCCAGCGGGCTGTCGGCCATGAACCCGGTCGTCCACCCGCCCGGTGTGCTGATGAACGCGGGCAGGGTCGAGTATTCGCACGGGGAGTTCTACTTTTACGAAGAGGGCGTGACGCCCACGGTAGCCAACGTGATCTACGCCGTCGACGCCGAGCGCCGCGCAATCGGCCGCGCGTTTGGGCTCGATTTGACGCCGGTGGACGAGGCCTTCCACGCGGCCGGATTCGGGCCGAAGGGCGACCTGTGGGCGACGATCAACGGCAGCCGCATGCTGACCCAGCTGCGGGCGCCGGGCGCAATCGACACCCGCTGGCTGACCGAAGACATCCCCTACGGCCTGGCGGCATGGAGTCTGCTGGGCGAGCAGCTGGGCGTCGAGACGCCGATTATGCGGTCGCTGGTGATGCTGGCGGGCGCGGCGCTGCAGCGCGACTTCTGGCCGGAGGCGCGTACGCCCCAAAAGCTGGGACTCGCGGGGATGGATGGCCCATCCATGTCGGCACATGTCGCGTAGCATAGAAGAAAACACGGATTTCGCCTTCCTCTCCAGGGCAATCGCATCTAAATCCGGAGGCCATAGTATTCCACTAAGGGCGCCCGCGAAGGGCACCCACAAGGGGTGCCCCTACCAATTGTCAATCGTTTTCGGCAGTTTTTTTCGGAGTTGGGCTCGAATCAGGTAGTGTCGCGGGTCTTGGCCCAATTGGATGCAATCGCCCTGGCTACCCCTCCCCGCAGGGGCGGTCCCTGTGCCCGGCATCCTTGATGAACCCTGGCTTAAGCTTGAGCTCACCCCGATTCCGCGCTGTCCCGTGTGGTCGCAAAACGCGCATTGACACGCGCAAATGGAGGAACTATACTCTGACGGAACTTTCACCGTTCTCCTGAGAATCTCCCAAAGCAGCATGATGGTAGCTTGCATTCCACTGCGTTTTCCTGCGCCACGCTGGTCTGACCGTTGAACAATAGATTCGGACGCATTCCAATCACAATGGGAAGGAGAAACCCAGCCATGCGATCACAGATGAGTCGTCGACAGCTGTTGAAGGTACTCGGGGCGGGCACTGCAGGAGTATACCTGAGCGCCTGCGCGCCGGTGGGACCGGCGAGCGCGCCCGCATCCGGTGACGATGCGGCGATGGAACCCGAGGGCTTTGACTGGCAACGGTATGCCGGCACCGAGCTGCGCTACGTCGGCGAGACACAGCCGCTGAGCGACCACGTGCTGTCGATTCTGCCCAAGTTCGAGGAGATGACCGGCATCAAGGTGAACACGGAAATTCTGCCGTGGGCCCAGATGGTACAGAAGATCCGCGTCGAGTTGATGGCGAGCAACGAGGATATGGACGTCTACCAGCTGCCGGCGGGCGCAGAGGAGAGAAACGTCTGGTACGACGCCGGCTGGCTCAACGATATCGGTCCGTGGGTCGACGACCCGACCATGACCCACGAGGGGTACGACCTGTGGGAGGACATGGGGCGCGACTACCTGATGGCGGGCTACTCGTCGCGCGGCAGCCTGGTCTCGGTGCCGATGCAGATGAGCGCCATGATCGGCTACTACCGCAAGGACCTTTTCGAAGAGTACGGCATCGACGGGCCGCCGACCACCTTTGACGAGCTCGAAGCCGCGGCCCAGACGGTGCAGGAGATGAGCGGCGGCGATATCTTCGGCATCACGATGCGCGGCAAGCCTCCAGTGCCAACGTCGGTCTTCAAGGGGTTCCTGGGCGGCATGGGGATCATGTGGGAGGACGATGAGGGCGTCCCGCTGATGGACTCGGAGGAGGCGATCGCGGCCTTCGATTTCTACGGCCGTCTGCTGCGCCTCTACGGCCCGCCCGGATCGCCCAACATCGACCACGTCGGCGCGGTCAATATCTTCAGCCAGGGCAAGGCGGGGATGATCATCGACGACGCCGTCTTCCGCAAGGATTTCCAGGACCCGAGCAAATCGGTTGTGGCCGGGGACATCGGTTACTTCCTGATGCCGGCCGGCCCCAACGGGCAGCGGGCGTCGGCGGGCGGCTGGAGCATCACGGTCGGCGGCCTCTCGCTGAAGAAGGAGGCCAGCTGGTACCTGCTGCAGTTCATCTCGAACAAGGAGAGCATGCTCAAATATGTGCTCGACGGCGGCGCGGTGCCGCGGCGCTCTGTATATGACACCGATGACTACAAGACGCAGGCGACGCAGGATGACCTGGACTTCGTACAGGTGCTGCTCGACTCGCGGGCGATCGGCGACTTTTCGCCGCCGGCCCCGCCGTCGATCATCAACCTGATGCGGGCACGCGAGTCGATCGCCCAGGTGATCGTCACCTCGATCGAGGGCGGCGACGTGCGGGCCGCAGCCGAGCAGAGCCAGCAGGAGCTGCTGGAGATGCTCGAGGAGCAGGAGGAGTAAGGATACAACCGGCGGCCGGCGGCGGGTGCGCCGCCGGCCGCTTTCAGCTTGCAGCGAGCGTTGCCCATGCAGGAGGAAGCGGGTTCGGAGCCGGGGAGGACCGCTGAGGCTTCGAACGGTCCTGAGTTGGAAGGCGTCGAGGGCGGGGGGGCCGGTCAGGCCGGCCCGGAAGCAGAGGATGCGCGGTCCGCGGGGCTGTTGCGGCGGGCGTTTGCTCTGATCGACCGCAACCTGGCGTTTGTGCTGCCGGCGCCGGCGGTGATCGTGATCCTGGCGCTGATGGGCTACCCCTTCTTTTACACACTATCGTTGAGCATGCAGCGGGTCAACGTCACGATGACCCGCTTTACTTTTGTCGGCCTGGAAAATCTGGTCGAGGTACTGACCGAGGATGCCAGGTTCCTGAATGCGCTGTGGATCACGCTCTACTTCACCGTGGCCAGCCTTGCGCTGGAGCTGGTGCTGGCGATGGTCATGGCGCTGGTGATGAACAGGACATTTCGCGGTCTGGGCGTGATCCGCACGCTCTTTCTGCTGCCGCTGGTGGCGACGCCGACGGCGACGTCGGTGATCTGGTTGATCATGATGGAGCCTTCGATCGGCATTCTGAACCATTTTGTGGAGGGACTGGGCCTGCCGCCCAGCCTGTGGGTGGCAGGAGAAAACTCGGTGGTGCCCAGCCTTGTCTGGATCAATACGTGGCACGGCGTTCCGTTCGTGATGCTGATCCTGCTGGCGGGGCTGCGCTCGCTGCCGACCGAGCCGTTCGAAGCGGCGCGCATCGACGGGGCGAGCAGGCTGCAGGAGTTCTTCCAGATCACGCTGCCGCTGCTGAAACCGGCGATCGTGGTGGCGATGCTTTTTCGAGCGATCGATACGCTCAAAGTATTCGACGCGATATGGATCATGACGGCCGGCGGGCCGGGCAGGCGAAGCGAAACGCTGCATGTCTACTCCTACCTGACGGCGTTCGAGTTCTACGATCTGGGCTACGGTTCGGCCGTGATTCTCGTCTTCATGGTGATCATCCTCATCATCAGCGCGGTCCTGATCAGACTGCGGCAGCGGGCATGGCTCTGATTCTTCGGAAATCCGGCTACCGGACAACCAGGTGCGTCACATGGGCAGACTCTCTTTAAAGCCGATGGGGATGAGGAAGACGAGGACAATCCATAACTTCCTGTTTTGGATCATCCTGTCCGTATTTCTGGTCTTCTTTCTCTTCATCTTCTTCTGGATGTTCGTCTCCTCGTTCAAGCCGAACCTGCTGATCGTCAGCGACCCGCCGATTTGGTTCTTCATCCCGACGTTGGACCACTACGGCGAGGTCTTCCGGCGCAACCCGTTCGGGAGGTACCTGTTAAACAGCTTGACGATCGCGGTGAGCTCTGTGGGGCTGTCGCTCGTCGTGGGTCTTCCAGCCGCCTACAGCATCGCCAAGTACAAGCAGGACGGGCTGGCCCTGGCGCTGTTGGTCGTGCGCATGCTGCCCGGGATCACTTTTCTCGTTCCCCTCTTCATCGTTTACAAGCGGCTGGGGCTTTTGGACTCGCACGCAGGAATCGTGATCACCCACATTCTGACCGTGTTGCCGCTGATCATGTGGGTCATGATCGGCTTTTTCGAGGATGTGCCGAGCGAACTGCTGGATGCGGCGTTGATCGACGGCTGCTCGCAGCTGGGCACGATGGTCCGCATCATGATCCCGTTGAGCCTGCCCGGCATCACCGCGGTCTCGATCCTCAGTTTCATTTCCTCGTGGAACAACTTCATCTTTGTGCTGATCCTGGGCGGCTCGAAGACGATGACGCTGCCGCTGGCTGTCTACAGCTTCCTGACCTACGGCCAGGTGAATTGGGGCGCGCTATGCGCGGCGGCTACGGTCGTGACGCTTCCGGTGCTACTGCTGGCTCTTGTGGTGCAGCGCTTCCTGGCCGGCGGGCTAACGATGGGCGCGATCAAGGGATAGTCGAACCGGCAAGAAAAATTGCGTTATGCGGAAGAAAGTCGCTGGAGTATACTCTGTGCATTCGCAGAGGGGCAGGTTGCTTTGCGTTGTACCTGTCACGCTTTGCATTCATTCGAGTGGCCCGGCGGCGGTTGATGGCGCTTCGTCGGTAGCAGTCCCGGCCAGCGACCGTCGCGAGGCAGCCGAGGTCGGAGTCCCCGTTCATTCAGCCAAGGAGGAAATCGATGGCAGCGAAGAGACGTATGAGCCGGCGACAGTTTCTGTGGGCGTCGGCGATCGGATCGGCGGGCGTCGTGGCGGCGGCGTGTCAACCGGCAGCAATGCCCGCAACCGAAATGGCAGACGATGGTGAGGGCGACGCGCCGGCGATGGAGGCGGTCGAGATCCGGTTCAGCCACTGGCATGGCGGCTTCTGGGACCCGATCCGCGACGGCATCAGCGAAGCGCACCCGGAGATCGCGGCCATCAGCGAGTCGACGCCGTGGGGTGAATACTCGACCAAGCTGCTGACGCAGATGGTTGGTGGGGTTGCGCCCGACGTTGTCATGGTCGGCAGCGTCTGGCAGGGTGAGTGGTTCAAGGTGCTCCTGCCACTGGATGACGCGCTGGAGGCGGCAGGCGTCGACAACGACAAGTGGGATGCCGACCCGTGGATGCAGTGCGGGTTCGAGGGCAAGATCTACTCGCTCTCGCAGGTTTACTGCCCCAACTGGCAGGTGGTCGTCAACCGCACGCTGGCCGAGCAGGAGGGCATCGACCTGCCCATCTGGGGCGACGACGGGCCGGCGGCGAACTACGATGAATGGCGTTGGGATGACCTGGTCGAACTGCTGAAGGCGACGACGAAGGTCAACTCGGACGGTGAAGTGGAGCAGTGGGGCCTCGCCAACAGCACCGCCAGTTTCGACAACACCGCCCTCTACTACCTCTACAGCAACGGCGGTCAGGTGCTGGACGATCTGTGGGGCTACAAGGAGACCGAGGCGCTGGTCGATTCGGAGGAATCGGTGCAGGCGTTGCAGGCGTACATCGACCTGACCCTGGTGGACAAGGTTGCGCCGACCCCGTCCGAAGCCAAGGCTGTGCAGGGCGGTCTGTTCAATTCAGGCAAGGCGTTCTGCACCATCAGGCATCCGGGCGTGGGAGACCAGCGGGTCAACCAGGAGGGGTTCGGGCTGCTGTTCATGCCGGTGCCCTGGCGCGAGCATCGCATACAGCTGATGGGCTCGAACTCCTGGGGCGTCTGGAGCGGCAGCGAGAACATTGACGCGGCTACGACGTTCTCGATCTGGGCGACGACGAGCGAGACGATCAGCGACTGGATCACGCCCAACATCAATCTCACGGGCTACGAAATGCGGCGGGCCATCGACAAGCTGCCCGACCCGCCGGAAGGCTGGATGCGGAACTTCTACGAGGTCTTCCTGAGCCGGGACGAGCGCTTCACCAGGCACCCGGCGGCCGCGGAAAACGTGGAGTGGAGACCGAGATGGTACGGGCGCAAGGCCGGCTTCGTCCGTAATGCGTTGCGCCGCGAGTATGACAAGGTCTTCCTCGGCGAGAAGTCGATGCAGCAGGCGATGTCGGACGCCAAAGCGGAGATCGACGCTGAGCTGGCAGCCTCCTAGGCGCGGACGGCACTGTCCCTTTCCCGGTGGCCGGCAGCGCGCCGGCCGCCGGTTACCCCTCTGAAACGCCGCCCACCCGCGGCGCGTGCAACGGACGCGGGCGGTCACAGTTACGAATGAAAGTACTGGTTACCGGCGGCAGCGGCAAGATCGGCGGATACGTAGTGCGCGAGCTTCTGGGCGCCGGTCACACGGTGTCCAACTTCAGCCAGACAGCGCCGCCCGTCGAGCAGGTCCGGCACATCGATGGGGAGGTTACCGACCTGGAGCGGATGCGGGAGGCGTGTGAGGGGCAGGACGCGATCGTCCATCTGGCCGCGGTGCCGGGGCCTGGCATCACCACGCCGGAACGGTTGATGTATGTCAACGACCGCGGCGCCTTTTCCGTTCTGGAGGCCGCGGTGGGCGCGGGCGCGCGCAAGGTCATCTTCGGCTCTTCGAAGGAGGCGATGAACACCGACTACAGGCGGCGCGACACGCGGCCTCGCTACTTCCCCATCGACGAGGAGCACCCGGCCGAGCCGCGCAACGAATACGGCATCAGCAAGCTGATCAACGAGATCACCTGTCAACGATTCAGCGAGAGCTACGGCATTCAGACCATCAGTCTGCGCATCAATCACAACTGGTATCTTGACCGGGCGGGCGCGGAGGTGGCGGTGCGGTCGGGCTGGAACCGGGAGCGCACGGTGGAGGAGCAGTGGGAGGGGTACCGGCGCTACATCGTCGACCCTGACCGCGGCCGCTCGAACCTGTGGACGGTCACCGACGCGCGCGATGCCGCGCAGGCGTTCAGGCTGGCGGTCGAGAACGAAGAGATCGAGCACGAAGTCTTCCTGATCAACGGCGCCGACACCTGTTCGCTTGAAGAGACGCCGGCCCTCGCCGCCCGACACTACGCCGACGTGCCTCTGCGCCGCCCGCTGTCCGGCTTCGACAGCTTCGTCTCGACGGCGAAGGCGCGCCGGCTGCTGGGCTACGAGCCGCGCTACAGCTGGCGGCAGAGCGAGTTTCGGGAATGGATGGAGGAGCAGCCATGAGCGCAGCCGCGCCCGCCGCCGGGCCAAGAAGACGCCGGATGTCCCGTTTGCGCCTGCGCGAGGCGATTGACGGGTACATCTGCATCGCGCCGTGGGTGCTGGGCTTCATCATCTTCACCGCCTTCCCCATCATCGCCTCCTTCGTGCTCTCCTTCAGCCGCTACACGATCCTCGACGCGCCCCGCTTTATCGGCCTGGCCAATTACACAAAGATGGTGAGCGGCGACCCGCTTTTCTGGCAGTCTCTCAAGGTGACGGTGATCTACACGGTCCTGCTGGTCCCGCTGGGAACGGTCGGCGGCTATCTGCTGGCGCTGCTGCTGAACCAGGCGGTCCAGGGGCTTGGCTTCTTCCGCACGGTCTTCTACCTGCCTGTGGTCACGCCGGCGATCGCCACCTCCTACCTGTTTGCCTGGATGCTCAACCCGGAGATCGGCCTGGTCAACAACTTTCTGGCTGGCCTCAACATCGAGGGACCGCAGTGGTTCGCATCGCGCCAGTGGGTGATTCCCAGCTTCATCATCATGAGCCTGTGGGGGCTGGGCGGCAACATGATCCTCTATCTGGCCGGCCTGCAGGGCGTGCCGACTGTGCTATACGAAGCGGCGATGCTCGACGGCGCGGGCGCGTGGGCCAAGTTCCGCAACGTGACGCTGCCGATGACCTCGCCGGTCATCTTTTTCACTTTCCTGACGGGGATGATCGGCACCTTCCAGGTGTTCACGGGCGCCTACGTCATCACCGAGGGCGGACCGGCTGACGCTTCGCTATTCTACATTCTTTATCTCTATCAGAATGCCTGGAACTACCTGAAGATGGGCTACGCGGCCGGCCTGGCGTGGGTCCTGTTTGCGATTATATTCGTGCTGACGCTGATCTCTCTGCGCGTTTCGGGACGTTATGTCTACTACGAGGGGGCGGTTCGGTAGTGGTTAGTTTTTAGTTTTGCGTTTCTAGTTTTTGGTTGAGGGGGCGTTTTTTTGTGGTTAGGGGAGTGAGAGCCTGGAGTTTGGCTGAGGTGCGATGAGGATGGCGACGACGATACGAAGCAACACGGGAAACGGCGGGATAGGCGGCTGGCTGCAGAGCATGAGCCGCAGGCAGCTTGTCGGTCAGATCCTTGTCTACATCCTGTTGGTCGCGGTCGGCTTCATGCTGGCGGTCCCGTTCCTGTGGCTGGTTTCGAGCTCGTTCAAGACGGAGACGGACGCGTTCCGCATCCCGCCGAGCTTCATCCCCAGGCCGGTCGAGTGGGGGAACTACGCGACGGGGCTGACCGATTTCCCCTTTGTGCGCTCGACGATCAACACGTTGATCATCGTTGTGTGGGTGATGGTGGGGACGGTGCTGAGCGCGAGCCTGGTCGCCTACGGCTTCGCGCGCGTGCGCTTCCCCGGCCGGACGGCGCTCTTCATCCTCGTGTTGAGCACGATGATGATACCGACGCACGTCACCTTGATCCCGCAGTATCTGCTGTTTCGCGAGCTGAGATGGCTGGACTCGTTCAAGCCGTTGATCGTGCCCCATTTCTTCGGCGGCGGCGCCTTCTATATCTTCCTGCTGCGTCAGTTCTTCCTGACGATCCCACTGGACTACGACGACGCCGCGCGCATCGACGGCTGCGGCACCTTCGGCGTCTTCCTGCGCATCATCCTGCCGCTGTCGAAGCCGGCGCTGGGCACGATGGCGATTTTCACCTTCATGGGCCAGTGGAACGCCTTTTTCGAGCCGCTGATCTATTTGAACCGTTTCGAGACGCAGCCGCTGGCGGTGGCGTTGACGACCTGGGTGCAGACGGCGCACGGCAGCACCTCGATGCACTACGTCCCATGGGTGGCGATCATGGCGGTCTCGACGCTGATCGCGCTGCCGCCGGTGATGGTCTTCTTCTTCGCGCAGCGGCATTTCATCCAGGGTGTGGTCGTGAGCGGGATGAAGGGGTAGCGGATTGCGATCTGTACCGACTTCCGAATCAGGGGAGGGCAAACGCCTGTGATTATCGACGCACATTTTCACATCTTCCCGCCGCTCGGCAGAGCAACCGCTGAAGAGGACCCGCTGCAGCCGCTGCGGATGAAGTTCTGGCAGTATCACATCCGCGACAGCCGCCGCTTCCGCCGCGTGGCAGATGGCGAGCAGGTGCCCGATCCCTTCCTGAATTGGGACTCGGACGACCTCAACGAGATGCCGGACGTCAACTTTCGCCTGGCCGACTTCGGCCGCGCCGAGATCACCGTCGACGGCGTCGACTACTACATACAGGCCTATCCGCCGAGCCTGATCAACTGTGAGGCGCAGCCCGAACGCATGATCGGCGAGATGGACCTCGTCGGCGTGGACATGGGCGTTCTGCAGCACGACCACATCTACGGCGCGCTGAACGAGTACTACGGCGAGCAGATGCGGCGCTATCCCAACCGCTTCATCGGGCTGGCGCAGGTGCGGGAATGGGAGGCGGACCGGCCTGCGGAGCTCGAGCGGCTGGAGCAGGCGGTGCGCGAGCAGGGCAACAAGGGGCTCTACTTCAGCGTCGAGCCGTTTGCGCTGAGCAACTACGCCGACCACCTGGACGACGCCAAGCTCGAGCCGTTGTGGGAAAAGGTGCGCGAACTCGGCATTCCGGTCTGGTGGTATCTGCACAGCCGCCAGCGCGACCGGCTGGGCGGGTACATGGAGCACGTGGCCGAGCTCGACCGCTGGGCCGCGGGGCATCCGGACATCCCCGCGGTGCTCACGCACGGCATCGACCTCTTCGGCATACGCCGCGGCCTGGACGACCGCTACGCGATCCCCGAGGAGATGATGAGGCTGCTCAAGCGCCCCAATATGCACGTCGAGGTGCTGTTCTGCGCGTTCTGGCCGGAGTACCCGTTTCCCGGCGCGCAGGAGATGATCAGGCGGCTGCGCGAGGAGATCGGCGTCCACAAGCTGATGTGGGGCACCGATATGCCCTACTGCTCCGGCTCGTGGTGCACCTACAAACAGGCAATAGACTACATCCGGCTGCACTGCGAGTTCCTTTCGGAAGACGAAAAGGCGCTCATCCTGGGCGACAACGCCGCCCGCATGTTTGATCTTTTTTGAACGGTCAGGGACCGGGATTCGACCGGATTCCAAGCATAAAAAGGAGGCGCAAAGATGGCTGTAAAGGTAGGAACAGGACCGGACTCGTGGGGAATCTGGTTCCCGGATGATCCGAAGCAGACCCCGTGGCATCGTTTCCTGGATGAAGCAGCCGAGGCCGGCTACGAATGGATCGAGCTGGGGCCCTACGGCTATCTGCCGACCGACCTGCCGACCTTGCGGCGCGAGCTGGACAGCCGCGGGCTGAAGGTGGCAGGCACGTTCGCGATGGAGAGCCTGGAAAACCCGGAGAAGTGGCCGGAGCTTGAACGGCAGGTGCTGGGCGCGGGTGAGCAGCTGGTGGAGCTGGGCGCCAAGTTCCTGGTGCTGATCGATGGCATGTACTCGGACCTGAAAACGGGCGAGATGATTGAGGCGACCGAGCTGAACAGCGACGAGTGGAAGCGGTTGATCGACACGACGCACAGGGTGGCCGACATAGCCATCGACAAGTTCGGCCTGCAGCTAGTCTTCCATCCGCACGCCGAATGTCACGTCGAGTATACCGAGCAGATCGAAAAGTTCCTCGAGGATACCGACCCGGACCGGGTGGGGCTGTGCCTGGACGTGGGGCATCATGCCTACCGCGGCGGCGACGCGATCGGGTTCATGCGCGATCATCACGAGCGCATTCCCTATCTGCACATCAAGAGCGTCGATCGCGAGGTACAGAAGCAGGTTGAGGCCTCGGGCGTCACCTTTGCCGAGGCAGTCAAGATGGATATGTTCGTCGAGCCGGAACTGGGGTGGGTCGATTTTCTGGCCTTCCGCGACGTGCTGCGCAATATCGGCTTCGACGGCTGGGCGGTTGTCGAGCAGGACATGTACCCGGCGCCGTTCGATAAGCCGCTGCCGATCGCCGTACGCACGCGCGCCTATTTGCGCGATATCGGCATCGGGTAGCCAATGGTGCCGGCGCGCAGCAGGAAGGGAGGTTTGGCTATGTTGACCAAGGAACAGATCGCCCACTTCGAGACTTTCGGTTTTGTCATCCGGCGGCAGTGTTTCCCGGCGGGCGAGATGGAGGAGATCAGCAGTGCGTTCGACGATGTGCTGACCGAGGACCGGCAGGGGCGGCCGTTCGACGGAGCGGCGCGGCAGGCGGTGCTGGGCTTCATCGAGAAGAGGCCGCTGCTGAGCGGACTGGTCGAGGATGACCGCATTTACCAGCCGCTCGAACAGCTGCTCGGCCCCGGATTCGTCTGGATCGGCTCGGACGGCAACCTCTACGTCGGCGACACCGGCTGGCATCCCGACGGCTCGGTCCTCGACTACGGACGCATCAAGGTCGCACTGTACCTGGACCCGGTGACGAAGGATACCGGCTGTCTGCGCGTTGTGCCCGGGTCGCACCGGATGCCGCTGCACGGCGCGCTCGACCCGCTCAAGGGGCAGCGGCGCGATCCGGATCACCAGCCATTCGGCACCGATGGCAGCGGCCTGCCCTGCTTCCCACTTGAGTCGGAGCCGGGCGACGTTGTCTTCTTCAACCAGAACCTGTGGCATGCGGCCTATGGCGGCAGGACGGGGCGGCGCATGTTCACGATGAACTTCGGCGCGCAGCCGAACAAGGACGCCCACATCGAGTACCTGAAGCGGCAATACGAGGGCAACCTGCGGCACGTGGAGAACATGCAGCACACGCAGTCGGGGCGTATCTACGAGGATGCGTTTCTCTACAGCGACAGCCCCCGCATCCAGGGCATGGTGGGCAAGCTGGTCGAGTTGGGATTCAAATAACGAGGTCAGACACCTCCGGGTCGGACGCATTCGTTCCCGCACCCGGGAGAGAGCGAGAAAGGAAGTCGATGACGGAACAGACGAGAACAATCCTGAACGCGGACCCAGCGCTGAGCCGCTTCGATCCGTTGCCGCGCATCATCTATCACGACGACTTCAACCGCGGCCTGCGCGGCTGGGTCGAACTGATTGGCAACTACGAGGACAGCCTGGACAGCATGTTGCCGCAGTACGCGGATATGCGGCCGCCGATGCTGAGCAGCGGTACGCACTGGGACACGGGCACGCACGGCGGCATGCAGGGCACCTATTCGCTCAAGCTGGCGACGCGGGCGCGGGCGGGCGACATCAGCGTCTCGATCAAGCGCGTGACCTGGCGTTACCGCGGGCCGCTGCGGCTGGAGGCCTACTTCACCTTCAAGCCGGAAGCGAGCGAGCTGCAGCTGTCGGTCGACGACGTGCGCTCGGTCGGTGTCCTCTTCGACCTGCAGGACGAGGAGTACCGCTGGATGCCGCACTGGCGCTATCTCAACGCCTTGGACGGTGAACCGGTGCGCAGGTGGCAGTTCAAGCGCAAGCGGGAGCCGTTCCACGACATTGGCGGCCGCAAAGAGACCGTCTCCCACTTTCACCTGGCGCCGAGCGGCTGGGAAAATGTACCTGACTCAGACCAGATTTTGTGTTATAACGAGGTCGCCACCAAATACAACTGGTACTATCTGCGCATGGACCTCGATTTGGCCGACCGGAGAATCACACATTTGCAATGCAACGATCGCGTTCATGACGTCAGTGACATGGGGCCGATGATGATCCCGGCAATGCCGAACCTGGACTGCATGCTCAACGTCGCGTTCTGGGTCGAGACGGACGTCGACAAGCGGGCCTTTCTCTACGTCGACTCGGTCCTGCTTTCAGGGGAGTGGTAGCGATGCTGCGAGAGAGTTACACCGCGATTGTCGAGCGCAGCGAGACGCTGAGCGGCGACTTTGCCACTGAGCCGTACGAGTGCGGCTGGGCGGGCGAGGCGATCTTCTTTGTGCGGACATTGGAGCGGACGGACGACCTCGATGGCGTTACGTTGCGGGTCCAGATTTCGGCGGACGGCATCCGCTGGTGCGATGAGGGGACAAGCGTAACGCTCGGCGCGGCGGAGGTTGCCTTTTGCAAGGTGAATCACTTTGGCAACTGGCTGCGTCTGGCCGGCCGATTGCCGGACGGCGCCAGCTTGAGGTCAGTTATTGCGCTCAGCCTGAAGGCGTAGCGTACCGAAGTTGCAGTAGAATAAGATTTGACGAGGGGGTGAAACGAAGTAGAGATCTTTGTGTTGACGGAGCATTCGTTTGCTGTAGGCGTTAAAACTGCGCGCCCTTATAGGTGCGTAGCCAAACAGTCAAGGAGAAGAGGCAAAATGAAAGCAATCCGAAAGTCCCAGGTTGTCGTCGGCCTGTTCATGCTCCTGGCGCTGGTTGTGACCGCGGCGTGCGCCCCTGCGGCGGGCATGCCGGCCGCAGGCACAGAAGAAGCGATGTCGGAGACGACCGCGTACATGCCCTGGTCGCCGGTATGGCGCGAAAGGCCGCAGCTGGCGGCGGACACGGCGATGGCAGAGGAACAGGTCCTGCGCTGGGGAACATACTTCCAGCAGCGCTATCCCTATCCATTCGAGACATCCGGCGGATATGCAGTCTCGGGCATGCTCAACATGGCCTTTGAGACGCTCTTCTGGATGAACGCGGACGGGACACTTGAGGGCCGGCTGGCGGAGGGCTTCTCGGCCAGCGAGGACGAGACTGTCTGGACGATTACGGTGAAGGAGGGGATCGTGGCCGCGGACGGTGAGCCGTTCACGGCTGAGGACGTGAAGATGTCGATCGAGCTTCACGCTTCGCCCAACACCGGCTCGCGCGGCACGACCTATGCCCGCTACATCAAGGGCTTCGACGCCATGCGCGCCGAGGAGAACCCGGCCACCGAGCTGGAGGGCATCACGGTCATCGACGATCTGACGGTACAGATCGAACTGACGCAGCCGTTCCGCGACTTTGCCGCAATCCTCTCGCTGCCGCACCGCTTCCTCATGGCGGAGACGTCGCACTACCGACCGCCGGCGGAGGATGAGGCGCCCTGGTTCGTCGGTCACGGCGCGACCGGACCCTTCATGATCGCGACCGAGCCTACCTGGGTCGGACCGTCGGAGCCGGACTCGTTCGAGCTCGTGCCCAATCCCAACTGGCGCGGCGATGCCCCGATTCTGCAAAAGGTCGAGCTGAAGTACTATTCGGACCCGCAGACGGCGCTGATCGCGTACGAGAACGACGAGTATGACGTATCCGAGAAGTATGGACCGCTGGAGGCAGCCGAGCTGCTGGAGCCGGGCCGCCCAACGGCCAGTGAGATGTGGCCGTACCAGTACGAGGTGAGCCGCAGTTTCTACATCGCGCGCGATCTGCCGCCAATGGATGACACCAAGGTGCGCCAGGCGCTGGCCCATGCGGTCGACTTCAAGATCATCGCCGATACAATTCTGCGCGGCATGTGGCAGCCTGCCTGCCAGCTGATTCCGATGGGCTGGCCTGGTTTCATCGACGGCGAGTGCCATACGCCCGCCTACGATCCTGAGCTGGCCCGCCAGCTGCTGGCCGAGTCCAGCTACGGCTCAGCCGAAAACCTGCCGCAGATCCGGCTGCACGTCGGTGAGTCCGGCTTCGGCGGCCAGGTCGGCCATCTGACGCGCATTGCCCAGGCAATGCAGCAGTACTGGAAGCAGAACCTCGGCATCGAGGTGATCATCGAGCGCTCACGCGACGTCTTCCAGGCCAATCCGGAGCTGTATCAGATCGTGCGCCGCTCCTATGCGGCCCGCTACCCCGGCCTGTCCGCGGTCTGCGAGAACGCGTCTCCGATCGGGACGTACAACCGCTCGCGCGCCGAGTCGTGGGGCCCGCCCGATGCGGAAGAGCTGTGCATGACGGCCGATACGACGATGGACCTGGCCGAGGCGATCCCGCTGTACCAGGAGGCGGGGCGGCAGTTCTTCGCTGACGTCTACAGCATCGGCCACTTCACCGAACCGGCCTACATGCTGGTCAAGCCCTGGGTCAGCCACTGGGACTCGCTCTACGGTAGCCTGGACCACGGCGTGCGCAATCCGGAGCATCTCTTCATAGCCGCCAGGTAGTAGGGCGGGCTGTGACCTGAAACAGACTCTCGCTAGCGGAGAGAAGGAAGGAGGGAGAGGCCGCGGCCTCTCTCTCCTCACGCCCCGTTCTCGTTCTTCGACTTCGCACTGACAATCGTTATGTTCCTATACACTTTGCGCCGGCTCGTCTCCATACTGCCAATCGTTGTCGTGGTCATGCTCATCACCTTCACGCTGAGCTACTTTGGCCCGATCGATACGGTGCGCGCCGTCCTGGGAGAAGACTGGGAAGACGAGCAGCGCTACGAGGAGGTCAAAAGGGCGCTCGGACTGGACCGGCCATTCCTGATCCAGTTTCTTGACTATGTGAGCAGCCTGTGGGGCGGCAATTGGGGCCGGTCATTGTCCTCATTCGGCGGCGTCGCCAGCGACAGAGCGGTCGGCGAAGGGCGCGGGGTGGGATTTTCGGGTACGAGCACGGGTGTGCGCGAGATGATCTTGGGCCGCCTGGCGATCAGCGCGCAGCTTGGGCTTTGGTCGCTGATCATCCTCACCTTCGTTGGCATCCTGTTCGGCGTTCTGGCGGCTGTAAAACAGAACACTACCCTCGACTACGCGATCGTAACCAGCTCGATCGTCGCCAGCTCGATTCCGGCCTATGTGATCGGGCCGATCCTGCTTATCATCTTTGTGCTCAAAATCCCCGTCTTTAAGACTGTCGGGGGATGGGACGGCATGTTCTCGCGCCAGGCCATCCTGCCCGCCATCGTCCTGGCGGCCGGCCCCTCGCTGGTCGTCGTGCGCCAGGCGCGGGCCGGAATCATCGAAGTGCTCAGCAAGGACTTTGTCCGCACCGCCCGCGCCAAGGGCATGCCGGAGCGGCTTGTTGTGGCGCGCCACATGCTGCGCACGGCCATGATCCCGGTACTGACCTCGCTGGGCCTGATTACAAGCGGGCTGGTGACGGGCAGTCTTTTCGTCGAGCAGATATTCAACATCCCCGGCATCGGCAAGCTAGCGATTCAGACGCTCATGTCGGGCGATCATCCTGTCTTCATGGGAATCATTCTCCTGCAATCGCTGATCTTTATCACGGTCAACCTCATGACCGATCTGCTGTACGGCGCGCTCGACCCGCGTGTAACCTATGATTGAACGCCGCGCGTGCGGAATTATGTCCTCATTGCGGCCTTTTAAGACTTCTGCCACGCCGGTCGCGGGGAACTACAACAGGTACATTCGGGCGACGCGTGAGACCCGGACCCTCGTGAGGCAATCAGAGTGAACACTGAGGAAAACAAAGCCCAAGAACTGTTTGCTGTGCCGGAGCAGCGTAGTCTATGGCAGGACGCCATGGAGCAGCTCTTTCGCAACCGCCTAGCCATCTTCGGGGTCCTTGTCGCCCTCCTGCTCCTCTTCATCTCGATCTTCGGCCCCTGGCTGGCCCCGTATGACTACGCCGAGGGAAATTTCATGCGGATCGATGAGCCGCCCAGCCGCGACCACTGGCTGGGGACCGACGGTCTGGGACGGGATATGTTTACCCGCATCCTCTACGGCGCACGCACCGCCTTTCTCGTGGGGCTGATCGTCACCATCGGCACAACGGTGCTGGGCGTCGTCCTCGGCGCGGCCGGCGCATTTCTGGGCGGCTGGGTAGACTTCATCGTCATGCGTCTCGCCGATATTACGATGGCCTTCCCCGACATACTGCTGGCGGCGTTCATCAGCGTCGTCTTTCGCGAGAAGGTTCTCGAACTGCAAATTCAAATGCAGGAGGAGTACGGCTGGTCGCTTTCCGAAAGCAACCGTGTCTACCTGGACTACATGGTCATTTTCGGGGCGTTGACGCTGGTGCAGTGGTACGGAAAGGCGCGCTTGGTGCGCGGGCAGATCCTGTCGCTGCGCGAAAAGGAGTTTATCGAGGCCGAACGGGCGCTGGGCGCGTCGAACTGGACCATTATTCTCAGCCACCTGGTCCCCAACAGCCTGGGGCCGCTGATCGTCTCGATCACGGTCGGCTTTGGCGGCGCGATGCTGTCGGAAGCTTCGCTCAGCTTCCTGGGCGTGGGCATCCAGCCGCCTGGCGCCAGCTGGGGCGCGATGATTAACGACAACCTGGGCCAGTGGCGCTTCAAGCCCCATCTGGTGGTGATGCCGGGGATCGTGCTGGCTATCGTGGTGCTCGGTTTCAACTTCCTGGGCGACGGGCTGAACGACGCGCTCAACCCGGAGCAAAGGCGGCGCTGACGCGATGGGAACCGACAGTAGCACGCAACCGGAGACCCCGTTGACGAACAATGCCAAATCGGACCGGATGCCCTTGCTCCAGATCAGGCAGCTTCATACCCAGTTTGAGACCAAACAGGGTACCGTGAGGGCCGTTGACGGCCTGTCGCTGGACCTGTTTGAAGGGGAGGTCCTGGGCCTGGTGGGTGAGAGCGGCTGCGGGAAGACGATGACCGCCCTGTCGGTCATGGGTTTGCTGCCGGGGAACGGCCGCGCGGTGGCCGGGGAGATCAACTTCGAAGGGAAGAACCTGCTGCAGTGCAGCGCCGAGGAGATGCAACAAATCCGGGGCCGCAAACTTGCGATGGTTTTCCAGGAGCCCATGACCGCGCTGACGCCGACGATGACGATTGGCCGTCAGATCAGCGAGGCGATCGAGATTCACCTCGGCTTGAGCAGGCAGGCGTCGCGGGAGCGCACGCTAGATCTCCTGGCCCAGGTCGGCATCCCGTCGCCACAGTCCCGTTTCGACGATTACATTCACCAGTTCAGCGGGGGGATGCGGCAGCGGGTGATGATCGCGATCGCGTTCTCGTGCCAGCCCCGTCTGCTGCTGGCCGACGAGCCGACGACCGCGCTCGACGTGACGGTGCAGGCACAGATCCTGGACCTGATCAAGAATCTGGCCCAGGAAGCCGGCATGACCGCCCTCTTCATCACCCACGACATGGGCATCGTCGCGGGCAGCTGCGACCGCGTTGCGGTGATGTATGCCGGCCGCCTGGTCGAGGAGGGGCCTGTCGACGACGTGCTGATCAATCCCAGGCATCCGTATACGCAGGGGCTGCTGGGCTCGGTCCCGTCTCTGGAGAGCGAACCCGGTGACCGCCTGTTTTCGATCAGCGGGCTGCCGCCGGACCTGGCCAGCCTGCCGACCGGATGCAATTTCTGGCCGCGCTGCCCCTTGGCCGATGAACGCTGCCGCGAGGAGGAACCGGTGCTGGAGCAGTACGGCGAATCGCAGGCGGCATGCTGGAAGGCGATACCGTTGCAAATGGCATAGCCAGTAGTGCATATCCCGTATTGCGCAATCGAAGTGGACCGCTGGTTGTCAGGTTGGATTCTCCCCGAGCAGAGGGACGCGAAGCATGGAAGAACAGCCATTGCTTAGTGTGCGCGAACTGGTAAAGCATTTTCGGCTGCCGCGGCGCAGCCTGTTGCGCGCGCCCGATGTGGTGCGTGCGGTCGACGGCGTGAGCTTCGATATCTTGCGCGGCAAAACGCTGGGCCTGGTCGGCGAGAGCGGTTGCGGCAAGACGACGACCGGGCGCACAATTCTGCAGCTGATGCGGGCGACGGCCGGCGAAGTCCATTTCAAGGGCGAGGACCTGTGCCTGCTAAACGATACGGAGATGCGTCCGTTCAGAAACGGCATGCAGATCATCTTTCAGGACCCCTACGCTTCGCTCGACCCGCGCATGACGATCGGCAAGGCGATCGCCGAGCCGTTGATGATCCACAAGCTGTGCCAGACGCGGGAAGAGGCCCGGGACCGCGTGCAGGGGCTGATGGAACGCGTCGGCCTGAACCCATACTTCATCAACCGCTATCCCCACGAGTTCAGCGGCGGCCAGCGCCAGCGCATCGGCATCGCCCGCGCCCTCGCGGTTGACCCCGACTTTATCGTCCTCGACGAACCTGTCTCTTCGCTCGATGTCTCGATCCAGGCGCAGATCCTCAACCTGCTGCAGGACCTGCAGGACGAGCTGGAGCTGACCTATCTCTTCATCGCCCATGATCTACGGGTCGTGCGTCACATCAGCGACCGGATTGCGGTGATGTACCTGGGTCTGATCGTAGAGATGGCGCAGGGCGTGGAGATATACGACGAACCGCTCCACCCCTACACGCAGGCGCTGCTCAGCGCGGTCCCGTGGACCGACCCGAGGCTGGCGCGCAAACACCAGCGCATCATTCTGGAAGGCGAGGTTTCGAGCGCGATCAACCCGCCCTCCGGCTGCCGCTTCCACCCGCGCTGCCCGATCGCCGAGGACCGCTGCCGCGACGAATCGCCGCAGCTGCGCGAGGTCCAGCCCGGACATTGGGTTGCCTGCCACCTTGCGTGAACCTGTGGCAAGCGCTATTTCCACCACCGGCGGGCGAGCCCGCAACCTGTAGGAGTTATAAGCACTGTGCAGACATCCGTTAACGCGCTCGCGATCGGTCCGGAGACGCAACTCTTTGTCGACGATGAACTCGTCAGCGCCAAGCAAGGTGTTGTTCGTACGCTCCACCCCGCCCGCAAAATGGAGCAGCCGGTCCTGGTGCCGGACCGCCCGTGGGAAGGGCGGCGAATCTACATCTACGGCAGCGTCCACTACGACGCCGGCGCGCGGCTGTTTCGGATGTGGTACAACACACGCCTGGGTCGCGGGCAGCAGCAGCGAGCGCCCGGTTTGCACTCGCGCACGGGCGACATCATCCTCTACGCTGTTTCAGAGGACGGTATCCACTGGGTCAAGCCCAGCCTCGGACGGCACGAGTTCGACGGGAGCCGCGCCAACAACATCCTCCTCTTCGACAAGCACAGCCCTACCGTCACCGTCGACGCCGACGCCCCGCCCGACCAGCGCTTCAAGCTGGCCTGCTGGAACTGGGCGGAGGGCAGGGACGGCTATTGGATCGCGCATTCGGCCGACGGATTGAGCTGGCGCGAGTACGACGGCAATCCGGTCCTGGTCGGCGACGACGAGATCCTGGAGACGGTTACGGTCGCCCGCCACCCGCGCACAGACGAATATTTCGCCTTCCACCGGCGCTGGGGGGCGGTGCGCGGGCACGTCCGGCGCCTGATCGCCGTCGCCACCAGCCGGGACTTCACCGTTTGGGACAGCCACGGCGTCTGCCTGACGCCGGATGAGCAGGACGACGCTTGGGTACAGGACGAAGGGCAGCGTACCGAGTTCTACGGTATGGCCGGCTTTGCATACGGCGGACAGTTTCTGGCGTTTTTGCCCGTGTTCGATGTCATCAAAGATGCACGCGGCGAACCCGGCATGCCCGCGTCCGTCGCCGCGGACGGCAGCACAGGTCTGCACGCGCCGGCCGCGATATCGGAGTCCGGGAAGGAGATCGACCAGGCGCCGTGGGACGGTCCGATTGCGGTCCAACTCGCCCACAGCCGCGACGGGCTCAACTGGCAACGGTTTGAAGACCGTTCGCCCATCATCCCGCGCGGCGCGCCGGGCAGCTTTGATGCCGGTTGCATCCTCTGTTCGGCCGACCGTCCCGTCGTCCATGGTGACGAGGTCTGGCACTACTACACCGCCGTCAATACGATGCACGGCGGGCCGATGCCGCCCAAAACGATCTCGATCGGAAGAGCAACGTGGCGGCTGGACGGCTTCGTTTCGCTGGACGCCGGACATTTCGGCGGCGTGGTTGAGACTGTCCCGCTGCAACCGGCGGGCGGGCGGCTTGTCGTCAACGCAGATGCCGGCGGCGGCAGCCTGGAGGTCGAGGTGTTGACCGCTGAGGGGGGGCCGCTGGCGGGGTACACACGCGATTTGTGTCAGACGTTTCAAGCCGACAACGTGCGCCAAACGGTGGTCTGGAATGGGGACTCGCGCCTACCTCTCGGCCAGCCGCTGCGCCTGCGATTTCACTTGCGGGATGCCAGTCTCTACAGCTTCCGCATCAACGGGACGGATGCAGCATGAATGGAATATGGTTTTTCGATGACTGGATGCTCGAACGCCGCGACTGCCTGGAACGCGTCTGGGGCAAGCCGAAGTTTGTGAAGGAGATCTTCTCCGAGTTTTATCCGCCCGGCTGGGACGGCTACGGCGGCTACCCGACCGCATTTTACGACGAGCGGCTGGGGAAGTACGCGCTCTACCTGGTCGCGTTTCCCGGCAGGGAGAGCCGCGACCGCACGCCGGGCGTCAGCGCGGGCGAGTTCCAATTCCGTTTGCTGTCGGACGACCCGTACAATTGGCCCGACCCGGTCTACGATCCCGCGCCTGAACTGGCCTGGCAGCGGTTCGGCGACGTTGTGGTCGACCAGGACGGCGCGCCGATCTGGGCGCACGCCGTGCATTCGCTGGCGGGCACGCCGCTGGCCGAGCGGGGCTACGCGTCGGCCGTACTCGACGTGGAGAATCATCTGACCTGGGGCGGCTTTTCGGAGGACGGCGTCCGGTTCACGGTCGACCGCTCGGGTCCCTGGCTGGACCCGGGCTCCGACATCGCCGGCGACATTTTGTGGAACCGGGAGGCCGGGCTCTACCAGCTCTTCGTCCGGCCCGTCTACGGCGACCGGCGCGTGGCGATGTCGACCACGACCGATTTCACACAGTTCACGCATCCGGTCACGATCATGCAGCCGGATGCCCTCGACCGCGTCGGGACCGAGCTGTACGACATGCCGCCGCGGCCGTATGAGGACTTCTACGTCGGTCTCCTGAACATCATGACCACCGACCGTTTCGAGGAGGTCAGCCTCAGCAGCAACTGGCCGCAGATCAAGTACTTCGGGCGCATGGATACGCAGCTGGCCTACAGCTACAACGGGCTGAACTGGTACCGCACCGAGCGCGAACCCTTCATCGGCGTTAACGACTACGGCCTGCCGGGCGGCGGCTCCGCCTACGGCAAGGAGATGCTACGCACCCGCGATGACAAGCTCCTCTTCTTCGTCATCAGCGACTTCGGCGGCCACGCCGCGCGCGTCGACAAAGAGACCGACTGGCCCTACGGCGCCGGCTACCGCAGCCCGATGCTCTACGAGATGCGCCTCGACGGCTTCTGCTCGCTGAAGACCTGGGGCCGCGAGGGCGTGCTCCGCACCAAGGTTCTCATCCCCCACGCCGGCGACATACAGCTGAACGTACGCACCATGGCACACACCGGAATCCGCGTGCAGATGCTCGACGGAATGACCGCGCAGCCCATCCCCGGCTACACATGGGAGGAGGCGGAAACGATCAGCGGCGACCACCTCTACGCCCGCCCTCGCTGGCGCGAACGGGACGAAATTTCCGAGCTGGTTGACCGGCCCGTGCGGGTGGAGATCTCGTTGCTCGAGGCGGAGTTGTTTGCGATCCGGGTGGCGTGTGATGTGTATAATGCGTGTGAGCCGCTGGGGTCGTTGTGGTGAGGGGGGGAGTGAGGGCGGACATGTGGGTTTGTGTCACCCATGTGCAGAAAAACTGTGTAGGCAGACAAGATTGATATGGCATTTGCCTAAGGATGGATAATTGATGGAAAACTTAGTGAACGATTACGACGAAGACGGTTGGGATGAGTATGTCAAGGCTGCCAATGAACTCATCACTTCTGGAAAACTCGAAAGTTGGGAAAATGACTATAAACGGAAACTCGCCGGTGTACTAAAAGAGGCGCGAAGAGAGTTATTTGACGACACTGAGAGGTGGCCAGTCTTGGTAGAAAAGGGGCTCTCATCCAATCTCACTTATTTTACCCTGAAATTGGAAGTTTCTGAATGGGTTGCCAATTCGCCGAAACAGGCATCGGAGGCGCTGGAAGCGATCTGGACCAAAGAGAATCTTTCTCCTGAGGAGCGAATCAGAGCCTTCTGCAAGCGTTTTCCGTACGATGTCGTAGGTAGAGGTGTTGGATCTCGATTGAACGTGGCATCAGTCTTGCTAATGGGGCTGGATGTTGAGAATTGTCCCCCTTTCAGAATTAGAGTGTTTCAAAGGATTTGTAGCCGTACCGGGCACAATCCGCCAGAGGCTGGTGAAGACGAAGCCGCAGTGTATACTCGATTCCTTAGCTTTTTGGACCAGCTCATCGAGCAATCTAAAGCAAATAAATTGCAAGTGTGCCATCGCCTTGACGCACAGGGAGTGGCTTGGCAACTTCAGGGCAAACTACCCAGATTGGGCGGGCAGCCCACTAAACCCAAATCTCTGCTCGCGCTGGCCGACGAGCTACTACTATCACACTATTTTCTTGAGGAGATTTACGCTCTGCTTGACGACAAGCAGCAAATCATTTTCCAAGGGCCGCCTGGCACTGGGAAGACCTTCGTAGCGCAAGCATTGGCGGAGCACCTTTCGGAAGAGGGGGGACGGGTCACTCTCGTACAGTTCCACCCTTCTTATTCGTATGAAGATTTCGTACGGGGATTCCGCCCCCAGAAAATGGCGAATGGCCATACCGGCTTCGCCTTACAGGATGGGCCGCTGCTACGCGCCGCACAGAGGGCGAGGGCAGAGCCAGGTAACAAACATTTCCTCATCATTGACGAAATTAACCGTGGCAATATCGCTAAAGTGTTTGGCGAACTTTACTACCTGTTGGAATATCGCGATAAGGAAATCGTCTTACTTTACCAAAAGGAGCAGGGAGAGACTTTCGCTCTGCCCGAAAACTTATTCTTCATCGGAACGATGAACACGGCAGACCGTTCAATCGCGCTGGTAGATTTAGCGCTGCGCCGCCGCTTCTACTTTGTGGAGTTTCACCCAAACGATGAGCCGGTGAAGAGCGTGCTCCGCAAGTGGCTGAAGCAAAAGAAACTCGACAACATGGAGTGGGTGGCTGATGTCGTTGAAGAGGCGAACAAGCTGCTTGAGGAGGATAGACACGCCGCTATCGGACCGAGCTACTTCATGAAGGAAGATCTTGATAAGAAAATGGTGGAGCGTATCTGGAAACACAGTGTCTTGCCCTACATTGAGGAACGTCTCTTTGGTGATGACAACCGCCTTGACGAGTTCGACTTGGACAAGCTGAAGGGTAAAGCTGCTCAGGCCCGTAAGCAGAAGGAAAGCCAAGAACAGACGAACGGGACTGGAGAGGGCAACGCGTCGGCCCAATGATTAAGCTCAACCTGCAAGAGTACGCATCGAGCGAATACAGACTAACAGCTGATCAGCTTGACGCGCTGTTGCGAGAATCGAAGACCCTCGATCTCACCATCGAACCGGTCAGAGGCGCCAGAGGGAGATATAGGCTCAAGCCCGGTTCGACCGTCGGCGCTCTCGAAGTTGACGGCATTTCAGTCCTCATCAAGCCTAAAATCGAAATGACGCAGCTGCTTTCACTGGCCTGCTACGCCATGAGCAAGCTTGAGATCCGGAAGGAACTGTTCGATTTCGAAGAGGCCGAAACGCTGCCCGATGTACTGGCTTTGGCGTTGATCGCGGCCGCCCGCCATGCGTTCGGGCGGGGGCTTTTGCGCGGATACCTGACAGAGGAGGAGGCGTTGCACACGGTGCGCGGGCGCATCCGTTTTGACGAGCAGATACGGCGGCGGTACGGCATTCCCCTGCCGGTGGAACTACGCTTTGACGAGTTCACCGAGGACATCCTGGCGAACCGGCTGGTGAAGGCGGCGGCCGCCCGGCTTGGCCGCATGACCCTGCGCTCGCCGGATGCGCGGCGGGGATTGGGCTGGGTCGCCGCGATGCTCGAAAACGTCTCGCTTCTGGAGTTCCGGCGACGCGTGCCGGAGGTCCGCTTCGACCGGCTGAACGAACACTACCAGCACGTGGTGGGGCTGGCGCGGCTGATTTTGCTGCACAGCGAGTTCGAGTCCTTCCGGGGGAACGTGCGCGCATCCGGTTTTCTGATCGACATGAACAAACTGTTCCAAGAGTTCGTCACTCAGGCACTGCGCGAAAGGCTAGGCATATCTGCAAACACGCTGCAGTCCGAAAAGAAAGTTCCGTTTGATCAAGATGGTTCGGTGAAGCTTGAGCCTGACCTGTCGTGGTGGGATGGCGGAAAGTGTACTTTCGTAGGTGACGCGAAGTACAAGAAAATCGATGACAGGTCCGCACCAAATGCCGACCTGTATCAGATTTTGGCCTACGCTACTGCGCTCGATCTTCCGGGCGGGCTGCTTATCTATGCGAATGGGGAGGCCGAGGCCGCGACGTACAAGATTCGAAACAGTTGCAAGCAGCTGGAAGTCGTCGCCCTTGACCTGTCCGGCACGCTTGAGCAGATACTTGAGCACGTCAATAAAATTGCACGCAAGATCGAGTGCATGACGGAACGAAGCCCGTCAGCTTCCGCTTGATCTGTAGTATAATGCCCTCACCTCATCACCTGACGGGGGTACTGTCATGACACCCACAAAAGAGAAGCTGCTGACCGCCGACGACCTGCTCCGCCTTTACAGCGAAGGGGTGCGAGGTGAACTGATTCGGGGGGCGCTTTGCACAACGATGCCGACAGGATTAACACACGGCGAGATTGTGATGAAGCTGGGCGGTGCGTTGGGGAATTTCATCAGCCCTCAGCGCTTGGGCCGGCTGGTCGGTTCGGATTCCGGTATGATGCTGGAACGTGATCCGGACACGGTGCGGGAGCCTGATATCGCCTTTATCTCCGCACAGAAGCTGCCTCTGAATGTCAGACTTTCCGGCTACTATGAGGGGGCGCCCGATTTGGTGGTCGAAATCGTCTCCCCCAGCGATGGTCCGCGGGACGTCTACCATAAAGCCCGCATGTGGATCAGCTTCGGCGTGCCGCTCGTGTGGGTTGTGAACCCGGAGAACCGCGCCATCGAAGTCCACCGCCCCAATCAACCCCTCCTGAGTCTGACCGAAAATGACATCCTCGACGGCGGCGAGGTGCTGCCCGGTTTCAACTACCCCGTGCGCCACGTCTTTGATCTCTGATGTGAATTCAAACTGATATCAAGAGTTTACGTATATCGTGAGAGCGGGCGAGCCGCCCGCGATCCCAGGGTAAAGCCAGCGCGAAAAGCCCTGTTTTCAAGAGAGAACTGGATCAGCATGAGCCAGACAGAGCAGATACGCGACATCGGCGGCCACAAGGAGCTTTTCATCGACGAAGCGCCGGTCGCCGCCATGAAGAACGTGCAGTTGACTATGAATACCCCCTACCAGGACCACGAGCCGGTCCTTCTGCCGGAGGCGCCGTGGGAATACCGCCTCCATCCCTATGCGACGGTGATGCGGGAGGGCGACAGGTTTCGCCTGTGGTACCTGGCCTACGAATGGGACCCGCCGGCGGGCGTGGATTTGCCTGTGAACGGCACGCCGGAGGACGCG
Source organism: Caldilineaceae bacterium (assembly GCA_965202955.1). Classification (GTDB taxonomy): domain Bacteria; phylum Chloroflexota; class Anaerolineae; order Caldilineales; family Caldilineaceae; genus Bin5. The sequence goes on from OZ241871.1 coordinate 820,048, forward strand.
ACCATCTTCTGGCGGCATACACGCGGGCGTCTCTGCTATGCCGAATCGAGAGACGGCGTCCACTGGGAGCGGCCCAACCTCGGCCTGGTGCAGTACCGGGGCAGCGGCGACAACAACATCCTGGCGCCGGCTGCGCATGACCCTGTGCAGCAGCCGGGCTGGAACGGCGGCACCGTTTTCAAGGACCCGACCGCGCCACCGGAACGCCGGTACAAACTGTGGAGCCAGATATCGGTGGCCGAGGAGGGAAAGTCGGGTCTGTCGGGCTTCTATTCGCCAGACGGACTGCGCTGGACGGCCTGCGCAAACAACCCGGTCCCCGGCCACTGCGATTGCCTCAACGTGGCCTTCTGGGATGAACGAATCGGGCAGTACGTGGGCTACTCGCGCCTATGGACCGCGGACAGCCGCGGCGATCGCTACCGGGCGGTGCGGCGGCTGGTGTCGCCGGACTTCGAACAGTGGGAAGATTTGGGCGCTGTGCTGGCCGCGGACGAGGTCGACCTGACCCTGCCGGTCAAGCGCCAGCGCCAGAGCCGCCAGATCATGGACTTTCACGGCAACTGTGTCTTCCAGTATCCTGGAAGCGCGGACGTCTACCTCGCGCTGCCGGAGGTCTGGTGGCACTGGTCCACAAATCCGTTTCCGGCTGCGGGCCGGGACCAGGAGAAGATGGGCGGATTCCCGGATACGGTCGACGTGCAGCTTGCCACGAGTCGCGACGGGATCAACTGGCAGCGGGCCGGCGGACGCAACCCCTTCTTGCACCTTGGTCCGCCGGATGCAGCTGATTCCAAGATGATCTACGCGTTTACGCAGCCGGTGCCGGTCGGAGATGAGCTGTGGATCTACTACGGCGGTTTCCGCTACGGGATCAGCGACAAGGTCGCGCTGAAGCGAGGAGCATTCTTCCGGGCGCGGCTGCGCTTGGACGGCTTCATCTCGGCCGACGCGCCATACGAAGGCGGCGAGCTGGTCACCGTGCCGCTGCGGTTTCAGGGCGACCAATTAACGCTGAACGCCGACACGAGCGCGGGCGGCGCAATCCGAGTTCAGATAGAGGACGCGGACGGCGCGCCGCTGGCAGGCTACGGCCTGGACGAAGCCGACGAACTGAACGGCAACTCGGTGCGCCATGTCGCCACGTGGGTGGGCAAGCGACACGTGGGTGAGCTGGCGGGTCGCGCTGTGCGCTTGCGCTTCGTGATGAACGGTTGTAAGCTTTATTCTTTTCAGTTTATGGATCAAAATCAATAGGCACGTTCAGCAGGCAGGAGAGTTCGAGATGGCAAATCACGGTGCGGTTGCGGAAAAGGCGATCTCCATCGGCGAGGAGACGCAACTCTTCGTCGATGACGCTATCGTCAGTGCCAAGCGCGGGTTAGTGCGCACGCTCCATCAAGCCAAAAAGCTGGAGGAGCCGGTGCTCTTGCCGGACCGACCGTGGGAGGGGGATCGGGTCTACATCTACGGCACGGTGCACTACGACGAGGACGCGCAGCAGATCCGCATGTGGTACCTGACGCGGCTGGGGCGCGGGCAGCAGCATCGCGCGCCGGGTTTGCGTGAGCGGCAGGGGGATATGATCCTCTACGCCACTTCCGAGGACGGCATCCACTGGGAGAAGCCGGAGCTGGGACTGCACGAGTTTGACGGCTCACGGGCGAACAACATCCTGATATTCGACAAACACAGCCCGACCGTTATCGTTGACGAAACGGCCGACCCTTCGGAGCGCTTCAGGATGGCCGCGTGGGACTGGAACCGCGAACAGTTCGGCTACTGGGTCGCCCACTCCGCCGACGGCCTGGTCTGGAACGAGTACGACGTGAACCCAGTCCTGATGAACACCGAGGAAACGCTTGAGGCGATCACAGTGGCGCACGACCGCCGGCGCGGCGAGTTTTTCGCATTTCACCGGCGTTGGGGCGATATCGGCGGGTTCGACCGCCGGCTGATCGCCGTATGCAGGAGCCGGAACTTCCTCGACTGGAGCGATCCCGAGCTGATCATCGTCAGCGACGAACAGGACGACGCCTGGGTCCAGGACCCTCAGCAACGGGGCGAGTTCTACGGTATGTCGGGCTTTGTTTATGGCAGCCAGTTCCTCGGCTTTCTGCCGGTGTTCTATGTCATGCGCGATATGCGCGATGTTCGGGAGAAGACGGTGGGCGCGGAGCAGAGTCCCTGGGACGGACCGATCGACGCGCAGCTTGTGCATAGCCGTGACGGGCGCACATGGGAACGATTTTTCGACCGCACGCCGATCATTCCGCGCGGCGCGCCGGGCAGCTATGACGCCGGCTGCATCCTCTGTTCAGCCGATCGGCCCGTCAACTACGGCGACGAGACCTGGCACTACTATACTGCCATCAACACGATGCACGGCGGGACGTTGCCGCCGAAGAGGGCCACGATTGCACGCGCGGCATGGCGGCTGGACGGTTTCGTCTCGCTCGACGCGGGGCATTTCGGCGGGACCGTGGAAACCGTTCCGCTTAACCTGCCGGCAGGCCGGCTTGTAGTTAACGCCGACGCCTCGCAGGGCGGCCTGGCGGTCGAGCTTCTCGCCGCGGATGGAGAGACGCTGACGGGTTATTCGAGTGAAGAGTGCGCGGCGATCCGGTCGGACAGCGTGCGCCATGCCGTTCGCTGGCGGGGACATCATCAACTGCCGGCAGGTGAGCCGGTGCGGCTGCGCTTTCACCTGGACACAGCCCAGTTATACAGTTTTCGCGTTGTGGCGGCAGATTGACAGCGAGTGGAGGCCGGGCCGCGCTTCCGCAACCGGAGCGGGGACTTGTCAGACTGAAGAATTACCCAGGCTCGACCGTTCATCCGAAAGGTGATATTGACAGCGGCCCAAGATCCGGCAGTTAGGAAGGAGAGAGCGATGCCCTCGACGAGGGAAGAATACCTGTTTGACTTGCGCGGCTACACGGTGATCCGGCAGGCGCTCGACGCCGACCATATACGCGCGGTCAACGACTGGATCGACGCCCTGCCGCCGCTTGAACAGGAGCAGTGGTATGGCAATGTCTACGTCCACACCTATGGCGGCGTGGACGGTACAAATCTGCAGGACATCATCGAAGGCGGCGAAATTTTCGAGCGGCTGATCGACCACCCGGACTGGCTCGATCATGTGCGCCATTTTCTAGGGCCGTCGACCAAGCCGTTCCTCCACGAGGCGCTCTTGAACATTCGCGGCGCGGGCGGGTATATTGGCGTACATTCGGGCGGACATTACAGTGACCATCACCAGCGCAGTGGGCGCCGCAACGGCCAGTGGGTGTGCAGCATGCTGTCTCTGCTTGTGCCTCTGACCGATGTGGGACCAGAAGACGGCGCAACGATCATCGTACCTGGCAGCCATAAGTCGGACTTTCCGCATCCCCTGCAAAAGCAGAACGGCGGGATCACACAGGAACCTGGCGACATCATCGAAGACGCCGTCGAGATCCACCTGAAGGCCGGCGACGCACTCCTGTTCAATGACGCGCTTTGCCACGGCTCAACGCAGCGGACCAACCCCGGCCAGAGGCGCATGTTCGTCTTTCGTTACGTTCCCACGCTTCTCGGCCACCGTTTCGGTTATGTGCCTTCGGCCGAGTTACTGGCACGCCTGACGCCGGCGCGCCGCGAAATCGTACAGCCGATCGTTCCCAAGCAGCGACCAACCGCGATGGCCTGAATTGGCAAGAGATTCTGAAAGGGACCGGGCACATCGTTCCGCAACCACCTGACAGGAGGCGCACCCACATGACTACCAATGGACAGCCCATCAAGTCGGGCATTTTTATCATGCCTTTCCATCCTCCAGACAAACCGCTGGCGCAGTGTTACGAAGAGGATGTTGAATTGGCCGTGCGAGCCGAAGCGCTCGGATTTGATGAATTCTGGATCGGCGAGCACCACACGATGAAGTACGAGGCGGTCGTCGTGCCCGAAGTCTTCATCGGCCGCGTCCTTGGCGAAACGGAACGCATTCGCCTTGGTCCGGCGCCAATTTGCGCAAATCTGCATCATCCCGCCTATCTTGCTACCCGCCTCGCCTTTCTCGACCATCTTTCCAAAGGGCGGCTCAACCTCTGCTTCGGTCCCAGCGGCGTGAGCACCGATTACGAACTCTACGGGCTGGAGCCGAAACATGGCGGCGCAATGACGGTCGAAGCCATCGATGTCATGCTTAAGCTGTGGTCGTCGGACCCGCCCTATGAGCACGATGGCCAGTTCTGGCAGTTCTCGCTGAAGGAAAACGTCAACGAGTTCACCCAGATCGGCTTCATCCACAAGCCGCTGCAAAAGCCCCATCCGCCAATTCTCATGCCCGGCGTTGCCCGCAATTCGTACAGTCTGAGAGTCGCAGGGGAGTACGGGTTCGCGCCGTATTCGGCTGCGCTGGCCGCGGGCAACATGCTGGCCGACAATTGGGAGACCTACGAACGCAGCGCACTTGAGGCAGACCGGCAGCCAGACCGGGCCGACTGGAGAGTGGCGCGCGCGATCTTCCTGGCCGACACGACCGAGGAAGCCGTCAAGCTCGTGCGCAACAATTCGGTCGGTAAGAATTTCGAATACATCGCCAGCGTCCTCGTTGGCAGCCTGGGCCTGGACGTACTCAAAAGGGACCCCTCCATGTCGGACGCGGACTGCAATATGGATTTCTGGTTGTCCGAACAGATCATCGCCGGGGACGTGGACCATGCGCTCGAACGCCTGCTGACGCTGATGGACGAGTGCGGACCGATTGGCACGCTGGTGCTGATGGGCTTCGACTGGGACGACAAGGAGAGCTGGCTGCGCAACCTTGAGCTGTTCGCGACGGAGTTGATGCCGGCGTTGAACAAGGCGGTGACGGGCAACGGCAGTGGTCCTGCCCGCAGTTAACCGGGGCTGTAGCGAAACCAAGGTCTAAATCGATAGGCAGATCGAAACAATTGCATGTCTATTGCATTCACAGGGGAACAAAATGAAACTCAGCCCTCAACAACTCCAGTTTTTTGAAACCTTTGGCTATCTCCACTTCCCTGGACTGGTAAAGGATGATGTCGACTGGATCATCGAGGAGTTCGAAGCCATCTTTGCCGCCAGCGGCCAGGTACATGATGGGACGCAGCGCTCTTGCATTGTACCCTTCATCGACCAGCGCGAGCGTCTCTGTACGTTGCTGGACCACCCCAGCATCGACGGGCTGATCAGCAGCATCCTCGGCCAGGACTTCAACTATCTCGGCGGCGACGGCAACTTCTACACCGGCGACACGCGCTGGCACAGCGACGGTTTCCACTCGATCGGCAAGTATCTAAAGGTGGCCTTCTATCTCGACCCGCTGGCCTCGGAAACGGGCTGTCTACGGGTGATTCCCGGCTCGCACCGGGTGGATGCGGAAAGTTGGTCGGCCCGCCAGGCGCGCGAGGCGCCCGATCTGTGGGGGATCTCGCAGCAGGCGGTGCCACACCTGGCGCTGGAGACGCAACCGGGCGACGTTGTCGCCTTCAATCATAACCTGATGCACGCTTCATTCGGAGGCAGCACCGCGCGGCGCATGTTCACGATCAACTGCTGCGCCTACTGCCACTCAGAAGAGGAGATCGAGGAGTTGGAGAAGTTCGTCGCCGGCGGCGCCCGCTTCTGGAAGGAACAGATGCACTCGGAGATTATGCGCGGCACGGCGTCGCCTTCGCGTATGCGTCATTTGCAGCAGGTGATGGACCACGAAAGCCACCTTCCGGCGCTGGCAGCCAAGGCGCGCGCAGAGATGGCTGAGCCGGCCCGCGGGTAATACGATGCAGGAAAGGATCAAGGTCGGGGTCGTCGGCTGCCGGGTCGGACGGTCGTGGGTCGCGGGGGCGCGCGCGGGCGATAACACGGTCGCCTGGGCGGTGGCCGATCTGAATCAGGAGTTGGCGCGCCGGGTTGCGCAGGAGTACGGCGTCCCCAGGGTGTACGGCGACTATCGCGAGCTGCTGGCCGACGACGAGGTCGAGGCTGTCGGAATCGCCACCGCGCCCGATGTGCGCCAGCCGATGGTGATCGACGCGCTGAAGGCCGGAAAACATGTGCTGGTGCAGAAGCCGCACGGGCACAGCGCCGCCGATGTCAGCGAGATCAACGCGGTCGCAGAGGACTGTGGGAAAACAGTCGTCTACTCCTACTTCATGCGGCACGAAGTTGAAAACAGGCGCAGCCGCCGCCTGATCGCCGACGGCCGCATTGGGCGCCCCTATCATGCCCGCGTCCACTATCACTATCGCGAGCGCGGCATCGACTTTGAGCCGCCGCCAGGCAGGGAATGGCTGTACCGGTGGGGCCTGAAGGGCGGCGCACTGGGGCAGCACGGCTCGCACTTCCTCGACCAGGCCTGGTACCTGATCGGTTGCCCGCAGCCAGAGTGGGCCTTCGCCGTCAGCCACAGCGCGTTTCCGACGACACTGGAGGTGGCGCGCCACTCCGAGGACTATTTGAGCTTCCTGGTGGGCTGCGCCGGCGGAACTACGATTCAGATGGACACTTCGGCGGTCATGCCAACCTGGGCGGACCGGGCGTGGGACCTGCGCCTGCGCATTTTGGGCACGGCAGGGACCGTAGAATTCGAGTCGGTCTCAACAGGGGTGGGAAGCAAGCGAACGGGCACGCGCCGGCTGCTGGACGCCATCTACACCGAAGGCGACAGTTTCGTCGACGAGTACGTAGCGCACGGCGATGGCGACTTCGATGCCGAGATCCGCGATTTCGCCGGCGCAGTCCGCGGCGAGAATCCGCCCGACGTCTCTCCCGACGATGCGCTTACATTTATGAAGTTATTGGATGCGATCTATCTGAGCGCGCAGACAGGCGAGAAGGTGCAGGTAAAAGAGTAGGAACTTCCTTGAGGTATCGAGCGGCTGGCGGCCTTCTTGGAATCTGGCCGCCAACCGCGCTAGCGCAGCGAGTGGGCGCGAGGAAGGCTTTCAACCACGCGCCGGCTCTGCCATCGTCTTTTTCAGTTCGCGCGTCAGGTCGGCCAGGTGGGTATCGTTGGCGCGGACCTGCTCGAGATGGACCATGCGCTCGGGTCCGGCCGTCCTGATCATCTCCTCGCCGTGGATTCGGTCGATCCAGAATCGCGCCTCGCTGCCGAGAACGGTGCGCAGCTCCTCAAGTCGGTCCTCAGGATAGCGGCACGAGAAGTTCATCGTATACATCCGCCGTCGCGCCGAACCGCCGAAAGCGGCATGTTTGAGATTGTGGTTGAAGACAACAATGTCGCCAGGCGTGGTCTCAAGGGCCAGCGCCGGAACCTCGCTTCCTTCCTTGCCCCAGATCTTGCCGCTCTCCTTTATCTCGGTCTCAACGGCATCGGCATAGGAGTCGCCCACGCGGTGACTGCCGGGAATGATGCGCAGCGCACCCGTCTCCCGCGTCAGCGGATCGAGATAGAAGGCGATCTTGATGCTGAGAATCCGGTTGGGCTTGTAGCCGTCGGAGTGCCAGCGGGTGTCACCGGCGTAGAAGTTTCCGTCGCCGCTGGTGTAGTTGAAGTCATCCCCGCAGATGCTGGCGGCGATGTCGTGGATGCGCGGGTCGTCCAGCAGGGAGCTCAGATACTCGCTGCGATCGGGGAAGGGCAAGATGCAGGAACGCTGCACGCCATCATGTTCCTCCCCGTGGTGACCGCCGCCGTGCTCCGCCCAGACCCTCTCGAACTCCTCTATAATCCTGTCAACACAATCTGCCAGTAGCCCCGGAAAGTAGAGATAGCCGAAGGTATCGAAGAATGCCATCTGCTGCTGCGTGAGTCGCGTCGTGCCCATCGTGCCTCCTCCTTTGGATATTCGATGCTCGCCCCGGAAAGGCGTCGTGAAGCGTTCTCTGAACACGTATTCTTATACAATAGTTCGTATACCGGATCAAGCCACCGACATCATAGCCGTGCATTCCGTAACTTTTCACTCGTCAACAGCGCCAGGACCGCGAAATTCCATCCGGCCAACTCAGGCAGCGTGGCGAACGCGTCAACCTGCGCGTGGGCCAGCCCCGCGCACAGCGCAGCGAGCAGACCGACCCGAGCCCACGCGTGCGGCCCGCGCCATAGACGTTTCAGGCGATAGAGCAGCCAGCCAAGCAACGCGGCCAGCCATGCCAGCCCGACGACGCCCCATCCGGCGGCATACTCCAGCCAGACGGAGTGGGGGTGCAGCAGGTTGGGATCGGCCGAGGGCGAGGGCTGCATGAAGGCCGGATAGCTCCAGAAGAAGCCGCCCGGGCCCACACCCAGCAGGGGGAACTCCGTCCACAGGCTCCAGGCGTCCCGCCAGATCGCGAGACGCGAGTGCAGGGTCTCGAAGTTCAGTATCCGCTCACCGTAAAAGAACAGGAGCGCGCCAACGACCGCCAGAGTCAGGAGTCCAACTGGCGGCAGCCGGTTGTGGAGGCGCCCGCGGCCAAAAATGCGCTCCCGCCCTGCCGCAACCATGACCAGGGCGCCGGCCGGCAGACCCAGGAAGAGAGCGCCGCGACTTAACGTCAACGCCAGGGCCAAGGCGGCCAGCAGCGACCCGGCGGCGATGGCAGAGCCGCCAGGCCACCGAACCGTCAGCAGCCCTGCGCCAATGAGAAGCGTCCGCAGCAGATAGAGCGCGGTCTGATTGGGAGAAAAGGAGATCCCCATCAGGCGGCGCACTCCGTCCACAGAGACGCCGCCGCCGATCAGCCAGTCGGCGAGACCCGCGCCGGCCGCGATTACGCCGCCGGCGAAGAGCGCCTTCAGAACGGCGCGGCGCTGGCCCGGTTCGATAGCGAGAGCCCGTATGCCGGCATAGAGCAGAACCGGGGTCGCCACCAGCGCCCAGAATCCGTGAACATAGCCCGGCCAGTGCCATACATTGGGGGCGGTCAGGAGGCTGATGCCGAACCAGGCGAGAATCAGACGGTCTGTGAACTGCGCTTGGCGAGCTGCGTTGAAGATGCGCCTGATCTGCCGCGAGTTTGTGCGGCAGACGCGCTGCACCAGCGCGGGCAGCGTGGCCAGCAATGCAGCCTGTGCGGGTGGAACGGCCCAGACCGTTTCGACGAGTCGTAGCTCCTTGTGCTGGAAGTGGAAGGGCAGCGCGGCGGCCGCGAGCATCAGCCCGGTCAAAGGCTGCGCGGCGATGAGGAAAGCGGCCGCGAGCCAGCAGAGGACGATCAGCGGCGGCCAGGAAGCGATATAGTAGATGATGAGCAGCAGCGCCCAGGCAACGAGTTTGCCGGCCTGCGGCCAGTGTCGGTAGGCAACCTGCCATCGCGCCAGGGGCAGACGCCGCAACATGAGCCCACCCTGCGCGACCAGAATCCCGACCGCCAGCAGCAGCAGCGCGAGCCGGGCGTGGAGGAGTCTTCGCCTCCCATCGCGCAGCTCGTTCGACGGCGTGCCGCCTTCCGCTCGGGCCGTGGACCGGAAAGCGGTCAGAAGGGGATCTTCCTGCCCGTCCGCGGTGACGAGAGCAAATCCCCACAGGGGATCTGAAAGAGGCGCGGGCGGGCGGTCCACCGGCCATCCCATCGCGGTCAACCAGGACCAATTTGCCCGCGCATACCGGATCGCTTCCTGTGTATAGAGAGCCTGATTCTCCCTGGAGACCGTCTTCCACCGGGCCTGCGTGTGCCGATTCCAGCCGAAACGCACGGCCCAGATTGGTGTCTGTTCGTCGCCTGCAGCCACCATCACCCGCCGCACCCAGGCCGCCCGTCGGAAGTTGAGGACCTCCACGCGGCTGCGTAGATCGTCCGGCCCGGTACCGAAGCCGAACGGCTGCACGAGGACGGCGTCGAAGTAGGGCGCGGCGCCGGCCGCGTAGAGCCGCTGCAGAAAATAGCCCTCGTCAATCGCAGTGTGGCCCCGGTCCCGGGTGGGCGCCAGCGCGGCCGCCAGGATCACGGCGTCAGGATCGGCAGCCCTAACGGCAGTGGCTGCCGCCTCCAGCAGCCGGGCATAGCCGACCGGATCGATGTGCCGGTTTCCCCAGTTTGGAGCTATGTTCGGCTCGTTCCAGATCTGGTAGTAGCGAAGCGTGTCTTTGTAGCGATCGGCAAAGGCGGAAGCAAAGCCTGCGTAGGTGCGGATTTCGGCGGGCGGCGCGAACTGCTGAAGGTGCTGTGCCAGGCGTGCGGCGTGGGTAGCCTGGTCCTCATCTTCTACCGGGCGATCAACCCTGTCTCTGGCCCAGGGTGGGCTGCCGTCCAGCAGGACGACCGGCTCCAGTCCGGCGGCGGCGATGTCGGCCAGAACGTCATCGCTCCATTTCCACCGGTAAACGCCGGGGCGGGGCTCGATGCGACCCCAGTCAAATCGTTGACGTACCCAGCCGAAGCCGGCGTGCGCCAGACGGCGCAGCGCTTCCTGCCGTTCAAGCGAGTTCTCATACTGTTCAAGCGCGACGGTGGCGCCTAGAAACGGGATCGGATCCTCTGTCTGTCCGGGGGCAGTGCTGCGGGGGTTCGCTTCTCTTATCTCCCGCAGCGCAATCGCAGTCTCTGTGCCCAGGTAGAAGAGAATCGCGTAGAGACAGACGAGGCGAATCAGTCTTATGCTGGTCTGCGCCACGGAATCAGGATCTACGTAGGACGCAGACAATGGTCAATGATGTTCTGGATGTGACGCCTCTCCTCGTCGAACGTTTCCAGGCGCCTCTGGACGGCGCGTATGTCGACGAGTTTGCCCTCTTCCTGCTCTTCCACAGCCTGCCGCAATATCCTCAGCAGCAGCCCGACGATGCGGCGGCGGCGCTGATATTCGAATGGTAGATAGGGGTCGGAGATCGTTTCAGGCAGAGAGCGGAACCATGACTCTTTTTCGGCCAGCCTGAACTCGAGCCGAAGCTCGGAGTTCCACATCTGTGGGCGCGCATTGACTGAGCTGCGGGAGGGCAGGCTGCCCGCCTTTCTCTCGTCCTCGAAGCTTAGAATTCGGCCGTGCTCAGCGTTGAGCCACAGGACCGGCGTGGCATAGTCAGCGCGATCCGGATCATTGATGTACAGACTGTTACGTGCTGCGCTAACTGCCGCGTCTATTTGACCGCGACAGGGGCCGGTCACCAGCGCCGCGTAGACCGATTCGGCAAATGTGACGGCCGGCCTGTCGAGGATCTCGTAGCGCATGGCAATCACCGCGGGCAGACCGCTTTGAAGCAACTTATGCGCGACACCGGCGAAGGGGCGTGAACTGTCGACCCGACCTGCAAGACAGGCATTAAGGAAGACCAACTTCACAGACTCTGCTTGTTGCAGGACTGCGCGTAGTGTCGAGGCGGAGACAAGCGCAGGTGCGTTATCCGCCCAGAGCAACAGGCCATCCCCGTTGCCGTGACCGATGATGTGCAGGATGTCGGGTCGAATCGCCTCCAGCCGCTGGCGCAGCCGTTGTATCGTTACGCGGCCGTCCAGCTGATCGGGATGCATCCGGCCGGACGAGTGGCTCGCAATCGCCGCGCGAATCTGCCCGCTCTCCTCCTGCGCTGCCAGCCCGTCCGCCGTCTCGACCGACACGAGCAGCACCTTCAGCGGAAGCGTTGCCTTTAGCGCTCTGGGGCGGGCGACAAAACTCACCAGATTCTGCGTGCGGACGAGCGAGATCCTGGCATCTGCGCCGAAGGACAGATTGCGGCGGGGGTCGTGTAGCGTCTCCCAGGGCAGTGCGGCGACAGCCGGTGGGTGCATCATAAGCCGGACGCGCAGACGCCCGCCGTCATCCAGGTCGCTGCGCGCCTGGCTCCAGAGATCGCGCACGTGCCCGCGGATCAGCTCTGTAAAGAGGCGGCTGCCGATCTCCGACAAAAGATGCTCTCCTTGTGTCTGGAAAGGATCGCCCAGCCGCGCCAGATATTCCTGCCAGACAGGTTGGAGGGCATCTTGATCGAAGGTGGAGGCGCCGCTGAGGCCGCGATAGGTCGCCAGTACCACGTGGGGGGAACTGTCGCCGCTGATGGTGATATCGAAATTCGTGTAACGGCAGGACATCGGCGAAACCAGGATAGTGGCCAGAAACGCCGCTAGCCACCGACCAATAACGACTGTATAATGCAATCATGGGAACTGCAACGGATTTCGAGAACAGCCGGCCGGATCCTCAGACGCCTGGCGGCAATCTAACCGAAGACGCAACCCATTTTACTCCGTTCGCGGCCAGTGGGCAACAGGAAACCGCTGACGCCGTCTTGGGGAACCCAACTGCGGCCGCTTATCACCCGAGCCGACGGTTCGTACAGCGCGTCAGCATGCTTGCATGGACGGTTGCAGCGACAGTTGCTGTAAGCCTTTTCTTGCGGCTGCCAACCGTTGTGCTGACCCTGAACGCGCTCGGCTCGCCGATGTCGATCCGTATCAGCGAGACCACTGTGATCGCGGTCTTCATCGCTCTCCTGACAGCAAGCGGCACCGAGCGGTCTATCCGCACACATCCTTTCTTTGCGGAGAACGCTGTAGGCTATGGGCCGGACAAGGGGCAGGCCCCCGCCGGACGCACGTGGCTGTTCTGGGGCCTGCCCGCCGCAATTTCGATTCTGGCCGTGCTGCTGGCGCCGCTCGCCAATACGCCGCTATACCAGGCCGGCGCGGCGCTCCTCAGCGGAGTTCTGATCACGATCATTCTGTTCAACCTGCACGCGACCGTCGTCCGGGAGTCGCCGGCCTATCGACAGGCCCGCATTCTTCTCAACGTACTCTCCTACGCAGCCGCTCTGGCGCTCTTCCTGCTCGTCTACCAGACGCGCACTCGTAGTCTGCTATCCAGCTCCCTCATCTTCGCGACAGCGTCGCTGCTGACGGTTGAACTGCTGCGCGATGCCACGCCACGGGTGAACGTCGTGCTCAGCTATGCCGCCTTGGTTGGGATAGTTCTCGGCGAGGTGGCGTGGGCTCTGAATTATTGGCCTCTTTCCGGCGCCAGCGGCGGGCTGCTTCTGCTATTGGTCTTCTATCTCTTCGTGGGGCTGGCCCGCCACGCCCTGCATGACGGCCATCTCAGCCGCAAACTGGTCCTTGAATACGCAGGATTCGCGATCCTGGCGCTCGTGCTCATCGTCCTGATTGGGCCGGGGCTCTGATACTGGCTGCCTGTACCTACCCTTAGTCACAGTACACCGCACGGGCAAGACGGGCGAAGTTTCCTCGCCAAGCGGCGCGTAACTTCGGTTCGGCAACCAGCTGGCGGACGGTCTGCGTCAGCAGCAAATTGACCGGCGTCTCGACGCCGACCTCCTTCCCCATACCCACGATTGCGCCGTTGTACCAGCCTATTTCGCTGCCGTTCTTGCCAGCGTCCAGGTCCAGAAAAAGACTCGGCATCTTGCCCCCACGCGCGCCGCCGACAATACGGTGGAGGGCAGGCCGCAGGATAGCCCGCGGCCCGAAGCGAAGCAGGGGCGCCAGCGCGCCTAGCGGGTATCTCTCCACGTTTATCGGCGGGATGCCGGCCGCGGCCATCACACGCAGCGCCTCCCGCAGCGCGTCGATCTCCAGGTTGGCAATGCGCGTGTCGGCCAAGGTCACGCCGGGCGGCTCGGCGAGGATCGCGCTTGTGGCATTGCCGATCATATTCATGAGCAGCTTCGACCATTTCATTCCCAGGGCGTCTGCGTAAACATTGGCGGGAATGCCGGCCGAGACGAAGTATTGGCTAATGGCGGCCAGTGAAACTTTGTTATTGCAGGCGCTATCCTCGTCTCTGCCGTCAGCGTTGGCCGAAGATGGTTCAATCCAGGGCGCCAAGCCGACGGCATATCCGGACTTTGTCACCTGTACGATAGCTGGCTCCAGCGCCTCGACCGGCGCGGTGATTGTCCCGGCAATGGCAGAGTTCGGTCCCAGGCGTCTTGCGATAGCCTCTTCGTTGCCGACGCCATTTTGCAAACTGAGGACCGGCGGCAATGGGGCGCCTCCCATGGCCGCTGCCTCAGCCAATTCGTCGAGGGCGGGAGCCGTGTCATAGCTCTTGACGGCGAGGATGGCGAGGTCAAAACGGGTGGGCTGGGTAGCAGTTTTCGCGGGTTTTGAGGCGCGGCATGGGTCTTGATTCTGACTGAGGAATGCCTCTCGCACAGACGCGGCTGCGGCGAGCGAGCGAATCGTTTGCGCTGCGCCGTCGGATGCACGCAGTTCCAGACCGCGGGCGCGTAGGGCCGCGGCCGTGCGGGCGCGGCCGACAAGCGTAACATCGAACCCTGCCGCGGCGAGCTTGCCTCCGACGAAGCAGCCGATGGCCCCTGCACCGATCACAACAGTACGAAATGCGCTCATTCTTCAATTTCCGCCGAGCGGCCGCCGTGCCTGCAGGTCGTACAGCCCATAGGCGGCGGCAAGAATTTCAATCGGATGGCGGGAGGGCAGGCCAGTGCCATGCTCCAGCTGCCAGCGACAGGTCTCGGAGTCGCAGGCTGTACAGGCAAAGGAACCGCTTGCTTCAGGCCCTGCGCGCTGGGCGGCGACGAATTCGAACAGCTCCTCCCCCACGTCCATGGCGATCTGGTACTTCTCCACTTTGTAACCGTATGTGCCGGCGATGCCGCAGCAGCGGGCATGGCTTTCGCGCAGTTCCAGTTCAGGAATGTGCGAAAGGATGTCGAGCGCCGGCTTGCCCATGCGGTGTGCCCGCAGCTGACAGGGGGCGTGATAGGGCAGGTTGAAGCGCTGCCCATCGTCGTTCAATGGACGCAAATCGGCCGGCAGGTAGCCCTGCTCCTGCTGCTCGCGCAGCCATTCGAATATGTCCCAGGTAGCGAGCTTCAGCGCCTGTACGCCGGCGTCGCCCTCCAGATCGAGCAGTTCCGGCGCCTCCTCCTTGAGTGTCAGGGTGCAACTGCTGCTGCTGCCGAGAATCGGATAGCCGGTCTCGATGTAGGTTGTCAGCCTCTCCACGTTGCGGCGATGGTAGCGCGCGGCCGCGCCGAACTCCCCATTGGACAGCAGCGGCAGGCCGCAGCAGTTCTGCTCCGGGACGATCACCTCGTAACCGAGATGCTCCAAAACCAGAACAGACGCCATCCCCACAAACGGTTCGTAATGCTGGGTTGCGCATCCGTGAAAGTAAACGGCCTTGCGATCACTGCGCAGCCGGTGCCTGTCTGTGCGAGCCAGCCAGCGCGTGAACGTCTCGGCATGCCAGCGGGGCAACGGCGCCTGCTCAGCAACCCCGAGCAGATTGGCGGCCAACCGCCGTAAGAGACGGTTGTGTAGGAGAAAATTCGCCAGGCGCGGCGCAAGGCTGCCGGCTTTCCCCAACAGATCATTTCGTCCCAGAAGCCGATTGCGCAGCGAGAGGCCCTGTCCGGCCACCATCTGGGCGCGGGCGCGAGCGTTGATCTCAGCGATGCGAACACCGGTTGGACAGACTTCATTGCAGACGCGGCAACCGGAACAGTAGTCGACCGACGCATCGGGCGAACGGGGCTGGCCGATTTCTCGGAAACGTTCAGACTGTGGGGCGGCGTACTTCGGCCCGGGAAAACGCTCGGTCACCTGAGAAACGGGACAGTAGCTTGTACAGATATTGCACTTAATGCACGCGTCGAGGCTCATACCGACAGAGTGCAGAGAAACGGTGTGCATCGAGAGAATCCCGGTAATGGGCGGCTAGTTGTCAGCGGCCGGAGGCAGGTTGACGACACGAGCCACAGCCTTGGCCGCGGCGTAGGCTGTGGCAATGGCGATGCCTTCGCGGCTACGCTCGCGAATCGGATCGGTATGGGCGAGAACAGCGCCCGCGGCCCACAGGTTATCATAGACCGGCACGCCGCTCTCATCAAGCGGGTGAAAGCGGGCGTCGACGGCCACACCGCTCTGGAAGACGGGATGGCCTCGACTATCCAGGAAGAGGGGCCGCAGCCAGTGCGAGCGCGACTTGGGCGCGGTCAAAGGCAGGTCAAATACAACCTCTCTTATCAGGCCGCAGCGTTCGCCGAGTATGCCGCCGCCGAGTATGCCGCCGGTTGCAAGCAGGTAGTTGCGCGCGCTGTGCCGCAGTGGCCGGCTGCCGGTCTCGGATTCAAGCCACTGGATGCGGCGCCCGTCTGCACCGAATCCGCACACCTCCATTCCCATTTCGACCCGCACGCCCAGGCTGGCAAGGCGTTCCTGCAGCGCCGTGTAAAGCCGCAAACCCGGCACGCTGGGCGGCAATGTTGGAATCTCGAAGAATCCTCGTTCGGCGGTGGCTTTCTGCAAACAGTCGCAAATGCGGGCATGTCTGCGCAGCCCCAACACGGCCGGAAGGCCCACTCGTTCACCTGAAGCCGCATCCGCGACCATCTCGGCCAGGCCGGCTTGCGCGGCCGGCTCATCGAGGAGCCGGGCCAGCTGCAGCGGACTGTTGTCGCGCCGCGTCGTCAGTTTGTCGAGAGGCACGGTCGCGCTGCGGGCACGGTGGCCCCGCCTGCGCAAGTTCTCGGCAATGAGCGACGGATAGAAGTCGGGCATTCCGGCCAGCCCGACGATCACCATAGGTCGCACGTCTCCCAGATTGGCCGGCTGCTGGGCTGCCGGCGCCAGATAGACCGGGCGCGGCGCGCCGACGGGCGAAATGAGCAGGGAATTAAGCCCTTCCTGCCTCCCCCGGCCGCCCGATACGCCCGCGGGCAAGGGACCCCCGGCGGCGGATTCATACGGCAGCCCGGCCCCGGCGACGAGCCGCTGGAATTCAAACATCGCAGTTCGGATTGTGTCTACCCCCAGCAGACGGTACGGATGCGCGGCCGGCAGTTCGGGAACTGCCTCAACCCAATCGGCGACCAGATTCTGCTTCCCCGGCAGATAACCCAAGAGATCAATCGTGCCAGCGTGCCAGTGGGTCGCCCCCATGCCCTTTGCGATAACCCGCACGCGCAAGCCTGCCCGGGCAGCCGTGTATGCGGCAAAAAGACCGGTCAGACCGGCGCCGATTACGAGGAGATCGAGCATGGGGCGCGCGTATCCCGAGTTGCACAGAGGCCGGCAAGTCGACCGAGTTGCCGGAACGCAGAATGCGTCAAAGGTCTCACCGTCATTCGGGATTCAGTCTTCACTGTTCAGACGGTAGAAGGCCGACATCGGGCTTTCCTCTTCCTGCCCGGGGAGATGATCGGCACTGAGAATAGTCAGGTAGATTAGCTCATCGAGCCGTTCCTGGCGTAGCTGCTGACCCCACAGGATCGGCGCGACGCCTTTCCAGCGTTCCTGCAGGAAGTCCCGCAGAAGGAGATTGGGCTGTGAGAACAGCGCCTCTGGATCGATGGCGGCGGACGTCTGAGGAGCTTCGCCGGAGGGAACGTGGACTGGACCGGCCCTCACCCTGGCAGGCGCTACGTTTTCGCTGTAGGCAGGCGATTGCAGGAAGGCCGACTCCCACTCTGCAACGCCGGACAGCGCGGCCGGTTCCTGGGAGCCGGTCTTTCCAGCGGCCCGCATTTGGTGCAGGATACCGACCGCACGATAGGTGCAAAAGCCGCCCTGGCACGGCCCCATCCCAAGACGAACGTCGCGGCGCAGGTCATCCAGGGTGACTGTTGGGTTGCGCTGCACAGCGTTTTCGAGCATCGAGCGGGTGACCAGCTCACACTCGCAGACCAGTTCGGCTTGCAGCCGATTGTCTTCGACTTCCTCGAGCCGGTGACCGAGCCAGTAGTGCCCCTGTTCGACGCCGGGAACGGCCGTTTCGGAAGTGCGGCAAGGCCGTGCGACGCGCAGTTGCGCGCAGGCGGCATCAACGGCCGATTCGGCCATGCGGCGAAAGGTGGTCCACTTGCCGCCGGTGATGGTGAGGAAGCCGCTGACGCCGTCCCGTTTCTCGTGGTCGAGCAGGGCCGTGGCGCGGGTTGCGTCGCGGCTTTCGCCACCGAAATTGTCCTGATAAAGGGGGCGGACGCCCGCCCAAGCGCGCAGAATGCGACTGCTGCTGAGCCCTGGCACAAGTTTGTCGCCTTCGTCGAGCATCAGGTCGACCTCCCACGCTTCGATGCGAAGGTCTTCCGGTTGATTCACCTGCTCGTCGGTCGTGCCGATGACGCTTACGGTGTGAATCGGGACCAGGATGTCGCCGTCGCCGGGCATTTTGCAGCGGTTGATGACGGTGTTGGTCAGGCGGGCGTTGGTCGCCAGCATCACGCCCTTTGCCAGAATCATTCGGACTTCGATGTCGGCCAGAGCAGCGACGCGGCCGGCCCAGGCGCCGGCCGCGTTGATGACGAGGTCGGCGTCGATGCGAAGTTTCTCTCCCGAGACGGCATCAACGACGGTGGCGCCCGTTACTGCGCGGCTGCCCTCGCCGCCGGAGATCTGCAGCCCGACCAGCTCGTGATAGGGCAACAGCTGCGCGCCGGCCTGGCGTGCAGCCTGGGCGGTAGCGTGGGTGGCGAGAAAGCTGTCGGCGGCCGCGTCGGGCAGTTCGAAGACGCGGCTGATGCGAGGATTCAGCAGGGGTTCGCGGCGTAGCGCCGCTGCCACGGAGAGATTCTCGCACGGAATCCCAAGGTGGGGGCAGGCGGCCGCGAAGCGGTCAGGATAGTCATTCTCATCTTCCGGCGTGACCACGAAAAATCCGCCGGTATCCTCGATGCAGTGAGCATGCGTGCGGCGGAGGATGCGATTCTCGCGGATACACTCGACCGCGCTGTCGGGATCTTTCAGCGCATACCTTGCGCCACTGTGCAGGAGTCCGTGATAGCGCCCGGTCGTGCCGTGGGTGAGGTCACGCTTTTCGACCAGGACGGTGCGAAATCCCCTCAAAGCGGCGTCCCAGGCAACACCGGTCCCGGTTCCGCCGCCGCCAATTACCAGGATTTCCGTTTCCAACCGTCGCATCAGAGAGCCTACATGTCGTGGAGGAGCTGATGGATCTCCTGAGCGCGGCTGCATTGGAGCGCTTCGGCGGCCAGCGCATCTGCTGCGGCCATGTCGACGCGGCGGATGGCGGATTTGACGAGTGGAACGGCCGGCCCGGCTACGCTGACTTCGTTCAGGCCCAGACCGAGAAGGAGCGGCTGCACCGACGGGTCGCCGGCAACTTCGCCACAGATGGCGACGGGGATGTCTGCAGCGCGGCCGGCCTCGCAAGTCAGGGCGATCAAGCGAAGCACGGAGGGGTCGAGCGGGGTTGCCAGGGTGGCGACCGTGCTGTTGACGCGGTCCGCGGCGAGCGTGTACTGGGCCAGATCGTTGGTACCGATGCTGAGAAAGTCGACCTGCGGCGCGAAATGGCGGGCCAGCAGGGCAGCGGACGGCACTTCGACGAGGACGCCGACTTCAAGTGTGCCGAGCTCATGGCGGCAGCGTCTGTAACCGGGGATCTCCTCGAACAGTGCCAGCGTTTGCTGGACTTCGTTTACCTTGGAAATCATCGGTATCAGAACGCGAATCCGGCTTACAGGCGACACATCGTGTGCCAGTTGGACGAGCGCGCGAAACTGATCGGTCAACATTTGGGGATGACGAAGGAGTAGGCGGATGCCGCGCACGCCCAGGAACGGGTTGGCCTCGGCCTGCTGCTGCAGATAGGGGACCGGCTTGTCGCCGCCGATGTCGAGCAGACGCACTGTCAGAGAATGATTGTTGGTGTAGGAATGGACATCCCGGTAGGCGGCCAGCTGTTCCTCGATCGAAGGCGGGCTGGCGCGATGCTGGAACAGATTTTCGGTCCGCAGAAGCCCGATCCCTTCCGCTCCGTTTGAATCGATGTGCAGGAGATCTTCTCGGCTGTTGACGTTCACGCGAACGGGGATGCGAACGCCGTCCGGCGTCAGGGCCGGCTCGTGCGAGTGGGACAGCGCCTCTGCCTGGAAACGCTGAAGGCGCGCGCGCGTCAGGCGGTACTGTTCGAGCGTCTCCTCGTCCGGGTCGACGAGCAGGCGGCCACGGATGCCGTCAACAACGCCGAACATTCCGTTCTGCAGTTGCATGATCTCGGACCCGGCGCCGCAGACGAGGGGAATGCCAAGACTACGGGCTAGGATCGCGGTGTGGGCGGTCGGGGTACTGGCGGCGAGCGCGATGCCGACGACATGCGCCTGATCGAGATGGGTTGTATCGAAAGGCGTCAGGTCTTCGGCCAGCAGGATCGTGCCGGTGGGCAGGGTATCCAACTGCCGGGCCGAAGTAATGCCTCCAAGACGGTTTACCAGGCGCTGGCCGACATCGCGGACATCGGTTGCGCGGCTGGCAAAGTACTGGTCGCTGAGTCCTCGGAAGAGCTGGACCAGCTGGCCGGTGGCCAGATGGGTAGCGCGCGTGGCGTCCGAGCCGGAGTCGACGGCGGCGCGCACCGCGTCGGTCAGGGTGCTGTCGTGGAGGATTTCGCGATGAACGAGGAAGATATCTGCGGTCGCGGCCTGTCCGATCTGGGCGAGTCGGGCCAGTTCTTCATCGACAAGCAGCCGAGCTGCCAGGAACCGTTCCCACTCTTCCGTCGGGGTCCCGAACTGCGCGGGATACGCGACGTCTCCGTCGCCCCGCTCGGCCGCGCTCTCGCCGATCTGCGCGGCCGGTGCGTACCTGTACACATTGCCGATCCCGACTCCGGGTGCTGCTGAAAGGCCATGATAGAGCTGCTGCACAGATTCGTCTCCGCCGGTCTTAGCGAAATCGTTGGGTCAAACGTCAGAAGAGGGAAAAGAGCGCGTCGATGGCCGCGACGGCATCCGGGCCGGACGCCGCCAGTTTCAGATCATGGCCCTGGCGGGCTTGCAGTTGCATCAACTGCAGAATGCTTTTGAGATCGACCGCCCCGGTGTTGCGGCTAAGGTTGGAGGCGGTGATCTGCGACTGAAACCGGCTGGCGGTACGCACAACGTCTCTACCGGAGCGCAGATGGAGGCCGCGGGGATCTGTGACGGTGACCACAACGCTTTTTCTCGGGGGATGGGTGCGGGTCTCGATTTCGGTCCTAACGTCGCCGCGCTCGCCATCAAGCGATGAGGGCAACGCGGCCGCCCCGCTCCCGCCGGCCGTGGGCGCGCGGCCGTCATGGTTCGGCGGTTGCCCCGCGGAAGAGTTAACCTGGCTCTCCAGTTCACCTTCACTTGCGCGTCTTTGCGGTTCTTGCGGCCGATTCATCGCGGCTCCAAAAAGCCTTTGCCGTGTTGTTTTCGTTTCCTCATCCAAGTTTTGGGGCCGAGAGCGCGGCCTCCGCCTGGGCATTGACAGTCTGTAGAGGCTCTCCCAGGCTCGCGTGCAGGGCGGCGACGATTGCACCTTCCACAAGCGGCGCGTTGCTCAACAGGCAGTGGCGACGACGTGCTTCCGGCAGCATCTCCAAAGCAATTTCGGCCGACATAACTGCGCTGCCAACATCCATCAGCAGTAAGACGCCGTCCTCACACCAGACCTCTTCGATGGCGGTCAAGACCCGCTGCGCGTCGGTCCCAAGCGTCTCACTATCGTCGGAAAGCCCCCCGGCCTGGCTGATGCCGACCTGATCCCCTGCCATCTGCGCGGCCAGTTCATGCACGCCCTGGGCCAGCTTGGCACTATGGGAGACGATTACCAGTCCGATCACCTCTTTCGGCCCCCGCTAGCAAGTTGCATAAAAGGTGTCAATCCGACCTCAACTGGCGACTTCGCAAACTGCTTGTTCACTCTGTTCACTCCACCCAGTCGAGCGTCCGTTCGACCGCCTTCTGCCAGCCGGCGTAACCCCGGGCGCGCTCGGTTTCGCCAATCTGCGGCGTCCAAACCTTGTCCACTTGCCACTGCCGGCGCAAACTTTCGAGGCCTGGCCAGAACCCGATTGCCAGACCGGCCGCATAGGCCGCGCCCAGGCTGGTCGTTTCGGCGATGCGGGGGCGAACCACCTCCGCGCCAAGGATGTCGGCCTGCATCTGCATCAGCAGGTCGTTGACCGTCGCGCCGCCGTCGACCTTCAGTTGACTCAGCGGCGCACGTTCGCTATCGGCATTCATCGCCTCCAGCACCTCACGTGTCTGATAGCAGATCGATTCGAGCGCCGCCCGAACAATGTGGGCCCGGTTCACAAAGCGAGTGAGGCCAACGAGGACGCCGCGCGCGTCGCTGCGCCAGTGGGGGGCGAACAGGCCGCTGAAGGCCGGCACAAGATAACAACCACCGGCATCGTTGACGCTGCGCGCGATCTCCTCGGTCTCGGCAGCAGAACGAATCAGCTGCAACTCGTCGCGCAGCCACTGCACGGTCGCGCCGGCCATCGCGATCGAGCCTTCCAGCGCGTAGACGGGCACGGCGCCGCCCATCTGGTAGCAGACGGTCGTCAACAGGCCGTTGCTGCTGTGAACGATCTTTTCCCCGGTGTTCAGGATCATAAAGCAGCCGGTGCCGTAAGTATTCTTTGCGTCGCCCGGGCTGAAACAGGTCTGGCCGACCGTCGCCGCCTGTTGATCGCCCAGATTGCCGCAGATTGGGATGGCGGCGCCAAAGGGGCCATCCGTTGCAGTCGTGCCATAGAACGCGGGATCGCTGCTGGGTCGGATTTCGGGCAACAGCGAGCGCGGGACCTGCATAATCTCAAGCAGCTCCTCGTCCCAGTCGAGCGTCCGCAGGTCCATCAGCATTGTCCTGCTGGCGTTGGTCGGATCGGTAACGTGCACGCCACCGGTGAGGAGCCAGATCAGCCAGCTGTCGACTGTACCGCAAAGCAGTCGTCCTGCGTCGGCCCTGGCACGTACGCCTTCAACATTTTCCAGGAGCCAGCGAAATTTAGGGCCGGTGAAATAGGTCGCCAGCGGCAGCCCAGCCTTCTGGCGGAAGGTGTCAGCGTGGCCGGCCTCCTCCAGACGCCGACAGATTCGGTCGGTGCGCGTGTCCTGCCAGACGATGGCATTGTAGACCGGTTCGCCCGTCTCGCGATCCCACATGACCGCGGTTTCACGCTGGTTGGTGACGCCGAGAGCGGCGATCTGGCCCGGTTCGACACCGCACTTTGCCAGCGTGGCCCGGACCACCGCCTGTGTGTGCTGCCAGATCTCCAGTGGCTCATGCTCAACCCACCCGCTGCGAGGGAAGATCTGCTCATGCTCCTGCTGTTCATAAACGACAATTGCTCCTTTCTGATCAAAGAGAATGAAGCGGGTACTGGTCGTGCCGGAGTCGATTGCGCCTATCAGTTGTTCCATCAGCCGGAACTCCGCTGGCTGGCTGCCGAAAGATCGCAGTTGGTGCGGTTGCCGTCCACTATTCGCTGGCCACCGTCTTTGTCAGGACCTCCGCCGCGGTCTCGAAAAGGAAATAGGCGCTGGTCGCACCGGGGTCCTGATGGCCGATGGAATGCGGACCGAGGTAGCTGGCACGGCCCTTCTTCGCTTCGATCTCGATCGTGTGTTTCATGCCCAGGTGGGCGGCTTGACGGGCCGCGGCCAGGACGACGGCAGCGCTCTGATGCGCGGCCAATGCGGCCTCCATCGCCTCAACCGCCGGCTGGATCGCGTCGATCATCGTCTTATCGTCGGCCTGCGCCTTGCCTCGCTGCTGGAGTCCATCCAGGCCATAGCGGAACATCTGCGTCAGCTGCGCCAAGTCGACCGAGCGACCGTTTGTGGGGCTGGTGGCGGCGCGCAGGAAAAAGGTCCCGTACAGCGGCCCGGCGGCCCCGCCGACCCCGCCAATCAGCGTCATGGCGACGGAGCGGAGAAAGGCGCCAATGTCGTCAGATGGCGTCTCCTCCTGCAGCCGCTCCTGCAGCTTTCCCATGCCTCTGCGCATGTTCACCCCGTGATCGGCATCGCCGATGGCGGTATCCAGTTCGGTCAGATGGTCCTCGTTCTCGATGACGCGTTCGGCGTAAGTCAGAAGCCATCTGCGGAGTTGCGATATTGAGATCTCCTGGCCCATCATTTGACCCCGGTTGTTAGTGGATAGACCCTATTCTCAGTGACCGGTAATGATCCTATCCACGATTCACAGTTTGCTTCGGTTACCAGTGCAATGCGGGCGTATGCACGGGCGCATCCCACAGATTCAGTAGTTCGTCGTCGAGTCTCATCAGCGTTATGGTGTACCCGCCGCGACCGAGACTGGTGACATAGTTTCCAACCAGTTGGCGCTCGACCTGAATGCGATGCGCGGCAAGCATTTCGTGCGTCGCTTCCGAGAGGAGATAGAGTTCCAGCGGCGGCGTCCCGCCCATCCCGTTGATGAGAAGCAGCACCTGTTCGCCGGCGGAGTAGGGCAGATCATCAAGAATCGGCTGAATGAGCAGGCTGACGATCTCCGGCATGCCATTGCGAACGGGGCGCACTTCGCCGGGTTCGCCGTGGATGCCGACGCCCAACTCGATTGAGTCGTCCGCCAAGCCGTCGCCGGAACCGTTGCGGGGAAGCGTATAGAGATTGGTGCCGACTCCCATGCTGCGAGAGGCGTCAACGGCCCGCCTCGTCACCTCGACAACATCCTTCAGAGAATATCCCGCTTCGGCGGCGGCCCCGGCAATCTTGCAGGCCACTGTCGCCGCGCCCAACCCGCGCCGGTTGGCAACCTCAGAGATCGAGACGTCGTCGTTGACAAGCACGGCGCGTGCTTCAATCCCTTCCTGCGTGGCCATTTCGATGGTCAGGTCGGTGTTGAGTACGCCGCCGGCGTAGTTCTTGACGATAAAGAGCACGCCGCCGCCGCGACTGACCGAGTGGACCGCGGCCAACAGCTGGACTGGAGAGGGGCTGGTAAAAATAGGGCCGGGGCAGGCGGCATCCAACATGCCGAGGCCGACATAGCCGGTGGGCAACGGCTCGTGGCCGCTGCCGCTGCCGCTGATGACTGCTACCTTTCCGGCGGGCGCGGGCGCGGTACGCTCGACGAAGTCCGGATCGAAATGAACCTGGATCGTGTCCGGGTGACACAGCGCCATGCCGCGCAAGCTGTGGGTGATTGCGCTGCCCGGGTTACTTGTAAGACATTGCATGGTTTATCGTGGACAAAGAACTCAGATGCCAGCCGCTATTGTAGCCCGTACTCCCGCTTTTTCCAACGACGCTGCGCGGAGACCGCGGCCCAGTGTCGCCGTTGTGGACCGGCTCTCGGATCACGCGCAAGGGAAATCCTCCCCGACGCCAAGCTCGCCGGCTAGCTCGGCCAGCCGCTGCCAGGTCGCTTCCTCGATGAAGATGCCGTCCGCGCGCCCGCGCTGCGTACGTTGATGCTCCAATTCGCCGGGGTAGTAGACGCGTTCGAAACCCTCGGCAGGGGGCGTAGCGGTAAGATATCGGGCAAACTCGGTAACTTCGCGCTTGAATTCGGCCAGCGGACGAAAAGCAGCGACGCGAAAGACTGCCATGAAGCAGCCGTCGTTGTGGCGACCCGTTGGTTCGATACCAAAACCAAGCCCTGTGAGCAGGCCGGAGAAGATCTCGACCATCGCCGACAGCCCGTAGCCCTTGTGCCCTTCTGTGCCGCCCAGAGGCAACATGGCCCCGCCCTTGCGCGCCGCGGCCGGGTCCGTCGCGGCGCGGCCTTCGCTGTCGATCACCCAGCCAGTTGGGATCGATTGCCCGCGCGCGATAGCGACACCCAGTTTCCCCCCGGCCACCGCAGAGGTCGCGATGTCAATGTAGAACGGGCCGTCAAGGTTGGAAGGGACGGCGATGCAGATCGGGTTTGTGCCCAGTCTCGGTTCACGCCCGCCGAAGGGGGCAACGCTCTTGGGCCCGCGGCCGGAGTCAGCCGTCATCAGTCCGACCATGCCGGCCTCAGCGGCCATGAGTGGATAGTCGGTCAGACGGCCGACGTGGCCCTGGCGCACGACCGTGGCGGCAGCGACGTTCTGCGCATGCGCCTTCTCAATGGTAATCTCCATTGCGCGTTCGGAAACGGTGAAACCGAAGCCCCAGTTGCCGTCAACTACGGTCGTTGTCGGACTTTCCTCGATTACTTCGAAGGGCGCGCCCGGCTGCAGATCGCCCTTTTGGACCGAGGCGACATAGCCCGGGACATGGATGACCCCGTGGGAATCGTGACCGGCGAGGTTGGCTGCAACCAGGTGGCGGGAGATGGTTTGGGCTTCGTCTGACGAGGCGCCGGCAGCCTGCAGGAGGCGTCCTGCGATCCGTTCGAGTCGGTTGGCGGCGATTCTTGGCATCTTGGGCGCTCCTGTTGCCGGCCACCGGCGGAATTTGTGGCGGCTGAAGGCTGTCCGTTGGTCGATTGGCGGTGTGTAAATCCATTCGTTTCCGTAGCAGCCGAGATAGGCCGTGCGCAGCGTATCGGCGACGACCACGATAATGTTCCATTCGGTTTGATCTCTGTTGGTCATTCGCCAGCTATCAGGCCGTGGAGTTTACTGAACGATCGGTTCCAGGAGCGTAAGTTCGCTGGTGTTAGCGGGTACCCAGCCTTCGGGCCCGTCGTCGACCCGCACGTACCACCAGACGATGGTATCGCTGTTGCCTTGCAGCCAGATCGGCCCGTTGAGAATGGTCATGCGGTCGGCGTTTTGCAGTTGGGCGACTTCCACGCCGGCTTGGGCGCCGGCTTGCGAACGCAACGTAATCTTGTAGGCCGGCAAGAGTTGGATGCGGTCGCCCACCTCCATGGGGATCGCGTTGCGGCTGGGGGACAGCCCGTTGGTTTCGACGATGGGACGGTCGAGCGCGCCTGCCGAGGAAGAGTCCCCGCCCGCAAAGAAGGGGGTCCCGCCACTGGCGAGATCGCCGCTGAGCCATTCGTTCAGGAACCAGCCGCCGAAGAGGGCGGTAAGGACGAGGAGCAAGCCGAACAACAGCAAGAGCGAGTTGCTCGAGCCCGAGACCGGCACCACGTTTCGCCCTGAACCTTGCGGTTGGACCGAAAGCGGGTCATTGTCCAATTGCACGCGCAGAGGGTAGAGGCGGATAGGCCGGTCGCTGTTGTAACGGTCGGTGATGAGGCGGCGGGCCTGGCGTACGGCTATCTCGTAGAGGGTGTCTACAGCTGAAATGTGCATGTGAACCTCGGCGCGCACAGGCCGTCCGCGCCGGTCCATCAACACGAGCAGCCCCGCCAGCGGCGCGCCTTGCAGATCGGTCAGATTGTAATAGTCGGCGCGGATTCCCTGAAGGTCGGCATGTGGCCTGAACCTGCGGATTGCGCTGAAAGTCCCTGGATTGCTCACAGCCTCAACCATCGTTCTCCTCTCCTGAGCTCTTCATGGCCGCCGGGGCGCAGCCACGGAACTGACAAAAGACCTCAATTGGGAAGCTGTATGGTGACGATCCCGGCGACCTGCACCGAGTTTTCGCCGTAATGGACGATGCGCATGTTGAATACGCAGGGCAGATCGGGCCGCAACATACCCTGCCACCGCAGACTATCACCTGTTTTGCGAAACGGGAAATCGCCGGCAGAGATTCCGGAGATTTCGGCGCCCTGCTCACCAGGTCCGGCGTAGCCGAAAGTCGTCCCTTTCAGCACCTGTCCCACCGCGATGGAGCCCGTGTAGGGCAGCTTGGGCGAACCCTCGTTCACGGCGACGCCCGGCTGATGCAGCGGCTGAATGCCCTCGATCACAACACGCTGAACGCCGGCCGCGCGCACGTAGTCCTCGGCCACCCGGTAGACGCGTAGGCGCAGCGTATAGTCGACGCCGCCGATGTCGGGCCAGGCGCCGTCGTAGTCGAGCGAGTCGCCTGCAATCCGCTCGGCGCGCAGGCCGGCGAAGAGAAACTCGGCCCGCCCGTCGACGATTCCGGCCAGCTGGATGTCCGTGCCGCGAATCGACTCGCCGACATCGATGCGCATCACTGTCGGGCCGGCGAAAGCAATCGCGTTCTCACCGAGGGCTAGGCCGGGGAGGTCGGCAAGCTGTGGCAGGTCGGCCAAGCCGCTCAGGTCGGGCAGGCCCAGCTCGCGCAGCATATCGAGGTCAAAGCCGGGCAGCTTATCCAGCAGGTCTTCGAGGCCGGGGATGGAGCGGGGTGAGGGCGGCTTGGGTAGTTGGGGTGAGCCCGGCAGGTCGGGGCGAATGCATGCATTCAGCAGCGCAAACGCGATGAACACGACGGAAAAAATACGATAGAGTTTCACTGCTGTACTCTCCCTTCGTTCCAGGTTCACACTATCCAGGCGCGTCAGCTTTATCTGCCAATGCCAGGACGATGGTCGGCATTTCTCCTGGTCACGGAATCGGGCCGCCGCAGGAACAGGCGCCCTCTTGGCGTGGCCGGCAATTACAGAATCGTTCCTAAGTCTGAACAAGGAAGGACCCCCTCGCTAGAGCAGCAGTGGCGATTGGCGGCAACGGCTGACAAGAGGAGCACGATGATGAAATTCTTGGGCCTGTCCAACGAATGGGATGGAGGCGTCCGTAGCGGCCTGTGGCCGGCGTGCAGCACCAAACGAAACAGTGCCGGCGCCAATGCAGATCGAAATCGATAAGAGACGGATGCGAGAATGGAGGTTAGCGGCCATGCGACGCCTTATCACCAGTGGCGAGTGGCCGGCCGCAAGTGGAGCGAGCACTCCGGGCCACTGCTTGCGCGGCGCGCCCTGGTCGTGCAAAGTTCTCGATTGAACTGCGGTCCCGTATATCGTCAGGACCGCCTGTCTTCGATTGGCGGGGAACGAAACTCAAGGTTCAGACTGCGACAGCTATGTAAGCGCCAAGCATCTTACCATAGCCGGCAGGGGCTCACAAGAGGTTTCGGACTGTCAGTAGGCACCGATTTCGGTGAGGCGATCATCGTCGATGCCAAAGTGGTGCGCGATCTCGTGGCGCACGACCCGCTGCACCAGTTCGACGACGTCCTGCTCGCTGCGGCAACGCATGAGAATCGGCCGGCGGTATATGCTGATCTTGTCGGGCATGACCAGGTTGTAGCCGTGCGTGCGCTCGGTCTGCGGGATGCCCTGGTAAAGCCCCAAGAGGTTGGCCCGTTTACGCACGCCCACGGATTCGAGCGTGGCGCGATCCGGCCATTCCTCCACAACGATGGCGACGTTTTCCAGAAAATCGAGAAACGCCTCGGGCAGATCTTCAATTGCGCTGAGCACCAACTCGTCAAACTGCTCCGGTTGCGCGTGCCGTTTCATCTCACAGTTTCAGCTTTCTATTGGTCGCCTTCGGCCTCGAGGTTGCACTGCACAAGCGGACCCTCAGGGTCGACGCTGGTGTGATAATCGTAGATCGTGCCGCCGCTTTCAAGGACGACGCGATATCCCGGAGTGATCACTTGGGCGTACATGGTATCAGGTTCGGGACAGCCAAGGCTCGCGTCGCTCCACTCGACCTCTTCGGTGCTGACGACGGTGATCTCGTCGGCCGCGGCGTCGGTTGCCTGCACCAGGTCTTCCATGGCCCTTTCAACCAACCGCTCCAGGACGATATCCTGTACGCCGCCAAGGGGTGAGATATCGCCACCCAATTGCGCTTCTCCAACCTCCGACTCGCCGTCCGCGCATTGCACGAGCGGGCCTTCGGGGTCGGTTCCGCTGTGGTAGTCATAGGTGTCGCCGCCGCTCTCCAGGACGATCAGATAACCAGCCGTGATCACCTGCGCGTAGATCGTGTCAGGTTTCGGACAGCCCAGGCTTGTATCGCTCCATTCGACCTCTTCGGTGCTGACGACGGTGATCTCGTCGGCCGCAGCATCGGTTGCCTGCACCAGATCGGCAATGGCCCGTTCAATCAGGCGCGGCAACGTTTCGTTTTCCTCCAATTCGATGACTCCTTCGGTCGGCTCGGTATCGCCAAGCGTAACCCCTGCGGGCAAACCCTCCTCGGTACACTGCACAAGCGGCCCATCCGGGTCTGTCCCGGTATGATAGTCGTAGGTATCGCCGCCGCTCTCCAATACGATCAGGTAGCCCGGCGTAATCACCTGCGCGTACATCGTATCCGGCTCCGGGCAGCCCAGGCTTGCGTCGCCCCACTCAACTTCTTCGGTGCTGACGACGTTGATCTCGTCGGCCGCAGCGTCGGTCGCTTGCACAAGGTCCGCTTCGGCACGCTCAATCAGCCGCTCCAGCGCTAAATCCCCTTCTACCAGCGGCTCTTCCTCAGTCGCCACAGGGGTTGGTACCGCCGGCGAGCCGAAGAATCTGTCAAGAACGCAGCCGCTCAACGCAAGCGCCGCGATCAGCAACATGACGCAGATCAACGCGAAACGCGACCGCAAACGATAGATGGTACCTTCCCCTGAACTCACGGACACAGCAATTCCCCGTGTGCGATCAAGGTGCCAGGAATGGAAAAGGCGGAGCCGGACTGCCTCTTACCGCCCTGTTGTTGTCAAGAAAGGCGAGTTCGCTTCCACGATTCGCTAGTACGCCATCCGGACCAGCAGGTCCTGCAAGATGCCCAAAACGATGAAGACGACAATCGGCGAGATATCGATCATGCCGATAGGCGGGATCAGCTTGCGCGCCGGCTCCAGCACCGGATCCGTCACCTGAAAGAGCATCTGCACGATCGGATGATAGGGATCCAGGTTGGGGATCCACGTGATGAGGATGCGGATCAGGAGGACGAAAGTGTAGATCTGAAGTACACGGGCCAAGAGCAAGAAAATCACAACGGCTCCTTACGCTATTGTTTTCGCACTGTCCGGGCGGCAGTTCGATTCCCGCTTGCTAGCCACCACCCAGTTCCCGGCTGCGGCGGTAGGCGGCGTCCACGGCTTCGATCAGGGCGGCGCGCACACAAGCGCGCTCCAGAACAAGCGTGCCGGCGGCTGTCGTACCCGCCGGGCTGGTGACACGGTTGCGCAGATCCGCCGGATGTAGACTACTCAAGCGCATCAACTCCACGCTGCCCGCCACCGTTTGCAGCACCAACTGCTGTGCCTGTTCCCGACTGAAACCAATATGCACACCCGCGTCGATCAGGGCCTCAAGCAGCAAATAGACAAAGGCCGGCCCGGAGCCGCTCAATCCGGTTGCCATATCAAGGTAGTGCTCGTCCGCGACATAGATCGCCTCCCCCATGGCCTCCAGGATCGCCTGTGAATAGGCGCGGTCCGTCTCGGTCACGGCGGAGGTGTCGGTCCAGACGGTCATTCCCTGGCCTATTTGCGCCGGCGTGTTGGGCATCGAGCGCACAATCTTCTCGTGCCCGAGGCCGTCGCGCAGCGTACCGATTTGCACACCCGCCATGATACTGAGTACGAGCGCAGACAGGGGAAGGTTGCTCTTGAGGTCCGCGAGCACCGCGTCCAGCACTTGTGGCTTCACTGCCAGAACAACGACCGCGGCGCCGTTCGCAGCGCGTGCGTTATCGGTCTCCGTAACAACACCGTACGCGCTTCGCAACTGTTCGCGGCGCGCGGGCACCGGTTCGGATACGCAGATCTGCCCCGCTTTTAGCAGCCTCTTGCCGAGCAGCGATCCGATGATCGCCTCTCCCATCGCGCCGCCGCCGATAAAGGTAACTCTTCCCTCTAGCTCGCTCATTCGTACTCCCTGTCGCCGAAGATCGCCGTGCCGACCCGGATAATCGTCGCGCCCTCCTCGATGGCAACTTCGAAATCGGCGGTCATTCCCATCGAAAGATGTGACCACGCGGCCTGAGGATGCTTCTCCGAAGGATAGATTCGCCGAACATCCTCCATGAGGCAGCGCAGTTCACGGAAAAAGGGCCGCGCCTCTTCAGGGTCGGCCACGAATGGCGCCATCGTCATCAGTCCACAATAGCGCAGCGCCGGCAACTCCAGCAACTCGGGCAGCGCGGACTTCAGGCTCGAAGACGAGAAGCCGTGCTTGCTCTCTTCGCCGCTGACGTTGACCTCCAGCAGGACTTCGAGCGTCCGATCCGCTTCGGCGGCCTGCCGGCTCAGGCGCCGGGCGATCTTGAGACGGTCAACCGCGTGGATCAGAGCGATCGGTCCCAGCGCCAGTTTCGTCTTGCGACTCTGAATCGTGCCGATCGCGTGCCAGCGGATCGTGCCCAGCCCGGCCTCGGCCGCAGCATCAACCTTCTCCAACAACTCTTCCAGCCGGTTCTCGCCAAAGTCGTTCTGCCCTGCCTCCGCGGCCTCGGCGATCAGCGCGAGAGGCATGGTCTTGCTCACCGCCACGAGCGTGATCTCATCGGGCGAACGCTGCGCACGCTCCGCTGCCGCGGCCATGCGCGCCCGCATTTTACGCAAATTGTCAGCAATCGTCATGGCATTGCGTCACGCTATCAGGAACAGGACAGACCCCATTGTCGCCAAATGTTCGGAATTCGTCCAATCGGATCATTCAATGGCCTACGCGCCACGCAGGAGCCGGTTCACGCTCACCCGCAAAAAAGTGCCCGCGCGCCTCACTCGATCAGAGCCGGAAGCAGCGCATAAAATTCGGTCGACTTTACCACATCGGCCAGCGGGACGCTGTCAAGAACAGTGTGAGCCGTGACTTCGTCCCCGGGTGCGAAGCCGATGCTCGGGATGCCGGCTTTGCCGCGCCAGTAGATTCCATTGGTGCTAAAATCCCATTTGCCTGTGGGCGCGTCGGGCAGGCCGATCAGTTTGCGCGCCGCCTGCCCCGCCTGCACCAGTGGCTCATTCTCCTCAAGCGCCCAGGCGGGAAAGTACTTTTCGACCGGAAAGACAAAGCCGGTGTAGCTCGGCTCGTCGTAGTAGAGCATCTCCAGCGTCACATCATCGGCGTCGCGATTGGCCTGCGGGATCAACGCACGCACCTGCTCGATCACGGCGTCCAACTCTTCGCCAAATGTCACGCGTCGGTCAATGTAGACGGTGCACTGGTTGGGGACGGCATTGAGGCTGGGCGTCTCGACCTCAATATCGGTCGCCGTGATCTTTCCAGGCCCCAGGAACGGGTGATCGCCCAGCTGCGGTTCGAGGTGACTGATGCTCTCGACGAGCGGCAGCGCCTTGTAGATCGCGTTGTCGCCGAGGTGGTTGCTGGCTGCGTGGGCGCTCCTGCCCCGAGCGACCGCCTTCAGCTCGACGCGCCCCTTGTGGCCGCGATAGATCTGCATCTTGGTCGGTTCGCCAATGACGACAAAATCGGGGCGAATGCCCTCATGCTCGACGAAGGCGTGCGGCGCGATGCCGTCGCACCACTCCTCCATGTTGCCGAAGTAGTAGGCGGTCCAGCCGTCCAGCAGCCCCAGCTCGCGGGCGATCGCCAGTCCGTAGATCATGCCGGGCGTGCTGCCCTTTTCGTCGCAGGCGCCGCGCGCGTAGAAGATGCCGTCCTCGACCTTGCCCTCGAACGGGTCCCATTCCCACTCCTCGGCCGCGCCGATGCCGACGGTGTCGATGTGGCTGTCATAGACGAGCACCCGTTCTCCATTGCCGATCCTGCCGACCGTGTTACCCATCGAATCAAACCAGACCTGGTCGAAGCCCAATTGGCGCATCTCCGTCTGGACGCGTTCACCCACCGGGCCGATCTGCGAATCGAGAGAGGGGATGGCGCAGATCTCGCGTAAAAAGATGATTATGTCGTCGCTATGATCCTGAACGGCAGATTGGATCGCGGCGATGTCAAAGTCGGGCATGAATCGGCTCCTGGCGCCCCAAGGGATCTTTCTGTCAGTCCCTTCGGGTCAACGAAGAAGGAAAGGGCGAAACGACAGGCAGTTGTTCAAAGCCAACACAGACATTGAACCAACCGCCCGATTGACAGTCTTATTCTGAACTTTGCATAGTGCCAGAGATAGACCCAGGTAAAGGGGAACGGAAAAGGCGCAGCTCGGACTGGCAGAAATATAAACGCCCCGAACAAATCTTGTCAAACTTTTGCGGTTCCCGCCAGCTAGGGTGACAGTGTCAATTGTGGCGGAAGCGGCCGTCTTCCTATGACGACGCCCTGGAATCGACGGCCTCCATCACTCATCAACGACAGTGCTCCGCGGCGGAGCGCTTTCCAACATCGTCAGCAAGGGGGAATCTTCGATCTCCAGCGGCAGGTCCACCCGTCCCCGTCGGCGGCTCGATTCGTAGGTGGCGAAGGTCAGCTCTGCGGCGCGGAAGGCGCGACGGCTCGACAACTCCGGCTCTCTGCCGTGCCGCAGGGCGTCGATCAGGTCGGCGATGCCTTTTTCGACCGTATTCAGATCGTGGATCGACCCCTCCGGGTCGATAGTCTGCCAGCCAGTCGTCCGGCTGTTGCAGAAGCGGAGGTCGGCGCCCTGGCGGAGGCCGACTTCGATCACGCCATCGCTGCCCAGTAGACGGTTGGCAGGCATACTGGACTCGCTGATACCGGTCATGAGCAGACCTTCAACGCCATTGATAAAGCGGACCTGGCTGATGCCCATCGTCTCGTGCGCAAGTCCGAAGATTGTCCGGACCTCGGTGGCGTCAATCTGGCCAAGCACCCACTCAGCCGGCGTCTCATCATTGTAGAAGTGCATCATGTCGAACCAGTGCGTGCCCCAGTCGTTCATGTCGGGACAACGACCCTCGATACGCTGCAACTCGCCGATCGCGCCTGCGCGTATCAGCCTGCGGGCGGCGCGGAAGGGCAAGGCGAAACGGCGCTGGTGGTTGAAGGTTAACTGTACGCGGTTGCGCGCGCAGACCTCCACCATGTGGCGCACTTCACCGAAAGTGGGCGCGATTGGCTTCTCGCAGTGGATGGCTTTCACACCGGATTCCGCCGCTGCCAGCACCATCTCGGCGTGCAGATGCGGCCAGACGCAGATCGAAACGATATCCAGCCCGGCCTCCTCCAACATGCGGCGATAGTCCTCGTAGATCGTCTCGCCACCGTGCTCTTGTTGGAAAGCCTGCCCGTTTTCACGGCTGATATCGGCAAGCGCCACAAGCTCCGTGTACGGTGACGCGGCGTATCCCTTGGCGTGGCTGTGGGCCATGCCGAAGCCGGTTGCCCCTTCCGACCTGCGCGGGCGCCCGCAGCCGATGATGCCGGCGCGATATGTTGCAGAGCCGGAGCGGCCGGTTCCCGCAGCCGGTGAAGTCGTCATATCCAACACTCTTGACAATCGCCAGCGGTATTCCGCGTATAGCGAGCGCTCACAGTTCTATCGACACTTCGCGTCCGGCGGCCTGGCTGCGATAGATGCCGTCGAGAATGGCGAGTACCTGCAGAGAATCTTCCGCGGGGACAGGGGAGGGCGCGTGGTCGGCGACCGCCTTGGCGAACTCGACACATTCGAGCGCGTGCGGCTCCATTGTGTCCTGCGTTCGTTGGAGGATTCGGTTGTTGAACTGGCGCGTGGCGTAGTTCGTGTCGAGAAACTGGGCCGAGGGCCAGTGGCATCCGCCGCCGTCGCCGTAAATCCAGGCCTGCATATCCTCGCCGCTGATGTCGTGGTGCAGAAGCCAACTCACTTCCAGCACGAGGGTGGCGCCGTTCTCGAAGCGAACGAAGGCAACGGCATAGTCCTCGACATCGAAGGTGCTGGGGATCGGGCCTTCGCGCCAGGTGGCGAAGGCGCCGGGAAGGTGGGCCAGCCGGGCATCGGCGACACCCGATACCGCCACCGGCTTCGGATTGCCCATCAGCCATAGTGCCAAGTCGAGGATATGCACACCGATGTCGATGCAAGGGCCGCCGCCGCTGTGCTTTTTCTCGATGAAGGTCGCGGTCGGAATGAGCCCGTTTCTGCGCAGCATCCAACCGCGCGCGTGGTAGACATCTCCCAACACACCGGTGTCGATCTCCGCTTTCATCGCCTGGGAAACGCCGGCAAAACGGAAATGCTGCGCGGTCATCAGCAGCCTACCGGCCCTGTCGCGCGCCGCGATCATCTGCTTGATCTCCTCGGGTGTGGGCGCAAGCGGCTTCTCGCAGATGACGTGCTTGCCCGCTTCGAGCGCGGCAATGGCGAGGGGCGCGTGGTACATATTTGGCACGCAAAGATCGATGATGTCGATATCGGGATCCGAGAACAGCTCCTCGGCGTTCTTCGTCAGCCTTTTGACGTTGTGGAGCGCGCCCCACTCCTCAAGCGCCTCACTGCTGATGTCGCTGCCGGCGACAACTTCGGCTACTTCAGACGCGGCCCAGCCGGGCATGTGCGTGCGCGAGATGCCGCCGACGCCGACGAGGCCAACTTTCAAGGTACTCATTGCAGGTCCTTTCACATTCGCAAAGTGCAGTCCCACGTATTGTACGCAATGACAGAGTTGTCAGGCAAAGTGGAGGGGCCGGTTACTCCTAGTGTCGGCCGGAATCTATTGGTCGACCGGCATGTTCTATGCGATAGTAGTCCACACGGCGGGCATCCGCTGCAGCCAATGAAGAATTCGTGACCACCAGCCGGTGTTATCAGGAGACAACCCGTGCCAAAACTCACATTAGACCTCCCTTCCACCTTTGTCGAGCGCATTCGGCGCCTGGCCGACGGGGATAAAGAACTGCTGGAGGACATGGCCCTGCTTCTGTTGCGCCGCGGCTACGATTTCGTCGTCACCGTGCCCGAGGTGCTGCCGGACCGCCTGGTCTGCGGCCGGCTGGGGAACGCGCTGGGCGACTATGCCACCGCGAGCGACAATCGCATCCCCGACACGATTCTCGGCCTGGACTGGGAGACGCCCGCGACAGTTAACGACAGTTGGTCCTTCAAACTGAACGATCACAACTGGAAGTCAAGCAACGACTTGATCCGCAAACTGGTTGACATCGTCAGCAAGGGGGGCAACCACCTGCTGAACGTCGGCCCTACGGCTGAGGGCACCATCCCGCAGCCAAGCATTGACCGTCTTGAGGCAAAGGGGAGCTGGCTGGCCGTCAACGGCGAGGCGGTCTACGAAACGCAGGCGGGGCCGGTGCAGGGCCGGCACGACTTGCGCACCACGCGTAAGAACAGGGGCGTCTATCTCCATATCTTCGACTGGCCGCGGGACGGAGAGATTCGGTTCGCAGGCCTCACTGCACGGAAGGCCCGGGTGCTGGCGGGAGGTGAGATGTTGCCGCTGCGCCGGCGTAACGGTGAACTGGTCATCAACGGGCCGCTCAGCGCGCCCGACGCAGCCGTGACGGTAATCGAGCTTTCCTGAACTGCAGCATCGCTAGCTGGTGCCGAACTGGCGGTCGCCGGCGTCGCCCAGGCCGGGCCAGATAAAGCCGGGCGGGAAGCCGTCGTCGGCGTCATCCACGGTCGTCAGCCGTTCATCGACAGCTGCCACATGTACATCGACATCGGGGTGCGTTCCGTGGAGTGCAGCGATCCCTTCGGGCGCGGCCAGCAGGCCGACAAACTTGACCCGTGTAACGCCGCGGCCCTTGAGAATCTCAACCGCAGCCAGCGCGGAGCCGCCGGTTGCCAGCATCGGATCGAGGACGAAGCAGGTGTGAGCAGAGAGGTTTTCCGGGAGCTTGTTGTAATAGATGACCGGTTGCAGCGTCTCCTCGTCGCGGTAAAAGCCCAGGTGCCAGACTTCGGCCTGGGGAATGAGACTGAGCATTCCGTCCACCATACCCAGGCCGGCGCGCAGGATCGGAACGAGACCGACCCGTTCTTCGAACTTGCTGCCGGTCGTGGCGGTGAGCGGCGTCTGTACTTCCACCAGCTGTGTGGCCAGGTCCGCGGTGGCTTCGTAGGCCAGGATCATCGCCAGTTCAGCGACGATGGAGCGAAACTGGCGGAAGTCGGTCGTCCCATCACGCAACTGCGTAATCTTGTGTTCGACCAGGGGATGGGCGGAGACGAACAGATTGTCGACCATTTCGTACCCTGTCGTTTGCGCCTACCAGCGCGATGGGGTCGCGCGCGGCGCGCGGTTGCGGCGGTTGATCGATTCAACCTCCCGCTGGCAGACCATACAAAGGGTCGCGTCGGGTTTGACCTCCAGACGCGCCGGGCTGATCTTTCCACCGCAACGTTCACAGATGCCGTATTGACCCAAGTCAATCACGCGCAGTGCGTGTTCGATGTCCTGCTGGCGCCGTTCGAGCACGACGATAAGGGCAGCGGTTTTCTCACGTTCGACGATTTCGGTGTCGCCTTCATCCAGTTCAACGTCCACTTCGCCCAGCATCAGATTGCGCAGATGCTCCAACTCTTCGTTCACCTGTTCAAGGTTTTCCAGCAATCGTTTGCGGTCCGATTTCGCCTTCTTGGTCATGATGATTCCTTCTCATTCACAGAAATTGCGCAAAATGTGGAAGATGTTATAACAGCTTTTGGGCGTTCCGTCAATGGCAGTTGCGCGCGGCCGACGCGCGATCATTTTACACTGTTTTGAACCCGTCTCCCCTTTGGTATACTATCTTTAGCACAATCGTTCTTGTAATTCCGATTGGATACAAGCATGGCTGATGAACGCGGTGTAACACAGAATAGCGGCAGGCAAGGCATGCGCAAGGTCTCCGGCGAAAGACAGGGTGAGGAGGGCCGCGTCGACTACGCGTTGCGGCCCAAAAGCCTGGAGGAAATGATCGGCCAGGAGAGGATGCGCGAGAAGATGCGCATCTTGGTGCAGGCCGCGCGCCAGCGCGGGGAGGCCCTCGATCATGTGCTCCTGTACGGTCCGCCGGGGCTCGGCAAGACCACCCTCAGCCACATTCTGGCGCACGAAATGCAGGGCAATCTTAAGCCGACCGCGGGACCGGCAATCGAAAAGGCCGGCGACCTGGCCGCTATCCTTACAAACCTCCGTAGGGGAGACATCCTGTTCATTGATGAAATCCACCGTTTGGGCCGCGCGGTCGAGGAAATCCTTTACCCGGCGATGGAAGACTTTGTGCTCGACATCACCGTCGGCAGCGGCCCCAGCGCGCGCAGCATCCGCCTCAAGCTGCCCCGCTTCACCGTCATCGGCGCGACCACGCGGCTGGCGCTGATGACCGCGCCTCTGCGCGCCCGTTTCGGTGTAGTCGAGCGCTTTGACTTCTACAGCCAGAACGCGTTGGAAACGATCATCACCCGCGCCGCAGAGATGCTGGAGACGCCCCTTGAGAGCGACGGCGCGGCTGAAATCGCGCAACGCTCGAGGGGAACGCCGCGGGTGGCCTTGCGACTGCTGCGCCGCGTGCGCGACTATGCCCAGGTACGGGCCGACGGCAGCATTACCCATGCGCTGGCCGATGAAGCGCTCATGGTCAATGAGATCGACCACCTGGGACTGGACGATCTGGACCGGCGCGTGCTGAACTCCATCGTCGGCAAATTCAGCGGCGGCCCGGTCGGGCTGGGAACACTGGCAGCCAGCATCAGCGAGGAAGATGATACGATCATGGACGTGGTGGAGCCGTATCTGCTTCAGCTTGGGTTCCTGGAGCGCACGCCACGCGGTCGCATGGCCACGAAAGCGGCCTACACGCATATCGGCGCCGAGTTCCCGGAGTCGCCGGAGCAGCGCACTCTGTTCGGGGGTAACGCGAAATGAATGGCGTCGAGGGCAAGAACATTGAAGCGAGCTAGAAGACTTGCCGGGTTGAGGTAGGAAAATGGCGCAACTATCGGATGCCGTTCTCAAACAGATGGTACAAAAGATCGTGGACGAGGTGGACCCCGAGCAGGTGATCCTATTCGGCTCGCGTGCCCGCGGCGACATGCGCGCAGAGTCGGACGTGGACCTGGTCGTCGTCGAATCCAAACCGTTCGGTCAGGAAAGGAGCCGGCGCAAGGAAACAGCCCGGCTTTATCGGTCCCTTTCGGGCTTCGGCATCTCCAAGGACATCCTGCTCTATAGCCGCGACGAGGTCG
Source organism: Caldilineaceae bacterium (assembly GCA_965202955.1). Classification (GTDB taxonomy): domain Bacteria; phylum Chloroflexota; class Anaerolineae; order Caldilineales; family Caldilineaceae; genus Bin5. Next base: position 859,532 of record OZ241871.1, read on the forward strand.
AGTATTGGCGGGATTCGCTCAACCACGTTTTGGCGCGGGCGCTGCGAGAGGGCCGGGTGCTCTATGAGCGACCTTAAATGCGCCCGCATGTTGTTGGAGGCTTCGGAACGGGATGTCCAAGCCTTGAAGGGCATGGCCGATGCCAATATCTTTGCCGATGAAATCTTCGGCTTCCACGTACAACAGGCAGCCGAGAAACTGCTCAAGGCGTGGCTAGCCCTGTTGGGCGAAACTTACCCCCTGACGCACGATCTGGAACTGCTGTTCGATCTGCTTCAGAAACGAGGAATTGCCGCGTCGCAATTTCAGACGCTGACCGAGTACACGCCCTACGCTGTTCAATTCCGTTACGAAGCCGCCGGCGTTGACGCAACACCTGTTGACCGGGAGGATGGCTTATGCCTTGTGGAAACTTTGCTGGCACAGGTCCAACTGCGACTCGAAGGCATGGAAGGGATGTGACCTCGGCAAGATTTCACGCCATGGCTGCGTTATACATTCGCTCGATGTTCTGCCGGTGGATGGCGACGGCTTCGGGCGTGCGGCGATTCTCCGGCAATAGCAATCCTTCAATCTGCTCGAACCGGCTCCAGTAGGAGCCGTCCGCAGCCGCTTGCGAAATGGTTCGCCGCAGACCATGGAAATAGCTGACATCCCCGGCCAGCCGCCCCATCACCTCGACCTTGTCCGCCGAAATGGAGCCCGTATACGGGATGTACAGCTGCAGGCGTCGCCCCTTCACCAGGCCCGCCAGCAGACGCAGGCTCTCGATCTCATCCTCTCCGTCCGAGCCCTCGCCCAGCTCCGGCAGCGCCAGGTCGCTGCCAAATGTGCCGCCGCAGATCACGCCCATCGCCGGAAAGTGGACCAGATTCGCATGCTGCTGCGAGTAGATATCGAGCAGATGCTGGCCGACATTGATGTGCGCAACGCCCCCGGGCCGAGTCTGGACTTGCGGCAACCCGACATCCTGGCCAGGGCCCGTAAAGAGGACCGCCGTCTCCTCTGCCACGCCAAAGCGGCCACTGACGTCGAGGGGCGGATCGACGATCAGCAACCTGTCGCCCGCGCCGGGCAGACGCGCCATGACGAAGAGCGAGTGGGAGGGAGGATCGCCTTCGCTGTAGAGTTCGAACTGCTCAAATAACTGGGTAATTTTCATCAGCGGAGCGTCCGCGCCCTCTAGCGGCGGCCACAGCTGCAGGGGTCACTCACCTCGCCGGATTGCAGCAAGGCGGTCAACGCCTGCACCACGGCCTCCAGTTCCCAATGGTCCTCAACCTGGGCGGGAGGTGACCGACGCTCGGCGCTGATCGCGTCGACGGTAACCAGGCCGGCAAAACAGAGGTCCATCTCCCTGGCGAGCGCGATTTCCGGCACCAAATTCTGGCCGAGGACATCCGCGCCCCAACTGCGGAACATACGTGCCTCCGCCGCGGTCTCCCGTCGCGGACCGTCTACCCCGAGGTAGACGCCTCCGGGTGCCATCGGCAGAACGTGTGACAGAGCCTCGGTCAGCAGAGGACAGACGGCTGGGGTCTGGCTGAAATCGCCGGCGCCCTCCTCTTCCACTAAGGTCCGCGGCTGTTGGCGGGTAAAGTCGATATAGTCGGTAATCAACATCGGATAGCCAGGCCCCAGCATCGGATTGACCGCGACCGCGCTTTCCCAGGCAATAATCCGGTCGACGTTGAGCGCACGCGCGGCCTGAATCGTAGCCCTCGGATCGGTCCGCGATGGCAGACCGTAGTAAGGCTGCACCCAGTACGACGGCCCATGCGGTCGGCCCCGCCGCGCGAGCGGACCAACCGGGCCGTAGGCGGTATCTACCGTTCGCTCTTCGATAAGTGGGCCGACAGCTTCCAAGGATATTGGCGGCAGCGGAACGGCCAGAAGGAGCAGCAGTGGTTTCAACTGTTTCTCCAGCCTCTCTGTGATATAATGGCTCCACCTACCCCCGTTTTGTCGAAAAGTCTTGCTGCGCAAAAGATAGCATCAGTTGCCAGCGACAGCAAAACGGTTGGGCTAGGCGGAACTCTCGGCAACTCCGGGGAATAGTCATGGATGGACCGGTTCGCATTGCTCTGATCGGGGCCGGGGCATTTGTTCGCAAGGCGCATGCGCCCTCCCTGCTGGAGCTGGGAGACGCGGTGCAGATCGCGGCTGTCTACAGCCGAACGCGCGCCTCGGCCCAGACCGTGGCGGATTCAATCCCCTATCCCGTCGAGATTCATACCGACATCGATGCACTGCTTGCCGATGGGAGCTTTGAGGCAGTCGATATCGTACTGCCTGTGCCGCTGCTGCCGGAATTTGTGATGAAGTCTCTGGCCGCGGGCAAACACGTGATCAGCGAGAAGCCTATCGCGACGACGGTTGCAAAGGGGGAGGCGCTGATCGCCTGCAGTCGGTCCTGCGGCAACCTGGTGTGGATGGTGGGCGAAAACTGGCGCTACGAGGAGGCCTTTCAGGTCGCGGCGCAAGCAGTTCGGGACGGTCGCATCGGGCAGCCCCTGTTTTGCGATCTGTCGCTTCAGCTGCCCGTGATGCCCGACTCTCCCTACCTACAGACGGCCTGGAGGCGGTCTGAAGAGTTTGCGGGGGGCTTTCTTCTGGATGGCGGCGTGCATCATGTGGCCGGACTGCGTACGCTGCTGGGCGAGATCGAGAGCGTAAGCGCGCTGACTGCGTCGCACAGGCCCGACCTGCCGGCGGCGGACACGATGAGCGCGGCGCTGCGCTTTGTCAGCGGCGTCGTCGGTACCTACTTGATCAGCTACGCGGCAGGAAGCAGACTGGGAAACGATGCCGTCCACATCGTCGGAAGCGATGGCAGCCTGCGCGTCTCACGCGGGGAATTGGAGCTTCAAAACGGCCATGCGTGCGAGCGGCAGCAGTTCAACGTTTTCATCAGTGTGCGCGAGGAGTTGGCCGCATTCGCGGCCGCGGTGCGGCACGGCGCGCAGCACCGCAATTCGCCGGAAGAGGCGCTGCGGGACTTGGCGGTCGTCGAGGCGATGCTTAAGTCCGCACGGACAGAAACTGCACAGTTGGTTGGACAGCACTATTGAATAGCCGCCAAGAGTCAGATCTCGCTGTCCAGCCCTAAGAATACTACCCCGCGTGTGAACGAAACTGTGCAAAGGATTTCATCTGACAAGGCAACGCTGCAGTTGGCGGACAAGGATCTATCGATTCCCGCCCAAGGAGGGATAGATGGACATACTAGGCATAGACATTGGCGGCAGCGGCATCAAGGGCGCGATCGTCGACGCAGAGACCGGTGAGCTTCTGACCAAGCGCTGCCGCGTCGACACGCCGGAACCGTCCACGCCCCAAGCTGTGGCGGAGGCGGTGAACGGAATCGTCCATCACTTCAACTGGGCAGGGCCGATGGGATGCACGTTCCCAGCGGTGATTCGCAACGGTGTTATCTGCTCGGCGGCCAACGTGGATAGTTCATGGATCGGCACCGATGCGCCCGCGTTGTTCGAGCGGGCCACAGGATGCCCCACCTCCATCATCAACGACGCCGACGCCGCCGGCATCGCCGAAATGGTCTTCGGCGCGGGCCGCGACCAGCCGGGCGTCGTCCTGCTACTCACCTTGGGCACAGGCATCGGCTCGGCACTGTTCGTTGACGGACACCTGGCGCCCAATACCGAGTTCGGGCACATCGAGATCGACGGCGTCAACGCCGAAAGCCGCGCCGCCAACAGCGCCCGCAAGCGGGAAGACCTGAACTGGGAGGAGTGGGGCTCGCGGCTTAACCGCTATTTCCAGACCGTGGAGTTTCTGCTTTCGCCAGACCTGTATATCATTGGTGGAGGCGTTAGCAAAAGGGGTCACAAATACATCAAGTACATTGACGTGCGCGCGCCGATCGTCTTGGCGCAGATGCGCAACCACGCCGGGCTGATCGGCGGCGCGATGGCGGCGCACGCACTGATTCAGGGGGGCGCGGATGCCGAGCTGGATCCCGCCATCCTCTACGTGCCGGAGTACGATTGAACGAGCCGCCGCGTCGCCCGCAAACGCGGCGTCGTCAAACCAATTTTGAAGAACATCCTGGAGGAGAAAAACAGTCATGACTAAAATGCACGAGGCGGCGGCTCTCGGTCAGTCGATCTGGCTTGATTTCATCCGCCGCTCCTTTCTGGATTCGGGCGAACTGAACGAACTGGTCGCGCAAGGGTTGCGCGGGGTTACGTCAAACCCGTCGATCTTTCAAAAGGCGATCACCGCCAGCACCGACTACGATGCCGCGGTCGAGCGGCTGGTCGAAGAAGGCAGTTCGGTCAACGACATATACGAGACGCTTGCAATCCAGGACATTCGCCGCGCTTGCGACATCTTGCAGCCTGTCTACCAAAGCAGCGACGGTCTCGACGGCTACGTCAGCCTGGAGGTCAACCCGAAGCTGGCATATGATACGGAGGGCACGGTGATGGAAGCCCGCCGCCTTTCGTCGATGGTTGACCAGGCGAATGTAATGATCAAAGTGCCGGCCACGCCCCAGGGCATCCCCGCGATCGAGACGCTGATCGGCGAGGGCATCAACGTAAACGTTACCCTGATCTTCTCGCAGCAACAGTATGAAGACAGCGCGATGGCTTACATCCATGGACTGGAGAAGCTGGCCGGGGCGCATGTAGACCTCAGCCGGGTGGCTTCGGTGGCTTCGTTCTTCGTCAGCCGGGTGGATGGCAAGGTCGATCCCAAATTAGACGAAATCGGCAACAGCGCACTCCAGGGCAAGATCGCCATCGCCAACGCCAGGAACGCATACCACCGTTTCAGCGGGATATTCAGCGGGCCTCGTTGGGAGAAGCTGTCCGCGCAAGGGGCGCGCGTACAGCGCCCACTCTGGGGTAGCACCAGCACCAAGAACCCCGACTACCCCGACACCCTCTACTTGGACGCCCTGATCGGCCCACACACGGTCAATACCGTTCCGCCCGAGACGCTGGAAGCCTTCCTGGACCATGGCTGCGCGGCCCGAACTGTGGATGCCGATATGGGGGAGATTCGCCGTCAACTGGCGCAGCTGGCCGAACTCGGCATCGATCTGGACGAAATCACCGCCCAGCTGATGCGCGATGGCGTGGAGGCATTCGCCGACTCGTTCGACGGGTTGATGGCGGGGATCGGCGAAAAGGTGGCCGGCATAGCCGGCGTTGATGACCGCGAGCGCACAGATTTTTTTACGGTCCCCTCCGGAGCAAGGTAGAGGACGCTCTGGAGGAAATTGACAGGGACCGAATCGTCGCCCGCATCTGGGCCAGAAGCCACACCGTTTGGAGCGACAGTCCGGACGAAATCGTCAACCGTCTCGGCTGGCTCGATGTTGCCGCCAGGATGGAGGCGGAACGCCACTGCATCGACGCCCTGCTACTGGACATTCAGAAGGAGGGCTACTCGCAAGCGGTCCTCTTGGGGATGGGAGGCTCCAGCTTGGCGCCGGAGGTGTTCGCGCACACCTTTGGCGGCGGCCCCGTCCGGTTGCGCGTATTGGACAGCACGCACCCTGCGGCCGTCGAGAGCATGGCCAACAGCCTGGACATGGCGCGAACGCTCTTTATCGTCGCCACAAAGTCCGGCACGACGGCAGAGACCCTTTCGCTCTTCAAGTACTTCTACAACCGCGTCCAGGATGAACGCGGCGAGGCCGGGGCAGGCGCGCACTTTGCCGCCATTACCGATGCCGGCAGCGCGCTGGCCTCTCTGGGTATGGCATGCAATTTCCGCGCGGTCTTCCTGAACGACCCCAACATCGGCGGCCGCTACTCGGCCCTTTCCCACTTCGGACTGACGCCGGCGGCGCTGGTGGGCGTAAATCTTCGGCGGCTGCTGCGCCGCGCCCGGGAGGCGATGAACGACTGCGGGCCGCATGTCGCCGGCTCGGCCAATCCCGCCGCGCAGATCGGGGCCGTGATGGCGGAGATGGCGAAGGCGGGCCGGGACAAGCTGACGATCATCGCTGACCAGGAAGTTGCTTCCTTCGCCGACTGGCTTGAGCAGCTGCTCGCCGAGAGCACAGGCAAGTCCGGTACGGGAATCGTCCCGGTAGTAGGCGAGCCGGTCGCGGCGCCGGGCGACTACGGCGAAGACCGCCTCTTCGTTCACCTCCAGTGGAGTGACGCCGGCGCGCAGGATGCGCAGGTGCAGGCATTGGTCGCTGCCGGCCATCCCTTGATCCGCGTGCGGTTCCGCGACCGGTACGATCTGGGAAGCCAGTTCTTCCTGTGGGAGTTCGCCACAGCTGTGGCCGGGGCGCGGCTGGGCATTCACCCGTTCGACCAGCCGGACGTGGAGTCGGCCAAGCAACAGTCGCGGCAAATGATGACGGCCTATATGGAGCAAGGCAGTCTGCCCGAACCGTCTCCCTCTCTGGAAGCTGACGGAGTACAAGTATACCTCGACGCGCCGGGCGCTTCTCCGCCGGGAACTCCTGCCGGCGCGCTGACGGCGTTCCTGCAGCGGACCGGGGCGGGGGACTACATCAGCATCCAGGCCTACCTGCAGCCCTGCCCCGCAGTCGAGAGGCAGCTTCGGACATTGCAGAGCCGGTTGCGCAAACATACGGGGCTGGCAACGACGCTGGGGTTCGGGCCACGTTTCCTTCACTCCACCGGCCAACTCCACAAAGGGGATCGCGGCAACGGGCTCTTCATCCAGTTCACCGACAGGCCCGCCGACGATGTCGACATTCCCGACGAGCCCGGCTCGTCGCAGTCGTCTCTGCCTTTCGGCGTCCTGATCCGTTCACAGTCGTTAGGGGACCGGCAGGCGCTCCTATACGCGGGGCGCCGCGTACTACGAATCGACTTGGGCGAGGACGCACAGACGCATCTGGAGCAGATCGTCGAGTCTCTACGGCCGGCGCAGGCATAAAAAGAGACGAAAATGCAGAATGTAGAGCTTCTCAAACGGCAGGCGGCCGAAGCTGCTGTGACGTACGTTGAACCGGGCATGGTTGTGGGACTGGGCGCCGGCAGCACTGCGCTGAAGGCACTCGAATGTATCTCCGAACGGCTGGCGCAGGGCACCCTCACCGACATTCTCGGCGTGCCCTGTTCCGAGCAGGTAGCTGCTGACGCGCAGCGTCTGGGCATTTCACTCACGACGCTTGAAAGTCATCCTTGCATCGACCTGACGATCGACGGGGCCGACGAGGTTGACCCGCAGCTGCGCGTGATCAAGGGTGGGGGAGGCGCGCTGTTGCGCGAGAAAATCGTTGCCCAGGCCAGCACGCGCGAAATCATCATCGTCGACGCGCGCAAACTCTCTGCGCAGTTGGGCATGCAATGGGCCTTGCCTGTAGAGGTAATCCCCTTCGGCTTGCGCGCCCATGTGGATTTCATAGCGGGACTCGGCGCGACTGCGCAGGTGCGGACGGGCTCCAGCGGCTGCCCGTTTCGTACAGACAATGGCAACATCATCCTCGACTGCCGTCTCGAGCCAATCGACGACCCGGAGTCGGTCGCCGCCGCGCTGGAACGCCGAGCCGGAATCGTAGAACACGGCCTCTTTCTCGATCTGGTGACCGACCTGATCGTTGCCAGCCCCGCGGGCATCGAACATCGTACTCGATAATCGAATAGACGCGCATCCGATCGCAGAAGCGCTTGACCTAACCTGATTCAGATGACTTGGAGGCAGGCTGAGATTTTACACGCCGGTTGGCCGTTGTATGCCGAAACCGACAGGAAGTTGCAACCGGTCGCTGTCAGGGACCGGGGATAATCAGTTCGTCGCCGACGCGGAGCAGGTCGGCGTTGGAAATGTTGTTCGCCGCCATGAGCCCTTCGACAGTCACACCAAACCGCTGCGCGATCGCGAGCAGGGAATCCCCTTCCTGCACTGTATAGGTCGTCTGGTTCAAAATGCTTACATCGGCGGCGGTCCTGCCGGGAATGATAAGCACTGTACCTATTTTCACAACGTGGGGGTTGGTGATCGTGTTGCCATTGAATGCGATCAGATCGGTCAGCGTGACGCCGTACTGTTCCGCGATCTGGGCAAGAGTCTCGCCGGGCTGCACCTCGTGCGTGCCCGCCCGGCCCGACAGCCCGGGATCAACCGAACCGCCGCCTGCGCTCGGCTGTTCGGAGGCGCTCGCGCTGGGAATCAGAAGGACCTGCCCGACCCCAAGACTGTGCTCGTCGCGGAGGCCGTTGACGCTGACCAGATGGTTAAGCGATACACCGAAATGGAGCGCGATCGACAGGAGCGTGTCCCCCTCCTGAACCGTGTACTCGAACGGCTCCGGCGTGGCGGTGGGGATACCCTGCGGGGTTGTCACGCCAGGTATGTTGGGCACGCGCAGCACCTGGCCGACCTGCAGAGCGTCAGTCGTCAACAGGTTCAGCGCCCGGATTCTCTGCGGATCGGTCCCGAACTTCTCCGCAATTGCGTTAACCGTATCCCCGGGCTGAACTTCGTAGGTAATCACCTTCGGCTCGGGTGTGTCTTCCGGTGTCGGCTCGGGCGTATCGGTCAAGGTCGGAAGGGGCGTGATCTGCGTCACAACCGGCTCTTGCGGTTGTTCGCTTACCGGACTATCGACTTCCTCGACAACGCGTTCGCGCGTGCACGCGCAAAACAGAAGAGTCGCCGCAATAATCAGGATGACACCCGTCATCCACCGTGAATTTGTGGACTGCGACACCGTACCACTGTTAACGCGCGACTGCGTGCCCATCGATTTTCTCCACTTCTGCAGGCATTTGACGCAACGAACTGCCGACCGTTATTCGGAACTCCGGCCTAATCCAAGCACGACACTGCAGGGGACAACATGTAGGAACTGAAAATGCGCCCCCTCGTGTGGACAGCCGGAAAGACATCATAGCATACCCGCAAACGCCCCGCAACCGGTTTCGCGCAAATCGGGTGAAGACCCGCATGTTTGTTCACATGAACCAGGAGCCGGCCAACGTCGCGCCGGCAGGCCTGGCGGGGGCACCCAGCCAAGGCGGCGGCGAGCGGCCAGTGCAGTCAATTCAGAGGCGGGCGGTTCAGCCCAAGAAACGGGCAACGGAAAACGGCGCTAAGTCCCAGGCGAGCGGTTGCTCAAGTGCTTGCTCAACGACCAGCTTTGCGCTGAAAGGACCGAGCGTGAGACCGGTAGGCCCGTGACCGGTGGCAAGGTAGATGCCATTCACGCCGGGAACGGCACCCAGCAGAGGCAAATGATCTGATGTATAGGGGCGCAGGCCGACGCGAATATCATCGATGGCGGCGTCGCTCAGGCCGGGCGCCAGGCGCAGAGCCTCATGCAACACTTCGCGGACACCGCTTACTGTCGCATATGCCGCGTAGCCGCTATTGGTCTCGCGCGTCGCGCCGACGGCGACGCGTCCGCCGGGCCATGGCACCTGATAGTGGTCGCTGAAACCCATCACGATCGACCAGGCGCCGGTTTCCCGGCAGGGAAGTTGCAGATGGATAATCTGTCCCCGTTGCGGCGCAACCGGAATCTGCACATCCAGCTGGAGACCGAAATCCTTTGACCAGGCACCACCGGCGATGAGCACGGCGCCGGCCGTATACTCGTCACCGCAGACGGAGCGTACGCCGTGTACCCGGCCATCATCAAAAAGCAGCGCAGATAGATCGACCTCTCTGGTCTTCACGCCGCGTGCGCGCAAACCGCGTTCGAGAGCCGCGGTCATTAAGCGACCGTCGACCCGCCGGGCGGCCGGCTGGAGCAGCACAGCGGACGCGTCGGCCAGCAGAGGGTAGTAGACGTTGCGCGCCTCACTGGGCGAAATCCTCTGGACAGAATCTACCGGCGACGGCTGACGCTCCTCTTGGCGGGCGAAGATCGTCCGTTCCATCTCTACCAGCGCATCCGCTTCAACGTCATCGAGAGCCACGATCATCTTCGCGCAGTGGCCATAGGCCCGGGAAAGATCCTCGCCAGGCACACCGTCGGCCGCGAGATCCTCAATCAACACCGAGTAGTAGCCAACCGCGTCCAAAGCAAATTCGTACCAGAGACGACCGTCGCGGGTGCTGCTCTCAGGGGCGAGGATGCCCGCGCCCGCATCCGTCGCCCGACCGGCATCGCGCCGATCGCACAGTAGCGTGCGCGCGCCCAACTGACCCGCGCGATAGGCCGCGGCCGCGCCGACGATGCCACCGCCGACTATAATGAGGTCGAAGTCCATTGCAGACCCTTATGGTTGTGACACCCTATTGGGGCGCCGTCCGCTCCTGTATTTGCAGAACTGCGCCGTTCCTATGATCGACGACATAGAGATTCCCTGACCCATCCTGTCCAAAGCTGCTGACGTTGTGGGAGGTGTCCAACAACATCCTGGCCTCCCAATGACCTCCGTCCCGCCGCAGACCCCAAATGCGCCCGCTCACGTAGTCGGCAAAAAAGTAGATGCCCCGCAACGAGGGATAGTCCGCGCCCCGGTAGACGAAGCCTCCTGTAATCGATTGTCCGCTCTCGCGGCCGTAGATCGCCACAGGCAACGTCAGGCCAATCGTGGAACAGCCGACCGCGGGATTGAAGCAGTGGAGACCCTCGGTGATGCGCCAGCCGTAGTTTTCGCCGCCGCCGCTAGCCGCCGGCTGAAAGCTCACCTCTTCCCACTGGTTCTGGCCTACATCTGCGATGTAGAGATCGCCGGTCTCGCGGTCGAAGGAATAGCGCCAGGGATTACGCAGGCCATAAGCCCAGATTTCGTCGAGGAATTCGTCATTGCCGACAAAGGGATTATCGACGGGAATCACGTAACGGGCGTCTGTTGGCGAAGTTACGTCGATGCGAAGCATTTTGCCCAGCAGCGTCTGGCCCTTTTGCCCGTTGTCCTGGGGGTCGCCGCCGCTGCCCCCATCTCCGGTCCCGATCCAGAGGTAGCCATCGGGACCAAAGACGAGCTGGCCGCCATTGTGATTGCCCCAAGGCTGGAAAAATTCGAGAACGATCTCTTCCGAACCAGGATCGGCCAAGTGGGCGTCGTCGCGCAGGCGGAAGCGGGAGACGCGGGTATGCAGACTGCCTGGCAAAGTGGTCGTATAGTTGACATAGAAGATGCGGCTGCCGTCGAAATCAGGCGGAAATGCGATGCCCAGCAGCCCTTTTTCTCCGCAGCAGTCGACGCGGTCGCGGATGTCGAGAAAAGGCGTTTCGCTCTTGACGCCACCGTTGAACATCTGTACCAGCCCCGCCTGCTCGATCACATAGAGCCGACCGGAGCCGTCTCCGGCATCGGCGAAGTCCACAGGATTTTTGAGACCGGAAATCGTCTCGACCAGCACGATCTCCGGCCAGACCGGCGCCTCGAAGGGTACAGGCGTGTTCGTTGGCGGGGGCGGTTCGGTGGCTGCGACTGTCATGGTCGCAGTAGGCGAAGGCGATTGCACAGTCTCGACTTCCGGCTCCTCCGATTGGGGCGCCGGCGTACTGTTCTGTGAACAGGCCGAAACGAACACCATTCCAACGACTACGCTGATTTTCCAAAGCCGCCCAAGCGCCCTGAGTGACTCGCTGTTCAAGTTAAAGTTTCTTGACCGATTTCTCATCTCCGATTTCCTGGGCTGACTTCAAGCTGAGGCGAGACCAGCGTCTGTCCGGTCTCTAACGCGGCACGTCGACGCCGGCGACGATGCGGCGGACTGCCCCGTCGGCGTCAATACCTTCGATTTCGGCCTCGGGCCGCAGCAGCACGCGGTGACGCAGCACCGGCGCGGCCAGAGCCTTCACATCGTCTGGGACGATGTATGCCCGGCCCTGCAAGGCCGCGTAGCTCTTTGATGATTGTAACAGAGCGATGCTTGCACGGGGACTCCCGCCCAGCAGCAGATCCGGGCTGCGGCGCGTGGCGCTCACGAGAGAACTAATGTATCTGAAAACGCCAGGCTCAACCGTCACGCGCCGAATTTCGTCCCGGACATCCGCCAATTCGGCCTGTAATATCACCGGCCTGATGTCGACTGCATCCAATTTATGCGCGTCGAATCCCTCGTGATAGCGCTGCAGCACCTCTTGTTCGGACTCGTCGGACGGATAGTCGACCAGCACTTTGAAGAGGAAGCGGTCGACCTGGGCTTCCGGAAGCGGATAGGTGCCCTCGTATTCGACCGGATTCTGGGTCGCCAGCACCATGAACGGCTCATCGAGAGGATAGGCCACGCCGTCAATGGTGGCCTGGCGCTCCTCCATCGCTTCCAGAAGCGCCGATTGGGTCTTGGCCGGCGCGCGGTTGATCTCGTCGGCCAGCAGAATCTGGGTGAAGATTGGGCCTTTGCGCAGATGAAAGCGACCACTGTCCAGATCGAAGACTTGCGTGCCGACGATGTCTGACGGCATAAGGTCGGCGGTGAACTGGATACGTCCGAATACCGCGTCTGTCAGCCGGGCGAGTGTCTTGGCCATCAATGTCTTGGCCGTACCGGGTACTCCTTCGAGCAGGACGTGGCCACCGCTGAGAAATGCGATTACGATCTGCTCGAATACGTCATCCTGGCCGACGATGACTTTGGCGGCCTGCACGCGGATGGAAGCATAGAGTTGAGAAACATTCATGGATTCCAGACCTGTAAACGGGTGGAGCGGCCTGTGCGCCCGCCGCGGCCGGTCAGCGGGCTAAGACGGAATGTTGTCAACTGTGGCGGCTCTGAATTCATCGACCCGCCGCGCCAGTTGCAGAAGCCGTTCCTCATCCGGGACCGTCGCCAACTCATCCAGGAGCGCTGCGGCCTGCGCGATTGTTAAGTTGGGGCGGGCCCCAGCAGAAGAATGGTCGCGGATAGTATCCCTGTGGTGAGCGGACCTGGACAAAGTCGGGTCCAGCGAGCGCAACTGGCGCAAGAACTCGTCGTCGGGCAAACTCGGGCGGAGCCGCCAGGGCCTTCCCAAGGCCTGCTTCAACCGGAAGCGTTGATGGCGTGCGATGTGGTCGCGGACGCGAGCCCTTCGTTGCAGGCCTGCCATCGCAACCACGAACTCGGCAGCATCCCGCGGCCGCCCCTGACTCGGCGCCTCCAGAGGCGGGCCGAGGCGCCGGCCGGACAGGAGCAGCCAGCCCCCGCAGAGCAGCAGCAGGAATACGGCAGCCCACCCAGCCGGCGTAAGATAGACCCAATCCCTGAAGGTATTGACAGGCGGGCGTTCGCCGGGCAGGAGCGGGCCGAACATGTGATAGGTGTCGACGACGACCGTGCCGCCGGCGGGAACAGTGCGCAGAAAGGCCGGAAACAGTTGGGCCTGGGCGCCGCTTTCGGAAAGCCGGCCGTTAGTAAACGCGAACGGCTCGCCAACGAGCCAGGCCCAACCGGCGCCGTACTTGAGTACGGCAAGCCTCGTCCCATATCCACTTTTCAGGACGGCAATTATGTGCGGCGCCCTGGTCGCGTCGAAACCATGCCCGCCCCGGTCAAAAGTTTCGGTAGCTTCCGGCAGCAAGGGCTGACTCTGCTCCACTTCTATCGCGGCGGGATGGTTCCATGACCTGTAATTGAATGCTCGCCGCAGCTCCCGGTCCGCGTGGCCGACGATCACCGCGGTGCCGCCGTCCTCGACCCATTCGAAGAGTCGGTCCGCCTCCCCCTGGGTGAACCGCCCTTCGCCGGGGTAAATGAGCAGCATGTGCTGGCGCGCCGAGGGCGCAAATCGCGTCTGGCCGTTCGTCGTGACCTGATAACCCATCTCCTGCAGCCACTCTCGCAGCATCAACAGGCCGTTCGGGCTGCGGCTGTCCGGATCGAATGGCTGCTCGACGGGGCTGTCACCCCAGACAAGAACCGCTACCAACAGCAGGAGGAACAACCCGACCAGCACAGGCGTATGCCAATTTTGTTGCGAGACCATCGCGATCATCGGCGCAGGAACATGACATGCGAGGCTGCCCTCCGGCTATCCCCAGCGATGCTCGGGCGGGTCGAAGAGGAAGCCGTGAAACAGCTTGCGCCGCTCAGGCGAGAGGTTGTTGTAGAAGCCCTTGGAATAGCCCCAGTGCTCCTGGGAAGCGATCATCCACGGGTGTTCATAGGCGTAGTAAAGCATACAGCGCAGTCCGCCTTCGCGGTTGAAGGGGCCGCCCGAGTGCCAGAGGGCGTTGTGAAACAGAATGGCACTGCCCGCCGGCGCGCAGATCTCCTCAATCCCTACCGATTTCTCTGCCCGCTTCAGGTCTTCTTGGGCGGGCTCATAGGCCGCCTTGTGGCTGCCGGGCACGATGCAGAGGTTGCCCTGTCCAGGCTGCGTCATGTCGCTCAGGTAGTAACCAATCTTGAGCTGCAAGAGGGGAATATTCGGACCTAAGTTGCGATACCCTTCGTCATGGCCGTCGATGTGCCATCCCCCGCCTTGCCCCATCAGGTCGCTAGTGTACTCGATGAGCGCGTCGGAAGCATGATGATGCGGGCGGGCGTTGAGCAGACCGGTCACGTAGGGCCAGATCGCGGGCCAGTCGAGCATCTCCAGGAAAAGGGGGTCTTCGTCGAGGATATAGAAGATGCGCGTGCTCTTTTCGCCCTTGATCTGCGTCATGCCGGTGTGGGGGACGCCCTGCTCCTGCAGTGTGCGCCGCCGCAGCATCACGCGCGCAAGCGCATCGGTCAAGGCTTTGACGTGGTCCGCATCCAGGAACTCCTCCAGGACCAGATATCCATTGTTGTCGAAGAAGAAGCGCTCCGCCAATGTGGGGCAGCCTTCACCAGCCGCTTTCCCGTTCTCAATTTCACTTTGTGCCATAGTTGGACCTCTCCAGGATGTTTGCATCCGGCTGGGATTCAGCGAACATATTGCAAGGGAAGCTGCAATGCTCAGACTATAGTCGATTTGGGCCGCACATGGTTACGGCTCTTCGACGACCGCGATAGCCCGCACCGGAGAGCCGTCCCGGCCGGTAATTTTGAGAGGCAACGCGGCGAATTCAAACAGCGGCTGGCCGATCTGATCGAGGTTGGTCAGGTTTTCGACAATCAGAACATCATTGCCCAGCAGCACAAAATGGGCGTCATTGGGCGAATAGTCAACTGACGGCGTATCGACTCCGACCAGCTCGATGCCGCAGTCCACCAGGAAGCGGGCTGCGGCGCCCGTCAGGGCGGGATAGTCGGTGAAATAGAGCGGCTGGCCCCAATACTGCGCCCAGCCGGTGTTGAGGACCACCTTGGGCGTTCGGCTTAGGGAGTCCCGGAGGGGCACCAGATCATCCTCGGTTATTTCCTCTTTGGCCCGTTTATGCAAAAGGTCAACAAGCAGGGCTGGCCCCACGCATTGCCCCAGCGGAATCTGTTCAATGGTCGCCCGGCCATGGTAGAAGTGGAAGAAAGCGTCCATGTGCGTGCCTGTGTGGAGGGAGGCGCGCAGTAGACTGGTATTCAGGTGACCCGGTGTGCCGGGCGGAAGGTCGGCGGGAATCGAAGTCTTGACCGTAACCTCGACCGGATCATCGCCGGGAAAGGGAGGAGTCGATTGATCGAGGGGATGACTCAGATCGACAGTTCTACGCGGCATGAAACGCCTCGCTCCAGGTCTCGATACAGTCGAACCGGCACCACTATGCCTGTTCTTTCTCCCATGCGCGCCGGCTGGCGCGCCAGGCCTGCCAGGAGTCCACGCTTTCAGGACGTTGCCTGCTGCGGGCGACGAAGCCGAGCAGCCCTATCTTGGCCAGCCAGTCAAGCGGCGTTCCGGTCACGCTATAACGCAGATCGATGCTCCAGCGGATTTCGTCGCTGTTGTTCATCAACGAACGATGGAAAGTGAGATTGCGGAACGCGACGGCATCCCCGGCTCTCATCGCCAGCGTTTCAACGCGGCCACGAGCCTCGACGTCCTCGACGGGCACGAGATGGTCGCCCTGCCTCTTGTTTGGCAGCAGGCCCCACTTGTGACTGCCGGATATGAACTGCATGCAACCGTTCTCTTCGTCCACATCCACGAGCGGTACCCAGAGCGAGAGGATATGCAAGGGTTCGGTTTGCGCGCCGTAATAGTCGCTGTCCTGATGCCAGGGCAGCGTGGTCAGTTGCTCCTGCGGCAATTTGGGCCGTACCCAATAGTCGCCGTTCATCGTTATCTCGCCTGAACCGAGCAGCGATTCAACCAGATCCAGCACCGCCGGGTACATGCACAGATCATAGACAGCCTCGCTGAAAACTTCCCGATTCCAACCCAGCGACCGCCTTTCGAGATCGCTGAGGACCTCCATTAGCCGCCGCGTGAACGGCGCAGCTTCGTGCAATTCCTCAATCTTCCCTTCTGCGTAAAGGTCTCGGGCGATCTGGTCAACGGCATTTTCAACAGCTTGTTGCACCGGTGCCAGTTCTTGCCCACTCAGGATGCCAGGTACCAACAGGTAGCCTTGGTCTTCGTACGCCTGCAGTTGTTGTTGATTGAGAGGACCCATCGAATCGTTTATCTCCCTTCTAAAGTAATCCCCCAATGAAACCAAAAGTCTTGCTCAAGGGAGAGATGATGTGAAAGAACCATCTGATCGATTTTCTTTATGGTGAGCCCCAACTGCGCACTTCTACGCACTCTTACCCGCCTTTGCGCAATTCTCTGGTGTTCTTTTTCTTTCAGCGTTCTTTCTGTTGGGCAGTAAGGTGAGTCTTGATAGCATAGCAGACCCGTGTCCTTTTGCTACTTCGGAATTCTCTGTGGAGCCGTGTGAAAAGTCTTCTAGTTGTTCGTTTAGAAAGTGATCCCCTTATGAAAGCTGGAGCCCCTAAAAGAAGAAACTCTGTGATCCATAGGGGAAACAAATCACTTTTCCCTCACAGCACTGGATTACTTCTACTACCCTATCACACGATCACACAGGCTTGGGCCTGCTTCTTGCCGACCGGTTGCAGCCGAGGGCAGCCCCCTTCATGAAATCTTTGGGGAAGTTCATAGAGAAGGCAAACTGTGGGATCGGTACAATAGACAGGCCGGCAGGCGAATGGAAAATCCCATCGCTCACCACGTCGGTTCATACTCAACGCTGGAGCGAAGATAGCGCTGATTAAGATATGTTAGCCCAAGGATCGCCAGGAAAAGCGCCACGCCGATAGCCGAACCGTAGCCGTACTGAAACTCGTGCGTCACTGTCTGAAACAGGCGTAATCCTGGCACCATCGTAGCCCAACCAGGCCCTCCGCTGGTCATGACTAGTGGTAAAGTAAACTGTTGCACGCCGTTGATGATGGCCAGAATCAGAAGGAATCGTAGTTGACCCGCCAGTAGTGGTAGTTCGATGCGGAAAAAGCGGCTGAAAGTTCCTACTCCATCAACCACGGCGGCATCGACGATCTCGGCCGGGATCTGATGCAGCCCGGCCAGGAACACGAGCATCGTAAACCCTCCAGCCCACGGGAAGCCCACAAACATGAGAGCATAAAGAGCGAGGTTCGGATCGCCAAGCCAGGCGCGCACGACTTCCTCCTGGCCCAATGCGTTTAGAACGATGTTGAGCAACCCTTTATACGAGTAGAACCATTTCCAAATCATAAAGCCGACGATCGCAGGTACTACCATCGGTACGACCAGCAGCGTCTGGTAGAGGTAAGCCGCTCGCCGACTCTGCAGACGGTAGATGAGCGTAGCCACAACAAGCGGAAGGGCCAGTTGCGCCGTCATCTGAAAGAGGGACAGCTTGACCATATTCGAGATCGAGCCCAGGAAATAGAAGTCAGTTCCCATTTGTGCAAAATTGTCGAGCCCAACCCAGCGTGCTCGTACACCGTTCCACCAAAAGAAAGAATGGTAAAACGCGGACGCGGCTGGAAAATACGAGAAAAGAATGACGAGGGCAAAGGTAGGCAGGATGAGCAGATAAAGATTCCGCTTACGTACGATCTCGCGCAATAGCGACGGGCTTGACGTCGCCGGCGTTATCTTACGGAAATCTTCTTCCGTTTGTTCCATGTCTGAATTCTTTTCGACCACGCAGCCCCTCTCCAGATTCGACAAGGTGGTGGCCGAAATACCGTCCCGACCACCACCTTCGACATCCCACACTCTCAAAGTGTTGCATAACCTAATCTTGTTGCGTAATCTTATGCTACGCGCAACACGGAATGATTATGTCACCAGGATTGACCTTGCTGGACTTCCGACAGTCGCCGCTAATCCTTCACGATTGCTACCATGAATCGGCATCCCAGTCAGGGTTCTCGGCAATTGCCCGTGCGGTACCCGCCTGCGCCACCTCTTCTAACTTCGCTGCAGCTTCCTCGGGCGTTTTGAGTTGGCCGGACATGAATGCCTGTATCGTCTGGCGGAAGCCGGCCTCGTTCCCCACGCCAGAGACGTGCCACATCTCATCGACACCATAACGCTTGCCGTCGCGGATGGCGGGTGGCTCGTAATACAGTCGATACGCTTCCTGCTTCTCAAGATCGTCCGGATACACCTCTGCAACCGTAGCGTCCGGTTGTGCAGCACGCGGCTCTAGCTGCTGGTGGTACCTTTCCAGTTGATCAGGAGCGGTTAGCCATTGGAGCAAGTCCAGCATCAATGGGAGCCGGCCTTCCCTGACCCCCTTCTGTGAAAGCATGAAGACGCTGCCGAAACCGAAGCCACCCGGCGTGCCACCTGAACCCAACGCACGCTGTGGCAGACCAGGCGCACCTGACCAGGTATCCTGGGTGATCGGTGGAGCGTAAAACGTTCCAAACCTGAACTCGTCCTTAAGCGTTTCGAGGAAGTCTGTGGCCTCCAGGTAGAACACGTAGCGCATCGCCGCTTCGCCCGTCAGGAAGAGGTCTTCTTGTGACTCGGCCATGAAACCCGGCTGCCAGTACTGGGACCAGTCCTTGAGTATCTGGAAGTAGGCGGCAGTATGTTCGTCGTCAAACGTCCATTGGCCCGTCTTCCACAGATAGGCGCCGTAGCGGACATTCAGCATTCCGTCTGGCTCCTCGCCAAAGAAATCGGCGCATATCTGTTGTAGCTCCGGATGATGATCCTCCATCAGGTTATTGTACATCATGCCGTGCGTCCAAACCGCGCAGCAACCGCCGGCGATATGGTTGCCGATGGTGAAGGGGACAACGTCAATCGACTTGAGCTTCTCATGCCAGTCCATCCACTCGGCCCAGGACTTGGGCGGAATCACGTCTCCGCCCGGTTCCGCCGAATCGATCCCCGCCTTCTCGAACAGGTCACGGTTATAGATGGCGCCGACCACGCTCGCCCCTCCTATGCGGGTCAACCCTGCACCCCAATAGGTCCCGACGGCCGCCCCGGCGAAGCTGGAGAAAATCACCCCGTCGAAGGGGAAGTCATCCCACCAGCGCGCATTGGGGCTGTATGGGTTAGGCTGGTCCAGGGTCTCGCGCGGCAACTGGTAGAACAGATCCGGCACCATTAACGAGGGGACAGCCTGATGTGCTACCAGGTCCGTTATCGTATCGGCCTCGGCACGGATACGTGGAATCTCGACGCCGGCCTGCCCTGGCTGTGGAAGCACTTCCTCCAATTCAATCTTGACGCCCGGCCGAACCGTCTCTTGGTATTCTTCGAAAAACGACATCATGATCGAAGCCTCGACGGTTCGGTTCTCAGGCCGCTCCAGCGCATAATTGTTGTACACCAAGATCGTGATCGTGCCTTCCTCCATGTCCGGCACATCATCCGATGCAGACGTCTCCCCAGGTGCCTCTCCTCCTGGTTGGGCGAGGGCGCAGGCAGCCAGAATCGTGCTCGGCACACTCACTGCCGTAAGCTGTAAGAATCTACGTCTCGAGAGTGGCTTGTTCATGTCGTCCTCCTGAATCCTTTCCCCTCCTGCCACGTCCGCCGATTGGTGCTCCCATCATTCGGAGAACCAACCAGAAACGCATCCAGAATCCCGTTGAACCTATCCGGTCAACGTCGTCAGTCTGTTTGCATTTCCTTCAGCGCATATCTCACCCCCCTTTGCCTGCTCAGAAAGGACAAACACGCGGCTGGTCTTCAAATCTTCAAGGCACCAGCGAGCATGCCGGAAATAAAGCGGCGCATGCCCAGACCAAACAGCAACACGAGCGGGACCGAGGCGATCACGGCACCAGCATACTGGGCAGCGGGGTAGTCCTCAAAAGGGTTGCTGAACTGCAGCAGTTGTAATGAGAGTGTCCGTACCCCCTGTTTGTTGAGGACCAGCAATGGCCACGCAATGTCGTTCCAAGCCGCCAGAACGTGCAGCATGCTAACGACCACGAGAATCGGAGCTGAGAGTGGCACAATCAGGAATCTGATGATCTGCAGGTGGTGGGCGCCATCCAGCCGCGCCGCTTCGAAAAGCTCTTCCGGCAGTTGCGCGAAAAAAGTACGCAAGAGAAAGATGTTGAAGGCCTGTCCGACGGCAATGTATGGCAAAATCACCGCCCACAGAGTATTGGTCAGTCTGAGTGTATGAGCAACCAGAACCAGCAGTGGCACCAAAGTCAGGATGCCCGGAATCATCAATAACCCCAGGAGGAAATACCATAGCAGTTCCTTGCCTGGGAAAGAGTAGCGAGCGAAAACGTATGCGGTCGTGGAAGCCGTTATCAATAGCCCTGCCAGCGAAACCAGCGAGACAATGATCGTATTCAGCATGCTCCGACCCATCAGCTTGCCCGCAATTTCATAGTTGCGCAGACCCTTCGGCCACTCAATCGCCAGAGGATCGCGCTGAAACTGCAAACGGTCCTTGACCGACACGTTCAAAAGGAAGAAAATGGGGTAAATCGTGAGTAGGACACAGATCACCAGGAAGAGATGGGAAATCAATTCGCGTGAAATACCAAGGCGGTGCAGCCTCCGGCGGATGATCCCCATAATGCCAACCTCCCTGCGAACTCAGCTTCAGTTGACACGGTAATCTTACCTTTCGGAATCATAGCATAGCAGGGTACACCTTGCAACGCGCCTTTTTGGGGTATGGTCTGGAAAGGACACGAAATCAGATACTTCGCTGCTTATCCAGACCGGGTCCCCCAACCCGTTGAACGAGAACGCCCCAAAACTGGCAGAACCCCGGACGACGGAGCATCGCTTCACATCGCAAGACATTCGCTCTCCGTCTCAGGACGATTCACTGTATTTCCTCTGAGAGCAGCCGATTGTTGGCAGTAGTGTGACTCCGGTCCATTTACTCTTTTCCCGGTGTTGACAGCCTGCAAACGACGTTCTATACTTCTGAAAATACCCATTCTGAGCTTTGAAGCCCCAGCGGTTGGCCGAGGACGATTATGCGCACGTTCTGCAACATCATCACCGATGGGATGCTCGACTATCTGGTGGCGATCTACGAGTTGGGCGAGACCAACGACAGGATCTCCACCACGGCGCTGGCGCAGAAGATGGAAGTGTCGCCGGCCGCGGCCAGCAGCATGACCAAACGGCTGACCGAATCGGGCCATGTGGTCCGCTCGGCGGCTGCCGGTATCCGGTTGACCGACCAGGGCCGCCTGGCCGCATTGCAGCTCTTGCGCAGGCACCGGCTGCTGGAAGTGTTTCTGATCGAGGTGATGGGCTTTACCTGGGACCAGGTGAAGGCGGAGGCCATGCGGCTGGAGCACGCTATCAGCGCCGAGTTCGAAAAGCGCATGGAGATTATCTGCAACTTCCCATCCCACTGCCCGCACGGGGACCCCGTCCCGAGCGAAGACGGTCAGGTCAAGAGCGAGGACCTGATCAGCCTGGCGGAACTGCGGCCCGGGCAGACGGGCGAACTGCGCCGGGTGGCCAACCACAACGCGCCGATGCTGCGCTATCTGTCGCAGTTGAATCTGGTGCCGGGCTATCAGATCAAGGTGCTGAACGTCGAACCCTTTGACGGGCCGAGCATCGTGCAAGTAGAGAACAGTTCCCCGCAGACCGACCCGGAAAGCCTCGTTAAAATTATAGGCCGCTCTTTGGCCAGACGCCTCTTCGTGAAGTTGGCTGAAAGGCCTGCCGCGTAGCCGCGCATCGTTCTGCACGTTACACGCATGGCCACTCCCTTCAGACCGCACCGTTCCCGCGAAGCGAAAACGCAATCACTCCCATTTTGCGCCATCCTTTCGGCGGCGTTGCTGCTTGCCATCGCCTTCAGCCCGCCCGTGTGGGCGCAGGATGAAGCCACTGACATCACCGCCGACGAGGTGAACAAAGTGGCCAAGCAGCTGTGGTGCCCACTGTGTGGAGGCAGGCTGCGCCTGGACAGTTGCGAGTTGAAAGCGTGTGCGCAGATGAGGGAGGTCATCGCCATGAAGTTGGCCGAAGGCGAGGACGCAGAGTCAATCCGCGATTATTTCCTGGAGCAGTACGGGCCGCAGATCCTGGGTGAGCCGCCGCGGCAGGGATTCAATTGGCTGGCGTGGATAATGCCGGTGGTGGCGGTTGCAGGGGGCGGTCTCTTCCTCTGGTTGCGCTTGCAGCAGATGGCGCGGCCGCTTCGTACGTCTTTGGCAAGGGCAGGGGGCGCTGAGGCCGACGAGCATGAGCGGCGGCTGAATGAGGAGCTCGCCCGCTATGACTGAACTGACCGAACAGTACGAGCGGGATGTACCGTTGCAAACGCCCGGGCAAGCAGAACTACCATCCGCCCGCGCCGTTAGTCTGTGGCGTATCTTCTTCCTCGGCGTCATCCTGCTCTTTATCGTCCTACTTGCAGTAGGTCTGTGGAAGACGATAGTTGACGGGCAGCGGGCAGCGGGCGAGGCCCCTGAACTGCGCTTTACAACTTTCGACGGCGAGAGTGTCGCCCTGCGAGATCTTCGGGGAAAGGGTGTCGTTGTCAATTTCTGGGCCAGCTGGTGCGCCCCCTGCCGCGAGGAGGCCTCGCTCTTGGAGCAGACCTGGCGCCGCGAGAAGGAGAACGGGATCATCTTCCTCGGACTGGACTACCTGGACCAGGAGCCGGACGCGCTCGCCTATCTCGAAGAGTTCGATATTACCTACCCCAACGGCCCGGACCTGCGCAGCCAGGCTGCTCGACGCTATCGTATCCAGGGCGTGCCGGAGACCTTCTTTATCAGCCCCGAAGGCAAAATCGTAGATATCGTCGTCGGGCCGATCGCAGGTCAGCAGGAGATGGACGCGCTGTTGGAGCAGATCCGTCCCCGTTAGCCGGCACCTCCTTGTCCTCCATCGGTGTGCGTTTTCCTTTCCAGCCGTCTCCGACTCAGTCGAATTCTGTGCTACAATGGCTCGGTAATGCGCCGGGCGGCCATTCATGCCTGGACAACTGCCGCGTCGATCGGTGGCAGAATCCGTAACTGTTTGATCAGTTCCGTAGGCACGGAACGTATTATGTACGCGAGAGAGATCGGGCAAGAGGGCGGCTGATGACAAAAAGGCAGACCTATCATCTGATCACCCTCGGATGCCCAAAAAACAGGGTCGATAGCGACGGCATAGAGATGCTGTTGCAGCAGGAGAATGTCGTTGAGAACGTGGACGCCGGCAGCGCCGATGTGCTCATAGTGAACACCTGCGGCTTTCTGGAAGCGGCAAAAGAGGAGTCGATCGACGTTTTGCAGGAGCTCGCCAGCGGCAAACGCCACCACCAGATGCTTATCGCGGCCGGCTGTCTGGCGCAACGCAACGGCGACGAGGTGCTGGAGCGGGTGCCGGAAGTAGACGGCCTGCTGGGTACGCGGCGTTGGATGGATGTGGTGGAGCTGATCAAGGGGGTGCGCGGCGGGCCGAAGCAGCGCCGCCTGCAACGCTACAGCCTGCTGGGCGAGCCGGAAGAATCCTTCGAGCAGCCTGTGCCGCGTCCGCCTGTGGCCGGAGGAAGCGCCTACCTCAAAATCTCTGACGGCTGTAACGCGCCCTGCGCCTTCTGCACGATTCCCAGCTTCAAAGGCAAGCTGCGCAGCCGTCCGATCGAGGCGATCGTTGACGAGGCCATTTCGCTGGTGGATGCGGGCGCCAGAGAACTGGTGATCGTCGCCCAGGACACGACCGACTTTGGACGCGACCGGGGCGAGCCGGACAGTCTGCCCCGCCTGCTCAGCGCCCTCTGCAATCGAACGAGCGATGCGCTGAAATGGGTGCGGCTGATGTACGCCTATCCGGGACACGTGAGCGATGCCCTGATCGAAGTGATGGCGGGCCAGGATAAAATCGTGCCCTATCTGGATATGCCCCTGCAGCACGGCGACCCGCGCGCTTTGCGCCGCATGAGACGCCCCTCCCGGCTGGAAATGGTCTTCGACCATGTCGACAAGCTGCGCGCCGCGATGCCGGATATCGCGCTGCGAACGACATTCATCGTCGGCTACCCGGGCGAGACCGAAGAGGAGTTCGAGGGCTTGCTGTCGTTCGTGCAGGCGATAGAGTTCGACAAGGTCGGTGCGTTCCCATTCAGCCCGGAGCCGGGCACACCGGCGGCGGAGTTGCCCGAACCCGTCCCTGAAAGAGCGAAGGCTGAGCGCTACGCCCGCCTGATGGAGACCCAGCAACCGATCAGCCTGCGCAAGAACCAGGAGCAGGTCGGCAAAATGCTCGACGTCCTGGTCGAAGGCGAAGGTGAAGTCGCCGAGACCGGCGACCCACTGGTCTTGGGACGCAGCTACCGCGACGCCCCGGAGGTGGACGGCCTTGTCCTTGTGCCAGGTATCGAAAACGCGCCCTCGGGTACCATGCTGCGGGTCCACATCAACGGCGCGTTGGAGTATGATCTGGTCGGAGAGCCGCTGCTCGCGGAGACCCATTCGAGCCGAAAAGAGCTATGGGCAGAGTCCCGTTAGCCGGCCCCTCGCGGAGAGCGCAATGCCCGAACTGGCGCAGTTGGAGCAGGATTTGGGCGCGTTGGAGCAGGACCAATCCCTCAGCGAAGACGACAACCTGACCGGGCGCTTCCTGGCGCTGAAGAGGCTCGACTTTCTGGCGGAAGCCTACCAGCTACGCGCCAGCGAACGACTGGCCTCAGAACAGCTGCGGCGCGTTCGAGCGTTGCAGGCCAACCTGGAGCGGCGGAACCGGACGCTCTTTCAAAGAGTTCGCGCCGGCATCAGCGCCGGCGCTGTCACTTCGCGTCAACTTCGTACTCTGTTCGAGGACAACGGCAACTACAGGCCCGGCGACAGGGGATGTCTGCACTGGCGTGGGGAGGCAGCGGACGCCTTGGCCGCGGGCCTGTTCCACAGTGACCGCCCGCCGCAGCGGTGGAACGGCGGCGATAGCGAGATGATCCACTACGAGCCGGCCCCGGTGGGCACCCTTCTCGAACTGGTTGACCGGGTGCCTTTGACGTCTGCTGACAGATTCGTCGATGTCGGCTCCGGATTGGGCCAAGTCGTGCTACTGGTCCATCTGCTCACGGGCGTGGAGGCAATCGGGCTGGAAGTCATGCCGGCCTATGTGGAGCAGGCGAAGCGGGAGGCCGCCGCGCTGTGCATCAAAGGCGTGACATTCAAACATGGTGACGCACGCAACGACGACCTCTGCAGAGGCACTATCTACTTTCTCTTTTCCCCATTTCGCGGGCAAATGCTGCAGACGGTCCTCAAGAGATTGCGCGATGAGGCAATGACGCGGCAACTCACGATCTGTTCCTTCGGCCCCTGTACCCTACCGATCGCCGCCGAGAATTGGCTGACGATCGAAGAGCCGGATATGAACCACGGGTTCCGGCTGGCGATCTTTCACAGCCGTGGAGAAAATTGAAACGGCAGGCGTCGGCACGGCGACCTGCCCGCGCCAACGCCTGCCGTAGTTGATGGTCAAGGGTATCGGACCGGATCTGACAGCTTTACCTGATCAGCCGCTCAGATGGAAGACCGCCATCTTGGTCTCGGTCATCTCCTCAATGGCATACTTCGGGCCTTCCTTGCCCATACCGCTCTCCTTGACGCCGCCGTACGGCATCAGGTCGGCGCGCCACTGCGTGCCCCAGTTGATGTGCAGGTTGCCCGACTCGACCTCCTGCACGAACCTCATCGCCCAGTCGATATTCTGGGTGAAGATCGCCGCGCTCAGACCGTAGTTCGTGTCGTTGGCGAGCGCGATCGCCTCGTCAATGTCGCTCACACGGGTCACGCCCACCACCGGGCCGAAGACCTCGTCACAGGAGATCTTCATCTCCGGACTCACGTTCGACACGATCGTCGGCTGATACATCTGGCCGTTGCGTTCCCCGCCAAGGAGGAGCTCTGCGCCCCCGCTCACAGCCTCTTCAACCCACTGATCCACGCGCACCGCATCGTCCTCGCGGATCATCGGCCCCATCTTGGTCGATTCCTCCAGCGGGTTGCCGGTGTTGATGTTCTCGACAGTTGCCTTGAAAGCGTCGAGAAAATCGCCGTAAATCTTCTCGTGCGTTACCACACGCTGCGTGGAGATGCAGACCTGGCCGGCGTTCGAGTAACCGGACATTGCTGCCGCTGCTGCCACCCGCTCGGGGTCTGCGTCCGGCATGACGATGAGCGGCGCGTTCGAGCCGAGCTCCATCGTCACCCGCTTGAGTCCGGCAGTGCGGCAGATATGCTCGCCAATGTCGCGGCTGCCGGTGAAGGTGATCTTGCGCACGCGTGAATCGGCGCAGAGGGCGTCGCCAATGGTCGCGCCGGAACCGGTGAGACACTGGAGCGCCTCCGGCGGCGTGCCGGCTTCGAGGAAGATCTCGACCAGCTTGAGCGCAGACAGAGGCGTGTCGGTCGCCGGCTTAAGGATGATGGCATTGCCCGCGGCCAGCGCCGGGCCAATCTTGTGGCAGACCAGATGAAGGGGAAAGTTGAAGGGGCTGATGCCGACGATGACGCCGCACGGCACACGCACGGTGAAACCGAACTTGCCCGCGGCGCCGGGCGCGCCGTCGAGCGGCACAACCTCGCCGCCAAGACGCTTGGCCTCTTCCGCGGAGAGCGCAACAATCTCGACCGCTCGCGACGCTTCAATCCGGCCCTCGGCAATGATCTTGCCCTCTTCCAGGGTGATCGTACGGGCAAGGTCCTCGTTGCGTTCCAGCATCAGATCGGCGGCTCGGCGCAGAATCTCATAGCGTTCATAGCCGGTCAGCTTCGCCATCGCCTTGGCGCCGCGCTCGGCGGTTGCCAGCGCCAGCTCCACGTCCGCGGCATCCCCCTTAGGAATCGTGTCGACGACCGAGCCGTCAAACGGATGCAACACTTCGATCTTCTCGGACTTGTCGACCCATTGCCCGCCAATGTGCATTTTCATCGAATCTATTCTCCTTGTGTTTGATAGAGATTCAGAAACGTTGCTTCGTTCAGCCCACGACGGCCCCGCCCTACTTGCGGACGTTTTTCACCTCAGTTGATCGCCCGGCACCCGATTCCACTCAAGCGGCTCCTCATCGCCGTCGTATGTGGGCACAAGCATCCGGATCAGTTTGCACGCGTGCGGCGGCCAGCTTGCCGCACGCGTCTGAACCATGCTCAGATGGGCCTGGATGCGGGGCGGCGCGATGTCGAAATTCGGATGGTACCATAACGTGATAACGGTGCGGCGTTCGTCCGACCGGTTTGCGTAGGAGCCGTGCAGCAGCCTGGAATCGCCGATAACCAGATCGCCGGCCCGCACGAATTGGGGAGAGAGTTGACCAGACTGCAAAACCGAAATGCGCGACCGTCTCTATTGTAACAGAGAGAGTGGCGGCTTTCCACTCTGACACAGCGAAGTATGTATGGATTCAGTCGTCGTTTTACGGTACAATCAGTTCGCTCCTGC
Organism: Caldilineaceae bacterium; assembly: GCA_965202955.1. Lineage (GTDB taxonomy): Bacteria > Chloroflexota > Anaerolineae > Caldilineales > Caldilineaceae > Bin5. Next base: position 887,133 of record OZ241871.1, read on the forward strand.
CGGGATGCATTTCGCAGGTCAATCCTCTCGTCACGCAATCCGGGGCCATTGCCATGCTAATCGGACTCGACATCGGTACGACATCGCTGAGCGCCATCGCACTGGACCCGGCGACCGGCCGACAGATGGCCCACCGGACAGTTGCCAATCACGCCGGGTACTCTCCCGCACCCGGCCGTGTCGAGCTAGAACTTTCGCGGCTGTTCGAGCTGACGTTGCAATGCCTTCATGAACTGGTGGAACAGGCGGGCTTGACCCCCGCCACCGTGGAGGGCATCGGCGTAACCGGACAGCAGCACGGTGTCGCTCTGGTAGGTCCGGGGGCCGTGCCCGCGGCTCCCGCCATAACCTGGCAAGACCTGCGCGTACAGCAGCCGCTGCCCGGCTCGGACTCACCGGTGCTGGCGCGGTTTGTCTCCGCGGCAGGGGGTCAAGATGCCTTCCACAACACCGGCTGTCTGCCCGCGGCCGGTTTTCTCGGCCCCAGCCTCTACTGGTTGAAACTGGCAGGAAGCCTTCCCAACCCTCCAGTAACCGCCTGTTTCATCCCCGATGCGGTTGTCTCTTTTCTGACCGGCGCGGCGGTCGTTTGCGAACCGACCCTCGCCGCCAGTTCCGGCATCTTCGACATCCGCGCCAACCGCTGGGACTCCAACTTGCTGCAGCGTCTGGAGTTGCCGGCACGACTCTTCCCGCCGGTCGGGCGAGCGGGTGATCTGGTGGGCGGTCTGCGTCGCGAAGTGGCGCAAGCAGTTGGACTGGCAGAGGGCACGGCGGTGACGGTTGCGCTGGGCGACAATCAGGCCAGCTTCATCGGTAGCGCGCGGGAGCCGGAGCGCAGTCTCGTGGTAAACGTGGGCACGGGCGGCCAGATCTCAGCGCGCACGAACAGCTTCCAATTCATCCCTGGACTGGAAAACCGCCCCTTCCCCGGCGGACATTTTCTGCTGATCGGAGGAGGTCTGTTCGGCGGCCGCTCCTACGCCTACTTGCAACGCTTCTTCCAGCAGGTTGGCGCGCAACTTCTCGACGCCGAAGCGCCAGCCGACCTGTACGAACGCATGACCGAACTTGCCGCATCGGTCCCCGCAGGCTGCGACGGGCTCCAATGCGAGCCCTTCTTCACCGGCAGCCGCACCGACCCGGCGCTGCGGGCCTCCTTCAGCGGCCTCTCACCCGACAATTTCACCCCCGCTCACTTCGCCCGCGCCCTGCTGGAAGGCATGGCCAACGGCTTTTCCGCCTTCTTTGAAGAGATGGGCCCGGTGGTGGGGAGGAGACCGCTGCTGGTGGGAGCCGGAAATGGCGTGCGCCGTAACCGGCTCCTCGCGCGGATCCTGGCGCGTCGCTTCGGGATGTCGCTGCTCATCCCTAGCCACAGCGAAGAGGCCGCGGTCGGCGCGGCGCTTGCCGCCGCGGTCGGACTTGATATTTTCCCCGATCTGGATGCGGCCGCAGCTGCGCTGCTGGAGTACGCGGAAGCAGTCGACCCGTAGTTGGTGGCGAACAGTGTCTCGCCGGGAAGGCTGAATGGACGGGCCGACCAGAACGGGGCTACTCGCGGACGTGCATGTCTCCCACCGCAACCCACTTGTAGGTGGTCAGCTCCTCCAGCCCCATGGGACCGCGCGCATGGAGCTTCTGCGTGCTGATGGCAACTTCGGCTCCGAGTCCGAACTGGCCGCCGTCGTTGAAGCGCGTGCTGGCGTTGACAAAGACTGCTGAGGAGTTGATCGCATCGACGAAGCGTTGCGCGTTGTTCCAGTCGTTGGTCAGGATGCCATCGGAGTGGTCTTGGCTGTGCTCCTGGATGTGTTCGATTGCCTCGTCCATCGAGTCCACCAGCTTGACGCCCAGGATCAGCGCCATCCACTCGGTGTCCCAGTCCTCCGGCCCCGCCGGCAGGACGGTTGCCCCATGGCCTTCGAGAAGAGGAAGCGCGTCGGGCGCGGCCCGTATCTCCACGCCGCACTCGGCCATGCGCCGCGCCAGCTTCGGCAGAAACTCGGCTGCGATGCCGCGGTTAACGAGCAGCGTATCGAGCGCGTTACAGACGGAAGGCCGCTGCGTGCGAGCATTGACGATGACATCAAGCCCCCGCTCTTGCTCGGCGCTGACATCGACGTAGTAGTGGCAGATGCCGATACCCCCGGTGATTACCGGGATCGTGCTCTGCTCCCGACAGAGGCGGTGCAGGCTGTTGCCGCCGCGAGGGATGAGCATATCGACGTGCTCGTCCATACGCAGGAAGCGGGAGACCAGCTCCCGGTCTGGGTTGCCGATGTATTGGATCGCCTCGCCGGGCAGACCCTGCTCGTTCAGCGCGCCGCCGATAGCGGAGACCAGGGCCAGGTTGCTGCGCAGGGTCTCTTTGCCGCCGCGCAGGATCACCGCATTGCCCGTTTTCAGGCTCAGCACTGCAATATCGATCGTCGTGTTAGGACGGGCTTCGTAGATAACGCCAAGGACACCTATCGGAATACGGCGGCGGCTGAGGCGCATTCCGTTCGGCAGCACGCGACTTTCCAGCTCCGCGCCCACAGGGTCCGGCAACGCGGCCACGCGCCGCGTATCGTCCGCCAATCCCCGCATTCGTTCGGGTGTCAGCAGCAGCCGGTCGAGCAGCGCATCGCTGAGTCCGTTAACGCGGCCGGCGGCGATGTCAAGTTCGTTCTGCGCCAGCAGATCAGCGCCCCCCGCCTCAAGCGCGTCGGCGATAGCGTGGAGCGCGGCGTTCTTCTGTGTCGACGTCAGCGCGGCCAGTTTGCGGCTTGCCTGCCGCGCGGCGCGCCCCATCGCCTCCAGGTCAACCGCCTGCGCCGCTCCCTTGCCGTTTGCGGACGAACTCTCCTGACGGACGCCTCGTTCTCCCGCAGCAGTCGTCATTGCTCCCCTCCCACCCTCTATTCCAAAACGATCATATCATTGCGGTGAAGCACTACCGGCCCGTAGTCGTAGCCCAGTTGGTCGCTGATCGCATGTGACTGACAGCCGCGAATTCGATTCAGGTCGTTGCTGCTGTAACGTGTGATGCCGCGCGCCAGGTCCGGCCCGTTCGTCTCGCGCACAAATACGGCGTCACCCCTCTCAAATTCGCCTTCCACAGCAGTGATTCCAACCGGCAGCAAGCTGTTCCCATCGCGGCGCAATGCCCTGGCCGCGCCGGCGTCCACCATTAGGCGGCCCGACGGCGCGGGACCGGCCAGGATCCAACGCTTGCGGTTTTCCAACGGCGTCTCCTGCGCGGGAAAGCGTGTGCCGACCTGCTCTCCAGCCACGGCCCGGAGGATCACGTCTGACGCACTCCCCGCGGCGATGACAACGTCGGTCCCGGCACGGCGCGCAATATCGGCCGCCTCCAGCTTTGTACTCATGCCGCCGATCCCCAGGCCAGATTGACTGCTGCCGGCCAGGGCGCGCAGAGTATCGTCGATCTCCTGGACTTCCGGGATCAGCCGCGCGTTAGGATCGGTGCGCGGATCAGCAGTGAACAGCCCCTGTTGGTCCGTCAACATCAACAGCAGATCGGCGTCGGTCAACACGGCCACCAGCGCAGAAAGATTGTCGTTGTCGCCGACCTTGATCTCCTCGACGGCCACGGCGTCATTTTCGTTGACGACCGGTACGATCCGGTGTTTGATCAGGTCGTTGAATGTGTCGCGTGCGTTCAGGAAGCGTTGACGGTTCTCGGTGTCCGCCCTGGTCAGCAAAATCTGACCGACGAGAATGCCGTATATTTCAAAGAAGCGCCCCCACAGGAGCATGAGCCTGCTTTGGCCCACTGCAGCAAGCATCTGCCGGCTGGAAAGACTGGAAGGCAGAGCGGGAAAGTCCAGAAGCGCGCGGCCGGCAGCCTGTGCGCCCGAAGTGCAGACGATCAACTCCTTATCCTGGTGATGGAGCGAGGCGATCTGACGCGTCAACTCGACCATCTGCGGCTGATTCAGGAAGCGCGTGCCTTTGGTCAGAACACCGGTCCCCAGCTTGACGACGACTTTGCGGTACATCGATGCCTTCCCATCGAAAGCGGTCTCCCGCGCCGTTTCGCACAGGAGGAGTACGGCGTGACGGGGCAAAATGCTCAGGTCGGTTCGCCAACAGTATAATGCAGCGGCAAGCGTTTCGGCAATCATTTCGCGGTAAGTTTGTCAGTCAAGCCGGGGGGAGCCGGACGGCGAAAATGACGCCCCGCCCTGGCAGCCCGCGCGCACCTCCTTCCCAGGAATATACCCGTTTTTGTTGAGGTTTTTCCCTGTGCTAAGATGGTCAGATAACCTAGTGCGCCAGGCAGGAGGTCTGGCCGGAGACTGACCTTGAAAGACCGTTCTTTGAACGGTCCTTTTGGCCAAATGCTCCATTTTGCCCATGCCAGGAGTTTGGATGGTTGGCAACCGGCGCATCGGGGCAGTTTCTTCGGATGCAAACGAAGGCCGGCGTGCGCCGGAAATTGGCAGGTGGTCTGCCGCTGCCGATAGGAACGCACCCGGACGTAGGATTCGCATCCAATCCGCCCCTGCTCGCAAGGGGCTCGGAATGGAGGTTTTCATAAATGCGACGCTCTTCTTACGACTATGATGAGCCGCGCCGGCGCGGAGGTTCCGGGATGAGGAAAATCTTAGGCGCCCTTCTGTCGCTCGTTCTGCCTGCCCTGATCATCATCGCGCTGCTATTGCCGCCGATCAGCCTGATTGATCGCATCCAGTACCTCTCCTATACGACAATCGACCGGAACGGTGGCTCGCTGATGGACCCGGACGGCACGACGATCGTATTTCCTCCGGAAAAGGTGATGGAGTCCTTTCGGGTCAATCTCGTAAGCATCCCGCGCATGGAGTTTCTGGACGGCAACGCGGGGCAGGCTTGGGTAACTGCCCGAGACGCCCTGTCCAATTCAGGCCTGGAAGCCAGGAGCCCGATCTATGAGGTGGCGGTGCGCGGCGGGAGGGTAGACCAGAGCATCGTGCAGATCCCGATACCCAATGACAGCCAGCCTTACGAAACGCTGGAACTGTACAGCTGGGACGGAGACAGCTGGGAGTTCGTGCCCAGTTCGGTCCTGTCGATGGATGATCGCATCGAAGCCCGCATTTCCGGGTGGCCGCCGTCGAATTTCGTCGTGATGCAGACCAGCGCGCCGCCGCCGCGCGTAGGGACAAACATTGGCGTCGGCGAGCAGGTTCCGGCCACGCTGGCCAATGCAGGCATTACTTCGCTTGCCATCGCCGGTTTCTATCTGCGCGGAGACGGCGCCCTGGAAATTGAACGCCCAAACCCTCCGGTCGGAAACTATGCTGTTGTGCCGGTCCTGCGCAACTGGCGGGGCATGGAGCCGCCGCGCAGCGACCTGCTACACAACATGCTGGTTGAACCGGGCCAGATGCGGAACCAGCTCGACGCGGTGACGAATCTGCTGCTCCAGTACAGCTACCCAGGCGTGATTGTCGACTACCGCGGCATGGATGCTGCAATGGCCGGCGAAGCGGAGTTCAGCCATTTCATCGGGCGTCTGGCCGAACGGCTGCACGCGCCGGATGTGAACCGCTGGCTGGCAGTACGCGTGGAGTCGCCGCACCAGGTATCTCCGGTTGCCTGGAATACGCGCGGCTACGACTGGCAGGCGCTGGGCAGAACCGCTGACCGCGTGCTGATCCCGGGCCCGGCGGACCCGGCTGCCTATCAGCTGGGCGGCGCGATTGGCTCGCTGCTTGCCTTTGCGACCGACCAGATCGACCGCCGCAAAGTACAGTTGGAGCTGCCGGGCATTTCGGTCGAGCGCAGCGGAGGCCAGGTGTGGCTGAAGGGCTTCCGACAGGTGCTCCAGCCTCTTGTCGCTCAGATCCGCCTGGGCGGAGAGGACGGCGTAATCCAGCCCGGTCAACCGGTTCAGCTTTCGGTCGAAAACCCCCGCATCTCCCGTCCATTGGCCTATGACGGCGCAATCGGCGCCTATATGTACAGCTACATCGACGACCAGCAGATGGAGCGCACCGTTACGATCGAGAACAGCAGCAGCTTTGCCCACAAACTGACCCTGCTCGACCTGTACAGTGTCACCCAGGTGATGGTGCGCGACGCCGATAGTGGGGACGTTGACCCGGACCTGTGGGAGGTCGCGCGCCAGTTCCAGACCGGGGGCAACGTCGACCCCAGCCCCACGCAGCTGGAGGTCGCCTATACGATATTCCGTCCCGATGGAACGGTACTCGAGCAGGTCGCCTATCCGATCGACAGTCCGGTCCACACCTTCCAGGCACCGGCCGGCGACGGTGACGTGCGCGTCGAGGCCCAGGTGGTGCAGGTCTCCCCCCTGGGGAACCGCCAGCTGGCCAGCCCGGGCAACGTGGTGGCCATGCCGATGGCGACAGCGACCCCGGTCGCAACCGCCACACCCGTACCGACGCCGACGCCCGAAGTCGCGACGCTGGCAAGCACGCAGATCGTCAACGTGCGCCAAGGGCCGGGCACCAACTATCCACGCACCGGGCAACTCAAAGCCGGTCAGCCGTACCTCATATTCGGCAAGAACCAGGCGGGAGATTGGTGGCAGATCGACATCGGCAACGGCAATAAGGGTTGGGTGCTTGGCCGGCTGGTTTCGGCAGCCGGCTCGCTGGACCAGGTCGCCGTGATCACCGACATTCCTGATCCACCGGCTGCCCCCGCGGTGGCCGCCGCGCCCGCCCCGGCCGGCGGGGGCAGTTTCGGTTACGGCGTCCAGGCCCACATGGTGCATAACGGCCAAGAAACCAGAGTGATGCAGAAAACCCAGGAGTTGGGCTTCGGATGGGTGAAACAGCAGATCGAGTGGAAAGTCTTCGAACACAGCCAAGGCCAGTACGATTGGGGCTCGATGCAGGGCATTATCGACGCCGCCAATAATCACGGAATCAGTCTGCTGTTCAGCGTCGTCAATTCCCCACCCTGGGCACGCGAGGCGAATTTCGAACCCAACGCGGGCGGCCCGCCGGCGGATCCGAACACGTTTGCAAAATTTCTGGGGGCGATGGCGGGCAGGTATTGCGGAACTTCCTTGAAGGCCATCGAGGTATGGAACGAACAGAACCTGCACTACGAATGGGGTAACCTGCCCTTGGATCCGGCCAAGTACGTAGAGCTCCTGAAACCGGCCTACGCATCGATCAAAGCAGCGTGCCCGTCGATGCTGGTGATCAGCGGCGCGCTGACGCCGGCTGCCAGCAACGGCGCGCCACAGAGTAGAGGCGGCACTGCGGCGATGGACGACTTCGAGTACCTGGAAAGGATGTTCCAGGCCGGACTAAACAACTATATGGACGGTATCGGCGCACATCCCAGCGGGTATAACGTGCCGCCCCAATACACATGGCAGCAGGGATGTGAGGCGATTCAGAGGCATGGCAACAGCGGCTTCAACGGCGCCTGCGACAGCCCCCACCACTCTTGGAGCTTCCGCAGCACGATGGAGGGCTATCGCAACATCGCAATCAAGTACGGCGCGGGCAACAAACTGATCTGGCCGACCGAGTTTGGCTGGGCGGCGGGCGGCGCGTTCGACCCGCGTTACGGGTACGCCAACGACAACGACTACAATGAACAGGCTGCCTGGACGGTCGAGGCCTACCGGATGATGAAACAGTGGGGTTGGGTCGGCCCGGCCATCCTGTGGAATCTGAATTTCCGCGTCGTGGCCAACGGCACGGAAAAGGCGCAGTGGGGGATCGTGGATCCGAACTGGGGCAATCTGCCGGTCTTCAATGCGCTGCGGGATATGCCGAAGTAGGGGGAATTGCACGCGGTGTCGCCCCGCATTGGCGTAAGAGCATTGCCGACGCGTAAAAGGGGGAATTCAAGGACTATGATTCGAACATTTGCGGAGAAAGCCGCTTACAGGCTGCTTCTGTTCTCCCTGCCGGAACTGAAGCGTTGCGTGGATGAGTTAGTGGCGGAAGCCGGGCACACGAGAGGGTTCTATTTGCGTGAGATCATTCAGCGCGGGGCAGAGGACACGGAGGACTACTGGTTGGCCGTTGCGTCAGGCGATCGCGTACGAAACGGGGAGGAAAGAGTCTACACCGACGGCTGAAATGAGGGAGCAGCTTGAGTTGGACGGATCACATATATACAGAGACAATGAGCCGGCAACTTTGCGTTCACAATTGAACTCTCACACAGTATTCTAGTCAGAGTCAAAGCAAGAGAATCACTTCAAAACGAAAGGGGACATAGACTCAGGGCTAAAGTCAAGTGAGTACTCCCCGTTCACTTTCCGGAAGGAGATGTCGGTTCGACCATATCGCTCCAAATCCTCCCTGGTAACTGGATCCTCCAAATCAACTCCCAACCTCCCCCGCAGATATTCGTTCAAGAGTTACAAATCCTGGAGCACCTGAATTTTTCTTTACTCTTTTTGGAGTCTGCGGGGCGAAGTCATGTAACAAGAAAAGCCGGGCCTTCATCTACGAAGACCCGGCTGATTTTGTCCACTGCCGTAAGGCCCTACCCTTCATCCTCCACAAACACACCGGGACGGCTGCTGCGGCGCCGGCGCGCCACCTTCAGCCTCAGCTGGCTGCGGCGGTAGGCGACCTCGACGGGGCGGCGCTCTTCATCCGGACGCGCGCGCAGCGCCTCTTCGGCGCGCTCCATCGCGGCCTCGGCGCGAGAGATGTCGATCTCGTCGGCGCGCTCGGCCGAACGCGCCAGTACCACCACCTTATCCGGCCGCACCTCGACCACACCGCCGCTTACCGCGATGTACTCTGTCTCGCCGTCGGCGCGGTGCAGCGCGATTTCGCCGATGTTCAGCGTCGTCAGCAGGGGCGCATGGCCGCCAAGAACGCCCATCTCGCCCTCGACGCCGGGCATCGTGATCATCTCGGCCTCGCCGCTGTACAGCATGCGGCTGGGCGTTACAATCTCGACCTGAATCGTCATGCCTCCTGCCTCAACTGCTCGCCCTTCTCGACCGCCTTATCGATGGTGCCCACCATGTAGAAGGCCTGCTCGGGCAGGTCGTCATGCTTCCCGTCCAGAATCTCGCGGAAGCCGCGCACTGTATCTTCGATCTTCACATACTCGCCGGGCTGGCCCGTGAACACCTCAGCCACGTGCATCGGCTGGGTCAGGAAACGCTGAATCTTGCGCGCCCGCGATACGATCAGCTTGTCGTCCTCACTCAACTCCTCGACACCGAGAATAGCGATGATGTCCTGCAGGTCGCGGTAGCGCTGCAGCGTCTGCTGCACCTCGCGCGCTACGTTGTAATGCTCCTCGCCTACGATGAGAGGGTCGAGGATGCGGCTGGTCGAGCCAAGCGGGTCCATCGCCGGGTAGAGCGACTGCTCGGCCAGGGCGCGTTCCAGCGTGATGGTCGCGTCGAGGTGAGCGAAAGTGGTGGCCGGGGCCGGGTCGGTATAGTCATCGGCGGGCACATAGACCGCCTGCATCGAGGTAATCGACCCCACGTTGGTGGAGGAGATGCGCTCCTGCAGCTCACCCATGTCGGTGCCCAGCGTCGGCGCGTAGCCCACCGCGCTCGGCAACCGCCCCAGCAGCGCCGACACTTCCGAACCGGCCTGCACGAAGCGGAAGATGTTGTCGATGAAGAGCAGCACGTCGCGACCCTCATCGCGGAAATACTCGGCCATGGTAACGCCCGTCAGGCCGACGCGCAGGCGTGCGCCCGGAGGCTCGTTCATCTGCCCAAAGACCATCACAGTAGAATCGATCACGCCGGATTCGCGCATCTCGTGCCACAGGTCGTTGCCTTCGCGGCTGCGCTCGCCCACGCCGGCAAATACCGAGTAGCCGCTATGATACTCGGCGACGTTGTTGATCAACTCCTGGATGATGACCGTCTTGCCCACGCCGGCGCCGCCGAAGATACCGGTCTTGCCGCCCTTGGTGAAAGGCGCGATCAGATCGATGACCTTGACGCCGGTCTCAAAGAGTTCGGCCTGCGTGCTCCGTTCGGAGAAGCTGGGCGGGTCGCGATGGATCGAGTAGTGATCGGCTGCGTCGACCTTCTCGTCGCTGTCGATCGTGTTGCCTGCTACGTCGAATATGCGCCCCAATGTGCCCGGGCCGACGGGCACCGTAATCGGCGCGCCGTTCGAATAACCCTCCATGCCGCGACGCATTCCGTCAGTGGAGCTCATCGCCACCGCGCGCACCGCGCCTTCGCCCAAATGCTGCTGCACTTCGCAGACCAGGGTCGTACCATCGTCAAGGTCGACGTAGACGGCGTCGTAAATCTCCGGCAGGTCCTCGCCCGTAAAGGAGAAGTCAACTACCGGGCCGACAACGCTGGACACTGAACCGCTGATGCGGCCGTTGCTTCCATTTTCTGACATGGTTTGCTCCGTTCTGCTATGTGACGCGAGCTTCCGGCCCCCTTGTCTCTATTCGAGACCGACCGAACCGCCCACAATGTCCATCAGTTCGCGCGTGATGCCTTCCTGGCGCGCCTTGTTGTAGGTCAGAGTCAGCTCGTCGACAAGCTCGTTGGCCGCTTCAGTGGCGTTACGCATCGCCACCATACGCGCCGAATGTTCGCTGGCGATGCTTTCGTACAAGGCCTGCAGGATCTGAACTTCGGTGAAGCCGATTACGACTTCCTCCAACACAGCCTCGACGCTCGGCTCAAATATGTAGTCGGGCGGAATCGAGACGGTCGGTTCAGCCGGGACGACCGGCAGGATCTGCTGCACAGTGGGTTGCTGGATCAAGGTGTTGACGAAATCTGTGAAGATCAGATGGACCTCGTCGAAACGGTCGGCACGAAAATCGTCGATCACGGTGCGCGAGATCGGCCCGATGTCAGCGGTTGCCGGCGAATCGGGCATGGCGGTGAATTCGGCGCGTATGACCGGGTCGTAGCGCAGGAGCCAGTCGCGGCCCTTCTTGCCCACGACCACGACCTCGACCTCTCGCCCCTGATCGCGCTGCTCCTTGAGGAAAGCGGCGTTGCTCCGCAGCACATTGGCATTGAAGCCGCCCGCCAGCCCGCGATCGGCGGTGATCAGAACTACACCCACGCGCTTGATTTCGGCGCGCGGGTTGATGAGCGCATCCGCGGCCCCGCCGCCGCTGTCGAGGCGGGCAATGTCACTGAGGACCTCGCGCGCCTTTTCCGCATAGGGCCGCGTCGCCAGCACCTGCTGCTGCGCACGCCGCATCTTCGACGCGGCCACAGCCTCCATCGCCCTTGTGACCTGGGAGATATTCCGCACCGAGCGGATGCGCCGGCGAATCTCACGTGTGCTTGCCATAGTTGCGTCCGGTCTTCAGATTCCAACTCTTTTTTGGCGTCGGACGTTGCAGCCGCAACGCCCAAGGAGATCCCGGGAACTGACCGGCATTTCCGTTATTCAGAGCCACTCCAGCCGCTGTTGAAGGTCTCAAGGGCCAAACGCAGCGAGTCGAGCGATTCGTCGGGCAGGTCCCGCGCCCGCAGGATCGTCTGCCCGATTTCCGGGTGGTTGGCGTCCATGTAAGCGTGCATCTCCAGCTCCCAGCGCTTGACATCGGTGACCCCAATCTCGTCGACATAGCCGTTCGTCACCGCAAACAGGCTCATTACCTGCTTATCAAGCTGCAGTGGTTCGTACTGGGGCTGCTTCAAAGTCTCCTGGATGCGCTGGCCGCGGTTGAGCTGACGCTGGGTGGCCGCGTCGAGGTCGGAGCCGAACTGGGCAAAGGCCGCCAACTCACGGAACTGGCTGAACTCCAGTTTGAGCCGCCCGGCAACGTTCTTCATTGCCCGCGTCTGCGCCGAGCTTCCCACGCGGCTGACCGAAAGGCCGACGTTCATCGCAGGGCGAATGCCGGCGTAAAAGAGGTCGCCCTCGAGGAAGATCTGGCCGTCCGTAATCGAAATGACGTTGGTGGGAATGTAGGCGGAGACGTCGCCGGCCTGGGTCTCGATCACCGGCAGCGCGGTCAGGCTGCCGCCGCCGAACTCCTCGTCCAGGCGCGCGGCCCGCTCCAGCAGACGGCTGTGCAGATAGAAGACATCGCCCGGGTAGGCCTCGCGACCGGGCGGGCGCCGCAGCAGCAGCGAAACCTGGCGATAGGCCTGGGCGTGTTTGGAAAGGTCGTCGTAGACGATGAGCGCGTCACGTCCCTGCTCCATGAACTCCTCGCCCATGGCGCAGCCGGCGTAGGGAGCGAGGAACTGCAGCGCGGCAGGGTCGGCCGCGGAGGCGGTAACGACGATGGTGTGCTCCATCGCGCCGTAGTTCTCAAGCGTGCCCACCACCTGCGCCACCGTCGACTGCTTCTGGCCGATGGCGACATAGATACAGATCAGGTCCTTGCCCTTCTGGTTGATGATCGTATCGACGGCGAGGGCCGTCTTGCCGGTCTGGCGGTCGCCGATGATCAGTTCGCGCTGACCGCGACCGATGGGGATCAACGCATCGACAACGGTGACGCCGGTCTCGACAGGCGTATCCACGCCTTTCCGCAGGACCACGCCGGGCGCAATGCGCTCGACAGGGCGGGTTGCCGCCGAATCAATAGGCCCTTTGCCGTCAAGCGGCTGGCCGACGGCGTTCACCACACGGCCGATCAGCGGGTCACCCACGGGAACCGAAGCCAGGCGGCCGGTGCTGCGCACCAGATCGCCCTCCTCAATCTCCGTGTACTCGCCCATGATGATGATGCCGACCGAACTGCTGTTCAAATTCTGGGCGATGCCTAACACGCCGGTCTTGGTGAACTCGACCAGCTCACTTGCCATCACGCCTCGCAGGCCGCCAATGATGGCGATCCCGTCGCCAACTTCGACGACCTCGCCCACGTCAACGCGGCTGGGCGCCGGCTTGAAGTTAAGAATCTGTTGCTTAAGCCGGTCGGTAAATTCCTGGGTCAGTTCCTCCGTCTGAACTGCCATTTCATCTTCTCCAATCTTTGTTGGCGAGTGGTCAATGGCCAGCGTTCTCTGACCGGTCGCTGGGAACTGCCCGCCGGCAGTTCAGCGAACTTCCGCCGCGATCATCTCACGTAGGGCCATCAGCCGGTTTGCAACCGTATTGTCGATCAGCTGATCGCCTACACGAATGCGCAGGCCGCCCATGAGCGTCCCGTCGACGTCGAAGCTGAAAATGAGGTCCTCGCCGTACTGCCTGGTGAGCTGCCGGCGAATCTGCTCCTGCGCGTCGTCGCCCAACTCCACCGCGCTCGTGATGTCGGCTGACTGCGGCCCGCTCTCGCCGCGCAGGCTCGCGCCCAAGGCGCTGACAATTTGGGGAAGCATGGCAGCGTTCCCGTCCTGCACGAGTGCCCTTACGAAGTTTTTCATCAGAGCAGGCGTAGAGCTGGGGAGCGCCTGTTCGACGGATTCAACGTCGGCGGCAAATTCCGGATTCTGGTCAAGCGTGTCAGCAATCATTGTGAGAGATTCCTGCCACTGCCCGACAACTGTCTCCAGGATGCCGCGGGCATAGTCTTGGGCCGAAGCGCGCTCGCTCATCTGCCGCTCCCGTTCTGCTGCGCCAGGTAGTCGGCCACAAAACGCTCCTGCTCGTCCCGGTCCGCCAGCTCACGACCCAGAATCTGCTCGGTCGCGGCAATGGCAAGGTCGGCGATCTGCGTTCTGGCGTCTGCCATCACGGCCGCGGTCTGCGCCTCTGCGTCGGCCTGCGCCTTGATGCGGATGTCCTGGGCCTCCTGATCAGCGCGGCTGCGGATGTCCTGGGCGATGCGTTCAGCGTCGCGCGTCGCCTGCGCACGCACCTCCTGCGCCTCGCGGCGGGCCTCTTCGAGGATCGCCTGCTTCTCGGCCTCGGCTTCAGCGGCCGCCCGCGACGCCTTGTCAGCCTGCTCCAACCCTTCGGCGATCCGCTGTCTGCGCTGCTCCAGCATCCTCAGGACCGGCTTGTAAAGCAAGAGATGCAAAACTGTCATCAACAGGCCGAAGTTGATGATCTGGGATAGCAATAACTGCCAACTGATGCCTAGTTTATCGAGTGCGTCCAAGGCCAACCTCCTGGTCTATATCCTTCGCGCCGGCCTGTGGCAGCGGCGCAGAAGTGTACGGAAGCCTGACTTCTGCTGCCGCTTCATCCGCTGCTGCGTGCGCGGTTCGGCAACAGGAATCGTGCATCCCCGTTTTGGAGGCTTTAGGCGAACTTAACCAAAAGGGAGATAACCAGCGCATAGATAGCGACCGATTCGCAGAAAGCGAAACCAAGCAGCATGTTCGTCTGCACAGTGTTGGTCACTTCGGGATTGCGGCCCATCGCTTCCATCGCTTTGGCGCCAATCAGGCCGATCCCTATACCGGGGCCAATTGCGCCCAACCCGATAGCAAGTGCGGAACCCAGTTCCTTGGCGACTTCAACATCCATGAGTGTGAACTCCTTTTCCAGTTGTTCGATGCGCCTGTCTTTTGAAAGAACGCAAAGTGTCAAATGAGTGATAAGAGGCCCGACGAACCGATCGACTCACCCGGCGCCGCCACCGGGAAGAGATCCTCAGTGGTGGTCGCTATGGCTGACAGTTGCCATCGTAAAGAAGGCCAGTGTCAACAACATGAAGACAAGAGCCTGGATGAAGCCGATGAACAGCTCCAGCCCATAGAAGACGCTGGGCAAGAGGAAAGTGACGAGAAATGCCATCACCAGCAACACGACTTCGCCGGCAAAGACGTTGCCAAAGAGACGAAAAGAGAAACTGATGATCTTGGAGATTTCGGCGATCAACTCGAACAGACCGACCACAAACTGCATCGGCCTCTTGAACGGATTCTGGAAGTACTTTCCAAAGTAGGCCAGACCCAGCGCCTGAACGCCGAAAAACTGCGTCATAAAGACGGAGATTAGCGCCAGGGCCAGTGTTACATTGAGGTCTGCCGATGGACTGCGGAAAAGAGGTACAAGGACCGGCTTGCCCTCCTCTGCGGCCGCAGATGCCGCCACGGCCTCGCCGCCGGCCATCGCCAGTTGGTTGCCCAGCTCAACCTGTGCGCCGACTCCGCCGCTTCCATGGTAAATGCCAATCGAGCCGAATCCCGGCAGCAGACCAATATAGTTGCTGATCAGGACAAAAATGAAGATCGTCATCACCCATGGGAAAAACTTGCGGGCGTTGGCGGAGCCGTGGCCGGCGATGCTCTGGGTCAGGTTCCACATCCCCTCAACCACCATCTCCATGATGTTCTGCCAGCCTCCGGGGACTTCCTTCATCCTGGAGACAGCGAAGACCGCCATCAGAATGATGACAATGTCGACGAGGAGAGTCGTCAGCAGCCCGTTCGTGAACCATTTGGGCCCGTGCTCCAATAGCGACTCCGCGGCCAGTTCGACGTGGAGCTCTTTCACGCTGAAGGTTGGGACGACGCTCAGAGCGAGCAACGCGATCAGGCCGATGGTCACAGTGAGAGCGCGTGGATTCGAGAAGAAGGAAAGGAGACGTTTCATGGCTGCGCGGAAAGGTTCCGCCCTCCTGATCAATGCTGGGCTATTCTTGAGTTCCGACCAGACCGGCGCGGCCCAATTACAGGCCCACCGCCATTGTCGGGGCGCTGCGTCCGGCGCCTTCTGGTTCTCACGCCGCGACGGGACGAACCGGAGTCAGGAATTCGTCATGCCAGATGCGGAGCCCCGCGGTTCCACGCCCCGTGGGGATATGCGACCGGAGGGCTGCCCCTTGCAGGAATCTGCCTACAGTATAAAAGAGCGCAAAAAGATTGCGCAAATTTTCACAGCGTTGTTTCGGTTTAACTTTGGCGCGTCTGCCTAGCGGCGGCGGCCGCGCAGATCCGGCCCACCCGCGGGGGGCGCAGTTGCCGTCTTCGGTTCATTCAGAGAGGAAAGAGAGAAGCTGATGGAAGCGAAGAAGCAGCCGCGGCGCGGCGGACCCCGACAGGCTCAGAAGTCGAGAAGGCTGATTGCGGTTGCGACGATAAAAAGGGCGATCGTCAGCCCGAGCAGCGCCCTGTTTCTGTTCATGATCTCGTTCCAGGAGGGCGGCGGCAACAGGTCGGTCGTCGGATTCTTGATTGTGCTCTCTACCCCGAAAAGCGCCTCGCGCAAAGCCGGTATGCCCGGCGGCCGCTCATCCGGATGCATCGCCAGGGCCTGGAAGACGGCGCGCTCAGTGCGCGTAGAGATGTCCGGATTCAACTGACGGAGAGGATCGAGCAACCCGGACTTCAGAAATCGCTCCTTGGCATCCTGGGGCGGCGTCCCTGCCAGCAGGTGATAAAGGGTTGCACCGACGCTGTAGATGTCGGTGCGCACGTCAGTGTGGCCTGTATCACCGCCGTACTGCTCAAGCGGTGTATAGGCGACCGTGCCGCGACCCTGCACGACCGTCACCGTGCGGGCGTCATCCGGCTGCAAAATCTTGACCAGGCCGAAATCCACCAACTTCAATCTGTTCTCGGGCGTAATCTTGATATTGCCGGGCTTTATGTCGCGGTGAAGAACCGGCGGGTCCTGGCTGTGCAGATATTCGAGCGCGTCGAGCAGCTGCGCGGCCCAGAGCAAGACCTGCGCCTCCGACAGGCGCTTCTGCTGGCGAATCATCTCGTTGAGAATCTCCTGCAGGTCGCGCCCCTCGATGAAATCCATCACGAGATACTCGCGCCCGTCGACGGAAAAATAGTCTGACACCTTGGGCAAGTTTGGATGGTCGAGCCGGGCGAGGACGCTGGCCTCCTGGTAAAACTGCTCGATCGTCTGTCCCAGATCCACCCCTGGCCCGCGCTGGTCGATCAGCAGACTGGGCAGAATCTCTTTGATCGCGCAAACCCGCCCGTCCAGACGCAGATCGTTGGCGCGGTAGACGGCGCCCATGCCGCCCTGACCCACCAGGCGTACGATTTCGTAGCGACCCCGCAGGATCGAATCGGCTTCCAATGCTGTGGCCAACTGACACCTCCCGGAAGGGCGGGATTCCCAAGGGCCGGGCGCCACCCGCCTTCAAGAAAACTGTTGACGATACAGACCGGCTTCGCTATAATGGACTTTCCACTGTGGCAGCCTTTTGCTACGCTTGGGAAAGTCCTGAAACCATTTCGAATGCGGAGGTTGGCAATCGGGCTATTACTATAGAAAGAGACGGAAGAAATTGCAAGTCGCGCCGAAACATCACGCAGGATGTTAGTTTCAAGAGGGATGGAAATGACGCAAGAGGGCCACAACGCTGAACAGAGTTTTGCAGAGTACCGCCGACCGCAACCTGTTGCCCAACAGAAGGAGAAGGCCATGCTTGTCCTGCGCCATGGCAACCAGACCGGCCAGGGCTGGCCCCTCAGCCGCACCACCCCCCTGATCATCGGGCGCCACGAGGAGTGCCAAGTTACGCTGCCGGACCGCCAGGTCAGCCGCAACCACGCCCGCATATTCTGGGACGGCTCCGCCTACGCAATCGAGGATCTGGGCAGCAAGAACGGGACCCATGTCAACGGTGTCGACATCCAGGACGCGCCCCACAGTCTTTCGGACGGCGATGAAGTGCAGATTGCCCTGCGATTCAAAATGGCCTTCGTCGATGACGAGGCGACGACGCCGCTGACGCTGGACACACCCGAACCGGAAGAGGAGTCGGCGACAGGTCTGCGCATCGAAGAGGAGACCCGCCGGGTCTGGCTCAACGGGACGCTGCTGGACCCGCCCCTGAGCCTGCATCAATACCGGCTGCTGAGCGCGCTCTGGCAGGAGGGCGGCGGCGTGATGACGCGTGATCAGATCGTGGAGGCGGTATGGCCGGAGACCAGCGGCGACGGTGTCAGCAAGCAGGCCATCGACGCGCTCGTGCGCCGGCTGCGGGAACGGCTCAGCGAATATGACGACAGGGATGACTATATAATCACTGTGCGCGGCCACGGATTCAGGCTGGAAAACCCCTGACAAAGAGCGTGGTGAAGGAGGCGTTCTCCATCCTCTCTCCTCTTCACTCTCCCCGCCCGCAGGGAGCGCCGTCACAGGATTGATGAAGGTCCCAGCTGCATTGCGCCCGACACATTCGACACGCCGCGAACGGAGAGCAGGAGAGATCGACGGCAACGCACAGACCGCGCACCCCGCAGAGCAGGATCGCCCCACCTCTACAGATGAGCGGCCGCTTGGCCTCTATATCCATATTCCGTTCTGCACGCGCAAGTGCCCCTATTGCGATTTCAATACCTATGCAGGCCTGGAACCGCTTTACGAGTCCTACACGCAGACGCTCTGCCGCGAACTGACGCGTTGGGCCCCACTAATCGACGGACGTAGGGTGCAGACGGTCTTCATGGGAGGCGGCACACCGACGGTTCTCAGCGCAGACCAGCTCACCCGCATCTTCGAACTGGTCCACACAGAGTTTTGCCTGGAGGAAGAGGCCGAAATCAGCGCGGAAGCCAATCCGGGCATCGAGGATTGGGGCCAGTTCGCGCTCCTGCGAGAACTGGGCGTGAACCGGCTGAGTATGGGCGTGCAGAGCTTTCAGCCACAGGAACTGGCCTTTCTGGGCCGCATCCACAGCGCGGACGACGCGCGGCACGCCTTCGACGCAGCGTTGAAGGCAGGATTCGAGAACATCAATCTCGACTTCATGTTCGGCCTGCCGCAGCAATCGTTGAAGGCCTGGAGCGACACGCTGGACAAGGCGCTCGAACTCGCGCCCCAACATCTCAGTCTTTACAGCCTGATCGTCGAGCCGGACACGCCGCTGTCGCACTGGGTGGAGACCGGGCAGACATCACCGCCCGATGATGACCTGGCCGCGGAACAGTACGAGATCGCGATGGCGCGGCTGCGGCAGTCCGGTTACGTCCACTATGAACTGTCTAACTGGACGCGCGGCACGGAGTTCGCCTGCCGGCACAACCTCATCTACTGGCGCAATCAGGAGTGGATCGGTGTCGGGCCGGGCGCGCACAGCCATCTGCGCTATCCCCTGTCCGCACGTCTGCGCCGCGAGCTGACTCGGGGAGGTACCGGCGCGGCCGCAGACAAAACGGCAGCGGGTTTGCCATGCGGGCAGGCGGCGCGGCGCTGGTCCAACCGCAAGAGCGTGCAAGGCTACATGAAGCGCATCAGTTCCGGCGAGACGCCCGTCGACCTCTGTGAGGAGCTGCCGGCCCTTGTCTCCATGGGTGAAACGATGATGCTCGGCCTGCGCCTTGTCCGGGAAGGGGTGGCATTCGCCCGCTTCGAAGCGTTGCACGGGCAGCCGATGCGGGCCGTCTTCGGCCCAAAACTGGAGCGCTTGCAGGATGCCGGCCTGCTGGAGTCGAATCGGGAACGGGTGCGCCTGACCGCCAGAGGGCTGCTGCTCGGCAACCGTGTCTTCAGCGAGTTCGTTGCCTAGGCGCAGAGTGGCCTGAAGTCACCCTCCTTTTGGCTCGCGCTCTTCCGGCGACATGGCACAGCATCTTCCTTTCAGATATCAAACGGAGCAGGCCAGTGTTGCAGGCGATTGTATTCGACTTCGACGGGACGATTGTGGACACCGAGACGCCAGATTACCAGACCTGGCAGGAGATCTACAGCAGCTACGACGTTGCCCTGCCACTCGACCTCTGGCTGCAGTGCGTGGGCGGCGGCACGGGCAGTTTCGACCCCCATGACCATCTGGAAACAGAGCTGGGTCGCGCTATCGACCGCCAGCGCCTGCGCACGGAACGCCGGCGGCGGTTTCTGGACCGCGTCCACGCCCAACCGGTCTTGCCCGGCGTGCCCGAACTGATCGCTGCAGCCCAACGGCGGGGACTGAAGCTGGCGGTTGCCTCCAGTTCAGACCGCAACTGGGTGGACTCACACCTGCAGCGGCTGGGCCTGCGCGCCCTCTTCGACGCGGTCGTCACCGCCGATGATGTCGAACGGGTCAAACCGGACCCCGCTCTCTATAGAGTGGCCGTGAAGCGGCTGGATGTGCCGCCCCGGCGGGCGATCGCAATCGAGGATTCCTACAACGGAATGTTGGGAGCAAAGGGCGCCGGGCTGCATTGCATCGCGGTCCCCAATCGCGTAACGCGCAGCTCCGACTTCTCCGCCGCCGACCTCCAGCTGGACTCGATCGCCAGCATCGCAGCGGAAGAACTGATCGACCGCTTCAACGATGCGCCGGTCGGCGCGGCAAACGGGAGCTCTGCCGGCGTGAAGGAAGCTCCATGACCCGAGCCATCTATCCCGGCAGCTTCGATCCCTTCCATCACGGCCATCGCGACATCGCACGACGCGCGGCCGCGCTCTTCAGTGAACTGATCGTCACCGTCTTCGACGCGCCGGCCAAGCGGCTGCTGTTTTCGACCGATGAACGGATAGAGCTGGCCCGCGAAGCGGTACAGGATGTCGAAAATATTTCGATTGTGTCATATAGCGGACTAACGGTAAAATGGGCAGAGTGCCACGGCGTGCGCGTGATCGTGCGCGGTCTGCGAAATGTCGATGACCTGGGCTTCGAGTCCCGCATCGACATGGCCAACCGGCAGATGGCCCCGCAGATCGAGACCTGCTACCTGCTGTGCAGCAGGGAGTACGCCTATCTCAGTTCAACGATACTGAAGGAAGTGGCCAGCCTGGACGGCGACATTTCCGGTTGGGTGACGCCGCACAGTGCGCAGGCGCTGCGGCGGCGGTTTGCATAGTTTCCACTTCCAATCCCGGGTATCCCGCTGGCGCGCCGTGGTATTGCTGTGAACCGGTATCTGTCCAGGAAAGAGTGCACCGAAAGTTCAAACTGATTATGGAAATACTACAGCTGGTTGACCAACTCGAACAGACCCTGAATCGAGGGTGGCGCGTGCCTCTCTCGCCGTCGCTGATCGTTAATTCAGAGGAGTGTCTGCAACTGATCGATCAGATGCGCATCAGCATTCCCAGCGCGATCAAGGAAAGCGAGCGCATGATCACCGAGCGGGACCGTATCATCAGCGACGCGCGGGCGCGGGCAGAGCAGATAGTTGCGCATGCAGAGCAGCAGGCCATCCAGGTCGTCAGCGAAGACTCGATCACCGAGCGCGCACGGGAAGAGGCCGACCGCATCATCGCACATGGACACGCCGAAGCGATCCGTCTGGTTGATGAGGCCGAGGTCTACGCCCTTGACGTGCTCTACCGGCTGCGAGACAACCTGAACAACTCATTGCAGCAGGCCGAAAACGGCATCCAGGCGATCGAAGCCAGCCAGGCGCCCCAGGAGGAGAGCGGGTTGGAAGAGACCGAAGCAGAGTTCGTACCTCCACCGTCGCTCCAATCCGACGAACTGAATTATAAGGCCGAGGACGAGGAGTAAAGGCCGCCCGCATCCTACCTCCCTTTGATGAACCGTCCCATCGTCCCCGCTGAGAAGGGCGAAGTTCCCATCGGAAAATCCAAATTCGCCAACTGGATAGCATTCCTCGCGGCCCTGTCCCCCCGTGTCCGCAAACTGATCGGCGCGCTGCTTGTGTGCAGCGTCGTCGGCTTCACCTATCGCACCTATTTCCGTAACTGGGTCCCTCTCGGCCCGCAGCGAACGGTCACAACCGTCAACGCCAAGATGGGCGTGCATACGCGCCTGACCGACGAGCCGGACGCGGCCAAGATCAAACGCAGCCTTGAGATGGTACGCGAGATGGGCGCGCCGTGGATTGTCGAGTATTTCCCCTGGGCCTACTACGAACCGCGACGCGGCCAGTTCTCGTGGGGTCATCCCGACCTGGTGATCGATCACGCCAACAGGCAGGGCCTGACCGTGATCGCGCGCCTGGGCTTCGTGCCCGAGTGGGCGCGCCCTGAGGAGTCGCATCACCTCTACCTGCCGGAGGAGAGCTACGCGGCGTTCGGACTGTACGCGGCAGAGTTTGCGCGGCGCTACCAGGGCAAAGTAGGCCATCTTATCATCTGGAACGAGCCGAATCTGAGCCTGGAGTGGGGTTTTCGCCCCGTCGACCCGGCCGGCTATGTTGAGATGCTGAAGGTGGTGTACCCAATGGTGAAAGAGGCCGCGCCGGAGATGCTGGTCCTGGCCGGCGCGCTCGCCCCGACGTTGGATCCACCCGGCAGCGAATGGAGTATGAACGACCTGGACTATTTGCAGAGGATGTATGACGCCGGCGCGGCCGGCTATTTCGATATTCTGGCGATTCATGCCTATGGCCTGGGCTTCGACGCCGACGAGCCGGCCCACGGGTCGGTCGTCAACTTCCGCCGCGCCGAGCTACTGCGCGAAATCATGGTGCGCAACGGAGACGGCGACAAGACGGCCATGATCACCGAAGGCGGTTGGAACGATCATCCCCGCTGGACCAGGGCCGTGCGCCCGGGAGAGCGCATCCTCAACTCGGCACGGGCATTCGAAATCGCCCGCACCGAGTGGCCCTGGCTCGAAAGTCTGTGCCTGTGGGTCTTTCGCTTCCCCTGGGACCAGAAGAGCTACCAGGACTACTACACCTTTGTCAGCACCGATTTCGATCCCAAGGCGATCTATCTGGAGATGCAGCTCTACGCACAGGGCCGGTTCGAAGGGCCATGAATGGGTTGACTGCATTGGGCAGTGGATTGCGGCCGGCAAGGAGATGGGCGCTGTGAACCTGCGCGACGCTTTGCAGCCGACACAGGTGTGGTTCATCATCGCCGCGCTGGCCGCGGCGGCCGCTCTTGGCGGCTGGCTCCTGTTGCGGCAGAGCGGGCCGTCGGTGGACAGAACCTGGCTGCAAATGCAGGAACGGGGCACGTGGCGCGTCGGCATGGACCCCAGCTTTCCGCCCTTCGAAAGGCTGGACGCAGAGGGCGCGCCGGTCGGATATGACGTGGACCTGGCGCGGGCGCTTGCGGCAGAGTGGGGGCTGGAGGCGGAGATTGTCGCTATCGGCTACGACAGCCTGTTGGACGCGCTGCGGGTTGACCGCGTGGATGCCGTCGTCAGCGCCTTCCCCTTCAACCCACGCATGACCAAGGAGATACACTATTCGCCGCCCTATTTTGAGGCCGGCGTCCGACTGGTGGTCGGCGCGGACAGCGCGATCGGGAGCGTCGAGGAGTTGGCGGGACGCGCGGTCGCGGTAGAGTGGGGCAGCAGGGGCGACGCCATCGCCCGCCGCCTGCAACGGGAGGGCATCGCGCTGGAACGGCTGCCGTTCCGGTCATCGCAGGAGGCGCTCGACGCTCTGCTCACGGGCGCCGGCGACGCGCTCCTGCTTGACGGCGTCGGCTTGCGGCTGGCCCAGGGCGAGGGCAGACCGGTCGTGGCAGTCGGGCCTGCACTGGACGCCGACCCCTATGTCATTGCCGTGTCGATCAAAGCGCACCGGCTGCAGGCGGCGCTCTATGAAGCTCTTGCGGCGTTGGAGCAGAAAAACGGGCTGGAACTGCTGGAAGACCGTTGGTTCGGAGAGATGCCGCGGGGCGAGTGAATAGGAGCGGGAGAACGCCCGCCCCTCCGCAATGCAACTACGGAACCGGCGTGAGCCAACCCCACTTGTCCGGCATGTTGTCCTCAATAATGCCGAAGAAAACAGCCTGGATCGACTGCGTGATCGGACCTCGCTTGCCGTCCCCGACCGGCATCCGGTCCACCGAGCGCACCGGCGTGATCTCGGCCGCAGTGCCGGTGAAGAATATCTCGTCGGCCAGGTAGAGCATCTCACGCGTCATCGCCTGCTCGCGCAGGTCGTAGCCCAAATCCCTTGCGATCGTAATCGCCGCGTCGCGCGTGACGCCGCCGAGAATGCTGCTGCCCAGCGGCGGCGTATATATCACGCCTTTGTAGATGACAAAGATGTTTTCGCCGCTGCCTTCGCTGACCTGCCCGTTGACGTCGAGCGCGATGCCCTCGGTGAAGCCGTTGTCCTTGGCCTCCATCACTACGTTCTGGCTGCTGACGTACTGGCCGCCGATCTTCGCCATCGGGCTGAGCATATTCGAGGCCATGCGCCGCCAGCTGCTCACCTGCACATCCACACCCTCTTCGATCGCCTCCGCGCCCAAGTAGCGTCCCCAGGGCACCGTAGCCAGGATCGACTCCACAGGACAGCCGCGCCCGTCTACACCCAGGCTCTCATAGCCGCGAAAGACCAGCGGTCGGATGTAGGCGCTGCAGTGACTGTTCTTCAGCAGGACGGCCTTGGCCACATCCATCCACTCGTCTACGTCCAGGGGCGATGGGATGCGGGCGACCTTGCAGGAGTAGAGCAGCCGCTCGAAATGCTCAGGGCCGCGGAAAATGGCGGCCGCTTCGTTCAGTTCGTAGGCGCGAATGCCTTCAAACGCGCTGCTGCCGTAGTGCAGAGCGTGCGTGAATACATGGACCGTCGCCTGCTCCCACGGGATGATCTCGCCGTTCATCCAGATATAGTCCGCTTGCATCTTCGCCATCGCTCTGCTCCTTTGGCCGCATTGGGGCGGTGGTCGGCGGGCAGTGGTCAGAGATCGCATGGGCGCCCAACCACCTGACACCGTGAATCCGGGTTTGCATTATACAGTGGAAGAATCGGTTTGGCTAAGAATCAGACCCCTCTACCGCCATACATTGGGCAGATAGAGAGTGTACGGTGTGGGTAGCGGCGTCGGGGCCGGCGCCGGCCGCGGCGTTGGCGTCGGCGTCAGCTCCACGCCAGACGCGACGACCTCGAGAAAGAGCCCCGTCGGTGGACCCCAGTTGCCGTCCGCGTCCTGCGCCTCGATGAAAACGGTGTAAGTGCCGGGCTGCAGGTCGGTCGTGTCGAGCGTTCCGGTCACCGTTTCGGTGGCGGCATCGAACGCGCCATCATGCGCCTGAAGCGTTGCGAAGGTGGTCGCAATCCAGGAGGGCGCCTCGATGGAGAAGCGGGCCGCGCTGATGTTCTGGGACGGCTCCTTGTCGGCGCCGCTGCCGGCAGTGAGCGTGTCATCCGCGGTCGCGGTCAACGTGATGGGCGTCCCCGGCTCGGCCCAGGTTGGCTGCGCGCGCGCGTTCGTCACATCCGGCCCGGCCGCAAGCTGGTAGGGGCGGCGGGCCGCCTTGGCCGCATAGAGGAGCGAGGACAGGTTCTGCTCGACGACGGCCTCTTCGAAGTAGGCGCAGCTCTGAAAAAACGCAGTGCCGAGCTCATAGGTATAGGAGGCGACGCCGAGCGTGCCGTATGCGAAATCGGTCGCGCTGCCGTCAAAGCGATAGAGACACAGCTCGGGATAGCAGACCCTGTAGCCGGGCGCATAGCCGAGCTTGCGGCCCAGACGCCGCAGCTCGTCCCGGTTCGGCGCGGGCGTGGACGAGTGCTCCCAAGGGTAGAGGATGAGGCGGCCGTAGGCGTGGAGCGAGATGAAAATACCGTTGGTGTCCTGCGCGGCCGCATCGTTGTAGCCCTCGCCGCGCTGGTCCTCGAACACGTCGCGCAGGTAGTTCTCGATCGCGCGCGTCTCCGGTTCGGACGCCGCCTTCTGGCCGCGGTAAAAGAGGGAGCAGGCGTCGCCCGATGAACAGCCTTCGCAATGGTTCCACAGAAAGCTGCCGTTGCGATTGAGGTCGATCCCGTGGCGGGGAAATTCGCAGCCGTTGGTGCCGTTCGTGTTCTTGCGCCAAAGATGCCCCAACTCGACCCAGGTGCGGCCGTCGGGGTTGACGAGGGGGATTACGTGAATGCGGTTGTAGTCGAGCAGCCAGGTCAGATCGGCGTCCTCCCCATATCCCGCGAGCAGCTTTTCCGCAAAGCGGATGGCCAGCTCAGCGGTCGACAGTTCGCGGGGGTGGGCCGCGGCGATCACGACCAGCTCGCCCTTTTCGATGCCGGTCTTCTCTTTGTTGGTCAGAACGAGTGATACGATGTCGTAACCGGCCAGGCCCAGGCTGCGGACCTTGTACCAGCTGTTGCCGATGTCATCCCATTCAGCCAGTCCGGGGTGTGCTTCGGCCAGCGCGGCGAGGTCGCTGTAGGTCTCCTCGACGGTACGATAGCAGGCATAGCCGGGGATTCCGCCTTCGTCGCTCTCGTCCGACAGCGCCTGGATTGCGCAAGGGTCCGGCAGCGCCGCGGTCATCTGCTTCTCCTCGGCGAAGATGTAGCGCTCGCCGGTCAGCCAGGCCTGGTCCGCCGGCGAAACCAGGGCCACGGCCGTGCGCTGTTCCGGTTCAACGTGCCAGATGTCGACGCGTTCAAAGAGTGCGTGCAGCGCCTCGGTGTCCCTGTAGTCGACACGGGCCACAGTGGCGCCGGCGGTCTCGTCCTGAAGGCAGGGATCCACGACGGGGACGGGGTTGACGGCGGAGATGTTCAGCAGCGTCCTCTGGACGCGTGCCAACAGAGCTGAACGCTGGGCGGCGACGAAGAGAAGCGCGCCGACCAGGTAGAGCGCCAGGATCCAACCTCCGAATTTTGCGATTGTCTTTGGGCGGGATTCGGTCACGCTACTTCGCCAACTCCGCGGCGCAGACGGCCATCATTTCTCGACGAGCAACTGGTCCACCGCAGCCGTCAGCTCAGAGAGGGTACTGACCTGCAATATCCGGTCGCACAGGGGGAGGTATTCCAGCATATCGCTGTCGCCGCTGCCCCACAAGATCGGCATCTCCGGGTTCAGCCAGAGGGTGCGGCGGCTGCGACGCGCCATCTTCTTGAAGATATCCAGTCGGGGATCGTTGTGGTTGTTGCGCCCGTCGCCGACAACGATCAAAGTTGTGCGGTGATCGATCGTGTCCAGGTACCCGTCGGCGAAGTTCTGCAAACTGTGGCCCAGATCGGTGCTGTAGTAGCCGGGCGGCATACGAATCAACACCTGCTGGATCGCCTCGTTGGCGCGGTTGCCCTGGAAGTCCGGCGTAATGTACTCCAGATGGTCGATGAAGGCGAAGGCGTGCGTCTTGCTTACCTGGTCCTGCAGCTCGTACAGCAGCGAAAGCATCAGCTCGGTGCAGTGGCGCATCGACGTGCTGATGTCGCAGATAACCACCAATTTGGGCTTTATGGTGCGGTCACGGTGCTTAATCTGAAACGGTACACCGCCATGCTTGAGGTTGGCTCGGATCGTCGCTTTTGCGTCCAGCTGCCCGCTTTTGGCACGCTTCTGCCGCAGGGCGATGCGGCTGCGCAGCAGCGCGGCCAGCCGCCGCACCTCCTGGCGCAACTTCTGCATGTCGCCGTCGGAGAGAGCCTGGAACGGTCGGTCCATAAGGCCGTCCAGATGGTCCTCCGGCCGCTGTTCGGCCATGTTTTCGGCAATCTGCTGGCCGGCGTAGCGGCGCATCTGTTCCCGCAGCGACTCCATGTTCTGGGCGACCAGCTCGCGCATCTGCTCCAGGCGCTGCTTGTTCATGCCCATCTGCGCCATCAGCTCCATGATCTCCTTCATCGCCTTACGCACCTGGTCGAACTGGAGCGCGCGCTGCATGCGTCGCGCCATCCACTCGCGGTAGCGCAGGTCGTCGGCATGGTTCAGGCCGACCATCTGACCCAGCGTGTCCAGCTCCTGCGGAGAGAGCTCCTCACCGCGCAGCAGCCGCTCCAGCATGTCGCGCAGCTGCTGGCCGAACTGACGCAAAGCCTCGGCCAGCATGTTGGCCTCTTCTTCGGTCAGGTCCTCCACCATGTTCATCAATGGAGGCGGTTCGCCGCTGCCAAAGAAGAGCGGGAAAAGCTCCTCGAAGGTGGGCAGACTTTCAACGTCCTTGACCAAAGTTGCCCTCAGACTGAGGCGGAAAGTATCGCGATCGCGCACGCCCAGGTTCTCGACGGCGGAGAAGGCATCGGCGCTCTCCGCCAGGCTGACCCGCACCCCGCCCGATCGCAGCGCAGAGATGAACTTTACGATTCGCTCTTCCATCTGCTTATCCTCTACGGACCGCCGGCCTCATTGGGCGCGGCGCGGCGGGCGCAACTCATCATCCCAATCGGTCCCGTCCTCTTCGTCCCCACCCATCCGGCCCAGCTGGCGCTGGACTTTGCGAAGATCGGTCTCGTGTTTCAACAGCACGCTCAGCGTCGTCTCCAGCGTCTTCCGGTCCAGGTTGTCGATGTTGAGCGTAACCAGCGCCTGCGCCCAGTCCAGCGTCTCGGAGATGCTCGGCAGCTTGCGCAGGTCCATCTGCCGCAGGCTCTGGACGAGCTCGACCGCCTGCCGCGCCAACTCCGGCGCAAGATCGGGCACCTTCAGCCGCACGACGTTCAACTCCTGCTCCAACGAGGGATAGCCGATAAAGAGGTAGAGACAGCGCCGCTTGAGCGCCTCGCTCAGTTCGCGCGTGTTGTTGCTGGTCAGCACGACGATCGGCATATGATTGGCCGCCAGCGTGCCCAGTTCGGGTACGCTCACCTGAAAGTCGCTCAACACCTCCAGCAGAAAGGCCTCGAACTCGGCATCGGCGCGGTCGATCTCGTCGATCAGCAGAACGACCGGCGCGTCGCTGAGAAT
Organism: Caldilineaceae bacterium; assembly: GCA_965202955.1. Classification (GTDB taxonomy): domain Bacteria; phylum Chloroflexota; class Anaerolineae; order Caldilineales; family Caldilineaceae; genus Bin5. The sequence continues at coordinate 915,410 of OZ241871.1, forward strand.
CGCCCGCAGCAGGGGACGCTGCAACAGGAATCGCATCGAAAAGAAGACGTCCTCCTCGTCGGTCAGCCGGTCGGCCGCCTCCGCCAGCGAACTGGTTCCGGCCAGCGTTTCCTGCAGCTGATCGCGCAGCAGCTGCGTGTAGAGAAGCTGCTTGGCGTATTCCCACTCATAGAGAGCCTTCGTCTCGTCCAACCCTTCGTAGCACTGCAGGCGGATGAGCGGACGGTCCAACGAGCCGGCAACCGCCTTGGCAAGCTCGGTCTTGCCGACGCCGGCCGGCCCCTCGGTGAGCAGCGGTTTGCCCAGCTGCTGCGCCAGGTAGACGGTCGTCGAGATTTCATCACCGGCGATGTACTGTTGCTGGCCGAGATCGTCTTTGGTCGTTTCGATCGACTGGAACGCACGGGTTGCACTCATGTGGGCGTGAGGCTCCTGACGCTGACGTCGGTTACAGCCGGCGCCCGGCGGGGCGCACAGGCCGGCAACCGATCGGCGGGACGGAAACTTCATCCCTCCCTAGTGTATCTGACAGCCACGCGCTTGGCAAGGCATTGGAATCGGGGGCCGCATCGCTGCCCCCGGCGCGGCGCATTGCGAAATGGGCGCATGGTTTGACAGATCCGGGGCCTGCAAATATCCTTGTGCGCGTGGATGCGTCGAACTGCATGGGGACCGCGCCGCAATCGAACAAGAAAGGACAGTTGCACTATTTCCAGTATTTCAGTATATTCTCGCGACGCCGGCAACGACGCTGATCGGGACAACCGGCGACGCGTGCCGGCAGGCGATGCGAAAGGAGTTGGCGAATGCTCGATACAGAGCGTCTGACAAGATTTGCGAGAGAGATTGTACGCATCCCCAGCCTGAGCGGCGAGGAAGCGCAGGTCGCCGGCCGCATCGAGGCCGAGATGAAAACGCTCGCGTTCGATAGCGTGTGGACGGACGGCGTCGGCAACGTAATCGGCGTGCTGGAAGGCGCGCAGCCCGGCCCCACCATCCTCTTTGACGCCCATACGGACACGGTCGGCGTCTCTCCAGGCGTGCCCTGGGCGTTGGACCCGTACAGCGGGCAGGTTACAGGGGAGTCGCTTCACGGGCGCGGCGCAGCCGACATGAAGGGCGCGCTGGCAGCCATGGTTTACGGCGTCAGCGCCCTCGACAAAGCCAGGCTGAGGGGCAAAGCAGTCGTCAGCGCATCGGTGATGGAGGAGGTGCTGGAGGGCGTGGCGCTGGAAAAGGTTATTGCTCAAACAGGCGCCGATTTCGTCGTCATTGGCGAAGCCTCGGAGCTGCAACTCGTGCGGGGCGGCCGCGGACGCGCCGAGATCCACCTGACCACGACGGGCCGGCCCTCCCATTCGTCAGCGCCCCAGATGGGCCGCAACGCCGTCCTGGACATGATGCGGGTCATCGCGGCCGTGGAGGATCTGGCCCTGGAGGAACACCCTCAGATGGGGCCGGCAATCTTCGCGCTGACCGATATCATCAGCGAACCCTACCCGGGCCATTCGGTCATCCCCAGCATCTGCCGCGTGACCTACGACCGGCGGCTGCTGCCCGGGGAGAGCGCGGCGAAGGTCCTGGCAGATATCAGGCAGCGTCCGGATCTGGCCGACATCAGGCTGGATGCAGGGGTCGGGGTGGGGGAATATACCAGCTACACCGGCCACAGATTCAGAACCGAAAAGTTCTTTCCCGCCTGGCTGGCCGACGACGACGACCCGTTCGTGACCGGCTCGCTGGCCGCACTGCATGGCGCCGGCATCGAGGCCGGCCTGAACGCCTACCGCTTCTGCACCAATGCCGCGTTCAGCGCCGGCGTGGCCGGCATCCCGACAGTCGGCTTCGGCCCGGCCAGCGAGGCCGACGCGCACATCATCAACGAAAAGGTCAGTCTGGAAGAGCTGATCGCGGCGGCCCAAGGGTACAGGGCGATCGGCGAGAGCATCCTGACCTGACAGCCTGAACTTTCGAAGCCGGGCCGCATCGCTCGAACAGACAGATGACGTCCGTTTCGTGCTCCTGAGACCGGCTTCGGCATAGATTCCTGACCCGTTCATATGATTCAACCGGTTACAGTGACCCCCACCGAAGCGCGCCGGCTGGCCGTCAGCGCCCAAAGGCTGACCGCGCCGCGCCCGCCGGCCACCAAAGAGGGCATCATCGAGCTCTTGCGGCAGATCAACTGCCTGCAGATCGATCCGATTCGGGCCGTGGAGCGCACACAGCTGCTCGTTCTCTGGAGCCGCATCGGGAAGTTCGATCCATCCCTGCTGGATGAGCTCCAGGAAGAACGCCTCATCATCGAAGGCGAGGCGCACCGCGCCTCCTTCGTCCTGACCGAAGACTATCCCCTCCTGCGGCGATGGATTGGGAGCAATTTCGGGAGCAAGGCGGCGTGGGTGAAGCGGGTGCGAGCGTGGATGGCGGCCAACGAGTCCCTGCACAAGCAGATCATCGGGAAGCTCCGGTCCGAAGGGCCCTTGCCTTCAGCGGCGTTCGACCATCTGGAGGCCGCCCCCCCGTTCTCTTCCACCTGGTTCAGCGGCAAGCCGGCCACGCTGATGCTCGGCCTGCTGGAACAGCTTGGCACGGTGATCTGCGTCAGCCGGCGGAGCAACCGGAAGCTGTGGCATCTGCGCAGCTCGTGGCTGCCGGAGTGGGCCGACAGAGAGCCGCCGGCCGAGGAGGAGGTCGTGGCCCTTGCATGCCAGCGCGCGCTGAAGGCGCTCGGCATCGCAAGCCAGCGACAGATCTCCCGCCACTTCACTCGCAACAGATACCCCAAACTGCGCCAGCGGCTGGCCGACCTGGTCGCCGGGGAGGCCGTGCTGCCGGCCCGGATTGTCGACGAAGAGGGACCCTGGGAAGAGGCGTGGTATCTCCACCGCGACTCCTTGCCGCTGCTGGAGACCGTTCGCGCCGGGGCGTGGAAGGGGCCCACCGTCTTTCTTTCACCGTTCGACAATCTCATCTGTGACCGCGAGCGAACGGAGACGCTCTTCGACTTCCACTACCGCATCGAAATCTATGTGCCCAAAGCGAAGCGCCAGCACGGTTACTATGTGCTGCCGCTCCTGCACGGAGACCGGTTCATCGGCCGGATGGATTCCCAGATCGACCGCAAGACGGGGCGCTACCGCATCCACGCCATCTACCAGGAAGAGGACGCGCCTGAGGACGCCGAGGCGCGTGCTGCCGCGGCGGAGTCGCTGCTGGAACTGGCGCAGTTCATCGGCGCCAAACGGATCGAACTCGGAGAAAGGGTTCCGGGCAACTGGCGCAAGGCATTCGAGGAGGTCACAGACCGCTTATGACCGCGTCTGCACAGGCGGCTGCGCGTCAGAGACAGAGCGCGTCGGCCCGCTTCGGCACCTTTGGCGGCGTTTTCACGCCGAATGTGCTCACGATCCTGGGCCTCATCCTCTTCCTGCGCACCGGCTGGGTCGTGGGACAGGCCGGGCTGCTCGGCGCGCTGCTGATCGTCGCCATCGCCAACTCGATCAGCTTCCTGACCGGCCTGTCGCTGTCGGCCATCGCCACCTCGATGAACGTGCGCGCCGGCGGCAAATATTACCTGATTTCGCGCACCCTCGGCCGCGAAATCGGCGGCGCAATCGGCGTCCCGCTCTATCTTTCGCAGGCGATCTCGGTGGCCTTCTACATCATCGGCTTCACCGAATCGCTTGAGGGCATCGCCTTTGTCAGCCAGGTCGATCCCCGCCTGCTCGCCACCCTGATTGCGGTTCTCTTCGGCGCCGTCGCCTTCATCGGCGCGGATTTCGCGATCAAGATACAGTACTTCATCCTGGCGGCGTTGCTGGCGGCTCTCCTCTCCTTCTTCAGCGGCGGCTGGGGCGCGATTCAGGCGCCGACACTCGGTTCCGCCTACAGCGAGGGCATGAGTTTCTGGAGCGTCTTCGCCGTCTTTTTCCCCGCGGTTACAGGCATCGCGGTCGGCGCCAGCATGTCGGGCGACCTCAAGGACCCGGGCCGCAGCATCCACAAAGGGACGATCTACTCGGTCCTCTTCACAGCTTCGATCTACTTCATCTCGGTCCTGTGGATCTCGTTGCACGGCACGCCGGATGAGCTGAAGAGCAATACACTGATCATGCGGGACATCTCCATCTTCCCGCCCCTGATTATGACCGGCGTGTGGGCGGCTACGCTCTCCTCCGCGCTGGGCAGCATCGTGGCTGCGCCGCGCACGCTGCAGGCGATGGCGAGCGACGGCATTGTGCCGCGCGTGCTCGGCTCCCGCCTGGGCAGCCGGACCGAACCGCGCCTGGGCGTTCTCATCAGCACGGGCATCGCGTTCGCGGTCATCTGGGCCGGCGACCTCAACGTGGTGGCGCCGATCATCACGATGTTTTTCCTCAACACATACGGCATGACCAACCTGGTGGCGGGCATCGAGAAGCTGGTGGGCAACCCGAGCTTCCGGCCGCGGGCCAAGATCCATCCCGGCCTCTCCCTGCTGGGCGCGGCCGGCTGCTACGGCGCGATGTTCGTGATCAACCCGCTGGCGACCATCGTCGCCATTCTGATCAGCTACGGCATCTACTTCTACCTGGAACGCCGCTCGACCATCCGCACATGGGGCGACGTGCGCAACGGGATCTGGTTTTCGCTGGCGCGGCAATCACTCCTGAACCTGGAGCGCTCGGTCTACCATGCCAAGAACTGGCGTCCCAACATCCTCGTCTTCACCGGCCAGCCCCACAATCGCGCGCCGCTGGTCGAGGTCGCCGACTGGCTCAGCCGCGGCTATGGCATCGTCTCCTTCTATCAGCTGCTGGTGGGGGATATCGACAAACTGGCGGAACGACGGCTGCGCAGCGTGGCGCGGCGGCAGATTCGCGCCTTCATTCTCGAGCAGAACATGTCGGCCTTCGCCGAAGCCGACATTGTGGACAGCTTTTACTCGGGCGCGGTGACCGTCTGCCAGTCCCATGGCGTGGGCGGCCTTGAGCCGAACACGGTGCTGATGGGATGGAGCGATACGGAGGGCGGGCGCGCGCTATCCTTGCGGCTGCTTTCGACGCTGTACGACCTGGACAAATCGGTCCTCTACCTGCGGCACGACGAGAAACGGGGCTTCGGCAAGCGCAAGGTCATCGACGTCTGGTGGCGGGGCCACACCCGCAACGGCGACCTGATGCTTCTGCTGGCCCATATCATCTCCCAGAATCCGACATGGGAAGGCGCATCGATTCGCCTGCTGCAGATATTGCAGCGCGGGGAGGGTCGCGAACAGACCGAAGCCCATCTGCGCGCCCTCCTCGACAGGGTACGGGTCGCCGCCGAACCAATCGCGGTCGTCGTGCCGCAAGGGCAGCCGTTCCCGGAGACGGTGAGAGTCTGGAGCAGGGATACCGACCTGACCCTGCTGGGCATGAACCGCCCGGACGCCGATGCACGCGAACAGTACGGCAGCCAGCTCAACGACTGGATCAGCGCCGTCGGAACCGTTCTGCTGATTCACAGCGGGCAGACCGAGGAACTGCTGGAACCGAGCGACTGAGCCGCGCCGGCGCCGGACGCGCATTCTCCGTATCCGGCGTTGCGCAGGGGCAGACGCGCTGCCCGCATCGGAGCGGCAGTGGCCTGATCCGGCAACTGTCATTCCGTTTTGGGCTGTGCTATACTTGACACAGCCGAGGAGAGAGAGCGCTCTCTCCTCTTTTCCTACCTCCGGCACAGGCTGACATACGCTTCGGCGGACCGTCAGCGCGCCAACCCAACTGGAGAAACCCGCAATGCGCGCGAATATCCTTCGCAGCCTGCTCGATCAGGGCAAACCGACGGTGGCGACACACATCCATACCGTATGGCCGAACGTCGTCGAGGTCCTGGGCCACACAGGGCTCTATGACTACGTGGAGTTTGTGGCCGAGTACGGCACCTACTCGCTACACGACCTGGACAACATCTGCCGCGCGGCCGAACTGCACAACCTGGGCTCGATGATCAAGATCGACTGGGCCAACAACGAATACATCGCGCAGAGGGCGGTCGGCTCCGGGTTCAACAGCGTACTCTTCTCGGACGTGCGCTCGGCCCAGGGCGCGCGCGACTGTGTCGGCTACGTGCGGGCCGACTCGCCGCAGACGGGCGGCACCTACGGTGTCGCCACCCGCCGCTTCTCCTACATGGGATACGGCGGCGACGAGGCCTACGTGGAGGCGCTCGACAGGATTGTGGTCGCATTCATGCTGGAAAAGAAGCCGGCGCTGGATGAACTGGACGAGATCCTGGCCGTGGACGGGGTGGAGATGCTGCAATGGGGTCCGTCCGACTTCTCGATGAGTATCGGCGTTTCGCCAAAGAGCAAGGACGCGCGCGTGCAGGCGGGAGAGAAGCGGGTCATCGAGGCCTGCCTGGCGGCAGGCGTTATTCCGCGCATCGAAATCAACACGGCAGACGAGGCCAAGCAGTACCTGGACATGGGCGCGCGCCACTTCTGCATCGGCACAGAGATCGCGATCCTACATCAGTTCTGGCAGAAGGAGGGAGAGGCGATGCGGCGGGCGCTGGACGGGTGACGGTTGGCGCAGCGGCCAGCAACCGGCCGGCGCCGGGTTGGCTGGCCGCCGGCTCATCCGACCCGCTCAAGAAAGCGCACGTCGTTGGTGAAGAAGTAGCGGATGTCGTCGATGCCGTATTTGAGCATCGCGATCCGCTCCGGCCCCATGCCGAAGGCGAATCCGCTGAAGACGGAAGGGTCGTAGCCGCCGTTTTGCAGCACAACCGGATGCACCATCCCCGCGCCTAAGATCTCCAGCCAGCCGGTCTGTTTGCAGATGCGGCAACCCCTGCCCCCGCACAGAACACAGCCGGCGTCGACCTCGACGCTCGGCTCGGTGAAGGGGAAATAGCTCTTGCGGAAACGGAGCCTGCGCCCCTCGCCGAACATCTGGTTGGCGAAGTTCACGAGCGTTCCCTTGAGGTCGCTGAAGGTGACGTTGCGGCCGACGACCAACCCCTCGACCTGGTGGAACATCATGTCGTAACGGGCGCTCACGTCCTCATGGCGGTAGCATTTGCCCGGCAGTATCACCCGGATCGGCTGCGGGCAGTAGTCGCGCATGGCGTGGATCTGGCCGGGGCTGGTGTGGGTGCGCAGGATCACGCCCGGCGTGGTTGTGTAAAAGGTATCCCACATATCACGCGCGGGATGGCCTTCAGGGATGTTCAACAGGCCGAAGTTGTTCTCGTCCGTCTCGACCTCAGGCGAGTCGTAGACCTGGAAGCCCATCTGCCCGAAGATCTGCGCGATCTCTCGCAGCGTCTGGTTGCTGGGATGGATCCTGCCCAGGGCCGGCCTGCGCCCCGGCAGGGTTACGTCGACGCCCTCGGCGGCGAGCGACCGCTCCATCTCCTGCTGGCGGATCGCGTCCTGGCGCGTGTGCAGGGCAGCTTCCAGCTCGTTTTTGAGCGCGTTTCCAGCCCGACCGGCCTCAGGGCGTTCCTCCCGCGGCAGCTGGTTCAGCCCGCGCAGGAAGCCGGTAACGGCGCCGTTGCGCCCCAGATAGTCCCGGTACCATGCCTCCGTCGCTTCCAGCGTCGCGGCCGCAGCCAACTCCTCCTGCGCACGGCTTCGCAGTTCGTCAAGCGCCTGCATAGGTCTTCCTGCACTTTCTTTGGAGAGAAATATTCCACGAAGGGCGCCCACAAGGGGCGCCCCTACCATTTGTCAACTGTTTTCGGCCAAAAAACCGATTTTCACAGGAAAAGGCATAGCTAATCGGTCGTGCCGTTGTCCGGGGAGATTCCGTGCGCGCGCAGCAGGGCCGCAAGCCGGTCGGCCCTGTTTCCTTCCCGGGCGGCCCTGTCTATCTCTCGGGCGGCCCTGTCTCGCTCCCGATCGGCCCTGTCTCGCTCCCGATCGGCTCTGTCTCTCTCCCGGTCGGCGCGTTCGCCGCCCGTGGGGATGAGCTCGCCCGACGCATTTTGCCAGCGCAACCAGGTCGCATCCAGATTCTCAAATCGCCCGCGCCACAGGCGAAGGCCCAACCCAACCCCAGGCAGTAGCTCGTAGCCGCACGGCCGGTAGACCGCCGCCGGCGTGCGGCGATAGGCCCGCACCGCTTCCGCCTGCACCAGCCGCAACGGGTCGTACACCACGTACAACGGTACCCCAAAATAGGCGTACCTCGCATATTTGCCCGCCATCTCGCCGCCCTTCTCGTTCGACACCACCTCGATCACCACGTCCGGCGCCTTCTTGTACTCCCAGATGAAGTAGCTGCGACCCTCCTTGGCCCACGGCTCCTGCAGCTCCTTTACATCCAGGCTGAGAAAGACATCCGGCGCCAGCGGCGCTTCGCGGGGGTGCAGAAAAACGCCGACATCGGCGCAGACCATGAACGGTCGCCCGCCGCCGGGTCCGGCCCAGGAGCTGTACAGCGGGCTTGTGAGCAGGCGGCGCTGCTTTTCGGAAAATCGGTTGTCCACGGGCCTGTCGTCCTCGGTGACAAGATGCTCGATGGCGCGCCTGTCCGCAGCCGTCAGCGGCGGATGAACGGCCGCGACGCTGCGGTCCTCCTCCCGACTGTCCGCGCCGGGGCTCCTCTCGCTCCTCTCTTGGGGCACTGCTGATTCGGTTGCCGAAACGGAACGCTCGGACATTTCGTTCTCCCTCTACCTGGGACAACCTCTCCAATTCATACGGCAATCAGACAAGGGGGCGCAGCGCGCCGGATCTTAACGAAAGGCAAGGGAGGCCGCTACGGAGATTATTGACGCGAACGCTCCAGCTCCCGCAATGCCCGCGCCGATTATCCACTTCATTCCTTTCAGTTCAGAACGCACCCGCTCGACGTCGGTCCGCACCCGCTCGACATCGGTCCGCACCCGTTCAACGTCCGCCTTGGTAGCCAGATGTTCATATGCGCCTTCCAACCGTGACAAACGTTCTCCCTCTGCGGCAGACAGCGCCATAGGATTCTCTCCCTTTCTTCCATGTCGTTACGCAGCGCGTCTATTGTAAAGTCAACAGACAGTTGGGGGCAAAAGAGGCCGGAAAACGGGCCTGCCCTTTGTCGAGCGCCGCGCATGAAGCCGGAGCGGGAGTGGGCGGATTCGGGGATTGAGGGCTTTCCTGCCGGCAGGTCTCCGCCCGTCCAGTCGCCCAAACAGGAACCAGAAAAAGGCATAGCTAATCGGTCGTGCCGTTGTCCGGGGAGATTCCGTGCGCGCGCAGCAGGGCCGCTAGCCGGTCGGCTCTGGCTCTTTCCCGGGCGGCGCGTTCGCCGCCCGTGGGAATGAGCTCGCCCGACGCATTTTGCCAGCGCAACCAGGTCGCATCCAGATTCTCAAATCGCCCGCGCCACAGGCGAAGGCCCAACCCAACCCCCGGCAATGTCTCGTAGCCGCACGGCCGGTAGGCCGCCGCCGGCGTGCGGCGATAGGCCCGCACCGCTTCCGCCTGCACCAGCCGCAACGGGTCGAACACCACGTACAACGGTACCCCAAAATCGGCGTACCTCACATATTTGCCCGCCATCTCCCCGCCCTTCTCGTTCGACACCAGTTCGATCACCACGTCCGGCGCCTTCTTGTACTCCCAGATGAAGTAGCTGCGACCCTCCTTGGCCCACGGCTCCTGCAGCTCCTTTACATCCAGGCTGAGAAATACATCCGGCACCAGCGGCGCTTCGCGGGGGTGCAGAAAAACGCCGACATCGGCGCAGACCATGAACGGTCGCCCCCCGCCGGGTCCGGCCCAGGAGCTGTACAGCGGGCTTGTGAGCAGGCGGCGCTGCTTTTCGGAAAAGCGGTTGTCCACGGGCCTGTCGTCCTCGGTGACAAGATGTTCTATGGCGCGTCTGTCCGCAGCCGTCAATGGCGGATGGACGGCCGCGACGCTGCGGTCGTCGTCCCGACTGTCCGCGCCGGGGCTCTTCTCGCTCTTCTGTTGGGGCACTGCTGATTCGGTTGCCGAAACGGAACGTCCGCGCATCTCCTTCTCCTGGCTTCTGCGGGGAAGCAGGCGACGGGCGCCTGATCCCGTGCCTTAGCTAAGCTCCAGAATAGCAGTATGCCGCCCTTTTGACAATGCGCCGTCGGCGACCGGATGGGGCATCGTTGCGGAGCGCGGCGGAACGGCAGTTCTCAACGCATCCCTTTGGATGCGCCTTTTTCTCCCCATTCCGTGATCTGACGTTTGGGGCCGACCACATTGTCGGGCAGGTCTGCCAGCCGTTGCCGTTTCGAGGCTCGTATCTGATCGGCATGAACCTCGTATTCACTGGATAGGTGGCTGATCGGCCTGCTGCCCCCAAGCGCTTTCAACGAAAGCCGGAGCTCGCAGGCTGCTGTGTGTCGACGGCGTTTCGCGGCCATAGCTCCGTCTCTCCGCGAGATCGGTGAACCGTTCCAATCGGTACTCCTGCTCGTGGGCCAGGTATTGGGGCGCGCTTGATAGAACCCACAGGTTCTGCGCAGCTGCATTGCAGACCGAGCCGGATGGTGATATGCTCTGGACAGGCCGTGAGAGCGCCCCGAACTATGTGGAAAGGCGACTAAGCATGAGGTTTGAGTTTGAGAATCTTGGGCCAATCAGAAAGGCGGGCCTGGAGTTAGGCGACCTCACGATTATCGCCGGGCGCAACAACACGGGGAAAACCTATATCGCTTATGCACTGTTTGGATTCCTGAATGGAATCGACAGGCAGTTTCGCAGCGGATGGGGGAGGTCCTTTGTTGAGAGCTACTTCCAGAGGAAAGGGCTTGGCTCAACTGTTGCAGTCGTCAAGGAGTTACTGAACGAAGGACAGTTTGGATGGCGCATCGATAGGGAGACTCTCGACCGAGAACGTGAACATTTGATCTCTGAGATGACAAAAGAGTACTCGAAGAACGGACTTTCCCGCACGTTCCGCAGTTCACCAGAACAGTTCAAGAGCAGTTCTCTCCGCTTGACCGAAGCTAAGCCGCTTTTGCAATTCTATTCCACCCGCGGGCCTCTAGGCCAGGAAGGTATGACTATCGGCTGGAACTTCGACAAAGGAGAGGTCGTTGCCAAGCTGTCGGGCGAAGAGTTGAACAGGTCTAAAGGGTTACCTCCTCATCATTACGAAATGCCTTTCGCGAACTCATTCTTGCATTTCCTGAATGGCGGCGCCTTTATCTTTTTGCAAAGGCCAGAGATCTTTTCTTCGTCACGTCATTCTATTCCTCTGTTTATACATGACCTGGATTACGCAAAAAGCCAAGCGGTTTTTTCCGTAGAGTACCCACGCGAAGACTGGGACACGGACAAACCCGCTCGTCTTGTGGCATCAGAAAAGTTAAGCAGTTATCCCCTACCGGTAAACGAAAACATAGATTCGCTCAGAAGAGTGTTGCTCTCGGTGGATGAAACTGCAAGCAATATAGATGGCGCCAAGGCAAACGCCGTTGAAGAGATTCTTGGCGGTCGATACAGGGTTACCAGTAGTTCATTGCGTTTCGTATCCATGCCCAATAATAGGGTTGACTTTGATATCCCCATCCACACCGCTTCTTCTTCAGCGCTGGAATTGGCAGAACTGAACTTTTTCTTGCGGGAACTGCACCCGGACGACAGTCGCTTGATCATAATTGATGAACCTGAAAGTCACCTCGATACCGCCAATCAGATTCAGTTCGCTCGCCTCCTGGCTCAATTGGTCAACCTTGGCATGATGGTTCTTATCACGACTCATAGCGACTATATTGTCAAAGAGATCAACAACCTGATTATGCTAAACGAACCGTTTGCAGACAAAGAAGAGACCAGGAAACAGCATGGATACAAGGATAACGAGAGGCTGGACCCAGCAGCGGTCAAAGCCTATATCGCAGAGAACAAGGGGCTTACCCCGTGCACAATAGACAGGTTCGGCATCGATATGCCGATGTTCGACAAGACTATCAATAGCATAAACCGCGTTTCAAACGACCTGTTTTCCCGTTTGCACAGTGAGGAAGAGGAGGAGTAATGTCGTGGCGTTTGTCGCATGGGTGGCCAATAATGTGGAATCAGAAAAACTGCTTCCCGAATGCGACAGGACTGACGAGACAATAAGACTCCGAGAAAGCGACAACAACGTTAATATGTGTATCAGTATTCTTGATATACCGAGATCCGCAGCCATCGTTCGACCAGATAGGGCGGGCCAATGGCGAGTCCTCGAAGAAGGCAGCAGTAGGAAGTGGGACTCTCTCTGCGACTACTTAATACTTTGGGAATCAGAAAACAAGGTCTTTGCCCTATTTGTGGAACTCAAGGGTACAAGCCCACACAAAAAAGGAAAGTACCAACTGCTGTGGTCTACTCCAATGCTGCATTACCTGTGGTTCGTCTTTCATGTTGACAGTTCTTCAGCTCCCTCAGTTCCTGAACCAACATTTGTAAGCCATTACATTGAAATCGGAGACCGGAAAAACCCACGCATACCCAAGAGCACTCTCAAGCCAGATTCCTCCCCCTTCTTTGATCACGCATGCCTCAAGGGAATCAGAATCAATTACACGACAAAAGCATGTCTCTCCCTCTCCCAACTTCTGGACGACCGCAACCAGAATCCTGCCGACTGACCAATTTCCCGCCAAATGGCATCTACCCGTGCCCATCTAAGCAAGATTCTCTGCTTGGGTTGCGGTGGCTCTCTGTTCATCACAGTTAACGGGCCTGCCCTTCGTCGAGCGCCGCGCATGAAGCCGGAGCAGGATTGGGCGGATTCGTGGATTGACGGCATTGCAGCCGGCAGGTCTCCGCCCGTCCAGTCGCCCAAACAAAAACCAGGAAAAGGCATAGCTAATCGGTCGTGCCGTTGTCCGGGGAGATTCCGTGCGCGCGCAGCAGGGCCGCAAGCCGGTCGGCGCGTTCGCCGCCCGTGGGAATGAGCTCGCCCGACGCATTTTGCCAGCGCAACCAGGTCGCATCCAGATTCTCAAATCGCCCACGCCACAGGCGAAGGCCCAGCCCAACCCCCGGCAGTATGTCGTAGCCGCACGGCCGGTAGACCGCCGCCGGCGTGCGGCGATAGGCCCGCACCGCTTCCGCCTGCACCAGCCGCAACGGGTCGAACACCACGTACAACGGTACCCCAAAATCGGCGTACCTCACATATTTGCCCGCCATCTCGCCGCCCTTCTCGTTCGACACCAGTTCGATCACCACGTCCGGCGCCTTCTTGTACTCCCAGATGAAGTAGCTGCGACCCTCCTTGGCCCACGGCTCCTGCAGCTCCTCTACATCCAGGCTGAGAAATACATCCGGCACCAGCGGCGCTTCGCGGGGGTGCAGAAAAACTCCGACATCGGCGCAGACCATGAACGGTCGCCCCCCGCCGGGACCGGCCCAGGAGCTGTACAGCGGGCTTGTGAGCAGGCGGCGCTGCTTTTCGGAAAAGCGGTTGTCCACGGGCCTGTCGTCCTCGGTGACAAGATGTTCTATGGCGCGTCTGTCCGCAGCCGTCAATGGCGGATGGACGGCCGCGACGCTACGGTCGTCGTCCCGACTGACGCCGCCGGGGCTCTTCTCGCTCTTCTGGTGGGGCACTGCTGATTCGGTTGCCGAAACGGAACGCTCGGACATTTCGTTCTCCCTCCCCTTTTCTGCACTCTCTACCTGGGACAACCTCTCCAATTCATACGGCAATCAGACAAGGGGGCGCAGCGCGCCGGATCTTAACGAAAGGCAAGGGAGGCCGCTACGGAGATTATTGACGCGAACGCCCCAGCTCCTACAATGCCCGCGCCGATTATCCACTTCATTCCTTTCAGTTCAGAACGCACCCGCTCGACATCGGTCCGCACCCGTTCAACGTCCGCCTTGGTAGCCAGATGTTCATATGCGCCTTCCAACCGTGACAAACGTTCTCCCTCTGTGGCAGACAGCGCCATAAGATTCTCTCCCTTTCTTCCACATCGTTACGCAGCGCGTCTATTGTAAAGTCAACAGACAGTTGGGGGCAAAAAGAGGCCGGAAAACGGGCCTGAGCTGAGCCCCAGAATAGCAGTATGCCGCCCTTTTGACAATGTGCGGTCGCCGGGGGCACAGCGCGATCGCATCCAGATCCGGACGCCAGCATACCGTTCCTCCGGACTGTGCCCGGACCGATAGACAATCCCAGGTAGATCGGCTATTATCCAAGCGCCTCTCCTGGTGAGTTGCTTTGGGCGGCAGCGAAGGCCCAAGCGGTCCCGCCAGGGGGCTTTTTGCGAGCGATATGCGGCACAGGGCGCCGACAACGGTCATGACCGCAACACCAACTTCGGCTAAACGGCTGAAGCGCAGCGAAGAAGGACGCAGAGGCGAACGGCGCGCCCTGGTGGCGGTCGCGGCAGGGGTTGTGGTCGCGCTGGCCGTGGCGGTTGCGGCGCTCCGCCTCTACCGGTTGGACGAGCTCCCGCCCGGCATAAACCAGGACGAAGGCGCGCACGGCGTGGATGCTCTGCGCGTGCTGCAGGGCGAGCACGCTGTTTTCTTTACGGGGCACGGTGGACGCGAAGGGATGGTGGTCTATGCGGTTGCGCTGGCCACCGCGCTGTTTGGCCGCACGCTGCTTGCCACCCACCTGCCGGCCGCCGCGGCCAGCGCGTTGACCGTCTTCGCCCTCTTCTGGCTGGGCTGGACCCTCTTTGACCGGGAGGAGAGCGGGCAGCCTACGCCGTGGCGCGGCCTGGTAGTCGGCGGGGCGGCCGCGGGCCTGCTGGCCGTATCCGTCAGCCAGACATTCATCGGGCGGGCGGGGGTCAGGGCCAATTTCCTGCCCCTGTTTCTCTGTCTCTGCCTTGCCCTGCTCTGGTCGGGTTGGAGGCGGCGAAGTTTTGGGCAGGTCGCGCTGTCAGGCGCGTGCGCCGGGCTGCTGCCGTATACCTATATCCCGGCCCGTTTCCTGCCCTTTCTGTTTCTCCTCTTCGGTCTGAGCTTTCTGCCTTCTATCGCCCGCGGTCAGGATGGAGGCGGGAGAGGGGAAGGCGACAGCTGGCCGCGCCGCCTGACGCAGCTGCTGTTGCGCCTGCGCCCCTACCTGCCGATGTGCGGCCTTTTCCTCGGTATCGCCGGGCTGGTGGCCGCTCCGATCGTCCTCCACTTTCTCCTGCATCCCAACCATTTTTTCATGCGCAGCGACCAGGTACTGGTCTTCAGCCCCGATCGCAGCCAGGGAGAGCCCCTCGGCGCCTTTTTGGGGAACATCTGGAGACACCTGCTGGCCTTCGGGTCGCGCGGCGACTGGAGCCTGCGCCACAATGCGCCCGGCCGGCCGATGCTGACGGCATGGGAGATGGTCCTGTTTCTGTTCGGCGCGGGGACGGCCATCCGGCGCCGGCAGAGGCCCGCCCACCGTCTGCTGCTTCTCTGGCTTGTCATCCTGTTCCTGCCGGCCGCGCTGGCGATTGAAGGGGTCGATTCGGCCAGTTTTCTGCGCATGATCGGGGTTGTGCCGGCCGTCTATCTGCTGATTGGGGTCGGTCTGTGGCAGGCCTGCCGACTCTTCAGCGCGCAGGCGCGCGCGCTGCCGCAAGGCGCGGCTGTTTTCTACGCGCAACGGGCCAGGGGCGTTGCGATCGCGCTGGGCATTGCGGCCGGCGCGGTTGTTGCGGTCCAGGGCGCGACGACGTATCGCATCTACTTCCAGGAGCTGGCGGCCGGCTCGCGGTACTACAGGGCGTTCCACGGGGAGTGGAAAGGTGTCGCCGCCACGCTGAGCGCACTGCCATCCGAGACGGGCACGGTCTATCTGCTGCCCTACAAGCCCCAGGCGAACTTCGGCTTCAGATACCTTTACCAGGGGGCGGCGCCGGCCCTCTTTGTCGATGCCGAAGCGCTTGACCTGCCGCTCATGGTCGAATCGGAGCTGAGGGCAACTGAAAACATCTCTACTGTAAAAGCATTGGAGTGGAAGGACTCTCTTGGACGGCTCGATCGCAACCGGTATCTCCTGGGGCTCCTCGACAAGTACGGCCACAAGCGGGGGCGCGACGAGCACCGCAATTTCAGCGTACACAGCTACACGGAGGTCGACCTGGAGAGCCCGTGGACGCTCTACGACTCGCTGGAACCGCGTACGGTCCGGTACGACGGCGGTATCGAGCTGCGGGGCGTTGCCCTGGGCGTGGGGAGAGAGCAGCTGCCGTCGCAGGAGAGGATCACGCTGGCGGAGGACCGTTCGCTGTGGGTGGCTCTGCAGTGGCTGACCCAGCCCGACCTGGATGTCGATTACGCAGTTTCTCTGCGGCTGCACGGTCCCGGGGGCGCAAGCCTCTATCAGAGGGACCAGAGGCTCATTCTGGCAAGGCTGGACTACCGGCACACGAGCGGCTGGCCGGCGGGAGAGGCGGTCGATACGCTGGTTCGATTTCCCATCCCGTCCGGCCTGGCGGCGGGCGACTACGAGCTGAGGCTGATCGTCTACAACGCCGAAACCCTGGTGCCGACGGTCGAGATCGGTGTGTGGGCGCCTGAGCTGGTCCTGGCGCAGATAGGGCTGGCGGACCCCCCCTGACAGGAGGGCCGGCCTACCACTGCTCGTGCGTGATGTTATGGATGTGGTCTACCGTGTACACATAGGGCTTGTCGATGTCATGGGGCGGCCTGTCGGCGTAGAAGGTGCTGACGCGCAGTATATGTTTGGAGGGCAGATAGTCGATACTGACCGCCTTGCCGGTGAGCGGATTGCGGCCGCTGTAGATCGAGGCCGACTCGCCTTCCGGATAGGTTGCGGCCAGCTCGGCGAAGGAAGGGACCCAGGGACCGAAGTATGTTTTGCCGTCGGCGCCAACGAAGTAGACCTGCAGTCCAGCGCCCACTTTGCACAGCTGCACCGGCGTGGCCGGATGGAAGACGATGCGATTGGGGGCCAGGGCGGCGCGGATTTCGAGTTCGGTAAGGGTCGGGTTTGTCGTGGGCGCGGGCGCGGGCTCTCCGGGCTTTGGCGTGGGCCGCGGCGTTGGCGTGGGCCCCGGTGTTGGCGTTGGCGTTGCCGGCGCCGGCGGCAGCTCATGCGGATCGAATACATCGCCTGTACTACCTATCCCCTGCTGCGCCGCCGCGGTGGCCGACCAGGCAACCACCAGCACAAAGGTCAACAGGCATAGCGCCACGATGTAGCTGTATTTCCCTGATCGGGTGCCACCAGTCATGAAATCCTTCTCTCCTTTCGACCTGCCTGATTCTTTGCAAAGCGCGCGCAGGCGAACAGGGCAAACCTGCCGGATCATTATAAACCTTCCCCTCTCCTTTCGGTAAAAGCGGAGAGCGGTCCGATCATCGCCATGCCTGTAACCGGCCCGGAGGCGGTACGGCAGGCCGCAGAACAGTAATTCAACTATACTGCCGCCTGTTCGTCAATATCGGGCGGGGGGGGAATTCAGGGCAATCGCATCTGAATCCGGACGCCAGGATATCCCACGAAGGGCGCCCACAAGGGGCGCCCCTACCGATTTTCAATCGTTTTCGGCCAAAAAGGGAGCGCCGGCTGCGGAGGAGGCCGGGGCATCCATTGTTGGCAAGAGGAGCGCCGGCTGCAGAAGAGGCCGGGGCAGAATAAGGCAGATGCGCCAGAGGCATTTGCCCCTGGCGCACCCGCTCCCTCCAACTGCCTCTCGTGTAGAAGACGGTTATGGGCCTTCTCTACCAGGCCTCGTGGGTCACCGAGTTGCTCGTGTCGATCGTGAAGGTATAGGGCTTGTCGGTGTCGTACTGCGTGTCCGGGTAGTAGGTGCTGACCCGGATCTTGCTTGCGGACGGCAGGTAGTCGATCTGGACCGACTTGCTGGTAAGGGGATTGATCCCGTTGTAGAGCAACACGCTGGCGCCTGCCGTATAGAGCGTAGCCAGCTCGCTGAAGGGGGAGAGGTAGGGTCCGATGCGGGAACTGCCGTCGGCGCCGATGAAGTAGTACTGCAGGCCGCCGCCTACGGGGCAGAGCTGCGCCGGGGTCGCGGCGTGGGCGACGATGCAGTTTCCGGAAGGCGCGCTTGGGGCGTCAGGATGGGCTGCCGCCGGGGCCGGGGTCGGCGCTGGGGTCGGCGTTGCGGCCGGCGGCAGGTTCAGATCGTCCCCCCCCGGGTTGCCATGCCCGCTCGGCGGCCCCTGGTTTTTCGGCCCCTGGTCTTGCGGCCCGTTCCCCGCCGGGTCGCCATGCCCGGCCGGCGGCCCCTGGTCTTGCGGCCCGCCCCCCGCCGGGTCGCCATGCCCGGCCGGCGGGTTCGCCAACGCGGTGCCCATCAGGGCAACGGTCAGCAGGATGGCCAGCGCCACCGCGACAGTGAGGTGGAACTTCATACGAGATGGTCGTCTCATGGCAGATTTTCTCCTTTGAATGTGAACTGAACCGAGGTTTGCACGGTCGATTCGCTTACACGAGATGCGTTCACTACCTATGACGCATCGATATTGCGGAATGTTCCATTTAGGGGACGGGCGCGGGGAAGCGGCCGGTCGTCAGCGGCCGGTGGGCGGCGCAGGGGCGAAGCCTTGACAGATCGCAGATCCCATTCTACAATCGCGGCAGCAGTGACGAACTGCTACCGCGATTGCGCATGTTGTGATCTGTTCCTCGATTCCAGTCCGCAGGAGGAAGGAGACCATCTATGGCAAGAAAGCTCACGGCGGTTACTGAGCAGGAAGGCACTGTGTTTGTCTCCCATTGCATTGAATTAGACATCGCAAGTCAAGGAGTAACAGAAGAGGAGGCGCTAAGAAACCTTAACGAAGCTGTAGGACTTTTCATCGAAGAGGCTTCGGACGAAGAGATTCAGAGCCGTCTACACGAGGGCGCGCAGGTCGCCTCCCTAGAGGTTGAATTTGCCTAGACTCAAAGTGCTGTCGGGACAACAAGTGTGTGGCATCCCCGAGCGTCACGAGTTCTACGAGGTAAGGCAAACCGGCAGTCACATTCTTATGCGGCGTGACTCGGTTGATTCCGCTGGGCGTAGGAAGCCGGTCACCGTCGTAGTGCCCGACCACAGAGAGTTATGCGTTGGGACGCTTTCTTCGATCATTAGGCAATCGAAGTTACCCAGGCATCTCTTTGAATGACTCCAGGCAAAACAGGAAAAAGGGCGCTTCCTGCTATACAATCGCCGTCCAGGGGACTACGAGTAGCTGCTACCGCCGAGAATCAGAAGAAGGGAAATCCAGACGGAAAGACCCCATCTCGCCACGAAAGCCGACATAGCCGATTTGAAGGCTTGGCTGATGTGGCGCATTTTGATCGGGGCGGCTATTGTTCAAAGCACAGTCGCGGCGCTGTTCAAATATCTTCCTTCAGGATAAACGCGAGAAAAGTCATCGCCGAAATCCGCACTGACCTTCATTGGATCAAGTGGATTCTTTAAGTGGCAGCGCCAGCAGCACGAATCCACTTGGTCTTAAATGTTTTCACAAGGAGTCAATCAGTGTCTGATAGCAACAGCCATGAACTTAACGAATACGAGGAGATGTTGGGCGAAGCGGTACGCGCCAAGACCAGGGATGAGCCATGTCCTCGCTGCGCAAATACGACCTACTTTTTCTTAGGGCCTCCCAGGGGTCCCTGGTTAACCCTTTGTTGCCAGAATTGTGGATTCAAGTTGGAATACTTGGTTGACGTTTTGCTGGAAGGTATTGAGGCGGAGGAAAACAGTGGAGACTGATACCCGATTTGAAAGGGCGCCTCAGGAAGTCGCAGAACGATTGGCCAGACTTGAAGAACACAGGCAACACGTGGCCACAAAGGAAGATATTGCAGAGCTAAAGGGTGTAATCGACCTAAACAATGCCGAACTACGTAGATTTATCGAGCGCACAGTATCAAAGTCCGAAATTGTCACTTTGAAAGGGTTCCTAAGAAATTGGACTGTTGGCGCGGGCATTTTTGTCCCTCTTGTGACCGCAGCAATTGTAGTCCTTCTGAATGCCCTCCTAAATAACTAAGTCCTGCTTACACCTATTAAGGAATGGTTCGCAGCGAGGCTATCGGGGTGTTTAGCAAGTGCAGTTGACAAACTGCTTTAGGGAAAGCAGTTCAGTACACCGATGCCGAGCGCCTGCACCGCAACGCTGATCCAGATTATCCTCCAGGTCAGCGTCGTTTCCAGTCTGGCAATATCGGCCTTAGTCGCTAAGTGTGGGCGCTCTGTTTGCAGTTCCCGTCCGATGGCGGCAATTCGTTCCCCTTCTGTCATTGTTGCCATCATCTCTCTCCTGGCCAACGTCAACCCCGCTAGGCTGTCTTCTTAGCCACTCCCCTACCGTTGGTTCAGATTTTCCGCCTGACCCGTTGCTTTGCCTTCACTTCCGCCTACGTAGTGGCCGGTAGTGCCAAGACTTTGTCGATGGCGGCATTCATCTGCTCCACATCGACCTTGCTGTCCGTGTTGTCCGTCAGTATATCCTCCTCGTTCCTCCGATTGCTAATCCGTTGCTAACCTGATTATACCACAGACATTGACGGCGGCCTGGCCCAGTTCAGACGCCGTAGCCCTGATCGGGAGCCCCAAAAAAGAAACGCCCCCCGGCCGCAGCCGGAGGGCGTCTCCACTATGGGATTGGACCTCGCGGTCCAATCCTCGCTATTTGGCCGTCTTTACAAAGACGATCGTCGAGTACTTGCCCATGCCGTTCTTGTCTTCGGCACGGTTCACCGCGCGCAGGCGGTAGACGTACCTCGTGTCCGCCATCAGCCCGCTGTCCTTGTAGCTGGTGCGCGTCGACGGCAGGTCGCTGCGGACGACTACCCACCCGCTCGCGGTCGTGTACCTCTGCAGCTCGTAGCGGACGATGGCCGAGCCGTTGTCGGCCGGCGCCACCCACGTGAGGTTGACCGCGTTCTGGCCGTCGGCCGTCGCCGTCACCGTCATCGGCCGGCTCGGAGCGCCCGCGACCGTCGTCGCAGACCTGCTCACCGACCAACCGTCGTTGTCAGCGGTTTGCGGCGTCGCGCGGATGCGGTAGTGGTAGGTCTTGCCGGGCATCAGGCTGGAGTCTACGAACAGCGTCAACCCGATGGTGGCTGCTGCATCCGTTCCGAGCAGATTGGTGGTCTCCCAGGCGGAAGTGCCAAACCTCTGGAGCTCATAGCCGGTGATGCCGCCGTCCACGCCGTTGTCGTCGGGGACCGTCCAGGTCAGCTGGATTGTGTTCATGCCGGTCGCCATCGCCGTCAGCACCGGCGCGTCCGGGTTAGCCGCAGTCGTGGTTCCCGCCTTATAGGCCGACCACAGACCTTCGCCCTGGCTGTTGATCGCGCGCACGCTGTAGTAGTACTTCGTGCCGGCATCGAGGTTCATGTCCGTGTAGGTAAGAACCTTCCCCAGGGTGGCCTCAGCGACCCAGCGGCCGCCGGACCGTATCCGAAGCTTGTAGCCGGTGATGGCCGAGCCGCCGGTGTTTGACGGCTCCACCCACGTGAGCACAAGCGAGTTGGCCGTGGCCGCGAAGTCGTCGGCTGCCCAGGTCGGCCGTCCGGGCGTGTCCCCATGCGTGGTCGCAGAGGCCGCGTCAGACATGTTCTCCGCGGACCAGCCTGCGTCGTTGTCGGGGGTGGTTCGGTCGGCTGCGAGTTGCGGCAGCGCGCGGACTCGGTAGTAGTACTTCGTGCCGGCAGTGAGGCCGGTGTCTTCGAACTCAGTCACGGTCTCTGCATCTGCGTCGGCCAGGGCAGCGCCGGTGAGCAGATTATCGGTACCCCAAGCGCCGGGGTCGGCATTATCCCATCTCACGAGCTGATAGCCGGTGATGGTGGCGCCGTTGGCGTTGGGGACGTTCCAGGTGAGCTGGATCGAGTCGGCGCCGGTGGCGGTGGCGGTCAGCGTCGGCTTGTCCGGATTGCCGGCTGCAGTCATAGCCGATACTGGGTCCGACCACGGACCGTAGCCCATGCTGTTCCTCGCGGCCAGGATGTAGTAGTACCTCATCCCAGGCGCAAGGTCCTCGTCCTTATACATGGTGGCGCCGGCTGCCGGGCTGGCCTCCATCACCCACGTGGAACCGTCGGCACCGTCGTGCACGCGGAGTTGGTAGCCGGTGATGTCCGATCCGCCGCTGCCCGGCGCTGTCCACGTGATCGTGATCGAGTCTGCTTCTTCGCCGGTGCCTGCGGTTGCCGCTATCGTCGTCGGCTGTGCCGGCGTGCCCGACATCGTGGTGGCAGAGGCGGCGTCAGCCATATTCTCCGCGGACCAGACGCCCGGAGTCGAAGCAGTTGCCCGGATGCGGAAGTAGTACTTCGTCCCGCCTTCGAGCCCGGTAACGGCAAACACAGTCAGTGTAGCGTCACTTTCCAAGCCATCGGTGAGCAGGTTGGTGGTACCCCACACTGCGGGGTCCGCCGCATCGGGATTCCACTGCACGATCTCGAAGCCGGTGATGTCCGTGCCGTTGTCCTCCGGAATATTCCACCGCAGCATGATCTCGTCCATGCCGAGCGCGGTCGCGGTCAACTCCGGCTTCGACGGGGGCCGGGCGGCAACGTTAACATTAGCCGATGCATCCGACCATCCGCCTGCGCCACTGCTGTTCACGGCGCGCACGCGGTATATGAACGTCGAGGCGCCTGGGGCCGCCTTGTGTGTGTACCCCAGAGCCGTCGGCGGGCTGGGCGTGACAAGCATTGCGTCACCCCAGTCGGCGGCGTCAGTGGCAGCGGTTGCAGGGGCTTCGAAGTCGTCGGTCCGCTGGTACTGAATCTCGTACTTCGTAATCGGCGAGGAGCCCTGGCTAGTCGGCGCAGTCCAGGCAACCGCAACATCGCCGGTGGCGTCTGTAGGCGTGCCTGTTGGCGCATCGGGCACCCCAGGCGTTCCCGTCTGCGTCACAGTGGTTTCACCGGACACCTCATTCGACCAGGCGCCCACGCGGCTATCGCCGGAGCCGTTGCGGGCGCGCACGCGGTAGAAGTACTCAGTTTCCGACGTGAGCCCGATACTGATAAACTCCAGCCGCGACGCCGGCAGGTTGATAACGGTGGGTTTGAGGGCGGCGATATCGGCGTCGGCCGTAACCGTTTCCGTGCCCACCCAGACCTCGTAAGCGGTGAGGTCGGCGCCGCCCTTCACCGTTGGCGCCGCCCACTTGATCGTGATCGAGTTGACGTTGAGAACCCACTCGGTAGAGGCCGCCAGTACCGGCGCGTTCGGCTTGACCACGGGGGTGGTTGCAGACGCCACGTTCGACCAGTCGCCATCCCAGTGTGTACAGGTGGGGTCGGTGCCGGCCAACGCAACTCCGTTCAGCGCGCGGGCACGGTACTGGTACATCGTGCCGGGTTCGAGCAGCGCTCCATCCGCGCCATGGACGGCGGAGTAGACCGAGCCAGTCGCCGATGGGTCGGTAAAGCCAGTCGCGACAGCCCATCTCATCCATGCCGAGTCGGTTGACTTCTTGTAACAGAGCTCGTAGCCGGTGATCGGGTCGCCGCCGTTCGCGGTCGCCGGCAGCGCGGCCCAGGACAGCGTTATCGCGGCGTTGCTCTCATGAGCCTCGACAGTTCCGGCGTGCGTGCCGACGACGGGCGTTCTCAGGACCGGCACGGCCGTCGGACCGGTGGCGGTAGGCGTGGCCGTCGCGGCATCGGTGGGCTCTCCCTCTCCCGGCGTCGCCGCGTTCACCGCACGCACCTGAAAGCTGTACTCGGTGGCCGGCGTGAGAGACATTACCGATACCTTCAGATCCGTCCCGGCGGACATCCATGACCCATACGCGCTGGCGGTGGTCACCTTGTAACGGTAATCGTACCTGGTAACCGGCGAGCCGCCGTTGAAGAGGGGCGCCGCCCACACAAGGTCTACCTTGCCAGGGCCTGCGGTTGCTGAGAAGCTCGTTGGCGTGCCGGGCGCCTGCGCCGGTTGCGCCAGCGTGGTGGCGTCGGCCGAGTTCGAGGCCGAGCTCTCGCCGGCCGCGTTGATGGCGATGATGCGGTAGGTGTAGACCGCCGAGTCGCGCAGACCGCGGTCGGTGTATCTGGTGGCGCTGCCGGGCTGGCTGGACTCCGTCACCCACTGGTTCTGGGCGTTCAGCATTTCGATGCGATAGGCGGTGATCGCCGCGCCGTTGTTGGCCGGCGCCTCCCAGCTGAGCATGATCTGCCGGTAGCCTTCCATCGCCTCCAGCTCCGGCGCGTCGGGCACGGTGGCCGGGGTCGCCATCACGCTGGCGGCCGGCCCCTCGCCGGTGCTGCTCATCGCCCGCACCTCGAAGGTGTACTGCGTGCCGTTGGTGAGGCCGGTGATGGTCACGGTCATGTCCATGCCGGCGTCCATCCAGGTGGCGGGCAGGGCCGCGCTCGACTCGGCATAGCGGTACTGGTAGCCGGTGATGCCGGCGGCGCCGGGGGGCGTCTGCCAGGTGAGCGTGACCTGCTGGTCTTGCGGCGTCGTTCCGGCCGACAGGTTCACCGGGGCGGTGATGGTCGGCGTGCTCAGAACGGTCGCGCTGACCTGCGCCGAATAGGGGCCCATGACGCCGTTGGCCACCCCCCGCGCCTCGTAGTAGTAGGTCTGGCCGACGTTCAGGCCGGAATGCGTGTAGGACATGCCGGTGACCGTGACGCCATCCCGTGCCCAGGAGGTGCCGTCATGGATGTACAGAACGTAGCTGGTGGCGGCGGGGGTCACCGCGCTAAAATTGATTATGTTCAGCTGGTAGCCGGGGGTCGCGGTCAGCACCGGGCGCCCGGGCGCGGTCGCCCCGGCGACCTCGTCGACCCGCGCCGACCAGGTGCCCCGGTTCCCGTCGGCGTTGACGCCGGCGACCTGGTAGACGTAGCGCGCGTTGGCCGTCAGGCTTGTGTGCGCGAAGGTGGTCGCTGTCAGCGGATTGTCCGCGCCGCCGTCAAGGCGCTGCCAATCGTTGATGGCGCTGTTATGGGCGTAGAGGTCATAGCGCACTGCGCCGGAGACTGGGCTCCACGAAAGGGTGATTGTGTTCCCATCCGCCGAGCGCTGCGCGGTCAGCCCCGTGGGCGCGGCAGGCACCTGCCCCTGCGCGGAGGCGACGCTCGGCGCTTCGAGAGCGGGGACGCCGAAAGCTCCCAGCATGACGGCCAGGACGAGGGCGCTTAAGGCCAGTAAGCGTGTCGTTTGCTTCATAATGTGATCTCCTGAATTCATTAAGTTGGGCTATTGTCTACCGTACCGAAACGGCACTGCCGGTTGCGCGCCCTGGCTCTCAACCGGAATGCTGGAACGCAGCTCGGGCGCGAGCCAGGATGAAGAGGGCGCGGTCGGTTTGGACGTCCTCATACCGTATCTGAACTCTCTGCCGACGCCAAACCGAAACCCTGTCATCTCTGCGCCTTTCCACAACGATGGCGGGCCCAGCCGGGGTTGCGCCCCTGAAGGAGATCCCGGGGTTGAAGAGCGGAGCCGGGTTCGGAAGGGTCCGGGTGGCCTTTCCCATCCCCTTCCGACCCCACTCCCTCCTCTGCCGGCTCCGTTGCCCCAAGCCAGCCGGGGCAGTGTACTGCCGGAGCCGCAGACCAACGCACCAGGAGAATCACAACCAGCTATAGCCCGAATGTCAAAAAAGGGGACGCCGGGAGCTTCTCTTCTGCCGGCGGCTGCCGGCGCGCCCCTTTCACAACCTACCATGCCTCGACGTTGATGTTGTAATCGGAGCCGAAGTTGAAGATGTACTGCTTGTTGGTATCGTACTCGTTGTCCGGGTAGTAGGTGAAGACCCGGATCTTCTTTTCGTTGGGAATATAGTCGACGTTGACCTGCTTGCCGGTGAGCGGGTTGGGGGCGTCCAGCAGCGGAACCCATCCCCCGGAGGGATACATCTCCGCCAGCTTGCTGAAGGAGGGGATATGGGGACCGGTCACCGTGCTGCCGTCGGCGCCGACGAAGTAGTACTGCAGGCCGTCGCCCGACTTGACCAGCTGCGCGGGGGTGGCGGCGTGCATTACGATGCGGCCACTGGCTGAAGCGGCGGGCGGGCCGGGCTTGTGCATCATCTTATCGCCGTTCATGCCGCCGTTCATGCCGTTCCCGTTGCCGTTCATGCCGTTGCCGTTCACCGGGTCCATCGGGTCGCCATGTCCGCTTGGCCGGGTCGGGACCGGGGTCGGGGCCGGCTGGTCATCCTGCGGATCATCCGGCTCTCCATGGCCGCGTGGCTGCCCGCCAACATCAATCACCGGATCACCATGTCCTTCGACCGCGGCGACTGTGTTCGGCCAGACAAAGGCCAGCAGCAAGGCCAGCGCGCACAGCGCCAGCAGGTAGCCGTAATACTTGGATTTAATGGCGCCTATCATGTTGTCATTACTCCTTTTCAAGTCAATTTGAATCCTTCACAACCTGCGAACTGTCGTATAAGTCCAAGCTAACGGATGATCTGCGGCATTCTCTGCCTCCTTTCCATCCTAGCACAGGCAAAGGACCTTAGCCAACTCTCTTTTTTCGCAACGTGAAGGTGCATGAAACCCGATGATAGCATGAAGGAGGGCCTTTGCCAAACTGCATTATGGACGGCTGTTGAATGAACAGAGGTATGATAGCACAGCCGCAATAGGCCACAAAACCGGTATCGCCGCGTCTGCGGGGCGGTGACCGGCCCCGGCGCGTGCGCCGCGCAGGGCAGAGGGCGGCCAAACGGGGGGCAAATAGGGTGAAAACGGGGCGCGGCGCGCTGGAAGCGGCAGTCCGCCGGCCTGCAGACGTCCCGGGAGCGGCCTGGACTGCAGGTTGGGCGATAAGCCTACGATCCGGCTACGATCCGCAACGGCTCGATCGGCGGCCGGTTTTTGCGCTGTGCGCGGCCTACGCGCGAGGGCCTGATGGCTGGCCGAACCTGTTGGGCTGCCTGTCGGACCGGGACAGGGGGCGGCGGGGAGATCGGGGGCGGGCAGTAGAGGATTGGAAAGGACAGGCCCGCCAGCTGGATTTGCGGCGGGCTCGTTTCATCCTCGCTCCACACAGCGATACGCGCCGAGGCCGGTGGAGGACGGGAAGGCGCTGACCGAGGAGAGCGTGGAGCTGGCCGGTCAGTTCGGCAGGTACGGCTGCCGCAGGATCAGCGCCCTTCTGAAGCATCGCGGCTGGCATGTGAACCACAAGCGGGTGGAGAGGATATGGCGGCGTGAAGGGCTGAAGCTGCCGGTGAAGCAGCCGCAGAGAGGGCGTCTGTGGTCCGATGACGGCTCGTGTGTGCGTCTGCGGCCTGCGTGGAAGAACCATGTGTGGGCCTACGACTCAGTAGTCGTTGCTATTGATTCATCCCCCACTCCTCAAAGACAAGGCTATCTGTACACCCACTCCAACCCATATCGGGATTGCTATCCCTATCAGCCACTTTATGATTGACAACTGAGACTTTGAAACATCGTCACTGGTAGCAAGATGTTCATAGGCGCCGTCCAGCTTGTCGGTCTTTGTCGTCACTTCATCGACCCGATTCTCCAATCGTGTAATTCGTTCCGCGGCATCCACAGCCATGATCTCTCTCCTTATAACCCCCTTCCTTTCGCTTGACTCCTAACCCTGCCCTGTATTATCCCCAGCCAACTATCAACTGTCAAGCATTCATATGGTATATGCCTTGTAAACAGCAGCGAAACGATGAATGATGGAGCTACCACAGCGAGGTTCAGGCGTCACCAGATTGGCCACTCGCGAAGCCGCCAGGCATGGCCAGCCAGCGCCGGCAAGAGCTGCCCGCCAGATCTTCCCCTGCCCGAAAGTGGGCTGCAGCCCCACGCCAGGCGTTCGTCATCTTTTTGCGGACCAACGCAGTTTTCCTGGTCGAGCGATGCAGAGATAACCCCTCCCAAAGATTAGAATACAACCGCCCAAAGGCGCAGGCCGGCCTACGCGCCTTTCTTGACACTCTCACCCGTCTACACTAAAGTAGACAAAACGGGGTGGTGAAGGTAGACAGCAGTCACATTGAGAATGATGGCAGCAATGTCATTCAAGAGAGACAAGAATATGAATTGGAAACTCGGGTGCTCAGTCTGGCGAGAAGGTGAAGCGTATGTGGCTCGATGTGACAACTTAGAGATTTCGAGCCACGGCAAGACGGTAGACGAATCTCTTGAAAACCTTGCGGAAGCGCTTGATCTCTATCTTCAGTACGCCCCGCCCGCCGAAATCATCTCCTGTCTACTCCGTTTAACCCCGGAATTTCGGACGAACACAACAACAGTTCACTAAGAGTTGTTGTCGTCGCCGACCATGGCGAAATCCCAGTTGGAACGCTAAGAGACATTGCGGGCCGTTCAGGACTTGGACGAAAAGCCTTTGCGAAGTGAAGGCGTTCTTCCTACTCATCATCCAGAATGACTGACCGGGTGAACTGCTCCATTGTACACCTTGGCTTTTGGTCCAGTTTTTGGGGCCCACTTCAAGAAACAACGAGCCCGCCAGCTGGATTTCTGGGCGGGCTCGTTGTCTTTCCACTTCGCAGCTACTCGAAATAACTGCGGTCCAGACCGGAATGTCTAATTATGTTCCTCAGTGTTCCTACGGGGACTTCTGTCTCATCAGGCACGACCACTGTTATGGTCGTCATTCGACCGAATTCATCTCGAATGCGAGTTTGCATCACAATGTGGCTGCCTGACTGCCTGCCTTTCTCAAAACCATGTTCTCTGAGGATTGCGAGAATCTTGCGGGATGACATCGGACCCAGTCTAGGCATAGGCCAGAGTAATCTCACCAGATGTTGTGTGGGCTCCCTGATCAATGGGTGTGAACTGAACCTCCAGGTTTCGCTGCGTTTCAGCAGGTCTATCTGATTCGAGACGGCTGAGATAGCTCATTACCTCTGTAAAGGAGGCAGCCTCAAGAAACAGCTGTATCGCTTCTTGAAGATTGTCCTGCGCCTCCTTCAATGTCCTTCCCTGACTTGCTATCTCCAGGTCCTTGCATTCGGATACGTACCAGTCATCCTCACGCCAGATCGAACATTCGAGTTTCCACATCGTTGTATCCATCTCTTTGATGCCTTTCCTTTACTGTTGGATCCCTGAGCTTGGCCCCAAAAACTGGACCACAAGCTAAGGTGCGCCCACCTCCAAGGCTACTCCCTCCGACTGACAACAAACTCCTACTGCTGTGGTTGACCATAGTCTACCACAAAAGACAGGGCGTAAAAGTAGTTTTGCTTGACACTGAAACCGCACCATGCTAGAATCCTCACATTTGAGAATGTTGATGAGGAGGAACATGAAATGGCAGTTACCGATGAACAGTTCACGCGTTTAGAAGACCGAGTAAACGACTCATTACGCAGAACAAACACGTTGGAAGGCGCCTACAAGCATTTGGCAACAAGAGAGGATGTGGCTGATGTAAAGACAGAACTTGCCAAGTCAGAGAATCGAATTGTCAAATGGATTGTGGGATTGGCCGTCACCATATTGTTCGGAATGCTTGTTCAAACCTCTTTGCTATGGAGAGCGATCCTTTCCCTCTCAGGCTAACAACATCAATAAAAACGGAGTTGCGCTGGATCAAACTACTCCTTATTGGCGTGTTGATTGAAGGCGGCGTGCTCATCTTTCAACTCACATTGCAGTAGCAACAGTCCCTGATCAACTCCTCGCAGGTAAGCCGCACGCCGACCGGAGCCCACAGCAGAAAGTCAAGCCTGACAGAGCCAGCCGCGTCGCCCATGTTCCACCGGCCTGAGAAGTCGTACGGATAGCGGCGCAGGCGCTTGTGGCTGAAATGGTGGAACACCCCTATGGTTGGCCCCAATCGTTAGACCACGAAATGGACAAAGTAAGGTGATTATACACCAAGCGATACGGGACTCGGCCAATAAAACAGAGGGCCGCCCTTATTTTTTCTTTTTTCATTATTCCGCCTCCTCCGCGCCGGCGCCGTGCTGCCACGTCGGTCCCGGTTCCTGTCGCGGCCGGTCATAGAAGGGCCTCAGCGCTGGATCGGCCAGCCATCGGAAGGCGAAGCGGATACGCGCCGGATGCGCTTCGTGCAGCTCTTCCCAGGGCACATCCTGCGCCGCAAACCAGCCCACATCGAGGGTTTCGCGGGTGACAACGGCGCTCCCCTCGACGTGCCGTGCGGCGAAGAGCAGGCAGTAGAGATGGTCCAGCCCCTGGCCGCCATGGTAGTTGTTGTCGAAGATTCCGAGCAGGCCGCTCAGGTCGACCCGGCAGCCGGTCTCCTCCCACACCTCGCGCACGGCGCCTTCGCCCGGCAGCTCGTCCACCTCGCACCAGCCGCCCGGCAGCGCCCAGCGCCCGTTGTCCGCCCGCCTGATCAGCAGAACGCGCCCGTCTCCGTCGAAGACCGCCGTGTCCACCACCGTATAGGGCGTAAGATAGTGCCTCTCTTCCTGGAAGCGGCGCCGGATCTGCGCCAGCGGACGCCCATCCACCAGGGCGGTCAGATCGGCGCTCAGCTCCAGCTTCTGCTCGAGGTTCTCGATCTCGTAGGGATTGCGGGCGTAGCGAAGACCCCGGTTGCAGAGAGCCCGCAGCCGGCCGGCGATGCGCAGGATCCTTTCCTGCGGGGAGCCTTCGAGAGTAGATCTGCTCATGCCCTGTTCCCTCCTTCTTTTTCGTCGATATCACCCGTGTCTGTGGTATCCGGGTCCAGCAGGACCGGACTCCAATGCAAAACTGCTGTGGTTGCACTCAGATTCGTTGCTAACAGGGCATTTGTCAAAGGGGTTGACAAACAGATTCTTGCGGGGTAGATTGTGCGTGTAAACACCTTTGGGAAGGACGAAAATGGCAGTAACTACGGAGCAGGCTACACGCTTGGAGGATCGGGGCGATACTGTTGCAGCCAAGACGAACAGGCTCGAAGGAGCATTTTCTCAGTTGGCAACGAAGTCAGATATTGCCGAACTGAGAGGAGAGATGAAGGGAATCAAGATAGGGTTGTGGATTGTGGGCGCGGTATTAGTTTTACCTGAACTGTTGCAAAGGTTTGGGATTTAAAGTAGATCCCTTTTGAAACCCCGACTTCTCGGAAAGGGGGCAATCAATGGCGACGACTACTGAACATGACGAACGTGTTATTATCAATCCTGGTGAGCGTATTGCGGCTATCGAACGCGAACTCAAAGTTGAACGTCGCCATCTTGCAACCACGGCGGACTTAGAACGGATGGCCTCAACCCTGACTTGGCGTATGATTCTGATTGGGGCCATTTTTCAAGCTATTGGTATTGGTGCAATCAAGTATCTGCCCTAAAAGAAATAAAACCATGAGTGATGGAAAACATGAAGAAGAAGCGAAATTCTTGATTGATGCCTTAGCCAAGAAGGGAGTTAACGGCCCCTGTCCCAGATGTGGAAACAATGCCTTTTCGATCGTAACTCTAGTGTATTCATATCTCGCTAAGGAGTCTGATGTTGAGAAGCTTCGTACCGAAGTTGAAAAAGTTCGTACTGATGTCGTTAAGGCCAGCTTGACTCAGATAAGGTGGTTAATTGGGGTAGTAGCCGTGCCTACCATATTAGGTTTGATAAATCTGTTTATTCAGTATGCGAAATAATATTGGGGGGCAAAGCCATGACCAAGAGGAAGAAGGAGAGAATGTCCGAACTGAACTATACACAGGTGAAACAGTCAACGCTCAAGGAGAGAAGAATGCAGGAGAAAGTTTCAACCGTCAAAGGCTTTGAGGATCCACCTTCTTATCAAAAAGGCTCCCAATATCCATGGGTCGTTGACTTGAAACCTCTCGACAATTTCCAACTTTGGCTGAAGTTTTCAAACGGAAAGGAGGGAACAGTTGACCTGTCGGATGTGGCTCATACTGAACTCTTCTCAGACTGGCATCAACCAGGCGGATTTGATGCGGTAAAGATAGGAGAATATGGAGAGGTGTACTGGACAGCGGACGCCAATCTTTGTGCCGATTCTCTCTATCTGGATATATAAGGTGAAGAAAATCCCCTAACTGCTAAGGCCCCTGTCGACATGGCGGGGGCCTTTTCATTTCCTGCGTTTGGTCAAACCTATCGGAACGGCGGAAGGCCGGCAGCGGGAAGGCGGGCCAGGTCCCGGTTCACCGGTTGGCGCCGGTCAGGGCTGATCGGCGGGGGGCGGGTCGACGACCGGCAGCTCGGCGATGGGCAGGCTCGTCTCGACAAGCGGGGCGAAGATCCAGCCGAGGCTATCGGGCAGCTGGACCTGCAGCCAGTCGCCGGCCTGGTTGCGGCCCAGCAGAGCGGCCTGCTCGTCCCGGTAGAGGCCGCCGACGACGGGGAAAGCGGTGCCCGGCCCGGCGCGCACGTTGGCGCCCTCGACCAGGACGGTGACGGCGGGCCCGCTCCAGGAAGACAGGGGGTCCGGTTGCGGCGCAGGCGCGGGCGCGTCGGATGGGCTGCGCCCGCCGTTGGTCGGCGCCGGCTGCACGGTGACCGTTGCGAGGGGCTGCTGCGGCCGGCTCGCTTCTGCGATCAGGGTGGCGACGGCGACCGGGCCGAGCGACTCCTGCACGACCTCCAGCCCGGCGGCATCGCCGAAGACGCGCACCTGCGCAGCCGCGGCCCAGCCGGCGGTGCCGTCGGCCAGGTAGGCGGCGTACCAGCCGCGGTCGGCGGAGCGCCCGGTGATGGTGAGGGTGGCGCCGAGCTGCATGTCGACGACGGCGGGGCCGCCCGGCGCGGCGTAGAGAGCGCCGCCGCCGACCACGATGCCCAAAGCGGTGGGACGGGCGAAGAGGGCGAGCTCGGCATGGGCCGGCAGGGCGGAGGGCGTGGAGGCCAGCCGGTCGTCCACCGCGGCCGGGGTCGGGGAGGCCTGCGTCTGCTGCTGGGCGATGCGGTTGCGGATGGCGGCGGCGGCCGGGTCGGCACTCTGGGTTGGCGCGGGATCCGCCTGCGCAGGGGCGCTGAAGTCCGGCGTGGGCTGGTCGACGCGTTCGCCCGGCGGCAGCGGCGTCGGCCCGCCCGGGGGGCGCCCGCAGGCGGCCGCCAGCAGGAGAATGCAGCCCAAGGCCACTGCGCGGCGCGCAGTGCGCAGCAGGCGCGGGGAAGCGTGCGGCGAAGGCCCCAGGAAGAGGCGCGTGCGGCAGCTACTCATAGCGCAGGGCGTCGATAGGATTCAGCCGGCTGGCGCGATAGGCGGGATAGATGCCGAAGAAGAGGCCGACCGCCATCGAGAAGAGAACGGCGATGACGATCGCGTCGATGCCCACGACCGCGCTGAAGTTGTCGACAAATGAGGTGGCGGCAAGGGCCCCGCCGCCGCCCAGTATGATGCCCAGGATCCCCCCGATCAGGGCGAGCGTCACCGCTTCGATAAGGAACTGGCCAAGGACGTTGCGCCGCTTGGCGCCGACGGCCTTGCGCAGCCCGATCTCGCGCGTGCGCTCGGTTACGCTGACCAGCATGATGTTCATGATGCCGATGCCGCCGACAACCAGGCTGATAAAGGCGATGGCGCTGAGGAAGAGGGTGAAGAGACCGAGAATGTCGCCGAAGATCGAGAGCAGGTCCGACTGGTTGATGATGGAAAAGTCGTCCTCACCCTGAAAGCCGATGTTGTGCCGTTCGCGCAGCAGCTCGGCGATCTGTTCCTGGGCGGCCTCCATGCGGTCCTCCGAGCTGACGGTGGCGTAGATGACGTTGACGATATAGTCGCCGCTCACGGTCCGCCGCCGGAAGAGGCGGTCGGACGCGGTTGTGAGGGGCACGAATACTGTCTCATCCAGGTTGGCGCCGCCGATGCCGGCGCCGCGCTCCTCCATCACACCGATCACGCGGAAGAGGATATTGTTGACGCGAACTGTCTGGTCGAGGGGGTCCTCGTTGGGTTCAAAGAGGGCGCCGAAGACGTCGGAGCCGAGCACGACGACGCGGCCGCGCTCCTGGACGTCGGTTTCGCCGACGAAGGCGCCGATGGCGGCGTCACCCAGGAGCGCGTCCTGGTAGGTGGCGGTGACGCCGCTGACGGAGACCTCCATGTCGCTGCTGCCGCGGGCGACGACGACGCGCCCGGTCACCTCGGGCGCAACCGCGAGGACGTCGGGCACGCGCAGGGGATTGGCGATGGCGTAGCTGTCGCTCAGGGTGAGAACGCCCACCTCGCGCCCCCGTTCCTGGGGCGGCCCGCCGCTCAGCTGACCGGGAAAGATGTAGAGCAGGTTGGTGCCGAGGCTGGTAAACTGCTCGACGAAGAACCTCTCCACGCCGCGCCCGATGCTCAGCAGGGCGATCACGGCGCCAACGCCGATGATGATGCCGAGCATCGTCAGGCCGGAACGGAGTTTGTTGGCCGCCAGGGCCAGCATGGCGACGCGAACGGCTTCGTAGAAGTTCATTGTCGGTGGGAGTCCGGCGCCTTGCGCGCGGCAGACGGGTTGGGCTCGTCGCTCTCGATCAGCCCGTCGCGCACACGAACGACCCGATCGCAGTAGGCCGCGACCTCGGGGTTGTGGGTGACGAAGACGATGGTGATGCCGCGCTCCTCGTTAAGCTGCTGGAAAAGCTCCATGATGCCGACGCTGTTGCGCGTATCCAGGTTGCCGGTCGGCTCGTCGGCCAGGATCAGCTGCGGCCGGTTGATCAGCGCGCGGGCGATGGCGACGCGCTGCTGCTGGCCGCCGGACAGCTCGTTGGGCTTGTGCCCGCCGCGGTGGTCCAGCCTCACCGTTTTGAGGACCTCCCCGGCCCTCTGACGCCGCTCGCGGCCGCCGATTCCGGCGTAGAGCAAGGGGAGCTCCACATTGGCCTGGGCGGTCGTGCGCGGCAGCAGATTGAAGTTCTGGAAGACATAGCCGACCTTCAGGCTGCGGATTTCGGCCAGGGCGTTGTCGTCCAGCATGCTCACGTCGGTACCGTCGAGGCGGTAGAGACCGGAGGAGGGCACATCCAGGCAGCCGATAATGTTCATCAGCGTCGATTTGCCGCTGCCGCTCGGCCCCATGATCGCAATCATCTCGCCGATGCGGACGGTCATATCGACACCCTGCAGGGCGTGCACCTTGACATCGCCCATGGTGTAGGTCTTTGTGAGGCCGACGGTCTCGATGACGGGAGAGTCTGCGGCCGGCGGCGCGGAGCCGTTGGCGGCGGCGCGGCCAAGAAATCGATTGAACATTTGCCTTCGCGTCGCGTATGCGTTTACCCGTTTGAGGGCTAGTTGCCGAAGATGGCGCTGCGCAGCTGCTCTTCGCTGCTGGTGCGGATCAGCGCGATCTCGTCGGCGTCGGCCAGACCGGCAAGCACCTGGGTGAAGCGATCGTTGCGCAGCCCCATCTCGATCTCCTGCAACGTGGGCGTCTGGCTGATGATCTTCTGCACGAATGCCCGGCCGGACTCGCGGTCGAGCTGGATGTAGCGATTGGGCACGAGCAGCACATTGTCCACGCGTGCGGTGGTGATGATGGCGGTTGCGCTCATGCCGGCCTTCAGCTGGGCATCGGTCGACTCGGGCACGATCTCGACTTCGTAGGCAACGACGCCGCCGACGTCGCGGGCGGTGGGCGAGACCTTCGTCACCTGGCCGGATATGTCGGCGTCGGGCAGCGCGTCGAGGCTGAGGCGGACGGTCTGCCCCGTCTGCACCTGGCGAACATCGATCTCGTCGACCAGGACGGTCATGTGAAAGCTGTCGAGGTCGGTCAGCACGATGGCGGGCAGCGCGCCGCCGCCGTAGAGCTCGCCCTGGCGCAGATTTACCTGGCTGACAACGCCTTTGATGGGCGCGTAGAGCATGGCGTTGTCGAGCGTGTTCTGCGCCTGCAGTTTGCTCAGCTCGGCCTGGCGCACCTGCGCGCGCGCGATGTCGAGGTCCTCCTGCGACGGTCCCGCGAGCAGTGAATCGAGCGCGTCCTGCGCGACCAGGAGGTTGCTGAGGGCCTGGCGCACACCCAGCTCGGCCTGCGCGATCTGCGCCAGGGCGGCCGCGATCTGGGCCTCGTCGGCGCCCTGCCGGGTCAGCGCGAACTGGGCCTGCGCCACCTCGTAGCTGATGGTCGACTGCTCCAGCTGGACGGCCTGGGCCGATGCGCCGGCGTCGGGGAAATGCTTGACATTGTCATAGGCGCTCTGGGCCTGGCGCACGTTCACGGCCGCCTGGCGCACCTGCGCCTCCTGGACGGCGAGCTCCTCGGCGGTGGCGCCGGCCAGCAGGTCGCGGTAGCTGGCCTGTGCGCTGGCCAGGGCCGCTTCGGCGCTGGCGACGCTGGCCTGGGCAACGGTCACGTTTGCCTGCGCGGCGACGATGTCGGTCTGCGACGGCGGCTTTTCCAGCTTCTCCAGCTGCGCGCGGCTGATAAGGAGGGAGACATCGGCCTGTTCGAGGGCCAGCGACGCGTCGGTCACGTCCAGCTGGGCCAGCAGCTGCCCGGCCTGCACCGCCTGACCGACCGAGACCAGCACCTGTTCGACCGGACCGCCGGCGCGGAAGGAGAGCGCCACCTCGGCTTCCGGCTCGATGCTGCCGGTTGCGCTGACGGTGCTGCTGATGGTGCCGCGGTCGACGGTTACCGTCTCGTAACTCGGGACCTCGGCCAGCGCTTCCCGGCGCTCCTGGAAGCGCTGGAAGCCGAACCAGCCGGCCGCGCCAATCACGGCGAGCAGTACGATCGAGATCAACAGTTTTTTCATCTGGGTTTATCCCTGCATCCGAGTTTATCCCTGGGCATTAGATTGCCCGGCCTCTGCGAAACAGTACGCATCCCGGCCCGCGTAAGTTGCAGCGTCCGCGGCGCCGCCGCTCGCGCGAGAACCTTTGGGGCTGGCTGACACTGGCAAGGTGTGTCGAGCAGGCATGGGAACAGGCAGACGCTCGTACGAGCGTTGTACGAGAGTTCGACGAGCGTTTACGAGCGTTTGCGAGAAAAAAATTTCAGGAAACAGGACGGCATCCGTTCGCAATAGGCGGTCAGCCCACCTGCAGGCCGCTCAGATTCTCAAGCGCCTTGACGAGCGCGTGGTTGCCTTCCTCGCCCAACCCGGCCTGCTGCAGCGTGCGATAGAGGCTGAAGACCTGGCCTGAGAGCAGGACCGGAACGCCCAGGGCGTCGGCCTCCTGCATGATCAGACGCACGTCCTTCTGTTGCAGGTTGATGGTGAAGCCGGGCCGCCAGTCGCGTTCGATGATCTGGGGTCCGCGGTTGGCGAGCATCCAGCTACCGGCCGCGCCGCCGCTGACGGCGTTGAGGCACCTTTCCAGATCGACGCCGCCGGCCTGGGCAAAGATCAGCGCCTCGCACATCGCCAGGCAGTTGCCGACGACCAGTATCTGGTTGACCAGCTTGACGGTCTGGCCCGCGCCCTGTTTGCCAACATGCGTTATCGTATTGCCCATCGCCTCGAACAGGCCCCTGGCCCGTTCGACCTGGTCCTCGTCGCCGCCGATCATAATGCTGAGCGTGCCGTTGACCGCGCCTTCGCTGCCGCCGCTGACGGGCGCGTCGAGCATCTTGACGCCCTTCTCGTTCAGCTGCGCGGCGATATCGATGGTGGCCTGCGGGCTGATCGTGCTGCAATCGATCACCAGCGCGCCCGCCTGAACGCCGGAAAGGATGCCGCCCTCGCCCAGAACTACCTCCTCGACATCGGGCGTATCGCTGACGCAGACGACGATAATGTCGCAGTTGGCAGCCACGTCGGCCGGGCTGGCGCCTGCCGACGCGCCGGCTTCGATCAGCGGATCCATCCGGCTTGATGTGCGGTTCCAGACCCGCACGCCATATCCCGCTTTCAATAGGTTCCGGGCCATGCCCTGCCCCATAATGCCAAGCCCGACAAAGCCTACGCGCTCATTCATCCTGTTCTTCCTCCTGTTGTAATCGGCGCGAGGAGACCGCTCGCAGGTTCATAATAGTACGACTCTCCTTGAAAATCACAAAACGGGAAGCAAAAGGACCCCATCTGCGGGGTCCTTTGCCTTCTGAACCTAGTTCCGTTCTCTCCGGAGCGCTCTCTACTGCAACAAGGCTTCCAGCGCCTCGGTGGTCTCGCTGTCTTCCGGCTCCTCCACCTCCTCGTGGGCGATCGCGGAGAACTCGAAGCGGCCCTGGGGGCCCTCCCCGTCCGCCTTGCCGTTGGCGGCGTCGAAGGGATTGCGCGTGCCCGAGCTCTGCTCGCTTACCACGCCCTCCTTCGTCACCGCGGCGGGGTCGTCGGGAATGAAATCGACCTGGATCGTATCGCCGGGGACGAAGCGGCCCTCCAGGAGCGCCTCGCTGAGCGGGTCCTGCACCTCGCTCTGGATCACGCGCCGGAGCGGACGCGCGCCATAGTCCGGGTTGTAGCCGGCGTCGGCGATCGCGTAACGGGCCGCGGAGGTCAGCTCCAACTTCATCTCCTGCTCGGCCAGCTGCATACGCAGCGTGCGCAGCTCCAGCTCGACGATTTCGGTGATCTCCTCCTTCGTCAGGCTGCGGAAGACCATGATTCCGTCGAGGCGGTTGATGAACTCTGGGCGGAATGTCTTCTTGAGGGCGTCCATGACGCGCGCCTTCATCTGCTCGTACTCGGCCTCCATGCGGGTCTGCTCATCGGCGGTGATGGCGAAGCCGATGCCCTTCGAGCCCTGAATGAGCTTGGCGCCGACATTGCTGGTCATGATCAGGAGCGCGTTGCGAAAATCCACGCGCCGGCCCTTGGCGTCGGCCAGCGAGCCGTCCTCCATAATCTGGAGGAGCATGTTGAAGGCTTCGGGGTGGGCTTTTTCGATCTCGTCCAGCAGGACGACCGAATAGGGACGGCGGCGCACAGCTTCGGTGAGCTGCCCTCCCTCTTCGTAGCCGACGTAACCGGGGGGCGCGCCGACCAGGCGGCTGACGTTGTGCCGCTCCATGAACTCGCTCATATCCAGCTTGATCAGCGCCTCTTCGCTGCCGAAGAGGAACTCGGCAAGGACCTTGGTCAACTCCGATTTGCCGATGCCGGTCGGGCCGAGGAAGATGAAGCTGCCGATGGGGCGCTTGGGGTCCTTCAGTCCGGCGCGCGCGCGCCTTACCGCCTTGCTGATCGCCCTAATCGGTTCATCCTGGCCGACGATCCGCTTGTGCAGCTCCTCTTCCATCCCCAGCAGCCGCTCCCGCTCTTCGCCGCCCATGCGGTAGACGGGGACACCGGTCCACATCGAGACGACTTCGGCGATATCTTCGGCGGTGACGATGGGCTGGTTGGCAACCTGACGCCAGCCTTCGCGCAGCTTCTCGAGCTTAGACTGCAGCTCGACTTCACGGTAGCGCAGGTCGATGGCATCATCGAAGCGCTGCGTTTCGAGCGCCTCCTCCTTTTCCTTCTGCAAGCGCTTGAGGTCGATGAAGGTTTCGCGCAGGCTGACGGCGTGCGGCGCCTTGTACATACGTACGCGGCTGCCGGCCTCGTCGATCAGGTCGATGGCCTTATCCGGCATGAAACGGTCGGGCACGTAACGCGCGGCCAGATGGGCGGCGGCGTTGAGCGAGTCATCGGAGATGATGAGCTTGTGGTGCTCCTCATAGCGGCTCTTTATGCCTTTCAGAATCTCGATCGTCTCTTCAATCCCCGGCTCTTCGACCAGGATTGGCTGGAAGCGCCGCTCCAAGGCGGCATCGTTCTCGATATGTTTGCGATACTCGTCGAGCGTGGTGGCGCCGATCACCTGCAGCTCGCCGCGGCTGAGCGCCGGTTTGAGGATATTGGCGGCGTCAACGCTGCTGCCGGCCGCGCCCGCGCCGACGAGCATGTGCACCTCGTCGATAAAGAGAATCGCTCCGCTGCTGATTATCTCCTCTATCACCTTCTTGAGCCGCTCCTCGAACTGACCGCGGTACATGGTTCCGGCCACGAGGCTGCCGACATCCAGCATGAGGATACGCTTGTTCAGCAGGGGCTCCGGCACGTCACCGTCGACGACGCGCTGCGCCAGCCCCTCCACGATCGCGGTCTTGCCGACGCCCGGTTCCCCAATGAGCGCGGGATTGTTCTTGGTGCGGCGGCTGAGGATCTGAATGACACGCTCGATCTCCATCTGCCGCCCGATGACCGGGTCGAGGCGCGCCTCCTCGGCCGACGCGGTCAGGTCCAGGCCCAACTGGTCGACCAGCGGCGTCTTGGACTCTTTCTTCTGTTTCTCTTTGGATTGGGCGCTGCTTTGCAGCAGATCGCGGGCGGTCTGGGTTCGGACACGGTCGAGGTTGATGCCGAGGCTGCGCAGCACGTTGACGGCAACGCCGTCGCCGTCGCGCACGAGGCCCAGCAGCAGATGCTCGGTGCCGATATAGTGGTTGCCCATCATGCGGGCCTCTTCGACCGCCAGCTCGATGACACGTTTCGTGCGCGGCGCGAGCGTCGGCTTCCCAAACGGCGGTCGCTCGCCGCGGCCGGCGGTGCGCTCGACGGCGCGCACGACCTGGCCCGGCTCGACGCCCAACTCCTTGAGCACCTTGACGGCGACGCTGTTTTCCTCCTGCACGAGGCCCAGCAGCAGATGCTCGGTACCGATATGGGTGTGATTCAGTCGCAGCGCCTGTTCCTGAGCAAGGGTAAGTACTCGCCGCGCACGTTTCGTGAAGCGTTCGAGTTTGTCAGACATGGGTTTGTTCCTTCAATCGTCGCTTAGTCCTGCGCCATCGACCATATTGTAACGATGGCCGGCCCGATCTGTCAATTTAGCAAAAAAGAGGCGCCGGTCCAAATACCCGGCGCCTCTTTCCAACTAGGTCAGTTCGGCTGGCTGCAGGGCCGCCATCAGCGGTCGTTCACCCCGCGTCGGCGACCGACGAAAAACAGCGATTGGATAGATCAGATGACCGCTTCAACGTATTCGGGACCTTGCGGCTGCTGTCCCCGTGTGTCTTCGGCTTCGGACCCGGTTGCGTTTTCAACTTCGGCCTGGACGGCCTCGGCTGCGGCGGTCGGCGCGCCGCTCCCGCTACGGTTTGCTTCGTTGTCTTCGAGGGGAACCGGCTCCCAATCAAACTCGGCCGACTCCTCTTCGGGCGCCACCTGCTTCAAGCTGAGGCCCATGCGGCGCTTTTCGGTATCGATGCGGATAATGCGCAGCTCGAGCTCCTGCTTTTCGGCGACAACATCGCTCGGATGGTTGATACGGCGCTCGGACAGCTCGCTAATGTGAATCAACCCCTCGATGGTGTCCTCTTCCAGACGGGCAAAGGCGCCGAAGTGAACGAGCTTGGTAACGATGCCGCGCACAACCTGCCCGACCTCGTAGCGGTCGGGCACAGTCTCCCACGGCTCCGGCAGCAGGCGGCGCAGACTGAGACCGATGCGTTTACGCTCATGGTCCACATTCAGCACCTTCACCTTGAGTTTTTGACCGATTTTCACGACTTCGCTCGGATGGCTGATGCGGCCCCAACTCAGCTCGCTCAGATGGACCAGGCCGTCGGCGCCGCCGAGGTTGACGAATGCGCCAAAGTCGGCCAGGCTGCTGACGACACCTTCGCATACGCTGTTCTCCTCGAGAGAGGCCAGCAGCTTTTCCTTCTGCTCGCGCCGCCATTCGCGGATGGCGACCCGCTCTGAAAGGATGAGCCGGTTGCGGCGCCGGTCAAGGTCGATCACCTTCATGCGCAGCTCGGTATCCATCAACTTCATCCAACGGTTGTCGGGCTCTCCCTCGGAGATCTGCATCGCCTGGCTCTCACTGCTCAACTGGCTGGCAGGGACAAAGCCGCGCACCTGCCCGATCTTGACGATCACACCGCCGCGGTTGAAACCGCTGACAGCGCCGATGAATATGTCCTGGGATTCGAGCAGATCTTCGGCGTGTTGCCAATCGCTCTCGGCCCTGGCACGCGAAATGCTGAGAAGAAGATTCCCCTCCCGGTCTTCCCGCATCACATAGACCGGCACTTCGTCGCCGATGGTCATCTCCCTGAACTCATCTTCGAGGCGGTCGACCTCGCGCCCTGAGACGATCCCCTCAGACTTGTATCCGATGTCGACCAGCAGTTCGCCGGCGCGTTTGTCGACAACGACGCCATGACGGATGTCGCCCATCCGCGGCTGGTTCACGTAGGAATCGTCAAATTCCTCAAGGAGCTGCGTCATCGGATGGTCGTCCAGATTCAGGACGGTTTCCTCGTCTGTCAGGAAATCTGCGCCCGGCCCCATCTCTGCCACTGCTTGCTGAGTTGACATAACTGTCTTACACCCTCCAATACAATAAAGGTTACGCACGGCACGAAAAGCGCTGATGATGGCATTGCGAAAAGAGTCGCAACGACAGTTCCAAAGTTCCACCGCCCTCCATCCTGCAACAAACGCGCCGATTCCGCACTCGCAACTGGGCAGGGCCGTGCCTGCACCAGGCGCACGCGTATAGGGGGATCGAAGACTGACTTTGTCTTCTTTGTGGAAAGGCAGCTCGAATCGCCGGCGAGAATCTCTCTCAGGCGCGCAGCGCGATCGCCTCGATCTCAATCAGCGCGCCGAGCGGCAGCGCGGCAACCTGCACCGTACTTCGTGCAGGCGGATCGTCCTGAAACGCTGCCGCGTAGATCTCGTTTACAGTGGAGAATTCCGCTATATCGGTCAGGAATATCGTCGTCTTTACGATTTGACCCATTCCTGAACCGGCTGCCTCCAGCACAGCAGCAAGGTTCTGCAAGACCTGCTGGGTCTGTTCGACGATACCCGGCCGTAGCTGGCCGGTAAGAGGATGGATCCCAATTTGACCGGAGGTGAAGATCAGTTGCTCAGTTGCAACGGCCTGGGAATAGGGGCCGACTGCAGCGGGGGCTCTCTCCGTAAGAACTGTTGTCTTAGTCATGCAGAACGATCAACAGAGATAGAGATCACTGCCTGCGATGGTGCGTCTTCGAGAAGGGCAGAACCCAGATCGGAAACAGAGCCGCTCCGACGCACCGGAACTGCAGTGAAATCAGACGCGAAAACCGGAACCAATACCGGTTTCGGCACATTGTATGCGACCCTACAGCATATGTCAAAATCCAATTGCGGCTGTGTTCGAACAGTGGCCGGCGATCCGATCCAGTGCCGCGCATGTCAACCCCCGAGCGCGGCACAGATGTCATCGACAATGTCCTGCGGCTCCTCAACGCCGACGGCCAGGCGCACCAGTCCATCCGAAATGCCGATAGCGGCCCGCTGCGCCGGCGACAGGGCGCGATGGGAGGCATGGCTTGGATAGAGCGCCAGCGAATAGAGGTCGCCGACGGTCGTTGCCGGCTGGACCATCTGCAGCGTTTCGAGGAAGCGAAAGACATCGGCGCGACCGGCGTCCTTCAACTCAAGCGCGACGACAGCGCCAAATCCACGGCCACCGAAGATCCGGCTGGCAACCTCGTGCTGCGGATGTTCGGGCAGACCGGGGTAGCGCACGCGGGCAAGCGCCGGATGAAGAGTGAGCCGGTCGGCGACGATAGCGGCGTTGCGGCACTGACGCTCAACCCGCAGCGGCATCGTCTTGATGCCGCGGTGGAGCAGCCAGGCCGTGTGTGGACCGAGATTGGCGCCTGTCTTCTTCTGGTGTTCCCAAAAGGCGGGACGCATCTCGCCGCGCGCGGCAACGACACCCCCCAGCGCATCGCCGTGGCCGCCAATATATTTGGTGGCGCTGTGGATCACAACATCGGCGCCGTGCGCAAGGGGACGAAAGAGAACCGGCGTGGCAAAGGTGTTGTCGACCAGCAGGAGCGTGCCCCGGGCATGGCACAACTCGGCCAAACGGGGGAGATCGACCACTTTGAGGAGCGGATTGGAGATCGTCTCGACAATCAGCAGGAGCGGCCGTTCCTCGACCAGCGTCCGCTCAACCGCGTCGAGGTCAGTGGCATCGACGAAGACGCCTCTTACGCCGTATTGCGGCCAGAGCTGGTCGACCAGAGAGTAGGTGGCGCCGTAGCAGTCCTGCGCGGCGGCAACGGTTGCGCCGGCCCCTACGCCGCAGGCGGCCGCGGCCAGGTTTAGCGCAGCCATGCCGCTAGCCGTAGCCAGGGCAAAATGTTCACCGGCCCGTTGCGGCATATCATGGCATTCCAACTCCACGATCGCCCTTTCGAAGGCCGCCACGGTGGGATTTCCGTAGCGCCCATAGACGTAGAGCTCCGGGTCGCCGCCCAGCGCGCGGTCAAGATGGTCGCTGTCGGCGTAGGCATAGCCGATGCTGGGCTCGATGCCGCCGACGACAGGCGCCGCGGCGACGCGCCCGTCGCGCGGGGCGTAGCGACGGGCTTCCCCCCCGTGGACGGCCTTGCTATCGATTGAGCTGGGGACAAAAGGCATGGTGGCGGGCCTGCTCAAGGAGCGCAACCGTGTCAGGAGTAGATCATCGGCAGGCTGCGCCGCATAATTTCGTAGTTTTCCAGCGCGCGGCCGGCGCCCAGCGCCACACAGGCCATCGGGTTTTCGGCAACATAGGCCGGCACGCCTGTCTCCTGCGTAAAGAGCGAGGCGATCAGGCGAAGCTGCGCGCCGCCGCCGGTGATCACCAGGCCGCGGTCGATGATATCGGCGGCGAGCTCGGGCGGGGCCTTTTCGAGC
Organism: Caldilineaceae bacterium; assembly: GCA_965202955.1. Classification (GTDB taxonomy): domain Bacteria; phylum Chloroflexota; class Anaerolineae; order Caldilineales; family Caldilineaceae; genus Bin5. Next base: position 959,773 of record OZ241871.1, read on the forward strand.
GTCGCACGCACGGTGCGGACCATGCTCTGCAGCGGCTCGATCATCGCCTCGTGCACTTCGCTGTTCGAGACCTCGATCGTTTTCGGCAGCCCGTTGATCTGATCGCGGCCGCGAACCTCGATACCGCGGTCCTCCTCGGTGGGCATGGCAGACCCGACCGTAATCTTGATCTCCTCAGCCGTCTGGTCCCCGATATGAAGGTTGTACTTCTTGCGGATGTAACTGGCGATCGACTCATCCAGGCGGTTTCCGCCGACGCGCACACTGTCCCAGACGACAATATCGTACATCGAGACGATGGCGGCTTCGGTTGTGCCGCCGCCCATGTCAACCACCATATTGCCGGTCGGCGTTCCGATCGGAAGCCCCGCGCCGTACGCGGCCGCGAGCGGTTCGGGGATCAGATAGGCCGCGCCTGCGCCGGCCTGCATGGCGGCGTCGTGGACGGCGCGCTCCTCGACCGAGGTGACGCCGCGCGGCGTGCTGATCATTACCCTGGGCTTGAAGAGGGGATAGCGGCCGACGATGTCCCGGATGAATTTGCGCAGCATCGCCTCGGTTACGACAAAGTCGGCGATTACGCCGTCGCGCATCGGCCGAACAACCTCGATGCTCTCCGGTGTGCGGCCCAGCGTGTCGTAGGCTTCGTGCCCGATGAGCACCATCTTGTTGGCATGCGGCCGGATAGCCACGACAGAGGGCTCGTGCAGGACGATCCCCCGACCTTTCACATGCACGAGCACATTGACAGTGCCGAGGTCGATTCCGATCTGCTTCTCAAACATAGATGGCCATTATACCTTCATTCCAACCGCCAGGACAAATCACGGGCCGAAAATTCTAAAGAGGCTTCTGCGCAGGATCGACTACCTCTTGCTGCGCTGCAGAAAGCCGAACGCCCCAAAGAGACCAACGATGAGTCCGGCGAGCGAGGAACTGTAGGAGAGAAAGCTGAGCAGAAAACCGGGTTCGATCAGGCCGATCACCATGCCGAAGGCGAGCAGAAAGCCGATAAGGAGGAGAAGAAAGCCGTAGATGATGAGGTGGACAGGTGAGGTGCGCATAGGCTCATGGGTGACAACTGGCCGGCCGCCGGCAGTAGAGGGAAGGCCGCGCCTGACCTGCCGCCTAGTTCGCGGCCGGCGACTCCTGATAGAGCCAGCAACCGGCCCGATGTTGCGGGTGCGGTTCGAAATCAGGCGGTGTCTCCACCTCGCACAGGTTCTGCATGAAATGCGTGCAACGGGGGTGGAAGCGGCATCCTGAAGGCGGATTGACCAGGCTGGGCGGCTCGCCGGGCGGCACATCGCGAAACAGGCGCGCGTTTTCGGGGTCCGGGTCGGCGATGGCGGCCAGCAGCGCACGCGTGTAGGGATGCAGCGGATCGCGCAAGAGATCATCCATGCGCGCCTGCTCGACGATTTCACCGGCGTACATGACGAAGATGCGCTCGGAAAAGTAACGCACGGTCGACAGGTCGTGGGTAATGTAGACAACGGCCAGATTATGCGAACGCTGCAAGCCCTGCAGCAGGCGCAGAATCTCGACCCGCACCGACATGTCCAGCATCGAGACCGGCTCGTCGGCTACGATCATGCGCGGCTCCAGCAGCATCGCGCGCGCGATCACAACGCGTTGCTGCTGCCCGCCGCTCAGCATATGCGGAAACCTGGGCAAGATGTCGTCGACCGGCGTCAGCCTGACCTCCTCCATCACCGCGCGGATTCGCCTGCGCCGAGCGTCGTCATTCAGATTGCCGTGTATTCTGAGCGGCTCGGCCAGGATGCGGCGGATGTCCATAAAGGGCGGCAGCGCCCCGAACGGGTCCTGCTGCACGTAGCCGACCTGCGAGCGGTACCACTGCATCTCCCTGGCGTCAAATGAACTGAGATCGCGCCCATCGAAGAGGACCGAGCCATCGGTCGGCCTGTGCAACCCCAAAATCGTCTTCATCAGGGTCGACTTGCCGCATCCGCTCTCACCAACGATGGCTATCGCCTCACCCGCGTGCAGGTCGAAGCTGACATTGTCGACAGCCCGCACCGTGCCGGCGCGTCCGAAGCCCCAACGCTTCAGTTCGAACCAGGTGCGCAGATTGCGCAACGACAGCAACGGCTCGGACGGATGGGCGGACCCATTGAAAGAGCCGCGGCCAGCGGGTTGGGAGGATGTCATCGCCGCCGATCTCCTTTCGTGCGAGATGGCCTGGCGGGCAGCTGTGGCCGACGCGGCGCGGCGACCGGCGCCCCCGGCACGAAGCCGGCCCGCAAATACACAGCCGTCCCCATCACTGAAGGTCTCCGTTCTGATGGAGCCAGCATTTGACATGCTGCCGGTCGCCGGCCCGGAGCAGCTCCGGGTCGGCGTCGCAGGGCGCAAAGCGGTGGACGCAGCGGGGGGCAAAGCGGCAGCCGGGCGGCAGGTCCAACAGACTGGGGGGCTGGCCGCTGATGAATTCGGGCTCCTCGACCTGGCGCAGCTTGGGCGTGCTGGCCATCAGTTTCTGCGAGTAGGGATGGAGCGGTTCGACAAAGAAATGCTCAGCGTCGTTCAACTCGACCAGCTGGCCGGCGTACATCACCGCGGCGCGGTCGGCCAGCTCGCTCGATGTGCCGATGTCATGCGTGATCAGAATGAAGCTGGTCGACGTCTCCTGCTTGACCCGCTTGAGCACGTTCATAATGTTGGCCTGCGTCAGCACATCGAGGGCAGAGGTCGGCTCGTCGAGGATGATCAGGTCGGGATCGGTTACCATTGCCATGGCGATGGCGACGCGCTGGCGCATGCCGCCGCTGAGCTCGAAGGCGTAGCGGTTGAGGAAATCGGCGGGAACGCCGACGTGCCGGAAGGCCAGCGCGGCCCGTTCGAGCGCGTCGGCGCGGCGCATTCCAAGATGGGAAAGCAGAGGTTCCGCCACCTGCTCGCCCACCTTCAGCACCGGGTTGAGCGAATTCATCGCCGCCTGCGGCACCAGCGAAATCTTCATCCAGCGCACCTCCTGGCGGTACTCCTCGTCGCTCAACTGCATCAGATCCTGCCCATTGAGCTTGACGCTGCCGCTGTAGGTCTGGACGTTGCGGGGCAGGAGCCGCAGAATCGCCTTTGTCAAGGAGGTCTTGCCGCAGCCGGACTCGCCCAGGATCACCATCGCCTCGTTGCGGCGCAGCGTCAAACTGACGCCGTCAACCGCGTGCAGAACGCCCTGGGCGGTGCGGAAATAGAGACGCAGATCCTCGACCTGCAGAAGAGTGCGCTCGCTCAGCGCCATCAGAGCTCTCGCAATCTGGGGTTGAAGATTCTGTCGAGCGCGAAGCCGACCATGGCAAAGCCGAGCCCGGAGACGAGCAGCAGCGCGGCAGGCTCCAAGACCCAGTAGTAGTGCCCCTGATAGAGCGCGCCGTTGACGCGGGCGTCGCTGAGGACTTTGCCCCAGGTCGGCAGCACGGGATCGCCCAGGTTCAGTACGGCGAGCGTGGCTTCCAGAAAGACAAAGGAGGGGATCAGGACGACAAACTGGGGCACGAGAACCGGAATGATGCGCGGGATGAGGTAGAGGAAGATGATGCGGAAGTTGCCTGCGCCGTATGCCTGCGCGGCCTCGATGTAGGGGGACTCCTTCACCTGCAGAAAGATGGCGCGATAGGCTTTGATGCCGGAACTGAAGATGCCCAGCAGGATCACAACGCCCAGCATGACCCAGATACTGCGCGAGTAGAAGGTCCCGATCATGATCAGAATCGGCAGCACGGGCAAGATCAGGTTGACCTCGGTGATACGCTGGATCACCGCATCGATGAAACCGCCGAACCAGACGCCGATGGCGGCGACGATCAAGGTGCTGACGACCGAGCCGACGGCGGCCAGGAGACCGAAGGCAAGCGCGACGGGCGTCCCCCACATCAACGCCAGCATCAGGTCGCGCCGCCGGTGATCGGTGCCGGCCAGTCCGTAGACCTGTCCGTAGACAACGAGGCGGGCGTCCACCTCTGCCTCCTCCTCAAAGACCAGCCCTGCGGCCGCGACCTGGTAGGTACCCTTCAGCGGTACGGGCTCGCCATCCGACGCCGGGTCGGCAAAGAGGCCGATCTCCGGGCTCACGCCATCCAGGCGGCGCTGCAGCTTCTCCTCTTGCGAAAAGCGCACCGTCTCAGGCCCTTCGACCGTGACATCGGCGACCCGAATCTCGCGTCCGTCCGGGGTCAGCCAGGTGATCGAAACCAGGGGCCGCTTCTGGTCGAACTCGGCTGAAAGGAAGAGAGAGATCTCCTGCGGGAAGGCATCGGCGGTATAATCGAAGGTGAAGGTGGTGATCACGTCGGTCATCTCCTCCGATACCTCTTCGCGCGTCTTCGTCACCGATTGCCCGTCCGCCTCTTCAACCGGTCCTAAGATAACCGTTTCAGGCCGGTTGACGCCGGGAAAAAAGTTTACCCAAGCCGGCAGGGCGTTGCGCGGCGTCTCCAGCCACACCCCTTCGCCGCCCCGCCACAGCCTGACAGCCTCACTGTAGGGGATTGCGATTACGGTGTAGACCGAGAAAAGCAGGAGCGCGACGATGATGCCCAGACCGGCGATGGCAGAGGGATATTTCGAAAGGGCCGACAGCGTCCGCCGGGCCGCGGTCATGTCCGCCCCCCTTCATTGCCGCCCACCTTCACGCGCGGGTCGATCAGCGCGTAGACGATGTCGAGGAAGAAGACGGTTATGGCGAGGAGATAGGCGTAGATGACGGTTGAGCCGACGATGACCGGAATCTCAAAGATGTTCGACGCGAGGTAGAACAGCCGTCCCAGCCCCGGCCAGTTGAATACCGTTTCAAGCACGATCGAGCCGGTCCACAAGGTGATGATCCCCAGGGCCAGCCCGGTTACGATGGTCGGCAGCGTCGGCCGCAAGATGTAGCGCCGCTCGATCGCCCGGTCCGAGAGCCCCTTGGCGCGGGCCATCTCGACATAGTCCTCGCTCGAATAGATGAGGAAAAAGGTGCGCGATGAGTAGATGCTGAGAAAGATGGCGCTGACCACGATTGCGGCGACAGGCAGAACCAGGTGGTTGAGGACGCTGAGCGAATAGTGGATGATCGAATCCGGCGGCGGCGCGGAGACGAGGCCGCCGAATGGAAAAAGTCCAAAGAGGGCGGAAAAAACGAGGATCAGGAAGAGCCCGTAGAACCAGCTGGGCGCGGCCGACGTAGGGGCCAGCGCGAGGATGACGCGGTCCAGCAGGCTGCCGTAGTTGCGGGAGAGCGCGAGCGCGACGAAGAGCGAGACAAAGAAGAGCAGGAACTGCGCGGTGGCGAAGAGCAGGAGAGTGGCCGGCAGGCGCTCGAGAATGATCAGGCGCACCTGGCGCGAGCCGCTGTCGCTGATCATGTTGTCGGCCCAGCCCAGGTCGAGGATCAGAGCGCCGGAGAGATAGCGAAAGCTACGGACCATGAAGGGCTGATCGAGGCCCATCTTCTTCTCCTGCAGGGCAACGAGCTGGTCCATGTAGGCCTTCCGTTCCGCCGCGGACAGGTCATTCAGCGCCGGGTCGAACCCGATCGACATCGCCACCTGCTCCCGGATATACCCTTTCTTGATCTCGTCGACATAGCCGCCCATATTGGCGATCATAATCGTCAGATAGACGCCGATCACGACGGTGACGAAGAGCGCGAACAGACGCAGCGACGAGTACTTGACGACGCGCATGAAGGCGCTCTGTGTCTGCACGCGTTCGGCAGTCTCGGCGCCGGGTTGGCGTGGGAGGGTGGCTTCCGTCATATCAGCTGCTTCCAGTTACAGGAGAGTGAAGAGGAGCAAGGAGCGGAACCCTGCGTCCCACTCCTCGCTCCTCGGTTCCCGCCAGGTTCGGCTCAGTTTGTCGTGACGAACTCGACCGACGAGAAGGTGGGGATGCTCACCAGCAGCGGTACCACCGCCACCTCCAGCTTGTTCGCGCCGGACTCGAGCGCGGCCGTCTCCTCTTCGCTCAGGGTGATCTGCCAGAGACCGTCTTGCGCCGGTTCGGCAGTGCCGGTCAGGGCAAGCTCGCCCAGGGCGTCGAAGACCAGGTACTTCACCTCGCTGATGTTGGCGATCGCGTAGGCGTCGCCGCCGAATTCGATCAGCACGTCGAAGGTCGCCTCGTCGCCGGAGGCGACGCGCGCCGGGCCGTCGAGCGCGACTTCGGCGATCATCGGTGTTTCGAAGGCCTGCCACTTGGTCGAAGGGTCGGGGTAGGCGTCGTTACGCACCAGCTGGACCGTCTTCTCGGTTGTGAAGGCTTCTTCCAGGTAGAAGGGCCCCAGACCGACCCAGAAGTGGCCCTTATCCTCGTACCAGGCGCCCAGATTCTCCCAGCGCGAAGCGGCCTCATCGGCGCTGATGTAGTCGCCCAGCGTCGCTGCATACGGGATATGGCCGGCGGCGTCGGCCTCAACCAGGTGGGCGGCCAGAATCTCCAGGCTTGGTCCGGCGATGAAACTGGTCCATTCCACCTCAGCGGCCGCCGACTTGTCACTCGAGTAGGCGAGCTCGCCGGCCGCCTCGGCCAGGGCGCCGACCGCGACCGTCGACCAGGGCGCGCTGGGGAAGAAGGTACTTACGTTCAGCTCGGCGTCAAGCAGGTACTGATCGCTGTAGTACTCGACGATCAGCGGACTTTCCTGAACGATGCGGTAGCCTTTGAAATGGGCCTGGAACCGCTGGAACTGCGGGACCTCGGCCTCGTCGAAGATTGCGCTCTCCTCCTTGGCGCGGTCGAATCCCAGAATCATGCTGTAGACGACATCGCCGATGCTGAGGCTGCTGCCGTCGTGCCAGGTGAAATCGTAGAGGTCGGCGGGATAGTAGACGACGCTCCTGACGTTGGCGGTGAGGCCGTCAGGATGGAGTTCGCTGACCGGAATGAAGCGCTGCTCGACCGCGTCCCAGTCGATCCAGGCCTCCTCGGGCACGTCGATCTGCTCGGCAAAGGTCAGGTCGACCCAGTCATGGGTCACGCCGACCGGCAGCCCCTCCTTGATCGTCACTTCGGCCCTTGCGACGCGTTGCGGCCACTGCAGTCCGGTGAAGGGATCGGGCATCAGACCGACATCATTGGTCGCACGGATCAACATGGTGTCGTAGATCCAGTTGGTGCCGGCAACCGGGTTCCAGGGTTCGGTCAGGATGCTGGGCATGGCGATATTGAGCGAACCGCCCTCTTCACCGACGCGGCGCAGCGTATAGGGCCACAGCCGGGCGCCGTTGAGACCGCCGGCCAGGTCGGTGGTAACCGCTACGTCGCTCCGGTAAGCGGTGAAGCCGAGCTGATTCACCAGCCAGACGCGTACCGAATCCTGCATCGAAAGCTCCAGGACATCGCCGAACAGCTCTTTTCTTTCTTCCATCGTTGTGAAGTCGCGCAACGCGAGCCGCTCAGAGACCGCATCGAACTCTTCGGCCGGCGTGTAGGCCTGCCACAGTGGGAATGAGAGGCCGCGGCTGGTGTAGAAGAAGTCGAAGTTGCCGGCCTGATCGCGGCTGATGGCGGTGGTGATCCAGCCGCCGGTATAGATGTGGAACTGACCGTCGTTGGGATCGCCCCCGATCCAGATCGGAGAGGCTTCGGCCGCTGTCTTGTAGTCCCGGATTACCGTGAAGCCCAGGTCCTCAAGCATGGTTGAGACGTAGTCGCCAATCTCCTTGCGTTCATCCTCGGTGCGGATGAGGAAGATGACCTCGACCGGCTCCTCTTCATAGTGCCAGAGACCGTCCACCATCTCGGCGCCGAGCGCCTCCATCTCCTCGGTGATGATCGCGGCCGCCCGTTCCGGGTTGTGCGCGTACTTCAACTCCAGCTTGCGCACGATGTCGACCAGGCGCGCATAGTCAGGAAAGGCGTTGGTGATCGCCATGTAGCGCGGCGAGGCCAGGCCGCCGTAGATCTCCTGGGAGATGAAGTCGCGGTCGACCAGGTAGTTCATCGCCTCGCGAATACGCGGGACCGCGAACGGGTTCAGCTTCTCGGTGGCGCTGAAGACCGGGCCGGCCGGGTTGAAGGTCAGCTCCGCGTAGACACCGAAGGAGTTCGAATATGTGAGGCTGTCCATGCCCTGCACGGTGGCAAAGACCTCGGCGTCGCTGACCGAAAAGGCATAGGCGTCGAGCTCGCCGATATCCATGCGGGTCACGGCTGCGGCCGCGGTCGGCTCTTCGACCGCGATCACTTCGTCCACCCAGGCGCCCGTACGTTCGCTCATCATCGCGGGCGCCTCTTCTTCGGCCGCCGTCTCCTCCTCGGCGGGCGCTTCCTCCTGCTCCTCCTCTTCCTCGGCCGCGGCCTGCTCCTCCTGGGCAGGCGCTTCAGGCTCCTCGGCCACGTCGGGCTGGCCGCCCGGGCCGCACGCCGCGAAAACCAGCGCGGCGATCAGCAGGATCGCAAGTAGGGAAAACCGGTTTGCTCTCATGCGCTTATCTCCTTTTCATTATGGAGTTTCAAGGACCGTTGTATGGACAGTAGTCGGTAGCCGAGCCGGTGGATGGCCGCGGCCGGCGCGGCTGCGTACACAATGCTGTTTACCGCATGTTCTTCATCATCGGATCCAGCGCATCGCGCAGTCCGTCCCCGATGAGATAGAGGGCCAAAACCGTTAGAAAGATCAGGAGACCGGGGCCAACCAGGAGATGCAACGCCACATAGGCCTCGGTCTCCGGATCGCGCAGGAACATGAAGTTGTTTGCCCTGTTGAGCATACTACCCCAGGTAGCGGTTGGCGGCTGTACGCCCAAGCCCAGAAAACTGAGCGCGGATTCAACCAGGATCAGCCCCCCTATGTCGATGGCGGCGTTGACGATGATGATCGGCATGCTGTTGGGGACCACATGTTGGAGCATGATGCGGGCGTCGCGTGTGCCCACCGACCTCGCCGCCAGTACAAAGTCCAGCGCGCGCACCTTGAAGACGTTGCCGCGAATCAGCCGCGCGGTGCCAAACCAGCCCAACAGCCCCAGGAAAAGCGTCAACGTAATCGGATTCGGCTTGAAGACCGCTGTAACGATTATAAGCAGATAGATGCTGGGAATGGAAACAAAGGTATTGATGAACCAGATGATAAGGTCATCTACCGGTCCCCCGAAATAGCCGGCCACCGTGCCAACGGTCACCCCCAGCAGCAGTGTCAGGCCGGCCGCGGCAAAGGCGATGCCCAGGCTGACCCGTCCCCCGTACAGGAGCCGCACCAGCTGATCGCGTCCAAGCTGGTCGGTTCCCAGCCAGTGGGCTACGCCGCCGGACCTGCCCAGCATCAACGGCGCGCTCGTCGGGTCCTGTCCAATATGCCAATCAATGTACGGGCCCAGATAGGGCCTCTGGAAGGCATTGTCGATGTTGGTATCGTTCGGCCCCACCCCAATGCCCCCTGCGATGGCCGAAGCGGACAGGGACACTGTCGCCATGAACAGCAGGAAGCCAGTTGCAACCAGTGTTACCCTGTCGCGGCGGAGGGACTGGACCGCCATCGACCAGTAGGTACGCGGCTTCCCATGCAGACCGGCACTGCCCTGCAGGGCCCCGAGAACCGCAGCCTCTGCTTGCGTTAGCGCCATGCAACCAACCCCGCCGGGTTCATGCCAGCCGCACCCGGGGATCCACCACGCCGTAGAGTATGTCGGAAAGCAGGTTTCCCAGGATCGTCAACAACGAGAAAAACATCACCGCGCCCAAGACCGTGGGGTAGTCCCGCTGTATGGCGGCGCTGAAGGTCAATCGCCCCGTACCCGGCCAGGAGAAGACGGTCTCCGTTACAACTGCGCCCGAGAGAATGCCCAGTATGGCCGGGCCAAGAAAGGTCATCAGAGGGATCAGGGCATTGCGCAGCGCATGGATGAACCAGATTCGTCTGGCCGCCAGGCCTTTGGCCCTCGCCATGCGTATGTAGTCGGTCCTGATCACCTCAAGCGTCTCCGTCCGCATATAGCGGCTGAGGCTTGCGATGCCCCCAAAGGCCAGAACTGTCGTCGGCAGGACCAGGTGCCTCAGCCTGTCCACCAGGTCAAACTCATTTGTCAGCGACACGCTCTGCCTGCCGCCGGTTGGCAACCAGCCCAGCAGAACGCCGAAGAGGAAAATCAGCAGAAGCCCGAACCAGAAGTTCGGCAGGGCATTCCCCATAACCGCCAACACACGCAACAGATTGTCGAGAATCGATCCCTGGTGAACGGCGCTGAGCACGCCCAGCGACACACCGACTACGAGCGAGACAAGCAGCGCCCAGACACCGAGCCGAAAGGTCGCCGGCATCCGCTCTGCAAGACGGTCCCAGACCGCCTGGTTGGTCGCAATGCTTGTGCCCAGGTTCCCCCGCAGGATGCCGCCGCCACTGTCGCAGACGGTGGCGTGAACGCCTGCAACGTAGCTGCATCCTGTTCCTTTACGCCTAAACTCCTGCGCGGCATCTCCCCTCCGCAGCGTGATTCCCGTCAGCCAGCCGACGTATTGCAGGGTCCAGTGCTGGTCCAACCCCAGCTGGCGCCGCAGCGTCTCCCGGCTCTCCTCCGTTATATTCGGATCGAATGTGCGGATGAGAATTGGGTCGCCGGGAGAGTTGTAGACAATTGCAAAGCTGATGACGCTAACACCCAGTAGCGTTGGAATCGCCTGCAACAGGCGGCGAACGACGTAGCGTGCCATAGTCGGATGGTTAGCTTGAACGCCCCTCCAGCTGCGAACAGGGAGGGAGGCGATGCCGGCGACAACCACAACTCACGGGTACGGGAGGCAGCGGCTACGGCACTGCATTGATCTCTCCGGCCCTCTGCGCCGCGGCCGCCGACCGGTTACACAGTCTACTCCGCCAACGACCAGGTCTCGATGTTGTGGTAGAAGCTCCACGGCCCCGGGTCGGTCCCTTTGAACTTCCCGGAGTAACCGGTATTGCCGACCGAGCCGGTCACAAAGACGTAGGGAATGTCGTCGTGGATGATCTGCTGAATCTCCTGGTAGAAGGGCGCCCGGTCCTCCGGCGCGCAGCCCGGCACGCTCATCCCCTGCTCCAGCAGCTCATCGACGCGCGCATTGTGGTAGCTGACAAAGTTGAAGCCGCTGCCCGGCGTGTCGAACCTTGAATGCCAGAAGGAGTCGTCGTTCGGGTCGGTGCCCAGGCCGGTCCAGCCGATGATAACCATCTCGTAGGTCTGGCCCAGCAACGCCTGCACCAGTATACCGAACTCGATCGCCTCGAACCGGATGTCGAAGCCGATGCCGTTGAGCTGGTCCTGCACCAGCGCGCCCAGGTCTTCGCGCGTCGTGTTGCCGGCATTCGTCTGCAGGCTGAGCGTCAGCGTCGCGCCCGCTTCGGCGGTGGCGCAGCCGTTGCATTCACGCACACCGTCCCCGTCGCCGTCGGTCCAGCCGGCCGCCTCCAGAATCCGCGACGCCAGCTCCGTGTCGAAGGCGTAGGGCTGGATGGACGGGTCGTGGGCCCACTCGATGGCCGGCAGCACGTTGGAGGCGATCTGATAGCCCTGGCCCAGGTAGACCTTGCTGATGATCGCCTGGTAATCCAGCGCATGCGCTATCGCCTGCCGTACGGCCAGGTCGCCCAATATCGGATGGGGCTCCTGCTCAACCAGGTTGCCCTCCTCGTCCTGACCCGGCTGCGGGTTGGCCGGATTGGCCAGGTTGAGGCCGATATAACTGTAGCCGTCGTCCTTGTATTTGTGCAGGTTCAGATTGGCATCGAGCTCTACGGTCGTCAGCTGCTCCGGCTGCACCCCGATCAGGTCCAGTTCACCGGTCTGCAGCTGGGCCAGACGCGCGCCCGGGTCCGGCACGATCTTGTAGATCCAGCCGTCCATATTGGGCGCGCCTTTCCAGTAGCTCCCGTTGCGCAGCAGCGTGGCGTTGTCGTCCCGCATCCACTGGTTGAACAGGAACGGGCCCGCGCTGACGGCCGGCTCCTGGTTCAACGGCGAGTCCATCACGTCGCTGAAGTCCTCGGCGTAAAGGTGGCTCGGCAGCCAGCCGAGACCGAGATTGTTCAGCGCGTCACATTTGACCTCCCCGTATGTGACCTGAATCGTGAGCGGATCCAGCACCTCGATGCTCTCGATATTGTCCAGGTTCGCCTTGCGCGGGGTCTCGACCAGATCGCTGGCGATGGCGTCATAGGTGAACTTGAAGTCGTCGGCCGTGACCTGCTCACCGTCGGTCCACATCACCCCGTCCTGCAGATGGAAGGTCCAGACCAGCCCGTCCTCCGACACCTCCCAGCTCTCTGCCATCTCCGTGGGCACGATCGCGCCGCTGAACGGGTCCTGCCCCAGAAGACCCGGGAAGAACCAGCCCAGAATGTCGAAGCTGGCGCTGTCCGCCGCCAGGATCGGATTCAGAATCGAGGCGTCCGCGCTCGACCCCTCCACCCACACGCCGCCCTGGACCGGCGGCGCAGGCGTCGGCGTCACCAGTACCTCAACTTCAACCTCCTCCTTCTGCGTGACCACCTGCGTCACGATGACCGTTTCCTGCACCGTCTCCACCACCGGGGTCGGTTGGGCGCAGGCTGCAAGAAGGATCGCGACAGCCAGGAGCGCGGCCGCCGGCGTTACGACTGAGGGTGAAAACCGTTGTTGTCCCATTCTTTTTCTCCTGAACTCGCAGCTCCGGATCCGTTCCCAACCCGCCGGTCTTCCGCCGAACCGGACGGAAGAGGGCGCATGGAGGGGTCTGCAAAGTCCACCCACTGCAGGACGGCAGGAGGTGGGCCCACCTTACTCTCTATTCGAACAGGAATTCTGTCAGCCAACCTACAAAAGAGCTCGCGCACCTCGCATGGGGGGCACTGCAAGGGCATATCGCCATAGTAGCACCCCCGTCGGTAGCTGTCAACACCTTTCAAGACGGTACCACCGCCACGTTCTGATTCGACGCGGCAGGGTCAACTGGCTATAATTGCCTTTGCACCTCGGCACTTACGCAGGCGCGCAGCCGCGCCAAGGGAGTCGACATGACGGAATCCAATACGCCCGCCGAACAGGTCAATCAGCTGGCGCAGGAAACATCGCCATACCTGCTGCAGCACGCGCACAATCCGGTCGACTGGCACCCCTGGGGCGAGGAGGCGCTGGGCATCGCCCGCGCACACGACAGGCCGATCTTCTTGAGCATTGGCTACAGCGCCTGCCACTGGTGCCATGTGATGGAGCGCGAGAGCTTCGAGAACGAAGATACCGCGGCGCTCATGAACACGCACTTCGTCAACATCAAAGTGGACCGTGAAGAGCGCCCCGACCTGGACGCCATCTACATGGAGGCCGTGCAGGCGATGACCGGCAGCGGCGGCTGGCCGATGAGCGTCTTCCTGACCCCGAACGGGAAGCCCTTCTACGGCGGCACCTACTACCCGCCCCAGCCCCGCTACGGAATGCCATCCTTCCCGCAGGTGTTGCTGGCCGTTTCCGACGCCTACAAGAACCGCCGCGAGGAGATCGATTCCCAGGCAGAACGGCTGACCGACGCCATCGGGCGCACGGCAAGCCTGTCGTCCGCAGGCGGCACGCTCGGCAGCGGGACTCTCGGAGAAGCGACCGGCAGGCTGCTGCAACAGTTCGACCAGCAGTACGGCGGCTTCGGCGATCAGCCCAAGTTTCCCCAGCCGATGACGCTGGAGTTCGCCATGAGCCAGTACCGCCGCAGCGGCGACCCGGAGGTCCTGCGGGTCGCCGAGCACACGCTGCAACAGATGGCCGCGGGCGGCATCTACGACCAGTTAGGCGGCGGGTTCCATCGCTACAGCGTCGACCGCATCTGGCTGGTGCCACACTTCGAAAAGATGTTGTATGACAACGCCCAGCTGCTGCGCGCCTATCTCCACGCCTGGCAGATCAACGGACGGCCGGCGTATCGCCGCATCATCGATGAAACGGTCGACTACCTGCTGCGCGAGATGACCGCGCCCGCAGGCGGCTTCTACAGCGCCCAGGATGCCGACAGCGAAGGCGAAGAGGGCAAGTTCTTTGTCTGGACAGCCGCAGAGATCGGGGCAGTTCTGGGCAAGGAGGAGGCCGATCTGTTGGGGCGGGCCTACGGCGTCACACCGGGGGGCAATTTCGAGGGCAAGACGATTCTGAACCTCAAGCAGACCGCGGCCGCGCTGGCGCAGCAGAGCGGCGCGCCGGTGGAATCGATAGCCGGACGGCTGTCGGAATCGCGCCAGAAGCTGTTCAGCGAACGCGAAAAACGGGTCAAACCGGGCCGGGATGACAAGATCCTCACCGAGTGGAACGGCCTGATGGTCCACGCGCTGGCCGATGTCGGCGTCGTACTCGGCCGTGCCGACGCGCTGGACGCGGCCGCAAAGGCGGCTGCCTTCATCCTGGCGCAGATGAGCCAGGAAAACGGCCTCCTCTTCCGCAGCTACAAAGACGGCCGTGCCCGCTTCAACGCCTATCTCGAAGATTACGCCGCGTTCGCGCGCGGCCTCGTCGCCCTCTACGAGGCAACATTCGAGCTGCGCTGGCTGGCTGAAGCCGTCCGCCTGACAAAGATCATGCAGGCCCAGTTCGCCGATGAGGCGCGCGGCGGCTTTTTCCAGACCGGCATCAACCACGAACAGCTGGTCGTCCGCCGCAAGGATTTCATCGACAACGCCATTCCCAGCGGCAACTCGATGGCGGCCGAACTGCTCGTGCGGCTGGCCAAGCTGACTGGAAACGAAGATTATCGCGCCGAAGCCACCCGCATCTTCCAGATTATGGACGCGGCCATGGCCCAACAGCCGACCGGCTTCGGACGCATGCTCACCGCGTTGGACGATCTGCTCTCACCCAGCCAGGAGGTCGCGGTTGTCGGCGCGCGCGGCGATGCGCGCACGGAGGCGCTGCTGGACGAAACGCGGCGCCATTACCTGCCGCATACTGTGCTGGCGCTCAAGGAGCCGGCCAGCGAGAACCCCCTGCCCCTCCTGGAAGGCCGCACCCTGGTCGACGGACAGCCCGCGGCCTACGTTTGCGAGAATTTTTCCTGCAAGCTGCCGGTGACCGACGTCGAGGCGCTGCGGCATCTGCTGATTTCAGCATAGCGGGCAACGACGAGGTCAACCGGAAGGCTGTCGGCGGCCGCTAGTGCACGGTCGGGCTATTCTCCGGCGCCATGTGATAGATCCGCGCGCGGATCTCGGGCGTCACCAGAACGTTTTTGTCTACGTCACGAAAGTCATACAGTTCGAAGGCCATCGGCTTCTCTCCTGTTCGGGTCTCCTCTGGTATGATTGTGGTGGAATCGATAACGAAATGCAAGCCGGCGGGCCATGGAAGGCGCCGGCGATGAACATTCGAGCCGCGCCAAAACGCGTCTTTCCCTGCAGAGGATCAAGCGCGCCACCGCCGAGGAGGTCAGCATGGGTATCCCCGTGGGCATCAACACCTGGTCCCGCCATGTAAGCGAGCTTTTCCCCTATCTCGACCGCATCATCCACCCTTTCGATTCACTCTGGTTTCCCGATCACGTGCAGTACAACGGGCACAAGGTGTCGGAGGGCTGGACGATGGCCGTCTGGGCGCTGGCCCGCTACCCGGACAAACTGGTCGGGCATGATGTGCTGTGCAACAGCTTCCGCAACCCGGCCCATCTGGCCAAAATGGCCGCGACCGCGCAGGCATTTTCGGGCGGACGCGTGGTGATCGGGATCGGGGCCGGCTGGAACGAGGAGGAGTACCGCGGCTACGGCTGGCCCTTTCCCCGGGCGCGCGCCCGCATCGAGCAGCTGGCCGAGGCGATCCGGATTCTGCGGGCGATGTGGACAGATACACCGGTCAACTTCGCCGGCAAGCATTACCGCATGGAGAACGCCTACTGCGAGCCGAAGCCGGAGCCGGTCCCGCCGATCATGGTCGGCGGCAGCGGGGAGAAGTACCTGCTGCGCGTTGTGGCGGAGCATGCCGACTGGTGGAACTACGTCTGCCCTGATCTGGAGACATATGCCCACAAGCAGTCGGTGTTGCAGGAGCACTGCCGCGCGGTGGGGCGAGACTATGACGAGATCCTGCAGGTCGCCCATGTCAGTATTCTGATCGCCGACAGCGAGCGCGAGCTGCAGCGGCTCAGGGATGACCCGGAGGTGCGTCCTTCCGGCGAAGGCACGATCGAGGGAACGCCCGAGCAGGTGACCGACGCGTTGCTGCGGATTGTCGAGCAGGGCGCACGCCGCATCACGGTCAACATCGCCGACCTGCCGCGCGTGGAGGGATCGTATCTGTTCGCGGCGACGGTGCTGCCGCACCTGGCTGGGTAACGGAGAGCTGAATGGGCCAGCTGCGCTCATGGGTACAGCGGCGCTTCAGATGGGATCTGGAGCTACAGGCCTACCCTATCAAAGCATAGCCGCCAACTGCCAGATACCTAACGTTCCTGGCGTTGAAAATTCTCAATAGTTCGCTGAAGTCGGAGTTGGCGAACATCAAGACCCTTGACCTTGGCGTAATGCACGACGAGTTCCCAAGCCGCGTTTACACGCGCCGCGGGCGTTTGGGCTTGCCAGAAGCGCAAATCAAATGAGCGGTCCAGCTCTTCCAGCTTTCCTCTTCGTTCAACGATGTTCCTTCGCATGATCAAGAATGTTTAAGACTTACCAGTTCAATGCAGTAACGCAATTCTAGCACAGTTGTCGCGTTCACAAAGACGGCACCTCCTCTCTCGTATCTGTCCTCTGGCCACTATGACGTTTCCACCGAAAGCGAGCGCAGACGTTCTTCATCCCAGACCGCGCCCCAGCCGGGGCCGTCGGGCGGCGCGATATGGCCGTCTTCAATAATCGGCGCGTTGAGCAGCCCCCACTCCTCGCCTTCCGCGCGCAGACGCCGCGGGTCGGCCGGGCCCAGAAGCTCGTAGTAGTCGGTATTGTCGACGCAGCAGCCCGCGTGCGCGTGCACCAGCCCGTAGAGGCCGCCCGGCCCGTTGAACTCCACGTTGGCGCCGTGCAGCTCGGCAAAATGGGCCAGCTTCAGCACCTGCGTCAGCCCGAATGTCGCCCGCGCCCGCAGCCGGTCGGTCGCGCCCTGGATCAGCCACTGCGCGGTCAGGTCGATATCGTGCATCAGCCGCTCGGTCGCCATCACCGGAATCTTCAGCCTGCTGCACAGCTCCTGGTACAGGTTCATCTTCTGCTCGTGCATCGGCTCTTCCAGCCAGATGAAGTCCAGATCCTCCATCGCCAGGCCCACCTCGATCGCCTCGCGCAAATCGTAAGAGCAGACCGGGTCGTTGAGCAGCTCGTAGTCGTCGCCGACCGCCTTGCGCACCTCGGTCAGAAGCGGGATGTCCGCCTTGCCGCCCTTGTATGTGTGCAGCTTGTAGGCATTGACGCCAAAGCTGCGGCCGCCCTCGATGTGGTCCAGGTAGCCCTTCAGGTCCATGTCCCCGGCCGTCAGATAGACAGGCAGCGAGTCCCGCACGCGACCGATCAGCGCGTAGACCGGCAGCCCGGCCACCTTGCCGGCGATGTCCCACAGGCAGTTGTCGAACTCGCCGAACCAGCCCGGCTCCTGGTAGACCCAGCGCGTGCCCTTTTGCAGCATCTGGTATAGCCGCTCGCGTGCGAACGGACTCTCGCCGATGGCGTGTGTCTTCAGGATCTCCAGTTGAAGGTTGTTGATCGAAGTCGGCGCAATGCGGCCGGTGACGCCCCCGTCGGTCTCCACCTCCAGCATATGGGAGTACATCGGCTCGCTCGTCGCGATTCCCGCGTGCGTGTACTGGGTCCGCCGCAACCCCGGCACCTGGATTAACCGGTGGCGGCTCTGCGTGAGCGAAGGGTGTCTCAGCGTGCGCAGTTTGACGTCGGTGATCTTCATGGCCGTGCCTCATTCGATGGCTGGATGTAGTGCAAGGCTTGTGAAGAAGGGGGCTTATAACTCCTGCTCTTCCTGCAAGGACTTTGCGGCAAAGATCGTGAGGTGCAACTCCTCGTCAAACATTTCGTATACTGGAGCCATACCGCTCAGCGCCTCGCTCTCATCCAAGATGATGCCGACTCCTTCGCCGCGACGCTCCAGGAAGTGCCGCCGGGCAACCTGCCGGCCTACATCATCCTCGACCGAAACCTCCGAGAGCAGGCGGGCCAGCAGTTCATTGCGGGTCGCCTGCCCGTATCGCAGGTTATCCACGGTAACCGTATTCGCCAGAGCGCCCGGCGAACACAGTTCGAGCCTGTCGGCAAACATGAACAGACGGATTTTCGAGGCAGTTCTTGAATAATCTCGATGCACTACGGCATTGACCAGTGCCTCAAAGACAGCTCTCATGCTGTATTGAAAGCGTTCCATTCGCCCAATTTCCTTGCGCGCGGACACCTGATTGTATCTTGCAACGAACCTGTAGGCGTCCATGACCTGCCGGTCCAGCGCGCCCCGAAAATCCTTGGCGTCAATCTGATAGTTCGCATCCTTTTTCTTGCCGCGATAGAAGACGGCCTGGATGAAACTGTTGTAGAGGTAGTCATCGGGCCTGTCATGGCACATCAACATGCCGGCGACCGAAGCGCGGTACATCTGTCCGTCCCTGACCAGCAAACGCCGCTTCTGCAACAACTCTTCGACTTCGTTTTCCGCGGCTCCCTTTCTGATAAATCGCTGGTAAAGCTCACGACGCAGCGTCTCTCTGGTTGTATTCGGCACGAACTGCTCATCGAAGGATATGATGCGCGCTTGGGAGCGGCTTTGCATTAATCGGGCCAACTGATCGGTGGGCATCACGCGTTTGCTGCTACCCTGACGGGCCAAGTAGCCGCCAGGGCTTCTGTGAACGAATAAGCTATGGGGAACATCTATCTTGAGTAGGAGCTTTTCGTCAAGCCGCAGCTTTTCTGCAAAAATGGGGAGCTGGGGTTCGATACTGTCCCGGCAGATTTCAACCACCGTCTTTTCGGCCTGATTCAGGTTTCGCTGGTCAAGACCGGCAATATCGCCATGATCGTCCACACCGATCAGTATCACGCCGCCCCTGGCGTTGGCGAATGCGGCAATCTCGTCGGCGAGGCTGTCTCTGCGCGGCAACTCCCTCTTGAACTCTATAGTCGAGTCCGCGCCCAAGTGGATTTTTTCAATGAGTTCGGTCAGGCTGTCAAACATTACAGTTCTTGGAGAAGGACGTGCTTACAACGATGTTCAGGGGGTTGCCTTCCACCCTCATCAGGAATTTTTCATGCCGTACGCTGTGCCTGCTTTGCTTGGACTCTGAGGGCTTTCCCTATACGAGTTTCCGCCACTCACCAACCTCCAGGCTCAAAGGGTTTTCTTGTGAGCCTTACAGAGGGTATACATGCCACGAGGTGCGACTTCCAGTCTCTGTCATACCAACTGAGCTATCTTGGAAAGGCTTTCAGTGAAGCCCGCTTTAGTGTAGCGCACATGTACTATGGGGTAAAAACAGATTATAGAGTTCCAACGCCTCAAACCGCCTCCCGGCTCCCCCGCACCACCCAGACCGTCCACAGCATCATCGGCACCACGCTCAGCGCCGCCATCGCCCAGATGATCGACGAGACGCTCAGGTTCGTGTCCAGCGCGGCGCCGATCACACTCGACGAAAGCGCGCTGCCCAGGTAGAAGAACATGTAGTCGCTGGCAAAGACCCGGCCCCGCACCTCGTCGGGCGCCATCTGCAGCAGGAGATGGGTCGAAAAGACCCAGATGACCCCGCTGCCGAGCGCGCGCACGAGCGAACCCAGCAGGACCGTCGGCAGGCTGTAGAGAGGCGCGGTCAGCGCCACGCCGGCGATGGCGACCACGTAGGCGATTGCAATCGCCTTTTTCAGCGACGCGGGATCGTCGCCGGTGAAGCGGCGGGCCAAGATCGGGCCGATGCCGGAGCCGACGCCGGTCAAGGCGAACATCATCCCCATGCTGATGCCGCCGCCTTCGCCGATCGTGAAAAAGCGCTGGGCGATTGCCACCTGGATGACTTGAAATGCAGTAGCCAAAAAAAGCGCAAGCATCGCCTTCTGCAGAGCGGCTACCAGAATATCCCGATTTGCGCCCAGAAAGCGCAGCCCGTAAATGTACTCGCGTACGGCCGCGCCCACCGTCTTTTCCCCCTTTGCGGAGGCCGGCCTCTTTGGTATGCGTATCTGGGCGAGCAGCGCGGCCGAGAGCAGGAATGTGAAGGCGTCAAGCACAAACGCGGGGTAGATGCCGAACGTGCCGGAAAACAGCCCGCCCAGCGCCGCACCCAGCGCCAGCATCACCGACCAGGTGGCAGAACTGACGGCGTTCGCCGCGCCCAACTGCTCCGGCCCGGCCACGTCGGGCAGAATGGAGGTATGCGCCGGGTCGAAAAAACCGCTCAGCGCCATCTGGAGCGCAATGAGCGCATACAACAGCCAGATATCACCGGCATCGCGCACGAACAGGAAACAGAGGACCGATGCCGCACGCAGCAGGTCGGCCGTGATCAGGATCCATTTGCGGCTGTAGCGGTCAGCCACCACGCCGGCAAGGGGGTTAACCACAAACGGCGCCAGCATGCGTACCACGAAGACGGAGCCGACCGCCAGCCCCGACTGCGTCAACAGCCCCACCAGCGAAGCCGACGCCACCAGGTTGAACCAGTCGCCCAGCAGACTGACGATCTGCCCGTACCAGAGGAAGCGGTAGTTGCGGTTTTCCTTGAGAAGAGCGCCGTAACCGAACGCCGGTTGTGCACTAGGTCTGCGGGTCATCTGGTTGGCGCCCGGTTGCCGGTCGTCAACCGGAGCCGCCTGCTATTTTCGGACCACATACCGCGCTCCGCTACTTTCCCATCTTTCTCAGCGCCTGCAGGCAGCGCTCGACCGCGTCCAGCGGCGTGTAGGCGTCGTTCTCGTACTCGACGATGTACCATTCGGTGCCGCCGACCGTTTCGCAGGCCTCGAAGAACGCGGCCCAATCGGTGTCATCTTCGCCGATCACCGGGTCGAAGGCCGGGTGCGGATAGTCCTGTCCGCGGCCGTCGAGCAGGCCCTTCATCATCGGTTTCACGTGGACCGTCACCGCCCTGCCGGGGTATTTGTGAATTATCTCTACCGGCTCCGCGCCGCCGAAGATGGCGTTGCCGGTGTCGAACTGCATGATGACCGACGCCTCTGTGTTGCCGAAGAAGGTGTCCCAGGGGGTCTCGCCGTCCAAGGGCGTGAACTCGTGCCAGTGGTTGTGATAGCCGGTCCGCATCCCTTCCGGGGCCAGGCGCGCGGCAACGCGGTTGGTAAAGTCGGCCAGTTTGCGCCAGTCGTCGCGGCTCCGTCGCAGCTCCTCGGGGATACCGGGAATGATCAGCTTGTCATTGCCCAGCGCATGGTGGAAGGCGATCGTTTCATCCAGCGTGTCATCCTGCACCAGGTCAAACGGAACATGCCAACCGCAGCACGCCAGGCCGAGCGCGTCCAGCTGGGCCTTGTACGCCGCGGCAGTGTGTCGGGGCGCGCCTGCGAATTCGACCCCGTTATAGCCCATCTGCGCCACCGCGGCCAGCGTGCCGGGCATATCCGCATCTAAATCGTGGCGCACCGAATAAAGTTGGAGACCAATCGTAGGCATAGAGAACTACCCCTTTCGAGAGTAACTTTTCGCTAAGCGTCTCTTGTCTCTTGTATCTCCACGCTCAGCCGGCGCACAGCGGCCTCGTCGACTTCCACGCCCAGGCCCGGGCCGGTGGGCACGTCGAGGAAGCCGCCGACCTGGTCGAACGGTTCGGCGATGCCCTCGCGAATCGGGCTGGGCGTGCGGTCGAACTCCATTACCGGCTCCTGTTGATAGGGACGCGGCGCGTACGCGGGCGGACATGCCGGCACCGCCGCGGCCACATGCAGGGTGGCCGCAGTCATCACCGGCGATCCCCACACGTGCGGATTGCACAGAATGCCGAAGGCGTTGGCCATCGAGGCCACGCGGTGCATCTCGGTTATGCCGCCCACGTTTATCACATCCGGCTGCACGATGTCGACCGCCCGCCTGCCGATATAGTCCTTGAAGGCATAGCGCGTGCGCAGGTTCTCTCCGCCTGCAATCGCCATCGGCAGCGCGCCCTTCACCTGCAGATAGCCCTCTACATCTTTGGCATTGACCGGTTCTTCGAACCAGTAGATGTCGAGTTCGGCGAGCTCGCGGCCAATGCGGATCGCGGTCGTCGCGTTGTAGGCCTGGTTGGCATCCACCATGAGGAAGATATCGGGGCCGATCGCCTCACGAATGGCGGCCACACGGCGCACATCCTGTGCCAGGGCAAGCCTGCCCACCTTTGTCTTCATGCCGGCGAAGCCCCGCTCCACGTACGTGCGGGCCTCGTCCAAAAGCTGCTGCGGGAACGGGCTGCCGGCAGATGCCGCCGCGATTCCCTCCTCCAAATAGTAGAGGCCGGTTGCGTAGACGGCGACGCGCTCGCGCACGCGACCGCCCAGAAGCGCGGAGACCGGCAGCCCGCTTGCTTTGCCGGCGATGTCCCACAGGGCCGTGTCGACCGCGCTCATGGCGTTGCCTCCGATGCCCATAGCGTCATTGTTGTTGTAGAGGGTCTGGTACATCTTCTGCCACAGCCCGTTGCGCTGCATCGGGTCTGTACCCAGCAAGAGGGGCGCGAATCCCTCGTGGATCTGGCGCGCCGCCGGGCCGCGAATCCCCTCGCCCCAGCCGACAACGCCATCATCGGTCGTCACTTTGACCAGTCCTACATGGCGGCTCTCGGTCCAGCCCTGGGACCAACCGAAGCCCGGTTCGAACGGCGTTTCGAGGAGGAATGTCTCAATTGAGGAAATACGCATGCGCGGCTCCTTCCTGTTGGGGCTTCGGCGGAAAGGTGGTTCAGAGTTCGGTTGAACGACGACGGGACACGCCGAACGGCCGGTCCGGACTGTGGCAGGCGACGCGCGTCGCCGCGATTCCCCCTGAGTACGGCTCCGCTCAAGAGAAAGGAACCGGCTCCCGCACTGATTGCAGTCAGGGGGTTTGGCGCAGATGCTGGAAGCGTAGTATACGCTTTCCCGCGGCGTCTGCCCAATTCGGAGGGGATATGCGAACTGCCGCCTGCGCAGCCGCTCTGCGCTCCTCCCGCACGAATGCGCGTGACGTCTTCATTCAACTGCCAGCACAGGCTCACCCAGCAGTTCCCAGCGGGGCGCGATGCCCAATCCGGCGGCTGTGGAAGCCGCCATGCGGCCGCGATTGCGCTGTGGCGCGCCCTCCGCCGTGCTGACGGTCACGTAGCTGTTGAAATCGGTGGCGGTAAAGAGGAACTCGGGCGGCGTGCTGTGCGCCAGGTGCGAGATCGCGGCGGTCGTGATGTCACCTCCCCAGCTGTCCTCGATCGTCATTGCGATGCCCAGGGAGACGCACAGGTCCCGCGCCTGCCGCGCCTTCGTCAGCCCCCCGAACTTGCCGATCTTGATGTTGACAGCGTCCATGGCGTCATCCCGGTGCGCGGTCAGTAGCGCGCCTATGCTGTCGATCGTTTCATCCAGCACGAAGGGATGCGTCGTCCGCCGCCGGATCGAGAGGCACGACTCGTAGCTGAGACAGGGCTGCTCGATGTAAAGGTCCACATCTTCCACCGCGCGCACGACACGCGCAGCCTCGTGCGCCAACCAGCCCGTATTGGCATCGGCCACCAGCCTGTCCCCGGGCCGCAACACCGCCGCTACTGCACGAATCCGCTCGATATCCGTCTCCGCGTCAGCCCCCACCTTCAGCTGGAAACGCCGGTATCCCTCTGCGCGGTAGTTCGCCACCGACTCCGCCATCGCCGCCGGCGTACCTTGCGAAATGGCGCGGTACAGGACGAAGTCATCGCCGTAGCGCCCTCCAAGCAACAGACAGACAGGTTGCCCGCTGACCTGGCCCAAAATGTCCCAGCAGGCGATGTCGATGCCGGATTTGACATAGGCATGGCCTTTGAGGGCCCGGTCCATCTCCTCGTTAAGCACCGCCAGCTGCCGAGGGTCCAGCCCGATCAGATGTGGAGCCAGCTCGGCCAGCCCCGCACGCACGCCCCCCGCGTAGGCCGGCAGATAGAAGGGGCCGAGCGGGCAGACTTCGCCATGCCCCGCGCAGCCTTCGTCCGTCTCGACCCGCACTATCGTACTGTCGAAAACCGTAACCGACTTCCCGCCGGACCAGGCATAGCGCCCTTCATGCAGAGGCAGGTCGACCTGGTAGGCGGAAATGCGGGCAATTCTCATTTTGGACCCCTCCATAGCGAGGTTGTTTGCGAATCGAATCGATTCTAACACAGTTCGCAGGTTCCACCGCGCATCGCGAGCTCTTGCGAACTGTAGGGTGTTGCCCTGTGACCGCTCTTGCCACTTGACCAATCCCACAAGTTCGGTTACAAATGTCTATCCAATGAGGAGTCAGAGACGCGTTCCGGTTGAAGACGGTTCGGCTTCTCTGCTCTGCCCCGAAAAGGACCTGCCGATTGATCGCATACTGTCCCAGCAGCCAGTTCCGGATCGCTGCCGAAGAGGCGCCCCTGCGGTGCCCGCTCAGCGGCGAACCTTTGGAGTATCGCGATCTGCCCCCGTTCGACCCGGACAGGATCGAGGACCATAATCCGGGCCACTGGCGTTACCTGCCCATGTTGCCCGTTGTAGCGCCGGGGCGGGAACTTCAATCGCTGGGGGAGGGCTGGACACCGCTGATCGAAGACGTCTGGTTGGAACAGCCCATCTATTGGAAGTTTGAAGGGCTGATGCCTTCAGGCAGCTACAAAGACCGTGGGGTCAGCGTCATCGTCAACTGGCTGGTGGGGCAGGGCGCACGCACGGTTATGGACGATTCGAGCGGGAACGCCGGCGCCAGCCTGGCATGTTATGCGGCGCGGGCCGGACTCTTTGCCCGCATTTTTGTGCCTGCTTACGCGCCGCAACCCAAAAAGGCGCAAATCGCTGTTTACGGCGCGGAACTGGTCGAAGTTACCGGGCCCCGCACCGCTGCCACCGAGGCCGCCGAAGCCTCCCAGACCGGTGATGATGTGATCTACGCCTCGCATGCCTGGCACCCCGCCTGCCTCCTCGGCTTTATGACCAATGCATGGGAGATCTGGGAGCAACTCGGCCGCAGGGTGCCCGACTGGTTCGTCACGCCGGTCGGGTATGGCGGTCTCTTCCTGGGGGCATGGCGCGGCTTTCAGCACCTGCACCGCAGCGGGGTGATCGAGAGATTGCCGCGCATGGTGGCGGTGCAGGCCGAGCCGATAACGCCGATCTGCGACGCCTTCCACGAGGGATACAGCGAAGTGGTGCCCCGCCGGCAGGTGGCGCCCAGTATCCTGGCCGACGGCATCGCCGTCGAGAAACCGGTGCGCAACCGTTCGATCCTGGGGGCCCTGCGCCACTCCGGCGGCACCGCCGTCGTCGTCAACGACGAGGAGATCAACGTCGCCCAGGAACGTCTGGCGCAACGGGGTCTCTTCGTCGAACCGACCAGCGCCACAGTTGCCGCCGCCCTCACGAAACTGGCCCCACAGTTCAACCGCTCGGATTCCGTCGTCGTCAACCTGACCGGACTCGGCCTCAAAAGGCTGCCGGACATCTAGCGTCAGCAGGGCTCGAAAGGTGAATGGCGGGCGTTTCTCCCGCCAGCCATTCTGTCCCCTTGGAAGGGCAACAGGCATGGAGAGCAAGTTCCATTCGCTGAACAGGCTTCAGGAGGCCGTGGGGCTTCGCTTCAACGATTTCACGCTGATACAGCGCGCATTTGTCCACCGCAGCTACCTGCACGAAGCGGAAGACGATTCCGATCTGCAGGACAATCAACGGCTTGAGTTTCTGGGCGACGCCGTACTGAGCTTCGTTGTCAGCGAGCTGCTCGTCAGGCTCTACCCGGAGCGGCGAGAGGGCGAACTGACCAACCTGCGCTCAGGGCTCGTGAGGCGGGAGTCCCTGTCCCGCTTTGCCAGTGAACTGTGCCTGGGCGAATATCTGCTGCTGGGGCGCGGCGAGGAAGAAAGCGGGGGGCGCACCCGCCACACCACTCTCTGCGATACCTACGAAGCCTTTATCGGCGCTCTCTATCTTGACCAGGGGATCGCCGGCCTGCGCGGCTTTCTCGAACCGCGGCTGCTGACGGAGATCGAAAGGACGGACCAGTTCGCCCTGTCAAAAGACCCCAAGAGCCGCCTGCAGGAGTGGGTGCAGGCGGCTATGGGTCAGACGCCCCGCTACCGCACCGTCCACACCGAAGGGCCCGACCATGCGCGCAAATTCACCCGCCAGGTGACGATCGACAAACAGCCTTACGGCGTCGGCGAGGGCCAGAGCAAGCAGGCGGCGGATCAGGCCGCCGCGGCCATGGCGCTGGCCCGCCTCGGGCAGACAAGCCCGGGCTACGTAGACAATGGACTGGCTGAAGAGTATGATCTGGCGTCGGTGGAGATGGAGAACGCGGAGGAGGAGGAACACTGACTACGCGGGCCCCCCGGCACCTCCCCTTAAGAGAAGTGCAGAGGCTCCCCTGCCGGCCCCCCATGCCGCTCCCGTCTTCAGGTCGGCCCGTAGACAGGCGTCTCAACAAGCCGGCGTCTGTTGCGTATGCGGGCTACATAGAGGAGAACAAGACAGAAAAGTACTGATTGCAGCAGTACAATCGACGCCCCGCTTGAAACATCGCCGTAGAAGCTGAGGTACATCCCTACCAACCCGGTCAGCGAGCCCAAGGCCGTTGAGTAAATGATCAGGCGGTGGAAACTATCGGTCAGCAGCCGCACCGTGATCGGGGGAACCACCAGCGCCGCCCCGATCATCGTCACACCCATGATCTGCACCGAGGCGATGATTACGGCCGCCAGGATCAGCGCAAACCAGGTCTCGATCCAGAAGGTGGGAACCCCGTAGACCTGAGCGACCTCCGTATTGAATGTCGTGAAAAGCAGCTGCTTGTAGACGAAGAAGATCATCAGAGTCGCCGCGACCGTAACGAAGATGATCACGGCGATGTCGGCATAGGTAACCCCCAGGACATTGCCGAAGAGGGCCGCGTCAAAGGACTGCGAGAAGCGGCGGTAACGTGAGATCAGGGCGACCCCCAGGGCGAAACTGGCAGTCGTTACCACGCCGATGGCGGCGTCGGCGCTAATCGTCGTTTTGCGCACGGTCTGGTTGATCAGCAGCGCGGCGACAAAACCCCACGATACGGCCCCGACATAGAAATTGAACTGCAGAATGAAGGCCACCACCGCGCCGCCGAAGACGGCGTGGGAAAGGCCGTGGCCGATGAAACTCATGCCGCGCAGAACGATATAGACGCCTATCAGGGCGCACAGCCCGCCAACGAGGACGGCGGCAATGGTACCGTTGCGGAAAAACTCATACTGAAATGGGGTAAACAGAGCGTCCATAGCGGTCAGGACTCCTTGTCGGCGGTTGCGGGCTGGGTCCCGTTGCCCTTCCGGTTGTCATGATTGGGCAATCCCCCCTTCACCGGATCCGGCAGCACTTCCTGCAGGCCGTGGGGATGCGGCCTCTGCTGCACAAAGATCATGTCGTCTTGGCGGAGGACGATAAAGTCGCCCTGGTAAGCCTCGCTCAGTCTGGCCTCCGTAAAGATTTCGTGCGGTGGGCCTTGCGCCACAATGCGTCGGTTCAGACAGACGACCCAGGGCACATGGGCCGCAGCCATGTTCAGATCGTGTGTCGTCAGCAGGATCGTCATACCTTCCTTGTTGAGCAGGGTCAGCCAGTGGAAGATATTTTCAGAGCTGCGCATGTCGACGCCGGTGGTCGGCTCATCCAGCACGAGCACCTCCGGATCAGCCACCAGCGCACGCGCCAAAAAGACGCGCTGCTGCTGGCCGCCGGAGAGATCGCGGATGTGCCGCTCGGCCAGATGGCCAATCTCCAGCTGGTCCAGAATCTCCCGCGCCCGTTTCCGCTCGCTGCTGCGCGGCCAGGGCCAGATGTTCGAGCGGTGGTCAACGCCCATCAGGACCACCTCCTCGGCCGTGACCGGAAAACTCCAATCGACGGTCTCGATCTGGGGCACATAAGTCAGCCGCAGATCGGGGCGCACGCGCCGGATCTGCCCCGAGTTTGGCGTGTACAGGTCCAGCACGAGTTTCAACAGCGATGTCTTGCCGGCGCCGCTCGGCCCCACCAGGCCAACGAACTGACCGGGGTGCAGGTGCAGATCGATCTCTTCCAGCACATTGAACGCGCCATAGCCGAAGTCCACACCGTTCAGTTCGATTAGCGGGTCCATCTACCCTCCCTCAGGAGGAAACGGGAAAAGGAGAGAGGCGCGCGTTGCCCCGCAAACTCCTCTCTCCGTCCTCGTCGTGGTCGTCACCTGTCAGGCGCCTGCAGCGTCGCGGCAATCGGTGCAATGCCCGAAAAACGAAACATGGCTCACGTCGATCTCAAAGTCGTATTGCGTCTCCATCTTCTGGCGAAACGTGCGCAGGACGCCGTGCGGCAACTCAAGGAAACTTTCGCAGGTGCGGCAGACCAGATGGTGATGCGGTTCTGGCCCGGCAACCTCGTAGGCAACGCGCCCGTCAGCCATCTGCACCATCGCCAGAATCCGCTGTTCGGTCAGGAAATGCAGCGTGCGGTAGACGGTGGCCCGGCTCAGAGAGGGCGTCTTGCGCCGGACTACCTCGTACACCGCATCCGGGGCAACGTGCTTGCCCAGTTCACAGACCGCGTCCAGGATCAGCTGGCGCTGGGGCGTAACCCGGTAGCCTGCCTCTCGCAATCGTCGATTGATCTCTTCCGTGTCGTGACTCATGATACTTTTCGTTATTGCAAATTGTCGCAACTAATACTGCGACTAACACACTCCGACGAACAGGTCCAACTCAATTATCCACGATCAGTTCTCTCGTTCAAAGTAGCTCTCGCCGGAAGCAAAACAGGGCCGGCAAGAACGAAAAACCTCAATGGGGCACGAGCCGGCATCGCCGCGGCTACTGCTTTACGGAACTGTCCGGGCCGGGCACATTTCCTGTTTCCACGCCATCCATGAGCGTGGGATCGCCGCCAAGCGATGCCGCCATCGTCTTCAGATTCTCAACCATCATGCTGATGTAGGAGTGCTCAGCGTCGCCCGGCTCACCCGGCAGATCGTCGTCGCTCAAAGTGCTCACAAAAGTAACGCCCGCCTCGCGGCCAATCTGCTCGACAATCGGCGAAGGGAATACTTCCGATCCAAAAATGGCCGGCACGCCGCCCGCGCGCAGCTGTTCAATCAGCGCCGCCACCTCCTGCGCCGATGGCTCGGAGAAATCGGACGGCTGAAACGCCCCCAGCACCGTGTAGCCATAGCGGGGCGCGAAGTAGGCAAAGGAGTCGTGATAGGTGTACAGTTTGCGGTTCGCTTCCGGTATGCTGGCGGTCGTGGCCTGGATCGCCGCGTCCAGCGCCTCGATGCGAGCCGCAAACTCGTCGTAGTTGGCCTGGTAGGCTGCGGCGTTTTCAGGATCGCGCGCCGCCAGCTTTTGCCTGACGATTTCGGCATAATCCAGAGCGAAAAGTGGGTCGGTCCAGAGATGTGGATTGGGGCTGCCGCCCTCTCCAGGAAAGGAGAAATCGAATACATAATCTTCCGGCTCGATCACCATCTCCCCCAGCAGGATAATCTCCGCGCCCTCTTTCAAATTTGCCTCGGCCATTTTGATCGCCGACTGTTCCAGGTGCAGCCCATTGATGAAGACAAGATCGGCATGGGCCAGTGTCACCGCGTCGGACGGCGCCAGCTCAAAGGTATGTGAATCGGTGCCCGCCGGCACAAGACCGGTCAACTCAACCAGATCGCCGCTGACGTTGTAGACGATGTTGGTGATCGGGGAGACGGTTGCCACAACCTGCAAGCGTCCTTCTGACGACTCCGACCTGTCTCCGCCACAGGCGCAGAGCAGGAGCGTCAGCGCCAGCCACAGTATGAAGATACGGTATGCTTTCAATTTGGGTGGCTTCCTCTTGACATCTGGAGAATTGAAAGGGGCGGGGATTTACCGGCCCAATTGAAATCATTCGCAATTGCCAGTAAATCTAGCATGATCGTTCAAGGGCTGTCAAAGCGAGGGAATGCCAGTCCCGGAAACGGTACAACACAGACAACAGCGGCGGATTTCTGGTGGGCAGGCCGCGATGGAGGACGCTCGCGCGACGCGTCTTCGTTGACCCCGGCACTTTCCTCAACTATACTGCCTTCATTGCTTCATCACGTTTTCTCGGCAGCCAGCAAGGAATCTTCTAATGGCAACTTTCCCGACCGAACCCACCGCGCCAAGCCTCGCGCCGGTAACCGCTAACGGTGCGGCTCCGGCAGCAGACCGCCCCGGTTGCATCGCGGCGTTCTACGCAGAGAACGGCTATTACATCCTGCCAGAGGCGCTGACGGTGGCAGAGGTGGAGGAGCTGCGCGCCGAAACGACCGCCATCTGCAAAGGCGAACGCGGCGACGTGGACGGCTTCGAGGAAGGCATAGCCGACGAAAGCGAGGAAGAGGCGCTGCGCCGCTATCTCTGCATCCACTTCCCGCACAAGATATCGAAGGTGATGCTGGACTACCTCGGCCACCGGCGGATCGCAGATCTCCTCACACAGGTGATCGGGCCGAACGTCAAGTGTATGCAGTCGATGCTCTTCATCAAGGCGACCGGCAAGCCGGGCCAGGCCTGGCACCAGGACGAATACTTCATCCCGACGCGCGACCGCACGCTCACCGGCGCCTGGATCGCGCTCGACGACGCCACAATCGAGAACGGCTGCCTCTGGGTCATCCCGGGCTCGCACAGGCGCGGCATCATCTGGCCCCAGCACGACCACGACGATCCCCGCTTCGACTGCGCCGGCGAGGCCTACGGCTTTCCCTATTCCGACGAGGACTCGGTCCCGGTCGAGGTGAAAGCCGGTTCGCTTGTCTTCTTCAACGGCTACCTGCTGCACCGCTCCTTCCCCAACCGGGCGCAGAGCGGCTACCGCCGTGTCCTGGTCAACCATTACATGAGCGCCGAGTCGCTGCTGCCGTGGCGGGGGCCGAAGGAGGGGCAGCACATGGCGATCGCCGACTACCGCGACATTGTCATGATCGCGGGCGAGGACCCCTACCCGTGGAAGCCGCTCGAAGAGATGGCCGCGCCCAAGGTCCGGCCTACCGGCGAGGGCGGCTGCGAACAGTGGTGGCGGGGAGCGAAACGGGAAAAACTACCCTTCTTCAAAGACGGCTTTCGCGCCGGGGACGCGCCCGAAGATGACGACTGAACTCTGCTTTCTTAACGCCACCGAGCAGGCCGCCGGAATCCGTCGCGGGGCGTTTTCAAGCGTCGAGCTGACGGAGGCCCACATCGCGCAGATCGAACGCGTGAACCCCTCCCTCAATGCGGTTGTGACCTTTTTGCCGGAGCAGGCGCTGGAGAGGGCCAGGGCCGCTGACGACTCGCTGGCCCGCGGCCAAGAGGTCGGGCCGCTGCACGGCCTGCCGATGCTGCACAAGGACACGACCGACACCGCCGGCATCCGCACGACCTACGGCTCGCCCATCCACCGCGACAATGTGCCGGAACAGAGCCAGCTGATTATCGAGCGGCTGCACGCGGCCGGCGCGATCCCGATGGGCAAGACCAACGTGCCGGAGTTCGGCGCCGGGTCGCAGTCCTTCAACCCGGTCTTCGGCGCGACCGGCAACCCCTATGACCCGAGCAAGACCTGCGGCGGCTCCAGCGGCGGCCAAGCGGTGGCGCTCGCCTGCGGCATGACCCCGATTGCCGACGGCAGCGACATGGGCGGCTCGCTGCGCAACCCGGCCAACTTCTGCAACGTGGTCGGCTTCCGTGTTTCGCCGGGAAGAGTCCCTGTGTGGCCGAGTTTGACGGGCTGGTCGGGGCTCTCGGTGCAGGGGCCGATGGGGCGCACGGTGGCGGACACGGCGTTTCTGCTGAGTGTGATCGCGGGGCCGGACCCGCGTTCCCCGATCGCGCAGTCGGAGCCGGGCAGCAGTTTTGCCCGCCCGCTGGCGCGCGACTTCAACGGTGTGCGTATCGCGTACAGCGCGGATCTGGGGGGAGAGTTCCCGGTGGACCCGCGTGTGACCGCGGCCATCGAAGCGCAGCTGCCGGCCTTCCGGCAGCTTGGCTGTGAGGTGACTGATTTCAGCGGCGCAGGCGCGGCGCGGCAGGGGCGTGACGGTCCGGCTTTTCCGGAGTTCAGCGACGCAGACGAGATTTTCAAGACGATGCGCGCGTGGAGTTTCCACCTTTCGCACGGGCCGCTGCTGGCAGAGCACCGTCACCAGATAAAGGACACGATGGTTTGGAACATAGAACAGGGGGCGCTCCTCAGCGGTGCGGACTTGGGCCGGGCCGAGGAGAAGCGCACGGCGCTGTACCATGCGATGCGCCTCTTTATGGACGCCTACGAATTCCTGTTGCTGCCGGTCAACCAGGTCCCGCCATTTTCGGTTGACGTGCCGTATCCGACCTCTATCGGGAGCGGCGACGGTACTGTCGAGATGGAGACCTATATCGACTGGATGAAGTCCTGCTACTACATCACCGTAACCGGCCATCCCGCGATATCGGTGCCGTGCGGCTTCACGCCGGAGGGGCTGCCGGTCGGCGTGCAGATCGTGGGGCGCCATCGCGACGATTTCGGTGTGTTGCAGCTGGCGCATGCCTTCGAGCGGGCGACGCGCGTCGGCGAACGCAGACCCCAGGTTGCAGTGGAAGGTGGTTAATGGCCAGTGGCCGGATTCTCTGGCGGCTGTCAACCGGCGAGATTGGCCAGGCCCCAGATCTGCGCGGCAGTACCGCCCAGAATCCGCGCCTTGTCGTCATCGGTGAGAAACGGCAGCCCTTCACGAATGAGGCGGAGTTCACGCGCCAGCGGCGGCCAGCTGTGTTTGACGCGGTGGCGCCCGGGGTAGCCGGTTCCCCAGATCATGCGTGCAGCACCGAACGCCGCGTGGACCTGCGCAATGAAGGGATGGACGTCGGCATGGGGATAGTCCCGGCCCGAGTGACCGGCTACATCCGATAGCTTCACGTGGACATTGTCGTAGCGGGCGAGGTCGACAATGGGCTGGTAGGCAGCCTGTTCGAGATCGACCTGCGGATAGCCCAGGTGATCGAGTATCAGTACCACATGGGGGCAACGCTGGGCGATAACCGCAATCTGATCGGCCTCCTCGGCGCGCAGATGGAACTGGATGATCGCGTCCAGCGCCGCGATCTCCTCCCACATCGGACCGTTCTGCTCGGTCAGCAGGATCTTTTCGCCCGTATAGTACATGGGATGGAAGCGGAAGCCCGCCAAGCCGCGTTCCTTGGACCAATAACGCACCTGCTCGGCGTTACCGGCGTCCTGCGGGTCGATCAGGCCGTGGCCGATGAACCGGTCGGGGAAGCGCGCCGCCGAATCCGCAATGTAGCCGTTGTCCCAGGTCGACCAGCTGGTCTGGACGAGCACAGCCCAGTCGACGCCGTGCTCGTCCATCTCGACCAGCAGCTCGTCGGCGGTGCCCGGTTCGTCCGGATATGTGTTCCAGGACGGCGCGGTCGGGCCGACCGGATATCGGGGCGGGTCGATCTCCCACACATGAACGTGGGCGTCAACAAGCATAAAGTGCTCCTCTTGCAGTAGTCCGGCGGGTGTGATCGGCGGCCGGTTGCGTTGGCAGCCCGGCTACAGTTTGGCATAATGCAGGATGCATGCGCCGGGTCACCCCTGGCTCGTTTCCGTGCGGAGTCGAACGGAAGCCATAACGGCGCGGTGCAACTGATTCTACCCATCCCCACCGTCGGAATCAAGTAGCCCGCCGTCGGACGCTGGAAGAGTGGGCTTCGCCCGGGACGCCCGCCATCCAAGGAGAGATGATCATAATATGACGAGAGTCCACAGACAGTTGATCCTCCTGCTTGTCCTGATGGCCCTGGCGCTGGCCGGTTGCAGCCCGGTTGCCGGGGATGGCGCCCCGGCGGGCGGAGATGAACAGGCCGCGCAAGCGACCGAGGCGCGGGCCGCCGAACCGGCACCAACGGCGGTGGAGGAGCCGACGGCCAGCGCGGAACCCGAACCGACCGAAGTTGCGCTCAGGCCGCCGCCCGCCTTCAGTGAAGAGATTACCGCCACGGACCCCCAGACCGTCGCGCTCGGCCAGGGCCATCCCCAGGTCATCGAGTTCTTCGCCTTCTGGTGACCGATCTGCCTCCGCTTTGCGCCTGTGGTTCACAGGCTCGAAATCGACTACTGGGGACAGGTTGAGTTCATCTATCTGGACATCGACGACCAGGGCTCGGCAACCTTCGAGCAGCAGTTCGGCTTCCGCTACCAGCCCCACCTGATCCTGCTGGACGGAAACGGCCATGTTGTGCAGGAGTTCGTTGGCGCGCAACCCGAGGCGGACCTGCGCGCCGCGCTCGATCAGCTGATTGCGCTGGATAGTGAGTAGCGGCTTGCGATTAAGATCGAAGGCGCGCTGCAAACCACGACAGGCCGGCCTCTGACATGACAGCTGAACTCAGCGAAGTGACAGTTGTCCAACTGCAGGAGGATATGGCGGCGGGCGCGCGCTCCGCCGCCGGCATAACCGAGGGCTACCTGGCCGCGATCGCGGCTCAGGACGACGACCTGCACTCGGTGATCGAGACCAACCCCGAAGCGCTCGCGATCGCGGAGCAGATGGACCGCGAACGCGCTTCAGGTCATCTGCGCGGCCCGCTGCACGGTATTCCCATTCTGATCAAAGACAACATCGACACCGATGACCGGATGCAGACGACCGCCGGCTCGCTGGCGCTGCTCGGTTCGCGCGCGGCCGGCGACGCGACCGTCGCGGCTTCGCTGCGGCAGGCCGGCGCGGTCATCCTCGGCAAGGCCAACCTGAGCGAATGGGCCAACTGGCGCTCCACCAGCTCGAACAGCGGCTGGAGCGCGCGCGGCGGCCAGTGCGGCAACCCTTACGCGCTGGACCGCAGTCCGGGCGGCTCCAGCTCAGGCTCCGGCGCGGCCGTCAGCGCCAATCTGGCCGCGGTCGCGCTGGGCACCGAGACCGACGGTTCGATCGTCAACCCGTCGACAATGTGCGGCATCGCCGGCATCAAGCCGACTGTCGGCCTCAGCAGCCGCGCCGGCGTCATCCCCGTCTCGCTCACGCAGGATACGGTCGGGCCGATGGCTCGCACCGTGGCCGATGCCGCGGCCGTGCTGGGCGCGCTGACCGCCGCCGACGCGCGCGATCCGGCGACCGGCGTTCCCCACAGGCAGGTAGACGGCGACTATCGCCGCTTTTTGAGCGAGGACGGCCTGCGCGGCGCGCGCATCGGCGTAGCGCGCAAGGCGGTGAGCGGATACGACGCCGCGATCGACAAGATATTTGAAGAGGCTATCGCCGCCATCCGCGACGCGGGCGCGCAGCTCATCGACCCGGCCGACATCCCCACGATCGAGGATGAAAGACTGGGCGCGAGCGAAAGGCTCGTCATGCTCACCGACTTCAAACATAATATTGCCGCCTACCTGGCAACCAGGGTTGTCGTAGACGCGGAGATGCCCCAGCCGCGCACGCTCGCTGACCTGATCCAGTTCAATCTCGATCACGCCGAGCAGGAGCTGGCCCTGTTCGGCCAGGAGCAGTTCGAGCGGGCGCAGGAGAGCGGCCCTCTCGACGGGGCGGACTATCTGCAGGCGTTGACTACCGGCAAGCGTCTGGCCGGCGCGGAAGGGCTGGACGCCGTATTGAACGCCTACAACCTGGACGCGCTGATCGCGCCGACCGGAGGCCCGCCCCCGCTGATCGACCCGCAGTTCGGGGACAGGTTTCGGGGCGGCAGCTCCAAGTGCGCGGCGGTTGCAGGCTATCCGCTGGTGACCGTGCCGGCCGGTTTTGTTGCCGTTGGGGAGGATACCGGCACAGCAGTCGACCTGCCGGTCGGTCTTACCTTCATGGGCCGCGCCTGGAGCGAGCCGGTGCTGATTCGCCTCGCCTACGCGTTTGAGCAGATCACCCAGGCGCGCCGCCCGCCGCCACTCTTCTCCCCCACATTGTAGAGCGGGAAACGGGGAGCGTTTTCGAAGAACTGCCGAGAACTATGTGACAGGCATTACGCAGATCGCGCCCGGTTTCTGCTTAGATCAGTTGGCAGAGGGGCGATAGAGGCCACAATGAACTTGCAAACGGATCTCAAGACCGAACATGTCAACCATCTGGATGTCAGCGGCGTCTCGCTCGTGCCGGCCGGCACGACGGTTCGCGATACGCTGGCGCAGATGCGCGCCGACCGCAAGGTCGTCTGCCTGGTGCTCGACAACGACCGGCAGCCCGACGACGCAGGCGGCAGGCAGCTTGTCGGCATCTTTACCGAGCGGGACGTGATGCGAAAGGTTGTCGACGCCCAAAACATCCTGGACAGGCCGGTCGACGAGGTGATGACCCCGAATCCAATCACAATCGGGCCGGACAGGCCGGCGGCGGAGGCCTTGCGCCTGATGGAGGAAAACCGCTTCCGCAATCTGCCCATCGTCGACCGGGACGGCAATCTGTTGGGGAATATGACCCACCAGGCGATCATCCAGTACCTGGCAGACCGCTATCCGGTCGAAGTACTGAACCGGCCAATCGATCCCGAACGCTTTCCCAGCAAAGCGGAGGGAGGTTAGAGGAGATGAGCGGGAATCTGAGCGAAGACAGACAGGAAATCGAAGAGCTGGAGTCGGTCGCGATCCGTTTTGCCGGGGACTCCGGCGACGGCATGCAGCTGACGGGCACCCAGTTCACCACTACGTCGGCGGTCTTCGGCAATGACATCAGCACGATGCCGGACTTCCCCGCCGAGATCCGGGCGCCAGCCGGCACGCTGGCCGGTGTCAGCGGCTTCCAGGTCCACTTCTCCAGCCAGAATGTGCTGACGCCGGGCGATGCGCCGCAGGTCCTGGTGGCGATGAACCCGGCGGCGCTCAAGGCCAGCCTGCCGGAGCTGCAGCGTTCGGGCACGATCATCGTCAACACCGACGCCTTCACCAAACAGAACCTGTCGAAAGCCGGTTACAGCGCCAATCCCTTGGAGGACGGCTCGCTGGACGGCTACCAGGTCCTGGCGATTCCGATGACGTCGCTCAACCGGGAGGCGCTCTCCGACTTTGCCGATCTCACCAACAAGGAACGGGACCGCTGCCAGAACTTCTTTGCCCTGGGCATGGTCTTCTGGATGTTCGACCGTTCGATGGCGACGACAGAGGAGTGGCTCTTCAAGAAGTTCGCGCGCAAGCCGGTTATCGCCGAAGCAAACCTCAAGGCGATGCAGACCGGTTATTTCCTGGGTGAGACGACCGAGACCTTCCAGCAGCGCTACCTGGTGCGCCCGGCCGCGCTGCCGCCCGGCACCTACCGCAAAGTGACCGGCAACGAGGCGCTCTCGATGGGCCTGGTCACCGCGGCGCAAAAGATGGGCAAGCCGCTCTTCTACGGCTCCTACCCGATCACGCCGGCCAGCGACATCCTGCACACGCTGGCCTCCCTGCGGCATTTCGATGTGCGCACATTCCAGGCCGAGGATGAGATCGCGGCGGTCTGCGCCGTCATCGGCGCTTCTTTCGGCGGCGCGCTGGCGGTAACCGGCACGAGCGGGCCCGGCATCGCGCTCAAGAGCGAGGCGATCAACCTGGCGATGATGCTGGAGCTGCCGATGATCGTGGTCAACGTGCAGCGGGGCGGCCCCAGCACCGGCCTGCCGACGAAGACGGAGCAGGCCGACCTGCTGCAGGCGATGTTCGGGCGCAACGGCGAGAGCCCCGTTCCGATCGTCGCTCCGGCCACACCCTCCGACTGCTTCGAGATGGCGATCGTGGCGGCGCGGCTGGCCGTGCGCGCGATGACGCCGGTCTTCCTGCTCTCGGAAGGTTTTCTGGCCAACAGCGCCGAGCCGTGGAAGGCGCCCAAGGCCGGGGATATTCCCGCCATCGAGGTGCAGCATCCCCAGGGCCATACCAATGGCCACGGACCGTTTCTGCCCTACGCACGCGACCCGGAGACGCTCGCCCGTCCCTGGGCGCTGCCCGGCACGCCCGGCCTCGAACACCGGCTCGGCGGGCTCAGCAAGGCTCCGGTAACAGGAAATGTCTCCTACGATCCCGAGCACAACGAGCAGATGAACCGTGAACGGGCCGAGAAGGTCGCCAGGCTGGCCGATCGGATCCCCGAGCAGGAGGTGTTCGGCCCCGGAGACGCCGAGCTGCTGGTCGTCGGCTGGGGCGGCACCTTCGGTGTGGTGCGTTCGGCCGTGGCCGCCGCGCAGCGGGCCGGCAGATCGGTCGCGCACGCGCATGTGCGCTATCTGAATCCGTTCCCCCGCAACCTGGAAGCGGTGTTGAGACGGGCCGGCCGCATCCTCGTACCGGAGCTGAACAGCGGACAGCTGGCGCTGCTCTTACGCGGCAAATTCGGTGTAGAGGTAGAAACTTACGCCAACCTATCGGCGCGGCCGCTCAAGATCGCCGAAGTCCGCGACGTGATCGAATCAGCTTTGGGGAGAAGATAGATGAGCGCAAGCGCGACCGAAGAGATCACCCTCACCCGCAAGGATTTCGTCTCCGACCAGACGGTGCGCTGGTGCCCCGGTTGCGGCGACTATTCGATCCTGGCGCAGATGCAGCGGGTGCTGCCGGAGACGGGCGTGGCCAAAGAGAAGACCGTCTTCATCTCCGGCATCGGCTGTTCCAGCCGCTTCCCCTACTACATGAACACCTACGGCGTCCACACGATCCACGGGCGCGCGCCGGCGCTGGCGACCGGACTTGCCGTGGCCAACCCCGACCTGAGCATCTGGGTGATCACCGGCGACGGCGACGGCCTTTCGATCGGCGGCAACCACCTGCTGCACGCCATCCGCCGCAACATCGATCTGAACATCATCCTTTTCAACAACCGCATCTACGGGCTGACGAAGGGCCAGTACTCGCCCACTTCGCGCCCGGGCACGGTGACGAAGTCCTCGCCGATGGGCTCGATGGAGCAGCCGCTCAATCCGATCGCGGTCGCGCTGGCGGCGGAGGCGACCTACGTGGCGCGCTCGATCGACTCAAACCCCCAACACCTGGCGGCAACGCTGAAACGGGCCGCCGAGCACCGGGGGACCTCCTTCGTCGAGATCTACCAGAACTGCGTGATCTTCAACCCGAACGAGTGGACCGAGCTGAGCGATCGCAAGAACCGCGACGACTCGACTCTCTACCTCGAACACGGCAAGCATATGATCTTCGGCAAGGACCGCGACAAGGGCATCCGCCTCAACGGCTTCACGCCGGAGGTCGTTGCGCTCGACGAGGCCGACCTGGACGAGATCCTGGTCCACGATGCCACCTCCAGGCCGCTGGCTTCTATTCTGGGCAGCATGGAGTTCCCCGACTATCCGGCGGCGATGGGCGTGATCCGGGATGTGCGCAAGCCGGACTACACCTCCGAGCTGATGGCGCAGGTGCAGTCGGCGCAGGAGAAAAAGGGCGCCGGCGACCTGGACCAGCTCTATCTGTCGGCCGACCTGTGGACGGTCGAGGAGCGAGAGATCACCGCCAGCACGGCGGCGTTCGACGAGATGCCGGTCTCCGGGTTGGACGAAGAGTACATCGACGAGATGGACAGTCCGGAAGAGCTGCTGTCGGAGTTCCAGGACCTGCTTGTTTCGAGCCCGCTGGCGGCGCTGGAGCCGAACGTGCCCATCACCGAGGGTCTGCACAGCTCGCTGGCGCGCACCGTGCGCCAGATGAACCGGCACAACATCGGCTGTGTGCTGGTGACCGACGCGGAGAACCGCCTGGCAGGCATCTTCACCGAATGGGATGTGCTGATGAAGGTGGCCGGCATCGTCGATGACCTGTCGCAGCGGACCATCGCCGAGTTCATGACACCGGAGCCGGTGGCGCTGAAAGAGGAGCTGCCGATCGCGCATGCGCTCAACCTGATGTCGATCCATGGGTTCCGTCACCTCCCGCTGGTGGATGACAACGGCCAGCCGACCGGGATCATCTCCTTCCGCGACGTGGTCGGTTATCTGAACGAGGCGTTGGAGGAGGAGTAAGGGACTGCAACGCCCGGCCAAGAGACAGTAAAGGGGCATCCATGAAGATTCTTGTCGCCGGCGCAGCCGGACAGGTCGGCTGCCGGCTGGTGCGGCAGCTGTTGGCGCGTAACCACGAGGTGCGCGGCACCGTTCTGCCGGACGATCCGGCACTGGAGCGTTTGGACGGGCTCGACATCGAGCTGGCCGCCGGCGATCTGACCGACGAGGCCTTTGTAAACGAGGCGGTGAACGGGGTCGACGCCGTCATCCACACGGCCAACTACGTCGGTCCCCACTTCGATAACAATATGCAGACCGACCGCATTATGACCCGCGTCTGCGGCCGGTACGCCGACCGGCTGGAACGGTTCGTCTACACGAGCTCCTCGGCCGTTTTTCCCAACGACAGCCAGACGATCGCCTGCGCCTACCATCCGGTCGACGAGCTGCACCCGAAGCGGCCGATGGGCGAGTATGCGCTGGGCAAGCTGATCGGCGAGGAGTTCACGGCAATGGCGGCCAGGGAGACGGGGCTGCGCACTGCAGTTGTGCGGCCCAGCCACGTGCAGTCGGGCGACGGAGTTCTGGGGCGGTTCACCGTCGGCGGGGTGGCCATGCTGCTGGAGAGGGGCCAGAACAGCCCGCTGGGCGACCTGCACATGGCCGACGGCACTGAGCTGTGGCATGATCTGCTGGCGGAGGCGGTGGACGAGGCGCAGCCGTGCAGCGTGCGCGACCTGGACGGGCGGCCGTGGCTGTATCAGCCCAACGACGCGCGCGACATCGCCCACATGCTGGTCTGCGCGGTGGAGGAGCCGGCCGCGCTGGGCGAGTCCTTCAACTGCGGCGCGCCGGCCCCGTTCAGCTACCCGGAGGCCGCGGCCATCCTGGCCGAACGCACCGGCGTCGAGCCGCTCGAGGTGCGCCTGCCGGTGCGCTTCCGCTACGACCATGACAACACCAAGGGGCGCAGCCTGATCAACTTCCGGCCCCGCGGCGACCTGAGGACGATGATCAATTCGGCGTTGCTCGTGCGCAACGAGGGCTACGTTGACTACGAGTGGCCAGTAGCCGGTGGCCAGTAGCCGGTGGCCAGTAGCCGGTGGCCAGTGGATAGTGGACAGTAATCAGTTGCCGGAGGACAGTCATTGCAAACCGAAAAGTCTAGGCAGGAATTGCCCAAGGTGAAGAGTTATCAGGATCTGGAAGTTTGGAAAAAGTCAATTAAGTTGGCGAAGGAAGTCTATCGGCTTTCTGCCCGGTTCCCGCCAGAGGAAAAATTTGGATTAACGAGCCAGGTCCGGCGCGCGGTTGTGTCGGTTGCCGCCAATATAGCGGAGGGCTCGGAGCGCCATGGAAAGAAGGAATTCCTCCAGTTCTTGCGTATTGCCGGCGGGTCGCTTGCCGAAACGGAGACATTCCTCATCCTGGCGCAGGAACTGGGTATGGCTACTCCTGAACACACCAATCCATTGCTCGCCCAGTCAGCAGAAGTTGGCCGCATGTTGAACGGCCTCAAGCGCTCGCTACGCCCCATACGCTAACAACTGGCAACCGGCCACTGGCAACCGGCCACTGACAACTGACAAGGAGTTTCCTGATGCTTCGTACCGCATTCATCGGCGCCGGACGGCGCAGCCAGAGCGCTCACTATCCCAACGTCAACCGCCTGCCGGAGGTGGAGATGGTGGCCGCGTGCGAACTGGACGAGGAGCTGCTGCACCAGGTCGCGGTGGAATATGATTTCCAGTACCGCTACGACGACCACCGGCGCATGTTGGAGGAGGTCGATCCCGATATCGTCTACTGTGTGATGCACGAGCGCTGGCTGCTGCAGCCGGCGCTGGACTGTCTCAACGCCGGCAAGCATACGTTCATCGAGAAGCCGCCCGGCATGAACATGGACGAGGTGCAGCAGATCCACGACGCGGCCGTGGCCAACGATGTCATCTGCGCGGTCGGCTTCCAGCGCCGCCACGCCGCGGTGACGCAGGAGGCGATGCGGCAGGTGGCGCGCCTGGGGCCGGTCTCGACCGTGGTCGGCACCTTCAACAAGAGGTTCCTGGGCGAGGAGGCATGGAGCTTTACGACCACGAACTGGGAGGATGTCTGCCATGCCGTCGACCTGGTGCGCTTCATGGCCGGCGGCGAGCCGGTCGAGGTGACTGCCTACCAGGACCGCTTCGGCAGCGACTATCGCAACTGCTACACGGGGCTGGTGCGCTTCGACAACGGCGCGACCGGGTTCATCCACGGCAACCGCGCCTCGGGCGGACGGGTGCTGCGCGGCGAGCTCCACGGCACCGGCGTCGGCTGCTACTTCAAGATCCCGCACGAGATCGAGATCACCGAGGATAACGAGGCGCGCACGCTCAACGGCTGGGACATCGACGGCGCGGCCGAGTCCGACAACAGCCGTTACGACGGCGTGCTCGCGATGCACGAGCATATCGCCGACTGTGTACGCAACGGCGAGAAGCCGCTGACCGACATCCGGGACACGATCCACTCGATGGCGCTGGTGGCGCAGCTGGAGGGCAGTGGTTAGTGGTTAGTTGCCAGTTGTCAGTTGCCAGTGGTCAGTGACCGGTCGTCAGCGGCTATTGGTTTATCGACGACGGAAAATCGTATATAGCGCAGATTGGAGCGTTTGATGAACAGTTACAGCTTGGAAGAGGTGAAGGAACGGGAGCTGTTTCCCGGTTTTGTCGGCAAGTTCGTGCACAGCGAGAACATGACGTTTGTCTACTGGGACATTGCGGCCGGTTCGCCGCTGCCGGCCCATTCGCATCCGCACGAGCAGGTGATCAATATGTTCGAGGGGCAGTTCGAGATCAGCTTGACCGGCGGCGAGACGCGCCTGTTGGGGCCGGGCGATGTTTACGTTATCCCCGGCGGGGCTGAGCACTCGGGCCGGGCGGTGACGCGCTGCAGCATCCTGGACGTGTTTCACCCGGTGCGGGAGGAGTATGTGTGGGAGGACTGACGGCGGGCTTACTTACAAAGCCAAACAAGATATGGTATCCTCCCCTTGCGCCGGGGGAATCCCGGCATCGAAGTGGGTCCATTGCCAGGCCAGGGGTGATGAAAAAACCCCATGAAGCAGATGTAGAAACACAGGAGGATTGCAAATGAGCAGTAATGGCTTTCGCTATTATTCCTTTAAGTTGCCATCCTTTCTCGATGGGTTTGCCCATATATTTGATCTGGGTGGAAC
The DNA here is from genome assembly GCA_965202955.1 of Caldilineaceae bacterium. Taxonomy (GTDB): domain Bacteria; phylum Chloroflexota; class Anaerolineae; order Caldilineales; family Caldilineaceae; genus Bin5. Next base: position 1,002,959 of record OZ241871.1, read on the forward strand.
ACTCGAAGTGAATTACCCACTGTTTGAGAGTGGGTACGAGGAGGACCTAGCCGCGCTGAGAAGTGACTGGATCGTCATTGGCCAAGACTTTCGAGACGCGTTCGCCACATACGCGGACATAGAAATATCTGAACGCTTGACACATGAGTGATATTGAGGAGGCCCAGCCTTCAGAGCCGCCGGTCGTGCAGGAGGCCGGCGACATGCCAGTCGAAATGCTCGGCGAGTTGCAGGTAAGGTCGTCCTTGTGGAGCGGGCCACTACCCGCACCTGCTGACCTTCAACTCTTTGAAGAAATAGTTCCCGGTGCTGCGAATCGTATTCTGACTCTGACCGAGAAGCAGGTGGAGCATCGAATCGATTTGGAGCGCACGGTGGTTCGTGAAAGTCCCAAACGAAGTCACCGCGGGCTGGCGGCCGGTTTTGTACTCTCAGCAGCGGTCATTTTAGGTGGAATCTTTCTGATCTACTCAGGGCACGATTGGGCCGGAGGCGTTCTAGTCGGTATCAATCTGGTAGGACTGGCAAGCGTCTTCGTATTGGGATCGAACGCTCAACGAGCTAGACAAAGCGAGAGATTAGAAAGCCTGGTTGAGAAGGCCGATTTGCAAAACGGGAGTCGACAACTCCAAGACTCGCGCTGATTCGTTGGCTGTCAATTCACTTCTCTCTTCAATTCCCTACTCGCTCTCAAAGCCGCTGTCGTCGAACTTGAGGGTGCGGCTGTTTTCGGTGACGATGCGCACGATCTCGTCGGACGCGCCGCCGGGGATGTTGGCCTCTATCTCCAAGATTAGCTGAACGCGTGCGCCGGGCAGCCCGGAAAGGTGGGCGATTACCTCTTCGGCGATCTGACCGGCGTCACGCCCTGCGCGGGTCGGGTCCAGCTTGACCGAGCCGTGGTAACGTTTTGCCTGCGGTGGCGGCGGCGGTTGAGGCTGAATTGGATCAGAACCCGGGCCTGGCTCTGGTCCGGGATCCGGGTCGGGGACGGGAGTCGGGTCGGGATCTGGCTGGGCTTCCTCTTCCATCTGGCGCTGGGCGACGTCGGGCTTGACGAGGAGACCGGAGGAGGTCTCGTTGATGAAGAGGCCCTGGCCGGCGCGCAGGCCGGGATAGCGCTCCCCCTCCTCGTTGTAGTCGTCGCCGTAGGCGAAAGCATCGTGCATCCAGGTGAGGAGCGAGACGCCGTCACGTATGGCGTCGAGGAGCACGGCGGGCTCCTGCAGGCGCGGCAGGTAGATGTAGCGGGCAAAGTCGTCCACCAGCTGGCCGACGGCGACGTGGTCGCCGCGCCAGAGGGGGACCCGGTCGAGCTCCATGCGCAGCCTGGTGCCGGCCATGGCGGTAACGAGCATCTCGTCGTTGACCAGCCGGCGGCTGGCCTTTTCCGCCAGGGGACCCGAACCGCGCAGACGGATCGCCTGCCATTCGACGGCCCCCTGCGGGCTCTTCTGGCCGGGCGCGAGCAGCCAGGGGAAGGCCTCGCCGATGCGGGCGTCGACGGTGCCATCGGCTGATTCGGCCTGCTGCTGCGCCTGCCGCACCTGGTGGGGCGGCAGGTCGAGCGATTCGCGGTCGTCGAGGATCGACTGCCAGGCCAAGTAACGCCTGGCCGCCTGGTCGAGGTCCTGGTGGCGCGCTTCGTCGGCTGCGAGGAAGACCAGCGCGTTGCGAAACAGCCGCGGGGCCGATCCCCTGGACTCCAAGATCTCTCTGGCGGCAGCCAAGGCGGAACTGTCCGCGGTTCCGCTTGTGTGCGTCGTCGATACGCCGAGCACGACCAGCCCCGCTTCCATATCATCCTGGACATCGTGTCCGGATTCGGGGAAGAGATGATCGTGCTTGAAATCCCCCTTTTTCTTCAGGTCCTCGCGCAGTCGTTTCTCGATCTCCCGTTCCACCTTGTGCGGTTCGCGTTTCAGGTCCTCGGCCCGTTCGGCGGCGAGATTGGCGACGGTGGGCTGCGTCGAATACCAGTAGCGGGTGCCGTCGCGGTAGAGGTAGGCGGAGCTGTCGGCCAGGCGTCGGAGCGCGTCGCCGAAGTCGGAGACGCTTTCGCCGGGCATGGCGCAGCCGAGCTTGATGCGGCGTTCGTCGAGGCCCTGGTTGGCGGCGGAGGGCATGGGCGCGGAGCCGAGAAAGAGGGTGCGCGCGACGCGGCGGCAGGCGTTGTGACGGCCCAGGTTGGCAACGGTGCCGTCGAGCTGGACGGGCCGCGAGCCGGCGCCGTCGATGTCGCGCTCGATCACCGGGGCCCAGTTGGGGGGCAGGTAGCGGGTCAGCTCGGGCTGGACGCGGCCGTCGTCGAGCGGGATGCTGGCGGGCAGGATGAGGGGATTGCGGTCGCCCGACTCCCAGAGGGTATGGATGACGGCGGCCATCAGGCGCAGGACGCCGCGCGTGCGCTGGAAGCTGGGCAGCGTGGACCAGTCGGAATAGAGACGCTCGAAGAGTTCGGGGTGGATGGGGTAGGCCTCGCGCATGCGCTTTTCGTAGTCGCCTTCGGCCGTTCCGACGGGGAACTCATCCGGCTTGGCGCGGTAGAGCTCGACGAAGGCGCGGGCGACGTTGTCGCGCGTGGTGAAGCCGGCGCCGGTGAGGGGCTGGAAGAGACGGCGGCGCACGATTTCGAAGCTTTCGTCGGCGCTGGCGGGGCGCCAGGAGGAGTCGACGCGGCCGACGACGTTGCCCAGCCGCACCAGCGCCTCGCGGCCGCGCACGCCGCCGACCTCGATGTCGTCGGTCTCGGTGCGCTCGCCGGGGCGGTCGGAGGCGGGCAGGCTGATGACGAGCAGGCAGTTGGGCGGCAGCTTGGCCGACTCGGAGAGGTTCTGGGCGAAGGTGAACTGGGTCTCGAAGGAGCCTGCGGGAAGACCGTCGTCGTCGTGGAGCTGGCGGGCGTAGGCGACCCACTCGTCGATGAGGATGAGGGCGGGGCCGTAGTCGATCAGCAGCTGACGCAGCCTGTCGCCGGGGTTGGTGGCCTTTTCGTCGTCGGCGCGCACGCGCTCGAAGGCGGCGCGCGCTTCGTCCGGGCCGCCGGCGGCCTCGCCCAGCTGCCAGGCGAGCTCGCCCCAGAGGGTGCGCACCTCGGTGCCGTCCGGCTTTATGACCGGGTTGCCGGGCGAGATGCGGTTGCCGACGAGGACGACGCGGTTGACTTGGGGCAGGTCGGCCACTTCGGCGGTACGCAAGATGTCTTCGACGCCGGCCAGCTCGTCCGGCTGCGCGCCGGAGAAGAGATGGTAGAGGGCGAGCATGGAGTGGGTCTTGCCGCCGCCGAAGTTGGTCTGCAGCTGGACGACCGGCTCGCCGCCCTGGCCGCTCAGACGGCGCAGCCCGTTGACCAGCAGACCCCGCAGGCTGTGGGTGAGGTATGTACGGCGGAAGAACTCGGCCGGGCTGCGGTATTCGGCAGCGCCTTCGCCCAGGTGCACCTGCCAGAGGTCGGCGGCGAACTCGGCCTGCTGGTAGTGGCCGCTGGCGACGTCGGGGTGGGGGTTGACGACCTCGCGCCAGGCGGGCAGGCCGCTGGCGGACGCGGCGCTCTCGGCGGCTGCGGCCGCCGCCGCGCGCCTTCGCTGTGCGCGGGCCTGCTCCTCGAAGCGCAGCCGCAGCAGCTCATTCTTCAGTTTCTCGACCTCGGCCGCCTGCTGCGCGGAGACCGCCATCAGCAGCCGGTGGGTCGAGTCGAGGGCGCGGTAGGTATCGTCACCGGAGAACTGTTCCTGGTGCGCCCAGCGGTTGCGAACATCTTGCAACTCGCTGACGAGACTTCGTTCGGCATGTCCGAGCGTCTTGCTGAAAACTTCATGCCAGGAGCCCCACATCAGTTTGAGCAGCGCCTGCGAGTCCATCTGCACGAATGCACGTTTGGGCTCCTGCCGGACGCGTAGGATGCGCTCGAGTTCCTGCCCGGTCCTGCTCTTGTAGTGGTCGATGAACTCCCGCGCCACGAAGTGCCTCAGACCGGCCTTGAGCATGTCCAGCGCGATGCCGACGCGTTCTCGATTGGTTGTGGCCATGGGTCACTCTCTGGTTATTCTTACGCGAATAGTGTACGCAGCCAGTTTAGAAACGCAGTCGAGTTCGGCACGCTGGCGTCCAGATCCCCGGCTTTGATCGCCAAGCCCATGCGGCGGGGCTCTTCCTGTGTCGCCAGCCATGCGTGGACCTTGGCCCGCTGCGTTTTTGCGTCAGCGAACTTGCGCGCCACCGCCGGAATACTTTCGATATAGGCTTCGGACCGCGGCCAAACCGAATCGTCGCGGGGAATCATCGCGGCGACAAAGTCCTCCAACTCTCCCCCGGTCCTGTTGTCGGGCATCAGCCAGATACCGACGCGCGGCCTGCCCTCAACGATTGTACCGTTCGGGTCCAGTCGAACCGGGAGTTTGCCAAGTTCGAGATGATCCTCCCGTCGTAACCTGTCCGCCACAGCCTGCCAGCGCGATCCGAGGTCATCGTCGGCGTCGAGCAGGATCCCCAGGACTTTGCGGCCAGGGACGTCGACCTCCGCTTCGATCGAATCAAGCAGGGGATCCTTGCCTCCCTTTTCGATTATGTGAAAGTTGTGCTCAAGGCCGCCGCGGGCACTCAACTGGATGACGACATGCTTGTCGTCAGGGCCCTCGACCAGTAACACTCGGGGTTGCGTTTGCAAGTCATGACTCTGCATTCCGTTACCTGACTTCTATTCCCTGTTCGGCGGCAATCCTGAGCTTTCGTTCGGAGTAAGGGACCGCGCGCAGCCCGTCTTCCTCCTTTTCGAGACGCACCAATACACCCTCGACATTTTCGTTCTCGGCAGCTGCCTGTGCGAAGCCGCGCACACAGTCCCAGCTGTGCGTCGTGGCGAAGACCTGCACGTTGTTATCGTGCGCCGTCTGCAGGACCATGCGCCAGTAGTCGCGCTGCACCGAATGGTGGATCCCGTTTTCCGCTTCATCGATGAGGAGGAATCCATTATTGCTGTAGGCAAAAGCCAGGGCCACGCCAAACAGCCGCGACGCCCCTTCTCCGAGGCTCTTCAGCGGGACAGGGCCAGAATTGCCTTGCAGTTTGACGATGGCTCGTCTCCCCGTGCCTATTCCACGATGTGCAACGCCTCCGACCACTGCAACCCGCTCGATTCCTTCACCGAATACCAGCTCAATTGACTTCGTGATTTGTTCCTCAACGGCGGTAAGGGCAACATCATCCCACATGCGGGACAAATCGGAATCGGTCAGCAGTCCGGGCCCCAGATACTCACACCTTAGTGGTGGCGGCAACTCCTCGCCAGTATTGAATCTAGGTCCCGACCCACCGGAAACTAGGGAATAACTGTGTCCCCGAAAGTCGGCGTCAAGTGTCAGCATTTGGTCCCTCATAATGAAGGCAGAAAACACTTCAGGCACTTTGCCAGTTGCTGCACTATCAAAATCTGAAATGGTCGATTCGATCCTGAGTTGCTCTGAACTGTCCCGGGGACCGATCAAGACATATAAGGGTTCGGCTTCGCCGCGTCCATGAAAGATTGCCGTCCAGTCTATTTCATGATCATCTACAGTACCTTGGTCACTGATTTCAATAATCTCATCTTTGTTTCTCAGAATCCGCGAAATTACCCGCTGCCGCCCGCGCGCCGCGAAGACGCTCACCGCGTCCAGCACCGAAGTCTTGCCCACGCCGTTACGTCCGGCCAGCAGGGTGACCCGGCCCAAGCGCGGGATCGACAGCTTACTAATGCCGCGGAAGTTCTCGATATACAGATCCGGGAGCAGAAGGCTGCTGTCTATCGGGGTGTCTTCCATTTCCTGTCTACTCCGGAGGAAAGGGGGGCGGAGGAGTGGGAATCGGGAGATTCCAACAGTTTCTGCTTTCCCCTCTCGACGATGGCAAGCAGAGCCTGGGCGTATGAGCTGAGCGCGGCTCCATACCGTCTGCCTGTCAGATCCAGGATCAGCTCGCCGTCTCGGTCTTCGATGTGGAAGTCGGCCAAGGTTGCAACGATGGATTCCCGGATAGAGCCTCGCTCAAGTTCCTCGTAGTCGACGTCGTACGAAAGGCGCATCAGGGTGTGGGCCTCGTCCGAAAGCACCCAGCGAGGCCCGTCCCGCTTCAGAAAGATGGTCAGGTGGTCGCCGTCGTCAAAGCAGAAAGGCGTGAACACCAAGTACAGGTCCGCACCTTCGTTGACGAGCCGGACGGCACTGGAGACCTCTTCTCTGAAATCGCGTTCGATCCGATCGGCCGGCATCTCGTGCGCCATCAATCTTCCCCTGCCCCGCCTAGCAACGTCATCTGCTCCTCTGGCGGACGCTCGCGGGCGAGGCGGGCGATCTCGGGCCAGCTTTGTACGAGGGCATTATACCCCAGGGCGGCCTGGCTGCGGTTCTTCTGTTCGCAGATGCGGTAGAGGCGGTAGGCGAGCTCGCGGGCGCGCTCGGCGTCGGCGGGCATCTTGGCCAGCAGCTGCGCGGCGCCGGCCTCGCCCTCCTGCCCATGCACGCGCACCAGGTGGTGCACCACCTCCCAGACTGTGCGGCGGCGGTCGGTCTGCGGGTCCCAGTCTGCGGGCAGCTCTTCGGGGCGCAGCAGGCGCATCGTGCCACTACCAGACTCAACGAAACCTGCCATAACCACTCCATCCTCGCTTGTATTCTTTGCCGTAAAGAGCGTCTCTGCCACACCAAATTTCTCTCTATGGAAACCCACTTGTTCAAACCAAGCAATGGCCCAACGCGTGTCCGCGTCGAAATCACCCTCTTGCTCCGTCAACACTTCGGTTACAATTTGGTCGATTAGCAGGAGGGCGTCGCGAACGGTAAGCGGACGACCATTGACATCCAGCACACGTGCGTATCGGCTGTAGACGGCCATCCCCGGCCCGATAGCGGCTTGTTTGAGATCCACGGGCGCGATGTTACCGTCCTGCATCGTGCTAAGCGCCGCGGGTAGTTCCGTCCTTAGTGCATCAATGAATTCGCGACGAGTGGCCAACGAGGCATCGGTTGGGCGAAGGCGACATGAAAGTACGATGCTCGAAGCAAGTACATTTGTTCCTCGACCAAGCATTCGATTGCCGAGTTCTGTGCGTACGGGCCATGTGCCACTGACGACAAGACCTGAGAAAATAATCGCATCTAGGAATGTTTCCCATCCTGTGCTGGAAATGTCGCCGCTGCCCCTTTTCTCTGACTGCTTGTATGCATAGTAAATGGTTAAGGGGAAACCCACATGCGCATACTCAGCGATTCGTTTCACCGCATTAGTCATGCCATTAAGAAAAAAGAACTCGGCCTTCTCTTTGCTACCATGTCGGTAAGGCGTGGCAACCAATTCCTCAGCCTTCGGAGTCGCGAGCGTAGCAAAAAGATTTGGGAATATTGTTCGCAGACATCGTCGCATCCAAACATAAAAGAAATCGGACAGATCTGCGTAACCGATGTTGTCGTAATATGGAGGATCGGTTGAAATGACGGGAGTTGTCGAAGAAGAGAAGGAAGCCGCATCCCTTTGAATTGACTTCCCCCAGCCAACATTCATCGCTTTCCGAAGTACATTCAGGATTGACCCAAGTGTAACCGAGTAGTCCCCGGCAGCACTTGCCAGGGGATTCGCCTCAGCAAAGTCCCACATCATAGGAAGAGCCTGTCGCGTGAACAGATGTCTAACTTGGGTTCTTGTGTTTTCCCACATGCAGAAGGCGTTCTGTATATCACTGAGACGGCTTACGCCCAAAGCCAAATAAACTGCCACCGCCTCGGCATACGCCGTTGCCCCGGTACCGCCCTCCCGCAGGGGAACGCCATCGTCTGGCAGGCCGGCAACTGCCGCGTTGAGCCGAATGAGTTCACGAGCCTCACCCACCAGATCGCTGAACGTCGTCAGCGCCACCAACTGCCGATCAGTGAACAGGTCGGCCCAAGTAAAGAATCCATAGCCGCGACCACTCACCAAGTTGGTCGTATCACGATTCATAGGCTGATCAGGTTTCCACTCCGGCTCTGCCTGTTGCGCAATTTCCTCGTGTTCCGGCATTGGGGGAAGGTAGACTCGCTCCCGGTCCCCTTCCGCTACGATAGCCATCAGACGCTCACCCATACGTCTTGCCATACTTTCTCCCTTGATGTAGGGATCATTGATGACGACTCCCGACATTACGCACTGGAAGTTTGCGCCCCGCGCGAGTTTCGTGCCCTTTCTGGCCTCCTCCGGCGGCGTCCCTGGCTTGACCGTAAAGCGATAGCCGCCGTCCTCGATGACCGGCTCGACATAGGCTTCTTTGCCCTTCTTTTTCGACAGAATGAAGCTTGCTGCAAGGGGCACCTCGACGTCGGCGAAGGCGGGGTTGGGGCTGCGGACGGTGCGCGCCCAGAGCCAGGCGATGACGGTGAGCTTGCGGCCGACGTAGCGTTCGAGGTCGGGGCGTTCGGCGGCCACTTCGGCGGTTACTTCGATCTTGGGGTAGAGGTGGCCGATGCGCTTTTCGGCCTCGTCGCGCATCCAGTTGCCGTAGTAGCGGACGTCTTCGGCCAGGCCGCTGGCGCCTTTCCAAGCCGCGTTGAGGCCGGCCTGGCCAGCGTTGTGGTCCGGGTTGACGGGCGGGCGCCCGGCGAACTTGGGCGGGATCTCGATCATGGCTTTGTTGATCAGCACGGCGACGGGGTTGAGGTCGCTGGCGTAGCTATCGAGGCCGAGGCGCTGGGCTTCGAGGGGGATGGCGCCGCCGCCGGCGAAGGGGTCGTGGAAGGCGGGCAGCTTGTCGGGGTCGAAGAGCTCGGCGGCGCGCGGGTGGTCGCGGTTGTCGGCACAGGTACGGCGCCAGCTTCTGCGGATTTCGGCGCGGGCTTTCTCCAGGACGGTCTCGTTGGTGGTGTTTTCCCAGAGCACCAGTTCCTCAATGAGCTCGAATAGCCGTTCGCGTTCCTTCGACTGATCCTCGTCGGTGGGGAACTCCTCCGGCACGTCGGAGGGGTCGTCGACCAGTTGCGCGAAGAGGACGGCCCGCGCCGCGGCCAGGGGACGCCGCGCCCACCACAGATGCAACGTGCTGGGGTGGCCGTGGCGGATCGACTTTTCGCGCGCGGAGGCGGCGTTGATGGCGTCGAGCGGGAGGGAGACTTCGATCAGTTTCTTGCGGGTCTTGGTCTGCTGCATGGGCTTTTCTCAGTTCCAGGCGGGCGGACGTTTCAAGACATAGCCATCGGGCTTAGTAACTTGGTATGGCAGTTGGCTGTCTTTGAGCTTCTTGCGGCCGATTACGAAAGAGGTGGTTGCGACTTGCTTTAGGTGTTTGGAAACTCGCATTGGCGGAAAAGCGACAATGACATTCTTGTCCGGAAACCGTTTGCAAACAGCTTCGACCGGGCCAGCCAAATCACTGTCACCTGAAATGATGATGGCCGTGTCAAAAACGTCGTCCCAAGCATCACCAAGCAGTTCAACAGAAATGTTCACATCGGTCATCTTTTCCTCAAAAGTGCGCCAATTCGCCCCACAGTTGCCACACGATACCTGTTTAGGCAAGTAATAGCCGAAGTGAGTATGAACTTCAGGCAAGGTTGCAATCGCTTCTAAGTATGTACCCTGTCGAACAGACTTGCCTGGATCTTTGGGATCGCAATGCACTCTGGCGGTAAAGTAACGCACAGCCTGAAGACTCTGATCTGGCCGTAGGAGGTTTTCGGACAAACGACGAACGTCGAGCCAGAATAGTCGCTGCAGGTTTGCTTCCTTCAATCCGTAGTAAAGATTGAACCCGTCAATATAGACCGAAACACGCTGTATCAATTCATGTCTCCTCGCGCATGGTCATTGAATCTCTGAATTCCATTGCACACAATGTTTGCTAAGGCCATGCAAATTGCACTTGACAAGACATAGGCGTTCGTGATATATTGCTTCTACCACCCCAACGATAGTATCGTTGGCCCGACGTCCCCCTTATGGGGGACGTTTATTTTATTTGCGCCTAATGGGGCCAACCATATTATGCTGGTGAGTAAAAACCATTTTTCTTATATGCAGATAGTTATGTATGGTAGGTTTTTCTCGTATGTAGGGCAATGTCAATGAGGCGGTGGTGTTTGCATGAGCCATTCTACCACTTGAAGAGTATCCTATGGTTGGGGCCCGTTGAGCCTCGTTGAGGCATGGCGCGTCTCGGCTAGGTCCGGAAACAACCCCCTCTCGATCTGCCCCTGCACGAACTACTACACTCCCCCTAAACCTATCGTTAATATGGGTATAATTCCCAAAGATCGGGGCTCACCATAGACCACGGCTCACCATAGACCACGGAGACGGAACGGAGGCGGTACCATCTACCAGATGAGGCTGGGGTGCTCACATGGAAGAAATGAGGAAGGCCGCTCAACTCCTTACGGGAACACAGAGACGATCCGAATCGTGACCAACGCCCCCGTCCAACTGGCCGTGGTATCACAGCGTGGCTCCCTTCCAAAGACGGACAGTGAACCGGTTCTCTTCCTCAATGAAGTCGGGCTCCGTTCCATTGTTGGCGTGCATAAGCGGAATGACTTTGTTCCGTATTCCCATGCCGCGGGCGTCTACGTAGCCATAGTCTCGCATAACGTTGACAAGAGTCTGATTCCGGGCGAAGCGCATACCTGACCTCATGCCGTCGACAGTTACTGTATTAGGCAAGCGGCCTGGGCTCTGAATCTCCAAGCGGTTGGAAAATATGGACAGCATGACGTCGGTCCCCGCGATGCTATAGTCGCGGTGGATCAATGCGTTTACCAGAATTTCGCGGAGGGCCTCCTCTGGATACTCACGGCGTTCTAGCCGCTTCACCCCTTCAAGCCGCGCTGAAGAGGATGTGTTGCGCCGTACGAAATCCCAAGCCCTGTCCACGACTCCAGGTTCGATCATTAGGTCGCCACTACCACCCAAGGGGGTGAGAGGACCCCTAATGTCTTCGTCTTCACGAACCGCATAGTCAGGCTCGGTCCCCTGATAGCAAACTGCTCTGATGCCTGACTGAGGAAGGAATCGTTCAAGGTTTTGGCCAAATAGTAGCAATCCATCCACCGTCGCCGAAGTGTATCCGGCCGAGGTCGTGACTAGATCCAGGTTGAAGAGCAACCTTTCGAGCTCGTCTGGACGGTTGTCGGGAAAGCTGTTCTCGCCCCGAACTCGAACGAAATAGTCCCTGAGGCGACGAACGTCCAAATGGTGTGGCGATGTTCCCAGCACTGGCTTTTGGCCGTACCTCAGCCGACCGGACTGCTGGTAGAGTCGTTCTTCCTCTTCTCTGGTGGCATCCCGGGCCGTCGTACCCACACGGATTCGCGTGACCCAGGAAGAACCGGTCTTGACCTTATACGGTTTGTCGGGTGCATAAGCAGGAAGGGAGACAACACCAATGATGACTCCTTCGGCCCATTTCAGGGTCTCCCAATACGGAATCACAGCAGGTTGGATGTGGTCTCGGGCGATCTGCATCACCCATTCTTCTGCCTCCTTGGGCTCGCGCGTAAGCCCCGAAGCGGTCGCATCATCCTCAACCCCGAGCAAGATGTGACCCCCTTCCTGATTCAGAAGGGCCACCATCTCGCCAGCAAGCCTCTGTGGGTGTACGTCATCACGCTTGAACTCCAGCCCGGAGTTCTCCCCGTTCAGCAGAAGTTCCAAGAGCTGAGATCGATTCATTCCAGTTCCTCAAAACCCATACTTCAGTCTCCTGGTCTCGAAGGCATCCCTGCCCCCTTCGAGTATCTCCTCGACGAGTTCACGTACCTGACGGGCATCGATTGAACCCACGTGTTCCGGCCTGATCACCGCGTTCCCCTTGTTGTCTGCGTCACCGGAGGCGGTAAGTCCAAGGATTAGCTCAGCGTCACCCAGCACTGGAATGTTGGCGTTGTGCGTGGAAAAGATAAACTGTCGCCGCCGTTTCTCCTGGCGCATCCTAGGCACCACGCCGTCCGTTATGAAGCGGTTATCGAGGTCATCCTCAGGCTGATCAACGATCAATGGGGCATCGGACTCCAGGAGAAGCAGCAACAGCACGGCAGTTGCCTTCTGTCCCGTGGAGAGATCTTCAAGTGCCTGCCAAATGGGCGGATCGCCCGCAGCAGCCGTATTGAGCTGGATCGCTGTTGTGGGTGAGAGTTCCAACTCTTCAATCCGCATCAGGGCCTCAGGCGCAGCCCTGGTCAGACGTTCCGCCTGTGCGGGCGGAATAGAATAGGCATCTTGAACCGCCTCCGAGCCATCCCGGCAACACTTGACGAAGTGAGGCAAAGAGAGATCGGGTGCCTTTCTGAGTTGGTCGATCGCTTCAGAGAGGCGTCCGCCAATCTCAGTTCTGAGCACTTCGAAAAGGGGCTCCCGATTGCCAGCCGCTGTCACTCTAACCTGTACTCGGTTGCGCAGTTTTCTGTTCACGCCCCCAGCGGCCCGATCCAGGAGTCGGAACTCGGCTGCCTTGACCTCCTCCCATTCGACCAACAACGAGAGGCGGCGGTCGGACTGTTCCCTTTCCAGCTTTTCCAGCAAAGTCCGACGTTCCCGTAGCGGGCGGAGACTCTCTATCTCGCGTCGGAGACGTATGAATTCCTCTCCATCCACGGCAGACTTCTGCAACTCGCGGAGTATCTTCTGGTATTCGGATTCGACGTCCTGCCTCCGCACGGACCAGCGACCTCTGACACGCTCCATTCCTTCATCGGCCCGCGCAAGCGCCCCCTCCATCAGGTTCGCTGCCTCTGCGATCTCGCGGCTCATCTGCTCGAGAATGGGATTGGCATCAGCCAGGATATTTCTGCCTGGCAGGTCTTCTAGGGACTTTGTAGACAGGAAGGCCCGGTCGATTGGCAACTCCCTCCGTAGCGTCTCCAAACATTCTCGGAAAGCCGCGACTCGCTCGGGGATCGAATCGAGCAGGCGCTCTTCACGGACAAGAAGGCTCTGTTCCCGCAGTCGGTCCTCAAGTCCGGCCGCCTGGTACCGAGATAGGGTTTCCTCCAGCCCCGGCAGCATCGCCAACTGGTCATCGATCTGCCGGAGTTCGGAGCGTGCATCGGCGATCGACCTTCTCGTCTGCTCCAAACTGCGTCGCACGCTCTCCTTGCGTCGACTTAGGGAATCATCGTGCTGGATGAATCGATCGAGCAGCATTGTGCGCTTTTCGGCACTCTTGGCAAGTTCCGAGATTTCATGCTGTCCATAGATTTCAATTCGAGGAAGGAGATCACGCGGAAGCAGATTGGATATCTGCCCGTTCTCCTCACGCACCACAGGTGGGTTTGGGACAGTCCGCTCGATCACGTACTCACGTATTGCGGGACGATAGGCGCGTGCACGAAGAGTGATCTTCGTCCCGCTGCGGATCACATGACGCACGATCCCCGTATGCGCCCTATCCGCGTCCTCACCGATGGGCTCTAGGTTGAGCACATACCGCAGACTCTCGATGACTGTGGACTTCCCGGCGCCACGGCCACCGACCAAGACGTTCAGATTCGGATTGAAGTGAATGACAGCGCCGTCCAGGAAACCACCTTCCCATTCAAGGGTCCCGAGTTCTGCGTGCTCTTCAAGTTCAGGATCACTGTTGAGCCTTATCCTTGAGTCTGGGTCCAGGAAGGCTTGGCGTAGACCCTCGATGGTAGCTGCGGACATCTTGATCCAGCAGGTTGACGACGGGTCACCTAGGTCTTCGGGCTTTACAACGTCCTTGGCGTTGACCACGGCCACTGCCTGCTCCTCGCCTACGGCAAGGGGGCGGCAGTAGTCGGGGTTCTTGTTTTCCACTATTGGTCGCACACTACTCGGTAGATCGCCGATGGGACCTGGAATCTGTACCGCAAGCAGGTCCTCGCTCCGCCACGCACGAATTCTCGGCTTCCCTTCAAGAACCTCAAACAGTCCCTTGGCGCCAGTTACGTGCGCTGCTACGGTGATGCCCCCTTGTTCTCGAACCTTCTGGAGAACCTGCTCGAAGGACTCGCTGGATAGATCGGTAGAGGGTTCAGGGCTACGTATTCCTAATTCGCCAAGGAACCTTTGAAGTCTGTCAACAACAGTTTCTGGCGGGTAAATGCAGAGGATGTGAATACCTTCGGAGGAAGAGATTTCGAATCCGGGGAAAATCGTAATCCCGCGATCCGCGGCGGCAGATCGGAACTCTGCAACAGAACTGGCACTATTGTGATCAGTGATGGCAAGCACCGACACGTCAAGCTCCGCCGCCTTCGTAACGATGGCCTTAGCGTAATCTATGCGATTTTCGTCACCTGCCTGGCCGCGAAAGGTCTCGGCATAGTGATGGGGGTTCACTTGAAGCGCGCACTTAAGAAAACGCGCCCCCGATGACGACGGTCGAGCAACTCCTTTCACATCCATCTCATTCACGCATTCCTCCAACGACATGCGGTACTCGTCTTGAGAAATCCGCATGGACTAGACCGCAGCCACCGAAGGCGTAGGAGATTTCAGCCGCAACGTTGGCTTTGACAGCTGAAGTGTTTCCCTAAACGATAGTTTCGTTGGCCCGACGTCCTCCTTCGCGGAGGGCGTTTCTTCTTGTCCCTTTCATCCCTTCATCCCCATGAGTTCAGGGCAAAGGAATACAACACCGATGCCATTCTCCTCCAGGGCTTGGCGATGTTGCCACAAGTCTCTGTCAACAGCGTTCAGCAGTTCCGGCCCTGTCCCGCTTGCCAATGCAACAGCAACAAACTTTCGGGCGTCATCGTCAAAATTCCTGAGGCGCGGGTCATCGGGAAACTCCACGAAGCCGCGGTCTTCGTGGGCGGTTAATGGCACGACGCGGCAATGTTGCGGTTTGGCCTGGTTCTCCCACAGCCATTTGAAAAATGCGTCGCCCGGACCTGGCTGGCCGTCAGGGTTGAGTCCTTTGCGGTACTCTTCGATGATGCACCGCTTGTCGTCCAGGAGCAAACGTCGGTTCGTCCGTATTCGCTTCAACGCCTGTATACAGGCGGCTTCGCACTCGGGGCCGGCGTGGTCCGCCTCACCATTGGCGGTTCTGGGAACGTTTGTGTCCATCACGACCTCTGTTTTGTCCATGCTCAATCGGCTTCCTGGCGACGCTTCAGCGCGGCTTCGCTCATGGCTGCTATCTCCCCGAACTGATCCCCGAAGAAATCCTGCGGCCAGTTGGCTATGTTGCCGAAAGGGTCCATTTCGAGCGCCTCAAGGCTGGAGACGCCATTCTCCTCTTCGCAGAAGTAAAGCCCGACATCATCCGGCGAGAGATTCTCCTCAGCGATGCGGCGTTGCAAGCGACGCAGCAGGTGCTCACTATGACTCTCGACAATTACCTGTAGCTTGCGCTCTTTCCATGCGTCTATGAAGACATCCGCGAGCCCGGCCTGCACTTTCGGGTGGAGGTGAATCTCCGGCTGCTCCAAGATTACCGTTGACCCTTCCGGTACGAAAAAACAGAGGACAAGCACGGGCAGGATCTGTGAGACGCCAAAGCCAACGTCGGAGATGAGGACCTCTGGTGCACTACGGGATTTTCGTACCATGACCCTATACAATCCACCGCTCTCGACGACCCGATGGACTCTAAAGTCATGAATTAGGCCAAGAGTTTTCAGCCAAACGGCAACATACTCTTCAAGACTGAACTTTCGCTTCCCTTTATCATCGGGTATTTCGTCGCCTCGTCGTCGTGACTCCAAAAGCGCGTCAACAGCCAAGCTACCCTCGTCACCTACGTCCCTCGGCTGAAATCCGTGCCAAGTATAGAATCGTTCAGGGTAGGCACGCAATGGACCAAGGTAGTAGACGCTCTGCAGGCACTGCTCAAAGGTGAATTCAAGATCCGTAAGAAAATCGGCATTCTGATAATAGATGCGCACTTTCTCGGGAAAGCCATAACATTTCATCGGAGATTCGAAGTTCCAAGATCGCCCTTGATAACGGACAAACCTAAAACTCGCATGCCTTGTGAAGATGTTATAAGGTAAGCCATCCTCAAACTCGCGCTGGAGTCCAAATTCCGTGCCTCCGACATTGTAGGCCATGTTTTCAACGACGAGTCGCGCCGTCTCGCTGGCCCCTTGCATACGCGAGACAACCCGAAATCCTATTTCGTTGCTGACGGCGACTCTTCTGTTGTTCTCCTTCCTGCCTGCATACGTATCCGTAATAACGATAGGCTCATCGGTCTGCCAGCTGAGGCAAATGCCCAACGATTTTTCGGTCTCATGACCGTGCACGACGCTAACGAAGTCTCCGAGGTCTATGTACCTTTTCGACATCGGAGCGCCGAAATTGAAGACTATGCCGCGTTCGGCCGAGTCGGCGGTCTGCTTCAAGAGCAGTAGAGCGTGAATCAAGCCGGACTTGCCCGAACTGTTGGCGCCAAAGAAGCCGGTTATCGGCCTGAGGGCGATGTCCTGCGTATCCTGCCAGGACTTGAAGTTCTCAAGACGTAGCCGGGTCAACATCGGGTCTTCTCCTCGCCAGCGAACCCATGTAGCACATTGCGCCACCGCATTTCCTACCGGTCCATTGTAACGCGCCAATCTTAGGGATGCCACTTCAGCGATTTGATCACACAGCCGTCACGCGGCAAGGAACGTGAATTCTTCAGTAATAGTTCTGCCCAGATACAATCTCAACCGGAACCCTTCTTTCGGGCTGTGGGCATTTGGTGCAAGCGGCAGTCTCTCTCGATGCCGAGCCAGATGTTGGCAGAAGGTCCCAACCACACTTGTTCCGACCCGTCGCTCTACTCCCACGAAGGCTCGCAATTGCGGGCGAAGACGTTGGGCCCATTTTCAATCAACTGCCGTTTCCAGGCCCGTATCATGTTGGCATAAACCTCGTGTTCACTCGATAACTAGCAAATCGTCTTGCTGCCTTCAAGGGCTTCCAGCGCAATCCGAAGCCTGTAGGCCGCCGTGTGTCGACGCCGTTTCTTGACCATCGTACTGCCCCTCCACAGGCTTGGTGAATTGCTCCATTTTACACCTTGGCCTGTGGTCCAGTTTTTGGGGCCAACCCCAAAGCGGATCCTACCGTCTAAGAAAAAATTGCCACAGTATTACCACAGAATTAGGCTAGAATGACACGCTGATAACACATCGAGGGTGTATGATTTGAGATAGTTGTTTGGCCACTACTCGATGCCAGATCCCGGCGCGTGCGTGGGGGGCATCACCCTTGCCTCGTGCACGTATGCGCTACTTCCTTCCACCAATGCACGCCGAAGGTAGAACCGCTTCTGGCTCGGCGTCTTCGTGCCCGGAAGTCAAACAGAGCTGGATAGGCTCATCATGTCAGAAAAACCTGTACCCTAGCGACGAGGCAAGATTTTTTAGCGGGAGAAGCCTGAATAGGAGATCCGTCTTGACCGCATCAAAGTCTCCTCTATCGGACTCCAGCTGAAGAGCACCCCGGCCTCTGAAGGCGGCAGACCGCCCGTTTCCGATCAGATCCGGCCGCATCCGTCTGGATGCACCTTATCTTTCCCCTCTTGTGGTCCAAAGATCGGTGCTCACCATTCGTTGGTTTAGAACTTCCATTCTGCGGGTTCGGAAAGGTGCTCAATTGCTCCGATTTCAGTTAAGTGTAGGGGAGCGATCCATTGTATTCCAGCAACAAAGTACTACCGGCACTAATGCAAAATCTCGCGTCGACGTATCCATTAAGGGGGCCCCATGAAAAACTGGTCGCTTGTGCTGATTTCGAAACCTCTGAGCATCTTTCCTTTGCTCGCAATATTCGCGGCGTTGACTACATTCTCGTTCCACACATATAGTGCAGCGCACGCGCAAACGGACGCCTCAGCAGTTTCAGCCACGAGTGAGGAGAAGGCCGTGCTGGTGGCGCTCTACAAGGCGACCGGCGGCGCCAATTGGATACAAAGCGACAACTGGCTGAGCGAGCAGCCGCTCGCGACCTGGTACGGCGTCGTCACGGACGATAGTGGTCACGTGACTGAACTGCGCCTTTCAAATGTAGCGTTGAGCGGCTCGCTGCCGAGTTTGAGCCCCCTCACCAACCTGACTTGGCTGGACCTTGAGGCCAATCAGTTGCGTGGGCCGATCCCGGACCTAAGTGCGCTCACCAGCCTGACGTATCTTGACCTCAGTTCCAACCAGTTGAGCGGACCGATCCCCAATCTGAGCGCCCTTACCAGCCTGACGAACCTGGACCTCAGTTCCAACGGATTGAGCGGATCGATCGCCGGTCTGAACGGCCTTGCCAACCTGACGAACCTGAACCTCGGCTCCAACCGGTTGAGCGGTCCGATTCCGGACTTAAGTGCCCTCACCAGCCTGATGAGCCTGAACCTCAGTCGCAATGGCTTGAGCGGCCTGATTCCAGACCTGGACGCCCTTACCAATCTGACGCGGCTGGACCTCAGTCACAACTTGCTCGGCGGGCCAATCCCCGCTCTCGACGCCCTCATCAGCCTGACGTGGCTGGACTTCAGTCTCAACCAGTTAAGCGGGCCGATCCCATCTCTGAACTCCCTAACCAGCCTGACATATCTGGACTTAAGCGGGCCGATCTTTGGACCGATTGCCTTCACCAACCAGAGGAATCTGTTCCACAAGTACAACCGGTTGAGTGGCCCGATCCCGGACCTGGACGCCCTCACCAACTTGACAAAGCTGGACCTCGCCTTCAATGAGTTGAGCGGGCCGATCCCCAATCTGAGTGCCCTCTCCAACCTGACAGAGCTGCACCTCGACTCCAACCAGTTGAGCGGGCCGATCCCCAATCTGAGTGCCCTCTCCAACCTGACAGAGCTATACCTCGACTCCAACCAGTTGAACGGGCCGATCCCCGATCTGAATGCCCTCTCCAACCTGACAGAGCTACACCTCGCCTACAACCAGTTGAGTGGGCCGATCCCCGATCTGAATGCCCTCTCCAACCTGACAGAGCTACACCTCGCTTACAACCAGTTGAGTGGGCCGATCCCCGATCTGAGTGCCCTCTCCAACCTGACGTGGCTGGATCTCAGTGAAAACCTGTTAAGCGGGTCTATCCCCAATCTGAGTGCCCTCGCCAACCTGACGTGGCTGAATCTCAGTGAAAACCTGTTGAGCGGGTCTATCCCCAATCTGAGTGCCCTCGCCAACCTGGAAGAACTGTCATTCGCCTCCAACCGGCTGAGCGGATCGATCCCCGATCTGAGTGCACTCACTTACCTGTACTGGCTAGACCTCAGTCAAAACCTGTTGAGCGGTCCTATTCCCGATTTGGGTAGCCTCACCAATCTGGCTTCCCTATACCTCGAAAACAACCGGTTGAGCGGGCCGATCCCCGATCTGAGCGCCCTCGCCAACCTGGAAGAACTGTCATTCGCCTCCAACCGGCTGAGCGGATCGATCCCCGATCTGAGTGCACTCACTTACCTGTACTGGCTAGACCTCAGTGATAACCGGTTGAGCGGGCCTGTTCCAGATCTGAGTCCACTCACATACCTGGATCTGGATCTCGCGGGCAATCGGTTGTGCTTGCTTCGAGGAGAGACTCTATCTGACTTTAGTGACAATGTGACCAACCACCTGCAGAGCCTCAATCTGCCTACCTGCGTCGGCATCGTGTCCACCAATGTGCCTCCAGCCGCGCCCGAAGAGAGGGCCGCGTTGGTGGCACTCTACGAGGCAACGGATGGGGCCAACTGGTTGCACAACGACAATTGGCTGAGCGATGCTCCGCTCGCGACCTGGTACGGCGTAGTCACGGATGATAGTGGTCACGTTTCTGAACTCCGCCTTCCATGGAACAGATTGAGCGGGGCTATTCCGGATATCAGCGCTCTTACCAACCTGACAAGGCTGGATTTCGGGGGCAACCAACTGACCGGCCTGCTCCCGGATATGGACGCCCTCACCAACCTGACGAGCCTGGATCTCTGGGGCAACCAGTTGACCGGCCCGATCCCAGATATGAGCGCCTTCACCAACCTGACGAGCCTGGATCTCGGGGACAACCTGTTGACTGGCCCGATCCCAGATATGAGCGCCCTCATCAACCTGACGAGCCTGCACCTCTGGGGCAACCAACTGACCGGCACAATCCCAAGTGTCAACGCCCTCACCGACCTGACATGGCTGGACCTCGGGGGCAACCAGCTGACCGGCACAATCCCAAATTTCAATGCCCTCACCAACCTGACGAGCCTGCACCTCTGGGGCAACCAGCTGACCGGCACAATCCCAAATTTCAATGCCCTCACCAACCTGACGAGCCTGCACCTCTGGGGCAACCAGCTGACCGGCGCAATCCCAAATATGAACGCTCTCTCCAACCTGACGTACCTGAACCTCGGTTACAACCAGCTAACCGGCCCGATCCCAAGCCTGGATGCCCTTACCAGTCTGTCGAGTCTGAATCTCGCCTCCAATCAACTAACCGGCCCAATCCCGAGCATGAGCGCCCTTATCAACCTGACGAATCTGGACCTCAGCGCCAACCAGTTGAGCGGAACAGTCCCGGACTTGAGCGCCCTTACCAACGTGACAGATCTGGATCTCGGTTACAACCAACTGAGCGGTACAATCCCTCATCTGGGTACCCTGACCAAGCTGAAACGGCTGGACCTCAGAGGCAATCTGTTGTGCCTACCCGAATCAGCAGAGTTGTCTGGCCCGAATGAAGTTGTAACCACCCACCTAAAGGGCCTTAATCTGCCTGCGTGCAGGGATGATGAAGTTGCAGCAGCAGGCGTGCCTCACACTTGACGCCGACCATCGGTGATGACCAAGTCACATGATGAAGTGGGCCCCAAAACTGGACCAGAGGCTAAGGGATATAAAGGAGCAGTTCACGCAGCCTGTAAGGGGTAACACGATGGTCAAAAGACGGCGGCGCAAAGTGTCGCCGCCGCATTTCCTACCAGTCCATTTTAGCGCGCAAACCTTAGGGATGGCACCTCAGCGATTTGATCACGGGACCGTCTCGCGGCCAGGGTCGTCGATGCTCTTGCCATCGTGCGGCCCGGATACAATCTCAGCCGGATTCCCTCGCTCCGGCTGTTCGCATTTGGCGCAAGCGGTACTTTCTCTCGATGCCGAGCCAGATGTGTGCAGCGAGTCCCAGCTCCTTTTCAAACAGTTGCGCAGTCTGCGCGTTTACGGCGGCTCTTCCTGCGATAATCTCGCTGATGAGCTGCTGCGGGAGACCGCATCGGCGGGCAAATTCGGCATGCGAGATGCCCTTCACTTCGAGATGTTCCTGCAGGACCCATCCAGGCGGCACCGCATAGTCGGGGCGGAACTGACTGGTTGACGAAGCCATGTCGTAGGTCACCTTATACATAGGTCACTGATTGCGGACCGGCGCCGCCGGTCACGACGGCTCTGCGGCGCGGGCGAGCAGCTCGGAAAAACTGTAGTTGACGCTGGTTACGCCGAAGTCGGGCTCGCGCTGGAAGGGGCGGCGCAGGTAGTGGACGCGGTGGGCACCGTCTTGCAGGAATTCGACGATGGCGAGGATGTAGGCGTCCGGCTTGTTGAGCGAGTAGAGGAGTTCGTTGCGGGTGACGGTGATGCTGGGCGCGCCGGCCACCCGCCCCTTGACCTCGATGAAGCGCAGGGGGCCGCCGGCGGGATCGCGGCTTTCGATGTCGTAGCCGAGTCTTTCGAACTCGCGGTCGGTCGGCTCGTAGCCAAGGCCGCGCTCGACCGCCATCACGATCTCCCGCGCGCGGGCGGCCGAAGCCTGCGTGTCGGCAGCCGCGATGGCGTGTGTCTTCGTGCCGCCCTGCATGGTCCGCAGCAGGCCCAACGGGACGATGAGGGCCGCGCCGAGGACGACGGGCGGGCGCGGCGAGATCTGGCGCTCCTGCTCGAGCGCGGCCAGCCGTTGCGCCAGCCTCTCCTCGAGGCGGTCGGCGCGCCGCCGCGCCTGGGCCGAGTTGAGGCGGGCGTTGGCCCTTCCGGCCTGCTCGTGCAGCTTGAGCTGTTCGGCGCGGTTGTCCCAGTGCGCGATCTCCAGGTTCAGTCTCTGCTGCACGGCGTCGCGCGTCTTGTCGAGCAGGGGCTGGCGGGCGCCGCGGACCTCCTCGACGTGCGCGGGCACGACGTGGGCGACGGCGTAGCGCTGGGCGGTACGTTCCAGTTCGGCGCCGACCCAGGCGCACTCGGGGCGGGCCAGGAGGGAGGCGGCGTCTGGTTCATCCGGCTGCAGCGGGCGGTAGTCGAGATAGGGGGCGTAACCCTTGTGGCGGGGGTTGCCGGCGGCGTCGAGCTCGACGTAGAGCATGCGCTTGGAGATGACGCGGCGGGCGCCGGCGCGTGTCAGGCCGGCGTCCTGGATGGCGTGTTCAAGGAAGAAGAGGACGCGCGGCTCGTTGCCCGCGTCGCGCGCGTCGACCAGCAGCGCGCCCTGCTTGAGCAGATCGCGGTGGCTGCTGAGCGTGTTGTCGATGACGGCGTCGAGCAGGGGATGGCCGGGGCAGACGAAGGCAGCGGCGGGCTGGCTGCCGTCGGCCGCCAGGGACTTTTCGAATGCGATGCGCTCGTAACGGCGCAGGACAGGCTTTCCGGCGCGTGCGGCCGGGTCGCGGTTGCGCAGCGCGGCGGGCACGTGGGTGATCTCGTAGCGGCGGCTCTCGCGCTGGCGGGCGCGGCCGCCGACGCAACCGAACGCTTCGAGGAAGAAGGACTCGATATAGTGGGGCTGCAGGCGGCGCGCCTCGGCGCGCTCCATGTCGGCGCGGATGCGGTGCACGCGGCCGGCGTCCATCAGCTCGGGGGTGAGCGAACGCTCCTCCAGAAGCTCGTTGAGCCGGTCGCTATCGAAAGCGTCCTCGACGACCGTCGTCAGCTTGGCGCGCACGTCGGACTGCTCGCCGTAGCGGATGGCGTCGACCAGCAGGTCGCGCAGCGGCCGGCCGTCGAACTGTAGCTTGCCCAGCACGTCGAAAACCTGGCTGCCGAGCGACTGGCGCGCCTGTTCCAGCTTCTCGAGCAGCCGCCGGTAGACGTCGCCCTCGCGCGTGTCGGAGGCGACCAGGTTCCAGAGGTGGCAGACCTCGGTCTGGCCGATGCGGTGGATGCGGCCGAAGCGCTGTTCGAGGCGGTTGGGGTTCCAGGGCAGGTCGTAGTTGACCATGAGGTGGGCGCGCTGGAGGTTGATCCCCTCGCCGGCGGCGTCGGTCGCGAGCAGCACGCGCACCTGCGGGTCGTGGCGGAAGGCCTCCTGCGCGGCGCGGCGTTCCTCGCGGCGCAGTCCGCCGTGGATGGTTATGACCGCCTGCTCGCGCCCGAGGCGGTCGGCGATGCGCTGGTGCAGATAGTTGAGCGTGTCGCGGTGCTCGGTGAAGATGACCAGCTTCTGCTGCGGCGAGGGGAGCGGCTGTGCGATCCGGCCCGATCCGTAGGGCGCCGGCGTTTCGCCGAATTTGCGGATGAAGAGGCGGTCGAGCAGCGCGCCCAGCTCGCGCCACTTGGTGTCGCGGCCGGCGCGCAGGACGCGGGCGGCCTCGGCTTCGAGGCCGGTGAGGGTGGCGATCTCCTGCTGCAGCTCGTCGATGGTCTGGGCGGCGGTGGCCTCGTCGAGGACCTGTCTCTCCTGCGCCTCGACCTCGCTCTCGGGCGCGTCCTCCAGGTCTTCCAGGTCCTCGCGATCGAGTCCCAGGCCGGCTGTGCTCAGATAAGCGCCTGCCGCCGGCCACTGACCACCGGCCACCGGCAACTGGGGTTCTCCCTTACTTTGCAGGCCCTCCAACTCCTGCAAGCGGCCCTGCAGCCGTTCGCGGCGGCGGCGCAGGGAGCGGTAGATCGCTTCGGGCGAGGAGGCGAGCCGGCGCTGCAGGATCGTCAGCGCGAAGCCGACGGCGCCGGCGCGTCTGTCGTTCTCGAGCGCGCCGGCGCGATCGAACTCCTCGCGCACGTACTGGGTGACGGCGGTGTAGAGCCGTTCCTCCTCGGCCGACAGTTTGTAGGAGACGGTGTAGGCCATGCGCTCAGGGAAAAGATGGGTGCCGTCGAATTTCAGCAGCTTCTCCTTGACCATGCGGCGCATGAGGTCGGAGACATCAGCGTTGTGGACGCCGTCGCGGAAGCGGCCCTCGAAGCGGTCGCCGTCGAGCAGCGCCATGAAGAGCTGGAAGTCCTCCTCCTTGCCGTTGTGCGGCGTGGCGGTCATGAGGAGGAAGTGGCGGGTGAGGTCGGAGAGCATCTGACCGAGGCGGTAGCGCTTGGTGTAGCGCAGTTCGCTGCCGAAGTAGCTGGCCGACATCTTGTGCGCCTCGTCGCAGACGACCAGGTCCCAGTCGCAGTCGCGCGCCTTGAGCTTCTGCTGGACCTCCTCGTCGCGCGCCAGCTTGTCGAGGCGGGCGATGGCGAGGTCGGTCTCGAGGAACCAGTTGCCGGTGCGGGCGGCTTCGAGTTTGTCGTTGGTGAGGATTTCGAAGGGCAGCTGGAAGCGGCGGGAAAGCTCGTCCTGCCACTGTTCGGCGAGCGCGCCCGGGCAGACGACGAGGCAGCGCTGGAGGTCGCCGCGGGCGATCAGCTCTTTGATCAGCAGGCCGGCCATGATGGTCTTGCCGGCGCCGGGGTCGTCGGCCAGGAGGAAGCGCAGGGGTGTGCGCGGCAGCATGGCATCGTAGACGGCGGTGATCTGGTGGGGCAGCGGCTCGACGTCGGAGGTATGGACTGCGAGCAGGGGGTCAAAGAGGTGGGCGAGGCGGATGCGCTGGGCTTCGGAGACGAGACGGAAGAGGGCGCCGTCGCCGTCGAAGCTCCAGGGCCGCGCCTGCTGCGCGATCCTGATGCGGGACTCGTCCTGGCGGTAGAGCAGCTCGTTGGCCAGCTCGCCCGAAGGGGTCTTGTAGGTCAGCTCGACGGCGGCGTCGCCGTACCACTGCACGCTGACCACGGTAACCAGGCTGTCGGCGAGGATGCCTTCGACGGCGGCGTTGGTTGTCAGGTCTTCGAGTTTCATCGTGTGAGGGCGGTCGACCCGGAAGCGTCGCGGGCCGTGCTGGTCGTCATTAAATCTCCCGGGCGGGTCTATGATGCCTGATCCTACTTTGCATGCCCGCTGCCGGTCAACTTTGGGGCGGAGGAGGTGGTCGCGGCCGGTCGGACCTCAGGGGTGTATGGGTCTGCGGCGGGGAGGGTTCGTTCCTGGATGGGCTGGGATTCGATCAGATCGGGAGTGTGGGGAGCAGGCTGCGATCGGCGGCGAGGATGAGGAACAGGACGGCCAGGTAGAGCATGGAGTATTTGTAGAGCGAGAGCGCGTCTTTGCGGTCGACGTCGTGGGCTTCGTCTACCCGGCGGTAGAGGTTGAAGACCTTGAATATCAACAGGAGGTCGAGGGGGACGGCGACGGCGGCGTAGAGCCATCCGGCTTCGGTGAGGAGGAGCGGGATGAGGGAGGCGAGTGTGGTGAGCGCGGCATAGACCAGCATCTGCCGCAGGGTACGGCGGCTGCCAAGCACGGCGGGGGCCATGGGGACGCCTACGGCCTCGTACTGGTCCTTGACCAGGAAGGCCAGCGCCCAGAAATGGACGGGTGTCCAGAGGAAGATCAGGGCAAAGAGGAGGAGGGCCATCCAGTCGAGACGGTTGGTAACTGCAGCCCATCCCAACAGGGGCATGGCCGATCCGGCCGCGCCGCCGATGACGATGTTCTGCCATGAACTGCGTTTGAGCCAAGCGGTATATACGAATACGTAGAAGAGCAGGCCGCTCCAGGCCAGCAGGGCCGTGAGCAGGTTGGCTGTCAGCCAGAGGACGAGAAAGGCGCCGGCGCTGAGCAGCAGGCCGAAGATTACGGCATTGCGCACGGTAACGACGCCGGTCACCAGGGGTCTTTTGGCGGTGCGGCGCATCTTGGCGTCTATGTCGCGGTCGAGCACCATGTTGAATACGCCGGCGCCGCCGGTGGCCATGTAGCCGCCAACGAGGACGCCCAGCAGGGGCAGCCAGGGAGGAAGGCCGCGGGCGGCAACGAACATGGGGCATACGGCGGTGAAGAGCAGCAGGGAGATGACCTTTGGCTTGGTCAGGGTCAGGTAGTCGCGCCATGTGGCGGCGGGCAGAGCGGACGTGGTATCGATCATGAAGGCTGGACCTCTTTGACTTGCCAGGGCCAGGATCGGACGGCGCCGGCGGGCCGGGGGGAGCTGAGGGTCAACCAGCCAGCCACGGACCAGAGACCGAAGGCGGCTACGGCCAGGGCAAGATGCAGGAGCTGGAGCGGAATCGGACCGAGCAGCGCCAGGTTGACGGTCCCGACCAGGAGCTGCAGGCCATAGACGGCCAGGAGCAGGAGACGGAAGGGCCGGGCGGCGGGCGTGGGCTTCAGCCAACCGGTCAGGGCGTGGCTCAGCCAGAGGTAGGCGCCGACGCCAATGCCGAGAAATGGATGCAGAATACGCAGACGAATCAGCGGATGGGCCGCGCGGCTGAAGTCCTGGCTCAGGCCCTCTTGCAGGGATTCGGGCGGGAACATGGTATTGCCCATGGCGGCGATGCCGCCCGAAAACATGAGCGCCATCATAGCCAGCAGGCCGACAGCGATGAGGAGCTTCAATCCGGTCTGACCTGACCAGAGCGGCGGCCAGGTGCGCCCGGGATAGGCATGCAAGGTGGCGAGCGCCAGCGCGCCGACCAGCAGGAGCGAGTTGAGCAGATGGAATGCGACCAGCAGGCCGCGGGCGACGGACACGTTGTCGCCGGTGAGCCCTGTCAGGACGGTGCCGGCGCCGATGAGGGCCTCGATTAGCAGAAAAACGGCGGAGATTGCGGCGAAAGGCAGGAAACCGGGCAGTTCATGCCGCAGGCGCAACGCTTTCACGAGCAGCCAGATGCCCATTATCAGGGCCAAGCCGGAGAGAGCCCGGTGCGAGAACTCGATCCAGGTGGCCAGCCCATGTTCCAGGGGCAGGATTTCGCCCTGGCAGCGGGGCCAATCGCGGCCGCAACCGGCGCCGGAGCCGGTGGCCCGGACGAAGGCTCCCTGCAAGATCACGATACAGTTGACGGATAGGGTGGTCCACGCCAGTAGAGGCGCCTTCATTGGGGTGGTACTGCGTCGCATCGCTTCGATGTCATGCGGGCAACGTCTCCTGTCGTTTCGATAACGCTCCAGGATTGGAGTCGAATCTCATATTGGCCAGGGCCCTGTGGACGACGCTCCGAGCTTCGGACTTTCTGACCGGACTCAAAATATTTGCTGTCAGGCTTTTTGTCAAAAAACTACCTTGCCGCCGCGCCTGGCGCCGTGCGCATGAACATCTCCGGTCTCGCCCATGTGCTGGAAGCGCTCAACATGGAGTAGACTACAGCGGAACCGACTTTACCCGATTTTCAGTGCCTTGCGGAGACAGGTATGGACGCCACTCTCGCTGCTTTTGCCAACCCGCCGACTGAGTTCTCTGTGCTGCCGTTCTGGTTCTGGAATGACGACCTCGACGCGGACGAGATCCGGCGGCAGATCGCGGATTTCGAGGCGCATGGGGTGCATGGGTTCACTGTTCACCCGCGGGTGGGGCTGCCGCGCTCGCTGGGGTGGATGTCGGAGGCGCTGCTGGGGTTTTACGATGTTGCGATCGAGGAGGCAGCGCGGCGGGGGATGCAGGTGGTCCTGTACGACGAGGGGATGTATCCGTCGGGCTCGTCGGCGGGGCAGGTGGCGGCGGAGAACCCGGCTTACCAGACGCGCTGCCTGGAGGCGCGCGCCCTGAGGGGCGGTGAAGAGCCGGCGCTGCAGGCGGACGAGACGCTGGTCGCGGTCGTTGCGCGGCGCAGCGGAGAGCGGCTGGCCGTGATCGACCGCAAGATGGACGCTTACATTCGCGGGCTGCACTATATCGACGGGGGCCCGGCGGAAGACGAACCGCCGGCGGGCGACCTGCTGAACCCGGACGCGGTCGCCTGCTTCATCGGCCTGGTGTACGACAGGTTTTATGAGCGGTTTGGGCAGCACTTTGGCGGGCTGATCCCCGCCATTTTCACCGACGAGCCGAGCCCGGTCGGCAGGCCGCGCGAGCGCGGCGTCTGGCCGGGCACGACCGGGATCCTGGCGCACGTGAACCGCCTGCTGGGCTACGACTTCACGCCCCATCTGCCGGCGCTGTGGCACGACGACGAGCCGGACGCACAGCGCTATCGCGCCGACTACGAACGCGCCATCGCGCTGCGCATGGAGGAGACGTGGTATTCGCAGCTTTACGACTGGTGCAGCGAGCACAACATCGCGCTGACCGGCCATCCGGCGCTGGCCGACGACCTCGGCGCGGAGCGCTATTTCCACATCCCCGGCCAGGACCTGGTGTGGCGCTGGGTGCTGCCGGATGACCCGACCGCGCTCGAAGGGGCGCAGTCTACGCAGGGCAAATGCGGCAGCTCGGCCATGATCCACAGCGGCCGCCGGCGCAACGCAAACGAGCTGTGCGGCGCCTACGGCCACGAGCTGACGTGGGAGGAGATGAACTGGCTGGCGGACTGGTGTTTCGTGCGCGGCACGAACATGCTCTTCCCGCACGCCTTCTACTACAGCGTGCGCGGCATCCGCCGCGACGAGCGGCCGCCGGACGTGGGGCCGAACAGCGCGTGGTGGGACCGCTACGAGAGCTACGCGGACCGCTGCCGCCGCCTCTGCTGGCTGAACACCGACAGCCGGCATGTGTGCTCGATCGCCGTCCTCGGCAGGGTGGACTGGCTGCCCTGGCAGCCGGCCAAGGTCCTGTTTCAGCATCAGCGCGATTTCAACTACGTGGAGGAGCGCCACCTGTGGGAGGATGCCGCGGTTGACGAAGACGGCATACAGCTGGCCGGTATGCGCTACGCGGCGGTCATCGCGGCGCACGGGCCGGACGAACAGGGGCGCGCTGCCTTGCAGAAGCTGGAAGAGGCCGGACGTCTGCTGCGTTACCGCGCCGATACGTCTGCGTCAGAGTTGATGACTTTTGTCGACCGGCTTGTGGCTGCCGATGTCACTGCGGAGCCGGCCGCGGCTGCGCTGCGCGTGCGGCGCGTACACAAGGGTGGACGTGACTGGTGGATTTTGTTCAACGAGGAGGGCGCGCCTCTAAGGAGCAGTATAACGCTTGGGGCCGATGGCCCGTTCCTGCTTGTGGACGCCTGGACGGGAGAGAGCCGGCCGTGGGAAAATGGCGCGCAAATCACACTGGGGCGATACCAGTTGAAGGTCGTCTGCACCGACGGCGGAGATGTGCGCTCATCTCCGAAAATCTGAGGAGAAAAAAAAGGGAGCGACCCTGTCGAATTGCCGCCTACTGTTCAAAGCTCTGAGTCAGCGACAATCGTAGTCACTCCCTGCTTTTACCAACCGGCCGTTGCTCAGGCCACGCTGGGTACTCTTACAACCTTGCTGGCGGCAGGTCCCTTCGGTCCGTCTTCGATCTCGAACTCGACCTGGTCGCCTTCAGAAAGGCTGCGGAATCCCTCCGACTGGATCGCGGAGAAATGCACGAATACGTCCGGTCCATCCTCCCGGGCGATGAAGCCATAGCCCTTCTGATCACTGAACCACTTCACGGTGCCTGCTACTGTTTCACTCATGGTGAAAACTCTCCTATGCTGACTGCGGATACCAGATACGGCGCAAAACAACCTGCGCACTGACTGGTGATACTACATGAAAATGCTCCTTGCCTCGTCGCATTAGGAGAATGCTCATACGTCAACCTGTCAGAACACTAACTTATTTTGCTGCATAGAATAATACGATGGCTCAGGCTTCTTGTCAAATCGGCGAAAAGTTCGTTTTCTCTGCCCCGAAATGGACGCCGCGGACCAGGTAAGGTAGACTGGGACGCGCATCGGTTGCGCCGCGTGGCGCAAGCCACCGGCCGGGCGCGAGCCGCCGCCTGCCCTCCACCGGCTTAGAGGAGCCGCACGCAATGTACTCTGTACTGGCCGTTGACCTGGACGAAACGCTGCTGAACGGCGAAAGCAGCGTCTCTGCGCGCACGATGGCGGCGCTGGAGAAGTGGCACGGCGGCGGCCGCAGAATCGTGATCGCGACCGGGCGCCCGCCGCGCTCGACGCGCACCATTCCCTCTGCGCTCCACAGTTTCCCGTGGATCTGCTACAACGGCGCCTGGATCGAACAGGAAGGCGACGTCCTGTTCCAGACGACGATCCCGGTCGAGGATGCCCGCCGCATCGTGGCTGAGGTGCTGACCGCGGCGCCCGATTGCCGCCTGGGGGTCGAAATCGCAGATCAGCTGTATACGAACCGTGAGGGTCAGTGGACCAGCGCCAATCTGGTCGACGATGTTCTGGCGCACACGACCCGTCCTGCCGCCAAGATCCTTACTTCGCTGTCGGAGCTGGACGAGGCCCAGTTCCAGCGGGCAAACGGCCAGGTGACTGCCAGGCAGTCGGAAATTTTCTTACAGGGACTCCCGCCGTCCTGCCGCGCGCTGATATCGCCAAAATATGACCTGGTCCAGGTGATCCCCAGCAGTGCGTCGAAGGCGGCGGCGCTGCGCTGGCTGCTCGACCGCTGGGGGCTTTCGCAGAAAGAGGTGATCGCGTTCGGCGATGACGTCAACGACGTGGAGATGGTGGCCGAGGCCGGGCTGGGCGTGGCGATGGCGAACGCGGTGCCGGAGGTGAAGGCTGCGGCCGATCGCATGACCGCGAGCAATGAGGAGGACGGCGTGGCGGTCGTGCTGGAGGCGTTCCTGGACTGAGTGCCTGCGGAAATAGAGACTCTTACTCTTACTTTGAGTTGACCCCCCCCTCTACAGTTCCTCGCTCAAGGTGAGGAATCTCCCCTTACACCATTCAAGGTTGGCCTCATGGGCGAAAGACCTCTGTTCAAGCAATGCCCAATGTGCCAACGGTTTTCCCCAGAAGAGAGCAAAGTATGTGCAGGATGTGGGTTTGACTTTGTTCTGGCGGATCTGTCGGCAGAAGGGACTGAGGGGTTGCAGGGACTATCTCAGCAGCCGATAGAGACAATGAGTTCACGAACTTGCGCATATCAATGGAACGAGTGAGACGCCTCCGATGCCAGGCAGCATCCCGTGCCAAAACTCTTGGTTCCGAATCGGACGCGCATGAACTCCAGATTGTCTAATAATTATCATATTATTGTGAACGGATGCTGTTCTGTTTCCAAAAATTTTTTTCTCGCAAACGCTCGTAAACTCTCGTCGATCTCTCGTAAAACGCTCGTACGAGCGTTTACCTGTTCCCGTGCCTGGACACGCTATCTGTTCACCGCGCGCCCGGCCCGGACATTGGTGTAACAGCACCGAAACTGTCTCTTTTCAGCCGTTTTGGAACCCCGCCTTTGCACCGCACGCAGCCGGGAGACCTTGCCTTCTCGACACACCTTGCAAATGTCAACGAGCCCTAATCAGACTGAAGCCACGACTGGTCAAGCAGATCTCGCAGAAAAATTGGGACTGCGCCCAAACGCACAGATGGATTGACCTTCGAATGCCTTGCAAGTTATGATGGGAGGCACTCTTTAATTCACGTCGAGGAGATCATGCGCATATCCAAACGGGGGCAAATCACCATCCCCAAACGGCTGCGAGACCAATTCGGTCTCAGCCAGGACGCGGAAGTTGAGATCACGCCGACCGCCCGGGGTCTGCTCATCCAGAAACAGAGTGCGGCGCAGCACCCGGTGGACCGTGTACGCGGGATCCTCGATGGCATCTGCGACGTAGATGAATACCTGGAGGAAATCCGGGGTAGGTGATCACATCCGTCGATACCAACGTCCTCTTGGACGTATTCGTATTTCATCATCACCGACTTTCTTATCGGCGCCCACGCCATCGCCTCGGCCGACGCCTTCCTCACTCGTGATCGCGGCTTCTACACCTCCTACTTCCCAGAACTGACGGGTCCCTGATCGAGAATCTCCCCTTTTCGAGAATATCCACCTTGGAGGGGAGGCGCTGAGAGAATGCCGATAAACAGTCCATGAACCCTGAGCGCATTCTACAGGTGGAGGAAGTCACCCTCTCCTTCGGCGGCACAACCGTGCTCGACCAAGTCGCGTTCGACGTGCGCGGCGGCGAGATCCGCGCCATTATCGGCCCCAACGGCGCGGGCAAGACGTCGATGCTCAACTGCATCAGCGGCTTCTACCGCCCGCAGCAGGGCCGGATCCTTTTCCAGGACAGGCACGAACTGACGGGAGCCAGCCGCGTGGCGCAGCTGGGCATCGCGCGCACTTTTCAGAACATCGGCCTCTACACGCACCTCAGCGCGCTCGAAAACCTGATGGCGGCGCGGCACATTCACATGCGCCAGAATATGGTCGCCAGCGCGCTCTACTGGGGCAGGGCCCGCGCCGAGGAGGTGCGCCACCGGGCGGTGGTCGAGGAGCTGATCGACTTTTTGGAGATCGCGCACATTCGCAAGAGTGTGGTCGGCGCGCTACCCTACGGTCTGCGCAAACGGGTCGAGTTGGGGCGCGCGCTGGCGCTGGAGCCGAAGCTGCTGCTGCTGGATGAGCCGATGGCGGGGATGAACACGGAGGAGAAGGAGGATATGGCCCGCTTCATCCTCGACATTCACGCGCGGCGGGGCGCGACGATCGCGCTGGTGGAACATGACATGACGCTGGTGATGGACATCGCCGATCGCATCGTCGTGCTCGATTTCGGCACCAAGATCGCCGACGGCACGCCGGATGAGGTCAGGCGAGATCCGGAGGTAATCCGCGCCTATTTGGGAGAGGCGAACTGAATGGCAGAGAAACGGCGTCCGGCGACGATCCTTCAGCACTTTCTGCGGCAGGTCGAGACGAACGGCGCCGGCAGAGTCGCGCTGCGCCAGAAGGAGCTCGGCATCTGGCGGGAATACAGCTGGAAGGCATCGTGCGAGCAGGTGCGGATGTTCGGTCTGGGGCTGCAGGAGCTGGGCCTGAAAAGGGGTGAGCACGTTGCCACAATCGGTGATAACGATTGCCAATACCTGTGGGCCTATTTGGGGCTGCTGGCGGTGGGCGGCGTCCAGGTCGGGCTTTTCACCGACGCCACCGCGGAGGAGGCCGCGTATATCATCGCGCACAGCGACGCCCGATTTGTCCTCGCGCAGGACCAGGAGCAGGTAGACAAGATGCTTGCCGTGCGCCCCCAGATTCCCAAGGTGGAGCACGTCATCTACTGGGATGAGCGGGGGCTGTGGGCGTACGACGATCCCTGGCTCACGCCCTACGATGAGGTGTGCCGGTTGGGCCGGGCACTGGCTGCGCGCGAGCCGTCGCGCTTCGGGGATGAAGTCGCCCGGGGCCACCATGATGACCTGGCGATTCTCTGCTACACTTCGGGCACGACGGGCCGTCCCAAGGGGGCGATGATCAGCCACGACAACATTATCAGCACCACGAAAGCCTTCAACGAGGTGGCCCCTGTCAACGAAGACGACAACCATGTCAGCCTGCTGCCCCTGGGCTGGATCGCCGAGCACGCCTGGGGCGTAGCGCCGCATTGCCTATACGGCATGATCATGAACTTTCCCGAAAATTTGGAAACGGTGCGCGAGAACGTGCGCGAGATTGCGCCAAACCGGGTGCTCTACAACTCGCGCCTTTGGGACGGGCTGGTGGGGACGATCCAGGTGCGGCTGGCAGAGTCGTCGCGGCTCAACCGGATGCTCTACCGGCTCTTTCTGCCGGTCGGACAGCGTGTGGCGGACAGAAGGCTGGCGGGTGAGGCCGTTTCGCCGGCTCTGCGGCTGGCGCACAGCATCGGCAACTGGTGCATCTTCGGCCCTCTGCGGGACAAGCTCGGCTTCACCAACCTGCGCGCGGCGTACACCGCGGGGGGCGCGCTCAGCCCGGATGCGATGCGTTTTTTCCATGCGCTCGGGATCAACCTGAAACAGATATACGGATTAACTGAAGTAACCGGCGGTGGTACAATGCACCGCGACGGCGACATCAAGTTCGCCAGCATCGGAAAGCCGGCGGCGGGTATCGCCGTGCGCACGGACGAAGAAGGGGAGATCCATATCGGCGGCCCCACCGTGTTTCAGGGCTACTTCAAGAACGCCGACGCGACCGCGGAATCGATCGTAGAGGAAAAGGGAACGCGCTGGTTCCGCACCGGCGACGCCGGCTACATCGACGATGACGGCCATCTGATCTATCTGGACCGGATGAAGGATATGATCACGCTGGCCGGGGGCGAGCGCTACGCGCCGCAGTTCATCGAAGGGCGGCTCAAGTTCAGCCCCTACATTCTGGACGTGATGGCGGTGGGCGGGCCGGCCCTCGAATACGTTACTGCGCTGATCATCATCAACTTCGAAAACGTCGGCAACTGGGCGGAGAAGCAGGGCATCGTCTTCACCACCTTCGCCGACCTTTCGCAGAAGGGGGAGGTCAGCGAGTTGGTGCGGCAGGCGGTGGAGGAAGTGAATGCCAACATGCCGCCGGGCAGCAGGGTGCGGCGCTTCGTGCTGCTGCACAAGGAGTTTGACGCCGACGAGTCGGAGATGACCCGCTCGCGCAAGCTGCGCCGCGACGTGCTGTACGAGCGCTACGCCGACATGATCGAGACGATGTACGCTGGCGAGGACCGCTTCCACGTGCGCACACCGGTGCGCTACCAGGACGGCAGCGAGCACATCATTGAAATGGATTTGCGGATAGTGGATAGTGAATTGGGCCCATTGACGTCCATCTCTACTGCAGAGGCGCTCCGCCCCCCCACTGCAGTTACCGGCAACTGACCACTGGCAACTGGCAACTGATATGAATTGGCCACTTGTACCGCAACAGTTTGTGACAGGCCTGCTCAACGGCGGGACGATCGGGTTGATCGCGCTGGGCATCGTGCTGATCTACAAGTCGTCGGAGGTGTTCAACTTTGCCCACGGTCATCTGGTGATGTTCGGCGCGTTCCTGACGTGGTGGTTTAGCGGCGGCGGCGCGGAACCGGGCGCGGCGCTGATCGACCTGCCGCTGTGGGCGGCGGTGATCGCGGCGCTGGCCGGCGCGATGGGAATCGGCCTGCTGATCGAACGCCTCGCGCTGCGTCCAATGACAGGGCAGCCCCTGCTGGCGATTATGCTGATGACCCTGGGGCTGGCCCAGCTTTTTGAAGGGGTGACGGCGGTCCTGTTCGGCGTGGCCCTGAAGAGCGACTTCCCGACACCGTTTTCGCCCAGCGACGTGCTGGTCATCCCCTTCCCGGGGGCGTTCGGCGACGCCATCCGCTTGAAATACAGGCTGGTGGCCACATTTATCGTTGCCGTCGTAGCCGCGTCGTTGTTCATCTGGTTTTTCAACCGGACGAGGACCGGCCTGGCGATGCGCGCCACGGCGGAGAGCCACGAGGTGGCGCGCTCGGTCGGCATCAAGGTGAGCCGCGTCTTCGGCCTCTCGTGGGGCATCGCCGGGGTGATCGCGACGCTGGGCGGCGTCCTGCTGGCGACGGTGAGCGGCGTCAGCCTGAACCTTTCAACGGTCGCGCTGATCGCTTTTCCTGCGATTCTGCTGGGCGGGCTGGAGTCGCTGGGCGGCGCGCTGCTGGGAGGTTTTGCCATCGGCCTGGTGCAGGCGATGGTGCAGGCTTCACGTCTGATCGAAGTGCGCAACTCCGCCGAAATCGCGCCCTATCTCCTGCTGCTGGTTGTACTGCTCATCCGCCCTGAGGGGCTGTTCGGGCAGAAGAGGATCGAGAGGATCTAGATTTTTGGCAGATCGTAGCGGGCGGTGCCGCCGCCTGCGATCGCGAGCCAGCCACCACCGGATGCCGAATGGCCGTACTACGCCCCGCCGGCGACTTCGACCGCTCCTATGCGCAGGATATGGCGCTGCTGCGCCGTCCGTGGCACTACTGGCTGCTCGGCTTCAGCCTGCTGGCGGCCTGGACGGTGCCCTTGTGGGGCAACGCCTACATCACCGCCACCGTCAACCAGATCGCGTATACGATCATCGCTGTGCAAGGGTTGAATGTCCTGACCGGCTACACCGGCCAGATCTCGCTGAGCCAGGCGGCCTTCATGCTCGTAGGCGGCTATGCCTCGGCGCTGATCGTAACGCACGCAGGGCTGTCGTTTTTCATCGCCCTGCCGCTGGCGGCGTTTGTCGCTGGCGGCGTTGGCCTGCTCTTCGGTCTGACGAGTCTGCGCGTTAAGGGGTTTTACCTGGTCTTCGCGACGCTGGCGGCGCAGTTCATCATCCCGTGGATGAGCCGCCACACCTTCAAGGACTTTCTGGGCGGCTCAAACGGTGCGATCGAGGCGCCGGTGCCGCGGTTGGGCGGGTTGAACTTCGGCGAGGCGAGCAACTTCGTCTACATCTCGCTGATCGTGCTGCTGATCACGACCGTCCTGCTGTTCAACATTTCGCGCACGCGGCTGGGGCGGGCGTTTGTCAGCGTGCGCGACAACGACCTGGCGGCGGAGCTGCTCGGCGTGAACCTGTTCACCTACAAGCTGCGCGCCTTCTTCATAGCCGCGCTGCTGGCGGGCGTTGCCGGCGCGCTCAAGGCGCACAGCCAGCGCGGGGTCGGCACCGAGTTCGGCTACGGCCTGAACGAATCGATCATCTACCTGGGCATGCTGGTCATCGGCGGCCTCGGCACGAATCTGGGTCCCTTCCTGGGCGTCGCGTTCATTGTCCTGCTGGAGGACCTTTCCGACCTGATGGGGGGCGTGATGGCCGCGGCCTTCCCCGAGTTTTCGGGCCAGCTTCTGACCTCGTTCCGTCCGATCTTTTTCGGCATTGCTTTGATTCTCTTTCTGATCTACGAACCGCGCGGACTGGCCCATCGCTGGCAGCTGCTGAAAGCCGGCTGGCGGCTGCGTCCGTTCTCACGCTGATTCATTGGGGCATTGCCGGCAATGCGCCGGTTGATGTTCGTGTCGCGCCGCAGATTGCTCGCGGTTTGCGTGGCATGGGCGATAATGTAGGATAGGGATTGGAAAAGAGTCCACATGGAAGGAGGAGTCCAAATGAAATGGATGGTATCGACCGGAAAACGGCGTTCTGCCGCCATCGCGTGCATGCTAATTTTTTCCCTACTTGTGACCGCCTGCTTACCAATTACCGCGACCGAAGAACCAATGGCCGCAGATGCAGAGCCGACGCCCGCCGCGCAGGAGGAGGCAGTGGCGCCGGCAGAGGATCCAATGGATATCTCCTGCGAAAACACCTACGAGGGTGAAAGCCTTACGATCTACCAGCAAGCAGGCCTGACCGGGCCGCTGGCCACGCTGATGGGGACCGGCTTTATCGGTGGGGCGCAGGACGCGCTCGACCAGATTAACGCCGATGGCGGCGTCTGCGGCGTGATGTTGAATATACGCGTCGAAGACACGCAGTACGCGCTCGAGCAGGAGATTCAGATCTACGAGCAGTTCCGTGCGGAGACGCCCAAGCCACTGTTCATCTTGACGGCCAACAGCGCCGCCACGGTTGCGCTCAAGGACCGCGTGGTCGAGGATGAGATCGTCAACATCGCCACCGGGGTCCACGCCCATTCGATTTACAACCCGGCCGATGGCTACACGGTCGGGATGGTGCCGATCTACTCCGACCAGTTCGCCGGTTTTCTGCAGTTCGTGCATGACAACTGGGCGGACGTCAAGCCGGAAGGCGCAGGGGATGCGATCACGGTCGGTGTAATCGGCTGGGCGAACGCGTTCGGCGCGGGCGCGACCACGCCGGAAGCGCTGGCCTTCGCTGAATCTCTGGGCATCACCGTATTGCCGTTGGAAGAGCAGCCGGTTGACCCGTCCGCCGACGTGACCGGGCAGCTGCAGAATCTGCTGGTCAACGGCGCCAATGTAATCTACATGCAGTCCCTCTCGTTCAGCATCGTCCAGGTGATCAGCACGCTGCACGCGCTCGGCTTCTATGATCAGGTCGTGGTCGGCAGCGTGAACTGGGGCATGAACCGTGACATACTCAACATTCTGGGTCAGAATGCGCCGCTCGCGGCCGGTTACTACGGTGTCTTCCCCTACCTGTGGTGGACCGACACCGATGCGCCGGGCGTGCAACGGGCGCTGGAGACATTCAATTCCAAAGGTTATCCCGAATCGGAGAAGGCATTCAGCTACCTGCTCATATACAGCGCCATGTTCGGGATCGCCGACGTTCTGACCGTTGCGATGAACAATGCCGGCTTCGACGGCTTGAGCGGGGCGGAGTTCCTGAAGGCGATGCAGGAGATGGGGACAGTAAGCGCGGCGGGCGTCTTTGAAATGAATGCCGAAGGCAGCAACCGCGCGCCCAACCTGGCGCAGATCCGCCAAGCGCAGATTATGGCAGACGGCAGCGTCGACTTCGTGGTCGTCCAGGAGTTCATGGCGCTGCCCGACATGCGGCCGACGGCGGAATAACGACAGATGCCGGCAGCCGGTGGTCTCCTGATCAGCTGATCGCCGGCTGTTGCCGCGTCCATGCTGCAGATCAACAACATCGAAGTCGTCTACAACGATGTGATCCTCGTGCTGCGGGGCGTCTCGCTGGCTGTGCCCGACAAGCGGGTCGTCTCGCTGCTGGGCGCGAACGGGGCCGGCAAGTCGACGACGCTGAAGGCGATCTCCGGCCTGCTACGCGCGCAGCAGGGCGCGGTGACGCGCGGCAGCATCGAGTGGAACGGCGAACGCATCGACAACAGGAGGCCGGACGAGATCGTGCAGATGGGCATCGTGCAGCTGCTGGAGGGCCGGCGGCTGTTCGAGCACCTGACGGTCGAGGAGAATCTGCGCACGGGCGCAATTTTCCGCAGCACGACCGAGGCGGGTTTGCGGCAGGACCTGGAGGAGGTCTACGGCTACTTTCCGCGACTGACCGAGTTTCGCCGCCGCACAGCAGGATATCTGTCCGGCGGCGAGCAGCAGATGGTGGTCATCGGCCGCGCGCTGATGGCGAAACCGAAGCTGATGCTGCTGGACGAGCCGAGCCTGGGGCTGGCGCCGCTGCTGGTGCAGTCGATCTTCGAGGTAATCGGCCGCATCAATGCCGAATCGGGCGTGTCGATGCTGCTCGTCGAGCAGAACGCCAACGTGGCGTTGCGCGCCGCGAGCCATGCCTATGTGATGGAGACCGGCCGTATCGTTCTCGACGGCACGGCGGAGCAGCTGGCGCAGAACGCCGACATCAAGGAGTTCTACCTCGGCCTGACCCAGGTCGGCGAGCGCAAGAGCTATCGCGACGTGAAGCACTATAAGCGGCGCAAGCGCTGGCTGGGGTGAAACGGCAGTGGATAGTGGCGAGTGGGGCCTTATGCTAGAATGAAGATAGTCAGGGACGCCTTGCAGGTGGTTGGTGCAAATGCAGAGGGTATGTGCGTTTAGTCTGATGTATGGGCGTGCACGAAGGCCCGACTCGTAAAAAGCAGTCGATTCCCGCAGAATGCCGACAGTTCCTCCGAGTTACCACGGTCAGATAACGGTTTTGGCTGCGGGCCTCGCCGTTGACAGCGGAGCCGTTGACCGAATTCACGCCGGCGCACACCATAACGCCTGCTTCACCACTTTGCGGAAAGGAAAGAAACAATGACAGACCTTACAGTTTCCCGGCGCTCATTTTTCAAGACCGCAACTGTCGCGTCGTTAGGGATAGCCCTGGCGGCCTGCCGGCCAATACCCCCCATCGACGACGCTGAACCCGCCATGGGCCAGGTAACCGCCGCCCAGGTCACCGACCCCGAAAGCCTCAAGGCCTTCGTCCTCGCAGCCAAGGCCCAGATCGAAGCAATCACCACAAACCTGGACGAAGCGGCGAAGCTCAAGCAGTGGGTCAAAACGGAGGGCGACTGGAAATCCGGCTCGACCTTCCTCATCATCTTCGCCGAAAACGGAAACGTCTACGCTCACGGGAACGACCGTGACGCCGAAGACAGAAACCTGCTCGACATCGAGGACGAACGCGGAACCAAGGTCGTCGCGGAACTCTTGGCGGCCGCTGCCCAAGGCGGCGGTTTCGTCGAATACTACGACGACGGGCCGAAGACCGCATACGCCGTCGCATTCAGACGGCGGTTCGTGCTGGTCGGCGGCTACTCGCAGGACGTCTCCCATGTCAACGTCCGCATCGCCGATCTCCCCAAGCCCGCCGTCACCGCCTCCGAAGTCGTGGACCGCGAGACACTCATCACCTTTGTCGAGGAGGCGGCCAGGATCTACCAGGAGGCCCTCAAGTTCGAAGGCGGTATCCCCCTCGTCGAGATCAAGAACGCCTTCCGGTTGGAGGGAGGAGATTGGAAGTCAGGCTCCATCTACCTGTGGGTCGTGAGCGGCGGGGGCGTCACCCTGTTTCACGGCTCCGAGCCCTATCGTGAAGGCAATCCCACCGACATGGTGCGGACCGACTCCCAGGGGATAAAGATCGCCGAGGAGCTGATCGGAGGCGCACGCCGCGAGGGCCGGAAGTTCCTGCGCTACCACTACGACAACCCGGCCATCGAGGGAGACGAGGAGACCGGTTCCCCCAAGCTCGGCTACGCCATCAGCCTCCAGTTGGGCAACTCCGACGAGAAGCTGGTCATCGGCTCCGGCATCTATATCGACACAGAGGAGGAGTGACCCCCGGCGCCCCCCAGTCGGCGCCGGCATTGAACTGCACTACGATTTCGGTCACGATGACACCGGCTCAATCCTCAGCCGATGCCGTGTTCGCTCCCCGCGCCGGCTGAGATCGCCTTTGTATAGCGGGCGACTGTACCGGTTGAAGCTACCGCAAGGCTTCTATCTAGCATAAGACCGGAGTGGTCAGTGGGCGGTTGGTTGCCAGCCGAGGGCGGAGCCGACCTGGGTGGCGACCTGTTCGAGCATATCGAGGATGCGCGGTAGGGGCGGGTGGACGGGGTCGAACTGGAGGATGAGGTCGGTGGTGTAGGGCAGTACGCGGTCGGCGGCGAGGTGTGCGGCGACATCGTCCGGCGTACCGTAGATGATGTGGGCGCGGTGGCAGAACTCTTCGGTGGAGAGATCGGCCGGGATGGCCCGCATCGAGAACTCTTCGATTTCGCGCAGCGCGGCCTGGCGGCTGGCGCCGAGGTAGATACCGCGTGAGAGGCCGACGCGGGGCGGCAGCGAGCGTTCCCCCCAGGCTGAGCAGTAGGCGGCGGCCACAGGTTCCTGCTCCTGGCCCGCGGCCCGTTCTTCACTGCCGATAAAGCGGCTGAGCAACAGACCGGTACCGTTTTGGGCAGCGTACTGCGCGCCGCGCAGGCTGAGCGCGCTCAGCCAGAGGCGGTCGCCGAGTGTGGGGGCGGGCGGACGGAGGCGCTGGCCATCGGTGCCGAGGATCTGTCCGGCGAGGGCCTTTTTGAGGGTGATCAGGCCGTCGGTGGTGCGCTGGTGGCGGCTCTCGATATCGACGTCGAAGGCTTCGAATTCGTCGGCGTCGCTGCCGCTGCCGACGCCCAGCTCGAGGCGGCCGCGGCTGATGGTGTCGACGACGGCGGCGTCTTCGGCCACGCGCAGCGGGTGCTCGAAGGGCAGCACGATGATCGACGTGCCCACCCGCAGCCGGCGCGTACGCGCGGCCACGGCGGCGAGAAATGGGAAGGGGGAGGGCAGGTAGCCGTCGACGTCCTTGAAGTGGTGCTGGGCGACCCAGCCGGCGTCGAAGCCGAGCGCGTCGGCGGTCTCGAAGATGCGGAGGCTTTCGCTGTAGGCCTGGTCGGCGTCGGCTCTGCCGCGCAGGTGGCTCATAAACCCGAGTCGGAATGGCTTGAACATACCCTAAATCTCCGCTTCCATGACTTGCCGCCAGGTCTTTTCATCCACATTCCCGCCGCAGATGACGACCGCCAAGCGCCGGCCGGCCAAACGCTTTCCCTGCTGCAGGAGGCCGGCCACTGCCACGTCGGCCGCGCCTTCGATACGCTCGCCGCTGTCGCGGTAGACAAGCCGCATTGCGGCCGCAATTTCCTCTTCGCTGACCGTCAACCACGTATCTACATAGGCCCTGCAAAGGTCGAAGCTAACGGCACTCTCTTCGATCCCGCCGGCGCTGCCGTCGGAAAGCGTAGGCAGGCTCTCGATCTCAACAATCCTGCCGGCCCGCACGGAGTTCATCATCGCCGCCGACCGTTCGGGCTGGCAGCCAAACGTCTGCACGGCGCGATCGCAGCCTTTGAGATAGCCGGCGATGCCGCCCATCAGCCCGCCGCCGCCGACGGTGGCGAAGACGGCGTCCAACTCCGGCTCCTGACGCAGCATCTCGACTGCAATCGTGCCCTGCCCGGCGATGATCTGCGGGTCGCTGTAAGGCGAGACGCTGATATGTTACAATCCTAGCCTGTCAATTCCGCTTCCATTCTATCATATCCTTCACGGCCGGCATGCCGAGGTCAGGCTTTAGATCTGTCCGAATATGGTGGCGACAACATCCTTGAAAAGCTGCGTCACCGGCTCGCCGACAAATGACAAGGGGGAGACCATTTCCCACAATGCGTATCGCAATCCTTTCCGACATTCACGGCAACTGCGTGGCCCTGGACGCGGTCCTGGCCGACATTGAATGCAACGTTCGGGAGCCTATCGACGAGTACTGGATTCTGGGCGACATGGCGTCCGCCGGCGCGCAGCCGCTGGGGGTGATGGACCGGCTGAACCGCCTGCCGAATGCGCGCTACGTGCGCGGCAATTCGGAGCGCTATCTTCTCACCGGGGAGAGACCGCTCGCCACGCCGATAGAGGAGCTGACCGATTGGTCGCTGGTGCCTGCGTGTGTAGATATTTGTGAATCGTTCGCCTGGACCGCGGGCGCGCTGGCGGCCGGAGGCTACCTGCCATTCGTGCAGGAGATACCGCTTGAACAAAGGCTGACGTTGCCGGACGGCAGCAGAGTGCTGCTGGTGCATGCGTCGCCGGGCAGAGACGACGGTGACGGATTTGTGCCCGTGTACAGCGACGAGGAGATGATCAAACGTTTGGAAGGCTGCGACGCGGACCTGCTGTGTGTCGGCCACACGCACTGGCCGCAAAACTTTCGCCTGGATGGCGTGAACATCCTCAATCCGGGCAGCGTCGGCGTCCCGTTGATCCCCAGCTTGCGCGCCACTTACGCGATTCTGGAGGCGGACGGGAGTGGATACTGGTTGGAGCACCGTGCGGTCGAGTATGACAGGAAATTGGCAGAGCGTAAGGCCTGGGAGATGCGGCATCCGCAGGCGGGGTTCATCGTCAGCTTTTTGCGCGGGGAGCGAGTGCGCGACTGGGGGGAGCCGGAAGTGCTGAGATGACCAGGCAGCCGAAGCAGTTTCGCCATGTATATTCGAGCATTTTTCAGGACGAAAGCGTCGTCCAGGCCTATCAGTACCGTCCCCAATACCCGGCGGAACTATTCGAGTTGCTCACCAAACTGATACCTCCGAACTGCTCGCCCCGGGCCGTTCTCGACGCCGGTTGCGGCACCGGATTCGTGGCCCGTCCCCTGGCGCCGCTGGTGGAGCGCGTCGACGCGGTTGATTTCTCGGCGGCTGCGATTCGGGAGGGCAGGCGTTTGCCGGGTGGAGACCATCCGCATCTGCGCTGGATCGTAGGGCCGATCGAGTCAGTGACGGTAGATCCGCCCTACTGTCTCATCACCGCCGGGGCCAGCATGCACTGGTTTGATTGGAATGTGGCTTTTCCCCGCTTCGCCCGCCTGCTGGCGCCCAGAGGGATGTTCGTTGCCGTGGGCATGAGGCATGACAGGCCTGACTGGATGCGGGAAGAGTTGGGGCCGGTACTGGCGCGTTATTCGATGAACAAGGACTTTGCTCCCTACAGCGCCGAGGCAATTCTCGCTGACCTGGAGGAGCAGGGGCTCTACCGCTCGTTGGGCAGCGCCCAAACCGATACAATTGAGTGGCGGCAGCCCATCGGTGAATGGGTAGAGAGCATTCATGCCCGCAATGGCTTTTCCAGGGAGCGGATGGAGCCGGAACTGGCGGCTGAAGCTGACGAACAGTTCGCAGAAATCGCGGCCCACAATGTGGACAGTCCCGACGGACTCATCACCCATCGCTACGCCGGAACCTTGCTGTGGGGGCAGCCTCTGCAGCCCGATGGCAACGTAGAAGGCCCGGAGCTGCCCGCCTGATTGTCTCTACATGCCGAATTGCACTGGCGCGATTACATCCACGCCGCAGTACGCGGGCGTCGCTGCGAGCAGCCGCCGTCAGCGTCCGCCCATGCCGGACAGCGTGATCCCCTCGACAAACCTCTTCTGGGCCACAACATAGACAATGAGCACCGGCAGCAGCGCGATGACGGAACCGGCCATCAGCAGGTGCCAGTCGGTATTGTACTGGCCGCGAAATGTGGCCAGGCCGACAGGAATCGTGCGGGTGGCATGGGAGTTGGAGACGACCAGCGGCCAGAGGAAGTCGTTCCAGGAGCCGAGGAAGACGAAGATGGTCAGCGCGGCCAGCACCGGCCCGCTGAGCGGCATGATCACCTGGCCCCAGATGCGGAAAGAGGAGGCGCCGTCCATGCGGGCGGCTTCGTCGAGGTCGACGGGGATGCCGCGGAAGTACTGGCGCAGCAGGAAGACGGCGAAGACGGAGAAGGCGGTGGGGACGATCAGTGCGTAGAAGGTGTCGAACCAGCGCAGGAAGCGGATGAGGATGAAATTGGGAATCATCGTCACGTGGAACGGGATCATCAGCGTAGCCAGGTAGACGAGAAAAAGCGCTTCCCTGCCGCGGAAACGGAGGCGGCCGAAGGCGAAGGCGGCCAGCGAGGAGGTCAGGATCTGAAGGGTCGTCACACTGACGGCC
Organism: Caldilineaceae bacterium; assembly: GCA_965202955.1. GTDB lineage: Bacteria > Chloroflexota > Anaerolineae > Caldilineales > Caldilineaceae > Bin5. Next base: position 1,047,603 of record OZ241871.1, read on the forward strand.
ACAAAGAGGCTGTTGAGGTAGAAACGCCCGAAGGGCATCGCCTGCACCGTGTCGAGGTAGTTTTTCCACACAACCGGATTGGGGACCAGCGAGGGTGGGTAGGTGAAAATCTGCGGCGGCGATTTCAGCGACGTGGCCAGCATCCAGCCGAAGGGCAGCAGCATGGCGACGCTGCCCAGGATGAGGGCGGCGTGGAGCAGCAGGTGCCCAACGTTCAGAGCGGGCGCGCGTGCGGTGTCGCGGCGAAGTTGCGTGGAGGTGGTTGAGGTCACGAGTCGCCGCCCGCCTCGTAATGCACCCAGCGCCGCTGCAGCCGCGTCTGCACGAAGGTGAAGATAAAGATGAAGATGAAAAGCACCCAGGCGACGGCCGCGCCTTTGCCCATGCGGCTGAACTCAAAGGCCAGCTGGTAGATATAGTAGACGATGGTGAGCGTAGCTTGGGCCGGGCCGCCCTGTGTCATGACGAAGGCTTCGCTGAAAAGCTGAAACGCGCCGATCATCTGAATCACCATCAGGAAAAAGGTGGTCGGGCTGACCATGGGAAAGGTGACGTAGCGGAAGCGCTGCCAGGCGCTGGCGCCGTCGACCTTGGACGCGTCGTACAGCTCTGTCGGCACGCCCTGGAGCGCGGCCAGGTAGATGACCATGGTAAAGCCGGTGTTTTTCCACAGGGTCAGAATTACGACGGCCGGCTTGGCCCAGTCGGGATCGTTCAGCCAGTCCGGCGGACGGAGGGGCAGGCCGGTCACGGCGCCCAATTCCCATACGGCCGCGGACAGTATGCCGAAATCATAGTTGAAGAACCACTGGAAGACGAGCGCCGCGGCCACGATCGTCGTCACCACCGGCATGAAATAGATGAGCCGGTAGAACTCGATCCCGCGCAGGCCCTGGTTGAGGGCAACCGCGAGCAACAGGCCGAAGGCAAGCTGCAGGGGGACGATGGTGACGATGAAGTAGAAGGTGTTGAAGAGGACTTTACGAAAGACCAGGTCGCTGGAGAGAAGCTGCTTGTAGTTCTTGATGCCGACGAATTCAGGCGGGGAGAGCAGCGACCATTCGAAGAAGCTGAGGGCAAGCGATGCGACAACCGGAATCGCGACGAAGATCAGAAATCCGAGGAAGCTCGGCAGCAGGAACAGATAGGCCTCCGACTGCTGGTCCGGTCTGTAGCGCTGCCAGCGGGGCACGGAGGTCTGGGAGGATGGAGAGGCGGTCATGACGCCATCGGCTCGCGGCAAGCAGCCAGTAGCCGGTGGGTTGACTGGCTACTGGCTGCTGCTGCCGTTCAATTCAGCCTATTTCGGGAACCCGTTCTCCTCCAGGTAAGCGTCCACCTGCTCGCAGATGGCAGCCAGTCCGTCTGCGACTGAGACTTCGCCAGTGAGGATCTGATCACGGCCGGGGTTGATAAACGACCCGCCGATCTCGCTCCACTCGACGAAGTAGCCGATGCGGCCCATCCGCGCGTTCTCACCTTCAGTGATGAAGGCCTGCCGGTTGGTCGGCGGATCACCACTGTTCAGGAAGGCGTCGGACTTGGCGGTGGACTGCAACGCCGGCAGGATCTCGCCGGAGGCGGTGTAGATGCGCTGGCCGCCGTCTGTGCTCTGGAGCCAAGACAGGAATGTCCAGGCCTCATCCTTGTTGTCGCTCAGGGCGCTCATCACCCAGGCAGCGCCGCCGGCCGCGGAGGCCCGATGTCCGTTGGCGGGAATCGGGATGACCGAGACGTCATAGTTCATGCCCGCGGCGTTGAACGCCGAGACACGGCTGGCGTTCTGGATAATCATCGCCACTTGGCCGCTCTGGAAGACGGCGGCGTCACCGCCGGCCTGGCTCATGTTGGCCGGAGGCATGAAATAGTTATTGTCGATCATGTCCCTGAAGAACTGCACACCCTGGATCGCTTCAGGGTCGTTCAAGGCGCAGCGAGAGGGATTGCGCATGTCATCGAGGGCCATGCCGCCGCTCTGCATCACCCAGATCATGTACTTGCCGCCCTCCATGCCCAGGGCATAGCGGGAGACGCGGCCGCTGTCCTCGACGACGGTCAACTGCTCGGCCGCGGCTGCGAGATCGTCCCAGGTCCAGCTGTCATCGGGATAGGGGACGCCGACCTCGTCAAAGATGTCCATATTGTAGTAGAGGACCTCGAGGCCGATATCGCGCGGGAAGCCATAGACGCTGCCGTCGTACATAGCGTACTCCAACAGAGACGGCCAGTAGTCATCGACATCGTAGCCGCTCGCCTCGATCCAGGGGTCGAGATTTTCGAGCACGCCCTCGGAGGCGTAGTTCACGATGGGCGACAGGAACAGGACATCGGGAACGACTGATTCGTCACCGCTGGCCCAAAGGGTGCGGATCTTGGTGAAGTAGTCGCCCCAGGGTTCGGCCAGAATCTCGATGACAATGTCCGACTGTTCAGCCATAAAGGCATCGGCCACCGACTGGTGGGTGGCGACCTCCGCCGGGCTGCCCCACATGGCCCAGGTAATTGTGACCGGGCCTTCGTCGGCCATCTCCATGCCGCTGTCGGCTGCCGGCGCGATGGGGGCGCAGGCAGAGAGCAGCAACGCTGCCAGCACGAACACAACCAGCGCTTTGATGCTGTTACGGTTACGCCTTTGTCGGTCTTGCATTTCTTCCTCCCTGAAGAACTCCAATACTGCCGGTAAAAGGGTCGAATGCGCCCCTGCGCGAGAGACGCGTCTACGGTATCGTGAAAAGCCGGTATTCTGCTTTCACGCGGTGCCGCCATTGTACAGGATTCGGGGGTACAATTCAAACGCCGTTTGAAGGCGGCAGTACATGGCTTCTCTACCCTGCATGCGCGGCCAGCGTGCGGCGAATCTGGTCCAGGTGGGCCTCGCCGTGCGACACATAGAGATCGAGCTGCCGGGCGAGTGTGACTTCCCCACTCTCGGGGTGAAAGCCGGTGCGCTGCCACGCCTCCTGCGGAAGCGTTTCCCAGAACAGCACCCAGCGAGCATGCAGGGCCTTCAGCAGCGCCAAAGAGTCGGACAGATCCGGGCTGCTGCCGTCGGCAAACCTTGCCCACGCGGCCTCGTCGTAGGGCTTGAGCGCGGGATTCTCTTCGGTCGCCATCAGCTTGCAACGGACGTAGCTGTTGATGTGCGAATCGGCAAGATGATGGACATTCTGGGCAATGCTCCATTCGCCTGCCAGCGGTTTTGCCGTCAACTCCTCGGGCGATAGTCCCGCGACCATCGCCTCCACTTGCTCAGGCAGGCGGCGAATCCTCTCAATTGCCTCTATGCGGTCGCCGGATAGCGACATAGCTGTCCTTTCGTAACGTGGTCGGGCACTGCTCTTAAGACGAACTTACGCCCCGCCGCCGTCTAATTCTGTTCTGTGTCATTTCTGATAACGGTCAACCGCTGGCCCGCTGCCGGCGCCCCCACGGTTGACCAGTTCCCGTCCGGCCAGCGAATCAGCAGCCAGTGCAGTTCGGTCTCGACGGGAAAGCCGAAGTGCAGCTGACCCGGGTCGCTGGAGAGATAGCCACGCGTAACGCGCACATCGCGACGCAGGCGGCCGGCGGATGTCTCCAGAATTGCGGTGGCGCCGACGGCGGACGGGTTGGCGCCGCCCATCTGACGCAGGTCAACCTGGAGCGATGCCCCGCCGCACAGCCGATTCTCGAACAGCTGCGCATTGCCGCGCAGATTGTTGACAACAATATCCAGGTCCCCATCGCCGTCGAGGTCGCCCTGGGCTGAGCCACGGCCGCCCCGTTCGCTGCCCAGGCCCCACTCCGGCATGCGCGCAAAGCCCATGCCGGTATTGCGCAGAACCTGGTTGCGCTCGACCAGCTCATGCTCGTCCAGGTGTGCGAAGGTCTTTGCCTCGGCGAAGCCGTTCACGATGTGGAGGTCAAGCTGCCCGTCCTGGTCCAGGTCGCCGAAGAGGCCGGACCAGCTCCAGCCGGTCGCATCCAGCTGCCGCTCTCGTCCAAGACTCTGGAAAGCGCCCGCCCGGTCGGCCACCAACAACATATTCTCCATCCGTTGGGGGTCGCCGGCGGGCAGGGGCGGATGCTCTTTCTCCATAAGCGGCGCCCACGCGCGCATGGTTTCTTCGCTCATGTCAGGCGGTTTCATATCGCTGGCGAAGAGTGCCGTCTTGCCCGAGTTGTCGACGTCGGCCAGGTCAAAACTCATTGTGCTGTGGGTCGTCTCGGGGAAAATGGTCGCCAGGCGCCAGCCATCGCCGTCATTGCGCCAGAACTCGTCGGGCAGGGCGAAGTCGTTGCCGACCAGCAGGTCCGGGCGTCCGTCGGCGTCCTCGTCCCAGATGGCGATTGCCAGGGCCTGGGCTTCGGTGGATAGCCGCTCGGCGCGAAAGAGACCGTCCTCGTTCCAGTGCACGTAGACCCCGCCCTCATCATTGAGAATATACTCGGTGCCCCGCTCGGTCGTCAGACCGATGTCGTAAGAGGCGGTCGCGGCGTCCAGGTCGCCGTCCCCGTCGAGGTCGGCCCAATCCATTGCGTAGGCGGGCTTGGCGAGGCCGGCAACAAACTCCTGCACAAAGCGGCCGGACGCGTTCGCGGCGATCTCGGAGCCCTGATTGGGCCAGAAATTGACCGCGCCGCCGACCCGTGTCAGCACGAGGTCGGTCCAGCCGTCGCCGTCAACATCGACAGCGCTCACCGCGCGCGTACGGCCGACCGGCATCTGTTCCTGGCGGAAACGCAGCCCACCTTCGTTCCAGAAGATCGAATTGGGGTTGTCGTAGTTGCCGAGAACCAGATCGAGGTCGCCGTCGTTGTCCAGGTCGTTGATGGCGACGCCGGCGCCATTGGCCTCGTACTGGCGGATAACACCGTCGGCGGTCGTCGTGTTGTGGGGCAGGTCGTGGGTAATGAAGCGGTCTTCGCAGAGATCGGCGGTTGTAACGACCGCTTCGGCGCGCACCGATACCGGCACTGTCAGCCCAAGCGGGTCGGCGCCAGGCGTGCAGCCGCTCAGCGCGAGGCAGGCCAGCACCAGCAGGAGAATGCCGGAGGCGGGTGGCCGTCCGAGGATGGCCAACAGGGTTGCGCGCAGCCTTTCGCCCAGTGTGTCAGTTCGATTTCGCGCGAATGCCGCGGAAATCCGCTGTCCTGTCTCAATCGCATACATTGGTCTGTCTCCCCGTTGAGATATAAGAAAGCGATATAAGCGGCCGAATCACACCCTTCCCTCATCATTGGGAAGTTGCTGCATTGCGCCCCTGCCGGAATAAGGCTACAGAGTGAATCCAGTATATTCAGAAGGAGATAGACTGTCAATGGGACAGCGGGTAACGTGCGAACAGACCACGCGTCTCGCGCTCCCCACACTACTTGCCCGCCTTCTTGTTCTTGTGTATTCTAACTTGGCTTTCTGACAAGCACGTCAAGACACGGAGGTGTGTTCACCTCGCTTGCCGCCGACCACCATTCATCTGCAAAGAGAAGAATGTCCAAACTCGTCATTGTAGAATCGCCGACCAAGGCGAACACCATCCGCAATTTCCTGCCCGAGGCGTACAAGGTCAGGGCCAGCATGGGTCATGTGCGGGATTTGCCGGCCTCTGCCGCCGAGATCCCGGCCAGAGTGAAAGGGCAGCCCTGGGCGCGGCTCGGCGTCAAGGTGGAGGATGACTTCGAGCCGCTCTACGTTATACCTTCGGACAAGAAGAAGGTAATTTCAGAACTGAAGAAGGCCCTCAAGGAGGCGGACGAGCTTCTCCTCGCCACCGACGAGGACCGCGAAGGCGAGAGCATCGGCTGGCATCTCTACGAAGTGCTCAAGCCGGAGGTCCCGGTCAAGCGGATGGTCTTTCACGAAATCACCAAAGAAGCGATCGAGGAGGCGCTGCAGCAGCCGCGCAGCATTGACAACGACCTGGTGCGCGCCCAGGAGGCGCGGCGCATTCTCGACCGTCTGGTCGGCTATACAATTTCGCCGCTGCTGTGGAAGAAGATCGCACCGAAACTGTCGGCCGGCCGCGTGCAGAGCGTGGCCGTACGTCTGCTCGTGCTGCGGGAACGGGAGAGACGCGCCTTTGTCAGCGGCTCCTACTGGGACCTGAAAGCGCAGCTAAGCAAACGCCCGGACAGACCGGCGCACCAGTTCGAGGCCACATTGGTCTCCGTTGACGGCACGCGCGTCGCCACCGGGCGCGATTTCGACGAGTCCACCGGGCGCATCGCGGCCGGCAAAAAGGTTCTTCTGCTGGATGAAGAGCAGGCCAGGGCGCTGCAAGAACGCCTCCGGAACGGCAGCTGGGGAGTGCGCTCGGCCGAAAGCTCAGAGCAGTCCCGCTCGCCTGCGCCGCCATTCACGACGAGCACGCTGCAACAGGAGGCCAACCGCAAGCGGGGATGGAGCGCGCGCCGCACGATGCGCGTGGCCCAGTCTCTCTACGAGAACGGCTACATCACGTACATGCGCACCGATTCGGTCCATCTGAGCGACGAGGCCGTCAACGCGGCGCGCCGGCGGGTGAAGGAGCGATACGGCGAGCAGTTCCTGACGAAGTCGCCGCGCCGCTACAGGACAAAGTCCAAGGGCGCGCAGGAGGCCCACGAGGCGATCCGACCGGCAGGCAGCGGAATGCGCCCGGTCGACACGCTCCGCCTTTCCGGCGATGAGTCCGCGCTCTACGACATGATCTGGAAGCGAACGGTCGCCACGCAGATGGAGAACGCCCGTCTGCGAACCACGACGGTTATGATCGGTGTCGAGGAGGCTCTCTTTCGTGCATCCGGAAGGGAGATTCTTTTCCCCGGTTTTTTCCGCGCCTACGTCGAGGGCTCCGACGACCCCGACGCGGCCATCGAAGACCAGGAGTCACCCTTACCGGCCCTGGCTGTCGGTGAAGAGGTAGACTGTCGCGCGCTCGAGGCTGTTGGCCATGCCACCAAACCGCCGGCCCGCTACACCGAAGCCACCCTGGTCAAGGCGCTGGAGACCGAGGGCATTGGACGTCCCAGCACTTATGCCACGATTATCGACACAGTTCAGAACCGGGGCTATGTATTCAGACAGCGCCGCGAACTGGTGCCCACCTTCGTCGCATTTGCGGTCGTGCAACTGCTTGAGACCAACTTCGAGGAGTTGGTGGACATGAAGTTCACCGCGGCGATGGAGCAGACGCTCGATGACATCGCCGAGGGAGACGTGGACTGGCTCGACTATCTTCACCGCTTCTATCGGAGCGAGGAGGGATTGGAGAACCAGGTCAAGGAGAAGGAGGACGCCATCGATCCTCGCATCGCCGGCCAGGTCGACTTTCCCGATTTGCCGGTTGAGGTTCGCATCGGTCAGTTCGGGCCGTTCCTGGCGAAGGAGGTCAACGGTACCAGGCAGACTGTCAGTTTGCCGGACGATCTGGCGCCGGCTGAGCTGGATTCGGCCGCGGTCGAAGAGCTCGTGAATGCCAGGCAGGAGGGACCGGCGATGCTGGGCGCCGACCCGGAGAGCGGCCAGCCGGTCCTGCTCAAGGAGGGTCGTTTTGGCGCCTATGTTCAGTTGGGAGAGGACGAGGCCAGGGAAACATCCCGGAGAGGAACAAGGAGAAAGGCGGCTGCTCCGTCGGGACCGGTAGACATCAATTCGGCGACGATGAAGGAACTCTCGACGCTGCCCGGCATCGGACCTGGAAGAGCCAAGGCGATCACAGCCAGCCGGCCCTACGCCTCTATCGGGGAGTTGCGGCGGGTGCCCGGGCTCGGCGCGAAGGCGGTTGACGCGCTTGGAGAGCTGGTTGTCGCGGGACCGGCTACGCCCAGAAAGGCGGAGAAGAAGCCATCCGACGGAGGGGAAAGCGCAGGGAATGGCAGACCTAAGCGGGTCAGCTTGCCGGAAGGCATGGCAAAGGAGGATATTGATCTACCGACTGCACTGCGCCTTCTCAGCCTGCCGCGCCTGCTCGGCGCGCATCCTGACGATGGCGAGGAGGTGCGAGCCGGCATGGGGCGCTATGGTCCCTACGTCGTCCACAACCGGAAATTCGTCAGCCTCAAACCGCCGGACAATGTGCTCAAGGTGGACCTGCCGCGGGCGCTGGCTTTGATCAAAGAGGCGCCGGGCAGACGGGGCGGCAGTTCGGCGCGCACGGTGCTGAAGGAGTTGGGCGCGCACCCCGAAGACGGTGTCCCCATCCGCGTGCTGGACGGGCCCTACGGCCCTTACGTCAACCACCAGCGCACAAACGCGAAGGTGCCGAAGGACGCGGATCCGCAGAGTGTCACTCTGGAGCAGGCGCTGCAGATGCTGGCGGAACGCGAGAGCAAGGGGAAGGGCAAGGGGAGAGGCGGACGTAGGAGGCGGAAGTAAGGCAATTCTCTGAGCCGATGTCAAGAGAGGAAAATCGTGGGTTGGTCGAAACAGCTTGACAAGAAAAACGGGAGCCGACCTCGTTGCATTTTGCTCATAGATGGCGACAAAGGTGTGGTCGCTGACCGGCTGACACGGCTGGTAGGACTGGAAGATGCTGTAGTAACGCCTGTTGACAATTGGATGCCCAGGGGCAAACCTGTGAAGAGAAAAGACGGTTCTTGGAACACGGCTCCTGCAAAGGAAGTGCAACTAGGCGGGTTAACGAAACTCTTATCAAATATGTATGGGGACAAGCGCTCCAAAGAGTTGAAACAGCAGCTCAATGCTTGGTGGAATCCCAAGAGGGGAAAAACGCCAACCTGGGACATAGCTAGCACGTGCCGCATCAAGGGCAGATCAGGACTGCTACTCGTAGAAGCGAAAGCTCACAAAAGTGAGGAACTATCCGGATCCGAAAAGAGCAATAGTAAGAATGAGGAGAATCTCAAGAGCATAGCTTGTGCGATTGATGAGGCAACCGCTGGGCTTGCTAACTTGACGAGCAATTCCTGGTCACTATCGAGAGACCACCATTACCAACTATCCAACCGGTTTGCCTGGTCCTGGAAGCTGGTTTCTCTGGGCATCCCCGTCGTCTTGCTCTATCTGGGATTCCTTAGGGCTGAAGACATGGCGAAGGAAGGAAGACAGACTTTTCGTTCCAAGGCCGACTGGGAACGAGTTCTTAGGTCCCATTGTTGTGGTGTTGTTGACAATTCGTGCTGGGACAGAGTGTGGTGTGTTAATGGCGTGCCCATGTTCCCCATCATCCGCGTTTTCGACCAACCCTTTTCTCCCAGCCAGGATTGAAGTCTGGAACCTGTTGCCTAACCCAGCAGCGACAGAGGCCAGCCGAGCAGCGCGCCGCCGATGACGACCCAGGCCGAACTGACCCGCCAGCGCAGTACCGCGGCCGCGGCCAGCAGCGCGATCACCGCAGCCGGCCACCAGCCCGTCACCACATCCTCAGTCAGACGAACGAGCACTGCGGCCATCAGCCCGACCGCGCTGACGTTGACTGCGTCCAGGAACGCGGCCATCCACGCCGAGCGGCGGAGCCGGGGCACGATCGGGTTGAGGATAGCGACGAAGACAAATGAGGGCGCAAAGATCGCGGCCGCACTGACCGCCGCGCCCTGGATACCTGCCAACACATTGCCGTCCTGCATGCTCTTCACTACATAGCCGATGAACGCTGCCGTCGAGAGCACCGGCCCCGGCGTGAACTGGCCGATGGCGATGGCGTCCAACAGCTGCTGCTGCGTCAACCAGCCGTTCGTATGTACCAGCTCGTCCTCAAGAAAGGCGACCAGCACGTAGCCGCTGCCGTAGAGAACGCTGCCGACTTTCAGAAAGAAGAGCCCCAGCGCGCCCAGCGTCAAGGCGGGGACAGTCGATGCGGCGACGAGCGCCGCCCACTTCAACACTGAAGATGGCGAAAGTTCGGCCCAAGGGAGATTGAAGCGGCTGTCCGGCAACGCGAGCAGTGCCGCGGCGCCGCGTAGTCCACCCGTTCCCCGCAGGGCAGCCATCCCCAGCAAGCCGCCCGCGACCAGCGACCATACCACCGGCGCGCCGATATAGACGGCAACCGCGACCGCGATGCCGATAATGCCCAGAACGATGCGCGTTTGCATCGCCTCTTTTGGCTTCGAAGCAGTCCGTCCCAAGCGCCACAACGCGCCCAGGATCACCGCCAGCACGGCCGGCTTGATCCCCATCAACAAGGGCTCCACAGCCGGCAACATGCCGAATTTCACGTAGACCCAGGCCAGCAGAGTCGAAAGCACGACCGCCGGCAGCACGAAGGAGATGCCCGCGGCCAGGAGGCCCGGCCAGCCGGCCCGCTGGTAGCCGACATGGATCATCATTTCCGTAGAATTGGGGCCGGGGATCAGATTGGTGGCCCCAACCAGGTCGAGGAAATGGTCACGGCTCAACCATTTGCGCCGCGTCACCGCCTCATCCTCCAGCATGGCAATATGGGCGGCCGGTCCGCCAAAAGCGATAAATCCCAGCTTGCCGCACAATCGAATTAACTCGCCAACATTTCCCTTCGCCACCTTCAATCTCCGATCACCTTGATGTGCGGACGCGGCCGACTGGCCGGCCGTCGCATTGTCGGGAGCTGCACGCGCATACGATTCGTTGAGAGTTCATCATTGTTTTGTCGGAATCAGACGGAAATGTACCGGAATGCGCGCTGTCTGTCAACGCGAAATCCCTGCGAGCCCCATATGGCAGCTCGTTTTCAGGGCCACTTTCAGTCCTGTCAACGCGGCTCCTGCAATCTATCCAGCCGCGTGCTTCGAAGCGGAAAGTGCCAGCCGGGCGAGCCCTGCCGTCCCGACGGGCGTGGTGCCGGACATTGACCAATACCTACGTTCACCATATACTCTTAAGTTGGGCTTGTTGTCAGCAGTACGCCATCGTTCCCCTTGCTCCTTATGCGAGGCAGCGGCGCAGCCATGTTGAACCGACTAAGCGCTTTCTGGAACCGACTTGGAAGGCCCGGATTGGGGCGCATTGAACAGGCGTTCCTCACCGGCTTGCGACCGGGCCTGCGCGCGTCCAGCCGGATGCTCGTCTCGGCGCTGCTTGGCATCGCCGGCGTGGCCGCCGCCGTCTCGATCGCGCTTTTTGCCGGCGGGACTGGTGGCGGTGAAAGCAAGTATAACCCCGCCACAGCCCTTTCGCAGCCGCTTGCGGCGCAGGAGAGAGTTCGCAGCGGCTGGCTGACGCTTGCGCTCGATTCATCGCTGCCGGAGCGCTATTTCGACCAATTGCTCTCGCTGGTCGTCGAACTTGACGCGATCGAGGCCGACGGCGTCCGCAAGACGGTCTACCTGCTCGATCAGCCGCGCAACGCCGACGTGCAGATCCAACTGGCTCCCGGTACTGAACAGCCCAAGGGTATGCTGTATACACGCTTTATGGCGCCGGTCGCCCCCTTTACCACGGTCCAGGATGATGTCTCGATCGCGGAGTTGCGGCTGCGCTGGCAGGGCCGGGGCGGCGGGCCCCTGATCGTCGAGGCCGATTACGTCTCCGAACTGGAAGTGGTATTCGGCGAAGAGGCGGACGGGTCTGTGCATTTTGCCAGCAGCAGCTCTCTTCCCGCCATGCTGGAAGCGACGGCCGGCGCCATCGCGATTGTACCCTTCGAGAACCTGACGCCGGTCCTGAAGGTCCTGCATCTGAATGGCATCAACATTTTGAGCAATTCCTTCAGCGCGACGGCCTATCCACTAACGGCGGTCGTAGCTGTGACAGGCTCGGACGGCGAGACGATTGCGGACGCCATACGCCCGCACGTCACCCAGCCGACAAACCGCAATCCTGAAGAGCTGACGACCCTGGTCATGACCGGCGTCACCGCGATGGCCCGCGTTACCGCAGCACGCATGGACGCGAACGGTTTCGACTACCCGGCCCGGATCATCGCGCCGACGCTGCGCGCGGCAGATATCACGCACGCCAGCAATGAAGTGCCCTTCCTGCAAGATTGTGTCGCCGACCCGTCTCTGAACAACATGATCCTGTGCAGCGACCCAGCCTATTGGGCCGCGCTGGCAGCGATCGGGACCGATATCGTCGGCCTGAGCGGCAACCACATCAACGATTTCGGGCGGGACGGCGCGCGCGAGTCGATCGGCTGGTATCGCCAGAACGGGATCCAGATCTACGGGGCCGGCCTGAATGAGAAGGAGGCCTGCACGCCGCTGTTGATGAGCCATAACGACAACACCTTTGCCTTCATCGCGGCCCTGGCCCATCATCCGACCTTCGCCTGGGCGACTGCGGACGAGCCGGGTGCATGCTACTATTTCGACAATAAAGAGAAGATATTTGCTACGATCGAGTTGCTGCGCAGGCAGGTCAACGTGATCGCGGTCGAACTGCAATACGAGGAGAGCTATAACCCCGGCCCGCTGTCACGGCAGGTGCGGGATTTCCGCGAGCTGAGGGCAGCCGGCGCCGACATTGTCACCGGCGTCCAGAGTCACGTGCCCCAGGCGATGGAGCCGTATGGGTACGCGGGTGAAGAGCCCGGCATCATTGTCTACGGCTTAGGCAATCTGTTCTTCGATCAGATGTGGAGCTGGCAGACGCGCACGTCGCTGATTGCGCGCCACACGATCCACCAGGGCGACGTGATCAGCACAGAAATCCTGACCACCGTAATTGAGGACTATGCACAGCCACGTTGGACGACGGAGGCCGAACGAGACGATATTTTGCGGCAAATCTTTGTGGCTGCGCCGGCGCGTTGAGGATGCCTGCAGGCCGGCAATGGTTCAGCTCGATTCTCGCCCCGTGTATGTGACCCCGCGAACGCCGTACTCCCCCGCTTGACGCATAAACTCCTTGTACGGCTGACAGATCTTGCGGACGCTCTTCCCGGTTATATCAAACAGCGAGGCAATCTCCTCGTAAGGGAGTGGATTGCGCGCACGCACGCCCAACGTCAGGATCGCATCGTCAACAGGATCGGCCAGCCGGTCCGCGCCGTTCACAACCTGTTGTCTGCGAAAAGCGTCGCGTCCACTGTTCCCGAAGGAGGCATTTTCCCACATGCCGCGTGGGCGCACCGCCTGCCTGTCCGACTGCCCGGTGTAGACGAGCCCGGGACCGTCTTCTCCTACCTCGCGCAAGAACGCCTCGAAGGGCTGGCAGATTTTGCTGACTTCGTCACGCGCTATGCCGAACAGCGACGCGATTTTCCCGTGGGGCAGCGGATCGCGCATACGCACGCCGAGTGTCAGAATTGCGTCGTCAACGGGATCCGGCAGGCGAACCTCGCCGCGAACGGTCTCTGCCATGGACGGATTGTCTGAGCCCACACAGCACCTCCTCATGCGGGGGTATTGCAACGACCCATTCACCACTGGTCGGCCCTGCCCCCCTTTGACCGCAGCGTGGTGCCGCGGCCGAACTGCATCAACGCAGAGACAGGTCATCCTGTCGGACACGTTGAAACGTGCTCCTTGAAGGGCCGGGTAATCGGCAACACGCCGAAATTTGCTCAGCCCGTCGACTTGGCGGCGTAGTTGCGCTTGAGCGTTTGAAGCAGGACGCGCCCCGGCCCGCGTAGATTGGTCATGAACAGCCCCTCGCCGCCGAACAGAGCTCGCCGGCACCCGCCGACGCCGCGAATGTCATAGTCGACTTTGGCCGAAAAGGCTGCCAGATTGCCCGTGCTCACAAGCATCTCTTCACCCGGGGCCATCTGGCGCTCATAGAAGTCACCGCTGCCATGCACGAGCGCCTTCCCCACGCCAGAGATCGTTTGCAGGAAGAGACCGGCGCCGCCAAAGACCGCGGCACCCGCGCGCCGCGCCACCGTAACCGTGATGTCGACGTTTTTGCCCCAGGCAGCCACAAAGGAGCCGCGCGTCGTCGTCACCGGGCCGTCACCTTCCAGGTCCCATATCTCCAAGTGACCGGGCGCATTGGCCGCCAGCAGCGCATGCTGGTCCTCGGCCTGGGTCTCCAGGTAGGTGAGGGCGATGCCTTCGCCGGACAGGCTGCGCCGCACCGCGCCGCCCGCGCCGCCGGGCACGCGCAAGCTCCACTGCACAGCCGAAGTGTAGGCCATCAAGGCCCCTTTGCTCACCCAGGCGTACTCACCCGGCGTGAAGTCCAGGCGAACCGACTGGGCAATTTCGCCACTGATGCTATACTTCATTGCGAACCTCCTGCCACGCCGCTTTCGGTCCCATCCGCCGGCCACACGCGCTTGGCGGTGAGCGAAGGCGGGAAACCGGGGCGCAGTTCATATTTTCTCTTTTCGGTCCGGAAGGGAATGCTCGAACCATGTCGAAACGCAAAGCGAAAAGGCCGAACGCCGTCCCCGCCAGGAAGGCAGGACCGCGCCTCGTTTACTCGACGGACCCGGACCCTGTTCCTGAACAGAGCCCGCCGGAAAGTCCCAGAAATCCGGCCGCGCCCTTTGCCGTGCAGGGAGCGCAGCCGGTGCGTGTCCGCCTTGAGCGGAAAGGGCGCAAAGGCAAGACGGTATCGATCATCTCCGGCATAAAGAGCCCTGATGTCGGCAAACGCGCTCTGGCGAAACATCTGAAGGACAAGCTGGGCTGCGGCGGTGCGGTCAAGGGTGCAGAAATCGAAATCCAGGGGGACCAGAGGCAGCGGCTGGTCACGCTGCTGAACGAATTGGGCTACCGCGCGAAATCGAGCGGCCATTGACGGCTGCGCTCAGCGCAGGTTGCGGCCAATGCTGGTGCCGCTCTCCACATTGTTGCTGCTGTCGTAAGCGTCCGCACGGCTGAACGGGTGGACCACGACGTTGCGGCCAAGCCTCGTTTTTGCCGGAACCACACTGCCCTTGCCAATCAGCGTCAGGCCGGTGTTGAGCCGGGCCGACAGGTCCGCATTGGGTCTGTTGTCGTCGGAATGACCCACGCGCGCATCCTGGCAAATTCGTACCTGCCTGTCCACTACGCACCGTTCGACCACAGCGCCGGGTTCTATGATCGCATCATTGAGGATGACGCTGTCGCGCACGAGCGCGCCTTCCCCTACCTGTACGCCGGGAGAAAGAACGCTGTGTTCCACCGCGCCCTCGATCTGGCAGCCATTCGAGAGCATCGCCCCGTTCACGGCCGCGGTCGGGCCCAGCTTGACCGGCGCACGCCGCTCGCTGCGGGTATGCACAATCCACTCGGGCGCGTAGAGATTCAGCGCCGGTTCCTCGGCCAGCAGACTCATATTGGCGTCCCAGTAGGCCTGCACTGTGCTGGCGTCGGCCCAATAGCCGGGGAAGGTGTAGCTGGCGACGTGGCCGCGCGCCACCAACTCGGGCAGAATATGCTGGCCAATGTCATCGCCGCTGCTGCTACTCAAAACGTCGACCAGATAGTCGCGCCGGAAGATGTACACCCCCATATTGGCTAAATTCTGTTGCGTGCGCCGCGGCTTTTCCTGGAATTCGATGACGCGATTTTCCGCGTCGAGCGAAACAATGCCGAAACGATGGGTCTCATGCCGTCCCACGCGGCGGACGGCGACCGTTACCGGCGCCCCCATGTCCAGATGATGCGCCAGAAAGGGCCGGTAATCCATCAGGTAGATATGCTTGCCGGAAAGGATCAGCACGCACTCCTCCTTCTGCTGGAGCACGTAGTCCAGATTCCTTCGAATGGCGTCGGCAGAGCCGCGCTGCCAGTCACCGTAGGGGCCGCCCCGGTAGGGCTGAAGCAGCCGCACACCGCCGCTGGAACGGTCGAGGTCCCAGGGCTTGCCGATCCCGATATGATCGTTCAGGCTGCGGGGACGGTACTGGGTCAGCACCGCGACGTTGTGAATGCCGCTGTTGACGCAGTTGCTGAGGGAAAAGTCGATCAGGCGGAACTTGCCGGCAAAGGGAACGGCCGGCTCCGAACGGACCTCGGTCAAGACACTGAGATCGGCATTGTCCGCCCCGGCCATGATCATGGCAAAGGCCCAGGCCATAGTAAACAGCTCCCTATACGGTCTGCCCGTCCTCTACAACAAGGTCGGGCGGAAAGTCCTCTTCAGCGCTGTCACTGTTGACGATCACGTTCGTGCCAATGCGCACGCCGTCGGGAATGAATGCCCCCTTGCCGACGACCGTCTGCCCGCTGTCCAGCTTGTCAGGAATCAGTACATTGGGCCGCGGATTGGCCGACATGGCGCACCCAATCTGCGCTCCGAACCCGACGATGACCTGCTTGTCGATAATGGCCCGGTCCACGCGCGCGCCGGGCCCGATCCACGAGTCGTTCATAATCACGCTGTCCTGCACGACCGCGCCAGGGCTGACATAGACGCCGGGGCTGAGAATGCTCCTCCTGACATGGCCATGGACTTCACAGCCGTTGGACACCATGCTCTGTACGACCTGGGACTGCGGGCCCAGCTTGGCCGGCGGCCGCTCCTCGGAACGCGTGTGGATCGGCCAGGTGTCCGCATAGAGGTCAAGGGAGGGATTCGCTTCCAGCAGCTCGAGGCTTGTCTTCCAATAGGCATCGACCGTTCCGACATCCACCCAATAGCCGGAGTAGGGGTAGGAAAATACACGGTCCCCGGCCGCCAGCATATCGGGAACCACATGCATGCCGAAATCGCTGCGCGGGCCGTCGGCCCCCTCTTCCTGCAGACGCTGGGCCAGCACGCGGCTGCTGAACACGTAGATTCCCATCGAGGCCAGGTTGCTGGTTGGGTGTGCGGGCTTCTCGTGGAAGCGGACGATCTCGCCTTGGGCGTTCGTCTCCATGATGCCGAAGCGGTGCGCCTCCTCGATTGGCACTGGCATGACCGCGATCGTCAGGTCAGCGCCCTTTTCGTGGTGGAACGCCAGCATCGGGCGGTAGTCCATCTTGTAAATGTGGTCGCCGGAGAGAATCAGTGCCGTGTCGGCGCCGTTCTCTGAGAGGAAGTTCAGATTCTGCAGAATCGCATCGGCTGTGCCGGCGTACCAGTCCTGCGCCCCCCGGCCCTGGAACGGCTGCAGCAGGCGTATGCCACCGTGCAGACGGTCCAAGTCCCAGGGTTTGCCAATCCCGATATGTTCGTTGAGGCTGTGCGGGCGGTATTGGGTCAGTATCCCGATCGTAGAGAGGCCGCTGTTCACACAGTTGCTGATCGTAAAGTCGATGATGCGGAACTTGCCGGCGAAGGGTACGGCGGGCTTGGCCCGCTCCTCAGAAAGGACGGTCAGCCGCGTGCCCGCACCGCCGGCCAGAATCATTGCAACCGTTACCATAAATGCCGTCCAATACAGTTACTACGCGGCGCCCCGATCGACTTTCAGCGTTTACCGAAATATCATATCTGAAAGAGGATGAATGCCAAATTGCGGCGCAAGCCTTGGGCCGGCGTCTCTCGGGGGGAGAAGTTGGACGATACAGTCCGATTCTCTATACTTGAATTCTGAGTTTGGAGAAGGGTCGGCGCGTAGTGGCGGCATTCCCACCTGCAGTCTGGCGGCCTCTGAGCGTCTTGACCCCGCTAAAACGCGCCCTGCTGCGGAATACCCATACGGGCGCCGATTCCGAAACTGATGTCCAAAACGTTTGCTTCTTCACAACGGCAGGGTTACGAGACAGGTGTAGAAAGTCCCGATCAGTTGCGCCTTTCTTTGGCAACTGCTGGGATTCTGCTCGTTTTGGCGCTGGTCGTCGCGGCGCTGCGTTTCCATCGCCTCGGCGACATCCCCCCGGGGCTCTACCATGATGAAGGCGCTCATGGCGTAGACGCCCTGCGTGTGTTGCAGGGGAAACATGCCGTATTCTTCCCGCAGAACAATGGACGCGAAGGACTCATCATCTATGCGGTTGCCCCGTTTGTCGCCCTTTTGGGGCGGACGATGCTGGCTCTCCGTCTGCCGATGGCCCTAGCCAACGCCGGCACGGTCTTTGCCCTCTTCTGGTTGGGGCAGGTGCTTTTTGGACAGGACGAGGAGAGCGGGCGGCCGACGCCCTGGCGAGGCCTGCTGATTGGCGGTGTGGCGGCCGGCCTGCTCGCCGTCTCTCTCAGCCAGACTGTCCTCGGACGCAACGCGTTTCGGATCAATCTGTTGCCTCTGGCGCTCACACTGTGTCTGGCCCTGCTTTGGTCGGGGTGGAGACGCGGAGGCGGGTGGCGTATCGGGCTGGCAGGCGCGTGCGCAGGGCTCTCTCTCTACACCTATATGCCGGCGCGCATCACGCCGATTCTGTTCCTCCTTTTTGGCATCCCTCTACTGGCGCCCTTTCGCCCGGGCTTCAGCGGCAGGTTGCGAGCCGAACTGCCGAGAGTATCGATCTTCCTGGGCGCCGCCGCACTGGTGGCTGCGCCCATTGTCATCCATTTCGCTTTGCATCCGGACCAGTTCCTACTCCGCAGCAGCCAGCTCTGGCTTTTCGATCCTACGCGCAGCCACGGCGATCCATGGGACAAATTTCTGCGAAATGTATGGCTACACTTCCTGGCCCTTGGCTTTCGCGGCGACTTGAACTGGCGCCACAACCTTCCAGGCCAGCCGCTGCTGAATCCATGGGAGACAGTTTTTTTCTTGCTGGGTATCGGCGCGGCCATCTGGCGCTGGCGGCGGCCGGCTTACCGCCTGCTGCTCCTCTGGCTGGGGCTGCTGGCCCTGCCGGCAACGCTTGCATTTGAGGGCGTGCCCGCCTCCAACACGATTCGAATGTTCGGCGGCACAACGGCCATCTATCTGCTTGCTGCCGTCGGTTTGTGGGAGTCGTTTCTTCTGCTGAAACAACGCTGGCCCGCCCTGACGGTCCACGCAGACCTGTTCACCGGGAGACATAGCGCCAGAGCCGCCATTGCGCTCGGCGTCCTGCTCGGCGGATTGATTCTGGGGCAGGGCGTGTTCACCTACCGCACCTACTTTGAGAGATGGGCGAACGCGCCCGACTTGTATTTGGCCTATCATGTCGAATGGGCGAAATTGGCCCAGGCGCTGAACGCACTCCCGTCCGACGGGAAGATGGTCTACCTGGTGCCCCGAGTCGAACCGCGCGGATTTTACAGTTTGGAATACCTGTATCACGGCGCGGCGACGATCCACGTAGCGAATCCTCTCCTGCCATATATGCCCCAGGAAGTGGAAGCAAAGCTGTCGGCCACCAAAGACCTGTCGACCGTGAAAATCCTGGACTGGAATGCCCCTCCGTGGCAGGGAGATGGAGAGGAACAGTTCTTTTCTCTCATGAGCAGGCACGGGCGTTATTTGAACACCCAGGAACATGCCGGCCTTCAGATCCACACCTTCTCCGATATTACACTCGACCGCCCCTGGACATATTATGAGCACCTGGAGCCTCTACCTGTCGTCTATGATGGCGGCATAAGCCTGCTGGGGTTGGCCCTAGGCCAGGGTGGACGGCAACTCCCGGCCCAGGGCGTCGTCGACCTGGGAACCGATCGCTCAATGTGGGCTGTGCTGCAACTGCAGACCGCCCCGGGGCTGGAATTTGATTACGTGATGTCGCTGCGTCTCCACGATGCCGGCGGCGCGAGGGTCTTCCAGGAAGATGAGATCCTGCTTGACTCCCTTCACACGCGCACCAGCCGGTGGAAGGTGGAGGAACCGGTCGACAGTCTCTTCCATCTTGAACTTCCAGCTGACCTCGCTCCCGGAGAGTACGAGTTGAGGCTGGTTATCTACGAGTCCGATACGAGAAAGCCAACCGCCCAACTCGATATCTGGAATACGGAAATCGTCCTAGCAGATCTTCGCCTGGCGGAAAGCCAGTGAAGGGCGCACACGCAAACCGGCCCGGACCCTGGAGGCGCGCACTTTCCCAAACGCTGCGGCGGGCAATATCGGCATTGCTCTTTTGGTCCAGGGAGTGCTCACTTATCGTACCCTTTTTCACAGATGGGCGGCCATCCCCGATCTGTATGAACGACACGAGTCGAAACTGTCAGACGCGGCCAGCGTGTCGAACGAGCAGTCGTTTACAGAGCGCACTGTACACATTATTCCCTACAGGGTCGATGGTCACACCCCAGCTTCGAATGCCTGTACCAAGGCACGGCGCCAGCCCGCATCATTCATGCCAGGAGTCCGGACCTGGCGCCCAAGGTCAGGACATTGCTGGGAATGATGGAAGAGCTTGTACATGTGAAGGTAATCGATTGGAAGGAAGATTCTTCCTGGACCGGAGATGTAGACCAAAACTTCCCCTTTCTTCTCAGCAAGAACGGCCGCCGCCTCGGCAGCGACGAGTTTGCTAGATTTCGGTTCCATACCTACACCGACATCGCCCAGGACAAACCCTGGACAATAGATGAACACCTGGAACCGCTAAACGTCCGCTACGACTGCGGAAGCAAACTTCGCGGCCTCGCGCTGGGCCATTTTGGCGGCAGATGCCCTCTAAGCAACAGCTGATGCTGGAGGAGGCTCGTCTGCGCTGGGCAGCCCTGCAGTGGGAGACTGCGCGCGAATTTACGACCGACTTTGCCATTTCCCACCGACTCTATGACAGTGAGGGAGCTATGGCCTTGCAGAGGGACGCTGTGCCAGGAAGCGCGAACCTCGTGCGCACCAGCGGTTGGTGGACCGGTGAAGTCGTCGACATCCTGTTTCACCTGGACTTTTTGGACAGCCTCGATCCCGGCGAGTAATGAACTGCGGCTGATTGTCTACGACGCCGATAAGCTAACGCCGACCGTAGCGAGCTATGTCTGGAAACCTGAGTTTGTTCTAGCGCGACTCCGCCATGGCGAAAGCCGAGGAATGGCGGTCCATTTACCGATAACGCTTAAGAGCTCGGCCCGATGCGGTGTCCTCGCGCGCCGAAAAGGCCGGCGCCCTCCTTGATCCATATTCTGGCACAAAGAGTCATGACCCTTCCGAAAGATAGCGCGCAGCGATCCTCCTCAGCCGCCGATTCTCCAAACACCGCCGCTCTCCCCCTGGTTCTTGGCGCGGCCACAATCCTTCTGTCTCTGGTACTGGTTGTCGCTGCACTGCGCCTCTATCGACTGAGCGAACTGCCGCCGGGCATCCATTTCGATGAAGGGACTCATGGCGTGGACGCGCTCCATGTTCTGCAGGGAGAACACGCCGTATTCTTCCCGGCCAACAATGGTCGTGAAGGTCTGGCCGTCTATTTCATCGCACTCGCCACATCCTTGTTGGGGCGCACAGTTCTGGCCATTCGCCTACCTACAGCCATTGCCAGCGCGGCCGCGGTTCCTGCTGTCTTCTGGCTGGGATGGTTGCTCTTCAGAGCGGACAAAGACGGACGGCCCACCCCTTGGCGCGGCCTCTTTGTTGCGGGTGTCGGAGCCGGCCTGTTTGCAACTTCGCTCGGCCATACAGCAGTAGGACGAACCGCTCTGAGGGGAAACTACCTGCCCTTGCTGCTGACTATATGCCTTGCGCTGCTCTGGTTGGGATGGAGTCGACGCAGTTGGACGCGCGTTGCGCTGGCGGGAGCATGTGCCGGACTCCTGCCCTATACCTACATTGCAGCCCGCTTTACCCCATTTCTCTTTCTGCTCTTCGGGCTGAGCTGTCTCCTCCCCGCGTCCGCAAACGGCTGGAAGGAACTCTTCTTCGGCGCCAGGCAGCTTGCCCCCGACCCACCCGGGGATGGGCTGAGCGGGCGAGCCTCCCTTTTCCACTTACGCACAGAGGTGGCTTGGGCAGGACTGTTCGCCGTTGTAGCCGCTCTTGTCGCCGCGCCAATCATCATCTACTTTGCTCTGAATCCCGAACAGTTCACCGGGCGCAGCGGGCAAATCTGGATTTCCGGCCCAATGCAGAATGAGGGAGACCCCCTGGGCGCCCTTCTCCGCAATGTGTGGACGCACCTCCTCGTCTTCGGATTTCGCGGCGACCTGACCTGGCGCTACAACCTCTCCGGACGGCCCTTGCTCGAACTGTGGGAAGCGTCCTTTTTCTGGATTGGTGTCGGGATGGCGCTATGGCGCTGGCGGCGGCCGGCCTACCGCCTGCTCTTTCTCTGGTTGGTTCTGCTGCTTCTGCCGGCGTTCCTGGCTGGAGAGTTCGTTCCCAACACATTACGCATGATTGGCGCGGCCCCCGCCATCTATCTGATCACGGCTGCAGGCGCCTGGGAAACAGTCACCTTCGTGCGGATTCGATGCGGAGACGCCTTCCTTTCGCGCTACCGGCGGCGGCATAAGTTAGACAGCGAGGCCACCACACGGTTGCCGTTCCTGCAGAAAGAAGCACGGTCAGCCGTCGCCGTGACCGCCGTGGCTGTTGGCGTGATCCTGGTACAAGGCGTCCGTACCTACCAGGCCTACTTCAGGGAATGGGCCGCCGCGCCCGAACTCTACGAGGCCTATGAGACCGAATGGGTGGACCTGACTCGCGTACTCAATGCGGAGCCGGCTGTTGAAGAGATGGTCTATCTGATTCCCTACAGGATAGACGAGCACAACAGCTTCACATACCTCTATCAAGGCACAGCGCCCGCCCGCCTGATCTATACCGGTTCCGCCGACCTTGCCGAAAAGGTCCAGTCCACGCTTGCCAAAACTGGCAGCGCCTCCACCATAAGGGTTGTGGACTGGGACAACGATGTAGTCTGGACCGATGAAAGCGATCAACACCTTCTTTCCCTTCTCGACAGATACGCGCGCTACCGAGGCCGCGAGGAGTTCCCTAACTTCCTGGTCCATACCTATACGGATGTTGACCTGGAGCACCGGTGGACATTCTATGAATATCTGGAACCGCGAGCCGTCCGCTACGACGGCGGTATCGATCTCCTGGGATTCGCCATCGGACGCGGCAGCGACCAGCTGTCCTCACAGCACCCGCTCGATTTGGGACAGGACAGGTCGCTGTGGACCGCGCTGCAATGGCGGGCCAATCCCGGCCTGGATGCTGATTTTGCAATCTCGTTGCGCCTGTTCAGTCCAGACAGCGGCATTTCCTACCAGAAGGATGTTGTTCTGGGAGATTTCAGCCACGCGCGAACCCGCTACTGGGAATCGAACAAGGCGGTTGACACCCTTTTCCACCTCAACTTTCCGGCCGACCTCGAGCCAAGCGAATATGAACTACGCCTGATCGTCTACGACGCCGAAACGCTGACACCGACCGTCGAGATCGACGTTTGGGAGGCGGAGTTTGTCCTGGCGCGGCTGCGTTTCGGTCGCCGCCAGTGACCGCCTAGCGCAGCGGGCGAAAGAGGGTTCAGCCTTTCGGCCGATCCGGGGCGGGCAGTTTGGAGACTGGAGCCCCAGCCGGATGAAAATGCCGGCCTCCCCCCCACTGCCAGCAGCCTGTGAGAAAGGACGAATTATTGAGTTTTCGCGGGGGAATCTCTATACTTTAACATGGAGTTCCGATTCATCTTTCGCGGTTATCCGGCCATCCGGCCTTGCAGCCCCCAGTGCGACTCAGTTCACGCGCAGGGATAGCCAAACGGCATCGCGTTTTGCGTGCGGCGCCGCGGCATTACGCCATTTCTTTGAGGCTCGCCTGGCTGGACTTGGAACGCAAGAGAATGACCTCTATGTTGACGCCCGTCCCCGCAGACCGGGATGAGAACGCGACCGCTGATGCCACCCGGAAAGTTGCCGGCGACATCGAGTCAGAATATAGCGAACGCCGCTGGGTCTTGTTGACCGCCTGGGTCATTCTGATTGCTTTGGCGTTGGTCGTCGCGTTGCTGCGCCTGCATCGCCTGGACGAAGTTCCGGCGGGCCTCAATAGAGATGAAGGCATTGACGGGGCGCTGGCTCTGCGCGTTCTAGATGGCGAACATGCTATCTTTTTCCCCGTAGACCAAGGTCGGGAACCTTCGGCCATCTACGCGTTAGCGCTGTCTACTTCGCTCCTCGGACGCAATGTGCTGGCAATGCGTTTGCCCACCGCCCTGGGCAGCACTGCAATGGTAGTTGCCCTTTTCTGGATGGGACGACTGCTCTTTGGCAGAGATGAAGGAGGCCAAGCTACCCCTTGGCGCGGCTTGCTGATAGGCGGAGCTGGAGCCGGTCTGATGGCAGTATCCATGAGTCAGACAATCATCGGCCGGACATCCTACAACAAGATCACCCACATGCCGCTACTCCTTGTCCTGTGTATCTCCCTGTTATGGTGGGGATGGAACGGCACCGGAAACAGTTCCTCATCAGACGGCGTAAACGCGGTTGGCAAGCAAAGCTGGTGGCGGGTTGCGCTGGCGGGGGTATGCGCCGGGCTGCTGCCCTACACTTATATACCGGCCCGTTTCACTCCTTTCCTCTTTCTACTCTTTGGCATAAGCTTTCTTCTCCCTTGGGGCGGCCTGTCAGACCGGAGGGAGATGAGCGGGGAGCAATCGCGCCTCCCTCGCCGCGCCCTGCTCGCGGCTCGATTGCGGCTTGCGTTGCCGCGTGTCGTCCTTTTCGCGGGTGTGACCGGCCTGGTTGCGGCACCTATCCTGATCCATTTTGGGCTGCATCCCGAACACTTTCTCATGCGCAGCAGCGCGGTCTGGCTCCTGCGCGAGGGTGAGGGAAGCTTATTCGCGGCCTTCCTGGCAAACGCCTGGGACCACCTGCTGGCCTTCGGTTGGCGCGGTGACCCGAACTTGCGGCACAACTTCGCCGGTCAGTCCATGCTGAACCCTGTGGAAGCGCTCTTCTTCTGGCTTGGCGTCGGTCTGGCTCTGTGGCGCTGGCAGCGCCCCGCCTACCGTTTGCTGCTCCTATGGCTGGGCATCCTGGTGCTGCCGGCCATGCTCTCCAGGGATGAGAATGTCCCTCACTTCCTGCGCATGATGGGTGCAACGCCGGCCGTCTACTTACTCGCAGGAGCCGGCCTTTGGGAGGCTTGTCAATTCATCTGGAAGCGAGCGACTGTCATACCTATGCCCGCACGCACTCTCGCAAAGGTGAGGACGCCGGCTGCGATCTTCCTGGGGGTCATGATCGGCGTAATGATCCTGGTCAAGAGCGTAGTGACCTATCGAACCTACTTCCAGGTATGGGCGGCTTCCCCCGAAATCTACTGGATGAACGAGACTGAGTGGACAGAATTGGCCCACACACTTAACGCGCGACCGGCCAACCATGGTTTGGTCTACCTGGTCCCGTACTCAATCAGCGAAATGTTCAGTTTCAAGTACCTCTATCACGGTGTCTCGCCGGCTGACGTAATTCCCGCGGCCATGCCCTATATTCCGCAAGAGATCAGAAGAACATTGTTGGCTTCGAACGGCCCGGCAAGCGTCGGATTCATAGACTGGAAAAACGATGGGATCGGCGGGGGCAGCAGCGCAGAGGAGCACATTTCCCTTCTACTCGACAAGTATGGAAGTTACCTGGGCAGCGACGAGTTCGACGGATTTCGAATTCACACGTACACCGACTTTAGCCTGGACCGACCCTGGAGCCTCCATGAACACCTGGAGCCGCTTGAACTCTTCTACGACGACGGCAACGCTCTCGTAGGGCTCGCAATGGGACAGGGCAAGACGCAACACTCAGCCCTGCAGCCAGCCAGCCTGATTGCAGATCAACCTCTTTGGATCGCCTTGCAGTGGCAAGCGGGCACCGAAATTGCCGTCGATTCCTCGATATCCCTGCGACTGCACAGTTCGGGGGGAGGAATGGTTTACCAAAAGGACGCTCCGCTCCTGGACGCAAGCCACAGACGAACGAGCGGCTGGGCAAAGGAGGCAGCGGTAGACACTTTCTTCCAAATCGATCCTTTTCCCGATCTCCCTCCGGGTGAATACGAATTGAGACTGGTCGTATATGACTCTGAAACACTCAGGCCGGCGGTTGAAACCGGGCTTGGAGAGCCGGAATCGGTCCTGGCACACCTGCGGTTGGCGGAAAGAGAATGATAGTCGCGCCCTTTGTTGTTCGTTGCGAACAGTTCAGACGGCCAGCCTGCAGCGCCCGGCGCTACGAGGAGAGTCCATTGAGGGTCCTCACACCCGCAATGCTAGTCCAGAGCTTATGCCTGAATCGGCTCGTTTAAAGGAGCGTTCTGGCGGCTGCACCAGGTCAGAAGGAAAAGCGGGGCGCGCCGTCGCTTTGATGACTGTAGGCATCCTACTGGCCCTTACTTTGGCCGTTGGCCTGCTTCGCCTTTACCGGTTGACCGAAATTCCGCCGGGCCTCACGCTTGATGAAAGCGCTCATGGCGTAGATGCCTTGCAAGTGTTAGGCGGAGAGCACGCCGTCTTCTTCCCCGGAAACAACGGCCGCGAAGGTCTGATGGTTTATGCGGTCGCTTTAACGACGGCGCTTTGGGGTCCGACAATGCTGGCTCTCCGCCTGCCTGCGGCTCTTGCCAGCGCCGGCACGGTCTTCGGCGTCTTCTGGTTGGGGCGGATTCTCTTTGGCAGCGATGACGAGTATGGGCAGGCAACCCCTTGGCGCGGTCTGCTCGTCGGCGGCATGGGGGCGGGTCTTCTGGCCGCTTCTCTCGGCCTAACGATCATCGGACGCACCGCGTACAGGGCCAACTTTCTGCCAATGCTTCTCTGTTTTTGTCTGGCCCTGCTCTGGCGAGGATGGAGCCAGCGAAGCTGGGCGCGGATCGCGCTTGCGGGCGTGTGCGCGGGGTTGTTGCCCTACTCCTACATCGCGGCGCGTTTTGCGCCTCTTCTGTTTCTCTTCCTGGGCGCAGGCTTTCTGATTACATGGAGCATCGATGAGCGGGAGAGGTGGGACACAGGAATCCCTCTTGTGCGTCGACTCTCTGGATTCTCCGCGCACTTGTGGACTGGCTTCCTTAAGGATCATCTGCCCTGGGCGTTTCTGTTCGCAGGCGTATCCCTGCTGGTGTCCGCGCCGATTCTGGTCCATTTTGCTCTGCATCCTCAACATTTCTTCATGCGCAGCGACCAGCTGCTGGTCTTTCACCCGGGGCAAGGTCAGGCCGACCCACTGCGTGCCTTCCTGGAAAACATCTGGAGCCATATATCTGTCTTCGGTTTCCGCGGCGACCGATTTTGGGAGCACAACTATCCTGCCCAGCCGTTACTGGCCACCTGGGAGGCATGCTTTTTCTGGATCGGTGTGGGGACGTCGCTTTGGCGCTGGCAGCGTCCTGCCTACCGTCTGCTTATTCTTTGGTTGACGCTGCTGCTCCTGCCGGCCGTGTTGGCCAAGGATATTTTCGTCCCAAACACGCTGCGCATGAGCGGCGCATTGCCGGCTGCTTATCTGCTCGCAGGCGTGGGTGTGTGGGAAACCTGCCGATTCCTGACAGGACTGATACTGCGCAAGAGTTGGGCTCAATCTGCCCTTGCGTTGGCAATTCTGGTCGGCGCCATGGTTGTTGCGCAGGTAGTACGGACCTATCAGATCTATTTCCAGAGGTGGGCGGTCGCGCCCGAAGTCCACTGGATTTATAAGGCTGAGTGGCTGGAACTGGTCAGGGAGATGCACGAGAAGCCGCCGGACGCGGGGACGGTCTACCTGATTCCTGACGGCCATCGCTTGGCGGATCCGTGGGAGGATTTCAATAGCTATACTTTCGAATACCTCTATCAAGGAGGGGCGCCCGCGCTTCTTTTCCATCCTAAAACGCCCAACCTCGCCCAGAAAATCAGCACTTCACTGGCATCGGTCGAGAACCTGTCTTTGGTAAAGGCTGTTGAATGGAAGACCAATCTTGTCGGAACTGCCGCTGAAACGGAGCGCATCACCGTTCTTCTACGCCGGTATGGGCGTTACCTGGGCAGCGACGACTACGATAGTTTTTCAATCCACTCCTTCTCCGATGTTTCATTGGAACGAGCGTGGACATTCTATGAGAACCTTGAGCACCTGGTGGTCGCTTTCGAACGCGGCATCACGCTCAGAGGATTTGCGCTCGGGCGGGGCCTCGATCAGCTCCCATCCCGGCAACTGCCCAGTCTTGGAGAGACGCGTACGCTGTGGGCGGCTCTTCAGTGGGAGACCGCGGCCGGGCTGGATATCGACTATGCGGTATCGTTGCGGCTGTACAGCGCTGCGGGAGGAGACGGATTCCAATACATTAAGGACGTAACTCTACGGAAACCGGATCATACCCGCACTGGAAGCGGAGGGAAGTCAGCGTCATTCGACACGCTCGTTCAGCTCGATATCCCGGCCGACCTCCCGCCCGGCGACTATGATCTGCGGTTGCTCGTCTATAATGCCGCCACGTTGGAACCGATTTATTCGCCAGGGACAGCGGAGCCGGAGGTGGTCCTGAAACGCCTGCGGCTGGTGAAATCCCAGTGACGGGCGCGGAAAGGCGACCACCTGCTGCCAACGTATAAGGGTGCTTGGACCGTTTCGGGCGGAACATCAGGCCGACGCGCTCTGCCCAGAATCTGTCTGACGGATTCTGGGTAGAGTTACAGCCTGGAGACCTGGTTGCAGCAGCGCCGGCCGTCGCCTGCGATAGAGGTTGGTCTCGCTCAGGTCTCGAATCAGTGCGGGATGTGAATCAGATGTCCACGCGAGAGCCGTTCGTCCAGAGAGAGGAACGAATGCCGTGGCTGCAGAAGGGGTGGAGGATCAATCCCTCGATTGTATGCCGGCTGTCGGAGTTCGGTGTGCAATCACGATGCCGGAATCGCTTCATTCAACCAGGACGATGATTTCCTGCTGGAACTCTGCAACACGAAGACAAGCCAGATAAGACGGGCGGACCGACCGGCAATCTGATTCATCTTGGCCCCCAACCGAACTTCCGTCCGGTCGATAGGAATCGGATTTGGGCGTTCACGACACTGTAACGCACAATCCCAGCTGCCCATCCCGAACTCTTCAAGACAGGGAAAGTCCTGGCACACTGGCGCGTGGACGACAACCTGTGAGCAGGCTTCACGCACTGTAAAAAGGGCGATGCCGCGGAATGTATCGAAGTCACGGGCAGTTGAATTCTGCTGCCGTAATCTCTATACTTAGCGATCGAGCCTCCAAGCACGCCTCTACATCTGGCGGCGTCTGACCCCAAGTTTTGACGAGACCGGAAAGGTGAGATGCGCGGGAAACGTCTCCCTTTCCAAGAGACTCTTGCTTGGCAGTCCATGCCAATAGCGAGTTCGTATGTCAAAAAATAAGGAACGCCTCCTTCTCCGGATGGTGGCGGGTGGGATTTTGCTCATATTGGCGCTGGGTGTACTGAGTCTGCGCCTTCACCGAATCACCGAACTACCGCAGGGGATTCAAAGCGATGAAGGACCGGACGGCGTGTATGCCCTGCAAGTCTTGCAGGGGGAACACGCGGTTTTCTTTCCAGAAGCGGCCAGTGGCCGCGAGTGGATGGGCGTCTATGCGATAGCGGCTACCACCTCCTTGTTGGGGCGCTCGATACTGGCATTTCGTTTGCCGACAGCCCTGGCAAGCGCGGCAACGGTCTTTGCCGTTTTTTGGTTGGGCCGGCAGTTATTCGGTCGCGACGGGAACGGCCGGCCCACTCCATGGCGGGGCCTCTTCATCGGTAGCGTCGGCGCGGGCGTGCTCGCCGTGTCCCTCGGTCAGACCATCATCGGACGCGCGTCGCTGCGCGCCAACTATCTGCCGCTCCTGCTCACCCTCTGTTTCGCGCTGCTATGGTGGGGCTGGTCAGAACCTGCAGTGAAGCGGAGCTGGCGGCGCATCGCATTGGCCGGCCTTTGTGCCGGGCTACTTCCTTATACCTATATCCCGTCCCGCTTCACCCCCTTTCTCTTTTTCCTTTTCGGCCTGAGTTTTCTGTTCCCGCTCCGTTCAGGAACGAAAAAAATTTTGCGCGCCGAACTGCCATGGGCTGCCATTTTTGTCGGCGTGACCTCCCTGGTGGCCGCGCCGATTCTCATCTATTTTGCATTCAACACTGATCATTTTTTCATTCGGAGCAGAGAGGTCTGGCTGCTCCGTGAAGGGGAGGGGACACTTTGGGGCGGTCTTCTACGCAACGCGTGGGAGCACCTGCTGGCCTTCGGATTCCACGGCGACCGCCGCGAGCGGTACAACTTCGCCGCCCTGCCGCTGCTGAACCCATGGGAAGCGCTCGCCTTCTGGTTTGGTGTGGGGATGGCAGTCTGGCGCTGGCAGCTACGTCCCGCTTACCGGCTGCTGCTTCTCTGGATGGTGGTCCTGCTGGTGCCGGCAATGCTTTCCCTGGACGCCGACCTGGGACCCAACACGCTGCGCATGATCGGTGCAGCTCCGGCAGTCTACCTGCTTATCGGCGTCGGCCTGTGGGAGGCCTACGAATTTCTCAGGATGCGGCTATGGCCGTCATCTGCAGCGAGTTCGCAGAACGGCGGTCGCGGGGGCTTCCCCGACAATGGACGGGCACGCGGCAAAATCGAGAGCTGGGCCACCGTCGCCCTAGCCGTTCTTGTCGCGGGGCTCATTGTGGTGCGGGGACTGTGCACGTATCAGACCTATTTCCGCGAGTGGGCAGTTACGCCCGCCTTCTATCTGACCTATCAGGGAGAATGGGCCGACGCCGCCCGCATCCTGAGTGCGCAACCGGCCGGCCCAGGAGCCGTCTACCTGCTCCCCTACCGCTTCGATGAGCACTACGGCTTTGAATACCTGTACCGCGGCACGACGCCCGCCTACGTAATTCGCGCCGTCCGATCCGACCTGCCGCAGACGATCCATTCCACCCTTGCCGCGATCGAGGACCTCTCCACCGTGAAAGTCCTGGACTGGAACGACAGCCTCGAATGGTCCAGCCAGGGGGACAGCAACTTTGTAACGTTACTCGAAAAGTTTGGACGCCATCAGAGCAGCGAAGAGTTCCCCAACTTTCAGATCCACACCTATAGCGACATCGCGCTGGACCGCCCCTGGACCCTCTACGGACAGCTGGAACCGCGGGCTGTCCGGTACGACGGCGGCATCAGTCTCCTGGGACTCGCATTGGGGCAGGGGGAGCAGCAGCTCCCATCGGATCAAACGATCAGCCTGGAAGGAGGCGGCTCCTTGTGGGTCGTCCTGCAGTGGCAGACCGAACCTGGCCTGAAGACCGACTTCGCCATTTCCCTGCGTCTGCAGGGTGGCGACGGCCAGAATATTTTCCAGACTGACCATGTCCTGGGCAATTCGACATTTGCACGCACCCGCCACTGGCTCGCGGACGTGCCGGTCGACACGCTGTTCCACCTTGACCTGCCGGCGGATCTCCCGACCGGGGAATACGAGCTCCAACTCATCGTCTACAATACCGAAACACTTACACCCACTGTCGAGATAGACGTCTGGAAGCCGGAGCTGCTTGTCGCACGCCTGCGCTTGCAGGAAAGCGGGCGACAAGAGTGAACGCGGTCGCCAGGTGGATCAACTGCCGTCACAGCAAGCGGACCAGACGCGGCCGACGCTGCTCTGGCGGCCTGCGGTACGAGCTTGACATGAGTTCTCGGAGCCCTGTGAATGTCTGAAACGCCGCCCCTGGCCCCGCAAACGAAGGGAATGGCAGACAGTGCCGGGGCAGCGAACGTCAGACCTGTCATCATGACAGTTGCCGCTGGCGTTATCCTCCTGGCGGTGGCTGTCGCGTTGTTGCGCTTTCGACAACTGTCCATCCTCCCGCCCGATCTCCATCCCGATGAAGGTGCGCATGGCCTGGACGCGCTCCAAGTGCTGCAAGGAAAACACGCTGTGTTCTTTCCCCGGCACAATGGGCGGGAGGGAATGGTTGTCTATTCAATTGCCTTCGCGATTTCAGTGTTGGGTCGGACGGTGCTGGCTCTGCGTTTGCCGACGGCACTTGCCAGCGCGGGGACGATATTCGCCGTCTTCTGGTTGGGAGGCCTACTCTTTGGAAGAGATAGAGACGGCCGCCCCACCCCCTGGCGGGGGCTTCTGATCGGCAGCGCTGCGGCCGGCCTGCTCGCCGTCTCGCTCAGCCAGACCATTATGGGACGAACGGCATACAGAGGAAACTACCTTCCGCTGCTACTTGCCTTGGTGTTTGCCCTGTTGTGGTTGGGATGGCGGCAGAGGCGTTGGTGGATTTTCGCGCTCGCGGGCCTGTGTACAGGGTTGCTTCCCTACACCTATTTGGCGGCCCGCGCCACACCCCTGCTGTTTGTTGCATTCGGTCTGAGTTTTCTCCCCTACATGGCGAAGGGGAGACTTGACCGCGCAAGAACAAGAGCAGGGTCTTCTCCTTCTCGGTCTTCCTTCTCAGTTGCCCTCTTGTTGGATGAAACTTTGGGACGACGTCTACCGTTGATTGGCGTATTTCTCGGCGTAGCAGGGCTCGCGGCCGCGCCCATTCTAGCCTACTTTGTCCTGCATCCTAGCGACTTCCTCTATCGAAGTGACCAGGTCTGGATTTTTGGCTCCGGTCGCGGCGCGGGAGATTCTCTGAAAGCCCTGCTCATCAATACATGGGAGCACCTGCTGGCTTTTGGCTTTCGCGGTGACGCCAATTGGCATTACAACTTCCCGGAAAGACCCATGCTCAACCCTTTGGAGGCCTGTTTTTTCTGGTTGGGCGCGGGCGTGGCCGCTTGGAACTGGAAACGGCTGCCCGCCTACCGACTCCTGCTTCTCTGGGCGGGTGTTCTGCTCCTCCCGGCGGTTCTTGCCGACTACTCGCCCCATTTTCTGCGCATGATCGGTGTGGTGCCAGCTGTCTATCTTCTCGTAGGCGTGGGCATCTGGGAGGCAGTTCGCCTGCTGCTCGCGTCGAGCAGCCGCTTGCAGCGGGGCCGGAAACAGATTTTTCCGGACCGCGCATTCACTGTACCTGTTTTGGCCGGCGCTGCCGCCCTTTGCTTGATTCTGTTCCAGGGAATTGTTACCTACCGTACCGTTTACCAGGAGTGGGCAAACGCTCCCGGAATCCGCATAGTTCCCAATAATATGCTGGGTGAAGCAGGTGAAGTGCTGAAAGCGCAGCCGCTTGAGATGGACACAGTCTACCTGGTACCCGGCTTTTCGTGGAGTGACGAAAGTTTTGTTAACGAACATAATTTCAGATACCTCTTTCAGGCCTACATTGTCACGATGGAGGCGCCAGACCTGGCGCAGCGGATTGAATCCGTGCTGACAGCGGTCAAGGAGGTGTCCACAGTTAAAGTCTTGGAATGGAACAGCCGCAATCCCCTGATCGAAGATGACTCCCTTCCCATTGACTTCCTCTTGAGAAAATACGGACGCTATTCGGGGACCGATCAGTACACCGACTTTCGAGTCCACAGCTACACCGATATCATCCGCGACCGCCCGTGGACATTCTACGACACTCTGGAGCCGTTTTCAGTCCTTTATGACGGCTTCATCAGCCTTGCCGGCTTCGCTCTGGGCCAGGGCGCACGGCAACTCTCCGCTATGGACATGGCAGAGCTGGACCCGGCGAGCACAGTTTGGGGGGTTCTTCAGTGGCAGACAACGCCTGACCTGGAAGAGGACTATGCGGTGTCGATTCGCCTTTACAATGACGAAGGAACAGCGGTCGTCCAGGAAGATACGGTCCTCTGGAACCCGGCGAACTATACACCCACCAGCCACTGGCCGGCACATGAGGCGGTAGACTCGCTCTTCCACCTCGACCTGCCGGCAGATCTCCCGCCCGGCGACTACCAGCTGCGGCTGGTCGTCTACGACGTTGAAACATTGATACCGACCGTCGAAGTCGGTGTCTGGGAGCCGGAAAGGCTTCTCGCCCAACTGCGTTTGCAGTGAGCGTACGGGCTGAAAGCCTCCATTTCGTTCCCAAAACAGGCTTCCGAAAGCATGCGGCGTCTCTCCCGCCTCACTATGTCCGACGAGCGCGAACGCCATGCAATCAGGGAGAGAAGGCTGTGTGACGGACCAGCAGTGTCGCGGCCGCCCGCGTCTGGCGCGCTCAACGGCAACAGAGCGCCCGACTTGGCCCCCCACGCGCAGGGACGGAACCCGGCACGCTTTACACCTGAAAAAGATTGCCGCATACTTCGTGCCAATTGCGCGGTCTCATGACTTGCCGCCAGGCCAATTTCGGGGCATGCGCAAAGAGAAAACCGTCTGAAATGTCATCATCTGCATCGCCGTCAACCAGCGGCGCTAACTCCTTCAGAGAGAAACGGTCTTCCCACCTGGTTGTCGTGTGGGCAATCCTGCTCACCTTGACCCTTGCCGTCTTGCTGTTGCGCTTCCAACGTCTGAGCGAACTCCCGCCGGGACTCTACTTCGATGAAGGAATCCACGGAGTGGATTCCCTTCAGGTACTGCGGGGTGAGCACGCCGTGTTCTTTACTCACGAGACGCGTAAGCTCGAAGGCCTACTTACTTATACCATTGCGGTTTCAACCATTTTCCTGGGACGCACACTGCTGGCCATGCGCCTGCCCACCGCCCTGGCAAGCGCAGGCACCGTCTTTCTCGTCTTCTGGCTGGGACAATTGCTCTTCGGGCGAGGTAAATGCGGCCGACCCACCCCATGGCGGGGACTGATGGTGGGAGGCGTTGCCGCCGGACTGATGGCCGTTTCCATCGGTCAAACGATCATCGGCCGCGTGGCCCTCAGGCCCAACTTCCTTCCACTGTTGCTGTCCTTAAGTCTGGCCCTGCTCTGGTGGGGATGGCCAAGGCCTGTACAAACCGGCGCGCCAGCCGGATCAGCCTCCGCCGGCGAGAACGAAAGGCCGAAGCAGTTGTCAAGTTGGTGGCGAATCGCGCTTGCGGGGTTCTGCGCCGGACTACTGCCGTACACCTATATCGCTGCCCGCTTTACTCCCTTTCTATTCCTTTTGTTTGGTCTGAGCTTACTGCCTCGCATAGGCGAGCGCGAATCAGAAAGAAAGAGATGCAGGGGAGAATCCGGTCGCCATCGCTTTCCTCACCTCGACCTGTCCTTGTGGTCTGGCGGACTGATTGGAAACGCAAACTGGATCGGAATCTTCGTGGGCGTAACCGCACTGGTGGCTGCGCCAATTCTCATTCATTTTGCCCTGAATCCTGAAGACTTTTCTCCTCGAAGCGGTGTGCTTTGGATCTTCCATCCAACTTACAGTAATGGAGAGCCGCTGCGGGCATTTTTGGAGAACCTAAGGATGCATCTCCTTGTCTTCGGCTTTCGCGGCGACACGAACTGGCAGTACAACTTCGGAGACAGGCCAATGCTGGGCCTTGGGGAGGCGGTGTTTTTCTGGTTTGGACTGTGCATAGGGGCGTGGTACTGGCGCAGGCCCGCCTACCGGCTGCTGCTTCTCTGGCTGGGCATCATGATCCTGCCGGCAGTACTGGCCAGAGATTTCACTCCTCCTCCGAACACCTTGCGGATGTTCGGCGCGGTCCCCGCCATCTATCTACTCACAGGGGTCGGCATGTGGGAGGCGTTCCACATTATTGGACGAGGCTGTCTCGCACTGCCTTCACAGGCAGGTCGATTCTTCCGGAATTCTGGAACCTGGCTTGCCATCGCTTTGGCAGGATTGGTCACTGTTTGGATTCTGGTCCAGGGCGTGTCCACCCATCGGACCTACTTTCAGGAATGGGCAACAACGCCCAAGTTCCACAAAGAATACTATGGAGAGTGGGCCAGTGCCGCCGACATCCTCAA
Source organism: Caldilineaceae bacterium (assembly GCA_965202955.1). Lineage (GTDB taxonomy): Bacteria > Chloroflexota > Anaerolineae > Caldilineales > Caldilineaceae > Bin5. Next base: position 1,082,918 of record OZ241871.1, read on the forward strand.
CGCGCAACCACATGCCGCGGGTCTGGTCTACCTGCTCCCCTACAGATTCATCAGAAATCATGGCTTCGAATACCTTTACCAAGGCGAGACACCGGCCCTTGTCATCCGTGTCAGCACCTCCGAACTGGCGCAAAATGTCGAATCCTCGCTGGCAGCTATAGAGAACCTGTCTACTGTAGGCGTCGTGGATTGGGACGACGACCTGAGCTGGTCCGGTGATGGAGACGAGAACCTTGTTGCTCTCCTTGACAAATATGGAAAGCCTTCGAAGAGTAAAGAGTTCGACAGATTTCGGATCCATTTCTTTACCGATATCATCCTGGACTGCCCCTGGTCACTGCACGACCATGTGGAACCGCTGTCCGTCCACTACGACGGCGGCATATCTCTGTACGGACTCGCCCTGGGCCAGGGCAAAAAGCAGCTGTCCTCTCAACAGGCCATCACCGTGGAAGACCTTGATTCCCTGTGGCTGCTCCTACAATGGGAAACTGCACCCGGGCTAGGGATCAACTATGCTATTTCCTTGCGCTTGCACAGTGCCGAGGGCGCAGTGGCCTACCAGAAGGATGTCGGCCTGGGAAACACGATGGATGCGCCAACGAGCGGCTGGGAGCCCGAGGAGCCGGTCGACACGCTTTTCAGCGTTTCTGTCCCGACAGATATTCCCGCCGGCGACTACGAGCTGAGGCTAATCGTCTATGATTCCGACACGCTCAAGCCGACCGTCGAAATGGGTGTCTGGGAGGCGGAGTTGACCCTGGCCCGGATACGCGTGGCCGCAAAACGCTAGCGCTTACACAGATTCCCTCTGCAACCCCAGTTGATACAGGCCTCACAACCCTCCTTCGCGCGCCGCGCCCGCTGCCCACAACACCTAAAAGACTTTCGAGAATGCCTGCTCCCATACCGGTCCGTTCCGGACTCTCATCGATTTCCCATGGGGTTGATCGCTAACTTTCATTTCAGATTCACCCGTTCTTGAGCTTTTCCACACAAACAGCTATACTCTATTTTTGGCTGCGGGCATTTGGTTTATCGCTGCCACTCCCCACAGGTGGCGGCCGCACCCGTTGCAGTTTGATGCAGACTCCTTGTCTGCCTTCCCGTGAGGAGGAACACGTGCTGTTGCGAAGGACCCAAACCGCATCGTTCTGGCGAGACCAGTTCAGCGTTTCGAATGAAGACCTGGATTTCATCCACGGCCTGATCCTGGATGCAGAGTCGCCGATGACCACCAGCCAGCTGGCTTTGCACCTGATCCAGGAGTACCAATGCCGTGAGACGGCCCGGATGGAATCCGAACTCAAGAAGGGTACCGTATACCAACCCGGAAATGACTATTCAGTGGGGCAGACGCTCATCTTTCCTGCCATGGATTTCCTGGTAGGCGAAGTGCTGGAGACCCGCGCCGGCCAGAACCCGGAGCACGGTCCGTTTGATGTCATTCGCGTTGGCTTCGCCGACTCGGGCGAAGAGCGGGAGTTCGCCGCCAACCTGCAGACCGGCCACCGGCTGAACGCCGCAAACGGCCAGACTGCGGGCGACGAAGAAGCCCTCCTTTCTGCAGAAGAGATCCATTCACTCTATCAGGATGAGATCGAAGAGAGTCTTCTCTTTGCCCTTGAGGAAGGCGACGGCAACGATGTGTTCGTCAAGATGGACGACTATTGGCTGCTGGCCGATATGCTGGCCGAGGTCCACGTAGGTCATCTGAACATTGCCGAAGCGCTGCTTGAAATGCAGAACCGGCCCCTTTCCACGGAGGAACTGCTACCTGAACTCGATCTGCAGGCCGACGATGTTTCGCAGCCAATGCAGATCATCAGCGTCAACCACGCTTTGGGCGATGACGAACGCTTTGACCAGGTCGGCCGCGGCGGTGTTCCTCTCTGGTACCTGGCGCGGCTCGAACCGCCGGAGGCACTCAACACGCCGCTGCTGCTGTCGCCAAACATTGGCCGCTACAACCGGGCAATTTTGAGCGTGGAACTTCTGCAAACGGAGTGGGAGCTCGATGACGAATGGGGCGAGAGCAGCGCCGCCTCACACGTCTCGTCGGTCGTGCCCAGCGTCAGCTTCACGCTGATCTTTCCGCACTGGCTCTACGGCACGCTGCCCCTCAGCAGCCGCACGCGTGATCTCTTCCCACACAGCGCGCAGGAACGTTCGATGGTGACGATCATCGACGGGCGTTGGGGCAACCGCTACACCGCCTGGATCGTGCATAAAGGACGCTATGTCTGCGGCCTCAAGGAGTGGATGGAGGCGCACAACCTGCCGGTGAGCGCGCAGATCACGCTTGAACGCGCCGAAAACCCGGACGAGCTGGTCATCGACTACCGCCCGCGCCGCATGAGGCGGGAATGGAGCCGCATCGCCAAAGTCGATGCCGGTGCGCGGCGTTTCGATCTGGAAATGAATAAAGTGCAGATCGCCTGCGAGTACGACGAGCACCTGATCGTCTCATCGGAGGACCGGGAAGGGCTGGAAGCATTCAACGCCGGTTTCGAACGCAACGAATCGACACTTGAGCAGATCGTGGAGATGGTTGTACCGGAGATTACGAAACTGAATCCCCAGGGCACGGCCCATGTCAAGACAATCTACAGCGCCGTCAATATGCTGTGGCGCTGTCCGCCGGGGCCGATCTTCTATACTTTGCTCAGCAATTCCCGGTTCCAGGACGTAGGGGACGGTTTCTTCAATGTGAGATGAAGGCGGGAGGCCGACAGTTCGTGGATGATGCAGGCAGTTGAGGAGGGATAGACATACGATGACAGTTGCAGCGCCAAGAAGGAAAATAGCCTGGTTCCGGCCAGACGTGAACACGAAATTCCACATCGACTACCAGTGGTGGGAACAGAGCGGGCGTAATTTTCGCCTTTACCTGCGCGACCAGCTATGCACCGAGTGCCGGGATAGATTCAAGGACCACAGAGATACCGAAGACGTGGACTGGATCGACCCGGAAACCGGTGAGGTCCACCGCACCGATGCGCTGTGGGAATGCCTGCGCAGCCGCTGCACCAAGGATCCCGACTACATCAACGAGCACCTCTCCCTGACCGCGGCCTGCTTTCGCGTCTTTCTGGCCAACAACAACACGCCGCTCAGCCCTTCAGAGCTGAACCAGCTCTTGCCCTGGAAACCGGCCCGTACCATTCTGCAGACGCTGGGCGGAAAGGTCGTCTATCTGGGGCTGCGGCCGGTGCGGGAGTAGAGAAGCCCGCGACCCGGCGTATGAACGGCTCTCACGCCTCTTCGCCGCCCGCCCCGTCCGGCCCTTCCCCTGCCCTCGCCAGCAGGTCCTGCGCGGCGCGGTAGATCGGCAAATCCACCATCTTGCCGTCAAGCACGCAAACTCCCCGACCGGCGCGCTCGTGCGCCTCGAATACAGCGACCAATCGACGCGCCGCCTCAACCTCGGCCGGCGCCGGCGTTAAGGCCGCGTTGATCACCTCCACTTGGCGAGGATGAATCGCCAGCTTGCCGCGAAAGCCCATCTTGCGCGTCGCCGCACACTCTGCGGCCAGCCCGGCATCGTCGGCCAGGTCGGTGTAGACGGTGTCGATCGCTTGCAGGCCGAAGGCCGCGGCCGCGGTCACCAGTGCGCTGCGGGCATAGAGGATTTCCCAGCCCTCGCGCGTGCGCTGCGCGCCGGTATCGACGACGAGATCTTCGGCGCCCAGAGCCAGCGCCGCCAGCCTGTCCTCGGCGCCGGCGATCTCGCGCAGGTTCATCAGCCCCGCGGCCGTCTCCACAATCGCCAGCAGCCGCACGGTCCCGACGGGCAGCCCGGCCTCTCCCTCCAGCCTAGTCAACTGCTGGCCGACGAGATCTAACTCCGCAGCCGATTCGACCTTCGGGACCACATAGCAACATGGTTCTGCCGCAAACGTTTCGAGCAGATCATCCGGCCAGAACGGGCTGCCGACCGGATTGATGCGGATACAGCGCAGCGCCCGACCCTGCGGCAGACCCCGAAAGGAGTCGACCAGCAGCGCGCGCGCCTCCTGCTTGCGGCTGGGCGCGACGGCATCCTCCAGGTCGGCGATGATCGCGTCGGCGGGAAGTGTCGCGCCCTTGGCCATCTTGCGCGGCGAGTCGGCTGGGGTGAAGAGGAGAGAACGCAGGCGCGGCGTCATGGGCAGGCTCCAGAAATTGGATGCGACAGAGCAGAATCCATATTCCTCACAGCTGGAATCATTTTACACACAATATTCTCTCATGGCAGGTTGCTTGCCAGGGAAGTTTTGCAGGGCAGCAGCCTTGTCAGGGAAAGGCCGTGAACGTACCGGCAATGTGCAACTTACGGGGACTGGAGATGGAATACAGTTTGGAGAAGTGACGGCGCGTATTCGCCCCTGGCGAAAGGAGCTGTCCCGCGCCAACTCTCTACTCCAATAGGTCCAGAAGACAGTAGGAGGGCACCCCATAATGAATGGCGACGTGCAAGGCGTCGTCGCCGGTTATGAACATCGTAATGTAACCGTCGACGCGGTCCCGGTCACAGGAACCCCAAAAATAAGTTCCGTTTGAGAGGAGCAAGCCGCGCTCATCTCGAAGACGGTTGCGGATTTTGGACTCCGCTTCATCAGCCGGGTCAAGCAGACCATAGACCGTTGTAGTCCCTCGAAATGGTCGATGCTTGCCGGCAAGAACTGGCGACTCAAGCAGGACAAACTCCCTGCTTTCCACATGAACTGCAATGTCAAACTCGTCGAAAAAACGATCTGCGATCCTGATGCCGAAAGCCTGCGCGTAATCGGGGTCGGCAGCAAGCAGAAAGGCCATTGCGAAAAAGTATAGGATCAGACCCCGCCTGCCTAGTTCGATTCGCCATGGTCGAGCGAGACCGCTCCATTCCCATAGTCTCTCCAGCAGGACACTCAGCCCCATGATCAGCAGTAGCGGAGGCAGTTGCAACACCACTGCTGCAGGCCAAGTCAACCAGTTGAAGGCCGACCAACTCAGCAGGATGAGAGCAGATAAGGCAACCAGAAAGGGCAGCGAAAGAGAAACACGAGGCCCCATTGGTCTTTGGGTGTTCACAGACGCAATTGAATCCGCTGCCATCACATAATCTCAAAGCAATCCAGCAGGAAGTCCGGAAGGCGCCGAAAGGATGCACTCTTCCACGTTGGCGGCGGCCTTCGGCGCTATCAGTCCATTTGGTACGGTCAGCGAAATTCCAGCACGCCCATTTGAATCCACCCCGATGCCCGCGCGGAATCTGCCATTTCAACCAAACAAGAAACTCTCCATCGAATTCGGACCAAGCGAAATCTATGATTTGAATCTCACTGCAGCGAGCGATTTGACCTTGTTCCAGACCATAGTCTGCGACAGAAGCACAATAGGCGCTATCGTCAGGACGCGGAGGCAATACGCCTGGATAGGACCAGACACGAATGGAATCCTCGTTTGAATCGGCGGCGCGGCCTGAATTCTCTGGATCCTGACACTTTATTTGAGCCTGCGCAGGAAGCTTCACCAGTTCTTCCGGGACGTCGGGCATCGGAATGGGATGTGGCAGGGCGTGTTCCATCGACAATGGAAAAGCAAGGTAAATTACAAACATCAGGAAGCCTATCAAGGCAAGGATAGGCAAGGACATGAGGCAGCCTACTCCCTCCTCAGCTACAATCCGGTATTGCCCTGCTGCCAATGCGAAATGCCATCCCTCACGGCAATGTCCTGCCATTCATAACAGAAATTGCGAAAGTCGAATGAGAGGCATAACCCCAAAGGGGCAGTTGCTTCGCTTCGGCTAGCCACACTCTACTTCATCGCCCGGTCCGCGAACAAGGGCTGGCTTCCATTCGGTATCATCGGTTGGACGACCCCTGACGGCTCCAAAGTGGAGCGCACCAGGCCTGAACTCTCTCTCGCAGATCCCTCACTCACTCTGTCAGTGCCAACGGTTGCCTTGCCCGCCGGCCAACCACCTTCCTGACCCCCAGCGCCAGCAGCACGCCAAAGACGCCGCCGAACATATCGACGCCGATATCGAAAAAATTGTCCGCGTGAATTGGCAACCGTTCGCTGAACAGCTGGATGCCCTCCTGCAACACCGCCACGCCCAAGACCAGGGCCAGCACGACGATCACTCCATTGCGTAGGGCCATCCTGCCGTACACACTAAACATCAGCAGGGCGCCCAGCACGCCGAAGAGCAGGCCGTGCATGAAAATATGCATCCACTGCGGGCTGAACAGGTCGTTGAACAGCTTGTAGCCCAGCGGCGAGACGCGTATGAACCAACCCATGGGGAACAAAATACCAAAAGTCCAGAAAGCAAGGACCAGATTGCGCTTCACTTTTTTCGCTCCTCCCACTTGTATTGATACGACGCTTTTTTATACTCAGACAAACAGCGGCAACCTCGATCTGGTTCCCGGCATTGCTGCTGAAATATGGGACCGGGACTCGCCGGAGACGCAAGATCATACCAGGGCGCGCCCCACTCGGAATCGGAAATCGATGTTGCCCAGTTGCGTCAAATGTGCTAGACTGCGCGCATTGGGATAGAGACCATACGCCTGTGTTTTACCTGCCGAAAAGTCGAATTTGGCGCCGCCTCGCTTTCCGTTTACAGGCAGGGAGTCAACATTTTCTGAACTAGTAGTTCAACAAACTTCTATTGATGGATAGAGACTTTCGAGTTTGATACGAGCGTCAGCGGTGGTGAAACGCCAGTTGACGCTCGATGCAGAAGCATTGCGGCGGTCTTGCCAAGCTGCGACTTTCTGCATCAAGGTCTGTTTGTCAGGGATGCGAGCCTTCAAGCACTGTCGATGCAGGACACTGAGTTCGATTTCCGCCATATTGAGCCAGCTGCCATGTTTGGGGGTGTAATGGATTTCCAGTTTGGCGGCAATGCGGTACGCCTCAGCCGCTGGGAACGCTTCATACAAAGAGGCGAGTTTGTGCGTGTTCAGATTATCCATGACCAAGACGATCGTCTCTGCCTGCGGGAAATGGATATCGACCAGGTCGCGCAGGCAGTGGGCAAAGTCAACCATGGTACGGCGCGCTGTCACCTTAACATGACGCCAGGCTTGCAGAGGTGCGAAAAGGAGAAAGAGGTTACAGGTACCGTTGCGTTCATACGCGTAGTCATATTTGGCCACCGTACCGGGTCGGGGCGGCAGGGGCAAACGGCTCTCTTTGGTCAACTGTTTGCTGCCTTCATCCAGACAGACCAGCGGTCGCTTCTCATCCTGCGGCCGATGATAGACCGTAAGCGTATCTTCCATGGCACAGACGAACTCTGCACTCGCTGTCTCCGGCACGCACCACACATCTTTCAACCAGGGCTTGAGTTCGTTTTTTTGAGTGTCGTGCGCACCGTTTCGCGCGAAATGCGTTCGACCACCTCTAATTCGACCAGCTTATCGGCCAGCATCTGCAACGTCCATCTCTCCTGTCCATCGGGCGCAGCGCTACAGGCTATCTGCACCAAGCGGGCTTCGCCGGCGCCATCCAATACGCGCGGTCGCTTCCGTTGCGGGCGCGTGTGGGTGAGGGCCGCTTCAATTCCGACTGTGACACACCGTTCCCGAACTCGCTCGACTGTGCGCACATGCGCGCCTAAAGCCTTGCCTATCTCGGCGTCGTTAAAGCCCCCGCCCACCTGCGCTTCATCGGCCATCAAGAGGATGCGAGCCCGTCTTGAGCGCCGCCCCGACCCTGTGCCTGTATTCACTTGCGTTTCCAGTTCCTTGCGCTCCTCCGCTGTCAAGCGCACCCGATATCGTTTCGCTGGCATTTCCCCTCTCCTTGTGTCCGCCTTTCCGGAGAGTATGCCACAGTTCACTTGTCCGTCAAACCCTATCTGTTACACCACTAGGAATGACCAGTGTTTCGACGCAACGAACGTCCGCAACCGGACGCCATCGAAGTCATCATCGGCCCAAGAGCCACCTATACCGGCGCACTTCGCAGCGACAGCAGCATCCGCGTTGACGGCGTCGTCGAAAGCGGCCTGCTGGAGACGCTGGCCAATGTGATCCTGACCGAAGCCGCGCGCGTCAACTGCGAAATTCGTGCCCGCAACGTCAGCATTCGCGGCTACTTCGACGGCGTCATCCGCGCCGACCGTGTCGAATTGCTGGCCGGCTGTTACGTGCGCGGCGCCCTCTACGTCAACAGCTTCCTGCTCGACGAAGGCGCAACGCTCGAAGGCGAACTGCACATGCGCGGGGAAAACGCCGAAGAGCCGCTGGACCTCACGACTGACACGGCAGAGCCATTGCTCTTGCCAAACTCTGATCAGCAGGAAGAATCAGAGTTCTTTTAGCGTTCGCCCAATGCCTGCACGGGACACCTTGCCCCAACGATACGAAGGTGGTCTCGGGAAAGTTTTCGCATCAGGCCGCGCTCGCCGCAGCGCTGACACTGACTGCTAATCTTCAATGGACTGGATCCTGATCATCGCCGGCGCGCTGCTCGGCTATCTGCTCGGTTCGGTGCCGGTTGGCGTCCTTGCCACTGCCATCTACGGCATCGACATCCGGCAAGTGGGAAGCGGGCGCACCGGCGCGACCAATGCATGGCGAGCAGCCGGCCTGAAGGCTGCGATCCCTACGCTGTTGGGGGATGCGCTGAAGGGCGTGGCGGCTGTCCTGCTGATCCGCTACGGCGCGAACGCCTTTCTCCCCGGCACGGGTGAGATTGCAACTGCCGCGGCCGCATCGCTGGCCGGCGCCGGCGCGGTCGTGGGACACAACTGGTCGCTCTTTCTGGGCTTCAAGGGCGGCGCCGGCGGCATCACGACCGCGGCGACGATCGTGGCCATTTCGCCGCTGATCGGCGCGGTCGTCTGTCTGGTGGGGCTGCTGCTGATCTGGTGGAGCCGCATGGCCTCGATCGGCACCTACAGTGTCAGCGTCAGCGCGCTGGCGGGCGCGCTCGTTTTTGCGTTCGCCGGTCAGACACCCTGGCCGTATGTCATCTTTGGCATCATCGCCTACCTGGCCGTAACCATTTCCCTCAGGCGCAACCGCCAGGCCATCAAAGATGGCGAGGAACGGGTCATCACGCTTTGGTAGAAGGGAACAATCGGCACCCCGGCAGCGGGTGCGGCAAAATCTTTCAGTTGAAGTTGAGCAACGCCCAGGGGAACAAACACTCAAGCATTGGAGGAGGAAGCTGATGAATGGAATGGGGAGGGCGCTAACAGCTGAATTCATTGGGACTTTCGCGCTCATCTTCATGGGCGCCGGCGCGGGAACGATCGCGGGGATGGGCAGCGGCGGCAGTCTGATCACGGTTGCGCTGGCGCACGGTCTCACGATCATGCTGATGGCCTACGCGTACGGGCACATCAGCGGCTCGCACATCAACCCGGCGGTGACAATCGGCGCGTGGGCAGCCGGAAAGTTCGAAGGCAGCAAGGTTGTGCCGTACATCGTGGCCCAACTGCTGGGCGGGATCGTGGCCGCGTTTGTGCTGCGGGTAACCATTTCCGGCGGCATGGATGCCAAGCTGGGCGCGACAGTGATCAACTACAGCCAAACGACGCTGGCCGGCGCGTTCATTCTCGAAATGATCGCCACCTTCTTCCTGGTCAACTCTGTGCTGAACGCGGGGATCAGCGGCAAGGCCGGCAACCTCGCCCCGCTCGGCATCGGCCTGACCGTCGGCGTCTCGATCATGTTCTTCGGTCCGCTCACCGGCGCCAGCCTCAATCCGGCGCGTACGATCGGGCCCGCCGTCGCTTCCGGTATCTTCAGCGACATCTGGGTCTACATCGTTGCGACGATAATCGGCGGCGTTCTCGCGGGGCTGCTCTACCGCTACTACCTCGAAAAGGCCTGAGCCCGTCAGGCGCCCTATTGCAAAGCCGGCCGGGAAACTGGCCGGCTTTTTTGCGCCCGCAGCCGATTTTCGCGGAACACTTTCGAGGGGAAAAGCGTCCTATAATGAGAACAGACCAGTGTCAATTGAGCACGTATCATCGATCTGTGCTACGTTGACATCTGTCTGTGTTCACAGGCGTTGCAGTTCCCCATTCTTGTCATAAGGAGACAGCTTCATGCAGGTAGTAAAGAGTTATCCGAACAACATGTTCTGTTGGGTAGACCTCGCCACCAGCGACGTCCCCGCAGCCAAGGAGTTCTTCACCGGCCTCTTCGGTTGGGATTACTTTGATATCCCCACGGATATGGGCAGCCATTATTCTCTTTGCCAGATAGAGGGGTACAACGTCGCCGGCCTGAGCAATCTGCCGCCGGAGATGATGGCCCAGAACATCCCACCGCTCTGGTCATCCTACATCAAACACGATGACATCGACGCCGTGATCGCCAAGGCGACCGCAGCCGGCGGGACCCTTGCGATGGAGCCCATGGACGTGTTGGAATCGGGACGCTTGGGTGTGCTACAGGACCCGACCGGCGCCATGGTCAGCCTGTGGCAGCCCAAGGAACACATTGGCGCGCAGCTGGTCAACATGCCGAACGCGTGGGTCTGGAGTGAGTTGCAGACGAAGGATCCCGAAACCGCGAGCAAGTTCTATCAGACCGTCTTTGACTGGGGCCGCGACCAGGACCCCAACGGCTACCACCTGTTCAAGCTGGGGGAGCGTATGCAGGCCGGCATGTTGCAGATGGACGAGTCCTGGGGCGAAGTCCCGCCCAATTGGGGCGTCTACTTCATGACGGAGGATATCGAGGCGACCGCTGCCAGGGCAAAGGAACTCGGAGGGGTCATCCATGTACCGCCGACCGATACGGGCACGGTTGGCCGTTTCGCGGTCATCGGGGATCCCCAGGGCGGCGTCTTCACTGCGATGCAGTTTGACGGACCGGTCGACCCGCCGCCGGGTTACTAGGGGCATACGGGTTGAAATCCGGCCTTTGACCGCTATGCGAAGTGCATGGGTGTGAATCCACTTGAATTCGCAGGGAATGCGACCCCGGCTTAGGCCGATGCCATGAAGACAGACCTAGGGGAGATCGGCCTCACGTCGACCTCCCCTTTCTCTTTGTCTACTTTTCCTCCCGCCCCGCTCCTGCTTTATAATCTGCCACAAAGCGGACCGCTTCGAGCGGGCCTGTAACGGCACAGGTTGCTCATGCGAATCTCTGCACCAGGAATCGACGCGATGACCTCTTATTCGATGCTCGGCGCATACGGCTCGTGGGCGGCTGCCCTCGCCGGTGAAGGGCCAAACTATCTCTCTTTTCGCCATACCCATTGGACCGATCCGGGCGCCTGGCGGCCTGCCGCACGGCGGCGTTTTCGCGAACGGCTGGCGATGCCCGATACGGGCGGGCCGCCGGACGTGCGGATTGAGCGGCAGCACGAGCATGACGGTCTGCGCGTGGAGACGCTCTCCTGGCAACTACCCTACGGCCCGCGCACTGAGGCCGTGTTGCTGAAACCGGCCGCCGCGCACGGCCCTTTACCCGGCGTGCTGGCCCTGCACGATCACGGCGGGCACAAGTTCCACGGCTGGCAGAAGATCACGCGCACGCAGGAGCAGCAAAACCCGGTCGACATCGAGCACCAGCTGCGGGCCTACGGCGGCGTGCCCTGGGCCAACCGCCTCGCCCAGCGCGGCTATGCGGTACTCGTGCCCGATGCCTTCGCTTTCGGCAGCCGCCGGATCCGAATCGCCGACGTTCCCGAGCATATCCGCGACGGGATGGACGCGGCCGAGTCGGATGACCCAGAGTACATCACAGCCTATAACCGCTGGGCCAGCGACCACGAGTCGATCCTGGCGAAATCCCTGTTCAGCGCCGGCACGACCTGGGCGGGCGTCTGGCTGGCCGAGGACCTGCGCGCGCTGGACGTGCTCTGCGCGCGCGAAGAGGTGGAGCCGGGCCGCGTCGGCATCGGCGGCCTGTCCGGCGGCGGCCTGCGCACAGTCTACCTGGGTGGGCTGGACGACCGTGTGCGCTGCGCGGTCTGCGTCGGTATGATGACTACGTGGCGCGACTATGTTCTCAACAAGAGCCACAGGCACACGTGGATGATCTATGTTCCCCACCTGCCGACCGAGATGGACTACCCTGACATCCTGGGGATGCGGGCGCCGCTGCCGACTTTGGTTCAGAACAACACCGAGGACCCGCTCTTCACTCGTCATGAGATGGAGCGGGCCGACGTCATTTTGCGGGAGGTCTACGATAAGGCCGACGCGCCCGACAGCTACCGCTGCGCTTTCTACCCGGGTGAGCACAAGTTCGACCTCGAGATGCAGTCGGATGCGTTTGACTGGTTTGACCACTGGCTGGCAGCACCCTGACGCGGTTCTTCCGCGAAGGCTGACGAGCGAGACTGTTGCAACAACCGCCGCGAGACGCGCCACAAACGGAGAGTTCCATGAATCCAGTCTCACCACACTTCACAACCGTAGATCTGTCGAATTCCTTCAACGCCCGCCGCGCCGATCTGCCCGAGTCGCTGCAGGTACCCACTTCTCTTGCCGACCGGACCGGCGCCGACGCCTTCAACGGCATCCCCTTCCTGTTGGGTGAAGCCGAAGGCCCCGCGGTCATTCTGCTGGACGCCGAGCCGGTCGTCGTCGACTTGGCGGGCGCGCAGGCTGCCCACGTCGTCTTTCTGCACGCCGTAGCCGACCGCGTCACCAACTACCTTGACAACTTCGCCGACTTCGCGTTCGACGGCAATGCGCTGGGCGATCATGTCTCTTCCTACATCTTCGAGTATGAAGACAGCGCGCGCCACGAAACTGCGATCCTGCGCCGTTTCGCCATCCAGCAGAGCCGCAGCGTCTGGGGCGGCAGCGCCTTTGAGGCCTTGCCAGCCGAGAGATCGATTGCCTTTAACTCAGCCACAGAGGAAACGCTGTTGGGGCGAGCCCCGGCCAACGAATACGGCCGCGGCGAGACCCGCACCAGGTCGGGACGGGAGGAGATGGGAGAGAAGGTGTGGCTGTACGCGCTTGAGAACCCACATCCGGAACGGCCCATCCGCCGCCTGATTCTGGAGCCGCGCGACGAAAAATCGACCGTCTATGGCATCAGCCTGACGAGCCTGACCGAAAATCCTATTCGTCCCGGTATACGCCGCAAACTGCGCCTGACGCTGCCCGAGGACGTCCAATTCAACGCGCTTGACGAGTACGAGGACCTCGCCATCGACCTGGGCTACGTCATCTCGGCCCGCGCCGCGCTCGATTATGACCGCGAACGCTGGCTGGGCGACGAAGCCAACGTGCAACCGGCCGTCTCCGAGCGCGATCTGATCGTAGAATACAGCGCGCATCCCCAGGCATGGCTGCACGTCGGCGTCGACAGCGATGAACCGATCGTCTATGACCTTGCGCGCCTTGCCGACGGCCAACCTTCGGACGGCATCGCCGCGGTCGAGCCGGCCCACCGGCTTGTCAACGTTCGGGTGGTACAGAAGGGGACGAACAACCTCGTTCCGGTGCGCATCCACTTCCACGGCGCGAACGGCGAATATCTGCCCCCGCGCGGCCGACACCGCAAGGTCAATCCCTACTGGTTCGAGGACAACTACGGTGAGTTTGTCAACAGCCGCAACCAGTACAGCTACATCGACGGTCATTGCGAGGTGGACATGCCTCTTGGAGATGTCTACGTTGAAATTACCAGGGGCTATGAGACCGCGCCGATCCGCCGTCAGGTCACGATCGCGTCCGACACCGATGAACTGGTCTTCGAGCTGGAGCGCGTGCTGCCCTGGCGGGAGAAGGGCTGGGTCACGGCGGATACGCATGTCCACTTCCTCAGCCCCTCGACAGCGCTGCTGGAGGGCCAGGCCGAGGACGTCCACGTCGTCAATCTTCTCGCCAGCCAGTGGGGCGAGATGTACAGCAACGTCAGCGATTTTGACGGCAAGACGACGTTCGGCGCGCGCGAGTTCGGCGGCGATGGCGAGTTTCTGGTACGGGTGGGCACCGAGAATCGCATGCAGATCCTCGGTCATATTTCGCTGCTGGGCTACAACGGCGCGATGATCCACCCCTTGTGCAGCGGTGGACCGACCGAATCGGCCCTGGGCGATCCGCAGGAAGTGGTAATGGCAGAATGGGCGCAGAAATGTATTGACCAGGGCGGGCTGGTCGTCCTGCCCCACGCACCCAATCCGCAACTGGAACGGGCCGCCGACATCGTCCTCGGCCTCGTACACGCAATAGAGATGATGACCTTCAATCCCTGCGACCGGGAGCTCAATCCCTACGGCATTGCCGACTGGTACCGCTACCTCAATCTGGGCTATCAGCTACCGATCGTTGGCGGATCCGACAAGATGGCAGCCTCGTCACAGTTGGGCGGCGTCCGCACTTACGCGCACATGGGCGACCGGGAGTTCAACTACGAGAACTGGATGGCCGCGGTGCAGGCGGGCAACACATTCATGACCATCGGCCCCCTGGCGGAATTGACCGTCGAGGGCGTCTCGCCGGGTGGACAGGTACAGCTGCCGGCCGGCGGGGGAAGCGTGGCCGTCGAATGGCGGGTTGAATCGGTGCTGATTCCGGTCCAGCAGGTGGAAGTGGTCCAGGGCGGGCTGGTCGTCGACGAGATCGACGTTGGCGGCCAATACAGCGCGTCCGGCAGTGTGCAGGTGCCGGTCAGTGCTTCATCGTGGATAGCGCTGCGCGTGCGCGGCAGCTATCGCGGCACGGAAGGGGAGATCGCAGCCCATACGAGCGCGGTGCAAACGATCGTGGCCGACAGCCCGCTCTTCAACCAGCCGGACGCCTCGGCCGTGCTGGAGCAGATCGAGGGCGCGATCGCCTACGTCGACACGATCGCGCCGCGCCCGCACGCCGAGCGTTTCCGCGAGATGCGCGCGGTGCTCGAAGCCGCTCACAACCGCCTACACCAGCGCATGCACACGCACGGCATCTACCACGAGCACACGCCGCTCCACGGCCATGAGGATGGGGGGTAGCGGCTGCAAATCATCGCCCCAACTAACTCGTGGTACAATGCAGCAACGGGAACAAAATACAACTCGATGTGAGGACAGCGTCATGCCCAAAATCCGCTGGGGGATTGTCGGTTGCGGGGACGTCTGCGAGGTCAAGAGCGGCCCCGGCCTGTACAAAGCCGGAGACTCTGCGCTCGTGGCCGTGATGCGCCGCAATGGGGAGCTTGCCGCCGACTACGCCCGCCGCCATGGCGTGGCCCGTTGGTACGACGACGGCGACAGGCTTATCAATGACCCGGAGGTGGATGCGGTCTACGTCGCCACGCCGCCAGACACTCACATGGAGTACACCTGCAAAGCGGCCGCGGCCGGCAAGCCGGTCTATGTGGAAAAGCCGATGGCGCGCAGCTACGACGAATGCCAGACGATGATTCGCGCCTGCAGAGAGGCCGGCGTACCGCT
The DNA here is from genome assembly GCA_965202955.1 of Caldilineaceae bacterium. Taxonomy (GTDB): domain Bacteria; phylum Chloroflexota; class Anaerolineae; order Caldilineales; family Caldilineaceae; genus Bin5. The sequence goes on from OZ241871.1 coordinate 1,098,263, forward strand.
GTGGGTCGGCTACTACCGGCGGCGGCTGCCCAAATTTCTGAAGATACAGGAGCTGCTCGAACAGGGCACGATCGGCGACGTACGATCGGTCCTTGTCCGCTTCTACGGGAAGTCCAAGCCTGTCGACGCCTCCCCCGACGAACTCGGATGGCGCGTCGACCCGGAGATCGCCGGCGCCGGCCTCTTCCTGGACCTGGGATCCCATATGTTGGACATTCTGGACTACTTTCTTGGCCCCATCAGCAGCGTGCAAGGGTTCGCGGCCAATCAGGCGGGCCTCTACGACGCCGAAGACATCGTCAGTGGGAGCTTCACATTCGAGTCCGGCGTGCAGGGCACGGGCAGTTGGATGTTCTCCGGTTTCGAGAACCTGGACTGGACCGAGATCGAAGGATCGAAGGGTCGCATCGGCTACGTCTGTTTTGATGCCAGCCCGATCGTGCTGACGACGACCACCGGCAGCCAGGAGGTCCCGGTTGCGCAGCCGGACCACGTGCACCGGCCGCTCATACAGACGATTGTCGACGAGTTGAACGGGTGCGGGCGCTGCCCCAGCACAGGGATCAGCGGCGCGCGCACTTCCTGGGTGATGGATCAGATGCTGGCGGCGTACCGGCAGAAGACGTATGGATAGCGACAAAGAGGCCGCACAGATCGGGCCGCCGCAGTAGCGGAGCGAGACAAGATGAGACTCAGCAGCCAGGCCTTCGGCAAGACGGAAAGTGGACAACCGGTTAGACAGTACACGCTTGCCAACAACAGCGGGGTAGAGGCGGACGTGCTCGACTACGGCGGGCTGATCCGGACGCTCACGGCGCCGGACCGCGACGGCCAGCCCGGCGATGTCGTGCTCGGCTTCGACACGCTCGACGAATATCTGGCCGGCCATCCCTACTTCGGCGTGCTCGTGGGCCGCTTTGCCAACCGTATCCGCGGCGCCAGTTTCGAGTTGGACGGCGTGCGCTACCAGCTCGCGCGCAACCTTGGCGACGACCATCTGCACGGCGGTGAAGGCGGCTTCGACAAGGTCGTCTGGCAGGCGCAGCCATTTCAGAATGAACAGGCGGTCGGCCTGCGCCTCAGCCATCACAGCCCGGACGGCGAGGACCACTACCCGGGCGCGCTCGATACCGAAGTGACGCTCAGCCTTGATGACGACAACGCGCTGCGTCTCGACTACCACGCAACCTGCGACGCGCCAACAATCGTCAATCTGACCAATCACAGCTACTTCAATCTGGCCGGGCGGGGCACGATCCTGGACCACGTGGCCATGATCGACGCCGACGCGTTCACGCCGATGGATAGCACGCTGATCCCGACGGGCGAACTGCGCGACGTGACGGGGACGCCATTCGATTTCCGCCAGCCGACCGCCATCGGCGCGCGCATCGACGCCGACGACGAGCAGGTCCGCTTTGGCGGCGGCTACGATCATAACTTCGTGCTCAACGGTGCGCCCGGCACGCTGCGGCTGGTGGCCCGCGTCATCGAGGCGGCCAGCGGACGCGTGCTGGAGGTGCTGACGACCCAACCGGGTGTGCAGTTCTATACCGGCAACCTGATGGAGGCTTCGAGCGCGGGCAAAGGCGGGCAGATTTATCCCCATCATGGCGGATTTTGCCTGGAGACGCAGCATTTTCCCAATGCGCCCAACCAGCCGAACTTCCCGTCTGTCGTTCTGCGGCCCGGTGAGGCGTACAGCGAGACGACCGTCTTCCGTTTCTCAACCGAGCCATAGACGCGTCACCGCACTGGCGCGTCACAGTCTGATTGTGGACTTCCGCTAGCAAAGGAGCTAACAATGGGAGAGATCACAAACGAACTGACTGCTACGACGACCTTTGACGCAAAACGGGCGATCCTGAGCAAGCGGGATATGTTCCGGCCCATAGCAGTGCAGCGGACCGAGGCGCTGGCCGACGGAGTGAACCGCAAGCAGGTCCGCCCCGAGACGCCGCTGCTCCTGCTGGAGCGCGAGGGCGCGGCCCTGGCCCTGCTCACCGACCAGATGGTCTTCCACCACGTGGCGCAGGGAGAGTTGAATGGTGTCCCCTTCCTCGCCAGCTTCTGAGCGCCCTGCAACAGTGGCGTCAGTCTGACGCCAATCATCGACGACAAGGTCCACACGTTTGCGACCCGCGGCATCTACAACGGCATGTCGCTGATGGGGGATCACCAGACCGGCTCCTATTGGGACCACATCACCGGCGAGTGCCTGCACGGCCCGTTGAAAGGACGGCAACTGGAGTTGGCGCCCCTGCGCCATATGCGGGCGGACCAGGCGCTGGCGCAGTTTCCGGATGCCCGCATCGCCCGTTCGCGGCTCCCACTGCCATTCGGACTGATTGAATGGGGCACGAGACTTCTGCAGAAGCTGGGCAGGGGGCGCTTCATGCCACCCGGGTTCGCCGGCTCCATGGGTGCAGAAGACCCGCGTCGGCCCCGCCTGGATATGGGGTTGGGCATCTGGACGGACAACATCAGCCGCTACTATCCGCTCGACCGCCTCAAAGCGAACGGCGGCCTGATCATCGACCGTTTCGCTGACAGCACGATGCTGGTCTATCTCGACCCCGTCTCCGGCACGCCTGCGCCCGTCTTCGTCGACGTGCGGCAGGCCGAGTGGGACGGCGACGAACTGCGGCTGGACAGCGGCGGGTCCATCCGCAACGGCAGGCTCTACGACGCCTACGGAGCCGAGCTGCCGGTTAGACAGCCGTTGCATCTGTTCGCCCGCTGGTATGGGTTTTCGCTCACCTTTCCAAGCTGCGAAATCTATGACGGCGTAAACAGAGAGGCCGGCTGAGGAGAACCGCCGCGCAGGCCGTTGCGACAGTTGCAAACCGGGCAGGATGACAACCCTCGAAGGAGCTGAAAACGTGGAACTCAACCTTTCCGGCAAAACGGCGATCGTCACCGGAGGCAGCGCGGGCATCGGCTTGGCCTGTGCGCAGGCGCTCTACGCCGAGGGGGTCAGCGTGTTGATCGCGGCGCGCGACCGGGAGCGGCTGGCGCAGGCGCTGACCGCGATCAGCGAACACGCGCCCGACAGTGAAGCCGAGGCGCTGGCCGAAAGCGCGGACATGAGCACCGCGGACGGCGTAGAACGGGTCGCCGCGCGCGCGCTCAGCGCCTGGGGGCGGGTGGACATCCTCATCAACAACGCCGGCTCCGCGCCAAGCGGCGACTTCTACAGCCTCAGTGACGACGCTTACCACGGCGCCTGGGACCTGAAGCTGCTCGGCTATATGCGGATGGTGCGGGCGGTCGCACCTCAGATGAAGGCCCGGCGCGACGGGCGCATCGTCAACATTGTCGGCGCCGCGGCCCACAATCCGACACCGACATTCGTGGCGGGCGGCACCGCCAACGCCGCCATCATCAACTTTACCAAGGGAATCTCCCAGGACCTGGCGCCCTATCGCGTCCGCATCAATGCCATCTCACCTGGACCGGTGAACACCGAGCGCGCCCGCCAGCTCGCCCGCCAGGAAGCCAACGCGCACGGCATCTCCGTGGAGGAGGCAACCGAACGCCGCATCGCCTCGATCCCCTTACGGCGCATGGCGGAAGCGGATGAAATCGCGGACATGGCCCTCTTTCTGGTTTCGGACAGGGCCGCCAGCGTCACCGGCGCGGAGCTTCTCATGGATGGCGGGGCGACAGCAGATGTCTGACCTACGCCGCGCGCTGGAATCGCCAGCTGTCGGCTCCAGCCCTGCGCAAGGCGCCTACCGCTGGTATATTCTCGCCCTGGCCGCCCTGACCCATACGCTGGTCGTGGGCATGCCGATGATGTCGCTGCCGGTGCTGTTCGACGAGATCGGCCGCGACCTCTCCCTCGACCTGGTCCAGATCGGCTATGTTTGGGGCGCATCCTCGCTTTTGGGCGTTGCGATGAGCCTGACCGGGGGCGTAATCGGCGACCGCATCGGCGCGCGGCGCATGCTCGTCATCGCCTGCCTGCTGACAGGGGTCACGGGCGCAATGCGAGCCTTCGCCGGTGATTTCGCCAGCCTGACGACGACCGTTCTGATCGCCGGCCTCTTCCCCATGGCCGCGCCGATGAACGTTCACAAGACCTGCGGCATCTGGTTTGCAGGGCCCCGCCTGGGCATGGCGAACGGTGTCGTCTCGGCTGGCATGGCGCTCGGCTTCCTGCTCGGCTCCTGGATCAGCGCAACCTACCTGTCGCCGCTGCTGGGGGGCTGGCGCAATGTTCTGCTTTTCTACGGGGTGCTGGCGGTGATCGTCGGCGTCCTATGGGCCCTCTCGAGGCCTGAAGCGGCCGCGAGCCCAACCGCAGGGCTACCAGAACGGCCTTCGCTACGCGACTCTTTGGTGCGCGTTGCCCGTCTGCGCAACGTCTGGCTGTTGGCGCTGGCTATGTTTGGCATCGGCGGCGCGATTCAAGGAACGCTCGGCTATCTGCCCCTCTATCTGCGCGACCAGGCCTGGAGCCCGGACGCGGCCGACCTTGCGCTTGCCAGTTTCCACCTGGCCAGCCTGCTTTTCACGCTTCCGCTCTCGCTGCTGTCCGATCGTCTGGGCATGCGCCGTCCGCTGCTGCTGGTGGCCGCGTTGATGTTCACGGTCGGCTTCGGCGTCCTGTCGGTCGCGCAGGGGATCGCGGTCTGGCTGGCCGTCATTTTCGCCGGCATCATGCGCGACGGCTACATGGCCACGCTGATGACTTTGATCATCGAGCTGCGCGGGGTCGGTCCGGCGCTTGCCGGCACGGCCACAGGTATGATCATGGCCATTTCGCGCATCGGCTCCGTCGCTGCGCCGCCGCTGGGCAACAGTCTTGAGTCCTTCGGCGCCGGCGTGCCGTTTCTCTTCTGGTCGGCGCTGGCGCTGGTGGGCTGGATCGCGCTGACCGCCGTGCGCGAGGCGTGTGAATCGCAACCGTAGCGCCCTTTCCGCGGCCGTCCGAACTGTGCCGGACCGGTCGCAAGGGACATGCAATGCACAGCACGAACAATGGAATGCAGAATCGAATGCAGGAGGCCCACAGTGTCCACATCAGTTACCCCATCAAACGCTGCTGACAACTACCAGCGCATCGCATCTGTCGCAGAGGTTACCCAGAACGGTCTGCACACCGTGCGCGTGAACGGCCACGTCATTGTTCTCGTCCATCACGAAGGCGAAGTCTACGCGCTGGACAATCGCTGCCCGCACATGGGCTTCCCCCTCGACCGCGGCAGCGTCCAGGATGGCATTCTCACCTGCCATTGGCACCACGCCCGTTTCGATCTTTGCACCGGCGGCGCCTTCGATCTGTGGGCGGACGACACGCCCAGCTTTCCGGTGGATGTGCGCAACGGGGATGTCTTTGTGGATGTCACGCCCCGGCGCGACCCGGTGGAACACCAACGCAGCCGGTTGGACGTCGGCCTGGAGCGCAACCTGTCGCTGGTTGTGGCCAAGGCCGCCATCACCCTGGTTGACGAAGCCGGCGACACCCTGTCGCCTTTTGCCGCCGGTCTCGAGTTTGGTACCCGCTACCGCATTGAGGGCTGGGGGCAGGGCTTGACCATGCTCACCTGCTTTCAGAATATTCTGCCCAGTCTCGGCCGCGAGGAGCGGGCCAAAGCCCTGGCCCACGGCCTAGCGGCAGTCGCGGCCGATTCGGCGGGCAACTCGCCCCGCTTCCCGGTAACGCCGCTGCCCGACGGCAGTCCGGACCTGGTAACTCTCAAACAGTGGTTCCGCCGCTTCATTCTCGTGCGCGACGCGCAAGGCGCGGAACGCTGCATCATCACAGCCCTGCGCGCCGGCGCCGGTCCGCAGCAGATGGCCGACATCCTCTTCAGCGCGGCGACGGATTTTCGCTACATCGACGTCGGGCATCCGCTCGACTTTACCAACAAGGCCTTCGAAGCGCTTGATATCGTCGGCTGGGAACAGGCCGAAACGGTTCTGACCAGCCTCGTCCCCGGATATGCCTCGGCCCAGCGCATGGAGGAGTCCAACGCCTGGCGGAATCCGATCGACCTGATCGGTCTGCTGCGGGACGCGCGCGCCGAGATTCCATCCGCCCTCGCCGCCGGTCAGGCTCTGCGCGGCGGTTGGGCCGGCCGCGATGCGCTCGTACCGGTCTTGCTGGACGATGATCCGCACGCGGTCGCCGCGGCGCTGCTCGATGCTCTGCGGGTCGGCGCGGGCGAGGTCGAGCTGGCCGCCGTGGTCGCCTATGCCGCGGCTTTGCGCATCGCCCGCTTCCACACCAGCAACGAATTCGGCGACTGGGACACGGCGCTGCACACCTTCACCTTCGCCAGCGCCGTCTATCAAGGTCTGCGCCGCCTGGAAGGGTACGCGCCGCCGGATGACTATCTGCTCCTGCTGCGGGGGGTCTTTGACGCGGCGATGAGCGTCTATCTCGACCGCTTCCTCAACATTCCCGCGGCCCGGCTCCCTGCCCGATCCAATGGCAACGGGGCGTCCCCCCAGCTGCCGCCGCTTACAGAGATGCTGGACCAGCAGCAGCAGGTGAACGAAGCCGGCGGCGCTGTCGGTGAATTTCTCTTCCAGGGCGGCGCGGCGGCTAAGCTGCGCGCCGAGTTGGGCGCGCTTCTCCTGCGCGAGGACCGCGATTTTCACACGATTCAGTGCATCGAAGCGGCCTTCCGTCAGCATGACCTGCTCGCGGCCGAGCCGGATTCCCAGGAGCAGGCCGTGCATGTGCTGGTCGCCGCGTCCCGCTATCTTGCCGCCCACGCACCCACGATGCGCGCCCAGGGCCAGACCTTCGGCATCGCCCGCCGCCTCCACCGCAACGAAAAACTGTTCGAAGGCGAGTAAAGCCCGGAGCTAGGAGAGAGGTGTGAGCGAAAAGATCAAGACCCTGCATCCGCAGGGAAAGAAGGGCGTCAATATCGACCGAAGCAAGTATGACACTGTTCGGCAAGCGATCGAGCTGGTCCTGCGGGAACAGCCGGGGACAACTTTCAACCGGCTGACAGAGTTGGTCAGGGAACGGATCGGCGGCACATTCGATGGCTCCGTCTCCTGGTACGTGGTGTCGGTCAAGCTCGACCTGGAAGCGCGCGGCGTCGTGCAGCGCGTAGATAACCGCAGCCCGCAGCGGCTGCGCCTGGTGGAAGCGGATGCCGAACTATGACGCGGTCGTCGTCGGCTCCGGCCCCAACGGGCTCGCCGCGGCCATAACTTTCGCTCGCGCCGGCCGCTCGGTACTCCTGATCGAAGCCAGGGCCTCGCTTGGCGGCGGAACGCGCACGGCTGAACTGACCCTGCCCGGCTTTCGACACGACGTCTGCGCTGCGGTCCACCCCCTGACGCCCGGCTCTCCTTTTCTGAGCGCCCTTCCCCTCGAACGTTTCGGCGTCGAGTGGGTGCAGCCCGACATCCCGGTAGCGCACCCGCTCGACGACGGTTCCGCGGTCGGCCTCTACCGTTCGTTGGAGCAGACCGCCTCGTCCATCGGCCTGGACGGCCAGAACTGGGTGCGGCTCTTCGGCCCGCTGGCAGAAGACTGGCCAAAACTGGCGCCTACTCTGCTGGGGCCGCATCCTCTGACCGTCCATCTTGGTGCGCTGGTCCGGTTCGGCCTTGCCGGCGTCTGGCCGGCCCAGCTGCTCTCCCCCCTTCTGTTCAGCGAAGAACGGGCACAGGCGCTATTCGCCGGCCTTGTGGCCCACTCGCTCTTGGATTTTTGCCAACCCTTCACCTCATCCTTCGGGCTGGTGCTGGGGATCCTGGGACACGCGGTCGGCTGGCCGTTTCCGCGCGGCGGCTCTCAGGCCATTGCCGATGCGATGGGCGCCTATCTGCGGGCATTGGGCGGGGACATTGTGGCCGGATGGCCGGTGCAGACGCTGGACGAACTGCCGCCCAGCCGGGCGGTCTTACTGGATGTGACGCCGAGGCAGGTCCTGCGGCTAGCGGGGACACGGCTGCCGGCTGCCTACCGGCGCAGACTGGAGAGGTTTCGGTATGGTCCGGGCGTCTTCAAAGTGGACTACGCACTCAGCGAGCCTGTACCCTGGCGCGCGGAGGTCTGTCGAGATGCCGGCACAGTTCATCTGGGCGGCAGGCTGGCGGAGATTGCCGCATCCGAAGAGGCGGCCTGCAGCGGCCGCATACCCGATCGTCCCTATGTGCTGGTCGCGCAACATAGCCGGTTTGACAGCACGCGCGCGCCGGCGGGCAAGCACACCCTCTGGGCCTACTGCCACACGCCGCACGGCTCGACGGTCGATATGACGCCTGCCATCGAAGCACAGATCGAACGCTTCGCGCCCGGCTTTCAGGACACAGTTCTGGCGCGCGCCGCTCTCAACACCGCCGACCTTGAGCGTTACAACCCCAATTATGTCGGCGGCGACATCAGCAGCGGCGCGAACGATCTGGGCCAGCTCTGGACCCGACCGATGCTGCGCTTTCCTCCCTACGGTACGCCTGTACGCGGCCTCTATCTCTGCTCATCCTCCACCCCGCCCGGCGCAGGCGTCCACGGTATGTGCGGATATAACGCGGCCCGCGCCGCGCTGACACAGCTGCAAGATTAGCGCGCGCTCACGACCTGAAACCGACCTAAACGACCTCGCCCTGCAGACGCGACTTCAGTTGCGCCCAGGGGCCGCGCTGCAACGACTCGACCGCGTCGCCCGAGTCACCCTCCTCCTTGCGGAACAAGATATTCAGCCGGTCGCCATCGTACTTGGCGCTATCGATCTTCAGTCGCGCCAGACCGGTCGGCAGCGCGATGTTGCGCTTCCAATTGCCGATGCGCACGATCAACTCGTCGACGACGCTGCGGTGCAGATTCACCTCCTCCTTTTCCACCAGTGGCAGCGCGATGCTGAGCACGTAGTGGCCGTCGTGAACGAAGACTCTCTGCGGTTCGCCTTGATAGTAGAGCTGCGTCGGGTCTCCCTGCCCGCTGCGCACTGACTCCTCCCCAAAGACCGCCGCCGCCATCCGCCGGAGCATATCCGGGCCCAGCACCTCCTCGGCAAAGAACGGAATCTGGAGAATCGGCAAAGGATGGAACGCCTCTTCAACGAAAGCGAGATTGCGCTGCTGCGCCTCGACCCAGCCGCTGAAGTACGCCTCCTGCAAATCCTGGGGAAAGACCCGGTTGCAGACAACCGAGTCGACCACATAGCCATAGAGGTTGAGATAGGCGTACGCGCGCTGCGCCTCCTTTATGACCATTCTCTCCGGGTTGATCACCAGCCGCATACTGCTTATGCTGCTGTCGCTCAGGAGAAGACTGGTGCGTTCGAGCACGCCCACCAGCTCTTCTACGCTCTCGAACATACTGTCGTCCGGCAGCGGTATATCGCTCATGCGCGAAACAATTGGCCGCGCGATCTGCAGTGTCCTGCGCTCGAAGGGCATAATCTTCTCGATAAACCAGCGGGCGATTTCGGGAAAACTGAGGAGCTGCAGCGTGGACCCTGTCGGCGCAGCGTCAATGATGATGACATCATACGCGCCGCTGTCGGCCAGATGCGTAATGTGCATGAGGCTGGCGAGCTCTTCCATCCCCGGAAGCACCGACGTCTCTTCGGCCACAAGAGAATCCATCCCGCGCCAGGAGAACAACACGTTCAGATACTCCTGCACGCGCCCCCAGTATTTGTCCATCTGATGCAGCAGGTCGATCTCCTGACCCCAAAGATTGGGCGCCAGCCCGACGAGCTCGCTGCCGATGCGCGTGTTGAAACTGTCTCCGAGACTGTGGGCAGAGTCTGTGCTGAGTACGACCGTCCGATAGCCCAGCTCCGCGCACCGCAGCGCGCAGGCCGCGCTGACACTCGTTTTGCCGACGCCGCCCTTTCCAGTGTAAAGAAGTATTCGCATTCGCTCCTCTCCATGCTTGCAGGAACCGGCGAAAAGAGGGGAGAAAGTCTCCCGGGTTGAACCGGCTGCAAATAAATACGCCGCACGGCCTCTTTGGTTTCCGGCCAGCTTTCCAACTGCTGGATTCGCCCACCGACTCGTCAAACTGCAGTTCGAGTGCGGCGTGCAAGGTGGCGGCAACCGTTATGCCGATGCGACGCTGAGTTGTCGCGACTTAATATTGTGTTCTTCAGCCTTCAGGGCCGGTAGCTGAAGAGCAATTGACAGCGATGAAGGAGCCGGCAGACGGGCTACCCCTGCGCGCGGGTATTGTCCTCCTCTTCATTGTCACCGGCGGTCTCTGCCGTACCGCTTCCATCTTCGGCTGCGTTGCCGTCTTCGGCGGCCGTTTCTTCCTCCCCTCCCTCTTCTTCCTCTGTCTCAGCGAAGTCCACGAGCGCAGCGAAAATCCAGTGACCATCGCCCAGTTCGAGCCACTGCCCGTCGTCGGAGCGGCCAATGACGGTCACCTCCGTACCTGCCAGGACGGAGGCGACGATCGTCGCCTCAAGACCCGGCCCGTTACGCAAATTGGCATCTGTGTTGACCGTCGCCAATTCAGCCTGTACCTCAACTTCGGTCTGCTCGTCCTGCTCATCTTCCGTCTGATCGTCTTCCGTCTGCTCCCCCTGCTCAACTTCGAGCTCATCAGTCGACTGAGTACCGTCCGTTTCCCCACCGTCCGATCCGCCTTCTTCTTCAGGGGCGGGCGCCTCCTCAGGGGCTTCGTCGTCCTCACCCGCGTCATCCGTGCCCGCGTCATCCGCTTCGGTGCCGGACTCTTCGCCCGAATCCAGCGGCAGGTCCTCGGGCACGTTATCCAAAAGAGCGGCGAAAACCCAGAGATCATTGTCCAGTTTCAACCAGGTGCCGCTGGCATCCTGCGCCACTACGGTCAAGCTCGTACCTTGTTGGACACCCTCAATGCGTTCGAACTGGACACCCGGCCCCGAGCGCAAGTTGGCGCCGAGCGGGGCATTGACGATTGATGTCGGCTGTTCTTCGCCGTCCTCCGGCTGCTGAACGGCGACGCCGTCTTCAGAGACAACCGGTACGTCAACCGCTTCAACCACGAGGGCCGCGAACAGCCAGGCGCCGCCTTCAAGCAGGTACCATTCGCCATCGGCGGACTGGCCGATCACCGACACTTCATCGCCGGCAAATACGCCGTCCACCCGCTCGAAATCGGTTCCCGGGCCGGAACGCAGATTGGCGTCGAGGCTGACAAGGGCCGGCACAGCCTCGATTGGGACCGCCGGAGTGGCCGTAGGTGTTTCAGCTTGGGTCGGTTGCACCTCTTCTTCGGTGGTGGCCTGTTGCGTCTCGGCCGTCACAACAGGGACGTGTTCCTCGGGGGCTTCGACCAGGGCAGCAGCGCTAATCCAGGTTCCGTCTTCCAACCGGTACCAGTTGCCGGCGGAATCCCTTCCGTCAATGAAGACGGTTCCGCCGATGGCGACCAGCCCAATGACATCCGCCTCTTCGCTGGGCGCGGTGCGCAGTTCCGCTTGGACGGAAACCGTCACCGCGACCGGAACGGCCTCAACGACCTGCTGTTCGTCTTCTTCTGCATCCAATGTTGGTGTGGGTGTCGGCGTCGCGGGCGCAAGGGTAGGGGGCGCGGCAGTCGGCGTTGCGGACACGCGGGTGGCTGTCGGCGGCGAGGTCACGGCCGCAGCCGGCGTGGGCGTTGCCGTGGCCTCCATGCCTGTTGGAATCAACTCGCCCCAATCCCCTGGCAAGAAGTCAGCGACATTTTCCAGCAGTTCATGCAGTTCATCGGGAGCGGTAAACTCCCTAACTTGTGGGGGCAAGGCCTCGCGAAAACCGGGCACGAACGTTCGCGCCAGGAGAAAAGCGATCAGGCTGAGCCACAGTATACTAACGAGAACTGCGACAATTCTCTTCAAAATCACTGCCATTAGCTTCTCTCGCCAAATAACCGGTCAAATGACTGGCGAAGCACGGAAAAAGCGTACCATGCTTCGCCCCGGCCGGTGCGTACTCGCTTCGGTACGGGTCAGGTTATGTGCAACTAAGAAGACTGTCAGGCGCCAGCACCGGGCTATCGTAAGGGAGTAGAGAGAAAGAGAGTTCGAGCGGCCACTCACCATTTTTTAGTGGTAGTTTTCAGAAAATAAAGTTTAGCACAACACGAAACAGTCCACAATTGCGATTTCTACAGGGGGAATTCCCAGGCGGTACGCGGGCGTCTGACCTTCATCGAGGAATTGCCGGATCCTACGCGCGGCGCCGCGCTTTTCCCCCACGCTGCGCGAATTGCTGCTGGTTGCCAGCAGACGGAGGCGGGCCTGAGGGCATCGCCTCCGTTGCCAAAACAAATGAAACGCTAACCTAATCGTAACAGATATGTAACTTTCTAAAGTTATGCTTGATTTGAGCCCCCTGCAACACACGCCTGAGGCGAATTGGTCTTCCTCACGACGGGACATTATACTTATATAACGTACAGATTTGAGCTCTTGAATTACGCAAATCTTTAGGTTTATCCAATGTTCCAGTCCGTATCGCATAGAATTTGTATAATTTTGGCATGAACCGGCCTCCAGCGGGGCGGAGGCATTTGTTCCCTCTCCCTGACCGGCGCCGCAGGCAAGGCAGGTCTGGGGGTATTTGACAAGGATGTGCCCTATGTTCGAAGAACAACATCATGAAACCATTGCCGACGGTGTTCTGGGCAGAAAACCTGAACTGTTGCAGACGTTGATGGACCTTCGCAAGGACGACCCTTCTTTTGGAAAGCGCGTCCGCATGAGGTCCTATCGCCCGCACGACGTTGTCGCGGATGCGACTGCGTTGAAGCAGGAGATGTTCGTACTCATGCAGGGTAGAATCCACCTTGTCTGCACCAACCATGAAGGCCGTCGCCTGGTCATCGGGAAGCTTGAACCGGCTGCCATCTTCGGTGAGGGCGCCATGGACAGGCCGCACGGGGCCAATGTCTTTGCAGAAGCCGAGACAGATGTTGTGGTCTGGTCGATTCCGGCAGCGGAAGCGCGCAACATGACACTGCAGTTCCCGATTTTGGGATGGGGCATGTTGCAGACGTACGGCAGACGTCTTTTGCAGGTGGAGGACAGGCTGGAAGATGTGGCCTACAAGAAGCTGCCGGAACGGCTGGCGGCTCTGCTCGTCGAGTTGAGCGGCCGCGAAGACGGTGTGATCCAAGGAGTCAGCCACCAGGTCCTCGCAGACCGGCTCGGCACATACCGAGAGACGGTCAGCGCCATCCTGCGCGATTTCAAGCGTCGAGCCCTGGTGGCGTTGGGCTACCGTCGCATCGAAGTCCTGGACATCGAGGAGCTGAAAGAGATCGCCGGCATCTGGGAATGGTAAGGGAGAGCAGCGCGGGTAGCGAGTCTGATTGCCGCGAACTGCCAGGTGCAGGACAGCTCGCGGCAATCAGCCATTCTCAAGCAGGGCGCGCGAATACAGGATTCCACGATAGGGCATCTGTCCAAAACTGCAGTTGCATTCTCTCGCAATCACTCGTATAACGCTCATGCATCGCTCGTACGAGCGCACAGCGAGTGCCTGACAGATGGTTTCATATCTTCGTTAGAAGTTTGGGTCCCAACAACCTGCCAAGTTCCCTCGTGATTGGTTGCCGGCGGCGCCGGACCGCCAATCCTGCCCGTTCCGCTCTATTCGGGCCTGCACGCGCCGCGAATCGAGGTTGACGCCATTTGGAAAGACTGCTATACTTGTGTGAAATGCTGCCCGTTTGCCTCCGCGTCAACGCGTCCGCTGCCTTTATCCAAACAGAACTCAGCTTCGCAACCGGCTCGCTGTATACGCCATTGGCGATGATCGAATCAGAGTGACCCGATGCAGTGGACGACGGTCGCTGGCGGGAGGTAAGAGCGAGTAGTCGTTCGTCGAATTCACCTCTTTGGCACATACCCAAACCCTGGCGCAACACGAATCATTGCAAATCACTGCCCGACTTCGGGCAATCCCCAAAGATATTGCTGTGTAGGCGGTTCGTCTTCACAACTTATCAGCAACCCACGCATTGGCCGGCGCTGACCCCAGCGGTCCTCGGACAGCTTGCGACGGCCTGATAAAGCACTCTCACCTGCATGTATGCCAGATAGTCCTGTTGCGCGAGCGATGAGTGACGATTTATCGAGCCTGACAAGGAACAGATTATGGAAACGCTCAGTATGAACATGACCCAGCTGGAGGATTGTACTCTGGATGAACTCAGAGAGATGGCCCGCTCCATGGCGGTCAGCGGCTACACCCGGCTGAAAAAGCTTGATTTGATCCTTCTATTGCTGCGGGAAAACGCCGAGAAACAGGGCTATATCTTCGGGGGCGGCACCCTGGAAATCGTGCAGGATGGCATCGGCTTCCTGCGCAGCGACCATCTCTTGCCTGGGCCGGAGGACGTCTACGTCAGCCAGAGCCAGATCCGCCGTTTCGGATTACGCACGGGGGACCTTGTCGTCGGCCAGGTTCGTCCGCCAAAGGACACTGAGAAATACTTCGGGCTGCTCAAGGTGGAGGCCGTCAACGGCCTCGACCCGGAAGAGGCAAAACGCCGCCCGGTCTTCGAAAAACTCACGCCGATCTTCCCTGACGAACAGATCCACCTTGAGACCAAACCCAACCATCTGGCCACCCGCATGATCGACCTGCTGGCGCCGATCGGCCGCGGCCAGCGCGGCATGATCGTCAGCCCGCCAAAAGCAGGCAAGACAACAATACTGAAGCGGATTGCCAACGGCATGTCGGACAATTACGAGGACCTGCACCTGATGGTCGTCCTGATCGGCGAGCGTCCCGAGGAAGTTACCGACATGGACCGCTCCGTCGAAGCAGAGGTTATCAGCAGCACCTTCGACGAACCGGTGCAAAACCATGTGCGCGTGGCGGAGATGGCCCTGGAGCGCGCCAAGCGATTGACTGAAAGCAGCCGCGATGTCGTGATTTTGCTCGACAGCATTACGCGCCTGACCCGCGCCTATAACCTGACGGTGCCCCCTTCGGGCCGTACACTTTCCGGCGGCATCGACCCGGCTGCGCTCTACCCTCCCAAGCGCTTCTTCGGCGCTGCCCGCAACCTGGAGGAGGGCGGCAGTCTGACGATTGTGGCAACATGCCTCGTCGATACGGGAAGCCGGATGGATGACGTCATTTATGAAGAGTTCAAGGGAACAGGCAACATGGAGTTGCACCTGAACCGCCGCACATCGGAACGGCGCATCTTCCCAGCCATCGACATCGAGCGCAGCAGCACGCGCGCCGAAGAGAAGATGCTGGAACCGGAGGTGCTGGCGAAGGTCTACACGCTGCGCCGCATGAGCGACGCCATGGGCGGCGGAAACGAAGCGATTCTTCCCATCCTGGAACGCCTCAGCCGCACGCGCGACAACCAGGAGTTCCTCGACACACTGATCAAATAGACAGCTCGAGGCCCAATGCCTGCCTCTTTCGGGGCAGATGTCGTTGCCTGCAACCTTCGCGCGCGGTTGGGTCCCGCGCCCTGATTCAAACTGGTCACAAACAGTTATTGATCACATCAATTGCGTCTTCGATCGACCAATCTTACGCAAAGCCTACGTTTTCCCTACGCTTTCTGCTCGAAGGGCAAAGAAGGCGTCAAAATAGCCCCCAAGACCCCGAATCCGATTTGCACCGCACCCCATTTGACCCTATAATTCGAATCCTGGGACCTAGACGGCATCTGATCGTCCAAGATGCAATGGCGCTCCTGGGATCGCCTCAGACGCACATACACCCCTTGTCTAAAATAATTTTCGGACCCGGAGATGATTCAGCGTATTTCGTGCAGTCCTGACCTTGTAACCGTTCTTGGGCAAACTGTATGCTGAAGAGCAAAGAGCACGTAGAACAGCGCCGGTTCAGCTATCATTCCGTAAACCGATCTGACACAGAACCAACGGCGAATCGGGAACCATTTCCTCCTCCCAGTCCTTCCGGCCTCTCGGGACATCTTCAAAGTCCAACCCCAAATCAGGTCAATTCCGCAACCGATAGCTTGGGCGAGATTGTTCTGGAAAAAAGGACGATCGGCTTTTTCGACGCGGCCGGCGCGGCAATCGGGCAGTTGTTTGCAGCCATTCAAGGCTTTCTGCGCGAGCAGGTCGCGCCTATCCGACTTGCCAGTCATCTGGCCGTTCTGATCGTGGGAACGATGGTCGTCGTGGTAAGCCGGATGGACCTTCCCGACCTGGCCTTTCCGTTGCACACGCTGCCGGCAAATGGTCTGCTCGCCGATAGTGCCGCGCCTGACACGGACCCGATCAGCGGCAATCCAATCGCGAGGGTTGGTGAAGCGCTGCAGGTTGCGGTCCGCCCGTTCACAGCACAGAGAATCGACGAGCCTGCCATCGCTTCATCGGAAGTTCGGAGCGCCAACGCGGAGTCGGCGGCGCCAGCCGCACCGGTAAAGGTTGATATAATCCGGATTTATGAAGTGCGCTCCGGAGACAACCTGCAGAAGATCGCCGCACATTACGGCCTCCGGCCGGAAACGATTCAATGGGCCAATGAGGAACTGGAGTCCAATCCGGACCTTTTGCGGGTTGGCCAGCGCCTCGTGATTCCGCCGGTTGACGGCGTGTTGCATGCGGTGCGACCGGGCGATACGCTCTCATCCCTCGCGACGAAGTTCAAAGCGGAAGTCAATGATATTGTGGCCCACCCCATGAATAAGCTGGAATCGGCAAACACACCAGTCACCGTGGGCTCCCATCTCATTATTCCCCATGGCACCAAGCCATATGTTCCCCGACAGGTTGCGATTTATCGAGGACCTATTCCCGCTTCCGCCGCCCGCGGTACCGGACGCTTCGTCTGGCCGGTCGGCGGTCATGTTACGCAACGGTACTGGCACGGCCATCGGGCCATTGACGTGGGCGCCCGGTCCGGCGCTCCCATCGTTGCCGCTGACAGCGGTTTTGTCGTCAAGGCTTCACATGGTTGGAATGGCGGCTACGGCAGGATGGTGATGATCGATCATGGCAACGGCGTTGTTTCGCTCTATGCCCACATGAATACGATCTACGTGCGCCAGGGTGAAAACATTGCTAAGGGAGAACAGTTGGGCACGGTAGGCAACACCGGCCGCTCAACCGGCCCGCATCTGCACTTCGAGATTCGCCACAACGGCGTCGCCCGCAACCCGTTCTACTACCTGCCGTAAGCCGATATTGACTCGTACAACAGAAGAGGCCCGACACGTCGTGTCGGGCCTCTGTTTGAATTCAGAAACTGAAAACAACGCGACGTACAGTGCTCGGCACCCTCCTCAGCGTTGCTGTATCCCCCCCTCCGTCAACTGGCGGGGATCGAGCAGTTCATCAAGCTCTGCCGCGCTGAGGTCGGTCATCTCCAGCGCAACTTCCTTGAGCGTGCGGCCCTGGGCATAGGCCGTCTTGGCAATCTGCGCCCCCAGTTCATACCCTATAACCGGATTCAGCGCGGTCACCAGGATCGGATTGCGGTCGACCAGTGCGCTGATCCGCTCGGCGTTCACAGCAAAGCCGGCAATTGCTCTGTCGGCAAGCAAGCAACAGGCGCCGGCCAAAAGCGAGATGCTCTGCAGCAGGTTGTAGGCAATGACCGGCAGCATCACATTCAGCTGAAAGCTACCGGACTGTCCCCCGATCGTAATGGTCGCGTCGTTGCCGGTGACCTGGGCGGCCACCATGGCCACCGCCTCGGGAATCACCGGGTTGATCTTGCCGGGCATGATGCTGCTGCCCGGTTGCAGGGCCGGCAGCCCGATCTCTCCGATGCCCGCAATCGGCCCGCTGTTCATCCAACGCAGATCGTTTGCCACTTTCATCAGCGAAGTCGCGACCGTCTTTAGCTGCCCGCTCAACTCGACCGCGGCGTCCTGGCTGCTCAGGCTCTCGAAGTAGTTCTCGCTTGTCCGGAAAGGCTGCCCTGTCATCCCAGCCAGTTTGGCTGCGATACGCTCTCCAAACTCAGGATGGGCATTGATGCCGGTGCCGACCGCAGTGCCCCCCTGGGCAAGCTCGGCCAGACGCGCCAGCGCGCCGCGCACGCGCCGCTGTCCTTTGTCGATCTGATTGCTCCAGCCGCCCAACTCCTGGCTCAACCGGATCGGCATCGCATCCATCAGATGGGTGCGCCCCGTGGTCACGATCTCGTCCACCTGATCGGCCTTGGTCTCCAACGCCCGTTGCAGCCGTTCCAGCGCCGGCAGCAGCTCCTCGACAACGGCCAGATAGGCGCTCAAATGGATCGCGGACGGAATCACATCGTTGCTGCTCTGCCCCATGTTTACGTCATCGTTCGGGTGAACGCTGCGACCGAGAATAGCGGATGCCAGCGTCGCAATCACTTCATTGGCGTTCATATTTGTACTGGTGCCCGAACCTGTCTGGAAAATGTCGAGCGGGAAATGGGCGTCGTGCGCGCCTTCGGCAACTTCGGCGCTTGCACTCTGTATCGCTGCTGCCATCTCCGCATTCATCTGTCCCAAATCCTGGTTGACCGCTGCGGCCGCCCCCTTGATCAGCCCGATGGCGCGGACAAACTGCCGCGGAAATCGCAGTGGGCTGATGGGAAAGTTGTCGACTGCCCGCTGCGTTTGGGCGCCATACAAGGCCTCCTTTGGCACCCGCACCTGGCCCAGACTGTCATGCTCGATGCGATAATCCTGTTCAGACATTGAACTGTTCAACTCCGTTCTCTTATCTGCCAGAGGGCTAGCGCTCGCCGCGCATGTAGGGCAGACCGAGCGCTGCCGGCGCGCCCAGGCGCCGGCTTACGTTTTCATAGACGGTGATCAGGATCAAGACGACGACGGTCAGAAGATAGGGCATCATTGCCAGCACTGCGGCCGGGACGACACCCCCTCCAGCCGCCTGCAACCGGAACTGAATCGCATTTACTCCGCCAAATATCAGCGCCCCCAGAAGCGCCCGCGCCGGGTCCCAAGTAGCAAAAATGACAAGCGCGATCGCAATCCAGCCGCGTCCGCCGGTCAGGTTTTCGGTCCAGCCGGGCGTGTAGGCCAGGCTCAGGTGCGCGCCGCCGAGCCCCATCAGCATGCCGCCACCGATAGTGGCCAGATAGCGTGTACGGGTTACCGAAATGCCCATCGCATCGGCGGTGTCCGGGTCTTCGCCGACCGAGCGCACGTTCAGACCAGTCCGGGTGCGATAGAGCAGATAGGCGGCGACCGGGACCGACAGGTACATCAGGTAGACCAGCAGATCCTGGTTAAACAGTGCCGGGCCGAGGAGCGGAATCTGGCTGAGGCCAGCGATCTCGATCCTTGTAAACTTCGGGCCGACCAGCCCCACCAGCGGCGCGCCTTCCGGGCCGAGGCGCTGTCCCAGAAAGCTACTCAACCCGATGCCGAACAGTGTCAGCGCAAGACCGCTCACAACCTGGTCTGCCCGCAATGTGACGGACAGGAAGGCGTGAATCGAAGCCAGTGCGGCCCCGACCACCACTGCAGCCAGCGTGCCGAGCAGGAGACTCTCCGTGTGGTAGCCGACGGCAAAAGCCGAGACGGCGCCCATGATCAGGGTGCCTTCCAGACCCAGATTGAGAATGCCGGCCCTTTCGGTATAGATTTCACCGACTGCGGCAAAGACGAGCGAGGTACCGGCCTGAATCGTGACGGCCAGGACCGAAACAAGCAGGGCGAGATCTATCATTGTAACGCCTTCAAAGTGAAACGTGCCTCTTACAGCCCATCATCTAAACACACAAATCACAGTTCGCCCAACTCGTCATTCGCCGTATATCCAGAAGACGATCAGGTCGTCGATAGGGGTATCAGTGTGGCGGCGGAAGGCGGCAAACAGGTCATCCGCATAGGCGATGCCGTAGCGATGTCGACCGGCGTAATCCCGAAGCGCTTCGAAAAATGCCTCATCACCGATACGCTCACGCACGGCATGGAAAAAGAGCGGCCCCTTGCTGTAGATGATATTGATGTAGTTGCTTTGATCGAACTCAATCACCGCGCCGCTGACCGGCCTGTCTATGCCGAGATTCCGCGCGGCATTATAGCGATATCGGAAGATATTCTCCAGCATCGCGTTCTGCATCTGCGGCCAGTCCACCGCTTCGTAGTAGAGATAGACGGCGTAATTGGCGAGTGACTCATCCAGCCAGGGCTCGTCCGGCTGGTCGTTGCCGATCAGATTGAAGAACCACTGGTGGGCGACCTCGTGCGGTGCGGCGATGGCAAATGTGCCGCCGGCCTCGGTGTAGAAGCCGACAGCAAGCGCGAGCAGACCGGCGTACTCCATGCCGAACGCGGTTGTCGGCAGCGGCACAACGTCCAGCTCGCGATACGGATAGGGGCCGAAGAGGCGGTTGAATACGCGCAGGCTGTTGGTTGTGAATTCCATCGCCGTCTGCGCCGAAGAGAGGCCGCCGTCCGGATAATAGGCGTTGACCAGGACGCCATCCACGTCCTCGCTGATCGCCTGCCAGCGGCCGGTAACGGCGGCATAGAAGGAGCGCACCGGACCGGCGGCGATGCGCCACGTCGCCGTGCCATCGTCATTGGTCTGCTGCGACAGTGTGGAGCCGCTGGCAACGATGGAGAGACCCGGCGGCACGATCAGCTCCACCTGATAGAAGCCGATGTCGGCAAACAGCGAATCGCCGAATCCGGCCACGGTCTCCAGATTCCAGCCTGCGTGGTCGTATACCGCTAGGGTAGGATAAAAGCCCGCCAAGTCATATACGCCGTCCACGAACCCGTAGAGTCCTGCGCCGGCTGTGCCTGCGGCCACCCGCGTAGGAAGGGTGGCGCTGAACCAGAGTGTTACATCGACTATCCCTCCCTTGGCCAGCCCTTCAGTTAGTGGAATCCGCACAGCCGCGCCGTCCAGGATCTGTTCAAACGCTGCGATCCGGCCGTCAACCAGTGCCCGGCTGACCTCGGCTGTGCCGTTATAAGCTGGCAGATTTGGATAGAGCCAGAAAATGAGTTCGTTGAGGCTTGTCTGCTCCTGATTGGTAATGCGAATGCGCTGCACTCCGACCAGGGCCGGGACTTCGCCCGCCAGAAGACGCGCCTGGATAAAGTAATGGGGCGCCTGAGGCAGACGGGCGGCGTCTTCTGAATGGGCCTCCAACAACGTCTGACGATAAACTGTGTAGTCGGTCAGATCGATGGGCGGCGTGGGAACGGCCGGCTGTTCCGGCGTGGGCGGGGGAAGCGGGGCAGGCGTTGGCGGAGCAGCTGTGGCGGTGGCAGGAGGGCTGGTGGGCGACGGCTGGGGGCCTGTTGTGGCGGTCGGAGCCGGTGTGAAGATGACGACATCCGGTTCATCTTTCGGCGGCGCCTGTTCTGTTTCGCAGGCAGCCAGCACGGCTGCCAAGAGGAAGGCGACGCCAAACAAGGGAGAAGTGAGTCGTCGTGGTCGCCGCGAGCGTCTCTGTTCGATGGGGCGTATTGAGTTGCTGTCTAGGGGTGAATGCCGATGCGCGGGGATTGCCGATGCCATCGATCCCGCCTCTTGTGGCCCGCCCTTACTTTCAACTCTTCGACCGGTTGGGGACGGACGAAACTATCGGTGTAGAGGATGCCACATGAACGATCCTCCGAGTGGGCAATAAGCCAGTCCGATCTTCCCTTCCATCTGCCGGCACCCGAGAACAGGGACAGACGGCGGGGGAAATGTCGCGCCAGTCAGGCAGACTCGCGGTCCGCGGTGGTTCACTCTGAAGATGCCCGCTGCAAGGACTCGATAGACCTTCGCGCTTCGACACTGAGGGGCACCGGCAGCTCGACCACCACTTCGACCAGCAGGTCTCCCCGCTTCTTGTTGTCCTTCAGGTCCGGCATGCCCTGGCCCTTGAGACGGAATATCTGCCCATTCTGTGTGTCGGCGGGAATCGTCAACGCCAGAGTGCCCTGCAGCGTGTTTACGCGTACCTCTCCGCCGAGAAGCGCATCGTACAGGTTTACCGGCGCCTTGGCGAGCAGGTCGTTCCCGTCCATGACAAACTCTTTGTGGGGTTGGACGGCCACAGTCATGATCAGGTCGCCAGCGCGCACTTTGGAGCTTGTCTTGACGCCGGCCGGAATCGTCACTTCAAAGCGGGACGAGCCCTGCTGTATCGTCCGCTTTGTCCCACAGAAGGCCTCTTCCAGTGAAATCTCCACTGGAATTGTCTGGTCGCTGTCTGGGCGGCCGAAGCTGGTCTGATGTGCCGGTTGGGGACCTCTGCGCGGCTGGGCGGGTCCACCGCCGAAAAGCTGCTGAAAAAAGTCGGAAAAGGAGCTGCCGCCGCCCCCGCCAAACATCTGCTCGAACTCTTCAGGGCTGACCGTACGCCCCTGCTGGCGCTCAGCGCCGCCGGCATTATACCACTGCGACCAATCGAAGCTCTGTCCACTTTGCTCATACTGTTTCCATTGCGCGCCGAACTTGTCGTAGGTTCGCCGCTTCGTACCGTCAGACAGGACCGCATAGGCCTCATTGATCTCTTTGAACCTTTGCTCGGCAGCCGCGTCACCGCTGTTCACGTCAGGGTGATATTTGCGGGCCAGTTTGCGGTAGGCTTTCTTGATGTCTGAGGCGCTTGCCTTGCGGCGCAGGCCCAGTATGGCATAGTAGTCTTTATAGTCCACTGAATCGTTCTCCGCTTCGCTCGGCCACGCGTCCCTCTCGATCTGGGGCGTACCGAATACTGTTCTACTCCCGTCTGGAATCCGCAGTGCATTCCAAGGACGCGAAACCGGGCACAGGGCGCCCGGCTTCGTTGCATATTATCCTCTTATCAACCAGGCGGGCAACCCATGGCTGGGTGGAAGGCTATACCTGTCGAAACTCGCCTTCCACCACATCGTCCTCATCGGGCGCCCCCGTGCCGTCAGCCTCTCCAGCCGCGCCAGGACCTGTGCCATTCTCGTCGCCCTGCTGCTGGTACATTTGCTGGGCCAGCGCGGAAGTCGCCTGCTGCAGCTGTTCGGTCAGGCTGGTGATGCGCTCATGATCATCACTCTCCATGGTCGCCCGCAGCTCACTGACCGTCTCTTCGATCTGCTCGCGATCGGAGAGCGGTACCTTTTCCCCCAACTCACTCAGTGACTTCTCCGCGGCGTAGATCAGGCTATCAGCGGTGTTGCGGCTTTCCACCAGCTGGCGCTGCCGCAGGTCCTCGCCCTCGTTCTCCTTCGCCTCGCGCACGAGCCGCTCCACCTCGTCGTCGCTGAGATTGGTCGAGGCCGTAATCTGGATGCTCTGCTCCTTGGACGTGGCCTTGTCCTTCGCCATGACATTCATGATGCCGTTGGCGTCGATGTCGAATGTTACTTCGACCTGCGGGACGCCGCGCATCGCCGGCGGAATACCATCCAACCTGAAGTTGCCGAGCGTCTTGTTGTCCCGGGCCATCGGGCGTTCGCCCTGCAGGATGTGAATGTCGACCGCAGTTTGATTGTCCTCGGCTGTGCTGTAGGTCTCCGTCTTCTTGGTCGGAATGGTCGTATTACGCGGGATCAGGGCCGTCATCACCCCGCCCAACGTCTCCAACCCCAGGCTCAAGGGCGTAACGTCCAGCAGCAGCAGATCCTTGACTTCCCCGCCCAACACGCCGGCCTGCAGCGCCGCGCCAACCGACACTACTTCGTCCGGGTTGACGCCTTTGTGCGGGTCTTTGCCGGTCAAACTACTGACCAGCTCCTGGATCATCGGCATACGGGTCGAACCTCCGACCAAGACCACTTCGTCGAGCTCGCTTGGCGTCAGAGCAGCATCCTTAAGGGCGGCATGAAAGGGTTTCTTCAGCCGTTCAACCAGGACCGCAGTCAACTGTTCGAACTGGCTGCGGGTCAGTGTCATCTGAAGATGTTTCGGCCCCGTGCTGTCCGCCGTGATATAGGGCAGATTGATCTCTGTCTGCGGCGTGCTCGAGAGCTCGATTTTCGCCTTTTCCGCCGCCTCGCGCAGGCGCTGCAGCGCCTGCCGATCCTGGCCCAGATCGATCATCTGCTCGCGCTTGAATTCGTCGATCAACCAGCGCACGATGCGCTCATCCCAATCATCACCGCCAAGATGGGTGTCGCCGTTGGTCGCTTTCACCTCAATCACACCGTCTCCGACCTCCAGCACCGAGACATCGAAGGTGCCGCCGCCGAGATCGAAGACCAGAATCGTCTCGTCTTCATTCTTGTCCAGCCCGTAGGCCAGCGCTGCGGCGGTCGGCTCGTTAATGATGCGCAGAACCTCAAGGCCGGCAATCTGACCGGCGTCCTTGGTGGCTTGGCGCTGGCTGTCATTGAAGTAGGCCGGCACCGTGATCACCGCTTGCCGCACATCTTCGCCCAAATAGGACTCGGCATCCCGTTTGAGCTTGCTCAGGATCATCGCGCTGATTTCCTGCGGCGTGTAAACTTTGTCCTTGATGGGAACACGGACGCGTGCATCGTGGTTCGGGCCTTCGATGCTGGCGTAGGACACCATCGCCTGCGTCCGTTTCGTTTCCGGATCGTCGATGCGCCGGCCCATCAGGCGCTTCACCGAGTAGATCGTATTCTCCGGGTTGACGACCGCCTGCCGCTTGGCGGTTACGCCGACGAGACGCTCGCCGCCCTTGGAGAAGGCGACGACCGACGGCGTCGTGCGGTTGCCCTCCGCATTCGCGATCACGGTCGGGTTCCCCGCCTCCATGACGGCGACGACGCTGTTGGTTGTGCCCAGATCAATGCCGATTATTTTCGCCATTTGTAAAAGACCTCCTTTAACAAGAGAGCTTGGACGCACGCGCCATGCGCGCAACATCTGCCCGATCTATGATTTCTTCCAAGCGTACCCTTTATCGTCATTTGGACGCATTTATCTTAGTGTAGCGAACTTTTGCAAGTGTGTCATTGGGCGAGTATTAGCAAATCGTTTGAATTCTTCCACGATAGATATACGAACTATACGCATCCCGTCCGCTTTGAAACGCACGGGCGGATCAGGCGCTTTTTGGGCGTCCGCGACGCCATGTCAATGCGGGCTCAACAGGCTGCGTCCAGCACGCGCAGACAGTGGTCGACTTCCTCCAGCGTGTTATAGTGGACCAGCCCGAGCCGCAGCCAGCCGCCGCTCTCCTCGACGCCCATCCGCTCGCTGGCCGAAAGCGCGTAAAAGCTTCCATTCCAGGCAAAGATATTCTCATCCGCCAGTGCCTGTGCCAGCCGTTCCGGCGCGACACCGCGCCTACGCACGGCTACTGTCGCCACCCTCCTGTCCCAGTCGGCCGGCTCAGTGAGGCCGTAGATATGAATGCCCGACAGATTGAGAAGACCTGTGATCAGCCGCTCGGTCAGCATGCGTTCATACGTCTGGATGACCGACCAGGCGGCGATCAGCTTCGCGCGTCGGCTGTCCGCAGAACGGGCCGCGCCGTGATCGACGCCAACGCCGGCAAGGTAGTCGATGGCGGCAGTGACACCGGCCATCGCTTCATGATTCTGCGTACCTGTCTCCCACTTGCCAGGCAGATCTTCGCCGGCCGGACGCACTCGATAGGCCTGTAGCCGCCGCAGATGCTCCCGTTTTCCGAAAAGTTGCCCGCTGTGGGGACCGAAGAACTTGTAGGAGGAACAGGCCAGGAAATCGCACCCGAGGGCCTGAACATCGATCAGCCCGTGCGGCGCGTACTGGACGGCATCCACAAAGGTGAGCGCGCCCGCCTCCCTGGCCCAAGCGGTAACCGTAGCAACGTCGTTTATTGTACCGGTGGCGTTGCTGGCGTAGCCGACCGCCGCGATCCTGGTGCGCGGCGTGATCTTCGCGCGCAGGTCCTCCATATCAAGAATCCCGCTTTCCACATCTATATCGGCCCAGCGGACGCGGGCGCCCCGCTCCTGCGCGGCCAGCGCCCATGGCATGACGTTGGCGTCGTGGTCCAGCCGCGTTACCAGCAGTTCGTCGCCCGGTTCCAGATCCTGCACCAGAGAGCGGCTGAGGTGAAAGGTGAGGCTGGTCATATTGTTGCCGAACACCACCTCATCCGCGCCGCAGCCGAGCAGGTCGGCGACCGCTTGATGCGCCTCTTCGATGACCGCATCGGTTCTTCGGCTGGTCTCAAAAAGGCCGTGCGTATTCGAGTTTCGGCGCCTCAGATAGTCGACCATCGCCTCGATGACGCTTTCGTGCACCTGCGTGCCGCCGGGATTATCGAAGAAGATCGCTTTGCGGCCGTCATACTCCTCATTCAGTGCAGGAAACTGTCGACGAATCTCAGTAACGTTGAACATAGCTCACCTGTCCCGCGGCTGTCGCATCAGCATACAAGGGGCGGTCTATCTGCTCTTCGGCAGGCCGTCGGCCAGCAGCCAGATCCGCTCCCGCCCCAGCAACGAAGAAATATCTCCTTGCAGCAGCGCAAGGAAGGCGTCTGTCAGGTCGGCTAGGTTCTCGGCGCCCGATACCTGCTCCAGGCTGCGCTCGGAGAAGGGCGGGCGCGTCCGATTCTGGGGCGAAGTCACCTGTATGACAGGAACGGAGCCATCCTGGGGCAGTTCTGCCAGTTCGCACAGACTATCGATGGCTGCGGCGAAATCGCCCATTTCGTCTACGAGCCCGCGCTCATGCGCCTGTCTGCCCGTCCACACGCGCCCGCCGCAGACATTTTCGAGCGCTTCCGGCACAAGTTGCCTTGCTTCCGCCACCAGGTTCTTGAACTTGCTGTAGGTGTAGCCGATCTGCTCCTCAACTTTCTCCCGTTGTTCCGGCCGCCAGGGCCGGTCGCCTGCGTAGATATCGGCGTTCTCGCCGCGCTGAACTGCGAAACGATTGGCGCCGATCTTGGCCAAGGCTTCGGCGGTTATCATCTTTGCCATAATGACGCCGATACTGCCGGTAAGGGTTGTCGGTTGGCAGATGATTTTCTGTGCCGGCAGAGCCACATAGTAGCCGCCGCTGCCAGCTACGTTGCCCAGATAGGCGACCACCGGCTTCTTCCGGTTAAGCAGCGTCAATTCTCGCCAGATCAGATCGCTCGCCAGCGCGGAGCCGCCGCTGGAATCAACGTGCAGAAGAATCCCCGCCAGCCGGTCGTTCTCGAGCGCCGCTCTCACCATCTGCTGGACGGTGGCGCTGCCGACAGTGCTGCCGCCGACGATTGGCAGACCGGCGGGGAATCGGCGGCTCTTTCCACTCGTGATCATGCCGGTCAACGAAATCACGCCAATGCTCCGCCTGTGCCGCAACTGGGGGCGGCGGTAGAGGGCCTTGCGCGCCTCCTCGAACGGCAGAATACGGCCGTATTCGCCGGTCGCGGTCAGCTTGGCCGCCAGCTGGTCTTCGTAGGCCAGGTCGTCGATCAGCCCAAGTCGGACGGCCTCGTCCGCGGCCAGTGGACCGCTGTCGATGGCGGAACGGACCTGCTCATCATTCAGGTCGCGGCCCCGGCTGATGGCCGCGACCAATTCGTCATACCAGCCGTTCAGCAGCCATTCGAGCTGCTCCTGGTGGGCGGGGCTTATCTCGGAGCGCTCGAGAGTGTCGGCTGCGGTCTTCCAGGGCGCAACCTTGACCACTTCCGCTCTGACGCCGACTTTGCGCAACGTATCAGCCAGGAAGATCGGTTCGGCGCGCAGGCCGAGCACCATCCACTCGGTGCGCGGGGCGACAAAGATGCGGTCCGCGGCCGCGGCCATCATGTATTCGGCGCCGCCGCACGACTCCAAATGGACGACGACTTCCTTCGCCGCCTCGGGATAGAGCGCCCTGCTCCAGCCGCGAAAGCGGTCGAAGAGATCGGCCAGCGTCTGCGCCTGTGCGAGGCTGATCTGCGAGCCCTTGACCAAGAAGAGCGCGCCGCGCACATCGGGGTCCTCCGCGATCTGGCGCAGCGCACCATGCAGAGATTCTACGGTCAGCGTCGGGCGGCCGAGCGGACCCAGCGCCAGAAACCAGGGCCGCTGGGGCGCCAGCTCCGGCAGCGGACCGGAAAGTTCAAACATCACGTAATCGGCGCGCGCGCCTTTGAACAGGCCCCGCAGCAGGTTGGCGAGCCGGCAGACGCAGACCAGCCACAGCAGAGACAGACCCCGCATAAGCCTGACAACGGTTCTGCCGACAAAGCGCATACAATCCCCTCTACATCTTCACAGGCATTCGGCGCGACAACTGCCCGTAACGACGATGTTGCCCAGAATCCAAACGGGCCGCAAAAACCATACTATACCCAGTCCGATCAGTTCGGACAAGTGCGCCTTCGTATGCGCGCGAACGGATTGTTCACCGAACGGCTCGCGGGGTATGATGAAGCGCAGACTTTTGCGCCAGGGAGAGAGTGAGATGGTCCCAGTCTACACGGCCGCAGTGGTGGGCGCCGGCAGGGGGGGCAGAGGTAGCATGGCCGCCCTGTCCGCGTCGCCGCGCTTCCGCCTCGTCGCGGTCGCCGACATTCAGGAGGAGGCGCGCGCAACCGCGCGGGAACTGGACACCGGCATACGCACCTACAGCAGCCATGCAGAGATGTTTGCCGACTGTCCGACTGACGTAGTCTGCGTCTCCACATGGCCGCCCTCTCATTTGGAGGTGACGCAGGCGGCGTTGGACCTGCCGCTGCGCGGCATCCTGGTCGAAAAGCCGCTGGCGGACAATTTTTCAGACGGTCGGAAGGTGCTTGAGATTGTGCGCGCTCGAAATCTGCCGATGGTGGTGCCGCACGGCCTGCTGGTGGCAGAACACGGCCGCCAAATCCTCGGGCGGATACGCAAGGGCGAAATCGGGCAGCTGAAGCTGGTGGAGATACAGTCCGGCGGCTGGGACATCATCAACGCCGGTATTCACTGGCTCAACTTTTTTGTGACGCTGACCGGGCGGGAGCCGGTCGACTACGTCATGGCGGCCTGCGACATCAGCACGCGTACATTTCGCGACAACATGCAGGTAGAGACGCTGGCCGTCACCTACGCGCACACCGCCAGCGGCATCCGGGTCGTGATGAATACGGGTGACTACGTTTCAGTTTCGGAGCCGGACACGAACACACTCTTCCGACTGATTGGCACGCGCGGGACGCTCGACTTCTACGGCTGGGCGCCCCGGTACCGCCTGCTCAACGCCGACCATCCTCACGGGCGGCTCTTCGAAGTCGACCCGGGCCCGGCCACGAATCACCAGCGCCACCTCGACAATCTGGCAACGGAGATCGATCGGGGAGAACCGGACTATACCGTCGCAGAGGGCTCACTGGCCGCGTTGGAGTTGTGTGAAGCAGCTTACCTCTCCTGCCGGCACGGCGGCACCCCGGTAAACCTGCCGCTGGACAGATTCTCTCCACCGTCGCCGGCTGATTGGCAACCGGGCCTGCCCTACAGAGGCGAGGGCGGCGGACGCGACGGGCGCAGGCTTCCCCGACGCCCTGAGCAGCCTGGACGGCGAAGCTGAAGGCGGCTGCATGATACGATTCGGCATTGTCGGCAGCGGATGGCGCGTGCGCTTCTTCCTGCGCGCGGCGCAGGCCCTGCGGGGGCAGCTGGAGGTGGCGGGGCTGGCGGCGCGGCGCCCGCAGCGGGCCGCGAAACTGGCCTCCGCGTACGGTGTTCCCCTTTACCGCTCGCCCTCCGATCTGATCG
Source organism: Caldilineaceae bacterium (assembly GCA_965202955.1). GTDB lineage: Bacteria > Chloroflexota > Anaerolineae > Caldilineales > Caldilineaceae > Bin5. The sequence goes on from OZ241871.1 coordinate 1,127,721, forward strand.
CGGCGCAGAGGCCCGACTTTGTCGTGACCAGCGTATCCTGGCCGGCCAACCCGCCGATCGTACGCCAGCTGGTGGAACAGGGTCTGCCCGTGCTTTCCGAAACGCCGCCGGCGGGCACAGCCGCAGAGATGCATGCACTGTGGACGCTGCAGGCCCAGGGCGCCCGCATCCAAGTGGCCGAGCAGTACTGGCGGCAGCCCCATCACGCCGCCCGTCTCGCCTTCGCGCACAGCGGCCGCTTGGGACGCGTCAGCCAAGCCCAGGTTTCGGCCGCCCACGGCTATCACGGCATCAGCCTCATGCGCCGCTTCCTTGGCATCGGCACGGAGTTGGCGACGGTCAGCGCGCGACGGTTCAATTCTCCGATCGTGAAGGGACCGACCCGCCAAGGGCCGCCCAACCAGGAGAAGGTGAACGGGTCGACCCAACTCATAGCCCATTTCGATTTCGGCGACCGCCTGGGCGCACTCGACTTCAGCAGTGACCAGTACTTTGCGTGGATTCGCGGCCAGCGGCTGCTGGTGCGGGGCGAGCGGGGCGAGATCATCGATGACCGCGCCGTCTACCTGCAGGATTTCCGCACACCAATTGAAGTGACATTCACCCGTCACAGCGCCGGCCCTGACGGAAACCTGGAGGGAAACTATCTCAAGGGCATCCAGGCAGGCGAACAGTGGTGGTACCGCAATCCTGCCTTGCCGGCCGAACTCTCCGACGACGAGATCGCGGTGGCCGACCTGCTGTTGCGCATGGCGGAATATGTGAACGGCGGCGACGACGCCTACTCGCTCGCAGAGGCCTGCCAGGATCGCTACCTGGACATTCTGGCCGGTCAGGCGGCAGTTACCGGACAGCCGGTTCAGGCGGAGCATCAGCCCTGGAGCAGTGCCCTGACCTCATCGGGGCAAAATGACTGAACGCGGACTTTTGCGCATCTCGCGCGCTTGCCCTTTTAGACAGACAACGCCCTCTATTGTATAATGTCCCTTGGTTTTCAGCGGACAAAGACGTGATCGCCGAAAACGGAGTAATCGGGTCCAAATCAATGGCCAAAATTGTTCTCTGCCACCCACTGTTCCTGAGCCTGAATCCGGAAGAGGAAGCGCTGAAAAGCCCCTACTTCCCCTTGGGCCTTCTCTATCTGGCAGGCTACGTGCGCGCGCAGGGCCACGCAGTCGCGGTCTTCGATGGCACATTCGAAGAGGAAGTCGGCGCCTTCTCTGCGCGCCTGGCGGCTGAACGGCCGGACATGGTCGGCATTTCGGCTGTCCTGCCCCTGCGCGAGATGGCCCTCACCCTGGCCGCCGACGCCAAAGCCGCCGGTGTGTTGACCATTCTCGGCGGACCGGACCCGACCAAAGACCCCGCCAGCTATCTCCAGTATCCCCAAGTCGATCTTGTCGTCCACCATGAGGGCGAGCAGACCCTGGACGCGCTGCTGCGGCTGGTGGATGACGGTCCGCTCACGCCCGAACTGCTGCGCCGCGAACCGGGAATCGCTTTTCGAGACACCGACGGTACGGTCGTGGTCAACCAGCCGCGCCAGCTTATCGACAATCTCGACGAGTTGCCCCTCCCGGCCAGAGACCTGATCGACATGGACCGCTATCTTGACACCTGGCGCGAGGAAAACGGCTACTCTTCGTTGACGATTTCCACCTCCCGCGGCTGCCCCTATGGCTGCGACTGGTGCCGTGATTCGGTTCACGGGCAGGGGTTCCGCCAGCGTTCACCGGAGAGCGTGGCCGCAGAAATGAAGCAGCTGAAAGAGACCTACGACATCGACCGGCTGCGCGTTGTCGATGATGTCGACGGCATCGAGCGGGATTGGGTTGAAGGTTGGGCGGAGGCCGCAGAAGAAGCTGATGCCGCCATCCCTTTCGAGGCTCTCTATGACCTGGAACGCCAGGACCTGCCGATGCTCGACGTGCGGGATACGTTGTGAAAGAAGCGTAATCAGTATCTCCCCACCGTGGGTGGGACCTTGCATGCACCGCCGGATGCCTCGGCAGCCGGAAACTGAACCTTGAAGGACTTCTTCTCTCACGGCTCCCCCTTCCTCGGTCATCCTCTGTTGACGGCAGAACGAACCCAGCGGGAAATCGACTTTCTGGTCGACGCCTTGGCGCTGGCGCCGAACGCGCGCGTGCTGGACGTGGGCTGCGGCTTCGGGCGCCACACGATTGAACTGGGACGGCTGAACTATCGTGCGCTCGGCATCGACCCGGCGGCAGCCATGATCGAGGCGGCCAGGGCGCGGGCCGTGGAGGCCGGGGTGGAGGTCGAATTCCAGCAGGTTGCCGGGGAAGAGTTTGCCATCGCGGGGCAGTTCGATGCCGCGCTCTGCCTTTTCACTACTTTGGGACAGGTCGCGGCCGATTCGCGCGCGGACAACCGCGGGCTGCTCGCGGCTGTGGCCAACGCGCTCAAGGCGGACGGCCTCTTCGCGCTGGAGCTGCCGCAGAAGCAGCGCACTCTCGACGCGCTCAAGGCCTCCGACCGCTTTGGCAACGACAGAAACTATACAGAGGTCCAGCGCAGTTACGACGCCGCAGCCGACCTTGTGACTGAACAGTTCCAAATCGTCACGCCGTCGAACGCGCAGACCTACCGCTTGCGTTACCGCCTCTACAGCCAGGAAGACGTCACAACCATGCTGACCGCAGCCGGGCTGCGGATTGTTCAGCGCTATGCCGGTTACGCCAAGGCCGAACTGACCGAGGATAGTTCGACCATGCTCCTGATTTGTGACCGATGCCTTTAGATTGGCTGACGCAGGACCTATTCTATCTGCTGCTGCGCGGGCTGTTACTCACAGTCGTCTTGACCGCCGCGACGGCAGGTTTGGCGCTGGCGGTGGGCGTCGCTGCCGGGACGATGCGCCTATCCGCAAACCGGTTTGTGCGCGGGCTGGCGGTTGTGCACGTGGAGATACACCGCAATATGCCGGCGCTCGTGCTGATGATCATCTGGGCTTTTGCCCTGCCAAACCTGTTCCCTGCAGAGATGCGCCGAGGACTCTTTTTCGATAACGACCTCTTCAACTGGATCAGCCGTTGGAGCGGCCTGTCGCTGCCCTATTACACGCTGGCAGCCGGCATTGCATTGGTCTTGAATACCAGTGCATACCTGGCCGAGCTGTTCCGGGCAGGCGTTGGCGCCATTCCCCAGCAGCACGTTGACGCCGCGCGCACGCTCGGCGCGTCTCGGCTGGAGCTCTTCCGCCGCGTCCTGCTGCCCGAAGGCTTGCGGACCGCCTTTCCGGCCATTTCGACGCGCCTGATTCACCATCTGAAAAACACTGCGCTGGCTGCATTTGTCGCCACGCCGGAGTTTTTCCACAGCGCACAGACCGCGATCACCCGCACGTTCCTGGCGCTGGAATTTCTGTTGCTGGCAGCCGTCGTCTACCTGGTGCTGGCATTCGCCTTTTCCGGTCTGTTGCGCTGGGTCGAGAAACAGTGGTTGGCGACCAGCAGCCGGCAGACGCCCCTGACCACTGCACACTAGAAGAATGAACGATCATCTCTCCTTTCTGATTGAGAAGCTACCGGTCCTCCTGTTTGGATTCCCGGGTCAGCGGCCCGGCGGCCTGACGCTCAGCCTGATCCTGGCCGTGCTGGCGGTAGCCGTAGGTTTCTGTCTTGCCATGCCGGTCAGCAGCGCGGAGCGTGCAGGCTGGCGGCCGCTGCGCTGGTGCGCGGTGGCCTATGTCGAAATCTTCCGCGGGCTTCCCTTAATCTTGCTGCTGGTGCTGGTTCATCAGGGCCTCGGCGGCGTTCGCTTCGGGCTGAACTGGAGCCCGCGCATGTCGGCGCTGGTGGCGTTGATTCTCTATTCCAGCGCCTACCAGGCTGAAATCCTGCGTGCCGGCCTGTCCACCGTGCCCCTGGAATTGGAAGAAACCGCGCGGCTCATGGGCAGCCACCCGCGCCAGGTGTATTTGCTGATCAAGCTGCGCTACGCGCTCCGGGTCATGCTGCCGGCTTTCACCGGCCAGGCGATCAGCCTGTTCAAGGACACATCGGTCGTTGTGGTCATCGGAGTGGCTGAAGTGATGACCGTCGCGCGCATGGCCTTGGGCGCGGATGTCACCAACGCCCCTTATTGGGTGACGATGTACAGCTTTGTCGGCGTTCTCTACTTCGTAATCGCCTTCGGCCTTTCTCGCCTCTCGCAACGCTGGGAGCAGCGCAGCCGCCAGCCGGACCTTGTCCACTCATTCTTCAGCTATTGAATCGCTTTCGATTTGGGAATGAATTTCGTGTCAGCCAGCGTTATATGGGCCAATTCTGCTTGAATGCGTACCGCTTCTTACAGTACTTGTGGTTGCCGCTATGTTAAGATTAGGCGCGCTGCTTACAGCGCGTGTTCATAGTGCGTGTCTGAAAGTCAACGACTTCTTCAACGACATCACACAAACAGGGGGATTCATTGCCAATGAAGTCACTGTTTCCGTTCTCTATCATTCTACTTCTGGCGGCGCTTGTCTCGAGCGCATGCCAGCCGATCGCCCCGCTTCCGGTGAGCGGCGTCAGCTCTCTGGCCGACGAGATCGGCGCCCGCGGGACCGTCCGTATCGGCGTACGCAACGACAATCCCCCTCTTAGTTTTGTGACTGAAGACGGTGAATGGGTCGGCTTCGATATCGACCTCGCCCATGCCATGGCCGCGCAGATGGGCCTGGAGCCCGAATTGATCGTAGTAGACGGCACGACCCGCATCAGCTTCCTGCAGGAGGGACGGGTCGACATCTCGATTGCCAGCATGAACCACACGCGCAAGCGGGACAATGCCATCGACTTCAGCATCACCTACTTTTGGGATAACCAGTCGTTTCTGGTGCGAACTGGTGAATACACGTCCATTGATGAACTGATGGGTAAAAAGGTGGCCGCCAACGCCGGCAGCTCCGCCATCCCGTCGTGGATCGCCTATAGCGCGGCTCAGGGCAGCGCGGAGCCGGAAATCGTCGAGTTCAGCGACAAACTGGCCGCCATGCAAGCCCTGCGCGACGGCGCGATCGAAGGTTACACCGAGGACAACATCACCATGTTAGCGCTTGCCGCGGGCGACCCTGCGCTTGAGCTTCTGCCCGGCGGCCACAATCCGGTGCAGTTCGGCATCGGCGTGCCCAACAACCAGTCGGCCTGGCGCGATCAGGTGAATTACGCGTTGCAGGAGTTGTGGAAGTCCGGTCTCTATCACGAGATATACTCCCGCTGGTTCGAAGGCCCTGACGCTGCCATCCAACTGCCGCTGGGCGGGCAGATGGAGGTCTGGCCCGAGTAATACAGAGCAATGACATCTGTCTCGCTGGACAATCTATCCGTCGTCTACGCGCCCGGTTCAGAGGTGCTGGGCGACGTCACCTTGCGCGTCGAACCGGGCGAGCTCATGGTGCTGCTCGGCCCATCCGGCAGCGGCAAGACGACGATGTTGCGCGCCCTGGCCGGCTTGCTGCAGCCAAGTGAAGGCGACATCCGCTTCGATGACCGCTCTGTGCTTGACGTGCCGCCGGAAAAGCGGGGCGCCGTGATGGTCTTCCAGGAGCACGCGCTGTTCCCGTTCATGAACGTCGCCGCAAATGTTGCCTTCGGCCTGAAGATGCGGCGGATGGACCCTGCCGCGATTCGCAGCAGGGTGGCCGAAGCCTTGGCGGCGGTGCAGCTGGCCGGCTATGGGACGCGCTGGCCCGACGAGCTTTCGGGCGGTCAGCGCCAGCGCGTCGCGCTGGCGAGGGCGCTGGTCATCCAGCCGCGCGTGCTCCTGATGGATGAGCCTCTCAGCAGTCTTGAGCCAAGCCTGCGCGAAGAACTGCGCGGCACAATTCGCACGCTGCAGCAGCAGGCCGGCATCACCATGATCTTCGTCACTCATGACCAGACCGACGCTGTCGCGGTCGCCGACCGCATCTGCCTGCTGATGCAGGGAAAGGTGCGTCAGACCGGCACGCCGCGCAGCTTCTTCGAGCGCCCGGTAGATAGCGAAGTGGCGCGGTTCTTTGGCGGTATCAACTTCCTGCCGGGCATCAAACGCGGACGGATTGTCGAGACGTCGCTTGGCCCGCTGGAAGTGGTTGCAACCGATAGACCGGACGGCGATGTGCTGGTGACGATCCGACCTGAAGCCGTGGAGGTCGGGCGGAACGGCCATAACAATCTGGTCGGTTCGGTCGAGACATACAGTTTTCAGGGATTGGTGGCGCGCTGCGGCGCCGGTATCAGTGATACACAGCTGCAACTGACCGTGCCGCCCTATCAACGCTTCCGCCGCGGGGAGAGAATCGTGCTGCATCTGCCCCGCGAGCGGCTCCACCTGCTGCCGGTGGAGCCGGAACGTTGAGAGTCCAGGCACCCCTGTGGCCGATTGCTGTCGCCCGGCCGATTATCGGCCTGTTGTGGCTTTATTCGCTGCGCTGGAAGTTGCCGCCTGATTTCATGCCGGCGGAAGGCCGCGGGCTGATGGACTGGCTGCTGTTGGAAGTAGCGCACGCGGCATTTCCGCTCTACGGCCTGTTCGTCGAGCAGGTCGTGCTGCCGAACTTTACGCTCTTTGCCTGGCTGATCTTCCTGGCGGAATTGGCCGTCGGCCTCAGCCTGCTGACCGGCGCCTTCACCCGCATCGGGGCACTGCTGGGCCTGGGCATGGCCATCAACCTCGGCGTCGGCTTGCTGGAAGTGCCGGGCGAATGGCCCTGGAGTTACGCCATGCTGGCGATGTGGCATGGCCTCTTTTTTGTAACCGGTGCCGGACGCGTCTGGGGCGTGGACGGAATGAGAAGCCGGGCGTGAGGCCGAAAAGCCCGCTTTCGCTCGGCGATATCGCCCAGGGCTTCATCAGAAAGAACGAACTCGAATGACAATCCTGCTGGCTCTCGCCGCCGGCGTCATCCTCGGCTATCTCTTTGAACGGGGCGACTTCTGCTTCCACAGCACTTTGCGTGGGCTCGTGAGGCGACCGCGCCAACCGAATCTGGCACGCGCCTATCTCCTGTCGCTGCTCATCGCCCTGCCTCTGGTGCAGGGAATGACCGCTCTCGGATGGATTTCACCCTGGATCGCACCCTGGTCTTGGCAGGCGAACTTTGTAGGCGGGCTGATCTTCGGCGCAGGCATGGTCATCGCGGCCACCTGTGTAACCGGTATTTTCTATAAACTCGGCCATGGCATGCTGGGCACGCTGGTCGGCCTGGCCACCTGGTCAATAGGCGATATAGTCACCTGGCGCGGGCCTCTCAACCCGTGGCGCGAAGCGCTGAAACGCAACGTCGTCGAGGTGGATGGGCAAACGGCCACTCTCGTGAACACGTTGGGCGCCCCACTGGGGCCGGCAATCGTCGTCCTGCTGCTGCTGGCGACGGCCGTTTATCTATGGCGCAGCCCGCGGCCGAGCCTGGAGGAACACTGGTCATGGCGGCCCCTCGGCCTGTCGGTCGGTCTCTTCACCGCTGTGGCGTGGCTGCTGGCCCGTCTCGGCGAGTCCGACTACACGTTTGGCACATCGCGCGTGCCGACCGCGCTCTACGAGGCGCTGGTGAGCGGAGTCGATCCTGGCAATCTATGGATCCCGGTGGCGCTGGTGGCCCTGCTGCCCGGTGCACTGATTGCTTCACGGCGGGCCGGCACATTCTGGGCCAGGGGAGAGTCTACCGGACGTTACGCACAGTTGGCCGCGGGCGGATTGCTGATGGGCGTTGGCGCCGGCATTTCAGGCGGCTGCAATTTGGGCCACTCCCTCGTTGGCGTGCCGCTCTTGAGCCTTGGCAGCATCACGACGACGCTGGCAATGCTGTTGGGCGTTTTCCTGGCAGACCGGGCCATCGGGATGCTGCGCCCTTTGCAAGCGCAGACAAATTGAGCCTCCCCCGCGTTGAAGCATAGAATGAACAGTAGAGCAGACACAGAGCACAACAGGAGCATCAACATGGGTCAGACAGAAATCAGATTGCGGCAGGCAGCCGCGATTCTACGCATAACGGTTGGGGTGATTCTGGTTGCCACCTGGTTTGACAACCTGCAAGGGGGAATCTACGCAACCGACGGCCAAGGCATTGTCGGCCTGTTCAACTACCTCTTCAATGACAACGGGGGAGGACCGGCATTCTACCGGGCGATCATCAATGGTACGATTCTGCAAGTGCCGGGACTGTTCGCCGTCTTTCAATTGGTGGCAGAGTTGTTGATGGGCCTGGCGCTGCTGGTCGGCCTGCTCACACCCCTGGCCGCGGTCGGCGCGGCGCTTTTCTTCTTCAACCTCTTCCTGGCCTATCTCGGCGGCCAGGATTGGATCTGGACCTATGTTTTGCTGACCGTGTCGGCGCTGGTCGTAGCGCTGTCGCAGGCCGGGCGCGCTTGGGGATTGGACAGTTTGCTTCTGCGGCGCTTTGGAGAGCCGCCGCGCGGCCCAATCTGGTGAAACCGGCAGTTTCCATTTGAAATCCACCTGCCTTCAGGTCCAGGTGATTATCCGCTCAACCACCGAGAACTGCGAAAGATGGTTCTGGAACTCATCTATCTTATCACCGCGTCGCTCCTCGCCGTCTACGGATTGCAGGCGCTCTTTCTGACGCTCATCGCCCGCTGGACAATGCCCGGCCCCGGTGCGCCGCCCCTTGGGGAGCTGGAGGACCCGTCCAGCGTGACCGTGCAGCTTCCGGTCTACAATGAGCGCCACGTCGTCCGCCGGCTGATCGAGGCGGTAGCCGCTTTTGACTGGCCGGCCGACCGCCTTCAGATTCAACTGTTGGACGACTCCACCGATGACACCAGCAAGATAATCGCCCACAGCGTTGCGTTCCACCGGCAAAGGGGAATCGACATCACGCATTGCCGCCGCGCGGACCGCCAGGGGTACAAGGCCGGCGCTTTGCGTGAAGGGCTTGCTGACGCAAGCGGCGAATTCCTTGCCATCTTCGACGCCGACTTCGTCCCGCCGCCCGACTTTCTCCGGCGCACGGTCCCTTCCTTCGATGATCCTGCGGTCGGTTGTGTTCAGACCCGGTGGGGCCATCTGAACGCTGATGTCTCGCGCCTGACGCAGGCACAGTCGCTGGGAATCGACGGCCACTTTGTCGTCGAACAGAGAGCCCGCAGCGAACTTGGCGCGATGCTCAACTTCAATGGCACGGCCGGTGTCTGGCGGCGGACCTGTATGGAGGATGCCGGCGGCTGGCAGGGAGACACGCTCACAGAAGATCTAGACCTGAGCTATCGCGCCCAACTGTGCGGCTGGCGCGTAGCCTATCTTCCCGAAGTGATCGTCCCGGCGGAGATCCCGGTTTCGGTCGACGCATTCAAACGCCAGCAGTTCCGTTGGGCAAAGGGCAGTATGCAGACTGCGAAGAAGCTCTTCACCGCCGTCCTCGGATTGCCCAGAGCCTTCCCTTTTCGTGCCGGCGAGCGCGCCAAGATCCCCTTGTGGAGCAGGGCGCTCGGCATTGTGCATCTGACCAGCTACGCGGTCCACCCGCTGATGATTCTGAATCTGCTCTTCCTGCTGCCAATGACGTCCTCCTTGAGCCCGGTCCTCAAGGTCGCCTCATTCTTCTCGCTGACGGCCATCGGCCCGCCGCTGATGTATTGGACGGCGATGCAAACCCGGGGAATACCGGCCAGGAAACGGATATACCGGCTCATGGTGTTGTTGGGGCTGGGAACCGGCCTGTCGGTCAACAACAGCCGCGCGGTCTGCGAGGCGCTCCTGGGCGTACGCAGCGCCTTCAAGCGGACGCCTAAGTTCGCCGTCACCCGCGCTGCCAACGACTGGCACACGAGTGCCTACGTTCTGCCCAGCGATCCCACAGTCTGGGCCGAGATTGTTCTGGCCCTGTACGCGATTTCGCTGCTGTTTTACAGCCTCCTGAACGGCATCTGGTGGCTGCTGCCCTGGCTTTCCCTCTACTCGGGCGGATACACCTTTATTGCCTTCCTCTCGATGCGCCAGGCGTGGGAGAAACGCGGCACAATCCGCCACGCGTTGACGGCCGCGCGGGAGACGGGAGATTGACCGCCCGCAGGCCTACGAATACTGCCGGTAGAGTCGGTCGAAGCGCGCTGCTTGTCATGGCGAAACAGCCGGCCGCCGGCCGCGCCAAAACGCGCCTCGTGCCCCCGCTGACCGACGAATCCGCCGCCTCTCTTTACCACTGCTTTCTGAAGGATGTTCTCGCGACCGTGCGCGCCGCGGCGCGCCTGGCCGGCTTCACACCGGTCGTCGCCTATACACCGGATGCTGCGCGCGCTTTCTTCCGCCGCCTCGCGCCGGATTTCCAACTGATCCCGCAGCAAAGCGGGCATAGGGCAGATGCCGCCGACTGCTCTCACCTCGGTCCTGCCTCTTCCCAATTGGGCGACCGCTTGCAGAACGTGCTGTCGACCGCATTGAGACAAGGCTACCGGCAGGTCGTCGCCATCAACAGCGACAGTCCCACGCTCCCGGCAGGATTCCTGCGCGCTGCGTTCGACTGCCTGGATGATCCCCAGGTTGACGCTGTGTTCGGCCCTTGCGCAGATGGCGGCTACTACCTGATCGGCGTAAAGAAGGCGCCCGGCCGGCTGGTGACGGGCGTAGAGATGTCTACGCCCACGGTTTTGCAGGATACGCTGGCCATCGCTGCGGAGGAGGAGTTGCGCGTGGAGCTATTGCCCGAATGGTACGATGTAGACAGCGCCGACGACCTGGAGCGCCTGCGTCGCGAGTTAGCCGCGCAACCGCAGCGGGCGACCGCCTCCAGCCGCTTTCTCAACGAGACATGGCCGTCGATGTCATCATTCCGGCCCTGAACGAAGCCGGCAATATCGCTCAACTCGTACAAGAGGCCGCAGCGCAACCGGTGGCACAGGTGATCGTGGTCGACAATGGCTCCACCGATGGCACCGGCCGGCTAGCCGCCGAAGCCGGCGCGCAGGTGGTCCTCGAGCCGCGGCAGGGCTACGGCTATGCCTGCGCGGCCGGCGCCGAGGCAGCGTCCGGGGAGCTTCTCGTCTTTCTCGACGGTGACTTCAGCTCCCGGCCGGCCGAGATGCCCAGCCTGCTCGCCCCGATTCAACAGGGAGCGGCCGAACTGGTGCTCGGTTCACGCGTGCTGGGAGAGATTCTGCCGGGCGCGATGCCGGCCCATCAGCGTTTCGGCAACTGGCTTTCCTCCAGGCTGATGCGGCGGCTTTACGGCGTGTCAGTCACCGATCTGGGACCTTACCGGGCCATCCGTCGCAATCTGCTGCTGGCGCTGAATATGCAGGAGATGACCTTCGGCTGGCCCACCGAAATGATGGTAAAATGCGCGCGGCGGGGCGTGCCGATGTTGGAAGTGCCGGTCAGTTTCGCGCCACGCCGTTTCGGAAAATCGAAAGTCAGCGGTACGCTGCGCGGCTCCGTCCTGGCCGCCTACTACATCCTCGGCGTCACGCTGCGCTATGCCTTTTCGGGTGAATCGTAGACATTGGGGGCGCTAGCCGCCGGCCGCCAGGGTTCCGCTCACGTGAGCCACCGCAACGCCATCTACTGCCAGGCTCTGGCAGCCGTTCTGTTCAGCACAGGCGGGCTGCTGATCAAAATCGTCTTGATCGAGCCGCTCGCCCTGATGGGCGTGCGCAGCGCCATCGCTGCCCTTGTCATCGGTCTCTTCATGGGCCGGCCACGTTTCCTCTGGTCGCTGCCGCAACTCGGCGGGGCAGTTGCACTCGCCTGCGCGCAGGGCTTCTTTATCTTTGCCAATCGCGAGACGACGGCCGCCAACGCAATTTTCATCCAGTACACCGCGCCGGTGTTCGTCGCCTTCTTCGGTATCCTCTATCTGCGCGAACCTGTACGCAAGCTGGACTGGTTCTCGCTCGCGGCAATCGGCGCGGGGCTACTCTTCTTCTATGGCGATGGATTGACTTCCCACGGGGCAACCGGCAATCTTTACGCGTTGCTGGCCGGCATCTCATTCGCCTGGTTTCTCCTGTTCATGCGCAAACAGAAGGATGGATCGACGATTGAGACCGTCTTCCTGGGCAACGTCCTGGCGGCGCTGCTGGGCCTGCCGTTTCTGCGCGAAGCCGCGCCAAACGCTACGGACTGGTCCGGTATGCTCCTTCTGGGTATCTTTCAAATCGGTCTGCCCTTCATCCTTGTTGCACAGGCCATCAAAAAGCTGACCGCCGTGGGAGCCGTCCTCATCCAGGCCCTGGAGCCGATTCTCAGCCCGGTATGGGTCCTCCTCTTTATCGGGGAAACGCCTACCCCCTTAGCGTTACTGGGCGGCGCAATCGTGATCGGCGCGGTGACGCTGCGCTCAATCCTGTCGGTTCGGACGCAGCGCGTGCGGGCCGCTTCCCTGCCGGCTGCATGACGCCACGCCCGGAACCACTGTGAGCAGCCCGCACTCTTCCTCCCCAGATCGCAACGCAACCGCCGCGTTTCGCATCGTTGCCTTTTGGCGCCGTCTGTCGATATCTCCTCTGCCCGAACTGTGTGTCCTTATCGCGGCTGCGCTCCTGCGTTTCTGGCGGCTGGAGTACCACAGTTTCTGGTTCGACGAAGCGATCTCGCTCGCCTGGGCCAGGACCGGTCCCGCCGAAATCGTGAAAGCAACCATTCAACTCAGCCGCGACAAGCACCCGCCTGCCTACTATCTGGCGCTCCACTACTGGCAGGCGTTGCTCGAATGGTTCGGGGCGGCCGAACGCGACGCCGCCCTGCGCAGCTTCGGCGTGCTGCTTGGGCTCTTGATGGTCTGGGGGGTCTTGCGTCTGACAACGCGGCTCAGTGGACGCGCGACCGGTCTGCTGGCCGGTCTCTTTGCTGCGCTGGCGCCCATACTGGTGTGGTACAGCCAGGAACTACGCATGTTCCTACCGGCCGCGACCGCAATCGTGTGGGCGCTCGACTTCATGATCGCAGCCAAAGAGCGTGGACCGTCACATAGCAACGCGGCCGCAATGTCCCGGCTTCTTCGCTGGCTCGGGTTCGCGGCGGCGCTCATTTTCTCGCTTTACAGCTATCTTTACGCCGCCTTCTTCCTGCCAAGTCTCGGTCTGTCGCTGCTGCTTCTGGCCCGCCGGGATGAAGCGTTCGACAGACGCTTCTTCATTGAAGGCAGTGTTGCGCTGGCGGTGGTCACAGTGATCTTTCTGCCCCTCGCCAGCAGCGCCTGGCTCGTGAACAGTGCGGAGAATCTTCCTGGCGCGGCCTTTGCAGATTTCCTGCCCAACCTACGGCTGCAACTGACCATATTCACGATCTGGTTTGCCTCCTGGCCTGACGCGCTCAGGACCGCAGGCGTCTCTTTCTTTGCCGTGCTCGTCGCGGCAGGCCTGATCCTGTCCAATAGCGGCGGCCGCGACACGCTGTTCACTTCTCAGCCGCCTACACGTTCCTATTTTCGACGGTGGATGGCGGGGGAACAACCGCTCTTGTGGGTGTGGATCGGCGGTCCGCTGCTGATCGGCAACGTGTTGCTGGCAAGAAACGCCGCGGTTTTTCGCGAGGACCGCTACTTCCTCTTCCTCGCGCCGTTTGTGCTCTGGGCCGCGGCGCGCGGCGTAGTCCGGATCGGACGGCTGCGGTTAACCGTCGGGCTGGCCAGCGGCGCGGCTGCGGTCGCGCTGCTGGTTGCGGCACTGCCTGTCCTGTGGACGCCCGCGCTGTTTCGTGAAAACTGGCGCGCCGCGGCCGACTATATCGGTGCCTACAGGGAGCACAGCCCCGGCTCTGTTTCGGCCGCCGTCATCCATCCCTACTTTACACTCCCGGCGTTGGAATGGTACCTGCGCCAGGAGTCCACAGCGGGTCCATTGCCGATTTACGGTAATTTCGGCAGCCAGTTGACGCCGGAGCAGGCCGATTCGATCATCGCCCCGCATCTGCAGGAGATTGCCGCGGACCTGGGTGCGGACACCGTCTGGCTAGTCCAAAGCCATCTCACCGGCTTCGACGATCAGCGTCTTGCCCAGGCCTGGCTGGATGCAAACTTCCCGCTCATTACCGAACAGTACCCGACGGGCATCGGCCTGCGGGGATACGCCCTCCGCCACCGCTATCCGACCTTGCCAACGCTCTCGGATACGGCCATTCTCCCGAACGCGCAACTCTTCCCTGGCATCGAACTGGCGGCCTGCGAGATCACGACACCGGTTGTGGCAGCGCGCGATGTGGTATATCACCCGCCCAGCGGCTGGGTCCATCTGCGAGTCTGGCTGCGGGCCAACAGGGCGATCGAAGAGGAGCCAACAGTTTTCTCGATCATTCAGTCGGACGATGGCAGTGTCTGGGGACGATCGCTGGAACGCGCCGGGGACGTTCTGGCCGTCTATCCGCCGACCATGTGGCAACCGGGCGAGTTTGTACGCGTTGAATTGGATGTGAACCTGAACCCACTGACGAGTCCCGGCTCCTACAACGTGAAGGTCGAGGCGGCCGGCGAGATCGGGGTGCCCTGCGGCAGGGTCCAAATTGAATGAGAGGACCAGGCTGTTCTAACTGGGGCGCGTTCAACGAACGCGAGAAGTTTCTCCGCTCGCGCCGGGCGCTGGCGCGTCGATCCCGAGCGCTTTCAGCTGCGCACGCTGAAAGAATCGTCTGTAGGCCCGCATTTCGGCGAGGAGTTCCTCCAAAGTGGTCTGGACTAGGACCCGCTCCGAGTCGTTGCGCAATTGCCCGTCGCCGGGCTCGACGCGCGCAACATCGCGGTCTTCCCACGCCCGCAGCTGCAGAATCCCTTTTTGTTCCAGCCAGAGCAGGGCATGTCGAATGATCTCCTCGGTTGCTCCGACGCGGGCCGCCAGCCGGGGGACCGGCAGCAGGCCGTCCTGCGCCGCGCCCTGCCGGCTGTGATCAGACCCGGCGCCCATCGACCACTTCGCCATGCCGGCCACCTCCTTGAGCACGGTGTCGGGTTGACCCTCGGCGGTATCGCGTCCGATCAGATACAGCTCAGACGGGACGAGCGTCTCCAGCAGCCAGTGCAACAGTTCCGGTGAAGGCGGGCTGCTCCAGATTACCAGAGGGCGGCCCGCCGCGGCGGAGACGGCATCCAGCCGCGAGCTGAAGGGAATATCGCCCAACCGGCTTCCTTCGGCATACCAGAAGGCGCTGTCAAAGGGCGGCAGATCGGACACTGCCACGCTTTCGCGGCGCAGATCATGGATGCCGTCGCGCACGCGCGCGGCGTCGGGACGTGCTGCTGCTCCGGTCGCGGCGGCGAATTCCTCCACCGGCCGCAACGCTTCGAGGGTCAGCTGCAACTTGCGTTCACCGCGATACTCGTTTATGCCAAGCGTGTAGGCAATATCTACGGGGCCGTTGGGCAGTTCCGCTTCGGCGCTGCGCCACCACAGGACCTCCTGTCCCCTCTCGTTTTCATCCTGCAGCAGCAGCCGGCGATGGGCGCCGTCCCGGCCAATGCGTCGGTCCTGGACAACCGTCAGGGCGCGACTCACAAATCTTGGCGCCGGGTTGCCGTGGCCGAAAGGTGCAAGCCGATCGACCTGATCCACCAGCCCAAGGTTCAGTTCACCAAAAGACAGTTCGGCGTCAATGTGCAACCCTTCCGGCCCGGCGTCGATGCGATGCCGCTCGATCTGACGGCTCAATTCACGGCGAAAACGGTCGATTTGGGCTGCATCCAATCTCAGGCCGGCCGCGCCGGCGTGTCCACCGTGCTGGAGCAAGAGGTGGGAACACGCGGCGATCGCCGCGCCGATGTCTACGCCGGGCATGCTGCGGGCGCTGCCCCGAGCCGGTTCCCCGGGCGGATTGCACAGCAGAACGGTTGGCAGGTGGTATTCCTCGACCAGGCGCGAAGCGACGATGCCTATGATCCCCGCGTGCCAGCTGGGATTGGCGAGAACAATGGCGTTGAAGTCGAGTAGGGTTGAGTCTCGCTCCAGTATGTCAAACGCCGTCTGCGCAATTTGGCTGGTCAGCAGCCGCCTCTCATTGTTCAGCCGCTCCATGCGCGCGGCCAGCTGTCCGGCGCGGATGGCGTCGTCGGTGGTGAGCAGCTCGACTGCGACCGTCGCGTCGTCCAGCCGCCCCAGCGCATTCATACGCGGTCCGATCTGAAAGCCGATGGTTTGGGCATCAACGCTTTGCGGAGAGATGCGGGCGCTGTTCATCAGCGCCTTGAGGCCGATTCGTTCGGTATTGCGCAGTTTCTCCAGCCCCACCTGCAGCAGATAGCGGGTGTCGTACAGTTGCTCGGCCACGTCTGCGACGATGCCCAGGGCCACCAGATCGAGGAACTGCGCCGCGCCGTCGGGATCGCCGGCCAGTTTGTAAAGCTGTTGCACCAGCTTGAAGGCGACGCCCACGCCGGGCAATGTCCGCAGCGGATCATCTTCGCGCAGAAACTTGGGGTTCACGATGGCATCGGCCCGGCGCACGCTATGGACGCCGGCGAGCTCAACCGACTCAGCGCAAGGAGGGGCCGCGCCCGGCTGGGTATCGGCAAACTCGGCGGGCAGGTCATGGTGATCGGTGACGACTACGGTCAGCCCGGCCTCCTTGGCGATGCCGATTCCCTCCCCCTCGGCGATGCCAGTGTCGCAGGTCAGCAGCAGGTCCGGCGGGAAGCTCGGATCGCCCAAGTGCTCGTTCAGCTTCGCGGGGCGGATGCCATGGCCCTCCTGGAAACGGTTGGGCACGTGATAGCGGACAGTTTCCGGCGCGGCCAACTCTCGCAGCGCGGCCACCAGGAGGGTTGTGCTGGTCTGGCCGTCCACGTCGAAGTCGCCCCAGACGAAGATATTCTTGCCCTGGCCTACGGCATCGAACAGCGTGTGCGCGGCGAGCTCGAGGCCGACCAGGGCGGTCGGAGGCGCAGGCGTGTATGCGGCTATGTCGAGAAAGGGGAGGGCCTTCTCCGGCGTGTCGAACTGCCGCTGGGCCAACAGTTGCGCGACCAGGGGATGCCCGCCGACAGCGTCGCGCAGTGCCGGCGAGGGTTCAACTTGGGGTAGCAGAATCCAGGGTTGGGGGGGCATTATGGGTTATGTGCGGGGATGCCTACAAAAAGCGTCAAAGGCTGCCGTGACTTTCGATTCCCGCCAGAGCAGTGTCCAGGGCAATTGAAATTTGTGACTAACTTTCCTATTTGGTAGGAAGGAAATCTAAGCGAAATATAGAGGAGAATTGGAGTGAAATTCGCTACAAAAATATATAGATTCAGTCCAGTTCATCCGCCTCAAACACAGTCATAAACTCCTCTCGTGTAAAGAGTAAAGTTTCGCTTACCCTTATCATCTCATCTCTGTAGGAATAAATAGAATCGACTTCCGTTCCATTTCGCGTTGCCAGCTTGTACAAATGCAAGCAAAGCAATGATCAGTGCATTTCTCTGAAACTGTCGACGGCAGCTTCCGATTGACGACGGACAATTTTTTTCTCGATTTCCTTTAGGTGTTTGTTGTCAGCATTCAAGTAGAATACTATGGTTGGCCCCAATCGTTAGACCACGAAATGGGAAAAATAAGGTGCATTTAGGCGAATGCGGCCGGCTCTGAACAGAGCACGGAGTGCTCTTCCGCCGGCGTGCGATAGTTGAGACTTTGATGCGGTCTCTCATGGTTGTAGAAGTCGAAATAGGCGGTCAGCCCAGTGCGCAGCTGACGGACCGTGTCATACTGGTTGAGATAGATGTCCTCGTACTTGACGCTGCGCCATAGGCGTTCGCAGAAGACGTTGTCGAGGGCGCGGCCGCGGCCATCCATGCTGACCTGTATGTTGGCTGCAAGCAGGCAGGCGGTGAAGGCATCGGCCGTGAACTGTGCGCCCTGGTCGGTGTTGAAGATCTTGGGTCGACCCTTGCTCAGCGCCTGGTGCAGGGCATCGAGACAGAAGCGACTGTCCAGGGTGTTGGAAAGCTGCCAGGCGAGCACAAAGCGGCTGTGCCAGTCGATGACAGCGACCAGGTAGATGAAGCCGCGCAGCAGCGGCACATAGGTGATGTCAGCGCTCCAGACCTGGTTGACATGCGTAATCGGCAGATTGCGCAAGAGGTAAGGATAGCGCTTGTGCCCTTTGCCCGGAGAACTGCTGCTTCTCCTGGGGTAGATGGCTTGAATGCCCATCAGACGCATCAACCGTCTGACCCGCTTGCCGTTGACAGCATAGCCCAGACGACGCAGATACGCGGTCATCTTGGGCCAGCCATAGAAGGGCGTGCGCAGGAACTGCTCGTCAATGAGGCGCATCAACTCCAAGTTCAATGCTGACTCCGAAGCCGCTTGATAGTAGAAGGAGGCCCGATTCAGTCCCAGCAACGCGCACTGCCGCCGTACAGTCAGGAGCGCATGCTGGCTATCGACCATGCGCCGCCTCTCCCTGACCGAAGCCGGCAACTTTTTTTCAGCCACTCAAGTTCCATCTTGAGCCGCCCTATCTGTTCATAAAGTTCTGCTTCCTGCGCCTCCTGCTCCCGTTGTTTGCGTTCGCCGTTGGTAGCGAAGATCCGGGGTCCGTCTTCCTGCAACTGCCGTTTCCAGGCCCGTATCAGGTTGGCATGAACCTCGTGTTCACTCGATAACTGGCTAATCGTCTTGCTGCCTTCGAGCGCTTCCAGCGCAACCCAGAACTTGTAGGCCGCCGTGTGTCGCCGCCGTTTCTTGACCATCGTTCTGCCCCTCCACAGGCTGGGTGAATTGCTCCATTATACACCTTAGCTCGTGGTCCAGTTTTTGGGGCCAAGCTCACCTTTCGTCTCCGGGAAGGTGCGCACAGATCCATTAGGAGTTGATACTGGTAAAGTGAACGAACAGGAATTCCTGGCTTCCATGCACCTCCAATATTCAGAATGAAGCTCCCTGTCGGCTTTAGGATACGGTAGATTTGTTTTGCAAATGGCCGGAACCACTGCACGTATTTGTGTTCCGGTTCGTTGCCGTACTTTTTGGCCCGGAGCAACGCGTAAGGGGGCGAGGTGAACACAAGATCAACGGATTCGTCCGGGATCCGCCTAAGCAGACTTCGAGAGTCGCCCCGCCAAGCTTCGCCCAACGGGCGAGAGTATATGGGACGTCTACCGGCCAGAGCGTCGAAGAAGGGAGATGAAGCCTGTTTCGTGAAGCCCATCAAACTCGAATATTGGGAGTCCACAGCACTTTTGACCGATGACTAGGCGAATCAACGAGGTTGAATTATCTTCACAAATGGGGGAAACAACAACTTTAGTCAAGGAAGCGACTCTTGATTCTGGAAGGGAAAGACCCAAATGGCGATAGCCCGGTTAACTCCGCGGGCATGTATTCAATGGAAAAACTCGTGATTACGATATGTTTTTCGGCGTACTGGATTGTAATGCTAACGGTAATTCCATATCCCGAATCAAGAAACACACCTGTGGATTTCATCTAGAACGCCAGCTCCTGAACCTCTTCCAGGGTGAAATCGAGTGCGTCCTCCAGGTCTGCATCGGGAAATACGGCTTCGTCGAACTCGTCCAGGCTGCCGGCGCCGATGCCGCGATCGCAGCGGGAACGGTATACGCAGTAGCTGCAGAGGCGTCGCCGGTTCTTGTCGGTATCGGCAACTTTGGGGAAATCGGCCTGTCTTTCGCGGCGCAGGATATCATTCAATATATCCTTGAGCCTGGCGCGGTTGGCGGCGTGCAGATCACTGCTGTAATGAAAGGCGACCGGTTCGGTCGGCGACGCGGTGAACCAGTAGCGCATCTCGACCTGCTCCGGCGACACCGGGCCCCAGGGCAGACCGGCGCTGGCCTCCACCAGAACGAATGGATAGACGAGCGTCTGCATGCGCTGCTGCAATAGCGAGCGCCGGGTCGCGCGTT
Organism: Caldilineaceae bacterium; assembly: GCA_965202955.1. Lineage (GTDB taxonomy): Bacteria > Chloroflexota > Anaerolineae > Caldilineales > Caldilineaceae > Bin5. Next base: position 1,147,495 of record OZ241871.1, read on the forward strand.
GATTCGTCTTCCAGTCGAGGATGACGACGCGGCGGTCCGCATCTTCGCCGACAACGGCGATCAGGTCGTACCGTGCCGCCAGCCGCGACCGTCCTGCCTCTACCGCCAGGGGCACGCTCAGCACGCGTTCGACCTCAACATTCTCCTTCGGCAGATCGGCCGGCCGGTGGCGCAGATAGCTCTCGAACCATTCATCCAGCGGATGGTCCAGACCCTGGCTCAACAACTCTTTCGACATTCCGGCCTCGGCGCGCTCGACCAACCTATGGAACTGGGCGCCGCGTCGCAGCAGCTGCTCGTGCTCATCATAGGGCGCCACTTCGAGGGCCGGCCAGGTCAGCTCCTCCACATAGGCGAGCCAGAAACGGCGCGGGCAGTTGACGTAGGATTGCAGACTCGACTGGCTGAAGGCGAAGGTAGAGGGGAGTTCCGGTGGCACGTTTTGTCGTTCTTTCTGCTTGTCCGATGGTCCCAAAATCACGGCCGATTTTCAGTCATTGTAGCACGCAAGTTCGCGCGCTTCAACCGGTCTGCTGCTTGCGGGATACGTACTCTTCGCATACCATCAGATGACCGTCACAACCAATTGAGGCGCAGGCACTCGCAGTCATCCCATCCCGATTTGCCCAGTTGAGGAACAGGCCTTATGAGCAGACCCAGCAACGAATACGCGGCCATCGAGGTCCCCTCTGCCGGCGTACCTCTGCCCGTAGACGGCGGCCCTTTCGCCCGTCCCGACACCGATCTGATCGAGCAGCTGCGGCAGGTGAGCACGGCCACGGCCAGCGCCACGATGCACAAACTCGGCGTCCGGCAGACCTTCATCCAGGGGCCGCTGCCGCGCACGCCCGGCGCCAAGATCGTAGGGCCGGCCGTGACGCTGGCATTCATGCCGCAGCGCGAGGATGTTTTTTCGGGCGCGGCCCAGGAGGGCGCGGAGAAGCGCGGCGCGCTGTGGGCCGTTTTTGAGACGGTCGAAAGCGGCGATGTGCTGGTCATTCAGGCCTTTGCCAGCCGCTACACAGGCTGTGTCGGCGAGATGCTGACCACCTATTTCAAAGGCCGGGGCGGGGCTGGAATGGTCGTTGACGGCTGCGTGCGCGACTGGCCCAACATTCAGACGATCGGCGTGCCTCTGTGGACCGTGGGCTTCACGCCCAACTACGCTTCCCAGGCCGAGCTGTTCCCGTGGGGGCTGAATGTTCCGGTGAAGATCAGCAATGTACTCGTTCTGCCCGGCGACGCCATTATCGCCGACGACGACGGCGCGGTGGTCGTGCCCCGTCAGATGATCCCCCTCGTGCTGGAGCACACACTGGCCCACGAGGAGTGGGAGGTCTTCAGCCGCATGAAGCTGGAAGAGGGTGGCGCGTTGAGCAAGTACTACCCGCTCAATGACGAGGGCTGGGCGGAGTACGAAGAGTGGAAGAAGCGCAACGGATGAGCGCCGACGGTGAGTCATGCCGCCGCGGTCAGTACCACAATCTAGACCCGCGCAACCGACAAGGAGCAAGCGCCAATGTATCTCACTCGCCACAATGAACCGGCCGGGCCGCGCTGGGCGGTTGACGGCAAGCTGCTGCCCGCCGGGGTAACGCTCAGCACGCTGTTGACTCTGCCGGACGGGGGTTTGCCCTCGCTGCTAGCGGAATTGGCGACAGACGAAGAGGCGAGCGGGGCGCTGCTGGCGCCGCTCGACGCGCAGCAGGAGGTGTGGGGCAGCGGCGTCACCTATCTGCGCAGCCGCGACGCGCGCAAGGCGGAATCTGAGAGCGCGGCGGATGTATATGAAAAGGTCTACGATGCCGAACGCCCGGAGATCTTTTTCAAACAGGTGGGCTGGCGCACTGTCGGCCACGGCCAGCCGGTGCGCCTACGCGCTGACACCACCTGGAACGTGCCCGAGCCTGAGTTGTGCCTTGTGATCAACGCTGCCTGCCAGATCGTCGGCTATACCGTCGGCAACGACATGTCGAGCCGCGACATCGAGGGCGAGAACCCGCTTTACCTGGCCCAGGCCAAGACTTATGACGGCTCGGCCGCGGTCGGCCCAGGCATCCGCCTGGCCGGCGCCGACGCGTTGACCGACCTGCCCATAAGCCTGGAGATCGAGCGGGAAGGGGCAGTCGCTTTCGCCGGCAGCACCGGCACCAGCGAGATGAAGCGGACATTCCCAGATCTCGCCGCCTACCTGATGCGGGAGCTGACCTTCCCCTACGGCGCGCTGTTGATGACCGGCACCGGCATCATCCCGCCCGACGAGTTCACCCTGCACAGAGGCGACCTGGTCAGGATTACGATCGGCGGCATGACGCTGGAAAACCCGGTGACGTAAGAACAGTCTTGTCGACTGAAACGGATAGCTAGAACGGGAATCGGCTGGCATAGAATTGGAGGTAAGACTGGTTGGTCCTGAATCGGGAGGACCTATTGCGTCGCCTGTGAGATTGATGCATTGATTCGTCGGATGGAGAGGGCTATGGCTGAACAGAAAAGTAGAACGGTCGAACTTGCGAAAGTGGTATCTCGTAATCCCAAGGTCCACAGTGGAGATCTGGTCTTCTCCGGTACGCGTGTTCCCGTAGAAACGCTAGTACATTATCTCCTAGGAGGGTCTTCGATTGGGGAATTCCTTATGGATTTTCCCACTGTCGAACGTTAGCAGGTCGAAAAATATCTTGAACTCTCTCCCGCCGGGCTGGATAACTTGCGAGTACATGGTGAGAGTCCTACTCGATGAAGACGTGCCGATCCGTCTCAGACACTTTTTTCCTGAAAAAGTAAGGGTAGAGACGGTAGAGTACAGAGGCTGGAAGGGTCTTGAGAAAGGTGTGCTATTGCGCGCTGCCCAAGGTCATTTCGACGTTCTCGTGACCCTGGAAAACAGAGTCTCCTACCAACAGCCGCTCCAACAGTTCGATTTGGCGCTTGTGGTTTTGCGGCCATCGCTTCAACGGCTGGAAAACCTATAGGATTTAATTCCAGATGTTCAACGAATTCTTGCAGAAATCCGTCCAGGTCAAGTTGTGCGAGTCTATCCTCCCAAGTAGCCTGTATCCTCATTTCCTGCCACCTGATTAACACCATCGAGTTCTCGAACCGCTCACCAAACCTGACAGGTTAACCCCATATGGACCGTCCTAATATCCTCCTTTTTCTGACCGACGACCACGGCCAGTGGGCGAACGGCTGCTATGGCAACAGCGAGTTGCAGACGCCCAATCTGGACAGGCTGGCGGCGGAAGGCGCGCGATTCGCCAACGCGTTCACGCCGTGCCCGGTCTGCTCACCGGCGCGGGCCTGCCTGATGACCGGGCGCACGCCCTCGCAGGTGGGCATCCACGACTGGCTGCAGGAGGCGGAACCGGTTATCGGCGACTTTGACTGGCTGGCCGGGGAGGTGACGCTGCCGCAGCTGCTTTCAGACGCCGGATACCGCTGCGGCCTGTCCGGTAAGTGGCACATGGGGCGCTCTCACCGCACACCGCCCGGCTTTGACTGGGCTTTCGGCCTGCCCCGCTGGCAGGGTGCACACAACGGCCCGCATACCTATCACCTGAACGGTGAACCGCTGGAACTGGCAGGCAACAAGAGCACACTCATCACAGATTATGCGTTGCACTTCCTGGACAACGCCCCATCCGAGCAGCCATTTTTCCTCAATGTGGGCTACATCGCCACCCATTCGCCCTACCAGGCCGAGACACATGACCCGCAACTTACGGCGCGCTTCGCCGACGCCGAATTCAGCGATGTACCTCCATATGAGCCCCACCCGTGGCATCGCAATGAAGGCCTGGCCGATGGCATTCAGCCGACCGAGCAGGAGATCCGCAGCCGCTACATCGGCTACTATGCCGCTGTCACGGAGATCGATCGCGAAGTGGGCCGACTGCTGGACAGGTTGGAAGCTGACGGACGGCTGGACAATACGGTCGTGATCTATACCTCGGACCATGGCTGCTCGGTGGGGCAGAACGGATTCTGGGGCAAAGGCAACAGCACACGTCCACTGAATATGTACGAGATTTCAACCCGTGTGCCGCTGATAGTCCGCGCGCCGGGCCGGGTCGCTGCCGGACAGGTCAGCGAACGCTGCGTGGACCACTATGACACGTTTCGCGCCATCTGCGAATGGGCAGGGGTCGGGCTGGAGGAAAGCCGAAACTATGCCGGCGCCAGCTATATTCATCTGCTGGACGGCAGCGGCCAGGCCGCGTGGGACGATACCCGTTACGGCGAATACGGCGACCTGCGCATGGTGCGCACGCCGAGCCACAAGCTCGTCAAACGATACCCGGACGGCCCCCATGACCTGTTCGAGTTGGAGAGCGACCCGGGCGAATGCCTCAATCGCGCCGGTTGGAATGAGTATGCGGAGATTCAGGATCGACTGGAACAGAAACTGGAAGCGTGGTACAGCCGCCATGAGGAGCCGGTTTCTACCGGCCTGCGGGTCAAGTTTCAGCGCACGCACAACCACAAGGAGGCCTGGCGGGACGGCATGCGCGAGCGCCGCGGGTTGCAGGTCTATGATAAGTGGCAGGAGAGTTGACCGGACAGTTCATCCCTTGTTCCTGCCTATAAACGGAACGGCTACGACTCTTCGGCCAAGCCGTGCCAGTTGCCGTTTTCAAACCAGTTCAAAAAGACATTTCGATCTTCCTCATCGGTGATGGCATCGCCGGCAGCCTGCGCCTGCGCTTTGGCCTGGCGTGCCGCCTCAGTATCGCCGGCAGCCGCGTATGCCCTGGCCAGGGAATCATAGACGAAAGCCTTGTCCCAATCTTCCATCTCACCGGGGTTGGCTTCAAACAGCTCCAGATAACGACGGGCGTGACGGAGCGCGGCCTCGCTCAGCCCGGCGGCCGCGTAGACGCTAGCGACGGCAAACTCACCGCGACCATGATTGGCGACCGTGCCGACCTGCATCCAGTGGTGGCAGCTTGCGTGCGCGGCGTGAATGTACGGCTCGGCTGTCTCCGCTGTCACCAGCCCGGCGTCCAAGGCGTCCATCGTGCTGTTGTTGAGCTGGATTCCGAACCAGCGGTGGGCTTTGGGGATTTCAAAGGGCGCTTCAGCCATGGTCAGTCCTTCCTAACTGCAATCGGGACGGCCTGAACAGCCGTCAAAATGGTGGAAATCCCGCCGCTAGCTGTACCCGGCAGGATGGCGCAGGAAATTGCGTTTATGGTAGCACCACCCTTGCCGAAGTCAAGCCGTGCTGCCCTTGTTTCGCCGATGGACGCCGCCATTGTCAGACAATGGCAAGCAGACAGGCGTAGTTCTGGGAAGGTGTCGGCGCATCGATCTCTTCTTCCCACAGTCCCAAAGAGGATACTCGGGAGAAGCCGGCCTCCTGCAGCAGTTCCAGGTGGCGGTTGACTGGGAAGCGGCCTGGCTCGAAGGGGTGGGGCGTTCCTTCCGGTTTGACGAAGTCGCCGTTCAGGAGCGGCCCGACCTGCGGCAACGCGCGTGCGCAGGCGCGATAGACCTGGGCGGTCTGCGCCTGTCCGCCCAGGTCGTGAAGGGCCCAGGTAGACACGATCGCTGCCGGCGGACGCGACAGGTCGGCGCCCCAGCGGTCGTCCAGCAGATCAGCTTGTTGCAGATGCAGACGGGCGGCAAACCGTTCCAGACGGGACCCGGCCTGGGTCAGCATCGGCTGCGAAAAATCGACGCCTTCATAGGAGATAGACGGCAGGCGTGCAAGCAGATATTCGGCCAGATAGGCGGGCCCGATGCCCAGCTCGACGACATGGCCTTCCGCGGGAACGGCGCTTTGCAACTGCTGCAAGATCGTCTCGAACAGGTGCAGCCTCTCTGGAGTGGGGATAAAGCGATGCGCCCACTCCTCAGCGTAATCGGCATCGTGAAACTGATGCGTCGCGCCTACGATTTCAGACATCTTGCTTCCTTTCGTCTGTGCCTGTTTGGTTCTGATTGCCGACTGAGTATAACAGTGCCTGCGCGCTGCAGACACAGTGAGGAGCCGGGCGTCATTGCCCCGGCTCCCCGACTGCTGTATTGGAGGAGGTAATTGTCAATTGAAAGGTAGCGTAGGGTGCGCTCCCTCTCGCAATGGAGTGCAGGGGAGCGAAAGGGAGCGCACTGAACCCCACTCAATTGCCATCATCCACTTCGAGGGCTAGTATTTCTCCTTCTTCAGCCTCAACCACGACGGTCGCGGTGCCGTTCTCGCCCTCCAGTGTGACGGTCCATACCCTGACGCCGCCGCGAATGCCGCCGCGGGCAGAACTGTTGACGACGGTCCCAATGTCTTCGGACTCGGCGACCGCATCGGCGGCGATTTCGACCGCTTCTCTGAGACTGACCCACTGCAGATCGGGGTCTTCGTCCGCCGTCGCCGGGCGGGTAACCAGCTCAACATCGATCGTGCGGCTTCTGCCGTTGCGCAGAACGCCCAGCTCCACGGTCTCGCCGGGCGACTTCTGCAGGATAAGGTAGCTGATCACATCCTCGAAGCTGCGGACCTCCATTCCATCGATGCTGACGATAATGTCGCCTCGGCGCACACCGGCATCGACAGACGGGCCGCCCTCCAACGCCCGGCTGACATATACTCCGAGGACGTTGTCCTCCAGATTCATCTGCGCGGCCACCGGCGCCGAGACCGTCATCCCGGAGATGCCCAGGAAGGGATAACGATACTCTCCATCGTCGATCAGGGCGGGAACGATTCGCTCGACCACCGTTATGGGGATGGCGAAGCCTACGCCTGAATTGACGCCGGCACCGGTTATCGAACGCCCTTCGGTGCGAATCGCGAAGTTGACACCCACGACCCGCCCGTTCAGGTCGAGCAGCGGCCCGCCCGAATTGCCGGGATTGATCGCCGCATCGGTCTGGATTACGTCGGGCAGCGAATAGCGGCCAACACGCCCGGGATCACCCATGGGGAAGCTGCGGCCGAGTGCGCTGACAATGCCCAAAGACATTGAGTTTTCAAGTCCGAAAGGGCTGCCGAGTGCGATCGTATAGTGGCCGACCTTGGGCAGCGTTTCCGCGCGCGCCAGTGCCCGCAGCGACATGCCGTCAGGCGCTTCAACACGGAGTACGGCCAAGTCCGACTGGGGATCGCGGGCGACCAATTCGGCCTCCGCCCACATGCCATTGGCGAAGTTGACGATGATCTCGGTCGCGTTCTCGACGACATGGTTGTTGGTGACTATGTGCCCGTCTTCATCCCAGACCCAGCCGCTGCCCTGACCCCCCTGCGGCCGGGAAGGATTCCCAGAGCGGGACTCCGGGAGCCGCGCCAGGATGCTGACGACGGACTGCGTCGCCCCTTCGTAGATGCGGGAAAGCAGTTCCTGGTCGGGATGATCGGGGCTTCCCTCTTGCGTAATGTATGTGATCTCTTGCGGTGGTGACTGGTCGGTGGTGGCTTCTACCGTAGCCGGTGTGATCTCTATTTTTCCGATTCCGGCCAATCCGATGACAAAGGCGATAGCCAGAATGCCGACCACAACCAGAAACGTCCGCAGACGAATTGTTTTTGGTTGCACTGTTACGTCTTCCTTGGTCTATAAGCCATCTCATCTCCGATATCAGAGAGAGTGGTCCAAATCAACTCCTCCAAATGCCCCAAGCATAGCAGGTTTCGCCGCCGCCGTCCTTATCGGTTCCCTATGGAAACTTTAACGAAATCTTATCGTCGCTGCGGCGTCATCAGGGACCTTTGTTGGGCTCCGCCGGCTTTCTGTTGAGAGAGAGCACGAATCGGGCGCCCGTGCCGGCGGCGCGGTTGTGGGCGGTCAGTGTGCCGCCCTGCGCCTCTGCCAGCCGGCGCGAGAGGGCCAGCCCGATACCCATGCCTTCGCGCAGCCGCTCCTGCCGCGGGGAGCGGTAGAGAAAGTCAAAGATGCGCTCCAGTTCGGACGGGTCGATGCCCGGCCCGGAGTCCTCAATCGTCAGCTCGACCATGTCCACGTCGGAACGTACGTCAACCCGGATTTGCCCGCCGTGCGGTGTGTACTTGATGGCGTTGTCGAGCAGATTGCCGACGATCTGGCCCAGCCGCATCGGGTCTGCCGCCGGGAGCGTTGCATCCGGAGCGATGTTCGCGGCCAGCTCGATCTCCTTTTCCATTATGCGCGGGTCATAACGGCGGCACTCTTCGCGGACGAGCGCGCCAACGTCGGTGGGAACGAGGTCAAGCGCCAGATCGCGCATATCATTGCGGGCCAGCAGGGCCAGGTCGTCCAGCAGACTTCGCAGCTGATTGACCTGATCGTCGATGCCGGATGAGAGTTCGACGACCACGTCTGATTCTGTGTCATGCTGGCCCATAACTTGTGCCGCGGCTTTGATCGCGCCCAATGGGCGGCCCAGTTCGTGCACGACGGCGCTCAGCAGACGCCTCCTTCCCTGCTCCAACTCATACAACCGCTCCGACATCTCATTGAAGTTGCGCGCCAGCGTGCGCACTTCGGTCGGCCCTTCTTCCTTCACAGGGCTGGGCGCGCTGTCAAAGTTTACGGCGCGCGAGGCTCTCGTCAGACGCTCCAGGGGCTGATTCAACGAGCGGCTGAGCGCGAAACTCAGTAGAACTGCCACCAGCAGTCCGACGCCCACAGTCCCCCAAACGGTCCAGCGCAGAATCGCAAGCCGATTGGACACCTGGGTCAGTTGCATCGACAGGTGCACGGCGCCGACCACCTCCCGGTGTTCGTTATGCAAGGGAACCGCGACCGCCGCGCTGCCTTGCCGCACCTGCCGCGCGATCTCGCCGGCCAGGGCCTTTCGCAGTAGCTCCGGGTCCGGCGGGCGCAGGGGAACCTTTGTCGAGGCGGTGGCGATGCCCGGCCTGACCACGATGTCGCCCTCTTCGTCCACAACATGGAAGAGGACGGGGACCTGCACTTGCAGCCGGGCGAACAGGGAGCGCGCCTGCTCTTCGTCCTCCAGCGCGGACAGTTCGGCCTGATAGAGCCGTGAAATCAGCTCGCCCTGTCCGGCCAGCTCAGCGGTCGCTTCCTCCAAGACGTATCGGGCTTCGAGCAGGTAGTAGAGCAGGAGGCTGAGCAGGGGAACGATCACCAGCAGGGGAAGCAGATGGCTGATAGCCAGCCGGCTGCGCAGGTTACGCCACATTCGGGTCATCCTTGCCCACGGGGGTCAATCGGTAGCCCACGCCCCGCACCGTATGTATACGGCGGGGATGCGTCGCATCTTCCTCTATCTTTGTGCGCAGCCAGCGGATATGGACATAGACGGTCTGCATTTCGCCGACCCAGTCCGGCCCCCACACGTTACTCAGTATGTTGGCGACAGGGACGACTTCACCAGCCCGGCTTGCCAGAAAAGCGAGCAGTTGAAACTCTTTGGGCGTAAGCGCGACGGTGCGCCCGCCAACCGTAACCCGATGCGCGGCACGGTCCAACTCCAAGTCGCCGACGACAAGCAGGGGCATTTCGGTGCCGCCGCGTTCCTCGTCTGCGGCAGCGCGCCGCAGTACGGCCTTTACCCTGGCCAGGAGCACATCCATGTCGAAGGGCTTGGTCACGTAGTCGTCCGCGCCCAACTCGAGGCCGACGATTTCATCCAGCTCGCGACGGCGGGCGGTCACAAAGATGACAGGCGCTTCGAGAGAGTGCTGCAGCGCCCGCAGCGTTTCCAGCCCATCGACTCCGGGCAGGCCGATGTCGAGCAGTACGAGCTGCGGCCGGACCAGGCGGGCTTTGGCCAGCGCCTCTTCACCGCTGGTGGCGGTCTCGGTGCGGTAGCCGGCGTTCTGCAGACCGATCGAGAGGCTGCGTCGCATCAGCTGGTCGTCATCCACCACAAGGATCTTCGTCATAGGGGGATTTTACTGCATGCGCCGTACAAAATATGTAGTAGGCATTGCTCTTTCATGGCACACCTACGCCGTGAACGTAGACGAGATGTCCTCCGAGCCAGCCGCTGAGGACCACCAGTCCGATGCCCAGGAGAAGCTGCAGGGTCAGCCGCCATTTTCCACTGCGTTCGTCCAGAATGTCCCCCGGCGCAGCGGAGTCGCCCGCTTCCGCCCTTTTCGTTCGCATCCAATGCAGCCAGCCGCGGTAGAGCAGCTCCGCGTAGAGAACGGCCAAAGCAAGCCCGCTGCCGGTATGCCAGTTGAGAATTGGGCGAAACGGCGCGTCGGGCGGCAGGCCCCCCTGGGCAACGATGCCGCTGATAATGGCCGCCAGCACGGTCAACCAGCCGGGAAGGAGAAGGCCCCAGCCGATAATCCGCAGTTCAGCGCGCGGCCAGCGATGGAGGTATCCAAGCATGGCAAGAGATCCGCAGATCAGCAGCGCGATCGGAAAATGAACGACAGCGGCATGAATCAGAGAAGGCTTCATGGTAGCAAGCTTCGATACGTCGCGCTTTCAAACGCGCATTCGCGCCAGGTAGGCTGCGGCAGTTCTTCAGGACTCTGTCTCTATCAAACAGACGGCACTGCAAGCAATACTTTACTTGGCATCACGCGGCCTCCGCAACTTGGCTCCAGTATGTATTGCGCATCACTGATAGAGGCCGGCCCAGCCCATATCATTTCAGATATCGATAATTGTCTGATAAGATTGTCCGCAATAGTTCCGTAACATTTCTTGGCTATACTCAGGATTGAATACGAAGTCGGAAGGCCGCAACAGTTCTGAACTTTAGGCGAATGGAGAAAGGATGAGAACCATGGCACGCATTCAGATTCCCGAAATTCCCTCGAGTGAGATTACGCCGGAGCATATCTACCTCAACCGGCGCAGCCTGATGAAGGGCGCGGGCGTTGCGCTCAGCGCGGCGGTGCTGGCCGCTTGCAGGATGCCCGAAACGGAGGAGATGGCCAGCAGCGGCGAAGCGGAGGGTGCGGCACAGCCAGAAGCGGCGCAGGCAGTGGCTGGAACCGCTGACGAACTGGGGGACCCGCTCAACACATTCGATCAGATCACCAACTACAATAACTACTATGAGTTCTCCACTGATAAGCAGGCGGTAGCGCGCCTGGCCGAAGGCTACCCAACCTCCCCGTGGACGGTCGAGGTCGGTGGGCTGGTCAACAACCCGGGCACTTACGATGTCGACGACCTGCGCAAGATGTTCGACATTGAAGAGCGCGTCTACCGGCTGCGCTGCGTTGAGGCCTGGTCGATGGTGATTCCGTGGATGGGCTTCCCGATCTCCGACCTGCTTGCCGTCGTCGAGCCGAAGTCGGAGGCGCAGTATGTCCGCTTCGAGACCATTCTCGACCCGGAAGGGATGCCCGGACAGAGGAACAGCAGCTGGTACGAATGGCCTTATGTCGAAGGCCTGCGCGTCGACGAGGCCATGAATCCGCTGGCGATTCTCGGCACGGGCCTTTACGGTAAGGACTTGCTCCCCCAAAACGGCGCGCCGATTCGCTTGGTCGTGCCCTGGAAGTACGGTTTCAAGAGCATCAAGTCGATCGTCAAGATCGAACTCGTCACCGAGCAGCCGACCTCGCTGTGGATGGCGGCGGCCGGCCATGAGTACGGCTTCTATGCCAACGTGAATCCAACCGTCAATCACCCGCGCTGGTCACAGGCCACCGAGCGGCGCATCGGTGAAAGGGGCCGGCGCGAGACCCTGATGTTCAACGGGTACGAGGAGCAGGTTGCCCACCTCTATGAGGGCATGGACCTGGTGGCGAATTACTAGCAAAACTGTAGCGCTGTGCGCCCGTACTCATGTCTGTCACACGCCTCGGAGTGCGGGCGTACAGGAGGAATATCCCGGTTGCGAACAGGAGCCGGGTTCGGCAGGATTTGGCAGACGCCAGAGAGCGGTGTGACGAGGCGTAGGGGGTGAAGGAATGAATATCGACAAGCTGCTTACAAAGACTCAAATCCTGTGGCTGACGCATATCGGCGCCTTGATTCCGTTTGCATGGCTGCTGTACGACGACTACACAAACGGACTCAGCGTCAATCCAATTCAGGACTGGACGCTCCGCACCGGCAAGACGGCACTTGTCCTGCTCGTTCTCTCGCTGGCGTGCACGCCTTGCAACATCGTCCTGGGCTGGCGAAACATCATTGCGGCGCGCAAATGGCTCGGCCTCTATGCATTCAGCTACGCGGCCATCCACTTCTACATCTTCATCGGCGTCGATTACGGCTTCCTGTGGACCTACATCTGGCAGGATGTCGGCACCAAGCTGTATGTCATCGTCGGCTTCGCTGCGCTGTTGATTCTGCTGCCGCTTGCTTTGACCTCATCGACGGCGTGGCAGCGCCGTCTCAAAAGGGCGTGGAAGAAGCTGCACCAGTGGGTCTACGTTGCCGGCGTCCTCGCGGTCTTCCATTATGTCTGGGTTGTGAAGGCCGATTACCGGGAGCCTGCGGCCTGGGGTGCGCTGCTTGGTTTCTTCCTGATTGTGCGGATCCCTGTGGTCCGCAAACGAATTGCCAGATGGCGCTCCAAGCCGCGCAGCCCGTCCGGGCCGAAAGTGAGGCGCTCACCGGCGTAGTCGCGGCGGGGATCCACTTGCCGCCGGGCCGATAAGCCAAACAGACAGTCAACAGGGGGCCATATTTCGCAGTGCATGTTCAGGCGGAATGTGGCCCCCTTATTCCTGGCGTTCGCGATCGCACTGGGGACAGTGCAGCGGGTCTTCCAGCTCGATCAGGTGATTGCTGCAAACGGAGAATGTAACTTCCACCCGCTCGGAGAGGAAGCGCTTTTTGACCTCAACTTCGAGCAGAAGCGAGCGGCAGCTGCTCGTCATCAGCAGGGCGGGAACCGGACAGCTGTTGCAATGCTTGCGCCGCCAGGGGCGTTCATTGCCTGGGCTTGCCTCGAGCAGGCGGCAGGTCTCCCGCGCATTGCCGCGGTGATAGTCCCCGTAGAAGTAACGACAGTTAACCGGTTGTGGCATCGGATTTCACGGGCGAAGCAACTCTCCCAGCACAGCCGCGGATACCTCAACGACTATGGGCAGTCGCCAAGCGCGCGCCCGCATGAGACGGGCGTGAGGGGCGGAAAAACAAGACCGCCGAGATCACTCGATCGGCGGCCCCTGACCCGACTGTCCGCTCCGAACGCGCGAACGCCTAATTGTTCCAGAAAGGGACGTCACCGAGGTCGTCCTGGTCCCAATCGCCGCCCAACAGAAAATCAGGATCGATGAAGAGACGTTCAGCCAGCTCGTTTTTGCGCCGTTCCTGCTCTGGCATCAGAAACCCGAACTCCTGCTCAAGGCTGACCAGCATTTCCAATTCGGCTTCCAGCAGGTGGAACTCCATGTGGTCAAGCGGAGACGTACCCGGGCCAAACTCTTCGAGGTCGCTCAGGTATGCCTGGTAGGCTTCACAGCTCTCCCCCTCTGCATCCATGGGAGACAGTTCGGCTCGCCCCCATTCGGACTGAGAGATACCGGCAGGCCCGCTCCCCTGGAAGAACTGCTCCAAACGGTCGACATCCCAGTTCTCTGCCAGAAACTGGTACGGGTTTCTGAGAGATTTTTCTTCACGGGGGGGCAAGTCGCGGCGCAGGGAGGCCGAGTCGTCGGCGCTCTTGTCCTGGCGCTCGGTCGTGTAACCGATGTCGTCGAGCAGATGCAGGGTGCTGTACTCGTGCAGAACGAAGTGCATATCGTCCGGCGGGATGTCCTCGCTGAACACCTTCTGACCAATCAGGGCCGCGGCCAGCTCCCAGGCCGGCATCGCCTTACGCGACTTGCGGTCTCCGCTGACGATCCGTTCGGCTGCCCGCGATAGAGCGACGTTGCGGTTGCGGATCTGGTCTTCCTGCCGGGACTCTTTGGGTTGCAACCGAATCCCGTATTCTCCGCTGACGGCATCCTGCACGTGAATCAGAAGGTCGTCCTGTGTCGTTCCGCCGATCTGATCAACCCACTGCACAAAGGCCCGCCCAAGGCGCAAGGCCCAGGTGCCCTGTTCAATGTCGGCGTGCGCCTGCAGTGTAGGTCCCCCCATCAACTCAACCGATATCAGTCGCGTATCGGGTTGATGGGCTTGAAAGAACTGGGGAAAGAAGACGGCATGTTCCAGCTCGTCCAGGAGCAGGTTTCCCTTTTTGATTTCGTAGCGGCTGAGGGGATGGCGGAACTGCTGGTCTTGCAGCAGGCAGGAGAGCCATCCGAAGCGTCCATGCCCAAGGGGAATGGCCTGGTACAGCCGGTTGATCGCCTGATAGACGGCGCTGCGCGCACCGCTGCTTATGGGTCGTCGATTCGCAATGCGGGAAACGAGGGCATCGACGCTGAGGGGTGTCCTGGCGTTGCTCAGAATCTCGGCAACACAGGTGAAATAGCTGGGATAATGTCTATCTTGCGCCATTCAAATTGCCTCCTGCGAGATATTATCCCATAAGTAGTTTGCTTTGTCTACCAAATCCACATTGGGCGAGCAGTCCAGAACGGTGGAGCGTACCCGATTGCGACGGGAATTCGAAAAAGCTTGGCGACGGCTTGTAGCACAGAACGATCGTTCTCGCCAGTCGGGGGCTGCCCTCGCGTGCGCTCGTACGAGTGTTTACGAGCGTCTGCGAGCGTTTACGAGCGTTTGCCCTATGTTTTTTCGGCTTTGACTCAGACGACGGATGTCGCGGCAGTGGTTGGCCCGCGAATCTACGGCGTTACGCGGTGCAGCTGGGGCGCCGGCCTGTGAACATATGTGTTTATATATAATAGTTTTAGCGAGTTAGGCGAAATCGCGACAACGCGCCCGAGTCCATCGAACTGTTGCAATCGAGAACGCTGGCGTTGAATTCAACTGGGCGGGAAGGGCGGGTCGCGATCGGGTTTGGCGGTAGGACTCTGAGCAGTAGTGAATCGTTTGGTCGTCTGCGGGAGGGTGCTGGCGAGTTGGAGATGCGGTTGCGCGGGGCAGTTCACAATGCACTGGGACGCATGCCGCGGCATGCGTCCCAGTGCATCTGACGAAGTCTGCGCGGCTCAATCAGCGGCGGCGTAGACGGGGCGAAACTTGTAACCGTAGACGATTTCGCCGCTGTCGCCCTCTTCGCGCAGTTTGCGCGTCACCATTTCGACAGGCATCCCGATCTCGACGTCATCGTCAGAGATATCGGTCAGTTGCGCGGTCACCATCGGCCCTTCCTCCAACCTGACGAGAGCCACGGTGTAGGGCCGCTGCGGTTGAAAGCCCTCCGGCACGTTGAACATCTTCGTAAAACTGTAGACTTCGCCGCGTCCGCTCATTGTGTGAAGCGGGCCGGCCGCTTCGCTGCAATGGGGGCAGACATCGCGCGGGGGAAAGATTGCCTGATGGCAGTCCGGGCAGATCTCGCCCTGCAGACTGTATCGTTGTTGTCTCGTGCGCCAAAGGCTGGCAATGCTCATGAATTCCTCACTGACTGAGATTTGTCATGTTTGCTGTACTGCCCCAATCGTACGCTAATTGACCTATCAAACTCTACCTATCGGAAGGCATAGCGCTGTGCTGATAGCTTTTGACAGAGGTTTCTGCGCCCGAGCGCCCTCTGCAAATTGCCCACTCAACTGCCCAGAATGTGCGTGACGATCGTTGCGCCGCTGCCGCCGATGTTCTGTGTCATGCCGACCGTCGCGTTTGGAATCTGACCCGGCCCGGCCTCGCCTCGCAACTGTTGAACCGCCTCGACGACCTGATATACGCCGGTGGCGCCGACCGGATGGCCCCGGCTCTTGAGCCCTCCCAGCGTGCTGAGGGGAATGCGTCCGTCCGGGCCGATCGCTTCGTCCGCGGCCAGATGCCAGCCTTCGCCGCGCCGCGCGTAGCCGGTCGCCTCGAGGCTGAGCGCGCTCATGATGGTGAAGGCATCGTGAAGCTCGAAGAAGTCGACGTCGGCCGGCGTCACCCCGCTTTGCACGTAGGCCTGCTGGCTGCTGACATAGGCGGCTTCAAGAAAAAGAGGGTCTTTACGGTCGTGCAACGCAATCGTATCGTTGGCGCTGGCGCTGGCCAGGATCTCCACGCTGCCGGGATGGTGGCCGGTGGTGTACTGCTGTGCCTGCTCGTTCGGCGCAAGCACGACTGCGGCCGCGCCGTCACAGACGGGGCTGCTGTCCATGATATTGATAGGAGAGGCGATCATGGGTGCCTGCAGATAGGTCTCCAGCGAAATCGGCTTTTGGAACATCGCATTGGCGTTGTGGGCGCCGTTGCGATGGGCATTGATGCTGAAACCGGCGAAGGCGTCCATCGGCGCGTCAAATTCGTACATGTAGCGGCGCATGATCAGCGCGTTGAGGCCGACAAAGGTGACGCCGTGGGCCGCTTCGTATTCGGCGTCGGCAGCTGTGGCGAGGCCGGCGGTCGTGCTGCCACCGGTCGAGTCGGTCATCTTCTCCACGCCGCAAACGACCACGCGATCTTGCATACCGCTGGCCACCGCCATATGGCCGACGCGCAAGGCGGAGGCGCCGCTGGCGCAGGCCGACTCGATCTTGGCCGCTTCGACATTGCGCAGCCCGCTGAAGTCCGCGATCAGGGTTGCCAGGTGCTCCTGGCTGAGCAGGGTACCGCTCAGCATATTGCCGACGAAGAGCGCGTCAACCTGCTCTGTTCCGGCCTCCTCCAGCGCGGTTGCAATCGCATGATGGGCGATATGCCGCACCGAAAGGTCCCAGTGTTCCCCGACGGGCATCTGCCCGATACCGATTATTGAAACGTTGCGCATATTTCGTTTCCCGCTGGAGCGACACCTGTTGCCGGAAGCGCCGGCTTCTCGTGTGTGCGCGTGCGCCTGCGTGCGTTTGCGGTTCTAGCGGAAGGACGCGCTGCGGCGCTTCTTCCTTCCACTCGCTTCGACAGCCCGCATTTGCCTGTATCATCGCCCAAACAGTGCGCCATTAGCTACCGGCCCGCGCCCCTTTCCTGTCAAAACCTATCGCGCGCTGGCGAATTGCGCCGCACGGGTTATGCACTGCGGTGGATTCGCCTGAAGTGTAGCTGAATTGGGGTGAATGGGTCCGCTGAGCGTCGGGGCGGCTGTGCTTGTGCCAGAACCTTGCGCCAGATCTATCAAACGGGTGTTGACCGGCGCAGCTCAGCCGTCAAGCTGGACGCCGATTATCCGCCACTGGTCTGTGGTGCGGTTGCTCACGTCCGAGGGAACGTGCTCCAGCGTGAAGGCGTAAAGCCGACTCTCCAACTGGCTGCCTGTCTGGTGGACGACCGACGCCCAGACGGTGGTGGTGATCATGCGCGAGGTGTCTGCCTGTCCGGCGTAGGTATCGATCGTGGCCATGTACTGCAATGAATCGACCCAGGCAAACTCTCCCAGCGTGTCGGGGACCGTTTGGCGGGCCTCCTCGGTCAGGAGGTGGGCGTTGCGGTCCGGCTGCAGCAGATAGGAAAGTACCACGCCTTCCGGATAAAAGGGCTCCTGGGGAATGCCGTAACAGAAGACCAGCTTGCGAGCGCCCTCCTGATAGTAGACGGCCGCGCGATACGCGCCCTCGCTGGTGAAATCCGGGTCCAGCCGGCGGTAGAAGCGGGACTCCTTGCACAGCAGGCTGCGGTCATACTGGGGATAGCGGGCGCGCACGGTCCGAATCGGCGACCTGTCTGCCGCCCCGTCCCACTCTTCTATGTGCAGGCCGCCGGGCGCGGAGATCTGCGTGCTCCCGTAACCTTCGCTGAGCGAGCTCCACCAGAAGACGCTGATGTAGGTCGGGCCGCCGATGGGGCTGTTGCCGCCGAAGATGATCAGCTCGTCGTGCAGGGGCAGATCGCTGGGCGGTTCGCCTGACAGAGTGGGCATCTGCTCGGCCAGGACTTCGAAGTAGCGGTTTTCGGTCTCGCTGTCCTCCACGCGCTTGACGACGATCCAGTCGGGAGAACCGCTCTGGCGCGGCGGCGCGACGAATCCATAACCCGCCCCTTGCCAGTAGTTGGGCAGAAGGGCGTAGGGCTGGATCCAAGGGGCGGGCGGTCTTGCGCTGCTGTCCGAATCCTCCGGCATTCCGATCGGAGTCTGCTGATCGTAGATCACCGCGCCAATCGGACCTCCAATGCTCTCGCCATCGGCGGTCGTGCTGGCGTCGTAGCGATAGAAGAGAAAACGCTCCAGCTCGGCGTCGGCGTCGATGTTGATCGATTCCCAGGCGGAAACAGCCTGCCACTCTTCGGGCAGGATGTCCTTCCAATCGACGGTCAAGTCCACGTCAGGCTCGACTGGCTGACAGGCACTGAGCAGGATTACCGCAGCGAGCAGGCAGACCGAGCGCGCAAGGGTCGAGGCTGCCCAAATGCGATGGCCGGGCATTCTGTCAACCTGCGGGCCATGCATTGCACTGCCCGGCTGGAACGGTCTGTTGAAGGGTGGCCGGGCCGGCTGTGTCCGCCTCCCGCCGGCGCGGTTCCGGTGTTGACTTTTCATTGTTCAGATCGTGCCGTAGTCAGGGGGCAGGGGCGCCAGCTGGGGATCCGAGTTCGCTTCGTGAATCCAGTCATCTGCCGCAAAGAGGCCGGGGTGCAGTTCGTTCCATTCCTCCCGCAATTCGGCGGCGACAAAGACGGAACCCGTACCAACCAGATAACCGTCGGGCGGGGTGATGCGCGTCGCCGCTTCGAGTCCTGCCCTCATCGACGGCGCCGCGATCGCCGCCCGGTCACCTTTGGTCGGGAGCGCGTCAATCGCTGCGCGCAGATCGGGTACCGGCATCGCCTTGGGATGCCTGCTCTGTACAAGGACGATGTGCGGTGACGCGGCAGCCGCTCGCTTCAGCATGGGCGCGATGTCCTTGTCGCGGTTTACCCCGAAGATAAAGGTAAAGGGTCGCCCTGGGTGCATCGAGGCCAGCGTCGAGAGCAGAATTTCGAGGCTGTCTGCGTTGTGCGCACAATCTACCACCAGCGGCAGGCTTGCGCTCTCGGGCTGGGGCAGCCATTCAATGCGGCAGGGCCACCTGGTACTGGACAGCCCGCGATCGACGAGGCGGTCATCCCAGCGTGTCAGACCTTGGCGGTGGAGCTCCCGGACCATGGTGAAGGCGATGCCGGCGTTGATCTGCTGGTGTTCGCCTACCAGAGGCAGGGCTGCCCGCCGGTAGTTTGGCACCTCTGTCAGGGGTGCGTCCTTCTCGTCGGCAACCCGCCGTAACACGTCTCTTGCCCTCACCTTCTGGGGCGCGCTGAAGACAGGCCTGTTTCTCTTGATGATGCCGGCCTTCTCGGCAGCAATCTCCTCCAGCGTATCGCCGAGCATGTGCATGTGGTCCATACTTACATGGGTAATGCCGCAGACCGCAGGCTGCACGACGTTAGTGCTGTCCAAGCGGCCGCCCACACCCACTTCCACTACGGCCCAATCGACCTCGGCCTCGGCAAAGCAGAGAAAGGCGATGACGGTGATGCGGCCAAAAACGGTCAGGTCAGGGATCGCTTCAAGGTAGGGCAGGGCGCGCTCGATCAGCTCGGCGCACGCCTTCTGGCTGATCAACTTACCGTCAACGCGGATGCGTTCGCGGAAGCTGTGCAGATGGGGGCTGGTGAAAAGCCCGGTGCGATAACCCAGATGACGTAGAATCGACTCGGTGTAGGCGCTGGTACTGCCCTTGCCCTTCGTGCCGGTTACATGGACGGTGCGAAAGCGTTCCTGCGGGTTGCCCAACGCGGCCAGGACGGTGCGCATGCGTTCCAGGCGGCCTTCCGGATCGTTGGACCGGGGGGCGCGCCCGTCAAATCTGGCATCGTGAAAGAGAATGCCGATTGCCTCTTCGTATGTAAGCGGCTTGGTTGGGACGAGTCCTGGCGCAGGCCGGAACGACACGGACACTCCTTCATCTGACAGTCGCGCGGTTACAAATTGATTGTAAACTTTGTGCTAGGTGCGCGCAAACAACCCCGTATTGCTTCAGTTAAATTAGCGTCCATCGCCGCCGGAGGGATCGCTCTCGGCAAGGCTCTCCCCGGCGCCGCGATTGTCAGCGATAACAGCCGGATATGGTAAAATGCGGTCATCAATCACCGTTTACCACTGTGGAGGACAGGCCCATATGACCATACGGATCGCCATCAATGGCTTTGGCCGCATCGGGCGCCAGGTAACAAAGGCGCTGTTTGAGCACCATAAAGATAGCTTTGACCTTGTCGCCGTCAACGATCTGGGTGATGTGCAGACCATGGCCCACCTGTTCAAATACGATACCAATTACGGCCTTTTCGACGGCGCGGTTGAAATCGTCGATGGGGACCTGTCGATCAACGGGGACCGGCTAAAGGTTCTCAGCGAGCGCGATCCCAGCCAACTGCCCTGGGCGGAGATGGGCGTTGACATAGTGGTTGAAAGCACCGGTATCTTCCGCGATCGCGAAACGGCTTCCCTGCACATCGCGGCCGGCGCCAAAAAGGTGATCATCAGCGCGCCGGCCAAAGGTGAGGACATCACCATCTGCATGGGCGTCAACGACGGGAAGTACAATCCCGACAGCCATCACGTCATCAGCAACGCCAGCTGCACGACCAACTGCCTGGCGCCGGCGGCCAAAGTCGTCAACGACACGGTCGGCATCGAACAGGGTCTGATGACAACCGTACACGCCTATACGACCGACCAGCGTATTCTTGATCTTGTCCACGAAGACCTGCGCCGCGCCAGGGCTGCGGGCATGAACATCATCCCAACTTCGACCGGCGCGGCCAAGGCTGTGGCGCTGGTGGTGCCGGAGCTGGACGGCAAGTTCGACGGCATGGCCATGCGGGTCCCGACTTCGACCGTCAGTGTCGTCGACTTTGTGGCCAAGGTGAGCACGCCCGGCAGCACCGAGGCGTTGCTGGAGGCCTTTGCCGCGGCCGCCGCGGGGCCGATGGACGGCATCCTCGATGTCAGCTACGAACCGCTCGTCAGCTCGGACTTCCAGGGCAATTCCCACAGCAGCGTAATCGACGCCGAGTTCACCGCCTGCTACGGCGACCTGGTCAAGGTCGTTACCTGGTACGACAACGAGTGGGCTTACAGTGTCCGCGTCTCCGATCTGGCGGCCTTTATCGCCGCCCAGGGCATATAGCCCTGAGGCCGAACCTTCAGGTGCGGGCGGAGCGCAATGCGCAAGCGGACGGTCCGGGATATCGACTGGCAGGGTAAGCGCGCGCTTGTCCGCGTCGACTTCAACGTGCCAATCGACGATGGCGGCCGCATCACCGACGACGCCCGCATCCGCGCCTCTTTGCCGACGGTTGAATTCCTGCGCGCGCAGGGGGCGTCGCTGGTGCTGATGAGCCATCTGGGCCGGCCCATAGGCGTGTCCGATCCCCGCTACAGCCTGCGGCCCGTCGCACGGCGGTTGGAACAGTTGCTCAAGACGGACGTCCGCTTTCCCGGCGGCGTGACCGGGCGGGTGGTGGAAGAGGCCGCAGCCGACCTCGGTCCAGGCGATCTCATGCTGCTGGAGAACACACGCTTCGCGGCGGGCGAAACCGGCAATAGTCCGACGCTGAGCGCGGCGCTCGCCCGCCTGGGCGATCTGTTTGTCAACGATGCATTTGGCAGCGCGCACAGGGCGCACGCCAGCACAAGCGGCGCTGCGGCCCATCTGCCTTCGGTAGCCGGCCTCCTGTTGGAGAAGGAGTTGGCCTACCTGGGTGACGCGCTGAAAACGCCGGCACGCCCCTTCGTCGCCATCCTGGGCGGCGCAAAGGTCAGCGACAAGATCGCGGTCATCGAGAATCTGCAGCAGAAGGTGAATGCGGTCCTGGTCGGCGGCGGCATGGCCAACACGTTTCTGGCCGCCTGCGGCCATCGGATGGAGGCGAGCCTGGTGGAGACCGATGCGCTGGACACGGCCCGGGCCCTGCTGCGCGCCGGCGACGGCAGCATCCAGCTTCCGGTCGACCTGGTGGCGGCCGACAGTTTTTCCGAGGCCGCCGCACGCCGCACGGTCAGCGTGGAGGAGGTGCCGGCGGGTTGGATGGCTCTCGACATCGGCGCGGCCACGGTGGCCCACTTCGCCAACCGGCTAGCCGGCGCCTCTACTGTGTTGTGGAACGGGCCGATGGGCGTTTTCGAGTTGCCGGCCTTCGCCCACGGAACGAACGCCATTGCCGAGATGCTGGCGGCCCTTTCCCACGCAACCACGATCGTAGGCGGCGGCGACTCGGCGGCTGCGGTGCGGCGGGCGGGACTGGTGGAGCGCATGACCCACGTGAGCACCGGCGGCGGCGCGAGCCTCGAATTCCTGGAGGGAAGAGTGCTGCCCGGTGTGGCGGCCCTGGACGACAAGGATGGTGACCTATGAGCGTCCTCAAGAAACTGGCATCGTTCTTTGCGGGCGGCGGCGGCGGAGGTAGTCGCGCCCTCCCCATCTATGTCTTCAGCAACCGTTGTCGCGAACCGATCGCGGCCGAAATTGATCTGGTCAACAGCCTCAGCCGCGACGAGGAGAACGACAACGAGTACTACACGCGCAAAGTGCTGCAGGGAAGCGGCAAGAACCGCTGCTTTACACAGGTCGAGGTCGAAATCTGGTTCGACCGCAACAAAAATGTCTCCCGCTACGAAGTCAACGGCGGTCGCTGGCTCAGCGCCGAGGAGTTTGAAGAGGAGCTGGTCCGCTTCAACGCGCCGCCGGAGGAGGAGAATCCGGGTGATGAGGGTTCGCAGCCGGACGGGGATGACCAGGCCGGAGAGTCATAGGCGGACAGTGCAACGCGGTCCGCTCTTTGCCCGTGCATTCGAGATTCACGCAAGCGGCCCCACCGCCCACGGAGAAGACCCGCTATGCGCAAGCCGATGATGGCTGGCAACTGGAAAATGAACAAGACCGTGGCGGAGGCGCTTGCCCTGGCGCGCCAGATCGACGCGCTCGTCGGCGTCGGCAGTTCTGCAGTCGTAGAGCAGCTGCTGTGCCCGCCTTTCATCTGTCTGCACGCGCTCAGAACGCTGGCGGAGGAGGTGCCTTTTTCGCTCGGCGCGCAGAATTGCCACTGGGAGGAGAGCGGCGCCTACACGGGAGAGATCAGCCCGGCGATGCTGCTCGGCCTCGCCGACTACGTGATTATCGGGCACAGTGAGCGCCGGCAGCTGTTCGGGGAGAGCGACGAGACCGTCAACAAAAAGACACGCGCCGCGCTGGCGCATGAAATCACCCCGGTTGTCTGCGTCGGCGAAACGCTCGAGCAGAACGAACGCGGCCAGACCGGCGAGACCATCAACCGACAGGTACGCGCCGCGCTGGACGGATTGGGCAGCGCGCAGGTGCAATCTTCGATAATCGCATACGAGCCGATCTGGGCGATCGGCACGGGCCGGGCCGCGACCGCCGGGACGGCCGGCAAGATCTGCGGGCAGGTACGAACCATTCTGCGCGAAATGCACGGGGAGATCGTTGCCGAAACGGTCCGCATCCTCTACGGCGGCAGCACAAAGCCGGATAACATCGGCGCCATCATGCGAGAACCGCACATCGACGGCGCGCTCATTGGCGGCGCGTCGCTGGAGGCCGAAAGTTACGCCGAGATGGTGCGGATCACCGGTGAACTGTATGGCGCGTAGACCGCGCCGACCCGGACCGCCTTCCCGATGGCTGTGTTGTCGCCATATTCATTCTTCCTCCTCTTTTTCATTCTGCTCGCCGCGCTGTGGTGGCTTAGCTGGCGAATCGGTCTGCTGATCCAGGAGATCGTCTACCGGATCAGCGGTTCGGCCAACCTGGCGATGGTGGTCCTGTTCCTGGTCTACCTGCCGGGCATCCTGATTCACGAGGCCTCGCACTGGCTGATCGCCAGGATCCTCGGCTTGAGAACGAGCAGATTTCGCGTGTGGCCGAAGTTCACTCGAAACACGATCGGACTGGGCAGTGTGACGGTTGCGTCGGGCGGCGCGCTGAAGGACAGCTTGGTGGGATTGGCGCCGTTGCTGGTCGGGTCGGCGCTGATCGTCCTCATCGGCGAGCAGGTCTTCGACACCGAGACAATCGCGTTCGCCTGGCGCACAGGCAGACTGCTCGATGGGTTGAGTTTTATCGTCAATGGCCTGGCCCACAGGCCCGACAGCCTGTGGTGGAGCTATCAACTGTTCGCCATCGCGAACGCGATGATGCCCAGCGCAAGCGACCGCGCGCCGCTCAAGTCACTGGGCATCTATCTCCTCATCATCGTCGCACTGTTCGTGCTCATCGATCAGTCGGGCCGCAATGTGGTGCTGCTGCTCAACTTTCTTCTCGGCCCGATACAGCTGCTGACCGGCGCCTTCATCCTGGTCGCCATCATCGACCTGGCGATCTTTCTGTTGCTGTTTGTGCTGCAGCTGGTCATATCTATGCTGACAACGCAGACCGCCCGCTGAACCGAACGCGCCCCTGCATAGCTACGAAATCTTTGGGAACCTACCTCTAGACCGACGGCACTTTCTGCAGGCTGGCCCGGATCGCCTCTTCAGGGTAGTCGAAATCTTCCAGATTATCAGCCAGGTGCTGCTCGTAGGCCGCCAGGTCGAAGTGGCCGTGGCCGCACATGTTGAAAACGATCACTTTGCTCTCGCCGCTCTCTTTGCAGGCCAGCGCTTCCTGCATGGCACCCCAAATGGCGTGGGCCGGCTCGGGCGCCGGCAGGATGCCCTCCGAACTTGCAAAGGAGAGCGCGGCCTCGAAGATTGCCCGCTGCTGAACACTGACCGCCTCGATCAGTCCAGCCGCATGCAACGCGCTGACCTGTGCGCTCATGCCGTGGTAGCGCAGCCCGCCGGCGTGAATCGGCGCGGGCACAAAGTCGTGGCCGAGCGTGTGCATCTTAATCAGTGGGGTCATCTGCGCGGTGTCGCCGAAATCGTAGGTGTAGACGCCGCGCGTCAGGCTGGGTGCAGCCGCCGGCTCTACCGCCACGACGCGGGCGTTCCTGCCGCCGCTGATATTCTCCTTGAGGAACGGGAAGGCAAATCCGGCAAAGTTGCTGCCGCCGCCGGTGCAACCGATCAGCACGTCCGGCCAGTCCTCAGCGAAAGCCTCCAACCCGGAAATCACCTCCTGGCCGATGACGGTCTGATGCATAAGCACATGGTTCAGGACGGAGCCGAGTGAATACTTCGTATCGTCGCGCGTGGCGGCGTCTTCGACTGCCTCCGATATGGCGATACCGAGACTGCCGGTGCTTTCCGGGCTTTCAGCCAGGATCTGGCGGCCGGCGTTCGTGTCGGGGCTGGGGCTGGGTACGACCTCCGCTCCCCACGTCTGCATCATGACCTTGCGATAGGGCTTCTGCTCGTAGCTTACCCGCACCATATAGACTTTGCACGCCAACCCGAAAACCTGGCAGGCAAAGCTGAGCGCACTGCCCCACTGGCCGGCGCCCGTCTCGGTCGCGAGACGGGTGACGCCCTCCTCTTTGTTGTAGTAGGCCTGGGCGACCGCGGTATTCGGCTTGTGGCTGCCGGACGGGCTGACGCCCTCGTACTTGTAGTAGATGCGGGCCGGCGTATCCAGCGCCCTCTCCCATTCATGTGCTCGGACCAGGGGCGTAGGCCGCCACATTCTGTATACGTCCTGCACCGGCTGCGGAATCTCGACATAACGCTCGGCGCTCACTTCCTGCAAGATCAGCGACATCGGAAACAGGGGCGCCAGATCGTCCGGCCCGATCGGCTGACCCGTGCCGGGATGCAAAGGCGGCGGCAACTCAACGCCCGCGGCGGGCAGGTCGGCGTTGATGTTGTACCAGTGGGTCGGCATCTGCGTCTCGCTGAGGATCATCTTCTTTTGTTCGCTCATTTCTTCCCTCCGCTGACCATGAAATATGTGTTTGTCAGATGAAGAATGGCTCCCGCACGCCGGATGCCGACAATTGTAGCACCCGTTTTGGGGATCAAAAAAGACCCGCCGCAAACACGGCGGGTCCTCGCAGGAATCAACTCGAACCGGACGTCAGTTCAGGTGTGCTTGAATCTTGCCCAGCAACTGTGCCTTTTGCTGGAAACCGACGATTGTCTCCACTTGCTGGCCGTCTTTGAACAACATGAGCGTGGGAATGCTCATCACGCCGAACGCCATCGCAGTGCTCTGGTTTTCGTCCACGTCGAGCTTGCCGATGGTCAGCTTGCCATCCAATTCGGATGCAATCTCATCCAGGACCGGGGCAATCATCTTGCACGGACCGCACCACTCGGCCCAAAAGTCAACCAGCACGGGAAGATCCGACTGGATGACCTCATCCTCAAAATTCGCATCTGTAACAACGACTGTGTTCTCGCCCATCTTTTCGTCTCCTACTCCTGTATGCGACCATGCAAAATGCTGCCTTCTGGCCGGACCTGCCTTCTTCGTCCCACGCAACACCGATTCTACCAGGAAACGGCGGCGGTGGCTGTAAAGTCCGCTACAGGAAATATCGTACCCCCAATCGGGGACAAAAGTCAAGAAATCGCTGTCCCCATTACGCCCGGTTTGAAACAGCTGCGCGTGACGACGATTTCTCAATCTGCTCTGTTGCGACGCTGCAGAAACGCGGCGAACTCTTCCTGGTCCAGCGCGCCGGATTTGGGCTGGGAGAACTCGCGCGCAGGGGGAACTTGCACGGCATCTATCGCGGGCAGTCCATCTTCAGACCTGAGCCGCGCCGCGATCAACGGAAGCAGGTCGATGATGCCCTCCAGAAAGGCCGCGGGCAGTTCCCGTCCGCCCGGCAGGTTGACGATCAGTGTCCGCCCGCGGATGCCGGCCACGCTCCGATCCAGCAGCGCGAAGGGGTGCTTTTCTGCAGCGCGCGCACGCATCGTCTCTGGCAGCGAAGGCGTCGTCCGTTCCAGTACGGCAGCCGTCGCTTCCGGCACGATCTGCTGTTCCGAGGGCCCCGGCGCCGGGAAGGTGCCGCCCACCGTGAGGATCAGATCGAGTTCTTCCTCGTCGCACCACTCGCGCAGGGTCTCCTCCACCTGATAGCGAGGCGGCGCGGCATAGATGCGGCTGGCAAGGGGCAGCGCGCCGTCCAACCTTGCGGCCAGCAAGCTCTGCACCTCGGTCAGCGCTGCATCATCGTGCACGGGGTCGGACTTTTCGGTGACAAGAAGCAATCCGCATCGGATCAGCATATTCGCCGGATTCTCCCTGATCGACTTCGTGTCCGGAGCGTCTGTCGTTCCAGGCAGCCGGGTGGACGTCTGAGCAGACAACCGTCGGACGTCCCGAACAGAGTGCCGAACAAAAAGCGATGGCCGGGGCCATCGCTTTTCACAGTTGTCGTTTTCCAGTCAGCGCTCTTAACGCTTGGTGTATTGCGGAGCCTTGCGCGCCCGCTTCAACCCGGGCTTCATGCGCTCCTTCACGCGGGCATCGCGTGTCAGAAAACCGGCGGCCTTCAAGGTAGGACGCAGATTTGCGTCGGCTGCCACGAGCGCCCGCGACAGCCCATGGCGAGCGGCGTGGGCCTGGCCGCCTTCTCCACCGCCATTCACCTTGATGCTGATGTTAAAGCTATGCTCCGTGCCAGTCAGGACCAGTGGCTGACGGATCACCATCTGGTCGAGCGCTCGCCCGAAGTAGCCATCCATCGGCAGGCTGTTGACGACAATTTCACCGTCGCCTTCGTACAGCCGTACCCGTGCCGTGGCGCTCTTGCGGCGTCCAATCGCTTCGATGTACTCGCTCATCTCTGCTCTCCTACAGCTCCATCGCTTTGGGCTTTTGCGCTTTGTGCGGGTGTTCCGGACCGGCGTAAACCTTCAATTTTTTCATCTGTGCACGACCGAGCCGCGTCTTGGGAATCATTCCCTTAACCGCCTCATAGATAATTTTCTGCGGTTGTCGTTCTCGTTGCTCGCGCATCGTGCGACTCTTCAGGCCGCCAGGATAGCGAGAATGCCTGTAGTAGCGTTTCTCATCCAGGCGGTTGCCGGTAACATGGAACTTCTCGCAGTTGACAACGATGACGAAGTCACCGCAATCGACGTGGGGCGTGAAAGCCGGCTTGTGCTTGCCGCGCAGGACGTGCGCGATCTCCGACGCGAGCCGGCCAAGTGTCTTGTCGGTTGCATCGACAACCCACCATTCACGCCCACTCTTAGCCTCTTCATAACTCAGGCTCAATGTCTTCACCCTGAAATCTCCTCGTTCACCTGCAGGCAGCCCACGCTCTGTGCGGTGGGGTTATGAATGGGCAACAAACAGATCGTTAAACTCCACGTATTGCACACGCTCCAGGACCAGCCCACCGGGGGGGAGCGGCGGCGCTGAACGGCTGCGGTCCTTCGCCTTTAGCGCCGCGGCAAGGTCTTCAACCTGCCACTCTCCCAGGCCGATTGCCAGCAGCGAGCCGGCCAGATTGCGCGCCATCCGCCGCAAAAAGGCGTTGGCCGTAATTGTCAGAACCAGCCGCTCCAGAGCAAATGGTTCAAGTGCCGGCAGCGACTCCTTCACCCATTCCCCGTAGAGAGATGCAATCCGGCGGACCGTATTTTCTCCCTGGGGCGCCTGCCCGAAGGTGGCGAAATCGTGCGTTCCGATCAGTGAGCCGGCGGCCTTATTCATCACCTCAAGATTCGGACGTCTGGGCAAGACCAGTGCGAACCGGTCCAGCAGGGGGAATCGCCTGCCGCCTTCGCACCCTGCAACGGGCGTCCACATCGTATAACGGTATGTGCGCTCCGCCGCGCTGAAACGCGGATGAAATCCCGGCGGCGCATCTGTCAGCCGGTGAATGAGGACCGAAGCGGGCAGTCTCTGATTCCACGCCTTGCGCAGGGCCGAAAGCGAATGTCTCCACGCCAACTCGACCGCGATAACTTGGCCACGGGCGTGTACGCCCGTATCCGTTCTTCCCGCTCCACTCACCCGACAAGATTCGCCGGTCAGATCGGCCAGCGCTTCTTCCAACGCGCCCTGGATTGTCGGCGCCTGGTGCTGCACCTGGAAGCCGCGGAAATCTGTGCCGTCGTAGGCGATCAGACCGGCGACCTTGCGCATTCGCTCCTCACCGGCGTGGCGCACGCAGCCACAAACGGACAATTCGTCCGCTTATTCGGCACCGTTGTCGGACACCATCTCGATGACTGCCATGTCGGCAGCATCACCGTAACGCTTGCCCAACTTGATAATGCGCGTATACCCTCCGTTTCGATCCTGATAACGGGGGGCCAACTCGTCAAAAACCTTCTTCGCGACGCTCTTGTCATTGAGGTATGCAACCACCTGTCGCTGGGCGTGCACGCGGTCGATCTTACCAGAGAGGCCGTGCTTGGCTTTAGTGATCAGCTTTTCCGCATCGCTGCGGACAGCACGCGCCTTGGCCTGCGTCGTGGTTAT
Organism: Caldilineaceae bacterium; assembly: GCA_965202955.1. Classification (GTDB taxonomy): domain Bacteria; phylum Chloroflexota; class Anaerolineae; order Caldilineales; family Caldilineaceae; genus Bin5. The sequence continues at coordinate 1,176,695 of OZ241871.1, forward strand.
TCGCTCGTGAATATAGAGTTCCCGAATCAGGTTACGGAACAGGGCTTTGCGTTGCGCCGGTGAGCGGCTCAACTTCTGTCCCGCGATCTGGTGTCGCATCGTCCTATTCCTCCGGTAACAGCGCCGCGTCCACCTCTTCGACGGCCTCGGCTGTTTCGGTTGCCTCGGTCGCTTGGGCGGTCTCGGTCGCTTCGTTCGCTTCGGCAGTCCCGGTCAGGCTATCTTCACTGTCAACTTCGGCGCCGTTGCCGCCGCCCAGATAGGCGCTGAGGTCTACACCTACCACATTCATGTAACCCTTCTCGCTCAGCTTCTCTACCAGCTCATCCAGCGACTTCTTGCCGAAGTTTCGGATGGCGAGCATCTCGTCTTCGCCCTTTTCCATCCGCTTAAGGATTTCGCCGATCTTGGTGATGCCGGCCCGTTTCAGGCAGTTGTAGGCCCGCACGGTCAGCTCCAACTCCTCAATCGGGGCCTCGGCCACGCGACTGGGAATCGTCTCTTCTTCCTCTTCCGGCAGCTCGATCATGGTTGTACGATCGCCGACAAAGAGACTCAGATGCTGAACAAGAATGTCGGCGGCCTGGCGCATCGAATCTTCCGGCGAGATCGTCCCATCGGTCCAGACTTCCAGATTCAGCTTGTCGTAGTCGGTCTGCTGACCGATGCGTGTGCGCTCGACCCGGTAAGATGCTTTGGTCACCGGGCTGAAGATCGCGTCAACGGGGATTTCGCCCAGCGGCAGCTGCACGCGCTCTTCACCCGGACTGTAGCCGCGGCCTTGCTCGACCACCATCTCAATGTCCAAGTCCACTTCGTTCGAATCGGCAAAAAGCAGGTACTGGTCCGGGTTGACAATCTCGACTTCGGGCGGGCAGGTCAAGTCGCCGGCCGTCACGGGTCCTTCGTGGTAGACCTCCACCGAAACGCGCACTGGCTCGGCGCTCTCGCTCCTGAAACGGATCTGCTTCACATTCAGAATGAGGCGGGTGGCATCTTCGAGCACATGATCAATCGTTGAAAACTCATGATGCACTCCACTGACCGATATTGAGGTTACGGCAGCACCGGGCAAACTGGACAGCAGGACCCGGCGCAAGGAGTTTCCGAGCGTTATCCCATAACCGCTTTCGAGCGGGCTGACAACAAAATGGCCATAGTTGCGAGAACTGGCCTCCACTTCTATTTTCGGTAACACTAGATTGTTAAGCAACGGCTACCCCTCCCGGCTATATAGCAGTCTCATCCAAGCCATTTGCGGTGTCATACGTTCATCGCGGCCCCTCCGGTTGTGCGGACAACCGGCAAGAGCGGGCAACGAATCGTTACAGTCTCAGCTATCGACTGTAGTACTCAACGATCAACTGTTCGTTCAGGAGGACGCCGATCTCGTCCCGCACCGGTTCCGAAGTCATCGTACCGCTGAGATTTGCCGCATCCAGACTGAGCCACGAAGGGGGCGAGGCGCTTCCGAGAATCTGGGCGCGCTCGCGGAAGTAGGTCTTGGTCCGGCTCCCCTCCCGTACCGAGATCAGATCATTCGGCGACACCTGGAAGGATGGAATGTCGGTTTTGCGGCCGTTTACCGCAAAGTGGCCGTGGCGGACGAGTTGGCGCGCCTGCGGACGGCTATCGGCAAACCCGAGCCGGTAGACCACGTTGTCGAGGCGGCTTTCCAAGAGCGCGAGAAGGGTCCCGCCGGTCAGGCCCTTGCGCCGCGACGCCTCTTTGAAATAGCGGCGGAATTGCCGCTCCATCACCCCATACATGCGCCGCGCCTTCTGCTTCTCGCGCAGCTGGACGCCGTAGTCCGAGACTTTGCGCCGCATCACATTGCGGCGGCCGGCTTCACCCGGCGGAAAAGGACGCCGGTCGACCGCACATTTGGGGCTGACGCAGCGCTCGCCTTTCAGAAACAGCTTCTGTCCTTCACGTCGGCAGAGTTTACAGACCGCATCTGTGTATCGTGCCATCTTTCCTCCAAGTCAACTATGGTTCGCAAGCAACTGCAAAACTCAGGACCTCGCTCCGGCCCGTTGCCACGAACCATCTGCCCTATCATTGTTCAACCGCCCGCGGCCTCGCCTCGCACTTACTGTTGCCGTACATGGCGAACCTGCTGGGTAAAACAAGCGGCATCGCGCCGAAACACGATGCCTCTCCCCCACCGGCAGGTGAATCCCGTTATCGCGCAACCTCGCGGGCCGGGCCGCCAATGGCAACGCGGCGCCGCCTCTGCTAAACTCTTCGTTTACTCGGGGGACGGACCCCGTTGTGTGGAATCGGCGTTATGTCGGCAATCGACGTAACGGTCAGACCGGCCGGGTTCAAAGCCCGCAGCGCGCTCTCGCGGCCCGGTCCCGGCCCCTTTATGAAGACCTCTACCTCACGCATGTTGAAGTCGCTCACGGCCTGGCGCGCCGCGGCCGACGCGGCGAGCTGCGCTGCAAACGGCGTACTCTTGCGGCTTCCTTTGAAACCGGCAGTGCCCGAACTGGCCCAACAGAGGGTAGCTCCCTGGAGATCGGTAATCGTAATGATCGTGTTATTAAAGGTAGCGCGGATATGCACCTGCCCACTCGGCACATTCTTCCGCTCGCGTCGGGTTGAACGACTACCCCGGCGACGCTGTGTTCGAGCCATGTTCTCTCCTTAGCCGCTACATCTGGCGAAAAGTCTGAAAATTGCGAGCAGATGTCGCTACTTGCGCGCCCGCTTTTTGCCGGCGACGGTCTTCTTTACGCCGCGTCGCGTGCGGGCATTGGTGCGCGTGCGCTGGCCGCGGCTCGGGAGATTGCGGCGATGACGGAGGCCGCGATAGCTGCCAATCTCCATGAGACGCTTGATGTTCATGTTCACTTCGCGCCGCAAATCACCTTCGACGCGACAGTGGCGTTCAATATAATCGCGCAAGGCGACCAGTTCGTTGTTGTCCAGATCTTTGACGCGCTTGTCCTGGTCGATGCCGGTCGCTTCCAGAATCTCCTGGCTTACGGTGCGGCCAATGCCGTAAATGTAGGTAAGGGCGATAATGACCCGCTTATCCCGAGGTATGTCGACGCCTGCGATACGTGCCATTGTTGCTCCCTCCTGGTAGGGCTATCCCTGCCTCTGCTTGTGTTTCGGGTTCTGGCAGATCACATATACCAGCCCCCGCCGGCGCACAATCGTACACTTTTCGCATCTCTTTTTTACGGATGGACGCACTTTCATCCCCAACGCTCCTCAGTCTGAAACTCAGGGTAACTGTACAAGTCTAGCACAAGGCTATAGGCGCGTCAATATTTCCGGGCCTCTGTTTGTGACGGCTACCGTATGCTCGAAATGGGCGCTGAGACTGTGGTCCTTGCTGATAACGGTCCACTTGTCCTTCAGCGTCTCAGTGCGCCAGGTGCCGATCTGCACCATCGGTTCGATCGCTACCACGAGGCCCGACCTCAATTCGACCTTTCCGTCGACATCGTCCGACACATAGTTGAGTACCTGCGGCCCCTCGTGCATGGCCCGACCCACGCCGTGCCCGGTGTATTCGCGCACCACGTGAAAGCCGCTCGGCTCCACACTCTTCTGCACGGCCGCGCTGATGTCCAGCACGCGATTGCCGGAGCGGGTCGCTTCAATGCCGGCAGCGAGACTTTCTTCCGTCACCCGCAGCAGCCGTTCGGCCTCGGGATCGATCGTGCCGACAGCGTAAGTCCAGCCGCTGTCGCCCACAAAACCGCGATGGAAGACACCGACGTCAATGCTGATAATATCGCCGTCCTGCAACACGCGCCCCCGGTCCGGAATGCCATGCACAAGCTCTTGGTTGATGCTGGTACAGATGTTGGCCGGAAAGCCGCGATAGCCGAGAAAGCTGGACTTTGCGTTGTGGCTGTGGATTATCTCCACGGCCAACTGGTCCAGGTCCCAAGTACTGATGCCGGGTTCGATCGCCTCGCGAAAGGCCTGATGGACCCTGGCGACGATTCGGCCCGCTTCCCGCATAATCTGAATCTCGCGGTAGTTCTTGAAAACGGGAGCCGGGCGTTCCCGTTCCTGTCTTGCGCTGAGCCGCCTCCGTCCATTCCGACGCAGACGCCGCCTGAATTTCGTCATCATGCTTTCGTCGGCCATCTGCATTTGCTACTGTCCACATGCGCCTCAGGCGGACACTGCCCTGCCTTCCACCCCGATATTCCTTGCGGCCAGCAGCGCCGTCAGCTGCTCCTGCATTGCCTCGATCGACTTCTCGCCGTCAACTTCCGCCAGCAGGCCATGGGCGAAATAGTAGCCGATCAACGGCGAGGTCTGTTTGTAGTAAACGTACAGTCGATTCTGGACTGTCTCCGGCTTGTCATCATCCCGCTGGTACAGTTCGCCTCCGCAGCTGTCGCAGTTCTCGCCGCGGGGCGGGTTGAAAGTCTCGTGATAGACGCGGTCGCAGTCCCGGCACAGACGCCGCCCGGTGATCCGCATCGTGACGACTTCATCTTCCAGCTGGATGAGCGGCACCAGAGCGATGCCACCGTGGGCCTCCGTGATGCCATCGAGTGCCTTCGCCTGGATCAGATTGCGGGGAAAACCGTCCAGGATTGCCCCCTGGGCGGCATCCGGCTCCGCCAATCGCGCTTCCACCATCTTTATCGTTACTTCGTCGGGAACCAATTCGCCCCTGTCGTAGTAACTCTTGGCCAACTGTCCAAGCTCCGTCTCGTTTTTCAGGTTATAGCGGAAAATCTCGCCCGTTGAAACCTGTGGAATCCCCAGCTGTTCCTGCAAAAGCTGCGACTGCGTACCCTTGCCTGACCCTGGCGCTCCCAATAAGACCAGATAAATGCGGTCGCTCATCGGCACCACTTCCTCGCGCTGCAAAATGAACTTTGGCTAACGGATAAAACCTTCGTAGTTGCGCATCATCAACTGCGCCTCGATCTGTTTCATCGTGTCCAGGACAACGCCAACAACAATCAGCAGACCGGTGCTACTGATGATCAACGTGTTGAAGCTGCCAACGCCGCCGCCGAAAACAACGCCCGCCAGAAAGGGCAGGACCGCGACCAAGCCGAGAAAGAGGGCCCCAACCAGTGTAATCCGCCCGAGCACACTGTTCAGATACTGCTCGGTGCGCGGACCTGGCCGGATGCCGGGAATGAATCCTCCTTGCTTTTGCAATGTGTCCGGCAGGTTCTGTTGCCGGAACATGATATCGGTATAGAAATAGGTAAACGCGACCGTCAGCATGAAATAGATCATCCAGTAGAGGAAATTTTGCGGACTGAATGAAGTATAGAAAAAGTTCGCCACCGAGCCGATCCAATCGGTACGGAGTATAAAGTAGGAGGCCATCGTGTTGGGCAGGATGAGCAGGCTCTGGGCAAAGATCAGCGGAATCATGCCGGCGGTGTTGACACGCATCGGCACGTAGGTGCTCTGCCCGCCGACCATCATGAGGCGGTTGCCGCGCATTGTACGGACGCGCTTTCCATACTGCACGGGAATCCGCCGCTGACCCTCTTGCACCCAGACGATCAGCGCTACCGTCAACACCGTGATGACGGTGAAAATCATCAGCTGGGTGATGCCCTGTTGGGTCAGAAGCCGGACCTGATTGGGCGCGGAAGCGACGATGCCGGCAAAGATGATCAGCGATACGCCGTTGCCGATGCCCTGCTCCGTCAAGAGCTCGCCCATCCACATCGCCAGCATTGTGCCGGCGGTCAGGCTAATCAGGATTGTGAGCGAGGGTAGCAGCGCCTCACCGGTGAAGCCCCATTGTTCGAGCACCGCGCCGGTCGCCCCGCCGCCCAGTGGCCTGCTGAGCAGCGTCGCCTGGCCAAACGCCTGTAATATCGCCAGCGGCACGGTCATATAATGCGTGTAACGGTTGAGCTGCTGCCGCCCCTGCTCTCCCTCGCGGCTCAACTCCTCAAGTTGGGGCACGATCGGGGTCAGAAGCTGCATGATAATCGTGGCCGTGATGTAGGGGTAGACGCCCATCGCCATCACGCTGAACTGGGCCAGCGCGCCGCCGCTGAAAAAGTTCAACAGACTCAGAAGAATATTCTGATCGGTTGAACGAAATATCTGGTCCAGGACCTCTCGATTGACGCCGGGGAGAGGGATATGGGCGGCCAGCCGGTAAGCGACCAGAATCAGAAAAGTGTATAGGAGCTTCTGACGCAGGTCCGGCAGGCGGAAGGCATTGCGTACAGCTTCGAGCATCGGGAGTTCTCCGCTGGAGATCTGGCCGGGGTCGGCCCGCATGATGCGGCCAAGCCGGCCTCCCCAAAGTTAAGACCGCGGCAGGTTCTTGTTGACCGTGAAGGGCAGGATCTCGACGGAACCGCCGGCAGCTTCGACCTTCTCTCTGGCACTCTTGCTGATGCGATGAACTTGCAGATGGAGCGCTTTGTCGATCTCGCCCCGCGCCAGTACGACCACAGGCTGCTTGATGCTGCCCAACAGCCCGGTCTCGAACAGTGTGGTCGGCGACACCTGCGCATCGGCCTCGAACCGGTCACACATGCTGTCGAGGTTCACCGGTGTATAGGTCACCTTAAAGCGGTTGACGAACCCGCGCATTTTGGGCAGTCGCCTGATCAGGGCCAGCTGTCCGCCTTCAAAGCCCTGGCGAACCCCGCCGCCTGAGCGAGCGTTCTGTCCCTTTGTACCGCGCCCGGCCGTCTTGCCGCGCCCGGAGCCGGTGCCGCGTCCCACTCGTTTACGTTTTCGCGTCGCGCCCTCTACGGGGCGCAGATCGTGCAGTTTCATTTTCGGTATACTCCAGCCAAATAGGAAAGGCAGCGACTGCCCGCCCGAATCCTGCAGCGCCGTGTCGACGCGCTCACGCCTCCGTCTCTTCCACCACTTCCACGAGGTGGGAGACCTTCGCGATCATGCCCCGGACCGTCGGACTGTCGTCCTTCTCGACCGTCTGGTTCAGCTTACGCAGACCCAAAGCCTGCACCGTCGCCTTCTGGCGTTTGTTGTAACCGATCGGGCTTTTCGTTAGCTTCACGGTAATCGTCTTACCCATGGGTCTCATCTTCCTGATACCAGAAAGGCCGCAGCTTTTCGGGATCGACGCCCCGCCGCTGCGCCTCGACTCTGTAGTCCTGCAACTGCTTCAACGAGGTAAAGGTCGCCTGCACGACGTTCAAGATATTGTCGCTCCCGAGTGACTTGGACAGGATGTCCTTGACGCCCGCGGCCTCGACCACGGCGCGCACACCGCCGCCGGCAATCACACCGGTACCCGGGCTGGCCGGTTTCAAGAGCACCTCGCCGGCGCCGAATCGGGCCTGGCTGGCGTGGGGAATCGTCGTTCCCAGCAGGTTCACCTGGACCATCGTCTTGCGCGCGGTCTCGCTCGCCTTGCGGATGGCATCCGGCACTTCACGCGCCTTGCCTACGCCAACACCGACACGCCCGTTATTGTCTCCTACGACGACGACGGCGCGAAAGGCAAAACGGCGCCCGCCTTTGACCACTTTGGCCGTGCGGGCGATATGGACGACTTTTTCGTCAAATTCGTCCTTTTCTTCTTCCTGCTCGCGGTCCCGTCGACGATCTCGACGCGCCATAGCGAATTCTCCTTGCTCTGATTAAAAGACGAGACCGCCCTCTCGACTGCCATCGGCCACGGCCTTCACGCGACCATGGTAGCGGTATCCGCCGCGATCGAAGACCACCTGCTCGATGCCGGCATCCCTGGCCCGCGCGGCAATGACCTTCCCGATCTCCTTCGCCTGTTCCACCCTTAACTTGTCGGCCAGATCTTCCTGCAGCCTGGCCTCAAGCGTCGAAGCGGACACAAGCGTGTGTCCGGCCTGATCGTCGATCACCTGAACGCTAATGTGCTTCAGGCTGCGGAAAACGTTCAGCCGCGGCCGTGCCGCCGTCCCGAAAACTTTGCGCCGCACGCGCTTGTGGCGGCGTTTGCGCATTTTTATTCGTGTCTCTTTGGCCATAATCCCCCGCCCTTTGCGCAGTTATGCAACTCCGACCGCGCCCGCGCCGGCCTTGCCGGCCTTCGAACGTACATACTCGCCCTGATAGCGGATGCCCTTGCCCTTGTACGGCTCCGGCGGGCGCTCCTTGCGTATCTTCGCAGCCAGCTCACCGATCTGTTGCTTGTCGATCCCGGAAATTGTGACCGTCCGCCCGTCGCGCGACACCTCAAACGTCACATCCGAGCTGGGCGGCGCGTACTCCACGGGATGGCTCTTTCCGATCTGCAAGACCAGGTTCTGGCCTTCCAGCTGGGCGCGGTAGCCGACTCCGTGAATCTCCAGGACCCTTCGGAAGCCGTCGGTGACCCCCAGCACCATATTGTTGAGCAAGGACCTAGTCAGGCCGTGCAGTGCGCGGTGATGCCGCTGGTCGGTGGGCCGGGTCACGACGATCTCTCCGTTCTCCCTGGAGATCGTCATTTCGCGGCTGAGTGTCTGGCTGAGCTCCCCTTTCGGGCCCTTCACCGTTACGAAATTCACCGGCACAATGTCAACAGTGACACCGGCAGGCACAGAAATCGGCATTTTCCCGATTCGAGACATCTTAACCTCCCAACACTACCAAACGTTACACATAATCTCGCCGCCGACCCGCTCGCGCCGCGCCTGGCTTCCGCTCATGACGCCGTTGGGCGTGGAAACTATGTTGATGCCCAGTCCGCTGCGAACCAGGGGAATGTTGCGATAGCCGGTGTAGGTGCGCCGTCCTGGCCTGCTCACCCGCTGGATTCCGGTGATCACCGGCTGCCCCTTGTCGGTATACTTCATGCCGATAATCAGATTGGGCTTGGCCTTGTCTGCCGTCACCGAATAGCCGCTGATGAAGCCCTCTTCGGCCAGCACTTTGGCGAGCGCGACCTTTGTCTTTGAACTGGGCATCACAGCACGCCGGTTCCTCGAGTTTGAAGAGTTGCGGACCCGCGTTAGAAAATCCGCAATTGGATCTGTCATCATAACCGTACATTCCTCTTGATTCTTGCGGCGCGTCTTCTGCAGCCTTACGCGGCAGAAACGCCCACGGCCGTCAGTACCGCTACCAGCTGGACTTCACAACGCCAGGAAGATGACCCTGCAGGGCTTCACGGCGAAAACAGATGCGGCACAGGCCAAAACGGCGCATAAAGGCCCGCGGACGGCCACACTTGGCGCACCGGTTGCGCACCCGCACCTCGTACTTCCGCTTGGACTCCCGCGAGACAATGCTTTTCTTAGCCACAGACCGTCCTCTCCTTCATCTTTGGTAGGCCAACCCGCTAACGCCGCTGGAACGGCATATCCATCATTGCCAGCAGGCGCCGTCCCTCTTCGTCGGTGCCCGCGGAAGTTACAATCGTTACTTCCATGCCGCGCACCTTGTCGATCTCATCGTAGTCGATCTCCGGAAAGACCAACTGCTCGCGCAGGCCGAGGCTGTAGTTGCCGCGCCCGTCGAACGAGTCCGGCGAAATGCCGCGGAAATCGCGTTGCGCGGGCAGCGCAATACTGATCAGACGGTCCAGGAAATCCCACATCCTCCGGCCGCGCAGCGTTACCTTAACGCCAATCGGCATACCTTCGCGCAATTTAAAGGTGGCAATCGACTTGCGCGCCCGTGTGACAATCGGCCTCTGACCGGTGATCGTCGTCAGATCCTGGCTGGCGCGTTCAATCGTCTTGCCGTCGGCAATCGCCTCGCCCATGCCGATGTTCACGCTGATCTTCTCGACGCGGGGCACCTGCATGATGTTGGTATAGCCGAATTCCGACATCAACGCCGGGGCAATCTCGCTGTCAAAACGTTGCTTCAGCCGCGGCTTCGGCATTCCGTTCGATTCGCTCATTGGTCTTCACTCCTCGCCCACGCTTGCCACACCGGGCGACCTCGGGCCGTCGATCTTTCCGTTGAACTAACTCTCGCTCGGTGTTGGCAGCGGCTCATTGGTGCGCCGGTCGAAACGGATTTTGTCTTCGCCTTCATAGCGGAAGCCGGCGCGGGTCGGTTCGTTGTTCGTGCCCACCAGCGCCACATTGCTGATGTGAATCGGCGCCTCGAGCTCGATGCGCCCGGTCTGCGTGCGCACTGTCGGGCTGCGGCGCTGGTGCTTCGTCACGAAATTGGCGCCGGCAACAACGACGTAGACCTTGTTGGGGTCGAAACGGCCTTTCTTGTCTTTTTTGCGTATCACGCTCTGGACTTCACCCTGGTGGCCTTTATCATTTCCGGCGATCACCTCGACCAGATCGCCTTGTCTTATCTTTACACTCATCGCTTAATCTCCTGACATCGTGGACGATGCCGTCCGCCCGCTGATTCATTCGCTGACACGTCTGCACGACGCCCCGTCACAGCACCTCAGGTGCGAGCGATACGATCTTCATATAGCCGTGGTCGCGCAACTCGCGTGCGACCGGGCCGAAAATCCGGGTGCCGCGCGGATTGCGATTGTCATCGATCAGGACGGCGGCATTCTCGTCGAAACGGATGTAGCTTCCGTCCTTGCGCCGCACCGGCCGGCGCGTGCGTACGATAACCGCCCGGACTATCTCGCCCTTCTTGACCGACGCCGTGGGGCTGGAGGACTTGACGGTCGCCACGATCACGTCGCCAATTCCACCATACCGGCGCGAGCCTCCCCCGCGAACTCGAATCGTCAACAACTCTTTTGCGCCCGTGTTGTCGGCAACCCGCAGGCGGCTCTCTTGCTGAATCATAGCTGCATACCTCTTATGGTGCCGGCCCGTCTTTAATCAGACAACGACCGCGCGGTCAAATATTTCCACGACAAAAAACTTTTTGTGCTTGCTGATCGGCCGACACTCGCGTATCTGGACCTTATCTCCGATGCGGCAGGCATTGTCGGCATCGTGGACCTTGTACTTCTTGTGCGACTTCACAACCTTGCCATAGAGGGCATGGCGCGCGACGCGCTCCACTTCGACCACCACCGTCTTGTCCATCTTGTCACTGGTGACGACGCCAACCAGTTCCCGCCTTAGCTCGCGCATTTCGCTTACTCCTCTTGCTCCTCGGCGATCAACTCCCGCTCGCGCAGGATCGTCTTGATGCGCGCGATTTCACGACGGACCTGACCCTTGCGCGCCGTATTTGACAACTGTCCGGTCGCTTTCTGGAAGCGCAGGTTGAACAGCTCCTGGTACCCCTCGTCCAAGCGAGTGTACAGTTCGCTTGCCGTCAGCGGGCGTAGTTCATGTGCCTTCATCTTCAGTTTCCTCCAAGCCTGAACTTCCTGGCGTTAGAAGTCCTCGCGGGCGACGAACTGCGTGCCCATCGGCAGTTTGTGCGCGGCCAGGCGGAATGCCTCGCGCGCGTGTTCCTCATCGACGCCGGCGATCTCAAACATAACACGGCCGGGCTTTACGACGGCCACCCAGTGATCGACGTTGCCCTTGCCCGAACCCATGCGCGTTTCGGCCGCCCGCATCGTTACCGGCTTGTCCGGGAAGATGCGGATCCACAGCTTGCCGCCGCGGCGCACGTAGCGCACAATCGCGCGGCGCGCCGATTCGATCTGGCGGCTCGACACCCAGGCCGGCTCGGTTGCCTGCAATCCGAAAGTGCCAAAATCGATCCGATTGCCGCGACTGGCGGTGCCGCGCATGCGGCCGCGGTGCATCTTTCGAAACTTTACCCGTTTTGGCATCAGCATAGTCTGCTCTCCATCCCCCGTCTTGAATCCAGCGAGCGCCCGCAAGCAGGAGCCTCTACTCGTTCAGCGCCATCTCAGCATAGCGGGCGTGGTACTCTTCACCGGGCAGCACTTCGCCATGATAGACCCAGGTCTTGACGCCGATCACGCCGTATGTCGTGCTGGCCTCGGCGGTGCCGTAATCGATCTCGGCCCGCAGTGTATGGCGGGGCACCTGCCCGTCGCGGATGGTGTCGACCCGGCCCATTTCACTGCCGCCCAAGCGGCCGGCAACCTGAATCATGACACCTTCGGCGCCTGTGCGCATGGCCCGGCCGGCCGCCTGTTTCATCGCCCGCTTCCAGCTGATGCGGCGCTCCAGCTGCTCGGCCACATTCTCGGCCACAAGCTGCGCGTCCGTCTCCGGCTTGTCGATTTCGCGCACGTCGATCTTGACCTTCTTGTTCGTCAGCTCCTGCAGGTTCACCCGCAGCACGTTGACGTTGGCGCCCTTGCGGCCAATGATGATCCCCGGCTTGGCCGTGTTGATGATAATGTGGACCTGGTTGGGCTGGCGCTCGATCTCGATAAAACTGATGCCTGCCCGCGGCGCATCGCGGTGAATCATGGCGCGGATATCCCGGTCCTCGCCCAGTTGATTCACGTAGTCAAACCCGGTAGCATACCATCGGCTCTTGTGCTCCTTGATGATGCCCAAGCGAAAGCCGGTCGGATGTACTTTGCGTCCCATGGGACCCCCTTTGTCTGGTCTGCTACTCGTCGTCCAAACGCTCGTCCAGCACAACGGTGATGTGCGAAGAGCGTCGAATCCACGGCTTAAAACGGCCGCGCGCGCCGAAGCGGCGCCAGCGCCGGTTGGGCGCCTGGTCGGCGTAGGTCCTGCTGATATAAAGCTCATCGGCCTCAAGGCCGAAATTCTCGACACCGTTGGCGATGGCGCTCTTGAGCGTCTTCGCCACGACGCGAGCGGCCTGCTGCGGCATGAACTGCAACAGCGCCAGTGCCTCCTCGGCCGGACGCCCGCGCACCTCGTTCAGCACCAGGCGCGCCTTCTGCGGGCTGATCCCCGTATATTTGGTAACTGCTCGAACTTCCATCGTACGCGCTCCCCTATCTCCAGGACGGAGGAAGAAATCCAAGACCGATTGGCGGCGGCAATCCTACTGTCTGCGCGTGCTGCGCTCCGACCTGACGTGGCCGCGGAAGAAACGCGTCGGCGCGAACTCACCCAGTTTGTGGCCGACCATGTTTTCCGTGATGTAGATCGGCACATGGCGCCGGCCGTCGTGAATCGCCAGCGTATGGCCTACAAACTGCGGAAAAATCGTCGATGCACGGGACCAGGTCTTGAGCACGCGGCGTTCGCCGGCCCGGTTCATGTCTTCGATTTTCTTCAGCAGGCGCGGCTCGACATACGGTCCCTTCTTCAAGCTACGTCCCATCGAATCTCCTCCAGTGCTACGTGCGCCCATGTCTCAATCGCGGCGCAAAGCGTGCGGATCTCGGTTAGTTGCGGCGTTTGCTGCTGCGCCGGATGATATACTTGCCCGTGCGCTTGTTGCGGCGGGTGCGCTTGCCAAGAGCGGGCTGCCCCCACGGTGTCTTGGGGCCGGGCATGCCGATCGGCGAACGTCCCTCGCCGCCGCCGTGCGGGTGGGATGCCGGGTCCATGGCAACGCCGCGTACGGACGGCCGGATGCCCATCCAGCGGCAGCGGCCGGCCTTGCCGAGCGAAATGTTGCTGTGATCGGGATTCGACACCTGGCCGATCGTGGCGAGACAGTCCATGTCAATGTAACGGACTTCGCTGCTGGGAAGGCGCACTTGCGCGCGGGGGCCCTCCTTGGCAACGAGTTGGGCGGAGACGCCGGCGCTGCGCACCAACTGTGCCCCCCGGCCCGGGTACAACTCGATATTGTGAATCTGGGTGCCAAGCGGGATATGGCGGATTGGCAGCGCGTTGCCGGGCCGGATATCGGCGCCGGGGCCGGACTCCAGCGTATCGCCGACCTGGACGCCGAGCGGCGCGATGATATAGCGCCTCTCGCCATCATCGTATTCGAGCAGGGCGATGCGGGCGCTGCGGTTGGGGTCGTACTCGATCGACGCAACGCGCGCGGGCGCGCCCCATCTTTCACGCTTGAAATCGATGATGCGGTAGCGCCGTTTGTGGCCCCCGCCGCGGTGACGCACGGTGATGCGACCCTGGTTGTTGCGCCCTCCCTTTCTGGGCAACGCCATGGTCAGCGTGCGCTCCGGCTGGGTGCGGGTGATCGTCTCGAAGGTCGAAACGCTCATGTCGCGGCGCCCCGGCGATGTAGGACGGTATATTTTGACTGGCATAAAAGTCTATCTCCGTTCGCAGATAGAAGGCGGAAAACCGGAGAGTGCGCCCGCCACCCGCTCCTAACTATTACACACCCTCGAAGAACTGGATGCTGTCGCCTTCGGCCAAAGTGACAACGGCCTTCTTCCACGGCGACTTGCGCACCACCTTGCGCCGCCCGCGCATTCCGGTCTTGGCCGGCATCATCATCACACGCACGCCGACAACGCTCACCTTGAAGGCGGTCTCCACCGCATCCCGAATCTGGTGCTTGTTGGCGCGGGTGTCGACCTCAAATGTGTACTGATTGCCGAAATCGGCGGCGTCGTAGGACTTTTCGGTGATGACCGGGCGCTTTATGACCTCATAGACGTGCATCAGGCTCTCCTCGTATTCCGGCGCTAACTCGATGCGCCGAGCCATCTGTGGATGAATTCGACCGAGGCCTGCGGCAGAAGGAGCATGTCGTGGCCGAGCAGATCCTGGATGTTGAGATTGTTGCTCAGCAGTGTTTTGGCCTGCGGCAGGTTGCTGACTGACTTTTCAACCGCCATGTCCCGCTCCGGCAGGATGATGAGGACACTGCCGTCGTCCAGGCCCAGGTCGGTCAGCGTCTGCACAAAGGCCTTCGTCTTCGGCGCCTCCATCGTCAGCTGTTCGAGCACGACGATCTGGCCCGACCCGGCTTTGACGCTCAGCGCGCTGCGCAGGGCCGCCCGCCGCATCTTCTTCGGCATCTTCTGCGTGTACTTGCGCGGGGTGGGACCGAAGGTGGTGCCGCCGCCAACCCAGATTGGCGAGCGGATCGAACCGTGCCGGGCGCGGCCGGTGCCCTTCTGACGCCAGGGCTTGCGGCCGCCGCCGCGCACCTCGCTGCGCGACTTGGTCTTGTGCGTTCCCGCGCGGGCGTTCGCCAACTGCCTCACCAGTGCCTGGTGCATCAGCCCCCGATTGATCGGAGCGGAAAATACCGTATCCTCCAGCTCTATCTGGCCGGTCTCTTCACCGGCCATATTTCTGATTGGCAGTTCCACCGTTTCGCCTCCGTATCGGTGGCCGTTCGTTCGCGCTTCGCCGCTGCCCGAGCCGGCGCGCGTCGGCCACTGATCGCTAATTTATCCCTTCGCCGCCGTTCGAACGAACACCAGCCCTTGCCGCGGGCCGGGCACTGCGCCCTGAACGGCGATCAGGTTGCGTTCCGCGTCGACCAGAGCGACCTTCAGATTCTGCACCGTTACACGCTTGTTGCCCATCTGGCCGGGGCCCTTGCTTCCGGGAAATGTATGCCCAGGCGTCGAGCCGGCGCCGCGTGCGCCGGGCGCCCGGTGGCGGTCCGACTGGCCATGCGTCTTTGGCCCGCCGGCGAAGCCGTGCCGCTTCACACCGCCGGCAAAGCCCTTCCCCTTGGAGGTGCCGGTTACATCGACAAGCTCGCCCTCGGCGAACAGATCGGCCTTGATGACATCACCCGGCGCATGTTCAGCGTTGCCCTCCAGCCGCACCTCGCGCAGCGCGCGCAGCATCGGCGTGTTGGACTTCTTCAGGTGACCGAGCTGGCCCTTGGTCAACTTACGCTCGGGGGCCTCGTCGAAGCCAATCTGAATTGCATTGTAGCCGTCGGTATCTTCGACCTTGACCTGCGTAACATAGCAGGGGCCGGCTTCGATGACCGTGACGGGCACAACCGCGCCGCTGTCATCAAAGAGTTGGGTCATGCCGACTTTGCGGCCTAGTATCCCTTTCACTTGCGCCTCCGGTCAGTGGTTCGCGGCATGCAGGCAGACCGCCCGCGCTCCCAAGTGGGCGCCGTCCACGAGCCACAGTTCAAACGCCGCTTCGTTACAGCTTGATTTCGATATCGACACCGGCGGGCAGATTCAGACGGGTGAGATTCTCAATCGTCTTGTTGCCCGGGTCCACCACATCGATCAGACGCTTGTGCGTGCGAATTTCAAACTGCTCGCGGCTGTCTTTGTCGATAAACGGCGACCGCATCACGGTAAACTTTTCGATTCGCGTTGGCAGAGGCACAGGTCCGACCACCTGGGCGCCCGTCTGCTCGGCGGCGCCGACGATCTGTTTCGCCGATGCGTCGAGTACGCGGTGATCGTATGCCTTGAGCTTGATACGAATCTTTTGCTTTGCCATGTAGTCTTCCCTTTTGGCGCGGTGCGCAGACAGGCCTCAGACAGTAAGAGTGGCGAGCGTATTGCTCGCCACGAACCGGTTTCCTCTATTCGATGATTTCGGTGATGGCACCGGCAGCGACGGTGCGGCCACCCTCGCGGATAGCGAAACGGCCGCCGGTCTCCAGCGCCACAGGCGCTATCAACTCGACTTCCATCGTCACGTTGTCGCCAGGCATCACCATCTCCACACCCGCAGGCAGGTCGATCGAGCCGGTGATGTCCATCGTCCGTATGTAGAACTGCGGCCGGTATCCCTTGAAAAACGGCGTGTGCCGTCCGCCTTCGTCCTTGTTCAGTACATAGACCTCCGACTTGAAGCGCGTGTGCGGATTGATGCTCCCAGGCTTCGACAGCACCTGCCCTCGGTCCACCTCCTCGCGGTCGATGCCGCGCAGCAGACAGCCAACGTTGTCTCCTGCCTGTCCCTCATCCAGCAGCTTGCGGAACATCTCCACTCCGGTCACCGTCGTCTTGTGCGTCGGCTTCACACCTACGATCTCCACCTCTTCCATCGGGTGAATCACGCCGCGCTCGACCCGACCCGTCACCACCGTCCCCCGACCCTTGATCGAAAATACATCCTCGATCGGCATCAAGAACGGCTTGTCCACCTCTCGCTCTGGCGTCGGTATGTACTCGTCCACCGCACGCATCAACTCCCAGATCGGCTCGTACTCCGGCGCTGCCGGATCCTCCGAACTGCTCTCCAACGCCTCCAGCGCACTCCCGCGCACAAACGGAATGTCGTCGCCAGGAAACTCATACGTGTCCAGCAGCTCCCGCAACTCCATCTCCACCAACTCCAAGAGCTCCTCGTCCTCCATCATGTCCACTTTGTTCAGAAAGACCACCATCGCTGGCACTTCCACCTGCCGCGCCAGCAAGATGTGCTCGCGCGTCTGCGGCATCGCGCCGTCCGGCGCCGCCACCACCAGAATCGCTCCGTCCATCTGCGCCGCACCCGTGATCATGTTCTTGATGTAGTCGGCATGCCCAGGACAGTCCACGTGCGCATAGTGCCGCTTCTCCGTCTCGTATTCCACATGCGCAATGGCGATCGTGATCCCGCGGGCCTTCTCCTCCGGCGCATTGTCGATCGCCTCGAACGCACTGAAATCGGCCATCCCCCGCATCGCCAATACCTTCGTGATCGCCGCCGTCAGGGTCGTCTTCCCATGATCCACATGCCCGATCGTCCCCACGTTCACATGGGGCTTGTTCCTCTCAAATACTGCCTTCGCCATTGGTTGCTGCCTCCTGCTTATGTTGATGGTCAGATGCGCACAGTTCGTCCGGAGCGCACATTCCAAAGCGTAATCCCGCTATACTTTGATCGCTGCTGCAAACCGCCCACCAGCATTCGGTGGGCGGCATCGATCCCGCGGCCTGTATGGTTTGTCAATGCGGGCGCCAAGTGCAACTTTTTGGCGCGGTCTTCGCCAGCGAGCCGGCGGTCAAACTCCCTGGAGCCCACAACCGGACTTGAACCGGTGACCTCATTCTTACCAAGAATGCGCTCTACCGACTGAGCTATGCGGGCAGATTTCTGTGCCGCTCGCTACGCGCTACACAATATTAGTGGGCGGGGGCGGATTCGAACCACCGTAGGCGACAGCCGTCTGATTTACAGTCAGATCCCTTTGTCCACTCGGGCACCCGCCCATCCTATCGTTACCTTCTATTAAAGTGCTCCGCCCGCTTTGCTGCCGACAGCTAGTATTCGCTACCCAAGTCGGCCGCAGTCAAACGCACACATCAAAAAGCCGACGATCGGACTCGAACCGATAACCGGCTGTTTACAAAACAGCTGCTCTGCCGATTGAGCTACGTCGGCGCGTGCTCAGGCGACACCTGAGTGATTATAGCACAGTTGAAACGTCGGTCAAATTCTGATCCGTCTATTTTCCTAAAGGTTTATGACGCTCGGTTCCGTCATTTGGTTCGCGCCGGGCAGCAACGATTTCGGCAGGCCCGCAACCCCGCGGTGCCCACACACCGGAAGTCGATTGAGCCGCCAAAAGAGACGTGATACAATCGATTTTATGAACGGACGACTCCCGCAACAACTGAAACGCAAGCTGGCAGAGCTGCCCAGCAAACCCGGCTGTTATCTGATGTGGGATGAGCACAACAAAGTGCTCTACGTGGGCAAGGCGCTGGTGCTGCGCCACCGCGTGCGCAGCTATTTCCAGTCCTCCGCCAAGCACGCCCAGCGGATAGACGAGATGGTCTCCAGGGTGCGCAACGTGACCTGGTGGGTCACGCGGACGGAGATGGAGGCGCTGATCCTTGAGAACGACCTGATCAAGCGGTACCAGCCCCACTACAATGTCATGCTCAAGGATGACAAGGGCTATCCGTACATCAAGGTCAACTGGCAGAATGAGTTTCCCAAAGTGGAGCGCGTGCGGCAGATCGTCGATGACGGCGCCCGCTACTTCGGCCCCTTTACCAGCAGCTGGGCGGTGAGCCGCACACTGGAGTCGATGCGCAAGGTTGTCCCTTACCTCGACTGCGACCGCACGATCGACGGCAATGACGAAAGTCCGTGCCTCTACTATCACCTGAAACTGTGCGGCGGGCCCTGCATCGGCGTGCAGAGCCAAGCCGTATACCGCGAAGGCATTACGCAGCTGATCGCCTTCCTCGAGGGCGATACCGATGTCGTACTCGGCCAGTTGGAAAACAGGATGCACAAGGCGGCCGAGCGCTTCAACTTCGAGCTGGCCGCGGTCTACCGCGATCGGATCAGGTCGGCCCAGCGCATCGTTCACCAGCAGAAGGTGGTGGGCGTGCAGCACGATGACGAAGATGTGGTCGCGATCGCGCAGGACGACAAGTCGGGCGACACTGTCGTACAGATCATGCTCGTGCGCCGCGGCAGGCTGATCGGCCGGGAGAACTTCGCGCTGCAAGGCGTTGAACTGTCGGAGACCACGGCCGAAAACCTGGGCGATCTGCTCGGCATCTTCATCCAGCGTTTTTACGCCGACGCGGCCGGCGCGGCGCCGTCAAGCCGGGGCGCGTTGAGCAAGGTCCCGCCGCGTCTGCTGGTCCAATATATGCCGCGCACACACAAGCTTCTTGCTGGCTGGCTGAGCAAAGTACGCGGCACAAAGGTTGAAATCCGGATGCCGCAACGGGGCCGGAAGCGGAAACTGATGGAGTTCGCCAAGAGCAACGCCGAGGAATATCTGCGCGTACAGAAGTCCCAATGGGCGGAGGACTCCAACCGCCAGACCGAGGCCCTGGCGGAGCTGCAGGAGGCGCTCACGCTGGAGACGCCGCCGGCGCGGGTCGAGTGCTACGATGTCAGTACTTTGCAGGGCACGAATACGGTCGGCTCGATGGTCGTTTTTGGACGGGGCGTGCCGCTAAAGTCGGCATACAAACGCTTCAAAATACGCGGCAGAGGCAGCCAGGGCGAGCCGGACGACTATGCCAGCATGCGAGAGGTCCTGCGCCGCCGTTTTCGCCGCGCGGTGGAGGAGGCGCCGGCCCGACCCGGACGCCGCGCAACGAGCGCGGACCACTGGAAGGTGCTGCCGGACCTCGTGATCGTTGACGGCGGCAAGGGTCAACTCGGCGTCGCGCTGGAGGTTCTGACGGAGTTTGGCCTGCGCGACCGGGTGCCGGTGGCCGGTTTGGCGAAACGGGAGGAGGAGATCTTCCTGCCCAAACGCCGCAACCCGATCCATCTTCGGCGCGGCAGCCAGTCCTTCTACCTGGTGCAACGCATCCGCGACGAGGCCCACCGCTTCGCGGTCACCTATCATCGCAACCTGCGCCGCAAAGGACAGACGACGACGCTGCTGGACGGCCTGCCCGGCATCGGCCCCAAGCGGCGCAGAGCTCTGCTACAATACTTCAGCGGCGACGTCGACAAGATCCGGCAGGCGACGCTGGATGAGCTGCGTGTCGTACCGGGCATGAACCGGAAAGCCGCCGAAGCGGTCAAGGAGCACCTGTAAATGACGCGCGTCACGCCCGCCGACCTGACGCGGTTTTCCGGCTCCCCACCCACTACGGAGCTGCTGAAATCACTCGCATATCTGAAGGAACTGCCCGTTGAAGAGGTCGCTGGACTGCTGCAGCCGAACTCGCTGGTTGTCGACTTTGCCGCGGGCGACGAACTGACGCGGCAGGATGATGCCGCCGAGTTCCTCTTTTTTGTCCTCAGCGGGACGGTGCGGGTCGTAAGACGGGACGTCAACGCCAACGGCTCCGGCAACGAGGAGAGGCTCGGGCGCCTTGTCAACGCCGGCGGCATCATCGGCCGCTATGAACTGACTTTCAGCCTCAAATATATCAGCACGGCGACGGCGGAGGACGCGGTGACCGCGCTCTGTGTCGACCGTTCGACGCTGGAGCAGCTTCTCTACCGTTATCCCTCGGCCCATCAGCAGACCGAGTACCAGGCGATCGTCAGCCGTCTGCGGACGATGCCGCTGCTGGCAGGCGTCGATATGGTCATCTTGGGGTTCCTGGCCGAGGAGACCAGCAGCCGGAAGGCGCCGGCAGACACCGTCCTTTACACGCAGAACGAGGCACCCGATTCGCTCTTCCTGATCGCCGAGGGGCAGGTCGAACTCTATCATCCGCGCCGAACGGACAACAAGCTGTGGCTGGGGACGGGGAACTCGTTCGGCTTCCCCGGCAGCGTGGGCTCGATCCACAACGCGCCGGCGGACAAATACGGTCATTGGGCCGAAACCAAGACCGAAACGACCATCTTCGAAGTGCCCTGGCGCACGATGCGGCAGGTCGGGCGGCGCTTCCCGCTGGCAATCGATCCCGAAATCCAGCTGCTTCCGGCCAAGACGATCAGCGCCATCTCCATTTTCGCCGGGCTGACGCCGCACGAACAGATCCAGCTGGCCGGCTTTTGCAGCTTCCACCGCATCCCGCAGTTCCATCCGATCATGCAGCAGGGGGACAGCGGCGACAGCATGTGGGTCCTTCTCGAAAACAGCCGGGCGGTGATGAGCGCGCTGGACGAGGAGAATCGCGCGCTGCCGCGCGCGCCGGTGCGCGGCGTTTTCTCCTTTAACGAGAGCGCGCTTTTGTCTGCCAATCATATTGAACTGACGGTTGAATCGGAGCCGGGCAGCCTCTGGCTGCGGTTGCACCGGCAGGATTTCAGACGCTTCGGGCAGATCTGCGGCCAGAAGGTTTTGGATAAAGTCGTGGCCCGGCTGCCCGAAGAGGCGGAGGATCCCGAGCAGCAGCAGCGCCAGGACTACGGGTGGCTGCGCAAAGGCGAACTCCTGGTCGGCCTGCATCTGCGGCATTGGCTGGCGCTGCTGGGAAAATCGCAGGTGACCCTCGTTGCCCTCCTGGCCGGCGCCGGTCTGACATGGATCTTCAATGTCTTTGGCATCGCGCTGTGGGTCCCCCTGAGCTTCAGCGTGTTGCTGGTCGGCCTGGCGCTGATCTGGGGCGTTCTCAACTACCTGAACGATTTTTTTATCGTCACCAACCGGCGCGTGATTCAGCAGGAGAAGGTGATTTTTTTCAGCGAACAGCGGCGCGAGGCGCTCCTGGAACAGATCCAACGCGTGGACGTTTCGACAACCTTCTGGGGCAATCTGCTCAACTACGGCAGCCTGTCGGTCTATACCGCCGGCACGACGGGCTCGATTGATTTCGATTTTGTTGGCGCCGCCGACGAATTGCGGGCCGCGATCTTCCATCAGCGCAGCCTGCGGCAACAACGGTCGAGCGCCGAAAACAAACTGGATATCCAGAACGCGCTGGAGAAGCGGCTGGGCCTGACCGTTGACCTGCCGAGCCGGGTACGGACCGACGGGCCGCCGCCAGTTGCGGACAGTTCGACGGCGGGCATGGGTCTGTGGGAAAGAGTGCGGCAGAAGGCCAAAGTAGACAGCGCCCTCGATTGGGAATCGACGGAGCGGGTCGTGTGGCACAAGCACTGGTGGGTGCTCTTTGTCCAGATCGCGCTGCCCGGCCTGCTGCTCCTGGTCGAAATCCTCATTTTGTCGGGCGGGCTTGCGCCGGCCGCGCTGCTGGAGCGGCTCCAGTCCAGCCTGGGGGCTACGACGCTGATGCTCTCGGGCGGCGGGGTGATGCTGGCGACGCTGGGCTGGATCGCCTGGGCCGTGGCTGACTGGTGGAATGACACCTACACGGTCACCGCGGACAGGATCATCGACATCGAAAAGCTGCCGCTTTTCCTCAGCGAACAACGCCGCGAGGCGCAGCTCAGCGACATTCAGGACATCAGCCTGGAGATGAATTCACCGCTGAAGATGATGCTCAACTTCGGCAATATCATCGTGCAGACCGCGGCCGGCGAGGGCGCGTTCACCTTTGATCACGTGCCCAATCCCCGAAACGTCAAAGAGGAGATCACGCGGCGGATGATCATGTGGCGGCGGGAGGATGAACGGCGCAAGGCCCACGACCGCAGCAAGGACCTGCCCGACTGGTTCGAGATGTACAACCGGCTGGAGATGGGGCAGACGAGGAACGAAGAATAAAGGGAAGGAGCGCGGACCCGACTTACAGGCCGAGCGCAGTTCAGCTGCCGAACGTCAGGCGGTCAATCAGACGGCGCGGCAGTTCGGCGGCACGCATCTGGCTTTGCGTCAGATCGATTGGATAGGCCACGCGGCACTGTTCCCAGGTGAGGGCTTCCAGGTCCAGCAAGGCGTAAGCGGCCCTTGGATCATTGTCACGCGGCTGCCCCACACTGCCCGGGTTGAGGATCAGGCGCTGCAGCTCGGTCAACTCCAGCCGCACACATTGCCCCTCGTAGGGCCGAAGATAGTCAACCGTCACCGGAATGCCGTTCCGCCGGCCGCGCCTCGAGTAAATCTTCCTCAGCTGCCAGTGAAAGATGGCCGGCCTGTGGGTGTGGCCCACCAGGCACATTTTGGTCTCGAAATGGGAGAAGTTTTCGAGCGCGACGTCCGGTGATTGAATGTATTCGGAGACCGGTTCGCGCGGGCTGGCGTGCGTGACGAGGAAACCGTCGGCGCCTTCAGGCTCGAGCGGCACCGCCGGCAGACCGGTAAGGTAGCTGTGACTCTTCTCGCTCAGCTGGCCCTGGGTCCACTCAACGGCCGCGCGCGCCAGGGGATTGAAATGCCCGATATCGAGATCGGGATGCCCCAACACCGCCCAATCATGGTTGCCGACGACGCACAGGTCGGCCTCGGCCTCGACAAGGTCGACACACTCGTTCGGCGCCGGGCCATAGCCGACAACGTCGCCCAGACACCAGATCGTATCGTAACGGCCGGCGGCATCGGACATGACCGTTTCGAGAGCGACAAAGTTCGCGTGGATGTCAGAAAGTACCAGTACGCGCATACTCGCATATTATCACAGGCGGGATTTCACCTCAAAAGGTATAGACATATTTGTCTGAATGTGCTTGTATGGATGTAAACTGGAGAACCTTCGACAGACAGATTGTGAGAGATTTTCTACAATGACTGAAGCCGCCGGAAGCGGATTTCATCGCATCGGCATACTGCATCACCCGCGCAAACCGGACTCGCTCGAGCTGGCGGGCCAGATGGAGCAGTTCCTGCAGCGCGCGGGCGTGGATGAAACGTGGCGTCACTCCGCCTGGGACGCCGAGGTAATTAAGGCCAGGCTACCCGACGTTGACCTGTTGATCACGCTCGGGGGCGACGGCACGATGCTGCGTGCGGCGCGACTTGGCGCGGCCTACAACGTACCCATGTTGGGCGTGAAGATGGGGCGCCTCGGTTTTCTTGCTGAGATCTTTCCCCAGGACTGGCGCACGCCGCTGGAGCAGCTTCTGCGCGGCGACTACTGGATCGAAGAGAGGCTCATGGTGAGGGCGGTGGTGGAAAAAGCGGCCGCCAACGGCGGCGCGCGGGCGGTGCGTTGCGCTTTTGACGCCCTCAACGATGTCGTTCTCAGCCGCGGTAGCCTCGCCCGCATCGTGCGTGTGAGCGCCAACCTGGACGGCGGCTTTCTGACGACCTACACCTGCGACGGGCTGATCGTCAGCACCGCGACCGGCAGCACCGCCTACGCCCTGGCCGCAGGCGGCCCGATCCTGCCGCCAGAGCTGCGAAACATCCTCGTGATCCCGGTCGCCGCGCACATGAGCATGGACCGGGCCGTGGTGCTCTCGGAAGGTACCGAAGTGCGCCTACGCGTATACAGCGACCACTCGGCGATGCTGACCGTGGACGGCCAGTTTGAAGTTGAAGTCGATGACTCGGACGAAATCGTCGTCGACAGCAGCCCGTATCAGGCCCGCTTTGTCCGCCTGCGGCCGCGCAGCTACTTCTATCAGACGCTGATGGACAGGCTGAAATGAAGGCGGCGCCGTGCAGTGGCCGCGACCATCAGCGACGCGGTGATCGGGTCGTAGAAAGCGAAATCTGATGACAGACGAATCGCGTCAGCCGGCAAAGGAGCACTATCGTACGCTTGACGTAGCGGAAGATGCCGCGCAGGAGGAGATTGCGCAGCAGTATCAGCGTCTGCTCAATCTCTACCGGCCGGAACTGCTTGAGTCGGCCGAGGACAGGGCCTATGCCGAGCAGAAGCTGGCCGCTGTCGAGGAGGCATACGCCGTCCTCGGCGACCCGGCGCGGCGCGCCATCTACGACGGCAAGCCGGCCCCGCTCGCGGTTGGCAGCGACGGCGAACCGGAGAGCCTGACCTGCGCCAACCACCCGGACCGGGAGACGCTCCTGCGCTGCAACAAGTGCGGCAACCCGATCTGCATGGAGTGCGCGGTGCGGACGCCGGTCGGCTACCGTTGCACAAACTGCGTGCGGGAACAGCAGAACATCTACTTCAATGCCCTCGGCCGGGACAACATCGTCGCCCTGGCGGTGGGGTTCATCGTATCGCTGATCGGCGCACCGATCATTGGCTTTCTTCTGAGCAGCATCGGCTTCTTCGGCTTCTTCATCGCCTTCATCGCCGGATCCGGCGCGGGGACGCTCCTGGCCCGCGTTATTCGCCGCGCGGTGGGCAACCGCCGCGGACGCAAGCTGCCTCACTTTGCCATCGCGGGCACGCTGCTGGGCGTGGCGCCGTGGGTGCTCTTCTTCCTCCTCGCAGGCGGACAAGGTTTTCTGACGATGCTCATCTTCGCCGGCTTGGTGATCGCGTCGGCCTTTCCCCAGCTGCGGTAAGAACTCCAACAGGTCCGTCTGCGGCCGCCGCCTTGCCGGACGCGGCGTCACAAAAGGAAGGCCCAGCCCTAAAGGACCGGGCGCATCCGCGCGATGACGGCGTCCCATCAGCCGGGCTGCAGTGAACGCAACTCGACCGGGGAAACCCCAGTTCGCCGCCGCGACGCTTGCAGGCCCGACTGGATTCGACGCCGACCATCCTTGAGTTCGCCGAACACCAGGATGGCGAGCGCGGCGCTGGCGTTGCCCACCAGAATCCAGGCCAGCAGTTGCGTGCCGCTCATCCCGGAGGCCGACCGCTCTGCGCTCTCCCGCACGTTGGCCGGCTGCTCGCCGCCGACTGCCAGCGGTCTGCGGCTGGCTGTCGTCAGAACGTAGACCGCGCCCGTGCTGCCGGTGACCGGCAGCAGTTCCGCCGCGTGAAGCTCATCCAGCTCGGCCAGGGTTGACCAGTGGGCGCCTCCGTCCGTACTGATCGCCACGCGGCTGGACGTCGGGTGAAGATCACCGGAATCCGCGGGTACCGTCCCGGCGTAAACGACCTCCGGCTGTGCGGCATCGACAACCAAGTCGCTGATCGCAAGCCGGCCATCAATGTTATTTTGCGGCGCGTGAGCACTCGACCGCCAGGCGACGCCATCCCGGCTCATAACGACGCCGGCGCCGGCCGTGCCCACAAAGACCGTAGGCGGCGACGTGTCGGCGATATCGACCGCGGTCGGCGGAGCCGGCAGGCCGTCCACGGCCACCCAACGCATTCCGAATGCCTCGGCCCGGTACAGATTGCTCAGCGTGCGCACGAACGCCAACCCGGCGCCTGTGCTGTCGGCGGCGATCTCCTGTACCGGCTCATCCAACAGGAGATGCCCGCTGGCGATCAGTCCACCCCTGCCGCCGACGTCCAGGTCCCGCAGCCGGTAGACACCATCGCTATCGGTGCCGACGTAGAGCAGCCGGTTGGCGGCGTCGATGGCGAGCGCGGTCACGCCGCCGATCGCCGCCGTATCCATGGGGACCTCTGTCCAGCGCTGCCCGGCGTTGCGCGAGACGTAGACGCTCAGCTTGTTGGCCGCGCCGATGAATACCGTGTCGGGATCGGCCCGGTCCACGGTGACGGCGTTCACCACGACGCCTGGCGGCGCGGCGACCAGCTCCCAGACACCGCCGCTGCCGCCATAGAGACGGCCACCGTCCACCGCGTAACTGCGCCCGTCCACGCGGGAGGCGGCCGCATAGGCGCGCACGTTCTCGAGAGCGGTGAGCGGGACCCAGTTCGGCTCACCGCTGGCGGCTGCGCTTATCGACGCAACCAGGGTCAGCAGCAGCAGCGTCGTAGCTGTCAGCAGAAATCTTAAGATCATGGCGAATCCTCCTGAACACACAGATCAAACTGTCGATGCCATGATTCTACAGCCGCCGGAAGCATCTTTCCGGCCATCATTCGGCCCGTTTTCGGACCGTTTTGCAACGGTCGCTTCGTCCGCGCCGCCCGAACCTGTTGCAGCCGCTCAATTTCCTCGCTCGTATCCCAACTCGTGTTATACTTGCCAGCATGAAGGGCACGCCGGTAGTGTACCGGCCAGTCTCAGCCAGTTGCGACAGCCGAATGCCCCAGATGTTGTCTCGCGGCGTCCCAACTCTCAGCTCCCGGTCCTTGGCAGCCGCCCACGAATCCGCTTGGCGCGGTTCCCGAGGCAGAAGAACTGACGATCAAGAACAGCCTTTCAGACATCTATGCAATTGACAGTACGCGGTCTGCTTCTGCTGGCGGCTACTGCCCTGTTTCTCGCCGCGGCCGCCTTCACGGGCTGGCTGGCCTGGCTTGGGCTCGCCTGGCTGATTGCAAGCGTAGCGCTCCTCCTGACCGACTGGCAACTGTCGCCGCGCCCCCAGGACTGGTCCGTTGACCGCAGTCACGACGAGCG
Source organism: Caldilineaceae bacterium (assembly GCA_965202955.1). GTDB lineage: Bacteria > Chloroflexota > Anaerolineae > Caldilineales > Caldilineaceae > Bin5. Next base: position 1,203,928 of record OZ241871.1, read on the forward strand.
TCTCTCGCTGGCCGCGTGGAACCGGATCGAACTTCGGGTGCAGTTGGATGCCGGAAGGCGAAAACTTCCGGTCTGGCTGCGCGACGAAACGCCGCCACTGTTTCGCATTGCCGAGGAACAGCGGGTTCTGCGCGGAATGGTAGAGCCGGATCAGGCCGGCCGCTGGGTCTACTATCTCTATCCGCCGCGGCGGGGAGATTATCGTTTCGGCGACCTGCACCTGCGCTGGGAGTCGGTCCTGGGGCTGCTGCGGCGGCAAACGACCATCGCCGCGGGCGCGGACGTGAAGGTCTACCCGAACCTGGCGGATGTAAAGAAGTACGACCTGCTTTTGCGCAAGAACCGCCTCTGGGAGATGGGATTGCGCACTGTGCGGGTCCGGGGCAGGGGCACCGAATTCACACGGCTGAGGGAGTATCAGCCGGACGACGAGTACCGGTACATCAATTGGAAGGCGACAGCCAAGCGCGGCAGCCCCATCTCGACCGAGTTTGAGACCGAGCGGGCGCAAAACCTCGTGGCGCTGCTCGACGTGGGCCGTATGATGCGCAGCCCGGTCGGCGATGTGGCGAAGATGGATTATGCGATCAACGCGGTCCTGCTGCTCGCCTATGTGGCGGTGCAGAAGGGCGACCGCATGGGCGTGCTTACTTTCGCCGACGATGTGCAGTCCTGGCTGCAGCCGCGCACCGACAAAGCTCAGTTCTACCGCATGCTGGAACTGCTGTACAACGTGCAGGGCCAGCCCGTCGAGCCGGATTTTGCCGGCGCGTTCGGCTACTTTGCCGCGCACCAGCGGCGACATTCGCTGGCGCTCGTCTTCAGCGACCTGACCGGAAGCGTCAGCAATGAAGCGCTGGTGGCAGGGCTGTTGCGGTTGCGGCGGCAACATCTGCCGTTGCTGGTGACGATGCGGGATCCGACGGTGGAGGCGTTCGCCCGCCAGCGCGTCGCCGATGTGACCGGGTTGTACCGGCGCACGGTGTCGGAGACGCTGCTGCAGGAACGGGCGCTGGCGCTGGAGTCTTTGCGCAGCCGCGGGGTGTTGACGCTGGACGTGCCGGCAGACGAGTTGAGCGTCGCGCTGATCGAGCGTTATCTTCAGATCAAGGCGCGGACACTGCTGTAGGAGAGCAATTTCGTCAGTTGCGCTGCTCTGTCCGCGGCCGGCGCAGCCAATACCAGTGGAGGGCGATACCGGTCGAAAGGCCGACGGCCAGTTTCAACTGCCACGGCAGCCCAGCGGGGCTGATGAAGCCCTCGATCAGTCCGGCCGCGACGAGCATGGGCGCGCAGCCAAGAATCAGCTGCAACGCGACGCGGGCGCGCTGGCGCAGGGCGTCCGCCCTGCTCAACAGACCGGGCCGCAGCAGGCCGTCGGCGATGAAGAGTCCGCAGCCGCCGGACAGGAAGATGACGCTCAGTTCGATGAAACCGTGGGCGGCGACGAACTCGGCCAGGCCGGCACTCATACCGTGGAACTGCAACAGCCCGAATACGGCTCCGATGTTGAGTCCATTGAGAATCACGATATAGAGCGTCAACAGGCCCCCGGTGAGCGCGCCGGCAAAGGCGAAAAAGGTCACGCTGATATTATTGGTAAAGATCGCGGAAGAGACGGCTGAGCGAACGCTGGGCGCAATCTCGGTCCACAGCTCACCGTCCTCCACTGTCTCGACCAGCAGCTCGATGCCCGATCCCATGATCAGGTAGATGGCGTCGGGACGGTTCCAGACGACGAGGAAGGCGATCAGCGCGGGCAGCAGAAACAGCGCCGTCGATGCCAGTGTGTAGGGGAGCAAACGGCGGTACAGGAGGGGGAAGGCCTCGCGGTAGAATTCAAAAAGCTGCTGACGGCGCAGCGGTTCCTCCCGGTAAAGAAGGGCGTGGGCGCGACCGACCAACTGGTTGAGATAACGTGTCACTCGCTGGCTGGGGAAGTCGCGTTGCGCAAGGGCCAGATCCGATGAAGCGATCAGATAGAGACGGCCAAATTCCTGCAGTTCGGCCTCGGAAAGGGCCTCGGCGTTGCCCCAGGAGCGGTCGGTCAACTCCTCAAGACGCCGCCAGCTGGTTTCTTGTCTGCGGATGAACAGTTCAAATTGCATAAGAAGGTCCCATGCCTGACGGACCGCTGAACTTAGACCAGGACTACACGATCGACACGCCGGAAAACGTCTCTTTCAGCTATGACATTGCCGGCATCGGCAACCGATTTATCGGCGCGCTGATCGACAGCTTCATCGTCACCTGTCTGATGGTTATTCTGAACATTCTCTTGTTTGCAGTCCTCTATTGGGACAACGCCGACTTCGTGTCGCTCTTTGAAATCGAGAATACAAGCTGGCTGGGGGGCTTTGCCATTGCGGTGTTTGCCCTGCTCCAATTCATCATCTTCTGGGGCTATTATACCCTGTTTGAATTCTTGTGGAATGGTCAGACACCGGGCAAACGGCTGGTAAAGATTCGCGTGCTGCGGCTGGATGGCAACCCGGTCGGCTTCGTCGAGGCGCTCTTGCGCAACCTGGTGCGGCCAATCGACTTTCTGCCCTTCGGCTATGCACTGGGCCTGGTGGTGATGTTCTCCAACGAGAAGAGCCGGCGGCTGGGTGATTGGGCTGCGGGCACGATCGTCGTGCGCATGCGGGCGGACCTGTCGCTCGATTCACTGGTCGAGTCGGCGGGAAGGGAAAGGCAGCCCGAAGCCGCCGGGAGTTCGTCCCTGCTGCTGGAATTCCCCCACATCCGCCAGCTGTCCACGTCCGACTATGAACTGATCCGGGAAATGTTGGCGCGCAAATGGTATGGAGGCTCGTCGAACATTATGTTGCGCCGGTTGGCGCAAGCGATCGCGGCCCGGCTCGACAAGCCGAGGCCGACCACAACACAGGCGAGCGTCAACTTCCTGAACGCGGTTGCCGAAGCCTACCGCCAGCTGCAGCCAAAAGACCGCAGCTGAGCGACGGAGCAAGATCCCAATGTACAGACGCTGATATCCCCCGACGAGGCAAGCCAATGGACGACAATGCCCCTGTCATCGACTCTTCGCCAGACCAGTATCACAGCGATGGCGGCGCGGCGCCGGGCGCACGCATCGCCTACACAATCAAAGAGATGCCGGAAGACCTGCGGCCGAGGGAGCGGCTGGAGTTCGCCGGCGCCGGCGCGCTGAGCGTCGCCGAACTTCTGGCCATCATTCTACGCACCGGCGGCCGGGGCGAGAATGTCATCAGGCAGGCCGAGCGGTTGTTGACCGAGTTCAACGGACTCCCCGGGCTGGCACAGGCGAGCTTCGAGGAGCTGACGAAGGCGCATGGTGTGGGCCAGGCGAAGGTCACCCAGATCAAGGCCGCAATCGAACTGGGACGCAGACTGCTGCTGGCCGGGCCGCAGGAACGGATGAAGATCCAGAGCCCGCAGGATGTCGCAAACCTGTTGATGTTGGAGATGGGTTTACTAGAGCGGGAACAGGTTCGGGCCGTCCTGCTGGATACGAAGAACCACGTCCAGCGGATCGCGGAGGTCTATTCCGGCAGTCTGAATGCGGCCGCGATTCGCGTTAACGAGATCTTTACCGAGGCGGTGCGCGCCAACAGCGCGGCCCTGATCGTCGTACATAACCATCCCAGCGGCGATCCGACGCCCAGCCCGGAAGATGTGCAGGTGACGGAGCAGATTGTGGCCGCGGGGAAACTCCTTCAGATCGACGTCCTCGACCATCTGATCATCACGCGCACCAGTTATGTCAGTCTGAAGGAGAGGCGTTTGGGGTTTGAATAATAGGTACCGGCACGGTCACGCCGGTGCGCTGACGCTGCGGAGATAGTCGGTCACGGAGCGCACTTCGCCGGGATGCAGCTGCTGGTCCCGTTTCGTGCGCACATACTTCTTCAACTGATCGACGCGCAGCACGGGTATGGTGGGGTTCTCAATCTGCAGTTCTATGGCCGGGTTGATGAAGACCGCCGCGCTCTCGATGGGGATGTCGGCCGCGTTCACGTTGAGCGCACCGCTCGACTCGCCCTCCTGAAGCAGTTCGCGGACCTTCTGCTCGACCTCATCCTTCTCCCGCGCCGGATTCCCCAGCCCTTCGCGGTTGAGAAATGTGAGCAGGCGGCCCATGGTGAACCGTTCCCGCCATCGGTCGCCTTCGACCGTGACCGTGCCCTTGTCGCTGCGCACAAGAAAGACGCGCACACCCAACGGGCCGACCAGCAGGTAGGGCAGCTCATCCAGCCCCCACAGGAAAAGCGCGTATTTGTCGTCGAACCCTTTCAATCCGCTCTCGACAAGCTCATCCGGGCGCGCCACCCGTTTGCTGCCCGGCCAGCGGCGGGGCGCAAAGCGGTTGATGTAGTAGCTGCCTATATTGGAGGCGATAAAACCGACCGCCAGTCCGCCAAAACTGATGACCGGCCAGTATCGCTGAATAAAGGCGACGAGAGCGTTGGAAGCCTGTTCTTCGGACTGGAACCAGTTGGGCGTAAAGCTGGCGAGGAGGCCGACGAAGAGAATCAGCAGGCCTGCCAGGGCAATACGCCGCCCGCGCTGCTCCTTGGATTTGATCGCTGGCAGATTGCGGTAAACTTTCATAGACTGAATTTCTTGGCTGTTTGAAACGGCTAGCGCTGGAGGGCGACCAACTCCTCATGGCTGGGGATCAGCTCACTGATATCTGACTGAATCTCCTCGACCAGCCGGGAATCGATCAACTGTTTGGCGACGCGGAGCGCGTGGCGGATGGCGTTGGTGTTGCTTCTGCCATGGCCGACGACGATCAGATTGGAGAGCCCGAGCAGAACCGCGCCCCCGTACTCGCTGTCATCGAGACGCCGGTGCATCCTGCGCAGGGCCGAGCGCACCAGCAGGCCGCCAATGCTGCTGATCGGCCCGGCCTTGATCTCATCGAGCAAGACACCCTGGGCCAGTTTGACGATTCCCTCGGCCCCCTTCATAAATACGTTGCCGGTAAACCCGTCGGTGACCACAACGTCGGCGACATGATTGGCCACGTCGCGCGCCTCGATGTTGCCCATAAAGCGGATGCCCGGTGTCTTTTCGAGCAACGCCGTCGCCTCCAGGACCAGTTGACTGCCCTTGCCTTCCTCTTCGCCATTGCTCAGAATGCGGACGATTGGATTCGACACGCCCATGATGCGCCGGGAATAGATGCTGCCCATGACGCCGAACTGCTGGAGCTGCTCCGGCTTGACGTCGGCATTGGCCCCCACATCCAGTATCAGACAGAATCCCCGCGAAGTGGGGAAGGGAACGATCAGCGCAGGACGCTGGATGCTCTGCATACGACCAAAGTGCAGGATGCCTGCTGCCAGCGCCCCGCCCGTATTGCCCGCGGTCACGAATGCGTCGGCCTCCCCTTCCTTCACCAGCTTGCAGGCCACAACCATCGAACTGTCCTTCTTGGTGCGCACCGCTTCGGCCGGTTTGTCCGACATCTCGATCACTTCAAGCGCAGGCACAATCGGTAACTCCAGCCCCCGCGTTGGGTGCCTTGCCAACTCCCGCTCGATGACATCGGGACGGCCGACCAGCGAGACGGTCACGCCGAATTGGCGGGCCGCCAAAATTGCGCCGGCGACGATATCATGTGGCGCGTTGTCGCCCCCCATAACGTCAAGGGCAATATTCATGCAGCAGTTCCTCCAGTCAGAGATGTGATTCAGTGCTATACTACTACAAGTTCGGAGTAAAGTAGAAATTGTCCGAAATACAGGAGTTGTAGATCTTTTGCCCGTTTCCAGGAGGAGCAATGGGCTGCGGATTCGATGAAATGACGCGCAGGATCAAGGATGAAGGCATCGTTGCAATCGTGCGCGGCGATTTTCCCTCCCACAAGATCCTGGAGATCGGGGACGCGCTGCTGGCCGCACCCCTGCCTGTGATGGAGGTGACGCTCAACACGCCCGGCGCGCTCGAACTGATCGGGATGTTGCGGGCCCGCTTTGGCGAAAATATGATCATCGGGGCCGGGACCGTGCGGACTGCTGGGCAGTTCGACGCCGCGGCCGCGGCCGGCGCGCAGTTCACGGTGGCGCCAGGGTCGAATCCGGAGGTGATCGCCCGGGCCCGCAGTGCCGATATTCTGCACATACCCGGCGTCTTTACCGCGACCGAAGCCGACCAGGCACGGGATGACGGCGCCCGCCTGCTGAAACTCTTTCCCGCCGATATCGGCGGCCCCGCCTACCTCAAAGCCCTGCGCGCGCCCCTGGATGACGTCGAGTTCGTGCCCACCGGCGGCATCGGCCCGGAGAACGCGGCAGCCTGGGCCGGTGCCGGTGCCGCGGCTATCGGTGCGGGCAGCTGCCTCGTCACCGGCCCAAATCAGCCCATGGCCGACCTGATCGAGCGCGCACGCGCGCTGCGCCGTGCGTGGCAATCTGAGGGAAGTTCCTAGCCTAGGCCTTCAACTTAGGGATTCATCTTGCCGCCGGGAGTTCGAAGCGGGCATCCTTTTTGCTGATCCGGCCGGCTATTCGCGCAGTTCATTCATGGCCGCGGGCAGATGGGGAAGCAGGTCCCTGGCAACGACCCCTGCACTGCCGATCTTCCGTTCGCAGAACTCACCGGCGCGACCGTGCAGCCAGGCACCAAGGCAAGCGGCATCGAAAGGGGACAGACCTTGAGCGAGGAGACCGGTGATGACGCCGGCCAGGACGTCCCCGGTGCCGGCGGTGGCCAGGGCAGGGGTTGCGACCGGCAGGACAGCCAAGGTCCCCTCTGGGTCGGCGATGAGTGTGTACGGGCCTTTGAGGAGTACGACCGCTTGCCAGGCGGCTGCGCGCGCCCGCACCAACGCCCAGCGGTCTTCCTCGACTTCCTCCACAGACAAAAAGCCGCAGAGCCGGGCCATCTCCGCCGGGTGCGGGGTCAAGACGCAGGCTTCGGGCAGAAACGACGGCCAGTTGTCCAAAAGGGCCAGATTGTTGAGTCCGTCGGCGTCGATGACGGTCGGCGGCAGGGGCGGGATCTCGGACGGCAACTGATCGCGGCGGCGAATTGTGCCGAAGGCAGGGTTGGCCTCGCTGTCCGTCCCGTCTTTCTCGCCCGGACCTGTCTGACCATCTGGTGCGGCGAATCCGCCCGGCAGTGCCGAAGGGCGCTGCCTGTGATTTCTGCCCAGGAAACGCTCCATGAACCTGCGGGTGGCGGTTTCCTGGCCCATGCCGCAGCCGATGAGCAGGGCATCGTAGCTGCCCAGCTTGGCGTTGATGGTGGCCGCCGCGTCCTCGTTGACGACGCCCAGGTCGTGGCTGAGGAGCAGCCAGGTCGGCTCGACGAGTGCCGATGAGACAGGTACCCAGACAGGCTGCGGTATGGCGCCCGTCACCAGCCCCGCCCCAATCCGGCCCATCGCCGCACAGCTGAGAAACGCCGCGCCCGGGTAGTTGACGCTACCGACGACCGCCATCGCTTTGCCGAAGGTGCCCTTGTGGCTGTTGCGGCTGCGCGTCGGCAGGAACTCCGCGATCTGTTCGGGCGCAAGGAAAAAGGTGCGCGTCTCGGCGGTCAGTTCAGGTGGGATGCCGATGTCCGCTACCGCCAGTTCGCCCAGGGCGGCCGCGCCCGGAAACATGAAATGACCGGTCTTGGCGCAGCCGAACGTGACGGTCATGTCGGCCGCGACGGCGGCCGGGTCGAGCGCGCCGCTGTCGGCATCGAGTCCGCTGGGAAGATCAACTGCGACGACGGCGGGTTGCGATACGGCGTCCGCGCCGGCCTGCCTCGCGCCGGTCTCCGAAGCCCGCCGGCTGCCGCTGCGGACCTCGGCCAGCTGCTGGAGAATGCGGGCCAGTACGCCGTCGATGGGGCGATTCGCGCCTGTTCCCAAAAGGGCATCCACGACGACCGCGGCCTCGTCGAGCCAGGCCCGCAGTTGTACCGCGTCGACATCCTCATCTGCGCTGTGGGTCGAAACGTTGCGTTCGAGCAGTTTGCCGAAGTGCCCCTCGTAGTCCTCCTTGGGCCCGGTCTTGCGCTTCCAGAGATAGACCCGCACGCGATAACCGGCGTCGCTGAGATGACGCGCGCAGGCCAGCCCGTCGCCGCCGTTGTTGCCCGGGCCTGCCAGCACCAGCACAGACCGGTCGGCGCTGCGCGGAAAGCTTTCCTGGATCGCGCCGGCCAGCGCCGTTCCGGCCAGTTCCATCATGGCGGCATAGCTGTGGCCGGCCGCATCGGCCTCCTTCTCCAGGCGCTGCATCTCGGCGACCGAGACGATTTTGATGTGGTCGGCGATATCTCTCATGAAATGCCTCGTGCAAGCGGGCAACGCCGACGGCGGCGAATCTATGCCACCCGAATCGGATGCGGTACGGGCTGGTTGAAGAGATAGCCCTTTTGGTTGAAGGGAACCTCGTCCGGCTGTGAATTGCCTAGCGCGTCGGTGGCCCTCGTCATAATGGTGTGCTCGCCGGGCTGCGCATCCCAAATGAAACCGAAGCGCGCCCACGAGTACTGTATCTGCGGCGCTGTCATCTCCGCACTGCGCCAGGTTTCGCCGGCGTCGAGGCTCCACTCCACCTTGGCTATCGGACTGGCGGGCGAGTGCGCGTAGCCACGGATTCGGGATGCGCCGGCCGGAAGCTGCGCCGGCCAGGGAAGCGCCAGCGCGCTCTTGATCGTCTGGGTCGTCGCCACCTTGCCCAACGCCTCGCCTTCGGGCGGGTGATCATCGCCGATCAGCGTGTAGGAGGTGGTGTTGTTGCGGGTCCAGACCTGCGTGGAGGAGACGACGATCTTGCCCAGCCACTTGATGCTGGTGCTGCCCACCCATCCAGGCGCCAGCATCCGCAGCGGAAAGCCATGATCTTTAGGCAGCAGCTCGCCGTTGAGCGCGTAGGCCAGCAGCGTATCCGGGTCCATCGCCTTTTCGACCGGAATCACGCGGCGGAACCCCTCCTCGGGGGAGTCCTTGTCCAGCCCAATCAGGAGCACGCTGACCGCCTCCTCGGTGATGCCGGCCAGCTTCAGCACGTCGCGCAGCGATACGCCGGTCCATTCGCCGTTGCTGACCGCGCCCGTCATCCATTGCGTGCCTTTTGCCGGCTGCCCCTTGACCAGATCGAACATGGCCCGGTGGTTGCCCGCGCACTCCAGGTAGGAGATGAGCGTGCGGCTGGGCAGGTTCCGTATGTCGTCGTAGGAAAGCTCCAGCTGCTCGGTAATGGCATCTCCCTCGACAGAGAGCCGCCAGCCGGCCGCATCCAGGTCGAGGCTGGCCGAGTTGTTACGCACAAAGAAAAGCCGATTTGGCGTGAGCAGCCCCTGCATGTTTTGCAGACGCGTTTCGAGACTCCCGCCGCCGTGATCGATGAACGGCGCCGGGTCCTTGAAATGAAACGGCTCCTCTGTTGCGGCATCCGCGGCGGCTTGCGGCGGCGCGGCAGGCAGCTGCACGCCCGTACAGGCGGACAGGACCGCGGCCGCCCCGCCAGCCGATAGCAACTGCAGGAAACGACGCCGGCCGATGCCCCGGCCGCGTGCAAGCAACCGGAGTTGCGTTTGCTGCGGGCGGTCCGTTGCCGGCCTGAATCTCCCCTTTTCCTCAATCATCGCTCTCTCCCTCGACAGAAGCCGCAGCCTATCTTTCCCTCAGCCCGGCTTGCCAAAGCGCAGCAGATAGCCATTCAGGTCGCGAATGGCGAACTCCCTCATGCCCCATGGCTCGTTCGTCGGTTCGCGCACAATGGTGACGCCGGCAGCCTTGTAGCGGTCGAAAAGTCCGTCAACGTCCTCACCGATGGTGATATAGAAAGCGACAGTCTTCTTTTGGGGCAACTCTTCATCGATTTGGGAAAGCTGAAAATGCGCGCCTTCCGGTGTCCATTCACCGCAGTGGATGCCGCCGTGCGTGGGCGGATCACCGTAGAGAAAGCTGATCGTAAAGCCCAGCTTTTCGCAATAGAACTCGGCCGCCGCCATGACGTCGGGGACAGCCAGTATGGGAGCCAGCTGGTAAACTGCCTGCGCGCTGCCGGGCAGTTGACCCGTACGCCACTGCTCGGCTGTGATGCCGTAAACGATTTTATCATGGCCGGTCGGGTCCTTGCTATACTTTTGGCGCAGACGCCCCCTGCGCCTGAAGCCGACTCTCTCGGCAAGGCGCAGAGAGGCGGTGTTCGGTTCGGCGATCCACAACTCGACCCGGTCCAGCCCCATCTCGTCAAAACCATAATCGAGGGCAGCGCGCACGGCCTCGCTCATATAGCCGTTGCCCCACTGTTCGGGGTGGAGCATATACCCCATGCCCGGCACGCCCGAGTTGCCGACATATTCGACGAATCCCAGGGCAGGGCCATCGGCGGCGGTGCGCAGCGTCCAGGTCGTGTTCGGTCCGTTGTACTTGTGGTCGACCAATTCCCGCGTCTGCTCCGGTGACGCGTGGGGCGGCGTATCCATGAAGCGCATCGCGTCGGGGCGGCGGTAGAAGTCGTAAAGGTCGTCCACGTCGGCGAGCTCAAGGGGTCGCAAAATCAGCCGTTCGCTGGTGAGTGAAGATGGCATCGAAGGGTCTCCTGAAATGGGTCTGATCTGCTACGCGGGCACGGTCATGTAGAGTGTCCGCAGCGCCGGCCTCAGCTCCGACGCCTCCAGCAGTTCGGTGCTGTCGCTGAACTGGTCGATGCTGCCGATCGGCCGGCTTTGGGCGAGCCGCGCCACCTCCGGGTCGCGGATGGTGCGCAGGAGCGCGTCGGCAAAGCCGTGCAGCGCGATGACCCTAAAGGGCCGCCCGAAGAAGCACATCGTATTTTCCGGCATCGACTCTGTAAGCGCCAGCCGGTTGTGATTCGCCGCAACGACCTGGTAGGCCTCGCTCAACCGCCGGTCGCGTTCCTGCCAGGTGTCCGCCTGCTGCACGGCCAGCAAGATTTCTGTCAACTGCTGCGCGCACGCCAACCGGCCAAAGGCCGTGCCCAACCACTTGGCGTAGGGCGCATACTGCCGCTCCATGAGAAAACAGTGCCGCATGAGATCGCGCACCAGCCGCGACGCGATCAACGCCGAGCCCAGCTCATCGCCCACCAGCCCGGCCCGCCCCATCAGGTGCTCCTCCTGACCGATGCGCGCCCAGCCCGCGGCCAGCAGATAGCGCCACAGATCGGGGGGATACCAGGCGAAACGCGCCCGAACGGCGGCGAGGCCGATACCGTCGTGGAAGATCGCCCCGGCGACGATCGTGCGCAGCTTCTGCTGTGGAAAGGTCAGCCAGTCGGCCGCCGCGATCGTCCGGTCTACGTCGAAATTCAGGTAGCTGTGGAAGAACGCCCCGGTGGTCAGCGTCTCGACCAGGTGATTGACGGGCCCGCTCTCGGTCGCCTGCATGAGCCGGGTGCCGTTGTCGGCTGGGTCCGGGTCGGTGAAGTTGGTCGGGTAGCCCAGAAAACGGTGGGGCAGCTCCAGACGCAGCGCTTCATCGATTTTGGCGCAGAGGGCTGCGCAGTCTTGCGGGCGCAGGAAGAACTGCAGACGCGGTCCCCAGCTGTGATCGGTGGACATCTCATCGTCGAAGCCCAGCGTCTCCGAGCCGGGTCCGATCAGGGCGGCTGTGTGCGCCAGGCCGGGAAACGACCGGTCCAACACAGGCCGTACGGCCTCCCAATAGAAGCGTTTGCTCAGCTCCAGGCCGGGGATGAAACTCATCAACTATGCAGCTAAATCGAAAGGAAGATCGCTGATGTCGCGCAGCCGTTTTCCCTGAATCAGGGTGTTGAGCATGTCCTTTTGATCTTCGTTGTCAATCCCTTCAATGGCCGCGAGCATCTCCGGCAAGGCAAAATGGTAAACGCAGTCTACGTCTCCAGTGCCGAGGGCGATAGCAGCCAAGCGCGTTGGGAGCGGTTCACCAGTGACAACAACAATGTGGGGGAGGCGTCCTTTGCGATTGCGGATCAGGTTGAGTGCCTCAGTGCGGGCGTTCTGAGCGCGATCGCTGCGGAGCGTCCACTTGCAAGAGATGCTGGCATGAAGAAGCGGAAGGGAGTTGCCCACATTTGCCTCTCGCAGTGGTGTCATGCTAGCAGCCTCTGCGTCGCCTTCTACGACCTCCCCGTATTGGTTTAACTCTTCGTCAGTTATAAGTTCTCGCCCGATTACGATGTCCGGTTTGATAACATAACCTTCGGCGAGCGCCAGTGCCAACAAAGGATTCTTAGCTTTCTTTTTGAGCTGGTCTAGATAACTCAAGTGCTCATATTGATCAAATTGCGAAATGGCGTAGCCGGTCGAGTAAGACCAGTTGCCTGGCCGTATGTGTCGCAAAAGCTTGAAGACTTCCTCGATGAATGATGCTGTAATTTTTTCAAATTTACTGCCAGCTGTCTGGCCCGATATCTTCTGAGAGGTATCAACGGCATTTAAGCGCTTTACGATTCCACAAGCGATGGCACGACTAGCCTTGCTATCCCCGTCAGCAAAATTTGGATACTTCGGACCATTTTTTCTTTTTGTATTGAAGCCCACTACCTGTTCACAAATTTGTCTGTGATACACTTGCCGCAAATCTCTAATTGACACAATCGATACTCCCTATTCAATTGTCTGGCTTAAGAAATCCGATAACTAATTCTTCGTGCATGCGCTTTTGGATCTGGGAGGACCGATTTCGTGTTGCGCCGACCGGCATCATGCGCCGGTTGCGGTCCAACTGCCTCACACCAATGCCTGGCACATCAAAGCCAATGGAATGACCGATATCGGCCAGACAACCCCCCGTCTGTGTGTCAATGCCCCGCATTTCTGAACTTCCCACGACGACAATCGCTGCTTTCCCAGGTCGCAACACACGGTACATCTCCAGAAGGACGCCTGTCATTTCAGAGTAGTATCGGTGCAGAACCTGTCCTTTGCGAGAATCCCGTTTAGCTATCTCCTCGACAATTTGCGCAGAATGAGCCGGCAGTTCGACAAATTCTACATCGGTAGTCGATTCGCCGCCGATATACCGCTTTCGAGTATTGCTGAGTGTATTGATCGAATGTCCAAGCCACACAAGAGAAAACTTATGAGCCCGCATATAGTCGATCGCATTTGAGGCATAGGGAGGGGACGTTACAATCAAATCCACAGAGGAGCTGTCCAGATCCAACGCACGCGCATTGCCAAAGTGCAGGCGCGGTTGGAAGCGTGCAGCTCTAAGTAGTGAAAGCCCGTCAATGTTTTGCTTATAGCGTTTAATGAATTCCTCAATCGGAGAACGCAGTCTTTTCTTGAGTAAGGCGGTCCGTCCTTCTGAGTTCTCCTCGTTTTCACTTCCCACAAGAACTCGTCCACTGCCATCAAGCACGATCTTGGCCTTGTGTGGACGCGTATGCGCCAAATCAAGTGCCAGTGATATTCCACCGGACTTTGTAATAATAATGGCGGAAAGAGCCAACTCATAGAAAGATCGTAGTCCAGAATCAGATATTTCCGCGATGGCCTCAACCAGAGCCAACAATTCGATCTGCGATTCGCGGGCAAACCAGTAATCGACAAACTCTCTTGTTTTTCCGTTCCACCGCTGCTCAAGTCGGTCCACCAACCCGGCCCGGTAATGGGTCAATTCAACTCTTGCTCTCTCGACGATCAAGTGCCCAGTGCGGCGCGCCTCGGTGGGATCGAGAGGGCAGACCTTCACTTGCGACAACAGCCATGCCAGAGGATCGATATCAAAGCCAATAGCTCGACGATCCAGCAGGTATGCTTCAAGTATCGTTGTGCCAGATCCCATCATGGGATCGAGAACAACATCGCCCTCTCGAGTCAGCGCATTGATGAATTTGCGCGGGAGTTGAGGCGGAAACTTCGCCGGGAAGGAGTGGAAATTGTGAGACGCGTAGTGACTCCGTTCGTTATGGAAATTTAGGTCCTCCTTGAGCAACCCCTCTAGCAGCCTATGCGTCTCTGTCGGCAAGGATATCGTATCGAACAAACTCTGTTGTAATTGCATTTCTAGTCGCTATGTTGTGGGCCAATAGGTGGCGGATGAGTGGAATACGGTCAGTATAGCACTTGTTCTCCGTTCATACCAGAACGAATTTTCTATTTTCACCCGCCGTACTCCCCCCACACGAACGCGCCGCCGAAGAGCGTGGCTTCGACGTCGGTCTCCAGGATCGCCATCGGATGGACCGTGAAAATGTCCTGCGAGAGCACAACCAGGTCGGCTAGCTTGCCCGGCGTGATGCTGCCCTGACTCGTCTCGGTGCCGCCGGCGTAAGCCGCGCCCATGGTGTAGGCCCAGACCGCCTCGGACACGGTCAGGCGCTCCTCGGCGTACCAGCCGTCGCCGCCGGGGCTGCCGTCGGCGCGCATACGCGTCACCGCTGCGTGGATCCCCTGGATCACGTCGGGCGTCTCGACCGGCGCGTCGGAACCGAAGGCCAGCCGTGCGCCGCTGTCCCACAGAGTGCGGAAGGCGTAGGCGTAGCGGCTGCGCGCGCCCCAGTACCTGTCGGCGATACGCATATCCTGCGTGGCGTGGATCGGTTGCACGGACGCGATGATGTCCAGGTGCTCGAAGCGGTCAATGTCGTCCGGATGCAGGAGCTGCGCGTGCTCGATGCGGTGTCGGAGATGGAGGCCCTGCCCGGCGCGGCGGCTCTTCTCCAGCGCATCCAGTACCATGCGATTGGCCCGGTCGCCGATGGCGTGCGTCACCACCGCCAGCCCCGCCTGCGTAGCCCTGGCAACGATATCCGCCATCTCGTCCGCGCCTGTGACGGCGATGCCGAGGTTGTTTGGCTCGCCCTCGTAGGGGGCCAGCATCCAGGCGGTGCGGGGACCGAGCGCGCCGTCGCTGAAGACCTTGACGCCTCCGATTCGCAGAAATTCGTCGCCGAGACCTGTGCGCAGCCCCAGGCGGATGGCGCTGTCCAGTTCGTCCACAGGAATCTGGGCGACCGTGCGCAAAGTGAGTTCTCCATCGGCGCGCAGCTGCTGGAAGGCGCGCAGAGAGGCCGCAGCCTCTTTCGTGTGGACACCGACGATCCCCATGCGGTTGACCACCCTCTGCGCTTCCCGCACTGCGGCGACCGCAGCTTTCGCAGGCGGTTCGGTCAGCATACAGTAGGCCGGCCCCATCGCCCTTTCCAGCAGAATGCCGCTTGGACCTCCTCCGGAATCGCGCACGATCTCGCCGCCGTCTGGGTCCGCCGTTTCAGCCGTGATACCCATCAATTCCAGCGCGCGGCTGTTTACCCAGGCCGCGTGGCCGCACTTGCGCGCCAGGAATACGGGGTGCTGCGGCGCGACCGCGTCCAGTTGTGCGGCAGTAGGGAAGGAACCGCCTTCCCAGACCGACTGGTCCCAGCCGCGGCCGGTGAGCCACTGACCGGCGGGCGTATCCACGGCCCGCTGTCGCACCCGTTCCAGCGCGGAGGGAAGCGTCGCGACGCCGCTCAGATCGATCTCCTGCAGGCTCAGTCCGTAGGAAAGAAAGTGGATGTGGGCGTCAATGAAGCCGGGCACAACCGTCGCACCCCGCAGATTCACCACGCGCCCGCCGGGGGCCAGCAAGGCCTGCATCTCCTCGTTGCTGCCCGCAGCCAGAAAGCGGTCGCCCGCGATCGCCGCCGCCGCAGCCCGCGGGCGTTGCCGGTCCATCGTATGAAAATTGCCGTTGAGAAGCACCAGATCCGCTTGCACGGAACAGTCCCAGTCTGTAAAAATATTTGAGGCGCGCCCGCTCTGGCTGTCCGTTATCGAACGGCAGACACCTTTCGTTCGCCCTCCTCCTGTTATACCATACAGGCGCGGCAGCGCCACTGCAAAAGTCGCCGTCGATTATAGGTCAACACGCCCGCCGGCATAAGTCTTGCCGGCATTTTACGCCAAGCTATCGTCTTGCCACTGCTTTGATATTTGTCAAACACGCCTGTGCAAAAATCTGATCTGTTCTATGAGTAGTCACACCGGATTCCTACCCATCGGCATTGGCATAATCATCCTCCTTCTCTGGGGAGGCGCAATCGCATGGCTGACGGTTCGACGCGACGATCGACGTTGGGATCTGCATTGTGTCAATCTGCTGACGGGGATATATCTGGCTTTCTTCTGGCGCACCGTCTTTGGAATCGCATACCAGCCGAGCGGCGGCGGTGACCTGGCCAACCTTCTCTTTCCAATATATCGATTCGCCGCCCGTACTTTAACCGAGGGCAGGCTGCCTTTATGGAATCCGCACCTTTATGGAGGCGCGCCCTGGATTGGCGACATTCAGGCCGGATTTCTCTATCCCCCCTATTTGGTGCTGTTTTTCCTCGATCCCTCCTTCGACTATCGTTGGATGCAGTTGCTCGGCGTTGGCCACCTGTGGTGGGCCGCGCTGGGTGTATTCGTGCTGGTGCGTGCGCTTGGCCATAGTCGACCCGCCGCGCTTCTGGCCGGGACTGCTTTCGGCCTCTGCGACATCCTGTTTATTCATCTGGGCAATCTCAATATGATCGCAGTCCTTTCGTGGTGCGGCTGGATTCTGGCAGCCTGTCACATGGCGCTCACTCGGAGGAGCCTTGGCTGGGCAGGCGCTGCCGGGGTCCTTTTTGCGATAGCCAACTATGCGGGTCATGCGCAGAGCAGCTTCTATCTGGGCTCAGCTATTGTGCTCTATACGGCTGGTGTATTGGGAGTCCAATACTGGGAATCGCTCGCCGCGAGATCATTCACGAAGGCTAACCGACAGCTTCTCTCCTATTTGCAGTACCCTATCACGGTCATTATCCTGGCAGCCTGCTGCTCCGCACCGACTGTTCTGCCGGCGCTGGAATTGCTGCCCTTTACACACAGGGATGATTTTACGTATGAACAGACTGTGAGATTCTCATTGCCGCCCGTGGTGGCATCGGCAGGGCTGCTTACGCCGAGCTTTTTCGGCAGGGGGCCGGGGCGCTACTGGGGTTCGGCAGATCGAGTCGAAACGCCCTATGTCGGCCTGGTGACACTTCTTCTTGCGATCGGTGCACTGCTGCTACCAATGGCTGCGAAACGGCGCCGACTGATTCCCTGGCTTACGCTGGCCCTGTTCGGACTTGTGGTGGCGCTGGGCGGCAACACACCAGTTCACGGCTGGATGACGGAGACTATTCCTGTCTACGACAGCCTTCGCGCCCCGGCCAGAGCGGTCGTACTCTGGTCGCTGGCGGTGGCAGTCCTGGCGGCGATGGGGTTGGATGCACTACTGGAAGGAGATGACAGAGGAGAGGAAGGCATCCGCCTACCCAATGCCGCGCTTTATTTCTCTTTCCTTCGCATCGGCCTTCCAGCAGTTCCACTTACCTTAGTCCCCCTGCTCGTAGCGACAACGCGAGTGCTGCAGGAGGGCGCCGGCGCGTTCAAGCGAGCATACACTGCGGGTCAGGCTGTGTTCCTTGCAACTCTTGTGTGGTTGGCCGGCTGGCTGCTGATGGCGTTGTACCGGAGTAAACGTCTGCCCGGCAGGGTTCTGGCCGGGCTATTGCTCATCGTGTTGCTGCTGGAGCTGACCGTGGCCGGAGCCGGCATTGACATCGGCACGCGCTTTCCGGCAGGTGGATTCGAGCACCCGGAAATTATGGCCTACATACAAGAGCGGGCCGCCGAGCGCTTAGTGGAAGACGCGGGCGAGTCGGCTGTCGACCTCTCTCTCGCTCACAATCTTTACCGCGTTGACGGCCGCACCCACATCTCCGGCCTATGGCAGCCGAACATCGGAGCGATGAAAGGATTGCAGAGTGTGTGGGGAATGTACAATCCGCTGACATTGAAGCATTGGGAGGGGCTATGGGAAAACAATCCTGGTCGCGACACTCGCATCTACGATATGTACAACGTGTATTTTGTGATAGCGAACGATAAATCTCCCATGCCAAAGCAGTTTGAGCTTTCCTACGACGCCCCCGGACAGCTCACCGTCCATGAACATCCCGACCCTCTTCCGCGAGCTTGGTTGGTTGGCGGCGCCCAGATCGCCAGCGACGAAGAGGCGGTGCTGGCCGCGCTGCTGGACCCGACTTTCGAGCCGGCAGAAACGGTGGTGCTAATGCAGGACGACGCCCACCTTGTGGCTGAAGAGTCACCGCCGTCTCGCATAGGCACGGACGTGTCGATCCTCTCATACAGCGAGAACGAAATCGTGCTGGCGGCGAACGCGGAGTGGACGGGTTATCTGGTCCTGAGCGAAGTCTGGTACCCGGGTTGGCGGGCGACGATCAACGGGGCGGCGGCACCAATACTGCGGGCCAATTACACGCTGCGAGCCCTGCCGGTGCCTGCCGGAGAACTGACAGTACGGCTCTGGTACGAACCGGAAAGCTGGAGACGGGGGCTGTTGCTGTTTGCAGTAGGTATCCTGCTCCTGGCCGGTCTGTGCCTGTGGCAGGTTTTCGGCGGTCGCGCCGCCAGGGTCCACAAGGATAGCAGCGAAAGAAAAAGAGAGAAGTCGCGAGGTTGAGAATCGCGCTTCTCTCCAGCCGTTGTTGTTCGGGTCGGCTACGGCAGGACGGCCTTCGGCATCTTGCAGATCATCGTGTAGGCAGGATCGTAGATGTTGCCAATATCGTACTCCACTGTCTGACCCATCAGAATGTGTGCGCCGACCGGGTCAATCTCCAGGTCATCTTCGAGCCAGCGGATCATCTCTGTGGTGGCGTGTTGCGTGGCCTGGTCCAGTGGACGGGCGTTGCCGGCCGTAAGGATATACGCCTCATTTTCCCCTCTGGGCCAAGAGATGCGGCGCCCTTTCTGTACGTCCAGGGTGAAGGCCGTGTCGAAGGAGATCTCGATGCCGGTGCCGACGATCTCGCCGTCACCCTGCACCGCGTGGCCGTCGCCGATGTGGAAGAGGGCGCCTGGCACAAAGACGGGAAAGTAGACCGTCACACCTTCGACAAAGCCGCGATAGTCCATATTGCCGCCATGGGGGCCTGAAGTGGCGGTGGAGATCGCTTCGCCGCGGTCCGGCGCGACGCCGAAGCAGCCGGTCATTGGCGCCAGCGGCAGCGTCAGAGGGCCGAGGCTGGTCTGCGGTTCGACCAGTGTGGCGGTGCCGGCCTCGTTGTCGACGCGCCAGTTGGCCAGTTCCTGCCCCGCCGCGGGCCAAGGCATACTCGGCACGTGCTCAGGGTCAACGACGTTGGGGGCGACCATGGTGCGAGTCCAGCCATAGGGTCGATTGGGGCGCAACGTATCGAGATGGACGACGAGCGTGTCGCCCGGCTCGGCTCCCTCGACATAGAAGGGGCCGGTCATCGGATTGCCCGGCAGCGTGATGGGCTGGCCTTCGTTGCCCTGCCCCCTGGCATCGACGGTCGTGGTCACGACGGTGTCGCCGGGCTGGACGCGCAGCACGGGCACATGGGAGCCGATTGTCACGTGGTAGTGGTCCGGCTGGAACTGGTGGGTTGCCATTCAGCTTTCCTTTCGCGGCTTGCTGCCTAGAGAGTTGCAGTACGGGCAGTTGGGATAATCAAGGTGGGAACTGTTCTACGCGGCGCGGCGATTTGACGGCGCCATGGTTGCAGAGAGCCGCGCCCAGTCTCAGTTGGAGAAGAGTTGTCCAGTGGGGCCGATCGTCATCGACGGCAACGCCTCCTGGCTCTCAATCATGTGCTCAAGCAGCTGGAGTTCCCGACCCAGATAGTAGTTGCCCAATTCCAGGATTTGCGGCACTCCGGGCAGGGCAAGCAGGCGCTGCTTGTCCTCCGGGCGCACCTGCAAAGTGATGGCGGTGAGAAAAGCCAGGCTGGTGGCGTCCTCGGGCAGACGGTCCAGCTTCAGCTGCACGCCTGTGGCCTTGGTCAGCAACTCGACGTAACGCATGATCTTGGGTCGGACCTGGTGGGCGCGCTCGGTCGCCAGTTTGGTATCGCCGTCCGTAACCGGAAAGTGACGCACGCGACCGGTGAGATAGGCGCGATCGTGGTTTAGCTCCTCAATGCGGAAACGGCGCGTGCCGACAACCTGGATATTCATCCTGCCGTCCGGCTGGCGGTCGACCTGGGCGATACGTGCAGCCGTCCCTACGCGTCGCGGCTCGGCATCGCCGCCGACTTCGGGGCCTTCCTTGATGAGCACAACGCCGAAGGCGAGATTCTCATCCAGACAGCGGTTGATCATCTCCCGGTAGCGAGGCTCGAAGATGTGAAGCGGTAGCGCCATGCCTGGAAACAGCACCACGTTCAGCGGGAAGAGCGGCATCTCGAGAGCGGAACTGCGCTCATGGGAAAGCTCGTCGTCGTTTTCGGGCGTTTCGTCGATCATGGTTCACTCCCCGTCATCCTCATCGGTCGCACGGGCCTGCGCGGGTCAGGCAAGGTCAGCGGTATCGTCGGCTGACTGGGCAAGCTGATCGTCAGGCACTTTCATGAATTCGCGCAGGACGGTGGTGGCAAAGGCCCCTTTTGGCAGGGAAAACTGGACGACGATGCCGGCCCCGTGCCGGGCGACGGTCAGATCGTCGGGCAGTATTCGTCCCAGTCGCCGCGTGCCCATCATCTTGGCCTTTGCGAGCGAGTCGATTTCAAGGCCGCTCATGGCGAGGACCTCCTGCTCCAGCTGGCCGGATTCAGCCTCGGCATCCCACATCTTCGGCCCATAAATCGGCGCGGTAAAGCTGATCTCTTTCCGTTCGTAACGGCCCTGCTCCGCGGGCTGATCGGCGACGACGAAGAGGCCGCCGGTGTCGTGCTTTTTGGCGATGTCGCCGGTCAACAGGGTTGAGAAGCGGCCGCGTTGCTGACGCAAGGCCAGGTAGCGGTTGCACAGGTGGCTCTGCACGCTGGCGAGCAAGAGGCTCCGCAGCCAGCGGTTGGCCATTCTCTTCTCACCCCGGAGCAGCTCCCAACCGCGACGCACGTTGGCCCCGTTCTGTCCCAAGCGCTGCGGGCCATAGTAGTTGGGCAGGCCGTCCCGCCGCAGCTGCGCGGCCACCGCCTGCGCCCTGTTCACCGCCTCTTCGCCGTCGACGGCCGGCTGGTTTACTGTAATCGTGAAGCGGTTGCCCAGCAGATGACCCTTCTTGAGCTTGTTGCGATGAAGCCGCACCCAGTTGACCTCCACCGGCGTCCTCGCGACAATGCGCGCGGGCGCTGCGAGCAGGAAAGCGTCATCAACATGGCCGACGAGCAGGCTGAAGGTCTGAGTTGCGCGCGCGATCTTGTCCTTCATGCCGGCAAAACCGACGGCATTGTAGGGCAGGTTGAAGGCTTCGGCGAGCGCCCGCTGCACCTCGCGGGTGGTCAACGTCTCCTTAGTAATGTTGACATAGAGATGCTGGCCGGCGCCGCTCGCCTGATAGAGCGGGATCTCCTCGACGATGAAGGAGTCGGGCGCGGCCCGCAGCTGCCCGCCGATGCCCGGCAGCTCCTGGGTTGCGTATGGCAGTGTCAGATCGAGTTCCACGAAAGCCCCGATGGTCTGTTGCCGGAGGCCGCTGCGACGAACGGACGCCGGCATTTTGCTGAATTATAACAGATCAAGGCAAACCAAATTGGAAGAAATGTTCCAAATCAGGGTGTTGCGGCTAACCGTCGTTGAAATAGAGCAGGCTGTAGCAGAAGGGGGTGCCGCGAAGTCCGCCGTAGCGGAAGCCTGCCTCGCGCAACCAGTTGCGGACGGTCCGCTGCGGCACATAGCCGCTGTGAGGCATCTCTTCGCTGACGGCGATACGCCCGCCAGCTTTGAGGACGCGGCGCAACTCTTCAAGGGCGAAAAGCGGCTGGGGCATTTCGGAGAGCGCGGCGATGAGGACGGCAAGGTCGACGCTGGCGCTTTCCAGAGGCAAACGGTAGGCGCCGCAGTGGTGAAACTGAACGCGCTCGGAAAGGCCCGCCGCCGCGACGCGCGCGCGGGCTGCCTCGATCATCGATGCCTGGATGTCGACAGCGTGTACGCGGCCCTCAGCGCCGACCTGGCGCGCCATTTCGACGGTAAAGGTGCCGGCGCCGCAGCCGACATCGAGCACAGTTTGGCCCGGGCCCAGGCCGAAGGGGCCCAAGGTGGCGACAGGATCGCGGTATTGCATGCGCGCCGGATGATCGAGGAGATCGCGCAGAGGCGCGGGAAAGGGGCGAGGCCGGATGCGGTGGGCGACGCGCGCGCCGATCTGCGATCCAATCGCGATGCCCAGGCCGCGAACCAGCAGATTAGCAAATCCCATTGGACGGATCCTCATCGGCTCGCGGCGGCAGTTGGACGGTGTTCATCATTCACTGGCTGCTGCAAGGGAAACGGATGCTGAGGACGCCGCCGGCGAAGACAGCGCCGCTGGCATCGCGCTGCGCCAGCACGGCGGGGAGGAGGTATTCGCGTTTAAAGTTGCCGATGGTAATGAAAAGCTCATCGCCCCGCTTCTTGAGGCGGATCTTGTCCAGCTCGATGTGGGGTAGGGGCAGCTTGAGGACGAAATCGTCGCCTTGCTCCTCGATCTCCTGCGCCTGGCCGACAAACATGACGTCGCCGGGATCGCGTTGCGCGTAAATCTCATCGGCCAGGGCATGCAGCGATGTAAGGCCGACCACCTCTTCGCTGCGCCACTTACTGTGCAGAATCGGCAGGGGATAGAAATCGCGCTCGATCTCGGCCAGATACCGGGCCTGCGTCTCCTGCAGCCGGCGCAGATAGGGATCGCTGCTGGGCGCGGAGACGGTTGCCGCCGGTGGTCCACCGCCTTCGGCCGCATCAGCCGCCTCCGTACGAATGCCGGGCAGAATACGGTTGACTACGACGCCATCCACGGGGCAATCGAAGAGCGAGAGATAGGTTACGGCGCGGGCGCCCTCCTTGATCACCATCTTTTCCGGATTGACGACGACGCGATAGCTGGTAGTGTGGGGGTCGCTGAGGACGCGTTGCAACTCCTTCACGTCATCGACCAGCTTTGGCAGGCCCGCGAGCGCGTCCTGCTCGGACATGAGACGCCGCAGCAGACCGCCGGTAAGACGCATGGCCGTGTCGCCCCAGCCGAAGAAGCGGTCGACGTACCACTGGAAGCTCTCGGGCATAGCGAGAAGACGCATCGATTCTCCGGTCGGCGCGGCGTCTACAACGACACGGTCGAATTCTTGCGTGGCCGCATTGCGATAGATGTGTAAAAGGCTGAAGATTTCCTCCATGCCGGGAATGATCGCCATCTCTTCGGCAACCGTTCGGCTCATGCCCTGCTTGCGAAGCATCCTGCCCATGTAACCCTGCAATTTGCCCCAGTTTTTGCGAAGTTCGTCGAGGACGTTGATCTCCTGGGCAAAGAGGTTGGCGGTCACCTCGGTCGGTTCGCTCTGCAGCGGCGTATCGAGGCTGTCGGCCAAGCTGTGGGCGATGTCGGTGCTGACGACAAGCGTACGGTGGCCCATATGGGCGCAGCGCAGGGCGGTGGCGGCGGCGACGGTTGTCTTGCCGACACCTCCTTTGCCCAGGTAGAGAAGAATACGCACGGAGTTCACCTCGAAACGGCCTGAAGAGGCCGGCTACAGGGACTCCGACCGCGTGCGGCGGCGCAAACGCCGCAGAATGGCGGAGCCGGCCAGCAAGGCCAGAACGCCTCCGGCCAGCAGATAATAGGCCGCGGCGCGACTGAGCCCGAACCAACTGCGAATGCGCCACCAGTAGATCGGGAGCTGTGCCCAGTAGCTCCAGCGCAGATGCCAGCGATGACCTATCGAAATCACATATTTGCCGATCTGGTTGTGAGGGATCCAGACGACCAGATAGCAGCGGCCGCCGACAAGCGTGCGCGTGTCGATCAGCGGTCCGGGGTAATAGTGGACATGCGTGAGGAGGTCTTTCACAGGCTGCAGAAGCTCCGTCGGCGGCGGCGCAACGATCGAGCGATAGCCGTGTGGCAGCTCCAGGGGCACCTTTTGCGCGTCGGAGCTGTAGGGCAGGCTGCGGGCGACGATGGCGAAAGTGGGCAGCACTGCGCCGCCGCGCGGGAGGACTGGAACGAAGAGTTGGGCGCGCAGACGGTCGCCGGCCTTGCAGTCAACGCGGTAGACGTGGGTCTCGCCGCGCCGGTTGAACTCACCGAAGATGAGACGTTTGCGGCTGAAATCGGCGAAGGATACGCCGTCAATCAGACGGCTGCCGGGCCGGCTGCCGAATACAGGAACGCTTCCGGCGAGATCGACGCCGGGGACGGACCGAGGGCCCGCGCCGAGCCGCTTTTGGGTGAGTGCGCTGCTACCGATACCGTTGACGGCGGACACTACTCCTCCTGTAAGAATGGGAAGATCGCGGGCGCGCCGCAGGCCGTTGCCACGGGCAAGAGTCTAACACCGGCGCGCCTGATGCGTCAACCGAACGCCTGCTTCCGCTGCCGCCTTGCCGGCCGGCATAACAGCGCAACACAAAGCATCAATCTGTTGGAAGACACAAGAAATCTATGGTACGCTCTGCCTATGAATGCCAGAATCATTGCGCAGCTAGCCCTCGTCCACGTGGCGGTGTCGATCACGGTTGTCCCGGTTACGAGCACACTCAATCGGGTGATGATCGCGGACATGGAAATGCCGGTAACGCTGGTGGCGGTCCTGGTTGCGCTGCCTTATCTTCTTTCGCCGCTGCAGATCTTGTTTGGCAACTGGTCGGACCGGAATCCTGCGGCCGACTATCACCGCACGCCGTGGATTCTCCTCGGGGGGCTGCTGGCAGCGACGGGAAGTTACTTCACTGTCCACGCGGCATACCTCCTGGACGACAATTTTGCGCTCGGTCTAGGGGCTGCGGTCATCGTTTTCAGTTTGTGGGGAATCGGAATCAACGCCGCATCGGTCAGCTACCTGTCACTGGTCACCGACCTGGCCGACGAGGGGGGACGCAGCCGGGCGGTCAGCATTATGTGGACGGCGATGATCACGGCAACGATCGTAACGAGCCTGGGGCTCTCGCGCATGCTGACCGAGTTTTCCAAGGAAACTCTCTACACGGCGTTCGGGGCAGTCTGGCTTGTTTCGGTCCTGTTTGTGCTGGTAGGCAGCTACCGGATTGAGCCGCGAGCATCAACGCGTACGGTTCAACCGACCCACCGTGCCGATGATCCAATGCAAGTGCTGAGGCTGCTGGCCCTCAACTCGCAGGCACGGCGCTTTTTCATCTATCTGATGATCGTGCTGATCAGCATTCACGCGCAGGACGTGTTGCTCGAGCCCTTCGGTGCCGAGGCAATGGGCATGCCGGTCGCAGTCACGTCGCGACTGACCTCGATCTGGGGCGCGGGCCTGTTCATTACGCTCCTGGGGGGGCTGCTGCTGATAAAACGCTGGGGCAAAAGAACGGGCGCCAATTTGGGAGCATTTGTGACCGCCGTGGCGTTCGCGCTCATCATCGCTACCGGTCTGCTGGGGCAGTCGGGGCTGTTCATGGGTGCTGTGTTCCTGCTCGGGCTGGGCGGCGGGCTGATGACGGTGAGCAATCTGAGCTTTATGCTGGACATGACGGTTCCCCAGGCCGCCGGGCTCTACATTGGCGCGTGGAGCGTGGCCAATTTTGCGGGCCAGGCCATCGGGAACGTCATCAGCGGTATGCTCTGGGACATCTTCTCCGGGCTGACGGGCAATCCCCTGGCCGGTTACGCCGCCGTTTTTTCGCTGGAAATCTTTGGGTTGCTGCTTGCGGTCTGGCTTTTCCGCTCGATCTCTGTCGAGTCGTTCCGGCGCCAAGCCGAAGTTCGGCTCCATACCGTTCTCTCCCTCGCCACCGATTGACGTCCATTTCGGCCTCCCGCTGCGAGCGGACAGGCACTTTTTCGCTGCAGCTGCGGCTGTGCGCAGTGCCGTTCGTCTATGCTATACTGGAATGTGGAGTCGAATAGACGGGCCGGTCGTCGCGGAGATTCTCCCCGCCCTGAGGACAGTAGCATGGTCAAAGTACTGCTGAGTTACGATATGCGGGAAGGACATGAAGAGGACTGCCAGCGGTATGTGGTCCAGACGCTGGCCCCAGGGCTGGCGCAGATGGGCCTGCGCATCACCGACGCCTGGTATACGCTTTGGGGAGAGGCGCCGCAGATCCTCGGCGGCGGGCTGCTTGAAGACAAGGAGGACGCGGCGCGCATCCTGCGTTCTCCGGAATGGCAGGAGCTAATCGCCGGTCTGGAACCGTTTGTTGAAAACTTCAAGGTGCGGGTCGTTGACTCCAACGGCCGTCTGCAGTTCTGAGCGGGCCTGATTCGCGCCCCATGGCACCCTCGAGCCTGGCATCCACAGAGACTCGTCATACAGCATCAGCGGGAAAAGGTCGCCGTCCACTGGCACTGGTGGTCTTTCTGGAGAACGTGGGCCATATCCACGGCATCAATTTGCCGCGCTGGGTGACGGCGGTGATCGACTGGGCGACGGAAGAGTACGCAAAGTTGCTGCTGCGCCTGCTGGGCGCGCACCGGCGCTATGACCGCGTGGTCGTCCTGGAGGATGAGAGCGCGACGGCGCAGGAGTTGACGGACGCCCTGGTCCGTTTGAGCGCAACGCATACGGTAGACCAACTGCTGCTGGTGCATGGACAGGAGCGCTGCCTGGTTGGCTACCGGGGACGCGAATTTGTGGACGGCGCGGCGTTTGACCGGCTGGCCGCGCGCTATGATGAGGACAGGTCGCTGCTTGATCTGCGCGTGGTGTACGGGGTCAACTGTTTTGGCTGCACCCTCGCTGCGACGTGGCTGGGCCTGGGCGCGCACGCGGTCAACGGTGCGCATGCGGTCAACTGGCTGCCGGAGCCGAGTCTGAGCCTGTTCTTGTACAGGTGGCTGAACGGCGCGCGCTTCAGCGAAGCTGTGGTTTACAGCGCCGAGCGGGCGCGGGCGCTGGGGAGAAGCGTGTGGCGGGACAGTGCCGACGGCGGCGAACATCCGCATATCGCGGGCAGCCGGCAGATTGTCTACGGGCTGCGGGATGTGACGATCGGGTCGGCGACGGATAGAAACTGAATTGTTGACAGCGCGGCAGCGCAAGCTGGGCGCGCAGAAAAGACAGGTGAGGCTAAAATGCCCCTTCCCAAGCGAAGCGAAGCGCTGGAACTGCTGCACGAATGGGTGGATGCGGATGGACTGCGCCGGCACGTGCTGGCGGTCGAGGCGGCGATGCGCGTCTATGCACGCCACTACGGCGAGGACGAGGAGCTTTGGGGGCTGACGGGGCTGCTACACGACCTGGACTACGACCGTTTTCCCGATATGGAAGATGAGGAGAACGGACATCCCCGTTCGGCCCTGCGGCTGTTTCGCGAGCAGGAGTACCCGCCGGAGTTCATCCACGCGATCGAAGCGCACGCGACTTTCCTGGGCGTGCCCCGGGCCTCGAGGCTGGACAAGGCGCTCCTGGCCTGCGACGAACTGACAGGGCTGATCCTGGCGTGCGCCTACGTACGGCCGGACCGGGACCTGCGCGGCGTCCGGCTCAAGTCGGTGAAGAAGAAGTGGAAGGACAAGCGCTTCACGGCCGCGATCGACCGGGCCGAGAATCTGCGCTTCATCGAGGAGCTGGGCGAACCGTTCGACGAACACGTACAGCGCGTACTGGACGCGATGAAGGAGATCGCGGCGGACCTGGATCTGGCAGGCGAGCAGGCCTAGACGGCGGGCCGTTGTCGCGCCGCGATCGTCAGGCGGAGGGATCCGCGGCCAGCGCCTCAAGAACGCGAGCCGGCGTCATCGGAAGGGTGCGGATGCGTTTGCCGGTGGCGGCGGCAAAGGCGTTGGCAATGGCTGCGCCGACCGGCGCGATCGGTGGCTCGCCCATGCCATAGGGGGTCTCGCCGCCGGTGTCGACGAGGACGGAGCGGACGTGGGGCGCGTCTCGCATCGTCAGCAGCGGGTAGCTTTCGAAGTTGTTGAGATTGATCTGGCCATCCTGCACATAGGCCTGCTCGATCAGCGTCGACCCCACGCCCCACATGACGTTGCCCTCGATCTGCGCCTTTGCACCATCGCCATTGACAACCAGCCCACAGTCGACCGCGCAGGCCACATCGTGGACGGTGACCTCGCTTGACGACCCGTCGACCGAGATCTCTGCGACCTCGGCGACCATGGTGTTCGAAATGTGGCAGGCGATGCCGCGGGCGCGGCCGGCAGGCGGCGGCGCGCCCTCCGGTGACCGGCTTGTCGCGCCCGGAAGGGCGTCATGAGGCCCTGGGGGATCGGGGTTACGGCCTCCACTCACGGCCCGGCTTGGAGTCAAGCGATCCGCCCAGATCGACCAGCGCGGCGGCGATTGTCCTCAGACAGCCCGGCAGGTCGGCCGCTATGCGGCTGTCAGGTATGCGGAGGAGCGTCCAGCGTTCGGGCGGCGTTGTCTCGCGCAGGTCGGCGGGTTCATCGAGGCGGATGCCGAGGTAGCCGTTGCGGACGCGCAGGGCGATGTCGACGGGCCAATGGCCGGCCAGACGGTTGGGGAGCGGCCTGAGCCGGTTGGCGCGCAGCGCGCTCCACAGCGTCTGAAAGGGCTCGTCATCCAGTTTGAGCTCCGTCACATCCCCGGCGCTGAGAAGCCGCTCGAGCGATGTGTGGATAAAGGTCAGCCGCTTGAACGTTTTGGCCGGAATTGGCTGGGCCAGACGAAGGAGAGGGCCGACTTCTATGCGAAAGTAGGACTCCTCGGCGCGGGCATGGTCGGCCTCGTCCGGGAGAAGGTCGGCGCGGGCGAGGATCTGATAACGGCGGATAGCCGCATAGTAGGTGACGGTGCGGGCCTCCGATTCGTCCTTGAAGGCGCCGGTCTGGTAGAAGGCGAGATAGTCGGCGCCGATGCGGCGCGGGGCCCGGCGTTGGGGGATACGATACCAGCCTTCCGATGCGGCACGGCGGAGGTCGGCCTCATTGTTGACGACGGCGACGAGAACGGTGCGGCGCAGTTTGTAAGGGTCTGAGTAGTCGCGGGACATTTGTGACAGCTACTCTTCAGTGGAGGTGGCGGGCGAGGTCGGGCGCGTAGTTGCGGATCTGCTCGCGCAGGCGAAGGAGGGCGACATCCTTGGCCTTGGCTTCGAGCATGACATCGAAGGGACGGAGGCGGGCGGCAACGGCCTTCTGCAGCAGGTCGATGAACTCAAAAGGATGCAGGAAGTCGCTGTGCTGGTTCGGCAGGGGCATCTGCATGCGGGCCTCTCCGTTGCGATAGAGCGTGCGGACCGCTGTGCGCGGGCTGCTGAAATGGATTTTCGGGCGCACGTGCGCCGGCCAGGTCGCGAGGGCAACTTTGAGGCCGTCGAGCAGCGGTATCGCCTCAGGATTGTGGCAACGATGGTGGAGCGTATCCAGCACGACGGGGATGCCGGTGCGGCGATGCGCCCAGAGCACATCGAGCAGGCTGAACCGGCGGTCACCGTTTTCAAGGACGAGCCGGCGCCGCACCGGATCGGGTAGCAGATTGGCGGCGCGCGCAAAGCGGTCGAGCGCGGCGGGCACGTCGGCGTGTCCTCCGCCGACGTGGATGACGACAACGCTGGATTCGTCCAGCCCCATGCCGTCGAGCAACGCGGCCGCCGCCGCCAGTTCGCGGCTGGAGCGGCCCACAATGACAGGATCCGGGTGGCTGATCTGGACGAAGAAACCGGGATGCAGGGTCAGGCGGATGCGCTGCTCTCTCGCCATGTCGCCAACGGCGGCCAGCTCGGTCGAACATTCGTCAAGTTGCGTGTGGAAGGCCGGCAGGTCGGGATGCGTCAGATAAGGGGCAAGTTGCCCGGCCATGCGATAGAAACGGATCTGCCTGCTCTCCAGATAGAGAAAAATATCGCGCAGGTAGGCGAGGCTGACGCTCAAATGCGGCGCGTTCTGCCAGCGACGGCTGTCGTGCGAGCGCAGGCCGGCCGCGCCGAGCACCTTGACGGGAAATCCCAAACGGATGCACGTCTGCATCGACATGGGGGATAGGCGATCTATCGGTTGGAGAGTGTTCAAAACGCGCACGCGCAGATTGAGCGCGAAGGCGTGCGCCTTGGCAAGGCAGGAACGATACGGTTCTCGATGGAGTCCATGGTGCGGTTGCTCGGGTGATTGAAGAGGCGCTTACGTCGCGCCCCGCGCCGGTGACGCGTCAGAGTTCATGCCATCTGTAATGATGAAAGATTACCATAGCAGTCGTTTGCCAGGCAATATCCCCGGCGGAACTCGGTTTCCTCCGGACTCTGCTACAGGCCAGATTCCTGTTCTTTGCGTCTTTTTGACAGAAAAATCGGCTGTAATGTACTCTATATTTGTATCCGGTTGAACAGTCTTGTATCAGGACCGGATAGCCGGCGCGATCGGTGTAGCCGAGGAATTATGTGAATCCCGCGTACCCCCACCTGACTTTGCTGCGAGCTTCGATTGTCCCGTTCTCAAAAGATGAAGAGCCGGATCAGTTCACACGACAGCTGTGACAGGACTCGTGCTGGTTGCCATTCGACCTACCATCCACCGACAGAGGCGCGAGAGCAGGCTCGTGCAGGGGTTGAGGAACCAAAGACATGCAACGTACACCGCTTTGGAACATAACGGTCGCGGCGATCATTTTGCTGTTGACAGCGCCCGGGGTTGCGTTGGCCCAGGCGCCGGCGGCCAGTACGGAGCCGGCATTCGAATCACACGCCGACGGGATGCTGCTAGCGGGAGGCGCGACGCATTCGCTGGCCCGATTCGCCAGGTCGTTGCCTGCCGCGGCGACGCCTGCGACGGTCCCGCCGGGCTGGAAAACCCTGGTGGACAGATCACTGGGGTATTCATTGTCGGTCCCCGCGGACTGGCTGACACTGGACCTGCAGGGGGCTGACCTGGAGCAGATGGCGGGCGTTTTGGGTGGCGAAGCCGCTACACGGTCGTTGCGGCGCTACGCGGCTACGCCGGCAGGGGAAAATCTCGGCGTCTTTGCGATCGAACCGGACGCACGTGAACTCTACGCCCGCCCGCCGTTCCCAACATTTCTGCATGTATCGGTCGCACCGCTGGCGGACGATGTCAGCGATGAGGAATGGGTTGCGCTTGTGGAGAGATCGGTTGCAGCGTTGGGGAAGGTCCGGATGAATAGTATCGAACTTGGGACTCTCAACGAACTGCCGGCGGTGAGGGCGACCGCAGTCTTCGAAATGAGCAGCCAGCTCAGTGTCCTGAACGCACATCTTGACCTGACAATAGTACGCGCGAACGGTAGGGCATATACGCTGACGATCGCGACCCGGCTCAGCAACGTCATTGCCAAGCAGAAAACGACTGACCAGATCGTGGGCACATTCCAGCCTTCATTGACCGCGCAGGCGGGCGAACGTTCCCAGGCGCAAACAACGGCCAGCGACTGGGACGCGGCGCAGACGGATAGTGCGCTTTCGGCCATCCCGCGATTCTGGAAGCCGCTGGTAGACCGGAGGCTAGGCTACTCGTTGGAGGTACCGTTCAACTGGCTGACCTTCGACCTGCAGTCCGGTGACCTGGAGCGACTGGCGGGCTTGTTGGGCGGCGAAGAAACGGTGCAGCAGCTGCGTGACTATCTGGCCACGCCGGCGGGCGAGAATCTTGGTGTGGTGGCGGTCGAACAGGATCCGGAAGCGTTATACGAGCAGCCGTTCTTCCCGATGTTTCTGAACGTATCGGTAACGCCCTTGGCGGAAGAGGTAAACGACGAGGAATGGGTTGCGCTTGTTGAGGCGTCGATCGCGGCGTTGGGCCAGGCGCAGGTCGAAAGCATTGCGCTTGGCACGCGCAACGGGCTGCCGGTCGTCAGAGCAAAGGCCAGGGTCGCGCTTGGCGGGCCGGTCAATGGACTGGCCGCTCACATTGACCTGACAGTTGTGCGCGCCAGTGGGACGGCTTACACGCTGACAGTTGCGACGCGTCCGAGTGCCGTCGGGGCCAAACATCTATTGATCGAACAGATCGTCGACTCGTTCAGAACTGAGTAAGAAAAGGACTGCAAGGGACGAAAGCCCATCAAGGTTCTGATCAGAATTCGGTGAACATTCGCTGAAATAGCAGTTCACTTTGTGAGGAGGAGACCCTAGCATGAGACGGAGACGCTCCATCGCCTGGCTTTGCTATCGAGGCGCACTGTTCGCCATTGCATTCGCGGTCGCTTTTGCCCAGCCTGCTGCCGGGACGGCGATAAACGCGCAGGAAAGCGACGAGGCCGGCGAGAACGGGGATCGGGACGCGCTGACCGCGTTGTTCGAGGCGACAGGCGGCCAGGACTGGGTCAACAATCAGAATTGGCTGAGCGACAAGCAACTCAGAACATGGTACGGTGTCACCACCGACGAGAGCGGAAGGGTTACGGGGCTGAGCCTGCGGGGAAACAAGCTGAGCGGCGAGATTCCGCCTGAACTGGGCGCGCTCTCGGAGTTGGAACGACTGGTGATCGACGACAACCAGTTGAGCGGTGAAATTCCGGCGGAGCTGGGCAATCTCGGCAATTTGCTGTGGCTGGACCTCGACAGGAACCTGTTGAGCGGGCCGATCCCTCCGGCGCTGGGCGGCCTGTCAGTGCTGGAACGGCTGGACCTCTCGGGGAACCAGTTGAGCGGGCCAATTCCGGCCGAAATTGGGAGTCTCGCAAAACTGCGTACGCTCTACTTCGATGAGAACCAGCTGAGCGGGCCGATTCCGCCCGAACTGGGGAGCCTAGTCCAATTGCGGACGATGTTCATGGAAGAGAACCAGTTGAGCGGGCCGGTCCCGCCCGAACTGGGCAATCTCGCGCAGCTGCGGGCGCTGTCGCTCGAGGAGAATGAGCTGAGCGGACCGATCCCGCCGGAGATCGGCGACCTGGCGCAACTGCGCTCACTCAATCTGTCTGAAAGCGGCTTAAGCGGAGAGATCCCGGCGGCGTTGGGAAACCTTTCCGAGTTGCGCTGGCTTTACCTGGACGAAAGTGAACTGAGCGGGCCGATCCCGCCGGCGTTGGGCAACATCACACAGTTGCGCTCGCTGTTGCTGAGCAATAACAACCTGAGCGGGTCGATCCCGCCGGCGCTGGGAAATCTTGTCCAGTTGCAGAGTCTGCATTTGGATGGAAACGATTTGAGCGGGGAGGTTCCGGCCGAACTCGGCAACATCACTGGGCTTCGGGAGTGGCAGATCGGGGGAAATCAGCTCACGGGCTGCCTTCCGGTGAGCTGGCGCAGCGTCGCATCGATCGACAGCGACGGCGCAGGTCTTCCCTTTTGCGCTTCGCCGGCGACTCAGGATCCGGTCGTGCAGTCCACGTTTGGCTTGAGCGGCGATCTGCTTCTCGCCCTGTACCAAGTTGCCCTGCGCAGTTTCAGGCACCAGGCCCTGCAGGACCTTGACCGGCCCGCGCTCACCTCGCTGTACAATGCGATGGGCGGCGACGGCTGGGTCAATGATGAAAATTGGCTGAGCGACAAGCCTCTGGGGACTTGGTACGGCGTCACAACCGATATTCACGGGCGCGTCGTCCAGCTGGACCTGCGCGGGAACCAGCTGAGCGGTTCAATTCCGACTTCAATCGGACAGCTCACGAATCTGGACAGGCTGGTTATTGACGACAACCAGATAACCGGCTCGATTCCGCCGGACATCGGCTACCTTACCCACCTGCGAACGCTGGACCTGGACACAAACCAGTTGACCGGTCCGATCCCGCCGGAGTTGGGCTTTCTTATAAAGTTGGAGCGGCTGGACCTTTCGGGAAATCAACTGAGTGGGCCGATTCCGGCCCAACTGGGCAATCTGATCGCGTTGCGCACCCTCTTTCTGGATGGGAACCGGCTGAGCGGCCCGATCCCGGCGGAGCTGGGCAATCTGACCGAACTGCGCACCCTTTACCTTGAAGAGAACCGGCTGAGCGGTTCGATCCCACCGGAGCTGGGCAACCTCGTCCAGGTAAGTCTGATCTCGCTTGAAGAGAACCGGCTGAGCGGTTCGATCCCACCGGAGCTGGGCAAACTGGCCGAGGTGCGGACGCTGATGCTTGATGAGAACGAGCTGAGCGGCCCGATTCCGCCGGAGCTTGGAGATCTGGCACAAGTTCAGGTGCTGTACCTGGACGAGAACGAGCTTAGCGGTCCGATCCCGGCGGAGCTGGGCAACCTGACGCAGCTGAGTACGCTGTTTCTGCAGGAGAATGCGCTGAGCGGGGAGATTCCGGCAGAGCTGGGCAACCTGGGCAATCTGAAATGGCTGTATCTGGACGACAACGAGCTGAGCGGCGAGATCCCGGTGGAACTGGCCGGCCTCGCCCAACTGCAGGGGGTCAGCCTGGAAGGAAACTTGCTGAGCGGCTGCCTGCCGGTGGCCTGGAGCAGGGTTGCCCACAACGATCTTGACGAGGTTGGTCTGCCCTTCTGCGCCGAGTAGGGGGCTATCGAACGGGAGCGAATTCCGAACAAAATAGAGGCGGGCGGCGTCGACATTGCCGCTCGCCTCTTTTCTTGCGGATGTGCGGTGCTCAGAGTTCGGTTGGCTCGCGTTCGGCTTGTGGCACGGGCGAACGCGAGGAAGCGCCGTTGGCGGAGGCGCTGCCATTGGTATAAAGGGTCGGAACCGGCGTGATGACGGGCGCAGATTCAGGCATAGAGGGGGTTTTTCGGAAGCGGCCAGATTTGAGGCGGCGGGCTGCGACCAGGACGAGGACCAGCAGAGCGGGGGCTCCGACCAAGGGCAGATAATGGAGGCCCAACTCAACCTTGCGCACGACTTCGCTCGCCTGGTAACCGATGAAGACGAGCACCACCACCCAGATCAGTTGGCCGAGAAAGACAATCGGGAACCAGCGGCGGAACGGCACGCGAGCCAGACCGGCGGCGATAAGCGTGGGGGTGGCGAGCACGGCGACGAACTTGGCGAAGAAGATGAGCTTGGGCGCGTGCAGCTGCATTTCGGTCTGGAGCTGCTCCACGTGATGGCGGCGGAGACCGAGCCAGCGTCCATAGCGCAGGATGCGCTCCTCGGCGTGCATATAGCCAAGCGTGTACCAGAACGTATCGGCGATGACGCTGCCAACGAGAGCGCAGAGCATGACCAGGGGCAGGCGCATGTATCCGAGCGAGGCGGCGACGGCTGCCAGAAGCGTGACGACCGGCCCTTCGATGATAACGAAAAGGACAAGCAAAGGGTAGCTCCAGACGCCCCACTCCTGGAGGCCCTGGCTGCGCAGAAAATCCATAATCGTAGTGAGCAGATCGGCAATTGTGTTCATCTATCCATCGTCCGCACTGTTTTCATTGACTTCTCCAATCCACCAGGTCAGTACATCGAGCTGCCGGGCAAAATGGAGCAGAGGCGCCGTGTCCGGCAACAGTATGCGATGCGCCTGGGCGACCCAATTGCGCTCGAACGCGGCCGCCGCGGGCTGGAGCGGCCAGGGCGTATGGTGGATCTCAGCGCAATGGATCTGCCCGCGCCTGTCGACGCTGTACAGACAGTAGCGCTCGACCAGCCAGTGCTCAAGCGAGCCGGGGGCCGCGTGATAGACCGGACCCGTCGGGCGATAGACGGCTTGGAAGTCGGCGTCCGGCGCGCCTGCATGGCTGCGGCTGCTGCGAAATCGAATGCCCTCATCAATACGGCGACAGTTCATCTGCGCCCGAAAATAGGGCAGATGATAGAATCTGCGGGCGATTGCGACGGCCAAGGGGTTGCCCGCGTCGAGACTGAAGAAAAGTACCCCTGGACGTGGATCTTCAACGCTACTCCTCTTTACGTAGGTGCGCACATTTAGTTCCGGGAAAGCGGAAAACCAGGGCAATTCCGGCAGGAAGCGGGGGCGGACGCCGCACATGCGGAAGGGGACGACCGAGACCCAGGCGTCTCCGGCGTAGGTATCCAGCGCCAGGCCAGGGGGCAGCAGTTCAGCGACGCGGCCAGCGGGAACCGGCCAGTGCGCGAAGAGCAGGTCCTGCCAGGACTGGAAGATCAGCCACGGACGATCGGGTAGAGGCCAGGGGCGATGCTCCTGGCTGGCAAGGATGTCGGCGGGGTTGGCGAAGCTGCCGCGCGGCCAAAGCGCGGCAGACGAAAGTCTGTTCATCGGTTCTTTCCAGGGGATAACAACTGAATCGAGGCAAAGCGGCCCGGTGCGCCGCGTCCTAGTCGGCCGGCGTCGGCCCCTGTGATACAGGTGCAGGGCCTGCATCCTGTTGGGGCTGCGTGCGAATGACGCGCAACCGATAATTGATGAAGACATCGGCGCCCAGCACGAAGAAGAGAATCGACCCCTGGAGGACGCCGGAGACCGCGGCGGGCAGCCCCATCGTGATCTGAAGCTGATCGCCGCCGGTGCTCAGGCCGGCCAGCAGGATGCTGACCAGCAGAATGGCCCAAGGGTTCAGTTTCGCCAGCCAAGCAACAATAATGGCGGTGAAACCGTCGCCGACCGCGATCCCATTCTGGAGGCGGTGGGCGACGCCGGCGACCTGGCTGAATCCGGCCAGCCCGGCCACGCCTCCGCTGATACACATAACGAGCAGCACATTGCGGGCGATATCCATGCCGGCGTAGCGGGCGGCGACAGGGTTCTTGCCGATCACTTTGATCTCCAGCCCCCACTTGGTGCGGTCGAGGACGAGCCAGATCAGGAAGGCGACGATGATGGCGATGATGAGGCCGTAGTGGACGCGGCCGAGGTCGACGGGAAGACGGGGCAGCCAGGCGTGTTCAGGGAATTTGGCGCTGCCGGGGAAGCCGAACCCCTCGGGGTCCTTCCAGGAGCCGGTGTAGAGGTACTGCATCCACAAGAGCGCGACATAGTTGAACATCAACGTTGTGATGATCTCGTTGACGCGCAAAGCGGACTTGAGAAAGGCGGGGATGAGCCCCCAGATGGCGCCGGCGGCGAAGGCGGCGATGATCATGAGCGGCAGGAAGGCCCATTGCGGCAGACCGCCGATGAGTTCGGGCAGGAAAAGGGCAACCCAGGTGGCGGCGATCACGCCCCAGACAAATTGGCCTTCGGCGCCGATGTTCCAGAACAACATGCGAAAGGCGATTCCGACCGACAGCCCGGTCAGCATGAGCGGAATCGCCCGCAGGATGGTCTCGCTGATATGGTAGCGCTGGCCGAAGGCGCCCGCGGCCATCGCGGCGTAGGTCTCAAATGGGTTGGCGCCGAAAATCCACAGCAGAATGCCGCTGAAGATGAGCGCCAGAACCAGCGCAATCAGCGGAAAAATAAACTCGCTGTGACGGGGACGATCTAATCGTCTTTCAAGAATAAGTTGCATGGCAGAGTCTCTTCATACCACCTTTACCGGTTTTCCGCCAACCGCAGCCGCGCCAGCGTCGTCTCCGCCTCCCACACGCCTATTTCGACAGTCGGAGCCAGCGTCTCAAAGTCGTAGACCACCATCCGCAACTTGTAGTTACCAGCCGGAAGATCAGCCGGGAAGGTCAGAAGCCCTGTCGTGTCGACCGGTGCCTCCCCCGACCAGTCGCTCGTGGGCTGATGGAGCGGGTTCCGCAGTACAGTGTCTTCCTGGAATACCCTTTCTCCCCCAGAACTGTACAGACGCAGGGAGATCGCATAATCGACATCCAGTTCTGGCGCGATCTGCCATCGCATCGCCATCCACATTGGGCGGTCACGCCCAATCTCAAGCGCCCCCTGTGCTGACATCTGCTCGGGGCCCTGGCCCAGCGCAAGCCCTTGCAAGGCGATACCGCCGTCGTAGTCCACGGTCAAAGGTTCCAGCTCTTCATAAAAACGCCAACTACGATCGAGAGAGATATCGGTGTAGTTGTGCAAGTGAAAGTCAGGGTACTCCTCGCTGCCCTGGTACCGCCCATACTTGCTCAAGAGAAAGGCAAATCGCCCAGTATCTTCCCCAACCGCTGAAACGCCAGCATTCCATTGTAGCACGTTTGCGTTGGACAGACTCTCCATGCTCCTCAGTGCAGACTCGACCTTCTGCGCCAGACCGGGTGCGCTCGGATGCAAGAGGTGCGCCGGCGACTTGCCCTGGTACAAATATTGAAAACTGTATGGGCTGTGAAAGGTAGGGACCAGGTAGGCGGCATCAGCGGCGGACGGCAACCCGTTCAGAACACGGGCCAATTCCATCCACTCCAGGTCATATGCATCAGCCATTTCGGGTAACGCGACCCATCTTTCAAAATAGGTGTGGAAACTCATAACGCCCTGCGCCAGAATCAGAGCGCCGGCCACAGCCGCTACCAGAACGACGGGTCTGCTCTCGCTCTCCCGGGAATACCGCTCCTTCAGAAAGCTGAACGACTCCCACAGGCCGACACCTGCCAACAGATAGACGGCCGGCGCCGCGCCGATCATGCGCAGAAAGTGGGGAACGGTACGATCTCTCGACAGCATCGCAGGCAACAAGAGTATCCCCAGCCAGAGAAACAGTAGACGGTAGGCCGGCCGGCTTCTCCACCGCAGCAGCGTCATCCCAACCCCGAGCCAGAAAAAGAACGCCTCATACGGGTTCAGCAGGGGCTGCCCCGGAAAATTATGGCGCATGTTCGGATCGCCGCGAAAGCCAAAGGACAGCAAATGGTCCCACGCGTTTCTTCCGAACGCCGCCAGAGAGGCTGCCAGTCCATGGTCCGGCCGGAGTACCAGCAGCTGGT
Organism: Caldilineaceae bacterium; assembly: GCA_965202955.1. Taxonomy (GTDB): domain Bacteria; phylum Chloroflexota; class Anaerolineae; order Caldilineales; family Caldilineaceae; genus Bin5. The sequence goes on from OZ241871.1 coordinate 1,242,404, forward strand.
TGCTGCGCATGAAAAAGTGGTCGGGGTGCACAGCAAAGTGGATCAGAATCGGTGCAGCGACAAGCGCCGTTACCCCCAGGAAGAGGCCTGCCCACGGCAGATCCGCGTGCGCCTTTTCCCTGGTGAAATTGCCAAGAGGCAGCAAGAAACTCAGACTGAAGAGGAGAAAGAGGAATGGCACGAAGCGAGACGGTGTGTATGTGTATGGCAACAGCCCGGCGCACACACCTGCCAGCACAATCCCCCACCGGCTCCGCTCCCGCCATCCCCGCCAGAGCAGCGCCAGGCAGAGACAGAGCAGCAGCGGCAGGAAATTCCCCCTGAACGCCGTGCGCCCCAGAACCACCTGTGCAATAGACACTGCCAGCAGCCCCGCGCTTACCCCGCCTATCAAAAGCCCGCGCCACGGCGTGCTGCGCCCTCTCTCATCGCGTCCAAAAAGAGTGTTCCCCAACCAGAAAACGGCAAGAACCGTTCCTGTGCTGGCCAGCGCTGCGGGCAGACGAACGGCCAGCATCGTGCGGCCCAAAAAAGAGGTGGTCAGCGCCACCGCATAGATGATCATCCCAGCTCGCCCATAATCGTCAGGGAAAAAGACCGCATGCTCCCCTTGCAGCACCTGGAGGGCATTCACGCCGTGAATCCCTTCCGTGAGATAGATTCCAGGAGGCACCTCTGCCAGACGGTACAGGCGCAGCAGTGAGGCTGCCAGCGCCAGCGCAATTGCGATTCCTACCGTTACAAGGGCCAGACGAAGACCTTTGTCCTTTTCAGTTCTGACTGAACTGCCTGCCGAAATCTCTGCCTCAGCTACATTCTTTACTTTTATCGTTCTTTCTCTCTTCTGGTTCGTTGTCACTTCCAGGAATCCCGACCAACGCCAGCCGGAAACAACGCCTAGGGCCCAACATCCGGCAGCCGCAGGTGCGCCAATCGAACCTCCGGCTCCCACACTTCCCGTTGGACCATCGTCGTCTGCGTTTCGAAGTCGTAGACGACCATCCGCAGTTCGTAATCTCCTGGTGGGAGTTCGGCCGGGACATCAAGATGAAACAGCGTCTCAACCATCTCATCAGGCCCCCAGTGGCTCGAAGGCGAGTGATTGGTCGCCTTCCAGAGCACGCTGTCTTCCTGGTGGACCATCTCGCCCGCTTGACCGTACATGCGCAATGAGTTCGCTTCGTCGTTCTCCAGCCCGGGGACTGTCTGCCACTGTAACACACACCACATCGAAAGCTCCCGCGCCAGAGCCACCTCCTCTGAAGACAACTGGGCCTTGCCCTGACCCGGAGCTGCCCCGGGCAGTTCAATCCCGGCATCGTAGCGGATCTCGAGCGGCTCCAGCTGGTCGTAAATGGCCCAGGGGCGCTTGAGGGAGATATCAACGTAGTTGTGGAGACGAAGGTCGCCGTGCTCCTCGCTTCCCGTCGGCGTTCCGTACTTAGTCTGCAGGAAATCGAAGCGGCCTATGCCTTACCCTATCCACCTGTTTACTCAGTCCCGCTCCACGGCCTTTACGCTGGACGCCTCGTCAACTGCCGCCAGCGCAGAATGAACTTCCTGCGCCAAATCGGGCGCATCCATGGCGAAGTTAAATGTTGGTGAATCGCCCTAGTAGTTCAACAAACTTCTATTGATGGATAGAGGCTTTCGAGTTTGATGCGAGCGTCAGCGGTGGTGAAACGCCAGTTGACGCTCGATGCAGAAGCATTGCGGCGGTCTTGCCAAGCTGCGACTTTCTGCATCAAGGTCTGTTTGTCAGGGATGCGAGCCTTCAAGCACTGTCGATGCAGGACACTGAGTTCGATTTCCGCCATATTGAGCCAGCTGCCATGTTTGGGGGTGTAATGGATTTCCAGTTTGGCGGCAATGCGGTACGCCTCAGCCGCTGGGAACGCTTCATACAAAGATGCGAGTTTGTGCGTGTTCAGATTATCCATGACCAAGACGATCGTCTCTGCCTGCGGGAAATGGATATCGACCAGGTCGCGCAGGCAGTGGGCGAAATCGACCATGGTACGGCGCGCTGTCACCTTGACATGACGCCAGGCTTGCAGAGGTGCGAAAAGGAGAAAGAGGTTACAGGTACCGTTGCGTTCATACTCGTAGTCATATTTGGCCACCGTACCGGGTCGGGGCGGCAGGGGCAGACGGGTCTCTTTGGTCAACTGTTTGCTGCCTTCATCCAGACAGACCAGCGGTCGCTTCTCATCCTGCGGCCGATGATAGACTGCAAGCGTATCTTCCATGGCACAGACGAACTCTGCACTCGCCGCCTCCGGCACGCACCACACATCTTTCAACCAAGGCTTGAGTTCGTTTTTTTGAGTATCGTGCGCACCGTTTCGCGCGAAATGCGTTCGACCACCTCCAATTCGACCAGCTTATCGGCCAGCATCTGCAACGTCCATCTCTCCTGTCCATCGGGCGCAGCGCTACAGGCTATCTGCACCAAGCGGGCTTCGCCCGCACCGTCCAATACGCGCGGTCGCTTCCGCTTCGGGCGCGTGTGGGTGAGGGCCGCTTCAATTCCGACTGTGACACAGCGCGCCCGAACTCGCTCGACTGTGCGCGCATGCGCGCCTAAAGCCTTGCCTATCTCGGCGTCGTTAAAGCCCCCGCCCACCTGCGCTTCATCGGCCATCAAGAGGATGCGAGCCCGTCTTGAGCGCCGCCCCGACCCTGTGCCTGTATTCACTTGCGTTTCCAGTTCCTTGCGCTCCTCCGCTGTCAAGCGCACCCGATATCGTTTCGCTGGCATTTCCCCTCTCCTTGTGTCCGCCTTTACAGAGAGTATGCCACAGTTCACTTGTCCGTCAAACCCTATCTGTTACACCACTAGTACAGATATTCAAAGGCGTGATGTTTCTGGGGGCGGGGACGAGATAGACAGTGCCGGCCTCGGCCGGTTGCGCGCGCAACGTTCGCGCCAGTTCTGCCCACCCCACTTGGTATGCCTCAGAGGTTTCCTGCGCGTCGCCCCACTTGTGAGAATAGTCGTTATAGGTGAGACCGCCCTGGACCAGGATCATGCCACAAGCCAGACTCCCCACCGCTACGGCGGCACCGGGCCCGTCGTCCCGGATAGCCGCGCTTTCAGAATTCGGGGCGCCTCCCAAACGCCGACCCCTATCAGTAGATAGACAGCCGGCGCGGCGCCAATCATGCGTAAAGAGTGGGGACCAACGTCATCCCTGGACAGCACTGCCCGCAAGAGCAAAGCCGCCAACGAGAGAAGCAGTAGCCGATAAGAAGGCCGTCGCCAGCGCCACACGGCCATGCCCAAACCAGACCAGAAAAAGAGTGCTTCAAATGGAATCAGCATGGGCCGGCCTGGAAAATTGCGCCGCCAGGAAGGGTCACTTCGAAACCCAAAGGCCAGCAGATGGTCCCACACATTTCCCAGAAAGGCGAGCAGCGCGGCTCCCTGGCCTTGTTCTGTCCGGTAGACCAGGAGTTGGTTGTTGCGTATAACGAAACGGTCGGGATGCAAAGCAAAATGGACAAGAATCGGCGCGGCCGCTAGACCGGTAACACAGAGAAAAAGCGTTACTCGCAGCAGTTCAGCCTGCACTCTTTGTTTTTTGAGAGAGCCCACGGGCAGCAGCAAAATCAAGCCGAAAGGGAAAAACAGGAAGGGTGTAAAGCGCGCTGGTGTGTACGTAAATGGAAGGAGACCGGCGCAAGTCCTCGCCAACACGATACACGTCCAACTTCGTTGACTCCACCCTCTCCAAAGCAGCGGCAGGAAGTTGCCCCTGAAGGCTGTACGCCCCAAGACCGTTTGCGCAATCGACACAGCCAGCAGCCCAGCTGCCAGGCCGCCTACCAAAAGCCCCCCGCGCGATACCGTCGGCCTCCCGTCCTCTTTTCGGCTAAAGAGGGTTTGCCCCAACCAAAAGAGTGCAATAATTGTGCCCACGCTGGCCAAGGCCGCTGGAAGGCGAACGGCCAGCATAGTCCTCCCCATCAAAGAAGTGGTCAACGCAACCGCATTGATAATCATCCCTGCCTGCCCACAGTCCTCGGGGAAAGGGACTGCGTGTTCTCCTCGCCACACCTAGAGAGCATTCAAGCCATGAATCCCTTCAGTGAGATAGAGCCCAGGTGGGATTTCAGACAGGCGATGAAGTCGCAGCAGCACGGCTGCCAATCCAAGGGTAATGACAAGCCCGTCTGTAACAACCGTTATCAACGCTGGACGAAACCGTCCTTTCTTTTTTGCCCAGATCTCACGGCTCGCCGAGGACCCTTTGCCAGACACTCTCTGTCCCCTTACCTTTCTTTCACCCTTTTCACGTGCGGGCAATACTTTTGGACGACGTTGTCCGTTGCCTGTAGGAGGGCTTCCAGTCACCGAACTCTAGGGGTCGTTGACATTTGCAAGGTGTATCGAGAAGGCAAGATCGCCCGGCTGCGTGCGGTGCAAAGGCGGGGTTCCAAAGCGGCTGAAAAGAGTCAGTTTCGGTGCTGTTACACCAATGTCCGGGCCGGGCGCGCGGTGAACAGATAGCGTGTCCAAGCTCGGGAACAGGTAAACGCTCGTACGAGCGTTTTACGAGAGAGCAACGAGAGTTTGCGAGCGTTTGCGAGAAAAAAATTTCAGGAAACAGAATAGCATCCGTTCACAATAATATGATAATTATTTCGACAATCTGGAATACATGGGCGTCCGATTTGAAACCAAGCGTTTTCGCACGGGATGCTGACTGGCGTCGGAGGCGTCTCACTCGTTCCACTTATATGCGCAAGTTCGTGGACTCATTTGGGATCTACATTAGGAGCGATAGCAGCGGCATGCTCCTGGCGCACGGCCAGATACCGTCCGGTCCCCCACGTCCCCGCCTTTCGTTGCGCGGAGCGTGCCTCCCTCATGGAAATGTCAACGACTCCTTGTCAGTTGCAACTGCACCAAGGTCATTTCTGGTTCCCACACGCTTATTTCGACAGTAGGGGTCAGCGTCTCAAAGTCGTATACCACCATCCGCAGCTCGTACTCGTCTGCCGGTAGGTCGGACGGAAAGGCCAGGAGACCCATGGTGTTGACCGGTTCCTCCCCGGACCATTCGCTCGTGGGCAAATGACGCGGGCTCCACAGGACAATGTCCTCCTGAAATGCCTTTTCGCCCTCAACATTATACAGGCGCAGGGATATCGCATAATCGACATCCAGTCCGGGAACTGTCTGCCACTGCAGTGCCATCCACATAGGAAGGTCCCGCCTAAGGCTGAGAGCCTGTCGGGATGACATTTGCTCACCACCTTGTCCCAAAGCAAGCCCCTGCAGCGCGATGCCGCCATCGTATTCGACTGCCAGTGGCTCAAGCTGTTCAAAGAATGTCCAGGGGCGATCAAGTGTAATGTTTGAGTAACTGTGGATACGAAAGTGCGGGTAGTTTTCAAAACCCTCATATCGTCCGTACTTGGCAAATAGTAGAGCAGTGCGGCCGGGGTCCTCCCCAATCCATGCAGCTTTGTTCTGCCACTCCACAACCTTCACAGTAGAGACGCCTTCTACCAATGCCAGAATCGATTCAATCTCCTGCGCTAAGTAGGGCGCGGCCGGATGGTGCAGGTAGGCCGGCGGCTCGCCCTGATACAGATACCTGAAACTGTGAGGATGCTGGGAATTGGGGACCAAGTAAACAGTGCCGTCATCGGAGGGTAGCGCATTCAGGACCCGAGTCAGTTCTATCCATGGGACCTCGTATGCCCTAAACAGATCCGGGTGAAACGCCCACTCCTGAAAATATGTGCGATAGGTTGTCGCGGCATGGGAAAGGACCGCTCCCCCCATCACCGCCCCGACGACGATGGCAACGCTGGTCTGATTTTTCAGGAAAACCTGATTTACGGGCTGCGGCAGAGCGCGAAAAGACCGCTTCAAGAGCTGAATCGCTTCGTGTGTGCCAACACCTATGAGTAGATAGATGGCCGGCACAGCGCCCATCATGCGCATAGGATTGGGGCCCCAGGCATCAGGATCTTTGCTTAGTATGGCCGGAAGGATCATGATGCCCAGCCAGAGAATCAACAGGCGATATGGCGGCCACCGTTGCCATCGCCACAAGGCTACCGCCATGCCAATCCCAAGAAACGATGTTTCCCACTTGCTCAGCAAAGGCTGCCCTGGAAAATTGTAATTCAAACCTGAGTGCCCTTGAACGCCAAAGTTCAATACATATATCCACACACTGCGCGCGAAAGCTCCCAGGAAGTCACCCTGATTGTGAATCGGGTCAAATAACGAGACCCGACCGCTGTGTGAAAACAGATGCTCCGGATGTAGAGTAAAGTGGACTAGATTGGGCGCTGCCACCAACCCCGCCACACCGAGAAAGAGGCCAACCCAAGGCAACTCGGCTCGGACTCGTCCCAAAGTGACGGAACCTAAAGGCAACAGAAAGCTGGCTCCAAACAATAGAAACAGGATCGGCGCGAAATACGCCGCAACATAGGTGTATGACAGCAGCCCAGAACATATCCCTGCCAGCACAATGCGCCAACGGCTCCGTTTGGTCCAGCCCTGCCAGAGCAGACCCAGACACAGGGCAAGCAGGAGCGACATGTAGGTGGGTTCGTTGTAGGAAGATCGTCCAGTGACCGTTTGACCAATAGAAACCGCGAGCAGACCAGCCCCAACCCCGCCAATCAGAAGACCGCGCCAAGGTGTAGTTCGCCCGCAATCGTCTCTCCCATAGAAAACCCGTCCCAGCCAGAAGACGACAAATGCTACGCCTGCACTGCCCAGTGCCGTGGGCAAATGCATGGCCAGTAGCGTGCGCCCGGCAAAGTGTGTGGATAGCGCCAACACGTATGGGGCCCACGCTTGGCGTCCAAAATCGACTGGAAAAAAGACTGCGTGCTCTCCTTGCAACACCGTGAGAGCCAGCTCGCCATGTACTCCCTCATCAAATGCAAGACCCGGCGGGATTTCGCCTAAACGCCGAAAACGCAACAGCATAACTGCAAGCGCCAAAGCTAAGAGGATTCCTGTCGCCACCAGGTTGAGAAAGAGCAGTTCCTTTTTGGTATGTTCGGCGCGAACGGCTGTTCGCTGCGACCAAGGTGTCTTCTCAGACACTCTCATGTCTTCTTGACCCATTCTCGCCCGTCGCTTTCACTGGCAGCGCCACAAAGACTGTTGTGCCCTTGTTCACGTCGCTGCGCACCCATACTTCCCCCTGATGCGCCTCGACGATTGCATTGATCAAAAACAGGCCGAGACCGGCGCCGGCCGTTGTGCGTCGCAGCCCGCTGTCGACCCTGTAATACCGTTCGAATATCCTGGGCAGCTCTCTTGCCGGAATGCCGATGCCTTCGTCCGCCACATAGAGGACAAGCCGCCCTTCCACACCTTGCTCCTCAGCTTCCTCCTCCCAGCCGCCAATGCGAATGTTACCGCCTTCCGGCGAATACTTGATCGCGTTGCTGAGCAGATTCGTAAACACTTGGCGCAATCGCTCCTCATCGCCAAATACAACCGGCATGTCCAGCGGGAGGTCCACCGCGATCCGGTGTCTTTCGGTCTGCGTGCGGTAATCTTGCGCGATCCGTTCCAGCAACCTCCGCACGCTTACTTCGGAGCGTTCGAGCTTGAGACCGCCCGCCTGTATACGGCTGACGTCCAACAGATTGTTGATCAGCGACTCTAAGCGGTCTGCCTCCTCTTCGATCACCTCCAGGCTTTGCCGGGCCGTCTCCGCATCCCAGGCAGCGTCCGGTCGCGCCAGCGTCTGGGCGTATCCCTTGATCAGCGCCACAGGCGTCTTCAGCTCGTGACTGATGATCGAGGTGAAGGTCGACTTCATCTCCTCCTCTTCCCGAAAACGGGTGATGTCCAGGACATTTGCAATAATATTCACCAGCCGGCTCTCTTCGTCCTTGACGGGTGTGAATGTTACCGAAACCGAGATGCGGCCTCCATCCGGCAGAACAATGTCTCCCTCACACTGCGCCCCCTCTTTCGGCAAGGTCAACACATCAAAATTTGGGCTGCAAACATCCTCTCCCTGCACATTCACCAGCGGCAACACCTTGTCGCACATCTGGCCGACCGCCTCATCCGACGGAACGCCCGTCATCACTGACAGCGGCTGGTTGATCACCTCCACCTGCCTGTTCGGCGCCAAAATCATCATGCCGTTCACGCTGTTCTGCACGATCATCGTTAGCCGGCTGCGCTCTGTCGCCATCTGTTGGTAGAGCCGCGCGTTGCGTACGGCAATTGCGGCCTGATCGGCAAATCCCTGCAAGAACTGCCAGTCCAGGGGAGAGAATGGCGAGTCTCCTCGAAAGAGATAGATTACGCCGAGCAGGTCTTCCTCAAATAGAAGGGGCAGCCCTATCACCTGCCCCAACTCGCTGCCCAATGCCGACTCCACCTCCCGCACGCGGCGCTCCATCTCCCGCTGGTAACGTTCTCCCAGCGAGAAAATTGGCGTGCCCGAATGTCCCGTTTCCCATTCGCCGGGCAAGACCGTATGGCCCAACTCCTCCACCGCCGAGCTCTCTTCCGATAGCGGCCACGTTTGAGACGCGATCTTCAGCAGGGGGCGAAAGGCCGGCAGAAGCTGTCTTGGGATTCCGTACGCGGCCCGAATGCGAAAAGGCTCGTCATCTTCCACCATGCTGTGCCTGTCCGCCAGAGGTACGGCCGCGGAAGCATCGTCGAGGACGATCAGTCCGGCCGGCGCGCCAAGCATCGCCGCCGCGCTCTCAAGGATCAGCCGCAACAGGCTCGGCAGGTCCAGGCGCGAGGTCATCGCCCGCGTTATGCGCAGCAGGTACTCCCGCTGACGCAACTGATACGTTGCCATCAACGCTGGTACATTCATGATCGAAACATAGCAGAGCGGGGTACGAAAGTCAACGATTCTGGAGGAAAACTCGCAAGGGATCGCTGGAGGAGCTTCGCAGAGGATGTCACTCAGATCTGACAGATCAAGAACTGCCTGGGACTCTTGCGGCCTATTTCTCTACAATTATGGAGATAACGCCATTCCCATAGCCGACAACGTACACATTGCCTTCCTCGTCTTCGCCGATGGAACTGACCGGAACGGAAACATCGAAGAGAAGCCTGCTTTGCCACGCGTCCTCGCTATCAGGATTCGGACGCTGCAACCCCCAAACCCTTCCAATGCAGAAATCGGCATAGACAAAAACGCCTCGCAGATGCGGCGCCTGGTTTCCACGGTTGACAGCCCCACCCACAACCACGCACCCCATCGGACGATTGTATACAGCAACTGGCATCGTGAACTCTTGAGCGCGACATGGCAAAGAGGTACTCTCAAAGCATCTGTTTCCTTCCATCGCGTACCATCCATAGTTCTCGCCGCCGGCGCTGGCTGCAGGTTGGTAGTTCACCTCCTCTCGGCTGGAATGGCCCGCATCAGGAATATAGAGCGCGCCGATTTCCTTGTCGAACGCAAGTCCCCATGGATTGCGCAGACCGGACGCCCAGATTTCATCGCGAATGTCATCATTCCCGGTGAACGGATTGCTGGGAGGAATACTGTAAGGCCGGACGCCCGACTCCACGTCGATCCGCAAAATCTTTCCCAGAAGTATGCCGGGGTCTTGCGCCCTCTCAGCATGCCTGCCCGGCCTCCCGCCATCCCCGCTTCCGATGTAGAGGTAGCCGTCCTGCGGGCCGAATGCCAGGGTCCCGCCATTGTGGCTGCTCTCCGGTTGTTCGATGACCAACAACACCTCTTCAGTTTCAGGATCAGCCCTATCGGAATCAGCCGTTGTGACGAAGCGACTGATTACTGTGTGCCCGTCAACATCCGTGTAACTCACATAGAAATGTTGTTTGACAGCATATTCGGGTGGAAATGCCACGTTGAGTAATCCCTGCTCGCCGCAGCACCTGACTTGCCCCGAGATATCAAGAAACGGGAGTTCGTTGATGACCCCGTCCCTTACGATGCGAATGCGCCCTTTCTGTTCAACCACGAACAGACGCTCACTACGGTCGCCGGCATGTGTCACCTGCACGGGGTACTCCAGCCCGGTAGCTACCGGGACCAGCTCCACCAAAGGCGCCTCCTCCTCGCTATCCGCATCGCTGGACAGCCTGCCAAAGACCTCCACCTCCCGCCAGCCAACCCAACTCGGGCTTTGCACCGTAAAGATAAAGACCTCCTTTACTTTGCGCGGCGGGTCGACTTGCACGTCCAACGTCTGCCCATCTTCCGTGTAAACGTTGTTGAATCGCTTGTAGAGGGTCCCCACGCCTGAAACATCTTGTAGCCAGACCTCATGCGTTGTCGGACCTGCCGGCAACTGGGTGACGACCAACCGTATCCTGTCCACCAGGTAGAAATCATCAAACTGCACCGAGAACCAGTGCGGTGCAAACTGATGAGAATTCCAGTTCGTATCGGGATCCCCATCTATCGCCCGGCGAACATTCTCAGTATCGACTGCCAGTTCGCCGTGTTCGTCTCTTGTCGAGGCGACCCCCGTTCCCAGCAGTGCAACATTTTCCCTCAATGGAACGGCAGTTGCAGCGGGGGCAGGCTGCGGTGCGTCTATCGCAACTGCACCGACGTCGACTGGTTCCGGTATCGGCGCACAGGCGGCGGCAGCAGCCAGAGCCATCAGCCCGGCTGCAAGGGCGCAAGCTTTTCTCATCATTTCAATCGCTGTTTCCTAAGGTCCGGCGAAGGCATCGGGCAGCAATGCCTGCATGGTCGTCGTCCGGAAGTTGCCGTCGCCGTCAGCGATGTAGACATCCATCTGCGGCCCCAGCTCGTACATGACCTGCCGACAGAGGCCGCAGGGAGAGGCGCCGTCCGCGGTCACGACCGCGATCGCTCTAAAGTTGCGTTTCCCCTGGGCAACGGCAGCAGTGAGAGCGACGCGCTCAGCGCAGATCGTACCGCCATACGAGCCGTTCTCGACATTACATCCGGCGATGATATCGCCGTCCATTGTCAGCACAGCAGCGCCGACACGGTAGTTGCTGTACGGGGCATAGGCCTGATGGCGGACGGCCCCTGCCGCGGCAATCAGTTGGTGCGAAAAGATGTCGCCAGCGCCCATCTCTCCTCCTCAGTTGCAGAGTCTTTTTGTATAAATGAAAAATGCGCCACTCATCCAAAAGGGCGCGGAGAGATACCATTGCGTTCACAGAAGGCGGCCCTTCTACCTCAGGCGGCCGACTGCAAGTAATCGGGATTGTCGGCGGTGTCTTCGGTCTGCGCGGCTACGGACTGTTCCAGAGACGGCTCGCTGTCTTCGGACGAGCTGCTGCCGCCCGGTTCGACCCGCACAAGTTCGATGCGGCGGGAGTCAACCGACAGAACGGTAAACCGCCAATCTTTAAACAGGATACTCTCACCCTGTTCGGGGACCCGGCCGAGCTGGCTGTAAATGAAGCCCCCCAAAGTGTCGAAGCTCTCGTGCGCGGCGGAAAGATCAACCTCGATAAGGTGGAAAACCTCGTCAATGTCATAGCGGGCATTAAATACATAAATGTCAGGCGCGAGCTTCTTCAACTGCGGCTCTTCCGAGTCGTATTCGTCCTGGATTTCGCCGACGATCTCCTCCAGTAGGTCTTCGATAGTAACCAGCCCGGCGGTTCCGCCGTATTCGTCGACGGCCAGAGCCATGTGAATGCGCTGGGCCTGCATCTCTTCGAACAACTCGTCAAGCTTTTTGCTCTGAGGCACAAAGTAGGCGCGGCGAAGGAGCTGGCGAACCGGCGTATCGTGATTTCCATCGCGCAGGCAGAGCAAAAGGTCCTTGGCGTAGAGTACACCGATCAGATGGTCGATGCTTTCTTCATAGACCGGAATGCGGCTATGACCGTTGGCGATGATCAGATCGAGGGCCTGGCTGAGCGGCGCGTCAACTTCCATGGCAACGATGTCGAGCCGTGGCACCATGATCTCGCGCACGGTCGTTTCGCCGAATTCGAAAATCCCGGCGATCATCTGTTTCTCGTCTTCTTCAATCACCCCCTCGCCCTCGCCGACATGGATAAGGAACCGGAGACCGTCTTCGCTGAGGAAGACGCTTTCGGGGGTCACTTCATCGGCATCGCCGCGTGCCATGGCAGCGAGGCGGCGGAGCAGAAAAGAGAGCGGCGCCAGCACGGCAGCCAGGAGATTCACGCCGCGAGCGATAGTGAGGGCGACCGCATCGGGGCGGCGCAGCGCCCAACCCCGTCCGATGATCTGAACGGCGAGGAGCAGAAGCCAGACCAGGCCCACGGCAGCCGAGACACCGGCATCGGTCCAGCGCAGTGTCATGGCCAGACATACGGTCATCGAGCCGGCGGCGACAAATGCCAGGCTCTTGAGGATCAACAGCGTGGAAAGAAAGCGGGCCGGGTCAGCCAGCATGTGGTCGATCAGCTTTGCCCGTTGATTGCCGCTGGCGAGAAGCTCACGGATCCGGCTTCTCGAAGCCGCTGACAGGGACACTTCGGCGATGGCGACAAAGGCAATTGCCAACAACGGCAGTACAAGCGCCGCGATCAGCCATGCAGGTTCCACATCCACGGGTAGCTCCTTTTGCTACGTTGCCATGCGCCGGGCCGGGCATAGCGCAGACATTCACTCATGCCTTCCGCTCGCGCCTGACGGAGACGCTGATGTGGGGGCATCCTCGGGTTCGGCAGCTGGCGCGGGGCGCGCGGGCACGCCGTAAACGAGCGTATCCTCCTCGACATCGCGCGTTACCACAGAGCCGGCGCCTGTGCGCGCGCGTGGGCCGAGGGTGACGGGCGCGACCAGAAGCGTATCGCTACCGAGGAAGACATCATCGCCGAGCATTGTGGCACTTTTGGAGACACCGTCAAAGTTACAGGTGATCGTGCCGGCGCCAACATTTACATTTTCGCCGACGGTCGCATCGCCGATATAACTGAAATGACCCATCTTGACGCCCCGACCAAGAAAACTGTTCTTGACCTCGCCAAAGTTGCCCATGTGCACATTTTCGCCCAGATGAGCGCCGGGCCGCAGATGACCAAATGGGCCGATTTCGCTGCCGCGCTCCATCCTGGCATTCTCGATGACACTGTACTCGACGCGGCATGCGTCGCCAATTGCGCTGTCGATGATGCGGCTGCCCGGCCCGATATGACAGCCGGCGCCGATGGTAGTTTCACCTTGAAGATGCGCGCCCGGATAAATCACCGAGTCCTGACCGATAGTCACGGTGGCGTCAATGTATGAGAATGCGGGATCGACCAGCGTGACCCCGGCCAGCATGTGCGACCGGTTGATCCGCTGCCGCATCACCTGCGAAGCGACCGCCAGTTGGCTGCGATCATTGATGCCATAGACTTCGTCGGACGGGGCGGCAACGGTCTCTATGCGCCGACGCTGCTCGGCCGCGATGCCAACCATATCGGTCAGGTAATACTCCCCGTTGGCGTTGGGCGCCAGCAGAGACAGGCTCTGCCAAAGCCATTGGGCATCGAAGCAGTAGACACCGAGATTCAACTCACGAATGGCCGACTCCTCGACCGAACAGTCAGCCTCCTCCACGATTCTTCGGACAGCACCGTCCTCGCCGCGCACGACCCTGCCGAAGCCCTGGGACTCCTCCCGTTCGACCGTCAGCATGGACAGCGCAATCGGCAGATGCCCCTGTTGTGAACTATCCGTACAAAGCTTCGTCAACTCTTTGAGAGTCTGCGGCCGAAGGAGCGGCATATCCGAATAGATGACCAGGACCTGATCAGCGCGCTGATACAAGGAATCCCTGGCCTGCATAAGCGCGTGCCCGGTACCGAGAAGCTCCTCCTGGACGCAGTAGTCGACGCGCTTGCCGAGAAGCTCCTGCACCTGCTCCCTGGCGTAGCCGACCACTGCGACGGGTCGAAGGTCGGATAGCCCCTCCACCGCTTGCAGCGACCATTCCAGCAGGGTCAGACCGGCCAGTGGATGCAAGAATTTGGGCAGGTTGGATCTCATGCGGGTCCCGTGCCCAGCGGCCAGGATAACGGCGGCAACTGTCATGCAGGGTGCTCCCATGCTCCAGGCGGAGAGAAAGGCGCGTGCAGTCTCCGCCAAGGGAATGCGGCTTTGGCGGTAAACGCGTCGTTTATGCGGTTATGCACCAAAGGGGCGGCGGATTTATGGGCGGATGGAGATGGTGGAGATCCGGGGTCAGGAGGGATATCATCCATGAAATTGATCGCAGACCGGAACCGCATTTGCGCCTGCGCACATTGTATCACACTTCAGCGGGTTCTACAGTAGTGTTCCGGTCGGTGGTGGAGAAGGAAGGGGGATGGAGTTTGGCAGCGGTCTACTCTCACACGGAGTCGCCTCCGCACTACCATCGACGCTGGTGGACTTTACTGCCGGGTTCGGGATGGGACCGGGTGTTTCCCCACCGCTCTTGCCACCAACTCCGCGCCCCTTGCTTGCGGGTATTGCGTTGTTGTGCAGGGTTTTGCTGTGCACAGTTGTTGAGCATCTGGCACGCTAAGAACTAAACAGGATAAAGAATCACTGCTGCGGGTCTGGTTGCACAGGGTAAGCCCTCGTGCATTAGTACGGGTTCGCTCAAGACCTCTCAATCCTTACACGTCCCGCCTATCGAACTGGTCGTCTGCCAGCGCACTTACCAGACTGCTCTGTGAGGGAACTTATCTCGAGGCTGGCTTCCCACTTAGATGCTTTCAGTGGTTATCCGTCCCAGACTTAGCTACCCAGCGATGCCGTTGGCACGACAACTGGCACACCAGCGGTCTGTCCATCCCGGTCCTCTCGTACTAGGGACAGCTCCTCTCAATTCCCTTACGCCCACAGCGGATAGAGACCGACCTGTCTCACGACGGTCTGAACCCAGCTCGCGTGCCACTTTAATGGGCGGACAGCCCAACCCTTGGGACCTACTCCAGCCCCAGGATGTGACGAGCCGACATCGAGGTGCCGCACCTTCCCGTCGATGTGAACTCTTGGGGAAGACTAGCCTGTTATCCCCGGGGTAGCTTTTATCCGTTAAGCCACAGCCTTTCCACTCAGAACCGTGGGTTCACTAACGCCGACTTTCGTCTCTGCTCAACCTGTCCGTCTCGCAGTCAAGCTCCCTTTTGCGTTTGCACTCTACAACTGGTTTCCATTCAGCCTGAGGGAACCTTTGCGCGCCTCCGTTACTCTTTGGGAGGCGACCGCCCCAGTCAAACTGCCCACCTGACACTGTCCCCATACCGGATTACGCCACAGGTTAGAACCAAAACTCAATCAGGGTGGTATTTCACCAACGACTCCACCGACCCTGGCGAACCAGCTTCTCAGTCTCCCACCTATCCTACACAGAGTAAGCCCTAATCCAATATCAGGCTGCAGTAAAGCTCCACGGGGTCTTTTTGTCCTGCTGCGGGTAAGAAGCATCTTTACTCCTACTTCAGTTTCACCGGGCCCTCCGTCGAGACAGCGCCCCACTCGTTACGCCTTTCGTGCGGGTCGGAACTTACCCGACAAGGAATTTCGCTACCTTAGGACCGTTATAGTTACGGCCGCCGTTCACCGGGGCTTCAGTTCAAAGCTCTCACCTCTCCCCTTAACCTTCCGGCACTGGGCAGGCGTCAGCCCGTATACGTCGTCTCTCAACTTCGCACGGACCTGTGTTTTTGCTAAACAGTCGGCAGGGCCTCTTCTCTGCGGCCTCCTCGGGCTCGTATGCGTTCACATCCTCACCCTACCGAGGCGGTCCTTCTCCCGAAGTTACGGACCCTTTTTGCCTAGTTCCTTGACGAAGGTTCTCCCGTTCCCCTTGGTGTTCTCCACCTGTCTACCTGTGTCGGTTTGCGGTACGGTCGCGCCGGTCTCGCTAGAGGCTTTTCTCGTCAGCTTGGGTTCAATCACTTCCACCTGGTAAAGGCTCGCCTTCACCCCTCAGCTCAGACGGTCTTTTAACCCCGCCTTCAGCGCCTACAGGCTTGGCACCAGCTCTTCCAGCCGCTGGCTGACCTACCCTTCTGCGTCACCCCCTCGCTCTATCAACCGGGCGCGGTACAGGAATATTCACCTGTTGTCCATCGACTACGCCTTTCGGCCTCGCCTTAGGTCCGACTAACCCGACGCGGATTGACCTCCCGTCGGAAACCTTAGACTTCCGGGGACTGCGGTTCTCACACAGCTCTCGCTACTCGTGCCAACATTCTCGCTTCCATGCCCTCCACGACTCCTCACGGTATCGCTTCGATGCGCATGGAACGCTCGCCTACCTCCCGTGCATGCGCACACGCACACACGAATCCGTAGCTTCGGCGGGTGGCTTAAGCCCCGTTATATTTTCGGCGCAGTATCACTTGACCAGTGAGCTGTTACGCACTCTTTCAAGGATGGCTGCTTCCAAGCCAACCTCCTGGCTGTCACGGTAACACCACTTCCTTTCCCACTTAGCCACCACTTCAGGACCTTAGCTGACGGTCTGGGCTGTTCCCCTCTCGACCACGAAACTCATCTCCCGTAGTCCAACTGCCGCCCTTAAGCATAGGCATTCGGAGTTTGGTTGAGTTCGGTAAGCATTTCGCCCCCTACCTCATCCAGTGCTCTACCTCCTATCCTCAACGAGCGACGCTAGCCCTAAAGCTATTTCGGCGAGAACCAGCTATCTCCAGGTTCGTTTGGCATTTCACCCCTATCCACACCTCATCCGAGCACTTTGCAACGTACACCGGTTCGACCCTCCACGAAATTTTACTCCCGCTTCAGTCTGGACATGGATAGCTCACCTGGTTTCGGGTCTACGGCCAGCAACTCTACGCCCTCTTCAGACTCGCTTTCGCTTCGGCTCCGGCGCCCACGCCTTAACCTCGCTACCGACCGTAACTCGTTGGCTCATTCTCCAATAGGCACGCCATCACCCGGCCGGGCAAAACCCGGCATCAGGCTCTGACTGCTTGTAAGCATACGGTTTCAGGCTCTCTTTCACTCCCCTATCAGGGGTCCTTTTCACCTTTCCCTCACGGTACTTGTCCACTATCGGTCGCCAAAGGTATTTAGTCTTGGAGAGTGGTCTCCCCAGCTTCTCACAGGGTTTGCGTGCCCCGTGATACTCAGGATCCCGACCAGGTCTTCGCAGATTTCGCCTACGGGACTCTCACCCTCTCCGGTCCGCCTTTCCAGTGCGGTTCCGCTATCCGCTCCAACCCTCTCGCCGGTCCTGCAACCCCGAACCAGCTCTCACCGGCCCGGTTTGGACTGCTCCGCTTTCGCTCGCCACTACTCACGGAATCCTCTCTTTTCCTCCGGGTACTTAGATGTTTCACTTCCCCGAGTTCCCCGCAACGCAGCTATCTCTTCACCGCGCGCTGCCCCGGCATTCCCCAGGGCGGGTTTCCCCATTCGGATATCTGCGGCTCAATGCCTTACCACGACTCCCCGCAGCTTTTCGCAGTGGTACACGTCCTTCCTCGGCCTTTGGCGCCAAGGCATCCTCCGTATGCCCTTCGTAGCTTATCCTGCTGTGCATCAGAGCAACGACCCACAGGCCGCCGCTCACTCCCTACTCCTACAGCAGTTCTTCTCTATCCTATTCAGTTCTTAAGGTGCCAACCCTGCTCCAACCGGGCCTGACTCTTCACCCGCACCGCAGCCAGCCCATCCTCCCGCTCAACCACCGTGCGGCTGTGGGCCTGCGTGGACTCGAACCACGGACCCCTGCGTTATCAGCACAGTGCTCTAACCGTCTGAGCTACAGGCCCTCTCCACTCACTTCGCCAGAGGCAGCACGCTAACCCCTGAAAAGTGGCAAGAAGCAACCAACCCAGCCCGGACGCACCCGCTTCTGCGACAGCATAACTCCCACCATCTCCACAAATGCGCCCCGTCCTTCCTTAGAAAGGAGGTGATCCAGCCGCACCTTCCGGTACGGCTACCTTGTTACGACTTCGTCCCAGTCATCAGTCCCACCCTAAACAGCTCCCTCCCGCAGGTTGGGTCACCGTCTTCAGGTCTTACCAACTCCCATGACGTGACGGGCGGTGTGTACAAGGCCCGGGAACGTATTCACCGCAGTATTGCTGACCTGCGGTTACTAGCAACTCCGGCTTCATGCAGGCGAGTTGCAGCCTGCAATCCGAACTATGACCGGCTTTGATGAGATTCGCTCCAGGTCTCCCCTTCGCTTCCCTTTGTACCGACCATTGTAGCGTGTGTGTAGCCCTGGACATAGAGGCCATGCTGACTTGACATCATCCGCACCTTCCTCCGGCTTGTTACCGGCAGTCTCGCTAGACACTTGTAACTAGCAACACGGGTTGCGCTCGTTGCGGGACTTAACCCAACATCTCACGACACGAGCTGACGACAGCCATGCAGCACCTGTCTGCGCTGCCCGAAGGCTCGTTCCAGTTTCCCTTCACTACTACGCAGATGTCAAGCCCAGGTAAGGTTCTTCGCGTTGCATCGAATTAAACCACACGCTCCGCTGCTTGTGCGGGCCCCCGTCAATTCCTTTGAGTTTTAGCCTTGCGACCGTACTCCCCAGGCGGTGAACTTATCGCGTTTGCTCCGGCACAGACGGCTTCTACACCGCCCACACCTCGTTCACATCGTTTACAGCGTGGACTACCGGGGTATCTAATCCCGTTCGCTACCCACGCTTTCGTGCCTCAGCGTCAGTCAAATGCCAGGGGGCCGCCTTCGCCTCTGGTGTTCTTCCCGATCTCTACGCATTCCACCACTACACCGGGATTTCCGCCCCCCTCTCATTCACTCTAGCCATGCAGTTTCCAACGTCCTCTCCCAGTTAAGCCAGGAGCTTTCACGCCAGACTTGCACCGCCGCCTGCGCACCCTTTACGCCCAGTAATTCCGGATAACGCTCGACACCTACGTGTTACCGCGGCTGCTGGCACGTAGTTAGCCGTGTCTTCGTCCTGGGGTACCGTCCTCACTCTTCCCCCAGTTAAGGAGTTTACAATCCGAAAACCTTCGTCCTCCACGCGGCGTTGCTGCGTCAGGGTTTCCCCCATTGCGCAATATTCCTCACTGCTGCCCCCCGTAGGAGTCGGAACCGTGTCTCAGTTCCCGTGTGGCTGGCCTTCCTCTCAGAACAGCTATCGATCATCGCCTTGGTAGGCCTTTACCCCACCAACCAGCTAATCGACCGCAGGCCCCTCCCAAATCGCCTCAGCTTTCCTCACCGCACTCCCGTTACGGCGAGATTATGCGGTATTAGCCACAGTTTCCCGTGGTTATCCCCCGTTTCAGGGCAGGTTACCTACGTGTTACGCACCCGTTCGCCACTCTCCACGACACACTTCTACCTAAGCAAAAGCGCACCGCTTCCCGTTCGACTTGCATGTGTTAAGCACGCCGCCAGCGTTCATCCTGAGCCAGGATCAAACTCTCCGTAATTTCTCAACGACAACCTCCACCCACCCTCCCGGATGAGCAGCGCCGCCGTATCCTTACGCAAAGCTACTTCCAAACTCCCGTTGACTCGCCCCCAAACCAGAATACGCCCCACCCAACAGCAGACCGCACCCCAGCCCAAGAGCTTCCTTCTAGGCTCGCTGGACTCGCTCTTCTTACCACTCTTCAGCTGTTAATGTGCCGCAACCCTACTACTCTACTATACACCCACACATCCGCCAAATCAGAGAACCAAACGATCTGCTGCAGATCGTTCACCTCCCCCACAGCCGTGAAGGTTTCCCGACTCTATCACACTCTACACCCACTGTCAAAATGATTTTCGGACCGATCTGCCCGTGTTCTTGCGCCCTTGCGGCCAGAGGGAAAGATCGGGCTCAACCGTTCTGCCAGTCAAGACACTCAACGTTGACGGCGCAGGGCGCTACCCGATGACGATGAGGACCGCGTCCTGCTCGACGCTCTGTCCGGCGCTCACCTCCACTTTGCGCACAACGCCGGAACGCACAGCGCGCACCTCGTTCTCCATCTTCATCGCTTCCAGGATCATGAGCGGCTGATCTTCGATGATCTCATCCCCGTCCTGCACCATTACCTTGACGATAAGGCCCGGGATCGGCGCGCGGATGGTCAGGTCTCCCTGGGGCAGGGCAGGGCCCTCCCGCCCCCCATGCAGCCGCCGCGTCCGTTCATCCTCGACCTGGACGCGGAACTGCTCGCCCCGCAGCGTGACATCGAAACTCTGCTGTGTCTCCTCAATGATCATCTCGAAACTTGCGCCGTCCAGCAACAGGCTGTAGAGTTGGGAGACCCCGCTCTGGCGCAGGTCCACCGCGATCGGCTCGCCATCGACCATGACACCGTCCTCGGTGATCTCAATTTCGAATGTATGGTCGCCGACATCGGCAAAGTATTTCACCAGCGGCCTCCCATCCCGCCTTCACGACCGGCCTGTTTCCACAGGCTTGCGGCGCTGCTTTCCTCGCGCCCGCCGATGTTGACGGCGCGGCGGCCCGCATCATGGGCCACGAGCGCAGCGGCCACCGCGGCGATTCGCGCCTGTTCCGGGTCGGGTTTGTTCCTGGCCACCAGCCGCCGCCGGTCCAGAAAACCGGTATCGAACGTGCCCCAGATGAACTCGGTGCTGTCCATAATCTCCTGGTGAAAGGGAATCGACGTTTTGATTCCGCTGATGCGGTATTCGTTCAGCGCCCGGCGCATGCGCAGAATGGCTTCGGCCCTGTTCTCGCCCCAGACGATCAGTTTCGCGACCATCGGATCGTAGAAGAGGCTCACTTCGTAGCCCCGATAAAGCGAGCTTTCGACGCGCACACCCGGCCCGGTCGGTTCCTTGAGATAGGTTACGACGCCGCTGTTGGGCATGAAATTGTTGAAGGGGTCCTCGGCGGTGAGGCGGCACTCGATCGACCAGCCCTTGGGGCGGATATCTTCCGGGCGGTAGCGCATCCGGCGGCCTGAGGCGATGGTCAACTGCTCTTTGACAATATCGACTCCGGTTACAAATTCCGTAACTGGATGCTCGACCTGCAGCCGGGTATTCATCTCCAGGAAGTAAAATTTTTCCTCGCCGGCGTCGAAAAGGAACTCGATCGTGCCGGCATTCACATAGTCGACCGATTCGGCTGCGGCCACGGCAACCCGCCCAAGCTCCTGACGCAGATTTTCGTCGACGGCCACGCTGGGCGCCTCTTCGATCAGCTTCTGGTGCCGCCGCTGGATCGAACATTCCCGCTCGCCCAGGTGGATCGTGTTCCCATAGCTGTCGGCCAGGATCTGCACCTCGATGTGGCGGGCGCTGGAGATAAACTTTTCCAGGTAGACCTCGCCGTTGCCGAAGGCGGCGATCGCCTCGCGCCGCGCAGCCTGCAGGGCGCTGGTAAACTGGTTGGGATCGTGGACGACACGCATCCCTTTGCCGCCGCCGCCCGCGGTCGCTTTGATCATCAATGGGAACCCGATCTGCACGGCGGTCGCCTTGAGTTCCTCGTCGCGCAGGCCCTTGCTCGAACCGGGCACGAGCGGCACATTGTTCCTGGCAACGGTCTCGCGCGCTGTCTGTTTGTCGCCCATCTTGGCGATGGCGTCCGGCGACGGCCCGATAAAGGTGATGCCGGCGTCGCCGCAGGCCGCGGCAAACTCGGCATTTTCGGCCAGAAAGCCGTACCCGGGATGGACGGCATCGACACCGGCTTTGCGCGCTACGTCGATGATCTTGTCGATACGGAGGTAGCTGTCGCGGCTGGGGGCGGGGCCGATAAGGTAGGCTTCGTCGGCGTAGCGCACATGGAGGGCGGTCCGGTCCACGTCCGAAAAGACGGTGGCTGTGGCGATGCCCCGCTCTTCGCACGCGCGCAATACGCGCACAGCGATTTCACCTCGATTGGCAACCAGAACTTTCTTAAACATACGCAGGTCCTCAGAATCTTGCCTCTACTTCCGACGGCACGTTGTCACCTGACGGCGCTAAATCCCCTGACGGTGGATGCGCGCCTCTATCAGCAGCCGGTCGCAGGTGTACGGTGTGGGGGGAATTTCGCTGCTCGTGTGCCAGGCGCCGAAGGCATCGTCACCCGGCGTGAGGAGCAGACGTCGAAAACTCCACATGGAAAGATCGACCGTGCGCCCGACCGGTGAGGTGAAGCTCTCCTCAACAATCGCCTGAACGGGCGCAAAGCCGGCCATGAAACGGGTCTCCCATGTTCCTTGCGGCAGAGTACCGTCGTTGCCGGGCGCGCACGCCACGCGCAGCGCGACGATGCCGCAGTCAACCACGAGCACGGCCATCTGTTCGGCACCGTATTGGATATCCGCCTCGATGATCTGGCCGGCGAAGGCGTAGAGCGCGGGGCCGATCTGAGTGAGACGGGGTTGCAGCGGCTCCTTCTGCACGGCGTACCAGGGTTCAGGCCCCGGTTCGGGCAGCAGCACGCCGCCATCGAGCACTGCCGTGAGGGGCAGACCCTGTTGCAGGCGCGGAAAGCCCATCAACTCGAACTGCTCGGCGGACAACTCGAATTCGATTTGCGGCAGGCCGCGCGCCGTCTCCGTCCGCGGCAGCGACTCGCTCTGCCCGCCGACCTGTGCAGAGATCGGGGCAAGCCCGCGTCCGGTTCGTCCTACTCCGGTTGGTCCCAGCGGCACCCGGTTCACAGGGGGATGTTCCCGTGTTTTTTGGGGGGAAGACGGTCGCGTTTGTTCTGCAGCATCTCCAATGCGTTGATCAGGCGCGGCCGCGATTCATGCGGCTCGATGACGTCGTCGACGAAGCCGTTGGCGGCGGCGATGTAGGGGTTGGCAAAGCGGGCCCGGTAGTCGGCAACCAGGTCGTTCCTCTTGGCTTCGGAATCCTCGGCAGCCGCGATCTCGCGGCGGAAGATGACGTTGACCGCGCCCTCCGGCCCCATGACCGCGATCTCCGCCGAAGGCCAGGCCAGCACGAGATCGGCGCCGATGTGGCGGGGGTTCATCACGCAGTAAGCGCCGCCGTAGGCCTTGCGCACGATCACGGTCAGTTTGGGTACTGTCGCTTCGGAGAAGGCATAGAGCAGCTTTGCGCCGTGGCGAATGATGCCGCCGTGCTCCTGGTTGAGGCCGGGCATGAATCCGGGCACATCCTCCAGCACGACCAGCGGAATGTTGAAGCAGTCGCAGCAGCGCACAAAGCGGGCCGCCTTCTGGCTGGCGTCGACATCCAGCACGCCGGCCAGAAACGCGGGCTGCTGCGCCACGATGCCGATGGAGCGTCCGCCCAGGCGGGCAAAACCGACGATCACATTGCGCGCCCACTGCGCGTGCACCTCCAGAAACTGCCCCTCGTCGACGATGCGGCGGATGATTTCTTTCATATCATAGGGGCGGTTGGGGTTATCCGGCACGATCGAATCCAGTTCCTCATCCTGTCGCAGAAGGTCGTCGGTGGAGGGAACGAAAGGCGGATCCTCCATATTGTTGTTGGGCAGATAACTCATCAACTGCTGCACCAGGAAGAGGGCGTCCTCTTCGTTTTCGGCGGTAAAATGGGCTACGCCGGACCTGCTGCCGTGGATCGACGCGCCGCCCAGCTCCTCAAAGGTGACCTCTTCGTGGGTGACCGTCTTCACCACGTCCGGCCCTGTGACGAACATGTGGCTCGTGTCTTTAACCATGATGACAAAGTCGGTGATGGCCGGTGAATAGACCGCGCCGCCCGCGCACGGCCCCATAATGACGCTGACCTGCGGCACGACGCCGGAGGCCATGACGTTGCGGAAGAAGATCTCGGCATAACCGGCCAGGCTGAGCACGCCCTCCTGGATACGGGCGCCGCCGGAGTCGTTGAGACCGATAATCGGGGCGCCGTTCCGCATCGACATGTCGAGGATCTTGCAGATTTTGTCGGCGTGATGACGGCTGACGCTGCCGCCGAAGACGGTGAAATCCTGCGAGAACACGTAGACGAGGCGGTCGTCGATCGTGCCAAAGCCGGTAACGACGCCATCGCCGGGGATGCGCTGCTTGTCGAGACCGAAGTCGTGGCTGTCGTGCATGACCAGCGCGTCGACTTCGCGAAAACTGCCTTTGTCCAGCATCAGGTCGAGACGCTCGCGCGCGGTCGCTTTGCCCTTGGCATGCTGGGCTTCGATACGTTTGAGGCCGCCACCCAGTTTGGCCTCGTCCTTACGCTCGCGCAGGTCGGTGATACGGGGATCGATTGTCGAATCAGTCAAGACAGACTCCTCTATTCGGTAGCTTGTTGCCGTCGACCGGTATCGGGTTCTCTGCTGCGGCGAGCGAATGCCGTCAGCCGAGAGAGATGGTGCCGGTCAGCAGCAGCAGGCCGATCAGGACCGGCTGATGGACTACATAGATGATTAGCGAGTGGCGGCCAAGTCGCTGCAATAGGGGAAACGGGAACACCCTTTCCAAGTTCGGCAGCGGCCACTGGCGCACACCCCCTGGATAGAGGACGGCGCCCAGGTAAAGGCCGATGAGAAAGACGGCAAACCAGTGCACAAACGGAAAATAGTCGGCGAAGTAATAGCCGGGTGGCTCGATACCGAGCGGGACCAGCCAGTAGACGCCGGCAGGCGCCTGCAGGTCCAGGTATTTCAGCAGGTAGCTGAGCGCGTACATTACACCCGCCGCCGCCAGGATCAGCCAGCTATAACTGCGCTCGCCGCCAGCGCCATCCGCCGGATCTCCGACGGCGGCAAGCTTCAAAAAGGGGATCGAACAGATAATCGATGTCCCGATCAGATGCAGCACGCCGAAGTCGATACGGCCAAAGCCGCCCACGCGCATGACCACGGTGAAGATCAGGCCGATGCCAAGAACGTGCAGGCCCCGGCGCACGATCTTCCAGGCAAGGCCGTCGGCTGAGCCGCGCGCGGCCAGCGCCCGGCTGTAGCTGAGCACGACCGAGACGCCGGACAGGGCAATGAACGAGATTGCGGTGAAACGCTGGAAGTAGAACCAGAAGCCTTGATGCAGCACGAACGGGACGCCGCCATAGGCGCGTAGATCGTACACCAGGTGAAAGATGATCATGGTGATGATGGCGACGCCGCGCCAGCTATCGACCTCCCATATGCGCGCGCGCATGGGCGCAGTCTCGGACGCGTGCGCCGCGCCGGCAACTTCCTGCATCATTGGCCTGATCGAGCGCGATTGGTAAAGACGTTGTGAATTTGAAACAATTTTCCATTCCTGCGAGAATCAGAATGCTTGCGGCTTGAGCCGGTCGCCCAGCCACACGAAAACCGGATTGCACAGGTCATTGATGACACTACGTTCAGATCACGAAACGGTAGCGCGCTGAGACATTATAACCCAATTGGGCGGAACCGGCGCTCCCTGGCCCGACGGCAGCGCGCCCAAAGTGTGTCGGCATCGGTGCGTTTGCCCGTCCGCCGGTTCCTCTTCTTCAAAGGACGGGGACGGCAGCGACGAGGGCGCAGAGGGGACGACCGGGCGTGGTTCGCGGCCTGGCCGCTGCTTCAAAGGGCACTCACTTCAGACGATTTGGCAGGAGACAACAGGCAAATTGAGCCAGGCTGATAGCCGTCATTACAGCGGCGGACCACAGGAAACCGAAGATGCCGCACGCAGCGCGCGATCCTCTCCGCCCGCCTGGATCGCCCGTGCGCGCGCGGCTCTGTCCTGCCGGCGCATCGGCAGCCACCTGGAGTTCTACGATTCTGCGCCGAGCACGATGCCGCTCGCACGCCGGCTCATCGAGACACGCGGCGACGCGGCCGCGGGCGGGGTGATCATCGCCGACGAACAGACGGCGGGGCGGGGCCGTTTGCAGCGCAGTTGGGACGCTCCGCCCGGACGCGGGCTGCTGGGCAGCTACATTTTGTGCGGCGATCTGCTGCCGGAACGGCCGTCACTGGCCGTCATGCTGGCGGGGCTTGCCGTGCTCGACGCGCTCCGCCACTGCTGCCCGCAGGCGGATGGGCGCTTCCGTCTGAAATGGCCGAATGATGTCATCGCCCTTGAACGCGGCGGCCCGGTGAAGCTTGCGGGCATCCTCGTCGAAACGGTCTTCCACCAGGATGCGCGGCGCGGCGTTATTCTTGGGATCGGCGTCAATGTGAACCAGCGGGCGGATGAGTTGCCGGCCACGCGCCGCGGCGGTCTTCCGCCATCCAGCCTGTCATTGGTGTGCGGACAGCCGGCGATCGACAGGGGTGAGCTGCTAGCGCCCCTGTGCCGGGCGCTGGATCAGTTGTGCGCGCCGGCCACGCGCCCCCCCGCGGAGGCCGTCCATGCCCGCTGGGAACAGGCGCTGTTCGGCCTGGGCCTGGTTGTCATTGCGCCGGGCGCGACCGGGCCGGTACGCGGTCGCGCGGCCGGCACGACGCCCGACGGCGCGCTTCTGGTGCGCACCGACGGCGGCGACCCGCTCGAAATCCACTCCGGTGACGTTACATTCGAATGGAACACCGCGTGAATCCGCCGCTTGGCCCTGACAGACGAAGCATTGGTTATCTCCAGCGCAGCAGGTATGATTGAAGTGCAGACCCTTCTACCGACTCACGATTCCAGCATATTCCGCTTACTCCTATGAATCTCTCCTTTAACACACCGGTCCGATTTCAGCTGGCGCAGATGCCCGAACCGCGTCTTACGCCTCCTGGCCGCCCGCGCGTTATCGCACGGGCGCAGCGGCACTGGATGGCGCTACTGATCCTGCTCGGCTTCGGTTGGCGTATGATCGGCCTGACCGTGCAAGGCCTCACGCCGGTCGAAGAGAAGACGATACAGCTGTCGACGGGTACCCTGGATGAAGCGTTTACGGTCCTGATCACGCCGGAGCAGAGCGGGACGTTCTACTATCTCCTCATGCGTCCGTGGCTGGAGATCTTCGGCGCGACTCCATTTTCGCTGCGTTATGCCTCGGTGCTGTTCAGCATGTTTGGCTTCGTGCTGATGTGGCAGGTTGCCCGCCGCATGGTCCCGACGGCCGGCAGCTCGCTTTTGCGGAATCTGCCGCTCCTGTCGACTCTCTTTCTGGTCGCAAATCCATATCAGCTCTGGTACAGCCAGGAGGGGGGCGTCTTCGTACTGGTGGTGGCGCTGGTGCTGCTGTCGAGCTGGAGCTGGCTGCAGGCGATGTGGTACAGCGGATTCTGGCGCTGGGTTGGCTATCTTCTGGTCACCGCGATATCGTTATACACGCACCTGAGCACGGTTCTGCTCCTGCCCGTTCATCTTGTCTGGTTTCTGCTGGCCAACCCGCTCAACCGACAACGCTGGAAGGGGTATGGAATCACCCTTGTCAGCTTTATGCTTCCGGTTATACCGCTGACTCAGTGGGGCTGGCGCTATCTGGTCGGCGGCGACAACCCGTTCAGCCAGGGCGGAGGCCTGGTCGACAGCATCCTCGGCAGCCTTCCCCTCATCCCCATGAAGGAGCTGGCCCGCATTCTGCTGGTCAAGCACTCGCAGGGCGTTATGGAATCGGGTTCGCATCTTTTTCTGATCCCGATCTTTTTTCTGGCGTTGACCGGGCTGCTGGTGGGCTATACCGAGTTCGGGGGCCGGATTGCGAACGTGGGCATGTTGGCGGCCTGGCTGATTCTGCCGGTGCTGCTGGTCTTCGCCGTCAGCCTGCTCGCGCCAATTCTCGTTAAGCCGCCGCCCGCAGACGACGCAGCTGCCGCGCGTGTCGGCAGCATCATCTGGATCGCGCCGGCATTTACGATGTTCCTGGCGCTGGGCGCGCAGGTGATGCGCCGCGCGTACGGTCGGCTGGGCGGCTGGCTCTCGATCGGGCTGATTCTGTTTGTGGTGGCGTTCTGGGCCTATCGCTGGTGGGACCAGGGGAAGCGCCCGATCAACATTCAGCTGGGCGCGGCGCTCCACTCCGAATTCGGGCCGCCCGATATGAGATGAGCGGCGGCAGCCAATGCGCGGCGTGAAGTGCGCGAAGCGAAGAGATGCCGCAATTCGCTCTTTTCGATAGTTATCTGGAGCATTCCAATGTATCGAGATCCGCGCAGGCGGGGCTGGAACGCCCTCTCCCGAACACAACAGATCGTCATCGGCATCATCGGGGTCCTGGTCCTGTATGCGCTTCTGTCCGGCGGCGGTTCCCTGGGACGGCTGAGCAATCCTTCATGGATCATCGCGTCCGCAATCATTATTCTGGTCGCCTTTCCGGTCCACGAGATGGCACACGCGGCCATGGCCGTATATCTGGGGGATGATACGCCGCGCATGCAAGGGCGCTATACCTTCAATCCCCTGGCCCACATCGATCCGATTGGCGCCCTGCTGATCGTGTTTACCGGCTTTGGCTGGGCCAAACCGGTAGAGTGGAACCCCAACAATGTCAAGGTGGATGTGCGCGTAGGGACGGTCCTAGTCGCCGCGGCCGGCCCCGTCAGCAATCTGCTCCTGGCTGCCGTTGCCGTCTCCCTGTCTCAATTCGCCGAAGTCTCCATGCTGAGAAATTTTCTTGGATTCTTTATCGTTATCAATGTAACTCTGTTCGTATTCAATATGATTCCGATTCCGCCGCTGGATGGTTCCCACATCCTGTTCTCTCTTCTGCCCGGGGACAACTTCCAACTGCGCTTCTTTCTGGGCCGCTTCGGTTTTATCATTCTGCTGGCCACGATCTATCTGGCACGCGGCATCATTATGGTGCCGGTTAGCCTGATCATACAGTGGCTGCTACGGGTTTTCGCGTAACATCCCGGCGGTCCCCCGGCCCGGCGTTCACGCAGTTCGTCCACGGTCTGCCCGGCCGACAATGGACCCGCCTTTTCCCATTTTGGGAGCATGGCACTGATTGAGTATGATGAAGCAACTGAGTGCAGTCGGGCTCGACAATCGCAGGGCTTGGGCCACCTGCCGGAAACCGGAAAAGAGGATGAAAGCAGGGCAGGCGGAGGTCCGCAGGTTCCGCAGCGTTGCCCGGAGGGTACGCCAGTTTGTGCGCGGCGTTACGGCTGCCATATCGGCGGAAGAGCTTCAAGCGGCAGCCGCATTTTTGCCGCCCGCCGGGCTGGAGCGCTTTCGGCGGATGCCGGTGGACGCCCAGCGGCATAGCTTGAACGTGCTGACGACACTGCAACGCGCAGGATGGCATGATCCCCATTTGGCTGCGGCCGCGCTGCTCCACGACAGCGGCAAAGCGGCGGCTGCGGCAGCCGGGCTGACGTTCAACGCGTGGATACGCAGCGCGCTGGTGCTGGTGGAGGCGGTCGCGCCGGGGCTCGCCGCCCGCCTGGCGGTAGATGACGTGAGCGGCGGCTGGCGCT
Source organism: Caldilineaceae bacterium (assembly GCA_965202955.1). Classification (GTDB taxonomy): domain Bacteria; phylum Chloroflexota; class Anaerolineae; order Caldilineales; family Caldilineaceae; genus Bin5. Next base: position 1,271,537 of record OZ241871.1, read on the forward strand.
ACCTGCTGCATGTCCATCTCGAGCATCCGCGTATTGGCGCCGGTTGGGCTGAAGCGGATGGTTGCAGCCCGCTCACATGCTGGCTGATCGCCCATCATCAGGAGAAGACGGGGCGCCGGCTGGAGATGCGGGGCCGGGCGGTTGCCGGGGACCCGCAGCAGAGCGCCGAGCATCGCGAACGGCTGCTCACGGCGCTGCAGTGGGCTGACGGCCGCAACTGACGTCAGCCTGCCGGCGGTGCATAGCATTTAGGCCGCGCTCACAAGGGAGCGCATCTGATTCCCAGGAAAACGACTCATGGCAGAGACAGCAGCGAAGATCACAATTCTCGGGCTCGACCTGATTGGAACCAGTATCGGACTTTCGTTGCGCAAGGATGCCGGCAACTACCAGGTCGTCGGCCACGACCGCGAACCGTCGCGCATGAACCTGGCAAAGAAACAGGGCGGGGTCGATACATCGACCTGGAATCTGCACCGCGCTTGCGACAACGCCAGCCTGGTCATCATCACCGAACCGCTGGTGGAGATGTCGGACACATTGCAGCACATCCACGAAGATCTCGCGGAGGATGCGGTGGTCTTCAGCATCGGGCCCGTCATGCAGCCCGCGCTCAAAGTGGCCGCCGACAATTTGCCGGAAAAGATGAACTTTGTGGTCGGCAGACCGGTGCACAACGACACGGGCAGCCAGCCGGAGCCGCGCAGCGATTACTTCGACGAATGCACCTTCTGCATCGGCTCGGCCCCGGGCACAAGTTCCAGCGCGTTGGAACTTGTGAGCAATCTGCTGACGCGGCTGGGCGCGAAGCCGCTCTACATCGACCCGGTTGAACACGACGGCATCGCCGCGGCCGTGGAGCAGTTGCCCGAGCTGCTGGCCGCAGCCCTCTTCCAGACCGCGTATGGCGCATCAGGTTGGAATGAGAGCCAGAAGCTGGCCGGCCGCCGCTTCGCGCGCAGCACGACGCTGGACGCCCTCCCCGAGGAACAGGCTGCGGCGCTCTTCTCAAACCGGGACGCGTTGTTGCAACGGCTGGACCAATTCTCCGCGCTGCTGGAAAGCTGGCGTACATATCTGACCGCGGAAGATGTCAAGCCGCTGGAAGAGCAGCTCGAAGGGCTGTTCGAGGGCCGCGCCAAGTGGGAGCGGGACGCCAAGCTACGAGACTGGGACCGGCCGCAGGAAGAGAGCACGCGCCCGGAAATCGGCGGCCTGGGTCAGATGCTCTTTGGCAGCTACCTGGTCAACCGGGCAAGGCAGCGCGACCCGGGGCGCGGCAATCGAGACAAATCAGGCAGAAGATAGGACCCGCGAGGCGCTGGTAAATCTGCCGATTTGCATGGACGATCTGCATTGACGCGCCCGCACCTGCGAATGCTGGTCCCGGGCGCACCCCGCACGGAGATTCCCCAGCCGGTCCGCCGGATCTCCCTTGCTCTCTCCGGGCAGTTCGCTCCCCGGCCGGCGCAGGCCAAGCAGTCCGGACTACGAGAGCAAGAGCCTCTGACTTTCCATTGTGAACATTCAATTGTTATTGACGCCTCGACACAGTTGCACTACACTGAAGTTCCGCCGCGTTCGCTGAACAGACAGGTCTTGCGCCGGCGTTCGAGCCCCATTACGGGAAGGAGCAGGGCAGATTCATGAAACGGAAGCAGCTGTTGGTCTTTGTGACAATTGCGTTCGCACTGGCGCTCACCTTCGGCGTCGGCGGCTCGCTCATCTATGCCCAGGGCCAGTTTTCCGGCTACAAGTCGACGATTCAGACCTATAACATGAGCGACACGACCGCCAATGTCATCCTGGCTTTTTACAGGCAGGACGGCAGCCTGGAAAAGACGCTCACCGACATCATCGAGCGCGACCGTTCCAAGATCTATTTCACATTGCCGGTAGCTGAGGGGTTCACCGGCTCGGTCGTAATCTCATCCAATCAGCCGGTCGCCGCGCTCAGCAGCATGATGAACAGCGGGCTGACCGCCGGCGGGACCTACCTCGGCCGCAGCCAGGGCAGCACGACCGTCTACCTGCCTCTGTTGATGGCCAATCAGGACGGCGGCTTCAACAGCTGGTTCGCGCTTCAGAATGCCAGCGCCTCGTCCACAAATGTGACGGTGAACTACAGCGACGGCATCACGACAACGATCACGCTGGCGGCGCACGCGTCGCACAACTTTTATCAGAACCAGGAGCCGCATACGAGCAAGGTCTTCGCGGCCGAGATCACGAGCGACGAGCCTGTCGTCGCGGTGGTATTCCAGGAGGACGCCGGATCGCTGGCAGCCTACAGCGGCTTCGCCAGCGGCGCGACCAATCCTGTAATGCCGGTGATCAATGCCAACAACAACGGCTTCAATACCGACATTCAGATTCAGAACACGGGCGACACTGACACCAGCGTCACCGTATCCTATCAGCCCTCGGCAGCCGGCACCGCCTGCACCGAAACGCAGACAATCGCAGCCAATCAGACGGTAGAATTCACGGGCGGCGCGTTTGCGGACGGCTCCAACTCGACCTGTACAGGCGGCGAGCGGTTCATCGGTTCAGCCCATGTTTCGGCCAACAGCGCCAGCCAGCCCCTTGCAGCCGTTGTCAATCAGCATGTCGGCAGCGACCCCCTTACACACTTCGCCGCCTACAGCAGTTTCGACCCGGACGACGCCACCAAGACGGTGCGCTTGCCCGCAATCATGGACCGCAACAGCGGCTTCTTCACCACCGTCAATGTGATGAACGTTGGCACGGCAGAGACGACGGTCGAGTGCAAGTTTACCGACACCACTTACACGGTCAGCGCGACGCTGCAGGCCAACGAGTCGCTGACCGACCTGCAGGCCAGCAAAATCCAGGACGGCTATGTGGGCAGCGCCTCCTGCACAGCCAGCGCGGACGACGCCAAGATCATCGCCGTGGTCAATCAGCTGAAGAGCGACGCGACCGACGACCAGTTTCTGGTCTACGAGGGGATCAATCAATGATTGGCGCGGGGATGGGGCGCTGCCCCGCATCCCGGAGTGGCAGGGCGCCCGCCCTGCATTGAAAGCGAAGGCAGCATGGGACGCCGGGCGTGGATTCTTTTTCTGGCTCTACTGGTCCTGGGGTGCAATCCCGGCCGCGAAATCCCCGGCGCAGCGCAGACCTCGCCGCAGTTGACTCCCGAGCTAGTCGGCGCGTCGGCCAACCTTCCCGCAAACGGAGAAGCGGCAGCGGATTCGCCAACCCCACTGATCAAGACCACAACCGATACCGGGGCCCTGACCGGGGTTCTCCTGCTGAAGACGGAGGACGGCTTCGAACCGGTGGCCGACGTCAAAGTCGCGCTCGGCAAGACGCTGAGCGACGACGAGGGGACCGAGCGCGTCGTCGCCTACGAACCATCCACCGCGCCGGTCGCCTACACCGATGCCACGGGCCGTTTCGTGTTTGAGGAGCTCGAATCCGGCCGCTACGGTCTCATCCTTGATGTCGTGCTGAGTTCATTCCTTCTGTACAGGGATGGGACGCTCGACGCCATCCTGTTCGACATCACAGCCGGTGAAGTGACCGACCTGGGCCGCCTCGAATATGCGGAGTTGCCTCTACCGCAGTCTTACAGATGACGGTCGGAAGCTACTCGATCAACCCTTTGGCGCGGAACGCGGTCGCCAGCCGCCCGATCCCTTCCGTGATCTCCTCCGCCGTGTTGTAGCCGAAACAGAGCCGCAGACAGTTGGTCCCAGACACGCCGTCCGGCGCAAAGGGCGGGCCGGCAAGATAGCCGACATCGTATTCGTCCAGAATGTCGTCGCGCACGGCTACCGCGTCCGCCCCTGCGGGCAGCTGCAGCCAGATAAATAGCCCGCCTTCGGGACGGCTCCAACGCGCGCCGCTGCCGTTGAAATGCTCGTCGAGCGCCGCCAGCATGGCATCCCGGCGCTCTTTCTGAATGTCGTTGATCTCCTCGATGTGGCTGTAGAGATGGCCGGTGGAATAGCGGTGCACGGCCCACGAGCCGAAGGTGCTGACCGAGCCGCCGCTCTTGGCGCCAATCGCCCGTTCCAGGAACTCGCGCGGGCCGGTCATGTAGCCGATGCGCATCCCCGGTGCGATGATTTTGGAGAAGGAGGCCACGTAGAGCACGCGGCCGCTGCCGTCCAGCGAGTAGATCGACGGCTCGTCGGTCCCCTCGTAGCGGAGATCGACGTAACAGTCGTCCTCGACGATCGGCACGTCATATTGCAGCGATAGCTGTACCAGGGCCTTGCGCCGCGCCAGGGTCATCGTCCAGCCCTGCGGGTTCTGGAAAGTGGGCACTGTGTAGATCAGCTTCGGCGGCCTGCCCTCGCTGCGCGCGCTGCGGATGACCTCTTCGACCGACGCCGGGATCATACCCTCCTCATCGGTCGCCACGCCGCGCAGGTCGGCGCGGAAACGGCGAAATGTGTTGAGCGTGCCGGCGTATACGAAGTCTTCAGTCAGGACGACATCGCCGGGGTCGAGCAGCGTTTCAGCGATCATGTGGATCGGCTGGCTGGAGCCGTCGCCTAGGATGATCTCCTCGGCCGACACGTTAATCGCTCTGTCGCGTTGCAGCTTGGCGGCCACGAATTCGCGCAGAGGCGTGTAGCCCTGGGGATGCGCGTAGAGTGAGAGGTCGCCGCCCTCCTCCTCCATCGCCTGCCTCAGACCGTCGAGAAGCCCCGCCAGCGGCAGCGAACCCGGGTCCGGATAGGCGACGGCGAAGTCGTATTTGCCCCGTTTGCCGAAGCCCAGGCCCTTCGGCTCGGACGCGTTGCGGGCATACAGATCGGCATAACTGAACGTTGACATGAGCGCTTCTCCACTGAGGTGCAGGCGGGAATTTGCTGAGGATACGGTAGTCCAAGGTTACCCGTCAACGGACAAAAAGGCAACTGAGAGCCCTCCCGTGTGGTTGTGTGCAGGCAGGAAAGCTGTGATAATGTGCATTCCATTCCGCTGCCCTTCACAAGGATTCACAGACAAAATATGGCGACATTCGAGACCTCCAAACAGTTGATCGCCCAGGCCGCGCAGCATCTGCCCGGCGGCGTGAACAGCAACTACCGCCTGGGAATCGCGCCGACGCCGCTGGTATTCGAACGCGGCGCGGGGCCGTACCTGTACGACGCGGACGGCAACCGGCTGATCGATTACTATCTGGGCATGGGGCCGATGATCCTGGGCCACAACCCGGCGCCGGTGCAGGAGGCGGTGCAGGAGCAGCTCGGTTCGGGCATCCTATACGCGGGGCAGAGCCGCATCGAGCAGGAGGCGGCCAGGCTTGTCTGCCGCATGGTGCCCTGCGCTGAACGGGTGCGCTTCAGCTGCGCGGGCAGCGAAGTGGTGCAGGCGGTGATAAGGCTGGCGCGGGCCGCGACCAAGCGCGCGGTGATCATCAAGTTCGAGGGGCATTACCACGGCTGGATGGACAACATCCTGTGGAGCATCGCGCCCTCGCCGGACGAATACGGCCCCGAGGAGGCGCCCGCGCCGGTCCCCGGCAGCGCGGGGCAGGACCCGCAGGCCGGGCTGCACACGGAGGTGCTGCCGTGGAACAACCTGTCGCTGTTGGAGAGGCGGCTTGCGCGCGGGGACGTCGCCGCGGTGATCATGGAGCCGGCGATGTGCAACACCAGCACCATCTTCCCGGCAGCCGGCTACCTGGAAGGAGTGCGCGGCGCCTGCAGCGATACGGGGACGGTCCTGATCTTCGATGAGGTCATCACCGGCTTCCGCGTGGCGCCGGGCGGCGCGCAGGCTCATTTCGGCGTTACGCCCGACCTGGCGACCTTCGGCAAGGCGATCGCCAGCGGTTTCCCCGTCTCCTGCTTCGCCGGCCGCGCCGACCTGATGGACCGCTTCGGCAGCGGCGAGGTGATGCACGGCGGCACCTTCAACGGCCATCCCGCCTGCATGGCCGCGCTCGTCGCGACGCTGCACGAGCTGGAAAAACCGGTTACCTTCGCCGCCCTCGACCGGCAGGGAACGCGGCTGATGCAGGGCATCCGTGCGGCGCTGGACGCGGCCGACATCCAGGCCCGCGTTGACGGGTTTCCACAGATCTTCCATGTGGGATTCGGCGTGGAGTCGCCGGTAACCGACTATCGCAGTTCGCTGCAGGCGGACAGGGAGCGGTATGTGCGCTTCACCGCGGCGCTGCACCACCACGGCGTGCGCGCGCTGGAACGGGGCGCGTGGTTCCTCTCCACCGCGCACACCGAGGATGTGATCGACGCAACCGTGGCCGCGGTCGCGTCGGTGGCGCGGGAGATCTGACTCAAGCTTCGTCTTTCCAGTAGAGCTCTTTAAGGCGGCGGATGTACTCCCGGTCGCGCTTCTCGACCGCCTCGTCGAAGGTGGCCGGGTCCAGAAACCAGGGTTCCGCCTTCAGCATCTGTGCGCGCAGCTTATCGTTTTCGATCGCCTGCGGGTTGCGCACGTCTTCGGGCCATTTCCAGATGCCGGCCAGGTCGTAGTGCAGGAACGGGCCCTCGTGGGGCATACGGAAGCCGAAGGTGGAGATGATCCCCAGTTCGATATCCTCGGCGCTAGCCATCCCTTCCGCCCACAGCTGGGTGGCCTCCTCCCAGATCGCCGCCTGGATGCGGTTGAGCAGATAGCCTGACTTCTCCTTGTGCAGGCGGATGGGGATTTTGCGCGCGCTGCTCAGCAGCTCGCAGGTGAGCTCGAACGATTCGTCGCTGGCGCCCGGCCCCTTGGCGACCTCGACGCCGGGCACGATGTGCGGCGGCGCGAAGTAGTGGGTCAGCACCAATTTGTCCTGGCGGCCGGTGCCCGCGCCGATGTCGCTGAGCACGAGGCGCGAGGTGTTGCTGGCGAAGATCGTGTGCGGCGGGCAGAGTTCATCGAGACGTTTGAACAGCGCCTGCTTATCCTGCAGCCGCTCGATGATAACCTCGGTGACGAAGTCGCTCTGCCCGGCCAGCTGCGCGAGATCGGTGGTGGTGGTAATGCGCGCCCGCGTCTCCTCGGCCCGCTGCCCGTTGATCAGCCCGCCCTCGACGAAGAGCTCCAATGCGCGAGCGATTTGGGCCTGGGTTCCGGCCAGCACTTCGTCGCTGAGGTCGCTGATGATCGTGGGGTAGCCCCACAGCGCGAAGTTGATGGCGATGCCGAACCCCATCGTCCCGCCGCCGACTACGCCCACGGTCTTGATATCGGATAGCTGCATTGTGCGCGTCCCCAGTTCTTAACGCCCGGTGGCGGGCGCGGCTCTATTGCCCGCCGCCGTTCGCCAGCGCCAGCTCGTACAGCGGCTCGAGCTGCCCGACGTGGTAGGCCTCGTGAAAGACCACATAGAAGTGCAGCCGCTGCGCCACGGTGACGTTCCGCTCCTCATCCAGGATCTCATCCAGCCGCGAATCGGGCATCTCATTGAGCGCGGCGATGACCCGTTCGGACACGTCATCGAGCCGCGTCAGCAGCGTCTCCAGCGGGATCGCCTTGTCGGAGTCGGTCATCGGTTCGGAGCCGAAGCCGTAGAGCGCGAACTCGCCCTCGTCCGGCTCGGTCTCCCCATCGATCACGCCCAGATACTGCTCGCGGTAGACCAGGAGATGGCCCAGGATCCAGTTCATGCAGTTGCCGGGGAAGGGCAGCTGCAGCATACTGTCGGCGTGGGTCAGCCCCTCCGTCTTCTGCTTGATGACGTGATTGCTCGTACCCAGAATGTTGACACACAGGGTTTGCATATCCATGAATCAATCCTTTCGTAACAAAGTCTGAAATTAAAGTTCCGATGTCCGCCGGTCACGAGTAGATGTTCTCCATCTGCCACGCCTCCAGCGAAACGATGCGCGCGTCCTGCCCCTGCGAGCGCAATGAAACGCCGAGGCTGTCTTCCCGCCCAGGGTAGACGCGCATCGCAAGGCACTGCCTGCCGTTGACGAACACCTCGACGACGCTGCGGTCGACAAAGACCCTGAGCTGCAGCGGCTCATCCGGTTCCAGGAAGACCGGCCCCGTCTCCGGCGCGCGCGAGCTCACATCCGGCAGGCTCGAAGAGTAGGAGGAGTCGATCGTGATGAGGCTGTCGGTGGCCGCGGCCATCTTGTCCCGTTGCCAGCCCTGGTACCGGTCCCAACTGCGGAAACCGCGTTCGCGATAGAAGGCGATGCGGGTGAACTCCTCCCGGCCGGGCGAGCGCAGCACGTTCAGCTCCACCATGGGCGCGCCGTTCGTCTCGATCTCCGCCATCAGCTCGATCGTATTTCCCCGGATGCTGCCGAGGACGATCTCCTGATTGGCCGGCAGCGTCAGATCGGCCATCTGCCGGTGCTCGCGGCGCAGCGATTCGACATCCCCGGCCGGTTCGACCAGCAGCGTATCGCGACCGATACTGTCGGTCCCCTGCAGGTTCAACCGCCGCGGCAGCGTCATGATCTGGTTCCAGCCCTCGGTCGGTTTGGCCGGGTTCATGTTGAAAATGACGTTGACGCCGCCTTTGCCGTCGGGTGTGGCCGATGGGGCATGGACGCCGCCCGGCTCGGAGGCACCGAAGTTGAAATCATGCTGCGAGGTGACGACAAACTTGTCGCGTTCGGCTTCATAGTCGCCCAAGAGGGCCTTCCCGCCGCTCATGTGGCTGTAGAAGAGCAGAATGTGGCGGTCGCCGATCGGCCAGAAATAGGGGCAGGCGCCATCGTCGCCGATGAGGGTGAAGCGGTCGTCCTCGACAAACGGGTGCAGGTATTCCCAGTCGACCAAGTTCGGCGAGCGGAAGAGGAAGTTGGCGCGCCTGCGCCGGCCGGAGGCTGTGTGGGGCAGGGTACTGCCGGAAAGGGCGTAGTAGTGGTCCCCTTTCTTCCAGATGCAGGGATCGAAGACCCGGTAGGGCAGCGGCGAGCCGTCGGCGCTGGCCTTGGGAATGACCGGCGCGCCGGTGAGCTTTTCCCAGTTGAGCAGCAGCGGGTCGTGCGAGACCGCCACCATGTTGCCCACCTTGGTGCCGTGATAGATGGCGATCACCCTGTCCTCCTCCACCAGCGCCGCGCCCGAATAGCAGCGTTCCTCCGGATTGGGGTAGATGGCATAGGGAAGGTCCTGCCAGTGGATGAGATCATCGCTGATGGCGTGGCCCCAGTGTTGACGCGGGTCTTCGGGCGGGCAGGCCTGATAGAAGAGATGCCAGCGGTCCTGCCAGAAACAGAGTCCGTTGGGATCGTTGAGCGTGTTTTCCGGGTTGACGTAGTGGTAGATGGGCCGGTGGGGGTCGCCCTCGTAGCGCTTGCGATAGGCGTGCAGCCGCTGCAACAGGGGATTGGCTTCCAGGGCGGCTTCCTGCTCGGCCAGGGTGTCGGGAAAACTGTAATGGGGCACCAGAGAAGTGTTGTCGGTTCTCTCAGCGGCGCTCATGGATATTGTCTTCCTTCCGCGGCTTGCAGTTCGTGCGCAGTAGACCCCTGCGTGGTCCCAACCGACGGCGACTGATCACTGATCAGAACGGTTCGCCAGTGCCAGTTCGTACAGCGGCTCGAGCTGCCCTGCATGATAGGCCTCGTGAGAACAGAGGTAGAAGTGCAGCCGCTGCCCTACGGTGACGTCGTGTTCCTCATCGATTATCTCTTCCAGCTTCGATTCGGGCATCTCTTCAAGGGCGGCGATGATCCGCTCGGAGGCGTCATCCAGCCGCGACAGCAGTGTCTCCAGCGGGATCGCCTTATCCGGGTCAGTCATCGGCTCTGAGCCAAAGCCGTATTTGGCAAACTCACCCTCGTCCGCGCCGCTCTCCCCGTCGATCACGCCCAGGGCCTGCTCCCGGTGGACAAGCAGATGCCCCAGAATCCAGTTCATGCAGTTGCCGGGAAAGGGCAGCTGCAACATGCTGTCGGCGTGGGTCAGCCCTTCTGTCTTCTGTTTGATGACGTAGTTGTACGTCCCCAGACTGTTTACACACAAGGTCGGTATATCCATGATCTACTCCCTCCGTAACGAAGTCAGACAGTGAATCTCCGGCGGCTGAAAGTCGGTCGCCGAAGTCACCGGTCACCTATAGATATCTTCCATCTGCCACGCCTCCAGCGAGACGACGCGCGCGTCCTGCCCCTGCGAGCGCAGCGAAACGCCGACGCTGTCCTCCCGCCCGGGGTAGACCCGCATCGCCACACACTGCTTGCCGTTGACGAACACCTCTACGACGCTGCGGTCGACAAAGACCCTGAGCCGCAGCGGCTCATTCCGTTCCAGGAAGACCGGCCCCGTCTCCGGCGCGCGCGAGCGCACGTCCGGCAGGCTCGAAGAGTAGGAGGAGTCGATCGTGATCAGGCCATCGGTGGCCGCGGCCAGCTTGTCCCGCCGCCAGACCTCGTGCCGGTCCCAGCTGCGGAAACCGCGCTCGCGATAGAAGGCGATGCGGGTGAACTCCTCCCGGCCGGGCGAGCGCAGCACGTTCAGCTCAACCATGGGCGCGCCGTTCGTCTCGATCTCCGTCATCAGCTCGATCGCGTTGCCGCGGATGCTGCCAAGGACGATCTCCTGGTTGGCCGGCAGCGTCAGATCGGCTATCTGCCGGTGCTCGCGGCGCAACGATTCGACATCCCCGGCCGGCTCGACCAGCAGCGTATCGCGGCCGATACTGTCGGTCCCCTGCAGGGTCAACCGCCGCGGCAGCGTCATGATCTGATTCCAGCCCTCGGTCGGTTTGGCCGGGTTCATGTTGAAGATAACGTAGACGCCGCCCTCGCCGTCGGGTGTGGCCGAGGGGGCATGCACCCCGCCCGGCCCGAACGCGCCGAAATTGAAGTCATGCTGCGATGTCACGACGAACTTGTCGCGCTCGGTGTCGTAGTCGCCGAGCAGCGCCTGACCGCCGCTCATGTGGCTGAAGAAGAGCAGAATGTGACGGTCGCCAATCGGCCAGAAATAGGGGCAGGCGCCGTCATCGCCGACAAGCGTGAAGATGTCGTCCTCGACAAATGGGTGCAGGTAGTCCCAGTTTACAAGGTCCGGCGAGCGGAACAGGAAGTTTGCGCGCGTGCGCCTGCCGGACGCCTTATGCGGCAGCGTGCCGCCGGAAAGGGCGTAGTAGTGCTCGCCTTTTTTCCAGATGCAGGGATCGAAGACGCGGTAGGGCAGCGGCGAGCCGTCGGCGCTGGCGATGGGAATGACCGGCGCGCCGGTCAGCTTTTCCCAGTTGAGAAGTAGCGGGTCGTGCGAGACGGCCACCATGTTGCCCACCTTGGTGCCGTGATAGATGGCGATTACCCTATCCTCCTCCACCAGCGTCGCGCCGGAGAAGCAGCACTCCTCCGGGTTGGGGTAGATGGCGTAGGGCAGATCGCGCCAGTGAATCAGGTCATCGCTGATCGCGTGTCCCCAGTGCTGGCGCGGGTCTTCGGGCGGGTAGGCCTGGTAGAAGAGATGCCAGCGGCCTTGCCAGAAGCAGAGCCCGTTCGGGTCGTTGAGCGTGTTTTCCGGGTTGACGTAGTGGTAGATGGGCCGGTGGGGGTCGCCCTCGTAGCGCCGGCGATAGGCCAGCAGCCGTTGCAGCAGCGGATTGGTCTGCAACTCGGCCTCCTGCTCGGCCAGCGTCTCGGAAAAGCTGTACTGGGGCACGAGGGAGGTGTAGTCGGTTCGTTTGTCAGCGCTCATCGTTTCGGTTCTCCCAAGTGAGGCTGGCGGCGTAGCGCCGGGCGCTGTTCGGCGGCCGCCCGCTGTCTGGTTACGCCACCGACGCGGCGAACAGCGCCTTCAGATATCCGATCGAATAGGCCCAGCCGACGTCGCGCGTCGCCGTATCACCGGGCAGATCGGGGATGTGGTCCGGGTTGATGTACCCGCTGAAACCGACGTTGCGCAGCTCGCGCAGGATGCGCGCCATGTTGAGGTCGCCGTCATCGAGCAGCGTCTCCTCGAAGCCGCTGGCGGTCGCGAGGCTGCCGCGCACGTTGCGCATGTGCAGCATGAAGAGCTTGCCTTTGCGCCCGTAGTTGTTGATCTCGTCGATCACGAGCGAGCTGCCGCCCGCCTCGGCGCGGGTGCCGATGCAGTAGACGTAGCCGACATTGGGGCTGGGGAAGGCGTCGATGATGCGGTGGAAACCGATGCCGCCGAAGGGCGTATCCACATTGGGCGTATCGGACGGGTGCACGGCCAGCTTGATGTCATACTCCTCGGCGATCGGCGTCAGCCGCTCGAACGCGTGGCAGAAGCGCCCCCACCAGCGCTCCAGCTCGGCCCGCGCGGGGATTTCGACCGGCCCGCGCCTTAGCGACTCGGCGCGTGAGATGTAGCCGCCGCGGTGGGGCGTGCGGTAGGCCTCCATCATCTGCGGGAAGACGTCGCCCTCGGTGCGCTGGCGGGCGATGGGGATGCGCGCCTGTCCGTAGACTTCCAGCGCCCTGGCCGCGTTCTCCAGCTCATCCTCCGCGCCGACGCGTTCGTCGATGAAGGTGCGGGTGAGGGTCGGCAGCGTCACGCGGTTGATGTCGATGCCGAAGGAGCGCAGGCGCTTGCGCAGCGCGCGCAGGTCGTCCAGCCGCGGGTAACCCTGCTCGGTGACGCCGGGCATATCGGCATCCAGCCCGAAGTCGATGGCGTCGGCGCCGAGCGCCACCTTCTGGCGCAGCCATTCGTCGGTCAGTTCTGCATTGTGACGGAAGATCGAGACACGTAGCATTTCGTTACCCTTCGTAGCAGTAGGGGTGGCGGTTCCGGTAGGCAATCAGGTTGCATTTGGAACGAAAGTACAAAGATAGAATGAGAGCCAGTCAGCACGCGCCCAAATCGTGAAACGGCAGCGCATTCGACGGTCAGGGACGCGTGCTCTCAACGTTGGCAAGTCCCGAAGTGCTCGTCTTGTAGATCTCCGTATACTGGCAGCGCGTGCAGGAGACGGTTGTGAACTTCCTATCTTTACCCGCGAAACGGGCCGGGCATCGTCAGCAGGGGAAAGATCGCCTTGTTGAAATCGCTTCATTTGATAGCTCATTCTTGATAGACGCGTAGAATTGTTTTCAAATCCCGCCAGTGGGTCTCTACAAACCGGACGCTTGTTTCCCATTCTCCCAATCTCACCGGCACCTCAAGTCCTTCCGCGCTCTGCAGAGCCTGATATAACTCTGCTTCTTGTTCTTCGTCACGCTTCACAAATTCCTTGTACATGGCCGCGCACAGTGGACAAAGCGCCAAGAATTGTACTTCGTGCTCTTGGGGAAAATAGTCCTTGGAAAGCGCTTCCACAGCCTCGAAATAATAGTCCCCATCGCGCTTCTTGAACGGCATCTTGTCCTTGCATATCTGACATATCATCTGGTCAGAATCATCTGTATATTGAGCCTTGAGATAGGGATCAGGATCAACATGCGTCCGTGAAGGCCGAACGCTTCGTGGTCTCGTCTCGTATTCCTTTTGAGGAGCATCTTCATACTGTTCCACAAGTCTTTGTTGCCTGCGCTCAGGATTCCGAGACGACCTTTCTGGGAACTCTGGTTTATTCTTGGCGCTCTCTTTCCACCTCTTATACCCTTCAGGGTCTTTACGTCTTAGTTCCGCCATCTCTGCTCCTTCTTCAGGAGAAGAAAATCCCATCTCTTTGGCAGCATCACTTCTTCGTCGATACTCGTCAGTTGCAAGTTCTGCTCTACGGCGCTCAGCCTCCTCACGATCTTGCTTTTTCTTTCCGAATTCGATTGCTCTCAGCCATGGTGCTTGAGGCTCATATGAAAAGCCTTTTGGAAGCAATTCCGGAACGGCCTCGGAAGGCTTCGAAAATTGAACATCGTTCTGACCATCTTGTTTCTGCGGCACCCACTCCACCTCTCTTAACCTATTGATAATGCTGGAACAACCCGTACGGGGCGTAGAAGATAGACTTAAACAGACCGTGGCTATCAGGCAGAACTCAGACAAATCATTCATGGTGTCCCAGGCAAGCTTAGACTTGCTCTCATCAGGTTTGGCCAATAATGTATCGAACTCCGGTATGTCGTAGTCCTTGTTTATTCCATACTCAGACCAACGCCTTCCGTCCCACATTTCGGTAAACCATAGCGGATGTCCATAGGAAATTTTCTTCTCTATGGGCGCCAACTTCGTTTGTGCTCCTACTGCTTTGGCAAACTTCACTAACCTTTCTGACTCCAGGCCAGACTTCTGATAGTTCGTAGATAGTGCCCGCTTACGATTTGATTCGTCGTCGAGGGCGTCATAGTAGGCACTCAAACCAGTGTCAAGATAAGGGGAATCAAGATAGACTTGACTCGGTTTTCCCCATTCACCATCGGCCGACTCGAATATGAAGTAGGTCTCGAATAGTTCTGCCTGACCCGGATCTTTTTCCAACAAATCCATGAACCGCCTGATGTCTTTGATTTCGGGACGAGAGTCACCATTGTCAACCGCGGTCTGAGAGTATTTTCGCTTCAGAATCGTTTCAACCCGATCGGCTTCACCAACTTCACTTACCCCTATATCCTCAAGGAATTTACGGGCTTTCTCTTGTTCCTGCTTGTTTGTTCCAGATGAATAGACACCCTGAACGACGCGGGGAAAAGCCTCACTGTGTTCTTCGCCATCGCTTGGGAAGTAGCATTCGCCTCCAGTCCTGTAGGTACCATCGCTACAACGAACAATGCCTGAGTTCGACAGTTGGGTCTTGCAATCTATTGATGGGGCGTCGCTGAGAAACACATAAAGCCCCTGATGCCATGTATCTGATTTTTCTGCCAGCCATTTCATTGTCGTCTCAGATCCGGCGGACAATTCATCTACAAGATCTTCGATCCTCCAATCTGGAATATCCAACATACTCAGAAAATCATCTTCCCGTTGGTTTCTCTGTGTTGGATTGGCAATCCACAGCGGCGGAGAGTACTCCTCGCCTAAAATCATCGCCAAATCACTGTCGCTGATAAAATCCGACAGGCGGACTAACCCTCTGAAGATACCATTTGCGGCGGCATGACCTCCCTGTTTCATAGGTGTGAGCTTTTCCTGTTGGAATACTTCAACCAGTTTTTCCATAATTGGTTTGTAGAACTGGTCCAGGCCGTCCTTTTCGTTGGGCAATATGGCCAGGAAGCCTACATTCAATAACCCCTGCTCTCGAATAGCAGCCATAGACCCGGCAATTAACTCTGCAAGCTCATCGCGCAACTTATCGTTGGCTTCACAATCGCGCACACTGGCGCGAGCAACGGTCGAGGCGAAAGGAGCATGCAGATGAAATTTCAGATTGGACGTTTCTTTTTCAGCAGGGAAGTAGATACAAACTTGGCCTTTGGTCAATAACTTGACTCTCCATTCTTCCTTCTGGGTCCTCTCCAGGCCGAAAGCAATTGCTATGCGGCAGCGTTTGAGGTTTCCGTCTTCATCGTTTACATCTACCTCTTTCTCAAAAAGGAGATAAGGGACAGAAACAGGCTCCGACACATCGGGATGCTGAACAAGAATCTCAATTCGGTTGCTATCCGTCTCTTTTCTTTCAAGGATGCCCAAAGTTGAATCGGATAGCAGATATTCTATTTTTCGGATGTTTGTCAGAAAGAGCAGCGTGCTTTCGTCCAACTGTCGAAGATTCTTTTCTATTTCAGTGTAAGCTGTTTTTGGAGGCTTTTGGGGATTGTCGAAAGGGAAGGAAAATCGAGTTTCTCTTTCGTCAAGAACGCAGGGGGGCAGCTCATCTGTATCGGGCACGAACCGATCGCGAATGCGGAAGTGGAATGCGCCAGACCTGATTTCCGGCGTGTCTGTATAGGCAAACACAGCCTTGAAACCGACGCCAAACTTGCCGATTTTGGTTTGATCATCTTTTTTTGTGCTGTTGCCAAATCCTGTTATGGCCTTTACATTTTCAATGGAGAAGAGATGGTCCCCATTGTGCTCAAATTCGACTTTGTCCTCATGAAGGACAAAACGAACTTCTGTCGCTTGGGCATCTTCAGCATTTTGCAGAAGTTCATAGATGAAGTGGGCATTGTCGGGGTACAGGTCGGTCAGAAATCTTCCGATACCTTCTTCAAAGCCATTCTTACGGCTCGCCTCTACATACTCCATACGCTCTCGTTTCAGTTCTTCCAGGTTCATTGTATTTCCTCTACGATCAAGACCCCATATGCCACCGACTCGTGGACAACATCAGCTCTCTCAATGGCCCTATCCAACTCCTGGATTCGCCGGGTGAAGTCCGCCTCTGCGCTGTCGATTTGCGATCGGCGCATCCTCCGTATCTTTTCATTGTTTGCTTGTTCAAGCTGCTCATTGAGAAGCCCTATGCGTGCTTTGTGACTGGTTGACAGGCTTTCTCTGCGGTACGCGGCCAACTCTTGCGTCCGTTGTTGATGCTCTGCGCGTGCTGCAGACCAAAGTTGATAATGTTGCGCCTCCAGTTCGTCCCAAACAGTAGGGGCGCTGTCTCCCTGTTCATCCCGCGCGACATCCACCGCTTTCTCAAGGAGACGGTGAAGGTGCGGCGTTACCGCGTCCGATGAGGCGATTGGCTTGAGCGCGAGATCCTCTCTGATGCCGTGGAACTGCCACTGGTAGATGACAAATTCGTAACGGCCAGCTGGTATCTCGTTGGCCTGCACCTTCAGCTTGGCAACCGCTTTCTGAACCGTATGGGAAAGCAGCGCAGCCGCCGCCTGTTTCACCAATGGATGCAACGGCATGACAAAAGCGGCCTCAGGATGTTCTATGGCGCAATCCGACTCGAAGGTAATAGACAGATGTTGATCCGCGCCTTTCAGCCAGTTCTCCCACTCCCGATAGGCGACAGCGTTTTGGCGGGGAAGTTTCTGCAGATCACGCAACAGAGTGGTACGCGCTTCCTGTGAGAGGCGGAGCGTCTTCAGGGGCCTTTCGCCCAAGATAAACTCCTGATCTCGTCCACATGACTGCTGTAGATAGAGCGCGACGAGCCCGTGTATGGATGCCGAAGTCAACCAGAAGCTGGAGGCGTCTTCAATCTCCCTCTTCATCCGGTCTTCAGGAAGACGGATGCCGAAAAGCTCCATCTGTTTTTGTTCCAGCGCCGCTTGCTCTTGTACCAGGCGAATCTTGTTATCCGCCAACTGCTGCAACTTAACCCCTCGCTCCTTTTCGCTCAGAGTATAGTTTTCAGCGATATTCCTGATCTCCCTGGTGATGTCCCCGAGAATCTCTTCACTGCCGCCAAGAGCACTCTCGAACACGCCAATGCGAACGAGACAACGCTCGTAGATGTCGGCGTCCACCGTCCCCGGCGTGATCAGATTGACGATAGCTATGCTCTCACTCTTCTGGCCTACCCTGTCGATGCGACCGATTCGTTGCTCGACACGCATTGGGTTCCACGGCAGATCATAGTTCACAATGCAATCGCAGAACTGGTAATCCAACCCTTCACAACCGATCTCCGAGAACAGCAGGATATCGAGAGCCTTGTCATCTTCTCGCGGCAACATGAAACGATTGCGAAGGGCAAGTCGTTCGTCATCCGGCGTTCCGCCGTGGAGCATTCCCGCGCGCACGCCATCTGCCTGGAGACGTTCGTACAGATAGTGCAGAGTATGGCGAAAGCTGCTGAACAGCATCAATTTGTTGTTGGGCAACTGCTGCTTTTCTTGGATGATATTGTGAAGGCGGTCGTACTTCGGATCATGAGAATCGAGTGTGCGCGCTTGCTCAAGAATTGCCTGGATTTGCGATCGAATCGAATCGACAGCATCATCTTTTAGGACTGGCGCCGTATTGTCGGCTTCCGTCCATTCCAATTCGTCAATGTGACGGTTCAAGATGTTTTCGAGAAATGGCGCAAGTCCAGAAAGGCAACTTGCAGCCTGCCGTCTGATCGTGGTCATCATGAATTTGACGCTTATATCACTGTGAAGCAGACTGAAGATTTCTGCCTGAACGTGGAGCAGAGCATCGTGAAGCCTTTTCTGGCCATCAGTGAACTCAACGGCAACGGTCTCCGGCTTTCGGACTGTGAATTCCCCAATATCACTACGCCGTGTCCGGTTGATAATGCCCGAAAACGTATGCAACGACTCTAAGTCCGTGATGAGTTGAACTCTTTCGTCTTGGGCAACGCTGTCCTCTCCAGCAGGTGCCGCCCAAGATGGGGGCGCTTCTCTGATTACTCTTTGGGTGGCATCGCCGGATCTGGCACTCTGTTGGCTTGAATTTCCCCAAGCTAAGACACGTCCTCTTATTAGGTTGAACTCAGGATTGGAACTGAGAATCGCGCGTCCCCAAGCAGTTGAAGCTGCCTGGTCTAGGGCTTCTGCCGCCCGCGCCGTCCAGTCCTGTTCCTGGGCGCGTGCAGAGTTCACCGCTTGGTTGATAAACGGGTTTGGTTCCGCCATATGTTCAAAGCTTTCCTGATCCAGGATGAGGTCAGGGCGAAGCGCGTTCAGCAATACAAACAGATCATGACTGCCAAGTTGGATCGGAGTCGCGGTCAGGAATACTGCCGCCTCCGCATGGTCGCAGAAATATCGTACGGCCCTGTGGGCATAGGTGTCCTGATTGCGGATATGATGGGCCTCATCCACGATCACGAGGTCGAAACGTGGAGGCGGATCCAGGTCTAGAAGGCCCTTCCTGGGGCTTCGTCTACCGCCGGCGCTTGAACCGTAAAGGAGGGCATCGTCGAACAACGAGTAAGGGAGTATTACTTTCTGATACTGATTGGCCCATACGCCTTCCAGATCCATCTCATTGATGCAGTATCTCAGGGTGGGTCCGTCCAGAGGAGTGAAACGTTCCTCAAACCGTTTCATCTCGCTCTCCCACTTGCGCTCTGTCACCAGTGGGCGGGGGCATATAATGAGGACTGACCTGATCTCCCGCCTGGCCTGTAGTTCCCGCAGAATCAATCCCGCTTCAATGGTTTTGCCGACGCCGACGCCGTCCGCGATCAACAGCCTTGGACGGTCCGACCGAATAAATCGCAAGACAGGGCGGAACTGATAGGGGATAAAGTCAACACGCGCCGCGTTGAGTGAGTACAATGTCGATAGACTGGGATGTCGAATCTGGAGAGCAGTCAGATAGGCGTGAAACTGATCAGTCGAGTAGAACTGAACTTCATCCCTTTGCTCTTCACGCTTCAATTGGGAGGTGTAAAACGTCTGAACGCTGCCCTCTATGAATACCTTGACCCGGTTCTCGGGCTGGCCCGGCAACACGTCCACAACCGCGCCTTTGATGGAGGTATCGGACCTCAAAACTACAATTTGGCCTGGTGAGAAATCCGAGGAAGGTCTTGCGGTCTCCTGTGTGTGCTCACCATCCACAATCGTATCGGGAACAGCTCGCTTGCGGGGCGTTTCGAAGCGGAACCATTCCCCATCGTCTTCCATAAAGTCAGAGGTGTCCAGATTGTCCCAAAACTCCGCCTCTTCCTCGTAACTCTTGAATTGTGGGACTTTCATTTTTTTCATTTTCTAAGCCCCCTAAGTTTGCTCTTTTCGCCGTCAGTCATATCCTGGGCGGTTATAGGCCTATAGTACGACCGTTTGTCCGCCTGCCCTTTCTTACGGGGTCTTCTCCTAACTTACAATTCATTTTCCCGAATAACCATACACATTCACAAGCTGTGCCTTCGCATGTAGGCTTCATTCGACGACTCGGCTCTGCCGAAGCTCTCGCCGCAGTAGCGGCACTTGACCGCCTCCGCCCGGATCAGTTCGGCGCAGTAGGGGCAGTACTGCATTTCGCCGCGATCGACCGATCGCTGCTCAAGAGCCGGCACATTCTTGGGCGCGACGAGCGCGAGGATGAGTCCCAGTGGGCCCAACAGAAATCCCAGCACAAACCAGCCGCACCCGCTGCGCCCCTTGGTATTGGCGACCACCGCGCTGACAACGCCGGACAGAAGCCAGATAACCACAACCGGGGTACCAATAAGCAACTCCATCGGCCCGAGAAACCCGGGCAACTCGATTGTCGGAATCTCCATTGTCGTCTCCTCTTCTCCCTACGAATTGACTCGGTTGTTCCCCTCATGGAGAAGCGCGGCGAAGGACTTCACAATCTCTGGTTGATCCTAAATCCATATTCGGCCAATTCGACTTTGAGCACAACTACATTCGATGGTCTGATCCTCGTTAGATCTCGCCCCCGATGATTCGACAAACTCTTGATAAATCTC
Organism: Caldilineaceae bacterium; assembly: GCA_965202955.1. Classification (GTDB taxonomy): domain Bacteria; phylum Chloroflexota; class Anaerolineae; order Caldilineales; family Caldilineaceae; genus Bin5. Next base: position 1,291,638 of record OZ241871.1, read on the forward strand.
ATTCCCAACGTGAAGGGCGATCCCGTCCGTTTTGCTTGACCCGTATCCCATAAGTATACTGAACCCGCTTTTTACTCCACAAGCTGTCCGAGGAACCAAAATGACACTGGAAAACAGGATTGCCATCGTCACCGGGGGCGCCATGGGAATCGGCGGCGCCATCGCCCGGCGGCTGGCCGCGGACGGGGCAAAGGTGCTGGTCGCCGACATCTTGCCGGACGCGGCCGCGGATAACGTCGCCCGCATAGAGGAGGCCGGCGGCACAGCCTCGGCCCACCGGGTCGACATCTCCCAGCCGGAACAGGTCCGGCCGATGATCGAACGGGCCGTAGAACTTTGGGGCGGGCTGCACTTCCTGGTGAACAACGCCTGGGGCGCCAGTGAGCCGGACGGCAGCGCCATCACCCTGACCGAGACCGCCTTCGACCACGCGCTCAACGCATCACAGAAGGCGGTCTATCTCAGCGCCAAGTTCGGCGTGCCGCACATCCAGGCCAGCGGCGGCGGCAGCATCGTCAACATCTCTTCGGTACATGGGCAGCTGGTCGCGCCGCAGAGCCTCGCCTACGAAATGACCAAGGCCGCCATCATCGCCATGAGCCGCCAGATGGCACTCGATTTCGGGCCGCTCGGCGTGCGCGTCAACTGCATCTGCCCCGGCCATATCGTTACCGAGCGGGGCGCCGAACACTGGGAGAGCAACCCCTCGCTGCTCCGCTTCTTCGACCAGCACTACCCCCTGCGCCACACCGGCGTGCCCGATGACATCGCCAACGCGGTGCGCTTTCTCTGCTCCGAGGAGGCCGGATTCATCACCGGCCACACGCTCGTCGTCGACGGTGGCATGACCATCCAGCTGCAGGAAAACCTGGTCCTCGACACGGCCCGCTACTACCGCGATCACCCGGAAATCGACCTGGGCGACTAATAGCCGATGCCCCGCAGATAGTCGACCATTCCCTCGCTGCGCTCCGCCTCGCTGATTGGGTCATCGCGTCCGGGAACTGGCTGGCCGGGACAGGCGGTCACCCAGCGCGCGTAGCCGATCCCATCCAGCGCCTCTTTGATCGCAGGGAAGTCCACGTTTTCGTGCTCCCCGACCTGGCACCATTGCGGGTCGTAGAATCCGTCCGCGCGGCGCGAGGTGGTCGCCCAGTCCTGCAGATGCACATAGTTCAGCTGCGCGCGAAAGTCCTGCAGCGACGCGACCGGGTCATACCCCCACAGCTGCGCGTGCGAAACGTCGATGCACAGCTTGGCCGTGTGCAGGCTGGCCATGTACAGCTTCCAGTGTTCGATCGAATCGACCAGCAGATTGGTGTGTATGTGATAGGTCAGCTCCAGGCCGAACTGGGCCGCGTACTCGGCCCACTCGTCCGCGCCCTCCGCGGCGGCCCGGACATCGTCATCGCTGACCGCGCGGCCCTCCGGCTTGCCGCCGCTCATATACATGTAGCAGTCGCAGCCCATCTCCGCGGCGAACTCCATCCGCCGCCGGTTCAACTCGACGTTTTCACGGTCGCGGCTGTCCGGCGAGCCGCTGGCGGTCAGCACGACGAGGGGCATCCCCGCGTCGTCGCAGATGCGCCGCATTCGCGCCGGCGTTCCCATCCAGTTGAGAGGCAGCCGGCTCTCCCAGCCCTGCCAGCCCACCTCGGCCAGCCTGTTCAACGCCGGCCCGAGCTCAGGATTCTGCCAGCGCAACGTACAATAAGCGAGCTTGTAGCTCATGCCCGTTCTCCTTTATTCAGTTGGAAGAGATGCCAGTTCAGCGCGTGTCACATCGTCCTGGGGTCGGTAGCCGAGGTAGCGCCGCGTCTCCTCCAGGCTCCAGGCCATGCCGCTGTTGTCTGACATGCCGTTGACCACGATCGCCGGCGACGGCCACCCGCCTGCATCGGCGTTGACGGCGCGCTCAAACAGATGCACAAAGTCCCGGTTCGACAGCCACATCTGGCGGAACCAGCGTTCGGCGCGCCGGTAGCCGTCCGGGTCGGGGTGAGAATTCGCGCCGCCGCGGTCCGTGCCGGGTTCGCCGGTGGCGTTGAGCGTCTCGGGCCGGTTCTCACCCGGCTGACACCAGCCGATGCGCACGCTGACAAAGCTCGTCGAGTCGCCGGCCCGCGCACCCAGCGCCCGGCAGATACGTTCGCCCACCATTTTGGTCGTCGAGTAGGCGGTGGCGTCCAATGGCGGCGCGGCCTTCTCCCACACCGTGCCCACGCCAAGGGGCCTGTCGGGGTGCAACGTGCCTGGCCCGACCGTGGCCGCCAGCGGGTCGTCCTTGTAGCGGCCCATGACATGATTTGAGGTGGCGAAAACAAAGCGCTCGACCGAAGAGCAATCGGCCGCGGCCAGCGCCACATTGAGGGTCATGTCGATCGATAGGGCCGCTTCGTCCCAGCTTGCGTCGGGGTAGGGGTTGCATGCGGCGAAATGGACGACCGCCTGCACCCGCGCCAGCGCATCCCGCCAGCGCCTGTCGCCGGGATCGTTCAGGTCGCACTCAAGCAGTTCGACCGCGGGGGCGGCGCCCGTCCGGTTCTGTGCAGCCGCGGCCTGCAGCGCTTCCAGCTGTTCGGTTGACGGGGCGCGCACGTCCAGCCCGATCAACCGCTGGCACGGCGTGGTACGCGCCAGATGATGCAGCAGCTTCGTGCCCAGATTGCCAAGCCCGCCCGTGACCGCCACCGAACGAGAATGCGACATTTGCCAAATCTCTCTTCTATCCAGGTAATTCCGACACAATCTCCTCTTCGTTCTATCGAACCAAAAGGCGGGCCGGTCAACACATGGTCTACCGACCCGCCTTTTCAAGCAGTTGCGCGACCGGCACAGCGACCGGCCGCATTTCGCCGCCGGTTAGGCGCCGTTCTTCTCCCAGATCGTTTCCAGCAGCCGCGCCGGCGACATCGGCAGTTCAGTCGGCCGCACGCCGACGGCATCGTAGATGGCGTTGGCGAGGGCGCCTGCCGGCGGCACGATCGGCACCTCGCCCACACCGCGCACGCCGAACGGATGGTCCGGGTTGGTGATCTCAACCAGAACCGGCTCGATCATCGGCAGGTCCAGCGCTGTCGGCATTCGATAGTCCAGCAGGCTGGCGTTCAGCAGGTGCCCTTCGTCGTCGTAGATATACTCTTCGTTCAACGCCCAGCCGATCCCCTGCACGACACCGCCCTGGATCTGGCCCTCCACATAGCTGGGATGGATGGCCTTGCCCACGTCCTGCACCGCGGTGTAACGCAGAATCTCAACTTTGCCCGTATCCGGGTCGACCTCCACGTCGACGATGTGGGTGCCGAAGCATGGCCCTGCGCCATCCGTTTCCAACGTCACGCTGGCGGTCAGGGCTTCGTAGCCGCTGGAAAGCTGCTGGGCCGCCTCCTTAAAGCCAACGCTGTGGCCGTTGCCATGGAATTTGCCGTCCGCATAGGCCACGTCGGCCTCGTCCATCTCCCAGTAGTCGGCCAGCTGCACGCTCATCTTCTTGCGCAGCTCCAGCCCCAGCTGATGGGTCGTGACGCCGAGTTTGTGGGTGACGCTGCTGCCGCCCGTGCCGCTGGTGTAGCCGATCGAGTCGGTGTCCACGACCTGCGGGTTGATGTCCTCAGCTGCCAGGCCGATCGTTTCGGCGAGCATCATCGCGGCGGAGGCGCGCGTGCCGCCGATGTCGGCCGAGCCTTCCAACAGGTTCACGGTGCCATCGGCATTAACAATCGCGGTCACGCTGGACGGTCCGGTGCCGTTGAACCAGAAACCGGATGCCACACCGCGGCCGCGATTCTTTCCGTCGATCGGGTCGGCCATGTGGGGATGGTCGATGGCGGCTTCAACCGTCTCCTTGTATCCGATGCGCTTGTATTCGGGCCCGTCCGGGCGGCGGTCCCCTTCCTGGGCGGCGTTGATGTGGCGGAACTCCAGCGGGTCGATGCCCAGTTTCTCGGCCAGCTCGTCGATGACCGTCTCCGAGGCAAAGGCCGCATTCGTGCCGCCCGGCGCGCGGTAGGCGCCGCTCTGGGGACGGTTCACGACGACGTCGTAGCCGTCGATGCGCAGGTTATCCAGCTTGTACGGGGACAGAATCACGCCGGCCCCCGCGCCCACGGGCGAGCCGGGATAGGCGCCGGCTTCATACACCAGGTCGGCTTCAACCGCGGTGATGCGGCCATCCTTCTTGGCGCCCATCTTCACCTTGATGTAGCTGCCCGACGTGGGGCCGGTCGCCTGCAACACTTCGGCGCGGGTCAGTGCGATCTTCACCGGTCGGTTGGCGCTTTTGCGCGAGAGCAGAGCCGCCGGCAGGTCGGTGTAGGGCGTGAACTTGCCGCCGAAACCGCCCCCGATCTCCGCCGGTGTCACCTTCACCTGCGAAACGGGCACCTGCAGGAGCGCGGCCACCGAGTCCCGGATCTGAAACGGTCCCTGCGTGCTGGTCCAGATGTCAATCTGGTCGTCAGCCCGCCACTGGACGGTCGAGGCCTGCGGCTCGAGATAGCCCTGGTGGACCATCGCAGTGGTGAACTCCCGCTCGACAATCACGTCCGCTTCCGCGTAACCGGCCTCCAGGTCGCCGCGCGCGTGGCGGAACTGTTGCGCGATGTTCGTGGGTTTGTCGCCCACTTCCCCCAAGGCGACGGTGCGCAAATCAGACAGAAGGATTGGCGCGTCGTCGGCCATTGCCTCGCGCACATCCAGCACCGGTTCGAGGACCTCGTACTCGACTTCGATCAGGCCGACCGCCTCCTCGGCGACGTGGACGCTATTGGCCGCGACCGCGGCGATGGCGTGGCCGTGATAGAGTACCTTGTCCTGCGCCAGCATATTGGCGCTTAGATACTTCAGATTCACCGCGTCTTCGCCCATCTCCTGAATTTTGTCCGACGCCTCGGCCAAGTCCGCCGAAGTGACGATCGCGGTGACGCCGGGCAACGCCTCGGCCTTGCTCGTATCGATATTGAGGATGCGCGCGTGGGCGTGGGGACTGCGTAGATACTTGCCGTACAACATCCCCGGCAGATTCTGGTCAGCTGCGTATCGGGCTGCGCCCAGGACCTTGTCCGTACCGTCGTGCCTGATGGGCCGGGTCCCAATCACCTGATAGTTTGTGGGTCCAGCCGATTTGCCGTTCTCTGCCATAAAGAGGTCTCCTTGCGAATTGATTGCGTTGTGGAAAGCTGCTTGCAAACTTCGGGAGCTAACTGTTTACGAATGGTCCAATCGGTATTCGTCGCCGGTTTGGGGTGATCAACAGTCGCACTAGCAAGCGGACAACCGGGAAGAAGTCACGCAATGGCCATCTATCGCACTCATGTCATGGTAGGCAATCGCATCGGATTGTACCGATCTTCAGTTGCTGCGTCAAGCGGGCATGCGCCGGTGGCTTTCAGAAAGCCTCTCCGCTAATGATGGTGGACGTAATGATGCGCCAGAATGTCCCTGCCAAAATCGTTGTCCGGGTCGCGCCAGACGGAATGGATGTGATTGGCGTTGTTCTGCGTATTGTCGTATTCGCAGACGAAACGCGGTCCCTGTATGCGATAGTAGTGGCCCTGTCTCTTCTCGAGGCCGCCGGCCCAGGCAAAGTGGATGCCGTCGAGCCCGCGTGCGCGCAGATTGTCCCACTCGATCTCGGCCAGCTCGTCCGGCATCCGGTGGACGTATTCACCGATCAGCGCCAACAGCAACTCCTGCTGGCCGCTGTTCATGCGGCTGTGGCAAAGGCCGGTCGGCGTCTCAGAATAGCGCAATGCTTCGACGTGTCCGTTTTTCAAGTCGTGGGCATTGATCCAGACGTTCATGTCGGGGTAATGGGCCGGCATTTGCAGGGTGCCCTCGGCAATCTCGGGTAGATTGTAGAGCACATTGTCGGGCGGCGCACCCGGGGAGACGCGCGCGACGGCCAGGGCCTCATCGTCAAAGGAGTGGACCAGATCTCTGGCCAGGTCCTCGGTGCCGGCGAGAGGGCGGAGCGCGGTCGACGGGCTGAAAGGAGCGTCGGCCGGATTCGAGCCAAAAAACAGAGGCGTGGGCGCGACGATCTTGCCATCCGCGATCGTGAAATTCAGCGAGACATGATGACCTTCAAAGCGCCAGCCCCACACGCCAACCTCGTCCGGGCTGCCGAAGATACTCACGTAATAGAGCTGTGGGTCCCTGCTCGGATGCGGACGCCGCCATCCTTCGAACAGATCGAGCGTGTTCTCGTGCCCCATCACAGTTGAAACGGTCACAAACCCGCCGCGACTGAGGCCGGTCTTTACCAGTTGCAGCGCCTTCTGCCGCTGTGGGAAGGCCATATCGGACAGCGAGAGCCCCTTGCGCAGAATCGGCGTATAGTTCCAGTTTGTGCGCTCCAACTGGTCGTCAAAGGACATGACCGCTTTGTGTTTCTGGTCCATGGTCAGACAGGCCAGAAAGGTCGTCGCGGCTTCACCCATGCGCCGGACAACAGTTTGCGCGCCGGCGCCGATCAGCTTGTCGATTGTCTTTGTCATGCGTGCATCCTTTGTGCAAACTGCCGCCAACAGTGCGAACGGCAACTTTTCGTCAGCTATTTTCAGTTCTCAGTGGAACGTCGTATGGAGCAATTGGTAACCAGGAACCGGGTACGAACCGGGTACGCCCAATCGTACCGCAAATGCGTGGATTGCTCAACAACCGGAACGTGGCAGCCCGGTGGACAGCCGATGATAGCATCAACAGTTCGCAGGCGGCCCGACCCTGCAGCTTTTGAAACTGTCCACCTGCTTTCCAGCGCGGGAGGTAGGCTCAGAAAGGTAGCCCGCGGGCGCAGGGCGCGCAGGCCAGGCCCGTAGTCCAGCCAAAAGCAGTGCTTCCACTTGAGGCCCCTTTTATGTATAATACGCCGACCCTGCTCGATTCAGCGGGCAATCGGACGGTCTATGGAAGAAAAACCGACCTCAGTGCTCTCCCTGCCGGAGGACTATAGCACCCGACGGCGGAGCTCTGCGGAGAAACGAGTTCAACAGATTGTCGAACTCCTGGATGGGAAGGACAACGTCCTGGTCCTGATGCACAACGATCCGGACCCGGACGCGATCGCCAGCGCTCGCGCCATGGAAGAGCTGCTGCGTCAGCACGCGCCGACGACAGAGGTCACGCTGGGGCACGGCGGCATCATCGGCCGCGCCGAAAACAGTACGATGGCCGGCCTGGTCATGCCCCACGGCGTCCGCATCCCCCTGAGAACCGCGGCTGAAAGGATCATCACCTATGACGGCGTCGTGCTCGTCGACACCCAGCCGATCGCCGCCAATCACGTGCTGTGGAACACAGACTATCCCCGCGAAGAGGTGTTGGCCGCCATCGATCATCATCCGCCGCGACGCAGCCAGCTACGCGCCAAAGTTCACGACGTACGCCCGGAGATAGGCGCGTCGGCCACGATCCTGTGCGAATATCTGGCCATTGCCGAAGTGCCGATTGACGCGCAGCTGGCGACCGCGCTCTTCTACGGCATCAAATCCGATACGCTCGGCCTGAGCCGCCACACTTCGGACCTAGACATCTGGGCCTACTCGACGCTGCGTCACCTGATCCAGACCGAACTGCTCAACCGCATCGAACATGTGCAGCTTCCCCGCACCTACTTCCGCAGCATCAGCGACGCCCTGGCCAATACGACGATCTACAGTGTGAGCGCGCCGCTCGAGGTCGACGATGAGTTGGAGGAGGAAGAGGCGGAAGAGAGCCAGGACGGAGAGCAGGACGATAGTTACAGATCGGACCTGCAGCGGTTTGATCTCGATGTCTTCGCGCTTTCGCGCATGCTTGCCCCCGACACGTCGGGTTCGTCATCACTGGACCAGGCTGACGGGTCGGAAGAAGATGACGAAGTGGAAGAGGAGGCCGAAGTCACCGGCGATATCGCCGTCAGCCTGCTTTTTGATATGCCGAGGCCGGATATGGCGGCGGAGGTGGCGGACCTGCTGATGCGCATGGAGAATGTCTCCTGGGTTGTCTGTTTGGGGATCTTTGAGGAGGTGGGCGTGATGTCGGTGCGCGCGGCCGATTCGAATGCCCGCGCCGGCCGGCTTGTGCGCGTCGTCGCCGGCAGGAACGGCTCGGCCGGCGGCCATAACACGATGGCCGGCGGCCGCATCCATCTCCCCAACAAGACGCCGGCGGAGCGGATCGCCGAGCTGCACGCGCTGGTGCCGCGATTTCTCAAGGAGTTGGGCGCCGGTGAAGATGTGGGCGTGCCGCTGCTCGAGTCGAAGTGAGGCCGGTTTCGGCTTCCTTGTAAGAGTGCTCGCTAGCAGAGCGCAACCAATAACTGACCGAAAGTAGCAGAATCAGGAGCCGTTCGATGCCGATCAGCGCCCCGTCGTTGGGGGATGAGGAAGACCGCCGCGATCCCCGTTTTCAGGACGACGACCTGTACGATTCCGAGCAGATCGAGTTTCCGGAGCTGACGCCGGGCCAGGCCGAGGCCGTGCTCAAACGGCTGGGGGCCGGCGTGGTCGAAAAGCTGGCGCTGGTCGAGGGCATCGGCTGGCAGGCGCGCATCGAACCGGTCGATCGCGGGGTGACAATCCACTTCCGTGCCCACGATGAGCTGCTCGATGACCTCCTGCGCCGCTGTGAGCAGCAGGCCGAACGGGAAACATAGTCGTTCGATGCGCCATGAAGCCGCAACAGAGGGCGCGCCCCCGCGCAAGGCGACCTGCCGCGCCGGCAGCAACATCGCCTTCATCAAGTACTGGGGCGTCGCCGACCCCGCGCTGAACATTCCGCTCAACAACTCGATCAGCATGACCCTGGCCGACGCGCATACGACCACAACCGTCGCCTGGGACGACAGCGCCCGCCTGGAAACCGACGCGATCACGATTGACGGCGCGCAACTCCAGGGTGCGCCCGCGGCGCGCATTGTCGAGCACCTCGACCGGCTGCGCGGCCTGGCCGGCGTCAACTACAAGGCGCGTGTCGTCAGCCGGAACAACTTTCCCATGGCCTCCGGCATCGCCAGTTCGGCCAGCGGATTCGCCGCGCTCACGGTGGCGGGGGCGGCCGCGCTCGACCTGACGCTGGACGCCGCGCAACTCTCCGCGCTCGCGCGCCAGGCGAGCGGCTCGGCCAGCCGCAGCCTGTTCGGCGGCTTTGTCGAATGGGAACGGGGCAGATCTCACAGCACCAGCGTGGCCTCTCAGATGTACAGCGAAAACCATTGGCCGCTGCGCGACCTGATCGCCATCGTCAGTACGAGCGCCAAGCACACCAGTAGCAGCGATGGTCACCGCCTGGCCGCGACAAGCCCCTTCACCGCCGCGCGCACGCAACACGTCGACGAATGGCTGGCAAGCGTGCGCCGCGCCGTCGCCGCCCGCGACCTCGCCCTGCTCGGCCTCGTCCTGGAGCTGGACGCGCTCGCCATGCACGGCGTGATGATGAGCAGTTCGCCCAGCCTGCTCTACTGGCAGCCGGGCACGCTGGAGGTGCTGCACGCGGTGCGGGCCTGGCGCGAGGCGGAGGGTGTGCAAGTCTATTTCACGATAGACGCTGGCCCGAACGTGCATCTGATCTGCGAGGCGGAGACCGCGCCGGCGGTCGAACGGCGGCTGCGTGCGCTGCCGGCGGTGGAGCGCGTTATCACCAGCGGGCCTGGACAGGGACCCCGGCAATTGGTTACACATCTGTTTTGAGGAATCAGGGGGCAATACTGTCTCCGGCTGGATGGACCGCCCCAGCGAGAATAGCCCGTTCAAACAGGCTGCAATGGCCCGGGGCCCGCATTCACTTCTCCCAGCGGCGCAGCCTCTACCCCATCTTCATTTCGCCAATCTCTCGCCGAGTAGCAGCGGCGAGGGAAAGAAGCGCCATCATCGCACCGGCGCCGACAAAGACCCAGCCCAGACTCAGCTTGATGAGCCCGCCGGAGGCGGCGCTTGAAATCGGCGACAGACCTATCGACGCGATCATGAGCAGGCTCATAACGCGTCCCATCACCCTTTGGGGCGTCCGCGCCTGGAGCCAGGCCGTGAACATAATGTTCGTGTATCCTCCCATGACGCCAATGACGACAACCAGGACGGCGGCCAGCCACGTCGCTGTCAAAAAGCCGAAGGGGAGGATCAAAATACCGCTCAGGACATATGTGAAGGTAAGAATGCGGCCCAGACCCTTTTGGGGAACAGGCAATGCCCCTGCTACAACTGCGCCAAGCAAGGCGCCGCCGGCATAGGCGGAGGAGATAATGCCGACGGCCAACGCCCCCTGCGGGAGCTGGGTATCGGCTAAGACCGGGATCCCAACAACGACCGGCCCTTGGACGAAAAGCTCGATCCCCGCAATGAGAACAAAAAGCGTAAACATTGCCGCGTCAGACCGCACAAATCGAAAACCATCGGCAATTGAGGCCCAGACGCTCTCGCCCCCCTTTTCCTCGGCGGTCTGACTTTCGGCGCTTTGATCGGCCGCTTCCGGCTCTTCCAGCTTCAGTCGCATGAAGGCAAGCAGCAGGAAGGAAATGAGAAAGGCCGCAGAAACCACGGCAAACGCCAACCCCACACCTGCCGTGTCCGCCCGCGCCCCCGCGGTTACGCCCTCCAGCGCGGGGACCACGCTGTTCGTGCCACTGAAAGCGGCGATCAGCGCGCCGGCCAGCATTGGTCCGACAAATCCGCTCGATTCGGTCGTTGTCTGCGTAATGACATTGGCGTGGCGAAGCTGTTTGTCCGTTACAATGCGCGGCAGAAGCGCTGACTGGGCCGGATAGTAGAAGGCGTCGGCAATCCCTTTGGCCAGGGCGAAAAGATAGAGCAGCCACAGATTCAGCCACCCGGCCAGGACGAGCGCCGCCAGGATGGATCCAATGAAGATACGCGCTATATTGCTGAGTTGGAGTATCAGGCGCGGGGAAGAGCGGTCGACAACTGACCCGCCGATGAGCATGAAGAGGACGGTCGGAACGCTGCCAACAGCAATGACCGTACCGACGGCCAGAGCGTCTCCGGTAAGGAGCAGAACAAGCCAGGGGAATGCGATCAGGTCGAACTGATCACCGATGGCAGATAGGGTGCCCGCCCCCCAAAGCAGCCGGAAGTTGCGGGCCCTGAGCAACGCCCACATCGAGCTGTCCCTGACCCGTTCAGCCTTATCTCTTTGCCCGTTTCCCAACCTGGTCTCCTCCGCTCCGCATTTGATGTTCCCGGTAGCCCGTTTGGAACTCTATCTTCCCAGACCGCGCACGAGCGTGCGGGAGGCGAGATGCGCGGCATCATTGCGCGCGACCGCCCCACTGTCCACGGCATACCACGCGCCCCAGATCAGCAGGTCGGTCGTCTGAACGATCCAGGCCGTGGGTATCTCCGGGGCGAACAGACCGCGCTCTTTGAGCTCTTGCACATACCTGTTCATCCGGTCAAGCTGCCTCTCATAGGCCTCTGCAATATCGGGAAAGGCCATCAGATCCGGATACGACACGAGGTAGGAATACCCGTCTCCATGCGGCGCCAACAGCTCGAATAACAGTTGCAGACTCTCTTCCGCTCCCACATCCGCCAGCAAGACAGAGTCCAGTGCTCTATCGATTTCGCGCTGAGTGTCCGCGGCGATTTCCCGCAATAGGTCCTGCCGTTTTGGGAAATAGCGTTGAAGCGTGGCGCGCCCGACGCCTATCTGTTCAGCAATTTCGCCCAGAGTCGCGCCGTGGTTCGTTGCCAGGACCTGGCTGGAGGCCCTGACCAGCTGTTGTTTTCTTGATGCAAGTTTGGACATAATGGGGCAATTTTGCCTTATTATGGTCATTCTTTATGTAGGATAAATTCTAATTGTGTCGGGGCTGGAAAACACTGACAATCGAGCTACCAACGCTCGTACACTCTTGTAAACACTCACTGACACTCATAAAACGCTCGTACGAGTTGCCGCCTACTGCGGGCCGGCTGTTTGCCAGCACTGTCCAGGCAGCCGCCGTCCTCTGCCCCGCCAAGCAGATTTCACCAGGATCGTGTACAATAGCCTCACGGTCGGCGAAGAGCAGGAACTGGGTTGCTCTCGCTTCTCTCTCCTCTTCGCGCTCTCCTCGTCATGCCGGCCACAGACAACTGGCCACAGACAACTGGCCACCGGCTACTGTAATTTGAAAGGCACACTTATTCGCATGTCAGAAAACCAACACGCGAACCGTTCCGGCGGCCTCACGGCCGTCGATGATTTCACCGGCGCAGTGGAAGGCGCCGCGCCCGCGGTCGTGCGCGATGACCAGGGCCTGATCCTCACGGACAAGCCGGACGAGACGGCTGTGCTGGTCGGCGTCAGCCTGGCGCGACAGCCTGGGATTCTCTCGATGGAGGACTCGCTCACCGAGCTGGCGCTGCTGGCCGAGACCGCAGGGCTGGCCGTGCAGGGCACGTTAACCCAGCGGCTGGCACATCCGCACCCGGCCACCTTCATCGGCGCGGGCAAACTGGGCGAGCTGGAGACGCTGGTGCTGGAGCTTGGCGCCAATGTCGTGATCTTCGATGAGGAGCTTTCCCCGCGCCAGCAGCGGGAGATCGAGCGCGTGCTGGGCCAGGAGATCAAGGTGATCGACCGCACCGCGCTGATCCTGGACATCTTCGCCCGCCACGCCAAAACGCGCGAGGGCGCGGTGCAGGTGGAGCTGGCCCAGTATGAGTACCGCCTCCCCCGCTTGACCCGCGCTTGGACGCACCTGGCGCGGCAGGCCGGTGGACGCGCCGGCGGCGCCAGCGGCGGCGTGGGTGTGCGCGGCCCGGGTGAAACGCAGCTGGAGGTCGACCGCCGCGAGATCGGCCGCCGCATCGCGCACCTGAAACGGGAGCTGGAGGAGGTGCGCCGCCACCGCGAACGCTACCGCCAGCGCCGCCAGAGCGCGTCGACGCCGGTCATCGTCGTGGTCGGCTATACGAATGCGGGCAAGAGCACGCTGCTCAACGCCGTCACCGATGCCGGTGTTCTGGCGCAGGACCAGCTCTTCGCCACGCTCGACCCGACCACCCGTCGCGTCGAGCTGCCCAGTGCGCGCACCGCCCTGTTCACCGACACGGTCGGCTTCATCCAGAAACTGCCGACCGCGCTGGTTGCCGCGTTCCGCGCGACACTGGAGGAGATCACCGAGGCGGACCTGCTCCTGCATGTCGTCGACATCTCGCATGCCAACGCCGATGAACAGGTGACGGCGGTTGAGGAGATGCTGGAGGAGCTGGGCGCTGGCGATAAGCCGCTGGTGACCGCGCTCAATAAGATCGACCTGCTCGATGGCGGCGGCTGGACGGGCGAGGAATACCCGTCCCCCGTGCCGATCAGCGCGCGCACCGGCGCGGGCATCCCCGATCTGCTGGTCGCGGTGGACGAAAAGTTGCAGGAAACGATGACGTCGCTGCGTTTGCTGCTGCCGTACAGCAAGGGAGACCTGGTCTCGCTGATCCACGAGCATGGCCGCGTCGAGCGGGAGGAATACACCGAAAACGGGACGCTGATCGAGGGCAGGCTGCCCGCCCATCTGGTCAACCGCGTCCAGGGCTGGAGCGTGGCCCAGGTGGAGGGCGGGCAGGGAGAACCGGGATAGTTGACGCGACAGCGCGCAGATTGTATCAACAGTTCGATTCGCACAGGAGAGAGGGCCGCAGAAGAGATGAGCAAGCCTACAGTTGTCGTAACCCGCCAGCTTCCGCCAACCGCCATCAATCCGATCCTGGAGAAATGCAACGCCCGCTACTGGGACAGTGAAGAGCCGATCGAACGCGGCACGCTGCTGGAGTGGGTGCAGGGCGCAGACGGCCTCTACTGTCTGCTGACGGACACGGTCGACGATGAGTTGCTGGACGCGGCCGGACCCGGGCTGCGGGTCGTCGCCACAATGTCGGTCGGCTACGACCATGTGGACGTGGCCGCGCTGGGTAAACGGGGCATCATACTGGGGAATACGCCGGGTGTTTTGACCGAGACGACCGCGGAGCTGGCAGTGGCGCTGCTGCTCGCGACCGCGCGCCGCCTGCCCGAAGGCACGCATGCGGTCGAGGGCGGCACATGGCCCATTTGGCGGCCGATGTGGATGACCGGACGCGACATCCACGGCAGCACCGTAGGGATCGTCGGGCTGGGACGCATCGGGGCCGCATTCGCCCGCATGTTGGGCGGGTTCGGCTGCCGCATCCTCTACACCGGCCCCAGGGAGAAGCCGGAGGCGGCGTGTGCGGTGAACGCGACCTTTGCGCCGATGGACGCGCTGCTGCAGGAGAGCGATTTCGTGGCGGTCCACTGCCCCCTCAACGAGCAGACCCGCGCCCTCTTCAGCACCGATGCCTTCGGCAAGATGAAAACGACCGCCGTCCTTATCAACACCAGCCGCGGCGGGGTCGTCGACCAGGATGCCCTCTACCAGGCGCTGGTGCAGGGCGAGATCGCCGCAGCCGGGCTGGACGTCACCGACCCCGAGCCGCTGCCGGCGGACCACCCGCTGGTCTCGCTCGAAAACTGTGTCATTCTGCCCCACATTGGCAGCGCCACCATCGCCACCCGCACAAAAATGGCGGTGATGACGACGGAGAACCTGCTCGCCGGTGTCGAGGGACGGCCGCTGCCGAACCAGGTCGAATTGTAGCCGCGACCACCCTGCCGGACGCGCGCGTTTGTCGGAACGTCAGCAACGGTATAGAGTTACGGCAACGAGCAGCGGCGGTTTGGCAACCGAATCGAAAAGGAACTTCCGTCGATGAGTAAGCAGACGCTAACGATTACCGATAACCGCACCGGCGAGTCGGCTGAGTTGCCGATCGAACATGACACAATCCCGGCCATCGGCCTGCGCCAGTTCAAGGTGCAGGCCGATGACTTTGGCATGCTGGCCTACGACCCCGGCTATACGAATACCGCGTCCTGCAAGAGCCGCATCACCTTTGTCGACGGCGACAGGGGTATTCTGCGTTACCGGGGCTATCCGATCGAGCAGCTGGCGGAAGAGAGCACCTTTCTCGAGGTGGCATACCTGCTGCTCTTCGGCGAGCTGCCCACCGCCGGCGAGTTGAGCGACTGGACCGGTCGCATCATGGCCCATACCCATATCCACGAGAACCTGGTGGACATGATCAAGACTTTCCAGGCCGGCGCGCACCCGATGGGCGTTCTCATCAGCACGATCGCGGCGATGTCCACACTTTACCCGGAGGCCAAGCAGGTCCACGACGCCGATAACCGCCTGCACCAGATCTGGCGCATTCTCGGCCAGCTGCCGACCGCGCTTGCCTTCGCCGACCAGAACCGGCTCGCCCGCGCGCGCACCGAACCCCGCGCCGGGCTCGACTACAGCGCCAACTTTCTGCACATGATGGGTCTCACCCGACAAGCTGACGGCGAAGTCGATCCGGTGCTGGCGAGGGCGCTGGACGTGCTGTTCATACTGCACGCCGACCACGAGCAGAACTGCTCCACCTCGGCGCTGCGCAACATCGCCTCGAGCGAGGCCGATCCCTACTGCGCGGTCGCGGGCGCGGCCGCGGCGCTGTACGGTCCTCTGCACGGCGGGGCCAACGAGGCGGTCCTGCGCATGCTTGCCGAGGTCGGCGATACGAAGAATGTCCCGGCCTTCCTGGATCGGGTGAAGAACCGGGAAGTGCGCCTGATGGGGTTCGGCCACCGGGTCTACAAGAACTACGACCCGCGCGCGCAGATCATCAAGCGGGTCGCCTACGAGGTTTTCGAGGTGACCGGCAGCAACCCGCTGATCGATATCGCGGTCGAGCTGGAGCAAAACGCTCTTGAGGACGACTATTTCGTCTCCCGCAGACTCTACCCCAATGTCGATTTTTACAGTGGCATCATCTACCAGGCGATGGGTTTCCCGGTCGAAATGTTCCCGGCGCTGTTTGTGTTGGGGCGGACGCCGGGCTGGCTGGCGCAGTGGGTAGAACTGGTGACCGACCCGGAGCAGCGCATCGCCCGCCCCCGGCAGATCTATCTTGGCGAGGACCAGCGCGCCTACGTGCCGGTCAGCGAACGCGGCTGAGATACACGCGGGCCCCGTTCACGAGATATCGCCGTGGCCGCGCCAGAACTGTTCCATCTTCTCCCTTAGCTGCGGATGGCTGCGCAGGTCGGGTTCTTCTCGCAGCAGCCCTTGCGCAGCCTCCTGTGCCTGGCTCAAAGTCTCAATGTTGCTGAGGCCCGCCATCCTCATGTCCGGCAGGCCGCTCTGACGTGTGCCCAGAACGGCGCCGGGGCCGCGTAGCTCCAGGTCCTTCTCCGCCAGTTTGAAGCCATCCGTCGTCTCGGTGACGGCCTTGAGCCGTTCGGCCTGCGCGCCGCCGTTGACGCGGCTGATGAGCGCGCAGTAGCTTTCATGCTCGCCCCGGCCCACGCGGCCGCGGAACTGGTGCAGCTGCGCCAGGCCAAAACGCTCGGCGTCCTCGATCAGCATCAACGTGGCGTTGGGAACATCGACGCCCACTTCCACGACGCTGGTGCTGACCAGAATGTCCAGGTCGCCTTCGGCGAATGAGCGCATCACTTCATCCTTCTCTGCGCCATTGAGGCGGCCGTGCAGAAGCCCAACGCGCAGATCGGGGAAGATCTCGGCGCGCAGGCGCGCGTGCGCATCCACCGCCGCGCCCACATCCAGCGCATCGCTCTCCTCGACCAGGGGGTAGATGATGTAACCCTGGCGGCCCTCGCGCGCCTGGTTGCGCATGAAATTGTAGAGACGCTCCCGGTCGGTTGGCGTGAAGCGCCTTGTCTTTATCGGCGTCCGGCCCGGCGGCATTTCGTCGATCACACTTACGTCGAGGTCGCCGTAGATCGTCAGCGCCAGACTGCGCGGGATCGGGGTCGCGCTCATGACCAGCAGATGCGGCACGGCCGTATCCGCGCCCTTGCCGCGCACGGCGGCCCGCTGCTCGACGCCGAAACGGTGCTGCTCGTCCACCACCACAAAGCCGAGATTGGCGAACGACACCCCTTCCTGGATGAGCGCAGTTGTGCCGACCACGATTTGGATGCCGCCGTCCGCCAGCCCGCTCAACGCCGCATCCCGTTCCTTTCCGGTTACGCGTCCGGTCAGGAGGGTGACGTTCGGACGGCTGCCGTCGGCGAGGGAAACGTCTTCCAGCAGCTTGCGCAGGCCGCGGAAATGCTGTTCCGCCAGGATCTGCGTCGGCGCCAGAAGAGCCGACTGAAAGCCGTTGGCCGCGGCGACCAGCATGGCAGCGGCAGCCACGACGGTCTTGCCGCTGCCGACATCTCCCTGCACAAGGCGGCTCATTGGCACGCGCCGCTCCATATCCCGCCGCACCTCGTCCAGCACCCGCTGCTGCGCGCCTGTCAGGGCGAAGGGCAGGGCGGCCTGGTAGGCTGCCAGCAACGCCTCGTCAACCGCCATTGCCGCGGCATTGAGATGCTGAATCTCCTGCCGCCGGCGCTGCACGCCCAGTTGGAGGTGGAGGAAGTCATCGAAGATGACGCGCCGGCGGGCCGCCTCAAGCCGCTCCATCGACGCCGGGGCGTGGAGCTGCCGCAATGCGTCGGTCAGGGGAATCAGACTGTAACGGCGGCGGAGTGTCTCGGGCAGCGCATCGCGCACCGACGACAGCCCTGTTCGAAGGGCCTGCTGCGCGTGCCGGCTGACATCGCCATTGCGCAGCCCCGCCGTCAAACCGTATACGGGCAATATCGGTCCGCCTTTGATGGCGCTGGGGCTGATCTCCTCGAAGAGCGGATTTTCCAGCGTCTTATGCCCCATGTACATGCCGGCAGTCCCGCTCAGGCGGTAGATTTTGCCGACCGTCAGACGGTTCTTCAGCCACGATTGATTCCACCAGGTGGCGCGGATCGCGCCGCTGCCATCGTTGAAAATCGCCTGCAGAATCTCCTTCTTGTAGGCATATCTGCGCTCGCTGAATCGACCCAAGCTGGCGACGACCGAAAGCTTCTCCCCCTCCTCGACGGCGGCAATGGGGCGAACACGACTGAAATCTTCGTACCGGTGGGGCAGATGCCAGAGCAGGTCGCCGACCGTCTCGATGCCCAGACGGGCGTATTGCTCCGCTTTCTTTGCGCCGATTCCCTTCAACTCCGTGACCGGCTTTACCAGCGCGTCAGGTGGCTTCGGCGCCTCCACTGGCGGCGCGTTGTCTTTCGGCGCGGGGGCTGGCGTCGCCGTCGGTTTCGCGCAGATCCGGTCGATGTTCTCCAGGGCCGGATCGGCTGCGGGCGCCTCGTCCAGCAGTTCAAGCAGGGAACGCAGCAGCCTTTCGCGTTCATCGACCGCGGCATCGCCATACTGGGTCAGCCGCTCGACGACTTCCCGCAGCAATCCCGGATTCGTGCCGTCAGCCTCGGCGTCTGCGGCCCAACGCTCGCAGAAGGCAGACATGCCGCCGCGGAAGGCCCTTCCCCTCCACTGGGTTTGGCGTTCGAGATTCAGCAGGTTGCGTAAACGCGTCAGAGCTTTCTCAGCCATCGTTACAGTTCATAGTACGGTGTCTGTTCGCTGCATCGACCTCGCGATACATGTGTCGGTCAGGAGTGGCAAGCGCGGTATTCAGCCTTCAGACGGTGCTCAACCAAACCCTTCGTAGACGATGACGCCCATGACATTCGGCCCGAGATGGGCCGCCAAGCTGGGCGGGTAACGCCACACATTTGCCGGAATGTTGGGCAAGCCTTCGCCCAGGCGCCCCAGCAACTGATCCTGTGTCTGCTCGTAGCGGTGCTGCACCAGACCAATGCGTTCGTTCTGCGCGAACTCGGCTGTATAGTCGTACAATTTCTCGGCGACATCCTCGCGGGTCTGCACCTTCTCCAGTGGGATCAGCTGACCTTCTTCCATCGTAACCATCGCCTTAATCCCCAGCATCGTCCCCAGCACGCTCTGTGCCGCGCCGAGACGGGCGCTGCGCTCCAGGTAGTAGAGCGTTTCGGCGAAGAAAGTAACGTAGATGTGCGGGATGGCTCCGTTCACTACGCGGGCGACTTCATAGAGGTCCGCGCCTTGGTCGGCGGCCTCGGCAGCCAGTTCTACCAGCATGCCCAGCCCCATCGCGGTCGTCTGGCTGTCCATCACGCGGATGCGATAGCGCCCCATGATCATGTCGGCGGCCTTGCGCGACTGGCTCCACATCGGGCTGAGCGTGCTGCTCATATGGATGGCTACGATCTCCTCGGCATCCTGCCCCAGCCGCTGGTAGACATCCATGATGCTGTTCAAGTCCGGCACCTCTACTCTAGGCAGTGTTCTGCGTCCGCCGGCCTCATTTTCGCGGATCAGCTGAAAGAGGCGATCGGCGCTGAAGTCGTCGGCATCCTCGTAGCGCTCACGACCGACGCGTAGAATCTGCGGAATCACTTCAATCGAATACTTTTCCAGAATATGCGCCGGAATGCCGGCGTCGCTATCGGTGACGATACGAACCTTGCTCACAGCAAATACCCCAACAATTGACAACCGAACGGCCGTATGCTAATCTCAGAAGGTTACGTGGTCAGAGATCAGTGGCTCATGGCAGACAGTGCTTCAACGGCCTTGAGCCACCAGCATACGACGAACCGGAGGGAACAGATCATGGCGAAGTGCCAGAAGTGCGGCAAAGGGCCTCTGTTTGGAAACAACCGCCCCTGGTCCAGAAAAGCCACACGTCACAAATGGAAGATCAACATACAGAAAGTCAAAGTCCTTGAGAACGACAGACTGGTTTCGCGGCGCCTGTGCACCTCCTGCATCCGCACGCTTGCCAAGGCCTGATCCTTCTTCCCGCACCGCCCCAGGACATCCGAAGCGCTGAGCTTTCCCGCCCGGCGCTTTTTCTTTTGTGAACCCCGCGGCCGCCCCAATACGCCTTGCTTATGCCGTCGCCGCGTTGCGCAACTGCCCGCAACCGGCGTCGATCTCAATGCCGCGGCGGATGCGAACCGTCGTCGAGATACCGCCGGCGCGCAGGATTTCGGCGAACCGCTCCGTGTCTCTGTCGCTGGTCGGCTGGAAGGGGCTGTCTGGAATGGGATTGAGTGGGATGAGATTGACGTGGCACAGGATGCCGCGCAGCTTGTCGGCCAGGTCCTCGGCCAGAGCCGGGCTGTCGTTGACGCTCCGCATCAGCGCGTATTCAAAGGTCACGCGGCGATGGGTCTTGGCGATGTAGCGGCGTACCGACGCCAGCAGATCATCCACCGGATAGCGTCGACTGAGTGGCACCAGCTTGCTGCGCAGCGGGTTGTTTGGCGCGTGCAGGCTGACAGCCAGATTCACCTGGATGCCTTCGTCGGCCATGCGGTCGATCATCGGAATCAGGCCCACTGTGCTGAGCGTGATGTGGCGCGCGCCCAGCCCGAAACCGTCGGCAGCCGTCAGGCTGCGAATCGCCTGCCACACACTATCGTAGTTGTGCAGCGGCTCGCCCATCCCCATGAGCACGATATTCGTCACCGTTGTCGGCCGCTTGACGCGCATCTTCGGCTTTTCGCCCGCATCATGCAGGTAACGGGCGAAAAACAGCGCCTGGGCCACGATCTCGCCGCCGGTCAGGTTTCGGCGCAGGCCGCCCTGTGCAGTGGCGCAGAATGTGCAGCCCATCGCGCAACCGGCCTGGCTGCTGATGCAGAGCGTGCGGCGCCTGTTGTAGAGCATCAGGACCGCTTCAACCGTCTCCCCGTCCGGCAGCTGAAACAGCACCTTCTGGGTATCCCCGGCCTTTGAGACGCGGCGGGCAATTGGCTCGAGCGGCATGAGCGTTGCCTGCGCGGCCAGTTCGGCGCGCATCGTCCGGGGCAGATTCGTCATTTCCTCAAAGGAGCGCGCGTATTTGCGGTAGATCCACTCGTGGATCTGGCGGGCGCGGTAAGCGGGAGCGCCGGCGGCCTGTACGGTTTCGGTCAGCTCTTTGAGGGAGCAATCCAATAGCGATCCGCCAACTGGGGAACCGCGGGTCGACGACAGTTGAATGGTCTTCATCCTGGCAATTGTAGCGCAGATATTCCGTGGTGGTCAAGGATTAGGGGCTGTCCTGCCGTTCCGCATTGGGCGCCCGATGCAGCGGCGGGGCGCGGCCACATTCAGCGATCGGCTTGTCGGAAAGCGTCCAGGAGTTCAGGCAGACCGGGCAGAATCAGGTCGGGCGGGGCCGCGGCCGCGCGGAACTCATGCTCCGGCGTGATTCCGGTCAATACCGCGGCCGTGGGCATACCCAGTTCGACAGCACCGGCGATATCGGTCTCGTAGCGGTCCCCAACCATCAGCGTCGCGGCCGCGGTTGTGCCCAGTTTGCGCATGGCCTGTTCGAACATTCCGGCGTTGGGTTTGCCGACGACGGTCGGCCTGACGCCTGTGGCTGCCTCCAGCAGGGCCAGCAGCGCGCCGGTTCCGGGGATCTGGCCGCGTTCGCTGGGAAAGGAGGTATCGCTATTGGTGCCGACAAAGCGGGCGCCGGCGCGCACAGCCAGCGTCGCATCCGCCAGGCGTTCGTACCGCACGCTGAAGTCGATGCCGCAGACGATCACATCGGCTGTCTGCGCATCCTCGACCAGTGTGATGCCCTCCCGCTCGAGCGCCCAGCGCAGACCGTCCTGGCCGATCATAAAGGCGCGCACGCCGTCCGGGTACTGCGCGGCCAGCCAGCTGGCGGTCGCCAGCGCGCTGCTGAGAATGTGCGGTTCGTCGGCGCGAATCTCCATGCGCGCTATCTTCTCCACGAACTGGGCCGGCGTGCGCGAAGAGTTGTTGGTCACGAACAGCCAGTCCCTCTCTGTGGACTCGAGATAGTCCAGCAGTTGCTGCACGCCGGGCAGCGGCTGGTCCCCGATATAGACGACGCCGTCCATGTCCAACAGAACGGCACGCACCTCGCTCAGATTTGCACTTTGCGCCATGGGTGGACTCTTGCGATCCTTTCGATTGTGCGTCAGAAATCTGCCCCGACGCGCTGTGTGGGCCGGCAGCCGCGGTGCTTACCGCTGGCTACTGCGCAGATCCTGTATGTTGAGTTGCAGCGAGCGCTGCCCCATCCATCTGTTGACTTCAAGATGAAAAACGACATCGATCTGGCTGTCCTTCTGCAGTTCGGCCGCCCGTTTGCCCAGGCCGAAGCCGATCCCGTCGAGCACAGGGGGGTGGCCGTGGTTGTCGACGACCACTTTCAGATGCTTCTTGCCGCCGACGCGGCGGACATTGCGCACGCGGCAGTTGCGGCAGAGAAAAAGGCCCGGCTCGTTCTGCTGGCCGACCGGTTCCATCCGGTCAAGCTGCCCCTGCAAGGCCCAATCGATCTGATCGATCGTCAGCTCGGCGTCGATATCGAGGGTCGGGCGCAGATCATCGAGCGCGTCGAGTTCCTGCGCGGCCTGCGCTTCGAGCGCCTCTTTCAGCGCGGGCAGATGCTCCGTGCGCACGGTAAAGCCGGCCGCGCGACTATGTCCGCCATGACGCACCAGCAGTGGGCTGATCCGGTCGAGCGCGGCGATGATGTCAAATTCGGCGATACTGCGGGCGCTGCCGCGGCATAACGCCTCACCGCGTTCGACGACAACCGCAGGGCGGTAGAACTGGTCGCTCAGTCTGCCCGCGGCCAGCCCTACGATGCCGGCCTGAAACTCGTCGCCGGCAATGAACAGTAGCGGCGTCTTCGATGTGTCCACAGCGGCCAGTCTCTTTGCGGCCGCGGTGTGGGCTTCGCTCGTCAACGCCTGGCGCTGCCGGTTCAGGCTTTCCAAGTTCGCGGCCATTGTATAAGCGGTCCCATAGTCGTTGCAGCGCAACAGGTCGTATGCCGTCATTGCGCTGTCCAGACGGCCGGCCGCGTTGATGCGGGGCGCGATCTGAAAACTGATCGCGCTGCTGTCGACCGTTTCAAGGGAGACCGAAGCCATCTGCAGCAGCGCGTACAAGCCAGCCCGCTCGCCCCGGCGCAGCTCCGACAGCCCTCTGCGCACCAGCGAGCGGTTTTCGCCGCGCAGAGGCATCATGTCGGCGACGGTTCCGACTGCGACCAGGTCGAGAAGGGACTGCTCCTCGGCGGCCGCTTCCTCGGCTGAAAGCCGGCTCCGGGACTTGCGAGAAACGGCCCGCAGCACGCCCTGCGCCAGTCGATAGGCGACACCCACCCCGGCCAGCCGCTGGGCGTGACCAGGACGATCATCGCGGCGAGGATTGATGACCGCCAGCGCCGGCGGCAGCTCCGGGCCGATCGAGTGGTGGTCGGTGACGATCACCTCCATGCCCAGCTCACCAGCTTCCGCCACCGCCTCGACGCTGCGAATCCCACAATCTACCGTCACCAGCAGGTCGGCTCCGTTCCCAGCAATCGACCGCAGCGCCTCCACGTTGAGCCCGTACCCCTCGTCCACCCGGTTGGGGATGTAGGCGCCGACGCGCGCGCCGGCGCGCTGCAAGGCCGTCGTCATCAGCACGGTGGCAGTCACGCCGTCGGCGTCAAAGTCGCCGTAGACGCAGATGACCTCGCCCTTTTCGATTGCCTGCACGATGCGCGTGACCGCAGGCGGCATATCGGTCAGACGAAAGGGGTTCTCCTGTACAGCATCGTCACCCTGCAGGAACGACGCCACCGCCGCCGCGTCGCGCAACCCGCGATTGTACAACACCTGTAGCAGCACCGGATGCTCATGGCCGCTCTGCAGGAACTTTTCCGGCGCGGGCGGGTGGAAGTTCCACAGTTTATCGGTCGCCGACAAAGGGGATTCTCCACTAGGGTTGGGTGGAAACGATCGCCAGAAGGCAATTATAGTCGAGAGCGCAGAAGCGGCGCAAAAAATGTGAGATTTTCCGGCCTGCTCCGCCTGGGCTAAAATAGGGCTTCAGTCCGATCTGCACGCCAATTCAAGCGAACCCGATGTCCTCCACTTATGAGCGCCTGCGGCGCCTGCAAGCATTGCGCGGCCGGCACGCATCCACCAGACCGGCGGAAACAGGCATGCCGGAACCGCCGGCGGCCGACCGGGCAGCCGCGCGCGCGCTGGTCGAAGCACTGGAGGCGGGCGAAATTGTCGAGAACAGCGCCGGCAGCTGTTATCTCGTAACCCGGCGTTTCACCGCATTCGAGCAAGGGGAGATCAGCACGCGGCCCGAACGCGGCCTGGCCTCGCTCGGCAACCTGCTGCAGCGCGATCCGTCGATTCTGGCGCCGCTCTATCCCGGCTACGGGCTGGACCGCTGTCCCGATTTTCGTACGTCAGCGTTTCTGGATATCGAAAGCACCGGGCTGGGCGGCGGCGCCGGCATCTACGCCTTCATGGTCGGGGTCGGCACATTCGAGCAGGAAGAAGGAGTCGCGGACGGGTCGACCGAACACCCGGCATTCATTGTACGCCAGTTTTTCATGCGCCATCCGGGTGAAGAGCCAGCATTGCTGACCGCGCTGACGCATCTACTGCGTAACTGCCGCAGCCTTGTAACATTCAATGGCCGTTCCTTCGACGCTCCGCTGCTGCGGGGGCGGTACCGTTACACTGGACGTTTCCTGCCCGCCGGTGTCCAGATGCCGTCGGTGCTGGATAGCAGCGCGCCGCATCTGGACCTGCTGCACCCGGCCCGCAGGCTGTGGCGCAAACGGCTGGGCAGCTGCTCGCTCAGCAACCTGGAGCGGGCGGTTCTCAACCGAGCGCGCACGGAGGACGATGTGCCCGGCAGCCTCATCCCACAGCTTTACGCCGACTATCTGCGCGACGGCGACGGAAGCCAGATGCAGCGCGTCTTCTACCACAACCGCGAAGACATTGTCTCGATGGCTGTGCTGGCGGAGGTCATCTACCGAGCCTTCGCCGATCCTACGGCCACCCCCTCGCGCGCGTTTCAGGCGCTCGATCTGATCAATATGGCGCGCCTGCAGATGGAACTGGAGCGCCTCGACAGAGCGGAGACGCTTTTCCGCGTCGCGCTGGAGCAGCTCAACGGCCGCGCGCCCCTTGCGGATACGTTTGACGGCTTAGGCCGTCTCCTCAAACGTCAACGCCGGTGGGATGAGGCGGTGGACGTTTGGCAGCAGTGGTTGACGACCGTGCGCGACCCGGGCGACGCCCCGGACAGCCGTCCGTATGTGGAACTGGCCAAGTATTACGAGTGGCAGAGCGGTGATCTGGCGCAGGCGGCCATGTGGACGCAATGGGCCTTGCACGAGCAGGAACAGACCCCGGCCCATGGCCGTTCCCCGCAGACCCAGGCGGAGCTGCGCTACCGACTGGCCCGCATCCAGAAAAAGCTGGACGCAAACGGGTAGATTCGTACAGAGTTACGACCGTCGAAAGGGGTCAGAAACGTGAGGCAGAAGGCTGCCTGGGGGAACAAACCTGGCCCATTTTTTCATCAAGGAGGGATGTACGAGAGGCGGAGCAGCATTCCCCCGGCGAATAGGCTGGGCGCCGTTGACTCACCGCACAGGCATTGCCACTTCGCGCGCTGCCAAGGCAGCGCGCATTCCTTACATGCACTAATCCTAAGAAGAGGTCTGAACCATCGACCGCTGACCGGTTCCATGCCGGGTTTGCAGGCAGGGCCGACGCGGGCCCCGGTGGACGGTCCGCGCGCCGATTCGGAGGATGCGCGAACCGTGTTCGTCCTGCGAAGCGGCCTTAAATATTCAAATGGCGGCCGCTCGCGGTATCTTCGCGTCCACTGTCAATCTGGCCGGCCCCGGGCCTGTTCGTGCGGCTTTCGGACCGTTTCGAAGACCACTGGGTTGGCTCAATCGCAAGCCCGACATTCTCGGAAGTCGTCCCGTTTCCAATCGTCGGCCAATCTTCCTGGTCGGTGGCGCCCATCTTCATCTCACCCTCGAAATAGCCGCCCTCTTCGACGATGAAGGACGCGGCATGGGACTGGCCCCGCATCTCACCGGATGTGCGCAGGTGCAGCCGCTCTTCAATGAAAACGTCGCCGGTGACCGACCCGGCAATCTCGATGTTGCGGGCGCGCACCGTCGCCGACAATGTCGCATCTTTGGCGACGATCACCGTTCCGCGGCAGTCGATTTCGCCTTCAAAGGTCCCTTCGATGCGCAGGTCCTTCTCCGAACGGAAGGTGCCGGTGAAGTAGGATTGAGGGCCCACAATTGTGTCGGTTGTGGCGTCCTCTGGCGGCGACTCCTGCCGTTTCGGGCGGGGCTGGGCAGGCTGCTGTCCCCGGTTGGCGAACGGCGGGTTATCTCGGCGGTTCCCACTCATCTGTCTGTTTCTCCTCTCATACGATTCATCCGTCAAGGGCGTGGTTTCTTCCTGGGCCAGCAGGGACTCCCTGGATACTGGCGTCGGGACCTCCGCGGGCGGCGGGTCGGAGGGCGGCTCTGGCTCCTGCGGCGGCTCGGGCAAAACTGGCTCCGGGGACGGCGGCTCGGTCAGGACAGGCTCGGCCAGGACAGGCTCTGGCGGCAGGTTGGGTGGGAGCGGCTCTGGCGGCGGCGATTCGGCTAACACGGGCTCCGACGTCGGTTCCAAATCGGCCTCTGCAGAAACGACTGCTCCGTCGTCCTCTGCAGGTGTTTCCTCTTCGCCTTCTTCATTTGAGGCTTCGTCATCGTCCAACTCCTGGAGATTCCGATAAAGCCACTGCAGGTCTTCTTCGTCCTGCTTCCTACCACGCTTAAATAGCGGCATCCTTAGGGTCTCCTTTCTCGCCCAGTTCCCCTACGGGTTGGATCCGAAGACGACATAGTCGAGGGAGAAACTCAGCGAAATCCCGGTACGCCGCTATTATACAACGAAACGCCAAATATACATCTCTCATCTTTCGCAGCGCGCATTGTCTGCCAAACGCAACTCTTCGGCCGGTCAAGCCGTTCAGACAGAACGATATTCGACTTTTTGCGTTCCGAAGTTTTCGCGCGTACCTTGGCAGGTGTGTGCCGCAATGTCCTTGACAGAGTCGAGGCAGCGATTCTATACTGCTCTTCGCTTCGTGAGTTGATCGACACCATCTCAGGATGCCATGGCTGTCTATGCCGATGCTGCGCAACTGTACGCAGTGCTGCAGCACTTGTTCGACACAATCAAAGAGCGCCCCGGCGCGATCGAGTCCTTCACCAGGAGCAATCTTGTCGTCCGTCTGCGGCTGACCGAGCCGGACGCGGAGGTGCTTCTGGACGGGCGCCAGCCGCCTTTGGAGGTCTTCTTTGGGCCGCGCCCGGGAAAGGCGGACCTGGAATTGACGATGGCAGCCGACACGCTGCACCAGATCTGGAGCGGTCAGCGCAAGCTGAGGGACCTCTTTTTCGGGGGACAGATTCAGACAAAAGGCAATCTCTTTCGCGCGATGGATCTGGCCGATCTGTTTCGTGAAGCCGAGCGGGTCTACGCGGGCATGCAGCAAGGCAGCAGCGCAGGGCACGACGGGCAGGTTCAGGCTGAGGATACCCTGGACTGAGGCGCAATGGCCCAAGAGTTGGAACCGTTTCCTTTGACACCCGATGCGGGCAAAGATATAATTGATTAGGATTGACCAGTGGTCTGAATAGTTCCGGCCACTGGCTTTTGTATGGGAGTGCTGGCGCGGGGACCAAAATGAGCGTAACGGACGAGATCAAAGCGCGCGTTGATGCCGTGGAGTTCATCTCCCGTTATGTGCCACTGCAACGTGCCGGCCGCTCCTTCAAAGCCCGTTGCCCCTTCCACGAGGAACGCACCCCAAGCTTCGTCGTCTTCCCTGAAACCGGCACATGGCGCTGTTTCGGCGCCTGCAGCACTGGCGGCGACTTATTCTCTTTCCTGATGCAAAAAGAGAATATGGATTTCCGTGAGGCCTTGCAGACCCTCGCGCAGGAGGCCGGCGTACAGTTGCCGGAAAGGAACGACGACGGCAATACCCAGGAGCGCGATCTGGCCTACGAGTTGAACGCCAAGTCGGCGGACTTTTTCCGCGTCCAGCTTCACCGCAGCCAGGAGGCGCAAGCGGCGCGCGATTACCTGCAGGGACGGGGAATCGACGCTCAGGTCGCGACACAGTTTCAACTCGGTTACGCGCCTGACAGTTGGGAAGCACTGCGCGAGCATCTGGTGCAGGCCGGCTACTCGCTCGACGCTCTGTATCACGCCGACCTGGTCAAGCACAACGAAGAGCACGACTCCTTCTACGACTCCTTCCGCAACCGTCTGATGGTTCCGATCCATGATCGCCAGGGGCGGGTCATCGGGTTTGGCGGGCGGGTGCTGGACGATTCGCTTCCCAAATATCTCAATACGGCCGAGACTCCCCTCTTTCACAAATCCTATGTCGTCTACGGGCTGGACCGGGCCTACAGATCGATTCGCGAGGCCGACCGCGTCGTGATCGTCGAAGGCTATATGGACGTGATCGCCGCCCACCAGTTTGGCTTTGAGAACGTCGTAGCCTGTCTGGGAACGGCGCTGACGACGGAACAGCTGCGACAAATAAATCGTTACACCGACAACTTCATCCTGGCGCTGGACGCGGACACTGCCGGGCAGCAGGCGACGCTGCGCGGCCTGAACCAGGCGCGGCAGGCGCTGCGCAAAGACAAGTTTGTGTTGACACCGAGCAGCAGAAGCAATCATATAGGGCACAGGCT
Source organism: Caldilineaceae bacterium (assembly GCA_965202955.1). GTDB lineage: Bacteria > Chloroflexota > Anaerolineae > Caldilineales > Caldilineaceae > Bin5. The sequence goes on from OZ241871.1 coordinate 1,320,137, forward strand.
AAACGCCAATTTGCGCATCATCGCGCTGCAGCAGGGCCTCGACCCGGACAATATCATCCGCCGGAACACCGATGACTGGCAAAAGTTGGTTGATAACGCAACGCCCCTCGTCGATCACCATATTAAGATTGTCACCGCCCAGTACGATCTGGACAGTGCCCAAGGCAAAGCCGAAGCCGTAGCAGAACTGATACCCCTGATCGCCGAGATCAACGAAGAGACCGAACGCTTGCACTATATAGAAGAGTTGAGCAAGCGTGCCGGATTTCCACCCCTCGACCGGACGGTCGAGAGACTCGTGCAGGCCAAGTCTTACGCGCTGCGGCACCCATCTGAGGAAGGCCGCCATCGCCAGCGTTATACGCAGCCCCAGAATGAACCGTCTCTGGCGGAAAGGGTGACACAGCCACACAGCGGGCCGCTGGACGACACCAACCCGGCCGCACCTGACAGCCAAGCCAACGGTATGCCTTGGTCTTCGGCGTCTGATCTGGCCGCGTTTGTACCGGAAACCAAACTGGAAGGTTTTCTGCTGTCCTTCTTGATCCACGATCCCGACCTCCTGATTTGGCAGAAGGGAATGACGGAGGAGCTGGAGGTCCTCCCCCTGAGCGGCAAAGACTTCCAGCAGATCGAATACCGGGAGATCTTCGAGGCTTTGCGACGATTCATCGCCAGCGATGAGCTCTGGGACATCAATGCCTTTCAGGAGACGCTCAGTTCCACCTATCACCAGGTTCTGTCGCAGCTGATGACACAGATCATGACGATGCCCGAGAAGGAACCGGCTGATGTTCAAAACGCGCTGATCAAACTTCTGATCAGGCTGCGGTGCTCGCGGCTGCGCGAAGATCTGTCGGCAATGCAGTTTCTGTTGCACGACGCGCAGGAAGGTGATGACCGTGAAGCGATTCTGGAGTTTTCGGCCAGCATAAACGCCAATCGTCGCGACCGCCATCACCTGGAACGCGTATTGGTGCACAGAAGTCAGGTTTCTTACGGCGCTGCCCGTATCGACCAGGGAATCATCATTGTCCCCGAGAGTCCCCAATAGCAGGTAGGAATATGGCAAAGAAATCCAACGCGACGAACAAGCCCGTCGAAGTCCCTGTCGACCCCACGGGCGCCAAAGACGAGCTTGATGACTATATTCAGAACGGTGAATCCGAGGAAGGTATCTTTCCGGAGATCGTCGAGGAGGAGACCGCGGCTCTGCCGAGCATCGAACGTGACCCGGAACTGGAAGAGGAGATCGAGAAGGAAACGCAGATCCCGGTGGAGAAGATCATCGAGGATGTGTCGGAGGTCGGCCAGATGCTGGACCCGATGCGTATGTACCTGCGCGAAATCGGGCGCCATGACCTGTTGACCGCCGAACAGCAGACCGCGCTGGCCGAACGGATCCAGCTCGGCATTCAGGCGGATGAACGCCTCCGGAAGGCAACCGGGGACGGCGAAGAGCCGGTTGACGGGCCAGCTGTCAGGCTATCGCCGGACGAAATCGAGGAATTGAAGGAATTGATCGCCGACGGCAAAGTTGCGCAGGACCATCTGGCAAATAGCAATTTGCGCCTGGTCGTCAGCGTGGCCAAACGCTACGTCGGCCGCGGCCTGAACTTCCAGGACCTGATCCAGGAAGGGAATGTCGGCCTGTTGCGCGCAGTGGAAAAGTTCGATCACACGCTGGGATTCAAGTTCAGCACCTACGCCACCTGGTGGATTCGCCAAGCGATCAGCCGTGCGATCGCCTATCAGGCGCGCACAATCCGCATCCCGGTCCACATGGTGGAGACGATCAACCGACAGATGCGCACCGAGAGGGAGTTGCAACAGGAGTTGAAAGGCGAGGAGCCGTCGCCGGAAAAGATCGCGCTGGAGATGGGCTATCTGGGAGAGGATGTGGCGGCGGATGTTCGGCAGGCGTTGGAGGAGAAGCGGCCACTCACAGGCGATTTGAAGAGCGTACTCGACCAGGCTGTGGCCAGGGTGCAGCGCATCCAGCGGCTCAGCCGCGAGCCGATCAGTCTCGACATGCCGGTCGGCGCGGAGGAGAACAGCTTTCTGGGCGATTTCATCGAGGACGAGAGCGTTCCCGCGCCGGTGGATACCGCCAGCCGGCGGCTGCTGCGGGAGCAGATGAGCGAGATTCTGAGCGGGCTGCCCGAACGGGAGCACAAAGTGCTGAGCATGCGCTTCGGGCTGGAGGATGGCATGAGCCATACGCTGGAGGATGTGGGCAAAGAGTTCAACATCACGCGCGAGCGCGTGCGCCAGATCGAGGCCAGGGCGCTGCGCAAGCTGCGTCATCCCCAGCAGAGCCGCAAACTGCGCGATTATCTTGGCTGACTGTTCCGCGCCCGGGGCCTCGTTCGGCTGCATCCTCCGCTTCCGCAAATACATTTGCGGAAGCGGAATTTTGACTGACGCCCCAACAATTCGTATAATAATCAACTGTTGTCTCGACCGGCACCGACCCTGCCTTTCAGGCGGATCGCGGCGGTCCGAGATCGAAACTTTCCTCGGTAGCTCAATCGGCAGAGCATCCGGCTGTTAACCGGGTGGTTGTTGGTTCGAATCCAACCCGAGGAGCCACATTTTCAGCCGGCATTCTGTTGCCCTGTAAGACGACGCGCAACCCCGAAAGGCGGACCTCTCGGGGTTTTGTTGTCTCTCGCACCGTTTCGCGTATCAGCATCTCGACGCACTCCCGGTCCCAGTGCCCCACCACTTCGCTTGCTGCATCGACGAAATATCGTTTTTTCATGGTCTTTCTAAAAGTGAGCGTCTTGCCCTAAAAGGAGATATAAAGATGAGTTCGCCCAAGTTGTATGAAGCAGCCTTTCCCTACGCCGACGACATCCTGGCGCTGCCCGTGGAAGACATTGAGCGCGCCGCGGCCTGGTACTGCAACATGTTCGGGATGACCGAGATCGAACGGCGGGATGGTCCGACGCCTTCAGTCGTACTGGAGCGCGATGGCGTTCAGATCGGGTTCGCGATCAATGGCGGCGATCCCGGCAATGACGGCGCGGCCATTCGCGTGCGCGATATCCACCGCGCCAGACAGGAGTTGGAGGCCAAGGGAATTAAAATCGGCGACTGGCGCGTGGACGAAGAGAACGGCAAGAGACTTCAGGTCTTCTTTGTAATCGCCCCGGACGGCCTCTGCTACTACTTCCATCAGCCGCTCGACGAGGTGCCGTAGAGGACGGTCTGCAGGGAACGCTGACATCCTGTACAGGACACGGAAAGAGCCTATGCAGGTGATCATCCTGGGTGGAAGCGGGGAGCTGGGGACCATTCTGTCGCGCGCGTTTCACGGCGCCGGGCAGGAAGTCGTTGCTATCAGCCGCGGCGCAGTGCAGACGTCCTGGCGATCCCTCCAGTGGGATGCAGCGACGCACGGCGCCTGGAGCGTTGAGTTGGATGGCGCGGATGTGGTCATCAATCTTGCCGGGCGCAGCATCAACTGTTGATACAACCAGAGCAACCGCCGGCAGATCATGCAGTCCCGCGTCGTGAGCACCTGTCTCGTCGGCGAGGCAGCTGCCGCGACCAGCCGTCCGCCCGCGTCTGGCTGCAGGCGAGCACCGCCACCATCTATTCCCACCGCTATGACGCCCCCAACGACGAAGCCGACGGAATCACCGGCGCCGAACCGGGCGACCCCGACAGTTGGCGTTTCAGTATCGACGTTGCTCAGGCGTGGGAGCGGGAACTGGTTAATGCCTCAGTGCCTGACACGCGAAGGTCAAAATGCGCGCCGCGACGGTGATGAGTCCCTAACACGGCGGTATTTTCGACACCCTGCTCTCCCTGGTGCGCCTCGGCCTGGGCGGGCAAGCTGACGACGGGCGTCAATACATCTCCTGGATTCACTACGCTGACTTCGTGCAGGCCATTCACTGGCTCATCGACCACGACGAGATCAGCGATGCTATCAACATCGCTTCCCCCAATCCGTTGCCAAGCGCCGAATTTATGCGCCATCTGCACGCGACCTGGGGCATTCCCATCGGTCTGCCCTCGACAAAATGGATGCTCGAAGTGGGCGTGTTTGTCATGCGCAGCGAGACGGAGCTGATCCTGAAAAGCCGGCGCGTGGTGCCCGGTATCCTTGCGGATCGCGGTTTCCGATTTCAGTTCCCCTCATGGCCCGAGGCGGCCAGGGACCTCTGCCGGCGCCGGCGCGAACGCTGAATGCTTCTCTGCGTGCACGGAAGAGGGTCCGGGCGTCGATCAGGGCTGATACCAACTCCCGTCGCCATAGACGGACCGCATGGCCTGCTCCATCGCCGCGATCTCTCCATCCGTCAATAGGCCGAAGTAGCTGGCCCGCTTGCGACTGGAGAGACGGCCGTTGTTTTGAAGGCAAAAGCGAATGAAAAGGTCGATCTCGCGGTCGGGCATATCTATGATCTCCTTGATCGCGCCCTTGACCGCATCATAGTTCTTCAAGAAGGCCAATTCCTCAGCCAGTTCTACGTCAATTGCCCGTTCAATGAAACGAAAGAGCGCCTCAGTCTGGGGCGTCATTTCGATATAGCGATACCACGTGGCCGTGTTGTTATGTACGGTCATGCGGCCCTCTCTATCGAGAGTATAGTCCACCAGGGGCAGCAGCCGACGGGAAAACGCCTCCAGGGAAGCGTCATAGTCGGCGGAATTCTCCAGCATGGCTGCAGAGACAGGAACAATGATCCCCGGGGGCGTAAACTCGCGTCGAGCCAAAACATTGTGAATCAAGAAACGATGGATGCGGCCGTTACCGTCCTCAAACGGATGTAGATAGACGAAACCATAGGCAATCGTGGCGGCATGTACCACGGCGGGCACGTTGCCGCTTCCCATGCGCAGATGGGCCGCTTTCAGCCCGTCCAACAGGTCGGCCAGGTCTCCGGGCTTCGGGCTGGCGAAATGAATTCTTTGTCGATGCAGACCTATCGCTTCCCCAACATAGTTCTGTGAATTCCTATAATCGGATTCCCGGAAACGATGATCAACAATTGCGTTCTGAAGTTCGATCAGCTTCCGCTTTTTGAGGAACTCTTCTCGTCCCGCCTGTTCGAGTACCGACACAAAGCGTTCAGAGCGGGAAGCCGAAGGGTTGATCCGTTCTATGGCAAACGACGATCTGGTCTCTTTGGTGTACAGGAATCTGACCGCACGCTCAACGAATGCAGGCACATATTCGGAAATGACCTGCCTGCACCGTGAAGGCAGGTCGGACGAATCGATGTCTTCAAGAAATGGTGTGCGCCGGACAACAGGACAAAAGCGGCTATCCCCCAGGAGATTGTCGTAGACGCGCTGACGGCGAATGCGGCGGGCGGGGCTAACCGTATAGTACTCGTTAGATTCGAGCAGTTCGATATAGTTTCCTCGTTTTAGGTCATCCAGAGGAAGCAGTTTTCCGGTCAGGAATTCGTAGAGAAACCACAACCGTCTAGCATACTTGCCGGTCGGCCTAGCATTAATGTACTCAAGCAGTTCCTCCTCCACAGGTTCCTGGAACAAGCGGGCGAGGACCGCGAGGTTGGTTCCGTCATACTTGAGCGCGAATTCAAGTTGATCGCCCAGACGATCCCCGGGCCAGTAGTGGGCCGGATACACCTCCATAGTAGCGCCTGCCAGCGAGTCAACCCGGTGGGCCCCGCTCGTCGTAACCACCGAGGTATGCCAATTTGCGATTGTTTCGAGTCTGTACCGCTCGATCAAAGCCGCATACCCGGCTGGCCTGAATTTCGCCTTATCCTGGTCGGTTTCAATCATGGAGTTTTTCCAGGAAAACAGCCATTGAGGCGTCGTTTTCCAATTCCACACGGACTGTGTTAAGCAAAACGGTTACGGAGGAAGCAAAATGTTTATATTCCGCTAGTCAGCAAGCAAAACAGTTATCATACTATTAGAATGTTTAGATTATGTCAATTGACGAGTAAAATGATTATATTTTGCCAACTGAAGCGCAAAAGAGTTTCAAGTCCTGTGCTTCCCGTCGATTGCACAGGCGGCGACTATCTCAAGGGCAGGCCCGAACGCGGATGCGCGTGCATCGAGAATGCGCGGCGAGCAGCGACGTCCGCGCAGAGTCAATGATATCAGGTCTTGTCTCTGGGAAATGAAACGGACGGCGCAACCATGCGCGGGGGAGCGAGATTGCGCCGTCCTGGTGGATGGCGGAATTCTGGTTTGTCCGGCAGCGTGTCGTATTCGCTTCGCCGGCGTCAACCAGCGACAGGTGCAAGCGTCCCGGCCATCACCATGAATCCCAGCACGGCCAGCACGGTCATCATGACGATGATCATGTTACTCCGCCGCGCCGCCGCGCGCTCGGCAACCAGCTCGGATTCCAACTCGACACGGCTCATCTGCTTGACGTTCCTGGCCATGCTATCTTCTCCTGGGGTCCCTGCCCGTTTGCCTGAACTTCACTACATGAACCAAAGATAGCACGCTTGTTCTGATTTGTCAAGACCTAATTTCGTTTCGCGTGAAAGATGGACGGCAAAGCGTATTGACTTATACAGTGCGAGCGGCCACGAAACGTGCGGCGATCGCGTAAGCCTCACTACAGCCCAAAGTTTCCCTCTGTGGCATAATGCCCTGTACACGCGTAACCTGACGACCGACAACGCGTTCAGACAACAAGGCAACAGCGCGTTCTAGCCACTTCAAGGGGGTATTTCATGCCGAGGAAGAGATGGACCCAGCTAGCGGGCCTGCTCATAGTCGTTGCGATCATCCTATTGGCCTGCGTTCAGATAGCGCCGGATGAAGCGCCCGCGTCAGCGGCAGCGCCGGCAGAGACGGACAGTGCCGCCGCGTCCGCCGACACGGACGGCAGCGACGAGAGCGCGCAATCGTCCATCCGTGACACGGGCGTGCCGCAGCTTAACACGGAGGTAATCGTCGATGACAGCCCGCCGCCGATCCGCACGCGCGGCTTCTCGACCGACTTTACCCGCCGCACGGTGAGCTGGGGAGAGATCCTTTCCGGCGGCCCGCCCAAAGACGGCATCCCGGCGGTCGACGCGCCGGCGTTCGAGTCGATTGCGGCAGGCGACGAGTGGCTGGAAGCTCCGGATCCGGTGATCGCGTTCAGCCACGGTGATGTGACGCGCGCCTACCCGCTGAGCATTCTCATCTGGCACGAAATCGTCAACGACGTCGTGGACGGCCAGCCGGTGACGATCACCTTCTGCCCGCTGTGCAATGCCAGCATCGCTTTCGATCGCAACTTTGATGGTCAGGTCCTCGATTTTGGCACCACGGGACGGCTTCGCAACAGCGATCTGATCATGTACGACCGGCAGACGGAGACCTGGTGGCAGCAGTTCACCGGCGAAGGGATCATCGGAACGTATGCCGGCGAGCAGTTGCGCTTCCTCACCAGCCAAGTGCTGTCGTGGGAGGATTACAAGGCCAGCCATCCGGATGGTGAGGTGCTGGCGCGGCCCGATATGCCGCGCAACTACGGCTACAACCCGTATGTGGGCTACGATAGCACATCCCGCCCCTTCCTCTTCCTGGATACGCCCGACCCGCGCCTGGAACCGGTCGAGCGGGTCCTCGGCCTGACCACAAACACCGACGCCATAGCCTATCCCTTCGCGCTGTTGGAGGCGGCCGGCGTTGTCCACGATACCTTCGGCGGTTCTGACCTGGCGATTTTCCACAAACCCGGGCTGGCCAGCGCGCTGGATAGTTCACTCATCAGCAAGGGCAAGGACATCGGGGCGGTGGCCGTTTACGAACGCCAGCTTGGGGACCAACTCCTGACCTTTTCCGCCAACGAGGGCGGCACGTTCAGTGACGAAGAAACGGGCAGCACCTGGGACATTCTGGGTAAGGCCGTCGACGGCCCTCTGGCCGGTGAGCAGTTGACCGCGGTGCTCCACTTCGATCACTTCTGGTTTGCCTGGGCGGCCTTCTTCCCGGCAACAGAGCTTTACGACGAGGGGTAGTCAGCGAGTATTGAGGAGGGCGAGGCGCCTCAACCTCGCTCTCCTCACCCTTCACGGCTGCCAGCAACTGCCGGTCAGGGGCAACTCCTGGAAGTTCAGGGGCGTTACGCCTGTCTGGTCGAGTTTAATCCGGTAGCGGCGCCACGGCAGATAAAAGTAGGTATAGCCCCGCAGGCAGACTTGTGCCTGCGGTTTGTCGATGCCGCCAAGGACATCGGGCACCTCCAGGGGAATGTAGCGGATATCCTCCAGCGCCAGGCGTTGGACCCACAGGCCGGTTACGCTGTATGTGGTTTCGGCGGCGCGGCGGGCATTGACCGCAAGCCGCAGTTCATCACCGCTCACTTTGGCTGAGGGTGGACCGAAGTAACGCGGAATCAGTCCCCACGGCACGAGGATGAACACGACGACAAAGAGCAGCCGGAAGCGCAAACCCCTTTCCTGCAGTTCGACCGCCTCGCCCAGAAGACGCCAGACGATCGCGCCGCCGAGCCATATCAGCCACAACAGCAGCAGGTTGAGGACAAAGTCGACGATGTAGATCTGCACTGCGCCACTGGGAGCGAGGGTGGCGAACGGATGGGGATACCCGATCTGCCCGGGGCAGAGATCGACGCATCCTGCGCTATGGGGCGGAACGACGAACAGGTAGAGCGCCGCCACATTCAACAGCATACTGACCAACAACGTGCCGGCGAAAACCGCGTACCAACGACCCGTCCTCTGGGCCCACCAAATCAGCAGAAACGCGGCCACAACAAGGCCGATACATCCCAATATCAGTTGGGTGGTGTTGGCGAAGTGGACCCAGTCATCCGGCCATGTGGTAAAGCCCCCCTGAACGGGAGCAGTTGCCAACAGCGCGCCTGAATGGCCGAAATGCAGCGCACGGAACACAATCACCTGCGAATCCGAGCCGGGCCGGAATATCGCTGCCAGCAGAGGAAGATACGGTCGAAAAATCCTGGCATTTGACCTTTCACCTGGGGCTGCCCGTCGCCGTTCCACTCTTCCAACCGCGGGACTCCGTTGCCCGACTTCACGCTGATCAACACTGTGCCGTCTGTGCAGGCGGTATAGTCTCCAACCACATCGCCCACTGGATAGCGAAATGAAGTGTAAGCCGCGGAATCCGTCTCCGCCAGGTCCACTTGGGTGATGCCGAAGATTTCAAGCGAGAAAACACCCTGGGACGAAAATCGGCTGCGGCCCAGCAGGAGTCGATTGTCGTCGCGCCAGACGACGCGTGGGGCGAAAAACTCAAAGCGGGTTTGGGTCTGCGCGCTCAACCGACCGCGGACACCGGCTCCGTTGGCAGCCATCTCCCGCACCCACAGTTGATTGGCCGGACGCACAAAACCGACCGTCAGGCTGGGGTGTTGCGGATCATAGGCCAAATGGGCCAGGCTGCTGCTGTCTGAACTGAGTGCAAACGGACCGCGATAGATGCCCTCCGGCACCAGCTCCCTCACATCGACCTCACCGTCGGCGTCGAGATCGACCCGGAACAGGCCGGTGTACTGCCGCCCTGCGTCGAGGTCGGCGGTATCTATCAATAAGGAACGGCTGTCTCCCGCGCCCGCCAGGACCGCGATGAGCGTTGGCTCAACGGTGCGGTCCTCTCTCGCGCCCAACAGAGTGGTAGAAGCCTGCACGCGCAGTACGATCTGCCCGGCCTCGGTGTCGTAATGCCACAGACGCCATTGGGCCAGCCCAACCTGCGGCGTCTCGATCCACCAGAGGTCCCCGCGGCCATCGGCAGCGATGCCATGCACGCTCTGGAAGGGATACGTCTGCACTGACAGTCCGGTCCCGTCTCCCCGCACGTATAGGAAGCCGTTCCGATGCGCCGGCGCGCTGGCATCGGGAATGACGAAGCCTTGCGCGCCGCTATGGACAGGCACAACGCTCTGACCAGCCTCGCGGACTACGGTCACGGAGCCGTCCTGTTGCAAGAGGAAGACGCCGGGCTCGCCCCGTCTTCCCAGCAGCGCCGCGGCTTTCCCGTCCTGCCACGCGGCGCCGAAGGTCGGTACATCCATGCGCCTGACACGCTCAAACGCGGGCAGAGAAACAACCCGCACATTCGAGACAACGACCCGACCTTCATCATCCTGCGAGCCGGCGATATAGACGCGCGTGCCTGGCCAGAGGAAATCGGCGGCGGCGGGGAGCCACTCACCCTGTGACGCGCCAAGAATTCCGCTCCACATCTCCACTTGTTCCTCGACCGGGTCGATCTGTAGCAACAGGACGTCACCGCTGTCTGTTCGGACCGAAATCGGCTGCGAGAGATCGACCGGCGCACTCTCGCCGAGAATTGTCGCTGCAAATTCATCCCCGGCGGGCGGGTCGACTGGCGCGGACTGCAGCGTCACGGCGTACGCTTCCGTCGGCAGGTTGTCCGCAGTTTGCGCGGCCTGTTGGGCTGTCGGCGTACTCGTTGGCGTGGATGTGGCCGTGGATGTGGGTGTGGACGTGCGTGTTGGGGTGGGCGTTGTCGTTGGCGTGGATGTGGCCGTCTCCGTTGGTGTCGGAGTGGATGTGGGCGTCGCCGTCGCCGTGGCAGTTGGTGTCGCAGGCGCGATTGGTCCGCCGCCGCCTGATGATACGGGCGTTCCACCTACGGTTGGCGTCATCCTGATGCCAATGCCGGGCGGGCGCGAGCCAAACGGGCGAACGCGAATGCCCTCATCCGTGTAGTGATGCAGCGTGTCCAGGTCACCTTCTATTTCGATCAACTCGACGGCCATCCAACCTTCTTTACCGTCCGACTCCGTTCTCGCATCGGTCACCTTCAAGAGTACCCACTCGAGATTGGCTGTAATGCCGCCCAGGGTGACCTGGACATCCTGGCCCAGGCGTTCCAAGACATCATCCTCTGTCGACGGGCCGGCGCGCAGGCGGGCGGGAAAGAGAACGATGCGTGCGGTCACATTATCCGATGCGCCGATCTCGATATCGGAGGGAAAGACGCTGATCGGCACATATAACTCGGTAGCGGTTGGTATCGGTGTCGCGGTGGCAGTCGGTGTCGCCGTGGCCGTTGGGGTCGCGGTTGGTGTGGCCGTCGCGGTTGGTGTGTCCGTTGCCGTGGCGGTCGGTGTTTCGGTGGGAGTCGGTGTTTCGGTAGCGGTCGGCGCAAAAGTTGGCGACGGCGTGTCCGTCGCGGTTGCAGTGGGGATATCCGTCGCAGCGGGTGTCGGCTCCACCTGCAGCGCGGCAGCCTCGGTGGGCGTATTGAAGGTCACCGGCAGGGCGGCCCAATTGCCGTCGCGCATGAAAGTCGACACTACCGCGAGCAGGGCCAGCGCGGCGACCAATGCAACACCGGCCGCCAACGGCCTCCCACCGGACAGATTGCGGAAAGCAATCAGAGATTTCTGCAGGTCCGGAAATCTATTGTTCAACATCCGCGTCCAAAAGGACGAAGGGGAAAGGCCCTTCACTGCATCCCCCCGGCTCAGTTCTGAACGACAACCGTCACGCGACAAGGTGACGGGTAGTTGCCGGTTCTATCCACAACCACGAGTTGGACCGTATAGGTGCCTGCGGCAACTTTGCTGCTGTCCAGGTTGCCGAGTAGACCGCCGACCACGGGACTTTCGTCGCCCGCGAGGTAGCTGAAACTCTGGTCCGCTCCACTGGGCGCAATCTCCAGCTTGTAGTAGCTGAACTGATCGTGCTGGGCGGTGCCGACGATTGGCACAACTCCGTTCACGACCGCTCCGTTTCCCGGCGAAAGAATGACCGAGCGGGCGTCTGGGCAAAGGGCCGGGGAGATGGCCGGAGGCTGGGATGTGGGCGTTGTGGGTTCCGGCTGCGCGTCCTCCTCCGGGTCATCGGGCACAGGCGTGGAGACGACGATGCGGGTCGGCCTCGGGGTGGGCGTTGGCGCTTCGGGCGTAAAGGTTGGCGTCGGGATCAGCTCTGAGCCGGAACCATTGGGAGATGCCGAGGTGTCGCCCGCAGGAGCAAGACCTGTTGATGGGTCGACCGTAAGCATTGCCGCGCGCAGCGTTGTACTGGCAAAATAGGTGAATCCCATCACCGCAAGCATCAACAAAGCCGAGAGAAAGATTCGATACAGATCGTCGAGCGCCTTGTCCCGTTCCAGTGAAAAGACGGCTTGGCGGCGCTCCGAGCGCACCTGCCATGTGCGGTAAAGTTGGTACAGGGCCAGCGCTCCGCAAACAGCGTAGATATAAGGCGCAATATTGGCAACGGCCTCAACCAGAAAACCCATTGGCGGAGATAGAAATCAGGAAGCCGGGTCGCGAAACAGGTCGCCGCCGGGTCCAGGTTCAGAGCCTTGGCGGCAACCGGTCAGGGATGGAAAATGCCTCTCGTATAGTCTATCGTAGCCCCATTGTTCCGCCAAAAAAGGCTGAAATCCCCGGGGGTCCCGAAGCCTGTTGCAGACGCATCGACTACATAGCAGATACAATCCGCGAACGCTTTGCCGATTCCCTGGCAATCGACTAATATGAACTGTCTAAGTCCAACTGGATAAATCGAATTTTTCCCCTTTCGGGGCCCCGTCGAACAGGGGAATCAGCGCGCAGCAAGGGGCCGGCAAAACCGGTAAGTGCTACCAATGAACTATGATTTCGTCTTTCGCTCCCGCCGCAGCAATGTCATGTCGCGCAACGGGCTGGTCGCCACCAGTCAGCCCCTGGCTGCCCAGGCGGGACTTTCGATTCTGCAGGCGGGGGGCAACGCAGCCGATGCGGCTATCGCCACCGCCGCAGCATTGAACGTCGTCGAGCCGATCTCGACCGGCATCGGCGGCGACTGTTTTGCGCTCTACTGGGATGCCAAGACAGAACGCGTGACCGCGCTCAACGGTTCCGGGCGCGCGGCGGCGGCCGCGTCGATTGACGATCTGTGCGGCCTCGGGTACACGCGCATGCCCCAATTCACCGGGCACAGCGTCAGCATTCCTGGAACCGTGGCTGGGTGGAGCGACCTGCTGGAAAGACACGGGGAGATGACACTGGCTGACGTGTTGAAGCCGGCCATCCGCCTCGCCGAAGAGGGCTATCCCGTCACCGAATGGATCGGCCAGGGCTGGGCCGGGCAGACAGCCAAACTGCTGCGGTCGCCGCGCTGGATCAGCAGCGACCTGGACAACGGACCGGAGCAGTCCAGCGGCCGCGAGCTTCTCATCGATGGCCGCGCCCCGCAGGCGGGTCAGGTGATGCGCATCCCCACGCTGGGCGGGACGCTGCGCGCCATCGCCGCCGACGGCAAGAAGGCGATCTACAGCGGCGAATTCGCGCGCACGCTGAGCGAGCATGTGCAGCGCTACGGCGGCTGGATCACGCCGGATGATATGGCCGCCCACACCAGCACATGGCACGAGCCGGTCTGCGCCGATTTCGGCGACGTGCGCCTTTACGAGTGTCCGCCCAACGGCCAGGGGCTGGCGGCCATCATCGCGGCCAATCTGGCGGACGGCTTCGATCTGGCCGGTATGTCCAGCGTTGATCGCCTCCACACGCTGGTAGAGTGTATGCGCATCGGTTACGCCGAGGCCCGCCAGTGGGTCTGCGACATCGACGTTGTACAGATTCCGCTGGACGCGCTCGCCAGCCGGGCCTACGCTGAACGGAGGCGCAAAGAGATTCACCCTAAGCGCGCGGCCGCGACCGTCTCTCACGGTTATCCAATTGCCGGTTCGGATACGGTCTATCTGACCACAGCTGACGGCCAGGGGAACGCGTGCAGTTTCATCAACAGCCTCTATCAGGGCACCGGCAGCGGCTTGGTTGTGCCCGGTAGCGGCGTCAGCCTGCAGAACCGGGCCGCGCTTTTCGTGCTTGACCCCGACCATCCCAACTGCCTCGCGCCCAACAAGCGCCCCTATCACACGATCATACCGGCGATGACGACGCGCGAGGGCGCGCTGCACGCCAGCTTCGGCGTGATGGGCGGCTATATGCAGCCGCAAGGGCACCTGCAGATGTTGGTCAATATGGCCGCCCTCGGCATGAGCCCGCAGCAGGCGCTGGATATGCCCCGCTGGTCATTGAGCGGGCCGCACGCGGGCATGGGCGCGGACGAAGCCGGCGGCCTGCTGATGATCGAAGAGGGCTGGGAATACGAGACGCTGACGGAGATGGTACGCCGCGGGCATCAGTTGGTGCCGGTCAATGGGGCAGGGCGAGGAGGATTTGGCGGAGGCCAGATCATTGTACGCGATCCGGAGAGCGGCGTCCTGATCGGCGGCAGCGACCCGCGTAAGGACGGTTGCGCGGTCGGCTGGTGAAGCACCGGCTGTAATTTTCTGGCGGTCAATTCTCAGCGGTTCGTGGCCAGGAACGCCATAGTGAGAGAGAAGCAGGGCCAGATTCGTAGCGAACAGGCAAAAAGATAGATAATGAAACTACAACCGTTTCGGCTATGCTTACGCAGAACGGCAGAGGACTCGTTCACCATCTGAACGCACTCAGGTCATAACACTCAACGTCGAGGTCATTGAATGGGTCGAAATCGTGCAGTGTCATTCGCACCGGTTCGTGAGAAGATGCAGCGCGCGGGTCTGGATGATCTGCTGATTCGTAGCTTTGAACACTACTACGCCCAACTTGTAGCCGGCGCCACCGGCTACATCCCCGGCACAGATGCCCGCCAGCCAACAGATATTGCCGACAGATCGGCCGCGGTCGACCACCATGCGGCTAGCGAGGACGCGCTCAACCGGCTCCTCGTTGTCAAACTCAATGGAGGACTCGGCGCGACGATGGGGCTGAATGGACCGAGATCGCTGTTGGTGGTGAAAGACGGGCTGCGCTTTTTCGACATTATCGTGCGCCATGTCCTGCACCTGCGCCAGGAGATGACGGCCCGACTGCCCCTCATCTTTATGAACAGCTACAGCACGCAAGGGGAGACGCAAGAGGCGTTGGCAGCCTATCCGCAGCTTGTGCGGGACGCTGCCGGTGGTCTGCCCTTCACTTTCCTGCAAAACAGGGTGCCTAAGATCTGGCAGGATACGCTGGCGCCAGTGGAATGGCAGGAAGATCCGTCCAAGGAATGGTGCCCGCCCGGTCACGGAGACATCTACCTCGCCCTGCACACCAGCCGCCTGCTCAAGCAGATGCTCGACCAGGGCTATGAGTATATGTTCGTCAGCAACGCCGACAATCTGGGCGCAACAGTGGACATCAACATTCTCGGATATTTCGCCGCGTGCAAGCTACCCTTCCTGATGGAGGTGACAGCCCGCACCGCGGCCGACTGCAAGGGGGGACATCTGGCGCAGGGTCCCGATGGAAGGCTCCTGCTGCGCGAGATCGCGCAGTGCCCGCCGGAGGAGATCGAGCAGTTCCAGGATATAGACCGCTACCGCCTTTTCAACACCAACAATTTGTGGATTCATTTGCCCTCTCTGCAAGCCCTGCTGGAAGAACGGGACGGCTTCCTGGATCTGCCGATGATCGTCAACAACAAACCGGTGGACCCGTCGCGTCCCGATTCCCCGCCGGTTTACCAGCTGGAGACCGCGGTCGGGCTGGCGCTCTCCGCGTTCGAATGCGCGCAGGCGATCCAGGTGCCGCGCGACCGCTTCTTGCCGGTAAAACGTTGCAACGACCTGCTTGCCCTGCGCTCGGATGCCTACCGATTGGACCGCCAGCAGCGGGTCGAACTGGATCCACGCAGGGGCACACCTCCCTACCCGCCAGGCGCGCCCCATGTCGAGTTGGACGACCGCTTTTACCAATTCATAGACCAGATCGAGGCGCGTTTCCCCCACGGGCCGCCTTCACTGATCGGCTGCCGCAGCCTGAACATCAGCGGGCCGTTCACATTTGGCGCGTCTGTTTCGATTGAAGGCGACGTGACCCTGACCAACGACTCGGATACGCCAATCGCCATCCCCGACGGACACAAATTAACGGATAGTGGATTGTAGGTAGTGGATAGTGAAAAACGGCGCCCGCCGTTATTCATCACGAATCGCTGACCACTGCAGTTACCAGCGACTTGCCCAGGTGGTAGCCGTGCCACAGAAGCGGGCTAGGAGACCAGTCCCAGCCGCCCGTATGCACGGCAAGGCGGGCAGCGAAGCCCTGCTTGAAGCGCCAGACCCCCTGAAGCGGGTCGCTCGGATCGTCAGGATCCGTCGGCGCGCCCCACCAATCATAAACTGTGCAGCCCTGTTCCCTGGCCCACTGTAATGCCCGCCATTGCAGCAGATAGTTGGGCATGTCGCGGCGGCGGCGCTCGCTGCTGGCCCCGTTGAAATAGAGCGCCCCGCGGCCATGACGGAACAGAAACAGTCCGGCGACAGGCAGCTCCTCCTGCGGATGTTCCGCCAACAGCAGCGCACCGCCGGCGCGTGCGCGGCCATTCTCCTGCAACTCAAGAAAGGTGCGCCACAAGGCATCGTAGTAGGCGAATGGACGGATCAAAAAACCGTCGCGTGCGCTCGTCTCCTGATAGAGCCGATAGAAGTTGTGCAGGTCCGCCGGTTTGCCGCTGCGTACGGTCAGACCGCGGCGCTCCGCCAACCGGATGTTGTAGCGCCACTTGCTCTTGAACGAGGCGAGCAACTGCTCCTCGCTCCCAGTAAGGTCAGTGAAGCCCGTGTTCTTGAACTGGACCTGCTCCGGGCTGAAACGCCAGTTGCGCCGCGCCAGCAGCGACATCAGCCTCTTCCCCTCAGCGCTCTCTTCGGCAACATCGGGATCGATCTTCACCTGCAGACAGCCGCGCCGCCGGCTTAGATCTTCGATTCGCGCCAATACCAACGCGGCCGCTTCGTCGTCCGACCAGTCCAGCAGCGGGCCCTTGGGCACGTAAGCCACCCGCAGGGGCAGAGACACCACCGGCTGCCGCCACAGGAACTGGAAGATTCCCAGGAGCCGGCCGCCGCGCTGTACCGCCCACCGCTCGACCTGCCAACCGCTGCCGGCCTTGACAGCACCCCACGTCCAACTCTGTAACACGTGGCCGTGATCAGGCGGCAGCTGCGCCATCATCTCTTCCCATGCCGGCTCCTGCGTAACCGGTTCCAAGTCTGCCGGGATGACTCGCGGTGACGGTGGCTTGGCGGTCCCCGGTTTGCCGTTTTGTGGTCTGTTGGCGCTCCCTTTCTTGACCGACACAACCCGATCTTTTGCCAGCAGCACGCCGCGATAGAGGCCATAAACGGACCGGTTCAGGGGCAGATCCCAGGCGCCGACCGTGCGCTCAACCGTGCCGCCAAACCCCTGTTTGAAGCGGAAAACGCCCCACAGATCTCCCTCCGGGAAGGCGTTCACATCCACCGGCGCCTGCTCGGCGAGAACCGCCTTGCGCCCCTCGTCCCAGAGACCGGTGGCAACCGCGCCGACCTCGTCGGGAATGCCCCAGAGATCGTAGCGTGTGCAGCCACACGCCTTGGCCCAGCGCATCGCCTCCCACTGTAGCGCGTGGTTGGGCATCAAGTTGCGGCGGCGATTGTTGCTGGCGCCCCACAAATACCAGGCGGTCGGACCGACGGCAAAGACAGCGATGCTTGCCAGTGGACCGCCCTGGTGCTCGGCCAGTAGGAAAACGCCCCAGCGAGACGCCAGCAACTCGAATGCAGCCCGGTAGTAGGCGGCACTGTGCACGGTAAAGCCGTCGCGCGTCCCCGTTTCGTCCATCAGTTGCTGGAAGAGAGGCAGCTCATGCGCCCCCAGCGTCCGTATGGTTACCCCCTTGCGCGCGGCCAGCCGGATGTTGTAGCGCCATTTGCTCTTCATGCGCGCCAGGATCGCATCGTCGTCCGGCTGCAGGTCCACGACAACCGTGCTGCGGGGCTGGATCGCCTGGGGACTGGGATGGAAGCCGGCCGCCGCGAGCCGCTGCCGGTTTTGCGCCGTGTCCAGCAGGCCCGGCTCGATCTTGAGCGCGAACGCGCCCTCCTCCCGAGCCGCGGCGGACACGCGCGCAACCGTCGCTTCCGTTAACGCCTTGTCGGTCCAGTCCACCAGCGGACCTCTGGGAACGTACGCCAGGACCTGTCCCATATTTTTGCGAAAGAGGACCCGCGCGCCGGCCCGAGCCGCGCCGCCATCCGAATCCGGCAGGTGAATGCGCCTGGCCCACCAGCCGAAGCGGCATTTCAACTCCGCCCATTCGTCGGTCTGCAGTAGATGCGCGTGCGCGTGGCCGCTGACAAAATCGTTCCAATGCCCTGCTTGCTCTATCACCGCTGCTCCTTTCATCTACGTAGCAGACGCAGCCCGATCGCACTGCCGCGCCGCTGCCGACGTCCATCGATCATACCATATCGCCTAGAACTGAATGGAACGGAGGCAGCCGCGCACAGGTTTGGGGCGCGGCATCCCTGGGAACGGGCTGAATTTGAAGCGGCTGCGGGGACGGTGCTATCATCAACTCGGCGCTTTGCTGAAGTTGCGTTCGGTTTGTCTGTTTGATGGCGGCTGCTCGCGGGTGGATTCCGGCGGCAGGCGGCGGATCCGGTTTATTCGCCCGCCGCGCTACGGTTCAACGGGGAGCGAGACTGTTCTTGCAGAGCGATTCACGGCCGCAGCGCCGGGCATCCTGGCGTGCCTGTATCCTCGGCGCGGTGGCTATTCTATCGGGCGTTTTGCTGCCCGGCGGCTGCCGTGGGCCATCTGTTGATGCGACGGCATCATCCAGAACGGACGCTGTCACGGTTTTTGCGGCCGCGTCGCTCACCGATATTTTCCAACAGGCGGCGCGGTCGTTTGGTGAGAGCGGCTATGGCGGTAACGTTGTCTTCAACTTTGCCGGTTCCCAGCAGCTCGCGGGGCAGCTGCGCGAGGGGGCGCGTGCCGACATTTTCGTCTCGGCCGACGAGGCGCAGATGCAGGCGGCGATTGATGCTGGACGGGTTGAGCTGAGAGACGTGAAGACTTTGGCGTGCAACCGGTTGGAGATCGGCTACGGACAGTCTGCTCCGTTTTCCGACGGCGCGGACAGGCCGTCAGCCATCGAAGCGCTGCGGAAGTTGGCGCAGCCGGGCCTGAAAATCGTGATTGGCGCGGATGCCGTACCCGTCGGGCGTTACACGCGCCAATTCCTGGCCAATGCGGCAGACGACGAACGTCTGGGCGTCGGTTTTCGGGACGGCTTCGAAGCCAATATCGTATCGGAGGAGCAGAACGTGCGCGGCGTTCTCAGCAAACTACAGTTGGGCGAAGCCGATGCCGGTGTTGTCTACGCCAGCGACCTCATCGGCGATGCGGGCCTGCAGCGCATCGAGATCCCTGCCCATCTCAATATCACTGCAACCTATCCGATTGCGATGGTCCAGGGCGTCAAGCAGCCCGAACAGGCCGCGGCCTTCATCGCCTGGCTCTTCTCCGAGGAAGGCGCGGCTGTATTGGAGACGCACGGCTTCTCCACGCAATGCCGGGCTGACAACGCGAGTCCTGCGCCCGCGCAGGCATCCGACCATGCGAACGAGTGAAGCGGCGGAATCCATGCCTATTCCCGTCGGCCGGGCGCGCGGCGCCCTGGACGCCGCTTCCTCCCGCGCGCGCGCGGGCATGACGCTGTTCTGGTCGGCCGTGCCGATGATCCTGTTCCTGGTGCTGCCGCTTCTGGCGCTCATCTGGCGCACGGAGTTAGCCGATATCGGCACGCATCTCACGCAGGAGGTCGCGCGCCGCGCCATCCTCCTCAGCGTATGGACCTCGGCTACGGCAACGTTGCTGACCGTCCTCCTGGGCACGCCGCTGGCGCTGCTTATTGCCCGGAGGCGTTTTTCCGGCCGCCGCGTACTGGACACGGTTATCGATCTGCCGACGGTCCTGCCCCCGGCGGTGGCCGGCCTGGCGCTGCTGATGGCCTTCGGCCGCCGCGGGATGCTTGGGCAGAGCCTGTCGGTGGTCGGGATCGAAATCGCCTTTACCTCGCTGGCCGTCATTCTCGCCCAGCTTTTCGTCGCCTCGCCCTACTACATCCGGGCGGCCATTGGCGGTCTCAGCCGCAGCGCCGCCGAACTGGAAGAAGCGGCCGCGCTCGATGGGGCTGACAGCCGGCAGGTCTTCCGCTTTGTGACGGTCCCACTCGCCCGCGCCTCGTTGCTCGGCGGGCTGGTTATGACCTGGGCCAGGGCGTTGGGAGATTTCGGCGCGACCATCCTCTTTGCCGGCAACTATCCGGGGCGCACGCAGACAATGCCCTTGGCCATCTATATCGGCTTCGAGATGGACCTCGACGTGGCGCTGGCCTTGTCCCTTGTGCTGATGGTGACCGCCTTTGCCATTCTCTTGCTAGTGAAATGGCTGCTGGGGCGAAGCGGATAATCGCGGTCCATACGATGAATGCGAGGCCACTGATCGAGGCGGTCCCCAACTTTTCTGAGGGCCGCCGCGCGCAGGTCATTGACGAGCTGGCGGCGGCTGTTCAGACGCACGGCGCACGGTTGCTCCATCGCACAAGCGATCACGACCACAACCGCACCGTTCTGACGGTCGCGGGGCCGCCGGAGCCGGTTCTGCGGGGGTTATTCGATGCGGTTGAAGTAGCGAGTAGCCGCATCGACCTGCGCCGGCAGCGGGGCGTTCACCCGCGGTTGGGCGCGGCCGATGTGGTTCCGCTCGTGCCGCTGCGTGAAAGTTCGCTTGCGCAGTGCGCACGCCTCGCGCGTCAGTTAGGTCGCCGGATCGGGGATGAACTGGGGCTGCCCGTCTACCTCTACTCAGCCGCGGCCGCCAGGCCGGACAGGCGCCACATCGCCGATATCCGCCGCGGGGAGTATGAGGCCCTTGTCCAGCAGATCCGGTTCCCCGAGCATCTGCCCGATTACGGCCCAGCCCAGGTCGGCCCCGCGGGCGCCGTCATCGTAGGAGCCAGGCCCATACTCATCGCCTTCAACGTCTTTCTGCGCAGCGCCAATGTCGCGGCGGCCAAAGCCATAGCCCGCAAAATTCGGGAGAGCAATGGCGGATTGCCGGCGGTGCGCGCCCTGGGGCTCAGCGTGGACGGACAGGCCCAGGTGAGCATGAATCTTGTAGACTATCGCACAACGCCGCCGCTCGCCGTCGTCGAAGCGATCCGCCAGGAGGCCGCGCGCCTGTCGGTCTCGTTGGACCGCGGCGAACTGATCGGCCTCATCCCCCTAGACGCGTTGCCGGGTTGCAAAGGACGCGAATGGCGTTCGCTCTCGCCCCAACACCTGGCGGAGGCAGCAGACGCCCTTCTTCTGCCGGACCTGCCCGTTGAGCGCATCCTGGAGTTCGCACTGCGCTGGCCGTAGGCGGCCTTATGCGCATTTGGCCGTTCGGCTTCCAGCGAACTGAAAAGATTGGCCCAGGCTGCGAAGGCGGTTCGGGCAACCTCTTTGTCGAATGATTGAGGCCGTGCTAGAATCAATTTCGCACATAGCAGACAGATCCGACTGCGATTCCTGTCGTTTGTCTGATTTGCTTGATTAACTGTCCTGCGCTGCGTAGCTGTTAATCATCCCCGTCGCTCAAGCGCATGAATCACAGTCCATAATCGGTTTTCAGCTCAAACAATGCAGTCTCCTCGCTATATCGCCTGGTCAGAATGGATCGAGACGACCGGTTTGCCGGCGTCACAGCTTGGGAGCGGCGTCTCGACCGGGGCTTTTTCGTATGCCAAGAGGCTGGACCTCGCCATCGTCATCGTCAACTATAACGCCGGCGCGCTCCTTGCCGGCTGCCTTACATCCGTTTTCGCGTCCAACGGCAGCTTCACCTATACCGTCTGTGTAGTAGACAACGACAGCCATGACGACAGCGTCGCCATGGTAAGTGACCGCTTTCCCCAGATAGGCCTGATCGTTTCCGAGACCAATCTGGGCTTCAGCGCGGCCAACAACCTTGCTCTGCGTCAACTCGGCTTCGGTGAATGCCGTCCCTCCGGCAGCGCGCCCCCTCCGCGCTTCGTGCTTCTGCTCAATGCCGACACGGTGTTGCCGCCGACTGCCCTGGCCGAGATGCTCCTCTTTATGGATGAGAGGCCCAAGGTCGGTGCGGCCGGACCGCGTTTACGACGCCCGGACGGAACGCTGGATCTGGCTTGCCGGCGCAGCTTCCCCACACCCTGGGTGAGCTTCTGCCGCATGACCCGGCTAAGCCGGCTCTTCCCGCGCAGCAGGCGTTTCAACGCCTACAATCTGGGCTATCTGCCGGAAGAGGCGGTATATCCGGTGGATTCGGTTGTCGGCGCGTATATGCAAGTGCGCGGAGAGGCGGTCCGTCAAGTCGGGCTGTTGGACGAGGCCTATTTCATGTACGGCGAAGACCTGGATTGGGCAAAGCGAATCAAGACCGCCGGCTGGGAAGTCTGGTACAACGGCGAGGTGGAGGTCACCCACGTGAAAGAGGCCTCCAGCCGCAAGAGCCGCAAAGCCCGCCTCGCCTTCTACGAAGCGATGTGGATCTTCTATCGCAAGCACTACCGGACCAACAGTTCCTGGGTTTTGGACAAATTGATCTGGTTGGGGATCGCTCTGATCGGAGGGGTGGACATTGCGGTCCGGCTGTGGAAACTACGCCAGGAACGGGTCTGATTGCAATTCGTGATTGGCCGCAAACGTTCGGCTTCAGGCAATAGGCAAGATGTGGAAGTCACCAGTTCAACCAGGCTCGGAATTTGAGGAGACGCTGACGAAAGCGCGGCCATCGGGGCGCGCTGGCGTGGAGAATGCGGCGTCGGAGCAGGACGTATCTCCCAGCCCCAATGGCAGCTACGCGGCTCTGCGCGGGCAGCGTCCCGGTCTGCTCAAGCGCGCCCAATTCCTGTTTGCGCTCTCGCTGGTCCTGGTGGATGCGGGGAGCACGTGGCTTGCGTTCTATCTCGCCCACGAACTCACGGAGATGAACTTGACGCCGCGGCTGATGGAGTTGCAGCCGGAAATCATCGTCGGACCCTTTGTAGAGTTCCTGCCCCTACCGCTGGTGCAATCGGTCCTGCTCCTTGCGCTCTTCTTTACCCAACGCATGTACCATCGCCGGCGGCCGCTCGGCTATCTGGATGAAATCTTTCGTACCGTAAAGTTGACCACGCTCTGCACACTGCTGACGGTCGCGCTGGTGAATCTTTTTCTACGGGATTTTGTATACCACCGTACCTTCCTGGGCTATGCCTGGCTGCTCAATATCTTCCTGCTGACCGTCGGCCGCACGTTGCACGCGCAGATACAGTGGAATGCACAGTCAAGGGGAATCGGCGATGACAGCGTGCTGCTGATCGGCGGCGGCGACACGGGCCGCATGATCCTACAAAGGATTCAGGCCAATCCAAAGTTTGGCTTCAAGGTGGTCGGCGTCATCGACAACGGCACCAGACGTTCGATTCTCAATGTGCCGGTACTGGGCAGTGTTGTCGACATTCCCAAAGTCATCGACGAATATGCCGTTGACGAAGTGATCATCGCGCTGCCGGAAAGTACACATGAGGAGCTGATAGGCATCATCAGCCTGTGTGAGCGGGAAAAGGTCGGTATTCGCGTTCTGCCGGATGCGTTTGGAATCATGGCGAGCGAAGTTACGATCGGCTATCTCGGCGGGCTTCCCCTGGTTACGATCCGCGATGTCGCGCTGCAGGGCTGGAAACTTACCCTCAAGCGGGGAATGGATTTGGTGGGCAGCGCGATCGGGCTGGTGATTCTCAGCCCGTTTCTGTTGCTGGTGGCGCTGTTGATCAAGCTGGATAGCCCGGGTCCGGTCTTCTATACGCATGAACGGATGGGGCTGGATGCCAAATCGTTCAAGATCCTGAAATTTCGCTCGATGCGCCAGGACGCTGAACAGTCCGGGCCAGGCTGGACGGTCGAGAACGATCCGCGGCGCACAAAGTTGGGCGCATTCATCCGGCGCACCAATATCGATGAGCTTCCGCAGTTGATTAATATTCTTTTCGGCGAGATGAGCCTGGTGGGGCCGCGTCCGGAGCGGCCGGTCTACGTTGAGCGGTTCCGGCAGATGATTCCGCGCTACATGGACCGCCACCGCGAAAAGGCGGGAATGACCGGCTGGGCCGCGGTCAACGGGCTGCGCGGGGACACATCCATCGAGGAGCGCACGAAGTACGACCTCTGGTACATCGAGAACTGGTCGCTGGCTCTGGACATTAAAATTCTGCTGCGAACACTGGGACAATGGCTGCTGGGCACGAACAAGAATGCCTATTGAATCGACCCCAATCCCTTGACAACTCGCGGTTTGATTTGTTACACTTCCTGCTTGATTGGCACTCCCATTGCAGGAGTGCTAAGACCCGAGACCAGATAGTTTTGCCGTGAATTCATGAAGGACCTTCAGCTGAGCCAGCGGCGCAAACAGGTTCTGCGCGTCGTCATCCAGGAATATGTGAAGAGCGCCCAACCGGTGGGCAGCAAATCGATCGCGCAGAAGTACGACATGGGCGTCAGCGCGTCGACGATTCGCAACGACCTAGCGGCGCTGGAAAAGGCCGGGCTGCTGACACATCCACATACCAGCGCCGGCCGCATCCCGACCGATGAAGGTTACCGCTATTTCGTGACGCATTTGATGGCGCACACCGACCTGCCCTCGCGCGAGCGGCAGATGATCCGCCATCAGTTCCATCAGGCGAGGCGGGAGATTGATCAGTGGCTCCGCCTCAGCACGGCTGTGTTGGCAAAAGCTTCCAGGGGCGCGGCGCTGGCGACTTCGCCCCGCTCGATGTCCAGCCGGGTCAAACACCTGGAGTTGATTGGCATTCAGGATACCGTTGTGCTGCTGGTGCTGGTGCTGGCTACAGGCACATTGAAACAGCAGTTGATCACGCTGGAGCAACCGATCTTTCAGGAGGAGTTGAGCCGCGCCAGCAACCAACTCAATGAAGAGATTTCGGGGGCCAACATCGCCGATCTGCCGGAGAAACTGGAGGGATTCAGCGGATTCGCGCGCGAGGTGGGCGAATTGGTGCTCAATACGCTACGCCAGTCGAAGGAGCAGATCGGCGAACGCGTCTATCGACACGGGCTGGCCCAGGCGCTGGCCGCGCCCGAGTTTGCCGACGGGCCACAGGTGCGGCGGATGGTGCAGGTATTCGAGCAGCGCTCCATGCTGCAAGAGATATATCATGATGTCATGGAGTTGAACGACGTGCAGGTGATGATCGCCGGGGAAGGCCGATTCGGCGACATGCAGGACATCAGCCTGGTGCTGAGCCGCTACGGCGTACCCGACCGCGTCAGCGGGCTACTGGGCGTGGTCGGCCCGATGCGCATGCCCTACGGCCGCACAATCGGGGCCGTGCGCTATGTCGCCACCCTCCTGGACGAACTAATGCATCAGATCTACGGCTAGATCACAGGAGAACATTCCGGACAACGGGACCATTTATGAATCAAGAGGAAGAGCGGAAAAACGGGTCGGTGGAAACAGGAAACGGGCAGTTGCCTGAAGAGGCAATTCTTGACGCTGAAGGCCCCGAGGCGGACGGTGCACGTGAGGCTGAGGAGGCCGACGAGAGACAGGAGACGCCCGGAGAGTGCATCGCCCGGCTTGAATCGGAGTTGGCCGAGGCCCAGGAGCAGGCGGCCAGCGCGGTCGACATGATGCAGCGCACGGTCGCCGAGTATGAGAACGCCGGCAAACGCCGCGAACGCCAGCACCAGGAGCGCATCAAGCGCGACAAAGAAAACATGATGCGCCAGCTGCTGCCGGTTCTCGATGACCTGGAGCTGGCCTTCCAGAACGTTCCCGGCGGCGTTCCGGGAGATGAGCGGGCCTGGCTTGAGGGCTTTGAGCAGATTCAACAGAAACTACTGGACGTTCTCGCCAACGCGGAGGTCGAGCCGCTTGACGCATGCGGAGAATTCGACCCTACCCGTCACGAGGCAATCTCGAACGAACCGAACGCTGATGTCCCCAGCGGACATATCATCCAGACTCTACGCACCGGCTATCGCATCCAGGATCGGATCCTGCGTCCTGCGCTCGTGCGCGTTTCGCAGTGAATTGCCGGACACGCTACGAACTTCGCTAAATGGTTGCCGTGATTCGTTCCGCCACCGAGCGCCTGACCGGGCCCCAGCGCGGCATCCGACCGTTTGACGTCGGGCGCGATCTTCGCGCCGTTTCAAGATTGATTGCCGACGCCTTCTCCGACGAGTTGGACGAACAGGGCGAGGCCGCGTTGCGAGAGCTGAGGATGCTCGGCTACATGAGCGGCCTGGTGGGCATTCTTGCTCGCAGCACCGGGGAGTTCCGGAATGTCTTCAGCGGATTTGTCTGGGTCGAGAACAACCGGGTGGTGGGCAATGTGACCGTGCAGCGGGCGTCAAGCGGCAGCGGGCGCTGGCAGATCGCGAATGTGGCGGTCTCACCGGCTTGGCGCGGGTGCGGGATCAGTCGCGCCCTGATGGAGCATGCGTTGGAGTATATTCGCGATATGGGCGGCTCGTGGGCAGTGCTGCAGGTGCGCGGGGAAAACGAGATCGCCCGCGGCCTCTACGAACGGCTGCGTTTCGAGAATATGGGAGGCGCCTCCGAACTGTACGCGCCGGGCGTGCCCAGGCCGGTCACTCGGCCGACGCTGACCAATCTGCAGCCGTTTTCAGCCTCCGAAGGCAATCTGCTCTATGAGCTGGCCGCCAGCCGGCCGAGCGCGGAGTCCCAATGGTGGCGGGCGGCACGCCGCGACGACTTTCAACTCCCGTTGGAGAAGCGCATCGGTGAGCTGTTCAGCAGGCTGGCCGGCCGTCAGCGCGTCCATCGCTATGCGGTCCGCGACTACGGCAGCCGTTTTGAAGGCGCAATCCAGGTCATAGCACGCTGCTGGCGGGGTGAGCACCATATCCGACTTTGGCTGCGGCGCGAAGCGCAGGAACGGTATGCCCAGCCACTGATTCTGAGCGCGCTGGCGCTGCTGCAGGACGCGCCGCGCTGGCCGCTGCGGGCGTCCGTCAGCACAGAGGACGAAATCGCGACGCAGACGCTGCTGGACCACGGCTTCTCTTTACGCAGCACGCTCTACACGATGCGCCGGCGCGTGTAGCCCGCGATGACGCTTCTTCTGCGGATCATCGGCAACGCCATCGCCCTCTATGCGGCGGCAACCCTGATCGACGGCATTGAATTCGCCGGGGACGGCCGGGTGGATGTCGTCAGCCTGTTGGCGGTTGCCCTCATCTTCGGCATTGTCAACGCGGTCATCAAGCCGGTTGTCAAAGTGGTTACCTGCCCGGCCTATGTGGTCACGCTCGGCCTGTTCACCCTTGTCGTCAATGCGCTGATGCTGCTCCTGACCGGCTGGCTGGCCGGGCTGTTCAACGTCGGCTTCCGGGTAGAGGGCTTTGGGGCCGCCTTCTGGGGCGCCATCGTCATCAGCATCGTCAGCTTTCTCCTCAGCCTGTTCATCTCTTCCGAGCGCGACGACAGAGACTGACTGCGCTCGACGGCGCCCGCCCTGCGGTGAACAATCGTCCACCACCTCATCACATTCAGAATCTTGCCCGGGATTATCATGCGCGCCACCTTCCTCCACATGGCCGACTGTCACCTCGGCTATCGTCAGTACAACAGCCGGGAGCGGTTGCTCGCCCTGCGAAACTCGGCCCAGATGCTGAAGCAGGCAGTCGCCGAACAGGAGCGGACACTGGCCGCGGCTCAACAAAGACTGGCGGAAAGCGAGGAGGCAGTAACGATCACTGAAGCCAACCGGGCCGGCCATGAAGCCTACCGCGGCGCGCCCAGCTGACTGAAGCGGGTGACGCGGCCAAAGCGCTAGAGCACGCGCCGCAGCGCGTGGAGGAATTGCAGAAAATGTTGGGGGAATTGGGCAACCCGAGACAGCGGCGGGATGTGGCACTCCACCAAGCTAAGAGACGCGTGCAGACTGAAGAGGCGATCCAGCGGCAACTGGCGCAAGCCGAGCAGCAACGGAGCTTGCTCACGGCGCTCGACGAGCGGATGGCGGCCTTCGCCAATGTGGAAGCCGAGGCAGCCCGAATCTCTTCCCAACTGGAGACATTCCAGACAGCCGACGACCTCTACCGACGCCATCAGACTGCAGCCGAAGACCTCTCTTTGCGGGAGCAAGCGGTTGCCGAGGCCGAGACGGCGTTACAAGCCGCGCGGGGACGCTACGAGAGCGAACAGGCACTACTGGCAGAAAGTGAGCGTGAGTTCAACGAAGAACGTTACCAGGAAGCGGTGGCTCAGGTGGACGAGATTCGCAAACGCAGCGTGCGCCTGGAGACGGAATTGGGTCAATGGCGCGATCGCCTGAACCGAGCGGAGGAGGAGATCGCCAGATTGCAAACGCGGCAGCAGCAGCTAGTTGTCGCTCTATCACTGCATGACCGGCTTACTGGACAGAAGGAGCTTTTGGGCTCTCTGCGCTCTATCCTGCTGAAGGCCAGCCCATTCGTGACCAAGGCGTTGGTCGAGCAGATCAGCTACGCGGCAAATCAACTGTTCGGCCAGATTATGGAGGACGACACGCGTACACTCCGCTGGCAGGAGGACTACGGGATCGTCCTGGAGGTGGATGGCCGTGAGCGGGCATTTGCCCAGCTGTCCGGCGGCGAGCAGATGAGCGCGGCGCTGGCGGTACGTCTGGCCCTCCTCCAGGAGATGAGCGATATCGCTGTCGCCTTTTTTGACGAGCCGACAACGAATCTTGACGACGCCCGCCGCGGCGCGCTGGCCCGCCAGATCGTGGGCGTACGCGGCTTCCAGCAACTCTTCATCATCAGCCATGACGATTCGTTCGAACAGGCCACGGAGCGGCTGATCCGTGTGGAGAAAAGCAACGGCGTGAGCGAGATTCTCTATCAGTAGATTCGCTTGAGCGCCGGGCATTCTACACGGACGCAACCAGGATCTGCGCGGCCTTGGGCACACCTCCCAATGAGGCGAACTCCTCGCGCAGGCCGGCGGCGTTGCGGCGGGCAGGGGAATCGTGCGGCAAGACCTTTTTCAGCGCTTCCGCCAGCAGCGGGACCGTCAACTGCCCGGCCGGGATGTGATAGCCGACGCCGCTGCGCATCACCCCGCTGGCCTGCCGGGCCTGGTCCGCCGCCTTTGGCACGACGATCTGCGGAATTCCATACGTAACCAGGGCGTGCGTCGTGCCGGCGCCGCCATGATGGATCGCGGCCGTGGTATGCGGCAGCACCTCTGCAAAACGAATCCGCTCCACCAGCGCCGAAGGCTGCGGCAGTTCCCTCCGGAGGGCAGCCGTCTCGCTGGCAGTCCAGGCCCCCTCTGAGCCGCCGGCGACGATGCCCTCTCCGACCGCCAGAATCGGCACTCCGCCCGCCTGAACGACCGCACGGGCTGCGATTACAAAGAAGGCGATGTCTTTGGTGAAAGCGGTGCCGAGCGTGACAAAGATCCACGGACGGTCAGCCGGAAGCTGAGCGAGCCAGGCGGATTCGCGCGGCTGGGGCGGCGCCGCGATCCCGCCGACCATGCGCGTCTGAGACAGGAGACGCACGCCGGCGTACCAGCGGGGGCTCCAGAAGGTCAGGTGGAGCGAAGGCGAACGCAGCGCTACGGGACCGTCCAACGCCCAATTGACCCCGCTCACATCAAAATCGTCGAGCAGGGCGGCCACCCGTCCGCGGGCCAATTCGCTGATGGGATCGGGCGTGTCCCGTAGGGACGCCGGCTGTGGCTCTACCGCAGGCCAGCCGGCGACCGCAAACGGCACGTCCAGGATTTCGGCAGTGATGGCCGCGGCGGCGGTGAACATTTCGCTGGCTATCAGATGCGGCCGAAAACGGCTGGCCGCCTCGACCAGCGCGTGCGTCGCCGCGCGCACGCGCGCCACGTCCAGCCACTGGTCGAGCGAGCGGGTCATGCGCAGACGCTGAAAGGCCTCCTCTGTGGCCGCGCCCTTCTGGATTGGCGGCGGCGGCGGCCAGCGCCAACCGGTTTCCGGCAGGACGTGAACGGCAATGCCCTTCTCAACCAGCTCGCTGCGCAGTTCACGGCCGGTCGCCCACAGGAGGTCATGGCCCGCGCGCATCAGTTCGACGGCCGTCGGGAGATAGCCGCCCCAATCCAAATGGCTTTCTAGTTGGGAGGATACACAGAGGAAGCGCAAACGGCACTCCTCAGCCTGGGCAGCCGGGAACCAGCCGGAAGAGCCCGCCGGTGCCGGTGCCGATCCAGATTGCTCCGTCGGGCGCGGTTGCGACCGCCTGCACCGGCCAGTTATGCATGATGCGTTCGGCGATGATGCTGCCGCCGGCGTTCGCCAGTCTGTAGAGGCCCGGATCACGGCCGTAAAGAGCGAAGAAGATCGTGTCGTAGGCCCATGTAAGACCCGTGGGCGCGGTGGAGTTGGGCAGGACCAGCACCGGGTCGGTCCACCAGTCCTTGTCGGCCCCGCCCAGCGTCATTGGAAAGCCATAGAAGGGGGCAGCATTTTCATCGCCGGCGATGGCGGCGGCGGAGAGGCCGCTGGGGTCCAGCAGCTCGATCTCATCACCGGCGTTGTAATCCCCCGGCACGTTGGTGGCGCCATTGTCGGTGAACCAGATACGCCCGCGCGGGTCCACGGCAATGCCGTAGGGGTTGCGAACACCGCGCGCAGCGGTCTGAAAGACACCGATAGTGCGTTCGCCCAGCAGCCGGTCCAGGCGGGCGCGTACGATCCTGGCCCCGTATGGATTGCCGCCGGCAGCCACATTCGTAGCCAGAGTCTCCGCCGGCTGTGCGCCGTCATCGGGAACGATTACGCCGTCCGAATAGCCGTCCCGCACCCCCCCGGCAGAGATGTAAATCCAGCCGTCGCTGATGACGAGACCGTTGTTAGCGTGGTAGAGGTGACCGGCAACAGCGAAGCCGTGAGCCAGAAGCTCATAGGCGCCGCCATCGGGAATGCGTCCCACTTCGCCGGCCCGATTCAGGTAGAGCGCGCCCCCATGCCATGCCATTCCGGTGATGCGGCTGGAGTCGCGCAAAATCTCATAGTAGCTGTCCTTGGAGACGCTATGCCAGATGACGATCGAGCGGCCAGCGTGATAGGGGTCGAACTGGATGTTCGGATCGAAGTCACCGGTGGCCGGAATGTCGAGAGCGATGAACAGCCTGCCGTCAGGGGCAAAGGTCAGGGCAGTGATGCTGTGGCGGTCCTGCAACTTCGACGCCAGAAACTGTTCGGCGCAGAAGCCTCCCAGGGGAACCAGCCACGGATCGGACTCGGAGGGCGCGGCCAGGTTGAGGGGAGCGGCCTGAATGCCTATACTTTGGCCTGCGGCGGGGCTTGGACGTACTCCTCCGGTCTCTCCTGCATTGCCGCCCGCGCTACTGGCCGTGGCATTGCTTCCATTTTCCGCGGCCTGGGCAGGTGTCGGTGTTGAAGCTAGGGTAGGTGCTGCCGTCGGCGTCGGCTCGACTGGCAGATAGGCGGCGAGCTGTTCGGCATCAGGCGATGTGGCACAGCTCGCGGGCAGGACAAGCTGCGCGCTGATATAGGGCACAGTCCCGCCGTTCTCGGCGCAGTCGTGCGAAGCCCAAGTGATTTCGCCGTCCTCAAGCCGCAGCCACATCGAGGACGACGGTTCCGGCTCGCTGCCCTGCCTGGCCGCCCCGGCCGCGATCCAATTGTAAATCAGCGCTTTATCGTCGTCACTGAGTTCACCCACCAACGGCATGGCGTCGGAGCGGATCTGCGTCCAGAGTATGGACGCTTCCGGGTCACCGGGCGTCACCACCGACCCGCTTTGACCGCCGGCCATCAGGGGATCATACTCGGTGACTTGCAGTTCTGCCTGCTTTACAACATTGCTATGACAGGCGCCGCAATCCTCTTCGAAGATCGGTAGAACGTCCTCTTCAAATCCCGGCGTGGAGATTGGAATCCAAGGGATGGAACGGTTGAGGGCGACGTATGGATGCTCCTTGCCCTGACCGAAGATCGCATCCACCCGCACCAGGGCGCCCGCGGGGACGCGCCCCAGGTGACAGCCTTCCTGCTGGGGATGATTGCGCACGTTGGCGTTGCGCTGTACCACGGCAAAAACAGGGTGGCCGCCGGCCAGACAGGCAAACGCATCATCCATTCCGCTCAGCAGTGCGATGTCGGCGACGCCTCCCAGCGGATCTGGTTGGGCCGCGGGCGGACGCGGCGGTTCGCTCTCAGGGCTGTCGGGGCGAATCGGTTGCAGCACGCACGCGCCGAGGAACAGAACGGCGCAGATAGGCAGAATGATAGCACAAAAGAGCTTTGAAAGACAGCGATAACGCATTGAATGAGAACCTGTGCGCAAGACAGCGGGGCCAGCCCCTCCTCAGATTATGTTGCGCCCCGATAGATGTCTACACCCCGGAAATAAAATTGGGAATCGACGACTCCTCTCTCAACACGCGACGCGCGATGGAGATATCCCGCTGGATCTGGGCGACGAGCGCGTCCAGTCCGTCAAAGCGTTGCTCGTCTCGCAGGCGGACAACAAAGGAGACGGTCATTTTCTGTCCGTACAGGTCGCCGGTCTCACCCGCGCCCGGGAAATCAAGCAGGTGTGTTTCAATGCGGCGCTTGCGTCCATCTACGGTAGGGCGGACGCCGACATTTGTGACGCTGGCGCGGGGCTGGTCCGTACAACTGTCCGGCAGAAACGCCCACGTCGCGTAGACGCCATCGGCGGGGATCAGGCGCTGCGAATCAGGCCGGAGGTTGGCGGTAGGCACGCCGATGATGCGGCCGCGCCGCGCGCCCTCTTCAACGATGCCGACGATCGAATAGGGCCGTCCCAGCATCTGCGCCGCATCGGTCACCGCGCCGCTCAACAGGCACTGACGAATCTGATGGCTGCGTATCTCGCCGCCATCGCCTGAGTACGGTTTGACCACCGATAGGTCATAGCCTAGCTGCGCTCCCAGCCCCCGCAGGACGCCGATATTGCCGCTGCGGCCCCGCCCCAAGGCAAAATCCGGCCCTGTAACCAGGCGTGCAAGCTGCAAATGTTCCACGAGAGCGGCCATGAACTGATGGGGGTTCAGGCTGGCGAGCTCCATGTCGAACGGCTGAATCACCCCCAGATCGAAGCCGAACGGTTCGAGCAGCCGCAGACGTTCCTGCGGCGAGGTCAATAGACGCAGGGGCAGGTGCGGTTGCAGCACCGCCAGCGGGTGGGGGTCGAACGTGAGCAGGGCTGTTCTGGCCGCAGGCGTATACGCCGCGGCTTCCTCCTGCAGTACGCGCACAAGGGCCTGATGGCCGAGATGGACACCGTCAAAATTTCCGATCGTCAGGAAAGTTGGGCCGGAAAACCGGAGGGTTCGCAGATCAGCGCGCCAGATCTTCATGTCAAATCGGTTTCTGGTTCCTGGTTCCTGGTTTCCTGTGCAAATGGGCACAACGAAATCTGTCTACTGAGAACGTCCCAACTGTTGGGCAAGCCATTTCTCGGCTTTCCACAGAGTGCCGTTATGGCTTCCTTCAGCCGCAAGGGCGCGCGCGATGCCCAGAAAGCGGCCGCGGCGGTCATAGGCGGCGGCGAGCGAGGCCGCGGAGGCACAGTCCTGAAAGATCTTCTGCCCGTGGCCCAGGCGGACCTGTTCCTCCTCGTTGACGGTCAGACGGGGCATTCCCAGACCGGCATCCGGCGCCATCAGCAGGTCGGCCAGGCGTCCAGCGGCGGCGGCCTCTTCGATGGCCGGCAAGGCTGACGCATCGGCAACCGAAAAGGGGCCGGCGCCCAAGCGGCGCAGATAGCTCAGGTGGGCCACGGTGCCCAATGCCTCCCCCAGCGCGAGGGCCAGGCTGCGGACGTAGGTACCGGCGGAACAGCAGACCCTGAGAGAAACCCCTTCCGGCGGATCAAAGGCAATCAGATTGATTTCGTGGACCGTAACCGGTCTCGGCGCGATCTCCACCGCCTCGCCGCGGCGGGCTTTGCGGTGCAGACTTTCTCCGCCTTGCTTCAATGCCGAATAGACCGGCGGCTGCTGTACAATCTGGCCCCGAAACGCGGCCAGGGCCTCCTCCACATCGGCCGCGGTCAGAGATGGGATCGGGCGGAAGGCCACGGTCTGACCGATGGCGTCGTAGGTATCGGTGGCGCGCCCGAGCGTCACGCGCGCCTCGTATCTTTTTTCGTGCCCTTGATAGTACTCCACCAAGCGCGTTGCGACGCCGAGGCACAGCACCAGCAGCCCGCTCGCCATCGGGTCGAGCGTGCCTGTGTGGCCGATGCGCCTCTGGCGGCTCCAACGCCGCACGCGCTGAACAATGTGATGGCTTGTCGGCAGCGTCAGGGAACCCACGTCATCGGCGCCCACGGGAGAGCCTGGACGGCCCGGTTTATCGACGAGGAGAATTCCATGCAGATCGGCATTCATCGTTTTGCGTCGCGCGCGGGCAGGAAAGCAGGTATTGAGAACTCAGGATCCGGGCAAACTCTGGCGGCGCAAATCGTGCAGGGCGGTCACAACCCGGGCCGACACGTCCGCCAACGTACCCGCAACTGTGCATCCGGCTGCCGGCGGGTGTCCGCCGCCTCCAAACGCAAACGCTACCTGGCTCACGTTGAAGCCGGGCTTGGCCCGAAAGCTGCACTCGATTAACTCTTGGCCGTTTTGGGCGAAACGTTGCGCAAATGTAGCACTGATATCGGCCTCGCGCACCGTAACGAGGAAGTTGGCAAGACCATCGCTCTGGTGAAGCTCGACACCGCTCTTGCGGCGGCTCTCGGCGCTGAGAGTGGCCCAAACGATTCCGTCCTCCATCTGCACGGTCGCCAGGCCGGCCCCCCACAGCTTTACGAGGCTGAAGGAGCGGCTGTCCAGCGTGTTGCGGACGATATGGTCCAGCTGCGCGCCGGCGCGCAACAGCCGCAGGGTTACTTGCAGCACGTTCGCGTCTGTGTTGGCCGTGCGAAAGCAGAGTGTATCTGTCACGAGACCGGCCAGCAGCGGGACGGCGATCTCCTCGGTGAGCGGCACGTTCAAGGCATCGGCCATGGCCACAAGCATCTGGCATGTAGCGGCGCAGCTTGGTTCCACCCAGTTTTCGGTGCCGAAGAAGGTATTGGTGATGTGGTGATCGATCACAATCAACGGGATGCGGTCGTGGGCTTCGGAGCAATAGACGTTGCCCATCCGGTCGATACTGGAGGTGTCCAGGCAGACGATCAGATCGTAGCTGCGGGCGACTTGCGACGGTCCGATAATTGTCTCGACGCCGGGCAGGAACTGGAACTCGGACGTCAACTCATCCTGGAGAGCGAGGACGGGCCGCTTGGCGATTGCGCGCAGGATCGCGCCGAGGCCGAGCAGACTGCCGATCGCGTCCCCGTCCGGGGTAACGTGGCTGATACAGAGGATATGATGGCTGGTTTCCAAGAGGTCAAGCAGGCGAGGGGGCGGCGAAACGGGGACTCCCTCCTGGCCGCATGCGACATTCTGCTTCAACAAGGACGCATCAAGGTTCATGCATCCTCTTTCTGCGCATCGGCGGAGGAGAAATCAGGGGAAGAGAACGGCCCGGAGAGAGGCGCAGGCCCGCTCTCCACATCCTGCTGGCGAGTATCTCGTTCCTCGGCAATGCTCTGCAAAAGTGCATCCACGCGGGCGGCCTGGTCGGGGGTGTCGTCATAGTAGAAGAGCAGTTCCGGCACGGCGCGGAGGTTTACGTTTTGGGCCAATTGACGCCGCAGGAAAGGCGCGGCGTGCTTCAATCTGGCGAGCATTGCGCTGCGTTGCACATCGCTGTCCTGGTGAACATAGACTTTGGCCACGCGCAGGTCGCGACTGACCACGACATTCGTGACCGCCAGCAGTTCCAGCGTCGGGTCATCCAATTCGTTGGCGATCAAGATCGAAAGTTCCTGATAGAGCAGCTCTGCCGCCCGCTCCTGACGGATCGTAGACATGGGACTCTTCGGCAGCCGGATCTCACGGTTTCGTCGCGCCCACTATAAACGAAAACCGGGAAACCAGAAACTCACCGCACCTGTTGTTTTTCGAAGACCTCGATGATGTCGCCTTCCTGCAGATCGGAGTTGACGCCGGAGAGATTGATGCCGCATTCGTACCCGGCCCGCACCTCGTTGACATCTTCGGTAAAGCGCTTGAGGTTCTCGATCGTTGTCGTGATGATCGTTGAATCGTTGCGGATCAGGCGCGCCTGGCTATTGCGCTTTACAACGCCGTCCAGCACCATGCAGCCGGCGATCAGGCCGCCGCGACGCACGCGGAACATCTGCCGCACCTCCGCATGGCCGCTGACCACCTCCTCAAAGATCGGGTCCAGCATCCCGGCAAGCGCCAGTTTCACGTCCTCGATCATATTGTAGATAATCCGATAATGGCGAATCTCGACGCCGGACTGTTCAGCCCGCACCAATGCGGACTTGTCTATGTTCACGCCGAATCCGATGATGATGGCCTGGCTGGCCTCCGCCAACATGACGTCGGATTCGGTGATGTCGCCGACGACCGACTGCATAATCTTGACATTGATTTCGTCGTTGGCGAGCTGTTCAAGGCTGTGTACAACCGGGGCCAGCGTTCCCTGCGTGTCTACCCGCACGACAATATTGAGCGTTTCGGCCTCCCCGCCTTCCACACGGGCGAACATATCCTCCAGCGTCATCGGCGCTGGCGCGGCGGTCCGCACCTGGCGCGCAGCCTGATTCTGCCGTTCGGAGACCAGCGCGCGGGCGGCCTTGTCGTTCTTGGTGACGGCAAAGACCTCGCCGGCATCGGGAACGCCGTTGAGGCCCAGGACGATGGCTGGCGTACTCGGCCCGGCTGCCTTGAGCGAATTGCCGTCGTGGTCGGTCATCGCCTTGACGCGTCCCCAGTTCTCGCCGACAACCAGCGAATCCCCGCGTTTCAGCGTCCCGTTCTGTACGAGCAGGGTCGCGGTGATGCCGCGTTGCTTGTCCAGCTCAGCCTCAATGACCGTGCCCGCGCACTGGCCCCCGGGATTGGCCTGGTGCTGGTCCAGTTCGGCGACAACGAGAATATTGTCCAGCAGATCGTCGACACCGTCGCCATTGAGAGCGCTGATCGGCACCGTGACCGTATCGCCTCCCCACTCTTCCGGCGTCAGGTCCACAGTTGACAGGTCCTCCATCACCCGGTTTATGTTGGCGTTAGGCTGGTCGATCTTGTTAATGGCAACGATGATCGTTACGCCGGCTGCCCGCGCGTGGCTGATCGCCTCGCGCGTCTGCGGCATGATGCCGTCGTCTGCGGCAACGACGAGAATAACAATGTCGGTGACCTGCGCGCCGCGCGCGCGCATCGCGGTGAACGCTTCGTGGCCGGGCGTATCCAGAAAGGTGATCCTCCTGCCGTCAGTCTCCACCTGGTACGCGCCGGTATGCTGGGTGATGCCGCCGGCCTCCGTATCCACAACGTTGGTGCGGCGGATGCGATCGAGAAGCGTCGTTTTGCCATGATCGACATGCCCGAGCACGGCCACGACCGGCGGCCTTTCGACAAGATTCCCTTCCGCTTCTCCGGCCACGATCTCCTGGATCAACACCCGCTGTTTGGGTCTCAGATCCTCGGCGGGCGCCTCTTCGGGCTGCTCCTCCTCCACGACCGGCCACAGCACTTCAATGCCGAGCTCCTCGCCGACAATCGCGGCGGTGTCGTGATCGAGAGTCTGATCGATCGGCGCCATGATGCCGAACTGCATCAGCACTTTGATGAGGTCGATCGGGCTGCGATCCATCCTCTCGGCCAGTGCGCGCACGGTGACGTACTCCTCGACGACGATGGAAGAAGGCAGACCGGCGGCTTCACCGATTGCAGCGTCGTCAGCCTGCCCTTCACCCTGAATCTGCGTCGGTTCTTTCGTTGTGGTTGTCATCTTTCCTATCCTCCCCCAACTTGCCTGTCCAGCGATCTTGCGCTCCGCGCCACGTGAAATCCTGTCTGGATTCCTCCCGTGGCTGCGCTGCGGGATGCGGACAGTTGAAAAGGGTCAGGCGCCCGGTTGCGCGACTCTTCTCCAGCTTCCGTTAGATTGTTGATTGGGATGAAGACGTACGAAACGTATGCGGGGAGGGTCAGTTACGGAGAGCCAAGAGGAACTGCCGGTGGCCGGACAAGCTGTTACACAACCTCTCGCTTTCCTATTCCCTTCCCCCTCTCCATCCCAATGCGGCCTCTCGGCCAAATTTCCTAGCTGCCGGCGTCAACGGCGGCCAAAACCGTTGTACAGCCAGCGTTAGCCCACTGTGCCGGTACATATCAGGAAGCGGACAATCGGCTTCGGTTCATCGGGAAATTCCTCTCCATCGGCTGAGCGGCGAGTAGAGACCCCTTACGGTCCGGCGGCCGCCCCGCTTCTCCTTCATCTGCCCTCCGGCGGCAGGCGCTATACACCGGAGACGAGCAGTTCTGACACGCATGTAGAAAGCGACTCCAGATTCTCGGCGCTGATTTTGGTTCGCAACGCTTTCTGCAGCATCGAACCGGACAGCGCCCTCTCCCAACAGCGGGCCTGCGGGTGGACATATGCGCCGCGGCCGGCCCTCTTGCCGGTCTCATCCAGCACGACCCCATCGGCAACGCGTACCAGACGAAGCAATGTGCGCTTTCCTTCCGACTCGCGACAGGCGATGCACATCCGCTGGGGAAAGCGCCGCGGTTTCGGTCCCTTTGCCCGTTTTGCCATCTCGATATTGCGCTGTTGGCGCAGGCGCGGCCTCTGCTATGTGCGGGCCGCGCTATGCGCCAAACTCCTCCTCTTCAAAGTCACCAAAGTCACGCGAGCGTCGCGTCCGCTGGCGTCTTGGCTGCTTCTTTGCCGGAGTCTGGCCGCCGCGGCGCCCCTTGCCGCGCTTGCCTTCCAGCTCGCTGAGTTCTTCAACGCTCTCTTCTGCCGCTTCAAGAGATTCGAGCAGTTCAGCCGGCACCTCCAGATCATCCACAGAACCGAAATCGGCATCCGCCGGGCCCCCTTGGCGGCGAGCGGCCATCCGCTGGCGCAGCATATCCGCCGTAATCACCTGCGGCAGGTCCTCGGCCTGCAGTATGCTCGCTTCCGCCGATTCTTCCTCCGCTTCCGCGGTCTCAGGAGCCGGTTGTTCAATCTCCGCGCTCAGATCAAGCGCAGCTTCCTTCTCCTCTTCTTCCTCTGCGCGAGCGTCGTCCTCTTCGTCAGCCTTCTCGTCGAGGCCGACCGGCTCCTGCCCGGCAGTCGCGAAGTCGTCGAGAGATATGAGCGGCGGCTCTTCGTCGCGCACAGCCGCGGCCGCCCGCTCGAAAGCGCTCAACGCCTCCTCGGTGTCAACGCCGATGCCTCGCTCCTCATCCTGCGCCGGCAAGGAATCGGGCAACTCGGTCGCCACGCCCTGATCGGTCGAGCGGTTGGCAGCATCCTGTTGCTGCAGCAGCGCTGCGGCTTGGCGGAAAGTATCTTCGCTTGTTGTCGATTCGTCTTTTTCGCGCAGGATCTGCTCCGCCATGCTGAGCAGGTCCTGTTCTCCGGCCGCATGCTGTGCCTGCTCGGCCGCCAGCAGGTCCAGCCCTTCTTCGCGGGCTTCACTTTCGCTCTTTATGTCGATGCGCCATCCGGTAAGTTTGGCTGCCAAGCGGGCATTCTGCCCGGCTTTGCCGATCGCCAGGCTGAGCTGTCGATCCGGCACAATGACAATTGCAGTCTTGATGTTGCTGTCTTCTTCCAGGATAACGCTCTGTACTTTGGCCGGGCCGAGCGCATTGGAGATGTAGGTGCGGAGATTGCCGCTCCACTCGACAACATCGATCTTTTCGCCGGCCAACTCAGTCACGATGTTCTGAATGCGCAGGCCGCGCATCCCCACACAGCTGCCGACCGGGTCCACGCCGGGCAGCGTCGCCATCACCGCTACTTTGCTGCGTGCGCCCGGCTCGCGCGATATGCCCTTGATCTCGACCGTGCCGTCGCGCACTTCCGGAATCTCCTGCTCCATGAGGCGGCGGAGGAGATCACGATGGGTGCGGCTCAGCTTGATCATCGGGCCGCGACTGCTGCGGTGAACGTCCACCACGTACAGACAGATGTAATCCCCGCGGCGCAGATTCTCGGTTGGGATCTGCTCCTCGCGCGGCAGCAGATTCTCATGTCTGTCATCGATCAGAATCGTGACCGCGCCGGAGACGAGATCGATGCTACGAACCTGCGCGGTGATCGTCTCGCCCACTCTGTGGACAAAGTTCTCGTAAACAGTATCCCGTTCGGCCTCGCGAATGCGCTGCAGAATTACCTGTTTGGCCGTCTGCGCCGCAATGCGGCCAAAATTGTCAGGCGTATTCTGCACCAGGACGACATCGCCCAATTCGGAAGACGGCTCCACCATTTTGGCATCTTCGAGCAGAATTTCGGTGTTCTCGTTGATAATGTCTTCGACGACCTCTTTTTCCGCAAACACCTTCATCTCGCCCGACGCCCGGTCCACTTCGGCGGTCACATTGGCTACCGAACCGTAATTGCGCTTGTAGGCAGAGATAAGCGCAGCCTCGATTGCATCGAAAATCACCTCGTTGTCGAGGTCCTTATCAACGGCAACCTGATTGATCCCGGCGATGAGTGCTTTAGACATTTTTGTTCAACCATTCCTGACAAGGTGTAAGGCGCAGCAAGATGGCCACCGCAAAACCGAAACACAGATGCTAAACAGACAAGCGCTCCGATTCGATATTGCCGGCAACGACTCGGTAGAACAAGAAAAGTGGGCGGAACCCACTTCCAGAGACACGATTCTATCGAATCATTCAAACCAATGACGACTGACAATCAGTATAACAGATGGCGGGTAAGAGATCAACTTCGCTGGAGGCGGGGGTGTTCCCTGTACGATTACAGGCGATTCAGACAAACGCACACAGTCCCACTCTGACCGTCCACCGGATTCTACACACCGGCTTTCACGGCTTGCGGGCGATAAAGATCAGGCGTTCGCTGTGCGGGTGAAACGGGCTGCCGTCGAAGTCGCCCAGCAGATCATCGACGGCGAACCCGGCCTTTTCGAGCAGCCGGCAGCCCTCGTCGGGCCACCAGAAGCGGAGCGGGAAGGAGATCCGAGTCTGCGCGCTGCGCCCGTCAGGGAATAACTCCTCATAGATGAAAAGCGTGTGCTGGAGCTGGCGGGCCGCGTCCAGGGAACGGGTCGTCCACTTCAACACCTGGGTGTTGCGTTGCGCGTCCTGCCAGCGATCGGCCAGCTCCTGAACGCCTGAAATCGACGCCAGATAGACCGTGTCCGGGTTGAAGAGATCGATCAGAAGCAGGCCGCCGGCGCGCAGATGCTGGTACGCGCATTCCAGCGCCTGCAGCTGCTCCGCCTGGGTCGTCAGGTGCATCAGCGTATTGCTTACGACGAAGACAAGGTCAAACGCGGTCTGCCCGAGTTGGAAGGCCGTCATATCCGCCTGTACCAATCCGATACGGGACGCGTGGCCGTGTTGCGCGGCCTTTGCGCGGGCGAGCGCCAGCAGCGCGCCGCTCCTGTCTATCCCGACCGGGTCACAGCCGGCGTCGGCCAGCGGGATCAGGACGCGACCGGTCCCGCAGCCAAGTTCCAGCGCGGCGCGGCCGGCTCGGTGGGCCGTCTGAACGACAAGCGGAATGTCGTCGGCAAAGTTGCGGTAGTCGCCGTCGTAGAATCGGGCGAAAGCATCGAAGTCTACGCGCCCGGACATCTGTCACAACCTCCACAAAACCGGCGGCCCGCAGCGGACGGTCCGCCGTACACGGCGCGGCGGTAGGTACTGTTCACCAAGCGCCCCTGTTTTTGCGCCGTTCAGGCAATTGGTCTATAATCGTACCGGATAAAGAGTTGCATGTGCCCCTGCCCAAGGGGGGCGGTGCCGACCTGGTTAATCGGGTCGGCGTTTACTTTCATGGGGCCGCTTCGACGGCAGCGGCCCGACCATAGGCGCGAAATACGCCGCGCGCAATCAGCGAGCGAAAACCATGAGTGAAAGCCCAGTTTACCTGACCCAAAGTGGCCTGGATGCTCTGCAGGAGGAGTTGGATTATCTTGTCGGTGAGCGACGACAGGAGATTGCCCAACAGATCGCCGAAGCCAAGGCTGAAGGCGATTTGAGAGAAAATGCCGGCTATGACGAGGCCAAAAACGCACAGGCATTTGTCGAGGGGCGTATCCGCGAGTTGAAGGTCAAGATCCATAATGCGCAGATTATCGACGAATCTGAGACTCCGGACAACCTGGTGGCTCTGGGGCGCCGCGTTGTCGTGCGCGAAAACGGCTACGACGACGAAGAGGTCTACACGATCGTTGGCTCGACCGAAACCGATCCGACCAACGGACGCATCAGCAACGAAAGCCCGATCGGCAAGGCATTGATCGGCCGTACCGCGGGCGACGTGGTGCGCGTCGAGGCGCCGGCAGGAGAGATCGAGTTCGAGATCGTCCGCGTTGAAGGCTGAATGTCTCCCCATTCAATGACAGCCATTGATGGACGGCGCGCCGGCCAGGAGCAGGTATTGTGAAAAATGCCAGCCAGTTGTTCGACCCTGAAAATCTGAGCGACCAGGAGCAGAGCCGCCTGCAGAAGCTGAACGCATTGCGGGCGCGCGGGATCGACCCCTATCCGGCGCGTGTCAAGCGTACCCATTCGATCGCCGATGCCCGCGCGCTCCATCACGACGGCGCCGCCCGGCAACCGACCGTGAGTGTGGCCGGCCGGCTCAAGCGCATCCGCGTGATGGGAAAGGTGAGCTTCGCCGATCTGGATGATGGCAGCGCCCAGATCCAGCTCTTCGTCCAGCGGGACAACCTGCCTGACGGCTGGTACAACGGGGTGTGGAAGCGGCTTGTCGATCTGGGTGATTTCGTCAGCGCAACCGGGGCGCTGTCGGTAACCCGCAGCGGCGAGCTGAGCGTCACCGTTGACGAGATCGACTTCCTGGCAAAAGCGCTCAAGCCGATGCCGGACAAATGGCATGGCGTGCGCGATCCGGAGGTCCGCTATCGCCGGCGATACGTCGACCTGCTGGCCAATGAAGAGGCGCGTGACCTTTTCCGTGCGCGGGCCGCTGTCGTGCGCGCGCTGCGCGCCTATCTGGACGACGCCGGCTTCCTGGAGGTCGAGACGCCGATCCTGCAACCGCTCTACGGCGGCGCGGCCGCACAGCCCTTCATCACCCACCACAATCAGCTCCGCCAGGACCTTTACCTGCGCATCAGCT
The DNA here is from genome assembly GCA_965202955.1 of Caldilineaceae bacterium. Lineage (GTDB taxonomy): Bacteria > Chloroflexota > Anaerolineae > Caldilineales > Caldilineaceae > Bin5. Next base: position 1,363,183 of record OZ241871.1, read on the forward strand.
TCGAGCTGTATCTGAAGCGGCTGATTGTCGGCGGCTTTCCCGCGGTCTACGAGATCGGGCGCGACTTCCGCAACGAGGGCGTCAGCTTCAAGCACAATCCCGAATTCACACAGCTCGAATTTTACGAGGCATACGCCGACTATGAAGATGTAATGCGGCGCACTGAAGAGATGGTCGCCTTCACCGCCGAACAGGTGACCGGCAGTCCGATCGTCGACTGGCAGGGGCATATGATCGACTTCTCGCCCCCGTGGCCGCGCCTCCCCCTACGTCAGGCGATCCTGGAGGCGTCCGGCATCGACTACGAGCAGTTTACCGATGCGGACAGCCTGCGCGCGCAGATGCGCGGCCGCGGAATCGAAGCCGCGTCCGAGGCGAATTGGGGCAGACTGGTGGACCAGCTGCTCACGAAGTTTTGCGAGCATGCGCTCATACAGCCCACTTTTCTGGTCGATTACCCGCGCGATCTCAGTCCCCTGGCGAAGGGGATGCCGGATGATGAACGCATGGTTGAGCGTTTCGAAGGTTTTGCCGCGGGGATGGAGCTCTGTAACGCATTCACCGAGCTGAACGATCCCGTCGACCAGTTGCAGCGCTTTCTCGACGAAAGCTACCGGGCGACGCATGGCGATGAGGAGGCGCATCCGGTCGACGTCGATTACGTCGAGGCGCTCAGCTATGGGATGCCACCGACGGGCGGCTTCGGCATGGGCATAGACCGCCTGACGATGCTGCTCACCGACCGCGACACGATTCGCGAGGTGATCCTGTTCCCCCACCTGCGCGAGCTCGACGACATCCCCCGCGACGCCGCGGACGAGCCGGAGGCGTCTGACGAAGTGGCGGTACAGGCCGGCAGCGGCGCCGAATAGGCTGGACGCGAAGGCAAGACTGCCGCACAGCGGAGGCATATCGCACTGCAGTTGGACGATTTGAGCCGTTCGGAAATGGGTATTCGTATTTGCCGCCTTCCGAATTCATGGTATAATGCAGCGGCTGAGAACGAAAGACCAACACCGACGATGCGCTCCGCATTTTTGTGAGCTAAGGAGCTTAGCACATGCTATCTTTAGGAACATCTGAGTTGTCCCTGTTTCTGCTTGGTCCGACGCTGGGGCCGACAGAGTTGATCCTGATCCTGGTAATTGTCGTTATTTTCTTTGGCGTTGGACGGCTGCCGGAAGTGTTCGGTGGCCTAGGCAAAGGCATTCGCGAGTTCCGCCGGGCCGCCAAGGATGGGGAGGAGGAGGAAGACTCAGAGCAGGCAGATGCACCCCCCGCTGAGGAGAGCGCTGAGCCTGCAGTGGCTTCGGAGGCAAATCCACCGGAAAAAGCATGACAGCGGCTGCGCTGACAACGCGGCCTTTCCTGTTTTGCCACACTTTTTGCATCTGATCTTCGTGCGTAGCGGCCCGGTACCTTCGCTCGGTGTTCGGGCTTTTTTGTCTGCGCATGGGTAGCGCCGCCGCGGCGGCGACTGAACTGCAACCGGCTGCCGAGACGTGCAGCGAACCGCTGGACGCTGAATTTTCTGAGGTGAACGATGGATGTTTTCTTAATGATCGCAACTGTGATTATTGCCATCACCTTGATCGGCATCGTCCTGTTGCAGGGTCAGGGTAGCGGCCTCGGTACTGCCTTCGGCGGCGATGCCGGGATCCATCGCACGCGCCGCGGCGTGGAAAAGACGATGTTCAATTTGACGCTGACGCTGGCGTCTCTCTTTCTCCTGCTCAGTCTGGTGACCGTTGCCCTTCATTAGCGGTCGTTAGTCGTCAGTTTTTAATTTTCAGCAGTGGTCCAGGGCAGGTTTGCGGGCAGTTGCTGGAGACTAGAAACTTTCCCATGACGGATCAACAGTCCTTCGATAGGTCGGCCAATCCAGGGCCGCAGAGCGCCCCCCCTCCGCCTCGCCTGCACTCGACGCCATCAGGATATCCGCCGGGGCCGGCCGCGCTGCCGGAGTCGTCCCCGCCATTGGGCCGTTACATTCGCTGGCAGCTGCTGCTGGCGGTCGTTGGCATCGCCCTGCTGACCCTCCTGATGGGCGTTACGGCATACAACGTCTCGACCACCCTGGTCCCGGAGCGGGGCGGCGTCTTCCGCGAAGGCGTCGCCGGCAACCCACAATACATCAACCCGCTCCTGTGCCACACACATGACATCGACCGCGACCTGTGCAGACTCCTCTTCCGCGGCCTGACCCGCCTCGATCAACGGGGGCAGGTGATGCCTGACCTGGCCGAGTCCTGGTCCGTCCCGGATGGGCTCGCCTATACCTTTCGCCTGAAAGAAGATCAGTACTGGCACGACGGCAATCCCGTAACGATCGATGATGTGCTGTTTACGATCGAGATGATGCAAAGCCCGGATTCGCCGATCCTGCCCGACCTGGCCGAGCTGTGGCGCTCCGTCACGGTCGAACGGGTCGATGACCGCGCCGTACGTCTCCTGCTCGACGAACCGTTTGCGCCATTCCTCCAATTCACGACGGTCGGGCTGCTGCCGAAACATATCTGGCAAAACGTCCCTCCGGCCGAGTTGCGCGAGAGCCCATACAATCTGCACCCGGTGGGCAACGGCCCGATGCGGGTGACCTCCGCCTCCGCCCAGCTATTGCGCCTCGAACGCAATCCGTACTCGGGTGAAGAGATGCCCATGATCTCCGCCCTGGAGTTTCACTTCTATCCCGACTACCCTTCGATCTATGCCGCCTATGCCGACGGCGAACTCGACGGCGTGAGCCAGGTGTTGCAGGACGATATCCAGCTGGTCCAGGAGCGGACCGATCTGCAGCTGTTCTCCGCGCCGTTGTCGACCTATGTGGGCGTGACCTTGAACCTGCAGAACCCGGATGTTCCCTTCTTGCAGGATGCGCGGGTGCGGCGCGCGCTCTATCACGCGCTCGATCGCGAACGGCTTCTCGAAGAGGTGGTCGGCGGGCACGGTCTGCTGGCCCCATCTCCGATTCCATCGAACAAGTGGGGCCACGCGCCGGACACGCCCTCCTACGACTATGACCCGGACGAGGCGCGGCGCCTCCTGGACGGGAGCGGCTGGGTCGATAGCGACGGCGACGGCACGCGCGACAAGGATGGGCGGCCGATGCAGCTCATCCTGCTCACAAACGATGATGCCACCCGCATCGCCCTCATCGAGCAGATCGCGGCGGACTGGCAGGCTGTCGGCGTCAAAGCCGTCGCGCAGAGCGTCACTTTCGTCGGGCTGGTCAATGACTTTCTGGTGCCGCGCCGCTTTGACGCCGTACTCGTCAGCTGGGACATTACCGGCGACCCCGACCCCTTCCCTCTCTACCACAGCAGTCAGATCGATATCGGCCAGAACTTCGGCGGATGGGCCAACGATGAGGCCGACGCATTGATGACCGAGGCCAGAAGCACGGTGGACCAGGAGAAGCGCCGCGCGCTCTATGTCCAGTTTCAGCATCTCTTTGCCGCCGACATTCCCGCCATCCCCCTCTACTACCCGGCCTATACCTACGGGGTCAGCGAGCGGGTCAAGGCGGTGCAGATCGGGCCGCTGAACACGCCGGCCGACCGCTTCGCCACATTCCCCGACTGGTATATTCTCACGCGCCGGGTCCCTGTTAACCAGCAGGTCAGCGAGAGATGAACCGCGCAAGGGCGCGGCACGGCAGAGCGCGCGTTGAAGCGGGATATGCCGGTTTGCAGGATACTGGCTGAATCTGATTTGACAGGAAAATGGCCTGCATGTTATAAGAATCGTTACGGATTTGCAGCGGTGGAGAGGGTGCTGCTGCCCGTTGTGAAGCGTCGGACCCCGACCTTTGCGATCGACATATTGCCGCAGTGGCGGAATAGGAAGACGCGCTACGTTCAGGGCGTAGTGGGCATTAGCTCGTGGGGGTTCAAATCCCTCCTGCGGCACCAAAGGGACCCAGGCCACATACCCGGGTTCCTTCTTTTCTGTCTTTATCCGAATCGCGAGTGGCACGCATCGCGCCGTGTCCGGCAAGGAAAGCGTCATGGGCCTTACCCGCGTCGCAATCAATCCAGGACCGGCTGACGCAAGACGGCAGCGCCACCCTGCCTTCCCGGCGTTGATGCTGCTCGCGGCTGTCGTCGGCCTCTATTTCATCTTTCAGCATGTCGACCAACTGCGCGAGTTGACCGCGGTGCAGGGGCAGATCGCGGAGATGCGGCGCAACATTACGCTCGGCCAACAGAGTACGCTGGACCTGCAGGCCGAGTTGCACTACGCGACGAGCGACGAATACGTGGTTCAGATGGCGCGCGGTGAGTTGGGGTACGTCCAGGAGGGGGACGAGGTCTATATCCTGCTGGGTACGCACCCCGCGGCGGTGGAGAGTGCGCCCGCGGCGGCGCCCGCAGAGGTGGCGGAGGAGGCCTTCCGCCCGCTGGATTGGAGCTGGTGGCAATCCCTGTTGCAGCGGTTGCGGGAATAGATTGCAGGCGCCCCCGCCCGGAACGGGGTCGGTTCGTATCGGGAAAGAGGCCAATTTGACGCACAGCGGCTGCTATGTTAGAGTGTTCTGTGCTTGTGTTGCGGGGTGGAGCAGTGGCAGCTCGTCGGGCTCATAACCCGAAGGTCGCAGGTTCGAATCCTGCCCCCGCTACCTCAGAGTCAAAGAGCCGCCGAACCGAAATCGGTCGGCGGTTCATTTTGCAGTCAGGCGACGTAGCTCAGGCGGTTAGAGCGAGGGCTTCATAATCCCTAGGTCGGTGGTTCAAGTCCACCCGTCGCCACTTCCCACATTGTATTGAAATCCGAAAGCCGTTACGCGTGCCCGCCGCGGCCGCGTTCCTGCTCGCGCGCCGGTTCAACGCCGCCGCGCTCAGTCCGGAGGCCGGTATGAACTGGCCTGGATACAGGTGACGCCCTCGTCGTCCTGTCCGTAGTAGGCGGTGCAGATCGAGCCATCGGCCCGCTGCACGGAGGTCGGGTAGCCCAGGTCGCCGTTGGGGAAGTCATCGCGCAGTACCATCTCGTTCTCTATATCCCAGCTGGCGCCGTCGTCGCTGCTCAGGCAGGCGCGGATCCCGAAAGGCGCCCAGCGGCGGCCGTAGACGCACAGCAGGCGTCCATCCTGCAGGCGCAGCATGTGGGGCGGCAGGCCGCGCATCGGCGTCGGCTGCGCGCGGCTCCAGCTGCGCCCGCCGTCGTCCGAGTGGCACTGGTAGAGATGGATGTTTGCCTCCTGATGCGTGCGCAACTGTGCCAGCACGCGCCCGCCCGGCAGCGCCAGCAGGGCAGGCTCGTAAAATCCGATCTTGTCGTCGAGCGCGATCAGAGACGCGCCGGTCCAGGTGCGGCCCTGGTCGTAGGAGGGCACGACGAAGGAGGGGCACGGGACCTGGCTCTCGTCGTAGCAGGGCAGCAGCAGGCTCCCGTCCTCCAGCTCGGTGATCGGGCGCAGTGTATAACCGGAGGCAAAAGGGGAGACATCGACACGCGCGCTCCCGCTCCAGGTACGCCCGCCGTCCTCCGAGCGTTGCACGTAGGTGCCCTCGGCGAACGGATAGGAGCTGGCCCAGGCAAAGCCCGGGCGCCGGTCATAGCTGGCATAGGCCGCATCGGCGTCAGCCGCGTCGAGCGAGACGTGTCGGTTGCGCGCCGTGTTGACCAGCAGCACCCCGCTCGTGAGCTGTACCATGCCGGGGTCGTCCATGCCGGCAAAGTCGTAGCCGGCGATCACCTGCGGCCCAGTCCAGCTCTGCCCGCCGTCCTCCGAGCGCAGCAGCATGTTGAGCAGGCTCGGGTCGAGATGGGTGATGGTTGGACGCCGCATCGCCTCGCAGAAGGCCAGCACCCAGTCGCCGTCGTGCAGGATCTTGATGTCCGGCCAGGCGCAGTAGGCGTGGGGATTCCTGTAGATCAACTGGTGCGTCAGATCGGGCGGGCGCATGGAGTTTGAATCCTTTCCGAGCGAGAGATTTGCTTCAATCTGCTAGAAAGGAGGCTCGAAACCGTCTTTGCCCTCCCCCAATTCCGGCAAGCCGCGCTCGTGCAGTTCTTTTTTCAGGTGTTGGAAGAATTCCTGATAGCTTTCCTGATACTGGCCGACGAACTCTTTCCGGCTGCAATCCATTTTTTTTGCCATCAAGTCAAACGCCTCGTCTCGTGTACCAGCCACGAAGCGGCCGCGGGTGAAGTGGAAGGGTTGGGCGATGAATTTTTCGACGCCGGTGGCTAGCAGACTTTCGGTGAAATTGCGCTTGTCATTGACCAAGAGGACCGGTGTCATTGTAATGCAGGCATCGATCCCGGCAGCCTGAATTTCCCCGATTGCCTTAAGCCGCGCCGGATTGGAGGGGCAGAATGGCTCAAAGGTGCGCCGGACACTCTCATCGTCGGTTGTAACGGTCATGTTAATCTGCACGCACCCGTCATTATCCTTGATCTTGCGGTACAGGTCGATGTCCCGCACCACAGTAGGGCTACGGGTCTGCACCACCAGCTTGGGCTTGTGGCGTTCAGCCATGACCTCTAGAAGTTGGCGGGTCAATTTCTCAACCTTCTCGATCGGCTGGTAAGGATCTGTCACGCTGCTCATGTAGATGCGTTTGCCGTCCAGAGAGCCAAGCTTGCGCTTTTTCAGCAACGCAACTGCATTTTTCTTGACAGTGACCCAGTAGCCCCATGAATTCTGTTTTTCGATGTCCCTACTGAAAAAGGCCGCGTAGCAGTACGTGCAACCGAAGGAGCAGCCGCTGTAAGGGTTGAGCGTAAAGTCATACGCGTCCATAAACCCGGTGGCCCGGGTCAGGATTTCGCGGGAGGGGGCGTCGGTGACAGCGGCGGGGCCGATATGATCTGGCCGGTTGGCGCTTGGTGGCTCATCCTCAGGAAGAACGCCAACCTCGTCACCAAACAGATTGCCCTGCACTGTTGTCTTGACGTTTGGCATTTTGACTCCTAAGGGATAGAAGACGCACTCACTTTGCGGATCAAATGCGTGTCAGGTGAACTGCTGATGTGTCGACGGAACAGTCGGTCTGGCTAAGAGGAAAGGTTGTACCCAAACAATATGGCACAGTTTATTACCTGAAGGAAAGGAAGCCAGGTCTGCCTTTGGGCCTTATGTCTAAAACCGTAAAGAATTGCGCGGTCCATAGTGTAGTAAGTAGCACATCTAACTTTACCATCAGTCCTTCCCTTATGTGGAGGATAAAATCCTGAAATACACTTTTCCTCGCGGGAAAAGTGAAAGACTTCCCGCATCATATCCAAGTTCTCCCTATTGCAGCTGAAGACCCCCGCAATGGGCTTGACCCGATGATACAATGTCTTGATTATCTCGTGCAGGTCTTGTGACCCATATGTGACATGGAACGCTGTCAACCATGTATCGCGATCATCACCTCCTACACTTTCCCAATTGGCAGTTTGTCCACCCTTTACAGCTTTTACGGCAAGTGCTAAGGCTGTATTAGCAAAACTGCGATTTACTTCCTGTGTGAAAGCTCGCCAGACCCCCGTACCCATTCCCAACATACGCCGGCTTGTGTCAATTTCTTTAACGAAGACGTGGTCAATACTACAGCCGCTTTCGATAGCTTCGGCCACCATAAGCGCGGCCCCAATTCGTCCTACCGAGGTCCCCGCGCCAAAGTCGACAATTCTGAGCGAGTCCCCATGACTCGTGCCAAAGCTCGTCTCTTCTCTAAGTTTGGACAGTGTTTGCCACGCCATGAAGACGCGGCCCAATTGGTAGCTAACAACATATGCAGGTGGAGTGTACTCATCATCGTAATCAGGTTTTTCTAATCTGTTTAGTTTTTGCTCCAGTGCTGTTATAGCTTCAAGAGCTCTTGCCGGGTCCTTTCCTCTTCCCTTATGCCAGTCTTTCAACGCGTTGGCGCAGGACTTGTCCAGCAACTTTTCTACTTTCTTCCAGTCCATTTCTGCCGGTTTCTTTCTCTTTGGCGGTGAATTCCAGTTATGAAACAGAGATGGATCCTTTTCACCTTTAGCTCATTATGATTTCCTGTTCATCCATTGAGCCCATGGCAACGGGTCATATCTGCCCTTTGCTGAGCATATCTCCGAACGGGTTGTCGCGGATCTTCAGCGGGAAATCGACGCGGGCCAGCCCCTGCCGCTGCGACTCGTAGACCGCCATGATCATCTCGAGCGCGGCGCGGCCCTGCCTCCCGCTGGAGATGCTCTCCCGGTCATTCTCGATGCAGTCGACCAGGTCGCCCACCGCGTTGATCCAGGCGTGTTGCCGCTGCGTGGGGACCGGCTCCCAGTCGACCGGCTCGGTGCGGCCGCGCCAGCGGTGCAGATAGGGTTCCCAGCCGTAGCCGGCGGACCGCTCCAGGCTGTTGAACGCGCCGTGCTGGATCGCCAGCCGGCCTTCATCCCCTTCGATCAGGATCTCGTAGGTGCCGTAGCGCCGCCGTCCCCCCGACTCGAAGAAGAAGAGCGTGCCGCTGTCCATGCGGAACAGCCCTGCCCCCAGGTCTTCGATCGTGACCGTCTTGTTGCCGCGTTCGACCGTGGCGAAGACCCACTCCGGGTCGCCGGCGTAGAAGCGGATGAGATCGAATATATGCGTGGCGTCGTGCATCAGCTGGCCGCCGCCGGCCGTCTCGTAATGCGAGTGCCAGCTGGCGAGATTGAACTGATCGGTCGTGAGCAGGTTGGCGCGGATGGTGCGCAGATTGCCGATTTCGCCCTGCTCGATCATCTCCTTCACATTGATGTAGTTCTGCTCGAAGCGCATCGAGTGGTTGACGATCAGCTTGGCGCCGGCGCGGTCGCAGGCCGCGATCATGCGGTCGGCCTCTTCGAGGTGGAAGGCCATCGGCTTTTCGCAGAGGATGCCGCGCACGCCGGCCGCGGCCGCGGCGATCGTCACCGGCCCCTTCAGATTGTCCATTGTGCAGACGCTGATGATATCCACGTCGCCCTGCGCCAGCATCTCCTCGTAGCTGCTGTAGCGCTGTGGGATCGACCACTGTTCGCAGAAGCTATCGAGCTTATCCGGGTCGATGTCGGCGGCGGCCGCCAGCTGCGTATCAGGCACCTCTGTATAGCCCTTCGCGTGCATCGCCGCCACCCGGCCGCAGCCGACGATGCCCACCCTGTATTGCTTGCCGTCCGACATTTTTTTCTCCTGCCGAGGTGGTGCCCGTGAAGGTGCGCATCATCAGGGAACTGACGAACGCCGGTGGGCCCATGGGGTTCCTTCGCTATATCTGTCCTCTGTCGAGCATGTCTCCGAACGGATTGTCCCGAATGTCCAGCGGGAAGTCGACGCGGGCCAGACCGCGGCGCTGCGATTCGTAGACCGCCATGATCATCTCCAGCGCGGCGCGGCCCTGCCGCCCGCTTGAAATGCTCTCGCGGTCGTTCTCGATGCAGTCGACCAGGTCTGCCACCACGTTGATGACGGCGTTGTCCCGTTGCGTGGCGACCGGCTCCCATTCGACGGGCTCGGTGCGCCCGCGCCAGCGGTGAAGGTAGGGCTCCCAGGCCCAGCCGCCCCTTTGCTCCAGGGCGTTGCGCGCGCCGTGCTGGATCGCGAGACGTCCTTCGTCGCCTTCGATCAGGATTTCGAAGCAGCCGTAGCGCCGCCGCCCACCCGACTCGAAGAAGAAGAGGCTGTCGCTGTCCATGCGGAAGAGGCCGGCCGACAGGTCCTCGATCGTGATCGCCTTGTTGCCGCGCTCGACCGTGGCGAAGACCCACTCCGGGTCGCCGGCGTAGAAGCGGATCAGATCGAAGAGGTGCGTGCCGTTGTGCATCAGCTCGCCGCCGCCGGCGGTCGCGAACTGCGAATGCCAGCTGCTCGGATCGCGCTGGTCGGTCGAGAGCAGGTTGCCGCGGATAGTGCGCAGATTGCCGATGTCGCCGCGCTCGATCATCTCCTTCACTTCGATGAAGTTCTTCTCGAAGCGCATCGAGTGGTCGATGACCAGCTTGGCGCCGGCGCGGTCGCAGGCCGCGATCATGCGGTCGGCCTCTTCGAGGTCGAAGGCCATCGGTTTTTCGCAGAGGATGCCGCGCGCGCCGGCCGCGGCGATGGTGGCCGGGCCGTGCAGGCTGTCCAGCGTGACGACGCTGACGATGTCCAGGTCGGCCTGGGCCAGCATCTCCTCGTAGCTGCTGTAGCGCTGCGGGATCGACCACTGTTCGCAGAAGAGGTCGAGCTTGTCGGGGTCGATGTCGGCGGCGGCGACCGGCTGCGTAGCGGGCACAAGCGTATAGGCCTCGGCGTGCAGCCCCGCCATGCGGCCGCAGCCGACGATTCCCACCCTGTAGCGCCTGTCGTCGGTCATTTGAATGCTCCCACCAGGGCGGCGCCGGCGAAGGTGCGCATCATCAGGATGATAATAATTGCGGTCGGGATCGACGCGATCACGTAGCCGGCCATCAGCGGCCCGAACATGACCTGGTTGTTGCCGGTGAACCTCGCCAGCCCCAGCATCAGCGTGAACTTCTCCGGCGAGCGCAGCACCAGCAGCGGCCACACATAGTCCCCCCAGGACGAGAGGAAGGTGAGCAGGCCGACGATCGCCATGATCGGCCGCGAAAGGGGCAGCGCGATCAGGCGGTACATCTGCAGCTCGGTGCCGCCGTCCATTCGCGCCGCCTCGAACAGCTCCTCGGGCAGGTCGGAGAAGAAACCGGTCAACAGAAAGACGGCGAAGGCAAGCCCCCCCGCGATGTAGGGCAGGATCAGCCCCCAGAGCGAGTTCATCAGCCCGAACTCGACGATCAGCAGGTAGCGGCCGATCAGGGTCAGGACGCTGGGGATCATCAGCAGCGACAGCACCAGGTAGTAGGCCGCGTCGCGCCATGCGAAGTCGATGCGCGCAAACGCGTAGGCGGCCAGCGACGCGCACAGCAGCACGCCGGCGACCGCGCCGAGGCTTACAAGGCTGCTGTTGATAATGGAGCGGTAGATCTCGTTCCACGCCATCACATAGTTGTTCAGCTGCAGCGGGAAGGCCGGCAGCCAGAAGTTTACCAGCAGCTGCTGGAAGCTCTTGAGCGAGGTGAAGATGGCAATGATGAAGGGGAAGAAGGTCAGAAAGAGGAGAAAGAGCAGCACCGCGTGATGCAGCGAGTTTTTGATCTGCGCGCCAAGCCCCGACTGGGCATCGTCATGCGTCGACGGGAAGGGCTGGTCGACTGTTTGCTCGGTCATCAGGTCTCCCTCGTGCGTCGGGTGCGGGCGAAGGGCGACGTCGTGTAGCGGAAGCTCAGCAGCGTCAGAATGAAGATGGCGATGAACATGGTCACGCCGATCGTTGCGCCGTACCCCATATGGTCGCCGCGGAAGGCGGCCATAAAGAGCAGCAGGCCGGGCACCAGCGACGCCTTGGCCGGCCCGCCCGCCGTCATGATCAGCACAAAGGCGAAATCCTGGATGATGCCGATCATCGTCTGGATCGCCACCAGCTGGATCGAGGTGACCACGAGCGGGATGTCGATGCGCACCATGCGCTGCCAGACATTGCAGCCGTCCATCACCGAGGCATCGAGCACCTCGCTGGGGATCTGCTGCAGCCCGGCGTAGAAGATCATGAACGGCCAGCCGGATATCCAGGGGAAACTGACCAGCAGCAGCGCCAGAATCACCAGGCTCGGCTCCGACAGCCACGCCGTCTGCCACTCTTCGAGGCCGAAGCTCCCCAGCATGCGATTGAGCACGCCGATCGTCGGCAGCGGGTTGTAGATGAACTTCCAGATCATAATCGTGACCAGGAAGGGGACGACCATCGGCAGGACGAAGAGCGTGCGGTACCAGTACTTGGTGCGTTCCCGCCGCAGGTTGAAGACCAACTCCGCCACCAGGAAGGGGGAGATGCGCTGCAACATCCAGCCGAGGAAAAACCAGCCGAGATTGCGCGTGGCGATGTGCATGTTGGGATCGGAAACCATCTTCGTGAAGTTCCCGAACCCGATGTACCGCTCCACGGTGAAGCCGTCCCAACGGAAGAAGGAGTGATAAATGACGTTGAGGGTCGGCTGGTACATGAAGATGGCCAGGAAGAGGAAGGTGGGCAGCAGAAAGAGGAACGCGGTCAGATTGCGGCGCAGCGTACGGCGGCGGCCGCTCCACAGAGGGCTATCGGGGCGGGCGTTGGCAGTCTGAACTGACATGGGGTTCGCAAGGGCCAGGGGTCAGTGATCCGCTGAACACTGACCCCTGGCCACTATCCACTGATGTCAGGCGTTGAACGGCATCACGAACGGTTCTGTCGGGATCGTGTATTCGCCCCATGGCGGCGGCGTGTAGTCGGCCCTCAACTTCTCCCACTCCTTGGCCTCTTCGTGCAGCTCCTTATCGACGAGGAAGTTCTCGATGAAGGTCGGCAGCACGTCGATCTGTACCTGGATCATCTCTTCCAGTGTCATAGTGTCGGCAAAGTAGGCCTGAAGCACCGAGAACCACTCGTACCAGAAATGCCAGTCGCCGATGCGGTCGGAGGAGAATCCGGGCTTGGCCGTCTTCTTTTCATAGTCGCTGACCAGGGCCTTGACATCGTCGTCGAGCTCAATTCCTTCGAGGCCCTTGATCGTCGGCATCACCAGGTTCGTGCCAAACCGCTCCTGGATCAGCCGCTCCGAATTGGCCGGCGTCGTCATGAACTTGAGAAAATCAATGGCCAGGTCGACGTGCCCGCGTTCGCGCGCAGTCCTGGTCACCGTCTTGCTCTCGGTCGAGCGCGCGATCAGCCAGGTCGGGTCCTCTTCGCCCCACGGTGTCAGCTTATTGGTCAGGCGCGGCAGATTGAAGACGCCGAACTTGTCAGTGCCTCCCAACTCCATCAGCTGCGGCCAGATGCGGACGGCGTGCCACACCATCGCCGACTGCTCCGTCATAAAGATCTCGCCATAGCCGATCGCATTGGTCGTCTGCGCCATCTGCAGGTAGCCGGGCTGGAAGTAGTTCGTAACCTCTTTCCAGATGCGGGTCGGCTCGACCCAGTAGGGCGAGTCGAAGCGCACGATGCCGGCGATGGCGGCGCGGGTCTGCTCGACATCGGTGCAGAAGCCGTCGCCGTTGAGGTCGATCAGGTCGAACAGCCCCATCGACCGGACCAGGTAGTCGACCATGCGGTCCCACTCCCAGCTGAGCAGCGTGCTCTCCAGCGGGATCATGCCGGCATCGAGGATCTGCTGGCACGACTGGTAGTAGTCGTAATAGGTCTTTTCGGGGGGTCCGGAGAGGCCGGCCTCGGCGTACATCTCCTTGTTGTAGGCGATCACCAGTCCCGGGTTGCCCCAGCCCATGGGAATGTCATAGTTGTTGCCGTCGGCCAGCACCAGCGGCTGCACATCGTCGAACCACTGGTCGACCCAGCGCTCGTGGCCGGGCTGGTCGGAGGGCATGTAGTGATTGGGCTGATCCAGGTAGTCGGTCGTGGCGATAATCGCGTCCTTGTCGTAGATGAAGGAGAGGCCGTACATGAAGGTGATGTCCGGCAGCGTTCCCGCCGCCGCGCCGGCCTTGAAGTAGGTCGGCTGGGTCATCGCCTCCGTCGCCTTCCACGGCTCCTCGAAGGTCACCTCGACGCCGGGGTGCATCTCCTGGTACTCTGCCGCGATGTGGAGGATCTCGTGCAGCGCGACCGGCGTGTCCGCGGTCACTTTGCCCGGAACGTACTGCATGTCGATGGTCAGCTCGCCGGTCAGCCCTGAGCCTTCGGCGCCATCGTCGTCCGCGGCCGCCGGGGCTGCCGGCGCCGCGCAGGCGGCGATTAGCCCGGCGGCGGCGAGACCGCCGGTCCCGATCAGGAATTGGCGGCGCGACAGTGCTCTGTTCATTTCAGACTCCTTTTCTGGTTCAGTAAAGCCGATTGCGATGAATTGAAGAGTGAGGATGACGTTGGCGGGAAGCGGGACTTGCGCTGCATTATAGCATCCCTCACACAGGCGGTCAAGCAGCTTTTTCACGCCGGCCATGCGCAAGAACGCCGCAAATGCATTGACGCTCACCCCGGTCTATAGTAGAGTCAGCCTTTGACGAATAGCGTCAGCCGGCGGCCGCACAGGCGCGGCCGCCCAGGAATCTGCCAACGAAAGTGAACAACCATGAGCGCAACACCACTTGCCGGCACGCTTGAAACTGGGAACAGGCTTCCCGCCCCCCGCAGTGAAGAGGAGCTCGACCTGCTGCTCTCCGAGCCCTCGCCCGCGGCGCTGGCCGCGCTGGAAAGGCTGGACTCTGACCTGGTCGTCCTCGGCGTCAGCGGCAAGATGGGCCCGACGCTGGCGCGCATGGCGGCGCGCGGCTTGGACCAATTAAATTCTCCCTATCGCGTCTACGGTGTGGCCCGTTTCAGCCAGCCGCATGTGCGCGACCGGCTGGAGGGCTGGGGCGTACAGACGGTCAGTTGCGACCTGCTGGACCGCAGCGAGCTGGCCGGGCTGCCGGACAGCGGCAGTGTCATCTACATGGCGGGCCAGAAGTTCGGCACGACCGGCAACCAGCAGATGACCTGGGCGATCAACACGCATCTGCCGGGTTTGGTGTGCGAGCGCTATCTCGATGCCCGCATCGTCGCCTTTTCCACGGGGAATGTCTATCCGCTCGTGCCGGTCGTCGCCGGCGGACCCCGCGAGGAGCACCCGCTCGCACCCGTCGGCGAATACGCCATGTCCTGCCTCGGCCGCGAGCGCATTTTCGACTACTTTGCGCGCGCGCATGGCCTGCGCTGTGCCATCGTCCGCCTCAACTACGCGGTCGAGATGCGCTACGGCGTGCTGGTGGACATCGCCCGCAGCGTGCACGCGGAGCAGCCGGTCGCCCTCGACATGGGCGCGGCCAACGTCATCTGGCAGGGGGACGCCAATGCGCAGGCGCTCGCGCTGCTCGATCACTGCGCCGCGCCGCCGTTCGTGCTCAACGTCACCGGCCCGGAGACGGTCTCGGTGCGTCGCGTGGCCGAGACATTGGGCGACCTGTTCGGCAAGAGGCCCCGTTTCAGCGGCGAGGAGGCGCCGACCGCGCTGCTCAACAACGCGGCCAAGGCGGCGCAGCTCTTCGGATACCCACGCGTGTCGCTGCAGCAGATGCTCGAATGGATCGCGGCCTGGGTGGAGAGCGACGGCGCCAGCCTGGACAAACCGACCCATTTCGAGACCCGCGACGGGAGCTTCTGATGGCGCTAACCTTGTCCGAGTGGTCAGTTGCCAGTGGTCAGTTGCCAGTGGCCGGTTGCCGGTGGTGAGTTGCCAGTGGCCGGTTCCTGGGCGGGTTGCTGCTCTGTGTCAAGAGCATTCCGGTATCTGTTGGCGGCGGCGGCCCGTGCGAGCAGCGGGCGCCGCGTGCGTTCATCTCCTCACCTACCCCTGATCTGATTCGCTAGCGCATCCTGTCCCGGCCGGCTGGAGAGCCGATCGGGACAGATCCTGCGCGCCGAGAGCGATGAGGTGCGCGTTGGCAGGGGCGTCGAGGGTGTAGACCGGTTTGCCCGCGGCGAGGGCCCTTTTGCCAAGGTTTGCCGTATTGCCCCCCTGTTTGGCATGGAGAATGAGGAAACGGCCGGCGAGCGCGGCGACGCAGGCGTTGCGGCGCGCCGCGGCGGCCGCGGTGGGGCGGCGGACGGTGTCGGCGAAGGTGGACAGGAGCAGCAGCCGGCCAGAATGCAGCGGTTCGCGCCAAGCGCGGGGGATGCGCATCCTGGCGATGCCGCGGGCCGGGCAGATGATGACGGACGGGAATGGGAGGTCTGTCTGATCTTGCGGGGAGGCGGGCCGGCGCAGAAGCAGTTCGAGGAACTCCTTTTCGATCGGGGACTGGAAGCCGCCGATGAAGGTCAGGGGGCTGGTCCGCAGGCTGCGGGCGAGGTCGTAGCTCTTGATGATGAGGTCGCCGGGGCAGTGGACGGAGCAGAGGAGCGCGACCGGCTTGCGGTCGAGGAGGGAGGGGTCGCCGATTAGCGTCGTGGTCTGACCTTCAGCGGCATCGGTGCAGCGGCGCAGGGCTGGGGGCATGCCGGCCGCGCCGGGTTCATAGCGGGTGACGTTCAAGGGAGCAGCTCCGGGATGGAAGCATAGAGGTACTGTCTTATCAAAAGAATCGCGTTTTTTGCGACTCGAGCGCGTCTTGTCAGGCGAAATCGTCGAGAGCCACTTTCATCGCCGGCGGCCATTTTTGTTGAGACAGGCTCTCGGCTCTGTGGACCGCAGCGGGCTTGACCAGCGCGGCGAAACACACGGCGTCGTATGGTTGGACCCAACGACAGAACGGCGAGGCGAGAAGCCATGTGCAAGGTTTTGCCATGAAGGTGGAACTGCCGCACCACGGGCGCCGGCCGCAGGTCACGGTCCACGGCCGCGGGAAGCTTGTCAGCGTCGACGCGCTGCCGGAGATACAAGATACCACAGAAGACGCCGTTTGCGCGGTAAGCCGGTAGGGCAGAAGGGCAATCGCATCTAAATCCCGACACCAGAATGTCCCACGAAGGGCGCCCACAAGGGGCGCCCCTACCAATTGCAAATCGTAGCCGGCTGAAAGACCGATCTCCAGAGGGGCTGTATTCGGCGGTTTTATCGGAGTGGGGCTTGAATCAGGTAGTGTCGCGGGTCTTGGCCCAAATGGATGCAATCGCCCTGGGTCCGGCAGGCGGGCGGGATGTTGGCAGCGGGGGTAGAGCGGCGGTCAAACGTCCGAACAGGCACAACCTGCTAAAGCGGGTAAACAAGGGCTCTTTGAAGGGCGCTTGCGGAGGTCGAAGGCGTTGCCAACACATGACCGCTCGTACGAGAGATGTACGAGCGTTATACGAGCGTTTACGAGAGATCGGGCAGAAAAATTTGCGCGGCGCGACAAGGGCAGACAGGTGGTCGAACGTTCGAACAGTCACAGTCTTTGGGGTAGGTACGCGGGACCTCCTGGAAGAGCGCTTGCGGGGGTCGAAGGGGTTTGCAACTCACGAGCGCTCGTACGAGAGATGTACGAGAGTTATACGAGCGTTTACGAGAGATCGGGCAAAAAAATTTTGCGCGGCAGGACAGGCGTAGAGAGGTGGTCAGAGGTTCGAACAGGCACAGTCTTTGGCATAGGTGCAGAGGGGCTTCCAGAAGGGCGGTTGCGGGGGTCGAAGGCGTTGCCAACACACGAACGCTCGTACAAGAGATGTACGAGCGTTACACGAGCGTTTACGAGAGATCGGACAGAAAAATTTGCGCGGCGCGACAGGCGGGCGGAGGCAGGACGAGGCGCCTGGCTGTGGGGCAGCATGAAGCGGCAGAGGAAGGGGATTCAGAGCAAAGGGTTGCGTTCGGGATGCCGCGCGAGAGGGGCGGGTGACGGCTGGCGCGGGCGGTCTGGGGCGCGCGGCAGGTGGAAAGCATGGCTGCCGGTCAGGCCCAAAGAAATCCTAATATATATTATTTATTAGTCTAACAGTGGTGGGGGCAGGCTGTCTTCGACGCTGAGCGCATGAAGGGCGGCGCTGAGTTCAGACAATGTGGGCGCTTCTTGCGGTCCGAACAGTTTCTCCTCGCGAATCATGTCGAGATATATGTCTTCAAGTTGCCGGGTCAGATCGATCACCTGCCTGCGTTGACTTTGCAGGATGTCTGCGGCATTTTCGGATTCGCCGGGGTCGCCGGCGGGCAGCTCTCCCACCTTGACGCCGGCCGGCGGTTTGTCGAGAACCTGTCCGGACAAGGGGTCGCGCACCGGCCCGGGATCGTAGGCGAGGTCGCGCGCGACTTCCTCCAAGGCGGTTCGCATCCGGGCCAGGTGGGCGCGTACGACGCGCAGTTCATGCGGTTTGTAATTGGAGTTCATGATCTCTTCTTTGAGAGCGTCGATGTCTTCCTGTGTGTAACTGGTGAGGCGCTGGTAGCCGAAACGGCGTCTGCCGGCGTCGGTGAGGACCGGCCGGGCGGGCGCGGCTTCGTCCCCGGTCTGCGCGCTTTCCAGCGTTACAAGGCCCTGCGCGATCAGCGATTCGATGGTGTACCGGCGCTGCCAGGCGACGATGGCGGCGGCCTTGTCGAGGAGGTCGGGGTTGCCGAAGCCGCCGGCGGCCTGGGCTGCGGCGGCTTCGAATTCTTCGTCGCGGATCAGCTCCATGTCGGCATCGGCGAGGCGGTGGAGATCTGCCAGCGTCCTTGCGGCCCGGCTGAGGGCGGAGAGGGCGGCGGGTTGGATTTTGCCCTCGACCAGATCTTCCATGCCTTGGGTCACCATTTCGATGGGACGGCGCAGGTGTTCGGGTATGCGTTTTTCGGCCCTGGCGGCGGAGGAGGAGGCTTTGCCGCCGCGCGAGCGCCACTCCTGCGTTATGCCGGCGGGGGCGTGGGCGATGCAGAAGCCGTCGTATTGGGGCTGGCCGTGGCCCTGGCAGGGCGTTCCATCCTTGTTGAGACTCTTGCAGCGTATTTTTGGCATCTTTTTTCTCCTCTGCTACGGCGGCGGGCTCGCGGGCCATGGCGCCGGAACCGGGGGCGGTCGCGTGGGGCGGCGACAACTGACCTGCGTCGACGCCAGCCGTCAACTCGTTCACCGGCAAGCGGATCTGTTGCCAATTGTCTTCGCGCTCTACCTACATGCGGGGCTTCGGGGGCTCGGCTACGGGAATGCAGAGGGGCCTATGGGGAAGCCTGCGAATGGGCAGGAAGAGTCATAGAACGATTGTACTATCATACTCCAGGAAATGTCAAATCTCACAGGGCAGTCGCATCCGCAAGGGGTAGTCTTGACCAACTTGCCTGGCAGGGCCGGCGGGGCAGGTAGTTCGTAGGGATTGCGTAGGGTTGGCGTACAGAAAACGCCGACGAATTTCCCCGTATATAGCCGCCGTGCGCCGCCGCCGTTTCTTGACTATCGGACTGCCCCTCCACAGGCTGGGTGAATTGCTCCATTATTCACCTTAGCTTGTGGTCCAGTTTTTGGGGCCAAGCTCAGGGTATGTTCAATCTGCGGGACATTCTTGAGCCGGTCAACTTGATCTGCTGATCATCCGCCCGATCCACGTTCTCCCCTCTGTTTCGCCTGCATGAACTCCATCACCTGCGCCGCCAGCGCCCGGTTCGGCTCAACCGGCGCGGCTTCCGCTTCCGTCTCCGCCGCGTCCATCGCCGCCTGTGCGGTCGGATAGTTCGCGCCCCGTCCCAGGTCTTCGCCCGTAGCCCGATCGCGCACAACGAATGACCACAGGCCGGAGCGTTCCAAGGCGACAACCGCCGCCCGCGTCCGGTTCGCAAGATCGCCGTTGATGTAATCCCCGCGTCGCGTCAACTTCCAACCCGTCATGTTTCCCTCCTGTAAACAGAAGACCAGTAGGCCCGTTCGTCCTCGAGGATCGCGTGCAGAATCTCGCCCATTTCCCGATGCTCCCGCTCCCACAGTTCCAGCCACATCCAGGCGATGCACCTTGCCAGATCATCGATCTCGCTTGCGATCCGGAATAGGTCTGGATTCTCTTTGCCGTGCGCGTGGTCAGGGCCGGCCGCCAGCAGAGGGGACAGCAACTCGATAACCGCATCGTCCACTTGCGCGCGGGCGCTTTCCACTTCATGGCCGCTTCCCTCCGTGATATGCCGGAGGGCCGCCCGGCGCGTGCGAGCGCTACGGTTGAAACCGCTTCCCCGGCCAACGCCGGCCAGCGAGCGCCATCTGCTCTCTTGCATCTTCAACCTGCGCCCGTCCAACCGCCGCATACTGCGCAACCGCTTTACTGCCGGTCCCACGCTACCGTCAGGCACCCTCCGTACTGCATCATGCTGCACTGGGTATCGGACTCTGACGACCACGGCCCCTCACCGAACTCGCTTACGCCGCGCACGCTGTAGGCGTAGACGCCCTCGTATGCGACCTCGGTGTCCGTGTATTCCAGGCCCTCCACGGTGACGTTGGTCTCCACGCCGCTGGCGTCGCGGCGCCGCAGTTCGTAGCGGGTTGCGTTGCCCACCTCGTTCCAGGAGAGACGGACCTCGAACGCGCCCTCGTTGGACGCCATCTCGGCCGCCAGCGCGGGCGGGCGCAACGGCACGCCCACCTTGACCTCTACGATGTCCGACCACTCGGAGGGACCGTCCTCGCTCTGCGAGCGTATGCGAAAATAGTAGACCTCGCCGGGCCTGAGATCGTCGAGCTTCTTCCTGTAAACGTTGCGCGACGCGTCCGGCTCATGCTGCCACAGGGGGCGGCAGATAAACCTCTCCTTCGACCAGCCGCCGCAGTCGTCGATATCGTAGCTGCTTGCGCCGTCCACGCCCGTCCACGCCAGCGTCACCGAGCTCTCGCTCGCATCCAAGAGGCGCAGATTGGGCCGGCCCGGGCTGACCTGCACGACGTTCGACCAGTCGCCCGGCCCGGCGGCGTTCCAGCCGCGCACCCTGTAGTAGTAGTACGCCCCGGGCGCAACGCTGCGATCTGTATAGGCCGTCTCGGTCATGACGACGCCCGCATTCATCCACTTGTTGTTGACACACGTGTAGTGGACCTGGTCGCTCAAGAGAATCTCACCGGCGTTCGCTACCACGATCGCGGCGACCACGAAGGTGGTGGCGCCGCCGGTGAACATGTGCAACAGGCTTGTCGTTCCTTCCACGCTGACCGTCTTGACGAAAGCCTTCTCAGCCCCACTGTCGACGCAGCGCTGCAGCTCGTAGCTGGTTGCGCCGCGCGCCTCCGTCCACGCCAGCGGGATCCGGCCCCGGCTCGCACTCAGCAGGCCCGCCTTGGGCGCGCCAGACGGCGGGGAGCCGTCCCCCTCCTCCAATCTCGCCTGAACCACGTCCGACCAGGGCCCCGGTTCATCCCGATCGTTCAAGCCGCGCAGCCGGTATTCGTACAGCCCGGGCTGGAGCGAATAGGCCGAACGGGTATTGACGGCATATTCGACCGGCTGCCAGTCGCCGCCGTCGATGCGCCGCTGCAGCTGATAGCTGCCGGCGCGCTGGGCGGGCCCCCACCAGACTGTGATCCCGCTCCTGTCGCTGAGCAGGCCCAGGTTCAGCCCGATCAGCAGCGCGGGCTTTTCCGGCAGCAGCGACAGGTCCGGCGGGATCTCGAGCTGCAGGCCGTTCGAGCGCGAGACCTTCCCGCCCGGCTGCCTGACATAGACCACGTATTCGTAGCGTTCCCCGGCCACGGGATGGCGGTCCGTAAAGGTCGTCGCGGTCGCGGGCAGATCGCCGCTGATGGCGACATGCGCGCCCTCTGCGCTCTCCCGCCGCAGCACGACGTAGCCGACCGCGTCGGGCGCGGCCTGCCACGCCAGCGAGACCACGGCCGAGAGCCCGCCCGCGCCGCCCGGCGACTCCACGATGTCCCACTGGCCGGACAGCGCGGTCGTGCCCAGCGCCGGCCGCGCGCCGGCGGCGGCGTCGACCGCGGTCAGGCAGATTTGGCTGTCGCCCCCGCCAAGCTCGGAGACATAGGCGATGCGGCTGCCGTTCGGCGACCACCTGGGGAACCGGTCCGGCGCCGCGTCGCCGGTCAGGCGGGCGGCAAGGCCCGTGCCGTCCGCGTTCACTACGTAGACCTCGCTGCGCCCGTCACGCCAGGAGCGAAAGGCGATGCGGCGGCCATCCGGCGACCAGTTGGGAAACCAGTCCGAGGCCGGGTCGTCGGTGAGGCGGACGAGACCCGAGCCGTCGGCGTTCATGACGTAGAGCTCGTCGTTCCCGTCGCGGTCCGAGACAAAGGCGATGCGGCGACCGTCCGGCGACCAGGCGGGGGAGGCATCCCATGCGGTGTCGTCGGTGAGACGGGCGAGGCCCGAGCCGTCGGCGTTCATCAGGTAGATCTCACTGTTGCCGTCGCGGTCAGAGACGAAGGCGATGCGGCCGCCGTCCGGCGACCAGCTGGCCTCTCCGTCCGCGGCGGGGTGGTCGGTGAGGCGGGCCAGACCCGAGCCGTCGGCGTTCATCGCGTAGATCTCACTGTTGCCGTCGCGCTCTGAGACGAAGGCGATGCGGTTGCCGTCCGGCGACCAGGCGGGCATCCCATCGCCTGCCGGGTTGTCGGTCAGGCGGCGGGCGCGCCCCGAGCCGTCCGCCGCCACCACGTAGACCTCTTCGTTGCCGTCGCGCTCGGAGACGAAGGCGATGCGGCTGCCGTCGCGCGACCAGGCGGGCGCGGCGTCCCAGGCGGGATGGTCGGTGAGCCGCGTGGCGCCCGACCCGTCCGCGTTCATGACGTAGATCTCACTGTTGCCGTCACGGAAAGAGACAAAGGCGATGCGGCCGCCGTCCGGCGACCAGGCCGGGTGTTCATCGTCTGCGGGGCCGTCGCCGAGACAGACGGGGCCCGAGCCGCCCGAGTCCGTTGTCGCCGGCTCTGTCGTTGGTGGCTGCGCCGGCTCCGCGTCGCCTTGCGCGTCCGTTGTCGCCGGCACCGTGCCGCCGTCGACGTTCATAACGTAGATCTCTTCGTCCCCGTCGCGGGTAGAATGAAACGCGATGCGGCTGCCGTCCGGGGACCAGGAGGGACACGAGTCATCTGCGGGGTCGTCGGTGAGTCGTGTGACGCCCGAGCCGTCGGCGTTCATCACGTAGATTTCCTCGTTCCCGTCACGATTCGATGCAAAGGCGATGCGGCTGCCGTCCGCCGACCAGCTGGGGAACGCATCATCTGCGGGGTCGTCTGTGAGCCTTACAACCCCCGACCCGTCTGCGTTCATTACGTAGATTTCATCGTTCCCGTCACGGCCAGACGAAAACGCGATGCGGCTGCTGTCCGGCGACCAGCTGAGGCCCCCATCACCTGCGGGGTCGTCCGTGAGCCGAACAACGTCCATGCCATCCGCGTTCATCACATAGACATCAAAGCTCCCGTCACGGTCAGAAACAAATGCAATGCGGCTTCCATCCGGCGACCAGATGGGGAGCATATCAACTGCGGGGTTGTCGGTAAGACGGGTGAGGTCCGAGCCGTCCACGTTCATCACATAGACCTCGACGTTTCCATCACGAAGAGATGAAAACGCGATGTGGCTGCCGTCCGGCGACCAACTGGGGAACCCAGCACCTACGGGGTCGTCGATGAGCCGTACAAGGCCCGAGCCATCCGCGTTTATCACGTAAGTCTCTAGGGCGAATTCACTGAGAGAGGAAAAAGCAATGCGATCGCCGTCGGGTGACCAAACGGGGCACAGGTCCTCGGCAAGGGCGTCGGTGAGCCGGACGACGCCCGAGCCATCGTCGTCCGGCGTCGCCGGCTCTGACGTTGGTGGGGGCGGCTCTGACGTTGGTGGGGGCGGCAGCGCCGCGCCGCCGTCTACATTTACCACGTAGATCTCAAAATTCCCGTCACGTCTGGATGCAAACGCGATGCGGCTGCCGTCCGGCGACCAGGTGGGGGACACTTCCAGCTCGGCGTCGTCGGTGAGGGGGGCTGGGCTCGAACCGTCGGCGTTCATCACGTAGATACTCCAGTCCCCGTCACGTCTGGATAGAAAGGCGATACGGCTGCCGTCCGGCGACCAGGCGGGGGAGTAATCCATCGCGGGGTCATCGGTGAGTTGGGTGAGGCCCGAGCCGTCAGCGTTCATCACGAAGATATCAAAGTTCTCGTCATGTTCGGATGCAAATGCAATGCGGCTGCCGTCAGGCGACCAGGTGGGGGACCAGTCTATCGCGCGGTCATCGGTGAGTTGGGTGAGGCCCGAGCCGTCGGCGTTCATCACGTAGACATCAAGGTTCCCCTCACCGCGAGATACAAAGGCGATGCGGCTGCCGTCCGGCGACCACGAGGGAGGCCACTCCGCATAAAAGTAAATGTCTGTAATCTCTGCGGAAGTATCGGTGAGACGGGTGAGGTCCGAGCCGTCCGCGTTCATCACGTAGATATGGCAAGGCACTTCAATGCAAGAGACGAA
This sequence comes from Caldilineaceae bacterium, assembly GCA_965202955.1. Lineage (GTDB taxonomy): Bacteria > Chloroflexota > Anaerolineae > Caldilineales > Caldilineaceae > Bin5. The sequence goes on from OZ241871.1 coordinate 1,386,990, forward strand.
CGCGATGCGGTTGCCGTCCGGTGACCAGTTTGGCACCCAATCATATACGACGTTGTCGGTGAGACGTGCGAGGCCCGTGCCGTCCGTGTTTATCGCGTAGATCTCACGGTTCCAGTCACGGTCAGAAACAAACGCGATGCGGCTGCCGTCGGGAGACCACGCAGGGGGCCATTCCACTACAAAGCTAAGCCAAGAAAGAGACTTTGTAGAGCTGGCGGGGAGCCGGGTCAGGCCCGAACCGTCGGCGTTCATCACGTAGATCTCGTAGTCCCCGCCGCGGTCAGAGACAAACGCGATGCGGCGGCCGTCCGGTGACCAGGAAGGCGACACGTCATGTGCGGGGTTGTTGGTGAGCCGTGCGGGGCTGCTGGTGAGCCGTGCGATGCCCGAGCCGTCGGCGTTGGTCGTCGTCGTCTCCAACTGCTGCTCTGTCGGTAACGGTGGCGGTGGCGGTGGCGTGTCCTCCTCGCAGAACGGCAGATCCAGCCGGTGCAGGTCACTGTGCTGGACATCTCGCCAGATGGCGGGTACACATCCGCTCAAAGCGTTGCCGTAGAGGTTCAGCCGTACCAGGTTCGTGAGGTTGCCCAGCTCGGGAGGGATCGAGCCGCTCAACCCGTTGTCGCTGAGGTCCAGCGATGTCAGGTTCGTGAGGTTGCCCAGTGCGGCCGGAATCGAGCCGCTCAAATCGTTGTACCTGAGGTTCAGCACTGTCAGGTTCGTGAGGTTGCCCAGTGCGGCCGGAATCGAGCCGCTCAAATCGTTTTCATAGAGCCACAGCACTGTCAGGTTTGTGAGGTTGCCCAGCTCGGCCGGAATCGAGCCGCCCAAATCATTGCCTCTGAGGGACAGCAATGTCAGGTTTGTTAGGTTGCCCAGCTCGGCTGGGATCGAGCCGCTCAGATCGTTGCTGTAGAGGTCCAGGCGTATCACGCGACCGCTGTTGTCCGTGGTCACACCGTACCATTCGCCGATCGGCGCATCGCTCGACATCCAGTTGTCGTTGTTGTCCCAGCTGTCGCCTGCGGTTGCCCGGTAGAGCGCTTCCAACGCCGCCCTGTCCGTCGCGGCGTTTGTTGAAGTCGACGCGACGTTCATCGCGTAGGTCTTCATGTTCCCGTCACGGTCAGAGACAAACGCGATGTGATTGCCGTCCGGCGACCAGGCGGGGGACACGTCATATGCCGAGTCGTCGGTGGGCAGGGCGGCGTCCCCGTCAGAGGCGGCCGCGGCGTGCGCGCAGAGCAGAAGGACGGCCATGGCCAGACACGCCAGCGCCGCGATCCTGACCATGCGAGGCAAACTCAGAGGAGCCAAGTATCCGACCAGATTAAGAGTATTCATCCGACGTATCCCCCCTTGAATTGGTTACGCGCCGCGCACGGCGCATGCCCGGTCCTGCGCCCGGCATCCGCCCGCAGTCCAAGCGGAACTCGGGTCCGGCCGCAGGCCGCATCAGCCTGACGGGGGTCGCGCGCCCCGCCTGCGCGCTACTCCCGCTCCGCGGCAGCGCCGGCCGCCAGACTGTAGGCGTAGAGCTTCTCACCCGCGGGGGGCGCGACCCAGATCGTCGCGCCGTCCGACCAGATGTCGCCCGGCCAGACGTTCCCGGCCGCGCCGCGCGTGGCGACGTCCCTCTCCGCCGCGCGCGCGCCGGTCGCCAGGTCGTAGGCGTACAGCTTGGCGTCGGCCCAGTCCGCCACCCAGATCGTCGCGCCGTCGGACCAGATGCCTTCAGGGCTGTCGTTGCCCCTTGCGAGGCTGATCCCCCTCTCCCCCGCGCGCGCGCCGGTGGCCAGGTCGTAGGCGTCGAGCCGGGAATTCTCCCCGTCCGCCACCCACATCGTCGTGCCGTCCGACCAGATGCCGCTGGGCCAGTCGTGCCAGGCGGCGAGGTCGAACCCCTTCTCCGCCGCACGCGCGCCGCTCGCCAGGTCGTAGGCAAATACCCTGTCGTTCTCCCAGTCCGACACCCACAGAGTGGCGCCGTCCGACCAGATGGGCGGGGATGGCGATGCTCCCAAGCCAGCAGGGGAGTGCCACCCGTCGATCTCCACGTCCCGCTGCGCCGTGCGCGCGCCGCTCGCCAGGTCATAGGCGAACAGCTTGCCGGAAAACCAGTTCGCCACCCAGATCGTCACGCCGTCCGACCAGATTCCGTCGGGCCAGCTGTTCTCCTCGGCGAGAACGAGATCCCTGTCGGCCGCGCGCGCGCCGGGCCGCAGCGTAGGCGCCGGCGCGACCGGTACCTCGCCCGACCAGGGGCCGTTGCCGCCGGCGTTCGCCGCGCGCACCCGGTAGGCGTACCTTTCCCCGGGTGTAAGACCGGTGTCGGTATAGGAGGTCGCCGTCAGCCTGACCGCGACCTGCGTCCACGCGCCGCCGCTTTTGCGCCACAGCTCATAGCCGCTTGCGCCTGCCACAACGCTCCAGCGCAGCGTGGCCGAGCTCGCGCCCGGCGCCGGCGCGCGCAGCGCAGGCGCGCCCGCCGGCGCCGGGGCCGCGCCGCTCCCCAGGTGGTAGGCGTACAGCCTTCGATCCTCCCAGTCCCAGTTCGCCACCCAGATCGTGGCGCCGTCGGACCAGATGCGGCTCGGGTCGTCGTTGCCGGCGGCGAGGACAATGTCATGGCCCGCGGCGCGCGCGCCGGTCGCCAGGTCATAGGCGAACAGCTTGCCGGCCCCCCAGTCTGCCACCCACATCGTCACGCCGTCGGACCAGATGTCGTTTGCGCCTTTATTTCCGCCGGCGAATTCGATATCCTTGCCGGCCGCGTGCCCGCCGGTCGCCAGGTCATAGGCGAACAGCTTGCCAGCCTTCCAGTCCGCCACCCACACCGTGGCGCCGTCGGACCAGATGCCGCTCAGGTAGTCGTTCCCGGCGGCGAATTCGACATCCTGCCCCGCGGCGGGCGCGGCGGTCGCCGCGTCAAAGGCACGCAGCCTGCCGTCGCCGCCGTTCACCATCCACAGGGTTGCGCCGCCCAACCAGAGGTCCCAAAGGCGGAACTGTTCGTCGGTGACATCGATGTCGCTGTCGGCCGCGCGCGCGCCGGTCGCCAGGTCGTAGGCGTAGAGCCCGTCGTAGCCTCCATCCGCGACCCAGATCGTCGCGCCGTCGGACCAGATCTCTCCGTGGGGGATCTGAAAGGTGGGCAGCGTGTCGAGGTCCTGCGCCGCCGCGCGCGCGCCGGTCGCCAGGTCGTAGGCGTAAAGCCTGTCAGCGAATCCCGTCACCCAGATCGTTTCGCCGTTGGCCCACATGCTCCCGGGCTCGACATGCTCTTCGGCCAGCTCGATATCCCTTGCGGCCGCGCGCGCGCCCGGCAATCGTGAGGGCGCGGGCGTGACCGACACCACGCCCGACCAGGGGCCGCCCCCGCCGGCGTTGGCCGCGCGCGCCCTGTATTCGTACCCGCGCCCGGGCGCCAGACCGGTGTCGACGTGGGCCGTCCCGGCCAGCCTGCCGCCGACCAGTGTCCATTCGCCGGCGCCGCGCCGCTCGAGCTCGTAAGCGGTCGCGCCGTCGGCAGCCGTCCAGGTCAGCCTGACCGAGGTCGCGCTGTGCGTGCGTGCGCGCAGCGTCGTCGCCCCGGGCGGCGGCACGCGCGCGCCGGCGACCTCCATCACGAAGATGTCCGCGTCCCCGTCGCGGTCGGAGGCAAAGGCGATGCGGCCGCCGGCCGGCGACCAGGCGGGAAAACCATCCCACGCAGGGCTGTCGGTGAGACGGGCGACGCCCGAACCGTCCGCGTTCATCAGGTAGACCTCGCTGTTCCCGTCGCGGCCGGAGGCGAAGGCGAGGCGGGCGCCGTCCGGCGACCAGGAGGGCGAGGCGTCATCGGCCGGGTGGTCGGTCAGGCGGACGAGGCCGGAGCCGTCGGCGTTCACCAGGTAGATCTCATCGTTCCAGTCACGGTAGGAGACGAAGGCGATGCGGCTGCCGTCCGGCGACCAGGAGGGCGAGGCGTCATCGGCGGGGTGCTCGGTCAGGCGCACGAGGCCGGAGCCGTCGGCGTTCATCGCGTAGATCTCATCGTTCCAGTCGCGATAGGAGACGAAGGCGATGCGGCTGCCGTCCGGCGACCAGGAGGGCGACGCGTCATCGGCGGGGTGCTCGGTCAGGCGCACGAGGCCGGAGCCGTCGGCGTTCACTGCGTAGATCTCGCTGTTCCCGTCGCGGTCGGAGGCAAAGGCGATGCGGCTGCCATCCGGCGACCAGGCGGGCCAGCTGTCATCGGCGGGGTGCTCGGTCAGGCGGACGAGGCCGGAGCCGTCGGCGTTCACTGCGTAGATCTCGCTGTTCCCGTCGCGGTCGGAGGCAAAGGCGATGCGGCTGCGGTCCGGCGACCAGGCGGGCCAGCTGTCGCCGGCGGCGTGGTCGGTGAGCCGGACGAGGCCCGGGCCGCCGCCTGTCGCCTTCGGCGTTGGGGTCGCCGTCGCGGTCGCGGTAGGTGACGCGGTCGGGGTCGGGGTCGCCGCCGGTGTTGGCGTAGCCGTCGCGGTCGCAGTCGGCGTTGCGGTTGCCGTCGCGGTCGCGGTAGGTGTCGGCGTTGGCGTTGCCGTCGGCTGCGCGTCGACGTTGACCTCCACCACGTAGAGCTCGCTGTTGCCGTCGCGGGAAGAGACGAACGCGATGCGGCGGCCGTCCGGCGACCAGGCGGGAACCAGCTCCGCGGCCGGGTCCTCGGTCAGACGGGCAACGCCCGAACCGTCGGCGTTCACTGCGTAGATGTTCCAGTCGCCGTCCCGTTCCGAGGCAAAGGCGATGCGGCTGCCGTCCGGCGACCAGGCGGGGAAAAGGTCCAGTGCGGGGTGGTCGGTGAGACGGACAACGCCCGAACCGTCGGCGTCTATAACGTAGATGTCAAAGTTGCCGTCACGCCCGGAGGCAAAGGCGATGCGGCTGCCGTCCGGCGACCAGGCGGGGTAGGAATCCGCAGCCGCGTCTTCGGTCAGACGGACAACGTTCGAACCGTCGGCGTCCATGACGTAGATGTCAAAGTTGCCGTCACGCCCGGAGGCGAAGGCGATGCGGCCGCCGTCCGGCGACCAGGCAGGGTCGACGTCCCAGGCGGGGTGGTCGGTGAGACGGGCAGCGCCCGAACCGTCGGCGTTCATCAGGTAGATGTCACGGTCCCCGTCGCGCGCGGAGACAAAGGCGATGCGGCTGCCGTCCGGCGACCAGGCGGGGGAGCCGTCATCGGCGGCGTGGTCGGTGAGGCGGGCGAGGCCCGGGCCGTCGGCGTTCATCAGGTAGATCTCGTTGCGCCCGTCACGCGCGGAGGCAAACGCGATCAGGCTGCCGTCCGGCGACCAGGCGGGGGCGAAATCGACCGCGGGGTCGTCGGTCAGACGGCGGACGAGGCCCGCGCCGCCGGAACCTGTCGCCGCCGGTGTCGCGGTCGCGGTTGTGGTTGGGCTGGCGGTCGGCGTCGCGGCCGGTGTGGCCGTGGGCGTTGGGGTCGCGCTCGGCGTAGAGGCTGCCGTCGCGGTCGCGGTAGGTGTCGGCGTCGGGGTAGCCGTTGGGGTCACGGTCGGGGTCGGCCGCGCGCCGCCGTCGATGCTCATCACGTAGATCTCGACGTTGCCGTCGCGCTCCGAGGCAAAGGCGATGCGGCTGCCGTCCGGCGACCAGGCCGGCTGCGCATCGGTGCCAGCCTGCTCGGTCAGACGCACGACCCCCGAACCGTCCGCGTTCACTGCGTAGATCTCCAAGTCGCCGTCGCGCTCCGAGGCAAAGGCGATGCGGCCGCCGTCCGGCGACCAGGCAGGGCCGAAATCCAGAGCGGGGGCGTCGGTAAGACGGATGACGCCCGAGCCATTCGCGTTTATAACGTAGATATCGCTGTTGCCGCCGCGGTCGGAGGAGAACGCGATGCGGCTGCCGTCCGGCGACCATGTGGGGTAGGCATCGGCGCCAGCCTGCTCGGTCAGACGCAGGACCTCCGAGCCGTCCGCGTTCATCAAGTAGATTTCAACGTTGCCGTCGCGGTCAGAGGCAAAGGCGATGCGGCCGCCGTCCGGCGACCAGGCGGGGCCGAAATCGACAGCGGGGTCGTCGGTGAGGCGGGCGAGGCCCGACCCGTCCGCGTTCATCGTGTAGATGTCACTGCTGCCGCTGCGGTCAGAGGCAAAGGCGATGCGGCCGCCGTCCGGCGACCAGGCGGGGTAGGCGTCGGTTGCCGCGTCTGCGGTGAGACGGGCAACGCCGGAACCGTCCGCGTTTATGACGTAGATGTCGCTGTTCCCGTCGCGCGCGGACGCAAAGGCGATGCGGCTGCCGTCCGGCGACCAGGCCGGGAACAGGTCGACCGCCGGGCTGTAGGTGAGCCGGACGAGGTCTGGACCGTCCGCGCCCGCCTCCGGCTCGGGCGCGGGCTCTTCGGCTCGGTCCGCATCCATCACGTAGATCTCACTGTTCCCGTCGCGCCCGGAGACGAAGGCGATGCGGCTGCCGTCCGGCGACCAGGCCGGGAAGACGTCACCGGCGGGGTGGTCGGTGAGACGGGCGACACCCGAACCGTCGGCATTCACTGCGTAGACATTCCAGTCGCCGTCACGCGCGGAGACAAACGCGATACGGCCGCCGTCCGGCGACCAGGCCGGGAACGAGTCCTCTGCCGGGTGGTCGCTGAGACGCGCCACACCCGAACCGTCGGCGTTCATCAAGTAGATGTTCCCGACCCAGCCGCGGTAGGAGTGAAACGCGATGCGGCTGCCGTCCGGCGACCACGTGGGAGAGCCGTCATCGGCGGGGTCGTTGGTGAGACGGGCCAAGCCTGTGCCGTCCGCGTTCATGACGTAGATCTCGTTGTTGCCGTCGCGATCGGAGACGAAGGCGATACGGCGGCCGTCCGGCGACCAGGCGGGGGAGCCGTCATCGGCGGGGTCGTTGGTGAGACGGGCCACGCCCGTGCCGTCGGCGTTCATCAGGTAGATCTCAGCGTTGCCGTCACGGTCGGATGCAAACGCGATGCGGCCGCCGTCCGGCGACCAGGCCGGGGAGCCGTCATCGGCGGGGTCGTTGGTGAGACGGGCCACGCCCGTGCCGTCGGCGTTCATCAGGTAGATCTCAGCGTTGCCGTCACGGTCGGATGCAAACGCGATGCGGCCGCCGTCCGGCGACCAGGCCGGGGACCCGTCGCCTGCGGGGTCGTTGGTGAGACGGGCAAGGCCCGAACCGTCAACGGTTGTCGTCCGGGCAGGCCCCACAGCGCGGTCCGCGTTCACCAGGTAGACATTCCAGTCCCCGTCGCGCGCGGAGGCAAATGCGACGCTGCTGCCGTCCGGCGACCACGTGGGGGACCCGTCATCGGCCGGGTGGTCTGTGAGACGGGCCAGACCGGAACCGTCGGCGTTCACCGCGTAGACCTCACCGTTGCCGTCCCGGCTGGAGACAAAGGCGATGCGGCCGCCGTCCGGCGACCACGTGGGAGAGCCGTCATTGGCGGGGTGGTCGGTGAGACGGGCCACGCCCGAGCCGTCGGCGTTCATCGTGTAGATCTCATCGTTGCCGTCGCGGTTGGAGGCAAAGGCGATGCGGCCGCCGTCCGGCGAAAAGGCCGGGGACCGGTCCTCCTGCGCGTGGTCGGTCAGGCGGACGACGCCCCAGCCGCTGGCGTTGGCCAGGTAGATCTCACGGTTGCCGTCACGGTTGGAGGCAAAGGCGATGCGGTTGCCGTCCGGCGACCAGCTGGGCCCCTCATCAGCCGCGGGATCGTTGGTGAGACGGCGGACCAGACCCGGGACGCCCACGTTCATCACGTAGATCTCTGCGTTCCCGTCACGGTTGGAGACAAAGGCGATGCGGCTGCCGTCCGGCGACCACGCGGGAGACAGATCGTCTGCAGGGTTGTTGCTGAGACGGACAAGGCCCGAGCCGTCCGCGTTCATCAGGTAGATCTCAGCGTTCCCATCGCGGGTAGAGACAAAGGCGATGCGCGTGCCGTCCGGCGAAAAGGAGGGCCTCGAATCGGAGGCGGGGTCTTCGGTCAGACGGACCGCGCCCGGACCGCCGGTGGTCGGTGTGGGCGTGAGTGTGGGCGTGAGTGTGGGCGTGAGTGTTGGCGTGGGTGTCGGAGGTAGTGTCGGCGTGGGCGTGGGTGTTGGCGTTGGTGGTGGTGGCGGCCCCGCATCCACGTTCATCACGTAGATATTCCAGTCCCCCTCGCGCTCAGAAGCAAACGCGATGCGGCCGCCGTCCGGCGACCAGGCAGGGGCCTCTTCATCCGCGGCGTGGTCGGTGAGACGCGCGACGCCCGAGCCGTCCGCGTTCATCACGTAGATGTCGCGGTTTCCGTCACGCAGGGAGCGAAACGCGATGCGGCCGCCGTCCGGCGACCACGTCGGGGAGCCGTCCAGCGCGGGATCGTCGGTGAGACGCACGACGCCCGAGCCGTCCGCGTTCATCACGTAAACCTCATGGTTCCCGTCACGGTCAGAGTGAAACGCGATACGCCTCCCGTCCGGCGACCACGACGGCGACGCATCTACTCCCGGATGCTCGGTAAGACGGGCAAGGCCCGAACCGTCCGAGTTCACTGCGTAGATCTCATGGTTGCCGTCACGCCGGGAGACAAAGGCGATGCGCCTCCCGTCCGGCGACCAGGCAGGAAGATAGTCAATTGCGGGATCGTCGGTGAGACGGACGACGCCCGAACCATCCGCGTTCATGACGTAGATATCCCATCCCTCGTCACGCCCGGAGGTAAAGGCGATGCGGCGGCCGTCCGGCGACCAGGAGGGATGCGCATCCAATCCGGAATCGTCCGTCAGACGGACGACGCCCGAACCGTCGGCGTTCACTGCGTATACCTCATAGTTTCCGTCTCGATTCGAGTGAAACGCGATGCGGCCGCCGTCCGGCGACCACGCGGGGGACGAACCCCTTGCGTCGCCGGTCAGCCGGGCAACGCCCGAACCGCCGGTTTCCATTCCCGGCCGCGGCCCGGCATCCACCTCCACGTTCATGACGTAGATCTCACTGTTCCCGTCGCGGGAAGAGACAAACGCGAGGCGGCGGCCGTCCGGCGACCAGGCAGGGCGCCAATCTGTCGCGGGGTCGTCGGTCAGACGGGCGGCGCCCGTACCGTCCGCGTTCATCAGGTAGATCTCAGCGTTCCCGTCGCGCCCGGAGACAAAGGCGATGCGCCTCCCGTCCGGCGACCAGGAAGGGTATTCGTCCAGCGCCGGGAGGTCGTGGTCGGTCAGACGCGCAACGCCCGAACCGTCCGCGTTCATCACGTAGATCTCGCTGTTCCCGTCACGCCGCGACATGAACGCGATGCGGCGGCCGTCCGGCGACCAGGTGGGGGTCTCATCCCATGCGGCTTCGTCGGTCAGACGGGCGGCGCCCGTGCCGTCGGCGTTCATCACGTATACCTCAGCGTTCCCGTCACGACCGGAGACAAACGCGATACGGCTGCCGTCGGGCGACCACGCGGGAGACACCTCCCCGGCGCGGTCGTCGGTCAGACGCGCGACGCCCGAGCCGTCGGCGTTCACCACGTAGATATTCCAGTTCCCGTCACGTTGTGAGGTAAACGCGACCCGGCCGCCGTCCGGCGACCAGGTGGGGTCCCCGTCATCTGCGGGGTCGTCGGTCAGACGGAGGACGCCCGAGCCGTCGGCGTTCATCACGTAGATATTCCAGTTCCCGTCGCGCCGGGAGCCGAACGCGATGCGGCTGCCGTCCGGCGACCACGCAGGGTAGGAATCCGAAGCGGGGTCGTCGGTCAGACGGACGACGCCCAAACCGTCCGCTTCAGTCGTCGTCGCCCCCAACGGCTGCTCCTTGGGTAACGGTAACGGCGGCGGTGGCGGCGGTGGCGGCGGTGGTGGTGGTTGTGGCGGCGTGACCTTCTGGCAGTACGGCAGAGCCAGTAGGTGCAGGTCACTGAACGCAACATTTTGCCAGATGGCGGGTACACATCCGCGCAAATCGTTTCCGCTGAGGTACAGCGATCGCAGGTTCCTGAGGTGGCCCAGTTCGGCCGGAATCGAGCCGCTCAAAGCGTTGTGCTCGAGGTACAGCGATCGCAGGTTCCTGAGGTGGCCCAGTTCGGCCGGGATCGAGCCGCTCAAAGCGTTGTACTCGATGTACAGCGATCGCAGGTTTGCGAGGTGGCCCAGTTCGGCCGGGATCGAGCCGCTCAACTCGTTTTCGCCGAGTAACAGCCATTGCAGGTTTGTGAGGTGGCCCAGTTCAGCCGGGATCGAGCCGCTCAACCCGTTGAACGAAAGGTCCAGTCTTTCCAGGTTTGCAAGGTGGCCCAGCCCAGCCGGGATCGAGCCACTCAACTCGTTACGGTTGAACCACAGCCGTTGCAGATTCGTGAGGTGGCCCAGTTCGGCCGGGATCGAGCCTCTCAACCCGTTCTGGCTGAGGTATAGCGACGTCAGATTTGCGAGATTGCCCAGTTCGGCCGGGATCGGGCCGCTTAACTCGTTTTCGCCGAGGTACAGCGACGTCAGGTTTGCGAGATTGCCCAGCTCGGCCGGGATCGGGCCGCTCAACTTGTTGGACCTGAGGTCCAGACGTATCACGCGACCGTTGTTGTCCGTGGTCACACCGTACCATTCGTCGATCGGCGCATCGGTCAACATCCAGTTGTCGTTGTTCTGCCAGTTGTCGCCTCCGGTTGCCCGGTAGAGCGCTTCCAACGCCTCCCTGTCCGTCGCGGCGCTTGTTGAATCCGGCGCGACCTTCATCGCGTAGCCCTCTCTGTTCCCGTCACGATGGGAGCCGAACGCGATGCGGCTGCCGTCCGGCGACCAGGCAGGGTACGAATCCGCGGCGGGATCTTCGATCAGACGGACGACACCCTCGTCAGGCGCGGGGGTGGCGGCGCCCGCGCCCCGCCCACAGAGCAGAACCGCGGCAATCGCCAGCACCGCCAGCGCCGCGGTCCTGCAAATGCGAGGAGTACACCGAAGACCCAGCTGTCCGATAATGCAAAGATGACTCATCCGGCGTCTCCCCCCTTGAACTGAAAACAGAACGCTCCCGGCTTGGCCGGTGACCGGCTGCGCGCTTGAAAACGCCTCTCCCCTGTCATCGCCGTCCAGCCGCCGCGGGCATCGCGACCCGCGCCCCATCCCGCCCCGCTTGCCGGCTTCATACCTCTTTTGCCTGCACCCGCCCAACCGCTGCATGCTGAGCAACCGGTTCACTCGATGTCCAACTCCTGACACGTGCCATCCGCTGGCACACACTTTACCCAGGATGACCACGGCCCCTCGCCGTAAGCGTTAATGCCGCGCACGCTATAGGCGTAGGCGTCCTCTCTCGGGTTGGTTGAGAGCTTTTTGTCAGCGGCCTTGTTGAGGGATTCGACGATACTGTGCGTATATTCCGGCCCGCGTACCTCAAAGGAAACTGTGGTGCCGAAGTAGGTCTCGTGGAGCCGCACCTCGTAGCCGGTTGCGTCGTCCACGTCCTTCCACGAGAGATGGACCTCGAACTCGTCATTGATGGACGCCATTTCGGCGCGATTCCACGCCGGCGGTTGGAACGGCGCGCCCGGCCTGACCTTTACGACGTTCGACCAGTCGGATACGACGTTCGATTCGTCGGAGGGCCCGGCGTCGCTATGGGTGCGTATGCGAAAAGCGTAGTCCTGGCCGGCCGTCAGATCCTCGATCTTCTTCGTATAAAAGTCGAGGAGGGGGGCGTCCCGCACAAACACCCAGGACTTGGTACAGGGCCTCCATTGCCACCAACTGCCGCAGACCTCTATTTCGTATGAGCTCACGTCGTCCACACCTGTCCACAGCAGCTCCACCGAGCTCTCGGTCACATCCTTCAGGTACAGATTCGGTACGCCCGGCTGGACCCGTACCACGTTCGACCAGTGGCCCTCGCCAGCCGCGTTCCAGCCGCGCACCCTGTAGTAGACGTACACACCGGGCGAGACGCTGCCGTCCGTATATGCCGTCCCTGTTATGATGTCGCCCGTATCGCGATCGTCCCAATCGTTTATACACACATGGTGGAGATGGGGAGCCACCAGGATCTGGCCGGCCGCCACTTCGGCGATGGTGACGACCACCCAGGAAATGCCGGCGGTCAACTGGTGCAACGCCAATGAGCCCACCTTCGTAATCACTTTTTTGACGACAAACTTCTGGAGCTCGGTGTCGAAGCAGCGCTGCACTTCGTAACTGGTTGCGCCGTCCACGTCGCTCCATGCCAGCGGGATTCGGGTCGGGGCCATACCCTGTACGCCCAATATCGGCGGCGGCCTGTCGCTGTCCTTCAGCCGCGGCGTGCTCGCGTCCGGCTGCTCCACCCTGGCCTGCACGACGTCCGACCAGGGCCCCGCTTCCCGGCCGCAGCCGTTTATACAGCGCACGCGGTATTCGTACTGGCCCGGATCGAGGTCCCTGTCCCAATGGCGGTCCCTGTCGTGGAAATTGTCTACCAACTCCCATTCGCCGCCGGCGGCGCGCCGCTCCAACGCATGGTATGCCTTGAACGTGTACCTCCACTGGAGATAGATTCCATTCTTGGCCATGTCCGGCCACCGGAACAAGCTGATCCAGAGCGTGAGCTTTTCCGGCACTCGAGACAGGTCCGACGGAATCTCGATGCGCACGCCGTTCGAACGCGTGCCCTCCCCGCCCGACTGCTTGACTTCCACCACATATTCGTAGCTCTTGCCTTCCGTCAGCTCGCCGTCCGTATAGCTCGTCGCCGCCGCCGGCAGCTCGTTGCTGATCGCAACATGCTCGCCCTCTTCGCCGTCCCGCCGCAGCACGACGTAGCCGCGCGCGCCTGGCACGGCTTCCCATGACAGCAGGACCACCGCCGAAGGCCCCTGCGCGTCCCCCTGCGGCTCGACGATGTCCCACTGCGCGGAGAGCGTGGGCGCAGCCAGAGGCGGCTTTGGCGGCGGCGGTTTCGTCACGGTTGTCGTCGTTGTTGATTCCTGCGTCGACACACTGGCGCCGTCGACGTTCGTCACGCAGATCTCATCGTTCCCGCCGCGGTCGGAGCTGAACGCGATGCGGCCGCCGGCCGGCGACCAAGCGGGGGACCAATCATCTCCGGGGTGGTCGGTGAGACGTGCAGCGCCCGAGCCGTCCGCATTCATCACGTAGATATCTGAGTTCCCGCTCCGGTCAGATTCGAACGCGATGCGGCTGCCGTCCGGCGACCAGGTGGGGCTCCAATCATCTTCGGGGTGGTCGGTGAGCCGTGCAGCGCCCGAGCCGTCCGCATTCATCACGTAGATATCACCGCTCCCCCCGTCGCGCGTGGAGACAAACGCGATGCGGCTGCCGTCCGGCGACCAGGCGGGGTCTACATCCGATGCAGGATCGTCGGTGAGGCGGGCAGCGCCCGAACCGTCCGCGTTCATCACGTAAACATTACCGTCTGTGAACCCATCACGGAGAGAGACGAACGCGACGCGGCTGCCGTCCGGCGACCAGGTGGGGCTCCAAACCGTTGCGCCGTGGTCGATGAGGCGGGCAGCGCCCGAACCGTCCGCGTTCATTACATAGATATTTTCGCTTCCCCCGTCACGCATGGAGACAAACGCGATGCGGCCGCCGTCCGGCGACCACGCGGGAGATTCATCGTATGCGTCGTCGTGCGTGAGCCGTGTGACGCTCGAGCCGTCCGCGTTCATCACGTAGATCTCTGCGTTCCCGTCACGGTTGGATTGAAACGCGATGCGGCGGCCGTCCGGCGACCACGCGGGAGATTCATCGCGCGCGGCGTGGTTGGTGAGACAGACGGTGCCCGCGCCGTCGGCGTCCGGCCTCTGTGTCGGCCCCACCGCGCCGTTGACGTTCATCGCGTAGATCTCAAAGTCCCCGTTCCGGTCAGATGCAAACGCAATGCGGCTGCCGTCCCGCGACCAGGAGGGGTACCCATCAAACTGGGGATGGTCGGTAAGACGGACTTTGCCCGAGCCGTCCGCGTTCATCACGTAGATATTCCAGTCCCCGTCGCGGTCGGATGCAAACGCGATACGGCGGCCGTCCGGCGACCAGGTAGGGTACGAATCCGAAGCGGGCTCGTCGGTCAGACGGGCGAGGCCTGAACCGTCCGCGTTCATCACGTAAATCTCAAGATTCCCGTCGCGACCGGACGTAAAAGCGATGCGGCGGCCGTCCGGCGACCAGGTGGGGTACCCATCCGCTTCCGGGTGGTCCGTCATCCGGGCGACGCCTGAGCCGTCGGCGTTCATCACGTAGATCTCAGCGTTCCCGTCACGGGTGGAGTAAAAAACGATGCGGCTGCCGTCCGGCGACCAGACGGGGAACAGATCTGCTGCTGGGTGGTCCGTCAACCGGGCGACGCCCGAACCGTCGGCATTCATCACGTAGATCTCAGCGTTCCCGTCGCGGGCGGATGCAAAGGCGATGCGGCCGCCATCCGGCGACCAGGCGGGCCACTCATCCCCTGCGGGGTGGTCCGTCAACCGGGCCGCGCCCGAGCCGTCGGCATTCATCACATAGATCTCAGTGGTCCCGTCACGGTCGGAGACGAACGCGATGCGGCGGCCGTCCGGCGACCAGGAGGGGTTCGCATCCCCGTCAGGGTGGTCGGTGAGACGGGTCGCGCCCGCGCCATCGTCGTCCGTCGTCGGCGCCGGCCCCACAGTTACAGCGCCGTCGACCTTCATCACGTAGATCTCACTGTTCCCATTACGGTCAGAGACAAACGCCATGCGGTTCCCGTCCGGCGACCAGGCGGGGGACCAATCATCTTCGGGGTGGTCGGTGAGACGGACGACGCCCGAACCGTCCGCGTTCATCACGTAGATCTCAAAGTCCCCGTCACGGTCAGAGTGAAACGCGATGCGGCTGCCGTCCGGCGACCAGGCGGGGTTCCCATCGCTTTCGGGGTGGTCGGTGAGCCGGGTAACGCCCGTGCCGTCCACATTCATCACGTAGATATCATCCTTCCCGCCGCGGTTGGACTCAAATACGATGCGGCCGCCGTCCGGCGACCAGGCGGGGTTCTGATCCCATTCGGGGTGGTCGGTGAGACGGACAACGCCTGACCCGTCCGCGTTCATGAGGTAGATCTCAAAGTCCCCGTCACGGTCAGATTCAAACACGATGCGGCTGCCGTCCGGCGACCAGGAGGGGTTCTGATCCCAGGCGGGGTGGACGGTGAGACGGACAACGCCCGTTCCGTCCGCGTTCATCACGTAGATGTTAGGGTTGATATCGTCGTAGGTATCGTCTCGCCAGGATTCAAACGCGATGCGGCTGCCGTCCGGCGACCAGCTGGGACTACTGGCGCCGCCGTCAGTGAGACGGTACACTCCCGAACCGTCGGCGTTCACCACGTAGATCTTCGGGCCCCCGTCACGCCTAGATTCAAACGCGATGCGGCTGCCGTCCGGCGACCAGGAGGGACGTTCATCGCTCTTGTAATGGTCGGTGAGACGTGCAGCGCCCGAACCGTCGCCATTTGTCGCCGTCGGCGTCGGCCGCGCCACCGCGCTGGCGACGTTCAACACGTAGATCTCGTAGTTCCCGTCACGGATAGATTCAAACGCGATGCGGCTGCCGTCCGGCGACCACGCGGGGGCAAAATCAGATTCGAGCCGGTCGGTGAGACGTACCACGTCCGTGCCGTCCACGTTCATCACGTAGATATTGCTCTTCCCCTCGCGACCGGATTCAAACGCGATGCGCCCGCCGTCCGGCGACCACGCGGGATCGTCATCACTTGCAGGGTGGTCGGTGAGACGGACGACGCCCGAACCGTCGGCGTTCATCAGGTAGATGTCATAGTTCTCCCCACGGCTGGATTCAAACGCGATGCGGCTGCCGTCCGGTGACCATGTGGGGGACCCACTGTGTTCACCGGCGGCGGTGAGACGGACAACACCCGAACCGTCGGCGTTCATCACGTAGATCTCACTCCTGTATTCCACGTCACGTTCAGATTCAAACGCGATGCGGTTGCCGTCCGGCGACCAGGCGGGGGCGCCGTCCGACGCGGGGTTGTCTGTGAGACGGGTAAGGCCCGAGCCGTCGGCGTTCATCACGAAAATCTCGGTACTACCGTCGCGAAAAGAGACAAACGCGATGCGGCTGCCGTCCGGCGACCAGGCGGGAGACCAAGCCCCGCTCGGACCGTCGGTGAGACGGACGACACCCGAGCCGTCCGCGTTCATCACGTAGATGTCACTGTTGGCGCCGGCATGTTGTGAGGTAAACGCGATGCGGCTGCCGTCCGGCGACCAGGCGGGGGACTCATCCCATGCGGGGCTGTCGGTGAGACGGGTGACGCCCCCGTCAGACGCGGCCGCGGCGTGCGCGCAGAACAGAACAACGACGCTGACCAGGACCGCCAGCGCCGCGATCCGGCGGATGAGAGGAATAGGCTGAGATCCCAAATCTCCACGCATGTAAAAGCAGTTCATCCGATGTCTCCCCCTTGAACTGAAAACAGAACGCGCCCGGCTTGGCCGGTGACCGGCTGCGCGCTTGAAAACGCCTCTCCCCTGTCATCGCCGTCCAGCCGCCGCGGGCATCGCGACCCGCGCCCCATCCCGCCCCGCTTGCCGGCTTCATGCCTCTTTTGCCTGCACCCGCCCAACCGCTGCATGCTACGCAACCGGTTCACTCGATGTCCCACTCCCAACACCTCCCCAGATCTGGCACACACTTTACCCAGGATGACCACGGCCCCTCGCCGTAAGCGTTAACGCCGCGCACGCTATAGGCGTAGGCGTCCTCTGTCGGGTTGGTTGAGAGCTTTTTGTCAGCGGCCTTGTTGAGGGATTCGACGATACTGTGCGTATATTCCGGCCCGCGCACCTCAAAGGAAACTGTGGCGCCGAAGTGGGTCTCGTGGAGCCGCACCTCGTAGCCGGTTGCGTAGCGCACGCCGTCCCACGAGAGATCGACCTCGAACTCGTCATTGATGGACGCCATTTCGGCGCGATTCCACGCCGGCGGTTGGAACGGCGCGCCCGGCCTGACCTTTACGACGTTCGACCAGTCGGATACGACGTTCGATTCGTCGGAGGGCCCGGCGTCGCTATGGGTGCGTATGCGCAAAGCGTAGTCCAGGCCGGCCGTCAGTTCCTCGATCGTCTTCGTATAAAAATCGTGGGAGGGGGCGTCCCGCACAGGCACCCAGGACTTGGTACAGGGCCTCCATTGCCACCAACTGCCGCAGACCTCTATTTCGTATGAGCTCACGTCGTCCACACCTGTCCACAGCAGCTCCACCGAGCTCTCGGTCACATTCGTCAGGTACAGATTCGGTACGCCCGGCTGGACCCGTACCACGTTCGACCAGTGGCCCTCGCCAGCCGCGTTCCAGCCGCGCACCCTGTAGTAGAAGTACCCACCGGGCGAGACGCTGCCGTCCGTATATGACGTCTCGGTTATGATGTCGCCCGTATCGCGATCGTCCCAATAGCTTGTACACACGTGGTGGAGATGGGGAGCCACCAGAATCTGGCCGGCCGCCACTTCGATGATTTGGACGACCACCCAGGAAATGCCGGCGGTCAACTTGTGAAACGCCAATGCGCCCACCTGCGTAATCAATTTCTCGACGACAAACTTCTCGACCCAAGTGTCTAAGCAGCGCTGCACTTCGTAACTGGTTGCGCCGTCCACGTCGCTCCATGCCAGCGGGATTCGGGTCGGGGCCATACGCTGTACGCCTAATATCGGCGCTGGCACATACTTCAGCCGCGGCGTGCTCGCGTCCGGCTGCTCCACCCTGGCCTGCACGACGTCCGACCAGGGCCCCGCTGGGCTTCTGCGGCGTACCCGGTATTCGTACTGGCCCGGCTCGAGGTCCTTGTCGTAATGGTCGCTCCTGTCCTGGGAATTGGCTATCAACTCCCAGTCACCGCCGGCTACGCGCCGCTCCAACTCATAGTCTGGGTTGAGCGCGTAGTACCTCCACTGGAGATAGATTCCATTCTTGGCCATATCCGGCGACCGGAACAGTTTGATCCAGAGCGTGAGCTTCTCCGGCACCCGGGACAGGTCCGAGGGAATCTCGATGCGCACGCCGTTCGAACGCGTGCCCTCCCGACTGCTTGACTTCCACCACGTATTCGTAGCTCTCCCCTTCCGTCAGCGCGCCGTCGGTGTAGCTCGTCGCGGTCGCCGGCAGCTCGGTGCTGATCGCAACATGCTCGCCCTCTTCGCCGTCCCGCCGCAGCACGACGTAGCCGCGCGCGCCTGGCACGGCTTCCCATGACAGCAGGACCACCGCCGAAGGCCCCTGCGCGCCCCCCTGAGGCTCTACGATGTCCCACTGGCCGGACAGCTTCGTCGTTCCCAACTGCTGCTCCATGGGTATCGGTGGCGGTGGCGCGACCTCCCCGCAGAACGGCAGGTTCAACCGGTGCAGGTCACTGTAGCGGACGTTCAGAAAGATGGCGGGTACACATCCGCTCAAATCGTTGCCGCCGAGGTACAGCCGTTCCAGGTTGGTGAGGTTGCCCAGCTCGGGGGGAATCGTGCCGCTCAACCCGTTGTCGCTGAGGTACAGAGAAGTCAGGTTGGTGAGGTTGCCCAGCTCGGGGGGAATCGTGCCGCTCAACCCGTTGTCCCTGAGAGACAGCGATGTCAGGTTCGTGAGGTTGGCCAGTGCGGCCGGGACCGAGCCGCTCAATTCGTTGCCGCCGAGAGACAGCGATGTCAGGTTCGTGAGGTTGGCCAGTTCGACCGGGACCGAGCCGCTCAATTCGTTGCTCCCGAGGTACAGTTCTGTCAGGTTCGTGAGGTTGGCCAGTGCGGCCGGGATTGTGCCGCTCAAATCGTTGCCGCTGAGGTACAGCCGCTCCAGGTTCGTGAGATTGGCCAGTTCGACCGGGACCGAGCCGCTCAAATCGTTGCCGCTGAGACCCAGCGATGTCAGGTTCATGAGATTGGCCAGTTCGACCGGGATCGAACCGCTCAACTCGTTGGACCCGAGACGCAGAGATGTCAGGTTCGTGAGGTAGCCCAATGCGGACGGGATCGAACCGCTCAAGCCGTTCCACCCGAGGTCCAGTTCTGTCAGGTTGGTAAGGTTGCCCAATGCGGACGGGATCGAACCGCTCAAATCGTTGGAACTGAGGTCCAGTTCAATCACTTGCCCATTGCTGTCTGTGGAGACGCCTTCCCAGAAGCCGAGTGGCGCGTCGTCCGGCCAGTTCCCATTGATGTGCCAATCTTCGCCACCTGTTGCCTGAAACAACGCTTCCAATGCTTTTCTATCCATCACGGCCCCGTCCGTCTCGACGCTTCTCGCAGATGACGCATCGCAATACGGCAGTTGTAGACCTGGCACCTGATCACGATTCTTGAAATGGACGTAGCCAGCCACGTCACTGTGCAAGACATATTGCAGAACGGCGGGTACACATCCGCTCAACTCGTTTTCGTCGAGTCCCAGTTTTGTCAGGTTAATAAGGTTGCCCAGTTCGGACGGGATCGAACCGCTCAACCCGTTGTTGCTGAGCCACAGCGTTGTCAGGTTCGTGAGGTTGCCCAGTGCGGCCGGGATTGAACCGCTCAACCCGTTGTTGTTGAGCCACAGCGTTGTCAGGTTCGTGAGTTTGCCCAACTCGGCCGGGATCGAGCCGCTCAACCCGTTGTTGTTGAGCCACAGCGTTGTCAGGTTCGTGAGTTTGCCCAACTCGGCCGGGATCGAGCCGCTCAACTCGTTGCCGCTGAGGTATAGCGATGTCAGGTTCGTGAGGTTGCCCAGTGCGGCCGGGATTGTGCCGCTCAACTCGTTATCATAAAGATACAGTTTTTCCAGGTGCGTGAGATTGCCCAGTTCGGCCGGAATCGAGCCGCTCAACCCATTATGGCTGAGGTTCAGCAATGTCAGGTTTGCGAGATTGCCCAGTTCGGCCGGAATCGAGCCGCTCAACTCGTTGCTACCGAGGGTCAGCGCGGTCAGGTTCGTGAGGTTGCCCAGTTCGGCCGGAATCGAGCCGCTCAACCCGTTGCCCCAGAGGTTCAGCGAAGTCAGGTTCGTGAGGTTGCCCAACTCGACTGGGATCGAGCCGCTCAACCCGTTGTATCCGAGGTCCAGCGAAGTCAGGTTCGTGAGGTTGCCCAGTTCGGCCGGAATCGAGCCGCTCAACCCGTGGGATCTGAGGTCCAGCGATATCAGGTTTGTGAGGTTGCCCAGCTCGGCCGGGATCGAACCGCTCAAATCGTTGCCGTCGAGGTCCAGCCATTTCAGGTTTGTGAGGTTGCCCAGCTCGGCCGGGATCGAACCGCTCAACCCGTTGCCCCTGAGGTCCAGCGATATCAGGTTTGTGAGGTTGCCCAGCTCGGCCGGGATCGAACCGCTCAAATCGTTGTTCCCGAGGCCCAGCGATGTCAGGTTTGTGAGGCTGCCCAGCTCGGCCGGGATCGAGCCGATCAAATCGTTGTACGCTAGATCCAGGCGTATCACGCGACCGCTGTTGTCTATGGTCACACCGTACCATTCGTCGATCGGCGCAGCGGTCGACATCCAGTTGTCGTTGTTGCGCCAGCTGTCGCCTCCGGTTGCCCGGTAGAGCGCTTCCAACGCCTCCCTGTCCGTCGCGGCGCTTGTTGAAGGCGACGCGACGTTCATCGCGTAGCCCTCTCTGTTCCCGTCACGCTCAGGTTCGGATGTGACGGGGTTGCCCTCCGCAGACCAGGAAGGCGACACGTCATGTGCCAGCTCGTCGGTGAGCCGGGCGGCGTCCTCGTCAGACGCGGCCGCGGCGTGCGCGCAGAACAGCACGGCGGCGATGGCCAGTACTGCCGGCGCCGCGATCCTGTGGATGCGAGGCAAACAGGGAGGACCCAAGTATCGAACTAGGCTAAGATCACTCATCCGACGTATCCCTCCTTGAATCAGTTACGCGCCGCGCACGGCCCATGCCCGGTGCGGTACCCGGCATTTCCCCGCCAGCAACGCGCGGCCCGCAGTCCAAACGGAAAGCGGGTCCGGCCGCCGTGTCAGCGCGCGCCACACCCCTCCGACTCCGGCAGCTGGGTCGATTCTTCCTGTTCACGTCTGCGCGCGCCGGTCGCCAGAGCGTGGGGCGTACATCCTTCCATCTTCAACGTCCGCCACCTGTATAGTTGCGCAGTCCGACCGGATGCCGCTTGGGTCGTCGTCGGTGTCGGCCTCTCGGCGGCCTCGACCTTCACCACGTAGATCGCAGGGTTTGCGTCACGGTCAGATGTGAACGCGATGCGGGTGCCATCCGGCGACCAAGAGGGCGATCCTCCACCTGCCAATCCTCCGAGGCTGTCGCCAAGTGTTACGAACGAGCCTTCCGCGTTCATCAGGTAGATTCCAGGGAACTTGAGTGAACCCGAATGCGGAGTCAGGTTAGGGCTGGCAAGAAGGCCATATCTCTGTCAGGGAGATGGAGAGACGGGGTCCTGGCTTGCCAGATGCAGGCAACCGACCCGGCGACGGGATTGACGACAAAGTTGGTCGTGCCGCGATGGCGGGTATGTTCAATCTGCGGGACATTCTTGCGCCGGTCAACTCGATCTGCTGATCATCCGCCCGATCCATGTTCGCCCCTCTGTTTCGCCTGCATGAACTCCATCACCTGCGCCGCCAGCGCCCGGTTCGGCTCAACCGGCGCGGCTTCCGCTTCCGTCTCCGCCGCGTCCATCGCCGCCTGTGCGGTCGGATGGTTCGCGCCCCGTCCCAGGTCTTCGCCCGTAGCCCGATCGCGCACAACGAAAGACCACAGGCCGGAGCGTTCCAAGGCGACAACCGCCGCCCGCATCCGGTTCGCAAGATCGCCGTTGATGTAATCCCCGCGTCGCGTCAACTTCCAACCCGTCACAGTTCCCTCCTGTAAACAGAAGACCAGTAGGCCCGTTCATCCTCAAGGATCGCATGCAGAATCTCGCCCATTTTTCGATGCTCCCGCTCCCACAGTTCCAGCCACGTCCACGCGATGCACCTTTCCAGAGCATCGATCTCGCTTGCGATCTGGAACACGCCTGGATTCTCTTTGCCGTGCGCGTGGTCGGGGCCAGCCGCAAGCAGGCGTGTTGCCAACCCCGCCACGCTGACAAGCAGGACCGGCAACTTGTGGCTTGGGCCCGGGGATACCGCAAGAGACACCAGCAGGCCCGCGCCGGTGTTGGAGTGCCCGATCCCGGCTGCCAACGTCGCGACCTCTTTCACCTCGGCCCGTATCCAGTAGCCGCCGGGAATGTCCACCGGCTTGCCGCTCTCGATGGCCTGCGCCAGCAGGGGGGACAGCAACTCGATAACCGCATCGTCCACTTGCGCGCGGGCGCTTTCCACTTCATGGCCGCTCTCCTCGGTGATATGCCGGAGCGCCGCCGGTTGGCCCTCCTGTTTCGTTTGTCCATGCGTTCAGCCCCGCAAGTGGTCAGCCCCAGATCGCATCGTCGCCGCACTGAAACTGCCTCAGAACCTGCTTGTGGAGCGCAACAAGGGAACAGACGCCGGGCCGAGATGGGCGACAAAGACTTGCTTGATGATCTTATCGCTGATCAGCGGAAAGGGAAAGGGAGGACGGGCAGCCGGATTGCGCCGGCCAGGATTCCGGCGACGTCTTACGCCTGGGGTGAGTAATCATCCTTGCCGGCGTCTGGTGGTCTAGCTGCCGCCGGCCTCGGGGTATTATGGGAACGCGGCGCCTTGGCGGACCTGGAACAGACACAAAGAAATGGATAGGCGGCGCGTCTTCGCCCTGGCGTTCGGCCACTGGGGTGGCCGCAGTCACAATCGCAGAAACCGACGCCGCCGCCGGCACGGGGGATCCACGTGGACGGGAACCGGCGGGTTATGGGCAGAAGGAGATTTTGGCGTCTCCGAATACGCTGGCGACCAGGGCGGCGGCGGCCGGGTCTTTTTCCACAAGGACGGACTCGCCAGCCTGCGGGCGGAAGTGTCTGGCGATCGCTTCGGCCCAATACTCATTCTTGTTTGTGGCCGCATAGTGGCCTTCCCAGAGTCCGGCTTCCATCGCTTTCTGATAGGCTTGGTCGCGCTGTTCGGAGAACCAGGGGGCGCCGGGTAGGATTGCCTGTTCGACGGCATGGGCGATTTCATGGACAAGAATGGGGCTGCATTTCAGCTGATCCTCCGGCACCGCGATGGTATAGCCGGCGGCATCATAGACAAAAGCACCGGCGTACAGGTGGAGATTGGGCCAATCGGCTAATTCGGGAATCTCCGACAGGTCGGTCTTGTGGTGGTTGAAGATGATGATTTTGAAGCCGCTGCGGGTCATGGCGGCAAAGAGTTCGGGGCGCGTTGACATCATACCCAGGAGAATGTCGCGGGCCTGGGGCAGTCTGTGATCGCTGACGTTCGCGGTTGCGAGTATGTGGGCGCCGCCGGCGTCCAGGTAGTTAGTGTAGAGCGGAGCGGCGCCGATTGATGGGGGCGGTGAAGTAACCAGGGGACGGGCAGGTAGAGTCGGCGCGCCGGTCGGTCTGGGGGTTGGCGTGCGGGTCGGTCTGGGGGTCCGGGTCGAATTGGGTGGCGCGCTGGCAATTGATCGGTCTTGTTCTGTGACCAGCTCGCCTGAGATCCAGCCGCGCTTTCCGCCGTCTACGCAGCAGACCTGATGCCAGCCCTCTTGCGTGTAATACGGGCCGCGCAGGGTTTGCCCTTGCTTCACGACTTCGAGGACTTCATGGTTCACTCCCGGCCCGGCGCGCACGTTGGCGGCGCCGACGATGACGATCAGATTTTGGGTCGAATTCGGTTGTGGGGGCCGGGTGGGCGCCGGCGAGGATGTCCCCTGGGCGGTCCGGCTGTTCTGCTGGGACAGTTGCGCGACTTGGGTTTCGAGCGCGTCGATGCGTGCTTGCTGGGTGGGGTCAGAGAGCACTATCTGCACGGGAAGCGGGATGTGCCCGTCATTGGCGATGATCACGATGGACGAAGTGACCATCAGGAAGATGATAACGAGCACGATAAGGCCGACGACGTCGAGACCTTTTTTGTCAGACGTGGGCGATGACATGGCCGGCTCTTGGCGTTACTTTCAGGGAAGATGATAGCTTACACGGGCTTCTTCAAAAGCCAGAACGCGGTCTGTGTAGGCTGTCTCAGAAGTCGGGCTGAGAGCGTACGACAATTGCGTCTGAGGGGTAGGCCGGGTTTAGGAAGAGGCTTACCTAAGATGTAGGAGGAGCGCACATGCCTTTTCGGGAGATGAGTAGAGAGCAGATGTGGATGCTGCCACCGACGCTTGACGAGCTGTTGCCGCCGGATCATCGAGCAAGGTTTGTGGCCGAGTTCGTCGATGCCCTGGACAGGGAAGGCTGGGCCGAGCTTGGTGTGGAGATGGGAGGGGAGCCTCTGGGTGCGCCTGCCTACCATCCCAGAGCGCTCCTGTGCGTGTGGCTTTACGGATTCATGACGGGCGTGCGTTCATGCCGCAAGCTGGAGACGGCCTGTCGTGACCAGATACCGTACCTGTGGTTGACCGGATGGCAGCACCCCGACCACAACACGCTGTGGCGGTTCTAATAGTGGGATTAGCTAGAGCTGCGATGGATATTCAAATGTGAATTCAGTGTACCCGTTTTGTTTGTTTTCAAGAAAGAGATTTCCCATCGTTATAATGTCCATTCCGATTATCACGTCAAATGCACCGAAATTGCCTTGGGACACCTCTACACCTGACAGATACACTATGGGGATTCTGAGGTTTACATGATGAATCGGGACCCTGTCTGTCTGACCCATTGCGTGTTGCATAGGCACATATCCTTCTATGCTGAGATTGAGTATGTCGGCAACCCGCTTGGAAACGGCACTTTGGGTAGCACCAGTATCCCATAAGGCGACCCCCTCAAGGTGAAGAGGGGGTCGTTCAGAAGGATCAGTAGGATCCCATGCGGCAGAAACTAAGCAAGAGGTTTCAATCCTACGTTTGTCAGTTGGAAACGCAATTCTGAATCTGTGTTCCATCTAACTCCTCTTGCATACTGGAGAAGAAGCGAGGCGAATGAAATACTACAGTAAGAGCATCTATGCTCTCCTTTACTTGCTGAATTAACACCGTCCCTGGTTCATGTTCAGCATAGACGGCGTTGGCAGCCTCGGCATACGTGTCGAATATGCCGAGGATATCATCGCCCTTTATGGCGATCATCTTGCCCGCGTGATCCACTCCCTCCTTTTCAATAAAGGCGAGAAAGCGATCAAACTCTTGCTTGAGTTGCTCTGCCATGATTCTCTCTCCCTTTGAGAAAAGTCGTTCAGGTCCTGTTAGCGTGTGCCTGTAGCAGGGCAAAGATACTACTACCTCAATTCCTCCTTGTCAAGATGCATCTTGATTATAGCACGGCAAAAAAAGGCGGTACAAAGTATTCTGACCTCTCTCCTTTCTGGAAGTCCAAAGATTGGGGCTCACTTCACACCACAGTACAGTCCTCACCGCTCAAAGTCCTCTAGCACTTTGTTTATCCCATAGGCGCTATTCGCCATCAGTCTGTCGATAAGATTGAGGCTTCTGGCTCGAATTGTGTCCTCTGCATTCTGTTGGTAGGTGCGTAGAGTCAGTTTTGCGACAGTATCTGCGTCCCATGCCGATTCTGTGCCGATGTTGGATGTTGTGCGTCCGGCCATGTCAACAAACCGTTCGCACGCCGACAGCGTGACTTCAGGAAGCTTGGCGGTGGTCTCTTCCAAGGCCATCATAAGGTGAACGTAATTCTGCTGGAAGGCATCGCTGGAAACAAACTGCGCGATTAGATGTTCGTATTCTTCAATTTGCGTTCCCCTAAATCTGGAAAAGCATTGCGCGGCTTCAGAACGGACTTCGCCATTACAATCGTTGAACAGCCGAGTCAGCGCTTCCTCGCAAAATGAGCGGTACGTTGCTGTTCCGACGTTGGCCGCCATTACTTGCGCCGCGCCGGTCTTCTGGGCTTCTGACCCAGACAGGCAGATCCTCACCAGACCAGCGGCCTCTGGGAAATGCAAGGCGACAATGCAGGCTTGGCGCGCGCCGGTGGAAGCTACATCCGGGAGTTGTGAAAAGACCATGCGTTCCAAAATCGGCGACAGTTCCTGAAAATGCGTTTGGAGAGCGAAGACCAAGAACCGCTCCACGAAGTGCGTTTGGAGCAACGCGTCTTCGGCGCTGCAGAGCTGTTGGAATAGATTGACTGCCAGGTCCCGGTCATGGCGCAAAACGGCCAAGAGCGCTTGGGCTACGCATGACCTGACAGCAACGGAAGGGTCGTTTACCATCTTCTGCAATGCAGGCTGAAAGCGCGCGAGCCGTCTGTGGTCGGCTTCGATCAATCTCGCCATCGCCTCCGCGGCCCTGCCGCGATTCGTGTTGATGCCGTTCGTCAGGATGTCCCCGCCGAAGAAGGGATCTCCTCCTGGCGAAGCTGGGGTTCGCCACAATTCCTGCTGGGGGTCGGGATCCTCGGTCGCATACCATGCCACAAGGTCAAGCGCCTCCGACGGGACGCTGCCTTGGGCTGAACTGGCGATTGGATCGCAGATATAGCGGCCTAGCGGCCGGGCCTCAATGCGGTGACACCTTTTAGCGACTCCGACGATAGTCTCGATATTTAAGTCTGTGTCAGTGATGCCGCGCAGGACCGCTTCGAAGTAGAATGGATTGGCGTAATCTGGAAAGTGCAAAACCAATTCCGCGAACCGCCTGGGGTCGTCCTTTACCCTATCTTCCAGAACCCGGGACAGTTCGAGCGCTCCCCCGACATAAGTGTCGTCTTGCATAAATTCACGGTCATCGGCATCGTACTTGTGAATAGCTGAGAGCCATTGCTCGTCGTTCATCTCTGCGGCCGCATCCTCAGGTATCGGAGGCTGGGCCGCTTGGAGTTCCCTAGGCGTCGGAGATGGCGGTTCTTGATCACCAAACTTCCGTCGCCACTCTTCGAGGCGTTTGATAACATCCTCTGAACGTCGCGTTTCAATTATGCCCTCTAGCAGGGTGAATTGAGCGCGCCCGAATTGCTTTCTGCCCCAGATGCTTCTTTCCCAGTCCGAGTAATATCCAAGCAGCAACGTTTCCAGTTGTCTGAGTTTCTCGTCGGAGCAATGAGGCGAAATGGCTTCGATCAACTGCCTGGCCGCCCAATGTGTGTCCGAGGAGTAACCTATATTCAAGCGCTCCGGGTTCTTGTAGAGGTGGTCTACTCCTTCGTCCGCAAATAGCGGCCCGTTAGCAGCGAGGCTTCGGACTAGCAGGTATTGAATTGTTTCGAACGGAGAATCACGAAGGGACTCTATCAGTGAACGGTATATCTGCGCATCCTGTAAGGCAAGCTTGGACAGGGCGGTTACCATTGCATTCAGCAGAGCGGCCTTGATAGTGTACCCATTCCCGAAACTCCTAAAGTGCCAAACTTGGTCTTGTAGAAGCCCGCCAGACTTTTGCAGAGCGCAGTCTTCAATGACTCTTTGCATGAACGGCATGATCTCTCGAACAAAAGCTTCGGGAGCATTGCCGGCAAGTTCGGTAAGCGTTTTTCCACCAAATAGACTGTCTGCGACGTTGCCTTTGCGGTTGGCAAAGGGATTGGGCTGGCCTTCCTTGAGGCATAGCCGACGCCTTCGATTGAGGTAATGTCCGACTACCTCGCAGCCCCACGACGGGTGGTTGGATCGCAAGCTATTCAGGAGGAGCCAGAAGTCGCCGTTGGATGCTTTAACGCCTTCTACGTCGTCGAGAAAACCTTTGTCTATCAGTTGGAGCATCAGTTCAAGGTAACGCCGCTCTTGACTCCAATCTCCCCACACTGCCATGTGGCGCAGGCGACAATTCCAGTGTTTTGACTTGTCGACGTATGGTTCTAAGATTTCCGCCACCCTGTCGGGCAGTTCCCTCTGGATTATCCTCAAGAGGGTAAAGGCCTGTTCGATGATGGCCTCATCCGGGTCATCCAGCCACTGCTGCACTAATCCCAGGGAGTCCACCAACCGGAACCAGGGCGGGCGGCGCACCGTGATCCAGACATGGCGTGAAACGGGACTGCTGAAGTCTGTTTCAGCAAGACGGAATATGACGTACCATTCCTCTCTTGCAGGCTCCGACAGATCGGCCAAGAGGGCCCAGACCACCTGCTTGATGTGGAAGCGAACGTCCGGGCTGGCGAGGGTTTCTTCGAGGTCGGCGACGTATCGATCGAAATCCGTAGCGCGCAGGTAAAGCAGTATCTGCCTCACTTGGGCGCGGCGGAAGAGATGTTGTTCGCCGCTCGTCAACAGTTCCAACAGGCTCTGGGGACGTCCCGCAAAACGCCGGGCAAAAGCATAATCGAAAAACCCTTCATGGAAAAAAGAGTATCGCTTGTTTTCGAGGACCAGAATATTTTCCGACACCATCGCTTCGGCGTCACTTTGCCAGTTCTCAACAGTAACTTCCGGCGCGTTCAGAGTCTGGCGTTCGTGCATATGGTCTGACAGGGCGTATACCACCTGGGTCCATTGCACCGTCCGGCCCATACGCTTCTGGATGACTCTTTGCTTGTACCGCCAGAACCGTGCGTAAAGATCCTGGGCCGTTTCGAAATTCAGGGCGTGGATTTCTTCGTCCGGCACCAGCTCCGACAGCAGTTTCAGATGCAACGGGATCGACAACAGGTCCAATTGCCTGGCATTGAGGGAGTCTGCATCCAAACCGAACCCTTCAACAACCTCCCGCACAGCCTCGTGTGCTAGTCTCTCAACAGCTATGGCCTCGGCGACTCCATTGGAATCCGTCAGCCGGCGCAGGCGGTGGTCGTTGTCAAGATCGAACTTGCGGCAAGCCAGCAGGATGCGCATATTGGGATGGGCTTGCGCCTGCTGGACGATTTCATAGACGCACTCGAAGAGATCGGGATTCCGGCCTGAGGCTAGGCTCAAAGCATCCAATTGGTCTATGACAAGGACACACCGCTTTCCCTGAGCCAAGACGGCAAGGACGTTGGCGGGAGAGCCTGGCAGTCCAATCTGCTTGCCAACGTCGTCTGGCAGTGAGGTGAACTCCAACTGGTCGGCGCGAAGGGCCACCACTGGGATGCCAGCATCGAGGAGTTTCTCAACCACCTGAAGCATTACTCCGCTCTTGCCGATGCCCGCCTCTCCGGTTACCAGAACGCCTGCTTTTTCATGGGTTTTTTTCAAGTGCGCGTTGACTGTCTGAACCTCATGGCGCGGGAGGACAGTACGATTGATGGCTTGAACGCGCAGGGGGTTGAGATAGCGCTTGTTCGCCTCCTCGACAGCCTTGAGGACGTGGGGGTCCTTGTCCCAGTGGCGGCGTTTTAACCCTCTGGACTCTAAATGGCTCCAGATATCAGTGGCCGTGAGTTCTTGGTGGATTTTATCCGAAGCCAACTCAGCCAGAACGTCTACAACGGTTGCGGCATTGCCATCGACCAGCGTTGATGCGCGGCTTTCAATCATGTGTCGAAGGGAGGACTCGTCGAGTGTTCTTATGTGGACGCGCTTCAGTTGCTCGTATATTGCCTGCTTCGGCAAAGTTGGGTGGGACCTATGAAAAAGGTCGAAGTTCGTCCTCATTTGGTCGGTGTCTATGAATGCTGCGTTGAATTCCTCCCAGTTAGCCGACCTTCTGGCTCTATCAGATAGTTCGGCTAACTGGCCTGCCGAGATGGCAGAAACGAATACACAATGCACCATTGGGTCTGCTTGGAGTTTGGCGGTGAAGTTGGTCAGAACGCCCTCTCTTTTCAGAGCGTTGAGTGTCCAGTTCCCGACGGAACGCTGTCGCTTTACTTGGTGATATTCCTGGACTCCCTGTTTCGTGGTCCAGAACTCAACCCCTTGTCCTTCCGGACCGGGCGGTTCCAGACGTATTGAGTCAGCCTTTTCGTCCATGACATCCAGCATGCACGCCACAGTCCAACGTCCTTCGTATCGGTTGCCAAATTTATTTGCTGCTCCGCCCGCTAACGGCATAGCTTGGTAGTTCCTCCAATCATTCCAAAAGATGATCTATCATGCCCAATTCGCTGGTCACGCAATAGGCAAGTTGGTCATCACTGTTGCGCCCGCCGCCCTCGCGTAAGTCTTCGTCACTCTACAAGAGCGCGCGTCATCTTCGATGCACCAAAAGATACAGCCTTGGTGGTCGGTTCCACTATACCCTTTAGCTCGTGGTCCAGTTTTTGGGGCCCACTTCAAGGGGTCGGCGTAACGGTCTTCTTGGTCATCGGTTGATTGTTTCAGAGAGACGCCTATAGCGCTCCGGGGTGTAGCTACAAAGGCCCTGCAGGAGCAAGTATTCAAGAAAGTACTGGCTTAGATCGTGGACATGGAAGTATTCGGAATAAGAATTGTCCAAGAGTTCTGAGTGCTGAGTCTTGAATGTATGACTGTTTCTCTGAAGAGGATGCACGACGTAGTTACGCACGCTGTTGAGAAGTGGAACGCCGGACCTATTCAATCCCAATACCGTCGCAAGTCTTGCCGTCACGGGTGTTCTTGATGCATCCAAACACGGGTCTGGGACGTTGAATTGTTCCAGGGCTCTTTCGACGACTCGGGTGGAGCTATCCCGTGCCGGGTTAGATATGAGCAGGTGAGCAAGCATGTCCAGGCCCGCATAGCTAGTTGCGACCGCTTCACGGGGAAGTCCGGCCCGTTGAACAGCTTCGCTGTTGATATAGTACTCAATTATGCGGTTGACTTCGTTCTGATGTTTCTCCCATGCTGACCAGAATCTAGGAAACAGACGCTCCAAGTAAACAGTTGCAGGTCTCATGCTGTCATTTACAAACCAGTTGGTTGATGATGGCTTATGTGTGAACTTGCCTATCTGTCCCCAGGTTACTACGTTTTCGGAATCATATCCGATCACCGCGGTGGGATGTCGAAAGGCGGAGCCAGCAAAAGACAGGAAATAGGTGAGTCCCTCCAGCAGATGACTCAATTCCTTGACACTAAATTCCTCTTCTTCAGTTCTGGTTATTAGTCCTGAGTAACTGATACAACCCCTTGTTTCCTCATCGTCTTTTGTGAGAGTGATCATCCAGCCAGTATCGGTCTTGAGAACAATATTCACCTGAGGGCTCACTTTCACCACAGCTTTATTTTCAGGCAGCAACGCCGATACCGCATTCAATCGTTTCTTGAAGTTTTCGAATTCTCCTTCACTGGAGAGTTGTCCAAACAAAGACTGCCCAGCAGGAATCGTTACTTTTGGGAAGTCTACGAGGCTAAATTCAGCCCTCTTCAGCATTGATTCACGCACTACAATTTGATTCTTATTGATACTCAATATTCCTCTATGGTGAGAGTCTGCCAGAATGAGTTTCGCTTCCATATTGGGTCCCGACAGATCGGCTTCAAATGCGGTTGGGGCTGGCCTATCATTGAATCTGAGGCTTGCAGTATTTCCACTTATCCAGAGGCGTTTCAATTTAGGATGGGTCCCCAAGATTTCACTGTCAGACCAGCTTAGCTTTCCTTCAACTGGTTCTGGCATGTATGCTGGAGCACCGTAATATCGCAGCTCGAAATATCCACCTTCAGATAGTTGAGGAATGATAGTAAGTGGGAATTCCTCATTATCGAAGCTAAGGACTGCATTGACAGGGACATCCAACTCTGCCTTCAATACTTCAGTAAAGAATATCTGTTCCAGATTATTGAATTGCATGGTGTTGCTTTGTCTTGTTGTGGTGTATGGTGAGCCCCGATTTTTTGTGGTTGGCCCCAATCGTTAGGCCACGAAATGGGGAAAGCAAGGTGCATTTAGGCAAATGCGGCTGGCTCTTCCGCCGGCGTGCGATAGTCGGGAAACTGATGCAGCCTTTCGTGGTTGTAGAAGATTCTTGGCCCGCCTTCCAGCAGGTACCGTGTCCAGGAACGTATCATGCTGGCATAAGTCTCGTGCTCACTCGACAACTGGCTCTTCGCCTTGCTGCCTTCGAGCGCTTCCAACGCAACCCGGAATTTGGGCTGCTGCTTGCCGCCGCCGTTTCTTGACCATCGTGCTGCCCCTCCACAGGCTTGGTGAACTGCTCCATAATACACCTTAGCTTGTGGTCCAGTTTTTGGGGCCCACTTCAAAGCTCACATGTCGTTAATGAGCCCATATACCCATATACTGAGAACTTCAAAGTGCGTTATCATGCGGTTGGTCCTTCTCGGGAGATGCTCTGTTGGTGTCGAACTCCAAAGTTATCTCACCATAGGACTTTTTTCAAACGCTATCTAGCATAAGGCCTTAGAAGGCCACCACCATTCGGGGAGAACCACCGTGCGTGACGCCTTTCGCCCGCAACGCTCATCGAAAAAGATCGTCATTTCCAGTGTTCTGGAATTTCAGACACAGCTAATCCAACTTAACCCAGGCAACTCTAACCTTCTATATCGTGGTCAACCCGACTCCTCCTGGAACGTCAGCTGTTCAGCGGCCCGACGACTTACCCAGAACCCCGCTCATCCTGTCGAATCTCACTTGATCAACCATCTCCTTGTGGGCTATTTGGAAATCCTCCTCGCTAAAGCCAAAATGCGGCAGTTTCTGCCAGCAGGTTTTGATACCAGTTCGGCCGACCTGGAACTCCTAGCACAACTACAGCACCAGGGCGCAGCAACAGGACTGATAGATTTTACCAGACAACCCTCTGTGGCCCTCTGGTTCGCATGCAATGAGGCTTTCGAGAATGATGGAGCCGTCTACGTCCTCCCTCTTTCCGCAACAAGGGAAATAAGAAGCACGAACGATCTCAATAGGACAATTCAGTCATTTTATGAAGAATGCACTCTGTTTTCGTGGGAGCCTTCGCCGTTAGGTAACCGCATCGTCGCACAAAGTTCATTCTTTGTGTTCGGTGCTCCTGTTATTCCCCGACATACCTTAACCGAGTTGGTCGTCCAAGCTGACTCCAAGCGAGACATTCTTGCCCAGCTGGAAACAACATTCGGCATAAATGAGGAAGCACTGGTCCCAGATTTTCCAGGGTACGCTGTCGCTAACGCCACCAAAAAAACTTTTGATGTCAGACGGACTGTCACATACTGGACAGAGCAAATTGAGTTAGCGAAGAACGACTCACAGAAGTCTCTCGCTCACTTTAACTGTGGTGTTGCATACAGTGCTGTGAAAGACTTCGAAAATGCTATTGACCAATTCGACCAGTCAACACAAATCAAGGAGTTTTCAATAGCCTACAACAACAGAGGATTCATCAAAGTTGAACTTGGTCAGTTCAAAGAGGCAGTAATAGACTTTGGAAAGGCAATCCAAGTCAACCCCAAGAGTCAGTTGGCATACAATAATCGTGGCGCGGCCTACACTAGACTTGGCTTGTTGCGCGAAGCGATTTCAGACCTCGACAAAGCAATTCTACTCAACCCAGAATACGCTGACGCCTATCACAATCGAGGGATTACAAGATCCATGCTTGACAGGAATGACAAAGCAATTGAAGACTTTAGCAAGGTAATCAGTCTTGACTTGAATTACGTGGAAGCCTACTTTAGGCGGGGGTTAGTGAGACTCGCGCTCGATCAATTAGATGAAGCGGTTGCTGACTTCGATAAGGCCATCACGCTTTACCCTGATTATGGGGAAGCTTATGACAATAGAGGGGTAGCGAAACTTGCACTTGGGCACAAAGGGGAGGCAGCTCTAGATTTTGAAGCGGCCCTACGAATCGATCCAGACTACGATTCTGCACGCCAACATCTGGAATCACTGGAGGCTGGTGATGAAGAATGAGCTTCGAAGTGGGCCCCAACAGATGGACCTCACACTAAGATGTAAAGTGGAGCGATTCACCAAGCATACGGAGGGGCAGTACGATTGTCTGGGAACGACGTCGATAATCGGCGGCCTAGCACAGCGGAGCGAATATGCTCTGCTATTCCTATTTCCTTTCCAAATTATTGGGCCTAACCATACCACAACTATCTGGTCACGTGCAGTGACATTCTTGCTCGTGAACTGCAAAGGGAAGAATGTACAAACTACATAGCCTTGGCTGGCACAGCTTCCAGCAGTTGTGTCTCACTATCACGAGAAAGATTTTGGGCCAGACCGTGGAGGTATTTCTCGATTCCCACGACGGTGGGCGGGATGGCGCGTTCACAGGCAAATGGAAGAACATTGGAACGGAAGATCTGTGTGGCCCTTTCGTTATTCAATGCAAGTTTACCAGTAAGGCTAATTACTCCCTGAAGCCATCTAATCTGTCGGACGAAATAAATAAAGTAAGAAAGCTTGTTGAAAAAGGTATCTGTAGGTCGTACGTGCTCATGACTAATGCAGGGATATCTGGTAATCATGGTCTAGAGATTACCGAGCGCCTCAAGGGCGTAGGAGTGAAACACGTCAGGATATTCGGCTCCACCTGGATAAATCAACAGATCCTTGAGAATAAGCGTCTCCGTATGCTCGTTCCTCGTGTGTACGGGCTGGGAGATCTGAGCCAGATTTTGGACGAACGAGCTTACGATCAGGCCAGAGCCATCCTGAGTTCCATGCGCGAAGACCTCGCCAAGGTAGTAGTAACCGACGCATATCGCAGATCCGCCGAGGCCATAGACAGACACAGTTTCGTATTGCTCGTAGGCGAGCCTGCGTCTGGCAAAACGACCATCGCATCATTGTTGTCAATGGTGGCACTTGATCACTGGAAGGCCTCGGTTCTCAAGTTAGATAGCCCCGATGAATTCGCTAAACACTGGAACCCACATGAACCATCTCAGTTCTTCTGGCTAGACGACGCTTTTGGGGTGACACAATTTGAGGAGTCCTTGGTTAGCCGCTGGAATCATATCCTGCCGAGAATCCAGCCCATGCTCCAAAGAGGAGCAAGAATAGTTATGACATCGCGCGACTACATCTACAACCGCGCGCGTGATCACCTAAAGGAGAGCGCGTTTCCCTTGCTCAACGAGAGTCAGGTCGTAATCGATGTGCATGAACTGACCGCTCAGGAAAGGGAACAAATCCTGTACAACCACGTCAAGCTCGGAAACCAGATACGCTCCTTCCGAACTAGAATCAAACCCTATCTTCAAGACGTCGCAAGTCATCCACGTTTCATTCCAGAGATTGCGCGGCGCCTTGGTAACCGGTACTTTACGAAGGATTTGCCCATTGACACAAGCAGCATCAATCGTTTTGTAGAAAAGCGCGAGGAACTTCTTCGGGAGATCATTCAGGGCCTCGATAACGGTAGCAGGGCGGCGCTCTCGTTAATCTACATGCGCAATGGCGGTTTAGAAAGTCCGATCAGACTACAATCATCTGAGGAAATAGCACTTGAGCGGTTAGGCAGTAGTATTGGGGGATGTATCTCCGCGCTCAACGCATTGAGAGGTAGTCTTACGCGGCACTCTTTCGAAAATGGAGAGTCCGTCTGGCAGTTCAGCCATCCAACAGTAGGCGACGCATACGCTGCGACTCTAACCAAAAATCCTGAACATCTTGAAATCTTATTGCAGGGCAGCGAGCCAGAGAGACTCATGGGCGAGGTTACATGTGGGGAAGTGGGCATAGAGAATGCGGTTGTTGTTCCGAAGGACCTGTTTCCACAGCTGATAGACAAACTTAGCGATTTGAAGAGAGACGAATCGTACAAGTCCACATCCCTTTCTGCATTCGGGACAAAACGCGAACTGCATCGTTTTCTTGCCTCGCGGTGCTCCAAGGATTTTCTCTCCCTGTACTTGAAGCATGACCCGGAGATACTCTACGAAGTATCCCGTCCGAGACTGTATCTAGGAGCCGTACCAGAGGTCCGCCTAGCAAAGCGCCTCCATGAGATTGGCTTTCTGCCGGATGAACAGAGGAAGGCGTTCGTTGAATCAGTCAGCGACTATGCGCTTCAGGGTGAAGACGCAAGCGTTCTAAGTGACGACGGGATTCGGAGTATCTTCACCGACAGTGAATATGATGAGCTGGTGTACAGACTCCAGGTTGAGCTTCTGCCGAGGCTCGAAGATGTCCGGATAGAGTGGGAGTACAATCATTCTCTAGGCGACTTGCCCGAAGATCACATGCAACCATTCTTGGAGTTCCTGGACTCTCTGTTGGTAGAGTTTGGCGAAGACCTGAGCGCGGCTGAACGTATTAGTCGAGAAATAGATTTAACTTACCAATGGATAGCTGAAAATGAGATGGATAGGCTCGATAGAACTCCCCGGCAACTGGGAAATATCGAATCAGCAGTCGGACCCGTGAGCACGCGAAGCATATTCGACGATATCGACGCATACGAGCAATCAGATTCCGAACGAAGCCACATCGGCATGTCGTAGTTGATGATGAAGTCTAGTTTTTCCGTCGGTGAAGCCGTAGTGTTGGGTGAGGACGTGGTAGATTCGGTCGATAATAGGTTTGCCCGGACCTATCCTAGTGGACGCTCCCCCTTATATTGATCTGGATTCGGAGCAAATGTAATTCCTGCCGAGCAAATCGAGGAGTTATTCTATTGCAGACATTTCCGGTGGCAACGGCGAGGAGTGGAGGACGTCATCTTCGCCCGAAAGGCAGTAGGCAACAACCAGATTTCTTCCGAAATCTCGGAGGAGAAGTACGGACTTCAAAGTGCTTGGCCATGGCGTCTTGCGCCGCGATCAGATCGTTTACCAAGTTGAACGTGCTCTCGTAGTCAGATATATTGGCTCGCCTTACCCTCTTTCTCCTTCTGAACAAGAGCGGAAAGACTTCGAGCCAGACAGAGTAATACTTGAGGCAAAAGGATTCCGTGCCGAAGATTTGACCATATGGCCCGCAAAGCAAGGCATGGGTTATGCGTTTGTCCTGCCCATTGACTCGCTTAGCAGTTTCGATCTGTTGACGATTCATTGATACGAGTATCAGGTCGTATTTCTTGTGACTCTTCATGGTCGGCGCTCCTCCGGCACCCCGTGAATTACAACGTTAGCGCGGTTTATCCAAGGGACGTTTTGAACTTGGCCACACAATCTGCACCGCTCTTTAGGGCGGAGGATGGCGCAGTTCACCGCCCCATGCGGTACTTGATGTCGTAGTTGATGATGAAGTCTAGTTCTTCGTCGGTGAAGCCGTAGTGTTCGGCGAGGACGCGGTCGATTTGGTCGATTATGGGTTTGCACGGGGCCACGTCAAACTGGTCCACTTCTGCCTGTCCGTAGATTATTCGCTGAGAGTTCAGCTTCAACTCCGTCATCAGATCGCTAACGAGAATGTCTAGTTTCTCAACTAGAGGCCTAAGGTTGTCCAGCTTGATTGGGAAAACTGCAATATCAGATGGATATACATGCCTAGCGTCTGTTGAGCTTTTCCAAAAGAAGTAATAGAGATTGCTATTGAGAACAGCGGAATATAGTGCTGCCAACTCGCTATTCGGCATTCTCAGTGCAGAAATGGTCGTGTGCTTCTTACCTGGATCTTTTAGGGACCTGTAATATGGTGGGAACGTAAACGTCTTGACCCAGTAGCCACCGGCATTGTGATAGTAAACGATGTAGTTTCCTCTAAATTGCTTGTATGATACCCAAGGGCTTTTGTGCGATAGTGCCTTAAGCATGGCGGAATAGCCAGTTGTATCGTTTACCTTTGGTATACTGTAAGGTTGCCTGGACTCTCCAACGGAATGGTATCGCATCTTATGGAAGAGAGTCGGGCGTTCTGCTGCATACCAAGTAATATAGTCTGACGTAAAGGCGACTCCATTTGAACCCTTTTGAGTTATACAAATTGAAATTCTCTGCATTACTCCAGGGAATAGAGCAGCCGGCCTTAAGGCAAAGTTACTCAGCCATATAACTATATTCTGCTCGAATAGCAGAGATT
This sequence comes from Caldilineaceae bacterium, assembly GCA_965202955.1. Classification (GTDB taxonomy): domain Bacteria; phylum Chloroflexota; class Anaerolineae; order Caldilineales; family Caldilineaceae; genus Bin5. Next base: position 1,424,713 of record OZ241871.1, read on the forward strand.
GAAGAGTTGCCATTCGTTGAGCGGCAGTAAGAGAAATGGGAGTTACAAAGCTAAATCGGCCCCTGTCTCTAAGGAGAGTCAAAGACCGCTCCATAGTATAGGCATACAGATTGCCACACTTTTTGGTAACATAATCACGTATCTTGTATGACTTTTTTACTTTGCTGTACTCCACAAATGGCGGATTCCCCACGATCACATCGAAGCCGCCGTTGTGCATGATGCCGTAGAATTCGACGAACCAGTGGAAGGGCTGGTGGCTGGCGCGCCATTGCTCGTAGGCTTTTGAATCATCCTCTTTGACCCCGTATTTGCCCGTGGCCAAGTAGTGGTCCAACTCCGCACGCAGCGCGTCTAACCTTTTGCGCAGCTTCAGCTTGGCGTCAGCGAAGTCGGAAGCGTCCATTCCGTGTCTTGCCTGCATTTCACGGAACTTGACGAAGGCACGATCGGCAAGCTCGGCGTCCTCTTCGATGCGATCCAGTCTAGCCACATCATCTTTGAATGACATTTTTTGTTGTTCGCCAGGAATGTCAACAAAGGCGTCTTGTATCTCCCTAAGCGTCGTAAAGCCAACCAGCGTATTGCCGGCGCGCACGTTGAAGTCGATGTCGGGCAGCGGCTCGATCTGGTCGTAGCTCTTCAGTTGGGCGACCAGTTTGAGGAAGAGGCGTAGCTTGCAGATCTCTACCGCCTCTTCCATGATGTCGACGCCGTAGAGATTGTTGACGATGATCGACTTGAGGATGAAGTAGGGCTCGCTGGCGTGCTCGTCGACGTGGGCTAGGACCTTGCGGAAGTCGCTCAGCGCCAGGGGGCTGCGGCGCCGCCGCGAGCGCTCCAGGTCGTCGAGAAGGCCAACCATCGCATCCAGGCAAGCGGTGTATAGCGGTTCGAGGATGTTGAGGGCGGCGAAGAGGAAGGCGCCGGAGCCGCAGGTCGGGTCGAGCACCGAGACTTGGGTGAGGGCCTTCCAGAAGGCGCGCACCAGCTCCGGCCCTTCGCTGTTAGCGATGACGTCCAGGGCGAATTTTTCGATGTTGAGGTTGTAGGTGATGAGATCGTTGATCGACATGACCTTGCCGGCCGCCAGCTTGGCGTGGATCTCCTCATAACGGCGGCGGCGGGCGACGTGCTCGCGCCAGGTCTCGGTGGGCAGGGCGTAGTCGTCCGGGGCGGGTTCGTTCCAGCAGCCGCGACGGGCAACTTCGTCGAGGCCGTCTGCGACTTTGGCCGGCAGTTCCAGTTTGCGGTCAAGCGCCTTGTTGCTGTGGATGTCCCAGGTGATGCCGTGGCGGACGGCCGCGTAGAAGTAGCTATCAGGATCCTCCTGGAGCAGACGCCATACGCCGCCGCCGGGGGTGAAGGCGATGGGGCAGCCCTTTTGGGCGCGGTCAAAGAGGAAGGGGATGACCGTGTTGCGGCTGATGTAGCCGGTAATGTCCTCCTTGGTGTAGTAGGCGCCCATCTGCTTCTGGTTGATGTATTTTTCGAAGATGAAGCCGAGCACGTCGGGGTTGATCTCGTTGTCGTTGCGGAGTTCCCGGACATCGAGATGCCACTGGTATGCTTCGAAGAAGGCGAAGATTCTCTCGAAGGCTTCGTCGGGAATATCAATCTCCGGGTAGTCACGCTCGAGGTCGTGCACGTCGAAGAGGCCGCCGTTAAGATAGGGGACGCGGCCCAGCAGCGCGGCCAACTCCGGATCACGGTCGGCCTCGGGCTGGCCCAACCCCTCGTGGAATAGTTTGAGGAGGAAGATGCGGTAGAAGCTGGCGAACTTGCCCTCGCCGTGCTGAATTCGCACCTTTCGCAGCCGGTTGCGCAGATAGTCGGGGTTGCTGTCGAGGAAGCCGCGTTTCTGGATGAAGTAGATGAACATCATGCGGTTGAGCATAAGCGAGGCATACCACTCGCGGTCCGCGGCATTTGCGATGCCTTCCAAGAAAGACAGAAAGGCCCCATGCTCCTTTTTGAAGCGGTCGTAAAACTTCTTGGTGACCTTCTCGACGTCGAAGGCCGCCCCTGCGCCGCCGGTGACGTCCACGATCGAAAGGTAATCCTCCTCGTCGAGCGTGAAGGCGATCTTTTCCAGTTTTTGGATTAGTGCCTCGCCGCTCTGGTCTGTGCGGTAGATATGGGTGCGCGAGCGGTCCGGCCGGCCCGGTTCGCGCTTGACCCAGAGCCAGTACTGGGCGCTGCGGTCGTGGGGGCAGAAGATGATGAGGTGCTCGCGCACCTGCTTGGCGAGGGATTTCTCGATTTTCTGACGGGTGGGGTGGTCGGGGAACTCTTCGCCAAGCCGGGCGAGGTAGTGGTAGGCGACCATGCCGCGTTTGTGGGCCACCGCCTGAAGCGGGTAGGCGCGCTCTTTGACGGTTATTTCGGTGTCGCTACCGCCGTGGTCCCAGCCGAGCTCATTGATGAACAGGGTACGCAGGTCGAAGCAGTCCAGGTGATACTTGACGCGGGCGCGGTCGAGCGTGGTGGGCATGGTCAGTTCTCCTCTCTCCCGATGAGGCCCATTGAACAGATAATGCGGGGCTCGCGGCGCTCGCCGTCGCCGTGGACGATGCAGAGGCGATCATCTTCACGCAGGGAGACGACCAGGTAGGCCAGATCCTCGTCGGAGATGCCACTGCGGAGCTGGCGGTTGAGCGTGTCGATGGCGGTCTGGCGCAGGGGATGGACGTATATGTCGTCGACGGCGCGGCGCAGGGGTTCAGAGATGAGCTGGCCGGCCGCGGTTTCGGCGTAGGGCTTGAGGCGTTCATAGGCGCGGAAGCGGGCGCCGGATGGCCGCCCCAGCTGGCCGCCGACCTGTCTTTCGTGGCTGGCGGCGTTCTGCGCGGCCTTTTGGACGAGCGCGTGGTGCGTTTCGTGACGGGGCAGGGCGGGCGTATCCGGGCAGCAGCGGGCGGCGCGCAGGATGTCGAACTGGCTCTCGGTGACGCTGCGGCCTTCGCGGTCGAGCCAGACGAGGGCATCGTTGTCGTGGGCGGTGCGCAGGTAGACGAGCGCGCCGTCGGGCTGCGTGGGCGCGGTCCGGTTGGCTTTTGAGGCGTGGACGACGGCGGGCAGCTCCTCGATCTTCCTTTTGAGGGCGGGATCGTTGTCGGTGGCTTCGTTCCAGATCTGGTAGGCGTAGGAGGCGAGATCGACCTCGGCGTCGTCGTCACCGTCGAGGATGCCGGCCTGTTCGTTGTAGAGGTCGTGGACGGCACGGGTGTCTTCGTCCTCGAAAAAGGCCTCGTCGGTGCCGACGACTTCGGCATTCTCATTGAGCCGCGTGCGTACACGGGCCCGCAGCCGGATCAGCCTTTCGATGCCCTCGGCGGGCAGGAAGGAGTAGCAGAGGATTTCGGGCGCTTGCTGGCCGATGCGGTCGACGCGGCCGGCGCGCTGGATCAGGCGGATGATGGCCCAGGGCAGGTCGTAGTTGACGACGATGGCGCAGTCCTGCAGGTTCTGGCCTTCGCTGAGCACGTCGGTGGAGATAAGCACGCGCAGCTCCTCTTCCGGCTTGATGCGGTCGCGCCTGTCGTTGGCTTTGGGGCTGAAGCGCCAGGCCAGCCGCGTGGGATCGGCGGCGCCGCCGGTGACGGCGGCCAGCTTCTCGATGCCGTTCGCGTGCAGCTCTTTTTCGAGGTATTGCACGGTGTCGGCGAACTGGGTGAAGACGATCACCTTCTCATCGGGATGGGTCTGCAAGAGGATCTCTTGCAGCGCGGCCAGCTTTTTGTCCTGCGCCGCGTCCCAGTCCCCGCACCGGGAGAGAATGGCCTGCAGCGCGGCGGCGTCGGAGCGCAGGTGTTCGTGCAGGGCGTCGATGAAGAGATTTGGGCTGAGCCAGCGAAAGCGCTTGCGGTAGCGGGTAGCGAAGTTGCCGTAAACCTGGGCGGCGCGCCGGCGGAATTCTTCTTCGGAGCGCAGATGGGCGGTCCCAGCCGGCTCGGTTGGGGCGTCCTCTTCCTCCTGGTCGAAGTGGTCCCCGACGCCGGCATCGGCGTCCTCGTCGTAGGAGCCGGTGTCGAGCATGGCGGCGTCGGTGGTCCCGATGGGTAGGGGCAGGCCGTTTTCGATGGCGTGGAGGAAGACGAAGTTCCTCAAAATGTGGCGTTCGAGAGAGAGGAGGAAGGCGCGGCCGCTGCTCTCCATGCGCTTGAGCAGGTTGGTGCGGCAGAAGCCCATCAGGCGCTTGCCGGCACGTGAGAGGTCTTCCAGAATCCGGCTCTCCGCCTGCGTCGGCGGGACGGGGGGCGAGGCCGCTTCGTAGTTGCCGAGGCCGTAGCGGGGCAGCTCGAGCTGGTTGATCGCCGCGACCACGTCGTCGGCAAAGAGGCGGGCGTACTGCGGGTCGATGTCGAAAGGCGCTGTTTTGGGCAGGCGCATGGGAAAGTAGGAGCGGCTGCCGTCTGCGAAGGTCAGGTATTTGCGCCCGTCCTCGGGGTCGGTTTGGGCGTAGTTACGCTGGATGAAGCTGCGGGTGCGGCGCACGAGGTAGAGGCGCATAAGCTCGCGCCAGTCGTCGGCGTGCTCGGACTGCTCGAAGGCGGCGAGTGAGTCCAGCAGGGCCTGGTGGCGGCGGATGAACTCGGTCTCGCCGATCTCGGCCAGGAAGCGGTCGGGACGGATGCCGAGGTTATTGTCCTCGGGCACGAAGAGGCGCAGCTGGCTGGACAGGTCCTGGTAGGTCTTGTTGTAGGGCGTGGCCGAGAGCAGGATGCACTTGGCGTCGTTCTCGCCGATGTAGTCGTGGATGGCGCGATAGGTGCGGCCCTCGCGGTTGCGCAGGTTGTGGCTTTCGTCGATGACGACGAGGCGGTAGCGGCGCATGCCGGGCAGCTCGCGGATGGCGCGGCTGATGGAGAGGACGCGGGCGCGTAGCCGGTACTGGTCGCGGTAGCTTTCCCACATGGGCACGAGGTTCTTGGGGCAGATGATCAGCGTCTCAAGGCCGTAATCGTCCTCGAAGATGCGGGCGAGGGCGGTGGCCATGAGGGTTTTGCCGAGGCCGACGACGTCGCCGATGAGGACGCCGCCGCGCTTGTTGAGGTGATGGGCGGCGATCTTGACGGCCGCGGTCTGGAACTCGAGGAGCGTGTCTCCGAAGTCGCTGGGGATACGGAATTCGGTGAGACCGGCGCGCGCCTCCTGCGAGAGATGGTAGGCGATCTTGACGTAGATGTGGTAGGGGTCAACGGGGTCTTCACGCGCCCAGCTCTCGTCGATGATGGCGGCCAGCTCTTTCGAGACGTCGATGCACCAGCGATCGTTCCAGCGCTCTTCGAACCAGGCGGCGAGCTTGCGGCAGGCGTCGTGGTCCATGACGTCGACGTTGAGCTCGCCCTGGCGGGAGAGGCCGGCCTGGGTGAGGTTGCTGCTGCCCAGATAGCCGACGACGGGGTTGACGGGATCGGAGCGGTGCAGCAGGTAGAGCTTGGCATGGAGCGGATGGGCGAGGAAGAGCTTGACGACGAGCTTGCCGGCCTTTAGTTGTTTTGAAAGGCGGCGCAGGCCGGCTTCGTCCTTATTGGAGGGCGCGCCGAGGGTGAGCTGCTCGCGGAACTGCGCGGCCAGCCGGTTCTTGAGGCGCAGGGCGGCCTGGTTGTCGAGCAGGTCTTCTGCCGGGGCCAGGCTGCGTGCGCGGCGCAGCTCCTCGTGGGGGAGGTTCTGCATGCCGACGAGCAGGCGGCAGCAGCTGCCTTCGCCGCCCGGCCAGGTTTCGATGTGTTGGTCGAGCGAACGCCAGCCGCGCAGGTTGAAGTAGCCGACGCAGAAGTCGGCGCGGTGGGAAAGTTTCAGCGTTTCGGCGAGGGCGGGGCGGAGGTCCTTGTCGATATTGTCGAAGATGCGGGGCATCGGCTGGCTCTATTCCTCGCTGGAGGGAGGCCGTTTACGGGCCCGGCGTTTGTGTGAAGACGGCTGCCGGGCGAAGCGTGAAGCGGCGACGAAGCTGTTCGGTCCATGCAGCCAGAAATTGTCGCATAGAAGGGCCGGATATGCCAGTGAAAGAGAGGGACAGATTGCAGCAGTCTGTAATGCGCTGGAACGCGGGCTCAGGCGTATAATGGAGGATTTCACCCGCCGCCGGGGCTCGAACTGCAGGCCGCGGCCCGGCTCAACCCGCGGCGCGCCATCGCACTCTTCGAGCGGCCCTTCCCCGGCGCAGAGCCGGCTCTTCCAGTTCAGATGATTGCAAGCCCTCGACTCGCCCGCGGCCTCTGCTATACTGTCGATACGGGCCGCGTCGGCGAGTAGAAAGGCGGTAATGCAGGCCGGAGATAGCTTTTCCGCTTGCGGTCGCCCTTAACGCCTCCCGTTCCGGCCACGCCCCCTGCCCGGCGCCGTATTGGGTATAAGATGAAACGGCCGGAGCTTCCAGCCGTCGATCAGCGGCCGTCCACTCAGCTACAGGGAGAGGAACTGCAATGGCGCGCGTACAGAGGATATGGAGCCGGACAACGCGCCCGCCTACTTTGGCCGGAGCACCGCCTGGAGCGAGTTTAGCATGCACGAGGAGGCGATCGCCGATCTGGACCGGACGATCGGTCTGCAGCGGGAGAACGCGCTCGCGTTCTCGGTCTGGGGCGCGGCCGGGATGGGGCTCGGGCCGAACGAGGAGGCGCTCGCCGACCTGGACCGGGCGATGCCGCTGTCGACCCCAACTGCGCGCTCCTCGACCGTCGCGTCAACTGCGATCTTTTGGTCTTCGACGAAGAGATCTACCAAGCCGTGCGCCGCCTCTCGGCCAAAATGTGCGCCGAGCCATCGGTGCACGGTGGCAAAAAGAGGCCAAGCTGGTGATCTGACAGGGGCACTTCCACTTCTTGGCCATTGGATCTGCCCCTAGTATGCTTGCGGGACCGCTCCACGATACAACTTCGCTTGTGGTCCTGCTTTCGGGGCCCACTTCAGACCACAATTTAACCTACAACACGCGCGAGGCCAGAGCCGAGGGAAAAGGAGTATGGATTTGTAAGACAAAAGGGCCGATGCGATAATGGACCCTCAAAGAGGAGTCTTATGCATCAGTACGATTTCGAACAGTTGGAGAGGTACGGAATCAAACACCTTTACCACATGACCCATATTGATAATCTCGATAGTATTGCCAAGTCGAGACTGACAACCCACAACTTGGCCTATGCAAATTACCATCCCCGCGACATTTCGGATCCTAACGTACAAATGAGAAGACGGGGGCGACGTGACCCCATCAACGGAAGAGATTTACACGATTACGTTGCGTTGTACTTCCGAGCAAGGAATCCAATGCTGTCCCTACGTAGGGACAAGCAAGATACCTTGGCTGTACTATACATTTCTAACAGGGTAATGTTTTTTCCAGGAACAATCTTTACCGACGGCAACGCGGCGGCAACAGCTACGAAGTTCTACGATAACATCACTGAATTAAGCAAACTTGATTGGGATTGTCTACAAGCGCGGTATTGGAACGATTTTGAGGATGGAGCACGTAAGCGGTGCGCGGAGGTTCTTGTGCCAGAACCAATCGCTACCGAGTTGATTGAGAACATTGTGGTATACAGCCAACGTGCACACGATGTAGTTCAGGTTGCAATGCCACAGGTTGAAACACAGGTACGCCCAGAGTGGTTTTTCTAACATGCTACGTATAGTCAAGGGCAACATATTCAACAGCCAGCGCCAGACTCTGGTTAACACAGTCAATTGTGTTGGGGTCATGGGGGCTGGCATTGCTTTGGAGTTCAAGCTGCGATTTCCAAAAATGTTTGAGCGGTATGAAGAACATTGCCGAAAAGGCGTAATAGATATTGGAAAACTGTGGCTTTACGATAAAGAGAGCCCTTGGGTATTGAACTTCCCGACGAAGAAGCACTGGAAAGATCCCTCTAGGAAATCGTACCTCCATGAAGGACTCAAGCGATTTGTCGAAACGTACAAGCAACGCGGGATCGAATCTATTGCCTTTCCTGCTCTGGGTACGCTAAATGGGAAGTTACCAGAGGATGAAGCCATTGCAATTATGACGAAGCATCTCTATGTGTGTGATATCGACATTGATATATACATTTACGACCGAAATGTGGAAGATGACTGGTATCGAAAAATCAAGCAAAAATTCGAACGTGAAACGATCGAGAATCTTGCAACAGAGACCGGTCTGTCTGTCCACCGTATTTCAGCGCTCCATGAAGCATTTAGCCGATCAGACATCCATACCATTAGTCAACTCACCGCCCACAAAGGCATTGGCGCCAAAACTCTGGAGGCGCTGTTCCGTAACCGTGGCATGGAATCTACGTCAACGAGGGCTGGGGAGAATCCAAATCAATCGTCGGAGTCTGTGCAGGGCGCTCTCTTGTAATATGTAGAGACTTGTGTGATTGAGCGCATTTTATGTATTACTGACCATTCAACTCAGCGGTTGCCATCTGTGGAATGAACAAACTACGCTCAACAGAAATCAAGACGATATTTTTGGGATTTATATACTTGACTTGACGCTTCTCTGGTGATAGCGTGGGAAGTACCACAGCGTTTAACTCTGACAGTATCATCGCCGGGAAGGTGGGCGCATTGCGCCCCCTTGCTGGCTGTCAGGGTTATGGACGCTGTGGTGGCACCCATCTTCCCACCCATCCACCAAGGGGGCACCACCCATGTCCACGAGATTGGCGTCGTTTGCTAATGAAGTAGTAACTTGGGCCTTTCTCCTTCTCATTTTTGGGGAAACTGCTAGAGAACTGGCAGACCTTCTCGCTAGCAGTTTCGTCTATCAACTATGGAACTTGAGTGTTGGGACCGCCCTTACTCTTTGGGCCATCGGAGCGATTAAGGCTATCTGGCCTTTCCTACCGAATAACGCGTTTGGGATAACGAAAAGATGGCAAGCTCTCGTGACGAGAACATTTCCACTTTTTAGGCAGTCGGGGTGTAATCTTGGAGCCGGAAGGTTTTTTGTGGCCGTACCTCTCTGCTTCCTTTGCTCAATAGTGATCAGCATACCAATTCGCCTTTGGCTTGCCTTCTTAATGGCTTTAGGGCTGTTCCCAGGAGCCTTTGAGATCTACCTCTCAGATGACAATGTGGGTGGAGTGTCGGCAACAGCAGCCATTGGTGTTTTTGTCTTCATATGGAGAAGACTCAAGGCCGCTGCCAATAAGGTCGAAGGGGCTGTATAATGGACCTCGAAAACCGAGTTTCTCGTCTGGAGGATAGAATGGATAAAGCGGAGAACGACCTTCAAGTCATTGCAAAGGAGATTGGAAGTAGCTTGCGACGTATCGATCGCTCGATCATCATTTTGGGCACCATTTTTACTTTGGTGCTCATAGCGAACGTTCTTTACTGAGTGCATCCTAGTTCGAGTCTACCAACAAAAAACCGCCCAGCGTAGCAGCTGGGCGGTTTGTGATCTGGAAAGGACGCTTTAGGGGAGATATTTGAGCCAGGCTGCGGCCAAGCCCTGCACGATTGCGACCCCAACTATAATTCGCCAGAGAAGCCAGCTTTTGGCTGCTTCGATATCAGCTTTGGTCGCAAGATGGGCGTAGGAGCCCTTTAGCTCATTGGTATCAGCGGAGACCTGATCTACTCGACTCTCTAGACGACTAATCCGCTCTGCTTCGGCTGTCATCTCATGTCTCCTGTGCTCGTCTCTCCTTTGCCTTACGTTCGGCTGCTTTGACAAGTGCCTGGGCGATCTCTTCAGGCGGCGCGTCGATCTGCTCAATCCGATTCTTCGGCGGCCTGCCTCTTTTCTTCCTGGGTGGGGGTCTGGTTTGGGTACGGCGCATGGGCGGGTCTCCTTGTGGGTGTGGGTGGGTACTCCGCTACTGGATAAGTTCCTGATAGGTGAGCCTGCGGCCTTCCATCGCTTTGACCAGGGCTGCCATCTGGTTGATCATCGACTGCCCACGGGCATTCTGACGGCCTGCGAACTCATTGAGATAGCGATGCAGATGTTTCTCGCTCATCTGATGATAAGTGCCGTAGTGACCGCGACGGAACAGCGCCCAAAATGATTCGATGCTGTTCGTATGAATCAACTTGTCGCGGACGTATTCGCCGGCCTTATGGCGTATAACTTCATGATCGAAGTGCTGCCCAAGTTGATTATAGCCTCCGAACTCATCCGAGTAAACTGCTTCGCCAGCCTCCACAGTGTCCAGCACAAGACTGGTCAATGTCTTGGCATCCGTTCCTCCGGCTGGCCTTGCAACGACAGGCCCTTCGCGTTGTTTCGCACCAAAGACGGGAACCTTGCCAACAGTTCCGCGCCCACTCCGCAACTTCTTATGGCTATGCTTGTTGGCCTCTTTGCCGCCAGCGTACAACTCATCGACCTCGACAGGACCGCTAAGTTTTCCGGTCCCGTAGTGCCAACCTTCGCGGATACGTTGCGCCATGAACCATGCTGTCTTTTGTGTGACACCCAAAGCGCGATGCAGCGCCATGCTGGAAAAGCCCTTATTGGAGCTGGAAAGAAGGTAAATAGCAATGACCCACTTCCGAAGCGGAACGGGGCTTGACTCCATCACCATATCAGTGCGGACACTGAAATACTTCCGGCAGTCTCTACACCGATAGGGCATCGGCTTTTCCGATTCGATGCAGTAGGTGTTTTCGCTGTCGCAGTAGGGACAACGCCGTTCGCCGCTAGGCCAACGTATCCCTTCAAGCCAGGCGCGTGCTGAGTTTTCGTCGGGGAATCGTTCGAACAGTTCAAGCAGATTCATTTGACACCTCCAAGGTACAGATATTATACCTTGCGGTAGGTGTCAAGTCAAGTATATAAATCCCATATTTTTCCTCCCTCCACTCCGGCAAAGCGTCGCAACCCGTTCCATCGCGCACTGAGCGCAAGCAACAAAAAGACAGCTCACCGTACGCTCCTCACGCCATTTGAAGAGGAGCGCCCCGACTCCCTGGTCGCCTTCAGCGCGGCCAACTGAAACGGCGAGGAACTGACGGACGCGCTGAGCGAACGCTGTCGGATCATTGTCCGTCCGCTCAACATGGCGCACAGCGGCGTACGCGTCAGCGTTCCCTTCTTTTTGCTGGAGGAGGAGATCGACCTGCTGGCAACTGCAGTCCGCAGCCTGACCGGCACGGTACGGTGGGGGCCGCGCGCGCGGGCGGAGGAGGTGCTGGCCGAGCTACGCGAGCTGGCCGCGCCCATTGCCGAGGCCGGTCAGCTGGCGCTGGAGGTCAGCATGTTCCACGAGCGCGAACCGTTCGAAACGCCCGCCGATGATCCCGCGGTGCAGGCGGTCGCGCAGGCCCACCGCTTCATACACGGGGACGAGGCCGTTCTGGCGGGAAAACGGATCGTCGGCGACGCCAACCTGTTCGTCAACCTGGGCGGCGTGCCCTCCTTCTACTACGGCCCCTCCAACGAAACGGCCCATTCGGACGGCGAGTGGGTGTCGCTCACGCGCCTGGAACAGGCCGCGCAGGTCTTTGCGCTCGCCGCGGCCGCTTACTGCGGACTGAACGGGGCCAGGCAGTGAAAGCAGCTGCGCGGGCAGTTGCCGGCCGGCGGCCGCGTTTCAGCGCGGTTCAGTCCGAGAAAGCGCGATGCTGGCCGGCAATCATCTCTTCGACATAGCGCCGCGTGGCATTCACGGCCGCGTCGACCAGCTTCTGCCCCTGTTCCGCGCTCGCGCCCAGCGGCGATCTGTCTTCCTGGTCCTGCATCGCGTCCAGGCGCACGTTGTGCGGACAGACCGCCAGCGCCATGGCAGTCTCGTACTCCTGCGCATGGCCGGGCACACCGGTCTTGCACAGCTTCTCGGCTTGCGGCCGGCTCAGGTCCCAGTAGGAGTGGAACTGCACGTTGGCCTGCGGGGCCTGCGCCCTGAAATAGAGGTGCCACTGGCCGATGATACCGTTGACCGGCGCCTCGTTGCCGCCGTGCCCGTTCAGGACCAGGACATTTTTGATGCCGTGGCGCACCAGGCTTTCGACCGCGTCGAAGATGACGCTGAGCCACGGGCCCGGTTTGGCCGAGACGGTGCCCTGGTGCATCATGTGATGCTCGGAGATGCCGGCCCGAAGCGGAAGGGTGACGATGACCTGCGGATATAGCTGGCGCGCCACCTGTTCAGCGACGTGCACGGCCATGCGGATGTCGTGCTCCATCGCCAGATGTTCGAGATGCTGCTCGATGCTGCCGGTGGGAATGATGGCGGTCTGAAAGTTGCCGTCTGCCAGCGCTTGGCGAAATTCGCGCCGCGTGAGATCGCCGATGAAGACGTGTTGCTCTTGCATAGTGCTTTTCTCCAGTTATCAGGCTTTCCCGGTTGCTCGCCAGACTACTATAATCGAATGATCGACCACTGAAAACTGTAGAAGAGAGCTTATGCCATGAAATCGACCGATATTCGAGTGGAGAAGGTGGAGGTCAGCTTCGACGATGAACGGCTGAGCGTGCCCCTGCATCTCAGCAAAGGTGTGATCGAGGCGATCACATATGTGACTGTCACGCTGCAGGCGCGCACGCGCGCCGGCGCGGCCGTACAGGGGGTGGGCGCGATCCTGCTCTCGGACGTGTGGGCGTTCCCCGCGCCAGAGCTGACCCACGAGGAGAAGGACAGGCTGATGCGGCGGCTGTGCAGGGCCATCGCCGCCTGGCTGGAGGATGATACGTTCGAAGACCCGATCGAAAAGGGCGTCAGGCTGGAGCGGGCCGCGGTCGGGCTGGCTGACCGGCTGGCAGGCGAAGAACTTCTGCTGCAGCGGACGCCGATGCCGAGGCTGGCCGTGCTCAACTGCATGGCGCCCTTCGACGCGGCGGTCCACGACGCGTGGGGCGCGGGTCTGCTCTCCTCACAGAAGCCACCGGCCTCCCTGTACGCAGCATACACGGCAGAGTACCTGAACCGGGACCTGGGCGCCGACCTCGGCGCCGACTTTGCCGGCCGCTATCCGGCGGACTACCTCGCGCCCAGGCGGCGCGCGCTGGCCGTCCAACACGTGGTCGGTTTCACCGACGCGCTGACCCCGGCCGACGCCGCGCCCCAGGAGGCTGACCTCCCCGCCGACGTGACGAGCTGGATCGAGCGCGACCGGCTGCACTACTTCAAGCTCAAGCTGCGCGGGCAGTCGCCGGCCGAGGACGCCGAACGCCTGATGGAGGTACACAGCGCGGCTTCCCTGGCCCTGGACAGGGCGGGCGTGCGGGGCGGGCCGCGTCTCTCAGTTGACCCCAACGAGGGCTGCCGCGAGCCGGATATGATGCTCGAAATGCTGGACAGGGTGGCATCCGAAAAGCCGCAGGCGCTGGCGGCGCTGGAGTATATCGAACAGCCGACGCCGCGCGACCTGGGCTCCTATACGACCACGCTCCACGCGGTGGCCGCGCGCGCGCCGGTCGTCGTGGACGAAAGCCTGGACGACCTGGACAGCCTCGACTGGATCCTGCGTCTGGGCTGGTCCGGGCTGGCGGTCAAGACCTGCAAGGGGCATACCCACTCGCTGCTGGCCTACTGCTGGGGCCGCCATCACCGGCTCTACCTCACGCTGCAGGACCTGACCAACCCGGGCCTGGCGCTCGTACACAGCGCCAACTTCTGCGCGCACCTGCATCTGAGTGTCGACTGTTTCGAGGGCAACCACCGCCAGTTCATGCCCCTGGCGCGGCCGCAGGAACAGGCGGCGCACCCGGCCTATTTCGAGGTCGCGGACGGCCGGTTGTCTCTGCCGGCGGAGATGGGGCCGGGACTGTACTGAGCTTTCTGTTCGTTCTGTGAGTACACCAACCCTGCATCTGCAGACCATGTTTCTGTTCGATGGCGCCGGACGGATCCGCGCGACGCGCGAGCCGGAGCCTGATTCAGGGCCGGTCTTCGCACTCATTCGAGGAACGTCAAGTTGCGCGTGGGCTGTGCGGGCGGACGTGCCACAGGAGGTGGCCGATGAGCTCGATGGTCTCGCGCGCGCAGAAGCGCCGGCCACAGACCTGCGCAGCGCTCCCAGGCGGGCTGAACGGTACAGGGCGCTGGCAGGGGGCGAACTCTATGCAGGGCCGGCCTTCACCTTCCCAGAGAAGATTGCTCCCGCATCTGCAACTGCAGCCGTGGTTCAGTTGCAGACGCTTGCCCACAACTTTCCCGGCTGGACGGCTGCCGAGATTGAGGGGCGTTCGCCTGTTTTAGGGGTGATAGAGAATGGAGATGCTGTGAGCGTGTGCTTCTGTGCGCGGCGTTCCGGCGCGGCGGCGGAGGCCGGCCTGGAGACGGCAACGGCGTTCCGTGGACGTGGATTCGGCCCGCAGGCGGCATCTGCATGGGCCTTGGCAGTACGTGCGACCGGCCGCGTTCCGCTTTACAGTACGGCGTGGTCCAACCGCGCCTCGCTGTCGGTTGCGCGCAAGTTGGGCCTGATTCCCTATGCGAGCACCTGGAGCCTGTCATAGGAACCGGGCCGACAACAACGGGCGTCCTTCTGTCTTGCCGCTGCCCTGATCTGGCAAAGGCGAAATGCCGACGGCGTCTGTGAAGTTACTGGCGCTGGCCACATCCCTTCACCGGTAGATGATGTCGAGAACGTTATCGCTGCGGAAGCGCACGCTCTGCGCGTCCACCCGTTCGGCGCCCGCTTTGCTCATCTCGGCGTCGGCCCTGTCGGTGTGGAAAAAACGTTTCTCCAGCAGATAGGGGCCGGGCCAGACCCAGCCCGCCCATGAAGAGAGCAAGCTGTCCGATCTCGCCAATCAGCTTGCCGTATACAGTCTCACATTATATCGTGCTATCGAACTGAGGGCGGTTGCTCAAAGCTAGCGGGGTTCCAAAATGAGGTCTACTTCACAGTTGACTTTCTTGGGCGCTCCACCTCGACTGTAAGGCTTTGTCTGATTCTGTGGCTTCAGCGGACAAAGAGTCTCGGTAATATGTTTTTCGGGAAAGACCTCGGTTAGTACGGCTCGTGTAGTTGTCAGGGTTGCCTCTCTTTGATCAGTTCTTATGTAGATACTTTGTCTATGCGGTGCGCAAGACGTTGGTAATTTTTTTCTCAATGGAGTCTAGTGGTTCGCCAATCACATCCTCGATGTGCTCTGAAAGGTCAGGGTCATCGAAATACGACTTGAGGAAAATGCGTTTTACAGTTGGCAATCCATAGGTTTCCAGAAGAAAAGAGACAAACTGCCCGCCGATCCCATATACAGGTTTGCCTGCGGTTTCTTCAGTCCAAAAGGCTTCGTTCTTGCATAGCCGACGCAGGAATCCGGGTTTGGCCTTGCCGCTATACTCTTGCCAAATATTATTCAGTGTTCCACGTCCCTTCACAGCGTCGATCCCCAAAACGTGCTCGAAGTAAACGGCAACACCTTCGTTCAAGAGAGAAGGCGCCTCGCCCACTTGGTCAGCCCACCAGTAGTGGACGACTTCATGCAGCACCCCTTGAGAAACAGTTGGGTCATCCCAAGCCAATCCACGAGTGATCAAATGCAGGCCCGCAGCATTAGCGGTCCCATAGAACATTCGCTGTTTACAAGGGCCAGCGAAGTTAGCTTGCTCAAGAAGATCTGGAGCGTAAAGCCAGACATTGACCCGATGGCGACGCTCCTTATCCCTTATTTCTGAGCCAATGTCTAGTGCCGTACGAACACGTCGGTGACAATGGTCAGTCACTCTCAGCAGGTTTTGTATGTTTGTGGAGTTCGGGTCTGACAGAGCAATATCAACGAAGAACAGACTCTCGGCTGTTTCCTCAACCCGCCAGTGATGGGTACCGCGATAACTGCGTAGATCGAGCTTTTTCAGCGTATTTCCTTCTTTATGTATGCAAGCTGCAACTGTTCATCGCCTGCAGGTTACGAAAACCGGCGAATCGCAACTCGCGCAGTTTCTATCTACCGGCCCCTGGCCACTGACCACTGGCCACTGACCACCGCCGTTCAACACTCGCTGTAGCCGCAGACGTGGCACTTGCGGCAGCCCTCGACATTGAGGAAAGCGGCCTCGCCGCAGTCGGGGCACAGGTCGCCGATCGGCAGCGCCAGCTGCTCGCCGGCCACCGCCTCCCGGTTTTCCGGCAGCTCGCTCAGATAGTCGGTCAGCACCTGGGCCACGCCGTCCGGCAGGCTGCGCACGCGGTCGACGCCAAAGCCCAACGGCCGCCCGCCGCCGATCCCCGCCATCTCATCGATCACCCAGCGCAGCCGTTCGGACGGCGGCAGCACCGACGGCATGCGCAGCACCAGGCTGATCAGACGCCCGATCGACTCGCTGACCGCGGTGACGTCGCTGCCGGCCTTGCCGATATTCAGGAACACCTCGAACGGCTCGTGCCGCTCATCGCTGTTGATCGTGATGTAGGCGCTGCCCAGCGGCGTCTCTTTGCGGTAGCTTTTGCCCTGCAGCAGATAGGGGCGCGGCCGCTTGGTGAAGATTGCCGGATAGTCGTCGCCCGGGATCGGACCGCCCTCTGACTCTGCGGCAGAGTGCGTACCGTTGCTTGACATTGCGCCGTGCAGATATTCCGCTTCCGGGCCGGCCTCGTCCTTGCTCTCCCTGACCGCCTTTGTCTCCAACACAACCTCCTGGCGGCTGCCGGTGACATAGACCGTGAGCCCCTTGCAACCCAGCTCCCAGGCCTGCATATAGGCCTGCGCCACTTCCTCTTCGGTCGCGCCCTCGGGGAAGTTGCAGGTCTTGCTGATGCTGTTGTCGACAAAGGCCTGGATCGCCGCCTGCATCCTGACATGCTCCTCGGCGGTGATGTCGCCGCTGACGACGAAGGTGTCGCGGACGCGCGGCGGCAGCTCCTCGATCTGTTGGCAGGAGCCGGACTCGGCCACCTGCTGCCGGATCTCATCCGCCTGCGCGGGGCTGAGATCCAGCCGTTCGAGCGCCTCCTCAAAGAGAGGGCTGGTGTAGAGCAGCTCGACATCCTCATCGCCGTCCTTGAAGTGGCGCACGTACCCCAGCGCGAAGACCGGCTCGCAACCGTAGCCCTCGCAGCCGCTGACCGTCGCAATCGTGCCGGTCGGCGCGACCGTCGTCTGCGCGGCGTTGCGGATCCCGCTGCGGCGGATGCCGTCGCTGATCCGATCCCAATCGAGCGGAGGGCGGCCCCAATCGCGGCGGTAGGGCGCGAGGGGCTGCGGATGCTGCCAGCGCATCCCGCCCCCCAGCGTGTTGTCGTAGATGCTGCCTTCGAAGGCCAGGAACGGCGCGCGCTCATCCGCCAGCTCGATGCTCTTCTGCATGCAGCAGTAGCGCACGAACTCCATCACCTGCGCCGCGAACTCCTGCCCCGTTTCGCTGCCGTAGCCGATGCCCAGCTTGTACATCAGATCGCCCAGGCCCATGATGCCCAGCCCGATGCGCCGCGCCCTGAGCGCCGCCTCCTTCACCACCGGGACCGCCGGCAGATAGGTGTTGGCGCTGACCACGTTGTCGAGGAAGTGGGTGCTCTCGCGCACCGTGCGCCGCAGCGCGTCCCAGTCGACCGCGGCCGCGCCGGCGCCATCCGTCGTAATGTGCGCGCCCAGGTTGATCGAGCCGAGGCAGCAGTTCTCGTACGGCCCCAGCCACTGTTCGCCGCACGGGTTGGTCGCCTCCAGGTCGTAGAGATGGGGGACGGGGTTGCTGCGGTTAGCCGCGTCGATAAAGAGCGCGCCCGGTTCGCCGTTGTGGTGGGCGTACTTGATGATCGTGGCAAACAGATCGCGCGCCCGGACCGTCTTGGAGACCGAGCCATCGCGCGGGTTGCGCAGGTCGAAGTCGCTGTCATCCCTGACCGCCTGCATGAACTCGTCGGTGAGCGCGACCGAAATGTTGAAATTGGTGATCGAGCCCTCTTCGGCCTTGCAGCGGATGAACTCGTCAATATCGGGGTGATCGACCCGCAGCACGCCCATATTGGCGCCGCGCCGCGATCCCCCCTGCGCGATCTCGCCGAAGGCCTGGTCGTAGACGCGCAAAAAGCCGACCGGCCCGGTGGCGCGCCCGGCCGAGGTGTGGACGATATCCTGTTTCGGGCGGAGGCGGCTGAAGCTGAAGCCGTTGCCCCCGCCGGTCTGTTGGATCAGCGCCGCCACCCGCAGCGTGCTGAAGATGCCGTCGTCGGCCCGGCCCATGTCGTCCTCTATCGGCAGCACGAAGCAGGCGGCAAGCTGGCCGAGCGGCGTGCCCGCGCCGGTGAAGGTGGGGCTGTTGGGGAAGAAACGCAGCTCGGTCAGCAGATCGTAGAAGACTCTCGTCGTCCCCGCCACGTCGCCGCCGTGCTCCTCTTCCACCGCCGCAATGTGGCGGGCGATGCGGTAAAACATACCCGCCGGCGTCTCCAGCAGCTCGCCGTTGATGTCCCGCCGCAGATAGCGGCGCTCCAGCACCTTGAGGCTGTTCTCGCTGAACTGGATTGCGCCGTCATCCACATAGTCGGGGCCGGAGACCCTTTGCCTTTGACCCTTGACCACTTCGAAGGTCGTGAAGGCCTCCTTTGAATTGGCGCCATTGCGGGTGAAGGTGGATTCGCGGGCGGACATGGGGAGAGTCTCCTTGCCGGGTGTTCTTAACTGATAATTCCATATGAATTCGGGACGGCCAGACAGTGGCCGAGGGTTTTCTAATTCCTGTTATCGAACCGGCCGCGCCATGACTTGCTTGGATGCGCGCACAAGCTGGCCGAAGTCGGTCACTCTGCGTTTCGAGAGGCTTGTCAGCGTTCAGCCTCCTGGTCGCTGCGCCCCATCAGCCGGTCGATCTCCGATCGGATTTCACTCAGATCGCTAAAATCAAGACAGACGCTGGCGAAGCGGATGTAGGCGACCTGGTCGACATCGGCAAGATAGTCCAGCACCAGATTGCCGATCAGTTCACTTTTCACCTCGGCGCGTCCCAAGCGCTGGATCCTGTCTTCGACGTGGTTGGCGATGCTCGCCATGCGTTCGCTGCTGACCGGGCGCTTCACGGCGGCGACACGGATGCCGGCCAGCAGCTTTTGCCGGTCAAACGGCTCGCGGTGGCCGTCCCGCTTGGCGACGAGCAGGCTGGGCGCAACGTGCTCATAGGTCGTGAATCGCTGTTCGCAACCGGTGCACTGGCGGCGGCGGCGGATGGCATCCTCTCGCTCGCGTGAGTCGATCACCTTGTGGTGATCGTATCCGCAATGGGGGCATTGCATCTACCGTCTCCTGATCGGTCAACTTTGACTCGCATCCCGTCAAAAAGGAGTCGCAGTCGGGCCGGTCTGTATCGATGAACTGCGGAGCGGTTCAGGCTGGTGGTCCGCGCTACAGTTGGGCAAGCGCATACGATTACAACGAAGTTTTTCTGTCTACATACTGTATTCGATCAAGCCAAGGGATACAATATGTAGTATATCGCGCTTGCGTTTTTGCCCAAAGGCAATTTGCAGGTATCGGCCACCAATCTACCACAGTCCAGGACGATCTCCAAACGCGTTTTCGCAGGTTGGGCAGTGGTTTCGTGTATCAGTGAGGGCCGGTATCATGACAGGAAAAAGGCCCGGCGGCGACCGCTGATCCTACCCGTGGCGGCAGCGTTGCGCCCGCAAGGCGGAGGGAATTTCCGGCGGAAAAGAAAAAGCCCGGCGGCGCTGGATTGGCCGCACGGGCTGTATCTGATTCGTTGCGTAGATTGGGGGGCTACTGCCCGTTGTTGTTCCTCGCCCGGCGCAGAAATGCCGGAATGTCCAGGTCTTCGCGGTCGAAGGAGCGGACCGGGAAGTCGATCGGATCCTTGGGCTTAGGCGGCGGCTGTGACGGCTGTGACGGCTGTTGGGCTGGCTGTGACAGGCCGGTCGGTCGCGTGCCGCTTTGCGCAGGCTGCCTGGTCGAGGTGGAGGCCTGCTCGGGGCGCCGGTCCTTGTCAAAACCGGTCGCGATCACCGTCATGTGGATTTCATCCTTCATGTTTTCGTCGATGACCGCGCCGAAGATGATATTCGCTTCCGGATGGGCGTTGGCCCGGATCAGCTCCGCGGCTTCGCTGACCTCGTTCAAACCCAGATTGTCGCCGCCCTTCACGTTGAAGAGGATGCCCTGCGCGCCCTCGATCGAAATATCGAGCAGCGAGCTCTGGATCGCCTGCTGCGCGGCCTCCTGCGCCCGGTTCTCGCCGCTGGCGCGGCCGATCGACATCAACGCCGCGCCGCCGTCGATCATAATCGCGCGCACGTCGGCAAAGTCCAGATTGATCAGACCCGGCACCGTGATCAGTTCACTGATGCCCTGAATGCCCTGCCGCAGTACATCGTCGGCGACGACGAATGAATCGCGAATCGACATCTTGCTGTCCGCAATTTGCAGCAGCCGGTCATTGGGAACGGTGATGAGCGTGTCCACCGCATCACGCAGGCGGCCTATCGTGCTTTCGGCGATTCGGCGGCGCTGGGTGCCCTCGAAGGTGAACGGTTTTGTGACCACACCGATCGTCAGCGCGCCTGATTCGCGCGCGATCGAGGAGATGACCGGGGCAGCGCCGGATCCCGTGCCGCCGCCCAGACCGGCCGTCACGAATACCATGTCCGCGCCCTCGAACATCTGCTCAATCTCTTCGCGGCTCTCCTCCGCGGCCCGCAGGCCAATCTCCGGCTTTCCTCCCGAACCCAATCCTTTTGTCAGCTTCTCTCCGATCCGTATGCGTTGCGGCGCGTTGGATAGTATCAAGGCCTGCGAATCGGTATTGACCGAGATAAACTCTACGCCCTGAACGTCTGCCTCAATCATGCGATTGACTGCATTCTGTCCGCCGCCACCGACTCCGACAACCTTTATCTGGGCAAAGTTATCTACGAACTGTGACGTGCTGCTCCGTCTCGTCATCGATAGATTCTCCTTATGACCGCCGGCAGACATTCTATAGAGTCGCTGTCAGCAACTACACGCGACACTACGTTCCCTCTACCTGTCGCTCTTAGATCGACGCTGTAGGAGTTTCAATATTACTACACGTCAATCGGTTTGCAAAGTCGCCGAAAGGGAGTCATGCCCGCCAATGGGCAACGCGCTGGCGTTGATTCTGGGCAACTTGCCTACGATCCGTCTACGCCGGGCGTGGGCGCATACAGGGCAGGCGCATTGACGCAACCCAGGACAGAAGGCGTACACCGGGGTTTGGGGCCGGCCCGACCCGGAGATCGAAGACCGGAGCGCGCAGAGCTGACTTGCAAAGACCGGCCACTCAATCGGGCAGCAGGCTCCTCAGCCAGCCGCCGACCCGGTCCATGAACTGTCCATTGGCGGAGATCGTTCTCTGCATCGGGTAGTGGATGGCGCGCGCATCTTCGTAGAGCGCCCAGAGCAGGAGGCCGACCGCGGTGGCGAAGGCCGGAGATTGCAGTTCTCTGCTCAGCCCGACAACGGCCGGATGATCGACAGGGCTGCCGATCCGCACCGGCATGCGCAGGACGCGGCGGAAAAGGTCCACCGCGCCGGGGAGCTGGCTGGCGCCGCCGGTAAGGACAAGCCCGGCCGGCACCATGTGGCCGTAACTGCTGTTGGCAATCCGGCCCTGGATGATTTCGGCGGTCTCTTCGGCCCGCGCCTGCAGAATCTGGCTGATGAATCGCCGGCTGAAGGTGCGCTCCGGTTTATCGCCAAAAACTGTGGCCCAAACCTGCTCGTCTTCGGCGATGCGTTCCGGCTGCAGGTGGCCGTAGCGCAGCTTCAGCTCTTCGGCCACTTCGAAGGGCGCGCGCAGCCCGATGGCCACGTCGTTGGTCATGTGACTCCCGCCTACATCGAGCACTTCCGTATGCCACAGACCATTGCCGCGGAAGAGCGCCAGGTCGGTGGTGCCGCCGCCCAGGTCTGCCATCACAACGCCCATCTGCCGCTCGTCCGCGGTCAGCACTGCCTCGCCGCTCGCGAGCGGCTCCAGGACCAGTTCATCGATGTCGATGCCGTGCGCCAACACACACTGCGCCAGATTGTTGATGGCGTTGATTGTGCCGGTAACGATGTGCGCGTCGACCTCCAGCCGGCTGCCGAGAATGCCGAGGGGCTGCTGAATGTTCTCCTGGTCATCCACCTTCCAGTGCCGTGCGATCACGTGGATGATCTGCCTGTTGGCGGCGATCTGAACGGCGCGCGCGCCCTCCAGCGCGCGCTGCATATCGGTGCCGGTGACGCCGTGACGACCGTCTATCGGGCTGATGCCGGCGCTGTTTGCCGTCGCGATATGGTTGCCGGCGATGCCCAGATAGGCGCTGGTGATCTGGACGCCGGACTCCTGTTCGGCAGTCTCCAACGCCTCCCCGATGGCGGTCGTCACTTCGGGTACATCCATGACAACGCCGCGGCGCAATCCCCGGCTCGGCGTAACCCCGCCGCCCAGTACTTTGATAGCCAGATTGCCCAGGGTGTCATGCGTGACAGTGCCCACCAGCGCGCAAATCTTCGTCGTTCCTACATCGACGGCAGCAATGATCTCTTTGGCCACTGATATTTTCTCAAGAGGTGTTCAGGTTGTTCAGTTTCTATTGTTCAGACTCAGCGTCCTTGTAGCGGCGCGTGAAAGGCCGGTTTGGCGTCTCGAGATTGAGAGTGACCGCTTCGTCCCGAGCCGCTGTCAACTCGGGCATCAGTTCCTGCAAGGCTGCCCATTTCTCCTCAAAGTTGCGGCCATCGCCCCAATGGACCCAGACCTGGGTTGATGGCAGGCTGAAATTCAGGCCGTAAAGAGAATTGTACCAGAACTCATTTACGAAGGAAAGACGATCTGACAAAACCATGGCGGTGGTCATTACCCGGTTATCGATCAGCAGTTCCCCGTCCACGTTTGCAACCCGCGCCTCGGCTGAAGGGTCGATGATGCGCACCGTCGGCTGCTGGTCTGACTCTCTCGGCGCCAGCGCCAGGCCGCCTTCCAGCAACCAGAACTGCTGCTCATCGGTCGCCCACAGGGCCACGGGGCGTACTTCCTGAACGCGGACATCAACCCGTGCGGGCCAGCCTACCGTCACTTGCGCGTCGGCTACATAGGGATAGGCCAGCAGTTTTTTCTGAATCTCGGCCGGGTCCAGCCAGAAGATGCTCCAACTCTCTATTTCGCAGGCGTCGAACAGCTCTTCATGCGTCAGGTAGCGAGCGCCTTCAAAACGCACATCCTCACGGTAGATGAAAAAACTCTCGCCGGCGAGCATCCAATAGAGCGCGGCAGCGACGGCAGCCAGCAGCAGCAGGCTTATGCCTTTGGCCGGGGCGAAACCGGAAAATCCGGGCCAAGGCGTCGCGCGCGCGTCTCCGCGATAGGGTTGAATGCTCCCCTGCGACGTCGCGGCGCGCCGCCGCGAGGATGCCTGCTGTCCGCGGCGCCAGACGAAGTCCGACACCAGGCGTCCGCTGCGCACGAAAAAGGCCTGTGTTGCACGCAGGGCCGCGCCGAACCTGCGACGCGTCTGTTCCTGCCGCCTACGCCGCACACGTCCGGGTGACACCGCCTTCTGCGCCGCCGTCGATTTTCGTTTTTGTCTGCTGCCTGGCTTCAAGGCGGATTGCATTGCGCCCGCTCTGAAGAATGTTGAATGAATCTTCAGCGATGAGTCCGATTCTGCTGCCGGTCGGCTTGCCGCTCCAGCGCCATTTCAACTAGGCGGCGCACCAGTTCCGTCAGGGAAACGCCGCTGGCTTCCCAAAGTTTAGGATACATGCTGCTGTCTGTGAAACCGGGCATGGTGTTCACTTCGTTGAGAAACAGCTGCCCGTCGCCGCTCAACAGAAAGTCTACCCGCGCCAGTCCCGCTCCGTCCAACGCCTGGAACGCGCGCGCGGCCAGTTGACGGACCTCGCCGGCCAGCGCGGCCGGAATGTCGGCCGGGATCACCAGCCGGCTGCCCTTGTCCAGGTATTTGGCCGCGTAGTCGTAAA
This sequence comes from Caldilineaceae bacterium, assembly GCA_965202955.1. GTDB lineage: Bacteria > Chloroflexota > Anaerolineae > Caldilineales > Caldilineaceae > Bin5. The sequence continues at coordinate 1,448,543 of OZ241871.1, forward strand.
ATTCATTCGCCGGTATCACTTCGCCGACAACGCTCGTGCGCGGCTCGTCATTGCCGAGGACGCTGACCTCCAGTTCGCGCGCACTTTCCACGCCGGCTTCGATCAGCACCTTACGGTCGTAGCGGCAGGCCAGCGCGATGGCGTCCGCCATCTCCTCCCGGTCGCGGGCTTTGCTGACGCCGACGCTGCTGCCCAGGTTGGCGGGCTTGACAAAGAGCGGATATGGCAACGCTGACTCGAGCTCGTCCAGTACCTTCTCCCTGTCGTGCGCCCAGTTGCGGCGCAGCAGGGGACGGTATGCCACCTGGGGGATGCCTGCCGCGGCAAACAACGCCTTCGCCGAAATCTTGTCCATCGCCACCGCGCTTGCGAGTACGCCGCAGCCAACATAGGGCAGTTCGGCCAGCTCCAGCAGCCCCTGCACGGTCCCGTCTTCGCCGAAGGGGCCGTGCAGTACGGGGAAGATCAGGTCCACGGCCGGCATGCGGTTGCTTTGCTCCAGCAGCTGGAACTGGTCGGAACGCGCGGCGGCAAGCGCAAAATGGGCCTCTTTTCCGCTCCCCTTGCCGTTCTTTCTCGTCGTGAGCTGCGCCAGGGGATCGCCGCCGGTGAGCCATTCGCCCGTCTTTGTGATGCCGAGCCGCACCGTCTCGTAACCGGCCGCGTCCAGCGCGCGGATGACAGTTTGGGCGCTCAGCAGGGATATCTCGTGCTCCCCGCTCTTGCCGCCGAAAAGCACGCCGACGCGCACAGGTTTGAAGGTCATGAGGGCTACCATTCTCCGATTTTCTGAATTTCCGGTTCCAGTTGCACGCCGCTGTGGTTGGCAACCAGGGCCTGGATATGCTCGATCATCGCCACAACTTCGGCTGCCGTCGCCGCGCCGACACCGCCGGGGTTGATGAGAAAGTTGGCGTGCGTGCGGCTGACCTCGACGCCGCCCAAACGAAAGCCCTTCAACCCGGCCTCCTCGACCAGCCGACCGGCGAAGTCGCCCGCCGGGTTGACAAATGTGCTGCCCAGCGACGGCTCCACCGGCTGGGTTTCACGACGGTGGCTCAGAAAGGCCTGGGCGGTAGTGCGGATCGTCTCCGGCTCGCCCAATGCCAGCCGGAAGTTGGCGCTCAACAGCACGGGACCAAAGCCGGCGTCAATCACGCGGCCCTGCTTCAGGCTGCTGCGGCGGTAGGCGTAGGCGAGCTCCTCCACGCCATAGACCTGAATATCGCCGCGCTCGTCCAGCAGCAGAAGGTCCCAAAGGCAGTCCTTCACTTCACCGCCGTGCGCGCCGGCGTTGTTGACGACCGCGCCTCCGACCGAGCCGGGCACGCTCACCGCCCACTCCAGACCGGTCAGCCCGGCGTTGATCGCGGTCCGGGCCGCGCCGGCCATCAGCGCGCCGCTCTCCGCGAAAAGGTAGGGCCGCGTGTCTGCGGGATAGTCGCAGCAGGGCGCATCCTGCACCTGCACAGCTTTGCAGCGGTTCTGGATTACCAGCCCGCGCACGCCCCGGTCGCTGACCAACACATTGCTGCCGCCGCCCAGGATCAGATAGGGCAGGTCGTGCGCCCGCGCCCAGCGCACCAGCTTCAACAGTTTGTGCGTGTCGGTAACGGCAGCGAAGTAGTCCGCCGCGCCGCCCACCTTGATCGTCGTCAGGTTCGCCAGCGGGTGGTCCTGACGGATCTCTACGCCCAACCTCTCGATGTCTTCAAGCGCGGATGCAGCGATAAGCCCCTTTGTTCGGTCCGCAGCCGTTACCGTTGTCATAATGCAGAGTTCAATCGGTTCTCAATCAGTGCCCGGCGCGCCGCACACGATCAGCAGCAGCGGCGGCCTGTCAGCCATCAGCCGCCAGTCTCTCCAGCAGCAGCTCACCGATGCGGTGGCTTGTGCCGGCGCCGAGCGTCAGAACGACATCGCCGGAGACCACTTCGGCGTGGAGAAGCGCGCTCGTATTCTCCACGTCACCGCTGTGGTGGATCGAAGGATGGGCGCTCGCTGCCGCGACCGCGGCGGCCGCCGCGGCTCTGTCGCCGCTCTCCCTGGCGGCGTAGACGTCGGTCACCAGCGCCGCGTCGGCGTCATCGAAGCTGCACGCAAAGTTGTGCAGCAACGCGCGCGTGCGGCTGAACGTATGCGGCTGAAATACAGCCCAGATGCGGCGATCACCGAAGCGAGCGCGGGCCGCGGCCAGCGTTGCCTGTACCTCGGTAGGGTGATGGGCGTAATCGTCGATCACCGTCACGCCTTTGCGCGTCCCCTTCAGTTCAAAGCGGCGCCCAATGCCCGCATAGTCCTGCAGAGTTGCGAGGATCTGCGCCGTCGAAAGGCCGCAGCGCCGGGCAACCGTCAGCGCGGCCAGCGCATTGCGCAGGTTGTGGAGGCCCGGCGCCTGCAGCTGCAGCCGGCCAATCGAACTGCCCCCCTGCTGCACGGCGGCGGCAAAGCCTCCGCGCGCGCCGGACGCCGCGCCGACTGCCCGCACATCGCATCCGTCGTTCAGCCCATAGGTGAGCCAGGCCGGGCCGCCGTCGGTCGCGCAGTTCTGACGCAGCGCCTCAGCGCCGGGATCGTCGCCGCAGGAGATCACGCAGCCCTCGTTGCGCACCTGCGCCACAAACTGACAAAAGGCCTCAGAAAAGCTGGCCGGCGTCAGATAGCAGTCCGGGTGGTCCCACTCGACATTGGTAACGACGGCAACTGCCGGCGTCAGACCGTGGAACATGCGATCATATTCGTCGGCCTCGATCACAAACTCCCGCCTTGTGCCCGCGTGGGCGTTGCCGTAGCCGGGCAGCTCCGCGCCGATGATATAGCCGGCGTCGCAGCCGCTTGCCTGCAGCGTTTGCACGATCATCGCCGTCGTCGTGCTCTTGCCGTGCGTGCCGGAGACGGCGATAACCTCGCGTCCAGCCAGAAACGGCGGCAGAAATGAGTCCCGTTTGACGATGGGGATTCCCAGCCTCTGCGCGGCCTGCCGCTCCTGATTTGCCTCGTCCACCGCGCTGCTGATCAGCACCACGTCGGGCTGTTTTGGGGCCGGCAGAGCCGCGAACGCCCCAGCCGCCTCATGCCGCCGGTAGATCCTCGCCCCGGCCGCCGCCAGCCGCCGCGTCCGCTCGCTCTCCTGCCTGTCGCTGCCGCTGACGCGTATGCCCTGCTCCAGCAGGACGTGCGCGATGGCGGAAAGTCCCGCGCCGCCAATCCCGATCAGATGCACCCAGGGCGCCGTATCACCGGCGGTTCTGCCGTGCAAGCGCGCAGTTGCCGCCTGTTGAAGCCGCTGCTGCCACGTTTCACGCCGCACTGTGGCCTCCGTGACGGTGGACGCGCCGCGACATCCCCTCCAAACGGGGGAACGCCAAAGGAGCGCGCGCATCCGCACAGCCACCCATCATCCGCGCACCCGCATCAGCAGCAGGATCGCGATTGGGATAACCCATGGCGTCGGCGACGGCATGATGTTCTGGGGCAGATAGCGTACCAACTCGAGGGCAATCGGCGACAGGTCCGTATCGATCCATCCGATGGAAGAGAGGGGGTAGCCGTAAATATGCTGGTAATACCATAGGCTGCCGCTGATCAGATAGCCGTTGATTGCGCCGACCAGCACACTGAGAATGGTGCCCTGGGGCATCGGCCACTCTCGGCCGCTGAAGGTGATGACCCGCCCCGCATAGCCGGCAAAGATCGTAATCACAAAGATGATCAGATAGAAATTGCTCAGGAAAAACTGCTCCGTTCTCTGCTCATCGGCCGAGAATACCATCTGCCACACTCTGTTCAGGATCGGATTGAGCCGGTCCTCGGCGTACAGAAGCAGAAAGATCGCCACGATGATGATCATGGTCCTGCCCAATTCGCGCGCGTAGCCCTGGGCCAGGCCAATCAGGGTGATGATGCCGGCGATTGAGCCGAAGTAGATTTCGATCAGACCCATGGCGAATTCGTGCGTATTATCTCTTTGATGGTGAAGAGCAACGTCACGATCCTTTGCCCGCTCGACTACGTCTGGCCGCGACGCAGCGTGCTGATCACCGCCACAAGCAGGACCGTCAGCCCGATTGCGATCAGCATCGGCTGTTGAGGCCCCAATGCCTCCCAGATATTGCCAAAACTGGACTGCATCATCTCCGATATGCCGCCAAAAGCTCCCTGCACGCCGGCGCCGGTCGCTGAGACCGGCTCAACCCCGATCTCTGGGATAAAGTCGAACAGTCGCGGCGCGAAGGTGGGGATGTAAAACAGGCCGTTGCCCATTCCGATCAGCGCCGCCAGCATTCCCGATGTGCTCTGGCTGTCGGGGATCGCCTTGTTAGTCAGCAGGTAGGTGAGCAGCAGCACGCCCGCCCAGACCAGAAAGGAGACCGTCGGCTGGTCAGTGTCGGAGAGCGCATCCGACGCATTCCACAGCGTGTGAACCGGCTCGCCTTCGCCTCCCGCGCCGCCTGCGCGCAGCGCGGCGATCAACTTCATGCCGATGGTGATGATACCCCCGATCAGGCCCAGAACCTGTCGCACGATATCCAGGGCCAGGCCCTGGTTCTGCTGCAGAAAGAAGAAGCCCCCGACCGAAACGACCAGCACCATCAGCTCGCGGAACAGGCCGCGACGGAAGCCGATCCAGCCGAAGAGAAGAACGTAAAACACAAACGCGACAGTTCCTGGAGTTGATTCGCTCATTTTTGCACATCCATGTTCTATGGTGACCTTCTGCAGCCACTGGCCGCGAGCCCCTGTAGTTCGCGAGCGATGTTGTCTGCCGCCTGCGGTCGCGCCAGCGTGCCGACCGCCGCCGCCATCGCCAAACGGCGCGGCTCGTCCGCCAGCAGCGCCGCTAAGGTCGGCTCCAGCCTCTCCGCCAACTGTCCATCTTCGATTATCATCGCGCCGCCTGACTGCGCCAGCTTTTGCGCGTTGCGCATCTGATGCGAAGCGGCAATCGGCAGCGGCGCAAGCAGCGACGGCAGCCGCGCAAGCGGAAACTCGGCCAGCACACTCGCGCCGGCCCGGGCCACAGCCAGATCGGCCGCGGCCAGCGCCCAAGCCATCTCCTCATGCAGATAGGCCACCGGATGATAACGGCTGGCCAGCCCATAGCCAGGCAGCTCCGGCCCTTCCTGTTCGAGGAGGGGCCAGTCGCGCGTGCCGATGACGTGCAGAATCTGGCAGGAGGGCAGCAGCACGGGCGCCCCCTTCCATATTGCCCGGTTGATGCTGCGTGCACCCTGGCTGCCCCCGAACACCAGCAGCAGGGGCGCGTCAGATTTCTCCATCCCCAGCTTGCGCGCCAATATCTCCCGCGCCGCATCCTTATCCCTTATCGCCGACATCACCTCGGCGCGCACAGGGTAGCCGGTGTCGACCGCCTTCTGCCCGAAAAAGCCGGCTACCTCGGGGAAGCTGACCGCGACCCGCTGCGCCAGGCGGCTGAGCCAGCGCACCGCCAGCCCGGGCGTCATGTCCGGCAGATAGATGAGAAGCGGTACATCCCGCAGTTGACAGGCTATCGCCACCGGCGCGCACACATAGCCGCCGGTGGCAAGACATGCCTGCGGCCGAAACTCCTCCATAATCGCTAAAGAGTGACGTATGCCTGTCATCGTTTGGGCCAGACTGCGTAATGCCGACACAGGATTGCGTCCTCGCAACGCGCCGCTCTCGATACTCCGAAAGGGGATTCCGGCATTGCGTACGAGAGAACACTCGATACCGGTCCGGCTTCCCAGCCACAGTAGCTGTGGAGAGGGGAGGCTGGCGCGAGGAGGGAGCAACTCCCTCTTCTCCCTGTCCCCCTCTCTCTCGTCGCTGTTAACGGGAGCCAGCGCGTCGGTCAGAGCGTTGGTTCGTAGTTGTTCGACGACGGCGAGAGCCGGATAGACGTGCCCCCCGGTTCCACCAGCCGAGATAAGAAGGCGCATGGGCTTTCTGCCCTGAGGGCCCGGAGGACGACCCGGGTCTGCTCGATCCCGAAGCGTCTGATGCGTCCCAGATCCCGCCTGGGCGGGCCTGCGGCTCGCTCGTCGCAGAATGGGAATCGGGGCGGGCGCCGGATTCGGCGCGACGGGACGCACTGGGCGCAGGTTGACCGCGAAAGCGGCTGATATTCAACAGGATGCCGGCAGCACCCATCGACGTAACCAGCGAACTTCCGCCAAAGCTAATGAACGGCAGTGTTACGCCGGTGGGGGGCGCGATGGCTACTTCCACCGCGATGTGGATGATGGCCTGCAGGATGATGAGCGCGGTGATGCCCACAGCCAGCAGGGAACCGAATGTGTCCGGTGATTCACTGGCGATGCGCAGACCTCGATATACAAACAGCGTGAAGAGCAGGATCACGAGCAGCGTACCCAGCAACCCCATCTCCTCGCCAATGACGGCAAAGATATTGTCCGACCAGCTCAAGGGCAGGCTGCCGGGCAGTTTTTCCGTGCTGTTGCCCAGGCCGACGCCGAGCGGACCGCCCCGGACAAGGGCGGTGCTGGCTTCACGGATCTGCCACTCAGGGCTGTTGAGAGGGGACTCGATCGACTCCAGCAGCGCGCTGACGCGGCGGCTGGCATAGCTGTTGCGCGTGATCACAAGCCAGAAAGTGACGACGGACACAAATCCGCCGAGCAGAAGCTGCTTCAGCTCGGCGCCCGCCAGGAAGAAGATGATCAGGGCGGTGACGACGATCAGTATCGTCGTGCTGATGTCCGGCTGCGCCACGATCAACCCACTGACGATCCCCATCAGGATGCCGAAGGGGATAAGCCCGTAGTTGATGTTCTTGATGCGGTTGCCTTTGCTCGCGAGCCAGGTGCTGATGTAGATGAGGACGATCACTTTCACCGGCTCGCTGGGCTGAAAACGTCCACCGAAAAAGGTGCGCGTCGCGCCAAAACGCGTATCCCCGATAAAGATGACCGCCATCAGGGCGATCAGCCCCAGCGCCATCAGCGGGACGCTCCACCGTTCCCAGAAGCGGTAGGGGACGAGCGCCGCGCCGACCAGCACCGCCAGGCCGACGCCCAACCAGCGAAGCTGCAGCAGTACGTAGTAGAATGGCGAATCCCGGTTTTCCAGCGCCGAGGGGTAACTGGCGCTGAAGACCATGACAAACCCGAACAGCAGCAGGCAGGTCAGGACGGATGCCAGCGTCCAATCGAAGCCGCCGCTGTACCTGTCTATCTGTTTCGTCTGCGCCGGGCTGATCTGTAAAGCCATTCTCAGTATATCGGTCTATCGTTGCCGGCCTTCAGATGCCGGCAGCTGCCGCTAACTGCCCGAAACCAGGTTGCGGAAATGTTCGCCGCGCTGTTCGAAGTTCTTGTAAGCGTCGTAGCTTGTGCCGCCGGGCGAAAACAGCACGACCGTGCCCGGCTGGGCCGTCTGTTTGGCCAGCACGACCGCCTCATCGAGCCGTTGGACTATCGCGCAACAGGGGGCGGATATGCGCCGGAACGAGGCCCGCTCCCGCACTTTGTCCGCGATCATCGGCCCCGCCTCGCCGAACCCGATCAGACATTGCACGCGGTCCAGCACTTCGTCGGCAAAGGAGTCCCAGGGCAGGTTCTTGTCCTGCCCGCCGGCCAGGAGAATGAGTGTCTGTGCGCCCGGCGGAAAAACCTGCAGCCCGGCGACCGCCCGCTCCGGCGCGGTGGCGATGCTGTCATTGATCCACAGGATGTTGCCCTTGTCCTCAGTCACCTTCTGTCGCGTGGATGGAGTGTCCGCCCGCTTCGTCGGAACCACCTCCAGCCTGTGCGGCACACCGGCAAATGAGCGGGCGACGCGCCCCATAGCCTCCAGGGATGCCCCGGCCGCCCCGCTGATTGCCGCCGCGCCCACAAGGTTGCTGATATTGTGCTCGCCCCGCAGCCGCACCGCGGCGCGACGGCAGAAAGGCCGGCCCTCAAAAATAAGCTCCTCGTCGGATGCCCACGCGCTCAATGCAGGCGCGTCGCTCTCTTCATTGTGTTGCTGCTCGCCGCAGGCGCGCCGCGTAAAGAGGCGCATCCGCCCCGCACTGCCCAGGGCGGAGCGGCATTGCGCCATGAGGCTGTCCAACGCCCAGCGCGCAGGAAGCGTTTTGCCTGCATGCGGCGGGCGCAGCGCCTCATTCTGCCAACCGGCCATTCGGGCTGTCACCGGGTCATCGGCGCTGAAGACCACTGTGCTGGTCGGTTTCAGATGGCGCAACAGGTTGGCCTTTGCCGCGGCATAGTCGGCCATCGACGTATGCCGGTCGAGGTGATTGGGCGTGATGTTGAGAAGGGCGGCCACGTCCGGCCCCAGCCCGTCGAACGGCCCGTAGGACAACTCCGGGTCGAACAGTTCGAGTTGGAAACTGCTCAGTTCCAACACCATGATGTCATCTGTGCGGATCGTGTCCAGGCGGTCCACCAGCGGCGTGCCGATATTGCCGCCAACATGGACGGCGCGAGCGTCCCCGAAGGTCGCGCGCAACATTTCGCCGACAAGCGTCGTCGTGGTGGTCTTGCCGCTGCTGCCGGTGATGGCGATGACGGGACAGGGGGCCAGCTGCATCGTGAGCAGGCTGTCGTTGCTCAACCGAATGCCGCGACGGACGGCTTCCTGCACCAGCGGGACCTGCAGCCCCACGCCCCCGCTCAGGCAGAGCAGGTCGCAGTCGTCCAGCAGGTCGGGCGGATGACCGCCGAGCGCCAGCGCAACCGGCAGCTCGGCCAGATGTTCCAATTCTCCCGCCAGCTCTTCCGCCGGCGCGATGTCGCTGATCGTCGTGTTTGCGCCCGCCGCCGTGAAGAAGCGCGCCAGAGCCAATCCCTGACGCGCCATCCCCAGGATGACGACGTTACGCCCCTCGAATTCGAGCTGTCCATTCTTGGCATTCATGGGAACTATCTCCCTCTTCGTCCGTTGCCGCCCGTCCGGGCGGCCGGCGTTGGTATCGGGAAAGACCGCGCGGGTACGATTGGTCTAGTCGAGGAGCGCCAGGGCTACTCCCAACATGCCACTCAGCACACCTACCAGCCAGAATCTCTCTTTAACCTGTGTCTCGCTCCAGCCCATCAGTTCGAAATGGTGGTGGATCGGCGTCATCTTGAACAGGCGAATATCACGCCCGAGGTAGCGGCGGCTGAACTTGGCCGACGCCACCTGCAACAGTACCGAAATCGTTTCCACTACGAACACAAACCCCACCACCGGCAGCAGCAGCCATTGGGCGGTCATCAACGCAACGAGCGCAAGCGTCGCCCCCAAGGCCAGGCTGCCCGTGTCACCCATAAAGAGTTGCGCCGGGTAGGCATTGAACCAGAGAAACGCGAACAGGGCGCCTACAACTGTGAAACAGAAGGCCGCCAGATAGGTCTGCCCTTGCAAATAGGCGATCAGACCGTAGCTGGCAAAGGAAACGCTGCTGATGCTGCCGGCCAGACTGTCCAGCCCATCGGTCAGATTGACGGCATTGCTGAACCCGATAATGATCAGAATTGCCGCCGGCAAGAAGATCCAGCCGATAGAGACGTATTCCGCTCTGCCGGGCACGCCGACGTAGTACAGGTTCGGCGGCCCGAAGTAGAGAACGGCCGCGATTGCCGCAGCAAACAGAAGCTGGAATCCGCTCTTTACCCAGGCTGACATCCCCTTGCCGCGGCCGCGCAGGCCGAGCCAATCGTCGATTCCTCCCAAAGTGGCGTGCGCCGCCAGGCAGAAGAAGAGCAGAAGGGTGCTCTGGCCTTCCTGTGTGAAGCCCAGCAGGTTCGCCAGATTGAACGCGCCGATGATCAACAGAATCGGCACCACGAAGAGCAAGCCTCCCATCGTTGGGGTGCCGGTCTTGTCCTGATGCGAATCCGGTCCTTCCACGCGGATCTGCTTGCCTATGCGTTGGTGTTTCAACAAGGAGATCAGCGGTTGCCCCCAAATGACGGCGATGAAGAAGCTGAGCACCCCGAGCGTCAATGGGAATGTCATCCGTTCGCCTCTTCATCTCCGGACTCTGTCGCGGCAACCGTTGCCCAATCGGGTGCGAAGCTGGTTGCCGTCCGGCTCCTCTCCTTCTGTCGTGTGACACACTCCTGGCTCTGCGCCGCCCGTTGCGCGGTTTCAATCGTCCGGGCGCGGCGCGGCGGGAGGAGTTCAGAGACAATGCGGTCCATCCCCACTGCGCGGCTGCCTTTGACGAGCAACAGGTCTCCCGGCCGCGTCACCTTCTTCACGATCTGGACAGCCGTCTCAAAGTTGCCGGCTGCGTGAACGGCCTGCACGGGCAGGCCGGCCTGCCGCGCCGCGTCGGCGATGATACGGCCCAGGTCACCGACCGTAACCAGCAGGTCGGTCACGCGCGCGGCGTGGATGCCCACCTGCTTATGTCCTTCCTCCGTGAAACTGCCCAGCTCTCGCATATCGCCCAGGACCGCGATGCGGCGCCCGGCGGCCCCGGCAACCCTGCCCAAGTCGTCAAGCAGGTTGAGCGCAGCCAGGGTGCTTTCGGGGCTGGCGTTGTAGGTGTCGTCGATCACCGTTGCGCCGTTGATGCCGGGCGTCACGACAAGCCGCAGCTGACCAAGCACATTCTGCAGACCGGCAACGATCTCCGCCCACGTCAGGCCGTTGACGATCCCGACGGCAGCCGCGGCCAGGGCCGTTTGCACCGAATGGTTGCCCAGCAGGGGAAGGCGGACGCGCTCCCTGTGAACGCCGCCGTCCTCCTGCCGGTGATGCAGTCGGAAGCGGATGCCTTCCATGCCTAGGCTTTCGACTTCGTCGGCCCACAGGTCGGCTTCGGCGCTGAGACCGTAGAAAAACGGCCGCGCCTCCGTGCGCGTCGCCATCGCCCGTACGCGCACGTCGTCCCAGTTCAGGATGGCCGCGCCTCCGCAGGACGCGCCCGGCAGCGCCTCGATCAGTTCAGCCTTGGCCTGCGCAATGCGTTCAATCGTACCCAGCCGCTCCAGATGGGACGGGCCGACATTCGTAACGAGGCCGATGTGGGGCCGCGCCAGGTCGCACAGGAGACGAATCTCCCCCAGGTCGTACATCCCCATCTCCAGCACGGCCCGCTCATGCCCCGTATGCAGCCCAAGCAGAGCCAGCGGCAGTCCCTGTTCGCTGTTCAGGTTGCCGCTGCTGCGATGCGTGCAGAAGCGCTGACTCAGAACGGACGCGGCCAGCTCCTTGGTGCTGGTTTTGCCAATGCTGCCGGTCACGCCGGTCACCCGCAGCTCCGGGCGCGTCCGGTGCAGGCGCTGGAAGATGCCCGCGGCCTGCAAGGCTGCGTTCGAATCGGGCACGACGTAGGCGATGCAGCCGGCTTGACTCGCGGCCGATGGAGAGCGACCCGCGCCGTTTCTCGTCAACCCGTTTTCGCTGCAATCGACAACCAGCGCACCAGTGTCCGCCAGAAGCGTCAGCCCCCGCTCTTCACAGATGACCGCGCCCGCGCCCGCGGCGACCGCCTGCCCAATGTATTCGTGGCCGTCGGTGCGGCTGCCTCTGACCGCGATGAACAGGGCGCCGGGTTCGACATCACGGCTGTCCAGCACCGCGCGGCCGATGGGGCGGGGCGCCAGCGGCGGCGGCGGCGCGCGTCCCGTCAGCGCCTGCCAAAGCGTATGCTGGGTAATAGATGTTCCGACGTTCGGTCGATCTTCCGCCAAATCTCGTTTCCCTGCCTGAATGGAAACGGCCCGGAACAGCTGGCCTCCCGGCCATTTCACCTTCAAGAACGCCGGCGGTAAGAAGCCGCGCAAGCTACCGGCGTGCAGTCACAGATCACTGCTCCGAATCTTCTTCAGCCGGCGCGTCCGACGCTGGCTGGCCTGCGTCCGGCAGCCGGACAGCGTCCGGCGGGATGTTCAGATGCTCGAATAGCCGGTGGGCAATGCGGCTGAAAACCGGTGTCGCCGTGTAGGCTGCCCAACGGCTGATGCTCGGGTCGGGGCGGTCCAGCTTCACCAGCACCAGGAATTGCGGGTCGTCGGCCGGCGCGAAGCCGATAAAGCTGACGATCGTTTCGTCCTGGATGTAGCCCTCTTCGGTGGCGATCTCCGCGGTGCCGCTCTTGCCGGCCACGCTGTAGCCGGAGACCTGCGCCATCTGATTGCCCGTATTGACGACATGCAACATCAGGTCGCCCACGCGTTTCGCCGTTTCCGGCCGGATCACCTGGTAGACCATCGTCGGCTGGGTTTCGACCGCATAGTCGCCGGCCACCCGGCTCTGCACGATGTGGGGGCGCAACAGCTTGCCGCCGTTGGCGATGGCCGCCACTGCGCTGATCATCTGAATCGGGGTAACCGCGATGCCCTGGCCAAAGCTGTTTGTCCCCAGGTCGGCCATCGTCCAGCTTGGGTCATCGAGACGCCTGTATTGCCCCGACACCTCGCCGCTCAGGTCGATATTCGTGTCGGCGCCGAACCCGAAACGATTTACATATTGGTAGAACAGTTCGGGGCCGACGCTCTGCGCGATCTGAACCGTGATCACATTGTTGGAGTGGGCCAACGCATCGGCGACCGTCAGCGGACCAACCGCCTTGCGATCGCTGTTCTGGATCGTATGTTCACCCATGAGGATCGTGCCGGTGTCCACGAAGACGGTGCTTTCCTCCACCGCGTCGATATCGAGCGCGGCCGCGAGCGTAATCAGTTTGAAAACCGACCCCGGTTCATATTGGGCGCTGATCGCCGGGTTCGTAAATGTTTCGGGATCCCCCTCTTCAAAACGGTTGCCGTCGAAGGTGGGCCAGTTGGCCATGCCCAGAATCGCGCCCGTGTTCGGATTCATTACGATGACCGTGCCGCCCGCGGCCCGGTAGAGACCGACGCCCAGTCGCAGCTCTTCTTCGATAATATGCTGAACGGTGCGGTCGATGGACATTACCAGGCCCTTGCCATTGCCGCTGGGCAGAAACCGCAAAATGCTGTCATCAAGCTCTGTACGCGGTATCTGCTGTCCCTGCGGAAGTCCAACGCCGTCACTGGAAAGGAAGTTCCGGTAGTAGCGCTCGATGCCCAATACCGGCACCCGTTCGGCGTTGAGAAAACCCAGAATCTGGCCGGCCAGCGTTCCCTGTGGATAGAAGCGTCGAGGATGGGCCGCGATGTGAATATGGTCCAGCAGAAAATCCTTGTCAGCCAATCGCTGCTGTCGCTCTGCCAGCAGCAGCTGGCCCTGTTCAAAGTCGATCTCCGTCGCAATGATCAGGTAGTCTCTGTCGCTGTTTTCCGTGAGCAGAGCTTCAATCTGCTGCGGAGGCACGCCGGTCCCCTGCGCGAGCCGCTGCGCGATCGCGCTGTAGTCTTCCGCGGCGATGAACTTTGGCGTTGCCGTGATGCGGTAGGTGAATCGGTCCGCGGCAAGCAGGCTGCCGTCCCGGTCGACGATCACGCCCCACGAGGTTGTATCGTCCACCGTATTGCGCGCCGACGCCACAGGCCTGGGGGGTTCATACTGCTGCCAGCCCATCACCTGCATATCCAGCAACCGCAGGATCAGCAGAACCAGCGGCCCGGTCAACATGACGCCGATAAAGCCGATACGCCAAATCTTTGTCGTATCGGTCGGCGCGGCGGCCGGTTGCGTGCGTTCCTGGTCGTGCGGCGCGCCCGGCGCGGCAAGGCCGATCCCGTGTCCGCTTATCGGCTGTGCGGTTCGGTCTTGCGCGCGCATGCCGCTTCTCACAAAGAGTGCGGCGGCCAGTGGCGGCGGCACTGCCCGGGCCACTGGCCGCAGTTCAAGGACCGCGTTATCGGATCAGCGCTGTTTCAGCTGGCCCAGGATGAAATCACCGACCTGTTCCAGCAATGGCTCGCTCCACTGGCGCACGCTCTGCCAACCCGCCTGCCAGCTATCGTTGATCTGCCGCTGCCATCCGGACGCAAGCTGCTCAAACTCCTCAATCGGAAACAGTTCAGACATACTCCAGGAGGCAGGCTCCTCCGCAGCGGAGGCCTCGGCTTCTGGTAGCGGCAGGAGCTCCGCCTGGGACGCAGGTGAAACCGGCGGCGGCGCGGCAGCCCGCCGGTCCGGCGCGCCGCCGGAAGAGGCGTTCACCGCCGCGGTATTCGTTTGCGATGCCGCGGGGTTTCCAACGTAGTTGCGCTGCAGGGCCGGATGAAATCCGAGTTGGACTGCCCGAATCTGCACCTGTTCCAACGTAGTGCGTTGGCCAATTTGCCACAACAGTTCGGCGTTCTTCTGTTCGATCAGGTTGTACTGCACGTTGAGCGCAGCCAACTCGGCGCGGGCCTGTGTAATCCGCAGCGAAGTCCAAACCTGAAACACAGCCAGCCCGCAGATGCCGGTCAGCGCCAACAGGAAGAAAAGGTACCCTCTCAGTGTTTGCGGCAGCGGCACGAAATCATCCAGCCAGACCAGACCGCGCAGAACGCGAATGTGGGACAGGCTTGTCGGTTGCGTCTGCCCCTGCTCATTCGTATTGGATGCGCCAGTTGCCGGCTGTGTTGATTGCGCTTCGGCGCCGGAGAGGGGCGATGGTGTGGCCGCGCCCTGCAAATCGATAGACGGTGTAGTCAAAAGCCTTTTCCTGCCGAACTGCTCAGTTCACAGCGGTCGCGCATGGAGGCGGAACAGGCCCCCTGCGAACCGGGCGGAGGATGTTGCCCGACGCCTCGGACTATCTTCATCCCCCTACTTGCCTTTTACCGTTCGGACCTTTTTACAGCGATGCGTAGTTTCGCTGAGCGGCTGCGCGGGTTTCGTTCGATCTCGGCGGCCGCCGGCACAATCGGTTTCCTGTTGTGTATAGACAGAACGGGAACCTGCTCAAGGCCGCCGCTCGGCAGAGTCGGGTCAGGCCGGAATCTGCGAGATTGATCCCGCATCCACCTTTTGACGAGCCGGTCCTCCAGGCTGTGAAAAGCGATGATTGCAACCCGTCCGCCCACTCTCAGCAGCCCGGGAATCTGTGCCAATGTCCGCTCCAACTGGCCCAACTCGTCGTTGACCGCAATCCGCAGCGCCTGAAAGGTGCGCGTTGCCGGATGGATTTTCTGTCTGCCGCGCCTGCCCACAACCTTCGATACGATTTCCGCCAGTTCAGCAGTGGTCATAACCGGGCGGTTGGCGACGATCGCACGTGCGATGGCGCGGCTCTGTCTCTCCTCTCCGTACCTGTACAGGATCTCGGCGATCTCCTCCCAACGCCTGCCGTTTATCAGTCCGGCCGCGCTCTCGCCTGTCGAGGGATCAAAGCGCATATCCAGCGGGCCGTCGTGCTGAAAGGCAAAACCTCGCGCCGGTCTATCCAGCTGATAACTGCTGAGACCCAGGTCGAGCAGGATTCCGTCGACGGCGGCAAACCCTTGTTGGCCGGCGACCCGGGCCATCTGATCGAACGGCGTATGGACCAGGCGCAATCTGCCGGCCTTGATCTCCTCCGGGAAGCGCCTTCGTACCCGTTCGACCGCTTCCGGGTCGGCGTCCAGTCCCAGTACCCGGCCGCTGCCGACTCCATCGGCGGAGCTGGTGCGGCGCAACAGCAGTTGCGTATGGCCGCCGCCGCCCACCGTTCCGTCGATGAAGCAACCGCCCGGTTGAGCATTCAGCCCCGTCAGCGCTTCATCCGCCAGAACGGGACAATGTTCAACGTCCTGTTCAATGCCCCCTTCGGGTCGGCGCTGCTCCAATGGTGTCAGACTCCCAGGGCGGCGAACAGGTCCTCATCGAGTTGCGCAGGGGTGAGCATCTGCTGCTCCCACTGCGCCGGGTCCCATAGTTCGATATAGGTATTCATGCCGGCGATGACCACTTCGTTCTCGATTCGCGCGAACTCGCGCAGACGCTGGCTGATCAGGATGCGGCCCTGCCGGTCCGGTTTGAGGTCTTCTGCCGCGCTGAACAGCGCCCGCCGCAGCTGCGCGGTCCGCTGATCTATCAGGGGAAGAGAGCTGACCCGGGAGGCAACATTCTGCCATTCGTCCAGCGGCATCAGCATGAGACAGCCGCCGGTCGGGTTGCGCGTCACCACCAGGCCGGGCATCAGCCGGTGCCGGAACTTGGCGGGAATCGTGACCCGCCCTTTATCGTCCAGAGTGTGGGTGAACTCACCGAGAAACATGAATTTGAGAGAGACTGGTTTACAGGCACCACCTTCAATCAGGGGCGCATCCGACTTTCAAAAGAACGGATTTGTCAGGGGTATCTCAGGGCGTAGGGCAGGCTGGCGGCGCGTTCATCCGAGCGAACGGAGCGCCTTCCCGGCCCCCTCCGAACCGGACGCAAGACTTTCCTTTCATCCGGCTCTCCAGCGTCCCGTACAAAGCGGCGTCTTTGGACTGTGCAGGCATTCCAGGAACGGGCAAGCGATAAGGGCGCGAGTTACACATCCGAGTTACAGATCATAGTCCAACGTCATGTCGTGCTCCTCTGGCCGTCGAGGTAGGTCATCACATACATAAGGTTGCCTGTCCCGGACAGATCGCCGTGGAATGACTTCTTCACGTGCGCACGGGTGAGCTTCGGCCCGTCCGCTGGTTCATCAAATGGCTCCTCATCCCAGCTTATGATCTTGAACTTTGCCTCTGTGAGCATTTCTTCTCCAGGATGGCCTATGGGCATGCGCGGCGCCGGTATGCCGCACTGCCCAAAGTCACGCTGTCTTGAGGCGCCTACGCTACGTGAATGCTCTACTCAAGCGAGCGCCCGGCGTGGATGTCCGCGTGGCGTGACGCAATGAAGATGGGGGTGGCGATGAGCATGACGACGGGCGTTCTGCAATGCCGGTTTTTCGTCCTCTCCACCCAAACGGGCCCCACAGGGTAGCCGCCCCACTTTCTCCCATATTGTCCCATACACAAAACATACCGCAAAACCTATTTTGGCGAAAACGGGCGCGGGCTGCCAACAGAAAGGGCCTGACTTCGCGCCCTCTTTGAAGGGGAAACGCAGCCATATCATAGGGTTTGGAGCTTCTTGCAGCCGTCCCGCACTCACCGTATCGAAGCGCCCGGAACTGCCTTCTATTGCCTCCGATTCGGTCGTCCCCTTATCTGGTGCCGGGCGTCTGCCTGCCTTACTTGCCGCGCCCGGAGACCGATTGACGGACGCAGGCAGATGCGCCTGCATATCTTCCCGAAGCGGGCCGGGGCTTTGTCACCGTTTCACGGCCTCGCTTCAGGTATGGGGCATAGGGGCCGTTTGCACCGTAGGCATATCGTAGGCAAATTGCACAGGATTGCTCGCGGCCCGATTTCAGCCGCATCCTGGCCGTATTGCGCCCCATGTCAACCGGGCCGCGCCCGGATAGTACCGGAGCCCCGCCAACATTGGCGCAGAGTCGGGCTTTTCAGGTCTGTTTCGCGCAATTTGTCCCTCGCACCGCGCCTCTTTCCGGCTGGAAAGGAGCCGTCGCACAGGAGTCGACTGCCCGAGAATTCAGTATGCAACGATTATCTGAAAGAGTTGACAGGCGACCGTGCATACAGTAGAATCAACACTGTCGGTCATTGATCCGGCAACGATGTTCTTATCCGGCGTGTCGCTTCTGGCCTGCAACCCAGGCATCTTACCTGAGGACCCATTATTCAGATGCCCGCAATCCGCATCGGGCCGCAAACCCTGGAGGTACCGCCAGCCAACATCTTACAGTAGACGCAATGAAGGAGACGCGAATGTGAACGCCGCTGCCCAAAATCGCCAGATGCTCTTCGCCATCGTCCTGGTGATCGCCTTGTTGGCGATGCTCATCCTCCTCTACCCGGCCCTGGCTTCGAGCTACGACAACGGCGCTTCGACGATAACGGGGAACGACGTCAATATCGAAACAGTGGACGACTCGACGATTCAACGATAAATTCGGAATAACCACAACTCCGGCGCAATGAACACAATGGCGTGTAGCGCGCTAGATTTTCAGTCGCAGCGACGCACCTGTCTTTCGATAGACCATCTTTTCCGATCTCCTGGCAGAGCATTGTCAGCCATGCCGGTTCTGTATTATATGCCCGCGGGCATGCTTGACCTGCTCCCGCCACTCCGTCGGCCTCCCGGCCCCCGACCGCACACGAATTACGTTTCGCTTGCGGAGATTTCTTCCCGTAAACATTCGTATATCGCTCGTGCATCGCTCGCAATCCCCTCTACGGGCGATTGCGGATTTAGATCGCGCCAGCGGCCTTCCAATGCCTTGCCTGTTTTCCCGTCCATGCCGCCGGACCGCTCTCCTTTCCGGCCCCGCGGCAAGTTTGGAATGCAGTTGTCAACACCAAAATTTTGACAGTGGGCAGCTTATGCTATATAGTTACCCTTTCAGGGTAAAGACCATTTTCGCCTGTTGCGTTTTGGCGTCATATCGCGGGAGTCATAGTTCAGTGCCCCCAGGTTCCGTTTTGACGGGGCGGCCGGTATCCGGCCCGGTGGGGCGTCCGCTGGCCCAACCCATTTTGTCCAATGGCGTTGGGTCTTTGAATTTTGATACAGCGCTCAACGCGCCTCAGGTCCCGGCCTGAGGCATAGATGCGATGGGGGCGGAAACCTGCCAAGACCCGCCCCACTTTGAAGCCCACTCGCCTTGTCGCACGTTGCCGTCGCCGCTTGCAGGTCAGCTGACAACGGCGCGCGATGCGGGTGAAACTGCAATGCAAAGGAGTATGCGCTATATGGTTCGTACTGCCGTTGGTAACGGAGTTGGCGCCAGGACCCAGCGGAAGTCCTATGCACGGACTTCCAACCTGGTTGAACTGCCCCGGCTCATCGAGATTCAACTGCAAAGTTTCGATTGGTTCCGCAGCAAGGGGCTGAAGGAGCTTTTCGAAGAGATTTCGCCGATTGTCAGCTTCAACAAGCATCTCGAGCTGCATTTCGGCGACTTTCGCTTCGATGATCCCAAACACCCCGAGGAGGCATGTCGCGAACGGGACATCACTTTTTCCGCGCCGCTGTGGGTAGAGGTCAAGCTTGTCAACAAGGATACGGGCGAAATCAGCGAGCAGGAGGTCTTCATGGGCGACTTCCCGCTGATGACCGACTCCGGCACATTCATCGTCAATGGCAGCGAGCGCGTCGTCGTCAGCCAGCTGATCCGTTCACCCGGCGTCTACTTCACGATTGAAGAGGACCGCAGCACCGGCCGCGACCTCACCGGCACCAAGCTGATCCCAAGCCGCGGCGCCTGGCTGGAATTCGAGACCAGCAAGAGGGACATTATCAGCGTAAAGGTTGACCGCAAGCGCAAGCTGCCGGTTACGATCCTGCTGCGCGCCATCGGCTACGGCACCGATGAGGAGATCCGGGCCCTGTTTGCCGGTGTCGATGACAATGAAGACCATGCCTTCATCGAGGCGACCCTGGAACGCGATCCCACGGCCAATCCGACCGATGACAGGCAGAAAGGGATCGATGACGCGCTGCTCGAATTCTACAAGAAGCTGCGCCCGGGCGATCCGCCGACCCTGGACAACGCGCGCAATTTCCTGCAGAATCTGCTTTTCAGCTCGCGTCGTTACGATCTCGGGCGCGTGGGTCGCTACAAACTCAACCGCAAGCTGGAGCTGAAGACGGAACCCGCCACGCGCATCCTGACGAATGAAGACATCGTCGCGGTCGTTCGCCGCATCATCGACATCAACAATGGGCGCGAGGACGCCGACGACATCGATCATCTGGGCAACCGGCGCATCAAGACGGTCGGTGAGTTGATCCAGTACCAGTTGCGGATCGGCCTTCTGCGCATGGAGCGCGTCGTGCGCGAGCGCATGTCGATCCGCGAGCCGGAGCAGGTGACGCCACTGACCCTGATCAACATCCGCCCGGTCGTCGCCGCCACGCGCGAGTTTTTCGGCAGCAGCCAGTTGAGTCAGTTCATGGACCAGACCAACCCCCTCGCCGAGTTGACCCACAAGCGCCGCCTGAGCGCGCTGGGACCCGGCGGGCTGCGCCGCGAGCGGGCCGGTTTCGACGTGCGCGACGTCCACTACAGCCACTACGGCCGCATCTGCCCGATCGAGACGCCGGAAGGGCCTAACATCGGCCTGATCGGCTATCTGGCCACCTATGGGCGCATCAATGATTTCGGCTTTATCGAGACGCCCTACCGACGCGTCATCAACACGGTCGTAAATGAGGTCGATGCGCTGACCGGGCGCACCCTCGCGCAGGACATCACCGACGCCGACGGCGACGAGATAGTCGTCGAAAGGGGCGCGGAGCTGACGCCCGAGCTGGCCCGGCAGATCAACACTCTGGACGGCCTGAAAGAGGTCCGCGTGCATCCCTTTGTCGGCGAGGAGGTCATCTATCTCAACGCCGATACCGAGGAGCGCTCTTCGATTGCCCAGGCTTCGACACCGCTCGACGAGAGGGGCCACTTCCTCAACAGGCGGCCTTCGGTCCGCCAGGCGGAGGAGTTCCGCTTCGAGGAGCCGCAGCGCATTCAGTTCATGGATGTGTCGCCCAAACAGGTTGTCGGCGTCTCCGCGGCGTTGATCCCGTTCCTCGAGCACGACGATACCAACCGGGCTCTGATGGGCTCGAATATGCAGCGCCAGGCCGTACCCCTCGTGCAGCCTGAAGCGCCGATTGTCGGCACCGGCATGGAGTGGCAGGCCGCGGTGGATTCCGGTCAGGTCGTCGTCGCCCGCAAGGCCGGCGAGGCCGTGCGCGTCGTCAATACCGAGGTTGTCATCCAGGAAGATGACGGCGAGCAGCGCACCTACCCGCTGCGCAAATACAACCGCAGCAACCAGAGCACCTGCATCGACCAGCGCCCGACCGTGCAGAAGGGCGACCGGGTCGAAGCGGGCACTGTGCTGGCGGACAGCTCCTCCACGCAGAACGGCGAGCTGGCCCTCGGCCAGAATGTGCTTGTCGCCTATATGAGCTGGGAAGGCGGCAACTACGAAGATGCCATCCTTGTCAGCGAGCGTCTGGTCGAAAACGGCAAGTACACTTCGGTCCATATCGAGAAGCACGAGATCGAGGCCAGGGAGACCAAGCTCGGCCCGGAGGAGATCACCCGCGACATTCCCAACGTGGGCGAGGATGCGCTGCGACACCTGGACGAGGACGGCATCATCCGCATCGGCGCCGAGGTCGCGCCGGGCGATATTCTCGTCGGTAAGATCACGCCCAAAGGCGAGACCGAACTGACGCCGGAGGAGAAGCTTCTGCGTGCGATCTTCGGCGAGAAGGCGCGCGAAGTTAAGGACAGCTCGCTGCGGCTTCCCCACGGTGAACGCGGCAAAGTCGTCGACATCAAGGTGTTCACCCGCGACGACCACCAGGACATGCCCGCCGGCGTCGAGATGATGGTGCGCGTCAGCATTGCCCAGCGGCGCCGCCTCACCGAGGGCGATAAGATGGCCGGCCGCCACGGCAACAAAGGCGTGATCTCGCGGGTCGTGCCGGTGGAGGATATGCCGTTCCTCGAGGACGGCACGCCGATCGATGTTATTCTGAATCCGCTCGGCGTGCCCGGACGCATGAACATCGGACAGGTCCTGGAGACCCATCTCGGATGGGCCGCTGACCGGCTCGGCTTCATGGCTGAGACGCCGGTATTCGACGGCGCGCGGGAGGACGAGATCGAGTCCGAGCTGGCGCGCGCCTGGCTGATCGATCGCGCCTGGCAGGATATAACGCACAAAGCATGGGCATCGGTGCAGGAGCAGGAGTTCGAAAGCGAAGCCCTGGCCGACGACAACGACGCCCGCGGCATCTACCTGCTCGAGTGGCTCGAGCCGCGCGGCTACGACCCGGAGGAGCTCTTCTTCGACGACAGTTACGCGCGCAACGCGGCCCTCACCGAATGGCTGCAGGACAAGGGGCATGAGGCCGAACTCGTCATCCCAGAGGACAGGTCGGAAGCTGCGGACCTGTACGCCCGCCACGTCGCCCTGCGCGAGTGGATGTCCTATCACGGCGGCGAGGTGGACGGGCTCGACGGCGAGGCCCTGGAAGAGGCGGCGCAGCTGTACTCGAACCGGATCGGCTGGCCGCTGCCTACGACCGGCAAGCAGAAACTTTTCGACGGCAAGACGGGCGAACCGTACGATGCTGATGTAACGGTCGGCATCGCGCAGATGTTGAAACTGCACCATCTGGTCGAAGACAAAGTCCATGCCCGCAGCACCGGCCCCTACAGCCTGGTCACGCAGCAGCCGTTGGGCGGCAAGGCGCAGTTCGGCGGTCAGCGTTTCGGCGAGATGGAGGTTTGGGCGCTCGAGGCGTACGGCGCCGCCTACACGCTGCAGGAGATGCTGACGATCAAGTCGGACGATACCACCGGCCGCGTGAAGACTTACGAGGCGATTGTGAAGGGCGATGAGATTCAAAGCCCCGGTGTGCCGGAGAGCTTCCGCGTGCTCGTGAAGGAGTTGCAGAGCCTGGCCCTTTCGATCGAAGTCATAAACGACAAGAACGAGGTGATTCAGCTCGGCAAAGATGAGACAGAGGAAAGGCTGCCCCATCTTGGCTTCAGTCTGAACGTGCCAAGCCCGATGAGCCGCAGCAGCGAATAGTTAGTTTCTGGTTGTTTACTTTTGGTCTCTCGTGAACCGCCACAAGCTGATGGCGTTGCAAGAGCTGAAAACTGACGACTAAGAGCTATAAAAGGAGCTAAAATGGAAGTACGAGATTTTGACGCCATTCGTATCTCTCTTGCCTCCCCGGATCAGATCGGCGACTGGAGCTTCGGCGAAGTAACCAAGCCGGAGACGATCAACTATCGCACCTTGCGGCCGGAGCGCGACGGCCTGTTCTGCGAGCGCATCTTCGGACCGCAGAAGGACTGGGAGTGCGCGTGCGGCAAGTACAAGCGCGTTCGCTATAAGGGCATTGTCTGCGACAAGTGCGGCGTCGAAGTGGCGCCGCAGCGGGTTCGCCGCGAGCGGATGGGCCACATCAAGCTGGCATCGCCGGTCAGCCATATCTGGTATGTTAAGGGCGTTCCCAGCCACCTGGGGCTGCTTCTCAACATCAGCCCGCGCCATCTGGAGCGCGTGCTCTACTTCGCGCAGTTCATCATCACAGATGTGAACGAAGACGCGCGCGGCCGCGCGATCCAGCGCCTCGAGAAAGAGAAACAGATGGGCGTCACCCGCCTTGAGGGCACTGCGCAGGAACAGATCGATGTCGTAGAGGCCACGGCGCAAAGTCAACTTGACGAATTGGACGCGCAGGAACAGTCCCAGATTGCGGAGCTTGATGAGCGCATCAACCGCTCTTCGTCGGAGACGATCAGCCAGGCGCAAAAGCTGCAGGACTGGATTAAGGACAATCTCCGCAAGAAGGCGCGCGAGGACAAACAGCTTGATTGGGTCGATGAGGCCATTATTTCGATCAAAGAGACCGTCGGCGCCAAACATGAGCGGCTCGTCAACGACCACGTTCAGACGCGTCTGGACAGGCTACAGGTCGAATCCGACGAGGAAAAGTCGGACATTCGCGCACAGGTTCAGGCCAAGCAGGCGTTCGTGCACCAGGAGTTGGAAGCGTTGCTTCTAAAGCTGCGCGAAGACCTTGGCGAGCAGCGGGGCCGGCTGCAAACGAGCGCCGACGCCGAGATGGAGGAGTTGAAGAGCATGGAAGAGATGCAGCTCCTGACCGAGACGCGCTACCGCGAGCTGGCCGACCGCTGGGGCAATATCTTCAAGGCGGGCATGGGCGCCGAAGCGATTCGCGATATCGTCGCCAAGGTCAACCTGGAGAGGCTGGCAAAGGAGTTGCGCAAGGAAATCAAAGATACCAAGAGCAAGCAGCGCCGCAAAAAAGCGGCCAAACGCCTGCGCGTTGTCGAGAACTTCCGCAAGAGCGGCAACCGGCCGGAATGGATGGTGCTGACGGCGCTGCCGGTTATTCCGCCGGAACTGCGCCCAATGGTGCAGCTGGACGGCGGGCGCTTCGCAACCAGCGACCTCAACGACCTCTACCGCCGCGTGATCAACCGCAACAACCGTCTCAAGCGTCTGCTCGACCTCGGCGCGCCCGATGTCATCGTCCGCAATGAAAAGCGCATGTTGCAGGAGGCGGTCGACAGTCTGATCGACAACGGACGGCGGGGCCGCGCGGTCAGCCGCAGCGGCAAGCGCAAGCTCAAGAGTCTCAGCGATATGCTCAAGGGCAAGCAGGGCCGCTTCCGCCGCAATCTGTTGGGCAAGCGCGTCGACTACTCCGGCCGCTCGGTCATCGTCATTGGCCCCACACTGAAACTGCACCAGTGCGGTCTGCCCAAAAAGATGGCGCTGGAGTTGTTCAAGCCCTTCGTCATGCGGCGCCTGGTCGAGGACAACTACGCGCACAACATCAAGAGCGCCAAGCGCATGGTGGACAGGCAGCAGTCCGAAGTATGGGATGAGCTGGAGGAGATCTGCCGCGAACGGCCGGTGCTGCTGAACCGGGCGCCCACCCTGCATCGTCTCGGCATTCAGGCCTTTGAAGTGACGCTGGTGGAAGGGAGCGCGATCCAGCTGCATCCGCTCGTCTGCGACGCCTTCAACGCCGATTTCGACGGCGACCAGATGGCCGTGCACGTGCCGCTGAGCCAGTCGGCGGTCGATGAAGCCCGGCAACTGATGCTCTCCAGTCAGAATCTGCTCAAACCGAGCAGCGGCGAACCGATCGTCGGCCCCTCCAAAGATATGGTGATGGGCGTCTACTACCTGACCACCGAAGAGAACGCGGATGCGGCGGACAAGGCGCTGCCGCTCTTCAGCTCGATGGACGAGGCAGAATACATCTACAGCCTCGGCCATATCCAGTTGCGGGATTCGATTCGCGTGCGCTTCACCACGCGTTTCGACGTGCAGCCGATCGAGTCGATGGAGGTGAGCGAGCGGGTGATGGATGCCCTCAAGGAGCACGGCATCGCCACAGTCGGCGAGTTGATGGACATCTACGCCCAGGGCGAACGGCATATGGTGCAGGAGATCGCGGCGTTCGGGCTGGCGGCCATGGGCGAGGTGCGCGACGGGCTGCGCAGGCTGCGCCTGTTGGGCGCCAACTGGCCGCAAGATCGCATCATCCGTACAACCATCGGGCGCATCATCTTCAACCGGGCACTGCCGGAAGAGTTGTGGTTCGTCAACGAGCTTCTCGACAAGAAAGGCGTCAACGACGTCATCGACGACTGCTACAAGCATCTCGGCCGCGAGGTAACGGCCGAAACGGTCGACAATATTAAAGACCTCGGCTTCGAATACGCCACCCGCTCCGGCATAACCATCGCCGTGAGCGACATTCAGGTGCCCAACGAAAAGGACGAGATCGTCGAGCGCACTTCGGAAGAGGTTGCGGAGGCCGAACGTCAGTACCGCCGCGGCCTGATCACCGAGGAGGAGTTGTACGAAAAGACGGTCGAACTGTGGACGCGGGCCGCCGACGAGGTGACGGCCGCGGTGCGCGAGCTGCTCAGCCCGCTCGAAGGGCTGGGCGCGATGGCCCACTCCGGCTCCACCAAGGGCGGGGTCAACACAGTGCGTCAGCTGGCCGGAATGCGCGGCCTGATCGCCGGCCCCAACGGGCGCATCATACCCCTGCCGATCCGGTCGAATTTCCGCGAAGGGCTGACCGCGCTCGAGTACTTCCTCAGCACGCACGGCGGGCGCAAAGGCCTCGCCGACACCGCCCTGCGCACGGCAGACGCCGGCTATCTGACCCGCCGTCTGGTTGACGTGGCCCAGGATGTGATCGTCACCGAAGATGACTGCGGCACGAACGCCGGTATCAGGATTGATGCCGGGAGCTCACGGAAGATGGGCGAGAGCTTCGCCGACCGCGTCGCCACGCGCACGCTGGCCGGCGCAATTGCCCTCCCGGATGAGGATGAGCCGCTGCTGAAACGCAATAGCGTCATCGACGAGGCCGCCCTCGCGGCCATTGAACGCCACAATGTGGATGAAGCTACTGTCTTCAGCCCGCTGACCTGTGAATCACGTTTCGGGCTGTGCAAGAAGTGTTACGGCACCGACCTGGCCCGCGGCGGAACGGTCGAGCAGGGCGAAGCGGTGGGCATCATCGCCGCGCAGTCGATCGGTGAGCCGGGCACGCAGCTCACTTTGCGTACCTTCCACACCGGCGGCGTGGCCGGCAGCGACGACATTACGCAGGGTTTGCCCCGCGTCGAGGAGCTCTTCGAAGTGCGCAATCCCAAGGGCGAAGCGGTTATCAGTGAGATCGATGGCAAGGTCGATATCTGGTGGGAAGGCGACCAGCGCATGCTCAAAGTGAGCCGCACCGAACTCAAGCGCCGTGAAGTCACGATTCCCGAGGGCTTTCAGCTGCTGGTCGATTCGGATGACCGCGTGCAGGAGGATACCGTCATCGCCCGCAACGGCGAGGAGGAGGAGCAGAGCCTCATGGCGGGGATGGAAGGCCAAGTCTTCGCTGAAAACGGCCAGGTCATCATCCGCCGCGAAGATTCGCTGGTCTGGGAGACCGATATTCCCGCCAATGCCCGTCTGCGCGTCGAGAAGGGCGAGGAAGTGACCGCTGGCGAGCAGCTCACCGAGGGCTCGAAGAACCCGCGCGAGATTCTGCGCATTCAGGGTCGCGAGGCATGTCAGCTCTACCTGTTGGAGCAGGTGCAGCAGGTGTATCGCAGCCAGGGCGTTGCCATCCACGACAAGCATATCGAGGTGATCTTGCGCCAGCTGCTGCGCCGGGTCATGATCCGGGCGACCGGCGACACCGAATTCCTGCCGGGTGAGCTGGTAGACCGCTTCCAGTTCGAAGACGAGAACAACGGTATCGTCAAACGCGGCGGACGCCCGGCCAAAGCCGAACCGGTCGTGCTCGGGTTGACCAAGGCCGCCCTGAATACCGAGAGCTTCCTGGCCGCGGCCAGCTTCCAGGAGACCACGCGCGTGCTCACCGATGCCGCCGTGCAGGGCCAGCGCGACGAACTGCGCGGCCTCAAGGAGAACGTCATCATCGGCAAGCTGATCCCGGTCGGCTCCGGTTTCCGGACCCGGCGCATGTGGGAAGAAGAGAAACAGCAGGCGATTGAACAGTTGAGCGAGCAGAAGGATGTCAAGGAGATTGACGAAATCGTCGATGAAGAACTGAGCGAACTCGAATTTGACCTCGACGACCCCGATCTGGACCTGGCCGACCTCTCCGGCCTGGCAGAAGTGGGTATCGGTCCGCTCGGCATGTTGTCCGGCTTCGGTGGCGGCGCGGACGAAGAGATTGACTTCGACTTGAACAATCTGAAAGAGGAGGAAAACGAAGAGATCAACGTCGATCTGCGTTAGAAGCGGACCGGGGGCATAATACAGAGTTCAAATAGGAGGGTGGCAGAGAGCCCGCTTCACCCTCGCTGCGATTGCGTCCATGACAAACCCACTTTGTGTTGCAAACGGATTTGCTTTCGACAGTTCGGCTGTGATAGAATATCAGATCGTGGGTTTGAGAGACGACCAGGGAGGAGACCTTTGCCGACGATAAATCAACTGGTCCGCAAGGGCCGCAAGACCAAACCGAGGAAAGAGACCGCGCCGGCCCTGCGCTTTACTCAGAATACATTGACCGGTCGCACCAAGCGGGTCAAACAGGGCAACCCCCAGAAGCGGGGTGTTTGTACGCAGGTGCGCACGACCACGCCAAAGAAGCCGAACTCCGCCCTGCGCAAGGTGGCCCGCGTCCGTCTTACAAACGGCGTCGAGGTTACGGCCTACATTCCGGGTGAAGGTCATAACCTGCAGGAGCACAGCGTGGTTCTGGTGCGCGGCGGTCGCGTCCGCGATCTGCCCGGCGTGCGTTATCATATCGTGCGCGGCGCTTTGGACAGCACCGGTGTAAACGAGCGCAAGCGGAGCCGCAGCAAATACGGCACGAAAAAGCCGCGCTAAGCCCTGGCTCCCAAACCGCTGGCGCAAACGATAAGGATGGAGTTGCAGAATGCCGCGACGAAACCGGCCCGAAAAACGTCAAGTCACGCCCGACCCCCGTCACAACAGCGTCGTGCTGGCAAAATTCATCAACAATCTGATGGAGCGGGGCAAGAAGAGTCTGGCCGCCAGAATCGTCTACACCGCGCTCGACACTGTGGCCGAACGCGCCAACCGCCCGCCGATGGAGGTCTTCGAAGAGGCGCTCAAGAACGCCACCCCTCTGGTTGAGGTCAAGCCGCAGCGGGTTGGCGGCGCAACCTATCAGGTGCCGATTGAAATTCGCCCGGACCGGCGCCAAGCCCTCGCCATGCGCTGGCTGATTCAGAACGCACGCGGGCGCGGTGGCCGCAATATGGCCATCAGGCTGGCGAATGAAATCCTGGACACCGCACGGGGCGAAGGCCAGACCGTGCGCAGGCGCGAAGAGACGCATCGCATGGCAGAAGCCAATCAGGCCTTTGCCCATTTTGCCAGGCGGCGATAGCCCTCTTCCCCGCGCGGCTGCCCCGCCATGACAGAACAAGCAAAATAGTTGGAATTCCTGACGTGTCCGGTCTCCTTGCCGGGCACAGTCTTGAACCGATCCAGTCCATTCGATGCAGGCGAAACGCCTTCGTTCCAAATGGCTGGATATTTTTCTGAACCGAATCGGGTGCGGTGCATTAGAACCGCCGATCCAAGCAGCGCCGAGTCGATCGCTCAGCCGGGCAGATCTCGGCCTGCCGCATAAACAGATTATGTGTCCCGCTTGACTGGGCTCATGATCTTTTCCAGTACCAGGTCAGGTAAGGTTTGATGAGTCAGATATCGTTACACAAGATTCGCAATATCGGAATTATTGCCCATATCGACGCCGGCAAAACGACCACGACCGAACGGATTCTCTTCTATTCCGGTCGCATTCATCGCATGGGCGAAGTACATGAGGGCACTGCCGTCACCGATTGGATGGCGCAGGAGCGCGAACGCGGCATCACGATTACCGCCGCCGCCATCACCGCCAGCTGGGTTGACAGCGGCAGCGGCGAGGAAGCCCAGATCAACATTATCGATACACCGGGACACATCGATTTCACCGCCGAAGTGCAGCGCAGTCTGCGCGTGCTCGATGGTGGCATCGTCGTTTTCGATGCCGTCGCAGGCGTCGAGCCGCAGTCTGAAACCGTCTGGCGGCAGGCGGACAGCTACCACGTGCCCCGCATCTGTTTTGTGAACAAAATGGACCGCGTGGGCGCCGACTTCGAGCGCACCGTCGGCATGATCGTCGACCGGCTCGGGGCCAATCCGCTCCCAATTCAGCTGCCCTGGGGCGCGGAAGAAGAGTTCCAGGGCGTCATCGATCTCTTCACGATGAAGGCGCTGCGATACAGCGACGCATTCGGCGCAAAGCCGGAGATCGTCGCCATCCCGGCAGAGATGGAGGCCGCGGCCAACGCAGCGCGCGCTGAAATGGTGGTACGAATCGCCGAAACCGACGACGAGCTGACGATGCTCTTCCTTGAGGGCGCGGAGATCAGCAACGAACAGCTTGTCAAGGCTCTGCGCAATGCCGTCGTCGGCAACGTCATCGTTCCGATCCTGTGCGGCTCCGCCCTGAAGAACAAGGGGGTGCAGCCTCTCCTGGACGCAATCGTGCGCTATTTGCCCAGCCCGCTCGATGTGCCCCCTGTCGTCGGCATTGACCCTGCATCTGACGAGGAAAAGATACGCTTCGCCGACCCGGACGAACCCTTCGCCGCACTTGTATTCAAAATCGTAACGGACCCCTTTGTCGGGCGGCTGGCCTATGTGCGCGTCTATTCGGGTACGCTGGCGGCGGGTAGCATGGTCTACAACGCCAACAAAGGACGGCGTGAACGGATTGGCCGCCTTTTGCAGATGCACGCCGACAAACGCGAAGAGATCGAAATCTGCCGCGCCGGCGACATCGCGGCCATAGTCGGCCTCAAACAGAGCCTGACCGGCGAGACGCTCAGCGACCAGAAGAACGAGATCCTGCTGGAAACGATCGAATTCCCCGCGCCGGTCATCGGAATCGCGGTCGAACCGAAATCCAAGGCCGATCAGGACAAGATGGCCGACGGCCTCCTGAAGCTGGCCGAAGAAGACCCGACGTTCCAGGTCCGCTACGACGATCAGACCGGCCAGACGATCATCAGCGGCATGGGCGAGTTGCACCTGCAGATCATCGTGGACCGTCTCAAGCGGGAGTTCCGCGTGCAGTGCAACGAAGGCCGCCCTCAGGTGGCCTATCGCGAGACGATTACAAGACCAACGCGCGCAGAAGGCCGCTTTGTCCGCCAGACCGGTGGACGCGGCCAGTACGGCCATGTCTGGATCGAGCTGGAGCCGAATGAACAGGGCAAGGGCTTCGAGTTTGAAGACAAAATCGTCGGCGGCGCAATCCCCAAAGAGTACATCCCAGCGGTCCGCAAGGGCATCGAAGAGTCGATGGCGAGCGGCGTGCTTTCAGGCTACCCGGTCGTCGATGTGCGCGCGGCGCTCGTGGACGGCCGCTTCCACGAGGTCGATTCCAGTGAAATCGCTTTCAAGATCGCCGGTTCGATGGCGTTCAGGGAGGGTATGGGCAAGGGCGGCCCGGTCCTGTTGGAGCCGATTATGCAGGTTGAAGCAGTCGTGCCGGAAGAGTTTGTCGGCGATATCGTGGGCGATTTCTCCAGCCGGCGCGGGGAGATCGAAGGGCTCGAACCCCACAATAACAATATAACCGCTGTGCAGGCGGTCGTGCCGCTGGCGGAGATGTTCGGGTACGCGACAACGCTCCGCTCGATCACCAGCGGACGCGGCACCTTCACGATGCAGTTCGACAGCTATCAGCCGGACAGGCAGAAGATGAGTGTTCTCAACGCGTCTCCTGTCGAGCGCGGCCCGATATTTGAACGCTGAGTTCTGCGTTCGGTTCGTGTCAAGAGTTGTGAACCGCGGGGAGTTTCCGTATACTGTGCAAGTTGCAGAGGCGGTGTGCAGTCTGCCGAGATCGATGACTCATCAGGCCCCTGCGCGAAACGGGCAGTTGATCGCCTGAGCAACTGTGTTTTGACGAACTTTTTCAGGTTCGTCACGAAGCTGTCAGATCCGGCATAGTTGACATGCGAAACAGTCAGGAGAGAGAGCATGGCGAAGGCAGTATTTGAGAGGAACAAGCCCCATGTGAACGTGGGGACGATCGGGCATGTGGATCATGGGAAGACGACCCTGACGGCGGCGATCACGAAGGTATTGGCGATGCGGGGGATGGCCGATTTCAGTGCGTTCGAGGCGATCGACAATGCGCCGGAGGAGAAGGCCCGCGGGATCACGATCGCCATTGCGCATGTGGAATACGAGACGGAGAAGCGGCACTATGCGCACGTGGACTGTCCTGGGCATGCCGACTACATCAAGAACATGATCACGGGTGCGGCGCAGATGGACGGAGCGATTCTGGTGGTGGCGGCGCCGGACGGCGCGATGCCGCAGACGCGCGAGCACATCTTGCTGGCGCGGCAGGTGGAAGTGCCAGCGATGGTGGTCTTTCTGAACAAAGTGGACATGATGGAGGACGAGGAGCTCTTGGAGTTGGTGGAGATGGAGTTGCGGGAGCTGCTGGACACGTATGAGTTTCCTGGCGACGACATTCCGTTTGTGCGCGGGAGTGCGCTGGAGGCGTTGGAGAGCAGTTCGGAGGATCCGGCAGCGCCGGAGTACGAGCCGATCTGGGAGTTGATGCGTGCGGTGGACGAGTACATACCGACGCCAGAGCGAGAGGTGGACAAGCCGTTCTTGATGCCGATCGAGGATGTATTTTCGATCAAGGGTCGGGGGACGGTGGTGACGGGTCGGGTCGAGCGCGGCGTGATTCACCCGATGGAAGAGGTGGAGATCGTAGGTGTGAAGCCGACGCACAAGACGACGGTGACCGGAGTGGAGATGTTCCGCAAGCTGCTGGATGAGGGACAGGCAGGAGACAACGTTGGCTGTCTGCTGCGCGGCATCGACCGCGAGGAGGTGGACCGAGGGCAGGTGCTGTCGAAGCCTGGGAGCATCAATCCGCACACGCGCTTCAAGTCGGAGGTCTATGTACTGAACAAGGACGAAGGCGGACGGCACACGCCGTTTTTCAAGGGATACCGGCCGCAGTTCTACATACGGACGATGGACATCACCGGCTCGATCGACCTGCCTGCGGGTGTGGAGATGGTGATGCCTGGCGACAACGTGACGATGGAAGTCGAGTTGATAGCGCCTGTGGCGCTGGAGACCGGCGGCCGTTTCGCTATCCGCGAGGGTGGCCGCACCGTCGCTGCCGGCGCCATCACCGAAATCATCGAGTAGCTGTACTTTGGCCGTGCCTCCGCCGCCGCGGATGGCCGGACCGGACAGTTCGAAAGTGTCCGAACGCGGACCGGAATCGTTCGGACATTGTAGGCGAGTAGCTCAATTGGCAGAGCGGCGGTCTCC
Organism: Caldilineaceae bacterium; assembly: GCA_965202955.1. GTDB lineage: Bacteria > Chloroflexota > Anaerolineae > Caldilineales > Caldilineaceae > Bin5. Next base: position 1,480,828 of record OZ241871.1, read on the forward strand.
AAAACCGCAGGTTGCGGGTTCAAGTCCTGCCTCGCCTGTCAGAAAGTGACCACCAGCACCCGCTCGGTGGTCATTCGCGCTCAAATGGCGAAGATGAGCGGGTATACGCTGCGAAGCTGCGGGCCTGTTTCCGTGTTCGCGCACCAATCGGAGTGAATCGTGAGCCGGTCAACATCTGTTCCAAGATCTGACAACGCCATCGTGCGCTATTTCAAGGAGACCCGCGCAGAAATTGGCAAGGTGACCTGGCCGACGCGGGAAGAGGGCATCCGCTTGACGGTCGTTGTGTTGATCGTTACCACAATCGCCGCGCTCGTGCTCTTTGCAGTGGACTCACTCTTCAGCTATCTGGTAACACTGTTTCTTCAGGTATTTTAACGGCATCGCTGCGCCGCCGCTTTTCGTTGCAGAGGAATGCCGGCTCTCTGAATGCGACGCGCAAGGAGGAATCTGTGGGCGAAACAATGAATGCAGGCGTCGATCCTGAGTTGTTGGAGGAGGAGCCGGTTGCCGCGCTGGCGGACGATGAGCAGTCCACGGCCGATGGCGAAGAAGAGACCGGCCCGAAGTCGGAGTGGTTCGTCGTACACAGCTATTCGGGAATGGAGAACAAGGTAAAGAAGAACCTGGAACACCGGGCGGAATCAATGAACATGACCGACCGGATCCTGCAGATCGTCGTGCCGACCGAGACCGAGATCGAGATCAAAGAAGGCATCCGCCGCGAGGTTGAGCGCCGCGTCTTTCCCGGCTATATTCTTATCGAGATGATCATGGATGAGGACAGCTGGTACGTGGTCCGCAATACGCCAGGCGTTACCAGTTTCGTCGGCATGGGAAACAAGCCCAGCCCCTTGAGCCAGACCGAAGTCAATCAGATCATGAGCCGCATCGAATCGGACGAACCGCGGGTCAAAGTCAGCTTCGATGTGGGCGAGCGCGTCCGCATTATCGAAGGCCCCTTCGCCGAGTTCACCGGCGTGGTGGATTCGCTTGAGCCGGAGAAAGGCAAAGCCCGCGTGATGGTAAGTTTCTTCAATCGCGAAACGCCGGTCGAAGTGGACTTCCTCCAATTGGAACGGGATACGTAATAAGGAGAAGCAGGCGAGATGGCGAAGAAAGTCAAGGCGATTGTAAAGTTGCAGATTCCTGCAGGCAAGGCCAATCCTGCCCCACCGGTAGGCACCGCGCTCGGCCCGCACGGTGTCAATATCATGGGATTCTGCAAAGAGTACAATGCCCGTACCCAGAGTCAGATGGGGCAGATCGTTCCCGTCGAAATCACAATTTTCCAGGATCAGTCGTTTACGTTTATCACCAAGACACCGCCCGCGGCCGACCTGATCAAGAGGGCAGCCGATATCGAAAAAGGCAGCGGTATTCCCAATACGGAAAAGGTGGGGACGATCACCAATCAGCAGGTGCGCGAGATCGCCGAGATAAAGCTGAAGGACCTGGGCAATGTTCCCATCGACAGCGCCATGCAGATGGTGCGGGGCACCGCCCGCAGCATGGGAGTTACAGTCGTTGACTGAGCGGGAGCTGTCTGATTTACGGCCCGCAGAGTTCATTGAACTGTCGCTGGGAGGGGCGCGCCCGTGTGCCCCGTTTGCACCACGAGGAGAGAGAGATGCCAAGGCATAGCAATCGTTACAATACTGCACGCAGCAAGGTCGACCGCAACAGACAATATATGCCTGCCGATGCCGTCGACCTGATGCGGGATGGCGCAACCGCGAAGTTCGATGAGACGGTGGAAGTGCATCTGAGCACAGGCGTCGACCCCCGCCACGCTGACCAGCAAGTGCGCGGCGTCGTAACCCTCCCCCACGGTACCGGCCGCGTGGTGCGAATCCTCGTCTTCGCCGGCGCCGACGGCATCAGCCAGGCTGAAGAAGCGGGCGCCGACCACGTCGGGGGCGAGGACCTGGCCAAGCGCATTCAGGATGGTTGGCTCGATTTCGACGTCGTGCTCGCCACCCCGGACATGATGCGCGTGGTTGGCCGCCTGGGGCGCGTGCTCGGCCCGCGCGGGATGATGCCCAGCCCCAAGGCCGGCACGATCGTGCAGGCCGACGAACTGCCGCGCGTCATCCAGGAGACGCGCCTGGGCCGCGTCGAATTTCGCGTCGATAAGACGAGCAACATCCACGTTCCCATCGGCAAAGCGAGCTTCGAAAGCGGACAGATTCTCGACAACTTCACCTCCGTTATGGAAGCGGTCATGACCGCCAGACCTTCGGCGGTGAAGGGGGTCTATCTGAAGCGGGTCACGCTCACCAGCACCATGGGTCCAGGCATCCGCGTTGATGTCAATGCCGCTTCGATGCTCAAGGCGGCATAGTCCCGGTTTGCCAGAGCCGACTGCAGTGCGGTACAATTGGCGACCGAACAACTGCATACGAATCTCAGTTCCGTAGACATCCGGTATTCGCCTCGCGAATCTAAATGCGCTCAAGCGCCGCCGGCCAAGGGCTGAACACAGCGACCCGTCCGCTGTTGCCGGGCGGACCCGCGAGCCACGTCCTTGTCTGCATCACAAGGGCGTTTTTCTTTGCAGCGCCGCCTGGAGAGGGCGCCGGCAGGAAGACGCCCCGCACGAATCCAATCGAAAGGAGGGAGTTCAATTGGCAATCAGTCGTGAAAAGAAGGAAGAGCTTATTACGCTCTACGCTGAAAAGTTGGAGGAGGCATCTGCCGTCGTCTTTACAGACTTTCGCGGCTCCAGCGTTACGCAGATCAACGGCCTGCGCGCCAAACTGAAGGAGGCGGATACGGGCTATATGGTCGTAAAAAACCGGCTCCTGCGGCTCGCGTTCGAACGCAGCGGCATCACCGTGGCGTTGGACGGCCTGCTGGACGGGCCCAATGCGGTCGCATTTGTCGGCGAAGATATCGGCAGGGGCGTGACCGCGCTCAAGGATGGCATTCGGGACCTGGATGAACTGATAGAGATCAAGGGCGGCCTCCTAGAGCAGAACGTTCTGGACGCGGCCGCGGCCGCGGCCCTGTCCGAGCTACCCACGCGCGAAGAGATGCTGGCCAAACTGCTGGCAACAATCATTGCGCCGGCCACCCAGATCGCACGCGTCGTCAACGAGCCCGGGGCCAGCCTGGCGCGCGTTATCAAGGCCCATGCCGACGCGCAGGCAGAGGCCGCCTGAGCGCCAAAGGGGAGGGACTGAACCCTTCCGCAAAGTTCGTCGCACCGCCGCGACACGGACGAATCACCGAAACAGACAGTTGGGAGAACTTTCAAAATGGCAGACTTGAATGAAATCAAAGAACAGCTCGATCAGCTGACCCTTCTCGAAGCGGCTGAGCTTGTGAAGAAGCTCGAAGAGTCTTGGGGCGTGAGCGCAGCGGCTTCCGTGGCAGTGGCCGGCGTGGCCGGCGCCGCGGTCGAAGCCGAAGAAGAGGCGGAGGAACAGACCGAATTTGACGTTGTTCTCGCCGATATCGGCGCCAAGAAGATCAACGTCATCAAGGCAGTTCGGGCCGTAACCAGCCTTGGCCTGCGCGAGGCCAAGGATTTGGTCGAGAGCGCGCCCGCGCCGGTCGTGCAGGGCGTGGCCAAGGAGGTCGCTGAAGAGGCCAAAACCCAGCTTGAGGCCGAAGGCGCGACCGTCGAGATCAAGTAGCTTTCCGGTCAGACCGGACAGAGGGGCGCGTCCGAACCCGGATGCGCCCCTTTTCGTGCCGCGCCGCCTCCCGCCCCAAAGTCAGCCCCTTGCGGAGGGCGCATTCCCCTCTTTGGACGATACCCATATTCTGAAACTGCTTGTCCGGCCATTGGCGCTGTGTTACAATTCCGCGATATCCGACGACGATCCGTTAGAAGGAATCGAATTTGTCTGTAGGTCCGGTCGTAGGCCATCAGTGGGCCGTCGAACTGCTGCAGAAGAGCATCCGATACGACACGCTGCGCCATGCCTATCTGTTTGTCGGCGCAGCCCAGGTGGGCAAGTCAACCCTGGCGCGCAGCTTTGCCCAAGCGCTCCTCTGCACCGGAGCGGCTGACGGGCGCGCCTGCGGCAGCTGCCGTTCCTGCCGTCTCCTGCACGCCGCCACCCATCCAGATTTTTTCCTGCTGCCGCCAACCGACCGCGACGGGCAGCCGGACAGGGAAAATGGCATTCATCGCGTCGAACAGGCCGGCGATGTCATCCGCCAGGCGCTGCTGCATCCGGTGGAGGGGCGCTACAAGGTCTTTCTGATCCAGGACGCGCACAAGGCCAACGCCAGCTTCGCCAACAAGCTGCTCAAGACACTGGAAGAGCCGCCCGCTCACGTAGTCCTCTGCCTGACGGCCCAGGACCGTTCCGCCCTTCTGCCAACCATTGTAAGTCGTTGTCAGGTGCTGGCTTTGCGGCCCCTGGGAGAGCGGGCAGTTGAAGACGCGCTGTGTACCCGCTGGGAGGCCTCCCCGCCGCAGGCGGCGCTGCTGGCTCGTCTGTCCGGTGGCCGCCTGGGATGGGCCGTTCAACAGCTCAACCAGGAGGAGCCGCTGGCCGACAGAAGCCAGCGGTTGACTGAATTACGCGAACTCAGCCGCAGCAGCCGGGTCGCTCGCCTCGCATTTGCGCAGAAGCTGGCAGCCGCGCGCAGCCGGACGCCGCTCTTTCCCCTGCTTGCCCTGTGGACGGGTTGGTGGCGCGACGTGATGCTCGCCCAATCCGGCTGCCTGGATCAGTGCGCCAACGTTGACCTGCTCGACGAGCTGGCCGGCGCCGCCCGCGACTTCCGCCGCGCCGAGGTCCAGGCCTATCTGCACACGCTGAGCCGCATCGAAGGCTATCTGCATCATACGGTCAATACCGGGCTGGCTCTGGACGTGCTTCTGCTGCAGATGCCGCGTCCGCTCGTCTGATGCTTGCGCAGCCGCACGCCCCGCCCGCGGCCAGGCGCGTCGCCAGCGCGGAATCGATAATGGAGAATCTGCTATGCCCACTGTAATCGGAGCGCAGTTCAAACCCGTTACAAAGATCTATTTCTTCGATCCTGAGCAACATCTGGACTTGGCGCCGAACGATTACGTGATCGTCGATACCGTCAAAGGCCGGGACCTGGTGCAGATCGTGCAGGCCCCGCACAACGTCGCCGATGACGAAATCGTCGGCGACATCAAACGAGTGGTGCGCCGCGCAACACCATGGGACCTGTTGCAGAAAGAGTTGTGGAAAGAGAAGCAGAGTGAGGCCGTTATCGTCTGCCGTGAGAAGGCGCGCAAGCACGGGCTGGATATCAAGGTGCTCCGCTGCGAGTACAATTACGAGGGCGGCAGATTGACCGTTTTCTTCGCCTCGGAGCAGCGGGTTGACTTCCGCGCGCTTGTGCGCGATCTGGCTCGCACCTTTCACACGCGCATCGAAATGCGCCAGGTCGGCGTGCGCGACGAAGCAAAGCTGCTTGACGGCGTGGGGAAGTGCGGTCGCCAGCTCTGTTGCACCAGTTGGCTGCGCGAGTTCGCTTCGGTCAGCATCCGCCAGGCGAAGAATCAGCAACTGCCGCTCAACCAGGACGAGATCAGCGGCGTTTGCGGCCGGCTTCTTTGTTGCCTTTCCTACGAAGATCCGATCTACAAGAAGGCCAACAAAAAGATGCCGAAGGTCGGGGCAGAGGTGACGACGCACCAGGGCAAGGGCCGAGTTCGCCATCTGCACCCGCTCAAGGAGAGCGTCACCGTTCTGCTAGAGAACAACGTCATGGCCGAATTTCAGTTGGCGGAACTGATTACGGGAAAGAAGGAAAAGGATGGGGGCTGCGGCACCTGCGGCGGCTGCACTGTCAAACGCCGGGAAAGCGCGCCGGGCAAGACGAACAGATCGAAAGGACGGTAGCAAGAAGAGAAACGCAGCAATACCATTCGCGGTGGCCGCCGCTACGCAGCCGGGGCTTCAGCCGACTGGCAAACGAGCCTCCGCAGGCCATGTACAGTTCCCCGTCAATCCACGCTAAGTCGCATGCGCAACCGAACGGGTCTCGCGAATCACCGTCACGCGGATCTGCCCCGGATATTCCAGATTGTCCTCGATCTTGCTGGCGATGTTCTTGCCAAGTTCAATGACCTGCAGATCGTCGATTTCATCAGGCTGCACGATCACCCGGATCTCGCGGCCGGCCTGAATCGCGAATGTCTGGTTCACGCCCTCGAAGCTGTTGCCGATATCTTCCAGAGCCGTCACTCGTTTGATGTAGGCCTCGATGCTCTCCCGCCGCGCGCCCGGACGTGCACCGCTGATCGCGTCTGCCGCTGCCACAATAATCGCCTCGACCGACTCCGGTTCGACCTCGCCGTGATGGCTGGCGATGCAGTTGACGATTCTCGCATTCAGACCGTACCGCTTGGCGATCTCACCGCCGACAATTGCATGAGGGCCGTCTATCTCATGGCTGACCGCCTTGCCCAGATCATGCAGCAGCCCGCCGATGCGGGCCGTCTTCACATCTGCGTGTAGCTCTTCGGCGATCACCGCGGCCAGATGCGCGGTCTCAATCGCGTGATAGTACTGGTTCTGCCCATAGCTGGTACGGAACTTCAGCCGGCCCAGCAGCTTCTGGATCTCCCTGTGCAGCCCTTGGGTATTGGTCTCGATCAGGGCCTGCTCCCCGGCCTCCTGAATGACCTGGTTCACATCCTGCTGCGCCTTCTCCACCTCTTTTTCGATACGGGCCGGATGAATGCGTCCATCGGAGACGAGCTTGCCGAGAGAAATGCGCGCAACCTCCCGCCGCACGGGATCGAAGCTGCTGATCAGAATCGCTTCCGGTGTGTCATCCACCACCAGATCGACGCCTGTCGCCTGTTCGATGGCGCGAATATTGCGGCCTTGTCGCCCGATGATCCGCCCCTTCATCTCATCCGACGGCAGATTGACCGTACTGACGGAATACTCGGTGACATGCTCGCTGGCTATCCGTTCCACGGCCAGGGTGACGATCTCTCTGGCGCGGCGTTCAGCGGTCTCCTGGGTTTCCGCCTCCACCTCGCGAATCATGCGCGCGAGCTCCAGCCGCGAGCGCTTTTCCACCTCCTGCAGCAGCATCTCCCTGGCCTCTTCCTGGGTCATATGGGCCACCCGCTGCAACTCTTCATTGCGCTGCTGCTCCGCGGCCTCCAGGTCGGCCGCACGTTTGTCCAGGCCGCCTTCTCTCTGATTCAGTTTGCGTTCACGGTTCTCGATCTGGTCAACCCGTTTGTCGATCTGCTCCTGGCGATTGCGTAACCTGCTCTCTATCTGGTCCAGATCTCTGCGTTGACGCGTGCGCGTGGCATCCAACTCATTCCGTATTTGAACTTCCTCTTCCTTCACCAACAACTGTTTGCGTTGAACCTCTGCCTCGGCTTCCGTTAGAATCTGGCTTGCCTTCGCCTCCGCGCTCTGCACGGCCAGTTCCTGTCGCCGCCGCTCTTCGCGTAGGCCACTATTCAACCCGCGGCGATACGCGAAATATGCCAGATATCCGAAAATGGCCGCGCCAATCAGGACACCGACAACTATGGCAACTACGGCTAACAATTCCATCTCCGAACCCCTTGGTTTGGATGCGCGCTACCTGACGTACATCTGTTTGCGCTGTTTGGTCTCAGCCGTACCCTCTTCTTCTTGCTCTCCCCGCGCCCTGTTCTTTGTGGCGCCATTCATCGTTGCATAACGGAACCGGCCGACTCATTCGTCCCATCCCGGCTCCTGGGTGGGATGGGGCAGCGCGCGCGAAAGTTCCAGCTCTTGCCAGATGCGGTCGATCACCTCGCCGGCCACATCCCAGCCAAAGCCCCTGCGCTGAAGAAAGCTGCCCATCTTCCTGCGGAACTGCATTGCGTCGGTCTCTTCTCGCCATCTGTACAGACGGCTGCGGGCGGCAGCTTCGCAGGCCGAGGCCGCGTCGCTCATTTCGTCGATAATCTCCCCGGAAACGCTGTCATCCACGCCTTTCAAGCGCAGCTCATAGCGCAGCGCTCTGGGTGCAACCGGGCGGAAACGATTGCGCTGCTCCACCCAGAAACGGGTAAACGCGCGGTCGTCGAGAAATTCCTGCTCATGCAGCCTTGCAATAATCGATTCGATCTGCGATTCACTCAATCGCCGCCCACCGCGCGGCCGGAACGCATCCAGATTGCGCCGCACCTCGGCCTGGCTGCGGGGCCGCACTGCCAGAAAACGCAGCGCCCGGTTGTAGCCCCGGCTGTGCAGGTCTGCCTCTTTCAGCGCCCCGATTTCCCGTTCACTGAGCTGTTGCCCAATCCTCAGTTCGGCAGCAACGACTGCCGGCAGTGGAAACGCGTATGCGCCGTCCAGAAAGAGATTGACCCGCTCCTTATCTCTCTTCTGAAAACGCATCGCCGTAATGGTTTTATCCGTCATCGTCCGTCCAAAAAAAATCGCCGTGGTCAGTAACCACAGCGAACTGCACATCCCGATGCGATATATCCTGAATTCCCGTACCACCACAGGCTATATCAAGGCGCAAAACTCAAGAATCGCGCCTCAAGGGAACGATCTTATGTGGACACCTGCTGTTGCACTACACAACTCACCGGTCCAAAAGCGGCATGCCCCGCATCGCAAACCGGGAGCGGTTTGCAGCGGAAGGTTATCTGTGAGTCTGTCTTCCCCGTGTCAACAGCTGAACCTGCATCTCCACTCGTCAAGACGTTCGCACACGTATCGGCATTCTGCAGCCAGTCGAACGTCTACCGAACTGATTGTTCAGGTGCACCAGCGACCAAGGACAAGCCCTGATAAGATTAGAACAAATATGTTTTGGTCGCCGTTCCGGTCTGTGGCGGTAGTGTGTCAGCACAAAATCGCGTCAATGTGAGACCGCTATGGTTAGCGTTTTCAATTGTAGCCGCAAGCGCGACGATTGAGACCTATCGGAATAATCTGGGCTCCTGTGCTTTTGTACAGTAAGAAGGACAGGATGATGAATTCGGCGCTCGCAGCTTGCGGCCGACGCGCCGACCTGTATCGGTCACACGTCAGGCGTCAACCATCTCTCCTTTTGTACGTGCCGGCAGTCCTGTTCTTTCCCTGATGATATTGTCGATCTGAGAAGCTGTTTCCGGATTTTCGCTCAAATGCTTCTTTGCCGCTTCGCGTCCCTGCCCAATCAGATCATCGCTAAAGCGGTAAAACGCGCCCCGCTTCTCAATGATGTCGTGTTCGACGCCCAGGTCCAGCAGGTCCCCCTCGGTGCTGACCCCCTCGTTGTACATGATGTCGAACTCCGCCACCTTGAACGGCGCCGCCACCTTGTTCTTCCGCACCGTCACGCGCGTCCGGTTGCCGATCACATCGCTGCCCTGCTTGATCGACTGGATCCGCCGCACGTCCAGCCGCACGCTCGAGTAGAACTTCAGCGCCAGCCCACCGGGCGTGGTCTCCGGGTTGCCGAACATAATCCCGATCTTCTGCCGCAGCTGATTGGTGAAGATCATGCTCGTGCCGGTCGTCTTCACCGCGCCCACCAGCTTGCGCAGCGCCTGGCTCATCAGCCGCGCCTGCAGGCCCATGTGGCTGTCACCCATCTCGCCCTCAATCTCCGCGCGCGGCACCAGCGCCGCCACACTGTCCACCACCACCACATCCATCGCACCCGAACGCACCAGCGCCTCGGCGATCTCCAGCGCCTGCTCGCCCGTGTCCGGCTGCGACACGTACAGATTATCCACATCCACCCCGATCTTGCGCGCATAGCCCGGATCCAGCGCATGCTCGACATCTACGAAACCGCAGACGCCCCCAAGCCGCTGCGATTCGGCGATCGCGTGCAGACAGAGCGTCGTCTTGCCCGAGCTCTCCGGCCCGTAGACCTCGATGATGCGCCCGCGCGGGATGCCGCCCACCCCCAGGGCGATGTCCAGGCTCAGGCTGCCGGTAGGGATCGCGGCCACGTCCAGCCGTCCCGTCTCACCCAGCTTCATAATAATTCCGTCGCCAAAACGCTTGTTCAGCGTGGCGAGCGTTGTATCCAATGCTCTCCGTCGGCCGTTGTCCATCTTCGCTGGCTCCAATGCAATACCGGTCTCCACCGGATAGAAAATTTCAGGATGGTCAATCCATCTTCGCCGCAGTGCGGCCGGATCAGCGAGCATGCCGCTAGATCCCTGCCGAATGGCAGCGTTCAACGGCAGCCACGTGAATGGAGTTGCTACGCTGTGGCAGTGTGATGCCTCTATATTCAAGTGTACTGTATGTGAAAAGAGTACGCAAGCCGTCTCAAGAGGACGGAAGCGGCCTGCCCAAGGGGCGCGTTCCTGCCAGACCTTTGATGACAGTTAGGTTGTCGCTGCTGGATTCTTAAATTCAGGAGCCGGGCGGCTCGTATATCTTCTCCCGCAAGGCGACCAGCTGGCGCCGGACCGCTTCATCCCGCTCAATGTCCTGCGTCACTTTCTCCACGCCGTGGCGAACCGTGCTGTGATCTCGACCGCCTAAGATTTCGCCGATATGGATGAGCGACAGAGCGTTCTCTTCTCTCAGCAGATACATGGCCAGTTGGCGCGCATTGGCGATTTCCTTTGTGCGCGAACGGCCAAGCAGGTCATTTTCGCCCAGCCCGAAATGCCTGGCAACGATCCGCACCACGCTGGCCGCTTCGCGCGGCCGCCGCTGCGGCACGAGTGTATCCAGAATGCCCTCGGCAACCGACCGATTCAACTGGCTGTCGTGCAGAGGGGCCTGTACGATCAGTCGGTTGAGTGCGCCTTCCAACTCGCGGATGTTGCTTTCCACACGCTCCGCGATCAGCATCAGCACCTCGATCGATACAGTGTGGTTGATCGATTGGGCTTTCGATTGCAGAATGGCGACACGCGTTTCCAGGTCAGGCTGCGAAATGTCGGCCTGTAAGCCACCCTCGAAGCGGCTGCGCAGCCGCGCTTCCAGCGTCGCGATCGCTTTCGGTGGGCGGTCACTGCTGATCACCACCTGCCGCCCGGCCGCGTGGAGATGATTGAAAGTGTGGAAGAACTCTTCTTGCGTGCTTTCTTTGCCGCCGATAAACTGTATGTCATCGATCAGTAGAAGGTCCACCTGGCGATACTTGTTGCGAAACTCTTCGGTGCTCTGCTGCCGAATGGCGCTGATGAGGTCATTGGTGAACTGTTCCGACGAACAGTAGAGTACGTGCTTTCCCGGCATCGTCATCGCGTGGCCGATCGCATGGAGAAGATGCGTCTTTCCCAGGCCAACGCCGCCGTACACAAATAGGGGGTTGAAGCGATGACCGGGCTGCTCCACGATCGACTGCGCCGCTGCATGGGCCAGACGATTGTGGTTCCCGACCACAAATGTTTCAAAGGTGTAACGGGGGTTGAAAGCGCCGCCATGGAGTGGTGTGTTCGTTCTGGTTGCGGCGGCGCGCGCCGGGTCCCGCTGGGCAGGAGCACGGCTAGAGGATGACGTCGCCGGGCGGGCGGCAACGGCGTCATCCGCGGCGGCGAAGGAACCGGCACCGGGCGCCGACAGTTCGGGCGCATCCGGCGGTACTTCCGCATACAGGGGAGCGGGTTCAGACGGCTCGGCCTGTCTCTGCGTCTGTGGGCGCACTTCGAAGTTTACCTGCACCGAGCGCCGGGTCAATTGGTTCAGAATTCGCGTAATCTTTTCACGCAGACGGTTCTGCAGCCAATCGCGCGCATAGGCATGGGGCGCGCCGATGATGAATTCGCCGTCCCTGTAGTCGATGAGTGACGTATCGCGCACCCAAGTCTCAAACGTGGTCTCGGGTAACTGCAACGCAAGTTCGTGCAGGGTTTTCTGCCAAACATCCAAGGGGTCGAGGCTGTCATCAGCTGGCTGGGGCCGGTCGCCGGCGGCCGTTGCATCCTTCTGCGCTTTAACGCCTTTCGCCGTCTCCTCATCTTGCGCCGAACTCTCCGGCCTCGCCGCGGCACGCCGCCCGCGAGCGTACAGCGGGTTGTCGCGCCGGGGTATCGAGGATGACGACTGCCAGTCTGAACTCAAATCAACTCCTCTTCACACTCCAATGGGGAACCGGTGACGAAGTACAAGGAAATGGAATGGGTAGTGTATCAAATCTGGCTTTGGCGGACAATCGCCGCGAAGCAGGAAAGTGGCGGACAATCGGCCCGTGAAACAGTAAGACAGGTCTCGTTCACCACAACATATAGTAGTATATGCCACAAAGAAGTCAATATAAGAGATTATAGGCCGGCCTACTGGGATCTATACCTTTTGGAAATTCGAGGCGAGTATAGCGATCAGATTCCGTTCGTAGGTGAACTGTAGAGTTATCCGCACGGATGCGGTAGTTATCCCGATTTGCCTGGGATTATCCCCATAGTTTTCCCCGCTCCAGGCCGTTTGGCGAAACAAATATGGCGGAATTCTTCAACTTTCGGGTTGAATCAGCCGAAGGATATTGGGAAAGCGTAGGTTTCTTGCGCAAGTGGTGGCGCATCTACGCCGACGACGTGCGTTGGGCGCCTCCGGCGTGGGCCAGCTTGCGGCAAGCTCTCGTGTCAAAGCGATTTGCCCACCTGCAACGCAGCCGGCCCCGCCTGATCGCGTTGGAGGCCCTCCCGCGCCGCCGGCCCCAAGGCCGAGGCCAGCCTCTCTCGACGATCGGCCACGGCGCTCTCATGGAGCAGCCGGTTGCCGCCGCCGTTGTCCTGCTCGACCCGCGCCGCACCGACGGCGCCGCGCATCTCGCTCTGCTGCATGTCGCCAACAACCGCGAGAGCCTGGAACGTCTGCTTCAGGCCGCCCAGGAGCAGCTCGCGCATGTGGGGATTCGCCGCCTGATTCTACCGGTCGGGTTGTCGCCCTATCTGGGTACAGGTGTGTTGCAAGACCACTTTCACCGCGTACCGCCGCTGTACGCGCCCTACGCCCCGCCCTACGTGCCGGAACTGTTCACAACCGTATGCCGCCCGCTGGGCCGCAGCCTACTTTTTGCTTTCGAACCGGACACGTCCGCTGCGGCGGAGCAGCGGACGCCCGGCCCAGCGCAGATCCACCCCCTCGACCCGAACCGGCTTAGCGCGGACCTGCTGCCGCTCTTCTCCCGGACCGTGCCCCCTTGGGCAGATTTTCCGCCGCCGGACGAGCTCGAAGCGCAGTTCCTGCTCCGGTGGATTCTGCGTCTCCCTGCGCTGGCATGGGTGGCGGAGATCGATGGCCAACCGGTTGGCTATCTCCTGGCGCAGCCGGACGGCAGCGAACGTTTGCGCCGCAGTCGCGGCGGACGCTCGCTGCTGGGGTGCCTGCAGTTGCGCCTCCTCGAACTGCGGCAGCTCCATTCCGTGCGCGTTCTCTTTATGGGGGTCGATCCCGAATACCGCCGGCGGGGTATCGGCCGGCAGTTGTGGCAGCGGATGATGGCGGCCGGCCCGGTGAACGGTTGGCGGTCGGTGACAGCGGGGCCGTTGCCTTCCACCGCAGGCGACGGCATCAACTTCCTGACTGCCCTCGGTCTCGCAAGCCGCGAGACATATCTGCTCCACCGCTACGACTTCGACTGAGACCTGGCCGCCGCTGTGATCCGGCAGCCGGACGCGCGCCCTGCTGCGCCCCGATGGCTACTGGTACGGGATCTCGTATGTCAGCGGCACGATGCTGATCCACGACCGGCCCGCTTTCAGGGGAATTTCGCTGCCGTCGGCTGCGAAGAACCGGGGCAGCTCTCCGCTCCTGTCGTTGCGCCAGACTCCTTCAAAGGCGAGACCGTCGCGGAAGATGATCGCCCGCCCTGTGCCGAAGGGCCGAATGTAGAGGCTCAGGCTGCCGTAGAGATCCTCCTGAATTCTCACAGGCTCGTGCTCAATGAATTGGACGATTACATTTTCGACCCCGATCGGCTGGCCGTTGTTGCCGTCCTGATGGGGAAGCGCCCCCATGAGACGCAGATAGCGGCCGCTGCCCGCATCGTAGCGATAGAACACCTGACTGGCTGTAACCGAGGGGTAGGGAATCTGGATCAAGTTGGCGGATGTTCCTCCAGCTGCCGGGCCGCCAAAAGTGAAGCCCTGAATTGAAGGCGCTGCGTCCGCGAACCGGTCCGTCAACCACTGGCGGGTCATCGCGCTGTTGGTGCGCAGACGCGTGCGGTAGTCGTTGCCTTTAGAACGAGAGTAGCGCGTGCTTTCCGGATCGTCCAGATCATTGTCAAAATATGGGAAGAGCTGATTCCGTTCCCTGAGGAGATAGCGAATGTCGTCGCTCGCTCCGGAACAGAAGAGCGCCGCATCGTACAGCGCGCCCAGGAAATAGTTGATCAGGCGGGCGCTGCGCACCGGGCCGATCTCCTCGCTCTCGCTGCCGTAGAATACCGCGCTGAATCGCGTGAGGCTGAACCCTTCCATCAGGAACTCATACATCACGTCGGCCTGGCTGATACCGGACTGGGGCCGGGCGGCAATGTCATTGTTGACGCAAACGATGACCGGGCGCGTTGCCGCGCGGCCGGGTGGCAGGGGCAGGCCCGTCAATGGATTGATGCGGCCGGGCGGAGGGAATCCGCCGCGGGGAGGCTGGCTGAGGTCGACTTCGGAAAGCTCCGACGCCGGAATTGTCGCGGTTGGCGTCGGCGTTGGTGGGGGTAGGGCTGTAGGCAAAGTCGCGATCTGACGATTGATCTGCGCGTACTGGGCGCTGACCCAACTCTCCCGGTTGGCGCCTGCCGGGCAGCAGATTCGCAGCCACTCTCCGTGCGCATCACGGGCCGTGATCCGAAAACGCTGTCCCGCGTTCACCTGGTCGACGATGCCGTAGTTTGTGCCCGGTCCGCCCCGCACGTTCAGCGTCTCCGTCGATATCAGCGCCTCCGGATATGATGGTGTGGGCATGTCGGTCGGCTCCGGCGAGGGCGCGCTCGTTGGCGTATATCGGGGTTCTGGCGTGAATGTGGCCAGCGTTGCCGGCGTCGAAGTGAAGGTCGGCTCTACCGGCACCGCTTCAGCGCCGCGATTGGGGCCGCCCCAGGGGTTTAACCAGCGCGGGGGGACATCGGACAAACTTGAGCCAAACAGGAGCACGCTGCCGATGTAAGCGACCACGGCGATAACTGCCAACGCGACTGCGGCGAGCAACAGCCGCAGCCATTTCCCCGACGACTGTGGGCGAGAATCTTCCACCATAGCATCTCTCCCTTGACGGATATTTTCAGGCGCCCCATGCGTTTGTCTTCCACTCAATCATATCGACTGTATCGGGCTGCGTCAATTCGCGACCATCAGCAGGGGCACAGCAATGTCCGCGGCCCACCTCCCGTTCCGTGCAAATGCGCACAATCGGGACCAAACAGGAGGAAAGTTCCAGACCAGTTGCCGCCTAGTGTGGTAAAAGATATAATAGGACAGGAAGGGCTGCCACGCGAAGGCATGACCTGCAACCAGGAGCCTGCACATGGAAGGTCTACTCACCAACTTGCCAATCTATATCGTCGTGATTCTCCTGCTCGTCTGGCTGCTGCGGGCATCCCTGCGTATCGTCAGGGAGTACGACCGCGGCGTAATCTTCCGCTTGGGCCGTGTGACTGGCGCCAAGGGGCCCGGCCTGTTCTGGCTGATTCCGTTTATCGACCAGATGCGCCTTGTCGACCTGCGCGTCGTTACCCTGGACGTGCCGACGCAGGAAGCCATAACCAAAGACAACGTAACCGTTAAAGTCAATGCCGTATGCTATTTCCGCGTATTGGACCCCGAAGCCGCGGTTGTCAACGTCGCCAACTACCTTCTGGCGACTCAACAGATCGCCCAGACGACCCTGCGCTCCGTGCTGGGTCAAAGTGAACTGGATGAACTTCTGGCCGAGCGCGATCAGATCAACCAGCAACTCCAGCAGATTATCGACGAGCAGACCGAGCCTTGGGGCGTAAAGGTCAGTGTCGTCGAGGTGAAGGACGTGGAGCTGCCGCAGTCGATGCAGCGCGCCATGGCCCGACAGGCCGAGGCCGAACGCGAGAAACGGGCCAAAATCATCCACGCCGAAGGTGAACTGCAGGCCTCACAGACCTTGGCCGAGGCAGCCGGCGTCATGTCCGAACAGGCCGGCGCATTGCAGTTGCGCTATCTGCAGACCCTGACCGAAATCAGCGCGGAACACAACAGCACAATTGTCTTCCCGTTGCCCATCGAGCTGATGGAGGCCCTGTTGAAGAAGGTTGGACCAGACGCATGAGCCTGTCGCTGACACGCGACGCCTGCCAGCCAATCGATTTGACCGTTGACCGCTCCGCCGGCGATCTGACCATCGATTGGGCTGACGGGCACCGCAGCCAGTTCCGCCTCGCCTGGCTGCGCAGCGTGTGCCCGTGCGCCTCTTGCCGCGAGGAGAGACGCCAAGCCGAAGAGGACCCGCTGCGGCTGTCGGTCGGCCCGCCGCCGGACGCCGGCGTCGGCAGCGCCGAATTGGTGGGCAACTACGCCATCCGCTTCACCTGGTCCGACGGACACGGCAACGGAATTTACGGTTTCTCCTCTTTGCGGGCATCCTGTCCATGCCCAGAGTGCAACCGGGGCGAGCCGCAGGCCTTGTTCGACAGCTGAGCGTCGCGGGGGGTATGGCGGGCACGAACGCAGGCTGGAATAGCCAATGATTCGAGGCATGCAGATGGGTAGCGCACTGAAGATCGCCCGCATTGGCGGTATCGACGTTCAGGTCCATTGGTCGTTTGTCCTGATTCTCTTCTACGGCGCCTATATTTTCAGTCAAGGCGCGCGCAACGAAGTTGTCGGCGCGATATACGGCGTCGTCGTCATCCTCCTGCTTTTCCTCTGCGTCGTTTTGCACGAATTCGGCCACGCCTTCACGGCAAAGTATTTCGGCGTGAATGTGCCGTATATCACGCTGCTGCCCATCGGCGGCCTGGCCCAACTGGAGCGCATGCCCCGCAAACCGGGACAGGAGTTTCTGATCGCGATCGCCGGCCCCGCGGTCAACTTCGTCCTGGCGCTGTTGCTGCTGCCGCTCGCCCTGCTGGCTATCTCCCTGAGCGCGCGCGACGGCGCCTCGCTTTCCTATTTCGGGCTGATGCGCGCCGTCCAATCGATGAGCCTGACCGGGCTGCTTCTCTCTCTGGCCGGTATGAACCTCTGGTTGGGCTTCTTCAATCTGCTCCCAGCCTTTCCGATGGATGGCGGACGCATTCTGCGAGCGCTGCTGGCGTTGCGATCGCGCTATGTCCGAGCGACTCGCATCGCCGTTCTGGTCGGGCGCGGCATGGCGATACTGTTCGCAATCTGGGGCATCCGCGGCATCTTTGCCGGCGACATCTTTGGCTCGTTTCTATTGCTGATCGCGTTCTTCGTGTACGTAGGCGGCCGCGGCGAACTGGAGGCGGTGGAAGGACGCTACATTCTCAACGATTTCAGCGCCCGACAGGCCGTGAACAAAGAGGCACAGGTACTCTATACGAGCGAGCCGGTCAGCCACGCCGTAGATTACATTATGACGACCTACCAGGGCGATTTTCCGGTCTACGACCTGGGTCAAAATCTCGTCGGCGTGCTCACCCGTCCGCGCCTGGTGGCAACGTTGCGCGGGCAGGGCCAGAATGGCCGCATCGTCGATGTCATGATCCCGCGCGCGCAGGTGCCGGCAACCAGCGCCGATACGCCGCTGGCTGACGTGTGGGAAAAGATGATGGCGGCTGGCAGCCGTGTCATCATCGTCCAGGACGAGGAGAGATTTCTCGGGCTCATAACGCTGGATGACATCAGCGAGCTGATCCAGTTAATGGGCGCGGCCAAAGAACGGGAAGAGACGATCGCGGGTGGCCGCGGAGGCAGGTCCGGCTAATCCGTTGCCGGCGCTCACTCCATTGCAGTTATCAACTAAGGAGGCGCCCGCGATGGTGGCGCACGCAGTCAAACTGGCCCCATCCATTCTAACTGCTGATTTCGGTCGCCTGCAGGAGGAGGTTCTGGCGGCGGAACAGGGTGGCGCCGACCTGCTCCACCTCGATGTCATGGATGGGCGTTTCGTCCCCAATATCACCTTCGGGCCGCTTGTGGTGGAGGCGGTCCACCGGATAACGCAGCTGCCTCTGGACGTGCACCTGATGATCGAGGAGCCGGAGCGGTACCTGGAACTCTTCGCCAAGGCCGGAGCCAGCACCATTACGGTTCATCTGGAAGCGTGCCTCCATCTGCATCGGGCCGTCCAGCAGATTGTCGACTTGGGCTGCCAGGTCGGCGTCGCTCTGAATCCTGCCACGCCGATTGAAGGCATTCGCGAGATCGCGCCCTTTGTCGATCAGGTGCTGGTGATGAGTGTCAATCCCGGCTTCGGTAACCAGCGCTTTATCCAGACGATGACCAGCAAGCTGCGGCGAACGCGCAAGCTCCTGGATGAGTTCAACCCTACCTGTGACCTGGAAGTGGACGGCGGCATTGGCATTGGAAACATCCGCGACGTGCAGCGCAACGGCGCCAATGTCATCGTCGTCGGCAGCGCAGTCTACAACAGTGGCGGCAGTGTCGGCGAAAACCTTGCTGCGCTGCGGGACGCCTGCTCCGCCTGAGAAGGTGGACAGTCAGTACGCGGCCTGAACGCCGCAGGCCGTGCTGGCGTTGCGCTACAGTCCCCGTACAGCAGGCGCGGCCGCTTCCGTTCTTGCGTGGCGCCCCGATTCCGTTCCAGCCGATCGATACCCTGCTCACGCGCCCGCGCCCAGCAGCAGGGCCATCTGATAGACGAAAGGCAGCACGAACATGATGCTGTCCAGCCGGTCGAGAAAGCCGCCGTGGCCGGGCAGAAACAGGCCGCTGTCCTTCACGCCGATCTGCCGTTTGAGCATACTGATCGCCAGATCGCCGAACAGCGCCAGAATCCCACCCACCAAACCGATCAGGGCGCCCAGCCAGAGCGTCATTTCGAGGGGTGACCAGTAGGCCACCGCCGCGCCGGCCAGTGTCGCCCCTATCCAGCCGCCCACCGTCCCTTCCCAGCTCTTTTTGGGGCTGAGCGCCGGCAGAATTCGCTTGCGGCCCAGTGTAACGCCAACAAAATAGGCTGCGCTGTCGTTCACCATCGTGACGGCGAGCCCGAGCAGCAGCCAATAGAGACCGTCGGGCAGGAGACGCAGCGCAACCGCCTGCCCAAGCATCAGCCCGAGATAGACCGCGCCGGCCGCGGTGAGGGCCCAGTCGAAAAATGGCCTGCTTCCCGGTTCCTGCCTCCCACTTCCACCCTCCGCCGGCGGCGCGGCGCGCGGCTGCGACAACAGAATGCGGATGAAGATGATGATGAAACCGAATGTCAGGACCAGCTGCGGTTCCAGCGGGACGAGCGGCCAGTGGGAGAGCAGCAACGCCAGAGTCCAGACGATCCCGAACCAGCGCGCCGGCTTGTAGCCGCCCCGCTCGATCAGGACATAGTATTCGTATGCCCCGAACGATGCGAAGATAAAGACCAGAACCACCCACCAGAATCGGCCGTACCAGAACGCCAGCAAAACCGGAACCAGCGCAAGCAGGCCAGCGATGACTCGTCGTTTCACCGTTCCAAATATCCGATTACAGGACCGCTAAGGAGGGGCAGGGAGGGGGAGCGGGAGTTCCCGCAGAGCGAACGTGTCTATTCCGCGTCCGGCACGCTGCCGAAACGCCGGTCGCGGCGATTATACTCGTTCAGCGCCTTGAACAACTCTGCCTTGTCGAAATTGGGCCAATAGGTTGGGGTCGAATAGTACTCGGCGTAGACCGCCTGCCAGATCAGAAAGTTGCTCATGCGCCAGTCGCCGCCGGTGCGGATGATCAGGTCCGGGTCGGGCAAACCCTCCGTATACAGATAGCGGCTGAACGTCTCTTCACTGAGAGAATCCGGGTCGATTCCATCTCTGATAATTTGGCGGGTTGCGTCCAGAATCTCCCCGCGGCCGCCGTAATTGAAGGCCACGTTCAGAATGATCGTATCGTTGTGTTTTGTGTAATCGATCGCGTGCAAAATCTGCTTCTGAAGCTCTTCGTTGATGCCTGTGAGGCGACCACTATGACGGATCTGCACGCCGTTCTCGTGCAGTTCCTGCAGCCGGTTCCGCAGTGCCGTCCCCAGCAACCGCATCAGCCCCGACACCTCCTCGATCGGCCTAGACCAGTTCTCGGTGGAGAAGGCGTAAATCGTCAGCACCTTGATGCCGAACTCGACAGAGGCTTCCAGAACCGGTCGGATGTTGTCGACACCGGCGCGATGGCCGACATATCGAATCAGTCCTCTTTCCGTTGCCCAACGACCATTCCCGTCCATGATGAGCCCCACATGATAGGGAACTCTGGCGAGAGAGGGGAAACCGCTTTCCATCTGGTTGTCGGGGCTTTGCCGAACTATGCCAGGGCTGCTCAATGGAACGCTGACTCCTTTGCGCTCAGATCGTCATGATCTCCGTCTCTTTGTCGCGTGCAATCTGGTCGACCTGGGTTACGAAACTATCGGTGACCTCCTGCGCCTGGTCCTGGCCGCTGTGCAGGTCATCCTCCGTGATCAGCCCCTCGCCTTCAAAGGCGCGCATATCTTTGATCGCATCTCGCCTGATGTTGCGGATGGCGACGCGTGCCTCCTCGGCGCGGCGCGCCACCTGTTTCGTCAGATCGCGGCGTCTCTCCTCCGTCAGCGGTGGAATCGCCAGGTGAATCTGTTTGCCGTCGTTGTTCGGCGTCAGCCCGATGTCCGACATGGCGATTGCTCGTTCGATGGCCGCGATGTCGGTCGGCGTATAGGGCCGAATCTGCAGCGTCTGCGCTTCCGGCACCGAAATCGACGCAATCTGCATCAACGGGGTTGGGATGCCGTGATAGTCCACGGTCAGACGCTCGACGAGCGCAGGGCTGGCCCGCCCCGTGCGAATCGTCATCAGATCGGTATGAAGGCTGCCGATCGCCTTGCCCATGCGGTCCCGGGTGTCGTCCAAAATATCGTCAATCACAACCGAACTCCTTCCACATCAGCGGCGCGCAAGGGCTCTTTCGCCGCGTTGAGGCCAACGCAAGCCCTCTCGATTGGTGGTCAGGCCATGGCCGCTCGAACAGTGGCGCAAGGAAGAGTGTTTTTCTGCTGAAGCCGTCCTTAGCGAATTTCAGGGTAGGATAGTACCGCTCAATCTGAAGTCTGGATAGAGTTCCTTCACATCCTCGGTTCTCTGGTTGTACGCTATTCTATCAGAGGTTCAGAACAAAGGAAAAACGATGTTTGAGGCCCCGCTGCCGGCGCCGGCGTCAAGATGTCGTTGCGCTGGAAAAGACAGTGCCGACCGGCTCACCCTTGACTACCTTCACCAACGCGTCCTCGGCCCAAACATTGATGATGGAGATCGGCAGGCTATTGTCCATGCACATCGCGATCGCGGTGCTGTCCATCACGCCGACCCGCATTTGGAGCGCGTCGATGTAAGAGAGCTGTTTGAAGCGCCGCGCGTCGCTGTTTTGCTTCGGGTCCTTGTCGTAGACGGCGTCCACCTTTGTCGCTTTAACCAGGATTTCGGCGTTGATTTCCATCGCCCGCAGGCTGGCAGCCGTATCGGTCGTAAAATAGGGGCTGCCTGTGCCGGCGCCGAAGATGACGACACGGCCTTTTTCCAGATGACGGATCGCCCTCCGCTGAATGTAAGGCTCGGCCACCGCCCTGACCTCGATGCCGGTCATCACGCGCGTGGGCAGGCCGCCGCGTTCCAGCGCGTCCTGCAACGCGAGCGCGTTCATCACCGTCGCCAGCATGCCCATATGGTCGGCAGTGACCCGCTCCATGCCATGATCGAGGCCGTCTTCCTTTCCCCGCCACATATTGCCGCCGCCGATAACCAGCGCCACTTCCGCGCCGAGGTTGACGACTGCCAGGATCTTCTGGGCTGCCTCCTCGGCCCGTCTCGGGTTTATGCCGAATCCACCCTCCCCGGCCAGCGCCTCCCCTCCCATCTTGAGTAGAACGCGGCGGTACTTGAGAACAGCCATTTCACGCAACTCCTTCGTCTGAACGCCGTTTCCCCACGTGGCGCGCTGGCGATGAGATAAAAAAGCCCAGCCCAACAGTAAGGCTGGGCTGGGTCGGGCGGCGCGTCTAGCCGACCTGCATGCGGCTGAACCGGCGAACCTGGATGTTCTCTCCCAGGCTGGCAATGTTTTCCACCAACACATCCTTAACGTTTCTATCCGAGTCCTTGAAATAGACCTGCTCCATCAGGCAGACGTCGCTGTACCATTTCTCCAGCTTGCCTTGCGCAATTCGGTCAAGGATCTTTTCCGGCTTGCCGCTCGCCTGCGCCTGCGCCTTATAGATCGACATCTCTTTGTCCAGCACATCGGCGGGAACCTCCTCCCGCGCCAGATATTCGGGGCTGGCTGCCACAATGTGCATAGCCAGATCGTGCGCCAGCCCCTGAAACTGCTCGGTGCGGGCGACAAAATCGGTCTCACAGTTGAGTTCGACCAGCGCGGCCACCTTGCTGCCGTGATGTACGTAGGCGCCGATGATCCCTTCATGCGCAACCCGGTCGGCCTTTTTGGCTGCGGCTGACAGTCCCTTTTCGCGCAGATATTCCACCGCCCTGTCGAAATCACCGTCCGTTTCGATCAGCGCGTTCTTGCAGTCGAGCATGCCGGCCCCCGTCGCGCCGCGTAACTCCTTAACCATCTGTGCCGTGATAGCAGCCATTCTCTCCCTCCTCGTTGCCATTCTCTATATCAGTCCACGCGTCAGCGCGTAAATGGTCTTCCCGCGTAAACGCCCGCACAGCGTGAACGGTTCTCCCCGCAGCCGTGCGGACGTTCAGGCCTGATTGCCGGTGACGGCAGGCAAACCGGCCCTGTGCCATCTTTCAGCGCGACACCCTTCCGGCTCTATCCGCGCGCGCGGCGGCCGAAACAGATCGGCTCCGTCTATCCCTCGCCGCCAACCGGCTCGGCATCCGTCTGCTGTGCGGATTCAGACTGCTCGGCCTCCTCCACCTGGGGCGCCTCAGCCTCAGCCGGCTGTTCCTCTGTCTCCACCGCGTCGGCGCTCATCCCGGCCGCGTCTGTTTCCGTCACGGCGTCCGCTTCCGTCGCCCTGGCCGCGCCGTCAGCCGCGCCCTCCTCCTCATCCTCCATGCCCTGCAGCTTGGCCAGCGTGCTCGGCCCAAGGTACTGCTCCAACTCCGCCAGTTCGTCTTCGGAGACCTGTCCCGTTTCCACCATATCGACCTCGCGGAACCGCCGCCCGTCTTCGACTGCATCGGCGACTATCTGCGTGATCAGCTTGACCGAGCGAATCGCATCATCATTTCCGGGTATGATATAGGTAATCTTATCCGGGTCCGAGTTGGTATCGGTCACCGCAATCAGCGGGATGCCGATCTTGTTCGCCTCCTTGACCGCCAGCTCTTCCCGTATCGTGTCGATGACAAAGATCAGGTTGGGCATCTCAGTGAGCGTCTTGATCCCGCCGATACGCCGGTTCAACTTGGCGAGCTCACGATCGATCACCAACTGTTCGATCTTGGGGAGCGACTGAAACTCGCCGTTGGACTTGCGCCGTTCCTGGCGGTTCAGAAAGTCGATCCGTTGCTTGATCGTGGCCCAATTTGTCAGCGTGCCGCCCAGCCAGCGATTGTGGATGTAGGGCATGCCGCAACGGGATGCCTCCTGTTCGATCGTGCCCTGCGCCTGCCTCTTGGTGCCGACAAACAGGACTGTGCCGCCCCCGGCCACCAGGCGGCGCACCATCTCATAGTATTCATTGATCCGCGTCATCGTCTGATGCAGATCAATTATGTGGATCCCGCTGCGTTCAGTAAAGATATACGGCCGCATCTTCGGATTCCAGCGGCGGGTCCTGTGCCCGAAATGCACGCCCGCCTCCAACAGCTGTTTCATCGTTACCGCTGATGCCACGAGAACCTCCAGGGTTGCGCTTCCGCCCTGTTCACTCCGGGAATGACCGCATGTGGGCGGCACCCCATTCCTCAGTCCCAGGACGTGCAGAATGGATAGAAAGTCGATCGGGTCTGCCGGATGGGTTCACCCCCACAGACCAAATGTAGATGATAGCATAGACAGTACCGTCTTCAAAAACAGACCGGGCGGAGATTCTCCACAAAACCGGAACGCTTCAGAACTACGCCGCTTCCTTGAAGTCGCAAAAACGATACCCCAGACCCCGCTCCGTGAAAATGTAGCGCGGTTTCGACTGGTCCGGCTCGATCTTCTTGCGCAGATAGGTAATATAGAGACGCAACAGATGATTGTCGTTCACATACTCGTGCCCCCACGCCTTCGTCAGCAGGACCTCATGCGGCACCACCCAACCGGCGTTCTGGATCAGTTGATGCAGCAATCGATACTCGGTCGGGCGCAAACTGAGCCTTTCACCTTCGACAATGACATCGCGCCGTTGCAGGTCCACCTGCAACCGCTCATCAATCGTAACTATCTGATCTTCCGGGCGCGGATTCGTCACTTCAAACCGGCGCAGCACGGCGCGGATCCGGCTGGATAGCTCGCGCGGGCTGAACGGCTTCGTCACATAGTCGTCCGCCCCCAGATCCAGTCCCCGGATGCGGTCCTCCTCATCGGAGCGCACCGTAAGCATAATCGCGGGAATGTCGCTGATCTCGCGCAGCCGCTCCAGCGTCTCATAGCCGTCCAGCCCCGGCATCTCGACATCCAGAAGCACCAGGTTCGGCTCGTATTCGCGTATCTTTTCCAGCGCCTGAAAGCCGTCATTGGCTTCGAGAGTCTGATAGCCTTCCAGGTCCAGGTTCATCTTGACGAACCGCACCATGCGCGGCTCGTCGTCGACGACCAGGATCTGTTTGGCCGGGCCTGTCTTCGTCATTATTGCATTGCCTCAGTACCGCTTCTGCTGCGCCCCCGCGGGCTGGCGATACCCATGATAACACGAACATTCGGGACGGGGATAACAGTGGCCTCGTTCTGTAACGGCACGGCCCGCTGGAGTGCAGAAACTCTTCCGCGGGTTGGTCTATAAGAGTAATCGCGCAGCGCAAACGCGCAACTGTACTTCACTATAAAGTGAACCTCAATTAACGATGGCGTTAAGGGATACCGCACAGACTTTCCTCCCGGATTTGCCCGATTTCCCGACTTTTCCGTGCTATACTTTGCCGATCATAGACCCTTCCGGAACGACGCCGGCACATGCCGGCAATTCACTGGGGAAGGAGGGGCGTCCAGGCGCTGTCCATGTGTTCCTTGTCTGTTTGTGCCTTTAACGCCGGCCGCTGGCGTGCCGAAAGCCTTTCTGCAGTTTCGAGACTGAGGACGCAGCCATCTTTCCCACTTAAAGGATCATTCAGGGTGGATCAAGGTGACTGATTCGACCTTAACAATTCCTTCCGCGACCGAAAGCTCAAAGTCTGTTGCGACGGGAACGAATGAGAGCGTCGGACCTGACGAAATCACGTTTCTGACCGGTTTCCGGTTGATGCTGCCCTTTGCCCGCGGCAACTGGAAGGCTTTCGCAGCAGCGGCAGCCCTGTCGTCGCTGTCGTCGCTTGCAATGCTAGGCCCATTCTGGGTCATTTACCGTGCCGTGGACGACGTCGTAAGCGGCGAAGCCACTCGCGCTGATTTGTACCGTTACGCCGGGATTGCGGCCGCGTTTCTCGCGCTCCAATACACACTGGGCGCGGCCGGGGAGTGGGTCTCGCATCGCGGGGCGTATGCGACTCTAGAGCAGCTGCGTTTGCGCATAGGACGGCGCCTCGGGAACGTTCCGCTGGGCTTTCTTACCAGCAAGCGTTCGGGCCAGATCCAGCGTTCGCTAAGCGACGATATTGAAAGACTAGAGCTCTTTCTCGCTCACATCGTTCCCGACATGGTATCTGCGTTCACAGCGATGACGTTCCTGATCGTGTGGCTATTTTTTGTGGATTGGCGGATGGCCTTGGTGAGCCTTGCGGTCGTCGTGGTTGCGCTACCGATTATGGCGATAGGAGTCAGGATCGGCAGCGGAAAACTGGCTGAGTATACGCGTAGTATGGCGCGCATGAACTCCTCAATCGTGGAATTCATACGCGCGATGCCGGTAGTGCGCACCTTTAACGGGACCGGACGGGTCTTCGGGGAGACGAAAACTGCAATCGACGCTGCGGCAAAGTATGAATCTGACTGGGGACGGGAGTTTCTGCCGCTCTTTACGGTCTTTTACGTATTGGTGAGCTCACCGGTGCTTACGATCATCCCGTTTGGGCTTCTGTTTTGGCACCTGGGACTGATCAATACCTCGTCGCTTCTCTTCTTTTTTGTCGTAGGGCTCGGCTTCACAATGCCGCTGATGCGTATACTCCACGTGATAGCGACTATGGCCCACATCGGTCTCGGCGCACGGCTGGTTCGCGAATTGGACAACGCGGACGTCTTGCCCCAGGCCAGTGAAGAGGCGTTCGTTGAAAGTGCAAGCATCGAGGTCAACGGCGTCGCGTTCTCCTACGCGAACGGGACCGAACGGTCGCGGCAGGTCTTGCAGGGGATAACCTTCACGGCCGAGCCGGGCACGGTAACGGCAATTGTAGGCCCGTCGGGGGCCGGAAAATCGACCCTGGCGCGGCTGATCGCCCGCTTTTGGGACGTGGACAACGGAAGAATCGCCATCGGAGGGGTCGACATTCGCGATATGCCGATGACCCAGCTGATGGAACAGGTCGCGTTTGTTTTTCAGGAGACCTTTCTCTTCAACGACTCGGTAGCGGCCAACTTGCGCATGGCGAAACCTGACGCGACAGACGAAGAAATCGTGGACGCGGCCAAGGCGGCGCGCGCGCACGAATTCATCGCGGCGATGCCGCAGGGCTACGAGACTCCCCTCGGCGAATACGGGGACCGTCTGTCGGGCGGCGAGCGTCAGAGACTGGCGATCGCGCGTGCAATCCTGAAGCAGGCCCCGATCGTTGTCCTTGACGAGGCGACGGCCTTCGCCGACCCGGATAACGAGGTGGCCCTGCAGGAGGCCCTGAACGGTCTGACGGAGGGCAGAACAGTGCTCGTGATCGCCCATCGTCTTTCCACGGTCGCCGGGGCCGATCAGACGCTGGTGCTCGATGAAGGGCGGATTATCGAGCGCGGCAGACACGGGGAGTTGATCGAGCAAGAAGGGCTCTACGCGCAAATGTGGGATGCCTTCTCGAGTGCCTCCAGAATAGCACTGACGGCCGGCAGACAGGACCCGGCAGGTGGAGGAGTAGCGGCATGACGCAGAAGAGTTTGCGCAGTTCCCAGCCCTCCTACATTGGTCCGATCAGTACGGTGTGGCGCCTGATGGGCCCACGCGCCCGGGAGGTCAAGCTAGCGGTTGCGCTGCGTTTTCTGCAGGCGATGTGCGCCGGCATTCCAATTGTATTTCTGGTCTGGGTCGTCGACCATCTGCACGCGGGAACATTGACGGCAACCCATGCCTGGATTGCGACGAGCGTGACGGTTCTTGCGGTACACCTGCAGTTCGGTGTCTGGTACGCGAGCAACTATTTTGGCTGGATCGGCAGCTTCCTCGCTGTCGGCGATGCGCGGGCGCATACGTTAGAACACGTGCAAAGCCTGCCTCTGGGTACGCTCCGCTCCCGCTCAACCGGGGATGTGACCGCTAACTTTACCAGCGACTTTGAGATGGTGACCCAATATGTGTCAGAGGCGGTACCTGCGTTGTTCGGCGCGATCGGCCTACCTGTTTTCGTGGTCGCGGCGATGGTGTTCATTGACGCTCCTCTGGCGGCGGCGGTCACGCTGAGCCTTGTGGTCGCGGGGCCGTTGTTCTTCTGGGTCAACAACCGTTTCAAGGCGCTGGCATTGCTGAGGGGCGATCGTCTCGCGGAATCGAGCGGTCGCATACTGGAATACGTGCAGGGGATCGCAGTCGCGAGGGCGTTCAACCGCACGAATGATCGACTGAACCACTACGCGCGCGCGGCGGCGGCAATTCGCAAAATCAACAACCAACTGGTCGTGCATATTCTGCCTCTCGGAATTCTAACGATCGGCGTTGTGCAGTTGGGCGTTCCGGTGGTGATCGCCACGGTTGCCTACCGCTGGTTCGGCGGCGCGATCGACGCGAGCACTGCGCTTATCTTCCTCATTCTGATCCTGCGTGTTTACGGGCCGATTGTAGCGCTCGCGGCGCAACTTGAGACGCTGCGGCTCGGCGATGCCGCGCTGGAGAGGATCGGCCGCATCATGGACCTTGACGTACAGGCCGCGCCCTCAGAAGCCTCCGCGCAGCCGCAGGGCCATGACGTCGAATTCGAAGCCGTCCACTTTGGATACGAGTCGAAGCCGACTCTGCAGGATGTATCGTTCGTCGCCCGTGCCGGGACAACGACCGCGTTCGTCGGTCCCTCCGGCGCCGGGAAGAGCACAATTCTGAACCTTGTATCCCGTTTCTGGGATGTAGACGAAGGCGCGGTGCGGATAGGCGGAGTTGATGTGCGAGAACTGACGCATCAGCAGCTGTTTGAGCAGATCACAGTCGTCTTCCAGGATGTCTATCTGTTCCGCGCGTCGGTGCTGGAAAACATCGCCTTTGGACGCCCGGACGCCAGTGAAGCCGAAATCGAGGCGGCGGCACGGACGGCTCAGGCGCATGATTTCATCGCCGAGCTGCCGCAGGGTTACAAAACGATCGTAGGTGAGGGAGGCGCGACCCTGTCCGGCGGCGAGCGCCAGCGTCTTTCGATCGCGCGCGCGGTCCTGAAGGACGCGCCCATTGTTCTTCTCGATGAGCCAACCTCTTCGCTCGACCCGCTAAACGACCACGCTGTCCGGGCGGCGCTGGTCAATTTGCTGTGCAACAAGACGGTGCTAATCGTCGCGCATCGCCTGACAACGATTCAGTCCGCCGACCAGATTCTCGTGGTCGACGGCGGAAGCATCGTTCAGCGCGGTACGCACGAGGAGCTTATCGGGCACGAGGAGGGCCGCTACAGCCGGTTGTGGCTTGATCGGAAGCGGGCGGCCGAATGGCGGATCGGGGCGCGCGCGGCCGCCGTCCAGCCCGCCGCTGGTGGCTGAAAGGAGCGCTACCAATGACCATCGCAGAGCTCACACATCCTCTCGAAGAAGCGCTCGTCCAAATCGAGGGCGGAAGCAGGGAATCGGCAGGTCCTCGGGTCTCATTTGGGCCGCCTGCCGGTTCGGGCTGGTATCTTGCCAGCGACCTCCTCGCTACCGAAGGAGTGCTCAAAGAGTTGCTTGGCCTTTTTGGCAAGTATGTGAATACGGAACGACCGTTTCTACAGGTCGCGCTGTTCATGCCGTATTACACGCATCTTTTCGTGCCGGCAGTTGTCTATGGGCTCTATGTGCTTAAGCGGGTGCCGGACTTGAGCGCGCAAAACTTCGCGCTCCGTTTCGACGGATCGGGGGAAATCGTTGAATCCGCCTATCCTTCGCGGCGCTTTGCAGCTCTTCCTTCCGACAGTGCCGCGATGCATGAAGACGCGACCACTGTCCCGGACTTCGAATCTCTGACCGCGTGGATGTTCGAGGGCTTGATAGAACGTCACCTGCGCCCACTCTTTTCGCTTGTGCGAACGAGAACAAAACTCGGCATGAACGTCATGTGGGCCAGCGTCGCGACCTGCTGTGCCAGCGCGATCATGCGCCTGCAGAGGAATGGATTCTTCACAATTGAGGAAGCGAAGGCCGAAAAAGCGGCGCTGCTGGATCGCGGTCCCACGCCGTTGCGCGACCGCCCGTCGGTCCATCCGCTCACGAGCGGAGACCACCGGGCGCTTTTCATGCAGATCGAAGTGTGCTGTCAGAAGCATCTTCACCCCGACATGGGCAAGTGCGGCTACTGCTCGCGCCGCCCCATCCCAGAGCAGCTGGAATTGCAACAATATTACTTTGATCGCAGCGTGGCGGAGCAGGAGGACGAAGACCGCGCCGCACCGGCCCAGGCGGGCAGTTCCTGAACGGGAGCCTGCCGTCAGTCCTGGATCATCGGGTGAGATCATGAAATGACGCTGACAGCGGACGAAGCTATTCAGTCTTGCGCCAGACTCGAATACGCCCTGGGATACGCTTGGCGAAAGGGACGCGGCGCCGTGCTCCGCGGCGCGGCCGTAGGTATGGCGTGGGAGGCCACGGTGGCGGTCGTCCCCCTTCTGGCGCAACGTGCCATCGACCAGGGTCTTGTTCCCAGAGTCTGGTGGCAGCTGTCACTCTGGCTCTCCGTACTGCTGATAAACGGCGCGCTGACCGCGTTTTTCAGCGGTATGCGCCATATCGCCGCCACGCAGGCAGGAGCGTACAGCGACCTGGGACTGCGCGTCCGCCTGGTCCGTCATCTCTTGGGCCTGGACTCCGGCTTCCACGACTGGGCCGACCGCGGCGACCTGCTGACTCGGATATCATCCGACATAAACGCTATCAATACCGTCATAGGCACTGTCGCGACATCGGTCGCCTACACATTGGGTTCAATCCTGATCATCCTCTTCATGCTGCAGATGAACCTGAAACTGGGACTGATTGGCGCGGCCTTCATCCCGGTCGTGCTGCTGCTAACCGCCGCAATCAAGCGGACCTATGAGGCCCGAACAGTGGCGTTGCGAGAGGCGGCCGGCCGGCTTACCGGCATTTTACATCAGAACATCTTCGGCGTACGCGTGATCAAAGGCTTCGGCATCGAGTCGCACCAGTGCAGCCGCTACGAATCGGCCAGCAATGCGATCGTCGCGCGAGCCATGTCCCTTGTCCGTCTGGATACGGCATATACAGTACTCGGCGGTACGCTTCCGGCCCTTGCTATGGTGGCGCTGCTCTATTGGGGCGGCCGCTGGGCGATCACGGGAGAGATGACGGTGGGAATGCTGCTGGCCTTCGGCGCCTGGATGGTCCGCCTCAACAACACTCTGGGGCTGCTGGAGCGTTTCAACTTTCTGATGCAGGCCAGGGCTTCGGCAGGACGGATCAATGCCCTGCTACGCGTCGAGCCTGCGATCAGCGACCCGCCCCATGCGGAAGTTCTGCCTGCAACCGGAGGCGCGCTGCAGTTCAGCAACGTCAGCGTGAGGTTTGGAGAACGGCGGGTGCTGGACGAAGTGTCGTTGGCGGTCGACGCGGGAGAAGTGGTGGTGCTGGTGGGCAGGTCCGGGTCGGGCAAGAGCGTGCTGTTGAGCCTCCCGCCCCGCCTGTACGACCCAGAGGAGGGAGGCGTCTATCTTGATGGCGTCGATGTGCGCGACCTCTGTCTGGAGGAGCTGCGCAAGGCGGTATGCCTGGCCACGGACGATGCAGTGCTGTTCCGAGACACGATAGCGGCCAACATCGCGCTGGGAATGCCGGAGGCAACAGATGCGCAGATCGAGCAGGCGGCGCGGCTGGCGCAGGCGCATCAGTTCATCATGGAGATGCCTGACGGCTACGAGTCGGTCATCGGCGAACGTGGTCTGACGCTCTCCGGCGGGCAGCGGCAGCGTGTGGCGCTGGCGCGGGCCGTGCTGGTCGGGTCGCGCGTAATGCTACTGGACGATGCATCGTCCTCGCTGGACCCGGCCACGGATGCGGCGGTATGGGAGGGGCTAACCGGCGGTGAACAGAAGAAAACATTGCTGATGGCAACACAGCGCCGGCCGGCCGGACTGAGCTCGGTGGGTTTGATCACCGTCGGTATCGTGTCCGCGTTCGTGCTATCGCTGACCAAGATTTTCGGGCCGTTGGAGTCCCTGGGCCGGCTCTTCGGCGAAGCCCAGGCAGCGAAGGCCTCTTTGGGGCGCATTTTCGCGCTGCTGGATGTACCCCTGGAGGTCAGGGAGCGGCCCGGTGCGGCTGAACTGGCTACCAGCGGCAACCTGGAAGCCGGTGATGTCACATTTTCCTATACGCCCGGGAGACCGGTCCTCAGGGAGATCAGTTTGTCCGTTCAGCCCGGAGAGACGCTTGCGCTCGTGGGGCGTACGGGCGCAGGCAAGTCTACATTGGCCCGCCTGCTGGCAAGGCTGTACGACCCCGAGCTGGGACGCATTTCATACGGTGGTCTTGATCTTAAGGACGCCAAACTGGCCAGCGTCCGACGCCGCATCGTGCTGTTGCCGCAGGAAGGTCACCTTTTTCGAGGCACAGTGGCTGACAACATTGGACTGTTCCGTCCGGAGACGCCAGAAGCGGAGATCTCCAAAAGTGGTCTCCGACCTGGGGCTGGCCGAACGGTTCAGCCAGTTTCCTGATGGCCTGCGTACAGAGACGGCCGCGCGCGGGGCGCGGCTGTCAGCCGGAGAGCGCCAGCTGATCTCGCTGGCGCGGGTTGCTTTGGTCAACGCCGAGGTCGCCATCCTGGACGAAGCCCTTTCGAACGTCGACCCAGGAACGGAAGCCCTGGTCCAGCAGGCGATGCGGCGGATGATGGAGGGACGGACCACCATTATCATCGCCCACCGAGAGACGACGGCCCAAAGAGCGGCCAGGGTAGCATTTCTGGATGACGGGGTCCTGGTCGCGCAAGGCCGCCATGACGAGCTGGCTTGTCAGCTCGTCAACTTATGCCGCGCTCTGGGGACACGATGACGGCACATAGAGGCCGCCGTAACTCCACGACTTCCCCCCGGGCCGCCCAATGGGCCGCGCGGCCCCAGCCGGACTACGTAGACCGTTCCAGACGACGAACCTTCGCTCGCGTGGCTGTTCGACGATGCCGGGTCTGAGGTCAGCGACGTCCGGCCCGTCGGGGCTAGCCATTCTTAGTAGACGCATAACAACGATAGGAAAGTAGCCCAATGGTGAAGCAAGATCCTGAAGAAAGAGGAGAAAAGATGGCACACGTATCAGATCCGGGGAGCAATTCTGCAACCCCTCAACCTAAACTGTGGCGACTCGCCCTTGGTATGCTCGTCGTCGCCGCGGCGCTTGTGCTCGGCGCATGTGTTGTCGCGACGGAAGGCGTAGCGGACCGTCCTGCTCCAGCCGCCGCGTCAGCAGACGAAGCTGTTGATAGCGGCGGCTGGGTGCGCGTCGGCGCGCCCAGCGAAGCTGTCGACACCTTTAACCCCTTCTTTGCACAGGGCCTGGCTGACTGGATTGGCCTCTGGGCCGTCTACGATACGCTGGCGTGGCTTGTCGGCTCCGAGGTGCAACTCGGCCTGGCGCAGTCGGTGACCCCGAACGAAGACGGCAGCGTGTGGACCATCGTCCTCAAGGAAGCGACATTCCACGACGGCAGCCCGGTGAGACCTCAGGACGTCGCCTACTCGTTCGCTACCTTCGCCGACCCGGCACAGGCCCCCTTCTTTGCGCAGTTTTTTGTCAACATAGACATCGCCAATATCAGCTTTCCCGACGACAAGACTCTGGTCGTGCCGCTGCACGCCCCTCAAGGAGATTTCCTGGACCGCAACCTCGCCACCATTTCGATCGTCGTGCCGGAGGGCTCAACCGGCGGACCGGAGGCGATTGGGAGCGGCCCCTTTAAGCTGGAAGCCTACGAAGCTGGCAAAAGCATACGCCTGGTGCGAAACGAGGACTATTGGGCCGGTCCGCCCCTGCTGGAGGGGATGGAAGTGATCCTCATAGGCGACGCAAATGCCAGGCTGAACGCGCTGAAGGGCGGAGAAATCGATTACGCCGCAGGCATAACCCCGGCAGCCGCGCGCGCCGAAGCGAACAATCCAAACATCACGATTCTGCCGGCCGGGGTGGCGAACTCAACTGCACATTCATTTGCAGCAAACACCGCGATCCCGCCATTTGACAACCCGGATGTGGTGCGGGCCTTGAAGCTTGCGGTGGACAGAGAGGCGCTGATCAACACAGTTCTATTTGGATTCGGCGAGGTCGGGAACGACGTCGTCGGCAAGGGACTGGCAGGATACAACGACTTGTTGCCGCAGGGCGAGCGCAATGTGGAGGAGGCGCGGCGCCTCTTCGCGGCTGCGGGCGTCACAGAACTCTCCATTCTGACCGCCGAAGTGTATCCGGGCATGACGGCCGCCGCAGAACTACTGGCACAGCAGTTGGCGGAGGTCGGCGTGACCCTTACGCTGGAGGAGCTCCCCGCCGACCAGTTTTTTGGGGATTTCATGCGGCTGATGACGACGCCGCTGCAGTCCTCAATACACACCAACCGTCCCGCCGCGGTCCACGCTGCACTGATGACTGGTTCCCAGGGAGGGTTCAATATTACCGGCATGGCGGGAGAAGAGTATGACGCAATACTCGGCGCGCTTATCGCAGAGGTTGATTCCGACCGGCGCGCCGAGCTGGGCATGGATGTCCAGGCATATCTCCACCAGCACGACGGCCTGGTGTTATGGGCCTTCCAGGAGGATATAAACGCAGCGGTGTCTGGCCTCTCGGGTGTGATCTATAGCCAGTCTGCACCTCGTTTCCACCTGGCCAGTTATACAGGGTAAAGCGAACGCCAGTGACAAGAACTGCAGGCCGCATGCTCGCGCGGCGTGTCGGCGCGGGCATCGCGGTACTCTGGCTCGTTTCCATCCTGCTGTACGCGGCCATATATGTGCTCCCCGGCGACCCCGCACGGCGCATACTTGGCAACCGGGCGACGCCTGAGACTGTGGCAGAAATGCGAAAAAAACTGGGCCTGAACCGCTCGCTGACAGAGCAGTATCTCTCTTGGCTGACCGGAATGCTCCAGGGAGATGCAGGCACCAGCATAAGCGGCGTTCCCGTCTGGCCCCTGCTGCGGGAGCGGGGCGCAAATTCCCTCACTCTTGCCGGCGTATCATTCGTCTTTGCCATTGCCATCGCGCTAGCGCTGGGTGTTGCCGGCGGATTGAGGGCCGGTCGCTTCGGCGACTCCGCATTTTCGGTTGTCGCCCTGATCGGCGTGAGTGTGCCGGACTTCATACTGGCCGGCGTCCTGATATCGATATTTGCGTTTGTGCTTGACTGGCTCCCGCCGGTCTCCTTCTTGGTCGCGGGCAAGACTCCCTTCGATCTTCCAAAAATCCTGATGCTGCCGGCGCTATCACTGGCAGTACCGGCAGGAGCGTGGGCAAGCCGCTACGTGCGGGCAGCCGTAGTGGACATGCAGACCGCGCCAAACGTTGAGGCCGCGAGACTTGCCGGCCTGTCGCCCACACGCGTCCTGATGCGGCATCTGCTTCCGGGCGCCGTGGGCCCAATCGCGCAGGTGATGGCGGCGGTAACTGCGTTCCTCGTGGGAGGAGCCGTTGTTGTCGAGCAAGTCTTCGCCTACCC
Source organism: Caldilineaceae bacterium (assembly GCA_965202955.1). GTDB lineage: Bacteria > Chloroflexota > Anaerolineae > Caldilineales > Caldilineaceae > Bin5. The sequence continues at coordinate 1,515,935 of OZ241871.1, forward strand.
CGGCATGGGTTCGTTGCTTGCCAGCGCCGTCGCCCTCAAGGACGTAGGAATTGTCCTGGCAACAGGGCTGGTAATGGCTTCGACGGTCATCGCCGCCTTTACGATCGCCGATATCATCGCCGTCCTCTCGAACCCCAGGCTGCGTTGATCATGGTCGAAATGCGTTCCAGCAATTCAGCGACTGATTCGAACTATCTTCGGAGCGACGGGCGCCTGCAACGCCTTCTCCGTGCCGGAACAGGTCGATTCCTGCTCCCTCTGGCCGCCCTTCCCGGAACTGCTGTCCTTGTCCTTGCGATATTTGGCCCGTGGATTGCGCCGGAGGCGCTCGGTGCCACAGTGGCCGCGCCGTTTCAGCCACCCGGCGACGGCTATACATTTGGCACCGACCGGCTCGGACGGGACCTCTGGTCGCAGCTTCTCTACGGTGGCCGCGGCATGATCCTTGTGCCCCTCATTGCGACCGCAGCCACGGTCGTGGTCGGCACGGCAGCCGGCATAACAATCGGCTATATTCAGGGCCGCATTGAAACCCTGCTGCTGGCCGCACTCGATCTCCTGCTCGTGCTGCCGCCGGTGCTTCTTGTGTTGGTGCTGGCCACAGGTTGGGGCAGCGGCGAGCTCGTCATTATCGTAACGATGGTAGTTACGGGAGCGCCATTTCTTGCCCGGCTGACGCGCGCGTCTACGCTTGAAGTGAGCCAGGCACCTTACGTGCAGGTGAGCGTCACGCAGGGCGACAGCACCTTCACAATATTGCGTCGGGAGATTTTTCCACACATTATCGGCCCTGTCCTTGCCGACTCCGGCATGCGTTTTGTAGGCGCTCTCTATCTTGTAGCGGCCCTCAGTCTGCTTGGTTTCGGGCCGGAAACGCCAAGAACAGACTGGGCTGTGATGATTCGCGAAAACGCCGAAGGGGCCGGCCTGAATCTCTGGGCGCTCGTGCTGCCTACCCTCATGATTGCCTTGCTCTCTATCTCGGTGAACCTCGTTCTCCAGGCCGTTGCGGATCGGTTTGCCCGATGACCCCCAGAATTTTGGCTGCCGATATCAGGGTCGAAGGCCTGACCGTGCAGGATCAGGTCGGCCACACGGTCCTGCACGATGTTTCTTTCTCATTATCCGCCGGCGCGCGTTTGGGAATCGTCGGTGAATCGGGCGCGGGAAAGACGGCGCTGGCGCTGAGCCTGTTGGGCCATTTCCGGCCGGGACTGCGTCTCGTCGCCGGCTGGATCCATGTTGCCGGACGGGAGGTACTTACCGCTTCGCCTTCCGATCTGCGCGGCTACCGACGCACAGTAATCTCTTACCTGGGCCAGGACCCGGCAGCCGCCCTAACGCCCCACATGCGAATTTTCAGCCAGGTCGAGGAGCTGGTGCGCGACCGGCGCAGCGACAAATCGACTGAAAAGCGACTTGAGGCAGTAGGGCTGCCAGGCGACACCGGCTTCGCCCGCCGCTACCCCCACGAACTGTCGGTAGGACAACTCCAGCGCGTCGCCATTGCCCGCGCCCTCGCCCCCGACCCCGCTGTGCTTGTTCTCGATGAGCCTTCGGCCTCATTGGACCTCATGACACGACGACTGATAACTCAGGAGATCGAACGTCAGGTGGACCTGCGAGGCATCACTCTTGTTATGGTGTCGCACGACCTCAGCTTGGTTGCAAGAACTGCAGACAGGTTGCTGGTTCTGCGCAATGGAGAAATCGTGGAGCAAGGAGAGGCTGCGGCGACGCTGGCCAAGCCAAAACACGCACATACGCGCGAACTCGTCGCTGCCTGCGACGAAACTCCGGTTAAAGTCCTGACAAACGGGGCCGGTTCAGACACAAAAAGGCCCCTTCTGAGCGCATGGGGTTTGGTTGCCGGTTACGGACGGGGAAGAGCGCGCAGCCGCGTAGTTGACCGGCTGGACCTCTCGGTTGAGGCCGGGGAGTGTCTTGCTCTGATCGGCATGTCCGGGGCGGGTAAGAGCACGGTAGTCAAATGTCTGCTTGGTCTCCTCGAGCCCGATGCGGGGACAGTGGAGATAGCGCAGTCGCGTCTGACGCCGCGGGTACAGGATCGAACCTTCGCCGAGCGGCGCACAATTCAGTTTGTTCCCCAGGACCCGCAGGGTTCGCTCAATCCGCGACATCGCGTCGGCGATACTCTTCTGCATGCACTGCGGTCGATGCGCGGGCTAAGTCGCAGCGACGCGGAGGCCGAGATGCGAGCCTTGACGGAAAAAGTCAGGCTCTCGCCAACTCTATTGACGCGCTTCCCGCGCCAACTCTCCGGCGGCGAACGACAGCGTATTGCAATCGCCCGCGCGCTGGCTGCCAAACCGCGTGTTCTGATTTGTGATGAGGTAACCTCGGCGCTGGACGTTTCCGTGGAGGCCTCGATCCTCGAACTGATCGATCAATTGAAGCGGGAGAGCCATCTGGCAGTCCTACTGATTGCACATGATCTGCGCGTCGTGCGCCGCATCGCGGATCGGGTGAGTGTATTGCACGGCGGCAAAGTGGTCGAGCAGGGGACCATCCAACAGGTGTTTGAGGCGCCGCAACACGATTTCACCCGTTCCATCCTGGCAGCTGATCAGACGTTGGCGGAGATCAGAGAGATGAAGTTGATCAGGAGTCGGGACAAACCGAACGGTGCCCTGCGCCGTCAACGTTGAGTGTCTTGACTGGCAGAACGGTTGAGCCCGATCTTTCCCTCTGGCCGCAAGGGCGCAAGAACACGGGCAGATCGGTCCGAAAATCATTTTGACAGTGGGTGTAGAGTGTGATAGAGTCGGGAAACCTTCACGGCTGTGGGGGAGGTGAACGATCTGCAGCAGATCGTTTGGTTCTCTGATTTGGCGGATGTGTGGGTGTATAGTAGAGTAGTAGGGTTGCGGCACATTAACAGCTGAAGAGTGGTAAGAAGAGCGAGTCCAGCGAGCCTAGAAGGAAGCTCTTGGGCTGGGGTGCGGTCTGCTGTTGGGTGGGGCGTATTCTGGTTTGGGGGCGAGTCAACGGGAGTTTGGAAGTAGCTTTGCGTAAGGATACGGCGGCGCTGCTCATCCGGGAGGGTGGGTGGAGGTTGTCGTTGAGAAATTACGGAGAGTTTGATCCTGGCTCAGGATGAACGCTGGCGGCGTGCTTAACACATGCAAGTCGAACGGGAAGCGGTGCGCTTTTGCTTAGGTAGAAGTGTGTCGTGGAGAGTGGCGAACGGGTGCGTAACACGTAGGTAACCTGCCCTGAAACGGGGGATAACCACGGGAAACTGTGGCTAATACCGCATAATCTCGCCGTAACGGGAGTGCGGTGAGGAAAGCTGAGGCGATTTGGGAGGGGCCTGCGGTCGATTAGCTGGTTGGTGGGGTAAAGGCCTACCAAGGCGATGATCGATAGCTGTTCTGAGAGGAAGGCCAGCCACACGGGAACTGAGACACGGTTCCGACTCCTACGGGGGGCAGCAGTGAGGAATATTGCGCAATGGGGGAAACCCTGACGCAGCAACGCCGCGTGGAGGACGAAGGTTTTCGGATTGTAAACTCCTTAACTGGGGGAAGAGTGAGGACGGTACCCCAGGACGAAGACACGGCTAACTACGTGCCAGCAGCCGCGGTAACACGTAGGTGTCGAGCGTTATCCGGAATTACTGGGCGTAAAGGGTGCGCAGGCGGCGGTGCAAGTCTGGCGTGAAAGCTCCTGGCTTAACTGGGAGAGGACGTTGGAAACTGCATGGCTAGAGTGAATGAGAGGGGGGCGGAAATCCCGGTGTAGTGGTGGAATGCGTAGAGATCGGGAAGAACACCAGAGGCGAAGGCGGCCCCCTGGCATTTGACTGACGCTGAGGCACGAAAGCGTGGGTAGCGAACGGGATTAGATACCCCGGTAGTCCACGCTGTAAACGATGTGAACGAGGTGTGGGCGGTGTAGAAGCCGTCTGTGCCGGAGCAAACGCGATAAGTTCACCGCCTGGGGAGTACGGTCGCAAGGCTAAAACTCAAAGGAATTGACGGGGGCCCGCACAAGCAGCGGAGCGTGTGGTTTAATTCGATGCAACGCGAAGAACCTTACCTGGGCTTGACATCTGCGTAGTAGTGAAGGGAAACTGGAACGAGCCTTCGGGCAGCGCAGACAGGTGCTGCATGGCTGTCGTCAGCTCGTGTCGTGAGATGTTGGGTTAAGTCCCGCAACGAGCGCAACCCGTGTTGCTAGTTACAAGTGTCTAGCGAGACTGCCGGTAACAAGCCGGAGGAAGGTGCGGATGATGTCAAGTCAGCATGGCCTCTATGTCCAGGGCTACACACACGCTACAATGGTCGGTACAAAGGGAAGCGAAGGGGAGACCTGGAGCGAATCTCATCAAAGCCGGTCATAGTTCGGATTGCAGGCTGCAACTCGCCTGCATGAAGCCGGAGTTGCTAGTAACCGCAGGTCAGCAATACTGCGGTGAATACGTTCCCGGGCCTTGTACACACCGCCCGTCACGTCATGGGAGTTGGTAAGACCTGAAGACGGTGACCCAACCTGCGGGAGGGAGCTGTTTAGGGTGGGACTGATGACTGGGACGAAGTCGTAACAAGGTAGCCGTACCGGAAGGTGCGGCTGGATCACCTCCTTTCTAAGGAAGGACGGGGCGCATTTGTGGAGATGGTGGGAGTTATGCTGTCGCAGAAGCGGGTGCGTCCGGGCTGGGTTGGTTGCTTCTTGCCACTTTTCAGGGGTTAGCGTGCTGCCTCTGGCGAAGTGAGTGGAGAGGGCCTGTAGCTCAGACGGTTAGAGCACTGTGCTGATAACGCAGGGGTCCGTGGTTCGAGTCCACGCAGGCCCACAGCCGCACGGTGGTTGAGCGGGAGGATGGGCTGGCTGCGGTGCGGGTGAAGAGTCAGGCCCGGTTGGAGCAGGGTTGGCACCTTAAGAACTGAATAGGATAGAGAAGAACTGCTGTAGGAGTAGGGAGTGAGCGGCGGCCTGTGGGTCGTTGCTCTGATGCACAGCAGGATAAGCTACGAAGGGCATACGGAGGATGCCTTGGCGCCAAAGGCCGAGGAAGGACGTGTACCACTGCGAAAAGCTGCGGGGAGTCGTGGTAAGGCATTGAGCCGCAGATATCCGAATGGGGAAACCCGCCCTGGGGAATGCCGGGGCAGCGCGCGGTGAAGAGATAGCTGCGTTGCGGGGAACTCGGGGAAGTGAAACATCTAAGTACCCGGAGGAAAAGAGAGGATTCCGTGAGTAGTGGCGAGCGAAAGCGGAGCAGTCCAAACCGGGCCGGTGAGAGCTGGTTCGGGGTTGCAGGACCGGCGAGAGGGTTGGAGCGGATAGCGGAACCGCACTGGAAAGGCGGACCGGAGAGGGTGAGAGTCCCGTAGGCGAAATCTGCGAAGACCTGGTCGGGATCCTGAGTATCACGGGGCACGCAAACCCTGTGAGAAGCTGGGGAGACCACTCTCCAAGACTAAATACCTTTGGCGACCGATAGTGGACAAGTACCGTGAGGGAAAGGTGAAAAGGACCCCTGATAGGGGAGTGAAAGAGAGCCTGAAACCGTATGCTTACAAGCAGTCAGAGCCTGATGCCGGGTTTTGCCCGGCCGGGTGATGGCGTGCCTATTGGAGAATGAGCCAACGAGTTACGGTCGGTAGCGAGGTTAAGGCGTGGGCGCCGGAGCCGAAGCGAAAGCGAGTCTGAAGAGGGCGTAGAGTTGCTGGCCGTAGACCCGAAACCAGGTGAGCTATCCATGTCCAGACTGAAGCGGGAGTAAAATTTCGTGGAGGGTCGAACCGGTGTACGTTGCAAAGTGCTCGGATGAGGTGTGGATAGGGGTGAAATGCCAAACGAACCTGGAGATAGCTGGTTCTCGCCGAAATAGCTTTAGGGCTAGCGTCGCTCGTTGAGGATAGGAGGTAGAGCACTGGATGAGGTAGGGGGCGAAATGCTTACCGAACTCAACCAAACTCCGAATGCCTATGCTTAAGGGCGGCAGTTGGACTACGGGAGATGAGTTTCGTGGTCGAGAGGGGAACAGCCCAGACCGTCAGCTAAGGTCCTGAAGTGGTGGCTAAGTGGGAAAGGAAGTGGTGTTACCGTGACAGCCAGGAGGTTGGCTTGGAAGCAGCCATCCTTGAAAGAGTGCGTAACAGCTCACTGGTCAAGTGATACTGCGCCGAAAATATAACGGGGCTTAAGCCACCCGCCGAAGCTACGGATTCGTGTGTGCGTGTGCGCATGCACGGGAGGTAGGCGAGCGTTCCATGCGCATCGAAGCGATACCGTGAGGAGTCGTGGAGGGCATGGAAGCGAGAATGTTGGCACGAGTAGCGAGAGCTGTGTGAGAACCGCAGTCCCCGGAAGTCTAAGGTTTCCGACGGGAGGTCAATCCGCGTCGGGTTAGTCGGACCTAAGGCGAGGCCGAAAGGCGTAGTCGATGGACAACAGGTGAATATTCCTGTACCGCGCCCGGTTGATAGAGCGAGGGGGTGACGCAGAAGGGTAGGTCAGCCAGCGGCTGGAAGAGCTGGTGCCAAGCCTGTAGGCGCTGAAGGCGGGGTTAAAAGACCGTCTGAGCTGAGGGGTGAAGGCGAGCCTTTACCAGGTGGAAGTGATTGAACCCAAGCTGACGAGAAAAGCCTCTAGCGAGACCGGCGCGACCGTACCGCAAACCGACACAGGTAGACAGGTGGAGAACACCAAGGGGAACGGGAGAACCTTCGTCAAGGAACTAGGCAAAAAGGGTCCGTAACTTCGGGAGAAGGACCGCCTCGGTAGGGTGAGGATGTGAACGCATACGAGCCCGAGGAGGCCGCAGAGAAGAGGCCCTGCCGACTGTTTAGCAAAAACACAGGTCCGTGCGAAGTTGAGAGACGACGTATACGGGCTGACGCCTGCCCAGTGCCGGAAGGTTAAGGGGAGAGGTGAGAGCTTTGAACTGAAGCCCCGGTGAACGGCGGCCGTAACTATAACGGTCCTAAGGTAGCGAAATTCCTTGTCGGGTAAGTTCCGACCCGCACGAAAGGCGTAACGAGTGGGGCGCTGTCTCGACGGAGGGCCCGGTGAAACTGAAGTAGGAGTAAAGATGCTTCTTACCCGCAGCAGGACAAAAAGACCCCGTGGAGCTTTACTGCAGCCTGATATTGGATTAGGGCTTACTCTGTGTAGGATAGGTGGGAGACTGAGAAGCTGGTTCGCCAGGGTCGGTGGAGTCGTTGGTGAAATACCACCCTGATTGAGTTTTGGTTCTAACCTGTGGCGTAATCCGGTATGGGGACAGTGTCAGGTGGGCAGTTTGACTGGGGCGGTCGCCTCCCAAAGAGTAACGGAGGCGCGCAAAGGTTCCCTCAGGCTGAATGGAAACCAGTTGTAGAGTGCAAACGCAAAAGGGAGCTTGACTGCGAGACGGACAGGTTGAGCAGAGACGAAAGTCGGCGTTAGTGAACCCACGGTTCTGAGTGGAAAGGCTGTGGCTTAACGGATAAAAGCTACCCCGGGGATAACAGGCTAGTCTTCCCCAAGAGTTCACATCGACGGGAAGGTGCGGCACCTCGATGTCGGCTCGTCACATCCTGGGGCTGGAGTAGGTCCCAAGGGTTGGGCTGTCCGCCCATTAAAGTGGCACGCGAGCTGGGTTCAGACCGTCGTGAGACAGGTCGGTCTCTATCCGCTGTGGGCGTAAGGGAATTGAGAGGAGCTGTCCCTAGTACGAGAGGACCGGGATGGACAGACCGCTGGTGTGCCAGTTGTCGTGCCAACGGCATCGCTGGGTAGCTAAGTCTGGGACGGATAACCACTGAAAGCATCTAAGTGGGAAGCCAGCCTCGAGATAAGTTCCCTCACAGAGCAGTCTGGTAAGTGCGCTGGCAGACGACCAGTTCGATAGGCGGGACGTGTAAGGATTGAGAGGTCTTGAGCGAACCCGTACTAATGCACGAGGGCTTACCCTGTGCAACCAGACCCGCAGCAGTGATTCTTTATCCTGTTTAGTTCTTAGCGTGCCAGATGCTCAACAACTGTGCACAGCAAAACCCTGCACAACAACGCAATACCCGCAAGCAAGGGGCGCGGAGTTGGTGGCAAGAGCGGTGGGGAAACACCCGGTCCCATCCCGAACCCGGCAGTAAAGTCCACCAGCGTCGATGGTAGTGCGGAGGCGACTCCGTGTGAGAGTAGACCGCTGCCAAACTCCATCCCCCTTCCTTATATGACAGAAACACGAAAACTCCCTGTGCGGGAGTTTTTCTCTTTCGTACGCGCCCGCCCGCCCGACACCACCCGCATCTACCGCTCCCCATCCGCAACCAGCCAGCATCTTGCCAGTTGACCATCCGCCAACGCAAAGGCCGGAGGCTCTTCCTGCTCGCAATCTTCGAAGGCCAGCGGGCAGCGCGGATGAAAGCGGCAACCTGCAGGCGGCCGGCGCAGGTCCGGCGGCGCGCCCGGGATGAACTCCGGCAGCGTATCCGTGTGGAGCCGGGGAATGCTGCCCAACAGCCGCTGTGTATAGGGATGGCTCGGCTGCAACAGAACCTGCTCAGCGCTGCCGATCTCAACGACCTGACCGGCGTAGACCACCGCCAGATCGTCGCACACGTCGCTCGCCAGCGCGATGTCGTGCGTGATAAAGATGATCGCAAGATTCATATCCCGCTTCAGCCGTTTCAGCAGATTGGTGATCTGCGTCTGCACGCTCGCATCCAGCGCCGAGGTGGGCTCATCCATGATCACCAGTGGCGGCTCCTGGATCAGCGCAGCCGCAATCATCGCGCGCTGCTTCATCCCGCCGCTCAACTCATGGGGAAAACGCATGAAAATGTCGGCGGGCAGGCCCACATAGGCCAGCAGCTCCAGCGCGCGTGCGCGCGCCTCCTGTTTGCTTGCCTGTCCGCCCACAACCAGCGGCTCAATGATCTGCTCCCCCACACGCAGCACCGGGTTGAAACCGTTCTGCGCCCCTTGCGGCACCAGAGCCAGCTTGCGCCAGCGAATCTCCCGCCGGAAGCGGTCTTCCGTCATGCCGAGCAGCTCCTGCCCGTCCAGCCAGATTTCGCCCTCGTAGCGGGCCACGTTCGGCGGCAGCATGCGCATGATCGAGAGAGCCAACGAAGATTTGCCGCTGCCCGATTCCCCCACCAGCCCCAACGCAAACCCGCCGCTCGCCAGCGAAAAAGAGACGCGATCCACCGCCCGCACAGGCCCGTCCCGGTCGGCATAGTGAAAGGTAAGATCGCAGACATCAAGTAGCGTTGTCATAAAAATCTTCCGGCTCCTGGTTTCCGGTTGGCAGTTGATGCCCTCGTAAGAGGCCGGCGGGCTGTGACCAAGAACCGAAAACGAACCACTGAAAGCTGGCTACAGAAAACTCCCCCTCACTGCTCCCTCCGCAACCGCGGGTTCACCACCGGCTCGATCCCCAACGCCAGCAGCATGAATGTCAACGCCGTCAGCACAATGAAGAGCCCCGGCGGCACGATCCACCACCAGTAGCCCACATAGATACCACCGGTGCGAAAGCCGGTCTCCAGAATCTGGCCCCAGGTGGGGATCGAGGGATCGCCCAACCCCAGGAAACTGAGACCGGCCTCAGCCAGAATGGCCGACGGCGCGGCAAAGATCAGTTGGGCCAGGACATAGGGCATGATCTGCGGCAGAATGTGGCGGAACATCACCCGCCGCCGCGACGCGCCCAGGCTCTGGATCGCCTCGATCAGCTGGTTGGTGCGCATGTGGAGCACCATGCTGCGCACCTGGATCGTCAGCCCCGGCCAGCCGAAGGCCACGAGGATGAAAATAATAATCCACAGGCTGGGGCCGATGATGAAGAGCATGAAGATAAGCAGCGGAAGCACCGGCACGTTGGCGACGATGTCCGAAATGCGCTGGATCGTGATGTCCGCCCGTCCGCCCAGGTAGCCGCTGGCAATGCCCAACGTTGTGCCGACCGCAGTGGACATCAGCGCGGCGATGACGCCGATGAAGAGCGCCACCGGCAGGCCGAACAGCAGGCCCCGCGCCAGGTCCCTACCCAGGCTGTCGGTCCCCATCCAGCCGAACACCGCGCCCCCGACGACGAAGCGTACCCTACCCACGCTGTCGCCCTCCGCCCGCAAAGCCGCCTGCACGATGATCTCATACTCGCCGGTCAGGGGCGCGAACGTGTCGCCGGCCTCGCCGCTTGGGACGCCAAACAGGATGCGGTCCACCCGCCCGCCGATCTGCGCGCCCTCCAACCGCAGGTCGAACTCGTCAGCCGCAAACTCCTGGACCGCCGTCAACGTCGCCTCATCTGTGCTCAACTGCACCCGCAGCGGGGTCTTGGCGTAACGCTCGAACGGTCCGCTTTCCCCTTCACGCGGGCCGCGCACCGCGTGGCGGAAGATGCGAATCTGCTTGCCGTCCGGCCGTTTGAGCGAAATCAGCACCAGCGGCGGCCGCTCCGCATAGTTCACATCGGCCAGGGTGACAGCCAGAAAGGTCGGCGGGCGCGCCGAATCATAGATCAGGGGGAAGCGCCACGTATGGACGGGACCGCTGCGCGCCGTCTGCACCGTGTCCGGCTCTGTGCCATCGAAAACATGGTGTGGAGGCCGGCTCTCCTGCAGCAGCGCGTTGATCCACGCCGGCGGCACCGCCTTGGGATTGTCCACCCAGACGACGGGATTGCTCCACTGGGTCTCGCCAAAGTCCAGCGGGTAGACCGACAGCACATAGACCGCTACAATGAACAGCAGCGCCATCAACGTCACGCCGCCCAGGCCCGGCCCGCTGCGCAGAAGCTCCCGCATCAGTCCGTGTACCTCACACGGGGGTCGAGAAAGACGTAGAGCGCTTCCAGCACGATGCGGATGGCGACATACATCAGGGTGAAGATGAAAGTGAGGGCCACGATAACATTCTCATCGGGCGTCCCGGCCAGCGCATCGTAGTACAGCCGCCCCATGCCCTGCCAGTTGAACACAGTCTCCACCAGAATCGAGCCCGACAGCGAACCGGCCAGGCCGAACATCAGGCCCGTCACGATCGGCGGCGCGGCCACACGCAGAATGTGACGCAGCCGCACCCGGCTTTCGGGCAGCCCCTTGGCGCGGGCGATCCGAACGTGGTCCTCTTGCGCGATATTGAGCGTAATCGTGCGGATCGAGTACATCGACGGACCGATGCTGACCAGAACCAGCGTGATCACCGGCAGCAGCGCATGGGAGACCAGATCGAAGAAGCGGGGCAGCGGCTCTGTCGGCGGCGGCGTGCTGTACATGCCGCCAGAGGGAAGAATACGAAGCTGAATTGAGAGGATCAGAATCAGCAAAATGCCGATCCACCAGGTGGGGATGGCGAAGGAGACTGCCGCAAACCCGGAGACAAAGCGGTCCAGCCAGGAGCCCTGACGCGTGGCCAAGTAGACGCCGGCAACGATGCCGACGAAAGCGGTGATGATCAGCGATGTCGTGAGCAGGAGCATCGAGTTCGGCACCCGCTCCATCACGATGTCGAAGACCCGGTTGCTGCCGTCAAAGCTGCGCAGCGTGCGCGCCTCGCCCAGGTCCAGTGTCAGCACGCGCAGCACCGTGCGCGGCAGACGGTAGTACCAGGGCGTGCTCAATCCATAGAAGATCTCCATCTGCTCACGCCGCTTCTCCAGCACCTTCTCCATCTCATCCGGATCGCGGATCGTCTCGGCCAGCGAGGTCCGTTCCGCGCGCAGCTGCTCGCCTATGGTCGCGGCCAGGATGCGGTCGGAGAAGCCGGTCAGCCCCAGCGTCAGCACCAGCAGAACCAAAACGACAAAAAAGACCCCGACCATGGTCAGGGATCGCAGAAGTAACGGGCGAAATAGGGACATGACACCAGTGGCTAGTGGATAGTGCGGAGTTACCGTACACTGTCCACTAGCCACTATCCACTGCGGTTAACGTCTTCGGCGTGCAAAAAAGAAGCCGGCCAGGATAACAATTAAGACCGCCGCGCCGACAACCACGTTCACCGGCAGACCGCCGGCCGGCGCCGGCTGCTCAGCCTCCTCCTGCGCGGGCTCTTCGGCCTCAGCCTCAGTGGGCGCTTCCGCAGTGGCCTCCGACTCACTCTCCTCGTCCGAATCTGAGTCGGCGTCCGTATCTGACTCCGTATCCGACTCTTCCGCATCGGACTCTGCATCGGACTCTGTATCGGATTCCGCCTCTTCGGTCGCGCTCTCCTCCTCGTCGTCAGCCACCTCGGACTCTTCGTCGTCGGCCTCCGGCTTCTCCTCCTCCGCCGGGGCGGGCTCCTCCTCGATGATGCCGATATCCGCCTCCAGCTCGATGCGCCGCTCCGCCATGCGCGCCAGCTCATCGCTGTAGGCAACCAGCACCAGCTCATAAATCCCCAAATCCAGCTCGGCTGTGGTGTCGGCCGCAATCCTGACTGCAAACCAGTTGGGGTCCAGCGTTTCCGCGACGCCCTGTTGGATGATCGCCCCCGTCGCGGTGTCGATCAGCAGATAGCGCATCGACAGACTGCCCGGCCCTTCCAGCGTCAGGGTAACTTCATAGTCCGCGCCCAGCTCTATCGGCGGCGCCTCGATCTCGACATACTCGATCAGATCGGGCAGCCCGCGGTAGAGATCGCTGGCAGTAAAGGGGTAGTTCTCGTCGCGGAAGGCGGCCAGCTCGGCGAATTGGGCGGGCGGATCATACCGTTCCAGCGTGAACGGGCCGTTGCTGATCACCATGTGCCCTTTTTCGTCAAACCAGTCGAGCACCGCCGTGTAGCGCGCCGCGCCCTCCTCGCTGCTCACCAGGACCGTTTCGCCGTCCTCTGTCGGCAGCGTAAACACATCCTCGGGGATCGTCTCCGTACGGCGCAGGTCCAGCATCGCCTTGCGCACGAGCCGCGCGTCCCGGTCTAGCACCAGGCTGATCCAGGGCACATTGTAGCGGGCGGCAGCGGTGTCGCTGAACGCGGCCCGCCGCTGGCTGAACACCAGCTCATCCAGCGCATAGAGCATCTCCCAGGGCGTGCTCAGCCCCGACGGAATGCCGTAGGAGGCGATGTAGTTCTGCTCAAAGTGCCAGAAGTCCACATAGGCCTCGATGCGGTTGTCGTCGAGCACGCGGTAGCCCTTGATTGTCTCGAGGAAGGGGCGCGCTGTCGTGGCGATGACCGTTTCGATCTTGGCCTTGTCGGGATTGTATGAGAGGTCGAAGCCCTGATAGATCGAGTAAAGCACATCGGCCATGCTGATCGACTGGCCATGGTGCCAGGGGGCTTGGAAGTACTTGCTATAGTCGTAGACCACCTTGCTCGTGGCCGTCACCTCTTCACCTACCTGTGCCCAACGGCCGCGCTCCGCATCCCACCTGATGGCGTCCGCGGCGACTTCCAGCGTCCCATCCGGACCGGCCGTCTCGACCTCGTATGCGATCCGGAACGGCGCCGGAATGCCGGTGAACGGGTCATTCCATACCGCCGGGTCCTGCAGGTGCCGCCAGATATCGTTGCTGTACACATCGCCGAACCCGCCGACCGGGTTCCAGGTCGTGCGTTCGGTCCACACCCACAGATGGCCGACCGTCAGCTCCTCGCTGTCGGGCTTGTAGGCTGAGCGCAGGCTCCACAGCCCGCGCGGCCCCGCGGCCAGGTCCTGGGTAATCCCTTCAACGCCCGCCTGCACCGGGAAGGCGTTCATTACGGTGGCAATCCAGATCCGCACAGACTCGTCCAGCCCGATGCGGGTCATCTCCCGGTACATATCGTCGCGCTCGGCCTGGTCGGCGAAATCACCCTTGAAGAGCCGCTCACCCAGCTCGTCCAGCGCCTCGTTTTCATAGTGCCAGAAGCCGACCTCCTTCCAGCCCGGCATGTTGCCCAGCCACGGCGCGTAGAAGGAATTGATGCCGCCGAAATCATAGCGATTGGGCGCGCCTCGCCCCCAACCTTCGGTGTAGAGATGCCATTCGAACTGGGCCGGATCGGTGGCGTAGACCGTCTGGATCGCCGGCGCAAAGGTCTGCCGGTTGGATGCGACCGCAAAGCCGGCATCGATCAGGGCCGCCCGAATCAGATCACCCACCTCACGCCGCTCGTCCTCCACCCGCATGATGAACTTCAAGCGCACCGGCTGATCGTTGTAATGCCACACACCTTCCACCAGTTCGGCGCCGGCTTCGGTCATCGCCTGCGCGATCTGTTGGCGTGCGAACTCCGGGTCGTAGCCCAGGTTTGACTCCTGGATCACGTCGAAAACGGTCAGATAGTCGAAGTCGGTCGAGGCGACGTTCGTGTACATCGGCGTCGCCTGCCCCTGGTAGATCTCGCGCGTGACAAACTCGCGGTCGATCAGACGCTGCATCGCCTGCCGCACCTCTTTGATCGAGAACGGGTTCAGCCTGCCTTCGGGCGCCGGCGCCGGATTCAGGATCAACGAGATCGTGCTGGCCGGGGCCTCAAAGAGTTGGATGCCCTCCGTATCGCGCAGCTCGCGGGCCGCCGCAATTTTCAGATTAAAATAGTAAAGGTCCATCTCCCCGGCTTCGAGATCCAGCGGCGCGCGGTCAACGTTGAACGCCTTGAAGTAGAGCCGCTCGACGGCCGGACCCGGCTCGTCGTGGGGCGGCGTATACTGGGCCAGGGCCGAAAAGGAAAAACCGATGATCAGCGCCGCGCTCAGCAGGAGTGCGAACTGCGTCTTACGCAACCCAGGCCTAGACCGATATACCGCAAGGAGCAACCGGCTCACTACCCCGGTTGAATTTGCGCCGGAGCCGGCGCGCTCTTTGGTTGACGAAGTCCTCTTCATATTGCAAATCCTTCCCCGAAGCCTTTTGCATTGCGCTGCCGATGCGGCTGGAAGCGCGCTGCAAAAGGCCCGATGTACGATCTACTTACGTCTGCGCAACGAGACCCACAGCAGACCCAGGGCAATGCCAATTCCGACGCCGCCGGCCACCGGCAACGCCGCCGGCCCGCCGGGCACCACTGCGGAAACGAGCGCCGGCTCCAGCGGAGTGCTGGCCACGACAGCCGGGCTCACACTCGGTTCGGACGCCGGCGTCAGACCGGCCTGCGAGGCCGTCCCGTTCAGCTCTTCCAGCTTCTCGTCCAGCGCGTCCAGCTTATCTTCCAGGTCCTGCACATTGTCGAAGCCGAACTCCATGTAGAACGATGTCGATGCGAAGTTGCCCGACTCATCGACCAACGTCACCCGGTGCGCGCCCTCACCCGAGATCGGCACGAAAATCTGCTGGGTATAGCGCCCCAGCTTGTCGGTGCGGCCTGACGCCGCGTTCGCTCCCCCGACCTGCAGATAGATATCCATATCCGGCTGGAAGCCGTGCCCCTGCACCGTGATCGTCTCACCGGCAGCCCCCACGTCCGGGCTGATGAAGATCTCCGGGCGGGCGATAGCGCGCTGGCGGCTGAAACCGATCTTCTGGTTGATGGGCCCGAACTCGCCCAGGCGCGTGTCCGCCCACACCAGGTAGGCGTCGTTCTCGCTCGCCGCAATCGCGAAATAGTCGCCCAGGAATAGCCCGCGGGGGAACCCCTTGTTGGGATTGGAGGGGAAGTCGGTCACGCGCGTATCACCGACCTTCAGCTCCAGCTCTTCCAGTTCAAATCCCCAGTTCTCCCCCTGGTCCTCGGAACGGGAATAGTAGATATGATAGCGGGTCTGCACCGGGTCGTCCCGCATATCGCCCCACATCAGATGGATGGTTCCATCCGGCCCCACGTCCATCGCCGGGAAGAACTGGACTGCGTCGGTCTCGTCGGTGTTGATGCGTACAGGCCGCGACCAACGGTTCCCGCCATCGGTTGAGCGGATGAAATAGACATCGCCCTCGTCCAGAGGATTGTCCGCCGGCAGGCCGACGTAGGTTACGTACAGCTCATCGTTGGCCCCCACTGAGACTTTGGGGAAGGCCGAGGCCCAGTAGCGGAAGTAGGCGTTGCGCGGCCGGAAGCCCGGCTCCAGGAAACGGGCGATTCGCTTCGGCTCGCCGAAGGTCTCGCCGCCATCTTCCGACTTCGACATATAGAACTCGGCCAGCCCCTTCATGCTCTCGTCGTCGGTGCTGTCCAGCCAGGTCACATAGAGGGTCCCCTTGGAATCCACAACCGGAAACGGACCCTGCACGACCCGCTTGGTGCCGATCGCGTTCGACTGGCCCTCCGTGTCGTCGATCTCGCCGTAGGTCCGCTTCACCGTCGGGCCGACTGGCACCGGATCCGACCAGGTTACGCCCTGGTCGAGCGAGTAGGCGAGCATCGGTGTTGTCTGCACCTCCGGCGCGCCCAGCGTGGGCAGTTCGCCGAGGTAGAGGATGTCGTAGATCGTGTTGAACTCGACAAAGGTGACGTAGACCACCGTCTGATCCTCGATCGTGGGATGGGGGCCGGTCGTCATCCAAGGTTTGTCCAGAAAACTGAGGCTTACCTTCCCTCGCATGCGGCCGGTCGGATCGAGAATAATATCATCGGTTGTCACGTCGCTGCGCGCGCTGTCGACCGGCTCCTCCCACACAAAGCCGCCATCCTTGGACGCAGAGACGGCGATCGATGAGACCAGCGCAAAACCGGTGGCGTTGCCGACGGTATACTCCTTGATGCCGATCGAGATCGAGGCCATGTAGACATTGCCGTCGCTATCGAACTCCACCACCGGGTCGCCGCCGGAGATGCGGTCCTTGCGCAGGTACTTGATCTGCTGCGGCCCCTCCCAGTTCACCCCGCCGTCGATGCTCACGTAGGCCGAGTTGTTGGGGAAGTTGTAGTCGATCACGCCCAGGACCAGGTGGTCCGGGTCATGCGGGTTGACCGCGATGTCCGGCTCCGTCTGCAGGGGCGAATTGCTGAAATCGCGGGTCACCAGCAGATCGCGGCTGAACGCCGGCGCCGGATCGCGATAGGGCACAAGGATCCCCGGTCCCGCCGATTGCAGCAGCGGAGCGTCACTGCCGCTGCCGGGCAGGCTGGCCAGATTCTGGCGGTCAAGCGTATTCCAGCCCGGACGGTCGAGGAATATGCGGTTGTCCACGCCCTGGGCGATCAGCCACGCCGGGCCGGAGAGCACATCCTGGATCGGGTTCATCGCGTCCATAATATCGGCCGGGTTCTTGCTGATCTTGCCTCGCTCCGGCAATGTGGGCACCGGCATCTGGGCCGCCGTCGGCAGCGGCACGGCCAGCAGCGCAACGAGCAATACAAGAAGAGAGAACCGCAAGCCCAGCCGGAAACCATCGCCGGTCCGTTTGATTCTGTGCAATCCATTCATAGGAAATAAGCTCCTTATATGTATACCGCAGCGACCGGCATCCGCGCCGGTCACTGCAATATGGACATGGACAGCAGCGTCCAAGGTCCCCGTTGGTTACGGTTCGGCGTGTTGCCGAACGCGCCTGCACTTGAATGTGGTGAGCACGATTTCAACTGGAAAGGCAATAAATGTTATCATAATAGCAAACCAGGGTTCCCAGTCTTGGTAGGCGCCACTACGATTTGAGTTGAATTCGAACTGAGGCCAAAGCTTTCCGCTATGCCGCGAGCGGGGGATAGTCACTCTCCCAAAAGCAGACGACTGCCGGACTGGACGCAAATCCGTTGTGCCGGCTCGGGCAGTTGGCGGCGCGAATCACAGTTCATCCGTTTCATGCAGGTAGCAGGCAACATAGTGATCCGGTTCGACTTCACGCAAGACCGGCGTCTTCAGTTCGCAGCGCCCGGCCATGAAGGCAGCGCAACGGGGATGAAATGAACAGCCGCTGGGCGCATTGACCGGGTTGGGCGGCTCGCCGGGCAGGCTGGGCCGCTGCTTCAACCGGTTGGCCGGGTCCGGCTCGGGCACGGACGCAATCAAAGCCTGCGTATACGGATGCAGCGGATTGCGCACGATATCTGCCGCTTGCCCCATTTCGACGACGCAGCCCAGATACATCACCACGATACGCTGGGCAAAGTGACGGGCCGTGGCAATATCGTGGGTGATATACAGGAAAGCGATGTTGAACCGCTCTTGCAGCTCGCGCAGCAGCGCCAGCAACTCGGCCCGGCTGGAAGCATCCACCATCGAGACCGGCTCGTCTGCCACGATGAACTGCGGTTGCAACACGAGGGCGCGGGCAATGCTCAGCCGTTGTCGCTGACCGCCCGACAGCAGGTCGGGATACTTGCCGGCGATCTCCTGCGCCGGACGCAGACGCACATCATGCAGCGCCTGCAACACCCGTTCCCGCCGCTCCCGCTCGCTGCCGATTCCGTGGATCACCAGGGGTTCGGCTACGCTATCGTAGGCCTTCATGAAAGGGTCGATACTTGCGAACGGGTCCTGAAAGATGGCAGCGGTCCGGCGGCGGAAAACTTTCTGCGCCTTGCGTGGCAAGGCGGTGATCTCTGTATTGTCAAAACGGACGTGACCGTCCGCGACCCGGACCAGCCCGAGCGCTGCCCGTCCCAACGTTGTCTTGCCGCTGCCCGACTCGCCAACGACGGCAACAACTTCGCCGGCCTCGATGTCCAGCGTTACGCCGTCTACAGCGTGGATCGACTCACTGCCGAAGAGTCCCTTGCGGACGCTGAAATCAACCTTGACGTTATCGAGTTGGACCAGCGGCTCTGACGAACATATCGACGGACTCGTCTTCATTGCAATGATCAATGCGCAACCTGGTCAAAATGCGACACAACCTAGAGTATACTCGCCCGTTGCCCGCCGCGCAAAGAGACAGCCGGCAACGGAGTTGCCAAACGGCTCGCGCCCGCCGCAGAGAATCTTCACTGCTGCAGGCAGCTCGCAACACCTTGTGATCGAAAAGAGAGTTTGCAGAGCAGGCATCGAAACGGAACTTTTCGATCAATGTAAGGGGCGAAGAGCAAACGGTTTGCTCACTTTTGCCGCCCCTCTGGAGGAACCCAGATGAGATCACACGCCCTGTTGACGCGATTCGACGCTGCCCGCGCCGGTTTGCCCCTTCTACACGCCCTCCGCAGGCCGCCGGTTCACCTGATATCGGCTGCATTTGCCCTGCTTCTGGCCGCGTGCCAGATCCCGCAAAGCACGCCCGCCGGCACGACGCCGCCTGCCTCGACGGCAACCAAAACGCTGGCGCCGATCGTCATCCCCACCCGGACGCCCGGAGCGGCTCCGACGGCCACGCCGGCGCCACTGGCCAAACCCGACCGATCCCTGGCGGTAACACTCAGCACCAAAGGACGGTCCCTCTTCGTAACCAGCGACCTCAACGGCGCCGAAGCCGCTTTCATCGACGCAATCTCCGCCGACCCCAGCTATCTGCCGGCCCATCTGGGCCTGACCGACGTCTACCTCTATCAGTCGCAGTACTGGCAACAGGCCCTGCAGTCGGCACAGAACGCAATCGCGCTGGCGCCAGAGGACAGCACAGCTCTCGCCTACCTCGCCTGGGCAAAGCAGGGCGCCCACCACTTCGACGAAGCCAAAGAGATTGGACTTCAGGCGGTAGAGCTGGGTGCGGAAAACGCGACCGCGCACATAGCCCTGGCCGACATCCTCGTAAGCATGTATGAGGTCGACCTCGCCTTTGAACACGCCCAATCCGCCATACGTCTCGACCCCAACTCCGCCCCTGCCTGGGCCACACTCGGCTCAATCGCCTTTCAGATGCATGACTGGGACAAGGCCGGCGACGCCTACGCACAAGCCCTCGAGCTGGAACCGGACTTTTTCGCCTGGCACATCGTCAACGCCCGCCACGAGTTCAACGTCTACGGGGACGTCTACTCCGCCCGCTTGATCGCCGAACCCGCAATCAGCGCCCTGCCCGACCATGCCTCCACCCTCTTCTTCGAGGCCGATATGGCCGCCGAAGAGGGCGACTGGGAGACGAGCGAGGCGAAATGCATGCAGACCATCGCCCTCGACCAGCCCCACACTCCTTTCCCCGACGGCTACAGCTGCATGGCGCTGATGCTGCTCCAGCAGGAGCGCAACGATGAAACGGCCGCCTATCAGACACTTGCCGAAGATCGCGCCACCGTACACCGCCGCGATGTCACCCTGCTCCGAATGCGGCTCCTCAACGATCAGGACCTTTGCGAAGAGTCGCGCGCGCTGGCCCAGGACTGGCTCGACGCCCGCCCTTACAGCATCTCAGCCAAGCGCGCGGTCGGCGTCAGCTATCTATGCGATAGAGATTTCACCACCGCGGCCACCTATTTCCGCCAGACTCTCGACGCGCTGCCTGAATCGGTGGGCGATGCCCGCCTGCTCGCCATCGCCTATGCCCGCGACGACAAGGCGCTGGAGGCGCGGGCCGCCCTGAACGAGGTCAGGGCCATATCCACCGACGACCCGCTCTATTACCAGGCCCTCTACGAGACGCACCTCATGCTCGGCCAGCTGGACGAAGCCGTTGCCGCGGCCCAGCGCTGGCAGGTGCTGCGCCCCGAAAGCCTCGACGCCCGCGAGAGCCTGGCCTTCGTGCAGTTGTCTGAAGGCAACGTCGAGGCCGCGCAGAGCATTGCGCTCGACGCGGTCGAACGCGGCGCGCGCACCTCCACCGTGTTGGCCGTGCTGGGTGAGACCTATACGCGCATGGGCGAATTCGACAAAGCCCAACCGCTCCTGGAAGAGGCGCTTCAGTTAAACAGCGACCACATCGTGGCCCGCAACGCCCTGGCCCTCCTTTTCCTCGCCCAGGTCCGCTGCGACGAGGCCGAACCGCACATGCGCTGGCTGATCGATAACACGGATGACGAGGAGGAGAAAGAGGGGCTGGAAGACGTCTTGATCAAATGCCGCGACCGCGCGGCCCGACCCACACCGGACCCGTCGACGATGCTCGACGACCAGGAAGCGGTCACAGCTGCCGTGAAGGTCCTGCAGGAAGCCGATGTCGAGATCCGCTATCTGGACATTGAGGAAGGCGAGGAGGGGCAGCGGACTTTGGTGGTGGCCTACGCGGTCGACCTGGCTGTCGAGAGCGATGAGTACGCCAACGTCGAACGTCAGCTGATCATCGAACTGTCGCGCCTCCTGCCCCGAATCAGCTCCGAACCGGACGCGCTCGTCGTCGTCGCCGGCACCTTCAACCGCACAACCTCCGTCACCGGCGTCGTCACCCAGGCGGCGGTCGCCTGGGCGCAGGGCGATCTCAGCGATGAGGAGTTCGAAGAAACCTGGCGGCGCCAGACAGCGGAAACGGGTGAATAGCGGCGAATGGTCTTTCCCGGCTCGCCGCAGTTCGCCCGCCGCTGCAGTTAGGCCAGGCCCAGCGCAACCACTTTTTTCGCCAACGCGGCGCGCTCATCCGCGGTCAGCGCTTCCCCGGGCGGGCGCGGGTCGCCGCAGTCGATCCCCAGCCGCTGACCGATAACCGCCTTGATCACCCCGTGGAACTTGGGCTGAATCGCCAGCGCCTCCGACGCCGACGACGCCTTCTCCTGCGCCGCGCGCGCGGCCTCGATGTCACCCGCTTCGTAGGCCCGCCAGATCGCCACCCACAGCTCGGGCGCCATGTTGGGCGGGCCGTCCACGCAGCCGGTCGCCCCGATCAACAGGCCCGGCAGCATCAGGCGTGCGTTGCCGATCAGACAGGAGAGTCCCATCTCAGCAAAGGTCTTTACGTAGGGCACATAGGGCGCTGAATGTTTGAGCCCAGCCAGCTGGGGCACGCCATCCTGGATCTTTGCCATCAGCTGCGGGGTAATTTCAACACCCGTGGCGCTGGGCAGATTGTAGACGAAGAAGGGCAGGTCCGCCGCGGCCGCGACCACCCGATAGTGTTCGACGACCCCGCTGTCGCTTTGCGTGTAGAAGAACGGCGGCACGCAGCAGATCGCCTCGACGCCGGCCTTGGCCGCGTGTTCGGCCAGCCGCGCGGCCCGCGCCGTCGTCGGCGCGCCCACATGCATGATGTTGGCGATGCGGCCCTGGGACTGGTCGGCGGCAATCTCGGCAATCCGCCGGTTCTCTGCATCGTCGAGCAGAATGCTCTCGCCGGTGCCGCCGGCCACCCAGAACCCCTGTACGCCGGCCTGGATGTTGAACTCCATCACCTGGCGGAACGCCTCCTCGTTCAACCCGCCCTCTGCGGTCATCGGTGTGATTATGGCGGGGAAAATTCCTCTGAATTTGCTCATCTGCCTCTCTCTTTTCTTGAGTTTTTTGTTTTTGGTAACTGCATAAACGGGGCTGGCAGCTGACCGTTAGGGGTCGCCGTTTTCGGTTTCTGCCATCAACGCGTTCACCTCCTGGCGGTAGGTGTTGAACGTCTGCTCGTCCGGCTCGCGGATGCCGTACCAGACCCGGTCGAAGGTCTCCACCACCGGCTCCAGATGGGGCCGCGCCGGACTGTGCGGCGGTAGACTCGCGAGCACCTCGCGGTTCGTCTGGTTATCTACGTCCTGCAGCAGACCGTTTTCCCGCAGGTGCAGCAGCGCCGACAGGAATAGGCTGCGTACCGCCTGACGGTACGCCCCGCCCTGGGCCTGGGCCGACGCCTGTTCGCGCGCTTCGGCCGCGGTCGCGGGTCCCTCGCTTCCTGCTCTGCGGGCGCGCGCCGCGCTGTCGGTCAGTATGCCACCCAGAAGGCCGCTCAGCCAATAGCTAAGCAGAAGCGCCAGCAACAGACTGCCGACGAGGATGATCCCCCAACCGGCAACGGTGCTGACCGCCTGTCCCGCTGCCGCGCCTCCGCTTGACCGCCGCCGGGACGTCAATCGGTCCCACAGATCTTCGAGCCAGCGCGAGAATCGCTCCCACAGGCTGGGCCGGTCGAGGTCGAGGCGTTCGGAGACGCGATCAAGCGCCGCCAGACGGTCGGCGGTCCGGTCGCTGTCGACGAGCTCCAGTTGGGCGAGCACCGTTTCCAGGCGGGCGCGCGCGTCGTCGACGTTTTCGATCCCTTCCAGCAAGGGCACGAGTTCCAGTGTGCGCCCATCCGGCAGCTCGACCTGTTTGATGGTGGCGATGTCGGCCTGCACCGTACTCAGATCGACCCCGCTATCCAGTTGCGCGAGCGCGCTGGCGAGCCGCTCCTGATAGGCGGATAAGGAGATTGGCGCGTCGCCTTGCCCTTGCAGGGAGCCGACCGGCCACAGCGGTAAAACGATGACGAGGAGCCACCAGACGCGTCTGCGCGCGGCCGCTAGCATCTAGCCCCCCCTGCGCCGGCCTCGCTCGCCGCGCCATCCTGAGCGGCCTCCAGAGCCACCTGTTCCTCCAAATCGGCGACGCGCAACTCCAGGTCGTAGCTCTCCCTGCGTATGCGCAGGTCGTAATAGAGCAGCACGGCCGCGCCTGCGCTGAAAGGTATGCTGATGATAAGAAAGAGAGACCAAAACGCGGCGGGAATGCTCAACAGCAGTCCTGACGTGCCGGTCGGCAAGATGAGCTCGAAGATCCATTCCAAGGCGTTCTCGATCACAACGGGGAGAACAAAAGTGAGTAGACCGAGAAGGATCACATAGCCAACGATACGACGAACGTTTCCCTCGCTCAGCCGCCAGCTGCGGCGCAAGGATTCAATTGGGCCTGTCCCTTCGGCGAGCAGCGCGGGGGTGGCTGCAAGCCAGCGGGCGTACAGATAGATAGGTGGAGCCAGGGCCAGAACACCCAGAGGAACGACTCCACAGATGATCAGACCAAACGCCCCTGGAGCGGAGCCGACCTCCGTCGCCCCATCGCCCCTGATCAAGTCAAGCGCGCTGGACAGTGCTTCGCCAAACAGACCATCCAGCACAAACATTCCTATCATGAAAAGAACCATCGCAGCAGCAGTCGCTGCGATGACGGCTGCCCACTGTACAATCATCATGCCTACAAACGGCCAGAACCGGCGCAAGCCGCGGCGAATGCCCCCGATGGTGGTGACAGCGCCGCCGTGCAGCGCTTCGATGCTCTGAGCAGTGAGGGCCAGGGTGGAAACCGCCAGGGCAGGCAGATCCCACAAGTTTGCAAGACGGTAAACGTTGCTCTCTTGCTCAAAAAGGACATAAACGATCGCCGTCGGGACGTGAAAGATCGCGGCCGTCAGCAGGAAGACGCCGAAGCGGGCCCGGTAGAGGCGAAAGGCGCGGTCCAACAGGTCGCCGACGGTTAAAGGGCCGGACAGGGGGAACTGCGTGGTCATGGCATATCCCGCTCGGCGTCGCGGCTCACCCGTTCCTCGAGGTCAGCGAGGCGCAACTCCAGGTCGTAGCTCTCCCCGCGTATGCGCAGATCGTAGTAGAGCAGCACGATCGCGGCGACGTAGAAGGGTAGGCCGAAGACCGAAATGAGGAAGGTAAGCGCCGTGGGCAGGCTCATCGCCAGTTCGAGCGCGGCGGTCGGCATAAGCATCAAAATGGCCCACTGCAGCGCGCCCACGGGCACAGACATGAAAAGCGCCATGAGTATGTAGATCAGGACCAGGTAGCCGACCATACGGAGCACGTTGCCCTGGCTCAGGTGCCAGCTGCGGCGCAGGGCATCGATGGGGCCTATCCCCTCGGCGACCAGCACGGTGGGGGCGACAAGCCAGCGCGCCGATAGATAGAGGGTCGGGATCAGGATCAGAACGAAGGCGAGGGCGTATCCGCAGATGACCAGCCCGGCCATGCCGACGGCGGCGAGGATGCCGCCCGGGCCGCCGCTCTCCAACTGGTCCCCGCCAAACAGCGCGCCGCCGACTGCCACCGCAATGCCAGCCAGCAGGAACAGCGGGACCAGGACCACGATTGAGGCGGCGACGATGGCTGCGTACTGCACAATCATCATGCCGACATAGGGCAGGAAGCGGCGCAGGCCGCGGCGCAGGCCGGCTATGAGCGGGAGCGAGCCGCCGTGCAGCGCCTCGACCGCCTGCCCGGTCAGGGAAAGGTTGACGATTGCGCTGGCCGCGGCGCTCAGCAGGCTGAGGAGCATCGCAACCGCAAAGCCGCCAAAGACGTCTGGGAAGGTCGCAAACGGGTCGAACTCCGGCCCCGACGGCTCGCGCATCAGCATCCCGAAGGTCTGCATATAGTTACTGAAGAACTGCCCCAGGAAGATGCCGGAGATGATCGCGATCGGGACGAGCAGCACTGCGCCCGTCAGCAGGAAGAGGCCGAAACGGGCGCGGTAGAGGCGGAAGGCGCGGTCCAGCAGATCGCCGACGGAGAGCGGGCCTGTCAGCGCCAGGGGTGAACCCGTCCCTGCTTGCGGAAGTGGAGGCTGTATGCTCACGGGTTACTCCTTCGGACGCGCATCCCGCAGCCGGTCGGGGTCGATCTCGGTCCGGCCGAGCCGGGTCACGTCCAGGTAGCCGTCGGCGATCAAAGGCGGCTGCGTCAACAGGTCCTCTTCCAGCTTGAGGAAGAAGCTCAGCTCGCAGGGCAGGTTGATGCCGGGCCTGGCGGCAAAGAGGGCCGCGCCGACGGTCCCCCAGCCGGCGCTGGCCTGCGAGCCGACCATCACCTCCTTGCCGGCAACCAGCGCTTGGTTCAACATCTGCGCCGATTCGGTGAAGCCGGTGCGGGCGGTCTTGATGTTGAGGATGTGGAAGGTGTCCAGGCTCAGCTCGCGGCGCAGGTCGCGGGCGCTGAAGACGCTGTCGTCGGCGATGAGGGGCAGCGCATCGACCTTGCGCGCGGCGGCGCGGGCCAGGATCAGCTCCACCGGCAGCGGTTCCTCGCAGTAGCGTACGTCCAGCTCGGCCAGCTGTTCCAGGCGCCGGCGCACGTTGTGCGGCTCGAAGCATTCGTTGGCGTCAACGTAGAGATCGACCCCGGCGCCGAACCGCGCGCGCAGGCTGTGCAGACGCTGCCGGTCTGCGTCCCAGTCCAGCCCGACCTTCACCTTCAGCACGCGCACGCCCTGCGCGACGATGCGCTCGGCCTCTGCCAGCCTGGCGTCGATCTGGCCCAGGCCCAGAATATAGCTGACGCGCACCTGCGAGCGGTTGGCGCCAACCTGCTCGTACAGGTCGCGCCCGCGGCTGACGGCCAGGGCATGGTGCAGCGCCATATCGAGCGCGCCGCGGGCGGTCTGGTTGTTCCTGACCGTCTGCAGGCGTGCGTAGAGTTTTGGCAGGGTCGAGTCGTCTAGCATCTCGCCCAGGAGGCGGGGCGCAAGCTCTTGGCGGACCACGCTG
The DNA here is from genome assembly GCA_965202955.1 of Caldilineaceae bacterium. Taxonomy (GTDB): domain Bacteria; phylum Chloroflexota; class Anaerolineae; order Caldilineales; family Caldilineaceae; genus Bin5. Next base: position 1,541,977 of record OZ241871.1, read on the forward strand.
CAGATGCTGTCGACCGTCTCGCCGTAGATGGTGGGGCGGGGCGGCGCTTCGCCCCAGCCCTCGCTGCCGTCGCTCAGACGCACATGCAGCAGCACATGCCGCACCTCGGCCATCTCGCTGGCCGCGCCCCAGCGGAGCGGCTCGCGCAGCGGCAGACGGAAGGGAATTGGTTCGATGGCTTCGATGATGGTAGGCATTCCGGTTCCAACCCTACTGGCCGCCGGCGGCCGCGTGGAGCAGCGAGCCGATGGCGGCGGCGGCTTCGGCGGGCGAGTGGGTCGTCGTATCGACGACAACGGTGCGGTCGGGGGCCTCGCGGCGGAGGATTTCGGCAGCCGCATGCGGGTCGTAGTTGCGGCGCTCGGCCGCGACGATGGCGACCTTGGCGGCGAGCTCGGCGCCGTCCACTTCGCCGCGGCGCACCAGCGCGGCCAGGCGGTCCTGCTCCTCCTGCGTAAAGAGCTCGCGTCCTTGCGCCGCATCCTCCCAGCGGAAGCCGGCGGCGGCGTTCAGATCGGCCACGTGGTCGAAGGCGTCCTGGCGCTGCAGCAGCCGCTCCACGCGCACGACGTCGGGCGCGTGGAGCACGGCAAAGCGGGCCAGCGGCAGGTTCTGCGCGGCGAATGCGACCTCGTCCGCGCCGCGCAGGCCATCGAAGATGTGGAGGTCGGGCGCGCCTGCCGGCCGCATCGGCAACACCAGCCGGCTCAACGCGTGGGCCAGGCCGCCGGGATGCCGTTGACGGTAGCGCCGCGTGTAGTCGAAACGGCGCCGCCGGTCGGTGACCGCGCCGGGGGGCTCTCCGTCCCAGCCCTGGACGGTGGGGATGACCAGCAGGTCGGCTATCTTGCGTCTGTTGGGGAGCAGGAAAGCGCCGTGCCAGCGGCTGCGCAGCGCGTTGACGGCAGTGCTCTTACCGACGCCGGTGACACCGACGAGGACCAGGACGGGCATATCGACGATGGCGGACCAGCCGGCGGGCGGGGGTCCGGCGCCGAGGCCGTCTTCAAGCAGTTGGAATTGGGCGTTCATCGGGCTCATTATATGCCTCTGCAGAGGGGGCTGCCAACTGGTTTCGGGGCGGCCGGCGCCCCGAAATGGGGCGAGAGCGCGGCGGCGTGCGGGTGTACGGGCCGGTTGCATGCGACGCGGCCGGTTGCGTGCGCGGCAGGCAACGATGCCGGCGTCGAAAAGGGTATCGAAAGGGTATCGGATTTCGCATTATGTCCTATAATGTCATCGTTTTCCAGAAGTTTTTTCTCTCGTGACAGGATGTCGAGGGCCGCGTTCTGTCGCGACCGAAGGCGACAGATGTCGTCGGCGGGTCGACAAATATCGGGTTGGGGCACCTGCGGCAGGGTTGGGCAGGGTGGGCGTGTTCGAGCAGGTAAGGGCAGGTGAGAGCAGGGTAAAAAGCATTTTTTCCATACGGCGGGCGACGGGCCGCTGCTGTATAGATTGGGCAGCGAAAACGTACAGGCCGCTGCGCATAGTTGAGGTATCGTGCGTGCGATAGAGTATAGAAAGCAGGAGATTCATCTGACATTTGTCTGCAGCTTCGGCAGGGTCGCGGCTTCGTTCGGGCATCTATGTAAACCATTGTACTGCATATTTCAGGCTCTTGCCCGGAGGTGCGGGAAATCAACGTATCGTCCCTTGCTCTGAGAAGGCGATACGCCTGAAAAGGGCAGTAATCTTTGCCCGCGGTCTGCGCTGTGCTATGATGCAATGATAGGTTACGGCGAGAAACTCCTCCGATGGCGTCCGAACGCCCGCGCTGGGTAAAGAGGCGGGGCGGCTGCGGATGTTTCAGAAGATATGATATCCCGATTGAGACTCTTTTGCTCGTTGCCCGGCGTCTCCATTTGCGGAGGCCGCAACGGGCGGACCCGACAGTGGCGGCTGCTCATCCGGCTGCTCTTGGCGGGGTCGCTGGCTCTGACTGCCACTGCCGTCGCTGCCGCGACTTCGTCGGCTGAACTGCCCGATGAGCTGACGCCGGTCTACCTCATCCAGGGCGACGGGGCGAGCTCGCCCCTCTCCTCGCGCCGCGTCACGACATTCGGCCTGGTGAGCGGCGTGCAGTCGAACGGGTTCTACCTGCAGGACCCGAGCGGTGACGGCAACCCGGAGACGAGCGACGGCATCTTCGTTTACACCTCCTCGGCGCCGAGGGTGGAGACGGGCGCGTGCATCGTCGTGCACGGCGGGGAGGTGGCCGAGTACTACGAGAAGACGGAGCTGACCACGCCGCGCAGGGTTGAGACGCTCCCGGCCGAGAGCTGCGGCGGCCTGACCGCGGCGGTGGCGGCGCTGCCCGTTCCCAACGTGGCGCCGGATCTGCGGCTGGAGCATTTCGAGGGGATGCTGGTTGCGTTCTCGGAGCTGCAGGGCGTTGTGCAGGGGCCGACCAAGCATTTCAGCAACGGCAATGTCGAAATCGCGCTCATCGCCGACCGTTCGCTGCCCTACGTGCATGGCGGGCGCGTCTTGCGGTCCAACCCCGCCGACGCCGCCGGGCTGATCTTCCTGGGCAACGGGGTCGGCGCGCAGCTACCGCAGGTGGGCTGGGGCGACCGCGTGCGCGTACGCGCGGCGCAACCCGGCGCGCCGGTGCAGGCGGTCGTCGACTACAGTTTCGGCAAATATCTGCTGCTCCTGCTGCCGGGCCAGGAGATCGAGGTGCTCTCCCGCCGCGCGGCGCAGGATCAGACGGCCCAGCCGGACGCGGGTGCCTTCCGCGTCTGCTCCTTCAACGTGCTGGCGCTGGGGCGGGGCTTCGATCAGCTGCCGGACGAGGCGGAATACGACGCGGCGCTGCATCAGCGGGCGGCGGCGATCGCCGACGGTCTGCAGAACTGTGAAATCATCGGCCTGCAGGAGACGGGCAAGCCGGAGGATGCCGAAAACCTGGCGCGGGTCCTGAGCGAAGTCAGCGGGCTGCGCTACAGCGCGCTGGCCTTTGCCGGCCCGGGAACGGCGAGCCCCGATTTTCCGCTGACGAACAGCCTGCTTGTGCGCGACGACCGGGTGACGGTGGTGCAGGCGCAGAACGAGCAGGCCTGTACCCGGTTCAGCTTCAGTGTGCGGCTGGTCCCCGGACAGTGCGCGGCGCGCCTTCTTCCGCTTTTCAGCCGGCCGCCCCTGGTGGCGGACCTGCTCGTGAGCGGCCCCTGGGGCGAGGCGTACGCGCTGACGGTTATCGTCAACCACTGGCGCAGCAAGCGCGGCGACGAGTCGGTCAACGTCGTGCATCGGAAGCTGCAGGCGGAGCATGTGGCCGCGCTTGTGCAGGGCCGTTTGGACGCGGACCCGGGCGCGCACGTCGTCGTTCTGGGCGACCTGAACGACTTCGAGGAGAGCGGGCCGGTGCTGGCGCTGCAGAACGGCACGCAGCCGACGCTGGTCCACGCCTTCGATGCGCTGCCGCCGCTGGACCGCTACACCTACATTTTCAACGGCGCCAGCCAAGTGCTCGATCATCTGCTGCTGACAGCGGGGATGATGCCCCACTTCGGCGGCATTGACATCGTGCATATCAACGCCGACTACCCGATCGCGCAGGAGCCGGGGGAGATGACGCTGTACGGATCCAGCGATCACGACCCGCTGGCGCTGACGGTGCGGCCGGAGGGGGCTGCCTGGATCGCGGGCAACGCGCATCTCCCCAACGCGGCGGTCGATCTCGTCGACGACGGCGGCGCAGTGGTCGCGCGCACGCACAGCGACAGCCTGGGCGATTTCCGCTTCTTCGATCTGCGCCCCGCGGCCTACACTGTGCGTCTTGCGGGGCACGCGCCCGGTACCGAGGCGCAGCCGGCGCTGCGCGTCCAGGTCGAGCCGGGCCGGGCCGCGGTGGTCGAATTACCCGCGCCTGACCGGCGCGGCAGTACCGGCGCGGCGGGCGCGCTGTTCAGCATATTCTACGGGCTGGCGGCCGCCGAATAGACGGGCGCTGCGAATCCCAATTGGACTGGTGTTGAGAACGCCCCTGCCCGAAAGGGGGCGACGGCGTTACGGAGGGGGAGATGGGCAGAGTTTACCTGACGTGGCACGACGTGGAAGAGTTGATCACAAAGGTGGTAATGCAGCTCAATACGCCGTATGACGCCCTTCTTCTGGTCACCCGGGGCGGCATCGTCCCCGGCGGCATGATCGCGGAAGCGTTGAAGATGAAAGAGCTGCTGACCGCGTCGGTCGTCTTTCAGCACGGGCCTGGCGTACGCGCCGAACTGAGCTGGCCGCGCTTTCAGCAGTTCCCGACGGATGCGCTCCTGAAAGGCAAGAAGATCCTGATCGTCGACAATATCTGGGACCGGGGCCGCACCATCGTCACGGTCAAGAGCCGGGTGCAGGGGAGCGGCGGCATGCCCGAAACCGCGGTACTCCACTGGAAGCAGCGCCAGAGCCTCTTCGAAAACGAGAAACCGGACTACTACGGCGAGCTGACCGACGACTGGATATACTATCCCTGGCAGCGAATCGACGACTCGGACGATCTTGTCAGGGTCCGCCCGCCCGCGCCGGAGCTGTCCTGATGTCGGAGCTTATATGCCGTCTGCGGGCGGCCCATCCCGACGCCCACTGTGCGCTCGATCACGAGAACCCGTTTCAGTTGCTGGTGGCGACGATCCTTTCGGCCCAATGCACGGACGAGCGCGTCAACCAGGTGACGCCGGCCCTGTTCGCGCGTTTCCCGACGCCGGAGGCGATGGCCGCGGCCGACCGGGCGGAGTTGGAGGAGCTGATCCGCACGACCGGTTTCTTTCGCAACAAGGCCAAGAGCCTCCAGGGCGCCAGTGCGCTGATCTGCCAGAATTTTGGCGGCGAGGTGCCACAGGAGATGGATGAGCTGACCAGCCTGCCGGGCGTGGCGCGCAAGACCGCCAATGTCGTGCGCGGCGTCTGTTTCGGTCTGGCTGACGGTATCGTCGTCGATACGCACGTCAAGCGGCTTTCGCAGCGCCTGGGCCTCACGCAACAGAAGAGCCCGGAAAAGATCGAGAAGGAGCTGATGGCGCTGATCCCCGTCGAGGACTGGATCGACATCGCGCATCTGTTGATCTTCCACGGGCGGCGCGTCTGCAATGCGCGCAAACCGGACTGCGCCAACTGTACGCTGGCGGACCTTTGTCCGTCGGCTGGGGAGTTTTTGTCTTAGTTTTGAGTTTCTGGTTTTTAGTTTTTAGTGGTTGGTGAGGGACCGTTCGGCATGGATGACCCGCTGGTGAACGGGGCCCGGTCGGCTTGGGCTTGCCGTCGCAGTTCAGCTTTCGCCGTCCCGCTTCTGCGGGCTGACGAAGAGCAGGTAGCCTTCCCTGTCCTCGACTTTGACCTGATCACCTGCGTCCGGCGCGGGCGCGCCGGCTGAGGATGGGGCGCGCAGCTGCGCGTTCCAGATTTCACCGGCGATCAGGACCTTGCCCTTGCCGTCCTCGGCGAAAGGCGTCCGTACGGTCGCCAGCGAGCCGATCAGCCCCTCGCTGCCGGTGGCGGTACCGCGGCGTTGCGCCTGCACGACCTTGCCGCCGATGAAGAAGGCGAATGCGCCCATCCCCACACCCAGCGAGATGATCGTCGCCCACGGCACAGCCAGCCCGGGCGCGTCGAAGAGCAGCGCGCTGCCGAAAATAAAGGCGACCGCGCCCCCCAGCGCCAGCGCGCCGAAGGCCGGTGTAAACGCCTCAGCCACCAGCAGAATGAGGGCCAGCCCGATCAGCGCGAGGCCGGCGAAATTCGCCTCCAGCTGACCCAGCGAATAGAGCCCCAGGAGCAGACTGATCAGGCCGATCATCCCGGGTATGAAAGTGCCCGGATTGTATATCTCGGCGATCAGCCCGATCGAGCCGAGGGTCAGCAGAATCGTGGCGACGGTGGGGTTGCTGATGAAGTTCAGGAACTCCTGCAACGGGGACAGCGGGCGCGGCATAATGCGCGCATCGGCGGTGCGCAGGGTCCGTTCCTCGCCCTGCACCGTGATGACAAAGCCGTCCATCTGCTGCAGCAGATCGGTCACGTCCAATGCGATAAAGTCGATGACGCCCAGCTCCAGCGCGCGTGTGGCCGTGGCTGCGGCCGCCTCTTCCACCGCGGCGACAGCCCATTCCACCGCCTCGTCGCCGCGACGCGCAGCCAGGTTTTCGATGTCAGCGCTGAGAATGTTGACGACCTTCTCCTGCATCGTCTCGCCGATCTCCTCGCCCTGGCTGCCGACGGGACTGGCCGCGCCGATGCTGCTGCCGGGCGCCATCGCCGCGACGTGACCGGCCAGCGTGATGAAGGTGCCGGCGCTGCCGGCCTGCGCTGCACTGGGCGAAACGTAGACGACGACCGGTACCGGCGACGCCAGCATCTCCTGCACAATCTTCTTGGTCACGTCGACGCTGCCGCCGGGCGTGTCCAGGCGGAGGATGACCGCCTCGGCGCCGTCGGCCTGGGCCTCCTCGATCGCGTCGCTGAGATACTGGCGCAGGACCGGCGTCACCGCGCCGGAAAAGGTCAACACCAGCACCTGTGTGCTCTCGGTCTGCGCCCGGGCGGCCGCCTTCACACCGTCGGCCGCGGTCAGGATGATCCCGAGCAGCAGACAGGAGAGATAGAAGGCGCGGTAGAGCGTTATTCGGAAGGATTGGCCTGCCCGCTGCGCGCCTCGTTGGCGACGTCTGAACATCGGTGTTTTTTTCATCGTCTTCCCGCTATCCGCCGCGCTATCCGGCGGCGTTCAGCCGTATCTGTTCGACCGCGGCAAGCATCTCCTCGACCGACTGCCGGCCGGCGTCGCTGACCGCGCCCAGCATCTGGGTCAGCTCCTCGACACGCGCCGGCCCGTCGACAGGCTGTACGTCGGTGCCGGTGCGCAGTTCGCCCTCGCTCTCGAAGGTCCGTTTGCGCACGGTCAGGTGGAGGTCGCCGAATGCGGCCAGCTGGGGCAGATGGGTGATGCAGAGCACCTGGTGGCGGAGCCGGCTGTCATCGGGCTGCTGGCCGGTCAGGTCCCACAGTTTTTCGCCGACAACGCCGCCGACGCGGCCGCCGATGCCCTGGTCGATCTCATCGAAGATCAGGACCGGCGTCTGATCGGCCTGCGTCAGCACACTCTTCAGCGCCAGCATCAGGCGGGCGGTCTCGCCGCCGGACGCCACCTTGGCCATCGGTTTGACCGGCTCGCCGGGGTTGGCGCTGATCAGAAAGGCGACGCGGTCGACGCCGCTGGCGTCAAAGGCGACGCGCCGGCCATCGGGCAACCCGGCGCCGTCCTCCTGTTCTTTCATATCGACGGCGACGGCAAAACGGGCGTGGCGCATATTCAGGTGGGCCAGCTCCGCCTCGACCTGCCGCGCCATCCGTTCGCCCGCGGTCTGCCGCTCCGCGCTCAACTCCGCGCCCAATGCGCCAATTTCGCTCAAGAGTTTCTCTTCCTCTTCCTCCAGTACGGCCGTCTGCGCCTCCCAGTTGCTCAGCTCCTCCAGCTCCGCCTGCGCCGCGGCCGCGAAGGCCAGGATCTCCTGCGCGGTGTCGCCGTACTTGCGTCTGAGGTTTGCGATCAGCGTAAGGCGCTCCTCGACCTCGGCCAGCCGCTGCGGGTTGAACTCGAGGCTGTCGGCATAGCCCTGGAGCGCGCGCGCCAGGTCGGACAGCTCCTCCAGCAGGGCCTGACCGCGCGCGGCCGCGTCGGCCATGCCGTCGTCGATGCCTGCCAGGCGTTCAACCCGGCCCACGGCCGCAGCCAGGCCGTCGATGACGCCCGGCATTCCGCCCTCGCCCTCGTTCAACAGCGCCGCGGCGGCGTTCGCCAGCTGCAGGAGCGCCTCGGCATTGCCAAGCCGTTTGCGCTCGATCTCCAGCATCTCCTCTTCACCGTCCTCCAGCCCCGCCGCGCCGATCTCCTCCACCTGAAAGCTGAGAAGGTCGAGCCGCTGCGCGATCGTGCGGGCATCGCTGCGCAGCTGCGCCAGCTCCTCGCGCGTGCGCTGCACCTGCTGCACCTTTTGCGCCACTTCGCCGCGCAATGGCAACAGGCCGCCGTAGCGGTCGAGCAGATGCACGTGTGTACGTGGGCGCAGGAGGCTCAGGTGTTGGCCCTGCCCATGAATATCGACCAGCAGCGCAGCCATCTCGCCCAGAAGTTGACGCGAGACGGCGCGCCCGTTGATGCGGCTGATGCTGCGTCCGTTGCGGCGCACCTCGCGGCTGAGGGTGAGCGTCTCGGGCGCGTCGGGGTCGTCCAACCCCTCGGCCTGCAGGAGAGACAGCGCGGCCGAAACGCCCGGTCCGCCGGGATCGCCGGCCGGCGTCGCGGCTGCCAGTCGGAAGGTCGCCTCGATCTCGGCGCGGTCGGCGCCGGCCCGCACCATTTCCGCGGTCGCCCTGTCGCCCAACAGCAGCCCGATGGCGTCGATGATGATCGACTTGCCCGCGCCGGTCTCCCCGGTCAGGATATTCAATCCGCCGTGAAAGCGCAGTTGCAGCCATTCGATGATGGCGAAGTTGTGGATCCGCAGCTCATCCAGCGCGGCGGCCGGTTCCACCTGCGGCGCAGGGCCGGTCGCGCCGGCGGGCGCGGCTGCGGCCAGCAGGGAAGGTTGGCTATGCCCCTGCTCGACAGGGGCATGATCTGTCTGCGCGGCCATAGGGTTGGGGCGCGTCCTTATCTTGTCTGCTGCGAAAATCCTCGCGCCCTATCTTAGCACAGATGGGCAGACGGATGGAAGAGGTCCCGCTTCGGGGAGGAGTCCAGAATGGGGTTGAATTTGAAAGCGCGTCCCGATTTTATCAGGACTGGTTACAGTTTTCTCTGTCGACAGGAGCGCAATCAGCTTCGCTCCTGGAGGTTGGCTGCCGGGACAGTCTTTTTGCTCAGCGCGTCTATGCCGGTACAGCGTCCCTCCCGACAAGATATCTTCCCGCGGAAAGATAGAGCAGGGGAAAAGCGATGTCGATAACAATCCATACCCAATGGAAACTTACAGCAGCAGCTGAAAAGTCCTTTCCACTCCAGTTCCAAAGAAAAAGGTGAAGCACAGCGATTCCAGCGTACAGAGTAACGTTTGCCTCGAAATATTCTGTTGTCAAGCCTCCCTCTTCGCCACTGTCGAAAATCCGTTTCCGCTGCCACGCTACCCAAATCGCCACCAGTCCGCCCAAAACCATCAGGGGGTTGAGGATGTCCCAGGCAATCGATCCGGGCCCTACCGATTGAGGATCGTAAAGTTGGCTGGCGACAAACTGAACCCAGACAACAACGGCCAGTACCTGCATTGCAATACCCAGTATTCTGTTCACAATGAGTATTCCCCTTCCAAGTGTGATGACGCGGGCAGGGATAAAATTCAGAGCAGCCAGCCCGAATATTCCTGCAGCAAACCCAAAAAGGGTCTTATGGGATGTTGTTCAGTCGTGCACGTCTGATTTTCCGTGCTGTCAGGTCAGAGATGTCTTGCTCTTGACAAGATACCTTCCGGTGGAAAACAGGAGCAGTGGAAGCGTGATATCGACAAGGATCCAAATCCAGCGGAAACTTATCGCTGGATCTGAAAAACGGGAGCCGAACCAGTTCCAAAGTACGGCATGAAGCAGAACGATGCCGCCGTACAGAGCAACGTTTGCCTCGAAGTAGTCTTTCGTCAGGGCCCCCTTGTCGGCACTGGCGAGATTCCGTTTTCTCTGCACGCCAACAAGAATCGCGACCAGCAGGCATAGAACGTTTATGGGGTTAAGGACGCTCCAGACTTGAAAACTGAGGCCTGTCTGGCCAGGATCGTAGAACTGGTTCGCGACAAACTGAACCCAGACGACAACTGCAACTACCTGTAAAACAGTTCCCAAGATTCTGTTCACAATCGTTTTTCCCCTCCAAAAGTGATGATAAAGCGGGCAGGGAGCAGTTGATTTCCAGATCTTTTGTTAAAGCGGTGATGGCTCGCTGATCGGAGCCTGGTTGGACCGCTTTGCGTTAGGGCGTCAAGAGCAGTTCTAGCGCCGCGCTCTATGATGTTTATTGCCTTTCTCCCAGACCGGCCCGAGATGGTTCTCTGAATGTCAGCAGCTGCCGGGCTGGGTGGAGAGTACCTGCTATCTTTCGGTCGGGGATCCGTCGGCTTCACGTTGAACGCGCTGCTTCTTCTCTTCGGAGTTCGAAAGGATTTTAATTGAGAGGGGCTTTCTGACAACTGCCCTGAACGGCTCCGCATCAATCCTGGATGTGGCAGTACTCTCTGTGTCTCCTCCTGGCGGTTTGCGAACTACCAGGTGGAACGATGACAAAAATATAGCACATGCCTCAGATTCATGTCAAACAGGGCAACTATTCCGGGATTTACTGCCGTGTACCAGCGCCTGCTGCATCAGGTGATAATACCCAAAGGTTTCTGTGTGCATCGCCAGCGGCAGGCGTTCCGGCGGTGACGGCCTGGCGTCAGGTTCAGTATGAAACGGCAACGGAGGCGACGCGCAGCCCACAGCCCGCCTCCTGCAGCAGCGCGTCCGGGAAGAGCTCTAGACGGAATCTGTTTTCGACTGACTCGGAGTTGCGATGCCGCTTGCGGGCGGCGGGAGAAGCGCGACGCTCCATACCGGCGAACACGGCGCCAATGCTGGCCTAGAAGAGACTTACAATTTAGTAGTGGCTGAGCACAGCGCCGAAGAGTTCGTGATCCACACGGTGCACACGAACGGCTTTGAAAGCGTCTGGGCGGTACCGAAGTTTGGATACAACGGCGACTACCATAACTGTAGAGCCAAGCATATGCGCCGCTATGTCAATGAGTTCGTGTATCAGTTATATCGAGAAGAAAGTGGGGAACCACGCGAAGATGCGGCTAGTCCACCTCATACGTAATGAGGTGGGGAGGCGGTGGACACACAAGGGATGAACTCAAAGGTAAGTGGTGGTCAAAACGTCAAAGCCCTCATGGTGGGTAGAAAAACGCGTTTCAAATTTATTTGAGGGAGGTGTTATCGCATAGATGAGGTTTGCCATGTACTCTTTGGCGATTCTCATTCCATGAAAAAATCAGCAGATCCCCTCCTGCAATTGCTGTCGACTCAACCTTAGTGGTTTTCAACGCACTTTGCCACGCGTATTCGTCTGAAATGTGTCCCTTGTCATCTACGGCAGGTCCAACATGCTACGCAACAATGAAGGCAATGTTTCAATCGCCCTCATGGCGTCCACCTTCTTAGTAAGCTTGTATGTCACCGCCTGCCCCTCCGCCATTCTCACCAGCTTACCCGCTTGACTCTCCGCCACCTCACCTTTTCTCCACATGTTGAAGACGCTTTCGTTTGGACAAACTCCAAGACAGAAGAGGTAGTCATAGTTTCGATCAAGGCGTACATGATTGAACTGAAATGTGCCTTTTGCGCCAAGCGAAGCGGTCTTGACCTCGAAACGTCTGTCTCCAATCCTCAAGTCCGTGCGAGAAGTCCGTCCTCCGTTACCAACGGGAATGCCATATTTGCCCACATAGCGGCGTATAAACTCTTCTCCGATTTCGCCCCGATTGGTATTCCCAAGTTGACGGTACCATATTAAGGGCGATCCTTGCCAGATGTCTTCGGGCGCGTGTTCCTTTATGACTTCAGCCATGAGCGCAATGGGGTTCATTCGATCGGACCCCAAAGCCGCTTAGTCTTACCTCGTTTCCAAAAGACAAGAAAGTAAGAATGATTCTTGCGTGCGTGAACTTGGCGGACGGCACGACTAACGCCCGGACGGTTGCTTCGCATGACGACAAATAGGTCCTCAGCTACAAGACCAATTTCGTCATACATTTGCATTATTTCAACGTGCGTGAAACGTTGCCGGTTTGAACACACTTCGTCCTGACACTTCACAATCAGAACGCCTCGGTCCCGCAATATGCGGTAGGCTTCGCGCCCCGCGTCCCTGTACAGGTCAAGGACCGCATCATGATATTTGCTCTTCGTTTGATTACCGCTTCCATTATTGCGGTAATGTTCCTCAAACGGAGTCTGAGCCTCATGTGCCGTGCCGCCCGGAGAATGCATATAAGGCGGGTCCAAAACTACACAATCTATCGATTCATCCTTGTATGGCAGATCGCGGCAATCTATGCCCTCTTGAATGTCGGTCGCCAACAACTCATACAGATCTGGCGGAACGTGACGCCAGAAAACGCCCTTGCCAAATGTCACATCAGCAACTGTGCTACCAGGAGCAACGTACAGGCTGAGGATACGAGGAAAAGTTCGATCATTCCCGTCGGCATACGCGCTCAGAACCAAGTCGTTCATGGGTTTTCCATTCCTGACTTGGCGCTTGTCAGATTTTTGGGCGCGCGAGAACTCTGGAAAGGGGAGCTTGGGTCTTTTCGTCATGGCGTTATGAGCTGAATGAGCGAACGGAAGAGTTGCCGATGCCTACCGCTTCCTTGACGGGCAGAGGATGACCGGTCTTGCGCTGCGCGCGCTTCTTCTTCTGTTCTGCCTTTGGAGGTGGCGTAGGGGCCACCTCTTTGTTGCCGAGGCTTTTCATATCACCGCACTCCTTTGTGGAGAGATGGGGGATCAACGGACTACGGCAAAACAGTGTCGACTAGCTTCCCCCACGGGTAACCAAATGATATTCCCGTTGCGTAAAATGGCAAGTAACATTTCTGCCGATCTTAAGAATCTCAATCCTGTCAAAGTTTCTCTGCTAAAAGAAAAATTTTTCTGTTTTGTGGCATGGTCTGCAGAACTGCTCAATGCGCCCGCCGGTACTCTTGCTGTGCCTCACATTGAAGTGTTGGATTGTTACAGGCTTGACATAGGGCGGCATAAAACTTTAGGCCGTTGCCGCCTTCTGTCTCCCCCTCCGGCAGTTCAACCCACAGCCCGCCCGGCAGCAGCAGCACGCCACTTGACGCGCGGGCGGACCATCTGCCATAATATGCGCAACAACTGAATAACCTACCTTCGGGGCAGGGTGAGGGCTGCAAAGCCCAATTCCCGACCGGCGGTAAGCCAGGTGCCACTGCCAGAGAAGGGCAGGGTGTACCGGGTAAGCCCGTGAGCCGCAAGGCAGGAGTTCGGTGAGAGTCCGACGCCGACGGTATAGTCCGGATGGGAGAAGGTGCTGAGAGCGAGAGCAAAACGCTTAGCGCGTTTGGCTCCTGTTCTCCTTGGCTGTTCGCAGCGGCCGCTACGCGCAATGCCCGGGGTACGATCCTGTATCTCGGGCTGTTTTGTGTAGAAGGCGGGTGCCGTGCCGAGGTGTACGTGCACGCCGGCCGTTGCCGATGGCAGCTATGCGCATACGCCGCGCGCGCGGCGTTGACGATGGCGTGTAAGACCCGAAGCGACAGACTGCTTCGGGTCGTTTGATTTCAGAGGCAGGGGAGCGCAATGAAGGACAGCTCAGTTCTATTCCCCGGCGCGCAAGCCCAACAGCAGACCGGCCGCGGCCGGCGGCGAGCCGGCCGCATCGGCGATTGGGTGGCGGAACATCCGGCGCTGGCTGCGTTTCCCTTTGTGCTAGCCGCCGCGTTGCTGCTGTGGGAAGGGCTCGTCCGCTGGCAGGACTATCCGACCTTTATCCTGCCGCGGCCGGGGCGGATCGTGCAGAAGGCCTTGACGATGGCCGCGGACGGCTCACTGTTGCGCCATACGCAGATCACTGTGGCGGAGATCGCGGCCGGGCTTCTGATCGGACTGACCCTGGCCTTTGTGCTGGGCTACTGGCTCGGCCGCAGCCAGGCGCTCGACCGCATTCTCTCTCCCTATCTCGTGGCCAGCCAGACAGTTCCCGTCGTGGCGATCGCGCCGCTCCTAGTCATCTGGTTCGGCAGCGGCCTGTTGAGCAAGGTGCTGGTTACCGCCATCATGGTCTTTTTTCCGACGCTGGTCAGCACAGTTGTCGGCATTCGCAACGTGGACCAGGACCTGCGCGAACTGATGCGCTCGCTGCGCGCCGGCCGCCGCCAGCTCTTCGTCAAGCTGGAACTGCCCGCGGCCCTGCCGGTCATCTTCGGCGGCCTCAAGCTGAGCGTCATTCTGGCCGTCGTCGGCGCGATCGTGGGTGAGTTCGTCGGCGCCGATGAGGGGCTGGGCTTTCTCATCAACCTGGGCCGGGGCGTGCTGGATACGCCGATGATCTTCGTCGCCGTGTTCATGATCGTGCTGCTGGCGCAGGCGATGTACTGGAGCGTCACTCTGCTTGAGAGCTACCTGCTGCGCTGGAGGCAACTCGGCATGAAGGAGTGAGGCCGCAAGGCCCGCGCCCGCCGCAAAATACTATCTGTCACAGGAGAGCATCTTCTGTCCGCCAAACTGCAGAGGAACGCATGAAGAAACTCACAACCCAAACGATCCCCCGCTTTCAACGCCCGCTCACCGCGCGCCTGCTGCGCTTGATCACGCTGCTGGCGCTCATGCTCACTGCCGCCTGCACGCCGATCGCGCCCGAGGCGAGGTCCGCCGCGGCGCCTGAAACACAGAGCCCGCACCCAATTGCGCTCGGCGTGGGTTTCATTCCCAATGTCCAGTTCGCGCCATTTTACGTTGGGATCGAGAAGGGTTTTTTCGCCGAAAACGGAATCGATCTGTCGATGGAGTACGGCTTTGAGAACGACTACCTGAAGCTGGTCGCGACCGACGAGATGCAGTTCATGATCGCCAGCGGAGACCAGCTCGTGCTTGGCCGCGCCCAGGAGCTGCCGGTGCGCTACGTGATGAACTGGTATACGAGCTACCCGGTCACCGTTTTTGCCAAGGTGGATGCCGGCATCCACCGTCCGGAGGACCTGGCGGGCCGCCGGGTCGGCGTGCCGGGGCCGTTCGGCGCTAACTACATTGCGCTGCGGGCCCTGCTCGACGCGGCCGGGCTGACCGAAGCCGACATTCAAATGGAGAGCATCGGCTTCACGCAGGCGTCGGCGGTGAGCGAGGGGCTGGTCGACGCGGCGGTGGATTACGCCGTCAACGGACCGGTCGTGTTGGGCAGCGCCGGCATTGAGACCGTGCAGATCACGCTCGATCAACACATACAGATCCCGGCCAACGGTCTGGTCACCAACGAGCGCACACTGGACGAAGAGCCTCAGCTGGTGGAGGCGATGGTGCGCGCGCTGCAGAAGTCGATCGCCTACACGCTCGCCAACCCGGACGACTCCTTCGCGATTGCGCTCAGTTTTGTGCCCGAGGCCGGCGGCGAAAATGAAGCCGCCAACCGGCTGGTCTTCGACGCTTCATTGGCCTTCTGGCAGCCGCGGCCGGAGGGCGCGCCGGGCGCGACCACGGATGCCGAATGGCAGGCCGTGGCCGAGCTCCTGCTGCGCATCGGTTTTGTCGACCGGCTCGTGCCCCCCGCGGAGATGTACACCAACCGGTTCGTCAGCGACCAATAGCCACCGGCAACTGGCCACCGGCAACTGGCCACCGGCAACTGCAGTTATGTCCGAACCTCTCCTGCAGGCGCAGAGCGTCAGCCACACATATCGACGCCGCAACCGCGTCACAGATGCGCTGACCGAAGTCTCTTTCGGCATACAGGCGGATGAGTTTGTGTGCGTTGTCGGCAACAGCGGCAGCGGCAAGTCGACGCTGCTGCGAATTCTCGGCGGTCTTCTGGCGCCGACCGCGGGCCAGGTTCAGTTCAGAGGCCGGGCGGTGCAGGGGCCCCAGACGGAGATCGGCTTCGTTTTCCAGAATACGAACCTGATGCCGTGGCGCACCGCGCTGGAAAATGTGCTGCTGCCGCTGGAGCTGCAGAAGATGCCCGACGCGCGGGACCGCGCCCGCGCCTGCGCTGCGCTGGCGCTGATGGGGCTGGAAGAGTTCGCCGATGCCTACCCGGCTCAACTCTCCGGCGGCATGGCGCAGCGCCTGACCCTGACGCGTGCGCTGCTGCAGGAGCCGGCGCTGCTGCTGATGGACGAACCGTTCGGTGCGCTCGATGCCCTGACCCGCGAGCGCCTCAACCAGGAGCTCCTGCGCATTCACCGCGACCGCGCCCAGACGGTGCTGATGATCACGCACAGCATCCAGGAGGCCATCTTCCTCGCCGACCGCGTGCTTGTTCTGAGCGGGCAGCCGGGCGAGCTGCGCGGCGATATCGCCGTCGAGCTGCCGCGCCCGCGCGCGCTGGAGATGCTGACTTGGCCGGAAGCGGGCGCGCTGAACAGCGAAATCCGCGCCTGTCTGGCATCCGGCGCAGGGGAAGGGGAACAGAAATAAAAGACGCCGGGCACAATGCCCAGCGTCTCTATCACCTGCTTTATCCGCCCTTGACTGCTCACCGCCAGGCGGCCGCGCCTACCGGCCGGGCGGCTCAGGCTCCAGGCCGCTTGGCAGCCGCGAGGCAAAGTCTTCGGGGCGGTCGATCTCCAATGACAACACCTGCTCCTGCAGCCAGGTCTGGAAAGCCTCGGCGTACTCCTGCTGCAAGGCGGCCTCGTCCTTCTCCCGCTCATCGTCGCGCTCGAGCACCTCGATGATATGATAGCCGAAGGTCGTCTTGACCGGCTCGCTGATCTCGCCAATCTCGAGCGAGAACGCGACCTCATCAAATTCGGGCACATAGCGCCCGCGCCCGGCCCAGCCCAGGTCTCCGCCCTCGGCACCGCTGCCCGGGTCCTCGCTGTACCGCAGCGCCAGGTCGGCGAAATCCTCGCCGTCGAGGATGCGCTGACGCAGGGACTGGGCAAAGGCAAGCGCCTCGGCGTCGTCCACGCGCCCATCCTCGTTCGTGTCGGGGTTCCACCACTCCGAGGCCGGCTCGCCGTCCGCCTCGTCTTCGGCGGCCGCCTCCTCTTCGGACGTTTCGGGTGCCGGCGCGGATGCGGCCTGGCCATTCTCCGCCTCGCTCTCAGGCTCGGACGTCGACGTTGCCTCTGCCGGCGTCTCGTCCGCCCCGTCCGACGACTCCTCCGTCTCGGCGGCCGGCTCCGGTTCCGGGTCCACAGCAATCAGAATATGGCGGACCCGCACCTGCTCCTCGGTTGTGGACACCAGATCACGGCTGATGGTGTCCGACATCTTCGCGCGCAGCAGACGCGCCCGGATCACCTCGCGATATTCGTCCACGCTCATCCCCGCGTTGTCCCTCAGGTTTTGCTCCAGGGTGCGCAGCCCTTCCTGGTAGAGCGCATCGGTCAGGACCGGGGGTGGCTCCGGCGTGGGTGGCTCCTCGGCGGTTTCCGAGCCTTCGGCGGCCGCGGCGGCGGTTGGTTCGCTCTCCGCGCCATCTCCAGCTGTGGGCGTCGCTGTGGGGACCGGGGTCGGTGTGAAGAGTTCTGCGGTGGCGGTCGCTTCGATGGCGGCCGCGGCCGTCCCGGTGGCCTGCGGCACCGTCAGCGCGCCCTGGCTGCGCGCCACCTCGTCGCGCAGCGTCTCGGCCACCTCTTCATCGCTGACCGAAACGCCCACGTCGGGCGCCTTGATGCGCAGGGCAGCCCCTTCGATCATTTCGTTGAGGACCTGCGTTCCCAGCGTCAGAGGACTGGCCAGCGTTGCGTTGATCGAAGCGATCTGGGAGGCGAACAGGCTGGAGTTGCCAAACTGCTGGGAGAAGACCTGCAGCCGCGCACGCTGATTCTCCAGTTCGCTCTTGCGCAGGCGGGCCTCTTTCCAGAACTCGCGCGTGATGATCGTTTCGCCTTCAACCTGCGCCAGCACGCTGTTGGGCTTAATGATCAGTTCGCTGACCACGCCATATATGATCAGCAGCAGGGCGACACCGACGATGCCGCCCACAATCGACATGAGCCGCAGATTGCGTTCCCGGTCACGCGCGCGCAACCGGGTTTCACGCCGATTTTCTACCTGCGGCTCCTCTTCCTGCCTTCTTCGTCTGCGCTTCTTGGCCATCGATCGCCTAGCTGCGTCTGCCGGTAATGCGGATATGTTCGCCCGTGTACGGCATCAGCGCCAGATGTCTGGCCCGCTTGATCGCCCTTGTCACTTTGCGCTGCATTTTGGCGGTTACACGAGTCTTGCGCCGGTTGTGAATGCGCCCGTAGTTGTCGACAAAGCGGCTCAAAACCTGCACATTCTTGTAGTTGATCTCGTCGATGCGCACATCGCTGCCGACATGCCGGGGATTTCGGCGCTGGTTGCCCTGTTTGGCGCGGTTAAAGTTGGCCGGCCCCTCTACCCGGTTGATTGTGACCGGTTCGGACCGGGGTGCAGGCGGCGCTTCGGCCGGCGCCTCTTCAGCAACCGGCTCTTCGGCTGACGCCTCTACTTCGGCGACCGCTTCCGGCGCACTCTCCTCTGCGGCCGATGTCTGCTCCGCCGCCGGCTCCTCCGCGGCCGCTTCCACTTCGGCAACCGCTTCCGGCGCAGAATCCTCTTCGGTTGACGCCTCGTTGACCGGCTGATCTTCCGCGTCCGCTTCGGCTTCGTTCGTTCGGGTTTCGTCAGTCATTCGATGCTCCTGTGTGGCTCAGTCCTCAGCGCGGACAAAGAGGAAACGGATTACATCTTCGGATAGGCGCAACTGTCGTTCGATGTTCTGCACCGCGGCGGGAGGCATCGAGAGGTTGTGCAGAATGTAGTGTCCCTCAAAGTGGCCTTTGATGGGATAGGCCAATCGCCGTTTGCCCCAGTGATCGGTGCTCGCGATCGTCCCATCCTCGCCGCTGATGGCCTGGGTAATCCGGTCATCCACGGCTTTGACACCCTCATCATCCAACTCCGGCTGGATGATGTACACCAATTCGTAGCTGTTCATCAAACCTTTACACTCCTTTCTGTGAGCAGTGTCTCTTCTGAGTTTCTTGTTTTTAGTTTTTAGTTGTGCCTCTCGTTCGTGTCGAGTGCAGCCACTAAAAACTCGAAACTAAAAACTGCAGTTCAGACACCGGTCCACAGCGTGCAGACTTCGCACTGTGAACAGAAAGAACGAGGGAGCAGACAGGCTGTCCCTCGTTGTAGATAGACCGACAGTATAGCATAGCGCTGCGCGGGCGCAAAAGATCGGGCGGTAAAAATTGCACGCAAAGCAGGGCTGTGAAAATGGGCGCTGTTTCGCTCGCCCTCCCTTTTACTGCAGACGCCGCTGCCGGCCTGCCGCCGCAGATCTGCCGCCGCGGCCGTGGCACTGCTTGAACTTGCGGCCGCTCCCGCAGGGGCAGGGATCGTTGCGGCCCGCGGTTGCGAAGATGGCGTCCTGTTTGCGCTCCTCTGCGGCCAGGTGCTGCATGATGTTGGCCGGCGCCCGCTGCTGGCGCAGCTGCTCGCTCATATAGTTCATGTACGGGCGCACGTGATTGAAAAAGGCGCGGTAGCCGGCGCACAGATAGTTCAGACCCGGTTCGCCGTCGGGCGTGTTGATGAAGCGGTTCTTGGGACAGCCGCCGTTGCAGACGAAGCGCACCTCGCATTCCAGGCAGTAGTTGGGCAGGCTGTCCCGCTTGTGCGTGCCGAAGGCCTGCTGCCGCGCCGAGCCGACCATCTCGATCAGCGGGATCTCCTCGATGTTGCCCAGCAGATAGTTCGGCTCCACGTAGTGATCGCAGGAGAAGAGGTCGCCGTTGTGCTCCATCGCCAGCGCCGAGCCGCACGTCTCTTCAAAGATGCAGAGGCCGGGCCGGTGTCCGGCGTAACCGGCCAGCGCCACGTCGAAGATCTGGACGAAGACCTTGCCGACGTCGCGGCGCACCCACTCCTCGAAGATCTGGATCAGAAAGTCGCCGTACTGCTCGGCCGTGACCGAGCGGTCCTTGACCGTGTTGCCCTCCTGGTAGCCGGTGTCGTTGTCCCGCTCGACGATCGGGATGAACTGCATGAACTCGGTCTTGACCTCGTCGCGCAGGAAGCGGTAGACCTCGATCGGGTGCGGCGCGTTGGCGGCATGGACGGTCGTCAGGATGTTGAAGCGCACCTTGTGCTTCTGCAGCAGCCGCGCGGCGCGCATCACCTTCTCCCAGGTGGGCTGACCGCCCTTGTCGACGCGGTAGAAGTCGTGCAGATCGCGCGGGCCGTCCATGCTCAGCCCGATCAGAAAGTCGCTTTTGCGCAAAAACTCGCACCACTCGCTGTCCAGCAGCGTGCCGTTGGTCTGCAGCGCGTTCTCGACGCGCATGCCCGGCTTCTTGTGCTTCTGCTGGAACTCGACCGCCTTCTTGAAGAAGTCCAGCCCCATCAGCGTCGGCTCGCCCCCCTGCCACGCAAATGTCACCTCCGGGACCTGCTGTGCCTCGATATACTGCCGCGTGTACTCCTCCAGCATCGACTCGGACATGCGGAACTCGCTGTCCGGGTACATGAACTCCTTGCTCAAAAAGTAGCAGTAATGGCAATCCAGGTTGCAGATAGCCCCCCGCGGCTTCAGCATAATGTGAAACGCAGGCGGCGGCGCTATATCCGTTGCAGGCGTCGGGTCAAGCAATGCGATCGATTGCGACATTTCGAGTGTTGTCCTGATTTTGCCGGTCAAAACATTCTCGCTCAGATTGATTCAGCGAAGACGTTCACGCGTGCCGCGTCAGACTAAATTGGCACCTTTGGATCGATTGCACGCGGCGCACAAAAGCTGAATGTTTTTTTCCGTATTACTCCCGCCTTTGGATACGGGAATGATATGGTCAAATTCCAACTCTTCATCACGACCGCACTTAACGCACTGTCCCCGGTCGCGTTCCCATACTAAGAGCTTGACAGAGTTAGGCAATGATTTTCTGTTGGAATGACGTCGGCTCTCTTGTCCTTCGTCCCGTCTTCGTTCCAAGAGAAATGCCTTTACTTCATTTTCGTTCAAGTTTGCGTCTTCCCAGTAAATCTTGTCCCGAAACATCCACCACTTCCTACCACTTTTTCTATCGCTCAATAGTTGAACAGGGTCTTCTCGCTGCTTCTTTAGCAGGGATTGGTGCTGTTCTTCGGTCAGAGTTTTTCCTCGTTGTGCTAAACTGCAGTGGAAGCGAAAAATAGTGCTTGAAATCCCGTATACGGCTTTGGTTCCTCTAAAGAATAACGCTTGGGTTTCAATCATAACGTCGGACCTTTTGCGTTGCTTGTCGCTCAATTCTTTCGCACTGTAGTCTTCCCAGTAAAACTGGTCTTGGAATATCCACCAGGTCCTACCACTCTTGTAATCAGTCGTGAGTGGTACAGGCTCTTTTTTCTGTTTCGCCAACAGAAATTGGTATTGCACCTTAGTCCAAGAGCCTCGATATATGATCTTCTGTAACCCCTTCTTGCATTGGAAACGATAAACATCCTGAAAGAAAATTCCGCGGCGTTCTACATAGAATTGAGCCTCCCGGTCTACGCGAAGCACCAAGTTTTCTTTTCTTAACTTTGCCTTATGATCATTATGGAGCACCAGCTATTTCTCCCTCCTACTCCTCCAACGGAGGTACATCCACCCAGCGCCGCTCCTGCCAGGCCTGATAGCCCAGCTCCGCCAGTTGCACGCCCTTCGCTCCTTCTAGCAGCGTATACGGGAACGGCTCCCCCTTCACCGCATGGCGCAGGAACATCTCCCATTCGCTCTTGAAGGCGTTCTCGAAGGGGTTGTTGTTCGGCATCCACTGCCACGTATCGTAGAACTGAACCGGCTGCGGGATGTCCGGGTTCCAGACCGGCTTGGGCGTGAAGGAGTCGCCCTGTATCGCGCATTCGCGCAGCCCGGCCACCGCGCTGCCGCGTGTGCCGTCCACTTGGATCGTCAGCAGGTCATCGCGGCGCACGCGTACACACCAGGAGGAGTTGAAGTTGCAGATGATTCCGTTTCCCAGCTCGAACATCGCGTAGGCCCCGTCATCGGCGTCGGCGTTGTAAGGCGCTCCCTCCTCGTCGATGCGTTCCGGCAGATGGTTGGCCGCGATGCAGGTAAGCCGCTTGATCGGCCCGAATAGGTTGTCGATGACATAGCGCCAGTGCGCGAACATATCCAGGACGATGCCGCCGCTCTCCGATTTCTTGTAGTTCCAGGAAGGGCGCTGCGCCGGCTGGTCCTTGCCATCGAAAACCCAGTAGCCGAACTCGCCCCGCACCGCCACGATACGGCCGAAAAATCCGGTGTCGATCAGATAGCGCAGCTTGAGCAGGCCGGGTAGGAACAGCTTGTCCTGCACGACCCCGTTGGGCACGCCGGCGTCGATCGCCGCCCGCGCCAGCTTGAGCGCGTCGGCCGTGTTCGCCGCGGTCGGCTTCTCGCAGTAGACCGCCTTGCCTGCCTCGATCGCCTTCAACGTGTTCGGCACGCGCAGATTGGTCGCCAGCGCGTCAAAGTAGACCTGGTTGTGCCCGTCGGCCAGCGCCTCGTCCAAGTTGGTCGTCCAGTTGCTCACATTGTGCGCGGCGGAGAGATGCTTCAGCTTGTCCGGGTTGCGGCCAACCAGCACCGGCTCCGGCATGATGCGGTCCCCGTCACTCATGGACACACCGCCCTGCTCCCGGATCGCCAGAATCGAGCGGACCAGATGCTGATTCGTGCCCATACGCCCGGTGACACCGTTCAGAATTACACCAACTGCTACTTCAGCCATAAGTGGGAAAAACTCCTGTCAATTGCCGGTTATGAATGTGTTTTATATGCCTCGACGATCCGCCCGAGGAACTGCTCCTGGTCCATCGCCCAGTAGCGGTCCGAGAAGATCTCCACCTCATTATACCCGTCGAATCCGGCCTCCTCAACCCAGCCGCGAATTTGGGGGATGTCGATGCAGCCCTCGCCCATCAGCCCGCGATCGTTGAGCAGATCTTCGGTCGGCGTGTGCCAGTCGCAGATATGGAAAGCGAACAGCTTGTCCATCCGCCCGCAGCGGCGGATCTGCGCCTGCAGGTCGGGGTCCCACCACAGGTGGTAGACATCCACGACCACGCCGACGAAGGGCGAACCGATCGTTTCGGCCATATCATTGGCCTGCGCCATCGTGTTGATCGCCGAACGGCTGTCGGCGTACATCGGATGCAGCGGTTCGATGCCCAGCCTGACCCCCGCGGCCTGCGCATCGGGCAGGACCGCCTCGATCCCGTCGCGGATCTGCGCGCGGCTGACATCGAGCGGCTGACCGGGCACTGCGCCGCAGACGAGGACGACCAGCGGAGCGCCCAGGGTCGCGGCCTCTTCGATAGCGCGGCGGTTGTCGTTGAGCGCTTCCTGCCGCGCCGCGGCCGTCTCCGCCGGGAAGAAGCCACCCCGGCAGAGCGAGACGACCGCCATCCCCGCGTCGCGGATCCGCCGACCGGCCGCGGCGATATCCCGCCCCTCCAGCGCGTCGCGCCAGACCGTCATGCCGGCGACGCCGCGCGCGCCGAACCGTTCGATCGCCATTTCGACCAGCCAGGGCTTGGTTGTAATCGTGTGAATGCAGAGTCGGCTCAAGTCCACTTGTCCGTCCTGAAAATCTCTTGCACCCCAATTATCAGGCGAGGGGTGTCCACTGGCTACTGGCTACTGACCTCTGACAACCGACCACTCCTCGCCCTCTCTCGGCAGCTCGGCGGCCACGCTGAGCGTCTCCTCATTGCGGTAATGCACCAGCCCCGGACGCTCGCCCGCCATGCGCGTGACAAAACGCCGCCGCGTCACCGCGACCGCGACGCCGGCGTTGCCCCGCTGCCGCGAGTACCAGGCGGCAAGCTGAGCCGCGACTGTACGCGTTGCATCGGAGACCGTTTGACCACCGCAGCGGATGACGACATGGGCGCCCGGACCGTCGCGTACGTGCAGCCACAGGTCGTCCCGTGCCGCCTCCTTGAAACTGACGATCTCATTTTGACGGGCGTTGCGGCCCACCAGAATCGGGAACCCTTCGGGCGAGAGAAATCGCAGCGGCTGGGAACGGTCCGCCGGCGTTCTGTCGCGCCGTTTGGGACGCTCTCTCAGCCAGCCCGCCTGCCGCAGCGCCTCGCGCACGGCCACGATCTCCGGCTGGTTCTGCGCCAGAGCCAAGTCGCTCTCCAACTGTTGCAGATAAGCCCGGTCCGCCTCCAGCACCGCGCGGCGCCGTGGAATGATTCGAGCCGCCCGCTCCAGTTTGGCGGCGCGGTCAAACATGCGCTCGGCCTGCTCCACCGGCGTTCGTTGCCGGTCGAGCGGCACTACCAGTTCGCCCTCCTCCGCTTCCGACGGCACTGTCAGCTGCATCCCTCCATCCGGCGCACGCCGCACCCCGGCCCAGCCATCCTGCAGGCTGAACTCCTCCTGCGCGCTGGGACGCGAGATCGCCTGCGTGATCTGACTGGAGAGCGCCAGCAGCCACTCGGCCTGGGTCCGCACCCGTTCCGGCTCGCCCGGTGCCGGCTCATCCGCGGCCAGCGCGCGCAGTTGACGCTGCACGCGCGCCCGCGCTTGCCTGATCAACGCGGCTACGCCCCCTCGCACGCCCGCGTACTCATCGCGCGCGGAAGAAGCGTCCCGCTCCTGCGCGGCGTAGAAGGCAGCCACTGCCGCGCAGGCCGAATCCGTCTGTGCGAAATCTCCACGGAAATGAAGCTCGTAGGGCGCAAACGCGACGACGCCTTCCTCCTCCACGGCGATGCCGGGCGTCCACTCGCCCGTGTCGGCCAGCGACCAGAGGCCGCTGAGCGCCGCGCGCGCCTGCGCGAAAGCTTCCGCCGTCACCGACGCGTCGGCGACTCCGGTTGCCCGCCAGGCCGCCTCTCTCGCCAGCGTCGGGCTGACGCCGGCGTACCGGTTGAGCAGGCTGCGCCACAGGTGCGAGGGCGGGGATTGGCCGTCGTCGTCTGCATCTGCCGGACTTTCGGCGCCAACCGTCTGCGGCTCTTCTCTGTCCTCGAGCGGCGGTAACCTCTCCTGCGGTGGCGGCAGTTGATAGGCGCGCCGCGGCAGCAGGACGCGCTGCGCGTTTTCGCCCGCGGGCACGCGCACCAGCGCGTCCAAGATCCGGCCGTCAGCGTTCATCAGAACGAGATTGCCCAACTGCCCGATCGGCTCGACGGCGAGCGTGGTGGCGCCGTGTTGGGGATGTTGGAAGCGCAGGAAAAGAACGCGCTCAAATCGCACTGGAAGCTCGACAGCTTCCAGCCGTGCGCTGCGCACGTATTTGCGCAGCAACAGAAGCAGCGGCGTCTCCTTGGGGACGCCCCGCCGCGGCTTATGATCGAGCAGATGAACGCGGCTGGCCTGCGGATGCGCCGACAGCAGGAGGTAGCGCCGCTCCTGGTGGGCGTAGACCTCCAGCGCAACGCTGCGGCTGTCCGGCAGTACGACCTGCTGCACACGGCCGCCCGCAACCGTCTCTCTCAGTTCGTCGGCCACCGCCGCCAATGTCAACGCGTCAAAATGCATGGGAGATGCGTCCGCTCTTCAGAAATCGGGCGAACGGTCGCTGCAAACCGACCACTGAGAAGCGCACATTCGGGAAGGGCAAATGAGAGTGTAAGGATAGCATAGCGGACGCGCACGGCGTAATTCATGTTTGATGTTGTGCCTGCCTCAGAGTCGTCTTCGGACTGCGCAGATCGCAAAAGAGGGGGCGTTGCGCTTGTTGTATAATCATTTGTTACGGTGTACTATAAATCTTCCCGCAGCGAACGTTTTGGGCAACCACAGTGATCCGCGGCCGGCGGCGTTGACTCCCCACGAACCGTTGTCCACCGATCACCACAAGGAGAAAGCGATGCAGGGAAGCAGACGGGACCGGGTTGGTAGCTTAAGGCGGTTCAGCCGCCTTTGGGAACGGAAGGTCGTGGACAGGCGCGTTGGCTGGAGTGCCGTCGTCCTTCTGGCTCTTTGTGCGCTCTCGGTTCTCGCGCTGGACTCTGCCGATGTCTTCGCCCATGACTCCACCACTACCTGGGAAGCCAGATACTGGAGCAATACAACGCTGACTGGCGACCCTGTGATCTTGCGACAGGATGCAACGCTCAACTTCGACTGGGGCGAAGACTCGCCGGGCACAGGCGTTCCCGTAGATAATTTTTCGGCCCGCTGGGTGCGTCATCTCAACATCACGGCCGACGATGCCGGCACCTACATCTTCACCGTCGAAGTCGACGACGGCGTGCGCCTCTATGTGGGTGACGAGCTTCTCATCGATAGCTGGATCGTACAGGCAAAGACCTCCTACCGGGCCAGCATCTCTCTGTCAGAAGGACAGCACGACGTGCGCGTCGACTACTATGAGTCGACCGGCGAGGCTTCGATTGCCGTAAGCTGGGCGCGCGAGCCGGAGCTTCCCACCACCTACTGGCAGGGCGAGTATTTCAACAACAGCACGCTCAAGGGAACACCGCATCTGACACGCGGGGACGCCCGCATCGGCTTCGACTGGGGTGAGGGCAGCCCCGCTGACGGCCTCAGTGCCGACGGGTTCTCCGTGCGCTGGGGCAGGAAGCTGCAGTTGCCGGCGGGGGACTACCGCTTCACGGTCACGGTAGACGACGGCGTGCGCCTCTATGTCGGGGACAGAACGCTGATCGATCAGTGGCAGGAGCAAGCCGCGACATCCTACACCCAGATCATTTACCTTGACGGCGACCCGGTTATCGTGCGCATGGAGTATTTCGAATCAACCGGTGAGGCGGAAGCAAGCCTCACCTGGCACAGCCTGGATATTACACCGACGGCAACGCCGACCTCAGACGGGACAGCGCTGCCAACCTCGACCCCGGCCATTACGTCCACCGCGACCATAACACCCACCGCCACGCCCACGCCGGCAACGCCGACTCCCTCGCCGACCGCGACGCCGACCATCGCCTGGCAGGCGCAATACTGGAATAACCGCAACCTTGAAGGCGACCCCGCGCTTACCCAGTCGGAGTCCGACATCAACTACAACTGGGGAGAGGGCTCACCGTCCGGCATCAACGCCGACAGCTTCTCGGCCCGCTGGACCGGCCAGGTCACTCTCGAAGCTGACGAATACCGCTTCGATGTCGTCGCCGATGACGGCGTACGCCTCTTTCTCAACGGCGTCAAGAGGATCGAGGCGTGGAGCGATCACGCCGCCACTTCCTACTACTATACGCTGCAACACACCGGCGGAAATCTGAGCATCGTCCTCGAATACTATGAACACCTGGAATCGGCGCAGGTGCAGTTCAGCTGGGGCGTCGTACAGCCCGCCACGCCGACACCCACGCCAACGCCGACATCGACCGCGACGGCCACGCCCGATCCAAGAGCGACCGTGATCGTCGACGACCAGGACACCGCCTTCCAGAGAGGTGGTCTCTCCACCACGTGGAGAGAGGAAACCGAAGGGTACTCGGACCATCTCTACTGGACCAACAACAACGACAAGACCCGCAGCGGGTACAACTGGGGCCAGTGGTCGCCGCAGCTCGACGCGGCCAGCTATGAGGTCTTTGTATACATCCCCGAGGACCACGCGACGACCGGAAACGCCCGCTACTGGATCTCCCACACCGGCGGATTCACCCTGCGCGAGGTTAATCAGTCCCTCTATTCCGGGCAGTGGGTTTCGCTGGGCACCTACATCTTCAGCGGCGGCGACGAGGACTACATCTCCCTCTCTGACGTGACCTACGAGACTTTCCTCTCCAAGAAAGTGGCCTGGGATGCGATCAAGTGGGAAAAGCGATAGTCTCCGCTTCCCAGTGGCCGGTTCCCGCCTGCATAAGCCAGCTACCGAAATCACAGTTGAGGAGCAATGCTGATGCGACTGGTTCAGTTCCGCGCAGAGACCGGCGATCGCCGTGTGGCAATGGTCGAAAATGAAGAGACGCTGCGCCTTCTCGACGGCACAGAGAGCGTCTATGAACTGGCCCGTCAGGCCGGACGCAGCGGGCAGCCGCTCGCCGAGCTGGCTGAGGAGCGGCTGGGCGACCAGCGCGTGGACTACGGCCCCATCGTCACGGGGAAACGGCTGCTGCCGCCGCTCGATCACCCCGACCCGGTCCGGCTCTTCATCAGCGGCACAGGCCTGGATCATCTTGGCAGCGCCCAGGCGCGCGACGCCATGCACCAGCAGCTCAACGTCGACGAAGAGGAGACGCTGACCGATTCGATGCGCATGTTCCGCCTGGGACTGGAAGGCGGCAAACCGGCGCCCGGGCAGGTCGGCGTCGCGCCCGAATGGTTCTACAAGGGTGATGGCCGCTGGCTCGTGCCGCCGGAACATCCGCTGACGATGCCCGCTTTTGCCCTCGAGGGCAGCGAAGAGCCTGAGCTGGTGGGCTGTTACCTGATCGGCGACGACGGCGCGGTGCTGCGCGTCGGCTTCACGCTCGGCAACGAGTTCTCCGACCATGTGCTGGAAAAGAAGAACTATCTCTACCTGGCCCACTCCAAGCTGCGGCAGAGCTCCTGCGGGCCGGAGCTGCTGCTGGGCGACCCGCCTGCTCACATCGAGGGCGCTGCCCGCATTGTGCGCGATGGCCGCGAACTGTGGGCCGCGCCCTTCCTGACCGGCGAAGCCAACATGACCCACAGCCTTGCCAACATCCAGCACCACCACTTCAAGTACGCGCCCTTCCGCACGCCCGGCGACGTCCATCTCCACTTCTACGGCACCGCCACCCTCAGCTTCGCGGCCGGCATCCAGACCCGGGCCGGCGACCTGTTCGAAATCAGCGCGCCCGGCTTCGGCCGCCCGCTGCGCAACGAGCTGATCGACACGCCCGAAGCCGAAAAGTTGGTGACGGTGCGAACGCTGTAAGAGAGAGGCCCTGCCTCACCCGATGGCCAGCGACCGCGTTTACACCTCCCTCGATGCCCTGCACGCCGCCGCGGTCACCTGCCGCGCCTGCCCTCGCCTGGTGGCCTGGCGCGAAGAGGTAGCCGCGACCAAGCGTCAGGCTTTCCGCGACACAACCTACTGGGGCAAGCCGGTGGCGGGATGGGGCGACCCGCAGGCCCGCGTGCTCGTGCTGGGCCTCGCGCCCGGCGCGCACGGCGCCAACCGTACCGGCCGCCCCTTCACCGGCGACGGCTCCGGCAACTTCCTCTACCCCGCCCTGCACCGCGCCGGTTTCGCCAGCCAGCCGGAAAGCACCCACCGCGGCGACGGCCTCGAACTGCTCGACTGCTACATGACCGGGGTGGCCTACTGTGTGCCGCCCAAAAACCGGCCTACCGCCGAGGAGCTGAACAACTGCCGCAGCTGGCTGGTCCGGGAGCTGGCGCTGTTGCCCCACCTGCAGGCGGTGCTGGCGCTGGGCAAGATCGCTTTCGACGGCTATCTGCGCGCCCTGCGCGAACTCGGCCATGACCCGCCGCGCCTGACCTTCGCCCACGGCGCCGACGAACCGCTGCCCGCCGGCCTGCCCCGCCTCTACGCCTCCTATCACGTCAGCCGCCAGAACACTAACACGGGGCGGTTGACCGCGGAAATGTTCGATGAAGTGCTGGCGACAATAAAGGCCAATCTGAAGGAGGTGTAGCGGACACGGCCGCGCCTGCTGAGCGCGCGGCCGCCCGGTACGCTCTCCCGACCCAGTTGCCGCAACCAAACGTACGCGCCTGCGTAAAGGAGAAAAAATCCCTCCTGTTCCCCTGGTTTGAAGAGTGAGAAGAGGGGGACCGGCTCCCCCCACATCGATCATTTCCCGGAAATACACGCATGTCCCAAGGTTCGACCACGCCAACCCGGCCGTCCGAACGCATCGTCGCCATCGACGTTCTGCGCGGCTTCGCGCTGCTCGGCATCCTCATCATGAACATCCAGGGCTTCGCCATGCCCGCAGCCGCCTACAGCAACCCGACCGTCTACGGTGATCTGAACGGGGCCAATCGCTGGGTATGGACGCTGAGCCACATCTTCGCCGACCAGAAGTTCATGACCATCTTCTCGCTCCTCTTCGGCGCGGGGATCCTGCTGATGACCGAAAAACTGGACGCGCGCGGCCTGCGCACCTGGACCGTCCACTACCGGCGCACCTTCTGGCTGCTGATCATCGGCCTCGCCCACGCCTACCTGGTCTGGACAGGCGACATTCTGGTGTTCTATGCGCTGTGCGGCTTCTGGGTCTACTGGCTGCGCAAGCTGCGTCCCGGCTTGCAGATGGCGCTCGGCGTTCTCGTCCTGACGGTCCCTGCTATCCTGTCGCTGGGTATGAGCTTCACCATGCAGTACATGCCGCCGGAGATTCTCCAGGAGCTGCGCGCCGACTGGCGCCCGGCTGCCGAAACAGTCCAGGAGGAGATCACGGCCTACCGCGGCGGTTGGCTGGCGCAGATGGCTCCTCGCGTCGCGAGAAGCGCCGAGTTTCATACCTTCGGGCTGCTAATCTGGGGACTCTGGCGCGCTGGCGGCC
Organism: Caldilineaceae bacterium; assembly: GCA_965202955.1. Classification (GTDB taxonomy): domain Bacteria; phylum Chloroflexota; class Anaerolineae; order Caldilineales; family Caldilineaceae; genus Bin5. Next base: position 1,572,115 of record OZ241871.1, read on the forward strand.
TGATGCTGATGGGGATGGCGCTCTACCGCTGGGGCGTACTGAGCGGCAGGCGCTCGCGTGGCTTCTACATCGGCATGGCCGCGCTCGGTTTCGCCGTCGGCCTGCCCGTTGTGATCGCAGGCGTCGTCCAGAACTTCGCCCACGGCTGGACGCTGGAGTTTTCCCGCTTCGGCCTCGGCGAGCAGGCTAACTACTGGGGCAGCCTCTTTGTCAGCGCCGCCTACATCAGCCTGCTGATGCTCTTTACTCGGACGCGCGCGCTGTCATGGCTGCAGGGCGCGCTGGCCGCGGTCGGACGGACCGCGCTCACCAACTATCTGCTGCAGACGGTCCTCGCGACCGCGGTCTTCTATGGTCACGGTCTGGGGCTGTTCGGCTCGGTGGAGCGGGTCGGGCAGGTTGGGATTATGGCCGCGATCTGGGCGGTCCAGCTGCTGCTGTCACCTCTCTGGATGCGCTATTTCCGCTTCGGCCCGTTCGAATGGCTGTGGCGCTCGCTGACGTACTGGCGTTTGCAGCCAATGAGGAACCGTCTCTAGTCCCGGTCCCCAGAAGCATCCCTCTCCGTCTCGCTTCCACTCTCAGCGCACCCCGGGCCACTGCGAACGGTGCCGGGCCGCGCACCGCCAAACGCATCGTGAATCCCACCCGCCCTCTGTCTCCTTTAAGGCCCTAGGCAGGAAAGCCCCGGGGCTGGGTGGCTGTTGCAAAATGCCTTCATTAATAGCGTAATGCAGTCATGCCCGTACAGATTACGATCAGGAATGTCCCTGAGGAAGTTCGCGACGAACTCGCCGTGCGCGCGACGCTGATCGATCGTGACCACGGTCGTCGACGCATCCGTGCTGTTGGCGGCGCAGGGCGACTCGGGGCAGGGAGGCAGGTGGGCGGAAGCTGCACTTGCCCAAGGTCAGTTGGTCGGTCCGGAGTTGGTTCTTGTCGAAGACTCTATCATAGCTCTCTACCCCAGCGCAGCCGGCTCCGCGCCCGCCGTGGACGGCTTCTTCAGCGTCTCCGGCACGAAGAGACCCAGGACTGAGGCCGCGCCCAGCCCGCAGGCGGCGATGACATAGATCGACGGCACGAGGCCCAACACCTGCGCGATCGAGCCGACGACGATCGGTCCGCCCGAACGACCGGTGTCGCCCAGCAGCAGCCACAGCCCCAGAAACGCGCCCATACCCTCACCCTGCGGCGGCGCTATGTCGGCGCCGAGGGTCAGCATGGTGCCGGAACCGATCCCATTGCCGAAACCGATCAGCGAGGTGACCGCGAGCAGGGCGACATAGGAGCCGGCAAACGGGACCAGCGCCATGCCCACGGCCTGTAACAGGAAGGAGGGCACGTAGGCGAACTTGCGCCCGAACCGGTCCATCACATAGCCTGCCGGGTAGAACATCGACATGTCGACCGCGGCCGCAATTCCCATCACCAGGCCGATCTGCTCCACGTCGAGTTCCAGGACCGTAGCCGCGTAGAGAGGAACGATGATCTGGCGGCCGGTGCGGATCATCTGGGCGCAGATGGTGCCGAAGCTGGCCGGGGTCACCAGCCACACATTGCGGCGCACATAGGTCAGCATGCGCCGGTAGGAGCCGGCCATCGACGTTTGCTGCCCGCCTGGCGGTTCGGCCTGGCTGTCATCTACAAACAGGAGCGGGAAAATCAACGCCAGGAGCGTGACAACGCCGCAGAAAACGAATACGGTGCGCATACCCAGCTCGTCGCTGAGATATCCGCCGATGATCGGTCCGGCGAAGGTGCCGATGCGATTGACGCCGCCAAAAAATGAAACCGCCCGTCCGCGGCTGCTGTTGCGCGCGTTGTTGGCCAGGTAGGCGTGGCGGGAGACGATCCACAGCGCGCCGCCGGCCCCGATCGCGATCCCGCACAGCAACAGCACCAGGAAGCGTTCCGACTGGCTGAGCGCCAGCATCCCCAGCCCCATCACGCATAGGCCGATGATCATCGATAGACGGTTGCCGAGACGGTCCTGGATCTCGCCGGCCGGCAGGTCGCCGATCAACGCGCCGATGCCGTGGCCGGCCACAACGATGCCGATCAGGTGGAAGGAGAGGCCCAGGTCGATCGCGTAGAGCGGCAGCAGCAGCGCCAGCATACCCAGGCAGAAGGCGAGCATGAAGGTGGGAACGTAGACAGCGTAGATCAGCTGCGACCGCAAGATGCTTCCTCAGACTTTGGGAAGAAAATGGAGGTAAGAAAGAGAGGGCCTTTTGCTTCTCACGCCTCGCCCTCCGGGCGCAGGCCGTCGAACGTTGGCCGCAGCGCCGGATAGAGGCCCGCGTAGAACCCATACGCCTTGTTGTATGCCTCGACCGCGGCGGCGTTCGGCGCGGTCGAGCCGGTCTCGCGGACCGTCGCCGCGCACGCGCTCTCGCCGTCGGGCCAGACGCCCGCGCCAACCCCGGCCAGCAGCGCCGCACCGTAGGCCGCGCCCTCGGTTGAGTTGACGGTCGCCAGCTCGCTGCCCAGCACGTCGGCCAGAATCTGCCGCCACAGCGGGCTGCGCGCGCCGCCGCCGCTCACCCGCACCTGCCGGATCACGCCAAGACCGACCCCCTGCATCAGCGAGAAGCTGTCCCGCAGGCCGAAGGCAACACCCTCGAGCACGGCGCGGGTCATATGGGGCAGCCCGTGGCGGACGGTCAGCCCGACAAACGCGCCGCGCGCGAACGGGTCCGGGTGCGGCGTTCGTTCGCCGGTCAGGTAGGGCAGGAAGAGCAGCCCCTCGCTGCCGACCGGCACCTCAGCGGCAGGCGCCAGCAGTTCGTCGTAATCTACGCCGGGCGCCAATGTATCCCGGTGCCAGCGCAGGCTGCCCGCGGCCGAGAGCATGACGCCCATCAGGTTCCACTTTTGCGGCAGCGCGTGCGGAAAGGCGTGCAGCCGTCCTTCCGGCTCGTAGAAAGGCTTGTTGGCTGTGGCGAAGACGACGCCGGAGGTGCCCAGCGTCAGCGCGACGATCCCCTCCTCGATCGCGCCCACGCCGACGGCCTGCGCCGGCTGATCGCCCCCGCCGCCGACCACCGGCGTACCCGCGCGCAGACCGGTGGCCTGTGCCGCCTCAGCCGAGATCGTCCCGGTCACCTGCGTCCCCTCGTGCGTGGGCGGCAACAGCTCGGGCGAAATCTCGAGCGCGGCCAGAACCGTCGGCGACCACTCGCGCGTCGCCAGCTCCAGCAGGGCCGTCCCGCCCGCGCCGGCCTTGTCGGTGGCGAAGTCGCCGGTCAGCTTGTAGCGCACATAGTCTTTGGGCAGGAGAATCTGGCGCACGCGGCTGTAGATATCCGGCTCGTTTTCCTTCACCCACAGGATTTTGGGCGCGGTGAAGCCGGTCAGCGCGTCGTTGCCGGTGATGCGCACCAGGTTCTCTTTGCCCAGCCACAGGCGCATGTCGTCGCACTGCTTGCCCGTGCGCTGGTCGTTCCACAGGATCGCGGGCCGCAGCGGCTCGCCCGCCGCGTCCAGCAGCACCAGCCCGTGCATCTGCCCGCTGACGCCAACTGCCGCCACCTCCGCCGGGTCGATGCCCGACTGGTCCAGCGCCGCGCGTATGCTCTGCACCGTCCCGTCCCACCACAGGTCCGGGTGCTGCTCGCTCCACAGCGGATGGGGCGTCTCGAAGGGGTACTCCGCCGCGCCGACCGCCACAATCTCGCCGTCCGCGTCGATGATCAGCGACTTCGTCGCCGTCGTCGAAGTATCAATCCCAAGCAGATACATTTTCTCTTCACGCCCTTTCGGTCCCCGCCACGGACCACCGACAACTAGCTACTGACAACCGGCCACTGGCCACCGCAGTTCACACGCCCAGCAGCAGGTCAACCACCAGCTGATCGAGCTGCTCGTACGGCTTGCCGCGCCGGCCCAACTCATCGCGGTCAAAGGCATGCGCCTTGAGGTTAGCCACCTTATCCGCCGAATAGGCGCCGCGGAAGCCGTCCATCGAACCGTCATCGGCGCTGATCTGCGCCAGCAGCGCCTGGATCTCCCCGTGCTGGCGGAACTGCTCCGCCTTCTCCTTGAAAATCAGATAGGTCCGCATACAGCCCCTGGCAAACGCCTTCACGTCCTCGTAGTCGGAGGAGCGGTAGGCGTGGGCGTCAAAGTGCCGCGGGCCGTCGTAGCCGACGTCTTCCAGGAACTTGACCAGGAAGAAAGCCTGCTTGATGTTGTGGCTGCCGAAGCGGAAATCCTGGTCGTAGCGTCCCAGGTTCTGGTCGTTGAGGTCGATGTGGAACAGCTTGCCCGCGTTCCACGCCTGCGCCACCGCATGCGTGAAGTTCAAACCCGCCATGTGCTCGTGCGCTACTTCGGGGTTCACGCCGACCATCTCCGAGTGATCCAGCGTCTCGATGAACGCCAGCATATGCCCGACCGTCGCCAGGTAGAGGTCGCCGCGCGGCTCGTTCGGCTTCGGCTCCAGCGCGAAACGCAGATCGTAGCCCTGGTCGATCACATACTCACACAGGAAATTGATCGCTTCCTGGAACCATTTTCCGGCATCGGCAGGACTTTTGCTGGCGTCGGTCTCGGTGCCTTCCCGCCCGCCCCAGAAAACATATGTCTCGGCCCCACACTCTACGCCCAGGTCGATGGCGGCCATCGTCTTCTGCAGCGCGTAGGCCCGCACCTCCGGGTCATTGCTCGTGAAAGCGCCGTCGCGAAAGGCTGGGTGCGTGAAAAGATTCGTCGTCGCCATCGGCACAACCAGACCCTGCTCGTCGAGTGCCTTCTTGAAGTCGCTGACGATGCGGTCGCGCTCGGAAGGCGTGGCATCGATCGGGACCAGGTCGTTGTCGTGGAAGTTGACGCCCCAGGCGCCCACCTCGCCCAGCAGCTGCACCAGCTGCACCGGCGAGCGCGATTCCCGCACACGCACGCCAAACGGGTCGCTCCCGGGGTTGCCGACCGTCCAGAGGCCGAAGCTGAATTTGTGTTCCGGTCCAGGTGTGTAGGCCATGGATAGCTCCTCGCAGTAGTTTAGCTTCTTTGGCTATTGCCTCTGGTGCCTGTACTTCCGCCGGACGCGTGAGTTCACTGAAAACTGACCACCGGCCACTGAAGTCAAAGCCGGTAGAAACGCACGCCGTTGTCGTGCATGATCTTCTGCTGGTCCTGCGCGCTGAAGTGGCTGATGCTCTTCTGGACGATATCGAACCAGGTGCGGTAGTTGGCCGCCAGGTCGACCACTGGCCAGTCGGAGCCGAAGATCACCCTGTCCGGCCCGAAACAGTCGAGCACGTGCTCGATGTACGGCCGCAGCTCATCCCGGTTCCAGCTCTCGTGGTCCGCCTCCGTCGTCACACCCGAAAGCTTGCAGTGGATGTCCGGCCGGCTCGCCAGCTCGCGCAGCTGCTCCTTCCACGGCTGCATGATGCCGGCCGCGATGCCAGGCTTGCCGATATGATCGAGCAGGAACGTGACGTCCGGGCACTGCGCCACCAGCTCCAGCACGTCGCCCATCTGCGGATGATATACACACAGATCGAAACTGAAACCGTACTCCGGCAGCAGTTGAACGCCGCGCACAAAGTCCGGCTCGGTACAGAAGCCGAGCGGCTCGTCCTGGATCAGACGGCGAATGCCCTTCACCAACGGTAACTCGGAAAGCGCCTGAAGATGGGGGCGGGCGCCCTCACCGTCCTGCAGCGGCGCGTGCGCGACGATGCCGCGGATGCGCGTCTCCTCCTGCGCCAGCTCGGTGACCCACTGCGCCTCGCGCAGCGCCTGCGCCGGCAGACAGTCGGCCTCCTCGAAAACGATCGCGGCCAACTCAAGCGAAACGCCTGCGCGCGCCCGCTCCAGGTCGGCCGGCAGATGCGGATGGGCGATCGGCGACCCACCAGCCAGCCACGGGTAGTCGATCAACGAGTCGTCCCAGAAATGCACGTGCGTATCGACATAGCGGCCCGCGCCCTCAGTCATGGTGGAACACCTCCTCCATTTCGGCCCACTTCTCGCCCTCCGCCGCGCTCTCCACCGGCTGCTGGCACGGATCGGTCAGCTTCCACCACGCCTGCGTCACCGGATCCTCCGCCATTTTCGCCATATCGGCCTCGTAGTCCTCCCCGACATATTCGTAGTAGGCGAAGAGATAGCCGTCGCGCATGAAAATCGAGTAGTTGCGGATATTGCTGTCGCTGATGCGCTGCAGGACGCCGGGCCATGTGTTCTCGTGCAGATGCACATACGCGTCCTCCAGCTCCGGCCTGACGCGGATCACCATTCCGTATCGCTTCATCGCTCTACTCCGTCTTTCGAGTTTTCAGTTTCGAGTTTTCAGGTTGCAGGAACAGCGGATGGGCAGGTCTTGGGTAGTTGCCGAAAACCAAGAATCTCAAATCAAAGGCAGATCGACCGCGGCCCCGCTGCGCCGACTGAGATAGACGGCTTCGGTGAACTCCATGTACTTCACGCCGGTCTCGAAGTCGGTATGGGTGATCTCCTCCTGCCCGCGGATCGCGCTGATGAACTCCTCCTCGACGCGCCAGCCGCCGGCCTCGTGGTCGGGGACATCGATCTCGCTGAGGCCGTCATCGCCGCGGCGCCCGCCTGTCAGGACATCTTCGCTGAAGCGCAACGTGCCCTCGCTGCCGTAGATCGTGGCCGAGGGCGGCTCACCGAAGCCGGTAACGTTGCTGACCTGGATGTGCGCCTGCCCGCCGCAGGCCAAGTCGGCGACGATGTCGATATGGTCGGGAATGCGCACGCCCATCAGGCGGCCTTCTTCATCGATGCGCATCGGCGTGAAGGTCTTGCTCATGGCCATGACGCTGGTGGCCTCGCCGACCCAGCGCAGCATCGCCTCGTACCAGATGCCCATCGTCATCACGTTCAACCCGCTGAAGTCCATGTTGTGACGCCAGTGCATCGTGTTGTCCTTGTCGATAAACGCGCCGCCGGCGTGAATGTCGACCACGAGGACATCGCCCAGCCAGCCGTCGCGGATCAGCCGCTGGATTGTGCGGTCGACGCGCAGGCTGAAGGGCGACGGCACGATCTGCGCCACCAGGTGTGGGTACTCGCGCAGCGTATCGTACATGCGGTGCGCCTCGGTCGCGTTCATCGCCATGCGCGCCTCGCACATAACGTGCTTGTCCGACTCAAGCGCGGCGACGGTGACGAGACAGTGCATGTAGGGCCAGGTGCCGATCACGACCGCGTCGATGTCCGGGGCGTCTACGATCTCCTGCCAGCTGATGCAGACGCGCTCGATCCCGAAACGCTGCGCGACTCGCTCGCCCGACTCCTGGCTGCGGTTGCAGACGGCGACGATCTCGACGCCGTCGATCGCCTGCAGGCCGGGAATATGCCGGTCGCGCGTGTTCGCTCCTGCCCCAATGATGCCGACGCGGATATTGTCCTGAGCCATTCCTTCCTCCTGTCTGAACTGATGAAGACCAGTGATGGGTAGTGGTTAGGGTCAGTGGATAGTGGAAAGTAACCGCACGAAGCGCTGTCCATTGATCACGAACTCCTTTGGAATGGACTGTGATTGTTGGATGCGCCTCGACATGCAGATGAAACTGTCCGCATTCTATCATAGGTACCGCGAAGACACACGGGATCTTGCGCGTCGTCCCGACCGAGATGGCGGCATCCGCCCGCAATAGACTGCAAGGCGAGATACTGGTATGATCGCAGCATACACGACGCCGATCCCACAGAGGAAACGAGACGAAAAATGACCGTTGCCCCTTCCATCTCAGAACTCGACGTACGCGCCCTTTGGCACCCGCTGATGCAGCACAAACCGCTGGCCGACAATCCGCCGCCGCTGATCGTGCGCGGCGAAGGCTGCTACCTGGAGGACGCGCAGGGCAGTCGCTACCTGGACGCGATGGCCGGACTCTGGTGCGTCAATGTCGGCTACGGTCGCCGCGAGCTGGCGGAGACCGCGGCCGCGCAGATGACCGAACTGGCCTACCTCGCCCCGACCATGACCCACCCGCCCGGCGCGCAGCTGGCCGGCAAAATTCTGGACCTGCTGGGCTGGCGCGGGCGCGTCTACTTCTCCTCCAGCGGCTCCGAGGCCAACGAGGTCGCCTTCAAGATCGCGCGGCAGTATCACCTGCAGTCGGGCAAGGCGGGCGGCGCCAACCGTTACAAGATCATCGCCCGCCACCGCGCCTACCACGGGAATACGCTGGGCGCGATGAGCGCCACCGGCCAGGCTGAACGCAAAATCGGCTACGGCCCGATGGCGCCCGGCTTCCTCCACGTGCCGCCCCCCTACCCCTACCGCGCCCACCCCAAACTCAGCGCGGACGAGCACGGCCTCGCCTGCGCCCAGGCGATCGAGGAGACCATCATCTACGAAGGGCCGGAGACGGTCGCCGCGCTGCTGATGGAGCCGATCATCTCCGGCGGCGGCGTGCTGGTCCCGCCCGATGAATACCTGCCGCGCGTGCGCGAGATCTGCGACGAGTACGGCGTGCTGCTCATCTTCGACGAGGTCGTCTCCGGCTTCGGACGCACGGGCAGGCTGTTCGGCCATCAGCTGTGGGAGGTGCAACCGGACATCATCACGATGGCCAAGGGGCTCTCGAGCGGCTACATGCCGCTGGCGGCGACCGCCGTGCAGGCGTATATCTTCGACGCCTTTATGGGCGAGGCCGGCGACCTGCGCCACTTCCGCCATATCAACACCTTCGGCGGCCATCCGGTCAGCACCGCGGTCGGACTGCGCAACCTCGAGATCGTAGAGGACGAGGGGCTGGTGGAAAACGCGCGCGATGTGGGGGCTTACGCATTGGAACAGCTGGAGGGCCTGACGTCGCACCCGTGGGTCGGCGAGGCGCGCGGGCGCGGGCTGCTGCTGGGCGTGGAGCTGGTGGCCGACAAGGAGACGAAAGCGCCGCTGGACGAAGCCGAGGTCCTGGCGGTCCTCGCCCGCTGCAAACAGGCCGGGGTCATCCTCGGCCGCAACGGCAATACCGTCCCGGGCCTGTGCAACATCCTGATCATGGCGCCGCCGCTGGTGGCGACGAAGACGGAGATCGATCTGCTGATCGAGGCGCTGGTCTTCGCCCTCGGCGAACGTTAGCACCGGACGAATGCTAACGCTGACGCATGTCCAGCCGCTCGCGGTCGCGCCACAGGCTGACCGCGCCGCGGCTGGCGTCCGGATTGGTCTCGTCCGGGCTGTCGACGTAGGAACCCTCCGGCGCCGGCACAGGCCCCCGCAGCAGCGGATCATCGGTCCGCTCCATCCACGACCGCAACCGCCTTCTCATCTCAGCCAGCTGCCCGGCGTAGGCGGGGTCCTTCGCCAAGTTGCAGGCCTCGTTGGGGTCGTAGATCAGATCGTAGAGCGCCTCCTGGTGGACCGTGCGACCGGTCAGGCCATTCTCCAATAGATACTGCTTGCTCGGCCCGTCGTCGATATTGGGCAGGGTGGTCGTCGGCCACCGGTCGAAGCGGCGGATATACTTCCAGCGCTGCGTGCGCACCGCCCGTTTCGGCTCGTAGGCGGCGTGATAGGTCACCTCCGCGAAGATCACCTCGTTTATCTCGTCCGCCGTCCCCGCCACCAGGGGGAGGACGGAGCGCCCCTCCAGCCAAGGCGGCTGCTCGACGTCGAGCAGCTCGCACAGGGTCGGGTAGATGTCGATCTGCGAGATCATGCCGTCCACGACCTTGCCTCCGCCGAAGCCGTGCGGCCCGCGCACGATCAGCGCTACGCCCATGCCGTGATCGGTCAACGTACATTTCATGGCGGGGAAGGCCAGCCCATGGTCGGTTGTGTAGATGAACAGCGTATCCTCGGCCAAGCCGGCCCGGTCGAGCGCTTCGAGAACGGCCCCCACCTGGTCGTCGAGAATCTTGGCCATGCGCTTGTAGGAGGCCATGTCGTAGCGCGTCTGTGGCGTATCGGGCAGCGGCGCCGGCGGCAGGGTATAGCGTTCGTCCTCCTCCTCGGTCGGCTCCGGAAATTCCCGGTGCGTCTCAAAATAGCCGACCGCGAGGAAAAACGGCCGGTCGTGCTCCTGGTTGATGAACTCGACTGCGGCCGCGGTGGTGCTGGGCGCGCTCTCAGAGCCGGGGGGGTTGACTTCGGCGATCCACTCGTAGCCGAGCGTGCGCGTATCAAGCACCAGGTGCTGAAAGCCGCACAGGGCCGTACGGTAGCCGTGGCCGCGCAGAAAGTTGGCCAGGTGCCGTTCCGGGTGTTGCAGATAGAAGTCGCGGTTGGCCAAGCCCAGCTGCCCGCAGCCGTGCGCGTTCTGGCCCGTGAGCAGGCAGGCGCGGCTCGGCGAACAGGTGGGCGCCGCGTTGAACGCCTTGCGAAACAGCACGCCATCTTCGGCCAGCCGCTGCAGGTTCGGCGCAGGAACCGCATGACCGTAAGGCTCAAGGTAGCGGCCCGTGTCATGGGAATGCAGATAGATAATATTCATCGAAAGACCTCCCGATTGCCTGTTTCCGCTCGCCTGGGCGCTGTCCTAGCCGCGCTCTCGCTGCCACCGCCCGCCCACCCAGCGGCAGCTCCTAGTCTACCACTATCCACTGCCGTTCCCGTCTCCCGTCCCCAGACCGTCAGCAGAACAAACGCCCCAAGCGTACAGACGGCCGCCACCGGCCCCAGTCCCCACACGCCGAAGCGCGTATACATCCACGGCCCAGTAAAACCGGTCAGGGTAAGGCCCAGCAGATTGACCGCCACCGCCAGTGATATCACCTTGCCCCGCCGGTCCGGGGCCTGTTCGCTGATCAAAGCGAGGACGCTCACCAGGCCGTACTCGAACGCAAATCGCAGCAGCAGCAGTGCGGCGATGACCGGCAGCAGACCCACATTGACAGTCGGCAGAGAGATGTAGACCAGCATCGAACCTAGAATGCCCGCCTGAAACGATCGCTTCTTGCCGATCCGGTCCGTGACCAACGAGACGAGGACCGCCCCGACCAGATCCGCCGCACCCTGGGCCAGGGCCGCCAGCCCCAAGTGAGATGCAGTCAGGCCGTACTCGGTCTGCAGCCAGACGCCGTGAGCAATCATGACGTGGCCCTGGCTGAAAAGGAAGAGGCAGTTCGCCGCGATGACAGCGTATGCCGAGCGCCGGTTGGGGCCAAGTTCGAAAAGTTCAAGAACACGCCGCGCACTGCGAAGAGCGAGGCCTGAAAACTGTACGGCCACAGAATGCGCAACCTTCTTCTCCAGGGCCTCCACTGTGCCGCTATCTTCAACTGCAATCGCTGCCGGCGCCGGGCCAGCCTCTTCGCTGTCCCCGGCCAGTGGCGTGTCTGCGCCTCGCGGCGCCTTCGGCAGAAAGCCGAGAAGCGCCCACGCGGCGAGCATCCCCCCGCCCAGAACGAAGAAGGGGAGCCGCCAGCCGAAATGGTCGAAAAGGAGGCCCATCAGCGAAAGGCCGAAGATCCCCGCCAGAGCCCACGAGTATTCCAATATTCCGATGCCGCGCGCCCTCTGCGCAAAGGGCAGCTGCGCGCTGATATAGGCCTGAACGATCGGCACGAAGCCGGTCAACCCCACGCCCGACAGTACCATCCCGGTCGCGACCGACCAGAACCCGGCTCCGCTGCCCAGCAGAAAAATGCCGGCCGCGGCCAGAACAAGGGCCAGCCGCATGACGCGGAGGTAACCGTAACGGTCGGCCGCGCTGCCGAACAGCGGCGCGCTCAACCCCACCGCGCTGCGCAGGCTGAGCAGACGGCCCAGAGCGACCACATTCAGGCCCATCCCCAACGCTATGATCTGCAGAAAGGAGTAGAAGAGCTGGATCGATGTGTCGACGACGAGCCGTGTCGCGACACAGGCAGCCAGGATATAGCGAAAGTGGGCGAAGCCCCGCGGCGCCTCCGCCCGCAACTGCCGGCTACTCATGGATATGGCGCATGGTCGCGCCAGAAGGTGGGATGAAGATAACTGCCATCGAGCCGCCCGCTTCTGCCATCTACCTGGTGGCCATTCTGATGCCGTCGAAGCGGGCCTCGCCCTCGGTCACAAAGAGACCCAGCGTACCGCTGCGCCGGTCATAGATGCGGCCGGAAAGGGCGACCCGGTCATCTTCACCCCAATCCTCGAAAGTGACAAAATCACGCGTCACGAGGTGAAACCAGGGCCTGCCCGGGCCATAGCCGGTCTCGGCTCCATACTCTTTGATATAAAAAAGATGGTAGTCACCCTCCCAGAAAAAGGGGATGAAATCACCCGCCGCGCCATCGCCGGGCCGGTATAGAACTGTCATGATTCTCCCTCTATGTCAGGAATGGAATTGAGCGTCCTCACGCCGACTCGCGCCCCCAGACCGTCAACAACACAATCGCTGCCAATGTACCGACCGCCGCCACAGGCCCCAACCCCCATACGCCGAAGCGGGTATACATCCACGGACCGGTGAATCCGCTGACGGTGGAGCCCACCAGATTGAGCGCGACCGACAGGGAAATCATCTTGCCCCGCCGGTCCGGCGCCTGCTCGCTGATCAGGGCGATCGCGCTGACGATCCCATACTCGAACACAAAGCGCAACAGCACCAGCGCAGCGACGACAGGAATCAGGCCGACATTGACAAAAGGCAGGGAACTGTAAACCAGCAGCGAACCGAGCATGCCTGCCTGGACTGCGCGCTTCTTGCCGACCCGGTCGGTGATGAGCGAGACGAGCACACTGCCGCACAGGTCCGCCGCGCCCTGCGCCAGCGCCACCAAGCCCAGCCTTTCCGGGGCCAGACCGTACTCGGTCTGCAGCCAGGCGCCGTGGGCAATGAGGATGTGGACCTGGCTGAAATAGAAGAGACCATTGGCGCAGATGACGGCGAAGGCGGCGCGCCAGTTGGCTCCGAGATCAAACAGGCCGGCGACCCTGTCTACATTGAGAGGAGGAAGGTAGGAGAGAAGAGGGGTGAGAGAACGGCTCCTCATTCTCTTCGGCGCAACCTGCCGGGCGCGGGCTGCGGCAACCTCCTTGCGGGCGGCTTCTCCCCTCGCCTCAGGCAGCAATCTGAGCAGAACCCAGCCGGCCAGCATGGCTGTGGCCAGGACCATGAAAGGCAGCTGCCAGTTGAAACGCCCGAAGAGAAACCCCATCAGCGACAGACCGACGATGCCGGCCAGTGCCCAGGAATATTCCAGCGCGCCGATGCCGCGCGCCCGTTGCGCAAAGGGTAGCCGCGCGCTGATGTAGGCCTGGCAGGTGGGCAGGAAGCCGGTCAGGCCCATGCCGGAAACGACCATGCCGGCGACGACCGACCAGAGACCGGCGCCGCTGCCCAGCAGATACATACCTGCGGCGGTCAGCAGCAGCGACAGTCGCATTAGCCGGCGGTAGCCGTAGCGATCGGCCGCCGCGCCGAACAGGGGCGCGCTCAGCCCGGCGAGGCTGCGCAAACTGACGAGACGGCCAAGCAGGACGATATCAATGGCCATTCCCAGGGCTATCGTCTGCAGGAAGGGAAAGAAAAGCTGGGTCGTTGTATCGACCGCCAGCCGGGTGGCGATACAGGCGGCCAGGATATGGCGGAAGCGGGTGATGCCCCAGCGGCGGCCTGCGCGGTCGCCCGCGCCCGGCTGCCGGTTACTCACCGGTCCGGCGCACGGTCGCGCCCGGCGGCGGGAAGAAGACAAATGTCACAGGATCGATTGCTTCGTTGAAACGGATGAACTCGAATCGCAATCGGAAGCCGCTGTCGCCTTCGATCGCGAGCGGATAGTAGACGCTCCTGTCCAGCCAGACGGTCACCTCTTCGCCGACCTCCGCGAGTGGGTTTTGTGTCGGTGGCAGCAGGAGCTGCACGCGCAGCGCGTTGCGGCCGGCGACCTCCTCCTCGCCGATGATCTGAATGTCGGCGGCGCGCAGGGCGGCCAGCACGTCATCCGGCAGCGTTTCCAGCAGAGAGGTGCCGAAGCGGGCACCCTTGGCGGGCGGCCCTTTGCTCCGGTCGGTGACGGTCGCAATGTTCAGCAGCGGGTCGTAGGTCCAGGCCTCTTCGTCGTTGAACATCAAGATGAAGACGGCTTTGCGGTCCAGCCCTTTCAGCTCCGTCTCGGCGCGCAGATGGCGGGGGCGCTGCACCCACAGCTCATACTCGAGCGCCTGATCGTCTTTGCCCAGGTGGAGCCGGCCTTTGACTGTTTGCAGCTCTTGCAGCCGCGCGGCGGCCTCATCGGGCAGACGGTCGGCGCTGGGCGCGCGGCTTGTGAAGTAGAGGACGGCCAGCACTGCCAGCCCGGCGACGGTTCCCGCGATCCATTTGCGATCCATCGGAAGGTTTTCGGTGGAGGGTTTCCGGTTTTCAGTGGTCGCCGCGTAGTTTCGGTTTCAACGTGGCCTGACACGGGCGGTGCATCGATTCCGGCATAGGTCTCTATTTCTCAAAAGTCTGGCATGAACTTCTGTGAAATTTTTCTGCTCATTCGTCGAATAGAGTTTGCCGCGCGGACTATCGACCAGACGCTTATTGCGGAAATCCGTGTGTAATACCTTGTCGTTTGAGTACAGGAGGCGCGCCCCGCTGATTTGGGCCAGCGCGATTACATGTATGTCATTGGAAAGGCATTCTCCGTCTCTGCTGAGCTCTTCCTCCCTTTTGTCCACTGTGCCTGCCGTTTCTTGCCGGACTCTCCCGGCAAGAATCGCTTGTCGCATCCACTCCCTAGCGGGCGATCTATTGAGTTCGGCAAGCAATCTGTCGCCGATCGCAAGTCGAAAAGGTTCAGAATCAAGCCAATTGAAAAACCTCTTGCCTGCCTCTGGGCGATTGGCGCCGAAGATTTCGTGAGAAACGTTTGCGTCAACAATTGCACACATTACAATAACCCCAATGAATTTGCTGTTTCTTCCATGAAAAAGCTGCGGTAGCTGTCGGGTGCGTTATTGACGTTGCCCACGTCGTCAATTTCCAATGAATGAATACGCACATCCAGGCCGTCCCGTTCAAAGAAAAGGATCGACACATCTTCGGGCTTCAAGGCTCCCCTCCCGTCGCGGACATCCATGCGAACGCGATCGATCAGGTTGTCACTGTGCGTCTCGACGATGAGTTGACGCTCCCTGTTCGCGATCTGGCAGAATAGACTGCCCATCGCAGCCTGCGCGCTGGGGTGGAGGTGTACTTCCGGCTGCTGCAACAGGAACAGGGGCGGCGCGTCCGGTCGCAGCAGTTCCGTTATCACCAAGAGGGCCTGACTGACGCCGTATCCGACGTCAATGAGATTGCGCAGAGGGCCCTTTAGCTTGTTACCAGATTTTCTAATCTGAATCTGGAATGGTTCACTACCTCTCTGCCCCAGCCGTTTTATGGAAATCTCATCAAACAAGCCGGCTGCCTTGCCAAATTCCTGTAGGTGTTTCTTAAGTTCAGTCCTCTCTTTTTTACGCCGCGCAAACACGTCTGCGAGATACATCGGTACATAGTCCCCCTCAGGATCCCGCGTGGGACGAGATGGATCATAGGTGCGACGCGGTCTAGAACGCACCGGGGCGCTGGCGAATGGACGAATTCCGAAGTACGAAAGATCAAACCAAGGGAATCCTCGGAGAATCTCGTACTCTTCAGAACCAAATGAAGGAGAGCCATCCAGCGGTTCAAATTCCGGGTCTCCTTCTTGGTTTTCCCTGGATACTGACGAACCGCGAAAGTAAAAGTGCGGGGGAAGCATGACACTTTGAAATGAGTGCGGTAACCCTCTACCTACACTCTCCCTCTTTTCCCACCTCCCCTTGCGCGTCTCGACTCCGAGAACATAGATACGGTTTTCTTCGTTGTCTTCCTCGAAGCGGTCCTCAATCCGAGTGTCGCCAAAAGCAAATCGCCTCCCGACAGGAACCGGAATCGTGCCAACCTTCCCAAAGGTCACGTCAAACCTTTGAGTTAAAGGCTTACTTTTCTCCTTCTGTAAATTCGGTCTTGTCATACTGAATCCCGCAACGAAGGTTTCGGCTCTGCCTCCACGCCCGCCTCTGAAGTGAGCGATTTCATCGAAACTTCCAAGATCATACGGGTCTTCCTTGAAGTCCGGGATCTTGTAGTCGTTGGCGAACTCCCAAAGCGCGCGAATTATGGCCAGGAAGGAGGTCTTGCCCGTGCTGTTCTCTCCCACCAGGAGCGTGAGCGGCGCCAACCGGGCCGTTTGGTCTTCCCTGAAGCAGCGGTAGTCTCTCAGTCTGATTTCATCCATGACTCTTCCCTGTCTCAGAACGATCGCATTGCCGGAGTGGGACCATCAAAGATAACACATCCCAAGAAACGGCTAACGCCCCGATTATATCATTGCCCTACCCCGTCCGCTCCATGAAGGCGCGCAGCGCCGGCACGATCCGCTCGGGCGCCTCTTTGGCCAGGAAGTGGCCGCAATCCCTGAACTCGTGCACCTCGACGTCGCTCAGCTCGGAGTTCCAGCGCTTGAGCTCCTTTTCGCGGAAAGCGATGTCCTTGAAACCCCAGAAGATGAGCGCCGGCTTGGCGCTGAACGCGGCGCGTTCGTCCCAGATCGAGCGCAGCCAGTCGGTCGCGCCGATGATATGTCCAGGAAAGGCGGCGCAGGCGGCACGCGCGTCGGGCGCGGGTTGCGCGTTGCGATAGTGCGCCATCACCTCCGGCGTCAGCGCCTGCTTCTGCGCGACGGCCATCGGCAGCACCCTGTTGACGAAAAAGTTGTGCCGCTTGATGAGATACTGCCCGAGCCAGCTCGCCATGAAGAAGCTAAAGAACAGATAGTGCGGATCGCGCGCGACCGGCCAGCACCAGGTGTTGGTTATGACAAGCCGTTTGACCCGCTGCGGATGCTTGCGCGCGAAATCGAGGCCGATTGGCCCGCCCCAATCGGTCAGGTAGAGCGTCAGATCGTGCAGGTCGAGATGGTCGAGCAGGGCCGCGACCGCGGCGGCGTGGGCTGCCGGTCGGTGGTCGGCCGGCTGATCGCTGCGCGATGAAAGGCCGAAACCGATGTGGTCGGGGGCGATGCAGCGGTACTGGCCGCGCAGCTCCTTGACCAGGTGGCGGAACTCGAAGGACCAGGCCGGGTTACCGTGCAGGAAGAGGAGCGGCTCGCCCGCGCCCTCGTCGATGTAGTGCATCGCGTGGCCGGACGGCGTGGTGAAAAAACGGCTTTCAAAAGGGAATATCTCGTCCGACACCCACGCAGGGCGCGCGGGGTTGTCAAGCTGGCTCAAGGGGAACTCTCCTGTGATGGGAGGAAGGCAGCATTACATCCAGATCCGGAGGGGCGGATCGCCTTCTTCGTCGGGGTCGGGCGGTTCGGCCTGGCCGTTGCCGACTGGGGCGCCGTCATGCTCACTGGGGGCGGCGGGCGGCGCGGGGAGCGGTCCAGCCTCAGCGCTCGGCGCGGCCTCCTCGGGAGCGGGCTCCACCGCGACTTCGCTTTCCCCGTCACTTTCTCCGTCGCTTTCCGCTGCGTCCTGGAGATAGACCTCGCGGCCTTGGCTGCGGCCCCGGTCCGGCCCCAGAACGCCGGCAGCCTCGAGCTGCCCCACGAGACGGCTGGCGCGGTTGAAACCGACGCGCAGCTTGCGCTGGAGTATCGTGACCGAGCCGCGTCCGGCCTCGTTCACCACCTGTACCGCCTCGTCGAAAAGCTCATCGCGTTCGCCGTCGGCCGGCAGCGGTCCGGAAATGTGAGTTGGTCCGTCATCCTCTGCGACGAGAGCGAGCGCTTCATCCTCTTCTTCCTGCGGCGGGTCCGTCTCTCCATTTTCGGGGCGCGCGGCGAGCGCTGTGGGCTGCGGGGTGAGGAACGGGAGGGGAACGCTCTCCTCTTCATCTTCTCCATGCCCCTGGAGATAGCTCTCCAGCTTGTGGAAGTTCTGCCAGTAGCGGACGATGCGGGTGGTCTCCGGGTCGTCGAGAAACGCGCCCTGCAAGCGCTCGAGCTTGCTTGCGTCCGGGGCCATGAAGAGCATATCGCCGCGTCCGAGCAGACTTTCGGCGCCCGGCAGGTCGAGGACGACGCGGCTGTCGATCTGGCTGGTTACGGCGAAGGCGATGCGGGCCGGGAAGTTGGCTTTGATCAGGCCGGTGATGACGTCGACCGAGGGCCGCTGGGTGGCGATGATCAGGTGGATGCCGACGGCGCGGGCCATTTGCGCCAGCCGGATCACGTGTTTCTCGACCTCTTCGGGCGCGGCCATCATCAGGTCGGCCATCTCGTCGATGACGACGACGATATAGGGCAGGATCTCCTCGCCCAGTTTGCGCAAATAGGCGTTGAAACGCTCCAGGTCGCGTACGCCGGCCTGGTTCAGGAGCTGGTAGCGCCGCTCCATCTCCTTGATGCACCAGAAGAGCATCCCGGCGGCGCGGTCCACGTCGGTGACGACCGGGCTCAGGAGATGGGGTGTGCCGTTGTAGACGGTCAGCTCGACCATTTTGGGGTCGATCATGAGCAGCCGCAGCGTTTCGGGCGTGTGCGTCAGCAGCAGACAGCCGATGATCGAATTGATGCAGACCGACTTGCCCGTTCCGGTGGCACCGGCGATCAGCAGATGGGGCATGCGCGTGAGGTCGGTGATGACCGGTTTGCCGCGCACGTCCTCGCCCAGCGCGATCGGCAGGCGGCCGCGCGCCTGCACCGCCTCGAACGCCTCGCTCTCCATCAACTCCTTGAGGCCGACATTGTTGCTCTCCGAATTGGGCACCTCGATGCCGACATAGCTGGTCCCCGGGATCGGCGCCTCGATGCGCACGGTGCGCGCCGCGAGCGCCAGCGCAAGGTCGTTCGTGAGGCTGGCGATCTTGCTGACCTTGACCTTGGTGCGCTTGACCTCGCCGCGCACCATCCGCTCGATATAGCCGGGACGGATCAGATATTGTGTGACGGTGGGGCCGGCGTTGACGCCTTCAAAGTCGGCCGGGACGCCGAAGAGGGCCAGCGTCTCCTCCAGCAGCCGGCCGCGGTAGCGGATCAGATCGTCGCTGTCGCTCGACCGATCCCAGAAATCCAGCATATCGTTCAGCTGCGGGAGCTCCCACGCCGGCTGCCGGCTGCCGTTTCTGGCCGGCAGCTGATCTTCGGCGCCGAGCATCGAGAGCTGATTGTCGGAAACCGCAAGATCGTGCGCGTCCGCTTCGCGTCCGTCATCTGCGGCGGGGCCGGCGTGCGCCGGCGCTGAAAGCGGCGTAGCGGGCGGCGTGAGCGGGGACATTGCGGGCCTGTCCTTTTTCTGCCCATTGCCGAAACCGGGGAAGCTCATCTGCTGGCCTTCGCGCCACGTTTGGCGCCAGGTCGTGCGCAGGCTCTCCCACCCATCCAAGGCCATGTCGGCGCCGCCATCCCAGAGCGCCTCCCACAGGCGGCGGCCACTGACCATAGCCAGCCCCAGTAGTGCGCTGCAGACGAGCAGCGTCCATGCGCCCCAGCCGGGCAGCCCGTCCTCAAGCAGATTGGCGAGGAAGAGACCGAGCGCGCCGCCGGCGCCACCGGCGGCAATGCGCGCCGCGCGCGACAATGAAGGCAGCCACAGGGTGATGGCGGTGATGTAAGCCAGAAAGATGAGCAGCAGACCGGTGGGGATGCGCCAGGGCAGGATGGGCAGCGCCCGCTTTGCGTCCGCGCGCGTGCTCGACCCGTCGATGACGTGCAGGACCATCCACAGGCCGAGGAAGCCGGTCAGCAGGGGTACGCCGGCCACACCGTCGCCGGTGGCGGCGCGCAGGAGATCGATCCAGAAGCCGGTTACGCTGCCGCGCGAGCCGGTGAGCAGGCTGAGGAGCGTGAAGACCGAGACCAGCACGAGGGCGAGGCCGACGATTTCAAAACGGGTGACGACCGCCAGCCCGTCCACGATCTGCCTCAGCGGATTCGCATTTTTCTTTCGCCGTCGTTTGGCTGCCATGTCAGGTGAAATCCTTGTGCCGCCGCGTTGAACGGGCCGCCGCGCTGCCATCCGGCCCTAAAGACGCGGCGACCGCGGCAGACCGCTCTACTGTCCAATTCACGCACGGGAAAAGAACAAACGTTCCCAAGACAGTATAGCAGCCAACCGGGATTTCACCAACAGTTTTTGAATGTGGATACCGCTTGACACGGCGACGTTTCGTCTGCGTTTTGCAACCGAAACGCGGACGTCCTAACCTGCCGGAACTCGGAACTCGGAAACCGGAACTCGGCGGCTGGCTGCTATACCTGGATTACCACCGGGAGGATCATTGGCCGGCGCCCCATCTCATTGCTGCAGAAGCTGGCCAGCGCGTTGCGGATGCGGCGGGAGAGCGCGGACGGCGCGACCTTGCCCTTGACCTCGCTACGCACGATCTCCTCGGCGCGCAGAATCAGCCCTTCGTTGTCGCGAATATAGACGAAGCCGCGGCTGATGATCTCGGGCCCGTAGAGAATCGAGCCGTCGAACTCGTCCAGCGCGAGGATACAGACCAGGAAACCGTCGCTGCCCAGATGGCGGCGGTCGCGCAGCACAACGCCGCCGACGTCGCCGACGCCCAGCCCGTCGACAAAGACATGGTTGGCGCTGACATGCTCGCCCAGCCGCGCCTGCACCTCGTCATCCTCCTCTTCGAAACGGCCGAATTCAACGACCTGGCCATCCTCTACCACATAGACGCGCTCGGACGGGATGCCGGTGCTCTGCGCCAGCTCGCCGTGCAGCACGAGATGGCGGTAGGCGCCGTGCACCGGTATGAAGTAGCGCGGGCGCACCAGCTCCAGCATGCGGCGGTAGTCGTCCTTGCCGCCGTGCCCGCTGACGTGGACGTCGTCGGAGATCTCGTGGTAGACGACCCGTGCGCCGCGGCGGAAGAGGTTGTCGACCGTGCGGTTGAACAGCTCCTCGTTGCCGGGGATCGGCGTCGCGCTGAGCACGACCGTGTCCCCCTCGCGCAGGCTGATCTGGCGCTGGTCGCCCATGCTCATTCGCACCATGGCGCTGGTCGGCTCGCCCTGGCTGCCGGTGGCGATGATCGTTACCTTGTGCGAGGGCAGCGCCTCCATCTCGTGCGCGGTCAGGAGCTCGTCCTGGCGGATATCGAGATAGCCGAGGCCGATCGCGATCTTGACGTTGTTGACCATCGAGCGCCCGATCATGCCGACGCGGCGGCCATGTTTGCGCGCGATGTTGATGATCTGTTGCACGCGGCTGATGTTGCTGGCGAAAGTGGCCAGGATGACACGGCCGTCAACCCTGTCGAAGATCTCGTCGAGCATATCCTCGACCTTGGTTTCGCTCGGCGTGCTCCCCTCCGTCTCGACGTTGGTGCTGTCGCCGAGCAGGAGCAGGACGCCCTCGTCGCCCCAGCGCTGCAGCTTGTCCACTTCGGTGAGCTTGCCGTCGACCGGCGTGTCGTCGAACTTGTAATCGCTGGTGAGGATGACGCGGCCGGCCGGCGTGGAGACCGAGACGCCCACACTGTCCGGAAAGCTGTGGCAGGTGTGGAAGAACTCGACCGTGAACGGCTCCAGCGCGATCACGTCCTCTTCGGTTATGGTATGCAGCTCCGTCTGTGCCAGCAGACCGTGCTCGGCCAGCTTGCCCTGCAGCAGCCCCTTGGTGAGCGCGGTGGCGTAGACGGGCGCGTCCAACCCCTGGTCGATCAGGTAGGGCAGGGCGCCGATGTGGTCCTCGTGGCCGTGTGTCAGCACGATGCCGCGAATCCAGTCCAGCCGGTTCAGCAGGTACTCGCTCTCGGGGATGACGACATCGACGCCGTGCATGTCGCTGTCGGGAAACATGAGGCCGGCGTCGATGATGAGGATATTTTCGCCGGACTCGAGCAGCATCATATTCTTTCCGATTCCGCCGAGGCCGCCCAGCGGGATCACCCGCAGTTGGGCCACGGCGTCGTCGACATCGGCCCGCTCGACGTCGGCGGGCGCTAATCCTATCTGTTCCATTCTGATTTCTCCTTTACAAGGCGATGCAGACGCGCGGTCTGCGTCGCCGGGAATTTCGTCTAACACAAAAACGCCGGGCAGCGTCAGCTCCCAGCGTGAGCATCATGAATCGATTTTACCTGCCAGTATTCAACATATTCGCGTTTTACGAGAAGCGAGTGGCGAAGGGAAAGCCTCCCTCCCGCTTCTCACGACCTGATCCTCTCCAGTTTCTCCCTTCTATTCTACCCTTGATTCGACTTTATGTCCAGACAACCGCTCAATAGACACCGAGATAGCGGTCCAACTCCCACTGCGAGACGAAGTTGCGGTAGCTGTCCCACTCCTGGTTCTTGGCCTCGACATAGCGCTCGAAAACGTGCTGGCCGAGGGCGTCCTGCACGACTTCGTCCTGGCGCAGCGCATCGAGCGCCTCGCCCAGGTTGCCCGGCAGCATTTCGAGGCCGGAGCGGTCGCCGTTCATCTGGTAGAGGTCTTCTTCGGCCGGCATCGGCGGGTCGAGTTTGCGTTCGATGCCGTCGAGGCCTGCGGCCAGCATGACGGCGAAAGCGAGATAGGGATTGGCGCTGGGGTCGGGGCAACGCAGCTCGCAGCGCGTGCTCTGGGGGCGGTTGGGGTTGATGCGGGGGATGCGGATCAGGGCACTGCGGTTTGTGCGCCCCCACGAGACGTAGACGGGCGCCTCGTAGCCGGGCACGAGCCGCTTATAGCTGTTGACCAGCGGCGCGATGATCGGCGTGATCGCGTCGGCGTGCGCCAGCTGACCGGCGATAAAGTGGAGCGCGGTCTTGCTGAGGCCGTACTCGTCGCTCTCGTCGTACATGCAGGTCTCGTCCTCGCCATGTTTCCAGAGGCTCTGGTGAACGTGCATGCCGCTGCCGTTTACGCCGGTGATCGGTTTGGGCATGAAGGTGCAGTGCAGCCCGTTCTTCTGCGCGATCGCCTTCAGGGTCGTGCGCAGGGTGATGGTATTGTCGGCGGCGGCGAGCGCGGGGCCGTACTGGAAGTCGATCTCGTTCTGGCCGCTGGCGACCTCGTGGTGGGAGGCCTCGACCTTGATGCCGAGGGCATTGAGCGCGTCGACCATCTGCCTGCGGACGCCGTGGGCCGAATCGGAGCTGACGTCGAAGTAGCCGGCTTCGTCGTGCGGCGTCAGGGGGTAGAGGCTGTTGTCCGGGTGGCGGCGGAAGAGGAAAAACTCCAGCTCGGGGCCGACCAGAAAGTCGAAACCCAACTCCTTGGCGCGGTTGAGCTGGCGGCGCAGGATGTAGCGCGGATCGCCGCTGAAGGGTTCGCCGCTGGGTGTGAAGACATCGCAGACGACGCGCGCGGTGGACAGCTCCATCTCCCAAGGGATTGGCATGAAGGTATCCAGGTCGGGCACGAGGTACATATCGCTCTCGGCGATGCGGGCGAAGCCTTCGATCGAGCTGCCGTCGAACCAGACACCGTTCTCTACGGCGCGGTCCCACAGCTCAATCGGGATCGTAACCTGTTTGACGATGCCCACGATATCGCTGAACTGCAGGCGCACAAAACGCACATTATGGCGTTTGATCGTATCGTCGATCCCCTCGAGCGCCTCCATCAGCCTCTCATCGGTGAATGCGTCCAAAAGCATGCTTGCGTTCCCCTTTCAGCGGCCAGAGGCGGGCGGCCTGTGACCAGTAAATATCATTTCTAAGACAGACGGGCGGGGGCTGCCGCCACTATGGAAGAAAAAGGGGGCAGGCACAGTGCCACGCGCCGCCCCCTTTGCTGTCAGAATTTGTAAACAGTCAGTTTCTTGTTCTTGGCCATAGGCTGAGCGGGTACTAACAACCAGAAACGCAAAACTGAAAGCGCCTAGATGCCGTAGTACATCACGAATTCCTGCGGATGCGGGCGCAGGCGCACAGGGTCGACCTCTTCGAGGCGCTTGTACTCGATGTAGGCCTCGAGCAGGTCGGGCGTGAAGACGCCGCCTTCGAGCAGGAAGTCGCTGTCCTCTTCGAGCGCGTCGAGGACCTCACCCAGGCTGCCCTTGACCATCTCGACCTCCTGGAGGACATCCTCTTCGTAGAGGTCGATCTCAGCCGGATCGCCGGGGTCGATCTTGTTCTTGATGCCGTCCATGCCGGCCATCACCATTGCCGCGAAGGCCAAGTACGGGTTGGCGCCGGGGTCGGGGCAGCGGAACTCGATGCGCTTGCTCTTGGGCGAATGGCTGTACATCGGGATGCGGCAGGCGGCGGAGCGGTTGCGGGCCGAGTAGGCGACAACGACCGGGGCCTCGTAGCCGGGCACCAGGCGGCGGTAGCTGTTGGTGAGGGGGGCGCAGAAGGCCAGCAGCGCGTTGATGTGCTTGAGAAGGCCGCCGGTGTAGTGCAGCGCCATTTCGCTGAGGCCGGCGTACTGGTCGCCGGCGAAGAGCGGCTCACCGCCCTTCCACAGGCTCAGGTGCGTGTGCATGCCGGAGCCATTATCCTCGTAGAGGGGCTTGGGCATGAAGGTGACGGTCTTGTCGTTCGCCTTGGCGACGTTCTTGATGATGTACTTGTAGAGCTGCACCTGGTCGGCCATCTGCAGGAGCGGCTTGAACTTCATATCGATTTCGGCCTGGCCGGCGGTGCCGACCTCGTGGTGATGCACCTCGATATCGATGCCGGCATCGATCATCTTGCGCGTCATTTCCGAGCGGACGTCCTGCAGCGTGTCGTAGGGGGAGACGGGGAAGTAGCCCCGCTTGAGCCCGACCGAGTGGCCGCCGCTCATTTCGCCCGATTTCCACGGCGCTTCGACGCTGTCGACGTAGTAGCCGGCGGTGTGCTGGCCAGCCTCGTAGGAGACGGCGTCAAAGATGAAGAACTCGGCTTCCGGCCCGACGAAGATCGTATCGGCGATGCCCTCGGATTCGACGTAGGAGACGGCTTTGCCGGCGACGTTGCGCGGGTCGCGGCTGTAGGCTTCGCCGGTCAGCGGGTCGTAGACGTTGCAGATGGCGCTGAGCGTCGGCATGGCGCAGATCGGGTCGATGATCGCGGTCGAGGGGTCCAGGCGCAGCACCATGTCACTGTTCTCGATGCTCTGGAAGCCGCGAATCGAGGAGCCGTCGAAGCCCAGCCCTTCATCGACCGCCTCATCGGCGTCGAACTCCTCGACCGGAATGGTGAAGTGATGCCACTGGCCGAACAGGTCGGTGAACTTGACGTCCACCATCTGAATGTGGTTGTCCTGGATGGCGCTGACCAGGTCGGCTTTTGTGCTTACGTTGAGTTTCATTCCTCGGTCAATCCTTTCGCAGATGGCGTGGGGTCCGTTTTGGCTGCCGCCGGCGCCGGGGAGGCGCGGCGGCGTTCAAGAAACGACCTGAAAGCTGGATACTAAAGAACGATAGCCGTATCAGTATAACCGTATTGAGCGGCGCAACTATGGACAAAGCGAATAACGATTGCCCACATTTGTTTGTGCAAATTGCATGATCCTGTCAACCGACATCTGCGTAAGGCGCGGTGCGCGCGCCGGCCGAGGTGGAGGTGTGGTATAATGCGCCCGCGCTGAAGCAGGGACCGGCCGTCCAAGCCGTCCAACCCGTTTTCACCGGGCGCAGATCCTCCGAGAACTGAAGACCGGAAGCCATCAAGATGCCCAACCCCGCCCTCTACCGCAACGACCCCACAGTCCGGATCGTAACCGGCGCCTGTCCGCACGACTGCCCGGACACGTGCAGCTGGCAGATCGCAGTCGACCGCAAGGACGGGCGCGCGCTCGACATCTGGGGCCACCCCGACCATCCGGTGACGCAGGGAACGCTGTGCGGCAAGGTGGACCGCTACCTGGAGCGGGTCTATCACGCCGACAGGCTGCGCCATCCGCTGCGCCGCGTGGGGCCGAAGGGCAGCGGCCGCTTCGAGCGCATCACCTGGAACGAGGCGCTGGCCGGGATCGCGGCGCGGCTGCGGACGATCATCGATGCATGGGGGCCGGAGGCGGTGCTGCCCTACGCCTACGCGGGCACGATGGGCTGGCTGCAGCAGGAGGGAATGTCGGGCCGTTTCTTCCAGCAGATGGGCGCGAGCCGTCTGGCGCGCACGATCTGCTCGGAGGCGGGATTCGAGGGCTACCTCTATACGATCGGCTCGACGATCGGCGTTGAGCCGGAGGATTTCGCACACGCGCGGCTGGTCATCATCTGGGGCAGCAATACGCTGACGAGCAATCTGCATCTGTGGCCGTTCATCCAGGCGGCGCGCAGGCAGGGCGGGCGCGTCATCGTCATCGACCCGGCGCGCACGCGCACCGCGCGCGCGGCCGACGAGTGGATCCCGATCCGGCCGGGAACCGACGGCGCGCTGGCGCTGGCGATGATGCACGAAATCATCGACGCGGGGCTGCACGACAGCGACTACGTTTCGGCCCACACAGTCGGCTTCGAGCAGCTGGCGGAACGGGTGCAGGAATGGACGCCGCAGCGGGCAGCGGAGATCACGGGCATCCCGGCCGGACGCATCAGCGAGCTGGCGCGTGAATACGCGACGACGCGGCCGGCGGCGATCCGGGTCAACTACGGGATGCAGCGCCATTACGGGGGCGGCATGGCGATGCGCAACATCACCTGTCTGCCGGCGCTGGTGGGGGCGTGGCGCGAGCAAGGCGGCGGCATCCAGCTCAGCACGAGCGGGCAGCTGCGCCAGCTGGAGATGGGCGGGCTGCAGCGGCCCGACCTGCAGAGGGGGCGCATCCCGCGCACGATCAACATGAACCGGCTGGGCGATGCGCTCAGCCTGGACCGGGCGCGGCTGGCTGCGGCCCATTATGCGCCGCGGCCGGTGGACAGTAAACCGACCCCCGCGGAGGCGGGGCCGGCGGTCAAGGCGCTGATCGTCTACAACAGCAACCCGGCCGCGGTGGCGCCGGACCAGGCGGCGGTGCAGGCCGGGCTGGTGCGCGAGGACCTGTTCACGGTGGTGCTGGAGCATTTCCAGACCGACACGGCCGACTACGCCGACTACCTGCTGCCGGCGACGACGCAGGCGGAGCACTGGGACCTGCAGCGGATGTACGGCCATCATTACCTGGCGCTGAACCGGCCGGCGATCGCGCCGGTGGCGGAGGCGCGGCCCAACAGCGCCATTTTCCGCGGGCTGGCACAGGCGATGGGCTATACCGACAGCGCCTTCTACGAGGATGATGAGACGGTCCTGCGCAACTTCGTCGAGGACCAGCAACATCCGCTGTACGAGCCGGTGACGTGGGAGGCGCTGCTGGAGAAGGGGTTTGTGCGCCTCAATCTGCCGCAGCCCTATCTGCCCTTCGCCGAGGGCAACTTCCCGACGCCGAGCGGCAAGTGCGAGTTCTACAGCGAACGCATGGCGCGCGACGGCTATGATCCACTGCCGGCCTATACGCCGCCGAATTCAGTGGCCGGTGGTCAGTGGCCGATGGCCAGTGGCAACGGTGAGGAGAGGGAGAACGGCGAGGGCGTCGGGCGGTCTGTGGACAGTACGCTGGCCTGCATCTCGCCGCCGGCGCATTCATTTCTCAACTCGTCGTTTTCGCACCTGGAGCGGTTTCGCGGGCGGGAGAAGGAGCCGCTGCTGTGGATCCATCCACAGGACGCGAGTGTGCGCCGCATCGATGATGGCGCGCGGCTGCGGGTGTGGAACGGGTTGGGCGAGGTGCGGCTGACGGCGCGCGTGACCGATGACATCATGGCGGGGACGGTGCTGGCGCCGGGCATCTGGTGGAACAAGCACAGCCTCGACGGCCGCAACGTGAACCAGCTGACGCCGCAGGACGAGACGGACATGGGCGCGTCGGGCAGTTTTTATGATGTGCGGGTGCGCGTCGAGCGCCTCTAGTTCCCCGTTTCCAATCCAACTCCAATTCAACACCGGGGCCTTGCGCCGGCTGCACGCTCCCATCGCGCGCTTGTCTTCTGCCCGTGCAACTCTCCAGGTCTCCCGGTCCCGTTTGGCGGGTGCAATAGAGACCAACAGACCCTTTCAGGGGTCCTCCCCCAACCTCCGCCCTGCCGCCTTGTCTTCTTGCCGGGGCTTGTCTGCCCCTCCGCGCTTGCCATCCGCTCCCAGACGCCGAGCTCGCGTCCGTCTTGACACCGCCGACCGTTCAAACCAGATTATCAGCTAGTCAGGTAGCCAGGGCTGGTTGACATTTGCAAGGTGTGTCGAGAAGGCGAGGGCTCCCGGCTGCGTGCGGTGCAAAGGCGGGGTTCCAAAGCGGCTGAAAAGAGACAGTTTCGCTGCTGTTACACCAAAGTCCGGGCCGGGCGCGCGGTGAACAGATAGCGTGTCCCAGGCACGGGAACAGGTAAACGCTCGTACGAGCGTTTAACGAGAGATCAACGAGAGTTTACGAGCGTTTGCGAGAAAAAAATTTCAGGCAACAGAACAGCATCCGTTCACAATAATATGACAATTATTGGACAACCTGGAGTTCATGCGCGTCCGATTTGAAACCAAGCGTTTTGGCACGGGATGCTGCTGCCTGGCAGCGGAGGCGTCTCACTCGTTCCATTGATATGCGCAAGTTCGTGAACCCGTTTGGGATCTACATTAGGAGCAGTAGCAGCGGCATGCCCCTGGCGCACGGCCAGATACCGTCCGGTCCCCCACTTCCCCGCCTTTCGTTGCGCGGAGCTTGCCTGCCTCATGGAAATGTCAACGACTCCTAAAAACTCCTATAAGAACTCCTTCGGCGGAATCAGCCTTTGATGGCTCCTGCCATCAGGCCCTGCACAATCCACTTCTGCGCCGCGAAGAAGAATATTACCGGTGGAATCGCGGAGATGACCGAGGTAGCCATCAGCAGGCTGGGGTCTACTGCAAAGGGTGAAATCAGGGCGTAAACGGCCACTGTGATGGGCTGGAGCGATTGGGTTGTGATGAAGGTTACGGCGAACAGGTACTCCCCCCATCCAAGCATGAAGCAGAAGACTGCGGTTGCCACGACGCCCGGCCCTGAAACGGGCAACAGGACGCGGTGCAGCACGCTGAGAGGGGTGCAGCCGTCGATGAGAGCGGCATCATCAAGGTCGCGCGGCACGGTGTCGAAAAACGCTTTGAGCATCCAGATTGAAAACGGCAGCGCGAAGGTTGTATCGGTGACGATGAGCGAAAAGAGACTGTCCCTTACCTTGACAGCCGTCATCATCAGATAGAGTGGAATAATGAGCAGCATCGGCGGAAACATGTAGATCAACAGGACGGTGCGGGCGAAAAAGCCGCGGCCTGTGAACCTGAAACGGGAGAGGGCGTAGGCGGCAGGGCTGCCTACGATCAGTCCAAGCAAGGTTGTGGCCCCGGCGACAATTACCGTGTTGCCCATATAGCGGTACAGTTTCAACGGGCCCAGAGCCTGTGCATACTTCTCCAGGGTGGGGCTGGTCGTCAGAACACTGGTCGGGAACTTCCGCAGCTGGCTGGCCGGCTTGATCGAAGTGTCGACGCCTACCCAGATGGGAAAGATAAAGAGGATAATGACGGCGGCGATCAGCAGGTGGAGGAGGCCCTTCCGCAAGGCCCTCTGCACAAGCCACCCGAATCCTCGCGCCCCGTATGGCGCCCTCGGAAGCGCTCGATCCGTATCCATCACAGCTCAATCTCCATTCGGTCCTGCAGATAGAGATAGACCAGCGATGAAAAGAAGAGGATCGCAAGCATGACAACACCGATCGCCGATGCATAGGCATACTTGAAGGTCTTGAATCCCTGATAGTAGGCATAGGTGGCGAAGTTGTGGGTCGCGTCGGCGGGCCCGCCGCCGGTCATGATCCAGATAATGTCAAAGTGATTGAAAAGCCAGATGAACTCCAGGACGGTGACCAGCCCCAGGATGCCGCGCACCATCGGCAGCGTGATGTGCCAGAATCTTTGCCACATATTGGCCCCGTCGACCGCGGCGGCCGCGTACAGCTCCTGATCGATCGCTTGCAGCCCCGCCAGCAACATGAGCATAACAAACGGATAAAAACGCCAGATGACTGGCAGCGCCATCCAGAACTGCGCCATGCCCAGCTCCGACATGAATGGCAGACGGCTCCCGCCGACCAGCAGTACGATCTGGTTGAAGATCCCAACCAGGGGATCGTAAAGCCAGACCCAGACAAAGGCCACGGCAACGGTCGGCACTGTCCAGGGGACCAGTAGAATGCCGCGCGCAAATCGCCGCCCCAAGAAATTCTGGTTGAGGATGAGAGCCAGCATAAACCCCGATAACACCGAGCCGATTACCGTATAGATCGGCCACAAGACACTGTTGCCGGCCACGGTCAGAAAGCGGTCGTCCTGCAGGAGCTTACGGAAATTCTCCAGGCCGATGAAGTCCGCTTCGATCGAGTGAAGCGTCCGGTCCGTCAGAGAAAGGGAAATCCCATAGACCATCGGATAGGCTACGACCGCAACAATGAGGAGCGCGGCCGGCAGCAGCAACAGATAGGGAAGAATCTTCGATTGATGCAACTGATCAAACCTCCCGCTTTGCCGGGACCAGAAACCAGGTCGGCGGTCAGGCCAAGCTCGCGGCAGCTTGACCTGACCGGATGACCGGCTGACCCGGCTGCCGAAACAGCCGGTCCGTACGGGGCCTACTCGCAGCCTTCCACCAGCGGCGAGCACGGCTCACCATAGAGCTCTTCCACCACCTCCTGGTACTTGGCCAGCGCATCCTCGACACTCATCCCTTTCAGGACGACGTCCTGGACCATCAGCGCCGGCCAGAAGGCCTCATGCGCGACGAGGTTCTTGGGATGGGACTCCCAGAAACCGGGTCGCGCACCCCAGCTCTGCTCTTCCAGAATGAAAGGATACCAGTAGCCGTCGGTGATGCCCGGCACATCGAGCCCCTTCAAGAGGGGGATGATGCCGTCGACCTGGGCCCAACGGATCTGCCACTCCTCGCGGTAGAAGAACCGGATATACTCTTTGGCCAGCTCGGGGTTGTTGGCCTCCTTGAAGATATAGAGCGTGCCCGGCTGCGAGAACGTGCCGGTGTGGCCGGACGGCCCGGCGGGCATCATGCAGACCTGCGTTACCTCGCGGATGGGATTCTGCGTGCGCTCCCAGACGATCGGAAGGTTCATGTTGCGAACCGTCATCGCAATCTGACCGGCGTTGTACCAGTCGTCGATGGGCGTCGCGGTCGAGGTGCCATACGTGGTCACCGTGGTTACGCCCGGAGGCAGAAGGTCATGAACGAGCCACAGATCGGCGTAGAACTGCAGCGTCTTGGCATTCTCCGGTGTGTTCACCGCCACCTTCTTGTCCTTGTCCAGTGTCTGCCCCCCTCCGGCCGCCCA
Organism: Caldilineaceae bacterium; assembly: GCA_965202955.1. GTDB lineage: Bacteria > Chloroflexota > Anaerolineae > Caldilineales > Caldilineaceae > Bin5. The sequence continues at coordinate 1,603,253 of OZ241871.1, forward strand.
GAAGGTCGTGTAGAGCTGCGTTGTCCCGTTGCCGACGCTGTAGTCCAGACCGATGCCGTAGACCTCGTTTTCGGGATCGTGCATGGCAAGGGCCAGCTCCACGAGCGCGTCCCAATCGGCCGGGCAAGGATCGCTGTAGCCGGCCTGTTCAGCCAGGTCCTTGCGCACATAGAGCAGGTAGCCGCCTTCCTGATAGGGGATACCCCAGTAGTGGCCCTCGTCCGACCATGACGGCTGGAACCAGTGATACTTCAATCCGCCGCTGAATGCCTCAGGGCCTCCCAGCTCCTCGACCAGGTCGTCAACGGGAATGACCGCATCCATCTCCGCGAACTCGACCTGCTGCTCCACACCCATGAAGCTCATGTCGGGCACTTCGCCGCTCTGGATCGCGTTGATCTTGCTGACGTACATCTGGTCCCAGGGGACCCAGACAAGCTCGACCTCCACGCCTTCGTATTCAGCCTCAAATGCCGCGTTAAGATCCTCCCAGAACTGCTGCTCTTCGGCAGCTTCCAGGGCCGTCGGATGGTTCCAGAAGACGAGCTTGCCGGTGGGCGCGCCATCGGCCTCCTCGGCCATCTCGGCAGCTGGAGGTGATGTCGGGACAGCGCAGGCAGACAGCAGCATGGCCCCGAGGATCAGCACGCTGAACAGAATCTTTCGTCCCATCTGATTGCCTCCTTTGGAAAAGCCTACAACCCTTTGACGATGCAGCAAACTGTCACCATCCAATCCGGATTGACTCGATAGGCGCCTCCTTGGCCGCTCCACAACACCCGGAACACCCGAAAATCGGAACTCGAAACTCACAAGGCGCGTACTCGGCGAAGTTGTGGGGTTAGCAGTTGATGTTCGAGTTTCGAGTCACGGCAGTTACGACGGTAGCCGGTTGTCAACGCCCTTCCACTTCATTCGGTGTGGACGAGCTCCTCCATGTCGGCCCACCATTCACCTTCTACGCAGCTCTCGAGCGGTTCCTGCATCGGCTGCATGAGCTCCCACCAGGCCTGATTCCTGGGGTGGGCGGCCGCCATCGCCATGTCGGCTTCGTAGTCGTCGCCGGTGTACTCGAAATAGCGGAACAGAAGGCCGTCGCGGTGGAAGATGGTCTGGTTGTGAATGTTGCATTGGCGGCCCAGATCGACGATTTCAGGCCACACGTTGCGGTGGTACTCCCTGTACTCCTCGTACCTTTCCGGTTTGACACGGATAACCTGGCCGTAGCGTTTCACTGTTTTAGAACTCATATAGCGACAGCTCCTCCCGACTCTGAAATGGCAGCGTCATCCAATCTCCGACGGTTGCACCGAGCGGTTCTCGGACGCTGAAACATAGGCCGCTTCAACGATGCCCAGCGTCCTGAGATGGTCGGCGCCATCGGTCTGCGGCGTTCCGTCCGCTTGGATCGCCTGCATCAGCGAGGCAACGGGCCCGATGAAGGCATCGGGAAACCACGCGCCTTCCAGCTTCGCTTCATGGCGGGCATGCGGGGACAGTTTCGCGCTGCGCCAGGTAAGCGTGTCGGCCTCGCCCTGGGGATAGCTGAGCAGACCGATGTTGCCGTAGGCGACGCCTTCCGTCCCGCTGAAATGAAAGGTGACAAAGGGGTCGAAACCCGAATTGGCCAGGTCGACCGCGCTCAACGCCTGCAACCCCGAGGCATAGTCGAGTACGGTGATTGTCTTGGTTTCGCCGCGAACATTCTCAAGGAGTGGGTGGCGTGTGTGGCGGCTGGTGACCCATTCCGGCTCGCCGAACAGGAAGCGGAAGCTGTCCAGGTAGTGGATGCTGTGCAGCATGACCTCGAAGCGCGGGCTTGTGGCCCCCCATGCGCCTTCCAGCTCGAAGCCGAGGCTGACCTGGATGCTGGCCCCGGTGGGTTGGCCGAGCCATCCTTTGTCGATCAGGTCACGCACCGCGCGGATGGCTGGGTCCCAGCGCATCTGCTGATTCACCGCCAACTTGACCCCCGCTTCGCGGGCCAAACGCACTGTCTCGACGGCCTGCGGGTAGCTGTCGGAGAGCGGCTTCTGGCAGAGCAGGTGCTTGCCGGCGGCAATCGCCTGGCGTGCGACTTCAGACTGCTGCCAGGGATGGACGGCGATCTCTACGATCGCCACGCCCGGGTCGGCCAGCAGATCGCTCAGGGTGCCGTAGACTTTGGGAATGTTGTATTTACGGGCGGTGTTTTCGGCCTTCGCCCGGTCGAGGTCGTAACAGCCGACGATGTTCAGCTTGCGCTTCGCGTATGCGGGCAGGCTGGCGTCGTTGATGATACTTCCGCAGCCCACGATGGCGATTCCGTAGTCAGTCCTGGCGGGCAGGTGCGGCTTGTAGTCGAGTTCCGGACGCTGGTCACGCATCGCGTTGTTCCCTGGAATGGAGCTGGCCGGCTAACTCGATAGGGCTGGTTTGTAGTTTTTAGTTTCTGGTTGGTAGTTTTTAGTGAAAACCTGCCGCGTACGCGGCAGTTGAAGTTGACGTTGCGGTTGACGTTACTAAAAACTAGAAACTGACTACTGAAAATTGCAGTTTCAGGCGCAGCGCGGGTCGTCTTCCTTCCAGCGGTTGAATGCGGGTGTGCCGCCGGCGGCGAGGGCGGCTTGTGCATCATGCCAGAGGCGCGCCCACTCTGCGGGATCGGTCAGTTCGGTCTCGGGGTGAGCGCGGCTGCGGGCGACAAAGCCGGGAAACCATGGGCGTCCCGAGTGCTGCCCGAGCGGGTTGTAGCGCAGGTCGAAGCTCCAACGGATGCCGTTGCTGACATTCGGCAGCGAAGAGTGCATGGTCATGCGGTGGAAAAAGAGAACATCGCCGGCGCGCATCGGGACCGGCGTCGGTTGATTGGGGCCGCGGTATTCCTGCGGAATGGTGAGCTGGGCGGAGCCGGCGAATCCCTGTCTTTCGTAGGTGAGACAGTGCAAGGCGACGTCGGCCCTGTGGCTGCCCGGAATCATGACCATGCAGCTGTTCTCCGTCGTGGCGTCGGTGATGGCGACCCAGGCCGAGAGCAGGTCAGTCTCGTCGGCATCGGCCTCGACGACGCCCGCGTCCTGATGCCAGTCCACCGACGCCACCAGCGAGTGCCGCATCGCCTCGGGGACCAGGTGTTCAGGCGGCTTGATGCGTACGTGCTGGACCGGGTTGCAGAAGATCTCCGGCCCGATGAAGCACTCGACCGCATCCAACAGACGGGGGTTGCGCAGGAGGCGGCTGAAGACCGCCGCGCCCAGGTGAATGGGTGTCTCCTCGCTTGCGTCGGCGGCAAGCGGAGGCAGAGAGATATCAAAACCGGGGAAAACCGGCATCCCTTCGGCGAGGAGCTGCGTCAGCCGCTCGTCGAAGGGCAGATCGCTGAAGGAGGAGGAGAGCTTGCCCTCGGCGTGCCACTGCTCGGCCATTGAATCCAGCAACGCCTCGTACTCTGCGACGATGGGCCCGATGTCCTCGACCGGGTCCAGGATCCCCTCGGCCACGACGTAGCCCTGCTCTTCAAATCGATCGGTAACTGCTTCGTCAAGGAATGACATGGTTGCTCCTCTGGCAGGGCGCAGACCCTGCCGGCGCCCGCGCCGTTCGCTAGAGCGAATAGAACTGCGTGGCAGTTGAATGGAAAATAGCCAGCTCGTCGTCTGCATCCAGTGGCCCCAGCGCATCCCGCATCGCCTGCAGGCCGCCGGCGTAGTCGGCCTCCAGCAGAACGAGCGGCCAGTCACTTCCCCACGCTAGGCGCCCGGGCCCGAACTGTTCAACCAGGTAGCGGATCGGCGGCTGGATCCAGTCCATCTCCCACCCCTCGCCCTGGTGCGCGTAGATCTCCTCCAGGTCGACCACGCGCGGCCCGATGGAGAGTTTGCAAAAGGCGTTCGTCTCTTGTGCAAGCGCCCGCATATGTTGACGCCACTCGGCGCGGTCGCTGCCGTGCCGCAGATCGGGCTTGCCCATGTGCTCGATCATCCCTTTGAGGTCGGGAACCTGTTCGTAGACTCCTAAAATGTCGTTCAGGTGGCTGGTATCGACCAGGAACTCGAGGATGAGGCCCCGTTCCGCCACCTTCCTGATGCCGTCGAGCACACTCTGGCGGGAGAGGATATGCGGGTCGGGATGCCCCTCGAAGCGCATACGGACGCCCCTGAACTTCGGAGCCTCGGCCAGATTGTCCAGCGCCTGCTCCAGCGCCGGGCTCTCCAGGTCGGCAAAGGAGATCATGGCGCCGATGAATTCGGACGAGGCGGCGAAGTCGGCCAGGGTCTGGTTGTCCTCGTCGGTCGTGCCCGCTTCGACCAGCACGCAGCGGTTGACGCCGGCGGCGGCCGCATCGCCGATCAGGTCTTCGGGCGCGAAGGTGCGAAAGATGACCGGCGGCGGCTGCCACGCACGGCGCAGCAGCTCGAACTGCCAGAAATGCACATGCGTGTCCACAGTTCCCAGCGCAGAGAGAGTTTGGCTACTCAATTCAGTTCTCCTCAGAACTCGGACGGACAACTGGCCGTCTGCGGCCCTGCCATACCCCGATGGGCACGGGCTAGAACTGTACGGGCAGACTCTTCAGCCCGCGCAGGCCGATGTGTTGATGCCATTCAAGTTCATCCGTCGCCAGCTGCAGACGGGGCAGACGGCGCAGCATCGTGTTGATGGCGATCCTGGTCTCAAGGCGGGCGAGCGGCGCGCCGACGCAGAAATGGATGCCATGACCAAAGGTGACGTGCCGGTTGTTGCCCCGGGTGATGTCGAACCGGTCCGGGTGCGGGAACTGGGCCGGGTCGCGATTGGCCGCGCCGACCATGGCAAAGAGGAGCTGATGTTTTCCGATCTGATGGCCGTGCAGGTCGACCTCTTTGGCGGCCACGCGCATATGGCGCTGCGTCGTGCCGTCGTAACGCAGCATCTCTTCAACCGCGCTCTCGATCAGGTCCGGCTCCTGCCGCAACCGGGCCAACATATCGGGGTGCCGCAGCAGCGCCACCAGTCCGTTGCCTATCGTGTTTGTCGTCGTCTCGTGACCGGCGCTCATCAGGACGGCGACGATGGCGTAGATCTCCTCTTCGCTCAGCCTGTCCCCCCCTTCTTCGACCTCGACCAGCTGGCTCAACAGATCGGCGGTGGGGCGGCGGCGGCGCTGCTCGATCTGGCGGCGGACATAGGCTTTCAGTTCGACAATGCTCTGCTGCGCAGCGGCGATGTAGCCGGGGTCCGGCGGCGTCACACCGAGAAAGCCCATTATGTTGGAGGACCAGTCCTTGTACATGTCGATATCTTCGGCGGGCATGCCGACGATTTCGCCGATTACCGCGGCCGGCAGGGGAAAGGCAAAGTCCCAGATGACGTCCATCCGACCCTTTTCCTCGACGCCATCCAACAGCTCGTCCACCAGCGCCTGGATCCGGCCCTGCAACGCCTGTACCATGCGTGCGGTGAACGCCTTGGTGATGAGCGTGCGCAGGCGTGTGTGGTAGGTCGGGTCGGAGTGGGGGATCTGCGCGGCGAAATGGTCTTCGAGCATGCCAAATCGGGCCCGTTGCGACGGCGGCAGCTGGTCGAGAAAGACGGGCACACGTAACCCGTTGGAGAAGCTACCCGGATCGCGCACGACGGCGAGAACATCAGCGTAGCGGGTCAACACCCACGCGTTCCAGCGCTGACTCCAGAAGATGGGCGCCTCGTCGCGCAGCATGTGATAGACGGGGTATGGGTCGTCGTAGAATTCGGGCGAGGACAGGTAATCGTCAAATCTGGCCTGCGCCGCCGGCCTTGACATTGTGCTCTCCCTCTGCGGTCAAGGGGGCCAGCTCGATCTGTCTCCTGCGGCCGGTCTGTCTTTGAACATAGCCGCCCGCTCGCCGCCGCTCTGCGCCGGCCATCATCCCTTGACCGATCCCGATGTAAGGCCCTGGATAAAGTACTGCATGCCGAAGGCAAAAAGGATCAACTGGGGCACGACGGCGAAGGCGAAACCGGCCGCCTGCATACCCAGCTCCGGCCGGCTGAAGAACTGGCTCAAGCGCGGGTCGTACCGTTCCAGCTCCAGCATCAGCGTCCACTGATCGCTGCGCAACATCAGCCCCGGCCAGATGAAGTCCTGGTAGATGCCGATAAAGTTCATCACCGCCACGGTCACCAGGATAGGTCGCGCCAGCGGCAGCGCGATGTGAAGCAGCGACTGCAGCTCCGATGAGCCGTCCACACGCGCCGATTCGAACATCTCGCTCGGCTGCGAACGGAAGAAGGTGGTGATCAGAAAGATGGCGAACGGCTGTCCGCCCGCGATATAGAAGATGATCAGACCATGGAATGTGCGCACCAGATTCAGCTGCCGGGCCAGAACGAAATGCGGTACGAGCAGCACGATGCCGGGAATCATCATCACGGCCAGCACCAGCAGAAAAAGCTTCTCCCGCCCGGGCGCGGGAATGCGGGCAAAGGCATACGAGGCCAGCGCGGCAAACACCAGGATCCCTGCGATCGAGCCGAGCCCGACGCCAAGTGTGCGCGCCATCGACGGAAAAAGGTCGAAAAGCGCGACCCTGAAGTTCTGAAATGTCGGCGGAAACGGCATCCCCCAGTAATCGGCGTATATCAACACGGTCGGCCGCAATGCCATCGACAGCATCATCAGTATCGGCACAAAGGCGAAGAACAGGATGACCGACAGGCACCCGATCTGGAACCCGGAGCTCAAGGAGGCATGATACCGCTGCAGCCGCACCCAGAAGCGGGGCATCCTGCTCGCCGAAATACCTGGAACCTGCCGAAGACCTGACATGTAACACCCGAAACTCGAAACTCGTTAACTGCCGAAACTCGTCAAAACCCGGAACTCGGAACTCGTGAAAACCCGAAACTCGTTAGAATCCGGGGCTCGGAACTCGACAACCTACTGCTCCACACTCGGAGGCTCGCCTGGCTCCCGCAGTTCGAGTTCCGAGTTGCGAGTTGCGAGTTCCGGCCGTTCCGCTAGGCGACTCGCTCTATGGTTTCGGTCCTGCGGTAGCGCAGGATCACCACTGTGGCGATGAAACTCATGATGAAGAGGATTACGCCGATGGCCGAGCTGTAGCCGTATTCGGTGTCGATGAGCTGGCGGTACATCTCCAAGGCCGGTGTGTAGGTTGCGTAGCCGGGGCCGCCGCGTGTAAAGATCCAGATGTTGGCAAATCCTGCGATCGAGCCGGCAAAGGTGAAGAAGAGCAGGAGGCGAAACTGCGCTTCGAGCAGCGGTACGTCGACGCGCCAGAAGCGCGACCACCAGTTGGCGCCGTCGATATGGGCGGCATCATACAGCTCCGGGTTGATGTCCATCAGCCCGCCCAGGTAGATGAGCAGGGCGAAGATCTCGACGTAGGGAAAGCCGGCGCCGATGATGGCCCACAGCGCAGTGTTCTCGTTTCCCAGCCAGGCCGTCTGCAGGTGGGACAGACCGACCGCCGACAGGATCAGGTTGAGCAGGCCGATGTTGGGATCATAGATCATGCGCCACAGGAGGATGGTGACCAGGCCGGGGACGACGGCGGGAAAGACATAGAGCGTCCGAAACAGGTATCTCAGCTTGCTGCTGCGCAGCCAGTAGATGAGCTCAGCGACGAAGAGGGGGACGGTAACGGTCTTGATGACGCCGGTGAAGGCGATGATGAGGAGATTGATGAATCCAACCCGGAAGTAGAAGTCTTCGGTGAAGATGGTGACGTAGTTGGTAACGCCGATGAATTCGGTCACCCGGCGCAGGCTCATATTGGTGAAGGAGGTGTAGAAGGCCAGCGCGGCCGGGTAGTAGCTGAAGAGCAGGACCAATGCGAGCGAGGGGGCAATGAACAGGTAAAAGAGGTAGGCGCGGCGCATCCTCGCGGCCAGGTTGCACAGCGCCGTCCACCAGCGCTCGACTGTGCGGACGAGGACGATCAGGAACAGGAACAGCAGCCCGAGATCGGCGATGATCCAGCGAAAACGGAACTGCTCGGCCAAGCCCACGCCGCGCATCGCCCCCGCGTTGAGAGTGTGCCACGGTCCATCCTGCGGCACCACCGTCAGCCGCCCGCCGCCGGCAGGGACGAGGGCCGTGATTCGCCCTTCGCCGGCTTGCGCGGTTGAGAGGATATTGCCGGCTGCATCGAGAGCGACCAGCGTACCCTGAACATCGGCGGCAAGATAGGTGCCGGTTGAGGGATCAAAGCCCAGGCTCTGCAGGCGGAATTCGGTCGGGTTGACGTGCCAGTAGGTCCCCCCCTGCGCGTCGAGAAGGGTCAGGCCGCCGTTCTCGTCACTCACCAGCAGCTGCCCGACCTCGGGCAATGCTTTCATCCGGATGACCGGGAAAGGCACCATCGTTCGCCAGCGCGTCTCACCGTCGTCCCCGACCGCCACGACGCGGGCGTTGCCCGTCCCGTAGTAGGCGACGTCACCGGCGACATCGAGGCCGTAGATCGTGAACTCTGCCTTGTTGGTGAACGCCGGCTCTGCGCCCGGCGTGGGGAAATAGGAGATGTAGAACCTGTCGGTCCGGATGGCGACGCCGTGTGCAACGAAGATCTGGCCCCGCTCATTGGCCCTCACGCCGACGACTCTGCCGGCAACCTTGGCCTCGTTCAAGACCTGAAATTGCCGGTCGAACGCGATGACGCTGCCGTCGCCCAGGCCTACGTAGAACGTATCTCCGCCGGGCGCAACGTCTATGCTGCCGATCACCGCATCCATCTGCAGCTCGCGGACCGGCGCCCCCTCCTCCAGCAGCAGGAGCCGGTCGTCGACTGTCCCGGCTACCATGGTGCGCTCGTCGAGAGGGAGGACAATCGCCGCCTGCTGGCTGGACGCCGTCAGCGGGGTGAGCGCCTCTTCGTCGGCGTTGCGGACCAGGACGAAGAAGGCGGCGTTGACCAGCAGGGTCAGCGCCAGCACGCCAATCAGGACGTGCAGGCCACGCCTGTAAAACCGAGGAAAGGCCCCAGCCGGAATCGGTACCATGGTTCGTTGTGGAACTGCAGTTTTGAGTTTTTAGTTTTTGGTTTCTAGTAAGGTCAACACCAGTCGCGGGCGAGGTCGCCGCAGTTGACGTTGCAGTTACTAAAAACTAAAAACTGAAAACTAGAATCTCTGACCGCCGCCAACTCGGGGATTCTGGACAGTTGACGGCGGCCAGGCTTTCCTGCCGTTATGTTCCGGGCTCGCGTGCGGGATTGTCGAGGTCGGCGTGGGTCACGTTCTTCAGCGCCAGAATGTCGTCAAAGTTGTCCATCCAGTACTGCTGATAGAACTGGGCAAACTCGGCGCCGGTTGTCTTGCGCTCCAGCGCCTCTTTGTATGCGTTCTTGACGTTGACGACGTGCGTGTTGTCCCACGACTCGTAGCCGCTGAAGTATTCCCAGTTGTTCTGATTCAACTCGGCGTTCCCCATCGGCCTGACCATGTCGTTGAGCATCTGCCGTTCGGGCGGATAGGTGACCCCGTACACGTCGACGGGACCCATGCCCGGCCAGCCTTCCTCCAGGCGTGCGTCATAGTAGGTCTGCATGCCGGACTCGGAGTACCAGAACATGAGAAAATCGAGGCAGCGGTCGATCTGCTCCTGGTTCTTCTTGACAATGCTGACATAGGCATCGCCCTGTCCCGCCACGTCCTTTGCCCGGCACTGTACCAGCGGACCTTCCATTGTCGGGAAGGGGAAGATGCCCCACTCGAAGGTCTCGACTTCGGTGCTCTCGTCCAACCCCAGTTCTTCCAGGCGCTCGGGCGTGATCTCTTTCAGGTCGCGGTCGACCGTGGGCAGCGCCCAGGTGCCGGAGGGCAGGAAGGCCGCCTGTTGCTGCAGCCAGGTGGCGTAGCCGCCATCGCTGCGAACAAAGAAGTCCTCGGTCGCATACTGCGGCCACGCCATCGAAAGGTTGTCGATCATCTCGGCAAAGGCGTCGGTGTCGAAACGCAGCTCGCCCTCGCGGATTGCCCGGAAGTAGCGCTGGCCGTTGAAGGTGTACTTGGAATGGATGTCCTTGTCGTCCGGGTCGAAGACAAAGTTGCCGTCGAACTCGGGATCATAGTTCCAGTCACCTTCGTGGGCGCGCACCGTCTCCACCCAGTCGAGGTGATACTGGTCGAAGTAGACGCCGGAGACCCACTGATGGCCCTGCCAGGTGAAGTTGATCACGATCGGGCTGTCCACGACCGCGGTCAGCTTCTCGCAGGCGTCGATGAACTCGGTCCAGGTGTCCGGCAGCTTGGCGCCGACCTCGTCCAGCATCGTCATGTTGGCATACCAGAAGACTTCGGCGCCGGCGGCGGCCAGGCCATACCGTTCGCCCTTGGCGTTGGCCCATTTGAAGCGTTCAAAGTTGAAGGCTTCGTTCCACGGTTTGCCGGCGTACGGGTTGTGGGCGCTGACGTACCTGTCCAGGTTGAGGTAATCGCGGAAGGTGCCGGCATCGACGCCGGAGACGACATCCAGGCGAATGTCGTCGGCGGCAAGCTGTGTCGTAAGCCAGGCGTGGTATCCGCCGGTGATTCCGCCGGGCGGCGCTTCAAAGACGACCTCCACGTCGGGCTGATGCGCATTGTAGGCGGCGACAAGCGCGTCCTGGCCGGCCTTCTGGTGGCCGTCGTCGGTGGTATCGCGCAGCGCGACGATTATCGGTCCCGAGTGCATCGCCATCGCTGGCTCGGCCGGGGCCGCGGCTGTTGCCGGCGCTGCAACCTCTGCGGGAGCCGCCGGCGGCGCGCATGCAGCCAGGACGCCCGTGCCCAATGCGGCGCCGGTCAGGCCGAGAAAGCCCCGCCGGCTCATCCCCCTGTTCTGCCGATCCTTTCTCTCCATCGTTCTCCTCCTTGAGGTTCTTATGGCCTCTACGGACGAAATAGACGCTTCAATCGGTCCACACGCGAGAAACGACGAATATCGACGGTCAGCCGGGCCGGTCCAGGACAGTGGCCGCCTGACCATCGAAAGCAGATTGTAAGCGAATTACGTCAACCAACCTCCTCGGAACCAGGCCGCGGCAAAGGCCGGGGCGCAAGCCGGAACCTGTATTCGGAAAGGAGACCCCGCGGGCAAGTCAGTTAAGCGGGGTTCCTGCTCAAGGCGGAAGGCATGCCGGCCTGTTCCACGCCCGGCTGGGTCTCGGGCACAATCGGCCAGCCCTGTCCGCCAACAAAGTCGAATTCGCCCAGGCCGCAGAGCCAGCAGAACATCTCCGCCACATACGGCCTGTCGCGGAATCCCTCAAACAGGGACGTTCCCGTGGCGAAATTGGCCCTGGAAAAGTCGAACTGCGGGTCGGTTTTCCAGTCGCGCTGCGGCGGCGAAGTGCGCCAGTAGTTATACTTGAGCATGTTGCGCAGACCGTCCACGGTCGAACGGCTGCGGCGGTGCCAGATCGAATAGACGGTGACGATGATCGAGCCGGCGGGCGACACCGTCACCATGCCGGGCTTGATCCTGTCGTAATGCGCCATATAGTTGGCCTTGGTGCGGGCGAAGTGCGAAGCCGGCACGACCTCGAGCGGGCCCAGCTCCTTCGGCGTGTCCTGGGGATAGTAGAAGACCTGCAGATAGTCCAGCCGCGGCGTGTAGATCGAGCCGCCGTCGGTATGCCAGCCCTGCGCCGACTCGGGGGTCTTGACGCGGTGATTGCTCATGCCCAGCGGGAGCCTGAAATCCTTGCCCAGCAGCGACCGCACCGCGCCCGCCGCCTGCGGATTCTTGATGACCGCGTCCATAAACCAGTCTTCAGACAGGATCTCATCGACGCGATTGTCGGGGTAAAGGTCGAGAAAATCCATCGCGCGCCGGTTGATCTCGTCGGGCACGACCCGTTCCAGGACCAACATTCCCTGGCGGCAGAAATCGACGACCTGCTCGTCGCTCAGCGTCGGTTCACAGTCATAGAGTTGACCTAGCATGGCGTCTCTCTCATTTCTCCAATATGAATTCACAGCCGAGACCGTAGGTATGGGTTTCGTGCAGCATGAGCGCCAGCTCCGGGAACTTGATCACGCGCCAGCCGTCGTGGATGGCCTCCAGCACGGTCTGGTAGGGCCAGCGGTCGGGATCGTCCCAGACCTCATCGCCCGCTGCGTCGCCGATGAAGGAGAGGCCGATGACGGGCGAATGGACCGACGAGCCGGAGGCGCTGAGGTAGAGCAGCTGCTGGGGCGGGGCCGCCCCATCGTGCAGAGTATCGAGGATGCCCTGGAGGTCCGCTTCCTGGAGATTGCCTTCTCTGAACTTCGTCAGACAGCCGCGTAGCCGGTCCTCAAGGAGTGCCGCGTCCATAGGTCGCTCTCACAGTAGGTCGTTGCCGGACATAAACCGTTTTAGGAGGGCCTGTAACAACAGGACGTCTGGCTGCATCCCGCTGAAACGAGGACGTTCGGACGGTTTCACGGCGGCTTTCCCATGCGAAGGCAGATGGCGCCGGGAAGGTCACGCCTGTATTCGACAATTAATAACATATGATTGAGAGTCGGTCAACTGCCAAAAATTGGGCGCGGGCGGATAGTTTTCAGTTTTTGGTTTTGAGAGTTTTTAGTGAAAACGGGAACTGCAGTGGCCAGTGGAGACCCGTCGCGTGCGGGGCAGTGGTAGTTGACGTTACTGAAAACCAGAAACTCAAAACTGAAAACTCCAACCGCCCCACCCTCTAACGCGAGTAGCGATAGACGACGGGCAGGTCGGCGAAGACTGTGACGGCGGGATCGGTGTGGCGCCTGATCTCGGCGCGGCCGGCGCCGCAGTCGCCGAAGCTGTCACAGGAGATGAGGCCGATGATGCCCTGGAAGCCGGTGGTACTGGTCAGGGCCTGGCGCAGCCGGGCGCGGTCGATGTAGAGCGCGTCGCCGTGGAGGACGGCCACTTGCTCGATCGCGTGCAGGAGCAGGGTGGCGGCGTCGTAGGCGTGGGCGAGGTAGGCGGAGGTGGGGCCCTCGCCGTATTTTTCTTTGTAGGCGGCGAGCAGCTCTTCGCCGCTCTTGCCGGTGGCCTGGTTGATGTTGTTGCCAAAACCGAGCTCGGGACCTGTCAGGTAGACGTCCACGATCTCGGGCGCGGCCAGCAGGAGCGAGTCGCTGCTGATGAGGGTCAGCTCCTGCAGGCCGTCGACCTGCTCGATCTGGCGGGCGACGCGGGCCGATTCGTCGGGGAAGAGGAGGAAGAAGAGGCCCTCCGGGCTGCCGGCGGCGATGCGGGTGAGGGCCGGGCGCATGTCGGTCTCGCCCCTGCTCGCTACGGCGACGGCTGTGACCGCGCCGCCGAGCTCCTCGAACGCAGCTGCGAAGGCGCCGGTGAGCCCCGACGTGTAGGGGTCGCCGTCGTGTATGGTGGCCATGCGGCGCAGGCCGAGCTGGTTGAAGGCGAATTCGGCGACGGCCTGTGCGAGGTAGAGGTCGTTGCTGGCGGTGCGGTAGTAGCCGGGATGGTAGTTGGCGCCGGCATTGCCGCGAAGGTCGGAGGTGAGCGAGGGCGAGGTGTTGGAGGAGGAGATCATGACGAGGCCGGCCTCGCTGAGGATGGGGGAGGCGACGGCGGCTGCGACCGAGCAGGAGGTGCCGATGAGGCCGACGACGCGCGGGTCGCCGACGACGGTCTGCGCGGCGCCGAGGCCGCCCTGCGCGGTGCAGAGTGAGTCGAGGCCGGCGCCCATGCTGACGGGATGGCCGTGGATGGGGCCGTAATCGGCCAGCGCCATGGCGACGGCGCGCTGCCTGGGGATGCCCAGATCGCCGATGCCGGTGAGGACCTCGGCCGATCGGATTTGGATGGCCTCGCCGGGAGCGACGACGACGGCGCCGAGGGGGCTGCTGACCAGGTCGTGGGGTATGCAGGCGGCGGTCAGGAGGATGGGGAGTAGGATAAGGAGCCGGCGCAGGAGGACAGACCGGGCGCGGTGAATTGTTGGCATTGTTTTTGCGCCTTGTCGCGACGCCCAGGGCAGCCGCTGCGCATTGCAGCGTTGTTGGGCGCCCACAAGGGGCGCCCCTACGCTTCGTACTGGCGGATGTGCTCGACGACTGTGTTCATCCAGCCGGTCAATGCGTCCAGCTTGTCTTCGTCCCAGCTGCGGTCGGTGAGGCACAGCAGATTCTCGCCCTGACCCACAGGTTCAAACAGACCGGTATTGAGCGCATTTTCCCTCAGTGTTTCGACGGCCTCCTCCGGGACGTTTGACTTCTTCAGCACCGAGTCAAGGCCAGTGTAGATATTCTGCTTGTACACCGACAGTAGTGGATAGCCGAAGCAGACTACGATCAGCGCCCCCTTGGATACCGCGTTGAGAGAGAAGCCCTTCAGGCCCCATTTGATTCTCATTCCACTCTGCTTTCCAAGCGCCAGCACTCTTTCGTAGACAATTTCCCCGTTCTCGTTAAGGGCGTCGAGGAACTCCTGTTCGTTTGTCTGGCTCTGTTTCTTTTTGAAGGCTGAAGAGGCCTCCTTGTCATCGGGAAGGAGGCCATCCGACTGGTCGGTCTCCGGCGGCGTAACGTCTTTGCCCGGCATCACCTGCAACAGGACCTCGACCTGCTCGGGTTCGAGCTGGAAGAACTCACGGGAGGGGTTTATGCGGTTCGGCCCGAAGGCGGTGTGCAGTGCGCTCTCAATATCACCAGCGGCCTTGTCCTCGATTTCGCGGGCGATGACACAGTCATATGGAAGCGGCACACCAGTCGAATAGAGTTCTCCCATTCTCTTCTGTACGTCCGACGCGTTGGTCATGCCGATTTTGACGATTCCCGGCATGGCCGGATTGGTCAATACGTAGACGATGTTGGGCATGGCTGATTCTCCTTGTGGAGAGTTGGCAGGCGGGACAGGTTGAAGCCGGCGCGAGGGCCTATTCTATCCCCCAAAGGGACCTGAGCCGGTCAACTGTGAATTGCCATTTTGGGCTGCGCGGCCTGACTGCGATGGTCCTGGTGCTGAAAAAACCGCGCTCCCAAACGCCCGGCAGTTTGTCGATCGCCGAGATCCAGCGAATGGCGACGAAGTGCTCGTCCAGCTTTTCATCAAATGCTCTCGGCGCCTCTAGCTGAAATTCGGTCAAGGGCTTGCTGACGCCGTCAATGTCGACCATGAATTCGTCAGGACGCACTGCTGGCGCCAAAACCTCGCCGAAGCCGGCATATCCATTTTTGGGTACGTGCACCCAGACGCGGTCGCCGGGTTGAAGTTTCCTGAGTGGTCCCACATATTTCTCACCGCCGCCAGCGCAGACAAATCCATACTTTCTGGCGTCGTTCCAGCGGCGTTCGTCACTTTCGCCAAAAATCACGTAGTGCTCACCATTCCATTCCCTCTTTGCCGAGGAGGAGGAGACTTCGGTGGCGAGGGAGTCCGGCTCAGTCAGCCAGGTGCGGGTCAGATATTCACGACCTTCGTCCTTGAAAGCGCGGAAGAATGCGGCATTGATGTCGACGCCGTACTCTTCCTGCAGATAGGTGACGATGCGCTCGGTCGACGGGTCGAGTTCGCCGGCGACAACCAGGAGTCGATGGCCGGCGTTGAGTTCGTCGGGAACGGCTTCAAATTTCCCTTTGAGTGCGACGTCGATCCCCTCCGGTGGCTTCTGTCTCGATGCCCTGCGTCAGGCGCTCGTCAAGGGTCAACCCACGATCTTCAACGCCGACCAGGGCGCACAGTTCACGGCCGATGCCTTCACCGCTTGCTTGCTCGCTGCCGATATTCAGGTCAGCATGGACGGCCGCGGCTGCGGCCGGCGTTCCTCGTTCCAGAAGTTACGCCGTGTATTCGAGCAAGGCGATTACGACGCGGCGCCGGGGCTGCGAGCTGCGCGTCCGCTTCCTCCCGGACGATGTACCATCTGCCGGGCCGGCTCTTCGGGTCTATCAGCAAGCGGCTCATTCCGTGCGCTCCTCCTCGGCGCCGGCGGCCGTGATGGGGATGCCGGCGGCTTTGGCTCTGTTCAGTATGTCGGTGCGCATGATTTCGCCGGCGGCCCTGTTCAGGCGCCGTGAAAGCTCCTTGATGGCTGCGTGTTCGGCGGTCGTCATCACAATGCGGATCGCTTTCGTCTTGGCCTCCTCCGGCGGCAATGGCGGTCTGCCCATCCGCTTACCGCTCGCGGTCGTTCTCATCTCAGTTCCCCTTTCCGGCCTGTCGCTGGTTTTTGGCGCGCATGAAGTCCAGGACCTGCGCGGCAATCGCACTGTTCGGTTCGGCCAGCCGCGTGCAGTTCTCGGCGGCGTCCATCGCGGCCGGCGCGTCCTGGAAGCTGTCGCCGCGGCCAACTTCGGCGCCGGTCTCTCTGTCACGGATCACGAACCGCCATAGGCCGCTGCCGCGCTGCTCCGACACAATGCCGGCGTTCCCTCCTGGAAGCTGCGGCACAATGTAGTATCCCTTGCGCGTCATTCGCCATGTCATGCCGGCCGGCCCGCTCACTCTCCGGCGCTCCTGGGGGGCGCCGGGCTCTCTCCTGCGTGCGCCGGCGGGTGCGGTTGGGCCATGTGCCCCTGTACTGACGCAAACAGAAAGCGCACTTCCTGGCGCAAGCTGTCGAGTTGCTGCTGGGTGCGGTCCTGACGTTCGATCAACTGAGTAATCAGGTCGGTGTTGGCCTTGATTACTTCCCAGTTGGCGGCGATCAGCTCGGTGTTGCGCTCCTGAATGCGTTCAATTCGGTCGAGTCGGTCGCTGTGTCCGTTGTCTGCCATGTTTGCCTCTTGTGTGTGGTCCGGCCTGCCCGCGGAGGAGCGGGCGGCGGGTCGTCGATTAAACGGCGTATATGGCTCTCGCGCCCGTTCTGCGGCGGCGTCAAGTGCATCTGCCCAGAGCGCTCGCCCGTCATGCGGCGGCGCCTGGTCCTGGATCTGTTCTGTCGTCGTCGTACTCGGCGTCACACTCGTTTGGGTCGGGGCGCGCTGCTGTGCTAGCGTAGGCGCTGGACTTGAGAGCTATCTCCTCTGTCTGGCGAGGCGCCACGGGTGACCGCGCGGCGGGGCCTCATTTCGTGTGTGGGTACTGCATATCCTTGTACAAAAGAAGTCGGAAGAGCGCAACTCCGATCGCGCCAAAAGCGCCTGAATTCGGACCAACTTCGCCCGCTTCCGGGAGATCTACCATTTGCACAACGCGGCGCCGTGTGCGGTCCGGCGGGCTGAACACACAAGGGAGACAGACAGAATGAGCGCGAAAGAGTATGGGGACGGGTGCGGTGAGCGCATGGCTGACCGGCTACGGCATATCACGGCGGAAAGCGGCCATGAGACTATCAGTCCGCGGGTCGACGTGGACAGTGCGGTTATCGAGTTGTTGCGGCCGCTTGTGGCGCGTGCAATCGAAACCGGCGAACAGGTGGACATTCCGGCCGGCTACTGGATACGCGCCGAGGAGCAAGAGATCGCAACGTTGGCGGTTGGGATCGGACATGCCGACACCGGCGCGGAGGTTCGGGTGTCAATGGTAGTATCACGGGGGCCGAGCCACAAGTTGCCGGTTTTGCGCGTCCGCACAGGCGCAAAGGCATTGAGACAGATCGCAAGTGAGCTATGCGATCTGGACAGGTGCATAGCGTGGGCGTTCTTGGAATTGTGGGAACAAAAGCATCGGGCAATGGGTGAGATTTTGCACGCAATTCTTGAGGATGAACGGGCGTACTGGTCAACGGTGCGTTGGTGAAATCAAGGGGGATTATGGGCCTGACCAGGCGCTTTGTTGCGCCTGGTCCGCTCAGAGCCACTGCGGGGCAGCGCCGGCGGCCGGCGCCCGCCCCTATCGACTGCCTGGACCGGCCAGCGTACTCTCGTCAGCGGCCGAAAGACGTTCGCCCGAGTTCGCCCTTTTCGCCCCCTTTTGCCCTCGACCGCCGCCAGGAAAACTGACCGGAAAACGGCCCTCGGCGGCTTCTGGCCGATCGCCCGCCAGGAAAGCGCCCGGGCGGGAGAGTCCAGACCCGGGCGACTGCCCGGCCTTGATCGGCAGCGGGCGGTCTTCCGCTGTTTTTGACCTTCGTTCTGACCCTCCACAGGCTCGGTGAATTGCTCCTTTATGCACCTTAGCTTGTGGTCCAGTTTTTGGGGCCCACTTCACTTCCGCCGGCGTGCGATAGTCGGGACTTTGATGCGGTCTCTCATGGTTGTAGAAGTCAAGAGAGGCGTACTCGGCCGCGGCGCGCGCCCGTTGCCGAAGTTGGGTACTGTCGACCAGATTGAACAGTTATGTCCATGGGGGGAGGCTTATCTGGACCGGGACCTGGGGGATGAGCCTGTGCACGGCAATGAATTTCACGAGAGAGACTTAATCCATGTATAATTCCGGCAAAGTTCCACGTCGCTCTTGCTGTCGAGTAGACAATAGACCTGTAAAACTATGCCGTTCCCGATTACTGACCGAGTTAGTTATAGGTATAACCCGCTGAACGAGGTTGTTTGCCAATTGCGCTTCCCGAGCATCCTGAAAATCGAAGCGACTCTTCCAGTGGATTTTCAGGAGAGTATCCGTCATGAGTTTCCGATCTTTCAGGAAAGACAAAGGCAACCTAACGCTCAAATTCCCACAGAACTTGAGAACGCGCTACCCCCAGAACTGAGAAGCCTTCTTCCACAAGGGCCGTCGGGATATGACTTTGTTTCAGCAGATACGGAGTGGTCTATTACGCTAACGAGAGAATTCTTGTCTCTCCGCACATCTGCCTATAGCAATTGGGAGGATTTCGCCAGCCGCATCAAGGGGCCGCTTGCCTCTCTCAAGGAGATCTATAAACCTACATTCTTTACAAGAATCGGTTTACAATATGAGAACCTGATTCGACGTTCAGAAATTGGCCTACCCGAACTAGCTTGGTCAGAACTTATCCAACCGCATTTGGCGGGCATCATATCTGATGGCAACATCGGTCCGAGAGTCGAGAATTGCACTCAGGTCACCACAGTACGCTTGAAAGGAAACCTGGGGCAAGTTCGAATTCAACATGGGCTGGTAATGATCGAAGAGACAAGGGAAACAGCCTACCTGATTAGCAGCGATTTCTTCACCGACCAACGCACGGAGGTAGGAGATGAGACAGCAATTCTCGATCAATACAATCAGAGAGCCGGACACCTATTCCGCTGGTGCATCAAACCCCAACTCCATAGTGCGATGGGACCAAGCCCCATTTTGGGAAACAACGGCCCAGGGAGACGAACTTAGCAAATGGTCGGCACCCGACTTAGCCGCGGAGAGTCATACATCTTCCTACATTGCCAGACCAGAAATCGCAGGGTATCGGCCAGATGATCTGGAATGGAGGATGCTCTTGTGCTGCCACTGGTTGATTGATCGTATCCCTGAAGAGGGTTTGGTTGAGCTTGTTGAATCACTGGCTAGCATCTACTCCTTCTACCAAGCCCGGAGCCTGCCATCCAGACCTTTGTTACCAAGTACGACGCTTAAGAAGGCAGTAGTACGGGATACGATCGAAAGACCACCATTCGAGCTTGAGCTCAGTGAGGGGTAAAGGTTGGCTGCGCCAGGGTCAATTTACGAGAAAGCGCCTGCGACCGGCCCGTTACGTCAGGGGGAAATCGTAAGCAATCTCGTACAGATAGCAATTGTGTTGGAAACAATTGGTTCCAACGAAATCGCTGTCAACAACCTTGTACATCCTTTCGCGATCGTTGTAAGCCAGGACTGTGACCTCGAATGGGATTGGGATCGTCGGAAAAGCAAAGGCGAAAGAGAGGGAGTTGCGGCCAAACTCATGTCAAGTGTTCTCTTTTGTGAAGTTGAGACCGCCGAGGTCGCCAGAAACTCTCCTGGGATAAACAGCAACGCCTGGAATCTAATCAGAACAAACAGAGATATTCGGTACGAGTTTTTGCAAAGAGTCGAACCCAATTGCGATTTGCTCTCAAAAGGCCTGCCAGAGTTGGTGGTGGACTTTAAGCGGTACTTCGCGATACCGGTGGATGAAGTATACGCCCGATTCGAAATGGGTGAATTGCAGAGGCGTTGCTGTTTCCGGGCTCCCTACCTGCAGCATCTCGCGACCCGCTTCTACTACTATCAATATAGGGTTGCTCTTCCCTCCCCGCATTACAGCGAATAGGCTTTTCGCCTAGTTCGTTCTTCCTGAAGACTTTGCCCAAATCAGACGAATGGCGCGGCATTCCGGCTGGACGGAACGCCAAAGAGTACTTACCGTTGCAAAAAATCGAATTGCATCGACGGTAGCGACGCGCGCGCAAGGTCATCTACGCCCGGGGACAGGGAGCCGCAGCCCCTGTCCCTGACGCATGTGTACTCGCGGCTGAAGCTGATCCTCCAAAGGCCCAAACCGCCACCTCCACATCCGTGTCCCCGGCGGCGAGGGCATTGTAGTAGGCGAGGACCATCTCCTTGGTGCGGTAGTTGCCGAAGGCGGCTTCGTCATGGCGGCGGACGATGGGGAAGGTGTCGAGGATGTAGGCGGCGTCTTCTTTGCAGAGGCCGTAGAGGTGGAAGTAGAGCGCGTCGAGGCGGGCGCGCAGGTGGCGGCGCTCCTTTCGGGCTCCGCAGTTTGGTGGAGATCCCAATCGGAGGGCCTCGGGGCTAGAGCTGGCTCTTCACAAAAGTTGCGACCTCCCCGGCTAATCTTACCGCTTCCCAAGCCTCTTCTTCGTCCGGATCAACAAAATCTTCCATCGGATATCGCACGCCTGCGCCGTACCTGCCCAAAGTCTCGGCCGCCAATTCCAGCTCGCTGAAGGCCGGATGATGTTGCGTGCATTCCTGTGTCAAATAGAACAGATCATGGACGAAGTTGAATCTATGTGACCTGGAAACCAGGAATCCTTTCAGGTACTTTTCGGCACACTGCTGGGCGTGATAACAGGCCATTGCAGGAAATGGATTTCCGGGCAGCATGGCACGCCGGGCCATTTCCAGGTCCTGTTCTGCTTTTTCGAACCAGTCCTGTTCAGGACGCCGCCCGCTCATACAGGATTTCATGCAGTTCGAGAGCCGTGTTGACAAAGGAATAAGGATTGTTGCGCTGCTTTGCAAGACGGTCATGCGTTGTGACGAGGATGTCGACGGGCAGCATGAACTGTTCGCCTATCGCCCTGCGAATAGGGTTGCCCCGTTTGGGCCAGTCGTCGAGAGATTTGAGGACGACGAGGAGATCGATATCGCTGTGGGAGCCGGCGTTGCCGCGGGCGTGGCTGCCGAAGAGGATGATCTGTTCCGGGTCGAACTGTTCGGCGATCAACCGGGCAACGGCCTGAATTGTCGCCCTGTCGATTGAGACTTTAGTCACTTGCGGGAAACCTCGTTGCGAATGCTCTGTCATGTCTTTGGCTGAATCGATCGCTCAAGAGTCAAGCGCATTCTAGCGGATTTCATGCCAAGGGCGAAGCCGCCCCTCAGACGGCCACATCCGTGTCGGTGTCGCCGACGGCGAGGGCATTGTAGTAGGCGAGGACCATCTCCTTGGTGCGGTAGTTGCCGAAGGCGGCTTCGTCGTGGCGGCGGACGATGGGGAAGGTGTCGAGGATGCAGGCCGCGTCCTCCTAGGACAGGCCGTAGAGGTGGAAGTAGAGGGCGTCGAGGCGGGCGCGCAGGTGGCGGCGCTCCTTTCGGGATCCGCAGTTTGGTGGAGATCCCAATCGGAAGGCCTCGGGGCTAGAGCTGGCTCTTCACAAAAGTTGCGACTTCCCCGGCTAATCTTACCGTCTCCCAAGCCTATTCTTCGTCCGGATCAACAGAATCTTCCATCGGATATCGCACGCCGGCGCCGTGGCAGGACGGCAAGGGTGGCAGCAGGTGTCTCCCATGCCCACAGTGCCCTTAGTCTGAACGCCATGCCTCAAATTTCCTTCACATATTGTACGATATATCGTACAATATGACCATGTACACGGTCCTGCGAAGTGCGGCGTTTGATCGGTGGTTGAGCAGGTTGCGGGACCGGCAGGCGGTAAACCGCATCGTCGCCAGGTTGCTGGCAGCAGAAGATGGGCATCTCGGAGATGTGAAATCTGTCGGTGGCGGCGTGTCCGAGACGGGGATTCAGTACGGACCTGGATACCGCGTTTACTTCATCACGCGGGGCGCTGAGCTGGTCATCCTGCTGTGCGGCGGCGACAAGGACAGCCAACGTCGAGACATCGAGCGGGCCAAGAGAATGGCGACGGAATGGAGGAGCTAATGTCTGAGGAGTATCGAAAGTTCGAGGCAGCAGATTACATCAAGAGCGAGGAGGATGCCCGCGGGCTTCTCAGCGAGGCTATGGATGAGGACCCGGGGGACGGAACTGTAATTCGCGCCGCTCTAAGGCAGATCGCCCGGACGCAGAACATGAGCGCCCTTGCCCGCGACACCGGACTAAACCGCGGCAACCTCTACTCTGCGCTGTCTGAAGGCGGCAATCCCACCCTCGCAACGCTGTTGAAGGTCGCCAACGCCTTGGGGCTGAGGCTGCGCCTTGAGCCGGCGGAGGACCGCGCACCGGGCGCACAACCGGCCGGCAGTGGAATCTCTCAGCAGGGACCGGCATCGACGTAGCCCAGCCCTTGGCATCGCACGTTATTTAGGGAGGCTCTGCGATGAACGAAAAGTCAGAGTGGACCGACGCATCGTTGTCTGACAAAGAGTTCCTGTAGAGGGGCGGAGGCACCATGTGGCCTCCCTAGTCTTACACTGAATCCGAGGAGCAAGAGACCGATCAAATGGATTGTCGAAGCCACACTCGCTGTTATTGGCGTTCTCGGGGCACACGACCTTGCCTGCCGATCCTGTCCCCGCGCTTGTCGGACTAACATGACGGGTGGTACAAACATCGGGGGCAGGTCAGGCCCACTCCATGTCTAGCTCTTTGACGAATCCGATGCTATAATTCTGCGACCCGCCACCACATATGCTGATCGGAGGAAAAATGTCACTGCCTAATCAAAACGATCTGAAACTTGCCGTACTGACCCTTTTGCGCGCCCAAGGAGAAAATATTCCTCTTTCCAGTGACCAACTCGTAAACAAGATTACTAGAATGTTCGGAATAGAGGACAACGCAGGCTCTAGGTCTCGTTGACGTTTCGTTCGATCCAGATCAGTGTAGAAGCAAAGTGCAAGAAAGCGATGAAACGGCGTGCGAGTTTGTCATAGCGAGTGAATATGCGTCGATACCACTTGATTCTGTTGATGAAACGTTCGACGATGTTGCGTTCTTGGTAGCGGATTCGGTCATAGTTCCGTGGTTGCCTACGATTGCGGCGGGAAGGGATGACCACCTCTACCTGTTGGGCTGCGAGCAGCTCTCGCAACGGGTCAGAATCGTAGCCTTTATCGGCAATAACGGCATCAAAATGGAAAGGGGCGAGCAACGATTCAGCTTGGGTCATATCATGGCGCTCCCCCCCGGTCAAGATGAACTTGAGGGGATAGCCAAGCGCATCTACGAGGAGATGGATCTTGCTGCTGAAGCCTCCCCGGCTCCGACCCAGGCCCTGTTCGTGCTGACCTCCCCCTTTTTAGAGCCGCCTGCGGCGCACATATGGGCGCGTACAGCTGTACTATCCGGCATCACAGCGGCCAAGTCCGGGTCTTGGGCGAACTGCACGAACATGTCGGCCCAAACACCGTTCTCTTCCCAGCGTGCGTAGCGTTTGAAAACAGTGTTCCACTTCCCATGTTCGGCTGGCAGTTCACGCCACTGGGCACCGGTGCGTAGTATCCAGTGAACTGCCTCGACGAAACGACGACACTTTTCCTCTTGCCCGGCATAGGCACGAGGGTGTCCTTGCAAAAAAGCGTATAGCTTCTGCCACTGATGGTCGGCAATCTTATAGGTAGACATCCTACAATTGTCGCCAATTTGACAGAATCCTTCAAACGTCAACGAGACCTAGTGTTTCGGATGCCGTTAGGAGGGCAAAGGAGTCAATGAGAGGCAGACTGATCGCATATGACCGCGGCGACCATCAGCTCCGAACTGAAGGGGAAGACGTGCTTGCCGAAATAGATAGATTGGTCGCTAGTTACCCAACACAGACCAACGACCACTGATCTGGTCTGAAGTGATTTGGAGTCAAACGAATCGGTACGAACCGCTTCTCTTATAATGTAAATTGCAGGGAGCCTACGATCCAATTTGCCGCGCGCTCCAATCTAATGACATAATAAAAAGTCCCTAACGCAATAGACTATCCTGAGCAGGGAGCAACGTGGATGACCCCCACAATCTTCAAGACAATTGCTGGTGATGACCAGCATCCTCTCGTCCTCGGAGGAGTTGAAATCCCGTGTTACGTACTGGACGACGAGAAAAAACGACGTGCTCTAAGTCAAAGAGGGATGTTCAATGCGTTTTCTATCGTGAGAGGCGGCACCCCTGCACAACGTGGTGATGAAACAAAAACTGCAAAAACCGATTCCCCTAAGAATCCTGAAAATAACATAGAAAACGGCGCGATCATCCTGCACTTTTTGAATCGAAAATGGCTTAGACCGTACATCTCTGACGAATTTAGGGTGGAGATGAACTCACCATTCTTGATGGAAACACCTGGCGGAATTGGCGAAGGCTATCCAGCGGAGACCTTGCCAAAACTGTGTTCCGCAATAATAAGGGCTGATAGGAACGGATCGACAACTTCGAGACAGAGAAAAATCGTCGATCGCGCCTATCTGATGGCAGAGGCTTTAGCCGTCGTAGGAATTACCAGCCTTATAGACGAAGCGACTGGCTTTCAGAAAATCAGAGAAGAGAGAGCGCTTGCTCAAATCCTCGAACGTTTCATTGAGGAGAAACTGCGGTCTTGGGTGAAAACCTTCCCGGATGAATTCTACACTCAACTACATCGTCTGTGGCCTACCGAAAGTTCGATGTCAGCCAAGAATCATCCACAATTCTTCGGTACGCTTACAAACAAGATAGTGTATCGGCCGCTGGCGCCAGGAGTCTTGGAACGATTGCGGGAATTGAATCCAATATTGTCTTCAGGTCATCGACTGGCTAAACACCATCAGTATTTGACGGAGGATTTCGGCGTCATTGAATTGGCGAAACATTTGGAGGTTGTAATCGCTCTAATGAAACTCTCAGGAAGCAAAGAATCTTTTTTTCGCCGCTTTGACGAGATTTTCAGTAGCAGACAAATGAAGCTCCCCTTTGATGAAGACATTGACGAAATGTAATACCTATCTGACTATTCTGATCTAAAGTGTTTCCCTAATGGAACCAAGAGTTTCTTCCGGACGAGCGTGAGGACGAAATCCCCGTGAATCCCATGAGCCCTCTTTCCGAAAAGTCGGGGTTTCAAAAGGGATCTACTTTAGTCATTTCCCACCACGAAAAGACGGAGCAGGATTATCTGCTCCGTCTTTGTTTTGATCCGCATCATCCCTTTGCTTCCGTCTCTTCCCAAACAAAGCCTTTGCCACGTTCTCCGGCGTGTCGTCGATCTTCACGACCATTTTCGGGGGGCGGCCAACCGGATTCTTCTGAGGAGCAGGTGGTCGCTTTCTCTTAGCCACTTCCCTTCTCCTTTCTAGTAGATGGTTCCCTTCTTGGCTGGCTCCCTGGAATCATCAGGAGGTCTTCTTATTCGTTCAGGAGGTGATATTTCCGGACCTCCCCTCACCGGTCTGTGAGCCGGCGAAGTCGTTATGGTCTTTCGCCATTTTTTCTTCTCTTTGTCTTCAGTGTTTTCTGGTTTGTCCTTCGACATGACTATCCCCTTTGTAGTAAGAACCCCTAACAAAAAGGTTTGTCAATCTATGGTCAGCGGGCTAAACTGTCTGTAGTCCCCGCGGCAGCGGCGCACGGCGTCGTGCATGATAGAGGAACTGGGAGGTAGCGTCTGATGGCCAAACCTTTGGTAAGCGACGAGCTATGGGAGATCGTAGAGCCGCTGCTGCCGCCGGCCAAGCCGCGGCGGTTGCGCAATCCGGGACGCAAGCCCGTGGAGGACCGCAAAGCCCTGACCGGCATTCTGTTCGTGCTGAAGAGCGGCATACCCTGGGAGATGCTGCCCCAGGAGATGGGCTGCGGCTCTGGGATGACCTGCTGGCGTCGGCTGCGGGATTGGCAGGCGGCCGGGGTGTGGCAAAAGCTGCATGAGACCCTCTTGTCCCAACTGCAAGAGGCGGGCCGTCTCGATTGGTCGCGGGCCAGCGTGGACAGCGCAGCCCTGCGCGCCGTGGGGGGCGGAAAAAAAAACCGGCCCCAATCCTACCGACCGCAGCAAGCCGGGGCGTAAGCATCACCTGCTCACTGACGCCAATGGGGTCCCGCTGTCGGCAACTCTGACCGGTGCCCACCGCCATGACGTAACCCAACTGCTGCCTCTGGTGGATGGCGTGCCGCCGGTGCGGGGCCGCCGCGGCCGTCCCCGGCGCCGGCCGGCGCGTCTGTATGGGGATCGGGCCTATGATTCCCAGCGACATCGCAAGGCGTTGCGAGAGCGCCACATCGCGCCGGCGCTGGCCCGGCGCGGGGCGGAACACGGCAGCGGACTGGGTGTGTACCGCTGGGTGGTGGAGCGCACCCTGGGCTGGCTGCGCCAGTTCCGCCGCCTGCGGGTGCGCTACGAGCGCCGTGCTGACATCCATGAAGCCTTCCTCTCCCTGGGCTGTTCAATCATCTGCTTCCGACGCCTGACCCCTTTTTGTTAAAGACTCTAAATTTTACGTCGGCCAAGACTAAGCTGGACGAACTTGTGCATGCCGAACTTATACGAGAAATTCTACCTGTGGCAATGACCCCGCAGTTACGCAAAGTCCTCAAGCTATATCTTGAGGCTGGCGATGATTTCCTGCCCGTTGCCACAATAGTTGAAAAGGCTAATCTTAGCAGCGCTCGCTCAGTTGGTGCCACCCTAGGTTGGTTGTCGTGGCACATCGATCAATGGTTGAGTCAACGCTTCATCCAAAGTTGGTGGGTGCCTAAATGGGGCCGCCTTATAGAGTCGCGCGCTAGCGGAGGTCGTATTTATCCTCATTTGCACAACGCAGTGAGCGAGGCCTTAGAAAAAAACGAGCGATGACCGCCCCCAACTGGGGCGGCCGGACTAGCTGGAGGGCAAGAATGAACCGATACGGAAATCGTTGGACCAGAGAAGAGCTTATGGCAGTCCTATACTTAAGCATCAGGTATGCAAAGCACTTGACGTCGCCTCAGAACCATCCAGTCGTCCACGAGCTTGCCGAAGCGATGGGGCGCACTGTAGCTTCGCTTGCCATGCGCATATCCAATTATAAGGCGCTGGATCCCACGTATTCAGGACCCGGGCTATCAAATCCGGG
Source organism: Caldilineaceae bacterium (assembly GCA_965202955.1). Taxonomy (GTDB): domain Bacteria; phylum Chloroflexota; class Anaerolineae; order Caldilineales; family Caldilineaceae; genus Bin5. The sequence goes on from OZ241871.1 coordinate 1,630,449, forward strand.
GGCGCCTGCAAAGCTTCTTTGGGATGAGTACGAACACGAGCCAGAGCGGGTGATGTCTGAAGCCAGCATTGCCTATCAGGAATTCGTTTCAAGCCATGGCAGAAACCGGACGCAAGACACTCCTAAAGAGCAAGCGGTGCGGGAGGGAAAAAAATTGTCTTTACCTGATGCAATTATCAATGTCTTGAAGGACGCTGGAAAGCCTCTTCACTATCACGATATCACCAAGCGAATACGCAACCGTGGTCTATGGGAAACGACGGATTCTAAGCCCTGGGCTCAAGTGAACGCGGTTATGTCGGCCGAAATAAAACATAAGAGAGCGTCCTCCAGATTCGCTCGCGCCGGCAGGGGGATATACCGCTTGAATCTCGATGCGACAGATACACAGCTCGGCACTAAGCCGCACGGTCCCGCGCTTAATTCGGCAAATGAAAGTACTCCTGGTCATCAGGAGAAGTTGTTTTTGGAACAACGAGTTGATCGGATTGAAGACATTTGCAACCGTTTGGCAACAAAGGCTGAACTTAACGAACTCCGCGACCAAGTGATGGAGTTGAGGAAAACCTTGGCTTGGCTGGAAGAGTAGGAACAACTAGCCCGTTGACGTTTCAGAAGACGATTCAAAGAGGCAACATCTACAGGCTGTCTGAGAACAGTTTGGACTCAGATTCACCTGATTCTCGTGAACGAAGCCCGCTTATGAAACCTGCGTCGCTAATCATGTCCATCATAAAAGTCAGATGAATCACAGTTCAGACAAATGTCAACGAGCCCTAATTCTTGGCTTACTTGAGTCGTAATTGCCCGTCTCTTTGGAGATTAGACAGGTGAAATGTCAAGGGTCTTGCAACAACTGAGACAGTCAGTTAGAATGAAATTTTCGATTGATAACGAGGCGTAAATTCGAAGTCGGAGGATTCATGGATTCTTGGATTATTCAATTGATAGTGGCATCTTTTTCCGGCATTCTGGTATGGTATGTAAGGTCTGGAATCGAGTCGGTCAGACAGGAGCGAGAAAGACTTCAGGAAAACCGGAGAAAGATTTACCTCGATATGCTCAACCCTTTCTTCAAAATCTTTGTGGGAGTAGATGACCCAAAAGTTCAAGAAGAAGCTCATAAACAGATCGCATCTCTTGAATACAGGAACACTATTTATGAGCTCATTTTCACTGGGTCGGATGAAGTGGTCCTTTCATTGAATGACCTATTGCAACATTTCTACAAAATGGAACGAGAGAATACGACCCTAGATATTAGCAAATTTGTTTCACTTTGGGGTGGTTTCCTTCTTGCTATCCGTCGAGACTTGGGTTCAAAGGGAACAAAATTAAGTGAAAGAGACATGCTTAGAGCTCACCTTAAGGATATAGATAATATTCCTTGATAGCATACTATGGTTGGCCCCAATCGTTAGACCACGAAATGGGAAAAATAAGGTGCATTCAGACGGATGCGGCCGGTTTTGATTTGATGGTCTAGACCGCCACCTCCACATCCGTATCGCCGGCGGCGAGGGCATTGTAGTAGGCGAGGACCATCTCCTTGGTGCGGTAGTGGCCGAAGGCGGCTTCGTCGTGGCGGCGGACGATGGGGAAGGTGTCGAGGATGTAGGCGGCGTCTTCTTTGGAGAGGCCGTAGAGGTGGAAGTAGAGGGCGTCGAGGCGGGCGCGCAGGTGGCGGCGCTTCTCGTCGTTCCAGATGAAGGGCGGCCCGTCGTAGCCGAGATCGCGGGCGAAGGGGGCCATGTCGTGGGCGGTGTAGGTGAGGCGCAGGACGTGGTCGCGCACGAGTTCGCGGGCGGTGGTGGGGCCGAAGGTGCGGTCGTAATCGGCGGGGGCGATGACGGAGAGTTGCTCTACCGTGTACCAGGTAAGATGTGTGCCCTGAACTTTCTGGCGCGCCACATAGTCAAGGGCAAAACTGTTCAGGTTCGCCAGCAAGCATGATGCTCTCACGGGGTCGAAGCCGCCTTCTGCTGGGACAAGAACAGGCAGCGTGTGCCCACAGCCAATCTTGGGAAGGGCAGTCGCGATCATCGTCCGAACATCTGTTGGTCTCGCAATGTCGCGAAATCCTATGATCCAGCAATATGACTCCCCTAAAGCAGACTCCACGTTTGCCGTCGGCACCCAGTATTGGGCTTGTGGCAGGAAGGATGGATCTGCGTGCTGATTCTCGCTGACAGGCTCGCTCAGATAAGGATTATGAGTACTCTCCGGGTTAACGCGCACCGAGTTGGCCCGGTGATCGAAATGCCAGATCATCCGCCCTTGGTAGAGCGGAAGATAAAGGTCGCCCCCCTTCTTCCAGCGGTTCCCCTGAACCGGGTAATAGCCGGTGTCTTCGAGCTGAGCAGAGGTACGGAAGAGGTGGGAGTCGGAGGTCATGTTGAAGAGCCCCTGCATAAACCGCACGGGCCATGCCTTTTCCTCTTCCCCTTTAGACCGGTCGACCAAGACGGGATGGCGCTCGTAAATGCCGCGAGTGATGTCGGCGTCGCGTCGGGTGCGGAAGACGGGCGCAGTGCCGGTGTTGGGGTTGACGCGGGCGAAGTCGGCCGCGGCCAGGGGGAAGCAGCGTTCCCCGTCCTGGATGGCGGCGGTGTCGTGCAGGAAGAAAGCGCATTTGGTCTGGTCGAAGCGCCGCTCCTCACCGCCGAAGATGAGGGCGCAAAACTTAAATGAGGCGTGAACGTCCTTGAAGAATATCTTCCTATTCTCGAAGTCGAACAGCCCACCGACGCGCCCACTGGTGGAAACGGACTTGAAGAAGCGGGCCGCGGTCTTGTCAGCATAAATGCCGGAGGGGGTGAGCAGGCCCACGATGCCGTCCGGCTTGATCAGATTCATGGCGCGCTCGACAAAGAGAGAGTAGAGATTGACCCGACCGCCGCTCAGAAGGGGATAGGCGCCGGACTCTCTGATCAATGAACGCATCGCGGCGGTATTCCGGCGCACCTCCTGATAAGCCAACGCAAGTTCGTCTCCACTCTGTGTCCGTTCTCTAATCAGCGCCTTGCGCCTTGCCCCTGTCGGTGCCAGCGCAATCTCCTCCTCGCGCAGGGCAAACCATTCGACTTCAGGCTGCTCAAGCTGGTCCCAGGGCGGGTTGCCGATGACCGCGTCGAAGCCGCCCTTGGGCCGGTCGTCCTGCCAGCCCTGCCAGACGCCGGGGAAGGCGACCTGCCAGTGCAGAAAACGCTCGCGGCCGGCGATCTCCCGCGCTGAGCGCCACATCTGGCTGAAGGCGGGCCAGAAGGTGCGCTGCCGGAGCGGGTCGGCGGGGTCGACGCGGTCGGGGCCGTCGGTCAGCAGGGCAAAGGCCTCCTCCTCGCCCAAGGCAAACAGGCCCACCAGCGGCGCTTCGAACTCACCGCGCGCCTTCTTCTTCATGCCGGCGGCCAGCCAGTTCACCCCGCAGAGCGTGTCGAGCAGAGTGCGCAGCTCCGCCGTCGTCTTCTCGACCTCGTGGAAGAGGGAGGCCGACGCCTCGACCTCGCTGATATCGGCGTCGGACATCTCCTCGATGCGCTGCATCCCGCCGGTGGCGTTTTCGGCGGCCTGGATGGCGCTGGGCGAGTACATCTTGCCCAGGCGCTTCATCTCCTCGGTGGCGTCGTGGACGCGCAGGCCGACGAGCGAGTCGCCGCAGCGCAGGTGGTGGTCGAGGAAGGAGAGCGGCGCGCCGACGGTGAAGCTGTGCAGCCAGAGCGAGACCTTGGCCAGCTCGACCGTGAGCGGGTTCTTGTCGACGCCGTAGATGCAGCGCTTGAGAACCATGCGGCGGATGATGGCCTGGTCGCTGAGCTGGGCTTCGTCGACGACCCAGTCGGCGGCGCGGGCGCGTTCCAGGATCTCGCGGCGGACCGTTTCAATGCGGTCGACCAGGGGCGAAAGGTAGAGGCCGTCGAGCCAGGGGACGGAGGCAGGCACGCTTTCGACCAGCTCGGCGATGGCGTCGGCGAGGTAGTCGACCGCGGTGACGAGGAAGTGGCCGCTGCCCATGGCGGGGTCGAGGATTTTGAGCTCAAGAACGGCCTGGGCGGGGTCGTAGCGGCGCAGCTCGCTGGCGCGGGCGGCCTTGTCGCGGCTGCTCGACTTGAGCAGGGCTGCATGGCGCTCGAAGCGTTGGCGCCGCTCGTCGATAAGAGGGCCGAGCGTGCGCTCGACGATCAGGTCGATGAGGGGTTGGGGGGTGTAGAAGCTGCCGCTGTCCTTGCGCGCGTAGCTGTTGGGGCGCACCACGATATCGCCGTCCTCGCCGCGCACCGGTTCGCGTTCGAGCAGGCGCTCGTAGATGGAGCCGAGCTGCTGGACGGTCATGTCGCGGTAGTTGACGTAGCGGCGGCCGCTCTCGCTCCTGGCGTGGCTGAGGTCGTAGATGATGGGGGCCAGCACGAGGTCCGACAGCCGGTTGCTTTCGAGCAGCGGCGCGGCTGCGGGCGCGAAGAGGCCGCCGTTGTAGGGCGGCAGGCCGATCGACGGGTCGCCGGCGTCGATCTGGCGGCAGAGCGTGTTTATGTGGTCGTAGTACTTGGTGGCGAAAGAGGAGAAGACATCGCCGGCGGCCATACGCTGGGCGATATTGTCGCGCACCGTCTTGCGCAGGCCGTAGTCGTCGTAGCGGCTGTCGTTGACCGGCAGCAGGTCGCGGTCCTCGGCGTAGAGCAGAAAGAGCAGGCGGTAGAGGAAGATCAGGGCGGCCTGCCGGACTTCTTCCAGCGCTGCGCCGCTGCCGTTGGCGAGCGCGCGCACCAGGGCCGGGTAGACCTCTGCAAAAACGGCGCCGGAGAGGTCGTTTGCGACCTGTTCCTCGTTGCGCAGGCCCTCGGCGATGGCGTCTTCGAGGAAGCTGGTCTGCGCGCCGTGGCGCGGGCTGAAGGAGGCGCGGCCGAAGAGGAGGCGGAAGGCGCGAATGGCGCGGGCGTCGTCGGCCTTGGCGGCGGCTGCAAGGTCGGCTTCGTAGTAGCCGCTGGCACGCGGGCGGGCGCGGCGGTCGTAGAGGCGCCAGGCGCGGCCGTTGGTGAGGATGCCCCAGCGGATGCGCCCGTCCGAGTTGATATCGGCCGTCGCCAGGTAGCGCAGGAGCTGCGCGTGGGGCGAGCCGGGATTGCCCTGCTCCTCTTTGTCGCGCGCATCGAGGGGCACCCCGAACCGTTTGCTCTCGGCGACGGCGAGGGCATCGACGTAGCGGTCCGGTCTCGGCTTGGCGGAGGCGTGCGCTTTCGACCCGGCGTCGCCGAACAGCAGAAAGTCGGGGATGTCTTCGTTGCTGTCGCTGCCCTGCTGCGGCAGGTAGTCGCCCCAGCCGAGCAGTTCGAGCAGCGGGCGGATCAGCTCCTGCTCGGTCGAGGCCTCGTTGATGGAGTGAAAGCCGGCCGCGTTGTCGAGCAGGGCGAGCGCCTGGGCGCGAAAGGAGTCAAGCTGCGCGGGTTCGGACAGGGAGGCCTGCCAGGCGTCGGTGTGGAGGATGCCATCTTCGAGGAAGTAGCTGGTGAAAAGTTGGCCGGGCATTGGTTAAGGTTGGTGGCGGGGTCGAGTTTCTGCCGTAGTGTACCCGCGCGGGGGCGGTTTTGCCAGTTTGAGGCGGCCGGCGGCGGTGTTCCGGAAGGGCCGGAGGCAGCGTTGGGAGTACGCGTCTCGAAGTGTCCATTGGGGGCTGCAGAGGATATGCGGGGATGGTCAGTACTCAGGTTACTAACGATTTTGACAGGATTATGGATTCCTTTTTTATCTGCACTCCGGATTCAGTTAATGAGACCAAATCCATCTCCGACAGCACACTAATATCATTCCGAACTGTTCTATCGGTTCTATCCGCGTAAGCTTCTGCAATCCGAGGAGAAATGTGACGTATTTTTGGAATTGGAACAGGTTCTCCTTTGTCGGACAGATCAAGAACCAGACGTCGGCGTCGAATGTTGACATCTCCTTCTTTATCACGAAATAGTGCATAAACATAGTTGTTCCAATGAACACGCAACTGCTGCTCTCGTATATAGCTGATTTGTTCATTCAACCCATCAATAAACCCTTGCAACGCATATTGAATGAACGGCATGACATCTCCTCCAGAGGCGCTAGCCAGTTCGAGTTGTCGATAGTATTCCTCACGGGTCAGATTGTAGTGATTGCTTAAGAGATGTGCAGCAGCGGTTGGTACACCACTTGACAATAGTATCTGAAACTCAACCAATCGAGCGGTTCGTCCATTACCATCTCCAAATGGATGAATCCATGCTACGTATAGATGAGCAAAGATCGCCCTCAAGATTCCCGACGCTATTCCATTAACTTTCTCAGGAAACACCGACTCATTTCTGAGCCAATCACAAAGCTTAGTTAACAGATATTCACAATCCTCTGCAGGGGGTGCCAGATACCTCCCTACCCTAACTTGCTCATCCCGTATTTGCCCGGGGAATACACCTTCCCTCAAGGGAAGAGCATTCAAAACCGCAGAATTAAGTTCCTTTACCTCAGTTACAGTCAACCTCAATGGGTCATCCGAATCTAGCATACGCCTCGCCATGTCTGTACAAGCAGTTATCACATTATCGATCTCCTGGCCAAGATATTTTTTGGAAGGAGGAAGATCGAGCTCTCCCATTATCTGCTTCTGAACATCTTCCTCTGTAAGCGTATTGCCTTCTATCGCCGTCGTTGCAAGAACTCCTTTTCCCAAATAGACCCGATGTAACTTTTCTGCAACTTCCGGCAACAGCGGAACTCCAGAAACTTCCCTGCACTTTGCTTGCGCCTGTCCCAACTGAACCCAAAAGGTGTAGTCGGCTTCTTGCAAATGAAGTTTAAAAGTAATCCAAGGATGTGACCTTTCATAGGCCTTGGATTCCCTCATTTCGCCCTCTCCAAACCTTATATTTCTGCAACCAACCAGAATTCAAGACACGGAAAAATCCGCGTGCATGGGTTCCTATCGAAAGGCCTGTTCCACCGACCTACTCATATCCAGATGACCAATCCTCCCTTTGTCATCACCAGATCAAGCAAGGTATTCCAATCTACTTGCCCCACGGTGCAATTGCGCCACTGTCAATACTATTTTAACGGATTTGTCAACCCTTGCAGATCTATCCTCTTGATGAATCATCGGCGGCCAGATTGCCTGCAGCTGGCAGGGCAGGAGGCCATTTTTCCCTCTTTGCGGGGATGGAATGGCGCAGTTGCCGGTCCTGACCTGGCGCCGGACCCGGATCATTTTCTGATTTGTGATCGCTGACTATATGGGCTAAACTCTCAACTCACAGGTTATTCTCGAAAAAGAGATAGGGTTAAGCCGAGCAGGCAACGATCCGCAGAGGAAGAAGGAGGCGTTAACGATTACGAAGCGGGACTTCACGTAGTGAAGCTTTATCCTCACCCCTCTTGCTGCGCGACCCCGTCCAGGTTGCGGGTGCATTTTACAATTCCCAAGGAGAAAGAACATGGAAGAGAAGACCCGACAAGGTATAACTCGCCGCAACTTGCTGAGACTTGGCGGTATGTCGGCAGCCGGGCTCGTACTGGCCGCCTGCCCGGGTCCGCAAGCGTCAGAGAGCGAGGGAGCGGCGGACGCGCCTGCGGCTGAACCCGGAAGTGTCAGCTTGTGGGTTGACTGGACGAACCTGGACCCGGCGATAGACACGATCAAGGAGATGGAGAGTTTCCAGGAGCACATTGGCAACTACAACCTGGTCTTCAAATCCGGCGTCCAGCTGGAAGAGAAGCTGGCCGCGCTGGCGGCAGGCGACCCGCCAGACCTCAACTCGTGCACCGGTTATGTGGAGTTCTGGTCGCGGGGCGTGATTTTGCCCGTTGACGATCAGCTGGCCGGCAGCGCGATGATCGACGAGGACGATCTGTTGACGAACCTGGTCCAGTCCACCGTATTCGACGGGCAGAAGATTGGCATCGTCGGCATTGAATCCTACATCTGGTGGGGCATCAACTACAACCGCCGCCATGTGGAAGAGGCGGGCCTGGACCCGGACAGTCCACCTGGGACGATCGAAGGATGGTTGGAGTGGCAGAAGGAGATGACCATCTTTGACAGCGCGGGGAACATGGAACGCGTAGGCTGGGACCCCTATGACGGCATGGCGCAGGAGCCGGACTATCCCGCCTTTGCCTTTGGGCTGAATTGGTGGAACGACGAGGAGCATACCTTCCACTTCGACGACGAGCGCATGGCGCTGGCCGCTGACACCTTTGGCGAGTTCCACCGCATTGCCGGGCCGGACAACCTGGCCGGTATGCGCGGGGTGGACGGCCAGGGCTATTGGGGGGCCGCCTACAGGGCCGAGGTCCAGTCGGCGATTCTGCTTGGGTACTGGGCTCCGGGTGAGACGACGCTGCTGGGACGGCCTGAGACGGCGGAGGCCAACATGGTGACGTGGGTGCCGGTACCGGCCAGCCGCGAGGGGACGAAGATGATGGCCACCGGGGCCCACATGATTCAGAGTTTCAAAGACAGCGCGAACATCGAAGCCGGGTTCAGGGTCAGCGAGTTTCTGACCGCCGACAATGCTGCCCTGGACGCCATCTTTGCCGAGGTGGGCTGGCTCACGGGCAAGAAGTCTTACCTGGCAACGGTAGACCCTGATGCCTTCAATGGCCTGGGCTGGTATTTGGATGCCCCGGACCAGGCTGATGAGTGGTTGATCGGTCGCCGCTGTCCGATCCACTGGTTCCTGAACGACGAATGGGCCGCCTTGCGGGAAGAGGTCTATCGCGGTATTACCCCGGCCGGGGAGGCGATGGCCGAGTTGCAAAAGCGGGCCGAGGAGGAGTATGCGGCGCAGGGTCTTGGGTAGGCCAGCCGCCTGACCCGTTGATTTCGTGGGCTGTCAATCGGTCGTTGTACGAGTGCCTGATTGACAGCCCAATCTATATTGGGACCAGGTTGAAGCTTGGACGAAATTCCAACAGCAGCTTCTTTCTGACCTTTTGCTGCAGATCGACTTTTTCAGGGTCACGTTGTCGTACCAGCGGACGCTAATCGGATGTCAGCCTTTTCTCTCTCGCTGAAAAACCGGCGGCGGTTAACGCCGGGAGAACGCAGGAACCTGCGCTGGGGCCTGTTTTTTGTCGCGCCCTGGCTGATTGGCTTTATTGGCTATGAACTGGCGCCTGTAGCGGCAGCCTTTTTTTACAGTCTCAACCGCTATGACCTGGTCCGTCCTCCGGTGTTTCTCGGGCTGGACAACTACGTCTATCTGTTCGCGGGAGACCCTAACTTCTATGAAGTCCTGTGGAATACGCTCTTCTATGTCGGGATCGGCGTGCCGGTGGGTGTTTGTGTCGCTTTCCTGATTGCCAACCTGTTGAACCAAAGAATCGTGGGGCGCACCTTCTTTCGCGGCGTTATTTACCTGCCGGTTATCGTTCCGGCGGTGGCCTCGGCGATGGCCTGGCAGTTCCTGTACAACATCCAATATGGGGCCATAAACGGTATTTTGCGGGCGCTGGAACTGCCGGTCATCCCTTTCCTGTCCAACCCGGGCTGGGCCAAACCCTCTTTGATTCTGGTCATGGTCTGGACCCAGGGGACGGCGGTGGTTATTTTTCTGGCCGCGCTGCAGAATGTGCCCAGACATCTGCTTGAAGCGGCCAGCCTGGACGGGGCCACGGCTTGGCGCAAGATGTGGAACGTGACGATCCCCATGACGACACCGATCATCCTCTTCAACCTGGTTACCGGCTTCATCACAGCATTTCAGGAGTTCACCATTCCCTGGTTGCTGACTGAAGGCGGGCCGATGAGAGCGACAGAGTTTTTGCTCATATTCCTGTACCGGAATGCCTTCGTCAATTTCAGGATGGGTAAAGCGTCGGCAGTGGCCTGGGTTATGTTTCTCATCATCGTCGTTTTCACGGTTATCCTATTCCGCTCATCGGCGCGCTGGGTCTACTATGGAGATGAAGAGAGATGACGACAGCTGCCGACAGCCCGAGCGCCGTTCCTACCAAGGCGAGCTCACATCGATGGGTTGAAGTCCTGATTGACGTTCTCAAGTATGGCCTGCTGATTTTCCTGTCGTTCAGCTTCATTTTCCCGATTTACTGGATGTTCTCCTCGGCGCTCAAGGATGATCCCCAGGTCTTCACCGTGCCGCCTGTGATGATTCCCAACCCGATGTTCTGGGAAAATTTTCCAAACGCCTGGACGCTGCATCCCTTCACAACCTTTGCCTTCAATACCGTCTTCCGCTATGTCCTGCCGGCGGTGTCGATCACCGTTGTTTCGTCCACCTTCATCGCCTACGGATTCTCGAAAATCCGATGGCCGGGCCGCGATATACTCTTCTTTCTGGCCCTGACAACGATGATGCTGCCCTGGGCGGTCAAGATGATACCGGTATTCATTGGCCTGAAGTGGTTGGGGTGGCTCGACACCTATCGTTTCTGGACGGTGACCGCGCTCTTTGGTCATCCCTATTTCATCTTTATGTTACGCCAATTCTTCAGGACGATTCCCGAAGAGCTGTCGGAGTCGGCCCGGCTTGACGGGGCCGGCGAACTGACGATCCTGTTTCGGATTATCGTTCCGCTGTCGTATGCGGCCCTGGCGGTGGTGGCCCTGTTCCGCTTCATGTGGGCCTGGAATGATTACCTCGGCCCCCTTCTTTTCATTCGCACCGAGGAGAACTATCCCATCGCCCTGGGCATCGAATTGTTGGATGTAGGACAAAATTATACTTGTAAGCGTTGTGTGCCGCATCTGATGGCGGCCAGCTCCCTGGCAACAGTTCCGATCATTATTCTCTTCTTCTTTGCGCAGAAGACATTCATCGAAGGCATCAACCTGACCGGGACAAAGGGTTGAGCAACGCCGGCCTGACCGAGGCCGGATGGTAAACGGGAGCGTGTCAATTGTGAATCTGCATTCCCTCATTGTTGCCCTCGTCCTGCTGCTCCTGGCTTCTGGCTGCACGTTCCAGCTGGAAGAGATGGCTGGGGCAAGTCCGCCCGGCGCGCCGGATACCACGGATGGCGGGGAGGCGGTTACTGCGTCAGATCGGGTGGAGGAAACCGGAGCCGCGGCAGACGCATCCCCGGCCCAGGAAGATGCAGGTACAGTTGCGGTATCGGTGCAAGCCGCCGCCCTTCGACCCGCCACCGCCTGCAGCAACCGCTTTGTCGCGCACGATCTGCCCCACCAGACCGCCGCGAACGTTGAACGGATCGGCTTTTTTATCAGCAATGGCTCCGGTCTGGCCGTCAACGATCTGGACAACGACGGTGACCTGGACCTGATTTTGGGCAACATTTTTGGCCCAAACCGGATCTTCTGGAATGAAGGCGGCTGGCAGTTCTCAGCCGAAGTCCTGTTTGAAGACAGCACGCGCGCGATTACAACGGTTGACATCGATGCCGATGGCTGGTTGGACCTGTTCGTGACCGCGCGCAATGGACGCATTCTCCACTGGCGCAACAGGGGCGCGGGACGCTTTGCGCAGGTAAATCTGCCGGCGCTGCGCGCCTCTGCCTACAGCCTCGATCTGGCCGATCTGGACCAGGACGGCGACCTGGATTTGGTCACGGCTTCCTACGACGCCTCGCTGCAAAAACAGAACCTTCTTTACCGGACCGGCGCGGTAGAATCCAGGACCGACCGGGCCGGGGTGTGGCTATACAGCAATGAAGAGGGCGATTTTACGGGCGCGTGGCTGGCCGATGAGGCGCAGGCCCTGGCGCTGCAGCTGACGGACGTGAACGGGGACGGCCGCACCGATATCATCGTGGGCAATGATTTCGACATGCGCGACTATGTCTGGCTGGCCGGCGACAACGGCTGGCAGGCCGCGGAGCCCTTTGCGACAACGACGATGAGCACCATGAGCTTTGACAGCGGAGATATCGACAACAGCGGCCGCTGGGCGATCTTCGCCGCCGATATGCTTCCCTACTCGGATGCCCCTGAGATCATGGAGCAGTGGCAACCGGTGATGGACAACATGCCCCACCATGAGGTTGAGGGTGATCCCCAGCATATGGCCAATGTGTTGCAGGCGCCGGGCAGTGACGGCGGTTATGTCAACAGGGCCGGGGCGAGCGGGATTGAAGCGACCGGCTGGACCTGGTCGAGCAAGTTTGGCGACCTAGACCAGGACGGGTTTCTTGACCTCTACGTGGTCAACGGCATGCAGGCGCTCGACATCTTCAGCCATCTGCCGAACGACGAACTGGTAGAGGAGAACCAGGTCTATCGCAACGATGGTGAGGGCAACTTTGTCCCGGCGCCGGATTGGGGGCTGAACAGCACCCATGGCGGGCGCAGCATGAGCATGGCCGACCTGGACGGTGACGGCGACCTCGACATCGTGGTCAACAACCTGGCGGCTCCGGCCCAGATTTTTGAGAACCAGCTGTGTCAGGGAAACGCGCTGCTGGTGGACCTGGCCTGGCCGGACTCACAGAACACAAAGGCGGTTGGGGCCACGCTCACGCTGCGGACCAGCAGCGGCGAATACAGGCGCAGGATCAAAGTCACCAGCGGCTATCTGTCGGGCGACCCGTCACGAGTCCATTTCGGCCTGCCGGCGGGAAGCCAAATCGAGGCCCTGGAGATCAGATGGCCGGATGGCGCGGTCTCTACCGTTGAGCAGGTAGAGGCAAACAGCCTCGTTCTCATCGAACGCTAGCATCTTTCGCCGGCGTCGGGCGACATCGATCTCAAGACGCATGGTCCAGAGGTGCAGAGCGGGATGGGGTCTGAATCGATCTTGCCCGGCCGGGTCACAGTACCAGCGTCAAAGAGAAGCTGATCGGGAGCGTTTCGCCGGTCAGCGGCGCGAACGTATAGTGATGCCCATCCCCAAAGTTATTTTCCAACCCGATTCTGCCGTCTATCTCAAGCAGGGATTTGACCGGATGGCAGATCTGCTGGCCATCACCCTGGGTCCCTCTCAAGGCCACATCGTCAACCAATCACAAACGAAGGACGGGCCGGAACTGCTGGATGACGCGGCGACGGTTGCGCGCCGGGTCATTGCTTTGCCGGACCGGCGGCAGGATGTGGGCGCGATGATGCTGCGGCAGATGACGTGGCGCGTTCACACGCAGCTGGGGGACGGCAGCGCGACGATGGCGGTCCTGGCCAAGGCGATCTTGCACGAAGCCACGCGCATGGTAACGGCCGGGGCAAAGACGGTTCTTGTCCAGGAGGGCATTCGCAAGGCTGTCGCGGCGGCGGCAACGGCGTTGCGCAGTATGGCCCAACCGGTCAGCGGGCAGGAGGAGCTGGCCGCGGTTGCCCAGACCGTAACCGGAAACGCCGGTTTGGCCTGGGTGTTGGGCGAGATGTTTGACCTGCTGGGCCCTCACGCCTACATAACGGTTGAAAATTATGTGGCTTCCTTCCTGGAGCGGGTCTACTATGAAGGCGGGCGCTGGCGGGGCCGGATCATTTCTCCTTATCTCATTACCGCGCCAACGCGCGGGCAGGCAGTTCAAAAGGAGTGCTCGATTGCGCTCTACGCCGGACATCTGCAGGACGCGGGCGCGCTGGGCCCGCTGCTCGACGTTGCAGCCAGGCAGGAGCCGCCCCGTCTGCTGCTGGTGGCGCACCAGATCAGCGGCGAGGCTGTCAACGGGCTGGTTGCAGCACACCAGGACGCCAAGAGCGAACTGAAAGTAACGGCTGCGGCCCTCAACATCGGGGGAGAATCGGGCCATCGCGAGCTGGACGATCTGGCCCTGTTGTCCGGGGCGACCCTCCTGGGTGAGGAGGTGGGGCGGCCGCTGGAATCGGTCAGGGCGGAGGACCTTGGCCGGGCCGGTCGTATCGAGGTCGACAGGGAGGCCCTGTTTGTGGTTGACGGCGGGGGCGATGAACGCGCGCTGCGGGAGCGGATATCGGCCTGGCAGAGCCGGCTCGACAACATGCCGGCTGATGACGACGACCGTGACGAGTTACAGATGCGGCTGACGCGCCTATCGGGGAGCGCCGGGCTGCTACAGGTTGGCGCCCCGACAAAGGCGGAGCGTGATGTGCTGCGCCAGAAGGCGGAACAGGGGATCAAGGTGCTGGCGGCAACGATGGCCGAGGGGGTCCTGCCGGGCGGCGGCGTTGCCTACGCGCGCGCGGCGGCACAGATCGACCCCGACCGGGCGGCCAGTCCAGATGAGCGGCTGGGCATGATCGCGGTGAAGAATGCACTGCCGGCACCGTTTTTCCAGATTATCAGGAATGCCCATGGCAGCGCCGGTCCCGGGACGGACGGAGCGGGCGCGAAGGCCCCGGCGGTCATCCTCGAGCAGGTGCTGGAGGCGGGTGAAGATTACGTTTACGATGTTGTCCGTGAAGATATTTGCGCTGGCCGGACGGCGGGGGTGATGGATGCAGCCGGAATTGCCAGGCAGGCGCTCGAGACGGCCGCCAGCGGCGCGATGATGGCGTTGAGTGTGGATGTCACTGTCTTGAAGAAGAGACCGGTAACCAATGTCAGCTATGAGCCTTGATCTGCGGCCTTCGGGCCGAATAGCCGGCGGAGGAACCGTCTTCAAGATTGCGGGCGTTGACGGCTGGCTGTGGCTGGCCTCACCCGCCGGCATTTTCCGTTTTGACGGCAGGGAGTGGCGGGCTGTGATGCGGGGCGTTCCGTTCTGGTGGGTCAACACGGTCGTGACTGCCGGGAGCTCCGTCTGGGCCGCCGGGCTGCCGAATGGCGTTGTGCGTTCCGCCGATGGCGGCCAGACCTGGGAGCGTTGTTGGGCTGAGCAGGCCGAGGCCCCGGTAATCAGCCTGACAGCTTCACCGAATTTCCGTCAGGACCGGGTCCTGCTGGCCGGCACGGATGGAGACGGCATCCTGCGCTCCACCGATGGGGGACGGCACTGGCAGCTATGCAATTTTGGACTGCGCGAGTACGCAGTTTTCGACCTGGCCGCGGCCCCGGTCTGGGAAAGATACGAGTATGCCTTTGCCGTTACGGAGGGAAGCCTGTACCAGTCGCCGAACGGGGGGCGGGCCTGGCGGCGGGCCGACCTGGAGGACGGCGCCGCGCAACCTTCAATCCTGGCTGTCAGCCCGGATTTTGCGGCAGACCGGACCGTTTTTGCCGGTTGTGAAACGGGCGAGCTGCTGATCTCAACCGACGCCGGCCGCTCCTATCACCTGGCCGCAGCCGGCTTCGAGGCGATAACGGCTTTAGCGTTTACGCAGCAAGGGTCTCTGCTGCTCGGCACAACCGAGAGTATCTTTCGTATCGAAGGCAAAGAACTCAGGCCCAACACGGATTTTAGGGGGAACGGCCCTGCCCCTCAGCCCCTCTCAAGTCTAGCAGATCTCTCCGCCCCCAACACCGGGGGAGCTGTCGGGAGGGGCGCCATTCAACCCCGCCAGGAGGCAGTGCCAGACCTTGCAAGCAGGGCCCCGGCCGGGGGGCTTTCGACCCCGTCAGAACAGATTTCGTCCGTTTTGACCCTGAATGCTGTCGAAGGAAGCCTGTATGCCGGCCTGGCCGATGGTCTCTACCGGTCTGCTGACGATGGCCGGTCCTGGCAGTTTATGCCAGGGTTGTCGGCGCGGCGCTTTGTATGGTGCCTGACCCCGTCCCCTGATCTGTGGCTGGTTGGCGGGCCGGAAGAGGGCGTCTGGTGTTCCAACCGTTCCCCCGGAACGCCCGGCTCCACAGAAGCCGGCAGCTGGCGGCCGATCTGGACCGATACCCCGGTCCTGGCGTTGGCCGCCAATGAAAGCCGGATTTGGCTCAGTTCGGAGACAGGGGTGGCAACCTCGGCCGACGGGGGCGCCTCCTGGCAATCCGTATTGACCGCCGGGAGGCCGATAACGGCCCTGGCCGTCACGAAGAGGGCGGTCTGGGCAGGGAGCCATGATGGCCGGCTGTGGCATGGCGCCCTGGACGCTTCCACGGGCGCCGGTTCGCCGGGGACCGGCGGAAACTGGCAGGCTGTGACGCCGCCCTTTGCCGGCAGCCAGATGCTGGGGCTGTTTGCGCGGGAAGAGCTCCTGTTTGCAGCCGTCTGGGCGATGGCCAACGGTTCGGCCGGCGGGAGCGGCAGGATCACGTTGTGGCGGTCCGAAGACGGTGGGCTGAGCTGGACGGACTGGTTCAGCCGGCCGTCGCGGCCGCTGGCCCCGCAGCTGGCCTTCCCGGACGGGGCCGGTCGCGAAGCCCTGCTTGGCCTGGGCGTCGACCTGTACCGCTCTACGGCGAGCGGGTGGCAGCGCCAGCGGATCAGCACCCCGGACGCGCCGATCACCGGCCTGCTGCCTCTGGCCGGCCAGACCCTGGTGTCGCTGACCGATCGACTCGTTATGTCTGCCGGCGGGAGCGAATGGGTACCGGTCGGGACCGCCGTGGACGGTCACCCGCTGGCCGCTTTGGGGCAAAGTGGAGAGCAGGTTGTTGTGGTTACGAGCGATGGACAGATATGGCAGGGTCGGGACGAATGCGCGTAACTGCCGGAGATCGGAACTCGGAACTCGAAGGGCTTGATTGCCGGAGGCCGGATGTTGAAAGGAAGAGTAGAACAAGAGGTAAGCCGCTGTATCTATCGACAAGGAGTGACGCTATGAGCGAAACGACCGACACAAATTGGGGTGAAACCGAGCTTGACGCTGAGCACTGGCTCCATGCGTATGAGCAGATGATCAGGATTCGCACCTTCGAGGAGGCGGCCAACGAACTCTACACCAGCGCGCGCATGCCGGGCATCGCCCACCTCTATATTGGCGAGGAGGCGATCGCGGTTGGCATCTGCGAGGCGCTGCGGCAGGATGATTACATCACCAGCACGCACCGCGGCCACGGCCACTGTCTGGCCAAGGGCGCCGAGCTGGACCGCATGTTTGCCGAGCTGCTGGGCAAGGAGGCCGGCTACTGCCGCGGCAAAGGCGGCTCGATGCATATCGCGGATCAGGAGACCGGCAATCTCGGCGCCAATGGCATCGTCGGCGGCAGCGCGGGCATCGCAACCGGCGCGGGCATGTCGATCAAGCTACGCGGGACAGACCAGGTTTCGGTCTGCTTCTTTGGCGACGGCGCCCTGGGGCAGGGCCTCCTGTACGAATCGATGAATATGGCCCAGCTCTGGAAGCTGCCGGTTATCTACGTTTGTGAGAACAACCAGTACGGCGAGTATACCCACAACTCCAAGACAGCGGCCGGCTCCATGGTCGGTCGGGCGACCGCGTTCGGCGTTCATGCGCAGGCGATAGACGGCCAGGAGATCCGCACCGTGCATGCCACCGCCCGCCTCGTCATCGAACGCGCGCGCAAGGGCGGCGGGCCGGCCTTCCTCGTCTGCGATACCTACCGCTTCCACGGGCATCATGTCGGCGATATCGACCGCCCCTACCGCACACGCGCAGAGGAGGCGGAGTGGGCCAAGCGGGACCCGGTGAAGCTGCTCGAGGCGTGGCTGGTAGAGAGCGAGCAGGCGGAAACGGAGGTCTTCGAACGCATTCAGCAGGATGTAAAGAGGGCGGTTGACGACGCGGTGGCCTTCGCCCTCGAGGCCTCTTTCCCCAGTGAAAGCGAGGTGGAGCGGCATGTCTACGCTTGAGAACGGAATCCGTCACAGCCCGGCCATCCACGCGCCGGGAGAACGTCAGATCACCTTCAGTCAGGCCATTCACGAAGCGGTTTCCGAGGAGATGGCCCGCGACGAGCGCGTCTTCGCCATCGGTGAAGATATCGCCGTGGCCGGCTCGGTATTCAAAGTGTTCGTCGGCCTGTTTGAGAAGTTCGGCCCGGAACGGGTGATCGATTCGCCCATTTCGGAGGCGGGCATTGCCGGCATCGGTGTGGGCGCGGCCATGACCGGTATGCGGCCGATTGTGGACATCATGTTTTGTGACTTTGCCACCCTGGTGATGGACCAGCTGATCAACCAGGCGGCCAAGACCCACTACATGTCCGGCGGCAAGCTGACGGTGCCGATGGTGATGCGGACGACCCTGGGGGCCGGCAGCCGCACCGCCGCCCAGCACAGCCAGTCTCTGCATGCGCTCTTCAGCCACATTCCCGGCCTGAAGGTGGCGATACCGTCCACGCCGTACGACGCCAAAGGGCTGATGAAGAGCGCCATCCGCGACGAAAATCCGGTCGTGGTGTTCGAAGACAGGGCGCTCTTCAGCCAGAGCGGGCCGGTGCCGGAGGAGGAGTATACCCTGCCCCTGGGCCAGGCGGACGTCAAGCGAACGGGCGACGACATCACAATTGTCGCGACCAGCTCGATGGTGTACGCTGGCCTGGAAGCGGCCGACAGGCTGGCCGCGGCCGGCATCAGCGCAGAGCTGATCGATCCCCGCACGACGTCCCCCCTGGACACCGGGACACTGATCCAGTCGGCCCGCAAGACCAGCCGGGCGATTGTCGTCGACGAGGGCTACCGGCGGTATGGCGTCACCGGTGAGATCGCCTCGGTCATCGCCGACGGCGCCTTCTACCATCTCGACGCCCCGGTAAGGCGCATCGGCGCCATGGACGTGCCGGTGCCGTTCTCGCCGGCGATGGAGGACCTGACGATCCCCAATGTCGACAACGTTGTCGAGACGGCCAAGGCGATGTGCGGGGCGGGATGAAATGCCCCAAGAGGTGGTTAGGCCCGCATTGGGGATGGCGCAGGAGGAAGGCGTTCCTTTGCGCTGACTGAAAAAGGAGGGCGAGTCCAAGGTTGGCAGTGGTCGACCCTCTATTTGCCCGCGTTTTGCTGTCCCCTTTGCCAAGCCATCGAAGGGGGACAGGCCGAGTGGCGCGCCTGAAAGTTCCGGAGCGCTTCGTCACAGAGGCAGGGTCGTATCAGGAACTGTCGGAGATGCGCCGACTGGAAGCGGCGCGTGCAGAGGCCGAGGCGAAAGCTGCCGGTCACCACAGGTCCTCAGTTTTCCAGTCATAGGAGAGGCAACAGAATGACGGAGTACAGGGAAGTACGAGAACATCTATTTTCTGTCGTGCATAAGGCCGTAGAGGCCGGGTTGATCCGGGCCGCGGTTGGCAACTTGAGCATGCGTACCCCGGATGGGCAGGTTGCCATCACCCCGTCAGCCATCAAGTACGACCAGCTGAAAGCGGAAGAGATCGCAATCGTCGACCTCGACGGCAACCACGTCGACGGCCCTTGCAAGGCATCGTCCGAAACGCCTATGCACACGGCCATTCTGCGCAGTCTGCCCGAGGTAGGCGCGATGTGCCATACACATTCGCCATTTGGGATGACCTTTGCCGTAGCGGGCAAAGCGATCGAGCTGGTCAACACGGAAGCGATGGGAATCGGCGCGCCGGTCCCGGTGGCGCCCTGGGCCAGCCCGGGCAGCGCGGCCGGCGGCGAGGTGACGGTCCCTCTTTTCAAGGAGCGCCCGGACCTGAAGGTCGTGCTGTTGCGGAACCACGGCGTGGTCGCGATCGGCGGGGATGCTGACGAGTCGTTCGACAACGCCTACAAGCTGGAAGTGGCCGCGCAGGTGTACTACCAGGCGCTGCAGATTGGTGAACCGATCGTTGTAACGCCGGAGCAGCTGCAGGAGGTGGTTGACAACTATGCCGCTTTTGACACAAAGGAGCGGACCTAGTCGAAGGGAGGCGATGAGACTGGAGATCAGCGATCGAGCTTCAGTCTGTTTCCCCGGATGGATTCTGGCGTTTCACAGCTAAAGTTCTCCACAGGCAATTGGCATGAACTCTTTTTTAAGCATCGATCTGGGCACAACCGGGCTGAAAGTCGCGCTGCTGACCGAGGCGGGGAAGATCGTAGGTTCCGAGTCCTGCGAATACCCGATTCTATCGCCGCGGCCGGGGTATGCAGAGCAGGACCCGGAGCGTTGGTGGGCGGGTCTTGTGGCCGCTTGTCGCAGTCTTAAGAGCAGATACCCGACCGAGTTCGAGCAGATTGCAGGCATTGGCATTTGCGGGCAGATGCACACCCAGGTCTACCTGGACAAGGATGACCAGGTCCTCGGCCCGGCCATTACGTGGATGGACCAGCGGTCAAGCGAGATTGTCGACAGGATCAATGGGGACGCTGATTCGAAAGAGCTGGTCTTTGAGGAGACGCGGAATTTTGCCACCACGACCTATACGGCGCCCCAGGTCAAATGGGTCAAGGAGAATCAGCCGGAGATGTGGCGCAGGACGAGGCGAATACTGGTCGCCAAGGATTTTATCAAGTTCAGGCTGACCGGGCAGATGGTTACCGACTATTCAGAGGCGAGCGGCACGTTGTTATTCGATGTGGAAAAGAGAAGATGGTCTGAAGAGATGTTCAGCTATTTCGGCTTTCCCGCATCTCTGTTTCCCCGCGCAGGTCCTTCGGACGAGATTGTCGGGCAGGTTACGCGTGAGGCATCTGAACTATGCGGCATAAGAGCGGGCACGCCGGTTGCCAACGGGAGCGCAGACGGCGCGGCCTGTGGTTTGGGCGCGGGCGTGATCGACTCCGGACAGGTCGCGTTGGCGATTGGCACAGCGGGCGGGATTGGCGTCTGCTCCGACAGGCCGCTGGTCGATCCGCTGAACAGGACCACCTGCTGGTGCTACTGTGTACGCGACAGATGGACTGCCGTGGGCATGATACAGACCGCGGGCGCATCGCTGCACTGGTTTAAGAATGCCTTTGACAAAGACAACGCCTCTCTCAGCTCCGGCGACATCTTTGAGCAGTACAACCGGATGGTCGAGGAGATCCCTGACGGTTGCGGCGGCCTGATCTTTTTGCCCTATCTGAATGGCGAACGCACACCCTATTGGGACTCTGCGGCGCGGGGCCTCTTTTACGGCATTAATCTGTCCTCCGAAAAGGCCCACTTTATCAAGGCGGTGATGGAGGGGGTCTCCTTTGCTTTGCGGCACAATTTGGAGACGATCGAATCCCTGGGTATCGAGGTCAACCAGATCAGAGCGGTCGGCGGGGGTCTGAAGAGTCCCGCCTGGCTTGACATACTGGGAAAAGTTCTGAGGAAACCAGTTGTGACGATGAGCGTGCCGGACTCGGCCAACCTGGGAAATGTTATCTTGTGCGGTAAAGCCCTGGGGATATATCCATCGCTGGAAGATGCTGTGTCCAGGATGGTTACAGTTGAACAGCAGGTGAATCAGACGACGGACAGTGAAGTGTACGGGAGGCAGTATCCCATCTTTCTGGAGCTGTATCAGCAGCTGAAGGAGACTTTCCGGCGTTCGGCTTCCGCTCAAGGATAAGTATACATCCACAGTGATGGGCGCTCATCTTTCTCCGGATTGCCTATTTGCGCGGCATGATGCCGGGGCTGGGGTCTATCGAGCGGATGCGGCGGAGGTATCGGAGTTGAGATGCGCCCGCAGCCCAAGCTTGAATTCGAACTGGCCTGCGGAGGAATCCCGGCGCCAAATTGACAGCATAGGAGTAGGGGAGAGTGGCGTGAGGAGAGTTGTCTTGCTTGTAGCCGGCGTCGTTCTGTTGTTGACTGCCTCCTCCTGCAACCCGATAGCGGAACCGAACGGGTCCCTTTCCGATAGGGAAGGCGTTTCCGGTCCCAGCTCACGAGCCGGATCCGATTCAGAGGCTGCAGGGGGGCCAAAGAGCCCAGGCCAAAACATCGCACGCCTGGGAAGCAGCCGCGCTTCAGCGGAGTGGGAGATCGGTTATCGGGCGCTTGACGGCGATCCCGAGACCAGTTGGAGCGCTATGCGTCACCCCCTTCAGTCGTTCACAGTTGTCCTGGATCAGCCGTACCTGGTGGACAGAGTCGAACTGATGGTATCGCAGGCTCCCGCCGGCCCGACATCGCATGCGCTCTGGCTCGGGGACCCCTCCGGGGTAGATGTGCTGTACAGGCAACTTGCGGGAATCTTTACGGAGGACCGGCAGAACCTGGAGATCGAGATCGATCCGCCGCGGCTCGCAAGTGAAGTAAAGATTGTAACGGTTGCAGGCCCGAGCTGGGTCGCCTGGAGGGAGGTGCGGGTGTTCGGGGTTGCGCCGCCGATCATGCAGGAGTCGGAAAGCGGCCCTCAGTTGAGGATAGAACCGGTTGTGGGCGGATTGGATCATCCGGTATACGTAACGCATGCCGGCGACGGGAGCGGGCGTCTGTTCGTATTGGAACAGGTGGGGCGGATTCGCATCGTACGGAACGGTGAACTGCTCGCCGAGCCCTTCCTGGATATTTCGGACCAGATCAGTTGTTGCAGCGAGCAAGGGCTAATGAACGCAGCCTTTCCCCCGTCATTTCGCGGCGCCAAGCAGTTCTATGTCAGTTACACGAATGAAGAGGGGCAAACTGTCCTCAGCCGATTCCGGAGTTCGGGCGATCCTGACGTTGCCGACCAGGAGAGCGAAGAGGCGCTGCTGGTGGTCGACCAGCCTGATCCGCAACACAATGGAGGATGGATGGTTTTCGGCCCGCAAGACGGGTACCTGTATCTTGGCATTGGCGACGGGGGAACACCCGGGCCTCCAGCACACCCTCCACAGCATCTTGACTCCTATCTGGGCAAGATCCTGCGGCTCGACGTGGAGTCGGGCGTCGATCCGTACGGCATTCCCACCGGCAATCCATTTACGCAGGATGAGCAGGTCCTGGATGAGATCTGGGCCTTTGGCTTGCGCAACCCGTGGGGATTTGCCTTTGACGGCCACTCCGGCGATCTCTTCATCCCCGACACCGGGCACAATGAGCGTGAGGAGCTGAATTTCCAACCGGCGTCCAGCAAAGGGGGAGAGAACTACGGCTGGCCCGCAATCGAAGGCACCAGGTGCATGGAGTATCCCGGACTCCCCGTTGCCTGTACAGCTGCAGAAACTTTTGCTCTCCCGGTCGCGCAGTACGACCATGGACGCGGGTGCGCCATCGTCGGCGGCTCGGTCTATCGCGGCAGTGAACTGCCCATCGCGCAAGGGGCGTTTGTCTTCGCCGATTTTTGCAGGGGCGCCATTTGGGCGCTGGAGCGGCCAGCCGCTGGTTTCAGAGAGACCGGCTCGGAGGGCTGGGATGTCAGACTGCTGATGAACGCATCTCTTCCCGTGGGCAGCATCGGCGAAGATGAAGCGGGCAATGTCTACGTCGTCGGCTACGCGGACGGCGTCCTTTACAGAGTGGCGGAAAAGTAGGCGCGGGTAGCGTGGCAGCGCCGACGTCAGGCTGCGCTGGTCCTGAACAGCCGCCGGCGGCGTTCCTTGAGCGAGAGTCCCCAAGAGGTCTGGGCGGGAACGCTTCTGTCAGCCGCGGCCGCTGCAGTATTCGCTGTTCTTTTCCGGCTTGCACCATCAGCAGTTGCGCGGGGTCACGAAAACCGGGGCCGGGCGGCCGTATTGAACTACAAACTGGGAAATACGGTGGTGGGCGGCGAAGGGACCAGAGCGGCCGAATTGGTCTGGATGTGTTGTGCAGGTCGAGGGAGTATAGGGGAGGATATGAGCAGGCGGTTCGCAAGAGGCGGCGGTTAGAGAGAGATCCGTGCCACACCTGACCCCGCCTTAATTGGAATGGACGCGCCTAGCCGAGATGTTCGTGTCCAACACTTTCTCGATCTGGACTACACAAATTAGCAGGTGTGGATTTGAGCGTCAATATAGATGGTCGAGTCTTACTTCATCCTCAGACTAGCTAGCCTAACGGTCCGACAGCATTTTCAACTATCTGCTTGAATTCACGCATTTCTGCTCGCAACTCAGCACGGAATTCTGCAAGTTCTGCTTTAGTTGCCAAATGTTCATATGCTCCTTCTAGCCATGCTAATCGTTCTCTAGGTTCAAGTCGATTACTCTCAAATTCTGTTTCCAAATCCACGCTCGCTTCTTGTTTTGAGTCATTGTATTCTTGTGGCAGTTTATTCGCTTCGAAGAATCCAGGACTTACTCGCACGAATCTAGAGGCCGCTCCTTTTTTCTTTATTTCGACGGCTATTTGAGCTTGCACTGTGTCCCAAGGTGTTTTCCCTGTCGATCTCCACAGGCCCTTTTCGTGAAGTAAATCTGTTATCTCACGATAATGTAGAGCTCTGTCCGCTTCGATAAGAACTTCATAAGCCAAGTCAGCGACGGTCATATCCGGCCCCTTTCCTGACAGTCAATTCTGCCTAGTCGAATACTGAGGAAACTTGGATGCGATATTGTGCCACCATTCAAAGTATCATATCTCTAATTCCGAAACAAGCATGGCAGAAGCAAACGCCTAGGCGAAACTTGCCTGGGCGTTGGTCTGTTCTGTTTTGGTGCAATGTTCTATCGGTAATTCAAAGAATAGATATTCTACGGGTCATAATCAACTTGCCAACATGTCATGTTTGATTCCGATCCCTAAACCAAATCCAAGCCGCGCTCCCAAGAACGATAAGGATCAACCACACCCCGCAGAGATCAACAAACGGTTCACAACAACGAATTAGCCAGTCTCGCATGTTCTTGGACCTTAACGCTCACGTCGATCAAGGCTCCAGTTCATCGTTCATAATCGTTCACTTTCCAGTTACAATCAAGCCTGATTCAATGAAGCCCCATATGGTTGGCCCCAATCGTTAGACCACGAAGTGGGAAAAATGTGATGCATCCAGGCGGCTGCCCGGCCTTGACCGGCAACGGGTGGTCTGCCGCTGCTTCTTGACCATCGTTCTGCTACTCCACAGGCCTGGTGAACTGCTCCATTATACACCTTAGCTTGCGGTCCAGTTTTTGGGGCCCACTTCAGCAATCGCCGCCTTGCCTGGAATCGTTCCATGTGTGTTAATGCCGATATCTACTTTTTGCGAGTGGGGAATGGGACCATATGCCATACGAACAGTTAGCCGAATTTGCGCCACAGCTTGTCGGCAATGCTGCATTCGGTTTCATCGTTGCATTTATCCTGAGAAAAATTGTCTTCAGGACTATGAAGTTGATCGATCCGATCCTGCTCCGGTCAAGACTGCCAATTGAAATCGTCGTAGCTCTTTCTGTTCCAACTTTAGTCGCATTCTTCTCTGATGGAAGTATATTTGGCACAGTCCTATCATTCAATGTGGGATATGCGATTGGGACCTCATTCTTGGAAATCTAAAAGGGCCTTATGCCAGTCAGGGAAGGCTGACCGCCTGTTTCGACATCCCAATTCCAACCTGTGGTTGTACACTGATGCTAGTTGAACAACAACGCTAGAATCCCGACCACGAGAATAGCTGCAACCTTGAGAACAAAGAATGCTATTGTCAGATACAATGCGATTACGAAGAGATTCCACAACCAGATAGGTAAAGGAATCGGTTCGTTGAGAAAGTCGTTGATGAGGCTGCCGTCGTCTGTCTTAGGCCTTTCTTGCTCAGGTTCGGAATCGAATTGTGGAAAATCTAGATGATGCATCTGCCAGCTTTTCCTCTGCGTCTTGCCGTTCATATTGATTCTCCTTTCGATTGACTTGCACGGTTCGAGCATCTAGACCTAGCCTACTCCTTGTTCGCAACGCTGTCACGTCCACAGCTACCAATAGTGGAACTCTTGCAATACCAGAAATGGTATATAAATCGGATTGACAAGGAGTAAGTTACAGAGAGATCTCAACCGCCAGCTCGCGATAGCGGCAGAAGGCATTGGCCAGCTGCATCTGGCGGGGCGTGCGGCATTGGGGGGTAAGCAGCGCCGGCGAGCCGACCAGAACGCAGACGCAGCGCGCCCTGGAGGTGGCCACGTTGAGCCGGTTCAGGCTGTACAGGAACTCCATCCCGCGCGGCGCTTCCTCGGGGGTCGACGTGGCCATCGAGTAGATGACGACCGGCGCCTCCTGCCCCTGGAATTTGTCGACGGTGCCGACGCGCGCGCCGGGCAGCAGGTTCTGAATGCGGAAGACCTGGGCATTGTACGGCGCAATGATCAGAATGTCATCCAACGTGATCGCCTTCTCCTGCCCGGTGCGGTCGACCCACCTCGCCTTCTGATCGAGCAGACTGTCGACCAGGGCGCGCACCTGCGCGGCCTCCTCGTCGGAAGCGTTCACGTTGCCCTGGTGGGGAACAGGCAGAAAGCGCAGCCCCGTCCCGCCCAGCTCACCTGACGCTATCAGGCGCTGATTGGCCAGATCGGGCCGCGCCTCCAGCTTCCCTTCGTAGAATATCTCCGATGTGAAAGCGCAGATGTCGGGATGGAGGCGCCAGGTCTGTTCGAGGAAGAGGCCATGCTCGGCGCCGATCGTCCGGCGCTCGCCGAGCAGATGCGCCAGGGCGGACAGCTCCGTGCCTTCGGGGTGGGAGCCTTGCGTGGGCTGGTCCAGTTGCTGCGGGTCGCCCAGCAGCACCAGGTCGGACCCCGCATGGGAGATGGCCAGCACGTTGGCGAGCGACATCTGGGCGGCCTCGTCGACGAAGAGGACGTCGATGCTGCCCTGCGCTTCGGGCCTGGCCCAGAGCCAGGCCGTGCCGGCCGCGAGCTGGCAGCCGCGGGCGAGCGCTCTGAACACCGCAGGGTTGGTTGTTGTCACGGTCAGGCGTTGGTCAAAGCCGTCTGCTGCGTCGCCAGGCGGGCTGCTGACTTTCTGAACCGCCCGCAGGTCGATCCCATCCTCCTGTGCCGCTGCCAGCACGCCGTCAAGCAGATTCCTGATCACCTTGTGGCTGTTGGCGCAGATGCCCACGCGCGCGCCGTTCTCGACCAACCGGCAGATCATGCGCGCGGCCGTGTAAGTCTTGCCCGCGCCCGGCGGTCCCTGGATCGGCAGCAGGCCGAAGCCGGGTCGGCCCGCGATGCGCAGCGCCGCGTCCAGGGCGGCCTCGCCCGCCCGCCGCAGAGGCTGTCCGCCAGAGCGAGGGGGCCGGCGCAACAGAAGGTCGCGCGCCGCGCCAAACGGGCCGTCGGCCCGGATGCCGCTGCCGGCCACGTGCAGACCGACGCGGACGAGGGCATCCTTTTGCGCGTCGGTGCGTATGAAGTCATGGGCGAAGAGCGCTTCGGGATGACGCTCGACCGGGTAGCGCGGCTTCCTGATGTCCACCGTGCGGTCACGGGCGTGAAGCGCGACCAGTTTGCCGAAGCGACCCTCTCCCGGTATGTGCATCGCCTCACCCCCGCGCAGGTCGGTGTCCTGGTCGGGGAAGCGGTAGCGCAGGACGGATTTCCCGTCCGCGTCCTCGGCCTCGCCGACGAAAGATAGCTGGGCGAGGGCCGCGTTCTCGTCGAGCAACTCCTCGGCCGAATATTCGTCCAGGCGGAAGTAGTCCCACCAGACCGGCTTCTCCTCGCGCCGGTGCCAGTCGAGGATGTTGGCCAGCACCCAGCGGGCCTGCTCCTCCCCGCTGCGCTGCGACGCCAGCTCAGGGATCCCCTCGCCGGCGATGCGCGCCCCTAACTCCAGGATCATCATCTCCCATTCCGACAACGGTCTTGAAGGGTCCGCCTCCCCGGGCTGCGGCCGCCCGATCTCCGCCCCGCCCGCTACCATCTCCGCGCGTACTGCCTCAAGCCAGTCGCGCAGGCGCAGCGTGGAAATGCAGTCGTCGCGGTTGTAGGCTTCCACGATCCGCCTGTGCTCAGGCTCAATCTCCTCCAGCCGGCCCAGTTCCAGGCAAACGCCCAGGCCAAAGAGCGCCGAGTTCGCCTCCCGCAACTGCACAGTGCGCTTGAAGCCGATGAACTTCTCCATCTCCTTGAGCGAGTAGCTCTCGACGCTCGCCCGAATCCCCCCGCGCAGCACCCGGTGGAGATCCACGAAGAGGCCGGCCCGCAACATCTCGTCCACTTCCGCCTCGCGCGTCGCGTAGTAGCCCATCAGGCGCTTCATCGCGGCCGGCTCGTACGGGGCAAAGTGGTAGACGTGCATGCCGGGATAGCGCCGCCAGCGGGCCATCACCCAGTCAACGAAGGCTTCAAAGGTCCGCTTCTCCTGCGCGTGGTCCAATGCCCACCGGCTCGTGTAGCGCTCCTCCCCCGACCCGTCGACCCAGAGATAGCCGAAGAGGTACTCCAGCCCCTTTTCGCCTACATAGGGCGAGCCCTCAAAGTCGAAGAAGAGATCCCCTGCAGCCGGCGGCGGCAGCAACGCCAGCCCGACCTCTTCTTCCGGCGGCAGCGTCTCGTACAGCGGTTGCCCGCTGCGCCGTTCCTCGACCTGCACGCGCGCCTGCTCGCGCATCCGTTCATAGCTGGCCGGCGAGCCGCGCTCGGGTCTCCACGTCAAAGGAATCGGCTCCTTGGCCAGCCCCGCCATTGTATCTACGTCCCGTCCCCGCAACACCTCCATCTGCCCCGACGAGATCCCCGCCACGTAGCAGAGATGGTCGTCGCGCCGCCGTCGCGGCTCGCAGGTCTCCCAATTCCAGCGGCAGATGCTGCAGTGCGTCCTCGGCTCCGGGTAGGTCTGCGCTCGGGAGTCGGCCGTCACCGCCGCTTCGAGGTGTGACCGCACCAGCCGGTAGTAGGCGGCGTAGTCGTCGGTGCGGTACTGTTGCGGCAGGAATTCGCCTTTGGGGTCGGGCGACACCACATACATGTAGTCCGGCTGCTCTCCCTGTACCCTGCCCGCCAGGTCGGAGTAGAGCGAAAGCTGCAGGATCGTGCCGGCCTTCGTCTCCTGCGCCAGTTTCGTGTCGGTCACCTCGTAGGACCAGTGGCCCAGGCGGCTGGGCGTCTCCACCCGGCTGAGAATATCGGGGCGGCCGCCCCAGTTCCCTTGAACCAACGCGCCCTGGACGATGACATCGCAGCCGGCCTGCATCGCCGCCTCGGTGGCCGCGACCGCCTCGGCGTCCAGGCCGACGCCGGGGATGGTCGTGATTTGGCGCCCCTCGCTCTCGAGGCGGCGGATGTAGTCCTGTTCGTGGGCCAGCCCGCGCTCGCGCAGCAGCTTCAGCTCAGGGTCCCAGGTTTTGGGCGCGGCCCGCCGTCCGTCCGCCACGTCCAGGTTCAGAGCTGTGAGATGGCGGCAGGCGAGGTGGCCTACCAGATCGCCGGCGCTGAACTGGATGATACCGTTTGTCTTGTGCATGAGAATGCATTTAACCCTTTCAGAGATTGTTGCCCTTCGTTATCGCAGGTCACAGATCGAGAGTTGCATAGCGTGGTAGACAACGGAGAACAGAACAGCGCAGGAGGAGCCGGCCGCAGTCACCCAAATGCGCGTTCTTTTTCCCATTTCGCGGTCTAGCGATTGGGGCCAACCATACACTGCCGTTGTTGACTTACTCGTCTCCGGTCGCTTAACATTTGGTTGTAATACTGCTATCATACGGGTATGGACAAGACCCTAGCCAAGATCAGGCGGAACCCCCGAAATGTACGGTTTGACGATCTCCGCAAGGTCTGTGACCGTTACTTCGGACAGCCCCGACAGAGCGGCAGTCACCTGTTCTATAGAACGCCTTGGCAGGGCGAGCCGCTGGTCAATATCCAGCGTATAAAGGGCATGGCCAAGCGCTCAAGGCAATCGACAAATTCGTGGAGGAGTCACAGTGAATCGCCATGACCGCTATACCTATCGCGTTATCTGGTCCGATGAGGACGGGATGTTCGTGGGGCTATGCGCGGAGTTTGGGTTGCTTAGCCACCTGGACGACAGCCCGGAGAAGGCGTTCTCAGGCATTAGGGAGGTGGTCGCTTTCGCCGTGAAGGCGTTAGACGATGATGGCACCCCGATCCCTGAGCCACTATCTACACGCCGCTACCGAGGCACCATAACCCTTCGTATCCCGCCTGAGACCCACCGTGCCCTGGCAATGGACGCCGCTGAAGCTGGCGTCAGCATGAACCGCTTGGCCGCCGAACGATTGTTGCTGCGGCGTTAGAGCTTTACCTCTTGTCGTGCTGGTCCTGGCGTCGTTCTAAGCGATTGAAGGTACTGCAGGCGCCCAAAATCGGGATATTTTTCCCATTTCGTGGTCTAACGATTGGGGCCAACCATAGTGTGAGTGGAATTCCGACAACTGTCAGAGGAGTGGATTACACATAAATGACACCGATATCGACTAAGCCTTCAGAAGGAAAGTGATCTAGATTATGAACGTTGGGTTCTTTACTCTTGCTAAGTCCCCGGTTACCTAAAGACGTGTCTGAGAAAGAAAGATCTTGCGACAAATCGAACAAATATTGGCAAGATGTAAATTCTAGTGACTGTTCAAGAGTGCTCTCTTCAATACCGGTCGAATTCACCAATTTAATACGAAAATACTGTGCGCGAAAGAAATTCAATGTAGCAATTCTCAGGGCGTTGAAATCGTTGTCCGCTTCGAATTCTTCAAGTGCAGTTTCCAGATAAGAAAGTGCTATTTCAGGGTCTCTTAGTTGCTCGATAAGCCATTCATCGTAGTTTCCCGTATTCTCGAAGACAAATTCTCTATTCATTGTTGTCTACTCCTAAACTCATCCCAATAGGCCTGAGCCATTTCGATGTCACTGTCTTGCGTTTTCTTTGTTCCTCCACATAGGATAATGACGATATCTTCTTCCACTTCACTAAAGTAAACCCGGTAGCCCGGTCGAAGATGAATTCTCAATTCATAGAGATTATTGTTCAACCTCTTGTGATCACCAAAATTCCCTGAACGTAAGCGGTCTAGTCGATTCAGAATAGCGGCACGAGCCTTCTTATCTCTGAGTTTAGCATACCAATCCTCAAATGGCGCACCTCCATCGGGGAGAAAGTATATGCGTATTATTCGCGGCACTACTCTCATAAGGTGAATTATTTGGTCAATGAATTTGGCTTGTCAAAACCAACAAATGTTCGCTTGGAACTGCCTCCTTCTCAGCTGTGAGTTTCTAAGTACTCACGTACAACATCTCGCATATGGACTGGCATACGGTAACGCCCTTTTGCATCCATTTCCATATAGTCTTTCCAGGTATAAGGTTGATTACTCACTCTTTTCAGATACCGAGTAAGCCAAGCAAGTAGATAACTGATCTGAGGTGCTTGAAGACCTGTTGCTCTTGCATATGCCGAATTTGTTAAGTAGTCATCATTCTCACTGAGCACAGTGAGGAACTTTCTCATCCTTTCAGTTAGTCTCTTGCTCCTTGTAAGTGCCACGTACATGATTTCGGCATTCGCTAGTGTCAATTCGGGAACATTATCTTCCTCACCAATTGATTCTTCAGTCTGCTCCCTCAATCTCTGAATAGTTCTTTCCATTTCTTGCAAAGCATATTGCGGATCGAAGTACATCATAATTCCATGCGAAAGTTCATCCTCGAATGACCTTCCAGTCAACTCCGAACTTTTCTTGATTAATTCAAATACTCTGATTGAAAGGCTTATTGTGTGGTTTTCCACGACCTCTCCTATAGTCCTTCTCCGTATTGCGAGAAACTAGCTGAGCGGAAAAGGAATTCAGCAAGGAAACCAGGTTGCACATTGGGATTATACATTACACTTTCATTGCGTCAAGTGATTTGTCTCCCTTTCCACAATCAATCTTTTGACGTGAGGGTTCTGATGTCTAGGGGACAAAGGGAGGCCTAGGCGTCTCCGAATACGCTAGTGACCAGCATGGCGAGTTCGTGTGAGCTTGGCCCCAAGAACTGAACCACGAGCTCAGGTGTATAATGGAGCGAACTGCCCAGCCTGTGGAGGGGCAACACGATGGTCAAGAAACGGCGGCGACACACCGCTGCCTTCAAGTTCCGGGCTGCGCTGGGGGCGCTTGAAGGCAGCAAGACAGTTCGCCAGTGATCGAGTGAACACAATGTTCATGCCAACATGATAAGAGCTTGGAAACGGCAACTGCAAGTAGACGGGCAAAGAGTCTACGCATCGAACGGCGTCATGCGCCCGGATCAGCCCTGACCGCATCCGCCTGTATGCATCCTGGTTTTCCCGTCTTGTGGTCCAGAGATTGGGGCTGACCATAGTTTCTTTTGCGAGGTAATCCTATGAAAAGAAAACTATTTACCCTACTTTTGACCTCGTGCCTACTCGTGGCCTCTTGTGACGTCTCAGACTTTCTCTTTTACAACTGGCACGCTAATTGCCCTAATGCGACCTCCTTTGAAAAGACAGTCGCAGTCCTAGAGGAACACCAAGAATTCTTCGATTCGCTAAAGGAACAGAAACTAATCTATGGGGCCTGGGCCAAAGAATGTCCACAAGGAGGCTACATTCACATCGAACATGGCGCAGAGTGGCAGCAAGTAGAGGTCTTGAAACTAATGGACGAAATGGACGCTAGAGAGGACGGGGTACGACGATTCTTCGGCGTTCTGTTCACAATCCATAACGTGTGAGTGGTGATCGAGACGATACAATGTTACGCTTTATTTTGGCCGCAACGATTCTGATCGTGGCAATTACGCTTGCTATCGTATACTATGCCGGACACACCGAGGACGGTTCGATTGTGAGCCTGATTCAATGCGAAACTGACAAAGACTATAGCCGCCGCTACGAACATCAGTGTACTTGGCTAGGGGTCGGGTTGGTAACAATCATCATCCCCACCTACTTGATTCTATTCTTTGTGTGGACTGCCCTTTGGCGTCATATTCGCCAAGCCAAGACAGTCCTACCCAATGAGTCTTAACACCAACGTCAAGATGCCGATTACGACAACTGCTGCGATTTGGATAGCAAAGACCGCCGCGCCAAGATATATTGCGACCACGATGATATTCCACAACCACACAGGTAAATGAATCGGATTGTTGACGAACTCCCTAAAGAGACTGCCCTTGTTCGTCTTGGGTCGCTTGACCTGCCCCCGGTGTTTGTACCACCGGTTATGTTAGTCCGACAAGCACGGGGACAGGATCGGCAGGCAAGAGGGCTTCAGGCGCCGGCGGCCGGTAGCCCAGTGAGCTGTGCGGTCTGACCTGGTTGCAGGTCCGTCTGTACCGCTCCGTTAGCACACGCACCTCCAACATCGTGTAGAAGACCTTTCTGTCCAGCAGTTCGTCCCTCAACTTCCCGTTGAAACTCTCGATGTAGCCGTTCTCCCACGGCGACTCCTGCCGCCGTCAGCGGGCGATCCAGCCGTTCCAAGCGCCGCTGGGCTGCTATGCCTGATCTTGGCCGGTTCTATGTTTGTCTACGCAAAGGAGTTGACCATGACCGGCGCCGGCCTTTGTTGCCATGTAGCCGGGCCCCCCATACGGTCCTGGTCGCGTCCTGTCAATGGAGTAACCGGCGGCGCTACTGCCCCGCGTTTTTGCCTTGTCCGGGGCTAGGGACAGGATGCACCCCTTCACCAATTGACACGCAAATCTCAACAGTGCCGTTGTTGACTGACTCGTCTCAAGTCGCTTAACTCTTGGTTGTAATACTGCTATCATACAGGTATGGACAGGACCCTAGCCAGGATCAGGCGGAACCCCCGAAATGTACGGTTTGACGATCTCCGCAAGGTCTGTGACCGTTACTTCGGACAGCCCCGACAGAGCGGCAGCGACCTGTTCTATGGAACGCCTTGGCAGGGCGAGCCGCTGGTCAATATCCAGCGCGTAAAGGGCATGGCCAAGCCCTATCAGGTAGGCCAAGCGCTCAAGGCAATCGACAGATTCGTGGAGGAGTCACAATGAATCGCCATGACCGCTATACCTATCGCGTTATCTGGTCCGATGAGGACGGGATGTTCGTGGGGCTATGCGC
Organism: Caldilineaceae bacterium; assembly: GCA_965202955.1. Taxonomy (GTDB): domain Bacteria; phylum Chloroflexota; class Anaerolineae; order Caldilineales; family Caldilineaceae; genus Bin5. Next base: position 1,663,936 of record OZ241871.1, read on the forward strand.
GGAGTTTGGGTTGCTTAGCCACCTGGACGACAGCCCGGAGAAGGCGTTCTCAGGCATTAGGGAGGTGGTCGCTTTCGCCGTGAAGGCGTTAGACGATGATGGCACCCCGATCCCTGAGCCACTATCTACACGCCGCTACCGAGGCACCATAACCCTTCGTATCCCGCCTGAGACCCACCGTGCCCTGGCAATGGACGCCGCTGAAGCTGGCGTCAGCATGAACCGCCTGGCCGCCGAACGATTGTTGCTGCGGCGTTAGAGCTTTACCTCTTGTCGTGCTGGTCCTGGCGCCGCTCTAAGCGATTGAAGGTACTAGGGAAAACATATTTGAAAAAGAGCGCGGCCCAAATGCCTATGGGTATGAAGAGTATTACCCAGTCCAAGTCAAGGAGAAAGATTGGCACTCGGGTGGCTCCTTCAAGAAGGTTGAGTGTTCACAGTTGAGATCGTTTTGCGTAGGCGGAAAATCAGAACCAGAGTCAAAAGTGCGAGAGGCAGTCGCCACAGTTCTTCAACTGCAAAGCGTAACCAGGGAGAGTCAATGTAAAATGGGTACACTTGCATGTCATCCAAAACTTGACTGACCATGGTCGGGGCATAGGCGTACACGACGTACACCAAGATGGCGAGCGCAAGGTATAGAATCTTTCGTTTCCGAACACTGGCAATGACCGCCAGCGACGTGCAGACATTGAGAACCAGCAGATTGAATACCAATTGCCACGAGAAATAAAATACGCTCCACCATGAAAAGAACCAGTTCAGATGCGTAATCTTCTCGAAGAATGGGTACTGAGAAAGGTCTGGTGTGCCGTAATAGAAGTACTCGCCAACCATTATTGTCAACGCGAAGAAACTGTAGGCTATCCCGAACAACACGCCGTCATGCCATGATACTATTTTTGTGGGCGCGTAACGGAAGATCAGCCAGCGACTGCCTTCTCGTATCAGACCGAAAATGACCGAATGTATGATCCAAGGGGCGTAAAGCAGGTCCCCAAGGAGTAGAAAGAAGATTGTGACCGGGAACATTGCCTCATGCTGCAACAGTCGTGAAACAGGTCGATCAAAGAGTAGATCCGCCACGAAACTGATTGCGAATAAAATGAAGGCGAAGAGCAGGGTGCGCACCGGGGCCTGCGTGCGTTTCCGCCAGACGATGGCGGTGGCGATGGGCAGCCCAAACAGGATTGAGAATTTGAGTAAAAGTAAGAACATTGTGGTTTATCGCCTTGAAAGTTTGTGAGGGGCAGGTCAGCAGTTGCTCTGTTCAGGGGCCGGGCGGATATGGGCGCTGAACGCCAATCTGATCAGCTCCGACGCCTGGCAGGTCGGGCTGGCAGAGACCCTGGACGGCCCGCTGGCGACGCTGAACGGAAGGTCCAGCCGCGCCGGCGGCCCCACGTGTGACGGGATCGTTCCGTCGCGTTTGTGATGGGTGACGCCACTGGGTTCCAGGGCCGGAGAGGCATTACCCGGCCCGCGCTGCGGTGCCTTTAAGCCGCGCTCCGCCCCCTGGCAATGCCCAAAATAGTCACGGCCTTCAATGCAGATCGATCTTTCCCAACTTCAGGTCTTCCGACACGTCGGAAAGCAGCTCGTTTATCTTGTCCACTTTTGCCGAATCGGGCTCCTCTTCGCCGCCAAGTTGGATTCGAACTTTGAATTCGATTGGATCTCCGACGGCGGCTTCGAGAATTTTCGGCACCAGCTCCGCAAGATCTTGAATCCCGTGGCCTTCCAACGTTGCTTCGGCCACAAGGGAGCCCTCCTGGTAGTCACCTCCATTTTCCCGGAACCCGCCCGGCTTGGCCGCCGGCGTCTGCAGCAGGACGCTTTGGGCGCCAGACAGGTCAGTATCCAAGGGGGCGCTTCCGCCAGCCAATTCCAGCCATTGCGTACGAATCGCATCTTCGATTGCCTTCCTCACGGTAGTCCAGGGAAGGGTCACTTCTCGCTTGGCGGAAAGGGCCGTGACGATGGCATAGGCGTTGGTTTGCCCGTCGTTCCAGGCATCGGGGAGCGCCTCGGCCATGAGTTCAGTCACGGCAATCGGCTCGGGCGGAGGACGAAGAGCTGCTGTGGGGCCGAGAATGCCCGCGGGCAGCGGTTCGCCCAGGATTGAGGCAGGGCCAGTGGTCAGCCAGATCATGCCCTGGGCCACCGCCTGGGAGATCGCCTCATCCACCTGGGACGGCTCACAGGCGGGGATGAAGAGGATGTCCTCGTACCCTTCCTTCGGCAGTTGCACCGGGTGCCCGCCGGCGAAGTAGCCGTGCACGGACTGGAGGCTGATTTCGTCGGCCGGCCAGAGGCCGGGAAGCTCTTGGAATGAGAGCAGCGCCGGGTCGATGTCGCTAAGGGAGGCGGCCTGCGGCAACAGGACCTCCAGGCTTGTATCATTGCGCGCAACATCGTCGATCCAGGTCCGCCAGTAGGTCCTGAACGTTCGGTCGGGCCGCATCGTGCGCCCCACCCAGATCCCCCCTCTAATTCCCTCTACAATCGTATCCAGAATCTCCCTGTGGCGGAGCATCTTGGGCAGTTTGGCATTCTGGGCGAAGGCCCCCACCAGATCTCTGACGCGGCGCGCGGTCTCATCGTCTCGCCAGAGATCGTAGGGCCCGCCCGGCATCATCGCCTCGGCGTTGATGGCGGTCTCCTGAATGCGGGCGCGCGTGTCCGCTTTAATCGTCGTAAAGAGCGAATCGCCAGTTAACACGATCTTGAAAGCATAGATCTGATTGGATTCGTTGACGGTGACAACGATCGAATAGGCCTGTCTGATGGCCTCGGGAATGCGACCGCTGGCCTCGCGCGTTCTCGCAGTGAGCATCTGTGCGCGGATGGGATCGATCTCCTGGTCCTTGAGCTGGTTGCCAACCTCCAGCCAGCCGAGATGCTCGCGGATGCGAGTGCGGGCGGACTCGAGGCCCTCCTTGGAGGGAACAGCCAGCACGACTGCGTTGCGATTGACGCGGGGGCGGTCCGCCGCCGTCGTCTCGTTGATGAAGCGCCTGGCCACCGCGCTCGGTTTGCCGGCCTCGGAGCCGGCCTGCGGGCCAAGGACAGCGAAATGAAACTCGCCGTCGTCCTGGATATCCCTGGGCGCCTGCGGCAGCGTATGGACGCGGGCGCCGGCCGCGGCCGCGCCGCTCGTCAGGGTCTTTTCGCTTGCGATGGCCTCGATCAGTTTCGACTCAATCAGGGGGACAGGGACGCGATTGCGGCAGGCGTCGTCGTGCATCTGGCGCAGATTGGGCCGGTTCCCCAGCCGCCACGCGCCCGGCAGCTGCGCCGCGCCCTCTGCGCCGATTCCACCTGCAGTGGCCTCCGCTTCGTCCAAAAACCAGGAAAGCTCAGTCCAGCGGTGAAGCGCCTTCTCCAGCTCGATCTTGTCCGGCTTTGTCGTGGCCAGCAGCTTCATCAGTTCGCCCGTTTGCGCCTTCTGACCGATCGGCTGGGAGCTGAGGAAGACTGAAATAACGGCCTGCTCTATTTCGCGGCGGTTCAGACCGGCCGCTTCGGACTGGATCGTCCGCGCCTTGTCCAGTTCGCCTTCGATGATCGGCCGCCACGCCTGGTGGCCGCCGACGCTGGCATCGACGCTGGCGATAGAGGCCAATTCGCTGGCCGCTTCGGCCAGGTCCGTCGCGCCCGGGTCACCGAGGAAAACGGCAGGACCGACAAGGGGGCTCGTATCCCACGCCTCCGCGTCGCGCAGAGCGATGGCAAAGGTGCGCAGGATGCCGCGCGTGCGCTGAAAGCGCGGCAGCTGTGTCCAACGGCTGTAGAAGATCTCGGTGAGATCGGGATGAAACGGATAGCTTTTGAGGTAGCGCTCCTCGGCCGACTGCCGCTCCTTATCTGTCTGTTCATCGAGCGACGCGACGCTTGCGACCACCGAGTTGACATGCGGGCGGAAAATGTCCGGCTCCCGGATCGACTCCGGCTTAAAGAAGCGCCGCCGCAGGACCTCGGATACATCCTCCCTGCTCACCGGGCTGGCGTCCTCCTCCGTCTGACGCCCGAAGACCTCCGATACCTGGCGCAGAATCTCGTTCCCCAACTCGTCGTGCTTGCCGGGATCGGAGGCGAGCAGCGAGGCCACCATGGCGCAGCGGTCCACCTTGACGACCGCCTGCGCAAGGTACTGGAAGAAGGCGACCATGCGTCCGCGTGCCGCTTGGTCGGTCTCGACCTGCGCGCGCAGGTACATCAGCGCTTCGTCCAGGAGCACGAGCGTCGCAAGATCCTCTTCTTGCGGCTTGGAGAGGATCTGGATCATCAACGGTTCCGCCGGCGGCGTCGCGCGCTCCTCCTCCTTGCCTTCGGCGTGGATCATACTCAGCCCTTCGGCCCCGGCCAGCTGGTAGGCGAGAACGCTCCAGGGATATTTGAGCATCCGCCGCGACCCGTCCGGCGCGGGCGTCTCGACGCCCAGCTCCAGGTCGATCTTGTCGAAGCAGAGCGCGGCGACGCGGGCGCGGGGCATTGGGCCGCCGATATGCGCTTCAAACTCGGCTACGGTCTGCAGTTCCGGCAGGCCGGTCAGGTCCTGCACCAGGTGCCAGAGCGCAATCAGCGTGTGGGTCTTGCCGCCGCCGTAGGTGACCGACAGCGAGCGATAGGCCTTGTCGCTGTGCCCTGCCAGCCGCTGCGCCACATCGCGCACCAGATCTCGCAGATTCAGGGTGGGAAAGGTCAGGGCAAAGAACTCTGCCGGATCCTCGTAGACTTTGCGCCGCCCTTTTTGTAGGAGCACATCGTCCAGGTCGGCGGCGAAGACTGCCAGCGAGAGCTCGCCGCTCTTCAGGTCGTCGCGCAGGCTTACTACCCCGTGCCAGGGTGTCCAGATACGTTTCTTGCTCATCATGGCCTCTTCGCACGCAATTGGATCTTCTGTATAACGGCCTGGGTGCGCAGGCCCGTTGGCGTCTGGTGTTTATCCGATGACGGTAAGTGGAGTAGGGGGTTCCCTGCTTACCTTCCTGGGGCGTTACATAGGCATACGGAGCGGGTTGATATGGCGGTAGCCTCTGCTGCTGCACGCCGGCTGCATTGCTGCCTGGCCCTACTGTAGCGTTCTCATCGGGCTGCTTTTGGGGAGGACAGGCGGCAACAGAGGCGCATCATCGTTGCCCTGCATCCGTCGTATCTCCTCGGCCAGTTCTACAAAACGGTCATAGCCGCTGAAACGATACGTCCTTCGTTCGTCCTTCGCTATGCGTCTCCACTTCCCCTTTCCGATCCCCTTTCGATAGGTCACGGGACCGCTCGCCGATACAAGCTTTACGATGTCCAGCCTGATTAAATCGAAGACCAGCTCGGCAACAAGCTCAGGCGTTATGCTTCCATGACGGTAGCCGCTCGACCGCTTGGCGATCTGGGTATGCGTTGCCTGAAATTCTCTACCTCCGCTCGCGTCTGCCATCTCCGCCATACACGTGATCAGCATCTGATATTGCGGGTACATCACATCGATGAGCCCACTCCCTTCCAACTCCTTGGTTATGTTTTCAAGGCTGTGGTCATCCATCCGTGCCCTTCTCCTGCTCACGCCACACCTGTTCTCTTCTGCTCGACTTCTTCTGTACTCCAAGACCAGCGCATAGATTGCAAATCTGATTAACCGTCTGCGTTATGCGTGTCAAGCCTCCATCGACTCATTTCCTATGGTTCCAACATCACTTCTCAGATCAACGCCCGCAACTCATCCCGAAAATACCGGAAGCTGGGCGACGCGTTGTTCTCCACGTCCATCAGCGGCGGAATCTTCCTCGCCCATACCGACTTCTCCCTGCCCACCGCTTGCCATCCCTTCTTTTTGAGTGCTCCGGAGCCGCCCGGGAACACAGCGTCCGCCAGTAGCTCCCATGTACCGCATATCGAGTCGTTGATGTAACTGTTCAAGATAGCGACCTTGGCCTGCGGATACGCCGCCAGGATCGCGGGCATGTCGCCGAGCAGCCAGGCTTCGCCCTCTTCGACAGCAATACAGAAGCGGGTGTTCGGCCTTGGATTGCACGCGTGGAGAACTGTGAGAAGATCTTGTCGAAATGCCTTCAGACAGCCGTTATCCAAGTCGCAGACCACGATCACCGCCGCCGCAGAGTTGGTGTATGTCTTTCCATACGCCCTCAGCAACGCAGGGAGTTGGTTAAGCAGGAAAGGTGTCCCGACATTGGTACTGCTTGTCAAATTCGTGGGAATGCTGCCAAGTCCCTTGTAACCCCTCACTTTGTATGTATGTTGTTGGCCAATGACCTTTGGGACCAGAATGTCAAGCGCCCTCTTGCCGGACCGATCTTCGACGAGGATCTCAAAGTGCATCAGGTCACCTCTCGTCAAGATAGTCGCTGTACCAGAGGCCGCCCAGCGGCAACCCCTCCTCGACCAGATTCCTGACGAGAGGATCGTCGCTTGCCCGGCGGATGGTCGAAAAGCCGTCCGCCTCCTTTTCCAGAATCCAGACCTCCTGCGGGTCGAGCGCGTTCACAAAATAGGGCTGATGCGTCGTGACGAAAACCTGCGATCCGCCTCCCGGCCCGCTGGCGTGCTCGCGGAATGCGTCGGCCAGCGTCTCCAGCAGCTTGTGATACAGACCGTTCTCAGGCTCTTCGATGCAGAGGAACGGAGGTGGGGTCGGGTCTTCGAGCAGCACCAGATAGGCGAAGACCTTCAGCGTCCCGTCAGACATCTGCTGAGCATAAAAGGGGTCTTCAAAACCCCTGTCGTTGAACTGCAGCAGCAGGCGGCCGTCACTTGTCTTTTCGGTATCGATCCGGTCAATGCCGGGTATCTTCTCGGCAATGCCTTCAAGAATCTTCCTGAAGCGCTTGGGATGCTCGCGCTCCAAAAACTGCACCACGTTGCCGAGGTTGTCGCCGCGGGTGTTGAGATGCGGCTGGGGACCGGCCAGCGGCAGCCTGCGCGCCGCGTCCGGCGTAAAATAGCTGGGATACCACCCCTCGATGAAGCGGCGGAAAGCCGAAATGCGCGGATGCTGTTTCAATGCGCCGAGCGTGGCGATGCCGAGCCTGCGCCGGTCCTCCAATTCGATGATTTCGGTCTCGCTCGATTCCTCCGTAACTAACCTGATCAGCGTCTCAAAGTCGAGTTGTTCCTTGCTCTCGTCGATAACATACCCTTCCTCGTCTCCTTTCCATGCCCAGCCCTTTCCGTCATTGATCATTAGAAACGAAAATGGCCGTCCGTATTTCTGGCCCTTTCGTCTTTGCCTCAGCCGTTCTCGCAGCACGTAAGGGCGTCCGAACTCGTCTGCATCAATCGCCACCTCATAGGTGATCGGCCGGGCGTTGCCATGTTGTTTGTAATAGACATCGAATTCAATGGGCCCGGTTTCACCTTGTGACCGTATCCTCTCGAAACCGCCGCGGCCGCGTGCATCGCACGCCTCTTCCACGCCGGACTTCAGGGCATCCCCCAAGAAACCAAAGGCATCGAACATGGAGCTCTTGCCGACGCTGTTCTTGCCGATGACCGCCGTCAAATCGGTAAGCGGCTGGCTTTCTTGCTGATTCCACAAGCGGCCCAGAGTCACATCCCTGAGCACCTTGAAATTCCTTACTCTGAACCCCTGGATCTTGGCCATTTTGCGGTCCCCATTGGCTATGTGGCAGGACAGGGCGCACGTCTCATGCGCTGCGAACGCGCAGTTGTCAGGCCCGACTCATCCATACGCAAACCGCCCCTGGCGCGACGGGCTGACATTGCCGCGGGTCTTAACATGGTTGCTGAGAGCCTCCAGGACCGAGCGCTCCTCCGAACCGGCTTCGGCCAACTCTATCAGGGCCTGCAGGAGCTACGCAAAGAGCGCGTTGCGCTGCCGACCGCGTTCGTCGATGTAGCTGTTCACCTTGCTCTGATCGCCGCCGCGCCAGAGTTGCATCAATTTGCGAATCTGGCCAATCAGCATTCACCTTACTATTGTCGAGAACCTGGCTAGCCAAGGCCTGTCTGTCTCGGCGTCCAACCTGCCTATTGTCCTTAGGAAGTCGTATAGTGTAAATTATGGCCGATCCCTGTCCTCCCCTGTGCGGACCTTCTTTCGTTGTCGCACACGCCCGCAAGTGATAGAGTGCTCCATGTACAGAAGCACGCCTCGAAGGGGGACGCATGAAGGACGCAGAGAGTACGACAGTGCCCGCCCAGGGTAGGGAAACCACCATGCCCACACGCCGACCTCGCGAAGAGACTGCCCGCTTGGGCGACGAGATATATGAGCGGGACATCCGTCCGCAGGTTGAGGCGGACCACCACGGAGAATATGTCGCCATCGACGTTGACAGCGGAAGTTGGGCCATCTCCGACGACCTTCGGGCGGCAGCAAAGCGTCTGCGGACGCAACGCCCTGACGCTATTGACGTCTGGCTGCTCCGGGTTGGATACCGGGCACTGCATCAGTTTGGGGGTCGTCCCATTCGGAGCGCCAAGTGTTAGAGGGCGTGGTGAACGCCACCTATGAGCCGGTAGTGGTCCTGGCCTTACAAGGTCCATCGGGGCAGGCAAGTGAAATCGAGGCGATAATAGACACCGGCTTCACTGGGTTCCTGACCGTGACTCCTGCGTTGGCGACGGAGTTGGGATTGGCCCTTGAGGGTACCAGCCGGGCAACCCTTGCCGACGGCAGCGAGGTGACCTTTGATGTTTACGACGTTGCGGTGCTCTGGGACGGCCAGCCGAGATATGTCCTGGCCGACGCTGCCGATACGACTCCTCTCGTGGGTATGCGGATGCTGGACCGCCACAACCTGAACATCGACGTAGAGGACGGAGGCCGCGTCGTCATCTAAGCCAAAGAGTAGCCGGACTCCTCCTGCTTTCCACCCTGTCCCGCCGCAGCGGTTATTGCCTTCCGAGAACTTGGGGAGAAACGCCCCAGGGCAATTGCTGAGTTTGGCCCCAGAAACTGGACCACAAGCTACAGTACTGCCGAAACTCGAAAATCGGAACTCGAAACTCGAACTGCGGGAGCCAGGCGAAGTTCCGTGTGTGTAGCAACTGGTTGTCGAGTTCCGGGTTTTCACGAGTTCCGGCCGTTCTGAACCCCTGTATCCTGGCCATCTTGCAGTCCCCGTTTGTTACGCGGCAGGACAGGGACCTTCTCCCGTTTGCTGTGAACGCACACTCCTAAGGCCGGATCTATCCCAAAGCAAACCGTCCCTGCCGCGACGGGCTGACATTGCCTCGGGTCTTCACGTGGTTGCTAAGCGCCTCCAGGACCGAACGCTCCTCGGAGCCGGCCTCAGCCAATTCGATCAAGGCCTGCAGGATCTGGGCAAAGAGCGCGTTGCGCTGCAGCCCGCGTTCGTCAATGTAACCGTTCACTTTGCTCTGATCGCCGCCGCGCCACAGCTGCATCAGCTTGTGCACCTGGTCGATCAGCGGCGCAGGCCGCCCGCCCGCGTCCTGGAGGCCCAGATTACGGCCCGTGCGCCGCTGCCAGGGCTTGAGCTTGACCTTGGCGCCGCCCCCGCCGCCATTTTCTTCCCCGTCCTCTTCGCTGCCGCCATTTTCATCCATCGCGGCGCTGCCCCCCTTTCGCCCTTGCGCCAGCAGATCGTGCTGGTTGACCAGCGCGGCGTCGGAGAGGTTGCAGGAGAGCGCGTAGAGGATGCAGCCGCCGACCGGCGCTTCGCCCATGCCGAAATCATGGCGGTGCAGCAGGTAGTAGGTGGTGACGTCGTCAATCCCGGTCACCGACTCCTCGCCGTCCTGCGACAGCACGCGGCCGACCACGAAATCGACCACCATGCGCCGCACCTCGCGCAGGAACTCGGAGACGCTCATCAGCTGGTCGGGGTCGTTGGCCTTCTTGACCACCGGGTACTTGCTGAACGCCTCAAGCGCCGGCCCGGTCGCCGCCCACACGAAGTCGGGGCCGCGGATGCCGGCGTCCCAGAAGTCGCGCAGCTGCTGCGTAATGTTCGCCCGCATCTCCTGCAGAACGCTGCTGTCCCAGCCGGGGCGGACCGGCGCGCGCTTCTTGCAAACAATCCAGACTGAGGATGAGAGAGCGGCAGAGGCTATGGCTCGATTCCGGTTCCCCATCTCTGTTTGTATTGGCCACGACCCGTCAACGACAAATCCTGCCCGAATCAGGGCTGCAACTAGAGTTTCCCAGGCTTCAGGCTGTTTGTTAGCAAATACGACAACGAGCCGACCGTCGCTCTGCAGCGCAGTGAAGCAAGATCGAAACGTGCGCGCCATGCCATCCTCGTAATTCTGCTTCGACCTGGCTTTGTCACCCCCAAACCGGCTAGCGTCATCAATGAGTTCGCCATCTTCAGAATTGTGATCCCACTTGGGCCCAAGACATTTGGAGAAAGCCTGATTGATTTCGGGAGATAGACCTTGAATAGAACGCTTTAGCCAGACATAGAAAAAATCCATCAGGTCGGAATATGGAATCGCATCGTAGTATGGGGGGTCAGTCAAAATCAGGTCAACATCATCGACCGGGCAGGAAGCTGCTGACTCGCAGATGCTACTTCCGCTGCTAGCTGTTTCGACGCTTAGTTGCAGGTGTTCACAGACCTTGAAAACCCAATCTATCGATTGACTGAATCCCCCCGTCGTATCGGAAATCGGAGCAAACTCCGAGAAGTCCCATGTAATCGGCAATGCAAACCGCGCAAATGTACTTCTGATTGTTTCGCGGTCGTTGGTCCATGTCGCCAGCATACTTCCCCGATCTGCCATGCGACTGATAATAGGGCAGCACATAGCAACCAACGATTCTGCCCACTCGGACGGATAATCGCCAAGTTCTCTTGACATATTGCGCATTGCGCGAACGAACTCTCCCAGCGCCAGGAGTTGCCGATTCGTAAACAGCTTGCGCCAAGTGTCAAAGCCGTAGAGCGGGACACGAATTCCGGGTGCTTCATGGCTCGGTAGCGGTTCCTCCGGCAACCCGAACGGAATATCGGCGTAGATCGCTTGCAACTGCTCCTCCGTTACCTCTGCCACCGAACGTTCATCCCCGGTCGGAAGCCGATACTCTTTCCCCTTCGGACCATCCACCACAACCGCGGTCATTACCGCGCCCAACCGCCCCGCCCGACCCTCCAGGCGGATATCCTCCATCGTCATAATCACACCGCAGCAGGGGCATGTCGCGCCGGTACGCGACATGGTGCCGCCGCCGATGCGCCTGTCATGTTCCCGCCGCTGCGCCGCGTTGCCGCCGACACGCGGGACGTCGGAATCCACACCGAAGACAACACCGTCGCGCTCATCGTTCGGCTCCATCGTCAGCAGCACCCGCTTGCGGTCCTTCTTGCACAGCCAGCGCGTCTTAAGCAGTGGCAGCGTCGCGCGACACTGCTTACAGGTTACGGTGCGTGCCCACAAATAGGCAACGGTCGGCTTGGCGATCCAGCGCGGCTTGCGCGGGTCCTTGAGATAGTCCCCGTCAAACTCGGCGTTGAACTGATCGAGTTGGGCCACGCCTTCGCCATCGGTATCCAGCAACTGCATAGGGCGCGGCCCGCCCTCTTCGTCGGGTGTAAGCGGCTCGAACTCGGCATAGGTCGGGTAGTAGGCTGCCAGCTGCTTGCGCGCCCGGGCCAGCACCCAACGCCCCCAGGCGCGCACCTGCCACGCCAGGTCCGCTTCGAAGATCGGGTCCTCCTGGCTCAGGAACTCCAGCTGGGTCTCGCCCTCCCCGTGCCCGAGCCGCTCCAACATCGTCCGCAGGCTGGCGCCCTTGAAACCCTTGGCCTTGAGGAACGCTTCCATGAACTCGCCGTCGCGCAGCGCAAACTCAGGCAGCGGCCGCGTCTGTTCGGCAAGCTTCTGCGGATATTCGAGCGTACATTTGAGGATGAACCAGGCGACCGGGTTGATGTCCATCGCCGTAACTTCGCAGCCCAGGCGCATCGCCTCAAGCGGAATCGCGCCGCCGCCGGCGAACGGGTCCAGTACCTTGGGCGCCCGCCCCCCGTAGGCCTTGCGGATCTCATCGCGAAACCACTGCAGATCAGGCCCGTTCTCCCGTCCCCAGTGCAGGATGCCGCCGACCGTCTCCTCCTTCACCTTCTCCACCGGTCGCCCGTTCACCCGCCGCCGCTCGACCTTCTCCACCACGCGGCCAGCCATCCGCTCCAGGATCGCCTTGCGCTTCTCAGCGTCGCCCGGGTCCGGCAACAGCGTCGCGATCAGCGCGGCACGCGAGGCCGCCAGCGGCCTGCGCGCTGGCCAGATGTGAAGGGTGGAGATGTGGCCGTGGCGGACGTTTTTTTCGTGGACGGAGTCGAGGGAGGTCTGCTTCAGGGGAAATGCGACTTCGATAAGGCGCTTGTTGTTGTCGATCATGGCGACTTCCCGGATTTGCTCGTCAAATGTAGTGCCTAAACGTGGGTCTTCTATCGGTCACCGTCGGGTTACTTACAAGAATCTCCCCTACAGCATCAGAAAACTTGACTGTAACTGGCTGGGAATCACCAGCGCCACAACCGTTATAATTGAGCTTTGTTAGTCCGAAAATGTCGCGTGCCACGTCGGTCACATTCGCATCACCATGTTGAATATCTATTTGCATAGGCGCTGGCGTCTCCCACCCATCGTAAGTGCCTAACCTTGGCCTGAATCCCGTACCGAATAAATATCCTCTCGAGGGCGAATGTTGCCAAAATGTGCCTCGCATCACTGGCCATGGTTTGTCTGGCCGGTAGAGCCTGGGACCATCACGCCTGGACCGCACTCGAACACCGACCACCTTAACGCTGGGATGTGCGGCTGAGCGGTATCCTTCAAACTCCTCGACACTGATTTCGGACCGAGAATGCAAGAAAACTTCACTGAGAGTCTTCCCGTGCAACTGTGCATAAGTCTTCAATGCTCCTGTAAGCAAGTCATACGCAGCCTCAGCCGTGAGGCTAAACTGCCTAGTCTTAGGCGAGTACCATGGCCCGTATTCACCCAGAAATACTACACCGTCGCCATCGTCGAGGAACATCTGCGCAGCGCATGCCGCGGTCTGCGAATGCCCTCCCGTATCGCGCCGCCGAAATGCAAGCCCTATATAGCACACACCTTCTCTTGCCGTGGCAAGTCTCCATGGCTTACCCCCTCCTTTGTAGTAAAGTGCACTGGTAAGATTCCACATCCGATGAGAGAGCGGCGTTAGTTGTCTTTGGCCGAAGGAAGTTTCGTCACTTAGACGTAAAGTGGACTCCCGGATTATCTGAATTGGAACACCGTACATCATCGTACGCGCCTTGAGCTGGCGTCGAAAATCAAGTGAGAGTTCGTACTGCTCCGGCTCATACGAAGAGAACATATCGAGTTGTCCTCTCTTGCGGTCTTGAATTCGTCTACCTGAAATTCCTTCCCCAGAAGGATTCGACACACGTGACTGCATACGGCAGTTCTGATAGACCTCATCGGGAACAACGCAAACCATCACATCGATGCGTTGATCTAGCTTCTCCAGTTCTTTGAAGACTTCGAGGTATTCTTCAACGACAGAATAAACCCTTTCGTATGGATCCTGTCTGCGTGCAAGTTCGCTCAATGTGTGACTGTTCAACTGACGATACCAACTTGGTGCACCAGACCAGTTGCAGGCGAATGCCGCTTGAAATCCCGGGTACGGGGGCCATAATCGGTGACGATTCTTCGGGGCATCAGTCCATGCGCGAATCATCGCTAGCGACCATGCCGCAAAATGATCCAACCCCTCCGATGTACCGACAACACCGTAGGTTAACACCCCTGGATGACTAGGCATGTCTGCATCGTATGGGCCGAAGAGAGCCAAACCGTCCCTTGGGTCGGAAATCTGCTGGCCATATCGAAATTCTAGAAGCGGCTCAGAAAAGATCTTCAGATCTCTCAACATGTCGTTTTCACTCCTCCTCGAAGTCTTCGGTTTCAGCTTCTCCTCCAGATTGCCAAGCCGAGTAAGTTTCATCGGTTTCGTCCACTAGGTCGTCACAGACTTTCAGTGGAGCATCCATGGCAATCGGTGAGGCGCTTATGACAAGCTGCTGTTCTCCGTCTGGCCCATAACGGATGTACATGTCCTTGTCAGCGAGAAGCTGTACCATGCCAAGAGTTCTCAGACACCACTCATGATTGAACCAACCCCTGCACAGATGCTTCCGTCGCGATGGGATCTTACGACCTTCCAATTCCTTGCCCTGAATGTCAGTCAGATGGACTCGATTTCGCAAAAACAACGCCGAGGGTTCATTCTGCTCACGCAACACATCAAACGAAGGGCTCAGATGGTATCTGTAGATTTCTCCACCCCCCGCGGTTGAATACTTGCGTTTACCGACTCCCAAGAACCAGCTTTTCCTCCCATTCGGAAGGGTGACGGGGACACGATCTTTTTGCAGGAGACCGCGGGGAAGAAAGAAATTTCTGTTAGATTCAGAATACTTAAGTCCGAAATCTTCCATAAGTCTATAGAGACATCTTCGAATAAGCATGACCACCAAGTCGCGAGAGTCAATACCATCGACTTTAATGGCATCGCGCCAAGCAACCTCCTTAACGTATTGAAAACTGTGCTTGGCAGTGACGCTAGGTGGTGGATCGTGAAACGCCAATGTTGTGGACGGGGTCACATCACTGCATGCCCACTCTCTTCGCAACATGTGTAACTCGCTCTTAGAGAGAGAGCCGGATTTAACGCCATAAATGCGTAGATAACGAGGTATCTGAATAATCTCAAAACAGTTGCTCATCAAGAGTTCAGGTTCTTCGCTGATTGCTGTCTTCATGAAAGTAGACTCTGCAGCGAGCCGTCTTCCCTCATTCAATACCTTGGGTGTTGAGACAGAGTGGAGTTTTTTCAATACAGCGGCGAGACCCTCGGCCCAGCTATGTGAAAAGTTGATGTAATTTGTTGTTTGGAAATTCCATATAATCTCATGAGGCCGAAGACCTTCAACATTTAGCGGAATGAGGAAATCTTCAACTCCTAACTTAGCCCCTACTGCTTTAGCCTTTAGCCACTCCCCTTGTGGATTCTGCTTTCTCATTGAAGCCCGCGACATTAGTGCGAGCATCCGAAATGTTCGTTCGTCTATCGCGATCTCAATGTCGTTGGGCCAATTCTCTCCCCCAAGCATCTTCAGCCGGTCGCACCAAATGGCGTACCCCTCCGCAGCAAGCCGACGGGCAAGCCACTCACATAGGAGCCAATCCTCTGTAGCGTAACTTATGAATATGTGATCTCGTTTGTATTCCATCAATGTCCCCCTCCCTAAGGGTCAATATGCCATTGTGCCCAGGCCCTTGAGTCGCGTCGTCGGCAATCTCTTGAGCGTCTGATTGCGCGGGTCAACTTCAATCCCCACCGACTCGAGCGCGGTCACGCCCAGCAGCGGCTCGGCGTCCTCCGCGCCAAACACAATCGTCCCGCCGACGATTTCGCCCATGAACTCTATGTCGGCGGTCGTGATGTCGAGCCGGACTTCGCTGCCGTCGGCCAGTCCGTATACACGCTGGCCCTTGGGCTTGAGACCGATGGCATCCAGGTGCGGCCTGGGAACCAGCGAGTCGATCGCGCCGGTATCGACGAGGAAAAGCCCTTCCCAAGTTCTGTCCGGCTCAGCCGGATTGCGGATGAGGACCGTTACCTGCGTTACGCCCATCTCTTTGCCTCCCGTTACTCTTCCGCGGCCGCGTAGAGCGCCTCGGCGTTGACTGTATACGAACTCAAACTGCGGCTGTTGGCAAGCAGCTTGCTGGTCGGATCGCGCATGAGCAGCGGATGCGGCGTGGCGCAGTCGTCGATGTCGTCCAGCCAATAGTGGCTAGCTGCCTGAACTGCAGGCCACCATCCATTCGTTGCCCTGTTACCTCGTCCTCATGACGCTGAACTACGCCAGTGCCTCAATCCTGACTATCCCATCTTCGACCACATCCACGCGCAGACTGTGCCCCCTCAGCAACCCCATTCCTGCGAGCGGCTCGGTTTCGGCCTCGTCTACTTCTATCGTGCGCTGCTGGCCATCCCACATCACTGTGCCAATATACATGTCGAACACATGCAGGCTGCCGTCGGCCAGTAGCGCCTGACCACGGCCTGCCCAGGACAAATCCAGCCGGTCGATTAGCACTGCCGGAAGTGACAGATAACCGGTGAAGCCGGTGTCGATTATGGCTTCGACAGTTTGCTCTTCCCCGGCAATGCCGGGGAAGAGCAGATAGATCGTTGCCTCGCCGTTCGCGTTGACCCGACCCTCAATCATAACGCGCCTCTGCCATGCAACCGCCCAAACCGGTGCATCGCCCGGTGCCCGATGCGCACACACCACGGCTGCGCATCCGGACGGCGCGCCAGGAGCCGGCCGCAGGCGGTTACCGCATCATCTCCCACCTCGAACTCACCCGTCTCGATGTCAATCGCTACGATCCGCCCGCTGTTGCCTCTTTCCACCTGCGGCCTCACGCACTCCGCGTAGAGTGCCTGGCCGCGGCGGGCGAACTCCTCTTTGCTGTAGCGCGGCTGTCTTGCGGTCATATCATCCCTCCCATTAATCTTCCGCAGCCCCATAGAGCGCCTCGGCGTTGACCGTATACGAGTTCGACGTGCGGCTGTTGGCGAGCAGCTTGCCAAAGGGGTCGCGCACGCGCACGAGACGCGGATGCGAAGTGTCGCAATCGAAGACGACGTACAGCCAGTAGTCGCCGCGCAGGTTGCAGGCCGCGGCCCACTCGTTGTCGCTGATCGCGACCGCGCCGGCGCGGGCGCGGCCCTTGACCTCGATGTTGCGGCTCCCGTTGCCGGGTTCTACGGAGAGGATGTCAAAGCCGGGCCAGTCGGGCAGAGCGGCGCGGCGCGCCAGCTCCGGCCGCGAAACATCCTGCACGCGCGCGGCGCGGCGCGCCAGCTCCGGCCGCGAAACATCCTGCACGCGCGCGCCGCGGCTCTCCTCATAGGAGGTGGCCACCTCCATCGCCACCCTTTCCACCTGCAGGTCGAACTGCTCAGCAACCTCCGGATCGCGTGCCGGCACGACGAGCGCGTGGGCGAGAAAGTCGAACTTGCCGGCGCGCACGTTGTCAACTTCCGCATCGAGTTCGGCCAGGCGGCGGCTGCGGACCGCGTTGAGGCTGCGCTGGCGCGCCTTGACCAGATCCAGCTCCTGCCGAGCATTGGCGTCACCGTCACGCGCTTCAGCCAGAAGATTGTTGCGCCGCGCGGCCAGCTCCGCCTCCTGAAAGCGATAGCCGCGGCCGATGTGCTCCCGCCGGTAAGGAAGGTCGGCAACGATGCGCTGACGCTGCGTCTGCACCAGCTGCTCGCAGACCACTTCACGGGCGAACTCCTGCGCGTCGGGGAGCAACTTGCCGGCCAGGATGGCCAGCCGCTCTCGGCCGGGCGCGAAGTCCGGCGCGCCTTTGAGCAGAAGAAGCCGCTCCACCGGCCACTCTTCCAGGGCGCCGTCCGCTTTCTGACGCAGCCCCACAAGCCGCATCTCCAGCAACCTGGCGTTGGGCGCATGCGCGCGGTCCATGCCGGGCTCTGCCGACTGCTCCACTGAGGCCAGCGCCACGTGAAAGAGGTACGGCTCGTCGGCGTAGGGATCGACGAAAACCGCCCCCCGCAGGCCGTCGTTTCCGTGCCGGAGGATGATCTCGTTTGCAAGCCGGTCAAAGACCGGTTCTCCCGGGTGCATCCAGGCGCGAACCCCGCTGCGCCTGTGCTGTGTCCGGTGGCCCGCCCCTTCGGGCGGCGCTGTGTCGGGGTCGGGGTCGGGTTGCGGCTTGTGAACGGTCAGGCGGTTGCGAAGGTTGTCGGGATAGGATTCGAGCGCTGTGAGCAGGGGATCGAGGGCGCGCGGCCGGGTGGGCAGAAGCGCAAATTCGTGCTCCGGGTCTCCTTCAATGCGCAGGCCGAGCAGCGGCGCGGCCCTCTCGACAAAACGGCGTACATACCCGGGGATGAGATGCCGGTAGCACTCCTGCGCAGCCTCCCGGCGCAGCTGGGGCAGCGCGCTGCGCAGTTCGCCCCCTTCGCCGTAGAGTGAACGCTCCCTCTCTTGCAGGGCCTCGACCTGTGCACGCGTCAGGCTGCCTTCGATGCGGCGAACTGCCTCCTGCTCTTTCCCGGCGGCCGCCTGCGCGAGATAGTCCCGCATCGATACGCCTTGGAACAGACGCCCGATTACGTCGAAGACCTTGTCCGACCCAAGCTGCCGCCGGATCGTCTCCAGCTTCTCCAGCAGCGTCTGCATGACCCTGCCCTCCCGCGTCGCGCCGGCCACCAGGTTGACGATGACGACCGGATCGCGCTTCTGCCCGTAGCGGTGGATGCGGCCCATGCGCTGCTCCAGGCGGGCGGGGTTCCAGGGGATGTCGTAGTTGACCATGAGCCAGCAGAACTGGAGATTGATGCCCTCGCCAGCGGCGTCGGTGGCGACGAGACAGCTGGCCCCGCCTTCGGCTTCCGGCTTGCGGAAGAGTTCCACCTGCCGCTCACGCTCCTGGTAGGGCATGCCGCCGTGTATCAGGGCAGTTCGCCCGGTGAAGCCGAGGCCCTCAAGTCTCCGAATCAGGAAATCGGCCGTGTCGCGATGCTCGGTGAAGATGATCAGCTTTTCGCCAGCGAATTCAGGGTCGCGCAGGACGGTTTGCAGCTTCTCGAACTTGGACTCCTCTCCGGCTTCGTAAAGGGTGCGCGCTTTGTCCCGCAACTCTTCGACTTTGAGAAGCTCCTCCTCCAGATCAAAGAGATTGATGGCTACAGTTGCGCCCAGAGCCTCCTCTTCAAAGGCCTCCTGGTCCGCGCCCCCGTCTTCGCCCGTAACCGACTCGTCGAATGTCCTGGTCTCAAAGATATCCTCAAGGCCCTCAAGAGCTTTCTGCCGGGAGCCGATCTGCTCTGCGCTGATGCGGCCGTTTTTCATTTCATCGATCAGGCCTTCCAGCTTCTCTTTGCGTCTTTCGAACGAGCGCAGGAGGGCGTAGGTAGAGCTCGCGAGTCTGCGCTGGAAAACGCTCATCACGAGGCGGGCCGCGGAGCTGTTCAGAAGTTGGGCCCGGTTGTAGAAGTTGGCGATGTAGTCTGTCGTTCCGTCATACAGCTCCTGTTCGCTGCCTGGGCCCTGCGTCAGGTCATAGCTCAGCGTGTCGCAGTTTCGCTGTGGGTAGAGCGGCTTTTCATCAAAACGGACCAGCTCCTCCTTGGTGCGGCGGATGAAGTGCTTACGCCGCGAATCGCGGGGAAAGTCGACAAAGGCGTCATAGGTGGAGAGCATGTCCGGCAGCAGCAGGCGCCAGAGGAAGAAGTACGGGAACTCCTTGCCCATGTGTGGTGTCGCGGTGAGCAGCAGCAGATGATAGGCCGACCAGGGCAACCGCCAGCGCTCGCCGTCGGTCTCGGCACCGGCGAGCGCCTCGGCAAGTCGGTAACGGTCGGTCTTGCGCACGCGCAGGTCCGGTTCACGGTCCGCCGACAGTTTGTGGGCCTCGTCGAAGACGACCAGATCATAAGGCGCGGTCTCTGGATCCTTTAGCCGAGAGAACATGCGCTCCGCGGCCAGGGTATCCAGGCTGACGATCAGGCGGTCGCTGTCGGGGCCGGCAAAGGGGTTGCCGGCGCGCGCGTCGGGACCGACGGCAATGTGAAAGTTCAGGCGGAAGAGCGTCCTCAGCTCCCGTTCCCAGTTGCCCACCAGACCGGCCGGGGGCAGAACCAGGACGCGACGGATCAGACGCCGCGAAAGCATCTCGCGAATGTAGAGACCGGTCATAATCGTCTTGCCGGCGCCGGCATCATCTGCCAGCAGGAAGCGAAGGGGAGACTGGTCCAACATACGCTGGTAGACCGCAATGCGCTGATGCGGCAAGGGGTCGATCAGGGAGGTTTCGGTGGCGAAGGCCGCGTTGAAGAGGTGTCCATAGGTCAGGCGGTGGGCCTCTACCAAGGCCGCGACCGCTTCGGGGTCGGCGGCGAAGTTCAGACTCGGCGCGGCAGAAGATGACGCAACATAGGGCGGACTCGTATCAGCGAGCATGGAACTGCCGAGCGACTCTTCGAGTTCGAGGATACGGCTCCAAGCCAGTTGGGTGGGACGCGTCTGCCTGTTCTCCCAACGATTGACCGTCGCAAAAGAGACCCCAATTTGCTGCGCGAGCTGCATTTGGGTAAGTTCTCTGATTTCGCGAACGTTCTTGATTCGCTCCGGGTAGTTGCCGGGCAGCCCGTCTCGGTACCTTTCCGTCATATGCGATAATCTTACCAGAGTTCAAATGAATACATAATCTGATTCATGTGAATGATTGGATCAGTATACCATATGTTATATCAGGCTGTCAAGAGGCGGTCGCGATTTTATAGATCGGCTGGCGGGCCGGTTGTAAGGGTGTATGTCTGCAGCGGGCGCGGCTGATCCTGCTTGCGCGCCGGGAAAGGGAGCCGAAGCCCCCTTTGACCAGCGCGCAAGCGGGGCGGCAGTGGTGGATATTGCGGGGGGCGGTATCAGCCGTCTTCCTCAGGATCGGCGCAGGTCTCTGCGGACTCTTCATCACTGCCCCAAATCAGCTTCAACCGCTCTTCATCCTCTCGCTCCCACTCCTCAACCATAGCCAGGGCCCTTTCCTCGACTAGCTGCGCGAGAGGGTCTTCGTTGCGCTCTTCCTGGGAGCTCTCCGCGGCCTGCTCAATCTGCTGCATGGCGATACGGAGCAGGCCACGCTGGTGCTGCGTAAGCGGGGCGAGGTGGCCGCGCGCTTCGTCGCGGTCCAGCTGGTCGAGCTCGGCGTTTTCGATGGCCTGGGTTGTGTTGAGCAGGCCCTGGAACTGGGCTTCGAAGATCTTGTCGAGCAGGAGCTGCTCGCGCATTTTGGCCTGGACAACGATCTGCTCTGCCTTGTGGGCGTCGAAATAGACGGCGCGTTCTTTCCAGCGCCGCTCGCGGGAGATCTTTGACAGATAGGTCCTTTCGGAGTTGGTGCCGATGAGTCTGGCCACCTGCGCGACCTTGCGCGGGATTGGCTGGGCCAGGTAGATCTGGAACCAGTAGTAGCAGTCGGCCGGTTCGCCGGGCTGCCGGTCCCAGGGTTTGGGCTGGCCGCCGTCCTGCGTGCCGGCGGCTTGCTCGAAATTGGTGTCTTTCATTCCTGTGTCTCCTCGCGTTCAGCGGTAGCCGGGTCGTTGCCGGCTTCCTGTTCGGCGTCTAAGCTATCCCAAAAGGCCATCATTTCCTCTATCAGCGGCTCCATTCTCTCGTCGTTTATCTCTATCGCTCTACGCCTGACCAGACGATGCAGCCGCTTCTCATCGATCTTGATCCGGTCCGTCTGCTCTTTGCGGCCGGTCTTCTTTTTGCGGGGCGTCAACAGCCTGAGCAGACCGCGGTTATGCTGGAGGATGGGGCTGAGATAGTGGCGGGCTTCGTCGCGATCCATTTCGCCGACAGCGGCGTTTTCGAGCGCGCGGCCGGTGAGATGGAGGCCCTGGTACTGGGCTTTGAAGGCGGCGTCTTTGAGCAGCTGGCTACGCAGCTCGGACAGGACGACAAGGCGCTGGGCGCGGTCGGCGTCGAGGGCCTTGGCGCGTTCCTTCCAGCGCCGCTCGCGCGCAATATTGCCAATCCAGCCGCTGGCGGGATTCGCACCTACGAATTCGGCGACGCGTACGTAGTTGCGGGGTATTGGCAGGGTGAGGTAGATCTTGAACCAGCCGTAGTGATCGGGTGGTTCGCCGGGCTGCTGCTCCCAGGGTTTGGGGTCGCGGCCGTCCTGGGGGTTCTCTCCTGGTCCTACTGAATCATGGTTCACTGCTGTTCTCCTGCGGTCTCGGGGAACCAAAAAGCGCCCCGTCTAACCGGCGGAGCAGTGCGTGCGCCGGTAAAGAAGCGGAGCGCCTGTACCTGATTGGGAAGTGGGCGGGCGCTGTATCAGCGGGGGCCCTTCCCTCGGTCTAACAGGGTGTCCATGGATTCAATTAGCGCTGACAGAGCGGTTTTCGTCCTCTCGGCCAGCTTCGATAAATATCGTACACCAGGTTAAGCGATTTGTCAAGCCTTTTCTTGAAATTTGAAATTCGACCAGGGCAATCGCATCTAAATCCGGACGCCAAGATAGCCCACGAAGGGCGCCCACAAGGGGCGCCCCTACCAATTGTCGATCGCTTTCGGTATTTGACCGGCGGATTCGGGGGCGAAGGCCGGGCGGTTGCGTGGAGGCCGAACGCTAGCCCTGGTCGGCGCGCCAGGCTTCGCTGATGAGGCGGAAGATATCGGTCTCGGTGACGATGCCGATGGGCAGGAGACGCCCGCCGCGCGGCCCGGCGGGCTGAACGACGGGGACGCCGCTGATCTTGGTCTCCATGAACCTTTCGACCAGTTGGCCGATGGGCGCGTCCGGCGCGATCGTATACACCTCGGCGGTCATCACATCGCGCACCGCCAGCCACTCCTCGTCGAAGGCCGGATCGTAGGGGCTGCGGGCTCTTTGGGCGGTCGCCGCCTCCAGCACATCTGCGTCGGTGACGATGCCGCAGATATAGCCGTCCTGGTCAACCACGATGATGCGCCGGACTCTGTTCTCCTCCATCAGCCCGGCGGCATCTGAGGCCAGCGCGTCCGGCCCGATGGTGATCACGGGCGAGCTCATGATCTCGCTTACCAGTCTGCGGTGCATGGTTGGCTCCATAGGATAGTGGGTCAGGGGCGACCGGGTCAGGAAGCGTGCTCGACGACGAAACGCAGCAGGTCGGTGGTGGTGATGATGCCGACGACTTTGCGGCCGGCGACGACGGGCAGGCCGCCGATTTCGTTTTCCAGCATGAAGCGGCAGGCGGTATGGATAGAGCTGTCGGGGGCGACGGTGACCGGGTCGGGGGTCATGGCGTCGCTGACAGGGAGTTTGGCCCAGAAGTAGTTGATTTCGAAGAGGCTGAGGGACGAGACGGTGGAGGGCGCGGCCTGGCGCAGGTCGCCGAGGCTGACGATGCCGATCAGGTGGCCGCTTTCGTTGACGACGGGGAGGCGGCGGCAGCGATACTCGGCCATGAGGTCGCGGGCGTCGGCGAGCGAGTCCTCGCTGTGGCAGGTATGGGGGTTGGGGGTCATCCAGTGCCGGACCTGGCTGCTAGCGGGGGTCACGGGCGCCTCCACGGCAGTGGTCGGTGGCGGGCGGCGGGGATGCCGCCCGGGCACGGGCGCGTGCGGTCGGCAGCGCGGCCAGCAGGGCGCGGCTGGAGGGGCCGCCGGCACAGAAGCGCAAGATCCGCTCATCCGCGGCAGCGGCTTGGCCTTGCGGTTGCCTGTGCGGGGGGCTGACGAAACGGAGGGTCAGGCGGTCGTCCGGCAACAGATCGCTGATACGGTCGGCCCATTCGATGGCGACGACGTGGGTCATGGCGGACTCCGGAGGCCCTCCTTCCCGGCCGTTCGGCCCATCTGCGGCGGCGTCAAAGATCTCGTCGATGCCCAGCCCGTGGAGCTGAAGCGCGAGGGCGTCGTCCGGCCCGGCCTGGCCTGGCGCGGGGTTGGGCGGTTGGGCGGGATCGAGTGCGAGCCGGTAGCTGTCGACATGGAAGAGGCGCAGGTCGTGCGCGGGGGCGGGGTATTCGTTGATCAGGGTGAATGTAGGGCTGGTGATGCGCGCTTGCAGGCCCAGTCCGCGGGCCAGACCCTGCGTGAATGTCGTTTTGCCGGCGCCCAGGTCGCCGACCAGTGCGATGACAACGGGTTGGGAGGCGCAGGGCGATCGCTTTTTACGCTCGATTATCGTCTGACCCAGCAGTTCGCCGAGGTTCTTTGTTTCCAGCGGAGAGGAGGATATGATCTGATCGTCAGACAGCCCTGAAGGGCGAATTTCCGGCGTTATTTCCTGATCAGAAAGGAGGCTGCGACCGTCGTTCACCCAGGTGGTCTCTGATCTGTCCGGCGCCCGGCGCGTCGGGCCAAAGTCGGGGTCCGCAAACCGAAATACCCTCTTGCGCGCGCGATTGTACCCCCCACGTTCGGCAAAGCCAAATACGAATTCTTTTGCGTACCTGTTACAATGGTGGTTAGCGGTCGGTGGATGGTATCCGTCGCCGGCCTCCAGCGACCAAGGACGTACCACCAGCCTCTGCTTCTATGCTGTCAGGGTTTTCGATCCGCCGCCTGCTTTTCGTCGGCCTTCTCATCGCACTGTTCGGTGTCTGCCTCTACGTTGTCGGTACGGAGGTGGCGCCGTCGCTGATCTCTGCGACGGCGGGCGAGGGCAGCAACGAGCTGCCGGCCGATATCGAGGTCCTGGGGCCGCCCAATGCGCCGACGTTGACGCTTGACGGGCAGGTTATCCTGGAGCGGTCGGGTTCGCACTTTGGCACGCCGCGCATCAGCCCTGACGGCACGCTGATGGCGATAACGGTTGTGCCGGCGGGCACGGAGACGATCGGTCTGGCCGAGATCTATCTGATTGAACGGGCGACGGGCCGTGTGCGCGAGCGGATTCCCGGCCACAACCCGCGCTGGCAGACGGGGCGCAGCAACCGGCTTCGTTTCGAACAGATCGAAGGGCAGAGTGGCCGTTCGGGGATTTACGACGCGGGCAACAGGTCGATCATCGAGGAGAACATTCCGCTGGAGGATGACAATCCGACGACGAGGGAGGGGATTGAGGCGGCGACGCTGACCTACCCGGCGACGATTCGGGTGGCGCATCACCCGGAGAACAACTGCCGCAACGTGCCGGACTGGCAGGTGGACGTAGTCCCGTTCGAGGAGTATGTGGCGCGCTCGGTGCCGGCGGAGGTACCGATTTCGTGGCCGGCGGAGGCGTTGAAGGCGCAGAGCGTGGCGACGCGCACCTATGCCTGGTACCAGATTTTGCGGGGGCGGCGCTACTATGACGTGACGGATTGGGCCAATTTTCAGATGATGTGCAACGGCCGTTACGCGTCGACCGATGCGGCGGTGAATGCGACCGCGGGGCAGTACCTGGCATACAGGAAGGACAGCACGGGCGCGCCGATCATTGCGATGTACAGCGCGAAGAACAGCCATCCGACGCTGACGAACCCGGCGGTGGCCTATCTGCAGGCTGTGCCGGACGAGACGGGGCTGGGGGAAGTGCGCTGGGGGCACGGTTACGGTCTCAGCCAGTGGGGCGGCGTGCGGCGGGCGAAGACGGGGCAGACGTACCGGCAGATTCTGGGCCACTACTACAGCGACGTTACGCTGCAGAACGCCCGGCAGCCGAGCCAGGCGATCGGCGGGTTCACCGGCTTGCCGCTGAGCGGGTATCTGCCGTCGGGCGGGCTGCGCTGGGGCTCGCTCGTGCCGCGCAGCCCGCTGTCGGGCAGTGTCGACTTTGAGCCCGGCCCGGATTCGCTGCCGCTCAGCGGCGTGTGGCTGCGCAGCTCGGAGTTGACGAGCGGCGGCACGCTGACGGCGACGCTGTCGCTCAGCAACAGCCAGCAGGAACAGGTAGCCCTGAAGGTCGACTGGGACGCGCCGGACGCGCCGACGTTCACCGCGCCGTCGGCGGTGGAGGCGCAGCGGGCCACGCTGACGGTGGCGGCGCCGGAGCAGGGAGCGAGCATCGGCCTGAGCAACAACTGGATCTGGCAGGGGGAGAACCTGCACAAGACGACCGGTGAGGATATCGATGATGCGGAGGCGGACGGCAACCGGACGAGGGAGGCGCGTGCGGATGAGCACGAGGCCGGTTGGTGGTACGGCCCGTACACGAAAGAGGTTCCGCACAATGCCACCTATCGGGCGCTGTTCCGGATGCGCATCGGCGAGCCTGAGGATGACGGCGATGACAGTGTGCTGCCGGACCGGCCGATTGCCCAGCTGGATGTGACCGACAAGGGCGGGACGTTGCGTTTGGGCCTGCGCGACATCTGGCCGAGTGATTTTTCCGATGCGGACGAATATGTCGAGATCCCGGTTGATTTTCATCTTTTCGAGCCGGTCCAGGGGCTGGAGTTCCGGGTCAAGTGGCACGGGGACACGGACCTGGCGCTCGACCGGATCCAGTTGTGGCAGCTGCAGAGTATAACGAGGGGGCGCATCGATTGGCCGCTGCGGCACAGCGGCAGATCGACGGTATCGGCGATCGCGTTCGATGCGGCGCGCAACGCCAGCCCGGTCGTCACGCGGGAGATCGAATACGGCAGTGAACAGCCGCCGGAGTTTGGCGATATCGAGAATCTGCACGGCTGGTGGACGAAGGCGCCGGTGCTGATATCAGTGCCGGTGCAGGACTACAACAGCGGGCTGGACGAAAGCAGCGGCCGTCTGTTGCTGGACGACGAGCCGAAGACGGCCCATTTCACAAAGCCCAACGATCCGCTGGCGGCGCAGAAGCTGTCGGCGTCGCTGGCCGAGATCGCTGACGGGACGTACAGCGTCAAATTCCAGGCCAAGGACCGGTCGGGATTGCAGGGGGAGAGCGGGACCGGCGAGCTGCGGGTTGACCGGACGGCGCCGGTTGTGCAGGCGGCGGCGGTGCTGGCGACAACCGAAACCGACTCGAACGGGAGTCCTGCGGCCACGCCGACACCTTCGGTACGGGTGCTGTTCAGCGGGCCTGTCACCGTCACGATTGAGGCCGAGGACGCGACCAGCGGCGTGTGGGGTGTGGCCTATGTGCACAACGACGGTCCCGTCGAGCTGTACAGCGAGCCGTTCCTCGTTTCCGAGGGCGGCATTCACAATATCCGCTACTGGGCCAGGGACAAAGCGGGGAACTACACGAGCAGCCACCGGCTGCGGATCTGGGTGCGGCTTCCTACGGAAGCGCAGAGCTTCTCGGAGAGCGCTTTCCTTCCGGGTGTCAAGTGGGATGACGGGAATGGAGAGTGAGGCAGCGGCAACTGCCGAAACTCGGAACGGCCGAAACTCGAAACTCGAACGGCTTGACGGCCGAAACTCGTCAACTGCCGAAACTCGGAACTCGAACACCAGCACTCGCCAAGTACGGCAGTTTGTCGCATTTCCACCAGCGAAAGCCTGCTCGCTCTCGCGTGAGCAGATGCCGTGCGAGTTTCGAGTTCCGAGTTTCGAGTTCCGGGTTTTCGCGAGTTCCGGGTTTTCACGAGTTCCGGGTTTTCACGAGTTCCGGGTGTCCCGGGTGTTCCGGCGGTGTCGGCGGCGCATGGCTGTGAGCATACTGCCGACGTCGTTGAGCAGAGAGAGAATCTCTTTGATGTCGTCTTCGGGCAGCCAGTTGAGGCGGCGGCACATTTCGAGCATGGTCTCGGTTTCGGAGGCTGATCCGTGTGCGATGGTGAGGAAGTGGGCTTTGTCAGCAGGCGTCTCTCGGGTCCAGCCTTCGGCGATGTTGTTGGCGATTGACATGCAGGCGCGTGTCAGTTGCGAGCGGATGCCGTAGGTTTCTTCGCGAGGCAGTTGGGAAGCGATGCGGTAGGTCTTTTCGGCAGCAAGCATGGCTTTCTGCCATACGTCCAAGTCCTTGTAGATCATGGGGGATTCTCCTTAACGGCCGAAACTCGAAACTCGAAAGGCGGAACTCGCTCAACGGCGGAAACTAGAAACTGTCATTGTGACTGCCCCAACATTGTAGATCTTATGTTCTGTTTTGGCCAAATGGCGGACGCCGGTGTAGGCATTCGAGTTCCGAGTTCCGGGTTTTCACGAGTTCCGGCAGTTACGGCAGACCGCCCGTTGCCGATCAGAGCCGGCCGCATTCGCCTGAATGCACCTTATTTTTCCCATTTCGTGGTCTAACGATTGGGGCCGACCATACGGGGCGTTTGATCTCCAGCACAGAGAGTTCGCTTCCTACCCAAATTGCTATCCTGCTCACAGCAGGCTGTAGCCGAATGCGGCACTATTGTGGGAATGGATGATTATCGCGGCATTCCCCTTAGGGTACTCGTCTTCTCAGCCGACCGGTTAACCCTGGGCGGCTTGACATCCATCCTCGAGCAGGAAGCGGATGTGTTGGCTGTGGCGCTGGAGGACTCCGCCCAGCTGACACGGAAAATGGTTGCGGATGCCGATGTGCTGCTGTGGGAACCGGACTGGGATGCCCGGGCGGCGGACCGTGTTGACGATTGGGCGGTTGTGACCGATCTAATCGAGGAGGGCATGCCGGTCGTCGCCATATTGCCGAACAGCGTTTCTGACGGTTACCTTCGTCAGATTGGTGTTACCGGCCTCCTCGCGCGCGCGGTCAGGCCGCCTACCTTGCGCGCCGCCCTTCATGCGGCGGCAGCAGGTCTGATCGTGACAGACCCGGCCTTTGCCGAGTCGCGGCCGTTGTCTCTTGCTCCGCCCCGCCAGGAAATGCCGCCGTTGCTTACCCCAAGGGAGTTGGAGGTCCTCACCCTTGTGGCCGATGGGCTGACAAACCGCGCGATTGGCTCCCGATTGGGCATCAGCGCTAACACCGCCAAGTTTCACGTGCAAGCGGTGCTTGCAAAACTCGGTGTTAGCAGCCGCACGGAGGCCGTCGTTCAGGCCACGCGGCTGGGGCTGCTGACTCTCTGACGGCGAACAGTAAGTCGTGGCAGTTGCAGGACTGCGCCTAATCTTCCTCTTCCAGGTTACTACCCGATCTGACGGGAGCAAGCCATCCATTCAGCGGATGCGACAGTTGGCGCGCAGCTCTACTCTAAGGGCATGGAAACCTGTGGAGCAAGCACGCTACAGTTGTTGGTGTAGCCTGCATATGGAGGAGCTCAACGATGTCTAGTGAATTAAGCGCAATCAGTGATGGCATAGCTGCTCTCGCCCGGTCGGCGGAGAGGACAGTTGTCCAGGTGGATGCACGCCGGCGTTACCCGGCCAGCGGGATTGTTTGGTCAGAGGAAGGTCTGATCGTTACCGCCAACCATGTTGTGAGAAAAGACAGAGCTCATGTCGGTCTGTCCAACGGCAGCGGGTTGGAGGCAACGCTCTTGGGAAGGGAGCCCGGAATCGACATCGCGGTGCTGAAGGTTGAGGCTGAAGGGCTGTATGCCATTGATTGGACGCCCGAAGATGAGATGAAGGTTGGTGAGATAGTATTGGCGCTTGGCCGCCCCGGGCCGACTCTGCAGGCCTCACTTGGCATTCTAAGCGTCGTCGGCGGGGCGTGGCACGTGCCCGGAGGGGGACAGGCGAGCCACTACATACGGCCCGACCTGGTGATGTACCCCGGCTTTTCCGGCGGTCCGATTCTTGGGGCGGACGGCCGGATCATCGGCATGGCTACGTCTGCATTTGGGAGGGAGGGGGCAGTCGCCCTCTCCAGATCCACCGTCGCGCCGGTGGTGGCGGATCTCGTTAAGCATGGGTCCATTCGACGGAACTATCTGGGCGTCGGCGTCCAGGCGGTTCAGCTTCCAGCGAGTACCTTAGAGCAGGGAGGCCAAGAAACGGGAGTGCTGCTTAACTCCGTGAAGTCTGACAGCCCGGCTGAGCGCGGAGGGCTCGTGGTCGGCGACATACTTATCTCCCTTGATGATGAGCCGCTCCGAGATCCCGGCGACCTGGCAATGGTGCTACGCGGCAACCGGGCTGACAAGAAGGTGCGCCTGCGTGTAATACGCGGCGGCGCGCCGCTTGAGGTGCTGGTCGAACTTGGCGCGAGCGAGGAGTGAAGGTGACATGCCAGATGAAAACGCAGTAGAAGCAAGATCGCTCACGCGTAGATTCGGCGCGGTCAAGGCAGTAGAAGAGGTGGACCTCAAGGTATGCAGCGGCGAGATTTACGGCTTTCTTGGCCCAAATGGCGCCGGCAAGACAACTGTCGTAAGGATGCTGACGACTCTGCTGCTGCCGACGAGTGGGTCAGCATTGGTAGCCGGGCACGACATTGCCAGCGAGCCTACCGCCGTCAGGCTGAGGATCGGGGCTGCGCTCCAGGAGGCAGCGCTCGACAACAAACAGACAGGGCGTGAACTACTTGATCTCCAAGCGCGTCTATATGGACTCAAAGGCGAGGTCACCCGGCAGCGCATAAACTATCTGGAAGGTTTGGTCGACATCGGAGAGGCCCTTGACCGTCAGATAGGCACATATTCCGGCGGCATGAAGAGAAGGCTGGATCTGGCGGCAGCCCTGATTCATGACCCGCAAATTCTCTTTCTGGACGAGCCCACCACTGGGCTTGACCCCATCAGCCGCGTAAAGGTCTGGGATGAGGTTCGCCGCGTCAACAGGGAGGATGGGGTCACCGTTTTCCTGACCACCCAATACTTGGAGGAGGCTGACCATCTTGCTGACCGGGTTGGCATAATCGATCAGGGGAGGATCGTGGTCGAAGGCTCTCCCAGCGAATTGAAGCGTTCGGTGGGCTCTGACGTGGTTGTGATAAGGACCGCCGGCGAAACGAGTTCAGCGGTCGAAGCGTGCGAGCAGATTCGGGGCGTCGAGAGTATTGAAGTGCACGGAGATGAGATGACGTTGAGCGTCGACGAGGGTTCAAGGGTGGTCGGTTCGGTGGCGATTGCCCTGGACCGGTCGGGAACGACCGCGGAGGAAATCATCCTACGGACTGCCACGCTGGACGACGTATTTCTCCACTACACCGGCGCACGACTTGCGGTTGAAGCAGACGCGACAAAGGGAGAGGACTCATGGCAGTGACAGGGCTAACTCGAGTTGATGCGCGCAGTGGAGGCTTCGCTAATGATGTCTTCGTGGTATCTCGGCGGGCCTTACGGTCGGTCTTGCGCGATCCCGAAACGGTGTTGCCGGGGTTCGTAATCCCTCTCTTTTTCTTTGCTGTGAATACCGGAGCACTTCAAGACTTTGTGGAGGCGGGCGGGGGCATCAACTACAGGGCTTTTCAGCTTCCGGTAGCCATCGTCTTCGCAGTCACCGGCCCCCTCTCGAGAGCGGTGACACTGGTTGAGGATATCCAGAGCGGCTACTTTGACCGTCTGACGATGACACCGGTTCGCCGCCTGGCCCTCCTCATGGGGTTGATGGCGGCTGACATTGTGCTGGTGGTTGCCCTGTCGATCCCGGTGCTCATCGGAGGCCATATCGTAGGGGTCCGATTCGAGACTGGGTTGCCGGGCGCCGTCCTCTTTGTGGCCCTGGCTGCATTGTGGGGTCTTGGCTACGCGGGCTTCCCGTATGCGATCGCCCTAAAGACGGGGAACGCAGCGGCGGTCAATAACAGTTTCATGATATTTCTGCCGCTAATGTTCATTACGCCGATGTTCATTCCCCTCGAGGCGATGACAGGCTGGATGGCAACGGTGGCATCGTACAACCCGGTTACATATCTCCTCGCCGCGCTGCGCTCCATCATCAGCGAAGGGTGGAGTATCGATGTGATCGTGAAGGGATTGCTATCCGCTGCCGCCGTCGCCGCCGTCAGCTTGACATTGGCCCTGCTTGCCCTCCGGGGGCGTGTATCCCGCCAATAGGCCTAGGATGGTGCAAGCGGCGCATTATTGACCGGTGCAGAGCAACCGAGATCGGGCTGTGCAAAATCGCCCGAAACTCGTTAAGACCCGGAACTCGAAACTCGAACTGCAACGTCAATTGCAACGGCCGCGTACGCGATAAGTTTCACTGGCCACTGGCCACCGGCAACCGGCGACTGGAAACTGGCTTTCCGAGTTCCGGGTCTTAACGAGTTTCGAGTTCCGACTTTCGGGTTTTAACGAGTTCCGGCAGTTCCGGCCTAGGATTCGCTGGCGACTATCCACTGCAGGAGTTGATCGCCGTGCTCTTTGACCAGGGCGGTGGCGCGTTCGGGGTCGCGGGCCTCGGCGCGTATTTCGAATAGGGGCCGCTCCGGGTTTGGGCCGATGTGGACCCACTCCTCGGCGCCGAGGTCTATCTTCAGACCACCGATGTTGACGGCGTCTTCACCCTGATAACTCTGATTGAGCAGACGCATCACCGTGCCCTTGGACTCCCACGGGCAGTCGACCCTGTGATGCGCCACGAAGAAGCTGGGCAGAGCGGCGACGATGTCGCTGACCGCGGCCTGGCGGAGGCCGAGATATTCGAGCAGGCGCACGGTCGCCAGCAGGCCGTCGGAGACCGGTTGCAGGTCGGGGAAGATGAAGTGGCCGGCGCCGTCGGTAGCGAAGAGCAGGTCGCCGCTGGCGGCGGCCATCAGGTCGCGCAGGTCGTTCCGGGTGTAGACGAACTGGCCGCCATGCCGCAGCACGACGGTCTCGAAGGCGCGCGGCAGAACGACGGGCAGGGCGACTTTGGCGCCCGGGTTGGCGTACATGGCCAGCTCCAGCAGGAGCAACGCCGCGGTCAGGTCGTCCAGCACAGAGCCCTTCTCATCGATGAGGAAGATCCTCTCGCCGCCGATGTCGAGCTTGACGCCGACGCCGGCATCGAGCACACCCATGATTTTGGCCAGGTGCTGGAGCTGATGGCGGAACTGATCGCGCAGGGCGCCCTGGATAGGCTCGTTCAAGGGCAGATAGTCGATGTCGAGACGGCCAAGAATTGTCGACAGTGTGTCGCCGCCGAGGCCGTGGGAGGTATCGATGACGAGTTGGGGATGGGCTCGGGAGACGGCGGCGCGGACAGTGTCGTGGTCGACGCAGGCGAGGAAGCTTTCGATATAGTGCTGGGTGGGGTCGGTGGGGTAGTCTATCTGCCCGACCTCGTCGAGGAAGGCGCGGCGGAAGTCTTCGCGCGAGAAGCTGCGTTCGAC
Source organism: Caldilineaceae bacterium (assembly GCA_965202955.1). Classification (GTDB taxonomy): domain Bacteria; phylum Chloroflexota; class Anaerolineae; order Caldilineales; family Caldilineaceae; genus Bin5. Next base: position 1,696,519 of record OZ241871.1, read on the forward strand.
GGCGCGCTCGTCGGCCCGGCTCTGGTCGAGGCCCTGGCTGTCGATGAAACGGATGTCGACGACGCGGGGGTCGAGAGGGCTGAGGCGGATGTGGACGCCGGCTGCGGCGTCGCTGTGGTTGCGGACGAAGTGACGGGCGACGGGTACGGGCACCTCGCCGAGGTCCCAGACATCGACGCCGGCGCTGGAGAGGCCGCTCATGAGTGCGCGAATGAGCATACGGGAGCTGCGGTGCGAGTCGCGGTTGATGGCGACGTAGCTGCCGCGCGGGAGGTTGGCGCCGAGGCTGCTGCCGAGCTTGGCGGCGAATTCGGGGGTAAAGTCGACGTTGACGACGCCGCTGACGCCGGCGCTGCCGAAGAGGGAGCGGCGGCCGCGGCTGGCCCAGATGATGCTCTCGCGTACGACCGCGCCGGCCTCGATGCGCTTGTTGGGCCACAGTTTGACGTCCGGATGCACGACGCAGTTCTCGTCGAGCACACAGTTATCGCCGATGACGACATCTTCGTAGGCGATGGTGCCGCTCTTGAGGCTGCACTGGCGGCAGACGATGGCGCCGAGGAGTTCGCAGGTCTCGCCGATATAGGTGTTGCGCCAGACGACACAGTGATCGAGGCGGCTGAAGCGGTCGACGACGGTGTAGTCGCGCACGACGCAGGGCCCCTGGATGGTGACGCCTTCCTTGATTTTGACGGCGTTGCCGAGATAGACGGGGCCGTCGATGCGGGCGTCGGAGGCGATCTCGACGTCTTCGCCGAGGATGAGGTCGCCGCGTTCGATCGGGGGCGCGTCCGGCGCGGTCTGCCCGAGCGGCTGGGGCAGCCAGACTTTGCCGCCGATCAGGTCGGCGTTGGCCCGCATATACTCGCCGATTGTGCCGACGTCGCACCAGTAGCCTGCGGCGATGTAGGCATGGAGCGGCTGGCCCTTGCGCAGGAGGTCGGGGAACAGCTCGGTGGAAAAGTCGTAGGGGAGGCCGTCGGGGATGTGGTCGAGGACGGCGGCATCGAGGACGTAGATGCCGGTGTTGACCCGGTCGGAGCGGATGGTGCCCCAGTCCGGTTTTTCGAGGAACTGGGTGATGCGGCCGTTTGCGTCGCTGACGACGGCGCCGTATTCGAGGGGATTGGGAACGGAGTAGACGGTGAGGGTGGCGAGCGCGCCGCTGCGATGATGGTGCTCGACCGCGGCCTGCAGGTCGAAATCGGTCAGTGCGTCGCCGCTGATGACGAGAAAGGTATCGTCGAGGTGAGCGGCGGCGTTCTTGACCCCGCCGGCGGTGCCGAGGGGCATCTCTTCGACGACGTACCGGATGTCGAGGCCGAGGCTGCTGCCGTCGCCGTAGAAGTCCTGGATCACCGAGGGCATGTACTGGAGGGTAATGACGACCTCGGTGATGCCGTGATATTTGAGCAGCTCGAGAATATGGCCGAGGACGGGTCTGTCGACGAGGGGGACCATCGGTTTGGGGCGCCCTATGGTGAGGGGGCGCAGGCGGGAGCCTTCACCGCCGGCCATGACTACGGCTTTCATAATCGGTGCCTGGTGTCAGTGGTTCGTGGTGGGCGCATCCACCTTGCGCGAACCGCTGCGGCTAAATGGGCGGCCAGGGATAGTTGCGCTGGTGGGCCGGGGGCGCCGGATAGTGTCGGGCCTGTTCCAGCTGCTCGACGCGCTGGCACAGGGCATGCCGCTCCGGGGGACTGAGAAGCCGGTCCAGGGTTTGAATCAGGGGGCTGGCTGCCTGCCTGAGGCTGGCGGCGAAGGAGCCCAGGTCGGCGAGGAGCTCCTGCTCGATCGGCTCGCCGGCGAACTCCCAGATCACGGTGCGGAGCTTGTACTGTTGATGGAAGCAGATGCCGTGGTCGATGGCCCACATGTGTTCGTCGTAGCCATAGAGACAGTGGCCGGCCTTGCGGTCGGCGTTGTTGATGAGAAAGTCGAAGAGGGTAAGGCGGCGCAGGGCGGGGGCGTAGCGGGCGTCTTCGCGCATATTGAAGTAGTGGATGTCGGGATCGCAGTCGATGAAGAACTGGATGCTGCCGGGCCCGCGCGGGCCGTCGCGCAGGACGGTCGGGGGGACGACGCGCCAGCCGAGGGCCTCGCTGACGACGAAGGCGGCGGTCTCGCGCTGGCAGAGTGTGCCGGCGGGGAAGTCCCAGAGGGGATTTTCGCCGCGGCGCGGTTTGTAGACGGCGGGGAACTCCTGCCCACGGTGATGCACGGCAGTGAGGAAGGTGTAGTTGGAGCTGTAGGGCAGCAGCCCCTTTTCCTCGATTTCGCCTTCGGCGAGGGCGCGCACGATCTCGTGGTCGGCAGAGGCGGCTGACGGGCCGGCGGGCGCGGCCTGATCTTCGACGACGGCGTCGCCGTCTGCAGCTCGCTCCTGGGACTCGACCTTCGTGTCGTGGTCTGTCATTTGATCGTGCGCGGCCCGGAGGGCGCAACGTTCAGCGGCGACAGTTTACGGCGTGACTGCGGCGTGACTACGGCGCGACATTGGCCGCCTGGAATCTACAGAGACAGCGGGTAGGCGTGGCCGTTGGTGCGCGGGCAGAAGTGGCCGTCCGGCTCGATGGGCCGCCCGCAGAGAGGGCAGTCGGGACGTCCGGAGGCGACAACCTGCAGAGCATGCTCGCTGAGGGAGCGCATCTGCGCGCGGGTGGCGTAAAAGCGGGCTTTCGGGTCGCTGGAATCTTCTTCTTCGGCCTCGGGGACGGCCTGGGCGATCAGGACCATGAGGTCCTGTTTTTCGTCGTAGCCCAAGCCGAGCTGTCCGACGCGGAAGGCCGGTTCGAGCGGTTCGCGCAGGTTGGGGACGGCGGTCTGTTCCTCGGCGGTTGGAGGGTCGGCGCGTTCCTTTTCCAGCTCTTCGAGGAGCTGCAGGATCGAGGTCGCCAGCGCGGCGACCTGCTCCTTCTCCATGACGAGGGTGGCGAGGTCGGCGCCCTGCCGCGCCTGCAGGAAGAAGGTGCGCTGGCCGGGGCGGCCGACGGCATCGGCGACGATTGCGCTGACCGGATTGAAGTCGAAGGTGAACTGTGATTCCATGCGGGTTTTCAACTATTCGTTTTCGGCGTCCGCCGCGCAGGCCGATGGTTTGCGGGAAGATGCCGATTCTTCCTCCCACTTTATCACAGGGAGGGCGCCGCTGTCATTCACAGCCAAAATGCTCGGGCCGAAGCGATGGAAGGCGACGAGGCTGACCGATGCGGTGCTGATCTGGATGCGCTGGAAGAGGTCGAGCGGCGTGCCGAGATAGTATGCCAAGCCGGTGCGGAGGAGATCGCCGTGGGCATAGACGGCGACCGCCTCGCCTTCGTGGTCGGTACGGATGCGCTCGAGCGCGGTGATGACGCGGTTCTGCACTTCGCGCAGGGTTTCGCCGCCGGGGAAGCGGAAGCCGCCGGGGAAGATCTGCACAAGCTGCCATTCGGGGCGCTTGCCGAGCTCTTTGAGGTCGCCGCCGCGCCAGTCGCCGTAGTCGACCTCGAGGATGCCGGGGTCGATGGAGACGGGGAGGTTGAGGGCGTCGGCGAGGGGCTGGGCGGTCTCGAGGCAGCGCAGGAGGGGGCTGGAGTAGATGGCGCTGATCGGCTGCTCTTTGAGGCGTTGGGCGACCTGTTGGGCCTGCTCTACGCCTTTTTCGTTAAGGGCGACGGCGGGCGTTCTGCCGGCAAGGGCGCCGCGTTCGGTCCACTCGTTTTCTCCGTGGCGGACGAGGAAGAGGTAGGTTGGGCGCGGGCGCGGCTCTTTGTCGCGCCGGTCGGCGGCGGCGTTTGGCTCCTCCGATGGTGGGTTCGTGTCTTCGATCAAGCCGGTCTGTCTCCGCGGGTGGAGCGTATGTGACGCGGCGGGCAGCTGTTGGGTCTATTGTAACCGTGAACAGGCGGTGTGCAAATGGGGGGGAGGGATTGTGGGGGAAGGGGTGGGCCTGGCCCAAAAACTGGACCACAACCTAAGGTGTGTAATGGAGAAACTCTCCAGGCCTGTGGAGAGCATTGGCGCCGCCGCTTCCGAGCGGAAGCGGCGGAACCTACGCCCGTTTCCCGCTACCTCCTCTCCCACCAGACAGAAATCGAGGCCAGCCCTTCGGCTTCGAAGTACTCGACTCGAATCGTGTGATTGCCCTGGCCCAGGTAGACGTCTCCGAATGACTGCGTGGCCGGATGGATGTTCCAGTCCGATACGATCAGAACATCGTCCACATAGAGCCGCGCGCCGTCATCCGCGAGTGTGAAGAAGCGGTATGTGCCGGCCCGAAAGTGGCGGGTGGTCGTCCAGACAGCGCTGAAGTTATCGTTGAAGACGCCGGCGCCCGGGTGGCCTGCCTGCCAATCGAAACGGATGGATGCGTCCTGTCGGTTAAGGACGGGAGCGTCACTCAAGTTCCGGCTGTTGTAAAAGGCGCCCGTCCAGACGGCAGTCCTTTTTTCACCGACAGTGATATGCAACTTCCGCCCCACGTAAGTCAGATCCGGATTCCGGATGTCAAAATCAAGTACCGCCCACTGGCACATGCCTTCGTGTGAATGGCTGTCCGTGCGGAAGTGCGCCATTTCGGAAATGCGGTTCCCGTCACTGTTTTCGACCCAGAACCACCAGTCCCCTTCCCGGGGGCCGTCCCCTTGCAGGATGTGTGTGAAAAAGCCGGGAAAGGCTCCCGCACCGGAAAGCCTCCTGGCCACCACCTCTCCGTCCGGCTCCCAACTGAAGACCACGCGGTAGCCGTTGACCGGCTGGCCATTCAGCCGCACCGTGCCGCGCGCCCGCGTACTGTCGGCATTGGGGTCGCAGCCCGCCACGTTTGCCCGGTTAGAGAGGTTGTTGACTGTCCTAAGCTCCTCAACAGGGATGCCGTAAAGAGCGGCAATGCCGGCAATGGTTTGGCCGGGTCTGACGATGTGATAGGTCTGGTAGGCGGCGGTTCCCTGACTGGTGACAGGAGCGGGACTGCTGACAGGAACGTTGCCGCCGACGGGAATGCGCAGCCTCCGCCCAATGTAGGTCAGATCCAGATTCTGAATGTCAAAGTCGATGACCGCCCTTTGACATCTGCCCGTATGGGAATGTTCGTCCGTGTAGAGGTGCGCCACTTCCGAAATGCGGGTCCCGGCACTGTTTTCGACCCAGAACCACCAGTCCCCTTCCCTGGGGCCGGAACCTTCAAGGATATGACTGAACTGGCCTCCGTGCTGGCCGCCCCCACCGGAAATCGCCCTGGCCACCACCTGTCCGTCCGGCTCCCAACTGAAAACCACGCGGTAACCGTTGACCGGCTGGCCATTCAGCCGCACTGTGCCCCGCGCCTGTGTGCTGTCACTATTGGGTTCGCAGCTCACCACAGTTGCCAGGTTGACGAGGTTATTGGCGTCCCTCAGTTCCTGAACGGAGACGCCGTACAGGGCCGCAATTGCGGCCAGGGATTCGCCGGGTTTAATTAGGTGGAAGTAAGGGGCGTTTGGTTGTTCTTGGGGGGCGGCAACCGCCGCCAGCGGGGACAAACACGATGGCAGTAATAACAATAGCAATGTCGGGACCGCCTTCCACTTCGCCCAACGAATCCGTCTGAAAAGCGAATAATCCACAGGCATCATGCACCTCCTCTCTGAGGATCGACTTGAGCTGTTCGGATGAAGAAATGGACCGATATTACATTGTCATCAATGACAGTTCGACCAGTAGCCGCTCCTTTCAGATTGCCGCGGTCTCCAAATCGATTCGGCGCTGGCGCACCGGAACAGTTCCCGCTCCAATGCATGTCTGCCAGCAGCATGGCTGCGCCACGGCTGTGATGATACGCTGACATTGGGAAAAGCCCAAATCAGTTTTCGATAGGGCGGCTCTTTGTCGCGCTGATCGTCGATCCGGCTTTCCGACTGGTCGGCGGCGGCATTGGCGTAGTTCTAGCGGCGTGCTACAATCAGGATCCTGTCTGTTTGCGAAGGAGCTGTTGTGGTGCGCGGGGCTGGATGGTTGATGGGTAGACAATCAGGGACGAAGCGGCGCGGCGCGAGAGGGATTCTCTCCCTCTTTTCTTTTGCGCTGCTGGTGAGCGCGCTGCTGGGGCTGGGAACGGCAGCGGCCTGGGCGCAGGAGGCCACGCCGGCCGCGGACGATTTGGAGGCGGCCCACCTGTCGCCGGACGGGTGCAGCGAGCTGCTCATCAACGGCGGCTTCGAGGTGACCGATCTGCACTGGGGCCTGTCGGGGACGGCGCTGCCGCCGAGCTATTCGACGGCGAGGACGTATGCGGGCACGCGCTCGATGCGGCTGGGGATCGTGGACAGCGCCAACCTGGGGGTGAGCGACGGGCTCTACCAGGACGTTGCGCTGCCCAGCTCGATGCAGAGTTTCACGCTCAGCTTCCACTACTGGCCAATTCACGAAGCCGCGCCGGGGAACGATGCGCAGATCCTGAATGTCTACGAGGCGACGACGGGCGTGCGGCTGGCGCAGCCGTGGTCGCGGCTTTCGAATACGCAGACGTGGCAGTTCGAGCAGGTGGACCTGTCGCATTTGCGCGGGCGGACGGTGCGGATCGAGTTCGGTGTGCTGAATGACGGCGCAGGGGGGCGCACCGGGCTCTACCTGGACGACGTGAGCCTGCTGGCGTGCGGGCCGGATGCGACGCCGTTTGTAACGCCGCCGGCGACAGGCGCGCCAGCCCAGCCGAGCGCGACACCGCAACCGGTGGCGACACCGCTGCCGGTGACGACGCCGCTGCCGAGCGGCTGCGCGGCAAGCGATACGCTGCAGAACGGCAACTTCGAACAGGCGCTGAACGACTGGTCGGACTGGATTGTGGGCAAATCGCCGACGGTTCCGGCCCTGTCCGAGCAGAGCTTCGCGGGATCGTGGTCGCTGCGGCTGGGCAACCCGCCGGGAGGCAATACGCAGAACATCTCGTCCTATTCGTCGGTGCGTCAGCTGATCGTGCTGCCGGAGGACGCGACGAGCGCGTCGTTGCGCTGGAACCATCTCTCGCGCAGCCAGGAGGCGGGCACGCTCAACCCGACGGTCGCGTCGGACCGGCAGGAGTTGATCCTGCTGCGGACCTCGCTGGAAACGGCCGGAATCCTCTACCGCCGCCGGGTGGAGATCCCGGCGTGGGAGACGATGACGGTCGACCTGACGCCGTACCTGGGCGGGTCCTACTATCTCTACTTCAACGTCTTCAACGACGGCAACGGTCTGCGCACGTGGATGTACCTGGACGACCTCGTTGTAAACGTGTGCCACGGGAATGCGGTCGCGCCGAACGCGGAGGGGGGCGGTTCCGGGACGGAGCAGCGGGGGACGCCTACACCTGCCGCGACGCCGACGCAGGAGGATAAGAGCGCGGTGGCGCAGCCGGGCGCGGCGACAGCGGCGCCGGCAGGCGGCGAGACGGGTACGGAGGCGACGCCGACGGTGCCTGTGCGGGGCACGATCGTGGCGGTGGGTGTGTCGACGCCGTCGGCGGTGGTGCAGCGGTCCGGCCCGTCTACGAGCAGGTCGGAGGCGGCGGGCGTGACGGTGTGGCAGCGTTTTCTCCGCATTGCGCAGACGGCGCAGGGGCAGACCTTCCTTTTCCTTCTCCTGGTCGTTCTGGCTGCGATCGGATACCTCCGTTTTCGCGAGAGCAGAGATCCCCGGAGTTAACGGCAGTGGTCAGTGGTCAGTGGCCGGTGGTCAGTGGCCGGTGGCCGGTTTCCTTTCGTTTGTTGAATCCCCGCCAATTGGCTACAATCAGGAGAATCAGTACCGTGGTTGTAGCGAAAAGCGTTGCTGCCTGGGTCCAAGGCGCCCCCCGGGTGTCCCGGCTGGACAGTTTCAGATTCGACGAGTAGCAGGCCAAGGGATTGAGGAGCGTATGCCGATCACCACTGCGCCCGTTTCGGGCAGGGGCGCACCTGAAGATATCGCGGCGCCGGAGGGCTCCGCCTTGACGCGGCACCGTCGCCATGACGGTCTCGACACGGAGGGCATGGCGGCGTGGAGCGAGATTGTCGCGGAGGAGGCGGGGCCCGAAGCCGTGCCGCCCTGTACGCTGGAGGTGAAGATTTACGGGCCGAAGGCGTACCCGAACGGATTCAGCAGGCTGGCGGCGGCGTGGAACGATCTGCTGGCGCGCAGCCGCTATGACAGCTTCTTTCTGACGCACGAGTGGCAGTCGGTGTGGTGGCAGGAGCTGGGGAACGGCGAGCTGTGGATCCTGGCCTTTTACGGGGACGCGTGCGGGGAGGATGGCGCGGCCGCGTCGGAGCTGGTGGGGATCGCGCCGTTCTTTCTGAATGAGCATAAGCGGGGGAAATGGGCGGGCAAGCGCAGCCTGCAGCTGGTCGGCTGTGTGGAGGTGAGCGATTTTCTGGACATGCTGATCGCGGTGGGATGGGAGCGGTCGGTCTACTACTGTCTGCTGAGCTGGCTGCAGAGCGAGGATGCGCCGGCGTGGGACCATATTGACCTGTGCAATCTGCCGGAGGAGAGTCTGAGCTACCGTGTGCTGCCGTCGATTTTTGAGCGTGCGGGGCTGCGGGTGGAGGTGAGCCAGGAGGATGTGGCGCCGCACGTGCATCTGCCGCCGCGCTACGAGAGCTATCTGGGGCAGATCGACAAGAAGCAGCGGCATGAGATCCGGCGCAAACAGCGGCGGGCGGAGCGGGAGCTTGCGGTCGATTTCAAGCTGGTCCAGTCGATGGACGAGCTGCAGGAGGCGATGGATGCGTTTCTGCGGCTGCAGCGGATGAGCCGGCCGGACAAGGAGTCGTTCATGACGCCGCAGATGGAGCGGTTTTTCCGCATCATGGCGGGGCGCATGCTGGAGGCGGGCCGTCTGCATCTGAGTTTCCTTTCCCTCAACGGGGAGAGGGCCGCGGCGCTGATGGCGTTCGAATACAAGAAGGAGCTGCTGCTCTACAATTCCGGCTATGACACGGAGCGGTGGGCGGGTTACAGTCCCGGCTGGGTGCTGCTGGGCTATGTGATTCAACATGCGATTGCGCGTGGGATCGAGGTATTTGATTTTCTGCAAGGCGATGAGGAGTACAAGTACCGTTTCGGCGGGCACGACTACAAGGTGATGCGCACGCTGATCGTCAATGAACCGGCATAGGCAGCCGGAACGGCGCGAACGGGGTAGCAATCATGGCAGAAAACGGGTCGATTCCAATCAGCGACGGGAGCTCGCAGAACGGGGCCGGTTCTGAGGCGGAGGCGTCCTCTTCGCAGGAGCAGGGGCGGACGCGTGAGGCGCGGGGCGCGCGCGCATTTACCTTCTCGACGTGGCTGCTGGAAGGGGTGGCCGGTCTGTGCGAGGAGCTGCAGCAGAGCGATCTCGGGCTGCCGCGCGAGTTCTGGACGCACGCGTATGCGGCGCGGCGGGAGGCGCTGCTGGCGGCGCGGACTTTGCTGGACGCCGCGATCGCGCGCTGCGAGCCGGATGCGTCCGGGCAGAGTGAAGAGAGCGGCGGTCAGCGGGGCCGGGTGGATATTGAGTGAGACTGCAGTGGCCAGTGGTCAGTGGCCAGTAACTGCAGGGGTTGGTGAACTGTGGTTTGTGGGTAGGGTTTTCCTCTAGGCGAGCGCTTCCTCTTCTGTGACAGTTCGTTGGCGGCTGGGCTGCGGCGCGGCCGGGTCGATGGTGGGCGCGGATTCGCCGGCTTCGACCATGCGGCGGATGAGCCGGTCGCGCAGGACGTCGGCGGCGCGGCGGTGGGACTCGAGGCCGGCCAGGTTGGTCAGTTCGTAGGGATCGGCCTGCAGGTCGTAGAGGTACTGCTCCTCGTAGCGTTCAGAACCGGCATCCCTTCTTGCATCTGAATCGGGCGCGGTGACGCCATATTTCCAGCGCTGGGTGCGCACGGCGCGGCCCACCTGTGATTCGCTGATCTGAATCAGGGCCTCCTGCGGCCAGTCGGCCGATTGGCGGTTGACAAGCGGAACCACCGAACGGCCCTGCATCTGCTGCGGCAGGTCCAGGCCGGCTGCGTCCAGCAGTGTCGGCGGCAGGTCGAGCAAGCTGACGATCTCCCGCAGTTCGCCGCCGCCGAAGAAGCCGGGGCCGGTCAGCGCGGTGGGCAGGCGTACCGACGCTTCATGGCAGGAACGCTTGTATTCGTCGTTGCGCGTCTTGAAGTGGCAGCCGTGATCGGTCGTGTAGAGGACGACCGTGTTCTCGTCCAGGCCGAGGCTCTTGAGAGCGTCGAGGAGGCGGCCCAACGCCTCGTCCAGCCGTTTGATCATGCCCCAGTAGCCGCCGAGATGCTGCTGGGAGGATCCGCCCAGGGCGAGCAGATCGGGCGGCGTCCAGCGGCCGGCGTAGCGTTCGCGGTAGCCGTCGGGCGGCGGGTAGTCGTCGAGATGGTTCTGGTGGTGGGGCTCGATGTAGGAGATGAAGAGGAAGAAGGGGTCCTGCTGGTGGGCATCGACGTAGCGGACGGCGGCGTCGGTGAGGGCGTCGACGCGGTAGCCGGGCAGTTTCACGGCAGCGTCGTCGTTGTCGTACATGACGGTCCGGTAGGCGTCGGAGGTGAACTCGAGCGTGTTGGATGCCAGCCAGTAGTCGTAGCCGCCGCGCGCGGCCTGTGAAACGGGGCCGACATTGCCGCGGTCGCCGAGATGCCATTTGCCGATGTAGCCGGTGTCATAGCCGGCGTCGCTGAAGAAGTGGGCGAGGGTGCGGGCGTCCCGGGGCAGGGGGATGCCGTTGCGGAAGCAGCCGGTGGCGGTGGCGTACATGCCGGTCTGGAGACAGGAGCGGGCGGGGCCGCAGACGGGCTGGCAGGTGACGGTGGTGTGCAGGTGGGTGCCCTGGCGGGCCATGCGGTCGAAGTTGGGCGTGAGGTCGAGCGGGTTGCCGTGCAGGCCGGTGGAGTCCCAGCGCTGCTGGTCGGTGAAGAAGACGAGCACATTGGGGCGGTTTGACTGCGGGCGGGGCATGGTTTTGCTTCCTGTGGGGCTTGGCGATCTCTGTTCGGCCGTCTTTATTGGCTGTTGACCGGCGCGTCAGGCGGGTTGCCTGGACCGGAGAGATGGATTTATGTCGGGCTTGGACGGGCATTTTATCTTATCGCGGCGGGGAATGCCATTGGCGGGCCGGGCAGTGTTGGCAGGGTGGGAAATCCGGTGGTGGGAGGGATTTTCTCAGGAGGGATTACCCTGCCCGGTTTGGGTAGATCAGGGTAGGGCGTATATACTTCTGAAGTGATTGACGCAGTAGCGTCTTATCGCACAAAGTAGCGGATCGGTGGGGCATTTTGTGCCGCGGGCGGGGCGAAAGGCGGCGCAAAGCCGGACCGATGCGCGGATACTCTCTGTATCATCTGCGTTCCCATTTCTCGTTTGAAGCATATTTTGTGCCTGCGGTTTGTTCTATGCGCCCCTACCTGCATGGGGGGCGGGGAAGAAGCAAGGAACTTATGAACCGTCTGTCCTGTTCCCGAACAGTTTGCCGGTTTGTGCAAGTAACCGGAGGTGCAGCCGCCCGGTTGCGGCGGATCGCGCGCGGGGTGATGCCGGTCGCGCTCGGTATGGCGTTGAGCGGTTGCGCGCTTTTGCCGGCGGGGCGCAGCGCGGAGATCGCCGCGAATGAACCGACGCCGACGCCGATTCCGACCTCGGTGATACCGATCAAGCCGACCTATACGGTGAAGGTGGGCGAGATAATGCGTGAACGGACGTTCAGCGGGCGGGTGGCGCCGGTGGTGGAGGAGGCGTTGTTCTTCCGCGTGAGCGGACGCGTCCGCAGTGTCTACGTCAGGCGGAACGATTTCGTCACGGCGGGCCAGGTCATCGCCGACCTTGAGATCGACGACCTGGAGCGGGAGTTGACGTCGACGCAGCTGAACCTGGAGCGGGCGCAGGCGCGGCTGAATGCGGCGGAAAGAAACCTGGAGTTCCAGATTCGGCGGGCGCAGATCAACCTGGACATCGCGCTGCTGCAGCTGATGAATCTGCGGACGGAGCGCCCGGATGACAATTTCGCCATTTCGGTGCAGAGCAAGCAGGTGGAGCTGGCGGAGATTGCGCTGGAGCAGCTGAACGATGGTGTGGACCCGCTGCTGGTGAACGACGTGAAGCGGGCGCAGCTGCTGGTGGAGAAGCTGGAAAGCGCGATCGCGGACGGCACGATCAGCGCGCCTTTCGACGGGCAGCTGCTGTCGGTATCGCTGACGGCAGGGCGGCCGGTGAATGCGTTTGATACGGTCGTGTCGATTGCCGACATCACCGACCTGGAGGTGAAGGCCGACCTGATCAGCGATCAGATGAACGATTTGGAGGAAGGGATGGCGGTGGAGGTGTCGCTCGTGGGGCGGCCGGGCGCGATTCTGACGGGATTCGTGCGCAGGCTGCCCTACCCGTTTGGGAGCGGGGGCAGCGGCGAAGTGACCGAAGTGGACAAATCGACGCGGCTGACGATTGATCAGTCGGCGCAGGACGCGGGCTATGAGCTGGGCGACCTGGTACAGGTGCGGGTGCAGCTGGAGCACAAGGACTCTGTGCTGTGGCTGCCGGCGCAGGCGATCCGCGTCTTTGACGGGAGGCGGTTTGTGGTGGTGCAGGACGAGGATGTGCAGCGGCGGGTCGATGTGAAGCTCGGGATTCAGACGCCGGACCGGGTCGAGATCGAAGAGGGCCTGGAAGAAGGCCAGATTGTGGTCGGGCAATAGAGGTGGCGCGTGAAGGGCGGGTAGCGGCCGGTTGAGGCCGGCGGCCGCGAAGCCCTGTCCGCTATCCACGGTCCACTTGCATTTATGAAACTCTTTCTGCGAACCCTGGCGATCATCGTTGTCGCCCTAAAGCGGATCTTCGCCCAGCAGTGGCTGGCGCTGGCGCTGGTCCTGGGTTTGGTCTCCTCGATTGTGCTCGTGATGAGCATTCCCCTGTATGCGGACGCGGTCTATTACCGCCTGTTGCGCGAGGAGTTGACCGCGGTGGGCCTCAATGAGAGGTTTTCCCGGCCGCCGTTTGCCTATATGTTCCGCTATTTGGGCTCGACGTACGGTCCGCAGGAGTGGGAGGATATCGCACAGCTCGACACCTATATGAGCAGGCAGGCGGCGGGCGAGTTGGGGCTGCCGCACAAGAAGACGATCCGCTATTTCAAGACGGACAATTTTCGGCTGTTCCCGACCGACCAGATCGCGTACGCGGACACGACCGACCCGCTGGAGTGGGTAAATATAGGCTTTATCTCGGGCTTTGAACAGGCGGTCGACATCATCGAAGGCGCGTTCCCGGCGGTTTCGCCTTCCGATTCAGAGGAGGCGATTGAGGCGCTGGTGCACAAGGAGCTGGCGGACGAGATCGGGCTGCAGGTGGGGGAGCAGTACATGCTGTTCCGCCGCATTCGGTCGGAGAACGGGGACAGCCAGCGATACCAGACGCCGGTGCGGGTGGCGGGGGTGTGGGAGGTGGCGGACCTGACCAGCGACGTCTGGTTCTACAATCCGTCGACGCTGGAAACGCTGTTTGTGATCCCGGAAGAGAGCTACCACAACCGGATTGCGCCGGTCTACCCGAAGGATGTGAATCTGGGGCTGTGGTACCTGGTGATGGACGGCTCGGACGTAACGTCGAGCGATGTGAGGAATCTGCTGATACGGGGGCGGCGGGTGGAGCAGCGGGTAACGTCGTTGCTGGCGAACAGCCAGTTGAGCGTTTCGCCGCTGGACGCGCTGCGGCGCTACCGCCGGGAAAGCGGGCTGCTGACAACGATGCTGTATGCGTTCAGCGTGCCGATCATCGGTCTGTTGCTGGCATTTATCGGGCTGGTGGTCGGCCTGGCGGTGGCGCGGCAGCGCAACGAGGTGGCGATATTGCGCAGCCGCGGCGCGACGGTGGGGCAGGTGGCCGGCATTTCGGGGCTGGAGGCGCTGTCGCTGGGCGTGCTGGCGCTGCTTTGCAGTGTGCCGCTGAGTTTTGCGGTGGCGCGGCTGATCGGATCGACGCGCAGTTTTCTCAACTTCACAATCGAATCGGACCTGCGGCTGGTGCTGACGCAGTCGACGCTGCAGTTCGGGATTGGGGCGGTGTTGCTCGCGTTTCTGGCGCAGACGCTGCCCTCCTTTTCGGCGGCGCGGCACACGATTGTGACCTACAAGATGGAGATGGCGCGCACCTTGCGCCCGCCATGGTGGCAGCGGGCCTACCTGGACATTCTGTTGCTGATTCCGGCGGGATACGGCATCTATCTGCTGCGCAGGCAGGGCAGCATCAGCATGCCGGGGACGGTGACGGATGACTCGGTGTTTCAGAATCCGCTGCTGTTTCTGATACCGGCGCTGGCGATATTCGCGCTGACGCTGGTGACGCTGCGGGTGCTGCCGGTCTTCATGCAGATTGTGGCCTGGTTTGCGTCGAAGGGCGGGGGCGTGGGTGTGCTGCTGGCGAGCCGTCACCTGGCGCGCAACCGGGGGATGTATACGGCGCCGATGATTCTGCTGGTGCTGACGCTGAGCCTGTCGGCGTTCACGACGTCGCTGGCGCAGACGCTGGACGGCCATCTATTCGACCGGGCCTACTATAAGGTTGGGGCGGACGGGCGGCTGGTGGAGTTGGGGGATTCGCCGCAGTCGCGGGGCGGAGGCGGCTTCGGGGCCGGGACCGCGACCTCTGATGATTCGGAAGGGGAACCGGCGGGACCGTTGTGGACATTTGTGCCGGTATCGGAGCATCTGAAGGTGCCGTCCATCAAGGCGGCGACGCGCATCGCACGCTTTGAATCGCGGATACACCTGGATGGACGCTGGCGGAATGGTCAGATTTTCGGGATCGACCGGCTGGATTTTCCGAAGGCGGCCTACTGGCGGCGGGATTTTGCCGCGGCGCAGCTTGGCTCGTTGATGAATTCGCTGGCGCTGGAGTCTGAAGGGGTGCTGGTGGACCGGGGTCTAATGCGTCAGTTCGGGCTGCGGGTGGGGGACTTGATCCAGGTGTCGGCGGCGCGCTACGGGCTGCGGGCAGAGATGCAGCTGAAGATCATGGGCGATTTCAACTACTTTCCGACGTGGTACGCGCAGGATGACGGGCCGCTGGTGGTGGCCAATCTCGACCATCTGTTCGAGCGGATGGGGGGGCAGTTCCCCTATGAGGTGCTGGTGCGGACCGACCCGCGCACCGATTACGAGGACATGGTTCGCGAGCTGCGACTGCACGATCTGAACGTGCTCAGCTACTTTTCGGCGCGCGCGCGCATTATGGAGGAGCAGCAGCTGCCGCAGCGCCAAGGGCTGTTCGGCGTTCTTTCGGTCGGTTTTCTGGCGGCGGCGCTGCTGACAGTGCTGGGGTTCCTGCTGTACACGCTGTTTTCGTTCCGCCGGCGCTTCATCGAGCTGGGGACGCTGCGCTCGATCGGGCTTTCATCGGGGCAGATGACGATGTTCCTAGCGTGGGAGCTGGCCTTTCTGATCCTGGTGGGGATCGGCGCGGGGACGCTGTTGGGGACGTCGGTCAGCAACCAGTTCATCCCCTATCTGCAGGTGGGGAATACGGCTGCGGACCTGACGCCGCCGTTCGTGGTGGGGATAGCATGGCCGGCGATCACGCGCGTGTATGCGCTGTTCGGGATACTGTTCGTGGCCGCGCTGGGCGTGCTGGTGACGCTGCTGATGCGGATGAAGATATTCCAGGCGATCAAGCTGGGTGAGACGGTGTAAAAGACAGTTTTTAGTTTCTGGTTTCTAGTTTTTCGTTTCGAGTTGGATCCGCTCCGGGGGGCTGGGAGCGGGATAGAAGACATTGAAAGATGGAACCGTTTATTCTGTGTGAAGGACTTGTCAAGATATACCAGATTGCCGACCTGGAAGTGGTGGCATTGCAGGGGCTGAACCTGTCGGTGCGCTCGGGCGAGCTGATGGCGATCGTGGGTGTGAGTGGCAGCGGCAAGTCGACGCTGATGAACATTCTGGGCGGGTTGGACCGGCCGACCGCGGGGCAGGTGCGGGTGGGCGATTTCAATCTGCTGAAGATGTCGGAGCGGGCGATCAACCGCTACCGGCGCGAGCAGGTGGGTTTCGTGTGGCAGCAGAGCGCGCGCAACCTGGTGCCGTACCTGAACGCGGTCGAGAATGTCGAGCTGCCGATGACGCTGGCCGGGTTCGCGGGGCGGGAGAAGCGGGAACGGGCGGAGGATTTGCTTGAGAAGGTGGGGCTGCGCGAGCGGATGAAACACCAGATGCGGGAGCTGTCGGGCGGTGAGCAGCAGCGGGTGGCGATCGCGGTCTCGCTGGCCAACAGGCCGGCGCTCCTGCTGGCAGACGAGCCGACGGGCGAGGTGGATACGGCGACCGCGCTGACGATCTACTCGACGCTGCGCACGCTCAACGAGGAGTTGGGGCTGACGACGATCATCGTGAGCCACGACCCGACCATCGCGCGCCACGTGGACCGGGTGGTAGCGATCCGGGATGGGATGCTGGCGAGCGAAACGCGGCGGCAGGTGCGCACGGTGGAACGGTTCGACGAGGAGGCGCTCAACGCCGGCGGCGAGGGAATCGTCGAGGAGGAGGAGGAGCATTTCGAGGAGCTGGTGGTGCTGGACAGCTCGGGTCGACTGCAGATCCCGAAGGACGTGCTGCAGCAGTTTTCGATCCACGGGCGGGCGCTGCTCGACATCACGGACGAGGGCATTCTGATCCGGCCGGTGGAGAGCGAGAATGCGGAGGCGCCGGAGCTTGTGGCGCAGGAGCAGGCGGCGGCGGGCCGGTTGCGCCAGACGGGCGCCATCGGCGGCTTTTTCAGCCGTTTTCGGCGGAAGGGCAGGGATTAGGGGTCGGTGGCCAGTAGTCAGTGGCCAGTAGTCAGTGGTCAGTGGTCAGTAGTCAGTGGCTAGTGGCCAGTAGTCAGTGGCCAGTAACTGCAGCAGGGGGAGGAGCGCTCCTACGTCAGAGATAGTTGTCGAGGGGGACTGGATAACGGAATCGTAGATGGAAGAGAATCTTTACCCGAACACGGCGATCGAAACGGAAGATGTGTGGCGCGTCTATAAGACGGGCAGCCTGGAGGTGGCCGCGCTGAAGGGGGTCAACCTGCAGATTGCGCCGGCCACCTTTGCCGCGTTGAAGGGCCGCTCGGGCAGCGGCAAGACGACGCTGCTGAACTGCATCGGCGGGCTGGACTCGCCAACGCAGGGGAAGATCCGCGTTTTCGGCGAAGAGATTCATGCCTGGAACGAGCGGCGGCTGACGCGCTGGCGGCGGGACCAGGTCGGCTTCATTTTCCAGTCTTTCGGACTGCTGCCGAGCCTGTCGGCCTTCGAAAATGTGGAGCTGATCCTGCGCATGTCCGGCGTCAAGAGCAAGGAGCGGCAGGAAAAGGCGATGAACTGCCTGGAGCTGGTGGGGCTGACGCGCTGGATGGCGCACCGGCCGTTTGAGCTGTCGGGCGGTCAGCAGCAGCGGGTGGCGATTGCGCGGGCGCTGGCGAACGACCCGAAACTGATTTTGGCGGATGAGCCGACCGGCGAGCTGGACAGCACGACCGCGCGCGAGATCCTGGGCCTGTTCCAGCAGATCGTGCGCGAACAGAAGGTCACGTTCCTGATCGTGACGCACGACAGCCTCGTGGACGACTACGTCGACTATGTGCTGTATCTGAGAGATGGACAGATCGACCTCGAGGGCGCGCATAACGGCCGCGCTTTGCCTGCCCCTGGTAGTGCGGCGCCGGTGAGCGCAGCGCCGGTGGCCAACGACCGCTGACCGGCGTCGAGCAGACGACAGGCCGCCGGGGCCCGCCATCCCGGTCCGAGAAGGCCCGATGCAGACGATCATACTGGAAAAACCGGGTTCGCTGCATCTGACGGAGACAGCGCCGCCGGCCGAACCGGGGCCGGGCGAGGCGCTGGTGCAGGTGCAGCGGGTCGGTATCTGCGGGACCGATTTACACGCGTTCCGCGGGCGGCAACCCTACTTCAGCTATCCCCGCATCCTCGGCCATGAGCTGGGCGTCGAGATCGCAGCGCTCGATCCGCAGACGCAGAGCGGTCTGCGCGTGGGCGACCTGTGCGCGGTCGAGCCGTATCTGAACTGCGGCGCGTGCAGCGCCTGCCGCCGCGGGCGCATCAACTGCTGCTCGGAGCTGCGGGTGCTGGGCGTGCACACGGACGGGGGGATGCGGGAGCTGATCACGGTGCCGGTCGAGAAGCTGCACCGTTCGGAGACGCTGCCGGCGGAGCACCTGGCGCTGGTGGAGACGCTGTGCATCGGCGCGCACGCGGTGGACCGGGCCGGCCTGGAGCCGGAGCAGCCGGCGCTGGTGATCGGGGCGGGGCCGATCGGGTTGACCGCGGTGGCGTTTGCGCGGCTGGCGGGCGCAGAGGTTGCGGTGATGGAGATCGACGAGAACCGGATGCGCTTTGTGCAGGAGAACCTGGGGGTGGAGCATCTGATCGACGGGCGCGGGGACGCGGAGGCGCAGCTGCGGGCGGTCTTCGGGGGCGAGCTGCCGCTGACGGTCTTCGACGCCACCGGCAACGCGCGCTCGATGATGAAGGCATTGGAGCTGATCGAGCAGGGCGGGAGCGTCGTCTTCATCAGCCTGGTGCAGGATGAGATCAGCTTTCCCGACCCGGAGTTCCACCGTCGCGAGACGACGCTGATCAGCAGCCGCAACGCGACCAGCGCCGACTTTGCGCGCGTGGTGCGAACGCTGGAGACGGGGGCGATCGAGCTGGCGCCGTGGCTGACGCACAGCGCGCCGCCGGAGACACTGGTCAGCGAGTTTCCCGGCTGGCTGCGGCCGGAGAGCCAGGTGGTCAAGGCGATGCTGCATTTCTGACTGTGGTTTATGCGGACGCTGGACCGCAGCCCCATTTTCGCTTTCCACACAGACGAACGAGCAAAGGAACAGAACGTGTCGACAGAAAAACCGAAGCTGCGCCATGCCGTGGTCGGCATGGGCGCGGGGATTTTCCGTTCGCATTCGATGGGGCTTGGCCTCGAGGAGGTAGAGGTGGTGGGCGGCTCCGACGTGGCGCCGGAGCCGGGGCAGGAGCGGGCCGAGGAGTGGGGCTGTCCCTTTTACCCGGACCACCGGCAGATGCTGGCGGAGACGCGGCCGGAGGTGACGGTGGTGATCACGCCGCATCCGTTTCACGCGCCGATCGCGATCGATGCGCTCAACGCGGGCAGCCACGTGCTGGTGGAGAAGCCGATTGCGACGCAGGTGAAGGATGCGGATGCGATGATCGCGGCGGCGCGGGCCAACGGTCGCGTGCTGGCGGTCAACTATCAGTACCGGCAGCTGCCGCATGTGCGGGCGATGAAGCGGCTGATCGACGGCGGGCAGCTGGGGCGGATCCAGCGGGTGACGGGCGTCTTTCCGTGGATGCGCACGGCGGCCTACTACCTACGCGGGGGCTGGCGCGGCAGCTGGAAGGGGGAGGGCGGCGGCGTGCTGATGAACCAGGCGCCGCACGACCTGGACCTGCTCTGCCACGTGGTGGGGATGCCGCAGAAGGTCTACGCGGCGACCTGCACGCGGCTGCACGCGATCCAGACCGAGGACACGGCCACCGCGCTGCTCGAATGGCCGGAAAATGCGCAGGGGACGATCTACTTCAGCACGACGGAGAGCGGCCCGCGCTGGCTGGAGGTCTCAGGCACGGGCGGGAAGATCGTGATGCACGCCGACCACATCGAGTACGAGCGCTACGAGACCGATCTGCGGCAGCTGATCACCGGCAGCGAGGCGGCGTTCGTGCGCCCGCAAGCGGAAGCGGCGGACGCGGGCATCGAAGATGAGCCGGAGATGCACGGACATGAGGCGGTCTACCGGGACTTCCACCGCGCGGTGCGGGAGGGCGGCGAGCCGCGCTGTAACGGCGAGGAGGGGCTCAAGTCGCTGGAGCTGGCGAATGCGATGATCTACAGCGGCGCGACGGGTGAGGCGGTGGACCTGCCGCTCGACCGGGAGGCGTACAGCGAGCTATTGGAGGGGTTGCAGGGGGAGGAATGAGGGGAGAGTGAAGAGCGAAAAAGCTTCTCTTCTATGGCAGCGGTTCAGTCACTTTGTGATCAGATCGGTTGTACGCCCAGCAACAATTCTTCTGTGGTTTTGCCGGTAATCTGCATATAGAGAGCATTGTGGCAGAGGCCGGCATCATCGGTCCAGGCGATATCACCGCTATCCAGATAGACGGATTCAAAACATTCACGATCATTCCAGATTTTGAAGGCGTCGCTGCCGGCGAGGTGGGAGAGATCTACCTCCCCGGAAACGCCATCTGAGTACTCCAGCCAGATTCGAAAGCCTTCTCGGGCCTCAACTCTTACAGGGCGGGGAAGCGATACCGTTTTTCTGCGGTTGAAGACGGCGGAAATCCCGTCAGCGAATTTTTCCCAAATTGACAGCAGGGATTCGTGCCCTCTTGCGGGAACCGTATCTGCTGGCGGTGTCCTTCCCTTGGTCACCATCCATTCACCCCCCCTTTGGTCTGATTCTTGGGTAGGGCTTTAACGTTGCACCGCTAACTTTTACACTATATACAGGAATGACGAGTTGTCAATAGTGAACGAGGTGTGGTGTATCCAAATATCGGGTACGTTTCCAGCTTCGCCGGGGAATCTTCACTGGATTCTGCTAGCTGTTTGTGCGAATAACGCTGAATCTTGAAAGAATGGCAGATCTGATTTTTGAAGAGTGTTGGGGATATTGTATATTTCTGGTGGTAGCAGTGGCCACGTATGGCCCGCCCCAGAGGTGCAATGGCGCATCAGGAGCCAGAGAGAGTTTTCGGGAAGAGATTGCGTGAGAGGATGACGCGCTACGCGCCGCCGATGCGGAGACGGGTCGATTCGGACAGGCGGGAATCGTTCGAAACATGCGGCGCAGGAGAATGGGAGGGCCCCGGTGGTGTTGACTGCCGGGGCTTTTTGTTCGGCGGGCGGAACCGGGCAGGACAAAGAGGAGGGACGAACGATGGAGATCGATCGCCAGAAATTCCTGGAGCAGGGTTACCTGGTTTTGCGGGAGGTGATCCCGCCGGAGCGGCTGGAGCAGCTGCGGCGGGACTTCGAGGTGCTGGTGGGAAGACAGCGGCGCATCTGGGCGCAGGAGCGGGGGCCGGATGACCCGCCGGGCGGCGCGTGGGAGACCCAGCCGCAGCCGCGGCTGGGTGCGTACCATCTGCTGATCGACGAGAGGACGGCGGGCACGGTGGAGGTCTGGCTGCAGGAGAGCACGCTGGGCGTGAGCCAGCAGCTGTTCAGCATGCCGGAGGCGGTGGGGATGGCGGGGATGATG
The DNA here is from genome assembly GCA_965202955.1 of Caldilineaceae bacterium. Classification (GTDB taxonomy): domain Bacteria; phylum Chloroflexota; class Anaerolineae; order Caldilineales; family Caldilineaceae; genus Bin5. The sequence continues at coordinate 1,717,747 of OZ241871.1, forward strand.
CTGATGTGCAGCCCGGTGCGCGATCATGGGCCGGCGCGCTGGCATCGCGATGTGCACCCGATCGACATGGCGCCGCTGTCCGGCCTGCAGAAGGATTTGCGGGAGAACGGGCCCAAGTATCTGCAGTGGAACATCCCTCTGTATGACGACGATGTGCTGTGGGTGGTGCCGGGCAGCCACCGCCGCATCAATACGGAGACGGAGGACCGGGAACTGCTGGCGGACCCGCGGCAGCCGCTGACCGGGGCCATTCCGGTGGAGCTGAAGGCGGGCGACGGGGTCGTTTACGTCAACTATATTCTGCACTGGGGAAGCAACTACAGCGCCAAGATTCGGCGCACGATCCACGGCGGCCATACGATCTTTCCCTACTACCCGGACATGTCGTTCAGCGAATATCTGCCGGCGGAGGCGCGCGAACTGTTCAGGCAGTGGGACAGACGGAGCGCGGTGCTCCAGGACTGGACCGAGGCGGCGCTGCGCGCGGTGCTGCAGGGTGACGCAGCCGCGTACGATGGCGCGCTGCAGGCGCTGCAGCCGGGGGTGGGCGAGAACGGCAAGATGGTGCTGTCGATCTACCTGTGCAAGGCCGCGCTGCATATGCAGGTTGTGAAACATCACGGCGCGCAGGCGAACGGCGCGTCCGACCCGCTGGCCGGCATCACGCAGGACTACCGCAGCCGCGCGCTGAGGCCGCACGCGATTTCAATCAACTGGGGGCCGCAGTTCGCGCAGCGCTTCACGGTGGAGGAGGCGGCTGCGCTGCACAGCCGTTTTGCGACGCTGGACGGGAAGCTGAAGGCGGAGGAGGATCATTTCGCGCCCGGTTTCCAGTCCAGCCCGATGCGTTACTATTTCAACGAGATGCCGGCGGATTTCGGGCTGGGAGAGTTCATCGCCAGCTGGAGCTGACCTGGGCCGAGGCGCGACAGACGCGGCCGGTTCAGGCCAGATCCTATAACTCGATCTTGAGCCATTGGGCGCCTTGCGCTTCCAGTCCAGCGTGGAGATTGGCTTTCAGCCACCCAGTTACGCCAGTAGAGTCGAATGCCGGGGCCTTTTGTCAGCGGGCGCAGCCAGCAGAATCAAGAGGAGGGACGAACAGTGCAGGTCGATCGCCAGCAGTTTATGGAGCAGGGCTACCTGGTTGTGCCTGAGGTGATTCCGCCGCAGCGGTTGGAGCAGATGCGCGCCGATTTCGAAACCCTGGTCGACAGACAGCGGCGCATCTGGGCGCAGGAGCGCGGGCCGGATGACCCCCCGGGCGGCGCCTGGGAGACACGGCCGCAGCCGCGGCTGAGCCCGTACGAACCGCTGATCGACGAGGAGACGGCGAGCACGGTCGAGGTCTGGCTGCAGGAGAATACGCTGGGCGTGAGCCGGCAGCTGATGTGCGTGCCGGAGGCGACGTCGGTGGCGGGGATGACGCTGATGTGCAACCCGGTGCGCGATCACGGGCCGGCGCCGTGGCATCGCGATGTTCACCCGATCGATATGGCGCCGATGGCGGGCCTGCAGAATGATCTGCTGGAGAACGGGCCGAGAGTCCTGCAGTGGAACATTCCGCTGTACGACGACGACGTGCTGTGGATTGTGCCGGGCAGCCACCGGCGGCTGAACACCGAAACCGAGGACCGGGAGCTGCTGGCCGACCCGCACAAGCCGCTGACGGGCGGCATTCCGGTGGAGCTTAAGGCCGGCGACGGGGTCGTGTACGTCAACTATCTGCTGCATTGGGGAAGCAACTACAGCACCAAGATCCGCCGCACGATCCACGGCGGCCATTCGATCTTCCCCCACTTCCCGGATCTGTCGTTCAGCGACTATCTTGCGCCGGAGGCGCGCGCGCTGTTCAGGAGGTGGCAGAGGCTGGGTCAGGCGCAGCAGGAGTTGACCGAGGCGGCGCTGCGGGCGGTGCTGGACGGCGCTGCGGGCGCGTACGACAGCACGCTGGAGGCGCTGCAGCCGGGCGTGGGCGAGGACGGCAAGATGTTGCTGTCGATCTATCTGTGCAAGGCCGCGCTGCATATGCTGGTTGTGAAGCAGAACAACGCAGCCGCAGCGGCGAACGGCTCGTCCGGCCCGCTGGCGAAGTTCAGCGAGGACTTCCTCAGCAGCGCGCTCAACCCGCACGCGATTTCGATCAACTGGGGGCCCCAGTTCGCCGACCGCTTCACGCTGGAGGAGACGGCCGCCCTGCTCGACCGCTTTGCGACGATGGACAGGAAGCTGCAGGCCGAAGAAGAGCATTTCTCGCCCGGCTACCAGTCCGGCCCGATGCGCTACTTCTTCAACGAGATGCCGGCCGATTTCACGCTGTCGGACTTCATCGCCGGCTGGAGCTGAATTTGGCCCTCGCCAGCGCGCGGCGGTTGCGTCCGGCTCGGGCCAAAATCCCAAAACTGCCTCTCACAGTTCGCTCTCAAGCCATCGCGAGCCTTGCGCTTCCAGCTGGGCGCGCAGATCCTTCTCCAGGCGCCCGATCATGCCGCCGGGGCTGAACGCCGCGTTGCCGGCGTCGGCGATCAGGTTGTGGCCGGTGATGGCGACCGACTCATCTGAAGCCAGAAACAGCATGACCTCGGCCACCTGTTCGGGCAGGGCGGGGCTGCCCATCGGATAGGCGAACTTCTGCGTACGGACCGCGGCCGGATTGTTGGCGAGCATCTCGTATTTCTTTTCGGTCAGCATACGCGCGGGCGTGAGCGTATTGGCGCGGATGCCGTCGGGGCCGTAGGTGATCGCCAGATGCTGGCTGAAATTGATCATGGCCGCCTTGGCCGGGCCGTAGGATGAGATGCTGGGGCTGCCGCCAAGCGCCGTGCTCGACGAGACGTTGATGATGCCGCCGCCGCCCTGCTCGATCATCAGCGGGACCACCAGCTTGCAGAAGAGAAGCGGCGCGGTCACGTGGCAGGCGAAGCCATCGTTCCAGTCTTCGAGCGTAACCTCCTCCAACATGCCGCCCGGGTTGTCGATGATGGCGTTGTTGACCATGACATCGACCCGCCCATAGCGCTCGACGGTGAACTGGACCAGGGCGGTTATGTCCTCCTCGATCATGACATCACAGCGTTTGTAGGCGATCTCGCCGCTCAGTCCTTCGGCCGCGGCGAGCACCTTCTGCGCGTTCTCCGGCGTTCGGCCGCGGTCGCAGATAACGACCTTTGCGCCCTCGCGCGCGAAGGCGAGCGCGCCGGCCTTGCCCAGCCCCAGCGTCGCGCCGGTGATGATTGCGACTTTGCCTTCCAGTCTCGTACCCATGAATCTCTCCTTATGTTCGGTGGCGGTGACGCAAAAACGGGCCGCTGCGCGCGGCGTGCACGTTGCGAAATGGCGTGCATGGGGTCAGTCGCCGAATGAGAGGGAATAGAGCGCTGCGTCGCGCAGCTCAAGGATGACCTGAATCTCGCGGCCCTCCAGCGCCGACAGATCGCTCCCATCGCGCCATTGCAGCGGATGATCGGTGACATCGGCCTCGACCGGAACTGAATCGGCGAGGCTCCTGCCGTCGACCTCCTTCACCGCCGCCCTGATCATACCGCCGTCGGCGTCGGCGCTGACGCGGAGCCGGCGTCCGCTGCACGTTACAGGGTGCGTTACGAGCGTAGCGGTCTGTGTCTTGTTGGCCGGCGTCAACCCGGCGAAACCGTCGGGGCGCAGCGTCGCCAGCCCAAGATAGGCGGAGCGCCAGTCGGTGTGGGGGCCGTCGCTGCCGCCGTAGTAGAGCTGCAGGCGCCCCTCCTTGAGGAACGGATAGGCCGCGGCGTAGACGCAGCCCCAGTCGAAACAGCCTTCCTCGCCGCGCTCGATCAGCGGCGTGCCCGGTGAGACGCGCTGCCATTGCACGGTATCGCTGCTCCAGGCCAGCTCGCAATCGACGAGGTCGGTCGCGGTGTCGAACATCATCAGCAGGCCGAGATAGAGCTGGGCCCAGGGGAAGACGATCAGCGCATAGGTCTGACGGTCCGGTTCGTCGGGCAGGGCCTGCAGCACCTCGACCGCGCGCGTCCAGCTCTTGAAATCCGCGCTTTCGGTGCGACCGACGGTGCGCTGGCGCCCGTCCCACAGGCGGGTGATGCCGACATATCTGCCGTTGCGTTCGTCCCAGAACAGATTGTTGTGGGTATCCCAGCGGGCGTCGATCTCCGGGCAGGGCTGCAAGGGGGACCAGTGCAGGCCGTCGGGCGAGCGGGCGACGCCGCCCTCCATAAACGCCTTGAACCTGCCGGCCGGGTCGGGATCATGGGGGTCGAGCGTGACACCGACGCCGTGGACATCGCGCATCACCAGGTTGTTGCGGGTGGAGCCGTTGAACTCGATCAGGCCGAGCTCCGGCCTGTCCCAGTGGATGCCGTCGGCCGAGACGGCGTAGCAGACGCCCATCTCACGGTGCTTTCGGATCTGACTTTCAGCCCCGGCTTTGGCCAGCGCGGCGCGGTAGGCGCCGGGTTGGCGTTGCGCCGGCGGGGTGTCGGTGGTGGCCACGTCGATGATGAAAGGGTTGTACCAGCACTTGTAGAGGCTGTCGGTCGGATCGAAGATGACGTTGGCGTAGAGGTTGTCGTGGCGGATCTCCCAGGGCAGATCCTCGCCGAACAGAGGGTTTTGGCCTGCCTTGCGGGCCTGGCCGGGCCTGACCATGAGAGCTTCGGCCTGCGCCCAGAGGGAGGTGTCGAGCAGGAGGTATCTGTCGTGGCTCATGTGCCGGTCCTCCCCGTCAGGGCGATGCCGCGCACCATATACTTCTGGCCGATGAAGAAGACGGCGATCATCGGCAGCGAGGTGAAGACGGTGGCCGCCATCAGCAGTCCCGGCACGGGATCGCCCTGCGCGATCTGCCAGCGCAGGAAGGCGAGGCCGATGGCGACGGTGTAGGTGCTGTCCTGGCTGAGATAGATAACCTGCTTCACGAAATCGGTCCAGACGTTGATGAAGGCGAAGATGGCGATCGTCGCCAGCGCCGGCTTGGTCAGCGGCAGCAGAATGCGCCAGTAGATGCCCAGCTCGTTGCAGCCGTCGATCTTGGCGGCGTCGTCGAGCTCGGACGGCAGGGTCATGAAGAACTGGCGCATGAGAAAGACGTAGACGGGGTTGGCGAAGTAGCTGGGCACGATGAGCGGCAGCCAGGTGCCGACCCAGCCGATATCCCTGTAGAGCAGGAAGCGGGGGATGACAACGACCCAGAAAGGGAGCATCATCGTGCTGAGGAGGACCATGAAGAGAAAGTTGCGGCCCCAGAACTTGAGGCGGGAGAAGCCGAAGCCGACGACGGAGGCGCTGATCAGCTCGCCGACGACGGAGAGCGAAACGATGATGGTCGTGTTGATAAAGTAGCGGCCAAAGGGCACGCTGTTCCAGGCGCTGGGATAGTTTCCGAGATAGAAGGCGGAGGGGAAGAGCCGCACCGGAATCTGATTGTAGTCCTCAAAGGTTTTGAGCGAGCTCATGAGGACCCAGAAGAGCGGAAAGATGAACCAGACGAAGCCGACCGCCAGCAGAATGTAGGCCAGCAGGTCGCGCAGGCGGCGCTGGGTCGTCTTGCTTTTGCTCCAGGAAGCGGTCAGCGCGGACACGGCGCGGTTACTCGTCGCCCTCGTAGTAGACCCAGTAACGGGCTACGCGGAAATTGATAACGGTCAGGGCGAGGATGATGAGGAAGATCATCCAGGCCAGCGCGGAGGCATAGCCCATGCGGTAGAACTCAAAGGCCTGGCGATAGAGATAGAGGCCGTAGAAGAGAGTGGCGGTGCCGGGGCCGCCATTGGTCATAATAAAGGCCTCGACAAATGATTGCATCACACCGATCGTGGTAACGATAACGTTGTAGAAGATGGCGGGCGAGATCTGGGGCAGGGTGACGTGCCAGAACTTGGCCCATTCGCCGCCGCCGTCGAGCTCGACGGCCTCGTAGAGATGCTGGGGGACGCCCTGCAGCGCGGCCAGGATGATGAGCATGGCCGCGCCGGCCGTGGCGAGCGCTTTGAGCGCCAGCGACGGCAGCGCCCAGGATGTATCGAAGAGCCAGTTGGGGCCCTCGATGCCTACCCAGCCGAGCGCGACGTTGATGGGGCCGTTCTTGGCCAGAATGGTCGTCCACAGCAGCGCCAGACCGACGCCGCCGATGACGCTGGGCATGTAGAACGACGTGCGGAAGAAGGGGATGCCGCGCACAGCCTGGTTGAGCAGAATGGCGACGAGGATGCTGATGAATGTGCCGGCCGGCACGGTGAGCAGGACGTAGGTAAAGGTAACGCGCAGAGCGTCAGCGACCCTTTCGTCGTCGAAGAGCATGCGCTGGATGTTTTCAAAGCCGATGAACTCCGGCTCGCCAATCAGCTGGTAGCGGGTAAAACTGAGGATGAAGGAGGCGATGAAGGGATAGACCATCAGGAAGCTGAAACTCACCAGCCAGGGGGAGATGAAGGCCCAGCCGACGATGTGCGGTCTCAACCTGGCCCAGCGGATATTCGAGGCAAACGTCCTGGAGGTGTGCATCAGTGGTCGGTGGCCGGTTGCCAGTGGTCAGTGGTCAGTGGTCAGTGAGTGGTGGTTAACAAGCAGTGAATCGTGGATAGCGGCGCGTGGGAATGCGGGCCGCTATCCACTGTTGTGCGGAAGGGATCAGGCGTGCGCGCCCAGGATTTCGTCGGTCTTCTGGTCGACGACGGCGACCTGCTCTTCGACGCTTACCTCGCAGCGCAGCACGTCGCCCCAGAGGATCTTGATCTCGCCGAACCATTCGAGGACGCCGGGAAGCTGCGGCGTGAAGATGAAGTTGTCGAGGGCATCGAGCCGGGCCTCGACCGCTTCGGGGCCGCCCCACGTGGCCTGGTAGTCTGGGTCCTGCCACACGCCGGCGTTGACCGGTTCGGCCGTGCCGGCCAGGCCGATGTTCTTCTGGTTCTCGAAGTTGGCCAGGTAGATCATGAACTCGAAGGCCTCGGCCGGGTGCTGGCTTTGCGTGGTCACGATATGGAAATGCATCGAGCCGAGGCCGGCGCTCTGGCCCGTGTTGGGCGAACGGACCCAGGCGACCTGGGTGAGGTTGTGGTCGCTGTTATTGACCCAGTAGAGATCGCCGCGGGAGGCGATGCCCTGCACGCCGGCAGCCCACGGGTAGATGCCCAAAGCCTGGCCCTGGCCCTGGTAATCGTCCACGTTCAACATGCAGCCGTCCTGGCAGATCATGTCGACCGCGAACTGCTGGCCTTCGATGAACTCGGGCGTGTTCCAGGAGCCTCTCTTGTTCTCGACGTCGATGAGCTGACCGCCGTTGGCGACGCTCCAGTTGACGAGGCCGTCCTGCTCGATATTGCCGAAGCTGAAGTTGGAGCCGATGATGTCCTCGCCGAGCTCGCTGATGGCGCAGGCCGCCTCGCGGTAGTCGTTCCAGTCCCACCACTTATCGCCGTTGTGGTCGTGTTCCCACGGCATGGGGACGCCGGCCTCTTCGAAGAGGTCCTTGTTGATGCCGGACATGACGATATTGAGCTGGAACGGCACGGCCTTGACCTTGCCCGGCTCGTACCCGACATGATTGGGGATCCGGATCAGCTCGCTGCCCTCCTGTCCGGGGAAGGGCGTGCCGCTGGCCTCGAAGTAGGGGGTGAGATCGGCGGCGATTTCATGGAAAGCGCTCAGCTGCAGATCGAAGAACAACATAATGTCGCCCCACTCACCGGCGGCGACCAGGATCGGCATGCGGCGGTCGAAGTCGGCGACCGGTTCAAAGATAATGCCGATTTCGGGGCGCTGTTCGGCCCAGTTGTCGAGAAAGCCGTTCATAAGCTCGCGGCGCACGCCGGAGCCCCACTTGTTGAGGAAACGAAGGGCGACGCGTTCCGAGGTAGGCCCTGCGGAATCCGCTGCCGGAGGCATCGGCGCCACACATCCGGCCACCGCCGCTCCCGCTACCAGGCCGCCAGAAACTTTCAAAAAATCACGTCTGCTTGACTTGCCAGTCATCGATCTTCTCTCCTTATGGTTGTGCTTCGATCTATCGATTACGCGTTACTTTCCTCTAACTTCCTCCTTTCCTTCTTTCGTGATGGGGCGGGGCTTCCGGTGTTGCCAACGAGAGGTCCAGGCCAAAAATATAGCACCTGAGCGAGTCCTATTATACAATACGCCTGACGCACTGTCACAACAAAAGACATCCCACTTTTGCCCACTTTTGGAGAAGATCGCCCATGCAATTTGGAATCTGTATGCCCATTGCCGATGTGGGGATCGCGCACGCGGCCGGCTTCGATTTCATCGAGCCGACGGTGCGTTCACTGTCGCCGCTGGAGCCGGATTTTGACTCGATCCGGGCGCCGTTCGACAGCGCGCCGCTGCCGACGCCGGTCTTCAACGTCTTCGTGCCGACCGAGATCCCGCTGACCGGACCGGAAGTCGAGTGGGAACGGGTGGAGAGCTATCTGGAGGCGGCGATCGGGCGCGTGGCCGCGCTGGGCGGCGAGGCGATCGTCTTCGGCAGCGGCGGCGCACGGACCGTGCCGGACGGCTTTGCCAGGCAGGAGGCCAACGAGCAGCTGGCGCGCTTTCTGCGGCTTGCCGGGGGCGTGGCCGAGCGCAACGACGTCACGATCGTGATCGAGCCGCTGAATGCGCGCGAGTCGAACATCGTCAACAGCGTGGTCGAGGGAATGGAGCTGGCGCAGGCCGCCGGCCATCCACGCGTGCGGCTGCTGGCCGACCTCTTTCACATGATGGAGGACGGCGAGCCGCTGGAGAACATCACGACCTGCGCGGCCTGGCTGGACCACGTGCACGTGGCCGACACGACGCGCGGCGCGCCGGGCGAAGGCGACTACCCGTATGCCGAGTTCTTCCGGCGGCTGCACGAGGGCGGCTACAGCGGCCGCATCTCGATCGAGTGCCGCTGGGATGACCTGGCCGCGCAGGCCGGCCCGGCCGGGCAGTTCCTGCGCCGCATGTGGAACGAGACGCAATGACACAGAACGCACAGTCCGAACTTGGTTTCGCCATCCTCGGCGCGGGGATGGTGGCGGAGTACCATTTGCAGGCGATCCGGGCCTGCGCCGAGCAGGGCGCGCGCCTGGTCGGCGTCGGTCACTACAATGCCGCCCGCTTCGGGGAGATCTCCGACCGCTTCGGCGTCGCGGCGCGGCCCTATGACGAGATTCTGGTCGACCCGGCGGTCGATGCCGTCTGCATCTGCACGCCCAGCGGCCAGCATGCGCATCAGGCGATCGCGGCCGCGTCGAACGGCAAGCATGTGCTGATGGAAAAACCGATGGCGCTGTCTTTGGCCGACGCCGACGCCATGATCGCGGCCTGCCGCCAGAACGGGGTGCAGCTCGGCGTCTGTCTGCAGCGGCGGGCGGAGCCGCTCTTCCGCCGCGTGCACGACGCCATCCACGGCGGCGACCTGGGCGAGATCACGCTCGGCGTCGTGACGATGCCCTACTTCCGCGACGAGGCCTACTACGCGCAGGCCGAATGGCGCGGGACCTGGGCCCTCGACGGCGGCGGCGTGCTGATGAACCAGGGCATTCACATCGTCGACCTGCTGCTCTGGTTCATGGGCGACCCGGTCGACGTCCACGCCTTCGCCGATACGCGCCACCGTTCGGTCGAGATCGAGGATACGGCCGGCGCGGTGCTGCGCTTTGCCAACGGCGCGCTGGCGACGATCACGGCGACTGTAGCCGCGGAGCCCGGCTTCCCGCACCGGCTGGAGGTCTACGGCACCAACGGCGGCATCCAGATCGAGGGCGAGTCGGTGCTGCGCTGGGGCCTGGCCGACGCGTCCAAGGGCACGGTCGAGCCGTGGCCGCTGACGACCGAACAGGTCGATCCGGGCATGGCGGGTGACCCGCGCGGCATCTCGATCAGCGGCCATATCGCAATCCTGCAGGACTTCATCGCCGGCATCCGCCGCGGCGAGGACCCGGTCATCGACGGCGCCGAGGGCAAGCGCAGCCTGGCGACGATCCTGGCGGTGTATGGGGAGAGTTTTTCTAGTTTTTAGTTTTTGGTTTTGAGTTTTGAGTTTTGAGTGGGCGGCCTGCGTGGACTGTGATAGAGGACGCGGCTTAATTTGGAGAGATAGGACGATATGACAACTGCATCGTTTATGATCGGTGCGTTCGGGGACGAAATCGCCGATGACCTGGAGACACAGCTGCAGGTGCTGAACGAGCTGAAGATCCCGTGCCTGGAGCTGCGCGCGGCCTGGGGCGTGAACGTGCTGAACCTGTCGGACGAGCAGGTGGCGCAGGTGCGGGCGCTGTGCGATCGGCACGGCGTGACGGTCAGCGCGCTCGGCAGTCCGATCGGCAAGAGTCCGATCGAGGCGCCGATCGAGACGGAGGTGGAGAACCTGCGGCGGGTGATCGAGATCGGGCGGCAGTTGGGTACCGAAAACATCCGCATCTTCTCGTTCCATCCACCCGGGGACAGCGCCAGCGTCGACTACGACAGCTACGTGGAGACGGCGATCGGACGCATTGGCCGGCTACTGGATGTGGCGGAGGCGGAGGGCGTGACGCTGCTGCTGGAGAACGAGAAGGGGATCGTCGGCGATACGCTCGACCGCTGCGTGAAGCTGGTGGAAGCGTTGGAGAGCGAGCGCCTGGTCTTCCTGTGGGACCCGGCCAACTTTGTGCAGGTGGGCGAGGCGCGGCTGACGGAGCGGGGCTGGCCGCGGCTGCGCGACCGGGTCGGCTATGTGCATATCAAGGACTGTACGCTGGACGGGACGGTCAAAGCGGCGGGAGAGGGGGACGGCCAGGTGCCCGAGCTGCTGACCGAACTCGTGAGCAGCGGCTACAGAGGGATGCTGGCGCTGGAGCCGCACCTGGCGATGGCGGGGCACAGCAGCGGTTTCAGCGGCCCGGACGGGATGGCGTACGCGGTCGAGAGGCTGCGGGCTGTGATGCGCGACGTAGGGGCAAGGGAAGTTTCCAGTTTTTAGTTTTTGGTTTTCAGTTTTTTGTTTTTAGTTGTTCGGCGGGTGGATAGGTCAGAAACGCCGGAGACGAAGAACGATCAGACCAGGAGAAGTCGATGATTGACCACGATAACCTGATAGCCAAGTGTGAACGAACGGTCGAGTTTGCGGCCAAGCAGCTGCGTCATCTGGTCGAGGCGCACCCGGACTTTTTCCCGATGTATACGCAGAACGGGAAGTGGATGCACAGCGGCGAGGCGTGGACCAACTGGTGCGAGGGCTTCCTCGGCGGGCAGCTGTGGCTGGTCTACAAGGCGACCGGCGACGACTACTTCCTGGAGAAGGCGGAGCACTATTCGCGGCTGCTGGAACACCGCAAGACCGACCGCAATGTGCATGACCTCGGCTTTCTCTTCCTGTCGACGTGGAAGCGCTGGTACGACCTGACGGGAGAAGAGGAGAAGAACGCGGTCGTGATCGAGGCGGGGCAGACGCTGGCCAAACGCTTCAAGGAGAAGGGGGAATACCTGCGCTCCTTTGTGTCGGACGAGAGCCTCTTCATCGACATCATGATGAATGTGCCGATCATCTTCTACGCCGCGCAGGAGACCGATGACGAGGCGCTGTGGGAGACCGCCTACCGGCACTGCCTGACATCACGGCGCTACCTGGTGCGGGGCGACGGCAGCACCTCGCACGAGGGCATCTTCGACCTGGAGACCGGCGAATTTCTGCGCCAGACAACGCACCAGGGCTGGCGCGACGACTCTTCGTGGGCGCGCGGGCTGGGCTGGTCGCTCTACGGCTTCGGCACGGTCTACGGGATGACCGGGGATGCGCGCTTCCTCAAAACGAGCCAGGACAACGCCTGGTTCTACATGGAGAATACGCCGGACGCCGGCGTGCCGCCGAATGACTGGATGGAGTCGGAGCCGCAGAACCCGCACGAAAGCTCGGCCGCGGCGATCGCCGCCAGCGGGCTGATCCAGCTCTCGCAGCTGGTGGGCGACCCGGCGCTGGGCAAGCAGTACCACGACTACGCGCTGCAGATCGTGGATACGCTGACCGAGCCGGAGTTCCTGGCCGTCGACGACGAGGGCTGGGAGGGCATCCTCAAGCAGGGGATGTACCACGAACAGCTGGGGCTGGGCGTGAACGAGAGCGTGATGTGGGGAGACCATTTCTTCCTAGAGGCGGTGTGTAAGGTGTTGGGAGTGGAATAAGGGCAGTTTTTAGTGGTTAGTTTTTAGTTTTCAGTAGAACCAGCTGCGTATACGGCCGTTGCAGTTGCAGTTACTAAGAACTGAAAACTGACTACTAAAAACTGCAGTTCGGAGGGTGACAGTATGGCCAAAGTAGCCTTGGTCACGGGCGCGGGGCGCGGGATCGGGCGGGGGATTGCGCTGGCGCTGGCAGAGGCGGGCTGGGCGGTGGTGATCAACTATCGCGGCAACGCGGCGACCGCGAACGAGACGGCCGGGCTGGCGCGGGAGGCGGGAGGCGAGGCGCTGGTGGTGCAGGCCGATATCGGCGCGGCCGCGGACCGGGCGCGGCTGGTGGAGGCGGCGCTGGAGCGCTTCGGGCGCATCGATCTGCTGGTGAACAACGCCGGCATGGGCCCGCGCACACGTCTCGACATTCTGGAAACGACAGAGACCTCCTACGACGAGGTGATGAACGTAAACCTGAAAGGGCCGTTCTTCCTCAGCCAGCTGGTTGCGCGCACGATGCTGGCGCGGCTGGAGCCGGACGTCGAGCGCGCGGACGCGCCCAAGATCATCAACATCGGCTCGATCAGCGCCTACACCAGCAGCCCGACGCGCGGCGAGTACTGTATCTCGAAGGCGGGCGTCACGATGATGACGCTCCTGTTCGCCGACCGGCTGGCCGAGAGCGGCATCAACGTCTACGAGGTGCGGCCCGGCATCGTCGAGACCGACATGACGAGCGGCGTTAAGGGTAAGTACGACAAGCTGATCGGCGACGGCCTGACCCCGATCCGCCGCTGGGGGCAGCCGGAGGACGTGGGCCGGGCGGTGGTCGCCGTGGCCGAGGGGCGGTTCCCGTTCTCGACGGGCGAGGTGCTGAACGTGGACGGCGGCTTTCATATGCACAGGCTGTAGAAGGGCAGTGGCCGGTGGTTAGTGGTCAGTGGCCCGGTTGCCAGTGGCCGGTGGTTAGTGGCCGGTTGCCAGTGGATAGCGGATAGTGGCTGGGAGATTGGGGGAGGCTTTGAGGGATGCAGTTGATTGTTTTCAGTAAGATGCTCCAGGAGAAGAGTATTGGGGAGCTGATCGAGCTGGCGCAGCGGCACGGCTACGACGGCTATGATTTGGCGGTGCGGCCGGGCCATCCGGTCAACCCGGAGAACGCGGCGGCGGCGCTGCCCGATGCGCAGGCGCAGATGACGCGGGCGGGGCTGCGCATCGGCATGGTAACGGGCAATTTCGATCTGCTGACGGCGGACCATCCGCTGGCGGAGCCGCTGCTGGCGGCGATGGACAGGGCCGACGTGCGGCTGCTGAAGCTGGGCTATTTCAGGTTCGAGCCGGCGACGATGGACTACTGGGCGCAGGTGGACGAGGTGCGGCGGGCGTTTGCGGCGTGGGAGAAGCTGGCCAGCATATACAACGTCAAGGTCTGCTACCACACGCACTCGCACTACTGCATGGGGCTGAACGCGGCCGCGCTGATGCACCTGCTGCGCGACTTCGATCCGGCCCTGTTGGGCGCGTACCTGGACCCGGGCCACTTTGCCGTCGACGGCGAGCCGTTCGATTTCGGGCTGGCGATGGCGCGCGCATACCTGAGCATACTGTCGATGAAGGATGTGATGATCGAGCGCGTGGCGAAGAACGGCCACGGCGCGGTCAAGACGCGCTGGGTGCCCGCCGGCGAGGGGATGGTGGACTGGACGGCGGTTTTCGGCGAGCTGCGGCGCACCGGCTACGACGGCTATGTGTCGATTCACTGCGAGTACGATATAGACGAGGGCCAGGACTGGTACGGGACCTTTGTGCGGGAGGTGGCGTTCTTCCGCGGGATGAGGGGGGATGGCGAAGAGTGAGGGGAGAGAGCGACCTTCATCCCAGGTAGGTCTTGACAAGAGACTCGGACTGACGATGTGGAAGCGCAAACGTATTTCCATCTCCGCACATGCAGATGCCGATGGTTACAGCGGTTTTAGAGGGCGGGGCGCTTCAAATTTCCGATTGTGGCGTGGTTCCGCTTGAATCTTAGCGACATGGATATAGGCTTGTAGAACCATGAATGGTCAAGCTTCTTCAACTCTGAGTACCCGGTACGCACTTCGTGCTCTGAGGGCGGCAGACCGCCCGTTGCCGTTCGGAACCGGTCGCATTCGCCTAAATGCACCTTATTTTTCCCATTTCGTGGTCCAAAGATCGGGGCTCACCATATAGTGCAGCAGAGGCAGGAAATATAAGGATCCCTAAAGTCAAGAACGATCGTATACGCCAGATTCTCGCCAAATGCTGGGAGCACACCAAAGAGAAGAGAGTGCCCCAGTTTCGCGACGGAGAGTGTGAAGTCCGTGTCCTTTGGGACAATGCCGTCGCTGAGGCCATGGGTTGGGACAAAGAGGAACTGGCCCGTCTGCGCGCCCTACTGAACAACGAACCACACGTCCGGGGACTCGGATACAATCAGTATGCAGACGAAATTGAGGAGGATGACCCCTTGGAAGACGATCAAGAGTAGATGTTTCGACTAAGGCTCGAGTCATCATGCCTTCCTTAGTAAGGGCATTTTATCAACAGAGGAAAATCTCCATGACTACACAAAACGAAAGGGAATTATATACCAAAGTAGACAAGCCCCCTTGACGGGTTCTCGTCGATTTCGATGAATCAGGGGTGTTTCGGACTGACACAAGGGGAGAGGTTATGGGGGAGGGCAGGACAGGTATTTCAGAAGATGTGATAAGAGAACACGCTTATTTGATTTCCAGAGGAGTTAGGTTGTTGGCTGTTTGCGGTACGATTGATATTTCTGATCAGAGCAAAATTGAAATGCGTGACAAGTTGCATGATGCAGTGATCGAAACATCTGGCACACAAGGGGTTACGCCAATACCGTTTGCAATCGAGGATCAAGACATCAAGAGGGTAACGATTGGATTCGCTGCCTACACTTGGGTCATAGACACGTATGAATGGATCAAGAAAGGTGGTGTGCCGACCAAGATTTCTTGTAGGGTTATGGGTTTATTGCATGGGTACTCAGGGGGAGCCATTGCACAGTTTGAAACACATCAGACGGGGTGGAGAATTTAGCACGCCACCCCTCTGACGGATGCTTGGTTATCCCACAAGGGTCCACACGATAGATCCTGGGCATGTGGGGCATGGCGGCACCCTTCTACCTTTCTTCATTGTATAGGTGGTGCCACATTCACAATCAGCCCTCCACTCTCCAGATTTGGGGCAGATGCCCCCAGTCCGTACAGTCATGAACATCCTCCAAATCGCCGGTAATGGTCGTGAAATACTCGACGCATTTCATTGCGGACAACACACTACCTTTTAAGTAACCTTAACATGAATTGGCCTGGGCGGCAAGAGCGGTGAAGAGATTATACCTCGAAGAATTGTTTGCCAAAGCAGACCAGGTTCCTTGACACATTCTCAAAGATCGTGTATACTGTAATCAATAAATACGAATACTCAGTATCGTAAGGAGATTACAGATGGCGGGGATGGCACCGGGAAAGCATTATCGAAAAGGCATGACGCTGATTGACCTGTTGAAAATGTTTCCTGATGATGAAGCGGCTGAACAATGGTTTGAAGAGAGCCGGTGGCCGGACGGTGTGCGGTGTGCCCACTGCGGGGGCGAGCATGTGA
Source organism: Caldilineaceae bacterium (assembly GCA_965202955.1). Lineage (GTDB taxonomy): Bacteria > Chloroflexota > Anaerolineae > Caldilineales > Caldilineaceae > Bin5. The sequence continues at coordinate 1,733,533 of OZ241871.1, forward strand.
GCGAGGCCAAGCACCCCACGATGAAATACTGGTGCAAGGATTGCCGCAAGTACTTTTCCGTCAAGCACGGTACGGTTATGCAGTCCTCCAAGGTAGGATACCAGAAGTGGGCGTTGGCGATCTATATTCTGACCACGCAGATCAAGGGTGCTTCCTCGATGAAGTTGCATCGGGATATCGGCGTCACGCAGAAAACGGCGTGGCACATGGCGCACCGTATCCGCGAGACCTGGGCAACGGGTACGCCCTCATATGCGGGACCGCTGGAGGTTGACGAAACCTACATCGGCGGCAAAGAGAAGAACAAACACAAAGACAGAAAACTGGACGCCGGACGAGGGACGGTGGGGAAGCAGATTGTTGCTGGCGCAAAAGACCGGGACAGTGGCGAGATTAGCGTTCGGGTTGTGCCCAACACGAAAAGAGCCACACTGCATGGGTTCGTTCTTGACCACGCAAATCCCGACAGCATAGTCTACACCGACGACCTCCAGTCGTATCAGGGACTACCCTTTGAGCACGAGTCTGTCAGTCACAGCGTGAGCCAGTACGTTCGCGATCAGGCACACGTCAATGGGCTGGAGTCGTTCTGGGCGGGCCTCAAGAGGGGTTATCACGGCACCTATCATCATATGAGCCCAAAACATTTGGATCGATACGTGACCGAGTTCTCAGGTCGCCATAATGATCGGCCGTCTGACACGATTGAGCAGATGGCCAACATGGCGCAGGGCATGACGGGCAAGCAGCTGCGGTACAAGGATTTGGTAGCGGGAGGGCCTGCCTATCCGCAGAGGTAGGGTGCGACAAGTGGCCGTCAGAATTGTTTCTGGCGGCTACTTTACTTGACAGGGGAAAATGGGCAGTTTTGCCTGTTTTTCTTCTCGTGACTTAGCCGAGTTTGCGTTTGGACTAATCATGACACATATGATATACAATGTGGACAAAGGGAGGATGACTGGATGATAAGTCGGAAATCAGCCCTGCATTCCTCATTTTTTCAACTACAAGATTCGATAACCCAATACTACAAGGCGGGGCCTATTTGGCGATCCGCAAAACCATGGAGAGTGAAATGACACCCCCTACCAACACGGTCGAAATGGCGCAGATGAATGCCGCCATCGACAAAGTTCTTGCCCTTCCTGCCACAACCCAAGCGGAAGTGAAGGAAAGACGGCGCACCCAGCGCAAGAGTGGGTATCCACCGCCCGCCAGATCAAACAAGAACCTTCCACGACCTGCCGTTCGTTAGTTCCGATCATCGCGGCATGAACCGAATTCTAAATTTGTCACCTCCCGTCAACGGATCGCGCCCTGCACACGCGCTCAAATGCGCCGATTTTTTCTGTGGCATCGGCGGATTTCACGAAGCCGCTCGCAATCTAGGCTTGGAGGTTGTGTTCGCCTGCGACATTGACGAACAAGCGCGCCGCGCCTATTTTGCCAATTACCACTTGCATCCTATGGGAGACATCATGGCGATTGCGCCGGATGATGTCCCTGACCACGACTTGCTTTTCGCTGGTTTCCCTTGCCAGCCGTTTTCGATTATCGGTCAGCGTCGCGGATTCTCCGATCCCAGAGGCGTCCTGTTCTTCGAGCTTCTCCGTTTTGTTGAGAACAAACAACCCCGCGGAATCGTCCTGGAAAACGTCAAGCAACTTTCCACCTTCGACAAGGGCAATGTGTTGCGGAGCATTGAAAGGGAGTTGGAGGAACTTGGCTACACGGTTGAGTCGAGAGTTCTTAACGCATTGGATTTTGGTTTGCCCCAAAAACGCGAGCGCACGATTATCGTTGCGACCAAGCAGCCGTTCTGGAAGTTTCCGTGGCCTACGGAATCGGTTGAGATGACGCCTCTCGGAGACATTTTGGAAAGCGACCCCGATCCCAAACACTACGTCTCGGATCATGTGCGGCAAAAGAGAATTGCGGCTCATACTACTGAAGTGTCCCCCGCCATTTGGCACGAGAACAAAGGCGGCAATGTCTCCAGCCACGAGTGGTCATGCGCCTTGCGCGCTGGAGCTTCATACAACTACCTCTTGGTGGACGGGAAACGGCGGTTGACGCCGCGGGAGCAACTTAGGCTTCAAGGATTCCCGGACAGATGGGAAATAGTATGCAGCGATTCCGAAACGCGCAAGCAAACCGGAAACGCCGTGCCGGTCCCAATGGTGCAGGCAGTCATTGAGAGGGTGATGAACCACATTGAATGAAACAAGACTGCGAGGGAGCCGGCCGCGACGCAGCGGACCCTACCCGCTAGGTCAGATTCCCGACGAAGTCCTGACTAGAATTGCCCAACAAGTGGTTCATCGCCTAGCGATAGGAATGAGCGACATAAAAGGCGATGACTTCGGCACCATCTTCGCAAATAGCATAGAAGGAGATCACCGCTCTAGTCCGTTAGGAGTAGCCGATGTCGGTTGGGATGGATGTGGCTGGTCCGTCAAGACCATCAAATCGCCAAAGCCGTTTGAACAAGAACGGGCGCGTCTCATATCGGGAAGGAATTCCCCCGACTATTCTCACGGAATCGCAGATCCACACGCCGACATTCAAGCGACAGGACGGGCTGTTTTGTCGATTTGGAACGCGCGCGTCAATGAAGCGTTGGCTGAATTCGATGAACTGAGAATCGTGGTATTCCTTCGGAACATCGACACGCGAGAATTTGTGATCTTTGAGGAAGAAGCCTTGAGATTCATTCCCGACGACTATAAGTGGGGGTATACCAATCAAGGCAACCTGCGCGGCATGGACAAATTGACGGGCGCCCACAAATTCACGTGGCAATTCCACGGGAGTCAATTCACAGTCCTCCGCGACGTTCCTGTTTCGAGCAGGCAGTTCGCAATTACGCCCCATGTCCCCATTTTTGCCCTTGTTTCGGACGTTTTGGACGCAATACGCTTTAGAGACGACTGGGTAAACATTCTCCGTTAAGGACGACAATGGTTGACACCGTTTCAGCCGAAGTCCGAAGCCGGATAATGGCGCAGGTCAAGTCGAAGAACACAAAGCCCGAAATGGCGGTGAGGCGGCTTCTTCACGGACTGGGATACCGATACAGACTACACAGAAGAGACTTGCCCGGCAAGCCGGACTTGACCTTTCCTTCGCGACGCAAGACCGTGTTCGTCAACGGATGTTTCTGGCATAGTCACGAGGACTGTGACCGGGCGCGGCTGCCCTCATCCAATAGGGACTATTGGCTGGCCAAACTGGAGAGGAATCGAGAGAGGGACAAGCGCAATCTCGCTTTGCTTCAAGAAAACGGATGGGGGACAATGGTGGTTTGGGAGTGCGAATTGGCCGATCTGAACGCAGTCGTCCAAAACTTGATCTCTTTTTTGGACAACTGAGGCAAATGCAATCAGCAAGGAGTTTGAGAGATTGAAACCTTGACTACAACACTGCGTACCGTGTTGGGCCTATCATAGACGACAAGGAGAAAGGCGGGAAAGGACAAGCAAAATGAGTCACGATGCCAGAGCCGTCGCAAACGTGATGATTGAGAAAGGGAAAAAGGATGGCAATCCTCTGACCCCGTTGCAGATAATTAAGCTCACCTATCTTTGTCAAGCGTGGATGCTTGCCATGTTTGATAGGGAGATGTTTAGACAAGAAATTCAGGCTTGGGAACATGGTCCGGTGATTCCCGATGTTTACCACAGCGTTAAGAGATACGGTGCCAAACCTGTCAAAAGACGTATTGGATACGTCAGTCCAGAAAATTTTGACAATGAGGAAATGCATATCCTGAACGAAGTCTACGATGCGTATGGTCATTGGACAGGATTTCAACTGTCGGCGCACACACATCAACCCGGAACGCCTTGGTATGAGACAAAGAGGAAACAGCCTCTAGGCCGTAGCGAGGTGATCCCACGAGATGTCATTCAGGAACACTATGTCCGAAAGCTCGACGCCTCAAGAGAAGCTCCCGCGTGAAGAACCAGTCGCATCTGCCGATGATGGCTCATTGCAAGAGGATGCCAAAGTCGTTGAAGGGGCCGAAAGGTTAGAGAATGAGGATTTGATTGACGAGGCCCTTAGATACGAGAAGATGAGGGCCGTAAAGCGAAAAACGCGAATAAATGAAGTTTGGACGTGGTGTATTGTCTCCTTCTGCATTCTCTTGTTTTCCCTCTTGTGTGGCTCGGCAGTGGTTTTCTTCTTCCACCATTTAACGCCCTGGGGATGGCTTTCTGACACTCAGGTTGCTTTTGTTAATGAACTTGGAAAGTATGTTGCTATTGGTGCCGCCTTTTTTGCAGTTGGTAGAAAGCACGAAATCGTTGGAGATATTATTGAGAGACTGACAGAAGAGTGACGGTTTCAATAGGCTTCGCCAGACTTTCCAAGGCGGCCACTCTTGTTGTCACCCTTTCGGCTTTCCTCGTAGTCTGGACCTTCCGTCGGTCGCCGTCTTAACAGGACTCCCCCTCTACATCTTCTCCTTTTCCGCTCTATAGTTACGCCCCTCGTCTCCAAAACGTAATACGCAATTTGCTGGAAAAGGGCAGCGGAGGTTGGTATACTGTGTTGGACAATGAGTTTTCTTTGGTGAAAGGATACCCAATGACCTCAACCAGAATTGAAGTGGATTTCGAACTAGCCCGGATGATAATGTTGCGGCAGGAAAAACTGTATGATAGCGAAACACCCAGTTTGTCCGCCCACTTTTGTTTTGAGGGCTACACGCCCGAATACATCTTCTACAACATCAAGCAGTTAGTCAACGCAAAACTCATCACGGCCCGAGTCTCGACGGATTGGCACACGGAAAGGCTGGGCATGCGGCCTACGGGGCTCACGGAATATGGCTGGCGGTTCTTGGAAGCCGCCAAAGACGAGAAAAGATGGACCGAAGCGTTAGAGACCGTCAAAAGGCAAGGCGGTGCGACAACGCTAGGATCGTTGAAGGCCGTTCTGTTCGCGAGGATGTAATGGTTTATGCCGAGGGGTCGGTCACTGATGGTTCGATAATATCTGATGTCGACTTGTCAATCGCCAGGGAGAAGTTTGGAATAGTTTCCGACGAAGAATGGGAGTTCTTGGCTGAGCACGTAAAAGAGACGATTGACCTGGTATCAAAGATAGGGTTAGACCGAATTCCTGACGACAGGTTTCGACTTATGGTTTTGGGAAACATTTTGGAAACAGATTCGGCTCGTTATGATGAATTCGTGCAAAACTACGAGTCAAAACGAGCCTGGAGGATTCTGGACACTTCGTTGTGGTAAGGCCCGCAGGCCGAATCCTTTCGGGTTTGGTAGACATACTGAAATGCGGGGTATTTTCGGGTGGCAGCTGACAAAGATTTCTCGATTTTTTCGGCAGCCCGATCGCTAAAGTCACCCTCGTCCAGGGTTAGGCCGTGACTTTTCAGCTCCCTGTAAAGCAACTCCGATGTTGTTCTGAGGGCACTTATGTGTCCTAGTAGGAGTGCCAGATCGTTTCGGTTAAGTTCGTGCAAGTGGTTTGGGCCGCCCATGATGTTCCCCTGTGAATTGTTGATATTGAGAATACAATATATCATGGGGATGTGCGGCGGGGCAAGCGCGAAAAATCCGTCACGGAATGTGACGGATTTTTGTGTTGTTGTGGTGGACATTTGTGTTGGCGAGCAAATCAGATCAGGTCTAAAGGTGACACACCTCCGAGGTTGCTGAGGATGATTATGCGGGACCAGAGTGTTGTATCGACCAGTTCGTTTCTGACCGTTTGAAGCTCGTCTGTATGGCGGAGCACTGTTGGATGAACGTTGTGTTCTACCAGAATGAGCCACCATTCTGTGTAGAGGTCGTGTTTGTCTCTGATCTTGTCTGTTTTTTCGTTGATGCTTCGGTTGATATTGTCGATGGAGTCTCTGGCAACCAATCCTGAATCATCTACTCCGGCTACAACACCCATCAATTCGAATTGGTTGGCTGCTGAGTTCATGAGTGCATCGAAGCGGATGATCATCCCGGAACTTGTTTCTACGCGAGAGTGTAATGGGCGTTGGCCCTGGCGTAGTGAATCTTTGATGTGCTCGACATAATTATTTGCGGCTTCTTGGACTTCTTGAATTATCGCGTTTCTGTCAGGCAAGCAGGTGCGTAACAGATCGCAACTCACAAAGACCTTGCATCTATGCGGAGGTTGTTCGGCACCTTGGAGTCCCGACTTGATGTCTTGCTTTAGCGGTTCTTCGACACCCTCAAGCCCTTTATTCTCGTCGCCGAACATCCAGTTAAGTCGTCTCACTTCGACGGCGATGGAGTCGTTGACGATGAAGTCAGGGGGTTGGTCGTTGGTATCTGTTACGAACTGAATATTGGTGTAACCCTGATCTTGGAGCCATTGCTCCACATGCGACTCGTTGATATCCATGACCTAATCCCTCACTCGTCATTGACGCTGAGAGCTTCTCTGGCTCTAACAAGCGCGTCGTCCAAACTCAACCGTCTGCCATTAGTGTTGCCATTCCACAACATTTTGCAGGTAATTTCCTGCACTACCTGCGGTTGTGAACTGAGAATCACGGCCGCATCCATCACGACCCATCCTTAATCCAACACAACAAGAAACTCATCGAGAGACTCTTTTGCATCGCTAAGTATTTCTCCTTGAACCGTGGTCTTGAGCAGGACTGCTGCCACAAGTCATTCTGCCATCAGATTAGAATAAAGCCAAACAACATCACGGTGTATCTCGTTTGGTTAGATTTGTCGAGCCTGCAACATAACGACTCAAAAGAAGAATAAAAAGCAGCCAGCCCTCTCTTCTTGCTCCCGTTTTTTCTGATTTTTAGTCTTGTGGATCGCCCATATGGTTGACACCACAACGAAAACGGACAAGCAAATCAAGGCTTCCATCTGTTGCCCCAGAACAAATTTGATGGTTGGATATTTGGTTCGGACATAAAAGGGGTGGAGAGGTCGAACCCCACCACCCCAACCTGGATTCAGGTCTTTATCTCTCAACCATCACTGACCTATCACGCAAGCAATCTGGCAGACGATAGTACTCATCAACCCACCAACGGCTCCCTCTGTCGTTTATGCTAAGTTTCCACGATACTATAATCTCGTTCTGAACAGGATCATAGTACGCATACTTGAACCATGCCGATATGTCAGCGGCATCTTCTAATTGGGCAAAAACAGCCCGCTTGGAAGCCGAATCCATCTCGTCAGAGTTGTACAAAAAACACGGCTTGGGCGGTTTCTCTGTTTCGCCACATGCGCGCCAAAGACCGGTCTTGCCTTGCTTGCTCTGCGCTTCGGCATTTTTGATCTGGTCGGTGTATGTGCTCTCGGCCGCGTCTTCAAATTTGGCATAGCCAAACAGAACCACAACCATATTCAGAAGAGTTCTGTCAGCCAAATGAACGTATCCCGACCCTTCCCCATCCGTGATTTCTCCCACAAATTCGATTGAGATTAAGGGGCTACCTCGATACGCTTGTGCGGCGTATTCGGCAGATTCACGACCAAAACACTCTACTGCGCCTGCTGATTCTGGCGCATCCACATTGGCGAGATGCACAACGGCAATTTCACCATTGTCGGTAAACACCACCTCGACAGAGTCGCCATCGACAGGTCTCTTAACGACCGCCTGACGTGCAGAAGGCGTGGTTGTTTGCGCTGGAGTTGTGATGGTGGGTGCAGGGGTGGGCGTAACGGGTTCGATTGTCGCCGCTGATTTTTCTGGCGTAGTCGTAGGAGTTTGCGCTTGAAGTTGCAAGGCGGTCAGCACGAGCAAGAGGAAAACAATCGCGCCAATTCCAAGAACTTTGTTTCTGGGTCGCATGTGGTGCCCCCTCAGTGGATGCAGACGATTGGAAGTCACCACAACAGCCGACCGGCCCTGCTACCCAATGAGGGAGCATAATACGACCAGCCGCCCATCATCACAGGGCACCAAGGCCATTTCGGCTGTTGTGGTGACGTTAGTCTAAATCAGAGAGGCAAGTAAGCCAAACTTCCAAACGGGATTGTGTGACATGGGACTCTTGTGCTATAATCACCAGTACCAATTAGGAGAAAAAGTCCCATGCCCAACAGCAAGAGTGAAGCACCCCAAAGACCTCGCGGCCGTCCTCGCACACACATCATGCCCGACCCTATCCCGGACACTCCTCAGAACGTCGCCCGCGCCCTCATGACCACCAAGCCCAAGTCAGAATCCGAATGGCAGTACCTCAAAGACGCTCCTTCCACCAGCCCTTACAGGCGACGATAGCGAATCGTCTGTCAAGGGGTTTTGTCTATTTTTGTATATAATTCCCAAACGAAAGCCGCCTTGACCGCGTAGAGCGCATCTTGGAACAGATCGCCGCACGCCAAGACCGCACCGATAAACAGATTTCGCTCTTGGCAGAAGTTACCGACAGGGCAATCGCCGCCAACGCAGAACAGATCGCCGCACTTTCAGCAAAGATCGATCAGTTCGTTCACGAAATGGGCTTTCTGCGGGCCGCCATGCAGGGCCACATCTCACAATCCACGCCGCCTGCCCATCAGGAATGACACCACAGGCCCCGCTTGGCGCAGGCGGTGCCGGACGCGGAACGGCACGGTGTCACGAGCTGCCTGGAGACGCATGACTCATTCTGCGGAGGGAGGAGGTGGCGGGCGTGCTGCGGCAGGTCGACTCGCCATACGTCAAGACGGTCTGGGACGTGTGTCATCCCTACCGCTTGGGCGAGGGCGAAGCGCTGGGCAGGGAAATTCTCGACCTGCTCGCGTCCCGGGGATACAACGGCTTCGTCTGTGCCGAGTGGGAGAAGAGGTGGCGCCCGGAGATCGAGGGGCCGGGGATCGCGCTGCAGGATAATCGCCTTCCACGACTGACCACTGCCAAGCGCCGGCGTCGATCCCCACGCGCACCGCGATGGGAACGGACAGCCGGGATCGCATGATGCGCGATCCCGGCCTTCTGTCGCTAGTTTTCGGGGTTGTCGCCGGAAGCCTGCGGCCGGTTGTCGTATGAAAACTCGGACCGGGCGTGAGAGGTATTGTGACCCTGCATTGCGCGAACCCAGACACGGTACCTGGCGCCGTTGATCAGAGGGACCATCCACGGATCTGAACCGGGCGAGAAGTGATAGGTAATCGTGTAGGATCCGCTGCCATCGGCCGCAGGGTGTACCACCCGCGCGGTCGGATTGCATCCCCATCCTTCCTTCTCCAGGCACCATGTGACCCAGTATTCAGGGATGTCGCTCACCTTGACGCCCGGCGGCGCTTGCCATGAGACCTCGAGCTTCTGATCGCCCGGCGTGACGGTGATCGTCCAAGCGGATCTCTGGAGCGCCAACGCGGTGGAGCTGGATTGGTCATCGTCCTTGATGGTGATGGTGGCCGTGACAGGCTGCCCCAGCGTATAGCGCGCGTTGTCGCTGGCAGTGAGCGCGACCGAAAAGGTCTCGTCACCCTCGATATCGGTGTCAGCGGTTATGTCGACACGCAGGGCAGCGCTGGTCGCGTCCTTGGGCAGCGTGAGCGTCATCGGCACGCTGACATCGGCGTCGGTGGTGGAGATGTGGCGGGTCGTGATCGTGACCACGCTGGCTGTCGGCAGGGCCGGGTTGATCTTCACCGGGATGTTCAGCGCGCCATCCCCTTCGTTGACGGTATAGGCGGCTTTGTCGAGAGCGAGCGTGGCGAAGTCGTCGTCGTTGATGGTGATGGTGGTCTTGGCCTGCTGGCCCAACGTGTAAAGCGCGCCCGGGATAGCGGAGAGTTCGATTTCGAGCTTCTCGGCGCCCTCGATGGCACTGTCCCCGCGTATGGTGATGGGGAGGTCGACGCTGGTCGCGTCCTTGGGCAGCGTCAGCGTCGCCGGCACGCTGACATCGGCGGCCGCGGTCGAGATGTGGCGGGTCGTGATGGTAACTGTGCTGGTTATCGGCAGGGCCGGGGAGATGCTGACGTTGAGGTTCAACGTGCCATCGGTGTCGGCTTCGGTTGCGGACCAGGCGGCCTGACCGAAGGCGAGCGTGGCGAAGTCGTCGTCGTTGATGGTTATTGCGCTCTTGGCCTGCGCGCCCAGCGTGTAGCGCGCCCCTTCGACGGCGACGAGTTCGATTTCGAGCTTCTCGGCGCCCTCGACGGCACTGTCCCCGCGTATGGTGATGGGGAGGGCGACGCTGGTCTGGCCAGCGGGCAGCGTCAGCGTCATCGGCACGCTGACGTCGGCGGCCGCGGTGGAGATGTGGCGGGTCGTGATGTTGACCGCGCTGGCTGTCGGCAGGGCCGGGTTGATCTTCACGGTGACGTTCAACGTGCCATCGGTGTCGGCTTCGGTTGCGGACCAGGCGGCCTGGCCGAAGGCGAGAGAGGCGAAATCGTCGTCGTTGATGGTGATTGCGGTCTTGGCCGGCTGGCCCAGCGTGTAAAGCGCGCCCGGGATGGCGGAGAGTTCGATTTCGAGCTTCTCGGCGCCCTCGATGGCACTGTCCCCGCGTATGGTGATGGGGAGGTCGACGCTGGTCGCGTCCTTGGGCAACGTAAGCGTCGCCGGCACGCTGACATCGGCGGCCGCGGTCGAGATGTGGCGGGTCGTGATGTTGACCGTGCTGGTTATCGGCAGGGCCGGGGAGATGCTGACGTTGACCTTCAACGTGCCATCGGTGTCGGCTTCGGTTGCGGACCAGGCGGCCTGGCCGAAAGCGAGCGAGGCGAAGTCGTCGTCGTTGATTGTGATTGCGGCCTTGGCCTGCTGACCCAGCGTGTAGCGCGCCCCTTCGACGGCGACGAGTTCGATTTCGAGCTTCTCGGCGCCCTCGATGGCACTGTCCCCGCGTATGGTGATGGGGAGGTCGACGCTGGTCCGGCCGGCGGGCAGCGTCAGCGTCGCCGGCACGCTGACATCGGCGGCCGTGGCGCTGCCATAGCGGGGCGTGATGGTGACCGTGCTGGTTATCGGCAGGGCCGGGTTGATGCTGACGTTGACGGTCAACGTGCCATCGATGTCGGCTTCGGTTGCGGACCAGGCGGCCTGGCCGAAGGCGAGCGCGGCGAAGTCGTCGTCGTTGATGGTGATTGCCGTCTTGGCCTGCGCGCCCAGCGTGTAGAGCGCGCCTTCGACGGTGACAAGCTCGATTTCGAAGCTCTCGGCGCCCTCGATGGCACTGTCCCCGCGTATGGTGATGGGGAGGTCGACGCTGGTCCGGCCGGCGGGCAGCGTCAGCGTCGCCGGCACGATGACATCGGCGGCCGTGGCGCTGCCATAGCGGGGCGTGATGGTGACCGTGCTGGTTATCGGCAGGGCCGGGTTGATACTGACGTTGACGGTCAACGTGCCATCGGTGTCGGCTTCGGTTGCGGACCAGGCGGCCTGGCCGAAGGCGAGCGCGGCGAAGTCGTCGTCGTTGATCGTGATTGCGCTCTTGGCCTGCGCGCCCAGCGTGTAGGGCGCGCCTTCGACGGCGGAGAGTTCGATTTCGAGTTTCTCGGCGCCCTCGATGGCACTGTCCCCGCGTATGGTGATGGGGAGGTCGACGCTGGTCCGGCCGGCGGGCAGCGTCAGCGTCGCCGGCAGGCTGACATCGGCGGCCGTGGCGCTGCCATAGCGGGGCGTGATGGTGACCGTGCTGGTTATCGGCAGGGCCGGGTTGATGCTGACGTTGAGGTTCAACGTGCCATCGGTGTCGGCTTCGGTTGCGGACCAGGCGGCTTGGCCGAAGGCGAGCGTGGCGAAGTCGTCGTCGTTGATCGTGATGGTGGCCGTGACCGGCCAGCCCAGCTCGTAGCGCGCGCCATCGGCGGCAGAGAGTTCGATTTCGAGCTTCTCGGCGCCCTCGACGTGCTCGTCCCCGTGTATGGTGATCGGAAAGGAATAGGAGCCGGTGCGTACGCGTCCCCGAAAGTAGGAAGGCAGCTCGAACGTCGTCGGCACAGTGACATCGGCCGCGGTGGTGGAGATGTGGCGGGTCGTGATCTTGTACTTCCTGGTCCCAGCGAGCAGGGTACTGTTGCTGAGGCGCACGGTGATGTTCTTCGTGACCTCCCCATCCGTTTCTTTGGCTGTATAGTTCGTTGAGCCGAAAGAGAGTGAGGGGCGGCTGCTGTCGTCATCGGCGATCCAGACGGCAACTCCCGTCAGGGCCGCCTGGCCATGCACCTTGTAGGGCGCGCCTGCGACGGCAGAAAGTCTGACCCCGACGCGGTTGGCGTTCTCGTCGACATCGTCCCCGATGATGGTGAGGGAAAATTTTACGCTGGTTGCGCCCTTGGGCAGCGTGAGCGTCGCCGGCGCGCGCACCGTGCTGTCGTCGTTCCCATCCAAGACAATCTTGACCGTGCTCGTTATCGACAGGGCCGGCTTGATCTTCACGGTGAAATCGTGCGTGAAATCCGCATCCGTTTCGCGTAACCTGACCTCTCTGGGGGAGTCGATGGAGACGTAGGGACGGTCGTTGTCGTTGATGGTGACGGTGGTCGTGGCCCGCTCGCCCAGCGTGTAGGGCGCGCCGGCGCTGGCGGAGAGTTCGACTGCGAAGCTCTCGGCGCCCTCGACAAGCGCGTCCTCGTGTATGGTGATGGGGAGGTCGACGCTGGTCTGGCCGGCGGGCAGCGTCAGCGTTGACGGCACGCTGACATCGGTGGCCGCGGTGGAGATGTGGCGGGTCGTGATGTTGACCGCGCTCGCGGTCTCCATGGCCGGGTTGATCTTCACCGGGATGGTCAGCGCGCGACCCCATTCGTTGGCAGGATAGGCGGCCTGTTCGAAGGTGAGCGTGGCGAAGTCGTCGTCGTTGATGGTGATGGTGGCCGTGGCCTGCTCGCCCAGCGTGTAGGGCGCGCTGTCGCTGGCGGAGAGTTCGATTGCGAAGCTCTCGGCGCCCTCGACAAGCGCGTCCCCGCGTATGGTGATGGGGAGTTCCACGCTGGTCTGGCCGGCGGGCAACGTAAGTGTCGCCGGCACGCTGACGTCGGCGTCCGTGGCGCTGTCATAGCGGGGCGTGATGTTGACCGCGCTGGCTGTCGGCAGGGCCGGGGAGATGCTGACGGTGACGTTCAACGTGCCATCGGTATCGGCTTCGGTTACGGACCAGGCGGCCTGGCTGAGGCTGAGCTTCGGCCCCGAGTCAGGGTCAGAGTCGCCGTCGTCGACCGGTATATCCGGGAGCGTTACTCCCGGAGTATCCGACAAGAGTTGCGGCGCGCTGGGGGGGGATTCCGCTTCTTTCTGGGGGGCGGCCGCCGCGCCCTGCGCAGAGGGCGCTGCGACAATGGTGAGTGCAGGGCGGTCGTCGTCGATGATGGTGATGGTGGCCCTCCTGCGCCGGCGAGACCCCAGCTTGTAGGGCGCGTTGTCGCTGGCGGACAGCACGATTCTGAAGCTCTCGTCGCCCTCGACAAGGCTGTCATCGGTTATGTTGATCCGCAGGGTGGCGCTGGTTGCGCCCTGGGGCAGCGTCAGCGTCGCCGGCACGCTGACATCGGCCGCGCTGGCGGCGCCATTATAGCGGGTCAGGATGTTGACTGTGCCGGTTACCGGCAGGGCCGGGGCGATGTTGACGGTGACATCCAGCGCGCCATCGGCTTCGCCTGCGGACCAGGCGGCCTGGCTGAGTCTGAGCTTCGACTGCGGGGCAGGGTCAGAGTTGGCGTCGTCGCTCTGTCCATTCTGGGGCGTTGCGCTCTGGGTGTCCGACTGGCTGTGCGGCGCGTTGGGGGTAGATTCCGCTTTTTTCTGGGGGGCGGCCGCCGCGCCTTGCGCAGAGGGCGCAGCGACAGTTGTGAGTTGAGGGCGGTCGTCGTCGATGATGGTGATGGCGGTCGTGGCCGGCTCGCCCAGCGCGTAGGGCGCGTCCGGGATGGCGGAGAGTTCGATGTCGAAGCTCTCGTCACCTTCGGCGTCATCGTCCCCGCTGATGGTGATGGGGAGATCGACGCTGGTCTGGCCGGCGGGCAGCGCCAGCGTGGCCGGCACGTCTGCGTCGCCGGCCGCGTTGGGGGAGGTCGTAATGTTGACTGCGCTCGCCTCCGTCAGCGCCGGGTTGATGTTGACAGTGATGGTGAGCGCGCCATCGGCGTCCGTTTCGTCAGCGGACCAGGCGGTCTGGCTGAAGCTGAGTTCGGGGCGGAGGGTCTCCGTCGCGTCCTGATCTGGCGCCGGGTCCTGGTTCTGCGCGTCGGGGGTCGGGGTCGCTTCCTCGGTCGGCGTCGGCTGCTGGTTCTGCGCTGCGGGCGTCGGCGTCGCTTCCTCGGTCGGCGCCGGCTGCTGGGTCTGTGCTGCGGGCGTCGGCGTCGCTTCCTGAGTCGGCGTCGCTTCCTGATTCTGCGCGTCGGGCGTCGGCGTCGCTTCCTCGGTCGGCGCCGGCTGCTGGGTCTGTGCTGCGGGCGTCGGCGTCGCTTCCTGAGTCGGCGTCGCTTCCTGATTCTGCGCGTCGGGCGTCGGCGTCGCTTCCTGGGTCGGCGGCGGGTCCTCGCTCTGCGCGTCCTGGGTCGGCGTCGCTTCCTGGGTCTGTGCTGCGGGCGTCGGCGTCGCTTCCTCGGCCGGCGCCGATTCCTGGTTCTGCGCGTCGAGGCCATCGTCGTCGATGATGGTGATGGCGGTCCTGGCCGGATCGCCCAGCGCGTAGGGCGCATCCGGGATGGCGGAGAGCTCGATGTCGAAGCTCTCGTCACCTTCGGCGTCATCGTCTCCGCTGATGGTGATGGGGAGATCGACGCTGGTCTGGCCGGCCGGCAGCGTGAGCGTGGTGGGCACGCGGGCGTCGCCGGCTGCGTTGGGGGAGGCCGTAATGTTGACTGCGCTCGCCTCCGTCAGCGCCGGGTTGATGTTGACAGTGACGGTGAGCGCGCCATCGGCGTCCGTTTCGTCAGCGGACCAGGCGGTCTGGCTGAAGCTGAGTTCGGGGCGGAGGGTCTTCGTCTCCTCCCCGGCTGTCGGCGGGTCCTCACTCTGCGCCTCCGGCGTCGGCGTCTCCTCCTGGGGAGGCGCCGGTTCCTGATTCTGCGTATCGGGCGTTGGCGTCGCTTCCTGGGTCGGCGTTGGCTCCTGGGTTTGTGCTTCGGGCGTCGGCGTCGCTTCCTGGGTCGGCGTCGGTTCCTGGGTTTGTACTGTAGGCGTCGGCGTCGCTTCCTGTGTCGGCGTCGCTTCCTGTGTCGGCGTCGCTTCCTGTGTCGGCGTCGCTTCCTGTGTCGGCGTCGCTTCCTGGGTCGGCGTCGCTTCCTGGGTCGGCGTCGCTTCCTGGGTTTGTACTGTAGGCGTCGGCGTCGCTTCGGGCGTCGGCGTCGCTTCAGGCGTCGGCGTCGCTTCAGGCGTCGGCGTCGCTTCAGGCGTCGGCGTCGCTTCGGGCGTCGGCGTCGCTTCCTCGGTCGGGGTCGCTTCGGGCGTCGGGGTCTCCTCCTGGGCTTGCGCCATCGCGGGAAGGGCGGCGAGCAGAAGCAGCGCAACCACAACTAACGCGGCGAAGATTTCTATCGGCAGAGCGGCTCGCGTCCGGGCATTCATCGGGTGGCCTTTCCCCTCACGTAGGAGACAAAAAAAGCGAACCGCAAATCTGGTTGATCCGGTTCGTCGGTTTGATCAGATTCAAGTGATGAGCATAGTTCGGAGCAGGTCACGCCGTACAGTGCCAATTGTCATAGAAAAAGCATATGCCTTTGACAAGTCCGCGGTCTTGCGCGGCAAGACAATGGCCGGTCTCTACGCGCACGACGATGGGAGCAGCCGGCCGGGGTCGCACGATGCGCGATCCCGGCCGGTTGTCGCTAGTTTTCGGGGTTGTCGCCGGAAGCCTGCGGCCGGTTGTTGTATGAAAACTCGGACCGGGCGAGAGAGGTGAAGTGGCCCTGTATGGCGCTGACCCAGACACGGTACCTGGCGCCGTTGATCAGAGGGACCATCCTCAAATCTGAACCGGGCGAGAAGTGATAGGTAATCGTGTAGGACCCGCTGCCATCGGCCGCCGGGATTACAGTCCGCGCGGTCGGACTGCATCCCATTTCTTCATCCTCAATACACCATGAGACCAAGTACGTGGAAATGTCGCCCACGTTGACACGCGGCGGCGCTTGCCATGAGACGTCCAGCTTCCGATCGCCCGGCGTGACGGTGATCGTCCAGGCCGAGTTCGAGCCAACCTGCGGGGCGGCGCTGGCTTGCGCGCTGTCCTTGATGGTGATGGTGGCCGTGGCCGGCGCGCCCAGCGTGTAGGGCGCGTTGGCGGCGGCAGAGAGCGCGACCGTAAAGGTCTCGTCGCCCTCGACAAGGCTGTCAGCGGTGATGGGGACCCGCAGGGTGGCGCTGGTTTCGCCCCGGGGCAGCGTGAGCGTCGCCGGCACGCTGACATCGGCCGCGCTGGCGCTGGCATAGCGGGTCGTGATATTGACGGCGCTGGCGGCCGCCATGGCCGGGGAGACGTTGACGGTGACGTTCAGCGCGCCATCGGTCTCGTTGACGGTATAGGCGGCCTGGCTGAAGGCGAGCGTGGCGCGGTCGTCGTCGTTGATGGTGATGGTGGCCGCGGCCGGCGCGCCCAGCCTGTAGGGCGCGTCGGCGACGGCGCCAAGCTCGATCTCGAAGCTCTCGGCGCCTTCGATCGCGCTATCGTCGGTGATGGGGATCCGCAGGGTGGCGCTGGTTGCCCCCTGGGGCAGCGTGAGCGTCGCCGGCACGCTGACATCGGCCGCGCTGGCGCTGTCATAGCGGGTCGTGATGGTGACGGCGCTCGCTGTTGCCATGGTCGGGGAGATGTTGACGGTGACGTTCAGCGCGCCATCGGTCTCGTTGACGGTATAGGCGGCTTGGCCGAGCGTGAGCGTGGCGAAGTCGTCGTCGTTGATGGTGATGGTGGCCGCGGCCGGCTGGCCCAGCTCGTAAGGCGCGTCTGCGACGGCGGAGAGCGCGATTGTAAAGGTCTCGTCGCCCTCGATATCCGTATCGGCGGTGATGGGGATCCGCAGGGTGGCGCTGGTCGCGCCCTGGGGCAGCGTGAGCGTCGTCGGCGCGCTGACGTCGTCGGCTGTGGCGCTGTCATAGCGGGTCGTGATGTTGACTGAGCTCGTTATCGGCAGGGCCGGGGAGATGTTGACCGGGATGGTCAGCGCGCCATCGGCTTCGTTGACGGTATAGTCAGGTTCGCCGAGGTCGACGCGCTGCTGCGCCGTTTCGTCGACGGTATCGTCAGCATTGCCGAGCGCGACCGTGGCGCGGTCGTCGTCGTTGATCGTGATGGTGGCCGTGGCCGGCGCGCCCAGTTTGTAAGGCGCGTCTTCGATGGCAGAGAGTTCGATGGCGAAGCTCTCGGCGCCCTCGACAAGCGCGTCCCCGCGTATGGTGATCGGTATGGTCACGCTGGTTGCGTCCTTGGGCAGCGTGAGGGTCGTCGGCGCGCTGACATCGGCAGCCGCGGTGGAGATGTGGCGGGTGGTGATGTTGACCGTGCTCGCTGTCTCCATGGCCGGGGAGATGTTCACATTGACGTTCAACGCGCCATCGGTGTCGGCTTCGGTTACCGACCAGGCGGCCTGGCTGAAGGCGAGCGTGGGGGTGTCGTCGTCGACGATCGTGATGGTAGCCGTGGCCGGCGCGCCCAACTCGTAAGGCGCGTCTTCGACGGCGGACAGAGCGACCGTAAAGGTCTCGTCCCCCTCGATATCCGTATCGGCGGTGATGGGAATCCGCAGGGTGGCGCTGGTTGCGTCCTTGGGCAGCGTGAGCGCCGTCGGCGCGCTGATATCGGCGGCGGTGGCGCTGTCATAGCGGGTCGTGATGGTGACGGCGCTCGCGGTCTCCATGGCCGGGGAGATGTTGACGGTGACGTCCAGCGCGCCACCGGCTTCGCTGACGGTATAGGCGGCCTGGCCGAAGGCGAGCGTCGTGCGGTCGTCGTCGTTGATCGTGATGGTGGTCGTGGCCTGCCGGCCCAACACGTAGGGTGCGCCAGCGCTGGCGGAGAGTTCGATTTCGAAGCTCTCGGCGCCCTCGACAAGCGCGTCCCCGCGTATGGTGATGGGGAGTGCCACGCTGGTCTGGCCGGCGGGCAGCGTGAGCGTCGTCGGCACGCTGACATCGGCCGCGCTGGCGGCGCCATTATAGCGGGTGGTGATATTGACCGCGCTCGCGGTTTCCATGGCCGGGGCGATCGTCACGTTGAGGGTCAACGTGCCATCGGTATCGGTTTCGGTTGCGGTATAGGCGGCCTGGCTGAAGGCGAGCGTGGCGAAGTCGTCGTCGTTGATGGTGATGGTGGCCGCGGCCTGCTCGCCCAGCATGTAAGGCGCGTCTGCGACGGCAGAGAGGGCGACCCTGAAGGTCTCGTCACCCTCAACCTTCGTGTCAGCGGTGATGGGGATCTGCAGGGTGGCGCTGGTTGCGCCCTTGGGCAGCGTGAGCGTCATCGGCACAGTGGCATCGGCGGCCGCGCTGGAGATGTGGCGGGTCGTGATGTTGACCGCGCTCGCGGTCTCCATGGCCGGGCTGATCTTCACGGTGACGTCCAGCGTGCCATCCGCTTCGTTGACGGAATAGGCGGCCTGTTCGAAGGTGAGTGTGGGGGTGTCGTCGTCGACGATCGTGATGGTGGCCGTGGCCGGCTCGACCAGCCTGAAGGAGGCGTCGGCGCTGGCAGTCAGCGCGATCTTGAAGCTTTCGACGCCCTCGAGAAGATCGTCATCGGTGATCGGGACAAAGATCATGGAGCCAATCGTGCCCTCGCCCATATAGTGCGTCGTCGGCACGCTGACATCGGCGGCCGTGGCGCTGTCATAGACGGGCGCAAGGTTCAATGTGATTCCTGCCGGCAGGGCCGGGTTGATTTTGACGGTGAGTTGCAGCCTGCCATCGGCTTCGTTGACGGAATAGGCGGCGTATTCGAAGGCGAGCGTGGGGCGGTTGTCCTCCCTGATGGTGATGGTTGCCGCGGCCGGCTCGCCCAGCTCGTACGGCGCGTCTGCGACGGCAGAGAGCGCGACCGTAAAGGTCTCGTCACTCTCAGCATTGGTATCGGCGCTGATGGGGATCCGCAGGGTGGCGCTGGTTGCACCCTGGGGCAGCGTGAGGGTCGCTGGCACGCTGACGTCGGCGGCCGTGGCGGTGCCGTAGCGGGTCGTGATGTTGACCGTGCTGGCTGCCGGCAGGGCCGGAGAGATGTTGACAGGGATGGCCAGCTCGCCCGCGGTTTCGTAGACGGAGTAGGCGGCCTGGCCGAGGCTGAGCGCGGGGATCTCCTCCTCGTTGATGGTGATGGTGGCCGCGGCCGGCTCGCCCAGCCTGTACGGCGCGTCTTCGACGGCAGAGAGCGCGACCGTAAAGGTCTCCTCACTCTCAATATTGGTATCGGCGGTGATGGGGATCCGCAGGGTGGCGCTGGTTGCGCCCTTGGGCAGCGTGAGCGTCGCCGGCACGCTGACGTCGGCGGCCGTGGCGCTGCCGTAGCTTGTCGTGATGGTGACGACGCTCGCGGTCTCCATGGCCGGGGAGATGTTGACAGGGATGGTCAGCTCGCCCGCGGTTTCGTCGACGGAGTAGGCGGCCTGGCCGAGGGTGAGCGTGGCGAACTCGTCGTCGCTGATGGTGATGGTGGCCTTGACCGGCTGGGCCAGCTGGTAGCGCGCGCCGGCCGCGGCAGAGAGTTCGATTTCGAAGCTCTCGGCGCCCTCGACGTGTTCGTCCCCGTGTATGGTGATCGGAAAGGCATAGGAGCCGGGGATTGTGCGTCCCTGGTGGTTGACAGGCAGCGTGAAGGTCGTCGGCACCGTCACATCGGCCGGGCTGGTGGAGATGTGGCGGGTCGTGATGTTGACCGTGTTCCCGCTGTACAGGGTCAGGTTGAGGTTGACGGTGATATTCTTCGTGACGTCCCCGTCCGTCTCGTTGACGGTATAGGCGGCCTGGCTGAGGGAGAGCGCGGGGCGGCTGCCGTCGTCGTCCTTGAGCAGGATGGTGACGCCCTGCGTGGCGGTCAGGCCGGACAGCCTGTAGGGCGCGTCTGCGACGGCAGAGAGTCTGACCCTGACCCTGCGGCTGCTCTCGATGATATTGTCCCCGATTATGGTGATGGGGAGTGTCACGCTGGTTGCGCCCTTGGGCAGCGTAAGCGTCGCCGGCGCGCGCACCATGCTGCCGTTGTTCCACTCCACGGCAATATTGACGGTGCTCGTTATCTCCATCTGCGGGGCGATGTTGAGGGTGATGTTGTACGTGAAGTCCTCATCCGTTTCGGTTACCGTATCCTGTCTGGCGGATGTGATGGAGAGGTCGGCATGGTCGTTGTCCGTGATCGTGATGGTGGCCGTGGCCTGAGCGCCCAGCTCGTATGGCGCGTCTGCGACGGCGGAGAGCGCGATCTCGACATTCTCAGCGCCCTCGACAAGATTGTCCGCGGTGATGGGGATGCGCAGGGTGGCGCTGGTTGCGTCCTTGGGCAGCGTGAGCGTCGCCGGCACGCTGACATCGGCTGTGCTGGCGCTGTCATAGCGGGTGGTGATGTTGACGGTGCTGGTTACCGGCAGGGCCGAGGAGATGTTCACGCTGACATCGAGCGAGCTATTGGCTTCGTTCACGGACCAGGCGGCCTGTGAGAAGGCGAGCTTGGGCAGGTCGTCGTCGTTGATCGTGATGGTGGCCGTGGCCGGCTCGACCAGCCTGTAGGAGGCGTTGGCGCCGGCGGTCAGCGCGATCTTGAAGCTCTCGGCGCCCTCGACCAGTTCGTCATCGGTAATGGGGACGGTGAAGCTCCAGCCCATCATGTTCTTGGAGAGCGACACCCACTTCGCCGCCTCACCGCCGTCGGCGGCCGTGGCGCTGCCGTAGACGGGCGCGACACGGATCGGGCTCTCTGCCGCCAGAGCGCGGGAGAAGTTGACGGTGACACTCAGCCCGCCATCGGCTTCGTCGACGGTATAGGCGGCCTGGCTGAAGGCGAGGGTGGGGCGGTTGTCGTCGTTGATGGTGATGGTGGCCGTGGCCTGCTCGCCCAGCGTGTAAGGCGCGTCTGCGACGGCGGACAGCGCGATTTCAAAGCTCTCGGCGCCCTCGCTATCGGTATCGGCGGTGATGGGGACCCGCAGGGTGGCGCTGGTTGCGCCCTGGGGCAGCGTGAGCGTCGCCGGCACGCTGACATCGGCCGCGCTGGCGGTGTCGTAGCGGGTCACAATGGTGACGACGCTCGCGGTTTCCATGGCCGGGGCGATGTTCACAGGGATGGTCAGCGCGCCCACCGTTTCGTAGACGGTATAGGCGGCTTGGTCGAGAGTGAGCTTGGGGGTGTCGTCGTCGACGATGGTGATGGTGGTGGTGGACGGCTCGACCAGCCTGTAGGAGGCGTCGGCGCTGGCGGTCAGCGTGATCTTGAAACTCTCGGCGCCCTCGACAAGATCGTCATCGGTGATGGGGACGGTGAAGGTATATCTAATCGTTCTCCTGTCCAGCGTCACCGTCCTTGCCGCCAGAACGACATCGGCGGCCGTGGCGGTGTCATAGACGGGCGCAACGTTGAACGAACTCATCGACTGCAGGCGCGGGTTGATGTTGACGGTGACTTGCAGCGAGCCATCGGCTTCGTTGACGGTATAGGCGGCCTGGCTGAAGGCGAGCGTGGGGCGGTTGTCGTCTTTGATGGTGATGGTGGCCGTGGTCTGCGCGCCCAGCGTGTAAGGCGCGTCTGCGACGGCGGACAGCGCGATGGTAAAGGTCTCGGACCCCTCGGTATCGGTATCGGCGGTGATGGGGATCCGCAGGGTGGCGCTGGTTGCGCCCTTGGGCAGCGTGAGCGTCGCCGGCACGCTGACATCGGCCGCGCTGGCGCTGTCGTAACGGGTCGTGATGTTGACCGTGCTGGTTACCGGCAGGGCCGGGTTGATATGCACAGGAATGGTCAGCGCGCCCACCGTTTCGTAGACGGTATAGTCAGCTTCGCCGAGGTCGAGGCTCTGCCCCGCGGTTTCGTCGGCGCTATCGGCGACATTGCCAAGGGTGACTGTGGTGTGGTCGTCGTCGTTGATCGTGATGGTGGTCGTGGCCGCCGCGCCCAGCGTGTAAGGCGCGTCTGCGACGGCAGAGAGTTCGATGGCAAAGCTCTCGGCGCCCTCGTTGGCATCGTCCCCGCGAATGGTGATTGGGAGGGTCACGCTGTGTGCGTCCTTGGGCAGCGTCAGTGTCGCCGGCACGCTGACATCGGCCGCGCTGGCGGCGCCATTATAGCGGGTCGTGATGTTGACCGTGCTGTCGCTCGTCAGAGGCGGGATGATGTTGACGCTGATGTTGAGCGTGCCATCGGCGTCGGATTCGTCGACGCTATAGGCGGCATTGGCAAAGGTGAGTTGGGTGGGGCGGTCGCGGTCAAAGATTGTGAGAGTGGTTGCGCTCGGCTCACCTACTTCGTAGAGCGCGCCGTCGCTGGCGACCAGACTGACGTTGCGGGTCTCGTGGTTATCGTAATCCTGGCTTTGTTGCAACGGGGGCGAGATCGCGCTGGTTGCCCCCTTGGCCAGAGTGAAGTCTATCGTTTGCCTCACGCGGTCGGTTGACTCGGGCCATACCCAGAGCAGGGTGACGGGAATCGTCCGCGCGCTTTGCAGTGGCCGGGATACACTCAGGGTGAAGGTCACCGGCTCCTTCTCGTTGACGAAAGTTGCAGATTGGAGGAAGGAGAGGATGGGGAGGTCGTTGTCGACGATGGTGACGGTGGCAGTGGAGGGAGAGCCCAGCCTGTAGACCGTGTCTGGGCCGCCCGACAGCGCGATGGCAAAGGTTTCGTCGCCCTCGAGCTCCGTATCGTCGGTTACGGGGATCAGCACGGCCACACTGCTGACGTGCGAACTCAGCGTTATTAATTTCGGCGCTATGCTGTTGATATCTGCGCTCGCGGCGGTGTGACTTGGGCCGAATTCGGGTGTGAGCAGGATCGTGCTCCCTCCCGGCATGGACGGGGAGATATTCACGACGACGCGGACCGTGCCATCGGCTTCGTTGACGGTATAGGCGGCCTGCTCGAAGGTGAGCACGGGGCGGGTGTCGTCGAGGATCGTGATGAAGGCTGCGGACGGCAGGCCCAGCTCGTAAGGCGCGTCTGCTATGGCGGAGAGCGCGACCTTGAAGAGCTCGTTGCCCTCGATTTCGGTATCGGCGGTCACGGGGATCCGCAGGGTGGCGCTGGTTGCGCCCTGGGGCAGCGTGAGCGTCGCCGGCACGCTGACGTCGGCGGCCGCGCTGGAGATGTGTTGGGTGGTGATGTTGACCGTGCTGGTTACCGGCAGGGCCGGGGCGATGTTCACGCTGACATCGAGCGCGCCATCGGCCTCGTTGACGGTCCAGGCGGCCTGTGCGAGCGTGAGTGTGGCGCGGTCGTCGTCGACGATGGTGATGGTGGTCGTGGCCGGTTCGACCAGCCTGTAGGAGGCGTTGTCGGCGGCGGTCAGCGCGATCCTGAAGCTCTCGGCGCCCTCGACCAGTTCGTCATCGGTGATGGGGACGGTGAAGCTCCAGCCCATCATGTTCTTGGAGAGCGACACCCACTTCGCCGCCTCACCGCCGTCGGCGGCCGTGGCGCTGCCGTAGACGGGCGCGACACGGATCGGGCTCTCTGCCGGCAGGGCACGGGAGAAGTTGACGGTGACACTCAGCCCGCCGTCGGCTTCGTTGACGGAGTAGGCGGCCTGGCTGAAGGCGAGCGTGGGGCGGTTGTCGTCGTTGATCGTGATGGTGGCCGTGGCCGGCGCGCCCAGTTCGTAAAGCGCGTCTGCGACGGCGGACAGCGCGACCGTGAAGGTCTCGGCGCTCTCGGTATCGGTATCGGCGGTGATGGGGATCCGCAGGGTGGCGCTGGTTGCGCCCTGGGGCAGCGTGAGCGTCGCCGGCACGCTGACATCGGCCGCGCTGGCGGTTTCAAAGCTGGTTGTGATGGTGACCGCGCTCGCTGCCGGCAGGGCCGGGGCGATGTTGACGGTGACATTCAGCGCGCCATCGGCTTCGTTGACGGACCAGGCGGCCTGTGCGAAGGCGAGTGTGGCGCGGTCGTCGTCGACGATGGTGATGGTGGCCGTGGCCGGCTGGATCAGCTCGTAAGGCGCGTCTGCGACGGCGGATAGCGCGACCGTAAAGGTCTCGGATCCCTCGACATCCGTATCGGCGGTGATGGGGATGCGCAGGGTGGCGCTGGTTGCGCCCTGGGGCAGCGTGAGCGTCGCCGGCACGCTGACATCGGCGGCCGCGCTGGAGATGTGGCTGGTGGTGATGTTGACCGTGCTCGCTGCCGGCAGGGCCGGGGCGATGTTGACGGTGATGTCCAGCGCGCCATCGGCTTCGTTGACGGTATAGGCGGCCAGTTTGAAGGCGAGTGTGGCGCCGCCGTCCTGTTGATTCTGGGGCGTTGCGCCCTGGCTGTCCGACTGGCTTTGCGGCGCGTTGGCGGGGGACTCCGCCTGTTTCTGGGGGGCGGCCGCCGCGCCCTGCGCAGAGGGCGCTTCGACAATGGTGAGTTCGGGGCGGTCGTCGTCAATGATGGTGATGGTGGCCGTGGCCGCCGCGCCCACCGTGTAGGGCGCGTCCGGGATGGCGGAGAGTTCGACCTCAAAGCTCTCGTCGGCCTCGACGTCGTCATCACCGCTGATGGTGATGGAGAGACCGACGCTGGTCTGGCCGGCCGGCAGCGCCAGCGTTGCCGGCACGTCTGCGTCGCCGGCCGCGGTGGAGATGTGGCGGGTCGTGATGTTGACTGCGCTCGCCTCCGCCAGCGCCGGGTTGATGTTGACAGTGATGGTGAGCGTGCCATCGGCATCGGTCTCTTCGGCGGACCAGGCGACCTGGCTGAAGCTGAGTTCGGGGCTGTTGTCCTCGACCTCTGTAATGGAGCTGCAGGAGGGCGGGCTGTCCGCGCTGCCGCAGGTAACCGCCGCCTGATTGTCGTCGTCCGCGGCCGGCGCCGATTCCTGGTTCTGCGACCCAGGCGTCGGGGTTGGCGCTTCGGGCGTCGGGGTCGGCGCTTCGGGCGTCGGGGTCTCCTCCGGGGCCGGCGCGGATTCCTGGGTCTGCGCGTCGGCGCGGTCGTCGTCGATGATGGTGATGGTGGTCTTGGCCGGCTCGCCCACTGTGTAGGGCGCGGCGTCGCTGGCGGAGAGTTCGACGTCGAAACTCTCGTCGCCCTCGACGTCATCGTCCCCCTTTATGGTGATGGAGAGACCGACGCTGGTCTGGCCGGCCGGCAGCGCCAGCGTTGCCGGCACGTCTGCGTCGCCGGCCGCGGTGGGGGAGGTCGTGATGTTGACTGCGCTCGCCTCCGCCAGCGCCGGGTTGATCTTCACGGTGATGGTGAGCGCGCCATCGGCGTCCGTTTCGTCGGCGGACCAGGCGGCCTGGCTGAAGCTGAGTTCGGGGCGGTCGCTTTCGACTTCCGTGATCGAGCTGCAGGAGGGCGGGCTGTCCGCGCTGCCGCAGGTAACCGCCGCCTGGTGGTCGTCGTCGATGATGGTGATGGTGGTCTTGGCCGGCGCGCCCACTGTGTAGGGCGCGTTCGGGATGGCGGAGAGTTCGACGTCGAAGCTCTCATCGCCCTCGGCGTCATCGTCCCCGTTGATGGTAATGGAGAGATCGACGACGGTCTGGCCGGCGGGCAGGGCCAGGGTGGTCGGCACGCGCGCGTCGGCGGCTGCGTTGGGGGCGGCCGTGATGTTGACTGCGCTCGCCTCCGCCAGCGCCGGGTTGATCTTCACGGTGATGGTAAGCGTGCCGTCGGCATCGGTTTCGTCGGCGGACCAGGCAACCTGGCTGAAGCTGAGTTCGGGGCTGTCGTTCTCGACATTTGTAATGGAGCTGCAGGAAGGCGGGCTGTCCGCGCTGCCGCAGGTGACGGCCGCCTGGTTGTCTTCGTCCGGGGCCGGCGTCGGCGCTTCGGGCGTTGCTGTCGGCGCTTCGGGCGTTGCTGTCGGCGCTTCAGGCGTTGCTGTCGGCGCTTCAGGCGTTGCTGTCGGCGCTTCAGGCGTTGCTGTCGGCGCTTCAGGCGTTGCTGTCGGCGCTTCAGGCGTTGCTGTCGGCGCTTCAGGCGTTGCTGTCGGCGCTTCAGGCGTCGCTGTCGGCGCTTCAGGCGTCGCTGTCGGCGGTTCGGGTGTCGCTGTCGGCGGTTCGGGCGTCGCTGTCGGCGGTTCGGGTGTCGCTGTCGGCGGTTCGGGTGTCGCTGTCGGCGGTTCGGGCGTCGGCGCCGGCGGTTCGGGTGTCGCTGTCGGCGGTTCGGGCGTCGGCGTCGGCGGTTCGGGCGTGGAGGTCGCGGTCGGAGTCGGGGTCGGGGTCGGCGGTTCGGGTGTCGGCGTCGGCGGCTCGGGCGTGGAGGTCGCGGTCGGAGTCGGAGTCGGGGTCGGGGTCGCGTCCTGAGCTTGCGCCATCGCGGGGAGGGCTGCGAATAGGAGCAGCGCCGTCACAGTCAGCGCGGCGACAGTTGCTATCGGCAGTGCGGAACGCGTTCGGGCGTGCAGACGGATTTTCATGGCGTACCAATTCCCCTTCAAGTCAGGAAGTCAAGAAAACGAACCGCAAATCCAGTTGGTCCGGTTCGTCGGGTCAGTTCGATTCAAGCGCTGAGTATAAGCCGGGCCAGGTCACGCCATACAGTGCCAATCGGCCACAAAAAGGCATGTGACCTTGGCAAGTCCGCGCGCGACAGTCTGCCACAGGCAGGGCCGCCAGCCGCTGTAGTCAGTAGTCAGTGGTCAGTAGTCAGTGGCCAGTGGCCAGTAGTCAGTAGTCAGTAGTCAGTGGCCGGTGGCCGGTGGCCGGTGGCCGGTGGGCTGTCATGCGGGTGGGGTTATTCCGTGCAGGTTGGCGTTCGCGCGCCGAGGATTGCTGGAACGGCAGGCGCAGTTCGAGGCGACTGCGCTTTTCGAATCCGGCAGAGGAGCTGCGGCAGGATGAGCGGATTTGCATCGCCTCCGCGCGCAGTCAGCGCGCGAAGCCGAAAGTGAACCCCAGACAGGCGCCTTGCCTGTCCGTTGCAGTTCTCGGCCGAGGCCGGAGCCGGGCCGGGCAAGCGAAGGTGTACTCCTCGTCCCAAAGAATCACATGACCATACCGGTGTCTATTGGCACTGGATTCCATGACCGCCCGAAATGTAAGTTACCTGCACAGTTTCTCCTTCATTTCCCACACTGACCTTATTTCCATTCAGACTCGGTAGCTATACAACAACAGTAGGGAGTTCTAAGATGACAGGCACGCTAATAAACATCACGGCCATCCTGATTGGCAGCACGATCGGAATCGTGTTGGGCAACAGATTACAGACGAAGATGCAGGAGCTGGTCCTTCAGGGCGTATGCATGATCCTGCTGGTAATCGGCGTGAACATGATCAACGAGTCCCGCAACATTCTGATTCCGATGGCCAGCATCGTCATCGGCGCCATTCTCGGCGAGTGGATCGGGATTGACGGGTTCCTGCAACGGCTGGGCGCGCGGATTGAATCTCGTTGGACCACACAGCTGAAGCAGGGCAAGGCTGTTTGGAACGCCCCGCGCGCATTCATGACTTCCAGTCTGGTCTTCTGTGTGGGGCCGATGGCGGTTGTGGGCAGCATCCAGGACGGCCTGTTCGGGAACTACGATCTGCTGACTGTCAAGGGCGTGATGGAGGGACTGATCGCCATCCCGATTGCGGCCTGCATGGGCCCGGGCGTCCTGTTCAGCGCGGGGTCGGTGGGCATCGTGCAGGGAGGACTTTCCGGGCTGGCGAAGACCCTTGGCCATTTCACGATGGTAGAAAGCGCATTCAACCCGGAAATGCTATGGATCATGGAGTTGACGGCCACGGGCGGCATAATGATCCTATGCGTCGCGTTGTCGCTACTGGATCTGAAAAAGATCAGAGTCATCAATTTGGCGCCGGCTCTCATCGTTGCGCCGCTGATCGTAATGGCGTTGGGGAGACTCGGATTTGCCTGGTGAGGAAGAGTCTGTACGGTTGCGCCCGAGTCGATTTCAGTACAGAGAACGGTGGGGCCTTATGCTGGCAGGGAAAGGCCAACTGCTTGACTTGAAGATAGTCACGTGGGCCCAACAGGCGGTTGATGCAGAGGGGTATGTGCGGTCAACTCCGTGTAGAGGCGTGCGCAAAAGCCTCTGAATGTGCAGGGCAATCGCATCGAAATCTGGACGCCAAAATATCCCACGAGGGGCACCCACAAGGGGTGCCCTTACCAATTGCCGATCGTTTTCGGCCAAAAAAGCGTTATCCCGCCAGGGGGAGTTTTTTCAGACGTGCCGGAACTCGGAGGTCGGAACTCGAAACTCGGGCGACCGCGAAAAGAAACGTTATCCCGCCAGGGGAGTTTTTTCAGACGCTATCCGGCATAAGGCCCCATCTGTATCTCCTCTACCTAAACCTGCAACATTGCCTTCTGCGCGTATCGATCCTCACTGGGTTGCGGCGCCGCGGGATAGCTGCCCAACATCTTGACAAAGGCCGCATGGTTGACCAGACCAAGAATGGCAGCGCCACAGTCCGGCTCTCGCCAGTGGCCCTCGACGTCCATATAAAAGACATACTGCCACGGAAAACTGCGGCGCGGGCGGCTCACCAACCTGAGGAGCTTGATTTTGCGGTCGGCAAACTCCCGGATGCAGGCTGACAACCCGTCCGGGCTGTGCGGCGTGGCAAAGACGATCGATGTCTTGGCATTTTGTGTTTGCCCCGTTTCGCCTTTGCCGATGACAACGAAGCGTGTATAGTTGTAGCTCACGTCCTCGATGTTGCGCTGGACGATCTCCAGGCCATAGATCTCTGCGGCCAGGGAACTGGCGATTACGCCCACATTCGCCTCCGGGCGCTCCGCCAGGTCTTTGGCGCTGCCGGCCGTATTGTACCAGGGAACGGCCTCGAAACAGTTGCGGTTGAGAAAATCTTCGCACTGCGACAGCGCCTGTGTATGGCTGCGTACCTGCTTGATCTTGTCGCCATTGCCAGGAATCGTCAGCAGGTTGTGTTGGACGCGCAAAATGATTTCGCCCTGAATTCGCAGGTCATGATTCAACAGCAGATCACTGGCTTTGTTGATGCTGCCGGCGGCGGAGTTCTCCACCGGTACGACGCCCACTGTGGCGCGATCGTCGTCCAGAGATGAAAAGAGTTCCTCAAAGGTCTTACAGGAGACGGTGTGGGCCCCAACCCCGAACTGCTGATGGCTTGCCTGTTCGGAAAATGAGCCATGCTCCCCTTGAAATGCGATCACTGTCATCGGACCACTCCTCCTATCAACAGACCGGAGGCATCAAAAGGCAGATAGAGGTTTGCCCCGGAACTGGCAGTGCGAATGCGCTGCGCAGATGTCGAGGAAGGTCATCTTTCGATCAGGACCTCGGCGGGATACAGGCCGCGCCAGGGCCCGGGCATCTCTGCGACCGGCACTTCGATCACAACGGGCAGGTCTGCCGCGAAGGCGTCGGTCAGGGCGTCGCGCAGACTGTTGGCGGAGTGTACCCGGACAGCTAACGCGCCGAAGGAGTCGACAAGGGCGACAAAGTCGGGATTCACCAGGTCTGAGGAGATGACGCGCCCGGCGTAGAGCTCCTTCTGCATGCGGCGCACGTTGCCGTAGGCGCCGTCGTTGAAGAGGACCGCAACCGTGTTAATGCCATGCTGCACCGCGGTGGCCAGCTCCGTGGCGCAAAAGAGGAAGCCGCCGTCACCGCTGATCGAGAGGACCGATCGATCGGGGGCCGCTACCTTTGCGCCGAGCGCGGTGGGGAGTCCCCAGCCCAAGGTCGCCTGATAGTTGGGGGTAAGAAATGTACGCGGCTGGTATACGGGCAGCGCCAGAATAGAGGCATAGCCAACCTGCGTGATCTCATCGACAAAGATGCCATCATCCGGCAGCGTGTCGCGGATAGCGCGCACGAAGTCGGTCTGGGGTTGAAACGAGTCAAAGCGCTCTGCCATCTCCTTTTGCAGCGCACGCATTTCAGCGGCGCGGGAAGGACGCCGTCGGTTGTAGCGCGCCAGGCGTGGCAGCAGCGCGCG
Source organism: Caldilineaceae bacterium (assembly GCA_965202955.1). Lineage (GTDB taxonomy): Bacteria > Chloroflexota > Anaerolineae > Caldilineales > Caldilineaceae > Bin5. Next base: position 1,763,494 of record OZ241871.1, read on the forward strand.
CAGGGCATCCTTGCTGTCGGCCGCGACAGTCACGGCTGCAGGGGCCAGGAATCCTGATTCCTGCGGCGCGACGTCGATGCGTATCAGAGACAGATGGTTCGGGCTCTTCCACTGAATTAACGGCTTGGTCAGTCGTGTGCCGATGGCGACGGCCAGGTCGGCCTGGTCCCAGAGGCGTTCACCGACTGCGTAGGTGTGGCTGAAAGGATGGCGGCTGGAGAGGATGCCGCGCCCGCGACCGCTGGCGATGACAGGGGCCTGGAGGGCTTCGGCCAGTGCGCGCACCTCTTCGCCCGCGTCCATTGCGCCGCCGCCGACAAATATCACGGGGTTGCGCGCCTCACCCAGGAGCCGGGCCGCCTCTTCGATGGCGTCGGTATCCACGGTGGGTCGTCGCACGGTCAGGGGAAAAGGACTGTCGTCAAACTCCGCCTTGGCGGCAAGGACGTTCAGAGGCAGCTCCAGCCCGACGGGCCGCGGGCGGCCTGAACGCATTTCGCTGAGCGCGGTAGCCAACAGTCGCGGGAGTTCGCCGGGATCTTCGACGCGGCGCGTCCACTTCGTCAACGAACGCATGACACCCAACTGATCCGGGATCTCGTGCAACATGCCGTAATCGCGGCCGATCTGGTCCATATGGATCTGGCCGGCGAGGCAGAGCACGGGGGCGTTGGTGGCGTAGGCGGTTGCGAGCGCGGCGGTGGTGTTGAGAAATCCGGGGCCGGGCACGACGACATAGACGCCGGTCTTGCCGGAGGCGAGCGCGTAGCCGAGGGCCATGTAGGCGGCGCCCTGCTCATGGCGCGCATGGATGTGGCGTATCCGGTCGCCGGCGTCGTAAAGGGCGCTGTAGAACTGGTCGTTCTGCACGCCGGGCAGTCCGAAGATCGTGTCGATGCCGTGGGAGAGAAGGCCTTGCACAAGCGCTTCGCCTCCGGTACGTTCGGTCTTCATTGACAGCCCTTTCGGAGGTGTGGGCCGGGGTTCGTTGACATATCCTTCGGGCCGGATAAGGGAAGCGGCAGGTTGTAAACGGGGCCTGGAAGCTCGTGCGATCTTCCAATTGATAGCACACTTTAACGACTTCTGTCTATTCCAAACAACGTTGACCGCACGTAGCCCCTGCATCAGGACAGATCAACGCATCGGGGCTGCCTGCGATCTGCCGATCAAGAAATTGGCCTACCCCTACCGGCATAGGACTCTAGTGGGCGAGGTTGATTGGGGATTGCCCGGGGAGCGGGATATGGATTGCGGTCAGATCAGGCCCAGCTCTTTGGCCCGCACGACAGCGTGGGTACGGTCCTCGACAAAGAGCTTCTTCAACAGCGAAGAGACGTAGTTCTTGACAGTTCCTTCGGCCAGGTGGAGTTGCCTGGCGATGTCCCGGTTGCGCAGGCCGCCGGCCATCAGGCGGAGGATTTCCAGCTCCCGTTCGCTTATGGGTTCGTCAAGAAGTTCGGCTGCGTTCCGGGAAGAGTTTCCAGATGGCAGACGAACAAACTCTCTGACAACTTTGCTGGCCGCAGTGTTATCCATCCACACTTCACCTTGATGAACGGTGCGCACTGCATCGGCCAATTTGTATCTGTTGGTCGCTTTCAGAACATAGCCGCGCGCGCCGGCCCGAAGACCTTCGAAGATGTACTCATCGTTTTCAAAGGTTGTAAGGATAATGATCTTCGCGTGCCGATCGTGGGCGCAGATACGCCTGGTGGCGTCGATACCGTTGACACCCGGCATCTGCACGTCCATCAACACGACATTGGGATGAAGATCGGCATACAGGTCGATGGCCTCCTGGCCGTTGCCGGCCTCTCCAACCACGATCAGATCGTCGATTGCGTCGATTAGTACGGCCATCCCTTCGCGGAACAGCTGCTGGTCGTCTACCAGCAACAGCGAAATCTTATCAGTCATCCCTAATCGGGCCTAATGCTTGTTGGGGAAGGCCCAGCTTCCTGATTTGCGGATAGCCGGGAGCCCCACCGACGGGTTGCTTGCTATAGATGCGCAGGGTATGGGCGGTCAATCCGGTGTAGAGGCGAGCGCGCAGGCCTCGGAAAGAATGCGCACGGTTGTTCTCGATGTGGCGTGACACGACCGGCTGCGCGTTGACGGTTTCAACGGTTTGTCACAGCGAACTGAACAGGCGGCGCATCGCATTGGCGCGCTGCCGCTTCCGATCAGGTCGAGACTGTCCGGCATTCAGGCGCAATGAAATTATACTGCATTGGGAATTTCGTTTGTGTGAAAACCGGCCGTTTTTTGTGTCAGTTTCGCGTCAGTATTGTGCCAATGTATTCACACGCGGTAGAATCGGGGGCGCCTGGACCGCAAACGTCCCGTATCAGGGCCCGCATGCGGCCGCTGCGTCTGCGTCCGGTGCGTGCGGCGCGGCTTCATACGGGCTGAGGAGGGAGATGACGGGACCCGCCGGCGAACGCATACAGGAGATTGGAGGGCGGCGGGCGGGCCTCGCCCGCTTGAGCAGGGCCAGCCCGCTCATCAACGAGAGCCTCGACTTGGACGCCGTCCGGCAGCGTCAGCCGGCAGTCGTAGGCGTATGCCTTGGCTGCCGGGCCACCGGGGGGAACGTCCCGCAGGAAGGCCACCCGCCCGGACTCCGCGATGCAGCGCAGGTCACCTCCGGCGCAACCCGAAACTTGAAGGTCGCCGTGTGTCGACGGTGTTTCGTGTCCATCGTTCTGCGCCTCCACAGGCTGGGCGGATTGCTCCACTATACACCTTAGCTTGTGGTCCAATTCTTGAGGCCCACTTCAAGTGTCAATTTCAGGGATGGCCGGATCGGGATAGGCAGGAGACCAGCGTTATGTGACCAGACTAGGATTCGGCCACTGGCAAAGAGGCAACGCGCCTTTGTTGTCGCCCGCTAATTTTAGAAAGATATCGGCCGTATTTTTGTTCATAGGAACCAGTGTACATAGGTGTAAGTCGCCAAATGCGCTCATACTGATATTCACAAAGACAGTATAGGCTACCGGGCCATGAATGCCATGGTTGTAAACACATCTGCGTATCCTGCTGCAGTCTTCAATTGCATGTTCGACGTCATTCCCTGCCGCCCACATCAAACGAAAGTCGGCGAAGGTGGACAGCGCGGCGAATAGCTGATGGAATCGATCCGTATGCCGATAACGAAGTGTGGACATCCTCCATTGCTGGACATTCGCATGCGCAATCGACTCCCATTCATGCCTTAGCATCTGCCTTAGAGATGTTCCAGACGAGAATACCAATCCAAGAACATTTGCGCCAACAGGAGTGTTCTTGAACGCTTGCAGCTCTACTAAACTGATGCCATGAAATGAGAGCAAGGCCCGATTGACTCCAACAATATCAAAGAATGGATCTGTCAGAAAAGCGGGCGTACAAAGGTCTTCCAACAGTTCCCAAACCTCTGCTAACACATCCTCACTGCGCAAGTCCCTTCTCGCAATTTTTCTATCTGATACTTCACTTGCCATCGCAAAGAACTCTCGTCTTTCAAGAGAGGTCAGGTTGAACGCTCTTGCCAACCCTCTCAGCATTTCATCATTCAGACGCGCCTGTTCACCTCTCTCGATTTTTCCCACAATCCTCATGGTCAAGCCAGACTCGATTGCCAGGTCTTGTTGACTCCACGTTTGGCCTTTAAGGAAGTGGATTTGTTCCTTGCGTAAGGCTGCGACAACCTCACCAAAAGTTGCATGTTCCATATGACCTGCCCCCGATGTTTGTACCACCCGTTATGTTCGTCCGACAAGCGCGGGGACAGGGTCGGCAGGCAAGAGGGCCACCGGCGCCGGCGGCCCAGTGAGCTGCGCGGCCTGACCTGGTTGCAGGTCCGCCTGTACCGCTCCGTTAGCGCACCCGCCTCTAACAACGAATAAAAGAGCTCCCTGTCCAGCAGATCGTCCCCCGACTGCCCGTTGAAACGCTCGATGCAGCCGTTCTCCCACGGCGACCCAGGCTCGATGCAGCGCGTCCTTGCTCCCAACCGCCCAAGCCACCTGCGCACAGCCCGGGCCGTTGTCCGAGCGAATATGGTCGGGCACGCCTCTGGGTACCATCAACTCGGCGAGCGCCTCTATCACACTGGCAGACCGTATGCCGCGGGCAGCCCCAGGGCAATCGCATCTAAATCTGGACGCCAAAATATCCCACGAAGGGCACCCACAAGGGGCGCCCCTACCAATTGTCGATCGTTTTCGGCCAAAAAACCGATTTCCAGTCGCCGAAAACAGTAACCTGAATTCGGAGTAAATGAGCGCCTTACAAAGCCGGTAGAATTGAAGTTCTCCAACAAAAGTTCGCCAGCAAGGAAAGGTGCTCAGAGATGGGTGCACGCAAACTGTTCTGTCATGTCGACTACGAGTACAGTCTCTGGTACTTGCCCCGGATTACCATATCTCGGTACTTGTCATTCTGGTCTACGGCCATCTCGCATCTCCTTGTCCAGGCTCGCCTGGGTTGAGCATTCAGCTACATTGTAGTGAGTTAGTGACTCTGGCGCAAGCCCTCAGCGATTTTAGAATGGGCCGGACAGGGCACGCGCTCAGACCCCCTCGTCCCTCGGCGTCTCCGGCTCGGTCTCGGCCCGGGACGCCTGCCGCCGCAGGTGGGCGCAGACGACAGTTCGGGCCAGGATGCGCAGCCCGCGTTGGACCGTCTCTCGCCGCTCGGCGGAGCGCGTCGGCGATTTGCATAGGCCCTAGCTGTCATCTGCATGTTTGTCAGTGGGCCGGAGGGCTGAAATCGAGGGGGGCGAAGCGCGTGTCGATGACCGGAAACGGCAGCGGCCGGGAACCTGACGCCACTTCGCCGGCTGGGCTACCGCTGCTCGACGTAGTGGTACGGCGGCGCTGGCGTTCCCGCTGCGCCTTCGTTTGGGCATGCGGCGCATATCCCAATCTCATGTCTGGGCCTCTTCTGGTAGCAGATCATCCAAGACGACAACGGTCAGACCATCGACACGGCGGTAGTCGGTGTCGTTGGTGATGAACAGGGCACAGCCGGCACGAAGAGCCGTTGCAGCATGAAGTGCGTCGGGGGTCTTCAAGCCCGTCTCGGCACGCAAACGGGCAGTGTCCTCCCAAATCTGGCGTGTGGTGGCGACCAGTTGCACCTCTGGGGCTGCGAATACGGCTCGAAACGCCTCCTCCAAATCAGCATCTCCCACGCGAATGGGACGGACCAATGCCTCCGAGATGACCAATTCGCTGCACACTAAGACGAAATGTCCAGCCTCTGCTTGCTGCCATGCGGGAGCCAATAGAGTGAGGTACGGTTCGTGACGTTCAACGCTATAGATGACCGCCGATGTATCCAGGTAGATGGACCCGCTCGACGGGAGCGTTATCGTTCCCACGAAGCGCGCTCCTCCGCGATGTAGTCGTCAACTTCCTTGGCGGTCTTGAAGAGACGCTGACCCGGCCCCTCTGAGATGATTTGCCAAGCCGAGCGGGCCGAGCGTATCGGCGCCGGGGATATGACCACGTCTACATTCTCGCCAGCTTCAAGCTCCTGGTCCACGATCTCGATCTTGCCTCCAGGCAGCACCGTCGTTCTTATGTGTAGTGCCTTTTGCATTGCAACGCCTCCCTGCTCGGATTTACTCAGCATAGCCACCTCGCCGTTGTGCACGCCGTCTAGTCTTCGTGCACCATGCGGCTCTGATGTCACAGTTCGTATTGAAGGCCCATATCAATCTTCGTCTTTTCAGCATCTATTGGAACGCCTCAGGCCATCCGCCGTGTTCTTCAATGAGTTCGTCAATGTCGTTCATCAACTGCTGAGTGTCAGCGAGGGCGCCAACGAGTTTTCGGTAGTGGGCGATTTCGTCGTCGCGGAGAACGCGGCTCCTCCGATCTTTCAACCATTTCTCAGCTGGGCGATAGCCGCCGATAGTGAATCCCCAGGTTTCCAGACTTACTCCCTCGAAGTACTGGGCACGGTTTACGAACACGCGGCCTGAACCGACTGGGTCGGTTGGCGGCGCATACCACACCCTGTCTACGCGACTGTCCCCTGCCACAGGGAAGGCTGGGCCCTCGTCGCCCTCCGCCTCCATCAGATGAAGGGCCGTCAGGCTTTTACCGAGGTCAACGAGAGCAGCGAATACAGTCGGGTCGCTGGCAAGCAGTATGCGTGGAAAGTCTGACTTCGGGAAATCCGCGTAGCGTTGGCGGTACTCCGGGCTGTGCATCACTGCATAGATGTAGTTTAACACATCTCCACTTGGCTATTTGTGACACTTTGCAAGACTACTCTCCCTTGTCCGCTCAACCTTCCGAATGCCGAGGTTGCCCTGAAGGGCGGAGTTACGGGTACGGGGGACACGTTGGTGGGCCTGCGTGGACGGTAGATAGCACCGTCTTTGAGCTTTGGATCGGCACCAGCCAGTGACCCACCCGAAGCCCTCGGCTCGACTATTGTGGTGCGCTAGGGCGAAGGGATGCAAAGTCCCGAGGAGCACCTCTGCCTACCACCGCTCTGACCCTAGCGTCGGCGGCTACCGTCCAAGGCTGTCCATAGACTCAAACGGCTTGACCGGACAGGGATTGCAGCATAGAATGATGCATAAAGGCTCAATATTGCATCAAAGGAGGCAGTGCCCTTGAATCAGATCACGGTCAGAGGACTTGACAAGGAACTGAGCGCCAGCCTGCGCCGCCTGGCAAAGCGGGAGGGGCTCTCTCTGAACCAGGCCGCGCTCAAGCTTCTCCGCAGAGGAGCCGGTCTGGCAGATGGTTCAGGCCAGGGGGATACTGTGGGCAGGTCATTTGACCATCTGATAGGGAGCTGGACCCAGGCGGATGCGGACGGGATGGACGCCGCGCTCGAGGAGTTCGAGACCATTGACGAGGCGGCTTGGAGATGAAGATTCTCCAGATCGCTACGCCAGGATAGCGGCAGCATTGAGGGAGAAGGGCCGGCCCATTCCGACCAACGACGTCTGGATAGCCGCCCACGCTATGGAGACCGGCGCAGATTTGGTTTCGGCGGACGGTCATTTCGAGTACGTTGAAGGGATTGTCTGGGTGCAAGTGACGGTAGCTTGATCGGAAGCGGAGACTGAAAGGAGCAGGGAGGAAAGAGCAGCTGCAGCCCCTCACGCCGGCGCCTGAGGCCCTCTTGCCGGCCGACCCTGTCCCCGTGCCTGTCGGACTAACATAACGGGTGGTACAAGCCATCGGGGGCAGGTCAATCGAAGCGAACAAGGGTAGGAACTGTGCCTCTAAGGCGAGTGATCTGTCCCCACCCAGGATCAGTACGGGCAGGATGGCGGCCGGAAGGGTGGACAAGCAGCCAAGCGCGAAGGTCTTGAGGACCAGACGCAGCGGTTCGGGCCGCGTCTTGTCGAGGCGGACGAAAAACCAGACCAGGAAGAGCCCCGGCGCGAAAGCTACGGGAATCAGGGTCAATGGCGTTGGCATGCATCTTGACCCTTTCGTCTCGCAACCACAGTATCGCAGAGGAGGTCGGGGGCGCTCCGATAGTCCCTGGTCCGCTCCTCTCCTCGAAACATGACGGCCAAAAGAATGCCCCAGCAGGCCACAATGTAGGCCATAGTAACCATGGCCAGGGACCTTCCCAGGGCTCGGAATGGGCCAATGCGGGACCCATCTGTGCGCGCGACGTACAGCCCGAACATTCTTTTGCCCAGGGTGGTACGCCAGGTTGCGATCTGCACGGTGAAATAGGATACGGGGACCAGTACCACCCAGCCGCAGCTAAGAAATAACACTAGCCCGACTAGCTTTTCGCCTTCGACGAAGATGTAGAAGTAGATGGCTAAAATGAAGGGGCAAATCGAAAAGTCGATGAAGATTGGCCGCGATGCGCACCCAGAACCCCGCCGGGTTATCCACGTCTATAGTCACCCTGACCGACATGGTACCCTCCAAGGGCGAATCGGGATTGCGCTTCAGCCAAAGCCCTGGCAATGCGTCGTGCCCGCATCAAAGGCCGAACCTGGCGAGTATCACTTCAAAGAACTCGGCGCCGAGATAGGCGACCAGGACGTGCTTGATGATCTTGCCGCTGATCACGATCGTAAGAAAGCGTACAGTAGGCATTCGCATGGCGCCGGCCAGGATGCCGGCAACGTCAAAGACCGGTAAGGGCAGGATCGCCAGAACAAACAGCGCGGGCGCGGTATAGCGTGTGGTCACGTGGTGGAGAAAGGCGTTGATCTTGCCTCGCTGGCTGACCAGGTTGCGGCTGGCCCTGCCGGCCAGGTAACCTGACATTTCGCCAATTCCGCTGCCGAAGCCGGCAACGACACCGAGCAGCACGGGATTCAGGTGGGCGCCCAGGGCGAGGATCAGGGCCAGGCCCGGGGCGGGCAGAATCACTGTCGCGCTTCCGATCAGGCTGATCAGAAAACTGCTGAGGTAGCCCCACTGGCTGAACCGCTGCACCAACTCCTTCTGGGCGCCGAGCCAGAAAGCGCCTGCAACGATTGCCAGGACTGCGACAATTTGCGCTGTCGTGACCCACGGGTTGGGCTTCCTGGCAAGAGGCTCTTCTGAATCGGGCCGCTCAAGCGTGGACGGATGCGCGCTTTCCACTGTCTCGGGGGCCGCGCTTTGAAACGAGTTCGAATTACTGTTACGGGTCATATATTGGCTCCCGGCTGTGTCTGGCGTCCCCGGCGCTGGAGGTGTGTGAAATCTTCGACAGTATGATCTGTTGGAACGGGTAGATGATTTTTCGACTGCGAGTTTCCTTGGGCATGGGCGCGGTACAGCGCATCGGCGCGTTGCCCCTGGGCGCATCTCGGAAACCGCCGCCTTGCTTGGTGAAGGACTGGCAGACGCCGGCCATCGCCCACGGGCAGCAGGACCCCAACTCAAGGAGCCCGACCATACTTGTTCGGACCTTCCTCTCCGCGACGCGCCATCAGAAATAAGAGCAGAATCCATCCCACCAACGGTATCAGAACGACCAAAAACAACCACCCGCTGTCACCTGCATCGTGAAGGCGTCGAACGCTAACCGCCAACTCAGGCAAGAGTGACGCTGCGACATAGATAAAGAGACTGACGTTGAACACGTCGATCCAAACGACTCCGGGGTTGATCTCTTCGAGGATGAGCACCGGGAGATTCAGCGCCACATAGATGCAGAACGAGATCAGGCGGTACCACCAGTATTCCGCCCGGCTGGCCCTGCCGCGAAAGGTCGCATACTTCGCATACGCTTGGATATAGTGCTGGACAGGATTCCTCTGCGATCTGACTTCGGCTGCTATGTCACGCCTCCTGTAATCTGCGTTTGCCCCCGATTGCGGCCGACGAAAGATCGGGGAGCGACCGCAACCAGAGCGGGTAAATGATGATGGCCTGGACCTTCAGAGAGGCTAATGCGGGCAAGATTTCCGAGCCGCTCCCCTTCCAAGGTTCTTCGGAATCGAGGAGGCAGATGATCAAGAGCGCCCAGCCCATCACGGGATACTTAAGGTCTCGTTGACGTTTGAAGGACTCTGTCAAATTGGCGACGATCGCAGGATGTCTACCGGCCAAGTTAAAGGGAGGCCCCTGCCACAATCAAGTGAGCCTCCCAATTCGCCGCTCTAGCGATTGCGATACAGGCCAAATCGAGCCTTGTTCAAAGCATCCCTCGTGATGTTCTCCGATGTCATCGCGATGCCGCACCTCGAAGCAACTCAAGAGCGGCAGAGTTAGATCGAGAATGCGCCAAGTCCAAAGGCGTCAAGCCATCTTCGTTCTTGGCCTCGGGGTCAGCCCCGGCGTCCAGCAGCGCCTGAATCACCGCCGGGTTTTCGTTGGACGCCGCTGCACTATGTAGGGGTGTGCCGCCGAATCTGTTCTTGGTATCGATGTCGGCCCCGGCGTCTACTAATGCTTGAATTATCTCCGTGGTTTCGTTGCGCTTTGCTGCACTATGCAGGGGCGTGTCGCCAAAGTCATTCTTCGCGTCGACGTTGGCCCCGGCGTCCAGCAGCGCCTGAATCACCGCCGGGTTTTCGTAGTGCGCTGCTGCACTATGTAGGGGTGTGTCGCCAATGTCATTCTTCGCGTCGACGTTGGCCCCGGCGTCCAGCAGCGCCTGAATCACCGCCGGGTTTTCGTAGTACGTTACTGCACTATGTAGGGGTGTGTCGCCAAAGTCACTCTTCGCGTCGACGTTGGCCCCGGCGTCCAGCAGCGCCTGAATCACCGCCGGGTTTTCGTTGAACGCCGCTGCACTATGTAGGGGTGTGTCGCCGAATCTGTTCTTGGTATCGATGTCGGCCCCGGCGTCTACTAATGCTTGAATTATCTCCGTGGTTGCGTTGGTTTCGTTGTCCTCTGCTGCACTATGCAGGGGCGTGTCGCCAGAGTCATTCTTCGCGTCGACGTTGGCCCCGGCGTCCAGCAGCGCCTGAATCACCGCCGGGTTTTCGTTGTATGCTACTGCACTATGCAGGGGCGTGTCGCCAAAGTCATTCTTTGCGTCGACGTTGGCCCCGGCGTCCAGTAGCGCCTGAATCACCGCCGGGTTTTCGCTATCTGACGCCGCAACGAGCAGTGGCGTCCGGCCGTAATTGTCCTTGGCGTTGACGTCGGCGCCCCGGTCCAGCGCTGCTTCAACATCGGCCGGGCTGCCTTGCCACACTATATCGTGAAGCGTCATTCCACTTGAAGCCGTATCACGTAACAGCTCGAAAGCGGCGGAGTTTCCTTCATCCTCCGCAACATCGAGGGGCGTCTCGCCATCGTCGTCCTTCGCATAGGGGGCGGCGCCAGCATCCACCAACGCCTGAATTACCTCTGGGTTTTCGTTGAACGCCTCTGCAAAGTACAGAGGGGTAAATCCAGCGTGGGTCTTCGCGTTGGGGTCCGCGCCGGCGTCCAGCAGCGCCTGAATCACCGTGCTATCTTCGTTGAATGGCGCAGCGAAATGCAGAGGCGTGTTGCCGTTGTCGTCCTTCGCGTCTATGTCCGCCCCGCCGTCCAACAACACCTTGATCACTGCGGTTCTGTCAGCCTCAACGTAGTACCCGGCTTCCAGCAGAGCCTGCAGCACCGGGTGGTTGGCGTCGTCCTCTACCGCGTAATACAGGGGCGTCCTGCCGTAGTCGTCTTTCGCTTTGATGTTCGCCCCGGCTTCCAGCAGAGCCTGGATCACTTGGATTCTATTGATTGCCGCCGCGTTATGCAGAGGAGTCTTGCCATCGTCCTCCTTCGCGTCGGGGTCGGCGCCAGCGTCTACGAGTGCACCGATCACTGCCGGGTCTTTGTTGAACGACGCTGCATAATGCAAGGGGGTGCCGCCCCAACTGTCCTTCGCCTCAATGTCGGCCCCGCAGCGTAATTCGAACTCTATCTGGGCTGAGTCGGCGTCGCGCCAGAAATCGCCGCTGAGCCATTCACTATCTCTTGTCCCGGTAGGGCAAGGCTTTTCCGCGGCAGTCGCAGCCTCAGGCGTCGCTGATGACCCTACCGCTCCAGGTGAGGGCGCGGTCTGATTGTTGGCTGGGGTCGCAGACGCTGCCACTGAGGATGCCGGTCCGCCGGCGGAGGGCGCGGGCACGCTGTAACAGGCTGCGAGCAATAGAGTCAGCAGAGCCGACAGCCCACAGCAGAAGGCTAACCGGTTCGCCATAGTGTGTCCTCCCGTTTAGCTGAGATTGAAGTCGGGGCGATTCGACGTCGTCCGGCAAAGCGTCCTCGACTCCGCTTGCTCTCTCACCGGCGCCAGCTACGGCCCGCTCACCCTGCTCGACGACGCCGGACCGGCCGAAGACTTCCTCACCTCCGGCCTGACCTCCGCAGCGGGCCAGCGTCTGTGGGAGCTGCCCGACACGTCGGAACTCTTCGATCATCCCGGCGACAGTGCCGAACCGCCGCGCCTGACCGAACGCTATCGCATGGCCAAGACCCGTGCCGCGACCTGCGGCAGGACCAGAAGCGACCGCGTCGCAGGGCGCCGTCTCACGCGATCTGCGTCTTCATCGACTTGCAACCCGGTCGCCCTCCCGGCAGCTGGAGAGCGCTCTAGGCGTCCCGTCCGCCCTGACGGGTACCCTGTTTTCAAACACTCTCAGGAGAAACGCGCCTACCAGGCCTGATGTGTCACCGCGTAGTTCTCGTCAACGGTGAAAATATAGGGCTTGTTGATCGCATAGGGCGGCACGTCCGCATAGTAGGTCATGACCTCAATCTTGCGCTCTGTGGGCAGATAGCGGACACGCACCGGCTTATTCGCCAGATGATTTCGTCCATCATACAGGACCACCGGCGCGCCGGAATGATAGCTGATAGCGCACGTTCTGACTGAGGGCAGATAGGGGCCACTCTGCGTGGCGCCGCCTGGCCCGACAAAATAGAACAAGAGTCCGCCGTTCACGACGAACACACACACTGGCGTCGCCGCATGACGAACGATGTCGGTACCGTCGCATCCGTCGGCAGACGTCGGGGACCCCTCCCCAGTGATGTACTTGCTGGTCGGCGTATGCGTGGCTGCGGGCATGCTGGTCGGCGTGGGCGTAGGCGTGTTGGTCGGCGTGGCTGTGGGCATGCTGGTCGGCGTATGCGTGGCTGCGGGCGTGCTGGTCGGTGTGCGTGTGGGCGTGCTGGTCGGCGTGCGTGTGGGCGTGCTGGTCGGCGTGCGTGTGGGCGTGCTGGTCGGCGTGCGTGTGGGCGTGCTGGTCGGCGTAGGCGTGGCTGCGGGCGTGCTGGTCGGCGTGCGTGTGGGCGTGCTGGTCGGCGTAGGCGTGGCTGCGGGCGTGCTGGTCGGCGTGGGCGTGGGCGTGCTGGTCGGCGTGGGCGTGGGCGTGTTGGTCGGCGTAGGCGTAGGCGTGTTGGTCGGCGTAGGCGTGGGCGCGGCCGGCGGCGGTGTGTTGGTCGGCGTAGGCGTAGGCGTGTTGGTCGGCGTAGGCGTAGGCGTGTTGGTCGGCGTGGGCGTAGGCGTGTTGGTCGGCGTGGGCGTAGGCGTGTTGGTCGGCGTGGGCGTAGGCGTGTTGGTCGGCGTGGGCGTAGGCGTGTTGGTCGGCGTGGGCGTAGGCGTGTTGGTCGGCGTGGGCGTAGGCGTGTTGGTCGGCGTGGGCGTAGGCGTGTTGGTCGGCGTGGGCGTAGGCGTGTTGGTCGGCGTGGGCGTAGGCGTGTTGGTCGGCGTAGGCGTAGGCGTGTTGGTCGGCGTGGGCGTAGGCGTGTTGGTCGGCGTGGGCGTAGGCGTGTTGGTCGGCGTAGGCGTGGGCGTGTTGGTCGGCGTGGGCGTGGGCGTAGGCGCGGCCGGCGGTGTGTTGTAGGCGTATATCTTCCTATCCGCCCAGTCCACCACCCACATGGTTGTGCTGTCGGACCAGAGGCCTTGGGGATGATCGTTCCCGGCGGCTTTGAGCGTTTTGAAATCCCTGCCGGCGTCGCGCGCCTTTGAATCCATATCGTAGGCGAGTATCTCGTTGTTCAAGTCCGACACCCACATGGTTGTGCCGTCGGACCAGATGCCTCTGGGGCTGTTGTTCCCGGCGGCGGCGAGCGTGTTGAACTCCTTGTCGGCGTCGCGCGCCTTCGTGGTCATAGCATAGGCATATATCTTATTGTCTTCCCAATCCAACACCCACATGGTTGTGCCGTCGGACCAGATGCTTCTGGGGCTGTCGTTCCCAGCGGCCTTGAGCGTGTTGAAATCCTTGTCGGCGTCGCGCGCCTTTGTGGTCATAGCATAGGCAAATATCTTGTCGGCGCTGGAATCCGTCACCCACATGGTCGTGCCGTCGGACCAGATGTCTCCGGGTGAGTTGTTCCCCGCCCCATAGAGGGTCGACGAGACAATATCGCTGCTGGCGACGCGCGTCCCGCTCAGCGTGTAAGCGTATATCCCAATTCTTTGAGCAGGGCCGACCGGATTGTTTTCTACCACCCACATGGTTGTGCCGTCGGACCACAACCCCACGGGAGCGCTGGTTTCGACGATGGGAATGTCCTTGTCGCTGTCGCGACTCTGCGCCACGACAGGCCTGGCCACGGTCAGCCACAGAACGGCCAACAGGCCAGCCCCCAGGACGGCCACCGCCACCACGTTCCGTAGCTTCACGGGATTTTCCTTCTAAAGTGTCTCCCTAATGGGGCCAAGAATTTCTTCCCGCCGAGCGTGCGGCCGGAGTGCCCGTGAATCCTTTTCCGAGGAGCCGGGGTTTCGAAAGGGACCTACTTCAGGGTCTTATGCTTGTTGGGGAAGGCCGGCTTCTTGATTTGCGGATGGCCGGGAGCCCCACCGATGCGTCGGTTGATATAGATGCACAGGGTATGGGCGGTCAAACCGGTGCAGAGGCGAGCGCACGGGCCTCGGGATGAATGCGCACGGTTATTCTCGATGTGGAACTGTGCGACCGGCCGGGCGTTGACGGTCTCAATCGTTTGTCACAGCGAGTCAGGGAGGCGGCGCGTCGGGTAGGGGCGTTGCCGCTCCAGGCGTCCCGTCCGCCCTCACGGGTACCCTGTTCTCAAATACCCTCTGGAGAAACGGGCCTACCAGGCCTGATGTGTCACCTGATAGCTTGCGTTGACGGTGAAGATATAGCGCTTGTCCATACTGTAAGGCGTATCCACGTAGAAGGTGCTGACCCGGATCACCCTCTCATTGGGCAGATAGTCGATCTGAACCGGCTTACCTGTCATGGGATTCGTCCCGCGGTACAGCTCAACCGCGGCTGTAGCCGACGAATGGGATGCGGCCAGCTGGCTGATTGAAGAGAGATATGGCCCTACTTGAACACCGCCTGGCCCGACGAAATAGTACTGAATCCCATCGCCGGACCCGCACAGCTGCGCCGGCGTAGCGGCATGACTGACGATGCAATCTGTGGGTGGGCCCGCTGCCACTGACCTGGGCGCGCTTGCGGGGACCGGCGTATTCGTAGGCGTGGGCGCGTTGGTCGGCGTCGGCCTGGGCGTGTTTGTGGGCGTCGGCGTATACGTAGGTCCCGGCCTGGGCGTATTGGTCCGCGTCGGCGTAGGCGTGTTTGTGGACGTCGGCGTATACGTAGATCCCGGCCTGGGCGTGTTGGTCCGCGTCGGCGTGGGCGTATTGGTCGGCGTGGGCGTGTTGGTCGGCGTCGGCGTCGGTGTCGGCGTGTTGGTGCGCGTCGGTGTCGGCGTGTTGGTCGGCGTCGGTGTCGGCGTATGCGTTAGGCACCCTTCTCCGGCA
The DNA here is from genome assembly GCA_965202955.1 of Caldilineaceae bacterium. Classification (GTDB taxonomy): domain Bacteria; phylum Chloroflexota; class Anaerolineae; order Caldilineales; family Caldilineaceae; genus Bin5. The sequence continues at coordinate 1,778,659 of OZ241871.1, forward strand.
TCCGGAAAACTATGTGTGGAGGGGCTACCGTCATCACACTGATGCGCCATCACAGTTGTCGCGTCCTGCGCCATCCAGACCAGGCCGACGACCAGGGCAAGGGCACCCAGGATCATCAGCGTCAGCGAACGTCTCTTATGTTTCTGCATCAAAAACTGTCTCCCCTGATTTCATCAAATGTGGCTGTCTGTATCGGAACATATGTGTCTGCACACGCAGTCGCCGCCGCAAGGCGCATAGCGGCCGGTTGCGACATAGGATCTTATAGTGTACAGCATTTCGGGTATCATTTGTGTGAAAAGTGGTTGTCTTTTCGCGTCAGTTTCGCGTCAGTATTGTGCCAATCTGTTCATACGTGGTAGAGTCGGGGAGCCGGGTCGCAGGCGTCCCCTATCAGGGCCCGTATCCGGCCGCTGCGCCTACGTCCGGATCGCGCGGCGCAACTTCATGCCCGGTAAGGAAGGAACTATGCAACCCGCCGCCGAACCCGTGCAGGAGATTGAAGCGCTGCGGGCGCGCCTCTCCCGCTTGAGCCGGGCCAGCCTGCTCATCAACGAGAGCCTCGACTTCGACGCCGTCCTGCAAAGCGTACTCGACTCCGCCCGCTCTCTCACCGGCGCCAGCTACGGCCTGCTCACCCTGCTCGACGACGCGGGACCGGCCGATGAGTTTCTCTCCTCCGGCTTGAGTTCCGCAGTGGTCCAGCGTCTGTGGGATCTGCCCGACGCGTTGAAACTCTTCGATCATCTCGGCGACACTGACGAACCGCTGCGCCTGCCCGACCTGACCGCCTACATCAGGGCGCTGGGCCTTCCCGAACCCCACCTGCCTGAGGGGGCAGCTCTCCCCAAGGCCTTTCTGGCCGCGCCCATCCGCCACGGCGGCGAACGCGTCGGCAACATCTTTCTGGGCAAGGCGGGGACCGAACACGCCTTCAGCTGCGAAGATGAAGAGACCCTGGTCATGTTTGCGTCCCAGGCCGCGCTCGTCATCGTCAACGCCCGCCGCTACCGCGACGAGCGGCGGGCCAGGAACGACCTGGAAACCCTGATCAACACCTCGCCGGTCGGCGTGGTGGTATGCGACGCAGAAGCGGGGGTACCGGTCTCCTTCAATCGAGAGGCGAGAAGAATCGTCAGCAGCCTGCAGATGCCCGGCCGCCCTCTGGAGGATCTGGCCGAAGTAGTAACCTGCCGGCGCGCCGACGGACGCGAGATCGCCCTTGGCGAGCTCCCCCTGGCGCAGGCGCTCAGCACCAGCGAGACGGTACGCTTTGAGGAGATGGTGTTGGAGGTCCCCGACGGCCGCAGCGTCAAAGCGCTGATCAACGCCACGCCGGTCCACTCGCAGGAGGGCGTGGTCGAATCGGTTGTGGTGACGATGCAGGATATGACGCCGTTCGAGGAGCTGGAGCGGCTGCGGGCCGAGTTCATGGGGATGGTGAGCCACGAGCTGCAGACCCCGCTGACCTCGATCAAAGGCTCCGCGAACACGCTCCTGGAGGAGGCGTCCTCCCTGGACCCGGCCGAAATGCGCCAGTTCCACCGCATCATCTCCGAGCAGGCCGACCAGATGCGCAGCCTGATTCGCGGCCTGCTCGACGTGGCTCGCATCGAGACCGGCACGCTTTCCGTCGTCCCGGAGCCGTCCGATACCGCCACCCTGGTGGACGAGGCCCGCATCATCTTCATGAGCGCAGGCCGAGGGCACAGAATCCAGATCGACGTCGCCCCGGACCTGCCCCAGGTCATGACGGACAGACGCCGCATCGTCCAGGTCCTCGGCAACCTGCTCTCCAATGCGGCCAACTATTCCAACGAGCTGTCCACCATCACGGTGCGCGCTGCGCTGAAACAGTTTCAGGTTGTCATTACAGTCGCGGACGAGGGCAGAGGCATAGCGGCCGAGCGGCTGCCGCTCCTGTTCAGAAAGTTCGTCCGCGTCGACGGGGCGGAGCGGCAGGGGGACCCTGCCGGGTCGGGGCTGGGCCTCGCGATCTGCAAAGGGATCGTGGAAGCGCACGGGGGCCGCATCTGGGCCGAAAGCGACGGTCCCGGTCAGGGCGCGCGCTTCAGCTTTACGGTTCCGATCGTCGAGAAGGAGCCAAGGGCAGGCGCGGCCGAAGCCGCGCGGTTCGCCGCCGAAGCCGGGAACGGGACAGAGGAGCGGACGCGCATCCTCGTCGTGGACGACGATCCCCACGCGCTCAGATATATCCGGGACGTTCTCTCCAAGTCAGGTTATGACCCGATCGTGACCGGGGAGCCAGGGGAGGTCGACCGTTTGATCGCCACGGAGGGGCCCCATCTCGTCCTGCTGGATATGATGCTGCCGGGGTTCGATGGCGTAGAGTTGATGAAGAATATCCTGGAAAAGAGCGCGCTGCCGGTCATCTTCCTGTCCGCCTACGGCCAGGAGAGTGTCATTGCCAGGGCCTTCGACATGGGGGCGGCCGACTACGTGGTGAAACCGTTCGCGCCGACCGAACTGGCCGCGCGGATCAGGTCGGTCCTGCGCCAGCGCGCCGGAATCGGCTATCCCGGGCAGCCCGAAAACTATGTCCTGGAAGAGCTGACAATCAACTACTCTGAACGCCGGGTGGCTGTGGCGGGAGAACCGGTCACGCTGACCGCGACCGAGTATGCGCTGCTCTGCGAGCTCTCGTCCAATGCCGGCATGGTACTGACGCACGGCCAGCTGCTGCGCCGGGTCTGGGGCCGGAGCCACTCCGGCGACTCGCGATTGATCCGCACCGTCGTCAAAAGGCTGCGGGCAAAACTGGGTGACGATGCATACGAACCCAGATACATCTTCACCGAGCCGCGCGTCGGCTACCGCATGAAAAGGGGCGGGACAGTGGCGTCGGCGGACACAGGTCAAGAAAGCGGGCTTCCCTGACCGGCAAAGGGCCCTAATGCATCTCCTTTACGGCTGGCAATGGGGCGAACTCCTTCACACCCAGGGCCTTGCGAATCCCGGGCAGGTCCGGTTTCGGATCCACCTCTAACGGGATGGTGAGTGTCACCAGGGTGCCGCCTTCATCGGGTCTCTTCACTGTCAGGGTACCACCCAGAAGCGCGGCCCTTTCAGACATCCCCTGCAGTCCATAGGTGGCGCTATCGTTGTGTGGGACAAAGTCTCGCCCGTCGTTGCGCACGGTCAGAATCAGCTCATTGGCGGCATGCTTCAGCGTCAGGAAGATGTTTTGCGCATGGGCATGTTTTGACACGTTCGTCAATGTCTCCTGGACTACGCGATAGATTGCCGTGCTCTGGTCTTCGGAGAGTGAGGGCGGGAGGGCATCGGGCAGCTGCATCCAGATGCCGACATTATGACGCGCCTCGAAATCGTCGGTCAACCGCTTCAGCCGCTGGGCCAGGTTTGCGCTGGCTATCTTGGTGGCGCGCAGGGCGTGGACGGTCGCGCGCAGTTCCTCGAGGCCTTCGTGGAGCTGCTCGGAAACGTCGTCGACTGCAGAGATAGCACGCTGCGTCCTGTTTTCGCATAACAGCTGCGGCACGTTTTCGATCAGCACGATTGAGGTGACCAGTCGGTGGCCAAGCGCATCGTGCAGGTCCCTGGATATTCGATTGCGTTCTTCTTCCACAGTCAGGTTCTCGACTCTGGCGGCGTACTCCTGCAGTCGATGATTGGAGGTCGACAGCAGTTCCATAAGGCGTTGGTTTTCTTCACCCCTCCTCTTTGCCCTCAGTTGATTGAAGATCATCAGGGCGATGAAAACCATAATGGAGCAGAATGTCCATACACGAATCAAAGGGGTATCCACAAAGCCGGGTTCCGGATGCAGATAGAAGTTTCCAAATGCCGCGACAGAGAAGAAGAGGAGTATCCAGGCCAGTTTGGCGCGGCCGGAGGCCAGCAGGAGGGATTGCACATAGAGAATCATGAACAGCAGGGCAAACAGGACGTCCTGTACAAGCAGCCACGCGAGCAGGAGGGTCTGGAGCCCGAGATAGAGATGTACGCCCAGCAGGGGTCTGTCTTTGGCCAGCGGTCTTCGGCACCAGATAAGGAGGTTAAAAAGGAGCAGCGCGAGCTGATCGATGGGCCGCGGCATCGACAGGGAGCCCCTTGCGGCGAACATGAGGCCAAGAACGGAGAATATGGTCAGTTGCGCGCCGATCTTCAGGAGAAGGCTCTCAGTGAGGACAACTCGCAATCGTTTCAAGTGTCCGATACGCTTTTCCTACGGATTTACGCGGAGGGCCAGGGCAGACGAAATCGATCTGATCCAACAGAGTTTTGAGCCGATGGCTGGATGGGGCGATGGGCATGCGGCATCCTGTTTCATACCTGCTTCGCGATGCGGCGCAGCTCCGTGAGCCCTTTCTTGAGCTGGTTATGGACGACATTCAGGCTGACGGCTACCCGCCCCGGGTCCTTCTCCAGCTGCAGGACCGCGCCCTCAAGTTGAACAATCGCGACGGTCAACCTGTGGCCGAGGTTACTGTTCAACTCTCTGGCCAGACGGTTGCGCTCTTGCGCCGCAGCCAGATCCTCAGCCTTCTTTTGGGACTCCTGCAGAAGCGTATTGGTCTCGGACAGCTGTGCCATCAGAAGGCGGATCTCGTCTCTGTCCTGCCTTGTCCTGGCGATACCTGCGCTCAGAATGCCGGCCAGGATGAAGACGAGGGTGATCGAAAGCCCTCTTGGACCGGGCGCCAGGTCGCCTTCCAGATGAAACAGGAAGTTTATCAGCAGCGCGAGGGTGAGAAAGACGCCGTTCCAGACCAGTCCGGGACGGATAGTATGAAGCAACATCGCCTGCATGGACAAGACAAAGAAGAGATAAACAAAGATAAACTCATGCAGCGACGCCAGAAAGGCAATCATACCCTGCACTATCAAATATCGATTGGCGCGCCAGGCGCTGTCGACCGGCAGCAACCAGACGAGAAGGCTGAAGAGCAGAGCCGCAAACAGGAGCATGGGCCCCGGCGGTGAATCTCTCTGTACAAAGGTCTGAACGACCGCGAGCAGGACAATTGCCTGCGCGACAATCTTGAAAACGAAGTTCTCTCTTTGGAAGAAGGATGTGAAAGGCATTCAGACTCCGTAGCGCGCTGCGGGAACGGTTCCGTCAGCAGGGCTGATTATAGGATAAGTTGGAGCAGACCATCAAATGTCCCACGGTTGGGCTTCCTGTGACTGCGTGAGTGATTTCCCGGTGTGCGGAAGTCCGGGAGGCGAGACGACGAACCGGTTCCCGAGACCGGCGAACTGAGGACAGTCGGGACGGAATTCGAAGGCTGTCGTTGCGCGCAAAGGGCGCCAGCCAGGGCCTGCCTGCCATCTGTCGATCGTATAGGCGGCCGAGGCGGGTATGCGCCAGGGGCGGCGCAGACGCGAATCGGCCCGCCCGCCCGCAGATCGGAGGGCGTACGCGCTGTGGAATGCTTTCTCTGGTCTGGCAACTGTGTCTATCTCTCCGTTCGGCAACTTTGCCGGGCAACCGGTTCCGACGCAGATTCGAAGCCGGAATCAGTTAGGGAGAGAATACCAGCTGGTCGGTCACTTCTGACAGTGCCGATAGTCATGTAGGGAGGCACATGACCTTCGACCGGGCGGTCGGGGAGGGCGCGGTTGGGGTTGGCGTCGGCGAGGTAGGCGGGCAGAAGGTCGTTGTCGCGGAGCCAGTCGAAGATCTTCGCGGCTATGAGCGGTTTCCCATCGGTGGGGCAGTGGAGGCGCAGCCCTGGGAGGGATTCCGCCGCGCTTACCGTGATCAGGCCACAGCCTGCGATTCGGCGGCTGGAGCGCCATTAGTAAAGAGGGCAGCCTTAATGAACTGTTTGCCCGCACAGAGAACAGGTAGTCGATCCGCTTGTCGTCGAAATACAGTATGCAGCCAAGCGCGACCTCCGATGCCTGAAGTGGGCCCCATAAACTGCGCCACTACACCTCAGCTTGCAGTCCAGCCAGTGATGTCAAGCTAAAGATTCAAGGCAATCCTTCCAAATCGGAGTCCATATTGGCGCCTGAGGCCCTCTTGCCTGCCGACCCTGTCCCCGCGCTTGTCGGACTAACATAACGGGTGGTACAAACATCGGGGCAGGTCACGATCACCTGCTCATATTTGCCCATCCACAATCTCCCATTGCCAAGCGAAGGAGTACAGCTTTAGGCTAGCTTTGACCTTCCGCCCTTTATGTGCCCTGTCTTATCATCCGGGCCATTGCAACACAACAACTTCCTCACGCAGGTCGCACTGCGTGGCAGTCGCAAATCGGGTGCGGAAGAGATCAATTCGCACGAGTTCATACCCTAGTTCCTGTGCAACATCAGCCAAGAGTTCCCCTGTGCGAATCAGCACCTGTAAGTAAGAAGCCTGGTCACCCACCACGTAGGCCAATCGCGCTTCAGGCTTCAACACATGGCGTAGTTGGGCAAGATGGCGAGCCATTCCGCCAAAATACAGTCGGGTCGCACGCGAGTACATTCTTTCGAAGCCTGAGGTCTTTCCCAGTTCAACTCTTCGTCGCTCAATGTTTTCAGCAATCCGCTGGATTTCGGCATGGCCTGACACCCATTTGTCATCATCGTCGGCCGCGTAAATGCCGCGAGTATTGGAACGCAGCAAAGTTTTCTTGTATTGCCGAAGCTGAGTCATATCTTCATAGAAGCCCAAAATCACAGACTCGAGACGGGTGGTACGCGTATAGTCTTTCTCATTGGGGTATGGTGGTGACGTAATGACAGCATCAACGGAATTTGGCGCTAAGACCCCGCCCAGATTCCTAGCGTCAGCCAGATGGATCTCCGCATCCGGGTAAACTGCGCCATGAACTTCCTGCAAGTCCGCGGCCATGCTTCTGACCTGATTCAACCATGTAGAAATTACAGGAACGTCCGGCTTGACCTTTCCCACACCGACCTCTGGACCAAATCTAAGGTTTCCGATTGTCTTTACTAGTGCATTCCCTAAAGCCAAAACTAGATGTTTGTGCTCTACGTCATCCTGGTGAAAATTGATTCTTTCAAGCAAAACCAGGGTCTTGTGAAGAGGAAGAGGACTAATGGAGTCTTTTATCAGGACATTTGCAGCTGCGTCCGGCAGTCTTCGCAGAGCAGAACTGCCAGTTTCACAAGGAATACGATCATCGATACCCTGCTCAGAAAGCATCAACTGCGTGCTTCGCCCAATCTCAGTTGCCTTTTCAAGAAGCAAAGCGGGGTTGACTCGCCAATCTGTCTTCACGCACGAAGCAAAGTGAGGAAATGGACTTGCTTCGATCCCGATCGCTCGAAATGCTCGTAACTTTGCTTCGACGACTGTTGTCCCTGTGCCGCAGAACGGATCGAGCACTGTCGCCCCATCTGTCAAGCCAAAATCCTCTAAGTAATGTCTTACCAAATGAGGAGGAAAGGAAAGAACAAACCGATACCAATCATGAATGGGACGGTCCTTCGCGGCAACTGAGTTCTTGTCATTTCCTAACATCCGACTTCCCTTGCTCTTTGGAACAGAAAGCTCTTTCAACGGCAAGGGGAATTGGATCGATTCTTTCGTCATCTGAGAAACCTGTCAAACAAAAAGAACAGTTCTGCCTTCATGTGATGGCCGCGTTGTTTCAGTTCAGTTGACTGGGGCTCTTTGACGGTTCTCCAAGCCCAGTGAATTCGGTGCAGCCCAGATATGGTTGGCCCAACTGGTTGGACCACGAAACGGGAAGGATGGGGTGCATCCAGGCGGATCCGACTGGTTCTGATCGGCAAGGGCGGTCTGTCGCCCTCAGAGCACGAACTGCTCTTCTGCCGGCGTGCGATAGTCGGGACTTAGATGTGGTCTCCCATGGTTGTGGAAGTCGCAATAGTCGTGCGAGTCGGTTCGCAGTTGATGCACCGTGTCACATCGGTTGAGATAGAAGCTCTCGTATTGGACGCTTCGCCATAGGCTTTCGCAAAAGACGTTGTCGAGGGCGCGGCTGTAATTTGACCGTTGGGCTATCCTTGTACGTGCTCGGTGAAACGCTCAAACGGGCAGCAATGCTCGGGGTTTGGGTTTTGGGGCCAAGCTCAGAAATCAAGCAGAAGCAGACAGTTCTATGAATCTTCGAATTCTTCTTTCATTGAAACCTTGTTCAATCTTTGTATTTTTACAAAAGTTGAACACCGACTTCTTCTGCTGCAGCTTTGACCTCTGCTATGACTTCCCTAAGGAATTGATTGCGATCTGGTAAAGGAATAACGCCTGGAATCGGCGCGGCTTTTTGGTAGATTTCGTTGCCGATAATGTCAGCTCTTACAAAAGTGGATCCCCGCCCAGAATTGAAATAGGCTCGCTCCCAGTCGGTGCTTCGTTGTCGCCAGACCCGACGATCCGCAAGAGCGCTAATTCGTTGGGTTAGGTTATTTGCAAAATTATTATACACAACTTGACACTCTTCGTCTGACGGAGTGGGGCCCTCCCAACGCAGAGGATTCTGGACAAATGAATAAATCTGTCCCGACAACTCTGCCAAAAGATCGGCGACCGGTTTCAATGTGTCATATTCGTTCTTATTCATCGTGGCAAGTCGACGACTTAGGGCCTTGACGCGCGCCCAATGTACTTTCCCGACTTCAGGATTCACTTTTAGACCTAGCATGGATCGCCATCTATCGTGAAAGGTTGTGGCCGCGCTATGTATAGCTAGAGGAAGATTCATACTATCGTAGACTGGCGTGGCCTCTCCAGGCGTCGGGCGCTCAATAGATCGATCGATAGTTATGAGAAGCTTACGTAGTTGGCTAATGGTTTGTTTTCCCGATTTCGTATCCTCTGTGAGAAGATCTTGAAGATTTGCAAGGAAGAATCGCGCCTCACGAATGCGTTTACTTAGAAATCGTGATGGGTTTGGACCAAGATCTTGGCCAAGCTCTTTAAGCGCGTTATCCACTGAAGACATCAGATGGTTTGCCTTTAGTTTGGCGCTAGGTAAGGCGTCGCCTTTGACTTCATCAAAGTGCGTAAAAGTTAAGATCAGTTTCCTTACATTGCCTGTAGTTACGATGTGGCGTAGAGCTGCAAGGGTAGCTGCTTGCATAGGCTGCGTCGAATTGTCAACGAGAACCACTGCGTCTACTTCCTGTAGGAGGTTGCTAACACCAGTAGAAACTGAGGAAGCCGATTTCGGCGTATGTCCCAAGCCCTCTCCATCGAACAACACCAGCTTAGGTACCTGCCCGTCTCCCCAAGCAGGTGAGAAAGGACCGGCCACACGAACCCCGTTTACGAGCGGTGTCAGGAGGCGACCGTACTCTTGGGCACGGTTGCTCGAAAACTTCAAGAGCGACTTTATGAATTCGCCTCTTTCCTCATGTTGCCACTCCCCCTTCCAAGCCAGCGGCCACCCTTGTTCAGTCTTTGTTATAGTGCCTGTAGGCAGTAGCTTGAATCGTTTTTCGATTTCATCCATCAAGGCATCGGTTACTTCATGGAAAATTTCGTCTTCTGCCAATAGGCTGTCGAGTTCTTCTTCGAAGATTTCTCTCGCGACGCGCTTGTCCTCCTCATCACTCACGTCCAAGTCGGCATGCAGCTGCTTGCCGAGGCGTCGTGCAGTTTCGCGGAGTTGCTTTACCGTTCGCGCAAGGAGAACGTTGGTAAAGTCTAAGTCGATGTCATCATGATCCTCTACTACGGGGGGTTCGATATCCTCTTCGAAGTCCTCTAAGTCATCAAAGTCTGAAGGGCTCGGGGTAGTTTCCGGGCCGTTTCCAAGAACGTAGTTGAAGCGAAAGCGCTGGTTGACGTGTTCCAAAAGACGGCGGAGTATGAGTTCCTCATTTTCTTCTCCAGCCGCCTCAAGTACTGCTTCAGTGATACACTCTTTGAGGTGTTCGCGGACTTCGCTATACGGGTAAAAGGTTACCACGGCCCGCCATGGCTCCTCATCACATATGATTTCCGTCTCGTGAATTGTTGTCTTTGCGGTTGACGTTGAAGGGAATCGATCTCTTGATGGATCCGTGCCGATAAGTTGTCGAACAAGGGTGGTCTTCCCAGCCCCCGTAGTGCCAAGAAGCAATACATGCCGGTATCCATCAGGTTCTTGCCTAGGCAAGGGAATGAACTCGTCACGCAGGGTCCCGTAGTTGAATTCTTCCGGGGCCATCTTGTCATAGGAAATGTCTGCGACTTGATCGTCAAACTGATCGTCGGCTTCGGCCCTACCTGCCGAATGATGGTGCTTCGTGTTCAATTTCTCTTTCTGTCTCCGGTAGGCTGCCACGATATGGGGAGCAGTCTCGGACGCCGGACGCATCTTTTCGAAATCTTGCGAGGTCAGTTCCCGGGTATCCGGATCTTGCGCAATTGCGCGACGAATCTCTTCGTCTTCGGCCAATGTGGGCCAAACCGTTCCTGGCTTAAGCTTCGGCATATTGCCTTATTTCCTCTTTCGTAGCCCTGCGAAGACTTATGACATGAATCTTGCCAGTTTCTTGTTCAGTATATACTGCCACACAGATACGCGAGTCAATGTAGCTTGTTGCAATGAGACGATCGCTGTGTTCATCATCCGGCACAATGGTAGCGACATCCCAGTTGAATGAGGACATATCAGCAAAATCAATTTTGTGTTTATTTCGATTCGAGACCCGTTTCCCTTCGTTCCATGTGTATTCGATCTCTAACATCCACACTTCCCTATGCCGCGCACGATTCTATCGCCTTCTTCAATTCCGGCTGTATTTTAAGGTCAGCGCTGCTTTATTTTGGTCATCTTGGTCAGAGAGCTGGGGTTTCGACTTCCCTTCGGGAAGCCTGGACTTTCCAGCCGCCGGGTACAGTTGGTACCTTACACGGCAACGAGAAACTGTGTCAAACGTAACGGTTCGACTCACGGGGAGCGATTCGAAACGGGGATGGGTTTGCGACGGCGTTTTGTCAGCTGCGAGGAGATCGACAAAGTAGACAGAGAGGCACGATGGAAAGAGGTGATCGACCTGGTGGCGGAGAGCCTGGCGGCGGAACGGCACGGCGTTACGATCTGCATGGAGACGCATGACGCGTTCTGCCGCGGTGAGGAGGCGAAGGGCGTGCTGCGGCAGGTGGACTCGCCTTACGTCAAGGCGGTCTGGGACGTGCATCATCCCTACCGCATGGGCGAGGCGGTCGAGGATGCGTGGGATTTCATCGGCGCGCGGCTGGCGCACGTGCACATGAAGGACGCCCAACGGCGGGAGGACGGGAGTTGAAGCTGATGGGCGAGGGCGAGGCGCCCTGCCGCGAGATTCTAATCTAAACTGGTTAAGCCGCACGATGCGGACGGGCGATAGCCTGTACATCATGCGGGCCGGCCAGGGATCTAGAGACAAGGAGAAATGACATGGAGAGACTATATTCCGACATTGATGAGCCTTGTCCCATCCATGGCTTTGAGGGCTGCGAGTGTCCGGTCGGTTTTTTTGAATTTGCAGAGGAGCAGGCGGAGATTGGTTGGGAATATCAGACCGACCTTGACGACTTCGAAGGCCCACCTGACAGAGACTACTGGCATTCCGATGAGAGCGACATCCATGCTGCCAGGAGCGTTGGGCAACGGCGACCCGTTCGCCCATATTCCCAGCCTTTGGTAAGGCAGAGGTCGAATCCAAGCGCAGGGAGAGAGCAGCCATCCATATCGAAAAGCAGTGGTTGGACGGCAGCCGGTACCCAATGGGGTCGCTTTTTGAACTCTCCATTGGGACATATATTAATTCTTGTTTGGAGACTAGTGGTGTAACAGATAGGGTTTGACGGACAAGTGAACTGTGGCATACTCTCCGGAAAGGCGGACACAAGGAGAGGGGAAATGCCAGCGAAACGATATCGGGTGCGCTTGACAGCGGAGGAGCGCAAGGAACTGGAAACGCAAGTGAATACAGGCACAGGGTCGGGGCGCCGCTCAAGACGGGCTCGCATCCTCTTGATGGCCGATGAAGCGCAGGTGGGCGGGGGCTTTAACGACGCCGAGATAGGCAAGGCTTTAGGCGCGCATGCGCGCACAGTCGAGCGAGTTCGGGCGCGCTGTGTCACAGTCGGAATTGAAGCGGCCCTCACCCACACGCGCCCGAAGCGGAAGCGACCGCGCGTATTGGACGGTGCGGGCGAAGCCCGCTTGGTGCAGATAGCCTGTAGCGCTGCGCCCGATGGACAGGAGAGATGGACGTTGCAGATGCTGGCCGATAAGCTGGTCGAATTGGAGGTGGTCGAACGCATTTCGCGCGAAACGGTGCGCACGATACTCAAAAAAACGAACTCAAGCCTTGGTTGAAAGATGTGTGGTGCGTGCCGGAGGCGGCGAGTGCAGAGTTCGTCTGTGCCATGGAAGATACGCTTGCAGTCTATCATCGGCCGCAGGATGAGAAGCGACCGCTGGTCTGTCTGGATGAAGGCAGCAAACAGTTGACCAAAGAGACCCGTCTGCCCCTGCCGCCCCGACCCGGTACGGTGGCCAAATATGACTACGAGTATGAACGCAACGGTACCTGTAACCTCTTTCTCCTTTTCGCACCTCTGCAAGCCTGGCGTCATGTCAAGGTGACAGCGCGCCGTACCATGGTCGATTTCGCCCACTGCCTGCGCGACCTGGTCGATATCCATTTCCCGCAGGCAGAGACGATCGTCTTGGTCATGGATAATCTGAACACGCACAAACTCGCATCTTTGTATGAAGCGTTCCCAGCGGCTGAGGCGTACCGCATTGCCGCCAAACTGGAAATCCATTACACCCCCAAACATGGCAGCTGGCTCAATATGGCGGAAATCGAACTCAGTGTCCTGCATCGACAGTGCTTGAAGGCTCGCATCCCTGACAAACAGACCTTGATGCAGAAAGTCGCAGCTTGGCAAGACCGCCGCAATGCTTCTGCATCGAGCGTCAACTGGCGTTTCACCACCGCTGACGCTCGCATCAAACTCGAAAGCCTCTATCCATCAATAGAAGTTTGTTGAACTACTAGTACTACAACCGCAGTTAGGGTGGTTGGGGTAAGGATGGAAAGAGAGATAGGTCAGAGTGGTTCCTATAGTGGCATTGGCGAGCTTGTTGCCGTTTGGTGCGGCGCCAGAGTGACCAAGCGAGACGCAGTGCGGGCGAACGAGATGGTAAGGGCAAGGCGATTTCGAGCAAACGTTTTACTTCAGGCACGGTCAACTCGGCGAGCAAGGGTTCAAGCCCCCCTTTTCCTGGTTGCGTCTGCGACGAAGCCAGGCGAGCCATACATGTGCCATCATGGAGAGGGTAATATGTCGATACCAACTGGGCCAATCGCGTACTTCATAGTGGTCCAGGCCGGTTTCGCCTTTGGCCTCTTCGAAACACTGCTCAACGGTGAAGCGAGTCGAGGCGACCTGGGCCAGGGTCAGCAAGGCAGTTTCAGGCGGCGCATTGGAGAGAAAGTAGGCGCACTCGTGCGGTTCAGTCAACGAGCGGCGCACCAGGAGCCAAGCATCCCGTCCCGGCATCTGGTCTTGGTTCTCTACGACTCGTTGGCAGGCCCAGTCGTAGATACGCGCGCCCTTCTCCCCTTCCGCTACCTGCAGACGCTGCCAGCGGCTGTCAGGCCAGGATGCGACCAGCGCCGGGATCCGCCGCGGTCGTGCGTTCTCATCAAGGACTCGTTCTTGGCTTGGTTTGCGACCTCTTCCCTGCCAAGCAGGGACAGCGACCTCTGGACGCGCCAACCATACACTGCCATGGACGCGCACCGCCACGACATACCAACGCCCACTTTCAGCCACGACATCCCGCAGGACGGACGCTTCACCGTAGACCTCGTCTGCCGTCACCCAACGCATCGGCACGCCCAGTCGCCACGCATGGCGCAACATCGCTACCGCCAGTTCAGGCTTGGTGGCAAAACGGATAGCGCTCGGCACTTTGGCTTCCCGACAACGCGCTCTATCCGCACACCATTGCGCAGGCAGATAGAGCCGCCGATCCAAAAAGGTATGCCCTTGCGCCGTTGCATAGGTCAGAAAGACCCCCAGTTGACAGTTCTCGATCTTGCCAGCCGTTCCACTATACTGACGCTGTACACCGGCCGATTTCACCCCCTTCTTGAGAAATCCCGTCTCGTCGACCACCCCGACTCCATCCGCAGCCCCGAATCCCTCTATCACAAAGCGCCGCAACGCATCCCGCACCGCATCGACGTCCCATTTCGTCTTGTACAGCAATCGTTGCGTCCCATCCGGCCTCTTGTCGCCAACCGCTTCCGCCAACTGCCAGCCATTCTTCCGTCCCACCGGCGATATCAACCCTTGCAGATACTTCACCGCTTGCTTCTGTACCTCTCTGCGCCCAAACAGAGAAGCAAATCGACTGTGATACGCTTCAAATTCGTCCGCCCATTCCTCCAATTCGCTCAGTTCCATAGCTCCTCCGTCTCTGCTCCTTTGCTCTCATTATTAACGAAGGAACCCCCTTTCATCAATGTGCGGTTGTAGTACTAGGAATCGCTTTGGTGATGGGTACCGTTATGGCCGGCCTCGCGATGGCAATTACGGGTGACTCGGGTGAGAAGTTTGCGCTATTGTGGTTTGTGGTATGTCCAATCATATGCGCGGCTATTGCCTGGAAAAAGCAGCGCTCCATACTGAAATGGGGGATAGTTGGGCTGTTTGCAGGTTTTATTGGGGTTGCATTGCTGTTGTTGATGCCCGCCAGCCACGCGAAGGGGCGACGTTCCGGTTGATGCTGCCAGGGTTAGCCAAAGCGTCGGCGTGCTCGTGCTGGCAACGCGGCAGCAGAGAGTGTAGCCCGGGCGCGTCTGATGACGTTTGGTGGCGTGGATGACGGGCGGGAATGACGGCGGATTGCGGGCCGCTATTGTGCAAAAGAGTGGGGGGCCGAAGTGTTCAGTAATGACAACTACGAAGAGGCGTACCAGGAGGGATACCAGAGAGGCTTTGAGGACGGCAAGCGAGAGGGCTATCAAGAGGGTTATGCTGAGTCCTATCAGCAGGGCTTTGACGCCGGCGAAAGCATGGGCGAGGAACGGACGCGTGAAGAAAAGAAGGGCATGGGCTGTTTCGGCTGGGCGCTCGTTATTATTTTCGTGGTTGTGGTTATCATTATTGCAAACGCGTAGGACCGGCGATGGGGCGTGCGGATTACGGCCTTGGGGGGGAATGAGTGAACCGAACTGGACGAACTGGACGAACCGAACAATGTGGACGGGCGACAACCTTGCTATAATGCGGAGATTATTGCAGCATACTGAGATTCTTGAGCTTGGCCCAAAAACTGGACCACAAGCCAGGGTGTATAATGGAGCAATTCACCCAGCCTGTGGAGGGGCAGTGCGATCGCCAAGAAACGACGTCAACTCACGGCAGCCTACAAGTCTGGGGTTGCGCTGAACGTCAGCAAGGCGATTCACGGGGTATCGAATGCACTCGTGATTCAGGCAAGCCTCCTGCGGGCTTGTATTCGGAAACCAATGGCAGGTGGTCAACCCCATCAAAATCTCAATCAGCGAATATCGGCCGAAGAGCACCTCGTGCTCCGAGGGTGGCAGACCGCCCATTGCCGAACAGAACCGGCCGCATCCGTTTGGGTGCACCTTATCTTTCCCGTCTTGTGGTCCAAAGATTGGGGCTCACCATACCAAGAAGCCATCTCTTCATCTCCCTGACAAAGACTTGGCTCTCTTGCCGGCCCTAATCTAACTCCAAACTCGGATTATCTTGCTTTAGAGGACCACGATTATGCAGCTAACGTGAGAGTTACTCCCGACGAGGGGCGGCACAGGTGATGAACAAACTTGACAGGCAGGAAAATGATAGTGAGAGATCAGCGTCTGACCATGATGCGTCAGTCAAACAAAGAAGAGCGGAAGAGACGGGGTCTGATGGACTTGAGGACGTTGCAAGTTACGCCTCTGCTGCTGAACTGTCGAGCTTGTTGGAGTCAGAAATCTACTTCTCTAGCAACTCAGAGGAATTCCAAGCAGACTTTGAGAATCAACTGCAACTCTTCTATGACGAACCAGAACCCCTTGCAGAATTTGATAGCGAACTCGGAGAACCTCTCTATGAAATCGATGACAATGCATTTGGTGACCTTACACGAGAACTGAGAATCGACCAACTCGTTACCTTTCTTCACGAGGCTAGCGACGAACAGCGCACCCAGATTGTGGAGTTGCTAGGGGAGTTTAACAATAGGAAGCTACGAAATTGGGCTGGGTGGTTGCAAAACAAAGAATGGACGGGGAAAAATCTGCTGATGTTCTTGGAGTTTTTCAACCACTGGCATCAAAACAGCCAGTGGTGGGAATGCTGGTATTGGGATAAACATCTGGGTTGGATTCCAGGGTTCTCCCGTTATGTCCTGACACGGGAGGAAGCATATCAGTGGATTCGGCAATGCCCCCATGGCAATCCCAACGAGATTATTGACGAGTCATGGTTCAATGACTGGGAGTCTTTTGAACTTTGGAAACACGGTTTCAATTCATTTGTATCTTTTGTAAGATTTCGTTTCAGTCTTGATAATCGCATGAACTGGCGTCGCTATCTCGAACTGGATGATGTTGACGAGGACGCGTGGTGGGACGATGACGCACAGTCAATGTTGTCGCCTGACGACAAGACCAACGTCTGACTAGGAGAACCTGAAATGACAATTGAGCAGCCTGAGAGTACTCTTGTACCCGTAGAACACTGTTGTGTAAGACACCGAATGCGTGATCTACGCGGCATAGTTGTCGGCCACAAGACTGAAGGCACTTTGGAATACGTTCAAGTACTGTGGGGCAGAGAACGGAAAACGCAATGGCACGCTGTGTCAGAGTTGTGCTGTGGATTCCGACAGGGCCATGTAGTTCAGGATAAGCCACGTTCCAACACGCGAAAATCGTTAGGGACTGGCACAGTGCTGATGGTGCAGCCGATTGCAGGGCAAGAGCAAGTTATCGTTCAGTTGCACAACACAGGCGAGATCCAACGTGTTCCCTACGAGAACCTTGTCCGCATTCAAGATGCTGCTACGAAGTTTATCGGCGCTAGATTGGCGGACTCTTCTGACAACACTCGATTCCGCCTGAAGGCATTGGCATACGCCCTGGACTCGTGGAATCAAGTCACGGGAGCTCTTGATCGTCTTGATGTCGATCCCCTTCCGCATCAGATTAACCTAGTACACCGCATCATGACATCGGATCAGTCAAACTGGCTTATCGCCGACGATGTGGGTTTAGGCAAAACAATCGAAGTAGGGTTGTTGCTAGCGGCAAGAAAACGACAGAAACATCAGGCGAAACGGGTACTGATAGTCTGCCCCGCTGGTATGGTGCGGCAGTGGCAGGATGAAATGCAGCATAAGTTCAACGAAGTGTTTCAGATATACGGCAATGACTTCACCATCCCCTTCTATTCCCACTGGCCCAGGTTTGACAAAGTTATAGTTTCGATTGACCGCGCCAAGACAGATAGCCACAAGGCTATGTTTGTGGAGTCAGGTTTGTGGGATGTCATCATTTTTGATGAAGCTCATCATTTGAGCAAAATCGAACACCAGCCTATTACCCAGCGATATCGCCTGGCTGAATCGCTGCGAAGTCTAACAGACGCATACATATTTTTGACCGGAACGCCGCATCAGGGTCATACTGAGCAGTTTATCAACCTCTTGAGTCTTTTACGACCTGACTTGGCGCGAAAGCTATACGCTCCTTTTTCTAATCCGTCTGTCATCGCTGACATCGTCCTGCGCAATCCCAAGAGTCAGGTGACCGACGCAAACGGCAACTTCCTGTTCCGGGGTCAAGACACAAAGTGCGTACGAGTGTCCCTATCCGAAACAGCCAGAGAATTCGATGACCAACTGCAGATTTATCTTAAGGAAGGCTACGCCGCGTCCGAACTTGGAGGAATCACTGGCCGGGCCATCGGATTTGTAATGACCACCTACCGGAAGCTGGCATCTTCGAGCATTGCCGCCATAGAAGGGGCTTTACAGCGGCGGATTAATCGATTGCGGGGAGACGACCAAACTTCCAAGGTCAAAAGGGAAGGAGTTTTTTTTGGAGACGACTCCATAGACGAAGAGGCTTTTCAGGAAGGGACAGACGGCCACGATGACTTGGACCATCTAGCGGATAACATGCCTGCCGCTCCATTTTTTGACCACGAACAGCTTCAGATAGCCGATCTCCTCAGGGCTGCAAAGCAAGTAAAGCAAGACGACCGTAAACTGAAGCAGTTTCTATCAGAAATCGTTGACCCCTTGAAGAGAGCTGGCGAGAAACTGCTGATATTCACCGAATACCGCGCTACCCAGGATTACCTAGTTGAAGCGCTTGAAGGTCACTACCCGGACAGTGGCGTCGCCCAGATCAATGGCAGCATGGAAATGAAGGAAAAGAGGCGCAACATTGATGAATTTAACGATTTCAAGCAGTTCATGGTGTCGACCGAGGCGGGGGGTGAAGGAATAAACCTGCACCACCGGTGCCACGTGCTGGTAAATTACGATCTTCCGTGGAATCCCCGCCGGCTTGTTCAACGCTCAGGACGATTGTACCGTTACGGCCAAACGGAGCGCGTTATCGTATTCAACATGATGGCCGACGATGGCTTCGACAACCAAGCGCTCAATAAGATGCTGAACCGAGTATATAGTATTGTGCAAGGAATGTCTTCAATAAGCCCCGAATTTCGATACGACGTGCAGCAAGTAGAGTTAATCGGTGAATTGCTGGAGCGCGTAGACATCGCCTCCATTCTGGCAACGAATAAGACCATGAACTTGGCACGTACCGAAGCGGAGATCGAAAGAGCTCTCTTGCTTGCCGACAGAGCGAAATCCCAACAGGAGAAACTCTTCTCTCAAGTTTCAGGATTCGACCCAAGGACTGCCGAGGCCCTCCAATCTCTGGGGCCAAAAGACGTCCTGTCTTTCCTGGAAGGAATACTACCGTTCAAAGGCATCAAAGTAAGACAGCGCTTTCACGATGGACGGACACTCGAATTACAACTCCCCGAAGAAATGAAGGGGCAGTTCTCTGACTTCCCCAGTCGAGCTACGGTAGTAAGTGTCACAGTTGATCGTCAGCTAGTTACGCGGAGACGCAATTCAGACATCTTTCCAATGGACTTTGCAAGTGAGTTCTTCTCCTGGCTCATCGAATTCGCCAAGTCGCCTGAGTTCAAAGGGGAGTACGCGAGTTTGGCCGGCCCAAAATCGGGAACCCTAGCGCTATACAAAATTCGCTGGCAGAATGATCAAGGAATCCCCCAAGAGGAAGAATTGCTTTCAGTATTTCTGCCCCGAAACAGCCAGAAAGCAATAGTCAACCCAGACTTCTTCGGAAATGTAATGGTTGGTCAAGAAGCCATATGTCAACCCAATTCTGTAAACGGCGCCGAACGCCAGCAACTACTCAATACACTAAAGAAACGCGCCGATGCAGAATTAGCCGGAAGGCGAACTAAGCTACGCCATCCCAATGATATCGTGCTCCTCGCAACTGCAGACCTTACTGCCATGGAATCGATGAATTCCAGCATTCATTGACACTCTGCTCCGCGAACAGTTGGTTAACCCGAGTTCGGAGTTACCCGAGTTCGGAGTTAAATTTGGAGCCGGCAAGTAAGCTTGGCCCCAAAACCTGGACCACAAGCTAAGGTGTAGTTTGGAGCAGTTCACCAAGCCTGTGGAGGGGCAGCACGATGGCCAAGAAACAACCTCAACTCACGGCGGCCTGCAAGTCTCGAGTTGCGCTGGTCGTCAGCAAGTCGATTCGCTGGGTATTGAATGCACTAGTGATTCAGGTAAGCCTTCTGCGGGCTTGTATTCGGAGACTCTCTGGTAGGAGGTCAACCCCATCAAAGTCTCGATCAGCGGACATCAGTCGGAGAGCACTTCGTGCTCTGAGGACGGCAGACCGCCCGTTGTCGATCGGAACCGGCGGCTTCCTTCCGGATGCCCCTTAATCTTTCCCGATTGGTGGTCCAAAGATTGGGGCTCACCTTAGAATTGCGTTCGCAGCAAGCAGTGGTGATTCCCTACATGTAAGAAAGAGGAGCGCACGTTTTTCTCATGCCGGTGTTCCTTTTCCGGTCGGTCGCCGTATCATGGAGAAAAAGCGATGTCAGTTGTGATCGCCTTTGTGTAGCGAGCTACGGTGCCGGCGTTTTTCCATCGTCCCAGCACCATAAACACTGGCGCGCTCGCGCCGGATTCAGGCAATCGCGGCCGGGCCCGGCGTCTTCGCGTTCGGAGGATCTGATTATGCCAGGAGCCGGGGAGTCTTTATCGAAGCTACTGTTCGATATTTCGTTTCGCTCTTTTAATCTTGTCCATTAGAATGATATCGACGAATTTTTGCGCTAGATCCCAAGCGGTTTCCCAGTCGACGATGGCCGCCGCATACTCTCCCAGTTCGGCCTTTGCGAGGCCCCGCCCGTAGTAGGCCCGCCTGTAGTAACCATCGACGTCGTTCGGTTTCAGGCGGATCACCTGGTCATAGTCGGCGATTGCCGCCACATACTCTCCCAGTTCGGCCTTTGCGAAGGCCCGCCTGTAGTAGCCATCGACGTCGTTCGGTTTCAGGCGGATCACCTGGTCATAGTCGGCGATTTCCGCCTCGTACTCTCCCAGTTTGGCCTTCAAGAGGGCCCGACCGATGTAGGCATCGGCGTTGTCCGGCTGCAGGCGGATCACCTGGTCATAGTCAGCGATAGCCGCCTCGTATTCTCCCTTGAGCTGCTTTTCAAAGGCCTGATTGTTGTAAGCATCGGCGTCGTTCGCCTGCAGGTCGTCCGGTCCGGTTCTGAAGAGCCACCAAATGAAAGAGAGGAGAAAGAGGAGAAAGAGCGCACTGAGAAGAATGAGCATCATGTCGAATGAAGCCTCTGCAGGGCGGCACCGGCAGTGATTGCCTTTGTGTAGCGGGCTACCGTACCGGCGTTTTTCCATCGACTCTGGACCGTAACGGCCTGGGCAGGCGCGCCGGCCGCGGTCATGTATTGCGCCAGGGACACAAGCGCTATCCCTACTTGTTGCGCAATCTGTCGATTACGCATGTCAATCAGGCTTGGAGCGCAGACATCACCTATGTGCCGCTGCTGCGCGGCTTCATATACCTGGTCGCTGTCATCGACTGGTATAGCCGCTACGTGCTCGCCTGGCAGCTTTCCAACACCCTAGACGGTGGCTTCTGTCTCGATGCCCTGCGTCAGGCGCTCGTCAAGGGTCGACCCAAGATCTTCAACACCGATCAGGGCGCACAGTTCACGGCCGATGCCTTCACCGCCTGCCTGCTCGCAGCCAACATTCAGGTCAGCATGGATGGCCGTGGCCGCGCCCTCGACAACGTCTTCTGCGAACGCCTATGGCGCAGTGTCAAGTACGAAAACATCTATCTCAACCAGTATGACACGGTCCGTCAACTGCATACTGGACTGACCGCCTATTTCGAATTCTACAACCATGAAAGACCACATCAAAGTCTCAACTATCGCACGGCGGCGGAAGAGCACTCCGTGCTCTATTCAGAGCCGGCCGCATTCGCCCAAGTGCACCTTACTTTCCCCATCTCGTGGTCTAACGATTGGGGCCAACCATTTTCAACGGGAATGATGCCCGGAAAGACAGAGTAAAGACAGGGGAGGGTTGAAGATGTCTTGGTCAGACTTTTTGGCCTCTGAGTTTGTTCAATTGGTTCAATTTATAGGCAGTATCTTGACGATCATCATATTCGCCGGCATGGTAATCAAATCTGTTTATCGTTATGTCAGGAAGTCTGTGTTACCTTGGGAGGCTTGGGCAGTGCTTGTCATGCAGATAGGAGTGTGGATTGCAGTAGCTATCTACTCCGAATCCTCTTGGTTCTCAACCGTAGTCTTATGGGCAATCATCATTATGCTAGAATTGAACAGCCGGATATTTCAAAAGTTCATTGAGAGAGCTCATGCACACACCGATAAGGCTATCGAACAAGCCGAGAAAGCAATGAGTCTCACCAAAAAGGCACACAATCTCGTTAGAAGAGTATTGTCAATTCATGAAGAAAGGTCCCAAGACTGAAGCGAGGGAAAGGGCGGAGGCGTAGGATGGAAAGACTGGGGCTCACGATAGGCTCACGCGCTCCTGACCTGCCCCCCAAGAACTGGTCCAGGTAATATGTTAGAATTGGGCCGTAGAAAGGGGGAAAGATGGCCAGGAAGAGACATACGCCGGAACAGGTGATCAACAAGCTCAGAGAGGCCGAGGTGGCGATAGCCGGGGGCAGCACAGTGGCTGAGGCCGCCCGCCGGATCGGCGTGACCGAGCAGACCTTCTACCGCTGGCGCAGCGAGTACGGGGGTCTCAGGATCGACCAGGCCAGGCGGCTGAAGCGTCTGGAGTCGGAGAACAGCCGCCTGAAGCGAGCGGTGGCAGAGCTGACGCTGGACAACCAGATACTGCGGGAGGCGTCTGAGGGAAACTTCTGAGCTCCTTCACGTCGTCGCCAGTGTGTCGACCAGGTGAAGGCGCTCTTCGGGGTTTCGGAGCGACGCGCCTGCAAGGTGCTGGGTCATCCTCGCTCGACACAGCGATACGCGCCGAGCCCGGTGGAGGATGAGAAGGCGTTGACCGAGGAGATCGTGGAGCTGGCCGGTCAGTTCGGCAGGTACGGCTTCCGTAGGATCACCGCCCTTCTGAAGCATCGTGGCTGGCGAGTGAACCACAAGCGTGTGGAGAGGATATGGCGGCGTGAAGGGCTGAAGGTGCCGGCGAAGCAGCCGAAGAGAGGGCGTCTGTGGTCCGATGACGGCTCGTGTGTGCGTCTGCGGCCTGCGTGGAAGAACCATGTGTGGGCCTACGACTTCGTGCACCTGAGGCTGCATGACGGCACAGGCGTGCGGTTGTTGACCGTCATCGATGAATAGAGCAGGGAGTGTCTGGCGCTGCGGGCTGGCCGCAGCATGCGGTCTGCGGAAGTGATAGAGGTGCTGGCCGAGTTGATGGTGTTCAGAGGGGTGCCCGACCACATTCGCTCGGACAACGGGCCGGAGTTTACGGCCCGGGCTGTGCGCAGGTGGCTGGGGCGGGTGGGAGCCAGGACGCTCTACATCGAGCCTGGGTCGCCGTGGGAGAACGGCTACATCGAGAGTTTCAACGGGAAGTCGGGGGACGAGCTGCTGGACAGGGAGCTCTTCTATACGTTGCTGGAGGTGCGTGTGCTGACGGAGCGTTACAGGCGGACCTACAACCAGGTCAGGCCGCACAGCTCGCTGGGCTACCGGCCACCGGCGCCTGAGGCCCTCATGCCTGCCGACCCTGTCCCCGTGCCTGCCGGACTAACATAACAGGTGGTACAAACATCGGGGGCAGGTCATCATTTTTTCTTTCCTGCATTTTGCTTCTACACTGATCTGGCTTGAACGAAACGTCAACGAGACCGTGATTCTAGCGTATTCCTTTCGCCTTATGTCTGCTCTTGAGCCTCTTTCCCTAAGCGCACGATTTGCCAGTCATTCGGAATCTGGTCTATCGGAGAATCCTTCACACACGCTCTGATAAGATAGGTACAGGTCGAATCCGCCCAGATGTGCTGGGCAGTGACCATGTTTCGATTCGAAGAACACCGGGAGGTAAGTAAGCGTTAACAACGTTCAACACAATGTCATAGCGACGCCTTACCTCCTTGCTTCGGCAATCAATGCCAAAGCCTATGGCGGCCCGAATTCCACCAGTGATCCGCGGAGCGCTAGCGGGAGTCAACCCCAGTGCTACGCGCGTATTAAGCAACTCTTGTAGCGAACTCCGCACTGCTTCGAGAGCGTTGTGCCACTCCCAAACGTACTGAAGGAGTTGGAGGGGTGCATAATAGACCCCTGATGTAGCTGCATCCTTCAACTCGACGAGCACCAAGTTCCCTTTAGAGTCGACAGCGATCTGATCAAGCTCGCCCCCTTGTCTGTCCGGCGGACTTGCCCACCGGCAGGAATCATTTTGGATTCTAGCGATTAACTTAGCGCGCGCTTTGTCGACCTGAGCGAACTTCCTGCTCTCTTCCCTGTCTATTGTGGAGTCATAGCTGAGAACCGCTTCCCTATCGAAAGGAATCCACGGTTCCGTAACACGGGCCCACTTAGTTTGGACAGATCCTTCAGAATCAACGTGCCTAGGTTCGACTATCACTTGGCTCAAGTATGTAACCAATGCATCATTGAAACCAGTCTCACTGGTCTTCCATTGACGATAAAGATCCTTTGCGCACGGTTGTCTACTGTAAGTTTCATGCATGCTGACTTGGACGATCCCGTTGCTCGCCAAATGGACGGTTATGAGTTTCGTGAGGCCGCAGTAGACGTGAACTTTGTCGTCTGGACGTAAATGAACGTCGAGCTCGCAGTCGGCAACTCGCCGACAGGACAGGCCTAGTAGAGATGCGAGGAATTCTCCTGGCGATAGGAGCTTATGTAGTTGCTCCGATGGAGAACGATCATACGTCGGTGTCATCTTCTGTCCTTTCGAGGCAAGCGTGTTCCCGATTTGACAATTACCAGGGCGGTCGCACAGGTCGAACTGTTGTAGAACGATCAACTGTTGGTCCCCGATGGCATTTGGAGAATCCTGTTCAAAATGAGTCTTACGAAGAACGCTGAAGAGGGCCCCAAAAACTGGACCACAAGCTAAGGTGGGCCTTATGCTAGATAGCGTTTGAAAAAAGTCCCCTGGTGAGATAACTTTGGAGTTCGACACCAACAAAGCATCTCGCCAGGAGGACCAACCGAATGATAGCGCACTTTGACGATTTCTGTCTATGGGTCTATGTGATCGTTGACGACATGTGCCAAGAACTGGAAGGCGAGTTGGGACGACCGGGGCCCAAGCCGGCGTGTAGCGATAGTGAAATGATAGCCATCTGTCTGATCGGCGAGTGCCTGGGTTGGGATGTGGAAACAGAGCTACTGAGTCATATGCAGGCACATCGGGATAAGTTTCCCATCTTGCCGGACCAGAGCCGCTTCAATCGGCGCCGGCGGCAGTTACAGTATGTCATCAACCGGATACGACAGATGCTGTTGGCCCGCATCGATCTTTCTCAAGACGGGCATTGTGTCATCGATAGTCTGCCCATTCCCGTGGTTCAGTTCCATCTTGCGCCTTATGCGCGTGGTGATTGGCCAGCCCATGGCGCAGATTTTGGTAAGGTTCCCTCGCGCAAAGAGACGATCTTCGGTTACAAGCTGCATATTCTCACCACTGCGGGCGGTCTCATCCTTGATTTCGAGCTCGCGCCTGCCAGCGTCTTTGACTTGACGATAGGACGCGAACTCTTGGCACAACACAGCCACTGCCACGTCATCGGCGACAAAGCCTATATCAGTGCCGAGGTCGCAGACGAACTCTGGCAACACAATCGCATCCGTCTGCACACCTTGCCCCGACGTAACCAGAAACGACAACTCCCCAGCTCTGTCCGCCGCCTCTATAACTCACTGCGCCAAACTGTTGAAACCGTCAGCAGCCAGTTGGTCGAACAGTTCCAAATCGAGACCAACCATGCGCATACTTTCCACGGACTGTGCGCCCGCCTTTACACCAAGCTGACCGCACACACCTTATGCATCTACATCAATCGGCTCATGGGCCTACCTGATTACCTGCAAATCAAAAAACTGGCCTTCTCCAACTAGCATAAGGCCCTAAGGTGTATAATGGAGCGATTCACCAAGCCTGTGGAGGGACAGAATACTGGCCGACAGATGGCGCCGACGTATTCACACCACCAGCCGTACACCCTCCGGACGCTTCTTCCCCCCGTGCACGGACGGCTCGGCGCACCATTTGGCGGAGAGGCGGCGAACGGCTTGGTAGATCTCCTCGTCGAAGCCGAGGAGGTCGCAGATGACGCGGCGGTCGAGGAGGGCGCGGTTGGGGTCGGCGTCGGCGAGGTAGGCGGGCATCAGGTCCTTGTCGCGGAACTCGTCGAAGATCGTCTCGGCTATGAGAAGTTGCTCGTCGGTGAGGCAGCGGAGGTCCAGTACAGGAAGGAATTCGGCCGCCCTTATGGTGACTATCCCTCGGCCTGAGACTTGGCGGTTGGAGTGCCACCAGAAACACAATTGTCCTAATGTACTGTTACTCCAAGCGGTGAAGGCGTAGTCAAACCGCCTGGCATCGAATATCACATTCGGCCAGGCTCGGCCGCCAATACTCGCCTGCTCGGTAAAGGCTACAGTTAAAGGTTGTGAATTGAATCTAAAATCGAGATTTTGATGCGCTCGGCTGGCAGTAGCCCAAACTACCGCGGCTTTTTTCTCCATGCCTTGCCTGACCTGAAGCTGTGAATCAGGAACGCAGACCATGCGGATTTCACTTGGGGCATCGTGATTCCACAAGGCCGGATAGGTGGCTGTAGGACTCGGATCCACCTTGTCAAAGGGCCCTCTTGGAGGCAGTCCAGGTTTGGGGGCTGGGCCCGTAATGTCGCGATGCACTAAGCCGAGCGTGCCGACTTCGGCCAGCAACGCCGTCTTCAGTTCAACCGGGACTGCATAACCGGGGGGCCAAAGCTTGGATTGGGTCAAAGCGTGTGCCGTTTGCGCCACGGAGTAATCAGATACGCGCACCGCGCGCCAAACTGGGGCACGGGGCGCGGTGATCATGTTGCCCGCTAACTCTCCCCCGATCATAATGGGCGTACCCCCATATGGCCCGTCTTCGATTCGTCTGACCTGACTACCGCCAAGAGCGTAGCCTGCCACCAGTTCTCTCGCAGAGGCAAACCCCTGCGGCCTGCGGCTAAGGGATAAAAAGCGGTATGCATCATTGGGCTTTTCGTCCAAACTGAGCCTGCGGGCGATTACCAGACATTCAGCCATGCCGGTGTCGGACGAGAAGGACATGTCATCACCGTTCGCCGCAATACTCACGACAGTCACATCGGTGTAATCGCGGGCAAGCATCGCGCGAAAGCCTTCCCAGGACAGACCGGAAGCGGCAGACAGGGGAAGGACCAGAGCCAGGACACCGCCCAGTTTGACCTTTTTGTGTGCCAGCGCCGCAAAGGTGGAAGCGATGCCGGCGTTGCCGTGGGAACAGGTGCCCTTCGCCAGTCTATTGGCCCGTTTTCCCATAGCCGACTGGTCTTTATCAGTGGCGTCAAAAGCCGCGAAAGCAGGGTTGGTGATGTCGGCATGCGCGCCTTCGTGGTTGGTGGCCCGGGTAAACGGTGGATTCATGATCACCAGGTCATAGTTGAAATCGCGTATCACAGCGCGTATCTGATCAGCTGTCTCTTCCCCCGCGCTGCCGGTGCGAAGGGCGGGGTCGCTGGTGTCTAACAGCGTCAGTACGTCGGAAGATTGGAGCAGTTCCAGCGAGCCAATCATCACACTGCCGTCCTTCTGGCGGCCATAGGGAACGGTGTAAAGGCGGGAGTTGATGAAGCCGACCGCCGGTGCGACGCCTGAGAGCGTGGAACCGGTGATGTGGATGGCCGACGGCATGACGTCGCAGCCGTAAAGGACCTCCTCCATCATCACCCGGTGCAGCTTGGATGCGTTGCCGCCGGCGCGCTCGTGGCGGGCGGCGATCTGCTCGTAGACGGCGGAGAGCAGCGCGCCGGTGCCGCAGGCCAAGTCGCCGACGCGCAGGCTGCCGATGGCTTTATGGTCCGCCCAGTCGACGCCTTCCAGCTTGGCGACGGCGAGCCGCGCCAGCAGCGCGGCGGAAGCGGGCAGCGTGTAGAAGGTGGCGAGATATTTGCGGTCGGCGATGAGCCGTTGGAAGATTCGGCCGGTCAGGTCGTGGGCGTTTTCCACGCCTGTAGCGCTGACGGCCTGGGCAGTGTCCTGCAAGCGCCGCAGGATGCGGGCCGCGTCAGCGGAATCCAGATGCTTGAGGATTTGCCTGGCGATGCCGAAAATGGGCCAGTAGTTGATGTTGAGAATGGCGGTCCAGGCCTTAAGGACCTCGCTCTGCGGGTTCGCCACACCGTCACCGCAGGCCATCGCCAGTGATTTGATGCGCGCGTGCATGCCGGCGATCTGGTCGTGAAACACGAGCGCGTTGGCGATGATGGCGCAGGCCATACGGCGGGTCTGGCGCACGTTGGCCATGCCCAGCAGGGCGGCTATGGCGCTTGTGATGCCGGGACGGGTCTGGTCTATCTCGTCGAGGAACTTGGCCGCGGCGTCGATGCCCTCCTGTAGGGTGGTGGTTGCCTGGTCTACGGCATGCTGGGGGACGGAGACGAGGCGCACCATGTCGGCCAGGTCCTCTACATTTCCGTCCAGCCAGCTGGACTCGGGGAAGCGCTCGGCGCCACCGTTCTCGGTGAAGACGCAGTATGACAGGCGGGCCTCTGACAGGGCGGCGTGGAGATCGTTCGCATCGCCCACTGCGGAAGGGTACCGAAGGGCGACGGCGGCTTCGATAGTACGCCCAAAGATGGTGGTTTCCAACCCGAGTCGCTGCTTCGCTTCCTCTTCGGCGTGGGCGGCAGGCATGTACTCCGCCTCGATCACCACCGGCGCGCTGCCGGGCGCGGTAATGAGAATGTCGGGCCGAAGTCCAGGGTGTCCGGCGATCATGCCGGTGTGCTCCGACCGGACCTCACTGCGCGGCAGCATCGCCTGGAGCAGGTTGCCTAATGCGTTGTTGGCGCTCGGCTCAGTCTGGTGCGGCATGTGAAAATGTTGCCCTGTCTACGGTTGAACGGGGCGGCGGCGGGACTACCTTACATCTGATTCCCCGTCAATCTACCACTTCGCCGAAAGCAAGCCAAAACCGGCTGAACTGCCGGGCTTTGCCTGACAGTTCACGCTATGCTATCGTGCACAGCCACAGCCTTACGAGAACCGCCATATGAGCAGGGGAACCGGTCATTGCAGCCCTATGCGGCCATAACCACAGCCGACGCAAGTTGCTGGAGCTGATCGACGACACGTTGCAGCCAGCGGGGACGCGCAAGGCGGAGTCACGGAAAGGATCAAGCGGCGTTCGGTCCTGAGCGAGATGTCCAACGCGTCGGCTCTCTACTTGCGCGCCAACCCGCGCCAAAACTCTTGATTTCAAACTGAACGCGCACGGGTGCCCCTCTTATCAAGTTATCATTATATTATTGTGGAAATATGCTGTGCTGTCTCCAAAAAATTTTTTCACGCAAACGCTCGTAAACTCTCGTGGAACTCTCGTACATCTCTCGTACGAGCGTTTACCTGTTCTCGTACCTGCCGCGCGCTCTGTTCAGGGCGCGCCAAGCCCGGAATTCGCGTAAAAAACACGGAAGCCGTGTCGCGTCAGCCCGTTTTGAAACCCCGACTTTTCACCGCTCGCAGCCGGGAGAGTCTGCCTTCCCGACATGCCTTGAAAATGTCAACGGTCCTTGGCAAATGGTGGTTCGTTTTCAGTTCCTGGTTCTCAGTTTTCAGTGACGCCATGCTTTTAAGTTGGACGCGATTACGCGGGAGCGGTTTCCAGGCGTTGGAAGCGGCGCGATGGGTGGGGATGCGATGAGCGCGGAAAAGCCGAAGGGGCTGTACCTGCTGAGCGAGAGCGCGTTTGCCCGCATATACGGGGCGGATACGCGGCGCGAGATCGAAGCGCAGGTGGAGATGGTCGCGCCGCTGCAGACGGCGGAGATGATCGCGCGTGATCCCGCGGCGCTGGCGGACGCGCAGCTGATCTTCTCCGGCTGGGGCATGGCGCGCGTGGACGAGGCGTTTCTCGACGCCGCGCCCAACCTAGAAGCGATCTTCTATGCCGCCGGCACGGTGCGCTACTTTGTGACCGACGCGCTGTGGGAGCGGGGCGTGCAGCTGACGAGCGGTTACGGCGCCAATGCCGAGTTTGTGGCGCCGTACACGCTGGCGCAGATCATCCTCAGCCTAAAACGGGTCTGGCATTTTGCCAACAAGGTGCGGCGGGAGGAGGGCTACGACCCGGATGAGAAGGAGCCGCTGCCGGGCCTCTACACGGGCGTGGTCGGCCTGATCTCGCTGGGGCAGGTCGGCCGGCGGGTGGCGGCGCTGCTGCGCGATACGCTGCCGGCGCGCGTGCTGGCCTATGACCCGTACCTGACGGCGGAGACGGCCGCGGCGTTGGGTGTGGAGCCGGTCGGGCTGGAGGATCTGTTCCGGCGCTGCGATGTGGTGTCGCTGCACACGCCGTGGCTGCCCGAGACGGAGGGGATGATCAGGGGCGCGCATCTGGCCTCGATGAAAGCGAACGCGACCTTTATCAACACGGCACGCGGCGCGGTCGTGAACGAGCCGGAGATGATCGCGGCGCTCGAACAGCGCCCGGACCTGCACGCGCTGCTGGACGTTACCTACCCGGAGCCGCCGGCGGCCGGTTCGCCGCTCTACAGCCTGCCCAATGTGCTGCTGACCCCGCATATCGCCGGCGCGCACAACAGCGAATGTCTGCGCATGGGGCGCCTGATGGCGGCGGAGCTGCGCCGTTACCTGGCGGGCGCGCGCATGGAGTACGAGATTACGCGGGAGATGCTGCCACTGCTGGCCTGAGGCGCAACGCATCCCGATCGTGCGGTCGCGGGCCGGGGATGATAGGCATACACCAAGTGCTGCCGGCCGCGAACTGACAGCCATGGCCCAAATCCGTCAACAGAGCCACGCCGACCCGGACAGCCCGCGCGCCGTTCTTGCGCTGACAATCCGGCCCTGGGCGCGCGTCGCGGTGAATGAACGGGTGCGGCTGGT
Source organism: Caldilineaceae bacterium (assembly GCA_965202955.1). Lineage (GTDB taxonomy): Bacteria > Chloroflexota > Anaerolineae > Caldilineales > Caldilineaceae > Bin5. Next base: position 1,809,317 of record OZ241871.1, read on the forward strand.
GTTGGGGGACAGCGAGTGCGCGGCGCGGGCGGCGGTCTGGGTGGAGATCGGCTACGGGGTGGAGGAGGCGCCGCTGACCTATCTGCGGCATATCCTGGAGGCGGAGGCGTGGCGCTGCGCCGACGAGATCGAACGGTTGCTCAGGGGCGAGAGGCCATACGCAACGTGGCGCAGCGGCTGTCCACCGGCGCTGCTGATGGCGCGGCCGGGGGTTGTCGACGCGCAGGGCGAGCCGACTTTTCAACTGACGCTGCAGCTGACGGTTGGCGGCCTCAGCGACAGCGGCGAGCCGGACGGATCGGGGCTCACGCTGGCGCTGGACCGGGTGAGCGGCGGCGAGCTTTTGCGCTTCGGCGAGGCGTTCGACCGCGAGCTGCGCGCGGCCCTTGAAGGCCGCTGCACCGCCGCGCCCGCGCCGGGCCTGGCGGTGAATCTCTTCAGCAGCCGCGTCAACAGCGCGGCCTACGATGCGCTTGGCGCGGCGTACTCGCACGACTACCTGGCCGAGCCGTTCTTCCGCGATGCGTTCGAGGAGTGGCTGGGGCGGTTGCCCGGCGGCGGCCGCGTATTGGAGGTCGGCTGCGGGCACGGCGAGCCGGTCGCGGCCGCGCTGGCGGCGGCCGGCCTGCGCGTTACGGGGATCGACCCGTCGGCCGAGATGATCGAGCTGGCCCGGGCGCGCACGGCGGGCGAGTACCGGCAGATGGCGCTGGCTGAGCTGGAGGAGGAGGAGGCGTTCGACGGCGCGTGCTGCTTCTTTTCGCTGCTGTGCATGGACCCGATCGAGCTGCGCGTCGGGCTGGAGCGGCTGCACAGGGCGTTGAAACAGGATGCGCCGCTGCTGATCGTGTCGGGCGTGCCGGACCTGTACACGCGCACGTCGCCGCTGCGCACGGTGCAGGGACGGACGACGTGGGAGTGGACATACGATCACGAGGAGATGATCGCTCTCCTGGGGGAGCGGGAGCAATGGCGGGTTGGCGCGGCGGCGCTGCGCTACTACGATACGGAGACGCTGGCGCAGGTCGAGCCGGACGGGTTGGAACAGGCGGCAGAGTTCGGCGGGCGAACGGTAAAGGGCGTGTATGCGCTCAGCGCGCGGAAAGAGATGGCGGGTGGGGGCGCGTGATTCGCGGGGCTTGGAGTGAGGATAGGCCAATCTCATGGGACTCGACTGGCGGACGCTGGAAGAGGAGGAAGAGCGGAGACCGGTGGAGGCGCCGGTCGCGGAGCCGCAACCGCCGAGACGACGCGGCTGGCCATGGTGGCTGACGTCTGCCCTTCTACTGCTGCTGGCGGCGGCGGTGATCTGGGGTGTGCGCTACGTTCTGGCGAAGCGGTTGGAGGCGATTACCGCTACCTTTGAAGCGGAGGTGCTGGCGGCGCACGGGACCGTACAGATGGCCGAGCGCGACCGGGACGAAGCGCTTTTCGCCAGTATGATCTCGACCGATTACCCCAACTGGGGCGGCAGGCAGAAACGCATGCTGCAAGAAGGGATGCGTTGGGACCGAAGATTTTTCGGCCTGACGATGGCGCGGGAGGCCGACGGGAGGCCGCCGGCCGGCGCGGTGACCGACATAGAATTCACCTCGGACTGGCGCATGGCGACGGTCACGGTAGCCTACCCTTACGAACAGGTTGAAGGGCCGCCGGTGACGCTGCATCAGTCGATAACCTACCGGGAGGGGGAGACAGGCTGGGCGCTGGTCCCGGCCTATCCCGATTATTGGGGGGAGAGACGCACGGTCGCAGGCCGCTACGTGACGGTCGAGTACCCGGAGCGGGACGCGGCGGCGGCTGAGCGGCTGGTGGAGGATTGGGACGAGCTGCTGGCCGCGGCGTGCGAGAGGTTGGAGGACCTGGACTGCCGGCGCGAGTGGAAACTGGATGTGGCGCTGTCGACGGAGTCGAGCGCGCTGACGCTCCTGGCTGAAGGGGCGCCGCCGGGGATGCGCTGGATGGAGGCGTTCAATGCGCCTCTGCCCGAGCAGAGCACGGGCGGCTCCGGCCTGACGCTGCCGACACCGAGCCTGATCGGGCGCCCGCTGGATGATGCCGGCTACGCGGCATTGCGGGCCGGGTACGCGCCGCTGATCGCGGGCGGTTGGATCGCGGAGATCGTTGGCTGGCGCTGCTGTGGGAGCGGGGCCGCCACAACGCAAAGGAGGGCGAGAGGACGATCGGGCGCGATATTTTTCCGCGCGCTGCTGGATAAACAGCTGAGCCAACTGGGTCTGATCCGCTGGCCGGTAGACGCGTCCACCTTTGAGGAGATCCTGCAGGGGACGATACACGACGTGACCAACCTGCACTGGGTCTACCTGCAACGTTCGGGCAACAGCGTTGAACCGCACATCTGGAAGGTCGTCTACAGCATGGTCGACTTCATTCTGGCGGAGCAGCCGGAGCAGTCCCCGGCGAGGCTGCAACGGGCGCTGCTGCGCAACAGGACCTATCGCCCGTGGCTGATCAACGCCGGTTTCAGCGACTTCGGTCGTTCTATCCAGAAGAGGTGGATCCACTATGCCGACGGGCAGCTGGCGGCGGCAGCGACCGCGGCCGGGGATGCCCTGCCGGCGCAGGACCTGCAGCTGCTGTGCGCGGCGGACCGGTTCCAGGGCGCGCATCTCTACCGCTACACCCTGAAGAACGACGCCTTTGCAATCGAGGATCTCGACGGGACGTTCCGCCTGATGTATGCGCTGCCGGACGCCGACGGCGTACTGCTGCAGCAAACCGGAGGCAGGGTGGATGCGGAGGCGGGCGACTCGCCGGTGCAGATCTGGCGGCAGGGGCAGGCGCAGCCTGTGACGTACAGGGACTCGAATACCCCGTTGTTTGCGGTGGGTTCCTCCGACAGCGGGATGCTCTTTTACACATATGAGTCGCGGCGGCCGACATTCCACTTCACCTATCTGGACCTGGCGGCATGCGAGCGGGGCAGGTGCGAGTTGGCGTCGCAGGAGGGTTTTCCCGTATGGTCGCCTGACCGGGAAAGGTCGATCGTCTCTTTGGGCGACGGTGTGCTGTGGCTGGGCGACGGGGCGGGGGAGCCGCTGATGACGGTTGTGCGCGGCCAGTCGGTGGCGTGGCTGGACAACGAGCGTTTTGCCTACATCGAAACGGACGACGAGATGCGGATCGGGGTGATGACGCTGCCGCAGATGGAGGCGGAGACCGTGCTGGAGCTGGAGCGGCTGGCGGAGGCGATGCGGGCCGCGCCGGGCGCGCGGCGGAGGTCATCGGGCCAACCGCTGCCGGTCACGCCGACGGCGCTGGCGACGCATCCGACACAGCCCGAGCGGCTGATTGTGGCGGTGCGCGAGGGGGACAGGTGGCGGTCGGAAGCGACGCACATCTTCACTTACAGCCTGGCCGCAGATGAACTCAGACATCTGCTGTGGGTGGAGCACCCGCTGGAATCGATCCGTTCGCTGCGCTTCTCGGCGGATGGGCGCTGGCTTTTCGTGCACAGCATGGAGCGCAGTACGGACAGCTGGCATCTGCATCTCTATAACAACGAGAGCGGCGGCAGCCAGACCTATTCGTCGGAGTCTACGCTGGCCTTTCCGGGCTATGACCTGTCGGCGGACGGGGCATGGCTGGTGCGGGTGGACGAGGGATTTCTGCATCTGATCCCGCTGCAGGGCGGACGCCAGCGGCTGGTGGCGCACAGTTTTGCCCGCTGCTATGCGGCGGTGTGGGTGGAGGGGAGTTTTCAGTAGTCAGTTGCCAGTAGTCAGTGGTCAGTGGTCAGTTGCCAGTGGTCAGTTGCCAGTGGTCAGTTGCCAGTGGGTGTTCCCGGTCATACGGCTGGGTGGCCGGATCATAACGATAAACGATCGAAGGAGAGGGAGAATGACGACTTACCGCTATGCTGAGATGACCTGGTCTGCGTGCCGGGAGGCGGCCTATTCGGGGCGGGTGGCGGTGCTGCCGGTTGCGACCTACGAGGACCACGGCCATCACCTGCCGATCGATACGGATGTGCGGCTGTGCACGGGGGTCTGTGAACGGGCGGTGGCGCGCATCCCGGATGAGGCGGTGCTGGTCCCGCCGGTCAGCCATGGGTACAGCCCGCACCACATGGATTTTCCGGGCACGATCACGATACGCTGGGACACGTTCATCAACTATGTGCGCGATGTGTGCGTGAGCCTGGCGCATCATGGATTCAAACGGATCCTGATCGTGAACGGGCACGGCAGCAATACGGCGCCGGTGGAGATGGCGGCGCGGCTGACGGTGCTGGAGACGGAAGGCAAAACCCTGTGCGCGACGGTCAACCACTGGGGTGTTGGCAAGGGCCGGCGGGAGGGCAATGAGATCCGCTCGTCCGACTTTGGCGGCACGTCGCACGCCGGGGAGTACGAGACATCGCTCTACCTGGCGATGGCCGAGGAGCTGGTGCAGATGGAGAAGGCGGTGGATGAGCGCTCGCCGCTGTCGCCCAGCTTTCAGACCGACCTGCTGATGGGGAAGCGGGAGGACGGCTCGGTTGCGCACCTGTGGCCGTACTGGAGCTCGCTGACGGAGAGCGGCGTGCTGGGGGATGCGAAGTCGGCCAGCCGCGAGAAGGGTGAGCAGTTTCTCGAAGCGGCGGTGGAGGGTCTGATCGAGCTGGTGCGCGAGTTCCGCACGGTGGCGATCAACCCGCGGCAGGACCACATTACGCTGGAGGAGTGAGGGCAGAGAACCGCGCCGCGGGGCCATCTTTGCCTGAGACAAAAGCATGAACGAGATTTACCGGATGCGGCCGGCGGCGCTGGCGGACTGGCGGGCGTTTGTGGCGCTGGACGAGGAGATTTTCGGCTGGTACGGCGCGCAGGAGGAGCCGGCGATCATCCGCGGCCGGCTGGCCACGTTTCCGCAGGGGTGCGCGGTGCTGGAGGGCCGTTCGCCCGACGGGCAGCCGTTCATCGCCGCTTACCTGACCACGGAAAAGTGGGCGGAGCTGCGCGAGCCGGCGCTGGACGAGGACCCGCGCGCGAGCCATCGGCCGGACGGGCGCGTGCTGAACATCACGACCCTGGCGGTCGCGCCGGCGTGCCAGGGGCAGGGGCTGGGCGCGCGGCTGCTGGAGCAGGCGATCGCGGTGGCGCGGGCGGAGGGCTGTTCGCAGATCGTCCTGGAGACGGCGCACGCCGAGCGGTTCTATCTGCGCCACCGCTTCCGACGCACCGGCGAGCGGACGGAGCGTGGGATCAAAATGGCGATTATGCTGCTGGATCTGGCCGACAGCCAGGAATGATCAGTCCGGCGAGAAAGCGACGACCCGCCGCGGCCTGATCTTGAAGATCACCCGCTCCTCGGTCCCTTTCATCTCGGCGGGCATGACGCTGCCGTAGTACTCGTCGGCGCCGGCGTAGAGCTTGGTATGGGCGTTGATGTTGGCAAGGTCGGGGTCGGGCGCGATCTCCTCGACGACGCCGCGCACATCGATCCAGCGGAAGGGGTCCTCGGGGTCCAGGGCCATCAGGGCGACGTTGGGATTGCCGCGCACGTTTTGCGGTTTGCGGCGGCCTTCGGCGGTGTTGACGAGCACGTGGGTGCCGTCCCACGAGCACCAGACGATGGTGTTTTCGGGCGCGCCGGAGGGCGAGATGGTCGTCAGCGTGGCGTAGATGGGGCCGGTCAGCAGGTCGACGTGGGTATCGGGAATCTGTGCGGACATTTCGGTTCTCCTCTCTTGACTGCTGAAAACTGAATCAGTGCTTGCAGTTGGCTGCCATCATCTGGGGCGTGTGGCCCTCGGCGATAAGGGTCTGCTGCTCTTCGGAAAGCTCGATCCAGGGCATGAGCGGGTCATCGGACTGGTGGGCCATCTCGCGGCCGTCGATGATCGTCAGCGTGTTGCGGACCAGCTGTTTGCCGGGGCGCGGGTTCATGAATACGTCATAGAAGGTGAACTCGCCGTCGATGATCTCGAAGAGCGCGATGTCGGCCAGCGCGCCGGGCCGCAGCGTGCCGATCTCCTTCTCCAGCCCCATCACAGCCGCGGGCCGTTCGGTGGCGGCGTGGATGACCTCGGAAAAACTCATGCCAAGGGTCAGGAATTTGCTCAGGCAGGTGGGCATGTCGAACATGGGGCCGCTGACGCTCATCTGGTGAATGTCGGAGGAGATGACGTCGGGCCGGTAGCCCTGCGCCATCAGCGCCTCGGCGGTCTGGAAGGAGAAGGAGCCGGCGCCGTGGCCGATGTCCATGACCAGACCGGCGTCCCAGGCGCGCTTGACCGATTCACGCAGATCGCCCGACTCCTCGACGACGCGCATCGTGCCGCCGGTGAAGCAGTGGGTGAGGATGTCGCCGGGGCGCATCAGCTCGATCACGCCGTCGATCTCGGGCGGGCCCGAGCCGATATGGGTCATCAGCGGCAGCTCGCAGCGGTCGGCGGCTTCGCGGGCATCTTGGAGAGGCGCGAGGCCCTGGCCGCTGGTGGTCAGGGCGTCGATGCGCACCTTGACGCCGAGGAGGATATCACGGTTGAGGTCGATGATCTTGCAGCAGATGTCGACATCGCGGTAGCCGGGATTGGCGAGCTCCCAGGTGCGGGCGGTGAGGCCGATCGATGAGATGTTGAGGAGCGCGTAGATGCGGGCGCGGGCCTTTTCGATGATGAACTCGCGGAAGCCGAGGAAGTTGTAGGCGCCGGAGGAGCCGACGTCCAGCCAGGTCGTGACGCCGCTGCGGGCCGCGATCGGGTCGGGCCGGATGCCGTAAAAGCCGCAACCGTAGTTGACGTGGGTGTGCAGATCGACAAGGCCGGGCGTGACCTGCTGACCGGCGGCGTCGATGACGCGAAACGCGGTCTGCGCGGGGATGTCGGCATCGACCGCGGCGATGCGGTTGCGCTTGACGGCGACATCGAGGCGGCCGCTGCGGCCGCCGCCGGGGTCGACGACCTCGCCGCCTTTGATCAGAAGATCGAATCTCATCGTATTGCCTTTCGGGTTCGGTTTGGCGGGTTTTTGGCTGCGGGAAACCGATGCGGGCCGAGGCCCGTCATGGTCTCATGCGCTCTTCCCGCTCCTTGAGCTCGGGCGTCATGGCCTCGCCGAAATCCTCCATCTCGTAGACGGGGCGAATTTCGATTTCGCTGGGGCCCGGCATCGGGTTGGGGCAGCGCTTGACCCACTCGACCGCCTCCTCCATGTCCTTCACCTGCCACAGCCAGTAGCCTGCGACCAGTTCGCCGATTTCGGCAAAGGGGCCGTCGATGACGGTGCGGCTGGATCCGTCAAAGGCGACGCGCTTGCCTTCGGATGACGGCTTAAGCCCGTCACCCTCCAAGAGAAGACCGGCCTTGAACAACGCTTCGTTGAAGTTGCCCATCGCCTCTAACAGCTCGGTCGAAGGCATGATACCGGCTTCGCTGTCGCTGGTCGCTTTCACCAGAACCATGACTCGCATTCCCGTTACCTCGCTTTCGTGACAGCTTTTCCAACGATGCAGTGTGTCCCAATATAGTACCAGACTTTCGCCATTTGCACGCAGCCGGGAAAGGGGCCGGCGGCCTCCTTTCTGCGCCTCAGAAGGCGACGTAGCCGCCGCAGACGGGGATGCACTGGCCGGTGACGTAGTCGGAGAGGTCGGTGACAAGGAATTCGACCACTTTGGCGCAGTCTTCGGGCATGCCGAGGCGGCCGAGGGGGATATCCTGCAGGAGGCGGTCGCGGATTGGAGGCCTGTTGCGGCCCTGGGCGACGGCGCGGGAGGAGAGCATGAAACCGGGCGCGATGCAGTTGACGTGGATGTTGTGGGGGCCCAGCTCGGCGGCGAGGACGCGCGTGTACTGGATGACGCCGGCCTTGGCGACCTTGTAGGCCACGCCGCCGCCGTCCCGTCCGCTCCAGAGGCCGGCCTGGGATGCGACGTTGACGATCTTGCCGCTGCGCGCGGCCTGCATATGGGGCGCGGCGGCCTGACAGCAGTAGATGGCGCCGGTGAGGTTGATGTCGAGAATGTAGCGGTAGTGGTCAGGCGGCGCGGTGGCGGCGGAATGGTCGGGCGGGGGATAGAGCATGCCGCCGGCGTTGTTGACGAGGATGTCGATCTGCCCGAAGGTCTCTACGGTCTGCCGCAGCATGGCGTCGACCGCGGCCCTGTCGGAGACGTCGGCCTCGATGGCCAGGGCGCGGCGGCCGAGCGCTTCGACCTCGGCGGCGACGGAGGCGGCGGTGAGCGGTTCGTCGTACTCCCGGGCTGCGTCGAGATCGACGTCGTTGATGACGACGTCGGCGCCCAGCTCTGCCAGGTGGAGAACGTAGGCGCGGCCCAGCCCGCGCGCGCCGCCGGTGACGAGGGCGACCTTGTTGGCGAGTTTCATGGGAGCTCCTTTGTGTTGCCGGTTGCCTGTACAGATATCATGGTGGCGCAGGAGGGCGGGAAGGGCAAGCGCGCTGGTTGTACGGGGATGGCGTTTGGCGCGGGGTACGGCAGGTGGGTAAGATAGGCGTCAGGAAGACGCTTAAGGGATGAGGATTTCACATCGAATCACGGAACGCATTATATGACGGGCGGCTGGATGTACGAACGCTTGCGGAATGCGGGCAAAGCGCGGCATGCCGAAGGTTAGGGAGGCCATCCACCTGATAGAGCGGGATGGCTGGCAGCTTGTCCGCACTCGCGGCAGTCATCGACAATTCCGTCACCCTGACAAGCCGGGAACCGTCACAATTGCAGGCCGTCCAAGCGCAGACCTGCCAAAGGGAACCTGGCTGAGTATACTGAGGCAGGCGGGACTCAGGGGGGATAAACAGTGAAATTGAACTTTGCCGTTGTGTTCGAGCGGACGCCCAACAACTACGGCGCCTATGTGCCTGAGTTGCCCGGTTGCGTCGCTACCGGTGACAGCTGGCGGGAGATCCAGGCGGCAGTACGCGAAGCCATCGCCTTCCACATCGAGGGCCTGGCTGCGGACGGCAACCCCATTCCCAACCCGCAGATGTCGATCGGCGAGGCGATGGCGTATCACGTCACGAGCCTCTCCGAGGCCAGGGAACAGATACCGGACCTGGAGACCACATTCGGCATGATCGAAGTAGAGGTCGCCGGACAGAAAGCAGCCGAACTGCGCTGACACCGGGCATGAAAGTGCAACCGCCCCGGAAGGTCCTGCCTTGTTCTTGACTCTCGTCGAACCCTTCTGCCTAGCTGCATGGCCAAAGTGAAACAGTACTACAATGCAGCATGAAACGATCGCCGTGCTGGACTACGGCAGCCAATACAGCCAGCTGATCTGCCGCCGGGTGCGGGAGGCGCATGTCTACGCCGAGATGATCCCGTGGGAGCGGGCCGCGGAGCGGCTGCCGCGCGTGAATCTGAAGGGGATCATCCTTTCGGGGGGCCCGGCGAGCGTCTACGAAGTGGGCGCGCCGACGCTGCCGGCGGCGGTGCTCGAGAGCGGGGCGCCGGTGCTGGGCATCTGCTACGGGCTGCAGCTGCTCGCGCACGCGCTGGGCGGCCAGGTCGCGCCGAGCAGGCTGCGCGAGTACGGCGCGGCGCAGATCGAGGTGACGCAGGAGTGCGGCCTCTTTGCGGGACAGCCGCGCGCACAGAATGTGTGGATGAGCCACGGGGACCGGGTGGAGCGGCTGCCGGCCGGATTTGCGACGGTGGCGCGCAGCGGAAATTCGCCGTGCGCGGCGATCGCGGACGAGGCGCGGGGCCTGTACGGGCTGCAGTTTCACCCGGAGGTTGTGCATACGCAGCACGGCTTTGCTCTGCTGCGCAGTTTCGTGCGCTCGATCTGCGGCTGCGCGGGGGACTGGACGGCGGGCAATTTCATCCAGGAGAGCGTTGATGCAATCCGGGCTCAGGTGGGGCCGGCGGACCGGGTGGTCTGCGGCCTGAGCGGCGGCGTGGACAGCGCGGTCGCGGCGACGCTGGTGCACCGAGCGATCGGGGCGCGGCTGACCTGCATTTTCGTCGACCACGGGCTGCTGCGGGCGGGTGAGGCGGAGCAGGTGGTGGAGACGTTCGAGCGGCATCAGGGGATGCGGCTGGCGGCGGTCGACGCCAAGGAGGCGTTTCTGAGCGACCTGGAGGGCGTGACCGACCCGGAGGAGAAACGCAAACGGATCGGCGCGCGCTTTGTGCGCGTCTTTGAGGAGGAGACGGAGTGGCTGTTCGAGGAGAGCGGGCAATCCGATCGCGCGGCGGGCAAGGCGTACCTGACGCAGGGGACGCTCTACCCAGATGTGATCGAGTCGGCCAGCCGCGACGAATCGTCCAATGCGCGCACGATCAAGACCCATCACAATGTGGGCGGCCTGCCGGAGGATATGATTTTTGGGCTGATCGAGCCGCTGCGGATGCTGTTCAAGGACGAGGTTCGTCACATCGGCGAGGAGCTGGGCCTGCCCGAGGAGATCGTCTGGCGGCACCCCTTCCCCGGACCGGGGCTGGGCATCCGCATCCTGGGCGAGGTGACGTGGGAACGGCTGGAGATGCTGCGCGCGGCCGACCGCATCTTCCTCGAAGAGCTGCGCGCCGCCGGCCTCTACCGCCAGACCAGCCAGGTCTTCGCCGTGCTGCTGCCGGTGCAGACGGTCGGCGTCATGGGCGACGGGCGCACCTACGCCAACGTGATCGCGCTGCGGGCGGTTACGACGGATGATTTTATGACGGCGGACTGGGCGCAGCTGCCGTATGAACTGCTGGCGCGGGTGAGCGGTCGTATCGTCAACGAGGTAGATGGCGTCAACCGCGTGGTGTATGACATTTCGAGCAAGCCACCGGCGACGATCGAGTGGGAGTAGCGCCGAATCATCCGGCTACCGATGTCGGCGGCCCGACCGTTGGCGAGCAGAAGCCTTTTGTCCATCGAGGTGGACAGTGATGTCCATGATGCGCGCTTCCAAGATATGGGTTTGGGTAATGGCGGTTGCCGTAGCGCTTGTCGCGGTCGCCGCTTGCGACCGCCCGGAAACTTCAAACGACTACTTCGACCGGGGCGTTGCCAGATTGAAGGAAGGCGAATACAAGGGTGCCATCGCCGACTTTGATCAGGCCATCAATATACGGCCAAAGTACGCCGACGCCTACATCAATCGGGCTAAAGCCAAGACCTTCCTTGGGCAATATCAGGAGGCCATCTCCGACCTGGATCAGACCATCCGCTTACAGCCGGACAAGGCCCTCGCCTACTATCGTCGGGGCAGCGCCAAGTCCGGGCTTGGTCAATACAAGGAGGCGATCGCCGACTATGACCAAGCCATCCGTCTGCAGCCCGGCGACGCCTACGCCTACATCAGTCGGGGTCATGCCAAGACCAACCTTGGTCAATACGAGGGGGCCTTCGCAGACTTTGATTATGCTCTGAGTCTGGAGCCCCACAACGCCTACGTCTACACCAGTCGGGCCCAAGTCAAGACCGAGCTTGGTCAATTCGAGGAAGCGATTGCCGACTATGACCAAGCCATCCGTCTGCAGCCCGGCGACGCCTACGCCTACATCAGTCGGGGTCATGCCAAGACCAACCTTGGTCAATACGAGGGGGCCTTCGCAGACTTTGATTATGCCCTGAGTCTGGAGCCCCACAACGCTTACGTCTACACCAGTCGGGCCCATGTCAAGACCGAGCTTGGTCAATTCGAGGAAGCGATTGCCGACTATGACCAAGCCATCCGTCTGCAGCCCGGCGACGCCTACGCCTACCTCCATCGGGGCTATGTCAAGTTAAGGTCTGATCAATACCAAGAGGCAATTGCCGACTTTAATCAGGCCATAGGGCTGCAACCCGACAGCGCCATCGCCTCCGCCTACAACATTCGGGGCCTTGCCAAGATCGAGCTTGGTCAATACCAGGACGCCATCGCCGACTATGATCAGGCCATCCGTCTGCAGCCCGACTTCGCCTCCAACTACATCAGTCGGGGCTTTGCCAAGGCCTATCTTGGTCAATACCAGGACGCCATCGCCGACTATGATCAGGCCATCCGTCTGCAGCCCGACTTCGCTTCCGCCTACTACAGTCGGGGCCTTGCCAGGTTTGGCCTTGGTCAACATGAGAACGCCATCGCCGACTTGAAAGTCGCCTTGGAATTGGCGCAAGAGGCTGGCGACAGCGACCTCGTAGCCAGTATTGAACAGCAGATTCAAGAACTCGAGCAAGAGTAAAGGTAGACGAGTATCGGCGCTCTCAAACCGAACGCATCATTGACCGGTTCGTCGAGCCAAAGGTCATTCTCGCTATCGAGTGGGAATAGCGCCGAATCATCCGGCTACCGATGTCGGCGGCCCGACCGTTGGCGAGCAGAAGCCTTTTGTCCATCGAGGTGGACAGTGATGTCCATGATGCGCGCTTCCAAGATATGGGTTTGGGTAATGGCGGTTGCCGTAGCGCTTGTCGCGGTCGCCGCTTGCGACCGCCCGGAAATTTCAACCGACTACTTCGACCGGGGCGTTGCCAGATTGAAGGAAGGGGAATACAAGGGTGCCATCGCCGACTTTGATCAGGTCATCAATATACGGCCCAAATATACTGACGCCTACTACAGTCGGGGCAGTTCCAAGCACTACCTTGGACAATACCAGGACGCCATCGCCGACTTTGATCAGGTCATCCGTCTGCAGCCCGACAATGCCTACGCCTACGCCAACCGGGGGTTCGCCAAGGTCATTCTTGGTCAAAACCAGGGCGCGATCGCGGATTTGAAAGTCACTTTGGCATTGGCGCAGTCGACCGGCAGAAGGGACCTCGCGGCTGAAACTGAGGAGATGATTCAGATAGTTGAACAGGAGTGATGATCGCTTGAAACAAACAAGTGAAATGGGCGGATTTCTGCGCTTTGCGCTTCCACTGATCGCTTTTCTGTCGCTCTTTCCGCTGTATACGCGCTATAGGGCGGCGGCCGCACCGGTCCCGCCGGGGGTCTACCTGACAGGGCTGGACCTGAGCCGCTACAAGGAGCCGGCGGATATCGAATCGGTACTGGCGGCAAACCTGAGCCAGCCGATCGCGGTCTACTATGGCGAGACGCGCCTGGTGTTGCGGTCGCAGGAGGTCGACTTCCGGGTCGACACGGCCGCGATGCTGACGGAGGCGCAGCAGTACCTGGAGGGACCGGAGTTTATCGAGATCGCGCTGCGCAAGCTGGCGGGGATCCCGCCGCGGCGCCGGGATATCGCGGCGCGCTACAGCTACGATACGCAGAAGCTGGCGGAGTGGCTGTGGAAGGTGGGCGAGGAGCTGGATCAGGCGCCGCAGCCGGGGCGGGCGCTGCCGCCGCAACCCTGAACTTGTGGGGTGCTGTGTGGCGAAGTGGTTTCTTGACCATCGTGCTGCCCCTCTCAAATCCGTGCCTGGACGACAGAATTAGGAGCCAGAGGCACAAAGACGCAAGCCGTGATGAGCGGAGGACAGACCTGGCGCGAATTCCAAGGTCTTTTGCAGCCAAGGGATCGCGCGATGACACTCTTCCGGTTTCTTATATACATGGGACAATCCCAGGGTCAAGGTGAACCGGGCATTGATGTCGTTTTCATCCATGCCTGCCAGGGCCTTCTCCAATGTTTCGGCCGCGCTCTCATAGTTGAGGCGGTGGTCGTAGGCCTTGCCCAGGTGGGCCAGGACGACCGGGTTTTGAGGTTCCAACTCGGCCGCGCGGCGTAGAACTCGCAAGGCCTGCAGGTAGTCCTGTCTGGTCCATAGCGCCCAGCCGAGTGCGTCCAGGGCGTACGCCCGCCCGTCTATAGCGACTGCCTGCTCGTAGCTGGCGATGGCCGCATCCCATTCTTCGAGCTGAGCATATTGACGTCCCCTTTCGATGTAGAGATCGGCACGCATTGGCGCCGCTTCGATAGCGCGGTTGATTGCCGTAATGGCCCGCTCGAAATCGTCCTGCAATTCGTAGAAGACCGCCAGGTTGCGTAACGCGAGCATGTTTTTCGGATCGAGGGCCAGAGCCTCATCCAGGTACTCTTGCGCCAAGGCCCGGTTACCCACATCAGTATAGATTTCGCCCAGGACCGCCAACACGTCCGGGTTGTCCGAATCAAGGTCCAGCGCTTCGAATGCGAAGTTGCTGGCGGAATCGTAACGACCGAGCCAATCGAGAGCGCGCGCGTGAATCGTCAGCGCGGCCACATTTTTGGGGTCGACGCGTACCGCTTTGTGCGAGAGCTGAAAGGCCTGCTCGACTTTGCGCGCCATTATATGCAGTTCCGCCAGCGCAACGAGCGGAAAAGCGTTCTCAGGCTCCAATTCGGCCATCTTCTCCAGAGCGGCTTCCGCCTCAGCGAAATTGCCGGCGGCCATGTGTAGTTCCGCCTCCGTCTGCCAGAATAGCGCGCCAGGTGTGGGCGTAGTCGGCGGTGGTGGCGGCGGCTGTTTCACGAGCCAGCCCGGGCGTTGAATGAACAGATAGACGGCCAGAAGCGCGGCCAAACCGCTCCAAATCAGACACCCGTTTCGCCGCCGCCGGCGCGGTCTGTATGTCCGGTCAAGGTCCATGTCGTTTGACGATGTTGATGTGGGAAGGGAACGGGGTTTGGCCCATCACGCGCCCCGCAGTTTCATTGAACGCGTCGTTGTCGATCGTTTTCTTACGCCCCTTCGCTATCCGGTTCCTGCCCCTTCATTCTCTGTAGAGGGTCGGCTCTTCCTTTTGTTTTGGCCCCTTCGATTGCTCGGAGATATGACCCTCCCACAGACTATTCATCTCCGCACAGCGTTCCAGCAGCGGACCCAACCGGCCTACGTCCTCCACACGGCCTGACTTCAGCACAATGATCTGATCCGCCCGCCGCAGGAGAGGACGTCGATGGGAGACCACCAGATAGGTCGCGTCCCGCCGCGCAAAGAGCCGTTCCCACAGCACCTGCTCGGTCTCCACGTCCAGCGCGCTGGACAGATCGTCGCACACCAGCAGCTCGGCCTGACGGATGAACATGCGCGCGGCCGCGGCCCGCTGCCTCTGGCCTCCGGACAGCTTCACGCCGCGCGGTCCCACGACCGTCTCCAATCCATTCTCAAGCTGCGCCAGATCCGGCTCCAGCGCGGCTGCCCGAACCGCTTGGGCCAACATCGCGTCGTCGGCGTCGAGGCCGAGCAGGATATTCTCCCGCAACGATTCGCTGAACAGACTCGGCGTCTGCGAGATGTATGCGCTCACCGGCGGAACAAAGAAAGATGCCGGTTCGTCGACAAGGCGCCCATTCCAGTGGACTTTTCCGGAATCAGCCGGCAGCAGCCCCAGCAGGACGCGTAGCAGCGTCGACTTGCCCGCGCCAATCCGGCCTGTCACGACCGTGAAGCTGCCCCGCTCAAGACGCAGATCGACATCGACGATACCCTTCTCCGAACCGGGAAAGCGATAGGTCAGGCCAGTGGCGGAAAGGCCCTGCAGCCGATCTGCTTCTCCAGGAGAGGCGTCGCGGGCGGAAGGAAACGCGCCGCTCAGATAGATAGGCGTTTTGCGCACCAGGGTGGAGGCGGGCGCCCCCCGCAACAGCCGGTCCATGCGCCCGATCGAGACACCTGCCTGCTTCCAACGCGCGAAAAATACGCCAACTGTGGAGATCATACCGATGGCAAAATCCAGATAGTAGGCAAACAGGGAAAAATCACCGATCGTAAAGGACCCTTCCCGCAGCGCGGCGCCAGCCAGCAGCAGAATCAGACCCAAACCAATACTGGCAAAATGGTTATAGGTCGAATCGAGAACCTCATTGAACAGTCGATCGCGCAGGGCGTTCTTGCGACGGTTTTCATTCAACTCTTCAAAGTGTGCCAGCACACTCTCTTCCGCGGTGGCGACCTGCACCACCTGCACGTTCTCAAACATCTCACCGATGAAGCCGGTCACATTGCCGGCGGAAGTTCGGCTGGCCTCACGGTATTGCTGGACTCTAAGCCTTGTCATATTGGCCACGGCCACGACGATAAGCATTGGCAGGAAGGCGAAGGCGGTGACCCGCAGGTTAATGCGCGCCATGGTGAACAGCGCCACGACTCCAAATGTGCCCGTCGCCAGCAAGAAGAGCGCCCAGACCGTATAGTTGCCAACCTCTTCTGCATCCTCGCGGAAGCGGCTAATCGCCTCGCCGGTCGAGCTGGGCAACGAACGCGCGCCCGGCATACTCAGAATGTGCTCCAGCAGGTTCTTGCGCATGGTGGCCGCGGTACTGAATGTCCAGCGAAAGAAGACGTACATATCGGTAAATATCAGGCCATTGCGCAGGACGGCCACGGCCAGCAACAGCGCAGCCCAGGCGTTCGGCCCCCATGCGAGCGGAGCCGAATCCGTCAGCGAATCGAAAAAGAAACGAATCACCAACCCGGTCACCTGAAATATGCCGACAAAGACGAAAATCCGTAGCGCTGCCGTGAGTGAATAGAGGCCGGGAAAACAGCGGATCAGGCCCAACCAGGTAGTGGCCACCGAGAGAGGTGGACGTTCCGGGTTCTGTGTCATGCCTCCAGCCCCTGCGCACCCAACTGCAGAAGGTGATGGTAGCGGGAAGAAGGATCCGAGGCCAGCAGGCTGCGGTCGCCCTGCTCGCGGATCCGTCCGTTTTCCAAGATCAGAATTCTGTCGGCGCGCTGAACCGTAGAGAGGCGGTGCGCGATGAGAATGCCGGTCCGATTGGTGAGCAGTCGGTCGACTGCGCTGTCGAGATAGGCGTCGGTTGCCGGGTCCAGACGCGAGGAAGCTTCGTCCAGAACGATCACCCCAGGATCGCGCAGAAAGATGCGGGTGAAGGCCACGAGCTGCGCTTCGCCGGCAGACAGCCCGCGGCTGCCGACCTGCAACGGCGCGTCCAAACTCTCGCCCAGAGAGGCATACCACGGGGCAAGCCCCAGCTCGTCGATGGCCTCCTTGATGCGCACGTCGGGTACCGACCTGTCAAAGAAGGTCAGATTGTCCCGAATCGAGGCTTCAAACAGCTGTACGTCCTGGGTGACCACCCCCACCTGGGAGCGCAGTCTGCGCAGAGGCCACAGGCGCACATCCCGCCCCGCCACCAGCACACTACCTCTGTCCACGTCATACAGTCGCAGCAACAGGCGTGCCAAACTGGTCTTGCCGCTGCCCGTGCGCCCCAACAGCCCCAACACCTCGTTTGGCTCCAACTGCAACTGGAAATCGTCCAGCGCGAACCTTTCATCTTCAGACCTTCTCTCTTCCGGCCGCGCATCGGTCGGATAGGCAAAACGCACCCGCTTGAACTCCACAGCCAGAGCGCCTGCAGGCCCGGCGCGATCGCCGCCTGCCGAAGAGGCCGCTCCCACGGCGGCTGCCGGCGCCTCTGCCAGACGACTTTCAGTCTCAAACAGCTCTTGAACGCGGGCGACGCCGGCCCCGGCCCGTTGAAACTGCTCAAACTCTTGGGCGATTCGCTGAATTGGCTGTGCGATCAGGTTGGTGTAATGGAAGATCAGGTAGACCGTTCCTATGGTGAGGGCGCCGCTCAAAAAGAGAGAGGCGCCGACAACAAAGGCGACGGCATTCCCCACCGAGAAGAGCAGCCAGGCGACGTTGATCATCGAAAATCCCAGTAGTTCCGCTCGCACCGTCGTCTGCCAGAATGTTCGTAAGAGCTGATGAAACCGGTAGAGTGTAAAGGCGCGCGCATTGCTGGCGCGGATGTCCTCCGTACCAGCCAGTCGTTCTTCGACAAAGCCGAAGAAACGGGCGCTGGCCTCGCGCGATCGCTGCCAAAACGGCACAGCCAAGTTGCGCAGACGCAACAGCGCAAACAGCGTGATCACAACAAACAGGCCTATCGCCGCGCCGACCCGCAGATCTTCACGGCAGAGCACCACCATCACGCCAATCAGCAGAAAGCCGTTGCCGAGGATCTGTACGACAAACTGGGAAAAAAAGCGGGCCATTGCATTGATGTCGCCGTCAATGCGCTCTATCATTTCGCCGGGCGTATGCTGCTGGTGGAAGGAGAGATCCAAGCGCAGACAGTGCCGCGCCAAGTCCTGTCGCAGGGCGTTGGTCGCTCGCCAACCTACATTTTCCGCCACGACGGTACTGCCCACCGCCGCCGTCTGCTGAACGACGGCAATGGCAATGAACAGAAGCGCCAGGCGCGTGAGAAGGTCAACCGATCCGCCGGCCAGCGCCGAATCCAGCAAGCGACGCATGATCAGAGGGTTGACAAGCTGAAGGAGGATGTTGGCGCAAAGGACAAGCAGAAGCAGGAGCGTCTGTCCCAACTGCGGGCGCAGATACCTGATCAGCAGACGCAGGTAGATTCGGGCGGACGGAGGCATCGCGGTTTTCCAGGGGGAGACTGAGGATGGTCAGAGTGACCTGAGCCCGTCGTTTGTACCACAGGTTATGTTGGTGCGGCAAGGAGTGGGGCAGGTCACCCAGTTATGGCGATTAAAGTATGTAAGCCCCAAGAACAGGGTGCATTCGGGCGAATGCGGCCGGCTCTGAACGGCAACGGGCGGTCTGCCGCCCACAGAGCAAGAAGCGCTCTTCCGCCGGCGTGCGATCGCCGGGAGGCTGGCTGATTGTCTTGCTGCCTTCAAACGCCTCCAGCGGAACCCGGAACTTGCAGGCCGCCGTGTGTCGCCCCCGATTCCTGGCTGTCGTTCTGCCCTTCGCAGGCTGGGTAAGTTGTTTCATTGTACACCTTATCTTGTGATCAAGTTTTTGGGGCCCACTTCATCAACCCCCTCAGCCTCCATCGCAAACCGTATCGTCCCGTCAATGACGCCCACCAGAACAAGACGCAAAATCCAGGGTTGTATTTTTTCCAGCTAACATCTATAATGCTTCATAGCCAGTGGATGAAATTCGGCTCCATGCCGTGTGATTGGCGGGCCGCGGTTCGCGCAATCCTATATCTCTGGCTTTTCTGCTTCATGCCTCCAGGCGAGAGAATCGGCATCAATTCGTTTCTTGCGCGTGTAATACCTTCCGTAGCCAGCCTCCCGTTTGTCGTCAATATCCAGCACCACTCGAAAAGCGTCTCCAAGATATTTCACGTATCGTTCTTCTCGACCTTCGTAAAGGTTAAGGCGGCGAGAAGGGGTGTTACAGGGCATCAGCATAGCAGTTGAGAGCAACTCGGAAAAGGATAGTTCATGTCAAAAAAACCGCCGTCTAATTTTGAGATGCTCGATATACCCGTCGGGGCTATCCTCACCTTCAAGAATCAGGAAGATATTATTTGCGAAGTTACCAAACAAGACCCGCCGCAAGTACGTTACAAAGGAGATGTCGTCAGCGTAACCGAAGCAGCAAAAAGGGCGCGTGGGAATTATGGAGACATAAATGGAAATGTATGGTGGAAGTATGAGGGTGAATTGCTTACGAACCGCAGGAAACGAATGGAAGAGGAAATGAAGGTTGAGGACGACCTGGTACAATTGGGGAAAGAATTCGATGTTATGGAGACGGGTCTGGAAAATCCAGATAGCGAAGGAGAGGCTTCCCAGAGGCAAATTCATGGTACAGATGAAGAATACGTTCAGAAAGCTTTATCCGAGCTTGAGAAATTAGTTCCTGTTCTGTATCGTCTTGAAACGGAACGTTTATCCGTACGACAATGGGTTGTGAAATACTATTTTCGTTGTGTAGATGTTCTACCTGAAAGGTTACAACGGCAGGTCGAGATACTCCTTCGCCTTTGAATTCGATATATTTGGAAATTGCGACGGTAGGGCTTTGGGGACTCACTCTGCCGCGTACAGTCTTGTGATGCTAGTCGGTTGGCAGTCCACTGGGCGGCAATCAAAGTCTAGCGGGCGGTCGTGAGTTTTCTTTCGAGTTCCGTGAGCTTGACCCCAAAACTGAACCACTTGCTAAGGTGTACTCTGGCGCGAAACCGGCTTCCCTCTTCCCCACTCCTGACTAAGAAACGCCCTACGCATCTACAACAGGCTCTGCTTTCTCAATCTCCAACTCCGGCTACCCTTCTACTATCTTCACTGTCTCCGAGCTGACGCTGATGACTTTGGCGTGCAGACGCGAGTCGCGTCTGCCTATTGCGAAGGTTACGAAAACGGTATGCATCGTCGCGCACGGCGCGGGGAGCAGGACGACGGGGCGCGCTGAAGGTCCTGGCTGGGAAGCCTACAAGCCGGCCTACGGGGATGCTGAGGAAGACAGGATTGCGCTTTTGCCGAAGTGGGGGCCATGAGAAAACCTCGTGACTGCTCCCAACTTTGCCAACCGCGAGAAATGGAGAGGAGACTGACGATGGAAGGGTATTTTGGAGGACCGTTGCCCAGGCTGGAAGGAGATGAACACTCTCTCTGCTGTCCGCGATGCGGTTTCGACTACCTGCGCCAGGCAGCGGTTGACGTCTGGAATCGCGGAGAGGACGAAGAGATTGAAGGCGTACGCATCACGGCAGACGGCGATACCGTCAAAGCGATCGTCAGAAACCCTTCCCCGCGGCGCGATGGTGTGAGCATAGCATTTTCGTGCGAAGGGTGCTCCTGCGATGAAGACGGCAATGCTGACGACAGCACTGTCGGCGAGTTGGTGACATTTCAACACAAGGGGCAAACCTACATCGAATGGCGCTAGGGCACAGCATGCCCGCTCCCAGCTAGCCCAGCCGCACGATGTGGACCGGCGACAGCCTCGGCTTCAGGCGCGGCTTTTCTGGTGGCAGATGCGGCGGAAGCCGGGCCGGCGCGCGCGGCGGGCATTTCGGCCAGCAGCTGCGCGGTCTCCATCTTGCAGTATCGCCTTTGCATGCGGACCAGAAAATACAGCACCGGTCGAGCGCAGAGAGACACATTGACACGTTATTGACACTGAGAAAACTAGAAACAACATTAGAATGACATTTACGGGTGGTATAATTGATTGTTAGACCGTTTTCGGCCGCGGAGTAACGGGGCGGGCTCTGAGCGGTGACGGGCGGGCTGCCATAGTCAGGGCGAGAAGGGCTCTTCTTCGGGGGTGCGATCGTTGGGAGACTGGCTGATCGTCTTGCCGGCTTCAGGCGCGTTCAACGCAACCCGGAAGTTGTAGGCTGCGGTGGGAGGAAGTGGATTCTTGATCATCGTTCTGTGCCTCCAAGTCTATGGCGGCTTACTCCATAGTACGGGTCAGTTCATGGTCCAGTTTTTGGGGCCCACCACAAGACTACAGAAAGGGTAAACGAAATGCCGAGGAATAATCCAGATGGAATTCTGAGGGGACCAATACTGGACAAACTTCGCGCCGAGCATCCCACTTTTGTTGCAAACTGGTTGGAATTTGATCCTGGGCTAAGGTTGTCAAATTCCGATCTGTCAAAAGCCTATACAAACTTCCTCGGGAAGAATTGGAATGCTCGGGATATGCACAATCTGCAAGCTCTGATTAAGTTTATGGGTGCACAGGAAGACGAAGTCAATAAAGTATTTCACGGGGTAGGACTGCGCCAATAGGGATGCCTGGGCTGATCAGCTGGTAGCCTTAACAAGCTCAATGTAAGCCCCTAACTACTGATTGCCATCGAGAATAAGATAGAGGCTCTTAACAGGGAGGTAGATACGAGCGTCAGGTATTCTTCTGACTTTTGACGCTAGGTTCTGGTTATGGCGGGGAAAGGACGCGGGAACGTAATCCAATCCGGGGACCCTTACGGCACCTTGGCAGATAAGCCCCATACATTGACCCCAATCGCCGACGACGCCTTTGGTCACCATGCACAAGAAATGCCGAGCGGGTAATACCCGCTCGGCATTTACCTGACCACATGAAGAAGCAACTCATCCAGATCATACTGATGCTGGCAGCAGTAGCCGCTATGTTGGTCGCCGCAGAACAAATCGACAATGACCCCCCAGATTTCAATCAGCCATTGACATACGCCGATCGAATATTCGACGATCTGGAAGCATCCTTTAACGATTATGTTCCCTGGAGATTCTTCACCGCACCTATGTCAGAGAAAGACAACCAAATCACAATCGACCTTCTCGAACTCCGTGACCTCACGCTCAAAACCCATGACGAAATTCAAGACCCCATCCACTGGGTAGCCACTTGGTGCTACGACTGCATCCCCTGGGCCTCATCACGAGGCCCCATCTGCTGGGCAGCCCTCTGGTGCTACGGGTGCTCCTACCCAGATGAAGCCGAGAATCCACAAATACCCGTCTGTTCAGAATGGCAATGGCGTATGTGTGCTTCCAAAGAAGTCTCCTGCAACGAGTTGGCACAACCATAGAACTCGTAACAACACACGCATGCCTTTCTGGCAGCACCGCGTACTGTATGAAGTGGGCCCCAAAAGCAGGACCAGTTGCCAAGGTGTCCTCTGGTGCGAAAGCGGGTCCCCTCATCGCCGCCGGCTAGGGAAGTCCCGACGCATCTGCAACAGACCCTGCTTTTTCTATCCCCACTCCGGCAACCAACCGCTATCTTCACCGTTTCCAAACTGACGCTGACACGCGGTTTCAGGGCAACCTGGAGCTTGTGGGCGGCCGTGTGTCGCCGCCGTTTGGTGATCAGCGCACCGCCCCTCTGCAGGCTTGGTGAATTGCTCGATTATACACCTTAGCTTGTGGTCCAGTTTTTGGGGCCCGCTTCACCGAGTCGAGCACGCCTTGCAGCACGGAGTTGAAGTCGAGGTCCTGGGTGATGCGGAGGCTGGCCTCGCTGAGGCGGGCGAGGCGGTCGCGCAGCGCCTGGTTCTCTCGTTCCAGTTCATGCGGTCGCTTCATCTCGGCACACCGCCGGGCGTTGGGAGACCCCGGCCCTCTGGCCCAAAGCGGCGGCAGAAGTTGGGGCCGGCAGGCGCAATTATGCCATATTCGGCCAAAAGTCACAAAATATCATAAAAGTCGGTGCCGGAAGTCACGATTATGTCACGTCCGTCTGATATACTAAATGGAATTGCACCGGGAAGCGGGCGCGAGGCGTATGACATTCTACCGGCGACAACCCGAACCGAAAACAATGTGGACACAGGCGCCTGTCGTCGGGGCGGGGGGAGGCAAGTCTGCAGAGCCCGAGGAGGACCGGCGGCAACCGATGGCAAGAGCCTGCGGGAAACAGTTCAACGGACAAAAGGGATCACTTTCCAGCGCTCGTGTTTGCCGTAGGCTGGGAAACAGAGTGGCCGGCCCCTATGACTGGACTACGCGATGAAAAAGGCAGGGTGCATTGGGACGGACGGGGCGGACGGGGCGGACTCTGAGCAGTGACGGGCGGGCTGCCATAGTCGGGGCGAGAAGGGGTCTTCTTCGGGGGAGCGATCGTTGGGAGACTGGCTGATTGTCTTGCCGGCTTCAGGCGCGTTCAGCGCAACCCGAAGGTTGTAGGCTACGGAGGGACGAAGTGGATTCTTGATCATCTTTCTGCCCCTCCACAGGCTGGGTGAGTTGCTCCATTATACACCTTAGCTTGTGGTCCAGTTTTTGGGGCCAAGCTCACACTTCATTAGTCGCCATTATTGGCCATGTTGCAATAGCACTGGGAGACGGCGGAGCCAAGACTTGAATTCCATAGGGAGTTACGATGTTCGGACAACAATCTGGTAGCGATAAGCAAATTGCGGAGCGATACAAACTTCAAGAACAGATTGGGGATGGCAGAATGAGTTCTGTCTACTTAGCGACTGATCGCGCCTCGGACAACTCTGAAGTCGCAGTAAAGATATTGAATTCACGCCATGCAGACGAAATCAAGCAGGAGTTGTTCAGGCGTGAAACTATCGCTTTGAAGAGATTGAGGCATTCAAACATCGTTAGTCTCCTAGACAGCAATTGGTCTGAGGCTGACGGGGCATTCTACCTTGTCTTGGAATACCTGCCATACTCACTCGACAGGTATCTGAAAGGAGAGTCAAGCTCCCAATTCAGCCAGTTCGATCCATACCGTGTGATGCGTGAACTTGCTGAGGCACTTGCACACGCGCACTCAGAAAATGTGATTCACAGAGACATCAAACCCTCAAACATTTTGTTGGACGAAAATGCCCGTCCTATGTTGACAGATTTCGGCGTCAGCAAACTCATTACGCAACTAACGGTCGGAGAAACACTTGCAGGTTTCTGGAGCAGCGGGTATGCGTCGCCTGAACAACGTGCGGGCACAGTTACCGGGACCGAATCAGACATTTACTCGTTGGGAGCTGTCTTCTATCACCTGCTGTCCGGCCAAGAGCCGCCACCCGAAGGACCTACCCCCTATATGGTTGATGAGTACGTGAAGTGTCCACCCCCGGTAAGAAATGTCTTGAAGAAAATGTTGGCGCAAGACCCCCATGGCCGATTCTCCAGAGGATCGGAATTACTATCAGCGCTGAATGTTTCTCGACGATTTGAAACTTTGCCGAGATACTTTCTCATACTTACGCGAACTGCCATCCGTGATGTCGTAACATCAGGATATGCTATAGCAGATGACTTTGAATCGGTCGCCGAGGCTCTTATTGAAGACCTTGGAGGAATGGATGTTGAGGGTGTCCATGTTCACCGGGACCGTCGCGACCCCAATGACATTGTTGTTCTTGGAGATGCGCTACGTCTCATTTGCACGCCGGACAAGAAGAACGGGGACGCGTTTGTTGTGAAGGCCGTTCATTGTCCGTACCTTCCCATTCTGGAAAGCGAAAAGAATCGCTCTATGTTTTGTCAGGATATATGGGAACCTGTGGAACAGTCTTTTCGCTCAGGAGAAACAACCTCTTCTCTCGCAGAGGCATCCGACTATCTCAATAGCCTGTTAGCGAAACTAGAAACATACGAAAAAGGAGGCGCTGTTTCGGAAGAACGTCATGTTTCACGTCGAAATTTCATTGAGCACTGGGATATGGCGCTCAGAAAGAAACGCCGCCAAATCGAAGGACGGGCGATTGAGTTAAGATATTCGGCGGTAGTTGACAATCCAGATTACGTACAGTTTACGCTGACCAATCCTCCCCCCGACAGCCTCAATTGGGAAGACGACACTCCTCTTGCGGCCAGACAGAACACAGGTTCCCGACGTCTGCCAGTTGGGAATTTGGTGAGAATCCGTGGAAACGTCATTGAGGTTGCCAGGAACAACAACCAATCTCGTAGAGACGACACCCCTATACCTAAAGCAGGGCTGTTAACAGTAAACATCACGGAGCAACTGACCGCATATACTCGTCAGCAAAATGCCGTCAATTCTTTTCTCTACGACCAGATGGTCAACCCTGATATTTCTGGAGTCATAGTAGACCCAGCCAAAGCCACGTTTATCTCGGGAGCAAAGCTCGATTTCTTCCAGAATTGGTTGTCGGAAGACAAGAAAGACGCGGTAAGGAAGGCTGTGTCCAGCAATGAGCTTTTTCTGATACAGGGGCCGCCAGGAACAGGCAAGACATCAGTAATTGCCGAAATCGTTCTTCAGATCCTTAGGCGGGATCCATCGTCTCGAATCTTGCTCACTTCCCAGTCAAATGTCGCGGTCGATCACGCCTTGACACAGATCGCGAAAGCCGCGGGTGAAACAGCTCCAGAAATGGTGCGAATAGGTCGATCAGAAAAGATTGGAATCGGCGGCAAGGACTGGACACTAGATGCGCGCGCACGCGCTTGGAGGCAAGATGTGTTGGATATGTGCACTCCACAGATTTCAGAGCTGCGGGTGGCTGAACGGGAGGCTCGGCGAGCAGTCAAGTCGATAGAAACAAACGCTGACTCTGATTTAGAAAGCACAGGAGCATTTGAAGAGTGGATCGCAGAAGCAAAAGAACTCGCTGAGGAACTGAGGGAATATAAGCATGAACAGTCTTCTTTAGGGCCAGAGGCATCCTCGGATAACAAAGAGGCGATAGATGATGTGGTGGAGCAAACGCAAAAAGATTTTAGGGAGCAATTGGAGGCGCTAAATGGACTCTTGCCTGAACCGATTGACCTTGAGAACTTGAACGACGATGATGTTTTGGACGAAATCATTAGAGCCGCTGGGTCTTCCGGTCAAGGTGTATCTGGGATTGAAGACCCAGCAACACAAGAATTGAACAGAGTTCAAGAGTTGCGTCGGACGCTTGTAGACTGGACTAAGGTTGTTGGTCTCTCAAAAGACTTCCAGGTTCTCATTGGTATGTCTTCGCGCGTTGTGGCTGCGACTTGTCAATTCAGTGGCAGACGATTCAGCCAAGACCACGCAGGAGAGGTCCGATTCAATTGGGCTATAGTTGACGAAGCGGGGCGGGCTACGGTACCAGAAGTCCTAATTCCCATTGCCCAGTCCGAACGGGTAGTTCTAGTGGGCGACGAACGCCAACTACCTCCGATGGTCGAAGATATGATTGACGAAGAACGTGATGGTTCGTCAGATGAACATAGTCTCGACACAAGTCTCTTTCAAAGCATTGTAGAGACAGCGGGTGCATCGGACAATGAGTACATTGCCAATCTTCGCACCCAATATCGAATGCACCCGGCCATTGGTAACTTGGTCAGCAAAGTCTTCTACGAAGGCATTCTTGTAAACGGTGATCGGACAATTCCCGCTAGAACCGCCTTTGAGTGGCTCCCTGCTCCAGTGACTTGGGTTTCAACTTCGGCTAACAAAAAGCGAGAGGAAACAAGAGTAGGAGAATCATACGCGAATCATACTGAAGCAAATATTGTTCTAAGACTGTTGGAAAAGATGGAAGACAAATGTAGGGAACACAGACGCAGACCATCGGTTGGCGTGATTTGTGGATATTCGGCACAGGTAGAGGTTCTCACGACCCGCATTAACCCAGAAGAAAATGATCGATGGAAGAACCTCCAAATAGAAATTGCGACCGTGGACTCATTCCAGGGGCGTGAATGTGACGTTGTCGTGTACTCAACCGTGCGTTCGAACAAGGAGAAGAAAATTGGTTTCTTGAAGGATCGACGACGGATAAACGTTGCACTGTCTAGGGCCCGCGATCTACTTGTGATCGTTGGGGACAATTTCATGATGGAATCCGCTACCATTGGAGCCGACTTGAACCCTTTCGCGGCCGTTCTTGACCACATCCGATTGCACTCAGGCGAATGTTCTATAATCAAGTCAGACGAGATGGAGCAACTATGAATAACTCCCGAAGTGAGATTACTGCCGTAACCGCACGTGCCAAACGTCAGTTCCCAGATCACAATGTGGGCTGCGTTTTCCATGTGTGTTTGCCAATATATGAAGTCCGCCTGAAGACTACTGTACTTGCCGAAGATGAACTGTCCACTCCGGCCAGATTTGTGTTGCAACTGACAAACTTAGGTGTAACTCGGACAGAAGAGATTGGTCGGTTATTGGGCATATCAGACAATTATGTGATAAGTGCAGCAGGTGAACTCCTAGGCAACAATCTTGTTGACCAATGGGCAGACCTCAACTTAGGCATCACCGACCGGGGGAAAAAGGTGCTTAGCGATGGCGGCAAGACTCTGCGCCCTCGAAACAGGCATATCAAAGTGCCCTATGACCCCCTTACGAAGAAAATCATAGACTTAGACATAGATTCTCTACTAGAACGAACCTATGTAAGGAAAAACGGTCTTTTCATTCCGCCTACCGGTCCAAGAAAGCCGCAGCTTAGCCGAATCCATATTGATGAAGTCAGGAATTACGATCGTCTGTTCGGAAAGCGGCGCGACAAGACAGAATTAATCGAAATCTCTGATGTCAAGGACGCAAGGATCAAGTACAGATATGATGTCATCCTAGTCAGGTTAGGTGCGCCCAACACCGACAAGCCATTATTCGCTGCGTACCGTTCTCAACAGTACCTTGAGGAAGAGTCTGGAGCGTTACAGAGATTGGCAGATCGCGGTGCTGGTCTAGTACCGGAGGACCTGCTGACAGAGCCATCCATGCTTCGGAGTCAGCCAGCCACTCTCTCTCAAAAAGAGTCAACTCTGTTTGAGGAAATTGGTAGCCTCGACCAAAACATTGGCGAAGCCGAAAAGGCTGTTGCAGAGGCAAAGACAACGCAGGGTACCACGCAAAACGCACAAGAGCGGACTGAACTCGAAGCTCGCATAAAGCAACTTGAGGCAGATAAGAGTAAGTTAGAGGACAAGCTAAATGAGCGTGAAAACGAGTTGAACACGCGGACTCAAGGGAAGGTCTATCGGCTCAAGACAGAAGATCACCGACATCAATTGCTCTATGCAATCACCACGTCCTCTTCTGAACTTACAATTGTGTCAGCGTGGATAAGCCCTGTTGCGTTTGACGACGAACTCTGCCAAAAGTTAGCGGATGCTATCAGCCGGGGGACAAGGGTACGCATTGCTTGGGGATTAGGCACGCACAAACCCGGTTACGAAGCAGACCGTAAGAGAGGAATGGGTACCGATGCTCTTAAGGCGCTAGAACGACTAATTGCAAAAAACGCCAAGGAAAATCTCGAGAATTTGACGGTTAAACGTACTGAAACGCACGAAAAGTTCATCATATGCGACAATCTTTTCTGTGTATGGGGAAGTTTCAACTGGCTCTCATATCGCGGAGAAATCGACAGAGGATATCGTCGAGAAACAAGCCTGTACTCAGAGAGGAAGGAGGATATTGATTGCTTGAAAGGAGTCGCCGAGGAGATTTTCCAAGGATATTGAACTTTCTAGCAGCCAAACTGGACAGGGCCAGGATATGGTTGGCCTCATTGGCTGGCCCACGAAACCAGGAAAAAGTGCATCCAGACGGATGCAGTTGACTCTAATCGACGAAGAGGGAACTGTCGACATCGAATCAAGTAGCGCACTTCTGGGGGCATGCGACTGTTGAGATACGGGCTAATCGTTTGGCTGCCTTCCAGCGCAACCCAGAGCCCGTGAGCTGTAGTGTGTCGCCGCCGTTTCGTGACCATCGTGCCGCCCCTCCCCACACTTGGTGAACTCCTGTACACCTTAGCTTGTGGTCCGATTCTTGGGGCCCAGCTTATAGATCGATGCCAAAAAGAAAGAGACGAGCCGTAGCTCGCCTCCTCATCTTTTGCAGAAGCTTGTTAACGGAAGCTCCTCGATCTCCCATCGGCCACAATGCAATCGCAACAAGCTCTATGCAAAATGTTTCAACACTGTAACTGTATCACAGAGCCCACCTTCATGCAAAGAGGGATGACATGAAAGGTACAAATCACAGCAATTACCGTCTCGGCCTTGATCTTGGCACCAACTCGATTGGGTGGGCCGCGGTCACAATCGATGAGGAAGGGCGACCTTGCGGCGTACTGGACATGGGGGTCCGCATTTTTCCTGACGGACGCAATCCGACTGACAAGACATCCAACGCGGTTGCCCGCCGCAGCGCACGCGGCCAACGCCGCCGCCGGGACCGCTACCTGATGCGGCGCGACGACTTGATGCAGGCTCTCATGGAGTTCGGGCTGATGCCGGCCGATGCAGATGCGCGCGAAGCGTTGCAGCGGCTCGATCCTTACTCGCTGCGGGCGCGCGCCCTTGACCAGCCTCTTGACCCTTTCGAATTGGGCCGTGCGCTCTTTCACCTCAACCAGAGGCGCGGGTTTAGATCCAACCGCAAATCGGGCGGTGAGGAGGCGGAGACGAATGAGCTAAGCAGTGCAATTGAAGGGTTGCGCCACAGCATCGAAGAGAGCGGCGCGCGAACGTTGGGAGAGTTCCTGGCAGGCCGGCACGCACTAAGGGAGACGGTGCGCGCGCGCGAGGCGTCGGGTCTTTACCCGGAGCGGGCAATGTACCAGGAGGAGTTTGATTTGATTCGACGGAGGCAGAAGGAACACCACAATCTGTCCTCTGAACAGTGGGATCAGCTTCAAGAAATCATTTTCCACCAGCGACCTTTGCTGCCGGTGGAACCGGGCTGGTGCCAGTTTGAGTACGGGAGCGGGCAGAAGCGAGCGGCCAGGGCGTTACCGATATTCCAGGAGTTTCGCATCTTGCAGGAGATCAACAACCTGAGAGTGCAGATTTCTGCGGAGCCGGAACGTCCGCTGAATGAATTGGAGAGGGAGCGGGTTCTGCAGAGGCTGCGAACAGGCAAGGACATTAGCTTCAGCAGTCCCAGGACGGGTTTGCGACTGGATTCCTGGAGCGCAGGCGTCACCTTGTGGTGTGCATTGCCGCGGCCAACCGCGACAAGGGCGACCACGCGCCTTATGAGGCATTCGGCCACAGCCCTCCAGGGTATGATTACCAAAGGATCTTGGAGGCAACCGCCAAGTTCCCAGCGAACAAACGCTGGCGATTTCGGGAAGAGGCAATGGATCGATTCGATGAGGAGTCGATCTTCCTGGACCGCCAGTTGAACGAGACGCGCTATCTCTCCCGGACGGCCCGCGCCTACCTGGCCCATCTGTATGATGAGAAGGGCGAAGGACGTCGATATGTCATGGCAACGCCAGGGCATCTTACTTCTCTGCTGCGCCGGGCGTGGGGACTGGAAGGAATGCTGCGCGGCGCGCCAGATACAGGAGAGATTGTCCGCAAACAGCGCGACGACCACCGCCACCACGCCATCGACGCTTTTGTCGTAGCCAACACGACAGAGGGGCTGCTGCAGCAGTTCGCCCGCGCCGCTGCATCCAGCCATCATATCGCCGTGGAGAGGCAGGGCGCCTTGGCGCCGGACCCTTGGGAAGGGTTTCAGCGTGAGCAGCTGCAGCCGGTTCTGGAACGCCTTGTCATCTCGTATAAGCCGGACCACGGAACGCGAGGCGTCCAGGGCAAGACAAGCGGCCAGTTGCACAACGAAACGGCCTATGGACTGGTGAAGTTGGTAGAAGACGGTCCTTCGTGCGTCGTGCGGCGGAAGAAGCTGTCTACGGTGAAAAGGAAGGAGGAACTGGAGGCCGTGCGCGATGTCGATATGGGTAAGGCGTTAAGGGAGCTGTGGGAGGAAGTGGAGTCTGAAATCGCGGCGAAGGGCGGCAGGAGGTCCGAAACTCCTGGCAGATTTGCCGAACGGGCTGCCAGGGACGGCGTCGTTCTGGGGGGACGCCGCCAGATCGTGCGGCGCGTACGCTTCTTGGAGAAGGAGACGGTCATACCAATCCGAGATCGTTCGGGGAGGCCGTACAAGGGCTATAAGCGCGGCGGCAATGAGTTTGCCGACGTATGGCGGATGCGCGACGGAAGCTGGAGGCTGGTCGTTGTGCCTACGTTCGAAGCCAACCGACCCGATTTCGACCTCGAAAAGTTTCGCCCGGCTGACAAGTCCGGCCGGAAGGACCCCACGGCCAAGCGGTTGACGCGCCTGCACATCGATGACATGGGCGCGATCGGCGAAGGTACGGACCGCCGCATCGTGCGCGTACGGAAGATGACAGCAGCCCAAAACAGGACATTGGTCTTCTTGGACGACCACAATGAAGCGGATGTGGCCCGCCGCGTAAGGAACAAGGAAATGAGAGAGAGGAAATACTCCGCACGCCAACTTCAGCAAAGCGGCTTCCGCAAAGTGGGCGTGGACGAAATCGGGCGCGTGCTGGACCCGGGACCTGCAAGAGAGTGATTGGCCGCGTAATTGAAGTCGCCAGCGAGGGACGTCACCTGGCACGCGATCGCGGCCTGATGACGATTTCCCATGACGGCGTTGAAGACGGACGCGTGGCTCTGGACGATATCGGGGTGCTCCTCTGCAACGCGCGCGACCTAACCTATTCCAACGATCTGATGACCGAACTGGCCCGCCGCGGGGCATCTGTCGTGCTGTGCGGCGACAGCTATTTGCCGGTAGCCTGGGTTTGGCCTTTGGAAGGCAACCATATCCAGGCATTACGAATGCGGCGGCAACTTCAGGCGCCGTTGCCGCTGCGCAAACGGTTGTGGCAGGCTCTTGTGAAGGCCAAGATTCTCCAGCAGGAGAACACACTGGCGTTGCTGGGAATCCCGGTCGGAAACTTTGGGAAACTGGTCAAAAGTGTGCGGTCCGGCGACCCGGGCAATGTGGAAGCGCAGGCTGCGCGGCAGTACTGGCCTATGTTGTTTGGCGACAGTTTCCGCCGCGAACGATTCGGCGGCATGCCCAATCCGCTCCTCAACTACGGCTACACGGTGTTGCGTGCGTCCACAGCGCGTGCCATTGTGGCGGCCGGCTTGCATCCCTCTCTAGGCATCCACCACCGCAACCGCGCCAACAGCATGTGTCTTGTAGATGATTTGATGGAGCCGTTCCGACCCTTGGTAGACTACAAGGTCGCTGGACTTGTCGCCGAAGGGCGACAAGATATGGGCGGTGAGGTCAGACGGGAACTGGCTGCGGTGCTGGTGATGGATCTCATCACTAAGCGGGGGACGACACCGTTGCAAACCTGTCTGGAGCGCGCCGCTCAATCGCTGGCCCAGTCCTTCGAGGCCGGGACAGCGGAGTTGATCCTTCCTGGCCAGCCGCTATCAGACGCAGAATCAAGAAACACCTGAGGGTTTAGCCTTGCTTTCCGGCTACCGTCTCATGTGGATGATGGTTCTATTCGACCTTCCGACAGTCACGGAGAAAGAGCGTCGGGCAGCCAACAGATTTCGAAACTTCCTATTGGACCAAGGTTTCGAACGATGTCAGCTATCGGTCTATTTGCGCTTTTGCGCGGGGAAGGAGCAGACGCAGGTCTACAGCAAACGAATTCAGAAAGCACTGCCGGAGTCAGGCGACGTTCAAATAATCTGTTTCACAGACAAGCAATATGAAAACATCGTCAGTTTTCAGGGCCCTTTACGACAACCGGCCAATAAGAATCCGATGCAATACACTCTATTCTGACATTGCTGCCGTCATTTTTGCGTCGGTTGCGATCAGTCGATCTGAACCTGTCTCCAAGCTGGATCGACGGGGATCTATTGTAGCCGATGGGAGATCGGGGAGCAACCGCAACGTAATGCCCGACCGCATGGTCGACGCCGCTATTGTAGCCGATGGGAGATCGGGGAGCAACCGCAACACGGGCGCTGGCGGCTGTTCTGGCGGCGGCAATTGTAGCCGATGGGAGATCGGGGAGCAACCGCAACCCCTGCGCCAGAGGTTCGTCTTTGCCTTGCATTGTAGCCGATGGGAGATCGGGGAGCAACCGCAACGTCGCCTGGGTGCTGACGCCGTCGTTCACATTGTAGCCGATGGGAGATCGGGGAGCAACCGCAACCAAGGCCCTAGGGTACCTTCCCGGCCCTAATTGTAGCCGATGGGAGATCGGGGAGCAACCGCAACATGGATGCTGTCACCGATGCCGCCATTGCATTGTAGCCGATGGGAGATCGGGGAGCAACCGCAACGGGGATCTGTTCGGGGCGCAGGCGGAGTGGTATTGTAGCCGATGGGAGATCGGGGAGCAACCGCAACACGGAGTTCTTTGCTGGGATCCTGGGCGGGATTGTAGCCGATGGGAGATCGGGGAGCAACCGCAACGGGCCGGACCGTGTTCCAACCGACGGATGAATTGTAGCCGATGGGAGATCGGGGAGCAACCGCAACTGCGCCTGCCGCATATCCCGTCCCCGCAGATTGTAGCCGATGGGAGATCGGGGAGCAACCGCAACGACGGCCGCCTTGCGATCCAGCGTCTTTTCATTGTAGCCGATGGGAGATCGGGGAGCAACCGCAACGTAGTATATCCTGTTTCTTGTGCGCGGAAATTGTAGCCGATGGGAAATCGGGGAGCAACCGCAACACATCCACTCACTAGCAGGCGACGGCAGCCATTGTAGCCGATGGGAGATCGGGGAGCAACCGCAACGGACACGTCGAGTTGACCTGCCCCCGGTGTTTGTACCACCCGTTATGTTAGTCCGACAAGCAGGGGAACAGGGTCGGCAGGCACGGGGGCCTCGGGCGTAGGCGGCCGGTCTCGCCACTGACCGGACGATGATGGGGCAACTGCTTGAGACTTTTGTCTACCAGGCGTTGAGACGACAGGCAAGCTGGCGCGCTGATTCCACTTCTTTTTTCATTTCCGCAACAGGGACGGGGCCGAGGTGGACATCGTCATCGAGCGGGGGACACAGGCCCTGGCTGGCGTGGAGGTCAAGGCCGGGGCGACGGTGACTTCAGCGGAGTTCCGAGCATTGCGGAAACTGAGGGGCGCTGCAGGCGGCCGGTTCGTTGGCGGGGTGATCCTCTACGATGGCGAGACGAGCGCGCCCTTCGACGATGGGCTCTAAGCGGCGCCGTTGCGCTTGCTCTGGGAGATGCCATGGAATATGGCTGCGAAAGATGCACCCGCAAGAACGGCAAGTTGCCGCTTGTGACAGCCCGCCCGCGGCCCTGACGAACGGAAGGGCACGGCAAGAGTGCCCGGCCCATCAGGATGTCTGATGATGATCTATGGTCCGGAACCCGGTGACGAAGTTCTGCGTGGACCATTACAGTGCGCAAGAGTTCACGGGTATTGACCCGGGCAGTGATGGGATTGCCGGCACGGCGGCGATCCACGCCCCTGACGAAGGTCTGGACGTTGTCAAGCGAGTCAAGAGAGGCTGTTGAGGTCGCCCGTCTTTCCGGTATGCAGTCGGATAGGGGGTCAGTCCGAACCGTGCGCGGGGGGCGTGGACTGGGAGATATGACCCTGCACAACCTGCAACAGAATGCCGGTCTGCGCAGTCAATCGATCGATCTCTGCGCTCAGCCGATCGATGTTTTGCTGTGTCGTCTGTGCAGACGCGATCAACGCCTGTTCAAAACGGTCGAGGCGGTTGTCGGCGTGAATCTGCCGTTCTGCCAGCTGCTCCAGCATCCGCTCGACGCGGTCAAGGCGCTTTTCGACCTGTTCCACGCGGTTGGGGCTATTCGTCTGCCTCGCCATAGGTACTCTCCCATCAAAGGTACAGTGCAGGTGTATTTTAGCGGCCAATAGCCATTATGTCACATCGAGTAGAGGTGCTGCCGTTGTATTGCAGTGTCGTGTTAAGATCACAGTCAGGACCGTTGGGGGCGCAGAGAGGGCGCATAGCTGTAGAAGGGCCGCCCCTGGGAATTCACAGAGCCTGTGGAGGGGCAGAACGATGGTCAAGAAACGGCGGCGACACTCGGCGGCCTACAAATTTCGGATTGCGCTGGAAGCGCTCGAAGGCAGCAAGACGATCAGCCAGTTATCGAGTGAACACGAGGTTCATGCTAACCTGATACGGGCCTGGAAACGGCAACTGCTGGAAGACGGGCCCAGTGTCTTCGCCAGCAATAGCGAACGCAAGCAGCGGGAAGAGGAGTTACAGGAAGCAAGACTTCATGACCAGATCGGGCGACTCAAGGTGGAACTTGAATGGCTGAAAGAAAAAGTTGCCCGCTTCGGACCGTAAGAAACAGCTTCTACAGCCAAAAGGGACCCCATCAGAGTCTCAACAATCACACGCCTGTAGAAAAGCACATCGTGCGCTGACGGCGGAGGCAGGAGTGAAGTTCGCTTGAAACGGGTAAGCAGACTGGCCGGATTTCTACGGTTCGCGCTTCCAATTGTCGCTTTTCTGTCGCTCTTTCCGCTCTATACGCGCTATAAGGCGGCGGCCGCGCCGGTCCCGCCGGGGGTCTATTTGGCGGGGCTCGATCTGAGCCGTTACAAGGAGCCGGCGGACATCGAATCGGTGCTGGCGGCGAACCTGGGCCAGCCGATCGCGGTCTACTATGACGAGACGCGCCTGGTACTGCGCCCGCAGGAGGTGGACTTCCGGGTCGACACCGCGGCGATGCTGGCCGAGGCGCAGCAGTACCTGGAGGGGCCGGAGTTTATCGAGATCGCGCTGCGCAAGCTGGCGGGGATCCCGCCGCGGCGCCGGGATATTGCGGCGCGCTACAGCTACGATGCGCAGAAGCTGGCGGACTGGCTGGGGAAGGTGGGCGAGGAGCTGGACCATGCGCCGCAGCCGGGGCGGGCGCTGCCGCCACAGTGGAGCTGGCAGGAAGGGAGCGGAGACGACGGCCAGGCGGGCCTGCCGGAGAGAACGGACGGCGCGCCTTTTGCGACGCTGCCGGCGATGTTTGAGGGCGAGGCACAGCGCAGCTGGCAGTGGACGGCCGGCACGCGGGGGCAGAGGCTGCTACTCGAGGAGAGCGCGGGGCCTGTCCTGGAGGCGCTGGGCAGCGTGGAGGCGCGCACGGCCCACCTGGCGCTGGAGGAGACGGCGGCGCCGGGGTTGACGATGGATGCGCTGGGGCGTGAACTGAACGCGTTCACGTCCGATTTCCCCGGATTCGCGGCGATCTACGTTCAGGACCTGACGACGGGTGAAGAGGCGACGGTGGATGTGGATGTGGCCTTCTCGGGCATGTCGACGATGAAGATCGCGATCGCAAGCGAAGCGTTCCGGCAGATGGAGGCGTTCGAAAACGAGCTCGTGGGCCAGTGGATCGACTACGCGCTGGGCGAGAGCAACAACGCGGCGGCCAACCGGGTCCTGCAGTGGGTGGGCGACGGCGACATCTTTGCCGGCGGGCGGCGGGTGACGGAGATGATGCGGACGCTGGGCTTTACGAACTCCTATATCCAGACCGGCTTCGACGACAGGTCGATCATCAGCAAGATCCCGACCGAGGCGAACAGCCGCACCGACTGGAACACGAACCCGGACACGCATCTGCAGTCGACGCCGGCGGAGATGGGGCGGCTGCTGGCGGCGATCTACCGCTGCCAGGCGGGTGAGGGACTGCTGATCGAGACGTTCGGCGGCGAGATCACGCCGGAGGAGTGCGGGGCGATCCTGTTTTATATCAGCCATGACGAGTTCACCGAGATGGTGTGGGGCGGGCTGCCGCGGCCGCAGGAGACCTGGATCATCCACAAGCATGGATTTGTGAATGAGGCGCACAGCGACCTGGCGCTGATCTGGGGGCCGAGCGGTCCGTATGTGCTGGCGGTCTATCTGTGGAGCCCGGGCTGGATGAACTGGCATATCAGCAACCGGACGATGAAGGCGGTCAGCCGCATTGTGTGGAACTTTTATGCCTTCAGGTCGGCGCAGGAGGGGATTGAGGCGCCGCCGCCGCTGACCCTGTCGCCGCCGCCGAACTATGTGCCGGTGAATTCCTACAGCAGTCGCGCCGCGCTGAGCGGCAGGTGAGAGGGCAGTGGCCAGTCTTCAGTGGCCAGTGGCCGGTGGTCGGTAACTTCAGAGCTTTTTGAGTAAGAAAGTGTGAGGACTGTGTTCATGGCAGATCGAGCGGGAGAGGCGCTGGCGGGGGTGGTCGATGCGATCACGCGCGAGATGGAGGAGTTCAGCCGCGTGCGCGACGATATGCTTGCGCGCAGCCGCAGCCTGATCCGGGACTGCGCGCACAGTATCCGGGCGATGCACCGGCATGAGCTGGAAGAGGCGGAGAGGATGCTGGCCGCGGCGCGGCAGGACGCGCAGGCGATGGTCGAACCGCTGGCCGGCTACCCCGATCTACACCACGGCGGCTCAACGCAGGACGCGCTGAAGGAGCTGGTGGAGGCGCATCTGCTGTACACCTTTATCACCGGCGGGCCGCTGGTGACGCCGGAGGAGCTGGGGGTAACGGGGGCGACCTATCTGAAGGGGCTGACCGAGGCGGCGACGGAGATGCGCCGCTTTGCGCTGGACCTGATGCGGCAGGACCGGGTCGAGGAGGCGGCGACCTACCTGGAGAGGATGGACGAGATCTACTCGCTGCTGGTTACGGTCGACTTTCCCGACGCAATCACCAAGGGGCTACGGCGGCAGACGGACGTGCTGCGCGGCGTATTGGAGCGGACGCGCGGCGACCTGACGACGGCGGTGCGGCAGGAGAAGATGCAGGCGGCCCTGCGGCGGGTGGAGGAGCGGCTGGGGTGAAAGGCGCTCTTGGTTTCTAAAGTAGGGGAACCATATCGTTAGCCTGAATTCGGAGTTAGATAAGGGCCGGCAAGAGAGCCATATCTTTGTTGGAGAGATGGAGAGAAGGCTTCCTGGCCTGCCAACTGTAAGCGATCAGACCGGCGACGGGATTGACGAGACAGTTGGTCGTGCCGCGGTGTGCGGGTGTGTTCAATCCGGGAGATATTCTTGTGTCGGTCAACGATGGTCCTGATGACGAAGCGTTTGCGCGTTGGTAGCTTGTCTTCGAGAAGGACGGGTTGATTCTGCATGCTTTTGCGAATGGGCGTAGGTGACTATCTTCAAGTCAAACAACCGGTCTTTCGCAACCAGCATATAGGTCCTGGCGGACTTTGGTCAGGGACGATGCGGGCTGTCCGGATGCTCAGTTTGGTTGGTGTTTTTCCGGGCCTGTGATACGGTATTGGTTATGTCCGGCGCTGCCCCCAGGGGTGGGCCGGGTTGTTGAATTTTTGGGCGAGTTCGACCGTCGCCGCATGTTGGACGCTCCGGCCGAAAGTAGACTGGTCTAGAGGGAAAATACGCACGAAGCCAAGCGTAGGCGTTGCCTGAGGCTGGAGCAAAGATGAAGACAAAAGAGTTGATGGGCCGTGCCGGCGGCTGGATCGAGGCCGCGCTGGCAGGCTCACTTTCACCCTCTGTACGCCGGGTCATGCACATCGAGCTTTCGATGTCGCTGGCCTACGGCGTTTTTTATGCCACAATCATCCCCTTTACGCAGGTTGTACTGCGTCGTATGGGCGCCACGGTTGATATGCTGGCGATCTTTACGGCCCTTCTCTTCGTCGGCTCGGTCTTCACGTCGTTCAGCATCGTGTTGATGCGCCGGCGCCGCACAATCAACATCATTGTGTTTTGCTGGCTGCTGGGGCGTTCGCTCTTTTTGCTGACGGCGTTTGTGACGGGTCCGGTGCAGCTGATGGCGATCAGCGTCATATTTTGGCAGCTGGAGGAGTTTGTGATCCCTGCCTACACGAGGGTCGTTCAGAAGATCTATCCCGAGAGCGGGCGGGGTAAGGTGATGTCGACGGTGCAGATGGGGCGCGTTTCCATCATCCTTCTGGTCACGCCCTTGGCCGGATGGGCGTTGGACCATTTTGGTTACCGGGTCCTGTTTCCGATCGGCGCTCTCTTTGGCATTCTGGCCACGTTCATTTTCACACGGATCGACTTGGACGAGGGAGAGCTGCCGCCGCGCCGGACGAAGACGTTTTCTGATCTTTGGCAGATTATTCGCAGCGACGGGAACTTCGTAGTCTATCTGGTCAGTCACTCGCTGTTCGGGGTGGGGGCACTGCTGAGCTGGCCGCTATTTCCGGTCGTTCAGGTGGACCGCCTGCAACTCTCGTATTCGGAAATCGGTATTCTGGGACTGGTGGAGTCGATCACCTGGTTCCTGAGTTATCTGTTTTGGGGGCGGACGATCGACAGACGGGGCGGGTTATTCATCATTCGCGCCATTTGCGCCATCTCGATCGTTACGCCGCTCAACTACCTGTGGGCGCGGAATCTGTGGATGCTGCTGCCGTCGGCGATCGCGCGGGGCCTGGGGATGGCGGGCTTTGAACTGGGGCGGATCAGCGCGGGAATACAGCTGGCGGACCCGGACAGGGTAACGGAGTATGCCGCGATCCAGTCGACTGTGGTTGGGTTGCGGGGCATGGTGACGCCATTCGTGACGATTGGACTGCTGCGTCTGGGCGCGTCGCACAGTGCGGTGTTTTTGCTGAGTGCGGTTCTCTTGGTGACGGGTTGGGTCATCTTTGGGCGAGTTGAGGCGCCGACGCCAGGGGACGAGGGTTACCGCGAGCGGCAGAAGCTGCGGCACCGGTGGCCGTTCAGGAGGCGGATTGCGCGGCTATAGACCGCTTCGCTATTTGCGCGCGAAAAAAGCAGGCGGCAAGCTGAATTCACCTCAGGGTCAGGCAAGTGAGCTACCCACGATCAGGCGCCGCCCGGTGGGACCCAGGAGCAGGGGGAGAGAGATGGCAATGATAGCCCAGAGCCATAGATGCGTCGTCGACGGGTCGGAAAATTGGAACCCGATCCAATGCCAGAGAAGGGCGTGGAGCAGGGCAATTCCTCCGTACAAAATGACATTCGCTTCGAAGTAGTCCCTGGTCATGCCGGTAGCGGCAGAGCTATCATGGCGTCGCTTCCTGTCGAAGGCAACAAATACCGCTACGAGCGCACCCAGGACCATTATCGGATCCAGCACGCGCCAGATTGCCAGACCCGCGCCCTCCAATTGGGGGTCGTACAGCTGTGTGGCAATGAACAGGACCCAGACCACGATAGCCAGGAGCTGCAGTGCGATTCCCAGTGCTTTCTTCACGGTACTCCTCCTTGTCTATGCGGGATTCAGGCGTTTCCTCCGAATGGGCGAACGAAAGACCGAACTGATCGAAGTCCAGCTGTCGTTGTCCCCTTTACTGCAAGTTCTGGGAAAATCCAACCGAATGAACTGCAGTTCGCTTAGGATATCAAGCGCTTCCCCGTGCCGAGACCGCGCGCGTGACCCCGGCGTGCAGACTGCCTGAAGGGGCATGGTATCATAAGGGACCGACTGCAGTGGCCAGTTGCCAGATGTCGGTGGCCAGGAACTGCAATGGGCAGGGGCCAATCGTCGGTGGCCGGCGGCCTTCCTGGCCGCCGGCTTTCTGTTTTGGCTCAAAAGATATTCAGCAGCCCTGCGCCGAACTCGCTGGCAAAGACGAGGCTGACGATACTCATCAACTTGATCAGGATGTTGAGGGAGGGGCCGCTGGTATCCTTGAAGGGGTCGCCGACGGTGTCGCCGACGACCGCGGCTTTGTGCGCGTCGGAGCCTTTGCCGCCCATGACGCCGGTCTCGATCCACTTCTTGGCGTTGTCCCAGGCGCCGCCGGAGTTGGCCATCATCACGGCAAGCATGAAGCCGGAGACGATGGCGCCGATCAACATGCCGGCGAGGGCCTGCGCGCCGAGGAAAAAGCCGATGAGCAGCGGCACGACAACCGCGAGCGCGCCGGGGATGATCATCTCGCGCAGCGCGCTCTGCGTGCTGATGGCGACGCAGGCCTTGTAGTCCGGCTTGGTCGTGCGCTCCATGATGCCGGGGATCTCGGCGAACTGGCGCCGCACCTCCAGCACGATTTCATAGGCCGCCTTGCCCACCGCCGTCATCGTCAGCGAGGCGAAGAGATAGGGCAGCATGGCGCCGACCAGCATGCCGGGGATCATCGAGGAGCCCAGGAGGTCGAGCGAATCGATGTTGGCGGCCTGGACGTAGGCGGCCATGAGCGCGAGCGCGGTGAGGACGGCCGAGCCGATGGCGAAGCCCTTGCCGGTGGCCGCGGTGGTGTTGCCGAGGCTGTCGAGCGCGTCGGTGCGGTCGCGCACTTCGTCGGGCAGGTCGCTCATTTCGGCGATGCCGCCGGCGTTGTCGGCGACGGGGCCGTAGGCGTCGGTGGCGAGGGTGATGCCGAGCGTGCTGAGCATGCCGACGCCGGCGAGGGCGACGGCGAAGAGGCCGTTGTCGCCGCCGAGCCAGAGCGCGAGCATGATGGCGACGGCGACGATCAGGACCGGCGGCAGGGTGCTGTTCATGCCGACGGCCAGCCCCTCGATGATGAGGGTGGCGGAGCCGGTCTCGGCCTTCTGGGCGATGCCCTGGGTCGGCTTTTCGGTGTAGCTGGTGAAATATTCGGTGAACCAGCCGATGCCGTTGCCGGCGACGAGGCCGACGAGCACGACGGCAAAGAGGCTCCAGCTGACGCCGGTGTAGAGGACCACGCCGGCGGTCAGAATAAGGACGAGCACGGACGCGCTGTAGATGGCGCGGCGCAGCACGCCGAGCAGGTCCTCCTGCGACGCGCCCTCCTGGGCGCGCACGAGGAAGGTGCCGATGAGGGCGGCGATGACGCCGACGCCGGCGACGAGGAAGGGCAGGATGATGCCGGCGCCATTGGCGACGACCGCGCCGAGCGTGGCCGCGGCGATGATCGAGCCGCTGTAGCTCTCGAAGAGATCGGCGCCCATGCCGGCGACATCGCCGACGTTGTCACCCACGTTATCGGCGATGACCGCGGGGTTGCGCGGGTCGTCTTCGGGGATACCCTGCTCGACCTTGCCGACGAGGTCGGCGCCGACGTCGGCGGCCTTGGTGTAGATGCCGCCGCCGACACGGGCGAAGAGGGCGATCGAGCTGGCGCCGAAGCCGAAGCCGGTGATATAGCGCATGTCGCCGTCGAAAAGGAAATAGAGGACGGTCATGCCGAGCAGGCTGAAGCTGACGACGGCCATGCCCATGATCGAGCCGCTGCTGAAGGCGACGCGCAGGCCGTCGTCGAGGCTTTTGCTGGCGGCGGCGGTGGTGCGGACGTTGGCGCGCACCGCGATGAACATGCCGAGATAGCCGGCCGCGCCGGATGCGATCGCGCCGAGAACGAAGCTGAGCGCCGTCTGCCAGGCCAGGAAAATCGCGATGATGACCGCGATGACGACGACAAAGCCGCCGAGGAAGGTATACTCGCGGTTGAGAAATGCGGCTGCGCCTTCCTGGATGGCGGCGGCGATCTCCTGCATGACCTGGTTGCCGTTGTCCATGGCGAGGACGCGGCGCGTCTGCACGAGGAGATAGATGAGGCCGAGAAGGGCGATGACGAGGGCGAAAGTGATCGCCGGCGTGTCGGCAACTGTCTGCATAAGGCGAAGCGGCAGCGCGTGCAGCAACATCGAGAGATCCTCCGGGTAGCGGCCGGTGGCCGGTGGCTGGTACAACCTGTAAACCAAGTAAGTTTACCGCCTTTCGCTGAGTGGAAAAAATCGGCGATGTGCGTTATTTTGGTCAGGGTTGCGGATGTCATTATCATCACAATGCGAGAGTTTCGCATGGCTGAAGGCCGCCGGGTGCATTCGCGGCGGTAACCAGTTACGGACAGGGGAAATTAATGGCTGAACAGACGGTTTCCGAGCTGCTGGACCTGAGCGGGAAGGTGGCGATTGTAACGGGCGCGGCCGGCTGGCTGGGCGCGGCGATGAGCCGCGGGCTGGCCGAAGCGGGCGCGACGGTGGCGGTGACGAGCCGCGATGCTGAGCGGGCCGAGGCCTTTGCCGCGACACTGCCCGGCGGC
The DNA here is from genome assembly GCA_965202955.1 of Caldilineaceae bacterium. Taxonomy (GTDB): domain Bacteria; phylum Chloroflexota; class Anaerolineae; order Caldilineales; family Caldilineaceae; genus Bin5. Next base: position 1,852,097 of record OZ241871.1, read on the forward strand.
GGCCACGCCGGTTTCGGGCTGGCACAGGACGACAGCGAGGCAATCCCGGCCTTCGTGGACGCGGTCGTTGCGAAGCTGGGGCAGGTGGACGTGCTGGTGAACAACGCCTACGGCGGCGCCGCGCCGAGCATCGACACGGCCAGCGCCGAAGATTTCAACCAGGCCTATCACACCGGCGTAACGGGCTACTTTCTGCTGGCCCGCGAGGTGGTGCGCCATCTGCGCGGGCGCGGCGCGGGCGGTTCGATCATCAACATCGCCAGCATGTACGGGGTCGTTGCCAGCTACCCCGAAGCCTACACCGGTTTCGATATGAACAGCCCGCCCAACTATCACGGGCTGAAGGGCGGCCTGATCCACCTGACACGCCACCTGGCGGCCTACTGGGCGCAGGACGGCGTGCGGGTGAATGCGATCAGCCCGGGGCCCTTTCCGTCGGCGCGGGTGCGGGAGGCGGAGCCGGCGTTTGTTGAAAGGCTGGCGGAAAAGGTACCGATGAAGCGGATGGGCGAGCCGGAGGAGCTGAAGGGGATCGTGGTCCTGCTGGCGAGCGAGGGCAGCAGCTACATCACGGGGCAGAACATCCTGGTGGACGGCGGCTGGACCGCGTGGTAGGAGGGCAGTTGCCGGTGGTCAGTGGCCGGTGGTCAGTGGCCGGTGGCCAGGGGTTCATGGTTCATGGACTGACTGCGGTAAACCGGAAGTAGCAGATACGAAATAACAGGACTGCGAGGCATCAGATTATGACTGAGATCGGACGGGGGAAAGAGCTGCTCGATACGCCGACGCTGTGGGTGGACCTGGATGTGCTGGAGGCGAACATCGCGTTGCTGATGAAGAATTTCCGCGCCGCCGGCGTGAACTGGCGGCCGCATACCAAGGGAATCAAGATACCGGCGATCGCGCACAAGATGATCGCGGCCGGCGCGCTCGGCGTTACCTGCGCCAAGCTGGGCGAGGCGGAGGTGATGGCCGCGGCGGGCGTGACCGACATTCTCATCGCCAATCAGGTGGTGGGCGCGCACAAGTACGCGCGACTGGCCGCGCTGCAACGCCACGCCGACGTGAAGATCGCGGTCGACAACACCGCGACATTGGACGAGCTGAGCGCGGCGGCGCTCGCCATCGGCGTCGAGATCCCGGTTCTGATCGAGCTGAATGTGGGGATGGACCGCGCCGGCGTTATGCCCGGCGACGAGGCGGTGTCGCTGGCGGGGATCGTCCACGAGCAGGACGGCCTGCGGCTGGCGGGGTTGATGGCATGGGAGGGGCATACGCTGTCGGTGGAGGATGTGGACGAGCGGTCGCAGGCGATCGCGCATTCGATCGGGCAGCTGGCCGGTTCGGCGCAGGAGTGCCGCGCCGCGGGGCTGCCGGTCGAAATCGTCAGCTGCGGCGGCAGCGGCACAATGTATGCGACCATGCACCAGCCGGAGGTGACCGAGATCCAGGCCGGCGGCGCCATCTTCGGCGACGCCACCTACCAGTTGTGGGGCGTGCCCACCGACCCCGCCCTCTTCGGGCAGGCCGTCGTCACCAGCCGCCCCGCCCCCGACCGCATCGTCACCGACGCCGGCTTCAAGACCCTGCCCGGCATGGAGCGGCAGCCCAAAGCGGTCGACCTCGCAAACGTCGTCAACATCTCCCCCTCCGCCGAGCACGGAGTCATCACCCTGTCCGCGCCGAACGAGAGCGTACAGGTCGGCGATGTGCTGGATTTCCTCGTCGGCTACGGCGACGCAACCGTCTTCCTGCACGATGCGCTCTACGGCGTGCGCAAGGGCATCGTGGAGACGGTGTGGCCGATCAGCGGGCGCGGGAAGCTGCGGTAGTGGATCAAGGGTAGCGGACTGTATCGATATGAAGTAACGATGAAATCAGCGGAAGAGATTCTCACAGTTCTTGACCATAAGAAGCCTGAACTTGAGCGACGCTTCGGCGTGCGGCGAATCGGGCTTTATGGATCGTATGCTCGCGGTACACAGACCGAAAAGAGCGACATTGACCTGGTGGTGGAACTGAAGGAACCGAAATTCGACGCGTTGGCCGGCCTGTACATCTACATGGAGCAGGTCCTGGGGAGCGAAGTGGATATCCGGCGGCTCAGTGAAAAAATTGACACTCCCTTTGTGCGGCGAATCGAAAGAGAGGCATTGTTCGTATGAATGACGCCGTCCGAGATTGCTTGGAGAATATCCGAGCGTCGCTCCGGCTCATTCAGCGCCGATTCATTGACATACAGACGGCTGATCAGCTGCTATCGGAAGCTGACGACCTCTTGACCCTGGATGCGGTTGCTATGCGATTGCAGATTGTTGGCGAGAATGTAAAAAGCCTTGCGAGCCTCGACCCGGAATCACTGCAAAGACACCCTCATATAGAATGGGACAAAATCATGCGCTTACGCGACATAATCTCCCATCACTATGATGTCATGGATCATGAGATCATCTTCAGCGCTTGCAAAGAAAACATTCCTGAATTGCAAAAGGTCATAGATCTTATGATCAAGAATGCCTCGACGGATTAACTCCTGAGCCATTTACTGTGCCTGGCCCCAAATGTTGGACGCAAAAGAGGACAGCCATGAACATCGACGTCGTTGAACTTGCGAGCGAACTGGTTGCGATGCCCTCGGAAACGCCGACCAGCAACCGCGCCATCTCAGACTTCCTGCGCGGCGTGCTGGAGGAGGGCGGCTTCGCGGTCGAGGAGTGCGCGTACATCGACGAGTTCGATGTGGAGAAGGTGAGCCTGGTGGCGAAGAAGGGCGCGGGCGCCGGTGGATTGGGCCTGTTCAGCCATTCGGACACGGTGCCGGGCGACGCGGGCTGGGAGCCGTTCACGCCGGAGGTGGCGGATGGTCGGCTGGTGGGCCGCGGCGCGGCCGATATGAAGGGGCCGCTGGCGGCGTCGGTTGCGGCGGCGTGCCGGTTCGACGCGGGCGATCTGCAACGTCCGCTGGTTATCGGGGTTACGGCGGACGAGGAGCGGGGGCACGTCGGCGCGCACGATATTGTGGAACGCTCGCAGACGTTGACGGGCGGCTGGCCGCAGTACTGCATCGTGTGTGAGCCGTCGGAGCTGCAGCCGGTCTACGCGCACAAGGGCGGCGCCGGCATCACCGTCACGGCGCACGGCGTCGCGGCGCACTCCAGTACCGACAGGGGCACGTCGGCCAACTTCCGCATCGCGCCGTTCCTGGCGGAGATGGCCGAGCTGGCGCCCGTTTTCAAGAGCGAAGAACGTTTCCAAAACCCGCTCTTCGACCCGCCGACAAACGGCTTCAACATGGTGATCAGCGACGGCGACACGGCGACCAACGTGACCGCGGCGCGCACGGTGGCGCGCCTGAGCATCCGCGCGATGCCGGACGCCTGCTTCGAGGAGGCGGTGCAGATGGTGCTGGACCGCGCCGAAGCGCACGGCCTGGAGGTGCAGCACAGGAGCATCGGCCCCTTTTTCGCCAGTGCCGACGGTCCCCTGGCGCAGGCGGCCTGCCGGGCGACGGGCACGCCGCGGGCGATCACCGTGCCCTACGGCACGGAGGCGGAGTGCTACCAGGACTACATGCAGGCGCTGGTGCTGGGCCCGGGCAGCATCGCCCAGGCGCACACGGTGGGCGAGTGGATTGCGGTGGAGCAGCTGCGTGAGGCGGTGGAGGTGTATACGCGGCTGATCGGGACGCTGTGCGGGTAGGGGGCGTGTGGCTGGTCGCGCCCGCTCGCTGAACGCGGCCTGGATCGCGCTGGATGACGCCACGGTCGAGAACGGCTGTCTGTGGGTCATTCCCGGCTCCCACGCAAACGGCCTCATCTGGCCCAACAGGGAGCATGACGACGAGCGCTTCGACTGTGTGGTGGAGGCCTTCGACTTCCCTTACAGCGACGACGACGCCGTTCCCATCGAGGTGACGGCCGGCAGCATCGTCTTCTTCAACGGCTACCTGCTGCACCGCTCGCTGCCCAACCTGGCGGCAAGCGGATACCGCCGTGCGCTCGTCAATCATTACATGAGCGCGGAGTCGCTGCTGCCCTGGCGGTTTGACGGCACAGGCGCGCGCGGCGTTGCCAGCGCCGATTTTCGCGACATCGTGATGATCGCGGGCCGCGATCCCTACGCCTGGAAGGGCACCGAGGACCTCTCCTTCTCCCACATCCGCCCGGACCGCGAGGGCGGCTGTCAGTGGCCGACGAAGGAGGAGGAGAGTTGAGTGCGCGCAACTGAGTGATGCGTGTGCTGAGGCAATGGGACAGGAGGTTTCTGGTATGAAGTTTACTGCCGTCTTCAAAGAAGTTCCTGAGGGTTACATCGGGTTCGTTGAAGAGTTGCCCGGAGCGAATACGCAAGGGAATACGCTGGAAGAGGCCAGAGAAAATCTTCAGGAGGCCATCGAAATGACGCTGGAAGCAAATCGCGTCCTCGCGCAAGAATCCATTGCCGAGATGAAAGATGTGATTCGAGAGCCTGTCATCGTACAGCTGTGAAAAGGCGAGATTTCATTCGTCATCTTGAAAGTAACGGTTGTGAATTCCTTAGAGAGGGTGGCGCCCATACGATATATGTGAATCGCAGAACCCGGAGAGTGTCTACTGTGCCGAGACATCGGGAATTGAACCGGTTCCTGGTGAGGAAAATCTGTAAAGATTTGGAAATTCCGCCGCCGTAACTCCCATACAGAAACGAGGCATCGAACAATAGATCTGAGGTAATGGGCCAGAAACGACAGACGGTCCGGTTATCCTCATATTCTTCTTCGCCCAGCGCCAGTTCGTGCAAGGCGCGCAGTTCACCGGGCTCGCCGGCCGTTAGAACGGCAGTTTTTAGTCGTCAGTTTTTAGTTTTCAGGTAACTACTAAGCCATTTCTCTAGGATGTAGTAGAGTTAAGAGATATGAGCGAATTGATACAGTTAGACCGAGAGCAACTCAAGCGCTTAGACCAGGAGAGCCTGGTCGAGCTGATTCTGCTTCTGCAGCAGCAGTTGGCAGCCCAGCAGGAGTTGATCCAGCAGTTGCAGGATCAACTGGCGAAAGACAGTCACAATAGTGGCAAGCCGCCCAGCAGCGATGGTCTGAAGAAAGAGAGACGAAAGAGCTTGCGCCGTTTCTGATCGTCCACATGGAATGGAGCGGAGACCCAACAGGATTGACCGGCGGCGAAAAGATACTCCTGCGCCTGCTCGACGAAACCGGCAACCTGGTCGCCCAGTTGGACCCGGAGTTCCGTCCTGATAGCTCACAGGTTCTGAAAAGCGTCGCAATGCCCATACCACCGACCCTGCCGGACGGCCCCCTGCGCCTGATTGCCGGTCTCTATGACGTATCTGTCGATGGCGCGCCCAGGATTCCGACAAAAGCAGGGGAGGACTCTTTGCTTCTGGTCTACTTCCAAGGTGAAGCGTGTGATGTCTGTGGGAGATGACGTACCTGACCATTGCCGTATCGCCGAACGAAATGTCAACGAGCCCTAGAAGCTAGACACTAATACCCCCCATAGATCCGCAGATAATGGGCGTAGTGCGTCAGGATGCGCTGCAGATAAAGCCGGGTCTCGTTGTAGGGAATACGCTCGATGAAGAGGGCTTCGTCCGGTGCCGAGCGGTCGAACCATGTTCTGGCGTTGCCGGGGCCGGCGTTGTAACCGGCCAGGGCGGCGACAGGATTTTCCCGGGCGTAATCCTGCACCCAGCGCAGGTAGTACGCGCCGAAGCGAACGTTGACGAAGGGGCGGTTGAGCAGACCGGTGGAGTAGTTGGGGTAGCCGAGGCGCTGCGCGATCTCCGCGCCGGTGGTGGGGATGATCTGGGTCAGGCCGTGGGCGCCGGCAAAGGAGCGGGCCGGCGGCTCGAAGAGGCTCTCCTGGAGAATGAGGCTGTAGAGGAGCAGGGGATCGATGTCGAAATCGGTGGCCTCCTTTTCCACGAGACGGGAATAGTGTCTGGGATAGGCGAAACGCTGGATAAAGAGGGGCACGTCCGCGGTATGCCGGGCCTGGCTGAGCTGAATCAGACGGTAGGCCGCGCTGATTGAGAGCCGGTTGGCGCCCAATTCCTCCAAGCGCCCCATGAGCGGGAACAGGGCTCCGGGATCGTCGCGGTAACGCCAGTACCCCAGTTCGAGCAGCTTCAAGCCTTCGGCGCGCAGGTCCAGCTCCAACAGCAGTGTGCCGCCGACCAGGGCCGGGTCGGCGGCTATGGCTATCGGCAGAGCCGGATAGCGGCTGCTGCCGGCATCAGACGTTCCGGAGGCGTCGTGCCACGTCCTCAGCCACTTTTCAGCAAAAACACGGCTGCCGTCATCACCCGGCAGCGCTGCCGCGGTCATTGCATCCATACGGGGGATGAGGTCCTGCCCCGGGTGGCCTTGCCGCGCCAGTTCCAATCCGGCCAGCACACCGTAATAGGTTTCCGGCTCCTGGGCGGCGAGTGACTGCCACAGGGAACGGGCCGTGTCTTCCTCGCCCAGGGCATAGCGGGCCCGGCCCAGCCAGTAAGTAGCTGTGCCCGCCCGTGCATCGGGATAGTCCGCCAGCAGACGTTCGAAGCTGCTGGCGGCCAGTCCGTGATGGCCGTAAGTAAAGGCGCCGATCCCCAGCACCGCCAACCCGTCCGGCGCACGTGGGCTGTCCGGGAAGCTGTCCACCAGCATCAGCAGATCTGCCACGGCCTCTACCAGGAAGTCGGCTGTGGCCTCTGAACGGCTCCCGGAACCGATATCCAGGGTACGGTCGGCTCTGATGGCGGAAAGCGCGCTCAGCCAGAGGGCTTCGGGGGCGAGCGGGTCGTTTGGATGATCTCTGGCGAAGGTACGGTAGATGCGCCGGGCCGCGGCGGGCGCGCCCTGCGCATTGGCCAGCCGGGCGCGGGTGAGCCAAGCCTCGCCGAAACAGTCGCAGGCGGGATACCAGTTTATCACCTGTTCGAGGGCGCGGATGGCCGCGTCCCACTGCCCCAACCCCATATGGGCGCGGCCAAGCCCGAGCCAGGCCTGCCCGGCGCGTTCGTCCTGCGGCGACTCCTGCAGAAAGCGTTCAAAGGCATGGACGGCCGGAAAGTAGGCCTCGGCAAAGACATCGACCTGCCCGCGCACAAAGAGGTCGACCGGCGCCTCGCGGTTCACCAGTTGGATCAGCGACTGGTAAGCGGAGTTGCTGTCCGGCTCTTCGTCCAGCGCCAGCCGCCAGCGGGCGATGGCGGCTTCCTCGTCGCCGGCGGTAGAATAGGCGATTCCGGCGCGATACAGATAGCCGGCCCGGTGGACTTTCCATATCCTGTAGCCGAGGATCGCATCGAACTCGTCGTCGTCCCGGCTGCGCTCTTCCTCTGAAGGCTCGGTCGCGGCCAGGATCTCATCGTAGACCGCGGCCGCCTGGTCCCAGCGCCCATTGCCCTCAAGGATGCCGGCCAGCCGGTCGAGAAGACGGACCTTTTCCCAGTTGCGGCCGGCATGGTTGGCGGCCCGGCGCAGTGCGTTGGCCGCCTGCGGCCAGTCGCCGGCCGCGAGCCAGGCATCGGCGACTCGCTCTTCAACAACGCCGGCGACCTGCGGATGCTGCTCCAAGAAAGCTTCGTAGGCTGCGACCGCTTCGGCGTTGCGGCCCAAACGGGCCAGCGTTTCGGCGCGCAGGAATACGTTATGGCCGCGGCGGGGGTCAGCCGCCGGCAGGGAGCCGGCCTGCGGCGAGATCTGTTCCAGCACGCCCAGGGCCGACACCGGCTGTTCGTCGGCCAGATAGGAGAGAGCCAGTTGAAAGCGTGCTTCCTGCTGCTGGGCGGGGGTAATCTGGGGATCGGCCAGCAGCGTCTGGAGCAGCCGCTGCTCCGCGCTGTAGTCGCCGTCCTCATGCAGCCAGGCCGCCTGCTGCAAGGGGGATGCTGCCACGAACGCCTCGACCGTCGCCGGCTGACGAGGGGCGGAACCGCTCGTCTGCGACGCTGCCGACTGCGGCGGGACAGGGGTCGGGTCGGTCGCGGCAGGCCCGGGCATCGCGACCGGCGCGGGCGTGCTGGTGTCAGATGCGGCGCCGATGGAGGAATCGGTGGCGATGGCGATGGGCGTGGCCGTAGCGGCCGCGCTTCTATTCCCGCAGCCGCCGAATAGCAGGACGAGCAGAGCCAGGATCGAAAGAGAGAGCGTAAGTCTCAACTGTAACTTTCGTAATGCAGCGCTTGTCATAGTTGCTGTGAAATGCGCCCCTGCTCGAGAGGAGGATGCGACGCGATGAGAGGGCCGGCGGCAGATCATCGCAGGGTAGGATCTGTCCGCGAGAGGCATTCTGTGTTTGCTTGCGCGCTTACTTCAACGGGACCGCCAGTCATTCGATAATGGTAGCAGGGGGGTGTGGGCTGTGTCAATAAAGGGCCGAAAGTCGCTGTCCCCGACCAGTGGCAAAGGGGCGGTCAGGCGCTATCTTTGTTTCGGTATTGGGCCTATGCTATGATTTCGTGCAAAAGGGAAGCGGTCACCTGGAATGAACTCTGTGCTTGCCCCAAAGGCACTCACCATCGAGCGACTTTCTTTGCTGGTTTCCTGGTAAGAGGCTCAATTCTGCCAGATGGATGCGCTGCTCGTTCATTCGGAATTCAGATTGTCTCGTATATAGGAGGGACTACGGCATTTCTCTCCAGCGCTGAAAAACTCCCATAAGGCAGGACTCGATGGCTGGATGGAGACTCATAAAATTTTCACTGGCGGGTCTTTTCCTTCTTATAGCAATTCTACTGATCGCCAGCGGCAGACCCATTGATGACGAGATTGGTCACTTTCTCGCCAACGCCCCTACAAGTATAAAACCGTACGTCGCAACAGGACCGACCTGCACGGAACTCGAAGAGATAGCGCAGGAGACACTGGCCAGTATCCGTCTGCCGCCCGCTACCGCGAAATTCAGCGCCGCCGATCGTCAGGCTCTTGCCATTACCGCTTTCGGCCACCTGTGCGAGTTGGCAAGAGAAGTGGGGTGGCGGCAGAGCGCCACGAAGGAGGAACGGAAGGCCGCAGAGCTCCTGATGGACCGCTTTACTGAGTTCGGCTACAGCCCGGAGATGCAGGGCTTTCGAGTGCGGATAGGGCCTTTATGGAGGAGATCCAACAACATAATCCTTGAACTTCCCGGTCAGGGCGAAGGCGTGGTCATCCTGGGAGCACACTACGACACGGTACGGAACTCAGTGGGCGCCAACGACAACGCTTCCGGCGTAAGCGTGCTGCTGACGCTGGCAGAGAGATTGGCGCAACCGCCCTGGTCGAGCCAGATGGTATCGGTTTTTCCGTTCACACTGCGGTTTATCGCCTTTGGCTCAGAGGAAACCGGACTGGACGGCAGTTGGTATTACGTGGACCGGTTGACCGATGAAGAGCTAGGCGCCATCAAGGTCATGATCAACTTCGATTCGGTGGGGTCCGGTACATCTCTCTATTTCCGGGGGCCATATGACAGCGAGTTGACCGGGTATGTATCAGAAGCCGTTAACAGCTGGTTGACCGGGCAAGTATCAGAAACCGTTAATAGAGAAGGCGTGTCGGTATCCGCCATGGGCATGAGAGAGGGTTGGAACATCAGTGGCTCTAGTGATGAGGCCGTTTTCAGACACCGTGGGGTTCCAACGATTTACTTCTTCGGCAACGACACGGGACGCGCCAACACCCGGGACGATACGATTGAGTTCATCAACCCGAAGCTGCTGGGAGACGCGGCGGTGCTGGTCCTGGACCTGCTTGCCTCCCTTGAAGACTTGTAATGTCGATGCCGGTCATACCATCTCCGGGTGTAGACCATGCAGGCGGACAGGAACCCGGCAGAGATGTTGATGGAATGAAGTGAAGCGCACGGATTCACCGGGAGGACGCCGCAATTGGCACAGGAGTACAACGTCGTCGTGGGCATGGAAGTCCACGCGCAGCTGTTGACGAAAACGAAGATGTTCTGCCGCTGCAGCGCAGACTACCAGGGCGCGCCGCCCAATACGCACACCTGCCCGGTCTGTCTGGGCCTGCCTGGCGCGCTGCCGGTCATTCGACTGTGGTAGTAGGGGGTTGGCCTGTGCCAACAGCAGACCCGAAATCGTATTCGTCCGCCCGCGGGAACGGACTCATCTGCCACCTTTCTTTTGTTCCGGAATTGGCCCTATACGAAGTATAATAGACAGAGGGAAGACCTCAGAAAAGGCAACACATAACTATGGCCATTAGGGCTTAGTCGAGGCAGAAATACTTCGTCGTCGTGGTTCTCATATCCTCTTTGTATGTAGCACTCTAAGACAACGAAGAGGCAAAATGGAACGTGGGCCTCCTGTGAAGTTAACAACGGAGCCGGACACAGTCATCGTCTATGCTGGTTTCATTCGATCATATGATATTCGGAATTAGATTCTGACATTTGACACTCTGATTTATAGCTGGTATCTCGATAGGTGCCAATCGCCTCCAATCGGAGTCATATCCACGATCAAGAGCCCAGTGATATCGAGACATAATGACATGTAGTTCACGCGAAATTTACTAAGTGGGTGCATCGCCGTAGAAATGCGTCTGCTGAAATTGAGAGAGGCTAGTGATGGACTCACGAAGATTACAGTTGCGGGAACGGCTGCTGAATGGCCTTGAGGATCTAGGATTCACTTTCAGCGCTGGCCAAATCACACCACCCGCCTACACAGACAAAGAATCCATACGCAAGATGTACGTCGCGGAACGGCGGAGATTAGTTGAGGAAAAGGGTCATTTGTTGCAGAGGCTGGAGAGAAGAGCCCTTCCTTTCTTCGCAACTGGGGATGAAGTCTCTCCAGACCTTATTCAACCAAGGGTTGAACTGGTCGAAACACCCTTACAGGTCGACATCTTTAGATATGCTTGTCTCTTGTGGAGTATCCCTGTTTCTCCTGGGTTCGGCCGACGCATGCGGTTTCTAGTTTTTGACGAGGCCAACGAGAAGCTCATTGGAGTCTTTGGACTATCGGACCCTGTATATTGCCTTGCAGTGCGAGACTCATGGATCGGCTGGAGCGACCAAGACAAACGTCATCGCCTCTGGCATGTAATGGACACATTCGTACTCGGTGCTGTTCCTCCATACAATTACCTCCTTGGAGGGAAGTTAGTAGCTCTCTTGGCAACATCTGACGAGGTTAGGAAGCACTTTGTCTCCCGTTACAGAGGTAGACCCTCAGGAATCCTTGGAATTATACGGGACCCCCATCTCGTTCTCCTGACAACCACCTCCGCCATGGGGCGCTCTTCGATGCTGAACCGACTGAATCGAGAGGGTGAGCCGATCTGGAAAAGGTTGGGCATGACCCAGGGATGGGGACACTTTCATTTGGGCAACGGCCACTTCGATGCGATGGCAGATTTCATGCGGGAAGAGTTCCCAGCCGTGTTCAGCAGCTATAAGTTTGGTGGAGGCCCTAGTTGGAAATTAAGGGTCATACGGTCCTGTCTTCGAGAGCTAGATATTCCAACGACCGCACTCAATCACGGCATCAAGCGAGAGGTTTTTGCAGCTCCATTGAGTAACAATTGGAATGAGTTCCTTCAGGGGCAGTGCGACCTACCGAAATTTTTCAACCGCCCAACGAGCGACCTCATGTCTTTCTTCCGTCGAAGATGGTTGCTCCCAAGAGCGGCTAGAGACTCCCGTTACAAAAATGTTGTTCATCATGATATTCGTCGACAAGTCCGGGCTGAGGCCTAGAAAATCAGAAATGTTATGGCACTTGCGGACATAGGCTACAACGACCTAAAGACCAAGATGGCCGAGGCTGTAGAGAAAGAGGCCGCTCAAGTCGAGGAACTTCGCAAGGAGGTCAGAAAACTTACTGTCAGGAGGCTCAACCACCGCCCTTGCAAGGCCATAGCACCTTTGGCTACTGACGGAGGGGAAAACCGGCTCACCTTTGAGCCGCTCAATCTGGAGATCATCCGGGTGGTGGACAGCGAGGGCCAAGATCTCGTCCAAGAAGTCATAGCTATCTCGGAAGACGATTCAGTCTTCCGGGATTTGACTGAACGCCTTCCTGTGATGCAAAGTTTTCTTCAGTCTCTTGGCATTGAGTTCGAGGAGCTTTCCTACTTGCTCGGCAGCCGAAAGAGTCAGGATGTCGAGCGTGTATCAGACAATCGGGGGCGTGTGCGGGCCTTTCGCGATATCGTGGAGTGGGCTGTGCTCCTCGATATCGCGTCTAAAGACTGGCCTGTAAATGTGCTCTTGTTGCGCGATGGGCTCCTAAGAACGAAAACTCTAAAGAGAGAGACCTTCCCAAAATTGGACAGGGCATTCCGTAGCATCTTTGAAGATCAGTTAATTTCTGGAAAGCGTAATGTCTTCCTCCTAGGTGTAGCCAAGACCTCGGCGGTTCTTAGCAAATTGAGCTTGGCGATGCTATTGGAACACACTTTCGATCGCAACTTTCCCTGTTACACTGAAGTACCCAAGGAGCTAGAGGCCAAGTGCTACAACTTCGACAGGACGTGGCTAGAAACCGCTTCCGATATTGTCAAGAGCCAAGAACAACGATACCAAAGTTTCGGACGGCTTCATCTCTTGAAATTAGGAGTCTCTCCTGACGCTCCTATCCTTCCTGTAGATGTGCCGGTATGGCTTCCAAGCAGTCGCAAGCAAGAAATACTCGAATACTTGGTCAACGATTCACTGGATACATTTCCAGTTCTAGGCTACCCTAGCGCTCTCCAGCGGGCGCACGACCACGCTGTGCTAACAGGTTTGGAGATGACCGTGTTAGGAGACCTAATGACAGACGCTTTACAAGATCATGTGGATGGGCCTCTACAAGAGCGAATAGTTCGCCACGTACACTTAGGTAGAGGTCTAATCAGAGGAGGAGGAAGAAGGGGTGGATAGGTTATTCGAACCAGATCGATTAATTGGTATGTTCAAAGGCTTCGTAGAAGAAGGCTTAGAGTTCCGGGCGGAAATTGTTTCTCCTTACCAACCGAGTGAAGAGCTGACTCCGCGGATAGGTCAGTTCTTGCTGGTAGAACTAGGATCGCCCGACGAGGCTGCTTTGGGACGGATCACACGCTTCTTTCCAGTTGGAGTATTGGCAGGGCGGGAAGGAGACGAGTATTTGGCAGAGATGCAACGATCCAATAGTGAAGTCCCGGCCCAACTGAAAGAGAGTCGACTTCGGTACAACGTAAAGGTTCGTTTACTTGGAGGTCTGCGCTTAGATCGTAGGTCAGGCGGTCGTCGTCCTTTATTCATACCTACTGTGCGGAAACTGCCCCACTTAGGCGCTAGAGTAGCCTTGCCTGGAGATGAGATTCTGTCATTCCTTTGCAACTTAGGGGCGCAAACCGATACTGCCCAACCTATAGGCTACTTTAGTCTAGGTGAGATAATCTATAATGGGGGCGAGTCTACCGGAGAGAATTTCCTACTCCCTCAGCCCCAGTCCTTCCCGGTAAATTTTGATGTAAAGAGTCTGATCTCTCGAAGATCATTCATATTCGCGCGAGCTGGTTATGGCAAATCGAACATGCTGAAGCTCTTAATCTCCCAACTCTACGCAGATGATGGGCCAAAGGACAGAAGCGGCCGTTCCGTGGGAATGCTAGTTCTCGACCCGGAGGGAGAGTACTTCTGGCCAGACGAAGACAGACGACCGGGCCTCTGTAACGTCCCACATCTCAAAGACAAGATCGCTGTATTTACCGACCGCTTGGAACCCAATCCATACTACGGTTCCTGGAAGATAGGCGGCATTAAGCTGGATGTGCGAGAACTCAGGCCTTCGGATGTGGTGTCGCTTTGTATCCCGGAAGATAGGCAGAATCAACAAAATGTGGCCAAACTGAGAGGACTCCAACGTAACCAGTGGCGTCAGCTAATCGACTACGTGGCGGAGAACGGACATAACGCTGCCGAAAGGCGAATTCAGACCATTGCTGAGTTCAGGGAATCTGAGGGAGTCGAGGCTAGGGCGATGCGGAGCAATATCGTGACCATCGTGAATCGGCTCCATGATCCTGACGGAACCCTGCAGACGCAGGTTGCGAAAATGCTTGCTGAAGGCATGATCGTCGTGGTCGATTTGTCTTTGGTAACGGGATCTATCGGCCTTCAGATATCAGGTCTACTGCTTAAATCAATCTTTGATTACAACCAGTATAACTTCACGTCATCCGGAGGAGGTGCGGGAATCATTCCGACTATCGCGGTGTTGGAGGAGGCGCAGAGTGTCCTCGGTCGCAGGGCGAGTGATGAGAGCCCATTCGTTCAATGGGTTAAAGAGGGTCGGAAGTACGGGCTGGGCGCCATCATGGTTACACAGCAGCCCGGCTCAATGGCCCCAGAACTTCTGAGCCAGGGAGACAACTTTTTCACCTTCCACCTTCTGTCGGCCAATGACCTAAAGACGTTGCAGCAACACAACGCTCACTTCTCCGACGACATTCTTGCAAGTGTTCTGAACGAACCCATCAAAGGAAATTGCTTCTTTTGGTCGGCTCCTGATCAGCCGTTTGTTCTCTCAGCTCGGATCCTCAATTTCGACACAATTGGTACTGATGTCCCAGACGCTCTACAAATTACCGCTCCCTTGGATGTCAGAGCAGGTCGTTTCCAGGGTGAAGCGCGGCAGGCTGACTTGGGGCTTACAACTGCTGTTCGAGAGACGATCACTTCAACTTCTACCGCCGACGGAAAGGGGATTGAGTTCTACGGGTTGCCAAACCAGCATTCCAGTAGCGAGACCCATTTGGCTTGTTACAAACCCAGACTCTCTATCCAAACTGCAAAGAAATTAGATGAAGACAGTCGTGTCCGATTCTGTGGCTCCCGAGAAAGTCAGTTTATTCAGGACCAGCATCTAGAAAACGCATTGAAGAACAGCGGTATAGTAGCCGAAATCAAGAGAATAAAGGCAAGTCGCTCTGACGGTAAGACAGGAGACTACTACCTCATCCCTCTTTCTGCATTTGATGGACAAGAGCCAAGAATTCGAGAAACCCTCAGTTTGAAGAACGACAAATGAGAATTAAAGAGGGAGAATAAGAAAAGGGCGCACAATTGGCACAAGAATACAACGTGGTCGTGGGTATGGAGGTCCACGCGCAGCTGTTGACGAAGACGAAGATGTTCTGCCGCTGCAGCGCGGACTACCAGGGCGCGCCGCCGAATACGCACACCTGCCCGGTCTGCCTGGGGCTGCCGGGCGCGCTGCCGGTGGGCAACCGCGCCGCGGTCGAAGCGACGATCCGCACGGGGCTGGCGCTTAACTGCGAGATCGCGCAGACGGCCGTCTTTGCGCGCAAGAACTATCACTACCCGGACCTGCCAAAAGGTTATCAGATTTCGCAGTACGAGCTGCCGCTGTGCCGCAACGGCTGGGTGGAGATCACGTTGCCCGACGGCGGCGTCAAACGCATCCGCATCCACCGCGCCCACCTGGAGGAGGATACCGGCAAGAATACGCACGCGGGTCTGCACACGCTGGTGGACCTGAACCGGGCCGGAATGCCGCTGCTGGAGATCGTCACCGAGGCCGACATTGCCAGCGCGGATGAGGCGTACGCGTTTCTGACCAAGCTGCGCTCCATTTTGCGCTACCTGGGCGTGAACAGCGGCAACATGGAGGAAGGCGCGCTGCGCTGCGAGCCAAATATCAGCGTGCGCACGCCGGAGCAAGCCGCCCGCGGCGAGCTC
The DNA here is from genome assembly GCA_965202955.1 of Caldilineaceae bacterium. Classification (GTDB taxonomy): domain Bacteria; phylum Chloroflexota; class Anaerolineae; order Caldilineales; family Caldilineaceae; genus Bin5. The sequence continues at coordinate 1,867,762 of OZ241871.1, forward strand.
GGCACCAAGGTCGAGGTGAAAAATCTCAACAGCCTGCGCGCGGTGCGCAATGCCATCGCCTACGAGGCCGAACGCCAGGCCGGCGTGCTGCAGAGCGGCGGCGCGATCGAGCAGGTGAATATGGGCTGGGACGAGGACCGCCAGCGCACGGTGCTGCAGCGCTCGAAGGAGAGCAGCGAGGACTACCGCTACTTCCCGGAACCGGACCTGCCGCCGCTGGTGGTTGACCGGCAGTGGGTCGAGGAGACGGCGCGCACCTTGCCCGAGCTGCCGGACGCGAAGGAGCAGCGCTACCTGCAGCAGTGGGGCCTGCGTCCCGAAGACGCGCGCACCATCACGAGCGAGAAAGCCGTCGCCGACTACTACGAGGCCGCCGTCGCCGCCTATGGACAGGAGAACGGCAACCCCCAGCGCATGGCCAACTGGATCACCGGCGAACTGTTCCGTCTGCTCTATGCCGACGGCGAGGGGCAGGATCTGCGGCAGATCGCGGGTACGCAGGTGGAACCGCAGCAGCTGGCCGCGCTGGTGCAGATGGTCGACGCGAGAAAGATCAACGCCAACACGGGCAAGAAGGTGCTGGAATCGATGTACCGCAGCGGCGACGATGCGCAGACGGTTGTCGAGCGCGAAGGGTTGGCGATGGTGAGCAACACGTCGGTCATCGACGCGGCGGTGCAGGCAGCCTTTGACGACAACCCGGAGGAGCTGGCCCGCTACCGCGCCGGCGAAAAGAAACTGTTCGGCTTCTTCATGGGACAGATGATGCGGGCGACCAAGGGCAAGGCGGACCCGCAGGCGGCGCGGCAGCGGCTGCAGGAGATGTTGGATAGTTTTTAGTTTTGCGTTTTCGGTTTTTAGTTTCTGCTGACGCCGCGGCCCTCTGGCGGTTGAAATCCACACGGTTTGATGGACCTCGCACACCAGAGAACGGAATCGTATGACTCTCTCTTTGATCCATTCGCGCAACGGGAAGGCGGTGCGCTCCGGTCACCGTACACCGGGGGTTGCCTCGCTGGAACTGAAGTGGGACGCGGTTACGCTGTTCCGCTACATCTACGAGCCGGATATGCCGCAAGCCGAGTCGCCCAAACCGTTTTTCCACCCGGTCAACACGCTGGCGGGGGACCTCGTCACGAACTACCGCCCGCATGACCACGTCTGGCACAAGGGCATCCAGATGACGATCGCGCACCTGGACGGCCAGAACTTCTGGGGCGGGGCCAGCTACCGGCACGGGCAGGGCTATGTGCAGCTGCCCAACAACGGCAGCCAGCGCCATGACGGCTGGGATTCGATCGAGGTGGAGGACGAGCGGTTCGCGGCGCGGGAGAAGCTGTCCTGGATCACCCAGGCGGGCGAGCATTGGATCGACGAGACACGGGACATTGCGGTAAACGAGCTCGACGCGGACGCGGGCTACTGGGCGCTGGACTTCACGACAAGCCTGCGCAACGTAAGGGGCGAGACGCTGCACATCGGCTCGCCGACGACGGAAGGCCGGCCGCTCGCCGGTTACGGCGGGCTCTTCTGGCGCGGGCCCCGTTCTTTCGACAAAGGCGACATCATCACCGCCGCCGGGCACGTCGGAGCCGACGCGATGGGCCAGGCCGCGCCCTGGCTGGCGTACACCGGCCGCCACGACGGCAGCGGCCACGCATCAACGCTCGCTTTTCTCGATCACCCCGCCAACCTGCGCTATCCCAACAAGTGGTTCATCCGCCAGACGCCCTACGCGTGCGCCAGCTTCGCCTTCATGTTCGATGAGGTGTACGAGTTTGGAGCAGGGGAGACGCTGACGCTGCGCTACCGGCTGGTTGTGGCGAATGGCGGCTGGGATGCGGGGCGGGTGGAGGGTGCGGCTGGGGCATGGCGGGCAGGTGGATAGTGGTTTATCTCTATCTCATATTCGGCTGACAGTCTTTGACAAGGGTAATATTTCGTGCGAAAATCATCCGCCGAAGTTTCCTTTTCTACCAAGGAGAGGCAACGAAGACTTAATCAGGACTAGATTTCTGCAAAGCTTTCTTCAACCATGTAAGTGCCTGTCGCAACCGGGCCCTATCGAGTTCATAGCCTGAATTCTACTTGCAACTAAATGGCAAGTGACTCTACAGATCACATTAGAACGTAACAGATATATGCGGGTGGAGGATATCCTTTGCCCAGGAGATGTGCCATGTCAGTTGAACTCCCCGGTAAGCTGGTCACATTACTTCGAGAAAGAAAGGCGCTGTTGTGGATTTGCCAAAGGGCAGAGCTGGCGTCAGGCGCTGACATCCATGATGAATCTACGCCTCTTGTGGAGGCTGTCGGTCGTTATCGGACAGAACCTAATGAAGATGATATCGGCATCGCCAACATATTCTGGGAGGCGTGTTGGACCGAATCAATCGTCGATCGGTTCTACGATGCGACCAAAGCTATCGCGGATTCTGGGGCCAAGGACGAGTCTTCGTCGCAGAGCAGACAGCCGTATCGTCTCGCCACTGATCCTGATAGCGAAGGGCAAATAGACCGCCGGAGTTTCTTACCAATATACGAAATCAATGGGACTAACCGTGATGGTGACCCCGATGGTCGGCACGGCGAATCGCTTGCCCGGCGTCTAGCTTACAAGATGGGCCTTATCCGCCGTTTGGAAAGCTTTCCTGGGCGTGCTGTGGTAGTCGTCGGTGCTTCGAAATCTTCAGATCTCGACACGCTTAAATTCGCATTTGACTTCATTCCTTCCAATAACACGGTGGTGATTCTGTGGCCCTCCGACTCGCCCATTCCAGATAACTTGGTAAAGGCCGATCGGTTAGACATTTACTTTATTCGTGGGACTAGGCCTGAATTTACTGAAGCTCTAGAAGATATTGGAGTTCCCCAGCATACGGCCGCGCCTAAACTAGCAATCCGATACGGGCGATCCAGACGCGCTCTTGAGCTAAGAGAAGAAGATCTACTAGATGTTGATCAGGATTTCGTACTTATAAGAGATAGCGATTTTGAAGAACCTTCACGAGTTAATGACGATGCAACCAATCTCGATCGTCTTTGGCGATCTGAACCTGCAGATTGGATACCTTTTGCTTCTGGGATGGTTTTCCGAAGACATTACCAGCCAATTTCAGGCTCGGATCAAGACCTAGCTAGTCACGTTATTTCCCAACTGCGAAAGCTGTCCAAGTCTGACCGAGTAGTAAACATGACCCTAACAATTCCAGCAACGTCAGGTTCTGGAATTACTACTGCCCTACGCCACACTGCTTTCGTAGCAGCTCATATGGGATACCCCACACTTATTTGCAAGCCAGCCAATCAAAGATTTTCAGTTGAGAAGTTGGGAGCCTTCCTGAACAAACTGCAAGAGCGAGCAAGAGAACAGTCTATCGGGGCGGAATATACACCTGCACTCATTGTATTCGATAGGCAACACAGAGGAATTGAGCAGGTGTCTGAGTTAGCGACCATCCTCGCGGCCCGGGGCAGGCACGCACTTGTTATTGAGGTTATTCCTCCAGGAGGAGTAGATGCCGATGGTCGGCCTCAGCGGCCTCCAAAGGGGAGATATCTAACTACAAAGGAGTTTCGGGGCGACATTGACAGAGCAGAACTTCGGTCTCTGGCGGAACACTTTTCGAGCTTGTACAAACCACTAGACATACCTATTCCGACTTTCGGTGACTGGCTTGCATACCAAGAGAGACAAACGATTAAACCTCTGGACGGTGACCACAGCTCTGATTCTCATTTTTGGATTGCATTACGCTTCTTTGTAGGTCAAGGCATCCATGACTTCGATCTTGCGGAATGGGTAGGCAGGACGTATAGAACATGGGTCAAGGATGACTCAGCGAAACTTGCCGTCCGGTACATAGCTACATTTTCGAGTTTTGGAATTGCTGTTCCTCTCACGCCACTGCTACGCAGTGTAGGCAAATCAAAGATGCTCGATACAAGCATCATGCCGACCCTTCGTCGTGTATCAGAATCACAGGACCTCTTGCAGTGGGGAGACTCGGAGGAGCATCTTCACGATCAGACAGTTAGTTTCAAGCATCGCCTGATTGCTATTCATTTGCTTGAAATATTGGGAGCGACCGGTTGGGAAGACCGCTTGCAGGAGTGCTGGGGGTTACTGGAGTCCTTGAAAGCGGGAACCGTAGCCGATTCTTGGCTAGTGGAAGCGCTTGTCTTTGAAGCGCTTAGAGTAGAGCGCCTCGAGGCAGCCATGCGGGATCGTTTGCCTGCCTTATTGTCAACGTTCGAACACATTCCTTCCGTGATTTCAGAAAGAAGTGCGCCAACACAGCATCACTGGGCCCGAGCCCTTGGTCTTAAGGCACGACACACTGAAGAGATCACCGAAAAGAGCCTCATGTACCTCCGATCAATCAAAAAACTAGAGTTGGCTTGTGAGTTGGCAGAGAGCACAAGAGTCAGAGAGCATCCAAGGAATATCTACAATAGCCTAGGTGTAATGCGGTGGGAGTTCAGTCGTGCCCTACTTGGCATCGGACAGATCGAGAAAGCCGAGGAACTCTGGCAGTCTGCCGCCGCTGCTTTTGACTCGGCACTTCGTTTTGGGCCCGACAATTTTGTCGTACTCTCAGCATATTCCTATAGATTGATTCAACACGCAAAGGAAGTCGAAGAGCCGTCTCAAGTACTCAGCGATATTGCCAACGCTTTAAGCCATTTGGCTCAAGCGGAAGAAGCAGCTCTACTTGCGGACACTCTGTCTGACGATGATATTGCATACATTGAGCGGACACGCATTGAAGCGTGGAACATTATTGACCCCGAAAAGGCTGAGCTTCACATAGAGAAGCTGATAACCGAAGGCAATGAAATAGGTGTTGTTCTGAAAGCGTACAGAGTACTTGGAGACATAGGCCATGAAGAATGGGAGCGAGGCACGGCAAGTCAGCTAATGTCTGCATACAAAATTCTCAGCGAAACGTATGCTGGGCAAGTCCAGAATCGGTCTTGGCGATCGGTATTCCTGATGTATCGTATTGTGTCGGCGCTCAAATCCGAACGCTATGATTTTCACCTTCGATTGAAGCTTCTTGACGAATTAGATTCCTTACCATTTCGTTGGTATTCGGGCTTGAGGTTTGCACAGTCAGTCCTCTGCTATCAAACTGATGACTTCAGACGTGGCTTCAATCTTTTCAGGGATCTACGGTCTAAGTTTCGCTCTGGTGACCTTCAGCCCATGCGTCTGACGTCATTCTGGCGTGATCCAACTCGCCCAACTAAACCCCGACAGGCTAGTATTAGGATTCGACAACTTCAATCGGATTGGGTCGCCTATGGGGAAGTTCCAGAGATGCATGGTCAGCAGGTCCTGACCCGGCCTCGATGGTTCGAAGTTCAACCCAAACCTGGCGATCTCAGGCCGTGCCATATCATATTTGAGACAAACGGACCACTGGCAGTTCCAACTAGCCGACGATATGCTTCAATGATCGATTGAGGATGCTCTTTGAGCAAAGTGGTGACGCACCCGCCATCGCCGTGGTATGAAACAGCCCAGAAAGCGTTCCGATTAGGTAGTGGATACAATCCCCTACTTATTGTAGGTTCGCCAGGTAGCCTCCAAATTGAGTGTGCGAGAGAAATCCACAGTCACGTAGGTGGTGGCTCCTTTGAGCACGTAGAATGTTCCTCTGATTCCATTGCCTTTCGGACACAGTTATTTGGGCCTCCCCCCGATCCCTACTACGATGAATACTCTGTGATAGGGCCTGAACGCCCGGCAGGTGCGATACATCGAGCGGCTGGAGGCACCCTGTTCCTAGAATTCATCGATCGATGCCGGCCGCCCGATGAAGCTTGGATACCGAAGCTTCTTTCTAAGCTTGAAGTCACGATTGAAAGCTATACTGCTTCTGTAGACCCAAGTACGCGAATAATTGCATCCATTACTACCGATTGGATGGACAGGATTGAGCATGAACTCCCGCAATGGCTGACTGCCCCATTTGGCGATCGCATACTCCTGCTAGAGTCGTTACATAATCGACCCTCCCACATTTCGACCGCGGTAGAGTGGCTGCTATGGCGGATCTCAGAAACTCGGGGCGAAAAATTTTTTTTGTCCAGCAGAGCTAAAGAGTTGCTTGTAGGCCACCAATGGCCCGGACAATTCGAAGAGCTTCGCTATGCAATTGATCTAATGGTATCGAATGCTACCGTAGGGGAACAGATTACTGCCGATACCTGCCGGCAAGTCCTTACCACCTTAGCAAGCAATGGCATGGGCGCTATTGACCTTAATAGGATGCAGGAGTGTCGCAACTACGCTTTGGAGTTGACATATGTAGGGCGAGACATTGATCCCAGAGAGATATACCAGTGGGCCGCCCAGTTTTCGATAGTTTCTCGTGATAGACAATTCGACCCATGGCTGCCCGGTCTGAGAATAGCCAAGGAAATTGCCCACAAATACTATTATTCTGCTCATCGACTACGTAAGCTAACAAGAGATGCATACTGGTCACTTTGCGTTGAGCTTGCAGAAAAAGACTATATTACGGACTGGTCTCCTACCAATGTTGATGGCCCTCTTCCGACGCTTCATGCTGTTCTGATCAATCAACTTGGCCCGATCAAAAGCGCTGCGGTTTACTTACCTCATATCGCACATCTATTGGGTGTCGGCTTCAACCAGGAGGTCTCTTCTATTAGTGAAGTTGCGCACTGTCTCGCAAGAAATAGAGGTATACGAGTGATCATTTGCTGTGACGATTTTTCAGGAACCGGGCAGCAAATTGTGTCCAAGTTCATTAGAAAACTGGCATCTAATGAATTATTGCATAAGATGTGTGAAGACAGACGTCAAGAAGGAAATCCTATAGCATTTGGCGTCGTCTTGGGTGTTGGATTCGACGACGCGTTGCAAAGAATCCGAACGTCTGGGCCTGACTGGCTTCCCATTTTGGCTCACGCTGGGGAGCAGCTAGGCGAACAAGATAGAGCGTTCTCAGATAGCAGCCGGGTATTTCCGGAACCGATCCTTCGCGCCTGGTCCAAGGACCTAATAATTGACCAAATCGGCAAGAATCTAAACCCAAAGGGTCCTGGAGGATTCAAGGACAAACAGGCGCTCGTTGTAACAGCCGATAATGTTCCAAACAACACGCTCCCGGCTATATGGAGATCAGGATTGGTCCAAGGAGTAGAGTGGAACGCATTATTTGAACGTGCATCGACTCCTTCAAGATAAGCGAAGGAAACACTTTGACTATACTTATAGGAGAAAGGACTACGTAAACACTCCTGAGCACACTTCTGACTCGTCGCACCCAAGGACGGGCATTATTGACCCGAAAGGAACCTCTCATAGGGGTGGCGGAAGCCGTAATCCCCCCGCGGCGCGGCTAACTGCCCCTTTTGCAGCTTCCGCGACCGCCAGTCGTTGCTACACTCCAGCTCAATCCCTCAGCAGAAGTAACTGCACGAACAACCGGACGCAACGGCCCCCCTCACACCAGCAGCACACCCTCGTGCCGCAGCAGCCATTCCTTACGCCACAGCCCGCCGCCGTAGCCGGTCAACTTCGCCCGGCCGCCGCTGCCGATGATGCGGTGACAGGGCACGATGATCGCAACCGGGTTGCGCCCGTTGGCCGCGCCGACGGCGCGCACGGCCTTGGGGTTGTCGATCGCCTCGGCGATCTCGCCGTAACTCGCCGTCTCCCCGTATCCGACGCGTTGAAGCTGCTGCCAGACCTGGCGCTGAAAAGGCGTGCCTTCGAGGGCCAGGGGCAGGTCGAAGCAGCGAAGTGAGCCGGCGAAGTAGGCGGCCAGCTGACGCTGCGCCTCTTCGAGGAGCGAATGCGCGCTCGCGGAGGCTGCGCAGGACTCGTGGCCGATGGCGTCAGCGGCCGGCAGGTCCTCGACATATTCGACCGCGGTTACGGCCGCGCCGGTGGCGCGGACTTCGATTGGGCCGATGGGAGAGTGGTACCGGATGATCGATAGAGACATTGTGTGAACTAGGACTATCGTTAGTGTCAGATTGCGATTGTAGCACATCCGTGCATATTCTATCGTGTGCAATCCGATTATGTTATTATTATAGGAGGAACGCAAGGCACAGAGTAGTCATGCGGGTCCGTGCCGGGCAGGACAAAAGCCTTGCGGGCGCCAGTTGTTCGCCCGTTGCAAGAGTCGAACAGTTGAATTCAGCAACAAGCAGTTCGTCATAAGGCCGCTTTGTGGAGACTTCGCCATGCTGAAGCGTATACGTATTCGTGGTTACAAGTCTCTTGAAGACGCTGAAGTACATCTATCCCAGCTTGTGGTTCTATTTGGGCCAAACGCCGCGGGCAAGAGCAATTTTTTGGACGCGCTGCAACTTCTGTCGAAGCTGGGGACGAGCCGGACACTAAAGGAGGCCTTTGATCCTCCTTATCGAGGCAAGCCACTTGAGTCGTTTACCATAGGGGACCGGGGAATCAAGGGGCTGCTTGAACAGGAGAGGCTAGGGTTCTCGATCGAAGCTGATCTGAGCCTGTCGGACGCAATCATTACCGCGGTCAACCGTGAAATACAGGAGATGCGCCGGCCGGCCGGCGAGGTCGTGGGCAGGGAGGAAGCCAAGATCCCCGCCCGCGTGCGCGAACGGGATCTGCGCTACCGTATCGAGGTGGAGATGCTGCCCCAAACGGGCATCTTACGCGTGACTGACGAATATTTGGCCGCGTTGAACACCAAAGGGGAGCCTACCGGCAAGCGCAGACCCTTCATTGAACGACAGGGGGAGAAGATACACCTGAGATTGGAGGGGCAGGCGCACCCCACCTACTATGACCGTTATTTGGACCACAGTATTCTGTCGATGCCGCACTATCCTCCGCACTATCCGCATCTGGTGGCGGCGCGACGCGAACTGGAAAACTGGCTGTTTTTCTACTTCGAGCCGCGTGAACGCATGCGCGCGGCAAATCCGGTCAAAGAAGTGCGTCATCTGGGGCTGATGGGGGAGGAGCTCGCCGCCTTTCTCAACACGATGAAGGCGCTTGACCCAAAACAGTTTGAAGGGGTTGAAAAAGCGCTGCATACACTGATACCCAATTTCGACGGCATTGAAGTCGATGTGAGCGAACTTGGCGAGGTCGAACTTCGCCTCAAAGAAGGCGGGGTGGCAATGCCAGCGCGCGTTCTTTCGGAAGGCACCTTGCGGTTACTAGGATTGTTGGCCTTGTCGGGAGTTGAGGACGCTCCAGCGCTGGTCGGGTTCGAGGAGCCAGAGAACGGGGTCCACCCGCGCCGGATTCAGTTGATCGCGGAACTGCTGAAGACACAGGAAATTCTCAATCAGACCCAGCACATCATCACAACACACTCGCCGATCCTGCCTGATCTACTGGATGACGACTGTCTTTACGTAGTACGTCGGCTGGGTCGCCGTACCCGCATCGATCCCTTTGCCAACATCAATTGGGGACCTTTACTGCGAGACAATGATATTGGTAGGGCACTCAGTGACGGACAGGAGGAGCTTCCCGTATCCGCGCGCATGTTGAGAGGGGACTTTGATTCGTAAAATCGCGTTATTTGTAGAGGATTACGCGCATCAGCAGGTGATCGGCACCCTCGTGCAGAGGGTCGCCGCAGAATTTGAAATCGCAGTGCATCTCGACTGGCGCAGCGCAGTGCGCGGACACGGGAAAGTCATCGACGAACTCAGGAATTACTTGCGCGACTTGTCGCGGCAGAGCACTCCTTGGCCAGACCTGATTGTCGTTGCCACCGATGCCAACTGTAAGGGCCTAAACGAACGCAGCAGAGAAATAGAAAAGCTGGATGTCCCGGCGACAGTAGTCCTTGCCATTCCCGATCCACATATTGAGCGGTGGCTTCTTCTCGACGGCGCTGCATTCAGAACTGTATTTGGCCGTGGCTGTCAGGCACCGGATCGTAAGTGCAGCCGCGCACGCTACAAAAAACGTTTGATCGAAGAAATTCGCGCCTCGGGACGCACACCCATTTTGGGTGGCATCGAGTATGCCGAAGATATCGTGCAGCAGATGAACATTGACCGCGCCGCACAGGCGGACGATTCGCTGCGGCGTTTCATCGAGGCTTTGCGTACCGCTTTACGGAGGTGGCGGGCGTGAGTTGTTCAATCACATTTCGCCTGCTGAGTTGACGCCACGCATTTCACCTCCTGCTGCGTAGCTTATGTTACAACTCTTGTCGTTGCTATGAATCAGCAGCAGATGTTGCCTATCATGCCCCCTAACGCACAGGAGAGAGTAAAGAGCAGAGAAGGGAGAAGGCTTCACGCTTCTTTTGGCGCGGTGGGCGTCGGCCTGCTGCTGCTGATACTCGTGCTGATAGCCTGCAGCGGGATTGGCTCATCAACGGCGGATGATGAGGCGCAGGCGGCTGCCAAGGCGATGCCCCACTATGAGATCGAGTTCACCCTGAGCGACGATCTGTCCTCTCTGCAGGGCTCGGCCAACATCCGCGTGCCCAACACCAGCGCGGACCCCTGGACATATCTGATCTTCCGGCTCTATCCGGCGCTGCCGCATTACGGCGCCGAGTTCAGCATTCAGAACGCGGCGGTCGAGGGCAGCACCGCCCCGTTCATCTACCTGGAACAGAATACGGCAGTGCGCGTGGAGTTGCCGCGTGCGCTGCTGCGCGGGCAGACGACGACCGTCTTCCTGAGCTGGCGGCTGCAGATCCCGCACTGGGCCGCGGACACGAGTGCGGCCTACCGTCTGTTCGGCTACAGCCAGGACTTTGTCAGCCTGCCGCTCTTCTACCCCTCACTGGCGGTCTACCAGCCGGGGCCGACCGCGGCGACCGGCCGCTGGTGGCTGGAAAGGGGCACCAGCCGCGGGGACGCGGCGTTCAACTATATCTCCCAGTTCGTCGTCTCCGGCACGATGCCGAGCGAGCAGATCGCGGTGACGAGCGGCAGACTGGTCACCTCGACAACGGTCAGCGAGGGGCGGGTGCTGCACCGGTGGGAGACGGATTTGTCGCGCGAGTTTTTCATCCATCTCAGCGATCGCTTTCAATCGGACAGCCTGGAGGCCTACGGCACGCGCGTGACGAGCTACTGGCTGCCGGAGCATGAGGAGGCGGGACGGGCCGTTCTGCAGCACACGGCGGCGGCGCTGCGGGTGTACAGCGACTGGTTCGGGCCCTATCCATACCCCGAGCTGCGGGTGGCGGCGGCGCCGATCAACTTCCGGGGGATGGAGTATCCGCAGGCCTTTCTGCTGGGCGTGCAGCTGTACGACCGTTACCGGGACCAGCTGGAGATTCGCGCGGTCCACGAGGTGGCGCATCAGTGGTGGTATCAGCTGGTCCACAACGATCCGGTCAACCAGCCGTGGGTTGACGAAGGGCTGGCGGAGTATTCGAGCCGCATCTACTATGAGGCGGTGCACGGCGCGGGCGCGGCCGACATTCTCGAGTTGCGGCGCTGGCAGGTGGTGGTCGACGGGTTGATCAGCCGCGAAGAGGATGCGGCGCTCAATCAGCCGGTGATGGCGTTTGCCGACTCGATTCAGTACGAGGGTGTGGTCTACGCCAAGGGGGCGCTCTTTTTCTCCACGATCCGCCGCAGCCTGGGCGAGCGGGCGTTCAAGGAGTTCTTGAAGAACTACCTGGCGGAGAATCAGTACGGGATTGTAACGCCGGAGACGCTCTTGGCGGAGTTGCGGCGGATCAACCCGCAGGTCGCGGATGTGCTCTACACGGAATGGATTGGGCCGCTGACGGCAAGGGCGGCGGACGTAGCGGCGCCGCAGGAGAGGTGACCAGAAGGCGGGCGCGACGGCTTGCCTGAACGGGAAGGGGCATGACGGTTGACGGGTTCAGGGCGATAGCGGGTCAGATTGTCTGGATCGGGCTGGGCGCTGTGCTGGGGGCGAATGCACGCTACTTCGTCAGCCTGTGGCTGGCGGCGAAGTTGGGGGCGGAGTTCCCCTTCGGCACACTGGCCGTCAATGTCTCGGGCAGCCTGCTACTCGGCTTTCTAGTGGCGGCGGGTTCCCACTATCTGGCGCTCTCGCCGCAGCTGCGCCTGATGATGATGGTCGGCTTTCTCGGCTCCTTCACCACATTCTCCACCTTCGCGGTCGATAGCATCGCCTTATGGCAGAACGGGCGCGTCTGGCCCGGTCTTGCCAATATCCTCGCCAACAACGGCATCAGCCTCCTGTGCGCGCTGCTCGGCATCCTGCTGGCCCGACAGCTTTTGCCCTGCGATCTGTGCGATTGACGGATGACCGGCGACGGGCACAGATCCACCCCGCAAAGATTGGACACGACCGGAGTACCCCTCTATACTCCCTTGGAAGACCTCCACATCTGTACTGCACAGGAATGAAGCCAAGACAACCACAATAAACTCTGCGCGTTTGCGCGCGCAAACGGACCAGGATGGAGTCATGCAATGACCACCGATTTCCGCTACGAGCCGACCTGGGAGTCGCTGCAGAACTACGAAGTGCCGCAATGGTTTATGGACGATAAGCTGGGCATCTTCATCCACTGGGGCGTCTACGCGGTGCCGGCGTTCGACAACGAATGGTATCCCCGCTTCATGTACCGCGACGAGGTCTCGCGCAAGGGGCCGAACTACTTCGAGCACCACACACAGACGTGGGGGCACCCGTCCAGATTCGGATACAAAGAGTTCATCCCGCTGTTCGAGGCGGAAAGCTGGGACCCGGCGCAGTGGGTCGAGCTGTTCCGTAAAGCTGGCGCGCGCTACATCGTGCCGGTGGCTGAGCACCATGACGGCTTCCCGATGTTCGCGAGCACGCATACGCGCTGGAACGCGGCCCAGATGGGCCCGAAGCGGGATGTGTGCAAGGAGTTGGAGCGGGAGACGCGCGGCGCGGGGCTGAAGTTCGGCGTCTCGAGCCACCGCGCGTTCAACTGGCGCTACTACACCTACGCAGACGACTTCGACACGACGCATCCCGGCCTGGAAGACCTCTACAGTCCGCCGCACGCAGAGGAGGCGCCCGCCAGCTGGGACTTCATTCAGAACTGGTACGCGCGCACGCTGGAGATGATCGACTATTTCCGTCCGGATGTGCTCTGGTTCGACTTCGGCTGGCACTTCGACGAGTTCGAGCCGTACCGTCCGCAGGTGGCGGCCTACTACTACAACCAGGCGCTGGCGTGGGGCGGCGAGCCCGTTCTGCAGTACAAGGACAAGTTCCCGGACGGCGTCGCGGTCTATGATGTGGAGCGGGGCAAGCTGGACGATATCCGCCCGCACTACTGGCAGACGGACACCTCGGTCAGCTACAAGTCGTGGAGCTACATCGAGGATGACGAGTTCAAGAGCGCGACGACGATCGTCCACGACCTGGTCGACATTGTCAGCAAAAACGGCAACCTGCTGCTGAACGTCGGCCCGCGCGCCGACGGGGTCATCCCGGCGGAGGCGACGCAGCTGCTGCTGGACCTGGGCGCGTGGCTGGACGTGAACGGCGAGGCGATCTACGGCACGCGCCACTGGGAACGGTTCGGTGAGGGCGATACGGCGGTGGAGGCCGGCCATATGTCGGAGCGCAAAAACCAGCCGTTCACGGCCAAGGACATGCGCTTCACGCAGAAGGGCGACGCGCTCTATGTGGTCGTGCTGGGCTGGCCGGGCGACGAGGCGGTCATCACCTCGCTGGGGAGCGGCTCGACGGTGGGCGGACGCGTGCGCGGCGTTTCGATGCTGGGCAGCGAGGAGACGGTCGTGTGGCAGCAGGAGGAAGGCGGTCTGCGCGTGAGCACGCCGCAGGAACGCCCGTGCGATCACGCCTACACCTTCAAGATTGAACTGGACTCGTAACAGTGTACAGCCGTCGAATCGAACCCTCGGACGACCCGGCGCACGCGTGCCAGCGTTTCCTGGATGATCTGCGCGGGTGGGCGTACGACGCCATCGAGCGCTACGCGGAAGAGCCGGCCACCGATGTGCATGACCAGGGCACCTACACGACCGGCTGGGAGCCGCTGCTGCACGCCTGCCCCGACGAACGCATCCTCCACTTCTTGCAGCAGAAACGCGACCGCATTGGCGACCATTTCACCGCTACGCAGCAGTGGCGGCGGAGATCGCGGGCGACAACGCGCTGCTGGTGCGTGCGATTGACCTGGCGCGCACCTACTTCCTGCTGGCGCGGGCGGCCTTTACGGACGGTCGCGATCATAGCTGCTCGGCGCGCTCGGTCAGCGCGATCGCGCGCGGTCATGGACGCGAGAACCATGCGGGCATGACCACGGCGGTGCTTGGGCCGGCGCTGCGGCTGGCGTGTGAGGCGAGCGCGGGCAAGTGAAGCGTCTATGGGGACGGGTTATTTCTGCGCCAGAAACACCAGGCTGGCGCTGTCGCGCGTGAGGCTGTCGCCGGCGTAGTTGCGGTACGGCGTCGAGCTGCGGAAACCGGCCCGCTGCAACATGCGCGTCACCTCGGGCGCGGTGTATGCGCGGATCTGCCAGGTCATTTCGCGGCGCTGTCCGTGTCGATACCATTGGAAGACGCGCGTGTAGATGCCGCTGAGAAGATCGAGGCTCCCCTTGTCCGAGATGAAGTAACCGCCGGCGTCAAAACATTCGGTACGATCGCCGCGCAGGACCAGCTCGTCGCGGTTGACGACGATGTCGAGGAGAAAGCGGCCGCCATGTTTGAGGACACGCGCCACTTCGGCGAGCACGCGCTGATTGTCCGCCTCGTCGTGAAAGCATCCGAACTCGCTGAGCGTGAGGGTGACGAAATCGAAGGTGGCCGTCCAGTCCGCCGGCAGGCTGCGCATGTCGCCGCGCACCCACTCGATCTCTGCGTTCGCTTGCGCGGCCGACTCCTGGGCGCGTGTCAACATGGCGTCGCTGAGATCGTAGCCGGTCACGTGGAAGCCGTGCAGCGCCATCGGGATGGTGAGCCAGCCGAGCCCGCAGGCGAGGTCAAGGCAGCGCGCTCCATTTGGCGGTTGCAGAAGGGAGAGGATCGACTCCAGGTCGGGCGGCGTCGAATTGGGTTCGTAGGCGGGCGGCCAGAGCCAGCTGAACTCTTCGTCGGCGTAGATTCTTTGCCAAGAAAGGGAGGGGGTGTCGTCCATCTGCGCCTTCCTTCGCTTGAGATGGCGGATGCGATCAGCTTTCATTGTATCATGGGAGAGTACGCCCAATGGGACGGTTACAACTCGGCATTATCGGCTGCGGGGTGATCGGCGATGCCGGTTCGCTGCGGTTGTGGATGACGCCGGCGGAGGAGAAGGAAATCGTCTATTTTGAGAACACTCGCGCAGAGGCACGGTCCGCCGGACGCTGTGGGCGGGCGAGGAGTCTTACGCAGCCGTCAACCGCGCGCTGCTGGAGGACTTCGCGACGGCGATCCTGACGGGGCGTGCGCCGAAGACGACGCTGACGCAGGCGCTGCTGGTACAACGGATCACCGATGCGCTGTACCGCTCGGCGGAGAGAGGCGAGGCTGTGGAGATTTCTGCGATGTGATGCGGCAGCGAGCCCCCGGTCTGATGGTCAGAAATGAAGCAACAAGAGGGGAGATTGCAACGATGAACTATGCGTTTATGAGTTTCTCCTGCCCGCAGGCGACGTTCGGGGAGATGCTGGCGCTGGCGGTGCAGTACGGCTACGGCGGCGTCGAGCCGCGGGCGGCCGGCGGCCAGAACCACGGGGTGGAGCTGGAGGCGTCGGCGGAGGAGCGGGCGTCGTTCCGTGCACAGGCGGCTGAGGCGGGCGTGGCCATCTGCTGCCTGGCGTCGGGCGCCCGCTTTGCCGACCCTGCGAGCCGGGAGGCGGAGGTCGGGGAGGCGCTCGAATATATCGACCTGTCCGCCGATATCGGCGCGCCCGCGCTGCGCGTCTTCGGGGGACGGATCCCCGCCGGCATCAGCCGGGAAACAGCCATCGACGGTGTGACGGACGCTCTCAAACAGCTGGCGGAACGGGCCGACGCGCGCGGCGTGGTCGTCTGCCTGGAGACGCATGACGACTGGTGCAATCCCGCCGATGTGGCGGCGGTGATGGAGCGGGTGGACCATCCGGCGATTGGCGTGAACTGGGATGCGGCGCACCCGCTGCGGCAAGCGGGCTGGACGCTGGCAGACTCGTACCGCACGCTGCGGCCGTGGATCCACCACGTGCATATGCACGACATGTTCCTGGCCGTGGACCGCCTGGACTACACGCCTTTCGGCACGGGGGACATCGATCACCGGGAGGTGCTGGAACTGTTGCGCGGCGGCGGCTACGACGGCTATCTCAGCGGCGAGTGGATCGACTGGCAGCCGCCGGAGGTGCACCTGCCGCGGGAGATCGCGACGCTGCGCGGCTATGAGCGTACGCTGGCGTGAGATCTTGCTCGTTTTGAGTTGTCAGTTTTCCGTTTTCAGTTGCGTTGTCACAGTTACCGGAGAAGAGGAAAGATGCCGATTCGCCTGCTCGACTTTGACCTGCACATTCTGAACATGCGCAACCGGATGCCGTTCCGCTACGGCATCGTGACCATGACGGCGCTGCCGCACCTCTTTTTGCGGGCGCGGGTCGAGGTGGACGGGATCGAGGCGGATGGGATCGCGGCTGAAGGTCTCGCGCCCAAATGGTTTACGAAGGTGCCGGACTCGTCGACGGAGCAGGACATCGCCGAGATGCTCGACGTTGTGCAGGCGGCCTGCCGCCACGCCAAGGGGGCGAGCCCGGCCGCGTCGGTCTTCGAGCTGTGGCGGGCCATCTACGCGGCGCAGGAGGCCTGGGCGGCGCGGACAGACTATCCGCCGCTGCTGTGGGCGTTCGGCGTTTCGCTGGTCGAGCGGGCGATCATCGACGGTTTCTGCCGGGCGACGGGCACGTCCTTCGCCGCGGCGGTGCGCGCGAACAGCCTGGGAATGCGGCTGGAGGAGCTGCGGCCGGAGCTGGGCGGGCAAAGCGCGGCCGGTCTGCTGCCCGATAGGCCGCTGGCGCGCATCATCGTACGGCATACCATCGGCCTGATCGATCCCCTCACCGACGATGAGATCGCGCCCGACGACCTGGTCAACGATGGCCTGCCACAGTCGTTGGACGCGTCGATCCGCGCCTACGGGTTGACCCATTTCAAGATCAAGATCGGCGGCGAGATCGACGCGGACAGGGCGCGGTTGCAGCGCATCGCCGCGCTGCTGGACGCGCGCCATGTCGACTACCGGCACACGCTCGACGGCAACGAGACCTACCATGACGCGGACAGTTTTCGCGCGCTGTGGGAGGGGCTGAACGCGGACCCGGCGCTGCGCGGCTTCCTGAAGCGGCTCCTTTTCGTCGAGCAGCCGTTCCACCGCGATATCGCGCTGAGCGCGGAGGTGGGCGCGGCGCTGCGCGGCTGGCGCGAGCGGCCGCCAATCATCATAGACGAATCGGACGGGACGCTGTCGAGCGCACCCGCCGCGCTGGAGAGCGGCTACGTGGGCACGAGCCACAAGAACTGCAAAGGCATCTTCAAAGGCATCGCCAACACCTGCCTCATTCGCCACCGCCAGCGGCAGGAGCCGGGCGCGTTGCGGATCATCAGCGGCGAAGACCTGTGCAATCTGGGGCCGGTGGCGCTACTGGAGGACTTGGCGGTGCTGGCTACGCTGGGGATCGAGCACGCGGAGCGCAATGGGCATCACTATTTCGCGGGGCTGTCGATGCTGCCGCAGGAGGTGCAGACGCAGATGCTGGCCGCGCACGGCGACCTCTATCGCCCGCACACGACCGCGGACGGCAGGCACTTTCCAACGCTGGCGGTCAAGGACGGCTCGGTTGCGGTGGGCAGCGTGACAGCGGCTCCGTTTGGCCCGGCAATCGCGCTGGATCCAGCTCGGTTTACGCCTGTGGCGGCGTGGGAATTCGCGTCGCTGGGGCTGGAGTGAAAGCGGTATCCAGCGCGGTCAGAGCGCAACTTTCGGGGGCCGGCTGTGTTCTCTCCTGTAGAATGGCAGCGCGCGGTGATGCCCGAATCGCGCCTGATTCATGGACGCACCACTGTCCACCATCCACTGATCTATGTCAGCGCCATCCGCAGCGGAAGGGCCGGATGTAGCCTCTGAGCAACGCGCCGGTCCTTCCCACAGCCCAGACGAAACGCACCAATTGCCGGCGGCACAGGCGGCTGCGCAAGGTCCGAGCGCGCCTCTGACAACGAACACCGAATGGGACACGGCGACCAAGAGAACGGTCCTGATCGTTCTACTCATCGTCGGCGCGCTGATCTTCTGGATCAGCCGCCCGGTGCTCCCGATTGTGATTGTGGCGGGGCTGGTCTCCTACTTCCTGATCCCGATTGTCGACCTGTGCGAACGTGTGCGCATTCCCCGCGCCGTGAGCACCATCGTCCTCTACCTGCTCTTCCTCGTCCTGTTGATACTGGCGCCGGTCCTGCTGGTGCCGGTTCTGTTGTCGCAGTTGACCGAGTTCTATTTTGATGTGCCAAAGGCGGCTGAAAACACTCTGCTTTTCCTGCAGGAGTCGGTTGCGGAACTGCCAACCAACGCGGAGATTCTCGGTCTTGAGATCACGTTTGTGGGGGTGGTGGGACAGATTCAGCAGACGCTGGCCAATGAGATTGCGGTGGAACGGTTCCTGCCGGGCGCGCAGCAGATCCTGGACTACATAAACCAGCTTCTGAGCACGGCGACGAACGTGGTGAGCAGCACCGCGACACTCGCCCGGACGCTGGTGGGCAGCATCGTCAGCACGGTTATATTTCTGCTCCTGCTCTTCTTCATCAGTCTCTATCTGACCAAGGACGCACCCCGCATCCAGCGCTATGTGGAGGGGCTGTTCCCGGTCGAGTACTATTCGGAGGGTGTGGAGCTGATGCGGCGGCTGCGCGGCATCTGGAACGCCTTTTTCCGCGGGCAGCTGATCCTCTCGGTATCGATCGGTGTGGCGACCTATGTTTCGCTGAGCCTAATGGGCATGCGCGGCGCCTTGATTCTGGCGATTCTGGCCGGCGCGCTGGAGATCCTGCCCAATATCGGACCGATTCTGGCGATGATCCCGGCGGTGATCATCGCGCTGGCGCAGGGGAGCTCGACGCTTGAGTTGAGCAATCTGAACTTCGCGCTTCTGGTCATCGGCGTCTACTTCGTAATTCAGCAGCTGGAGCACCAGCTGCTCGTGCCGCGCGTGATCGGAACGAGCGTTCATCTGCACCCGGTCGTCGTGGTCTGCGGCGTGGTTGTGGGCGCCAGCGTGGGCGGAATCCTGGGCGCGTTTCTGGCGGCCCCGGTAATCGCCAGCCTGCGGCTGATCGGCGGCTATACGCACGCCAAACTGCTCAACTATCCACCATTCAGTGAACACCGCCCGGTTGTCCAGCCGCTGCGCGCCGGTGTCTATCGCCGGGTCGTGGTTGCCAATCCGGTCGAGACAGCCCCTGAGGGCGCCCTGCCCTCAGTGACGGAGTTGGACGAGGAGGCGCACGCACGCTCCGCCTCGCAGACGGCCAATTCACCGGCAGGCGATTAAAGGCCGCCGCCAGCGTTACCTCCCCGCTTGTAAGCAGCTACAGGAAATCCGCCAAAGGCAGATTCGCATACACATCAAGGGCAAGGCCGTCGTGCGCAGTTGCATGCTTGAGGGCCTGGTTTCGCGCGCGGCGGTAGTAGGCCGCGGCGCCGATCATGGCGGCGTTGTCGGTGCAGAGAAAGAGGGGCGGACAGCGCAGCGGCAGGCCCATCTGCGCGAACTGCTGTTCGGCGGTCCTGCGCAGGAGGCGATTGGCGCCGACCCCGCCGCAGATGCAGACCTGCCTGGCGCCGAACTCGGTGGCGGCGTCCACTGTTTTGGCCACCAGGACATCCACCACTGCCGTCTGAAAAGCGGCTGCGATGTCGGCCGCGGTCTGCGCCGGGCGCGGCGCGGCTTCGTCCTGTTCGAGTTGCCGCAGCAGGTTGAGGACGGCTGTTTTGAGGCCGGAAAAGCTGAAATTGAAGCGGTGCTCGCCGCGGACGGGAAGGTAGGAGGGCGGCGCGCCGGCATGGGCCCCGGCGCGCGGGGCAGACCGCGCGAGCGGGCGGGGAAGATGGAACCGGCGGGCGTCGCCGGTTTGCGCGGCCTTCTGGATGGCGGGCCCGCCCGGATAGCCCAGTTCGAGCAGGCGGGCCACCTTGTCGAACGCCTCCCCGGCTGCGTCATCGAGCGTCGCGCCCAGGAGCCGGTAGCGACAGTGGCCTTCCATAAGCACCAGTTCGGTGTGGCCGCCGGAAACGATCAGAATCAACGCGGGGAAGATGTCGGCCGCGGCCGCGCCTTCGCCGGTGTGGAGCCAGTTGCTGTAGATGTGGCCTTCGAGATGGTTGACGGCGATGAGCGGCTGGCCGGCGGCGAAGGCAAGCCCCTTGGCGAAATTGACGCCGACGAGGAGGCTGCCGGCCAGGCCCGGCCCTTGGGTGACGGCGATGGCGTCGAGCTGGCGCACGTGGGCCACGCCGGCATCGTCGAGGGCCTTCTCGACGACGGTCTGTATGGCGAGCACGTGCTGACGGCTGGCAACCTCGGGGTAGACACCGCCGAAACGGCGGTGAAGCTCGATCTGGCTGGCAACGCGGTTGCTGAGGATATGGCGTCCGTCGGCGATGACCGCGGCGGCGGTCTCGTCGCAGCTGGTTTCGATGGCGAGGATGCGGCATGCGGGCGGGGTGGCTGCGCGCTCGGAGGTCATCTGTCGCGCCGGCCGGCAGACGAGACTGCCCCGTTCTTCGGGGCGGTGCGGGCCGCCCAGATCAGGACAAGAAGGCCGACGATCCCCAGCCCGATCAGGGCGACCAGCTTGTAAAGGCGGTCGTCGAGCAGCAGGGTCAGGCCGCCGAAGAGCGCGCAGAAGGCCCAGTAGGCGACGACGATGGTGCGCTCGGCAAGGCCGTTGTCGCGCATGCGCAGGTGCAGGTGATCGCGGCCGCCCTGGCTGGGCGGCACGCCGCGGCGCAGCCGGCTGTAGATCAGCCAGGCGACATCGAGGATCGGCAGCCCGAGGATCAGCAAAACGGTGGCCAGCCTGGCGCCGCCGATGATGCCCAGCGCGGCAAGGGCAAAGCCGAGAAAATAGCTGCCGCTGCTGCCCATGAAGACACGCGCGGGGCCGAAATTGAAGAACAGGAAACCCAGGCCGACGCCGAGCAGCGCCACCGGCAGCACGGCCACGCTCAGTTGGGGCGGCTGAATTACGAAGATCATGTGAATGGCAAGGATGGCGCAGAAGATGACGGTGACACCGGCGACAAGGCCGTTGAGGCCGTCGAGGAAGTTGACCGTATTCATCATGCCGACGAACCAGAAGATCGTGAGCGGGCCAACCAGCCACCAGGGAAATCCGTCCGGGCCAAAGAGAAAGCCGCTTGTAAACGGGTTGTTGACGTGTTTGATGAAGATGAGGCCGGTGATGGCGATGAGGGCGGCGGCGGTCTGGATGGCGTATTGGGGCAGGGAGGAAAACTCGTAGCGGTCATCGAGAAAGCCGAAGAAAGCGCAGAATGCGCCGCCAACCAGGAGGGCGAGGAAACGGCGGCCCTCTTTGGGATCGTTCTGGGGCGGCAGCCAGGAGGCGGTGAGGTCCGGCAGCGCGCCCGACATGAGAACGAGAAGCGCGAGCAGGGTGACGGCGAAGGCGGCGGCGATGGCAAGCCCGCCCGTGCGCGGCACGATGCCGGTGTGTTTGCGGCGCGCGCCGGGACGGTCAACCAGGCCCAGCCGGTGGCCGAGCCGGGCGGAGATGGGCGTCAAGATGACGGTGAGGATGAGGGCGGTGAGGAGAATCGCTAAATAGAACACGGTAGGATGGTCAGTTTTTGGCTTCCAGTTTCTTGTTTTCAGTAACAGCCAAAGGCGGTCTGAAATGCCGCTACCAAAAACTGACTACTGAAAACCAGAAGCTGCTGTCAGGGGCGCATCGAGCCGAGCGTGCGGGGAAAGGCGATGACCTCGCGCAGGTGAGCGGTGCCGCAGATCCAGGCGACGGTGCGCTCGAGGCCGAGGCCAAAACCACTGTGCACGACGCTGCCATATTTGCGCAGGTCGATATACCAGTCGTAGGCATCCATCGGCAGGTCGTGGGCCTTGATGCCGGCGACAAGCTTGTCGACATCGGCCATGCGCTCGCTGCCGCCGGTGATCTCGCCGTAGCCTTCGGGCGCCAGCAGGTCGACGCTGCGGCAGACCTCGGGCCGCTCCGGATCGGGCTCCATGTAGAAGGCCTTCACCTGTGTCGGGTAATGATGCACGAAGACCGGCTTGTCGAACTGGGCGGCGATATAGGTCTCGTGCGGGCTGCCGAAATCGGCGCCCCACTCGATATGGGGCACTTTATCGTCGTAGCCGGGCACCAGTTCGCCGGCGGCGGCGGCGCGGTTGACGATGGCGACGGCCTCATCGTAATGGATGCGCGGGAAGCTGGGCGTCACCCGTTCCAGGTGGGAGGTGTCCCGTTCGAGCAGCTCCAGCTCTTCGCCGTTCCGCTCCAGGCAGCGCTGGACGATGTGGCTGACGAACTGCTCCTCTATCTCCATCAGCCCGCCCAGGTCGCAGAAGGCAATCTCCGGCTCGACCATCCAGAACTCCTGCAGATGGCGGCGCGTCTTGCTCTTTTCGGCGCGGAAGGTCGGACCGAAGCAGTAGACTTTGCCAAAGGCGAGGATATTGGCCTCGTTGTAGAGTTGGCCGGTCTGGGCCAGGTAGGCCGGCTCGCCGTGGAAATCGATCTCGAAGAGCGTTGTTGTGCCCTCGGCGGCGTTGGGCGTGAGGATTGGTGTATCAACGTTGAGGAAGCCGTTGCTGTCGAGCCAGTCGCGGATGGCGCGCACGACGGTGGCGCGCACGCGCAATACGGCCCACTGGCGGCTGGAACGAATCCAGAGATGACGGTTCTTGACGAGAAACTCGACGCCATGCTCTTTGGGCTGGATCGGGTACTCGGCCGCGAGCTGGACCAGTTCGAGGCCGGACGCGTCGAGTTCATAGCCGCCGGGGATGCCGGGGGCGCGCGCGTCGGCTTTGACGACACCGGTAACGCGCAGACTGCTCTCCTGGGTGAGCTGGCGGGCGAGCTCGAAGGTCTCCGCGCTGACGTTGCCCTTGAAGACAACGACCTGGCAGATGCCCGCGCCATCGCGCACCTGCAGGAACTGGAGGCGGCCTTTGCCCGTCTTGCCGTAAAGCCAGCCCTCGAGTATCACCTCCTCGCCCACGTGCGCGGACATCTGGCGGACTGTGATGACCGGGGCAGAGGCTGCCGTTTCGTTGGATGAGGAGTTCTCGTTCACAGGTCAGTCCTTTGGCCCCGAGCGCGCTGCGCCCTCAGGGGAATCACCCCCGTCAGCGGCGCGGCTCCCGTCCGCCCTCTCCGGCTGGTCGATGGGCGGCATGGCCTGTTCGTCGCGGTCAGCGTCCGGCCCGTCTGTTTCTGCGGCGCTGTTGTCCGGCTTTATTCCACCGGCAGGCCGGCTGAACCATTCATCCAGCTGCTGCCCGATGCTTTCCAGCAGGTAGTCCATGCCGACGGGCAAAGCTGCGCCGACGGTCGCGCCGGAAAGGTTCAAGGAGTGGTCGGCATGGTAGTCGCCGCTGCCGGCATCCTTATATGCGGGTCGGATGACATGGGTATAGATATAGACATCGGTCGGGGGCAGCGCCTCCTCTGCAGCGATATTGGCGGCCTTTGCGGCCGCGCGCGCGGCGCTGTTGCGGCGCCGGGAAGAACGGCGCCGGTTGTCGCTGCGCTTGCTGTTCTGATTTTTGGAGCGGGCGCGCGCTGCGGGCCGGTCATCGTCGCGGCCGGCGTTCTGCTCGTCGGCGTAGGCGGCATCCCGGGCGCCGCTTCCCCTGCGCCGGCGGCGGCGAAAATAGCGGCGCTTCTGGGACTTCCCTTTGCCTTGCTTATCGGGTGGATCGGTGGCTGCCATGGAAGGTGCTTTCCTTTCGCGCTCGTTTCGGTTCACTCGCCGGCGTGGACTGTAATCTGCGCGACCAGTTCGCCGCCGGAATTGCGCAGGGCAACGGTGGAGCCGGTCTGCCAGGCAGGGGCGTCACGGCCCCAGTAGCGGCTGACGCTGTTGTTCTGTCCGGCGGCTGTATGGAGATTGATGCCGCTGCCTGGGAAGAGCAGGGCGCTGCTGAAAGTGTAGATTGGCCCGCCGTCGCGGCTGAGGGTCCATCCCTGCAGATCGACGGCGGCATTGGTATCGTTGACGACCTGCACCGACTCTGCCGCCAGGTCGCCGGCGTTCTCGACGCGCAGCTGGAGACCCTGCTGTGGAAGCGCGGCCGCCGGGGCTTCCACCCGGGCCGGCGCGACCGGAATTTTGAGGCGCTGGCCGACATAGACAAAGTCGGGATCGGTCAGCTCGTTGATCTCCATCAGCCTGTTGAGGGAGAGGCCGAAACGCCCGGCGATGGCCGACAGGCTGTCCCCTCTCTCTACGACATAGATCTCGGTCTCGCCCACCGGTTCCGGCGTTGGGGCCGGGATCGGGGTCGCGGTCGAACTGTCACCGCTGCCAGGGGATGCCTGCGCGCCCGCGGATGTGGGGGTTGCAACCAGCACAACGGCCGGCGCCGGCGTGGACGGCAAGACCAGTTCTTCCATGCCGGGGCGGCGCTGTTCGGCAATCCAGACGACGGTAACGGCGATCGCCAGGCTGACAAGGGCATTGACGAGAACGAGAAAGACGAGAAAACGACGGTTCATTGGCCTGTGGCTTAGACAAGTGGCTCGTGGTTCGTAACTGCGCTCTTCACGATACACGGGCCACGAAGGACATTGTAGCACAGATCGTTGAAAGCATGCAGCGCGCCTGCATTTTCCTTATGGTATTCGCGCTACATTGTCGGTTTCCGCGCGCATGGTAGAATAGACTGAGATTTGTGGACTGTGATTGGAAGTTTGACAGGAGAAGCGGCGTTCATATCGGCGCGTCGAGTTTGTGCGTTTTGCGCGCGCCGGGTCGAGACGCCGCAGTCGATTGGTTTGCCGCCGTTGTCAAGGCGCGGAGTGTAGCCGCGGCAACGGGCAGACAGAGGGATGCGAAATGTTAAAGAAAGTTCTGACCAAAATCGTCGGTGATCCGAACGAAAAGGAGTTGAAGCGACTGCAGCCGCTTGTTGAGGAGATCAACGGGCTGGAAGAGCGCTTCTCTCGCATGGAGAACGACCAGTTCAAAGAGATGACGGAACAGTTCCGCCGGCGGATCAGCGACGAGACGTCCGACTTGCGGGATGCTCTGGCCACCGCCGAAGGCGAGTACGCGGCCGTCGCAGGCACGGATGAACAGCGCTTTGCCCGCATCGAAGTGGAACGGATCCGCAAGGAGCTGCTCGACAAGGAGCAGGAGATCCTCGACGAGATGATGCCGGAGGCGTTCGCGGCGGTGCGCGAGGCCGCTCGCCGCACGATCGGCCTGCGTCACTATGACGTGCAGCTGATCGGCGGGGGCGTTCTGCATTCGAGCAAGATCGCGGAGATGAAAACGGGGGAAGGCAAGACGCTGGTGGCGACGCTGCCGCTCTTTCTGAACGCGCTGGCCGGGCGGGGCGCGCATCTTGTCACGCCCAACGACTATCTGTCGAAGGTCGGCTTGCAGCTGATGGGGCCGGTCTACCAGCTGCTGGGGCTGACGGCCGCGGTGATCCAGAACAGCGCGGGCAACCCGGACAGGGGCAGCTTTCTCTACGATCCCGAATTCCCTGCAGAGGACGATCGTTTCCAGAACCTGCGCCCGATCACGCGGCAGGAGGCCTACCAGGCCGACATCACCTACGGCACGAACAACGAGTTCGGTTTCGACTATCTGCGCGACAACATGGTGCTGGACAAAACGCGGCAGTCGCAGCGGGAGCTGCACTATGCGATTGTCGATGAGGTGGACAACATCCTGATCGACGAAGCGCGCACGCCGCTGATCATCTCGGGCGAGTCGCAGGAGAGCAGCAACTATTACAGCCAGTTCGCGCAGTTGGTGCGCGGCATGCGCCCCGGGACCGACTACGAAATCAACGAAAAAGAGAAGGTCGCCACGCTGACGGAAGAGGGTATCGCAGTGGTGGAGAAGAAGCTGGGGTTGGAGAACCTGTACGACCCGGCCAATTTCGAGATGCTGCCCTATCTGGACAATGCGCTGCGGGGCCATGCGCTCTATCACCGCGACAAGGACTACATCATCCGCAGCAACGAGGTGATCATCGTCGACGAGTTCACCGGGCGGCTGATGGAGGGGCGCCGCTACGGCGAGGGTCTGCACCAGGCGATTGAGGCCAAGGAGGGCGTGCGGGTCAAGAAGGAGTCGATGACGCTGGCCACGATCACCTTCCAGAACTTCTTCCGCATGTACAACAAGCTGGCCGGCATGACCGGCACGGCCAAGACGGAGGAGGAGGAGTTCCAGAGCATCTACAACCTGGATGTGGTGGCAATCCCGACCCATCTGCCGACGATCCGGGCGGACCACGAGGATCTGATCTACAAGAACCAGGCGGCCAAGTTCAGCGCGGTGATCGATGAGATCAAGGGCGCGCACGATGAGGGCCAGCCGGTGCTGGTGGGCACGGTGGCGATCGAGACGAGCGAGTTGGTCAGCCGCATGTTAAAGCGCCGCGGCATTCCGCATGAGGTGCTCAACGCCAAGAACCACGAGCGCGAGGCAACGATCATCGCGCAGGCGGGGCGGCCCGGCGCGGTCACCATCGCGACCAATATGGCCGGCCGCGGCGTCGATATCCTGCTGGGCGGCAACTATGAGGGCCTCGCCCGCGACCAGCTGCGCAAAGAGGGTGTCGAACTGACCGCCATCCCGCAGCGGGCCTGGAACCATTGCCTGGAGCTGCTCAAGAATGACCAGGACCCGACGGAGAGCTATAACACGCCGTGGGCCGCGGTGCTGAAAGAGAGGTGGGACGAGACGAAGCAGAACCAGGAACAGGTGAAGGCCGGGGGCGGGCTGTATGTGGTGGGCACCGAACGGCACGAGGCGCGGCGCATCGACAACCAGCTGCGCGGCCGTTCCGGTCGCCTGGGCGACCCGGGCGCGAGCCGCTTCTTCCTCAGCCTGGAGGATGACCTCGTGCGGCGTTTTGGCGGCGACCGCGTGACCGGCGTGATGGACCGGCTTGGCCTGGAGGACGACCAGCCGATCAAGCACAACATGATCAGCAAGGCGATCGAAAACGCGCAGACCCGCGTCGAGGGCCACAACTTCGACATACGCAAACACGTGCTCAAATATGACGAGGTGGTCAACGAGCAGCGCGAGACGATCTACATGCAGCGGCGGCGGCTTCTGAACGAGCCGTCATTGAAGCCCGCCATCGAAGAGATGATCGCCGACGAAATCGACGCTGAGGTGGAGCAGCACACCGCAAATCGATTCGAAGACGAATGGAATCCGGACGAGCTGCTCCTCGGCCTGCGCACAGTCTTTCCCTTCCCGCAGAATTTCGACACTGCGCAGTGGCAGGAGCTGGACGCGGACGCCATCGCAGAACAGGCAACCGAAATTGCGCACCAGGTCTATGATCAGAAAGAGCAGGAAATCGACGCCGCAATGCTGCGCGATGCCGAGCGGCAGATCATGCTGCACGCGGTGGACCACCGCTGGGTGCGCCACCTGACCGACCTGGACCGGCTGCGGGAGGGGATCGGGCTGCAGGCGATTGCGCAGGTCGACCCACTGGTGGCGTACAAGCGCGAGGCGTTCGCGATGTACCAGGAGCTGATGAACGACATCCGCTCCGACATTGTGAAGACGGTGATGACGCTGCAGGTGGCAAAAGCGCCGACCCTGCCGACGCCGATCGCGCGCAATATCCAGACGAATCAGCAGGACATGTCGCAGCCGCGCACAGTGCGCAACACCAGCAACCGCCCCAAGCGCAACGACCCCTGCTGGTGCGGCAGCGGCAAAAAGTACAAGATCTGCCACATGAAGAGCGACGCCAAGCAGGGCGGCGCGCCCGTGCGCCAGGTGGCGTAGGTTTTTGAGTTAGACGGCGCCGGGCAAGCATTACCGGCGGCGCCGCGCAGCGGGAGGGAGAATCGCGACAATGCCCAGGGTCAATCCGGCTATCATGGTCTGGGCCCGCGAAACGGCCGGTCTGACAAAGAAAGATGCGGCCAAAAAGCTGGGCTTTCAAGACAGTTCCCGATCCTCCGCGGTAGAGAAGCTGGCCAGTATTGAGAGCGGACAGAAAGAGCCGTCTCGGTCCCAATTGACAAGAATGGCGGCCCAGTACCGCCGTCCGCTGCTCATCTTTTACCTCTCCAAACCGCCGCGGAAGGGTGACAGGGGGGCGGACTTTCGCACTCTCCCCCAAAGTGAAGATACACCCGAAGAAGCGCTGCTGGACGCCTTGATCCGAGAGATCAGGGCACGCCAGAGCATGGTCCGCGTCATCATGGAGGATGAAGAGGAAGCGGAACCGCTGCCTTTCGTCGGCTCCCACCGCATAGAGGATGGCCGCGCGGCAGTCTTGGAGTCTTTGCGTGCGTTGCTGGGTATTGATGCGGCGGACTACCGCGCTCAGCCAAACGACTCAGCCGCTTTTGCCCTGTTGCGCAAAAGCGCCGAGGAGGCAGGCATCTTCGTGCTGCTCAAGGGGAATTTGGGGAACTACAAGACTGCGCTTGATACCACGGTCTTTCGGGGCTTCGCCATCGCGGACGAAGTGGCCCCCTTCATCGTGATCAACGATCAGGACGCCAAACCAGCGTGGTCGTTCACTCTGCTGCACGAAACGGTGCATGTGCTGCTCGGTCATACCGGAATCAGCGCAGTCAGCGCGGAGAACGAGATAGAGATATTCTGCAACGATGTGGCTGGGGAGTTCTTGCTGCTTGAAAAGGAATTGGGGCATCTTGCTCTCAGCCATAGTAGCCAAATTAGTACCGTCGCGGAGCAAATCAGTACGCTTGCGAGCAAGTTCAAGGTGAGCCGCGCCATGATTGCTTACAAAGCGTATCGATCTGATCTGCTTACTTGGGAAACTTATAACCAACTGAGAGTTTCATATCGTAAAGAGTGGCTTCAGAATCGAGAAAAGCGTCGTGAGCGGACACGCCAAAATGAAATCGTACTCGACCACTATAGGGTGCGCCGCCATCGACTCGGGACTCGGATCATAGGGATAGTGAGGCGAATGTTGGCGGCAGACGCGCTCTCTACCTCCAAGGCAGCGCAGATCCTAGGGGTTAAACCCAGACAGGTACAGCTGTTGCTGGACACCGGCAGTTCACGATAGGCGGTGTCCGTGCTCTACCTTCTCGACGCCAATGTCCTCATTGACGCCAACCGTGACTACTATCCTATCGCGAGGGTCCCGGAATTCTGGGACTGGTTATTGGAAATGGGTAGGAGCGGCCGGATCAAAGTTCCTGAAGAGATCTATGAGGAGGTAATCTATCCCCGCCCTTCAATGGATAAGGAAGACCCGTTGGTCGAATGGCTGAAGTCAAACAGAGAGATGTTGGTACTTGATGAAGAGGCCGCCGTGGAGTTGGTTGGCCGTGTCACCGAGGAGGGGTATGCCAACGACTTGACCGATGTGGAGGTCAATAAGATAGGACGCGACCCGTTTCTTGTCGCCTACGCACTGGCGGATAGACAGAATCGATCCGTTGTAACAACCGAGCATTCCAGTCCAAAAAAACAAAGGGCCAACCGCAAGCTGCCTGACGTGTGCAATGATTTCAACGTAAGCTGCATAAACACATTCACGCTGATTCAAGAATTGGACTTCCACACTGGCCGGGGCAGCCGATCTTGACGCCCTCCCCGACCTCTCCTACCGCCCTGCCACCCGCAGCAACACCGTACGCCGGCGCCACGGTACGGTACGGTTCAGCAGCTGCCCTCTGATCCAGCCCTCGATCTGCTCGACCTCTTCAGGGCCCATCCCTGCAGCCAGCCGCTCGGCATAGGATCTGCGCTCCCCAAGTGCAGGGCCGAACCAGCGCCGGACCATTCCTTCGCCTATCAGAACGTCGGTCTCGGCATCGATGCGCTCGATCGAGACGCGTCCGGACTCCGCCTGGGCAGGGAAGACGGTAAACAGGGCAGCCTCCAATATTTCCTCATCCCAGTTGACCAGTGCGTCCGCGCTATCGGCGTAGATCGCCTCTTCCGCTGCGATGAGCCTCTCCGCCAGCGCCGGCCGCAGCGTGGAGCGGTCCCCAAGGGCGTAGATTCGCTGCGTATGTTTAGGGACTGTCTCCGCCAGGAAGAGCCACCCATGCGGCGCCAGCCGTTCCGCCAGCTGCCTGAGCGCGGCCTCCTTTTCGATGGATCCGATCAGGGCGTTGCGCCCGACGATGGCATCAAAACGCACTGTATCGGCGTCGAGCAGCTGCGACAGATCTTCTGTCTGCCCGTGCAACAGGAGCGGCCGCGCCGGCTCCTCCAGGTTTTGCGTCTGCTCCTGCAACGCGCGACGGTCGGCCTCGTTGAACGCCAGGGCGTAGACACCGCCTTCGGGCGCGCGGCGCAGCGCCTCCCAGGTCAGCAGCCCGCTGCCGGCATTCAGATCGAGCACGACGCTATGCCTTTCAAGCGGGCCGCCGGCCAGGATGCGCTCCCGCAGCGCGGCCGCTGCTTCACCGGACTGCGCAACTGTACGCTGCAGCCAGCGCTCGCGGGCAGATCCGTCCCCTGACGCATCATATGTCAATATTTCCGGCGGCGCGCCGGAGCCCTCCAACATCGCCGCCAGCTGCGCCTCGCGGCGACGGGTGACGGCGGCGGCGATAGCCGCTTCATAGCCCTGGCCGGTCGGCTCGTAAAAGACATTGCCCTGCAGCGCGACGGGGAGATACTGCTGCGCCACCCAGTGATCGCGGTAGGCGTGGGGGTAGAGATAGCCGGCGCCGTGCCCAAAGCCCTCGCTGTCGCGGTTGGCATCGCGCAGATGGCTGGGTACGTCGGAATCGGGTTCATTGCGGACGGCGTCGAGCGCATCGAAGAAGGCCATGACCGAGTTAGATTTCTCCGCCGTCGCCAGGTAGAGAGCGGCCTGCGCCAGGGGGAAGTTGCCCTCCGGCAGACCAACGCGGTCGAAGGCCTGCGCGCAGGCGTTTACCACCTGAACCGCGCGGGGATCGGCCATGCCCACGTCCTCGCTCGCCAGGATCAACATGCGGCGAAAGATGAAACGGGGGTCTTCGCCGGCGTAGAGCATCTTCGCCAGCCAGTAGAGCGCCGCATCCGGGTCGCTGCCGCGCAGGCTCTTGATGAAGGCGCTGATCGTGTCGAAATGATAGTCGCCCTCCTTGTCATACAACACAGCGCGGCGTTGGATCGACTCCTCAGCGATGGCGAGGTTGATACGTACCTCGCCCGACGGGTCCGGTTCTGTCGTTTCGACCGCCAGCTCGAGCGCGTTGAGCACGGCGCGGGCGTCCCCGTTGGCGATGGAAACGAGATGATCGGCCGCCTCCTCCTCGATCAGAACGCGCCGGTCGCCGTAACCGCGGCCGGGCGTATTCAGCGCGGCCTGCATGATGTGTCGCAGATGCTGCTCGGTCAGGCTCTTCAGCTGGAAGATTCGACTGCGGCTGACGAGCGCCTTGTTGACTTCAAAGTAGGGATTTTCGGTGGTGGCGCCGATAAAGGTAACCGTTCCGTTCTCTACCCACGGCAGCAGCGCGTCCTGCTGCGCCTTGTTGAAGCGATGCACCTCGTCAACGAAGAGGATGGTCCCCTGATCGTGCAGCGCCCAACGTTCTTGGGCGTCGGTCACCGTTGCGCGAATCTCTTTGACGCCGGCAAGGACGGCGTTGAGCGCGCTGAAGTGCGCCGCCGTCGTGTTGGCGATGACCTGGGCAAGCGTTGTCTTGCCCGTGCCGGGCGGCCCATAGAATATAAGACTGCTCAACTGGTCCGCCTGAATCGCGCGGCGCAGGAGTCGTCCCGGCCCCACAATCGCTTCCTGGCCGATGAACTCATCGAGTGTGCGCGGCCTCATGCGCGCGGCCAGGGGGGCGTTGGCGTCGATCCGCTCCTCGCGAGCCAATTCAAACAGATCGCTGGCAGGTTGGCGGCCTTGTGTATAGCGCACCACGAAAGAATCTACCTCACGCTTGCAGACGGCCTGGGTTTAGCGAGCGCCCACCCCGCTGTAAACTGTCTCCTGACCCGAGCGAGAGCACTTTGGGCGTGACGCGGCTGTGGACAAAGAGTCCAAATACGGGGAAAAGCAGGATAATTGGGGATAAAACCGGGGATAACTTGCAAAAAAGTGGATAAAGTAGCCTCATAACGCCACCGTTCGATTCATCCCCGGTTTCGCTGACTTATACCCAGCTGGGTATAAATTGGGGAGAAATCCCACATCTTGTGTCGAACATCGATTCGGCGGATTCTCCCCTCCTTCCCTTTCCTGATCTTTCCGCTTAATTATCCCCATCGTCTATGCTCATTCCGGTATGACCTGCCACTATATACAGACCTGTTTCTGCTGCTTCACCATATATCGTGCTATCTATCGGCGTATCCCCATGTCCCCACCGCCTACGATCATATACTAAATGAAATCAAAAACAGTGATGCGTATGTTTTGAATGAACATCAAGAGTCAGTCGGATTCCAACAGAATGGCGGCCGGCGGCAGATGGGGAAGTGGATCGCTGTAGCCGCCCCATCCATCGGCAACGAGGTAAGGAGCGATGCGAATGCCGAAATGGAAGTTCAGCTCCGGCCCAGGCCCACGATTGAAATGGCCGAGCAGGGCGCCCCGCTCCACGCGCTGTCCTGCATCGACGGCAATCTCATCGAAGCGGGTGTAAAGGGACTCACCCCAAGGGTGGGCAATGCGGACGAAGCGGCCGTGCCGTTCGGGACTGTAACCGAGGGCGATGATGATGCCACTGTCCGCGGCGATGATCTTCTCGTTCGGAGGCATCTCAAAGTCGATGCCGTCGTGCCCGAAGAGCGCTTTGTCGCCTGAAACAAAGCGCCGGTAGTACTCCGGCCGGGCGCCCCACTGCTGAACGACGCGGCGCTGGCCTTCAAATGGCGCTGTCAGGTAGACGCCTTCAGGTTCGTAGTAGCCGTTCTCGATAGCGCTGTGGACAAAGTCAAATGACATCGGGATTGTTGGTCAAATGGCCCGTATCGTTGACTGGATGCAGTGCGTGTGATTCGATTCAGATTCGACAACGCTTTAGCAAAAAGGTATACTTGGGCGGTGCGCATTTTGGCGTGCAGGACACGATGCAGTTGAACGTGAGCGGGCTTCGGGTAGTATAGTTGTGTAGGCAGATTTGGCAAAGAAAGTTACGAACAGAGTGAGGGTGTTCGATGCCTATTTATGAACTTGCCTGTGACGAGTGCGGGAATCAATTCGAGCGCATCGTTTCGTTTTCCAGCACTGTTTTGCCCGCTTGTCCGACCTGCGGATCGGTGGAGGTCATGCGGCTTTTGAGCAAGCCTGCCATTCATTTCAAGGGCAGTGGATGGTATATCACCGACAGCAAGAAGGAGGACGAAAAGAAGAAGGCCGCGGCGCAAAAGGCGGACAGCAACGGCGCAGCGGCTGAGAAGTCGACGGAAAAGTCGACTGAGAGCGAATCGAAGAGCGAGACCAAAAGCGATACCAAGGCGGAAGCCAAGAGCAGTTCGTCGAGCGGGACCAAGAGCGCGGCCAAAGAGGAAGGATAGCTTTCACGGCCAGTTGCAGCGCGCCTGAAAAGTGAAGAGAGCCGGTCTGTCGACACCCTTGCGCTTGCGCCAAGGGTGTTTTTGCACTGTTCAGGAAACCGGTTCGAGTTTATCGGACAGGAGGGAGGCGAGAAAGGTGCGTTCCTGGTCGGCGTCGAAGAGGATTTTGACGCGCCTATCCGCGCCCTCACCGCTGATGTCGGTGATAACGCCGTCGCCGAAATGTGAGTGGGCGATGCGCTGTCCGCAGGCGAGCTGATCGAGCGTGCGCAGCTGCGAGCGGGTCGGCTGCGGCGGTTGCGTTGAGGCCGCCTGCTGCAGCGAGGTGGCGATGTTGGCTTCGCGGTCGCGCCAGGCCTCCGACAGCGTGTCTACCGTCTGGTCCGGGTCCTTGGAGAGCGAGATGCGCAGCCGGTTGGCGCGTTGCAGCGCCGCGGCGAGGGTATCCATCGACGCGCTCTTCTCCTGGTCGGCGTGGGAATCGAGCGCGGTCAGGCGGCTGGCGCGGCTCAGGACGCGCAGAAAGCGGTCCATCTGTTTGATGGGCTCGTCGAACGGGTCGATCACCGCCAGTTGAACACCGTTGCGGCGGCAGAGTTCGTCGCGAACTCGGTCGCGCTGCTCCTCCTCGTGCAGCTCCCCATCGCTGCGCCGGCGGCGTCCCGTTCCGGTCAGGCCGGAGAAGCGCACCGCGATATTGACGGACGGGTAGAGGTAGTCCAGTTTGAGGCGGCGGCGCGTCGTGGGGTTGATCAGCCATTCGGGGCTTACGTTGGACTGCGGGTGGGGGTCATCGAATACACGGGCGAATATCTCGCGCCAGGCGTTTACAAACTGATAAGCTGACATGGAATCTCTGCTTGCGCGCAAAGTCGGCGCAAATTACCCTTTCCTTGATTGACTCAGCAGCAAAATCGTTGAGACATTGTACAGAACCGTTGCCGCAAGGCAAAAGTCGCCGGGCGCGGGAACGGTCAACTGCGGCAGGAGCGCTATGAGAAGACCGGAGAGGCGTGACGGGCAGGCCCTGGGCGATGGCGGAGGCGTGCGGGCGCTGGACAGCAGGGGGATCGCGGGCGCGGCGACGCTGGTCATGCTGCTGTTCATTCTGAGCCGGGGCACCGGTCTGCTGCGGGAGATAATCATCGGCGCCCGCTTCGGTACCGGTGCGGAGCTGGACGCCTATCTGGCCGCGTTCCGCATCCCTGACCTGCTCTTTCAGCTTGTGGCGGGCGGCGCGCTGGGCAGCGCCTTCATACCCGCCTTTGCCGCCGCGTGGACGGAGGGCAGCCGCCGCGAGGCCTGGCTGCTGTTCAGCCGCATTCTGAATCTGTTGACGCTGTTCCTTGTCGTTCTGTGCGGGCTGGCGATGCTCTTTGCCGAACCGCTGACCGCGCGGGTGATCGCGCCGGGCTTCTCCGCCGAGCAGCAGCGGCTGACCGCGTCGCTGATGCGCTGGATGCTGGCGAGCACGGTTGTCTTCGGCGCCAGCGGCCTGATCATGGGTGCGCTCAACGCGGTGCAGCACTTTCTGCTGCCGGCTGTCGCGCCTGCGCTCTACAACTGCGCCATTATCGCCGGCGCGTGGCTGCTCGCCCCGCATGTGGGCATCCACGGCCTCGTCATCGGTGTCGCGGCCGGCGCCCTGCTGCACCTGCTTGTGCAGCTGCCCGCTCTCCTGCGCCAGGGCGTCAACTACCGTTTCAGCTTCCACTGGCAGGATGCGCAGGTGCGGGAGGTGGCTCGGCTGATGGCGCCGCGCGTGCTGGGGCTTCTCTTTGTCCAGCTCAATTTTCTGGTCAACACAGTTCTGGCAAGCGGCCTGCCGGACGGCAGTCTGAGCGCGCTCAACTACGCCTGGCTGCTGATGCTGCTGCCGCAGGGCATCTTCGCCCAGGCCGTTGCCACCGTGGCATTTCCCACCTTTTCCGCTCAGGTTGCTGCCGGCAGCCGCGCGCAGCTGCTGCAGACCCTCAGCGGCCTGCTGCGCCTGATCCTTTTCCTCTCCATTCCGGCGGCGTTCCTACTCTTCATCCTCGACGAACCGCTCATCCAGCTTCTCTTCCAGCGCGGCCGTTTTGACGCCGGCAGCACGCAGGCCGTCGCCTACGCGCTGCGCTTCTATGCGCTCGGGCTGGTGGCCCACGCCGTGGTCGAGATTGTGGTGCGGGTCTTCTATGCGCTGCACGACACCGCGACGCCGGTGGTCGTCGGCGTGGCGACGATGGCGTTGAACATCGCGTTGAGCCTGGCGCTGATCGGCGGCCTGAGCTACGGCGGGTTGGCGCTGGCCAACAGCGTCGCGACCGGGCTTGAGATGCTGCTTCTGCTCCTTCTGCTCGGGCGCAAAGTGCGCAAGGACGGCGCAGAGGGGACGGATGGAAAAATGGCGCCGGGCCTGCCCGCGCGCGAACTGTTGACGAGCGCCGGGCGTTCGATTCTGGCGGCCGCGGTGATGGCGGGCGGGGTCCTGTTCTGGCTGGCGATGCTGCCGGCGGGCGGTGCAATCTTCGGCATTCCCGCGGGGTGGGCGGCGGCGTTCACAGGGGCTGGGCTGGGCGTTGTCATCTACGCGCTTGCCAGCCATCTTCTGGGCGGCGCGGAGACGCGTCAGCTGTGGGCGCTGGCGCGCAAACGCAGAGCTAACCGGACGCTAACGCAGAGGTAAGAAACTGCGGCTAAACTGGATGCGTAATGGTATAATAGGCGCTCACACAATCGAGTGGCAGCGCATGGAACCATGTCGACGCCAGGCGCCCCTTTCAGAAAGGTGACAGGACGCCGTCAGTTCAGCGTCAGGAACGCAGGCGCGGGCGCGTGTATGCTCATGGTACAGGCAAGGAAAGTGATGCCGGGCTTGTAATCAGCCGCATCACGAACGAATCGGGCAAAGCCGGAGATTCGTCTGCCTACTGAATGTCTATACGAGGTGAGACATGTTTTTCTTCGATCCACTGTATCTTATCATCAGCCTGCCTGCGTTGGCGTTGGGGTTTTGGGCGCAGATGAAGGTCAAGTCCGCGTTCAACAAGTACTCGCGGGTGGCGGCCGGGCGTGGGACGTCCGGCGCGCAGGTGGCGCGGCGCATCCTCGATTCAAACGGATTGGGGCACGTGAACGTGGAGGAGACGCGCGGTTTTCTCTCCGACCACTATGACCCGCGGTCAAGAACGCTGCGCCTGAGTCCGCAGGTCTATCAGAGCAACAGCGTGGCCGCGGTCGGTGTGGCCGCGCATGAGGCCGGCCACGCGCTGCAGCACAGCACCAACTACGCGCCTCTCACGCTGCGCAGCGCGATCGTACCCGGCGTGCAGATCGGCAGCTGGCTGGGTCCGATCATCTTTTTCATCGGCATGTTTTTGGGGCCGGGGCTGGGGTTCACGGTCTCGTTGCTGGGGCTGATCCTGTTCGCCGCGGTCGCCGTCTTTACGCTGGTGACGCTGCCGGTCGAGTTCAACGCCAGCAAGCGGGCCAAGGAGGTCCTGGTAGCGCAGGGGTTCGTCGGCCAGCAGGAGATAAAGGGTGTCAACGCGGTGCTCGATGCCGCGGCGCTGACCTACGTGGCCGCCGCGATCCAGGCGATCACGACGCTGCTCTACTATGCCTTCATCCTGTTCGCCCGCAGCCGCGACTGAGCGGGCCGTCTCCCGCGGGGGAGAAGATATGTCGGCAGGCGGCGTCCGCCTTCGCGCAAACGCGGCCTGCCGTTCGAACGGAGCCTGAACGATGTTTACCGGACAACAAGGCGCAGTGCGCTTCTTTCGCACGGGGCAGCGAATGTCCCGACAGGCTGGCGGGTTAAGCCGCTGGCTGCTCATCGCCCCGGGTCTGTCACTGGTCCTCTTCGGTCTGGCGATCCTGCTGTGGCCGGAGTTGTTGGCCTATCTGGTGGCGGGGCTATTCATTGCGGTCGGCGTCAGCGTTACGGGCTGGGGCTGGCGGCTCTCCCGGCGGCAGCGCAACGCGGCAGCCGGCTGGCAGGTCGTCGACGGGTTCTGAGTCCCGCGGCCGTAAGCAATCGGTGATCGCGTCGCTGCTGCACCGGCCCCCGACCACTGCCCCTATTCGTCGACCTCGATGGTGTGTTCTTCCTCGCCGGAGCGCCACACGCCGTTTCGGTCCCCGACAGCCCACTTTGAGCGGATATGGATGACGCGCCCACCCCGTTTTTTGCGGGGTCGGGCGGGTTGCCGCGGCGCGCTGCGGTTCAGCGCGTTCGATGCCAGCGCCGGCAGCTGATTCTGCAGCAGCTGCAGCCCGGCCCGCAACGCCAGCCCCGCCAGACCGACTGCAACCGGCAGCCCAACCTTCGTCACCACCTCCGGCAGGTTGTTGCGCCGCTCAAGCGGATATCCGTCCTCGGTATTGTAGCCGCATGCGCTGCAGTGGCGCGCATTCATCGCCACATCCTGGCCGCAGCCGGGGCAGACCCGATAGACCTCGCTCATACTGAATCCTTTCTCCCGCAAAACAGGTGCCCATAAGTATAGCAGACCTTCCGACGATGGCTCAAGCAGGGGCGCGCGGGCAGGTAAGACTCCGAATCTGGGCTACGCCCGCCCTGGCCGCCTCCTTGACATACTACCCTGTCGCGCTACAATTGCCTCTACACGCCGCAAATGTCTTCATATCCGGACACCCCGACATGATACGAGCTGAGGCGGCGGCGGTCCGCCTGATTCAACGGCGGATTCGCTGGAAGCCCGGAAGCGCTATGTGTCATCTGCGGAAGCGCAAACAGATTATTCGTGCTGTCTTATTGAATCAGACTGCCACCGCGTATCTGAAAATGTCCGATATCGATTCCAGCAGAACCCCGACAGTGCCCCCGATTTACCACGGCCAGATGACGATTTCGGCTGCGGGCCTCACCGTTGACAGCCGAACTGTTGACCGAATTCATGCCGGCCCATAGCGGAATTCCTACTTGACTACTTTGCAGAAAGGAAAGGAACGATGACAGACCTTGCAGTTTCTCGACGCGCATTTCTCAAGACGGCAGGTGTCGTGATGGTAGGGGCAGGCTTGGCGGCCTGCCAGCCAATAGCTCCGGTCAGCGACGGTGAAGTCGCGCTGGGCAAGGTAGCCGCTGCCCAGGTGACGGACCCCGAAAGCCTCAAGGGCTTCGTCCTCGGAGCGAAGGCGCATATCGAAGCGATCACGGACATGAACGAAGGCGCGAAGCTCAGGGAGGGGCTGAAAACGGAGGGCGACTGGAAGTCCGGCTCGACGTTCCTCATCATCTTCCTCATGAACGGCGACGCGTTCATTCACGGGAACGATCGCGACGCGGAAAGCAAAAATCTGCTCGGCGTCGAGGACGAACGCGGGACCAGGGTTGTCGAGGATCTCTTCGCGGCCGCTGCCGGAGGCGGCGGTTTCGTCGAATACTACGACGGGGGGCTGCAGACGGCATACGCTGTCGAATACATCTCCGGGATCACCGGAAGACAGTTCGTGCTGGTCGGCGGCTACTCGCAGGACGTCTCCCATGTCCCAATCCGGGTCGCGGATCTCCCGAAACCACCCGTCACAGCGTCGGAAGTGGTGGACCGTGAGACCCTCATTGCCTTTGTCGATACGGCGGCCAAGACCTACAGCGAGGCCGTCTTGTCCGAAGGCTATAGCGACCTCACCGGGGTCAGAAACGCCTTCCGGCTGGAGGGTGGGGACTGGAAGTCAGGCTCCATCTACCTGTGGGTCGTGAGCGGCGGGGGCGTCACCCTGTTTCACGGGTCCGAGCCGTATCGCGAAGGCAAACCCACGGACATGGTGAGGACGGACTCCCAGGGGATCAAGATCGCCGAGGAGCTGATCGGAGGCGCACGGCGCGACGGTCACAGTTTTCTGCTGTATCACTACGACAACCCAGCCATCGAAGGAGACGAGGAGACCGGCTCTCCGAAGTTCGGCTACGCCGTGAGCTTCCAGGCGCCCAACTCGGAACAGAGGGGCGTCATCGGCTCCGGCATCTATCTCGAAACAGACGGCGAGTGACGCTCGGCGCACGGGCCCCTGCATTGTTTACCAGAATATCGCTCGCAACTTTCCCCTTCAGGTTGAACATCTGCTGACTTCCGAACAGCGGCTACGGTTGGCGAACGCGGACAAGACTTTGCTCCACCGGGCCGATCAGCCTGACCAGGCCATTCAGGCTATCGCAGACTTGGCCCGCAGGTGAGAGGCCGAGACCGGCGTTACACCTGAACAGTGGTGGATGTGGCTGAAGCGGCCCGGCTCTTTCCGCCGCCGGGATAGTCGGCCGCGACGGGCAGCCCCGAAAGACCTCGCTCATACCTGAATTCCTGCGCGCTTCATTGGTCCGGCCTGGGGCGAGCGCATCTGCCTGTGGCCGGAAATTGGGGTCCACGCTACCGCGTTATCGCTAAGGTAGAGGAGAAGCAAAGCGCCCTTTGCAGGAAGCCTAAAGGGGGAAAGCGGTCCCATTTAGGGGGTTGGAGGGGCAAAAGAGACGATGATATACTGTTGCCGGTCACGGCATCAAGGCCGCCCCTTTTCAGTCCACAGGCAGTTTCCATGGCTGATATCGCGCACACTTCACAGCCTGACGCGGGCAGCATCCCTACGCAGAGCGCGGGTCAGGCTTCGCTGCTGCGGAGGGTATGGCAGGCGAAGCGGTATTACCTGTATCTCGTGCCGATCTTCGCGCTGTTGGGCGTCTTCTCCTATTACCCGCCTCTGATGGCGCTCTATTATTCGATCAGCAATTTCAACGGCGTGCAGCTCCGGGTCATCGGGCTTGACAATTTCATCGACCTGTTCCAGGACCGGCTCTTTCTCACCTCGACGGGCAACGTGCTCAAGCTGATGGTCGCGAGTGTGCTCACCGGGCTGGTCCCGCCGTTGTTGGCGGCGGAGCTTCTCTTTTTCATCCGCAGCCAGCGTGCGGCCAACTTCTATCGCACCATGTTCCTGATTCCAACACTGGTGCCGGCCATGGTGGTGATCCTGACCTGGCGTTACATCTATCACGCCCGCTACGGTCTGATCAACACGTTCCTTGCCGGGATTGGCCTCGGTTTTCTGCAGAATGATTGGCTGGGCAGCTTCGATACCGCGCTGTTGTCGCTGATGTTTTTCGGCTTTCCCTGGATCCATGGCGCGTCGCTGCTGATCCTGCTGGCCGCCCTGCTCAACATCCCCGGCGAGGTTCTCGATTCGTACCGCCTGGATGCCGGTTGGGGCATCCGCAGGATTTGGCACATCGACCTGCCCCTGATTCTGGGCGCGGTGCGGCTGGTGGTCGTGCTGGCGATCATCAATACGCTGCAAGGGCTTACGCTGCAGTTTGCGCTGACGGGCGGCGGGCCGGGAAACGCCACCATGGTGCCGGCCTACTATATGTACCGCGAGGCGTTTTTCAACTCCCGTTTTGGTTATGCTTCGGCGATTGGGGTCGTTTTGTTTGTGGTGGTGCTGGGCGCGACCTATCTGAATCTGCGATTTGTGCGCTCGGATGTCGAATACGAGCCGGATGCAGGGTGAGGTGAGAACCGTGACCGCGAATGTGCAACGCATCGCGAAGACCATTGCACTCGTGCGCGGCGGCGACCTGACCGCGCACG
The DNA here is from genome assembly GCA_965202955.1 of Caldilineaceae bacterium. GTDB lineage: Bacteria > Chloroflexota > Anaerolineae > Caldilineales > Caldilineaceae > Bin5. The sequence continues at coordinate 1,908,997 of OZ241871.1, forward strand.
CGGCGCTGGCCGTGCTGTTGTTCCTGTCGCTGGTCCCGGTCGGGATGTTGCTCATCCAGGGCGGCAAGACGGGCCATCAGTTCGATGCCAATCCCTGGGGGATTATGCTGCCCTATCACTTTGACAACTATTCCAGGATTGGCCGCGCGGTGACCGGCTACATCACGAATACGATTATCGTGAGCGCGGTTGCGACCGTCATGGCGGTACTTCTGGCAAGCTATACCTCCTACATCTTTGCCCGTTTTTCCTTTCCGGGTAAGGAGTATCTCTTCTATGCCATTATCGGCCTGATGATGATACCGTTCGTCCTCAGCCTGATTCCACAGTACATGCTGGTGTTGCGGCTGCATCTGACGAACACGCGCTGGGCCCTGATTTTTCCCTACGCGGCGGGCGGCGCGACGTTCGGCGTATTTCTCCTGCGGCCTTTTATGGCGAGCCTGCCGGAGGAGCTTTTCGAGGCGGCGCGCATCGACGGCGCGGGCGAGTTGCAAACATACCGCTGGCTCGCCTTCCCCCTGTCGACGCCGATTATGGCCACGCTGGCCATTTTGCTGGTACTGGGGCAGTGGAACGATATCATCTGGGCCTCGGTTGTCATCAACGACGAGGAGCTCTACACGGTCTCGCTGGGCGTGTGGAGCATGGTGCGCGCCTACACGGAGCAGACGCAGTGGGGGCTGGTATTCGCCGGTTTTACGGTTACATCGCTGCCGATCATTATTCTCTTCGTTTTCACGCGCAACCTCTTCATCAAGGGGCTGTCATCGGGCGCGCTCAAGGCGTAGCCCGGCATAGCAAGGAGGTGAAGCCGAGAACTGACAAGCATTGTGTACCTGAAGAGGAGGGCGCCCTGTGGGCCTCTCAGAATCGAACCGTTACCAGGAAAAGGAGAAGAAAAGGATGACACCCATGCGAGACGTTTTCCACAAGCTGCAGCGGACTTTTGGCGACCGCCAGCGGAGGCTGATCGGAACGTTGGCCGTCATTACAGTTTTCCTTTTGAGTGCGTGCGCCGCGCCCGTGGTGGTCGAGCAGGTGGTCGAAGTCGAGGTGCCGGCGAGCGGCCGTCTGAACGTCGACTACCAGGGCACGCTTGAAGTGTTTATCTCCGGTTACGATCTGACCGAGGCGTTGACCGAGGCCCAAAAGGCCGCCGGTGTGAAGGGCAATGAGGGCCTGGAAGAGCTGATCGCCGAGTGGGAGGCGATGCACCCGGGCATCGATATTGTGCCGGTGCCGGGGCCGGTTGGGCCTGCAGGACAGGACCCCTTCCAATGGTTCGTAAATACACAGGTCCCCGCCGGTCAGGGGCCGGACATCTTCTTCTACTACGGGCACACGCTCTACAACGGCGCGGCCGGCGACAAGGGGCTGATGGTGCCGCTGGACGCCTACCTGTTGCAGCCGAACCCGTATGTGCCGGAAGGTGAACCGGGCAGCGAGCAATGGATCGACATCTTCGAGAACGGCTTCACGGGCGCGATTGCGCAGGAGCGCAGCCCGGCCGGCCACTACTACGGCATACCGGTCGATGCCGCGCCGATCACGATCTGGTACAACAAGACGGTGCTGGATGAGCTGGGGCTGGAGTTCCCCTTCCCCAACTACTACAGCGATCTGGTCGCACTGCTCGAGCAGCTGCACGCGGCCGGTTACGAGAAACCGATCGTCGGGCAGCTGGGGCCTGCAACCCAATGGGACAACATCATCTTCGACCATTCGCTGATCGAGCCGGTCGGCAAGGCGGAGTGGGATGTGTTGGACTATAAGCCCTCGCTGGTCAAGGGCTTCATCGACAAGGAGGAGTTCGCGCGCGCCGTCCACCTGGGCCTCTTTGACGCCACCGGCCCCGAATTCCGCGAGATTCTGCGCCTGGGCAAGATGTGGGCTCCCTACTTCACCGAGGAGTGGAAGGTGAATGGACGGCCCGGGCCGGAAGAGTTCATCAGCGGCAATGCGCCCGTCTTCCTGAGCGGCATGTGGATGGCGCAGAACTTCCTGACCAACCCGGAGATCGACTTCGAGGTCGGTGTGGCGACCAACCCGCTGATTGGGCCGAAGGAGTCGGAGCTGGCCGATCCCAACCCCTATCCGGGCGTGGCCGGTGTGGGCATGACCTTCAACGTCCACTGGCAGACGATGGAGCGCGGCACGATGAATGCAGCGATCGACTTCCTCCAGTTCATCAGCGCGCCGCAGAACTGGCGCAAAGCGCACGAGTCCAAGCTGGGCGCGATATCGATCCTCAAGGGCCTGGAGCCGACCCTGCCCGATGACCTTGCCGCGGCCGTTCAGGGCGCGATTCCGACCTCGCAGATGGCTTTCGACATTTCAGGCACCTCCACCGACTTCACGCAGCAGACCGAGCGCCAGACGATCTACACCGAGTTCTACCTCGGTGAGATTACGCTGGATGAAGCAGCTGAGCGCTTCCAGCAGAGCCTGCTCGATTGGGTCGAGCGCGAGTTGGAACAGAACGATATGGAGCGGAATCCCGGCGGCACCTGGGACCTGACCCAGTGGTAAGAGGCGGCGGGCAGCAGGGCGGCCTGCGCCGACGCTAGAGACGATTTTTTCAGAGCCGGTCATGGGGGCGCTGCCTGCACCTCCATGACCGGCGCACTGTTCAGGAGAGGGAAATGGCGCAGACGGCGATTCAACAGCTCGAGGGCTGTATCGAGGCGCTGGAAAAGGGCGCGCTGACGGAAGAGCGGCTGCGGGCGGTGATCGAGACGCTGCGCCGCGGGGGCGGCGGCCGGCAGGAGTTGCTCTACCTGCAGGCCGACCATACGTCGGTGACCGCGCAGGTAATCGGCCTGTCGCTGGTGCTGGACGGCGAGGTCGTCGAGCAGCATCCCGGAGACCCGTGGCCCTACGAGACGGTGCTGGATGCGATGAAAGACGGCTGGCGGATCGTGCAGTTTCCCAATCTGGCGCTGGTGCCGGATGAGAACCGGCCCACCGGGCTGGGCTGCGAGTTCATTCTGGAGAAGTGGAGATAAGGTGATGAAAAGCTACTACGACTGTGAGCCGACGCTGAGCGATAACGAGGTGCTGGGCGTGTGCAAGCGGGGTTACCTCCGGCTGGAGGCGGTCGTGCCGGAGGAAGTCAATGAACGCGTGCGCGCCTTTCTGGCGGAGAACACATCGCACGAGCCGACCGAGATCCTGTACGAGGACTGGTTTGTGGAGGGTGTGATCAAGAATCCGCAGGCGGCGGGCGCGGTGCGGTCGCTGCTGGGCGTCAATTTCGGGCTGCCGCTGCTGATGAGCAACCACCGCGTCGAATATCCGACCGAGGCGCAGGCCTGGCACCGCGACGGCAACTCGAAGTTCACGCATGAGCTGCGCAACCTGCAGGTCTTCTATCTGCCGCAGGAATGCACGATGGAGATGGGGCCGACCGAGATTATCCCCGGGACGCATCTTCTCTACTCGGCCAATGACCACCTCAAGCATCTGGACCGTGTGCGCGGCAGTGAGTTCATGGCCGGGCCGGCCGGCTCGATCTTCATCACGGTCTACTCGATCTGGCACCGGCGCTCGACTTCGATGCGGGCGCAGGCGCCTGGGGTGAGGAACAATCTGAAGTACAACTATTTTCGCACCGCGCCCCCGCAACGGGACTGGTGCATTGCCCCCGATTTCGACTTCGGCAAAGCGCCCTACCTGCCCGACATGGACTCCGGTTACTATCGTGATATATGGCTGGCGGCCAGCCATGCGGCCGAGATGTTCCTGTGGCTGTGCGGCAAGCACGCGCAGTTTCGGACCGAGGGCGGGCAGACGTGGCCGTTGAATGGATCGGCGGCGCGCTTTACCGACGCGCCCTACGGCGTTCCCCCGGGGCTGTGAGCAGTGGGGTCATGCAGGGAAGCAATGGGCGGCGGCCGGCGAACAGGTTCAGCCGGTAGACCGGTAGCATAGTTGATAAAATGTTCGCGATATGCGAACATTTTTGTATGGGCACGGAAATGCAGATTGAATGGAGGACAAGGGCGATCAGGGACATGCGCCGCCTGGACACAGGTGACCGCGAGCGGATCATCGCCAAGATCGAGCAGTATGCGAGCAAACCGGCAGCGCTGGCCAAAATCAGGTGGTTATGCTGACTGGCAGGAAATGCAGGCGGTTGAGAGTCGGTAATTGTCGAGCGATTTTCGATGCCGAAAGCGATGGGATCATGATTGTGCTGCGGGTTCGCCACAGGAGGGAAGCTTATGAGTAGCGAAGCAACGCTCGACGCCCTTGGCATCAAGTAGTATAGGGTTGGCCAACCACCGTCGTACAGCCCGGCTGAGCAGTGCGAACGCGCGGCGCAACCTGTTTCCTGATGCGCGCAGTTGTGATAGATTGATCGCAACGACAATGCCACTGAGGAGAGGAAGATGATCCACGATAAAGCCAATCATACGTGCGATTGCGAGCCGACGCTTACCGACTCGCAGGTGCTGGATTTCTGCCGCGAGGGATACCTGCTGCTGGAAGGCGTGGTGCCGGACGCGATCAACCGCCGCACGTGCGATTATCTGGAAGGGAAAATCCCGGCCGATCCGAGCTACATTCCCGACGGCATGACGCAGGCGGACCTGGAGCGCATCCGCGCCTCGCACGAGCCGAGCACGATCTTCCTGGAGGCGTGGTTCATCGAGCATGTGCTGCTCAATCCTCAGGTGACGGGCGTAATGCGCTCGCTGCTGGGAGCCAACGTGGGCCTGCCGATCCTGGCGAGCCATCACCACGTCGAGTGCCCGAGTCCGGCGCAGGGCTGGCATCACGACGCCGACCACGTCTTCGGCCCCGAGCTCAACTTCGTCGAGGTCTTCTACTTTCCGCAGGATACGCCGGTCGAGCTGGGGCCGACCGAGCTGGTGCCCGGCTCGCACATCGCGCCGACCAAGCGGCCCAACGAGGAGAACGGGGTCTACGCCGAAGGGCCGGCCGGCACGATCGGCATCCATCACCAGAGCATTCTGCATCGCCGCGGCCTCTCGACGGCAAAAGGCAGGCGCCACATGCTCAAGTACAACTACTGGCGCACCTCTCCGCCGCAGCGCGACTGGATCGTCGAGCCGGATTTCGATCTGCAGAGCGCCTACTACGGCGGGCACAACCAGGCGCGCTATGTAGCGCACATGTTTTACTGGCTGTGCGGCAAGGGCGACGACTACCGCATCATCGGCGGGCAGGCGTGGCCGTGGATCAGCCCGAACCAGATCCGCCCGTCGTACGGCTTCGACAGCAGCCGCGGCTACCGGCCCGACTGGCGCAAGCACAACCAGGACGGGTACTCCGTTTGAAGTTTTTGGTTTCGAGTTTCTGGTTCTTAGTGGGCGCTCGCCCGGCAACCAGGAATTTCCATATGGCCCTGACTGGCAGGAGGAAACCGGTCAGTCGGGCCGGGGCGTCTATCTCTCCATCCTGACCGAGGCCACCTGTCGGCCGTCCAGTTCGAACGCTTCTCCCTCGCCCGTCCTGCGAAAGCCCAGCGCCTCGAACAGAGCCTGCTTCTCTTCATCCTCGACGGATATGACCGCATAGCATCGGGACGGGCGCTGCCCTGTGCCTGCTTCGATCGTGGCCTGCAGCAGCGGTTTCCAGGCCGCGCCAAAGCGGGCGTGGACGAAGCCGTCGATCTGGCAATCGCCGGCGTCATCGCGGCGGGCCGTGGCCAGCCCGACGGCCTTCCCCTCAGCCGTTCTGGCGGCAAACCATGCGCCGCCGCCCCGTTGAATTCGCTGATAGCGCACATAGAGTCCCATACAGGATGTCTGCGTCGCGTAGCGGGTTGAGCGGCAGGCCGTGTTCGCGTCCAGCACCTGCCAGTCGTGCGGACAGAGAAGCAGCGGGATCATGGGGAGTCGCTCGGCGGGCGTCGCCTCAACGATCTCTGCCGCCCCGCCGCTGAAGTAGTCCACCAGGAAGGCTTCGGGGGATTCGCCACTGAGGATGTTGACCATCGCCGCGGCCCCGGCGAGCTTGCGCCAGCCGAGTCGGTGGTAGATGCGCGCGGCGGCCGGGTTGTCGGTACCGAGGAAGAAGGCTTCGCCGCCGCCGGCGCGAACGTCCTCGACGGCCTGGCCGCACATCTCGGTCGCCATGCCGCGCCCGCGAAACAGGGGGTCGGTGGCGACCTCACTGAACCCGGCCAGGGCCGGCACGCTCTTCGAGTGCATGGTAAAGCAGGTGCTGGCCAGGCGCTCACCCTCTCTGCGCATGTAGAGCGTGCTGCGGTTGTAGGCATCTTCGGCGCCGAGGAAGACCTCGCGCCCTATGTCCGGGAAGACCATTCCATAGATGGATTCCCAGAAAGGGAGCAGCTCGTCGATCAGCTCTTCGGTGATGGGGACAGGGTATCGCACTGGATTCACCTCCGTTACATCCTGCTTCGCAGTCTGGCTAATGAAGACGATGCCCACCAAAAACTGGAAACCAGGAACTCAAATCCGCAGTTCCCTTCCCGCTGCGATGACGCGTTCCACCAGTCCGCCTGACTGCATCGGACCGGTCAGGGCCTGGTTCTGGAGGGCGGCGGGGACGGCCCAGAGCATCATGTTCTGGTAGTAGTCGGCGCCGAACGCGCGCTGGCCGGTGTCGGCGTCGCCGCGCACCGTGTTGGGCGCGTCCCAGGTGTAGCCCCAGCGGCAGGTGATGTTGTGCAGGCAGCGCTGCAGCAGGTCGCGGCCGAACTCCTGCTGCCCGTTGTACATGAAGGTCATCGCCAGCATGTAGAGCTCGGGTGGGAAGTAGCTGAAGGTGCCGTAGCCGCCCACCTTGGCCGGGCCGCCCTCGGCGGTAGCGTAGTTGACCGCGCCCGACTGGCTGAGCGCGCAGTTGGTCGCGGCCAGCGTCTGCAGCGTTCTCTCGACGCGCGGCGGCGGGAAGACGCCGTCGACGCCGTGCCAGTCGGTCACCCACTGGCCGTCCAGCTGGTAGCCGAAGACCAGGTCGGACTTCTGCCCCGTCTCCGGTTCGTTGAAGTTGAGATAGTATTCGCCCACCCACAGATGCTCCTCAAGGGCCTGCGCGCCGGCTTCCAGCCAGCTGTCGCAGCGGGCGAGATAGGCGTCGTCCTCCATGGCCGCGGCCATGCGCCGCATGATCTGCACCTGCGCCATGCGCACGCCGCCGGCATGGGTAACGTAGCCCTTCCAGCCGGGTTCGGGCGCCTCGAACCATTCGGTGTCGCCGAGGCCGTGCGTGTCGGTGCCGGGCGCCGGCATCGCCATCACCTGGGACGGGCCGTAGGCGGGGCGCAGGTCCATCGAGAAATCGTTGCAGCGCTTGAGCGAGTCCCAGAACTCGGCCAGCACCGCGTCGTCGCCCGAGGCCTGCCAGTAGCGGTCGAGCATGATGACGTAGCAGGCGCCGTTGAGGACGGTCTGATAACCGACGTCGGGCGCGCTCAGGCCGTAGCCGGGGCGGTTGGCCTCGTCCGTGGCGGTGATGCCGCCGAAGATCCACGGTGGGCGCCCGTCGGGGAACTGGTAGGCCTTGTAGCCGCGCAGCGTGGAGAGCGCGGCCTCGGGGAAGAAGTAGACGAGCGGGATGTTGCCGTAGAAGCTGCAGGGAAGACACTCGATCTGCGGGCAGCCGCGCGGGCATTCGTTCAGCCCGAAAAGGCCGTCTTCGGGCGCGCACCAGTCGCCGAGCGGCGGCTGCGCCTGGCCCCAGATGCTGCACTCCGGGACCAGGTGCAGGTTGTTGATCAGGGCGTCGGCCAGCCAGCCGGGCAGTTCGGGCGCGTTGTAGAGCGCCTCCTGCCAGGCGATGACGCGGCGCAGCAGCCTCTCGTGGTTCCTGGCCAGGAAGTTGGCGGCGGCGAGCGCGTCGGGATGGTGGCGCGCGTACATGTGCGTGAAGAGAGGGGTCTCCTCGTGGGCCGGGCTGCCGCCGGCGCGCCAGTGCGGCGCGTGCCAGGCCAGCACGACGCGCACGGTCTGCGCGGCGCCCGGCGCGAGGTCGAAGGGAATGGCGAGAGCCGCGCCGCTGTCATCCTCTGAAGACGGCGGCAGCTGGTCGCCGATGCGGCGCCAGGCGTCCTTGTCGGCGTTGAGCGCGCCGCCGTGTTGTACCGGAGCGGCGTCGTTGAGCGCGGCCAGCACATAGGCCATCTCCCAGGCATCGCCCCGGCTCCGGCTCTGCACGTGGACGCCGTTGAGCGCGCCATTCAATGACTTTCGTTGAACGCCTTTGTCAGTCGCCGGGTCGTGCGGGTTGAAGCCGGGAAAGTTGAAGACGATTACGCCGCTGTGCGCGTTGCTGTCCGGGTTGCGCAGGTGGATCTCGAAGACCGCGCCGGGCGTCATCGAGACGGCTGTATCGCCGGGTATAAAGGGCGACCAGGCGCGCAGGCCGACGGTGACCGGCGCGTCGCTGTTGAACTCCATGTCGAGGACCGGATAGTGGCCCCAGTAGTCGATCGAGTCGGCGATGGCCGCGCCGGCGAGGCCGGTCTCGTCAAAGAGGGGGGCGTAGTCGGTGGGTGGGAAGGTGACGGCGCTCTGGGCCGGCTGGGGCGTGTCGCGCTTGCCCAGCGTGTCGGAGACCAGGACCCAGGCGCGATCTGTGCCATATTCGTCGCGGCAGGCGAGGCCGAGCATGGGCAGGTTGAGGAGCGCGCGCGGCTCGACCAGGTGGTTGAAGATGGTGTTGTAGCCGAACATGCCGTTGGGCTCGATGTCGATGCAGCCGGTGTCGAGTCCGCCCAGGGGCATGCCGCAGGTGGGGCGCGGCTCGCCGCGGTAGATGACGCCGGTGACCGGCTGCGAATAGCCGGCCGCTTCGAAGGTGCGCCAGCGGGCATGGAGCAGGTGGGGCGGGAAGAGGCGGCCGGACGGCGAATCGGAAGCGGGGCTCATCTGTATCTCCTCAGCGATATGGACGGCGGTTGGGATGGTTGAAAGGGTCAGCGGTCGGGACTGGGTGCGCCGAGGTCGGCGGAGAGCTGCGCGGCGGCCTGCCTGACGATCCCGGCGAAATCGGGCAGCTGCTCCCGCGTGATGCGTGTGGCCGGGCCGGAGATGCCGAGGGCCGCGATCACCTGGCGGCTGTGGTCATGGATGGGCGCGGCGATGCAGCGCACGCCGGCGAAGGTCTCTTCGTCATCGACCGCGTAGCCGTCGGCGCGCACCGTGACCAGATGGCGTTCAAGGTGGTGCGGCTCGGTGATCGTCTTGGCGGTGAAGGCGGTCAGCGGCGCGGAGGCGAGCCACTCGGCGGTGGCTGCGTCGGGCTGCGCGGCGAGGAACACCTTGCCGAGCGCGGAGCAGTGCAGCGGGCGGCTTGTGCCGAGGGCGAAGTTGACGCTGAGCGCGGCCTGGCCCGGCTTGTGCGCAATGTAGATGACGTTGTTGGCCTGGCGCACGCCGAGGTTGGCGGTCTCGCCGCTCTGGTCGCGCAGCCGGGTGAGGAACTCTCCGGCAACGTCGGGCCAGTCCAACAGGTTTGAGACCTTGCTGTAGAGCTGGAAGAACTTGGTCGGGTTGGAGGTGAAGGCGCGCGTGCGCGCGTCCTGCAGCAGGTAGCCTTTTGCGGTCAGGGTATAGAGCAGGCGGTAGGCGGTGCTGCGGTCGATGCCGAGCGCCTCGGCCACATCGACGGGGCGGACGTTGCCTTCGAGCGCCATCTCAAGCGCGACGAGCCCGCGTTCTAGCGATTGGACCAGTTGTTGGCCGCGTTTCTGTTGCATTATCCTCCTTTTGCGTTGCGCTATGCGCACATGATCACCATTTTGTATACCAAATGGGCCGTGCTGTCAATCGTAGAGTTTGCCCGTAGCCGACCGCATCTGCTGCGCACTTGGCGACGGGCAAAGAGGCGCAGCGGAGCACAGGCGGGACTGAGTGGGGTGGGAAGTTTTCGGTTCCTGGTGGGCGTTCGCCTTGCAGCCACGAACTTGCATAGGATGCGTTCACGGCGTTATCGTGACTGGAGAAATGGTTGCTGGGTAGCATCGCTGCTCGCACGCGGCAGTTACTGAAAACCTCAAAACTAACCACCAAAAACTGCAGTTATGCTTCGCATTGGACTGATCGGCTGCGGCGGAATGGGGCGGTCCCACCGGTCCGCGTTCGGGAAGTTGCAGGGCCGCGCCCGCTTTGCCGCCGCGGTTGATTTGGACTTGGCACGCGCGCAGGCGACTGCCGATCTGATGGGCTGCGACACGGTCGCGACCGACTACCGGCAGGTCCTCGATGATATCGACGCGGCCATCCTGGCCGTGCCTCATCACCTGCATCATCCGATCGGAATGGCGCTGCTGCGCCGCGGCAAACATCTGCTGATGGAGAAGCCGCTGGCCAATACGGAGGCGGAATGCTTGGCGCTGATCGAGGCGGCGGAGCAGGCTAGTCTCACCCTGATGGTCGCCTACTGCATGCGGTTCCACCCCATCGTCGTCGAGATGGAGCGGCTGCTCAAGGCCAGGACCTACGGCGATCTGTTCCAGCTCTCGATCTGGACGGAGCAGCACACGCAGGGCGAGCCGGGCAGCTGGATGCACCGCAAGGAGACGCTGGGCGGCGGGCAGCTGTTCAGCCACGGCTGCCACTACATCGACATTCTACTGGCTTGGATGGGGCAGCCGGTCTGCGGCACCCATACCGGCACCAACTTCGGCACGCCGTGGATGGAAGGCGAGGGCACCTCCAACGTCTCGCTCAAGTTTGCCAACGGCGCGCTCGGCTACCATTTCGGCACCTGGGGCGCCAAGGGCACGCGGCTCAAATATTCATTCCACGCCCACTGCACCGAGGGCATGTTGGAGGGGCAGATCGGCCGGGGGCGGTTGCTGCTGCATCAGGGCGCGCTTGAAGAGGAGCAGGGCGGCGAGAAGCTGTTGCTCGAGACGGCGGTGGGCAAGCATGTCGAGAACGAGTTGCTCCACTTTGTCGACTGCCTGGAGCATGGCCGCCGTCCGTTGACCGACGGCCGGCGCAGTCTGCGCAGCCTGCGCGTGATCTGGAAGCTGTACGAGGCCGAAGCGCAGGGCGTGGTGGCCGATCTGCGCGCGATCGGTAACGGGTGAGGATGAACAATCACGTATGCGGGATGTCCACGAGGAATGGAACTGAAATCAAACGAGCGTTAAGGTCTGGACCGGCAGCGACTTTGCTTCGAGTGTCGACAGATTGGCAATCTGACTGGCATGGTCGATATCGATGCCGACAAGCTGGCCCTCCTCGTCGAGATCCAGAATGACTCCTGGGGCAACCTCTGTGGAATCCGCACTCGGCTTTTCAGAGAGTTCTATATAGAGGGAATCGGTGTCAGGGTAGTAATGGAATTTCATAGGGTTATCTGTGGTTACGGTCTGAAATTTCGGTCGGGAAATGCGTTGTGAACGGTCTCGCCGTCTTCCAACGTTATCACGCGCAAAAAGGTGCCGAGTTCTGGAACAAATCCCCAAAATCGTATGCGATCATCCTCGGGTTGCGCTTCGTAATGGATCGGTTCGGCCAACACCTTTTCACACCAGGTTCGTTTCAGATATGGCCGTTTGCGCAGGACCTGCTCTTCAAAGTAACGTGTTGCTTTCACGCTAAACGCACGCTTCTCGACTGACGTTGTGAAGCCCGTCTCTGCTCCTGAGTGTACTACAGGACTGGGCGCAGAAAAACTCACCGTGACATAAGAAGGATGCCGTCGAAAGACGCGAATGTGACAATGCCAGGCGCGCGCCCGGCAGCCAGCCTGTGCTTCGCCGTCATCGGTCCGGGCCGCCGCGGACGATACCACATGGAGGGCCCGGAGGCGATGGAGTATGCGGCAGCGGCGATTTTTGCACGCATCGTAGCTTCACCGCTTGGCTCGATTCCAACCAGGCAGGAACCGACGCCCCGCGCTCGTTTTTGACCCAGACCGGTGTGAGGATCCCCCGGCTGCGCTCGACTCGTGCGAAGCAAAACAACCTTCGTTCCTCTCGATTCTTGCCTCTTTCTTGAAGGAGATTCCTTATGCGCACATATCGTGTAGGCGTTGTCGGGCTCCGTCGCGGTCTTGACCCGGCGCGCATCTTCGATCTCATGCCGGACTGCAATGTGGCCGCCGGCTGTGATATCGACGCGAGCGCGCTGGAACGGTTCGGCGCGATCTTCCCGCAGGCCGGCCTGTACAGCGCATACGATGAGATGCTGGCGCACGGGCTGGACATCGTCTTCGTGGCCTCGCCGGTGCCCCTGCACTGCGAGCATACTGTGGCCGCGCTCGAGGCCGGCTGCCACGTGCTGCAAGAGGTAACGCTGGCGACTTCGCTGGACGAGTGCCGCGAGCTGCTCGCGGCGGTGGCGGCGCACCCGCGCCAGAAGTTCATGCTGGCCGAGAACTGCTGCTACTGGGCGCATATACTGAGCTGGCAGGAGATGTGGAGCGCCGGTCTGCTGGGCGACTTCATGTATGCCGAGGCCGAGTACATTCACGATACGCGCCATCTGCTGCGCAATCCGGACGGTTCACCGGCGTGGCGCGCCTCGATGCCGGCCATCCACTACTGCACGCACAGCCTCGGCCCGCTGCTCAAGGTGACGGGCGAGCGCTGCGTGGCGGCCAGCGGCATGCGGGTCGCCGGCGCCAGCGAGGATCTGCCCGATCGCGCCAGGTCCGGCATGGAGGTGGCGATTTTGCAGACGGCTAGCGGCGGCGTGATCAAAATTCTGTGCGCGTTCGGGATCACGCGTGAGCCGATGTTCCACTACTACTCGATCTACGGCAGCGAGGGCGTGCTGGAGACCTCCCGCCCACCGGTCAGCCCGCTGCAGACGAACGTCTGGCTGGACTCGGTGCCGCATCTGCGCAATATGATCGAGATGCCGATCACCGAGAACGTGACCGACGCGCCGGCCGAAGCGACGCAGGGCGGCCACGGTACCGCGGAGTTCACCATGGTCCAGGACTTTCTGACCTGCATCCGCGATGACACGCGGCCGCCGCTCGATATCCACGCCGCGCTGCGGATGGCGCTGCCCGGCCTGTGCGCGCATCAGAGCGCGCTGCAAGGCGGGCAGATGGTGGAGATACCGGACTGGGAGGGTTGAGAAAGCGAAGAAGGTCTTCGTTCTTAGCAGCCGCCACCCACCAACTAAAAACTCAAAACCAGAAACTGAAAACTAGGAATCATCCCGCTCGGCCCGCACCGCGGCCGTGATCAGGTCCATCGCCAGGATCATGTAGCCGGTGTCGTCGCCGACCTGCAGCCACTGCACGCCGCGCTTGGCCATGCCGAGGGCAAAACGGGCGTCGGGGGCCATGCCGGCGCCAACGAAGAGGCCGGCCGCGCGCGTGCGGCGGATGATGCTGTCGATGGCCTCGACTACGGTGGGATGCTCCACCTCGCCGATCAGTCCGAGAGAGGCTGAGAGGTCCCAGGGGCCGAGCGCGATCGAGTCGAGCCCGGGGATGGTCAGAATGTCATCAAGGGCGGCCATGGCGTCGGCGTTTTCGATCTGGACGGCGACGAAGATCTCGCGGTTTGCGCGCTCGATGAAGGCGTTGCCGCCGACGCGTCCGTAGTTGGAGGGCACGCGCGGCCCGTATCCACGCTCGCCCAACGGCGGGTAGCGGCAGCTGTTGACGACATCCTGCACCTCGGCGGCGGAGCGGATCTGCGGCACGATGATGCCGTCGGCGCCGGCGTCGAGCACCGGCTTGATGAAGGGCGTTGCGCTGCCGGGCACGCGTACGAGCGCCGGCCTGTTTCTTGCCTTGGCGGCCAGCAGATGTCCGCTCAGCGCCTCCAGGGTCATCGTGCTGTGCTCCATGTCGATCCAGAAGAAGTCGACCGAATCGCCGAGCGCGTCAGTGGCGTGCGGGTCGGTCAGGGTGATCGAGGCGCCGATACAGATGTCGCCGGCGGTCATTCTGGCGCGGAAGGCCGCAATCGGACTGGGCTGGGTGTCGTTGGTCATGGTTACCTGTGTTTGGCGTGATGGTTTGGCTGCGCGCAGCCGCGGCGCGCCCTGCAGGTGAAGTGTTCACCAATTCCCAGAAAAAGACAAATCGGTGTTGTTGGGGCGTGAGTGGAAAGGGGAGTGAGCAGGCCGATTTTACTACGCGACTGCTGACCGTGTTATGATTTTCCACATACTGGTAGGCGGCCTGATCTGGGAGAGGCATGAAGATTACCTCACTTCGACTTGTCGATTTCAAAAACTTCGAGTTTCTGGCCGAAGAGGCAGCCCGCCGTATCGACGCCATCCGGCAACAATGCCCCGAGGATTTTGATCGTCTTGCCCGGTGTCTCGCTGTAGTCAGTAGTTAGAGGTTTCTATCCACAATTTACCCGCCGCAATCCACACCACTGACTTGAACGCATCTCAAAACCCCCACACCAGGAGTACGCAATGAGCGAACCCTCAATCAAGACGACGGTCGTCGGCAGCTATCCCTTGCCGGCCTGGCTGGCCGCCTATCCATCCACGCCCAACCTGCGCGACGCGATTCTCGTCGTCCTCAAAACGCAGGAACTGGCCGGGCTGGACGTGATCTCCGACGGCGAGCTGACCCGCTTCGATATCAACCATCCCGAAACGAATGGGATGATCGAATATTTCGTGCGCCCGATGGGCGGCATCTCCAGCCGGATGGGGCGCCAGGACGTGGCCGATTTCCGGGCGCAGCAGGGCATGGGATTCCGTGCACAGCCGGCCGGCGTGGTGGACGGGCCGATCAACGAGGGCGAGATGGACCTGCCCTCCAGCTGGCAGATGGTGAAAGGTCTGACCGCGACGCCGCTCAAGTTCACCGTGACCGCGCCCTATATGCTGGCCAAAACGCTGCTAGACCGCCATTACAGCGACCTGCCCAGCCTGACGATGGCGATCGCCGAGGTGCTGCGCAGCCAGGTCGAGGCGATCGACGCGCCGGTCCTGCAGGTGGACGAGGCCAACCTGACCGGTCATCCCGAGGACGCTGCCTGGGTGCACGAGCCGATCAACCATGTGCTGGACGGCGCGCGCGGGGAGCGGGCGCTGCACCTCTGCTTCGGCAACTACGGCGGGCAGAGCATCCAGAAGGGCTTCTGGGCCAACCTGCTCGGCTTTCTCAACAAGCTGCACGTGGACCACCTGGTGCTGGAGTTCGCGCGCCGCGGCTACGATGAGCTGGAGGTCTTCACCGACCTGCGTGAGGGCGTGGCTCTGGGACTTGGGGTCATCGACATCAAGGACAACGAGGTCGAGAGCGCGGACGAGGTCGCCGGACGCATCCAGCAGGCGGTCGACCTGCTGGGCGCGGAGCGGATCAGGTGGATTCACCCCGACTGCGGCTTCTGGATGCTGCCGCGTTCGGTCGCCGACCGCAAGATGCAGGCGCTGGTGGCAGGCCGTGACCTGTTCTTGGGGCGAACGCCAGCGTAGATGTGATCATGCTATAATGTGGCGACAATTTCCAGGAGCTCTAAACATGGCCAGCATCACTGTAGGGAACGTTGATGAAGCGCTGGAGCGCCGGCTGCGCATTCGTGCCGCCGAGAACGGTCGCACCATGGAACAGGAGGCGTGTGAAATCCTCCGAGCCGCCCTTGACGAAGACGTCGCGCCATCCAAGGATCTCGGAACGGCAATCCACGAACTGTTTAAGCCGTTCGGGGGTGTGGAATTGGAGATCTCCCCAAGGGAACTGATGCGCGAGCCTCTAAGATGGATAGAGTGTTCCTATCCATGAACCTTGCAATACATTCCTGCCCGCAAAATGCAGGCGCTGGTGGCAGGCCGTGACCTCTTTATGGGGCGTAACGGCGAGAAGTGAAGAACGAGGAGAACGCTCACTCCTCTAACGCCGCCACCATCTCCTCGGTATAACCGAAGATCGCAGGGGCACCGCCGGTGTGAACGAAGACGACCGGCTCGTGCGGCGGCAGCGCGCCGCTGCGGATGTGGGCCACCAGCCCGGCCAGCGCCTTGCTGGAGTAGACCGGGTCGGAGAGGATCCCTTCCGTTTGCGCCAGTAGACGCAGCGCGGCCATCCCCTCCGCCGAGGGAATGCCGTAGCGCTCGCCGACGAAGGAGTCGTCGTTGTCGAAGTCGGCCGCGGTCAGGGTCACATCCAGGTCCAGCCGGTCGGCGGCCTGGTTCGCGGTCCAGGCCATGCGCTCCTCGGTGCCGTTCTTGAAGGCTGGATTGATGCCCTTCACCTGCATCGGGCTGCCCACCGCCTTAAGGCCGAGCACCAGCCCGGTCTGGGTCGTGTCGGCCGCGCAGACGTAGACAGTACGCGGGTCGATTTCCTCCTGACGGCACTGGCGCACCAGCTCGAGGGCGGACTCGGCATAGGCGATGACATCCAGGTCGACTGTATCGTCTTGGCGCGGCACGAAGACGTTGTGGCCGGCCGCGCGCAGTGCTTCGGCCTTGGCCGCGATCATCTCCTGCTGGCGGTCGCGATCGTTGCCCGACAGCACCGTCACATGCGCGCCCAGCAGCCGCTGCACCAGGTTGTTGCCCGTGATGGCCGTCCTGTCTATCTCCCGCTCGGACCGCAAGATCAGATGCAGCGTCATACCCAGCTTGGCGCAGGCCCCTGCCAGCTGGCGGCAGTAGTTGGACTGCACCGCCGCGCCGAAGACGACCGTATCCGCGCCGCGTTCGACCGCTACCGCCAGGCTGTATTCGAGCATACGGGTCTTGTTGCCGCCGAAAGCCAGGCCGGTCAGGTCGTCCCGCTTCATCCATACCTGCGGCCCGCCCAGGGCGGCGCTGAAACGGGGCAGATGTTCCAGCGGCGTATTGTCCGTTCCCAGGCGCACGCGCTGCAGATTGGCCAGCGCCAGCTCCAGTTTGCTTTCCAGTGCAGAACTCATGCAGAACTCTCCTTCGGCGGTTGCTGATTTGTCGTTGTCATTGTTGCATTGGGGCAAGAGTTCACCACATGGGCTACGCCGGCCGCAGGCAGCTATCCACCGGCCACCGACAACTCAAGCTCCGGCTCCTGGGTCAGCTCCCAGGAGCGGGCCAGGCTCTGCGCTGCGACCATCTGGGCGTAGCGGCCGTCGCGCGCCATCAGCTCGGCGTGGGCGCCCGACTCGACGATGCGGCCCTTGTCGAGCACGACGATCTTGTCGGCGTGGCGGACGGTCGAAAGGCGGTGGGCGATGACCAGCGTGGTGCGGTTGCGGGTGAGGCGGTTGAGCGCCTGCTGGATCAGCCATTCGGTCTCGGTGTCTACCGAGGAGGTCGCCTCGTCGAGGATCAGGACCGGCGCGTCTTTGAGGAGGGCGCGCGCGATCGAGATGCGCTGCTTCTGGCCGCCGGAGAGGCGCACGCCGCGTTCGCCGATGACCGTCTCGTAGCCGTCGGGCAGGTCGACGATGAAGGTGTGCGCGTTGGAGGCCTGCGCCGCCTGCACGATCTCATCGATGGTCGCGTCCGGGCGTCCGAAGGCGATATTTCGGCGCACGGTGCCGTGGAAGAGGAAGACATCCTGCATGACCGAGGCGACGTTGGCGCGCAGGAAATCGAGGTCAAGGCTGCGCAGGTCATGGCCGCCGAGGCAGACCTGCCCGTCCTGGGGGTCGTAGAAGCGGGGGATCAGGCGGCTGACCGTCGTCTTGCCGGCGCCGGTCGCGCCCACCAGCGCCACCATCTGGCTGGCGCCGATCTCGAAATCGATCCCGTTCAGCACCACCTCTTCCTGTTGATAGCCGAAGGAGACATTGTGGAAGGCTACGTGCCAGCGGTCGATGCGGGGCTTGACCGCGTCGGGCGGGCTGCTGATCTCCGGCTGCACGGCCAGCAACTCGAAGATGCGCTCCTGGCTGGCGCCGGCGCGGTGCAGCGTGTCGCCGATGTCGGCCAGCTTGAGGAAGGGCTGGTAGATGTAGGCCAGGTAGGCGATGAAGACGAAGAGGTCGGCGACATTGAGCGTATCGGCGAGAGCGAGGCCGCCGCCGATCCAGACGGCCACGATCACGCCGACGCCGCCGGAGAACTCGACGATAGCCGAGGGCAACAGCGAGAGCCTGGTCGCGGCGCAGATCTTGTCGCGGTAGGCCTCTGCAGAGTGTGTGACCTGGTCCGCCTGCGACTTCTCCCTGCCGAACGATTTGATCTCGGTAATGCCGGAGAAGCTGTCCTGCACCTGGGCGACCAGATCGGAGATGATGGCGCGTACTTGGCGCCATACGTGGCGGATTCGGCGGGTGAAGCGGTAGATTACATAGCCGCCGATCGGCAGCGGCAGCACGACCAGCAGGGCCAGCAGGGGGTGAATCCAGAACAGGACGCACCACATGGCGACGGGGATGGCGACCGCCATGACCAGCTCGGGCACGCCGTGGGCGACGAAGTCCTCCAGCGTTTCGATGTCGTTGACCGAGCGTACGATCAGCGCGCCGGTGCGCTGGCGGTTGTAGAAGCTGTGCGAGAGCCGCTGCAGATGGCGGTAGACGCGCGCCATCAGGCTGGTGGTGATGCCGTAGGCGGCCTGGTGGGAGAACTGTCCGTAAAAGTAGCGCCCGACGCCGCGCAGCACATACACTACCCCAAGCAGCGCGGTCATCGTCAGCAGTCCGGACGAGGAGCCGCCGCCCTCGGTGATCCACAGGATCAGGCGGCGCACCAGCAGCGGCGGGACGAGGGTCGTCGCCGAGAAGAGCAGGCCGCTCACGATCGAGAGGACCACCAGCTTGCGGTGGCCGCCCAGGATCTCCCAGAGGCCGGTCAGAAAGCCCCGCTGCGCGTCGTTTGTGGACATGGCCATAAAAATCTGCGTCTTGCTCCGTACCAACAACTGAAAACAAGAAACGAAAAACTGAAAACCGCCGTCCTTATTCCTCGTCCTCAGCCCCCTGCCCGAAGGCGATGAAGTAGCCGTCCGGGTCGTATACGGCGAACTCGATGTTGTCGTATTCGTGCTGATGCGTCAGCCCGTAGGCGAACTCGGCGCCCTTGGCCTCGAACTCGGCGTAGAGCGCCCGCACATTTTTGACCCAGACGTAGGCGTCCCAGTGGCCGCCCCGATCCCGGTTGGGAAGGATCTCATGCTCGTCACCCACCTCCTTGAGCATGAAGATGAAGCCGTTGCGGTCGGGCATGGCGAAGGTCGGCGGTTCGCCCCAGAGATAGGGACGGGTGAAGCCGAGCACATCGCAGTAGTAGTCGAGGGAAGCGGTGAGACTGCGCACCATGAAATAAGGCGCTGAGCCGATCAGGGTCGGCGGGTTTGCGGGTGGCATGGGAAGACTCCAGGGTGCGCCGCGCGCTTACACAGCGTAACGGTAGTGCATCTTGACACTGAAGGGATTATGGCGCCGCTTCAGACGCGGCGACTGCTGCGGAAACGGCATCAAGGAATTCTACCGGTTTGGCGTCGCGTCCGTTTTCCCAGAGGAGCGAAAAAAACCAAATGCCGCTCTCACCGACGGTAAAACTGGTGGGGCTGTAATGGTTGCGCTGTTCCTGCTTCATGCCATCGTCATTATCCGGCAGTTCAAACAACGCGTTCTCTTCGACTAATTCCGGCTCGTAATGGACGGGCCAGTCCCACATCTGCCCCTGATATCGTTCGTTTCGAAGATGAAGGATGTTTGCATATTCCCGCACCTCCGTCAATTCGGGGATATGTTTGTCTTGTCCTCCACTGAGATCAGGTCTCATCAATCTTCCGACATCGAGTCGAGCGCGGCGCCGATGGTGTCGACGATCTGGTCGATCTCCTCTTCGTTGATGACGAGCGGCGGCGAGAAGGCGAGGCTGCCGTTGAGGGCGCGCGTGCGCACGCCGCGCGCCGCGGTCGCGTTCTGCAGGCTCATCGCCAAGTCGTTGTCCGGCTCCCTGGTCTCCTGGTCCTTGACGAACTCGACCGCGCAGAGGAGGCCGAGACCGCGCACGTCGCCCACGTTTCCGAATTCGCGCAGCCCGGACAGCCGCTCGCGCAGCCGCTCGCCCATCGCCGCCGAACGTTCGGCCAGCTTCTCGTCCTCGAGAATGGCGAGGTTGCGCAGGCCGACGGCGCAGGAGGCGGCATGCCCCGAATAGGTGAAGCCGTGCAGCCAGGCCTCGTCCTGCGGCGCGCTGTTCATGGCGTCGAAGATGCGGTCGCTGATCTGAATGCCGCCCAACGGCAGGTAGCCGCTGGTGATGCCCTTGGCGAAGGCGAGGATATCCGGCTCGATGCCGTAGCGGTTGAGCGCGAACATCTCGCCGGTGCGCCCGAAGCCGCAGATCACCTCGTCGGCGATCAGGAGTACGTCGTACTGGTCGCAGATGGCGCGCACGCGCGGGAAGTAGTCGTCCGGCGGCACGAAGACGCCGCCGACGCCCTGCACCGGCTCGGCGATCAACGCGGCGACCGTCTCCGGCCCCTCGCGCAGGATCGTCTCCTCAAGGTCGCGTGCCGCGGCCGCGCCGACCGTCTCGCCATCCTGGAGCTCGCCTTCGTAGCGGTAGGGATGGGGCGCGTGGCAGTAGATGAAGTTGGGCACCAGCGGCCCGAACATCTTGTGGTAGCGGGGCACGCTGGTGGCGCTGGTGGTGGCGAGGGTGATGCCGTGATAGGACTCGCGGCGCGAGATGACCTTGACCTTGTCCGGCTGCCCCTGGCGCTTCCAGAAATAGCGGGCCGTCTTGAAAGCGGTGTCGTTGGACTCGGAGCCGCCGGAGGTGAAGAATGTCGTCTTGAGGCTGGGGTATGCGTAGCCGGAGAGCTTGTAGGCCAGTTCGCTGGCGGGCAGGTTGGTCATGCCGGCGAAGTTGGAGGTGTAGGCCAGCTTCTGCATCTGCGCGTAGGCGGCTTCCGCCAGCTCGGAGCGGCCATAGCCGACATTCACGTTCCAGAGGCCGGCCATCGCATCCAGGATCTTGCGCCCGTCGGTCGTGTAGAGCCAGACGCCTTCGGCATGCTCGATGATGAGCGGATTTTCGGTTTGGGAGGGGTGATGCAGCGGGTGAAGCTGTCGTCGGTCCTGTTCGAGCAGGGATGGCATTTCCTGTGTAACTGCCATTGAATTCTCCTTACTGCAGTTTTTGGTTTTTAGTTTCTTGTTTTTAGTGAACACCGGTCGCGTTTGCAGCCGTTGCAGTTGCTGAAAACGAAAAACCGGTTACGAAAAACTGCCGTTGACAAAGGGCGCCAGGTGGCGGGTAAAGTGGGTGTTGAGTACCTCTGCGTAAGCCTCGTCATGGTCGGCGATCAGGCTGTGAATCTCCGTGCCGAAGCGATCCAGGTTGGAGCCGAAAGTCACGTGCAGAAGCTGGCGCGCGTCGAACTGCTCAAGCAGGCCCGGCAGGTCGGCGTCGTTCAGGTCGGCGTTGGCGGGCACCTTGTCCGGCTCGCAGTCGAGGAAGTAGCTCTTGCGGTCGGTCTCGAAGCGTGCGCGCGAGTAGTCGAGGATGCGGCGGAAGAGGGCGGTGTCGCGGTCGGCGATCACGCGCAGCGCCTCCAGATAGCTGGTGCCGGCGGTCTTGACGTGGACGCGGTCCTCGGCGTGCCGGGCGACCAGCGGGTAGATGCTGAACTTGTCGGAGCCGGTGTGAACGCTCAGCTTGTAGGCGTCGAAATGTTTGAGGATGGCCGCGTGCTTGACCAGCTCCTGCTCGAACGGCGCGGTGTCACCGATATAGTCGACGCCCTTCTGGAACTTGCCGACGAAGCGGGGCGCGAGGCTGACGACCGGCAGGTCGCGCCGCAGCAGTTCGTGCGCCATGAAGTAGTGCTCGTAGATCGACGTCGGCGTCTCGGTCTCGTCAACCGACATCTCCAGGTCGTAGGTGGCGCCCTGCATCTGCGCGTCGAGCGCGGCGGCGATGTCGAGCGTATGGACGATGGCGCGGCCGTACTTGGCCAGCGCGCGCAGCAGGCTCTCTTCGCTGAAGGTGAGCGTCAGGCCGGCCAGCTCGACCGGGGCGGCCAGGTAGTCGGCTTTCAAAGCGGCCAGGTCGGTATCGAGCCGTTCCCAGGGCAGCGAACTGACCTTGGCGCGCAGCGTCTCCAGCAAGTCGGTCTCGGCGTCGTTGTCGACGTGGTCGCTGGGGTCGATCGTGTAGAAGGTGTAGCCGGCCGCGACGAAGGCGGGCAGGTCGCTGACCAGCTTGACGTGGTCGGCGTCGGCGCCCCAGGGCGCGCACCAGCCCATCTGCACAACGCCCCACATGGCGTCGTCCATGACCTGCTGCGGCGTGCGCCCGATGCGGTCGTTCTCGCGTACCGACTGTTGGGCGAAGATCGGCGCGATCGCGCTGCCCTGGACCGAGCGGATGTGGCCGGGCGTGGCCGCGCCCAGCCGGTCGCCGAAGCCGAACGAGGTCTTCACGCCCAAGGGTACGGGGGTGAGCCATGGCAGCCGGCCGCGCAGCGCGTCCGCGTTTTCGGCGGTCAGGGGGCAGAGCAGCATCCCGTCCGCGGGCTCGCCGCGGAAGCCGGTCGCGTCACCGCGCACGCAGAGCATCTTCTGCCTGCCGGCGCGCGCCAGCGCGTAGGTCGTCCCATCCTGTTCGACCGTCGAGTCCGGGTACTGTTTCAGGGCTGTCATTGTTCGGTTTCCGGCGAAAAGGTCATCCAGTTTCCGTGAGGGATATGCATCACGCCTCCCGGTCAGGCAAGACACGATCGGAACGTAGGTCCCGTTGCCAGGCAACTGGGCCGGCAATATTGGAAAATGTACCTCTTCGTGCAAGCTCTGCCAGGACCTCTGCCATCAATCGACCGCCATTGGACGGAGATACCGAATCCGTCTCCTCCAGGAACGTAATATAGACTTCCGTGTTATCTGGTCTTTTGGGAGGCTGTTCGATCCATTCTATCTGATCGTCGTGAAGGACTGCCTTGTACGTGCGCATACGCCCATACCTTTGCACTGCAGCAGATAGTCTACTGGCCACTGGCCGCCGGCCACTGACCACTGCCGCGCGGTATCCCTTGCCGCCTGGTGGCTAGAAGGCTAGAATACACGAGAAGCAAATTCTACGCTACTCACAGCGGATACGACAGCGCCGCGCAACTGTCTACTGGTAGCTGTCTACTGGCAACTGACCACCGGGCACTGACCACTGCAGCCAAACGGGTACCGAAGATGCAGATCCATCTCCAATACGGCCGCGACGGGCTGAAAGCCGAGTTGCCGACCGAAAACGCCACCATCATTCGCCCACGCTTTGTTGAAGGGCTGCCGGACGAGCGGGCCGCGTTCCAGGAGTCGGTGCGTTCGCCAAAGGAGGCGCGGCCGCTGGCCGAAACGGTGCGCACGCACGAAAGCGTTGCGATCGTCATCGCCGACGGCACCCGCCCCCTGCCCTCCGACCGCCTCCTGCCGTGGATCCTGGCCGAGCTGGCGCATGTGCCGGAGGAGAACATCACCGTCATCGTGGGCACGGGCACGCACCGCGGCAATACGGCGGAGGAGCTGGCAGGGATCGTTGGGCCGGAGGTCTACCGGCGGCAGTGCGTGATCAACCACAACGCCTACGATGAAGATACGCTGGCGGTGGCGCGGCCGGGGCGGGACGGGCGCGGCCCGCTGATGATGAACCGCGAATACGTGGAGGCGGACCGGCGCATCCTCGTCGGTTTTATCGAGCCGCACTTCATGGCCGGCTTTTCAGGGGGCTACAAGGCGGTCTTCCCCGGTGTGGCCGACCTGGCCTCGATCCTGTACTATCACCGCGCCGAGATGATCGGCCATCCGCAGAGCAAGTGGGGCGTGCTGGCGGGCAACCCGACGCAGGAGCAGATCCGGGCGAACGGGTCGGCGCTGCCGGTCGACTTTCTGGTGAACGTCACGCTCAACCACGAGCGGCAGATCACGCGCTTTTTCTGCGGCGACGTCATCGCGGCGCACGAGGAGGGCTGCCGCTACGTGAAGGAGACGGCGATGGCCCCGGTCGAGCGGCGCTTCCCGCTGGTGATTACCACCAATAGCGGCTTCCCGCTCGATCAGAACCTCTATCAGTCGGTGAAGGGGATGTGCGCGGCCGCGGAGATCATCGAGGAGGACGGCGAGATGGTCGTGGCGGCGCGCTGCAACGACGGCTTCCCGGCGCACGGCAACTTCACCAAGCTGCTCTACGAGCACAGCTCGCCGCAGGCGATGCTGGACACGATCTTCCGGCCCGATTTCCACATGCTGGACCAGTGGCAGGTGCAGAAGTTCGCCGAGGTCGCGTTGCGGGCGCAGGTGGCGATCTACAGCGAGCTGGAGCCGGATGCGGTCGCGCGCGCCGGCCTGACGCCGGTCGCCGACCTGAACGGGCATATCGGCGACGCTGTCGCGCGGCTGGGGTCCGACGCGCCGGTCGCGGTCCTGCCGGAAGGGCCGATGACGATCCCGTACCTGGTGTAGGTCAGTCCACCAGCTCCTCGTTCAGGCGCAGCCCGAAGCCGGGCGCGTCGGTAGGCGTCAGATAGCCGTTCTGCGGCTGCGGGGCGTCGAGCCAGAGCTGTTCATGCTGCCTGTGCCGGTTGCCCAGCACCAGCTCTCCTAACTTTTCACATTCCGTCCCCGCGATGACGTGCAGCCCCCACGGCTCGCCGCCGCGATGCAGGACCACGGTCGCGCCGGCCGCCTGCGCCAGTGCGACGATGCGCCGCGTCGCGGTGACACCCCCGCACCAGGTCACGTCCGGCTGCCAGATATCGAGCGCGCCGGCCGCGGCGATGGCGGCGAAGCGGTGGTGGGTGAAGTCGTGCTCGCCGCCGGCCAGCTGGACTGGCTTGATCTGCGGCCGCAGCTGGGCCAGCCCGTCGAGGTCGTCCGGTGTCAACGTGTCCTCGAACCAGTAGATGTCGTAGGGCGCAAGGGTTTGCGCCATCTTCAGGGTTGCGGCGGCATCCCAGGCCATGTAGCAGTCGAACATCAGCAGCGCGCCGGCGCCCAGGCAGCGCCGTGATTCCTCCGCCATGGCCGCGGCCCGCTCATAATCGCCCGCTTGCTCTGGACGGCCGCTGGAGGCCTTGTGCGCGCTGAAGCCCTGCTCGGCAAACCATTCCGGGTCGTCGCCTGATGCGTAAGCGCGGATGCGCGGCGCGCCGGAGCCGCCCAGCAGCGCGTAGACCGGCAGCCGCTCGGCGCGGCCCAGCAGGTCCCACAGCGCCAGGTCGATGCCGCTCAGCGCCATGATCGCGATCCCGCCGCGCCCGTAGGGGATGGAGGCGGTGTAGAGCTTGTCCCACAGGCGCTCGATGTCGGCGACGCTGTCGCAGCGCTCGGCCAGCAGCAGCTCGCGCAGATGGCGGTTGACGACCTCGACGCCGGCCACACCGCCGCCGCCATAGCCGTAGCCTGTAATGCCGGCGTCGGTCTCGACGCGCACGACGATCTGCCACAGGTAGGGCCGCCAGCCGCCGAGAGGCTGGCGGTAGCTGGGGTAGACGGCGCGGATGTCGGTGATCTTCATGGGGCATCCGTGCAAGAGAGGCTTAGAGCTTGTTTATCACGCGGCAATATGGTTATACTACCACGGTCGCTGCCGGACGTATGCATGTTTCGTCATATAGTGTTGCAGCTAATGAACAGAAGCGAGCTTGCAGATGTCCATCGTGTTCAGAAATCCTCCTGTCAACGAAGTTGTTGTGTCCACATACTTCAGCCCCCAGCTATCTGACTTTCGCGGGGAACATGTCGGTCTCTTTTGGGAAAGAATAAGAGAAGATTTTCCTGTCGTTCGTCAGCAACCTCCCGTAGGTATAGCGCTGGAAACAATCGCGGATGAAGTCTTCCCTATGCCCAGGTATTGGTTCATAGCAGACGATGATGTCAATCTCATTCAGATTCAGAAGAATGCCTTTATGTTCAACTGGCGTCGTAGAGATGACTCATACCCGCGCTTCCATGGGGACATCAAGCCTACTTTCGACAGATATTATGGCCTTTTCAGCGAATTCATTCGAAACGATATTCAAATGGAGGAACCCGTTATTGACCTCTGCGAGTTGACCTATATCAACGCTGTAGAACGCTGTGAGTTTTGGGGCGGGCCGCAAGACACTATGAAAATCATCCCTTCATTTTCGATTCTCGCCCCCGGTATTGGGGTTCTTGGATCTCCTGAATTCGACTGCAATTACGGTTACAGAATAGAAGATGATTTGCAACTTAGTATCAGGATACGAAGCGGGGTTATATCTCAGCAAGCGGACGCGCCCGTGCTGATTCTTGAAATCGGGGCGCGCGGCCGCCTTGGGCAAGCTGCAAAATCAGAGGCTGATGATTGGTTCGAACGCGCACATGATTCAGTCGTCAACTGCTTTGTGTCTGTGACAAGTCAAGAAATTCAGAAAGAGCATTGGGGATTAGTGGAGAACCTATAATGACAGCGGTTGAATCCACTGCATCTGTCCAGGATTTTCGGTCACCTGCAAATTGGCTGACACGCGACCCTACCTCCGTCTTTGACCCGGACAGAGAGGAATTGGTTCCACAGAATTCTAGTCTTGTTGATACTTACTTTGGGGGCTATTACGCATCTGCAGCTTCCCCAAGGCGTATCGACAATCTCCCTTTCGAGTTTCCGACCCCGCCCGTAGATCCTTCGTCCGCTCTCGACTTGAGTAGCGAGTTTGATGCGTATTCCCAGTTTATGGATGATCTTGAACAGGAAAAGAGTATTGCGCGAAAGATCTACCAAGCCTATCGGCTTCGTATCAATGGATTGCGCAGTGCTGGGGCGCTTGAAGGTGTTGAATTGAACGAACGTTCCGAAGAAGATTTCTGGTCATTCATCAGATCGTCGCACTTTTCTCGCCGCGCAGGGCTGGCGCTCATGGACAATGGAAACATTCGCGCTGTGTGGAAGGGAGAAGACGAAAGTCACCTCGGTCTTCATTTTCTCGGAGACCGGCAAATGCAGTATGTGATTTTCAAACGGCGCTCAGGCAGCAGCCGAATCTCACGCACTGCCGGGATTGACACGGTTGAAGGGATCAAGAAGCAAATTGGAGCGTTCGACCTCATGTCGCTGGTGAACGCATGATTGATAACGATCTTCCTGACAGCGATCACGTTGTGCGGTACGCCAGATTCATAGATATTCTTGACGATGGGACGTTGAACTGTTCCGCTTTCCAGCTGCGGAAGGCCGAGGAGGGATTATCGGTGAACTGGTTGGAGTACTTCGAGAATCAAACAAAGTCGCAGCAACTTGATGAGATCAGGCCGTTAATCAGGCTGACGATGAAAAGGAGCGGTCGGCTTGCTGAGTTAAATGTTGGGGCAACGAAGGAGCAAGTCAGTCAGATGCTTAATGACTTGCGGTTCATGCACATGCCCCTGGCTGCGGACGAAAACTATGCAGCCGATCCATTTATCAGTTACAAAAAACAGAGGCCCCAGCCCGGCGAATGGGGCAGGCCGATCCCGCCGGTTCATGCCAGCATCAGGCGTTATCCTTTGGGTTCCGGTATAGGGTCGCCAAACTCGCGCGCGGTGTCGATCCAGAGCGCCATTGCTTCGTTGATATTTCGGAGCGCAGCTTCCTGTGTATCGCCGTGGGCCATGCACCCGGGAAGCTCCGGCGCCTCGGCGACGAACGTGTCGTCAGCATTGCTCCAGTAGATTATGACCTCGTATTTGTACATCACTCTTCCTCCAGCCTGTACTTCAGGATGACCTGACGGACCTGTCTGACCTGGTAGGGCTTGGCGTGACTGCCGTCGCGTTGCAGATTCCGTCTTTCGGTCACTCCTCCCTTGCTGAAGATATGATGGCTTCCCCTTACCCGCTCGATGAACCCCAATCTCAATAGCAGGGCGCGCAAATCGTTAAATCGTATATTCGCATCCGAGCGGCCTTCGAGAATTCGTTGGCGAAGTTGCGTGCGTCTGCCCAATATCCTGTACTTCGCACCGTATCGGTCTTGTCGATACAGTAGGCAAAGAAGCGGCCCTTGTCGGACTTGTTCAGAATGGTTGGCCCGAACGGTCAGACGATTGCTCAGAGAAGGACCTGCTTTTGGGGCCAAGCTCATACACCCGCAAGCGAGAATGGATTGACAGGCGTTGGCATATTTGCTAACATCAAGTTTACATTACGTGGCGGGGAAAAAGGGGAAAACCTATCCGCAAAATGAAACACGAGGCAATCGCAGATCACCCTATCTCGCCAAAGTGAAAGGATGCAAGACGATGACCACCTCCCCGTCGTCGAACAAGCAAAGCCGCTTACGCTCTCAAGGCAGGGACAACGGCGCAGATCCTATTCCAGAGCATGAGGCTGTCCAAGATAACCCGGATAAGGAAGTCGATCCATCTTCCGACCACCATGAAGAGTTCATGGCTCAGGTCCGGGAGAGTTTCGAGCGTAACGACAAACTCTATGAATTGCTGGCTGAATGAGTCGTGTCTACCCAACTGTCAAGGATGCCGTGGCGGCACATGATGCCCTCATTGAAAAATATGGGGGTTCTTTTGGCATGCTTGACGAGGGCGCTCTAGAGGCAGCAATCAACCGTCCTCAAACCGGATACTACAATAGCATCATCGAAGAGGCGGCGGCTCTTATGGAGAGTCTGACAATGAACCATCCATTCATAGACGGCAATAAGAGGACCGCCTTTGCTGTCTGTGATGGCTTCTTGAGAATCAATGGCTATTACATTGACTGCGATAGCATTGAAGCATATACAAGCATCATGGGTATGCTTGAATCAGGCTCTTTCTCTTTTGAAAATTTGTGCGATTGGCTAGGGAAAATAGTCAAGCCAAAACCCCGCGCATAAGACAACCCCGCCCCTATCTTACAACCCCGCACGTGCAAAACGCCCGCATGACAAGTGGCGGGCGACATTTGACTCGCCCCTATGAACTGAGGTTTCTTGCTTAAAGCTTTTCGGGCCTGCAGCAACGGGCCGAGGGCAATTCCTGCCGCCCTACTGTCCACCTCCTACCCCTTCGGCCTGCGGTCCTTCCCAAACGGAAAGGTGCCGTCGTAACCGCGCGGGGTCGAGACGTGCCAGATGCCCTCGTACATCGGCGTGACCTGGTAGTGGCAGACGACGTTGCTGCGCTCGATCTGCTCCTGGTGCTTGGCGCCCTGGTGCGGGATGTGGTTGATGAAGACGATGCAGTCGCCGGCCTTGGGGTAGAGGATGACGTGCTCCTGCGCCTCGCACCAGGCCTCGAACTTGGGCCGGTCCATCGGGTCGAGGTGGGGCGGCTCGATCTTGTGCCCGTTCTTGATGAACTTGAGGTGCGCGAGGTCGGGGCCGTTGTCCTGGAAGTAGAAGGTCGTGTTGATGCCGACCGGCTGCACCGCGTAGCGGGCGCGGCCGAGCTCGCGCTTCTCCTGCCAGTAGCCGTAGAAGTCGAGATGCCACTCCTGCAGGTAGGGGCCGGGATTGATGTGGGCGCGGAAGCTGCGCAGCTGGCACTGGCGCCCCATCATGCCTTCGAGGATGGGCCGGATGCTGGGATGGCCGACCAGGGGCGCGTAGGTCTCCGGCTCGCGGTCGAGCAGGGTGTCGAACCACATGTTGCCGACCGCGTTGAGGCCCTCTTCCCAGCCCATGGCGCGGGCGTGGTTGATGCGTTGGCGCACGTGCTCGGTCTCCTCCGGCGTGAGCGCGTTTTCGACGAGGATGAAGCCGTCCTCTTCGAGCCGGTCCAGTTTGGCTTCGAGGTTGTCCATTCTGTGTCTCCTTGCGGGGCGGGGGCGGAGCGGGTACCCGCGTTCCCGGGTTATCCTTTGATGCCGGTCAGCGTAATGCCCTGGATGAAGGTGCGCTGGGTGAGGAAGAAAAGGATGACGACCGGCAGCATCATGACGGTGCTGGCGGCCATCAGCCCGCCGAACTCGGCGTTGTACTCGCCGCGGAAGAGGGCCAGGCCGAGTGACACGGTGTACAGGTCCTTGTCGCTGAGATAGATGAGCGGCCCCAGGTAGTCGCCCCATGCGGCCATGAACTGGAAGAGGGCCACTGTGGCGAGCGCGGCTTGGTGAGCGGCAGAACGATTCTCCAGAAGATCATGAGCTCATTGGCGCCGTCGACCTGGGCGGCGTCGTAGAGTTCCTGCGGCACGTCCTGCAGCCCGGCGAGCAGGATGAGCACGAGGCCGCCGACGCCCCAGGTGCTCATGACGATCAGGGCCGGCTTGGCCCATTCGGGGTTGGCGAGCCAGCCGGGGCTACGCAGGCTGCCAGCGCGGCCATGCCGGCGGCGCCGCCAGCGAATTGGAGAAACTGGCGACGGCTTACGTTGCGTTTACGCGTGACTACCTCCTTAATGGGTGTTGCGTATGGTACGGCGATTGCGCTGCCACGTGATTGGTGAATTGCGGTGACTGTCTTGCTCGTTCAGGGTGGACGCCGGGGTGTGGAGCGGTGGTGGCATCCTGTGGGGTATTCTATGGGTTCTTGGTGTATTGGGCAAGGTGCGGATATCTGGCCGGATGGGCTGTGAGCGAGGACGGGAAGGTTGCTGCGCCCTCACAATTGTCATTTTCATGTCAGTTGACGTTCAACTATAATTCGTCATACATTGGCACTTTGGTGACGCCTTGGTTTTGGAAGCGAAAAAGTGTTGCCATCTTGTGGCCATTGATTTACCCCTTCACCTGCTCGGTGAATTGCTCCATTATACACCTTAGCTTGTGGTCCAGTTTTTGGGGCCCACTTCAAGATCACAAGAAAAGCGTGAGGACATAGTACGCCTTTTCGCCAACAATGCCCCCATCTGCACAGGGACCCAGCTCTGAGATAACGCAAGGAGGCCATACATGTCCAAAGCACGAGTCAGCCTCGTTCACGGCGGGGACCGGCGCGCCAATGTCTTCAACGCGCTCGAACTGGTGCGCGGGGAGGTGGAAGGCCGCCTCGCCGAACAGGTGATGCTGAAGCCGAACTTTCTGAGCAGCGAGAACCAGCTGGCCTCCAGCCACGTGGACGCGCTGCGGGGCGTGCTCGACTTCCTGCTGACGACGCCGAAGCCGCCGCGCGAGGTGCTGATCGCGGAGGGGGGCGCGGCGGATACGTGGGACGCCTACCGCAACTTCGGCTACTACGCGCTGGAACAGGAGTACCCGATCCCGCTGCGGCTGCTGGATCTGCACCGGGAGACGGAGTGGACGTCGACGCCGATCGTGCTGGCGGACGGCAGCGAGACGGTCGCACGGATGCCGCGCACGCTGCTCGACTGCCCGTGCACGATCTCGATCGCGATTCCGAAGACGCACGACACCTGCGTGGTCACGCTGGCGCTGAAGAATATGATCATGGGCACGATCTACCGGCAGGACCGGGTCAAGATGCACGGCTTCAATGGGCACGGCGAGCGGCGGGTGCCGGATGAGTCGCGGGCGATGAGCATCAACCTGGTGCGGCTGGCACGCTTCATGACGCCGGACGTCTCGGTGATCGACGGGGCGCGCGCGATGGAGGGCAACGGACCGGGCAACGGCGACGGGCTCGACATGGGCATCGCCGCGGCCGGCATCGACGTTTTCGCGACGGACGCGGTGATCGCCAAGACGATGGGCTTCGAGCCGCTGGAGCTGGGCTTTCTGCGCTACGCGCACGACCTGGGCATGGGCACGGCCGATTTGAGCGAGATCGAGCTGCTCGGCGGCGTACCGATCGAGTCGGTGGCGCGGCAGTTCAAGCCGCACGAGACGACCGAGCAGCAGCTGCAGTGGCGGGTCGAGAACGCGGCGCAGCTGCTGGCGGCTTAACGGCAGTGGCCGGTGGCCAGTGGCCAGTGGCCGGTAACTGCAGGGGCCAGTGGTCAGTGGTCAGTGGCCAGTAGCCGGTAACTGCAGGGGCCAGTTGTCAGTGGCCAGTAGCCAGTAACTGCAGGGGCCGGGGGCGGGTCGAGAAGGCTGTGGCGGGCTGAGGTCGGCGCCCGCAGTCACCAACTAAAAACTCAAAACTGAAAACGAAAAACTCCCAATGCTTCCCATCATCGATACGCACCAACATCTGTGGGACCTGGACCGCTTCGAGCTGCCGTGGCTGGCGGAGGCGCCGAGTCTGAACCGCAACTATGTGACCAGCGACTATCTTGAGGCGACGGCGGGGCTGAACGTGGTCAAGACTGTCTACATGGAGGTGGACGTGACGCCGGCGCAACATCCAGCCGAGGCGGAGCACCTGATTGCGCTGTGCGCGTCGGCGGAGCACCCGACCGCGGGCGCGGTGATCGGCGGGGCGATGACGTCGGGCGAGTTCGGCGGCTACATCCGGCGCTTTGCCGGCAGTCCGGTGATCAAGGGCGTGCGGCAGGTGCTGCACGGGCCGGGCACGCCGGCGGGAACCTGCCTTGCGCCGCAGTTTGTGGAGAACGTGCGGCTGCTGGGTGAGCTGGGCCTGAGCTTCGACCTGTGCATGCGGCCGTCGGAGCTGGGTGACGGCGTGACGCTGGCGCAGACGTGCCCGGAGACGCGCTTTGTGCTCGATCATTGCGGCAACGGCGATCCCTATCTGATCAGCGGGGAGCTGCCGGGCGATTCCGGCGGCGACGGGGACGGTTTCAATCTGACGATCGCGGACCACAGAGACCGCGACGATCCGTTCTGGCACGACGCGCAGCAGTGGCGGGACGGAATTGCGGCGCTGGCGGCGCTGCCGAACACGATCTGCAAGATTTCGGGCATCGTCGCGCGCACGCGGCCGGGCTGGACCGCCGTGGATCTGGCGCCGGCGGTGAACCACTGCCTGGACAGTTTCGGGCCGGACCGGGTGGTCTTCGGCGGCGACTGGCCGGTCTGCACGCTGGGCGCAGAGGCGACGTACCGCGCGTGGGCGGAGGCGCTGAAGGTGATCATCGCCGGCCGCAGCGAGGCGGAGCAGCGCAAGCTGCTGCACGACAACGCGGCCGCGTTCTACGCGCTGGATTGAGCGTGCGGGGCAGGCCGGTTGCGCCGGCGGATTCCGTGCGGTAGGGCCGGCAGCGGTCATCCGATTTCATCTCTGATATTGCGGAAGGCGGCGGGATAAAAGCCGCACGATTGCCGTGCTCATGTAACGAAGCGGCAGCGCATCGAACGGCTGCGCCCCGGGGTCACTCCTGGGGAGGGACCCTGTTGCCCGGTTGATGTCGTTCAACGAACGGACAGCTCTCGCGTTCTTACGGACCTGCTCAGCGGTTGTCTTCGAATCCAGGCCCGTACCCCCTATCCCGGTTTTCCAGCCGGTTCAGCTTAGAATTTTATCCTGAGGAGTAGAGGGCCTATGTCCCATCGATCCTTTCTCTCCATTTCTCTCCTCCTGGCTGCGCTGGCGACCCTCAGCTGTGCGGCGAACAGTTCCATAGACACGCATGAGGCCGGCGTCGCCGCTCAATCGGCAACGCCTGAAGATGCGGAGGCGGTGGTACAGGCCTATGATGTTGAGGAGGAGGAGCAGACATCCGAGGAGTATGTCTCGCCGCCGTTCGCGCTCAGTGAAGGGCAGCCCGGCTGGGATGGCGGCGAAGCGCGTCCGCACCGGGCGCAGGCGACACCCCTCACGCAGGAGCAGGTCCAACATCTGCTGGAGCGGTTGCCGCCCGTTCAGGCGGAAGAGGGGGACGTCGAGCAGGTGCGCCTGCCCGACCAGGGCCCGCCGCCGCCCCGCCCCGGCGTAGAAGTAGAGCTGCCCTTCCCGCCGCCGCAAACCGAACGGCTGCCGGATGACGGCGCGGACACGCCCCTCGCCGTTCTGCGCTATTCGCCTGAGGGGGATGTGTCCCTGGCTCCCCAGCTGAGCGTTACCTTCAACCAGGCGATGGTCCCGCTCAGCAGTCACCAGGAGCTGGCCCGGGAGGAGGTGCCGGTCAGGCTGTCGCCCGCCGTGCCGGGCCGCTGGCGCTGGGTGGGCACGAAGACACTCCTCTTTGAGCCTGAAGTGGAAGGCCTCTCCCGCATGCCGATGGCGACCGAGTACGCGGTCGAGATTCCCGCGGGGACAGAAACGGCGGGCGGCCAGAAACTGGCGCAACCGGTCAGCTGGACCTTCCGCACACCATCCCCCACGCTGCAGGAGTCGTATCCCACAGATGGCAAGTTCGACGTGGAGCCGGTTATTTTTGCGTCGTTCGACCAGCGGATTGACCCGGCTGCCGTCGTCGAGCTGGCGCAGGTTACCGCCGGCGGCAGCAGCTACGCCGTGCGCCTGGCGAGGGAGGACGAGATCGCTGCCGACGAGCGCGTTCAACGCCTGGCAGCGGAGGCGCACCGGGACCACTGGCTGGCGTTTGTGCCGGTCGGGCCCCTCCCGCGCGAGACGACCGTTACCGTGAATTTTCCTGCGGGCACGCCCTCGCTTGAGGGCCCGCTTGTCAGCGCGCAGCCGCAGAGTTTCAGCTTCCAGACGCCGGGCCCCTTCGCACTGCATGAGCACAGCTGCGGCTATGAGCAGGACGGGCCATGCGACCCAATGTCCGGTTTTTACTTGACGTTCACCAATCCCCTGGACGCCGACCAATTTGACGTCTCTCTTATCTCTATTGAACCGGACATGCCGATCTTGATGGGTCATGTTTCCGGCGATTCTTTCTACTATGTTGGAAACGTCGTGGGAGGAACGACATACACTGTAACGGTCGGAGCCGGGCTCACGGACCGGTTCGGTCAGACCCTGCAAGAGGACGTGCAGGTCCAGTTCCGCATCGCGCGGCCAGGCCGTCGGCTGGAATCCAATGCCGGCGCGCTGGCGGTCCTCGACCCCTACGGTCAACCCTTCTTTCCCATAACCACCGTCAACGTGGACGCGGTGACGGTGCACGCTTTTCGTGTTGAGCCCGAACAGTTTGACAACTACATGCGGTGGCGGAGCCGCTATCTCAGAAAATACACCTCATCGGACCCTCCCGGTGAACTGGCGGCGGACCGCATCCTGGAGATTGGCGGAGCGGCTGACGAGCTGATCGAGACGCGTATCGATCTGTCCGAGATCCTGCCCGCCAGGACCGGGCATGTCATCCTGCACGTGGAAACGGTTTCCAGCGCGAATTACCTGGGAGAGGATGCGCCGGTTATCAGCTGGATACAGGCAACCGGAATTGGCCTCGACGCGTTTGTCGAGGGAGAGGGAATGCTCGTCTGGGCCAACCGTCTCGAAGATGGGGCGCCGCTGTCCGGCGTCGAACTCTCGTTATTGCCTGGAAATGATGTAGTCGCGACCGGCGACGATGGAATCGCCTGGCTGCAGCTGACGCAGGACGCCAAAACGCTGATCGCCCGAACAGAAAATGATGCCGTCCTGTTGCCGGCAAGTCGTCTCAGTATGTATGGGGCCTCTGTGTCCCCTATGACCTTTCTGCTTGCGGACGATCGCGCCTGGGGTCCGGTCAGCCCATGGTGGGAAAGGCCTGAGTACCGCTTCTATGTCTTTGACGATCGCGGGATATACCGGCCTGGGGAAGAGGTGAGCATAAAGGGGTGGTTGCGGCAGGTCGAAGCCGGGGCGGATGGCGACGTGACCTTGCTTCCAGGCAGCGAAGAGGGCCAGATAGAGTACAGCGTTTGGGGCTATGGAAACGCTGCGATTGCTAAAGGCAGCGCGCCGCTCAGCCCCCTGGGAGGCTTCCATTTTCAATTCGATCTGCCCGAAGAGATGAACCTGGGCCCGGCATTGGTCAAGATATGGTGGGGCGAAGAAATCACGTACCGGCACACAGTTCAGGTGCAGGAGTTCCGTCGTCCTGAGTTCGAAGTCGGCGCGCGTATCAGCGAAGGCCCCCATATCGCCGGCGGTCACGCGCTGGCGACGGTGAGCGCCAACTATTTTGCCGGCGGCCCTCTCGCTGCAGCTGAAGTCGACTGGTCGGTCGAAGCGCGTGAGGGTCGCTATAGCCCTCCGAACTGGTCCGACTTTGCCTTCGGCAAGTGGTCTCCCTGGTGGCGCACAGATGGCTTTGCCTATGACGTTTACGATGATCTTGGCTATTACATGCCATTCGACCTTGTCCCCGTCATTCCAATTCCGGAGGGCGTCTTCTTCGGGAGGGAAGGGGCGAACGGCTTCGGCAGTTCGACGTTCACCTCGCGCACGGACATGAGCGGCGTTCATGCGCTGCGTATTGACTTCCTGGGCGGCGACAACGGGGCGGATGGCGCAGAGACCGCCGCCACGGGTGGAGCGAGACCATATCCAGTGAGTATCGGCGCCACGGCCACCGTCATGGACGTGAACCGTCAGGCGTGGAGCAGCCGCGCCGACCTCCTCCTCCATCCGGCAGACCTGTATGTCGGCCTGCGCTCCACCCGCAACTTTGTCGAAGGCGGTGAACCGTTGACCATCGAAGCTGTGGTCACGGACCTTGACGGCAACGCCATCAAGG
Organism: Caldilineaceae bacterium; assembly: GCA_965202955.1. GTDB lineage: Bacteria > Chloroflexota > Anaerolineae > Caldilineales > Caldilineaceae > Bin5. Next base: position 1,945,179 of record OZ241871.1, read on the forward strand.
GGCATCCCGTCTTGCTGCGCGCGGCCCGGCTGGAGCGGGGCTATCGCGACGGCGAATGGCGTGAAACTGAACAGAACCGTCAGGAATGTAGCGTGAAAACGACGGCCGCGTCCTCGCCCCACGATACCGAACATGGATTTGCCGCGTGTTCCTTCGCGGCGACTCTTGGCGGCGAATACCGCATCACGGCCATCGTCGAAGACGACGCCGGACGACGCAGCCAGACCGAGTTGACGCGCTGGGTGAGCGGGGGGCGGCGCCAGCCAAGCCGCGCAGTGGAGAGGGAGCAGCTCGAACTTATCCCGGACGGCGACAACTATGCCGCGGGGGATGTCGCCCGGATACTGGTGCAGGCCCCATTCTTCCCTGCCGAAGGCCTCGTTACCGTGCGGCGGGAGGGGCTTGTCTCCACAGAGCGGTTCACGATGGACGGGCCGACCCATACACTGCAGCTGCCGATCGAGGAGAAGCACATCCCCAACATAGATGTGCAGGTAAATCTGGTCGGATCAACTGCGCGCGTGGATGACGAAGGCAACGAGATTTCCGCGGCGCCGCCTCGCCCGGCCTACGCGCGCGGCCGCCTGAATCTGTCGATCCCGCCGCTGAGCCGCACGCTGCGAGTTGAGGCAGTCCCGCGCGCGCAGAAGTTGGAACCGGGCGCAGAAACAACGATCGACGTGATGGTGCGCAACGCAAAAGGTGAACCGGTTGCCGACGCCGAGTTTGCCGTCGTTGTCGTTGATGAGGCGATCCTGGCCCTGACCGGTTTTGAGTTAATCGATCCCTTGACAGTGTTCTACCGCGAGCGCCTGGACCTTGTCAGAAACTACCATAGCCGCGCCGCTCTGCTGCTTGCCGCGCCTCCGGATATGATGGCTATGATGTCTGAGATGATGAAGCGCGGAGTCCCTATGGGTGCGATGGCGGCGGCGGCGCCGGCAGCTGCCGAGGAGGAAGTGTTAATGGGCCCCGGTCTGGCCGAAGCGGCGAAAGCGGCCGGAGGCAACGTGGAGTCGATCCTGGTGCGGAGGGACTACGACCCGTTGGCTCTCTTCGCGCCGGATGTGCGCACTGACGCCGACGGCCGGGCCAGCGTGCCGGTTACGCTGCCGGACAACCTGACCCGCTACCGTGTGATGGTGGTGGCCGTGGCCGGGGGCAAATATTTTGGCAGCGGTGAATCGAGCCTGACAGGGCGGCTGCCGCTGATGGTGCGTCCTTCCGCGCCCCGTTTCCTCAACTTCGGCGACAGCTTCGAGCTGCCGGTCGTGCTGCAGAACCAGACCGGCGAGGCGATGGAGACACACATAATCGTGCGCGCGACCAACGCCGAAGTAGTGACGGAGAGCGGCGTGAGCAGAGCGGCCGGCTATGCGGTGACGGTCCCCGCCAACGACCGCGTCGAGGTGCGCATCCCGACGACGACGGCCAGCGCGGGCAGGGCCCGCTTCCAGTTCGGCGCGATCGACGCCAACCAGCCCTCGATCGCCGACGCGGCCGAGGTCGATCTGCCCGTCTTTACGCCCGCAACCACCGAGGCTTTCGCGGTCTACGGCGAGATGGACGAGAGCGGCGCGGTCCTGCAGACGCTGCGGCCCCCCTCCGAGGCGGCGCCGAACTATGGCGGCCTGGAAGTGACGGTCTCCTCCACCGCGCTGCAGGCGTTGACCGACGCTTTCATCTACCTGGTGCGCTACCCCTACGAGTGCTCCGAGCAGATTGCGTCCCGCATCCTGGGTGTGGCCGCGCTGCGCGATGTGCTGACGGCGTTCGACGCCGAGGGGCTGCCCTCGCCCGCCGAGCTCGAAGAGACGATGCAACGCGATCTGCAGAAGTTGGAGGGCTTGCAGGACGACAACGGCGGCTTCCCCATCTGGCGGCGCGGCGGCGAAGTCTGGCCCTATCACAGCATACACGTCGCCCACGCCCTGGCCCGCGCCCAACTGAAGGGCTACGCCGTACCCGAAGAGATGTTGAGCCACGCCCTCGATTACCTGCGCAATATCGAGGAGCAGTTCCCATCCCGGTACGGACCCGGCGCGCGGCGCGGGCTTTCCTCCTATGCTCTCTATGTGCGCAAACTGCTCAACGACAGTGATCCATCCAAGGCGCGCGCGCTGGTAAGCAGCGCCGGCCTGGAGGACCTCTCGCTGGAGAGTGTTGGCTGGCTGCTCTTTGTGCTGACCGATGACCCCGCCTCGCAGGAGACGGTTGAAGAGATGCGGCGCTTCCTCAACAACCGTGTGACCGAGACCGCCGGCGCGCCCACGGTCGTCTCCGGCTATAGCGACGGCGACTATCTGCTGCTCCATTCCAGCCGCCGCGCCGATGCCGTGCTGCTGGAGGCACTCGTCGTCGATCAGCCGGAGAGCGACCTGATCACCAAGCTGGTGCGCGGCCTGCTCGGTCAGCGGAAGGCCGGTCGGTGGGGCAATACGCAGGAAAACGTGTGGGTGCTGCTGGCGATGGACCGCTACTTCAATACATTTGAGTCGCAGACACCCGACTATGTCGCTCGCATCTGGCTGGGCGGGCAGTACGCCGGCGGGCATACGTTCGCGGGCCGCAGCGCGGAGAAGGTGGAGCTCGGCCTCCCGATGGCGTTCGTTTGGCAAAGCGCGATCGGGGCGGAAGGCGATCTGCCGCTGATCCTGCAGAAGGATGGGCAGGGGCGGCTCTACTACCGCCTTGGATTGCGCTATGCGCCGGCGGACCTGCGCCTTGACGCGGCCGACCACGGTTTCAGCGTCGAGCGCGTTTACGAGGCGGTCGACGACCCGGAGGATGTGCGCCGCGACGGGGACGGCGTGTGGCACATCCGCGCCGGCGCGCGCGTGCGCGTCAGGCTGACGATGGCCGCTCCCGCGCGCCGCGTGCACGTCGCCCTGGTGGACCCGCTGCCGGCCGGGCTGGAGATCCTCAACCCCGATCTGGCCGTCACCGGCGACGTGCCGCAGGACCCGAACGGCAGCCGCGCCGGCCGGTGGTGGAGGAGGAGTTGGTATCAGCACCAGAACCTGCGCGACGAGCGGGCCGAAGCCTTCACTTCCTACCTGTGGGCCGGGGTCCACGGGTACAGCTACATGGCCAGGGCCACGACGCCCGGCGCTTTCGTTGCGCCCCCTGCCAAGGCGGAGGAGATGTACGCGCCCGAGACGTTCGGCCGGTCGGGAACGGATTGGGTGGTGGTGGAGGTGGACGAAGAGTGAAAGGCCAGTGGTGGCCGCCTGCGCGGCGGCGGCGCCGTTGTGTTGGGCGAGGATGGGACCGGCTGTGTCCCAAATTGGCCTGGACGGGGCCGGTTGTGTCCATGGAAGGCGCCGGTTCGGGGACAGAAAGGGTATCGAGAGGGTATCGGATGGTACAATTTGCCCTGATCGGCCTGATATTCGAAAAATTTTCCGGCGCCTCGTGACAGGATGTCGGTGCGACAGTTCGTGACAGGAAGCCCAAGTTGACCATTTGTGACCGCAAACGCGCTTTTGCGGTCCTTTTTGTTGCAGAAAGTGCGCAGGCGCAGGGCCAATGGGCGCGTTTTGGCGCATATTTGACGGTCCTCGTGACAGGATATGGCGTAGTGTCTCATCTGTTTTGCGGCGTGCGGCGCAGTAGTCCTCTCCCGGCACTGCAGGGCGTTGGCAGGCGGCGCCGGAGTTCGGGCGCAGCCTTCACTTCGCCATGGCCCTCAACGATGGGCTGGATCTGCACGTCAGATCGCCCTCGAGGAAGAGTGCGGGTTGGCGGAGGTTCTGGTCGAAGAGTTCGGCCGGGGTCAATGCGTTGGCGCGTAGAAGCTCGCCGGCGCCCATCAGGTGCTCGCTCAGCGCCTGCCGCACTGCGGGCGAGACCGGACAGATCTCGGTCTTTCCCTCCTCCCATTGGGCGATGCGGAGGTGTCGATCTTCGAGCCATTCGGCGTCGAGGATGTCGGGGCTGTGGGTGGTCACGACCACCTGCATCGAGCGCCCGGCATGGCGCAGGACGTCGAGGACGGTGGCGAGCGCGCCGGGGTGGACGGTGGCTTCCGGTTCTTCGATGGCGAGGAGTGAAGGGGAAGGGCGCTGGTATACGGCAGCGAGCAGGCCCAGCACGCGCAGTGTGCCGTCCGACATGTTGAAGGCTTCGAATTTTACCGGTTCCTTCAGCGTCCAATCCTGAGCGAACTCCAGGGTGAGTTTGTTGCCGTGTCTCTTGGGCTGAACGTCGAAGGTGTGAGGGACGATACTCTTAAGAAGCCCAAGGAGATCATTCCAGTCGTCGGGGACGGCACTTTGGATTTCGCGCAGCACGCTGGCCGCGTTGCTGCCATCGGGATACAGGCGCACCCCCTCGTCCGGGTCCTGCGGATCGCGCAACTTCGCCGGTTCGATATGGCAGATCTGCATACGGGAGAGAAAGCGCAGAACGGGCTGAAAGCGGGTGTCGCCGCCCACGAGCGGGAGAGCCAAGGCGTTCGGCTCCAGGTTCGGGTCGAGGGAACGAACATTGCTCTGCCAGGCCGCGTCGGGGCCCGAACGGTCGAACCAGACGCGCGAACCGTCGGTCCGGTCGACGATACATTGCTCGCGCATAATCTCTAAGCCGTAACCACTCAGTGGGCTAAGCTCGAATCCGTAACGCGCCGCGGCTGTGTCGTTGTCCAGCTGTTGCAACAGGACAGAGAGTCCCATGTTAGAGGGCCGCCCGCGGGCCGAGCTGCGGTTGCCGGTGGCGGAGAAACCGCCGCGGCGCGCGAGTACGGCCTGCAGAGGGGAGGCCATGGCTTCGGCCAGGAAGGCGAATGCGTCGGCGAAGTTGCTCTTGCCGGAGCCGTTCTGTCCGACGAGGAAGGTGGGGTTGTCGAACTCTACGGCTGCGGCCGCCAGGCTGCGGAAGCGTTTCAGGTTCAGTTTGCGCAGAATGGGTTGGGGCATGCGTACCTCCGCCGGGTGGTCGCTGCGACCGGCGCGCCTTGCTGATGACGGCGGATTCCCTCCCAGCGTGGACACATTATGCCCTGTGCGCCGGTACTCGGCAACTGGATTGGGGATCAGGGGGAGGCGTGGGCAAGGAAGGCCTGGAGGCGTGCTTGCGGCGGATGGGGTTGCACACGCACGTGCGCTCGTATGAGAGATGTACGAGCGTTCCACGAGCGTTTACGAGAGATTGGGCAAAAAAATTTCGGACGCAGGGCGGCGACGCAGGCGTTGCGGCGGACGTTTGGCGATGGTGTGGGCGCGGCTGGGTTCGCAGGGGTGGCCGGTGAGCGCGGTGCAGATGTTTTCTTCGAAGCTCTGTTCGGAGGTGTCGGTGGGCACGGGATAGTTTTCAGTTTCTAGTTTTCAGTTGCCAGTTTTTCCAGTTTGGCGAGCCAGCAAGCGAAGTGCTTGCATTTTGCGCGTATCGTTGGCAGGCCGATCTTCGCGGCCGCGATCGCTCCGGCGGATGGTCTTCTGTCTTCGTATTCGGGTATTTTGCGGATGATTCGCTTCGACGGCGCGGTGGTGGCGCCGTCGTTGACATGTTCAGGTGAAGGGAAACGGGCAACCGCGGTTGCGAGTCTCGCTATGCCGCCGGCGGCGCCGTCAAACTGTGCGTGAAGCGTTTCAGGATCGGAGAGTAACAGCGCCTCGAATTCGTGCAGCTGAATGTAGGGGATGAAGCGTTCATCACCGATGTCCTTTTTCAGGGCGTTTTCCAAGGCCTCAACGCGCAGGTGGGGATCGTCATTGGCGGCGGTCTCGTAGCCGGGAAAGTCTGTCGGAAGGCCGTAGAGGTCAAACATTGTGGTGAAGCGGACGTTCGGGTTCTGGTCCTGCTTTAGCCAGCGCGTAATGTCATTTCGTGCCTTGGCGTAGGTAGAGAGGCCGCCGCGGTATTTCCTGCCGCGTGTCCTTCTGGTTGTGACGACCCGGACGCTCGCGCCGACAGACAAGCTGCCCAGGTGCGGCTTCAGGATTCGATTGACAAAGGCCTCTTCGGTCTGTCCTTCCACTATGATATTCAGCCGCACGTAGATCAGGGGCGGCCCCCGATGACGTTTTTCTCCCACAGCTCGGAGAGGGAGTACTCTTCAAGCCACTCCCGCAGCCCCTTGCTGTCCTCCAATCTTCGGAAGGTCGACTCGCGGCCTTCGCGTTCGACGACGACGATGTCGGACGGCTCGAAGCAGTCGACGAGGGCAGTGGACTGGGTGGCGACGATTACCTGCACCTTTTGCGAGGCGGCGCGAATCAGGCCGCCAATTATGTTGATGGCGGAGGGGTGGAGGCCGAGCTCGGGCTCGTCGATGATGAGGAGGTCGGGCAGTGTCTCATTGGGCTGCAGGAGCAGGGTGACGAGGGCGATGGTCCGCAACATGCCGTCGGCGGCCTGCGAGGCGGTGAAGAGCTGGTCGCTTTCGGTTTCGCGCCAGGCGAGCAGCAGGTGACCGGCGTCGGGTTCAAGGTAAAAGTCCAGAAAGAAGGGCAGGATCAGGCGCAGGGTATCGACGATGCGCTGATAGGATTTGCCTTCTCTCTTTTGCAAGCGATAAAGAAATGGCGCGAGATTGGAACCGTCATACCGAAACTCTCTGATGGTTGTAATCGCAGCCTTTCTGCGAAGATGGGACGTAACTGAAGTGTCGTGAAAGTGGAAGGTAAACATATTACGTAGGGCTTTGACGATGGCGGCCGTGGTATTGTTGTAAGTCTCAGGATTCGCGAGCAGTGATACGCGATGGCCTGCCCCCAACGTTTGCCAGGAAGCATTGCTGGTCTGGTCTCCATCTGTCACTCGATATCGCTCATCGGCGTAGATAAGCGTGTCGTCGGCGGCATAGGCGAGTCGAAAGTGGTAGTCGACCTCGCCGGCATTAATATGAAGCCTGAGCCGAGCATCGATTTCGGACGTGATCGCCGGGCCGTCGTGCAAGAGTTTGCTGGCGCCGCCCTGGGCACCCACAAAGTATTGCAAAGTGACGGTGCCGTACGTCAACGGGTAAAGCATGTGAAAAAAGGAGAGCAAGTTGGATTTGCCGGCGCCGTTGGGACCGATGAGCACGGTCAGTTGACCGGGCCGGAAGTCGTCCAGCTCGCGGATGGTCTTGAAGCCTTTGAGGGTGATGCTCTCAAGCCTGGTTCTCATGCTCGGTCTGTTTCCCCGGCCGTCAGGCTGTGCTTTCGCTTGGCAACGCTCGTCTACGCGGTTCCTATAGTATACCTCAGGGCTGGGGCGTTTCCATGGCGATGCGCTCGGTGGCGGCGCGGTGGAGGTTATCGGGAAGGTGGAGAGGAGCAGGAGGGGGCCTTCGTCCAGGGGCTGGCGCCAGGGGCGGGGGATGCGCATGTTGGCGAGGCCGCGGGCAGGGCAAACGATGACGGCGGGGGAGGCGGGCGCGGTCTGGCCGCACTGTTAGCAGAGGGCGGGGTCGGTACGCCAGGCGGCGCGTTCGCACTCTTTTTGCTGGTGCCAGTGGCGCAGGCAGAGGTCGGCGCTCTGGGCGGGTTTGCGGCATTTTTTTCTGGTGCAGATGGCCATGGTCGGCAGTCCTGTATGCTGTGTACGATAGTTGCTGGCAGACGCTGTTTTCAGGTCTGCAAATACAGCACAGCAGGTTTGCCGGGCTCTTGCTCGGCAATTGGGGAAATTGTGTTTTGGGGGAGTTTTGAGTTTCTGATTCTTAGTGGGTTTGCGGGGAGAGGTCCGCGGGGCGGGGGCTTGTGTTGTTAGAGGAGGGGGTGTACGGCCTTGCCAGAGGGGAAGGGCGCCGGCGAGAACGAAACTCTAGTGGATGAAATCACTAAGACAGTGGACGGAGCAGATAACAGTTACGAAGGGTCGCCTTTTAATCTCACAGTGGTCACGTCCTGTCCGTAATGGCTCAGTAATGCTCTCGCCTTTTCTAATGAATCCGCACCACTCATATTGGCTTCAACAATCAGCCGTGTTCCGCTAACAGGTTTCGGATTGTGGAAGTTCGCTCCATTTGGATGGATCGCTTTGGTGTTGAACAGACACCGTCCTCTACTGGGAAAATCTGAAAAGTTGTCCATCCTCAAGATTTTCTTAGACCAAAGCCAGCCAACTGTCCCAACAACTAAATCATACCAATACTTTGTTTGATGTTCGCTGCCATCTGGGAAGCGAATTGACTTTGGACAGTTCGTTCCCTTCGAAGCGGAGAACTGTGACAGCGGGACCCATTCTTTCGAATCGGGCGGGGTTGGGGTCGGACCAACTTTGGGAGGGGAGATAGTTATCGGCTCTTTCGCGTGTTGAGCCTGGCCCGAAGACAGGTTGGGTCGCCATAGGAGTAACAGATTCAACGCGCTCTGATAGGAGGAAGAAGCAGAAATCTGCAGACTCAGCATTCGTCTTTCCTCCAAAGTGCCGCGGCTAAAGACCTCGTAGAGTTCCCATTGGTCGCCGTCGGTAATGCCTGCGTATTCTATGTCCGCCATATTGGAGTAATTGAGCATCTGCTCCAAATGCGTGTGTAATGGTTCGCCCAGTTTCTTGGCTTCAAGGTTAGCGACCAAGCGTTCCTCTGGTCCAACCAAAATGTAATCGGCTTTGCGCCCTCGAACCACATACTCGGGAACTACGAGTGAGGGGTCTGATGTATCCCAGCCGAGAACCTGCAGCAACGGATCAATAAGCGCCATGCGCGTCCGTGTTTCATTTTCTCGCAATGCGGGGCCGTGGTCAACGATTCGCTGTTTCAATGTTTCGATGTTTCGATGACTGTGATCAACTCGTCAAGAAGCATGGCAGTTCTCCTGCGTTCTGATGATCGTGCGGGGCGGTAGGCGCTGGGAATGCCGAATTCCTCTGGCGCAGAAGCCGGCCAGGCGGTTGGCGGACCGGTCGCCCGAAGGCCACCCTTCAACCTACCCCGGCGCGGCAATATTATGCCGTTTCTGGCGGCAGTTGACAATTAGAGGTGGAATCAGGAGGAAGGGACGCGTCCCCGGTTCCTCCGGGTGGAGAGTTCGCGCGCCCGAGGCGACGAGATGGGCGTTGTGGGGAGAGTCGAGGGTGTAGACGGGTTTGGCGGCGACGCAGGCGTTGCGGCTGGCGTTTGGCGATGGTGTGGGCGCGGCTGGGTTCTCAGGGGTGGCTGGTGAGCGTGGTGCAGATGCGTTCTTCGAGGCCGAATTCGGATGTGTCAGTGGTGGTCATAATGTGGGTCTCAAGTCGAAGTGGACACCGAGTTGGCGCAGCATCCCCCACGTGTTCATGTATGGGACTTTGAACTGTCGGCAGACGTTGGGTAAATGCACTTTGCTCTTTGCCTCGGGATGATCTCCTTCGTGCGTCACCACAATTGCATTACAGGCTTTGGCATAGGCCACAAGCCAGCCATCCGCTACCGTCGCAAACTTACTTTTTGCGGCAGGATTGAACTGCGGATTGTTCTTGACCCAGTCCACAATGGTCGTGTAGGCAGTTACGGTCGGTGAATCTCCTGTGAAGGCGAAGAGTCCGCTCGGCGCGTTCTGCGCCTATCTGACGAGATCGCTGGGTTTGGTAATCTCGTCGAATACACGATCAATGCTTATCAGACGCCCTGCGTGAAAGTATTGGGGGATGAGATCCCAGAACGCTAGACAGAAATCGGGCGCGTAGTAGTCGTTGTGTCCTCCGACAAATACGTTGGTGTCCAGCACGAAAAGAGGGGGATACTGGCGGCTCAAAGGGTCACTCCCAACTTTTCCGGCATACGTTCAAAGGCATCACCTTTCAGGTCGGTAAGGCTGTATGCGTCTCGATACGTCAAGCGGCCTTCCTTGGCGGCGCGAGCAACTGCGCCCGCAAAGCGCGGACCAATGCGCCATCTTATTGCGTCCCAGATATCACCTCTGCCGGTCGTCGGTTTTCGGCTCTCAGGCTGACGCTTATTCCTTTTGTAAAGGGTGAGAAAAGTCTCTTTGTCAATAAGGCCAAAGTCGAGGGCACGATACGCAGCGACAACGACGCTCACCTTGAATTCTCGTGCGATGACTTGGAAGGGGTTATCCTTATCTCGAACTACTGGCCAGTATTCTTGCAGCGTTTTCTGCGGAACCAAAAACTCCGCGGCGACCCGATTACAGAAACGCTCCTTTTCGTTGTTTACAGGCAGCATCCTGTTCAAGATGGACAGACCTGTTTCGCCAATAAAGAGATGGGCCATTTCGTGGGCGAGAGTAAACATCTGCGCGGCTTTGTGGTCCCTCGCGTTGACAAAGAAAAGTGGTGCGTACTTGTCCACAAGAGCAAAGCCATGGAACTCACAAATGTCGAGTTCTCGTTTCGTATTGTTGCCTACGACGCCATTTGAAACGACGAGCATTCCGGCTTTGTCCGATCGAGTTCGCAGGTACCCTAGTGACTCACTCCAGGTATCTACTTCCTTTGGCCAGCCGTTTGTAAGCCCCAGCACAGCGCGCATAGCATCGGCGACCACCGTATGGCTGTCTGCCAAGCTGTAGGCGCCGACGAATGGTAACGGGTCGGCGCCGCCTTCGATCAGGTCGTCTCTCATCCAAGCTTGACGCCGCTGCATCTGGTAGACGGTGTCGAGCAGGTTAGGGCTCGGACCTTTTGGCGGGGTATCGTCGCGGGTGCGGAAGTCGCGAATGGGCAGCGATTCGTCGGGGGGTTCCGAGAGGTAGAGGTAGCCCAACGGTGTATAGGTCTTGGCGGCCAGCTTGTCCGTTTGGGCGATGCTGATTTTGCCGGTCTCTTCCCATTCCTTGACGCGTTCCGGTTTGACCGGAAATTTCTCCGCCAGTTTTTCCGGGGTGAGGCCGGCCCGCTCGCGCGCCCAGCGGAGCACTTTGGGCTGTAGTGTTATCTGTCGGCGCCGACATGAACTGATGGCTGTCTGGCGGCTGACATGCAGCCCGGCTGCCAACTGGTCGAGTTCTTTCAGCATTTCCTGCGAGATATCGACGCGGATGCTGGCAAGCGGCTGCTTCATTTCTCCCTGATTGGTGAAGAAGCGCGAGATGTCGAGGCCGCTGTCGGCCATGTCTGAGATTTCATCAGCCGTCGGTCTTTCAGCTGAACTCTTCATATAATCTCCGTTCCTCATTCGTTGCCCGCCAGAGCGTCACTAAGTGATAGTACTCTCCCTCGGCGTCTTGTCTCACCTCGTATATCAGGGAATACAGTTGTCTGTTCACCCAACCGATAGCGCGATACTGTTCCGGATAGTCCGATCTGCGGTCTTCATAGTATGGGTGGGAAAAGATTTCCCGCGCTTCTTCAAATCCGATTCCCCTCTTCCGATTTTCTCTGAGACGTTTGCTCTTATCGTGGTCGAAAGTGAAGCGCATCGTTGTCTTCCTTCTACAGTATACCTTACTGGTACGAAGTTTTCATGGCGATGCGTTCGGCCGCGGCGGGGACGTTGAGTTTGCAGGCGACCACGTGGGCGATGGGGTGGCCGTCAGCGGCGCCGGCGCAGGGGTGCAGGGCTGGCGGGATGTCGGGCGCGCCGGGTGGATAGTGGGTAGTGTGCAAGGGAGATGGCGCGAAGAAGAACGAAGGAGGTCCGATTATACGAAGCGTGCTTCTACTGGCATCAGCAGGGTAATTCAAGCGAATTCGAAGAGAGGTACCGTCATTGCCGGTTGACCTTGCTCCTGGAGCAGGCTTTCGATTTTACGGACGGTGTCGGATTTGAGAAGCGCGTCGCCGCATAGGGAACAGACGTCGGCGGGAACATGGTCGATGACGACGACCTGACCCTTGTGCCGGAGGGTGTGCATGATCTTGCCTGCTTCGTATGTTCCGGGACAACCTTCAATGCTGCGGTTCATGGCGATTCTCTCCACCGGGCCGGCGTAATCCATTTGGGCGACTTGGGTTCATCGGCAGTAATGATGATCAGGGTGGGTTGAGCGGTCGTGCCGACGAGATGGATGGCGCGCCTTGCTATCGACGGCGGATTCCCCCTGGGGTGGACCCATTATGCCTTGTTCGACGGTACCCGGCAATTGGTTTGGGAATCAGCGGGGAGGCTGGCGCAAGGCAGGCCTGGAGGCGTGCTTGGGGCGGTTGAATGGGTTGTGCAACTCACGAGCGCTCGTACGAGAGTTATACGAGCGTTCTACGAGAGTTTACGAGAGATTGGGCAAAAAAATTTTTTGCGGCAGGGCGTTGGACGGAATGTCTGTCGGCGGCTGCCGGGCGGGCCGGCCGGGGCCTATGTTGGGGGCGTTCAAGGGAGGTCAGCGATCGACTGGGAGCAACCTGGCGAGGACGGTCCGGCGCCGTCCCTTCGGCGGCGGCAGATGACCTGTTGCGAGGCAGCTGCCGGTCCATTCAGCGGCAAGCAGAGCTCCGGCTGTCCGCGCGCTCTGCCGTCTTGCGGGGTTCCCGGGGGCTTGACTGCGGGTATGCAGAGGGCACTTTGCGGCAAGCCTGCGAACGGATAGAAAGCATTATAGAACATTAGTTCTATATGAGGACATGCTGAGTCTGTCAATCGCCAAAGGGCAGTGTACGGCGTCGACATACGTTGGTCTGCGACGGCGGTTCGGCCGTACCTTTTCCTTCCCGTGTTGAGCATGTGATTGTATATCTAAAACATTACGAATGGCTCTCTCATAAGCAGAGAGAGTATATGAAAAGTGGGGAACCCTTTCTCTCGCCGCGTTGGGCAAACATATTTAGCTCAACAGAGCAAGGAGAGGATGAGCGTAGAAAACAAAGAGAACGCATTCTCGCGTTGATAGATACATAGAAGGCGGGGCAAGTGAAGTGGGCCCCAAGACTGGACCACAGGACCAGACCTGTATGCTGATGTCGCGCCAGGCGGGGGAAGGCAGCCGGTGAGGGCGTTGCCGGCTGGGCGGACGCGGCGGAGGTTGATGAAGCGGTCCGGTGCGGGCGGGAGGGGGCCGGACAGGCGGTAGGCGAACAGGTCGCCCGGTGGTCACCCTCCAGCCTACCCTCGGCGCGGGAATATTTCGCCGTTTCCGGCGTCAGCTGACAATACAAAGTGGAATCAAATGGAATGAACCAGCAGCGGCGCCGGTTCCTCCGTGCAGAAGGTGCGCGTGCCTAAGGCGAAGAGATGGTCGTTGTGGGGAGAGTCGAGGGTGTAGACGGGTCTGCTCGCGGCGAGGGCCTGCCGGCAGAGGGTTTACGGAGGGACTTGAAAAGTGAGGGAACCTGGAAGTTGAAGTGCCTGTCCGATGTTGACTTTGGCTGCCTGAGGGCATATTCTGGGGCAGTGCTCCGAGCCCCCGGAAGCACATTCACTTCAGAAAACATGCAAATATGGCTTTTTGCCATCGTCTGTCAGCGAGCCAGCGGCGGTTGCGGGTTCCCGTTGCAGCACAGCTACGGGCCGCTGGGCAGGCGTCGTTGGTTGGAGGTGAACGGACGACCAGAAGACATCGGGGGGAGTGCAGACCGGTGACCAGAACACGTCAGAGACGCAAGAGCGCCAAACAGGAGACCGGACCGACTGGGGGCGACAGCGCGCCCGACTACAGGACGGAGCTCTGGAAGATGGCCGACGCGTTGCGGGGCAGCATGGACGCAGCCGAGTACAAACATGTCGTTCTCGGCCTCATTTTTCTGAAATATATCTCCGACGCCTTCGAGGAGGTCCACACGCAGCTGGAGGCCGAACGGGAGGCAGGCGCGGACCCCGAGGACCCGGACGAATATCGCGGTCAGAATATCTTCTGGGTGCCGCCGGAGGCGCGCTGGTCGGCCTTGCAAGACAAGGCGCGGCAGCCCACCATCGGCCAGGCTATCGACGAAGCCATGGCCGCGATCGAGCGGGACAACCCGGCGCTCAAAGACGTGCTGTCCAAGGAGTACGCGCGCGAGGCGTTGGACAAGAACCGGCTGGGGCAGGTGGTAGACCTTGTGAGCAACATCAAGGTGGGCGGCGCGGCCGCGCGCGCCACCGACGTGCTGGGAAACGTCTACGAGTACTTTCTGGAGCAGTTCGCCCTGGCCGAAGGCAGGAAGGGGGGTGAGTTCTACACGCCGCGCAGCGTCGTGCGGCTGCTGGTGGAGATGCTGGAGCCTTACAAAGGCCGCGTCTACGATCCATGCTGCGGTTCATCGGGCATGTTTGTACAGTCGGTCGAGTTCATCCGCGCCCACGCCAGCGGTAACGGCAACGGCGGCCGCGCCAGGAGCGACATCTCGATCTACGGGCAGGAGTCGAACTACACGACCTGGCGCATGGCACGGATGAACCTAGCGATCCGGGGTATCGAGGGCCTGATCGAGCACGGCGACAGCTTTCACAACGACCGGCATCCCGACCTGCGGGCCGACTATATCCTGGCCAATCCGCCGTTCAACGTATCCGACTGGGGCGGCGAGCGGCTGCGCGAGGACAGGCGCTGGACGTACGGCGCGCCGCCGGTGGGCAACGCCAACTTCGCGTGGGTGCAGCATTTCCTGTATCACCTGGCGCCGCGCGGGATGGCGGGATTTGTGCTGGCGAACGGCTCGATGTCGTCGAGCCAGTCGAACGAGGGCGTGATACGCAAGGCGATGATCGAAGGCGACCTGGTGGACTGCATCGTGGCGCTGCCGGGGCAGCTGTTCCGTTCGACGCAGATACCGGCCTGTCTGTGGTTCCTGTCGCGCGGTCGCGGCAGCGGTGAAGAGCGGCCGCGGCGCGGGGAGACGCTGTTCATCGACGCGCGCAAGCTGGGGCATATGGTGGACCGGGCGCACCGGGACCTGTCGGCGGAGGAGATTGCCCGCGTAGCCGACACCTACCACGCGTGGCGCGGCAAGGAGGGGCGGGGCGATTATGCGGACGTACCCGGCTTCTGCAGGAGCGCCGGCCTGGAGGAGATCCGCAAGCACGGGCACGTGCTGACTCCCGGCCGCTACGTCGGCGCGGCGCCGCAGGAGGATGACGGCGTGCCGTTTGAAGAGAAGATGGCGCAGCTGGCCGCGCAGTGGCGGGCGCAGCAGGAGGAGGCGCGCCGGCTGGATGAGGCCATAGCGGAGAATCTGAAGGATTTGGGATTCTGATATAAGAGGTTATTTTGAGTTAGCAGTATAACCCCTTCCCTAAGTTTGACAACCTCTCCTAATACAACTATAATTGGGAACAATTTATCAGGAATCGCCTGCGGGTATCATGCAGATCTTCAATACGCCGCTCATTGAGAGTGCTTGCAAAAGGCATGCCGACGCCAGCTGCCCTTTACAGAACTGGTGCCTGGAGGTGGAAAGGGCGGACTGGAATGATCCGCAGGAGATGAAGGCGAGATACCCAAGCGCCAGTGTTGTTCGCGGGGATCTGGTTGTCTTCAACATCAAGGGGAACCGCTACCGGCTGGTGGCCAGAATCAACTTTCGCAAGCGTCTGGTATACGTGAGATTCTTTGGAACGCACAAAGAGTACGACCGCATCAATGTGGAGGAGGTGTAGCCAAGACCTGTTGCAACGCCGCGTCCTTTTGGAGGCAGGCACAAACCAGGGGGGAAACGAAATGAGCACAGCAATCAAGCCTATCCGCACAGAGGAGGACCACAAGCGGGCCCTGGCGCGCATCGACAAGATCTTCGACGCTGAAGAGGGGACGCCCGAGAGCGACGAGCTCGATGTTCTTGTCGATCTGGTCAGTTACTACGAGTCCAAGACGGTGGATATCGGTTTTCCTGACCCGATATCCGCGATCGAGTTTCGCATGGAGCAGGCCGGCCTCAGCCAACGGGACCTCGTCCCCTTCATCGGCAGCCCGGCAAAGGTTTCCGAGATCCTCGCGGGCAAGCGGGGCCTTACGATTGCGATGGCGCGCGCTTTGCACGAGCATCTTGGCATTCCGGCGGACGTGCTGTTGCGGAAACCCGGCGCGGACTTCGATGTCGCTCTTGACGAGATCGAGCCGCGCCGCTTTCCGCTCAAGGAGATGGCGAAGCGGGGATGGATTCCTCAGATGCGGGACCTTATCGACCACGCTGAAGAGCTTTTGCGCGGGCTGATCGAGGAGGCTGGCGGGCCGCAGGTCGCTACGCTGCCTCTTTACCGCAAGAACAGCCACCGCCGCATCAATGCCAAGACCGACCCCTACGCGCTCAGGGCCTGGTGCTGGCGGGTCCTGGCTCTTGCCAACGAGAGCCCGCCCCAGACCGGCTACAAGCCGGGCACGGTGACCAGTGAGTTCATGCGCGGCGTCGCTCAGCTCAGTATCCATGAAGACGGCCCGCGGCGCGCGCAGGCGTACCTGGCCGAGCGGGGCATTTCTCTCGTGGTCGAGCGGCATCTGCCCCGCACGCATCTTGACGGCGCGGCGCTGTGTCTGCAGGACGGCCGCCCGGTCATCGGCCTCACTCTGCGCTACGACCGCATCGACAGTTTCTGGTTCAGCCTTATGCACGAACTGGCCCACGTCGGCTTCCATCTCGACTGCGACGAGAACGAGTTTTTCATCGACGATCTCTCATTGACCGGCGGGGACCAGCTTGAAGATGATGCTGACAGAATGGCCCAAGGGGCGTTGATCCCGCCGGAGATGTGGGAGTTCAGCGCGGTGCGCGACGGGGCGACCGTGCTGGACGTCTATGCCCTGGCCCAGGAGGCCGGCGTTCACCCGGCGGTGGTCGCCGGCCGCGTGCGGCATGAGCGGGGGAACTACCGGCTGCTGTCGCAGCTGGTGGGGAGCGGCAAGGTTCGGCGGCAGTTTGAGGGAAGTGAAATCGCTTGACAGCAAGACGCCCAGTGCTTTTCCGGTCATAAAGCCCTGAACTGGAGGGAACTATGAACAACATCTGGCAAGTGCAGGAGGCGAGGGCGCGCTTCAGCGAACTGCTGGAAGCCAGTCTCGCAGAAGGACCGCAGATCGTCACCAGGCGCGGGAAAGCGACCGCGGTGCTGGTGCCGATTGAACAGTGGCGCAAGCTGGAACGACTGGCGCAACCAAGCCTGAAGGAGTTTCTGCTGGCCTCCGAGCCGCGTACAGAGGAGTTAACCCCGCCCAGGCGGAGGCTCCGTCTGCGCCCGACTCCAAATTTAGAGTAGAGGAATGTTGTGTTTCTTCTGGATACGAACATTGTCTCCGAGTTGCGACGTTCCAGACCGCACGCGGCGGTGCTGAACTGGATTCAAAGCGTCCCGCAAGAGCAACTTTACCTTTCCGCTGTGACCATCGGAGAAATACAGGCGGGCATTGAAGTCACGCGCCAACAGGATTCCATCAAGGCGGAGGCGTTGGAGCGCTGGCTGAACGGAGTCCTGACAACGTATGAGATCCTGCCGGTCGACGCCAACGCCTTTCGGGTATGGGCAAAGTTGATGCATCGACAGTCGGACACTTTTGTACAGGATACTCTGATTGCCGCGGTTGCCATCGTCCATGATCTGACCGTTGTTACCCGAAATGTGCGTGACTTCGAGCATACCGGTGTACGCCTGCTTGACCCGTTCGCAGATCGAAATGGATAGTCTCCAGAGATCAGCATGGGCATAAACACGGAACATCTGAATCGTTGTATTGGAACACTCAAGGCGGCCTGGGAAGGATTGCAGCAGCGCCAACCCGGCGACGTGTTGTATGACATTTACCGGGCGGCCTGTGTAAAGGAGTTCGAACTCGTGCTGGAGCAGAGCGGCCGGTTGCTGAAGAAGCGGCTGCGCCCTTACTTTGCCAGCAACCGGCAGGCGGACCAGCTCTACTTCAACGACATTTTTCGCCATGCGGCCAAGCATTGCCTGATCAGCGGCGACGCTTGTGAACGCTGGCTGGAGTACCGCGCCGCCCGCAATGAAACGGCGCAGGAGTACGGGGAGCGATTTGCCGAGAGGACGCTGGAGCTGCTGCCCGAGTTCATCGTCGACGCGGATGCGCTGGCGGACGTGATCGAAGGGGGCCGGGATGACTGAGCGGCTGCATCTGAAACAGAGGCATCGGCGCATGCTTGAAAAGATTCTGCTTGAGCAGGCGCCCGGGGTCGAAGTGTGGGCTTACGGCAGCCGCGTCAGCGGCGAGAGCCACGGCGGCAGCGACCTGGTCCTGCGCGGGCCTGATTTGGAGGAGATCCCGATCGGACAGCTTGTCGCTCTCGAGGAGGCGCTGCGGCTGTCTACGATCCCGTTCCTGGTGGAGGCGCGGGATTGGGCGCGCCTGCCGGAGAGCTTTCGTCGCGAAATCGGGCGTGAATACGTCGTGCTGGTGGAAGAGCAGTGCAGGCCGGTGCGGTCGGCGTTTGCATCCGGAGATAACCGATGACTTTTGACGATGAAGAGATCATGCGCCAGCTGCGCGCCGGCGAGGACAGCGGCTGGGAGTTCAAACAGGTTGAGTTTAGAGGAGATCGACCTTCGAGCCCGCGCCGCGATGATTGGGCCGATGAAATAACTGCCTTCGCCAACGTTGACGGAGGCGTTATGCTCTGCGGTGTCACCGACCAAGGCGACTTGGAGGGCATGTCGCGCCAGCAGATTGTCAACCTGGACGCGCTTCTGGTCGAAATCTGCAGGGACTCGATCAAACCGCCGGTGCGCATCCGCACCGGTCACCGCGAACTTGCCGGTGGAAAGCTGGTCCTCCTAGTCGAAGTACCCCCGGGCGATTTGGTGCACGAAGCGTCGGGAAAGAGCTATATACGCGTCGGCGCGTCCAAGCGTAGGATGACGAGCGACGAGCGTCTTCGTCTGGCGCAGCGACGCGGCCAGGCGCGCTTTCGCTGGTTCGACGAACAGCCTGTGCCGGGTACTGGATTTGGGACGCTGGAGGAGGACCTATGGAAGCCTCTATTGAGTGCTGAGGGAGCGGCCGACCCCGAGTCAGGGGTGGGGAAACTGGGCCTCCTGGCGCCCGACGATGCCGGCATCACGCGTGCCACTGTGGCGGGCGTTCTCTTCTGCACGCGTGATCCCCAGCAGTGGCTACCGAGCGCTTCCATTTCGGCCACCCGCTACCGGGGACAGGATCGCTCTACGGGCCAGATCGATGCGCAGGAGATTACGGGGCCGTTGAATCGCCAGATCGCAGACGCGATGGCCTTTACATTACGCAATATGCAGGTCGCGGCGCGCAAGGAGCCTGCGCGGGTGGAGATGCCCCAATACAGTGACAGAGCGTTGTTCGAAGCTCTGGTTAATGCGGTTGCCCACCGCGACTATTCGATGCAGGGCTCGCGGATTCGGCTGTCGATGTTCGAGGACCGGGTGGAGATTCAGTCGCCCGGGGCCCTGCCCAACAATCTCACGGTGGAGAGTATGGCGACGCGACAGGCGACGCGAAATGAGACGCTGACTTCGGTACTGGGGCGTCTGCCTGTTGGAGGGGTGCGCGGTTCAGAGGACAGGCAGTACTTTATGGAGCGCCGCGGTGACGGCGTCCCTATCATTCAGCGTGAAACTCGGGAACTCTGTGGCCGACCGCCTGAATACCGGCTGATCGACGGTTCGGAGCTTTGTCTCATCATCCCTGCCGCCAATGTAGAGCCGAGTCCTGCCGCGGCGACTATTACGGTGCACGGGGGCGGACGGCCTCTGCCGGGTGTCGATCTGTTGATTCTTTTTCCGAACAGGACCTGGAAGGAGGCGACCACAGACCAGGAAGGCGAGGCAACCGTTGATCTGTACACGACAAATCTTCCGATGACGGTGTTCGCGGCTGCGTTGGGCTTCACCGCCCACGTCGAACGGGACTGGGTGCCCGAACAGAGGGCGCTTGGAATTGAACTGGACGGGTTGCCCGGGGGCGGCTCCTGTATTTTTGCCGAGGCGACCGGTTACATTCCCACTTTGGCGGGGCGGCTGAATCCCATTCGCGACACGCATGACAGAACCTATCTGTACGCTTCGAACATCGCAATCAACGAGGGGAAACAGCAGCCCGTTCATTTTGTTCTGGGGGAGGCGTTGAGGCTTACCGACGCGGAAGGCAGAGAGGCTCTGGCGCGGATTGTCGACATTGTCGGGCGTTCGGCGCTGGTGGAGTACCGGCCAGTTGACGGGACAGGGGGCTTGGTTTGATTGTCAATACGTCTTTTGGGGAATTTGGAGGAGATTCTGATCGGTCAGTTCGTCGGCCTGGGGGAAGGTCTGAACCTGTTTACGATTCCGTTCCTGGTGGAGGCGCCGGGATTGGGCGCGCCTGCCGGAGAGTTTTTGCCGTGAGATTGTGCGGGATTATTTCATACTGATTTCAGCAGAGGAAAGAGTGGCAAGAGCAGCAGACCGAAGCCCAGCGGCTCGACGCGGAGATAGAGGCGGATCTGACGACAGGGGTTTGGAAGAGATTTGCGCCAGAAAAGACGGTCATGCGGCCGCATGATGTAAATTACATCTGGAGTGTCGACAGTAGTTCAGATAGAGCCGCCAATAGCCTTCCTGCCCAGGGCTCTTGTGTCCAATTGAGAGAACAATGCAATCAGTAGCGCGCGTCGCCGCATAGGGAACAGACGTCGGCGGGAACATGGTCGATGACGACGACCTGACCCTTGTGCCGGACGGTGTGCATGAACGTGCCTGCTTTGTATTCTCCGGGACAACCTTCAATGCTGCAGGTCATGGCGATTCTCTCCTCCGGGCTGGCGTAATCCATGTGGGCGACTTGGGTTCAAGATGATCAGGGTGGGTTGAGCGTTCGTGCAGACGAGATGGATGGCGCGCCCTGCTAATGACGTCGGATTCCCTCCCGGCGTGGACACATTGTGCCTTGCGCGAGGGTACCCGGCAACCGGTTTGGGAATCAGCGGGGAGGCTGGCGCACGGAAGGCCTGGAGGCGCGCTTGGGGCGGTTGAATGGGTGTGCAACTCACGAGCGCTCGTACGAGAGTTTACGAGAGATTGGGCAAAAAAATTTTTGCGGCAGAGCGTTGAGCTTGGCCCCAAAAACTGGACCACAAGCTAAGGTGTATAATGGAGCAATTCACTAAAGTCTATGGAGGAGAGGTGACCTGCCCCCCAAAAACTGGTCCAGTTAATATGTTAGAATTGGGCCATAGAAAGGGGGAAACATGGCTAAGAGGAGACATACGCCGGAGCAGGTAATCAAAAAGCTCAGAGAGGCTGAGGTGGCGCTAGCCGAGGGCGGCACAGTGGCTGAGGCTGCGCGCCGGATAGGCGTGACCGAGCAGACCTTCTATCGGTGGCGCAGCGAGTATGGGGGTCTCAGGATCGACCAGGCCAGGCGCCTGAAGCGTCTGGAGTTGGAGAACAGCCGTCTGAAGAGAGCGGTGGCGGAGCTGACGCTGGACAACCAGATACTGCGGGAGGCGTCTGAGGGAAAGTTCTGAGTCCTTCACGTCGTCGCCAGTGTGTCGACCACGTGAAGGAGCTCTTTGGGGTTTCGGAGCGACGCGCCTGCCGGGTGCTGGGTCATCCTCGCTCCACACAGCGATACAAGCCAAGCCCTGCGGAGGATGAGAAGGCGTTGACTGAGGAGATCGTGGAGTTGGCCAGTCAGTTCGGCAGGTACGGCTACCGTCGGATCAGCGCCCTTCTGAGGCATCGCGGCTGGCATGTGAACCACAAGCGTGTAGAGCGGATATGGCGACGTGAAGGGCTGAAAGTGCCGGCGAAGCAACCGAAGAGAGGGCGTCTGTGGTCCGATGACGGCTCGTGTGTGCGTCTGCGGCCTGCGTGGAAGGACCATGTGTGGGCCTACGACTTCGTGTATCTGAGGCTGCATGACGGCACAGGAGTGCGGTTGCTGACCGTCATCGACGAATACAGCAGGGAGTGTCTGGCGCTGCGGGCTGCCCGCAGCATGCGGTCTGCCGATGTGATAGAGGCGCTGGCCGAGTTGATGGTGTTCAGAGGCGTGCCCGACCATATTCGGTCGGACAACGGGCCGGAGTTTACGGCCCGGGCTGTGCGCGAGTGGCTTGGGCGGGTGGGAGCCAGGACGCTCTATATCGAACCTGGGTCGCCGTGGGAAAACGGCTACATCGAGAGTTTCAACGGGAAGTTGAGGGACGAGCTGCTGGACAGGGAGCTCTTCTATACGTTGCTGGAGGTGCGCGTGTTGACGGAGCGCTACAGGCGGACTTACAACCGGATCAGACCGCACAGTTCTCTGGGCTACCGGCCGCCGGCGCCTGAGGCCCTCTTGCCTGCCGACCCTGTCCCCGTGCCTGTCGGACTAACATAACAAGTGGTACAAACATCGGGGGCAGGTCAGAGGGGTCAATGGGCAAAGGGACGGCGTCGACATGCGGCGGCCTGCCGCGGCATGTCGAAAGCACTTTGTTTGCCCCATTTCGTGGTCCAGTCATTAGGGCCAACCACAACTGGCTCATTGCTTTTGAAGCTGAACCAACAAGGCCACCGTCGATTTGGCGGAGGCCTCTTGGTCTGGAGGGGGAATCGTCTGCCCTCAGAAAAAGCATATCCGATGCCGAACGCTACAAACACGCTCCGGGGGAGCAGTTATAACAGTTCGATACCTGACTAAGAATCAACGCCCCACGTGTTAGTGAAGGATTCCATCGCCATTTCCTTCGCCTTCTGAGGGTCAAGCTGGGCCAACAATAACTCTTCGATTACCTCGTCAAGTGTCTGGTTATGCAGCCTCATCCTGAATTGCGCTACTCCCATCGCCCGAATTGAGAGGCTGATTGTCTGAGGTTCGCTCTTTTCCGAACCATTGATAATATTCATTTCTGTTCTCCGTTGTGGGGAATGTGGTTATCCTTTCCAATCTTTCAGAGATTCACCTTCTTCATGTTGGTCGTCAGGGTTATGCCATCCCTGATGATGGCCGCCCCTTTAACCTTGGAGAGAATTTCAATAGGCTTCTAATGCGTAGTGGAGATCGGCGTCACGAAATCGTCCCGCATACGAAAAGCGGAGGACGAGCCATTCTCAATGAGAAAGTCAAGTAAGAAGAGAATGGCATGTCGGAGATGACGCTTACGTTTCAGTGTCAGGGAGTGCCGGTACACGTACCGTTGGAGGAGAACTTCAAGACAATAGATGGTATTTCCTTTCCACATTATTTGTGAAGAATCTACCTGCTGGAGTCGTTGCGCGATGCGGATGAACGCATCGGGGAGCGACTGCGTGCCTATTTGGTAGAGAAAGGAAACGTAGGCGTCTAAGACTCTCGAAGACTGCGGCAGATCTGCAAACAGTCTGTGGATGTGCTGTGCATTCCCTTCCAGGCTCCGCCAGTGCCGCACATCTTCTTTCCAGTAATTGCTGAGAAATATCGCCGCTATCATTTCGCCTCCGGTCGCATGCTCATTATCAAGCCCACCGAGCCATTGTGCGCATCGAACTCTGTCCGCAAAAAGCTGCCAGAGCGACCAGAATTGCGCGGTATTTGGTTGGCGATCCTCGGCACTGATTAGCGCACGGACCAACCAAGGAATTTCCCGGGGGAAACGCTCTATGGAATCCAGAATTGGCTGAAGGATTTGGGCTGCCTCTAGAGTTGGGGTTCGAAGCAGGAATTTCGGTAGCAACTGCTGCAATTCAGCTTCTAACTTGTAGTTTCTTTTTTGACGTTCATCTGCGGTTTGGTTCCACCACCCCACGAGCGTGTGTGCAAGCCGCTCAAATGCCGCGATTGCCGCAGGTTCGGTGGGAGCTTGGCCCAAGACGACCAGAATCGGTCTATTTGCGTATACCCCATAACTTCGTGTCGAGTCGAATTCCAAGTGTGCATTGTCAGCGATACCATCCAATTCGCAGAATTGTTTGCGCACGACTGATGCCGCCTCTTCCCGAATGACATCAACGTTTCGTCTGTCTGAATATACAAGATTTGTGTTCGCGTCGAGTTCGCGTTGTACCAGTATTGCATCGGTCGCCAATGCGTTAACGCAGCGCAAAGCCAATTCTCTATCGATGGTCCAAAGATGTACGCCTATCCCAAATGCTGCATAGATCCGCACCTCGTCGACTGGGTGCGTCAATGCAAGCACAAACGTCTGGCGAACGCGGGTTCGCTGCGTGTCCGCAAGAATTCTTCCCAAGAGAAGGGGCAGCGCCCAAGCGCAGGGGCGGTTAGCAGCCATGCTGTTCCTCTGCACACGTGATAGTTCGTTCCAACAATTTCCTGTGCGCTCTATTTCCGAGCAGATGATGTTCACGCACCAGTCCCTCTCGTCGTCTGACATCTTATTCCAGTGATCGCGAACGCAGACGACAGCGACGAAACCAGGGCCATCCCGCCCCCAGTCGACCTCATCGTTGCTCCCTTCAACGGCGCCCGAGGTGCTTACCCTTGCGAGCAACCGCCGGATGCGGTCCTTTAGCGAAACCTCTCCGCAAAGGCCGTTGGCTACAGCGCGAGCTTCCTGTAGTTTCTGTTTCCACTGATCAGGGTCGTACGTTGTACCTTCATCGTGCCCAAAAGCATTCAATCCCCAATCCAAGATTTCACTTCGTGTGTTAATAGACTGAATCCGCGCGGCGTTTCGACTCATCATTACCTGAAGGTCGGGATCTACATCGTCCGGCTCCAAATAGATATGTGTTTCGTCGTGTTCATGGGAGGCGGGCTCTTCAGAAGTGGCAAGGGCTTCGGGTGCGTCTTCCGCGACTGTGTAGTGCCGCAAATCCATGCGGTGGAGCGCGAGCCGCCAAATTTGATCATCCTCGCTCTGTCCTTCTGGCGGTGGCATCTCTGCCCGGTGTCTGTCAATCATCTCATGAACACGAGGCGCGGCCGACCCCAATTGCAGGTTGAGGATCGCCGACTCCAGATCGTGTTTCCGGTGAAGACGTGCATCTGCTTTCTTCCGATCTGCTTCATGGATTGCGTCTCTGCCGTTCAGAGAGGGCAACATCGCCATCATAACAGACGGCGCTTGCGCTTCGTAGACCTTCCGCTTACCGTCGAGTTGGATGCATATACGCGACTGAAGCAAAACCAATAGGGTTTCACTTGATTCATGTGGAAAGGCTGTTGCAACGCTTGCCGCGACTGCGGTGAGCGCGGCGGAGTCGCTCCGTCGAATGATGCTCAGAAGCATTTCATCCAACTCATGCGGATCCGACTCTGCCAACTCCAGCAACCAGTATTCCAGCGCCATCAGTATCGATTGCAGGACATCGGGGCCGACCGAGGTCCCCCTGTACAACATCCAGAGCCGCTCGTTATACCACTGTGTCCGCGACGTTCCGTCCGCAAAGGTAAGCGACATCTCAAAGGGCGGCTCAACAGCTTCTGACCGCACTCTCAGGCGCGCGTACCAGTCCGCGCTATGGTTCAACACCGCAATGATCAGGTCGAGGCCCTCGAGGGGATGGTAGTTGAGGAGTGGGAGGAAAACACCGCGGCACGCGCTCGCTGGGGAAAAGCCGTGGCTTCTGAAACCCTTTATTCCAAACAAAGTTTCCAGTTTCAGAGGAAACCCGTAGTTCGATTCCGATTGAAGGTCCGCTTCCAAACATAGAAGGTAATCCTTTGCGACTAAGGCAATGAGCGCAGGCATGTCTCGGGCCGCAGGCATACCATGCATATCCTCGAAAATGATCTTTCTGAAATCCACTGCCGTGCGGTCTCGATCACCGTCCGCACGGGAGCCGCGCAGAAGGGCCGTGAATCGTTCGCGATCGGCATTCGGAATCTTCGCGATCACCTGCAGAATCGTCTTCCTTTGATCCTCTGATCGGTAGCCCTGAAAGTGCGGCAGGAGCCCATGTGCGATCGCGGCAACGGCTTCGTATCCTTCCGGATAGGGAGTTCGCCAACTGACACCTTGCCCCCAATCCTGAATTAGGCCCAGTAGAAGAGGCGCGTGCTTTGGGACGAATGATGTGAAATGGGCTTGCGCCAGCCGTAGAACGCTTGCCCAGGCAGGTCCTTCCGGCGCATTGAACAGTGATGCGGAGGCTACTGACGGTTCCAGCCACGCGGGCGTTGTTACACATGCGACCCGCAAGAGATGGATCAGTCGACGGAGATGCTGGCAATCGTTGGCCAGGAGTTCAGGAGCGTACCTCTCCAGAAACTCCGATGAGAACGGTGACCGCAAGAGTGATACAAGCGTGTCGTCGCGAAAGTGGAGAGGGATTTCACCTTCACTTATAACAGCTTGAAACAGTTCGTCCGCTGCTTCGGGATCTGACTCTACGAGTTCAGTCACCCACTTGCGATAGGTACGGCGTACGGCGGGAGGTGTCCCAATCTCGGCGGAGAGAGCTTGGAGCGATCCTTCGCTCTTCAGGTACTGCCTCTGGAGCCAATGTAAGATCGCCCAATCCTCCATGACATCGTGGACGGGCGCCAGGAGCGAGTCACTGTCTTTAGAATGCACTAAGAGAGAGTCATTCTGGAGTTCTTGAATAGCTTCTCGTTCAAGGTCGTCGCAAGCGACGTACATAGTGAGCGCCCGCGCCCGTCGCAATGCTACCTGCTCAAACGCATTTTCCCGCAGGGTGGGCATGCTCTTAGCCCGACGATGGTCAACGCGAACGATATCTCGCCAGACGAGTGTCCTGAATTCCCGCTCACTCTGGGGCAATGGCCGCTCCTTTGACCATTGTATTCGCAAAGCCTTGTCGAGAAAATAGGGGTTGCGCAGAACCTGGCGTAGCGCCGCATCGCCCAAGGGTTGGACCAGCGAGGGGTTGGCTGCTTTGACTTTCTCCAGTTCCTCGTTGTCAAGCGGCGGAATCGTAACGACAGAATGGCTGACGTTCACGGGTTTCAAGAAGGCGGACCGGACAAGGTCCGTTGAGTAATCTCTGCAAGTCAACAGAAGGCGCCAACTCTTGTCTTTTTCCATTAGCGTCAAGAGGTCGTTGAATGCATCACGAGTGGACTTTTCGAGAAGCCGCTCAACGCTTTCGACCAACAGAATTTTTCGATTCTGACCTGCGAGGATGGCCCCAAGCCTCGCGGCCGTTGTCGGTACCTGAATAGTCTGCAATGTCTCATCGAGGTGGGCGTGAGCGAACTCCTCTCCCCGGAAGCTGAAGGCGAAGTACCCGGCTTTCCGAAGGATGTCGTAGACATTCTTAGCGATAACGGACTTGCCGATACCCGCCACTCCCGAGATCAGGACAACCTGATTCGATTCCAGATGCTCAATAGCCTGCTGCACCAGCCGGCTGCGATCAAGTTGGAACTCACCGATCGTCGAACGGATTCCATCCAATATGGGGATGGAGTGCTCATTCAGCATTTGCAATGCACGCTTTTCTGTGTCCCCGGTCTGGGCATGGCGTTGCCGCAACTCCTTGGGCAAATCCTCGCGTCTATAGCCGCGCGCCGCCGACATCCCTTGCCCGGCCTCGCGAAGCAGTTCGTTCCATGTGGCGTCCACGATACCAACCTCACCCGGCTCACCCACAGTATGGGCGAGGAGGCTCTTAATCTTCGCCTCATCCTGTCCGGATACACTGGCCAAGTCCAAGCTCATTACATGCAGGACGCAGAGGAACGGCCAGACATCACATACGGAGACATCTTTGCCTTCGATTTCACCGATAATCTTCCGGATTTCGTTACAGTACCGAATAGACTTATTGTTAATGAATCCAGGAGTACCCAAACGATGTTTGAAATCAGCTTCGTCGCGAGAGGCGCGGGCGCAGTCCAAAAGACTACCGAAGTGTTGGAGCAGAGTTGTCGTCCCAAATCGCGTAATGAGAGCGAATCGATCGCGGTCCGGCGAAAATATCTGGGAATTGTTGAAATCTTTCCAGAAATTTTGCATTGTTTTCTTACACTCAGGGTCATTCGCGCTGACGGTGAAGGTTCGCTTTACTTGGCTGGCCAATATGTGGCGTCTCCCTGAGTTGTCCTGACAGCAAATCAGGGAATCATCCGTATGCCAACCGAGATGCTTGGTTTGCAGCTGGACTTCCTTCACAGTACAGTCGAGCAGTATAGGTGGGATTGCCCGCACCAAAAGAAGGGCGAGCCAGTAGGCATTGACGTGCTGCTCGAAAAACGGCCCTGCTCCACCGGTGGAGACGGGACTTGAGATCAGACCTTCACTCATCTGGCTGAAACCTTGACTTACGCCTTCGACCGACTGGCATGACCCTTATAACCCCATAAGATACTTGATGTCGCAGTTGATGACGAAATCCAGTTCCTTGCCGGTGAAGCCGTAGTGAATGGTTGGGACCCGCTGGAAGCTTGGTCCAAGGGTAGTGCTACTGGCTAAGGCGTATGGAGGCGAACATCGCTAATCGCCAATAAGGGCAGTACAACGGGCAAGGAACGGCTTAGATATGCAGCCGGCCTCCAGCGGTTCGCGCCACGCGCGGAGAATGCACATCTTGCCGACGCCGCGCGCTGGACCGGCGATAATGAACGGCGAAGGGGACGCCGGGCGGTCGGGCTGGGCCGCGGTCCAGCGCAGCACAATTTCGAGGAGCTTCTTTTCGATCGGAGACTGGAAGCCGCCGATGGCGGTGAGAGGGCTGGCGCGCAGGCTACGGGCGAGGTCGTAGCTCTTGAGGATCAGGGCGCCGGGGCACCGGACGGAGCAGAAGAGAGCGAGCGGTTTGCGGTCGAGGAGGGCGGGTTCGTCGATGAGGGTGAGGGGGTTGCCGTTAGCTGCGCCGGGGCAGGGGCGCAGGGCCGGGGGCGCGACGGGTTGGTAGTGCGTGGATTGTAAGGGAGATGGTCCGAGGTGGCGGTTGGTCAGGGGGTGTCTCGTTGCCGGGCGTTGCCTCGTAGCAGAATACGTTGTTGATCAATGTTTGAATTATGGTCTGAGTCCAACCCCGAAGAAGGAGCGATCGCGTCCGCCCCAGTATCTGCACTCTTCAGTGCTGCATTACAACGTGCGATATTCACAAAGATTGTGCATATCGCTACTCCGAACTACAGGCTCTCCTGAACATTGTTCGTAAGGTGCTTCCAATTCCCTGCTGAATAAAGATGAGTCTGGGTCAACTTTCCGGTATTTGCAAACGAATTGCCTAAGACGAAGAAGTTGTGCCCTTCTTCTCCTGTTTAATGCTAACTGCCCAAAACTTCCTCGAGTTGAAGGCTGAATATCTCTTCTTGTCATTTGGGGATTCTATTGGTGAGTTTGCGTTTTCACCAATCCATATTTCTCTTGTAGGCCATGGACGAGGTATTCAAATTCTGGTACGTTAGCAAGAGAAGCTAGTAATCGCTGCCAACTGAGTCTGCGAAGAAGTCCCTGATAACGACAATCGCCTACCGCGGTCTGCCATTGGGTCCATGCCCTGCCATTGGGTTGAAAGGCAGGGTTGCGGTCATCATATACGATAAGCACGTGTCCCGTGTCTGGATTGAATTCGCCCTCCGGGGTAAGCGTAGCAGCAAGTGCGTTACGGGCTAGTTGGTAAGTTGCATCGAAGGGACATGGCACGTTGTCATGGTCGGACGGCCAATTGAACAAGCGAGGCAAATAATCCCAATACAGGATGCCTCTCTCCGTGAGCGCGCACCGATGGAGGCGCTCCTTTTGGCATCGGTAACTTCCGTCGCAGTAGTATGCGTGGTTGGTATGCAGGCGTGTTCGTGAACAGGTGCCAAATTTTGTTTCTATGAATTTGCACTCGATAGCCACGCGCAGACTCGGCCGATTCAGAAGCACGTCAACACTTGTTGGTTGGGGTTCCTTCAAAGTTTGCAACTCGTATTCGAAATCTAGCCTCCAGTCGCAGTGGTCGAAAAAGAAGGCGGGGCGCCCGCACTCAGCGGTCATACC
Organism: Caldilineaceae bacterium; assembly: GCA_965202955.1. Classification (GTDB taxonomy): domain Bacteria; phylum Chloroflexota; class Anaerolineae; order Caldilineales; family Caldilineaceae; genus Bin5. Next base: position 1,974,729 of record OZ241871.1, read on the forward strand.
TTGGAGCAGGTCGAGACGATTGAAGACCTGAATGGCACCAAACACGCTCTGTGTCAGGGCCTGGGAACTCTTCAGGCTGCGGAACCACTTGTGGTGCTGGTTTGTGGTAAGGGCAGTACGAATAGCTTGACCTCTGACGCCATCTTGTGGAACCAAAACATTCTTTGAACCAAATTGCCTGGCGAGAACTGGCGGACGATCGTGCCTGCTGCCGCTATCAAGTTCGCCCACATGATGTTGATCGGCGTATCTCCAAAGGATTTGTGTGATTGCCTTCAAATAGCTTCGCATTCCTTAGTAAGCCTGTTGGTGTCGTGCTGTGATTCATTCTTGGCAATGATAGCATCCCTACGCTTCAGTTTCTGGAATTGTGAAATTGTGAGCTTGGTCCCAAAAACTGGACAACGAGCTAAGAAGAGGCAATAGGGTTGTTCTTCGCTCCATGCGGTACTTGATGTCGTAGTTGATGATGAAGTCCAACTCTTCGTCGTTGAAGCCGTTGTATCGGGCGAGGACACGGTCGATTCGGCCTGTTTTTTCGTTGTCAAGCCATAGTAGTTGGCGCGTTGTCCAGCGCCCGCCCCGGCCAGCTGCGACATGTCGCCGACCAAGTCCAGCAATTCACGTCGGCTGTCGGTGGGTCCGAATAGGGTTGTTATGTTCGCCTCCTTTCTACGTGTGGATTATGCGGTCAGCGACATCAAAGCGACTAAGGTGGGACAGAGCCAGAGGAAGGGTCCCTCATCTGCAAGCCGTACCTTAGGCATGGCTGTCCAGCATGGCTACTTACTGTTTCAGTTGACGAGTAACAGGGGCTTCTGACTTGCGTCCGCCAAGTGGGGAACAGGTCAGGCTGCATACGCGCTCTGCAGGCCTGCCAGTGCCTCGGGGAACTCCATCTCGTTGAAGACAAGTCGGAATGTACCTTGAGCAGGTCCGTTCCGAACGGTCATCGTTCCGTAGCTGAAGGCGTTCTCCAGAGTCTCGAACACCCGTTTCTTGTATTCTGTGTCCGGATTCCCGCTCAAATGCTCCCCTTTGGTCTCAAAGACTAGCACATGTGGTCTGCCGTCGGTTTCGCCAGCCATCGCCACGAAGTCAGGCCAGATACGTTCCTGTTTCCAGCCTCTCAAGTAGTATCCCCCTCCTTGGCCTACAGCCACCCTGTGCCACCATTTCAGAGCCCTTTGCTCATCTAGGTAACGGGCGAATTTTCGTTCAAGATCAGAATCAAACTGCTGCGTAAAAATTGGCTCGAAAAGACTGAGTTGCATCGGTTGGCCGTCGCTGCCGTCCAGCAGTCCGCCACTTGGGCGGATAGGTAGTTCGTAGGATTCTGTCATGCGGTAATTGGGTGTTCCAGCCTTCAGATCGAATCGGATTTCGCCCCTTTTCAATTTCTGTTGGAAAATTTTTTCGGCCCGCAGTTCTACGGCCAGTTTGACATTTTCACTCAGGAAGTGGGCATGATAGGAACGTCCATCATAAATCTCGTTGTCTGTCTTGCCATCCTCACGCAATGCGTCGAGGAACAATTGGGAGAGGCGTCCTGCTTGCCATGCATTGGGGGCTACATCGGATAGACGACGCGCAAACCAAGTAATGTTAACGGTCTTTTCAATGTACAGTTCATGCGACGAGGGGCGGTTCTCGCCCATGTCATCGACATCCACCGTTGCCATTTGACGTAGGGTGACATCCCTCAATGTGTTCTGCGGGTCCGGTCCCCGGATAGAGTCCCAGTCGATACACGGCAAGATATGGCGTTGGTAATCTAGTTCTATCCAATCACTCCCATGTTTGTGAAGTACCAACGGCAGGAATATGTCTTCATTACGAAAACGCATTCGCCGCTTCACGGTGAAAGGCTGTATGTCGCTGTTTCTGGCATCCCAAACAGAGTCGCCCAGACCGGTCAACCCTTCCTGTTCCAACCCGTTCTTGACTTGTCTTACCGCTTCGCCCACATTGGTGTTCCAGCAGTATACGTAGCATTGGTCGAGGGCTTCGCGACCTGTGCGTCTGGCCTGCGGTTGACGCATCACCCGTCCAACTAATTGTGTAATGGCCTTCTGCGCCTGCGTGTTATCCAACATCACCAGTAAATATGCAAACGGACAATCCCAACCTTCCATCAAAGCCGCCTTGGTGATGATCCAGCGTATGGGTGAAAGCTCGTCAAGTAGAGACTCGCGGCCCAACTCGTCTATCTCTGAGGACTTCACTGCAACGGCATTTTCGGCAACATCTAAATTCTGAATCAGATAATCCCTCACGTCTTCGGCGTGGACGCGCTCGCCATCTCGTTGGTTCCCGCCAGTCCGCTCAACCCGCACCACGGCAATGGGTCGAATGTAGCGGCCCTGACTGTGCAGGAGCGACCGAGCTTCCGCATCCAGCTTCTCCAGTTCCTCGTGGGCCTGCGCCAGCGTGTACTGCCATTCCGCGTTGGTGAAAGATGTTACTTGCACTGGCAGTTTTATCATCTCTTCGTTTTTGAGTTCGACGCCGGTAATGTCCACCAATAGGTTGCTGATTCCCTTGTTCGGTGTTGCCGACAGTTCGATCACTAGCCTTGGGTCGAGGCGGTTGACGGAGCGCACGAATTCTTCGTTGTCTGTTTTCTTTTGTTTGCCATAGGCCTTATGCGCTTCATCCAGGACGACCACAGGGCGCAGGATCTTAAAGACATTGAACAGGCTGTGCTTGACGGGGCCACCTTCAGAGGTGAGTTCCAGATCGGGGTGCTTGTTCAACAACTCGGCGTCTGCTAGTGCAACATCGGTGTCAGGAAAGAAGCTCGGATAACGTCCAGAATCGCGAAACATTCGCAGAAAATCTTTGTTGTCTTGCCAGTTGGTAGCGGACAACGAGAGCAGCATCACGCACAGATAGTTGGCCACATCCGCGGCCGTGAACAGATCTTCTTTCTCCAGCAGCTTGACGCGTCCGCCACTGGCCCGCTCCAGCATCTGCCGGTAAGGGTGTTCGCGGTTCTTTAAAGCGTCTTTGGTTTGCTGGTATATGGCGCGTGTCGGCGTTATCCACAGCGTCAAGCCGGTCTGTCGGTTCAGGCGCTCAAGAGCAGCCGCGGCCAGCAGTGTTTTGCCGCCCCCAGTGGGGACTTTAAAGCAGATATGCGGAATGGGACGGCCGGCATCGTCGGTGCGTGAAACGTATTCGCCGGCGCTGCCGGCAACGCCTCCTTCGCCCCGCAACCGTCCCCACGCGGTTTGGGGGTAATTGCGAACAGCATCAAGCATGTCATCAGTCCCGACATCGTGTAAAGCGGCAATTGCAGCCTCAACTTGAACCTGCGCTGTAGCTAGAACATCTAACCAGCGGGTGAAAGCGTCAAGAGCGTTGGCTTGGTAATCTTTTAGTTCCATGGTCGGGTCCTATTGCCCGCTCCGGTGTAGTTCATAGGGCAATTGGCAGAAGGTTATGTCCATGCTTGTCAGGTCGCGCTGGCCGATGTACTTCCCGGCGCCAAAAACAACTGCTTTTCTGTCTTGCTCGCGACTTTCTTCGCTGATACGTTCAGCTTGATGTTCGCCCAGCATCGCGGCGTTGCTACGTAAGAACTCCAGATTCGGTTCGTACAACAAGTAATAGTTAGCGTTGTTGTCGCAATAGAACAAACCGTCGTCATTTTTGGAACTCAGATCGTTGCCATCAGCGGAGACCCCGGTTGCCGTATACAGTAGGTACGCAGCCAGGGCCGGAAAGGAAGGTAGCTCCCTACCGGTCAACAGCATTTCAGTGTCCAAAGGCTCGCCCATCGTGTAGTAGACGAACGAGCCGCCCAAGCCCTCTCGCAAGGACCTATCGCTAGCATCTGGAACACCGTTGATGACGCGTCGTACTCGTTCGGCGGTGATACTGTCGGCATACTCATCGCACTCGACGAGGATGAATTTCCGATTGCCGCCGTCGTCTTTGTTTAGGGCCAGTACGGCGTGAGCCGTGGTACCACTTCCTGCAAAGGAGTCCAAGACAAACGAGTCCTCATCCGTACACATTGCCACCAGCCTCTTGACAAAATCAACTCGTTTCGGCGTATCGAAGCTAATTCCAAGAGATAGCAAATTACTTTCAGATGCTAAAATGTCCAACCAGTTGCTCGACAGCAAGACACCGTCACTAGGCGGTATCCAATGCTCGACACCTTTATTCTTCCCTCTGGTCAAATGGTTTCGCCTGCGGATGAAACGCTTCTTTTTGCCCGTCTTTGCCCAGTATTCCTCAAGCGATATATCGGAGTGATTCTCTTGGTATTCCTCGAAATTTCTTACCGCCTCCCTGGCAACGGTCTCTTGCCATTTCCATTGGCCCTCTTCCGGAATCACGCCTAGAAGGTCGTAGCGCATGGTCGGTCGGTCGGCAGAATTGTGAAACCCTTTCCAATATCCGAAGTTTTGCCTATCCTCCTCCGCAGGACGATAGACGGGGTTGAACAGACCATCGTTTGATTTCGCGTACACCAGAACACGCTCAAAACCGACGGCCAATCTCTTCACTCCCAGTTCGACAAATTGAGTGCTTATATTTTTGTCGTACCGCCTAATGGATATTTCGTTTCTGAAATTGTCCTCCCCGAATATCTCGTCCATCAACATACGCAAGTGATGTTGCTCGTTATCATCAATTGAAATGCAAATCGCTCCTTCGTCTGATAGTAATTCCCGCAAAAGCTGCAAACGCGGCCACATCATGCAAAGCCACTTGTCGTGACGCTCAAGATCTTCACCGTCCACCGGGCAGTTCTCCTTCAGCCATTCCTGCATCAACGGGCTGTTCACCCTGTCGTTATAAACCCACTTTTCGTTGCCGGTATTGTAAGGCGGGTCAATGTAGATGCACTTGATGCGACCGGCGTAACGTGGCAGAAGGGCCTTAAGGGCGTGCAGGTTGTCGCCGTGCATGATGAGGTTGTCGTCAGCGCCGGAGGGGTTCAGGGAACGAGAGAGGTCGGGAAGCAGTGGGCGGTGCGGCACGGAGAGATGGTGCGCGTAAATGTGCTGCTTGCCTTTGAAATCAAGAGTAGGCATGGCGGGCCGTCTCTTTCATGGATCGGAATATCGTGTGTGCGCAAAGGCGGCTTTCGATGTGGTTTTAGTGATTCGCAAAATGGGAATTCACTTCGTCGCAAGCAACTATACCACCCCTTTGCCCACTAGTGGAAACTGAAACGCAAGTTTCTTCCTGGTTGGGGTCGGCGGCTACTCCCGACAGAAAGACAACTCCGTCTCGTCGAGGTCGTTGTCGCTGATGCCGCTCCAGGCGGGCGGGAAGCAGCCGGTGCGGGCGGTGCCGGCCGCCGCCGGCGCTACGGCGGGTCGACTACCTGTACGTCCTGGGCATTGGTGGCGGTAACCAGCGGCCCGTACACCCATCCGGTGCGGCCGCCATAGTTGATCTGCCACCAGTCGCCAGAGCCAGGGCTCTTGCCGGTGATAGCGAACTGTTCGCCAGGCGCAGCCGTGCCTATGACAGCATAGTTGGTGCCTGGACCTGCGCGTACATTTATGGGAGAGTCTATCGTCACCAGCGGGGTCAGGGGCGTCGTCGGATCCGTTGCACGGGCCTGGCTGACAGAGATGACGTACCCGGCTGGCGCGTACGATATTGGGTGTACGTTTTCCACGAGCAGGATGTACTCCCCAGTATGGGGCGCCTGCAAGACGATACGTGCGTCAAGCCCGAACAGACCGCCGCCGCTGTCGTCGTCACCAATCAGTACCGCCAGCGTCGCTCCCTGATAACTCAACACATCGAGCTGAGGATCGGCCAGAATGGACCGCACCGCAATGTCGACCTTTTCGCCTCTCTGTAAGTCCAGGAAATAGTAATCGATATTCGTTGGGAAATCGATATTGCCGTGGTAGGTCTGTCCGACCTCGAGTACTTGGCCCAGGTCCGGGTCATCAAAGCGCACAAGCCGGCGGTTTGAATTCAGGGCAATCTCACCTGAGATCTGTGAAAGGAGCAGGAAGAGCGGGCCACTGCCCCTGGTGACAAAGGAATATGAATCGGTTTCACCTTCTGCGAGTGTGTTGCCATAGGTGTCGACGATCTCGATCCCGACGTTGTTTGCGCCGGCAAACTCGAGTTCGACGGCTGTTCCGCGTGGTTCGTTGATTATGTAGGCATCGCCATAGTCGCGCGGTGCGATTCTGTGACGCAGGGCGCCGTCCTCCAGGTCTAGTTGTCTCTTGCCATGGCCGGACGGGTCCTGGCCGGCGATCAGCTGGCGAATGCGGGGCACTATGTCGGCGGAGGAGGCGGCAAGACCGAACTCGTCGAAGGCCCGGAAGCCGCTGATGCCGATGACGGCGCCGCTATCGGAGACGAGCGCGCCGCCGCTTTGTCCACCTGTGATGGCGGCGTCGGTCTGGAAGAAGGTGATGCCGACCTGCTCCCACTCCCGCATGCGCGAAAGGATGCCGCGCGTCATCGTTGTTTCGGGATAGGTTTCGACCTCGGCCGGGTAGCCGATCAGGTAGAGTTCGGCGCCGACCGACATCTGCTCGCCGTCGAGCATGGGCAACGGTTGCACGCGCGCGTCAACCGGCCCAAGGACGGCGAGGTCAACCAGCAGGTCCCAGCCGATCACCGGCACATCTCTGAAGTCGGCCCCATCGGGAAAGACGACGCGCACCGAGTCATAGGGCCAGACGACATGGGCGTTCGTCACGATATATCCACCCTCGATGAGCACGCCGCTGCCATGTCCTGTCCAGGTGTGGACGAAAGCGATGGCCGGCGATACGCTTTCGAAGATCTGGACCGAGGAAAGCTCTTGCCCGGTTGCCCTGGCGGTCGATGCCGTCAGCTCGCAAAGGGGCAGATCGAGATTCTCGATATCGTTCTCCTCAACGTTTTCCCAGATGGCGGGTAAGCAGCCGCTCAAGCGGTTACCGGCGAGGTAGAGCTGCTTCAGTTTGGCGAGGTTGCCCATCTCTGGCGGAATGTCGCCGCTCAGGTTGTTCATAGAGAGGCCCAGCCCTGTCAGTCCAGTGAGCTTGCCCAATTCGGGGGGGATTGGCCCGCTCAGGCGGTTGCCCCAAATGCTGAGCATAGTCAGAAAGGAGAGGTTGGCCAACTCAGGTGGAATTGGACCGGTCAACCGGTTGTCTGAGAGGTCCATCCACATCAAGTTGGAGAGGTTGCCCAACTCAGGTGGAATCGGCCCCCTCAGTTGATTGGCGTAAAGTCCTAACTCCTCCAGGTTGGCGAGTTTACCCAGTTCTGACGGGATGGGACCGTTCAGCTTGTTGTCTCCCAGGTGCAGCGTTTCCAGGTTGGCAAGCCTACTCAGTTCCACCGGAATCGGGCCGGCCAATTCGTTGCCCCAGAGCTCCAACTCCACCAGGTTGGAGAGGGCCCCAAGTTCTGACGGAAGCGGGCCGCTCAACCGGTTCTCTGAGAGGTAAAGCATTTCCAGGTATGGGAGGTTTCCCAGTTCGATGGGAAGGGCGCCTTTCAACCCGTTGTCGGAGAGGTCCAGTTCAACGACGCGATCGTTCTGGTCTGTGGTGACGCCATACCAGGTCCCGATCGGATCATCGCTCAACCAATTGTAGTTGCTTGTCCAGCTGTCGCCGCCGGCGGCTTGGTAGAGCGCGATCAAGGCGTCTTTATCTGTGCAGATGGGCAGACCGGCTTCGTCCAGATCATTGTTCTCAACATCTTGCCAGATTTCCGGTAGGCATCCCGTCAACTGGTTGGCTGTGAGGTACAGCCATCTCAGGTTCGTGACTCGATTAAGTTCCAAAGGGATCCTTCCGGACAGTCGGTTGTCTGCCAGGGACAATGCTTCCAGTTGGTCGAGGCTCCCAAGTTCTGGAGGAACGGTTCCTCTTAACCGATTCCCCCAAAGCACGAGTGCTACTAGCTGGCGAAGGTTCCCAAGTTCTGTCGGAATCGTCCCTTCCAATTGGTTATCTGAGAGAAAAAGATCTTCTAGTTTGGTGAGCATCCCAAGCTCTATCGGAATCGGTCCGTCTAGTTGATTGGAGTCGAGCCACAGCAGTGTCAAATTTGAAAGGTTACCCAATTCAGGCGGGATCGACCCGCGCAGACGGTTTTCTGCAAGGCTCAGCGCCTCCAGCCTGGTCAGGTTGCCCAACTCTGTCGGAATTGTCCCGCGCAGTTCGTTTTCCGACAGATCCAGCTCAACGACGCGATCGTTTTTGTCCGCGATGACACCGTACCAGGTTCCGAGCGGCGCGTCGCTCAGCCAGTTTTCGTTTTCAAGCCAGCTGTCACCGTTTGTCGCTTCGTACAGGGCAATAAGCACCTCTCGATCGGAGCAGAACGGTAAAGTGACATCGTCCAGGTCATTTTCATCAACCTCACGCCAAATCTCCGGCAGGCATCCACTCAACCTATTGTCTGAGAGGTAAAGAAGGGTCAGGTTGGTAAGGTTCTCAAGGTCCGGGGGAATCGGACCGCCCAGTCTGTTGCCCCAGAGGCTCAGCACTTCAAGGTCGGTGAGATTGCCCAATTCCGGGGGAATCCGACCGCTCAGCTGGTTGGTCCCGAGGGCCAACTCGGTGAGGTTGGTGAGATTACCCAGTTCGGAGGGGACCGAGCCTGTCAATTGGTTATCCCAGAGGTAGAGAAATTCCAGATCGGTGAGCCTGCCCAGTTCCGGCGGAATCGGACCACTTAGCTGATTTTTCGGAAGTATTAGCCATCTCAGGTTGCTGAGTTCGGCCAGCTCTGGCGGAATTGAGCCGCGCAGTTTGTTGTCGAAGAGGTTCACCCCCACCAAGTTGGTGAGGTTACCCAATTCTGATGGAACTGTCCCGCTGAGCTGGTTTTCGAAGAGGTCCAGCAGTTCCAGGCTGATGAGGTTGCCCAACTCGGGCGGAATTTCTCCTCTCAACTGATTCGTTGAGAGATTCAGCAGTTCCAGGTTGGAGAGGCTGCCCAATTCGGGTGGTATTGTTCCTCTCAACTCGTTCTCCGAGAGGTCCAATTCAACAACGCGACCGTTGCGGTCTGTGATGACACCATGCCATGTACCGACCTGCGCGTCATCGAGCCAGTTTCTGTTGTTCTTCCAGTTGTCGCCGTCAGTAGCCTGGTAGAGCGCGACCAACGCTTCTCTGTCAGTGGTTGCAGTTGTCTGCAGGCGTGCCGACGCAAACAGTTGAGGAACTTCCAGCCCAATCGTCAGAGCAATGACAGCGATTACGGCAATCGGGATTCTGAAAGGGGAGTTCATGACATCCTCCCTGCTCGCTGGACTAAATGTCGGCTGGTAACACGTACTGTTTGTCAGAGGAGACAGTAAGGGGCAATGACTATAACACATGTCGTGCAGCCAGGGAAAGAGACAGTTGGAACGTCTGAAAGAAATGGTATTTCCTTGAGAAATTCGGGGAATGGGGCTTTTCACTTAGGAAAGGGTCACTCGACGGGAACCGGTTTCGGAACATTTGGCGCGGTTCGATGTGATGAGGGAAGTGCAAACTCCTGCACAGCAACGCCGGCGGGCACCACTGCCGGCAGAAGGCCCGTCTCGGGCAGGTCGTTGTCGCGCAGGTCGGTCAGGAGGGGGCCGGGTGATATAATGGTGGCTCTTGCGTGTTGCAGCGTTTTCCCCTGCGCTGCCGGGGCTTTATCATGGTTGCGGAAGAGCGCTGAAATGTCCTATCAATCTAAGGGGCGTGTCGTTGATGAGATTCAGGGAGAGGTGTGTGCGGGCCGGCGGTTGGGCGGTGCGGGTGTTGTGGGCGGCGGTGGCGGTCCTGGCGGCGGCGGCCTGTACGTTTACGCCGGGGCAGCTGGAGACGGCGCTGTGCTCGAACGGGGTCGCGGTGGCGGAGCCGGCGCAGAACCCGGGGCTGGTGGCCGACTGCGCGGCGCTGCTGGGGCTGAAGCAGGGGCTGGCCGGGGATGCGGTCCTGAACTGGAACGAGCAGCTGCCGCTCGACGAGTGGGAGGGCGTGAGCACCGGCGCGGCGGAGGATGCGCCGGCGCGCGTCACCGAGCTGCAGCTGGACGGCCGGGGGCTGACGGGGGAGATTCCGGCGGGCCTGAGTGCGCTGTCGATGCTGGAGGGGCTGTGGCTGCACGACAACCGGCTGACAGGCGGGATCCCGGCGGCGCTGGGGACGCTGGTCAACCTGGAGTGGCTCTGGGTCTACGACAACCGTCTGACGGGCGCGATCCCGGTCGAGCTAGGGGCGCTGACGCAGCTGAAGGGGCTGGGCCTGCATGAGAACCAGCTGACGGGGCCGGTCCCGGTCGAGCTGGGCGGGCTGGCGGAGCTGGAATGGCTGCGGCTGGACGGCAACCGTCTGACGGGCGAGATTCCGGCGGAGCTGGGCGGGCTGGCGGCGCTGAAGGGGTTGGGGCTGCACAGGAACCGGCTGACGGGCGGGATCCCGGTCGAGCTGGGCGGGCTGGCGGCGGTCGAATGGCTGCGGCTGGACGCCAATCACCTGGAGGGGCCGATTCCGGCGGCGCTGGGTTCGCTGGCCAACCTGGAGGGGCTGGGCCTGCAGGAGAACCATTTGGAGGGGCCGGTCCCGGCGGCGCTGGGCGGGCTTGCCAATCTGAACTGGCTGCATCTTTTCAACAACGACCTGGTGGGCGAGATCCCGCCGGCGCTGGGCCAGCTGGAGAACCTGGAGTGGCTGCGCCTGGACGGCAACGGTCTTTCGGGCGCGATCCCGGCGGCGCTGGGCGAGCTCGACAACCTGCGCGAGCTGCGCCTTTCGGACAACCGGCTGACCGGTTCGATCCCGGCCGCGTTGGGCTCGCTTTCGAGTTTGGAGTGGCTGCGGCTTTCGGACAACCAGCTGTCGGGCGCGATCCCGGCGGAGCTGACCGGCCTGAGCAGATTGCGGGAGCTGGGGCTGGCCGACAACCGGCTGACGGGCGAAGTTCCGGCGGCGCTGGGCGAGCTTCTCTTTCTGGAGGGCCTGGGGCTGGAGGGGAACGGGCTGACCGGGGAGATCCCGGTCGAGCTGGGCGCGCTGGCCGACCTGGAGTGGCTGCATCTGGCCGACAACCGGCTGACGGGCGCGATCCCGCCGGCGCTGGGCGCGCTGGCCAAGCTGCAGTGGCTGCGCCTTGAGGGCAACCGGCTGACCGGGTCGATCCCGGCGGCGCTGGGCGATCTGCATGATCTGAAGGGGTTGGACCTGGACGGGAACGGGCTGAGCGGCGAGATCCCGGCGGCGTTGGGGCATCTCGACAATCTGCGCGCGCTGGGGCTGGCCGGCAACGAGCTGACGGGGTCGATTCCGGCGGCATTGGGCGCGCTCGACGACCTGCGCGAGCTGCGGCTCGACAACAACGGGCTGGCGGGCGAGATCCCGGCCGCGCTGGGCGCGCTGACGAATCTGCGCGAGCTGGGTCTTGCGGAAAACGGGTTGACGGGAGAGATTCCGGCGGCGCTGGACGGGTTGGTCAGTCTGCGCCGGGTGCGGCTGGCCGGGAACGGGTTGAGCGGCTGTCTGCCGGGGCACTGGCGCGAGGTGGGGGAGAGCGATTTTGCGGAGGCGGGTCTGCCGTTCTGCGGGGGGTAGGGGGCGTCGCGCTATCCCGGCCCGGCGCGAATGCGGGCGGGCGGAAGAGTTGACCTTCGGGCAGTTCATTGGCTATAATCACGCATCCGTTGGCGTTTGACCCCGAAAGGCTGACAGTTCAGGGCATGCCGCGCAGCTGGACGCAGAGGCACTGTCCTGCGGTCCCAGGTCCGGGTCATTGCTTCGCTGCGTTCTTGGCGCTGCAACAGAGGCGCAACGCGGATTGGACCCGGCCGGGGGACTTTTTGGAACGCGCCCAATCCGGCACATGACGAGCAGGACGACCATCGACGCTCTGAACAGAATTCGTCACCGCCTGGCGGACGCCTCTGAACTGGTTGTCCTCATCAGTTTCCTGCTTGTCTTTCTCTTCTTTTCGATCTGGGCTGAGAATTTCCTCTCGCTTGTCTCACTTACAAACATTCTGACGATCGCCAGCATCAAGGGGATCTTCGTCGTCGGCGTGGCGATGCTGATGATCTCGGGCGAGTTCGACCTGTCGGTCGGGTCGATCCTGGCGGTGGCGACGTTCGTCTTTGCGCTGTCGCTCGAGGCGGGCGTCCCGCCCCTGGCTGCCTTTTCACTGGCGATGGCGGTCAGCGCCGGGCTTGGCGCGGTCAACGGCTTGATCGTGATCCGCACGGGCATTCCCTCCTTTATCGCGACCCTGGGCACGATGCTCGCCTTCCGCGGCATTGCCAGGGCGATAGGCGGCGCCGACTTCGCCCGTTATACCGGCGAGCCGCCGACGTTTTTCGCGTTTCTGAACGGGCCGTTCGATTTCATCAACCGGCTGGGGGAGCCGGCCGGCAGCGCGCGCATGGCGATCGTCTGGTTTGCGCTCTTTGTTCTGCTGGCTGCGATCGTGATGCGCAACACCCGCTTTGGCAGCTGGGTCTACGCGACCGGGGGCAACCGCGAGGCGGCGATCGCGCAGGGCGTGCGCACCAGAAACGTCGTTGCGATTAACTACATCGTCACCGCGCTGCTGGCGGGATTTGCGGGCATCGTCCAGTTCGCCTCCAGGCCGGCGGTCGACCCGCTGCGGGGCGAAGGGTGGGAGCTGACGGCGGTGGCGGCCTGTGTCATCGGCGGCATCTGGCTGGCCGGCGGCTACGGCACGATCGCGGGCGCGGCGATTGGCATGCTTTTGTTGCAGATGATGGAGCAGGGCCTGATCCTGCTGGGCGTCGACGTCCAGCTGTTTCAAGCAACGATCGGCCTGATCCTTATCCTGGCGGTGATCAGCAACACCTATCTGAGTCGTCAGTAGGGGGCTGCTCCGTCTTCGTATCAACGCAGTACCGTTTCTGTGCAGTTCCGTTTCTATTCAGTTACCCGGTTCACGGAGGCATACCATGAAGTATCGACTTTCTCTGTTCGTTTCCCTGTTTGCGGCCGCGCTGCTGCTCCTTGCCGCGTGCGCCCCGGCCGGCGATGGCGGTCAACAGGAGGCAATGCCGGCGGCAGAAGAGGCCGGCGACAGCATGGGCGATGGCGAAGGGCTGCAGTTCATCGCGGTCCAGCACGCCGAGTGCGCGTGGGACTCGTTCTGGTGCACCGTCCAGAGCGGCATCAACACTGCGGCCGCGGACACCGGCGTGGAGGTGACGATCCTGGCGCCGGACGAGTTCGATCTGGACAAGACGGCGTCGCTGATCGAGCAGGCGGTGGCGGCCAATCCGGACGGCATCATGCTGACGGTGACCGACCCGGTCCTGTTCAAAGAGCCGATCATGAAGGCGATCGACGCCGGCATTCCGGTCATCGCCTACAATGCCGGCTCGGGTCCGATTGCGGACAACATACCGTACTACACCTACCTGGGGCAGGACGAGTACCAGGGCGGCTACCTGGGCGGGCTGCGGCTGGCGGCCGGCGGCGGCACGCAGGGTGTCTGCATCAACCAGCAGGTTGGGCATGCCGGTCTGGACAAGCGCTGCGCCGGCTTTGCCGATGCGCTGGCTGAGAGCGGCATCGCGTCCGAGGTGCTGGCGATCGGCGACGATCCGGCGGAGGCTGCCACGATCATCGGCGACTACTACACGGCCAACCCGGACACCGACATCTTCCTGACGCTGGGTCCGAACGGCGCCAATCCGTTCTATGTTTTCGTGGAGAACGAGGGGCTGGGCGCGGATGATATCGTGCACGGCACGTTCGACCTGGGCGAGGAGATCAAGGCCAACATCGAGTCCGGTCTGACGATGTTCGGCATCGATCAGCAGCCGTTCCTGCAGGGCTACGGCGGCGTCACGACGCTGATCCACATCGTGCGCTACGGCATTCTGCCGGCGCTGCCGGTGACGGCCACGGGCCCCGGCTTCGCCGACGCGGCGAGCCTGGCCAAGCAGCCCGACGCCGATGCCCCGGTGAGCGTGATCGCGGTCCAGCACGCTGAATGCGCGTGGGACTCCTTCTGGTGCGTGGTGCAGAACGGCATCAACACCGCGGCGGCCGAGATGGAGGTCGACGTGACGATCCTGGCGCCGGACGAGTTCGATCTGGACAAGACGGCGTCGCTGATCGAGCAGGCGGTGGCGGCCAATCCGGACGGCATCATGCTGACGGTGACCGACCCGGTCCTGTTCAAGGAGCCGATCATGAAGGCGATCGACGCCGGCATTCCGGTCATCGCCTACAATGCCGGCTCGGGTCCGATTGCGGACAACATACCGTACTACACCTACCTGGGGCAGGACGAGTACCAGGGCGGCTACCTGGGCGGTCTGCGGTTGGCGGCCGGCGGCGGCACGCAGGGTGTCTGCATCAACCAGCAGGTTGGGCATGCCGGTCTGGACAAGCGTTGCGCCGGTTTTGCCGATGCGCTGGCTGAGAGCGGCATCGCGTCCGAGGTGCTGGCGATCGGCGACGATCCGGCGGAGGCTGCCACGATCATCGGCGACTACTACACGGCCAACCCAGACACCGACATCTTCCTGACGCTGGGACCGAACGGCGCCAATCCGTTCTATGTTTTCGTGGAGAACGAGGGACTGACCGCGGATGACATCGTGCACGGCACGTTCGACCTGGGCAAGGAGATCAATGCCAACATCGAGTCCGGTCTGACGATGTTCGGCATCGATCAGCAGCCGTTCCTGCAGGGCTACGGCGGCATCCAGGCGCTGAATCTGTTGGTGCGCCACGGCATCGTGCCGGCGCTGCCGGTGACGCCGACCGGTCCTGGATTCGTGGACCAGGGCAATCTGTCGGTCGTTCAGGAGCTTGCCGGCGAGTATCGCTGAGCTCGCTCGAGGAACGCCTATACGTTGACCTGAAACGGGTCTGCCGGCGCAGCCAGTCCGGTCTGCGCCGGTGGACCCGGCAGGGCGCTATTCCAGCCTGCAGAGGACCGACTCTGACATGCGCAGCAAGAGAAACTGGAACGCCTCGCTTTCCCAGCTCTTCGCCGGCTCGCCGGTTGCCGGGCCGCTGGCGACGTTTGTGGTGGTCTTCCTGCTCTGTCTGCTCTTCATACCCAACTTTGCGTCCTGGAGAACGATCTCCGGCATCGTGACCGCGGTCTCGATCTCCGGCTTTGTGACGATCGGGATCACATTCCTGATGGTTGCGGGCGAGTTCGATCTTTCGATCGGGGCGATGATCGCGATGAGCGGCTATCTGTTCGGCGCGGTCTCGGTTGGCGCTGAATCGCGCATCACGCGCGGCCTGGCGGCGGTGGGGCTGCCCGTGGCCGAGGGGACGGGCAATCTTCCGCTCGCGATCCTGCTTGCGCTGGCGGTGCCGGCGCTGATGGGGCTTGTGAACGGCCTGATCCTGGTCTGGACCAGGATTCCCTCCTTCATTGTTACGCTGGGCACGCGGCAGATCTACCGCGGGCTTGTCTGGCTGGTGTCCGGCGGGATACTGCTGCAGACGCTGGAGAGGCCGCAGTTCTTCGGCGTTTTCAACGGGCGGTTCGACCTGCTGAACGAACTGCCCCTGCTCGACGGCGCCAATTTTCGCACCGCCACGCTGTGGCTGCTGGCGGCGGCGGTCGTGGGGCAGTACATACTGGTCAATACCCGGTTCGGCAACCATGCCTTTGCGGTGGGCGGCAATGTCGGCGCGGCAACGGCGCAGGGGATCCGCTCCGCGCGCACGAAGCTGCTCTGCTTTGTTTTCAGCGGGGTCATGGCGGGGGTCGCCGGCGTCATCTCGTTCAGCCAGTTCCGCTCGGTGCGGGTCGCCGAGCAGGCCGGCATCGAGCTGACGGCGATTGCGGCCTCGGTCGTGGGCGGGGCGCTGCTCACCGGCGGTTATGGCAGCGTCTGGGGCGCGCTCGTCGGCATTCTGATGATCAGCCTGCTGCGCTCGGCGGTCATTCTGCTGGACATTCCGTTCATTCCGGCCGACAATTTTCCCGCCGTCATCGGCGTGACGATCATCGGCTCGGTGATCCTGAACAACTACCTGCGCTCCCGTTCTTCATCCTGACCGGCCCGCGAAATCCAAGGGCGAGACCGCCGTGCGGCCTGCCGGCACACCATTCGATCGGAGTTGCGAGGAGTATTGCCAATGACCAGCGAGAACGGCCAGCCCGTCGTCGTCGAAATGAAGAGTATCGTGAGGCGTTTCGGTTCGGTAGAGGCGCTGCGGGGCGTTGATTTCACCGTGCGCAAGGGAGAGGTGCGGGCGCTGATGGGTGACAACGGCGCGGGAAAGTCGACGCTGATCAAGGTGCTGACCGGCGTCCATACGCCCACCAGCGGGGAGATTGTCTTCGACGGCCGCAACGTCACAATCAACTCACCGGCGGACGCGCGCGCGCTCGGCATCGAGACGGTCTACCAGGACCTGGCGCTGGTCCCGCTCATGAGCATCTGGCGCAACTTTTTTCTTGGCCGTGAGCTTCACAAGCAGGTCGGCCCGGTGCGCTGGCTGCAGAAGAGGGAGATGAGCGAGCAGTGCCGCCAGTCGCTGCATGATATCGGCATCGAGATCCGTTCGGCCGAGGACAAGGTGGGCACGCTCTCCGGCGGCGAGCGGCAGTCGATCGCGATCGGCCGCGCTATCCACTTCGGCGCCAAGCTGCTCATCCTGGATGAGCCGACCTCGGCGCTGTCGGTGGCGGAGACCAACAAGGTGCTGTCCTATATCGAGAGTGCCAGGGCCAAGGGTCTGCCGGTCATCTTCATCACGCACAACGTCAATCACATCTACCAGGTGTCGGACAGCTATACGATCATCCGCCAGGGTGTGAAGGTCGGCACCTACCGCAAAGGCGAGCTCACGCAGCAGGACATTGCCGACCTGATCACCGGCGCGCGCGAGGTGTAGCGCGGGCGGACCGGCGTTGTTGCGCCTGCCCTTCGGACAACAGGCTGACCGGCCCGATCTTGGCCGCGTTGGGCTCGCTTTCGAGCCTGGAGTGGCTGCGGCTTTCGGACAACCAGCTTTCGGGCGCGGCCCTGTGTGTCCCTGGCGGACCTTTTGGCAGGCGACGGAAGGCTAAGACATTGCCAAAAGGGGTGATCGCCAATTACGGGTGATTGCCAATACGGGCGTCTATGCCGCTTGGCACGACCGGAACTGATCGGTTGGCAGGGTGTTTTCTGACACCATCTGCGTCTCCAGTGGAGCTGCAATTTGGGCGTCCCCGGCTCCATATGGAAGAAATGATCCCACGTTGTGTAAAATAATATATTATGGTACGATTGGACCGAACGGTACTCTATGTGAAGCGATCCCGTGTTCGGTCTGGCTGATGTTTGCGCGTTGCGGAACATGGGCCGGGAAAGGAGAAAGCGGTTTGGGCCAATAGTGGAGCATGCCTCTTAAGCCGCGGTGGATTCGTCCACGAGTAAGAACCGAGGAGGTACAGAGATGTCTGTCCTGAGCACAAGTCGTCGTGATTTGATAAAAGGGACTGGCTTGATCGTGGCTGGCTCGGCACTGGCTGGCTGTGTACCTGGCGGCCAGGCTGACCCTGGCGGGAATGGGGCGGCGGCTGCCGATGTACCTGAGGTCCATCTGTGGCCCGCAATTACGCCGGTACGTCCGGAGGGCAGCCACCCTGACAGGTATGAGGCGGTACAGAATCACATCATGGAGCAGACCGGCATCAAAGCGGTCGGTTTCGTTGCGCCGCCCGGCGATGCAGGCCAGGAAAAGCGCAACCTCATGCTTGGGTCGAGGAACGAGCGCCTTGACCTTTTCGTTGAACGCTGGCCCAACTTCAAGGAGATCATCATTCCTCTGAACGATCTGATCGACCAGTACGGCCAGGATATCGTGGCGGCGCACGACCCCAAGAACATGATCGGCATGCAGGACCTCGAAGGTACTGTTTGGGGCATTCCCAGGTTGGGTCTTCTGGGGGGCGTCTATTTCACCTGGTTCCGCACCGATTGGATGGAGGAGCTTGGCCTTGAGTTCTCGAAAGAGGAGATGACGTGGGAGTACATGGAGGAGGTCATCGGCGCCTTTAAGGAGCGCGATCCCGAGGCCGTGGTTGTGACGAACTCCCTGGACAGCATGAGGAAGTGCCTGGCCGGCGGATGGACCGGGGCCGGCTACAACCGGTGGTTCGACGAGTCGGACGCGACGCTCAAACCGCCCGAGCTGCAGCCGGGGTACGTGGATTTCGTGGCGAGGATGAATGAGTGGTGGAACAAGGGCTGGTTCCAGCGGGAGACCTTCGCCCAGATGGACTTTGAGGAGGTTCTGCGTTCGGGCAAGATGGCCGTCCATGCCGGCTGGTACTCCAGGCTGACCCTGCTGGGCACCAGAATCATCATGGAGGGCGTGGTCCCGGGCATGAAGTTCGACTTCCCGTACAAACTTTACGGCTCACAAGGGCTGTGCGCGATCACCGATGCGCGCATGGACCGCGCCTATATGATTACCAAGAAGTGCCCCAACCCGGAGGCTGTCATGCAGTACATCAACTGGCAGTATGACCCGGGCAAAGAGAACGCGGTGACGGCACATTTTGGCATCAAGGGCGTTGACTGGGAATGGGTGGACCCCAACGACAGGTATTACGTCAGGCGTCTTGCCCAGGTCGCCGAGGGGGACCACATTTACGCCGGCGAGCTGTATGCCGCGGCCGGGCTTGCGGTGGAGACGTGGTATGCGACCGACGATCCTCTGTGGCGGAGTCACCAGGAGCACATCAGGGACCTGATGTCGGTGTACGACAACTCGAAGCTGCCGGTCGATTTCGACGTGCCATACGACATGTCGGCGATCAACGACAAGGTCCCCGGCATGGAGGATATCAGCCGTCTGCAGAACGAGGAGACCACCAAGTTCATCACCGGCATTCGCCCGCTCAGCGAGTGGGACGATTTCATCCAGCAGCTCTATCAGGCCGGTCTGAACGACTGGATCGAGGCCTTCTCGGAACAGTACCTGTTGAAGCACCCGGTCTGAAACAGTTAAGAGACGGGGAGGGCGCCCCCCTTCCCCGTTTCTCCCCCAACAAGAAAGCCATCATGTCCCAGATCAGCAAAGCAGATCCGGCGCCCGAGGGCCGCGCAGGCCTCTTTGGTCTCAGACGGAACCGAACGCTGGTGACCGTCTATAAGAACCGTTTCTACTATCTGCTGTTCGCGCCGGTGCTCATTTACTTTCTCATATTCAAGTATATGCCGATGTTCGGCATCGTGATCGCGTTCAAGGACGTCAGCCCCTTTGCCGGCCTCGACGGCATACTGTTCGAGCCCTTTGTGGGGTTCAAGCATTTCACGAATTTCTTCAACTCCTACTTTTTCTGGAACATCATGCGCAATACCGTTGTGATCAGCGGTCTGAAACTTCTGATGGGGTTCCCCGCCCCTATCATCCTGGCCCTGTTGATCAACGAAGTCAGGAATACGCTGTTCAAACGCACGACGCAGACGATTTCCTACCTGCCCCATTTTCTTTCGATGGTGATTGTCGCCGGCCTTGTGTACACGGTTTTCAGCGTGCAGGGGGGTTTGGTCAACCACGTTGTCAGGCTCTTCGGTGGAGAGCCGCAGAACTTCCTGGGCAATCCCAGGTATTTCCGGTCTATTCTGGTTGGCACGGAGGTGTGGCAGACGGTTGGCTGGGGCAGCATTCTCTACCTGGCGGGGATGGCGAATCTGAATCCGGAGCTGTATGAGGCGGCGATGATCGACGGCGCCAACAAGTGGCAGCAGGTCTGGGCGATCACGCTGCCGGGCATCAGCCATGTCATCGTGATCCTGCTCATTTTTCGCATCGGCGGGCTGCTCGATGCCGGGTTCGAGCAGGTGCTGCTGCTCTATTCTCCCGCGGTATACGGTGTCGCCGACATCATAGATACCTACGTCTATCGCTCCGGGCTGCTGTCGCTGAAGTATTCGTTCGCGACGGCAGTCGGTCTGTTCAAGTCGGTCCTGGCGATGATTCTCCTGCTGGCGGCCAACAAGGTGGCCCACTGGCTGGGGCATATAGGGCTCTGGTAGAAGGAATCGGGCAATGTATCTTTCCAGAGGTGAAAGGGCCTTCGAGGTCTTAAACTATATCTTTCTCATCGCTGTGACACTGTTCTTCCTGGTACCCTTTCTCACTGTCCTGAGCACCTCGCTTATCAGTGTGGAGGAGTGGGCCAGGCGGGGATCGTTCATTCTGATTCCCGAGAGGATCGACCTGGCGGCCTACCAGGTGCTTTTGGGCAGCAAATCGATGGTCTTCAACGCCTACAAGGTCACCTTTTTCCGCGTTTTTGTCGGGACGGCCCTCAACCTGGTGTTTACAACGCTGGGCGCCTATGTACTGGCGCGGCGCAACCTGCCGGGACGCACCCTTTTGACCCTGATCGTCTTTTTCCCGATGGTGTTCAGCGGCGGTCTGATTCCGACCTTTATCGTGGTGGACGCGGTGGGTCTGCTCGGCAGCCTTTGGGCGTTGATCATTCCGGGGCTGGTCAATCCATGGTGGCTGTTGATCATGCGCAATTTTTTCATGGCGCTGCCGTATGAGCTGGAGGAGGCGGCTATCATCGACGGGGCAACACCTTTGGACGTCCTGTGGCGGATCTATCTGCCGCTTTCGATGCCTTCGCTGAGCACAATCGGGCTGTTCTACGCTGTCTGGCACTGGAACTCGTGGTTTGACGCAGCGATCTATCTCAAGGACCGAATCGATTATCCGATTCAACTGATTCTGCGCTTCGTGTTGTACCTGGGCGATGCAAACTATCGCGGCGAAATCGGGCTGATGTTTGAACCGGAGGTCATGCCGCCGGCGCAGACGCTCAAATCGGCTATGATTATCGTCTCCACGGTACCGATTCTGGTCGTTTATCCGTTTATTCAGCGCTACTTTGTCAAGGGCGCCCTGATCGGCAGCATCAAAGGGTAGACGCGACGTTTTTTGTTTCCCCTGGGGGAAAGGGAGAGAAAAATGGCTGGATCACGTGCTGACGTGCGCTCTCTGGACTCGCCTGAGCGGCAATGGATCGCCTGGCAGGCGGACGGCGAGTTCACCAAGAACCCGGACATCGTGGTTTTGCCTTCAGGGAAGATGCTGTGCGTATTCAATGCCACCGATTTTCACTGGCCGAAGGAGTTTTCGCGGATTACGGTCATAGAGAGTACGGACCAGGGCCGGACCTGGGGCCGGCCGCGTACTGTGCACGAAACATTCCCTGGCCGCGGCGACGAAGAACGCTGGGTTACGCCCAGGCTGAGCCTGCTGCGGGACGGCCGCCTGGTGGTTATCTGCGATCAGAACGACCATACGCACATGCACGAGCGCCAGTCGCCGGGCATCTATGCGTGGTGGAGCAGCGACGGTGGGGAGAGCTGGGACGGCCCGGTCGCAACCGGTGTCCCCGGCATCGAGCCGGACCGGGTGCGGGAGCTGGCCGACGGCACACTGTTGATCGGGACACAGTTCACGCGTGCGGAGACGCAAAAGCTGGCCGAGGCGGTGGCGCGTTCGAGGGACGGCGGGCAGACGTGGGGCGAACTGTCCATCATCGCCAGCGATGCGGTCCACAACTACTGTGAGGGGGCCATCATCACGCTTCGGTCCGGACGCCTGGCCTGCATCATGCGTGAGAACAATCACAACAACTATCCATCCTACCTTTCCTTTTCGGACGACCAGGGAGATACATGGACGAAAGCGGTGGAGGCGCCATTTTCGGGCGACCGACCCTTCGCCGGGCAGTTGGCGGACGGGCGGACGCTGGTTACGTATCGCAACCAGGCCGGGAACCCGGGGCTGTACGCCTGGCTGGGCGATATCGAGAGTGAACAGGGCTACAAAGTGGCCAGGTCGGGCGTCGGCGCGACGCACCTCGTTCTGCGCGACGCACCTGAAGGGGGCGATGATGCGATAGGCCGGAGCGACCCCGGCGTCAGTCTGGAGAGCGACTGCCTCAGGCTGCAAAACGGGCCGGACAATGTGGCCCGGTACATGCTGCTGCCGCCTGAGAGTTTTACGAGTGAGGTCCGCTTTGATTGCGAAATCCAGGTGGAGGGTCCCGACGACGTGCCGGCCGCGACTGTCCAGATCGCCCGCATCGGGCTGCAGCTGGCCATTGCGCCGAACAGGCTGAGCGCAGGCGGATATGAACGGCGAAACCACCCGTCTTTCCATCGCAATGTGGATATGCGGTTAAAGCGGCAGGTGAGCATACGGAGCGGCGGCGGCCTGCTGGAAATCATGGTCGACGGGGAGGTCCTGCTGCCGACACTGGTGCTGCGAGAGACGCTCTGGGACCGTTCTTTCTTTGGCAATGGTCCGGACCACGGGGGGACGGCAAGATGGTTCCGGGCTGAGTACAAGGTGAACAACCCGACGGAACCTGAACACAGCTGGCAGTGGGATGCCGCGAGCGGACAGTTTCCGAATCAATATGAGATCGATCGCTGGCTGGAGGTCGACTACAATTCAAATCCTCGCCCGGACCACGGGTATTCCAGCTGGATCGAGTACCCCGATGGCGAGATCTTTCTCATCGATTACACCAACGAAGAGTCACCGCCAGGCAAGGCGCTGCTGAAAGGATATCGCCTGCGCGCAGAGGATTTCGACGGTTAACTGCAGGCGATGATGACGTAGACTGTTCTTCAAGTAGAATCCCCTCTTTTGCCGCCGGTCGCGGTAAGTTGACCGCTGCCGATCGCAAGGTCAAATCTGTATTTGAAGTTCTGGGGCGACTGCCTCCGGTTCGGCGCGCGCCGCGATATCATGCGCCGGCCGCGGTCAGGCCGCGTTGACGGCGTAGATGCGGGCGTCGCGCAGGTAGAAGCGCAGGCAGATCTCGCGTCCGGCCAGGGCGGCCGTGTCGCGCTCGCCCCAGCGCAGGGGCAGGGCGGCGCCGTCGACGTCGACGAAGAGGCAGTGTTCGCGCGCGTAGCCCTCGATCGGGTGGCCGTTCGGTTGGCGCGCCTCGACCATGACGTAGGCCTGGTCGGGCAGGAGGGTGCCGGTGCCGCTCTGGAGATTGACGGTGAGGGGGCCTGCGGGCGCGGTGAAGAGGGGCGAGGAGAACTCGGCGTTCGACTGCGCGCCGACCCAGGTGATGCGGTCGACGGGCGTGCTGTAGCGGTGCATCGTATTGTATTCGAGGAAGCAGAGGCGGCCGTCGACGACGAAGGGTGTGCAGGTGGTGAAGACGCCGGCGTGCATGTTGCGGGCGGGGCGCTGCCAGCGCAGGCCGTCATGGCTGACCCACCATTCGTAGAGCAGATGGGGGCCGTGCTCGCCGATCATGAGCGGGCTGCGGGCGTAGTTGCGCATCAGGCCGACGAAGCGGTCGCGGTAGGGGAAGACGGTGAACATGTAGAGCTCGAGCTCGGGCGGGTCGCCGGCGTCGGGCTC
The DNA here is from genome assembly GCA_965202955.1 of Caldilineaceae bacterium. GTDB lineage: Bacteria > Chloroflexota > Anaerolineae > Caldilineales > Caldilineaceae > Bin5. The sequence goes on from OZ241871.1 coordinate 1,998,068, forward strand.
GATGAAGTTCTCGAGCCGCGACCAGTGGAGGCCGTCGTCGCTGCTGCGGATGGCGAGGACGCGGCGCTGGCCGCGCGGGTCGTCAGCGCCGATGCTGTCCGGGTAAGGGAAGTGGTACGGGCGCAGCACGGCCTGGTAGCAGCGGTATCTGTTCGTGCGCGGGTCGTAGATGGCGGAGAAGGCGTCGTTGCCGTCGCGGAAGGCAGGGCCGCGCGCCGATTCGCGCCAGTGCAGGCCGTCGGCGGAGAAGGCGGCGCCGGCGTTGTGGACCGGATGGAAGCCGGGCTCGGTTTTGGCGGCCGGCGCGGGCCCCCAGCCGGTGTGAAGCATGGCGTAGCGCCGTTCCGGGGGCGCGGCGGGGTTGTGCATGACGGAGAAGATGCCGCCGTAGTCGATCAGCACGTTGGGCGACTGCGGGTCGGGGACGATGCCGAGGTCGGGCCGCTCGAAGTGGACGCCGTCGCGGGTGCGGGCGTAGCAGACCTGCCACTTCATTTTGGCGGGGTCCCAGCCGGGGCGGGTCAGGCTGAAGGTCCTGTTGCTTTCGGAGTGGCTGCGGGCGCTGGCCTGTTCGGGGCCCAGATGCTCGGCGAGAAAGGGCGCTGGGCTGCGCCGCAGGCTGTACCAGACGTGGATTGTGCCGTCCGCATCCTGCAGGGTGGTGAAGGCGAGGTCCTGGGCGAACTCGTTCAGGTCCTCCTCGAGGCCCTGGGGCGGGTCGGGGTCTCTGCGCAGCGTGCAGCCGCCGGTCTGCAGCTGCCCGCGCGGCTCGTGCACGTCTGCGAGCGACATGAAAAGCAGCGGAAAGGTCATCGGCCGTCTCCTTCTCCGTGCGGAAATTCCGTGCGGCGCGCTACTGCCAGTCGAACACGGTGCCCAGGAGCTGATGGGGGGCGTCGCGCAGGGTGTCGTAGATGCGCCGGGCGTCGGTCAGCGGCACGACATCCTGGAGCAGCGGCGCGATTTCGATCAGCCCGCGGCGCACGAGCCGGCAGACGTTGGCCAGGTCGTCGCGGTCGTAGCCGGTGTTCTGCCGGATGTTGATCTCGTGCGCCTGCCCCAGGTTGAAGGTGTAGTTGACGTTGAAGCGGCCGGCGATGAGCATGAGCCGGCCGCGATGCCTGAGCGCGCGGATCAGACGGTCCTCCATGCCTTCAACGCCGGCGGCATCGATGAGCGCGTCGAAGGCGCGGTCGGCGACCTGTCGTTCCCAGCCGTCGCCGCTGACGTCGAAGACCTCTTCGGCCGCGCCGATCTGTCGCGCCAGCTCGAGGCGGCGCGGGTCGATTTCACAGACGGCGACGCGCGCGCCCATGGCGTTGGCGATCTGGGCCGCCATCTGGCCGATGAAGCCCTGGCCGGCGATCAGGACCCGTTCGCCCATGCGCAGGTCGGCGTGGCGGCAGGAGTGCATGGCGACGCCGGTCATGCCGAAGAGCGCGGCGTGGGTGGGGTCGACCTCCGGCGGCAGTTTGATGAGCAGGCCGTCCGCGCGCGCGACGACATATTCCATGTGGTCGGCGTTGATGTAGACGAGGTCGCCGGCGGCGACCTCGGCCGCGTCGGGGCCGGTCTCGATCACGCGCCCGACGTGTTGATAGCCCCAGCCGGCGGGCAGCGCGTCGTCCGGGTGGGCGTAGTTGCCGCCGACCAGGTCGTTGTGCTCGGTCCCGTTGGTGATGCCGGAGTAGACCGTGCGGCTCTTGACCTGGTTGCCGGTTGGCGCGGGCGGGGCGGGCCAGTCGCTGACCAGCAGCTTTTCGCGTGTCCTGTCGGGCCTGAGTCTTGTGACCAGTGCGCGCACGGGGCGGTCTCCGGGCGTCAGATTCGCCGCGCCGTCCAGCGGATTGCGCGCGCGACCGTTTCGGCGAAGCCGGGATTGGCCCAGGTCAGGTTGTCGTGGCCGGACTGGAAGCAGAGGACGCGGGCGCGTTTGTGGGTCCTGGCCCAGGCGATCGCCTGCATGCTCTTGGGGTGGTCGGCTGTCAGGAGGATTTCGCTGTCCGCGCCGGGCCCGTCCATCATGTAGGTCTCGTCCTCCATCTCCCAGGCGCAGCGGCCGGCGGTGATGGGATGTTCCGGGCTGGCGATCTCGATGCGCAGTTTCTGCTCGGGGTGGTGGCGGAAGCTGCGGTCTTCGATGCCGGCGATTTCGTTCCAGACGGGCCACTGCGGGTAGGCGAGGATGGCGTGGTGGAGGAGGATGATGCCCTGCTCGGTCTCGCCCAGGTGGGCGAGCGCGCTTTGCGGTCTGCCGGCGTACCAGGGGCCGTCGTCGGAGGGGCCGTCCATCAGCATCGTGTAGAAGAGGGCGACGTCGTAGCCGTCGCGCACCTCTGCGCGTGCGGCGGCGAAGTCGTCCATGTGCTGGATGTAGGCGTCGACGCCCGGCAGGCTGCGGAAGAAGCGGTGAAAGTTGCGCACGTCGTAGCCGTGCCCGCCGGTGATCACCGCCAGTTGGACCGGGTCCTCGGCTGTCCTCTCTGTGGCCATCTCCGGCTCCGCGGCGGGGTATGAAAAGCGACGCTGGGGACGAAGGCGTTCTCCGTCCCCAGCGTTTTTCCGTGCTGCATCAGGGCGGGCGGCAGATGTCCTACTGCGCGCGCGCCAGGGCGGCGTTGTAGGCGTCCACGATATCCTGGGCGCCCATGCTCTCGATGGTCGAGGTGAGCTCGCCCCAGGTGTCGTCGTTGATCTCGATCTGGCCCTCGATCATCTGCTGGATCGTTTCGAGCAGATAGGTGTCGATCGGGGTGCCCAGGCTGGCGGCTACCTCCGCCTCCTCCTCGTTCAGGATGATGGAGGGCAGCGGGTCGCCGTAGGAGCCGCTGGGATTGATGAACTGTTCGTCGATCCAGCGCCAGCCGTCGGGGAATTCGGGCGCGGGCCAGTCGGCCATCAGGCCCCAGTGCGGTTCGGCCTCGGGCCACCAGACACGGGCGAGCGAGCCGATGTCATTGATGAAGGCGGACTCGTTCGTCATCGCGGGCGGGGATTCGGGGATCGCGCCGCTGCAGTAGTGCTTCTCCTTGAGGCTGGGATGGCGCTGGATGGTATCGGTGTAGCACTTGCTGCCGTCGGCCCGATAGGTCCAGTCGACGCCCTCTTTGCCCTGGTAGATGAGGAAGCGGCCTTCGGTGCTGAACAGGTAGTCGATCAGCCAGACCGAGGCCTCGATCTCGGCGTCGGAGGAGGAGGCCGAGATGACGAGCGGGTTGCCGAGCCAGACATTCGAGGGCGCGGGCCAGAGGATCTTCTCGTCGTCGATGGTCAGCGACATGACGGGGTAGAACTTGCCCTGGTCGATGCCGGCATTGGCGACGCACGAGTAGAAGTGCCAGCCGGTGTTCTCAAGAATGGCCCCCGCCTCGCAGGTGCCGCGTGCCAGCGCCTCCCAGTCCGGGTCGCTCATGGTGGCGTATTCGGGATGGAGGACGCCGTTTTCCCACATCCAGTTCATGAATTCGACCGTATGGCGGAAGCGGGACATCAGCGGCCCGTACTCATACTGCTCGGTGTAGGGGTTGTAGTAGACGGTCAGGTCGGTGCCGAGCCATCTGGCCCAGTTGGCGGCGTGGCCGGTGAAGCCGTTGCGGCTGGAGATGACCGGGTTTCCGCCCAGCTGGTCCTTGAGGCAGAGCATGGCGTTTTTGAGGTCGTCCAGGTTCAGAATGGCGTCCCAGTTGCCGTTCCATCTGTCCTCGATGATGCCGCACTGTTCGATCAGGTCGGCGCGCAGTTGCAGCCAGGGCCGCAGCTGGCGCAGGCGTCTGACCTGGGGCACGCCGTAGATGTTGCCGTCGGGCGAGGTCATCAGCCGCTCCATGTCGGGCTGTCTGGCCATCTCGGCGGCGAGGTTGGGCATCTGGCCGGCGTCGATGTATTCGCTGAGCGAGACGAAGAGCCCCTGCGGGCCGAACTCGTGCGCGATGTCCATCGGAGTGCCGGTGGTGTCGGCGGGCAGGCCGAGTTGCATGATGTCCGGCAGGTCGCCCGATGCGAGCGTGGTGGCGATGCGTTCGCCGAGGAACTCGCGCGGGATCTGGCGGAAGGCGAAGTTGAAGCCGGTGCGGTCTGCCAGCAGCTGCATCGAGTAGGTCTCGGGCGTGATGTCGCCGAAGACGCCTTCGGGCGCGAGCATCAGCTCGAGCACCAGGTCTTCGGGCTCGGCGGCCATCTGCTGATCCGCCGGCATGCAGCCCACGGCCAGCATGCTCAAAGCGATGAGCAGACATATGGATGACGACAGGTTGAATCTCTTCATTTTCTTCTCCTCGATGGTGGAAGCAACGTGAATCGATCGTGCAAACGGGCCTTCGTACTCCGTACTGCCTAATGCGCAAGGGCAGGGGAGGCGCCTGCGCGGCCGGGACTTACCCCTTTATCGCGCCGACCAGTGTGCCTCTCACAAAGTATTTCTGCACGAAGGGGTAGACGAGCAGAATCGGGGCGGTGGTCACGATGACGGTCGCCATCTTGACCTGTCGAAAGAAGGATTTGGCCTGCAGGGTGTCGCTGTAGTTGCCCTGCACGACCTCGCCGGTGGCCCCGCGGATCAGCATGCGCCGCAGCATGATGGTCAAGGGGAATTTTTCCGAGTTGTTGAGATAGAGCAGCGGGTTGAAGAAATCGTTCCAGACGGCGACGGCGACAAAGAGAGCGATGGTCGCCAGAATCGGCTTGGACAGGGGCACGATGATCTGCAACAGGATGCGAAAGTCGCTGGCGCCGTCGACGCGGGCCGCGTCCTTCAACTCGCGCGGGATGGTGGAGATGTTGGCCCGCACGAGGATGATGAACCAGAAGTTGAAGGCGACCGGCAGGACGATGACCCAGGTGGTGTTGAGCAGGCCATAGCTCTGGTAGGTCAGGTAGGTGGGGATGAGGCCGGCGGAGAAGAAGAGCGTCAGCCCGAGGATGAGGCTGATCGGGCCGCGCAGGCGGAAGCGCGGCTCGGAGAGGGGGTAGGCGGCCAGCAGGCAGGCGATCAGCGTGAAGGCGGTGCCGAGAACGGTGTAGGTGATCGAGTTGCGGTAGGCGCGCAGGACCGAGTTCGAGCGTGCGATCGCCTCGTAGGGCTCCAGGTTGAAGCCGATCGGGAACAGCTTGACCGACTGGCGCCAGACCGCTTCGCCGTCGCTGACCGAGATCGAAAAGACGTAGAGCAGCGGGTATAGCATCAGGCAGCTGAACCCGATCAGGAAGAGATAGTTGAGATAGTCGAACAGCTGCATTTTTCTCAGGGTATGCACGTTTTACCCTCCGCTACCACAGACCTTCGCGGTCCTCACTGGTCTGTTTTACGATGTAGTTGGCGGCGACGACCAACAGGAAGGCGATGACCGAGTCGAACATGCCGATCGCCGCGCCATAGCTGAAATCGAACTTGATCAGCCCGCGGCGGTAGACATAGGTGGCGATGACATCGGAGACGTTGTAGGTTGCCGGCTGTTGCAGCAGGAAGGCCCGTTCGAAGCCGACCGAGATGATCGACGAGACCGAGAGGATCAGGGTGACGCTGATGACCGGCAGCAGGCCGGGCAGGGTCACGTAGCGGATGCGCTGCCAGCGGGAGGCGCCGTCGACGATCGCGGCCTCATACAGTTCGGGCGGGATGCCGGTCAGCGCGGCCAGGTAGATGATCGAACCCCAGCCGATGCCCTGCCACAGGACCGAGCCGATGTAGAGCGGGCGGAACCAGGCCGATGTGCCGAGAATGCGCACCTTTTCCCCGGTCAGGGCGACTGCAATCTCGTTGACGATGCCGTCGAAGCCGAAAAAATCGTAGATGAGGCCGACGATCACGACGACGGCGATGAAGTGCGGCAGGTAGCTGATCGACTGCGTCACCCGTTTGAAGAGGCCGTGCTGCTGTTTGACCTCGTTGAGGAGCACGGCGAAGATGATCGGCAGCGGGTAGGAGATGACCAGCGTCCAGAAGCCGAGCACGACCGTATTCTTCACGACGCGGAAGAAGAAGGGGTCCTCAACGAATTTGAGGAAGTTCTCCAGCCCCACCCAGGGGCTGCCCTGGACCCCGGCGACGATGTTGTAATCTTTGAAGGCGATCTGGAGGCCGTAGAGGGGGTAGAAGCGGAAGAGGAAGAAGCCGACCAGCACGGGCAGGATCATCACATAGAGCTGCCAGTTCAACTGCATCTCTCTGTGCAGACGCGTTCGCCAGTCGCGCAGGATCGCCCGGGGCGCGGACGGCTCCGAAACCAGCGCGGCGCCTATGGTTGCATCGTCTCTCATGGGGCCACCTTGCGATCGGCGGGAATGTGAACGAGAGCCCGCGCGCGGGAACTGCAGGCCTGGAGAGCGCCTAAATCCTGGAGCGCAGGATACATGAAGGGCCAGTTCAGGTCAAGCAGACAAAAAAATTTGGCATGTGCGCAGGGAGGGAACTGTGCTAAAGTGCCCGGGCAGCCATAGCCAGCGGAGGGAACCGCCGACATGCAACTGACAACCGTCGAAGCGATCAGGGTGCCGCGCGACGCCGGTCCACGCGTGCGGACGGCGGCGGACGAGCTGGCGCGCTGGATCGAAGAGCTGGGCGGGGCGCGGCCAGCTGTCGGCGCGCATACGGCGCAGGCACGGGTCGTCGCCTGGCTGGACGATGGCGGGCGCGATCTGAAGCCGGAGCAGTTTCGCATCGAGGTGGAGGACGGCGCCGCGCTGCGCATCAGCGGCGGCGATGGGCGCGGCGTGCTGTACGGTGTGCAGGAATGTATCGACCGCGCCCGGGCCGGCCGGCCGGTCGTCGCGATGACCGACGGCCCCCATTTTGCGGTGCGCGGCCTGCGCATGTGGGAGACGCCTTCGAACAAGGTCTGGTGTCTGCCGTTCAAGAGCATCCTCGATTATGACAAGATGCTGCGTCCCGAGGAGCAGCCCGAGTACCTGGATTTCGCCCGTCGGCTGCTGGCGATGCGCGTGAACAGTCTCGGCCTCTTCGCCCAATACGCGGCGCGCGGCTCGCAGTTCGAGCGCTGGCTTTCCCGCGCCGAGCCGGTCGAGCGTTTCGCCCGTTTTCTGGACCGTTTCGGCGTGGAGGTCAGCCTGAGCCTCCACTATGCCGAGCCGGACGAGGACGGCGGTTACGGCAGTGTCTGCCCCTTCTCGGATGAACTGCGGGCCAAGTGGCGCGACTTTGCCGCGCGCCTGGCCGATGTCATGCCGAGCGTGCGCAACGCGATCGTTTGGGGCGCGGGCGAGAACGCGCCCGGCCCGCACGAGGACGACTGCGCGCGCTGCCGCGCGCTGCCGGTACGCGAACGCGTTCTGGCCGGTATGCGCCTGGTCAGCAGTGCCCTGGCGACGATCGACGGCGAGCTGCTGTGGCCGGCGGTCACGGACCAGGCCGCGTACGCCAAATCGGAGACGGAGATGTTCGGAGATTGGGGGGATGAGATACCGCCGAATGTGCGGATTGCGCCCATCCATCTTTACTGGGACTTTCGCCCGCCCTACCCGCCGCATCCGATCTGGGGCCACATCGGCAACCGGCCGGGCGAGCGGTCGCCTTACGTATTCGAGCTGGCGCTGGTGGGGGATACCGCCGGCCTGAACTTTCTGCCGTGCTCGATGGCGCACCGCTGGCAGGAGGAGTTTCTCAAGGCGGCCGCCAAGGGCTGTGAAGGGTTCGGCGCCAACCTGGGGGTGCATCCCGAGTACGTGGACCATCCGCTCAATCTCTCCAACTGGTATGCCTACGGCCGGCTGTGCTGGAACCCGCACCTCGACCCGGACGAGATCCTGTCGGAGTGGCTGAGGATGGAGTACGGCGCGGCGGCGGTCCCGTTCCTGCCCGGCCTGAAGGAGACCTATCCGGCCGCGATCGGCGCGCTGTTCAGCCGCAGCGGCCTGACCCAGTGTCACAGCTACGTTGCCCGCTACAGCTATCTCGACACGCGCCTCAACGGGCCGTGGCGCATCTGGACCGACTACCTGCATCCGGGGATGGACCGGGTTGGGGAAGACGTTCTCGGCCTGGAGCTGCCGCTCGACGCCTACCCTGAGGAGGAACGGGAGGCGCTGCGCAACGATCCGCGCTATCAGCTCATCTTCAACCGTGTGCCGTTGACGCCTGCCTATGCCGACGAGCTGATGGCGGAGAAGCGGCCGGCGATCGGGCAGATGGAAAATGTGCTGGCGGCGTGGCGTCAGCTGGAGGGCAAGGTAGAGCCGGCCTCCTTTGCCCGCGTCGCCGGGCTGCTCGAAGGCAACGTGAACGACGTGCGCATCTTTGTGGACTGTTTCGGGCTCTACCTGGACTACAAGCTGGGGCGGCTGGAGACGGCGCAGATCGAGGCGGTGCGCGCCCGCTACGCCGGCGTTCCCAAGGGGGAGGCCACGGCGGGCTCGCCCTATGACGGCTGGTTCTGGGACCATTTTGGCTGGCAGGGCACCTACCTGGAGTTCCTCGAGGACCTGGAGAAGCTGCTGCGCGGCGAGACGCTGGGTCCGTTTCTGGCCGCGGGCGCGACGGAGAGCCAGATGGAGTGAGCGCCTGTGCGGCGCACTGCGCGGGGGCGAACGGGACGCTCTCGGAGTGGAGAGGGGCGCATGGCGGACAACGGGAAGATCCCACAGTGGCAGGAGGCGGGCGTGGTGTCCACCGTCTCCAGTCCATATGCCGCGCTCAGGCCTGTTCCGGTGCAGGCGGTCAGGATGGGCGACGGCTTCTGGAAGGCGCGCATGGATGCCGGCCGGCGCAACGGCATTCCGGCGTACCTGGCCTGGCTGGACGTGGACGACCAGACCGCGCCGTTCCGGGCCTACGCGGCGGGCGACAGGGCGGGCATCGGGGCCGGCCTGGAGACGCTCGAGGCCAATCCGACGGGGATGAACCGCACGCGCAACGGGCATTCGTGGCGGGCGAGTTTCCATAAGTGGCTGGAGGCGTGCGCCTATGTCATCCAATCCGGGCATGATGCGGAGACGCGCGCGCGGCTCGACCTGTTTGTGCGCGGCGTTGTGCGCGCGCACGAGGATGATGCCTTTTGGGCGGTCTACTATGGCGACAGCTTCGAAAAGTCGTACGGACTGGGCTCGCCGGGGCACCTGATCCAGGCGGCGATCGCGCACCACCGTGCGACCGGATCGACCGAGTTCCTGGAATGCGCGCAGCGTGTCGCCGACGCGATCTGCCAGCAGTTCGGAGGCGAGGATTTCGCCGGGCACAGCGTGATCGAGATGGCGCTGGTCGAGCTCTACCGCACCACCGGCAAGGAGCGCTATCTCGCCGGCGCGCGCCATTTCCTCACGCCGCTGCTGCGGCAGCCGCCCGTTGTGGGCTCCCCATTCCGCGGCTCTGCGAGCAGGCACGTGGTGCGCCAGACCTACCTTCTGTGCGCCGGCGCCGACTACTATGCCGAGACGGGCGACCGGGCGTTCTTGGACAAGCTGACCGCTATCTGGGGCGACATGGTCGCGGGCAAGCTGCATCTGACCGGCCAGCTGGCTGTGGATGCGGAGAACATCGAGATGACCTGCAAGGAGGCGTTCGAGCTGCATGCGGGCGTCTTCCGCTTTCTGCTGGGCACCGGTATGGAGACGTGCGAAGCGGTGGGAAACGCGACCTGGAACTGGCGGATGCTGGCGCTGGCAGGCGCGGCCCGCTACGCCGACCTGATGGAGAGGACGCTCTACAACGGTTTTCTGGCGCACGTGTCGCTCGACGGCGCAAAATTCCACTATCTGTGTCCGCTCTCGTCGGACGGCAACCACTGGCAGCGCACGGCCTGGGCCTCAACCTCGACCGGCTGCTGCCCGCCCAACGCGCTGCGCATGCTCGCGTCGCTGCCGGGTTATATCTTCAGCACTTCAGAGGAGGGCGTGTGGGTCCACCTGTACGACGGCTGCAGGATGGAGTGGCGCCTGCAGGACGGGACGAAGCTGCGCCTGACGCAGGAGACAGAGTATCCGTGGAAGGGCGAGGTTACGATCAGGCTTGACCCCGAGCGGCCGGTCGCGTTTGATCTGTTCTTGCGCATTCCGGCATGGTGCCGCACCGCATCTGTGCAGGTGAATGGCCGGCCGTACGGGGGCGATGTTACGCCGGGGTCCTATTGCCGCATCAACAGGGTGTGGCGCAAAGGCGATGCGGTCAGTCTGCGGCTGTCGATGCCGGTCGTCGCGGTCAGGGCCGATGCGCGCGCCCGGTACTACGAGGGCAAGGTTGCGCTCTGTCGCGGCCCGCTTGTCTACTGTATCGAGAGCACCGACAATCCCGGTGTCGGTATGTGGGGCGCGTGGGTTGGGTTGCCGGCGGGGGATGGGGCGGGCGGCGGCGAGCTGACCGGGCATTACCGGCAGGCGGCGTTGCTGGACGGGTTTGCGGTGGATTACAGGCAGGATCTTCTGGGCGGGGTTGCCGCGCTGCAGGGAGCCGGCGGGTCGTACGATCAGCCGGCCGGCAGGCTGACTTTCATTCCCTACTATGCCTGGGGGAACCGGGAGAGCCGGTCATCGTTGCGGACGTGGATTGACGGCAGGGCGCAGGGAGGGGAAAGGGAAGATGCAAGCCAGACGCCTGGTCTGTAGGGACGTTGGCCGGATAGAGTGGGAGAGTTTCGAGATCGGGGCGGAGCCGGCCCCGCATGAGCTGGTCATCAGGTCGGTCTGCTCGCTGATCAGCGCGGGCACCGAGCTGGCGCTGTACAGCGGTACGCACATCGGTTTTTCGCAGTCCGGCTTGCCGCTTCTGCCCCAGGAGCTGGGCTACGCCCTGGCCGGTGTTGTGCAGGCGGTTGGCAGCGCGGTGACGGGGTGGGCGCCGGGCGACTGGGTGGTGGCCTACGCAGCGCACGGCGATTGGGCGGTGTGCGATGTACGCACAACCAAGATCTGGCGCCTGCCGCCGTTGGTCTCGTTCGAACAGGGGGCCCTGGCGGTGATGGGCGGCATCAGCGCGGTGGGTGTGCGCCAGGGCCGGGTCGCGCTGGGCGAAACGGTGGTCGTTCTGGGCCTGGGGCTGGTCGGCCAGTTTGCGGCGCGGCTGGCGCGCGTTGCCGGCGCGCGGCCGGTGATCGGGGTCGATCTCTTTCCCAGGCGGGTGGATGTCGCGGCGGCAGCGGATGTACGGGCGTTCAACCCGGCCGAGATCGACGTCGGGCAGGTGGTGGGCGATCTCACCGATGGGCGCATGGCCGAGGTGGTGATCGAGGCGACCGGCAATCCCGACGTGATACCGCAGGCGCTGGAGCTGGCGGGCGACGGCGGGCGGGTGGCGCTGCTGGGCAGCCCGCGCGGCACGGTTGAAATCGACCCGTACGCCGTCCACCAAAAGGGTGTCTCGCTGATCGGTGCGCACGCGCGCGTCTCCGGGCATGCATACACGGTCCAGGACCCGTGGACGCGTGAGCGGAATCTCGATCTGGTCATGCGCCTGTTTGCGGATGGTTCGCTGTCGGACGAGGGGCTGATCAGCCACCGTGTGCAGCCGGAGGCGGTTGGCGAGATATACGAGAAGCTGATTGAACGCCCGCGCGATTTTCTGGGCGTGTTGATCGAATGGGCGGGGACGAACGCGTAACCGTCTTTTCGCGGGCGCCGGTTGCTCCGTTCAGAGCCGGCCGCATTCGCCTAAATGCACCTTGTTTTTGCCATTTCGTGGTCTAACGATTGGGGCCAACCATAGAAATCTCAATCAATGGCAAAACAGCTACCTGATGAGATTGGCTCATTGCTCCCTCATTTTCTTTGTCGATTTCCAGCCATTCCTCAATTATTTGACGCAGTTCTGTTTCCACTTGCTCGCGGGAGTCTCCGTGACAACAAGGCCCAATTACACCAGGGCAATGACCAATGAAACATTGGTCATCTTTGGACCATTCAATGACTCCGTTATAAATCACAGGTTCGGTCATTCTTGAGACTCCTTGATTCTTTCCCTAACTTCCTTTTCTTGGTAAGGTTTTGCATCGTCACCAAGATTCCCAGAAACAGTCACACGCATCCCCTTTGGGTGCCTGTAGTTTCTGTGGCTTCCTTTGCCCCCTTTCCGTTCTATGAATCCAGCACTTTTCAAATCACCAATCAATGCTCGAATCTTTCGGGGCATTTTGCTCTATTCAGTTAATGATGACGGCAGGATATAGTTTAGCGCAATTTGATGAGAGTATCAAGACAGCGTGCAAAAACAATCTTTGTCGGGAAATTTTTTTGAAAAACAAATGTTAGCCATCTCTTTTCAGGTATAGAAAGAGTGAAAAAGAGTGACCTGCCGATGTCATTTTCCCGATGCCGGCGCGCGCCGGCGTCACGAGATGTCCTCAGTTTCCGAAATCCGCTCCTCTGCTATCCGATCCAGCGCAGCCGCCGCACGATTTCGTTCAGCAGCGGTTTCAGCGCGGCGAATTCGTCGCGGTGAATGCTGAACCCGAGCGCGGCCAGCGTCTCACCGTCCGGCGAGAGGAGCCAGACCTGCCAAACTTCGCAATTGGTCCCGTAATCGGGGTAGCGGACCGTTACGATCCTTTCGCCAGACGGCCTCAAGCTGACGGATGTTGCAACGCGGGCGGGCTCGATGCTGTAGGTGTGCGCGGCCGCTTCCTGCGCGAAGTCATCCAGGCTCCGGCCGTTGGCTGCGAAGGAAAAGACAAGCACGAAGTTGCTCGCTTCGCTGTCGGCCGGGCCGGCGTGCAGGCCAAGCCCGGTCACGGCATCGTCGCGGCGGTAGGTCATTATCGACACCATCCGGCCCAATCCTGCAACGTCGAACTGCTCGCTGTCGTAGCGTATGGCGGCGGAGAAAAGGTCCAGGTCGGCCGCGGTGGGCCGCGCCGGGTCGAAGTAGCGCCATGTCGACGGAAAGGAGACCGACAGGCCGGTGGTCTCGTCGTTATATTTGAGCCAGCCGGTCCCGTCCGCCAGGGGTACGTCTTCCGCGTCCGCGGACGCGGTCACATAGTCACCGTGCAGCCAGGCCAGGCGGCCGCTGAACACGATTTGCCACCATTCGCCGCTGGCATTTCGGCTGATCGCGTCGAACTGTTGGTCGGCGGCCGCGCCGCCGATGACGGGATGGTCGGTGCCCGGCCCCCTGCGCACGTTCATGCTCCGGTTGATGGTCAGCGTCGGCCCGGAGTGGGGCTGCAAGGCAGGGTCCTCCAGCCACTGGACGCGCCGCACGACTTCGCGCAGCAGCCCTTCCACCCATTCGGAATGCTCGCCCCACGTGTCGTAGGTGACGGTCAGAAAGGTGCCGCCGTCGGGAGAGAGCAGGACGACCTGCCGGCCGTTGACGCTGGCGGCGGGGACGGTGACGACCCGGTCGCGGAAGGCGCGTACGCCGTCTATCCGGTAGCGGATCGTTGCGGTCTGCTCGCCCCAGGGCCGCAGCCCGGGCCCGATTTCGATGCTTTTTACCAAAGTCAGCCCGGAGGCTTGCAGCTGTGCGGCCAGCTCGCGTGCATAGGTCTCCAGGCTCCGGCCCTCGCTGGGAACGGCGAGGAGATGGAAGCCGTTGGTCGCCAGCGGTGCGGCGTTCGGGTCGAAGGGGAAACCGGTACCGGCGAAGAGCTGCTCCTGCCCGGCCGGCGTCAGCGAATCGACGTAGCTCTCCCTCTCCTTGAGCAGGGCATCGGCCATCTCGGCGTCGTCAAGCTGCGGACGCAGGGCGCGAAGCTCCTCCTGTGAGGAGGCGAAGAGCCACCCGTTCGGATGGAAGATCTTCAGGCCGTGCCCCTCGACCTCGACCTCCGGCCAGCCCTGGAACGGTCCTCCTGAGGACAAGGGCGTGTCTCCCACCGGCAACACGAGGGGGTTGTGGATCGATATCAGTGGGTCCGCGGGCGCGGGTGCGGTGATTGGAATCTCCGGTCCCGCTTCAATGGGAGTGCAGGCGGTCAGCAGGAGGGAAACAATCGCGGCGATCGCCTGGAGGGAGGTGCGATGTTTTGCAGCCATGATATTTCCTTTCAAATGTTGGATTGCTTCGTTGCCGCTGCCGGCATCGGTCTTGAATTCTACGATGACGAAGCCGTCTTCTTCTTCGAAGAGCAGGTCGATGAAGCCTTCGACAGTGCCGTCGCCGACGGCGCAGATGTCGTTGGCCTAGCTGAATGACAGCAGTTGGGGCTCGTTTGTGCCCGTTTCCGATGACGCATCACAGAAGATCTTGACGACCGTCGGATGGCAGGTGAAAACCAGGACCTGGTGGGTGGCGGACAGGTTCGTGAACGTGACTGCGGCGCGGAATGCCCTCTCGGGATCGAAGTTCACGAGAATCTCGTCGACAATGACGGGAAGCGGCTCCGTTCTACGACCAAGGTCGCGGATCAGTCCGAAGCGGAGGGCCAGGAACAGCTGCTCGCGCGTGCCGCGGCTCAGTTCGGACGGCTGCTTGCTCCGTCCATTGTCATCCGTCACCGTGATCGTCTGCTCACCGAGAGGAGCGTACAGCCGTTGGTACCGGCCCCCGGTGATCGCTGCGAAATCCTTCTCAGCATGACGAACGACTTGCGGCTGCCGTTCGCGCTCGAATTTCCGGCGCGTTTCTTGCAGCAGATTGAGGGCGAGGGTGAGCCGGGACCAGTCGTGCGCGTGGCCCCTCAACTGCTCCAGGAGGATGTTGCGCTGCATGCGCAGCCGCGACGACTCCTCCTCGCTGGCGAGGGTGGCGAGATCGGTCTGGATGGAACCGCGCTCGAACAACAGGTCATCATGTTGGGCGCCGACAGCGGCCCCTTCTTCCTCTAGCGCGGCTATCCTATCGGTGATCGACTGGGGGTTTGTTCTCTGGAGGTCGGCTTTGAGAAACTGCAACGGTTCACCCGGGCCGCTGAGACGCTGAAGCTGGTCGTGCGCGGTTTGGGATTTGCCTTCGAGTGCCGTCCGCTCTTCTGTCTGTTTTGCCCGCGCGCGGAACTCTTCGGCGTTCCCAGCGCCCCCGCTTCGGAACAGCTGCTCAAGTTCCTCCCTGGCCTCCTGAAATTCGACCTTGCGCTCTTTCAGCCGACGTTTGGCGGCCTCCATTTCCGCTTGCGCGCCGGTCCGTCTCCTGTCATTCTCCCGGACTTCCTCAAGCAGTTCGACGAGCCTGTCAGCTGCCGCGACAACTGTGCGCTCGTCGCTGCGGTCGAAGGTGATGTCGAAGGCCGACGCAAGCGGTTCGACGTCCGCGACATGCTGGGCGATGTCATTCTCGATATCCTTGATGCGCTGCCGGAAGCTTCGCAACTCGTTGAGCTGGTTGCGTCCATTCTCGATCTGTCGCTGAAGCTCGCCGGCGGTTTCCGGCGTGAACGTATCGAGCAGACCGCGGGAATTCAGCCAGTTCTGCCACTCGTTTTGCGCGGACAGGAGCTGCCGTTCTGCGTCTTCGACGGCAGCGGCGGACTCCTTGACACGAGTTCGCCGCTGGACCGTCAGCTCCTTTGCCTTGTCGAGCGCTTGAGAGAGACGTGCCCACTCTTGCAGCGTGCGTTCTTCATCGTCGAGCGACTCTTCGGCTGTAATGATGGTCGACTCATCGATCCTTTCAAGTCCCAGAGGCGCTGCTTCACGTATCATCGTGGACTGGCGAGTCTGCATATCGGCATCAGCGCTTCGAATCGATTCGCGGATGGAGGAGGCAAGAGGCAGTTCCGCGGCAACCGCAGGTTCGGTGTTGCCGGAGATGAACAGATAACCGGCCAGAACGCTGAGTGCTATTCCAGCGGCGACCCCAACGAAAAGGGCGCTTCCACCAAGAATCGCTCCTCCAACCAGGAGTGCAAAGCCAACTGACAGACTGACGGCGGCAACGGTTCTGCTACGGTCTGCCCGGCCAGGCGGTTGGGCGGTGCTTTCCAGGCCGTCCAGTTGACTTTGCAGATTCGACAGGTTCTGCCGCCTCCGGTCGAGTTCGTTAACTCGGGATCTTGTCGTGCGAATCAGGTTGCGGCGCAGCCTTATCTGGTCGGCATCCAGGGACGGCCTGCTGATGGACTGAAGCTCACTATCAGCCTTTTCCTCGGCGGCGACTGCCTCCTTCAGTGTGATCTCGTTCTGGTCATGGAATGACCCGTACCTCGACAGTATTTCGGAAGCGTCGTGCAACCTGTCGCGGTACCCGGCGATGTCCTGACGTACGGCGATGGAGAAGTCGAACGCTTCCAGGCCAGTTTCATTCCATTCCGGTCCCAGATCTCTCAGTGTGTCGACGAGGGTTCTCTCGCGCTCTCTCAGTTCAGCCATCCGCTCCGGCAGGTCTCTGAACAGGCCGATGAAATCTTTTCGTCCTTCCTGCAGATGCCTGATGTCGGGTTCGTGCTGAAGAATGGTCTCGTGTTCGACCGGAGTTTCTGCTGCTCGTTTTGCCTCTGCAACCTGTTCTTGCGCAGACGCATACTCGCGTCGTGCGTTACTGAGGCGTTCATCCAACTTTTCCAATCGGGTAATGCCGTCCACCGGGAAACTGTCTATGACCGGCAAGGTGGCTATCTCTTGTTGTGACGACACCAGGTCGTTCCATGGGTCCCAGGCGCTCTGAAGGTTCTTCTGACGGGCAAGGCGCGACTGAATCTGTTCGCGGCGAGCAGCCAGACCTGCAAGTTCGGTCTCGACCTCCTGTTGACGGGTGATCAGATCCCCGTACCTGCCTGCGCTCTCTTCGATTTCTCTGAGCTTATTGTCTATGTCCTGAAGCTGTTTGTGGGCATCATAGATTTTCTGGCTGCTTCCCCGATTGAGAAACAGCTTCTCTCGCTCGTCCCCGATTGATTTCATGACGCCTGGAAGCGAGGTCACGCCCATGCCGGCGCTGTAGATCTGGTTGTTGACGTTTGCATCTTGCAGCAGGTCGCTGCTGTGGAGCTCGGTGAGGGTAAAGGCGAAGACCTGCTCAAACAGGGCCCTGGAGTTGTTGCCCAGCATCTGGGCGAGCATCGTCTCATTCAGCGGCGCGCCCGTTTCTGAGGTAAGGGCGACCCCCTTTGACGGGCCTCCCTTAAACCGGCTGACATCGGTCCGAAGGCCGTCTTTGGTGACAAGGGTTACACGTCCTCCGTGGCGGCCGCCTGCCAGCGGCGGGTAGTCACCGGGCGCGCGTCGAAAGCCGAACAGGACCGTTCGGATGAACTCCAGCAGTGTGCTTTTGCCGGCCTCGTTCGGCCCGTAGAAGACGGTTACCGGCTGTTCCAGCGGCCCGAAACTCTTGGCGGCGAACTGCCCGAATCCGTCGATGAATATCTCGTTGATCCTCATCCATCATCTCCGGCGAGCCGGTCGACGACAATCGCCTCGGCCGCGTCGATCAAGGCGGCGAAATCGTTCCCGCCGGGAACACGGTCTGACAAGTACCTTCCGTATTGGCGGTGTCGGTAAAGATCGGAAAGGCCGTCACGCAAACGTTCCTGCAGCTCGGGGTCGTTTCTTGCTCGATCCACTGTTTTCAGCAGTTCGGCCAGAAAGTCGGAACCCTCGATACGCTCCTGTCGATTGAACGGCGCTGCCGTCTCGTCTTCGATGCGCTCGCACCAAACGAACGGCGAACGGCGCACCCATTCGCCGTTCAGGTCTCCTACCAGGTCCTCGATAAAGCCCGGCTGCCGCAGAGCGCTATGCAGACTGCCCCGCCCGGCCAAAGTCATTTGCAACACGACCGGCCGGCCGTCAGCGTCTGCCTGGACGTCGGTCATACTTTGATCGAGACTGTCCAGCAAATCCTGCTCGGTCTCCAACGGGGAGATGTCGAGGCGGGAACGCTCCCACCGCACGGTGTCCACGGCCCTGAAGTCCAGCTGTACGTCTTTTGCGTCATCCACCTCTACAAGGTAGACGCCGCGTGCGCCTCTCTCATTCGGATGTCTTCCCTGGGCGTTGCCCGGGTAGACCACAGCAGGCGACAGTTCGCTGAGTATCTCCCGCGTGTGGACGTGGCCCAGCGCCCAGTAATCGATTCCGGACGAACTGAGATCGTCCAGCGAACAAGGGGCATAGGCGTCGTGGCCGGTGTTGCCGCCGACATTGGCATGCATGAGGCCGATCGAAAAGGCGTTGGAAGCGACCGTTCCGAGTCCTGGCAGCAGGTTTTTGCGGATGTCGCGCGTCGGGTAGCTGATGCCGTGTACGACCGCACGCCCGGGTTCGTCCTCAAACAGCGGCGCGGCTTCGAACTCTGCGCCGAAGCGCATGCAGCTTGGCGGATAGTCGAGGCGCGCTTCCCAGCCGTCGAGGGGATCGTGGTTGCCGTGGCAGACAAAGGAGGGAATGCCGGCATCGTGCAGCTGCTTCAGGCCGGCGACGAACTTGAGTTGCGCGCGCAGGCTCCGATCAGACGAGTCGTACACGTCACCCGCGACGAGCAGGGCGTCCACGCGTTCGTCGATGCAGAGTTTGATGATGTTGTCATACGCGCTGAAGGTGGCGTCGTGCAGCGCGCTGGCTACGTGTTCGGGGGCAACGGCCTTTATGCCGACAAAGGGGCTGTCGAGATGCAGGTCAGCGGCGTGGACGAAGCGGAGAAGGGCCATGTAGTTCTGTCAACTCCGGGTGGATGGATCGGCAATTATAGCTGATCGGACCCTTTCAGGAAAAGGAAGGATACCTCCTTCACCTTAACAGTGGACGGCGCGGCCTATGCTGGTTCCGGCGCGGCCGCTTTTTCGGGTTGGCGTGGGTCGACTGTTCAGGACGCTCCGTGCGCACCCCGCACCGCGATCTTGAAGGCGGTCTTGCCGTCGAGCTCGTAGTTGCCGTTGAGCGCGTCGAAACCCTCGCGCACGCGCTCGAGCGGCAGCTCATGGCTGATGACGGCGCCGAAGTCGATGTCGCCGCTCTCCATGACCGACACGGCGCGGATGAAGTGCTCATAGCGGCTGCCCCAGACGCCCTCGAGGCGCAGGTTGGGGCGCAGAAAGTGGCGGTTCGGGTTGACCTCGACGTTACCGATATCGACGAAGTGGCCGGCCTCGACGAAGACGCCGTCCTGTTTGACCATCTCCAGCCCTTCGGGGAAGGCGGGCAGGAAGCCGGCGGCCTCGATGACCACGTCGCCGCCGGCGCGGCCGGGCGTCATTCCCAACACC
The DNA here is from genome assembly GCA_965202955.1 of Caldilineaceae bacterium. GTDB lineage: Bacteria > Chloroflexota > Anaerolineae > Caldilineales > Caldilineaceae > Bin5. The sequence continues at coordinate 2,017,084 of OZ241871.1, forward strand.
ATCTCCTTGCGTTCGTTCGCGTCGGGCACGGCGCCGATGTCGACCGTCTCGTGCGCGCCCAGTTTGCGGGCGAGCTCGAGGCGGCCGGCGGGCCCGCCGATGACGATCAGTTTGCCGGCGCCGCTGATCCTGGCCGCGATCATGCACATGATGCCGATCGGGCCGGAGCCCTGGACGATGACGGTATCGCCGATCTTGATGTCGGCGCGCAGCGCGGCGTGGACGCCGATCGTGAAGGGCTCGGCCAGCACGCCGACCTGGGGCGGTTTTTCCGACCTGATCATGCAGCGCATCGGGTCGGTCAGATAGATGTAGTCGGCGAAGCCGCCGCTGAACGGCTCATCCGGGCCGCGGAACCCGTTGGCGATGCCGCTGTTGCGGGGATGGAAGACGACGCGGTCGCCCTCCTTGATCGGCGTGCCCAGGTCGTCGGTCGTCACCCCTTTGCCGAGGGCTTCGATTATGCCGACGTTCTCGTGGCCCAGGAGCTTGGCCGGCTCGATGCCCTGCTGCCAGTAGTGCAGGTCGGTGCCGCAGATGCCGGCCAGCTCCTGCCGCAGCAGGACCGTGCCCGGCGCCGGGTCGGGCACCGGATATTCGCCGACGGTGAAGGTCTGTCCTTCGGTTACAACCGCTTTTGCCGTCCTTGCCATGCTTGCCTCCGCTGAAAAGCCGGAAATCGGGGAACACCCGGAACTCGGAACTAAAAACTCGAAACTCGAAACTGAAAACTCGAAACTCGAAACTGAAAACTCGAAACTCGAAACTGAAAACTCGAAACTCGAAACTGAAAACTCGAAACTCGAAACTGAAAACTCGAAACTCGAAACTGAAAACTCGAAACTCGAAACTGAAAACTAGTGGTGTAACAGATAGGGTTTGACGGACAAGTGAACTGTGGCATACTCTCCGGAAAGGCGGACACAAGGAGAGGGGAAATGCCAGCGAAACGATATCGGGTGCGCTTGACAGCGGAGGAGCGCAAGGAACTGGAAACGCAAGTGAATACAGGCACAGGGTCGGGGCGGCGCTCAAGACGGGCTCGCATCCTCTTGATGGCCGATGAAGCGCAGGTGGGCGGGGGCTTTAACGACGCCGAGATAGGCAAGGCTTTAGGCGCGCATGCGCGCACAGTCGAGCGAGTTCGGGCGCGCTGTGTCACAGTCGGAATTGAAGCGGCCCTCACCCACACGCGCCCGAAGCGGAAGCGACCGCGCGTATTGGACGGTGCGGGCGAAGCCCGCTTGGTGCAGATAGCCTGTAGCGCTGCGCCCGATGGACAGGAGAGATGGACGTTGCAGATGCTGGCCGATAAGCTGGTCGAATTGGAGGTGGTCGAACGCATTTCGCGCGAAACGGTGCGCACGATACTCAAAAAAACGAACTCAAGCCTTGGTTGAAAGATGTGTGGTGCGTGCCGGAGGCGGCGAGTGCAGAGTTCGTCTGTGCCATGGAAGATACGCTTGCAGTCTATCATCGGCCGCAGGATGAGAAGCGACCGCTGGTCTGTCTGGATGAAGGCAGCAAACAGTTGACCAAAGAGACCCGTCTGCCCCTGCCGCCCCGACCCGGTACGGTGGCCAAATATGACTACGAGTATGAACGCAACGGTACCTGTAACCTCTTTCTCCTTTTCGCACCTCTGCAAGCCTGGCGTCATGTCAAGGTGACAGCGCGCCGTACCATGGTCGATTTCGCCCACTGCCTGCGCGACCTGGTCGATATCCATTTCCCGCAGGCAGAGACGATCGTCTTGGTCATGGATAATCTGAACACGCACAAACTCGCATCTTTGTATGAAGCGTTCCCAGCGGCTGAGGCGTACCGCATTGCCGCCAAACTGGAAATCCATTACACCCCCAAACATGGCAGCTGGCTCAATATGGCGGAAATCGAACTCAGTGTCCTGCATCGACAGTGCTTGAAGGCTCGCATCCCTGACAAACAGACCTTGATGCAGAAAGTCGCAGCTTGGCAAGACCGCCGCAATGCTTCTGCATCGAGCGTCAACTGGCGTTTCACCACCGCTGACGCTCGCATCAAACTCGAAAGCCTCTATCCATCAATAGAAGTTTGTTGAACTACTAGGTACTGAGAGAGATCAGTTGTGGCTGGGCGACGCGGATTAGCTCGGCTATGGTTAGGCGCAGCATTGTTCGGTCGTCGCCGCCGCCGGCGTAGACGTGGCCGGCGGGCAGGGTTTCGATCGAGCTGTCGAGCAGGACCGGCGCGGCGCGGCGGTGGCCGAAGGGGGGCACGCCGCCGGCGGGATAGCCGAGCAGGTCGAGCACGATGTCGGGCGCAGCCAGCTTGATGCGCTTTATGCCGACGCCGTGAAGGTCGGCCAGCGGGCGCTTCTCGACGCGGCGCTCGCCGTGGCTGATGACGATGAAGGGATCCGGCGGCGCGTCGGGTTGCCCCGGCTTCTGCGCCAGGAAGAGGAGCGTCTTGAGAATGCGCTCCGGTTCAACGCCCAGGGCCGCGGCCGCGGCCGGCACGGTCGGCGTGTCGCCGATGTCGCGCAGCAGCTGCGCTTCGATCCCGTTCTCGTCGATGTAGCGTTGCAGATCGTCAGGTGTGCGCATTGGCGTTCCTGTCGCTTTTGCGGTGCGGGGCAGCCTGCCGTCCGGGCGCTGGTCGCGCGGTCGGGGCCGCCGCGGATCCATGCCCGCAATCTACCAGCAGACCAGAGGTCGCGCAAACGGGGCGGGCGGCTGCGGCAGGAAAGCAGCCGCGGCGGACCTGCCGGGATTGGCCTGCAGGTGGCGCGCGAGTTCCCGTTATGATAGCATATCGTGGAGGAGGCGAGTTGGGCGTCGCGCTCCACAGCGGCGTACAAAGCGGACCTGGATATGCCAACCACATCAGTACACGGGACACCGGACTACGCCGAGCTGGATGCGCTGGGGCTGGACCCATCCGAGGTCATCTACTTTTCGTCCAACATCAACCCCTACGGCCCGCCGCCGTCGGTGGTCGAGGCGGTGCAGGAGGAGATCAGCCGCTCCTTTCTGGCCCGCTACCCCGACAGCCGCAGCCAGCGCCTGCGCGAGAAGATCGGCGCCTACCACGGCCTGCCGCCGGACGCGGTGCTGGTCGGGAACGGCACGGCCGACCTGATCTGGCTGCTGGCGCACGCCTACGGCAACAACCGCAACGCCGCCATTCTCTCGCCCACATTCAGCGAGTACGCCGACGGCGTCATCATGGCCGGCGGCCATCCGGTCTACTTCCCGCTGCCCGGCTGGCAGCGTATCTACGACCCCTCGGCCTCGCGCCGCAGGGTGGGCGCGGCGGGCGGATTCGGCAACCGTTTCGCGCCGGCGGGCAGGACAGTTGAGCAGACGCGCAAGGCGCTCGAAGCCGCCTCGCCCTGGCTCGTCTTCATCTGCAACCCCAACAACCCGACCGGCGAATACCTGACGCCGGGCGAGCTGCGCTATCTGTGGGAGGGCGCGCCGGACGCGCTCTGGATCGTTGACGAGGCCTACGCCGAGTTCACCGAGGACCCGTGGAGCGCGGCGCAGTGGGTGCTGTCGGCAACAAATGGCCGGCCTGCGCGCGGGCCGGGCTGGATCGTGCTGCGCTCGATGACGAAGGATTTCTCTCTCGGCGGGCTGCGGCTCGGCTACCTGCTGGCGGCGCCGTCGACCGTCGAACGGCTGCAGGATGTGCAGCCGCCGTGGAGCGTCAACGGCGTCGCGCAGCTGGCCGGCCTGGTTGCGCTGGACGAGCTGACCTGGCGCGAGGAGACGACGGCGCGCCTGCGCGAGAACACGCGGGCGCTGCAGGAGGGCCTGCGCGCCCTCGGCTACGCGCCCCTGCCGACGACGGTCAGCTACTTTCTCCTGCCGGTGGGCAATGCCAAGACAGTGCGCGACAGGCTGGTGGCGGAGCGCATGTTCGTGCGCGACTGCACCTCGTTCGGCCTGCCCGATCATATCCGCATCGCGGCGCGGCCGCCCGAGGAGAACGCCCGCCTGCTCGAAGTGATGGCCGAGTTCGCCCGCCTGCCGGACGGAGCACCTACGAACGGACACGACAGCTAGGGCTCGTTGACATTTGTCTGAACTGTGATTCAAAGGATTCATATGATGGACACAGTTAACGGCGCCGGCGCTCAGACAGCCTGCAAAATGCCGCCTCTTCTGATAGTCCTCTGCAATGTCGACGGAACCTGACCACTGGCCACTAGCCACTGACCACTGCAGTTATGCTTGAAGCCGTCACGTTTGATTTCTGGGATACGATGGCGATCGACGATTCGGATGAGCCGAAACGGCGCGCGCTGGGCCTGCCGAGCAAGGCGGACGCCCGCATCGAGCTCTTCGCCAGCCACGTGACGCGCAGGCACCCGCAGATCGGGCATGAGCAGGCGGTGCGGGCCTATCAGCACGCGCATCAGAACTTTCAGCAGGCGTGGCACGAGGAGCAGCGCACGCCGGGCATGGCGGTGCGCATGTACGACGCCTACGAGTTCCTGGGGCTGCGGCCCGGCCCGGGACGGTTCGCGCAGCTGATGCGGGAGGTGGATGAGCTGGTGCGCGAAATCGAGACGATGGAGGTGCGCATCCAGCCGGACTTCACGCCCGGCGTGCATGCGGCGCTGGAGGAGCTCTCGCTGCACTACAAGCTGGGCATCATCTCGGACACGATCCACACGACCGGTCGCGGGCTGCGCTATCTGCTGCAGCGGCAGGGTCTGCTGCGCTATTTCAACTACATGCTCTTTTCCGACGAGATCGGCGCGTCCAAGCCGGAGTCGGAGGTCTTTCGCCAGGCTGCGCTCGGCCTGGGCGCGGCGCCGCACCAGATCGTCCACATCGGCGACCGCGAGAGCAACGACGTGGCCGGCCCGCTCGCGATCGGCATGAACGCGATCCTCTTCACCGGCGTGAAGGACCGCGGCAGCGCGTCGACGCAGGCCAGTGCGGTCTGCGGCACCTTCGCGGCGCTGCCGGGGACGGTGCGCCGTCTCTCCGCCACAATCAGGCCCCCCGCCGGCCCCGGGTCCGCAACGTGGAGTCCTCGTTGAACGAAAGATACGAAGCGCTGGCCGCGACGTTCGCCGGCCATTTTCCCGCGCAGCTGCCGGGCCCGCGCACGGTCGGCCGCGAGGCCGAGTTCCCCGTCGTGGACGGGAGCGGCCGCGCGGCCGATGTCGCGCAGCTGTGGCCGCTGCTGCAGGCGCCGCCGGGCGACATTTTGAAGGTCAAACGGGACGCGGTCAACAGCGAGCTGGTCGTGGGCCTCGACGGCGCGAGCTACAGCTACGCGCTGGAGGTGGGCCGGGGCACGATCGAGCTGAATGTCGGTCCGTGCGATACGCTTTTCGGGCTCGAGGAACTGTTCCGCGCCGGGCTGGCGCGGCTGGTGCAGGCGGCGGGGCAGCTGGGCTGGCGGGTGCTGGGATACGGTGTGCAGCCGCTGACGCGGCCGACGCGCGCGCTGCTCTCGCCCAAGCAGCGCTACGGAGCGCTGGCCGATATCATGGGCGATGACTGGATCTGGTACACGGTGACGGCGAGCGACCAGCTCCACGTCGACGTGAGCCGCGGCGAGGCGGTGGCGATGCTCAATTTCGCCAATCTGATGGCGCCGGTGGTGGTGGCGCTGTGCGCGAATTCGCCGGTTGCGGGCGGCGCGTCGACGGGCAGCTGCTCGAGCCGCGAGGCGCGCATGGTCGATGCCGCGCACGGGCACCGGCACGGGATGATCGCCCGCCCCTACGCCGGTTTCAGCGATTTCGCGGCAAGGCTGAGCGGGATGCGGTCGCTGCTGCGCCGCGAGGGGGCGCGCCTGCTGCCGGACGGGCGCGCGTTCAGCGAGGTACTGCGCGAGGAGTACGGCCTGTCCGCGAGCGGCGCCGGCCAGCGGCCAGCGGCCACTGACGACCGTTTTTCCGCTTTTCTGCTGCACGATCACTATATCTGGCACAGCGCGCGTCTGCGCACGGCCTACGGCACAGTCGAGCTGCGGCCGGCGTGCCAGCAGCCGCCGCATGAGGCGATGGCCGCGGCGGCGCTCTACCTGGGGCTGGTGGAGGGGCACGGGGAGATCACGGCGTACGTGCAGAGGGCGCTGGCGCCGGCGGAGGAGCCGAGCCTGGCGGGATGCTGGCACGGCATGATGGCATACCATCGCAAGGCGGTGCGCGACGGGCTGGCGGCGGTGGAGCCGGTACCCGGCTTTCTGGCGGAGGCGCTGGCGCTGGCGGAGAGGGCGCTGGCGCGGCGGGGGCACGGTGAGGAGCGGATGCTGGCGCCGCTGTGGGGGCGGCTGGAGCGGCGGGAGAATCCGGCGCAGTGGGTGGGGCGGGTGTTCGCGGAGAAGGGCGTGGAGGGGTTGGTGGCGGTTTGTGGGGTGGGTTCTGGGTGAGAAGGGTGGCTGAGTTTTCCGTTCACTAGAGGGAAAGCGGTTTACCTCACTCTCTCCGCTTCCATGCTGCATAAGCCAGGGACTGGTCGATATCTTCCCGTTCAAGATAGGGGTAGGCTGCCAGGATCTCTTCGGCTGTCCGCCCGGCCACCAGGAGTCCTATGATGGTCCCAACCGTTACGCGCAGCCCTCGAATGCATGCCTTGCCACCCATGACTGTAGGGTCGAATGTGATGCGCGGGAATGTTTCCATGCTTTACCTTTGTGTCTGTGCGCCATGCGCGCGGCGCCGCAGTCCTTACGCTATGCTGGGATTGTATCTACGATTCAGGAGGGTTGCAATTCTGTCGCAGGGAGCGGCTCCGCGGGCTGGCGGCATTTGAGACCCGTGGAAAGGTCCCGCAGGCAAGTCTCGACAAGCTGGACTGGCCGGACTCCTCGCGTATTCTTTCTCTGCAATCCTGAGTCTGGTGATTGAACCCTTTGCCCCCAATCCGCCTGGCGCGGGGCAGACTGGCGCGTCGTCGCACGGCCGCAGCGGGGCGAGTCAGGGGCGAGATGGCGGGCGCGAGCGTCTACTTCCTCGAGTAGCGCTTATCAAACTCCTCCGCTTTGGCACTGTCCTGCTCGCGGGTGATCTCGATGCCCGCCTGTATCTCACCAACCGCAACGGCAGACAGGAAGAGCTGCTCTGCCGGCACCTCCGTGATCCAATTGAGGACGGCGCTATGGGGGCGGCTGCGGCGCAGCTCCGAGACCACGTAGGTGTCGAGGAGATAGATGGCGCTACTCCACGGCCAGGGGGGCGCGGCGGCGATGCTGCCGGCGCGGCGGCGTAAGCTCGTCGGTCCGCGCCTCAGGCGCGAGCAGCAGCTCCTTCAGGTCCGGCCTGGTCATCCGCTCCAACCGCCGCCACTGCTCGATGGGAAGCAGCACAGCGGTTTCGACGCCGCGCCTGGTCACAACCTGCGGCCCTTCGGCGAGCGCGGTATCCAGCAGCTCGCTGAACCTCGCTTTGGCATCCTGGACCGGCCATCTCCTGTTCATAGTTCACCCCAGTCGCTGTCTGTCTGACTAGGGTTCGTTGACATTTTCAAGATGTGTCGAGAAGGCAAGCTCTTCCGGCTGCGTTCGGTGAAAAGGCAGGGTTTCAAAGCGGGCTGAAGAGAGACAGTTTCAGTGTAACTGCACGAAAAGCCGGGCTGGGCGCTCCCTGAACACAGGTCGTGCGCTCGTACGGGAACAGGTAAACGCTCGTACGAGCGTTTACGAGAGATCCACGAGCGTTTACGAGCGTTTGCGAGAAAAAATTTTCAAGAGACAGAACATCGCTTATCCACAACAATATAATAGTTATCTGATAGACAGAAGTTCATGTGCGTTCCATTTGAAACCAAGAGTTTTCGCATGGGCTGTGGCCTGACATCGCAGGCGTCTCACTCGCTCCATTGACACTCGCAAGCTCGTGAACCCGTTTGGGATCTACATTAGAAACGATAGGGCGCTGGGCCCCTGGCGCACGGCCAGATATCGTCTGATCCCCCACTTCTCCACTTTCGATTGCGCGGATCTTGCCTGCTCCATTGAAATGTCAACGACTCCTAAAGATGAACAACAGGAGAAAACCGCGAGAATGGGACCAGCGACCCGGAGAGCCGAATCCCTCCTACGTCGCTTTCGTCCTCTACCTCTCTCTCGGACCCAGGCGCGAACAGATCATCGACGAAGGCGTCGGCCGCCAGCTGTGGCGGCTGCTCATGGCCGGCATCGACTGCATCAATGACGATACGCCCCTCCCGCTCGTCTGCGACACTGTCTCCGTTGCACTGAATAACATGCTGCGCGAGGATGCCCTACTGGATCAGAATGCCGTTATAGCGCAAATCCGCCCGCTCCTTGGAGAGGCTTATCTTCTCCGCGTTTTGCGGGGACGCTCCAAGGCAGGACTGCGTGCTGGTCAGGACGCTCGTCTTCCTGTGGTCAGTCGGGCCAATGAGCGCAACAACCTCACTGACAATACGTAAGCGCGCCAAGAACGAACCCGCGACTCTTACGACTCCTTCGCCAAGGCAACGCCCACTCAACGACTATCCGCCCGCAGATCATCCAGAAACTCCGAGGCCGGTTCCACGCCCGACACCAGCAGATGGTCGCGCGCCCGCGTACAGGCCACGTAGAGAAGATGCCGCTCCGTGTTGTAGACATCCTCCAGGTCCGAACTGTCCACGACCGTCTCGATCCGCTCCTGCAGGGGAACCACTTCATCGTCACAGGCCATCACCGCTACGGCCCGAAACTCCAGCCCCTTCGCCAGGTGCATGGTGCTGACCGATGCCTGCCCTGCCCTCGTTTGAACACGACTGTCCAGGACCACATACGGCAGTCCGGCGCTCTCTAGCGCGTTTCTCGCCCTTTCGAGCTGCTCAGGCGAACGCACAAAGACGCTGATCTCGTCCGGCTCCACTCCTCCGTCCGTCAACTTCGACAACCAGTCGGCAACCGCTGCCGTCTCTTCCTCTTCAGTGCCCAAAGTTGCGATCGACGGTTCGGCCCCATTGAACACCGAAACCGTCCCTGAACGCTCCTCAGTAATGCCGTCCACATCCGAGAGCGCATACCCCAGTAAAAGATCGGAACGTCGCCGGATCTGATGCGACGTGCGGTAGTTGACCTTGAGTGTGCGCGCCCGCCCGCGAATCTCGACGCCGAGCGCCCGCCATGAAAAAGGCTGCTGAAAGATGCGCTGGCCCAGGTCCCCGGTGAAGAAAAGACCGTTTGCCCTGTCCGTGCCCAGGGCCCGCAGGAACCGCAGTTGCGCAACACCCACGTCCTGGCATTCGTCAACGATTACATGGTCGTACGGCCGCCTCTGCACTTCGCCGAACCGGGACACCAGCCGTCCAAACATCTGCGCACGCGTGATCAATCCATCCTCTTCAAGCTTGGCGCGTACTCTCTCGAAGATCGACCACAACGCGCCGCGTTGGACTTCGGGCAGACTTCGCCTGCGACCCAGGCGGGGCACGGTACGGTAGGCCTCCCAACTGTTCAGCTGCCAAGCGTCGACCACCCGCTCCCACTCGGTCAGCATGAAGCCCGGCGATAACCTGTTGTCCTCCATCCCCGCGGCCGCCGCTTCGATCTCTGCCCGGATCTGCTCTCTCGATGCGAATCTGGGTTCCCCCACGTTGAGCCGGTAGATCCTCTCGCCGAACGCGTCGAGCGCATAGACGTTTATGCGTTCGGCCAGGCTGGGCTCCGAACTGATCAGAATCCGCAGCTTGGCGCGCACCGCATTGGCCAGCGGCTCCGAAAATGTCGTCAGCAGCACTCGGGAATCGGGATTCGCGCGGGCGAGATGGACTGCGCGATGGAGCGCAACGATCGTCTTGCCGGTGCCCGCCGAACCCGATATCCTGGCAGGCCCGTTGTAGTCCCGCTCGACCAGTTCACGTTGGGCCGGATGCAGAAAGACCACCCACTTCTCCCATGGGTAGTCCAGGGCGCGCGCCAACTCTTCCACGTCGTGCATGACGCGGAAGCGGCGGCGGGCGTCCGGATGCTCGAACGGGTCGATGTCGGGAGCGACGCGGGCCGGAAGCGGCGGTCTCCCACCGGTTGCAAGCTCCAGCAGCGCCTCCGCGGCCTCGATTGGCAGATGCTCGGCAAGGTCGAGCAGGCTGTTGTCGTCGGCGCGGCGCACATCGGGCAGCCACTCGGCCGGTACACCGTAGGCCAGCAGTTCGGCCTCGGAGACGTTGCTAAAGGGGAGCGGTCTGGTCCTCTCTACCTGCACGTAGACCGGCACCTCGATCTCCTTGACCGTCTCGCGGACCTCGACCAGTTGGGCCGCGCCGGTCTTGGGGTGCGTCTCCATTCGGCGCTGCTGCGCCCAGCGGTAGGCGCGATCGTGGTGCCCCACGTAGCAGAGCAGGAGGCTGTTCTGTGTGCGGTGGACGATGATGCGAATGTCCGAGCTGACGCGCACCGACCAGAAGTTCTGATCGCGCGCCCGGTCGAGCCGGTGGAACTGCAAGCCCGGACGGGATGGATCCATCTGCAGGTCGAAAGCGGTCGTCTTGACCGCCTTCTGCTCGTCACCGCTCAGCCTGGCTAGACTATCGGTGAAGGTATCGGCGATGCGGAATTCCATAAGGGCAGTGGTCGGTGGTCAGTGGCCAGTGGTCAGTACCGCTAGGCCACCCGGGAGATCTTCATCGCCTCGTCGCCCAGATGGTTGATGGCTTTGACGGCAATCTAACCTACTGGTCGGGAAGGCGGCTCTGCCGGAAGTTCTCAGTTCACCCTTCAAGGGCACGCGCCAGATTCCCAGGGCGATTGCAGCGCGCGATTGTGATGGTCAAGTTCCGACCCCGAAAGCGCACCTTGGCGCGGTTAAGCGTTTTGAGCTGTTTCAAGTGAATTCTGCGGCCATGAAATAGGATTGGGCGGCAGAGGATGCCGGGGGTTTGCGCCGCAACGCCAGCGGCGAAGTCCGCGCCCTGCTGCAACTGCTCACATGCCTCTGACGCATCGACTTTCCCGCTCTTGAGTTCGATCGGCGCCGTGAGAAGGCGTCCTTTGTTGTCGAACAGAAAGAGAATGAAGTCGCATCGTTTGCCCTCTCTGTTGTGAGCCGGGAATGCCATGTCAGCGTCCACGACGACACGAGCAGAGGGCACGTCGGTCATGTATACCCTGCAGCCCTCTCGGTTGTACGAACTGCTGAGGTTTTCTGCGCCTACTTTCGACCGGATTGCATCGAGAACTTCACTCTTGTTCACGTTCTGCGGCTCCTGCGATCTCTTCAAATCGATTTTGCAGGGTCTCTGAACGGTTGTAAAGCGCTTCCGCGACGTCTTCGTAATCCCTTGGCTCAATGCCTTCGCTGCGGTCGAACGGAATCTCCTCCACCGTCGAACCCGCTGAACTCTCATCCTCGCGGAACAACCAGACGCCCACCTCGTTGGGCCGGAGCGAACTCGGTGGAGACCCTTCCCCCACGGTACTACTGGTCATCTCTCCCAACTCCCCTTCCCGCATCAGATTTCCGATCTCCATGAGTAACCAGTCGCTGTGTGTGGTTACAACCACCCTCACCCCGGCGCGAACTAGGCGCGCCAGGATCTCCGCCATCTGGGTCTGAGCGTCTGGATGAAGATGCGCTTCAGGTTCCTCGATGATCAGCATATCGCCACGGGAGATGGCGCCGCGCAGAAACAGCACGACCGGCGCGAGTTCGGACACCATAGACGAAGCCCGGCTCAGGCGAATGTCTTGGCTTGTTTCCTGCGGGCGGTACACGAACTCCGGATATCCGCCCGCATGGGGGCGCTTGGTCTGTATCTGGCCGGCCAGCGGCTTGCGCTCGAGGGCGCCGGCCAGATCTCGCATCGCCTCGTCGCCTCTTCGGTTCTCTTCGTAGAGGATCAATCGCTGCATGAAATCCGCCATTACGCCCGAAAAGGTCGGAAGTTCCGGAAAACTCACCAAGCCGGCGCGGGTGGAACGCTCCACGAGGGAGCTGGCGATGATGCGGTGGCTCTGCATGATACCGCTGCGGGCGGCCGGCAGATAATGTGTCTCGCTTCGCTCGTGACCTGCGGTGACGTACACGAATTCCTCAAGTTCAAATGGATACCGGCTACCTTGACTGTTCAGTATGGCCCCGATGAGCCTCTGTTGGCGCTTTGGCGCCTCCGCCACCCAGCCTGCGGGGAGGATCGTAATGTCTTCAATGCGTCCACCCGTCTTGATATCCGATTTCGAGATTTCCATGTGGAAACGCCAGAGGTCACGGTCTTCCTCGCTGGCTGCCAGCGAAACCTTCATATTGGCGCGCGCGGGCAATCTAACCAAATCGGGAACGGCATCAAGATCGAAGCAGCGTTCGAGTTCGGTCTTCAGAGCCGCACCCAACATATTGGAATCCGTAAGGGTATGTTGCGCTATGTCGCGCACGCTTGCGGGCAAATCGGAGAAATTGAACTGCCGCCCCTCGGCGCGCAGCTTTTTGAAAACAGCATCAAGTTCCCCTTCTTGCAGCTCGTCGGCGCGCGCCGGCAGACCGGCTAGGCCGCGACCCTGATCAAAAAAAGGATAGAGAAAGTGGTACAAGAGCGGAAGACGCGGGAATCCTCTCAGGATTCGGTGCAGGGCATAGATCAGAATGGCGAAATAGGTCTTGCCGGTATTGCTTGGCCCTACGAATACGGTCAGCGGGCGCAGGTCTACCGCGCCGCTCTTGATAGGACCGAAATCTGTCGCCGAAATTCGAAAGTCGGGTCTGAACCGGAGTCGCGTATCAGGGGCTGCATTGGTCTCTGGTTTCTTCATTCTAAGTTTCCCGCCTTCTCTTCAACAGCGATGTTGCCACAACGCGAACGCACGATGATGAATTTGCCGGCGCCGTGGGATACCATCAAGTGACCCTGAAAATCTTCATCACCTCGTCGCCCAGGTGATTGATCACCTTGACCGCGATGCGACCGGATTCGGGCCTGTCGAACGGCCGCGAGGTGTCGCTGTTCAGCGTTTCCCACGCCTCAACGTCAATCTCCGCCTTGAGTGTCGTCTTCAGTGCCTTGTAGGGATCGTTGGCGCCCAGGAAGTAGGCGTGGCGCACGAAGAAGCTCTCCCCGTTGTAGTCGGTGTCCACGAACCAGCAGGCGATGCCGCCCGGTCCGGCGCTGTGCACCTCACCCGTGTTGGGGTGGAAGACGTCCACGCCGTTGATTCGCACCTGGACCTGGCCGTTGCCGGCCTCCAGGAGGTCGATGTCCGGTTCACCGAAGATGACAAACAGATTGCCCTTGCCCGTATTCTTCAGGTCTGTGGCCATGTGCAGGTCGGGGTTCATGCGAGCCTTCAGCACCGGCAACTGCCCCAGCCGCTCAAGCTCCGTCGTGTGGGCCTCGTAGTTGAACGCGCACGCGATCAGCACGTCGAACGCGCCGTCCGCGGCCTCGCTCGCGGCATCGACCAGGTCCGACCGCGTGACCGTACCGAACTCCGGCCCAATGAAGATCGCCGCCCGGCGCAGGACGCCCTCCTCCTCGCCGCCCTCGAAGTAGCGCCCCTCCGCGCAGACCAGCCGTCCCGGCCACGGATTGAGCGAGGAGAAGGTGATGCGGTCCTCCTTGTGCGCCTGCTGCACGCCCGCCGTCTTCAGGTTCTCCAGGATGATCTCGGCAAAGTCGTAGACGCTGCCGTAACCGGCTGACGATTCAGCCAGCGCGTCGATGAACTCGTCGTTCTCGTCCACCGCCAGCACGCGGTGCGGCGAGATGCTCTCGACGGTGAAGGGGCCGGCCACGCGCACCTTGTTCTTGTCCTCGTAGGGCCTGTCGTAGAGATATTCGTAGTCGGCCTTGGCCGCGATCGAGGCGTCGATCTCCTGCTGGCGGGCGATGCGCTGTGCCCACCACTCCTTGTGCAGCTCTTTGACCTGCTGTGCCCAGCCCTCATCGGCCTCGCGTGGGATCTCCCACTCCTCCCAACTCGTGCCCAGCGCGTCGTTCAGCCCTGCACGCAACGGCTCAAGACGTTCCTGGAAATCCTCCCAGATGACGTCGATCTCGGCGTTGTTGGCGATGGCGCGTAGCGTGATGTGCGGTACGCGCTCGTAGACGAAGCCCTGGCGAATGTCGCCGTAGCAGGCCGACATAGAAGCCGCGCGCCGCTCAATTTCAGCCTCCTTCTCCTGGCCCTCTTGGCTGTCGGCGAGCAGGTAGTAGGGGTAGCGGGCGCCCATGATGCGGGCGCGCGCCAGCGCCAGGGCGACGCGCGAGGTGTCGATCGTGATCCAGCGGCGGCCCCACTGTTCGGCGACGTAGGCGGTCGTGCCGGAGCCGCAGGTAGGGTCGAGTACTAGGTCGCCGGGATCGGTGGTCATGAGGATGCAGCGTTGGATGATATCCGACCCAGTTTGAACCACGTAAACTTTTGATTCTCCAAATCCGCTTGTAACTGTGTCGGTCCACCCATTGGTGACTATCTTGAATGAGAAGTCACCATAGTACATTTTGTATCGTAGAGACTTGCCTAGCCCCATCAAACGATTAGACAGCTTAAGTCGATGAAATCCCTTGGGACTTGTCGACCAACCTCTTGCCCTTGCTGGCAGATAGACCTTACCCTCCAAGCTGACTGGGAAGATGCTAGATTGGCCCGATGAGGCAGACTGCGCTGCTCTATGACTTAGAATCCGGTAATCTTGAGGAATTTCCTGTCCTCTCTTGAATTTCTCAGAGGCACCGTTTGGACTTTCGATCCAACGCTGCTGATCAGCAAACCATTCGTCTGCGGGTGTTTCAACGTACGACCGACGGAATTTCAGCACATCGCGACGTTTCGCAAACCAAAGTATATAGTCAAATGTGTTTGGGAGGGCGTCGCTTGTCTGGAAGCCTCCGCGCCTGTAAAGAATCTGGCTGACGAAGTTTTCCTCCCCGAACACTTCATCCAACAACGTCCGCACACGATGCACGTTCTCATCCCCGATCTGCACGAAAATCGAACCGCTCTCCGCTAGCAGGTCGCGCGCCACGGTCAGCCGGTCGCGCAGGTAAGTCAGGTAGGAATGGATGCCGGCGCGCCAAGTGTCGCGGAACGCCTTGACCTGCTCCGGCTCGCGCGTGATGTGGTCGGCCTTGCCGTCCTTCACGTCGCGGCTGGTAGTGGACCACTGGAAGTTGGAGTTGAACTTGATGCCGTAGGGTGGGTCGATGAAGATGCACTGCACCTTGCCGCGCAGCCCCTCCCGCTCGGCCAGCGAGGCCATCACCTGCAGGCTGTCGCCGAGGACCATGCGGTTCGACCAGTTGGCGTCGTGTTGGTAGAACTCGGTCCTGGCCTCCTCCGAGGGCAGCCCGTTGAAATCCGCGAAAAGGTCGGCAAAGCCGGGCTGCTGCCTCTCGGCCCGCCGCGCCCGCTCGCTCTGTCGCACTAGGTCGTCAACCAGCACCTTGGGATGCACCCGCTCCTGGATGTAGAGCGGCGGCGCGTTCACCACCAGGTCCGACCAGTCCTGCGTGTCCTTGCCGCGCCAGACCAGCTGCGGGTCCAGGTCGCGGTTGCGCCGTTCATAGGCGATGCGCAGGGGGGACTGATCGTCTTCCTGCATGAGGGGCTGGTGTTCGGCGCTGGGCAGGTTTTTGCGGCTGGCGTCCTCGTGGGTGATCGTTTCGACCGTCTTCGACCGTCGCTTCTTCGCTCGTCTTCCCATTTGTCAGTCCTGTTCGGCAACGGCCTGTGTAATCAAGCGATTGAACGCCGCCTCTATCTCGTACACATCGGTGAACTCCTTGAACGCCCAGCGCCCGAACGTCTCCGCGTTGTTCACGCCGGGGACCCAGTAGGTCTTCATCGTGCTGCTCTTCTCTTTGGCGTCCTCCCCGCGATAGCCCTTGATCTCCACGATCAGATTCAGAAGGTCCTCATCGCCGCGCCCGTCGTCAACCTGCAAGATGAAATCGGGTATGTACAAGCGACTGTCCGATCCGTACTTGTAGGGAACGGTCAGACCGAGGTTGTGGTTCTTCACGTAGGCGCGCACGCGGGGATGCCCCTCGACGACCCGGCAGAACTCGGCCTCCCAGTCGCTGTCAAGGATGGCCCAGTTGACCTGGCACTTGCGCGGGTCGGTCTGCCAGCGCAGCGCCTTGGAGGTGCGGAAGTTGACGAAGCGGGTCGAACCGACCGGGTTGAAAGGATCGAGCAGCGCCTTGACAGTGTTGCCCTCGAGGTTTGTGCGCGTGATGGCGGCGGCGATGCGTTCACAGGCAAATTCGGCAAGCGACACGAACATCAGCTGCGCCGGATAAGTCCCCCCTTTGCAGACCAGACACTCATTCAGCCACCGGTTGGTGATCCGTTTCAATCTGCCGAAGAGGTGGAACTCAGCAGCATCGCCCGCGTCGCGCCACTTTGTACTGATCAGATGCGTGGTCAGATTGAACAGCAAGGTCGAGCGGCGCAGATCTTTGGTATGGACAAGGTTCAGATCAACGCTCTTGCCGATGATGCCGGCATTGGTCGTGATCGACGGCCCGATCTCTTCGGGCGTCAACTCCAGCACCGAGTCCTCGTTGAAATCGGCCGAAAGCTCCTCCTTGGGCAGGTCAACGCGGTAACCGGCCACGCGCGGGAAGCGAATCTCGAGATGGTCGCGCTCCGGGCTGACCGCCATGACCTGAACTGTCGGCCTTGGCTGCGGTGGAGGGGCAACCACCGGGCGCGCCGTAAAGTCGAACGGAACGCCGAGCACGTCGGCGTACTCTGCGTCGAACAGCCCCGCTTCGTTCAACTCATAAGATTGGCGGCGCAGCGCCCGCCCGACCACCTGCTCGCACAGCAGCTGCGTGCCGAACGCCCGCACGCCCAGAATGTGCGTCACCGTATTGGCGTCCCAGCCCTCCGTCAGCATCGAGACCGAAACCACGCACCGGATCGAGCCGCCCAGACGGTCCTCTTTGCCCACCGTGTTCATCACCTCGCGCAGCAGGTCCTGGTCGCTGATCTTGTCCGCCAGGCTCCTGTCGCCCGTGCGGTCGATGATCTCGCGGCGATACTGCTCGATCTCATGCGCGGCCATCTTGCGGAAGTTGCTGTCAAGCGCCTCGCCCGATTCAAGCTGTTCGCTGTCGATTAGCACGGTATTGGGGATGGGGAGCCGGTTGCCGTGCTCGTCGAAATTGCGAAACAGCGCCAGCCTGCCGTTCTCGATCGCAGTGGAGCCGTCCTCGTTTTCGCGCTCGAAACCGGATACATAGTCGTAGACCAGTTTGGAAGTCGACGTGTTGTTGCAGACGATGACGAAGCAAGGCGGTACGGGGATTCCCGCCTCCCGCCACATCTTGAACGTCTTCTCGTAATGGCCGTAGAGCGCCTCCAGCGCCGTCTGCAACTGCACCGGCAGCTTCAGCGGATCGAGCCCCCCGGCCCGGCCCCGGCCCTTTTTCGGCATGTCCCGCCGGATCTGCTCCCACAGAAAACGGAACTTCGGCAGCTCGCCACCCGGAATGTTGTCCGCAACCGGCACGCGCGGCAGCTTGACGATACCGCACTCGATCGCGTCCATCAACGAAAAATCGCTCACCGTCCAGGGGAAGAGCGTTCCTTCCTGGTAGCCGGAGCCGCTCAGGAAGAACGGCGTTGCCGAGAGGTCAATCACCTGTGAAATGCCGACCTTTCGTTTGACCGTCTCCACTCCGGTAATCCAGACGCGCGCGGCCTCGTTGTTCTTCTTCGCCTCCTTTTTCTCATCCCCTTTCAGCGCCTCTTCCCCCTCATCCCCCTGTTTGCGCCGGTAGCAGTGATGCCCTTCATCGTTCATTACGAGAACATTCTTCAGGTTCATCAGGTCCGGCATCACGCGCTGGATCATCTGGCCCTCAGTCTCCCGCGTCTGAAGCGGACCGTCCCGCCCCTGCAGCAGCTCCCGGCCGACCTTGGAAACCTGCAGACGCTCACGCAACATGAATGCGTGGAAGTTGGTGATCACGATCTTGGCCCGTCTGAGGTCTTCCAACATCTCCGGGGGGACCAGTTCGCGGCTGCCGTAATAGTTGTCCGGATCATTGGGCTGCAGCACGCGCAGCCGATCCCTGATCGTAATCCCTGGCGCTACCACCAGGAACCCGCGCGTGAACCTGCCGCTGCCGGGCCGTCGCACCGCGTTGATCGTCTGCCAGGCGATGATCATCGCCATCACGGTGGTCTTGCCGGCGCCGGTGGCCAACTTCAGCGCCCTGCGCAGCAGCTCCGGGTTGGCTTCCCGGTTGGCGTCGTCCAGCCTCGCCAAAATTCGCGGCCCCGCAGGCCTCATCTTCGGCGCAACCTCGGTCAGCCAGATCAGCGTCTCGATCGCCTCGACCTGGCAAAAGAAGGGGCGGTAGCTGCTGAACCGATGATGGCGCCAGTGCAGCAGCAGCCGCGCCGTCTCCGGCGTAACGCCCCAGTTGTCCGGGCGGGGAAGTCGGCGCCACCCGTCAACCTGACGCCGGATCTCGTTCACCGACACCGAAACGTCATACTCCTGATCCGCGGTGGAAAGCCCGCTGCCGTTGTCCAGCGCGAGCTTGGCCTGTTGCGCCGGCACTTTGGTCTTCTTCGGCTTCGGAATCGGCGTGACAAACTCCGCGCGGCGACGGCCTTCGATAATCCGGTAGGTTGGCTGACCGGCCCCGTCGAGCTCCCAGTACTGTGTGGGGTACTCGTATGGGGAGTTGAGAATCGGTTGCTCAAAAAAGCGGTCTTGCACTGTATCCTCTCTGTTGGACTGTACGGCGCGCTCTAAGCAAGGGACACGGCCTCCACTGTAAATGCCAGCACACCGTCAAAGCCAGGCTCTGGCCCAACATCCCGTGAATAATTCTGCTGAAATCGGCCTGTGCGAACTTAGGCTTCTATAGGAAGCTACTCACTGCATCGTACAAGGATTTCCACTCTTCCTTGCTCTTCATACCCTGTGTCCCGCTAGCGCGCCGCGCGACGATCGAACGCTCAATGTCGAGCAGCACCAGCATTTGTCTGAACTCAAGACCCATCTCCTCGGCGATCTCTCCAAGACTGCGCGGGACTTCGATTGACTGCCGCCCATAATCTTGGGGTACAGGCTCTCCCCTGAGGAGAAAATCCACCGAAGTGCCGAGCACGTCGGCGACCTGGAGCAGCCGCAAACAGCTGATTCCAGAACGATCCTGTTCTACTTCCCATAGGAAGCTCTTCGATAGACCTGCCAGGGCCGCCAGCCTTTCTAGGGTAAGGCCTCTTTCAGTTCGCACATGATTGATTCTCCGGCCCACTGTATCCGGTTGCGACATGAGTACCCTCTCTCTCTCGATTTGACGTATCGGTATTTTGGGTATATACTACAATATCGGTATAGACGTTTTCGACGCCTTGGCAATCATCTACTCTCTATGCTTTCGCCGTACTTCACTTGTAGGGTTGAAATCTGGTCAGTGGCCTCCAGATTGTGAAGCGCCACTTCCCGACTCCATACGAGGATTTGGAGCATTGTACACCAATATTTGCGTACGTTTGAACACCGAAAAAAATGGCACAGTGTGCTGCGGTGTCAATCGAGAACACAGTCATCGCACAAAGGTGCAGGATCTATGAAGGGCGTTTCCGCTCGGCAGCAAGGTGATTCATACCAAGAGAGAGCGTTTTGGCTAAAGGCTTGTCGTCTGTTTCGACGTCATACGAAAGTTGCGCAGATCGGGTACGAGATTAACGACGTCCCGCACTTCGACGATTTATCGGTCGTATATTCGGAGCCAATTCTGGATGCGCGCGGAGAGCCGGTTTCAGCCGACTACTACCAACTCAAGTGGCACACCGATCAAGCGGGTTCACTCACTTGCGACGCCATGATCGATCCATCATTTGTGGGGTCTAGGAGAGCTTCTCTACTCCAGCGACTCCACAAAGCCGTCACGACTACGACCACTCAGCGTCAGTGTGGGCGGTTCAATTTCGTGACCACGTGGAGCATTGACCCAAGCGATCCATTTGCTAAGCTAGTGAGTGGTCGGGACGGTGAACTGAGACTGGATGTTCTTTTCAGCCCAAACCCCGCCAATCGGTTCCAAAGACTCCGTGAAGAGTGGTCAGACCATCTGGATGTGGATGAGGACGAGTTAAGACAGATCTTGTCGCGCCTCCGCATCTGCGCGAGCTCGCTCGCTCTGGATCGGCTGACGAGGGCATTGAGCGACAATATGGCTTCGATCGGGCTTCGTCCCATCGAATACGGCAAACGATCGAATCCATACGACAGTCTCATCCGGCGTCTGCACGCAGAGGGGCGGTCTACGTTCACTGCGGAAGACATTCGGAATATCTGCGAACAGGAGGACCTCTGGGTGGGAACGGATAATGACCACGACACTCCATTGATCGGTATCAGAAGTTTTCTCCGCTTTGCCGAGCACATGGAGGACGAAGTAGACCCCTTTTTGGATTTGGTCAGCCTGTTTGACGGCAGGCAGATTTTGGCATCGGAATACTGGGATACCGAAGTCGGCCCCAGACTCCACGAATTCATTGCCGCAAAAGCTGTACCGCTGGGCCGCTTCCGCCTGCAACTCTCCGCGCACAGCTCCATCGCCTTCGCGGCAGGATACGAATTGGACCCAAAATCTGGTGTAGTAGTCTCACTCCTGCAGAACTCCGCGGGTGGAAGTTCGCTTTGGGAAATCCCCACTACTTCAGCGGCCCGCCGCCAGGATCTTTGGAGAGTAACCGATCTCGACATCAACCCGAAAGGCCGTGATGTTGGAATCGTTCTTTCCGTAACCCATAGCGCCTGTCCTGAAGTGTTGGATTACGTCAATAGTCACCTGCCGCAACTGGGCCGATTGCTCGTCTTCACCGTGCAGCCCGATGTAGGTTCCACGTCAGTCGAAGACGGACACCACGCTTGGGACTTGGCCCAAGAGGTAGTCAACGTAGTGCAAGAGAAGTGCCCACGCCACGCTGCCATGGCTCCGCTGCATCTGTTTAGCGCGGCCCCAAACGGATTGATGTTTTTCTTGGGCAGACTCGCTCGCAACCTCGGGCCCACCCAACTGTATGAACATGCTTTTGAGACCAACCAACCGGTCCGGTATCGACAATCGCTGTCGTTACCCCTTACACCTTAATGAGGTCACACCATGACATTGAACAGCTATTTCACCGACTTTCTGAACGAGATCAGACCGACCCAGGCACAAACCAAGAGCCTGCAGGAGGCTCACACCCGCCTAAGGAAACGGTTGCTTGGCGACGACTATCTTGGACCCAACATCATCACCGTGTTCCTTCAGGGCAGCTACCGGAGATCCACCGCCATTCGCCCCCAGGGAGACGACAAGCTGGACGTAGACTTGGTCGTCGTGACCAGATTCAAACGGGAAGATTATCCTGTGGCCGACGACGTCATGGAAGAGTTTACTTCCTTTCTGGACAACCATTACGCGGGCAAGTGGAAGAAGAAGGGGCGCTCTCTTGGCATTGAGTTGTCCAACCTGAAGCTGGACATCGTGATCGCTGCCGATCCCTCCGAGGAAGAAATCTGGACTACGGACTTTGCCAAGAGCCTCTTCACAATTGATGACCTGGCGACCATTTCTGGTCCACTGCCCGGCGGCCTGTCGAAGTTCCTTAAAGCGGACAACGGCGAATCGGCGTGGAAACTGAATCCGCTCTACATTCCGGACAGGGACAGTCATCAGTGGCAGCGCACCCATCCGCTCGAACAGTACAGATGGACCACGACCAAGAACGGACGCACGAACGGGCATTACGTCAACATCGTGAAACTGGTCAAATGGTGGTGGAGAACGGCCCATCCCGATCTTGAGTATCCCAAGAGCTACCCGCTCGAACACCTTGTCGGCGACTGTTGTCCGGACGGAATTGAGGCGGTGGCGGTGGGGTTCACGGCCGTACTCGAAGAGATGGCTTCCCGTTTCTTCGCAGACGCCAAAGAGGGAATTGTGCCATTCGTTCCGGACCACGGCGTGCCTGAACACAATGTCCTGAAGCGGCTGTCTCCTGCCGACTTTTCCCTATTCATCCAGAAAGTCCAGGATGCTTCCGTAATCGCAAGAGAGGCGTTGGAATCCGAAGATGTATCTGACAGCGCGACGGGATGGCGGAAACTGTTCGGCAGCAAATTCCCAGCCCCTCCGCCCGGCTCATCATCTTCAACCACAGAGACAAGCAAAGGCGCATTCACGCCTCGGACAGAACCCACCCGAATTGGAGGAGGGAGATTCGCCTAGATCATAATCCTCCTCCATCCTTGACAGAAGCCCTGCGACAGGGTCGCAGGGCACTGGAGGCTGTGCCGGGATATACACTGCTTGAAGACTTCGTCTGGCATCGGAAGCTGGAAATCTGGTTTCTACGCTGTCGCATTACAGCCGGCGTCCGACCGGAAGGTCCTGTACCGCCAACGACCGACTGGTTCCTGCATGTCAAGGACACATATCCCTACGGCAATGTGGTTTTCTACCCGGCTAAGAGCGGAGGAATCACCCAGACATTCAATCACCAGAACTACAACGGTGCCGGCTCTGATGAATTGCCGTGGCGGTCCGGCCGCCTGTGTGTTGATACCAGCCTGCGGACTCTAGGTCGACGAGCCTATGACGTCGAACCTTTCGATCCTGAATCCAGGCTTGTGTGGCACGTCAGCCGCGTGCAGGAGTGGCTAAGTCTGGCATCCCGAGATGCGCTGGTTCAGCCCGGGGACCCTTTCGAGTTACCCTTTATCCCTTCTTCGCCGGACTTCAAAGTCATCTTCACAGAAGGACCCGAGAACCTCTCCTACTGGCAGGGTAAACACCCCCGTATAGGAACAGCTAGCGTTAGAATCCTACAAGAATCCCCATTTATCCTCGTCGTAGACGACTTCAGCGCAGGCGAGTCCAAAATCGACATAAGGTCCAAATGGATCAAACCGCTCGGAGAGGAAACAGGCCGTCATGTAGCTTGGATTTGGCTTGATAAACTCCCAGTAGTGAGTCCTTGGGCCATTCCAACCTCATGGGAAGAACTCCGAAAGAGCAGTTCAAACCAAGGGATTAACCTTGATCCACTACTAAAGTCTGCTGTCAAAGACATCCGGGATGGAAGGAAGCATCTGCTGCTGGTCGGGTTCCCAATTCCCGGCAACGTTCGAGGCCCTGCCGTTCAAGCCCACTGGCTCGCGCTCCAGCTCCCGCCGCTCACCAATACGCGCGTAAACGGGTTCAGATCGTCCGAGCAGGGATATTGGAAGCGGGATCGAAAGCGAGTCTTCGGTGACCAAGTGCCCATCGAATGGGTCGAGACTCAGAACTGGCACAAAGACGAAATATCCGGCAGGGGCAGGATTGCGGCATCGCTCCGGGCCTCATCAATCCTTATCATCGGCGGCGGCGTGATTGGATCAGCTCTGGGCGAAATCCTGATTCGCTCAGGAGTTCAACGCTTAACCATCATTGACCATGACTGCATGCAAGCCGGGAACCTGGTTCGGCACACACTCGGAGTGAGCCACATCGGCAAGTCGAAAGCATCGTGTCTGGCGGACCGGCTGAACGATGCGGCAGTCCACTCGACCGTATCATACATAGACTCACCGTTTCCTCCGCGAAAGCAGGAAGACATCGACATGGTTTTGGACGCCGATGTCATCATCGATTGCACGGCTGACGACGGGGCGGTGCAACGCATGAGAGAATTCCCTTGGGCCGGGCCCGTCACATTTGTCTCAGTCTCAACGGGGCTGAAATTCAGACGATTGTTCACGTACATTGTCCATGGAGACACCTTTCCTGCCGACGACTTCAACAGTAAACTCGACCCATGGCTGCGATCCGAGATTGAAGGATACGATAGCCAGTTGCCGCGAGACGGTACGGGGTGTTGGCATGCTTTGATGCCGGGACGGATCGATGACGCCTGGATGATGACCGGGGCGGCTGTAAAGGCGATCGAATCTGCAATTATGGATCCCCAGCTCGAACCAAATTTGATTGTATTTGAACAGGAGTACGAGAAAGGGGTTTTCGTTGGGTTGCGTAGGGTGTTTGAACCCCACCCGATCTTCTAATTTGACTGTGCGCTCCTCCGATGGTCGTTTTCGGGTCTATGTCGGACCTCATCAGATCGAGACTCTTCTGACCCTTTGCCGAAAGTCCGGGTCCAAGGAAACCGGAGGCCTGCTCGTCGGTCGGTACAACGAAGCGCACGATACAGCGATAGTGACACGCGTGTGGGGCCCTCCAAAGGACTCCGTCAGAAAGCGGACTACCTTCCGGAGAGGCACCCATGGCCTGCAGTCGCAACTCGATTCTCTCTGGAAGACTACCCAGGAGTACTACCTCGGTGAATGGCACTTTCATCCCAAGGGGACAGCAAGACCTAGCAAATCAGACATCTGCCAGATGGTCCGGATCGCAGATTCCCTTCAGTATAACACCCCGGAGCCGGTCCTGATCATAGTCGCTGGATCGAAATGGGAAGTGGTGACTTATGTGTTTCCACGGCGTCGCTCGCCTATAAGGTTGACTCCATCATCGTTATATTAGGAGGCGGTACACAAACACTATCCATTTTGTTCATCGCTCACACGTCACTATCTTCGACACAATCACACGCCAAACCTTCACCCTCGTGGAGATGGCGGTACCTCCTATCGGATTGGCATTGGCGTTCGAAGGGATGGCGAGGCCCCTTATGGACCGTATTTTGGCCAACCTTAAGGAATCCCGCACGCTTGCTGCCGAGCGGGATCCGCTGCTGCCGGACCTGGTGTCGGGCGAACTGTGGGCGGGGAATCCCAGCGTCACTCTCCAAGAAGTAGTCGGATGACCTCGCTGAAGCAAGGCCCACACGCCGAAGGGCTAAAGCTGGCTCGATTAATAATGGTCTTGAGCAGTATGTCTCCTTTGTTCTTCCTATGGAGCATCCGAGGAACGAACCTGATCCCTGACCTGTACTTCGTTACCGGCTGTCTCGTGATGGCTATCTTCCCAACGGGATTCCTGCTGCTTCGGGAGTTGATCGCAAAAAGGCAGAACGACACACGTTTGCTTGTAGTTGGAAGGACAGAGGACCACCGGGGTCATGTCCTCGTTTATCTATTTGCAATCCTCCTTCCCTTTTATAGGCAGAACGTTGATGCTTGGAGGGACTTCTTCGCACTCCTTGCCGCGTTAGTGTTCATAGTTTTCCTGTTCTGGCATCTAAACTACCATTACATGAACATAGTCTTTGCCTTACGAGGGTATCGCGTCTTGAATGTGCTGTCTCCTGATGGGAGCAGCGCGCAACCAAGCATGGTGAACTTCGCTCTAATCACTCGCCGTTCGAACGTGCAGCCAGATGAAAAGCTCGTGGCATACCGCTTGAGCAACACGGTCTACTTGGAGAAGAGCCAATGAATCTGGATTTCGACATTGAGAACGTACAGACAACAGAATTCGGTGTCGGTCGCTACATCGGATCGGACAGAAAATTCGCTATGGTACCAGTTCACTTGGGCGTGCAAACGACACTTCAAGGGATGATAGCAAGTACCTGCCAGAAGATGGAAGCTAGCGCGGAATCACCATCTACATTTAATCCTGCTGAAAAGTACGCGAGTGAAGAATACTTGACGCTACCCATCGATGATGACCTCGCGCTCCGCCTTAAAACGCTTCATGAGACACCGAATTTGACAACTGCCCCCGACTACCTGGATTGGATCACCAAGTGCTTTTGCTACTTCGCTCAACTATCGGATGGTGACGGCAAGCAATTGACCGCCTTGAGAAGGGCAACACAGTTCAAGGGCACCCTTAACAAACAAAACCGCATCCTGTCCTTAGGTACCGATGTGCTTCGAATCGTCAATGAGCCTATTTTCCAACTTAATGCGGACTTTGATGTCATTGTAGACTCTGACACAGTTCACATCATCCATCCAAATAGCTTCAAGCTCTTAGGCCAAATCGAAGAAGCAATTGCGGAGGCAGTAACTCAAAATGTTGCCGCAATTTCTCAGGCGGCAACTTACGTTGATTGGGCGAAGGTAGAAGACTACGCTGCCAGTCATCCCCGTGCTGCAAGCCTTTTGGCATCGATCCGCACCAACCGGTACTCGGAAAATCTGGACAAGTCGGCCCTTGAATCAGATTGTGCAGCAGGAGGCATCTCGCTCAAGGATGTAGCAGGGCAGCTCGTTGTGCCCGATGGACAGATAATAGATTTCCTTGAAGTAGTCGACCGGCGCAGATATGTGAGCCGGCTCGTACCGGGCGTAACGGAGCGGTACAAGGCATCGAGTCGCACTAGGGTTGGAGGAAGCGGAACTTAGATGGCTATGGTCACCGGCGCAGACAGGCTGTCATCTTGGGCCAGCCATAGAAGGGCGTACGCAGGAATTGCTCGTCAGTGAGGCGCTGAACTTGGTCCCAAAAACTGGACCACGAGCTAAGGTGTATAATGGAGCAATTCACCGAGCCTGTGGAGGGGCAGAACGATGGTCAAGAAACAGCGGCAGACCTCCCGTCGCCGATCTAGGTCGGACAGTCGCCCGAATACATCTTATTTTTCCCATTTCGTGGTCTAACGATTGGGGCCAACCATAGGCGATTAAATCGAATAGTGCCACGTGGTCACTGGCGAAATAAATTCTAGCCCGGAAACAACCCCCAGAACGCATAAATGATGCTGTTTCTTATCACAAAGACCAGCAGGCTCGAAGCCGCGACGCTGACAACTGCTCGTCCACCTGTCAGGCCATGCTCAACTTTCGTTGCCGCATAAGTCAGCGCAAGCCAGTACACAGACAGAATGACAGGGATGCCGGCGGAAACAAAGAGCACAAACGCCTTGTGCCAGATTGTAACAACCAGTACAGTAGCGCCTGGTAAGAAGGCTGCGACGCTGGCCCCGACCAGAGGTAAGAAACCGGGAAGCGATTTTAGAATGGCTATCGGGGCGCCAAATGAGGCCACAAGGTAAGCGTAACGACCCACCTGTCCTCGCCCGCCCAGAAGGGTGGCGATGTAGTGGTAAATGCCCACACTGACAAGGAAGAATAAAGGGCTCAGCAAGACTCTGCCTATGGAGAGGCTCCATTCCCACATGGATCTGGCCACCAGAAAACGATTGAGGTGCCAGACTAGCGTACCAATGAAGTCATAGAAGCTGCCAGAGTGCAGCCACAAGTACCAGAACCACCCCGTGACTTCCCTCACCGCCATTGAGCGCGTACTTACAAACTGGGCATGGGCCTCACCGATCATGCTGGTGAGTCTGAATACATCATCTTTGAATACATCAGCATAGGACCAATCCAGTTCTACCGACGGCATTACCCACATTGCTTCCAGCTTCGACCACAACAAGCCAAGCAGTGCTGCCATCACGGAGGCCAGGAAAATCCATGTGAGTGCAGTTGACAAGGTGGCTGAGGACTTGCCTCGTTCGGCGGCAAAGACCTCTTCGCCGGGCCTGGTCAAGACATTTACCCACGTCTGAAGCATCGCAGTGATGCTGGTGCGCATGTTATGGAGTAGTGCGAGTCCTGCCGCCATCAGTAGACGGAACCGCTCTTGTTCAGTCGACTCTCGTCGGCAGGCTCCTCTCGACTTTGTTCGTAGCCTGCCCTTTCCTTTGCAGGCTGTCTAACAGACTTGCCCCGCCTGACTGTCTCCAATTCCTCCTCCAGTGCCGCCTCGCCTTCCGTCCACATCGGGTACTCTTCGACCAGCGCCGAACTCTTGTTCCTTCTCATCTGTTTCTCTCCCGAGGATAGAGTGACGCACGCGATGAAGAATGTTGCCGTCGATTCGCAGCCTAACCTCAGTACGGCGTGGCACTATTTGACATAATCCCCCAACCATAAGTTACACAACCTGATTGTGTGACAATTGGGCATAGCTGTTTCTACTCGCCCCCAAGCAAGGCTGTGAACTCAGGTTAGCAGTTCCCGAATGTAGGGAATAGAACAGTCCAATTCGTCATTATAGCGAATGAAACGGCCAAAACATCCTGATTTTGGCCGCCTGCGCTACCTTCAATCGCTTAGGGCGGCGCCAGGACCAGCACGACAAGAGGTAATGCTCTAACGCCGAAGCAACAATCGTTCGGCGGCAAGGCGGTTCATGCTGACGCCAGCTTCAGCGGCGTCCATTGCCAGGGCACGGTGGGTCTCAGGAGGGATACGAAGGGTTATGGTACCTCGGTAGCG
This sequence comes from Caldilineaceae bacterium, assembly GCA_965202955.1. Classification (GTDB taxonomy): domain Bacteria; phylum Chloroflexota; class Anaerolineae; order Caldilineales; family Caldilineaceae; genus Bin5. Next base: position 2,045,186 of record OZ241871.1, read on the forward strand.
GCGTGTAGATAGTGGCTCAGGGCTCGGGGCGCCATCATCGTCTAACGCCTTCACGGCGAAAGCGACCACCTCCCTAATGCCTGAGAACGCCTTCTCCGGGGTGTCGTCCAGGTGGCTAAGCAACCCAAACTCCGCGCATAGCCCCACGAACATCCCATCCTCATCGGACCAGACAACGCGATAGGTATAGCGGTCATGACGATTCATTGTGATTCCTCCACGAATTTATCGATTGCCTTGAGCGCTTGGCGTACCTGATAGGGCTTGGCCATGCCCTTTATGCGCTGGATATTGACCAGCGGCTCGCCCTGCCAAGGCGTTCTATAGAACAGGTGACTGCCGCTCTGTCGGGGCTGTCCGAAGTAACGGTCACAGACCTTGCGAAGATCGTCAAACCGTACATTTCGGGGGTTCCGCCTGATCTTGGCTAGGGTCCTGTCCATACCCGTATGATAGCAGTATTACAACCAAATGTTAAGCGACCTGAAACAAGTCAGTCAACAACGGCACTGTTAAGATTTGCGTGTAAATTGGTGAAGAGATGCATCCTGACCCTAGCCCCGGACAAGGCAAAAACGCGGGGAGGTAGCGCCGCCGGCTACGCCATTGCCGGCACGCGACCAGGACCGTATGGGGAGCCCGGCTACATGGCAACAAAGGCCGGCGTCGGTCATGGTCAACCGTAGAAGAAAACGACTTCGACGAACTCGACTTGCCGTTCTGCACCTTGTCCACCGCCGCCTGAGGACCTCTTGCCTGCCGACCCTGTCCCCGTGCTTGTCGGACTAACATAACGGGTGGAACAAACATCGGGGGCAGGTCAAGCGGACGCGACAGGGGCGCGATGGGAGTCCGATAGGGGTCTAAAGGGACGTTATGGGGGCGTCACTAGCGGCGTTACATGGTCTAGTGATTGGGGCCAACTATATGAGGAGAGAGAGTTTCCAAATCCCATGAGGTCGTCAAGGTTGTGGAGACCCCATACGGTCCACGTTATCATGTGGATGGGGCGATAGAGAGACCCGACGGCCGCAATCCGCGGGTGAGAACCGTCTGGCAGATCGACCTTGGGCGCAACTATCCCAGGCCCATAACGAGACACCCGCGCAGGAGGTAAAAGTGTTCAAGGAATATGATCAGATCGTGCTCACTGCCGATGTAGTTGGTGACGAGGGGGAAGAACTGAAGCCAGGCGATGTTGGCGCCATTCTCTACATCCACCCCAATGACGAAGCCTTTGTTGTGGAGTTTATGTCCCTGGATGGCGAGACAGCGGTGATCGCCACTGTGCGGTCATCACAGGCGCGTCCAATAACCGGCGCCGACCTCACACACGCACGAACGATGCCGGAACGACAGGGGACATCCCGGATTATTGACCATCAAGCGAGGCCAGGACAGGCCGCTCGAAGCCGGTCAACTGAGCTTGGCCCCAAAAACTGGACCACAAGCTAGGGTGTATAATGGAGCAGTTCACCCAGCCTGTGGAGGGGCAGCACGACGGTCAAGAAACGGCGGCGACACTCGGCGGCCTACAAGTTTCGGATTGCGCTGGAAGCAATCTCAGTTTCGATGAGGTCAATATCTACTCAAGCAAGACCATGCGTCTTTGCACACACCGTGTCCTGCGTCCTGTCATTCTGCCCTACCGCATGGCGCGCAGCAGCCGGGGATATACTTTGTATGAGCGGTTCGAAGGGGGTGGGTAGTCCGCAATCGAGAGGAAAAACAGAGAGCAGGCGCGCTGCTTTCCCGTTTCAGTTTACGGCTCAACAGGGAAAGCATTCAACTCGGCGATTACGGCGCCCGCCGGCAGTTGCGCCAGCACATCCAGATACCACCACCAATGTTCAGGCGTCACTCCCGTTTCGGTCTCTCGCCAGCGCGCCAGATCGGCGATGGCCTGAATCGCCTGATAAAACAGATGCGCCTGTTGCAACAAACTCTTATCTGCGTTCGCCAGCCGTGTCCGCTGTTCAATCGTCAGCTGATCTTCCACTCGATGCAGTTCACTTCGGGTCATAAGCATCTGCAGATGCTCCATGCCGCTGACATCGGGGAAATCAACGTCTGTTTCATACGCAGCCAGATTTTTTTCGATAGCGGTCATGACAGGACCTCCGCTAATGCGCCAACCCGATTGAAGACAGATTTACGCAGGTACAAACCAGGCCGTTCAACTATGTATGCACTTTCAAGAACGCCATCCAGGTCAAACATGATCAACCAGGTCTGCCTCTGAATGCTGGCGGCAACGGCGACATATGAAGCATTGTCATGCCCATACAAATACACGATGGCAGCTTGACTCCTTACCGCCGAGCGAATGATCAGTTCATAATCGGCCAGCGTTGCATCCAAAGGCAGATGGCCACGTCTTTTTCGTTTCCACAAGTGACGTTCGGCACTGCCCGGTTTCCAGCATATCTGACGTTGAACCAGGCGAACTGCCTCCGCCGCCTGCGTGCGTGTCATGTCGCGATGTCTTGGTTGCTGACGATGATGACCATTGTAGCGCGACACACAAAGATCGTAAAGGAAACGCACGGAACAAGGAGGCAACAAGGCCTGCTTGTTTTCCACATTTCAACGCATGAAGTGACAGCGAGATCCGCATGGCCGTCTACACCCTCCCCTCCCCCCACAACGCCCACCTCATCGCCCTCGGCGCCCAGCCCATTGCCCCAGACGACCCATCCGCCCTCCTGCCCGCCTGAACCCCGCCGCGCTCTCACCTCCCCGCTCCCATCACACCCTACCACCCGAAACAACAGAATCCACCCCTCAAAATCGTTGCAAATGTTGAACGGGTACTGTACCCTCTCTAAGAGGGGGAACAGACACCCATTGGCTCTCGTCTACAGCTGGTATAGGCGACACCACGATGAGCCCAAGAAAAGTACAACTCGACTGGAAAATCGGCATCAAACACTGCCCCTGCGGTCAGCCCAACCACCGTGACGAAACGCACTGCGTCAAATGTGGATTTGGGTTCGGGTTTGAAAACGCCCGCAGCCGCCAGCCCTTCAAAATGAGACGGGTATACAGATTCCTGTTCCTGACAGCACTGGTCACCTATCTGACCCTATACCTGTCCAGTCCAAGAATTCCGACACTGCAGACCATCGCCCTTGCCCAAACCACCGAGGCAAATATCGAAATCATACAGAATCGCCTCTTGGCTCTGACCAGTGCCGTAGACTGGCAAAAGTTATGGCTAACCATAGAGACAAGCTCCGAAGACTGGATTCTCACCCTCGCAACCCAAATTCAGACCCTGGAGCAGCAATTCACCAGTTGGAACGAAAAGATAAGCCAGTTCGAACTACCATCAGCCCAGAAAGTAGCGCAAGCCCGGCGCGACCAAAAGGAGACTGCTGGCACGACCTCTACACCTTTCCCAGCCACCCCGACGCCTACACCTATCCCAACCGCCATCAGGACCAACCTCGACCTAGTGCTGGATGTACAGGTTCAGCTGGGGAACGTCCGCACAGGACCCGGAATGAACTACGAAATTATCGGCAAGGTTCAGGAAGGGGACCGGCTGGACGACATCATAGAAGAGTCCGGCGGTTGGTACAGATTCTGCTGTGTCGACGGAGACAAACTTGGGTGGCTGCACAGCAGCCTGGCAACGGCATCCCATTCTGGCAAGCTTCCCCCACACCTGAATGCAGACCCCTATTACCAGAAATACCTGGATGCAGGCGGCGTACCGATTCTGGCCCCCGCATCAGTCGCCGACGAGGAACTCTTGCGAGCGCAGGCCATCACGCTAGCTATGGTCGCGGACCGTCCTGACCTGCTGGATGTACTGGCAGCGCGGAACACCAGGATATTGCTATATGACAGCGAAAGAGGCGGGCTTACGCAGTTGCCAGAATTTGCCGATTCTTCCGGTGCATCGGGCATATTCGGTGAAACATCGTATGGATTTGCCGCGGCCGCGCCCACAATGACAACCTATCATTGCAACGAGACTCTGATTCATGAGATAGCCCACGCTTTAGACTATGCGATTCAGAAACAAGAATGGGAGGCCTTCCGTGGACCCGAATTCAAGAAGGCTCGCAATCGAGCCTTCTTGAGCGCGAAGGAGGCTAGACTGTGGGCTGGCAGCTATGCCTCCACCATAAGCGATGAATACTGGGCCGAAATGGTTGTACACTGGCTTCGACCGGATATGTTTCGCACTCAATTCGGATTGAGGGACCTATGGGAGTACGACAGCGAAGCGGCCCGCCTGATTGAAAAGTATTTGGGCACCCCGAACTTACCGGACTTTTGTAAGACCAAGGAGTTTGCTATCAGAGGCCGGGTTTTGGATGAGGGAGGCAATCCAATGACTGAAGTTTGGGTCACTTTATCGGCTTGGAAAAGTAAGGGCGACGGTGTCATAGCGCTTCGTTATCATCCTGACGTGGTGGCGAAACGGACCGGGCCGGACGGCAGATTCTGGATCGTGGAAGCTGTGGACCCCGGTCTACTGGAAGCAGCCGAATTCTTCACGTTGGGGATATGGCGAGGCGCACCAGCCGAACAGTGGCCTGCCTGTTCAATAGCAGGATATGCCGGCAATAACAGTACGGTAGTTAAGAAATTAGGTCAGGCACACCGCATCGAAGTGACGGGCCAGGATTTGAGCGGATATACCATAACTGTCCCGGCTGGATTTGACTGGTCTCCTCGGCTGGATTGTCAGTAATTAACAAGGCATCCGGCCGAATAGCCATCTGCTCCTACTCGTGGTTGCAGTGATACGCCTCGAAGCGCCGCCTGCGGTCGCCGAGCGACTCGTCCCCGCATAACCACTTTTCGATCATTGTTCCCACCCCGCCCGCTTACCGTTGAAATCCTCCGGTCCTGACCAGACCAGCACTATACCACTGCCTTCTCGCGTTTCCGAAAGGGGGGAGGAGAGGAACGATTAATGTCGTCTCTCTCGTAGAGGCGTCAGGTTAGGCTTAATGCCGGCCCTCTACAATCCACCCTCCCATCCGCAGCAAAAAGAACCCCCAACAGGCGCCAACCGAACGCCCCGTTATCCTGCAAATCCTTCACAATCCCGCAAATCCTGATTCAGACAACCCGCGCCAAGTAATTTACCTCCCATCACCCCATCCCCAAATCCCAGCCCACAAAACAGCCCCAACGCACCCTGCATCAGCGACGCCCCCACCATCCCGAAACCCACCATATTCCGCTCCAAACAACCCGCCCCACTCCCTTCACACGCCATCCCCTGAAACAATAGAATCTGCCCTCAAAATCGTTGCAAACCTTCAACTGGTTCTGCACCTTGTCCACCGCCGCCTGAGGCCCTCTTGCCTGCCGACCCTGTCCCTGTGCTTGTCGGACTAACATAACGGGTGGAACAAACATCGGGGGCAGGTCAAGCGGACGCGACAGGGGCGCGATGGGAGTCCGATAGGGGTCTAAAGGGACGTTATGGGGGCGTCACTAGCGGCGTTACATGGTCTAGTGATTGGGGCCAACTATATGAGGAGAGAGAGTTTCCAAATCCCATGAGGTCGTCAAGGTTGTGGAGACCCCATACGGTCCACGTTATCATGTGGATGGGGCGATAGAGAGACCCGACGGCCGCAATCCGCGGGTGAGAACCGTCTGGCAGATCGACCTTGGGCGCAACTATCCCAGGCCCATAACGAGACACCCGCGCAGGAGGTAAAAGTGTTCAAGGAATATGATCAGATCGTGCTCACTGCCGATGTAGTTGGTGACGAGGGGGAAGAACTGAAGCCAGGCGATGTTGGCGCCATTCTCTACATCCACCCCAATGACGAAGCCTTTGTTGTGGAGTTTATGTCCCTGGATGGCGAGACAGCGGTGATCGCCACTGTGCGGTCATCACAGGCGCGTCCAATAACCGGCGCCGACCTCACACACGCACGAACGATGCCGGAACGACAGGGGACATCCCGGATTATTGACCATCAAGCGAGGCCAGGACAGGCCGCTCGAAGCCGGTCAACATGACTGAACGCAACATAACTGAAGCGGAAACCGTCCAATTCCCGATGGTGCGCCACGCCGCGGAGTATGGTTGGCCCCAATCGTTAGACCACGAAAGCGACTAAGGCATCTTCCTTTCCCTAAAGCAAACGAACCTGAATTGGCATCATCGCCGATCAGCTGTCATTTGTGTGCTCTACGTCTTTTCGCCTGCACAGAGCTGTCGGAGCATTTAGACAAATAAACTCAAGGTGAGCCTCGCGAGCAGGCATATAGCTTAAGTCGGGTTCTAGAGACAATTCTATGGTGCCTGCGCAACACGCGGCAGTCGCCGCACCTTTCGAGAGGATATCGTGCAAATGGGATGCACTGTTGGGGAGTTCGGCGGCGCAGTGCTCTGAGAGTTGGGTACAGGCGATGTGAGTACCTTGCGCGCTATTCAAGATCGCGGAGACGATCTCAGGGCGCGGCGTTCCATATCGACCTCGACCAATGGAGAATACTACCAGTCGTGCCGAGACTGCTCCGATCAATGACTCAGCGAATTCTGCGGGATTGGATCGTCCAGGCAAACCGCCGTGATGAGGGAAGAGAAGCACATCGGCGGTGATGTCCGTGTTGTTCTCCAGGAGATTGTCGAGTCCAATCTTATCGATATCGCCCGCGATTAAGAGACGGGGAGTATCTCCAGCCCACACCCGCACGACCGCTGACATTATGTTTGCATTGAGTTGTGTGCCGCCGGGAGCGAGGCCATCTGAAGTTTGAATTGCGAACTCCTGTGGTGGAGCAAGTACCTCAATCCGAATTCCGTCGCGTGACAGTCGACCGGGCTTGGCACTGGTCAATTCAAGATTGAAATTTGTCCCCCGTTGCGTTGCTGACCTCATGACGGAAACAAAGTCCAACCATAACTTTGTCCTACGAACATCGGGATTGACGAAGAGTTGGCCAACCTGAAACTCGGCGTTCGAAAGTAATAATGATATACCGCCTATGTGGTCAGCGTCTGCGTGCGAAACAATTATGGTATCAATTTTGCTGATACCTCTCCCAAGGAGAAAATTGGGAAGCGTGTCGCCCAGTCCGCCGTCAATAATCGATACTCCAGTGGACTCCTCAATCACTGTCGAGGATCCATGGCCGACATCTAAAATCCACGCTCTACGGCGCAAGTTCATTGACATCGGGCTCCGGTGCCCATTCGAAATTTTGAAAGAAAAGGTCATTAGCTTCGTTGCAGCCAACATTTACCTCTGCAAACAGCCGTACCGGCCAACTGTCGTTGTCCATCAAGAACTGCCTTATGGACTCTTCCTCAATTACCTCAAGAGGAAATCGGACTGCTTGAAGGGGCTTCCAAGTATGCACAATTGCGTCGGCGGCTGGAGCTTCAACCTTTTTGGAAACGCTTTCAATCCGTACCAAGGTTCGCCACGGCCTGCGTTCGGGAGTGACATTTCCAGCCAGTTCACTCTCAGATCGCTGCAACCCATCCATGATTTTGTGAGGGTCAAGATCTTCTCTGGTTATCAACGATGGGATTCGGGCCCTGTGCAGCTTGATAGTAGTGTCACCGTCGATAGCTGCAAAGGTGGATAGCAAAACTGCTGGCAAGCTATTGTCAAATGCATTTGCCACGAACTCAGCCCCTGTAAAGGAGGCAAGTCCTTTAGGGGAGAGTCGATGATCACAAATCACCGCTGTGCAATCACTTGCCTGAACGAAATTCAAGAGTTGATGCGGGCGCTTGAACCCTGCTTCCGCCTCGCTGATGATAGATGGAACTAGGCTAGCTTCTTCAACAATACCCGCGGTGGACAGCGCATAGTCTGCATCATCGTCAATCACAGCAACTTGGGAGCCTTTAGAGATCATTGCCCCACTCCCACTCGCGGAATCTCGATAGTAAACTCCGCTCCTCCAAGCTCTCCGTGTGGAATCACTCCAGCATGTCCCCTTAACTCGGCCACGGTATCACGCACGATGGTGAGCCCAAGACCGGTTCCGTTCTCATCCGTAGTGAAGCCTGGGAGCCAAATATCCTCAACAGGCTTTACAGTGATGCCCGGCCCACTATCTAGCACGGCGATGAGGACATTGTTGCCTACCAAGTCAGTTCGGACGACGAGTCTCCTGTTGCCTAGCTCGGCATCTGGCCGCTTAAATACCTTGACGGAGTTGGTTATGAGATTTGAGAGGATGGCTTCTATCGCGGCGACTGAACCGTGTACCTGACCGGCATTGTCACTAAAGTGATAGTCGGTCTGCACTCGCGCATCTTGCAGGTAAGGATCGAAGAGAGACAGTGTTTCCCGTACCACTTCATTGATATCGAGAACAGTTCGACTCCGCTTGCTTTGTTTGAGCATACCCAACGGCAAAGTCGCGAATCGCGATACCAACTTTGCCGATCGTTTTACCGCGTCGATCTGATTGCCGACGATCGAATCGTACGTCATCTCCAACGCTTTTCGGACACGTCGCTCTACCGCCTTTACCGAGACCGTCAGATCGGATGCGGGACCTTCGATCTCGTGGGCGAATACCGACACAGCGGTGCCGACGCTGGCGAGTGTTTTGTACAGCGTCAGTTCATTACGCAGTAGGTTCTGTTCGGATGTTCGCGCCGACTCAAGTTCACCTATTGCCTTGTAGATGGCTTCTCTTTGGTCTGGCGTTAGCTGAAAGATTTCTTGTTGCAAGTTATGCTCGGCGCTGGCGGTACGGTCTTCCGCTCTCCGTTTCTCCTCATCCTTCTTTTTATCTCTTTCTCTAAGACGTTTCTTCTGCATCCATTCCAGCGCGTCGATGGAGAACCTCTGAAGTTCTCGAAAAGCCTCATTCTCGATGAACCCTGTGCGATCGGTCTTTTGCAGAAGAATCCCCTTTTCGTCAATTACTGTTACACGGCCTACGGCGGTGTTTGTCGAAGGACGCAACTCTGGGTCTTGAGCTCGGCGCAAGTTCATGTCGAGCCAGTCGTGGCCGAGGTCGCCGTAAGGTCGAACTCGTAGGCCCCGGTGATATAGATGAACTCCGCCCACATTTTCGAGCCATCGCCGGATTTCGCCGACAGTCGCGGAGCGGCCTGCAAAGGACGACGCCCGCAGCAGGAATACCCATAGCTCGAACGTAGCGACAGGCGCGTGATACGGTTCCGAAAAATCATCCCTACCGCTCTTCCACCGGACGCTGCCTGAGCGGTCGAAGACCTTCGCTGATCCACGACCGTTCTGGTCGAGGCTAGAGACCAATTGAAACTCACAGTCGTCAAAGTAGGCAGTGCGGACCAGTTCCTCAAATTCCTTGAACTCCGGGGCAATAAGTTCAGGCTTGAATCCCGTCGGATCACCGAAAGGATCGGCTAGCAAGAGCAGTTCGCGAGCAAGCCGCCGAACATCCCGTTCGGAAGTCGTCATCCTAAGACCACTGATTTTGATGCGTGTTCCGGTGCGCGACTTAGAAGGCTCACGACGGATGTTAAGTTCTACATCTTCCACTACATCAGCTTTCGCGAAGTCCGACCATCGAAGATCGAGCGAGTAGCTGGTCCCAGGTTCGGCGGCCGGCTGGGTAACAAGGAGCGCCTTGTCGCCCATCCTGAGAGCCCCCAATCGACCTAGTCCCTTGCTGCCAGCCGGAAGGCGGCCCAATGAAGTGCGATTGGCTGGAGCCTTGCGGGAACGGCCCAGTACCAGCCATCCATCACGGATGTCGTCGGCCGACATCCCGTCTCCATCGTCCGTGACAATGACAGTTCCGCCTAGCCCGTCCGTGCCAACCAGTTCTACGGTGCAGTTCCGAGCATCGGCGTCGTATGAGTTCTTGACCAACTCAACGATGCCCTGATCAATACTCGTGATGAGCTCTTCGCCGAGGCGTTGCAGAATGTCAGTCGCGAAACGGAAAGTTGCGGTGCTCATGAGCTGATCCAAGGCATCTCTCTGAGCGCCCGAACCGTGAGATGTCTACAGCGAATCCTATTATCGAGCCATTCTTTAGCGCGTGTGGAGCCGAGTATGTCGACCACGCGACGGCAGGCATCGAGTGAGCCATCTTTGGGCTTAAGGATGATGAGGTGGTTCTCGACCAATGCACCCCCCGTGCCACGGATGACCGTCCCCAATCCTCTCGATTTGTCGCCGGGCCGCGACGTTCGCCGGATGACAACAAAGGGAGGGTGAAACAATCGTTTTTGGAACCCTCGCCGCTCGGCTTGCGAAACGTCGAATTCGCCACCAAGTGGAATATCCCGCGCGCATAGAAATGCATGCGTGGGCTCAGTCTCGAGATCCCTATGGGGAACAACGGGACCTACACGAATGTCAAATTTGTCGCTCAATTGTTCCCCATCTGTTGGGTACCACCATTGCGTTGCAGTGGTTGTAGCCACGCTTTGCTCAATCACTCCCTTAAGGATAAAGACATCAATATCCGTCCAAGCATCGAATTGCCCGTATGGTTTGGCTGAAGACATGTGCAGGTGAGCATCAACGAATTCGCGGAGTCGGTCGTATCGTGACCCCGCGCGAATCACATCCGGGAGAATGGCCGTTAGGCGCGTTCCAGGCTGCGCACCTGCTACGGCTGCTGCCAGGAACATCGCAGCCACACTTGTTCGTCCGCTTGCCCAGCTGGTTTCTTCAGATGCCCTACGGTACGTGAACGGTGGGTTCATCACGATGTGTCCACCGGGCCAGCCACGGGCTAGGAGTTCAAGGCCGTCTCCGACTTTGATTTCCGGCAGCACTTTCTCCAAGCTGTCGGTGTCTTTCGGGTCGGCGACGGCTCCCCTTTCCACCGCTAGGAGCACCAGCCTCGCCTTAGCGAGCCTAATGAAGAGAGGCTCGATGTCTCGCCCGTGGAGAATTGGCCCCCAACTCCGCAGGGTCCGAGCAAGATTTCGTTCAACCGGGAGATGCTGGGCCACTTCGATCAACAAGTCACCGGCGCCTACTGCTGGATCGAGAAACGGGCCCGGTGAGTCGCTTACGTCTTGAGATTGATTGAGTGCAGCAGCACGGAGATCGGAACTACTGAAGAACGCGCCTTGTTCCCTTCGTATTTGGATGGGTATGCTTGTCCGTAGAGCCACTCCTGCATGGCCGTCTAAGAGTCCGGATGGCGCTAAATGCGGTTCCCACTTCACGCTTGAACTTAAGGCTACTTTCGCTAGCTCCTCAACAGAGGATACGTACGAATCGTACGAAGCCATTTCAAGGCTGGTTGGTAAGGTGTTACTCACAGGAGAGCCTACTCCTTGAGATAACGGTGTATTCACGTTTGCATCCTGACCTCAAGTATTGGATTGAAGTCGCGGGCGCTGCCACCGACTTCACAGGCGGCCGATTGGTAAGACCTAGGGCGTTCGCCGCGGCACCTCCGCAAGGCGTTATCGTTACTGGCCGCCCCCGCTGAGTTTCAGAATTATAGCACTCACACAAGCCCTCAACAATGCCGAAGCATGGACTAGCTCAGAGCTCGCATGGGACAGTTGAACCAGGAGGAAAGAGCCCTTTTCATGAAGTGCAATCACTGGATTTGAACAGGTCCCCGCGGCCCCGTGATCGCCGACCCGATGGAGGCTTTTCGCCTGACAGAGAAGTCGGAGCTCGGAACTCGGAACTCGGAACTAGAAACCCGGAACTCGGAACTAGAAACTCGAAACTAACAACCAGTCCTCGGGGGTGTCTACGTCGGTCAGCCACTCATTTGGGGTCTCGATCGTGTTGAGTTGGGCTGCGTGCTGGCGGAGGAGCGGGCCGCCGCCGCGGTCGCCCTGGACTTGGCTCAGCTGGGGGAAGAAGCGGCGGTCGAAGAGGGCGGGGGCGCCGCGGATGGCGCCGTCTACGGCCACGGCCGCGAGATCGTTGCCGGCGCGCCAGCTTTGCAACAGCCGCCGCAGGAGCGCGGCGGGCAGGCGCGGCTGGTCGACCGGGAGGAAGAGGGCGGCCTCGCACGCGGGCGGTAGTGCCTTTAGCGCAGCGCGCACTGAGGCTGCCTGGCCGTCCTGCCAGTCGGGGTTGAAGACGGTGCACAGGCGGGGGCCCCATGCCTCGCGCAGGGGCGCCAGTGCAGCCTCTACCTCATTGTTGACCGCGCCGGTCACCACGATTGTCTCCGTTGCGCCGCTTTCGAGGGCGGCGCGCGCGGCGCGCGTGACCAATGGCTCGTCGTGCCAGCGCAGGAGCTGCTTTGGCTGCCCCATGCGGCGGCTTTCTCCCGCGGCGAGGACGACTGCCGCGGTCGGTCCCCAGCGCTCGCGGACAGCCGGGCCGCGCTCCCGCCCGACTGCGCCGATGAGCGATGGCTGGCCGTCCTGCAGTAGATGGTGCGCGATCTGCCGCGCAGCGGCCAGCCTGGGGGCGTCCTCGGCCTTGTTCAGAAGGGGGACCAGCCTTGCGCCCGGGGGCCGGCGCGTGATGCCGTCCGGCGTTTCTTCTCGCGGCGCATAGGGTTCGACCAGGAGCCGGGCGAGCATGCGCGGCGTCAGGCGCGTTGTGGCGTCCGTTTCCTCCAGCAGGGCGCGCACCCGTTCCGGCCGGTGCAGGTGCGGCTCGGCCAGGGGCAGCCCCAGCCCGTCGAGGCCGGCGACCGGGACCAGGTGGGTGGTGCAGGCGGGGATGACCGGCTCGTGCGGCGCCGGCGCTTTCACCGGGCGCTGCCGGCTGCCGTCGCCTTCGACCGCAATCAGGCCGATGCCGAGGTCAGCCGCGCGCGCGGCCAGCGCGTCGACGGTTGCCGGCGGCAACCCCTCGCTCTTGGCGCCGGAAAGGGAAGTCGCCAGCAGGCAGTGCCCGTGCCGGGCCAGGTGGGCCTCCAGCGCGGCCCAGTCGATCGCGTCCTGCGCGTGCGCGTCGACGGCCAGGCGGACCGGGGCCTGCATCGCTTGTGAGGTGAAGATACGGGTCGTCGTGGTGGTGACGACGCGGCGGCCTGCGGCCGCGGCCTCCTCGGCCAGCCGGAAGAGCGAGCTCGTCTTGCCGCCCGCGCCCACGAGCGTGACCACCGAGAGCGCGTCCGCCGGTAGGCGCAGAGCGTGATGAAGTTGCATGGGGCGTCTCAAGCGTCCAATGCAAGTCCCGTTCGGCACCGGGACTTTGCGCGCGCTGCGCGCGCAGGAATCGTGGTCGTCTCGCCTGCCTTTACAACCCGCCGCCGTTACCAAAAACTCGGAACTCGGAACTCGGAAGCCGGAACTCGGAACTCGGAAGCCGGAACTCGGAACCCGGAACCCGGAACTCGGAACTAGAGACTCTCCCCCCAGTGTCCGTCGATCTCCTGCGCGCCCGCGTGCATCGCCAGCAGGAGCGCGTCCTGGTCGACCGGCAGGGCCAGGCAGCGGACGCCGACCGCGTTGTAGATCGCGTTGGTGATCGCCGGGCTGATCGGGATCGAGCTGATCTCGCCCACGCCCTTGGCGCCGTAGGGCCCGTCCGCGGTCGGGTGCTCGACAATGTAGCTGTCCATCTTCGGCGTCATCTTGATGCCGGGCATCTTGTACTGCCCCAGGCGCTCCGTCCAGGGAATGCCCTTTTCGACGATATAGTGCTCGGTCAGCGCGTTGCCGATGCCCATCACGATCCCGCCTTCGATCTGTCCCAGAAGGCTCTGCGGATTGATAGCCCGCCCCACGTCGTGCGCGGAGACCACCCGCTCGACCGCGACCTCGCCCGTGTCGGTATCCACGCTCACCAGCGCCGCGTGCACCGCATACGAAAAGGCGAAATGCATGTCGCCGCCGGTTCCCAGCGGCTGTGTCTGCGGCGCCCAGTACTCATAACGCAGCTTCGGCAACCGGTTCTCAGCCAGCAGCGCGTTGACCGCGTCGGCAAAGGTGATGCTGCGCGTCGACCCCGGCAGGATCCCGCCGGCGCTGCCGTTGGCGCCCTCGACCGGCAGCGCCGCGCCGTGCATCTGCGCCAGCCGCCGCTCATCGACGTAGGCGAGCCCCTCGTGGAAGGCGATCACCTCGGGGTGCGTGTCGAATTTTTCGGCCAGCACGTTCTGCATCTGCTGGCGCATCGCCCGCGCCGCCAGCCGCGCCGCGTTGCCGCTGACGTAGGTCTGCCGGCTCGCGGTCGAGGGGCCGCCGTCGGGCGTCACGTCGGTGTCCATCACCGTGACGCGCACCTTGTCGAACGGCAGACCCAGCTCCTGCGCGGTGCAGGCCGCCAGCACGCCCACCAGGTTCTGTCCCATCTCGGCGCTGCTGGTGCGGATCGCCGCGGTCCCGTCGGGGAAGACCTCCACCTCGGCTTCGGCCTTGTCCGGCGCGCCGCCGCCCAGGCCGGTGTTCTTGTAACCGGCCGCGATGCCCCAGGCATAGCGCTTGCTGCCCTGCTGCCAGGAGCGCCACGGGCTGTCGGACTGCGCCATTCCATTTTCCGCCGGCCGCCGGAGCTCCGCCTCCACCCTGTCGAAACATTCGAGCATTCCCACGCTCTCGCGCAGCTCCTGGCCGGTGGCGGTTGTCGTGCCCACGTGCATCACATTCTTGCGCCGCAGCTCGGTCGGGTCCATCCCCAGCTCCGCCGCCAGGATGTCCATGTTGCTCTCGATGGCGAAGGCCGACTGCGTTACGCCGAAGCCGCGGAACGCGCCGCTGGGCGCGTTGTTGGTGTACATTGCGTAGCAGTCGATCTTGGCGTGCGGCATCGTGTATGGGCCGGTCGCGTGCGTCGTCGCGCGCGTCATCACCTTCTCGCCCAGGCTGGCGTAGGCGCCGCTGTCGCCGTAGAGCTCCGCCTCCACGGCCACCAGGCTGCCGTCCCGTTTTGCCCCGGTCTTGATGCGGATGATGGTGGCATGCCGTTTGGGGTGGAAGATGAGGCTCTCCTGCCGGCTGTAGAGGACCTTGACCGGGCGCCCCGTCACCTGCGCGGCCAGCGCGGCGTGAATCTGGCCGGCGATGTCCTCCTTGCCGCCGAAGCCGCCGCCCATCAGCGTGCCGATGACCCGCACCGCCTCGTCCTCCAGGCCCAGGCTTTTGGCCACCTGCCGCCTGTCGCTGTAGGGGATCTGGCTGCCCACGTAGACGGTCATCTTCGCGTACGCCTCGCCCGGCAGGGGCGTGCCCTCCAGGTTCCTCCCGCGGCCGTCGGAGACCGTCGCAACGTATCCCGCCGGCACCGCCAGCGCGCACTCCGGCTCGAGGAAGGCGTGCTCGGTCATCGGCGTGCGGTAGGTGCGCTCGACGACGACGTCGGACTCGGCGAAGCCCTGCTCCACCTCTCCGTGACGCACCTTGATGTGCTTGATCAGGTTCCCGCCGGCGCGGTCAGGGTGCAGCTGCGGCGCGTCCGGCTGCAACGCGTCGCGCGGGTCGGTCACCGCCGCCAGCACCTCGTACTCAACCTCGATCAGCGCCAGCGCATGGCGCGCGATCTCCGGTGTCTCCGCCACGACCAGCGCAATCGCGTCGCCCACGTAGCGGGCCGGATACGCGCCCCCGGCGAAGACCGGCCAGTCGTTTTCCACCAGGCCGTGACGCGGGTCGCCGGGCACGTCCGCGTGCGTCAGCACCGCGTGCACGCCGGCCAGCGCGCGCGCCCTCTCCGCGTTGATTTTGCCGATGCGCGCGTGCGGATGTTCGCTGCGCAGCGTCGCGCCGAAGAGCATCCCCTCGAAGTTGTAGTCGTCGGTGTACAGCGCCGCGCCGGTCACCTTGTCGACCGCGTCCGGCCGCCCGTAGGGCTGCCCGATCTGCGACAGCGGCTCCATCACCTCGGGCAGCTCCGCCTCCGCCATCCGGCCGGTGCGCATAAAGACGCCGGCCGCCTTCACCGAGCTGATGATCGCCTGGTAGCCCGTGCAGCGGCAGTAGGTATCTTTCAAACAGTCCTTGATCTCGACCTCGCTCGGCTCCGGGTTCTCGTCCAGCAGCGTCTTGGCCTGCATGATGAAACCGGGTGTGCAGAAGCCGCACTGCGTCGCCCCGTGCTCGACAAAGGCCGACTGCAGCGGGTGCAGCTCGAGCGCGTCCTCCCCCTGTTGTGTCTGCGCCAGCCCCTCGATCGTCAGCACATCCGCGCCCTGCGCCTTGAAGGCCGGGTAGATGCACGAGTCGACCGATTGGCCGTTGACGATGACCGTGCAGCAGCCGCATTCGGCCTCATCGCAGCCGATCTTCGTGCCGGTCAGCCCCAGGTCGTAGCGCAGGACCTCCGCCAGGTAGCGGCTGGGCGCCACGTCGAGGACCTGCTTCTTGCCGTTGACGGTGAGCGAAAGTTGCGTCACAGGTGTGCTCCTGTTGGCGTAAAGGCCGGTGGCGGGCGGCCGCGGCAAACACGGTCAAAGATGGTTCAGATAGAGCTGTGGATCGTTCAGAAACCCCCGCGTCACGCTCACGTGCTCCAGCGTCTCCCAGTCCACCGCCTGCGGCGGCGACCGGTCGAAATCGAGGATGGTCGCGCCGGGGAACGCCATCAGGATCGGCGAGTGGGTCGCGATGATGAACTGCGCCTCAAGCGCCACCATCTCCTTCAGCAGCGCCAGCAGGCCGACCTGGCGCAGGGGCGAGAGCGGCGCCTCCGGCTCGTCGAGCAGGTAGAGGCCGTCCGGCGCGAAACGGGCCTGGAAGAGCGCCAGGAACGCCTCCCCGTGCGAACGTCCGTCCAGGCCCTCGCCGTAGCGCTCCTTGATTGCGGCGAGCTGGCCGGCGTAGGGCATCTTCGCCAGCCCCTTGGCGAAGTCGGAGCGGCCTTCGTACTCGGCGTCGACGCTGGCCATCTCCGCCTGCAGCTCCGCCTCCATCTGCGCCATGCGCTTGGCAAAGCCGAAAAAGTCCTCCGCCCGCAGATAGAAACCGCGCCCGCTCTTTCTCTTCCAACCCAGGCGCAGGTGCCTGGACAGCTGGCGCACATCCGCCAGCGACGGATCGCGCCCCGCCTCCGCCGCGCCCACCGTCGGCAGCCCCACGCCGGTGGCAATCGCTTCGAGAAAGGTCGACTTTCCGCTGCCGTTTTCGCCGACCAGAACCGTCACCGGCGATTCAAAAGAGAGCTGCTCCAGCTGCGCGATGACCGGTACATTGTAGGGGAATCTTTCCTCCTGGGGAAAGGAGGGCTGTTTTGCAACCGAGGCGAGGTGGATCATTTTGGACTGCAGTTTTTAGTTTTTAGTTTTGAGTTTTTAGTAACTGCTACGGCAACGGCGGCCTGTTACGCGGCGGATGTTCACTAAAAACTAGAAACCAAAAACCAGAAACTAGAGCCGCGCTCGCTCCACGGCTGTGCGCAGCACGCGGCGCAGCAGGACGCCGATCATTTCGCGGCGGTATTCCTGCGATGCGCGGTACTTGCTCGTGCGCAGCCTGGCCTGTGCCTGCGCCGCCGCCACCGTTGCTTCCAGCGCGGCCGCGTCAAATTTTTCGGCTGCGGCCAATGCTGCCTCTGCGTCGGCGGCGCGGAACGGGATCGGGCCGGCGGGGCCGATTGCGATCGCGGCCTCCTCGACCCGGTGCAGCGTTTCATCCAACCGCACCTTCGCGGCAATGCCCAGGATCGGCAGCGCGACCCCCTGCGGCCGCATGATGCGGTCGAAGGCGTTGCCTTCACGCGTCGCGGCCGGTCGAAAGCGGAAGGCGTGCAGCATCTGGTCCGGCGCCAGCCGGTTGCGTCCCGGTCCTTCGAAGATCGAGAGCAGCGGTTGCCACGAATGATGGACGCCCTGCCCGTTGTGCGTCGCGACCTCGACCTCGGCCTCCAGCGCCAGCAGCCCGATGGTCCCGTCCGCCGCCGGCAGCGCGTGGGCCACGTTGCCGCCCAGCGTGGCCACGTTGCGCACCTGCGGCCCGCCGATCACGCCGCAGCTTTCGGTCAGGCAGGCGGCGTGCCGGCGCAGCAGCGGGCTTTCCTCGATCTGTGTATGCGTGATGCCCGCGCCGAGCACGATCCAGTCCTTCTCCTGGGCGATGCGGTCGATGCCGGCGATCTTGGTCACATCCACCAGCGCCTCGATCGGCGCGGCATCATCCTCCGCCTCCATATCGAGGATCAGGTCGGTCCCGCCGGCGATGATGCGGGCCTTCTCCTTGTGTTCGTGCAGCAGAGACAGCGCCTCCGCAACCGTTGTCGGCGTATGATACGCCCGCCACCTCTGCATCGTCCCCTTCCTTGCGAACGGAAAAAATATCAACGAGTATAGCACAGCAGGACAGGATCAGATAATCGCAACGACGAATTTCTCCTCATTCCGAGCAAAAACCCCGAAAACGTGCTATGCTGCCATCACAGAACTCATCACGATCGACGAACACGCCGGCAGCCGCCGGCCCGCCACTGGCCACCGGCCACTGACAACTGGCAACTGACCACAGGGATATCCCATTGCGCGTCGTACTCATCAGCAAGGCGCTCGTCGTCGGCGCATACCAGAAGAAGGCCGAAGAGATCGCCCGGCTGGGCATCGATCTCACCGTCCTCATTCCGCCCAGCTGGCGCGACCGCCGCGGCGCGCAGCGGGCCGAGCGCCTCCATACCACCGACTACGAACTGCGTACGATCCCCATCCTTTTCAACGGCGCATATCACATGCACCTCTATCCCACTCTGGTGAGAGAGCTGCGGAAGCTGCGACCAGAGGTTGTACATCTGGATGAGGAGCCATACAATTTGGCTACAGTTCTCGGCGTCCGCGCCGCACGGTCGGTCGGCGCAAGACCGCTTTTTTTCACCTGGCAGAACCTGTTGCGGCGCTATCCTCCTCCCTTTGGCTGGTTCGAGCGCACCGTCTACCGCGCCTGTCCCGCCGCCATCGCCGGCAACGCCGAGGCCCGCGACGTTATTACGCGTAAAGGCTACCGGGGGGAGATCGTTGTCCTGCCGCAGTTCGGCGTCGACCCGGGCATCTTCCGACCGCACGAGGAGGGAGAAGATCGAGAAGGGAGAGTCCGGCCCGCTTCCCATTCGGAGCCCTTCCGTATCGGCTACGCCGGCGGGCTGCTGCCCGAAAAGGGGCTCGACCTGCTCCTGCGGGCCTGCGCCGGGCTGACCGGCGAATGGCGGCTGACCCTGGTGGGCAGCGGCGAGCAGCTGGAGGCGCTGCGAAAGCTGGCCGCAGACACGGGCATCGCCGATCGGATTAGGCTCGGCGTCAGCCTGCCCAGCGCCAAGATGCCCGAATTCTACCGCTCGCTCGACCTGCTGGTGCTGCCCAGCCGTACACGGCCCAATTGGAAGGAGCAGTTCGGGCGTGTGCTCATAGAAGCGATGGCCTGCGGCGTGCCCGTGCTCGGCAGCGACAGCGGCGAAATTCCCCGTGTGATCGGGGACGCCGGTGTCGTTTTCCCGGAGGAGGACCTGGAAGCGCTGCGTTTCCAGTTGCAACGACTGATGGAGGATCCAACCGCGCGTAGATCCCTGGCCGCAGCCGGAAGAGCGCGCGTGCTCGCCCATTTCACCATGGCGGAGGTCGCCCGCCGCACGGTTGCCGTCTACAACGCGGTCGCCAATGGTCGGTAGCCCGTGGCCGGTCATATCGTTTACCGCTGCAAACGATGAGAGTCGCCGTCAACGCCCAGCTTCTGCATACGGGCAGCAGCTACCGCGGCGCCGGGGTCAGCAGCTACGCCCGCAACCTGCTCACAGCGCTGGCTGCGCAGACCGGCGGACATGAACTGACGGCCTTTCTCAACGACCGCAACTTCCGTTGCCCCCAGGCGGAGAAAGGGCTGAATCTGCGCTATACCCGCTGGCCGGCCGCCGCGCCGCTCCCCCGCATCATTTGGGAGCAGACCGCCCTGCCGCTGGCCGCACGGGCGGAGCAGGCCGACCTGCTGCACGGGCTGGTAAACACGCTGCCGCTGGTGACGAACGTGCCCGGCGTTGTGACCGTCCACGACCTGAGTTTTTTGCGCCTGCCCGAGCGTTTTCCGCGGCTGAAGCAGCTCTATCTGGCCGGCCTCTGCCGGGCCAGTGTCCGCAAGGCACGGCGGGTGATCGCAGTCAGCCGCCAGACCGCCGCCGACGTGCAGTCACACTTCGGCGTGGACAGCCGCCGGGTTGAGGTGGTGTATAATGGGGTCAGCGAGCGCTTTCGTCCCCTGCCCGCCCAGGATGTTTCCGACTTTCGCCGGCGCATGGGGCTGCCGCCGCGATTTCTGCTCTATGTCGGCACGCTGGAGCCGCGCAAGAACCTTCCCCATCTGCTGCGGGCCTACGCCGAGTGGCAGGCGCACAGCACGACCGGGCACGACGCGGCGCTGGTCCTGGCCGGCGCCAAAGGCTGGCACTACCGGGAGATTTTTGAGTTGGCAGCCGAACTGGGATTGACCGGGCCTACAGCAGGTGCTCCGTTCGAGCAGGGGCGCAGGGTTCAGTTCCCCGGCTATGTGCCCGAGGAGGACCTGTGCCTCTGGTATAACGCCGCCGCCGCCTTCGTCTATCCCAGCCTGTTCGAGGGTTTCGGCCTGCCGCTCCTCGAAGCGATGGCATCCGGCACGCCCGTCATCTGCAGCGACGCACCCAGCCTGCAGGAGGTCGCGGCCGACGCCGCCCTGATCGTCCCGGCGCAGGACCGGCCGGCCCTGGAAAACGCATTCGAGCGTCTCTTCAGCGAGCCGGGCCTGGCCGCCGAACTACGCAGTCGCGGCATCGGCCAGGCAAGCCGCTTCTCCTGGCAACGGGCCGCCGCAGAGACGATCGATGTATACGAGTCCGCACTGCATGGCAGCGAATGAGCAGCTCCAGTACTGACCAATGGTCACCGAACGCAGGCCGATGACGACCGTACAAACGAAGGAGCGCCAGGGCCATCGCACTGCCCAGATGCCCACTGGCCCGAGCGGGATGAATGGAGAGGCAACAGGCGTTCCTGACGGGAACCGGCTGATTGACCTCTATAACCGGGTCCCGACGGGCTGGTGGCCGGCAATCTTGCGCGTCAGCGACCTGCTCCTGACCGTCGCCGCCTTTGTGATGGCCTACTGGCTGCGCTATCGCCTGCAGTGGTTCCTCGTCGTCGACCCGGCGCACCAGGCCGAGCTGGTCACCTATCTGCCGTTTGGCCTGGCGCTGGTCTTTCTCCTCTTCTGCTCGTTTCAGTTCTCGCGCGTCTACCGCTACCGCCACGACCGCACCTGGCTGGAAGAGGTTTACACCATCGCCAGCGCCACGACGATCGGCGTCGTCGTCCTGATTGTGCTCAACCTGGCCTTCGGGCAGCTTTCGTACAGCCGTCTCATCTTCCTTTACACGGCAGTGCTCGTGACGCTGCTTTTGGGTATCAGCAGAGCGTTCATCTACGCCGTGCGCGGCTACCTGCGCAATCGGGGCGTCGGCTTGGAGCGAGTTGTGCTGGTCGGTGTCGGCGAAGTCGGGCTGATGGTCATGCGCACCATCGCCGCCCGCCCCAGCCTCGGCTACGAGCTTGTCGGCTTTCTCGACGATAACCCGGAGAAAAACCGGACCGACATCGGCCGTTTCCAGGCGCTCGGGCCGCTGAAGAATTTCACCGCTATTTTGCAGAACCACGCCATCGACACCGCCATCATCTGCCTGCCCTGGAAGAGTCATCGTGCGGTGGCGCAGCTGCTCTACATGTGCGAACAGCGCGGCATCAAGGCGCAGATCGTGCCCAACTTCTTCCAGCTGACCAAGAATCAGATGCAGGTCGAGCGGCTCGACGGCATTCCCCTCATCACCACGCGCTCGGTATCGATCGCCGGCTGGAATTTCTTCGTCAAGCGTGCGCTCGACGTGACGCTGGCGACCGTTATGTTGGTTGTCGGGCTGCCCTTCGCCGCGCTGATCGCGCTTTGCGTCCGCTTCAGCTCTCCGGGGCCGATCTTCTATTCCCAGACCCGCATCGGACGCAACGGACAGCCGTTCAAGATCCTCAAATTCCGCTCGATGATCGCCGACGCGGAGGAGCAGCTCGACGACATCGCCGACCTCAACGAAGCTTCTGGTCCGCTCTTCAAGATGCGCGACGACCCGCGCCGCACTCCTCTCGGAAGTTTCCTGCGCCGCTTCAGCCTCGATGAGCTGCCCAACCTCGTCAATGTTCTGCGCGGCGAGATGAGTCTCGTCGGGCCGCGCCCCAACGTGCCCGAGGAGGTCGCCCAATACAAGGACTGGCACCGCAAGCGCCTCTCCGTCAGCCCGGGCATGACCGGGCTGTGGCAGGTCAGCGGCCGCAGCGATCTCACCTTCGATGAGATGGTCCTGCTCGACATCTACTATGCCGAGAACTGGAGCCTGACGCTCGACCTGGGCATCATGCTGCGCACGCTTCCGAAGGTGTTGGGCGGAGAAGGGGCTTATTGATTCTGGTTTTCGATGCGTCGAATCCTGATTGTGATGAGCGATACGGGGGGTGGCCACCGGGCCAGCGCCCAGGCTCTGCAGGCGGCATTCGCGACCCGTTTCCCCGGACGTTTTCAGGTCGAAATCGTCGACCTGTGGACCGACTACACGCCCTGGCCGATTAACCGGATGCCCCGCCTTTACGGGCCGATTGTCGCCCGTGCGCTCTGGCTCTGGAAGTTGCTCTGGCTCCTTTTTGAAAAGGAGCGCGCCCTCTCCGCGGTGCTGCGCCTGGTCTACCCGTTTTGCCGCAGCGGCATGCGCAGGGCTTTGCATGCGCACCGTCCCCACCTCACTATCTCGGTGCATCCGTTGATGCAGTATCTCTTCCTGCGGCTTCTCGAACAGGAGGGCGCGCAGGTGCCCCTGGTGACGGTCGTCACCGACCTGGCATCCTTCCATCACGGCTGGTTTCACGCCCGCGCCGAGCGCTGTTTCGTCGCCAGCGAGGCCGCGGCCGCTGCGGCCCGCCGCCATGGCCTGCAGCCGCGCCAGATACGTCTCCTCGGCCTGCCGGTCCGCTCCGCTTTCGCCGATACCCTGCCGGACCGTGCGACCGCGCGCGCCGGCCTGGGCCTGGCCGATGGCGCGTTCATCGCGCTGCTGGCCGGCGGCGGCGAGGGCATGGGTCCGGTCGCGGCGATTGCCCGTGCCGCGGCCCGCCGGCTGGCGGCGACGGGGAGCGACGCGCAGCTGATCGTCATCTGTGGCCGCAACCGGCGTCTGCGCCGGGCGTTGCAGCGCGCCGAATGGCCGCTGCCGGTGCAGGTGCACGGCTTCGTCGACAACATGCAGGCGTGGATGAGGGCCGGCGACTGCATCATCACCAAGGCCGGCCCGGGCACCATCGCCGAGGCGCTCATCTGCGGGCTTCCGATCCTGTTGAGCGGTTTCATCCCCGGGCAGGAGGAGGGCAATGTGCCGTTTGTGGTCGAGAACGGAGTCGGCGCTTACTGCGGGTCGCCCGAGGGCATCGCCGAAATTGTTGGGTCGTGGGCAAGCGGCGGCGAGCTGCAGTGTATGGCAGCCCGCGCGCGCGAGCTGGGGCGTCCGCGTGCCGCGTATGATATTGTCGATGAGATTGCGGGGTTGATGGATGGGGAGAGCGCGCTGGGGTGAAGGCGGCCGCGAAATCTGTTATCCCATGTATTTGTCGCGTCGCTTGCGTTCTTCCATGATCAGAGTCGCTGCCTCCACGCCCAAGTCGGTTGCGGGACGTTCGTCCAAATGCTCGCGCCACTCCCAGCGTTCCAACTCCCGCTCTATGGCCTCAAGCGCCACCGCGCTCATTGTGCGGTTGCTTTCACGTGCGTAGCGACGAAGTCGCTCATGGAGGGAATCCGGCATGTTTTTGATCTGCAGGTTAGCCATATAGTGATTCTAGCATGATTTCGGCATGAAATCTACATCCTGAATTGCGAGACCACACTCTAATTTCCATTCCATCTTGCCATCCGCATAGCAAGACGCGACAAGGAGTCCGATGAGCCCTGGAAATCTGTCGCGTGTAGAAGGCGTTCATTGTGATTGGGCACAGGCTGACTGTCGAAGTGCCCACTGCTTGTATGGAAGAAGGATCGACACCTTCATTTCTTAGGAGCCAATGGAGATTAGCCGACTGCTACTCGTGTGGCTACATTGACCTGATTATAGAGAATCTCTAAACCACTCTGACAGGCGACCATCCACCAGCCTGTGTTCTATTGGTCGACAGCGACTCGCCGTCGCTTATTTTTATCAAATTTGCGACGCTGAAAGGTGCGGGCAACCTGATAAGTCTTCGGATGTGGATCAGATTCAGACTCGGTTTTTCAGGTGACTTGGCATAGTCGTAAAGGCACTCTTCACCGGGCTGGAATGACTGGATGATTTCATTTAACTCGCGTGTCCGTGACTGGGAAATCTTCGTTTTGTCCTCCCACCCGACAATGTCGGCAGAAAAGGAGACATGGGACAATTCGTCAGTGGTGGACGCGTAAAGTCTTACAGGGTCTTTAACAGTTGGTCGGCAATCCCTGAGCAATACTATGGGTCTGCCGTCGTAGGGTTGTAGGTATAGAGTTCGATCAGGGTTTGTGGAATGAGTTGATAGAATTTCTTCCAGAACACTTCGGTAGATACCATTGATGAACAATGCTTGCGGTCTCATGCATCGCTCCTTTCTTTGAACGCCGATGGATACAATACTTGGTTGTCTACGTATCGATCCGAACCTCGGTGAAAGCTTGTCCCGGGCTCCCGCGGGGTAGGGCTTATGATGTCCCTCGTTTCTGCCACAAGTCATAGGCTGTCTGCATGCCCAGCCAGGTCTCCGGTGTAGAGCCGAACGCCTGGGACAGCCGCAGCGCCATCTCTACAGACAAATCGGCCTTCCCGTTCACCAAGCCTGACAGAGCCTGCCGGCTCACGCCCAGCCCCTGTGCCGCTCGCGTCACCGTCAATCCCAACGGTTCAAGACATTCCCATCTCACGATCTCGCCCGGATGGGGAGGGTTGTGCATGGGCATCATTTCACCTTTTTGGATCTTCGCTATCGGATGCTGCACCTCCATCTGTAGTGTAGGCGTGACCCTGTCATCCGTCAATTGACACGCCCGCAATAGTCCAGCTGGTGCGCCACGTACGCCAGCTCCCCGCGTGCGACCTGCCGCCGCCGCGTCGCCAGCCAGTCCTCGAATGCGCCCGCGTCCAGCTGCGTATGCCCGCGCAGCGTCGATTCGACGAAGTGCAGGATGCAGCCGAGGAAGTAGGCTTCATCGGCGGGGTAGGCGCCGCCGACCGGGTGCACGACCCAATCGGAGCTGCCGGCCGCCAGCACTTCTGCCCCGCACTGTTGCAGCGCATGGAAAAGCCTGCGGCCGGTGCGGCTGTCGCCCGACGGCTGCCCGTTGGTGATGCGCGTGTCCATCGAGTGGTGGTAGAGCGCCTCGATCTGCCCGTCCAGCGCCAATTCCGGCAGAAAGAGGGTTGCGCCGTCGAAGTTGATGCTGAAATAGAACAGCCCGCCCGGGCGCAGCATGCCCAACAGGCTGGGCAGCGCGGCCGGCAGGTGCAGCAGGTCCAGCAGCGCGTGGGCGATGAGGAGGTCGAAGCGTTGTCGATTTTCCGGCCTGGCGGCGAAATCATACAGATTGGCCGTCTGTAAATCGAGCCGCAGCCCCGAACTGTCATTGGCCGTAAGGTGGGCCAGCCGCTGGCGGGCCACGTGGATGTTGCTTTCTTCGCTGTCGATCGCCGTGTAATCCGCGCGCGGGAACAGTCCCCACTCGACACAGCGCTCGACCATCGTGCCGATGCCCGCGCCGACTTCCAACACGCGCAGCGGCCGGTCCGCCGGCGCCGCCGCGCGCACCGCGTCCGCGAGCGTCTGCCAGACATGCCGGTTGAGGGCGCGGTCGTCTACGCTGCGCTTCGCGGCCAGATAGCGGGTGAAGTCGTACATGGTAGTTTTCAGTTTCTTGTTTTGAGTTTTTAGTAACGGCGGACTGCAGTGGCCAGTGGCCAGTAAGGTCAACGGCAGCGGCGGGTGCGTACGTGCGTGGTATTCATTCGGGACTCGGGACTCGGAACTCGGAACTCGGAACTGGAAACTCGGAACTCGGAACTCGGAACTAGAAACTGGCAGCTAGAAACTGCCGTACGGCTGCCGCCGAGTCTGCCCAGCGCGGATGGGAAGCGAACCGCTGCCGGGCGTTGCGGCCGAGGACGGCGAGCCGTTCTCTGTCCCTGGCCAGCGCGGACAGGTGCCCGGCGATGCCGTGCGCGTCGGTCGGTTCGACCAGAAAGCCGTTGACGTCGGGGCGGACGATCTCGCTGCCCGCGCCGTGAACACCGGCCAGCGCCGGCAGGCCGAAAGCCATTGCCTCCAGGTAGACGATGCCGAAGCCCTCGTATAAGGACGGGACCGCCAGCACGTGCGCGGCGCGGTACTCCTGCGCCAGGTCGCGGTCGGATACGCGTCCCTGCAGACGGATATTGGCCTCCAGTCCGCTGGCTGCGATCTGCCGGCGCAGTTCGACGCTGTAGCCACCATCGACCGTATCGTCGCCCACCACGTTCAGCTGCCAGTCGCTCGGCGGCAGTCGGGACAGCGCGGCGATCAGATGGTGCAGCCCCTTGCGCGGGATGAGATTGCCCACGAAGAGAACGCGCAGCGGGCCTGAACTGCTTTCCCTGGCGCGGATGAGATCCTGCGCCGCGTCATCGTCCGGTACGGCCAGGTGGTCGGCGGCCGGGGAAGCGACGATGGAGGGGAGCCCCTTTATCTCGCCGCGCAGCGCCTCCACCGCCTGCCGCGTCGTCCGGCTGTTGAAGACGAAGCCGTCGAGTGTGCGCAGATAGGACCGCTCGACCGCGCGGTATAAGAGCCGAGGCCAGCGCGGGTGCCGTTCACTGCTGCGCAGGTGATGGACGATCCCGACGAATGGATAGGGTCTGGGTTGGAGCCGCCGGTTGAGCAGCGCCAGCGATGGATGGTTCAGCTCATCCTGCAACAGGATGTCGACGCGCAGGTCGCGCAGCCGCCGGTAGAGCCGCGCCGAGAAGTTGTCGGTCAGATGCGCCGGGTAGCTGCGCCAGGGGAGGGATACGATTTCGACCGAATCGCCGGCCGCGCGCAGATACTCGACCAGCTTGCGGTCGTAGAGATAGCCGCCCGAAAGCGTGTCCGGAGAGCCGTAGATGAGCAGGCCGATGCGCATGAGCTGCGGTGGCTAGTGGCTAGTGGCCAGTGATCAGTGGACAGAGCAGATTGCGCGCCATACGATTTTGACAGCTAGCCATCGCTTCGTTCGACCCGGTAGGAGGCCCAGGCGATCTCGTTTTCCCAGATGCGGGCTGTAACGGCACTGATATTGCTGGCGTTCAGATTGCCTGAAAAGCTGTTGGCGACGATGCGGCAGAAATGCTCGATGCTCGGGTTGAGTCCCTCGAACTCCGTCAGCTCGTTGAGCGTCTTGTCTCGGTAGCGGGTCACCAGCCCTTCCAGCAACTCCTCGACGTGCACGATATCCACCAGGTAGCCGTGCTGGTCCAGCTCCGCGCCCTCCAGTTGAAACTCGAGCCGGTAATGGTGTGAATGCCACTCGTTCTCCGGTCCCCAGTCGCCGCCGACGAGGAAGTGTTGGGCGACAAAGTCCCGCTGTACTGCCAGTTTGTACATTGCATCTTTCCTTTCGAGCCGGCTCCTCAGCTAAGGCTTCTAGTGGCGGTCGCGACCGTCCTGCCAGGTGCTGGATTATGGGAAGGTGCCACCGTAGTCCAGAATCACCTGCAGGGTGTCCTGCGGCTGTGTGTCGATCAGGGCGTAGGCCGCCGCGGCTTCGTCGAAAGGAAAGCGGTGGGAGATCAGCTTCTCAGCCGGCAGGTCGGCCAGCAGCCGCCAGGCGCTTTCCATCCGCCGCTCTTTCGTCCAACGTCCGCGCAAACGGGGCGCCACCGTACTTACCTGGCTGCTGATCAATCTCACCCGGTTGCGGTGAAACGATCCCCCCAACTGCAGGCTGGCGGGCTTGGTCCCGTACCAGGAACCGACGACGATGCGGCTGTCGAATCCCGCTGTCGAGACAGCACTGTCCAGGGCGGCAGGCTGGCCGGAGAGTTCGTAGACCAGATCCGCTCCATCTCCGTCCCCGCAATCTTCAACGGCCGCCCGCAGCCCTTCTGCGCCGTCAGCATCGCTGGGATCAATTGTCGCGCTCGCGCCCAACCGTTCAGCCGTCTCTCTGCGGTGTGCCAAGGGGTCCACCGCGATCAGCGTCTCCAGCGGAAAGCGGGCCAGCAGCACGGTCGTCAGCAGACCGACCACGCCCAGCCCCATTACCACGACCCGCTCGCCCACAAGCGGCTGGCCGTCCATTACCAGGTTTACCGCCGTCTCCGCGTTGGGCAGCAGCGCAGCCTTTTCGGGCGCCATATCCTCTGGCACCGGCAGCAGCATCTGTCGGCTGGCGCAAAAGTGACTTTCGTGAGGATGAAAAGCGAAGTAGTGCCTGTCCTCTTTCTCTGCGGAGCTGCCGCCGGCGGGTCTACTGTCCTCTGCACTGACACGCCCCACGCAGGCGTACCCGTACTTCAGGGGGTAGCGGACCGCGCCGGTCAGACCGGCAATCGAGGCATCGGCGGCCATTCCGTCGGGGACCTGTCCGCGGTAGAACAGCATTTCCGTGCCGGCGCTGATCGCCGATACCACCGTTTCGATCAGCAGTTCGTCCCCTTGCGGCGGGGCCATCTCCTCCGTGCGTACCTCGACCGCTCCCGGCGCTGTGAACAGCACTGCGCGCCGCTTCACGCAACGTCACCCCACAGCACCGTATCGCCCGCCAGCTGCACCTGCTGGACATTTCGCAGCCGCGGCGTTGCCGAGCGGAAGGCATCCTGCCCCTGCGCAGGTTGGACCAATCCGTATCCGCCCAGGAAGACCGGCGCAATCGTGATCACGGCATAGTCCGCCAGCCCCCTTTGCAGGAAGCTTGTCAGAATGCGCGCGCCCCCTTCGACCATCAGCGAGCGGACGTTCTCGGCGCCCAGGCAGGCGAGCAGCGCAGCCAGATCCACGCGGTCGGCATCGTCTGCGGGCAGGGTGAAGATGCGGGCGCCGGCACGCTCCAGTCGCCGGCGGCGGGAACTCTGTGCGCCCAAGGGGGTGGTAGCGATCCAGGCGGGGCGCTGGCCGCCCAGGAGGCGGGCGTCCGGCGGCGTGCGCAGATGGGAGTCGAGGATGACCGGCTGGGGACTCTCTCCGGGGGCGAGCCGAACGGTCAACGCCGGGTCGTCGGCCAGCACAGTGCCGATGCCGACCAGGATCGCGCTGTGCGCGGCCCGCAGGCTGTGGGTCATGGTCAGTGAGGCCGGCGCGCTGATCGGGTGGGACGTTCCCTGGCGCGTGGTCAGGCTGCCGTCCAGGCTCTGCGCGTAGCTGAGCGTCACGAACGGAGCGCAGCCGTCCAGGCGGCCTTCTATGCGCGCCCTCAGCCCCTCGAGTTGGGGCCGGTATCCTTGCGCCGGGTCCAGCTGCCCGTCCGGTTGATTTTGGCCGTTGAGCTGGATGATGTGGCGCATTCGCGCCGCCTTCGCCTCCAGGTAGGCGCGGCTTTCCGGGTTCGACGGCGTCTGCAAGGGGATTCGCTCCTGGACCGCGATGCCAAGTGCGGCAAGGCCCTCGATTTTGGCCGGGTTGTTCGTCAACAGCCGAACGGAGCGCACGCCCAACGCCTGCAGGATCAGGGCGGCCGCGGTGTAGTCCCGCTCGTCGGCCTGGTGACCCAGCAGCAGGTTGGCGTCGACGGTGTCGTAGCCTTTGTCCTGCAGATTGTAGGCGCGCAGCTTCTCCTCCAGGCCGATGCCCCGCCCCTCCTGCCGCAGATAGATCAGCGCGCCGCGGCCTTCGGCTGCAATCGCTGCGATCGCCTGCGTCAACTGTTCACCGCAATCGCAGCGTTGCGAGCCGAGTACGTCGCCGGTGAAACATTCGGAATGGATGCGGACGAGCAGGTCTTCGCCCTCGGTGTCGCCTATCACCAGGGCCAGGTGGTTCTTGTCATCCCATTCGCTGCGGAAGTGATGCAGGCAGAAGACGCCGTCCGCCGTGGGAATGCGGGCGGTGACCGTGCGCCTTACTGCGGCTTTCGGTTCTGCGTTTTGCGTTTTTAGCATAACTGCAGTTTCTAGTTTTTTGTTTTGAGTTTTTAGTAACTGCAGCTGCGCCGACTGCGACCGTCTCGTGTACAACTGGTTTTACAAAAGCTAGAGACCAGAGACTAAGAACTCAGCCGAACCGTTCTTCCAGCCAGGGGTCGCCCTGCATGTGGTAGCCGTGGCGTTCCCAGAAGCCGGGCCGGTCGCCGCGCATGAACTCCAGTGCCCGCAGCCATTTGGCGCTTTTCCAGAAATACTTTTTCGGCACCAGCAGCCGCAACGGGTAGCCGTGGTCCGGTTCGATAGGTTTGCCCTGATAGAGGTAGGCGAGCATCGTGTCGTCGTCGTCGAGCACATCGAGCGCGATATTTGTGGTGTAGTCGCCGTCGCAGTGGGCCATCACGTGCGTGGCAGCCGGATCAACGTCGATGTGGCGCATAAACTCCCGCCACGGTACCCCCGTCCAGGTCGTGTCCAGCTTGCTCCAGCGGGTGACGCAGTGGATGTCGACCGTCTGGGTCTTGGTTGGCAGCGCCATCAGCTCCTGCCACGAGAAGCATTTGTCCGCGGCCAATCCGAAGATGCTCAACTCCCACCTGTCCAGCGAAGCATATTTGACCGTCGGGCCGTAGGTCAGCACAGGAAATTTTTCGGTCAGGAACTGGCCCGGCGGGACCCGCTCCTCGCGCGGTCCGCTGGGCAGATTCTTGACCCGTTTCAGGCGTTCGACCTTGCGAAAGGGATTTTCGATACGCATGCTCTCTTCTCCAATCTGTGGATAGTGGACCACAGTCCACAGTTCCGCAGCAGCGGTTCTAGGCGCCGTCGGCCGCTCGATACCGTTTGAGCACCAGGGATGCGTTCTGCCCGCCGAGCCCGAAACCGTTGCAAAGGCCGGCATTGACCTGGCAGGCGCGGCTGACGTTGGGCACGTAGTCGAGGTCGCAATCCGGGTCCCGCTCATTGTAGTTTATGGTCGGCAGGATGCGCTGCGTCTGCATCGCCTGCACGAGCACGGCCGCGCTCTGTGCACCGGCTGCGCCCATGGCGTGGCCGATGCTGCTCTTGATGCTGGTGACCGGTATGTTGTAAGCATCTTCGCCGAAGATCCGTTTGATGGCGGCGGTCTCCGACCTGTCGTTCAGAATTGTGCCGGTGCCGTGGGCGACGATCCAGTCGATCTCGTCGGTGCCGAGGCCGCTCTCGCGCAGCGCGATGCGCATACATTCGGTTGCGCCATGCCCGCCCGGGTCGGGCGCGACCATATCGAAGGCATCTTCACTCAGCCCGTAGCCGGCGAACTCGGCCAGGATCTGCGCGCCGCGCGCCTGCGCATGTTCCAGCGTTTCCAGCACAAACGCAGCCGCACCCTCGCCGACGACCATGCCGTCCCGGTCGCCGCTGAAGGGGCGGCAGGCGGTTTCCGGCTCGTCGTTACGCGTGCTGGCGGCGCCCAGGCGGCTGAAGGTGGAGATCGCCATCTTGGTGAGATAGCCCTCCGCGCCGCCGGTCAGCATCACATCAGCTTCCCCGCGCTGGATGCGGCGCGCGGCTTCGCCAATGCTGGTTATGCCGGTGGCGCAGGCCGTGACCTGGCTGTTCGTCGGCCCGGTGATGCCACACTTGATGGCGATAAAGGTGGGCGCGCTGCTGATCAGAGCGGCGGTGGCGTTGGCCGGATTGAAGCGTTTGGGGCCGTTTTCCTCCAGCTTGCGCCCCTCCTCCTCCACAATATCCCAGCCGCCGAAGGCAAGACCCATCTCCACCCCGACGCGCGAACGATTTTCCTCCGAAAGATCGAGACCCGAGCGCGCCAGCGCCTCCTGCGTTGCCTTCCACGCCAACTGCGTGCCCCGGCTCGTACGCCGCACGTCCTTGCGCTCCATGTACGCACGTGGATCCCAATCATTGACCCGGGCCGTGATCTGGGTCGGGAATTCGGTCGCGTCCCAGTGGATGATAGGTCCGGTGCCTGATTTTCCGGCGGTTAGCTCGATCCAGGAGCTCTCCAGATCGTGTCCCAGCGGCGTCACCAACCCGATTCCGGTTACGACGACGCGCCGGGCGGAGGCTGTCTCATTTTGGTTCATCTCAGTGAAGACCAGTAGATAGTGGATAGTGGATAGTGAAGACCAGTTTTTAGTTTCCAGTTTTTGGTTTTTAGTTGAACACCGCTTGCGTACGAGGCCGTCGTTGCCGTTGACGTTGCCGTTACTAAAAACTGAAAACTGAAAACTCAAAACCGCCGTTACCGCATTGTCAGGGCCATGACCGCTTTCTGGGCGTGCATGCGGTTTTCCGCCTCATCGTAGACGATCGATTGGGGTCCGTCGATGACTTCGTCGGTGACTTCGATGTTGCGGTCGGCCGGCAGACAGTGCATATAGAGGGCACTGTCGCTGGCCAGGGCCATGCGGCGGGCGTCGGTGATCCAGTCGGTGTACTGGCTGCCGATGCGGGCACTCTCTTCGTCATCATCGGTCGTGAGAAGGGCGCCCCAGCTCTTGGGGTAGAGGATGTCGGCTCCCTTGAATCCGGCGTCGAAATCGTCGAGAATCTCGAAGCTGCCGCCGTGTTGCGCGACATTGTCCTCGGCCTGCTGGACGATATCGGGCATCAGCTTGTATTCGGGCGGATGCGTCAGCCGCACGTTCATACCGAAGCGTGTCATCTGCAGGACCAGGCTCTGCGGCACCGAGATCGGCTTCTGATAGCTGCTCGCGTAGGCCCAGCTGACGTTGATCGTCTTGCCGCGGGGATCGCCGACCTTTTCGACGATCGTCATCAGGTCGGCCAGGATCTGGAACGGGTGGTAGATGTCGCACTGCATGTTCAGCACCGGCGCGCGGCTTGCCTCCGCCACACTGTTGATGTACCCGTTGCCGATATCCCAGTCGCACTGGCGGATGGCGATGCCGTCGTAGTAGCGCCCGAAGATCTCGCCGATCTCTTTGCCCGTGTCGCCGTGGCTGATCTGTGTCGTTTCGTGGTCGATGAAGGCCGCGTGCCCGCCCAGCTGCGCCATCCCGGCCTCAAAGCTGGAGCGCGTGCGCGTGCTGGTGAAGAAGAAGAGCATGGCCAGCGCCTTGTCGCGCAAGAGCGGATGGCCGATCCCCAGCGCTCGCTCCCGTTTGAGCGTAAGGGCAACGTCCAGGACCGTCTCGATCTCCTCCTTCGAGAAGTCCATATCGCTGATAAAATCGCGACCGCGCAGATCCGTCTGCATACAAGCCGACTCCTCTTTCCAATCTAAGGGTTTGCCATCCAGTTCTCAGTAACTGCAACTCCACTCGCGCCTGAAGTGGAAAGCCCGTTCCCCACCACGCGTGGCGCCGCCGGAAACTGAAAACGAAAAACTAGAAACTGATTCGTGTTCCCGTCTTCCCTGCCAGCGCGCGTCCCAAATTCTGTGGATTGGTGATCAGGCAGTGGGCGCGGGGATTGCTGCTGTTTTCCAAAAATTCAATACAGGCATCGATCTTGGGCTGCATACTGCCGGCGGCAAAATGCCCTTCCTGCCGGTACCGTTTTGCCTCGGCAACCGTGAGGCGCTCCAGATCGATCTGTTCGGGTTTGCCAAAGTGCAGCGCCACCTTTTCCACGCCGGTGCTGATCAGAAAGAGGTCGGCCCCCAAATCCACCGCCAGCAGGCTGCTGGCCATGTCCTTGTCGATAACGGCGGAGACGCCCCGCAGTTCGCCGTTGGGGTCGCGCACAACCGGTATGCCGCCGCCGCCGCAGGCTACGACCACCCAGCCCATATCGATCGCCTGACGGACCGCTTCGATTTCGACGATCTCCACCGGCCTTGGGCTGGAAACAACCCGCCGCCAGCCGCGTCCGGCATCCTCAACAACGTGCCAGCCCCTGCTCTCAAAGCTGCGGGCTATCTCTTCATCCAGAAAGCTGCCGATCGGCTTGGATGGATTGTCGAAGGCCGGGTCGTTCTTGTCGACGCGCGTCTGTGTGATGATGGTGGTGGTCTCACGCCGGATCTGCCGCTGGCGGAAGTCGTTGTTGAGCGCCTGCTGCAGCATGAAGCCGATGCTGCCTTGCGTATCGGCGACGACCAGGGTGAGGGGGATGGTGTGGACTTCGCCGAGGGCCAGCTCGTTGCGCCGCAGGATGAACCCCACCTGCGGCCCGTTGCCGTGCGTGATGACGACGCCCTTCCAGCCGCTTTCGAGCATCTGGGCGATCTGCCCGGTCGTCTCATTCACCGCGTCCCACTGGTGGACGATTTCGGGCCGGCTGCTGTCGGCGATCAGCGAGTTGCCGCCGATGGCGACGACCGCCAGGTCGGTTGATGGTTCAGTGTTGTTTTCGGCAATCAACGGGGATTCGCGATCAGACATTATTGGCTTGGGTGAACGAATACGCGTTCAGCTTTCGGGAAGCGCTGAGGGTCCCCTGATTATATGAATCGGTAGGTGAAAAGTCAATGCGCTGGGAACCGGCGCGCGTCGGCGAGCGCGGCGGAATTTGGGGAAGAATCTGTCCGCTACCTGTTTGGCTGCGGCTGGCGGACCTTTTGTGCGGGGTGTGGAGGCGGGACGGGCGGAGGCGATTCGTGCCCGAACGGGGTTGAGACGGGAGGTCGAATCCGGGCTGCAGTTCAGGGCGGGGCTATCGTGAAGATTGAGGTGACGGCGGATAACCCGCTGCCATGCTGGCCGAAGGCAAAATTTCGGCGGGGCTGGTTTCGCTTGGACGACGCCCGATTCTGCTGATAAGTCAACGATCTGGGTCAGCGAGGCAAGGATTTCTCAGGGTTGCGACTGTCAGGGCCCCTATTGTGAGATGTCCGCCGCCGATCCCTGGTTGCAGGTGCAATCTCCTGAAAGTGCTTGTCCTGCACCAGTGGCAACCGAACGGTGAATGTGCTCCCCTGCCCCACCCCTGCACTGGCCGCGTCAATCTTTCCGTCGTGGGCCTCGATAAGCGCTTGTGCGATGGCCAATCCCAGCCCAACTCCTCCGCTATCACGCGTTCGACTTCTGTCGACCCGGTAGAATCGGTCAAAAACATGTGCAATGTCTTCCGATGCGATGCCGTCACCGTTATCGGCCACAGCAATCGCGGCTGTCTCTTCTTCCGTTTGTAAAGAAAGCGAGATCACCCCACCGGCCGGCGTGTGCTGTAATGCGTTTGTCAGAAGATTTTGCAGAGTTTGAGCGAACCGCAGGCGGTCGACGGCAGCAAAAACGGATGCGCGCGGCAGACTGGTATCGAGAGAGATATTCTTTTCTCCCGCCAATGGGGAAAAAAGCTCTGCTACCTCTTCCAGCAGAACTGTCAGATCTCTGGGACTGCGCTGCAGCGGCAGCTGACGGGCCTCGGCCTGGGCCACGAGTCGCAGATCGTCCACCAACTGGTGCAGATGGAGGGTCTGATCATACAGACGGGCGATTTCTCCCTTTTCGAGAGGGTAGACATCGTCCAGAATCGCCCGCAGATTGCCTTCCAGAACGGAAAGGGGCGTGCGCAGCTCGTGGGCAATGTCGTTCAACATGCTGCGGCGCAGCGTCTCTGCGTCTTCTAACGCGGCTGCCATCTGATTGAAGGAATTCGACACCTCCCGCATTTCAGTACTTCCCTGTTCGGCAACCCGAAAGCTGAGATCGCGCCTGGCGATGGCCTGCGTTCCGCTCACAAGATGAATGAGGGGCGCAGAGAGCCAGCGGCTTACCAGCATCCCGAAGACGATTGCCAGAACGGCGCCGATGAGAAGAACCTGCAACAGAAACGCACTGGTCCGCTCCGCAAAACCTGGCGAGATGTCATCTGGCGCCGTAAGAGTAAACAGAGGGTCTTCCCGGCGCATCAGGTTGAGGAAGCCGACGGTACGCCCTTCAACGCTGATAGGGAGTGCATCTTGCAACTGGGACGCCTCCAGGCGGCTCGGCCTGTTTGGGCCGGCGGTTGTGTAGAGAACTTGGCCCTCCGGGTCGGTCAGTACGAGGTTTGTCCTGTTGGCGGCGTTGAAAAAGAGCGCGGAATCGGCGGCTTCCAGCAAGGGAGAAACGCGATCCCAACTTCCGCGTTCGCCATAATACTCCTCCAATCTATCGATCAGGCCGGTCTCTATGGAAAAATGGGAAAGAGCCAGCGAGCGCAGATTGTCGTCGGCGAAGTAGAGTCGCGCCGTGTACGAGATGGCTCCAAAGCTGATGATTATGATCGCCGCGATAGCCAGGCTCAGCCGTACCCATAGCCGGTTCATTACCGCTCTCCGGCCAGCCTGTAACCAACCCCGTAGACCGTCTGGATAAGCTTTGGCTTGCGAGGATCGCTCTCGATCTTGCGGCGCAGGTTTCTAATGTGGCTGTCCAACATCCGATCCACCCCGCTGTAGTCGTACCCCAATGCCTTCTCCATCAGCTCGGTGCGCGTGAAGACGTAGGCAGGGCTTTCCATTAGCGTCTGCAGCAGACTAAACTCCGTAGGTGTCAATTCCACGGCCTTGCCCCGCACCCGTACGCTCCGGCGCTCCACATCCATCTGTAGAGCGCCTACAACTAACACCGTCGCTCGCGCCGCCCTCTGTGTTCTCCGCAGCAGCGCCCGCACCCGCGCCACCACTTCGCGCGGGTTGAACGGCTTGGTGACATAGTCGTCCGCGCCCAGTTCCAGGCCTATGATTTTGTCCGTATCCTCGACCCGTGCCGTCAGCATGATGATCAGCGTGTCGGCCAGCTTCTCGTCGCCGCGAACTGTGCGGGTGATCTC
Organism: Caldilineaceae bacterium; assembly: GCA_965202955.1. Classification (GTDB taxonomy): domain Bacteria; phylum Chloroflexota; class Anaerolineae; order Caldilineales; family Caldilineaceae; genus Bin5. Next base: position 2,081,836 of record OZ241871.1, read on the forward strand.
CCAGCCGTCCTTGTCCGGCAGCATCAGATCCAACAACACCAGCTGCGGTGATTCTTGCCGCAGCGCATGTAACGCAGTCTCGCCGTCATAGGCCACGGACACGGGGTAATGCTCCCGCTGCAAGTAGCTTCGCAGCAGGCGCACGATCTGGCGGTCGTCGTCAACGATAAGAATATGTTCCTCCGGCATGGTTCCGTTATAACCGGTTCCTTCTGCGATGGCAACCCGCTCGACAAGCATCGGGTTGAGCTCCACCGGCTCTGGCCCAGTTCACGGTTTCTGCTTCCGGCCCGTCGCAACTTCAGCGCAGTCCAGCCCTGACCTTCACCCCATTTGGCCCATGCTGTCGGCCCGTTGCCTCCTGGGGTCCCCCGACGCCTGCACCCGGAGCACCGGCAGGACGGGGAGCACCAGGAGGCGAGCCGGAAAAAAGGGCTAAACGCCTCCTCCCTGACAGATGTGGTGGCCTGATCTGGACGTCAGTCTTGAAAAACCTCTCCAGGAAGACCAAACTCCTCCTCCCTGACAAAAGTGGTGGCGCCCAGTACTTCATCGCCGCTCTGCAACTGTCTTGAACGGACAACGGTCCATTCGCCCTGAGCTTCTTCCACAACCACCGCGACCGGCAACGCCTGTCCGTCACTCGACTTAAATACAATCGTCTCGTCACTGTTTTCTTGAATTGCATTCGTAGGCACCAGCCAGCGGGCGTCCGCCATTTCGCTGCGCAGGGTGGCCACAGCCGTCATGCCCGGCCGCACGTCTTTCAGGGCTTCATCGATCAGCCGTACCGTCACCGGGTAGTCAATGACACCCTCCTTGGCGTTGCTTGATGGATCGATGCCGCTGATCATCCCCGCAAACACCCTTTCGGGGAAGGCATCGATCGTGACGTCCGCCAGCTGCCCGACGCTGATCTTGGGAATGTCGACTTCGGCGACATCGATCATCAACTGCAGCTGGCTCAGGTCCGCCAGCGTGATCGCGACAGTTCCCTCCGAAATCCGGTCGCTTTCATCCACATTGACCTGCAAAACGGTACCTGCAGCCGGAGCGACCAGATCTGCCTTGATCAGGTCGAGCCTTGCCTCCAGCAGGGTCAGCTGCGCCTGCTCGATCGACAGCTGCGCCAGTTCGATATCCGTTTCATCCGCGCCGCGCAACAGTGTGTCCAGCTTGGACCGGGCCGCAGCGACCTGCGCCTCGGCTGCCGCGATGTTGACGGCCGTTGGGCCGGCCAACAGATCATCCAGCTGCTGCTGTGCCGTCTGGGCTTGGCTCAACGCCGACTGCAAATCCGCCTCTGAGGCGGGCGCAACCGCCTCCTCATAGGCCGCCAGCGCCGACCCGTAGGAGATTGTCGACTGCTGCAACTGGGCCGCCTGCGGCGTCATACCCACATCTTCGCGCCAAGCTACTTTGTCATACTCAGTCTGGGCTTCCTGCATGGTTACGCGCGCGTTTTCCACCGTCGCCGCCAGCTGGATGCGTTCATTCTCGCTGGCCCCATCCAGAAGGTCATTGTATCTGGCCCAGGCGGAGCTGGCACTGCTTCGCGCTGCCGCCAGCTCCCCATCGCTGGCGCCGTTCTGCACTTCGGTCAGATTTTCCCGGGCCGACTTCAGGTCCGCTTCCGCCGCGGCAAGCTCGGTCGCGCCGGCGTCGGCCAACAGGTTGTCAAGCTGCAGTTCGGCCGACGTCAGATTGATGCGAGCCTGGTCCACCGCCCTGCGCAGGTCGGCCCGGTCCAGCGCCGCCAGCAGATCACCGTTGCCGACCACGTCACCAACTTCCACCAGCACCTCTTCTACGTAGCCGTTGACCTGCGCTACCACCTGCACTGTGTCCACAAGCTCAATATTGCCGGCCGCGGTGACCCTGTCTACGGCCGTATCCGCCGGGCGGATGAGCGTTGTCTCGATGCTGGCTGCCGGTTCCACGCTGGCCGCCGACTCTGTCCCGGCTGCAGGCTCTGTCCAAGCCGCTGCCTGACCTGGCGCAGTCAGGCCGAAGAAAAGTGCAAAGCCGACGCCGAGTGCAACGCCAACCACTATGGCGCCCATAAAGAGTGAGATATATTTCCTGTTCATGTGAATGCCCCTTTCCATCCATGAATAAACCAGTCGTTCGTTCCGAAATCCGCTGCATCACTTGCGTGTCCGCAAGAGAAACTGCCCTGCTCTCAACCGGAAAACTCGGCAGTAGTCCCTGCGCCTACTTCCTCAACATGAGCATCACTCATATCGCAACGCCTCAATCGGATCCAGCCGGGTCGCCCGCATCGCCGGGTACAGCCCGAAGAGCAACCCGCAACCGGCGCTGACACCCACGGCCATGATCACTGCGTCGGCCCCAATCAGAAGGTCGATAGGGAAGCTGGGGATTCTCTGCACGAGCAGAGCCAGGCCGTAGCTGATGGCGATTCCTATCAGGCCTCCCAGTAACGTCAGAACCAGCGACTCAATCAGGAACTGCAGCAACACGTCACTGGTGTGTGCGCCCAGCGCCTTGCGCAGACCGATCTCCTTGGTGCGTTCGGTCACCGATACAAGCATGATGTTCATGATGCCGATTCCGCCCACCAGCAGGCTGATGGCAGCGATACTGCTCAGAAGCAGCGTAAGTGTAGTGGTGACGGTGCCGATTGTGTCCAGCAGACTGGCCTGCGTGCTGATGGTAAAGTCATTGTCGTCGTCCGCGCCGAGTCCGTGGCGCAGACGCAAGGTCTGTTCGATCTGCAGCTCGGCTGCCTCCACCCGCTCTTCACTAACCGCATCGGCCGATATCGAGGTAACAACATATTCGCCCCGATAGCGGGGCACATTGAAGACACGCCCGTGGGCCACGCCGATCGGGATGAAACCGCTCTCGTCATTGCTGCCGAAACCTGCGTTGCCGCTCTCTGCCAACACACCGACGACTATGAACGGTTCGCCATCGATGCGCACGCTCTCGCCTACGACCTGCGTGCGCCCGAAAAGTTCCGTCGCCACAGTCGATCCGATGGCGATTACATTGCTCATCTGCGTGATCTCGTCCTCCGTCAGAAAACGGCCCTCGGCCATCTCCAGTCGAAGGACATCGGCATAGGCGGCAGTCGTGCCCGTCACCCGGACCTGCGCGTTGTTGCTGCCGGCGACCAGCTGGATGTTGCCTCCATATTGGGGCACGACTTCTACGACATCTGGATGGAAGGCAGGGTCGGAAAGCGCCTTTACGTCGCCCATGGTCAACGTCTGAACAGGGCTGCCGGCGCCCTCGCCTTCGCTCTCAGTGCTCGGGCTGATCGTCAGGCGCGTCGTACCCTGGCTGGCGACTTCGCCCAGAATACTGGCTGATGCGCCGCGTCCGATACCCAAAATTGTGAGGACCGCGGCCACGCCGATGATAATGCCCAGCATCGTCAGGCTGGCCCGCATCTTGTTGGCAGCGATGCTGTCGACTGCAACCGGAAAATATCTAACCAGCTTCATAGATCTTCTCCCCGATCTGCTCTATCGCGGCAGGCCGCGGCAGCGGCGCAAGCGCGGGCTCCCCTAGCCCGTTGGATACTCCGGGCGTAGCAGTTGGCGCCGCGCCGCGCGAGTCGGAGACAGTCGCGCCGTCTCGCATTGTAATTACGCGGCGGGCCCGTTCCGCGACCTCTGGGTCGTGTGTAATGATTACCAGGGTCAGTCCTTTCTCGTGTAGGTTCTCAAAGAGCGCCAAAACCTCTTCGCCGGTGCGGGTGTCGAGCGCGCCGGTCGGTTCGTCCGCCAGCAGCAGGCTGGGCCGGTTGACAAGCGCGCGGGCGATCGCCACCCGCTGTTGCTGGCCGCCCGAAAGCTCCTCCGGCTTGTGGTCTGCGCGGTCGGCCAGACCCACCTGCGCCAGCGCTGCCAGAGCGCGCTGGCGGGAGGCGCCGCGGGCGACACCCGCGTAGAATAGCGGCAGCTCCACCTGCCGCCAGGCAGGCGCGCGCGCCAGCAGGTTAAACTGCTGGAACACGAATCCGATCTCCCGGTTGCGCAGATCGGCCAGCTGCCTGCCGGTCAGGTCATCTGCCCTCTGGCCGCGAATCTGATAGAGACCGTCGGTGGGGCGGTCCAACAGACCGATAATGTTCATCAGTGTGCTTTTTCCAGAACCGCTGGTACCGACGATCGCTACGTACTCTCCCTCGTCTATCGAGAGAGAAACACCGGCCAGCGCGGGCAGGCTTGTCTCCCCCATCTGGTAGATTTTCGTTACTTCCTGCATGCCTATCAGCGCCGACGAACTGGTCATATCTTTGTCTCCTGAACTGACAATGCGACGTGATGTAGATTGGCTTAGACGGCGGGACTGTTCGCAGCCGCCGTCTTGACTCTTTACAGTGTAGCGTTGAAATCTGGAGAAATTCTGGAGATAAAGCAGAGGAATTGGGGAGGATGTTTCCGCGGCGTAGCTGCTGTAACACTTCGCCGCATAAATGTTCTGATCTCAGAGGAATGAGGATGAAAGCTGCTGCTGCACCACGTTGAGTAGATTCGAGAAACGGGGCCAGGCGGTTGCCTGCTACGTGGGTCTCTCCCCCGTTTCGAGGGCGGCTCGCAGTCAGCGGCGGCCGAGGTGGCAGCCAGAATCAACTACCTGAATCAGGATTCTGAGATGCGCGCAATGCGCCGATTCGCACATGTGGCGGTCAAGGCAGACGGACCGTAGACGGATCGTACAGGAGTTGCCCACAACGTATTTTACGGCCGATTTCAGTCGATTTCGCGGCCGGAAAGCGGCCCTATACCAGTGTAAGCGACCGGCGATCCGTCAAGAATCGGACGCCCGTACCGGCCCGTTTCCGGTATCGGGAATCGATTGACCAACCGGTTTTCTGTGGGATATAGTTTTTCTGTAAGGGTATGCAGGCCCGTCCCGTCAGCCGCCCTGCACCGATTTGACCGTTTCACGCAGGAACGCGACCGACTGGGTCAGCGCCGCCTTCGGCTCACCGGCAATCCGGCATTCGTACGCCAGGTAGCCCGCGAAGCCGACGTCGGCCAGGGCCTGAATCCCGGCCCGCCAGTCGATGTCGCCCACGCCCGGCTGAACGCGCGTATTGTCCGCCACGTGGATATGACCGATGTACGGTCCGACCTTGCGGATCGTCGCCGGCGTGTCGACCTCCTCGATGTGCATGTGGAAAAAATCGGTCAGCAGCGCCACGCCGCGAGGCGTCCCCGCCTTTTCGATGATTTCCACGCCGTGCTCCTGCCGCCGCAGCAGGTGCTGTTCGTAGCGGTTGAGAGGCTCAAGCAGCAACAGCGTGCCATGACTGTCAGCAAACGCAGCCAGTTCGCGCGTGATCTCGACCAGCAGCTCTTTTTCCAGGGCGATTGCATCCTTCAGCGGCGAGAGATCCGGCAGCCGCGGCGGGCCGAAGATCGGCGGCACAATCTGACCGGCCGCACCGAAGTAGCCGCAGGCCTCCAGGTTGCGCCTCGTTTCATCGATGCTGGCCTCCCGTTTCGCCCGGTCCGGGTCCAGCCAGTCGAATGTCGTCTGGCCGCAAATCGAGGAGATACGCAGCGTGCGATTGCGAAACGCGGCCTCGTATTCGCTGATGCGATCGTAGAGGCGTGAACGACCTTGGATTTCCACACCGTCGATCCCGAGCGACTCGGCGCAGTCGAGCTTCTCGGTCAGCGTTTCGCCGGGCAACAGGTTTTCCTGAATTGAGATCTTCACGGTGTCTCCTCCAAAGGTCAGATGGCGCGAGGCAAGCGGCCTCGCCGCCGGGATGACAGTGCGCGCTCTACTGTGCAGGTGAAGCGGGGACAGTGCCAGACCGGGCCGTCCCCCGGTTTCGCCAAGCGCTCACAACGGGAGCCTGTTTTTCCACTGTCGCGTACCATCAGACTGCGTCATTTGGGCCCGACCGCAGAGCGTCGAACGGCGTTCACTCTCGTCCATTTCCGGGTATGACGGCGTTCCGGGGCGCGGCGTTTGGGTGTCTCAGAGCAGGGGTTCGTGCTATACTCAATTAACGGGTCACGGGGCCCGTTGTTTCGTGATTTGCCTCTCAGCAAGCCTGCTGACCCGCTGTCGAGGCGCCGGACGGACAGACCGCTGACTGTTCAACAGGTCTCTGTTGTCAAGCGATGAGCTACAGTTCACATCGCCCCCCAAATTCAGGGGCGCACTCGCAAGATCCCGCCTCCAATGGCGGCCAGGCCCACGGGCCGGACCCCTCTGAGCAGCATGCTTCCGATCCAGGCAGTTCACACGCGCTCGCTCCTCACCGGCGCCAGATGCTGGCGGCCAGGCCGGAAGTCATTATCGAGATCCCGGCGCCCGTCAACAAGGGGCGGAAATTTGTCTGGCTCAGCGCGGCGATCGTTCCCCTGATTATCACGGTGGTTGCGCTCTCGGCCCTGGCGATTCGCTCCCAGCGCCTTACCAATGTCGGGCAGGAAGCGACGATTGAGGCGCTGGTCAAGTTGCGCCTGGCCCAGGAGCGGGCCAGTAGTCCGCAACAGGAGATCAGCGCCGCGCTCGAGGCAACTGTCGAGGCCCGCGTCGCCATTCGTCTTGCCGAAGAGCGCGCCGTCCTGGCGGAACAGGCCGCCGCGACCGCCCCCTCTGCCGGGCAACCGGCAGCAAGCGCCCCCGCCACTGCTGCGCCGCCCGTTTCCGACGAACCCGCGCCCTTCTATGGCGAGGCCACCGTCGCCTTGAATCTGCGTAAGGGACCCGGCCAGAGATACGACTCGCAGGAGTTGATTCCCGCCGGAACGCAGCTGCATCTGCTTGGCCGGACCGTCGACAGCGGCTGGTTCTTCGTATCCAAGACCGGCGGTTCAAGCGCGGAAGAGACCGGATGGGTGGCCGCCTGGCTCGTCAAGATCCCCGAAGACGGAGACCCCCTGCGCCTGGCGGTCTTCTCCACTGTTTCGCCCTCGACGCCGAGCGAGTAGCAGCCCGAAACCGGGTGCGCGCCGGCGCCTTGTCACCCTACAGCCCCAGCGCCGCGTCGATCTCCTCCTGGTAGCGGCGGACCGCGCCCGACAGCAGCTCCTCCATCTCGACCGCACGCCCGATCGCGGCCGATTCGTAGGCGCCCAGTATCGCCGCGACCGCGAGCATCCCGTCGCGGCCGTCCACCTCCGGCGCGCGTCCCTGCAACACCGCCTCGCCGAAATCGTGGTACTCGATCGCCAGCAGCCTCGCGTCGAGCGCATATTCCGCATGCGATACGCCCGGCAGCCCATAGACCACGCCATCGGCGCCGAACAGCCGCGCGGTGATCTCGTTCAGCGAAAAGTCGGGCAGCAGGCCGAGGATCTCCTTGCCGTGCAGCTCCTTGTCCTCCAGCCGCAGCCGAACAGACCCGCCGGTGCGGTCTCGCGGCACGTCGAGCGCGCCCCAGCGCCCGTGAACGCTGCGTTCGAACCGTCTGCTGCCCCGGCCGCCGCCGACGTGGCTGAACTGCACCGTCGCGCCCGACGCCATCGCATAGTGCGCCAGGATCGAGTCCTCGCCGGTCGCTTCAACCGTTTCCGGGTAGGTCGGTGTCTGTTCGCGGTAGGAGATCAGCGGGTGCTCGTCGGCCACGGGCCGCCGCCGGACCGGCTCCACGATCAGACCCCGCCCGAAGATGCGTTGGTATTCGCCCAGGTAGTAGCGGATGATGTCGGCGTAATGGACGCCCATATCGAGGCCGATCGCGCCCTTTTCCTTGATATGCCGCCACGGCGTCGCCGCCATCCGGTCGCCGCCGCCCAGCGACGTCTGGACCATCAGAAACGGGTCGCCCAGCAGGCCGGCGTCGATCACCGCCCGCACCATCCGGTTCACCGGATCGCGGCGGTAGTTTTCGGCCGTCGCCAGCACCGTTCCGCTCTGCGCCGCGGCGTCGATGATGCGCCGGCAGGCTCGGATCGTGATTCCCAGCGGCTTCTCCACCTGCGCGTGCTTGCCCGCTGCCAGCGCAGCCGTCGCGACCTCGTGGTGGCTGGAGCCGTCCGTCACAACGTCCACTGCCGCGATATCGGGGTTGGCCAACATCTGATCCAGGTCGGTGAAGACCAGCGGTTTGCGTCCGAACAGGCGCTCGACCTCCCCAGCCACCCGCTGCGCATTGTCGCGGTTGATGTCGCAGACCGCCATCAACTCCATATTGGAGAGCCCGGTCTCCTCCAGCACGTGGTAGGCGATCGTGTGGCGATGCCCCATCCCGCCGCAGCCGACGATACAGATGGGGAGGCGTTCGTTGTTCTGGCTCATAGCTTGCGGTCAGCCCCTCGTTGCGAATTTTCAACCCTTAGCGGACTCCCGCGCACGCGGCAGCCACCAAAAACTCAAAACCAGAAACTAAAAACTGTCCCTACATAAGGCGCGAGATCTCGTTCTCCTTCGCCGTGATGAACTCAAGCAGCGTCGGCACCCCTTCCTGCGTCTTCTGGATGCCGCGCTCGATGGCGGGGATGATCTGGTCCGGCGTCTCGATGCGCTCGCCGTAGCCGCCGAACGCCTCCGCCATCTTGGCGTAGTTGCCCGAGATGTCGGTCGAGCCGTACTTCTCCTGCGAGACCGGCATGATCGGAATCTCAATTGCCATCGAGAAGTTGTTGAACAGCACCGACAGGATCGGGATGCGCTCCCGCACCGCGGTCTCGAAGTCCATACCGGTGAAGCCGATGGCAGCGTCGCCCCAAACGTTGATGCACAGCTTGTCCGGGCAGGCCAGCTTCGCGCCCATTGCCAGCCCCAGCCCGTAGCCCAGCTGCGTCGTCTTGCCCCAGCCGATGTAGGAGAGCGGCGTGATCGACTTCCAGAACGGCGAGAGCTGATCGCGCGGGCTGCCGGCGTCGTGGGTGATGATCGTATTGGGCACATCGACCGTCGCGTACAGGTCTCGAATCACCCGGTAAGGGGAGAGAGGCGACTCATCGCTGTCGGTCTTGGCAGCCCATTGGGACTCCCACTTCCCGTTGGTCGCTGCGATCTCGGCGGCAACGCCGGCCTGCCGGCCGCGCGGCGCTCCTCCCAGCCGCTCCGAGACGGCGGCGATCAGCGCGCGCAGCGCCAGGTCGGCGTCCCCGATCAGTGCATGGTCGGAGGCGACATCTTTGTTAATGTCGGCCGGGTCGAGCGTCGCGTGGATGATCGTCTTGCCCGCGGGCATGCGCACACCGAAGTTGGTGAAGCTGAAACTGCAGCCGATGCCGAAGATCAGGTCGGCGTTGTTGAGAAAGTCGGCGACCGCTTGCGTATGCGAGCGGTTGGCGGAGCCGAGGCTCAGGGGGTGTGTCTCCGGGAATGCGCTCTTGCCGTTCAGCGTCGTTGTAACGGGCGTTTCCAGAAGTTCCGCCAGCTCTTTCAGCGCGTCCCAGGCCTGGGCGTAATGGACGCCCTGCCCGGCATAGATCACCGGCCGTTCCGCCGCCACCAGCATATCCGCTGCCTTTTGCACGTCCGCCGGGTCCGGCCCATAGCGCACGCGCTGCACCGGTTCGTAGTCGAACTCTTCAATCTCCTCTGTTGAGATGTCGGCAGGGATCTCCACCAGCGCCGGGCGCGGGCGCCCGTTGCGCACGGCCGCAAAGGCCCGGCGCATCGCGGCTGCCGTCATTTCCGGCGTCGTCAGCTGCTCGCTCGATTTTGTGACAGAGGCGTAGCTCTGCGACGAGTTGAAGTTCGGCTGGACCTGGTTGATCGCCCGCGGGTAGCCGCCGGGCAATACGAGGATCGGCGCCGAATCGCCGAATGCCTGCGCGACGCCACCGAATGCGTTTTCCGAACCGGGGCCGGACTGCATGGCGAAGACGCCGATTTTCTCACCCGAGCTCAAACGGCTGATCGCGTCAGCCATGTGCAGCCCGATGCGTTCCTGCCGCACGATCACTGTGCGAATGTCCAGCTCGGCGGCGGATTCGATCAGGGCATTCACCGGATAGGCGAAAAGGATTTCGGTGCCCTCTTTCTTCAGACATTGGGCGATCGCGTCAGCGACTTTCATGCTTCTCTCCTTGGTAGGTTATCAGTTGTTGCTCTCTGGTTTTCGGCGAGACCGCGGCTTTCGGTCCCCGGCAGCGCCAGACAACCTGGAATGTGAAACTGGTATCTGCTAGTAGCCGAGGTCGACACTGACGGTATTGTGTAACGGTTCGCCGTTCAGGTAGCGTTTCAGGTTCTCTTTGAGAATGCGTGTGACATTGGCGCTGGTCTGTTCGGATCCCGGCGAACAGTGGGGAGAGAGGAACAGATTGGGCGCATCCCACAGTGGATCGTCGGCCGGCAGCGGTTCGGTTGCCGCCACATCCAGCGCCGCGCCGGCCAGCCTGCCCTCCTCCAGCATCCGGATCAGCGTCGGTTCATCGAAGGTGCCCCCGCGTGATATGACGATGAAAAAGGCCTCCGGCTTCATCAGCGCCAGCTCCTCCGGACCCACCATGCCCCGTGTCTCCGGCGTGATTGGTACCGTCACGACCACAACGTCCGACGCCCGCAACAGCGCCGGCATTCCGTCCAGCAGCTGCAGGTCGGAAACGTAGTCCGGCCTTTCGACGGCATGCGCGTCGACGGCGATGACGTCCATCTCGAAGGCTGCGGCCCGTTTGGCGATGTGACGGCCGATATGCCCCAGCCCGATGATGCCCATCTTCAGGCCGGCGAGGCCGAACAGCGGCTTATCAGGCGGGTTTTTCCACTCGTGGCGTTTCTGCGCTTCGTATATGCTGTCGAAACCGCGTGCGATGAAGACAAGCATGCCCATCGTGTGTTCCGCGATCGTGCTGGCGTGCGCGCCGCGCGTATTGCACACCGTAATCTCCCGCTCCGCCAGCTCCGGCGCGTTGCGCATCCATTCCACGCCCGCGCTGGCCGACTGGATATAGCGCAGGTTCGGCGCAGCTTGAATCTGGCTGCTGTTCAACGGCCCGTAGGCGACTTCAGCGTCGGCCGCCTTCGCCGCAATCTCTTCTGCCGTTTCGGCGAACACAAACTCCACCTGAGGAAACTCCTCCTGGAATAGCTTCGCAAAATGCTCGACCCACCGCGCTGTCATCAGAACTTTCATTGTGCGCTCCGTCATCTCTTTGTACTGTGATTGATGTGTATGTGGGATGGATTACGGCTGTTGGATGCGTCCAGGGCGCGACTGCTCGGTCCGGTACTGGCGCTGTCGGTTTTTCCTTCCGCATTGCGGTCACTTTCTGGAGTACGGCAGTTGCATGCCGGTCTTCATTATACACCAGAACAGCCGACGGGCAGCATATGCGGACAACGCCGGGCTTTTTCGAAACGACGGCGCATCCCCAATTGGTTCAGCCGGATTTGGGCCTCAATCGGGCGTGTGCTATAGTTGGCGATTATCGTATGGGGGATTAGCTCAGTTGGCTAGAGCGCTACGTTGACATCGTAGAGGTCACTGGTTCAAGTCCAGTATCTCCCACCTGGCGGCGCCAAAGGGCTGCAACGGCCAATTCGTGACGGGGAAGCTGCGTTTCAAGGAGCGACTGGCAGCAGATTGAACTTCTCTCTTCGGGCTGGCGTCTTAGCTGGAGAGCATAGGTGTTTCCGCTTCTACCGAACATTCCGCACCGGACCGACGCGTGCAGGTTTGTTCGGTATATTTCTGTAGACATTGCATGTTGAGAGTCAGATGGCTGAATCAAACCTGTTTCAAAGATGATCAGGTCAGGAGGAAAATGATGCGTAGTACTCGGTTGGTGATGGGACTGGTTGTGCTTTTGGCAGCGGCCGTAGCGCTGGCCGGTTGTCATTACAAGCTTCCCCCTCATCCGAAAATGGAGCGCCCCGACTCTGCCTGGCGGACCAGCAAGGCGGACCGCGCCGGCTACACCGTGCACATGGTCGAAAAGGCTCTGCGCCTCTACAAGGCCAAAGGCCGCGAGGCGACTGTCGCCTATTACAACACGCCCGAAAGCGTTGACGGCGAATGGTATGTATTTATATTTGACGAGAGTGACCAGCTCATTGCCCACGCCAATCCCGATCTCATCGGAATGGATCTCAAAGGCGATCTCGGTCTCGACACGACCGGCTACCGCTTCGGCGACCTGATGCTCACGGCCACCGAAGAGGGGCTCTGGGTGGACTACGTCTTCGCAAATCTCGTTTCCGGCAACCAGGAGTACAAGCACGCCTACGTCGTGCGCCACGACGGTCTGCTTATCGGCTCCGGCTGGTACCAGGTGCTGCCCGACGTCAGCCGCAGCGCCCCCACCAAGGCCGACCGGCCCGGCTACGCGGTCCATCTCGTCGAACAGGCCATCCGTCGCTACGACACCGAGGGACGCGACGCGACCCTGGAATACCTCAACTCGGCCGCAAACCTTGACGGTGAATGGTACGCCTTCCTTATCGACGAGAATGACATCGTCATCGGTCACCCCAGAGAGGAGTTGCGCGGGCAGTACGGCAGGGGCGATGAAATTGGCGAGCTCGGCGTCGATATCACCGGCTACCAGTACGGTGAGCTTCTGCACAGCGTCAACGAGGACGGCCTCTGGGTTGACTACTTTTTCCTCAATCCTGCCACCGGCGACCACGAGTACAAGCACACCTGGGTTGTCCGCCATGACGGCCTTATCTTCGGCTCCGGCTGGTACCAGATCCTGCCCGGTCTCAACCTGACACCTACCAAGGCGCACCGTCCTGGCTTCACCGTCGCCATGGTCGAGCAGGCCCTGCGGCACTACGACGCGCACGGCCGCGACGCGACCGTCGCCCACTACAACACGCCCGAAAGCGTCGACGGCGAATGGTATGTCTTCATCTTCGACGAGGACGACAAGCTGATCGCCCACGCCAATCCCGATCTTCTGGGGATGGACCTTAAAGGCGATCTCGGTCTCGATACGACCGGCTACCGCTTCGGCGACCTGATGCTCACCGCCACCGAAGAGGGGCTCTGGGTGGACTATATATTTGCCAATCTCGTTTCCGGCAACCAGGAGTACAAGCACGCCTATGTCGTGCGGCGCGACGGCCTGCTCTTCGGCTCCGGCTGGTATCAGATCCTGCCCGGAGTGGGAACCGGCGTTACCAAGGCCGAACCCGCCGAATACACGGTAGCCATGGTCGACAAGGCGATCCGCTACTACCGGGCCCACGGCCGTGAGAAGACTGTCGCCTACTACAACACGCCCGAGAGCGTCGACGGGGAGTGGTATGTTTTCATCATTGACGAGGACGACCAGGTGATTGCCAACGCAAACCAGGACCTGATCGGCCAGGATCTGAAGGGCGATCTGGGCATCGATGCCACCGGTCATCGCTACAGCGACCTGATGCTGAGCGCCACCGAGGAGGGGCTGTGGGTAGACTATCTCTTCGACAATCCCAACACCGGTGAGGAACAGACCAAGCACTCCTGGGTCGTGCGCCACGATGGGGTGCTCATCGGCTCCGGCTGGTATGAATAGGTCGAAGGGTCGGTGACAGGCCAGCAGCTTGACAGGGGCGCTCGATCGGGCGCCCTTGTTGTTCTATTGCGAATACTGGACGAATTCGTGCAACCTTCCGTTGCGACAGGTAGTTCATGCTGATTGACGGGCTTTCCCACGGGGACGCAGTACGCGCCGCGGCCGCTGCCTATAGTGGCAAGCACGGGCGGCTGGTCGATCTTTGCGTCGCGGTCCAGCAGATCCCCGCGCCCACCGGCGCCGAGACCGAGCGGGCCGCGTGGGTCGAAGAGCGGATGCGCGCCATCGGCCTGGCCGACGTCGAGCGCGATGAACTGAGCAACGTCTATGGCCGCGTTCCGGGCCTGCAGGCAGGCCCTGCCCTGCTCGTCTCGGCCCATACCGATACCGTCTTCCCTCGTGAGACCGACCTGTGTCTGCGGCGTCTCAGCAACGGCTTGCTGCGCGGGCCGGGCATCGGCGACAATTCCACCGGTGTTGCCGGTCTGCTGACGCTGGCCGAAACATTGGTCGAACTTGCCGCGCCGCCGGTCGACATCTGGCTGGTCGCCAACTCGATGGAGGAGGGGTTGGGCGATCTGCGCGGCATGAAACGCGTCGTCGACCGTCTCCACGCCGACGGCAGCGCGGCTGGCGCGGGGGCGCGCGGCGTCGTGGGCGCGGCGCTCGTGATCGAGGGGATGGGTCTGGGACGCATCGTGCATCAGGCGCTCGGCGCGCGCCGCTACCGCACGTCCGCGGCCGCGCCGGGCGGCCATAGCTGGGGTGATTTCGGCGCGGCCAGCGCGGTGCACGGCCTCGTGACCGTGGCCGAGGAGATCGTCAAACTGCAGGTGCCCCACACACCGCGCACGAGTTTCAATATCGGCCGTATCGGCGGCGGCACCTCGATCAATTCGATCGCCCAGGAAGCCTGGATGGAACTGGACCTGCGCAGCGCGTCACCGGAGACGCTCATCTGGCTCGATGGACAGGTGCAGCGCATCGTCGAGCGCCGCGTCGACGCGCATCGCGCTTGCGACGACGGCCTCACCTTGCGCCATGAGCAGATCGGCCACCGTCCCGCCGGCGAACTCCCATTTGAGCATCCGCTCGTGCAGGCCGCATGCACAGTTCTGCGCGAACTTGGCATCGAGGAGCGCAGCGACGCCCGCATCAGCAGCACCGACGCCAACGTGCCCCTCAGCCGGAACATTCCGGCCGTCTGCGTCGGCCTTACCGACGGCGGAGACGTCCACCGCCTCAGTGAATGGATCGACCCATTGCCGCTCGTAAAGGGGATGCAGCAGCTGCTCTACCTTACATGGTGGAGCGCTGCATGGTTGACTACGAACAGCGCATGAACTGTCGACAGCGATCAGAGCGTCGCTGGCTACCGGACACTGTCAACCCAAGGTTTCCCAGGAGCAATGAAGAATGGCCATACAGATAGACGATCTCTACAGGATTCGCCACAGCGCAGCGCACGTCATGGCCCAGGCGGTGCTGGAACTCTATCCCGACGCCAAGTTCGCCATCGGGCCGCCGATCGAGAACGGCTTCTACTACGATTTCGATCTCGGTCTCGACGAAGAGGGCGCGCCGCGCACTTTCCGCAGCGACGACCTCAAGGCGATAGAGAAGCGCATGCGCCAGATCATCGGCGGCAAGCACGACTTCGCCTATCGCGAGGTCAGCGCCGGCGAGGCCCGCCAACTCTTCGCCGACCAGCCCTACAAGCTGGAACTGATCGACGGTCTCGATGAAGGTGAAATCGACGAATACGGCAACGAGGTGACCGAAAAGCCGGTCATCAGCACCTACAAGCACGAAACCTTCGAGGACCTCTGCCGCGGGCCCCATGTCGAGCATACCGGCAAGATTGTCGCCGACGGCTTTCGCCTTCTCAGCGTGGCCGGCGCCTACTGGCGCGGCGATGAAAAGAACGCGATGCTGCAACGCATCTACGGCACGGCCTGGCGCAACCGCAAGGAGTTGAGGAGCTATCTTGATCAGATGGAGGAGGCGCGGAAGCGGGACCACCGCAAGCTGGGCCGCGAGCTGGAGATCTTCATCTTTGAGGACGAGGTCGGGCCGGGTCTGCCCCTGTGGCTGCCGCGCGGCGCGGTCATCATCGAAGAGCTGGAGCGCCTGGCCAAGGAGACCGAAGAGGCGGCCGGTTATGAGCGCGTGCGGACGCCCCATCTCACCAAGGAGGACCTCTTCCTGCGCAGCGGGCATCTCGCTTTTTACAAGGACAGCATGTACCCGCCGATGGAGATGGAAGGGGTCACCTACTATGTAAAGCCGATGAACTGCCCCATGCACCACAAGATTTTCGGCTCCAAGCTGCGCAGCTATCGCGAGCTGCCCGTGCGGCTGGCGGAGTACGGCACCTGCTACCGCTATGAACAGAGCGGCGAGCTGTTCGGGCTGATGCGCGTTCGTTCGATGCAGATGAACGATGCCCATATCTACTGTTCGGAGGAGCAGTTCGCGGCAGAGTTCATGCGCGTGATCGACCTCTACAAGATCTACTTCGACCTGTTCGACATCGATCGTTACGTCATGCGCCTCAGCACGCATCATCCCAAAAAGCTGGGCGAGAAATATGTCGACAATCGCTCTCTGTGGCAGAAGACCGAGGAGATGGTGCGCCGTGCGATGACGGAAGGGAACGTGCCCTTTGACGAGGAGCCGGATGAGGCGGCTTTCTATGGCCCCAAGATCGACGTTCAGATCTGGAGCGCGATCGGCCGCGAGTTTACGCTTGCCACCAACCAGGTCGACTTTGCCCAGCCCGAGCGTCTCGATCTCTCCTTCATCAACGCCGACGGCGAGCGCGAGATCCCCCTTTGTATCCACCGCGCCCCCCTCGGTACGCATGAGCGCACGATCGGTTTCCTCATCGAACATTACGGCGGCAACTTCCCGGTCTGGCTGTGCCCGGAACAGGTGCGCGTCATCCCGGTTACCTCCTCGCACAACGAATATGCGGTGCGGATCGAAGAACGCCTGGCCGGCGCCGGCGTGCGCGTTGTCTCCGACCTCGGCAGCGATCGCATGAACAACAAGATCCGGCAGGCCCAGAACATGAAGGTCCCCTATATGCTGATCGTGGGCGACCGCGAGGTTGAAGAGGAGACCGTTTCGCTGCGCAAGCGGGACGGCACGCGCCAGAACGGGATGGCGGTCGGGGCGTTCGTCGAACTCGTTACCGAGCGCGTCGCCACCCGCGCCAAGACACTCTGAATTGAAGGCAAAACGTGACGATCTGCGCAGGGCGGCCGGGTGGGGCAGTACGTCCCACCACGCCGCTCTGACCAGAGGCCCGACCGCAACGGGGAACCATTTCACGGCTGCGTCCGTCTCTGGATTTGCGCTTGACGTCTACCTTTTGAACTGATATACTGCGGGCGAGCAAACAGTTGTACCATCTACCACTGAAGTGCCCTGGCAGCAACCCCTCTCTCAATAGGTGGTTCAACGCAGTGCCACTTCGTTATTTGAGCGCGAGCCATTCCACTACCGCTTGCGGGAGACGGGCGGCAACGCCTCTGCTGCCGGGGGCAACATATCAAAAGGAGAGCGAGTATTAGCAGAAACACCACACGAATCAATCACCGGATTCGTACACGCGAAGTGAGAGTCATCGACGAAGTCGGGACACAGCTCGGCGTTATGGATGTGCAGGACGCACTCCAGGCGGCCGAGGAGCGGGATCTGGACCTGGTAGAGGTGGCGCCCAACGCCAATCCGCCCGTCTGCCGCTTGATGGATTACGGCAAGTACCTCTACGAGAGGCAGAAGCGTGAGCGTGAATCGCGCAGGGCCCAGAAACAGATCGAGATCAAGGAAGTGCGGCTGCGGCCCAAGACCGGTGAACACGACATTCAGGTCGTTCTCAACAAGGCGAGAAAGTTTCTGAATGGCGGCGCCAAGGTACGGGTGCGCATCCGCTTCCGGGGCCGCGAGATCGTCCACCGCGACATCGCCCTTGAGCTGATGAAACGGGTCACCGAGGAGTTGGCTGAAGAAGCGGTCGTCGAATCCCATCCCGGTTTTGAGGGCCGCAGCATGGTGATGCTTCTCGCACCAGCCGCGTAGCGAACCGTTTCGCCGGCGGCACTGTTCATTCCCTCGTTGTGCCGCTGGGCGAAAATAGCCGTTTGTGCGAACCGACTGCTCTTTTTTGGGCATGGCGGCTGTCTATGCTATTATCCATTGCTTGCACGCCGCCTTTTGTTTCGCATCCGCGGACGGGTGTTTCCGTGCTCAATGCATGTCAACAGAAAGGTTCAATGCGTCCCTTCTTGTGTGGGGCGCGGAAGCAGCCGGGACGAACTATGCCAAAGATGAAGAGTCATAAGGGCACGCAGAAACGTTTTCGCGTCACCAAGAACGGCAAACTGATGCGCCGCAAGCAGGGCGGAAACCATCTGCGCCGCAAGAAACGCAAAGTCAGCGAATATCGTCAGAAAATTACCAGCAAGAACACCGGTCAGGCCAAGTTGATCAAAAGCATGGTCGCCTGACCGGCCATCCTACAGCCACTGATGCTGATGGGGCGCCTGGCTTCCTGCGGGATTCCGGGCGTTGTTTTCGCCAGACAAGAGGATTCGACCGATGCCACGCTCCAGACCCAAAGTATACGCGCACAGACGGCATAAGAAGGTACTCAAATTCACCAAGGGGCAGTTCGGCAGCCGCTCCAAGCTCTTCAAGCGCGCCAACGAAGCGATGCTGCGCTCGCTCGCCTTTGCCTACCGCGACCGCCGCACGCGCAAGCGTGATTTTCGCCGCCTCTGGATCACCCGCATCAATGCCGCGGCCCGCCTCAACGGCCTCAACTACAGCCACCTGATCTACGGTCTCAAGCAGGCCGACGTCGAGGTCGATCGCAAAGTCCTGGCCGACATCGCGGTGCGCGATGCCGATGGATTCAGCGCCCTGGCCGATCTGGCCAAGAGCCATTTGAATTAGCCTGGCCGTCGGGCCGTCGGACAAGTTCAGTGTGTTTATGGCAGAGGCGATCGCCTCTGCCTTTTTCGTCCGGACCGTAAATCTGGCGGTCGCTGCGATCCGCTCGCGGCCGCCCGGGCCAGCACAGTCGCAATGAAAGAGATCAGCAGCGCCGGCAATTCACGGCTCAAACTGGCGGGCAGGCTGCAGCGCCGGCGCCACCGCCAGGCCCATGGCCTCTGCCTGCTGGAAGGGACCCGCCTGGTGCAGGATGCGGTGTCGATGCGCGCCGCCTTCCACACCTGTTTCATCACCGCGGCCGCGGCCGGCGCCCGCCCTGAACTTGCGGCGCAGATCGAGATGCTCTGTCCTCTCTATCTGGTGAGCCCGGAGTTGATCGACCGGATCAGCGAGACCGTATCGCCGCAGTCGATCGTCGCCGTTGTGGCCATACCGCAACTGCCCCTGCCTTCGGCCGCGGCGCTTTCCCTGGTCCTTGACGGTGTGCGCGATCCCGGCAACGCGGGCACGCTTCTGCGTACGGCCGCGGCCGCGGCGGTCGACCAGGTCCTGTTCGGGCCGGGCTGTGTCGATCCCTTCAACGGCAAGGTCATGCGTGCGGCGATGGGCGCCCACTTTCGGGCGCCGCTGCGCACGTTGGAAAACTGGGACGCGCTTGGGGCGCTGCTCTCCGAGGGCCAGACTCTCTACGTTGCCAGCGCGCAGGGCGGCCTCCGCTACGACGAGGTCGATTGGAGCAGGCCGTCGGCGCTCGTGCTCGGGAGCGAGGCGCACGGCGCGAGTCCACAGGTCGGCGCCGGCGCGGCAACGGTGGCGATTCCGATGGCCGCGGCGACCGAGTCCCTCAACGTCGCCGCGGCCGGCGCTGCGATTCTGTTCGAGGCCGCGCGGCAGCGGCGCACGGCGAAGACAGCGTGAAAGCGACAGCGCGCAGTGGATTGACAAGTTTTCGGACCGCGGGATACACTTTCAAGGAGAGAAAAAGAGAGCGGATCGCGCACGCCTGACCTCGTCGCGGGCAGGCCTTACTTCCGTAGCGCGCGGGGGCACGAATGGAACTGTCGAGTTTGCTCGGTTACATCCTGGTTGGTCTGTTGTTCGGCTGGATCACCACGACACTGGTTGAGTGGGTCTGGTATCGCGGCCGGCGCAGGCGCATCGATCTGGCCATGGCTTCTTCGGCCTTGCGGGGCGGCCTCCCGATGGGCGGGCGGGACGCGCCGCCGGTCGCCGGTGATACAGCTGCGTCCTCTACCCGCGGCCGCGAGAAGGCCCGGCCGCGGGCTGAAAAACGCAAGCGTGGACGCGCGAAGCGCGGCAAAGCGCAGCCCCAGGCCAACCGGCCCGACAACCTCACGGCGGTCCACGGCATCGGCGGTCTCTACGAGCGGCGGCTCTACCAGGTCGGCATCTTCACCTGGGACCAGCTTTCGCGGATGGACCCCGGAGCGCTGGAGGAGATCACCAGGGCGCTGCCGGGCAGCAACACGCGCGCCTGGATCGAGCAGGCGGGTGAGCTGGCGAAGGCGAGCGACCGCGTCGGCGCGGTCTACGATGGCCCGCTGCCCGAGGACCTGACCCGTATCCACGGTATCGATCAGGTGTACGAGGATGAGCTCTACGCCGCCGGCATCTTCACCTACCGCCAGCTGGCGGAGCGGGCGCCGGACGAGTTGGCGCGCATCATCCCGGCGCATCTCGCGGGCGACCACCTCGACTTCGCCGGCTGGGTCGCCCAGGCCGATTCCCTGCGCGACGACTATTATGCCGACGAGCCGCCCATTCTCTAGTCCGTACTTGCGCGGCTGAAGGCGCCCGCGTCCTGTTTTTGGGCGTCAAAGTTTGCCCGGCACGGTCGTCTGGACTAGAATGGGGGGCTGTTGTCGCGGGTCCCTAGCTCAATTGGTAGAGCAACGGCCTTTTAAGCCGTGGGTTCTGGGTTCGAGTCCCAGGGGGCTCATTTGAGGGGGAAAATGCAGAGCGCCTGAGCCTGCACAAAGGGCGTCCGATGCAGAGCCGAGGCTCTGCATTTTTTCTTTTTCCGGTCTCCCCCTGCCTGTGGTACTGTGCATCCGTCCCATGTCTGCATAGCGATTCGCTAACCACTACTCACCAACCACTACAGTTCCATGACACCGACTGCCGCGGACGTTGAAAACAGGGTCATCCTCATCACCGGCGGCGCGCAGGGCATTGGCGGCGCGGCCGCGCGGCTGTGCGCGCAGCGCGGGGCCGAGGTGATCATCACCGACATCAAGGACGGGACGGGCGAGGCGCTGGCCGCGTCGCTGCGGGGCGAGGGCTGCAAGGCGCGTTATCAGCGGCTGGACGTGCGCAAGCACGGGGACGCGCAGCGGGTTTTCGGCGACGTGAAGGCGCGTCATGGCCGGCTCGATGTTCTGATCTGTTCGGCCGGCGTCCTGCAGGGGCCGATGCTGCTGCCGGACGCGTTCCCGGTCGAGGTCTTCGACGAAGTGCTGGCGGTCAATGTGCGCGGCGTTTTTCTCTGTGTCAAGGAGGCGTACCCTCTGCTGGCGGAGAGCGGGCGCGGCGTGGTCCTGCTGGTCGGCTCGGGCGCCGGGGTCCAGGGCGCCAGCTCCTCAATCGCCTACGGGACCAGTAAGGGCGCGGTAAACGGGATGGGGATGACGCTGGAACGGCACCTGGCGCGCAAGGGCATCCGTGTCAACGTCGTCTGTCCCGGCAATATCGAGACGGAGCTGAAATTGAGGCAGATGCGCGAAGCGGCTGAGGCCCAGGGCCAGACCTTTGATCTGGAAGATGCGCGCGCCCAGCTGGGCGACCCGGAGGGCGTCGGCGCGCTATTGGCCTTTTTGGCCTCTGACGACGCCCGCTATGTGAGGCGCAACCTCTTTACACGCTGACACCTCTGTGAGCAACCATTCGACAAGAGTGTCAAGGACACCCAGCGTTGCCCACTTTCTCCGCCTGAGTGCCCCTTCTCTGTGGATCCCTTCGGCAGTTATCGTATAATGGATCGCGCAGCAGCCAATCTATGCAATCCCATCCGGAGAACTCTCGCATGCCGATAAAGATCGCAATGATCGGCGCCGGTTCGATCGGCTTCACCCGCAAGCTGATGCACGACATCCTGGCCGTGCCTGAACTGGCCGATACGCACTTTGCCTTCATGGACATCAGTGCCGGAAACCTGGAAATGGTGATGCAGCTGGCGCAGCGGGACATCGACGCCAACGGCCTGCCCGCCACCATCACCCCGACCACCGACCAGCGCGAGGCCATTACCGGCGCCGACTACGTGATCTCGGTCGTGCGCCAGGGCGGCCTCGACGCGTTCCAGCTGGACATCGACATCCCGCTGAAATACGGCATCGACCAGTGTGTCGGCGATACGATCTGCGCCGGCGGCATCATGTACGGCCAGCGCACCATCCCGGCGCTGCTGAGCATGTGCGACGACATCCGTGCCGCGGCCAAGCCGGATGCGCTCTTTCTCAACTACTCGAACCCGATGGCGATGAACGTCTGGGCCTGCAACCGGTACGGCGGCGTGCGCACGGTCGGCCTCTGCCACGGCGTGCAGGGCGGTCACTGGCAGATCACGCGCTGCATCGAGGCGTGGGCCCGACGGGAGGGGCTGATCGCGGCCGACGAAACGCTGCACCGCGACGAGGTCGCTATCATCTGCGCCGGCATCAACCACCAGACCTGGTACATCCGCGTCGAATGGCGCGGCATCGACATGGTGCCGCGCATGTTGGAGCTGTTCGAGGGCCATTCCGAGTACCCCACCACCGAAAAGCTGCGCATCGACATGATCCGGCGCTTCGGCTACTACACGACCGAATCCAATGGCCACGTCAGCGAATACGTGCCCTGGTACCGCAAGCGCCCGGATGAGATCAACGACTGGATCGACCTCTCGCGCTGGATCAACGGCGAGACGGGCGGCTACCTGCGCGTCTGCACCGAGGGGCGCAACTGGTTCGAGACCGACTTCCCCAACTGGCTCAAGCAGGAGCCGCCGCGCATCAGCCCCGAGCGGCGCAGCGAGGAGCACGGCTCCTACATCATCGAGGGGCTGGAGACGGGACGCCCCTACCGCGGCCATTTCAACGTCATCAACCAGGGCCACATCGCCAACCTGCCCGACGGCTGCTGCATCGAGATCCCCGGCTATGTCGACAAGAACGGCATCAACATGCCGGTTGTGGGCGACCTGCCGCTGGCGTGTGCGGCCACCTGCGCGGCCAGCGTGCAGGTGCAGCGGATGGCGGTCGAGGCGGCCGTACACGGCGATGTCATGCTGCTCAAGCAGGCGATGCTGCATGACCCGCTGACCGCGGCCGTCTGCAATCCCGAGGAGATCTGGCAGATGACCGATGAGATGTTGGTGGCCCAGGCGCGCTGGCTGCCGCAGTACCGGCAGCAGGTCCCCGCCGCCGAGGCGCGGTTGGACGCGGCCGAACGCGACAGTACGCGCGCCCGCCTGCGCGAAGGGTGGAAAGGTGCGGCCCGACTGCATACCAAGAGCGTCACCGAGATGGCGCAGGACACAGCCGCAGCCACGCTCAACGCCGCGGCCGCCGACAAAGGTGAAATGACAAAGGAACCGGCCTGATTCAGTACCAAGGAGAGAGATGGCATTGCAACTGACGCAGGAGCAAATTGATAGTTACCGCCGCGACGGCTTTCTCGTCGTCGAAGGTCTGCTGGATGCCGAAGAGGTCAAGGGGCTGCGGACCCGCCTGCGCGAGTACACGCACGGCGGGCGCTCGCAGAAGCAGATCCGGGTGCAGATCGAACCGCGCGTCCAGCGCGGTGAACTGCACGTCGAAGCGCCGGGAGACGGCATCCGCAAGATCGACGGCCTGGTCGAATCCGATGATCTGTTCAACGCGCTGGGAAGCAACAGGAAGATCATCGGTATTCTCGAACAGATCGTCGGTCCGGACATCAAGATGTTCCGCAACGCGCTGCTGTTGAAGCCGCCCGAAGTCGGCTCGGCCAAGGGTATGCACCAGGATTCTCCCTACTGGCCGATCGAGCCGATGGACCTCTGCTCCTGCTGGTTCGCCCTGGACGATGCTACCGCCGGGAACGGCTGCATGGCGGCTATTCCCGGCAGTCACAAGTGGGGGCCGCAGCCCCACATCGACGTGACCGACGACTACGTGGTGGACCCGGAATATTACGACGAGGCCGATATGGAGCTGGCGCCGGTGAAGGCCGGCGGCGGGCTTTTCTTCCACTCGCTGCTGCTTCACTACACCGCGCCCAACCGTTCCGACCGCTGGCGTCGGGCGATCGCCCTCTCCTATATGTCGTCGCGTTCGAAGTACACGGGAGACGGCGAAGGGCCGGTCTTTCACCATATCCAGGGCCGGACGTTCGATGGCTGCGTGCGCTGAGGACAACAGCTTCGCGCAGTTCGTCTGCGGTGAGTTCACCCAAGTCGATTCGCGCGACTGAAAATGAAGACCCGGTTAATGGAACCGGGTAAGGAGTGAAAAACATGCAATATCGGATCGAAGGCACGACCCTGCCGGTTGTAACCGTCACGCTGAACCCGGAGGACCGCATCTACTCCTCCTCCGGCGGCATGAGCTGGATGACCGAGGCCGTGGAGATGGAGACCAACACCGGCGGCGGCCTGGGGCGCATGTTCAAACGCGCGATCTCCGGCGAATCTCTTTTCGTGGTCGATTACTTCGTCAAGCGCGGCGTCGGCGAAGTCGCCTTCTCAGCCGAGTTTCCCGGCAAAATTCTCGACCTGGACCTGGCAGCAGGCCAGTCGGTGATCGTGCAGAAAGACTCTTTCCTGTGCGCCGACAAGAGCGTCGATCTTGACCTTCACTTCCGCAAGCGGCTCGGCGCGGGACTGTTCGGCGGCGAAGGGTTCATGCTGCAGCGCCTGACCGGCCCCGGCAGGGCGTTCGTCAATTTTGACGGGGAGATTGTGGTCAAGGAGCTGCAGTCGGGCGAGCTGCTGCGCGTCGACACGGGCCATGTGGCGATGTTCGATCCGACGGTCGACTTCGATGTCGAGATCGTGCGCGGTTTCAGGAACATTCTGTTGGGCGGCGAGGGGTTGTTCCTGGCGACGCTGCGGGGTCCGGGCAAGGCCTATCTGCAGACGATGCCGATGGGCAAACTGGCGCAGAAGGTTGCGCAGTATATGCCGCAGGTTGGCGGGGATGGCGCCAGCGGCGGCGGCAACATCGATCTGGGTCAGCTGTTCGGGGGGCGTTAGTCGATTGCTAACTGCCTGGGGGCCAGCACGCGTCGCGGACGAAAAAACCTTCCTGAAGCGGGACTTTGAGGCGACAGGGCGCGTAGGGACCGCTTTCGAGAAATCCAAAGATCGGACGACCAACATCTTCGCTTAACGAGGGCGTGGTTGTCAGGTCAGGTTTTTCCCTCTACTTGTGCAATCGAAGGAATTGTGAAAACAGTTGCACGAGTTCGTGCCCAGTTGTCAGCAGGAGAATTCGACTTTACGCGCCATGCCTTGAAGCGTGCAGTTGAAAGAGATATCAGCGTTCAAGAGATTGCTCAGGCCGGGTCGGCAGCCGAAGTTATAGAGGAGTACCCGGATGACAAGTATTCCCCGAGTTGTCTGTTGTTAGGATTCACCCAGGCGGGTAGACCGTTACATCTCCAGATTTCTCTTGCAGACACCTTGCTCGTTCGAATCATCACTCTGTATGAACCGGACGAGCAGGAATGGAGCGGCTACTCGAAGCGGAGGTAGAAATGTCTTCTTGCGCGGTTTGTCATGCGGAGGAGAGCCGAAACGAATTGGTGGCCGAAATCTTTCAGATCGACGGGCAGTTTGTCCTCGTTGATAGAATTCCTGCTGTCGTCTGTGTCCGTTGTGGGGAACAATCCTTTAGCCGCGAGACTACGGAAAAAATCCGACTCCTGGTGCACGACCAGGCAAAATCAACGAAGTCTATCGCCATGCCCGTATTCGAGTTTGCTTAGTACAGCAATCGCGATCACAAGGCCTTAGCCTTGATTTCCCGCCATAATTGCTTCTGTCAGTGATTTGAAGCGGCGGTTCGATTGCGGCGGTATCAATCTTGCTCCGGGCGACGTCCAGATTCTGTCTCCGCTGCGGTTTCAGCCAGAACCGGGTGTGATTTCCAAAGCCCGCCCGGTGCGCAGCGCCGTCTCCGTTTATTCAGCCAGCAAGCGTTTCTCCTCATCCACTGCTGTACAGATTATCGTGCAGCGCGTTCGCATAGCGGTCGATGTTGCGTTCGCGGCGTCTGCCGCCGGTCTCGTCGAGCATGCGATTGCGGGGCGCCGGGCCGGCGGCGCCGGGCACCTGTGTCGCGCCCACGCCCGGCACATCCACCTGGTATGACGCGGGCGCATCGGCCTGCCGCAGCTTGAGGATGCTGTCGGCGAGCGCGGCGCCGGCCTGTTCTCTTTGCTTCAGCGCGGTGCTGCTGATCAGGTTTTTCAGCTGGGTGATGATTCCCAGGATGTCGTGGGTCGGCTTGGTGCCCGCGCCGATCATCAGCCCTGTTACCAGAATGTCCCACATATCCGGGACCTGGTCCAGAAAACCGGGGAGCGTCTGGCCGAGATAGGCCATCAGGCGCATGCCGCTGAAGTTTGAGACGACCACGCCGAGGAAGATGCCGGCCAGGAGGCTGGTGCTGCGTTTGAAGGCGACATAGCCGGGCGACTTCAGATCGCTGGGCCGCCAGCCAAAGAAGCGCAACGCGCCCCATTCCAGATAGTGCCACCCCAGCTCCAGCATGCGTTCGATGCCGGCGGCCGCCCCGACCAGTGGTATCATCGCCGGCACGACCGGAGCAAGCTCCGTCTCCACGAGCTGCTCCAAACCTGCTGCCAGCACCATACTCGGCAACGCCACCGCTGCCAGCAGGGCGCCCAAACCAGTCCAGCCCAGCCGCCGTATCGATCGCTTCCGCATGGTCCTTTCTCCTGCTCTCGTGCTTCCCGGTCTCTGCTTTTCCACGCCTCTACGAGGGAGAGCGCTCGTACCGCTCCGCCAGCTCGACCAGCAGCCGCACGCCGTAGCCCGTTGCGCCTTTGGGCGTCTCCGCGTTGATCCGGCTGTCGGCCAGCACCATATTGGCGATGTCGAGGTGTGCCCAGGGGTAGCCTTCGGTGAAGTGCTGGATGAACTTGGCGCTGCTGCTCAACCCGCCTTCGCGGCCTGCGCTGTTCTTCACCTCCGCCATGTCGCTCCTGATCGGCTTCTCGTACTCCTCATCCATCGGGAAGGGCCATAGGCGCTCCCCGCTCCGGTCACCCGCGGCCATCAACGCCTGTTGCAGCGCGCTGTCGTTGCTGAACAGGCCTGCCCGCACGTGATGTCCCAGCGCGGTCCCGACCGCGCCGGTCAGGGTCGCCAGATCGACGGCCGCGGCAGGATTGAAGCGGGCGGTGTAGGCCAGCGCGTCCGCCAGTATCAGGCGTCCCTCCGCGTCGGTGCTGATGATCTCCGCGGTCTTGCCCGTCATGCCGGTGACGATATCGCCGGGCCGGAACGCCCTGCCGTCCGGCATATTTTCCACGCACGGCGCGATCCCGATCACCCGCCGGGGCAGATTGAGGCGCCCGACCGCCTCCAGCGCGCCGATCACAGCCGCGGCCCCGCCCATATCGCTCTTCATCTGCCACATACCGCCGAGACGCTTGAGACTGATGCCGCCGGTGTCGAAGGTGATCCCTTTGCCGACGAAGACCAGCGGCGCCTCCCCGGCATGACCGGCGGGCGCGTGCTCCAGAATGATGAACTGGGCCGGATTGGCGCTGCCTGCGCTGACCGCCAGCAGAATGCCCATGCCGGCATCCGCCATCGCGGCCTCGTCCAGAACTGTGCACTCGAGGCCCACGTCGGAAGCCATGGCTTCGGCGCGGGCGGCCATCTCCACGGGTGTCAACACATTGGGGGGTTCGTTGACCAGATCGCGGGCCGTGTAGACCGCCCGCGCAATCGCCTCTCCTCTCGTCACCCCGCGCTCAACGTCGGCCAGTTTGGCCGCGCTGTACTCGACCACAGTGCAGCTCGTCAAGCCCTGGGCCGCCGCTTCGCGTCGATACGGTTTGGGCCGGTAGCTGGCCAGCAGTGTCCCCAGCGCAACCTCCTGCGCGGCCGCGTCGGCGTCGTGACCGGCAATGCCCGCCCCGTGCACGATGGTGGCGATCGTTTTGACGCCCTTCACTTTTGCCGCGGCCTGGGCGCCCACCGCGGCCGCCCGCCGAATCTGGGCGACGCCGAACTGCCCGCTGCTGCCCAGGCCAACCACCAGCACGCGCGGCGCGGTCAGCCGCCCGCGCGCATACAGCAGGGCCGTCGTCTCCGCCTCGCCGGTGTAATCCCCCGTCGCAATCAGCTGGCTGATCTCGCCGTCCAGCGCCCGGTCCACCGCGCCCGTCGCGCCACCGGGCGCGCTCACGCCGGCAAACAGGTTGACGACGATCAGGTCGACCTCCGCGTCGGCGATATTCCCCTGCTGAACCCGTAGCTCTATTTCCAAGATTCTCTGTCCTAAGTCCTGTGGTCGGTGAACAGGCCGGCGGCCCAGGCGTTTTCGTGTCGCGAGCTGCTGGCTGCCGGTCTTACAGATTTGCGCGCAGCCTGGTCGCGGCGGCTTCCAGGATTGCGTCTGTTTTGCAGAAACAGAAGCGGGCGACGTTCGCGGCCAGGTGGCTGTGTTCCGGGCTGTAGAATGCTGAGGGGGGAATCGCGGTCACGCCGATCTCCTTCGTCAGCCAGCGGCAGATCTGCACATCGCGCAGGTCGTCGGTCGGCAGAGGCGCGTCGAGGTCGGTCGTGTCGACGAGGATGAAGTAGCTGCCCTGCGGCGTTACCGGCGGGAATCCAACGTCGTTCAGCGCCGACAGCAGAATCTCCCGCTTGTCCTGGTACATCTCGCTCAGCTCGCTGAGATAGCTGCGCTCTTCCACCTGTTCAAAGGCTGCGCCGACCGCCTCCTGCAGCGGTGTCGTCACCGCGAACGGGATCCACTGGTGTGCCATCAGCACCGCGTGGGCCAGCGGTTCCGGCGCAATCGCCCAGCCGATCTTCCAGCCGGTCACCGAGAATGTCTTGCCGGCGCTGCCCAGCGTGATGGTACGCTCCCACATGCCGGGCAGCGTTGCAATGCGCACGTGCGGCGTCCCGTCGTAGGTCATCCACTCGTACACTTCATCGCTGAGCACGAGCAGATCATGCTCCTGCGCCACCTCGGCAAGGCTGAGCAGCTCTGCGCGGCTGTACATTTTGCCTACCGGATTGAGCGGCGTGTTGATGATGATCAGCTTGGTTCTCTGGTTGATGGCGGCGCGCAGCTCCTCCATGTCGATGCGCCAGTCCGCCGAGGTGGCCGCGCCCGGCGCGGGGCGGAGAGGAATGTAGATCGGCGTGCCGCCCGCCATAATCACCGATGCCGGATAGCTGTCATAGAACGGCTCGATCAGGATCACCTCGTTGCCTGGATCGACCACCCCCTGCACGGTGGCGAAGATCCCTTCGGTCGCACCGGTGGTCACGACGATCTGGGTCATCGGGTCCAACGCGCGGCCAAAGACCGGGCTGTATACGGCGGCCAGGGCGTTGACCAGCCGTGGATGACCGGCGCTGCGTGCGTACTGATTGTGGCCCGCGGCGAGTGCGTTGCGGGCGGCCTTGATAACGAAATCCGGCGCGGGGAAATCGGGAAAGCCCTGGCCCAGATTGATTGCATCGTATTCGAGCGACATCGCTGAATACTCGGCGAAAACGGTCGTGCCGAAGGACTGTACCCGAACGGCTGCTGATGTTGACACGGTGGCGTGTTCCTGAGAGTAGTTCCAGTAATTTCTGCTGATTAATGCGATGGGCAGCTGCGACCTGCGGGATCGGAGCCAATCAGTTTTGATGATAGCACAGCGGGGCCGGAATGTCATCTGCATTCGCGGCAATAGCCGTCATGCGACTGTCTGCCGCGCGCCTGCGCCGGGGGTCCTTACAGGGCATCATTTGCTCAGAAAGCGGCCGCTGTGGTATCGTCACGGTAGCGCCAACCCGCCCGTTTCATGCCCCCGTAGCTCAGTGGATAGAGCATCGGCCTCCGGAGCCGGGAGCACAGGTTCGAATCCTGTCGGGGGTACTTCAGTCAGTTGCGGCCGCCGCCTTTTTTGTCGAGGCCTGGCGGCGGCCGCTGATCACCACGGTTGGACTCCTCAACGGAACAGATCTCGCTCCGGCGGACGTTGGATTGCACGCGCGGTCGTATGCGCGGCATCGGGCGGCGTGTACCCGCGTATGATCGCTGCGGGGCGCCCCTCGCGGCTCTGCCCCATTACCAGCGAGGCGGCCGCGCACAGCTCATCGGCGATGCACTCCTCGCTCGCCCGCAGCTCGTATCCGTACAGGTCGGTCAGCCCGCGCTGATCCCAGACCGCCGGCAGGCCGGAACAGCCGATGCAGACCCCGACCGTCCCCATTCTCCAGGGACGTCCATGGCTATCGCTGATCAGGACCGCGACAGTAGCGCCGGTCCGCGCCCCGATGCCGCTGCGGATCGCGCCGGCGCTGGCATCGGCGTCGGCAGGCAGCAGCGCGACCGTCCCATCTTCCTCCGGCGCCACGTTCGAGTGGTCCAGCCCGGCATGGGCGCAGACCCAGCCGCTGCTCTGCTCGACGATCAGGACGCCCTCCTGTGCGCGGATGACCGCGGCGCTGTCGTCCAGCACCGCCTGCACGACGCGCGCATCCTTGCCTGTCTCTTGCGCCAGCCGGACCGCCTCTGCGCCCGGCATCACGTCTGCCAGCCGCACCAGCCGCCCTTCGGCCTTGCTCACGATCTTCTGCGCCACCACCAGGATATCGCCGGTGCGCAGTCCAACGCCCGCTGCCCCGGCCGCTGCGACTACGAGCGCCGCCACATCGTCGCCCGTTTGCACCAGCGGGATGCCCGGGATGGGCACGATCCGGACCTGCTCCTCCGCGGCAGCGTCGGACGCGCCACCGCCCGCAGGCCGCGCACCGGCGGCATGGGAAGGGCTGCCGTCCATCAGAATCCCAACTCCTCGGTTACGGTGTCGTCGCTTCTGCCGAAATGCCAGTGCAGAAACGCCTCCAACACGCCGCCCCCCACCG
Source organism: Caldilineaceae bacterium (assembly GCA_965202955.1). Lineage (GTDB taxonomy): Bacteria > Chloroflexota > Anaerolineae > Caldilineales > Caldilineaceae > Bin5. Next base: position 2,112,316 of record OZ241871.1, read on the forward strand.
CCAGCGACTTGTCGGAGATACAAAATGCGTGTCCGGGCTTACAGCGCGGGTCGAGGTCGCCGATCTTGAGTTCGGCCTGGAGGGGGACGCTCTCGTGGATCAGGCCGCGCAGGACGCCATCGAAGGGCGCCAGCAAGGTCGTCTCCTCGCCGCCAGCCTGCACAACTTTGCCAAAGGGCTGCGCGGCCGGCAAGCGGTCGCCGATGCGCGCCAGAGCGTGAAGGCGGCCGGCCACAGGCGCACGCAAGACACGCGTCGCCGCCGCGTCGAGCCCGGGCAGAGCGCCTGGTGTCCCCGTATCGGCTGCGGCCGTGCCTTCCCAGATGGCCCGCCCCAGATTGTGCCCGCGGTTGGTCTCGATCACCACGTGGCAGTCGACGCCGGCCTCGAAACCCGGCCCCAGCGCAGCCACGAACGGGGCGCTTTCAAGCGTTGTACCGGTATTGTTCTTGGCCAGGATTGCGTCGACAACTGCCGACGGCGCCAATTCATCAATAGCCTCAGTTTCCGGATCGACCAGGACGGGAACTTCACCTGCGTCCAGCACCTCCGGCACATCGGCAACCAGCGCCCTGCGCGCGGTGGTCCCTTGAACTTCGTGCTCATCGTCGTAGACGGCTTGGGCGAAGGCGACTGCGCGCCGCACCGTCAGCGGGCGCGGCAGCTCGGTCATCACAACCGGAATGCCGCAGCGATGCAGTCGCCACGCCACACCGGTCGCCAGGTCCCCCGCGCCCTTGACCAGCACCAGCAGATCGTCAAATGGGGATTCGCTCTTCATCTCGCTGTCATTGTTGACGTACTCTTCAGCCATCAGTAGTATACACGGGCCAACAGAAAGCATATATCATAGCGCAGGCAGTTGCAATTGCCTGGGTATTTTTCGTTGCAGTTGCCTTACGCTGGGTAGATGCGATTTGGAGTGGAGCGGAGTCGATGACGGTCGTTCTTGCGGCTGACGAAACGGACGCGCTGGCGCGTGCCGCCGCCGCGCTGGAGCAGGGGGCAGTGGTCGGCGTGCCGACCGACACGGTCTACGGGCTGGTCTGTCTCTGCAGCGATGCCGCGGCGATCGACCGCCTGTTCGCGGTGAAGGAGCGGCCTGCCGAAAAGGCGCTGCCGGTTCTCCTGGGCGACGATCAGCAGGCGCGGGCGGTCGTCGAGGGCCCGCTTCCGCCGGCGGCCCGGCTGCTGATGGAGCGCTACTGGCCCGGCCCGCTCACCCTCGTGCTGCCGGCGCAGCCGCACCTGCCCAGCGCCCTCACGGCAGGCGGCGACACCGTCGGTGTCCGCCTGCCCGCGCATCCTTTCCTGCGCGCGCTGGCCCGCCGTGTCGGTCCCCTGGCCTCCTCCAGCGCCAACCGCAGCGGCGCGCCCCCGTGTGCAACCGCCGCGGCCGTGCTGGACCAGCTGGACGGCCGCATCCCCCTGCTCGTCGATGCCGGGCCGACGCCGCTTGCCCAGCCCAGCACCGTTCTGGACTTGAGCGCTTCGCAGCCTGAACTGCTGCGGCCGGGGCCGTTACAGCAGGAGGCGCTGGCGGCCGCCAGCGCGGTCCAGGAGATGGAGGGATGCGGCAGGACCTGCCAAAGAGGCCGTTCACATGGCTGAGCGGCAGCCCGAAGAGGCCGCGCCGCTCTGCATCGGCATCGACGCCTCGCGTAGTATTCGGCCTGAGGCGACCGGCACCGAGCGCTACTCGCGCCAGATCATCGGCCACATGCTCGCGGCGCGCTGCGACCGCTATGCCTACCGCGTCTATGCGCCGAAAACACCGGCCGGGCATGCGTTGCGCGGCGACGCTCCAGCTGCTGGCAACCGGTGCGCCCTGACCGTTCGCACGCTGCCCGGCAGATGGCTGTGGACCCACCGGACGCTTGCCTGGGAGGTCAGCCGCCGGCCGCCGCACGTGCTGTTTGTGCCCGCCCACGTTGTGCCATTCCTGCCCCCGCGCCTGTTGCCGGCTACGGTCGTGACCCTGCACGACACCGGCTATCGCTATTTCCCCCGCTCGCATACCGTGTTGCAGCGGCTCTACCTGGAGCTGTCGACGCGCTGGAGCGCGGCCGCCGCCCGCCGTGTGATCGCCGTCAGCCGGCAGACGGCCAGCGATCTGCAGCAGTTTTACCGCGTGCCGGAGGCCAAGATTCGCGTCATCCATGAGGCGCCGACGCGACCGGCCGCCGCGCCGGGAGAGGAGAGTGACCGCGCGCCTGTCTACGCGCGGCCCTTTGCCCTCTACGTCGGCACGATCCAGCCGCGCAAGAATCTGTTGCGCCTGATCGAGGCCTTCGAGCGGCTGACCCAGCAGCAGGAGATCGGCTGGGACCTGGTGCTGGTCGGCCGCTGGGGCTGGCTGAGCCGGGAGTACGAGCGGCTTGTCGCTGCCAAAGGACTCGCCGACCGCGTCCATTTTCCCGGTTATCTGTCGGACGGGGCCGTGGCCGGGCTGATGCGCGCGGCACTATTCTTTGTCTTCCCGTCCCTATTCGAAGGTTTCGGCCTGCCCGTGCTCGAAGCCCAGACCACAGGAGCCGCCGTCATGTGCGCCAACAACTCCGCCCTGCCTGAAATCGCCGGCGATGCCGCCCTGCTGGTCGATCCCCACGACGTCGACGCCATCGCGGCGGCCATGCTGCGCCTGAGCCGGGATGAAGCCCTGCGCCAGGAGTTGATCGCCAAGGGCTATGAAAACGTCAAGCGTTTTTCGTGGGAGAAGGCGGCCCGCGAGACGCTGGCGGTGCTGGAGGAGGCCGCGGGCAAGGAATGAGATCGGGGCAGAAACCGGAGCTGGAAGCCGTGCAGATTCTGGGCGTGCGCGTCGATTGCGTCGACTTTCGGCACTCTCTCGACCTCATCAGCCGCTGGATTGCGTTATCGAGAGAGCGGAATGAGGACAGCGTGGAGGGCAGAGCGAAGAGAGACAACACCGGTTCGTCTGCCGAACGCTGTTGGGAAGAAGGAGTCGGAGACGGGCAAACTCACTCCTCGCTCCTCACTTCCCGCTTCTCGCAGTCTGCCCGCCAGGTCTGCACCGTCAATCCCGAATTCATCATGGCGGCGCGCCGCCATCCGGCCTTTGGACGGGCGCTGGCGGCAGCCGACCTCTGTACGCCGGACGGTGTCGGCGTGCTGTGGGCGGCGCGGCGGGCGGGGACACGCCTCGAAGAGCGCGTGACCGGTTCCGACGCGATCTATCGCCTGAGCGAACGGGCGGCCGCGCAGGGGTGGCGGGTCTTCTTCCTCGGCGCGGCCGACGGCGTGGCGGAGCGTGTGGCCGCGGAGCTGACGCGTCTCTATCCCGGCCTGCGCGTCGCCGGGACGTTTGCAGGCTCGCCCGCCGACACCGACTGGCCGCACATCCGTCAACGTCTGGCCGCCGCGCGTGCCGACCTTCTCTTCGTCGCCTACGGGCATCCGCGCCAGGACCTCTGGATTCACCAGCACAGGCGGGAGTTGCCGGTCACCGTGGCGATGGGGGTCGGCGGCGCGTTCGATTTCGTCGCCGGCATCACCCCGCGCGCACCGCTCTGGATGCAGCGTATCGGCCTTGAATGGCTCTTCCGGCTGGTCCGCCAGCCGTGGCGCTGGCGCCGCATGAAAACCTTGCCGCGCTTCGTCCTTTTGGTTCTGCTGGAACGGACGCGTCGATAATCCACATCACAACATCCAATTTATTCTTTGCGGACCTTTCGGGGTTGTTGATCAGCCCTTGTGGTTATTCAAGACTTTAGCATATAATTCGATTGCAAACATATATAATATATGTCCCTATTCTGAGGAGCCGGCAGCATGTCACTTACCCAACAGCAGCTGAATCATTTCAATACATTTGGCTTCCTGGTTTTCCGGCAGCTCTTTTCACCCGAAGAGGTACGTGTCATCAGCCGAGAAGTGGACACCGGCCTCGACGCCTTCCTGCCCGACAACACCGAACACGACCGCATAAACAGACACGGCGACTCCCTCATGGACGCCAACACCCCCTTCATCACGTCCTTGATCGACGACCCGCGCTTCGCCGACGCCGCCGAGCAGTTGCTCGACAAGGCCGTCATCCCCGTCGCGACCGATGCCAACTACTTTGTTGGCGATACCGGCTGGCATGTCGACAATCCCAATTTCGATTACGCGGGGATCAGATTCATCTCTTACCTCGAACCGCTCGACGCGAAGAGCGGCGCGCTGCGCGTCATCCCTGGCTCCCATCGCGAGCCCTTCCACAGCCAGATAAAGAGAGACACCCAGCCCGTCTTCGGCGTGCAGCCCGACAGGTTACCGGCCTTTGCTTTCAGTTCCCAACCGGGTGATGTGCTCGCATTCAACTATTGGATCTGGCACGCCGCCTTCGGAGGCAGCGATCACCGCCGCATGTTTGGCGCCGTCTACTATGAAGACCCGCAAGCGCCCGCCGCGATCGCAGGAATTCGGGCGAACTTTTCAGGCATCCACCACAGGCATTCCCAGAGATGGTATGGTGGGCATGCCGTCTACTCCAAATACTGGCGCTCGCTGGACAATCCACGCCACCAACGATGGGTCCGCCGCATGGACGAGCTAGGCATCCTGGAGACGCCCGGCTTCGAAGGCGGCTGATCGCGCATCTCGGTTCGACTGCTGAGTTGACCAAAAGGAGGTGATGCCCTGGACCTGACGTGGTCAAGAAACAGAGTTTGGTCGAGGACGTTTTTCCATCTTTGGGTGCGAGAAGTTAGGCATGTGTATGTCCCCGGCTCCCACAGCAAGGGACATAGAAAGGATTCGAAATGTCCGGCACCAATGTCAGCAGACGTCAATTCCTCACAATTGCGATGGCGGCGGGAGGTGGCGCTCTGGCAGCCGCCTGCGTCCCCGCGGCCGCCCCCATGCCCGGCGACGAGGCAGCATCCGAGAGCGCGGAAGCCCCCGCCATGGAGGCCCTGGAGCTGAAACTGACCACGCTTGGGGGTGTTGGTTGGCCCGAGGCCATGGAGATTCTGGCCGCAGAGCACGAGGAGAGAACCGGCAACAAGGTCGTCCTCGATCTGGTCAACTGGCCCCTCTTGGACACCGTGCTACCGGCGCTCGCCGCCGGCGAACCCCCCGACGTCTACCACGACCACAGCACCAAGTTCTTCAAGATGTTCTCCGAAAGCACCGTCCTTACCCTTGACCCCTACGTCGAGGCTGCGGACTGGTCACCTGACGACCTCAGCCCCATGGACATGCAGGCCCATACCTGGGTCGATGGCTCCATCAAGGGCGTTCCCCTCTGGACTGACCTGTCAACCGGCCACTTTTTCGCCTACCGCGAGGACTATTTCGACGAGGCCGGCATTCCCCGCCCAACCTCGCACGGCGGCTTTGACTCCTACGCTCACCTCTGGGACGTCGCCCAAAAGCTCACCCAGACGGACGCCAGCGGCAACGTTACCCGCTGGGGGTGGTCGAGCGACATCGCTTACCTCGGCTTCCGCATCCTCAACCTTGTGCTCGACCTCGGTGGACATTGGTGGGACGAGGGCAAACAGGAGTTCAATCTGACCAGCGACGAAGTGATCGAGGCGCTCGACACCTACCTCGTCGAGCCCATCAGGCTCGGCGCCGCCTATGACGAGGACCACGCGCCTGAGCAGTCGCGCAATGAGCAGCTGCCCGAAGGCGTCGCCGCCATGTCTTCCAGTACTTTCTCCATCAGAACCGCCGAAGATTCACACCCCGACGTGGCTGAAGTCATGGCGCACGCAGAAGCGCCCCCTATCAACCCCGACCTGCCTAACGAACAGCGCCACTATGTCGGCTGGGGCGGCTTTGGCGGCCTCATCCCCGCCGCCATCTCCGCCGATAGGCACCAGGCCGCGTTCGAGCTTGCCGAAGCACAGCTCAAATCTGCCGCAACCACGCAGGCGATTCACCGCCACATCGGCCCGCCCGGCGCCAGCAAGGAATATGTCAACGACCCCTTCCTCGAAGAACTCAGCGGTGAAACCCGCTACACCGCCGCCACCGTCGATATGTACAAGTGGCAGATGGCCCGACCGGGCGCCTTCTTCGGTTGGCAGTGGGGCGAACTGGGGATGGCGAACTGGCTCGGCGGCCCTCGCTGCTTTGGCGGCATCCTCGATGTCACAGCAGAAGCGGCCCAGGCCCGCTGCGAGCAGACCGGCAGCGTCATTTCCATGAAATTGACCGTCGAGGAGATTGCCGAGGAGTGGCAGGAGTTCGCCGTGCACGGCTACAAGAATTTCTTCCTCCCCTTTGTCGAAAGTTAGAATTCGTGTAGCGCAACCACTCGACATCTGTCACCGTTTCCTCTTGCAACGCCCTGGGGCCAACGCCCCGTCGACTTGGCCCCAGGCGTTGCAGGATCTGATCGCTGGGCAATGACAAGACCTCAAAAGGCGCTACTTGCCCTCATCGTCTGTTTTCTTTCATTTGCCGGTGGTCAACGCGTCCTGGCCCAAGGCCCGGTCGACCCGTATCCCAGCTACACCATCGACAGCGCCGGCCGCCCCATCCCGGTTCCCGCGCCTTACGTTCTCGATCATGTCATCGACGGGCTTGCCCTCGGAATCGGCGAATTCACTCTGCCCAGCGACATCCTCATCAATCGCGCCAACGATCACCTGTATGTCGTCGATACCCGCAATGACCGCATCATTGAACTCGACGACCGACAGAGGGTTGTCCGTCTTCTCGGCCCCGAACTCGCCCTCGACGGACCGCAGGGCATCTACCTCGACAGCCGCGATAATACCCTCTGGATCGCCGATACCGGCAACGACCGCATCATTCAGATCACCCCGGCCGGAGATCAGCTACAGGAGTTCGGGCTCCCGCAAAGCGATGTTTTGGCAGAGATAAGGTCCGCCGCCCCCAGCAAAGTCCTGGTCGATAAGCGCGGCTACATCTATTACCTTGAAGGCACCGGCGCCGGCATGATCGTCATGGATCAGCAGAACCAGTTTCGCGGCTTCTTTGGCATCAACAAGGTCGCCTTCAGTCTGCGCTGGCTGTGGGCCCGCTATCTTTCCACCGAGGAGCAGCGGGAGAAAATTTTGCTGGCAAAACCGACCTCCCACTCCGATATGTTTCTGGCAGATGACGGTTTCATCTACTCCGCCGTCGCCGGCCAGCTGCAGCGGCAAGTTCAGAAGCTCAGCCCGGTCGGCATAAACCTTTTCGTTGAAAAAAACCTTGAACAGCAACTCTACCAGCGCAAAATATTTGGCGAGCGCCGCCGCAGCTGGGAGCCTGCCGCTCGTTTTGTCTCCATCACGGTAGACGCCGGCGGCACCGTTACAGCCGTCGACGCCAGCCGCGCCCGCATCTATCAATACGACCAGGATCGCAATCTCCTGTTTGCTTTTGGCAGACCAGGCGTCGGCCCAACCGAATTCGGCGTCGCCAGCGAAGTTGACATGGATAGCCGGGGCTTCCTCTATGTCCTCGACACAGGCCGGTCAAGGGTCTCCGTATTGCGTCCCACACCCTTCGCCCGTCTCGTCCACCAGGCCAGCGTCCTGCAGGGCGACGGACGTTACGGCGAGGCCGCGGCCGTCTGGAAACGGGTCTTGGGCCTCGCCTCAGGTTATGAATTGGCCCACAGCGGCCTCGGCAAAGCGGCCTACCACCAGGAACGTTGGCGAGAATCGATGCGCGAGTACGCGCTCGCACGCAATCAATTGGGCTATTCCCTGGCTTTGCTCGAGTATCGGCAGGAGGTGTTGCGCCGCAACATGGGCTGGATGGTCGGCGGGTTTCTCGCGCTCATGGTCGGCATCCTCGCCTGGCCTACCCTGTCACGGCTCAGTCGGAGAGTGAAACCGTCGTTCCGTCCCTTCGTCCGTTCACCCGCCCGGCCAATCGACCACACGCCTCTTGGATCATCGCCTGAGCGCTCCCCAGCCCGACTGGTGTTGGGCATCCTGGTACGGCCTATAGAGACCTTTGACGCGCTGAAGAACGGTCACTCCCTGTGGCCGGCCCTCCTGATCGTGGGTCTGGCAGCGCTCGTCCGTCTAGCCAGCCTGGCAGTCATGCCCTTCCACATGCGGGCCACCCCCGTAGTCGGCTCCATCTTCGACTGGGCGCGCCTTTATCGACCTGTCGCCGCCAGCCTACTGCCCGAACTGCACTGGGAAGAGGCCAGCATTCTTGTTGAAATGCTCCGCATCATTCTGCCCTGGCTCCTCTGGACCTTGGCCAACTACGGCGTGTCCGCACTTTTCGACGGCGAGGGAACCCTGCGCGGCGTCGTCCGCACTACCGCCTACTGCCTCGTGCCCTATATTGTTTTTGCCCTGCCTATCTCGCTCGTCGGCTACGTCCTCACCGCCCGCGAGCGGGGTTTCTACGAGTCGCTGTGGAGTGTCGTCTTCTATTGGATTCTACTCCTCCTGGTCATACAGCTCAGCACCGTTCACAACTATTCCGGAGGCAGAACCGTTCGTGTGGGAGCGCTGGCCGTATTCGGCATGGCCGTGCTTGGCGGATTCATCGGGTTGGTAGTGCTGCTCGGTCGCGCAGTTGCCAGCGTCGGATGGGAGATCGGCTATGAGCTCTTGCGAATCATCCTTTAGTCTCTTCTCGGCCCTGCGCATTGCCTGTTGCCTGCTGCGCAGCACCGGCCGGGCTCTGTCACCCATCCGCTCCGGCCTGGTTCTCCTCCTGCTTCTGGTCGTAACTTTTCCCGTAGCCGCCCAGGACGAGGAACCGCCGCTCAAGGAGGCCCGCTCGATCGTCGATCACGTCCCTGCCGGCTACAGCCTCATGGCGCAAAGTGAGTTTCTCGAGCTTTACCTGCACCCCCAATCCGCCCACATTGCCATACGCGACCTGCGCGCGGACCACGTCTGGTTGAGCAACCCCGCATTGCCCCACCCCGAAAACGTCCCTGATAGTCTGCGCACACCATTTGAATCGATCTTCTTTGCCTTCTTTACCAAGGAACTTTCTACGCAGATGCGTCGTGAAGTCAGCCTCGCCCACGTCCCCCGACCGCGGATTGAGCCGTCTTCTCTTGGTGCAACCGTCCACTACGATATGGAGACGCTCGGCTTTTCAGTCACCCTGCGCTATGAACTGGGCCCCGACCATCTCGACGTCACTGTTGACGAGGCCGGCCTCGAGGAATCACCCGATCACCTCCTGGTCGCCATCGACATCCTGCCCTACCTCGGCGCGACGCCCAATGGCATGGACAACCCGGGCTACTTCCTTCTTCCCGACGGCCCCGGCGCGCTTGTCTACCTCGACCGCCAGCAGCCCAGCTACCGCAAACGCTTCAGCGCGGCAAGCTATGGCCCCGATCGTTACTCTTTTGCCCGTCCATCCCAGCAGCGCACACCCCTGCCCGCCTTTGGCATTGTCCAACCCCCTCCCGCAGCCGGGGCATCGCAGGCCGCGGTGCTCGGTCTGATCACCACCGGCGCCGGCGATTCTTCCTTGGAGGCGACTATCGGCACAGAGCCGCTCTCCTTCAATACAGCCAATCCCCGCTTCATCTATCGCCGCCTTTATGAGTCCCCCATTAGCGAGGGTGAATTCAAAGGGCAGTTCGAATCAAAGGGAGCAGGCGGCGACCGCTCCGTCCGTTATTTCTTCCTGGCCGGCGAACAGGCCGACTGGCTCGGCATGGCCCACAGACTGCGCCGGTATCTCAGCGAAGATCGCGGCGTCCCCCGTCTGCACTCCTCTTCCAGCGCGACGCAAGCCGACCGCCAACCCGCCGCGGCCGCTCTCCGTCTCCGCCTCGTGATGGGCGCCACCAAGCCGGGCCTGCTCTGGCGCAACTTCGTCACAGCTACATCCTTTGCCGAGGCAGCCGAGATAACGGCCCTCTATCACGCCGCCGGCATGACCAACCTTGACGTTGTCCTCGTCGGCTGGCAGAAAAACGGCTACGAGGGCAGTCTGCCGGTCCGCTGGCCGCCAGACCGCCGGCTGGGCGGCGAACGCGGACTGGCAAGCCTGGTCGAGGAATTTCATGCCCTCGGCGTTCGACTCTTCCTCGAAGATGACTACACCCTGGGCCTGCTTCGCAGTCGCGGCTTCTTTCCCGTTACCGACGTGATGATCCAGCCCAACCTGCTTCCTATCAGCGACATGGTGCCATCGTCCCTCTTCGATGTTGTGCCGCCCTTCTTGCGACGGGGTCTCTTCTTCCTCAATGCCGACTTCGCCAGCGATCGCTATCTTGCGCCGGATCTTTCCCGCATGGCCGAACTCGATGTCGACGGTTTGGAGTTGCGCTGGGCCGGCGAGCTGGTCCTGAAAGACGCCAACCCCTGGCGCGGCCTGGATCGCAACCAGGTCCCGGCCGCTTGGCGCACTCTGCTGCAAACGGTCGTCGATGCCACCGGCTCCGTCGCCGTCCAGGGCGGCAATGACTATGTCCTCGGCATAGCCGATACCGTCACCCATTTCCCCCTCGACCGCAGCAACTATGTCTATTTTGATGAGACGGTCCCCTTCTATCCCATCGCAACGCATGGCCTGGTGCGCCTGTACGGCAAAGCGACCAACCTCGACAGAGACCCTGAAAGAGATTTCCTGCGACGCCTCGGATACGGCCTTTTGCCCGTCTATGAACTGACCTACCGGCAGCCCATTGTCCTCGCCAGGACGACCTACTCCGAGCTCTACAGCTCCCACTACCTGGACTGGGTTGAGCGCGCCGCTGCCGAGTATGAGGTCGCAATTGGTCAATTGGGGCATACCGTCGATCAGTTCATTGTCGATTACAGCCAGCTTGCCCCGCAGGTCTTTGAAACCCGTTATGAGGACGGCACACGCGTCATCGTCAACTTCGGCGAGAAAACCTACGTGGACGCCGGCCTGCGCGTACCGGGACTGGGCTATGCCGTTCTGCGGCGCGACTGAACGGCGCCGCCGCCGGCTTTTCATGCCTTCTGCCAGAGGCGCGAACCTGAAAGAGCCGCCGTTCCCTCGCTAACTTCTGAAGACTTGGCTCAGCCTTTACTTACCGCAATACGACAGAACAGAGGAGCGCAATGTACGGGCAGAAAATCAGTATGGTCTGCGGGGATCAGTACCTCGACCAACCGGAAAGGCTCTACCGGCGCATCCGAGAACTGCGCGGCGGCCCCTTCCACCTTGTGCAGCTATACATCTGGAATGCCAAATATATGGTCGACCACCCGCGCGTCGTCGAGGTCGTCGAGCGCGCAGTCCAGGTGGCGCACGACTGTGGCCTGCGCGCCGGTCTGATGATCGCCGGCAATGCTCTCGCCGAACTCTGGCATCCCTTCCTCCTGCAGCACCCCGAAGCCTTCGAGCAGGCGGTCATTCCACTGCGCACCGTCGTCAACGCCGGCCGCATCGAAACGGTCGCGCCCAGGGTCTCCGCCTTCCCCCAAATGGCCATCAAGAATCAGTGGCTCACCTGGCCCGTCTACGCGGGCGTCCTTGGCGCTTACGCGCAGACTAGCGAAGGCGCATGGAACAGAGTTGCGCTCAACGACGTCGCGGCCGAATTCCAGGCCTTCCACGACTCGGAACTGGAGGATCTCGCGTCAAAAGGTTTCGCGCATGGAAATCTGCCCCCTGCGCAACGGCGCGTCCGGGCCGGCGTCGATCTTGCGGACGGCACAGAGGTGCTGGTTTACGTCGCGTGGGAACACCGGGGCGCCTGCGACATCTCCCATCCCGCCATGATCGAACAGCTGCGCAAGACCCTGACCGCCTTCCGCCACATTCCCCTCGATGGCATCGCCTGGGACGAACCGATAAAGATGGCCTGGAATGAGGGATATGCCCTGGGCGCCTGCTTCCTCGACCGCTACCGCCAAACCTACGGACGCGACCTTCTCGACGAGTTGCCGCTTCTCGATGAGGACGACCCTCACGGACGCCACGTCGTTGTCCGTCTGGACCACGGACGCATGATCGGTCAGGTCGTCCAGCAGCTGATCGACACTCTGTGCGCCACCGGGCGGGAGCTGTGGGGCCGTGACGTCGCTATTGGCAACCACTGCACTTTCCAGGGCGAGATCGCCGCCACAGACCTGCGCGCCAACGGCGCCGACTACTACGCCCTCCACCACAACATGTCGGCAGCATATGTCGACGCCCACTGGCTGGACATCTACGGCGGCTCCCTACGCTCGGGCTCCCGCTCACCCTACTATACCGATGTCCTGGCCGCCTCCCTGCGAAAGTACCATCCCTCAGGCCGCTGCTACTCGATGTCGTGGGGCGTTGGCGCGCCGTCCGAGCCGACTGCCTTCTACACACGGGTAATGGCCATGTTCCGCGTAAACTGGAACTGCTACGGCTACGGCGATGAGAGCGGACCCACCCCCCACCTCTTCCCCGACGATCCGGCCTGGCCGGTGGCCCAGGAGTGCGCCCGCCTAATCGAAGCCTGCGACCGCGCGCTCGGCGCCCTCGAACGGCGGCCATCCCTCGCCGTCTGGCATGGCGTTGAGGGCATGCTGGCCGCGCGCCATTGGACCAACCACATGGCCAAGGCTGCCTACCTCAACCTCAGCCTGGCCTTCGTCGACAACAACATTCCGTTTGACTTCATCCCCACCGCCGCGATCGAAAACGCAATCGTCTCCGAAGGTTGCCTTAAGACGAATGACGATAGATACAGCGCGCTCCTGGTTCCCTACGCCGCAACCATGACCCCGCGCATGTGGCAGCGGCTGCACGCGGCCCTTGCTGCCGGCGTCCGCGTCCTGTTTCTGGGCCCGCCGCCCACCCATCTTAGCGACGGCTCGCCGATCTTATCCGATTTCTGCACCCTGATTGGGGCCGACGTCCAGGGGGAGGCAGCCTACTGGCAGGCCTTCGAGCGCCGCTATGGACAGCTCGATTGGACGGCGAGGGAGCCGTATGACTTTGCGCCGCTGCCTGCAGTTGAAACTGAACGGTATCTTTATGACCGCGAAGGCCAGCCGATTGGCATGACGGGAAACCGCCCAAACTGCATCTACATCCCGGCATGTGACCCCGGCGAGTCACTTTTGGACGTTTTGCAGGCAGATTGGAAGCGGGGAAAGGTGGAGAACGCCGATGCGTCAATGTTGTGGCAGCTCTACGAAGGAGGAGACGAACAGGCCCTCGTCCTCTGCGCGCGACAGGACCAAAGGCTGAGAGGAGATTTGAAATTCGCCGGGCACAGCATAACCATCTCGGGCGCGGCCGGCTTCGCCATGATCTTTCTGGACAGCCAGCGTACGGCACGCGCCGTCACAGACGCCGCCTGTTCGATCGAAGTGGACGGAAAGCCGGTCACCGTCGAACGGTTTTTGTCCGCATGACCCGCAGGCCGGCTCAGCTGCCGATAGGCGGCACGCCAGGTGTATCAAGTGCGCCAAGCTCGTCCATGCGCCGGATCCAGGACCGATGGCGCGCGTCATCCATTGTTCGCCAATACTTCGGGTACATGTGGTCGCCCCGCTCGGTCGAAGATATGTGGTTATTCGCCATCTGGTCACGGAACGCCTCTACACTTTCCGGCGTCTCCGGGTCGGCGTAATAGTTGACCTCCATCATCCGCCGCCGGGTGCCGCCTCCGAACGACGAGTGCCACAACGGGTGCAGGAATACCAGCGCATCGCCCGGCTGGGACTCAAACGCGTAGGCCGGCATTTCATTTGCCTGCACGCCGAAGGTCGCGTCAGTTTCATGTGTCAACTTGCTCTGCCCCCACAGCGGATTCCGATGCGAACCGGGTATCACCCTGAGCGAACCGCTTCTTGCGCCCAAAGGATCAAGATAAATCGTGAACTTCACGCCCGAATAATCGAGACTATGGCTATCCGAATGCCAGCGCGTGTCCCCTGTGTAGTAGTTGCCGGCGATGCCGATGCAGATAGCCGCTTTGCCAAGCAACTGCTCGGCGACATCGGCAAAACGCGGGTCGTCGCCCAGCGCGGCAAGAGTAGGCGTATCCGCATCCATGAACAGGCGGCCAAGCCTCGTCTTGCCGTCGTACTCCGCGCCCGGCGGCAGCAGAGATTCTATCGCCGCGTTGAATTCGGGGTTGATTCGCTCCAATTCCTCCGCCGTCAACTGCTGGCGCAGGATCAGGAAGCCAAAGGTATCGAAATAGTTCTTCTGCTGTTCACTGAGTTGCATATCGGGACCTCATTTCCTGGAGCTGCTTGCATCATGGACCGCTTCTTTGAAACTGTTGTATCACGAGCGTGCCGGCATGTCAATCTCAACCGGCTCTTGCTAAATATACGGTATTTATCCTACAATACTTGCCTACAGTTGGGCTGTGTCTATATTGCGAGCGGGCCGCAGATGGAAGAAAGGGCTGACCATGCTCGGGCAAGCCATTAGCATCATCTGTGGAGATCAATACCTCGACGAGCCTGCTCGGCTCTACCGGCGGATTCGTGAGCTGCAAAGTTCTCCTTTCCACTATCTTCAGATTGTTCCCTGGAACACAAAGTACCCGATCGACCACCCGCAGGTCATGGAAGTCGTCGAGAATGCGGTCCAGGCCGCCCACGAATGTGGCCTGCGAGCCGGCCTGACCATCGCCGCCAACGCCCTGAGCGAGTTCTGGTACCCCTTCCTGCTGGACCATCCGGACGGCTTCGAGCGCGCCGTGATGCAACTGCGCACGCCGGTCAGCGACGGCCGCATCGACACCGCGGCGCCAAATGTGTTCGCCTTCCCCCAGATCGACAGCAGGAATGAATGGCTTACCTGGCCCGTCTTTGGCGGTGTGCTGGCCGCCTTCAGGCCGAGCGCGGACGGTTCATGGGAACGGGTTGCCCTGCGGGACGTGGAGGCCATCCACCAGGGCTACCAGGACCCCGGACTTGAGCATCTCTACGCCAAAGATCTGCCTCACGGCACGCGACGCCGTTTGCAACGCCGCATCCGCGCCGCCGTTGACCTGCCGGACGGCACTGATCTCCTCCTCTACGTTGCCTGGGAGCACCGCGCCGCCTGCGACATCTCCCATCCCGCCATGGCAGCCCATTTCCGCAACATCCTGACCGCCTATCGCCGCGTCCCCTTGGATGGTATCGCCTGGCATGAGCCGATTAAGATGGCCTACAACCAGGGCCATGCCCTCGGCTCCCACTTTCTGGATCGTTTTCGCCATGAGTACGGTTACGACCTTGTCGAAGAGCTCGTCCTCCTCGACGAAGACGATTCCCGCGGACGTCATGTGGCGGTCCGTCTGGCTTACGGGCAGCTGATCGGCCGCATCGTCCAGGAGTTGGTCGACGTAATGTGCGCCGAGGCCAGGGAGCTCTGGGGCGAAGAGGTCTCCATCGGCAACCACTGCATCTGGCAGGGCGGCGGATCGATCACCGACCTGCGCGCCAACGCCGCCGACTACTTCGCCCTCCATCGCAACATGTCCGCCGCTTACGTCAGCACCGCCTGGGGAGACTCCCCCCGCACATCCTGCTACACCGACATCCTGGCTGCCTCCATGCGCAAACGCCATCCCTCCAGCCGTTGCTACTCGATGTCCATGGCCTGGGACGCTGGCGAGACGCCCGAGCCGGTCTCTTACCGCAACCGTGTCATGGCAATGTTGCGCGTCAACTGGAACTGTATGGGCTACGGTGACGGGGGCGGGCCAACCCCTCACCTCTTCCCCCATGACTCCGCCTGGCATGTAGCGCAGGAAGGCGCTCACCTGATTGAATCCTGTGATCGCCTTCTGGGAAAACTTGAACGGCGGCCCTCTCTCGCCGTCTGGCACGGCGTCGAAGGCATGCTCGGCGCCCGACACTGGACGAACTGGCTCGCCAAATCCGCCTATCTGGACCTGAGCCAGACCTTCGTTGAGAACAACCTTCCCTTCGATTTCATTCCCACAGAAGCCATTGAGAACGCCGTCATCGCAGACGGACGCGCGCAGATGGGCAAAGACGCATACGCGGCGCTGCTCGTCCCCTACGCCGCTACCATGACCCCGCGCATGTGGGAGCGGCTGCAGACCTTCATCGCCGCCGGTGTGCGCGTCCTCTTCCTTGGGCCGCCGCCCACCCGGCTCACCGATGGAACTCCGATTCTCGCCCGGTTTTCCCGACTGATCGGCTCCGATATCCAGGGTGAGTCCGCATACTGGCAAGCCTTCGAAAAACGCTTCGGGCGAATCGAGGGTACCCCCCAGGAGCCGTATCCGTTCGCGCCCATGCCCGAAGTTGACGACGAACGCTCCATCCATGATGCCGGCGGGCAGGCGATCGCGGTCAGGGGTCTGCGTGAGAACCTGGTCTACATCCCGGCCTGCAATCCCGCCGATCTGCTCCTGACCCTCGTGGATGAGGATGAGGCCGGCGCGGTTGAGGATGCGAACAGCTCCATGCTGTGGCAGCTCTATGAAGAGGAGGACGGGCGGTGTCTCATCCTCTGCGCCCGGCGCGGCCGCGTTCTCAGCGGAAATGTCACATTCGTTGGCCGCACCTTCACATTCTCCGGGGGCGCACGCCTCGCAATGATCCATCTGGACAGCCGGGGCGCAATCCGCTGTGCCGCCGAAAACGCGTCCACGGTCGAACTTGACGGCCGTCCAATTGAGGTCGAATGGCTCTCCGTTCCCGCCAGGGCCCCGCGTTCGCAAAGGCAGGAACCGGCCCCGGACCCCGTTTCAGATCGGGCGGATATTGCCCGGGATTCCCGCGCCCGCGTCCGCCACCAGCAGATGGTCTGCGACCTTCCCGCCTACCAGACTCGCGCCGCGTGGGAGGCCAGGGCAGAGCAGCTGCGCCGGCAGATCCTCGTCAGTGCGGGGCTTTGGCCAATGCCCGAAAAGAGGGCGCTCAACCCCCAGATTACGGGCAGAATCGAGTGTGAAGAGTACACGATCGAAAACGTATACTTTGAGAGCGCGCCGGGATTCTACGTCACCGGCAATCTCTACCGCCCCAGGCACAGCCAAGCTCCATTTCCCGGAGTTGTCTGTCCCCACGGCCACTTCCGCCATGGCCGCCTCACGCACGACGATAGCTGCTCGATTCCGGCCCGCTGCATCAGCTTCGCCCGCCAGGGATATGTCGCCTTTGCCCATGACATGATCGGCTACAACGACAGCTCGCTTCAGGCCCCCGAGATGGCCGGTCACATGGATGGCAAGCCCCGCTACCGCCAGACTGCTCTTTTCGATCGAAAAGGCTTCCTCTGGGGCATCAGCCTGATGGGGATGCAACTCTGGAACAGCATCCGCGTAGTCGATTTCCTCTCGTCCCTGCCCGATGTCGACCCGCAACGCATCGCCTGCACCGGCGCTTCCGGCGGCGGTACGCAGACCTTCATGCTCGCGGCCATCGACAAACGGGTAAAGGTGGCCGCGCCTGTCAACAGGATCTCCGCCCATTTCCAGGGCGGCTGCATGTGCGAAAACGCCCCCAACCTGCGCCTCGACGGCTGCGACGTCGAGTTTGCCGCCATGATGGCGCCCCGACCCCTCCTCATCGTCTCCGCCACCGGCGACTGGACCAGAACTACGCCCGATGTCGAATTCCCCGCCGTGCAGCGTATCTACAGCCTCTACAACGCAACCGCCAACGTCGCCACCGTGCAGGTCGACGCCGGCCACAACTACAACCGGGAAAGTCGCGAGGCCGTCTATGCCTGGTTCGGCAAATGGTTGCTGGACGGGGAAAGTCCACCACAGCGGTTCAGGGAACGGCCCGTGACGGTCGAACCGCCCGCAAAAATGCTGGTCTTCCCTGATCGCAAGCTGCCCGCCGCCGCCGCGAACAGTCACCAGCTCATGGCCAATTTCATCGGCGATGCACGCGCCCAAATTCAGCAGCTGCAGCCGGTTGACGCAGCCAGCCTGCATGCCTACCGTGAGGTGATGGGCACAGCCTATCTACATGCCGTCAACGCTCTCCAACCGCAGCCAGACGACCTCCGGATTGAAGAGATAGACAAGGACGATCGCAACGGATATCATCTCGAACGGCTTGTCATGGGACGAAAACAGGTCGGTGAGCGGATGCCCGCTCTGCTCTTCGCGCCCCAACGCGCCTCGGCAGCCGTCTTAGTCGTTCACCCCGCAGGCAAGGATCGCTTGACGGAGGAAGATGCTCCCGGCCCTCTTGTCGCCGGACTTCTCGATCATCGCTTGAGCGTTCTTGCGATCGACGCCTTCAGGACAGGCGAGCTTGCCCCGCTCCAACGCGACGGGAGCCCCTACGATTTTCTGGCCTTCAATCGCACCGACACCGCCCTGCGCGTGCAGGACATACTCACTGCTATCGCATACCTGAAGACGCACGCGTCCGTCGTTCACCTTGTCGGCCTGGGGCTGGCCGGCCTCTGGGCTCTCCTGGCTCGCGGCCTCACTTCCGACGTCGCCCTCACCATCGCAGACGCCGCCCGCTTCGACTATGACGACGACAACCAGTGGGTGGAGAGCTTGTTCATCCCGCACCTGCGCCGCGCCGGCGACTTCCGCACAGCTGCAGCCCTCGCCGCGCCCGGCAGGCTGTTTATACACAACCTGTCGGCAAGCTTCCCTGCCGGCTGGTTTCGCAGCGTCTACGCCGCAGGCGGCGCATCCGAGGCATTGCGCCTCCAGCCGGAAGAGGCAGGTGTCGCGTCGATACTGGATGCGCTTTCAGAAGCGACCTGATGAAGTAGCAGGAAAGGAAAGGCACGATGCGCCTGAGTCTGAAAAACCAACAGATCCTATGGGGGTACATATTCATCGGTCCCTGGCTGATTGGCGCGGCCCTCCTGTTCCTCTGGCCGATGGGACGCACACTCCTTTTGAGCTTCCAGAAGGTCACCGATCTGGCCTTTCTCCAGACTGAATGGGTAGGCCTCGTCAACTTCAGTGACATTCTGTTTACGGATGTAGGCTTTATTCCCGCGCTGCTCACAACCATGAAGGATGTCGTGATCAATGTGCCCCTCATCCTGGTCTTCTCTCTGTTGATGGCGCTCCTTTTGGCCCAGGTCACGCGCGGCCAGACCTTTCTGCGCGCCGTCTTCTTCCTGCCGGTCGTCATCGGCAGTGCAGGCGTCATTCAGCAGCTGCTCGAGTACGGCGCAAGGGACGAACTGGCAGCCGTGACCTTGGGGCCCCTCCTGCAGACGATGGGCGAGGGCGGCCAGGGCGCAACGATCGTTGCGCCCATCAAGCTTGTCGTCAACCGGCTGACCGTGATTATCTGGCATACCGGCGTCGAAATTCTACTCTTCATTGCCGGGCTCAAGAGCATCCCGCCAAGCCTCTACGAGGCCGCACAGGTCGACGGCGCCACCGCGTGGGAGTCCTTTTGGAAGATCTCCCTGCCCCTGCTGTCGCCCGTTATACTGGTCGCCGCCATCTTCGCCCTGGTCGATCTGTTCACCGATCCGCTCAACAGCGTCGTGCTCTACATCATGGATGTCGGCATCCGCCGTCAGGGGCGCCTCGAGTCCGCCGCTGCTTTGGGCGTGCTCTACTTTGCCGTCGTCTTCGTTGTGCTGCTTCTGGTCACCCGCATCGCATCCAGGCTGGTCTTCTATGCTGGGGAGAGGCAATGAATATCGCAGTCGTTGACGCACGCAACGCAGTCATCGCCGCCGCGCGCCGCCGGCTTGGCGCCGGATTATGGTTTTCAGGCAGGGGCCGCCGCCAGCGCATCGTCAGCTTCCGTTCCCTGGGCGTGATCCTGCGCTGGATCGTCCTGATCGAGTTTGTATTCGTCTTCTTTTTTCCCGTTCTCTTCATGTTCACAACCTCGATCCAGACTTTGAGCGAAATCAATAACCCTTCCATTCGCTGGATTTCTCGCGATCCGACAGGAAGAGGTTACGAGCTGGCCCTGCTCATCATGGGCTATTTCCAGGGCTTGCGCATCAGTGTCCTCACCAGTGTCCTCGCCGCGCTGGGCCAGACCTTCGTCGGCGCGATGGTCGGATACGGCTTTGCCCGCCTGCGCTTCCCCGGCCGCGACCTGCTATTCGGCTTTCTCCTGTTCACCATCGTCGTGCCCGGACACACGATCATGATTCCGCAGTTCATGCTCTACCATAAGCTCAACTGGCTCAATACCCTTGTCCCTCTGTTCGTTCCCGCCTTTGCCGGCTGGGGGGTGCGGGGCGGCATTCTCTTGATCGTTTTCCGTCAGTTCCTGCGCGGGCTGCCGCATGAGTTGGAGGATGCAGCCTGCGTCGACGGGGCGGGCCCGTTCAGAACCTTCTGGCAGATCATGTTGCCCCTGGCCAAGCCCGCGCTCATGGTCGTGCTCGTCTTCTCCCTCACCTGGACCTGGAACGACAGTTTCATCCCCTGGCTGGTCATCCAGGACCAGGAGTTGATGACCCTGCCGCAGCGGCTGGAGATCTTCACCTGGTTGATTCGCTCCGGTCTGGGTACCGTCGGTCTCCCAACCCATTTTGAGCCAAACGTCTTCATGGCTGCCACCGTGCTGGCCATAATGCCGGTGCTCGTGCTTTACATTTTCGCCCAGCGCCACTTTACACAGAGCATTGACCGCACCGGGTTGGTCGAGTAGAATTGAGCTTCAAGAACAGTTGTCCTGCGCATGCCTGCGTATGTCCCGGGTTGTCGTTTCATTGGTAAGCCTCACTTTTCCTCGCGCATAACGCCTTGATTTCGTGCTTCGCTTGCTTAAGTAGCATCAAAAAGGAGGTCCAAAGATGCACAAGCAAAAGAGCAAGAGGATGAGCCGGCGGGATTTTCTGCGAGTTTCGGCAGTGAGTACGGCAGGCATACTGGCTGCGGCCTGCGCGCAGCCAGCACCGGTGGCACAGGAGGTCGAGGAGGAGGCCCCGGAAATGCCGGAAGCGATGGAATTCACATTGCTCAGTCTGGACGGGGTCGGCTGGAACGAGGCGAATACCGAGTTGATCAAAGCCTTTGAGGAGAAGACTGGCCACAAGGGCAATCTCTGGGGCGCGGGTTGGCCCATGAACGACACCTTGCTTCCGGCCATCGCCGCCGGCGCGCCCCCTGATGTCTACCATGACATGCCGCTGAAGCAGGCTGAGCTGTATGCCAACGGCACAGCTATGACCCTCAACGACCTCGTGGACGGGTCGCCGTGGGATCCCGAAGACCTCAGCCCGGTCGACATGCAGGCCTGTACCTGGTTCGGGGAGATCAAGCAGATGCCTTTGTGGCACGACTTGACCGGACATAGCTTCTATGTCTACCGCATGGACTATTTCGACGAGGCGGGCATTCCCCATCCTGCCAGGCACGGTGGTTTGGCCTCCTACGACCAGTTGTATGACGTGGCGCAAAAGCTCACCCAGCGAGACGCCAGCGGCAACGTCTCCCGTTGGGGATGGTATCGTGCCCTCAGCTTTTCGATACTCTCCAGGGTGCTGGATGATGGTGAGCACTGGTGGGATGAGGAAAACCAGGAGTTCACGCTGACGAACGACACTGTGATCAAGTGGATCAACAAGCTCTACTTCGAGCCACTCGAACTCGGCATCAGCCCGAACGAGGAACAGACGCCGGAAATGTCAGATGTCGAGATGATGACGGAGGGGGTGGTTGCCATGACGGACCGTTTCTTCACCCTCCACATTGCCGAGGATGCAGGCCGCTCGGAGGCCGAAGTGATGAACCATATGCAGTCGCCCCCGGCCTTTGAAGGACAGCCGGACGCAGATCGCCATTTTAGCGGCTGGGGCGGCTGGTCCTGTGGTATTCCCAGTTCGATCGCCGGCGACAGGCTTCAGGGAGCGTTCGATCTCGCTACCGCTCAGTACAATTCGGATGTCGCGCGCGCGTTTCACCGGTTCGTCGGCCCGCCCGGCGCCCTGAAGAGTTACGCCGACGATCCCTACCTCGACGAACTGTATGAAGAGACGGTGTATGGCGGCGTCACTGTGGACATGTACAGGTGGCAGGTGGCGCATACCGGCGTCTTCTTCGGTTGGGAATGGGGCAACTTGAGCATGCCCAACTGGCCGGGAAGCCGCTGCGGTGGCGGCGCTTACGTCGGTGACAGTGAAGAAGCGGCCGCCGCGCGCTGTGAGCGCGGGAGCTGGGTCTCAGGCAAATACACCGCCGAGGAGCTGGCCGAGGAGTGGCAGGAGTGGGCCACACGCGTGCGCAAGGAGTGGTACGAGTCGATTGGTGTCGAGGTTTAGTCCCAGCGAAGCGGTTTGTTGATGGACCGGCTTGGGGTCAGGCAGCGCCTGGCCCCAAGCCGTCTACGGTCCGGTCACGACGAGCAATGTACAGAGCTGACAGTCATACGCGTAGATGCAGCCTTCAGAAGAATCCAGGCGGCATGTGCGGCAAGAGGGGGCTGCAATGAGGGCCGTGTTCCTGTATTGGTCGTTGATCGAGCGCGAGCCGGAACGCGTGCTGGATGATCTGGCCGAATTCACCGCAATCGACACCCTGCTTATCTACGTGTGGATTAACACGCCGCAGGGGGACCGGCTGCTGCTGCCGTCCGCCGTCGACTGCGGCGATTCCGATCTATCGGTGCCTGTCGTGAGCCGGGCAGAGTTCGACTCTTTCTCCGCCACGCTGGAGATGGCGAGAGCGAAGGGATTTCAGGTCGGCTGCCATTTTTCCCCGCTGTTCACATACGGCGAAAACCTGGCCTCGCTGCGCAACCAGGCGCTTATCCAAAAGGCTTTTCACGAGTATCCCCATGGCAATATGGTCTGGGCCTGTCCCAACAATCCGGATACGGTCCAGCTCGCAGCGGGGATTGTCCGCAGCGCGGTAGCGGCCTGGCCACAGGCGGAGCTGCTGGAAGTGAACCACGTCGAGTATCCGCTGTGGCCGACAAATGGTCTCGGTTCCCTTTTTACCTGCTTCTGTCCGCACTGCCACGAGGCAGCGCAAGCTGCCGGCATCGATCTCCCGTCGTTGAAGCACGCGGCCGCGTCGCTGCTCGAGGAGATCACGACCCCTCCGCCGGCAAAGGGTCCAGCCCACTCTTCACCGGCAAATCGCGTGCTAAATGCCATGCTCAGACGCCCTCAGATCGCGCAGTGGCTGGCCTTTCGCATGACCTCCGTGTCGCAGTTCGTGCGCACGGTCACCGCCGCCGCACGCGAGGCAGCCGCAGAGTTCAACCCTTCCCTCAAAATCGGATTGGACTTCTTCCTTCCTTCGGCGGCCAACCTCTTGGGTACCGATTATGCCGCCCTCTACCACCTGTTCGACTGGGTCTCGCCCAAATTTCCCGACTACCTGACCGGTTCGATCGTGCCCATGATTGCCGATGAGTTGAACCCGTCGGGCGACCCGGCGAGGACCTCCGCGCTACGAGAGGATATACGGCAGATTCTCGACGCGGGAGAGGGGCCGGCAATCTACGAACCCACCCGGGCCTCAGCCGAGGAGTTGCTCTACCACAACACCTTCGACGCCGCCATTATCGATCACCAGATGGGCTACCTGAGCAACCTGGATGGCACGGTCCCCTCCTATCCCTGGGTCTGGTTGTACAACCGCGACCTCGCCGGCTTGCGAGAGAAGTTTGAGGCGCTGGACCGTAACGGGTTCGAAGGCTACTGTCTCTGGCTGTGGGAGGCGGACATGACCACCGCCGCTTTGAAGGAGACCCAGGGCATCTTTTGAGGGCGGGATGGTCGCCCCGTCCCCGCATACAAGAGAGGATGAGTCATGCTCGGTGCTACCAAAGATATGCTTCTGCCCACGGCCATCGTCGGTTCGATTCCACGACCGTCGTGGTATACCGACAGCCTGCATGGGCGTCCCTTCAAGCAGGCCCTCAGCGACCGCGGCTTTCGTGAGCAGTACATGGATGCAGTCGGCGCCTACATCCATGACCAGAGCAGCGCAGGGCTGGACATTGTGACCGACGGCGACGCCCGCTTCGACAATGACGTCGGCGGCCGCGGCTGGTTCTTCTATCCGTTGGAGCGGCTCGGGGGGTTCGGCGGCGCCAACGACCTCATCGAGCGCTGGGAATCATCATTGCAGCCGGGCAGAATCCTGTGGGAGTTGATGGAGGCCTACCAGCAGCCCACCCTGGTCGATAAGGTCACGCCCGGCCCCTGGCAATACACGGCAATATGGCAGATCACGCAGCGCCTGACCGACAAACCGGTCAAGTTCGGCGCCATCAGCGTTGACAGCCTCTCCCATATGATCCGCGACGAGGCCTACGACACCTATCGCGACCTGCTGCTCGACCTGGCCGACATCGCCAACCGGGAGTACCGTCAACTGGCGGAGGCCGGCTGCCCGATCATACAGATCGAAGAACCGCTGCACCACATTATGGCCGGCGATGCCGACACCGACCTCGATCTCCTGACCGAGGCCTTCAATCGCCAGGTGGACGGCGTCAACACCGAGATCTGGGCACACACCTGTTGGGGCAACCCCGCCCAGCAGTCTACCGGGGGCGACATCTCCTACGAACCGGCCCTCGAGTCCATGTTCGAGATGAACGCCGATGTCATCACCTTTGAGTGCGCCAGCCGCGCCGGGTCGGACCTGCCCGCAATCGGGCGCATCAGGTCGGACAAGAAGATCGGCGTCGGTGTCATCAGCCATCTGCGCACACAGGTCGAGACCGCAGAGGATGTGGCCGGCCTGATCCGCAAGGCGCTGGAGCATATTCCCCTGGAGCGGCTGATCATCACCACCGACTGCGGCTTCGGACGCGAGGGACTCTCGCGCCGCATCGCCTATTACAAAATGGTGGCCCTCGTCCAGGGCACCAACATCGTCCGCCGGGAGCTGGGCCTGCCTGTCGCCAGGGTGCGCGCCGCCGACCCCAGGCTCGCCTTCGGCCGCACCGGCTGATTTCCGGTCTCAGGAGGTAGCGATGAGGATCAATACGGCAAAACAGCGCATGCTCCAGGGAAAACCCGCCCTCGGGGGCGATGTCCTGTTCGGGTCACACCTGGCCGCAGAGATGCTGTCGCGGGCCGGCTTCGACTATGTTCTTGTCGACAACCAGCACGGCTTCTGGGACGATGAGAGTTCAGCGCTCGCATTCAGGAGCATCTGCCTGGGCTCGGCTGTGCCCATGGCGCGCGTTCGACTGAACGACATGTCAGCCATCGGCGGACTGCTCGACAGAGGCGCGCTGGGAATCGTGGTGCCGATGGTCAACTCTGTCGAAGAGGCCCGCGCCGCCGCCTCAGCCGCCCGCTATCCACCCCGCGGCGAGCGTTCCTGGGGACCCGTTGGCGCGGCGTTCCACGGTGAGGAGTATGGGAGTCGGATCGACGATGAGGTGTTGCTGGCGGTTCAGATCGAGACCGCCCAGGCCGTCAGCTGTGCCGAGGAGATCCTGGCGGTCGATGGCATCGACGGCTGTTGGATCGGACCGAGCGATCTGGCGAAATCAATGGGCGTTGATCCCAACACAAAGGAGGGGGCCGAAGCCCGCGACGCTGCCATCCTCACTGTGTTGGAAGCCTGCCGCAAAACAGACAAGATTCCCGGTATTGCCGCGATTGGCGATTCGCAACGCTGGATTGAACACGGGTTCGTCTTCGTAACGGTTGGCTACGATGCCTGGTTCATGATGAACGGGGCCCATGAAACCTTGCGCGACCATGGCAGGCTGTGAGGGACAACCTGCTTCTGCCGTCTCGTCGTCCGGCCAGCGGAGGGCGCGCCGCGGTTTCCTGCCCTCCCGTTTCTTCCTCAAGTTGACCGGTCTGACATCGCGGCGCTGACGGTTTCCAATCGTGAAAGCATGCGCAGCCGGTCTGCCTGCGACAGGTGCGGCCACAGCTGTTTCAGAAAGGCCTGCAGGCTCTCTTCCGGCGTGGCATCGGTCGTGTTCAGCGTGAAGCGGCGGTAGATCAACGAGTTGTCGTACTCCTCTCTGAAGCGATCCAACACGAGATCCAGATCCTTTTCCTGCAAGATGCCCCTGGCGCGCGGCTGTGCGCGCATTCGTTCCCGGATCAGGTCCGCCGACGCTTCCACCAGGACGATCACCGTATCCGGCCCCAACTTCATCACCTCGGCATCCCAGGCCCTCGCTCTCTGCCGCCGGTCGGCAAATGTCCCCACGTCGCCGTAGCCGTAGTAGAGCGGCGCGTAAACCGCGTCGGCGTAATACCAGTTGATCACCAGGAAATCGTCCTCGGCGTAAGAGTTCGGGTGCAGGTGGCGCCAGATCATGTGCCGCTGGAACTGCTCGAGCAGCGTGGGCGTCAAAGCCAGCAGCTGCTCCTGCTCTTCTTCGGCGAAATGATCTGCGGCCCCTTTTCCCGGCACCACCGCGCGCTCATCCGACTCACTCCGTACCACCAGGTGTTGGTCCACCTGCGGCACGACGAAATGATTGTGCCAGCGGACGAACGGAAGCTCCATCGTTTTGATCATCCACTTTGAGAGCTCCACCGCCAGAGTCGTTTTGCCGGCGTATTCACAACCGATAATGATCAATCGCATCAGCAACCGTTCCTTGTTTTGTCTTGCCCCCTCTGACCGGCAACCGCTCGCGTCCAAACCGTCATTTCAGGCTTCCACCCGGCTGTTTGCGCGACTCAGGGCGCCAGCACCACCTGCACCGCCTGACTCTCCCCGCTCGTGAACAGATCGAACGCCTGCTCCCAGTCCTGCAGCGGGAATGTGTGCGTTACCAGCGACTTCACGTCGACCATGCCGTTTGCGACCAACGCGTGCGCCCGCTCGAAGTCCGGCGTCAGCCATCCCCGGTTTGCCTGCACACTCACGGCCCGCGTCACGAGCAGCCGATGCGGCGACAGCGTAATCTCTACCGTAGGGTCGAAGTGACCTTCGATGACAATTCGTCCCAACGAGCCCACGATCTCCATCGCCAGTTCGGCTTCAGCGCGCGAGTAGCCACAGACGAGCACCGCGTCCGCGCCGCGTGTGCCCAGAATATCGGTCAGACTCTCCTGCATCTCCGCCTGCTCGATATCGACCGTGTGCGACGCGCCCAGACGTTCCGCCAGGTCCAGGCGCCGGTCACCGGCGCCGGCCATCACCAGCGTCGACGGCGATGCCAGGCCTGCTACCTGCAGCGCCAGCAGACCGATCGGTGTGGCGCCGACGATGACCACCCGCTCCGCCACCTCCAGCCGCGCGAGCCGCACCGCCGCCACCGCGCTCGCCAGGTT
The DNA here is from genome assembly GCA_965202955.1 of Caldilineaceae bacterium. Lineage (GTDB taxonomy): Bacteria > Chloroflexota > Anaerolineae > Caldilineales > Caldilineaceae > Bin5. Next base: position 2,139,328 of record OZ241871.1, read on the forward strand.
TTCCACCAGGCTGCCTTCTTCCAACGTCACATGGTCCGGCAGCCTGAAGAGGCAGCGGGCCGGCGCCGCACAGTATTCAGCCAGCCCACCGTCCAGCGTGAAGCCCAATATCCGAAAATTGTCGCAGTCATGGACGCCGCCTCTGCGGCAGCTCGGACACTGGCCACAGAGCACATACGAATGCACCGCAACCCGGTCGCCGGGCGTGAGATAGCTTACTTCGGCGCCGCACGCTTCCACCACGCCCGCGAACTGGTGGCCGGGGATGACGGGATATCCATGCCGGAGCACGCCCTCGCGCACGCGCACATCGTTCATGCAGAATCCGGTCCGCGCCACCTTGACCAGCGCCTCGCCTACGCCCGGCGCCGGTTTGGGCCTGTCGGCCAGACCGTATTCCGCCGGCGCGGTTGCATACAAAGCTTTCATATCAGTCCCATCGTGCGAGAACCCTCATCCGAGAGCCGCATGAGGAACGTCCTCCCTGGCGGAAACCGCATCTACCGGCAAGAGCCGGGCTTCTACTTAAGCTCCAACTCCAGGATCGGTTTCACCATGCCCTGGATACGCGGCCTGTCACTGTACAGGAACGAATCTTCGTGGAAACGGTCCCTTGGCGTGGCCTGCATCTCTTTGGCAAACACCTTGTTGTTCTCATACCCCCGTTGCAGGTAGGCGAAGTGTTCGTCCTCGGTGGGCTTGGCCCCGAAGTTGAGCGTGAACATCCGGCGGCCGGTCCGTCCGCCGAACGAAGCGTGCCAAAGGTTCTGGTCGAAGAAAACCACATCCCCCGGCTCAGATTCCAGGGGGAAACAGGGTACATCCCGCGGCGAAATCGAGAACGGCGACAGGCTCGCGTCCGCCCGTTGATCTTTCAACGGATTGAGCTCATCGTGCAGCGGCGGTTTGTGAGAACCCGGAATCACCCGCAAACATCCTGTATCCCTGGCCACCGAATCGAGATAGAAGACCACCTTGATCCGCAGGTAGTTCATCTCCGATCCATCCGGATGCCAGCCTGTATCATCCACGTACAGGTTGCCGGCCGAGCCGATCCAGGCAAAGCCGGGGCCGAGATACTGTTCGATCGCTTCGTAGATGCGATCATCTTCGGCCAGCTTTCGCAGCGCGGCCCGCTTCTCAATAAATCCAAACAGGGCTTGCCGCTTCTTCCCTGGAAACGGCTTTCCCTGCCGGTCCTCGGCCAACATTTCGTCAAACATACGGCTGAACAGCTCCATCTCCTCCGGCGAGAAGCCCTGCCGCAGGACGATAAAGCCGAACGTCCTGAAATGTTCCAACTGCTCAGGCGTTAGCATTGCTCTCCCCTTTCCTGTTTTGCGCAAACCGGTTTGCGACGTTGTCGATCGCGTCGTCCGTCTTCAGAATCGCTCCCAAATCAGATGCTGCGCAATGTGCGGTACGGGCCCGGTCAGAAGCGGGTCCTTCGTCATAGCCATATAGTGTCTCATCTCTTCACTCAAGGCAAGGACAGTTTCCTTGTATGCCGGATCGCCTTGGGCAAGCGGGCTGTTCTTGACGGGAACGCCCTTGTCCATCAGATCGTGCATTGTCCTCGGCGGCGCCAGGTTGTTCTGCTCATGCGGGTCCCGCTCAAGATCGTACAACTCCTCCAGCGGCGCCTTGCTTTCGTACGCTTGCGCCAGCACCGCCCGCCCGGCCAGGCTCTGCGTGCTATTGATCTCAAACGCGTGCGGCACGAAAAAGTTGCGTATATACTTGAAACGCTCTGTTCGGATGGCCCGCAGCGCGAAATAGGTCCCGTGCCAACTGCTTTCGGCCCAGACCTGCTTTCTCGGCCTGTATTCGCCCCCCAGCAGCAAAGGCAGAAACGAGCGTCCGTCCAGGTCCGGCGGAATCGCGCAGCCCACCAACTCCAGCAGGGTCGGCAGCATGTCCACATTGCTGATCAGCTCGTCATGCCGGACGCCGGCCGGCACAGATCGCGGATAGCGAACCACAAACGCCGTGCCCATCCCCGCGTCATACAGGCTCCCTTTACTGCGCGGAATATCGATCCCGTGGTCTGTGGTGAAGATGACGAGCGTATCTTCCTCCAGGCCGCGTTCGCGCAGCGCATCCAGGATCTGACCGACGGCCACATCCAGCAGGCTGGTTATCACGGTGTACAGGTCGGCCAGGTCCTGACGAATTCCGGGCAGGTCGGGCAGGTAGGGCAGCGCTCGAATTTTTCCCGGATCGTACTCCTCCCGATAGGCGTCGATCGGGTTTTCGACCATGCGCACCACCTGTCCACGGTACGCCTCCGGATTCTCCTTCCTGCTTACGTAGCGCGGGAAATTGCTACGCGGCGTCTCCGCACCGGCGATGAACCCGCCCAACGGGATGACCCGATGGACCTCGTCGAAACCGATATCGGCGTAAAACGGGCCGCCGCTCCCGTCGTACTCTTCGATAAATTGCAGCACCTTGGGCACAACATCCAGCGCGCTGTTTGTGGCCGATCTGATCGGACGGGTGAAACCGCGCTTGTCCTCGTTGGCAGATAGCTGGAACCCGAAGGAGCAGGTCTCGTAGCCGGTCTCACTTAAGTACTCTGCAATCGTCCTGATGGCCGCATCAATTGACCACCCGAACTGCGCGTGGCCCCACATCCCGTTGCGCAACGGATAGATGCCGGTCATTCTGCTGCCGCGCGAGGGAGAGCAGGTCGCGGCCGTACTGTAATGGTTGGTGAAGAGCGCGCCCCCGGCGGCAAGCCTGTCTATATTCGGCGTTCGCACATCCCAGCCGTCGCAGCCCAGATGCCGCCCCAAGTCGTGGCAGTGGATGACCATTATGTTGGGGCGATTGCCCTGTATGTCCATGGCCGCGAAACTCCTTCCCTGCAAGGTACGGCTGAACGCGCCAGCCATCCTGAACTGCCTGCGTATGGAGCGGCCAGTCCTGCGCATCTACTCCACGAGGCCGGTGCGGTCGACGCTTTGCGTGAAGTAGCGCTGCGCAAAGATATAGACAACCAGCATCGGGATCACCGTCAGCGTCACCCCTGCCATCAGGATGTTCTCCTGCAGCTCATAGACGCCGAACAGCCCCTGCTCCGTCGCCAGAAACCACTCCACGAAAGCAAGCATGCGCTGCGGCAGCGTCAACAGTTCCGGTTTGCGCAGCACCATCGAGGGTATGAACAGGTCGTTCCAGTTCCAGACCAGCGAGAAGAGGAAAACAACCAGGATACCGGGTTTGGCCAGCGGCAACATGATCTGCCCGAATGTGCGCAAAGGCCCGGCGCCGTCGACGTAGGCCGCGTCCTCCAGCTCGAACGGCAGTCCGCGGAAGAACTGGCGGAAGACGATCAGCAGGATGCCGCCGCGCACGCCGAAGCCCAGCCATGCCGGCAAGACAAGCGGCAGGTAGGTATTCATCCACTTCAACTTTGTAAACAGGATGAACTGCGGAATCATCACCGTCTGCAGCGGTATCACGATTGAGAACAGCAGCACGCCAAACAGAAAATCACGGCCGGGAAAGCGCATGCGCGCAAAGCCGTACGCGATCATGGCGCCGACCAGCGTCTGACCGACCGCAGCCAGGACGCTCGTCGCCGCGCTGATCCCCATCGCTTCCATGTACTTGAGCACGGTATAGGCGATCTCATACGATTGCAGCGACGGGCTGCGCGAGATCCAGTGAACGGTCGGGTTGTTGAGCTCCCCCACCGTCTTCAGCGAGGTCGCGACCATGAAGATCAGGGGAAAGAGAAAGACGTAGATGAACTCGATCAGCACGACCCAGCGCAGGATGTTGACTCCGGTTCGAACCGCGAAGCGCCAGTGTCGACCGCGCACGCGCGCACGCGCCCCTCCGCCGTCTTTCGGACCCGCCGGCGCGTTCACTGTCTCTCCCCCATGTAGAAGACCAGCCGCGACGAAATCCGCACAAGCAACAGGATCAGCAGGAATACGACGACAAAGTAGACCCAGCTGAGTGCGGCGCCGTAACCCAGGCGCAGCTGTTCGCGGAGGCTGATATCCATGATGTAGTTGACGACCGAATTTAGCGGATCTGTGAACGAGTCGATGATCGTGTAGATCGCGGCCACCAGCATCACAGGCGACAGCATCGGCAAGGTAATCTTCCAGAACTCCTCCCACGCGGTCGAACCGTCCACCTTGGCGGCCTCGTACATTGACGGCGGGATGCTGTTCAAGCCGGCGATGAAGAGCAGAATCTGCACGCCGGTGTGCCAGATGATCAGCGTTAACCGTTCCACGACCACCTGGACCGGCGCGACGATCCCCTGTTCCTCCCCGGTTGATTCGCCAAGGCCGGCCATCAGACGCTCCATCGTGCTGTCGACGATCATGTCACCCGCGCCGGCCTCGAGCAGCTCGGTGATCACGCCCGAGCTGCCGATCACCACCGGCAGGAAGAAGACCGCGCGTAAGAATGTCTGCCAGCGGCCGACCCCCGTCACCAGCAGCGCCATCATCAATGAGAAGACGAGGATCAGCGGCAGGTTTACCGCCAGGTCGCGCACGCTGCCCAGCAGCCTGGGCAGAAATCGGACATCCTCTCTGAACGCCTCCGAGTAGTTTTCCAGTCCCACCCACTGAGTCTGCAGATCGATAAGGTCGCGGACGCTTTCGAAGCTGAGCAGCAGCGAGCGCAGCAACGGCCATAGCAGCAACACCGCCGCGCCGATGACCCAGGGCGTGACGAAGATGTATCCCCAAATGATCTCCTGCTTCCTCAGGCTCAGATTCATCGCGCGCGTTACTCCTGGCTTGCGATTGCGTACCCCAGCGGCTCGACCTGCACGCCGGCGCCGGTGTACCGTTCGCTTCCGTAGTTGACGACCACGCGCGTCCTGTCTTCGTAGGTCGTCTCGAACACCTGCGGCGCGAGCCGGCGATGGCCGACGATGAACTGGTCTACAGTATGGCCCAGTTTCACTACGGCTACGTCGTACTCGCGCGCGGCCCGCTCCATCCAGACCAGGTACTGTGAGCTGTACAGCTCGGGGTAGGTCGTCCGCACGAGCACAAGCGGCTCGCGATAGGTCAGCTCATAGGCAGGCAGCATCCCGTATTCCAGGCGGCGCAGGAAATCCCGCTGCGGGTCGTCGTCCAGATTGGTCGGCTCGCCGTAGAGGCGCACCAGGCCGTGGGCCGCGATCGGAAAGAAGGGCACGGTCTCGTCGGCGAAGACATAGTTGTTGCGGTAAAGAGGGAACTGGGTGATCGTGTCGGCGATGCCCAGCAGGTAGGCATTGCCGCCCTGCGCGGCAACCGACCCCATCTCATCAGCCGCGATTGAAAGCATTCGTCGCCACGCGGCCACACCTTGGCTGCGCTGCAGTGGATGTATCGGGTTGGCATCGGGCAACAGCAGCTCGCCGGCCCAGCGCAGCTCCAGCCCATCCACGCCGAGCGCGGCCAGTCGCGGCGCTTCCGGCAGCAGATAGCGCTCGGTCGCGAAGACCGCGTTGAGGAAAAACCGGTTCCGCCTCAGCTCGCGCGGCACCTCCTGGCCAAGACCGTAGCTGATCAGATCGCTTACCGGCAGCAGATTCGATTGCAGCACTACGTCGGTAACCGGAAGGAAGCCGCCATTTTCCAGAATCGCCAGCGTAAAGTCGCTCTCAAGGAAGATCCTTGCTCCCGGACCTTCCCCGGCGCCTGGCAGTCCGTGAACAGCTGCAGCCAGGTCCCGCAATCCCTGCCTGCCGCCCAGATGCCGGTCGGGCGGCAGGCGCTTGGGCAGGTTGCCCTCATAGCCGTCGTTCTCCCACCCCATCAGCACCACGTCCAGCTCGGTCATGTGCGCCGCGTGGAAGGCGCGCACGATCTCCTCCGCCTCGGCAAAGCTGGTCGCGGTCACGAATCGCCGCCACAACAGACCCGGCCTCTCCGCGCCCATCACCAGCCGCAGGCGCAACGCCGCCCTGCCCGCCCCGCCCGTTGCTCCGTCCGAACCCGAGCCCAGACGCCGCACACCGCGGTCCTCGACCAGGTGTTGACGCAATCTCTGCGCCATCCCCACCCAGCTCGCCTCCTCACCGGCCAGGAAGAAGAAGCGCAGGGCGCGGTCGCCCTGCACGCTTTCTGACTGATAGTACTGTTTGAAGACACCCTGGCGCGTCGGGAACTGGGCCAGCCGGCGATAGATAAGACGTATATTGGCGCGGCTGAAGGCCAGCTCATTGTGGCTGACGTTGGCTTCGATCGACGTATCCCCCGCCCCCACTGTGGCAACGCCCAGCACGGCGCCGCCTTCCGCTTCTTTCTCTCCAGCGACGGCAGTGGCCGCAGGATGCACAATGCCGAACGCCGCCAGCGGCGTGTGCTGTTCCGGCGGCTGGCCGAAAAAGTAGGTATGCGAACCGTAGGCCGCCGCGCTGAACTTGCTGCGGGTGCCGGGCTGCGCCCCGCCAACATAGGTCAGCGCGCCGGGGCCGTCCGGCAGGACGAAATAGGCTCCTGTCTCCGCCAGATAGGGTGTCGCTCCCAAATAGGGCAACAGTTCGATGGCTACAAACCTGTTCCGGTCCGACTCCACCAGCGCGGCTTCATCGAGCGAGACATTCAGATAGTCGGCGCCCAGCTCGTAGCGCAGCGCAAGCGAGACTTCCAGCTCTGCCATTTCGTACGTCACGACAGCGCCATTCGCGATCGGTTCAATCCTGAATTCGGATACATTGGTCACGCTGTTCTCCCGGCGCGCCTGCGTGCTCTGTCCGCGGGTGAAGAAGGCGAAGAATACCGAACCGAAATGTTCGCGCAGACTGGCCGGAACTGCTTCCGCCTGCGTTTCCGACGGTGTGCTCAGCCAGACTCGGGAGGAGCGCCGGTCGCGTACGGCAATGCGCGCCGTTTCCAGCTCCATGTAGAGTTGCAGATGGCCGCTTTCCGCCACCAGGCTGTATCCGGCGGGGACCTCGGCCACCAGAGACCGGGCGTTGCGCAGCGGTTCTTCTTCCTGGGCCAGGGCCGGGCTGGCGGAAGCCAGCAGAAAGAGGAGCAGACCAGCGCAGACCAGCCCCCTGTAGCGGGTGAACGCGCTACAGGTAGAAGATGAGAATGCCCTCATACAGGAGTTCTCCCAAAAAGGTGAAAACCTCACCGCCAAGCAGACCCACCAATAGGATCGCGGCCGCCAGAACTGCCATGCCGAAGGTCGTCCCCATCCCGACCCCCAGCGTCTGCAGTGCCGCAAAGTTATGCACGCTGTAGACCTGAAGCACGAGGAGGAGAAGCACCCAATAGAAGACGATGCCCCAGAGCGTTTCGTACAACCCGCGCTCCTGTGCCGTCATCCCGTGGCTCATCAACGCGATCGGCACGGCGAACACAATATAAGGCACCAGACAGAAGGCCGTCGTGCGCATCACCCCGCGGAAGGTGCCCTCGCCGTCGAACAGCGCCGACACGCCATAGCTGGCGGCCGTCCACAGCAGCCAGGGAACAACGATGCGCAACACCTCGACGAGCAGGTTTGCCTCCTCCCAACGCAGCTCCGGCAGCAGATAGGCGGCCACTGGACGATACAGCCGCACCCAGTTCGCCACCGAACCTGCCGACGGCGTGGCTCGCATGTGAAAAGCCAGCAGCATCAGACTGAGGACCCGAACCAGTGCCGCGGCCGCCACCAGCGCCACAGCCGGCCACAACGCGTGACCGGTCTTCAGCAGCTCAAACGTCTGGACCGGCTTTACGAGGATGCCCAGCAGCGGATGCAACTGCCGTTCCCCGTAGCGCAGCTCGGCCGGCCCCGTGCTGCGGACCGGCCGCAGAGCGGACAGGGCCGGCCAGAGGATCACGAGCAACATGAGCCCGAAGACGCCGGTCACCAGCCAGCCCATGTTGCGGCGCAGCAGGCCCTGCCGATGCTCGTAGAAAGCCAGCGAATATCCCAGCTGATCGCGGGCCAGCGCGTAGGCTTTCATCGCCTCCTGCCACTGTTCCTTGTGGTAATGCGCCGCCCCAATCCCGCTGTGCGCCAGCTCGTAGTGTGAAGCCTCCCTCAAGACCTGTTGCCAGCTCTCGGCCGCCTCTGCATAACGCCCATCGAACTGCAGCGAACTCGCTCGATGAACCAGCTCCGCAAAGAGCGTCGGCTGCAGCACATGGATCACCGCCCGGCCCGTATCCAGCACATAGAGCCGGCCGCGACTGTCCACCTCGACCTCGGTCGGCACGCCAAATTGAATGTGGCTCGTCCCCAGCCGGCCGAACGCCATCAGCAAGTTGCGGTCCTGGTCGTACTGATAGATGCGCCCGGAATTGCCGTCGATCGCCGTCACCGTGCCTACCGTGTCCACCGCCAGGGCTGTGAACCGCGCCGGCGGTTCCCAGGAGCGCCGCTCCTCGCCGAAGATTCGGTTCTGGTACAGTTTTTTTTCGAGGCTTTTCTCAATGAAAATGTTGACACCGACCGGGCTGAGCTTCTGAATTTGCCGCGTCGTCTCACCCGCCACCGCCGTGTAGATGAAACCGTCGTCGCCCAAATACATATCCGAATGGGAGGTGGGTTTGGCCAGCAGCAGCTTTTCCTTCTGCTCCTCCGTTGCCATGTAGCGCGCCCACAGCCATCGCAGGCTGAATCCCAGCCGGTTGGCGCCGAAGAAGCCGCGAAACCTGTTCTGTCGGTCCATGACGATCATGCCGGCGCCGGACTGCTCCAGATAGTAGATATATCCGCGCTTGTCCACCAGGACCTTGCTTGGAGCCGCGCTGTCGATCTCGGCCAGCACGCTGCTTTCAGGCGGGCCGAACTCCGCCAGCAGCTCCCCATCGGTGGTCATCTGGAGGATACGCGCGTTGCCCGTGTCCGCAACCCAGAGCGTGCCATCGCCCCTGTCTCGAAAGATTCCGCGCGGCCCGTTCAGCGCCTGCTCAACGCCGAACTGGCGCACCACCCGCTCCTGCGCGTCCAGCTCGATGATGCGGTCATTGCCGGAATCGACAATGTAGAGATGGCCGTTGTCCCGGTTGATCAGAATGTCGCTCGGCGCGCCAAAGTCGCCGACTCCCAACGAGGTCCCCTCGATGACATGGTCCAATACATAGGGGTCCGGGATCGGGACGCGATACCCGGTATTGTCGACGTAGTAGCTTCGATAGGGCGCGATCGTTCCTTGCGCCTCCACCCGCACGGCGCCAAAAACAGACAGCAGGCAGAGGAGCAGCGCCACTCTCTGTGGAATCACGCTCCGGCTCACTTTGAAAGCTGCTGCCCAGGCGGCCGCGCGCATCCGTCGAACAGCCGGTTGGGTACCGGCCTGGCCGCGCCTGTACTGTTCGCGTCTCTCGTTCAGGCTGGCAGCGCGAGCATGGAACTTCCCTGCGCGCAGTGGATTGTCCGTCTTTTGGGGTGTGAACGGTTCGAAATCGAACCGCGCCTCCGTCCCACCGGTCTCAAGGCTCGAAACGGATGCCGGACAGATGCGCCCTCATCCTTCAAACGGGCTTCGAAAAGGCCTGGAACCAGAGGGCTTTCCCCTGGCTCCAGGCTGACAAGCATCAACAGAGATTCGGCCGGCGCCGTCACACCTCGATGCCGATGCTTTCGTAGAACTCCTTGCGCGCCGTGGTCGCTTCCTCCTGCCATTCCTCGGCAATCTGCTCGGGCGTAACTTTGCCGCTGGCGATCGAACCTGTCTGCGCGCAGCGCGCCTCGCCCTCTTCGCCCCTGCAGCGCGCGTCGGGGTAGAACGCCATCCCCAGGTCGCCCCACTCCCAGCCGCCGAAATCGACGCCAAAGTCGGCCTCGATCTTGTACTGGAATGCGCGCAACTCGGTCACACGGTCGGTCTGCGCAATCTCATCCAAAACCGGGTGGTCGCGATAGGAGCGCAGCGCCGAACCCGCGCCCACCGTCTTCTGGATCTGCGCGGCGACGTCCAGGTCGACCACCTGAATCATGCAGAGTTCTCCCGCCGGCACACGCTTCTCCTCGGCCACCGTGCGCACCATATGCACATGCCAGCCGCCCACCTTGATGTTGACCGGCGTCACGCCCGGCGCCATCGCCGGGTTCACATACGGCTCGATCACCTCGGCCACGTCCCACATCTCGTCCGACTTGATCACATTGACCGACTCCAACCAGGGCTGCATCGCGACCACACCCTGGGTGAAGCGCTCATGCCACGCCAGACCGGGATCATGGGCCTCATCCCAGGAGATGCCATACTCGAAGATTGGATCGAAGAGATGGTTCTTGATCGCATTGACCGCCTCGTCCGATGCCAGGTTGAACCCCTGCGCGCCCTCGTCCCACCAGTGCGACCCCTGCTCCTTGATCGCGCCAAGGATGCGCGATCCCGACCACTGCGTGCTGGCGTCGAACCCCCATCGTGTGACGGCGCCGCTGGCATCCCGCTCCATAACCTTGGCAGCGGTCTCGTAGAGGTCGGCCCACGATTCAAAGCTGTCCGCCGCCGGCGGCCCGGGTACACCGGCGTCATCGAACAGGTCTCGCCGGTAGAGCCCGATGTAGAAGACAACGCCGTGCCAAATCGGCATCCCGAACTGCTTGTCCATCAAATAGCTCGCCAGCAGGTCGCCCTCGAAAAAGTCGTCGGTCGTCAGCCCCGCTTCCTCCATGAAGTCGTTCAGAGGCAGGAAGGTCTCCTGGGCATACAGTGGGACGATCGAGCGCGGGAAACTGACGACCGTGTCCGGTGGCGTGCCCGCCGCCAGCGTCGGCGGAAACGCCTCTCTCGTGTCGTTCACCAGCTGCACTTCGACTTCATGTCCCGTCCTCTCCTCAAACGCGGGCACGACCGCATTCGCCACCGACTCGAAATTATAGGTGTTGAGAGTCATATACGAGATCGTGACCCCCTCGGCCATCGCGCCAGCCTCCTCTTCCGCAGCCGATGGCGCGGCCGGCGCGGCACACGCCGCCAGCGCGGCGCCGCCGGCAGCCAGCGCCAGCCCCTGCAAAAACTGCCGTCTCGATACTTTCCCGTTCATCATCTGATCTCCTCCTTGCTCTGCCCGAATGTGAATTCCGCCAGATACGAAAACTCTGCGCACGGACTGCGAAAAACGCGTTTCGTCATTTAGGAAAAGAGGGTCAATTGACGACATAAAACCCGAGTTCCGAGTTTCGGGTTTTGCCAAGTTCCGGGTTTAGCCGAGTTTCGAGTTCCGGGTTTTGCCAAGTTCCGGGTTTTGCCGAGTTCCGAGTTCCGGGTTTAGCCGAGTTCCGGCCGTTCTCTGGGGCGCGCTTTTTGCTTCCCGGTCGTAGTTTACCATCCGCCGGAAACAGCCGCAAAAGGGGGGTTTTCGGCTATCAGCCGGTCCGCGCCGGCACTGAGAAAAGCCAGGCGTCGCTCCGCAGCCGGCGCAGCCGAGTCAGCCGCCGCCGACAACCCCCGCCGCCGGCTCGCGCGCATGGCGGAATGCCGCGCCGGCCTGATCGCCCACGTCGTCACGGGCAAGCGGGACGCGCGCGGCTACCCTCCCGCCGTCCGGCCCTTCGGCATGCGGTAGCCGACGCGGGCCTCGGTGAAGATGTAGGTCGGGTCGCCCGCGTCGTCGCCCAGCTTGCGCCGCAGCCTGCGCACGACGGTGCGCATGGGCCGCAGGTCGCGGCTGTCCTTCACCCCCCACACCCGCTCCAGAAGTTGCGCGTAGGTCAGCACCCGGCCGTCGCCGACCGAGAGCTCGGCCAGCATCCGGTACTCCAGCGGCAGCAGATGCAGCGGCCGGCCGGCAAGGGTCACACTGCGCGCGGCGTAGTCGATCGTCAGGTCGCCCAGCACGTACGGCCCCTGTGGTTCGGGGACCTCCCGCCGGCGCAGGGCCGCCGCGATCCGCGCCGCCAGCTCGGTCGGCGAGAAGGGTTTGACCACGTAATCGGCGGCGCCCGTGTTGAGGGCGCCGGCGATCAGCTCGTCGCGGCCGTAGGCGGAAAGGAAGATCACCGGCACGTCCGCCCGCGCCAGCATCTCCTTCATCAGCTCGATGCCGTCGGCCCCGGGCAGCACCACGTCCAGCAGGACAAGATGGGGCCGCTCCTCCTCCATCAGACGGAGCGCCTCCGCCGCATCCCCGGCCACTATCGGCGCGTAACCCGATTGGATGAGGGCGTTGCGCACGTAGCGCAGGTCCTGCGGGTCGTCGTCCACCGCCAGCACCCGCACCTGTTCTTCCGTCTCCTCCCTGGCCGTGCCGCGTGCCGCGGCCGCCGCGCGTCCGGCCAGCGCCGCGCCCCCGGCGTCGGCGACCGTCGGCAGCGTGAAGGTGAAGCGGGCGCCCAGCCCCGGCCCGTCGCTCTCGGCCCAGATGCGGCCGCCGTGCGCCTCCACGATCCCCTTGCAGATCGCCAGCCCCAGGCCCGTGTCCCCGCCCTGCTCCTCCGACTGCACGATCGAGAACTTGCGGAACAGGCGCGGCAGGCTCTCCGCGGGGATGCCCCGTCCCTCGTCGGCCACCGAGACCGCAACGTGAACGCCCTCCCGCGCCGCGCTCACCCGGATGACCGACGACTCCGGCGAGTGGCGGGCCGCGTTGGTCAGCAGATTGCCCAGCACCTGGACGATGCGCCGCCTGTCCGCCAGCACCAGCGGCAGGTCCGGCGCGATGTCGATGGCGAGATGGCTGCGGCCGCCGGCCGCCGTGAAGGCGTTTCTGGCCCTGTCCACCAGCACGGCCGCCTCGGCCGGCTCGGGACTGACCGCCAGCGTGCCGGTCTCGATGTGGGCCACGTCAAGCAGGTCGGAGACCAGGCCGTGCATGTGGTCGGCCTGCTCCCCGATGATGCGGAAGAACTGGCGCACCACCACCGGGTCCAGGTCGGTGTGCGACTCCAGCACCGTCGCGGCCGAGCCCTTGATCGAGGTCAGGGGCGCGCGCAGCTCGTGGCTGACCATCGCCAGGAACTCGGCCCGCAGCCGCTCCAGCTCCTCCACCGCGGCCATGTCCTGCAGAGTGACGACCACCGACTCCACGACGCCCTGCTCTGAAAGAATCGGCGTGGCGTTGAGCAGCACCCTGACGCTCCTGCCGTCAGGGACGCGCAGCACGATCTCCTCGGCCCGCAGCGTCTCCCCCGCGCTCAGCAGCTCGGCCAGGGGGAACTCGCGCAGCGAGACCTCGCGCCCGTCGGCGCGGCGTACGCTGATCACGTCCAGGAGCATTTCAGGCGGCTGGCCGGGGTCGCGCAGTCCGTTCGCGATGCGCCGCGCCTCCCGGTTGAGCGACTTGAGCGCGCCGGTCAGGGCGTCGAAGACCACCACGGCCACCGGGGAGGTGTCGATCAGCGTCTCCAGGTCGGCGCGGGCGCGCCGCTCCTCCCGGTGCCGGCGCGCGTTGATGATGACCAGCGCCGCCTGCGAGGCGAACATGACCAGGGTCTGTTCGTCCTCGCGGCTGAATTCACGCCCGTCCTCGCGCCCGGTCAGGAAGATGTTGCCCACCCGCTCGCTGCCGTGGTGTATCTGCGACGACAGGAAGGGCGACGCCGGCCCCACCGGCAGGGGCAGACGGAAGCCGGCGAAGCCCAGGGACCTGACGTAACCCACCAGGTCGGGGATGCGCAGGGGTTCGGAGACGCTGCCCAGGCGCTCGAAAATCTCCAACCCGTCCGGGGTCTGCCAGATCTGTTCGGCCTCCTCGCCGCCCATCCCCGAGGACAGGAAGTCCTGCACCCGTCCCGCGCCGTCCAGCAGGGTCATCACCCCGTAGCGCGCGCCGGTCAGCGCGCGCGCCGAGTCGAGGGCGCCCTGCAGCACCGTGTCGAAGTCGAGGCTCTCGTTGATGCGCAGGCTGGCCTCGCTCAGCCTGGCGAGCCGCTCCCGCAGCGCGGTCTCCTCCTCAGGCGCCGGTTGGCGTCGTCGTTTCATCCCCTCACCTCGCTTGGACTGCGCAGGCCCCTTCCCCCGGGCCGCAGGATTCGGCGTCCACCGCGGCAACTATACCAGATTCGGCGAAAACTCACAAGAAGTCACGATCAATCGCCCGCCAGGTCACGTAAATGTCATATGTGCGTGGTAAGCTGGAGCAGGTCCCTGCGGGGACCAGGGATCTCTCTCTGACGCGCGCGGGACGATCAACGTTCACCTGAGACAGGTGATGGAAGCGCTGACCTACTTTGATCTCACCGACACGATTCTGGCGACTCTGGCGACCTTTCTGCTGGCGGCGGCACTCTATCCGCTGATCACGCGGCTGGGGGACTGGCTCAACGACGCGAAGCGGGTGGTTTGAACCGCTTTTCCCAGGCGACAACCGGATTTGGGCTTGACAGGTGAATGCAAATCGGGCATGCTTAGGGTAGCGACTGGGAGGAACTCCGAAAGGAATTGGTGTGAAATGACGGCCCAAGCCGACGGCGCTCTCTCGATTCAAGTGGCCCAACTTGAGACCAAGCACGACAGTCTGAAAGAACGTGTTGACAACCAGGAGAACCGAACAGAAGAGGTTCAGACTCGTTTATCGAGCATTGACATCTCCATTGGCGAGATCAAAATGGAACTTCGCTGGATAAAATGGGTTCTGCTGGTCGGCATTCCTGGACTGTTGGTTTTGCAAGGCTGGGAGCTGTTCGCAAAATGAGATCCCTGATGGCCTGATTTACCCCCAACATCACCACAGCTCAAACAACCCGCCAGCAGTCATGCTGGCGGGTTTTGCATTCCAACGGAATCTTGGTCTGCTGAAAGATCGTCTTGGAGAGAACATTGAAACTGCTCTTGCAAGCGTGGCAGTTTATCGCCAAATCTATATAGGCCCCCAAAATATCACAAAAAGTCGCGGAAAGTTGGCCGGCAAGTCATTGAAATGTCATACCCGCGTGGTATACTGTCCCGTAGCGTCCTATCTCTTTTGGAACGCTTATTGGCGTAAGGCCCTCATCATGTGAGGTTGTGCCGCAACGCATGGACAAGGAGGATCTAAAGTGAAAGACAAACTGCTCCAACCCGTGGTCTTCAATGTGATTACGATTGTGGCGATGTTGTATGGCCTGACCCTGGGGGTCGTGCGCGGGCCGGGGCTCCTTTCCAGTTCGACCGAGATCACGTTGACGCTTGCGGAACTCGCGCAAACGGGTGAACCGGTAGACGAAGACCTGGTCGCGACATTTGCGGCCGACCAGGACCTACGTACGGGACTGCTCAACCAGGTGCTCGTGGCCATGGTTATTGCAATTCTGGCCAATGTCGTCGCCAACTATCTTGGCCGGGGAAGGCAGCATGAGAACTCTGCCAGGATTCGCGAGTTGGAGGCGGAACTGCGTGGACTGCGGGGGGGTTAGCGCCTCCGGCCCGCTCAGGTAGTCCTCGACACAGTCGATGCTGAAACGGGGTTACGTGGGCGTATTCCACCATTTCAGCCCCAAACATCTGCACCGTTATTTGTACGAGTTCAGCGGTCGCTGGAACATGGGTGATGCGTCGGGCGTCGGGCGGATGGATACCCTGCTGAGTGCCTCGCCGGGCGTGCGGCTGACTTATGAAGAATTGATTGAGGATGACGAGGAGTAGGCTATTGGCCGGAAAGAGAAAGGACTGCTTGCCATAGCAATGAAGTCTGAACGATCATTCCGATCAGGATGGTGATGGCGATGCCGACGATCCATTTTATGATTCGATTTTCGGATTTAGCCAAATCTTCCTTTGTTGCCAAATGTTCGTAAGCGCCTGCAAGCCTGCTTGTCTTTTCAGACTCATTGTTAACGCGGTCTTCCAGCCTTTCAAAGCGACTTGTATCCAGTGTGGTAGCCATAGAGTCGCCTCCTCATGCACGGATTGTACCATTAGATTATTGGTATACCCAATGTGCGACTTTTAGTTGGCGACCAAGTCATCATAGACGAAGAAGGGAAATGGACCCCGGCTGTCGAAGATGGGAAAGGGGTTCTGATTTCTGCCAGTGAGATTAGCACGGTCGAATTTTGGCCCTCTTGAGAATGAGAAAAGGAACAAATATGAGCTTCAATAGAAGAAGACCCCAAACGAAGCCCTCCCACGAAACTCGACCTGCGCATTCCCCTTCGTGGCAGCAGAACGGGTATCAACCTACTGTAAGCAAGCTCCCCACAGATAAGCCCCCTAAGAGTGTCCCGGCCAAAGGGGGTAGCAGTGGCAAGAAGAAGTAGCTTCGGACGCTAACACTCCTGTGGTAACCCACCGGAGTGTTGTAATCTTTTCCTTTCCGTTTGCAGGAGGAGAAAGCTACGAAGTCGAAAGGGGGCAATCAATGGCGACGACTACTGAGCATGGAGAACGCATAGCGCGTCTTGAAGGAACTTCTGAGCATTTAGCCACTAAAGCAGACCTAGCCAACTTGAGGACTTGGCTTATTGTGATTGTAGTGGGGTCTGGCTTCACTTTCGAGATTTTGATTCCCAGGCTATTGGGTTGGGGATAGGACGAAGATACCATGAACAACAAAAACAGAAACCAAAAAAATAGGCAAAAACGTCCGCGTGGCAGACCAGTCAAGAGTTCCTATCCTGAACGTATTGACGCCTCGCCGGAGAAAATTGCGGAGATGGTGCTGCGAATGCCACCTAAGAAGAAAGGTGAGTGGCGGTATGAGAAGAAGTAGCGTCTACCAGTTCAAAATGTGCATAGGTATATAATCCCCTTTCCTTACCTTGGTTATAACAAACCAACAATTACCAGGACGCCTGTATCGCCTTCTTCCTCAACTGCAAGATAGCGAAATTGAGACGCTTGCAGTAGACCAAGGTTTTATCCAATTCTTGGAACAAGCTAGAAGCTATGAGTTTACACTACTTGCTACTCAGGACGGAAACAAACGCGCAATACAACTTACCTCTTACAACAACGTTGTAAAGTATTTCATGCTAGAATAGCCTTGTCCCCGCTCAACTTGATTTGACAAATTCTGCAATTAGTGCTGCGCGGCAGAATCAAACGCCCACTTCGGAATCCCGCATCCCGAAGTGGGCGTTGTCATTCAGGCACTTCTTGGCACAGATGGCTTTGGCTGCGACGCGAATGGATTTGCCGCGGCGCATAGCCGAACAGATGACGCGTCCACCCTGATGGTCGGGTCCCCCTGATCCTCTTGCCGGCCGCCGGGCGTCGCCGCCGTTTCCTGCCCGGCGCGCCGCCCCTCCACAGGCCGGCAATCTACGCCCCGGCCTGCGCTCCGGTTTGCGGGGCCGGCTGCACGCACCCCCTCGCCGCCGCTGCCCGGCCTGCGGGGCCGCAGGAACCGGCCTCCGCCGCGGCAACTGTACCAGATTCGCCAAAATATCACAATATATCACGTAAATCCGTCCGTCAGGTCACGTATATGTCATATGCGTGGTGTATACTGTGGTCGGTGCGTGTACCCAACGAGTTGGGAGGTATGCGCGTTTACCTTATGGCAGGCGCAACCTGAACACCGACGCGGCGGACAAAGAGCGGAACGCGGTTGAAAATGGGAGGCAAGCGACAATGACCAGCGCCAGGAACGACCACAGCAGCAGGAAGATAGGCCGCCAGGCGGCGCGCAAGCTTGTCGCCGCGCCCCTGACGCGTGCAGCACGCATGTTCGGGGGGGGGGGGGGGGGGGGGGAGCATGTTCCATGCCCTGACCCGCCGTCTCCCGTCCCTCACGCTCCTCCTGGCCATCATCGCCCTCCTCTCCCTGCACGGCGCGCCCACCGCCCAGGCCCAGTCCACGGCCCCGCCCACCATCAGCGGCGTCGTCCCCGGCGACGGCCAGCTGACGGTGAACTACGCCGCAACGGGCACCGATACCAGGGTTGTCGAAATCCGCTGGCGCGTGAAGTCCCCCCAGGGCAGTTGGCAACCCAGTGAAACGGGGGATCTCGTTGACGGCCAAAGCCAACACGTCATAACCGGCCTCACCAACGGCGTGACCTACCAGGTTCAAATACGGTCAACTGACGCGACCACCCAGGACCGCGGCCCGTCCACCTGGGTCCAGTCCGAAGGCACGCCCGCCTTCTGGACCGCCACGCTGACGCCCAAGGACGTGGGCGGCAACGCGGCGGGCTGCGACAGCACCAGCGCCACCGACGCCAACAAGTGCAGCACCGCGGCCACCCTCAGCGACAATGATTTCGTCCTGGACGGCACGACCTACACCATCACCCAGCTCTGGGTGCGGGGCACCGCGCTCAACATGCACGTCAGCCCCAGCGTCCCCGACGCGCTCAGGGGCTACACGCTGCGCGCGGGCAGCGCCACGCTCCCCATGGCCGACGCCTCCGGCTTTGGCGGCACCCTGGCGACCTGGAGCACCGGTGCCCCCACCTTCACCGTGGGCACCCCCGTTACGGTGAGCCTGAGTCCCAGCCGGCCCCCCGGCGCGCCCGCCGGGGTGGTCGTGGCAGAGGAAGACCGCCAGCTCACCGTGGTGTGGACCGCCCCCACCGACGCCGGCGACTCCGCCATCAGCGGCTACGACGTGCAGTACAAGCAGAGCAGCGCCCTGGACCGGGAGGTCGTCTTCTGGTCGGCCACGCTGGCGGTGCAGGAGGTGGCCAGCGGCACATTGGGCTGCCATGACTCTGTGTCGGGGAAAGAGTGCAACGTTGCGACAACGCTCACGGCCAACGAGTTTCCGTATGACGGCGTCACCTATCAGGTGATTGGTTTCTCTTACGACACCTCCGGCCAGTTCGTCACTGTCAGGCTCAACAAGTCATTCCCCGCCGGGTCGCTGGACGCCGTGCGGCTCGTCGTAGTCGAGGGCAGTGACAGGGTTGTCCTGCGTAACCCCACATTGCAGGAAAATTCGGTCCCTAGAGACACACTGAGATTTTCCGGCTCCCTTGCGTTGTCCGCAGGCGACGATATTGCGCTGGAGTTGGCCCGCACGCCTGACCCGTCCCTGGGCTGGGTGGACGCCGGGCACACCGGCACCACCGCCTCGGCGGTCATCGGCGGTAGCATCTGGACCTCCACGCTGACGGTCGGCACCGCCGGCCTCAGTGAAGGAATTGGTTGCGGCGGGACTTTATGCGCAGTTGACCTCTCGGATGACGACTACGTTTACGGCGGAACGACCTACGATGTCAATTTCGTTCAACTCAAAAGCAACGGCGACCTCACCATAGGGCACGACGGGGCACGTGCTTTCCCCGCCGGCGCGGAAGCCTGGGTTCTGAGCGTGGACGGCGTCTCGTTCAAGTTCAGCGACGCCACATTCAACAGTGCCCGCGACCAGGCGACCTGGTCCAACACCGGCCTGTCCTGGGCCGATCAGGACTCGGTGAAGCTGGAGCTGCGGACGGCGCCCCTGAAAGCCTTCACGCGCTACGACGTGCGGGTGCGCGCCAAGTCCTCCGTCGGCGCCGGCCCCTGGTCCGCCGTCGCCTCGGGCACGCCCTCCGGCCCGGTGCGGGTCCAGTTCAACCCGACGGCCTACACCGCCCCCGAGGGCGGCGTCGCCCGGATCGCATTTGAGACCCTTGACGAACATCCCGATTCCGACGTCAGCGTCCAGGTGACGGCCACCGCCGGCACCGCCACCGCCACCACGGACTACGCGGCCGGCCCCTGGACCGTCACCTTCCCCGCCGGGGTCAACTTCATCTCCATTGACATTCCCATCGTCCGCGACACCGTGTCCGAGCCGGGCGGCGAGACCTTCACGCTTGCCATCACCCCGGGCACGGGCTATACCCCTACCGGCGGGCCCGCCACGGTCACCATCGTCGACGTCCTCTGGGGCGTCGTCATGGACGCGGGGAACATTGGCTCGGGAGCCCTGGGCTGCGACAACGACAACACCGCCGATGCCAGCAAGTGCACCCACGCCGACCGGCTCAGCGTTAATGAGCGCACTTTCACCCTGGATGGAACGACCTACACCATCAAGAAGATCTCCCTCAACAACGGCACGCTGGTCTTCGGCCTCACCACGAATATCCCCGGCGCGCTGGAAGAAGGCTACGCGCTGCACCTGAACAGCCCGGCGGTGGGCGAGACCAAGCTGGACCTGGACGACGCCACCGTCAGCGGCGGTACCGCCACCTGGACCAACACGGGCATCACCTGGTCCCAGAGCGACGACGTGGTGATGAGCCTGCAGGCCCTGCCGCAGACCCAGAACCCCTGGTCGGCGACGCTGACGCCCCAGGCCCTGACCGGCGGCGCCCTGGGCTGCAACAACGCCCTGCCCACGGCGTCCGACAAGTGCACGACCACGGCCACCCTCAGCGACGACGACTTCCTCGTCGACGGGACGGTCTACTCCGTCGCGGTGGTCTTCGTCGGAACTGGACGGCTCGGCTTCGGCCTGACGGTCAACATCCCCGACGCCCTCAAGACCGGCTACTCGCTGACCGTGGACGGCAGCAAGTTCGCCCTGGCCGACGCCGGTATCAGCGGCAAGAACGCGGTATGGATCAGCAACGTCCCCTCCTGGACCGCGGGCACGGCGGTGACCCTGGGCATGGAGCCCGCCGTCGCCGCCCCCGCCATCGACCGCATCATCGCGGGCCACGAAAAGCTGACGGTGCGCTACACCCTGGTCGCCGGAACGGAAGCGGGCAAGATCCGCTGGCGGGTCAAGTCCCCCCAGGGCAGCTGGCAGCCGTCGGACGCCGGGGAGGCCCTGACCGCGCCAAGCCCGCACGTCATCACCGGCCTCACCAACGGCGAGACCTACCAGGTGCAGATAAACGCGGTGAAAGGCGCCGCCAGCTCGGGCTGGAGCCGCATCCTCGAGGACGCGCCGGAGGTGGGCTCCGTGCCCTCCAAGCCCATCCTGAGCCTCTCGGCGCGTGCCAACACGATCACGGCGTCGTGGTCGGCCCCGCGGGAAGACGGCGGGACGGCCGTCACCGGCTACGACGTGCAGTACAAGGAGACCGCCGGCACCAGCTGGACGGACGTCACCCACACCGGCACCGGCACCACGGCGACGATAAGCGGCGTGACCGGCGGCACGAGTTACGACGTGCGGGTGCGGGCCAGGAACGCGGTGGGCGCCGGCCTCTGGTCAAACGTGGTGTCGGTCACCCCCGGAGTGGTCACCGTGCCGGGCGCGGTCGGCGCGCTGAGCGCCGTGCCCGGCACTGGCAGGCTCACGGTGTCGTGGCGGCCCCCGGCCAGCGACGGCGGAGCGGACATCAGCGGCTACGACCTGGAGTACAAGCTCGGCACGGCCGCCGACCAGGCCGCCTCGACCCCGGGCGACCCCAACACCGGCTGGGTGGCCTCCGCCCACACCCCCGGAACAACCAGCGTGGAGCTCACCGGGCTGACCAACGGCGTCGCCTACGACGTGCGGGTGCGGGCCAAGAACTCGGCCGGCGCCGGCGCCTGGTCGCTGCGGTCGGTCGCGCCGCGAGCGCCCACGGGCGAGCGCCCGAGGGCCTTCATGGCGACTACCGCCTACACCGTCGCCGAATCCGGGCCCACCGTAAGAATCGGCATCAATCTCAGCATCGTCCCGAGCAGCGACGTCACCGTCACGGTCGTAACCCACGACGGCACCGCCAAGGCCGGCGAGGACTTCACCGGCGGGCCCTACTCGGTCACCATCCCCGCCAACTCGCACGCCACGAACTTCGCGATCCCCATCACTTCGGACAGCGTGGCCGAGGGCCACGAGCACTTCTACGTGAGCGTCCGCCAGGTGGCGCGGGTCATACCGGGGCGGACCGTCACGTACGGCGGCGAGACCTACACCATCCGCGACGCCCACGTGTACGACTACTTCCTGGGCAGCCCCGGCACGGCCCGGGTCACCATCACCGACGCCTACCCGGACCCGCGCCAGGACGACCCCTTCCAGCTGCAGCTCACCCCCGGCCTGGACGGGGAGGGCGCTCCCATCATCACGGCTTCCTGGACCGCCCCCTCGCCGGCGCCGGCCCACTACGACATCTGGTACGAGCCGGTGGACGCGCGCGGGCCGGTCACGTACCGCAGCGCCCGGACCGTCTATCCCGACCCGCCCAAAACGCGCCAGGTGGCCGGCAACGCCACCTCGGTGGCGCTGGAGGGCCTGGAGAACGGGCGGCATTACTTCGTCCGGCTGCGGTCGGTGACCTCCCAGGGCTACGGCCCCTGGAACGAGCAGCTGGCCGGCGTCGCCGGGGTCCCGGCGCCGCGGTGGTCGGCTGAGCCGGGCGCGGCCGACGGCTCCCCGGCCATCATCTTCGAACACCAGCACGACGCCAGTTTCGCCTACTACCCCGGCTACGGCGGACACATCATCCAGATCCGCAAGGCCGGCACCTGGGACTGGGAGGACTGGCCGGAGCTGTCCACCAGCGCCCACGGCCTGCCCCAGGGCGTCGTCCAGGCCGGCGAGGAAACCACCTGGACCGGCGGCAAGCGCACCACCTTCAAGGGGTTCCAGTCCGGCTTCCCCTACATGGTGCGGCTGTACGCCGTCCTGGACGGCAATGTCGTATCCATGCCCACTACCGGGAGCCGGATCGTCACCTGGACCGTCCCCGGCGCCCCGGAGGGCTTGAACGCCACCGGCGGCCACAAGGATGGGGAAATCCTCGTGACCTGGTCCCCCGGCATAACCTGGCACACCCCCATCCACATCCGTGGCGACCAAACGCTCATCACCGGCTGGGACCTGCAGTACGTCAAGTCGGGCAGCGGGCAGGGCTGGAGCGACGGCCCGTATCTCTGGCCGGAGCGCACCAGGGCCCTCCTCACCGGCCTGGAGGAGGGCGCGTCCTACGACCTGCGCCTGCGGGCCAAAAGCGAGGTGGGCGACGGCCCCTGGGCCACCGTGATGTTCGACCCCAACCCCTGCGTGCAAACCCTGCCCGGCGACGGCGCCGTCAACGGGGAGTGGGCCGCCGGCTGCATCAATTCGGTCAACATTCAGAAGTACGCCCGCTTCTACGTCTTCACCCTGGCGCAGTCCTCCGAGGTCACGCTGACCCTGGAGAGCGCCGACATCTCGACCGAGATGTACCTGAAGCGGGGCGCGAACCCCCGAAATCTCAACCTGGTCAATGCCTTTGGCAGCCCGGGCGTCACCACCACCACCATCCAGAGAACCCTTGCCGCCGGGACCTACACCGTCGAGGCAACCACCTTCTCGGGCGGGAATACGGGTGACTTCACCCTGACCGTCAGCGGCGTGGGCCCGCAGCCCGCGCACATTCCCCTGTCCATCCCCCTGCCCACGGCCATGACGATGAGCATCGATGACGACCCGCAGCGGACGACCGCGGACAGCACCGAGGGTTGGGCCCTGGAAGGCCGGGTCCACGCCCGGCTGCTCTTCACGCTGGACAGCCCGGCCCCGGCCGGCGGGACCACCATCACCTTCACCCGGGGCGGCACGGCCAGGTTCGGCGACAAGGCCGGCACCACCGGCGACTACTATATGGAAGAGGACAGCGTCACCGTGCCCCAGGGCGAGCTGACCTCCTCCTCCCTGTACATCTTCTTCCACGACGACGCCGTGGAAGAAAACGACGAGACCATCATCCTCAACGCCCGCAGCGATAACCCGGAGGGGCTCACGGGGCGGTTCACCATCACCATCTTCGACAACGACGCGCCGCCGCTGCAATCCCCGGGCCCCGGCATTCCCGACACGCCGGACGGCCTGACGGCAACGGCCCAGATCCTGGGCATCTCCACCGGCCACGCCACCGATCCGCTGCGCCACGAGCTGGTCATGCGGTGGACGCCGCCGTTCGACGGGGACCTGCCCACCTACTACCAGCCGGCCTGGCAGCGGGTGTTCGACGACGGCGCGACCGTGCAGGTGATGACGGAGTGGCAGGAGCAGGCCGACGGCGAGGGCGTCGGCGACGCGGAGCATATCGTCGCGCTGGACCTGACCCTGGACGACCGCTTCAACACCTACGACCCGCCGCTGGGCGGCCACCGGCTGGGCACCGACGTGAGCGCCCACTACCACTACGACCTGACGGTGCGCGCCTGCAACGAAGCGGGATGCAGCGCCTACGCGCCGGTGCTGACGGTCAAGGCCGCCAAGCCGGGCGCGGAGGTCGAAGTCCCGCAGGGGCAGAGGCAGGGGCCGCCGGAACCGCAAACCGGCCCGCCGGAGCCGGGCCAGCTCGAGCCGTACAACGTGCAGGTAACGCCGGGCGACGGCACGCTCACGGTCAGGTGGAACGTCGCGCCGCGCGAGGGGTTCGAGGACGGCGAGATCCGCCACGCCCTGCGCTGGAGCCAGGTGTCGGGCGTCTGGGCAAACCCCCACGACCCCAGGACGGGCAGCCAGAACGACGGCCTCAGCGTGGAAGGCGGCGTGACCAGCTACACCATCACCGGCCTGGAGAACGGCCTGGCGACGGGCGTGTTCGTGCGCTCCTTCACCGGCGGCGACTACAGCGAGGGCAGCGCCGAATCCAGCCAGTGGGTGCGGGTCAAGGGCGAACACACCACCCCGAAGGCCGCCCAGCAGCAGCAACAGCAGGCGGCGGCCAAGACCTACTCGGTCAGCGCGACGGCCGCGGCTGCCGAAGGGTCGGACGCCACGCTGACCATAACCCTCAGCGAGGCCGCCCCGGCCGACGGCGTGGCCTTCACGCTGACCGCGGGCTACTCCGGCCAGACGGCGGAGACGGCCGACGTGGGCAGCATCACCTCGCCGGTCACCGTAACCGCCGGCAGCAGCACCCTGTCCATCGCCATCCCCACAGCCGACGACGACGTGGACGAGGAGGAGGAGACCTTCAGCGTCACCGTCGCCGCGGCCACCGCCGGCTGGGAGAAGGAGGGCGACGGCAAGGACACGGCGACCGTCACCATACAGGACGACGACAGCGCCGGGGTGACGGTGACCCCGACGACGCTGAACATATCCGAGGACGGCAGCGGGACCTACACCGTGGTGCTGAACAGCCAGCCGGCCGACGACGTCTACCTCTGGATCGAGGTAAGCGAGACCGACGCGGTCGGCCTCGACATCTTTGCGCCGGCCTTCACCCCGGAGACCTGGAACCAGGCCCAGACCATCACCGTGTCCGGCCTGGCCGACGACGACAGCGACGACGAGAGCGCCACCATCAGCCACGAGGCGTTGAGCGCGGACGGCCAGTACAACGGCATCGCCATCGCCGCGGTCTCCGTGGCGGTGGCGGACACCACCGCGACCAACTACTCAATCAGCGCGACGGCCGCGGCCGCCGAGGGGACGGACGCGACGCTGACCCTCACCCTGAGCGCGGCCGCGCCGGCGGACGGGGTGGCCTTCACGCTGACCGCGGGCTACGACGGCGCTTCCACCGCCACCGCGCAGGACGTGGGTGCGATAACCTCGCCGGTCACCGTGACCGCCGGCAGCAGCAGCCTGGCGCTCGCCATCCCCACCGTGGGCGACGATGTGGACGAGGAGGACGAGACCTTCACCGTCGTCGTCGCCGCATCCACCGCCGGCTGGGAGAAGGCCGGCGACGGCCAGGAGACCGCGACCGTCACCATAGAGGACGACGACAGCGCCGGGGTGACGGTGACCCCGACGACGCTGAACGTGTCCGAGGGCGGCAGCGCGACCTACACCGTCGTCCTGGCCTCCAAGCCCACGGCCGACGTGACCGTCACGCCAACCAGTGGCGACGAGGGCGCGGCGAGCTTCGCGCCGGCCTCCTACACCTTCACGCCGGCCGACTGGAACAGCGCCCGGACCTTCACCGTCTCCGGCCTGGCCGACGACGACGCCGAGGACGCGGCCGTCACCATCAGCCACGCCGCGCTCAGCGCCGACGCCGGGTACAACGACATCGCCGTGGCTTCCGTGGCCGTGGCGGTGGCGGACAGCACGCCGACCAGCTACTCCGTCAGCGCGACGGCCAGCGCAACCGAGGGTACGGACGCGACCCTGACCCTCACCCTGAGCGCGGCCGCGCCGCAGGGCGGCGTGGCCTTCACGCTGACCGCGGGCTACGACGGCGCTTCCACCGCCACCGCGGATGACGTGGGTTCGATAACCTCGCCGGTCACCGTGACCGCCGGCAGCAGCAGCCTGGCGCTCGCCATCCCCACCGTCGACGACGCCGTGGACGAGGAGGAGGAGACCTTCACGGTGACCGTGGCCGCGGCCACCGCCGGCTGGGAGAAGGCCGGCGACGGCAAGGAGACCGCGACCGTCACCATACAGGACGACGACAGCGCCGGGGTGACGGTCACCCCGACGACGCTGAACATATCCGAGGGCGGCAGCGCGACCTACACCGTGGTCCTGGACAGCAAGCCCACGGCCGACGTGACCATCACGCCAACCAGTGGCGACGAGGGCGCGGCGAGCTTCGCGCCGGCCTCCTACACCTTCACCCCGGCCGACTGGAACAGCGCCCGGACCTTCACCGTCTCCGGCCTGGCCGACGACGACGCCGAGGACGCGACCGTCACCATCAGCCACGCCGCGCTCAGCGCCGACGCCGGTTACAACGAAATCGCCGTGGCTTCCGTGGCCGTGACGGTGGCGGACAGCACGCCGACCAACTTCTCAATCAGCGCTACTGCCAGCGCCGCGGAGGGGACGGACGCGACGCTGACCGTCACCCTCAGCGCCAGCGCGCCCGGCGGCGGCGCGGCGTTCGGCGTCAGCGCCGACTTCTCGGGCTCCGCCGACGCCAACGACGCCGGCAGCATCCCCATGACGGTGACGGTGGCGGCGGGCGAAAAGAGGGCCGCGCTGACCATCCCCATAGCCGAGGACGAGTTGACCGAGGAGGAGGAGGTCTTCACCGTGACGCTGACCCCGCCGGCGGGCTGGAGCGCGGCCGCGGCCGGCGACGACACGGCCACGGTGACCATCAGCGACGTTGCGCCGCGGGCGCAGCAGCAGCAGCAGGGCAGGCCGGAGCCGCCCGGCCCGGTGGTCAACCCGCAGCTGCTGGGCGCGGCCGACAGCCTGACCGTCAGCTGGCAGACCCCGGCGAGCGGCGGCGCGCCCGACAACTACATCGTGCACCTGAAGCCGGCCGACGGCGGCAAGGGCCGGGTCAAGCGGCCCCAGGCCGACCGGCTCTCCTTCACCTTCAAGAACCTGGAGAGCGGCGCGACCTACGCGGTGAGCGTGCGCGCCGAGAACGCGGCCGGCAAGGGCGAGCGCGCCAACGCCTGCATCACCCTGCCTGAGAGCCGGCCCGAGGGCGACCCGCCGCCGGCGCGGACCTTCTCCGTCTGCGCCACGGCCGCGGCGGCCGAGGGCGGGAACGCCGCCCTGACCGTCACCCTCAGCGAGCACGCGCCGGCCGAAGGCGTGGCCTTCACGGTGACCGCGGGCTACGACGGTTCGGCCGACAGCGCCGACGTGGGCGGCATCACCTCGCCGGTCACCATCGTCGAAGGCAACAGCGCCCTGGCAATCACCGTTCCCATAGCCGACGACGCGGTGGACGAGGGGGAGGAGAGCTTCAGCGTGACCGTGGCCGCCACCACCGCAGGCTGGGTGAAGGCCGGCGACGGTCGGGACACCGCGACCGTCACCATACAGGACGACGACAGCGCCGGGGTGACGGTGAATCCCACTGCGCTGAATATATCCGAGGGCGGCAGCGCCACCTACACCGTGGTCCTGGACAGCAAGCCCACGCACGACGTGACCGTCACGCCAACCAGTGGCGACGAGGGCGCGGCGAGCTTCGCGCCGGCCTCCTACACCTTCACGCCGTCCGACTGGAACAGCGCCCGGACCTTCACCGTCAGCGGCGCGGCCGACGACGACGCCGAGGACGAGAGCGTCACCATCAGCCACGCCGCGCTCAGCGCCGACGCCGGGTACAACGAAATCGCCGTGGCTTCCGTGGCCGTGACGGTGGCGGACACCACCCCGACCAACTTCTCCATCAGCGGCACGGCCGCGGCTGCCGAGGGGCAGGAGGCGGTGCTGACCGTGACCCTCAGCGCCAGCGCGCCCGGCGGCGGCCTGGCGTTCGGCGTCAGCGCCGACTTCTCGGGCTCCGCCGACGCCAACGACGCCGGCAGCATCCCCCAGACGGTCAGGGTGGCGGCCGGGGCGCGGACGGCCACGCTGACCATCCCCATCGCCGCCGACGCGCTGGCCGAGAAGGACGAGGTCTTCACCGTTACCCTGACCCCGCCGGCGGGCTGGACCGCGGCCGCGGCCGGCGACGCCACCGCCACGGTGACCATCATCAGGACCTACGCCGTCAGCGCGACGGCCGCGGCCGCCGAGGGGACGGACGCGACGCTGACCGTCAGCCTGAGCGAGGCCGCGCCGGCCAACGGCGTGCAGTTCACCGTGAGCGCGGGCTACGGCGGTTCGGCTGACAGCGCCGACGTGGGCTCGATTACCTCGCCGGTCACCGTGACCGCGGGCGCCACCACCCTGGAAATCACCGTTCCCATAGCCGACGACGCCGTGGACGAGGAGGCGGAGACCTTCAGCGTGACCGTCGCCGCCGCCACCGCCGGCTGGCTGAAGGCCGGCGACGGCCGCGACACCGCCACCATAACCATCAGCGACGACGACAGCGCCGGGGTGACGGTGAATCCCACTGCGCTGAAGATCGCCGAGGACGGCAGCGCCACCTACACCGTCCTCCTGGACAGTCAGCCCACGCACGACGTGACCGTCACGCCGACCGCTTCCGACGGCGGCGCGGCGAGCTTCGCGCCGGCCTCCTACATCTTCACGCCGTCCGACTGGAACAGGGCGCGGAGCTTCACCGTGTCCGGCGTGGCCGACGACGACTACGACGACGAGAGCGTCACCATCAGCCACGGCGTTGCCAGCGGCGACGGCAACTACAACGACATCGCCGCGGCCGCGGTCTCCGTGGCCGTGGCCGACACCACGCCGCCGCCGCAGCTACAGGCGCCGGCCCCTGCCAGGACCTACGCGGTCAGCGCCACGGCCGCGGCGGCCGAGGGCGGGCGCGCGACCCTGACCGTCAGCCTGAGCGAGGCCGCGCCGGCCGAGGGCGTGCAGTTCACCGTGAGCGCGGGCTACGGCGGCGGCGCCACCGCCACCGCGGCCGACGTGGGATCGATAACCTCGCCGGTCAACGTAACCGCAGGCAGCAGCGCCCTGGACATCAGCATCCCCATAGCCCAGGACGCGGTGGACGAGGATGACGAGACCTTCAGCGTGACCGTGGCCGCGGCCACCGCCGGCTGGGTGAAGGCCGGCGACGGCCAGGACACGGCGACCGTCACCATCAGCGACGACGACAGCGCCGGGGTGACGGTGAGTCCCACGGCGCTGAATATATCCGAGGACGGCAGCGCGACCTACACCGTCGTCCTGAACAGCCAACCCACGGCCGACGTGACCGTCACGCCGACCGCTTCCGACGGCGGCGCGGCGCGCTTCACGCCGGCCTCCTACACCTTCACGCCGTCCGCCTGGAACAGGGCGCAAACCTTCACCGTGTCCGGCGTGGCCGACGACGACAGCGACGACGAGAGCGTCACCATCAGCCACGGCGTTGCCAGCGGCGACGGCAACTACAACGACATCACCAGCGCGGCCGCGGTCTCGGTGGCGGTGGCTGACAGCACGCCGCAAGCGGCCAGGACCTACTCGATAACGGCCGTGGCCGGCGCCACCGAGGGCGGGAACGCGACCCTGACCGTCACCCTGGGCGCGGCCGCTCCTGCCGGCGGCTTGGCGCTCACGGTGACGGCGGGTTACGACGGCGGTTCCACCGCCACCGCGGAGGACGTGGGCGGCATCACCTCGCCGGTCACCGTAACCGCCGGCAGCAGCACCCTGGCGATCGCCATCCCCACCGTGGGCGACGCGGTGGACGAGGAGGAGGAGACCTTCACCGTCACCGTGGCCGCAACCACCGAGGGCTGGGAGAAGGCCGGCGACGGCCAGGACAGCGCCACGGTGACCATACAGGACGACGACAGCGCCGGGGTGACGGTGAGTCCCACTGCGCTGAACATATCCGAGGGCGGCAGCGCGACCTACACGGTGGTCCTGGACAGCCGGCCCACGGCCGACGTGACCGTCACGCCGACCGCTTCCGACGGCGGCGCGGCGAGCTTCGCGCCGGCCTCCTACACCTTCACGCCGTCCGACTGGAACAGGGCGCAGACCTTCACCGTCAGCGGCGTGGCCGACGCCGACACCGACAACGAGGCGGTCACCATCAGCCACGGCGTTGCCAGCGGCGACGGCAACTACAACGGCATCAGCGCGGCCGCGGTCTCCGTAACGGTGGCTGACACCACGCCGCAAGCGGCCAGGACCTACTCGATAACGGACGCGGCCGCGGCCGCCGAGGGGACGGACGCGACCCTGACCGTCACCCTGAGCGAAGCCGCCCCGGCCGGCGGCGTGCAGTTCACGGTGACGGCGGGCTACGACGGCGGCGCCACCGCCACGGCGGAGGACGTGGGATCGATAACCTCCCCGGTCAGCGTGGCCGCGGGCGGCACGAGCCTGTCCATCGCCATCCCCACCGTGGGCGACGCCGTGGACGAGGAGGACGAGACCTTCACCGTCACCATCGCCGCAACCACCGCCGGCTGGGAGAAGGCCGGCGACGGCCAGGACACCGCAACCGTCACCATCAGCGACGACGACAGCGCCGGGGTGACGGTGACCCCGACGACGCTGAACATGTCCGAGGGCGGCAGCGCCACCTACACGGTGGTCCTGACCAGCCGCTCCACGGTCGACGTGACCGTTATGCTGACCGCTTCCGACGGCGGCGCGGTGAGCTTCGCGCCGGCCTCATACATCTTCACGCCGTCCGGCTGGAACAGGGCGCAGACCTTCACCGTGTCCGGCCTGGCCGACGACGACTACGACGACGAGAGCGTCACCATCAGCCACGTCGTTGTCAGTACCGACAGCAGCTACCACGGCATCGCGGCCGACTCGGTGGCGGTGTCGGTGTCGGACAGCACGCCGCCGCCGGCCGGGGAGCCGCCGCCGCCGGGACCGATCGAGCCGGCCAACGTGCAGGTCACGCCGGGCGACGGCACGCTGACCGTCAGCTGGACGGTGACCCCGCGGGATGGGATCGACGACAATGGGATACGCCACGCGCTGCGCTGGAGCCAGGCGGCCGGGGTGTGGGCCAACCCGACCGACCCGAAGGCGGTGGGTCCCAACGACGGCATCAGCGTGGAAGGCGGGGTGGCCAGCTACACCATCACCGGCCTTCAGAACGGCGTGGCGACCGGCGTGTTCGTGCGCTCCTTCACCGGCGGCAACTACATGGAGGGAGGCCCCCAATCGAGCCAGTGGGTGCGGGTCAAGGGCGACCAGACCACGCCCAGGGCAGACCAGCAGTAAACGCAGACGCAGGAAGATCTGTCGCCAGAGCATGGGCCTGCCGGGATGATCGGCCAATATGGTGATGCTACGCGACCACGGAAGACAGCCACATCCGATGAAATCAGGAGAGGCAGTTCTTGATGCAGCAACATAAGAGACGTCCGCTGACGCTGGTGCTCCTGTGCGCCCTTGCCCTGGTCGCCGGCCTGGTCTGGATGGCGCAGGACGCGATAATCGTGGAGGCGCGTGAGATGTTGCATTCTCCTCCTTGTCCGAACGTCGATGGAATTCCCGTCGACGATCATGACGAATGCGTCACGCACACGCCGACGCCGACCAACACGCCCACGCCGACGCGCACCAATACGCCCACGCCGACGCCGACCAACACGCCCACGCCGACGCGCACCAATACGCCCACGCCGACGCCGACCAACACGCCCACACCGACGCGCACCAACACGCCCACGCGCACAAACACCCCCAGGCCGGCGCCGACCAACACGCCCAGGCCGGGACCTACCTATACGCCGACGCGCACCAACACGCCCAGGCCGGCGCCTACCTATACGCCGGTGCCTGCAAACACGCCCAGGCCGACGCCGACCAACACGCCCACACCGACGGCAACCAGCGCCGCCATGCCAAGGCCGGCAGCGGCGCCAAGACCAAGCACACCTTGCATCGTGACGCATGCCGCTACGCCGGCGCAGCTGTGCGTAACCGACGCGGGGATTCAGTGTTATTTCATCGGGCCAGGCGGTGTTCAGACAGGGCCGTATCTGTCTTCATTCAGCGAGCTGGCCGCACTGCATTCGTTGGTCCAGGCCGTGGTTGAGCTGTACCGCGGGACGAATCCCATGACGGGTAAGCCGGTTCAGATCGACTATCTGCCCAATGAGAATGTGATCCGGGTCAGCACCTACTACGTGGATACGCCTTACAGTATGAACAAGCCCTATATCTTCACCGTCAACGCAAGCTATCAGGTGACATATCAGGCCTGGTAGGCGCGTTTCTCCGGAGGGTGTTTGAAAAGGGACCTTGCAAGATAACTGGCCAAGAGGCAAGAAAAGCTAAATTGCTGTGGTGTATACAGTGTACACCGTTATGCTGCTGTTTATCAGGTGTATATGTGGCGTGTATCTGGTACAATAGCAGCGTGAGAATCAGATTCCGAATTCCAAAAGGCAATAATGAGAGGGTAGGAGAGGACAGGGAGGGGGGACGATATGGATCAGTCGAACAACCTGAACGAAATGATGATCAGGTTGGATGAACGAGTCAAGAACATCGAAAAGAATTCAGCTACCAAAGAGGACATCGCTAACATGAGGACCGAATTGGAGAGCAGGTTTTCCGATGTTACACAATCTATTTCAGATTTGAGCCACAAGATTGATAAGTCAGCCGAACGTTCAGAAAATA
Organism: Caldilineaceae bacterium; assembly: GCA_965202955.1. Lineage (GTDB taxonomy): Bacteria > Chloroflexota > Anaerolineae > Caldilineales > Caldilineaceae > Bin5. The sequence continues at coordinate 2,171,904 of OZ241871.1, forward strand.
AATTTCTCAAAGTTCTGATCGGATCCGTGTTCGTTCTGGTCGGTATTGTCGCTCCTCTGATCAGCAAGACTATCGACAAGGTGTGGCCTTGAAACCACAGGGCATGGAACGGAGGCAATCATAATGACCAAACGCAAGCGAGGTCTATAATCCCCTGATTCCCCTTGAAAAGCGGGGCGCGCTGCGGAAACGGGTGCGTCTCCGTCTCTCTCCACGCCACCGGCCCGCGGTTGCGCCGCTCACTCCAGCCACTGTCCGACCTGTTCGGCGATGCGGGCGGCCGCGCCGGCGGCCTCCTGTTCGCCCGTCAGGACCCGGTTCACCTCGGTAAAGTAGACCAGCGAAATCTCGATATAGCGGCGGCCGGTCCTCGCAGCCGGCCGCGCCACCGCATGCTCGCGCAGACTCTCCTCGATCTGCTCGGCCGGCCCGATGCGCGCGCGCACATCCGCATCGGCATAGAGCGCCGCGATCGCCGGAACGGTGCCGTCGGCCAGCGCACGCCGCCGCTGCGCGGCCATGTCGGTCAGGCAGCGCGCGGCGGCGGCCGCCGCGTCCGGGTTGCGGCTGTAGCGGCTGACGCCGATCTGCTGCCCGCCTATCGCGCTGGCATGGCGCGCCGCCGCACCCTCCCCCTTGGGCAGTCGCGTCACGCCAAACAGGTCGCGGACCGGGCTGTCCTCGGCCTGGCCCAGGGGATAGGCGTAGGGCCAGTTGCGCATGAACGCGGCATTGCCCATCTGAAACAGCGCGCGCGCATCCTCTTCCTGGTAGACCGTCACCTCCGGCGGGCTGATCTCGCCCACCCACGCGGCCGCCCTGTCCAGCGCCCGCGCCGCGCCGGCATCCTCCACGGCCAGACGCCCGGCCGCGTCGACGATCGGTTCGCCGCCCTCGCTTACCAGCCACTCCACCGCGTTGACCGTCAGACCCTCGTACACATTGCCCTGCCACACGTATCCCCAGAATGCACTGTTTTCGAGCCGTTCGCCGGCCTGGATCGCCGCCGCCATCTCCTCCAGCTCGCTCCACGTCGCCGGAGGCTGCGCGTAGCCGTACTTCTCCAGCAGGTCGGCGCGGTAGTAGAGAAGGCCGACGTCGGCCATCTGCGGCAGGCCCACCAGCGCGCCGTCGATGCTGTTGTTTTCGAGATAGATGGGGAAGTACTGCCCGCGTTCCTCCGCCGTAAGATACCGCTCCAGGTCGAGCAGATGGGGCGCGAGCAGGCCGGACCAGACAACGTCGAAATCGATCAGGTCGATGTCTTCCGATTTGGCCGGCAGGAACTGACGGTAGAGGCCCAGGCGGTCGAGCGGATTGGCCGGCGCCGGCAGCAGCTCGATCGCCATGCCGACCTGCTTGGTGCAGCGGGCGACGATTTCGCTGTCGACCTGGCGTACGAATGCCGGGCCCATCCAGCGCAGCCTGGGTGTGGCTGTGGCCGCCGGCGTTTCGGCTGCGGGCGCCGGCGTCCCCTCCTCTGCCGCGTTCCGGCAGCCGCCCAGCAGCAGCGCCGCGCAAAAAAGCGCCGCGCACAACAGGGCCGCGCGCGGGTGGGAAAGCAGGCTGCCGCCCGCGCTCGCAGCCGGCGCGCGCAGCGGAGATATCTCCCTTTTCATCACGTTGTTGTTTCCTGGCGCCGGCGGTCGAACATTTCAGGACTGCGCCGCTTCCATATCCTGCACAAACGTCACCACGGCGGTCTCCTCCGCGTCCAGCTGTACCTCGGCGCTGACCGGCAGATCCGGGCTGTGGACGCGGTACATTCCGGGCGCAAACGGCCCGAACTCGACGCGATAGGGCGGCTCGGCCCCACCTGTCCTGCGCGTCTCCTCTTCGCCCCCCATCTTTTCGACGACAACTGTCAGCGCCGGCCGCGCCAGCCACTGCACGCGGATCATCCCCGGCGCCTCCGCTACCTTGCGGACGCGCGTGCAGTGGCTCCACCCGTCCGCAGGCCGCGCCAGCTGAATGCTGAGACGGTCCCCCGCATCCAGATGGAGCCCCCGCCGCCCGTATCCTTCGGCGTAGAGGTCGTAATCCCCTGCCGGCAGGCAGTCAAAGGCAAATGCGCCGGACGGCTCGACCTCCGTCACGTAGCGCTGTCCGCGTGCGTCCAGCAGCGCCACCTGCCGCCCTGGCCGGCCCTGTTTCGCCGCGCCCGAACGCGCAGCCGCCGCGCCCGGCCGTGTCTGACCCTGCAGCAGAGCAAACGCCGGCCCTGTCGGCAGCGCGCCGTCCGGCAGCAGAAGGAGCTCGCGGCGCGCCGCGTTGCGACCGTCCAGGGCCACGGGACGGGGGTAGCGCTGCAGGCGCCTGTCCTTCACATCGAGGGTATATGCGCCCGCGGGCAGCCCGCTGAACAGAAAATGGCCCTCCTCGTCCGCTTGCGCGAGCTGCTCGCCAGGCCCCGCCCCCCGCAAGCGCACAATACGCACGCCCTCGCCGTCGACTGTGCCCGCGATGCTGGACTGCCGCGGCGCCGTTCTCCTCTCATCGTGCGAGTGGACAAAGCGCACGTCGGTCACCATGCCGCGGCTGATGGGCGCCCGGCAGCCCACCGGGCCCGCCCCTTTGGCAGGACGGGCGCCGCCTTCCGCCAGGCCCAGCACCTCCAGCCGGTAGCTGTCCCCGGGCAGCGGCCCCACCTCGCAATACGCCGTCCGACCCTCGACGCCGCGCGCCAGCTGTGTGACCCAGCTCTTCTGTTCGCTGCTGCCGATCCGCAGTGCCGGCGTGCCTGTCCGGCCTGCGCCCGCTGTATCCTCCGCACCCTGGCCGCGAACGGGGTCTGCGCGCGGCAGAAGCTCTACGCTGCAGGTCAACATGCGCCCGTGCTTTACCGTCCGTTGCTCGATCTCGAAGCCCCACCCGTAGACCGACAGCTCGCGTTCCACCTTCTGGCCGGGCGCGAGCTCGATTTCGTCCACGCGGCTGCCGCGCGGGCCGGTTACCTCCAGGCTGTAGCGGCCCGCCGGCAACTCCACAAAGCGGAACGCGCCGCTCATCTCCGTCAGCGACTCGTAGGCGAAACCGTCGCCGTGCGTCAGGCGCAGCTGTGCCTCCGCGCCGCCCCGCACCTTGCCGCTGATCACGCCCTCACCGCCCGGCGGCAGCCCGTTCGCGGGCGTGGACGGCGAGAGGGCCTCCTTCTCCTCTCTCTCCGTTTCAGGCTCTTCTCCTATCGCCGCTTTTCTCGCCTGTTTCGGCTCCGTCTTGAGCAGCGGCACGATCGGCAGCGTTGCCCAGCCGAACGCTTCAGGGCCGTGAGGCCCCCCGGTATCCGTCTCTTCCGAAGCCTCCTCCACCAGGTGCATTGGGCTGTACCAGGCGCTCTGTTCGTCCACCGCGCCTTCGCCCTGCAGCGCCGCGTGCGCCAGCAACCAGAACGCGGTACAGAAGTAGTAGTCCGGCGCGGAGGCAGAGTGGCGGCTGGTCCCCATCATCGCCCGGCAGATCTCCAGGGTCTGGGCCGTGTGCAGCATCGGCGTGGTGGCGGGGTAGCGCGGGTCGGCGTCTTCGTTGATGAGGTAGCCGTTCGCCGTCGACAGAATCGGCAGGCTGCGGCCGACCAGGGCCTGCACCTGGTCGTTCAGCTCTTCAAACGCGCGCCAGTGCATCCGATGCGGCGGCAGCGGCGGCGGCTGGCTGCGGGTCACCTGCGCCAGCGCCGCGGCAAGCTTCCTCCGCCAGTCATGGGCCGCGTCGCTCTCCGACGCGACAGGCGCCTCCTCTCTGCTCGCCAGCCGGCGGCGCAGATCGTTGATCTCCTCCATCGACCTGCCCTGCCACGGGTCTTCCCGCCACCCTTCTGTCGCCAGCGCGAGATAGAGTTCATGCGAGAGCGGCGCGCCCTCGCGATGGGCCGGATCTTCCGGATACTGCGGCGGACGGTTGCTCGAGTAGTTGTGGATCGCCAGCCAGACCGGCTCGTCGAACAGCGCGTCACCGCCGGCCCGCTTGATCTCCCGGACCAGCCGCCAGTCGCTTCCCGGGCTCAGCGCGGGGATCGCGGGCAGCCCGCCGCGCGCCAGAATGGCCTCCATATTTTCGACCGCCGCACGCGCCGTCACCGCCACGGCGTCCGGCGGCAGCTTTTCCTGCGGCCACAGCGACGCCCGGTCCGGTTCGCTGTCGAACTCGAAGTAGCGCACCCCCGCGTCGATCAGCCGCTCGACCTCCTCCAGCTCCGTGGAAGAAAGGGGGGCGGGCGCGGGGTTGCCGCGCACAATTTCGACCACCGGCATGATCTGCGCGGCCAGCAGCGTCCGCACCAGGTGCAACGCATTCCGCTGCCCCGCAATCTTGACCCATTTGATGCCCAGCTCGATCAGCTCCGGCAGCCAGAACTCCTCCACCATGTCCGGCGCCGCCGCGCTGACGCCTGCGCACCAGTGGATTCCGATGCCGGTATCCTCTTCCGGGCGGGGATAGGCTTCCAGTTCCATGAGCTGGGATTATACAGTGGTTGCAGCGCTCTGGCCAGCGTCCGGCGCATCACAGCCGCAGGCCATGACGGCGGCCGCTGCCCGGACGGACAGTCCGCGTAATCGAATGTGAATAGATTGCCGATCTGCCCGTCCGTGCTGTAAACTTTACTCCTGATTCATCCGTTCTGCGTGATGGCACTATTTCACAGCCCTGTAAGAGGACAACCCCATGCAAGAAGTGCAAGATGTCGCCAAGCGCATCATTGCCAATGTCGAGCAGGTCATCATTGGTAAGGATCGTGAGATTCGCATGACCGTCGTCGCGCTGCTCTGTGAGGGCCATCTGCTCATCGAAGACGTGCCCGGCGTCGGCAAAACGATGCTCGCGCGGGCCATCGCCCGCACCGTTGGCAGCACCTACCGCCGCATTCAGTTTACGCCCGACATGCTGCCCAGCGACGTCACCGGCGTCAGTGTCTTCAACCAGAAGACGCTCGAATTCGAGTTCAGGCCCGGGCCGATCATGGCGCAGATCGTTCTTTCCGACGAGATCAATCGCGCCACGCCGAAGACCCAGTCCGCCCTTCTCGAAGCGATGGAGGAGCGGCAGGTCACCGTTGACGGCACCACCTATGAGATGGCGCGGCCATTCCTCGTCCTCGCTACGCAGAATCCGATCGAGTATGAGGGCACATTTCCCCTACCGGAAGCCCAGGTCGACCGCTTTCAGATGCGCATTCGACTCGGCTATCCCTTGAAGGCGCACGAGGTCAACATTCTGGGTTTGCAGTCGCAGATGCACCCGATCGAAAACCTCGGAAGGACCGTCTCGGTAGACGAGTTGGCCCAGGCCCAGGAGGCGGTGCGCGATACCTACGTCGACGACAGCATCAAGGAGTATATCGTCGATCTCGTGACCACAACCCGCGACCATCCCGACGTCTATCTCGGCGCAAGCCCGCGCGGCAGTCTTGCGCTTTTCCGCGCCGCGCGGGCCTGGGCCGCAGTCGACGGGCGCGAATACGTGCTGCCCGACGACGTCAAGCTCCTGGCTGAAGCCACGCTCGCGCACCGCCTGATCGTCAGCCCGTCGGCGCGCATCAAGAACGTCGACGCCGCCCAGGTGATTGAAGACGCCCTGGCCCATACACCGGTGCCGGGCAGCCGCGTCCGATCCCGATAGGCGCTATCCACAGTGGCCGGAGGCCTGTCCTCAATGACACCGCCTTGCCTGGTGTTTCACAAGCCACAAGCCACTGGCTACTGACCACTGGCTACTGGCTACTGGCCACTGGCTACTGGCCACTGGTGACTGGTCTTCATGTCGTCACGTCTCATCTTTCTTCTCGCTGCCCTGATCATCGCCTGGGTCTTTGCGCTCAACAGCGGGCGCACTCTTGCCTTCAATTTGGCCTATCTCCTGACCGGCATCCTCGCTCTCAGCTATTTCTGGTCCTGGAGCAGCACGCGCGCCATTCATATCAATCGCCATACGCGCGCCCGGCGCAGCCAGGTCGGGCAGTTCTTCGAGGAGAGTTTCGAAGTCCGCAATCAGGGGCGGTTGCCGAAACTGTGGCTGGAGGTGCGCGACTTCTCAACCGTTCCCTTCCACGGCGCCAGCCGCGTCGTCAGCCATCTCCAGGGGCGCTCGCGTCATCGCTGGCAGGTCCGCACATACTGCCAGCAGCGCGGCTACTACCGCCTGGGGCCGATGCGCCTCTTCAGCGGCGACCCTCTCGGCCTCTTTGCCGTCGACGAGACGTTGAGACAGACCAGCGACCTCATCGTCTATCCCGCCACCGTCTCCCTATCCACATTCCAGCCCCCGGCCGCAGACCTCGCCGGCGGCGACGCCCTCAGCCGCCGCGCGCAATACCTGACGACCAACGTCTCCGGCATCCGCGAATACGCGCCCGGCGACAGCTTCAACCGCATCCACTGGCTCTCCACCGCACGTACCGGCCGCCTCATGACCAGGGAGTTCGAGCTCGACCCCGCAGCCGACATCTGGGTCTTTCTCGACCTGAACGGCGTCGCGGTGCGCAGCCTGCCCTGGGAGCTCTCATCCCCGCAATCGGGCATTTTCGCCCTCAGCAGCCGCCCGGACACCCTCCAACTCGCGCCCAGCACCCTGGAATACGCCGTTACCGCCACCGCCAGCGTCGCCCGCTACTTTCTTTTGCGCAACCGCGCCGTCGGCATGATCTGGCACGGCAGCCGGCGCTACCTGTTGCAGATCGATCGCGGCGAACGGCAGATGCGCAAAGTGTTGGAGGCGCTGGCGGTGGTTTCGGCCGAGGGGATCATCCCCTTCGATCAGCTGCTTGTGACCGAGGGCGTGAGGCTCAATCGCAACGATATGATCCTGGCCGTCACCGCCGACCCCGACCCGGCCTGGGTGCGCGCGCTGCGCGAAATCCGGCGGCGCGGCGTACACAGTGTCGCGCTCGTGATGGATGGCTCGACCTTCGGCGGTGAGGAGTCCTACCAGGATCTCGCCCACGAGTTGGCGATATCGAACGTCCCGTCCTATCGCCTCCAGCGCGGCGATGACATCGGCGCCGTCCTCGGCCGTCCTCCCGATGGCGGGTGGACGGGAGAACAGCAGCTCCCCTAGCTGCTCTCGCGCACGATCAGCTGCGTGTCGTTGATGTGGGGTGTGTCCAGCTCCGACTCGCTGACCTGCTCTTTGATCAACTGGAAAAGCGTGCGGATCGCCAGTCGCGGCTGGCTGTCCATGTCCCGGTGTACCGTCGTCAGCGGCGGGCTTGAAACGCTCGCGTCCGGCAGGTCGCCGAATCCGACAACCGCCAGGTCGTCCGGCACCGAGATTCCCGCCCTGCGCGCGCCGCTCAGTATCCCCAGCGCACGCACATCGCTTACACAGAAGACTGCGGTCGGGCGCCGGCGCAGTTGCCAGATGTTCTGAAAGGACTGGATCCCTGCCGAAAGGACCCCGCGCGCATGCACGATCTGCACCGCCGCCGGCGGCAGTCCCGCTTCGGCCACCGCCTGCGTAAACCCTTCCACGCGGCGCTCCATCGACGGGATCACAACGCCGTCCTGTCGCGGCGTCATCGTCGCGATCGCGAACTGCCGGTGCCCCTTCGCCAGCAGATGCTGCGCGGCCGCGTACGCGCCGCCGCGATCGTCGATGTTGAACGTCGGCGCGTCAACGTTTTCCGCGCTGTCCAGCAGCACGATCGGTCGCGACGAGCGGTGCAGCGCCTCGGTCAGCGGATGGGCGCGGTGAATGCCGAACATGAGAAAGCCGTCGGCGGCTATCGATGCCAGCCAGGTTAAAGACGCGCTCGAGTCGCTGCCCGGCCGCGGCTCCCGCCGCCAGATATCGTGCATCGACGCCAGCAGAATCCGCATCTCCTCCCGGTCGCACGCCGCCCCGACTTCGCCCAGGAAGTGGGTGAAGAGCGGATCGTGCAGCATCCAGTTCAGGCTGGTAGGCACCAGCAGGCCGATCGAATTGGTGCGGCCGGTGGCCAGCGTGCGCGCAACCGGATGCGGCTGATAGCCCAGCTGCTCGGCGGTGTCGAGGATATGTTCCCGCGTGGTGTGGCTCAGCTGGTGCGGGGCGTTGTAGGCAAATGAGACCGCGGTCGGCGACACGCCGGCATGGCGCGCCACATCGCGCAAAGTGACCCGTTTCCCCTTTCTGCTCACCGTCCCACTCCCCTGCAATTTCGCGGCAGCCAGGGCCGCACGCCGTCACCGGGATCCGATCGCGTATCCCGCCTCGTCCAGCGCCGCTTTCTGCATCGCCAGCAGCTCGTTTATCCCCATCTCTGCCAGCAGCATCATGGCGTTGAACGCGCCCTTGCTGAACGGCTCGCCTTCCGCCGTCCCCTGCGCTTCGACAAACTGGCCGCTATCGGTCATCACGACGTTGAAGTCGACATCCGCGTTCTGGTCCATCTCATAGTCCAGGTCGAGACAGGCCTTGCCGTTCAGGATGCCCACGCTGACAGCTGCCACCTGGCGGATGAGCGTTCCCGGCTTGGCCCGCTTCTTGCGTTCCAGCCGTTTGACCGCCAGCGCCAGCGCGACGTAGCCGCCGGTGATCGCGGCCGTGCGGGTGCCGCCATCAGCCTGGATCACGTCGCAGTCGACGATGATCTGCCGCTCGCCGAGCCTGTCCAGGTCGACCGCTGCCCGCAGGCTGCGGCCGATCAGACGGGTGATCTCCTGCGTCCGTCCTTTGGGGCGCATCGTCTCCCGGTCCACGCGCTGGTGCGTGCTGCGCGGCAACATCGCGTATTCAGCCGTCACCCACCCGTGCCGATGCGAGGAACGGTGCAGCCAGCGCGGCAGCCGCTCCTCCACCGAGGCGTTGCACAGCACCTTCGTCCCGCCCATGCTGATCAGCACCGAGCCTTCAGGGTGGAGGATATAATCAAGTTCGAATTTGACCGGACGCAGTTCGTCCTCGGCCCGTTTTTGCCCTGCCACCTGTCGTCAACGCTCCTTTCGCGCCTCGCAGCCGCGTATCTCTGCGGCGGCGGAAGCGCCGGCCATTCTCCCCGAATTTCAGCGCAATCATACGCCCTTACGCAGCGCGACGCAAACCGGCAAGTTGAAAGGGCTATGGGGCTTGCACGACCTCAAGCCCGGGAATCCCGCTGAAGTCCCGGTCGTGGGAGGCCAGTGGACAGTTCAGCATGATGGCAGTGGCGGCGACCCAGGCGTCAGACACCTGCAATGCACGCCCGGCAGCCTTCCGTTCGGCGCGCAGCTGGGCGCAGACATTCACCAGTCCGTCGCCGGGCCATATGACCGTGTACCCTCTGAGATGACTGGCGAGCTCCTGTTTGCGCTTGTCGCCCCATCCCCTGAAATAAGCGCCGTGCCACAGCTCCTCCACTGTCTGGAATGAGATCACGGCGCGACGACCATGGGCCTGTTCCAGGTAAAACGAGGCCCTGTCGTCGTCATTGAAAATGTATGACACGACGTTGGTGTCCAGCACGATCAAGCTGGTTATTCCTTTCGGCCCTCGTCACGGCCGGCGTGGATGCTGCGGACGAACTCATCCACGTCGAACGGCTCACTGGCGGTAACCAGATTGTCCGAATCAAATGTTTTCGGATTTGGATCGTTCAGGAACTGTTCCATATCAAAAGGCTCGCCCAATGGGCGCGCAGCGGTAATCTCTTCCACGCCGACAGTGGTCCAGTCGCCGCCCTGGTTGAAAGCCCCGCGGCCTCGTATCTCCACATACTGAGTCGCCAGACGCAGCATGTCCTGCGCGTATTCGCCCCCAAAACGGAGACGCACGTATGAGCCACTGTATCCGTGCAGTTGAGCCGTGCCTTTGTGCCAGTTCACCTCTTTGAGCCAGCCGTAAAGGAGAGCCTCTTCGCTCTGACCCGTGGAGCGGGCAGCGGAGCGTGGGCGGGTTACCTCTGTGTTGCGATGGGTTTCTGCGTTGCCCAGCCATAGCCTCACGTCCTCGGGAAGCGCAGAGGCCATGTCGTATAGTCGGTCTGTCACCGCTGTCGGCAGCGTGGAATCCTGGCCGCCGTCCCAATTGCATATGGCTGTGAACGCCTGAATGGCGTGATCTTCAAGGCGGAGTTGCCCGTCGGGCGGCGGCATGGCAAGTTCAGCAACCAGTGAGCCCGGCCGTACAGCAGTCAACTGTAAGCGGCTCTGCTCGCGTACCCAGCGGGGAGGTTGGCCGGGTCCGGGCCGGCGTCCTCCTAACTGTTCGATCATCAGCCGCATCGCGTCCTGCATGCCTGAGAGCGTTTGGGTAAAGGCGTCTACCGGCAGACCATCTTCGCCCACGCGCGGTCCTTCAAACGTGAGAAACAGTCGATTCATCTGCGTGACCTCCTTCTGTCTATCGATTCACTCAAGCGAGGTCCTGGTCGACGAGGTCGTCGAGTGTCGGCGCACCCGACTTGGGCAGCGTGATCGTGTCCATGCTCATCACAGCGTCGATGATGTTCAGCAAAAACCAGGCGTCGGTCGCGCCCATCCTGAAAATCTCCGGTTTTGCCCGCGCCGTATCCCGCATGATGCCCAATCCATCCTGGTAGGGATCGAACGAGACGATCCTCTCCAGCCTGACCCGGAACCCCTTGCGCCGGCCCTTGAAGTAGATATGCTTTGTCGTGATGCCGAGCCTGCCCGAGTCGGTATGCTGCATCGAAGTCGACGACACCGGACGGCCCCGAAACGCGCTGGGGCGCAGGTAGACACCCTTGGCGACGCGGAAACTGACGCCCAGCGAGCCGCCGCGGAACTCCCGTTGCGTCACCTCTTCCAGGTAGTCCACACCGTCGAAGAGCCACAGCATCTCCTCGCTCTTCATCAGATTGAACGGCAGCCGCAGCCCGCGACGCTCGAAACGGGGGACCAGGCCTTGTTCGCTGAGCGCGTTCAGCAGCGACATCATCCTGAACAGCGAGAAGTGGCCGCCCCGGTTGAGCTGCCCCGCGCCGAGATTGTGCCGGGCGCGGTAGCGGTTGAGCGCCCGTTTCTCCTCGTTCGACAGAAAGTGGTCCTCCATCGCCGCCTCGACCGCCTGCCCCCAACCTGCGGCCAGACTTTGGGCCACCGACGACGCCGAACTGTCGATGTAAGAGGACGCCGCGATCGTTCGGACCCGGTCGGGAAGCTGCTCGACGCCAGTGCCGTACAGGGCGGCCTCCAGGCAACTCTGCCTGATCATCTCCAGTCCCCGTTCGTAGGCGTCCTCGCACTCTTTGTGTTCTTTGCGCAAAAAGCCGGCCGACTTCCCGCAGTATCGGCAACTGCCCATCTTCTCGTCATCTCCTGATGCTGTCGCGCTGCCCTCGGCCCATAGCGCGTCGACAACAATCCTCATTGCGGTCAAAGATTTTGCCTGTTTTCGACGCCGGCGCCTGGACGCCCTGATCGAGGCGCGAATATCCCCCGAGTACTGGGCAGGAAGGATGATATACGATTTCGCGGCGCCGTTCAATATCGTTCTGCGGGAAGGTCAGTGGAGGGCTGTGGGCAGGGAGTGACCGATATGGGAGGAGTTTTCTGTATTTACACTTCAGAAGAGTCGTCCACCAACAGCAGTGAAATCTTCTCAGACATACTCTGCAGTCATCTCCCGGAGAGGCAGGCTGAAGGTCACTAAGGCGCCGCCTTCCGCCGGTTTGGTCACGCGTACAGCGCCCCCAAGTTGCGCGGCCCGCCCCTTCATTCCCTGAAGTCCAATCCCGCTGCTGCGGGACGGGTCGAAGTTCTGTCCGTCATTGCGTACGCTCAGAGTCAGCGCATCGTCGCTTACATCCAACACGATCCAGATATTGCTGGCCTCGGCATGCTTTTGCGTGTTTGTCAGTGCCTCTTGCACGGTCCGGTATATTGCTAGGCACTGGGCATCGGACAAGGGCGGCAGCTTGTCGGGCATCTGAATATGGAAAACAGTATCGGTGACGATCTCGAACTCATTGACGATCTGTTGCAGGGAGTCGATCAGACTGTCGCTTTTGAGATCGGCGTTGTGCAGCGCATTAAGTACGTGGCGCAGTTCGTCCAGTCCCGCGTTGAGTTGCGTGCGCGCGGTTTTGAGCATCCTGTTCGCCTGCCGCCCGTCCTGCTCCACCAGCAGGCTGGCGCCGTCCAACTGCGCAATTGAGACGGTCAACCTGTGCCCGAGGGTATCGTGCAACTCTTTGGCGAGACGATCGCGCTCGGCTGCAGCAGCTAACGATTCGGTCTGCTTGGCGTATTGCTGCAACTGTAAATTGGCATGGCTAAGATCCAGCAGCAGATGGCGGATTTCAGCCTCATTCTGCCGCATCCGCACCAATACGCTGCCGAGTATGCCGAAGAAGAAGAATCCGCCGCATGCCACTACAGAATTGAAAGAGAAAGTGCTATCCATCCTCTCGCCAGAATACCAATAGACAGCTACCGTGATGAAAGCGAACAGGCCTGTCCAGATCAGACCGGGGCGGATTTTGATCTTCACTATCGCCTGAACGCTGAGAGGGTAAAAAAACATGATGGTCATAACAGGATTGGGGACCGACATCAGGATGACCAGCAAGGCCTGGGTCGCCAGATAAAAGTTGACATAGCGAGGATTTCCCCTCTCAATCGGCGCGTTGCCGATGCCCAATATGCTGTAGATCAGAAACGACACAGTGAACAATGTCTTTGTCTGCACTTCGCTCCACTGAATAACAATGACGGCGACCAGAATGATGACCAGACCTAGCGCGACAGCATAAGCCCGGAAGTTTTCATACCGTTGTATATTATAGGGGGGATCATTCATCATAAGGTTCATTGAACTCCGAATTCACGTTGGCGCCTTGGAGTCCCGCAACCGGTCTTCGCTTTCCGTTCGTCCCTTTACTTCATCTCTCGGTGGGGTTTCGAAATGGTATAGGGTTAGCTAGGTCCTTGAACGTATAACGCAGTTCGTGCAGCCCGGAGTCGAGTTGCGCGCGCACAGCTTCGATCATCCCGGCTGCCCGCTGCGGCTCATCTTCCATCAGCTGGCTCGCGCCTTCCAACTGAACAATCGAGGCGGTCAGCCTGTGCCCGATGATATGGCGCAACTCGCCGGCGAGGCGATTGCGCTCTTCCGCCACAGCCAACTCTCTGGACTGCTCAGCGCTTTCCTGCAGCTGCGCATACGCGTCGGATAAATCTGTCATCAGATGTCGGATCCGATCTTGGGCCCGCCTTTCCTGCACGATCTTGTTGCTCAGACCGCCGATAAGGACGAATCCGACAATGGTCGGTATTACGGAGCCCAGGGAAAAAGTTGACATGCCGCCATACAGATAGAAGCTTCCGTATAGTGTGATTGAAACAAAAACGCCTATCCAAATCAGAGCGGATCGGGCTCTGAGTCGAATCATTGACTGGCCGACGAGAATTAAACACAGATAGACGGAAAGAAAGCTCTGCGTAAATGCCAGACAGGCGATCAGACTCTGGACCGCAAAATAGAGATGCGCATTGCGGAAAGTGCCCGTTGGCGTGAGCCAGTAAAAGCCGTGGAAAAGCAGCAACCCAATCAGGAGAATGGGTTGCGTCAGCAATGAACCCTCGATTAATGACGTATGGACCATCCCGAGGAGGATCAGAATCTGCCCGGTGACATAGAGCGAGAGGTTGTCAGCACGGTGGAGTCCTCTTGCCTTCAGGAGTTTATCGCGCAGCCATCTTACGGTCATTTGTGTCTCTAACATGGACGCGCCCAAGGCGCCAACGCAGTCGAATCGTGCCAAAGCGAACGCCGGTCCCAGACGCAACGACAGTTCGCAATTCTGCAACGGAGAAAGACATATGTACACCATTCAAAGGGAATATGTACACGCCCCGGTGAAGATACAGGCGAATATATCACAAACTGTTAAGATTTCCCAAAGGGGCCGCCTTCTGTCAGGTGGGGTGAATCCCGAAATGAAGCGTGTCGCTGATGGCCTCCGGACGGTCAGCGTTCTCGCTCAGACAGGAGTGTCTGAGCCACGCGCGCAAGGCAAAAGGAAGGCCGCCTGCCAGGCCACATGGCCCAGACAGGCGGCTTGTCATCTGACTCTTATTCCGAACCGAGCGTTGGTGATAGACTTTGTGTCGGGGTCTACGATCCAGTATTCCTGTACGCCGTGTTGGGCATACAGGTCGAGCTTGGGTGAGTCACCAGAGACAACGGACTCCGTATTCGTCGAAGATCGACTCCCTGGTGACGAGCACCAACTTTCCGTTCAGCGCCTGCGCGATGAGCATTCGGTCGAAGGGATCACGATGCGGACCCGGCAGTGCCCCTGCAAGAGAGGCATCTTTCACGGTTAGCGACAGTTCCTCGAAGCCTTGAGCGGTGATTTCGCCGGCAAAGTCGTTAGCGACAGCCGCGGCGCCCGGGAGTTTACCAAGCCGATGCTTGGTGGTTACCTCCATGGCCGACACCGCACTTATCAGCACATTGTTTGCTTCATCAGCAATGGCCTGCCTTGCAGGCTGCGACAATCGTCTATGTCCGGCAAGCCACCAGAGAAACGTGTGCGTATCCAGCAAGAGCTGCACTAATTTCCCTCCCAGGCAGACAGTTCTTCCTCCGGCAATGGGTCGAAGAAACTGCCATCGACGACCAGACGCCCCTTCAAAGCGCCGAACTGTCTCTTGCCGCGGCGCGGCAAGCAGTTCACCAGCCGGGCCACCGGCTCGCCTGCACGTGTAATCACAACCTCTTCACCGGCCTCCACCCGCGTCAGCAACTGCGGAAGCTCGCTCTGCGCTTCCTCAACGTTTACCTCACGCATGATCAGATCACCTCGCTGGAGATGCGCTCAGAAAAATGTCTCGGCAAACATATCTTCGGTGCGTATAGAAATCCAGTACCGCGTGTCAATACTTACCCCTATGAAGAGTTCTGCTGACTCTGCAGTTCAGAAAAGCTCCCGCAGCGCGATGCTGAAGTCTGACAGCGTAGGTGAATGCAGCGTCTGATCCTCTCCGTAGATGCCGGCGACCTCGAAGCGGTTCTCGCCGCGCACAAACACGGTGATCGACCTTGCGTCGGGGTCTACGATCCAGTATTCCTGTACGCCGTGTTGGGCATACAGGTCGAGCTTGAGCGTCCTGTCGCGCTCGGCAGTGGAGGGCGACAGGATTTCGACAACCAGGTCGGGCGCGCCGCGGATGTTGTCGGCGGTGATGATGTCGGCGCGCTGATTGGAAACGAAGATCACGTCCGGCTGCGCCACGTCGGTGTCGGAGAGGACTACGTCGAAGGGCGCAACATAGACCTTTCCCAAGACGCGTCCGTAAATGAAAGTGCCTAATCGAAGGTGGAGTTGCCCCAGGATATATTGATGTATCTCTTTGGGGGAGGGGGACATGACCAACTCTCCGCTGAGGAGTTCGTAGCGTTCGTCGTCCGACGTTTTGAGGTAGTCGGCGTAAGTGAATTTTGTCTGTGTCTTTAGCATGGTAGTCCCTCCAGCATAGACGAGGAGAGGGCGCCCCCAGTGTGTCCCGAGTGTAGCATGGATGCGGCGGATCTGGGAAGGAGTTTGGCTTTCCCTTGGGCCGGTAAGGTTGCTGCGATTCGCCCATACTATCGGCGCAGTCGGAGCCCTTGAGGGTGACTGAGTTCCCTATCACCATGTTTCACCGGTCCGGCGTATTCCCGACGGATCTTTACTCTCTCGCGTCCATGCTCTTTAGCGGACCCGGCCATCTGAGAATTGCCCTGTCGGCTGTCACCAACTGATGGCCCGTCAGAGCGGTGGCGACGATAATGCGGTCGGCCGGGTCCCCGTGTATATCCGGTAGCAGACCCGCCCTGGCCGCGATACTGCCATCGACTGGGATTTCGATCAGCCCCATGTTCAGCAGGTCCTGGCGCCAGGCGCTCAAGTCCAGGAGAAAATCAAGGCGGCCTTTCTGCACCCTCATGCCGATTTCCCAGAATGATATGGCACAGACCGCGGCCCTGCCTTCCTGCAGCGCGCGAGCAATGGCGCGGCGACTCAGTGGCCCCAGTCTGAGATCACCTTGCTCTTGCCATATCAGGATGTGTGTATCGAGGAGTATCAATACAGATCCTCCTCAGTGTCCCCCGTTGTGTCGAACCACTCTGCCGGCATCGGCTCTACGATGTCACCAAGGGTAAGGATATTCTCCCGATTGCGGCCGAAGGCCATTCCTGTACTTTCCCGGTACGGCAGCAGTCGCGACACCGGGCGGCCGTTCTTGGTGATCACGATCTCTTCACCGCTCTCCGCCACCTCGTCCATCAGCTTGAGGCATTTGGCTTTGAACTCGGACGCCTTGATGGTTCGCGGACCTGTCGCCTTCTTGTCTTGGCTCGGCATAATCTCCTCCCCCTGTGTCATGATGACCACATTATAGCATGGTTATGACCATGGTCACCCCGCCCCGGTCGTTCATGGGAACAGGATTTCGGCGCCAGTACTGTTCGCGGCGCGATTGCGGGACAGGCCAGTCGTCTATTGCATTGTTATCGTCGTATTTGGCAACTCTCCGGCCTATTCCTCTGCAATTCTTACTTCTTTGCATCCAACCTGTTCAATGGACCCGGCCATCCAAGAATTTTTCCGTCAGCCGTCACCAGCTGGTGACCACCCAGCGCGGTGGCGACGAGCCGGCTGTTGCCGGAACGCAACCAGATAAGGACCTGTGTATCAAGCAAAATCATTGCAGATCGTCCCAGTTCCGGCCCGTTTCCGCGTCCCACTCAACATCGACCGGTTCGCTGATGTCGCCGACGATCTGAATAATGTCGCGATCGCGACCAAATGGACTGTGTGGTTTCTCCCGGTACGGCAGCAGCCGCGACACCGGGCGGCCGTTCTTCGTGATCACGATCTCTTCGCCGCTCTCAGCCACCTCGTCTATCAGCTTCAGACAGTTCGCCTTGAACTCGGACGCCTTGATGGTTCGCGGACCTGTCGCCTTCTTGTCTTGGCTCGGCATAATCTCCTCCCCCTGTACCGTGATGACCACATTATAGCATGGTTATGACCATGGTCACCCCGCCCCGGTCGTTCACGGGAACAGGATTTCGGCGCCAGTACTGTTCGCGGCGCGATTGCGGGACAGGCCCAGTCGTCTATCGCCGCAGCCTCCTGAGCAGCCCGTACGCCCCGCGCGAGAAGGCGGCGAAGGCGCCGGCGCGGCTGAAGCGCGGGGCCGGCGCGGGCAGGAGTTCGTCGGCGTCGAGATCCTCGATGGCGGCGAGCGTGCGCTGCAGCCCGACTTCGGCCATCTCGCGGCCGCGGTCGTCGCCCAGGTCCAGGCCGCCGCAGACGAGGACCGCGGCCAGCAGGCGGCCGAGCGTGCTCTCGCGGTAGAGGCGCCAGCACTGATCGAAGGTGAACTCCTGAACGCCCATGGCGCGGATGATTTCGGTGTACTCTGCGAGGGCCTCGCGCTCGACGCGGCGGCGGACTTCGGTGGTCACGCTGCTGCCCAGGAAGTAGGCCGCGTCGTAGAGGGGCGTGCTCAGCCCGCTGACCTGCCAGTCGATCAGCGCGATCTCTTCCTCTCCTTTCCGGGCAGCCGCGTCTTCAGCTTCTCCAGGCGCCGCGGGGAAGAGGATGTTGTCCAGCCGGAAATCACCGTGGATCAGCGTTCTGGGTCCGGCTGCGACTGCGCCGATGTGGGCGGCGATGCGGGGACCGTAGGCTTCGGCCAGGCCGCGCATCGCCGGCGAAAAGAGGCTGCCAAACCGTTCGAGCGCCGGCGCCAAGTTGGCCAGATAGGCCAGCTGCAACGGTGCTCTGCGCCTGGCGGCCAGGGCATCGTAGATGCAGTTCAGCGGGGGCCGATCGCCCCGGTTCCAGAAGGTCGCGTGCAGCCTGGCAAGCGTGCGCAGCGCGCGCCTGGCCTGCGCAACGCTGGCGCCTTCGAGCTGGCTCACCGTCTGCATCTCTTTCAGGTCTTCGAGAACGAGCACAAAACGGTTGCTGCCGCCTGCAAAGTCGCCGTACAGGAGAGCGGGCGACCGCACCGGCGACAGGGGCGAGACCAGGGTGTAGTAGTCGTACTCGCGCCTGAACATCTGCAGGCGCCTGCTCATGCGCAGATTGCCGGCGTTCGTGCCGGGCAGTTTGACGATGACGGTTGGCGGGATGCCGGCGGCGGGCTGCTGGCAGATGAGATGGCAGCGCAGGACCGTGCCGATGACGCCGGCGCGCGCGTCGATCTCTTCGAAAATGATCTCCTTGATCGGGGCAAGTTCGGATACGCGGCCCGCGCCCAGCGCCTGCTGCATCCACCGGGCTGTTACGTCGTCGGCGCTGCGGGGAATCGGCGGCCTCGTCATGGCGTTGAACTGTCTCCGCATTCAACGCATGCTGCCATGCGGCTGTGATCGGTCGATTGGGGCGCGGGCGCGGCCGTTGCGCGCCGGCTCTACCCGGTCCGGGCGGCGCAGATCATGACGCCGGGCCGAAGAGCTACGGGGCGGGTCCCCGTTCGCTGCGTTCGTAGGCCTCGTCGGCGGGCAGGTTGGGCTTGGCCAGGGCTGCGTTCGAGAGCCGGTCGCAGCGTTCGTTTTCGGGGATGCCGGCGTGCCCTTTCACCCAGTGGCAGCGCATCTCGTGCCCGTCGCAGAGCTCGAGGAGCCTGCCCCACAGGTCGGGGCTGACAGCGCGCTGACCTCGCTTGCTGCGGCGCCAGCCGTTTGCCCGCCATCTGCGCGCCCAGCCTTTGGTCAGCGCGTCAAGAACGTATTTGGAGTCGCTGTAGAGTTCGACGCTGCATCTTTCCTTCAGAGCCTCCAGCCCTTTGATCACGGCCATTAGCTCCATGCGGTTGTTGGTCGTCCTGCGATAGCCGCCGGAAAGTTCCCAGCGGCGTTTGTCGCAGAGCAGCACGACCCCGTAGCCGCCGGGGCCGGGGTTTCCGCTGCAGGCGCCGTCCGTGTAGAGCGTAACCTTTTTCATCGCGGTCCGGGTTGGGAAAGACGGTGAAGTCCGGACAGGCGCTCAATGCGCCCCCACGTAATCTCCCGCTGCGCCGTGCTATTCATGCCGGTGATAGTAGACGATGGGAAGGCTGTGAAGGTCTGTAATTCCCGCATCGCTGTGATGCACGATGCGAAGGTGGCCGGTGCCGCAGTCGCCGAACTCGTCGCACGTGAGCGCGCCGACTATGCCTTCGAAGTCGTGCGTAGCGGTCAACGCCGCGCGCAGTTGCGCGCGGTCGATATAGAGCGTATCGCCATGGGCAACGGCAACCTCCTCGATGGCGTGCAGGAGGATGGTTGCGGCGTCGTAGGCGTGCGCCAGGTAGGCCGACGTCGGCGACTCATTGTAGATCTCTTCATAGGCCGCGTGGAGGTCAAGCCCGCTCTTGCCGGTTGTCTGGTTGACGTTGTGTTCGAAATGCAGCTCCGGGGCGGAGAGGTAGATCCCTTCCGACGCCGGCAGGTTCAGCACCGAGAAGTCCAGCAGCGCGGCGCCGCCGATAACCGTCACCTCCCCGAGGCCGGCGACCTGCCCGATCTGTTGGAGCACGTGCGCGCCTTCGGCGGGGAAGAGCGGTAGGAAGAGGCCGTCCGGGCTGCCGGCGGCGAGCTCGGTCAGAACGGGAACCATCTCCGTGTCGCCCTTGCTGACCGTCGCCACCGCCACGCTGCCGCCGTGCTCTGCAAAGGCGGTGGCGAACGCGCCGGCCAGGCCGGATGTGTAGGGGTCGCCGTCGTGAATGACGGCCATGCTGCGCAGGCCGAGGTCGTCGTAGGCGAATGCGGCGACCGCCTCCGCCTCGTGGAGGTCATTGTTCGAAGTGCGGAAGTAGCCGGGATGGTAGTCGGAGCCGGTGTTGCCGCGCAGGTCGGAGGTGAGCGCAGGGGCGGTATTGGAGGGTGAGACCATCACGAGACCGGCTTCGCTCAGGATGGGCGAGGCGGCCACGGCCGCGGCCGAGCACGAGGTGCCGATCACGCCGACCACGCGCCGGTCGCCGGTGACGGTGTCTGCGGCTGCTGCGCCGCCTTCGGGCGTGCACAGCGAGTCCAGGCCGGCGCCCAGATTGACGTTGTGCCCTTTGATCGGGCCGTAGTCGGCCACCGCGATCGCCACCGCACGCTGCACTGAGGAGCCAAGGTCCCCAACGCCCGTCAGCACGGCCGCAGAGCGGATCTGGATGTCCTCGCCCGGGCCGACGACGACCGTTCCGAGCGGGCCGACCAGGTACTGTCGAGGGTCGAATGTCTGGGCGGCGGCGTCGGACGCGGCCGGCGGCACACATGCGCCTGACAGGAGAAGCATGAGCAGGAGGCTGAGCCACAGCGTCAGCGGGAGGTGGAGGCGGCGTATCTTCGGCATGGCAGTTGTTCCCCGGTTTTGCTGGATGTCGGTCAGTTGGCGCGTTCAGGGCGCGTAGCGGTAGACGACGGGCAGGCCGTCAATGTCGGGCGTGCCTGAATCGGTATGGTGGGTAATCTGGACGCGGCCGGTGCCGCAGTCGCCGAACTGGTCACACGAGAGCGTACCGATGATGCCGCTGAAGTTGCTGGTGTCTGTCACGGCCGCGCGCAGCTTGGCCCGGTCGATGTAGAGCGTACCGCCCTGCGCGACCGCGACCTCCTCGATGGCGCGCAGGAGGATGGTGGTTGCGTCGTAGGCGTGGGCCAGGTAGGCGGAGGTGGGGCCCTCGTTGTACTGCTCCTGGTAGGCGGCGACCAGCTCCTCGCCGCTGCGGCCGGTCGCCTCGTTGACGTTGGCGCCGAAGTCGAGCTCGGGGCCGGCCAAGTAGATGCCTTCGGACTCCGGGATGGCGAGGAAATCGGAGACCAGAAGGCCGCCGCCGCCGATGCGCGCCACATCGGCGAGCGCGTCGACCTGTTGACTCTGCTGGAGGATCTGCTCGGCCTCTTCGGGGAAGATCGGGATGAAGAGGCCGTCCGGGTTGCCTGCGGCGAGCTGGGTAAGGACGGGGCGCATGTCGGTGTCGCCCTTGTTGATGGCGGCGACGGTGACCGAGCCGCCCAGCTCTTCAAAGGCGGCGGTGAAGGCGTTGACGAGGCCGAGCGTGTAGGGGTCGCCGTCATGGATGGCGGCCATGTTGCGCAGCCCGAGCTCGTTGTAGACGAAATCGGCGACGGCCTGGGCCTGGTAGAGGTCGTTGCTGGCGGTGCGGTGGTAGCCGGCGTGATGGTTGGAGCCGGCCTTGCCGCGCAGGTCCGAGGTCAGCGAGGGCGAGGTGGTGGAGGGTGCGACCATCACCATGCCGGCCTGGCTGAGGATGGGTGAAGCGGCCGCCGCGGCGACGGAGCAGGAGGTGCCGATGACGCCGACGACGCGCGCGTCGCCGGTAACCGTTTCGGCCGCGGCCGCGCCGCCGTGGGCCGAGCAGAGCGAGTCGATACCGGCGCCCATGGTGACGTTGTGCCCCTTGATCGGGCCGTAGTCGGCCAGCGCCAGCGCAACGCCGCGCTGGCTGGGGACGCCGAGGTCGCCGACGCGGGTGAGCGCGCCCAGCGAGCGGATATGGATATCCTCACCGGACCCGACGACGACGGTGCCGAGGGCGGCGGTCTCGAAGTCGGCCGGCACGCAGGCGGCGGGCAGGATGAGCAGCGCGAGCAGAAGGACCCACAGGGTCAGGGGTTGAGCGAAGCGGCGTCTGGTTGTCATGGCTGATTGCTCCTCGGGTCTGGCCGTTGCCAAGTTGTCCATTGTCGCGATCGAAGCTGTTGATGGGAGGGCAGGAACTGTCGCCGGAGGGGGTTACCGCAAACGCCAGGCAAACCGCCACCGGCCTGGACAGGTTCATTATAGCCATCTGTTGCGTCCGATGACAATCATGCTGCCCCTCTACAGGCTGGGTGAACTGCTCCATTATACACCTTAGCTTGATGTCCAGTTTTTGGGGCCCACTTCAGTACTTGAGTTTCCGCGCGTGAACGATACGGTGCGCTAACGCTCGCATTTTACAGTTCCTCCTGGTGGAAAAACTGCTGGTATTCTGTTCAGCTGTTCGTCGGTACTGAAGCGAGGAGAGTGGAGCTAAAGGGACTCGAACCCTTGACCTCTACAATGCCATTGTAGCGCTCTCCCAACTGAGCTATAGCCCCGGGATATGCTTTTGTCTGCCGGCCGGCGCGGCGTTCTCGCTGAAATCATGCCTGGCCGCTGCCGCCGGCCTGTGGAGCTGAGGGGACTCGAACCCCTGGCCTCTACAGTGCGATTGTAGCGCTCTCCCAACTGAGCTACAGCCCCGTTTGCGCCGACCTGCGGCAGACGAATGACACCGCCGGCCCGCGCATGTGAGAGTCCAGTATAGCAACAGCCCGCGCCGCGGTCAAATATGGCGGCGGCGGGTACTGTTTCGCTTTCTACCGGTCCGGCCCTTCAGCCGGCGCCGCGCAAGCCTGCTCGGACCGGCGGGCCTCTTTCAACCGGAGTTGGCGCGCGCCCGCCGCCGCCTCGTCCGCGAGCCCTCGTGCACGCCGGCATGCCCGATGAAGTCGGCCATCGGCGTCATCGCCACGACCTCGCCGACCAGGTCGAGCGGCAGCTCTTCCAGCTTCGTGAAGCGCACGCACGACTTGCCCATATCCATTCTCTTGCCGGTCGCCAGGTAGCGTTCGCGGAACCAGGCCGCGGTCGCTTCATCGCCGTAGACGCTGGTCAGATAGAGCGACATATGGCGTTTTTGGGAGGCGAGCGCGATGTACATCAGCGGCTGGCCGTTGTAGGTTTCGGCCACGACGCTCGGCGGCACGATATAGCAGATCATCCCGTACTGCATCGTCTCTTCGTAGCCCGCCGGCAGATTTTCCAGGATCACCGCCCGCACGGCGGCGATGGCCGCGCGCCTGCCCTCGTCCAGCTCAGACAGATACTCCTCGACCGTTTTGGCGTCGCTCTGCATCGTTCTCCCTTTTCCGTTCTCTGTTTTGCGCCGGCAGTTCAGTCCTCGGCATGCTGGAAGCCGGGCCAGCCGGGCAGGGCGGCCGACTGCCGCATCCACTCCTCCATCTGCGCCTCGTCGAGCTCGCCCTCGTAGATGTCGACCCAGCGCGCGTCCGGGTCCTTGCCGGCGCCGGGCGGTTCGGGGTCCAACCGGGCGCCGTTGAGGAAGGTCACCTTGATGTAGCGGGTAAAGACGTGATAGCTCACGAACCAGCCCTGCCCGACGATGCCGTAGAAGGGTGAGTTCCAGCGCACAGCCTTGCGCACCTCGGGCACGGCGCGTACGATCAGGGCGTCGAGCCGGCGACCGACGTCGCTCTTCCAGCCCGGCATGGCCGCGATGTAGGCCTGGACCGGCGCGTCGCCGTCGGCCTTCGCGATCTGCGGGTTGCCTCCGCTCAGCAGCTTCGGCTTGGCGCCGTCCTGCGCGCCGCTCTTTTTCCTGGCCGCGCCGGTCGATCTGCGGGAACTTTTGGTTGCCATTGTCTTCATTCCTCTGCGCGCCGCGCCGGTCTGGACCGGCCGCCGGGCGCGTTTTTCAGCTCTCCGTTTTTCGGGTCAGCTCCCAGCCCGGGAGCGCGGCCGCCTGCCGCACCCACGCCGTCATCTCCTCCTCGTCGAGCGCGTCCTCGTAGACGTCGACCCAGCGCATGTTTTCGTCCTTGCCACCGGGCGGAACCGGCTGCAGCGAGGTCCCTTTGAAGAAGGTGACCTTGACGTAGCGGGTATAGACGCGATAGCTCAGAAACCAGCCCTGGCCCTCGATACCGTAGAAGGGCGAGTTCCAGCGTATGCATTTGCGCACGCCGGGCACGGTGCGCTCGATGAGGTTGTCGAGCCGGCGGCCCATGTCGCTTTTCCAGCCGGGCATGGCCGCGATGTAGGCCTGGACCGGCGCGTCGCCGTCGGCCTTCGCGATCTGCGGGTTGCCCCCGCTCATCAGCTTCGGCTTTTCATCGCCCTGCGCGCCGCCGGTCGTCTCAGTCGCGTTGGTTGATTTCCTGGAACTTCTGGCCTCCATTGCCTTCACTCCGCTGCGCGCGCCGCGCGCCTGAATGCCTCGACGCTATTCCAGCCCTCTCCCAGCCGGGCTGCGGCGCCAATGGGAAGGGAAATCATCCCCACCGCGCCCGCATTCACGATATAAAGATCCAACCCGCCTGTCAAATCCGACCCCTCTCCCCCCGTCTGCCAGCAAAGCGCATTTCTTTTCATGCACGCCTTCCGACTTTTCGCCCCTTCAGCGAGGTTGATGTAAGATCATTGCTCTGTGCATGGTGATCTGTAACCATATTGAAAAGGAATACAGCCGCGATGCAAACGGCCAAACGTATTTTCGTGAATCTCCCCGTTAGCGACCTCTCCAGGTCGGTCGACTTTTTCTCCGAGCTCGGCTTTGCCTTCGACGACCAGTTCGCCGGCGATCACGGCGCCTGCATGATTATCGGCGAGAACATGTTTGCGATGCTCCTTGTCGAGGAGTATTTCAAGCAGTTCATTCCCGGCAAAGGGATCGCGGACAGCGCGCAGAGCGCGGAAGTGGTGGTGGCCCTCTCGGTCGACTGCCGCGACGAGGTGGACTGCACACTGGCCAAGGCGGTCGCGGCCGGCGGCAGCGAATGCCGCGACGCCACCGACGCCGGCTGGATGTACGGGCGCGGGTTTCAGGACCTCGACGGCCACGTCTGGGAGATCTTTTCGGTGGATGCAAGCCAGATGGAGAAGGCGAGGAACGGCAAGGGGAGCTAGGCTGCAATGGCCCAAATGAGCAGGATCAGCCCCTGCCTCTGGTTCGACGGCCAGGCCGAAGCCGCGGCCAGCTGCGCGCCGCCGCCAAAAGCTGAACCAATGGGAACCAATTCTGAAAAAGGGTAAGGAAAGGAGCAGTCCAGTGAATCTCAGCATCTACCTCAACTTCGACGGCAACTGCCGCGAGGCGTTCGAATTCTACCGCTCGGTCTTCGGCGGCGAATTTCTAACCATCTCCACCTTCTCCGAAGGGCCGGAGGACATGCCGGTCTCCGGCGAGGAGAAGGACCGCGTCATGCACGTGAGCCTGCCGATCGGCGAAAGCGTTCTGATGGGCAGCGACACCGCCAGCGCCGGCCCGCCCTGGATGGGCGGCAACAACTTCTCGGTCTCCTGCCACCCGCAGACCCGCGCAGAGGTCGACCGCTATTTCGCGGCGATTTCCGCAGGCGGCACGGTCGTGATGCCGCCGGAGGATCAGTTCTGGGGCTCCTACTTCGGCATGTGCGTCGACAAGTTCGGCGTCTCCTGGCAGTTCAACTGCGACCTGCAGCAGGAGGAGGAGTAGTCCTGTTGCCAGTGGACGGCTGCCAGTTGCCGGATGGGAAAGCAACGCCGGTTTTCGACAAGGAGAAAACGATGACCCATACCGACGCCGAATTCGACAAGGAGCTGGAGGCCGCCTACAAGGAGCTGGACAGGGCCCAGAAGAGGCTGGCCGAGCTGCGGCGTCAGCTTCCGCACGAGGCGGTCAGCGACTACGAGCTGCAGGGTCCGGACGGCCCGGTCAACCTTTCGGCGCTGTTCGGAGAGAAGGAGGACCTGATCCTGGTCCACAACATGGGCTCGGGCTGCTCCTACTGCACGCTGTGGGCCGACAACTTCAACGGCGTCGCCGACCACCTGCAGGACCGCGCCGCCTTTGTGCTGGTCTCGCCGGACAGCCCGGCCGAGCAGCAGGCGTTCGCGCGTGGGCGCGGCTGGCGCTTCCCGCTCTACTCGGCGGCGGAGTCGACGTTCACGGCCGATATGGGCTTCCAGAGCACGGCGGGCGGCTTCATGTCGGGCTACCAGCCGGGCGTCTCGGTCTTCCGCAAGAACGAGGACGGCAGCATCACGCGCGTGGCCAAGGACCATTTCGGGCCGGGCGACTCCTACTGCGGTATCTGGCATCTGTTCAGCCTGCTGCCCGACGGCCATGATGGCTGGAACCCGCAGTTTGAGTACGCGGAGTGAAGGGCAGTGGATAGTGGTCAGTTGCCGGTGACTGGGCGGGGAAGGCCGGTGGTTAGGGACCGGCTTTTTCCCTCCTGTGCGCGAGCGCTGCCTGGATGAGCGCGGGAACGGCGGCGCGCGCGGCGTCCTCCTGGGTGCGGATTTTGACATGGCGCATTTTTGCGCCGGTGCCTTCGAGCAGGCCCTCCGGGTCGGGCAGCGCGGCGCCCTGGTAGAAGCCGAGATTGACCCAGCGCTTGTGCGGCAGCAGATAGGCGTAGCCGTCGAGCATCTTTCTCGGGCCGACGCCGTAGGTGGCGGCGCGGTCGCCGAGCCTCACGACCTCGCAGGCGTCCGGGTCGACGGCGAAGACGGTGGCGCGCAGGGCCTTCATCACCGGACGCAAGGGCTCTTCGGTCATCTGCAGCAGTTCTTCGAAACTCCCCAATTTGGCTTCAGACATTTCTCCTCCTCTGGCCGCATGGGGCCTTTTCAACGGTGTCCCGCGGCTGGTTTTTCGTTTCTAGTTTTTAGTGCTGATTTCGTGAGCGCCGGGGCGTTGGGGCCGCGACGGTGCGAGTACGGGCAGAGTGCGCAGAACTGCACACTTTTGCGCACTTTTTGGCCTTATTTGGGCGTCTGTGCGGCGGCTGGGGGCAAGGGCGGGTATTCAGATAAAGAGGAGGGAGATGCAGCCGGAGCAGCACTGCCGCCGTTTTCGTCTGCGTGCGCCGGTTTCCACTGGAAAGCGAAGTTACGGGAGCCATCGCCTTCCTCCTTTCTCTATTTCAAGTTGCGCTGCTGCCGCGGCAAGCTCACTGAAGCCACGGCGGCATCCGCTGCCATTGGGTCAACAGCACGAGCCGGAACGCGGCGTCGATGGACTGTTCCGGTTCGCCGTCCGGTCGTTTTGTGCGGATGCGGTGCGGCGTAAAGAGGGGAACGGGTTCGATTGCGCCGGCCAGGAAAGCCGACGGCCAGATGGAGAGCGTCCTGGCGATAGACGGTCCACTGGTGTACAGGGCGCCTTTGACCTGTTTCCGGTGGGACATTGGTAGCTACCTCCTGTGCGTGGGTGGTACGGACAGTGCTTATGGATGCAGCCCGGCCGCGCGCTCGCGACCGGTGTGCGGCGGCGAGGCGGGGCCGGACTGGGATGTAGGCTGGGTGAGTTGCTGCGGAAGGGGGTGGGGACGGCGCGGGGGCGATCCCTGGTCTCCCGGGGGTGCGTGCGGTTTGGGGAGGGTCAGACGCCTGGAAGGCGAATCGTCGTTGACTGCCCATCGTTCGATTGTTGCGGCTGTTTGCGGCGGTGCGTCCGTCGGTCTGCTGTCAGGACGGGTCCTGGATGAAGCGGCGGGTGGGGCCGTTGATTGCCGCTGTCCTTGATGACAGAGTACGCCCTGGGACGCGGGAAGTCAATAGAATTGGGGATATGCTAACGGAACTCTTATGCGGGGCGGGGGGACCGGGGGGCGCCGTATGTTTCTGTCCCGTATCTACTCTCGGTTGATGCTTGCGCGTGTAGGCGGTTGGCCGGTCCTGTTTAACTGGGTTATGCTTTATGTCTTAACCTGGCCGCCCCCCGTTCCGCTGAGGGAGACTTGCGCGAATGCCGCAAACCCCGGGTTGTAACGCTTCCGCACACAGAGATTTGGCCGGGCCGTTGCGGTCTACGAACTGATTACCTGCTCGTGTGATTTGAAGGTCCACATGCGGTTTGCTGTGTAGTTCCATATGAGTGTTACAGAGATCGCGCATAGCTTGGCAAACCTGTAACTCAAAGCAAACGCTCTTTCAGCCGAACCCAGCCATGTCGTCCAGTATGGCATAAGCGTCTTTTCGTTAGCAATCAATGTCTCTTAGTCCAACAGCAGCCGATTTCCCGAGCGCCGCCGTCAACCGTCTTTAAGGAGCCGAAGTCATGTCAACTAGAAAAGGCCCACATGGGATAGAGCTCAACATAGCCATGGATCTAGTGCGTGTGACCGAGGCGGCTGCCATAGGCGGCGCTCGTCTTATGGGCATGGGTGATAAGGAATCAGTGGACCAATCTGCGGTGGACGCCATGCGATTGACCTTGGACTCCATCTCCATGGATGGGGTCGTGGTGATCGGAGAGGGCGAAAAGGATGAGGCGCCCATGCTGTACATAGGCGAACGCGTCGGAGCCGGCTCGCCGCCCCAGGTCGACATAGCCGTCGATCCCATCGACGGCACCACGCTGCTGTCCAAGGGGCTTCCTGGGGCCATCTCGGCCATTGCCCTCTCGGGTCGGGGAACCATGAACGTGCCCGAACAGGTCGTCTATGTGAATAAGATCGCCGTCGGCGCAGATGCGAGGGACGCGATTGACATCAACGCATCGGTGGATGTCAACATCAAGAACGTCGCGGATGCCAAGGGACGGAAGGCGGAGACGATGACCGTCGTCGTCCTGGACAGGCCCAGGCACGAGCAGCTGGTGGCATCAGTCCGCGCCGCCGGGGCCAGAATCAGACTCATTTCCGACGGAGATGTTGCAGCTGGAATTCAAGCGGCGTTGCCGGGAAGCGGAGTGGACATGCTCATGGGCATCGGCGGCGTTTCTGAAGGGGTGCTGGCCGCCTCGGCAATCAGATGCCTCGGTGGAGCGATTCAGTGTAAGGCTTGGCCCCGAGATTCCAAGGAGCGGACGGCTGCAGAGACGGCCGGAGTGGATGTCGAAAAGGTCTACTGTGCGGAAGAACTGGTGGGCGGAGAAGATGTCTATTTCGCCGCCACCGGGGCGAGTTCCGGTGATTTGCTTAAGGGAGTGAAACTCACGACGGACGGCGCATCCACTCAATCGTTGGTGATGTGCAACCGTTCCGGTACGGTCCGTTGGATAGACTCCTTTTACAATTTGGGAGCGTCGCGCCAACTCATCTACGGGTCGTCTGGATGACAGGCGCTTGGATAAGAGTCCTGTTGCGTCCTGCACGGCGCCCGGACAGTATGCGACTGCGCCGCTGCAAATCCCTGATCGAACCTTATGGAGGGTAAAGGAGACTGATTATGGACACTGAAAAGCTGGCTGCCGCCGCCCGAGCCCTGGTCACACCGGGCAAGGGCATCTTAGCTGCGGACGAGAGTTCCGGCACCATCAAGCGTCGTTTCGATTCGATCAATGTCGGGAGCACAGAAGACAGTAGGCGAAGCTATCGGGAGATGCTTTTTCGCACGGATGATGTTGAAGCCTGGATCAGCGGGGTGATCCTCTACGACGAGACCGCCAGGCAGAAGGGAGTGGACGGCATCCCGCTTGTGAGGCTCCTCTCCGACCGCGGAATCGTTCCGGGAATCAAGGTGGACAAAGGAACGCAACCCCTGGCCGGTTCTCCCGGTGAACTGATTACTGAAGGTCTGGACGGTCTGGGGCAGCGGCTGGCGGAATACTATGAGATGGGGCTTGGATTCGCCAAGTGGCGGGCGGTAATAACCGTCGGAGAGGGCATTCCCACGCTCTACTGCATTGAAGCGAACGCCCATGCGCTGGCCAGGTACGCGGCTGTCAGCCAACACGCCGGTCTTGTGCCCATCGTAGAGCCGGAGGTGTTGATGGACGGCGACCACGGCATCGACGACTGCTATGCCGCCACCAAAGCCACCTTGCAGGAGACATTCGCTCAACTGTCCCGCCAGAGAGTTGCGTTGGGAGGAATGCTGCTGAAGCCCAATATGGTGGTCTCCGGTTCGTCGGCGTCGAATCGAGCGGATCCGGCAACGGTCGCTGCGATGACTGTCGAATGTTTCAAACAGACCATACCGGCGGCGATGCCGGGCGTCGTTTTTCTCTCTGGCGGACAGACCGACAACGAAGCGACGGTAAACCTGAACGCAATCAACTTGGAGGCTGCCAAGGTGGGCGTTCCGTGGGCGCTCAGCTTCTCGTTCGGCCGGGGCCTTCAGAGCGCCCCCTTGAAGGCATGGGGCGGAAAAGCGGAACAGGCCCCTGCGGCCCAAGCCGCTTTCAAGTTGAGGGCCAGGCTGACCAGCGCCGCCCAGCTGGGCAAATACACTCCAGATATGGAGACCCAATCGGTCACAGTGTAATGGGTAACGGGAACTGACAGACGCTTGTAGATCGGCTTCCTTATATGGTGGGCGGCTGTGTCGTCATCAGCCCGTCAGCTGCAGGCCGGGCTGAGCGCCTATTTCGACTTCTACAACCAAGAGAGACCACATCAAAGTCCCGCATATCGCACGCCGGCGGAAGAGCGCTTCGTGCTCTGTTCAGAGGCGGCCTCATTCGCCTAGATGTAACTTATTTTCCCCATTTCATGGTCTAACGATTGGGGCTAACAATACTTTGTGATGCTGGATGGATTCGGGTGTGGAGAACAAGCCTACCGCAGTGTTACTACCGCGATTCTACAATAATCAGAGCAGATTTTCTACAGATTGAGAGAAAGGCTATGACGAGTGCAACGTACTCTGGTGCTTCAGGGTAGAAAACTTTGGGGATGTGATTCAGGTACCAGATGAAAAAACTATGGGTCCAAGCAAATGGCCACGGATAATTTAGTAATGCAGTCATCGCAACAGAGTTAAAGAGGATTAATACTAGAATGGCGAAGGCGATTACACATCGTGCCCTTATGTACTGAACTCGTGCATTGTGACTCATTTTTTTCCGCAGAAACTCGACTACTGTTACTTCCGTTCGAATTTCTGAATCCTCTGTTCAATGTCGGATATGAGGTCACGATTATCCGTCTCTATCGCCAGTTCCAAAGAGGCTTGCCAGTCGGCAATCGCCTCCTCATGTAGGCCAATTCTAGACTTGGCTTCGCCCCGAATGTAATAGGCATAGGCGTAGTGGGGCCGCAGACGGATGACCTGATCAAAGTCGACTATGGCCCCTTGATAGCGACCTAGCATAAACTTAGCAAAGCCCCGACTGTAATAGACGTCGGGGTCATTGGGCTGCAGTTGGAGGGCCTGATCAAAATCGTCTATCGCCTCCTCATGTTGGCCAAGTCCGATCTTGGCATTACCTCGACCTATGTAGGCGGCAGTGTAGTTGGGCCGTATACTGATGGCCTCATCAAAATCGGCAACGGCGCCCTTGTATTTATCTTCCTTGAACCTGGCCATGCCCCTGTCATAGTAGTCGTTTGAAGTTTGTGGACCAAAGCACGCGGCGGCCGCGACAAGTGCTATGGCAATTGCGATTGTCCAGACCCTTACCTTGGAAGAACGCATTATATGGTGAGCCCCAATCGTTGGACCACGAAATGGGAAGAGCAAGGTGGATTCAGGCGACTGCGGCCGGCTGCGGGCCCTGATTGGCGTCGCGCAGGGCAGAAACGCCCCTAATTTAGCGGTCGCAGGCAAATTGACACAGTATTACCATAAGAGATTTTCTGAATTACATACAAATGATATTTCAGGGTGGTATTATAGGATGGACGCGGGCTGACGCGGCCGGCGTGCAAGCGACAGGATTCGCGATTTCCTTTTAAATTCAGTCGAATGGAGGCAACGCATGATTCGCAAGTTTATGTCCCTTGCTTTGGTTGTGTTCGTGACGGCTTGCGTACCGATTACGCCTGAGCCAGCTGCGCCTGAGCCGGCTGCTGCAACAGAAGATTGCTATTCGGAACGTGTCGTGGACGGCTATGCTTTGCAGCCCGGACAATCTGCGATAGACCCTCTAGACGAGGATGTTCCAAGCTATGTCGATATCGTGAAAGTGGAGTCAAACCTGGAGGGCGAAACTCTCAGCGCCGTTTTCTACCTCAGAGAGCTGCCGGAAGAGTTAGAGTTCAATAGAAAGGACATTCACCTTTCAGCAGTTCGCCACGAAGACGCAGACAGTGAAGCTCAATTCTCGATAGAATACCTGTGGCACGTCCACATTGACGCCGATGGAGACAGCGACGGAAGCACAGATTTTTCGTTCTTCAAGAGCGAATACACCTTGATGGCCTACTATTTCTCAGGCAAAGATTCTGAACCTGTGGTCCGACCCGTAAGAGATGCAATCCAAATCATGTTGTTTGAAGAGGATCCAGACAATCCTACCTATGCAAATGAGGTTGGGAGGGTTAAACCCAGCCTATCTCTATCGTTTTCGCATGAAGAGGACACCATCACATTGACAGGCGAAGTACCTGGTATTTCAGCAGAGTCCTACCTGCAATTTGAAACAATGGACTTCCTGATGACTACCAATGTCGTAGATATTGCTGACAGCTTCGACAAGATCTCTTGTAGACCAACAGCCGGCCACCTCTGAAGAAGGACGCCATGAGCAAGGAAGATGTGTTGGATTCCATTCTGCTCAGTGTGTTCGCATCTCCTGTCGTTGCGCTCATTTTCAGCATGATTTTCAAGAAGCATAGAGACAAGGCAGTTCATTACACGATCCTCATCGTGGCCGCGTTGCTTGTTGTGGCGTACTTAGCTTCTTGAGGGCCTATCACGCCCGAATCCGGCGCCTTCTGATGCTTTCAGTGCAATATTCAGTTAGCCAATTCTGGCGGCGACTCCTCCACGATGGGCGTCACCCGCTCACCCTCCGATCAGACGGTCGTATTCGTCGTGACCGCCGATCCACACCCAGATGTAATCTTCTCCATCTTCGATGGCGAGTGCCCTGTAAGCAAACCCTGCACGCGCCGACCAGAACTTGCCGACCTTTTTGAAATGAAGTGAGGGATGTCTGGGGTTTGCCTGGAGCAGACGGAAATTCCGCTTGGCAACCCTCTGCACAGAACTTGGAAGCCGCTCGAACCGGCTCCAGAATTGGGGTGTCGTGCGGTGCATTCAGAGTTCCCGCAGCGTGCCCTTCTCTTTGGCCTCCTGTGCCTCGGCAATCAGGAAATCCAACTTGCCCTTCACTGAATCGGCTTCGATTTGCCGGTCCCATCTGTCCCAGTCCAGTTCGCTGAACCACTCCCGAAATCGGGCGTAGTCCTCTTCAGGAAGCGCAAGGACGGCCTCCTGAAGCGCGGCGATATTCGACATTTTCCTTCCTCCTCTTTCTCGCGCCCGTGTGGATGGGTGGAACCTCGCTCCATGGTCCATTGGCTACATCACAGTGTCCGATCGAGTCTCAATGTCTCTTGATGGCCGATCCGCACGAATGTTTGGGGACATAGTATCATAGCACAACTCAACGCACCCATCGCTGCGGTGTCCCTCGCCAAGCAGGGCGATTGCTTCTAATTGGGCCAAGACCCGCGATACTATCTGATTCGAACCCAACTCCGAAAAACCCCCCGAAAACAGCCCTTTTGGAGATCGGTCTTTCAGCCGAAAGCGATTGACAATTGGTAGGGGCGCCCCTTGTGGGCGCCCTCTGTGGGATACTTTGGCGTTCAGATTTAGATGCGATTGCCCTGGGGGTCAAACAGTTTTTTTGGGGCGGTTGTGGATTGGGTCGGTCGTTCCCGGCGCGGCATCATTTGCGGCGCTCGCGCGGCGGGGCAGGACTGGGATGTATGCTGGGTGTTTAGCTGCGGACGGTGGGGTGGCGACGGGTTGGTGTGGTAGAGAGCGGAGGGTTGGGCGGAAGGGACGACTTCGCCGGTTTCCCGTAGACGAAGCTTACTTGGCCAGCAACTCCATGAGCCGGCGGTTTCGCTCAACGCTGGCGCGGAAGTGCGCCATCACCTCGGGGCGGGGCCTCTTGCGGTTGCGGTTCACGATGTACTCCTCCATCGCCTCCTGCAGCACGGCCTGAAACTGGCGGCCCTCCCTGCTGGCGATCTCCCGCATTGAGGTCAGCACCTCCGGCGAAGCCTGGCTGGAAAACTTGACCTTCTGTATGCCCATCAAAGACCCTAGAATCCTATGCTTCTGAACCGATAGATCTCTGTCATTGAAACGCCCCCCAAGAACAAGCCGGGCGGTTCCATCTGAAACACCCAGCCTTCCGTTTGATCGTCTACCCCGTCGAGCGCGCGTCGCACTGCCCGTCCCCGGAGCCAAGGGAGGATACCAGGCGTGACGGCGTAAAGGACTTACCCATTGCAATACGGACGGCACACAGCTGCCACCTGCCCCCCAACGAGACAAAGGCGCCGGATCAAGTCGAAATGCCTGAATCCGGGGCTCTTGCTGATCTTCGGCCCGATCGCACCAGAACCGAACCTCTCAGAAGCCCGCAGAGCGCCTGAAACCTCCTGAGGGCACCTAGTAGGACACCTGGCAATCCCTAGCCCCCCTCGTTGCCGACGGCGGCTAGAATCAGATTCTATGAAATAATCAGCGGCGGTGTGTCCGTCGAATCTTTCCTTCAGGTCTGCCGGGGCGCCTTCCACAGCCGTACCATGAAACGATCATCTTCCTCTACCAAATCCGGCTCCGAGCCATTGTGGCGCCGCATTGACTCGATGATCCGGGTGCGAACTCCCATTCCAAAGTGTTCAATGTAGCCGTAGTCGCGGAGGATTTCCTTGAGCAGCCCGTTGCGCGCCACACGGACCACACCCTCTTTCATCTTCTCCACCGTAACACCGTTTGGAAGACGACCCGGCGAGATCACTTCAAGGCGATCCCGGTATAGCGAGACCTCGATGTCGGTCCCCTCAAGCGCGTAGTCGCGATGAACCACCGCGTTCACTAACGCTTCTCGCACCGCGTCAAGGGGATAGGACTTCTTGCGGATTCGACGACCTCCTTCGAGGCTCGCGACACTCCCCATATTGCGCTCCACGAAATCCACTGTGCGGTCGACCACGCCCTTGTCCACTATCTCCATCTCTGCACCGCTCCTCGAGACTCGCGGCGTCAGAGGCCCTCGAATCCGCTCTTCATCGACCGTGTTGTACTCCTTCTCATAACCGGGAAACGCCACCGCTGTCACGCCAGCCTGCGGAAGACGGCGGTTCGGGTTCTTGCCGAACAGCAGGAGCCCTGCGACCGATGCGCCAACGTCATCCATCGTCGCTACCAGCAGGTCCGAGTTAACCAGGAGACGCCTCCTGTTCTCCAACTCCGTCCTGTCCGGCACCGAGCGCTTCAAGACCTCCCGATAATAGTTCTCGATTCGGTCCACGTCGAAATCGTCCAATCCGGTGTCCGGCACCGGCTTGACCTCGTATCGAACCAGCTGGGCGGCTTGGTAGAGCCGACCCTCCTCCGCGCGTGTCGCTTCTCGGGAGGTGCTGCCGGCTCGGATGAACGTCACCCAGGCTCTGCCTCTCCTTGCCTTGTACGGCTTTCCGGGGCTGTCGGCGGCAAGCTCGATGACGCCTACATCTCTGCCGCCCGCAGTCTCAATGCAAGTCCAGACGGGAATGATGGCGGGATCGAGATTCTGGCGAGCGATGTTCATCACCCACTCCTCCGCAGCCTCGCGGCTTCTGGTCAGCCCGGAGATAGCTCCGTCGTCTTCCACTCCGAGAAGAATGACGCCGCCCTCCAGGTTCAGCAGCGCGGATATCTCCTTGGCGAGCTCATCCGGATGACAGTCGTCGCGCTTGAATTCGACGCGCGAGCTCTCCCGGTTGGCGATGAGTTGGAGCAGTTCCGTCTTGTTCATCACTCAGAAACCGTACTTCCGCCGCCGTTTCTCGAACGCCTCGCGGCCGCCCTCAAGAATCTCTTCCACGAGTTCGCGCACGGAGCGGGAGTCGATCGATCCCGTGTGCTCGGGCGCGACACGCGCTCGCCCGCTGTCTGTCTCCCCGGCGGCTGATAGCCCTACGATCAACTCGGCGTCGCCGAGCACGGGAATGTTCGCGTTGTGGGTCGAAAAAATGAACTGCCTGCGCTGCTTCTCCTCGCGCATGCGCGGCACGATGCCCTCGGTGATGAAGCGATTGTCCAAGTCGTCCTCCGGCTGGTCCACAATTAACGGAGCGTCGGACTCGAGGAGCAGAAGCAGGAGTACCGCCGTTGCCTTTTGCCCGGTGGAAAGGTCTTCCAAAAGTTGCCAGGCAGGCGGTTCCTCTGCCTGAGCCGTGTTGAGACGGATTTCCGTCATCGGTGCCAGCTCCAACTCCTCAATCCGCATAAGCACTTCGGCCCCAGCGTCCGCAAGCCGTTCCGCCTGCCGGGGCGTGATGCCGTACTTCCTGTGCAACGTCTCGGTTCCAGACCGACACGCCTCGACGAATTTCGTAAGGGATAGTTCGTGGGCCGTCCTAAGTCTATCAAAGGCCTCCGACATGCGCCCACCGATCTCGTCACGCAGCAGATTGAAGAGCGGCTCGCGATCCCCCGCGCCCGTAACTTCCACCTGTACGCGGTTGCGAAGCCGCCTGCTGACCTTCCGTGCCGCCTCGTCCAACGTACGGAATTCTGCGGCCTTGACGTCTTCCCATTCAGCAAGCAGCGTGAGGCGCTGAGCGGCATGCTCCCTCTCCAATCGCCGCAGAAGTGCAAGGCGCTCTTGAAGCGGACGCAGCTCCTCGATCTGGCGGCGAAGACGGATGAACTCCTCCCCGTCCACGCGCGATTTCTGCAGCTCGCGCAGAATCCCTTCGTACTCTGTCTGAACCTGCTGCCGCCGTACGTCCCAGGCAGTCCGCACCTGGTCTACGCCGTCATCAGCGCGCGCCAACGCCTGCTCCAGGCTGTCCGCAATTCGCTCGATCTCCCCTCCAAATTTGGTGAGCGTTCCGGTCGCTTGGGATAGAATATCCCGGCCAGGCAGTCCCTCAAGCGCCCGTGTGGACAGAAAGGCAAGATCGATCGGCAGCTCTCTTCGCAGAATGTCCAACGCCTCCCGGAACGGTGTCAGGCGTTGCGGAATCGAACCAAGCACCCGCTCCTCGCGCACAAGCAGGCTCTGCTCCCGCAGGCGCTCCTCAAGGCCAACTTCCTGGAAACGCTCGAGCGTCTCCTTCAGCCCGGGAAGCGCGTCGAGACGCTCGTCAATCGACCTGATCTCGGCGCGCACGTCGCACAAACCGCGGCGATTCTTGGCAAGGTCGCCGCTAATCGAGGTTTTCCGACGGGCGAGAGACTCATCGTGTACGACGAAGCTTTCGAGCAGGCGGGTGAGCTTGTCGGAGCTTCTCGCAAGCTCTGAAATCTCATGTTGACCGTAGACTTCGACTCTGGGAAGAATGTCCGTCGGCGTGAGATGCAGTACCTCCCCGCCCATTTCTCGGACCAGCGGCGGATTGGGAATGGTCTGCTCAATACGATACTCATGCACTCCCGGACGCCGCACGCGAACATGCAAGGAGATTTTCGTGCCGTTGCGCAGCACCTGCCGCACAATCCCTTCATGGGCCTTACGCGCCTCGTCGCCGATTGGGGTGAGCCCGAGCGCGCTGCGGATGCTTTCGACAATGGTCGACTTGCCGGTACCCCGCCCGCCGATAAGCACATTCAGATTAGAATTGAGGCGTACCGTCACACCGTCAAGGAACCCGCCTTCCCAACCTACAGTGTCTATCTCCATATGTTCATCGATCTCAAACTCCCCTTGTTTCGGTTTCAGTCGAATACGCGACCCTGGGTCCAGGAAGGCTTGACGCAACCCGTCGATAGTGACCTCCTGCATCTTGATCCAGCAGGTCGCCGCCGGACCGTCGAGTTGCTCGGCCTTTTCCACGTCCCTCGCATTGACAACAGCGACTGCGAGATCCTCCTCCGGGGCGTGAAAGCGACGGTAGTGTATGTTCCGGTTCTCCACGATCTGGCGAACGTCCTGCGGCAGATCCCCGACGCCGCCAGGAATCTGGATCGCAAGAAGGTTCTCGTCCCGCCATGCACGGATTCTCGGCTGTCCCGACAGAACCTTGAAAAGACCACCGGCAGTCGTCACGTGCGCCGCAATGGCAATCCCCGCCTGACTGCGAACCGTCTCCAGAATTTCTGTAAATGTCTTGTCGGCGGGTTCCGTGGATGGACTCGTGTCGCGGATGCCGAACTCTCCAAGGAACCGCCCGAGCTGGTCGCCGTCCGTGTCCGGCGGATACAGGCACAATAGATGCACCCCTTCGGCCGAGGACAACTCGAATCCGGGGAAGATGTGAACCGGATGGTTGCGCGACGCGGCTCGGAAGACCGCGACACCATCCACGTTATTATGGTCCGTGATGGCGAGCACCTCGATGCCCAGTTCCACGGCCTTGTCAACAATCTCCTGTGCGTGGCTGAGCGCGTCTCCTTGACTAGCCTCTCCCCGATAAGTCTGCGCATAGTGATGCGGGTTCACCTGTAGTGCACACCGATAGAAGCGCGCGCCTCTAGGGGATTGGGCATTCATGCCAGCGGCGTTCTCTGCCGTCATGTCTATCGCTCCTCCGCTTCCCCGTCGCTCTCGTTGATGGGGCCGGTGGCCCTTCTCAAATTGGATATGCCTGACCGGCCAAGTACAGAAGGTAAGCCCGTTCAGCGCGGTGTTTGCTCATGAAATATAGCACTTCACGGAATAGCATCATGATTGTATAAGGTATGGTTGGCCCCAATCGTTAGACCACGAAATGGGAAAAAGGTGATTCAAAATTCTTGCAGCGTGCCCTTCCTTTTGGCCTCTTGTGCCTCGGCAATCAGGAAATCCAACTTCCCCTGCTCTGAGTCTGCTTCAATCTGACGGTTCCATCTTTCCCAGTCCAGCTGGCCGAACCACGCCCTGAATCGGGCGTAGTCCTCTTCAGGAAGCGCAAGGACGGCCTCCTGAAGCGCGGCGATATTCGACATTTTCCTTCCTCCTCTTTCGCGCGCCGGTGTGGATGGGTGGAACCTCGCTCCATGGTCCACCGGTTGCATCACAGTGTCCGATCGAGTCTCAATGTCTCTTGATGGCCGATCCGCACGAATGTTTGGGGACATAGTATCATAGCACAACTCAACGCACCCATCGCTGCGGTATCCCTCGCCAAGCAGGGCGATTGCATCTAATTGGGCCAAGACCCGCGATACTACCTGATTCGAACCCAACTCCGAAAAAACCGCCGAAAACAGCCCTTTTGGCGATCGGTTTTTCAGCCGAAAGCGATTGACAATTGGTAGGGGCGCCCCTTGTGGGCGCCCTCTGTGGGATACTTTGGCGTCCAGATTTAGATGCGATTGCCCTGGGGGTCAAACGGTTTTTTTGGGGCGGTTTTGGATTGGGTCGGTCGTTCCCGGCGGGGCAGGACTGGGATGTATGCTGGGTGTTTAGCTGCGGACGGTGGGGTGGCGACGGGTTGGTGTGGTAGAGAGCGGATGGTTGGGGGGAAGGGACGACTTCGCCGGTTTCCTGTAGACGAAGCTTACTTGGCCAGCAACTCCATGAGCCGGCGGTTTCGCTCAACGCTGGCGCGGAAGTGCGCCATCACCTCGGGGCGGGGCGTCTTGCGGTTGCGGTTCACGATGTACTCCTCCATCGCCTCCTGCAGCACGGCCTGAAACTGGCGGCCCTCTCTGCTGGCGATCTCCCGCATTGAGGTCAGCACCTCCGGCGAAGCCTGGCTGGAAAACTTGACCTTCTGTATGCCCATAAGAGACCCTCCCATTGCCTTTTCTCCATTGTTGCAAGGTGTGACGGGCTTGTCAAGATCTGTCTTGATGAAAGTTGACGCCAGCAGATCGCCGCGTCACGCTGCCGGCGGGGAAGGAGACCGTGGAGAACCGTCCCCTCTACTCCCGGGGCCATATGCAGCATGGGGAGGGTCAGACGCCCGGAAGGCGAATCGGCGTTGATTGCCCATTTCTCGGTTGTCGCGGCTGTTTGGGGCGGAGCGTCCGTCAAGGTGCGATATGGTCGGCGCAAGTCGGGGGAGAAATTGGTGGGCTGGGAGGATCTCGATGGGGCCGAGCGCTTTCAAGGTTAGCGGGCAGAGGCGCGAGGAGATACCGGGGGAAGGGGTGACTTGCGTAGATTTTATGTATGTGTGGGATGAGGGTGGGTTGCGCGATGAACAGGGAGTCGGCACCCTGTCCATGCCATCAGGTAATGTGACCGGACGATTCTTGGCGTAGGACGAAGTTGGCGCACCGCGCGGCGTATTTCGGGGGGCGGACTGGCGCGGCCCTAGTTAAGTCCGGAGGAGACGTGATTCGATTCTCATAAGTCCGGTGGGTGAAAACTCGGGTCAAGCTCTTTCGCTCTGGCAATGTCTTCTCTTGCTCCTTCCTCGTCGCCTATTGCCTCTTTTGCTTCCGCGCGGTTGAGGTATATTGTAGCGATTTTCGGATTGAGTTCTATTGCCCTGGTGTAGTCGGCTATTGCCCCTGATATGTCCTCCATATCAAACTTAGCCGCCCCACGATTGTTGTAGGCTATAGCGTGGCTCGGATCAAGATCGATAGCCTTGTTGTAATCAGTGATTGCCTCTTGGAACCTGCCCAGTTCACGTTTTGCCACTCCCCGATTGTTGAACGCCTTAGCGTTTCCCGGATTGAGCCTAATGGATTCTTCCACATCAGCGATAGCCCCCTCGTAATCGCCAGATTCTCTCTTTGCGACGCCGCGATTGTAATAGGCATCGGCGTAGTAGGGATCAAGTTCGATTGCTTTGTCGTAGTCGGCGAAGGCCCCCGAGAGGTCGTCCAGATCCTTCTTTGAATTTCCACGATTATTAAATGCAGCAGGGTAAACGGGCTCTAGAATAATGGCAGTGTTGTAATCAGTTAGGGCCCCATTATTGTCCCCGGAACTGGCCTTCGCAACTCCTCGATTGCAGAACGCGCCGGCATAGTTTGGATTGAGCTCAATTGCCTTGCCATAGTCCTCCATGGCTCCGGTCAAATCACCCAACTCCTTCTTTGCGAGTCCGCGGTTGTTAAATGCCAACGGGTCATTGGGATTGAGTTCGATTGCTATGTCGCAATCGGCGATGGCCCCCTTATGGTTGCCGAGCGCGTTCTTTGCATTGGCGCGATTGTAATACACTCCAGCTTCTCTTGGATCGAGTTCAATAGCGCTGTCAAAGTCGGCGAGAGCTTCCTCAAAGTTGCCTAAAGCGCGCTTTGCGTTGGCGCGGTTGTTGAAGGCAGCACCGAACTGCGGATTGAGTTCAATCGCCCTGTCGTAACGTTCTAAGGCCTGCTGATACTCTCTTCTCTGCAGGAACTCCAATGCAATGTAGAAGAAATCGTCAGCCGTGAGCCTCTCGTACTCCTTGTTATGAGCATTTGCTTGGGCAAAGCCGGCAAGATCGTTGAATAGCTTCTGTTCGTCAATGCCCAGTGCTCCTTCCAGCGTTTTGAGTACCTTCGCCTTATGGTCAGCCGCTACTGTAACTTCCTCAAAGAGGCTCGCCTCGATTTTCCCTTCGCCGAAAACAAAGACTGACTGTTGAGCTACAATGCGGTTGTTCAAGCTGCTGGGCTCCCACTTCCAAAGCTTACCTTTGTTCAGGAACTCTCTGACAGGTTTGCTCAAGTCCTCATAGCTCACTGTGGCGAATTTTTCGATGTCATCCGTTGCCATTGCGATTACTTTTCCTGCTCTGTCTGGTTTTTCTTTACATGCGAACCAAAGAGAAATCAAAGCGCTCGTCGTAAAGTCAATCAGGCAAGTTGCCGCTCCAAAGTGTTGCAGTTCAGCAAGTAGCTCCAAATCGGAAAGCCGCCTGTCCTGTCGTTCCCGGAACCCTAGCAGGCTAGCTTCATCAAGTAGGTGTTCGACATAGTTCTGGAATGTGACAGCGGGCACCGTCTCTGACGATACGCTTTCCGATTTTCTGATTCTGCGATACCCGGACGATTCCACATCCCAGTCAGCGTCAGCTAGACCGCGATAGAGTATCATGCTTCCTTGCAGACTTTCTGTCCACGCAATAAACTCTTCGACAGTCTTGATTGGTCCAGTCATTGGCCTGCCGTTGCGTTCATGATTCAATCTAGCGTTCGTTAATGATTGTTGGATTTTGTCAGAAAGGGACAATAGCAGGATGCCTAGACTTGAAATCGCCGGCGAACAGTGGCAGAAACTTTACATATTCCTGCAATGACACCGTCATGCTTATGCAGAATCAGGGGAAAAGTGTCGACGTTTCGTTGAGGCGTTCACTGGATGAGCTTGGCCCCAAAAACTGGACCACAAGCTAAGGTGTATAATGGCGCAGTTCACCAAGCTTGTGGAGGGGCAAAATGAAGGTCAAGAGACGGCGGCGTCATCCTGCGTCAAGCAAACTTTTTCGCTTTGGCGAAATCTTTCTGCGCCTCTCCTTCGTCGCCTAGGGCCCTCTTTGCCTTCCCACGGTTGGAGTATGCAGTTGAAAACTCTGGTTTTAGCTCTATTGCTCTTGTAAGATCCTTGATGGCGCCCTCGTAATCGCCAGAATAGCTTTTTTCTACGCCCCGACTGTTGTAGGCTTCGGCATAGTCTGGGCTGAGTTCAATCGCCTTCGTGAAATCGTGAGCGGACTGTTGCCTGTTACCTAAAGCGTGTCTTGCCATCCCGCGACAGAAGTAAGCTTGGGCGCAACTAGGGTCAAGTTCTATTGCTTTTTCACAGTCGGCGATTGATTCCTCATGGTAGCCGAGCATGTGTCTTGCAGC
Organism: Caldilineaceae bacterium; assembly: GCA_965202955.1. Lineage (GTDB taxonomy): Bacteria > Chloroflexota > Anaerolineae > Caldilineales > Caldilineaceae > Bin5. The sequence continues at coordinate 2,214,121 of OZ241871.1, forward strand.
GCCACGAACAGAAAAAGCTTCCGCGAACTCTGGATTAAGTTGAATCGCCAAGTCACAGTCAATGATAGCACCTTGAAAGTTGCCAAGGTTCCCTTTCAGAGCAGCTCGACTGCTATAGGCCTCAAAGAACTTTTGGTTGAGTTTAATCGCTCTATCGTAGTCGGCCATGGCTCCATGAGGGTCTTCTAGATCGCACTTGGTTTTTCCTCGATTATAAAACGTCACGGCGAAGTCCGAATTGATTTCAATACTTCGGTCGTAATCGGCAATAGCCCCTAGATTGTCGCCCGACTCGCGTCTTGCCATTCCCCGGTTGTTGAAAGCCGAGAAAAGTCTTGGATTCAATTCAGTCGCTCTATTGAAGTCAGCGATTGCTCCCTGGTAGTTGCCTGAATCGTGTTTTGCCGCCCCCCTATTGTTGTAGAATACGGCGTTCTGCGGATTGAGTTCAATTGCCCTGTCGTAACGTTCTAAGGCCTGCTGATACTCTCTTCTCTGCAGGAACTCCAATGCAATGTGGAAGAAATCGTCAGCCGTGAGCCTCTCGTACTCCTTGTTATGAGCATTTACTTGGGCAAAGCCGGCAAGATCGTTGAACAGCTTCTGTTCGTTAATGCCCAGTACTCCTTCCAGCGTCTTGAGTACTTTCGCCTTATGGTCAGCCGCTACTGTAACTTCCTCAAAGAGGCTCGCCTCGATTTTCCCTTCGCCGAAAACAAAGACTAGCTGTTGAGCTACAATGCGGTTGTTCAAGCTACTGGGCTCCCACTTCCAAAGCTTACCTTTGTTCAGGAACTCTCTGACAGGTTTGCTCAAGTCCTCATAGCTCACTGTGGCGAATTTTTCGATGTCATCCGTTGCCATTGCGATTACTTTTCCTGCTCTGTCTGGTTTTTCTTTACATGCGAACCAGAGAGAAATCAGAGCGCTCGTCCTAAAGTCAATCAGGCAAGTTGCCGCTCCAAAGTGTTGCAGTTCAGCAAGTAGCTCCAAATCGGAAAGCCGCCTGTCCTGTCGTTCCCGGAACCCTAGCAGGCTAGCTTCATCAAGTAGGTGTTCGACATAGTTCTGGAATGTGACAGCGGGCACCGTCTCTGACGATACGCTTTCCGATTTTCTGATTCTGCGATACCCGGACGATTCCACATCCCTGCCAGCGTCAGCTAAACCGAGATAGAGTATCATGCTTCCTTGCAGACTTTCTGTCCACGCCATGAACTCTTCGACAGTCTTGATTGGTTCGGTCATTTGCTTTCCGTTGCGCTTGTGATTCAACTTAGCTTCTATCCCACACGCGGGCGATAGCGTACTGAATCTTCTTCTCGAAGCATTCAATTAGCTCGCGGTTGGCGTTGACCAAGGTATGGTTGGCCCCAATCGTTAGACCACGAAACGGGAAAAATAGGGCGATTATATCGCAAACTAAACAGCCCGAAATCGCCTGCCAGAGCAGTGACGGGCACTTGAGCGATTTGTATTCAAACAGGAGCAATTGATGGATCAGCGGAAAGAAGAACAACTCAAAATCGTTGTTCGTCTGGCAGATGGCACAGAATATATTTGGTCATTCAGCAACTTCGAAAACGAAGATGATGAACCCTACTCTTGGTCTAGTTGCATAGAGAACGTTTTGGCTGCTTCTACCACGTAACGATTTAGTTCTGGTACAGCAAATTCGGCCGTGCCACTATTTTCACCGATAACAAAAGCCTTGGCCTCCACGCTTTTTAGATTCTCCTTTACCTTTTCTTCTAGGCCAGCTTCCTTGATTAGCTGAATAAGAACTGACCTATTTATCATCGAAATAGCTAAGAGCTTTGTAGCAGATAGCTGTATCTGTCGACTCACGAAATGTTCTCCTTGAGAGTAATGGTATACGCTTCTTCCAACCTTGTATGCTACCATAACGCGGTTGATTCTGCCCAAAAAACGCGCGCTCGTTGTGCGAATTCAGCTTCGCCAGAGCAGTCTATGGTTGGCCCCAATCGTTAGACCACGAAATGGGAAAAACAAGGTGCATTCAGGCGAATGCGGCCGGCTCTGAACAGAGCACGAACTGCTCTTCCGCCGGCGTGCGATAGTTGAGACTTTGATGCGGTCTTTCATGGTTGTAGAAGTCGAAGTAGGCGGTCAGCCCAATCGGTCATGTGAACATCGGACCGTTGAAAGAGGATGCGGGCGCAATCACCGAAACGAAACGGCGGCTGGCTATCCTGAGCGAGAGCGTGGGAGAGCTGATAGAGAGATCTACACAAGACTGACCGCGTATTGAGACGGTTTTCGAGGTTTTCGACGCGCTGAGAGGCCTGTCACGCGAAAATGCGCTGTGAAACACTAGGGACGTTGCCCCACCAGGGCAGAAAACCGGCGAAAAAGGGCCTATTTTCCCGGCGATCAGCGGGAGAGCGGTCGAATTCGACCCACTGTGAGGCCCTGTACCGTTTCCCAGGTATTACGGTATGGCCCAATGGGGCAAAAGGTGCGGTTTTATTCCGTATAAGAAATTTTTATACGGAGTGAAAATCGAGATCAAGGCCGGAGGGAGTATGGCCGGGTATGATGATCACCAGTCAGATTATTCCGGATATGATGACGGCTACAATGCCGGGTATGACGATGGCTACGCTGACGCTTCCGAACCCCAATATTACGATCCGTCGGCGCACGAGCGAAAAAGATGCGTGCAAAAACGCAACGCCCGAATAGCGGCACAAAATAGAAAATTCATGAGGGGATGTGTTCTGGCGGTTCTTGTCGCTTTCTTCGCTTGTTATGGCTTTTCGTTACTGATGGAATGGCTAGGGTGATTATGACGCGTCGACGCGGCAGCCGACACCATGACCAGTTGAATCAGGCCCGCTGGCAGCAGTTGCGGCGGCAAGTCTTCCATAGGGACGGCTACAGGTATGGTTGGCCCCAATCGTTAGACCACGAAATGGGAAAAATAAGGTGCATTCAGGCGAATGCGACCGGCTCTGAACAGAGCACGAAGTGCTCTTCCGCCGGCGTGCGATAGTTGAGACTTTGATGCGGTCTCTCATGGTTGTAGAACTCGAAATAGGCGGTCAGCCCAGCGTGCAGCTGAAGGACCGTGTCATACTGGTTGAGATAGATGTCTTCGTACTTGACGCTGCGCCATAGGCGTTCGCAGAAGACGTTGTCGAGGGCGCGGCCTCAGCCATCTATGCTGACTTGTATGTTGGCCGCGAGCAGGCAGGCGGTGAAGGCATCGGCCGTGAACTGTGCGCACTGGTCGGTTTTGAAGATCACGAGCCAGCACTTACAGAGCGCCTGACGCATGGCATCGAGGCAGGAGCAACCGTCCAAGGTGTTGGAAAGCTGCCAGGCGAGCACGTAGCGGCTGTACCAGTCGAGGACAGCGGCCAAGTACATGAAGCCGCATAACCCGTATCATGTTGGGATGAACCTCGTGTTCACTCGATCACTGGCTGCTCGTCTTGCTGCCTTCGAGCGCTTCCAGCGCAATCCGGAACTTGTAGGCCGCCGTGTGTCGCCGCCGTTTCTTGACCATCGTTCTGCCCCTCCACAGGCTGGGTGAACTGCTCCATTATACACCTTAGCTTGTGGTCCAGTTTTTGGGGCCAAGCTCATCATTCGGGGAACACCCTGCCGGGGAACTTTACTTTGGGCGCGGCCATGGCAGATTCTATTTGTGTGTCTGGTTCTATGGTGGCGAGGTATGGCGGTAGAGTCAAGTCTTGTCAGGATGGAGCTTGACAGGGAGACTCCTTCTGATGCGTGTGGGTGGACGAGCGAACTCGCGGGCTTTGTGCTTTTTCTTGTCGTCTCGCAGTCACTGAAGAAAAGCTAGAGTTCAGGAAGCTAAACGTATTCAAAGCCACAATGCTTCGGTGATGGCCTCATGTTCCAAGTGTATCTCACGCCTCGTTGCCCTGCGAACCCGCACTAGCCGTGCGAAATCGACGCCGCGTAAAGTGCTGAGGCAGTTCAGGCTAGATTTCAAGACTGTTGTCATTGAACCGATTGTCGATCCGAGATCGATGAAAGTTGCAGGTTCCCAATCTGTGTACCAATGCGCCCAACGGGAAAACACATCGCCCCCCGACATAAGTTGGATTTCGGAAGAGTCACACTGGATGATAGCTGAAGTTCCAAACATGTAAGGTGACGCAAGTCTAATTTGTAGAGCCGTTTCGATGTGTAAGCTCCCTAGAGCCTTAGGGTAAACTAACTGTGTCATTTGGTACGGACATGCTATAGAAAGGAAACGAGAACCTGCCTTTCGACCCACTTGACCTGCCATTTCGCTAGGAATACTGTTCACCTCAATGTTGTCGAGCCTTTCCGCTTCAGGCGGACCCTTTTCGAATCCTGTAGGCCCAATGGTTAAGGCCATATCAATTTCAACAAAACCATCCTCTTCGAAATCGACTACTCTGAGTGCAAGTAGCTTTTCGTCAGGTCTTATGGTTGATTCTGCTCTCGCCCAAAGATTCTGAGCAATTCCTCTTGTGTGATTGACGTCGGAAGGAATAAGGTTTCTGGCCCAATCCGGTCTTTCGATTGGCTCCAATCTTGCTAGCCCTCGATTCATCGTAAGAGCGTTCAAAGCGTAGGATTCCGCGACATCCTGCGAAATTGCTCTTAGATAAGCAGCGAACCCCAATGTCCTAAGATATGCGGATACGTAAAGTTCCCTCTGTCCACAGCTGAAATGATCAACCCGTTTTCGATTCATGTCAGTAAAGAAGTACGGGGATTCAACTTCAGGCCGAGGATTGGTTGATTGGAGCCAACACCAATCGTGTTGCCAACCATTCATGAAGGGGAAGCCCGTCGATTTCTGTAGGCTTAAAAGGTCGTGGGAGAACAAGCGTGGCACCGCTGTTTCACGATAGCGTTCGAACCAATTCTTTTCATGCTGAAGCAATGGGGCCGATTGGGAAGGTGAACGGGCGTAACGCAATGGATTCAAGTCTTTTGCGTCGGGGAAATTCCTTCGCAAAAGAAAGTCTGAAAGAAGAGAAGGCGCTATGATGGCTCTTGATAAGTAATGAAAATCGAAGTAGCTGCCAAGCTTGAAAGCATCGATTATTCCAAGGCCAAGTATAACTTCGCTTTCCAAGCGACGGGTTCTTATCCAGCTGACCAATGTTTTTGCGATTTCTCTATCATCTTCTTGAATGAGACGTGCCAGTCCACGCGCCGCTTCCAATCGGACGCGAGGGATTGGCCAAAGCAACCTTTCGATCAGCATCTGAAGTACAGGATTGGTCATTTCGACCACTCTGGAGTTTCAATTGGTTGTTCTCTTAATTCTTCCTTGAAAATACGTGCCATCTCCAAAGCATAGTTCTTCGCAAATTCCAATTCACCAACTTCAAGCAGGAGAGCGACAAGGCGGTAATGTCCTATGTAGATACCGTTTCTTGCAGCTCCGAATGCAAATAAGGGTTTCGAGGAGTCCACTACGAACTCTCGCCACTTCCCTCGGTAGTGTTGAGCAACAACTCTAAATCTGTTCAGTGCTTCGGCTTCTCCCGTATAATGTGGAAGCCAAGCGAAGCGTGCGACGTGGGCGCGGACGAGCCAAGGGTAAGCTTGCGACCGGCCCCGCAATTGAAGCGCAATTTCGAAAGCCACATCATAAGCCCTATCGAACGCGATTTCTAATTCATGGTCAGGCATCCCCTCCAGCACTGCGCTTTCGAAGTTCGTGAGCGCATCATCAGCGCATTCGGCCCTTTGCCACCTTCTTAGCCACTCGGTTACAAGTTCTTTTCGGTCATAGTAAGATTCGACTCTTCGAACTGCGCTCAAGTAATCCTGCAAGCGTCCAGGGGGAAACTCACTCGGGTCGGGTACAGACTCTTCAGTACTATCTAAAGCTGCATCATCAACATTTGAGTCTAGGTAGCTGGAAGTCAGCGATTGCTCACTTTTGCTTTTTTCTTTGAAAGCCTTTCCAGTTTTTCGGCGGACAGCTGCAAGGGCTTTCCTTATGTATGGTCGGGATGCTGACTCGACTTCCTCTAACGAGCGAGCTTCGGGTGGTTCAATGTAACTCTCAATCAAAGCAAGTCCAGGCCGAGAGTCGACTAGACCGCATTCAACCAATGCAGTGGACAATGTTTGAGCATAGCGCCAATCTTCTTGGCGAATTAGGTTTGCGTAGCAAGTTGGTATTCGATCTGGAAAGTGCGCCGCTATTGCCCTACAAAAGCGTTCGCGGATGTAATCGGTTTCGTCGCGATCTGTGTAGGCAGTTATGGCTTCAAATTCGCCGGCAAGGTCAAGTAATGCACTCTTTGCTTGGACGTTATCTCTATTAGCGAGCAGTTCCAGTGATTTGAGAACCTCAAGCGCGAACATATCTTTGTGCCATCCATAACTGAGTACACACTCTGTAGCTCGTCTAAGTTCCTTTTCTGCCAGTGATCTCACGCCGTTATCGGACGCGAACAGTGCTAGTTTCGCGGCGTCCGTTGCACGTTCATTGGATTCAGTTATCTTGGCATCAAGAAGGTTCCCCGCGCGTTGAACGACTATCCGCGCCGCTTCCGGCTTATGCAGCGGCAGGCGTCGTTCGCAAAATGCTTCGATCCAAAGGTTGTCTAGCCAAAACGGCGACGAGGACGCGGCCTCAATCTCGCGTGCTTCAATGAGAGAGTTCGCGTCGAGACCTATTGCCAGAGTACATAGGTCGATAGCGGCATCGCGAAGCGCAAGTCGGACGGCTTTGAAGTCGCTCCGTTCCTTAAATGAAGGCGACATTGGGGGATGAATACTATATTCTCTGTAAATGTCGTTCAATTTAGGCCACTGCCTCATTGTGTGCCACTGCTCTGAAAAGTACTCCGCAAGCCTTTCCAGAGCCAGAAGGGCTTGGCCCAACCAGGTCCCCCTGGCATCAGTGTGCATCTCCATCCACCCCAGGGCGTTTGTTCCTAAGAGACCGGCCGCCAAGGCAGCGAAAAAAGTTTCATACGCGGCGAAACGTATCCTGTGCGAAAGTTCCGGGTTATGAGCATCGTCTTTGACAAAGAGATGCGCGAGATTCATTTTGACTGGTGACCACTCTACTCCATGGCCCTTTAGCAGTGCTAGACAGCGGACTGCAGGATGAGAAGATGCTTTTAGCCCTGGTACTGAACTGGGAGCAAGTCCTTCAAGACATAATGCCGTTAGTATTTCACGGTCTAGTTTTGGGCTAGTATATTGCTTACCAGCTGCAAAGACGTTTTTTAGATTGAAGGCGAGAAGAGATGTTTGAGCATAGTGGGCCATTAGCGAGTCTGAGGCATGTGCGTTTTTTTGAGTAAGGTCGACTACGCGTCCAATGTTTTCAGTCTTCGTATGTCCTGTTACAGCAGCTAGGGCGTGAACCAATTCTGACATGCGGTTGTATCTATCCGTTTCAAAGTCGTAGAGTTTTGCCCTTCGTTCCAGTTCATCAATCGTTTTCTCGGCGATATGCTCACGCAAGCACTCGTCAGCGTTTCCCACGATGTAGGGGAGAATACGGGCCGGGGCGCTATGGATTTCAGCTTGCAAGATTGACCTGATATACGGGTCATTTGACAAGGAAATTCCGACCTCTCGAAAAATATGCCAGTCATTGGTCTGGTAATCCGGCCCAAATATCGCGCGTTCCTTCAATGAGCGAAGGGACAAGAAGCGGGGAAGATCGAACGTTTCAAAAGCAACTTTCTCGGCACGATCAAGAATTACAGTGGTCTGTTCAATGGGATATCCAGCGACTACGGAATCGATTGCCCAATCTCGGCTGGGCCCTGAGAGGAGGTCTTCTGACTTGCCTAACTGTGCTTTTGTAATCCACAGCCAAGCCCAACTCCAATAATCTGGTGCTTGTGTTTCCAGCCAATCAAGAACACCAGATGCATTTGCCCGGAAAGCATTTCTGTGTTCGGAGAGATCTCTAACGAATGCAAACAAACTTGAGTGGAAAGGCCGAATTTCAGTCTCCTGCCTATCCAGCAAGTGATCGATCTGCGCGAATGCCTCAACGGTCTCAAGGCTGTGTCCGAAACAATCGCGCACTGAGAACGGAGGAGGTCCAAACTCCAAACCTGCCAAAACATGCAAAATTGTCTTAGCTTTCTCGTCCGCTCTGTCCCAGAAATTACGATAGTAATCCCGGATTTCACCAGTGGGACAGTCAGGAAGCGCAGCGACGTCCTCCGCGGTTATCGTCTTCCCTGTTTCTGATATTTCCTTTAGCGAGTAAATTAAGTGAAGGGGAAGACCGTTAGAAATTCTGTGAAAGGCTCTCGCAACCATTCCGAATACTTTGCCTTTCCTTTGCTGGCCGACAGTCTTCAATTTCAATCTGCCGTCCTTGTCTTGGAAACGCAGCCAGCCATGAACTGCTGTTAAAGTCATCAAAGGAAGCTCTGTCCAGCACTCGGCAGGAAGCGCTTTCAGGAGCTTCTTTGGCAAATGCTCGTTGGCGACCTTCTGTGTCCCTACAACAAGTCTCATATTTGGTGGAAGCGGAAGTAACATATCGAACAGCTTTTCCATCTCTTCATGATCTCGATGATCGCGCCACACGTGATCTAGCCCATCGATGATTACAATTAGCCTGCGGTTTTTCTCCTTGAGATGGCGAGCAGCTGTTTCAAGGATTTCTTTCAAGCTCAATCCAGAGATGTCCAGCCTTTCCATTTCCACTCTAATTTGGTGTCTAAGTGACTGATCTATTGCGTGAAAGTGAAAGCGGCCTTCAGATCGATCCGTGAGACTCAGAAAGTAGTGATGGCGTACGTAAACTGCCTCCTCCCGGCTAGCGCGCGCAACGCAATGGCTGAGGAAGGTGCTTTTTCCACTTCCAGGCGGGCCCCATAGCACGCTAATTCCGTCCGAACCAGCTAAGTCACTGAGAAAGGCGCTTTCAAAGTTCTTATCCGGTACGGTATAGTCTGTAGGTACTTGGAAATCCTGGGCAATCGGCTTGGAGGGATCAACTAAGAAAATGTCATGTAAATGGCCATATTTGATCTTGCCATCTGGATGAGGTCGGTTCTTTCGCATTGACCAATGGCGAACTTTATCCAAAAAAGCGTACCACCCCCCTTTGTCAGTATCGGAAGCGACTCTCAGCCATAGTTCGTTTTCGAGATCATCGATCATAGGAAGTGAATGAATGAATTCGAAGGATTCGAAGAACGACTCGACCATTTCATATGATCCAATCTGCTCTTCTACCTGAGACCTGACATCCGCAGTCAGCTTTGAGCAGTCGATTTTCCCGTTTGATAAGCATTCCCTGAAAGTGGCATCAGGAACGCGATCAGTTTTCAGGCCCGCCCAAGCAAGCTTGCCAGCTTCCTTAAGTTTGAGAGTTGTCGAAGCCCACTTCTGTAGTAGAGATGTCCCCTTCACTTTTTTCTTCTCGGTTAACCATTTCCAACTTAGCCGGTTGGTCGAGGCATCAGGGTCAACGGTAAACTTGACCTGTGTCAGCTTGAAGCGGCCATCGGGCATGCACGCGACGACGTCCTCTATTGATCTAAACGCCGTTTCTTCAGCTTCAATTTGTACCCACTTATATAGGTTTCGGTTTCTGTAAAAGTCGATAAGGATCTCGATCGCCACAAGATCTTGGTACAGATACCCGGCCCTAAGGGAACCGGAGTTTTTCTTGAAGTCATGTCCAGCCATCATTCAAACTGTATGTTGTTCTTACTGTGAGGGGGCGAGAAGGCGGTAAACGGGTAGGTCCTCTAGCAGCTTCGTGTTGTATTACTCCGATTTGGCCTCCACTACGCCCGCTGATTCAAGTACAGCAGGTAATCGGCATAGCCGTACCCCGACTTCAGTGGGAATCCGCGCACGGCTATCCCACGGCCCGCGTAGAGGTTGAGAGCCTCCGCATCCAGGATCTCCCAGCCCGCGCTTGTCAACATCTCGTCTATATTCGCTCGCGCTTGCTCTTCCGGAGTCATCTTGCTTATGCAAACGATCGCCGCGAGGCATCGAGGCCTCAGCTGCTGATACGGTTGTTACACCATCCACAGATCACCTGGAGGGCTGACCTGCCCGTCGGCGCCCGTCGTTCCCCTAACGAAGGCGCATAGCTGCTCCATCACCTGAACATGATAATGTTCAGGATGTTCCACGGCGAGATGCTTTAACGCATAGATGCCGCCCAGTCGAACTGAAAGGAGATCACTTCCTAGCATCTCGGCGCCCTTAAGCAACTGCTGATTGAGCATATCCCGATGAGCTGTTTCCGCCTGTCTCTGAGCTACATCCGTCTGACGCTCGCTTACTTTGCTGCGCCACACAGCGAGTACGATCGCGACCGTGCCGCCAAGCACGAGGCTCAAATTACTGATGGTCGTGCTGAATGAATCTCGGTCGTTGTGCAATATCTCCCAAAAGAGAAACGAGAGCACAGCCCCGGTCAAAACGATGACTGCTATAGAGACGTACCACCATCGAGGGCCCTTCTTGAATATGTCTCTATGCATTCGCTTGACACGCATCCAGCTTCGTTTGATCATGTAACTTCGGCCAGCAACATTGTCAGTACTGTTGTCCCGCGTACTCTTCCGAAACCGGCTCCCTTGTTATGTCGGGACTTGTCTACTCCAGCTGGTCCAGGACCGCGGGCAGATCCCCTACCATGCGGGGCGTCTCCACGCTTACATGCATCAAGCGACTGACGCGTTGCCTTCCCAGACCCGCCCAATGGTTTTCTGGGTTTTCTTCTCAAAGCGTTCGATAAGCTCGTGGTTGGCGGCGACCAAGGCGCGTTCAGCCCCAAATTCCTTGACAAGCTCCTCTTGTACGTGGGGGGGAGGAACTGGAATAGGGATATCGGCTATAGTATTCCTAGACACATTGGGGAACGTTGACCCTGAACCAAGATGATATATCTGTTCTCTAAGCGTGTTGACAACGTAATTCACCCACTGTTGGGAAGTGCGAGATCGGATAGCCGCGACACCCCTCCCAATGCAGCCAGAGTATCCTGCGATGTTCATGCGCCCAGTCGTCGATCCCCGAACGCACAAGATGAGATCACCTTTCTGACACATTTTTGTGGGCGCGGTCGTGAATTGGTTAATCAGAGTTTCTGAGAATGCTTCTGGCCCAAATTCAACGGGGCCGTTTATCAGCGGAACGCCATTCCCATCCTTGTTGTATGTTGTACCTGAAGGGCTCTGTCCCATGACTATTTCACAGAAGTCACCAAGCGCCACCATCGGCCAATCCGGATCAACATGAATATGCGGGCGGTAATTCTCGACGACGGCCCGCGCACCGTCGATGACCTTCTGGTAGCCTTCGATCTCCGCGACGATCTCCTGCTGTACTTCCAGTGGTGGGAGGGGGATTTGGAGTTGGCAGAATAGAGACTTGGAGATTTCTTTAAATGTGCCCCCACTGGCCCACGTGTGCATTGTTGGCACGAGCTTCGTTACCGCCAATGCAACATATTCAGTTAAAGCCCTACTAGGGCATTCAATGACTATGTTCTTGAATCCCTGGTTCGTGGCCAAGGGAATTCGGTTGATGCCGATTCTTCCAATAGTTGCACGGGTAGAAACTACAACTGAGTTTTCAGGAAGTAGAGTCGCCGATGACTTCTCTAATCCGGCTGCGCTGATGGTACGTTGAGTTGACAGTATTTCGGTGACCAAGTTCTTCGCAGGAAGGTCAACCAGTGTAGCCCAAGCTATGCCACCGTTCCAGTAGTCGTCAACAGTTGATTTCGGCGTGCCGCCACTCTCGACTCGAAATAGAGTATTGTCGCCTAGAGCCACCATTGGAAAGGCGCGATTGTATTCTCGATTTACACGATATCGCTCCCCGCTCAGGTTGTACTCCCCCTCCGTGGCGAGCCTCTCCTTTTCGACAGTCAGCCCATCGCTCTTCTGTGGGCCAGCCGTCGTATACGCCGCGCCCTTCTCCGCCACCATCGTGGTGGACGTCGGTGGGGCATCGCCCTCCCTCAGACGCTGAAGGTATGCGCCAATTTCATCTCGCACCCGCGGCAGATCGTTCTTGTCGATGGGCCGCCGCTGCGCGCCCAGGTCGAAACCGTCGTTCTCTACCTTGAAGAAAGCGATGCGGTCGGTCCTGCGCGCCAGCCCTTTGTCTAGCAGCAGGATCGAGGTCTTGACGCCCGAGTAGGGGTTGAAGACGCCGGAGGGCAGCGACACGACAGCCACCAGGCTCTCCTCCACCAGTTTCCTGCGCAGCCGCTTGTGCGCGTTCTGGCTCTGGAAGATGATGCCCTCGGGCACGATGATCCCCGCCCGCCCGCCGGCGTTCAGATGCTCGGCCATGTAGTCGACGAACAGGACCTCGCTGCGCTTGGACTTGATCGAAAAGCGGTTGTGCGGTTGGATGCCGCCTTTCGGCGACATGAAGGGCGGGTTGGCCAGGACAACGTCCGCGAACTCGTTCCACCGCTCTTCGCTGGTCAGCGTGTCGTATTCGTAGATGTGCGGGTCGACAAAGCCGTGCAGGTACATGTTGACCAGCGATAGCCGCACCATGTCGGGCGAGATGTCATAGCCCGTGAAGTTCCTGGCCAGCCGTTTGCGTTCGTCGGGTGTCAGTCTGCTGTTGCCGTCGGCGTCGGTGTTGGCGGCGAGAATGTGCTTGTAGGAGGAGATGAGGAAACCGGCCGTGCCGCAGGCCGGATCGAGCACCACTTCCTCCTTCTTCGGGTCCACGATCGAGACGATGAAGTCGATGATGTGGCGCGGCGTGCGGAACTGGCCGGCGTCGCCCTGCGAGTCCATCACCGAGAGCAGGTACTCGAAAGCGTCGCCCAGCCGCTCCGAATGGTCGTACTTGAAACCGTCGATCACCTTGAGGAAGGCGCGCAGCGTCTCCGGGTCGCGATAGGGCAGAAAGGCATTGCTGAAGATATCTCTGAACAGCTGCGGAATGCCCGCATTCTGGTCCATGCGCTCGATCGCCTCGGCGTAGAGATTGAGCATCTCGTGGCCGCCCAGCCCCGGCTGCATCAGCTTGGCCCAGCCGTAGCGCGCGAACTCGCCGGCGAAAAACGCGCGCTCGCCGCCAAGCTCCTCGCTCATCGCATCCATGTCGTCCATGAACTTGTAGATCAGCGCAATCGTGATCTGCTCGACCTGGCTCTTCGGATCGGGCACCTTCCCCACCAGGATGTCGCGGGCGCTATCGATACGGCGTCTGGTTTCGGCGTCAAGCATCCTGTACCTTACGGGGAACGATTGTGTGCGGGGTGAACTTCACGATGCGTCAGCATTTGACCGCAATTCACTTCGAAGATTCTCTGCCTCAAGCGAAGGCTGTGTCAGCTTCTAGGAGCGCAAGCGCTACCACTTCAACCCTCTGTCTCTCGCCCACTTTAGCCAGTCCTGCGCCATTTCAGAGATGATGCCTCTGTGTTCCGGAAGCACAGGATTCTCTTGCGTAATTTCACGCAACGCCAGGAACCAGTGATCGGGTCTTTCCTCAACCTCCCTCAAAAGGAACGGCAAGGCAGGCACCCCCATCGCTATGATCTGAAGATAGGCCGGATGCTGTCCAACCTCCCGCATTGAGGAAAGATGGGCACATTCTCTTCCTATGGTCTCAATGAGAGACTGAAGCTGTTCTGACGGAACATCGGGCGGGGCAATCATCTCTGCCTTAGGTATGGAGGTGCACCGGCCTTCCATCAACCCATCCTTCAGGAGCTGCCGCATCATCTGACTGCATTCCTGGGCCCGGTCGGATACCTATCGGCCCTGTGCAACCTGGTCTTGAAGCGTGACAGTCCCGCTCACGGCCTCTCCTTCCCGGCAAGGAGCGCCCGCAGCCTGTTCGTAATGCTCTCTTCAAAGGCCGTCACCACGTTGTCGTGGGCGATCCGGACCTCCCTCTTCAGGGCTGCCTCACTGGCCTCGATCGTTCAAGCGTTCCTGTCGTACAGGTCCAGCATGAAGGCCTGCTTTTGATTCACCGCCCATGGATTCGCCTCCTTGACAAGAGTCGGCGCAAGCGGGGAAAGTCGAGTTCTTTCTGCCGCAACTTGACGGGCGCCGGTCCCAAGGCGCCTCCTTTCCCCTTTCATAGACGACGTCGGTTAAGAATCCGTGGCACGACGCTATCCGGCGGTTGGCATGAAATAGCGACGCTTGTCCCCATTGGGGGCCAAGTATACCACTTTCCACTGGTCCGGCAGGAAACCGGGGCTTTCCCGCCCGCTCCGGCAGTTCAGACCGGATCGGCCGTTCACGCGGCAAACTGGTTCAACGAAACGTAGTCTTTGATATATTCAGGCACAAGCACGCGGTATCGATTGGGTATGCGGGCGTAATCATCCAGCGAGAGGGCCGGATTCGTCGCAAGTTGTGTCAGTTTACGACTCGCAATGATTTGACGGACCTCGTCGCTGGTCGCGTATGCCTTGAAGTAGGCCTTTATCATGGGGATGGCTTCCGTTTCTTGTGGTTCTTCCCCGTCAGGCTGATGATCGGCGACGAACTTGGCGAACTCCTCCTCCAGCAGCTCATCCCTGGACTTGAAACGCGGGATTTTGTCGAAAACCTTCTCCAGAATCTCCCGCAGGCTCAGGCGGCGGTCCACGGCCGCCGCCTTCCGCAACTTTGCCAAAGTGTAATACTCCTCTGGCTGGTTCAGCACCTCCCGGTTTACGTAGTCGATGACCCTGTCCCACTGGCCTGCTTCCACAGCCTGGGCCACAACTTCGTCCTCCCGCACCGTCTCGGCAAACTTTTCAAACAGCATCCGGTCGATCTTCATCCCTTGGGGCCCGATCTTTTCCTCCTGCACAGAAGAGAGGATATCGTCGCCTTCGTGCTCATAGATGCCGTGAGAAACGATCTGGCCGTTTCCGTTCGTTTCATCGCTACTTGTAGCGAGTGGCAGCTTGAGAATCTGCTTATAGTTGTATTCGGTCTCAAAGTACTCGTAGTTTCCGAAGAAGTCGAAAAGCTTGAAGTCGGTCTTCTCCGGCTGGGACACTTCCTCCTTGATCTGTTCGTCGCGCAGCTGGTCGACAAAACTGTGGGGCCGCGTGCCCCGCCCCTTGATCTGCACAAAATCGGTCGGCGAGAAGACCGGGCGGAACAGGCCCAGATTGAGAATGTCCGGGCAGTCGTAGCCCGTCGTCATCATCCCTACTGTGACGCAGAAGCGGGCCCTGCTTGTACGGTAGTCCGGCAGGAAGTTGCCCGCGCCAAGCAGGTTGTTGTTGGCGAAGTTGATGGTGTACTGCTGCGCGTCTGCGATCTGCGACGTTACCTGCACCGCAAAGTCCGACCGGTACCTGCCGGGAAACATGCGGTCGGCGATCTCGTTCAATACCTGTGTCAGTCTCGCCGCGTGGTCCTGGCTGACCGCGAAAACGATCGACTTGCCGATCTCCCCGCTGATCGGGTCCCGCAGCGCCTCCTCCAAAAAGGTCTTGCAGAAGAGTGCGTTGGTGGCGTCGGAGAAAAATCTCTTCTCGAAGCTGCGTTTCCTGAACGACTCGTCATGTTCCTCGCCCGTCTCCGCATCGGTAAACGAGACGACGAAGCCCCGCTCGGAGAGCAGCTGCGTGGTCACCTTGGTGCGCGCGTCCACCAAAGTCGGGTTGATCAGTATTCCGTCCCTTACCCCATCCAGCAAGGAATAGCGGAAAGTGGGTTCGCCGCTCTCGCAGCCGAATGTGCGGTAGGTGTCCAGCAGCAGGCGGCGCTCCACCTCGCGCGGGTCCTTGACCCCCGTGCCCGAGCTGTCAACATTCTTCAGATAGTCCTTCGGCGTCGCCGTCAGCCCCAGCTTGTAGCCGACGAAATAGTCAAAGACGGCGCGGGCGTTGCCGCTGATCGAACGGTGCGCCTCATCAGAGATCACCAGGTCGAAATCCGTGGGCGAGAAGAGCGACCGGTATTTGTTGTTGAAAAGCAGCGACTGGACCGTGCTAACCACGATCTCGGCCGCGCGCCAGTCGTCGCGTTTTTCCTTGTAGACAACCGTTTGGAAGTCAACGGAGAGCAGGCCCGTGAACACCTTGCGCGCCTGCTCCTCAAGCTCAAGACGGTCGACCAGAAAGAGCACGCGGCTGGCGTTGCCGGTCCGCAAAAACAGCTTGATTATGGCCGCGGCGGTGAGCGTCTTGCCGGTCCCGGTGGCCATCTCGAACAGGAATCGATCATTGCCCTCTTCTACGGACTGCTGCAGGGCATGTACTGCTCTCAGCTGGTAATCGCGCAGAAAGCGCAGGTTACCGGCCCGGATGAACCCGGCCCGTTCATCCGGATTCTTCCACGCCGCCGTCGATTCGTAGTTGGGGCGCTGGCTGACTACAATGTAGTCGCGCCCCACGGGTTCGTTGATTAGGCGGTCCGGATTGGGTCTTACCTTTTGGTAGCCAACAACCGAGTCCGGCGTGGGAAAAGCGGTGACAATATAGGGGTTGCCCCGCTCCAAATCCCAGAAGTAGTGCAGATTGCCGTTGGAGAGGATGACGAAGCGGCAGTTCTGGGAGCGGGCGTACTTCCGGGCCTGTTCCTTGCCAACCAGTGGGTTCTTGTCCTCCGATTTGGCCTCCAGAACGATGAAGGGGAATCCGCGGTCGTCGAGCAGAAGAAAGTCGATGAACCCGGTCTTTGTCTTTTCGAAGTCATCGCCCAGGCTATCGAGATCGGACGGTTTGAGCGTCACACCCGCTTCGAGGCGAATGTTGGCCGCTTTGTCCTTTTCAGGAAAAAAGCGCCAACCGGCCGATTCAAGCATTTGGTTGATCTTGATGCGAGCCGTCGCCTCTTTCATAAAAGGAGCTCAGGAATCTATTGGAATCAGGACGGCGATGCAGATTGGATTGCGGTCCGGCGGGGGGAAATGCCGGGATTGCCGCAATAGTGTACCCCCGCAGCCTCCATTGTACCAGTTGAGCGAATCGGCCGCGGCCCTGCAACGCTATGATCCAAACAGCCGCAGGGCGCCGCCCGACAACTACTCACCGCCGTCAACCATGCTTGGCTTGCTCATCTTGTCTTCCCTCCCTTGTCCCAAGCGGAACTGGATTTCAAATAAATAATATATAAAATTGTCTCTTGCGCTAAGAGTTCAGTCATCCCCCGCCTCCCAAGCACCCTATTCCCGGCCGTGGCTCTCCTTGCCACTTGCCCGCCATTGCAGAAAAAATTTTTGCCCCGATCTCTCGCAAACGCTCGTACAACGCTCGTGTAACTCTCGTACGAGCGTTCACGAGAGTGACCGTGAGCGTGCGCGTCTGCACACGCCTGTGCAATTCGCATGAGAGCGCGGCGTGGTCGCCGTTCCATGCGCTGCCGGACCGGTGGGCGCCGTAAGCGGCCGCGCTCGCCCGTCTTGACACCGCCCCGCCAGGCGTGTACCGTATTCTGGCGGCGGTCAACCATGCATCCGGAGGATTGCCCGGAGCCACGGAGGGGGCGGCACTATGTCACACAAGCGGAAGGTTATCGTTCTGGCGGGGGTCGTGGTGCTGCTGTTGGCGGTGGGTGTCTCGCGGCTGCAGGCGCAGTCGCCGCTGACGCTGGAGGGGCTGTCGGAGCGCATCAGCGAGCTGGCGCGCAGCGTCTCGACGCTGCGCAGGACCAGCGCGACGAAGAGCGAGCACAGAGCGCTCACAAACAAAGTCGCGACGCTGGAGGCGCGGCTGGACGAGATCCCCACGGCCACGCCGACCCCCGAACCGCCGACGGCAACGCCAACACCGACCGCGACGCCGACGCCAACCGCAACAGCCACGCCGCTCCCGGCCACGGCGACGCCGGCGTCGGATGTCGCCTTTGTTACGACGAGGCGCAGGATGAACATCCGCCGCGGGCCGGGCACGAACTACGCCATCGCGGGCACGGTCGGGGCCGGCACGCGCCTGGCCATCACCGGCAAGAACGCAGCCGGCGGCTGGTGGCGCGTCGACTACCAGGGGCAGCACGGCTGGATCTTCGCGCCCTACGTGGATGCAACCAACGGCGAGACGGTCGAGGTGGTCGGCACGTCCGCGGCGCCTACGCCTACGCCGTCGCCGCAACCTACGCCAACACCGTTCGTTGCGCGCAGCAACGATGAGCTTTCGCTCTATCTGCTCGAAAAGGACAACGCGCCAACGGCCAAGCTGCAAGAGCAGTGGGACGCCATGAGCCAGCAGGAGCGGGATGAGCAGGTGCAGACCGGCAGATTCATGCTCGAGAGCACGGCCGAATACTGCAACATGCCGGCGGCGGACGCGGCGCAGATGATCGACCGGCACGGGCAGCGCCTGGACGACGCCGGCTGGTCGGCCAGCCAGGAGGCCCGGGCCAGGGCGGTGCTGATGCTGATGCTGAACTCGTTTGGCGAGGCCGGCAATTCGCCCGAAGAGTGCGAGGCCTGGCTGACCGATGCGGTGAACACGCAGATCGCCGACCAGTAGGGGACCGCCTCCCACCTGGCGCGTAACGCGCGGCCGGCGCCGCGGGCCGGGCGGGGCAGAGGCGGTGCGATGCAGCTGCGCTCCTGCTGCTTCTACTGCTGCCGGGGCTGCACAAACTCGATCAGGAGTCCGTCGGGGTCGCGCACGCAGACGACACCGGCGGCGTCGAGGGCGGAGTAGGGTTCGGCCAGCGGCTCGACGCCGTGCCGCTTCAGCTCCTCGATGGTCTCCCCGATATCCTCGACGAGCAGGGTAAGCCAGTTCACACCCGACGAAAACTCAGCGGAGAGCGGGGGCGGCGGCGAGGCGATCTCGGCCAGCTTGATCAGCGTGTCGCCGGCCTTCACCCGTACCTGGCGGAACCCGCGCGGGGCCAGACCGACGTTCTGGGCCAGCTCGTCGGAGATCTGGATCTCGAAGGCGATCTCCAGGCCCAGGATTTCGTGATAGAAGCGGAGCGACTCCTCGAAGTTGCTGCAGATGATGGCGATGTCGACGACCGGATGGATCAGTTTGACCATGGCGATACCGTGTTCTGCCGCGATGGAGCAGACACGCCTCCTTTGCAGGTGAACGATCTTTCCTGGCTCGATGTGAAACTGTGCGGTGACGGCATAGTTGGTGACATCATGGGCGCTGACGTTACAGGCGGTGAATTCATAGGCGCCGCCGGATACAACGGTTGGCTGCCGGAGCGTCCTGGCTGAGTTTTGGGGCAGACGCAGCTTTGGCGCGCCATGGCGCGGGGTTCCGTATCTTCAGATGAGGACGTTCTGCAAGACGCCGATTGCCAGCGCAAGACCTTTGCCAGCCTCTATGAGCGGGTCCTCCTGCTCGATTGAGAGCACATCGTCGTAGCCGGCCTGGCGCAAGGCGCTCACGAATGCGCGCCACGTGAACTCGTCGTGTCCGAAGCCGACCGTGCGGAAGAGCCAGCTGCGGCCCTCCTGCTGCGGGAACAGCCCGTTGTCCAGAACGCCGTTGACGCGCACGTGCTGGGCGTCGAGACAGCTGTCCTTGACGTGGACGTGGTAGATGGCGTCGCCGAGGGCGCGCACAACCTCGCTGATATCCACACCCTGCCAGAAGAGATGGGAGGGGTCAAGGTTGCAGCCGACGACCGGCCCGACCTCTGCGCGCAGGCGCAGCAGCGTTGCCGGGTTGTAGACCATGTCGCCGGCGAGCATCTCGAAGCAGAGGCGGACGCCATGGTCGGCGGCGATCCGGCCGTGCTCCTTCCAGTAGGGGATGAGCCGCTCCTGCCACTGCCAGAGGTACATGTCCCGGTTGCGGGCCGGGAAGGAGGAGAGAATCCAGTTGGGCGCCTGGTCGCCGGGGGCCGCTTCGGGCAGCCCGGCGATGAGCGTGATGCGGGTGACGCCGATCTGCGCCGCCAGCCTGCAGGTGTCGCGGAACTCGCGGTCGTAGTTTTGGGCGGTGTTCGGATCGGGGTGGAGAGGCTCGCCGTGCATGGCAAAGGCGCTGACCGTCAGCCCGGATGCGGCCAGGGTCCCCTGAAACCGGTCCAGCGCGGACGGGTCGGCCAGCAGTAGGGCCGGGTCGCAATGGTTCTTGGAGAAGATGCCGCCGGCGCCGATCTCGACGGATCTCAGCCCCAGCTCTTCGATCGTGCGGGCGACTTCGGGCAGAGGTTGGTCGGTCAACCCGGTCAGTACGGCTCCGAGGTGCATCGTCTGTTCCTCCCTTGGCAACGCAGCTGCGCTGCGTCCTATCCGCTCGCGGGCGGGTGTCGGGCCCGGCATGCGCGGCCGGCTTTACCAGTAGAGCTGCTCTTGGGAGACGAACCGTTCGATCTCGCGCCAGCGCGTCTTGTTCTGGCGGTAGTGATCGCGTTCGTAGAGGGGGCAGTAGCGCCCCGGCGGGTCGATCGCCACCACCTCGTTGCCTTTGCGCGTCAGCCGGTAGGTCTCGTCCTCGATGGACACGGTGTCGGTGCGGTCGACCATGGGGAAGGTCATGGTGACGGCGCCGCCCGGTTTGACCGCTCCGACGCCGGCATAGCGGCCGTCCCAGCTGAGAGGCCGGTCGGCGCCGTCCACTGTGACGCGCACCTGTGCGGGGGCGACCCATTCGGGGATGCGCATGGCCAGGTCGACCGGTTGCTTGACCTTGACATCGACCTGGCCGGTGTAGGGGATATGGCTGTCGACGTCGGCCCAGGGCGAGGCCCGGTTGAGGAGCAGGTTCAGGCGCAGCTTGCCGTCGTCGTGGGAGAGGATCTGTTCCCAGATGTAGTAGATGGCGCGCGTGCCGTTGCCGGTGCAGCAGTGCATGATGCCGCGGCCATAGAAGTGGTCGGCGTCGAACCAGTCGTTGGCCTTCGGCCAGGAGGCAAAGGCGCCCAGGTTGCGTTCGGCCACCAGATCGGTGGTCTGGCAGGACTCGTCGATCTCCGAAGCGGGCAGATCGGCCGCGGCCCGCTCTATCCAGTCGATGCGCTGCAGCTGCCCCTCGGCGAACATGTTGCGCACCCAGCGGTCGACGTCGTCCCAGTAGTCGCCCGTCCCTCCGGCGGACAGTTTCAGGCCCAGTGCGATCATGTCGGCCACCTCACACAGTTCGGAGGTCTGCAGCTCGTCGTTGCGCAACAGCTCGGGGAAGTAGCCGAGCAGCCTGTCGCCGTGGGCGATGCCATATTCGAAGCCGCGCTGGACCTGTTCCAGCCACGCGGTATCTCCGGTGACGCGCTCATATTCCAGGATCGCGAGCAGGGCGTAGGTATGCATGTGAAAGTGGGCCTGCTGCGACGCGCTGGGACGGTCCGAGGCGAAACGGCCGTCGGCTTCGATGTATCTGATCTCCTCCAGGATGTAGCGGATGAGCTTTTCGGCCAGCGTTATGGCCGGCTCGTAGCCGGTCTCGCGGTAGACGTGCGCCATGCCCAGGGCGACGAACGCGACGTGCGCGCCCATCAGGGGATGCTCTTTGCCATAGTCATAGCTGCTTCCCTTCTCGACCCAGTGTGAGGACGGGGCATAGAAGGCATAGCGGCCGCGGTCGACCGCCACCTGCGCCAGTCCGTCGACCAGCCGCTCGGCCGCGTCGCGCCAGAGGGGACTGCCGTCGCGCCGGTAGTAGACCATCATCGCCGACAGGAGCCTGCCGCAGTAGAAGGGGATGATCTGGTGGCCGGTCTCGGTCTGTGAGCCTTCGGGGATGAAATGGCTGCGCACGTAGGTCCAGGGCCGGCCGCCGTTGGGGGCGTAGGCGAGACCGTCCGGTCCCAGCTGGTGCAGGGCCACCTCCATCCACCGGCGGTCGACCTCCGTATTCAGCTCCGACCCGCTGATGATGCGCATCAGCGGCAGGGCCTCCATGAACTTGGACTGGCACGAGTCGCTGAAGTTGTGCTCCATGCGCGGCGGCCTGGCTTTGAAGAATACGTCGAAGTAGATTTCATAGTCGGCCAGCGGGTCGGTGGCCCGGGTGAGGACGTTGACCGCGAGCGCGGCCCGCTCCTGGAGGTCGAGCGTGTCGGGCGCCAGCGCCAGGTAGCGTTCACCCCGGTAGGCGGGGACCGAGAACGCCGGAATCTGCTGGCGGATATAGTTGATCGGATCGCCGCGTTCCCAGCTGGAACCCTGTTCGTTGTCCATGATAGCTCCTTGGAAAGTCAGACCTCAGCGGACGCGGCCGCTTGCGGGGCGCTCATTCGACCAACCCGGTACGATCGATGCTCTGCGTGAAGAAGCGCTGCGTAAAGATGTAGATGATGAGCAGGGGAAGAATGCCCAACAGGGTGACGGACATGAGCACGTTTTCGCCGATCTCGCCGCTGGTCGACCATGTTTTGGCCGAGGCGTGGCGGGCCTGCGTGAACAGCTGTGCATAGTTTTCCATGCGCTGCCCCAGGGTGTAGGCGGCGGTGTCGTTGATCACCAGGCCGGGGAGGAGGGTGTCGTTCCAGGTCCAGACCAGGGTGAAGAGCATGACGACGAGGATGGCCGGTTTTGCCAGCGGCAGCATGATCTGCCAGAAGACGCGGAAGGGGCTGGCGCCGTCGACGTAGGCGGCGTCTTCCAGCTCGGAGGGCAGGCCGCGGAAGAACTGGCGGAAGACGATCAGGATCATGCCGCCGCGCACGCCCCAACCGAGGAAGGGCGGCACGATGAGCGGCACGAAGGTATTGATCAGGTCCAGCTTCGAATAGAAGAGGTAGAGAGGCACGGCCAGCGTGGGCAGCGGCACGATGATGGTGAAGAGGAGGACCCAAAACAGGAGCTCGCGGCCGGGAAAGCGGGGGCGGGCGAAGCCATATCCGACCATGGCGCCGACGCAGGTCTGGCCCAGCACGGCGGCGGCGCTGACGAAGGTGCTGATCCCCAGGCCGCGGAAGTAGTCGATGATCGAGGAGGCAAAGCGGAATGCCTGCAAACTCGGCTCGCGCGAGATCCAGACGATCGACGGATTGTTGATCTCGGTCAGCGTCTTGACCGAGGTTGCCATCATGTAGAGCAGCGGGAAGAGAAAGACGTAGGTGAAGTTGATCAGCACCACCCACAGCAGTATTTTTCCCAGGACGCGCGTCGCGTTGCGCCGCAGGCGGTAGGGGCTGATACGGCGCGGGCGCGGGTGCAGGGGGGCCGGGCCGCTCTCGGCGCCGGCGGGAGCAGTAAGCCCGGTTGCGGTCTCGTTCACTGTTGCGCTCATGATTTTTCACCTGCGTAGAAGACGAACTTCGACATGATTCTGACGACCAGTGCGATCTGCAGAAAGACGACGATGAAGTAGGCCATACCCAGTGCCGATGCATACTCCAGCTGCTGGCCGCGCACGCCGACCTGCATGATGTACTTGATCATCGGGTTTTCGGGGAAGGTAAGCTGGTCGATCATGGCGTAGATGGTCACCAGCAGGATGACCGGCGACACCATCGGCAGGGTGATCTTCCAGAAGGACTCCCAGGGTGAGGCGCCATCGACGCGTGCGGCCTCGTACAGGCTGGGCGGAATGCTGTTCAGACCGGCGATGAAGAAGAGGATCTCGACGCCGCTGAACCAGATGATTGCGGTGAGGCGGGTGACGATCCACTGGATCGGCGTTCCTTCGACGACCGAATCGACCTCGGCGCCCAAGCCCTGCATGAGAGGTTCCAGCGTAGACATCAGCAGCTGGTCGCCGACCCCGACCGAGAGCATATGTTGGATCACGCCGGCGCTGCCGATCACGACCGGCAGGAAGAAGACGGCGCGCAGGAAGGTCTGGCCGCGCCCGACACCGGTCAGCAGGAGCGCCAGCAGCAGTGAGAAGACGAGGATCAGAGGCACGTCGATGGCGACGTTTTCCAGGGTATCGAGCAGGACCGGGGTGAAGACGATGTCCTCGGTGAAGATCTGGCGGTAGTGGTCGAGGCCGACCCACTCGGTCTGCCATTGGAAGAGGTCGGTCACCCTCTGAAAGCTCAGCATCAGCGAGCGTCCCAGCGGCCAGGCGAACAGCAGCGCCAGGCCCACGACCCAGGGGCTGACGAAGATATAGCCCCACAGGCTCTGCTGCTGTTTCAATGTCAGTTTCATCGGATGTTCCCTTCAACGAGTGGACGGGACGTGCCCCCGGTGCCGTCTCTGCCCGCCGTCTGCCGTCAGTTGTCTACTGCTATGTGAAAACCCAGGCTTTCGATGCGCAGGCCGTCCTCCGCGTAGGTCCGGTCGCCGTAGTTGACGATGACACGGGTGCCGTCCTCGTAGCGCGTTTCGAAGACCTGGGGGGCCAGCTGCCTGTGGCCGACGATAAACTGGTCGACGGTATGGCCCAGCCGGTTGATGATGACTTCGTACTCGGCCGCGGCGTGCGCGAGCCAGTCGAGGTAGTGGGAGCTGTAGAGCTTGGGATAGGTCGTGCGCGCCAGCACGAGCGGATCGCGATAGGTAAGCTCATAGACCGGTAACATGCCATATTCCAGCTGTTTCAAAAAGGCCGTTTCGAGATTTGTGTGCAGGTTGGCCGGCTCGGGATAGATGCGAACGAGGCCGTGGGTCGCCAGGGGGTAGAAGGGCACGGTCACGTCGCCGAAGGTGTGATCATGGTGGTAGAGGGGGAAGCGGGTAACGGCCTCTGTCACGCCGAGCACATACTCGTTGCCTCCCTGGGCGGCCACTGCTCCCATTTCATCGGCGACCGTCTGCAACATCTGCCGCCAGGCGGCGGCAAAGTCGCTGCGCTGCAAAGGGTGCCGCAGGTTGGCGTCCTGCAGGACAAGCTCGCCGGCCCAGCGCAGTTCCAGGCCGTCTACGCCGAGGGCGGCCAGGCGCGGCAGGTCCTGCTGCAGGTAGTTTTCCATGGCAAAGACGGGGTTGAGGAAGAACCTGCCCCTCTGCAGGGTCCCGGGAATTTTTTCCACGCGATGGGCCGGCACCATGTCGCTGACCGGCAGCAGATTGGACTGGATCACAACGTCGGTCAGGGGAAAGAAGCCGCCATTGCGCAGAAAGGCGAGCGTGTAGTCGTCCTCCAGGAAGAGCCGTCCTTCGAGCGCGTGCACATGCTCGGCCAGGCTCGCCAATCCGCGGGCGCCTCCCAGATGGCCGTCGGGCGGCCAGCGCCTGGGCAGGTTCCCCTCGTAGCCGTCAGACTGCCAGCCGACCAGGACGACGTCGACAGCGGTCACGCCCGCTTCGTGAAAGGCGGCCATGATCTCGCCGGCCTCGGCGAAGGAGGTCGCCGTGACAAAGCGGCGTCTGAAGAGGCCGGGCTTCTCGGCGCCCATGACCAGGCGCAGGCGCATCGCCGGCCTGTTCGGGGGGGAGAGGCTCAGACGCGGCACACCGCGATCCTCCATCAGGTGCCGCCGCAGCCGCTGCGCCATCCCGACCCAGTCGGCTTCCTGGTCGGCCAGGAAAAAGTAGCGCATGGCGCGGTCGCCGGCGATACGCTCGGTCTGATAGATCTCGGTAAATCTGCCTCTGTTTGTCGGCACCAGGCCCGGGCTGCGGTAGTTGAAGCGCACGTTGGCGAAGCTGAACGATAGGGGCGAGGTGCCTATCCCCGCCTCGATGGAAGAGTCGCCCGCGCCCGCGGTCACCACGCCAAGGACGGCCATTGCGCCGGTGCTCTTTCCCGGCGGGGCAGGGTGGACGATGCCAAAGGAGGCCAGGGGCGTGCGCTGCTCGGACGGCCTGGCGAAGGAGTAGCGGTCCGGCCCGTAGCTGGTGACGCTGACAACCTGGCGGTAGCTGGGCTGATTGCCGCCGATGTAGGTCAACGACCCGGGTCCGTCCGGCAGGACCAGGTAGGCCGATGTTTCGGCGCGATAGGGCGTTGCGCCCAGGTAGGGCAGAATGTCGAGCGCCACCAAGCGGCTCTCGTCCGATTCCACCAGGCCGGTCTCTTCGACGGCGACGTCCAGGTAGTCCGGCCCCAATTCGTAGCGCAGGTCGAAGGCGAGCGTGTCGCCTTTCATTGTGTAGCGGACGGTTGCGCCGCGGGCGGAAGGCTCAATCCTGACCTCGCGGACCTCGTTCACGGTGTCCATGCGGCGGGCATGCAGGCCGGTGCTTGACGTGGTGAGCACAAACAGAACCGAGTCGAAGATGCCGCGCAGGTTTTCGGCGATCTGCTCTCGGTCGGGCAGGACGGGATTGCTCAACCAGACGCGCGACACGCGCAGGTCATGCACGGCGATCTGGGCAGTGCGAGGGTGAATATAGAGCTCAAGATGGGTGCTCTTCGCCAGCAGATCGTACCCGGCCGGGACCGCGTCGACGATGGCCTGCGCGCCGCGCAGCGGTTCCTCGTCCTGCGCCGCGACGGGGACAGCCGCGGCAAGGAGCAGGAGGCAGACGAGGCCGGCGCGTACCGCGTAACGCCGGCAACGGGCGATAGGCGACCGGCAGCAGGCGCTGCTAGAAGGAGACGATGCGGACGATCTCATAGAGTACCTCACCGGCGAAATTCACGACTTCGTTGCTGAGCAGACCGACCGCGAGGATGCTGCCGCCCAGCACCAATAGGCCGAATACCATCACCAGGCCGACACCGACCGTTCTGCGGGCCAGGTAGTCATGGACCGTTCGGATCTCGAGCAGGAGCAGGAGCAGGACCCAGAGGTAGACCAGGCTCCAGAGGCTCTCGTACAGCCCGCGCTCCTGTGCGGTCATCAGATGGCTCAGCAGCGCGACGGGCACGGCAAACAGGATATAGGGTACGAGGCAGTAGGCGGTGGTGCGGGCCACGCCGCGAAAGGTGCCGGAGCCCTCGAAGAGCGCGGAAACGCCGTAGTTGGCTACCGTCCAGAGGGTCCAGGGCAGAATGACGCGCAGGATCTCGAGGAAGAGGTTGGCGTCTTCCCAGCGCAGCTCGGGCAGCAGGTAGACGGCGACGGGGCGGTAGATACGAAACCAGTCGAGAAAGGAGCCGACGGTGGGCGTGGCGCGCATGTGGAAGGCGATCAGGGCCAGGCTGACCAGCCGCGCGGTCGCGGCGAGGGCGAGCAGGACCACGACCGGCCACAGCGACCGTCCCTGCGCCAGCCGCTCGAACGTCTGGACGGGACGCAGCAGAACGTCCAGGAAGTGGGTGCGGAGGTGAATGCGCCTCTGCGCGCCTGCCGCGCGGTCGCGGGAGGGCCTGAAGCGGGCAATGGCCGGCCAGACGACGATGCCCATCATGGCGGCAAAGGCGCCGGAGACCAGCCAGCCGATAATGCCGCGCAGCTGTTCCTGCCGGTACTCCTTGAAGGCCAGCGAATAGCCCAGCTGGTCATGCCCGACGGTGTATTCGTGCATGGCGTCGCGCCAGCGGCCGGCATGGTAGTGGGCCGCGCCGATGCCGCTGTGGGCCAGCTCATAGTTCGAGGCCAGGTCCAGGACCTGTTGCCAGGCGGCGGCGGCCTCGTCATAACGGCCGTCGAACTGCAGCGCGCTGGCCTGATGCAGCAGCTGGGCGAAGCGGGTCGGGCGCAGAACGTAGACGGCTGCGCGGGCGACGTCCAGGATATAGAGCTGGCCGCGGCTGTCCACGTCGACCTCGCTGGGAAGCTGGTACTCGCCGCGCCCGACGCCGCGGCGGCCAAAAACGAGCAGGAGGTTGCGGTCCTGGTCATATTGATAGATCCGGCCCGTGCTCTGGTCGACGGCGGTAACTGTGCCGTTGTCGTGTACTGTGACCGATACAAAGCGCGTCGGTTGCTCCCAGGAACGGCGCCGCTCACCGAAAATCTTGTTCTTGTAGAGCTTCTGCTCGAGGCTCTTGTCGACGAAGATATTGGCGCCAACGGGGCTGAGCTTCTGGATCTGGCGCGTTGTGGCGCCGCTGACGGCCGAATAGATGAAGCCGTCGTCGCCCAGGAACATGTCGGTGTGGGCGGTGGGTTTGGCCAGGAACACCTGCTGGGCCTGCTCGTCGGTGTAGAGGAAGCGGACGAAGAGCCACCAGAGGCTGAAGGCGGTGCGGGTTGTGCCAAAGAAGCCGCGGAACTGGTTCTGCCGGTCCATGACGATCATGCCGGCGCCGGAGCCTTCGAGGTAGTAGATGTAGCCGCGCTTATCAACCAGGACCTTGTTGGGGGCGGCGGACTGGATTTCGGCCAGCAGGTCGCTCTGCGGGGGGCCGTACTCCTGCAGCAGCTTTCCGGCGGAGTCGATCTGCACGATACGCCCGTTGCCGGTATCGGCGATCCAGAGCGTGCCGTCGCGGCTGTCGCGGTAGAGGCCCTGCGGGGCGCTCAGATTCAACTCCGCGCCGAACTGGCGGATGACCTCTCCGCGGTCATCGAGCTCGACGATACGGTCGTTGCCGGTGTCGACGATATAGAGGTGGTCGTTGCTGCGATCGACCAGGATGTCGCCCGGCGTTTTCAGGTCGCCGATTCCCAGGGAGACGCCGTGGATGATGTGGTCCAGCTCGTAGGGATCCGGCAGGGGGACGGGGCGGCCTGTGCTGTCGATCGTGTAGCTGTCGTAAGGTTGGAACAGGCCCTGCGCCCCGACGGCTGACGCGGCGGCCAGCAAAAGGATGCCCGCAGCCAGCGCCGCCAAGATGCGATGGGATCGCTTCATCTGTCCCTGTCTTTCCGCCAGGTGTTATCGGCATGACGCCGTGCAGTGCCATCGCACGCGTGCGACGCGACATGCAGTGTGACGCGCAAGGTGACGCGCAGTGTGAGAAGGAGCGGTTTCACGCATCGCAGGGGCAGAATCCCCGCCGCGCGCAACGCTTGCTGAGGAACAGCCCGGCCGGGGACAGACGCCAGCGGCCTGCCCCCGGGCCGTTCCGTCACGAAATGCGGTGTATCGAGCTCACCTCGCCCGGCCGATGCGGCGGGGTCGAGATGTTGAGGATGGGTTAAGCCGCATCCGGGTCGATGCCGATGTTCTTGAAGTACTGCCGGCGGTAGGTTGTCGCCACCTCCTGCCACTCTTCGGCGAGCTGCTCGGGCGTGATATTGCCCGACAGCATTGTCCCCGACCTTTCGCAGAAGGACGCGGCGATCTCGTCGGGGATCGTGATAAACCGGTTCGAGCAGCGGATCATCACGTAGGTGGCAAGACCCAGGTCGCCCCACTCCCAGCCTACCCAGGTATGCTCGTCGTTGACGGCGCGTTTGTAGTCGGCGAAGGAGATGCCGAAGTTGCCGGCCGACTCGGCATCGGCGACCGCAATCGGATTGTTGACGAACTCCTTGAGCCCGGAAACGTGGGCGAAGGTCTTCCAGGCGTAGATCTGCGGCTCCGGTCGGAACTGGTTGATGCAGAACGCTTTGGCCATCTCGTGGTTCTCTTTCGGGGCCGCAGCCACTGCGCCGATCGACTGGGTCTCGTAGTAGACCATATTGTGTTTGCCCTCGACCAGGCCCGGCATTTCGGTGAAGCCCATCAGCGGAATCGCTTCCGGCCTGCCCGCGCCGCCGGCATGCTGCAGCGCCGGCTCCGCGGCTGAGGTGGCGTAGCCCTGGTCGAAGGTCTGCCAGCCGGCGCCCTCGGGCCTGTTCCCATCGGCCGGCGAGCAGCCGTACTCGAAGACGGGGTCAAAGTGGATCGTCTTGATGGCCTGGACCGTTTCGTCGGTCGTGAGGGTGAACTCCTTCTTCTGGTCGTCCCACCAGTGGCCGCCCAGGTCGAGAATGCCACCGAGCAGGCGGGCGGCGCTCCAGTGCACGAAGTTGTCGTAACCCCAGCGGACGGTGTTGCCGCTGGCATCGGTCTGGTTGAGATTGGTCAGCTCCGCGTAAAAGTCGGAGTAGTTCTCGAACCATTTCCCTTCGGGCGGATAGGGGATGCGCGCCTCGTCGAAATAGGGTTTCCAGTAGGTGAGGAACTGGCCGTAAGTCGAGTTGTGGAAGACGGGCGCAAAGTAGAATTTGCCGTTCCAGCTTCCGCCTTCGACGTCGGTCTCAATGATGTCATCGAGATCCCAATCGGAGGCCTCGATGGTGTCGTTAAGCGGCAGGAAGACGCCGCGGGCTATCTCGCCGAAGATCTTGTTGCCCAAGTCCTGGTGGATGTCGGGAGGGTTGCCGGCGGCCAGCCTGGAAAGCAGGTCCAGTCGTGCACCGGCTGCGGAGGCTTGTGTCAGCTTGATTGTGACATCGGTCCTTGCTTCGAAGTCATCGATGCTGCCCTTGAGAATGTTCTGCCAGTTGCCCTTGTGCAGATACTCGACTTCCATCGGCTCTTCCATGGCCGAATCGGCCGGCCCCTGGACTGCTGTCGGGGCGACGCAGGCGGCTGCGAGGAGGCCGGCGGTGCCAACCGCTGAAAGGCGCAGAAAATCGCGTCGGCTCATCATGTTCTTCGCTTGCATGACTCTTCTCTCCTTTGGATGCGTGCGGATGTCGTACGCCTGGACGCTCGCCGCCAAGGCGAGCAGTACCCATCGACAGACCGGAATCGCAACGCGTTCGTTTATGCTTTGAAAGGCATCACCCCCTTATGCGGAAGATGCCAGGTCTGACCTGGACCATCTCTTCTGATGCAAAAGGGCTGTTCGGGCCGGCGCCGGTTTTTTGTATCCGGCCGGCAGACAGTTGACGGGCGCCAACACGATGGTTACACCGCGGTCGTCTACACAAATCTATACCCTGTGTCACTCTCCGCGTCGGCGATGATATCGTACATTTTGGCGATTTTCCGTCTGCGCCGCGGTCCGGCCGTGGCCAGCAGGCGTTCGCTGAAGACCTTCTTGTTGAGAATGTCCCGCCTGTAGTAGCGGTAACCGCCGAGGAAGGTCTCCTCCCAGCCGGGCTGCGGATGCGCGGCCCAGTCGAGGGCAAAGATGCGGCAGCCCTCGTCCGCTCCCCCCCAGGACGATTTCCAGAGCCGCTGGTCGACGGCGATGACGTCACCCGGGGTTGACGTGATGTCCACTTTTCCGGGGAGGTCGGGCGAGTCGATATTGAGGACGCCTTCTCTTACCGCCTGGTTGAGATCACGGCTGTACTCGGGCATATGGCTGGTGGCGACAATGCTCAGGCAGCCCTCGCCGGCAGCGACCGGATCGCAGTAGAAAACCGTCTTCAATGTGCTGAATGTGTGCAGAATACCGTCGACGTCGGTGCGCCAGGGGCTATTTCCCGCGACCAGACCGCCGCCGTTGCCGATGTAGAGGCTATCGTCGCCGAGCAGGCCATCCACGACGTCGAGCAGGCGGTCGTCGTCGAGCAGCGGATAGAAGACGTCGGGGTCCTGCTCGATGAACGGTTCCAGATAGTGGCCGCCGGTTCGATTGGCGCCGGCGCTGCTCTGCAGACGACCGACGACGCGCATGAGCGCGCGGGCGTACCGTTCGACCTCTTCGGGCGCGAAAAGCTGCGGGAAAAC
Source organism: Caldilineaceae bacterium (assembly GCA_965202955.1). Classification (GTDB taxonomy): domain Bacteria; phylum Chloroflexota; class Anaerolineae; order Caldilineales; family Caldilineaceae; genus Bin5. The sequence goes on from OZ241871.1 coordinate 2,245,300, forward strand.
GGCGTACCCGAATGTCTGGAAAAAAAGTCGCTCTTCAGCAAACGGTGATGTCATCTGCCCGTTCACGACCGGTTCTTTTCTTGGATCCTGGCGGCCAGTTTGGCGATCTTCTGTCTGCGGCGCGGTCCTGCCGTCTCCAGCAGATGCTGGCTGTAGCCGGTGCTGTAGAGCACGACGTGCTCTTCCCATGCCTGCCTGGGACAGGAGGCCCAGTTAAAGGTGAACATGCGCCGGCCGACCTTGCCGCCCCACGACGAGTGCCACAGGCGGTGGTCGAAGGCCATCACGTCCCCCGGCATCGATGGCAACGGCGTGCCGCCGGGCACATCGGGCGAGTTGATGTCGAAGACGCCGGCCTGAATGGCGTCGTAGAGCTGACGGCAGACTTCGGGATGGTGGCTTCCGGGGATCACACTCAGGCAGCCATGCCCGGCGGGGACCGGATCGCAGTAGAAGGCCGTCTTCATCGTGGGGAGAGCGTGCACGTTGGGCGAAACGCCGTTGGCGTCGGTATGCCACGGCGTAGAACCGACGTACAGATTGCCGTCGTTTCCGCCGGTATAGAGGCTGTCTTCGCCCAGCAGGCCGTCGACGATGCCGAGCAGGCGTTCATCATCGAGCAGCGGGAAGAAGAGATCGGGGTCGTGCTCGATAAACGGACTCACTACATCGCGTTCTTTGCCGTCGAAATCGGCGCCGCCCCGATTGCGGCGCAGCACGCGCTCAAGCCCCTGCCCGTAGCGCTCGATCTCTTCGGGGGTGAAGAGCTGGGGGAAGGCGACAAAGCCGAAGGTGCGAAACTGGAGCCGCTGCGCGTCTGTCACGACAGGGCTATTGAAATTCCTTGCAAAATTTTGACACGTTTTGTCCATTTCTGGCGCCCGTTGTAATCGAAATGTACGCTTGCCAAGCCGGACTGGCTGAGATTCGAATCAGCACAGGCAAGCCAGTGCCAGCATTTCGCATCCCTTTCCGCTCACTGTCAAGCCACGGAAAATGAACCGCTGCTGGAAAGTCGAGAATTCTTCACTTGCATTGCTATGATTCGTATCCTGTAACGCCTTCTTGCGTCTACCTCAAGCCTTCCGGGTGACATGTAAATATTATTTTATCAAACCTTGGTCTGCTGTCAACTGCCCTGTTTTCCGCCTATGTCCCGGATCTGCGGTGATTGCGCGGTCCGATTTCGGCGCGCGGCGGGGCAGAAATCAAGCTTTGGTATGCGCTGCGACTGAGGGGTTTTCAGGATTGCCCGCAAGCGGCTTGGCGGGGAGGGAAACCTTACGAGTTTGCTGAAAAAATGTCCGAAATGCCCTCTCCTTTCCCCCTTCCGGAGAAGCGCCCTTATGAAGACATGATTATGGTCGAAAGGCCAGTGACGAAAGTACAGTTTGTTGGCAAGAAGCGATGCTTTTCATCGTACTCTTGAAAGTGGATTTCATCCGAGCTACCTTACAGTTTGGACATGAGAGGTGCTCCTGTTAGCTTCTTCACGCAAATAACCACTTGCTTGCAGTGTGAACATCTGACTGTACAGCCCATTCGTTGCCATCAGCTCATCATGTGGCCCTGTTTCGACAACCTCGCCTTCATCGATAACGATAATCTTATCAGCTGTGCGCGCAAGAGGCAGACGATGACTGATAAAGACAGCCATTTTATTGCGCGCCATCTCGCGGAAAAGATTGTAAATTTCATGTTCTATCGTCGGATCAAGAGCAGCAGTCGGTTCATCCAAAATTAACAGCTTGGCCTGCGAATGTCTGATGAGGACCCTGGCAAGCGCAACGCGTTGCCACTGACCGCCAGACAGTTCAATGCCATTTTCGAGTTGTTTTGTTAAAGGCGTCTCAAGAGAATCCGGCAAGGATTCGAAAGCTGATCTCATGCCTGATTTCTCCGCTGCACCCATAATGGCAGAATCGTCATCTAATTTTGCCAACAGTCCAAATCCGATATTTTCTCTGGCTGTTGTTGGAAACCTGGCGTAATCTTGCATCACAACAGCTATATTGCGGCGCAAGGTTTCCAGTTCAATAGAACGAATATCTTTGCCATCCCAGTTAATCGACCCCTTCTGAGGATCATATAGACGACAGATCAGTTTCATGAGCGTCGTTTTGCCGGCGCCGTTTTTGCCTACAATCGCCACTGTCTCACCTGGTTTAATCGTCAGATGGATATCTTTGAGCGCTTGCCTTTCGCTATTTGGATATGAGAAGGAAAGATCATTGATGGCAATACCTGAATCCACTCCGATGTTTGTCTCCGGCGTAGATATGTCCTGTATGGAGGCCTGTAAATCCAGAAGTTGAAGAATCGGCATGGTGCCTAGACCTGCGTCGTGAAGATCTGCCATATTACCGATTAACACATAAAGACTTCTGCGCGCTTGAAATACTATCCCAGCGTAAAGGGCTAAATCCCCAAGCGTGTAGATTCCATTGATGGTGGCCCAGACGATATATATGAACGGCGCCCCCACGCCCAGTCCACTCAGGACTGACCACAACAAAATAACGCCGGTTCCTTTCCTGCGAACTTCATACATTTCATCAAAGGCATTCCAGAAAAGTCTGCGCCAGCGATCAAGAAAGAGAGATTGCAGTTGAAATAACCGCAACTCTTTTGCATATTCTCCTTGCGTTAGCACTTCTTCAGAAATATTCATTCTCCTTACAACACCAGCTTGAGCGAGTTCAACCCCCCAACTCTCTCCTTCATAGCGAAGTTGCACGTAAATTGAGGGTATAGCTGTTATTAAAATAACGAACGGAATCCACCATGCAATCGAAAAGGATAACAAGAATACAGGAACAAAACTAAAAAAGCCCATTAAAAGGTTTCCAAGGATGAGAGAGAGACGGCCTAGTCTAGTAATGCCTGTTAGCGCCAGTTGCACCGTATTCAAGAGTTCAGGATTCTCAAATAGAGCAATATCATTAAATTCTGCTATCTTCTTGTAAATTCTAGCCTTTATTTCGCCTCGTACGCTCTCGAAAAATGTGTTGGCCTCAAAGCCAGCAATGGTTTCAATTGAATCGAGTAAGAGGTTGATAATGACAAAACCAATTATGCTACTCCAGAGCAGCGGGTGGGAGCCAATCCAATCCAGAAAACCTCCTGACGGTAGCTTCGTTGATAAAGATATCTCGTCTATGATGATCTTCTGCAGGTATAGAACAATTGCAGGACCGGTACCGAACAAGAGATTTAGACACATCAGACGGAGCAGGTGGTATGGAGAAGCTCGTGCAGCAAGAAGAAAACTTTGATAAGCTTCTCTCAATGCATAACCGAACACGCTATCCTCCCTGATGAGATTATCTTATACCGACCAAGGCGCGCAGTTCACGGCCGGTGCGTTCACCGTTTGTCTGCAATCCGCCCAAATCCGAATTTGGCATGGACCAGTTCTTGGGGGGCAGGTCAGGACCAGATGCACATCCGCGCTCAACATCACAAGCGCACAATTTGGCGGAAAAACTTGCGATCGATAACCCAGGTGTCTGGCTCGGACGGCGCAACCTCCCAGGTCTCGGTTGCACAGTCCTGCTTTCCATCTCCCGGACATAGTAGGACTGTGCAATTCATCGTTGCGCCGTTCGATTGGGGATCTTTCTCTTGCTCGTTGACTACCGATAGAGGGATAAACTCCAGGTTGTAGTCGGTCATCCGTGGCTTTCCCAGCTGTTCCCATCGCCTGTAAATGCTCTCCAGCTCCTCATAAAGGGAGGGCGCCTGATCTCCGTAGAGCTGGATTTCGTTTTCGCCCATGAGCACAAAACTCGTCTCATCCCCAAGCCCTGTGCCTTTCCAACAGGTAAAGGTCCGGCGCGTGTGTGAGGCGAGAAAATAATGGAACTCGAATCGTCCAGCCCACTCATTAGAAGTCACGAGTGTAGGACCTGGAAACTCTTTGAGGCCTTGAAAAAGAGGATATTCGCGATCTGGCGCAACCGTTCGGATGAGGTGAACCAATTTGCCCTCCTCATCGTCAGAGGACACGGACCACAGCTCCTGAGGAAACTCGCCACCACGAATCGGCATGAAACTTGAATACCCTACTATCCGTCCTACCACTCGTTCGTTGTCTTTCTCTACCTGCACCAAAGGGCAATTGCCAACGCCACCGTGAGAAAGAGGGATCAGCATAAATCCATCGGCGGCAAGCTGGGTGAGCCAGTGGGGAGAGAGGTCTGAACAGCCCACGGTGGCTACAACACGGTCATAGGGCGCATAGGTCTCATAACCATAGAAGCCATCTTGGTGAAGAACATTGATCTCGCCATAACCAGCCGCTGTTAATCGTTGTCGAGTTTGCGCTACCAGGTCTTCCTGAATATCAAGGGTGGTGATCAACGTGGGATCGGAGACCAACTCAGCCATCAAGGCTGCATTGTAGCCGGAGCCGGAGCCGATTTCTAATACCCGCATTGTAGACTGTAGCTTCAGAAGTTCCAGCATGTTCGCCACCAATCCAGGCTCCGAGGATGAACTGGGTTCAGGGTCCCAACGGATGACGAAGGCTCTGTTGGAATAGATCATCGCCAGATGCTCGGGGTTGGCTGCGTCGATCTCCAGGATATCTGGGCTGCTGTAGGATCCACTGTAGGACTCCTTGATGAGCTGGTGACGTGGAACCTGGCGAAATGCTGTTTCTACGCTCTTTGACTGGATGTAGCCTTCTTCCTTCAATAAGGCTACATAGCGGTCAATCAGATGTGAAACTTCCACGACCATTTTTCTACCTCCGCGAATCGCAACGTGTGATCAGGAGCAAGAATCATGTGTTCAGATCGCCGGTCTGGCGGTTATTGAGCCGACAAAGCCCGTCTTACGCGAGCGATAGCGTCCAGCCTGCATCTCGAATAACGTGGCATAGCGTCCACCCAGCGCGATCAGCTCAGCATGGCCGCCTGCCTCAATGATGCGGCCACCTTCGAGCACCAGGATCTGGTCCGCCATACGCACGGTGGAGAAGCGGTGGCTGATCAGGAGTGTTATCCGATCGCCGGTGAGATCGTGGAAGCGGGTGTAGATCTCGTACTCTGTCTGCACGTCCAGTGCCGCTGTCGGTTCGTCCAGCACCAGAAGCTGGCAGTTGCGCACGCAGGCGCGCGCCAAGGCCAGCTTCTGCCACTCCCCATCCGAAAGCTCACGACCGCCGAACTCACGGCCCAGTTGCGTGTCCAGCCCGTCCGGGAGCTGGCGGATCAGTTCAGCGGCGCCAGCGCGCTCGGCCGCGGCGGAGAGACGCGTCGCGTCATGCAGCGTATCGACCTGCCCCAGGCCTATATTTTCGCCGGCGGTCAGTTCATAGCGCACGAAGTCCTGGAAGATGACGCCCATCTGCCGGCGCAGCGCATCCGGATCATATTCTCGCAAGTCGACGCCGTCCAGGAGAATGCGGCCGGACGTCGGGTCGTACAGCCGCAGAAGCAGTTTGACGATAGTCGTCTTGCCGGCGCCGTTGCGGCCAACCAACGCCACACACTCGTCCGGCTTCATAGCAAACGAAACCTCGCGCAGCACCCGGTCGGTGCGGCCCGGATAGCTGAAGGAGACCTGCTCGAAGACGATGCCCTGGAATCGAACGGCGCAACGATGCCCGCAAGATGGGAGGTTGCGCTGTCCGAGCATCGTGTGGGCCGCCGTTCCGGGTTTAGCGGGCAGCGGATCGACAGGCGGGGTCCGTCGCCCGTCGACAGGCACACCAGGGTTCGGTAGATCCGGGGGCGCTTCCAGCACCCGAAAAAGGCTGGGCAGAAAGCCAAGCACCAGCGGCAAGAATCCTATCTCACCGCCCAAGCCCAGCAAGTTCATCTGCAGAACGGTGGCTGCGACGCCGTAGAGCGCCAAGTCGCCGACGGTGCGCGCGCCCTGCGCGACCAGCCACACGACGTAGATGTAGACCGCAGACGAGGCAACGGTGGCCAGCATGCTGGCCAGGGCTACGTTGACGGCCAGATGCCGGCGCAACTGGTTCAGTGATTCTGTCGTGCTGGCGAAGATGGTATCGTAACGCCGGCGGAAGAACGGCCCCAGGCCGTACAGGTGTACATCCTTGGCCGTCTCCGGCGTGAGCAGTACCTCGCGGCTATACTCAAGGCGGCGCGCCTCCGCAGTCTGGACGTAAAGATGACTGACGGTACGGTCACCGTATTCCCAGTGCTGCCTCATCTGCGGCAGGGTGGCGAGGATGAGCAGGAAGGGGACGAGGGGATGCAACCCAAGCAACACCAGAGCCAAACCGGTGGCAGTGAAAAGGGTTACAGCCGCCCGCCCACCGTACACCATCAGGTCCAAAGCGCCGCGCGCGGCACGTTTGCGGGCGCGCTGCAGGTCGTCAGCGAAGCCAGGGTCCTCGAAGCGGGCCAGACCTTGCCAGCGGTTGGCGGCACGGATCAGTTGTTCTGCGACGTAGCCGGTGAGCCGATCGCCAGCCAGGTTCTGAAAGGTTGTAGAGAAAGGCTGGATGAGTTGCCCCAAGGCCAACGCTGCCGCCGCCAGTCCGATCCAGGCCAGCAGAGGAAGCTGGATCGCGATGGAATCCAAGTCGGTGAACAAACCTAAGTCGAACGCCGCGCGGTCAATCACTGCCCGCGACAGCGCAAGTTGCAACGGCAGCAGGAGCGCCTGCAACATCAGCAACAGGAGGATGCCGACCAGCAGGCGAGGGCTGGCACGCCACACCAGATGCACGGCCAGCCAGAGGAGTCCCCTGGTCTCTGTGAACTGCTGCATGAACGGCTTCGAATCAGAAGGGATCGACATCAGGGCCTCTCTCCAAGAAGGTTAAGATGTCAGTGGATGCAACAAGGCTTGCGGCGTATGCGTTCAGATGTCTGTTGGCGCGTCTGTACGCCCCCACAGCAGGCTGTCCTGGTCGGGGCGCTTCAGAACGCGAATGTGAAGGCCCTAACTCATCAGCCTTCAGCTACGCGCCTGCTCATCTTCCGGACCTGCGGCGGCATCCGGTCGCGCACGCTGCGCTTCATCAGGTGCCAATGTCCGGCCGCCGGGTCCATCCAGTGCGCGTGATAGGGGACCGACAGGCCGACGCGCTGCTGGTCGTGCGTAACGTTGGCCCCGCCGCGATGCCAGATACTGCCATGAAAGATGACGACCGATCCTGCCGGCCCCTCGGCCGACACGCGATGTCTGTAGTCGACGTCGGGACGGGGCGCCCGGCGCGAGTGGTGGCTGAAGGGGATGAGCTGCGTGCCGCCATTCTCGCGGCTGAAGTCGGTCAGCATCCACAGGCTGTTGGTGATGAAGCAGGTGTCGGGCACCGGCAGGCCGGACTGGGGAAACCAACCGACGGGCACATCGGCGTGGAAGCTCGGCGCCGGCGCGCCCGGTTTGATCCAGAGTCCGCCCACCTCGGCCAGCTGAAAGTCAGGGCCAAGCAGGTGACGCGCCAGCTCGAGATAGACCGGGTTGGTGACGAGCGGCACGAATATATCCTGATCGTCGTTGTTCAATACGTTGCGCAGGTTCTGGATCAGTTTGTCTGCATCCGCCTGCCGGCCCATGATCTCCATCAATCGTTCTGCCATGCGGCCCGCCTCAGCCGGAGAGATCAGGTTGTGAATGATGACGAAGCCATACTCATCCAGCTCCCTCTTCAGCTCCTCAATGTTCACTGGGGCCTCCTTGTGCGGTCCACGCTTCACGCGCCTGGTTGACACCGGACCGGTTGCGGCAACGCTGTCACAGGTTGTTTCAGCGCAGCGCAGGACCCGAATCTAGGCCGGCTCGGCAGCATCATCGGGAATGTGCTCCCACAGCTGTTCCAGATGACGTTTGCGACTGGGCGCAGCCGTGCCGAGGAGCGGCCCGCCGGGTTCGCCGAACACATCCCGTTTCGAGTAGCCGTGGTTGCGAACGACTTTGAGGAAATGTTGCAGCGAGTCACCCGTGTGCCGTTCGGTGAAGACCATGGTGAACATGCGGCGCCGGTCGCTGCCGCCCCAGGCGCTGTGCTTGGTCGCGTGGTTGAAAACGGCCACGTCACCGGGTTGCGTCTCCAGCGCCAGCGCCGGCACATCGCTGCCATGGATGCCGCCCCAGGGGCTGTCGCCGGTCAGCTCGCGATGGATGACTTCGGCATAGGGCTCGCCGGCGCGGTGGCTGCCGGGAATGACCCGCAGCGCGCCGCTGTCGCGCGTCATCGGGTCAAGGTAGATGGCGAGCTTGTAGAAGGGAATCGGCGGCGGCCATGCAGTATCGGAATGCCAGTGTGTGTCGCCCGAATAGTAGTTGGCGTCGCTGTTCCAGTACTGATAGTCGTCTCCGAGAAGGCTGGTGGCGATTCCGGTGATGCGGTCGTCGTCCAGCAGCGTACAGAGGTAGGCGTTGTGGTTGAGTCCCGGAACGACGCAGAACCTGCTTGAGCCGTCGTGTTCGGCGCCGCCGCGGCTGGTCATCAGCTCCTCGAAGGCTGCGGTGACGCGGTCGATCCGGTCGTCGAGCAGACCGGGCAGGTGCAGGTAGCCGAATGTGTCCATAAAGGCGAGTTGGTCTTGGCTAAGCTTGATGGCGGGCATGATGGCGACTCCTGTGCGTTTTTGGTCAGCCCCAGCTGGCGATAAACTCTTCGACGTCAAGATTGGCCGGCATTGCGTAATAGAGGTAGCGAGAGCGCCGTTCCGGCCGTCCAGGGACCTCCTGCAGTGTATCCGCCTGGAGTCTGGCGTCCAACGCCGCAAACCGTTGCCACAGCGCGCCGGTCTCCGACGCAGTGAAACGACGCGCCAGGTCATCGTAGAAGCAGCACATCGGCACATTGGCCGGGATGGCGCGTGCGCGCGCTTCCAGGGGCAGACCGGCCACGTCGGGCCGGTGCAGGGTGCGGATATTTTTGGCCAGCTTGGAGAGCAGGACTGCACAGACGATGCGGCCCTTTGCGCCGGGATGCAGCTCGGCCAGCCTGGCGCGAAAGGCGGCCGCGTCGCGGTCCAGGACTGCGCGGAGCGTCGCTTCCACCAGGCTTCGCTCCTGCGCCAGCCGTTCGGCCCAGCCTTCGAACGTCTGCCGGGCGGTTGGCGAAAGGTGCTGGCAGAAGCTCATCGCGCGGTCGAGGTCCCAGTTGCAGCTCTGCGGATTGTAGGGGTAGAGCGGGCCGCCGATCGAGCGGAAGCCGCCGTGGATCGTGCGCCGCAGCTTTGTGCCGTAGTTGCTGCCCCAGTGGTGGTTCAGATTGATATAGACGACGCCGTCGCCGGCGTTGAGCTCGACCGGGATGCCGCCCGGCAGCGGCTTGCGCGGGTCCTCTTGCAGCTGGCGGTCTTCTTCCGCGGTGTTGGGCCGGCGGAAGCTCCCGGGCACCAGCCACAGCACATTGTCGTCGTAGAGGGGGATGTTCCACTGCACGTAAGCGGGCCCGTTCTCGAGCAGGTCCATCTGCAGGCCTTGCAGGGGCGCCATGTTGGGCGAATCGAAATCGCGGTGCCACTCGGCCGGCCCGTGGTCGCGGGTCGGGCTGCACATCACCCACATCTCCGTGACGGCCGCTTCCGGCCCGCGCATCAGCTGTCGGCTTACACCCAGCGTGTTCTCGTGCAGCCAGAATTCGATTGTATTGGCGGTGGCGTCGTCGTCGACGGTATGGTTGGCCGTCAAGCGCGGCTGCCGCCCGCCCGACAACCACGCCTGCCCGCCCTGTCGTTCGACGAGGGCGTCGTAGCTGGCACGCAGCTCTGGCAGCAGCTCCGGCGGGATCACTTCGCGTAAGATGATGTAGCCGTCGTCCATCAGCTGTTGCGGATCAACCTTCATGAGCAGCTTCTCCTTTGCGTCGCGCTGGCAGCGGGCCGGTGTACAGGTGATGATAAGGCGCCTGGCGTCCTTCGCGCCGGGCGCGCCGCGGGCGCATCTGCCTCTCTGTCACCGGAGCAACCGGACCGCAAGTCCGCGGTTGACAGGGTGAATGTGAACGTGGTTCAAATTGTGTCCCCGCTCCTTTCACGCGCGAAAGAGCCGAGCAGCGTCTGCACGCGCGCCAGATAGTTCCCGGTCTGCGTGTGATCCAGGATCCAGGTATCGTTACGCACTTCGTAGGGGACATTTCTGACCCTGGACGGTGTCCAGCGGTCCGTGATTTCGGAGATGGGAACGAGGAAAGCGATCTGCCACAGTTCGTCATCCGGGGCGGCCGCTCTTGCTCCTTCCTGCCACTGCCTTGCCAGCGTCATAAAACAGATACCGGGAACCGAGAGTTCTTTTCGACCCGGAACTGCAATCTGGGCTTTGGGAAGGAATAACTCTCCATTCTCCCGTTGAGGAACGACCAGTTCGGCCCTGTGCCACTCATACATCTGATGGATGGTAAGCGAAGGGTCGAGCATCAGCACGAGCGGGCCGTAGAGGAGCGCGGCGAGCTCCACCTTGCCGGCAGCGGCAGGCGCATGTGTCATGGCCGGCGCGGAGAAGCCATTCTGATCGCCGGGCACAAGTCGGAGATAGGGGTCGAAACCGATTTCCACCACATCCCCAGGCTTCCAGTTGCGTTGGATCGATGCGTAGCCCTGTGCCGGTGTGACGGCATGGGGTTGACCATTGAGGGTCATTTGGAAGGAGCGCGTCCAGTGGGGAACTCTTATGCTCAGGCCGAAGGAGCGCTCGCCTTTCGGCTGGAGCTCCAGGCGCGTCCCGGGCTCTGAAGGGTATGTCGTAATCTGACGCAGGCGGACCTCTCCATCTTTCAGGGGGACCACTGCTTCAGAAGGCGCAAAGAGGTTGACGTCAATGCCGTCATCGTCGTGGGTGTAGATGAACCTGGCGGCCTCCAGGAGCGTTCGGGGGCCGTGCATGGAGCAGCACCACCAGGCCACGTCATCACGCGACAGGTCTGTTGGATCTGCGCGAATCGAGCGGTAGGTACAGAATCCTCCGCTGTGCTCCTGGTCGAAGTAGAGGTGATTGAGCAGCGTATGCTCGGCCACGTCCATATATTTGGGCTCTCGCGTTGCCTGCCACAGACTCAACGAGAGGCGGAACCAGTCGGCGATTGAGCAGGTCTCATCCCTGGTCTCAAATGGATAGGTAGAGCCTTCACTGATACCGCCCGAGACCCACATATTGCGCTGCAGGATCCGGTCCCAGACATTCTGTGCGTGCTGAAGGAATTCCGGTTTTGCGGTGGCCGCGAACAGGTCGACAAACCCGCGCATTGCCAGGAGATATGAATGCGTGTGATAGCTGTGCTCCTCGCCGCCGGGGTCGCCGAACTCCGGATCGACTTCGACCCGTCGCGGGAGCTCTGCGGCGAACCTGAGGTAATCGCGGTTGCCGGTGGCCTTCGAAAGCGCAACCAGGCCCTCCAAGGGGGTCAACATCCAGTTCCAGGTCGTGTCTGGGGGCAGGTTGGCGCGATAGAAGTCGCCCAGCCTTTTGGCCGAATCAAGGGTTTGAGGGTCTTGGGTGGCTTCCCAATAGGCCAGCAGGCCCAGCAGGGCGCGGCTGCCGCCAAACCATGTGCCGGAAGCGAGCCGCGTGCTGAAAAAGCCGTCCGGCTGCTGGGAATGCAAGAGGAGTTGGGCCGTTTCATCGAGAATTGGCGTGTGATCTTTGCCGTACATCGTCGCTGCCGCAACGGTATCGACCCAGCGGCCCAGGCCGTCAACGCCCCAGGTCTGGGTATGGCCTTCGCCGCTCAGGATTCGCTCTCTCACGGCCAGGAGATGACTGAGGCTCAGTTCGATACGGGTGTCCAGCTGTCCGGAGACGTTTACGGAACGAAGGTCGACGGGAAGTGGATGACGATCTGTTCCAGCCGTCACTGTGCCCTCCTTGGGATGTCGCGGAGATTCGGTGCCGGTCGTTGTTGCCGGGAACAGCTGCTGACGATGGGGTAGATGGACTGCCGGAATTCAGACATGGCATAGACGGCAAACCTGAAGTGCGACACCTGAAGGGGTGGTCCACCGGCCGTCCTCGACTGGAATCGCAGTGGCGAAAAACGACTCACAGAGAGGGGTGAGACTGACGGATCGATACAATTATATCATCTTTGATTGTCGGTCGATAGCTGTGCGCTTTCACCGTATCGCAGGCGGCCGGCGGTCGTGCAGGCTGACCCAGCGGGGTCTGGCGCGGACAGCGGAAACGTGAACGGCCCCAGCCGGGCGGACAGTTCGAAGAAGCTCGTGCGGCTGAGCGGGAGGGTGATCGGCGTGGGTGTGGAGAAGGTGGGGGTTGGACAGGAGGAAGTCATCAGGCGCCCACCACAAGAGCCATAGACGAGATACGCCGTCCTTTCCCAGCCTACTGCGGGCGGTTATGCTCGCAGCGGTGTTCCTATTTCGGTGTAAGAGTTCACCGCTTTTGGGAGTTGTCGATTGTCCCCTCATCAAGGCTCATTTCTTGCTGCCCGTCCACCTTCCAGGACATGCGGCCGCACAACAGGGGCCGGGGAACGGCAGCAGAAAGGGGGATAGTCTACTTGTCGTTCGCGGCGAAATCAAGTATGATAGAGTTAAGAAGCATTGTTTTTTAAGGAGAACGCCCATTTGTCGTTTCGGCCTTTTTTCCTAGGCGACGCGCTTCTGCTGCAACGGCTGCGCAACTATTCGACGCCCCTCCAGATCGAGCGCATCCTGCTGGAATCAGTCTCCCCGGTGCGGACCGCACTGCGCTCCGGCTTTCCCTGGTACCGCCACAGCTCGTTCACCTATGTTCTGCGCCAGGAAGAGAACGGCCTGGCCAGCGAAGGGCTGATCCAGCTGCGTGTGCGGCCACATTCGCCTGAGGCCGACGTGACGCTGCTCTCGCCGGCGCTCGACGCGCCCCAGGGCCACCCCGCGATCTGGCAGAAGCTGCTGACGTACAGCGCGCAGCAGATTGTGCGCCAGAAGGTCGGTCGGCTGTTCAGCGATCTGCCGGACCAGCCGCTGCCGGTGAATACGTTCAGGCAGGCCGGCTTCGTGGTGCTGACGCGGGTCACGGTGTGGCGGGTGGGTACACGGCGGCCGGCGGGCGAGGATGCGGCGCCGGAGAGGCTGCGCAAGCAGAGGGCGAGCGACGCGCTCGAGCTGGAGCGGCTGTACTGCCGGATCACGCCGGCGGGCGTGCAGCAGCTGGAGATGGGGCCGGCGCCGGTCCACCCGGAGAACGACGAGCGGGTGGCGCCGATTCTGTCGAACCCGCAGCAGGCGCCGATGGGCAGCTATGTCCTCGAGGATGCGAGCGGGGAGGGACTGGCGGGCTGTGTGCAGGTTCTGTGGGGCAAGCGGGGGGCGTGGATCCGTCTGTGGGTGGATACGAACGACCCGGACACGGGGAATGCGCGGCTGCTGCTGGGCTATGCGCTGCAGCGTGTGCGCGAGGCGCCGGACGCGCGGCGGGCGTACATCGGGGTGCGGGCGTATGAGGGCGGGCTGAACGCGCTGCTGGGCGATTTTCGCTTCGCGCCCTTCACCGACCGCGTGCTGATGGTGCGCAACATTTTGCAGTGGCAGCGGCAGTCGCTGCACCAGCGCATGCCGGCGATGGACGCCGTCCAGGAGGCGGTGCCCGGCTCGCTGACGGTCCCCAAGGCGACCGTTGTGCCGCCTGCCGAGTTGTGCCCTTGCCCGGTCCCGTTCGCCGACCGGGCCGGCTGCACCGTCGACGGCGAGCAAAGTGAGGAACTGATCGGACTACGATGAGTCTACGCATAGCGGACGACCTGGACCTGCTGCTGGCTGTTCTGCCCGACCGCATCCGCGGCTCGCTGCGGCAGCTGGGCCGCGCCGGCGATCTGATCGAGATCGTGATGGACCTCGGTCGCCTGCCGGAGGCGCGCTTCCCCGACGCGGAGCTTTCTCTCAGCCCGGATGAGACGACGCGCGACGACCTGCAGCACGTGATCGACAACATCGGCGACTTCGGCGCCGACAACCGCGCCGGCATCGAGCGCACGCTGCACCGCATCTCGGCGATCCGCAACCGCAAGGGCGCGGTCATCGGCCTGACCTGCCGCGTGGGGCGGGCGGTGTACGGCGTGATCGACATCATCCAGGATATAATCATGAGCGGCAGCAGTCTGCTGCTGCTGGGTCGGCCCGGCGTCGGCAAGACGACGCTGCTGCGCGAGGCCTCGCGCGTGTTGAGCGACAAGAAACGGGTCGTCATCGTCGATACGAGCAACGAGATCGCGGGCGACGGCGACATTCCTCACCCGTCGATCGGCCGCGCGCGGCGCATGCAGGTGGCGACGCCTACTTTGCAGCACGAGGTGATGATCGAGGCGGTCGAAAACCACATGCCGGAGGCGATCATCATCGACGAGATCGGGCGCGAGCTGGAGGCGGTGGCCGCGCGCACGATCGCCGAGCGCGGCGTGCAGCTGATCGGCACCGCGCACGGCAATACGCTCGAAAACCTGCTGATGAACCCGACCCTTTCCGACCTTGTGGGCGGCATCGACACGGTCACGCTTTCGGACGAGGAGGCGCGGCGGCGCGGTACACAGAAGACGGTGCTGGAGCGGAAGGCGCCGCCGACGTTCGACGTGCTGATCGAGATCCAGGACCGGCAGCGCATGATCGTTCACCACAAGGTGGCCGAGGCGGTCGATTCGCTGCTGCGCGGCTGGACGCTCTCGCCCGAGATCCGCTACGTCAACAGCGAGAACGAAGTCCACGTCGAAGCGGTCGAGAACAGGGAACGGCCCGGGCGCATCGGCCAGAGCCGCCAGGGGCAGGACGGGAGCCGCCGCCGCCAGACCGGCCGCAAGCGCGACGAGCGCGCCGCGGCGCTGGCGGACGCACTCGACGGCAGCGCGCAGAGCGGCAACGGCGAGGCCAAACCGAGGGCCGTGCGCGTCTTCCCCTACGGCATCGGCCAGAACCGGCTGCGCACCGCCGCCCAGAACCTGAACGTATCGGTCGAGGTGGTCAAAGAGTTGCGCGACGCCGATATCGTCATGACGTTGAAGAACTATTTCCGCCAGAAGCCGCAGCCGATCGCCGACGCGGAGCGCCGCAACGTGCCGGTCTACGTTTTGCGCAGCAACACGGTCACGCAGATGGAGCAGTATCTGCTCGACGTTTTCCATCTGCGCCGCGACGATCCCGAACTCGTCTTTGATACGGCGATGCGGGAGACGCAGAACGCGATTCAACGGCTGCAGAAGGGCGAGAAATCGGTCGAGCTGAGTCCGCAGGCGGCGTCGATTCGCAGCCAGCAGCACCAGCTGGCGCGCACGGCGAATCTCATCAGCCACAGCTACGGGCGGGAACCACACCGCCGCGTGCGCATCTTCAGTCCCCCCTAGGCGCCGGTGGCGCAAGGCCTATGTTTATCACTCTTGAAGGTTCAGACGGCAGCGGCAAGACAACGCAGCTCCATCTGCTGGCGGAGTATCTGCGCCAGGCCGGTCGGTCGGTGCTGACGACGCGCGAGCCGGGCGGCACGCGCATCAGCGATGGTGTCCGTCAGCTGCTGCTCGATTTGGCGCATACCGAGATGCACGCCCGCGCGGAGACGCTGCTCTTCAACGCCGCGCGCGCGCAGTTGGTCGCCGAGGTGATCCGCCCGGCGCTGGCGGAGGGCGGGATCGTTCTGTGCGACCGTTTCGCCGACAGCACGCTCGCCTACCAGGGTTACGGCCATCAGCAGGAGATTGTCGAGATGGCGCGCATGATCGAGTATGCGACCGGAGGGTTGCGGCCCGATCTGACCGTTTTCCTGGATCTGCCGCCATGGGAGGGGCTCAGGCGCAACCGGAGCCAGGGCGACGGCAAGTGGAACCGGCTCGACGCGCAGGAGTTGTCGTTCCATCAGCGCGTCGTGGCCGGCTATCGCAAACTGATCACGCGCGAGCCGCAGCGTTGGGTCGTCATAGACGCTTCGCAGCCGCGCGAGCAGGTCCACCAGGATATCGTGCGCGCGGTGGAAAAGAGGCTGGCCGTGTACGCGCCCGCGCCCTGAAGAGGCACTGCCTGACACGAGCGGCTGCCGTCCGGAGCTGTGTATGAAACTGGTCATCGCGATCGTAAACGAGGAAGACAGCCCCAATCTGCTGGACCGTCTGGGCCGGCGCGGCTATGCGGCGACGATCACCGGCACGCGCGGCGGCTTTCTGCGCATCGGCAACGCGACGATTTTCTGCGGGGTGGAGGACGGGCAGGTCGAGGATGTGCTGACCGTTTTCCGCGAGAGCTGCACCAGCCGCATCCAGTACGTCACGCCCCTGCCGCCGGTGATGGAGCCGGGCGAGATGCACATCCCCGCGCCGGTGGAGAAGCAGGTCGGCGGCGCGACGATCTTTGTTGTGCCGGTGGACCATTTCGAGAAGATATAGGCGCGCCTCCCGGGCGCGGCCGCCCGCTACAGCCCCCCCAGCCCTGGCATGCCGCCGTCGTCCGCGTCCGGCGGATCCGGCATCGACTCCTCGATCGATTCGGGGCTTTCGCCCGCATCCAGGCGGTCGATCACCTCGTTCATCTCCTCGTCGAGCGGCTCGCCGGCCTCGTCGCTCATCTTGCGCATGAAATGGGCCAGCGCGCGCGGGTCCTCCTGCTGGAGCCCGGCCATGAGCGAGGGATCGTCGGCCATCGATTCGACGCTGTTCTCCTCGGAACGCAGCACGCGTAGCCGGCTCATGAGCCGTTGCAGCCGCTCCCCCGCGCACTCCGGGCAGGCGGCCGCGCCGGCGTCGGCCTCCGCCATCGTGCGGAAGAGCACGCTCACGCGTTTTTTGCAGTCGTAGCAGTAGTATTCGTAGATCGGCATTGGCTCCCCTGCGCGCCTCCCGCTCCGCCCCGCGGCCGCGTCCGTTCCGGCAAGATTTTTTGCCGCTATGTCTGTTGATCTATACTGATCGGACAGCCAGCCGCCAGAATGCAGCCTTTCGCTGCGCGCTATTATATCCAGTCAGGAGTCCGCATCAAAGCTTTGGCGATGAACGAGGTCTCAGCAAAGAGCGCCAACCACCGCAGCCAGGAGGCGCCCGGAATGACAGAGACGCAGGACGATGTGACCGGCATCTACAGTGAGCAGAACAGGCCGCATCCGATCCTTGTCGTGCTGTCCGGGCCGAGCGGCGTGGGCAAAGACACGACCCTGGCCCTGTTGAAGCGGCGCAATCTCCCCTTTCACTTTGTCGTTACTGCGACCACGCGGCCGCGGCGGCCCGACGAGGTCGACGGCGTCGACTATCATTTCGTCTCGGTGGGCGAGTTCGCCGAGATGATCGACGCCGATGAGCTGTTGGAGTACGCGGTCGTCTACGGCGATTACAAGGGGATTCCCAAGACGCACGTGCGCGAGGCGCTGGCGAGCGGCAAGGATGTGATTCTGCGCATCGACGTGCAGGGCGCGGCCACGATTCGCCGCCTGATCCCGGAGGCGGTGACGATCTTCCTGGTGGCGGAGAGTGAGGAGGAGCAGATGCGCCGGCTGCGGGAGCGCAAGACGGAGAGCAGCGACAGGTTCAAGATGCGAATCGCGACGGCGCGCAAGGAGATGCAGCAGCTCCAGAATTTCCATTATGTGGTCGTCAACCGCGACGACCGCCAGGAAGAGACGGTGGACAAGGTGATCGGCATCATTCAGGCGGAAAAGTGCCGCGTCGACTGGTCGCCTGTCGAGCTGTAACGGCGCGGTCATGAGGATCTTCGGCGCCCGCGGCCCGTTCGCCGGCCTGCTCCCGTCCACCTTTTATATCCCACTCGTGCCCCCGCTGGTCAGCCGGGCGCTGATCGGCATCAATCTTCTCGTTTTTGCCGCGACATTCGTCTACGGGTTGCTGGAGTACGGGGTCTGGAACGGCCCCAACAACCTGCGCGTGCTCTTTGACTTGGGCATGAAATCGAACTTTCATGTCTATCATGGGCAGAGCTGGCGGCTTTTCACGGCCATGTTTCTGCACATTGGCCCGATCCACCTTATTTCCAACCTGATCGGTCTGTTCTGGCTTGGCCCGATCATCGAGGGCCATTTCGGCCATCTGCGCTTTGCGGTGATCTATCTGCTGGGGGGGCTGCTGGGCAGCATTGCGAGCTACGCTTTTTCGCCGGCGCTTTCGGCGGGCGCGTCGGGCGCAGTCTTTGCGCTGCTGGGGGCGACGGTTGTCTATTTTTACCGCTTCCGGGACAATTTGGGGCGGCATGGGCAGTCGATGCTGCAGTCGGCGCTGGCGATCCTGGTTATCAACCTTGTGCTCGGCTTTTCGGTCGCCAACGTAGACAATTGGGGGCACTTGGGCGGGCTTGCCGGCGGGGTCATCGTTGCTGCGGGCCTGTTGCCGCGCTACCGGCAACCGGCGGTCGTGCGTGCGGGCGCGCAGCCGCTTGTGCGCGAGGCGCGCGTCATCCGCACGCTGGCGTGGACGTTGGTGTGCGCTTTTCTTCTCTTTGCGGCTTTCCAGGCGGTGTCGTTTGTGGGCCCGCCTCTGCGTTAAGCGGGGCCGTTCTCTTCGGCCGGCTCCAGGCTTTCGGCGATCAGCTCGACCAGCTCTTTCACCTCTACGCCCTCCTGCGCGGCGCTGGCCGCATCCGACATCATCGTCAGGCAGAAGGGGCAGCCGACCGCGACGGTGTCGGCGCCGGTGGCGCGCGCTTCGGCGTAGCGCTCGCTGCTGACGGCCCGTTCGCCCGGCTCCTCCTCCTTCCAGAACTGGGCGCCGCCCGCGCCGCAGCAGAAGCTCTGCTGACCATGGCGGGGCATCTCCTCCAGCTGGATGTTGCCGGCCTGCAGGAGCGAGCGCGGCGCGTCGACGATGCCGTTGTGGCGGCCCAGATAGCAGGGATCGTGGAAGGTGACGGTCCCGTCCTGCTTCAAGTTGTATTCCAGCTTGCGGGCGGCGACCAGCTCGGACAGCAGCTGGGTGTGATGGACCACCTCGAAGCGGTCATCGTTGGGGCTGTACTGGTGATATTCGTTGGCGATGGCGTGCAGGCAGTGGGGGCAGGTGGTGACGATGCGCCGCGGCCCGACCTCGTTGAGGAGCTCGCTATTGGCTTCGGCCATGCCCCAGAAGAGGTCTTCGCGGCCCGAACGCCGGGCGGCGTCGCCGCTGCACTGCTCCATTTCGCCCAGCACGGCGAAGTCGACGTCGGCGTGGTCCAGCACCCTGGCGAAGGCGCGCGCGGTCTGCCGGGCGCGCGGGTCATAGCTGGGCGCGCAGCCGACCCACCAGAGAATTTCGGCGTCCGGCTTTTCGTCGACGGTCGGCACGGTCAGCCCTTCGGCCCAGGCCAGCCGTTCGCGCGCGCTCTGGTTCCACGGGTTGCCCTGCCGTTCAATGCCGCGGTAGGCCTGTTGCAGCTCCTGGGGGAAGCTGTTTTCGGTGAGCGCCTGGTAGCGGCGCAGGTGCATGATGTCGAACATCGGCTCGTTGCCGACCGGGCAGATGTCGATGCAGGCGCCGCAGGCGGTGCAGGCCCACACGGCGGACCCGCTGATGGCGTAGTCGAGCAGGGGCGGCGTATCGGCGCCGGCTGCGATTGCGGCGGCCTGGGCGTTGACAGCGTAGCGCTTGTTGACCTCGAGCGCGGCGGGTGACAGCTCCTTGCCGGTGACATAGGCGGGGCAGACGTCCTGGCAGCGGTTGCACATGATGCAGGCGTAGGCATCGACCAGGTGGGGCCAGGGCAGCTGTTCCAGCCGCGTCGCGCCGAACTCTTCGATGCTTTCATCCTCGAAATCGAGCGGCGGCAGCTCGCCCGGCGAGGTGCGCGGGGGCCTCGCCAGGAAGTTGACGCCGGACATGACCAGGTGCAGATGTTTGGTGCGCGGGAAGTAGGGCAGGAAGGCCAGCACCAGGCCGAGGGCGACCCACCAGCCCAGATGCTGCCCCGCGATGAGCGTCGACGCGTCCATGCCGCTCCACAACAGGCTGACAGCGCCGGCGAAGGGCTGGGCCGCGTCGCCATGGCCGGTCAGCTGGCGGGTCAGAGCGATGGTGAAGCTTTCGCCCAGCAGGCGAAAACCGACGTGGAGGAGAATGAAGAGGCCGACGATGAATGAGTCGCGGCGGATGGCCCCGCTCTTCACCGCGTCGGCGAGCATGACATTGTCGTGATAGTCCAGGGCCGGCGAACGGAAGAGAAAGCGGCGCAGCAGAAAGTAGACCATGCCGGCCAGAATCGCGACCGTGGCGATGTCGGCCAGAAAGCGGAAGGCGGCGCCGACGGGATTTTCGCCCAGAAAGCGGAGCGGCAGATAGCCCTGCAACAGATCGCCGAAGTTGACGAGGAGATAGAAGACGAATCCCCAGGCGATGAGGGCGTGGAAGAGGCCGGCGGGCCGGCGGACTTTCCACAGGTTGCCGAAGGTCAGCCAGCGGACCGCAGCCTGCGCCAGCCGGCCGAACAGCTCGCTGCGGGTTGGGAACTCGCCGTCGCCGCGCCGCACGACGAGGTAGAGCTGCCTGAAGCGGCGGTAGCTCAGGTAGAAGGAGGCGGCGGCCGCGATCAGAAAGAGCAGTTTTTCGGCAAGGGTCAACATAGCTTTGGCGCCCGATCCGGTGTATGGTTGTCGAAGCCGGTTCTCGCCCGGCGGCGCCCCTTCGGAACAAGGGCGACCTGCGTGCAACGTCCCCCCGGAGCAGAGGGTACTGCACAATTATACACCTCCCCATGGAGTAGCGCAGGGGCGCGAATGGTCCTATACTTTTTCTGTTCGGCCTGTTTTTCTGACAGCCCCATGCCGGCCGCGGAAGTTCGGCAGGTTGCCGCCGCCGAGGGCAGGTTAGCACGGAATCCCCGATGATCGGGACGACAATCGCAACCCGCAGATTCGCCGTTGCCCTGTTGCGCCGCATGCTTCAGGTCGATCTGCCCGCGTCCGAGCGCAGCGACGAGGACGTCGAGGCCGAGGCGCTGCAGAACTACCGTTGGAACTTCGGCGTGAACCTGGTTGACGGCGCGCTGTTCATGCTGGCGCAGAGCTTCATCTCTTCGACGACGATTTTGCCCTTTTTCGTCAGCAGGCTGACCGACAACCCCTTTTACATTGGCCTGCTGGCGGTCATCGCCCATGGCGGTTGGTTGGTTCCCCAGCTGTTCAGCGCGGGGCCGATCGAGCGTACGGCGCGCAAGAAGGCGTGGCTGGTCAATCTCGGTTTTTTCATCGAGCGGGTACCGTTGATGCTCCTGCCGGCGACAGCGTTGGTTGCGGTGCGTGCGCCGGAGTGGGCGTTAATTTCGTTTCTCCTTACTTTTGCAGTTTTCAACCTCGGCGCCGGCATCATCGCCCCGGCCTGGCAGGACCTGATTGCGGTCTGTTTTCCGCCGACGCGGCGGGGCCGTCTGCTGGGCATTTCGATGTTTGTCGGCACGATCGCGGGTGCGCTGGGTGCGAACGGCAGCAGCCGGATTCTGGATTCGCAGCCTTTTCCGCGCAATTTCACGATCCTGTTCGGGCTGGCCGCGATTCTGATGATGTTGGGGTGGGTCGCGCTGGCGCTTACGCGCGAGCCGGTGCGGCGGGTGCGCCGTTCGGAAGAGAATCGTCTGCGCATCTGGACAAGGCTGGGACGGATTGTGCGGCGGGACCGAAACTTTCGCCGCTTTCTGATCGCGCGCGGGTTGATGGCGGTCAGCGGGATGGGGATGGCGTTCGTCACCGCGGCTGCGGTCAGCCGCTGGGACGTGCCGGGCGGGACGGTCGGCAACTATACGGTTGCGCTGCTGGTTGGCCAGGCGGCCGGCAATCTGCTGTTTGGGTTTCTGGCCGACCGCAAGGGGCACAAACTGTCGCTCGTTATCGGCGCGCTGGCCGTCACCCTGGCTTACGCCATGGCCGGGCTTGCCGCTTCACCGATTCTCTACTATGTCGTTTTTCTGCTTCTGGGCGCCTTCAACAGCGCCATGATCGTTTCCGGGCTGATGATCGTGCTGGAGTTCGTCGGGTCGGAGCAGCGTCCCACCTACGTGGGCATCACCAATACCATCATCGGCACGGTCATGGTGGTCATTCCTTTGGTCGGCGGCGGCCTGGCGACCATAAGCTACGGCTATCTTTTCGCGATCAGCGCCGCGGCCGCGCTGCTTTCGGCGCTGCTGATGGGGCTGTGGGTCGCTGATCCGCGCCATGCCGGCGGCGAAGGCCAACTTGCGCCCTCTGCCTGAACGTGGTAGAAGTTTGGGAAAGCGTTTACTCTAGGGAGAGGAATGATGACCCAAACAGAGTTCTGTTCACACCTTTCGCGCAGCGCCGGCGAGCAGATTTTCGGCACGGCCGGCAACGGCACCGATGTCTGGTTTGTGCTCGAATACCCCGGTGTGTGGGGGGGCAAGGCGATGGAGGAGAGCAGGCTGGACGATGCTCTGAAAGCCCACCTGCAGCGGGGGGTCGCGGAGACGCCCGGATCCCGCTTGCAGCTGATCAAGCGCGGGGAGCGGCGTAACGGCAGCCTGAGTTTTTTCATCTGCCTTTCCGGGGAGGATGAGGCGGCGCTCTACCGCTTCAAGCTGGCCGATTTCAGCGACTTGGCGGCGATGGAGCTGCCGGCGATGGTGGCGGAGATGCGCGCCGCGCCGGAGCGCTACGCGGCCAACAGGCACGACGAGCCGCTATTTCTCGTCTGCACCAATGGCAGCCGCGATCGTTGCTGCGCTACATTCGGCGTGCCGGTCTACCTTTCGATGGCCGCGTATGCGGGGGAGCAGGTGTGGCAGACGACCCACACGGGCGGTCACCGCTTCGCGCCCACCATGATCTGTCTCCCGCACGGTCTCTTCTACGGGCGGGTGGGGGTGGAGGACGTCACGTCGATTGTGGACTCGTATGCGGCCGGCGATGTGTATGAATTGGATTGTTACCGGGGACGCTCCTGCTTTCAGCAGCCGGTGCAGGCGGCGGAATACTATCTGCGCGCCGAGACACAGCTGCAGGCGCTGGATGCTTTTGCGCTGCTTGGGGCCGAGCAGGAGGACGACGTATGGGCGTGCCGCTTCAGCTCAAATGGCGACGGTCTCGTGCATGAGCTTTTCGTACAGATGCATGAGTCGGAGTTCGCCAATCCACTGAGCTGCCGCAAACCGGATACGGAACGGGTGCCCCAATTCCGGCTGCTCTCCTACGCGGTGCGGGCGGCCGTCCCGGCCTGAGTTGCATCGCTGAAAGCAGATGCATACAAGTGGATAGATGAGGGCGGGGCTGGCAAGAGTACCGGCCTGTGACAGGCTTCTCTTGCCAGCCGGGTGATCGCGTCTGCGATGCAGAGGGGTCATTGCCGTTCCGCCCGGAAGCCCGTTTCATTCAGCCTTTTGCAGGCTTGGGGGCGTGAGTAGGTAGATCACACCTGCCGCATAGCCGGCGGCATACAGATTGCCGGCTTCGTCGGCGCCAATGCCGCTTATCGGCGTGAATCCGTCGACGAGCCGTGTAACTGCCCATCCCTCCTCTCTGCTCTGCAACCCCCAGATGTGACCTAGGCAGAAGTCGGCATAGAGGAAGATATCCCGGTAGACCGCGCCGCCAACGACGACGCAACCCTGTGAATGATCGTAGGCGGCGACAGGGAAGACAGCCTCGACCGAACCACAGGACAGAGCGGGCGTCTCCACACAGAGGTTTCCCTGCCAGACAGGCCATCCATAGTTTTCGCCTCCGACGCTGGACGCGGGCTGATAGTTCACCTCGTCGCGCAGGTCGTCGCCGGCATCGGGGATGTAAAGATCGCCGGTCTGCCTGTCAAAAGCGAATCCCCAGGAATTTCGTATACCGAGCGCCCAAATCTCAGGCCGGTAGCCTTCTGCCTGGGCGAAGGGGTTGTCGGCCGGAATGGCGTAAGGCTTCGCACCTGCTTCAACATCGATCCGCAGGAGCTTGCCCAGCAGCGAGCCGGGTTCCTGCGCATTCGGTCTGTGTTCGGCGAGACCACCATCCCCGCTTCCAATGTAGAGGTAACCATCCTTCGGGCCGAAAACCATGCTGCCGCCATTGTGGATCTCGGTGGGCTGCGGGATAACAAGGAGGGCCTCCTCGCTGTCGGGATCGGCTCTGTCAGGGTCGGCGGTCGTCGTCATGCGACTGATGACGGTGTTGCCTTCAAGATTCGTATAGCTCAGATAGAACTGTCTGTGCTCCGGATATTTTGGCGGGAATGCGATATTGAACAGCCCCTCCTCGGCCTGGCAACATCGTACACGTTCCGAGACGTCCAGAAAGGGGTCGTTCCTGACGCGGCCATTCTCTACGATGCGGATGCGTCCCACGCGTTCGACCACAAAGAGGCGGCCGCTGCCGTCGCCTGCATGCGTGACCTGCACAGGCAACTCCAGTCCGGAAGCCGCTTCTTTGACCAGCCAGTTGGCCATGTCGGTTTGCGCGTGCGACCGGTCGTTCGTGTTACCGGCTTTCAATACGCGGACTTCTCGCCATGCAACCCAGCCCTGTCCCTTTCGGGTCAGGATATACACGTGGTTAATGCGTTGCGGCGGTTCAATTGCGATTTCCAGGACCTGGTTATCTTCGGTTTGCACATCGTCAAGCCGTTTGTGCAGCACCTTGCTGCCGGATTCGTTTTCGAGCCAGACGTCATGGCTTGTTGGTCCGGGCACATGCTGCGTAACGACCAGTTCGATCTTATCTACCAGGTAGAAGTCGTCGAGAGTGACTGAGAGCCATTGCGGCGCGAAGTGTTGAGAGACCCACGACATATCCAGGTCGCCGTCGATGGCCCAGTGAGCAAAGGGCTTCTCTACGGAAGCCTCTGCCTTTCCGCGGAGGGCGACGTTCTCCGGCAGCAACTGTTTCGTTTCGACAGTGGCCGCGACGGGCACTTCGGGCTCTGGACTTGGGACACAACTCGCCGCAGACGCGAGGAGAAGCACAAGAACAGTCCATGTGTAGATTGCCGGCGATGAAACAGTCTGCATGAGAAGGTTCTGCTTTCTATCAGATTCTACACATCGGATAGTCGTGCCGCTTCTAGGCTCGAGCAAATCACATTCGTCTGTACACAACTCTATGCGCGCAACGGGCGTTAACTCCTTTGTGAACCTACCTTAACATACTCGTTTACGAACACCGCACAAATCTGCTCCCAATTTCGCCAATTTTTCGCCTTTTGCTGTGCTACACTTTTGTGGCGTGCGGCCAACCCATAGAGCAACGCCGGCGCACCTCTTTTGGCAGGGCTGTCCGCCGCTCTGAATCCGGACAGAGCGCGGACTGGCCCCGTTAAGCGGTTGCGGATTGGGGCTGATTCGTTCTCACACTAACCGGAGGAGTTTTCGCATGTCTGCAAAGGTACCAAATCGGACTGTGCAGGTGGTTCTGTCCGTGCTTGTCGGTGTGTTGGTGGCGGCCTGTGTGCCGATCCAGGCGCCGGCGGAGATGGAAAGCGCGCAGGGCGCTACGGAGTTGATGATCTACTCGGGCCGCAACGAGAACCTGGTCGGTCCTCTGCTTGAACGCTACCAGGAAGTGAGCGGCGTCACCGTGAATGTGCGCTACGGTGGCACGGCCGAGCTGGCGGCTACGATTCTGGAGGAGGGTCAGAACTCTCCGGCCGACGTCTTCTTCGGCCAGGACGCGGGCGCGCTGGGTGCGCTGGCGCAGGCCGGGCGCTTCGTACAGCTGCCGGCGGCGATTCTGGACAGTGTTGATCCCCGTTTCCGCAGCGGGGACGGCAACTGGGTCGGCGCGAGCGGACGGGCGCGTGTATTTGTCTACAACACGGAGATGCTCAGCGAAGAGGAGTTACCGGACGACATCTGGGCGCTGACCGATCCGAAGTGGAAGGGGATGATCGGCTGGGCGCCGACGAACGGCAGTTTTCAGGCCTTTGTCACTGCGGTGCGCCATCTTGAAGGGGAGGAGCGGGCGCAGGCGTGGCTGGAGGCGATGATAGCGAACGACGTGCAGGTCTATCCCAAGAACACGCCGATCGTCGAGGCAACGGGCCGGGGCGAGGTGGTACTGGGCCTGGTGAACCACTACTATCTGTATAGATTCCTGGCCGAGGACCCCGATTTTCAGGCCAAGAACCACCATCCGGCGGCGGGCGATGCCGGTGCAATGATCAACGTGGCCGGTGTGGGCATACTCGACACGGCCAAGGACCAGGCTGCGGCCGAGGCGTTCGTGGCGTTCCTGCTCTCGGAGGAGGCGCAGACCTATTTCTCGGAAGAGACGAACGAGTATCCGCTGGCGGCTGGTGTGGCGGCGACGGCCGAGGGTCTGCTGCCGCTGGCAGACGTAAACACGCCGGAACTGGACCTGTCGGACCTGGAGGACCTGCAGGGTACGCTGATGCTTCTGCAGGAGGTGAACGCTTTGGAGTAGAGTTCGAATTACCCCTCAAATATCCCCGTAACGCAATCGGCGGCCGTCCCATCCTCGCGACGGCCGCCGGTTTCTTTTACATCGTTTCTGCTGTCGTCAAACGATTTTCAGCTGGGGCCGATTGCCGCCCGAAACGGCGCGCAGCTGGGCGACGGTCTTCTGTGCGAGGGCGTGGAATGTGCGGGCGGCTTGGCTCTCCGGCCTGGCTGCGACGATGGGGACGCCCTGGTCGCCGGAGGCGCTGACGTCGGCGTCCAACCCGATAACGCCGAGCAGCGTGGTCCCCAGTTCGCGGGCTGCGGTCTCGCCGCCGCCGCTGCCGAAGATCTCCCCGCTCATATTTTCGATTACACCCAGAATCGGGACTTCGAGTTGTTCGAAGGCGGCCGCGCCGCGGCGGGCATCGGCGACCGATACCATCTGGGGCATGGTGACGATCAGCCCGCCGCTGAGGGGGGCGATCTGGGCGAGGGAGAGCTGGGCGTCGCCGGTGCCGGGCGGCAGGTCGACGACGAGGTAGTCGAGCTCGCCCCAGCGGACGTCGGCGAAGAGCTGCTGGATCGCCTTGTGCAGCATCGGACCGCGCCAGATCAGGGCCTGTTCGGGCGGCAGCAGGAAGCCCATGCTCATGAAGCGGACGCCGTGCGCTTCGGCTGGAATGAGCTTGCCACCCTCGACGGGCGGCATCTCGTCGACGCCCATCATGATGGGGATGTTGGGCCCGTAGATGTCTGCGTCGAGCAGGCCGACCTGCGCCCCTGTGCGGGCGAGGCTCACGGCCAGATTGGCGCTGACTGTGCTTTTGCCGACGCCGCCCTTGCCGCTGGCGACGGCGATGATATTTTTGATCGGGACGCCCAGCTTGGCCTCGATACGGGGGTCGAACGGGGGCGTTTGGGGCTGGTCGTCGGTGTTGTGGGAGGCCATGGCCTTTTCCTTATGGTTTTCAGTTTTTAGTAGTCAGTTTTAAGTTTTTGGTGAGCCGCGACGATACATAGGAACATAGCGGCAACTGGCAACTAAAAACAAAAACCAGAAACTAAAAACTGCAGTTCGAGATTGAATGTCTGTTTGACACCTTACTTGCCCGCGGTGTGTCTGTCAAAAAGCGACCATTTCGTATACGTTGGCTTGTTTTCGGGGCCGGGTCGGCGCCAGCAGTGTTGGCTGGGGAGGGCGGTCGCGGCTTAGAGATAGTCCTCGGCGATCATCCTGGCCGCTTTTCTGCCGATTTCGACGGCGTAGTTGGTGCCGCGGTCCCACGGATAGACCTGGCTCATCGAGGCGAAGTAGAGGCCGGGCAGCGGCGTCCGCAGCTCTGGAATCGTGTCGGCGTAGCCTCGGACCGGGACCGGCTGCGCGTAGGTGGCGCGATGCAGCCAGGCGCCGGTAACCCAGTCGGGGTGGAAGTCGGGGTTGAAGCGGGGCAGAGCGGGCAGGAATTCGGCCAGCAGATCCTCCTGGGACATTGAAAAGTAGCGGTTGGACGGCTCGAGGTAGTCGCCGAGATAGAGGAGATGGTCGCCGCCGTAGCGGGCCGGGTCGATCATATTGGTGTGTTCGACCAGCACGAGGAAGGGCAGCCCCTCGGCCTTGGGCACGTTCACCCAGTAGGTATCTTTGAGGAGAGGGCGGTCGAGCGCGACGGTCATGACGAGGGCGCCCATGTGGCGGAGCGATGCCAGCTGTGAGAGATAGTCTGCGGGCAGGTCGGGGGCGAGGCGTTGCAAGAGGCCGGGGCTGACCGTGGCGAGGACGGCATCGAAGTTGTGGGAACTGCGTCGGGCCTCGTTCTGCTCGCTATGCTCTTCACTCTTTGCGTTCAAGCCTCCAGCCTGCAGGGGCGTCAGCGAGCGGACGGCGGTATCGGTCTCGATGGTAACGCCGCGCTGCCGCACCGCGTCGCCGAGCCGGTCGATGAAGGCCTGAAATCCGCCGCGGTAGTAGCCGAGGCGGGGTGTGCGCTTGTATACCCTGGCCCAGAACCAGGCCAGATTGACATCCTGGAAATGGGGGCCGAATTTGCCCTCCAGCATCGGTTGCCAGATCTTGCCGTAAGCGGTCTGGCCCATCTTGCGGGTCAGCCATTCGTCGGCCAGAACCCGGTCAAAGGCGCGCCAGGGCGGGCGGGGATGATATTTCAGATAGGCCAGGACCAGTCCCATGCGCAGTTTTTGGGCAAGCGACAGGTGGGGAAACTGGAGCAGGTTCAGCGCGCTGTCGAGCGGATAGTTGGCGCCCTGGTGGTGGATGACGGTCGAGGGGCGGTGGATCTGCAGCAGTTCGCCGGCGCCGAGTGTTTTCGTCAGCCCGATGATCTCGTCGTCGTTGGTGAAAAGATGGTGGTAGAACTTCTCCAGCGGCCAGTCCCAGCTTGCCCGCCCCCTGAAACCGGCTGCCAGCCCGCCGAGGACCGGCCCGTTCTCGAACAGGTGGATCTTGACATCGCCGGCGCCGGCGAGTTCGTAGGCGGCAGCAAGCCCGGCGACCCCGCCTCCGATGATGCCGATGCGGAGGGGCCGGTCGGTGTGTGTGCGCATTACCATTCTGCCGGACTGTTATGTGCCATTGCGGCGCGTATCGCTGGTTGTCTCACCGTCTGCCGCGGCCGCCGCCGCATGGCACTGGCGCGGGTAAAGGCAGAGCCGGCGGAAAGAAAAAACCAGCGCACACAAGGCGCTGGTTTATGCATAGATGCGGAACGCTGCCGTTGCCGACCAGCGGGGCCGGGAAGGCGGGCCTCAGGCGGCGGCCAGCGAGAGCGTTCCTATGCCGCTCAGCTGGCGGTCGATCTCCTCCTGGGCGTTGCTGTAGAGCCGCAGCAGGTCGGCGTCGCTGCCCTTGAAGGTGCGAATCGTCTGCAGCGAGCAGAAGGCGCAGCCGCGCAGGAACTTATAGTAGTTGCTATGGCATTTCATGCAGTCGCCCAGGTTGATCATCATCAGGACAAATGCCAGACTGTCGGGGTGCGTATCGGGCAACATCGAGACTCGATCGACCAGTTCGCGCCAGCTGTCTCCGCGCAGGTCCCGCAGCGACGGAATCAGGTAGGCAGGAAAGAACAGCTCCGCCTTTCCGTCGAGCACCGCGTCACTTATGTCAACCATACCTCCTCCCTTCACTCGTCAATCTCCACACACAGGCGCACGAACCACGGCAGGGGCATCAGCAGCGCAAGGACGCTTGCTGCTGCACACGTCCAATTTCTATACGGTCAACGTTTCTCCGGGATCCAGAATTGCGCATTCGATGTCAGTCTCGTCCTGCAGCTTCTGAGCAAAGGCTTCGACATCCTGTTCAATCGGCGGGAAGGTATTGTAGTGGTGTGGGAGCACCTTTTTCGCTTTGACGAACTGCGCGGCGAGGATGGCGTCGTCCGGGCCCATGGTGAAGTTGTCGCCGATGGGCAGGGCTGCCAGGTCGACGCCGCCGACATCGCCGATCAGGCGCATATCGTAGGTCAGGGCGGTGTCGCCGGCGAAGTAGACATCGGTGCCATCGTTGAAATGGATCAGGATGCCGGACGGATTGCCGCCGTAGCTGCCGTCGGGCAGGCCGCTGCCATGGTGGGCGATCGTCAGCTTTACCCGCCCGAAGTCGAAGTTGTAGCCGCCGCCGATGTGCATCTGGTGGACGTTTTCGATGCCCTGGGCCGTCAGCCAGTCCCCGATTTCGAAGTTGCAGATTACGAGGCAGCCGGTGCGTTTGGCGACGGGGATGGCGTCGGCAATGTGGTCGGCGTGGCCGTGGGTGAGGATGATCACGTCGGCCTCGACGGAGTCGGCTGTCACGCCGGCCGGGGCGACCGGGCTGTTGGGCGCCAGAAACGGGTCGATGAGCAGCTTGGTGCCGTCGGCGTCAATGCCGAAGGTGGCGTGTCCGTAGTAGGTGATTGAAACTGCCATTGTGTGAACCTTTGGTTTTTAGTTTTTCGTTTCTAGTTTTTAGAAACTGCCCGAGATGGTCTGCTATGCCGTTACTCGAAACTGAAAACCGGAAACTGCGGTTAAGACAGGAACGGATCGAAAGCATATCAGGATGGGCGGTTCAAGTCAAGGGAAAGAAGCGGTCCGCCCGTGCAGGTTTATTCGCCGGATTCGAGTTTGCGCTGGCGGGCCCGTTCCTGCGCCTTGCGTTTGAGCTCCTCCATGCGCGCCTTTTTGGCCGCGGCGGCGTCGTCCTCGCTGCTGTCGGCGCCGGCTGTCTGTTGCTGGCGCTGGGCGGCCCGTTCGCGGGCCAGCTGCTGCAGCTCTGCGGCGGAGCGTTTGGCCGCGGCGGGGGCGTCAGCCGGTTTTGCGGCGGCTTCCGCCTTCTTGGCCGCCAACCTGGCCGCCTTCTCTTCCTCCTGGCGCCGTTTCTTTTCCTCTTCCTCGCGGCGCAGGGTCTCCTCTTCCTCGAACTGGGTCGGCCACAGCGCGGCGTAATACTCGAGGGGAACGGTCAGTTCCGCCATATCGTAGACGAGCTGTGGGTAGCGGTCGTAGACCGCAAGCTCGTAGTCATGGTTCATTTTGATGGCGTCGAAGGGGCAGAACTCGACGCAGAAGCTGCAGCTCATGCAGACGGCGGCGTCGATGTAGAACTCGGATGCGCGGGTCAGCGGCTTGCCGTTCTCATCGCTGTCGCGCACGATCCAGATACATTGGGGCGGACAGACCTTGGCGCAGATGCCGCAGGCGGTACAGCGGTCTTCATCCTTTTCCGAGTCCCAGATCAGCATCGGAATGTAGCGGAAGCGTTCGGGCAGCAGCCGCTTCTCTTCCGGGTACTGGATGGTCAGCAGCCCTTCCTGGTCGATCGGCTGCTGGATGACGCGGCGGTTGTTGCCGAGCTCGAGGCTGCCGCGGTAGCGGTCGGGCACGCTCTCGCGGTCATCATCGAATGTTTCCAGGGCGTGCTTCAATGTCACGCCGAGACCTTTGAGTAGTCCTGTTCCAAACATGCGGGCTCCTAACGGCAGTTTTTAGTAGTCAGTTTTCAGTTTTTAGTAACGGCGTAGGGCTGACGTACAGGCAGTTACTGAAAACCAAAAACTAGAAACTCAAAACTAACATCAGCGGTCGACTTCGCCGAGGACGATGTCGATGGCGCCCAGGATGACGATGGCGTCGGCGACTTTGTATCCGACGCTCATTGGGCCGAGCGCGTTGAGGTTGATGTAGCTGGGCGAGCGGATGTGATAGCGCCAGGGCGCGACCTTGCCGTCGCTGGCCAGGTAGAAGCCGAGCTCGCCCTTGGGCGCTTCGAGACGGCTGTAGACTTCGCCTTCGGGCGCGCGCAGCGTGTAGCCGCCCTTGCCGCCGAGCGTCTCGCCCTCGGGGATATCGCGCAGGGCCTGCTGCAGGATGCGAACGCTTTCCATCGCTTCCAGCAGGCGGATGTAGTAGCGATCGTAGATGTCGCTGTTGGGCAGGGTCGGGATGTCGAAATCGAAGCGGTCGTAGATGCCGTAGGGCTCGGCTTTGCGGATGTCGTAGGCGAGGCCGCCGGCGCGGATCATCGGTCCGCTCACGCTGAGCGCGATCAGGTCCTCGACGGGCAGGTAGCCGACGCCGCGGCCGCGCGCCTTGAGGATTTCGTTCTCGGTCAGAAGTCTGTCAAGCTCGTCGAGCGCGCGCGGGAGGCGTTCGTTGGCCAAGTAGGCGGCCTGTTCGTGCCAGCCTTCGGGCAGGTCGCGCACGACACCGCCGAATCGCATGTAGTTGCACATCATGCGCGCGCCGGAGACGGCCTCGAAGAGGTCGAGGATCATCTCGCGCTCTTCGATGGCGTAGAGGGCCGGTGTCTGCAGCGCGCCGAGGTCGTTGAGGATGAAGCCGATCGACCAGGTGTGGTTGACGATGCGGGTGAACTCGGCCATGATGACGCGCAGGTATTCGGCGCGTTCGGGCACCTCGATGCCGGCCAGCTTTTCGACGGCCAGGGCGTAGCTCCAGTTGTTGCTCATGGAGTTGAGGTAGTCGAGGCGGTCGGTGAAGGGCATGTTCATCAGCCAGGTGTTGCGCTCACCGATCTTTTCGTGGTTGCGGTGGAGGTAGCCCATCTCCGGCTCGAGCGCGAGGATTGTTTCGCCTTCGACGCGAGTGAGCATGCGGAAGACGCCGTGGGTGCTGGGGTGATGCGGCCCCAGGTTGACGACGATGCTTTCGGTATCGAGGTGCGGCTCGTTCTCGTGTTGGGGCGCCTGGCTGACGGGTACATAGGCGACCGGTTCCTGCCAGGAGTCGGGGTCCCAGCCGGCTGGATAGGTGGTGTTCTTGGCCCAGGGGAGCTTGTCTTCGTGGAAGGCGTATGCGCCCTTGGGATGGCGGCTGCGGAAGGGCTTGACGTCCTCTTCGTAGTAGGCCTCCTGCCAGTCTTTGCGCATGGGGTGGCCGTTGAAGCCGTCCCAGAGCAGGATGCGGCGCAGGTTTGGGTGGCCGTCGAATTTGACGCCGAAGAGGTCGTAGACTTCGCGTTCCTGCAGATTGGCGCCGGGGTAGACGGAGGTAGCGCTGGGGACGCTCTCATCCTCGGGCACGCGCACATGCAGGCCGATCGAGCCGCCGCCGCGCCGCG
Organism: Caldilineaceae bacterium; assembly: GCA_965202955.1. GTDB lineage: Bacteria > Chloroflexota > Anaerolineae > Caldilineales > Caldilineaceae > Bin5. Next base: position 2,278,087 of record OZ241871.1, read on the forward strand.
TGCTGTAGAGATTGTAAACGATCTCGAGGCGGGCATTGACATCGGCGCGCAGTTTGCCGCCGTAGCCTTTGTAGTCGACGCAGGTCAGGTTAGAGAGAAAGTCGTAACCCTGGGCGTCGCGCAGGTGACGCAGGACGTCGAGTATCCTGTCGGGCGCGATGACGTAGGCTTTTTCGGTGTCTTCGGCCCAGGCACCCTCGACGGCGTCTGTGAGTTCGGGGCCAAGGTCCAGTTCATTGGCGGGTGCATCTGCTACGACGGTTGCTTGGGACATTTGTAGTTTTCAGTTTTCTAATTCTTAGTTTTTAGTGGCATGGCGCTGCTCACCACTGAAAACAAAGTTCTGGTCGTTATTCGGCCGGGAGTCCTTTTTTCTCGCGCCAGCGTCGTTTGGCTTCGTCCATGCGGGCTTTGGCCTTGTCGGAGATCTGCGCCGGCCCGCGTGCGTGTGTGGTTGCGCCGGATTCGGCCCCGTTTGCGGATGCGGCGGTCGTCGCGGCCGCGGCCTTGAGCGTCGTGTCTTTGATCAGGTCGACCTGGCGGGGGTCGAAGACGTCCGGGCCCAGCCGGGGAACCGGCACGAACTGGGATGTGTTCTTGCGGTACCAGGGCACCGATGTGACGCTCTGGCGGTCGACCTTTTCGTGCATTTTGAGCAGGCCGTAGATGAGCGCTTCGGGCGTGGGCGGGCAGCCGGGCACATAGACGTCGACGGGAATGTATTTGTCGATGCCGCTGACGACGTTGTAGCCCTCTTTGAAGGGGCCGCCGCCGGTGGCGCAGGCGCCCATGCTGAGGACGTAGCGCGGCTCGGCCATCTGGTTGTAGATGCGGACGATGGCGGGCACCATCTTTTTGGTGACGGTGCCGGAGACGATCATGAGATCGCTCTGGCGCGGGCTGGGGCGCATGACCTCCATGCCGAAGCGGGCGAGGTCGTAGCGGCTGGCCGCGGTGGCGATCATCTCGATGGCGCAGCAGGCGAGGCCAAAGAGGAGCGGCCACATGCTGGAGCGGCGGCTCCAGTTGTAGATCTTGTCGACGGTGGTGATGAGGACGTTGGCCTGCAACTCGTCGGGCACGGTGATTTCGTCGTGCAGGAAGGGCGCGAGCTGGTCCTGTTTCAACTGTTGGAAGTCGGGCGGGAGTGATGCCATGCCGGGATTCCTGTTGCGTACAGAGAAAGAGAAAACGCTCCGTGCGTCTATTTGTGCATTGTAGTACAAATATACCCTACGGCGTACGGAAAAGCAAGTTGTCTGTCGGTGCTCTGTGCGTGGATTATAAGGTGGATGGTTGGAACGGTCAAGAGATGGGGAGTAGCGGGGATGCCGCGCAACAGGATTGTTGGCAGGCTGAAGTGGCCCCAAAAGGCTCGACCGCTAGCCGAGATGGCTAAAGGAAAAATTTTCCAATCGAGCAGAGGGTAGCTTCGAAGACTGAAGTGGGTCCCAAAAACTGGACCACAAGCTAAGGTGTATAATGGAGCAGTTCACCCAAGCCTGTGGAGGGGCAGAACGATGGTCAGGAAACGGCGGCGACACACGGCGGCCTACAAGTTTCGGGTTGCGCTGGAAGCGCTGGAAGGCAGCAAGACGATTAGCCAGTTATCGAGTGAACACGAGGTTCATGCCAACCTGATACGGACCTGGAAACGGCAGTTGCAGGAAGACGGACCCCGGGTCTTCGCTACCAACGGCGAACGCAAGCAACGGGAGCAGGAGGCGCAGGAAGCAGAACTTTATGAACAGATGGCGGCAGAGACGCTGTTGCTGCGGCGCAGACCGGCGGCGGCGCCCCGCAGACCGGCGCTGGACGAAGTGTGGCCCGTACATTCCGCCGGCGCCTGGCCGGAGGGTGTCAGTCTCAGGCGCGAGGAGGCCTCCGCTCCTAGCGCCGCGCCGGCAGGTACGCGCGCGTTCTCGCGGAACGTCCTTTCAGCAAGATTGAGGTCTGAAAAAGGACCCATATTAGACAGGGGCGTAGTCGGCGGCAAAGGAGCGATAGAGGGCGGCGATACCGGCCTGTTCGGCGTCGCCGCTGTGGGCGACGCCGCGGATGGCGAAGTCGAACTGGTCGCCCTGCTTCAGTTCGTACGATTGGCGGGCGAGGGGGTTGACGGTGAGGGTGCCCCAGTTGGAGACAAACCAGGGGAAGCCGTGCGCGGCCGGCGGCCGGGGCGTCCACGGGGTAGAGGCGTGATGGGCGGCCCAAGCGCGCTCGCAGTCAAAGGGGGGCGCAATGTGGGTATGCGTTCAGTCGTGGGATGCGTCAAGTGGAACAGAACGCTCTAGCAGGTCAATCAGATTCGGCAGGTCTGCCTGTACGGTTTTCCAGAGGATATCGAGGTTGATGCTGAAGTAGGCGTAAACCAGCCGGTTTCGCATCGCAACAATTCTGTTCCAGGGGATGGCGGCCAGTTCTTTGCGGGTGGGGTCTGTTACCCGGGAAGCTGCTTCGCCAATGATCTCGATATCTTTGACAAGCGACAGGAGCAACTGGCGGTCGGTCTCAAGATCGTTTCGCTCTCGACGGTGCGCGAATGAGATGGCCTCACGCGCTGCGTCGATCATGTGGCGCAGACGGACGGCATCATGTTCGTGCATATTGAACTTCGGCCCTGTCCAGGACCTCCTGGCGGAAGTAGGGACTCAGGTCCTCGGCCGTCCTAAGGTCGACTTTGCGCCCTGAGAAAAGTTTTGAGAGCGACATCTCCATGCCGGCGATGTCCAGCAGTCCGGGGACGCGGTTCGGCTCGAACTCAACGAGCAGGTCGATATCGCTGTCAGGTCCGAAGTCATCGCGCAGCGCTGAGCCAAAGACGGCAAGCCGTTTGATGCCGTGCTGCTGACAGAAGGCGGCAAGCTCCGTCTTTGGTATCGAAAGGTGTGCGTTCATTGTACCGGTCCCTTCATCCGGCATTGGAAGAGGGCCAATCCCCTTCAGTCAGAACTTGAGTGCACGACCCCGAAAGCTAAGCCAAGGGTATCTTGGTATCAATCGTGCGACTGCTTCACTATATCAGCGCTATTCTCGCTGGTAAAGGAGCGATGGAGTGCGGCGATATCGGCCTGCTCGGCGTCGCCGTCGTGGGCGACGACGCGGATGGCGAAGTCGAGCTGGTCGCCCTGCTTCAGTTCGTACGATTGGCGGGCGAGGGGGTTGACGGTGAGGGTGCCCCAGTCGGAGACGAACCAGGGGAAGCCGCGGGCGGTGGCGAAAGGGAAGAGGGCGGCGCCGGCGCTGCGGCCGGCTGCGAATGTGCCGGAGCAGTCTACCCAGCCGGAGATCTGGCCGCTGATGGCGCTGCCGCCTGAACGGCCTTCGGCGTCGATGAGGGTTGCGCCGCTGGTGACGCGCAGGGCTTCGGTCATGCGCAGGCCGAAGTAGGCGTGCCGGGTGGGGCCGATGCGGAGATCATATTCGGCGGGGCGCAGCTGGGAGCGGATGTCGAAGAGGTTGGTGGTCCGGCCGGGGCGGATGTCGATGGTGCGGGTTTCGACGGCGATGGTGCGGCGCTGGGGCGCGCCCCATTCGACGGGGCCCTGCCAGTGGAGGGTCTGGATGAGGCGCAGGTGGTCGGCGGCGAGCTCTTCGGCCTGGACGGCGACGCTGAGGATGCGTCCGGGGGCGCGGCCCTGGAAGATGTCGTTGACGTAGAAGTTGTAGTTGGCCTCTTCGACGGTATTGTTGGCGAAGGGCAGGTAGCAGTTGACGTGGTCGGCGCCGATCCAGAGGGAGTTGTGGTGGGGGTGGTCGAGCGGGGATTCGCTGGTGAGGGGGAAGCCGGCGGGTGTGTAGAGGGGGAAGAGGTAGGCGCGGAAGAGGCCCTGGCTGAGGGCGGTGAGGTCTTTGCCGCGCCAGCGAACGTTGAGGCGGTGGGACTGAGCCCAGGCACCCTTGGGGAGAGCGACCTGGTCGCCTTCGAGGGAGAAGTTATGGAGATGGGTCTGGTCTGACATTGTTATCTCCACGGGCAGTGGTCGGCGGTTGGGTTTTGCAGCCAAAGGCACTGTACCTGTTTGCTTCGTTCGCAACAAATTCGACTGCAAATTATTGAGTGACGGCGGCTTCCCCATCTTGAATTAAGTGTGCGCCGCCGACGCGCTCCTTTTCTCTGCGACTTGTGTTTAGGCAGCTGATGGCGCACAATTGCTCATGTGCGAGATACCCGGGTCTGGTATCATTCCAGGCCATCCCCGCAGGCAGGTTGACCGAGTTCCCACACAAGGACAGAAGGAGGAGGCGTAGATGGCAGATTCAACTGCAAGACCGTTTGGCTGGGCGTTGATCGGGTGCGGCAACGTCGGGCGGAGTCACTCGCAGTGGGCGGTGGAGACGCCGGACATCGACGTGCGGGCCTTCTGTGACATCAACGAGGAGGCCGCCAGCCTTTACTATGAACAGTATGAGGGCGGCTACTACACGGCCGACCCGGCGCGTGTTTTCGCCGATCCCGATATCGAGATCGTGACGATCGCGACGACGCACGCGACGCACGCGGAACTGGCGGTCGCCGCGTTCGAGGCGGGCAAGCACGTCTATCTTGAAAAGCCGATGGCGATGTCGACGGGCGACTGCTTGCGCATCTACGAGGCGATGCAGGCGGCGGACAGGAAGCTGATGATGAACTTCTCGATCCGTTTTTCGGGGGCGACGCGGATGATCAAGAGCCGCCTGCAGCCGGCCAAGGTGAGCAATGCCCAGTGCATGTTGGCCCCCGCCGACCTCACGCGCTGGCAGTGGGACCCGGTGCTCGGCGGCGGACTGCTCTTCGACGTCGGCGTCCATCTGGCCGACACGCTCTGCTGGATGCACAGTTCGCCGCCGGTGTGGGTCTCGGGGACAGGGGGGCAGGTGACGCATCCTGGTGAGCTGGCCTCGGACGAGATCATCGACACGGCGTCGGCGACGATCCGTTTTGCCAATGGGTCGGTGGCGAACTACCTGATGAGCGACGCCGGTTTCAGCGACGCGCTGAGCAAGTGGTTCTTCGTGTTCAATGACGGCCAGCAGAGCGCGGTGCTGGACAGACATTTCCGCCGGGCGACGATCACCGCGCCCGACCCGGTCAGCGGCGAGCTGACGACGGAGTCGTTTTCGCCGCCATTCATCGACCGTATGCCGCTGCTGCTGGATGCGATCCGCAACGGTACCGAGACGTACACGCCGGCGCGGACGGGGATTCTGGCCACGCTGGTGGTGGAGAATATCATCGAGTCGATTCACAGCGGGCGGCCGCAGGAGATCGAGCTGCCGGACGTATTGAGGAGCGGGTCATGACGGGTATTCGTTTTGCCCAGTACGGGACCGGGCACGCGCATGCGGCGGGCAAGCTGCGCGCGATCCGGGAGAGTGCGGACGTGGAGCTGGCGGGCGTTTTCGAGCCGGACGCGGAGCGACGGGCCGCGATGGCCGCGGCGGAGGGGCCGTACCGGGACGTGCACTGGTTCGGGAGCGAGAGCGAGATGTTGGCGGACGGCAGCATCGCGGCGATCGCGTCGGAGGGGGCCACCGATGAGAGCCTGGACCAGACCGAGGCCTGCGTGCGTGCGGGCAAGCATGTCTGGTATGACAAGCCGGCGGGGGACAACTGGCCGCAGTGGCAGCGCACCATCGCGCAGGCGGAGGAGCGGGGTCTGACGGTTCAGATGGGCTATATGTTTCGCTATCACGCCGGCTTCCGGCAGATCGATACGTGGGTGAAGTCGGGCTTTCTGGGCGACATTTACGCGCTGCGGACGCGCATCGGTACGGTGGTCAGCGAAGCGGACCGCCGGGCGATCAGCCGTCATCGCGGCGGCGTCTTCTACGAGCTGGGCTGTCATATGCTGGACCAGGTCGTGTGGCTGCTGGGCCGGCCGCAGAAGGTGACGTCCTTTCTGCGCAACGAGACCGGTGAGGTGCCGGCGTTTGCCGACAACACGCTGGGCGTTTTCGAGTACAAGCGGGCGATGGCGCTGGTGGATACGTCGGCGATGGAGACGCAGCCGGCGGCGCGGCGTTTTGAGGTGTACGGCAGCTGCGGCAGCGCGATCATGGAGCCGCTGGAGCCGGCGACGCATATCCGGCTCTGTTTGAGCGAGGCGCAGGGCGGCTACGACGCGGGCGAGACGATGGTGCCGGTGGAGATGCAGACGCGCCAGTCTCTGTATGACCTGGAGCTTGCCGATTTGCTGGAGACGATCCAGGGGCGGCAGGCGGCGGCCCGCCCGCTGGCGCATGAGCTGCTGGTGCAGGAGACGCTGCTGCGGGCGACGGGGAACATCTGAACTACAGTGGTCAGTGGTTAGTGGCCAGTGGAAAACCTCAGCGGATAGTGGATAGTGCGTAGGGGAGAGAGAGAAAATCTCTCTCCCTTTTTGTATGGGGAGTTGGTCAGTCGGTGGGCGGCCACATTTGGGGCCAGTAGGGGCCGGCGAAGGGCTGGCCTGCCTGTGCGTTGGGGCCGAGGTAGACGAGGTTGGGATGGAACTGGCGGCCGGGCAGGTAGGTGGTGTCGCCGGGCATCATGTGTGAGATGAGGCACATGCGCGGCTCCCAGGTGAGGTTGGGGCCGGAGCCGTGGAGGGTGAGGGCATGGTGGAAGCTGACCTGGCCGGCCTGCATGATGCAGGGTTCGTCGATCCATTCGCCGCTGATCTCCTGGCTGGCGAAGCGAGCCTGGAGGCCGTCGAGGTCCTTGTGGCCGAAGGTGTTGCTGTCTTCGAGCAGGCCCCATTTGTGCGAGCCGACGATTGTGCGCATGCCGCCGTTCTGGAGGTCGGTGTCCTGCAGGGCGATCCAGGCGGTGCACATGTTGGAGGTGCTGGAAGCTTTCCAGTGGCCGTAGTCCTGGTGCCAGCCGATGTTGCCGGCGGTCTCGTCGGCGCCGTTGGGGCCGACGCCCGGTTTGTAGACGGCCTGGTCGTGCCAGAGGCGGACGGTGTCGACGTCCATCAGGCGCGCGCCGATGGCGCCGAGCAGCGGGCTGGTGGTGACGTTGCGGATGGCGTCGCTGATCCAGAAGGCGTCGCACTGCTGGCGCACGGCGGGCGAACCGGGCTCGACTTTTGTGGCACCGTACTGGGGCAGGACCTCCGAATCGCGTTCGCCGCGCCACATCCGTTCCTGCGCTTCCCTCATTTCGGCGATCTCGTCGTCGCTGAACAGCTTGGGGCTGACCCAGTAGCCGCGCGCCCAGTATTCAGCGCGCACGTCGGCGGTGATCAGTTCATCGATGTTGAAGCCGTCAACGGTGGTTGGCGTCTGTGCGGTTGATTCTGCGGTCATATTCTTTGACTTCCCCGGCTATTCGACAGTCCTGGCGGGTTGCATCGCGCTGTTCTTCTTCGCAGCCTCGCCATCGCCTGTGGCCGGATTGTGTTCACACTCGCATGCGCAGGACCGGGCGTTCGAACGATACGTCCATGTAGACGTTTTCGCTCAGCGACTTGGTGCCGGGCGTCATGAGGTGGAGGACGAAGGCGCGGCGCTGGCGGTCGGTGACGTTGGGCGCGGTGTAGTGCAGGGTCTGGCAGTGGTGCAGGGTGACGCCGCCGGCGGGCAGGGCGGTGACGACGGCCTTCGATTCATCGACTTTGTCGCCCATGTCGAGGAGGGCGTTGGTGTCGGCGGCGCGTTCGTGCTCTTGGGAGCGGAAGTGGGAGCCGGGGATGAACTGCATGGCGCCGTTGTGGATGTCGACGTCGTCGAGTGTGAGCCAGCAGCTGACGAGGTTGGGAGGCGAGCAGCGCCAGTAGGCGTTGTCCTGGTGCCAGTGGACGGGTCCGCCGTGGTGGGCCGGTTTGAAGAGGGCCTGGTCGTGGAAGAGCTGGATGTTGGGTCCGATCAGGTCCTCGACCGGGTCGAGGATGCGGTCGTCGTAGAGCAGGCGGCGAAAGTGGATGTTGCGTTCGCACATCTGCCCGACCTGGAGCATCTGTGTGCCGGCCTCATTCTTGGCGTCGAGGTCGTCGGTATCGTCGATGGCGAGGTTGCGGAAGCTGGTTTGGCCGCGGCGGGCGCGTTCGAATTCGCGGTCATACTCGCGGCGCAGCAGATCGATCTCGTCGTCCTGCAGGATTTTGCCGATCGACAAGTAGCCGTCGATCCAGAAGCGGTTGATCTGTTCTTCGGTCAGGGCCTTGCGTTGGGCGGGCCTGTTGTTTCCGTTTTGGGTCTGCATGGGATGGGGCCTTTGGGAGTTTTCAGTCGTCAGTTCTTAGTTTTGAGTAACGGCATCGTAGAGCATTTTGGGCAGTTGTTGAAAATCAGGTATTGAAAAGTGTAGTTTTAGCGTCCGGCGAGGCCGGACAGGGCGACGCCTGATACGAAGTATTTGTTGGCGGCTGCGGGCTGTATTGGAGGTCTGCGTGAAACGGGACGGGGCAGTGCGGGATGAAGATAACACGGGTTGGGGATGGTGTCAATTGGCGGGGGGTGTGGGCGTGGGCGTGGGGGTGGGGGTGGGCGCGTTAAGCACGCAAGCTCGCGGGCATGTTGGGGGATCAGTCGGCGCCGAACGTTACGTTGCCTCCGTCCCTTCATCGAGGATGGCAAGATACCGGTCGTACACGAACAGCCGGTCCCGGCGCTTTCCCGTGGTCTCTCGTGCAATCCCGTGCTCGACAAGCAACTCCATTGCTCTTGTAGCGGTGGGGAAGGAAAGTGTTGTACGCTTACAAACCTCGGACAAGGGCAGGACTGGCCGTGCCTTCAGCGCCTCATGAACGCGCAGGGCCGAGCCGGCGCGGCGTCCGGTTTTTTCGATGCGACCGTGGTTTTCCTGGAACATTTGGTCGATTTGTTGGGCAGCATCTACCGCGCCCGTAGCGGTCACCTGCACGCCTTCGAGGAAAAATGCGAGCCATTCTTCCCAATCACCGCTGCGGCGCACGTGGTTGAGCAGGTCGTAGTATCTCTCTCTGTGCTGCTTCAGATAGAGGCTCAAGTAAAGGAGCGGTTCGCGCAACGCACCAGCCTGGCACAGTAGCAAAGTTATCAGCAGTCTGCCGACGCGTCCGTTGCCGTCAAGGAAGGGGTGAATGGTTTCGAACTGTACGTGAGCAAGGCCGGCGCGCAACAACAAGGGCAGTCCATCCTCTCTGGCGTGGAGGAAACGCTCCAGTTCGGCCATGCAATCGGGTACCGCTCGATGAGGCGGCGGCACGAATGCGGCGTTGCCAGGGCGCGAGCCGCCGATCCAGTTCTGGGAACGGCGGAACTCGCCGGGCGTTTTGTCGCTTCCCCGCCCGCCCGACAAGAGGACGCCGTGGATCTCGCGAAGCAGTCGGTTGGACAGGGGGAAGCCTTCCCTCAGTCTGCGCAGGCCGTGTTCAAGCGCGGCGACGTAGTTCGAGACTTCGACTACATCATCGAGAGGGACGCCAGGGGCTTCTTCCAATTCAAAGAGGAGGAGGTCGGACAGGGAAGACTGCGTACCTTCGATCTGGGAAGAGAGCACGGCCTCCTTGCGCACATAGGTATAGAGAAAAAGTGTCTGATCCGGCAGAAGGGTTGTGACGCCGTCAAGACGGCCCAAGGCCAGAAGCGCGGCTTCAAGTGTCTGCTGCAGCGCGCCGTCCAGATCCAGAGGGGGATGCGGCGGCAGCGGAAACGGGACAAAGGCGCGTACCTGTTCGTCTCCGGTGATCGTAACTTCGTAGTTTCCCACTTCGCCGCGCTGCATGGTTGTCAATCCCTTTATTAACGTCATTTGCATAGCGGATTTCGCTATTAACGTTTGGGCACTTAAATGTTAATAGCGAGAGGGAGTATACCATTCTACTGGGTGAACGGGGAATTGCACCCTCTGTGAGGATCCCCTCTTTCCTCTAGTTTTCAGCCCCCTTTCGTTTCAATTGCGGTAAGATCGGCCTCTTCCGCCAAATTTGGCGTGTAATCAGGCCGATCCCTCTTGACAATCTAGAACAAATGTACTAATATCATTAGCATATTCGCTCGCGGGATTGCGAAATCCGGTTATGTAGGCGAGCAAAGGGACTTATTTCAAGGAAGGAGCGAGCCGTGAAAAACGATATTGCCAGGACCTCGATTGGACGCGTGGCCCTGCTTTCCTCCAGGCCGATCCTGGCGCTGGTGGCGGCGATGTTCGTGGCCGATTTGCTGGGGAGCATGGGATGGGTGCAGGGCCGGATCCGGGGGGACACGCTCTTCTATGTTTTCGGCAACCCGGTGTCGAACTGGGGCGTGGTGATGACGCTGCTGATCTGGATGCTGACGACGGGGATCCAGATGGTTTCGAGCGGGATGGCCTACCGCGCCAAGACGAACCCATACATGGCAGGCGTGGGATTCTACATCTGGCTGTTCGGCTCGATTTTCAGCCGTACAAGCCTGAAGTTCAACGGCGCCAAGCACGGCTCGGTCTTCACGCTCGAGTACGGCAAGCTGGCCAAGGAGTGGTCGGGGATGTCGTTTCTGATTGCGCTCTACTGGCCGTCGCAGATTTTCGATATGGCGACCGACGCCAGCTTCTATGTGACGACGCCGCTGCGAGCGTTCAATCTCTTCTTCGCCTTTTCGTCGTTGGTGTCGGAGCAGCTGGCGTACATGGCGAGCGCGGCCAAGTCGCTGGGCGACGAGGCGCTGGACCAGATCCGTGGCTACTCATAGGACGTTCTTGCGGCAGGACCGCGGCTGGGGCCTGGTCTGCCAGGTGTCGGTTGCGCCGCTGCTGGCGGGGACGGTCGGGTGGCTGATCGCGGCGGGCGCGTGCTTGTTCATCGGCGCGCCCTACCTGGCGCCGTGGACGTGGCTGGCGCACCTGGCGGCGGCCTATCCGCTGGGGGTTGCGGCTATGGGGCTGCGGGCGCTGTCGCTGGGGTGGGCGGGCTGGGCGTTTTTGGGCGGCGGCGCGGCGTGGGGCGAACTGACGCCATTCTTGTGGTTTCTGCTGATCTCGGCTCTGGCTGCTGCGCCGCAGCGCTGGGGCGTGTGGGCGGCGCGGGTCGCGATGCACGGCCTGGCGCTCTGGTTCATTCTGCAGATGGACCACATCACCGGATTGATCGGACTGGTCGGTCTGCTTCTGCTTCTGATCTGATGGCTGGCTTTGGCCGGCGAGCGGTCAGAGCGCTATTTACTTTCAGTTAGTTCCTTCTCCATCGCCAACAGACGCACCAGGCGCTTGCCCGAGCGGATGCGCTGCGCCTCTCCGGTCAGGGTAAAGCCGAGCGACTGGAAGAACCTGAGCGCGCCCGGGTTGAACTGCTCGACGCCCAGTTTCACCGCGCGCAGATTGGCCTCGTCCGCCAGCCAGGGTTCGAGCAGGGCCCAGGCATCGCTGCCGACACGCTGCCGCTGGAACGGCTCCGCCACCAGCAGGATGCCGATGTAGGCGGTGTCGGGGTCGGGCCATTGGAGGCGGAAGTCGATCATGCCGACCAGCTGCGCGCCGGCTTCGGCGTTGCCCGGCTCGTTGGCGGCCGCGATGCCGAGCCCCATGCGGCCCGGCTCCTCTTCGATGGCGGCGAGATCGCGCGCGGCCTGGCCGGCCGGCGCCTGCGCCATGTGATACATCGTCCAGTAGGCCGGCGACAGCTCGTAGACCCGCTGCAACGCGCCGGCGTGCAGCGATGCGTCGAGAGGCAGGAGGGAGATCGAGTGCGTCATGGCGGCGGGGCCCAGCTGCTACTGGCTGGGGGCGAGCGCCTCGACGCTGCGGCGCAGCTCCTGGCACTCGTTTTCGGCGCTTTTCAGATCGGAGGCCAGCGTCTCCAGCTTTTCGCGCTCGACGCGCACAAAGCGGGTGTAGGGCGCAATCGCTTCGCGGATGCGCTGTACGCTGGCGGACAGCTCGGACTCAAACTGCTGCGTGATGGCGGAATCGAGCCGCCGGCGCAGGTCGCCGATGCGGGTGCGCAGCTGCGCCTTGACCTTCTGGCGGCGGTAGGGGAGCACGTAGAGGCCGAGCGCGGCCAGCGCGCTGGCGCCGAGGATGCCGGTCACGTCGAGGAAGGTGGTGTTGAGGATGACGACGAGGATGGCGCCGAGGCCGATTGCGCCGGCCTCGACGGCGGCGGTCTGGATGATGGCCCGCTGCACATCCTGGGCCAGTTTGAGCGCCTCGGCCTCGCGGTCGTAGGAGTCGACGACCTCCTGCGCGCTGCGGCCGATACTTTTGAGCAGATTCTGGCGGTTGAAATCGAACTCGCCGCGCACGCGCCCGATCATCTGGTCGGTGTGCTGGAGGGAGCGGCGCTCGATGAACTCCATCACCGCCTGCCACTGGCGGTAGTCGCGGTCGATGAGCCAGTCGATCAGTTCGTTGACGTGGCGTTCGATGGCGCGGCTGGTGTCGGCGAGGACGCGGCGCTCGAACTCGCCGCGCAGCTTCTCGCTGTTCACCAGCTCGACGACGCGTGTGATGCGCAGGTTTTCGTCGAAGAAGCGGTCGCCGCGCTCGGCCATCTCGTGGAGGACGTTGTCGACGCGGTCGCTCTGGTAGCGGAAGTCGCGGCGCATGTCCTTCTGGTAGGCGGTCAGCTGCTCGTCGATGGCGTCGAGCGCCTGGAAGTCGCCTTTGAGCAGGTCCTGGCGCTGGGTGATGACATTCTGGTAGCCGGCGATCAGGGCGGCGGCGATGCCGATCGGGTTGGAGAGCTGCAGCCGCACGCGTTCGCCGGCGTCGAGGAAGTCGAGGATGTACTGTTCGAGCGCGCCGAAGCGGCTGCGCTGCCAGTTTTCGGAGCCGGGCCCGTTTTGTTCAGTTTTTTTGGCTTCGAGGGCGAGGCGGGCGCTGACGGCGAAGGTGGCGGGCGCGACACCGAGCAGCTCGTGGGCGTTCTGCTGCACGAAGTCGAGCACCTGCTGCTGCTCGGCTTCGGTGGTCAGCAGCTCGATCTTGTTGACGACGATGACGACTTTTTTGCCCCAGTCGCGGATCTGCTGGAGGAAGGCGCGTTCCGATTCGCTGAAGGGGCGGTCGGCACTGGTGACGAAGAGGACGAGGTCGCTGCGGGGCACGAAATGTTCGGTCAGCTCCTGGTGCTGGCGGATGACGGCGTTGGTGCCGGGCGTGTCGACGAGGTTGACCTCCTGCAGCCAGGGGACGGGCAGGCCGCGCACGGCCATGCTGCCGTCGGCGCCTGGATGCGCGGTGGCTTCGCTGTGGCGGATCAGGACCAGCTCGCTGGTGGTGGGGACGACGCCTTCGGGCAGGTAGTCGCTGCCCAGCAGGGCATTGATGACGGCGCTCTTGCCGGCGTTGAATTCGCCGACGACGACGACAAGGAAGAGCTCTTCCAGCTGGGCGAGAGCGTTGCGGATCAGCGCCAGGTCGGCGTCGGGCGCGTCGAGACGTGTAAGGGCGACCTGCAGGTCGGCGAGCAGGCGGCGTTCGTCCTGTAGAATTCGGCCCTGTTCTGCGGTGAGTACCTGCTGCACGCCGTTTCCTCGCCAATTTCAGAGATGAATCTGCTGCGCGGCACAGACCATTCTAGCACAGCACGGCATGAACACAGTACGGGCGGCGGACAGCGCCAGTTTCCACTCTGTCTTCTTTCTCAGCTAGACGCGGACCCCGTTGCCGGCCTTCCGATCGAGTTTTGACGTTCATCTATTGACAACAAACCGCTTTGTCGCTAATGAAATGCCCTTTCGTTAACAACAACGTCGTTTGATGTACACAGATGAACGACAAAAGCAGGCTCCTGCAGAGCAATGCCTCCTCCACAATGACCACCCTCGCAGAAGCAGATGTCGAGAAGGCCGTTCTCGCTCAACTGGAATACATTGAATGAACCGGTAAGCCAAACACTTTGGGCTAACCGTTGAAGGAGCTAATACCAGGAGGGGGACGGCGCTCCTCAATCCTGGCGTTCCCTGAGTTACTCAACATCGCCGAAGGGCGGAAAGTTTTTTGAGTTTCATCAATGCAACACAAAGCTATTTGAGTTTCAAAAAACGCCATTTATGAAACACAACAGCGTTTGATTTTCATAGACGAAACACAAGAACGGGCACCTGGAAGGGACTGCGCGCCACAACATTCTGCCACTTCACCTCCGCATCAACCCCTCCAGCCTCTCCTTCACAGCAGGCCATTCGGTGTCGATGACACTGTAGTAGACGGTGTGGCGGTCGACGCCGTCGCGGGCGATGCGGTGGTTGCGGAGGGTGCCTTCTTCGACGGCGCCGAGGCGGAGGATGGCGCGTCGGGAGCGGTGGTTGCGACTGTCCGACTTGAGGGAGACGCGGCGGGCCTGCAGATGCTCGAAGGCGTGGCGCATGAGGAGATATTTGCACTCGGTGTTGACGCCGGTGCGCTGCCAGGCGATCCCGTACCAGGTCATGCCGATTTCCAGGGTGCGGTGCTGGCGGATGATGTCGATGTAGGCGGTCGAGCCGACGGCCTTGCCGGTCGGCTGGTGGACGACGGCAAACCTGACCTCGGCGCCGCCTGCCACTTCGGCGAGGCAGTCGCTGATCCAGTCCCGCGTGTCGGGGAGGCTGCGCAGGGCGGGGCGGGCGGCGTAGCGCCAGATCAGGTCTTCGGCGCCCACGGCGTAGAGGTCGGCGGCATGTTGCGGGCCCAGCGGTTCGAGGCGGACGAGTTCGCCGGTGAGGGTGACCGGCTGGGGATCGAATGCTTTGCTGGGGCCGGAGGCCATGGGTCTCTCCCGGCTCGTGGCGTTGCTTTCCTTTGCAGCCGCGGGCACTGTTTTCGTCTTCAATTGTAACCGTTCGGGGCCGGCGCGTCATGCTGTCGAGGCCCTGCGCAGGGGATTCGTCGCTTGCAGAAGAGAACGGATGCGGTGCGACCACCCCCAGTCAAGGAGGGGACGATGAAGGATATTGAGCGTCTGATTCAAGAAAACGACGGCCTCTGGGTTTCTCAATTCCCATGGAGGAACTTTGATAATCGGGGTCGCTGATGATGGGACGCCTTTAGGCGTCGATGCTGATAATTTTCGAAGCGAAGATCGGATGAGCCTACACCTCACAAATATCGTGAACGAAAGGATGGGGCCTAGCACTTGGACGGTAATGCGGGCAAATTTCGAGGACTTTGAAGAGGGTCGGGTGCTAGTGGTCCAGTGTAAGAAGTCCCCTGTCCCTGTTTACGTAAAGGAGGGGAATGAGGATTATTTCTGGATCCGAACAGGCCCTTCCACAACCCGTCTTTCTGCGAGCCAGACACAGGACTATATCGAACAAAGATTTGGTTAGGTTTTGTCGCGGGAGATTCAGACCCAATTCAAGTCCATGCTAACCCCTTGATTCCCTACCGGTTTTCTCCTTAGATGATGGTTTGATCCTATTGAATGGGTTGAAGCAAAACGCGAACGGATAGGGAAGCAAGAAATGATCTTGAATGCTGAGAAATAAGGGGCTGATCACCTGATCTAGTTAAGTACGTATCCTTAGTAGACCGGAATCCTCCCCTTCTCCAGGATTCCTCGAACGTTGGCCGCGGCCAGGGGATAGATCTCATCCGGCAGGTGCTCGAGCATCATGTAGCCGTCCGGATGCTCCTCATGCCAGAGGCGCAGCGCGGTTCCCAGGTCCAGTTCGCCCTCGCCCGGGACCTCCTCGTCCATGTGGACCACGAAGCCGTCCCGCACGGCGATATCCTTACAGTGCCCGATGGCGCTGACCGGCCCCATGCAATCGAAGATGTGGCGCAACCGCGCCCTGCTGTCGTAGACCTGGTGCAGCGTCTGGAAATGGTTCACGTAGTCCATCACCAGCCGCATCCGTGCGCTGCCCACATCGCGGATGACGGCGCGGTTGAACTCGGGCGAGCGCATGATCGTGAGCAGGTGGGTTTCGACGACGACGGTCTGTTCCAGGGATTCGGCCACCGACGCCAGCCAGCGCAGTGAGTCGAGGAGCCGGTCGCGGCAGGCCGGCCGGTGGTTTTCGCGGTGGGGGCTGTAGGGGCCGTTGGGGCTGAGGCTGCCGCTGCGGATCAGGGCTACGTGGGCGCCGAGGGCGCGGGCGATGCCGAAGCCGCGGCGGATGTCCTCGAGCAGGCGCGCGCGGGCGTCGTCGTCGGGGTCGAAGAGGCAGGCCTGAAAGCCGATGCCGACCTGCACGATGTCGATGCCCTCGTCGGCAAAAAGCAGCCGCACGCGCTGCCACATCGGCGCGGTGGCCGGCGGCGAGTGTCTGGCCGAGATAGACAGGCCTATCCCTGACAGCCGCAGCGCCCGGATGGCGGCCAGGTGGCGGGTGCGGATCTCGGCCGGATTGGCGGGCAGCATACCGACAACGCCCAGTCTCATGGCACTGCTCCGTCTAGGCGGCCAACCGCTGGTCGCCGGATTGTCGAAATTCTCTGAAGATACAGTAGAATCGGTTCATTCCTGCCCGATTATATCATCAGATATCACAGAAGGCCGCAAACGACCGGCGGACCTTCTGCGGGCGGTCGATCAGCGTTTCGAGGAGAGGTCGATTGAGCGAAGAGGGGAACCAGTCAGGAGGCGTTTTCCCTGATCTGGCGCGGGTGCTGGACTACGTGGAGGCCCACCGGCAGGCGTTTATCGACCGGCTGCTGGCCTATGTCGCCCGGCCCAGCATCAGCGCCCACGGGGTCGGCATCGAAGAGACGGCCGGATTTCTGCTCGGCTACCTGCAGGAGCTGGGCATGGAGACGCAGTTGTTGGTGAGCGACGGTTGGCCCTTCGTGTACGGCTGTGGCCGGCAGCATCCGGGCGCGCCGACGGTGCTACTCTACGGTCATTACGACGTGCAGCCGCCCGATCCGCTCGAGGCGTGGGTTTCGCCTCCCTTTGAACCGGAAATACGCGATGGGCGCATCTGGGGACGCGGTGTGGGCGACAACAAAGGGCAGCATCTGGCCCAGCTCCTGGCGATCGAGTCCTGGCTGGCCGTTACCGGCGGCCTGCCCTGCAATGTCATCGTGCTGCTCGAAGGCGAGGAGGAGATCGGCAGCCCCCATATCGGCGACTGCGTGCGGGCCCATCGCGATCTGCTGGCCGATGCCGACCTGGTGATCACCGCCGACGGTCCCGTCCACGAAAGCGGGCGGCCCTGCATCAAGTTTGGCCCGCGCGGCATCGCTTCGTTCGAGCTGCGCGTGCGCCACGCCGAGCGCGACTTCCATTCGGGCAACTGGGGCGGCGTCGCGCCCAACCCGATCTGGACGCTGGTGCACCTGCTGGCCACGATGAAGAACAGCCGCGGCGAGATCACCATCGACGGCTTTTACGACAACGTCGCGCCGCTTGGAGAGCCGGAACGGGCCGCGCTGGACGCGCTGCCGGTTGACACGGCGGCCGTTATGGCCGGCGCCGGCCTGGCCCGTCTCGACGAGCCGCAGGGGCGGCCCTTTTTCGACCGCCTGGCGGCCTGGCCGACCTTCACCATCAACGGTTTCCACAGTGGCTACGGCGGCCCGGGCACCAAGACGGTGCTGCCGCGCGAAGCAACCGTGAAGTGCGACATGCGTCTGGTGGAGAATCAGGGCGTGGAGGAGATTCTGGACAAGGTGGAGGCGCACGTGCGCGGCAATGCGCCCGAGGTCGAAGTGATCCGCCAGGGGGGCATGGAGCCTTCCAGCACGCCGCTCGACTCCCCCTACACGCGGCCGCTGCAGAAGGCATTTCGCGCGGCCCAGGGCGAAGAGCCTCTGCTGATCCCGGCGATGGGCGGCAGCCTGCCCGACTATGCCTGGACCAAGATTCTAGGCGTTCCCTCCTTCACAACGCCTTACGCCAACCACGACGAGGCCAATCACGCTCCCAACGAAAACCTGGAGGTCGAACGTTTCATCGCCGGCATCCGTACGGGGGCAGCGGTGCTGGCTTATCTGGGCGCTCACAGTTGAAAGGAACGAACATGTTACGCATTGGCATCATCGGATATGGCCGCCGCATCGCGAGCATGGCCAGAGGCCTCGATATCTTCGACATTCCCTACCGCGTGACGGCCGTGGCCGACCCGCGCGGCGATGAAATTCAGGCGATCAACGATCCCTTCCTAGCAGATGCACGCTTCTACGCGACGGCCGAAGAGCTGCTGGCTGCAGCCGGCGAGCTGGACGGCATCATGATCGGCACGCGCTGCAACCTGCACACGGAGATGGCGCTCAAGGTTGCGCCGACCGGGCTGCCGCTCTTCCTGGAGAAGCCGGTCGCGATCACATTCGACGAGTTGCGCCGCCTGGACGCGGTCTACCGGAATCACACCGCGCCCACCGTTGTCTCCTTTCCGCTGCGGCTGAGCCCGGTCGCGCAGAAGGTGCGCGAGATCATCGCATCCGACCAGGTCGGGAGCATTGAGCAGGTGGTCGCCTTCAACGACGTCGGTTACGGTAGCGTCTATTTCAAGAGCTGGTACCGCAACTACGAACTGAACGGCGGACTCTGGCTGCAGAAGTTCACCCACGACGTCGACTACATCAACTATTTGCTGGAGGCGCGCCCGCGCTGGATCAGCGCGATGAACACGCGCAGGGTTTTCGGCGGCGGCAAACCGTTCGACCTACAGTGCAAGGAGTGCCCGGAGCAGGAGAGTTGCCCGGAGAGCCCGTTCGTGCGTTTTCGCACCGGCTTCGAAGGTGGCCGCGTCCGCTTTGCCGAGGAGGCGGTCTACCGCGACGATCAGTTCTGTGTCTTTTCCGAGGGGATTGAGCTGCAGGACATGGGCAGCTGCATGTTGGAGTACGAAAACGGCGTCCAGGTCAGCTACACGCAGAACTTCTTCACCCGCTACCAGGCCGCCCGGCGCGGCGCGCGGCTTTACGGTTATCGCGGCATCATCGAGTTCGACTGGAATCAGAACCAGATCAAGATCTTCAGCCACACGTCGCCGGTGGTGGAGACGATCGATTTCAGCGGTGACATGCCCCATTTCGGCGGCGACCGCGAGCTGAGCTTCGATTTTCTGATGGCGATGCGCGACCGGCGGCCCTCGCGCAGCCCGATCGATGCCGGCATTTTGAGCGCGTTGACGTGCCTATGGGCGCGTGAATCGGCCAACAACCGGCAGCCGTACGAGGTCGTGATGCCGGAGAAGGCAGCGGCCAACGGGCAGGCGCAATCGCCGCTTGCACGGGAGCATCCAGCGTGAGCGCTGCAGATGGAGTGTCCGCGGCGGAGGCGATTTATGGCGCTGCTGACAGGCTGCGGGCGCTTTGCAATGCCGGCCTGCGCTATGCCGAAGACCCCTACCAGGCCGAGCGTTACGAGCAGATCCTCGAGCTTTCGGCCGAACTGACCGCGTTGGTGGACGCCCGCCCGCTGGCTGAGATCCGGCGCCGTTTTTTCGAGGAGATGCGTTATCTGACCCCTTATGCGGTGGTGGATACGGCGGTCTTTGACGGAGCCGGCCGCGTTCTGCTGATCAAGCGGGCGGACAACGGGCGCTGGGCGCTGCCGGGCGGCGCGTGTGAAGTGGGCGAGCGTCCAGGGGACGGCGCGCTGCGCGAGGTGTGGGAGGAGACGGGCTGCCGGATCGCGCTGAGCGGACTTCTGGGCGTTTTCGACAACAGGCTGCACGGCGGCGGCCCGCTTCATCTCTACTGCATGTTGTTTGCCGGTAGACATATAGAAGGCGAGCCGATTGTCACCAGCGAGACGCGCGACATCGGCTGGTTTGCGCGGGAAGAGGTGCCGTGGGACGCCCTGCAAGGCGCGCATTCCGTCCGCGTTCGCTTTGCGTTCGAGTGGTCGAGCGATCCATCGCTGTGCCCCTTTTACGATGAACCGCAGTGGGAGCCGCGGCCGACATGGCAGCATGGCGGAGAGGCGGAAAGCGCCGAGTGAGGTGCCGGATGTGGGTTGTTTCGTTCTCATTTTGTGGCACTGCGGCGGTGCGTAGGCGGATCGTAGGCTAATTGTCCAGCCCAGCAGCTCGACCGATTTCGGAAGAATCCGCTAAAGCCGCGCATCAGAGGCGCCCGTTTTCCACTCCAAGGCGGCAAAGGGCGCCGGTTTTCCAGTGTATTTACCGCGCGGACCGGCTGGAAGCTGCCCCATCCTGCCAGGGATCCCGAATGCCCCTATACTTTCTCTATTGCCGGGCCGATTTGGTATTATAGCCTTTCCACCTGTGGACGAATGCGGCCGGGGATGGTAGGATAGCAATTTGACGAACATTTGTTCACTTGTTGTTGTTGTTGTTGTTGTTGTTGTTGTTGTTGTTGTTGTTTCCGGCAACGGCGTATTGAAGACTGCGATCCGTTTGGAGGCGGCATGGCGCTGGACAAGCTCATAATTCGGGGCGCGCGCGAGCACAACCTGCGCAGCATCGATCTTGAGATCCCCCGTGACAGGTTGGTGGTGATTACCGGGCTGAGCGGCAGCGGCAAGAGCAGCTTGGCCTTCGATACGATCTACGCCGAAGGGCAGCGCCGCTACGTCGAGTCGCTCTCTTCTTATGCGCGCCAGTTTCTGGGGTTGATGGAGAAGCCGGACGTGGACCAGATCGAAGGGCTGAGCCCCGCGATCTCGATCGACCAGAAGGGCTCCGGCCGCAACCCGCGTTCGACCGTCGGCACTGTCACCGAAGTATACGACTATCTACGCCTGCTCTTCGCCCGCATCGGTCAGCCCCACTGCCCTGAGTGCGGCGATCCGATCAGCCAGCAGACGCCGCAGCAGATCGTCAACTCGATCATGGAGATGGAGGAGGGCGCGCGGCTGCTGATTCTGGCGCCGATCATCAAGGACCGCAAGGGTCATCACAAGGGCGTTTTCGAGAATCTGCAGGCGCAGGGCTATGTACGCGTGCGCGTCAACGGCGAGCTGTTTGAAATCGGTGAAGCGCCCGAGCTGGATCGATACAAGATGCACACGATCGAAGCGGTGATCGACCGTATGATCGTACGTGCGGAGCGTCCCGACCCCGATGACCCTGACCGTATCCTTCCCGGCACCGACCGGACGCGGCTGACCGACTCGGTCGAGACCGCGCTCAAGTTGGGGGAGGGCGCGGCGATCGTTTCGGAGGTCAGGCGCGAGCCGGCCGAGGGCAACGGCAGCTTGCGCTCCGTCAACGTGGACCGGGTTTTCAGCGAGCATTTCGCCTGTATGCGCTGCGGTCTCAGCTTCAGCGAGATCGAACCGCGCACCTTCAGCTTCAACAGCCCGCACGGCGCCTGCCCTGCCTGCGACGGTCTCGGCGTGCTCAAGGAGTTCGACCCGGAGCTGATCCTCGACGGCGAGCTCAGCATCGCCGAAGGGGCGGTGCGGCCCTGGCAAGGCGCGAGCGGGGGCAACGGTGACAGCGGCTACTACAGACAGCTGCTGGCCTCGGTCTGCCGCCAGTTTTCGATCCCTGTCAGTGCGCCTGTCAGGGAGTTGAGCAGCAAGCAACGCGACATCATCCTGTACGGCCCGCCGGGACGCGAGAAGGTGCTGGTCCACTATCGCAACGCCCGCGGGTATGAGCGGAACTACGAGACCCAATACTCCGGTGTGCTACCGAACCTGCAGCGGCGCTTCCGTGAGACGGACAGCGAGTGGATCCGCAGCAAGTTGGAGGAGTACATGGGCGTCAGTCCCTGCCCGGAGTGCGATGGGCGGCGGCTGCGGCCGATGGCGCTGGCGGTTACGGTGGCGGGCAAGAGCATCCATGAGATTACGGCGATGTCGGTCAACGAATCGCTTGATTGGGTGCGGGCGGCCGCGGGGCAGAACGGCGCGCAGCCGCTCTTTTCGCCGCGGCAGCTTGCCATCGGCGGCCAGGTTTTGAAGGAGATCGAGGCGCGGCTGGGCTTTATGGTCAACGTCGGGCTGGACTATCTGACGCTCAACCGCACCGCGGTCACGCTCTCGGGCGGCGAGTCGCAGCGCATTCGTTTGGCGACGCAGATCGGCAGTCAGTTGATGGGCGTGCTCTATATCCTGGATGAGCCCAGCATCGGCCTGCACCAGCGGGACAACGTGCGGCTGATCAATACGCTGAAGGGGATGCGCGACCTGGGCAACACCGTGCTGGTGGTGGAGCATGACGAGGAGACGATTCGCGCGGCCGATTGGGTGGTGGACATGGGCCCGGGCGCGGGTGAACACGGAGGCGAGGTTGTCGTTTCGGATACGCAGGCGTCGTTCGCCGGCTATCCGGATAGTCTGACGGCGCAGTATATCCGCGGTGAGAAAAGCATCGAGATCCCCGGGGAGCGGCGGGAAGGGAACGGCGAGTACCTGCACGTGCGCGGCGCGACTGAGAACAATTTGAAGAAGGTGGACGTGCGTTTTCCGCTGGGCCGGCTGGTCGCGGTAACCGGCGTCAGCGGCAGCGGCAAATCCAGCCTGGTGGTGGAGGTGTTGTACAAGCGGCTGGCGCAGAGCTTCTACCGGGCGAAGGCCCGCCCCGGCAAGTGCGACAGGATTGAAGGCATCGAGCACCTGGACAAGGTGATCGAGATCGACCAGAGCCCGATCGGGCGGACGCCGCGCAGCAACCCGGCGACCTATGTCGGGCTGTTCACACCGATGCGGGAGCTGTTCGCCAGTATCCCGGAGGCGAAGGCGCGCGGCTACAAGGCGGGGCGTTTCAGCTTTAATGTCAAGGGCGGCCGCTGCGAGGCCTGCCACGGCGACGGCATCATCAAGATCGAGATGCAGTTCCTGCCGGATGTCTACGTGTCGTGTGAAGAGTGTCACGGCGACCGCTACAACCGCGAGACGCTGGATATTCGTTTCCGCGGCAAGTCGATCTCGGATGTGTTGAACATGACTGTCGAAGAGGCGCTGGAGTTCTTCCAGAATATCCCCCGCATCCGCAACCGCCTGGAGACGCTGATGGCGGTCGGGCTGGGTTACATCCGCCTGGGACAGCCGGCGACGACGCTCTCCGGCGGCGAGGCGCAGCGGATCAAGCTGAGCAAGGAGTTGAGCCGGCGCGATACGGGCAATACCTTCTACATACTGGACGAGCCGACCACCGGGCTCCATTTCGAGGACGTGCGCAAGCTGCTGGGCGTTCTGCACGAGCTGGCGGACCGCGGCAACACGGTGCTGGTGATCGAGCACAACCTGGATGTGATCAAGAACTGCGATTGGGTGGTCGACATGGGGCCCGAAGGCGGCGGCAAGGGCGGCTATGTGGTGGCGGAAGGCACGCCGGAACAGGTCGCGGCGGTGGAGAAGAGCTACACGGGCCAGTTTTTGCAGGGATGTCTGGGGAAGATGTCGGTGTCCAGTTTCTAGTTTTCAGTTTCTTGTTTTTCGTTGTCCTTGAGACGTGGACTTGAAGTGGAAGTTACGGTTTTCGAGGGCTAAGGGGGTGGGGCGCGTGGCGAAAACCTACCGTTTGATTGTGTTTGCGTCTGTTTGTGCACTGTTTTTCCTGGCCGGTTGCGTGCCGATCCAGCCGGAGTCTACCGCCACGCCTTCACCCGCACCAACCGCCACACCCACACCGGAGCCTACCGCCACACCCACGCCGGAGCCTACTGCCACACCTCCGCCGGCGCCAACCGTCGCCGCGGCGGTTTCTGATGAGTGGGGGGTGTTTGTCGACGAGGCGCGCGGGCTGTCGATTCCGGTTCCACCGGGATGGATTTTCGTTGATCCCTCAGAGCAGGAGCTGGCAGACTTTTTCTCGGAAGCGGGCGAACTGGCAGGCAGCGATGAGATCCAGGAGTTGCTGGCGTACATTGTCAACGTGATGCAGCAGCAGGGGGATCTGTTCGTCGGTATGGGGTTCCAGGTCGACCCCGAAACTGCCCGCGACCTGGTGTTTCTCAACAATGTCAACGTAATCGCTGTTTCCCCCGAGGGTCTGTCCCTGTCGCTGATGGCGAAACTCAGCGCCGCCCAGTTGGACGCGATCGAGGGTATCGAGGTGGAGAGCGCGGAGGTGGTCGCCGGTCTGCGGCCCGACGGAGCGGAGGCGCTATCGATCCTGTCTCGAACGGATGGCGCCCTTTACAATTTGCCGGATGAGGAGATCGTTTCGTGGCAGGTCGGGTTGCTGTCGCCGGACGGAGCGACGATGCTGCTCTTGACTTTTGGTATCCTCAGAGAAGATTTCGCTGAACTTGAGCCGCTGCTGGGTGAGGTCGTGCAGCGTGTGGAGTGGTTTGAGTAGGTCGTGATTGGCGGCGAGAGGCGTTCTCAATCCTCGGGCCGCTGGAGTAAGAAAACAGTAATGCGCGGCATCCTCTACCTGTTGCCACTGTGCCTATTCTGTCTGGGCTGGGCCAGTGGAACAGTCTCTCACTCTTCGTACTATCACGCGCCCCATTCAAGCAAGGGCGTCTTCAGCCACCCTTCTCAGAGTCCCCCCGGCACCGCGGCGCCCTCGCCGGACGAGAGTGGCCCGGCAAGCCCTGCGCTCCTGGGTTCGGCGGAGGGCGGGGTCTTTGCTGACTGGCAAGTTTTCGACGACGCCAGGCTTGGGCTGACCATTTTCAGTCCTCCTGAGTGGCACTTCGTCGAGGAGGTGCAGGCGTGGACTTTGCCGGACGGGATGGCGGAGCCGACCAGGGCAGCGCTTTCGAGCCTGCTGATGCAGCTGCAGTCCGCCGGGCAACCGGACTCGCTCATCGGTGTCGGCTATGTTTCCCCGCAGCAGTACACTGATCTGTTGCATTTTAACCAGTACGCAGTCGAGATTTTCCCTTCGAACGGATTGACGCTCTACCAGTTCGGCTGGGGCGCGGCCGCGCAGTTGGAGCGGCAGACCGGCATCGACGTGGACAGCCTCGAACTGGTCACCCGGTTGCGGCCAACCAGGGAAGAGGCGATTTCGGTCCGGTTCCGGGGAGGCGTCCCCGCGCGAACCGTTTCGCAGTCCGTGTTGACAGGCGCGAGGACAGCGGGCTGGCAGGTAGCCCTGATGTCGCCGGACGGCGAGTTCGTGCTCGTGCTGACATTCTCGGCGCCTGGCGAGCAGTTTGATCTGTTGGAGCCGCTGTTTGAAGAGATGGTGCGGCGCGTGCAGTGGGCATACACCGAGGCGCCCGAGCCCGCGGCCGGGGCGGTTGCGTTTACAGAGTGGGCGCTTCAGGTCCACGCGGGGCCGGCCCCATTCAGCCCTGTGGTTGGCGAGGTCGTGGCGGGGAGCCCGTTCTCTGTCATCGAGCGGGATGTTACGGGCGAGTGGTGGCGGATCAGCCATAGGGGTCAGCCGGGTTGGGTTTCGGACCATCTGATGGCCGCCAATCTGCCGGACGCGCCGGCGGCCGTGCCGGTGGCGATGATCGAGAGGCGGGTGAACGTGCGCAGCGGGCCGGGCGCCAGCAATCCGATAATCGACGTGGTCATACCCGGACAGCAGTATCTGATCACCGGCAGGAGCGCAGAGGGAGAGTGGTTGCAGATCGACGACAATGGCCGGCCCGGTTGGGTGTACGCCGAGTTGGTGACGGCGGTCGATGCCGGGGGCGTGCAGGTGGCGGTCATCGATTTTCCACATCCGCGGCTGCTGCAGATAGGGGAAGCGATGATAACGGTCAATTGGGGGATGAACGTGCGCGGCGGGCCGGACACCAGCTACCCCATCATCGGTTCGGCCTCACCTGGGCAGCAGTATACAATCACCGGCAAGAATTCGGCCGGCGATTGGTGGCAGATAGACCATGACGGCCGCCCCGGATGGGTTTTTGGCGACCTGGTTACACCGGTCAATCCCGGGAGTGTGCCGGTGGTGACGGGGTTTCCGCTGCCGCCGCTGCTGCCGGATACGGAGGCGGAGCTGACATTCAGCCGCAGCATGAACGTGTACGACGGCCCCGACGCCCGTTACCCTGTCGTAGATACGACACTGCCCGGCTACCGCTATCCTGTCACCGGCAGGAACGCGGTCGGGAGCTGGTGGCGGATAGACATTGGCGGTCGGCCTGGATGGGTCTTCGGCCAGCTGGTGCGCACGGTTGTGGAGATGGAGGGTGGGCAGTAGTCTTCGATTGGACAGCTGTTGGAATGCCGAGAGGCGGAGAATTGATATATTCGTGATTTGATAGCCGCGTGCGTGCCACCAGGCGTGTCCAAGGAGCGGATTGAAACCGCCCTCTCGATCGCGGTCCAGAGTTGGCTGCGAGAGAGGGCGGTTTTTTGCACTGCGGTGATGGAGGCGGCTGCGGGCGGGCCGCAAAGTAGAACACCCCGCAAAGTAGAGCACCCCGGGTAGGATTCGAACCCACGACCCTCTGATCCGAAGTCAGATGCTCTGATCCACTGAGCTACCGGGGCAAATTCGCACACCGGAGTATAGCATGGCCGCGGCGCGTTGCGGAAATGTACAGAGGAAAGTCGCGCATCACATTGAGTATCACATTGTGCGTTACTTTGTAGCCTGCGCGCGCCAGCGGACGGCGAAGGCGCGCAGCGCGTCTTCCGCGTCGAGGCCCCGCTCTCTGGACAGGGCGACCAGCCGCCACAACAACAGGCCCAGCGTCTGCTCACCGCTGCCCTCCGGCAGGAGGCGCGCCAGCGCCGGATCGCTCTGCGCCAGCGCGGCGCGGTCGAGAAGAGCGGTTTTGTGCGCCTTAGACTGTATCTCCCTGGCTTTGCGCAGCGCCGGAAGTGCGGCCGGCACGTCATCCAGCGTGCCGCGTGCCGGTTTTTCCTGTGCAGCCCGCTCCTCGGCCTTGATCTCCTCCCAGCGCACATAGAGCTGTTCGATATTTTCGATTTCATCATCGCCGAAGACATGAGGATGGCGGCGGATCAGTTTTTCGACGCTCAAGCGCACTGCGTCGGCCATCTGAAAGCGGCCCTCTTCGGCGGCGATCTGCGCGATCATAGCGACAATGCCGAGCACGTCGCCCAGCTCCTCGGCGATATGGAGGTCATCCCCGACATCGATCGCCTCCAGCGCTTCGGCCGTCTCGTCGAGCAGATAGGCGCGCGCGGAGGCGAGCGTCTGCTCCCGGTCCCAGGGGCAGCCGTAGGGCGCGCGCAGGTGGGCCATGACCTCCTGCAGGTCGGCGTAGCTTGCGCGGGGAAGCGCGGGCACGTAGAGACAGTCGCAGCCGGCGAGGTCGCTGTGCGCAGAGAGTTCAGCCAGCGGCAGGGAGCGGGCGCAGCCGGGTCGGTTCCCGTCCGGGTCGATGAGCTGCAGCGGGTGGTCGTCGGGATAGGCATTGCCCAGCACCGCGCCGACAGCCTGCGCGGTCGGCTGGTCGCAGACGCCGAAGACGAGCGCAGGCAGGCCCAGGTCGAAGGGCGGATGATGCCGGGCGGAGAGGCGGGCCGCGTCGATGATCTGCAGGCCCTCACACGGGTCGATGCTGAGGATCTGCACTGCCTTTTCTACGGCTCGGATCGGTTCGTTCCGGGTCATTTTCGCCGGGGACGGGGCGCCCTGTCTCTCCTGCATTGATGTCTGCGCCGGCCGGATGGAGTTTCCCGCACTTTACTGCATCCCCCGTAGGCGGTCAATTCTGCCGGCCAGTCCGCCTCATGGGTTGGCAGGGATATTGAATCCTGATAAAGTAGATCCAGGTCCGGGCCTGGCCGATCGGGGCCAGTTTGTTCACCCTGGCGGGCGCCGGGCTGGCGGCTTCACTACAGCGGGGAACCCTCCGTTTTTCCGAGACGATCTGTGACAGACAATCTGCCCAACTGGTATACACAGCCTGACCGCCCCGCGGCGATCAACCGCATGGGGCCGGCCGGGCGCGAGGTCCGCGTTTCGGTGATCGTGCCCTGTCGCAACGAGGCGCGCAACATTCGTCCGGTGCTGGAGTGGGCTGCACCCTATGCGGATGAGTTGCTGGTCGTCGACGGCCACAGCAGCGACGGCACGCGCGACATTGCGGCGGAGATGGGTGCGACAGTGCTGCTGGACAACGGCAAGGGCAAGGGGGACGCGTTGCGCGTCGCCATCGCCGAGGCCAGCGGGGATGTGCTGGTCTTTATCGACGCGGACGGCTCGCACGATCCGAGGGATATTCCTTCGCTGGTGCAGCCGATTGTGGACGGCGAGGCCGATCATGTATCCGGTTCGCGCATGTTGGGTGGAAGCGACGAACTGCACGCGACGATCAACCAGTTCGTGCGCCTTTTTGGCAGCCAGGTCATCACGCTCAGCATCAACTACAGCCAGGGCGTGCGGCTGACCGATTCGCAGAATGGATTTCGGGCGATTCGGGCCGATGTGGCGCGCAGCCTGGCTCTGGCGTCGGACATTACGACGATTGAGCAGGAGATGATCATCAAGACGGTGCGCCGGGGGTATCGCATCTGTGAAGTGGCGACCCACGAGTATGTGCGCTCGAACGGCGAGTCGAACTTCCGGGTGCTGGATATCTGGCATCGTTATGTCGGAAACTGGCTCTACTATCTCTTCATCTGGCGGCCGCCAAAGCGGGGTAAGGCGGACGTGCGTATGGGCCTGGGCGGCAGGGCTGACGAGACGATCGATCGTCCTCCCGCGGCAAAGAACCACGAAGCAGAGGAGGAGAGCGCGCCCGGTTCCGGCGGCGGCGGAGCGTTGCGAAGAGCTGAACACAGATAGATGTCCCACTCCTCTGAAGCAGGAGGGGCGGCGCCGACGACTTCTCCTTTTTTCCTCTTTATTCGACCCACAGTTCAAACTCTGCTGGCGACTTACCTCTGTCTGGCCGCCCTCTTCAGCATTGTCGTTCCGCCGTTCGAGGCGCCGGACGAGATCTGGCATTTCGCCTTCATCCAGCATCTGGTGACGGAGCGGGCGCTGCCGGTCTCCGAGCCGGGTACGCAGGCGCTGTGGCGGCAGCAGGGGACGCAGGCGCCGGGCTATTACGCGGCCGCGGCGCTGCTGACTGCGTGGATCGACCAGTCCGATTTCCCTGAGGTTTTCGGGCGCGCCAACCCCCACCGCGCGATCGGCGAACCCGACACAACGATCAACCGCAACTATCTGATCCACCACCGGGAGGCGGAGCGCTTTCCCTGGCGGCGGTCGATCCTGGCGCTGCACGTTGCCAGACTTTTCTCGATCTTCCTGGGCGCGGTGACGGTGTACGCGGTCTACCGCACGCTGCGCCTGCTCCTACCGGCGGAGGGCGCGCTGCTCGGCGCGGCTTTCGCGGCCTTTCTGCCCCAGTTCGTCTTCATCAGCAGCTCGGTCAGCAACGACAATGGGGTCAATGCGGCCGCGGCGCTCGTGCTGTGGCAGCTGACGGCGATGCTGGTCGAGGGGGATCGGCCGGGTCGGAGTCGGCTGCTGGCCCTGGGCGTGCTGCTGGGCCTGACGCTGCTCTCGAAACTGAGCGGACTGGGGTTGGTGGGCGTGGTCGGGCTGGCGGTCCTGTGGCTGGCCTGGCGCGGGCGCAGCGTCCGTCTCATCGTCGACGCGGCGCTGTGGACGGCTGCGCCCGCGTTTCTGATCGCCGGTTGGTGGTATGTGCGCAACTGGCGGTTCTACGGCGACCCGCTGGCGTGGGAGATGTGGGAGGCGAACATCCTGCTGCGGGTCCTTCCGGCGGGGCCGCTGCAGATTATGGGGGAGCTGGGCAGCCTGGAGCGTTCATTCTGGGGGCTGTTCGGCTGGCTGAACCTGTCCTATCCTGATTGGGTCTACTGGGCGTTGCGCGCCGTCGGGGCCTTGGTCGCAATTGGGTTGCCGGCCTATGCCGCGCGTCGCGCACGGCGGGTTACCTGGGCATCTCTCGTGCCTCATGCCTTTCTGCTGCTGTGGTTGGTCGTGCTGACGGTCTCGTGGCTGCGCTTTATGCGGGTGGCGCCGGCCGCGCAGGGGCGATATTTCTTCGCCGCGCTGCCGGTCCTTGGGCTCTTGTGGGCGCTGGGTTGGTCGGGGTGGGGCAACCTGGGCCGGCGGTTCGCGTTGCGTGTCACATACGGCCTCGGCCTGCTGACCCTGATTACGTCGTTTGCGCTGATCCGTCCCGCCTACCAGCCCCTGAAGCATAGCCCAGACAGTGACGATTACATCTATTATTCCGGCACGCTCGCCACCTTTGACGCAGGAGAGTCGGAGATAAGTGTGGACCGCGCGACCGTATCTTACGGCGGCGGCGAAAACGTGCAGATAGGTAAGCGGACTCAGCAGCGGGGGGCGGTGCCCGTCTTTCCCGGTGACGAGGTGCAGGTGGAGTTGGACTTCGAGGCCAGCGCTCCGGTTGCCGGCGATTGGTCGCTTTTCATCCATCTGGTGGATGGAACCGGTCTGATCGTGGCGCAACTGGATTCGATGCCCGGCGGGGGTATGCATCCGACCAGCAATTGGCGGCCTGGCCGCAATCTGTATGATAGCTATACGGTTGTGATTCCGGAGACGGCCTATGCGCCCAACCGGGCCAGTTGGCAGATCGGCTTCTACGACCACCGCAGCGGTGAACGCATGCCCCGAACGGACAGAGGCTACAAGTATACGTTCGGCGGGGTGATAATCTGCCCTGCCGGGTCCGCCGTTTCGGATTGCCAGGCGAGTGAGGGAGAGGACGGTTTCCGGGAAGACGCCCGCCGGGTCCCCATCCCTCTGCATGTGCAGTTCGCTGACAATGTCACCATGACCGGCTACAATTTCAGCAGCCGTCTGCCGAGTCCCGGTGAGGAGCTGACGGTTACCCTCTACTGGACCGCCGCTGGGCCGGTCGACGAATCGTATACCATTTTCGCCCATCTGCTTACTAGCAGGTTCGCGATGTTCGGCGGCGAAGACCTGACGCCGGATCCTGCCACGGATGACTGGCAGGCGGGCGAGACGGTCGAAACCGTCCACACCTTTACCGTCCCGCTGGACGCGCCCACCGGCCTCCTATATCAGATCGAGATCGGGCTGTACACGGTGCCCGACTTCAGGCGCCTGCGCGTGCTGGATAGAATCAATCCGGCCGAAGAGGACCGGATACTGATCGGGCCGCTGAGAATCGAGTAGGCGCCGCTTTGATTCACAGTCCGATTTCGACTATGATTGTGTGATTGACGCGGCCCCGGCAGTTCTGATCTTGATGGGAACGTACCCCGTCAGAAAGGTCGGGCCGTTGCAGCCGGAAGGGGAATTCTGGATGAGCCGCAGACGGAACAGGCGGCGACGCCTGAGCCGCAATGAAAAGATCTTCTACTTTCTCAGCCTGTTGATCGCGCTCAGCATGGTGTTGAGCCTGGTCTACGTGGCGATCACGCCCGGCGCCTGAGCTGCCTGGCGGGGCGTCCCCCCTGTGTAGAGCCCGGACAGATGCCGTGACAGCCGAGGAACGCCGCGGCTTGGCGCTGGTTGCGATCGCCGTCATTTTCTTCAGCACCAGCCCGGTGCTGGTACGGTGGGCCGCGGTCTCGGTTTCATCGTTTGAGATTGCGGCCGGGCGGCTGCTGGTGGCCGGCGTCGCGGTGGCGGGGGTGATTCTGCTGCGTCGCCGAGCTGTCGGCGGCGCGCCTTTGCTGGCCGCCCGCAGCGAATGGCCCCGCTTTGCGCTCTTCGGCCTGGTCGCCGGGCTGCATTTCTTCTTCTACGCCTACTCGCTCGAGTTCACAACGATTGCCAACAGCCTGGCGATCATGTATACGGCGCCGGTCTGGGTGGCGCTGCTGTCGCGCTTCGTGCTCGGGGAACCGCTGTCGCTGCGCAAGTGGCTGGGCATCGTCGCGGCCGTGCTGGGCGTGGCCATGCTTTCCGGGTTCGAGCCGCTTCTGACGCTGATGCAGGGCGCCGGCGCCACCTTCGACTTCACGCCCCGCACGCTGATCGGTGATCTGCTGGCGCTGGGCGCCGCGGTTACCTTCGCCGTTTACAGCATCGCCGGGCGCAGCCAGCGTGAGCGATATCCGCTGCTGGTCTATGCAGGTACGGTCTATTTCGTCGCTGCGCTGTGGCTGCTGCCGGCCGCGTTTGCCGCGCACCGGCCCGGCAGCTTCAACTGGCCGGCCGTCGCCAGCATCGCCGCGCTCGGCGTCTTTCCGCTGGCGTGCGGCCATACCCTCTACAACGCGGCGCTGCGGCGTGCGAGCGCCACCTATGTCAATCTGATCGCCACGCAGGAGGTGCTGGGCGGCGTGCTGTTGGGCGCCCTTCTGCTGCGCGAGATCCCTTCTTTCAACAGCGTCATCGGCGGGCTGATCACCATCGGCGGGATCCTGCTGGTACTCCTGTAGGTCTCCTGTTTTCATCTGCGACGCGCGCCCGCGCGCGAATGGAACGCCGCGCGCGGGGACCGCATAGCCGGCGCCGCGTCGGGCAGCGTTGGACTTAGTTCTGTTGTGAGAAACGGGTCGAGGAGTGGAACGGGTCGCGCATCGCGCTATTCGAGCGGGCCATCGTCCGGCTGTCCCTGGAGCAGCTGCCGCACGACGTCATCAATGCGCCGTTTGTAGCGCAGCAACTCGCGCCGGCATTCCATCTCCGCCGAAGATTGGGGCTTGAACGAGCGCAGCGTCTCCTCCAGCTCCCAGTCAATCCGCACGCGGATGAGATTGATGACACGGCCGCGCAGGTACTCGCGCATCTCCTGCGCGATGACCGTATCGTAATGCAGAAGATCATCGTGCAGATCGACCAGCCGGTCGGAGCCAATTGCGGGGAGAGGCAGGGACCGCAGTGTTTCCCAGGCTCTGTTCAGTTTGCGACGATTTACGCTCATGCCGGGTCCAGGCGGCGCTGCTTGGGCTCCGCCCTCAGTTGCTTGCGGTTGTAGATTCGGGGGTCGTCCAAAACGGTTGGGCGCGATTGCGGCATTGGTGCTGAAGCCAGGTTTCATGCGCTGACTTTGAGGGCTTGTCGGAGAATCCTATAGACACGTGTGAAGTAGCTGAGATCTGCTGTCCGAACGGGAGGTTGGTAAGTCGCGCCAGGATTATAGACGTTGGCGCGGCGAATCGACAAGAATTGGACGATGTAGATTTCGTTTCGGCGGATCGGAGGCAGCCAAAAGGGTGGCGCCGCGCTGGCATATAGCTTCGGCGAATTTCACAGTTTGGCGTATTCTGAACATGTGTTCTATAATGAATTCAATCGAATGCCGCCCTACTGAGGGGCGAGCGCATCTGACAGTCCGCAGTGTGTCGATACCACGAGGCAAAGGAGCAGGAGAGATGACAGCGAAATCCATGGAGAATGGGCCGGCCAGGGCGCTGGAGACGATGATCGCCAATCTCAATCGCCGTTTCGGCGACGGGACCGTGATGAAGCTGGGGGAGACGGGGCGGCTGGACGTGGCCGCGATCCCCACCGGCAGCCTGAGCCTGGACATCGCCCTGGGGGTGGGCGGCATCCCGCGCGGGCGCATCATCGAGGTCTACGGGCCGGAGAGCTCGGGCAAGACAACGCTCTGTCTGCACGCGATCGCCGAGTCGCAGCGGCTTGGGGGCGTCTGCGGTTTCGTAGATGTCGAGCATGCGCTGGACCCGGGCTATGCGCGCAAGATCGGGGTGGACGTGGATAATCTGTACGTGTCGCAGCCGGACACGGGCGAGCAGGCGCTGGAGATCGCCGAGGCGCTGGTGCGTTCGGGTGCGATGGATGTGGTGGTGGTGGACAGTGTGGCGGCGCTGGTGCCGCGGGCGGAGATTGAGGGCGAGATGGGTGACAGCCACGTGGGCCTGCAGGCGCGGCTGATGAGCCAGGCGTTGCGCAAGCTGGTGGGCGCGGTGAAGACGACCGGCACGAGCATGATCTTCACCAATCAGCTGCGGCAGAAGATCGGAATCATGTTCGGCAACCCGGAGACGACCTCGGGGGGGATGGCGCTGAGGTTCTACTCAAGCGTGCGGCTGGACGTGCGGCGGATCCAGTCGATCAAGCAGGGCAGCGATGTGATCGGCAACCGGACGCGCGTGACAGTGCGGAAGAACAAGGTGGCGGCGCCGTTCAAGGTGGCGGAGTTCGACATCATGTACAATGAGGGGGTCAGCACCGAGGGGGACCTGCTGGACCTGGGCGTCGAACACGACATCATTGAGAAGCGGGGCGCGTT
This sequence comes from Caldilineaceae bacterium, assembly GCA_965202955.1. Lineage (GTDB taxonomy): Bacteria > Chloroflexota > Anaerolineae > Caldilineales > Caldilineaceae > Bin5. Next base: position 2,311,868 of record OZ241871.1, read on the forward strand.
TTACCGCTATGGCGACATTCGTCTGGGGCAGGGCCGCGAAAGCGCCAAAGCCTTTCTGACCGAGAAGGCGGACATCGCCGCTGAGATCGACGGCAAGATCCGCGAGCGGGCCGGGCTGGCCACCAATCTTAGCCCACAGGAAGGGGCAGCGGACGCAGCTACGCGGAACGGCCTAGGCGGGGGAGAGACACAGGAGGAGCTCTTCGCGGCCGCGGCCTGATCCGGTTGCGCGGCGCGCAGGGAAGGCGACCGGACCGGTTGCGGCGGCCTCGTGGAGAGTGGTAGAATCTGCGCAGATCGTAGCTGCGCGCGCAGGCCGGCGTTTGTGCGGAGGTGGGAGCATGGCATCGAAAGAGAGAGTGCGAGACCTACAACGGGACCAGGAAAAGCCGTCCCAATCGAACGGCGCCGCGCTGCCCGAAGGGCAGGTCGACACCGACATCTCTTCAGGGCTGGAGAAGAGCGAAAACCGGGCGCCCGCTCATGGCCGCCGCGTCAGCCTGGAGGAGTACTGGGAAAAGTGGTATGAACACCCGCACCGGCATATCGACGTCAGCTACGAATGGAACAACGGCATCCTGGAGGCCAAACCCTTGCCGACATATCAACAGACCGAGCAGTACCGCTGGTTTTTTGGCCTCCTGTGCTTCTATCTGGAAGAGAATCCGATTGCGAAAATATTATGCCTGGAGACCGGGGTCCACATGTCGGTGCCCGACCTGAAGATGCCGTCGGGACAGTGGGAGGTTGTATTCAAGCCGGACATCGGCATCATTCGGGATGACAATCCTGACACGTGGGGAGATCCAGAGCAGCGTTTCTATGCCGGGGTCTGCGACATGATCGTGGAGGAGTTGTCAGATTCGACAACGGCGGAGGTGCGGCGGGACACGGAAGAGAAAAAGGAAGGGTATGCCCGCGCCGGGGTGAAGGAGTATTTCATTCTGGACCCCAAGGACCGGTACATGCACTTTTACCGTCTCGACGCCGCCGGGAATTACGACGAAATCGAGCCGGACGCGGAAGGGGTCATACGCTCGCAGGTGCTGCCCGGCTTCCAGTTTCGCCGCGAAGACCTGCTGCGCCAGCCGGCGCGTGCCGGGACGGCGCGCGACGCGGTGTATGCAGGATATGTCATGCCTGATTTGCAGGTCGCTGAGACCAGAGCCGAAATGGCGGAAGAACGAGCCGACGCGGAAGCACAACGAGCCGACGCAGAAGCACAGCGAGCCGATTCCGCCGAGGGCGAGCTGGAGGCGCTGAGAGCCGAAGTGGCCCGCCTGCGCCAGCAACGTTCGTGAACGCAGACTCTCTTCGTCGTTGACTATGTTGCGCAGTGGCGACGCCGCCAAAGTCGAGTCCCTCCGGGCGGGTGCAACGGATACGCAGTTTCTTTGACAAAGCAGGAAAAATGCGATAGCGTTTTCCTGCTTTTTATTGCCGCCCCGTCGCGAGGCTGAGGTGACCGGACCGTTCGCGTTTCAGATTCACAGCACAGATGGGAACGCACGCAGTTCCACGCTGCGCACGCCCCACGGACCGGTGGAGATGCCGGCCTTCGCGCCGGTGGGAACGGCCGCCAATGTCAAGACCCTCGAACCGCGCGATCTGTCGGAGCTGAATACCCCGCTCCTGCTGGCGAACACCTATCATCTCTACCTGCGCCCCGGCCACGAACTGATCGAGCGGCTGGGGGGATTGCACGGCTTCATGGGCTGGGACGGCCCGATCCTGACCGATTCCGGCGGGTACCAGGTGTTCAGCCTGGCGCACCGCCGCAGCCTGGACGCGGACGGCGTGACGTTCCGCAGCCATATCGACGGCTCGACACACCGGTTTACGCCGGAGCGGGTGATAGAAGTCCAGGAATGTCTGGGCGCGGACATCGTGATGGTGCTGGACGAGTGCGCGGACCCGCTGGACGTTGACTACCTGGCGGAGGCGTTGGCGCGCACACACGCGTGGGCCGAACGCTGTAAGGCGGCCCATTTACGGCCGGACCAAGCGCTGTTTGGGATCGTGCAGGGCGGCATCTACCCGGAGCTGCGGACGGAGAGCGCGCGAATTGTGACGGGCCTCGACTTTCCCGGCTATGCGATTGGCGGGCTGGCCGTCGGCGAGACGAAGGAGGAGATGTACGCCACGCTGGACACGACCTGTCCGCAGCTTCCGGTTGACAGGCCGCGCTATCTGATGGGTGTCGGCGCGCCCGAGGATATTCTGGAGTCGGTCGCGCGCGGGGTTGACATGTTCGACTGCGTGTTGCCGACCCGCATTGCGCGCAATGGCACATTGCTGACGTCGACGGGCCGGTTCAACATCCGCAATGCGCGTTTCGCGGAGGACAGCCGCCCCATCCAGGAGGACTGCGCCTGTTATACATGCCGCACATTCAGCCGCGCCTACCTGCGCCATCTCTTCATCAGCGGCGAAATCAGCGGCCTGCGCCTGGCGACGATCCACAACCTGCACTTTATGCAACGGTTGATGGCGCAGATCCGGGCGGAGATTGGCCGCGGCACGTTTACATCCTTTATGGCCGGATTTCTGCAGGGCTATCGCATTACCGATCAGCGGGTGCGGCATGAACAGCGCCGGCGCAGGGCGGAGGCGCTGCCTTCGGCGGCGTGACGGGCCGGCCCGACAGCGAGGAGAGCCTGAAGCGGGTAGAGCAGTCAATCTTTCCGCCGCCGCCGCTCAAAAGGAAACTGTTGCGGCTTCATGTCTGAGCTATTCAAGGCGTTTGTTTTGGGCCTGGTGCAGGGCGCCAGCGAATTTCTGCCGGTCAGTAGCAGCGGCCATCTGGTGATCGTGCCCTGGCTGTTCGGCTGGTCGTCTTCATCTCTTCTTTTTGATGCGGTCGTTCACCTGGGGACGCTGCTGTCGATCGTGGCGGTGTTCGGACGAGACTTTGGCGCCATCATTTTGGCGACGCTACGCAGCATCAGATTGCGCTCGCTGGCCGATTTGAATGCTCGCCTGGGTTGGTTTATACTGCTGGGATCGGTCCCGGCTGCGATCACCGGGTTGCTCTTGAAGGATTCGCTGGAACGGCTCTATCATACGCCGCAGGCTGCGGCCGGATTTCTGGCGGTGACGGGGCTGGTGCTGGCCGGCAGTGAGTGGACCGGCCGCAATGTAGGACAGCGCACCTTCCTGGCGGCGATATCGTTGCGGCAATCTTTCCTGATCGGGCTGGCGCAAGCGGTCGCGCTGGCGCCCGGCATCAGCCGCAGCGGCGTGACTATCGCCGCGGGTCTGGCCCAAGGCTTGCGCCGCGAGGCAGCGACCCGCTACAGTTTTCTGCTGGGGGCGCCGGCTTTCCTGGGCGCCGGCCTGTTGCAGGGCGCGGATATGTTGGCGTCGGATCCGGCAGCTGTGCGGGCCGAACTGCCGGCGCTGACGCTCGGCTTTGTCACCAGCGCGGTCTGCGGTTATGCCGCGATCCGGTTGCTGCTGGCCTATGTGCGCCGCAACAGTCTCTATCCGTTTTCCATCTACTGTCTGCTCGTCAGTCTCGTAGTTTTAACAATTTTCGCTCTGCGACTCCGATGATCCGTAAGCTGCGCAACGATCACCACGGCAATCTCTTGCTCCTGCTGACGCGGTTGGCGCTGGCGGCGGCCCTGCTTTCCGGCTGCGTGCTGCTGGAGCGGTCCAGAGCCCGTCCTGCTCCGGAGCCGCTCACCGTGACGGTGGCGGGGTCGACCGAGATGCGTCCGCTTCTCCTTGATTTGACGGCCGCGTACAGCGAGCGCAATCCGCATCTGCACTTTGTTCTGCGCGGGGGCGGCAGCCGGTTGGGCGAAGAACGGCTCGTGTCCGGGGGGGTTGACATTGCGGCCAGTACCGATTTCTATCCCGACGCCGAACTGCCGGCCGATCTTGTGCGCGTTTCGATTGGGGTGGACGGGATCGCGCTGATCGTTCACGGCGACAACTCGGTGGATGAGTTGACCCTGGTGCAGATTCGGGATATTTTCCACGGCCGGGCGCTGTTCTGGGAGGATGTTGGCGGCGAGGGCGGCGAAGTGCTGCTGGTGAGCCGCGAGGACGGCAGCGCAACGCGTGCGCTGTTCGAGTCGCGGGTTATGGGCGAGGAGGGGGTCTCCCTGACAGCGGTTGTCATGCCGACCAGCAAGCATGTTGTGAAGTATGTGGCCGATCATCCCGCGGCGATCGGCTATGTCACCTCCGCGTATATCGAACAGGGTGGAGAGTCGGCTGACATGCAGGGCACGAGCAGCCTGCTTTCAGAGGCGGCGGGGCAGGTGGTCAAGGCGGTTTCCGTCGAGGGGCGTCTGCCCTACGGGGCAGACCTGGCAGATGCCCAATATCTGCTGGCGCGGCCACTTTATCTGTTGTTCCGTGAGAGCGGCGATCCGGCGCTGGAGGATCTTGTCAGTTTCGCGCTGGGCGCGGAAGGGCAGGATATCGTCGCCCGCTATCACACACCGATCCGCTAGCGCGTCCGGTCCGGCGGGGCTGCTGAGCGGTCGGGGCAATCTGGCAAGCAGAGGGCCGGCGTTCTCCGGCCGGCCGATTCTTTCCCCTCACCACTTCATCCCTATTTCAACCCCATTTCTGCCGTTTCCGGCGTACAGGCCGGGGTCTACGCTGCCTGGCGCAGTTGTTGACTTGCTTAGGCTCTATGCTATGATTGGCTTCACGCCTACCCTGGATGAAGACAATCGAATCGCCCCACGCTTTTGAACGGTTTTGGATAGCGCATTGACGGCCATCCCGGCCGCGAACCGGTGTCCGCGAACCAGCGAAGTCAGGAGACTCAGATGAGCAAGTTAGCCCTACTTGGCGGCGAGAAGGCCGTCACGACCGAACCGCATGCCGGTTCCCATCACCGCTCGCCGATGTGGGAGAGCGGGCAGGCGCCATCGTGGGAGGAGTTTTCTGAGGCGTTTGCGGCGAAGATGCAGGTCGCGTACGCACTGCCGGTCTCGTCGGGGCAGGTGGCGCTGAATTCGGCGCTGGTGGCGGCGCAGGCCGGGCCGGGCGATGAGGTGATCGTTCCTTCCTTTACCTGGATTGCCAGCGTAAGCTGCATCATGCACAACAATGCGGTGCCGATCTTTGCCGACGTCGATCCCAAGACATTTACACTCGACCCGGAAGACGTGCGCCGCAAGATCACTCCGCGCACGAAGGCGATCATCGCGGTCGACCTATACGGCCACCCGGTGGACCTGAAGGAGCTGCTGGCGATCGCGCGCGAGCATGATATTGTGCTGATCGAGGACTCGGCGCAGGCTACCGGCGCCGAGGTGGACGGCCAGATCGTCGGCGGCATTGCCGACATCACCTGTTTCAGTTTTGCGGGCAAGCCGATTGCGGCGACGAGCGGCGGCGTGATGACAACCAACAGCCGCGAATACTACGAGCGCGGCGCGCTGGGCGGGCAGCATCCTTCCACGCTTTCGAAGATGCTGACCAATTCGGAGCTGCTCAAGTACGCGTCGTCGGGAGGCTACGGCGACAACCATCGCATCGACCGCTACGCGATGACGGTGGCATACGAGGCGCTCGAAACCTTTGAGGAGGCGAACGAGGCGCGCATCGCCAACTGCAACCTGCTCACGCAGGAGTTGAGCAAGGTGAAGGGGATTACGCCGCCCTACGTCGCGCCCAACACCAGGCACGTTTACCACATGTACTCCAGCCTGTACTCCGAGGAGGACTTGGGCGTGCCGCGCGAGGCATTCGTCAAGGCGATCAACGCGGAAGGGGTCACCGCGCTCACCTACGTCAACAGCGCCAACTTTCTCTTCCACCCGGGCGGCAAGCCGATGCCCTCGGGGCCGATTCACCACCGCGCCATCTTCCAGGAAAAGAATGTCTACGGGCACGGCTGCCCCTTTCAGTGCCCCCATTACACCGGTGAGGCCGACTACTCGATCGGCTCTCTGCCGGTAACGGAGGAGCTGGTTGACCGGGAGTTCAACTTTCTGCAGCCGCACCTCTCCGCGCCCAATGGCCCCGATCAGATGGAGCAGTACCTGGACGCGGTGATCAAGGTGGTCGAGAATATTGGCGATCTGGAAGGCTACGAGGTTGATTGAGTTTCTCGTTTTGAGTTTTTAGTGGCGGCGCGCCACACCATGGTCTGGTAGCCACACAAAACGGGAAGCCCACAACCGGATACGCAGAGAGCAGGCAAGCGCGAATGGAGAGACGCCGATGTTGGAGGAACTGAGTTTTGACCAGTGGCAGGAGTTCGAAAGCGAAGGCTATCTGCGGCTGGGGCGCTGTCTGAGCGACGACGAGCTGGCGGCGATGCAGCGGCGGATGGACGAGATCATGCTGGGCACCGCGCCGGTCGATTACAGCCGCATGATGATGCAGCTGGACCTATTTCGACTGCGACCCGCTGATTACGATCTGGACGGCGCTCGACCCGGCGACCGTTGCCAACGGCTGTGTGTTCATCGCGCCGCGGCGCTGCTGCACAACTATCTACCGCACAGCTCCGGTGTCAACAGAACCTCGGTTGCGCGGCGTGCGTTCAGTGTCTGTTACATGGATGCGGCGACGGTTGACTCCCACAATCATGAGTACTCGTTGATCTTCGGTGACGGCGCGCTCGACCCGGAGCGGCTATAGCGGTCCACGAGACCGTCGTCTGCCCCCGGCATTTTGGAGACCCGGCAACGGCTGAAAAAGGAGAGAGAGAGATGCAGCCCGAATTGGCTCTGGCAACGCGGGAACAGATGGTACGCGATGGCTACTGCTTTGTCGATGACATTCTGACCGAGGAATTTCTGCAGGAGCTGCGTGAGGAGACCGAGCGTCTGATCGATGCGCACGTGCCGCCGCCCGACGTGAGGTACCAGGGGCAGCACGTGGTTGTTCACGGGAAGGACAACGATGTCATCATGCGGTTGTTGGAGTGGGAGCCGACATGGCAGGCGCTGGAAGAGATGGGTTTCGGCGACTTCGTGAGCTCGGGCTCGATCATCATTCTGACCAAGGACCCGGGCGAGCCGGCGCTGTACTGGCACCAGGACTGGATGGAGTGGAACGACCCGATCAGCACGACGCCGTGGCCGCAGAAGTTCTTCGTCTCCTACTATCTGAGCGACACGACCGTTGAGAACGGCTGCCTCAAGGTGATTCCGGGCACGCACCTGGAACGCATCCCGCTGCATGATGTGCTGGTTCCGGCCCACGGCGACGGCGCGCGCTATGTCGAAGAGGACCACCCGATCATGTTCAGCGATCATCCCGACCAGGTGGATGTGTGCGTGCGCGCCCGTTCCTTTGTGCTGGGGGATGCGCGGCTGCTGCACTCGGCGCGGCGGAACCTGACCGATGAGCGGCGCACGTTGATCCTGGGGTGGCACCAGCGGCGGCCGGAGGTGTGGGACAAGCCGCCGGCCTACTGGCAGGGCGAGGTGCCTGAGGTCATCGCCAACCGCAATGCCAGCGAGGAATATGCCGGCACCCGCGTTCCGGGCGAGTATCTGAACTACAGTGGTTCGTGATTAGGGACCGGTCATTCGTCGGACACAGACATAATGCGTTTTGCGCTGTTTGGCGCCGGCCGCGCCGGCACAATCCACGCCAACAACATTGCCGCCCATTCCGCGGCGGAACTCCGTTACATCTTCGACGTTGATCAGGCGGCCGCGCAACGGCTCGGGGCGCGGCTGGGCGCGCGCTGTCCTCAGCGCCAGGAAGAGGTCTGGCAGGCCGACGATGTCGACGCCGTCCTGATTGCCTCCACGACCGATACGCACGCCGACCTGCTGCGGCAGGCGATGCGGGCGGGCAAGCCGACCTACTGTGAAAAGCCGATCGATCTCGACATCGACAAGGTGAGGGCGGTGGTGGCCGAGGCGGCCGCGTACGACGTACCGATCTTTATCGGATTCCGCCGCCGGTTTGCGCCGGAGTTTCGGCAGATGCGGGAACGCATTCAGGAGGGGGCAGTCGGGCGGGTCGAGTCGGTCCACATTGTCGCGCGTGATTTTGAACCGACCGCGCTGGCCTACCTGGAGCGCTCCGGGGGCCTGTTGCGCGACAAGATGGTCCACTATTTCGACCTGGTGCCCTGGATGGTATCGGAGCGGCCGGCCGAGGTTTTCGCAGCCGGTTCCTGTATCATCGATCCGGCCAACGTGCCGGCGGGCGACGTGGATACGGCGGTGGTCCTCCTGCGTTTTCCCAGCGGCGCGCTGTGCACGATCGAGAACAGCAGGCGGTCGGTCTACGGCTGTGATGACCGGGTTGAGGTATTCGGCTCCGGGGGGCTGCTGCAATCGAGCCCGGCGCGGAGCCATCCGCTGGTCCATTTTACGGCTAGGGGCATTGTGGAGGGCGGGTTTTCCCAATCGTACAGTGAGGAGAGCTTCGCGTTTGCGCTGGACGCCTTCATCCGTGCGGTTGGATCGGGCGCGGCGGTCTCGCCTTCGCTGGAGGACGGCTACCAGGCGCAGCTGATCGCGGAGGCCGCGGTCGACTCGCTGCGGATGAACCGGCCGGTGGAGCTCGAGTGGTAACCATGAATCGCCTGCCGCTGCGGATTCTCCAAAAGAGCACGAGTGCAGTCCCAGCAGCCGTTCCCCGCCAATGAACGCAAGAACCAGCCCCTTCTCAGGCCCATATCCGCTGCGTAAAGGAGAGAGCGTCCTCCTTCTCGACGAAACTCTGATCGAGGAGGAGGAGGGCATCCGCCGCGATGTCCAGCCCTGCAAAAAGCTCCCCTTTGTGATGGAGCCTGACGAGGACAAGCCGTGGGAATATTGCGGCCCGGGCATGAGCAAGCGGATCCATCTTTACGGTACGGTCCTGTACGACGAGCTGATGGGCAGATACCGGATGTGGTACTTCGGGCGCATGGGGCCCCACTGGCGCGTGGCGGCAGGCAACTACCAGATTCCCGGCCTCTATGTGCCGCGCACCGATGAGAGGCCATTCCACTGCAACGGCGTCACCGAGGACAGTTACGGGCGCCGGTTCGTCGACAATGACCGCGGCGACCTGACGCTGTACGCGGAGAGCGACGACGGCATCCACTGGGCCAAGCCGGAGCTGGGTATCTTCGCCTTCAACGGCAGCCCGGCCAACAACATCATCTGGGACCTGCACGGCGCCTCCGTCTTTATCGATCGCGCCGAGGCGGACGCGGCCAAGCGCTACAAGGCGATCGGCTTCTGCCGGCGCTACCGCGGCATCTTCCTGCTGACCTCGCCCGACGGCATCCACTGGGATGACAGCGGCCATCTCGAACCGGTGGTGAGGCGCAGCAACGAAGGCACATTCAACGTGACCTTCGACCGCGCGGCCAATCTCTACCGCGCCTATTCGATCCAACGCTTCGACGACCGGCACAAGCGCCGCGTCATCTGTTACTCGGAAAGCCCCGCTCTGACCGGTCCCTGGAAGGACTCTTACCCGATATTGGAGCCGGGCAGCTGGGATGACGAGGTCGCCCACCGCAGGTACGGCGCGCTGCGCGCCGAGTTCCACAACCTTTCCGCCTTTCGTTACAGCAATGTTCATCTCGGTCTGCTGGGCGTGCTCTACGTGACGGCCGAGCAGATCCCGGGCGAGAAGAATCAGATCCCGTGCGACGGCCCGATCGACTCGCAGTTTGTCTACAGCCGCGACGGGATAAGCTGGCAACACGCCGACCGCGGCCGGACGGCGGCGCTTCCCCGCGGCGAGGGCGAGGCGTGGGACAGGGGCATGATCATCGGCACGGCGAAGGAGCCGGTCCTGGACGGGGACGAGGTGCATTGGTATTACACCGGCTGTGAGCATACGCACGGCGAGACCGACATGGAGAAACGGGTCAAGCGGCTGGGGCGGGCCACCTGGCGGCGGGACCGTTTCGTCGCGCTGGCCGCGGCCGGCGAGGGCATGGTTGCGACCAAGCCCTTGCTCCTGCCCGAGGGTGCAGGCGCGCTTGAGGTGAACGCCAATGCCGTCGGCGGTCAGTTGCGCGTTGAGTTGGCCGGGCCCGACGGCCGCACCTTGGAGGGATTTTTCTGCGAGGCGTGCAGACCTTTGCAAACTGACGACATGCGCTGGCGGGTCCCACTGCAGAATTTCCCAACAGGAGCCAATGAACCGATCCGGATCCGCTTCTTCCTCGAACGAAGCAAACTGTACAGTTTTACATTCTGCTGATCACCCACTGGCTTTGCTCTACCGCAGGTTGCAGGGGTCCACACGGCACCCCAAGCCACGGGCAAGGTTGTGGTGGATTCGATGAATCTCCCCGGCCGAGAAAAAGCGCCTTTTGCAGCCAACGGCTTTCAATTCAAGAGAGTCCTTGACCTCGCGAAGCAGGTCGGGCAGATCCGGCTTCTCCTGAAACGGAGCCAACTGTACAGCTCCATGGTCAGCTTCCAGATTCCTCGAATTTCAAGATGACCTAGCCGGCGTCAGCAGGAACAGTGCCCCGAATCGGCCCTACCAAATACCCTGCCAAGTAAGAGAGTCCACTCTCAGGCCGGCAGTTTTCCCACAACATCCACAACATTGTATTCGGGCGCGCGCTGATGTTTCTTGTGTGACATATTTGTGCAACATTTCACCGCTACAGTTGTCAGCAATGGGGGATAGGCCCTCAGGCAAACCCAACACAATGCATAGGGGTGAAACGATGTCAGACAAGATATTGTTGACAAGGAAATTCGTGCTGATGGTCGCGTTGATTGCGGTCACGATCGCAACCGGCATGAGCGGCTGTACAATGACCGTCGGAACAGGCGAGCACCATGGCTCAACCAGCGATGCAACGAGCCGGGAGGAACAAGGGCGAGAAGGCGGCCACGGGGAAGGCGAGGGCGGTGAAGGTCTTAGTGCAGGCGAAGGCGAAGAATCGGGCGATGCCCTGACCCTGACCGAGCGCTACAGTACGGTTCGAAAGGGCGCCCGGCTGGTCCTGGCCTACGACGTCGAGAGCAATGCCTTTGTTGGCACGGTGGAAAATACCACGAGCAGCACCTTGCAGCAGGTTCGGGTTGAAGTTCACCTGTCGAACGGGGTCGAACTCGGACCGACAGAGCCGGTTGACCTCGCTCCCGGTCAAAAGGTGGATGTAAGGCTTCCGGCAACAGCCCAGACGTTTGAGGGATGGACGCCCCACGCTGAAGTCGGGCCGGGAACGGGCGGCGAGGCCGGTGAGCACGGTCCCGGTGGTGAAGGTGGTGAAGATGACGGCGAACACAGTAGCGGCGACTAAGAAAATTCGCGGCGCAAGAAGACGATGGTCTGACGCGGCGTCCGGTATGGGCGCCGCGTCGGTAAGGTCCAGCTGAGAACGAACAGTGCGTCACATGATTCTGATTGTTGAAGATGATACCCGGATCGCGAACTGGCTGCAGATTTTTTTCGAGCAGGCGGGCTATGCGGCCAAAGTCGCCGGCGATGGCAGGACGGGACTCACCCTGGCCCGCACCATCGCGCCCGACTTGATTGTGCTCGACCTGATGCTGCCCGGCCTCGATGGGATCGAACTTTGCCGCATCTTGCGGCGCGAGTCCGATGTTCCCATCATCATGCTCACTGCCAGGGAAGCCCATGCCGACCGGATCAGCGGGCTGGACAGCGGCGCAGATGATTATGTCGTCAAGCCGTTCGATCCCGAGGAGGTCGTGGCACGCGCCAAAGCCGTGTTGCGCCGGGTCAATGACAAGGTGCAGCAGGTATTGACCTGCGGCCGCATCACGATCGATGAAACGACGCGACGCGTGACGGTTGACGGCCAACCCATCCGTTTGAGTCATGCGCAGTTCCTCCTGCTTTCCGCCTTCATGCGTCATCCGGACCAGGTGCTCACGCGCGACCAGCTCATCGCTCTGGCCTTCAGTTCCGATTATGACGGCTATGATCGCGCCATTGACAACCACATCTTCCGTCTGCGCAGGCAGATTTCTGTAGATGGTCGCCATCCGATTCAGACCGTCTACGGCGCCGGCTACCGATTTGTAACGGAGGAGGGTTGATGCCGCTGCGCTGGCGCTTTCTCTCCGCATTCGTCCTGCTCATCGTTCTTGTTGTCTCGCTCAGTTTGGGCGTCGGATACTACACGACACAGGTGCAGCTGGACACATTTATTGGTGCGCTCAGCAGCGATGAGGCCAATGACTTGGCGCGACAGTTGAGCCGCGCCTACTCTTCGTCAGATGGCTGGGAATTGCTGGGAGCCGCTCTATCGGAGACAGGATATCTCTTCGAGCACGGGACGGAAGAAGAGCGTCGCGAAGAGACCGAAGAAAACACCTTCGAATTCTTCCATAGCGAGTCTGACAGAGACCGAATACGCGTTGTCGTTACCGACGGCGATGGGTATGTCTTACAGGATAACTTCGCCGAGCTGCGACCGGGTGAGGTCGCGCCAGAATTGGGTGGACAGCGCGTCGACATATTCGATCTGCGCACGCGCCAGCCTGTCGGACACGCTTATGTTGACGTGAATCGTGAGTTCTGGGCAGCCGAGTCGCATGGTTTTCTTCAGAACCTGCTTTACACCACCGCCATCGGCGGGCTCCTGACTGCTGTGATGGCCCTCTTGCTGGCGGTATGGCTCGCCAGACGCATCACCGCGCCAGTCACTGCGCTGACCCAGGCCGCCCAGTCTGTTGCTCAGCGCAGCGATGCCGTCCTGCTCCCGGTTACCTCCCCGGACGAACTTGGGCAGATGAGCGCGGCCTTCAACCGGATGACTGCTGCCCTGCAAACACAACGCGACCTGCGCAAGCGGCTGCTCGATGATATTTCGCATGAACTGAACACGCCGCTGAGCGTCATCCGTCTGGAGGCGCATGGGTTAAGCAAAGGGTTGCAGACGCCCGCAAGAGCCGCCGACCGGATCATTCAGGAAGTGAAGCTGCTCCATAACCTGGCGCGTGACCTGAACTGGCTGGCCGAAACCGAGTCCGACGAGCTGCGGCTCACAGTTGAACCGTACTCGCTGCAATGGCTGCTCACCGCCGAAGTGGAACGCTGGCAGCCGCAGGCGCAGTCGGAGCAGATCACGCTTTCGCTGCAGTCCCTGCCTGAGCTGCCGATGCTCGATCTTGACCGGATGCGGATGAGCCAGGCTTTAGGCAATGTCATACACAATGCGCTCCAGCATACGGAGGCGGGCGGGCAGGTCAGGGTTGCGGCCGCCAGGCAACCGGGCGGGCGTGTGGAGATTTCGGTAACGGACGATGGGGCGGGGATTGACGCGACCGATTTGCCCCATATCTTCGACCGCCTCTACCGCGCCGACCAATCGCGCAGTCGCGGCACAGGCGGTACACGCGGCACAGGGCTGGGGCTGACCATCGCCCGCGCCATTGTCGAAGCGCACAACGGCACAGTTGCCGTCGCCAGCAAGGGGCTTGGCCAGGGGACAACAGTGCGCTTCGACCTGCCACTGCCTTAAGTGACGGCCGCCAATCAGCCGTCTTTGCGCTGCTATCCAATGGCAGGGCGCGTCCCGGCTGACAGTTTGCGGGAGCGCGGGCGCCGGTTTGCCAATATGAACAGTGAGTGCTTCAATTCGCAGTACGCTATATTTTGCGGGAAGAGAAAACAGGGAGGTTGCAGTGCGCGTATTCCGGCGCCAGAGCCGGGAGACGCCAGGACTGACCGGGGCATGGCCTCCTGGGGCGTGGACTGGTTTACATAGGATCACCCATGTTGCGGTCAACAGTCCCGGCCGCCAGCCGACTCACCAAATGACTCGCCAAACCAGGACAACGGAGACTTGCCGCCGAATGGCGCAATGAACGTGAACGGGGAACAGACAGATGGAGGAGTCCGATGCATCTTTCCAGCCAAGAGAAAGAGTCCTATGAAGCCAACGGTTTTCTGCTCAAAAAGGGCCTTGTCCCTGCAGAGGATATCGGGCGGGTCCGCCAGGAGCTGAAGGACATTCACCGGCGCATGGTGACCGATCCGCCGCCGGAGGTCCATGTCGCCTGGGAGGACGAGGACGCGCCGGACGAAGACAAGGTCATTCGCCAGCTGATGCACAGCGAGCTGGTCAGCCCGACGCTGGACGGTATTCTGCGCAGCGACGCGTTGGTCGACATCGTGGCCGAGCTGATGCACCCGCAGGTGGCACTCTACCACAGTAAGCTGCTGCCCAAGGAGGCCGGCGTGGGCGCGGCGACGCCCTGGCACCAGGACTACGCCTACTGGAAGAGGGACGAGAACCGGCCGATTATGATCAACTGCCAGCTGGCGATCGATCCGATGACGCTGGAAAACGGCTGCCTTGAGTTCATTCCGGGCAGCCACCGTTGGGGGTTGCAGGACCACGAGCAGCACGAGGAGACCTTCGGCAAGTTTCTTCCCGGACACTACTACAAGCGGGATGAGGGCGTGACCGTGCCGATGGAGCCGGGCGACGGCATCTTTTTCACATCCCTGGTCATCCACGGCTCCGCGCCCAACCGGTCGCCCCATCGCCGCTGGGCCAATACCTTCGCGTACAACGTGCCCGGCAACGGCGAGCAGCAGGTGCGCGAGATCCTGCGCTGACTGCGGCTAACTGCGGTTTCGGAGCGCGCCGCGCCCTGAAAAAATTGGTTGTAGCGGCCCGTGTGTGTACAATTTCGTTCCAATTCCTACCGCCCCGTTCGTTCCGGGGCACAGTGCAGCGAGCGTGCGGCCGGCAGTCCGGTTCGCCCGGCAGCCGGCCGCAGCCAGATCGCCTGGAGAGCGGGCGGCATCTCCGGCTACTACGGCGGCGTTGTCGATGTTCTGATCCAGCGCGTGATTGAGTTCATCCGTTCGGTCCCGTCGATTCCGCTGTGGATGGCGCTGAGGCGGCGCTGCCGCAGGACTGGTCCAGCATCAGGGTCTATTTCGGCATCACGCTCATCCTCTCGTTGATCGGTTGGACCTTTCTGGCCCGCGCGGTGCGCGGCCGCTTTCTCTCGATGCGCGAGGAGGAGTTCGTCCTGGCGCTCTGGCTGCTGCTGCCCGGCGTCATCGTCACCGTCCTCGCGTTGAGCTTCCTCGGCGACGGGCTGCGTGATGCGGCAGAGTGCGTCCTCGCTGCCGGCAATAGCCTGCGGGGTACGCCTCGACGGAGCAGCTTGGCAGCAGCAGACTCCGGTATGGATGGGGGCGGCCACCGGTTCAATTTGGGCTTCAACCGGGCTGTGTGCGCAAATGCCCCCTGGATTGACGTGGGTTGACGGGCCATGAACGACCGGAATACAATGCAGCCTGACCGGTACGTTGTGTGATCCGGAAACACCAAGTCCAGCGAGGCATACGCCCATGCGCGCGCAACGACCCAACATCCTCGTTTTCATCTGCCACGACCTGGGCCGCTATCTGGGCTGCTACGGCGTCCCCGGCGTTCGCACACCGCATATCGACGCTTTTTCCGCATCCGGACTCCAGTTCGAGAACAGCTTCTGCGTCGCGCCGCAGTGCAGCCCGTCGCGGGCCGCGCTCTGGACGGGCCGCTACCCGCACGCGAACGGCGTGGTCGGGATGGCGCACACACATTACGCCAACGACCTGAAGCCGGATGAGCGGCACCTGGCGCAGATTCTGGCCGGTAACGGGTACGAGACGCGCCTCTTCGGTGTGCAACACGAGGCCAGCAGCCCGGATCGCTGCGGCTACCAGCATGCCCATCCGCGCGGAAGCTGCGCCGAGCTGGCGGAGGCCTTCTGCGGGTCGCTCGCGCAGTTTCGCCAACCGTTTTTCGCCCAGATCGGCTTCTTCGAGCCGCACCGCCCCTTCCCCAGCGACACGGAACCGCTCGACGCCGACGATGTGGCGATCCCGCCCTTTCTGCCGGACATCCCCGTGGTGCGCGAGGACCTGGTTGATATGGAGGCCTCGATCGCCTCGGTCGACAAGGCGTTCGGCAGGGTGCTGGAGGCGCTGGAGACGGCGGGCTTGGCCGACGATACGGTGGTCGTCTTCACGGCCGATCACGGCATCCCGTTTCCACTGTCGAAGATGAGCCTCTACGATGCCGGCATCGAGGTGCCGCTGCTGATGCGTATTCCCGGGCTGGGGGCGTCGCCGGCCGCATCAACTGGGGAGATGGGGCAGCGTGAAGAGGCGGGGGACCGGCGCTTTTCGGAATTTGTCACCCACGCGGACTTTGTGCCCACCGTGCTTGACATGCTGGGGATCGAAACGCCGCCCAATCTCCATGGGCGGAGTTACTGGAGTCTGTTGCGCGGGGATGAAGACGAATACGAGCCGAGCGACTGTGTATTCGTCGAGAAGACCTACCATGTCTACTACGATCCGATGCGCGCCATCCGCACGGAGCGCTGGAAACTGATCGCCAACTTCGAGTTTTCGCCCCGGATTGAGACGCCGCCCGACTTTCTCAACAACGGCAAGGGCTACCCTGAAACCAGCATCGCCCTGGATGTCTCCTCAACCGGGCTGAACCATCCGCCGTTCGAGCTGTTCGACCTGGAGCAGGACCCGCTTGAGCAGAACAACCTGGCCGAAGACCCCGACTACGCCGGCGTCAGGGACGACCTGGCCCGCCGCCTGCGCGCCTGGATGGAGGAGACGGAAGACCCGCTGCTGGACGGCCCCATAGTGCAGGCCACGTACATCAATCGAATGCTGGCATTCAAGAGCCTCTGAGCAGATGGCGGGGCGAAGAGTTCTGCGATTCCCTCTCAGTTTTCTCTTACGCACTTGGAAAAAACGCGGTAGGATCCCTGCGTGCTGGCGGCAGTAGGTGCAGTGCGGCGGGTGAGGGCGAAGGGTTTCCGCGGTTGCCGGGCGGGTAGCGAAACGCTAAGCCGCCCCCAACCACCTCCCAAACCAATCGTGGCTGAAGCGGTGATTGTACCCATGCGGCCCAGGATGCACCGCCAGCGAACAGCGCTTTCCCGCCCCCAGCAGCTCGTAGGCCCGAGCGGCGACGGCGAACTGCCCGCGCACGCCGGCGATGGGGAAGAGGTCGTCCTGCTCGCCGGCAATCGCGCCGGTTGCGCGGCGGATTCCACCGGTTAGACACGCCAATCCGGCTGCAATAGAATGTAGGCGCCTCTGAAGCCCTGGCTTCACGACGACTGCCCGCGCGCGTGCGCGCCGGCAAGAAGAGCCCAGACCTTCTCGGAGACCGGGCAATGACGAACGAGACACTCTACAACGGCATCGTCCTGCCGCAGACATGGCCGCCGCGCAGCGTGGTCGAAGGCTCGCGCGCGTCGATTCCCGTGCCCTATCTCACCGAGCCGCCGGAGGTTATCCCGATCGACCTGGGACGGCAGCTCTTTGTTGACAGTTTCCTGATCGAGGAAACGACGCTGACGCGTGTTTTCGGCAAGCCGGAGATCCATCCGCAGAGCCCCGTGCTCAGGCCAGAGACAGAGGAGGAGATGGACGCCGGCTTCTGTCCGATGGCCGCGCCCTTCAACGACGGCGCCTGGTACGATCCGCAGGACAAGCTCTTCAAGCTGTGGTACATGCCTGGCTGGTTTCACAGTACGGCGCTGGCGACGAGCGTCGACGGCATCCACTGGGAGCGGCCGCGGCTGGATGTGTCTGCGGGCACGAACCTGGTATGGCCGAACCGCAGCGGCTCGGACCGGGACGGCTGTCTCGTCTGGCTGGACAGCGACACACCGGACCCGGCGCAGCGTTTTAAGATGTTTCAGTTCTACCGCCACTACAAGGAGGAGCCGGTACAAGCGGGCGGCGGGGAGATCGTCTCCGAAGGCTGGGCGCAGGTGTCGCCGGACGGCATCCACTGGAGTGAGCCGGTCATCACCACGCCGCTGGGCGACAACTCCTCCTTCTTCTACAATCCGTTTCGGCGCAAGTGGTGCATGAGCATCCGCCGCGCCGCCCGCATCGACGAGAAGCTCAGGCTGCGCGCCCGCTACTACAGCGAGGCGGACAGTTTTCTGCGCGGCGCGCAGTGGGACATGGCGCGCGACGAGGTCTTCTGGCTACGCGTCGACCGCAATGACATGCCAGACCCGGCGCGGCCGGACCACAAGGTCGCCCTCTACGACGTAAACGTGACCCCCTACGAGAGCTTGATGCTGGGGATGTTCGCCATTTTCCGCGGCCCGGAGAACGATATCTGCGCGGCCGAGGGCGTGCCCAAGACGATCGACCTGGAGCTGGCCTACAGTCGCGACGGCTTCCATTTCAGCCGGCCGGACCGCACGCCGTTCCTGGCTTCGAGCCGCAAAGTCGGCGACTGGAATCGGGCCTATCTCCACGCCTGCGGCGGCCTCTGCCTGGTGGTGCATGACCGGATCTTCTTCTATTTTGGCGGCTTTTCCGGCCTGTCGCCGCGGCTTGGGCCAACCGACACGGGAACGACGGGCCTTTCGCGGCGGGTCATGTACGCCGGCGCCAGCACCGGTCTGGCGACGCTGCGCCGCGATGGGTTCGCGCGTATGGAGGCGGGCGCGGCGGGTGGCGCGCTGACGACGCGGCCCGTCAGATTCAGCGGCGACCGTCTTTTCGTCAACGTCGACGCCGGCCAGGGCGAGTTGCGAGTATCGGTCTTGGATACAAATGGAAAAGAAATCGAGGGGTTGTCCGCCGCGGAATGCGCCGCGGTCAGCGTGGACAGCACCTGCGCGGAGGTGAAGTGGCTTTCCGGCGTCGATCTGGCCACGGCGGCGGGCCGGCCCTGCAGGCTGCGCTTCCACCTGCAGTCGGGCCGGCTCTTCTCATTCTGGGTTACCGACGATCCCGGCGGCGCCAGCTACGGCTACATGGCGGCAGGCGGCCCCGGCGTCAGCGCCGGCCGCGATCTTCCCCGACCTTGACGGCGGGTGGCCGGCGACCGCTGCATACACCGGCAACTGACAATCAACCGTCCGCCGCAATGGCGAGCCGGACGTTCAGCGCCTCCAGGACACGGAACAGCGTATCGATCCGCGGATGTGATGCCCCAGGCGGGGTGATGGATTGTCTCGTGGAAGCCGCGGTCCTGGGGGCGGTAGGGGTAGTTGTCGCCCAGGTGCCATTTGCCGAAATGGCCGGTGTGGTAACCGCTGGCGGCCAGGATGTCGGCCATCGTCGGCAGGTCGGCGCGCAGGAGTGAGCGGCCCATGCAGACGAAGGTGGCGCCGTTGCGCAGGGCGTCCTGTCCGGTCATCAGCTCGCCGCGCGTGGGGGTGCCCACCGGCGCGACGTGGAAGTCGGTCAGGCGCACGCTGTCGGCGTGGAGGCGGTCGAGCGCGGGCGTCTTCAGAATAGATTGCCGAGGCAGGAGAGGTCGCCGTAGCCCTGGTCGTCGGTGAGGACGAAGATGATGTTGGGACACGACTGTTTGGCTGGCATGGGTCGGCCTTTCGTTGGAGGGGTGTGTGTCTTGGTGCACGTTGCGGGAGAAGACCGCCGGCCCCATCATACATTGACCGCGCGACGCGCCACAATCGCGCGGCGTTGACAACGCTCTCCGTCCCGGCGAAAATGGTGGCATCCACTCCCGCCGAAAAGCGCGTTATCCGCGCCCTGCACTGCACCAGAAAGGAGGCACCACCCGTGCCCCGCTACGCCAACATCAGCCTGGTGAACTTCCCCACCCTGCCCGCGGACGAACCCGAACGGCTGCAGAAGACGGTCTTCCGCATGTGCGGCTACGTCGCCGCGGCCGCGCGCGAGCAGAGCGACCTGGTCGCGTTCCCGGAGATCTGCAACAGCTTGGACGCGTCCGCTCCGTTTGTCTCGGTCGAGACGCTGGACGGGCCGACCGTGACCGCGCTCTCACAGGCGGCGCGCGAGCACGGCCTCTACGTCGTCTGCCCGCTCCTGCTGAGCGAAGACGGCCGCCGCTACAACTGTGCCGTCCTCATCGACCGCAAGGGCAAGGTCGCCGGCGTCTACCGTAAGAACTTCCCCACCCACGGCGAACTGGAGCAGGGCATCACGCCGGGCGTCGAGACGCCGGTCTTCGAGACCGACTTCGGCCGCGTCGGGCTCTGCATCTGCTTCGACCTCAACTACTGGGAGGTCGGCTCCGGCCTCTGCCGCAACCGCGCCGAGCTGGTGATCTGGCCTTCGATGTGGGCCGGCGGGCGCATGTTGAGCAAGTGGGCGATGGAGTTCGGCTTCAATCTGGCCGCGGTCTGGAAGGAGCAGGCCACCTTCGTCGACGTGGCCGGGCGCGAGCTCCTCAGCGTCAAGCGGGACGTGAGCGACCGCAGCGGCCGCTCGCCGGTGGTGACCGCGCGCCTCGACCTGGACCGGCGCCTGCTGCATCCCGACTACAACCTAGACAAGCTGCAGGCGCTCTTCGAACGCTACGGCGGGACCGCCGCGTTTGTCGAGCTGCTGAAACAGGACTGCCACCTCATATTCGGGTCGCAGCTGTCGGGCGTATCGAGCGACCGGTTGATCGAGGAGTTCGGCCTCGAGACGATGCGCGACTACCTCGCGCGCGTGCGCCGCGACCGCGAGACGGCGCTGGCCGCGGCCGCGGCGCCGGTCTACGCCAACGGGCAGCCGGCGCGCCGGTTGGAGAGTTAACCGGACGCAGCCGGCAGGACAAGCTGCATCGGTGCCCGTCTCAGCTGGGCCCGCCGTGACGTGCCCGTCGCCGTCACCGGCCGCTACGCAATATAGCAATTCGTAGACAGATCGTATCTGTATTGCCCAAGTTGCAACGCGGGGCAGCGACCGGCGCGTCCCAGGCGGCAAACGAACCCGGATACCGGAGGTACCGCCCCAAGATTGGTCAACCACGCGCTCGTTTTCGGGGCACGCTTTGAATAATCTTCCGGTTTCTCACCCGCCCGTTCCTGGTGTAAAATAACTGATTAGTGCAGCCTCCTAAACCGATTCAGACTTCCGCGGAAGCCGAGCCCAGATGAACAACCTGCTGTCCCTGCTGCGATCACGACCTCGCTTTCGGCGCGATGTCAATTTGCTGCTGATCACGATTGGCCTGCTGGCGGTCAGCTTTTTCGGCATCCAGATGTTTTTGAACACCTTTTACATTCTGCGCCTGGGCTACGGTTATGCTTACCTGGGCTATTTCAAAGCGGCCAGCGCGATCAGCTACATGGCGCTGGCCCTGCCGGCCGGCGTGCTGGGACACCGGCTGGGCGTGACGCGCACGATGCGGCTCGGCCTGGTGATGACGTTTGTGGGCGCGACGATGCTGCCGCTATCAGAGTCGGTTCCTCTATTTGTGCGCTACTACTGGCCGATTCTGTCAACGATGTTCGTGGCGGGAGGCTACGCGCTGTTCAGCATCAACATGGTGCCGGCGCTGATGGGCCTGACCTCCGATGAGAACCGCAACAGCGCCTACGCCATGAGCAGCGTCATGCGCAGTTTCGGCACCTTCGTCGGCATGCCCCTTGCCGGGCTGCTGCCGGGTGTCATCGCCGGCATGGTAGGCGCCAGCCTCGACAGCCCCACCCCCTACGGGCTGGCGCTGTGGGCTGGCCCTGTGTTGGGGCTGCTGGCCTTCATTCCGCTGCTGCGCATCGCCGAGGCGGAACAGATCAACCCGGGGGAAGACAAACCGACGATGCCGGGCTCCTTTCCCGTCGCGCCTGTGGGCCTGCTAATCCTTTTCGTCTGCTTCAGCCAGGCCGCCGGCGCCACCTGCCAGTCATTCTGCACCGCCTTCATGGACACCGAGCTGCGTCTTTCGACCGTCATGATCAGCTGGATCACCAGCGTAGCGCAGCTGGGCTCCGTCTTCGGGCCGATGCTGTTGCCGTTTCTGGCTCGGCGCCGCGGCAACGGCTGGACACTGATGGCGACCTCGGTCGGCGCGGCGGCGTGCATCGTGCCGCTCATTCTCATCCCCCAATGGATCGCGGCCGCGATCGGGCAGTTCGGAACGCTGGTGATTTCGGCCATTCGCATGCCGGCGCTGCAGGTCTACCAGATGGAGATGACCGAGAAGCGCTGGCGCGCGCTGGCCTACGGCGCGGTCTCGACGGCGATGGGACTCAGCTACGGGCTGGTCAGCGCCAGCGGCGGGCAGATCATCGAAAGATGGGGATACAACAGCCTGTTCGTGATGGGCGTGACCCTCACGCTCGTCGGCGCGACGATCATGTGGGGGATGCTGAAGCGACCGGTGCTGAAGATGGCGGCGCGGGGCGCGGTACAATAGTCCGGGTAAAGAGCAAAAGAGAGGGGGGAAGCGGACCGGACGCGCGCGTTTCTCCCCCTTTTTGTTGCCTGTTCGGCCTGGCGGGAACCCTACTGCGATTCAGCCTCCTCACCGGAGAACCCCGCGGGCATGGGCGAGCAGATAGTTGTCCTCGATCAGGATGGCATTGCCGCTTCCCGTGAGCGTATCGACAAAGGCAACCGGTGGAGAGACAGCGTCGAAGATCTCGTCGGCGGTGAGGGCTACTCCGATGGTTGGCGGCTGCAGGCTGAACGGTTCGCGCGCCGGCATCCTGGTCCGGCCTGATTGGCTGGCAGGCCGTCAGCAGCAGCACGGTCAACAGGGTGCACAAGATGTGGGCTGCGCTCGACTTCCGTATGGGGTGATGCTTCTTTAGAAGTTCGAGGGGGGACCGATTCTCCTCTACAGCGCCAGCTCCGCCACCATGCGCACCGTCTCGATGCTGTCGGTCATG
Organism: Caldilineaceae bacterium; assembly: GCA_965202955.1. GTDB lineage: Bacteria > Chloroflexota > Anaerolineae > Caldilineales > Caldilineaceae > Bin5. Next base: position 2,334,400 of record OZ241871.1, read on the forward strand.
ACCGTCAAGGTGGTGATGGGCGCGGCCTGCCAGAGCTGCAGACGGTCGGTGATGCGGGCGCGACTGCCGCAGAGGGCGACGGCGTCGACGAGCGCATCGGGCACGGCCTGGACCGCGGCGGCGCGGTCGCCGCTGAGATAGTTCGCCTGGATTTTGTCGGCCGCCTCTTCAAAGCCGTAGCGGCAGGCCAGGTTGTGGTAGAAGTTCCTGCCTCTGCTGCCCATGCCGCCGATGTAGAGGGCCAGCATCGGCTTGAGCTGCATCCAACAAGCGGCCAGGTCATCGCCCACTACGACCGCCGCCGCCGGCGCGATGTCGAAGGCGTCCGTCCGGCCCTGCTGCGCGGCGCGGGCGCGCCCGGCAGCCACGGCCTCGGCGAAGGTCTGTTCGTAGAACTCGGGCGCGAAGAAGATCGGCAGCCAGCCGTCGGCCAGCTCAGCGGCCAGCTGCACATTCTGCGGCCCGATCGCGGCGAGGTAGACCGGCAGGTCGGCGCGCCCGTGGAGGATGCTCTTGAGCGGTTTGCCCAGCCCCCACGAGCCGGGGCCGCGGTAGGGCAGCTGGTAGAACTCGCCCTCGTAAGACAGCGGCTGCTCGCGCGCGAGGATCCGCCGCACGATTTCGATGTACTCGCGCGTGCGCGCCAGCGGCCTGGCATAGCCGGCCCCGTGCCAGCCCTCCACCACCTGCGGGCCGGATGCCCCCAGCCCCAGCAGCATGCGCCCGCCGGAAAGCTGGTCGAGCGTCAGCGCGGTCATCGCCGTCATGGCCGGGGAGCGGGCCGCCATCTGCATGATGGCTGTGCCGAGGTGGATCCGTTCGGTCTGCGCGCCGATCCAGGCGAGGGGCGTCACGGCGTCTGAGCCGTAGGCTTCGGCGGTCCAGACGGCGTAGTAGCCGAGCCGGTCCGCCTCGCGGATCAGCTCCATCGGCAGTGTGATTGTCTTACCGGAGTAGCCGGCGTTGAGTCCCAGTCGCATGGCGGAAGTCAGTGGTTAGTTGCCAGTGGTCAGTGGTCAGTGGCCAGTTGCCAGTGGTCAGTAGTCAGTAGTCAGTTGTTAGCCTTTCTGTATCAGTTTGCGCAGGGTGCTGACGAGCAGGCGGTGCTCGACGGCGTGGATGCGGGCGGCCAGGGCTTCGAGTGTGTCGCCGGGATGGATCGGGACGGGCTCAGTCGCGAGCGGCGGGCCTTCGTCGACGCGCTCATCGGGCACGAGGTGGACCATCACGCCGGTCTCGTCGACTTCGCCGCGGGCGAAGGCTGCCAGCGCGTCGTCGATGGCATGGGCGCCGGGAAACTGCCCGGGCAGGGCCGGGTGCAGGTTGACGACGCGATTGGGGAAGCAGCGCAGAAAGCTGTCGCTGAGGATGTGCATCCAGCCGGCGAGCAGGATCCAGTCGGGCGCATATTCGTGCAGGAGCGCGGCGAGGTCGGCGTCGTACTCGGCGCGGCTGCGGCCGGCGTCGCGGTAGGGCTTGAGCGAATGGTAGCGGGCGGGGATTTGGGCCTGCCGCGCTCTTTCCAGTCCGTAGGCAGCGCGGCGGTTGGAGACGACGACCGCGATCTGCGCGGGTAGTTCGCCGCCGGCGACCGCGTCGATGATGGCCTGCAGATTCGAGCCGTTACCGGAGATGAGTACCGCGAGTTGGGCGGTCATAACAGGTCGCAGCTTGGGGGAAGGTGTGAGAGCGAGGAAAGGAGCACAGAGGAGGAAGCGGGGGGCCGCTTCATTCCTGGTCATTCCCCTGCAGACGCAGTCCCATGCGCTCGGGCGCGAACAGGCGCGCCTCCATCTCGCGCAGGTCGGGCGCCACGGCCAGCGGGAACTCGCACTGGGCCAGCACATCCTCCTCCAGCGAGGCGCCCGGGGCGATTTCGGTGACAGTCCAGCCGTCCGCGTCCAGGCGCAGGACGCAGCGCTCGCTGACGACGACCACGTTCTGGCCCGTCTCACGCGCGCGGCGTCCGCTGAAGGTCACGTGCTCGACTTCGTCGACGAACTTGCGCACCCTGCCCTCGCGTTCGATAACCAGCTGGCCGTCGCGTACGTCGAGGCGGGCGCCGGCGGTGAAGGTGCCACTGACGACGATGTTGCGCGCGTTGGCGGTGATATCGACGAAGCCGCCGACGCCGGCGGTGACGTGCGGCCGGGCCAGCAGCCGCGAGACGTTGATGTTGCCGGCGCGGTCGATCTGCATGAAGGAGAGGAAGCTGCGGTCGAAGCCGCCGCCCTGGAAGTAGCTGAACTGGTCGGGCGAGGGGATGATCGCCTGTGTGTTCGCCGCGCAGCCGAACTGGAAGCCGAGCAGCGGCATGCCGCCGACCGCGCCCTGCTCGATCACCCAGGTGACCGCGCCGTCGAGCCCTTCTTCGAGCAGGACGCGCGGCACGAGCGCGGAGATGCCGAAGCCGAGGTTGACCGCCTCACCGTCGCGCAGCTCGAGCGCGGCGCGGCGGGCGATCACCTTCTGCAGGCCCCACTCGGCCAGCTCGAAACTCGCGGACGGTACGCGCACTTCGCCGCTGATGGCCGGGTCGTAGTCGGTCTGGGTCGTCTGTCTGGCGTCCGGCACGACCACGACCGCGTCCACGAGCACGCCCGGCACGCGCACCGTCTGCGCCGGCAGGCTGCCGGCCGCGACGCGCCGCGTCACCTGCGCGATGACCACGCCGCCGCTGTTGTGCGCGGCCAGCGCGACATCGTATGCGCCAAGAAAGGCGCCTTCGCGTTCGAAGGTGAGGTTGCCCAGCTCGTCCGCGGTCGACGCCCGCAGCAGGGCCGCGTCTGGATGCAGCGCGCGCAGGTAGAGCCACTCCTGGCCGTCGAACTGGACCAGATCCACCATCCCGGCCGGCGTGCGCTCGTTCATGCGCCCGCCCTGCCGCCGCGGGTCGAGGAAGGTGTCGATGCCCACCTGTGTCAGGAGGCCGGGGCGTTTGGCCGCGGCCTCGCGCAGCTGGTGGAAGATCAGGCCGCTGGGGATGTTGTAGGCATCGATCCTGTTTTCGTCGATCATGCGCCAGATGGCGGGCGTCTCCAGCGACGACGGCCCCGAAGGCAGCGAACCGGCGATGACGCGCGCCAGCAGCCCGGGGCGGGCGATGTGTTCGACGCCGTCGATGCCGTACATGTCGCCGGCCGCGATCGGGTGAATCGTCGTCAGTTCTTGCGGATGTCCGCTCTCCTTGAACCGTTCGCCCACGGCCCGCAGCAGCGCGTCCGGGCACAGCAGCCCGCTCGACGAGTTGACCGCGACCGTAGCCCCGTCGGGAATCAGCGCCGCGGCTTCGGGAAGGGTCACAAAACGGGTGCGTGCCATCGGTCCATTTCACCTTTGTGGGAGAGGCGGGCGCGCGTCTGCGGGCAAACGGGGATAATGCGCCTGTTGCGTTGCGATGCAGTCATTATAGCGGCAAGCGCGTCGCGCGCAAGCGGATCACGCGTGCAGGCGTCGATAGGCGCTGTCGCCGGCGGCCGCGCTGGCCGCGCGCCCGATCTCGTCGGCCTGCAGCAGCGCGGCCCAGGTGTTCTCCGGCGTGACGTCGAGCGGCTCGTGGTCCATCAGCGGCGAGACGGCGATCGCGGCCATCGCCGCCTGCAACGCCGCGCCGTCTCTGTCAAGCTCCAGCGAGAGCTGGGCGAGGTGGGCCGGCAGGCCGATCTGGGCGCAGAAACGGGCCACCTGCGCGCACTCCTCCTCAGACCCCTCCAACGCCAACTGCGCCAGCAGGCCCATCGCCACCAATTCGCCGTGGAGGTAGTTCTCGCGCGCGATGGGCAGGTGGGTGAAGCCGCCGGCGACCGCGTGCGCGCCGGTCACGCCGCCGCTCTCGAAACCGATGCCGCTCAGGAGCGTATTGGCCTCGATCACCCGCTCCAGCGCCGCGTTGACCTCGCCGCCAAAGGCCGCTTCGGCCGCGGCGACGCCGTCGTCGAAGACCGTCTGCGCGCACTGCTCGGCGATGGCTTGGGCGGCCACGGTCGGGCGGCCGCCGAGCACCGAGCGGCCGGCCGGGTTGCGCGTGCAGGTGCGCGCCTCGTAACGGGTCGCCAGCGCGTCGCCCATGCCGGCCACCAGGTAGCGCACCGGCGCAGCCGCGATCAGCTGCGAGTCGACCAGCACCAGCGCCGGGCTGTCCGGGAAAAATTCGCCGCCCTGGACGATCCCCTCGTCCGAGTAGATGACCGACAGGGCGGAGCAGGGCGCGTCGGTGGACGCTATTGTGGGGCAGATCACCGCCGGGAGTTCCAGGCGCGCGGCGACGCTCTTGCCCGCGTCGAGGCATTTGCCGCCGCCGACCGCTATCAGGCTGTCAAAGGATACGTTACGCGCCCGCAGGCTGGCCGCGGCGCGCTCGATCTCGCTGAGGCAGCACTGGCCCTCGAAGACCTCGAAGACCGGCTCGCTATCCATCGCGCCCAGGCCCTCCGCAAGCTGCTCACGGTGACGGCGCAGCCCGCCGGCGCTGATGAGCACGGCCGGCCGCGTGCTGGGGACCAGCGCCAGAAAGTGGCCCAGCTCGTCGAGCAGCCCCGGCCCCTGCACATAGCGCGCCGGCGCGATCAACCCGAAGGGCGGGGTCTCCCGCCCTGTTTCCTCAAGGGAGAAGATCGGCTTGGGGGAGTATTCGGGGCCGGCTGTCATGGCGGTGCTCCTGTGGTTTTTCAGTTTTTCGTTTTTGGTTTCTAGTTTTTAGTGACGGCATGTGTTGGAGCTTCGTGAAGGTATTGGGGGCAGGAACTGGACCGGGTTCCTGACGGGAACGGAAGCGACCGCAAAGCGAGAGAAGGGCTTTTGCAGCAACGCGTAGGGGCGGAGGTCCCGGCGTCAAACGGAAAACGGGTCGCGTTCCAGTTTACTACCGATCTGCCGAAAACTTTTCAGTTCTCAGTTGGCCTGCGCATGCGGGGACGGGACCGGGGCGGGGGGCAACTCGCCGAGGCGGTCGGCGATTACGTCGGCCAGGCGCAGGTCATAGTCGAGGTGGGACGCCTCCAGCAGCGTGACGTCCGGGTGACGCCGGCGCGCGGCTGCAAGAAGCGCGGGCAGGTCCTGCCGCAGATGGCGGCCGCGGTGCAGAAAGTAGGGTAGGGCGACGATCTTGCGCGCCCCCTGGGCGGCGAGCGCGTCGATGGCGTCGGCGATGCGGGGCGCGTTGCAGTCGAGATAGGCCGGCGCGGCCCAGGTGTAGCCGGTCGCCTCGTGCAGCCAGGCGGTCAGCCGCCGGACCGGTTCGTTTGCCAGCTCGAGCGGCGTGCCGTGCGCCATCACCAGCAGGGCGGCGCCGGCGCCGTTCGTCTGCGGGTCGACCGCGCGCACGCGCTCCAGCGCGATGGCGGCCAGTTTTTCGTGGAAGCCGAAACAGGAGGCCACGCGAATGGTCAGCGCGGGGAACTGCGCGGCCACTTTGCTGAGGTCGCCCGGCAGGTCCTGCTGTACATAGACGCCGTCGATCAGAAAGTAGGGTTGGACCGTTACGGAGGTTGCGCCTGCCCGCACGCATTTCGCCACTGCTTCGGCGATCGTGGGGCGGCTGAAGTTGAGGAAACCGGCCTCGGCGATTGGCGCAACGCCGCGTTCACGCAGCCGCGCGGCCAGCCGGATCATCGAGGCGCCGCTGTCGCTGTGCAGGCTGCCGTGGCCAATGAGGACGACGCCATTCATTGTCGAGTTTTTAGTTTCCAGTTTCTAGTTTTTAGTGACCGCTCTTCGCCCCGGATCCTGTCATTGCCACCTACTATAAACGCAAAACCAGGAACCGAAAACTCGCACCCAACAACTAAAAACTCAAAACAAGAAACTGCCCCTAAGCCTGGTGCAGGCCGCACTCAAGCTTGGTCAGCCCGACCCAGCGGCCGGCGCGCAGATCGTCGCCGGGTTGGACCGGCTGCGTGCAGGGCCAGCAGCCGATGCTGGGGTAGTTCTGCTCGTGCAGCTCGTTGTAGGGGACGTTGTGCTCGTGGACATAGTCCCAGACGTCGGCTTCGCTCCAGTGGACCAGGGGCGAGACCTTAACGACACCGTACTTTTCATTCCAGCGCAGCACCGGCGTGTCGGCGCGCGTCGGCGATTGGTCGCGCCGCAGCGCGGAGACCCAGGCGGTGCTGCCTTTGAGCGCTTCGGCCATGGGCACGACTTTGCGAATGTGGCAACACTTGTCGGGGTCGCTGCTGTAGAGCTTGAGCCCGTAGTTCCGCTCCTGCTCGGCGACGCTGACGTCCGGCGCGACGCGGCGGAAGGGCCGGCCGTAGTGGCGCTGCGTCCGTTCGATCAGGGCCAGCGACTCGGGGAAGAAGTAGTCGGTGTCGATGTAGAAGATGTCGATATCCGGGTTGATACGCAAGGCAATGTCCATCAGCGCCATGCCGCTGGCGCCGAAGGCGGTGCCCATCGAGAAGCCGTCGCCGAAATGCTCGATCGACCACCGCAGGATCTCCTCGGCGGACTTCGTTTCCAACTGGCGGTTCAGCTGGCTGATAGATGGAGGTTGCCACGTATCAACCGGGCGCGTTTCCTGCGCGAGAGCAATCAAAGTCATTACCTCTGTATATTCTCGATCCATAGCCATTGTGACGTTTTGCCGCCGCTGCCTGCGCATTTCGCGCGTATGGGCAGCCTATTGTGCGGTCACGCCACGGCAGCGGGGCTACGGATCTGGGATCTATCTAGTTAGGAAAGGTAGGGCGGGCGCTCATCGCGCTGATGTGTGTCCGGAATTTGGTTTCCCTGTCCATGCAGGGTTGGCACACATCAATGGTGGATGAACTAGTTAGAGCTCTAGCAACAACAGGAGGAGGTTTTACACAAGCAGCTGGAGGAGTAGAGGGAGATAAACATCTTACCGGAGCGGGTAAGATAGAGTTCCTCTGCGGGCGCTGGGGCCCGCCAGGTTTGGTCATACGTTTGGATACGCATTTCCCTGTGCTCCTTTTTCGCCCGGTCTGTGCGCGCGGGTGCGGCACGATCCAGGCTTCGACAACTGCTTGCTGCAAGATGGAAGATACGCCGGCAGACCTCTTGCGGGGCCTCTGCCGGGCCGTTGTGCCTCCGCATGTGCGAAGGTTGGCGACAGTATACACAGGCTTGGGACCTGTGTCAAGTCCGGTTTTCTTGTCTCTGGTATGCGGCGACCGTGCGCTTTCGAGACGGGATGGCGGCGCGAGGGCGGGATGGGGCTGTTGCGTTGGATGGGAAGGGGAGAGGGTCAGCTTGGCGTGAATTCGAGCGTGGAGAGTTCGGGGATGGGGATGTCGGCTTCTAGGTCGACGTGGAGTTTCATGGGTCCCAGAGGTGTGTCGAGGTCCCGGCTACCGCTTACGATGCGGCTACGGTTCGGTCAGCGGGTTCACTGTGTGCGCCGCTTTCGAAGACGACACGTCCCAGTGTCTCCGGGCTGGCCAGGCGCTGGGTGGCGTCCAGGATTTCGATGCCATCGTCCACGTGTTTGGTGGTTACGTTTGTCTCTTTGAAGTTGATGTAGAGGGCGTCAACTTCGCGATCGTAGGTTATTTTCATGGGTGCGGGGCTGCCCTTATTGAATTTGTTCGAGATTCTTTTGAGGCTGACTGAGCCATAATTCTGCCCTTCCACAGGCTTGGTGAATTGCTCCATCATACACCTTAGCCTGTGGTCCAGTTTTGGGGCCAACTTCAAAGTTCCATACTGCTTCCTCTTGATTTAGGCAAATTAACGTGCCTTCACATTGGAAATGTGTTTATGACCGACTAGAGCACGATTGGTCGAGACTCACGCAAACTTAGGAATAACTTTCCGAAAGTTTTCGATTCACAATTGAGTTGCTTCGGTTCAGATGGTTGTATACTTTGTCGTCCTAACAGGAGTGTACACAAAAACCTTGCCTCTCCCTACCCGCTATGCTATCGTGCACGCCCACAAGGATACGATATCACCCACAAACGCAAAGGACCAACCATGACAACCCTATTCGGACGCGACTACTCCCGCCGCGAACTCCTGGACCTGGTCGGCGATATGTCGCAGCTGGCCGGCGCGCGCAAGGCCGAGCTGGTCGAGGGGATCGAGCGCGGCTCCGACCTGATCGAGGTGTTCAACGCGTCGGGGCTCTGCTTCTCGGTGCTGCCGGGACGGGCGCTCGATATCGCGTCGGCCCACTATAAGGGGATGTCGCTCTGCTTCCGCAGCAGCACCGGCGACGTCGGTCCGGCCTTCTACGAGCCTCAGGGCAACGGCTGGCTGCGCGGCTTCTACGGCGGCCTGACCGTCACCTGCGGCATGACCTTCACCGGACATCCCGAGGTGGACCCGGAGGAGGAGAACGAGGAGCTCGGCCTGCACGGGCGGCTGGCGTTTCTGCCGGCCAAGAACGTGGTCGCCAACGCCGGCTGGGAAGGGGAGCAGTACGTCGTGCGCGTGCACGGGACGATGCGCGAGGCGGTCGTCTTCGGCACCAACCTGGAGCTGACGCGCGAGATATCGACCGTGCTGGGCGAGAAGTCGGTCCGCATCCACGACCGCATCGAAAACCTGAGCGTGGACCCGTCGCCGCTGATGTTCGTCTACCACTGCAACCCGGGCTTTCCGATACTGGACAGCGGCACGCGCCTGCTGATCAATAGCGAGAAGACGACCGAATGGCTCGAGGACCGCGAGGTCGGTCCTGACGTGTACGCCGTGGCCGGGCCGCCGCAGGAGGAGGCGCAGGACGACGTCTTCGTGCACCGGCCGGTGGCGGACGCGGACGGGAATGTGCACGTGGGGCTGGTCAACGACCGGCTGGCGTTGGGGCTGTACTGGAAGTTCCCGATCGCGGAGATCCCGCTGGTCAATCACTGGCAGCATTTCCATCGCGGCACCTACGTGACCGGTGTCGAGCCGGGCAACGTCAGCATGTTGGGGCGCGCCTGGAACCGGCGCGAGGGCTATCTCAACTACATCCAGCCCGGCGAGGCGCGCGAGTTTCACATGGAGATCGGCGTGCTGGACGGAGCGGGGGAGGTTGGAGAGTTTGAGGGGAAGATCTAGAGTGCAGAGGAGTGAGACTTCGGTCGCTTTGCGAAAATCGAGAGCTTTTGCAAATGAGTTACACTTTGGTTTTGCCAGTCTTAGGAAACACACCGGGAATCGAGATTGATGAGGCAACCTATGGGGCTCTCAGGATTGCAAAGCGTGTACTCTCAAACAGCTTAGCTATTGAGAAGAAATACGAAATCTTGCTCTCGAACTATCTTGAATTTGAACAGCAGATTCTCCAAGTAACATCAACATATATGATTCGAGGAATGCCCCTATCAGTCTCTGACGCTCACGAAATGATGACTCTCGATGTAAGACTGATGATTGATTTACGGATAGTGAACCTTCTTACCGCAGCACGGCTTTATCTTGACCATCTCTCAGGTCATGCGAGAGATTGTTTACCTTCCCAATCTGACACATCATGTACTGTAAAGTTGCTCCGTGAGGCCGAATATGAAAGCAAGTTGGAGTACAGATTCATGGAAGAGCTGAGAAATCACGTTCAACATCGCGGCTTGGCAGTGCACCTAGTAGGGCTTCCTTTGAGTCTGACAGAACTAGGTGAAAAGGGCCTCAGAGAGTACTCCCTAAGAATTCTAACACTTAAACCGACTCTAGTATCGGAAGGGAAGTTTAAGAAAAGGGTTCTTAACGAGATTCCAGACGAAGTAGATCTGAAGTTGGCTACCAGATGCTATGTTGAATCCCTCAGCAACATCCATATAGAGATCCGAAAACTGATAAAGGAATCTGTTGACCACTCTCGGCAGCAAATAGAAGATGCGTTCTGTAAGTACAACAAGGAATACGAGCAAAACGTGTCTAGGCTTCAAGTATGGAAAAAGGATGGAGAGGATGTTGTCGAAAGTGACTGGCTGTTCCTTGAGGATGATGACATTCGAAAAAGGCTTCAAGAAAGGAATCGCAAACTCTTCAACTTGCAGAAACGCTTTGTTACAAACAAATGAACTGCTGATGCCAACACAAGTGCAAGAGCCAGCATAATTCGTGAGAGCGGCAGAAATTTTTGCGATCCAACTGGGTTGTCCTATTGAAATGGCCTCGCATAGACTCGATACCCGTCAATTGCACACCACTACAGTTCACAAATGAGGAAGGAAGGAGGGAAGTTTGAGTCGGGCGAGGCAGTTGCGTCTCAATCGCGAGTTTGCCGAAAGAGGTCGTGGATCTAATCAGAGTCCAAGACAGAATAAGGCTTGTGTATAGTGGACACACGGAATCAAAGAGATGAGTGAATAGACGCCACCGCAACACTCTGAACGACATTTTCAGCCAACCGATTCCCACGACATTGGAATGTAGGCGAATTGAAGCGCTCTTCTTGGCAATTGGGGCAAGATCAATTGAAGGGAGAGGTTCACGCGTGCGGTTTGAGTTGAACAGTGTTGTCGCGACCTTTCATCTTCCCCATCCTCAGAAAGATGCAAAGCCATACCAGGTGCGTGATGCCCGGCGCTTTCTAGAACAGGTTGGAGTGACGCCATAAACACCATGATTCATAGAGGATATGCTGCTAAGATCGACTATAGTGAGATCGATGGTTGCTTTGTAGGTCATATTGTTGGTATAGACGATATTGTTGGCTTTCACGGCGATTCCGTGGCGGAACTGCATGCCGCTTTTGAGGAAGCCGTTCATGACTACCTTCAAACTTGCAAGAAGCTGGATCGTGCCCCGCAAGAGACCATTGCCGGCAGTCTCAAGGAATCTGTTTCATCAGAAAGGCTCGTAACGGCTGACGTGGTGGCAGAAAGCAACGGCAACAGGGCATTTAGATGGGTGGCGGACGCACTGGCCGATGCTGAAGTCCCAATGCCGGGACTGCTGGGAGAACCATAAGGACGGCTTGGGCGAATCCAAGAAAACAACAGGGGGTAAACGACCAGCCGCCTCTTACTCTTGCGGTTGGCTGGTTCGCCGTTCCAGCCGACCCAAGACGACGCAGACGGCGATCAGAATCCATGCCATCGAGTAGTTGATCCCGAGCGCGGTCTGGAAGCTCCAGATGTCGGCGAGTTCGCCGGTCCACCAGGGCGGCAGCATGGCGCCGGCGGTCATGGCGACGTTGAGCAGGCCGGTCACCGCGCCGGTCTTGTCGGGGTAGAGGCGCGAGCCGTAGGCCAGTGCGGTAGGAAAGAGGCCGGAGAGGCTCAGGCCGGTGAGGAAGACGCCGATCATCAGCACGGCTGGATCGGCGCTGAGCAGCATGAGCGGATAGATGACGATGAGGACCACGGCCAGGACCAGCAGCGTTCTGGCATAGCCGATGCGCTCGGCAAAGGCGGCGCAGATGAAACGGCCGGCGGTCAGGGCCACGTAGAAGACGGAAACCGAAGAGATCGAGGCCAGCGTGCCGAGGCCGGCAGACTCCTGCATAAAGAGAGCGACCCACGCCAGCAGGCTGAAGGCGACGCCGTTGTAGATGAAGGCGATCAGGAACAGCGACAGGAAGCCTGCGTTGCGCAACATGCCCCAGTCCAGCCCCTGACCCCTGGCGCCCTCGCCGGCGCTTGACCCATTGGAACGGTAGAAGAGGGAGGCGATCGCCCCGTAGGCAAGCCAGATCAGACCGGTCGCGGCGACCGTCCAGCGCCAGCGAACGCCCAATTGCAGAACAGAGCCAAAGACGAGCGGTGAGATGGTCGCGCCGACCGCGTAGACGCCGTGGAGCACGTTCAGCGCGCGGGCGCGGCTGTCCGGGTTGGCGTCGGCGATCATGGCGTTGATGCCGGTCGTGAGCGAGGCCTGGGCGATGCTGATCAGGGCGAAGCCGGCGAGGAAGAGCAGCCACGGCTGGGCCGCGGCGGTCAGCGCCAGTGTGGCCGCCACCGCCAGCGCCGCAATCCAGACCAGCCTGTGGTAGCCAATGCGGTCGGAGCCGACGCCGGCCAGCAGGTTGCCCACGACCCCACCCCCGGCCCGCGCCCAGAAGATATAGCCGACCGTCCCCAGGGTCAGCCCGGCTGCCAGGTACTCTTCGGTGAGGAAGGGCATAACCGAAGGGATGAGGACGGCGGCCGTGCCGATGAAGAGATAGCCGGCCAGGCCGAGCAGGGTCACAGGATTGAGGAAAGTGGAGGGAGAAAGGTGAGCGGTCCCGCTCCTGCCTGTCTTTTCCTCCGGCGGCGTCTCTTGACTCATTCTGTGACCGTCTCGTTGGTCAGCTGATTGTGGCGAAAACTGTGCGCGTGCTCCTCGCCGCGCGCGGTCAGGGAGATGAGGTCGGCCTCGATTTGCACCAGGTTTTGGGCGCGCAGCCGGCGCAGGATGCGCTCCATCTTCGCCGGTGACCAGCGGAAATGGCGGTGGAGCGTGGAGACGGCCAGCTCGTCGCTTTCGGCCTCGATCCCCTGATGACGCTGAATATGGCCGAGGAGGACCTGGTTGTCAAAGCTGCGGCGCTGGTTGCGGCGCCGGACCGTGGTCGAGACGAGGCCGTATTTGGGGGAGAAGACCCACGCCGCCATGAAGAAGAGGAAGATCATCAGCACCATCGAGGCGGAGATCGAGGAGTCCCACTGCTCGGCCAGGTCCAGGCCGAGAAGATCGTTCAGGCTTGTAATGATTTCCTCTATCCGGACGAGGCCGAGGAGGCTGCCGCGGGCGAGATCGTAGCCGGTGAAGGCGCCGGCCGCGCCGATCAGCGCGCTGTAGGCCAGCATGCGCGGCAGGCGGTCGGTGAGCAGGTAGGCGGCCGCGGGCGGGATGATAAAGAAGGCGACGACCAGGATCGAGCCGACCGCGTCGAACGCGCCGACGGCGACAAGGCTGACCAGGACCATCAGCCCGTAGTGGAGCAGCGTGGGGCGGAAGCCGAGCGCGGCCGCGAGCGTCGGGTCGAAGGTCGAGAGTTTGAGCTCCTTGTAGAAGAGGAGGACGGCGCAGAGGGTGAGGAGCGTCAACACGGCCATAACGGTGATCGATTTGGGCCAGAAGACGAGGGCCGGCTCGCTCCGGGTGAAGCCGGCCTGCCACGCCTGGGCCGGGCTGTATTCGCCGCAGTTGGTGCATATTGATGTGAACTCGGCCTTCTCGTCGCGCGGGTTGATGCCGAGTTGGCGGCAGTTGGTGCACTGGCGGGTCAGCTCGGCGCGCGGGTCGTCGGGCGTGATCGTCACCGTCTCGCACTGGTTGAGGCAGTGGCTGTTGGTATTGGCCCAGGCGACGCCGATTTCGCCGACCATGACGGCGTCTTCGTCGAGGTGGACGTCTTCGACGAAGCGCGACACCATGATCACGGCCAGGGCAAAGAGGAGCGGGAAGGCCAGCCCCAGCGCGGCATCCTGCTTGACCAGGCCGGAGCGGTAGATCAGCTCGGTGAGGAGGACGGTGGCGACGCCGGCCGCGGCCGCGCCGACGATCAGCCAGACCGAAGCGAGCGAAGGCTCGCGTCCAAACAGCGAACTCATCACCATGAAGGCGACAACGATGCCCAGGAGCACGGTGTGGCTGATGGCGTCGCTGGTGAGCGACATGCCGCGCAGGAGCAGGAAGGTCCCCAGCAGCGCGCCGGAGACGGCGATGAGCGCGCCGACCAGCGTGGCAGTGTTGCGCGGATCGCGCAGGAAGGCGTTGAGCTCTTCGCGGGCGACGAAATTCAGCAGGAATTGGATAGTGAGCTCTTCGAGCTGAAACATTGAAGGTCAGTGGCCAGTTGCCAGGTGCCGGTGGTCGGTTGCCAGTGGCTGGCTTTCGGTGAGTTCGGCGGCGGTCCTGAGTGTGTCGAAATGGCGTTCGAGCCTGGCCACGGCCTCGGCGGGCAGGACCTGGCTGATCTCCTGCAGGCGGTCTTCGGCGACGGTCGGCAGGTCGAGGTCATCGGCGTACTGGCGGTAGACCGACCAGAGCTGGTTGTTGCGGTCGTCGCGGGCGGCGGCCTCGATGCCGGCGGAAGTGAGCATCCAGGCGCCGTCGCGCGGCTGCGCCTGGCCGCGGACCTGCAGTTGGCGCAGGCCGATCCTGGCGGCCGCGCCGCGCACGCCGAAGAGGAAGGCCTCGGGCGCGGCGGTGTCGGCCGCGCCGTGGTCGGTTGCGTAGTGGTAGAGGTCCTGCAGCATCGTCTGGGCGGCGAAACGGCGCCTGTCATCGCGGCGGCGCAGTAGTGTCCAGACGAGGCCGCGGCCCGGCGCGAATGCGAGCGAGACAGCGACCAGCAGGAAGGCGACGACCACGATCAGCGGCCCGGTGGGGATGTCGGCGTCGACCGCGCTGACGATTGCGCCGGTGCTGCCGGCGAATGCCCCGAAGACGGCCGAGAGGATGACCATCTGGCCCAGTTTGTTGGTCCACTGGCGGGCGGCGATGCCGGAAGCGATCAACATCCCCACCATCAGGATCACGCCGGCCAGCTGCAGGCCGAGCACGATCGCCACCACGATCAGGGTGGAAAGCAGCATGCTGAGCAGGTTGACGCGGAAGCCGCTGGCGCCGGCGAACTCGGCGTCAAAGGTGATCAGCTTGAACTCCTTCCAGAAGAGGGCCAGGACAACAAAAGAGACCGCGCCGACGGTGGCGATCAGCTGCACGTCGCGCTCGACGATGGCGGCGGCCTGGCCGAAGATGAAGGTATCGAGGCCGGCTTGGCTGGCATCCGGGCGGGCCTGGATGTAGACCAGCAGCGCAATGCCGGCGGCGAACCAGGCCGCCAGCACGATGCCCATGGCGGCATCCTGCTTGATGCGGGTCGTGTTGGTGAGCAGGCGAATGAAATAGACGCCCAGCCAGCTGGTCACGCCGGCGCCGACCAGAAGAAGGCCCAGGTCGCGCCCGGCCAGCAGGAAGGCGAGCGCGACCCCCGGCAGGGCCGCGTGCGAAAGCGCGTCGCCGAGCAGGCTCTGGCGGCGGAGGACGGCAAAACAGCCCAGCACGCCGCTGACGACACCAAGCAGCGCGCCGCCGAGAGCGACCGTGCGCAGCGTGTAATCGTACTCGACATGCAGAAAAAGCTGGCTGAAAGGCACGAACAGCGCCGCCGCCAGCGCGGTCGCCCCGATCAGCAGCCAGATACGTCGGTCTTGGGAGTTTTTAGTTTTTAGTTTTGTGTTTTTAGTGGACACTCTTTTTCTGCAATGGATGGTGGCCGGTGGTCAGGGGCCAGTTGCCGGTGGCCAGTTGCCAGTGGTCAGTTGCCAGTTGCGTTTCACACCAAGAGCTGAAGACTCGGAACTCGGAACTCGGAACTCGGAACTCGGAGCTCGGAGCTCGGAGCTCGGAACTGAAAACTACAAATCCTCCCGGCCGGCGATTCGCTGGGCATCCTGCAGATAGGCAACGCGTCCGCCGTAGGTCTGGCGCAGATTGTCGGCGGTGAAGGTCTCGGTGATGGGGCCGCTGGCGACCACCTCGACGTTGAGAAGCGTGACCCAATCGAAATACTCGGCCGCGGTCTGCAGATCATGGTGGACCACGACAACGGTCTTGCCGCGGGCGCGCAGCTCGCGCATGATGGTGATGATGGCGCGCTCGGTGACGGCGTCGACCGCGGCGAACGGTTCGTCCATCAGGTAGATGCGCGCGTCCTGCACCAGGGCGCGCGCCAGGAAGGTGCGCTGCTGCTGACCGCCGGAGAGCTGGCTGATCTGGCGCTCGGCGAAATCCTGCATACCGACCTGCTCGAGCGCGTGCATGGCCGCGGCCTGCTCCTTCTGCCCGGGCCGGCGCATCCAGCCGAGCCTGCCGTACAGGCCCATCGTGACGACGTCGAGCACGGTGGTCGGGAAGTCCCAGTCGACGCTGCCGCGCTGCGGCACGTAGCCGACCAGGCCGCGCACCTGTTCGTAGGGCCGGCCGTAGAATTGGACGGTGCCGGCGGCGCGGGGAATCAGCTTGAGCGCGGCCTTGATGAGCGTGCTCTTGCCGGCGCCATTGGGGCCGATAATCGCCATCAGCACGCCCTCGGGCACGCGCAGGTCGATGTCCCAGATGGCCGGTTTGCTGTTGTAGGCCACGGTCAGATCGTCGATCTCCAGGGCGGTTGAGGCGGGGTCGTGGGCCGCGCCGCCGGGGCGCGCCTCCTGGGCTGGCGCCTCCTTGGTGGGCGCAGTGTCGGCCTGTCGTAGACCAATCCCGTTTTGGATGCTCACCGCAGTGCGCTCCTTCAAATGCAGCTCTTGCGGGCGCGCCGACGCCGCTCCTCTTCCTTGCGTCTCATACGATCCCGCCTCACCCGCTTCCGCAGTCCACCGTCAGCAGCGCCTGCGGCGGCGCGATCTCGATCGCCTGCGGCCAGCCGGGGATGTGCGCGCCGGCGCCGGCGCACTGGTAGGACTGCAGGATCGTGTATACGTTCTCGGCGATCATGCCGATGTAGGTGCCGCCGAATGTGCCGGGCATGCCCATCGCGTCCGAATAGAGCTCGCGCACACCGACGCGCGCCGCGCCGCCGCCGGCCACAATCGCGGCCTGCACCGCCTCGATCGTATTGGGCGGAATGCTGCTCTCGACGAACAGGACGGGAATGTCCTGCTCGATGACGAATTGGACCGTCTCCTGGATGTCGCGCACGCCGGCCTCGTCCTCGGTGCTGATCCCCTGGATGGCGGTCATCTTCCAGCCGAAGGCCGAGCCGAAATACTGGAAGGCGTCGTGCGAAGTGACGAGGTAGCGCTGGCCTTCCGCAACAGAGCGCATGCCTTCGTCGGCCCAGGCGAAGAGCGCCTGCAGCTGGGCGAGATAGGCCTCGGCGCGGGCGGTATAGGTATCGGCGTTGTCCGGGTCGAGTTCGGCCAGCGTGTGCGCGAGGTCGGTGGTGGTGAGCTCCCAGTTGCGCGGGTCGAACCAGAAGTGCGGGTCGTCGGTGCCGGCCTGGTACTGGTCGGTGACAAAGCCGCCGATGACGTAACCGGCGTCTTTGACCGGCTGCGAGAGGGCGTAGACGAGTGTGCCCTGCTCGCGCAGTGCCTCGAAGACGGCGTCGAACTGACCTTCGAGATGCAGGCCGCTGTAGATCACCATGTCGGCCCGGTTCATCGCCCGGATATCGGACTCGGTCGGCTGGTAGAGGTGCGGGTCGACACCGGCGCCCATCAGCGGCGTGATCTCGATCCTGGCGACGCCTTCAGAGAGGATGGCGGACAGGTCGCTCGCCTGGGTGGTCGTGGCGACGATGCGAAAGATCCCGTCGGCGCTCACGTCTCCGGACGCGGACGCGCCTGGCGCGGCCGTTGCCGCCGGCGCAACGCCGGTATCCGCGGCCGCGTCCGTTGGGCCCGGCCCTTCCTCCCGGCCGCAGGCGGCGACAAGAAGCGCGGTTATGAAAAGCAGGGCAGCAACGCGTTTTGCTTCTGTGACGTGGAATCGGTCAGGCATTGCGAGTGTTGTTCCTCCAGGATTACCGTTCCCGCGCACGGGCAATTTCCGTTCGGGAGAGAAATTTTTAGTCACGGCTAAATTCAAAGTAAGGATAGCCTAACTGTCTTCATCTGTCAAGGGGTTTTTGGAAGAAAGTTTGGGGGGCGCGCAGCGGCGCGTGGATGCGGGGGAGGCCCCATCCGCTTCAGAGGAGTTCAATCTGGGGCATGTGCGCGCCCGGACCGCGGCACAAGCCTTGATGTCGGGCCCACTTCAGGATGTGGACGGGGTCTTGGAGGTGGATTCGCTCTTGCGCTCGCTTAGACCGCGACGCTCAGCCTGCCCTGTCGCGGTGAATCCGCATCGCGAATCGTGATTTCTACGTCATGTCCCAGCTTGGTCAACAGGCGCAGGAGCCGCTCCACGGAGTAGTCGCGGAAGTTGCCGCGCAGAAGGCGCGATATGTCAGGCTGGGATAGCCCCAACAGCTGCGCGGCCTCGACCTGCTTGAGCCTGCGCTGGCGAATGACCCGGTCGATGCGGGTAACGAGTTCCGCCTTGAGCAGATGCGCTTCGGCGTCGGCATACCCCAAATCCGCGAATACGTTGCCGCTGCTGCGTTCGATTTTCACTTCTTCCTCATTCATTGCTAGTTCTACCTTTCGCCATAGGTGACCCTGTAGTGCTGCTCCACAGCTCTGATCCTGCACTGCATCAGGAAATTTTCTTAAGTCGGCTTTGCTTGAACCGACCCATTCGACAGGCTTGAGCATCTTTCAGACCTATGTTGAATTATAGCGGTTCCGCCATATTTTCGCAATTTCTATTCTAGAGGAAGAGTATAGTTCGGCAGGCCCCCGATGGGGCGCCGAGCGCTGACTCGCGCCACAGTCCCTCAAGGTTCAATCCAACTGCCCGGCAGAGGAGTCTTCAGACGCGCGCCCGGCGGGGCCAAACCACACCAGCGCCGCGCCCACAAACGGCAACCCGAGCGCCAGCAGGTTGATCCCCGGCCAGCTCTCGGTCGGTATGCCCCGCAGCGTCAGCGTCGCCAGGCTGGAGCAGACCAGGGCGCAGCCGACCAGCAGCTGCCAGGCCGGGGGCGCGGCGCGGCGCCGCGTGGCGCCAATCCGTTCGAAGCGGGTGAAGAGCGCAACGAAAGGCACCAACGCGATCGCAATCGCGCCGAGCCACAGCGGGCGCGAGAGCCAGTATGCAGCCGTGCCGGGAACAGATGAGATCCCGACCTCCGCAATCATCGCATGCGCGGTCACGATAAGAAGCGCGGTTACGTGCCAGAGGAAAATCGTCATGATCATGCCGTTGATCAGCACCGTCGCCGTCCACAGGAATCCGCGCGCCAGCAGCCGCCGCGCCGGCTTTTCCACCGCCAGCAGCAGGCCGCTCTGGAAAAGGCCCAACGCCAGCAGTGTGAGTTTGGGCGGCAGGCTGTTGCTGATCCCCTCGCCGCGCACGGAGACCATGCTGATCGGATAGGGGCCGAGCGCGACCAGCGCGACCAGCGCGGCGATGCCGCCGGCGGCCCACAGGAGACAGCGCCGCGAATTGGCGAAACCTCCCGCCTGCCAGGCGTAGCCGAGCTGGTGGACTGCCAGCCAGACGAAGAGGTAGTTGAGCCAGCCGAACAGACCCCAGCCCGCGCCCAGGGCCACCACGTCGACGAGCGCGGCCGCCGCCGCGAGCGCCCAGAAGGATACCATACCGTAGCGCCGCCAAGCGCCGTATGTGAGCGGAACAAGCAGGACGACGACGATATATACAACCAGGAACCAGGCCGGCAGCAGCGCGAACTGCGAGGCCATCTGGAGAGCGGAACCGCCCAAGGTAAAGATGGGGGTCCAGAAGCTGATGTTGCCGGTGAGGCCGAGCCCGATCAAGGTCCAAACGGCGAGAACGGGCAGGACCGGAAGGAGCAGCCGCCGCAGCCGGCCGGCCAGCCAGAAGGCGTATCCTTCCCCCCGCCCCTGGGCCGACTGCCAGCCGAGTGCGTTGACATATCCGCCGACGAGGAAGAAGACCGGCATCACCTGGAAGAGCCAGGTCAGCCAGCGCGTCCAGGGAAAACTGGAGAGCGCATCTGTGATCACAGTAATCCGGCTGTCGTCGACATAGACGGTGAGCGCCAGCCAGTGGCCAATGACCACCGCGCAGATCGAGGCGGCGCGCAGGAAATCGACGTAGCGGTTGCGCTGCGCCGGGGTCTGTGCGGCAGTGCGGGCGGCCCCGGACCAGAGGAAGATCTCTACGATGGCCTCCTGAAAGGAAACGAAGCGTGAGGCGTTTCGCCTCTACTCCTTCTATTCTGCGCAAATGGGGGGTTTCCTGCAATCTGCCTCAGTTCTGGCGGCCGCGCAGCCTGGGGTCCAGAATGTCGCGCAGCCAGTCGCCGAGCAGATTGGCGCCGAGCACGACGAGCATGATGGCGAGGGCGGGAAAGGCGCTGGGATACCAGGCGGTTGTGACGTAGTCGCGCGCGTCGGCGACCATCTTGCCCCAGGTGGGGATCAGGGTGGAGACGCCGAAGCCGAGGAAGCTCAGCGCCGATTCGGTGAGGATCATCGAGCCGAAGGAGAGGGTGGCGGCGACGATGACGGGCGCGACGGCGTTGGGCAGGATGTGGCGGAACATGATGCGGGCGTCGTCGGCGCCGATCGCGCGCGCAGCCTCGACAAAGTCGCGCTCGCGGATGCTCAGCACCTCGCCGCGTATCAGGCGCGCATAGCCGACCCACGCGCCGATTCCGAGGAAGAGGATGATGTTGAGCAGGCCGCCGCCGATGAAAGCGACCGCGGCGATCAACAGGACAAGGAAAGGGATGGCGGTCTGCGTATCCGCGACGCGCATGATGATGTCGCCGGCCAGCCCGCCGCGGTAGCCCGCGATCAGGCCCAGGACGATGCCGGTGGCGATCCCGACGATGGTGGCGGTGGAGCCGATGAGCAGCGAGATGCGCGACCCCACGAGGACGCGGCTGAAGACGTCGCGGCCGATGTTGTCGGTGCCCATGATGCCGACGCCGTTCTCCAGGTCGAGCCATACCGGCTTGGCGAAGGGGTTGGCGAGGTCGATGGCGACGGGGTCTTTCGGGGCCAGCATGGGGCCGAAGATCGCCATGAAAAAGAATACGACCAGGAGGAAGCCGCCGACGATGCCCTGGCGATGCTTCCAGGCTTCGGCCCACGTGGATGTTGTTCGTTTGCGGCTTGTAAGTTCCTGCTGTGCAAGTAACGTAGCCATCTGTCCTACAGCTACCGATGTCTAACTCTGGGATCGACCATCACATAGACGATGTCCATGACCAGGAAAGTAACAACCGTCAGGACGGAGAATAGAATCACGTCCAGAAATACCACCGGATAGTCGCGCGCCATCACCGACTGCGCCATGAGATTGCCGACGCCGGGCCACGAGAATACGACCTCGACGACGACGACGGTGCCGATCAGGTGCGGCAGCGACGAGAGCGTCACCGTGATCACCGACATGCTGCCGTTGCGCAGCGCGTGGCCGAAGATGACAACGCGTTCGGACAGCCCTTTCGCGCGCGCGGTGCGCACGTAGTCCTGGCCGAGCGCCTCCAACATGCCGGAACGGGCGATACGGGCGACGGTCGCGATCAGACCGGTCGAGAGTGTGACGGCCGGCAGGATCAGATGTTTCCAGGTCCCGACGCCGGACGTCGGCAAAAGTCTGAGTTCTACCGAAAAGATCAGGATCAGAACGATTGCCAGAAAGAATTGCGGCGTCACGATCCCCAGGACAGCGCCCATGGTTGCGGCGGTGTCGATCATCGTCCCCCTGCGCAGCGCCGCCAGAATGCCGAGCGGCAGGCCGAGGGCAATGCCCAGGACGACGGCCGCACCTCCCAGGCGGAGACTGTTGGGCAGCCGCTCGAAGATCACGCGCGTGGTGGGCACGCCGTAGCGAAACGAGTAGCCGAAGTCCAGCTGCACCGTGCGCTGCCAGAAGACGAAATACTGAATGATGGGGTGCTTGTCCAGCCCCATCTTGCGGCGGATCTCCTCGTACTCCTCCTTGATATCCTCAGGCGAGCGGTTCGGGTCCAGGTTGACGCCGAGGCTGGCGGGATCACCGGAGACGCGGATCAGGAAGAAGACCAGCGTTACCACCAGGAAGATAACAAGGACCGCCTGCAGCAGACGGCGGATGACGAAGGCTCTCATGGCAGGTTGTCTGCGAGAAGAGAGGAGTGAGGACAGGACGCCTCACTCCTCTTCGTTCACTCTTCAGTTCTCCCTATTCCGTCGGGATGAAGATCTCGAAGGACCTGCTGAAGCTCAGCTCCGGCAGGTTCGGGGCCAGCGCGTAGAGCGCCGGGATCGTGTAGGCGTGCACCGCCTGCGCGTTTTCGCAGATGTAGGCGGCAATGTCCTTGACAACCTGCTCGCGCACGACCGGGTCGGCGATGGTGCGCTTCTCGGCGGCCATTTCAAGGAAGCCGGGATCGGGCGCGGTATCGCCGACAGGGCCCCACATGGAGGTCGTGTTGTCGGCCAGATACCAGTTCAGACCGATGTTCATGATCGGCGGCAGGGTCTGGTCGATCAGCTCCTGCAGCCAGACGGAGGACTCGGGGTACTCCATCTCGACGGTGATGCCGACCTGCGCCCACTGCGCGGCGAGGGCATCCATGAAGGTGCGGTCGCGGAAGTAGCGGCCGGTCGTGGCCGAACCGGTCACGGTGAAGCCGTCGGGATAGCCGGCCTCAGCCAGCAGCTCCTTCGCCTTCTCGGGGTTGTAGGGATAGCTCTGCACGTCCGGGTTGTAGCCGAAGCCGCCCGGCGCCACGATCTGGCACTCCAGCTTCGTGCCGTAACCGCCCGCGATCGTGCCGTACATACCGTCGAGGTCGAGGGCGTAGAGCATCGCCTGGCGCACGCGCACGTCCGCCATCCGCTCGTCGCGGCCGTAGATGTTGAGGCCGACATACATGCTCTGCATGCTGTCGCCGGCGTAGAGCTCGAAGCCCTCCGCGGTCAGGCTATCGACCTGGTCCGGGGGCACGTGGGCGGCGATGTGAATCTCACCGCTCTTGAGCGCGGCGACGCGCACCGCGGCCTCCGGCATGTGACGGAAGGTCACCTTCTCGATGACCGGCACGCCGCCCGGGTAGTCCTCCCAGCGCTCGAGGGTGATGTGGCTGTCGCGCTGCCAGTTCGAGAACTTGTAGGGGCCGGTGCCGACCGGATCCTCGATGTAGCCGTCAAGACCGACCGCCTCGAGGTGGTCCGGCGCCAGCGGCATGTGGTTGGCAAACAGATTGGCCCAGCGATCGATCGGCTCGATCAGGGTGAACTCCATCGTGTAGTCGTCGATCACCTCGTAGGACTCATAGTCGTTCAGCTGGCGGAAGGACCAGGTGAACTTCTGCGGCTCGGCGGCCTTGAGCAGCTCGAAGCTCTTGGCCAGGCCGGGCGCGGTCAGCAGCTCGCCGTTGTGGAACTCGATGCCTTCCTTGATGACGATGCGCACGGTGAGGTCGTCGACCAGCTCCATCGAATCGAGCAGGACGGGGTCGATGCCGCCGGTCTCCTCATTGAGGACGGCCAGGGTCTCGTACATCAGCTTGGAGAAGATGCGGGACTGCAGCGAGGGCACGGTGTTGCCCACGAGCGTAACGGGCAGCGCGCCCATGCCGATGATCATCTCCTCGGGATAGCCTTCATCGGCCATTTCGCCCATATCGTCGGCGGGCATGTCCGCAGCGCCGCCGGTGTCGGCGGCGACACAGCCGGACATGACGAGCAGCGCGAGCAAGGCCGCCAGAATCCAGAGACGTGTGAACCTTCTACCAACCATTCTGTTCTCCTGTGTGTTTGTAAAGAGGTTGAGTTGAATACAGGTACAGTTCGGGTGAACTGCGTGCCGTCGCGGCAAAAACAGTGCACAGTCTACACGATGGGCGCGGAATATGCACATTTCAGCGGTGGCGGGATGGCGTTAAGGG
Organism: Caldilineaceae bacterium; assembly: GCA_965202955.1. Lineage (GTDB taxonomy): Bacteria > Chloroflexota > Anaerolineae > Caldilineales > Caldilineaceae > Bin5. The sequence goes on from OZ241871.1 coordinate 2,357,699, forward strand.
GAGGAACGGGGCGGTGGAATCCGGGGCGGACGGAGGCGCGGGGCCTGTCGGGATGGTGTCGAAGGCGGGCGCATCTGGCGGGGGCGGGGGCGGTTGAACGGGTTGCAGACGCAGGAGTTAACACACGAGCGCTCGTACGAGAGCTGCACGAGAGTTACACGAGCGTTTACGAGAGATCGGGGGAAAATTTTTTTCTTGCATAGCGGCCAATGTGGGGTTGGCGGCCGCCGCCGTCGGGGACGTTTGCGGGCAAGGGAGAACGGGGTCATGTCGAGGGTCGGGTATGGCTGGACGCGGAGGGGCCGGCAGGTACGCGCGGCCGGCGATCTGGGGAGATTATATAAAAATAATATATTATTTATTTTTCAATGTGTTTGGAAGAGGGGCTGCCGGAGGACGCGGGAGAGGTGGAAGTATAGCCGGGCGGCGCGAGTTTGGCCGGCAGTTAGTCTTCCTCGTTTTCCCCGAGTTCGTCCCGATAGTCGAATGGATGGCCATACTGCTTTTCGTACAGTTTTTCGACTTCGCGGGTCGCGGCCGTGGCCCGGCGGAGGATCTTTTGCATCTCCTTGGCGGCCTGTTCGGCTTCCCCGGGGCCGGCTACGGGCACTGTAGCGGGCTTCACGGCGGTGGGAAGCTGACTGAGGGTCTGGCCTGTAAAGGGGTCGAGCACGGGCTCGGCGCCGGGAGAAAAGTCGGTCAGGAACTCTTCGAGGGTCGTGCGCGTTTTTTGCAGATCGAGGAGTACTGCAGGCAGCTGGTTGCCCTCAAGGTCGGGGTCGGCCGCTAAATCTTTCAAGGCGTCGACATCCTGCTGTGTGTAAGCCGCCAGGCGCTGGTAGCCGAAGCGCTGTCTGCCGGCGGTGGTGAGGAGGTGCACGGGCGGTTCGCCGGTCTCCTGGGCAGGGTCGGGTTCGAGCGTTACAAGCCCCTGGGCGATGAGGGATTCGAGCGTGTAGTCCTTCTGCCAGTCGGTGATGGCGGCGGCGGCATCAAGGATGGCGGGGTCGCCGGCAACACCTGCGACCTGGGCGGCTGCTGCGGCGCTTTCTTCGGCGCGAATCAGATCCATCTCTTCGTCGGCGAGGCGGTGGATCTGGACCAGAACCCTGGCGGTGCGGGCGAGCGCGGAGAGGGTGGACGGTTCCATTTTCCCCGCGATGACATCGTCCATGCCCTGGGACAGTTTATCGATCAGGCCGCGCAGTCGTTCGGGTATGCGTTTGTCGGCCCTGGCGGCGTTCGAGGAGGCCTTGCCGCCGCGTGAGCGCCACTCCCCCGCTATGGCGGGGGAGACGTGGGCGATGCAGTAGCCGTCGTGCTCCGGCAGTCCGTTGCCCTGGCAGGGTTCTCCATCTTTTCTGCGGGCTTTGCAGGGGGTTTTGGGCATCTTCTTCCTCCTCAGGTTTCGGGGGCGGTCGCGTGAGGCGGCAGGTGTGGCGCGGCGAAGCGGCCGGCGGTCTATCGATAGGCAATCATGGCCCGGTGACGGGCTGTCTGTGTGTTCAGGGCAGGCGCGGGACCAGGCGGGCCCGGCTGCGTGCATGCAGAGGGGGCCTTACGGATGGTCCGCATCTGCGCAGAATGCGAATAGAACTATTGTGCCATATGTTTTCAGGCCTGGCAAATTTCTTGACGGGGGATTGGCCGGCATGGCGCGCCTGCGCGCGGGCCGGGGGCGGAACCTGATGTCCTGCGGTTCGCCCCGGTGGGCGGTCATTGGGTGTGGACCAGCGACGGCCGGGGCGCAGTCCATGTTGGTTGCGGCTGGCAGAGAGCCTCATCGCCGCGCAGGGAAGGAGCAGTCTTCGGGGGGCGGCCGTGGCCGGTCTCTTCAGGAATCGGGGAGAGCAGAGCCGTCTTGAAGTCCGCGCCTGCTTCCGGCTAGGCCGGATTTCGATCAGTTCTGCAAGAATTCACAATACCTTCACCCTGAGAGGCGGAAAAGGCACGAAAAAGACACATTGAGTTGGTATCCTTTGGCGTACGTGGTGTAGACGGTGGATTCCGGAGGGTGTACCCGGACCGGACCGCAATGTCGATGGACGATTGCGGCGGCGCCAAAGAAAGGTCGATTGCCATGGCAGACGCGAACAGGCCATCACAACGCTTCTACGATTTGGACGCGCTGCGGGCCGTGGCGATGTTCCTGGGCATCGTGTTGCACTCCAGCATCTTTCTGGTGGCCGATCCGCAACCGATCTGGCCGATACACGACGCGACGGTCGGCGGCGACCGGACCTATACGCTGGCAATTGAGACGATTCACGGCTTCCGAATGCCGGTGTTCTTCCTGCTCAGCGGCTTTTTCAGCGCTCTGCTGTGGCAGCGGCGGGGCCTGCGCAGACTGGCGCTACAGCGATTGCGGCGCATCGGCATCCCTTTTATCGCCGGCTGCTTCACCGTCCTCCCTCTCAGCGTGTGGCTTATTGCCAGCGCTTCCGGCTACCAGGAGCCATACAGTTTCCCGGTTTGGGCGCTGCCGCTGCTATGGCTTTTCAGCCTTGGGCATCTCTGGTTCCTCTGGCATCTGTTGTTGCTGACCGCCTGCTTCGTCTTCGCCGCCTGGCGGGGTCTGCGGTTCCGGCATCCTGTCGCATGGTGGGCCGTCATCCCGCTCTCGATGGCCTTATCAGTGCTATTTGTAGAACCGATATACGGCGCGGATAACGCCACGGCAATTGTCCCGGCTCCGGCGGTCATCGCCTACTATGGCTGCTTTTTCGTTTTCGGCGTCTTCTTCTACCAGCGGGGGGGGTCAAGAGTCCGTAGTTGGTGGAGCGTCGCACTGCTGCCCGCGGCCATCGCTTTCTACGCCGGTTTCTACCTCCTGGGGCAGTACCTGAGCGCCTTTGAGGGCGCCGTCCCCATCGGGGAGGCCGCGACAGACTATGAAGGAGCCGTCCCCTACGCCTTCATGTTCAGGAATCCGCTGACGCTGGCGAGCACGCTGATTGAATCGGCCTGCGCCTGGCTGATGTGTTTCGGGCTGATGGGGCTGTTCCGCTGGATTGCGTCACGTGAGAGCTTCACCGTGCTCTACTTTTCCGACGCATCCTATTGGACATACCTGGCTCACCTGCCCCTGGTCATCGCCGGCCAACTGCTGGTGGTTGGAGTGCCAATCCACTACCATTTCAAGTTCCTGTTGGTGTGCGCGGGCGTCACGCTGGTTGCGGTGGCCACCTACCAGTTTGGCGTGCGCTACACGATCATCGGAAGGACGCTGAACGGGCCGCGCACGCGGCGGCAGCGGCTGGCGGCGGGCCGGCCGTGCGGCCAAGGGTAAGCCGCCTCTCAGGCAATATGAGACTGGCAGAAGGCAGGTCGCGCAGCGAAGGGGCTTGACCTTTGAAACATAGCATTGGCCTGACCGTGAAGGGACGCCGGCAGGAAGGTGCCGCTGCAGCGGCTAGCCGAAGGTGGTCGAGGCCGTGCAAGATGGCGCGCCGCTGTTGAAATAAGGCGGCAGTTGAGGCCGCCGAACATTGAAGGTCCGCGCCCGATTGCCTCGCGCCGAGAGGGAGGAATGCAATATGGAGTCGCTATTTCTGCAAGGTCTGATCTTCTCAGCCCTGGTTATCGGGGGACTGGCTGTGATAACCTGGTGGCTTTTCATGTCACCTCTGAACCGCAGCCCGTCGACCGCCGCGGCGCACAAAAGTGTCGTCGTAGCCACTTCCAGACTTTCCTTCAGACTGTCGACCCTCATCGGCGTGAGCTCGCTGCTGATCTGCGCCGGCAGCTATTGGGACCTCAGCGAGCATGTCGCCAGCGGGATCGCGCCCGGTGGAGAGGACTTCCTGTGGCCGCCACACCTGTTGATATACGCCAGCTTCCTGCTCGCGTTCCTGGTGGCGCTCGGCGGGATGATGTCCCTGGCCATACCCAACCTGAAGGCGGGTGTGCGGGACCCGCGCCTGTGGGCGCGGCGCAATCCCTACATAGCCGCCAGTGCGCTTCTGGCGGGATACGGTCTGCTCTCGATTCCTTCGGATGCCATCTGGCATGAACTGTACGGGATAGACCTGACCCCTTGGAGTCCGCCGCACATTTTCCTGGCCGCGGCCGCGGCGAGTCTGCCTATCGCCGCGATTGGCCTGATGGGGCGTGTCCGGATCAGGGGGCGTCTGGCAGAGTGGATCGGTTTTTTGAAACTGATCTACATCGCGCTGGCGATGAACTTGCTCTTGATCATCGCCGTGATTGAGTGGGAGGTGGTCGTCAACCATATTGAACTCGTCGCCAACCGCCCTGTCTGGGTGTTTCCCCTTATCACCGGCATTGTCTCCTTCTCCGCCCTGGTCCTGGGGCGGCGTGTGGCACCCGGCCCGTGGTCGGCAACGATAACGACGCTGATCTATTTCAGCATGCGAGCCGTTTCATCGGTCGCGGTCCTTCAGATGACCGGAGTCCGGCCCAAGCTGACACTTATTTTCCTGGTCGGCGCCCTGTTCATGGACCTGGCCTGTCAGCGGATGGATCGGAAGGGGATAGAGGAGGGCTGGCGGCGGGCGCTGGTCGCGGGCGGCGCGTTTACAGTTGGGTTTATTCCTGTGGCGCGTGGGACGATTAACGTTCACCTGAGACAGGTGATGGAGGCGCTGACCTACTTTGATCTCGCTGACACAGTTTTTGCGACTCTGGCGACCCTTTTGCTGGCGGCGGCGCTGTATCCGGTGATCACGAGGCTGGGGGACTGGCTCAACGACGCGACACGGGTGGTCCGGTGACTGGTTGGAAAGGATAGAGTGGATGTACGCCAATGGGATTGCGGCATCGGAACGCAGATGCGCGGAAGGGCGGGAAGAGCCGGCCGACCTGATCGAGTCCCACGCCGCTATCATTCGGAGCAAGAGGTCGGCGGAGATTTCCCACTACAGAATGTCGGTGACCCACACGCTATGGCAGACGTTGCCGGAAGGCGACAGTGACTGCACCGCTTACCTGTCAGATCTTGCCGTTGAGGAGTTCATGCCGCTCCTGGTTGGAAACACAGTGTATTACATTTTCGGGTGGTGATAGCTTACAGTTCTTGTCTTGACCGGCCTCATGGGCAGTCCAGGGCGACTGGATCAAATTGGGTCAAGACCGCGCGACACCACCTGATTCGAGCCCAACTCCGAAAAGACGCGGAGAACAGTGCAAATCATAGTGCGCGGTCTCAAATTGCTGATGATTTCGGTGACTGGAGATCAGTTATTGGCCGAAAACGATTGACAATTGGTAGGGGCACCCCTGGTGGGTGCCCTTCGTGAGGTATTTTGGCATCCAGATTTAGATGCAATTGCCCTGCCGGAGGCAAAGCTGTTCGTGACTCCGTCCACCTCGACCCGGTCTACGACGGCAACGGCGCCGGCGCCCCCTGCCGGACAGGCCTCGACAGTCAACTGGCCGGCGGGCGCTGGTCCAGCCGCAAACCCACTCGGCGCAGCTGCCGCTCGCCCCGGAGACTGATTGATGAAGGACAAGGCCAAAAGGATGATCTCCCTGAGCCTGGTCGCGATTGCGGCTGCGGCCGTCGTGCTCCTGGCCGCTTGCGAACCAAGAAGGGACGGGAGCGCGGAAGTGGATGTCACGGGCCTGGGGCAGGTCAGCGTATCCGCTGGCGATTGGAGCAAACTTCACGCGGTTGACGGCGATCCCGACACCTGGTGGTCGGCAGATGATTTCGCCCCACAGTGGCTTGCTCTAACGTTCACCGAATCCCACTTGGTCAACAGGATCGAGTTTTCCGTGTCGCAGATTGGCGAAGGCCCGACAGAACATGAAATCTGGCTAAAGAATGGGCCAGAAGAGTTCACCCTTTACGCGGAGCTTGTCAATCCATCTACATCCGACCAAGATGTCCTTGCGGCCGTTGTCTTTCCCCCGAAGTCTGCCACCGGAGTGCGCATAACCACGCGTCAAGCGCAGGGCTGGGTTGCGTTGCGCGAAGTGCGGGAATTTTCACTTAAATTCAGCTTCAATATCACGTTTCGGCCAATCCCTAAATCCACCGTAACGCAAAACGCCACGCCTCACCTTCATTGAACTGCCCTAGGGGTGGAGTCGGGGTGGGAGTTTCAGCATCACTCTCTTTCTTCGGTTTTCCTCACGGGAGAAGCATTGAGTATGTCCTGTCCGCAGTATCGACAGACCATTGCTGAAACAATGATAGGTTTGGCACAATGAGGGCAACGTCTCCAAAACTCTCGTTGTGAGCCCGATTGTGATGACTCCACTTTGCCTGAATTTCCGTCTTCGCCAGGAGGAAAAGCAAAAATCAGGATCAAACCCAAAGGGCCTGCCACAAACCCAATCAGAGACCAGAGATAAACATTGTGTCTTCTTATCTTTGCCACAACGCCTGTGACGACACCACACAGTACCCAAGGCAGTACACCAATTTCCACAGCATTCTCCCAAGAAGATTAACAATTGCCAGAAAACACCTGACCAAAATTCGCTGACCTGCCCCCCAAGAAATGGTCCAGGTAATATGTTAGTATTGGGCCGTAGAAAGGGGGAAAGATGGCCAGGAAGAGACATACGCCGGAGCAGGTGATCAACAAGCTCAGAGAAGCCGGCGGTTACCATTCCCAGTGCGATACCTCGTTATGCTGGTTGATGACGAAGATGTAGGGCTTCATGGAGCCGTCATGGCGGTTCAGATAGGCTGTGTTGACATGGAGGAGCCGCTCGGTGGAGAGGTAGCTGATGACGACCGGCGCGCCCGATATCGGGTTTGCGCCGCTGTAGAGGAGGATGTTGCCCGAGCCCGGCGGGTGCATTTCAGCCAGTTTCTGCACCGGCGGGAGCAGCGGCCCGGTTGCGACGCCGCCGTCACCGATGAATTGGTAGTTGAAGGCGCCGTCCGCGCCGAGGGTAACGTTGACGGGCGCGGCCTCGTGTCGGATGAGACAGGTTGGACAGTTCAGCCCACCATATGAAACAGGGTTGATCGTGATATGAACGGTTGCGTAGAGAGCGTTCCCGTGACTATCGAGCACTTTGTAGACGAAGCTGTCGGTGCCGACAAAGTCCATGCCGGGCGTGTATTTGAAGGAGAGAATCTGCCGGAAGGCATTGGTGGTGAAGGAGCTGAACCTTCCGGTCGCCGGGTTTGTGAAATCAAAGCCGGCAAAGTCCTGGAGGTTATCGTTGCCGAGCACCTCGATCTCGACATCTTCGTTTTGGGAGATGGTGATGAAGTCGTCGGTTAGGAGATTGGGGGTCTGGGCGAAGAGGGGCGCGGCGGCGGAGGCCAGCAGGGCGAGGGCCAGAATGAGCGGCAACACAAGGGCGCGATATGGACGCGTGTTGAGATGGTCCCGGTCTTTCAGGGGTAGGGCTGTGGTGTCATGGCAAGAGGTGGGCATCGGGTCGTCTTTCCCTGAACGGTCAGTTGGGATGGTGAAGAGCGCCAGAGGTTTTGTCACCTTTGTCAGGGGTCGCGCGCCGCGGCCGACCTGGTCAGGTCAAGGCGACGTTTGACAAAGAGCGTGACGGCACGGGCGGGCCCGGGGAAGGCCAACGGCCCGCTGTCGTACCGTCTGGCCAAGTGTGTCTGAGAGTATCAGAGTTGCGGTCAGGGCGCAAGTCAAGCCCGAAGCGCCAATACCGCAATGCGCATCAGTTTTCAGAAAGCGCACAAACGCGCAGCCGCGCCGGCGGGAGAGGGTTCGGAAACGGCCGCCCGGTCAGGGCCGTGCCGGGGCGGGCGCCGGCCGGCATCAGGTCTGAGGCCGCGGGATGCTCGACCGCATCGTTTTCATGCCATTGCGCAACGGGGCTCAGGTCTCTTCGTCGCGCAGGTAGTCCCAGCCCTTCTGCGTCAAGGAGAGGATGGCCCAACCGCCTGAATCCAGGCCCCTTGCGGTGATCAGGCCCTGCGCAAGGCAGCGCTTCAGGTGATAGTCGACCTGGGCATAGGTGTATGCGCCAGAAATATCCTGATAACGCAGACCGGTCTCACGGCGGCCGCCGTGCTGGCGGATGTGGGACAAAATCGTGAAGACCAACCCCAGGTCTAGCTCCATCAGGGCCTCTCCCTGGGCAGCGGCGCCGGTGCAGCCGAACGCGGCCGGGTGCTGAAGGCGGAGGACGGCAGGGTGGCGGCGGCGGGGGCGCTTGGGCGGGAGTTTCTGCGGCGGCGGCGGCCCCTGCGAAAGCGGGCAGGATCCGCAAAGGCGGCGCGGTTGTCAGACAAGCCCCAACTCCTTGGCGCGCACGACCAGCTGGACACGGTCCTCGACGTATATCTTCCTCATCAGCGAAGAGACGTAGTTCCTCACGGTCCCTTCGGCCAGGTGGAGGGTTGCGGCGATCTCGCGATTTCGGCAGCCCCTGGCGATCAGATGGAGAACCTCCCGCTCGCGTTCGCTGAGCGGTTCGATCAGGCTGGAGGCGGCGTCGGCGGAAAGTGGAGGGATACGGGTCAGCTCATCTACCAGTGTGCGGGCCACCGACACCTCAATCCAGACGTCGCCGCGGTGCGCCACGCGCACGGCCCGGGCCAGCTCGTCGCTGGACATCGCCTTGAGTATGTAGCCCATCGCGCCGGCGCGCATCCCTTCCAAGACGTATTCGTCGTTGTCGAAGGTGGTCAGAATCAGGATGCGCGCCTGTGGATCGTGCGCGAGGATGCGGCGGGTGGCCTCGACGCCGTTCATCTCCGGCATCTGCACATCCATCAAGACCACGTCCGGCCGCAGCGCGGCATAGAGGTCGACGGCCTCGCGGCCGTTGCCGGCCTGGCCGACAACGGTCAGGTCGTCGATGGCATCGATGAGTATCGCCATCCCTTCGCGGAACAGCGCCTGATCGTCGACCAGCATCACCGCAATCTTCTCAGGCATACTTTTTTACACCGTCTCCGTTCCCGTGCAGCGCGGGGATCTCCTCCAGCTCCAATGCCAGGCACGCCTCGGACATATCGCCTCCCCTCTCCGTTTGCAGGGGCAGGGTGAGGGTCACCAGCGTGCCGCCCTCCTCCGGCCTGGTCACGTCAAGCGCGCCGCCGAACTGTGCGGCACGCTCGCGCATCCCCTGCAGTCCGTACCCGGCGCTAAGATCGGACGGATTGAAGTCCAGCCCGTCGTTGCGCACGGTCAGAATCAGGCTATCGCGCCTGCTGTCTAGCGCTATCCAGACATTGCGGGCCTGGGCATGTTTGGCCGTATTTGTCAACGCCTCCTGAACCGCGCGGTATACCGTCATGCTCTGGCTGTCTGAGAGAGAGGGCGGCAGCGCGTCGGACAGCTGGGTGTGGATTTTGGCATGGGCAGGCATGGTGAACCCGTCTGCCAGCTGTTGCAGCATAAGGGTCAGATTGCTCTCGGTCACCTTGGGCGTGCGCAGGGCGTGAAGCGTCTCGCGCAGCTCGTGCAGCCCTGCGTGGAGCTGCTCGTGCACGTTTCCGAGCATCCTGGTTGCCTGCTGCGTCTTATGCTGTCGCATGAGGTGGAGCGCGCCTTCTGTCTGCACGATCGAGGCGGTCAGCCTGTGGCCGATGGCGTCGTGCAGCTCTCGGGAGACGCGATTGCGCTCTTCGACGACGGTCAGGGTCTCAACCTTTTCGGCGTAGTCGCGCAGACGGCGGTGGGAGCGGGACAGCTCCACCAACAGATCTTCGATCTCTTTTCCCTTCCTCTGCGCGCGCATTTGATTGATGAGCATGAGGGTGACGAACACAAGAATCGTGCCGAACACCCATAGTGTCAACAGAGGGGTCATCAGCAGTTCGGGTTCCGGGTGGAAATAGAAGTTTCCTGCCACCAAGGCGGAAAGAAAAAGGACGATCCAGACTGCTCTGCTGCGGTGGCGGGCCAGCAGAATCGCCTGCACGTAGAGAATGAAGAAAAAGAACCCAAAATTGACGTCCCGGGCATACAGCCAGCAGGCAGAGAGGCCCTGCAGCGCCAGATAGAGATGCACCCCGAGCCGGGGCCTGTCCGCGGCGATGGGCCGCCGGCACCAGAGAAGAGCGTTGAACAACAACAGCAGTACCAGATCAGGCGGCCGCAGCATCGACAGTGAGCCTCTTGTGACAGCTATGAGGCCCAACGTGGAGAGGATAACGAGCTGGGCGCCGCTCTTCAGAAGAAGGTTCTCATTTTGGAAAAACCGTTTCATGTTCATAGGTTACCCAGGCGTTGTAAGCGGGCATGGGGGGACGGGGCAGCGGCGGCGGTTGCGCGCAGCGCCGACAACGTTTGCAGCTCTTGCTCAGATGGGCGACAGCCTGCCGGCCAGGCGAAGAGGCGCCCGAAGACCCATGCGGAGATAACCCGCTGTTATTTCGGATGTTTGTGGGCGAGGGTATGATCAGCGGCCTCGCTCTTGGCATTTCCTATCTGTTTCGAGATGCGGCGCAGCTCATCCAGGCCTGCGCTGAGATGCTCGTGCACGATTTTGAGGTTGGCGGCCACCCGCCGCGGCTCCTTTTCGAGCAGCAGAGCCGCGCCCTCCACCTGCACGATGGCGACGGTCATCATGTGGCCGAGCGTATGGTTCAACTCGCGGGCGAGACGGTTGCGCTCCTCCGACGCGGCCAGGAACTCAGCCTGTTGGGTATGTTCCTGCAGGTGGGTATGGGCTTCGGACAGCTGCGCCAGCAGACGGTTGATCTCGTTGCGGTCCCGCCTCACGCGGGCGATGCCACCGCTCAGGATGACCGAGAGAATGAACCCGGCAATGATGATGATTGCTCTGGATGCAGGCTCTAACGCGCCCTGCGGATGAAAATAGAAGTTTGCAAATAGGGCGAGAAAAACAAATATGCCATTCCAGATCAGACCGGTTCGGGTTTTGAACAGCAACATCGCCTCCCCGGAAAGAACGAGAAAGATATAGATGAAAAGGAACTCCTGCGTCAGTGAAAGAAAGGCGATCAGACCCTGCAGCGTCAAATAGCGATTGGCCCGGTAGGGGCTGTCGGCGGGCAGGCGCCAGAGAAGCAGGCTGAAAAAGAGCGGCGTAGCCAGAAGAAAGGGCTCCGGCAGTGAGCCGCGCTGGAAGAGGATGTGGACGATGGCGAGACAGATGACTGTCTGCGCGGCGAGAGTCAGAACCAGGTTCTCTCTGCGGGAAAGCGTCTGCATATGCACCCAAGTCGCTCCCTTCATCTTCAGGGGGGTTGCCGTTGTGTGCGGGCGGATTATGGACGATCAGGGTAGACCGGCTTTGGTCAGGTCACCTGTCCGAGAGGCGCGCATACCTTCTTTCGGCTGGCGGAACCGCGCAATGGCGGCAGCGGCTCGCGCCCGGCCTGAAAGCAGCGCCGGCATCGATCTGCAACAGCCGGCTCCACGGCGAGCGGCGCCTGGGCGATCTTCCCACCGGGTCCCGTTGCTCTCTGTCTGAACAGCGACTTCCGGGGGCAAAGCGCGGCGGAGCCGCGAACGGCTGCGCACAGAAAATCCGCTGCGCCCTTGATCTTCTTCGCGTCACTTCGCGGCCCAGTTCAAGCTGCCGCTGCGAGATGCGAACAGTTTCGGCGTCGTAAGCGCCGGCTACCGTGGCGTTTCAGGAGCGGGCCGCTCATATGCGCAGGCAGATCAGCAGCTTTAAATGCTTCCCGAACGCACTGCGCTACTTCACCCCTCTCCGGACCTACCAGGCCTGATATGTCACCTGACCGCTTCTGTCGAGTGTGAAGATATAGGGTTTGTCCACACTGTAAGGCGTATCCGCGTAGTAGGTGAAGACCCGGATCACCTGCTCATTGGGCAGATAGTCGATCTGGACCGGCTTGCCCGTCATCGGATTCAGGCCGCGGTAGAGCTCGACCGCGGCCATGGCCATCGAATGCAGTTCAGCCAGGTCGCTGACAGAAGGCAGCCAGGGCCCCGGCTGCCCGCCGCCTGGCCCGATGAAATAGTACTGAAGCCCATCGCCGGACAGGCACAGTTGCGCCGGCGTAGCGGCATGCGTCACGACGCATGGAGTGGGTGGGTGTCCTGATACTGGCTTTGGCGTGTTCATCGCCGCCGGCCTGGGCGTGTTGGTTGGCCTGGGGGTGTTGGTCGGCGCTGGCCGTTGGTCGCTCTGTCCCGGGCCGCTCTGTCCCGGGCCGCCCCGGCTCGGTACGCTCTGGCCCTGGCCGCCCTGGCCCAAGGCTGGCGTCGGCGTTGGCGTGCTGGTCGGTGTCGGCGTGCTGGTCGGCGTTGGCCTTGGCGTGTTCGTCGGAGTCGGCGTGCTCGTCGGAGTCGGCGTGCTCGTCGGCCTTGGCCTTGGCGTTGGCGTATGCTCGCCGCATTCCTCATCATGCAGAGGACCGGTGGAAAATGGAATCCCTTCTATGGTGCAACTGTGTAACATCTCACGCGCACCCACCATTTTCGTGTGCCCCAACGCCAGGAAAACGGTCAGAACCAGGAACAGAATCAGGGCTCTTACAGTGCGGTATTTGAACATTCCGGACGCCTCCCTTCCTTACATTGGTCGGGGGTATCGACCGCGCCACTCATCTGCCTGTTGACAGATTGCGGGCTTCCTTTCAGGCGGGAGCCTGATCAGCAGGCGGGTACAGGCGGCGGGCCACCACAGCGCTCGAACCACCTGCCCTTGCGCGAGTACGGCCGGGCACAGGGGGAGAACCGCTCCCGGCCCATGCCTGCGCAGGCGTCTTGCGGCAGGTCGCGCCGGTTCACTCCGTGACAGCGGCCATGCAGTTTGCGCGTCGTTCTGCCTGCATTGAGAGTACAACATCCATATGAATTTCATGTGATTTTGGCGTCCGAAACTGTGACTGTTTTGTGCCTCTTTTCGAAGTTGCGCTAAAATGACAACACCTGTCCGCCAACCTGCAGCCCTGCGGCGCAAAGCGGGCGTGACAGAGCCTGCGGAACTGCCGCCCGGTTGCATGCCCGGCCAGTACGCCGCCGCTTCCGTCCCTATGGCAGCCGTTGTTGCTCCCGGCCGGCGGGCGCGCGGCCGTAGTGCGCACGGAACAGTGCAACCGCACCACGCAGAGAGAGAAATCATGAGGGAAATCGACGAGCTGGAAGGAGAGATAGAGGCGCTGCGGGCGCGTCTATCCAGGCTGAGCGAGGCCAACCTGCGCATCAACGAAGATCTTGACTTCGACCACGTTCTGCGCGAAGTGTTGGAGAGCGCCCGCCAGCTCACGCAGGCCCGCTATGGCGTGATTACCGTCCTCGACGAAGCCGGCAGTGTGGAGGTGTTCCTCTCATCCGGCCTGACAAGCGAAGAGAGCCAGCGGGTGTGGGCGATGCCCGATGGAGAGCGGTTTTTCGACTCCCTGCGTCACATTCCGGTCGCGCTGCGCGTGCGGGACTTCCACAGCTATGCCGGCGCACACGGCTTTCCCGATATGCAGTCACCGATAGAGGCGAGCGCCTTCCTTGCCGCGCCGGTCCGCCATCGCGGCGAGGCCCTGGGCTATATGTTCCTCGCCAAAAAGGAGCCCGGCCAGGAGTTCTCGCGCACAGATGAGGAGACGCTGGTCATGTTCGCGTCCCAGGCCGCCCTGGTCATTGCCAACGCGCGCAGATACCGCGACGCAGAGCGGGCCCGAACCGACCTGGAGGCGCTCGTCAACACGGCGCCGGTGGGCGTCATCCTCTTCGACGCCGCGACGGGGGCCCCGCTCTCGGTAAACCAGGAGTCAAGACGGATTATGGGCGAGCTGTGCGCGCCGGACGAGTCGGTGGAGCAGTTCCTGGAGGCGCTGACCTTTCGACGGGCGGACGGCCGCGAGATCGCGCTGGACAGCTTCCCGCTGGCGCAGGCGCTGAGCACGGGCGAGACGGTGCGCGCGGAGGAGATCGTCATCCAGGCGCCGGACGGACGGCAGATGGTGACACTGGTGAACGCGACGCCGATCCATGCGGCGGAGGGCGAGCTGAAGTCGGTTGTCGTCACCATCCAGGATATGTCCCCCCTGGAGGAGCTGGAACGGATGCGGGCCGAGTTCCTCGGCATGGTGGGCCACGAGCTGCGTACGCCCCTGGCTGCGATCACAGGCTCGGTCGTTACCATGCAGGCAGGCTTTTCGGAGCTCGACCCGTCCGAGATGCGTCAGTTCCTGCGCATCATCGGGGAACAGGCCGGCCAGATGCGCGCCCTGATCAGCGACCTGCTCGACGTCGCACGCATCGAGAGCGGCACGCTGCTGGTCACGCCGGAACCGGCGCAGGCGGCCCTCCTTATCGACCGGGCCAGAGACGGTTTCCTGCATGGCGCAAACGTGAACGATATTCTGATCGACCTGCCGCGGGAACTGCCCCCGGTCCTGGCCGACAGGCGGCGCATCGTACAGGTCCTGAGCAACCTGATCGCCAACGCCGCCCGCTATGCGCCGGCCGGGTCGCCCATCCGGGTGACGGCTGCGCTTGAGGAGCATTATCTTTCCATCTGCGTTGCCGATCAGGGCAAGGGCGTGCCGTCCGACCGCCTGCCGCATCTGTTCAGAAGGTTCTCCCGCTTCGACGGTGAGGGCAAGGGGTCGGGCCTGGGTCTGGCCATCTGCAAGGGGATCGTGGAGGCGCACGGAGGGCGCATCTGGGCCGAGAGTGATGGAGAGGGGCTGGGTACGCGCATTACCTTTACGCTTCCCCTGGCCGCGGAGCCCGCAGCTGCCGAAAGAACGGCCGAAAGCAGGCCGCGTCGCGCGCAGGCGCAGGCGGAGAGGCAGGCGAGAATTCTCGTGCTCGACGACGACCCGCACACGCTCAGACAGGTCCGCAGCACGCTGACCGATGCAGGCTACAGCACGGTCGTGACCGGCGACCCGGAGGAGGTGGCCGGCCTTATCGGCGCAACCAAGCCCGACCTGGTCCTGCTCGACCTGGTGCTGCCCGGCGCGGACGGGATCGAGATCATGGAGCGAACGCCGGCAATGGCCGGCCTGCCGGTCATCTTTCTTTCCGCCTACGGCAGGGACCGGACGATCGCCGACGCGCTGCAGAAGGGGGCGGCCGACTACCTGGTAAAGCCGTTTTCACCCACGGAACTGGTGGCGAGAATCGAGGCGGCCCTGCGTAGACGGTATCTGCCGGACGTGAACGAACAGCCCGAACCCTACCGGTTGGGCGATCTGACCATCGACTATGCCCGGCGCAGCGTGACGGTGCAGAATCGCCTGGTACGGCTGACCGCGACCGAGTACAACCTTCTCTATATGCTCTCGGTGAACGCCGGGCGCGTTCTCAGCCATGACCAGATGTTGGAGCATATCTGGAAAGCGGACGATGTCGGAAACTCGACGCTTCTCCGCTCCTTTGTCATGAAACTGCGCCGTAAACTGGGCGATGACGCCAGGAATCCCACCTACATTATTACCGAACCGCGTGTCGGCTATCGCATGGCCAGAGCCGGGGGGCCGGGGGAGGGGATGCCGTGACAGGCGCATTCCCGCCTTGCCGTGCGGGTCGCTTCCCCCGCTGGCAGGGCCCGCGTTGCGGCAGATCATGCCGATGGGCCGGCCAGATGGCGAGATCCTTTCTCGGCCTGCCGAACGCAGGCAGTCAGACCGGCGGCAGGAGCGGCGCCGGACCCGGTTGCGCTGCGGGTGACGCGTGGGCTGAATCTGTGAACCGTTCCTGCGCCGGTCGATCTACGGTTTGCGCGGGCGGCGGCGCAACGGCGAATTGAGCGAAGTGGGTGTAGGCGGCCGGCTGGATGTCGGTCCTCCCGGCCAGGTAGCGGCGCCTCTGCTCCTCCGGCGCAATCATCTCCACCTCCGCGTAGCCATGCGCGGCCATCATCTCGCGCAACGCCTGGGGCGTAAAGTAGGTCAGCATCGGCTCGCCCAGGCGCGCGGCAAAGCGCTCCATCCTTTGGGCGAGCGTTCGCCAGTCCGCGGACATCATCCGCTTGGCGATCTTCCAGTCAAAGAGGATACGGCTTCCCGGCGCGGAGATGGCCGCAATCCGGTCAAGGGTATCGCGGACCGCCTCCTGCGTCAGGTAGTAGGTTACGCCCAGCCAGGAGAAGAAGGCCGGCGTGCGCGGGTCAAAGCCGGCTTGCGCGAGCGCTCCGTCCAGGCGGTCGTTCTCGAAGTCGACGGGAACAAAGGTGAGGTTGGGGGGCATGCGCCCGTTTGCCTTGAGGACGCGCCGCCGCTTCACCGCCTGCGTAGCCGGGTGGTCTACCTCGAATGTCCGCACGCGGCCGGCCAGCTGCCCGCGGCGCAACGAGAAGGTATCGAAACCGGCGCCGAGAATCACATACTGGCCGGCGCCTTCAGCGATCGCCTTCAGCAGCTGGTCTTCGGTATAGCGCGCCCGCAGGAGGACTGACGGGTACAACGGGCGGTAGACGCCCAGGACGACGTCGCCAACAAGCCACTTGAGCGGCCGGCAGGAGGCGACCGCACGCCAGAAGGGCGGCAGCATCTGCAAGGCGTATCCGTCCTCGAAGATGGGGGCGTTGTCAAAGCGCAGATGCGCGGCGCGTATGGTCGCGCACAGCACAGCCGTCGTGCTCCTGCTCCTGGAACGGTTGCGGGGTGAGCTGACGGTGGCGGACATGGCTTCCCGTCTCCTTGGCGGCGCGGCGACACGCGCGGGAACTGGTTAAGGTTGCGTGACGGGGCTCGTCCGCGTAGACCTGTTGCTCTCTTTCCTGCCGCTCCGTTTATATGTACGGAACAGGAAGACCCTCGCAGGCTTCAACGTCTCTGACGTCTCTCCCCGGTGCACCCGGTATCCGCCCTGCGAGAAACAGTTCCATATTGCCTCGAAGGAACCGGGATGCCGGTCCTTCCCCGATATGACTTCGATGTCCAGGGATGCGCCCGCCTTGGCATGGCTGGCCTGGACACCTACCTTCAAATGGGTGCATTCATAGTCGCGCCAGCTCCCGTCATCAAGCAGGACGGAACGGTAGAAGCGCAAACTCTCTTTCTGCCTCCTGCTCACTCGGCGGGCGCAGATTTCGCTGTAGCCCCGCTCCTTGGCGATGCGCTCGATTTCGAGAAGCAACAGCGGACCTATGTTCTCTTTCGTCCCCGCGGCGGAGACGGCGAGGGAACGAATCTCGACCGTTCTGTGTGAAATCGCTTCGAAAGAGACGCAGCCGATCAGCTGTGCAGAGCCGGTCGCAGTCAGCCGGGGTTGGCCGCGATCAACCGCGACGAGCCAGCTTGGAAGGGTCTGGAAGATCTCCTCCTCGCTGCGAGGGAATACACCCGGACTGCGGTCGAGCAGGGTTGAGATGGCGGGGATATCCTGTTCCCGGGCCGGGCGCAGCTGGATGCGCCCGTTCGTTTGCAGATCGGCGTGCCGGCAGACGATCTCATGCTGGCGTGAGTTCGGAATCACCGTGTTCTCTCCTTGTGGCGGGTCAACCTGGCAGACCCGGCTGGTGTGGGGCAGATTCGGTTCTGGATTTCAGGTCCGGAAGGGGTATGAAAAGGAGAGTATCATCCGGAGTGTCACGCTGAACAGTGCCAACGATCACAGCTTGGATCATATGACATCGACATGCCGGCAGGCCTGCCCTGGACGGGCGGCGACTGCGCGGGATGGAGGCGACGGCGGCGGGCCGGGGCCGCGGCGCGGCCCGGGAGAGCATGGCAGGAGATAGGCGGGCGCCTGAAGAGTCAGGGCTCGTTGGTCAGCGCGGGCGCGGCCGGCGCGGCTTCCTGCGCATGCGCTATACCCCGTGTATGGAGGGGAGGAAGGAGGGCCGCGAGGATAGCGGCCAGGACCCGCAGCAGCGCGGCACGCATTTTCCGCCGCATAGCGGAGTTCCTAAGCCTGGTTAAGATAGAGGCGGCCGGCCCACGCCGGTCCTGCCCTCTCGGAAAGTCGGGCGGGAGGAGAGACTGGACAGCCAGCCCCGCTATGCGGCCGGGCTGTTTGGCAAATAGCCTGCTGACGTCGAACATGCGGATGGACTCCTCGCGCGGGCGATTGGGGGACCGGGCGCTTTCCCTGTGCTTTCCAATTCAGACAAGCGCACACGCTACCACCGGCTCGGAACGGCCGAAACTCGGAACTCGGAACTCGGAACTCGGAGGGCGCTGCGCCCGGTCGCGCGGCGGGGCCGGCGCGATCAGCGGGCGGTTGGGGCTGCGCAGCCGGCTTCAGATCTCCGGGCTGTCGATTGCGATGGCGCGACGGCGCGGGCTGCCGCTCAGTTTGACCAGGCGGGTTGGGGCGCCTCTATTCGGCCGATGGCCCGGCCGGCCCCGGCTGCGGCGGGGGGAGGCGGAGCAAAGGAGGGGGAGGAGCCGAAGGGAAAGATCCATTTTTCCGGCTCCCAGGCGCAGGCTATCGGCGTCTTGAAGCCGTAGGCATAGGCCCAGTCACAGATATCGACGCGCTCATACCTGGACCAGGCGCCGTTTTCGGCCAGGATGGCATGGTAGTGCCTGGTCACCTCCGGCTTTCTTCTCAGCACGCGGCGGAAGACGATTTCGGAAAAGTTGCGCTCGCGCGCTCTGCGCTCCAGCTCGCGCCTCATCCTCAGCGCGATGCCCTTGCGCCGGTCGACCGGCATCACGACCATGGAACGCATCTCGACCACCCGGTTCGACACCGGATTCATGCAGACGCAGCCCAGCAGGGGCGGCGAATCCGGTTCCGTCTTGGTCAGAAGATGTCTGGGCGGCGGGGGCGATGCGCCCATGCTGGCAAGGGAGCCGTTGGGGAGAGAGCGGCCCGGCAAAGAGACGGCGACGACCCAGTTCTCAAGAGTCGAAGAGATATAGTCCTCGTCAAGCGGGACGACACAGTCGGGACAGCCGTTGACGAGGGCGGATATGGCCTGCACCATCCGTGTGTGGGAGGGGCCGACGTCGGTTGCGCTGGTGATGATGAAGCGGTGGGAGGCTGTGTCAGTGTCAGTCACGATGGCTCCTTGCGCGGTGTGGGACCGGGCCCGGGGACGGGCGGCGCGGCCTGTTTCAGATTCCGGGATAGCTTATCGGCGTGGGGACTGCGTAGGCATTGCGTACAGATTATCGTGCGGGGATGTCATGTTGTACAGTGTTAACTGTCATAGAGATGTCACGTGAAGGGGCCGGATAGCGCCGGCATCCCTGGTCCTGCCTTCCATGTCGAGCACGCCAGTGCGGAAGCAGGCGGCCGGGGATGCGCGACCGGCCTTTTCTGTTGGGGGGCTTTGCGTGAAACTTTTCGGGATAGCCTCCGGTTCCGGTGCGGCGGCGCAGAAGCCGCCGCGGGGCGCGGCGAGGATGTTTCCCGGGTTGCCGGCGCCGTCTGTCAACCTGACGCGCAGTCCTCTTACGAAGGCGCGGAGAGGGCTGCCGCCCCGCTGGAGGGGGCCAGGCGCCAACTCTTCTGCGACGGCTGTTCGCGAGCCAACACAGGCCCGGCGCCGGTCGAATGTGGCGGGCCCCGATCCTTGGACGACAAGAGGGGAAAGATAAGGTGTATCCAGACGGATGCGGCCGGTTCCAGTTAGCGAAAGAAGTGGTCTTCCGCCGGCGAGCGATGGGCGGGACATTGCCTGCCGTCTTGCTGCCTTCCAGCGCAACTCAGGACTCGCAGGCCGCCGTGTGCCGCCGCCGTCTCTTGACCATCGTTCGGCCCCTCCACAGGCTGGGTGAATAGCTCCATAGTACGCCTTAACTCGTGGTCCAGGGTTGCGGGCCAATTGCGCGCTTCTTGTTTCTTCCGGCGTCTTGTCTTGGCGTCAGGTGCATGCGCGCTTGTAGGAAACAGGAAAACGCACCATAATTGAAATCCGAAATTCACCACGGGAGTGGGCAAATCAGCCGGGCGCTTGCGCGTGGTGGAGGGGGTGCAGAGATGAAATTTCGATTCAAGGAGATCGGACCAATAGAGGAAGCCGAGCTGGCGCTAGGCGATTTTACGATCATTGCCGGCCGCAACAACACTGGCAAATCCTACCTGGTCCATACAGTTTATGGGTTCCTGAAAGGAGCGAGAGATTTCCTATGGAGTCCGGCCGGCTCCCAGTTTTTTGACAGTCATTTCGAAAAAGCAGTGGACCTGTCTACGGATGATCTCGTCAGCACATTGATCGCTGAGGGTCAGATAGAGTGGGATGTTGAGGATAGCGCGCTCATAGAGGAGCAGGCCCGTCTGCTGCGAGCAATGACGAGCGAGTTTTCTGAGAATGGCATAGCTCGAGTGTTCAGTACATCAAGGGACTCATTCGAAGGATCAGCATTGGATGTCGAATACAGCAGGGAAGTTCGTCCGAACCGCCGTCTTTCCATTTCGATCAGACAGGGCAGAGAGCTATCAGTTGCATACGACGGGACCAAGTTGACGGTTTCTCTGACAGAGGCCGAACCCGTTGGAGAGTCCGACGTCGAACCCCATTACATCAACCGAATGTTCAGGTACTTGTATGGATATTTTTCTCTGCAAGATTTCTTCGCGCTTCAGCAGTCGTCTTTCATCTTTTCTTCAGCGCGTCACACAGTTCCGCTATTTTCAAATGAACTGGACTTTGCAAGAAGCCAGGTTGTGCGTTTACTGCAACAGAGAGAGGACGGGGAGGACGGCGAATCATCTCGCGGGTTCGACCCATTAAGGCACACAAGTCGTTACGCCCTGCCGATACAGGACAACATAGATTTTACGAGGAGAATGACCGGGCGCGCAGAGAGATACGAGAACAGACCACAAAGCGCCTTTACGGAAGATTTAGAAAGGATGATGGGAGGTTTCTTCAAGAGTATCAGCGGCCAAGTACGGTTCATTGCAAGCGAGGAAAACCGAGTTGATTTTGATATCCCACTCCATCTTGCGTCTTCTTCAGCCTGGGAGATGTCCAATCTCTATTTCTTTCTGGGCTACTTTCTGGAAGGTGAGGGGCCCCATTTTCTTATCATTGACGAACCGGAGAGCCATCTCGACACCGCCAATCAGATTCGACTGGCCCGTCTTCTGGCGCGTCTTGTGAATTCCGGCATGAAGGTGCTCATAACCACCCACAGCGATTACATCATAAGAGAGGTCAACAATCTCATTCTTTTGAACAGCTTCAAGGAGGAAAAGGAGTTCTTTGGCGAAATCGATTTCGATTATCGTGAGACCGATCATCTTGCCGAGAACCGGGTCATGGCCTACATCGCAGAGAGTGGCGGGCTGAAGGCGTGCGACAAGGACGAATTCGGGATCAGAATGCCTGTCTTCGATGACACGATTGAAAGGATGAATCGAGTATCAACCGATTTGGAGGCAAAGCTAACTATGAGAAATGAAGGAGCGTAGAATGGCGTTCGTCCCATGGCTCAACGACGACAGCAACCTGCCGCCGGACGGAAAACTCTCGCCAAGCGGGAGACGCGACCA
Source organism: Caldilineaceae bacterium (assembly GCA_965202955.1). Classification (GTDB taxonomy): domain Bacteria; phylum Chloroflexota; class Anaerolineae; order Caldilineales; family Caldilineaceae; genus Bin5. The sequence continues at coordinate 2,378,944 of OZ241871.1, forward strand.
GGATCTTGTGCTTGAGGAGCCGCAGAACAGTATGACCGTAACCGTAAAGGATGTTCCCGGTCCCGTTGTCGTGATAAGACCGGAGGCAATCGGACAGTGGCGCGTGCTGACGCAAGGGGACAGTCGCGGATGGGACAAGTGCTGCGACTACCTGCTTTTGGGAAGATACAAAGAAGAAGACTATGCCATTTTCATGGAGATGAAAAGAACGATACCGGACGACGAGGGAAAGGAGCAGCTGCGCTGGGCACCACTATTGCTTCATTACCTTCAAGCGGCCTTTAACATAGACATGTACCCCATTCGATGTGAATCGAATCGCATCGTGAGATTTTTCTTGATGGGTGAAAAGTATAAGGGCAAGTTTTTCACGAGTCATGTACCCGGCGCCATCATCCAAGAGCAGTCATACTATGGGATCACAATCAACTTCAGTTTGCGTAAGGAGGTATTGCTGAGAGAGCTGCTGGAAGAGAGACGATAACTTTTCATTCCCCTGCCTCCTCCTGCCATATCCCGCGCGAACGGGACAGGTATGGCGGGCCCCAATCACTGGACCACAAGACGGGAAAGGGTTGGTGCATCCTGACGGATGCAACCGGCTCCAGCCAGAGCACGAAGCGGTCGTCCGTCGGCGTGCGATGGCCGGGAGGTTGATGCGGTCTCTTATGGCTTTAGAAGTCGAAGCTGGCGGTCCAGCCGGTTTGCGGACAGCACACCGTTTCGCGCCGGTTGCGACAGATATTCTCACAATTGACGTCGCGCCACAGGTATTCCTGGAAGAGGTTGTCGAGGACGCTACCGCGGCCGTCCACGTTTTGCCTGAATCCTCTCTTCATTCGACAACAGGCTCGTCGTTTTGGCGCGTTTAGGTAGTACCAGCCGCTACCCGGAGCTTGTTGGCAGCCCTGTGTGGCACCGTTACTTGACCGCCGTTCTGCCTCTCCGCTGCCCTCGCGAATTGCTCTTTGCTGCACCGTGGCTGGCGGCCAGCTTTTGGGCTTAGCTCAGGGTCTAACGCTTACTGGCCCGGGGGCGTTCCTATGCGGGCCGTGTCGTTGCCAAGGATGCAAGGGTCTGCGACACCAGACGGGCGGCCCGCTCGACCTCGGCGTCGGTGGTGAAGCGGCCGAAGCTGAATCGGATCGACGCGTCGGACTGATCAGTTGTAATACCTATGGCGCGCAGGACATGCGAGGGTTCGGGGATGCCGGAGGTGCAGGCCGGGCCGGTGGATGCGGCAACGTGGGATTGGAGGGAGGTTAGGCTATTCCGCGCCCCGGCACGGAACATGCTCCGAATCGTCCGCTGTGACGTTCGTAAGGCAACGATACTCCTAACCTTGCGTCGTTAGTCCTCCGCCTTCACTCCCCCCAATATCGGCCGAGGCGCAACTGTGAAGGTGCTGCATCAATACCAAGTTGGGATCGGACCACATTGGCTAAGTCAACTGCATGACCACCGCGATAGTTGTCAGTGATAACGTACTGAGCGTCGGTTGCTTCTATGTAGCGAAGTGTTCCTTCAAAATCTGCATGGCAAGTCATCGCAACACTGAAGGCTCTGGGAGAAAACTCCAACACTGGATCGGTACTACTAGCCATGTACGCGCTTAGATTGATTGCCGTTCCCTCTTCTATACCAAAGAGGTCTCCTTCTCCAATGCCATATAGTCGCAAGTACCGTCCTTCAGTCAGGTAATGCCGTGCATCTTCGGAACCAATATCCAGTAGTGGCCGAATCTGGTAACCGAATTTTCTGTAAACTTCAACCTCCTTACAGAGCCTCGGGGTAGCCAATATGGGTACCCGAATAGCTCCATCTAGAAGTTCGAGGGCCCGTTCCAAAGTCCCTCGATGCGCCTTCATGTGAACTGCGCCTTGCCCTAACTGTCGTAGAACAAGCTCGATCAACCGAGCGTTTACTTCGGACTGGGAGTATCGCCTAGCACGATCTGGGCTGCCGTAAGTGCTGTCTACGACCAGCACATCAGTCTTTATCACGTCGTCTAGAGGCCAATTGAAATCTCCTGAGTATGCAACCCTAGACCCATCAGGTAGGGTCACACCCACTTGAATAGAACCTAGCATATGGCCGCTGGGCAATAGTTCTATCCGGCAGCCCTCGATTTCGTACATCTGGCGGGTCGGGATTGCAATCAAGTTGGAACGATAGGCAAGTTCTGCGTTCAACTCGGCAATGAGTAATTCCTTGGTCGGCTCGCTCATTAGAATCGTCTGGAAGCCCTTGCTTGATTCGAAGTCGGTCATGTGGTCGTAGTGGATGTGTGTTTGAACCCTGACGGCTGCATCGGCCAAAAAGCCGTCGCAAACGACGTTTTCTCCCAAAGCTATACCTCCTTTCGGCGACACTTCGGCTAGAATCTGCATCATGAGAGCTCCAGATAGCTCTCTAGGCATAGGGTGATTGCATGCTCGAAACTCGCCGGCAACTCGTCAATAACTTTTGCCAGGTCAGCGCCACCGGAGATGGCGAATCTTGAAGCGCCAAGCTTTCCTGACCATGGTGGCCATTTGCTGAAACAATGATCGATGCCTGTTTCGAAAGTTGCGTCGCGTTCCACTTGTGTCAAGTTTTCCAAATGGCGGCAAACTCTACTGGATGTTATGGCTCCGAGAAACAGATATTTGCGCTCGATAGTGGGCCTGAGGCGCAAAACAGCGTCGATGCAATCGCCGATAGGATTTTGGGAGCGTATTCTTGACTCAACCAGTTGTCGGGCTTCTTCGGAGGTCAATTCATGCAGGAGAGTGGCTTTAGCGGCGGCTACCTGGTCCGAATACGAAGGCAGGCGGGCGATTTGCTGCGCTGACTTCATAGGAAGCGTAGATGCGGAAGGCTTACCCCAGCCGACGAGATGTTGAATATCTGGAGCCAATTTCAAGAGACGATGAATTTCCCTGAGCGTACTGGTGCTTTTCAAACTGACCAGATGAGCAATCTCTCTAAAAGAAGCCCCCTTTCGGTAGAGCAAGTCAATCAGACGCGCAACTTCAAGAGGAGACAGTCGTCTTTCGGTTCGGTGCGTGCCAAGTGAAAGGATCAGGTCCCGCTTCAAATGGGGAGAAAGATCTTGCATCATCTCTGATTATCCGTATCCTTTCCGCTCAAGCCCCTCTTCAATCAGAGTTGCAGCGGCTTCATCTTGTGATGTGTGCTCTTCTTGAGCGAAGAGTTGCAGTCGTTGGAGTAACTCACTACCAACGGTCACAACTATCTGGCTGATTTGCGCCCCTGTCTTTGCGGCCTCTATAGTTTCGTCCAGAGGCTTATCTGGAGATGATTTCACACCGCTTGCAAGCTTTCTCTGCTGGGCATGTGTCATTGGTTTCATTTCGTTGGCTAGAGCAATCGCATTGGTCGCGACGTCTCCACCCATGATTTCGGCTGCATCCTGCGCCCGGAGTGCCGTGCGCAACTCGACTTCGCCCTGGTCGTAAAGCTCCCGCAACTCCGGGCGGAGTCGATCATATTTTACGTAGTTCAAGACATCTGAGTAGGGTAGTCCTGTTTCATCTGCAACCGCTCTGGCACTGCCATATTGCTTATAGAGGTATGTACAGGCATCAACGAGATCACGGCTGTTGAGGTCACGCCGCACTAAATTCTCGGTGACTGAGATTACCTTTGCTGAAATCTCGTCGACCCTGCTGTCCAGGATCGCGGCCCAGATTGAGTCAAGCCCCAATTCTAGGTGAGCTAGGAAGCGACGCTGACCCGTGAGAATCTCATATTTTCCTGGTTGAGTGCTCTCACACACGACGATTGGCTCCAGTAAACCAACTTTCTTTATGCTGTCGGCCAGTTCTGAGATGCCTGTGTGTGTTCCCCGGATCCTGGCTTGCCCTCTCCCGACTTCGAGACTGTCCAGTGGGATTTGCAGAAATTCTTTTACCGTCGCCATTGTGATACCCCCGTTCATTGATCGATTGGTTCACCCATGTGTAAGACTGATGCTGACGTGGCCGAGATCCAACACGTTCTCCAATTCCGACCTAGATAGAGGCTGTGCTGGTGCGCTGTCAGCTTTCTCTATATATGAATCGAATATCTCCTTCTTCTCACTTAAGATCGTGGAGATTCGGTCCTCAATCGAGTCCGCAACCAGAAACCGATAAACATGGAGGACTCGATCTCTTTCAAAGCGATGGGCACGGTGTATAGCCTGTTCTTCTACAGCGGGATTCCACCAGCGGTCGAACAAGACAACATGGCTTGCTGCACCTAGATTGAGCCCAACGCCTCCTGCCTTCAACGAAACAAGAAGCACTCGAGGACCTGGTTCATTGTTGAAACGGGAAACAGCATTGTCTTTGTCCCTCTCAAGCAATCCCCCGTGAATGATGTCTACTGTAACTGCGCCCGCAATTTTTTTTGCCAGCCATTGCAATGTCTTGACATACTGAGAGAAAACAAGAAGCTTGTGATCCTCGGATAACAGCCCGTCAATGATTAATTGGAGAGCTTCCCGTTTGGATGATTCCCCGCTGGCGGGATCAAAGTTACACGCTTGTTTGAGGCGGGTGATAAGCGCAAGCATTGATGAAGCATAGTTGGCACTGCCTCCGCGATTGGACAGGTTATTCCTGCTTTCCCAAATCGCGTCATACGCCTGCTTCTGTCTTCCTTCCAACTCGATACTTAGATCCTGGAATTGGATAGGAGGCAACTGATGCAGAACATCGAATTTGCGCCGTCTGAGGAAAGAGGACTGCATTCTGGTGTGCATTTCTGACCGGCTCATCGCGGAGGTAAGCAACCCTGGGCACACGAAACGATAGACTGCAACCAGATCATCCACTCGATTCTCTAAGGGCGTTCCGGTTAATGCCCACGAAGCGTCTCGGCGCAGAATGCGACAAGCTAGGGCAGTTTCAGAATTCACGTTCTTGATTCTTTGGGCCTCGTCTAACACTACTACGTCGTACTCGGTCGCATTCAAGTAATTCAAGTAGTCGGCTCGTATCTGCTCATATGATGCGATCAGTACGTTGTAGGGCAACATATAGTAGGCGCGTCGCTCTTCAGACCCGCCTCTGACTATACCTACGCTGATATCGGGTGCCCAGCGAGCGAGTTCACGTGCCCAATTCAAGCGGAGGGATGCTGGTACTATGACTAGAGATCGTCGACGGAGGCCGGTCTTTAGTTTCATGGAGAGCGCGACAGCCACTTGGACAGTCTTGCCCAGTCCCATCTCATCAGCCAAAAGACCAGATCCCTTGTCAAGGAGAAAGCGCACGCCTTCCCACTGATAGGCTCGAAGGGGAGTTGGCAATGTTATATTTGAAGTTGTCTTATCGACCTTGTCGCCTCCTAGTTGGCCGCCCGTACCTAAATGGAGCAAATCAAGCACCCGTCTCGCTCTTGTGGTTCATCGTCCATCACCAAACCGCCGAGTGTTTCTACAAGAGGCAGGTTCTTGCGCTGTGCGCGTTTGCGCGCCTGTGCTGCCTCCCAATTTGCCTTGATCTGGTCCACTCGTTCTGGCTGTTCCAACTCCGCCAGCGACTCGCGCGCGTTCCAGAAAAACTCCTCTCCGTGCAAGACACTCTGTTCCTCATATCTCTTTGCCTCTTCGAACAGATCAGGATGGACCTCTTTGAGCCTCACCCATTCGATCTTCTGTTGATAGAAGCAGAAGAAGCAACCGGATCGAGTGCGACCCCATGCCATGTAGGGAGGCAAGCCTAACCCGGATTCCTCCAAAATGCGGATGACGTCGGCACGGACGATTCCGTCCGCCTGAAACGGATAGACCGTCTCGACGTTCTCCTTGGCGCTGATGTACCCAGTTCGGTTTTCGTCCGCTCTCAGAGCCACATAGTTGGCAACGGGATCGCTGCCAACAAATGTCTCGAACGGCTTGAGTTTGAGCATCTTGGTGCACCAGCGCCGGTGATTTGAAGGAAGCATCCCGCCATAGATAGTCAACCAGTGGTCAAAATTGTCAACTGTGGAGGTCTTGACGATCGGCTTTCCCAGAACGGCCTCGAGCCTGGCCAGGTAGTCCAGCGTTTCCGGCAGCTCCTTGTCGGTGTCATGGAAGATGTATTCCATCTCTGGGACGCGGTCGCGCATGTAGATGGCGAGCGCGGCGCTATCTTTTCCGCCGGAGAGGCTGAGGATGTGGCGGATTTGCTGCTCCATGGTTTGCCTCCTATTGGGCAAAGACCTCGTCAAGGTCCAGGCAGACGGCGACAACGATCTTACCGGCGCAAGGATCGCCTTCTTTTATGCCTCGCAAAACCTGAATTCGGTCATCAAAGAATTTTTTCGGCGAATTGGACGTGGGCAAATCGAAGGGTGACTGGAGGGTCGCCCACTTGCTCTCGTTCTTGATGGCTCTTTCCAGGGCGTCAATCTGCTTTTTCAGATGGCCTGGGTCGTCTCCTGCTGCCTGTATCTGGGTGCATTGTGTGCGCATAGCAGCCAATTCAACATCAAGCAGTGCCTTAAGCCTCATCAGTAACGGGATGGTCAGGACGCACTGTTGACCGGTCCTAGTCAATACGCGGAATACGGCCTCCCCATCTCGTAATGCGCTTGTAGTAGCGTAGGTACTCTCAGAGGCATGCAGTAAGCGTGCCTCCACTGGCTGGAAAATAGGTGGCGAAACAGGTGTCCCCACTCGGGTGAGGCCAGCGGCAAAGGCGCGCTGTATCTCTAGTGCAAAGGGGAGACGAAGGCGTGCTACACGTTCGCAATTCATTTTATCCTTCCACTCGGCGAACAGACCATGAGGGATCGTCAAGACCTTCTTAGTATCCCACCTGATACGATAGCTTTCCCCATCATGTTGGTACAGTTCCGTGAATGCATTGAATTGGGTTGGGTCAGTATCAAGTGGCTGTAGATAGCCTGGCAGCAGAAGAATCGATCGCTCAGCATCTGCGGGACGAATTGGAGAATTCGGCCTGATCGCTAAATCGCATTGCGCGTTTATCACCAGAAGTAAATCGGACTCTTGGACGATCTTTGCTCCATCTACAAGTGGTTGCTCTCGCTCAGTAGCCTTCTTATTATGGCTCGCACATCCTATGGCAGACTTGCGTCTTAGGACATCTCCAACAGCGAGTACTGGCAGATCATTCGATGCTGGGGTGGTAGTTTCTACGGCTAGTGGATGGCTACGAATCGGCCCAACACTCGTATCAAACAGAGCAGTGTGGTAGACCGTCGTTAACCGGTCAGATGGCAACCCCAGACTGGGAAGAGCTTTACCAAATGTCACTACATCCAAATCGGCCCATTCGTCACCTAGCGATTCAGCAAAAAGTAACTGTCCCAAATAGGAGCTGAAGAGTTGCTGGAGATAATCACCGAGTGGCTGGCCGTCATTCTTCAGGGTCAGGCTCTGAATGTAGGAATAATCACTCAAAGATAAATCGCTAACTTCATCGAGAAACTTATTTCTTACGGTGCTAAATTTGCGCCGCAAAGCATCCATAAATGACTGAATACGGCGGCCTTCTGGCAGAGACATGGCGAACAAGTGTAAATGAATGCGAATGCTAAAGGAATCTCCAAGTGCACTCTTGGGCACTGCATGAAACATGCCCCGCAATATCTTCGAGCGACGGCAGAAATCGTCAGCATCCTGCGGCATGCTAGGCCTCGATGACATCAGCACGATGAGCGGTTTGGGTTTCTCGTCAGGCCAGTCTTGCAAGACCTTAAGAGCCTTGTCATTCGCTGCTTGCACAGCAGTGGGAAGAACCGGTCCGGCATTCGACTCTACTTCAGTTGACGAAGCATAATCTCCAAGATGCCAATCTAGAAAGAGCAACTGAGGCTCGTATTCAATCAGTTGATCAGGTTCTACGGTGGACTCGAATTCTCTTACTTCCAAGTTGAGGGTGCCGCGCAAGTGGCTTGCCAATGGTTTCACTCCGCTAAGCCCGGCATTCATACGCTGGGCAGCGTCGCTATTGGCCCAGCGGGCTATGAATGCAGGACATAGGGATGGATCTTTCAAGAGTCTGGCAATAAGCTCATCAGAGATGTCGTAGAAAGTATTCACTACCAGTCGCAACCGGGCGAATTCATCTCGCACATCGTCGTCGAACTCAATAGTGGCCCAGAGCGACTCCCTCTCTTTTGATGTGAGGCCTTGTACATCGATGGGGTCAAATGCGTCATCTACGATGGCCACCCTCCGAATTCCCTGTTCCTCCAGTAAATCTCTCAAAGGGTCTTCAACTGCCGCAACCGAATTGTCCGCCATGACTACATTTCCCCCAATTTCAAAACGAAAGTGTGACAGGTATGTTGATCTTCCTGAGCAGGTTCTTCAAGATAGAGGTCGGCGCCGTGATACTTAGCAATCTCGCGCGCTATGAACAAGCCTAGGCCTTTTCCTTGGCCAGCAGGCTTAGTCGTAACAAACGCCTCGAAGACCCGTTCGATGAGATTTCGGTCTATACCAGGCCCGTTGTCAGTTACCGATAGCAGCTTTGCCTCCGTATCGACCTTTATCGTGATTCTCGATTCATGACTAGGATCCAGTTTTCTCTGTTGTCGAAGCCAATATGTTGAGTTGTCTATGAGATTGCCCAGAATCTGGACAATCATTCCTTTTACCGCTTTGACACGAAGGTGACTCGACGGTCCCCCCGGTTGAACTTCCAGGGTGCAAATGATCTGTTCGCTGGAAAAACGTTGGCGATGGCTCTCTATCGTGTCCGCGGCAACCGCGACAACATCAATCCACTCCTTTCGTTGACGGCCTGCAGTGCTGAGGGGATCCAGCACACGCAATCGCCTTTGGAGCGTCTTCAACTGCGCCTCCAGCAACCGTGCAGTAGCTTCGAATGATGCTGGCATGTTGTCATCCGAGACATCTGCTAGTGTTCGAAGAGTGTGCTCCGTGGCACGATTCAACTCATGAGCTAGCACTTCGACAGTAAGGCCGATTCCTGCTAAGTCAAGCAGCTGTTTGCGTCCCTCCACAAAAGAAGAAGCCAGGTCGCGAACGTCAGTCATCAGTACTCTCAAGCGTTCCACCGCCTCCAAAATCGCATCTATTAGAGGCTGCTCTTTCTTGACCTCAGGCACTCTGAGAATTAGTTGCTCAACGTTCTCTTGAATCTGCTCTTCCTCTTGTTCGACTCGCCGCTCCAGCTCTTCAATATAGATTGGTTCTCTGGCCCTGATCTCGTCATCTGTTGCATCCAGAAACGACCGCAATTCGGTTCCGAGGACGTGCTGGAGTAGCTTCTTAAGACCGTACTTTTCCTCACAATCCCGCAGCCCCTCCCTGTTTGTCTGATCTGTCAGTGCGGTGTTCTCCAAGCTGGAGATTTTAAGACGACCAATTAGCTGCGCTCGGTGGACCTTGTAGCCACCTGATCTAAAAGCCTCTCTGTCTAAATCAAGCCAGTCATCATTAGGACCGCCATAGGGGAACACTCGAAAACCGTCTCGAAAAACCATGATCCCGCCGCCCCATTCCCTTACAAGGGCACGCACAGCCTGTAGATCACCTACACCCTCCAAAGCGGTAAGAATGCGCCTGTTGAACCAGTAAATTTCAAGCTCGAAGGGTCCAAGCGATTCAAGTATAGCCATCGATGAATCTGACACAGATGTCAAATGAAGACCCTTAGCAGAGAACACTTGTTCCCTCCCCTTATAGCGCGCTATCCCGAATAGACGCATACCTTCTACTCCGATCCGCTCAAATGTAGCTCGCACAGTTGCATGTGCACTCTCAAGCAGGATTCTATTGAATCGTGGAACCGACACTGGTTCCCCATTGAACTGGAGTTGAACAGGGTAGTGTGCCCGAGCTGTGAATGGGTCTGTAAGCTTACTGAATTCCTCCCTGGCTAGTCTTTCCAATCTTTCTTTGGTCCATAAGGAAGTGAGATCGGTAATTTTGATGCTTGTGCCGGAAACCTCAGGTCTGTCTTTCTGTTTGCCGCGCCGCGCCTCAATGGAAAAGTCCTCCAGGAGAGCATCAGAATTATGAGAAAACATCGACCAATCTATGTCAAGAAGATTCCATGCGTCTTCAGTCGCTGTAGTTGTCTTGACGTGCAGTTGAGTTCCTAGTCTCATCGCGGATAATCGTCCTACGCCCTTTTCACCAAGAATTGGGCGGGCCAACCCATCTGCGTGGCGCTGTTCTCGGGCAGCAAGCCGAGACCTGGTTCCAATCGTGAGAAACACGTTATCGAGTGTGTCGAGCGACATGCCTTCGCCCGTATCGCTGACCACCAAGTAATTGCTTGCCCTGAACACCTCACGAAGTTCCTTCAAGTCTGCTGCTTGCTCAATCGAGCGACGCAGCTCCTTCGAATTCGGGCTCGTAGGATCAATCGCATTTAGGGAACTCCTTCTTAGTGTTTCGAGACTTTTTCCCGAGGACGCTCCGATGTTCTCATTTGTATGGGGAATGCACCTGATTAGTTCACTAATCTCTTGATGCGGAATACGGACGATGACCTCGACTTTGACACGTGGGGATCCAGCGTCGAACGCGTTCTTCACTAGCTCGAATAGAGCAACCGCGTCTGAGCTAATCAACTCAGCGCCTAGGTGAAGCAGAGTCCTCGCGGTTACGCGAAAACTCATAGGATACCCTTCGATGATTTATCCACTTCGACAGCGCTGAAGTCGGAAGCCTTCCATTCTTCTCCAACATTCGTACTGAGACTATTCCACAATGCTTGTGAGAGTGCCGCCATTTTCAGGTTTTCGGCCGTCGCCAGGACCTCTTCGACCTTGGCAGCTAATTCCTGAACAGCGGCCTGGTCCTCTTGGCGGACGCGGACAACCTTGGCCACTTCTATGCCTTTGCCATTGGTCAGCCCCAGCCGAAAGGCATTGATATGGGGTTCACTGTTGTCGCCTTCAAAGACAGTGGCCTCAAATCGACAAAACTGGGCCGCAAGGATGTTAATCTCGTTCATGGCTTTGATTTCGTCGGCTGCTGTCCATCGCACAGGAGGCTTGGATACGACAAAGCTACCAACTCGTTCCGCCCACGAGTCTTCCGACAGAGCCATGTCAGCAAGGCAGCGAGCAAACGCCTGTAGGCGAGGCTCGTGCGCGACTGACGAGATACGCGATGCACGCTGCGTGATTTGCGTTCGTTCAGGCGAAAAAGTCCCGTCCTTCAGTCCAAAAACGATTTGGCGACGAAGTCGTTCGAGCAGTTGGGGATAGGTCGCGCGCAGACTCGCGATTGCGGCTTGGAGGCTGGCAACAAACCGTTGCGCTTCACCGGCCTGGCTGTCTCTATCTTCCAGAAAAGGCTCGAACCCGCACGCGATCGGAAGCGTCTTGAAGATAAGTGTAGCGGGCTCGCGCGCGGTCAGGAGGGCGTCGCGAACAGCTCTTGCCGGCTCAGGCAAAGTAGAGATCTGCCTCGTGTATTCGGGCAATTTCGCAGCAAAAGTGCTGAGCGGCCGCACAACGTCGAGCAACTCATACTCTCGCTCGCTGTGGCGCGCGCCTGCGAATACGCCAGCCAAGCGGGTGAACAGTTCCGCGCGGATACCAACGATGCGGCATAGCTGCAATTCGAAGGTCGGAGGTTGTTTGATCAGCCGCAGGAAATCGGGCGCGCCGATCTGAGGCAGAAAAGTCCCATTTTCGTACACAGCAATCTCATGGGCATGCGCCGCGATAATGATCGCTAACATTAGTGGGGCCACGCCCTCCCGCACACCAAATGGGCGCTCTTTCAATGCATCGAATACCAAAGTCACAGGAACACGGTGCCCATTGGCCTGCTCAAGAAGTGTGAGGATTTGCATCATTGCTGGTCGTAGACACAGCTTGTCTGCTTCGGCGGGAGGCACAGCTAGTACGTAATATCCAGATTCCTCACGATGCACGTTTCCTTCTTTCAAGACAGACAAATACATAGACTTCTCGGGAGGAGCCTTGCCGGTATCCATTCCTAGAAGTGGTTGGTCTGCAGCTGTGAATAAGCGATCAATGAGGCGCAGTCGCGCTGCCGAGGCCGCGCTGCTAAGGGCATTGCGATTTAGCAGTTCGTTGCGGATACGGGGTGCATCACGGTACAGTTCATCACAGATTTCGGACAAGACTACAGAGAGCTTGCCCGTTACTTTTTGTCTTCTGTGCCGCCACTCATACTCACTGGAAGTTTCACATCGGAAGCCAAATAGTGAATCAAGAATTCTGAGAAGTGTCCGGCGGGATGATGCGACCTGACGAGCCACCTCGGCGGCTGCGTAGGGGTCTGAGACTAGCTCTGGCGTATTGTCGGCAACCCACTGCCAAGATATGGCATCCTGTACCTGCGCCGCGATTCCTTGGAGTGGAGCTGGGATTACAACGACTAACTCAGGACGGGAGGCAATCTCGTCAGTCATAGACCTTTTCACGGCGAGTTGGCGTTCATCCTGAGAGTCGCATAGGGCTACTACCACCAAGCCATCGGCGTCTGTCGGCACATCGACAATGTCATGCAGATGCGCAGGGTCGGTATAACGAACCTCAAAGTGGCGAAGCGTGCCGGTCTCAATGTAGTGGCGGCGTGCCAAGATTGAACTCTTATCCAAAAAAGGACTCAGGTGTGCCGACACTTGGTCCACTGGCCCTAAAGCACGTTTCGCCGATTCAAACGCAGTTTCTAAGTTAACGCTGGTGCCCGGCCACAGGCAATAGCCGCCTGCGGCACCTCTATCAAAAAGGACGCCTCGTCCTTTCAAACGCGCTATGGTCTTGCTCAGAGCCTCGGTCGGCTTACTGGTTGTAAGGGCAGATTCCAAGGACTTTTCGTCGGCCAACATGTCCTCAGCGTCGAGGAGATTGAGGACCGCCACAGTTTTCAACAGGCTCAACTCCAAGAGGTCTATATCGGTTATGCCGTCAATCGTCTCACTGATCCGTAACCAGTGGCCACGGTAGCTTGCACCTGCTAAACGATGACCAAACACGCTGCGGATATAGTCATAGAATTCACTCAGTCGATACCAGGTATCTCCATCTGCCGGGCGTTCTGCAAACGATTGAAGTCCGAATGGTTCAGATGAGAGCAGAAAACTTAGCAGAGAACGCTCGTGTTGACCGAATCTAGCAAAAAAACGTACCAGTACCGGTAGCAGTGTTGGGTGAATGGGATACAGCTCCAGTGGTGATACAGGGATTCCAGATGTTCCATCCCAACTAGCACTCAAGCTATTGGCTTTGAAACGATGGGCTGCTACCGCGACATCTTCTGGAGCAATCGCCTGGTCAATATTCAGGGCGTTGGCAACAAGTGCTGATACATGAGCCAGAGGTTGGTCGAAAGTGATTTCGTCGAAGCGGCCGCCAACTTTCTCCCACTCCAGCCGTGTCGCCGAAGGCAAGCTTTCCGAATATGCATGGAAACCTTGGTGAAGAAGGCCAACAACCACTAGTGGCTCGTCGTCGCTCCGTACGGCGAACTCCGCCAATCGTTGCAGTACATATACGTCCTCACGATCTGGGTGCAGAGCAGCGTATTCGAGAAATTTTCCTAACTCATCAAGTACGAGCAATGCGCCCGAGTAGCCATTCTCTGTTCCGTACCTCTGAAGGCGGTCTAGGAGGTCCAAGAGGTGCGAGCCGTCTGGAGAAACGGCGACTGAAGTGGCTTGCTTCTGTAGATTCTTGGCAGCCGGATTTGGGTGCCGTCTACCCCGCATTCGTTCAATGGTAAGGTTCACCGCCCGCGCAATTGCAGGAATGATGGGCTCACGGGCGCCGGTAACTAACACCGGGAGCATCTGGGCAGAATCAAGGACGTCAAGTTTGCTCTCTCGCTCTATGGCTCGACGGATGGATTCAAGTGTCGGTGCTGACGGGTCGCGTAGGAGGTGTGCAAGGACAAGAGCAAATGCGGATTTGCCCGCGCCATAGTCTCCAGTAATTCGCCATGCCCGGTGGCCGGAGCCAGGCCGGAAGCCTTCGAGCAAGCGACGAAACTTGGCAACCATCGTTGGTGTCGTCACGTAGTTGTCGAGCGATATGGGATCTTCGAAGTCACGTTCCAGGTGAACCGAGCGCAAGTACCGCTCGGAAAGCCGGAAAAGGCTTCCTATCTTGGGGCGAATACCGTCAACGACGTCAGAACTCATACCTTCACGGTTCCGAAGCGAAGTGTGAGGAGGTTGTGACTCAGGCATTGCTTTCCCCCTCCATGTAGAGAGCAGCTAGGAAATCCCGATTTCCTTCTTTTCCGCGAGAGACGAGCCCCTGGACAGCAGACGGCTGGTAATTGAACGGGCGGTTTGCACCGGGCTTTGTGTAAACGTCCAGGCGCGCACGTATATCGTCTTCCGGGAGCTTAAATATTTGTCCGATGCTACCCGGAGCGAGAGCTACGTGGCGATATGTTAGGGTGGCTTCATCTTGGTGGTGCATTTGCCAAAAATCGTTGAGGCAGTACTCGAAGAGGGCCGTTGTAATATCGGGCTTCGCTTCGCGGCGAAATCCATAGACGGGTTCCCTTCGTCCGGAACCGTCGACACGACGCTCTCCCACCACTTGAAGTAGCTCCAAATCGGCCAGTGGGCAATCCAGAGATTCCTCAGAATGCCGCTGGGTCCCACTCTTGGGCACATAAGTGTGCAGAAAGACATCTAGGTGTTGGCCTAGGGTCACCTCGGAGAGGGGTCGATTCAGGCGTCGCGACTCTCGAATGAATGCAGCAAGGGCTTCGCTTCGGGTCAGTTCAGCATAGGGCCACTTATGCAACAAAAAGTCCCACGCGAATAGTGCGTCTTCCAAGAGTGCAGCCAGATTCCAATGGAGAAGCCAGAGGGTTCGGATATCTTCGAGAAAAGGATCATATCCACTGTCGGCAAAAACCGCTTTTCCAAAGCTGGTCGGTTCAAGAGTCCTGTCTTGACGGGGTCTCGCTACACCCATAGCTTCGACCCAGAAGCGAATGGAGCGGACCATGTTTTTGCCGACCCCGAGTCTTACCATTGCTTGCTCCTGATCCGAAAAGGTAGCCGGGTCATAGACAATTGCACGGTAAGCTTTCGGCAGCCATGCGTAGCGACAGGCAAAGCTTTCGTGTCCCGAGAATCTCACGGTGTTCCTCTCCCAAGACGTGTCGAAGACCAAGGGATGATATCTTGAGGACGCGGGACAAACGCCGGAAGAAGCATAAGCACGTATGACTATCTACCCATTGCCCTTCGGATTGCGACCACAGCTTCAGAGATGTATATTGCCGCACGCTCTACTTCGTCGTTACTGGTAAACTTCCCGATTCCAATTCGAAGGGCGCCTTCTAGTGATTCCTCGGACAGCCCCATGGCTTGAAGCACATGCGAGGGGGTTTGGGTGGCTGATGAACAGGCTGAGCCTGAGGAGAGGGCAACCTGGTGACGCAGTCTGGCGATTACGGCGTCATTCGGGACGCCAGGGATTGACACATGAAGGTTGTGGGCGAGACGATGCTCATGATCGCCATTGACGACAAGGCCTCTTATGTTTGTTCTCAGGAGCTCTTCCAGCCGATTGCGCTGTGCAGTCATACGTGGCCTGTCTCTTGACATTTCACAACGGAGCAGTTGACAAGCTTTGCCGAGACCTACGATTCCTGGGACGTTCGGTGTCCCTTCCCTCATTCCTGGGACAGGCCAATCTCTGGATTTCATCTGGAAGTCAGCGGGTACAACTAAAGCGCCGATACCCTTTGGCCCGTAAATCTTGTGCGCGCTTAGTGTGAGATAGGTGATGCCCCAATTGCAGGCCGATAAAGGAATGTGCCCCACCGCCTGTGTCGCATCCACAAGGGTCAGAATTCCATAGAGGTTTAAGAACTTGGTGATATCCTCGATAGGGTAGATCGTTCCCACTTCGTTGTTTGCAGCCATCACACAGACTAGATCGATGCCATCCTGGCAAGTGGCCTCCAACGCTGCCATGTCCAGTCGTGCTTGCTCGTCGACTGGAATCATTCGCACCGTTACGTTTCCTCGCCGTTCGTGGAATGCTACGGCCTCTTGAACTGCCTTGTGCTCAACCGTCGACATTGCGATTCGAAGTGGCCTACATTGACTCGAAGTAACAGCGTGAGTAATGGCGAGCCAGATACTTTCCGTAGAACCGCTCGTGAAGTGTACTCCTTCTGGCTCAGAACCCACTGAAATCCCAACCTCACGTTTAGCATCAGAAATGAGAGCAGCCGCCTCTTCTCCATAGAGGTGCTCGACGCTGTTTGCGTTCCCGAAGGCGGTCGTCATAGCATTCGTAACGACAGCAGCCACTCTTGGGTCAACCTGGGTGGTCGCATGATGGTCTAAGTAGATTGGGGGTGGAGTGGGTAAGGTTGTAATGGACATGATTACAGGCTAATCGTCATTGTCAGTTCAGACGATCAATGGACCGTGACCTGGTTGAAGTGGCTGGCGTTCTCAAACACTCCCAAAAGAAGAAGAGTGGGCACTTAAAGAGGACGCCATTGTCCCCTCTCCTCTTCTCAAGCGGAGCAAGTCTAACAGTCGTTCACTGTTTGCCATTCGAAGCCTAGTGGGTTGCTCCAAACAATAGGTATGATGAAATGCTTGCATCCTACCCGCTACGAGGATATTGGTCAAGGTCCCTAGAGGGCGGCCCCTGGGTGGTCGAATGCAAACCTCCGGTCCCCCAAGAAGATATTCGAGATTCCAGTCAGCAGGTTTGCTCCTGACGGTGTTCTTGACCTAGACGCTTGTCTCCTGGACAGGAGCTTGAGTCCCATACAGCGTACGGGATTCTTGTAAGATTGCACGTGTTTTTGGCGAATGCGGCCCTCGTCTTTGAAAGCTAGCGGTACTTC
Source organism: Caldilineaceae bacterium (assembly GCA_965202955.1). Classification (GTDB taxonomy): domain Bacteria; phylum Chloroflexota; class Anaerolineae; order Caldilineales; family Caldilineaceae; genus Bin5. Next base: position 2,395,742 of record OZ241871.1, read on the forward strand.
CCAGACCTGGGAACCTCCGTCTCGACCACAAATGGACGCGCATTTCGCCTATGTGTTCCCCAAGTTTGATTAAGCAACCTGTCTACTTGCGCTTGACCTGCCCCCGATGTTTGTACCACTTGTTATGTTAGTCCGACAGGCACGGGGACAGGGTCGGCAGGCAAGAGGGCCTCAGGCGCCGGCGGCCGGTAGCCCAGAGAACTGTGCGGTCTGATCCGGTTGTAAGTCCGCCTGTAGCGCTCCGTCAACACGCGCACCTCCAGCAACGTATAGAAGAGCTCCCTGTCCAGCAGCTCGTCCCTCAACTTCCCGTTGAAACTCTCGATGTAGCCGTTTTCCCACGGCGACCCAGGTTCGATATAGAGCGTCCTGGCTCCCACCCGCCCAAGCCACTCGCGCACAGCCCGGGCCGTAAACTCCGGCCCGTTGTCCGACCGAATATGGTCGGGCACGCCTCTGAACACCATCAACTCGGCCAGCGCCTCTATCACATCGGCAGACCGCATGCTGCGGGCAGCCCGCAGCGCCAGACACTCCCTGCTGTATTCGTCGATGACGGTCAGCAACCGCACTCCTGTGCCGTCATGCAGCCTCAGATACACGAAGTCGTAGGCCCACACATGGTCCTTCCACGCAGGCCGCAGACGCACACACGAGCCGTCATCGGACCACAGACGCCCTCTCTTCGGTTGCTTCGCCGGCACTTTCAGCCCTTCACGTCGCCATATCCGCTCTACACGCTTGTGGTTCACATGCCAGCCGCGATGCCTCAGAAGGGCGCTGATCCGACGGTAGCCGTACCTGCCGAACTGACTGGCCAACTCCACGATCTCCTCAGTCAACGCCTTCTCATCCTCCGCAGGGCTTGGCTTGTATCGCTGTGTGGAGCGAGGATGACCCAGCACCCGGCAGGCGCGTCGCTCCGAAACCCCAAAGAGCTCCTTCACGTGGTCGACACACTGGCGACGACGTGAAGGACTCAGAACTTTCCCTCAGACGCCTCCCGCAGTATCTGGTTGTCCAGCGTCAGCTCCGCCACCGCTCTCTTCAGACGGCTGTTCTCCAACTCCAGACGCTTCAGGCGCCTGGCCTGGTCGATCCTGAGACCCCCATACTCGCTGCGCCACCGATAGAAGGTCTGCTCGGTCACGCCTATCCGGCGCGCAGCCTCAGCCACTGTGCCGCCCTCGGCTAGCGCCACCTCAGCCTCTCTGAGCTTTTTGATTACCTGCTCCGGCGTATGTCTCCTCTTAGCCATGTTTCCCCCTTTCTATGGCCCAATTCTAACATATTAACTGGACCAGTTTTTGGGGGGCAGGTCACGCTTCCGTCCAATTGCCCTTTATTTCCTGCAGACTCTTTTTTCTTCGAGTCTTCCTTGTAGTTAGTCTCACTCCCATTCTAGGAGGTACCCAGTCGTTACAACATTCTTTGCATTGTGACTCGATAAGAGTATACTCTTTTTGGGCGCGAATTATTGCAGATAGATTCTGAGCCAATCAGTTCCGTCCGATGCCCCGATAGCTTGCTCCTTTGTGTCGCACCAAGAAACTGTGGCCTCAACTGACGTCCAACATTCCACAAATCATAGTCGAAAGACATACGGCGGCACCGTAGTTTTTCTAGCTTCTCAAGAGTTGTGATGGACAGAGAATCAGTCCTTGAGAAATTCGACTCGCTGAACATCCATAGCAAAGACGGAACAAGGGCGCCGCACAAGCCCCTACTGGTTGTTTTCGCCATCGGGGAATTACTGCGAGGCGAGGACCGACTCTTGCCGTACTCCGAAATAGACAAGAACCTTGAAGAGCTCTTAGGTGAGTACGGTGTATGGCGGTCGCGAAAAGGAACCCAATACCCTTTCTGGCGACTTCAAAGTGACGGGATATGGGAAGTGACCGATGCTGACAAGGTTCGTTTGACGGCCAGTGGAGACGCTTTCAAGAGGGATCTGATCGGACACAACGTGCGCGGCGGGTTCACCGAGGATGTCGCCAGACAGCTACTGGCGGACTCCAAACTGGCGTCTGAGATCATCTGGAAGTTGCTGGACCGGCATTTTGCTGACACGTTACAAGAGTCCATTTTGCAAAGTGCTGGAATCGAACTTACTTCCGACGGCCTGGTTCGCCGGAGACGCGACCCTAAATTCCGGGCAAATATCATAAAGGCCTACGAGTTTAGCTGTGCTGTATGCGGCTTCGACGTAAGGCTGGGGCATGTGCCCGTCGCCTTAGAAGCCGCCCACATAAAATGGCATCAGGAAGGAGGCCCGGACATAGAGGAGAACGGGCTGGCTCTCTGTAGTCTCCACCATAAGCTGTTCGACCGCGGTGCCTTCACTCTCTCCAACGATCTGGTGATCTTGGTATCTGATGAAGCCCACGGAACCGCGGGTTTCCAGGAGTGGCTTATGAGATTTCATGGCGAGAAGCTCAATTTGCCACAAAGGCAGACCTACTATCCCAGCGAAGGCTACATTCGTTGGCATGTCAAGGAAGTCTTCAAAGGAGAATACCGCGAAGGCTAACTGTCTCTCCCAGTACCCACTCTCTCAAGACATCCACAATTCGAATCCCTCTCTTTATCTATCTCGCAGATTGGAGCTGGTTGCCCCGCTTTCCTGGTGAGCGTGCAGAAAACTAGGAAGCGCGCCGCAGGAGGGTGTATCGTAGCCTATGAGTGAGGCGTGACAGGATGGGAGTTCAAGAGAACGCATAGCAATGAAATGTCTGCGTCACGTCGTCTGGGGGGCGACAATCTAGACCAAAGGAGATTTGCATGATTGATAGTCCTAGTAGGCCATCTCTTCCTAGAACACACCACCCGCTCATGCGCATTATTAGGCGATTATATAGGGAAGTAACATTGGAGGGTGGGCGTCCCACAAGGGACGCGAAAAGGGGGGTTTTTAGGGATGGGGAATTCGGGTGGATTGGGCAGTTTGATGCGAAAGATAGGCGTTCTGTGGGTTTAACGAAAGGGTCGGAATGAACAAGCAAAACGAATGGGAAACGCGCAGGCCAGAAATAGGCGGCGAAGCGATTATCACTATTGATCTGGCGGAGGATGCAGGGCCTCCATCTGTTCAAGTCTATGAAGGAGATGACGCACTCGCGCGGTTAAGACTGAGTAGGCTTGAGCAATCCGTTGATGCTCTGATTCGTCTCGATGAGAAACGTGCACAACTAACTGCAGCGGCTCTTGACGATTATAGTCGCTTAGACGATATACCTTTATCCTTACAGCGAACACTGGATTGCCTTCTTCGTCCTTAGACTCAGTAACGTCTTGGGTCATAACTTGTGGGGCTTGTGATTCCGACATGATGTGCTTCTCCTTGCAGAAAGTGGTGGTGGCCAACAAGGCGAGCCTAGCGCAGTAAAGGGAAGGCGTCAAGCGAAGAAAAATGAAGTTCGAGACAATTGTGTGCCGAAGCAACACGGGTGTGGGCATTCCTCTTGCGGGAGAAACAATGCCAGATTTTGAAGAAATGGGAAATTGATTGGGCATGGCGAAAAAGTCACAGCCGTAGGTCGTTGACAAACGGCAAAACTTAGTGTAGTATAAATGAGCAAAGTGGGACAAGAGAATTGTCATGTTCTCTGATTCAATTCTTCCCAATATGGCATTGAGTCTTGGACCATTCCTTTGTGCAGGTTGCTCGTGACTGTGGTTCTGAACCACAGGGTCTCGTCTCCAAACGACAACACAACTCAAAAACTCCAATTCAAAAACTCCAATTCAAAAACTCCAATTCAAAAACTCCAATTCAAAAACTCCAATTCAAAAACTCCACAATTCGAAAACTCCACAATTCAAAAACTCCACAATTCGAAAACTCCACAATTCAAAAACTCCAATTCAAAAACTCCAATTCAAAAACTCCAACGAGACTAGAGCGAGATGGAAACAACGAAGTGGAAACTCGAATGCTCAATTTGGCGTGAGGATAAATGGTATGTATCCGAATGCAAGGATCTAGAGATAGCGAGTCAGGGAAGAACATTAAAGGAATCGCAGGACAATCTACAAGAAGCGATACAACTGTTTCTTGAGTCTGCTTCCTTTACAGAGGTGATGAGATATCTCAGCCGTCTCGGACCAGATACATCTTCCGAAATTCAGCGACATTTGGAGGTGCAATTTACGCCTATTGAGCAGAGGGGCCACACAACACATTGCGAGGCCACTCTGGCATATGTCCAAGCTGAATCCAATAACATCGCGTAAAGTTCTCAAAATCCTCAAGGAAAATGGTTTTGAGAAAGTCAGACAATCAGGCAGTCACATTGTTCTGCAAACCAGAATTAGAGATGGATGCGGTCAATGGACTACCGCAACAGTGGTTGTGCCTGACAAAACAGAAATTCCCGCAGGAACACTGGGGAGCATCATTAGACATTCTGGGTTAAACCGCAGCCACTTTGAATAGCTGCGAACAGAAAGAAGCAAGCCCGCCAAAAATCCAACTGGCGGGCTTGTTTCTTTCTAACCCTTTAGATGTCAAGAGAAATTGTCAGTAATCACATCAGAATCTATTACAGTGTGCCGACAAGAGTCCTTTCGATTTTAGATCGCCATCTCCCCAATCAAGCCAGTTCAGAGAATGATTTGAAAAACCGTCACACCAGATACGCGTTATGGCAATATATGGTGAGCCCCGATCTTTGGACCACGAAATGGGAAAAATAAGGTGCATTTAGGCGAATGCGGCCGGCTCTGAACAGAGCACGAAGTGCTCTTCCGCCGGCGTGCGATAGTTGAGACTTTGATGTGGTCTTTCATGGTTGTAGAAGTCGAAGTATGCGCTTAAGCCGGCCTGCAGTTGAGGCACCGTGTCATACTGGTTGAGATAGATGTTCTCATATTTGACGCTGCGCCACAGGCGTTCGCAGAAGACGTTGTCGAGGGCGCGGCCGCGGCCATCCATGCTGACCTGTATGTTGGCCGCAAGCAGGCAGGCGGTGAAGGCATCGGCCGTGAACTGTGCGCCCTGGTCGGTGTTGAAGATCTTGGGCTGACCCTTGCTCAGCGCCTGACGCAGGGCATCGAGACAGAAGAGACCGTCCAGCGTGTTGGAAAGCTGCCAGGCGAGCACGTAGCGGCTGTGCCAGTCGATGACAGCGACCAGGTAGATGAACCCACGCAGCAAAGGCACGTAAGTGATGTCTGCACTCCAGACCTGGTTGACATGCGTAATCGGCAGATTGCGTAACAGGTAGGGATAGCGCTTGTGTCCCTGGCCTGGAGAACTGCTGCTTCTCCTGGGGTAGATGGCTTGAAAGCCGATCAGGCACATCAACCGTCTGACCCGTTTGCCATTGACGGCATAGCGCGGCCGGCGCAGATACGCGGTCATCTTGGGCCAACCATAGAAGGGCGTGCTAAAGCACTGCTCGTCGATGTCGGCAGACCGACCGCTTTGCGAACAGCCGCATCAGCGCCAAGTACAGTGCCGACTCGGAAGCCGCCTGACAGTAGAAGGAGGCCCGATTGGGACCCAACAGTTGGCACTGCCGCCGTACAGTCGGGGTCTCATGCCGGCTATCGACCATACGCCGTCTCTCACGAAGCGGAGCGAGCAACTTTCTCTTTCAGCCACTTAAGTTCCATCTTGAGCCGCTCGATCTGTTCATAGAGTTCCGCTTCCTGCGCCTCCCGCCCCCGTTGCTTGCGCTCGCCACTGGTGGCGAAGACGCTGGGCCCGTCTTCCAGCAGCTGCCGTTTCCAGGCCCGGATCAGGTTGGGATGCACCTCGTGTTCACTTGATAACTGGCTGACCGTCTTGCTGCCTTCGAGCGCCTCCAGCGCAACCCGGAACTTGAAGGCCGCCGAGTGTCGCCGCCGTTTCTTGACCATCGTTCTGCCCCTCCACAGGCTGGGTGAACTGCTCCATTATACACCTTAGCTTCCGGACCAGTTTTTGGGGCCAAGCTCAGTCCCGATTCCCGGTCCGCGGTCAACTATCTTTTGTGTGAAGGGGCAGCGCAAAAACCTGGACGAAGGGCGAGACGGCTCAGACTACGGCCTGCACCGTCCGCGCGTGTGTGAGGTCAGCGCTGGTGATGGGACGCGCCTGCGACGCCTGCACAGTGGCGATCGCCACTGTTTCGCCATCCAGAGAGATGAACTCCACGACAAAGGCTTCGCCGCCAGGATGAAGGTGGATGATGGCGCCGACATCGCCCGGCTCAAGCGCTTCCCCCTCGTCACCGGTCACCTCGGCAGTGAGCACAACCTGTTCATGTTCTTTGAACACCTCTCACCTCCTGCGCCGCATCTATTGCCAAAGTATACCATGGGAGCGCAATCCTGCGGCGTCGACACGACCCAGAAATGCTGGACGCAGCCGGGCCCTTCGAGTTGGGCGTAGCTCCTGCGCTCGTTCGCGGCCAGCGGCTCGGTGACGCTGACGCGGTCGGAGACGGGATTCTGCGGCAGGTGGAGGTCCATGGGATGTTCCGTTGGCGTGCAGAGTGAGGGCGCGTCCTGTTGGAATGGCCTTTGTAACTGGAGTATACTGTATGCCGGACGCAGGAGACGACTATGGCGAAAAAGGTACGCGAGGCGATAAGGATGCTGGAAGATGACGGGTGGGAATTGGTCAGGACCAAGGGGAGCCACCGGCAATACAAACGTCCTACGAAGATAGGACGGGTGACGGTTGCAGAAGATGGCAGAGACGGCCTGAAGCCCAAGACGTGGAACAGTATTGCGGAGCAGGCTGGACTCCGAGGAGGGAACAGATGATGGACCTTGCGTATGCGGTCGTGATAGAAAAGGCTCCTGACAACTACTGTGCCTATGTGCCGGACCTGCCCGGCTGCGTGGCAACGGGCCAGACGCGCGAAGAGACTTGTGAGCGGATTGCGGAAGCGATCGCCTTCCATATCGAAGGTCTGAAAGAGGATGGATTGCCGGTTCCCGAACCGCAGTCATCTACAGCCATGGTGAAGGTGTAGGGAGGGGAGGACATCCAGGGCGGCGTATTTTTGGCAAGATCATTCCCTGCCAGGTCAGATTGTACCCGTATCCCTCCCTCCACAGTTCTTCGCTTTTCCCTTTACAGATCAAGACGCGCAGCGTAACCGCCGGCGACGGGGTCAGCCGCACTGTCTGACGGCGCGGTAACAGCCTGGTCGCGGCGGCAGGGAGTTCTACGTTGGCAAACGAAAAGAAACGCACCAAGACAGCCGCATTCGGCGTGAGCGGGCGCCGCAGCCACGACGCGTCGGCCTATTACGCGCGGCGCATCAACGAAGAGAAGGCTCGAAGCGAAGGCAAGGCCGCGGCCTACGCGGAGAACGTCCTGCCGGCGCGCCTCGCCAACCGGGTCCTGCTCGACTCCTGCGTCGCGCCGGCCAAGAGCAACCGCCTGCCGCCGCGCAGCGTGCATCTCATGGTCACCTCGCCGCCCTACGCGGTCGGCAAGGAGTACGACGAGGATTTCACGCTGCCCGAGTACCGCAAGCTGCTGCGCGGCGCGTGGAAGGAGACGCGGCGGGTCTTGGTGCCGGGCGGCCGCGTCTGCATCAACGTCGCCAACATCGGCCGCAAGCCGTACATCCCACTGCACGCCTACATCATCCAGGACATGGAGCGGCTCGGCTTCCTGATGCGCGGCGAGATCATCTGGGACAAGGGCAGCAGCGCGGGCAGCTCGACCGCGTGGGGCAGCTGGCGCTCCGCCTCCAATCCGACCATCCGCGACCAGCACGAGTATATCCTCCTCTTCAGCAAGGAGGCGTACCGCCGCCCCAAGGTCGACGGCCGCGGCGACACCATCGGCCGCGACGAGTTTTTGGGCAACACGCGCAGCGTCTGGCAGATGAGCGCCGAATCGGCCAGGCGCGTCGGCCATCCGGCCCCCTTCCCGGTCGAGCTGCCGCGGCGCTGCATCGAGCTGTATACCTACAGCGACGAGGTGGTCTACGACCCCTTCATGGGCAGCGGCACCACCGGCGTGGCCGCGGTCGAATGCGGTCGGCGCTTTGCCGGCTACGAGATCGACCCCGTCTACCAGGCGCAGGCAGTGCGGCGCATCGAGGCCGCGCGGCTGGATTTAGACGATGAACGTACCGCCGCAGCAACTGACACGCTGAAGAAAGGGTAGTCCCATGCCGTCGACGAACGAGACAGTGGTCGAAAAGAGCGTGACCTACCAGATCGTGATAGACGGGCAGCTCCTGCTGGTCGAAAACGTGCCGGCAAGGGTCAACGTGGAGACGGGCGAACGCTATTTCGCCCCGGAGACGGTGGAGCGCCTGCAGCAGGTGGTTTGGGGCCAATGCCGCCCCGTGCGCACCGTCCAGACCCCGGTGTACGAGTTCGCTTCCTTGCGTTGAAGAACCGGGACGCATCGCCGGCATGCCAGGGGAACGGTTGCCATCTGGAGCGAGAGAGGATGTTAACGACGACGGTCATTCAGAGGGATGTAGCAGTTTCTGACGCCGTCACACAAACGTCTCAGGCGGAACTGTGGGTTCACGAGGAGGTAACGCCGTAGTGACTTTCTGGGATTCTCCGACACTTGAACAGCTGGCGCGCGCACAGAATGTGCAACCCATAACCGACGTGAAGTCCTTATTTGGCAGATGGCCAGGCGAGGAGGATGACGGCTTCGAGGCGGCGGTCGACGAACTGCGGCATCCTGCGCACCTCTACCCGCCGCCCGCTGCAGAAAGGTTGATAGAGCAGCCATGACCAGTGCCAGCCAGCACGCCCTCGGCAGGGAGCAGGTCCGCCTCTACCACCGGCAGGGCTGGCTCGGACCGTTCACGCTCATCGCCGAGGAGGAGATGGCGGCCGTGGGCGCGGCCATCGACAGGGAGATCCTCGAACCGGGGCGGGCGCAGGGGCTGGCGGAAAGGGAGTACTTCCACAACCGCCATCTCGACAACCGCGGCGTCTACGAGCTGCTGAGCCATCCGAGCCTGGTCGAACGGGCGGCGTGCATCCTCGGCCCGCATCTCGTGCTCTGGCGCACCAACTTCCAGATAAAGTGGCCGCGCAGCCAGCAGCAGGGCTGGGACTCTGCAGTGCGCTGGCACCAGGACTGCGCCTACTTCCAGCCCTCGCCCAACGTCATCCTCTCCGCCTGGATCGCCGTCGACGACGCCACGCGCGCCAACGGCTGCATGCAGGTCCTGCCCGGCAGCCACAAACGGCTCTACCCGCACGAAACCGACCCGGAGGCCGAGGTCTTCGCCAAGGGCGTCGACCCCGCCACCTTCGACGTAAACGAGGCGGTCGACATCGAGCTGAGGCCGGGCCAGTTCATCTTCTTCAACGAGAGCACCCTGCACCACTCGCCGCCCAACCGCTCCGAGAGGCGGCGCTTCGGCATCACGCCGCGCCTGACCGTCCCCTTCGTCGACGTCGGCAGACGCGAGGAGATCGACGTGCTGATGCTGAAGGGCGAAGATTACATGGGGTACTACAACGTGGCCGCGCCGCCCGGCGAGCGCTGAACGGGGGCAGCGAGCGATGTTCAGAGATTGCACGGACCACCGGCCGCCGGCCACCAGACGTCGTTCAGATCGACAGCGACGGCGCACGCAGCGGCGGAACAAGCTGCGTCTCGTCCAGCTCCACCGCCTCCTTTCGGTATACCTGCACGCGGTAGGAGCCGGTGTCCGGCACGTACATCAGGCCGTCCTCGCTCACAACCACCGACTGCGGCCTGCGGAACAGCTTCTGCTCCTCCAGCTTCGCCATATCGCGCTGCCGGTTGGGAAACGCATTGGTCAGCATGAAGTTGATCGCCACCGTCGAGAGCGTGGCGTCGCCGGCAAACTGCTGCACGTAGCGCCCCTCCTGGTTGAAGAGCTGAACGCGATTGTTGCCGCGGTCGACGACGTAGATGTCGCCGTGGAGGTCGACGTCGACGCCGCTGGGGCGGTTGAACTGGCCGTCGCCACAGCCGGGCGAGCCAAAGGCCATCAGGAAGGCACCGTGGGCACTGAACTTCTGCACGCGGTCGTTGCGCCAGTCGGCCACGTAGACATCGCCCAGTTCATCCACGGCGATGCCCCAGGGCATGTTGAACTCGCCCTCGCCGCAGCCGTAGCCGCCCCACTGGCCGAGGAACTTGCCCTGGCGGGTGAATTTCTGCACGCGGTGGTTGAGCGAATCGACGACGTAGAGATTGCCCTCGGCGTCGAAGTCCATGCCGGCCGGCCGCCGCAACTGCCCGGCGCCGCTGCCCTCTTCTCCCCAGTTTTCCACGAGCTCGCCTTCACTGTCGATGATGGTGATGCGGTGCAGGGCCTCGTCCGAAAGGTACAGATTTTCCTCGTCGTCGGCCAGGATGGTGACCGGCCAGGTCATCTGCCCCGGCTCGCTGCCGTAGCTGCCGATATCGCCCAGGTCACTGTCCTCTGTGCTGTACTTGCGAATCAGCGCGGTGCCCTCGTTGCGGCAGAGGATGTAGAGGCAATCCTCCTTGCCGATGGCGAGGTCGATGGGAAAGTTGGTCAGCCGCCTCATGCCGAGCGTCTTGTAAAAGGGGAATCCTGCCCGCAAAAGTCCGTATGGTCTGCCCACTGTTCACCTCCCTGGTATTTTCCTGGTTTTCAGTTTTCGTGACTGCAATCTGCGCAAGGGTTGACTGAAAACCTAAGGACCAGCAACTCAAGACCGGAAACTGAAAACCAGAGAACCGGCCATTCAGGACCGGAAACTGAAAGCTAAGAACTGTAGGGATGTATCTGTTCGAAATGGCCGCCGACGATGGCGGTGGGATCGATGCCCATCCACTGCTCCAATACGGCGCCGTAGATGCCGCGGAAGTCGATGGTGTGCTCCAGGTCCTCGCCGTGGACCCAGCGGGCCGGGTCGAGCGAGGGGTACTCGGAGTAGAGCCCGCCCTTGACGCGGTCGCCGATGATGAATGCGCCGCCGCCGGAGCCGTGGTCGGTGCCGCTGGCATTGTCGCGTATGCGCCGCCCGAACTCGGTGAAGACGAGCATGGTGACCTCGGAGGAGGCGTTGTGGGCGCGCAGGTCGTGGAAGAAGGAGGAGATGGCGCCGCTCAGGTCTTGCAGCAGCTTGGGATGGTCGGGCACCTCGTTGGCATGGTTGTCGTAGCCGCCGTGCTGGGTGTAGAAGACGCGTGTGCCCAGGCCGGTCAGATGGACGCGGGCGACGTCGCGCAGGCTGCGGGCAATGGCGTTGTCGGCGTACTCGACGGTCGACGTGTAGCCGGTCCTGGCCTTTTTCAGCTCATCCGAGCCGCGGATGACGTCGAAGGCGGTCTGGGAGAGGTAGTCCATGACGATGCCGGCGCCGACTCGCGGCTTGTACATGTCCTTGAAGATTTCGAGCGCTTGCGAACGCTGCTGCGTATCTTCGATGCCGGTGAGCAGGCCGTTGGTGTCGAGGTTTTCGAAGGAGGTGACGGGGACGCCGGGCACGGCCATGGCCCTGGGCAGCCCCTTGCCGACGCTGACGCCGGTCAGCACATTGTGGCCGCGCGGGTCCAGCTCCCGGATCATGCGCCCGACCCAGCCTTCGGCGCCGATCTCAATCGGTTCGCAGGTGTGCCAGATGTCCATGGCGCGGAAATGGGAGCGGTTCGAGTTGGGATAGCCGATGCCCTGGACGACCGCGACGTCGCCCTGCTCATACATCTCCTGTAAGGCGGCGCTGTGCGGGTTCCAGGCCAGGGTATCGTGGATGGGCAGGACTTCGTCCTCCTTGAGGCCGATCACGGGCCTGGAGTCGTAGTAGACGCCGGCGGTATAGGGGACGACGGTGTTCATGAAGTCGTTGCCGCCGCTGAGCTGCACAACTACGAGGACAGGTTCTTTCTGTCTGTCAGCCATTGTTGTCCTTCCTTCTCAACTGGCGGCCGCCGGCGAATCGGCGGCAGGCGCTTTCAGGCGAACTGATACTCGGGCGCGGCGACGATCAGCTGAAGCAAAAGTACGATCCGTTCCGTGTTCTCGTCGGTCTCTCCGTTGGCGCTGCCGTTCGAGCCGAAGACAAGGTCTCCGCCGCTGCGGGCAAAGCGCACCAGGTTGGCGCGGGTGCTCTCCTCCACGGTCAACGGGCCGGCCAGCTCCAGGCAACTGTCGACGAACTGCTCGGGGCTGAGGCTGTCGCCCTCGGCCTGCAGCCGTTGGATAACCGATTGGATGCCCGGCTTGCAGGCGTCGCCGACCTCGTTGACGGCGAAGTTGATCCGTTCGGTCAGGATGCCGCCGTCGATCCATTCCTGCCCGGTGTGCCAACCCTCGACGGTGGGCGGGTTGAACAGCTCCTGGCCCATCAGTTTGGCGGCATCGGCATACTTGGGCATGCCCGGCACCGGTGTGCGACAGGTTCCGACGAGCTTGAGAACACCGGTGATCAGTTCGGTCGGGCTTTTGACCTTTTTGAAGCGGGCCTCCTTGAAGAAGCCGTTCTTGAAGAGCGTGCGCAGGATGTGGCGCATCTCTCCTTTCGATTCCATATAGGCGTTCGACAGGAGCTCAATCGCTTCCGGGTCCTGGGGCGGCGTCACATTCCAGGAGGGGACCTGCGGCTCGTCGGCCACGAAGAAGTTGTAGAGATGGCGGGAGATGAAACGGGCTGTGGCCGGCTGCTCGACGATGATGTCGATGATGTCGCCGCCGTTGAAGTTGCCGGTGCGGCCGAGGAAGGTCTTCTCGCCGCCATCGTGGTGGTCTTGCCGGAAGAGGAACTTGGGGGCATAGAAGCCGTGGGGGTAGAGAGGCGCCGGCTGTTCGAAGGTCCAGCCGGTGAAGGCGCGTGCGCAGTTCTTGATGTCCTCCTCGGAGTAGTTGCCCACGCCCATCGAGAAGAGCTCGAGCAACTCTCGTCCATAGTTCTCGTTGGGTTCGCCTTTGCGGTTCTCGTTGTTGTCCAGCCAGTAGATCATGGCCGGGTTCATGGAGAGTTCGAGCAGTATCTGGCGCATGCTGCTCATGCCGACGCGGCGGAACAAAGTGATCTGGTCGTTCATCGCCAGGGCATGCTGACCCTTGGCATATCCGGTGGCAAAGACATGATGCCAGAAGAGCGCCATCTTCTCTTCCAGCGGGCGTTTGCTGTTGATCATGCGGTAGATCCAGGTGCCCACGTAGGTTTGCGGTCCCCCGACGAAGTAGCGCTGCAAGATGTCCTCGTCGGTGGGTGGGCAGCGCTCCAGATCGACTAGATCATCGACGACTTGATCGTAACCCTGTTCGGCGTAGGCTTCCAACTCCTCTCTGCCTGCGCCAAAGCCGGCCCGGCGCAGCAAATGGGCCATCAGGTCCAGATTCTCATCAGCCATATCGTCCTCCTTGCGGCAGTGGTTAAGGGTCAGAGGTCGGTGGCCGGTAGTCAGTGGCCGGTGGTCGGTTGCCAGTGGGGGTTCTGACAACGGTGTCAACAGTCTCGCAGATAGCTTTCCATTTCGGTGACGAACCAGAGGGACAAGGCGCCGCCGCGTTCGTCGATCCCGAAAATGGCCGGCCGGTCCAGGTAGCCGCGCAGATTCTCCTGCACACCGGTGCCGGTGCAGACGTCGACCAGCCCGCCCCCGTCGTCAATGCGCGCCGCAACGCCCTGCCAGGCCCGCATCAGCGTCTCGCCGAAGCTCGCGTCCAGCCAGCCCAGCCGCAGCCCCCGCGCCAGCGCATACCCGACCATGCAGGTCACGCTGAACTCGAGATAGGAGCCCGGCGCGTCGATCACTTGGCGCCACAGTCCGCTGCCATGCTGGTAGCCCTGCAGCGCCTCGAGGTGGCGCGCGTGCGCCGCCAGCAGCGCCGCCCGCGCCGGATGGCGGTGCGCCGGCATGTAGGTCAGCGCCTCGGCGTAGCTGAGCGCGGCGAATCCGTTGCCGCGCCCCCAGTAGAAGGGCGTCCTGCGGTCGTGCCAGAAGAGCCCGTCCGCCTGCTGCACCCCCGCGTCCAGCAGGAAACGCGTCAGGATATCGAGGTAGGCCTCGTCGCCGGTCAGCCTGAAAGCCCGCCCCAGCACGGCCGCGCTGAAGAACATGTCCTCGACCTGGTAGTCGGGATGGGAGGGCGCGGGCACGCCGCTCTCGCTGGCCGTGCGGTAGCGGTCGGCGGTCTGGATGAGGATGTCGGCGTAGCTGCTGTCGCCGGTAGCCGCGGCCAGCTCGCCGGCCCACACCAGCCCGGCCAGGTTGGCGCCGCCGTCGCCGCCCTCAGTGAACCACGCTCTTGCGCCTGCCATGTACGGCGCCACCATCGCCGCGATCTCCGCCGCCGGGTCCGCGCTCTCCGGGTCCAGCTCGGCCAGCCGCATCCGCCCGCTCACCGCCACGCCCTGCGTGTAGATCACCGGCTCCAGCTCGTGGCCGTAGACGGCGGCCAGGATGCGGGCGACCTCTACGGGCGTGCGCGCCGCGCGGGCCTGCAGCGCGCCGCGCGTGGGAGAGCGGGCGTGGTCGGGCACGCGCGCAAGGACGGTCCACAACCTGGCCAGCTCGTCCTCCAGCTCGGCAGTAGGGCAGGTCAGGCGCAGGCCGAGAACGGGCGGCAACCGGTTGGGTTCGCCGCGCGCCAGCGCGCCCAGCAGCGAGCCGTCGGAAGGCAGCTCGGTCGCATCCAGGACGGAACGCAGCTGCGCCAACAGTTCCAGGCAGGGCGCGGACGCCTCCCATTTCGGGCCCGCGCCAGCGCGGATTTCCAGCACCAGGTCCGGCCCCTGGAAGCTGACCCAGCGCCACAGATAGTGCGCCTCCGGATTGGCGTCGTAGTAGCAGTCTCCGGGCGGCGGGTAGCCGCTGCCGGGGTTGCCGCCGGCGCCGTTTTCGGGAGAAAGGCCCAGCGCGAGGCCGTCCGGGTTGCCGCAGGGCACGGCGCTGAGCGCAAACCGCGCCGACAGGCCCGGCGCGGCCCGGTAGGCCTCCAACGCGGCCAGCGCCGCCTCCGTCTCCTCCTGCCCGCCCGACAGCCCGCCGACGAGCACGAGATGCAGCCGCTCGCCCGCGGGCGGCTGCTCGGCGCCGTGCCGCAGCACCGGGATCTCCCGTTCGCTGCGGGTGACGCCGCAGGCATCGCGCTGCCAGAAGCCGGGCGCGTCTGCAAGCAGGGTTTCGATCTGTTGGTCAAGAGTCATCTGTGTGGCCCTCGGGGCAATCGCATCTAAGTCTGGACGCCAAAATATCCCACGGAGGGCACCCACAAGGGGTGCCCCTACCAATTGTCAACTGTTTATCGCACTGGTGCGGCCCTTTCAACCGGCCCGGCGGGCGCGCATCGCCGCCAGCGAGAAGCTGTCCGATTCGTAGAAGTCGAAGAGCGCCGCCTCCTGTTGCCTGACATCCTCGGCCAGGCGCAGGACGTCGTCGATATCCTGCGGCGGGATGCGCACGCAGCCGTCGCCGTCGGCCAGCAGCAGGTCGCCCGAATGGATACGCAGCCGCCCCACCGTCACCGGCGCGCCGAAGCGGTTCATGTTGAAGAGGCCGTGCCCCGGCACCGTGCCCCAGGCCCAGACCGGCAGCCCCACCTCGCGGATTCCGATCAGATCGCGCACCGTGCCGTCGACGACAAAACCCTCCACGCCGAGCCGCTTATGCGCGCGGGCCATGCCGTCGCCGACACACGCGCCGCGCCCCGGGTTGGTGTCCGTATCCTTGTAGACCGCGATCAGCGGCCCCTCCTGGCTGCCGAGGTAGTCGTAGAAGTCCATCCAATCGAGCGCGGTCGAGTCCTCATCGTTGGTGGTGACTTCGGCGGTCACCGCGAAACCGGCGACGAGGCCCATGTCCGGCATGAGGCAGCGGATCGTATGGTCGGTGTAGTCGAGGTTGGGCAGCCCCAGCTTGAGGGCGACGGCGTTGAAGATGGTGGCGGAGTCGTACCGCTTGAGTGCAGCGAGCTGCTCGGACAGCATCTGTGTTCTCCTGCTGGTTCGGTGTATGGGCGGCTGGCGGTTGGATCTGTTGTGCAGGGACCGGAAAAGGCGAACGGGCGCGGTCCGCCCCTGCCATGATATAGAGAAACGGGTCGGACGGCAATTCAGACCGTTGCCGATGGCGAAGATGGAGGATGTTGCCGGGGGATGGTCCGGGCGGTATTGACAGCGGGGGGGTCATATAGTCATGCGATTGATACAGTTGGTGAACTGTACGTAACCCTATTCTGGTGAATGTCAATGAAAGTGAGCATAGAAATCTCATTGAGCAACGATCTCGTGGAAGAGGCGGACAGGCTGGCAAGTGAGCTGAGAATTAGTCGAAGTCAGCTCGTCGAATTGGCGGTCCAGACCTACCTTGAGCGCCACGGGACGGAACGCATGATGGCAGCGCTGAACGAGGTGCATCGCAGTGGCTTGGATGAGGAAGAACAAGCGGTTCTAAGAGGAGTTCGTGCCCATCATCGCAAGCTGATGAAGGACGAACCGTGGTAGCGTCAAACAGCCCGCCCGCCGGAGTAGGCGAGGCCGCCTCAATCCCGCTCGGATTCAACTTCGACGCGCGCGTCGGGCCAGTGTAGCAGTTCCGCGCGCAGATGGCGAGGGGCAGCGCATTCAGCAGTCAGTCGGCGAAACAGCTTTCCATCGCGTGCAAAAAGTCGGCTACGCCCACCTGCCGGTACAGTTCGGGTCCGGCATGGGCATTCTGGCGCAGCGCGCCCTGTACGGCTGCGGGCAGGCGGTTGACGCTTTCCTGGAGGATCGCCACGGCCGGCTGGGCGGGCTTGATCTCGAGCGTCGGCGCGGGAGATCTGTAGAAGTAGACCGATTTGAGGCGTCGCTCGAGAATTCGGCGGGCATAGGCGGGCAGCGGTTCTGCGGAGCTCGCGTCTTGCGCAGCCAAATCCTGCGGCCAGAACAGGCGGTTGATCTGGAGGTCGAAGAGTTTGCGCAGCATGGCGGTCGGTGTTGCCGGCGCGGTGAACCAGTTCGAGCTCGGCCAGACGTCGAGCCATCCCCAGGCGCTGCCGACGCCGGCATCGTCCAGCGTCAGCTCCAGGCGGCCGGCGCCGGTGGCGACGCCGCTCTGGTCAGCGCCGATGATGGCGAAGTGTTGCGGATAGACGAAGAAGTCGCCCCCGCGTGCCCGCTGGGCATCGAAGAAGGCGGTGGTCAACGCCAGCAGGGCGTAACCGGTGTGCAGGATGCCATCTTCAAGGTGCGGCGAGACAACCGCGACGCGGTCCTGCTCGTGGTATTCGGCGCAGAAGGCGTTGAAGCCGACGTGCGTGCGTTCGTTCGCGTCGATGCGCCGGTACTGAAAGTGTGTAGAGCGGAGCGCGCTGCTCGTGTGCATCGTGCCCCCCGGTGGTTAGCGGCCTGCGCCGCAGAGTTCCTGTTGCATGGTGGAGCGGATGCGCTCGATGTAGCGGACCCCCTGATTGTCGGGGCAGAGAATGTCGGTCAAGCTGTGTCGGGTCGCCTGCCGGGACACAGGCGGCCAGAAGGCCGCCGGCCGTTTTGAGGAAGTTCCGCCTCGAAAAGGTTCAGCTTCTCCATCTTCTGTTAGCGCTTGCCATTCGGAGAGCGGATGTCGAAACTCGAAAATCGGAACTCGGTCCAGCTTCTCCATCTTCTGTTAGCGCTTGCCATTCGGAGAGCGGATGTCGAAACTCGAAAATCGGAACTCGGTCCAGCTTCTCCATCTTCTGTTAGCGCTTGCCATTCGGAGAGCGGATGTCGAAACTCGAAAATCGGAACTCGGTTCAGCTTCTCTATCTTCTGTTAGCGCCTGCCATGGGAAAGAGGTCGTTGCGTCTTCCATTGTATAGGTGGTAGTGTTGAATGGCAAGTTGGACGATCTTGAGCAGGCGCCCTGCCGCTGACGGATGCAGGCATTGAGAAGCTGGCGGCGACGGGACGGCCTGCTCTCGCTCCCTGGAGGTGGAGGCCAGGTATGGGATACCAGTTCGAGGATTGGATGGTGCATGAGTACCATCAGAAAGGGTTTCTGATTTTTCGGGGCATCGTACCGCCGGCGCTGCTGACCGATTTGCGGCGGGAGGCGGACAGGGCGCGTGCGCTGGCTTATGAGCTGAACGGGCCACAGACGCAGCGCATCCAGCCGCTGGACCAGTACGAGGGTGATATCGACCTGGGGCCGTTCCAGGACTATGCCGAGCTCGAGGAACTGCGCATGACGGTTGAGGCGCTGCTGGGGCCGGGGTATACACATGCGCACCTGGATATTATGGGGCTGCTGGTGGAGCCGCAGGACCGTCCGTGGCATTGCGGCTGGCACCGGGACGGCGTGGTGGAGGTGCCGGCGGAGGCGCGCGATGAGCAGATGGAGTCGTTCATGGCGACGGTGTGGCATGACCTGCGCTACTTCAACCAGGTCAACTGCGCCATTTACGCGGACTCCTGTACCTGGTATGTGCCGGGCAGCCATCTGCGGCAACAGGACCTGGCGGAGGAGGTCGAGTCAGCCGGGGACCCGATCATGGAGCAGGCGCCGGATGACTGGAGCGACGCGGAGGCGGAGCAGTTCTATTTTGAGCATTGCCGCTCGATGCCGGGGGCGGTGCAGGTCTATCTGGGGCCGGGGGACTTCATGGTCTACCGCAACCTGGCGTGGCATTGCGGTCTCTATCTGCCCTATCAGCCGCGGGCGACGATACACGACGTCATCCGGCACAGCGGCAGGAGTGCGTGGCTGGAGTCGTGGGAGAAGGTCAAGCAGTCGGCGAGGAGGCGTTCAGCTGTGACGCTCAAGTCGGGGATGTGACGAGTGGTACGGCGCTACTCGTCGTTTTCCATGGCGGCCATGGTTTCTTTTCGGAACCAGCGTTCGCGCTGGACGGGGTCGGTGATGGAGCGCAGCGACGCGGCGAAGAGGTTCAGGCTGAGGGTGGTCAGGAAGATGACGAGGCCGGGGAAGGTGATGTTCCACCAGGCGGTGGTGATGTAGTCGCGGCCGCCGGAGATCATGAGGCCCCAGGAGGCTCGCGGCAGCTGGATGCCGAATCCGAGGAAGCTCAATCCCGCTTCGCTGAGGATGAGTCCTGCGATCTCGAGCGTGCCGAGAATGATGAGGGGTGAGGAGACGTTGGGGATGATGTGGCGGAGGATGATGCGCCGATTGGAGCTGCCTATGGCGATGGCGGCGTCGATGAAGGGCAGGTTGCGAAAGGCCAGGGTCTGGCCGCGGGCAAGGCGCGCGTAGGCCATCCATCTGACGATTGCGAGGACGACGACCAGGTTGAGGAAGCCGGGGCCAAGCGCGAAGAGCACGAGCAGCGCCAATAGGAGCACGGGTATGCTCATCTGGATATCGACCAGGCGCATGATGATGTCGTCGATGCCGCCGCGGTAGTAGCCGGCGAGAACGCCGAGCAGGCTGCCGATCAGGCCGGAGACGATGGCGCTGGTGAGGCCGACGGTTATGGAGACGCGTGCGCCGAAGATCATGCGGCTGAGGACGTCGCGTCCGAGCGGGTCGGTGCCCAGAATGTAGACTCTGCCGACCGGCATATCGTTTTCGTCGGTGGCGTAGGACCAGGGGGGCAGATTGCGCCGGTTCAGGTCCTGATCGAGTGGGTCGTGGGGCGCAACCAGCTCTGCTCCGGCGGCTGAGATCAGGATGACGAGGAGGACGAAAACCGAAAAGAAGGTGACCGGATCGCGCAGCAGTGCCTTCACGGTCAGCCAGCGGGACGCACCTCTGGAGCGTTCCGTTTGTTCTTCTTCCGGCAGCAGTTTCAGCTCTTCGGACATGACCACTCTGGCTTTGTGAAGGGATTGCGG
Source organism: Caldilineaceae bacterium (assembly GCA_965202955.1). GTDB lineage: Bacteria > Chloroflexota > Anaerolineae > Caldilineales > Caldilineaceae > Bin5. Next base: position 2,415,431 of record OZ241871.1, read on the forward strand.
GGGGCGCGAGAGGCCCCAGATTTTTGCGGAACGTCAAGCAAGAGGCATCGGGAAGTCAACATGGTTTACTGGAAGCGAATTCTCGGGTTGAGGTAGACATAACTCAGGTCGACGAGCAGGTTGACGACGATAACCATTAGGGCGACGATGAAAACGGTTGCTTCCAGCAGGGGAAGGTCGCGCCGCAGGAGCGCCTGCAGCGTGAGGTAGCCGATGCCGGGCCAGGCGAAGACGGTCTCGACCAGGATTGCGCCGTTGAGCATTGATGAGAGCATATCGCCGCTGATTGTTACGACGGGGATGGCGGCGTTTCTGAGGGCGTGCACGAAGACGATGCGCGTTTCGCCGAGGCCCTTGGCGCGGGCGACGATGATATGGGGCCGGTTCATCTCTTCGAGCATGGCGCCGCGCGTGATCTGGGCGATGCGCCCCAGCGGGGAGTTCATCAGGGTCAAGGTGGGCAAGGCCATATACTCGAAGCCGCCGAAGCCGGAGGTCTTGAACCAGCCGAGCTGGACGGCGAAGATGAGGATCAGCATCAGCGCCAGCCAGAAGTCGACCATGGAGACGCCGCCAAGCGAGAGGACGTTGACGACCCGGTCCAGGAAGGTGTTGGGGCGCAGCGCGGCGGCGGCGCCGAGGAGGATGCCCAGCGGCGCGGCGATCAGGAAGGCGGATGCGGTGAGTCGGAAGGTGGCGGGAAGGCGGCCCATAACGGTGTCAATGGCCGGGGTCTTCTGCCAGAATGAGTCCTGGAATTTGAACCGTACTGCGCCCGCGGCGAACTTGGCGTATTGGACGATCAGGGGATCGTTCAATCCGAGCTGATCGCGCACCTCTTGGACGCGTTCTTCGGTGGCTTCGACGCCCAACAGGATGCGGACGGGGTCGCCGACGACGCGGCCGGTTATGAAGACGATGGTGAGAACGGCGAAGGCGACGCCAATCGAATGGCCGAAGCGTCTGACCAGATAAAGAGTAATTTCAGCGTCCTTTGGCTCGCGTAGCGGGATGTGGGGAGAGAGGAGTGGGAGTATTTCTCACTCCTCTGCTCTTTTTTCCACGGTGGGGAGATGGTCGGCGGCGGCGGCAGCCCCAAAATCTTCTCTGATTCGGGGCGGTCGCCGGCGCGGTCACCATCTCCGGTCAAGGCGCATCTCGCAGTGCCTGTTTCTGCCGGGGGTCAGCGCAGCACGCGCGATGCGTTCGAACCGGTCGCGTCAACCGGATTGACGACTGCGGCCTCTTACTTGGGAGCCATCTCCTTGGCCTGCAGGCGGTGGTCCAGTTTGGCGGTCCATTCCAGGTCTTCGCTGACCAGGTAGGCCAGGTCCATGTGGGCGATCAGGCCGTAGGCGACGTCGTCATAGGCGAGCTGTCCGGCCTCCTGCAGCTTCATGTCGCGGGCTTCACCCGAGAGTGCTCCGCCCTCTCCCACCAGCACGTCCATCTCGTCGTTGCAGTAGAGTGAGACAGCGCCGCCACAGACGAAGTAGTTGGCGTAGGAGTACCAGACGTCGAGGATCTCATTCCCGTGTAGATGAATGGCGACCCAGTGGGGCTGGCCCTCCAGCTCCGACCAGTTGTGGCTGAAGGCGGGGTTGAAGGTATCCGGGGGCATGACGGCGACGTGGGGGTGGAAGCCGACGTCGGTGAGCATGCCGGCGACGGCCTGTACGACCTCGACGTGGCCGGCGTGGAGACCCTGGCGTGAGGAGAGGGTGAACTCCTGGCCGACGTCTACGCCGTCAGCGGCGGCCGCTTCGAGCAGGGCGCGCGCCTCGTCCGGGTCGTAGGGATAGGGTTCAAGGTTTGGGTTGTGCCCGGTGGCGGTCGCATTGACGATCTGGCCGGTGATGGTTGCGGCGCCGCCCAGAATCGTATCGATGATCGACGCCTTGTCGATCGCCAGGTTGAGGGCCAGGCGTACGCGTCTGTCGGAGAAGAGGCCCTGGTTGCCCATGCGAACGAACATGGTTTCAACGCTGGCGGCGGACTCGCAGCGCAGGTTGGGATCGTCGGCGGCGGACTTGCACTGGTCGGGTGTGACGAACTGCGCGATGTCGACCTCACCGGCCTGCGCGGCTGCGGCGCGCACCGTGTCTTCGGGCAGGAAGCGATAGATCAGCTTGTCGAAGGAGATCTTGCCGCCGGCGGCTTCAGGGTCGTCATTTCCCCACCAGTCCGGGTTGGCGACCATGATGAGCGATTCGCCGCGGCGCCACTCTTCCATCATGTAGGGGCCGGTGCCGATCAGCTGGGAGGCATAGGTTTCCGGCGCTTCGTTGATCTGCTTGGGGGAGGAGATGACGACGAAGTACAGCTTCTCCAGCAGGATCTGGTCGGGAGCGGCGGCCGCGACGTTGACGGTGTATTCGTCCACAACTTCGGCGGTGAGCTCCGCGCCGATCGTTCCGGTCAGCGTCTGGCTCAGGTCGGCCGTCCACATGTAGTTGATGCTGGTGGCGACGGCTTCGGCGTTGAAGGGAGCGCCGTCGTGGAAGGTTACGCCTTGGCGCAGGGTAAACTGGAGCGTCCTGTCATCGAGCCGTTCCCAGCTGGTGGCCAGCATGGGGAGGACTTCACCGGTCTCGTAGTTGCGCCTGACCAGCATCTCCATGATGTTGCGGCAGCCGTTGCAGTTGGTCTCACCGGCGACCCAGGTTGCCTCGAGGTGCGTGGGCTCCTGGCCGACTGCGACGGTGAGTACCTTCTCCTCTTCCATCATGTCCCCACTCGTGTCGGCCGGCGCAACCGGCGCGACGCAGGCGGCCGCGAGCAGTGCTACGAGCAGCAGGGCTGCAAGGGGCAGGACCGTTCGCGTCAGTATCTTGCGGTGTGTCATTGTTGCGTCTCTCCCTCCCGGTGATTGATAAACGGCGGTTATATAGTGACTGAACCTCATCAGTCAGTATGTAACCGTTGCTGCTTTTCACATCGGGCGTTCAGTGGTCCCGCCGGTTGTTCAGCAGCAGGGCATTGGACCCTGGCGCGTTAACCGGCGGGACAGCTGTAGTTTCTTACCTGGGGGCCATTTCCTTGGCCTGCAGGCGGTGGTCCAGTTTCACAGTCCATTCCAGGTCTTCGCTGACCAGGTAGGCGAGGTCCATGTGGGCGATCAGGCCGTGTGCATAGTCATCGTAGGCTACCTGGGCGGCTTCCTGCAGTTTCAGGTCGCGGGCCTCACCCGAGAGGGTGCGGGCCTCTTCCCACAGCATGTCCACTTCCTCGTTGCAGTATTGGGAGACGGGCCCGTCGCAGACGAAGTAGTTGACGTAGGAGAACCAGAGGTCGAGGATCTCATTGCCGTGCAGGTGGACGGCGACCCAGCGCGGCTGGCCTTCCATCTCGGCCCAATTGTGGCCGAAGGAGGGGTTGAAGGTGTCCGGGGGCATGACAGCGACGGTGGGGTTGAAGCCTACCTCGCTGAGCATCCCGCCAATGGCCTGAATGACCTCTACGTGGCCGGCGTGGAGGCCCTGGCGTGAGGCGAGGGTGAACTCCTCGCCGATGTCTACGCCGTCAGCGGCGGCGGCTTCGAGCAGGGCGCGCGCTGCGTCGGCATCGTAGGGATAGGGCTCAAGGTTTGGGTTGTGCCCGGTGGCGGTCGCGTTAACGATCTGTCCGGTGGTGGTGGCGGCGCCGCCCAGGATCGTATTGACGATCAAGTCTTTGTCGATCGCAAGGTTGAAGGCCTGGCGCACGCGAATGTCCTCGAAGAGGCCCTTATTGCCCATGCGTGCGAACATGGTCTCAACGCTGGCCGCGGACTCGCAGCGCAGGTTGGGGTCGGCGGCGGCGGACTGGCACTGGTCGGGGGTGACAAACTGCGAGATGTCGACCTCACCGGCCTGTGCGGCTGCTGCGCGCACTGTGTCTTCGGGCAGGAAGCGATAGACCAACTTGTCGAAGGTGACCTTGCCGCCGGCCGCTTCGGGGTCGCCATGTCCCCACCAGTCCGGGTTGACGACGTAGGTGATCGACTCGCCGCGGCGCCACTCATCCATCATGTAGGGGCCGGTGCCGACCAGCTTGGTGGCATAGGTTTCCGGCTCTTCGTTGATCTGCTTGGCGGAGGAGATGACGACGAAGTACAACTTCTCCAGCAGGATCGGGTCGGGGTCCTGGGCGGAGACGTTGACGACGTACTCGCTCACAGCTTCGGAGCTGAGGACACCGCCGACGAAGCCGGTCAGAACGTTGACCAGTTCAGCCTCCCACATGTAGTTGATGCTGGTGGCGACGGCTTCGGCGTTGAGGGGTGAGCCGTCGTGGAAGGTTACGCCCTCGCGCAGCGTGAACTGGATCGTGTAGTCATCAACTCGTTCCCAACTGGTGGCCAGCATGGGGATGACTTCGCCGGTCTCGTAGTTGCGCCTGACCAGCATCTCCATGACGTTGCGGCAGCCGTTGCAGTTGGTTTCACCGGCGGCCAGTGTTGCCTCCAGGGCGGTCGGCTCCTGGGCAACGGCGACGGTGAGCACCTTCATCTCTTCTTCCATCATGTCCCCACTCGTGTCGACCGGCGCCACGCACGCGGCGGCCAGGATCGCTACGAGCAGCAGAGCTGCCAGGGGCACAGCGGTTCGTATCAGTGCCTTACGGAGTGCCATCGTTTCGAGTCTCCTTTTGTCTGAGTTTTTCGAACTGAGAATGAGGAATGGATCGATCCAATGCGCCGGCTGTCGTATCTGCGGGCGCAGTCGGAATGACCCTATTCTACAGAGTTATCGTAAGTTGTCAAACGCCACTCCTGCGCGAACGGCCAGCGAAAAAATAGTGGCATGGGCGAGAGAACAGAGAGGGAACCAGTCTATTTGCTTTTCGCCCCGTCGATGGCGTTCAGGTAGGCGAGGCTTGCGCGGGCGGTGCGCTCGGCGCCGGGTGTGAAGTCGAAGACCTCGACCGAGAGCCAGCGCGTGTAGTCGAGGTCGGCCAGTGTCTGCAGGATGGGGCGGAAATCGAGTTCCCCCATGCCCGGCCCGCGCAGATTGGGGTCGTTCAGATGGACATGGTGGAAGAGGGGGTGCACGGTGCGGATCTGCTGCGGGATGGGGCGCGGGTCGTTGCTCATGGCCTTGACATCGACCATCATCTGCAGGCCGGGATGGTCGACCTGGCGCACAAGGTCGGCGGCTTCATCCACGTTGACGATGAAGTTGGTCTCGTTGCGGCTAAGGGGTTCGATGCAGAAGAGGAGGCCCTGCCGCTGGGCGCGTTCACCGCAGCGGCGCATGATCTCGGCGGTGGATTTCCATGCTTCGGCGGCCGCGCGGCCGGGAGGAATGTCGCGCTGCTGGGGAGAGCCGAAGATGAGGACGCCGCCGCCGAGTTCGGCGCAGCAGTCGATCAGGTCGAGCAGGTATTGGGCGGTGCGGGCGCGGACGGCCGGGTCGGTGTCGTTCAGCTGGAGGCCGTCGGTGTGCGCGAGCAGCCAGTGGAGGCCGACCACGGACAGCCCGGCGTCCTCGATTGTGCGGCGGATTTTACGCCGCTGGGCAGTGGAGAGGTCGGTAACGAGGTCGCAGAGGGTAAAGGGCGCCAGCTCGAGGCCGTGGTAGCCGAGCTGGGCGACGAAGGCGGCGGTCTTGTCCAGGGGCCAACCTTCGAAGAGCTCGTTGCAGATGGCATATTTCATCGCAATTCAGTCCTGAAGTTGTGCGGTGGGTCAGGCGCGTTCCATCAACCGGCGCAGGTAGGCCCCTTCGGATTTGACGATCTCGTCGTCGTTGCCGGCGGCGAAGTTTTCGGGCGTGAACAGCTCGAGAGAGACGGGGCCCGCATAGCCCACGGTCTTGAGGTCGTCGATTAACTGGGGAATGTCGGCCAATCCTTCTCCAAGGCGCGCGCCCTGCCAGCTCCAGGCGATATTGCCGGCGTCGGTGCGACCGGCGGCCACGGGCAGACGGTTGCCGACGTGACAGTGGGCCAGGTAGGGGCCGAGCAGGTCCAGACCCATGCGGGTATCCTCGATGCCGACTTCGACCATGTTCTGGACATCGTATATGGCGCCGATATGGTCCGGGTCGAGGTCGCGCAGCAGTTCGAGGGTGCGCGAGGCGGTGACGGCGATGGTGCCGGTGTGGATCTCGTAGACGACCTTGACGCCGTGAGAGCGCGCCAGTTCGGTGAGGCTGGCAAAGCCGGCGCGGGCGGCGTGGAACTGGGGCCAGTAGGGTTTGGTGCGGTCGTGGGGTGGCGCGCCGATGCGGATCAGCGGTGGGCGGTCGGGGTCGATGGCCAGGGCGCCCTTGAATAGCTTCACGATCAGTTCGGTGTCGCTGTAGACAAAGTTCGGCGCCAGCGCGGCGACGCGCAGGCCGGTGCGCTTCACTGCGGCGCGAATTTGCTGGGCCTTGTCGATGATGTTGTCGGGGCTCACGTCGGTGAGGTGGCGGCCCCAAAAGGAGGGTTCGGCGTTGGGATCTTCCGGGTTGTAGCGGCAGCGGAGCTCCAGGGCGTCGTAGCCGTAGGCTTGCAGCTTGTCGAAGGTCTCGTCCAGCTCCCAGCGGGGCAGCATGACGGAGGTGCAACTCAGTTCCATGCGACAGTCCTTTTATCGTTGAAAGCGGTTGCGGCTATTCAATGTGCGAAAGTGATCTGCGATATGCGCGGGCGAATAGCTGAAGCCCTTTTGCCGGCTATCCCACCAGGGGTAGACGGCTTCTGTGTCGTAGGCGGCTATGTAGTAGGACACTGTGTGCCTCATATGCGAAGAAAAGCGTTTGAAGAGAGTCTCATTCCGCGGACTTTAGCTTTGCAAACAGAAGCTGCACAATGTAAAATCAGCACGCAAAAGCGTGTAACACACTTTCTTGTGCTTGCTAACGATAGGACTACTACGCATGGACAAACAGAATGTTACGCTCTCGCTTCCTCGATCGATACTACGCAAGGCAAAGAAAATAGCGATAGATCAGGATCGGTCCCTGTCGGCATTGATGGTTGAACTCTTAACCGAACTGGTTGAACGAGAAGATCAATATGTAATCGCAATGCGAAAGCATCTGGCTCTTCTGGACCAGGAGACGGATTTGGGTACCAACGGCTCTATCGGTTGGACGCGTGCGGACCTGCACGATCGCTGAGATTCCAAATCGGTGCACATATGACAGGGCAGTTCGTTGATACAAATGTGTTGGTCTATGCTCATGACAGGTCGGCCGGTTACAAGCGGGTAGAAGCGCAAAATCTACTTCGCAAGTTGTGGCAGTCTCGTCTAGGCTGTCTGAGCATCCAAGTGCTGCAGGAGTACTACGTTACCGTAACCCGCAAAATCGCTAATCCGTTGCTTCCAGAACAGGCCCAGGATATACTATCGCATCTTGGCAGATGGAGATTGCATAGTCCAACTGTATCCGACATTCAAGAAGCTATCGACATTCAGACCAGTTATGGCATCTCATTCTGGGATGCAATGATTATTCAAAGCGCGGTCCGTCTTCAATGTGACACGATTTGGTCCGAAGATTTGAATGCAGGGCAAGGGTACGCCGGTGTGACGGTGGTCAACCCGTTCGACTGAATTCGGCTTCAGATTCCCCTCTTGTCCTTCGACCCTGTAGGCGCGACAGTGCTTGGCTTCCACGCGAGTACTCTTCTGGCCGAAGTGCCCATTTACAGTTTGCCCATCTTCTCCAACACGGACCAGAAATCCAACTGTGCGACTGCGTGGCTGCGGTAGATGCCGACGCCGTCGGCGTCGCAGCCCATGGCCACTTCGGCGGCGCGCAGCATGAGGTCGGGCTGCTGGAAGCTGCCGGGGTGGTAGCAGGACAGCTCGGCGATGACGGGCGTGCGGCCGGCGGCGACTTCGACGGCGTAGCTCAGCTGGCGTTCGAGCGCGTCCAGGTCTGAGTTGGTGCGGAACCAGATGTAGAACTCGTCGAGCAGGCCCTGTTCGATCCAGGCGGGCCAGTCGTGCAGGAGTTTGAGATAGTCGTCTTTTTCGCCGGCGATCAGGGTGGTGGAGAAGACGGCGTCCGGTTTTTCCTGTTTGACCGCGGCGCGCATCTCGGTGAGCGCAAGGGTGACGTAGTCGGCGCGGAACTGCAACCAGTCTGGGTCGTCGTTGGGCAGGTCGAAGGGGTCCTTGCCGTGTTTGGCCTTGAATTCGGCGACGGTGCGGTCCTCGTAGCCGTAGGTCACGGCGCCGTTTTCGTCTTCGTTGCCGAGTACGAACTCTACCTGGATGCCGTCGCCCTGGGTTTGGTCGAGGGTATCGACGAACTGCTGCGTCTGTTCGGCGCGCACTTCGGGGAAGGCGGCGCTGAGGTAGAGGTCTTCGCCGGGCTGGAGTGTGTAGGAGCGGCTGCGGGTGAAGCTGCGGTATTGGGGATTCTGGCGGGCGAAGTCGGTCATCGAGGTGTTGACCTGCGGGTTGTCGAAGATGGGGCGGTGCTGGTCCATGATGGCGCGGGCTTCGGCGGCGGTCACGGGGGGCCGCAGGAAGTCGAGCGACCAGCCGTAGCGGACGCGTGCGCTGCCGTGGCGGGGGAAGGAGTTGTAGTTGACGTAGGGGTCGACTGTGATCCCGACGGTGTGGGCGGCCTCGGTCAGAGCGAGCGTTTTGTCGCCGCCGATGATCTTGTTCACGCCTACATCGGCGCACTTCTGCACCCAGCCGGGCAGGAAGTCGGCGTAATCGGGGTCGGTGGGCGCGCGTTCGACGACGGGCGGGCCCCAGAGTACGAGGCGGTCAGGCATTTTCGTTTTCCTTGTGATGATGGGAAGTGGCCATTGGTGTTGTCTGATGTGATGGCTGAGCTCGGGCGGCTCTTGCTACAGCTCTTCGTCGATTCCCTCGAGCAGGCGGTCCACTTCGCCTTCGTCGTTGAAGGGGGCGACGGAGATGCGCATGGCGATCTTGACCGGGTCGGGCGGGGCGGTCAACCACTGGGATTTGACGAGTGCTTGATGGCGGTCCTGCAGCCGTGCGGCGAGGCCGTCCATGTCTGTTTTGGTGAAGCCGTCGAACATCACAGAGGTGATGCCGGCTGATTTTTGCGGTTCGAGCGGCGTGATGATGCGGGCGCGGTCGATCTGGGCGACGCCGCGCCGCAACCGGGTGGTGAGTTCGGCGATCCGGGCCTGGATGTTGTCGAGCCCGATGCTCTGCATGATTTCGACGGCGCGGCCGAGACCGACGACAAGGGCATGGTTGTAGGTGCCGATTTCGGTGCGGGAGCGGGTGGTTGGCGGGGGTGTGGGGTCGCCGGCGAGGGTCCACGGGCTGCGGTCGGGGATGAAGTTGGGGCGAAAGCCGGGCAGCTGGCGTTCGGCGACGAAGATGTAGCCGGTTCCCATGGGGCCGAGGAGCCATTTGTGGCCGGAGCCGATGGCGAAGTCACAGTCGAGCTCCTGGAGGTCGACCGGCATCGTGCCGACGGACTGGGCCAGGTCGAGCATGACGGGGACGCCGGCGTCATGGGCGATGGCGGCCGCTTCTTTGACGGGAAGGAGGCGGCCGTTGGGGGAGGCGACGTGGCTGAGGCAGATGAGGCGTGTGCGGCCGGTCAGCGCGTTGGCGAGTTCGGCAAGCAGCTCCTGGTCGGTGAGGCGTTCGGCCTCGATCACTTTGACCGTGACGCCGTGTTCTTCGGTCAGGGAGTAGGAGAGGCCGTAGGTGCTGACGTGTTCGAGCGAGGTCATGACGAATTCGTCGCCCGGCCGCCAGTCGAGGCCGCGCACGATCTGCTGCATGGCCTTCGAGGTGTTGGTGTCGATGCTCAGCTCCTCCTCTTTGACGTTGAGCATCCGGGCTAAACCGGTACGGGCGGCGGCCTCACGGTCCCTGTGGGCGAGTCTGCCTGCGGTCGTTGCCGGGCCGTGTCGGGCTTCGGTCTCCATTGTTTCGCGCACGGCTTGGAGTACGGAGTCGCTGGCGGGGCCGTATGTTCCGGTCTGAAAGTAGGCTATTTCACCGGTCATTGGGAGGTCCTGCCGGAGTTGTTCGACTGTCATGGGTGACATCTGCTTGGTCCTATGCTGGATGGCGTTTGAAGAGTATCTGGGTGAGCCGTCCTTGCGGTTTACAGAAGGCGAAGGAAGGTCGCCAGGAGTTACCGTGCAAATGATAGCCGATTGTGCCGTAAATTGTCTAAGGGGAAAGGTGATGTTTTCATAGTGAATGTTTCCCATCTGGTTGTCAGCTCAGGCAGACAGCGCAACCATTCAGAGTTGGCAGAAGTTAGTGCTACAATTGAAGACCGACGATCGTTTCTTAGTGCGTTCGGGCCAGGAAGGCGACTGAAGATTGTTATGGGCCAGGCATCGCCGCTGCCGCAGGCAGCCTCGGACAGTGTAGAGGGCCATCCAGCCGCGAAAGGTTTGCGCGGCCCGCGCTGGGGCATCGCGGCGTTTCTGGCATTTGCTTTGGCGGTGGTCCTGATCAGCAGTCTCAACACGCCGCAGGCGCGCTTTTTCGCGGCCGAGCGTTTGCAGACGTTCGTGACCATCTTTCTCAGCCTCTTTATCGAGGCCGCGCCGTTTCTGCTGGCCGGTTCGATCGTGTCGGGCATCATTGCGGTGTACGTGGACCAGGCGATGATTGAGCGGTACATACCGGACCATCCGCTGCTGGCGGCGCTGGCCGGCGCGGGGCTGGGCTTTGTTTTTCCGGTCTGCGAATGCGGGGTGGTGCCGGTCACGCGGCGGCTGTATGGCAAGGGGTTGCCTCTGCCGGTGGGCATTGCCTTTCTGCTGGCGGCGCCGGTGATCAATCCGGTTGTGATCTTCAGCACGTTTGCGGCTTTCGGCTGGGGTCCGGTGCTGTGGGGCCGGGTGGCATTCAGCGTGCTGGTTGCGTTTGTGGTCGGGCTGATTTTCCACCTGGCCCGCCCGCGGGAGATCCTGTTGCCGCAGACCCTTGGCGCTCGGGGCGGCGGTGACCAGGGCGACGACCATGATCGCGGTTATGCTCATCCCGACCCGCGGCCGCGCATCTGGCAGGCTCTTTCCCTGGCGGGCGATGATTTTTTGGATATGGGGCGCTTTCTCATTGTCGGGGCGTTGCTGGCGGCAGCGATGCAGAGTCTCGTTCCCCAGTCCACGCTGCTCGCGGTCGGCCAGGGACCTGTCATTTCGGTTTTTGTGATGATGGTGGTGGCGTTTGTACTCTCGGTTTGCTCGACGGTGGACGCCTTCATTGCGCTGGCCTTCAGTAGCGCATTCACGACAGGATCGCTGCTGGGATTCCTGGTCTTCGGCCCGATGGTCGATATCAAGAGTTCGCTGCTGTTCCTGGGTGTCTTTCGGCGGCGGACGGTGCTCTATCTGATCCTGTTGCCGCTGGCGCTGGTGGCAGTCATCGGCGTATTCTGGAATGTGCAGGTGGGCGTATGAGGGTGTTACGACTGCCGACCGTACAGGCCGCTGTCAAAGGGATCTTGATATTGGCGATGGGCATTTTTCTGCTCACGCGCATCACATCGGGCACCCTGAATTATTACATCAGCGATCGTTTCGTCTGGCTGACGCTGGCGGCGGTTCTCGGTCTGTTCGTGGTGGGGGGAAGCTACCGCTATCTGTTCAGCGACGCGGGGCAGAGGCCCGCGGAGGATGACCACGCCCGCGATTCGCATCCTGACCATCGTCACGGTCATGCATTGGGTTGTGCCGGGATCCTGATTGTCTCTCTGCCGATCTTACTGGGTCTGCTCGTACGGCCCCGTCCTCTGGGTGTGGCTGCATTGCAGAACCGCGAGATCAGCGTAGGAGGCGTGGACTCGGTGTTGCCGGCGGCTGTACGTTCGGCGCAGACAAAGGAGAGCGAAGAGCGCACGATCCTGGACTGGGTGCTCGCCTTTCACGAGGGCCAATGGCCGGACGGGAACGATGTCGCTGATGTGACCGGCTTCGTCTACCTTGACGACGCTGCGGACGGGAGGCAGATTACCGTTACCCGGTTTGTCGTCGGATGTTGTGCAGCCGATGCGATGGCTGTGGGCCTGCCGGTCAGAGTAGGCCCTGAGGGCAGCAGCGACCTGCAGTCTGTGAATGAGCTGGAAGAAGGGCAGTGGGTGCGGGTCGTCGGGCGCTTTGCGGCCCCTGTCGGGGATGCTTTGCCGGTGCTTGAGGCGGAGCAGCTGAACGTTGTTCCGGAACCAAACCAGCCCTATCTATATCCCTGATCATCTTGAGATCTCCATTCAGGCAGGTCTGACTTCAAGACCTGCCCAACGGTCCGTACTCTTGATGTCGCGGCCATCTCGCCGGTTGTCGCAAGAGAGTAGGATTCCGCGTTTGATTTGGGCCTTCCAGCAGGAGTGCATCGTAGAGAACGGGGTTGACGTCGTCCTGTGGTCAAATCTGCTGTTGAAAGAGAGATATGTTTGGCAAGCTCCAACCGGATGGAAAACGGTTCGCTCTCGGCAACCAGGTTGACGCCGCGATTTCATTCGCACTTTTTCTGATCAGCCTTACTTTTTATTCTTTGCACTGGCTCATGTTGCCGCCGCCGCGGGCGATCAATGTCGATGCGGTCAGGCTGGGAATGTATGCGCATGATCTCTTGCAAGAGGGTGTTTTCTCTTTCTACGTATACCATCAGCTGGCGCCCAATCCTCTCATCATTTGGATACAGGCCCCTGTATTCGCCGTATTTGGATATAGCATTGCGAGTATACAGGGCATCACAGTCGTGGGCGGAGCCTTAGCCAGTCCGGCGATCTATTGGGCTGCCCGCTGGTTCTTCGAGGACCGGGGGACAGTTTTTGCCCGCAGAGCAGGGTTGATTGCAGCTGTGGGGCTGGCGCTTTCCACATCCTTCGCGTCGCTTTCCCGCTATGGTATTGAACCCCCCTTTCTCGCGGTCGTAGTAGCGACCGCGGTTGCGTTTCTATGGCGCGGTTTTCGACGGGGGAGAAAGCTGGACTTCGTTCTGGCCGGTCTTATGGTCGGAGTCAGCCAGTATGTCTATATCTCAGCCCGTTTCTTTCCTGTTGCACTGGCCGCAGCGGGTGTAGGCGCTGTATTGGCGAACCGCCAACTTCTGGCAGATTGGCGTGGACTGATTTGGGCGACAGCCTCTGCGGCACTCGTTGCTTTGCCCCAATGGGTTCTTTTTGTCACTTTCCCATATACGTTTTCGGCGCGTGTTTCGAATCCCTATGAGCCTACGGGTGGGCAGTTTGTTTTTGGGCTGGAGGATCCTGTTGCCGCGGTTGGTGTCAAGCTGGCAAGTCAACTCTCGGCGGTCTGCTGCTACTGGAGCAACTTTTACGGTTCTCTCGCAGTGGCGCCGCTGTTGACCCCCATTCTTGTCGCGGGTCTGATTGCCGGCATCGCAGCCGTTATCTGGAGGAGGCGAGACGGCTATCTCTTCTGTTTGGTGATGATGATGGTGACGATGTTGCCGGAACTTCTGACGTACGAGGAGTACGATCATTCCGTCGTCAATCCTAGGCGGCTGATTCTGGCATTTCCATTTATTTTCATTATGGCTGGTATGGGGACCGCAACCATTTGGTCATGGTTAGAAGGCAGACGTCGGCTTCCTCGCTGGATTGGTTACCTGGTCGCGGCCCTCGTGCTGTTATCCGGCCTGTATCGACAGTGGGGCTTTGCCACCAGAGTCGGTCCGCAGTTCCAAGCTCTTGACGGACACAGGTTTGAGTTCGGCCAGATTGCAGACTACATCGGCGATCATCCAGACAGACCGGTACTACTGCCCACTTTCCATTACCAGTATCGTCATAAGCCGCTTGCATTCCTGCTGGCGGAGCGTTTTCCGCAGCGGGAGGCCGGTGGGGCAGAGATGTTGCAACTGGGTGAGGAGGTCACTGTCATTCGGCTGGATCTGGACAACCCTTTTCCCGAGGACTGGGTCTTGCTCAAAGACGGAACGGCATATTTTCTGCCGCCTATGGCTGGTAGCATCGAGCCGCTGGAAGGGGAGAGGACGGCAATCGTGGGCGGTAACGGTGTCCTTGTAGCGGAAGCGTTCGCGGCGCGCTGGCAGGGCGAAGCTACGGCATTCACGCCTGTGGAGGCCGCTTTCGAGAATCATCTGAAATTGGTCGGGTACCGGAGCAGCGAATTGCAGCCTGGGTCGCCTCTGAGGCTAACCTTCTACTGGCAGCCGGCGCAGAGGATCGGGAGAGATGTCGAGTTAATCGGGCAGCTCTACGACCGAAACCGGGACGAGGTGGTTGCACTGATTCATGACTGGCCTCTGAACGGCGTCTATCGCGTACGCGCGTGGAAGCCTGGGCAAACGGTGCCTTTGAGCTATTCTCTTCCTATTACCGGCGATCTGCCTCCCGGCCCGTATCAGTTGAATGTTGGTGTCTTCGATCTGATCGCGCAGGAGCGGATTCCTCTCGTCTCGGGTCAGGACGTCCATCTCGTCAAGACATTCAAGGTTCCGCTGCCGGAGGAGGACCGTGTACCCGAGGTCCCGACGGCGATCAACTTCGGGGGTCTGATAGAGCTAAGGGGTTATACGCTGACACCTGTCAGCGGCGGAATGAAGGTCACCTTGTTCTGGCGGGCGACGGCTTCCTCCGAGCGTGACTATACCGCTTTTGTTCACGTCGTCGATGCAGACGATGAGATTGTTGCCCAGGTGGATGCGCAGCCGCTCGACGGCCGCTATCCGACGTCGATCTGGTCGCCGGGCGAGTTGATCGTAGAGGAACGAACTGTTTCCCCGATACCCGACGGGAGGTATCGGATCTTTGTCGGGTGGTATTTGTATCAGGAGGGAGGCTGGGAGCGATTGTCCGTGGTTTCGGAAGGGGGATCGTCCGCGTCCGACCGTGCTCTTCTGGACACGATCAGATTGCCGTAGATGCGCTGACAAGAGACAAGCGAGCATGCAGTCAAGAATCGACGCGCCCGGCAGCTGGCAGCGTCGTGTGCCGGCGCACAAAGGCACGACAGACATTGCATTCCAATGGGAATCCTCGCTCCAGCCAGGAAAACTGTCAGTCAAAGAGAAGCTACTGCCTGTCCTTTTGTAAAACACAAGCTGTCGCGGTGGCGGAGGACTCAGATCGGGTTGCCGTTTCCGTATGGCCGGAAATCATTCCTGTATGAGTGGCGGGTCTCATTGACCATTCATCGTCGTTGTTATGTCTCGTTTTGACTTGGTCGTGCTGTCGACGCTGAGCGTCTGCGCGCTCCTCCTGATGGGTTTGTGGGGGCAGAGCCGCGGCGCCTCCGGCGATGACGGCATCACCTTCCTGCTGTACAAGACGGTCGACGAAGTCGGGCGCGCGCAACTGCAGGCGCTGCCGTTCGCCGATGGCGGGTCCGATGTAGAGCGCCAATCCCGCGCTGTGAGCCCGGATGATGAAAGTGTGTGGGATTTCGCGGCGTCGCCGGACGGGGAGCGGGTTGTCTACGCGGCGCTGGGGGAGATGGGCTTCAGCGACCTGCGGCTGGTGGAGCTGTCGACCGGTAAGGCAAGACCGCTGCTAAGCTGTGAGAACGGCTCGTGCAGCGGACCGAGCTGGTCATCTGACGGCAAATTCCTGGCCTATACGCGGCGCAACGTCAATGCGTTTGCCTCCGGTCTGCTCAGCCCGCCACGGATATGGATCCTGGACGTGGCGACGGGGGAGACGGCGCCGATCTACAGCGATAGCCAGCGGCTTGGCCTGGAGGCGCGCTGGTCTGCCGACGGTGAGTGGCTCTGTTTTGTGTCCCCAGAGGAACAGAAGCTGGGCGTATTCAATCTGACGGGCGGGGAGACTGTTTTCTATCCGACCGCGACCGGGGAGACATGCGCGTGGGACCGCAGTCGCGCCCGGCTCTACACGACGGAGCTGTGGCAGAGCGGCGATGAATGGATGACCCATCTGATCGCGATCGATGCGGAGAGCGGCGAGATAGTCAATCTGAGCGGGGCTGGCAATCCGGTGCACGACAGTGCGGCTGCCCCATCTCCCGACAGCGGCTGGATTGCTTTCAAGCGTAAAGAGTTGGAAGGGCCGGGCGCGACGCGCGGCAGCCAGATCTGGCGGATGCAACCGGATGGCTCGCGGGCCGAGGCGCTGACAGCGGACCCGGCTTTTGACCACGGCCCGCCGGTCTGGAGCCCTGACGGGCGGTTTTTGATCACACGGCGCTACCCGCTGCGCGGGCCGGAGGTCGTTCCGTCGCTGTGGCTGATTGATCTGGCGACGGGCGCGCTGCGTCTCCTGGTCGAGCCGGGAGATTTTCCGGTCATTGCGCGTTAGGTGTGTTGTGAACGGTGAAATGCGAACAGTGAAATGCGATCAGCCGCCGGCGGGGCTCATTGCTGGATCAGAATCTCCGGGGTCTCTTCCTCGCGGGGCACGGTCAGCGAGAGGCCGACCCAGAGGTTGTTGGGATCCTCTCCGATCAGATCCTGATTGGCTTCGTAGATTTCGGTCCAGCGGTCCGGGTCTCCGTACAACCGGTTGGCGATTTGGCGGAGGTTTTCGCCAACCTGGACAAGGTATGTCTCCGGCAGTTCAACGACCAGTTCGTCGTGGTTGATCGAGGTAACGCCCTCGATCTGCGCGGCCAGTTCCAATAGATCATTCTTGTCAGAGGCAAAGGAGGTGGTCCCTGCCAGAGTCAGCTGGCCGGGGGGCGCGTCTGCGGCCCACGAGGCGCGCACATCCAGTGCGGCCAGGTCGGGGCGGGCGCGTTCATTGAGGAAGGCCGCCAGATCGAAGGCCTGGGCGCGTGCGGCGGCGGCGATTGTCGCGGCCACATCAGGGGTTGCGCTTGGGGCAGGGGTGGGGGTGGGCTGGGGCGTTTGCGTCGGTTCGGGCGTTGCGACAGCTGGCTGCTGTACTGCCTGTGCGGTGGGTGGAGAGGTGGCGGTGGGTTGTGCGGGCGGCGATGTCGGCGCAGCTTCCACCGCGGCCGCGCTGAGCTCTCCGCCGGTGTCGGGCGCGATGGCCGGACTTGTCTCTACTTCCGGCTCACTTTGGCGAAAGTTATTGAAAAATGCGGTCAGTTCGGCGGGTATTGTGGGCAGTTGGCGTAGCGCGGAAAGTAGAGAGTCGCCCGCGCCTTGCGTGAGAAATATGACTGCCAGGAGCGCGATTGCGATGGGGATTGCCCATGGGAGACGATTGCGCCTCGGCTTGGATACGCCCTTCTTGGCGACCTGTTTATCGGTCAGCGGGGCCGGGTAGTATTCGGTGCTGAACTGGCGGCTGGCTTTGCCGACTGCGAGTTGGGTGCCTTTGGCCTTACCCCGTCTGCGCGCCTCTTCCCGCCGTCCCAACTGCAACTGCTCCTGATGCGAGCGGAGGAGCCATTCGCCCTCGCCGCGCAGGACATCATCGGCGGGGATGGCGGCCACGTGTTCGCGCATCTCTTTGAAGTCGCCCCGTTTGCGGTAGATGAGCGCGGCCAGCAGGTACAGCTCGGGAGCGTCCAGTACTTCGATGCCCTGTTGGATTCCCTCCAGTGCGGCCTCATCATTTCCCATAGAGTAGTGTTCGAGGGCGCGGTGGTAGACGGTGCGGGTCATTTCCGCTGCCGTATAGTGCGAGGCGACATCTGCATCACAGGCGGGGCAGTTCGCGAACGAAGAGGTAACTTCCACCGGGGCGCCGCAATTGGGGCAAGCGAGGTGCATACTGTTTTTTCCAGACCGCTCTCTGCGTCGTGTATTGGTTTTTGGGTAAAAAAAGCGATCAAGAGGTTTTCAGGCGTCAGACTTCCGTTCCTAGCTACAGCATGGACCGAGCCCAGTGTCGCTGCTAGGAAACGGAACCTGAGGACTGAAAACCACTCAGGATCAGGATAGATAATTGCGGCAAGCTGATCCGAGGAAGACTGGCTTGCGAGCCCGGAATAAGGGATTATGAAGTCTTCGAAAACTCCACATAGTTCAGCCGGGCGAAGTGGATGAAGACTGGATAACTATTTTGAACGCAGCCGCATCATTTGACCGCGCCGTGGTCTGTCGATACAATAGCCAGCGGGAGGGGATGTGTCCCGGTGGACGCCCTGGTCTTCAAAATCAGTGGCAGGTGGCGCAGAGCCGGCTGCGGTGGGTTCGACTCCCACGCCTTCCCGATTCCGCTGTCGTCAAGCTCCCGAACAGTTTACAGACGAGACGCCTGCAGGTCTACGTCCCGAGGTCCTTCCCGGCGCCATGCTTGTTCTTCAGCACTCGGCGCCCAGTCCCTCGCCGCCGAAGAGCGCCAACCGCTCCTCCTGGCTGGTGAGGGGCGCGCTTTGCGGCCGGTAGTGGAACTGGAGGGCCCGGCGCCGCTGCGCGGTACGATTGGGCGGTGTGCCGTGATGGAGCAGGCTCTGGAAGATCAGCAGGCCGCCCGGTTTGAGGGGTACGGCCAGCGCGCCGCTGTTGTCCACGTCCGTATCACAGATTTGCCAATCCCGTCTCTGGAAGTGAACGACCGGCCCTTTCAGATGGCTGCCTGGCGCAATGACCATGCAGCCGTTCTCGACGGTGGCCTCGTCCAGGGCGATCCAGCAGCCCACGACCTTTGCCTCCAGATCGATTCGAAAATAGGCATGATCCTGATGCCAGGGCTTTTCGCGGCCCATCCGGGGCGGCTTGAGCAGCGCCATATCCTGGAACAGGAGCGGTGAGTCACCGATGAGACGCTGGACGAGCGTCAGCAATTGCGGGTGATGGGCCAGGTCGTGCAGGCGGTCGTCGTAGTCGACGAAGTAGATGAACTTGCGCACATAGTCCTGCTTTTGCTGCGGGGAAAGCTCCTCAACCTCTATGCCCGCGGATGCACGCTCATAGTGAATGCCGTTGAACTCGGCCACTTCACCGGACAGCAGATGGTTCAACCCGTCCAGACCGTCCTGCACCTCCTGCGCAGAGAAGGCGTTCTCGACGGCCAGGAAGCCCTGTGCGTGAAATTGGGCCACGTGCGCGTCCGTCACACCTGCAAAGCCGTCGACACCTGTTGTGATCCCTTTCGGATCATAGAGGTCGGGCGGGTAATCGCCGGAGACGCCGTCATCGAAGAGGCGCCCAGGGGCCGCAATCGTCACGATTCGTTCTCCTGGAAACGCGATGGATGGGCTGTCGAAATTGTTGTCCCGCCTTTAAACGTACGGCTGCATAACCGAATAAAATAGACGGCTGTTGAACCGTCCATCCCGATAGTAACATACAACCCTTTCTTCATAAAATACAGGAAAGATAAATTGTCCTCCATCCACTCGCCGCGGACCAGTTAGGTCCTTCACTGGCGGGCGAGAAACGCGGCGACGTCAGCGCCGGTGGGTATGCCGAGACGGGCGCCCTTTCTGGTGCAACAGAGCGCGCCCACCGCAGAAGCGTAACGCAGCAGCTCCTCCCATGCCATTCCATGGGCAAGACCGGCGGCAAAGGCGCCGTGAAAGGCATCGCCGGCGCCGGTTGTGTCTTGGGCTTCGACGGCGAAGGCCGGGTAGCTGCCCGCGCCGGCGCCGAAGCGGCTGTCGGCCCGGTTCTGCCAGCACAACCCCCTGTCGCCGAGGGTGATGATGGCTGATGGCGAGAAGTTGCTGAGCTGCTCCAGCGCGATTGCCGGGTCGGACTGGCGGGTAAAGTCCTGGGCGAAGTGTTCCGACACAACCAGAAACTCCACTTTTTCCATTAGCGTCCTCGTGCCGGCGTGGAGCATGTCTCCGTCCAGAACGGTGGGGACCTTTTGCGCGCGCGCGCTTTCGACCAGACGATTGGCCGCGGCACTGTGATACCCGTCCACCAGTACGGCGCGCGGCCGGCAGCGCTCCAGCTGGAAATCCTGCGCGCCCGGCAGTTCCTGGCCGGCCTGGCCCGCGTCCTGCGGCTGCGTGGCTTCGCGGCCAGGCCATGTGCCGTAGTTGACAAGCGCCCGGGCACCGTCCGGCTTGACGAGAATGGCGGAGAGGGAAGTCGGCCTCGTGCCGCGGACGACCAGCTCTGTGTTGACGCCGGCCGCGCGCAGTTCATCGATGTGGCTGTCGCCATACATGTCCTGGCCCAGGTAGCCGGCGAATGCCACGGAGGAGCCTAGTCGGGCGACGGTCATGGCCGCGTTGGAAGCTATCCCTCCGCCGCACGCGGTCAACTCGGATGCACGGATCTTTTCGTCCGGGCCGAAGTGACGGTCGACGGAGAAGACCAGATCGTAGCAGGCGATGCCCAGGCAGAGGACGTCGACGGAGAAGGGAGATTCATTCACAGTCATGTATTTGAGGCGAGATGGCGGTGCGGGTAGCCGATCACAACCAGATTGGATTTGACCACGCCCTGCCGCCGCGGCGGTCGCGCACGGTTATGCGGCAGTAGTGGCTGTCCCAGTCCGACAGGTCGAATTCGGCGTGGGTGAGGCCGTTGCCCCACTCGCGCTGGACGGCGCTGCCGACGCCGGTTAGAAAGATGCGTTCGGCAGGGGAGCAGTGGACGGTGAGCCGTTTAGCGGGGCTGACAGAGATGTCGTAGATTTGCGGGCCGGTGCTGGAATAGAATGCGCCGGTCTTGAGCGCGGTCAGCAGGGCTTCCGGCGAGAGCTCCTCGGCCTTCACATGCACCCAGCCGCGGCGAAAGTCGTGGTAGCTGTCGGTGAAGTGGGCATCGTCGGCGGCATAGGCGAAGTAGCGCTGGCCTCTGTCCAGCAGCAGGTCCATCATGTGCCAACTTTCGGGGCGGTCGTTGGCGTCCGCCGCGATGCCGTTGAAGACCTCGATTGCGTGCGCCGGCCCCAGGGCGTCGACGTCGGCAGCGGAAAGGGTGTACCAGTGCGGGTGGGCGACGCCGATAAATGCGCCGGCCTGCATGGCCCTGGCTGCGATCCGGGCGCCGCTTTCGTCGTCAGCCGGCGGCGCGAAATCGGTGGGGAGACCGGCGGCCACGATGTGCCAGGCGGAGCCGTTTTCGATGGCGCCGGCGTGCAGTTCGGCGCCGAGGATGGTGGTGAAACTGTCCGAGCGGTAGGGCCCGGTGTCGGTGATGGGAAAGTCGTATTGTGGCAGGAAGTGGTCGGTCAGGGCGATGAAATCGTAGCCGGCCTGTTCATAGAGCCGGCAGACCTCCTGCGGTGACTTCGTCCCGTCCGAGCGGGTCGAGTGCGTGTGCAGATTTCCTTTCCAGAAACGGCCGGGCTTGGCGAAAGGCAGGGATTGCATTGTTCCTCCAATTTGGTGTGGTTAGGAAGGCGGCGGTTGGTCTTCGTTCAGGAATTCAGCTATGAGAGCGGCGAAATCGTCGAGCCGGCGAATGCGATTGGCGTAGTGGCCGCTGTGCGCGCCGATGAGAACTGTCAAGGCCGGGTTTTCGGTATGTTTGCGGATGGAGCAGTCCTCCACGTTGCCGTGATCGCTGGCGATGAAGAGGAGCGTTTCCTGCCAGTCCATGGCGTCGAGCAGCCCAGCCAGGAAGGCGTCGATGCGTTCAAAGTCTTCGATGGCGCCGCGCAGGTCGCGGTAGTGGCCCAGAAGGTCGGTCTGCCAGTGTTCGAAGAAGGCGAAGCGCACGGGCTGGGCAAGACGCCAGAACTGTGCGCCGGCTTCCCGCGGCGTGAAAAGCGGCAGATCGGGATAGCCTAGTTGCGTGCGCCAGCCCTGGCCAGTGAAATTAGCGGACAATGCCTGCCGTGCCTGCATTTCTTTCCACGTCCGTAACTGCAGTCCGCCGCGCCGGGCCGCGTACGGGACTGCGCTCAACAGGCGTTTGCCGCGGTTGACCGCGTCGAAGTAGCGCTGCGGATAGGCGTTGACGAAGGCGGTCGCATGACCTGCTGCGTGCAGGCGGGCGAAGATGCCGGCCTCGTCGAGAATGTCGCGCACGCGCTGGTCCGGGCGCGGGCCGTAGTGCTCTCCCAGGCGCGCGGGCGCGTTGACGCCGGTCAGGATGGCGGCCTGTCCGGTAGCGCTCTGCGGGCGGCCCGGCACGCCCAGGCGGGCGTCGGTCGGGATCAGGTGCGCGCCGCCGCGGCTGTAACGCCCGGTCGAGGCGGTGAGCGGCATTCCGTCGAAAAGCGCATTCAGCGTGGGAAGCGCGGCCGCAGCCAGCGGATTCGTCTGCGGGTCATCCCGGCCCAGGCCGACGCCGTCAAGGAAAAGGAAGAGGACACGGCGCATGGCGGCCACTGGTCAAGCGCTGTCTTTCTCGATGATTTCAACCAGCCGCTCCTCCAGAACATCCAGCCCGGAGTCGACTTCCTTGTATGACAGCCCGAGCCGCGCTGCGGCCGCGCGGGCGCGTTCGTTCTCGTCCCGGTCCGGCAGCTGACGCAGGTAGAGCAGTTCTTTGTAGTTGCCGAAATAGGTGTCGCGCAGTTCGGGGCGGCGGTCGAGCCCCAGCGATTCGATGACGAGGCCTTCGTAATGGTGGGCGAGGAAGTCGGTCAGGTAGAATGTGCCCGGCTGGCGTTCGGCCTGTTCTTCGAAGCGAGCGCCGCCGTAGAATTCGTAACAGTGGGGGCCGGGGATGCGAACGGCATGGGGATAGCGGGCCAACAGCGAATCCAGCGCGTCAAGCGTGCCGCAGTCACCGTAGCCGACGAGGATGCGGTCGAAGCGGCTGGCCCAGGCGTCCAGCTTTTTGCCCACCTCCGGGGCGATGCGTTCGGGGCGGTTATGCAGCTGCGCCGGGACAGCGGTCAACTCGTAGTCCCAGTCGCGGCGGTTGGCGATGGTGACGAGCTCGCGCACAATCGCGCCGCAGGCGATGATTCCGATTTTCAAGCGTGTTCTCCCTGGCCTGCAGAAAGAAACCCGGAGAGATGTCGAAACGGCTTTTGTTACCTGCCCAATCAAAGAGCGGTCAAGCTAACGCTGAGAAAAGTTCTCGCGGGCAGTATATCCTATTGTAACGATATTTACATGTCGCCGCCTGCGGCATCGCGGCGTATCTCATGTTCCCTGCCGCAGCGCATCCCGCATGGCCTGCATGTGATCCGGGGTCGTGCCGCAGCAGCCGCCGATCACGTCGACGCCGAGCGTGTGCATCTTGCGGGCGTAGTCGGCCATCACTTCGGGCGTGCCGTCGTAGTAGACGTCGCCGCCTTGGAGGACGGGCAGGCCGGCGTTGCTCTGGGCGTAGAGCACGACATCGGGCGGGCGATTCTCGACCATCGCGGTCATCACCGTTTCGATTTCGGCGGGGCCGTTGCCGCAGTTGGCACCGATCACCTGCACGCCCCAGCCGGCGAGCGTCTCCACGGCCTGTTTGGGGCTGACCCCCATCATTGTGTGCAGGTTGGTGTCGAAGGTGAGTGTGCAGGCGACCGGCAGGTCGGTTGTACGCTGCACGGCGCGCACGGCGGCCTCCACCTCCTGCAGGTCGCTCATCGTTTCGGTGAGGATGAAGTCGGCGCCGGCCTCAGCGAGGACGGTGACCTGTTCTGCGAAGAGCGCAATCGCCTCCTCCATCGTCAGCGTGCCCAGGGGGTCGAGCAGCTCGCCGGTCGGGCCGACCGATGCCGCGACCAACAGGTCGCCAACCTCGTCGGCTACCGCACGCGCCAGTCGGACGCCGGCCGCATTGAGTTCTCCGAGCCTGTCCTGCAGGTTGTGCAGCTTGAGGCGGGCGGTCGTGCCGCCGAAAGTGTTGGTCGAGATGATGTGGGATCCGGCCTCGGCGTAGCCGCGATAGACTGCCTGCACCGCGTCCGGGTTGTCTACGTTCCAGAGTTCGGGCGCGTCGCCGCCGGTCAGCCCTGCTTCCTGCAGCATCGTCGCCATGCCGCCGTCGGCGAGCAGGGGGGCGCTTGTCTGCAGCCGCTCGATCACGGGGTGGGGGCGCGGGTCGAGCCATGCGGAGGAAGCCGAGCCGGACTTGATGGCGTCGAGCATCGCGCGGATTCGCCGCGGGGGAAAGTCGGCTTCGAGTTGTGCGGCGACGGCCTGGGCGACCTCCTGGGGGGCGCCCGCCTGCTTCTGCCAGTCGGTACGGAGCCAGCCGTCGAGGTATTCGTCGGCGCCGGTTGCGCCGGCGCGCATGGCGGCTTCGTCGATCGCGACCTGAAAGCGGGGAGGAAGTTGGACCTTGTGCCTCTCGCGGGTCTCGGCGCGGGCCACGACCATTGACGGGAAGTCCCGCCAGTATGTGATTTGAAACTCTGTCATTTCAACTGAACCTCGTGGTCAATAGATGCAGTGGCCGAACGCCACTGTCTTGTGCTGAATTATACCGACTGGCGCGCGGGAATGCCTAACGGTTGGCTTGGCGCACCGGCGCGTTGTTTTCATAGTTGGATTTTGGCCGTCTTTGCGATACCATTGCCTGAACTTGGACGCAAGAGTTCTGGCAGGGTCGTCGTCCAGGCGCTGCCTGCGCCGTGTCGTGTCCTGCGAGCCTTTTCGTTTCCAAAGTGTATCCTTTGAAATAATGAGTGGACCCATTTTCCAATGAAAGGAGACAGTTTCATGAGAACCCGACATTCGTGGACAGTGGTGGGCCTCATGCTCATCCTGGCGCTGCTGATCGGCGCGTGTCAACCGGTCCCGCAGGCGCCTGCCGAGACGGAGATGGCGGATGAGGAAGAGATGGCCGCGGCGCTGAAGGTCGCCTTCGTTTATGTCGCTCCGATCGGCGACCTGGGCTGGACGTATGCGCACGACCAGGGGCGGGTCTACCTGGAAGAGAATCTTGAGGGCGGCGCGGAGACGGCATTTATCGAGAATGTGCCTGAGGGCCCGGACGCGGAGCGTGTTATTCGCGACTTTGCGCAGAAAGGCTACAACCTGGTTATCACCACCAGCTTTGGCTACATGGACCCGACGCTGACGGTGGCAGGGGAGTTTCCGGACCAGTACTTCGTGCATGTGTCTGGCTTCAAGACGGCCGACAACATGAGCACGTTGTTTGGGCGGATGTACCAGCCCCGCTATCTTAGCGGCCTGGTCGCCGGCAGCATGACGGAGAGTAACGTCATCGGTTACGTGGCGGCTTTCCCGATTCCTGAGGTGATTCGCGGCATCAACGCGTTCACCTTGGGCGTGCGCGAGGCGAATCCGGACGCGGAGGTGCGGGTCGTCTGGACGAACACCTGGTTTGGCCCGCCGGAGGAGAAGGAGGCGGCCGAGGCGCTGCTGGACCAGGGTGCGGACATCATTGCCCAGCACCAGGACACGACTGAGCCGCAGAAGGCCGCTGCCGAGCGGGGCGGGACAAGCATCGGCTATAACAGCGACATGCGTGTGTTCGTCGGTGACTCGGTCCTGACCGGGCCGGTCTGGAATTGGGGCCCGGCTTTCCAGAGGTTCGCCGAGCAGGCACGCGACGACAGCTGGGAGACCACGCAGTACTGGGGCGGCATGGACGACGGGATCGTGGGCCTGGCAGAGATGAGCCCGCTGGTGTCCGATGAGGTTGCCGCGATGGTCGCGGAAAAGCAGGCGATGATCGTTTCCGGCGAGACGGACGTGTTCTGCGGCGCGATGAGCGGCCAGAACGGCGTCCAGTTCCTGGATGACGGCCAGTGCATGGATGACGGCCAGATGCTGGGGATGGACTGGTTCGTGGAAGGCGTCGTCGGCGAGGCGCCGGGCGAGGCTGCGCCGCTCGGAAACTAGATTTCGCCAAGGTTTACAAGTGAAGATGAAGGGCGCCATTTTTCGACTCCGCTCGTCTACTTGTTGTAATCTGGCGCCTGAACTGAATCGACTATGAGTATTAACGATTGCTCCTCTCTAACCGTACCGGTCTACGAGAGGAGCAATCTGTTTCGTACGACCTGAAGGAAGAATGAGCGAATCCGTTTTGGATGTTTGGTGATAAGGGGGATCAGATGAGGATTCGAAACTGGCCGGCGGCGGGGGCTGTGATGCTCATTCTGGCACTGCTGCTCAGCGCGTGTCAGCCGATCAGCGGGGCGCCGGCTGCTGAAGAGGCGGAAGGCTCGGCGGAGATGGTCGAGTCGGTGAAGGTCGCGTTCGTGTATGTCGGTCCGGTAGGCGATCTCGGTTGGAGCTATGCGCATGACCAGGGCCGGTTGGCGCTGGAGGAACTCGGTGTGGAGACGGCCTACAGTGAGCTCGTCGCTGAGGGTCCTGACGCGGCGCGGGTGCTGCAGAGCTACGCCGCCGAGGGCTATGACCTGATTTTTGCCACGAGTTTCGGTTATATGGACAGCGTCATCGAAGTGGCGGCCGGGTTTCCGGAGGTGAAGTTTGAGCATGCCACCGGCTACAAGATCGCTGAAAATGTGGGTATATACGACGGACGCGGCTACGAGGGATGGTACCTTGCCGGAATGGTTGCCGGCGCGATGACAGAGTCGAATGTCCTCGGTTATATTGCGCCTTACCCGATTCCGGAAGTGGTGCGAAATCTTAACGCCTTCGCCCTGGGCGCCCAGTCGGTAAATCCGCTTGTGGAAGTACGGCCGATCTGGATATTTGCCTGGTTTGACCCCCCTGCTGAACGTGAAGCGGCCCAGGCCCTCATTGACGCAGGCGTGGATGTGGTTGCCCGCGAAAGCGACAGTGTCGAACCGGACAAATTGGCGCAGGAGCAGGGCGTTTATGCCATCGGCTACAACGCGGTTACGCCTGATATCGCGCCGGACGCATTGCTGACCGCGCCGATCTGGAACTGGCGGGTCATCTATGAGAAGAAGGTGCGGGACGTGGCGGCCGGGACGTGGAGCAATGAACCGATCTGGTGGGGCATGGCGGAAGGCGTGCTGGATCTGTGGCCGGTCGCCGATTTTGTGCCGGAGGATGTCAGGGTAGCGGTCGAAGAGGCTAGGGCGGGCATTCTTGACGGCAGTTTGCAGCTTTTCTGCGGCCCGATCAACGATAATGGCGGCTCTGAACGGGTCGCTGCCGGAGAGTGTATGGACGACCCGGCCCTACTCAGCTATGATTGGCTGGTAGAAGGGGTTACAGGCCAGATTCCGCAGTAGGGACGGGGTCACGAATCAGGTCGAGAGTGGGCTACGGTCGGTCGTCCCATTCACAAACTGCATCCCGTTCCTGGCGGCGGGCAACATTCAGGCTCTTGATTTCTCATGTCCGAAACAGATTTTTTGGCCGTGGAGATGCGGGAGATCACCAAACGGTTTCCCGGCGTTCTGGCTAACGATCGCGTCGATCTGACGATTCATAAGGGCGAGATTCACGCGCTATTGGGGGAGAACGGCGCGGGCAAGTCCACGTTGATGAACGTCCTCGCGGGGCTGTATCTGCCGGAGCAGGGGCAGGTGCGCGTACACGGCCGGTCTGTGCACATTGATTCGCCGCGAACGGCGTTCGACCTGGGCATCGCGATGGTCCACCAGCATTTCAAACTGGTGATGAACCAGACGGTGGCGGAGAACATAATCCTGGGGATGGATGATCCCTACTGCGAGCCTTCCGAGCAGGGGCGTTTTCGATCTGTGCGGTTGGACATGGCCCGGGTGCAGCGGCGGATCGCCGAGGTGAGCGAACAGTACGATCTGGCGGTGGACCCGGACGCGTTTATCTGGCAGCTGAGCGTGGGTGAGCAGCAGCGGATCGAGATCCTGAAGGCACTGTACCGGGGCGCGGACATCTTGATTTTCGACGAGCCGACTGCGGTCCTGACGCCGCAGGAGGCCGACGCGCTGGGCCGGACGATGCAGCGCATGGTTCAGGAGGGCAAAACGATCATCTTCATCAGCCATAAGCTGGATGAGGTGACCCGTTTTGCCGATCGCGTGACCGTGCTGCGCCAGGGGCAGGTGGTGGCGACCGAGGAGGTGACGGGCGCGACGAGCGCGGCGCACCTGGCCCAGTTGATGGTTGGGCGTGCGGTCATTTTCCGTATCGATAAAGAAGATCAGGCGTTCGGTGACGTTTGCCTGGAGGTCGACGAGGTCTGCTGCTTGAACGAGAAGCGGTTGCCGGCGCTGCAAGATGTTTCGCTACAGATTCGCAGCGGTGAAATCCTTGGCATCGCCGGCGTGGCCGGCAACGGGCAGAGGGAGCTGGCTGAACTGTTGACCGGTCTGCGGCGGGCGACCGACGGCCGTGTGCGTCTGTTGGGGCGGGACATTACCAACCATTCGCCGCGGGCGATCATCGACGCCGGTATCGCCCACATACCCGAAAGCCGCATCCACGTGGCGACGGTCGGGTCGATGAATGTGGCCGACAACATCGCGCTCAAGCATTACCGCAACAGGCCGGGGCTGTTCCTTGACCGCGGCGGGCTGGACAAGATGAGCGCTGAACTGGTGGCCGAGTTCAACGTGGACACGCCGGGCATCAGTACGAACGCGGGCGCGCTGTCGGGTGGGAATCTGCAGAAGTTGATTCTGGCGCGTGAGCTGACGACCGATCCGAAGTTGATTGTCGCGGCGCACCCGACGCAGGGGCTGGACGTGGGTGCGACCGAGGCGGTGCGTAACCGTCTGCTGGAGCAGCAGGCGGCTGGTGTGGCGGTGCTGCTGATCAGCGAGGACCTGGATGAACTGTTCAGCCTTGCCGACCGCATCGCCGTGCTCAACGGTGGGCGCGTAATGGGCATTGTCGACATCGGCGCGGCCACCCGCGAGCAGGTCGGCCTGATGATGGCCGGCAAGCAGACGGCTTGACCCGGCAGGCAACGCGCATGGAGGTTCTGCAAAAGGCCGGCTCGGCCATTCTGCTGCTGGTGGGAGCGCTCTACCCGCTGGCCGCGATCTTCATGATGATGAAGTTCCTCGCGCGCGCCGACGCGCCCCGGCCCTCGTTTGCCTTCCTTTTGATCAATTTTGTCCTGATCGCGACCGTGCCGCTGGCCGGGATACTGGGCGGATTTGCCGGCTTCGCGCCCGTGCTATGGGAAAGCCAGGTCATTCGCGTGATCGTATACGGCGCCGGCTTGCTCTCGCTGGTGGCGCTGGCAGCGCTGTTCATCAGCATGCGCGGGCGGCAGCCGGACGGTGGCGGATAGCGAGTATGCAGGCCCGCGCGCAGGGAGCGCGTCGAACCGTAGCCGCCGCGAGCCGCAGTGCCGATGACTGAGACCCCTGTGTACCTCCCGCGGCCGGTATACCGCCTCTTCGCTGCGGGCGGCGTGGCGGTGGCTGCCCTCTTTGCGTGGGAAGTTGTGCGTGAATTCAGTTTGCCCACCCTCTTTTTCCTGCTGGCGGCGACCGGTTTCGCGGTCGTCTATCTGCGTTGGACGCTGATGCGCCTGGAGTTGACCGCGGATGGTGTGACCGTTCACGCGCTGCTGCAGGCGCCGCGGCGTGTCCTCTTTCGCCAGATGATTACCTGCGTCGAGGCCGGCCGCATCACGCCCGGCTTGAGTCTCGTATATTGGCCCGTGAGCGCCGACGGTCTCGTCGAAATGGAGAGGCCGCGCACGCTGTTTCTGCCCGCGGTGGCGCGCCAGGAAGAGCTGCTGGCTGCGCTGGAAGAGCGGATTCCGGGCTGACCTGATTGGATATGGTGACGGGGCTTGAGCAAAGTGGCTTTTGAGCGAGCGAAGGTGTTGTTTGTCACGGGTGAATACCCGCCGATGGTGGGTGGCGTGGGCAGATTTACGGCGGAGCTGGCGGAGGCCCTGCAGGCCGAGGGCGCGCAGGTCGCCGTGTTGACCGATGCGCAGGTCCCTGCGTCCACTGGGGGGGATGCGGTGCGCGTTCTGGCGCAGACGGGCGGCTGGGGATGGCGGCTGCTGCGCGATGTTCCCGCGTGCGCGCGTGCGGTTGGCGCGTACTGGGTCCATGTCCAATACCAGACTGCGGCCTTCGGCATGCATCCGGCCATCCATGCGCTGCCCCGCTTTCTGCGGCGGCAGGGTCTGCACGCAGCCTGGACGTACCACGACCTGCGTGTTCCCTATCTCTTTCCCAAGGCTGGCAACCGCCTGCGCAATTGGGTCACGCGCCTGCCGCTGCGTGGGGCGGAAGCAGTCGTGGTCACGAATCAGAGCGACTGGGAGTCGGTGCGAGCGCAGACGCGGCCCGGTCAGCTTCACCGCATTCCGATCGGAAGCGATATCGAAAGCCGCCAATTCACGGATCGTGAGCGGCGGGAGCGCCGGGCGATGCGCGGCTACGGGGGCGATCAGCTTGTGCTCGGTTATTTCGGATTTCTGAACGCAAGCAAGGGCGGGCTGACCCTGGTGGAGACGCTGGATGCGCTGGTGCAGGACGGACGGGACGCGCATCTGCTGATGATCGGCGAGCGGGTCGGCGCGAGCGACGAGACGAACTTCCAGTATCTGCAGAGGGTCGAGGGCAGCATCGCCAAACGAGGGCTGGAGGGTCGCGTGCAGTGGACCGGCCACCAGGCGGACGCCGAGGTCGCGGCCGATTTCAACGCCATTGATGTGCTGGTGATGCCCTATGAGGATGGCATGAGTATGCGCCGCAGCACGCTGACCGCGGCGCTTGCCAACGGCTGCGCGATCGTTACCACGCAACCGCAGGTCCCGACGCCTGAACTGGCGCCGGACTCCGATCTGCTGCTCGTTCCGCCGCGGGATGCGGCGGCGACGGCCGCGGCTGCAACGCGTATCGCCGAGGATGCCGACCTGGCTGCGAATCTGCGGGCCAACGCGCGGCAGGCCGCGCGCCAGTTCAGCTGGGATGTGATCGCGGCGCGGCACCTGGAGATCTACCGCGGCTAAGCCTCGATTTTTGCGGGGGATCATTTTGTGCCCGTTGACCCGCCAAACGTCGCGTTGTACACTTTGCGGCATCGCAACTGGCTGGCAGACAACACGAGCCAACCCATGGAGGCCAACAGATGGAGTATCGTGCATTTGGGCGTACCGGATTGGATGTGTCGGCGATCGGTTATGGATGCTGGGAGATTGGCGGAGGCTATGGTCCCTTTGACGAGAGTGAGGTCGTGGCTGCGGTGCAGCGGGCGCTCGACCTGGGGATAAATCTTTTTGATACGGCGGAGGGCTATGGCTTTGGCCAGTCGGAGCGGATTCTTGGGAAGGCGCTGGGCGCGCGGCGTAAGGAGGCGATCGTTGTCACCAAGTTCGGCATCTACCGGCCGGAAGGAGAGTGGCAGCGCGACAGCAGACGCGAAACGGCGCTGGCAGCGATCGATCGCAGCCTGAAGGCGCTCGGGACCGACTATGTCGACGTCTATCTGATCCACTGGCCGGACAGGAAGACGCCGCTGGAGGAGACGATGGGCGCGCTGGAAGAGATCGTGCAGGCGGGCAAGGCGCGTTTCGTCGGTGTCTCCAACTTTTTGTCGCACGAGATCGAGAACTGTATGGCGGCGCGCCGGGTGGACATTGCCCAGTACGGCTATCACATGTTCGACCGCCGGCTGGAGCGCGAGATCTTCCCGACAGTTGCACAGCATGGGATCGGTCTGATGACCTACGGATCGCTGGCGCACGGTCTGCTGACCGGCGCATTCACGTCTGAGACGACATTCGAGGAGAGTGACTGGCGCTCGAACGGCGTCGCCTTCAACATTCCGCTCTTTACCGAGGAGGTCTTTGCCAGAAATGTGGCGGCGGTTGACGATCTCAAGCCGATCGCGGCCCGGCATGGCAAGACGGTGGCGCATCTGGCGCTGCGCTGGGTGCTGTCGAACCCGGTGGTGAGCGTGGCGCTGGTCGGGTTCCGCCGTCCGGCGGAGGTCGAGGAGGGCGCGGCCAGTCTCGACTGGTCGCTCGACCAGGAGACGCTGGACGAGATCGACGCTGTCTTCGCCAAGCACGGGGTGGATACGGCGCCGCATGCTTGGGTTGAAGAGCTGTGAGCGCTGGCGCTCGAAGATTTCGATTCTGGTAGGCAGAGAAAGGGAAAGGTGTGTATGGCTGCACAGCGGCTACGCGTTCTAACCGAGGAGCAGGTCAGGCAGTTCAGGCTCAACGGTTTTCTGACCGTCGAGAACGTTCTCTCAGCGGAGGAAGTGGAGGTCCTGGCCGCGCACATCGATCTGATCGCGGCGGGAAAGGCCGCGAACATCCCGGACACGAGCATCCAGCTGGAGAAGGTCTTTCGAGAGGGTGAACGGGATGTTACCGACCGGGTGCTTGCGGTGCGCAAGCTGTACAACCTGGCCGTTTACGACGAGATCATGTGGCGCCATGCCACCCATCCCCGCATCGTTGACATCATCGCCGATCTGCTGGGCAGCGAAGACATCAAGATGTACGGCGACCAGCTCTTCATGAAGGCGCCGGTCACGGGCACGGAGCAGCCCTGGCATCAGGATTCGGCGTCGTGGCGGGATATCTTCCCGATGGACCTGGTGTCGGCGTGGACGGCAATCGATGCGGCGCTGGTCGAGAACGGCTGCCTGAACTTCGTGCCCGGCACGCACCGCTGGGGGATGATGCGCAAGCCGCAGCTGGAATGGTTCCTGGAAGATTTGGGGAGCGAGGCGTGGCCGATCGTGCCGGCGCCGCTGAGCGCAGGAAGCGTCAGCTTTCACCACAGTTTGGTCCTGCACCAGAGCAACGCCAACCTGTCGGGCCGGCGGCGGCGCGGTTACGCGGTCCACTACATGCGCGCCTCGTCGCAGCGTGACGAAACGGTTACCGATGCGCCCAAGATGCCTCCTTTCAAGCAGGTCAGGGGCCGTTCGTTTGCGGGGCGGGTGTAGCCGCGCTTGCAGTGAGTCGCCGGCAGGTGCTCAGACAGCCGCGCGCAGGTAGGCCCTTCCCATTCACAACCTGCGATGACTACACTGCCCTGGGCGGGCCGAGGGGATGCGGGCCGTTTGTGATTGGATTGGCGCGGGCGTGGGTGTAGACGGCGTCCTGCACCTCGAGGATGCGGACCGCGTCGGTGATGTCGGGTTTGAAGCTGCGTCCTTCGGCGAGCGCGGCGAGCGCGCGCCGGATCATCTCGCGCATCAGGCTGCCATAGCCGCTGTCGGGGTGGAAGGAGACGCCCTGCGTGGTGTGGACCTCGACGACCGATTCCCCCTGCTGGTTATAGCGCTGCAGGACCGTCGCCTTGGTGCCGACGAAGCGGAAACTGTGGTCGCCGGAGCGGGCGCCCGACGGGTAGCTGTAGCCTGATTCGACGATTCCCGTTATCCCGTCTTCGGTGCGGAGCATGCCCACCGCCACATCCTCTATCGCGCGCGCGTACATCGTATTGGAGATGACGCCGCCGACCACACTGACAGGTCTGTCCCCGACAAATTGCAAAAAGGTGTCGATGCCGTGCGCGGCTTCGGTTGCCCAGCAGCCACCGCCAGAGATTGCCGGGTCGTTGTGCCAGGCGGAGGGGGTCGGGTCGTAGCGCGAGGGCGGCCCGTTGTTGAGACGGCTGTTGTAGAGGATGAGGTCGCCGAAGCTGCCGTCGTCGATCATCTGTTGGACGAGGGCGACGAGGTAGGTGGCGCGGTTGGGCAGGGTCATGGCGCTGAAGACGCCGCGTTCGGCGCACAGCCCGGCGGCAGGTCTTATGCGTGCGGCGCAGTCGGCGAAAGGCTTGTCGAGCAGAAAGGGGATATCGCGCTGCGCGCAGGCGAGGACGTGCTGCGGCATTTCGTTGTGCTTGCCGGCGACCAGTGCGGCGTCGGGCCGGGATGCATCGAGACATTCTCCCGCCGAACTGTAGGCGGGGCAGCTGAATTCATCGGCCAGCTGCTGGCGCGGGCCCTGTTCGGCGTCCATGACGGCGACGATCTCATGGCCCAGGTCACGCGTCGTCGTCGCCATGCCGCGCCCGTGATGGCTGTAGGAAAGTAGAGCGATTCGCATCGTTTTGTACCTCAGATCCAACCGTGGTTGCGGGTGACTGGCACGCCGTGGCGCTGGTGGGTCCACGACAGGCCGCCTTCCAGGACGATTTCGTGTCCGCTGATGGCCGAGCTTTCGGCGGCGAAGAGGATCTCCATGATGTGGCGGCCCCACTCGCCGGAGGTGGGCGGCTCGAGATCCTGTTCGATCGATTCGACGAACGACTTCCACTCATGGTGCATCTCGACCGGCGGATCGTCGAAGGGGATCTCCTTCCACTCGTCGCCCTGCCCGATTCTGACGAATTTCTCGCCGTGCTGGCTGAAGCGGAGGGTGCCGTTGGCGCAGATGACCTGGCTTTCGTAGTTGGGCGCGCCGTCGGCAAATCCGACCGAGACGGCGACCCCGGCCAGGCCGTTCTTGTAGCGGACGAGCGCGGTGGCGGTGTCGTCGCTGGCCTGGTAGTGGGCGCGGGTGCCGATGCTGGCGGATACAGAGACGGCCTGGGAGGCCATCAGCCAGGTGAGGCGGTCGACGACGTGGACGCCGTTGGCGAGCCACATGCCGCCGCCGTGGAAGCGGCTGCGGTACTGCGGGGGCCGGCCGGCGAAGTTCCAGTTCTTGGACATGTAGCAGATGATCGTCATCAGCGGGCCCAGCTGGCCGGAGTCGAGGATCTCCTTGGCCTTGAGGCTGGTGCCGTAGAAGTGTTGGGTCTGGCCGACCATGAGCTTGACGTTGTTGCGGGCGGCGGCTTCGATCATGTCGTCGCACTGTTCGAGGCTGAGCGCCATCGGTTTTTCGACGAGGACGTGCTTGCCGGCGTTGCAGGCGTCGACGGTGAGGCGGTGGTGGAGCTGGTGGCCGAGGACGACGGCGACGGCGTCGATTTCGTCATCCTTGAGAAGCTCGGTGTGGGTAGGGTAGCCCTTGGGGATGTCGTACTTCTCCATATACTCGCGTCGCTTCTCTTCGAAGAGGTCGGCGACGGCGACGACTTCGACGTTGTCGAGCGTCTCGATGGCACTGCAGTGGGCGCGGGCGATGCCGCCCAGACCGATGATTCCGACTTTCAAATTCGCCATGCTTGGTTGTCTCGCTCCTGTGGGTTGTGAATCTTCAGAATCTTCCTCAATTTACGGGAGAACAGGTCTTGTCCCAGGGCCTGATTTGATTTCGGGTCTGGCATGTAGCGGGAGGGCAGCGTAGTCGGCATGGTTGAGCGCGTCAAATCCAGCCGTGATTGCGGGTGACGGGTGTGCCGGATCGCTGGTGTGTCCACGAGAGACCGCTTTCGAGGACGACGTCGCGCCCGCTGATGGCCGAACTTTCGGCGGCGAAGAGGATCTCCATGATGTGACGGCTCCACTCGCCGGAGGTGGGCGGCTCGATGTCCTGTTCGATCGACTCGACAAACGATTTCCACTCATAGTGCATGACGGCCGGCGGGTCGTCGTAGGGGATATCCTGCCACTCATTCCCCTGTCCGATCTGGAGGAACGGTTGTCTGCCGCCGCCGATGCGCAGGGTGCCGTTGGCGCAGATAACCTGGGTATCAAAGATGGGTGCGCCGTCGGCGAATCCGATCGAGACGGCAACGCCGGCGAGGCCGTTCTTGTAGCGGATGAGGGCGGTGGCGGTGTCGTCGGCGGCCTGGTAGTGGGCGCGGGTGCCGATGCTGGCGGATACGGAGACGGCCTGGGAGGCCATCAGCCAGGTGAGGCGGTCGACGACGTGGACTCCGTTGGTGATCCACATGCCGCCGCCGTGGAAGCGGCTGCGGTACTGGGGAGGGCGATTGGCGTAGGTCCAGTTTTTGGACGAGTAGCTGACGATCGTCATCAGCGGACCTAGACGGCCCGAATCGAGGATCTCCTTCATTTTGAGGAGGATGCCAGAAAAGTGCGGGGTATGGCCGACCATGAGCTTGACGCTATTGCTGGCGGCGGCCTCGATCATGTCGTCGCACTGCTCGAGGCTGAGCGCCATCGGCTTTTCGACAAGGACATGCTTGCCGGCGTTGCAGGCGTCGACGGTGAGGCGGTGGTGGAGCTGATGGCCGAGGACGACGGCGACGGCGTCGATTTCATCGTCCTTGATAAGTTCGGTATGGGTGGGATAGCCCTTGGGGATGTCGTACTTCTCCATATACTCGCGTCGTTTCTCTTCGAAGAGGTCGGCGACGGCGACGACCTCGACATTGTCCAGGGTGGCGATAGCGTCGCAGTGGGAGCGGGCGATGCCGCCCAGCCCGACAATTCCGACTTTCAGCGTGGCCATATCAGCTTGTCGCTCCTGTGGGTTATCAATTGAAGAGGCCGCCGGCAGTGCCATCGACGATCTGGCGCTGGAAGATGAGGGTGATGTTGACCGGTATTGTCGCGAGGACGGCGGCTGCGAGCCTGCCATCCGCGCTGATCGGTGCGATTCTGGTACAATGCGGCGCGAAGTTGCTCAGGAATCCTATCAGACAGTTCCCCTGCCTTTCAAGTCGAAAGCGGGGGCAGGGTCGAATGGAGATGATCGGATGACAATGAAGATCGCAGTGGTCGGGACCGGCGGCGTTGCCGTGAGGAACTATCTTCCCTACATCGCGGAGCGGAAAGATGTCGAGCTCAGCTATCTGAACCGGACGCGCAGCAAGGCGGCGGCGGCGGCGGAGCAGTTCGGCGGGCGCGTGGCGGCGGATCCGGCCGACTTGATGGCGGACGAGCCGGACGCCTGCCTGATATTTACCAAGGAGGTGGAGCGGGTGGACGCGGCGAACGCGCTGCTGCCTTACAGACCAAAGCGGCTCTTCTTCGAGAAGCCGCTGGCGGCGCGGCATGGGCAGGCGAATGTGGTGGAGGAGGACTTCTTCGACGCACGGGCGATGCTGCAAACGGCGCACGGCGCGGGCGTGGAGACGGCGATGGTCTTCAACTACCGCTTCTTCGAACAGACGCAACTGGCGCGAGAGATTGTTGAGCGGGCGGCGTTCGGGCGGCCGGTGCATTTCACGGGCATGGTGCACTACAACTGCTGGAGCCATTGCATCGACCTGGTGCTGCAGTTCATGGGTCCGGCGGCGAGCATCAGCGCGCAAGCGACAGAGGACTCAGGCAACGTGACGGTGGCTGCGCGCATGGAAAACGACGCCACCGGCACGCTGATCGGCACCTCCGCCATCGACCTGAAGCTGCCGCTCTATGAGTTGACCTTTGCCTATGAGCACGGGCGGCTGAGTATGCGCGACCTGGACGGCGAGATGGAGGTGATCGACTACCGGACGGTCCGGCACGAGCGGCACAGTCTGCCGTATGACATTTCGCGCTGGGACCAGTACCGGGTGTCGTTCGGGAAGGCGATCAACGCGTACCTGGACAGTGTGCGCGACGGGGCGCCGCCGCCGATTCCGGGTGTGGCGGGCTTGCAGGAGTTGCAGTTCGAAGCGGGAATCAAGCGGGCGATTGCCACGGGCGCGACGGTGGAGTTGGAGGAGGCGTTTGGGATGGGGGATGTGTCCTGATCCCACAGATCAGGGGACGACTTTGGACATTCCGTCGCACTTCAAGCGGTCCGTTTGGCAGCACCCAACGGATGTGGAGCGTCAGGACGCTTATGAACGCTACGTCAGTTCAGCCCTACTGCTGCAACTCCGTTTTCGGCAGCTCCTTGGTCGGGTCGACGAAGGGGACGCGGACGACTTCGGCGTCGACGAGGCCGCCGGCGGGGAGTTGGACCTTGGCCTGGGTGCCGCGTTTCCAATGTGAGCGCGGCATGACGGCCAGGGCGATGTTGGACTGCTGAGTCGGGGACCAGAAGGCGCTGGTGACGTAGCCGATGTCCTCGCATGAGCCGGTGTCCTTGACCAGATAGAAGTCCTCGTTGTACCAGACGATCGGCTGGCCGCCGAGCCGCAGGCCGACGAGCCGCTGCTGCACTCCCTCCTGCTTGATCCTTGTGAGCGCCTCTTTGCCGATAAAATCACCCTTGTCGAGGTCGACCTGCCAGCCGAGGCGGACTTCGTAGGGGTTGTTCTCGATGTCCATGTCCTGGCCGTAGGAGAGGATGCCGGCCTCGATGCGGCGGATGTGGCTGGGCGCGATCACGCCCAGATTGAACTCCTCGCCCTGTTCGAGGATGTAGGGCCAGACGTCGTCGGCGTGGAGCATGGCGTCGTGCAGGTAGATCTCGAAGCCGAGCTCGGCGGAGAAGCCGGTGCGTGAGATGGTCACACGATGGCCGTTGACGGTGTCGTGTATCAGGCCGTAGTAGGGGATCTCGCGCACGTGGGAGCCGACCATCTTCTCCAGCAGATCGGCGGACTTGGGGCCCTGGATCTGGACCGGGGAGACGTCGAGCTCGTGGATGTCGACGTTGAAGCGGCCGGTGGCGTTGACGCCCTGCGCCCAGAGCAGCACGTCGGAGTCGGAGATGCTGAACCAGAACTCGTCGTCGGCGACGCGCAGGAGCACGGGGTCGTTGATGATGCCGCCGTACTGGTTGCAGAGGATGACATAGCGGGCCTGCATGGGCGGCAGGAGGGTGTGGACGTCGCGGGTGATCAGATAGTCGACGAAGGCGGCAGCGTCGGGGCCTTTGACGCAGATCTGGCGCTCGACGGCGACGTCCCACATGCTGACGTGCTCGGTGAGGAATTTGTACTCGGCGAGCATGCCGCCGTCTTCGGGCTTGATGTAGGCACGCGGGTGATATTGATGGTTGTAGGTGGTGTAGGCCCAGCAGCCGGCGGCCTTGGAGAGGTGCCACCAGGGCGATTTGCGGATGCGGGTGGAGATGAGCATGCGGGCGTCGCTGTTGCCGCTCTGGCGCAGGTTGATCGGCAGGCGGCGGCGTTTGAGACCGTCGATAAGTAGGGTCTGTGTCATGTGTGGTTGCTCCGGTGGTTGCTAGTTTTGAGTTTCGAGTTTTTAGTTTTTAGTGGGCAGCCGCCGCGAGATGATTTATCTCTGGCGTCTATGATTTCATTTTTGTGCCGCGCGGGTCGTAGAGGGGGTCTTTCGAGACCGTTGCGGGAAGACGTTCGCCGAAGTAGAGGATGTTTACGTTGGTCCCTTCTTCAGCGTGGTCGGTTGGCAGGTAACTGTATGCGATGCCGCGGCCGATGGTGTGGCCGTAGTTGGCGCTGGTGACGTAGCCGAGCACGTGCTCGCCGTCGACGATTGGCTCTTTGCCCATGATGATGGCGTCCGGGTCGTCGAGGGTCATGCAGCAGAGCCGGCGCGTTGTACCCTCTGCGCGGATCTTTTCCAGGGCATCGCGGCCGATGAAGTCGCCCTTGTCGAGACGGACGGCGAAGCCGATGCCCGCTTCGTATGGATTGTACTCGGTGTGGATGTCCTGGCCCCAGAGGCGGTAGCCTTTTTCGAGGCGCAGCGAGTCGAAGGCGCCGTCGCCGGCCGCGATCAGGCCGAGGGGGAGGCCGGCTTCCCAGAGGATGTCCCAGAGGCGCAGGCCCTGGTCGACGGGGGCGTAGAGCTCCCAGCCGAGCTCGCCGACGTATGAGATGCGGAGCGCGAGGACGGGGAGCTCGGCGACGGTGATGCGCTGCGCGGTCAGGTAGGGGAAGGCAGCGTTGCCCAGGTCATCTTCGCTGACGCGACTGAGGAGGTCGCGGGCGCGAGGCCCCCAGAGGCCGATGCAGCAGTGGCCGGCCGAGACGTCAGTGAGGCGGACGGAGCCGTCGCGCGGCAGGTGGGCCTCGATCCAGTCCAGGTCATGGAGGCCCATTGCCCCGCCGGTGACGATCATGAAGCGGTCCTGTGCCAGGCGGGTGACGGTCAGGTCGCACTTGATGCCGCCGTTGGGCGTCAGCATGGCGGTGTAGGTGATGGCGCCGGCCGGTCTGTCGATTTGGTTGGAGGCCAAGCGCTGGAGTGCGGGGAGCGCGCCGGGGCCGGTCAGCTCGAAGATGGCGAAGGGCGTGAGGTCGAAGAGGGCCACCCGCTCCCTGGTGGCGGCGTGTTCAACGGCGACCGCGGGGGACCATTCCTGCGCAGCCCAGCCGTCGCGCTCGGCGCCGACCGCATCGAGGGCGTCGAGCAAGAGCAGGTTGGCATCGTGCCACTGCGGGCGCTCCCAGCCGGCGTTTTCGAAGAAGTGTGCGCCCAATTCCC
This sequence comes from Caldilineaceae bacterium, assembly GCA_965202955.1. Classification (GTDB taxonomy): domain Bacteria; phylum Chloroflexota; class Anaerolineae; order Caldilineales; family Caldilineaceae; genus Bin5. The sequence continues at coordinate 2,455,067 of OZ241871.1, forward strand.
GCTGGCGCGGGTGGAATGGGGTCAGCCGCAGGTCGCGGGGGTGGGTCATCTGCTGGCGCGGGTGGATGATGTCGTAGACTTCGCGGTATTGCTGGGCGGCGCGGGCGCGGACGTAGGGGCGGCTCAGTGCGTGCGGGTGGAAGCGCCGTATGTCGCACTCGTGCAGGTCGATGCCGGGGTCGCCGGTGGCAATCCATTCGGCGACGGCTTGGCCGACGCCGCCGGCGTGCGTGATCCAGACGGCCTGGGCCGACCAGAAGCCTGGGACGTCAGGGGATTCGCCCAGCACGGGAAAGCCATCATTTGTGAAGGAGAAGATCCCGTTCAGTCTGCCGGTCAGCTCTACATTTTTGAGGTTGGGCATCAGATCTGCGGCTGCGGTCAGCGCGGCCTCGAAGTGGGCCGGGGGAAAGGGCATTTCGGCGGGGGGCATGCCGTTGACCGCGTGATCGGGGAGTTCGGCGGCGTCGAGCAGGAGGGGTTCGTGCAGGTAGGAGCCGATGCCGATGCTCTCGCCGACCTGGCGGAAATAGATGGCCTTGTCCTGGTGGCGCAGGAGGGGGAGGGAGACCTCTTCGGTTGCGCCGGCCAGCTCGGGCAGCGGGGCGGTTACGGCGTAGAGGTGCTGCATTGGCGAGAGGGGGATGGGCACGTCTGCCATGCCGCCGACCTTGGGCGCCCAGATGCCGGTGGCGGCGACAACGAGGTCGGTCTTGATTTCGCTCTGGGTTGTATGCACGGCAGAGATGCGGCCGTTGTCGATGCCGAACCCGGTGACCCTGGTGTGGCTGAAAAACTGCGCGCCATTCTGTTCGGCCGCGCGCGCCATGGCTGCGGCGGGCCTGGTCGCCTTCGTATGGATGTCGGAGGGGACGTAGAGCGCGCCGAGGATACGGTCGGAGAGGAGGGGGAAGAGGGCGCGGGCCTCTTTCGGGCTGAGCAGGCGGCAATCGACGCCCCAGGCGAGGCCGTAGCCGCGCTTTCGCTTCAGGTCGGTGAGGCGTTCGGGGGTCCAGGCGACTTCGAGGCTGCCGACCGTTTTGGCGCAGGGCTCGCCGTCGAGTTCCATGCTGGTCCAAAGATCGACGGTGCGGCGAGCGAACCCGGTCATGGTCTTGGAGGCGTTGACCTGGAAGACGAGGCCGGGCGCGTGGGAGGTTGAGCCGCCGGTCTCGAAAAGCGGGCCCTGGTCGACGACGACGATGTCGCGCCAGCCGAGTTTCGACAGGTGGTATGCGACGCTGCAGCCGGCGATGCCGGCGCCGATGATCACTGCGCTGGCATGTTGCGGTAACGACATGGGAGGTTCCACTTTGTAGCTTCCAGTCTTCGGCTTTCTGTTATGTATCGCGTTGCAGGCAGTCAGCAGGAAACGGGAACGATTCGGATGAACCTGCGGTCAGGCCATGATGCTGAGTTTTTCGTAGGGGACGGCGAGCCTCAGCGGCTGGTTGTTGAAGAAGCGCTGGATGTCGCGGGCGACCTCTTCGACGAGGCGCAGGCGGCTCTCGGATGTGTGGCCCGAGACGTGGGGGGAGAGAAAGACGTTGTCGAGATCGCGCAGGGGATGGTCGGCGGGCAGCGGTTCGGGTTCGAATACGTCGATGAAGGCGTGGAAGCGGTTTTTTTGCAGCTCGGCTGTCAGGGCGTCCTGGTCCAGCACCCAGGTACGGGCGGTATGGACGAAGAGCGCGCCGTCGCGAATCGACTCGAAATGGGCGCGGGTGATCATGCGTCTGGTTTCCGGCGTGATCGGGGCATGGACCGAAATAATGTCGGCGCTGGCGAAGAGTTCTTCGAGGGTGACGGAGCGCACGTCGAGCAGGCGGGCGTCGTCGTCGCTCAGATAGGGGTCGTAGACGCTCACATCGCAGCCGAACGGTTGGAGCAGGCCGATGACGCGGCGGCCGACCATGCTGGCGGAGACGATGCCGACTTTTTTGGCGTAAAGGGAGTATCCGAAGTGTTCGTCTGCGCTCTTCCAACCGCGTTCGGTCTTCATGATCTGTTCGTAGCGGAGGAGGTTACGCTGTCCGCTCAGCATGGCCCAGAGGGTGTATTCGGCGACTGACTCGGCGATGACGTCGGCGGCGCTGAGGAGCACGATGCCGCGTTCATGGCCGGCGGGGGCGAGGCGCGTCTTGACCGAGCCGGCGGCGTGGCCGACGATCTGAAGTTCGTCGGCAGCGGCGACATGCCCTTCCGTGATCTGAGGCGAGCCCCAGGAGGTGATGACGGCGGCGGCGCCGGGGAGCATTTCAAGAAGCTCGTCACTTGTGTAGTTGCGGCCCAGTTCGTTCCAGAATACGGTGCCGAGGCTCTCCAGGATGGCGACGGCCTCCGGGGAGAGGATATCTTCGGAGAGGCCGGCCGGGGGCAGGTAGAGGATTTTGCGGTTTTGCGCCATGGGGATGTTTCAGCCTTTCACGCCGCTCAGCGAGATACCGCGAAAAATGTAGCCCCGCATGAGTGTATACACGAACAAGGTCGGCAGAAAACAAAAAATCGCACCTGCCATAGAAGCTACAGGAGCCGACATGGGCCTTGCTGGGGAAGAATTCCCCGAGCGCTATAGGAGTCGCTCGCGCAAGTTGTCGGCTGCATCTGCACGCGCTACCGACTTCTGCTCGCCGCTGGCCAGATCCTTTACGGTGACGGTGCCGACGGCAAGCTCATCTCCGCCCAGCAGGAGGGCGAAGGGGATGTTGCGATCTTCGGCGTAACGGAACTGGCGGCCCAGGTTATCGAGGTCGGGATAGAGATCGACGCGCAGTCCGGCGTTGCGCAGCGTGTGCGCGAGCTCTGTGCTGGCGGCGAGGGTATCGGGGTCGAAGTTGGTGATCAGCACCTGCGGCTGTCCGGCCAGGTTCGCCGGGAAGAGGCCGCGCTCTTCCATGATGAGGATGATGCGTTCGAGTCCGAGGCTGAAGCCGCAGGCGGGGATGGAGCGGTTGCTGAACATGCCGATCAGATCGTCGTAACGCCCACCGCCGCCGCCGGAGCCGCTCAAAGTAGGAAACTCGACTTCGTAGGTCGAGCCCGTGTAGTAGCTCAGGCCGCGCGCCAGGTAGGGGTCGATGCGGATGTGCGGGCCGGCGGGGCCTGTTTGCGTCAGCGTGACGACTTCCTCGAGTTCGGTCACCGCTTGCGCGCCGCTGGTGGAGTCTGCCAGTCTGGCGCGCAGCCATGCGAGCACGGCGGCGGTCTCGTCGGGCGCGGCGGCCATCAGCTCAAGCAGCGCGGAGGCGGCGGTCTGCGCGATGCCGCGGGTGCGCAGCTCTTTTTCGACACCATCAAGACCGATCTTGTCGAGTTTGTCGACGGCGACGAGCGCGTCTGATTCGAGCGCTTCGGGCACGCCGCTTATCTCCATCAGGCCGCGCAGGACGCCGCGGTGGTTGAGGCGTAGCAGGAAACCCGATGCATCGGGCCCGCGGAAGCCCAACTCCTGCAGGACCTGGGCGCCGGCGTTGAGCACTTCGGCTTCGACCAGCCGGCTGGAGGAGCCGACCACGTCGAGGTCGCACTGGTAGAACTCGCGATAGCGTCCTTTGGCGGGCCGGTCGGCGCGGTAGACGGGTGCTATGTGGTAGCGTTTGAAGTAGCGGGGGATCTGGTTGCTGTATTCGGCGACGATGCGGGCGAGCGGCACGGTCAGGTCGTAGCGCAGGCCGGCGTCGGCAATTTCGTTTTCGGTTGGGGTCTCGGCGAGCGCCCGCTGCAGCTTGGCGCCCCGTTTGGCGACGCGGAAGATGAGCTGGTCGCCCTCTTCGCCGTATTTGCCGAGCAGGGTATCGAGCCGTTCCATGACGGGGGTGTCGAGCGGTTCGAAGCCGTAACTCTGGTAGACGCGCTCGATTACGCCGATGACAAATTGCCGGCGCAGCGCGTCCTGTGGCAGGAAGTCGCGCGCGCCGCTGATCGGCTTGGTCTGAAATCGGGCCACAGAACTGTCTCCTGTGATGATACGCGTGTATGGCGAGGTGGAAGCGCGTTCACCAGCATATTACACGAAGAGACGCGGGGACAGAAAGAATCGAGGAGAGGGGGAGCGCGCTATTCCAGGTTGCTTTTCAACACGTCCTGGTAGGCGGCGATGCGGTCGCGGCGCAGGTCGCGTTTGTGGCCGATCAGGGCTTTGAAGGACTCGCTGGCAATCTGCAGGCGGAATTCGGCGAGGAGATAGCGTTGGAGCAGGGCTGCCCAGAAGGGGCCGTGCCACTTGCGGGCGTAGCGTACTTTGCTGCGGTTGAAGAGAATGTGGCGCCGGGCGCTGACCTGGCCGCTGCTGCGGCCCTCGGCGTGGATGACGATGGCGGCCGGGTCGTAGACAACGCGCCAGCCGGCCTGCTTGATGCGGCGGCAGAGGTCGGTCTCCTCGAAGTACATGAAGAACTGCGGGTCGAATCCGCCGAGCGCGGCCAGCAGTTCTCCGCGCACGAGGAGTGCAGCGCCGACAAGCCAGTCAACGTCCTGCCGCGAGTCGGCGGGCCAATCTGCGAGGTGATAGCGGCTGGTCCACGGGTTGCGGGGCCAGGTCCGTTCGAGCCAGGTGCTTTCGAAGAAGCCGGTGAGGGGGCCGGGGAAGCGGCGGCGGCTGCTCTGCAGGGCACCGTCGGCGTAGCGGAGCTGCGGCCCGATTGCGCCGATTGTGTCGTCTTCGTTGATACCCTGGTAGAGCGCCCACAGGCTGCCGGGCAGGAGTTCGGTGTCCGGGTTGAGGAAGTAGATGAAGCGCGCCGGCTCGGCCTGGGGGGGCGGAGGCCCGGCCTGGTCGCTGTCCGCGGCGGATGGAGATTGGTCGATGCGGACGTCGAAGCCCATTGCCTCCAGCGCGCGGTTGTTGCCGCCGGTGAAGCCCAGGTTTTCGTCGCTGAATATCGTCTGCACCCAGGGAAAGCGGCTGGGGAGCAGAGTGGGTGTGGCGTCGTCGCTGGCGTTGTCGAGGACCACGACCTGGAGCGTTGCTTCGTTTTGCGAGCCGAAGCGGCGCAGGAAGGGGGCGTCGTTTTTCTTTCCATGCCCTTCAGTTAACGGCTGGCTCTGGTCTTCGATGGAAGTGAGGCAGGCGCGCAGATGGTCCCAGACGTTCCAGGATACGATCACGATCACGAGGTCGGTGAGGGGGCGTGTCCTGTTTGTTTGGTCGTGTTCGAATTGGCCTGAGAGCGCGGTCGCGTAGTGGGACGCGCGGTCATTTCGAGCCTTGTCACCGCGGCTGTCGACTCGACTGCGAATTTGCCTGAACATGGGGCTTAAGGGTAGCTGCGATCAGCTGCTACGTTGCACAACAAAGGCGCACAGCCCCAGAAGAGATCGTTGACAGAGGCTGTCGTCGAAGGATGCCAGATTTTGGACGGCGTGTTCGAGAAAGCCGAGCGCTTCCTTGTGGGCGGCTTCGATCGCGCCGCTGGCGCGCACGGCTTCGACGATCTCCTGCACGGTTGCCGACAGGGCGCTGGAATCCCCGGCGTCGGCGCGTTCGCGCGCCTGGAGGAGGCGGTCTACCAGTTGCTGCGGTTGGGGCAGATCGCGCAGGTAGTAGAGGAATGGGAGTGTCAGAGTACCCTGTAGCAGGTCGCTGCCTACCGGTTTGCCCAGGTCAGCGTCGGTGCCGATGAAATCGAGAATGTCGTCCACAATCTGGAAGGCCATTCCGAACTGATATCCGAAGGATTTGAGAGCCTGGACCTGTTCGGGCGGAAGGTTGACAAGCACAGCGGCGGCTTCGGTGGCTGCGCTGTAGAGGCTGGCCGTCTTGGCGTAGATACGTTGGTAGTAGGCTTGGCGGTCCTGGTCAAAGTCGTTGCGGTCGGCGAGCTGGCGCATCTCGCCATCGACGATCACGCGCAGCGTATCGCTGAAGATGGTGATCACACGAACATTTTCGGTTTCGGCCGCGAACTGGGCGGAGCGGGCGAACATATAGTCTCCGGCCAGAACGGTTGCCCCTGCGCTCCAGGAGGCGTTCAGCGTTGGGGCATCGCGGCGCAGCAGCGCGCCGTCGATCACGTCGTCGTGGACGAGCGTGGCGGTGTGCAGCATTTCCACCGCGGCGGCCAGGGCGATTAGCGGTTGCGCGGTTGGGGTGATGCCAGCACTGGCGTTGACGGTTTCTGCGGCGTATTTGTCTTGCAGCTCTGCGGCCAGAAGCGCCAGCGCCGGCCGCAGCCGCTTTCCGCCCTGGCCGATCAGTTCGATGAAGGCGTTTGCCAGGGGCGCGAATACGTCGGCGTCAACGCTCTTCATCTTGTCTTCGACCTGTGCGAGCGCGGTTCCCACCGGCGCCAGGAGCGCCGGCGCATCCTGCGGTATCAGCAATGCGCGGTGAAATTTCTCGTGCATAGCAGCTTCGTGCGCGTTGTGCGCGCTCGGGGCCGACTTCTGAGGCGTGTCAGGCATGTCAGGCGCGATGGGTCTCGTTTCGGTATTGGTGAACTTTTCGACCTGCACCTGATTAACCATAGGACGTTGCCGACTCGTGCCGCTGAGGACCTGATTCAGAAGGTATGTCCGCGGCCAGCGGGAGCCCGTCTGCCAGGTCGGGCAATTCGTCTGCATCAAAGCCGAAGAGCGAGCAGGCCACCGCGGTTGTGCGAGCGGCCACCTCCTCTACCGTCGCGTCCAGAAGTTCGGCCAGCCGCTGCGCCACCAGCGCCGTATGAGCCGGCTCATTGCGTTTCCCGCGCATTGGGTGCGGCGTCAGCCAGGGGGCATCGGTTTCGAGTGTCAGCCGGTCCAGGCACAACTCCCGCGCCCGCTGGTGGAGCGACCGCGCGTTTTTGAACGTGAGGGCGCCGCCGAGCCCGAGCGTGAAATGCCAGCCCTCTGCCGCCTGCGCCAGCGCAGCATCGCCGGAGAACGCGTGCAGAACGCCCCAAAGCGCTCGTTGGGCCAGGGGTGAAGTGCGGGTGCGTACGCTCGCCGTCCACTCACCCAGGATTTGCGCCACATCGGCGGACGCGTTGCGGTTGTGGATGATCACCGGCAGGCCTGTTGCGGCGGCCAGGTCAAGCTGCGCGCGAAAGGCGCGGGCCTGCTCCCGGCGGGAGACAACGTCCCAGTGGTAGTCCAGCCCGATCTCGCCGATGGCGACAACCTTCGGGTGCTCGGCCAGCGCGGACAGGTGTGTGAGCGTGCGCTCATTGAAGTCCGCGCTGCTGTTGGGATGGATGCCCACCGCCGCGTACACCTGTGGATGGCGTTCGGCCAACTCGATGGCCCGCCGGCTGTGGACCAGGTCGATGCCGGGGTTTACGATCCGGCGCACGCCCCGCGCGGCCGCCCGCTTCAGGACCGCCGCCCGGTCGGTGTCGAACTGCTCCATATCCAGATGGCAGTGGCTGTCGACCAGCGTCGGAACGGTCATTTGCGCTCAACTTGGGCGATGGCAGCGTGTCCGGGCTCATGCCCAATGCGGTCTGATGAAGCGAAACCTGTGGTGCGTCCGGTCGTATTTTGACAAAGAGTGTTTGTTAGTTTTATCACATAGTACCGCCGCAGGAAAGCGCGAAGGGCAGTTGAGCGACGGACCGCCGCAAGGCGCGGCAGGCGGGTTTTCCCCTCTCGCCGCTAAAGGCCTGCCAGTTTCTGACCGTCGGCAAGGATCGAGGCCACTTTCTCCTTGCGGGTCGTCTCCGTGTAGATGCGGATCAGCGGTTCGGTGCCGGAGAAGCGCACCAGTAGCCAGCCTCCGTCCTCCATCAGGAATTTGTAGCCGTCGATCGTGACGCGCTCGGTGATGGCAAGGCCACCCAGTGTACACTCGCTAAGGTCGACGTTCTCGAGTCTGCGCTGAGCCGCGGTCTTCATCTCCTCGCCGGTCAGGCGGATGTCGATGCGGTCGTAGTAGTGCTCGCCGACCCGCTCGAAGAGAAGTTGCAGCAGCTCGGTCGGCCTTTTGCCGGTACGCACCATCAGGTCCAGCAGGTAGAGATTCGAGAGGATACCGTCGCGTTCGGGCACATGGCCGCGGAAGGCGTAGCCGCCGCTCTCCTCGCCGCCGATGAGCGCGTCGTGCTCCAGCATCGCCGGCGCAACGTATTTGAAGCCGACGCCGGTCTCGACGACCGGTACATCGTAGGCTGCACACAGTTTGTCGAGCATCGAGGTCGTGCTGAGGGTTTTGACAATCGGGCCGCGTTCGCCGCGCACCTCCAACAGGTAGTAGGCAAGCAGCCCGTAGACCCGCAACTGGTCGACGAACTGGCCGTTCTCATCGCCGAAGCCGCAGCGGTCGGCGTCTCCGTCGAGGATGCAGATGCAATCGGCTTCGACGGAGCGAGCCACGGCGAGGCCGGCGTCCACATTTGGGGGGATTGGCTCAGGGCGGGCCATTTCGGGGAAGGTCGGATTGCGCTGCGCGTGGATTTCGATGACATCGGTCTTGCCGCCCGCCAGGATTTCGCTCAACCAGCCGGCGCCGTTGCCCCACATGCTGTCGACGACGATCTTTAGCCCGGCGTCGCGGATGCGCGCAACGTCGAGCAGTCCGTTCAGATGGGCCAGATAGGCGGACTGCGGCTGGATGTAGCGGACCGCGCCACCGGTCAGGGCCGCGTCCAGCGAGGTGCGGCACACGCCTTCCGTTCCGGGGATGCGGGCTTCGATCGCGGCCAGCCCCTCCGGCGGCACGGCGCCGCCGCTGGCGTCGCGCACCTTGAAGCCGTTGTCTTCGGGCGGATTGTGGCTGGCGGTGATGTTTACCGCACCGACCGCGTTGTTGTCGACGGCGGCGAAGCTGATTACCGGCGTTGGCGCGGCGTCGTCAATCAGCAGAACACGAAAGCCGTTGCCGGCGAGTACCTCGGCCACGGCAGATGCGAAATGTTCTCCCTGGAAGCGTTTGTCGTGGCCGACGACGACCGTTTTGGCGGCGTGGCCTTCGTCCGTCAGCCAGTTGGCAAAACCCTGTGCGCAGCGGCGCACATTTGCAAAGGTGTAGTCTTCGGCCATGCGTCCGCGCCAACCGTCCGTGCCGAAGCGAATGGGCGTTTGCGCTATTGTTTCGCCAATTGAACCTTTATTTGTCATGCAGTTTTCTCTCTATACAGGCGTCTGTTTCAGCCTGGCGCTTGCTAGCGCCGCTGTTGGGAGTCCCGCCTGGTCGGAAACACCGAAAGCCGCGAGCGGGTTATCTGGAAAAAGTAAGCCTACTCCAAGAAGTGTGAACGGGCAAAGCCCGATTGTTCACCGCCGGCGGGCGATGTGCCTGCCATCGTGCACTATTTTCGGCCTGAGAAGAGCCCCTCTTGCAGGTGAAATAGCGTCTGGCCTTCCTGCTTAAGCGGATTCAGGAACGCCTTTGCCCCAGGCGGACCGTGCCAGAGCATCGCCTGCAGGTAGGACTGCATCACCGGATCGTGGCGCGCCGCCCAATTCTCGAAGATCATTTGTTTTTGGAGGAGTTCATGGCGGTCCAGTTCCAGCCCGGCGTTCGAGTAGCCGGCCAGCCACTCCGCCACGCTGAGGCAGCGACCGTGGCTGGGGTCGCGCAGTTTTTCGAATGCGTTGACGAAGTCGCCGGCGACGTCGGCGGGTACGACGTTATCCACCACTGCGAGGATGCCGCCACGCCGGAGAACGCGCACCGATTCCCGCAGAAAGGCGTCGATGTCGGGGAAATGGTGTGGGGCGATGCGGCAGGTCAGAAGGTCGAACCGGTCGTCCGGATAGGGCAGATTGTCGGCGTCGGCATACTCGACGGTTACGTTGGCGATGTCGCGCGCTTCCGCCTGCTCACGGGCGACGGTCAGCATCTGCGCCGTGATATCAGTTGCGTGCACATGGGCGACGTGCGGGGCGAAGGCGAAGGCGGTGTGGCCGGCGGCGGTGGCGATGTCAAGCGCGTGCCAGTGCGGCTGCGGCTGGACCACTTCGACCAGCCGTTGCAGACTGGCGCCCTTGGCGTGGGGCTGGCTGGTTACGTATTCGCGGGCGTTGACGCCGAACTGTTCCTGCACCAGTTTCTTGTCCATCGGTCAGTTCTCTTGCGACGAGTACGCGTCAAACTTGCCGGCGCGGCCTTCCTGGATGGCGCACAACAGCGCTGCGTGGACGCCCGGCTGTCCGTTGCTGGCGACGATTTGGCGGTCGCCCAGGCCGAAGGGGGCGCCATCGTAGTTGGTGACAAGGCCGCCCGCCTCCCGCACCAGGAGCGTTCCCGGGGCAACATCCCAAGGCTGGATCGATCCTTCCCAGTAGCCCGAAAAGGCGCCGCTGGACAGATAGGCCATGTCAGCCGAGGAGGCGCCCATCCGCCGTACGCCGCGGCAGATTGGCATGATGCGGGCGAATTCCGCCGCGTTGTTGTCGTCGCCCTCGGCGCGGTGGTAAGGGAAACCGGTGACGAGCAGCGCGTCAGATAGTGAGGAGACGCGGCTGACCTGCAGACGTTCCTCGGTGCCGTCGCGATGTCTCAACGTGGCGCCATGGCCGGCCTGCGCCCAGAAGAGTTCGAACCCTGGCAGGATCAGCGAGAGGCCCAAAACGGTTTCCCCGCGGCGGATGAGTGCGATGTTGATGCCGAACCAGGGCACGCCGGCGGCGTAATTGATTGTGCCGTCGATCGGATCGACGAGCCAGTAATGCTCGTCATCCGGCTGCTCGTCGCTTTCTTCGCCCCAAAAGCCGAATTCGGGCGTCAGCGCGACCAGTTCGTCGCGGATCAGCGCCTCGCAGGCGAGGTCGGCCTCGGTGACGAGGTCGTGTTCGGTCGATTTGGAACGGACGGCGCGCAGGCCGTCCCGCTGCATGTTCAGCACCAGTTCACCGGCCCGGTAGGCCAATTCAAAGAGAGCGGATGGCGCGACTGGCAACGCCTCTTGGGGCCGCGGCCCGTGTTCAGCTGCCGTTGGGAGATTCACGGCTACATCTCCTCGCGGAAATGGAGGCCGCGCCGCTCTTTTTCGCGAATGGTGGCTTTGCGGATCATCTCGCGCAGCTCCATCGGATTCTTGACGTTGTGGAGCGTCACCTCAGGGTGGGAGGGGTCGTTACTGACGATTGCAACGTCGCCCACGTTAAGCGCGCGTTCGCCCAGATGCTGGGTCACCGACGTATCGCGTACGCGCACCAGTTCGATTTCGTGGTAGCTGCGTCCAAGCAGGCCGCGTATGAGCCGGATACGCTGTGTTGTCAGTTCGTAGCGGACACCGATTGAGAGGTAGGGCCGACCGGACCACAGCAGTTCTTCGGTTTCGACGTGGTCGTCAGCGGCGTCGGCAGGGTATGTTGCGGGCGCCGGCGCTCTGGCTGTGGCGGCTGATTGCTCGACCTCGGATTCCATCGCATCCAGGGCGGCAAAGAGGCCATCGGCCAGCGCGTTGACGATTGCTTGCAGCTGAGCCTGCGGGATGGCGCTGATTTCGACATCGCTGTCGGACAGAGACTGGTAGAAGCGGGCCGTGATGATCTGACGTACCTGTTGTTCGTCCATAGAGCGGTTCTCCTGCTCCCGCGCCCGAGTGTGTTGCAAGTCCGGCCGGCAACCCGTTGCGGATGGCGGGGACAAGATTGCGTCGAGGTTAGCGTTGAATGAACGCGGGCATGCCATTTGCCGGCGTCCGGGCAACGAGCTGGAACGATCGGCTGATGACAATGACCTGTTCTAATGATAGTGCCAGGGGAGCCAATTCGCAATTGCGGCGCTAATTCGCGGCGCTTTTGCGGGCGGCGCGCGCGTAATGTATCATCGCGGTGGAGAGGGAGCGGCGCCGTTTGCTGTGGATGCACGGTTCGCTGTGATCACAGTCAGGCGTTGTTCGCCGATGCGATTGCGCAAGGTCATGCTGTTGGCTTGCGATTGAGAAAGGATTCCACTGTGGATATTGACTGGTACGGTCATTCCTGCTTTCGATTGCGTGAACGCGGCGTCACGGTGGTCTGCGACCCCTTCAGCAAGGAGACGACGGGCCTCGCGCTGCCGAAGCTGCGCGCCGATATTGTTACGATCAGCCGCGACTCGCCCGATCGCGACGACAAGGTTGACGAACTGTTTGGCGGCGAGCCGAAGATCCTGCGGGGCCCAGGAGATTACGAAGTGCGACAGGTGCTCGTCACCGGGCTGCCCACGTCGCACAACGGCACGCGCAACGTCGCTTTCTTTCTCGATTTTGCCGGCCTCACCGTCGGTCATCTGGGGGAGTTGGGCCAGGCTCCGTCGCAGCGGCTGGTGGAGGAGTTGGGGGATATCGACGTGCTGCTGGCGCCGGTAAGCGGGCCGCAAACGCCCGACGTCTCCCGAATCGCCGAGGTCATCAGCCTGCTGGACCCGCGCATCGTCGTGCCGATGCACTACCTCTACGAAACTTTGCAAAACGAGTCGACCGAATCTCCCGAGCCCGTCGCACGCTTTTTGACGGAACTGGGCATCAGCGATCCGGAGGTGACGGATACGCTAAAGTTGACGAAGCACAGTTTGTCGGAGGAGACGCAAGTGGTGCTTTTGCGTCCGAACGGGTCTGTTCGCCCCGTGAGCAGATAGAGGATCCGCGCCGCCCATCATCGCCAGTTCAATCTTTTGCGCAACCATGCCCGCCACAGGACCGGGCGGAGCCGGCGCCAATTGCTGCTGAGCTCCTGCTTTGCATCGTCGGCAAAACTCTGCGGGCGCGGGCTATAACGGAACTGGACGAAGATTTCCGTTATGCGGCTGATGAAGGGTGTGCCCTTGGGCAGATGCTCGACCAGGAGCGTCTCGCGTTCGTAGGGCGTTAACGCCTGCTCCGACATCGTCGGCTGGGCGACCGACATGCCCGGTCTCCTCAGACGCAGCGGCACGTTCAAGCGGGCGGTCCAGCTCAGCAGCCGTTCATAATAGATCTGCGGCGGCTGTACAAATGCTTTCGGCCCCTGATACATGCGCCGACGCATCAGCCAGACGCCGGCGATCAGTGTCAGAACGATGATGGCGATACTGGTACTGATCAGCGGTTGACGGGCAGGGAGACCTCCGATGCCCGGAACCGGTCCTGCGATGTCCTCGGGGAATTCATCTTCGAGACCGACTCCGTCAGCCATCAGAAACTCTTCGTCCTCTGGCAGCGGCTCATCCATACCGGGGATGAGCCCGCTGTCCTGAAGCTCCGTCCCGGCGGGCCGATCGAGAGTGCTCTCGCCTGCGGTCGGCTCGAATTCGATCCAGCCGAACTGCGGGAAGTAGACCTCCACCCAGGTATGAGCGTCCTGTTCGGTGAGGAAGACCGTGTTCGTCTCCGGGTCGAACGCGCCTTCGGCGTAACCGCTGGCCGTGCGTGCGGGGATGCCCTGGCTGCGCAGCATCGTGGCCATGGCCGAGGCGTAGTAGTCGCAGTAGCCGCGCTGGATGTCGAACAGGAAATACTCCAGCGGGTCCACATCCGCGGCCGGCGCGGCTATGCCTTCGTCGTATTCAAATGCGCGCAGGTACCGCTCAAGCGATTTGATTTTGTCGTACGTCGTGGGCGCACCGGCCATCACCTCTGCGGCCAGCTCTGCCACGCGGGGTGAGAAGGTGTCAGGCAGCTGGAGGTAGCGGTCAAGTATCTGGGCCGGATAGTCGGCTTCCACCTCACGCAACTCGCGAATCGAGACAACGGTCTGGTTGCTGATGACCTCGTAGCTGTCGCCGTCCTCGAGCGAGATGCGGGAGCGGGCCCACGTCAGCTCGCCGTCTCCCGGTAGCGCAGCGCCGGCGGAGGCTGCCGCGCCCCCGCTGGGGCTGTCATAGTCCTGGTGTAGTGCGGTCAGCGGGATGCTTGCCTGAACAACATCGGGCATGGCCAGGAGAACATTTCCGGTCGATGTGCGTACAGTGATTGTCTGGGTGATCGGCGAGCGCGCGGTCCACAGGGTCACCGGAATCGGCTCGTTCGCCCGGTAGGAGTTCTCTTCCTCGGAGGTATTGATCCACTGCCGGCCGGTGAAGCGGTCGAAGGCAACCGCTCGCCAGTAGCGCCCTTGCGGGCCTGTCACGTCCATTATCGGGTGGTTGCTTACGCTGCGCTCGCCGCCCAGCGTAAGTGTGCGGCCGAATCCGGTCTGGACGGCCCGTCCTTGCCGGTTCAGGCCCTGGTAGAGGCGGTTCCATTCCTGTAACGCCTCCTCCCAGCGATAGTTGATCGGCTGTAGCAAATCGTGGAAGACGAGGTTGCGCCCCATGTTGGGCGCGATAAAGGCGAGGGCGATGACGGCGATTGTGTACACGAAGCCCGAGCGCATGAAGTCGAAATTGATGTCTTCGTTGAAGTTGATGCGCAGGGTGCGCCAGCGCTGGCGATGATCGATCAGCGTGGTCCAGGCGAGCAGAAGCAGCGCGATCATGCAGTAGGCGACAAGGAACCCGATTACGGAGGTGGGCGCGTAGTGGGTATTGACCAGGAGCGCAACACCGGCCATCAGCACACCGCGCCAGACATGGCCGTGCCGGAAGACCGACCAGACACCCAGATAGGTGAGCCACCAGACGAGATAACTGATTTCGAAGATGAAAACGACGTTATCATTGCTGGCCTGTTGGTTGATGGCGGCTTCAACCCAATCCAGCCAGCGTTCCAACAGGAAGTAGGCCCTGGCCTGCAGTTCCGGGATTCCCCTTTCGGTGAATGCATGCACGCGCTCCTCCTCCCCCACGAGGAAGGTCATCAGATAGAAGACCCATGCCAGCCCGGCCGCAAAGCTGTGGGAGAGCATGAAGAAGCTGTCGAAGCGGCTGAATGCCATCAGCGAGCCCATCGCAATCGCGCCGGCGACGACGAATATGAGCATCTCCATTCTCATCGTGCCGGTCCAGCCGGCGCCGCTGATAGAGAGCGCGAGGATGAGGTAGATTGCGCCAAGCAGAAGCAGCGTGATTACTCGTCCTTCGCGAAAATAGGCAAAGGATCCGGGCGTCTCGGGGGCCGGGCCCGCCCCGGCTGTGTTTTCCTCTATCGCGACTGGGGGGGTGGAACTTTGCGGGCGCCGGGCGCGTTGGGCGGACGTGTCTCGTGTGGTTATTGGTTGATTTCGCAAGGTGATCTCCTGAGGTCGACAGGATGACGCGGCTCTATCGCGCCAATGCTACGAAAAGGCAGCGGATCGAATCCTGTCAAACGCTCGGCCAGGTCTATCACGGTCTCAGTTTCAGAGGAGCAGCCACAGCACACCGGCAAATAGTGAACTGAGGATGATTCCCATCGCGACGGCAAGCCAGAGCCGGATTGTGTCGATGTTCTCAACATGGGCGGACAAGCGCTGCGGCTCGTCATTCAGTCCGAGCAGCCAGACGCGTTGCGGCGCGGTTGTGTCGGGGGAATCGCCAATCACGATCTGCACAGTGCTGTCGGAAGCAAGCCGCTGCCAGCGGTTCGCTTCCAGCCGGTGTTGCGCGGCCCGCAGCGAGTCTCGGATCTCCCGCGCGGAGGCCTCGGCGCGGCTGCCTGCCGTCCCATTGGCGGCTGTTTCCGCCGCTGCGGCTGCTTCTCTCTGCAGTAGGGCTGCCATGTTATACCATTCATCTGCGGCGGGGCGAAAATCGACCTCGATCGACTGTGTCGTTCGTCGCCAGAGGAGACGAGTTTCCTCCTGTATCTCCTGCTCGGCCGCCAGAAAGACGCTGCGCAAAAGCGCCCAATCAGGCTGTTGGGGCGTATTCTGCACCAGAATCCGTCGTTTGCGGGCGTCGAGCCGGTTGAGCCGGATGCGGAGCGCGTCCAGTTCCTCTGTCAGCGTTGCGTCGGTAATGCCGGCGGAGATCCAGGAGTTCAGCAGGCTGTTGAGGGCGCTACTGCCATCCGACCGGCGCTGGCCGATGGGACGCGCCAGGAGATCGATGGAGACCGTCTTCTGGTCCAATGTAAGGGTGGCCTGCCAATTGGCGAAGAGCGTGCGATACTCCGGCCGCGGCTGCAAGTCTCCAGCCAACACATCTTCGCCAACGAGGGCAATAGCGGCCTCTGCATTGCCCTCGTTCAACTGTTGCAGCACTTCTTGCAGGATCAGGGCGCGGCGCTCCTCCTCCAGCGAATTCTGGTCGACGACATCGACCGGCAGGAGGGCGAGGCGGTCGGTGAGGAGCAGGGCCTGGGGCCAATCTTGCTTTAAGCGGGCTGTGCGCAACTGATGCTGGAGGCCCTGGGCCACCCAACTTTGCAGTTCAAGGCGGGTTGGACCCTGCGGCAAGGCTGGCAGGGCCTGCTCCGCCTCCGCGATCATGAGGGCGACGTAGGCGCCGTCCACGGCACCATCGGCGGCAATGGCGCGCATGCGGTAAAGGGCGGCCAACTGATAACGTACCCCGGCCAGAATGGCATCCGGGCGGCCGCCTTCCTGGCTCAAATGCAGCGCTTGCGTGTAGGCGGCCAGGGCCTGGCCATAGAAACGTTCCCGCACCGCGGTAGCGACATTGGGCGCCTGGAATAGCCGTGCATATAGATTTCCCAACCATTGGTATGACTCTGGTTCGTTGCGGAGTCGAATCTGCTCGCGGGCGGAGTGAATTTCCCGGATCCATTGTGGATGAAGCGTCTGGAAGAGGATTTCTGCATTCGGAGGCGGTTCTTCGCGCAGCCACTCGAGCTGCCCGCCGCGCACTTCCCAACCGCGGGGGCCTACTTGCAGCCAGCTGTCCGAGGGGCCCAGCCACTGCGTCAGGGCGGCGAAGTCGATCGTTACCCGCCAACCGTTGATTTCTTTGGGCCAGGAAAGCAGTTCAGCGATCGGGTAATGAAAGTCGAAGGTCTGCGTTGCGCTCAGGGGCAGATCGTAACGCAGGACAAGACGACGGCGGGCGTCCGCCTCGAACTTGACCTGAACGCTCTGTCCGATCTTTTCGCCTGCGGGCTGCAGCGAGAGCGGCTGTCCGTCGAGGGTCAGGGTGATGTTGTGGGGCAGGGGACGACCCGCGGCAGCTGCACCAGCAGGTTGCGCGACAAGCAGAATTGCGATAATCTCTTCCTTCCCTTCATTGTGCAGTCGGTATACGGCTTCGATTTGAAGCAGGAGGGGGCCGCCTGCCGTCAGACGGGCATCAAGCGTGTGGGTTAGCAGGACGGGCGAAGATTCTAGCGCCGGCAGCAAGAAAAGGTGCGAGGCGTCGGTGGAACTTGTCTGATGAAACTGTTTTGGATTAATATTCTCGTTACGGGGCGCGGCCGACAGGTCGTTGCTTGCCGTGGATAGCAGGACTCCACAGCAAAAAAAAATGTACAAAATCTGAAGGAAGAAAGTTGCGAATCGAGGGCACTTTTGATATTGTATTATATGCATAAATTGGATTCATCCCTGTCTTGAACGGGGTGACAGCAGACTGCGTGATTTCGCCATGTTAGGGCGCGGCCAAGGCACACATGGTTCGTTTGTTGATGAAGTGGGACGTCAAAATGGGACATGAGCAACCCTATTTTGAATTTGTCATGCGCGAGTTTGCACCTGGCCTCATGCGGTTGGGGATCGACCCCGCCGAAGTTTGGTATACCATCTATGGGAATGGGCCGCAAATGCTAACGATTGGTGAGGTTTCCAATCTGGAGCGACTTCAAGCGGTCCTGCAAAGCGAAATCTGGATGAATTTGCACAGTAAGTTGTTGAGGCACGTGACAAACTATAGTCAGAGAGTTGTGGAGGACAACAGCCGTTCTTTTCAGTTGTAGGCATATCTTTTTGGAGAGAATTCATGGCACTTTACGTTCGAAAATTGGAGGAGGATGAAGAGAAGGAGCTGGAGCGCATGATCCAGAGTATGGGGAATGACGTCTCAATCCAACGCCTGATGATCATCCTCCTGTCTTCTCAAGGACATAAGGTCCAGGAAATCAGCCGCGAGGTCGATCTGCATCCGATCAATGTGCGGAAGTGGATCCATCGCTTTAATACAGATGGTTTCGCCGGTCTGCGCAGTGGTAAGTCCCCCGGGCGTCCCCCCGTATTTTCCGATGCGCAACGGCAAGCGATCGTCGATATCGCCTCCTCCGAACCCAAGTCATTGAATTTGCCTTTCAAACAGTGGTCGCTGCAACGGTTGCGCAACTACCTGATAGAAGGCGCGGTCGTTGAGCAGATTTCGGTCGAAACGATCCGCCAGATATTGCGGGCGCATGGGATACAACCGCGCTCGATGGGCGGGCAGAAGAACCGGGGCGGGCGGGAGCGGACACGACGCCGTTCCTCGCATAAGGATAACCGTCTCGCTTCAGAGAATTCGAACGAATAACGGTCGATGCGGGGGCCGGCGTTGGGACGCCGGCGGCAGGAGGAGCGTTTTGGTGTATCAGCCGACTGTGGAGCGGCGTGCAGTTGGCGCGTCAGTGCAGCCGGCGGCCCGAACGGGTCGCTAATCGAAATAGCAGGTATCGACCAGAATGGCCGCGTTGCGTGCGATGGCAGCCCGGTCATAGACGTTGTGCGCTGTCGCCATTACCACGCAGTCCACCTTCCCGACCTCTCGGTCAAGCTCAGCAACCGCAGCAAGCGGAATGCCCGCATCGGCCAGCGATGTGATGTACGGGTCGTGATAGCTGGCAGCCACCCCTTTTTGCAGCAGCAGTCGCAGGATTTCGATGGCCGCTGATTCGCGTGCATCGGCCACGTCCGGCTTGTACGCCGCGCCCAGGACCAGCACGCGGCTACCCTTGAGCCCCTTGCCTGCGCCACTGAGCGCTTCTTGCACCTTCTGCACCCAGAAGCGCGGCATCTCCGCATTGATCCGGCCAGCCAGCTCGACGAAACGGGCGCTACCGTTCACCGACCGCATCTTCCAGGCGAGATAGTGGGGATCGACCGGAATGCAAGGCCCTCCAACGCCCGGCCCCGGCGTGAACCTGGTGAAGCCGAAAGGTTTTGTCGCCGCGGCCTCCAGCACCTGCCTGGTGTCCAGCCCCAATTGGTCACACATCTGCAGCAGCTCATTGACCAGAGAGATGTTGACGAACCGGAAGGTGTTTTCGAACAGCTTCGCCATCTCCGCGGTGGACGGCGTGGAAACGGGCACGAGTGTATCGAAGACCTGTTCGTAGAGAGCCCGGGCTGCGGCAAGGCAGTTCTCCGTCACCCCGGCGATAATTTTGGGCGTCGTCTGAATCGTCCAGTCGCTGCGTCCAGGGTCGACGCGCTCCGGCGAAAAAGCCAGGTAGAACGATTCTCCGATCCGCCATCCACGCGGCCGCGCAGCGGCTTCCAGCAGAGGCAGCAGGAGTTCGCTTGTCGTGCCGGGATATGAGGTGGATTCGAGGATTACGGTCAGGCCAGGATGCAGATGGAGGGCGATTTCCCGGCCGCTGGCGGCGATGTGGGAGGTGTCCGGCGCGCCTGCCTGGTCGAGCGGTGTGGGCAGGCAGATAGAGACCGCATCGCACTCGCGCAGGACCGAGTAGTCGCTCGTGGCCCGGAGGCGCGCCGCGTGATCCTGTAACGCTGTGTCGGAGACGTCTGCGATGTAGGAGCGCCCGCGGTTGACCGCGTCGACTTTGGACTTGTTCAGGTCGATGCCGACGACTTCATAGCCGGCTGCTGCCAGAGCGACGGCCAGTGGCAAGCCGACATAGCCCAGGCCGACGACGGCGACGCGGGCGGAGCGGTTGTGAAAGCGTTCAAGGAGCGGGGCCGGCAGAGCAGAGGAGCGAGGCAGCGATGGTTTCTCTCTCCTCGTCACTCTCTCATCTCCTGGTATACGTTCCAGTGTTCTTCGAAGACGGCGGGGGCGATGCTGTAGAGCATCTCCAGCACGAGCTGGCCGAGGCGGCGGATCTCCCACTGGGCGGCCTTGTCAACCGCGCGCAGCCAGAGGAAGTGGCTCCAGGCGGCGAAGTTCATGCTGGTGACGACGCGGGTTTCGGTGGCATTGGGCAGGAGAAAGCGGGCGTCCTCCTTGCGAATGCCCATCTGGCGTAACTCTCTATAGACTGCTTGCAGGTAGTCCCAGGCTTCATTCAACTTGGCCTGGGCTTCTTCATTGTCTTCAAAGGCCGGGGGGATGACGGCATTCCAACCGCCTTTGCTCAACTCGACGTAGCGCTGCGATTCCTGACTGAAGCTGGCGAGCCGGTGGCGCACAAGCTGATGGGTGCAGGCGCGGCTGATGCCCTCGAAGAAGAATGTGGCCGCCCCGTGATGCTCCTGGGCCTCGGCACCGGCAAGGCCCGGCTGCGTGAAGGCCAGGAGTGTCACCCGCAGAGGGCCTTCCTCGCGCGGGCGCAGGGATGACAGGTCCAGATCGGGCGTTGGCATGGGTGGCGGCGCAGAGGCGGGGGTTGGCCCGTTGCCGGGTGGTCCTTTATCGTCGAATTCGGCGTAGACTTTGGGCGCGATCGCTTGCAGATAGGGCAGCGCCGGCAGGGCGATGCCGTCGCGGAAGAAGCTTAGCCAGACGCGTGTATTGGCGCTGACGAGCCAGCTGCCGTCCGGTTCCTCGGTCACTTCGCAATGGCGGTTGAGCATGCGCCAGCGGAGAGGCTCTTCGCTGTTGCGCACGCGCACGGTCGCCACGATGTGTTCGATGATGTCCTCGTGGCCTTCCTTGACGCGGTTGATGATGAAGCGCGGGGCGGTGCCCATGCGCTGGGTGCTGCGGTAGCAGACGCGGCCGGCATATTCGATAACGTTTTCGGGGAAGGTGCTGGCTCCGTTCCAGATTGTGGCCAGATCGCTCATTTCGAGCAGGTCGGCTGGGTCGAGCGCCGGGTTGGCCTGGGAGTAGGCGATGAGATCGATGTTCACTTGTTGGCTTTTCAGTTAGCGGTTTTCAGTTCTCTGTAGACCGCGTGGGCCGGGTCAAATGCAGTCCAGTATTCGATGCAGCTGGCATAACGATACCCCATGCTGCCAAGGAACTGAAAACTATGACCCCCCCAGAAAGGCGCGACGCACGTCGCGGTTGTCGAGCAGCGCCTGCGCTTCACCCTCGTAGGCGTTGCGGCCCAGTTCGAGCACATAGCCGCGGTGGCTGGCTTCGAGGCCCTGGCGGGCGTTCTGTTCGATCATGAGCACGGTGAGGCCGATTTCCTCGTTGAGACGGCGGATGTTTTCGAAGATCATGCGCGTGATCAGCGGAGACAGGCCGGCGCTCGGCTCGTCCATCATCACGATTTTCGGTTCCAGCATCAGCGCGCGGCCAATCTCCAGCATGCGCTGTTCGCCGCCTGACATGGTGCCGGCCATCTGCGTTCGCCGTTCTGCCAGCCGCGGGAACAGCTCGAAAATGTACTGGATGCGCTGGTGGATGCGCGCCTGGTCGTGCTCGAGGTACATGCCCATCTCGAGGTTTTCCATCACCGTCATCTGCGCAAAGACGCTGCGCAACTGGGGCACGATCGAGATGCCGGCGCTCAGCACGTCCTGGGGCCGGTCATTGGTGATCTCCTGCCCATCGAAGCGCACAGTTCCCTTGCGCACGCCGATCAGCCCGTAGACGGCCTTGAATACGGTCGACTTGCCGGCGCCGTTGGGCCCGATGACACAGACGATTTCTCCGGGAAGCACGGCAAGCGAAACACCCTTGAGGATGTCGAAATCCTGATACCCGGCGTAGATTTCGTCAACGGCGAGAAGCGGCGAGGACATAGCGCGCTTTTTCGTGTCTCCTGTTTTCTCTTACTACCAGTTTTCCACCGCCGCTGCCGCTATGCCCCGAAATAGGCATCGATCACTGCTTCGTTTTGCAGGATCTCTTCGGGCGTACCCTCGGCCAGCTTTTCACCGTGGTTGAGCACGTAGACACGGCTGCAGAGGTCGGCGATGAAGTTGATGTTGTGCTCGATCAGGAGAAAGGTCTTCCCCTGCTTGTTGAGCGCGCGAATGCGGTCTTTGATCGTTTCGATAAGCGTTGGATTGACGCCGGAGGTAGCCTCGTCCAGGAGCAGGATGTCGGGGTCTGGCATCAGCGCCATGCCGATTTCGAGCAGGCGGCGCTGTCCACCCGACAGGCGGCCGGCCTGCTCGCCGGCAAGCCGCTCGATCTGCAGGAATTCCAGGAGCTCATGCGCGCGGCGCGCGGTGCCGGCAGGGCTGGGTTGGAGCATGCGGAGGAGAGAGGTGTCCCGCCACTGGTGGCTGATCAGCATATTGTTGAGTACGCTCATTTTGCGGTAGACGCGCACCGACTGGAAGGTACGCGTCAGCCCCATTCTGGCGATCTGGTAGGGTCGCGCCCGCGTTACATCGCGGCCTCTGAACAGGATTCTGCCGCTGTCGATCTTCTGCAGGCGGCTCAGGCAGTCGAACAGGGTCGTCTTGCCGCTGCCGTTCGGCCCGATCAGGCCGACGATTTCGCCGGGATAGACCGCGAAATCGACGTTGTTGACCGCGGCCAACCCGCCAAAGTATTTGGAAACGGTATGCCCCTCCAGCAAGGGCGGCTTGTCAGAAGGCATGGTCTGTGTGAACACAATGCGAGTTATGGTTCTGGCGGGGCAGAGATTCCACCGTGTCAACCAGCCCCTCCTGGCACAGACTCCCGAACAGGCGGCCGCCCCCGAACAACCAGATGTCCTTGCCCGGCTCCGTCCGCAGCGAACGCACCACCTCTTTCCAGTCCTCGCCGATGATTTTCACATTCTGATAATCACTTTGGCGCAGGTTCCTGGAGAAAACGTAGTTTCGAATCCCCGTTGCTCCCGGCGAACCTTGACTGCCGGTAACCTCGAATGTCCTCCGCCCCATCAGATAGGTGTCGAACTGCGCCGACAGCTCCTCAAAGTCGATATCAGGATCAATGAGAATCCAATCGAACCCGTCGTTGGCGTCGGCAATGAACCCATCCAGACTCATCGCGCAGTTGTAGCGGACTCTCCGCATCCCCAACCCTCTGTAAATCTGGCGCTCTGCTAGTCCCTGCGAATTGGAACGCGACTGTTTTGCGAACGCGGGACGCCGGCATGCGCGCGCCGGTTGAAAACTAATGGCCTTTGCCGACGCGCCCCAAAAGGCGTCCGAGCGATGTGCTGCTGCGGTCGCCCAGTGTGCCAAGGATGCCCTCAGGCAGGAAGAGCACCAACACCACCAGCAGCAGGCCAAGCGCGAGCAGATGCACGCCGAACAGATTGCCCCAGACGAGATCCTGCAGAAAATAGATGACCACCGCGCCCAGCGGCGGTCCCCACACGGTGCCCAGGCCGCCGAGCATCGACATCATCACCATTTCGACGGTGCGTGTTTCGATGAAAACGACATCGGGGTCGATGAAGGTGTTTTGCCAGGCCCAGAATCCGCCGACAATGCCGGTGAAGAAGGCGGCGATCATGAAGGCGACAGTTTTGTGCAGCGTCGTGTTGATGCCGCGCATTTCGGCGCCGACCTCGTCCTCGCGGATCGCGATGAGGCTCTGCCCGAACTCACTGCGCCGTATCCACCAGATCAACGCCACGACAAGGCCCATGACTGCAAGCATCAGGTAGTAGTCGCCCAAGCGGTTGAGGATGGGCGGCAGGTTCAGCCCGATGCCGCCGCCGGTGATAGGGCGCAGCACGCGCGCGATCTCCCGCATCGCCACAAAGGTGCCGAGCATGGCGATCGAGAAGTAGGGGCCTTTGAGCCGCAAAGTCGGCAGCCCGATCAGAAGAGCAAAGATGGCCGCGGCGACGCCGCTGACCGGCAAAGCCTGCCAATATCCCCACTCCGGCGAAATCAGCAGCGGCGTGCGGGTCACGAGGATGCCCATGACATAGGCGCCGATGCCGAAGAAGACGGCATGGCCGAAGTCGACGTACCCGGTCAGCCCGCCGATAAGATTCCAGTTGGAGGCCAGCGTAACAAGTACAAAGATCTGGCTGCCGACAAGGAGGGCGAGGCTGGAGACGCCGGTGTAGGGATAGGCTGCGAGCAGCGCAAGCAACAGCAGCCACAGCGTCAGCCCTGTCCAGCTGCCAAATGGCCGCGAAAGCCGTTGCCCGGGCCTTGATCGATATGGCTCAGAGGCAGGCTCTGCTGAAGATGCTCCGATTTCTTCCCTGTCTTCGAGCTTCGTTTCGGTCTGTTCACCCTGTGCGCCCATCACTCGGCCTCCGCGTCGAGCGGACGGAGACCGCCCAAGAGGCCCTGCGGCCGTACAACCAGGATCAGGACAAGGATGACGAAGCTGGTGGCGACACCGAGGTTGGTGCCGATGCCGCGCACATAGGTGGCGACGAAGATTTCGGCAATGCCGAGGATGATGCCGCCCATGAGCGCGCCGGGGATGCGTCCCAGACCGCCGAGCGCGGTGATGGTGACCGCCTTGAGCGTAAAGGGAGGTCCCATAAAGGGAAAGATTGCCTGCGTCGGGCTGAGCATTGCGCCGGCCGCGGCGGTGAGGGCGATGCAGATGCCTGCGGTGATGGCGTAGACGCGGTTGATGTCGACGCCAACGATGCGGGCCGCGTTCTTGTTCTGCGCCGCGGCGCGGATCGACTTGCCAAGGCGGCTGCGCTGCAGAAAGAGGTGCAGGCAGAGCATGATGATCAGAGCGGCAACAAAGATGATCGTCTTTACGATGGGAAAGGTGATCCCGACCAGTTCGACAGAGCCGTTGTAGCTCACGGCGACATTACGCGGGTCCGAGTCGAACTGGATTTTGAAGAGGTTGGCCAGCGCGATGGAGACGCCGAACGTGACGAGCAGGGTCATCAGATGGGGGCGTTCGACGATGCGGTTGATCAGCACTATCTGCAGGAGATATCCGACCAGAAACATCAGCGGCAGGATCAGGACGAGCGACGCGAACGGGTCCAACCCGAAGAGGCGGAACATCCCCCAGGCGAGGTAGGCCCCGATCATGAGGAACTCGCCGTGGGCCAGGTTGATCACGCCCATTACGCCCCAGATCACCGAAAATCCGAGCACCATGACGGCGTAGAAACCGCCGAGCAGGAGCCCGCTGACAAGCGCCTGCAGAAGTTGGTCCATGCTTGAGAGTTTTGCGTTTCCAGATTCTTGTTTTCAGCGAGACCGTAGGCCAAAGCCCCCGGTGACCCCTTCCGAACATTGCTTCAACCGCATCTGCAGAGAGCTGCAAGAGCCTGCGTCTGCGGCTGTACACCGGGATCGGAAATACAAAACCGGAAGCTTACCGGTCTTTCCAGGCCGGCGCAGGGTAATTCAGCTCGGCGACTGCGGCGTTCGTCGGCGCGACGACCAGGATTTCACCGTTCTGGATCTGGATCGCGCCCATCGGTTTGGCGGCGTTGCGGCCCTTTTCGTCGAAACTGATCGGGCCGTAAAAGGTGACCACGTCAAGGTTGCGCAGGCTGGCGCGCACGGCGTCCGTTTCGATGGAGGCAGCTTGCTCAATCGCGATGTGCAGGGCCAGCGCGGTCGCGGTCGATTCCGCAGCCTGATAGGTGGGCGGCTCGCCCCACAGGTTCTCGTAACGGGCCGCGTATTCGGCCGCGGTGCCGAAGTACTCGTCGGCGTAGCTCATCGACGCCTCCCACTGGGTGGGGCCGATGACGAACTCGGAGTCGGCGCCGACCTCTTCGATCAGTTTCGGGTTGCTCGGGCCGACCGTGATTACCATGGCCTTGGGGTTGAAGTCCAACTCCTTGGCTGCGCGGATGAAGAGGACGGCATCGTTGAAGTGTCCGCCGCCGATGAATATATCCGGCTCCAGCTCCTTGAATTTGGCCATGATCGCGCTGACATCGGCCACGTTGACGGGGTAGGTTTCGACGCCGAGCAGTTCCAGGCCATACTCCTCAGCCCAGCGCTGCGCGCCATCAGCGACACTGGTAGGGAAGGCGGTGTCCTCGTAGGCAATGACGACGGTCCTGGCGCCCTGTTCAGAGAGCAGCTGCAGTGCCGACCGCGTGTAGTTCACGGCCGGCGTCAGGACCGCGAACAGGTTCTGGAAGCCGCGTTCGAAGAGGGGCTCGGCCGCGCCGTTGCCCTCGATCATGATCTTATTGTACTTTTCGGCAATCGCGCTGGCGCTCTGTGTCAGGAAGGAGCTGTACGGTCCCAGCAGGAAATCGACCCGGTCCTCGTTGATCAGCTTTTCCACCAGGCGGGCGGCTGTGTCGGGGTCACCCTCGTCGTCGTACATGATCAACTCGACCTTGTACCGTTCGTCTCCGACCTTGATGCCGCCGTACTCGTTGTTAACCCAGTCTAACCAGACGCTGTAGCCCTGGCGCGTGTCCTTGCCTTCACGCGAGAATTTGCCGGTTTCGCTGACCGCGGCGCCGAGGTAGATGATCTTCTCCGTGTCCGCGTTTGTGCCGGCGGTCTCCGGCTCATCCACCGGCGCGGGCGGCGCCAGCGAGCAGGCGGTTGCGACAAGGGAAGTGATCAGCAGGAAGGTGAGTGGTAACAGGAAGTGTCGCATTGTTCGGGCCCTCCGCAACTCTTGGACTCCGGAACCAGGCTTCATCTGAACTGACAGGATATTTCGCAGGATACGCCGCTCCCGCAGAGGGCGAGCAGGACGGATCCATAACCGATCTGATGATACTGTAAGGTATTTTCTGCTGTCAATTTGCCCGAGTGCGGGGGGCGCTTCATTTGCGGCTGTCCTGCATGGATTCTGGCTTTTGAGCGTGTTCCGGCATGGTTTGACCCATCGAAAACAGGAATGCTACAATCATGTACGCTTCGGGCAGCTTCGGTTGCGCCGGCGCAGGCGGGGACAAACATCTGAGAGACTCGAATTCAGGGAGCGGTGGCAGATGCGCTGCCGCTTCATTTCATAGGCGGGCATGTGAATACACAGTTCTACGGCGGGCAGGCGGTTATTGAAGGCGTGATGATGCGGGGACGCAAGGCGATGTCAATTGCCGTGCGCAACGCCCAGGGCACGATCGTCGTCCACGAGGAGCCGCTCACAGCCAGGATTTACACGCGCAAATGGGGGCAATGGCCGTTCGTGCGAGGGCTGGCCATGTTGTGGGATGCGCTCGGGCTGGGCATGCGCGCGTTGATGTGGAGCGCGGACGTGGCGATGCAGGAGGATGACGCAGAAGAGCAGGTCGAGTTTTCCGGTCCGGTCGCGTGGACGACGATCGCGACAAGCCTTGCGTTTGCTGTGGCGGTCTTTTTCCTGCTCCCCACCTTTGCGAGCCGCTGGTTTGCAGGCTTTTTCGAGCACAACCCCTATCTTGACGCGGTAGCCGAAGGCGGCATCCGCCTCATGTTGTTCGTGGCCTATCTGTGGGCGATCAGTTTTTTGCCCGATATTCGCCGCGTCTTTGCCTATCACGGCGCTGAGCACAAGACGATCAATGCGTACGAGGCCGGCGATGCGCTGAATGCAGCGAGCGTGCAAAGGCACAGCGTCCAGCATGTGCGCTGCGGCACCAGTTTTCTGCTCTATGTGCTCGTGATCAGCATTTTGCTCTTTGCGCCCCTAACTTTCGCGGGGATCGAATATGCCTGGCTGGCCCTGGTCTTGCGTTTTGTCTCGCGGCTGCTGCTCATCCCACTGGTGGCGGCCATCTCCTATGAGATCATTCGTTTTAGCGCGAATCATGCCGCCAATCCCCTCATGCGCCTGCTGATTGCACCCGGCCTGCTGCTCCAGCGCATCACCACGCGCGAGCCGGACGACAGTATGGTGGAATGCGCGATCGCGGCGCTGGTGCCGGTGCTGGCAGCCGATGGACGCGTCGCGACCTCTATCGAGACCGGACCTACGGACCAGGCGGGCGAAGAGCCGGCGGGCGCGACTGCAGTGCTGAGAAATTAGTCTTTTCGGGTTGCGATTATCGGGTTTCGGGGGACGTTCACCCTACGGGGGCTGCTGATTATACAGCTCCGCGTTGATGGCATCCGCCAGCAGCACTTGCTGGCGAGCGGCCTGATTCATGCGTCCCAACTCGGCCATATAGCGCGCCATACTCCCCAAGTCGTTCAACTCAAGACCGTGCAGAGTCC
Organism: Caldilineaceae bacterium; assembly: GCA_965202955.1. Lineage (GTDB taxonomy): Bacteria > Chloroflexota > Anaerolineae > Caldilineales > Caldilineaceae > Bin5. Next base: position 2,482,859 of record OZ241871.1, read on the forward strand.
GCAAAAAGGTGATCTGGAAGGGATCGCCCGTCAAGAGGCGGGGAATGCGTAAACTCTGCATAACGCCCTCGGTCAGATCGCTGTCCGGGTCGCCGGAGACGGCGGCGAATTCGACCGGCAGGCCGTAGGCGGCCAGGCGGTCGGAGACATCGTAGTTGGCCGCAGGTTTGGCGACGCTCCACATACTTTCGAGATAGCGCAGCGTTGCGGCGGAGACGGGTGTGAACGTCCCTTCGGGAGAAAAGGAGGTGAAATCCTCCGACGAGGCGATGTCTCGCCAGAGAAGATGCTCCAAGTTGTAGTCGCGGGCGAGCGTGCGCACGAACTCCCGTCGTGCGGCTAGATTCTCATCCTCGTGGAAGGATCTTTCGCCGGCTGCCTGCTGCGGCGTTTCTGTCGGCCCGGCCGCGACTGCGTCCTGCGCGCTGCGGCGGACGTAGGCGGCCAGGCTCTGCGCGAGGCCCCGCTGTCCATCCCCTCTCTGCGCATTGTCTTGCTGGCCGGTGAACAGGGCCGCGAGCTGGTCGCGTCGTTGGGGGGAGGTCCAGATTTCGCGCAGACGCCCTTCCCCATGGCGTCCTTCTGCGTCCTGGCGGCTGCGCATAAAGGCCTGGCAGCGTTCCCACAGCGCTGAGTTGAGATGCGGGCGATAGAGATGGGTGCTGGTCACCCCTTCGGGCGGCAGGGGCGGCAGCGCCTCGCTGACCGACCATTCCTGCAGCAGCTCGCAGGTCTCCTCAAAGACGCGGTCCATCTGCTGCAGCATCTGTTGCAGACGTTCATGGACGCGTCCCAGCCCTCGTCGTACGCTCTCCTGCAAGCGGCCGTTCAGTTCGGCACGGGCCAGGTTCACCCGTTCCCGCCGCAGCATTCGAACGCGCCGCAACCGCGTCCGAAAAGAGATCATCGCGCCCAAAAACGCACCGAGCATAAGCCCGATGAAGGTGGCCGCGTTCGCCTCGCTCTCGACGAAATCGACGATTGCGCCGGCAAACGCCTCGTTCATCAGCCCCATGAGCGCGACCGCGTTTGCATCGCTCGCGACGATTGCGTCGATGTTGCCCGCCAACCCGGAACCGAACAGATAGAGCAGAGTCAGCAACACGATGCCGCTCAACAGGCCCCCCGCCCGCGTCATCGAGCCGAACAGTGACGGCTGGTCGCCGAGCGTGCGCATGTAGCGGGCGCGCCAGTCGCGCAGTTCCAGCTGGTGCTCGGCGTGACCGGCTCCGGCTGGCGAGATGACGTCGTTGGCGAAGCTGGACAGCGCGTGGCGTTCCAGCCCCAGTTCGTAGAGCCACTGGTGGAGCTGCCGCCGCGCATGTACGATCCCTGCCGGCTGCGAACCGAGGAGGGTGAGCAACCTTGTGCGCTTGCGTATTGCGATGGCCGGCAGAAAGCGGGCGTCGCTGGCGTTGTGGGGCAGGCCGTCCTCGCGTAGGGCGGCCAGTCCCCAGGCAGAGTCCAACGCGCCGGCGCCGGTGTTTTCTTCAAACTGGGCCAGCATCTCCTGCAGGTGACTGTCGAAAGCGGCCTGCCAGCGGACCGGGTCCAGACCGCGCAGCTTGCGCGCCGTCGCGTTCGGTAGTATGTAGCTGGGGTGGACCGAGATCTGCTCAACCGATTGGGGATTGAGCTCGTTGAACAGGTGGGGCATCTGCTCGGTGAGTTGCGTCAACACCTGCTGCGACGTAGCGCCCAACTCCTGTAGAGGCGTCAACGGCTCCATGCTTGCAGCCGCGGCCGGCGGCGAAATGCCGGCCCCGCCCTCCGCCTCGGCGGGCAAGACCAGCTCGCGCAAGAGCCGTTTGCCTTCGTTTTCCTGCGCAGTCTGCAGTATATAGTCAATCGGCAGATAATCTGCGGCTGCGCCCAGCAGGCTGTAGGGGCGTTCGCCGGCGTTGCGCAGGTCGATGCCGACCTGCTCATCGATGTAGGCGGCCCCGTCGGCGGCGATGAGAGACTGAAGCGCGTTGCTGACGAGAGCGGAAAGCTCGTAGCTGTTGCGGGCCAGGCCTTGATTGCTTTTTTCGCGGTCTACCAGGTAGATGCGGTCAAAGAGCGGTTGGCCCAGCCACTCTTCCGGCAGCGAGCCGCGGCTTGTACCGCGCTTGCCCAAATCCTGACGCATGGAGGCCGTAAACTTGGCGAGATTGGCAGGACGCAGCCCGGTAAGCGCTTCCAGCTCCGCCATCGCTGCGTAGCAGGTGGCATCCTCGATGACCCGGCTACTGTCGGTTGCATAGCTGCCGGCCGCGAATATGCCGACAACCTGGGCGATGTGGCGCTGTCCCAGGTAGTTGAGCTGATGCGCGATCGTCGGCCAGATCAGCGCTGAAGTAAGCGGTTCGAAGAGCGGCGCGATTACGTAAAGGGTCGTCTGCACGAAGGGATCGCCCGGCACGTGCGTGTCGGCACGGATCGGGTCGATGATATTGGATGCGACCAGGTGGGCGATGTGGTCACCTTCCTGCAGGCCCGCGCGAAATGCGTGCCTTCTGGTAGGCGGGTCGTGCGCGGTTTGCGCTGCGGGCGGCATGCCGGCGCCGCCGAGCGCATCGTCGCTTTGCTCGTCTTTGCTCGTCCTGCGGAAGGGCCAGGGCAGTCCTCTGCGGGGAGAAGAAGCGTTCCCGCGCCTTCCTGTGTTCGCCTGCCACTGCAGAGGGACCAGGTTTTCGCCGACTGCGGCCAGCAATTGGCTGGCCCGCCGCTGGCTGGCGGCAAGCGTCGCGGCGTGTCCGCCTGCGGCCGCGTTCCTGGAACGGTCCAGCTTGTGCAGCAGGCGTTCCAGGTAGAAGGGCGGCAGCCGGTTGTCGCGCAGGGTAAACAGGCTGAGGTCAAGTTCGCCCTGTTGATCGAGATGATCGGAGGGAAGGAGGGCTGCAAAACGGGTGATGCGGGTCAGGTCGGGGCCGTCGATACCGGTGGCGATGCGTTGTTCCTGGGCAGCCTGCAGGCGCGGCGCCAGATGGAGCATTGTCTGCAAGCCCCATCCGCCAAAACAGAGTATCGCGGCTCGGCTACGCGTTGCGCCGGGAAGCATAGGAAGTTTTGCGTTTCTAGTTTTCAGTTGTCTGCTCGTCAGGCGTTGAGGGCATATATTGACGAGCCACGGACAATGAAAAGTTTATGACTGGGAACTAATAGTCCTCGGTGATTTCGGGCAGATCGACCCAGGCGGGATGGAGATGAAACTCCTCGCGCGCGGGGAAATCACGCTCGTTCTCATATTGCGCCCGAAACTCGTCCAGACGGTCGATCAGTGTCACCGGCAGGCCGTGGACGATCCATACGGCGTCCATGCGGCCGGTGTCGCCGGTGGGAATCCATTTGATGTCCTCCTGGCCAATCATCGCCATCGCCAGGTTTGGGTCGTCGTGGCGGGCGGACGGGGTCGCCGCGAGGCGAATGTGCTCCAGATTGCCGTCGTGGAAGCTGAAGCGGTCTGAGTCCCAGCGGATGTACGGGTTGAGGCGATCGAGCCACTGCTGCACGCGGTTGTTGGGCAGGGGCCGCGATTGTTGTGTTTCCTCGCCATGCTGCACATCGATGATGTGCCGGATGTCCACGCACTGCAGCACGCGGCCCAGGAGACTCCGTTCGTTGGCGATTGCGTTGGCGAGATTGGCGAAAAGCTCCTCGGCGGATACGGGCTGGCCGCTGCTGGAAATGCGGTCGATGACGGGCCCCAGCAGGGTCTCCCAGTCGCTTGGGTAGACGACCTGCGCCGCGTTGCGGTAGAAATGTTGCAGGTAGTCGCGCCCGACCGCGCCGGTCTCCAGTTCATAGTAGGTGTTGGTGCTGGCCGTGCCGTCGGGTATGCGGGGATCGATTCTGTCTGCGGCCCTTCTTGCCGCGTGATTGGCCCGCCCCAGCGCGCTGCCGGCGTTGTCAATCTGCGTTCGGAACAGTTCGCGCATCTGCGTGCTGTGAGAGAAGAGCCGTTCCACCAGGACTCGCTCCAGCCGGTCGCGGCGCTGGTTCAGGCGGGCGCGGGCCTTGCGCTGGCGCATGTCGCGCGCGCGGTCGCGTGCCTGGCGCGGGTTGAAGGCGGCCAGCAGCAGGTCGCCGAAGCTTCCCGCAATCTGGCCGATCTGTTCAGCAGCGCCTCCCTGCTGCGCCAGCAGCGAGCGCCAGCCGGCGCGGCCCTCCTCGGTCACGGGATGATTGTTGACAAGGAAGAGCCTCTGCTTGATAAGAGACTCCATCGGCGCGGTCGAGGGGTTGGGCGGCGCAAGCAGGTCGGCCAGGGTAAGTGCGCCGCGCAGCCCTGTTTCCAGCACGGCCTGGCGAAATGCGCTGTCGACTGCGGTCTTGAAGCCGAGCCACGCCCCGCGCTGCTCTTCGACCTCCTCGACCAGATCCTCCAGCCGGTCGTTGTCCAGCGAAAGATAGCGGGCGCGCATGCGCGCAAGCAGCCCCTGCCAGATCGAAAGTATCTTCTGACGGCTCTGGGCGGAGATGGGCTGGCGCGGGTCGTTGAGCTCCGGCCCGGCGGCCAGTCGCCTCATGCAGTCGGCCAGGAAGGCCTGCTGCCAGAAGTTGACCAGCGTCTCGTCCGGCGCGACGATGGCGGACGCGGCAAAGCTGCTGTAAACGAGATAGTTGCCCTTTTTCGGGCTGCGCTCGTTCACTACTTCGGCCGCGGCCACACTACCCGACATGCGCTCGCGCACGACGTTGACCTCCAGCCCGAGGATCTCGCTGCTGAGATGGCTGATGGCCGTCAGTTGGATGAGATGCGCGGCCAGATTTTCGGCGTCGGTTTTGCGCGCCAGGCTGCGGCCGTCGCGGTTGGTGCGCCCGACCAGAAAGATGAAGTCGAACGGGGCATACGGCGCGTCGGGCAGGGCGCGCTGCTCGCTGGGGTAGAGTTCGTGGAACTGCTGCGTCTCCTGAAAATAGTTCAGCTCCTTCAGGGCGGCGTAGGCGTTGGCCTTGATTCGCCGCCGTTGCAGGTCGCTGTTTATCTCTTCTTCGAGGACGTCCGGCAGGAAGAAAATGCCGACGACGCGAGCGTTGCTGCGCACAAGTGCGCGCACGCGGTGGGCCACGTCCATGAACATGCCGGCACCCGTGCCGCCGCAGAGGCTGCTGACGACGTACACGAGCTGGTAGTTGCTCATGACCGGGAAGCGGCGGTTCTGCGCCATTTCCAGATCGCGGATCTTGTCGAGGGCCGCGTACTTCGTCTCCAAGAGCCGCTTGAAATTTACGTAGTTGCGGAAGAACGAGAGCCGCCCGATTGGCCGCAACTGTTTGGCGCCATTATGAATATAGCCCAAGGGAATCGAAGGATAGTCCCACCAGCGGGCGATCTCCGGGTGGTTTTCGAGATTGTCGACCAGCCGCGTGGCGTCGAATTTGCCCATATAGGCCGATTCATCGGCGTAGAGAGGCTCCTGATCGAGCCGGTTGATCAGTGGTTCGGTGTCCAGCGCCAGGAGCTGAATCATCGCCGGCAGCGATTCACCGCCCCAGGCCTTTCGCAGCCGCCGCTTGACCGCGCGCACGGCATTCGTGCCCATTCCGCCTACGCCGACGACGAGCGTCGGATAGATTGTCGGCTTTTCGCTGATGAACGGGGCCCCGCTCTGCTCCATATCAGGTTTCCTTCAAACGTTCTTCGTGGTTGGCTCTTCGCTTCTCGTGTCTGCGCTCGTCCGCAGGCGTGCGCTGAAAGCCAGCAGACAGTAGCTGACGTCCAGGCTGATTCCCGTCGTCTACGCCCAAGGGCCGGCGGAGCCCGCGCCGGCAGGGGAGCTGCCCCAGGCATTGTCGGGCGGATCGAAGTCACCGGACCCCTCGCGTGCGGACGGGTCCGAATCCCAACTCACCTGTTCCCAGGTTGAGTCCCAGCCGGCATTGTGTCTGCCCGCGGCGGCCGCGTCTGCGAAGTTTTCGAACGCGGGCGCGACGCCGGCGGCGCCTGCCGGGCTTCCAGCCATCGGAGGAGTTGCTCCGCCCATCTGCCTTTGCAAACCGTCGACATCTGACGCGGCAAATGCGGCGTCCGGTTGTGGAGTCAGAGGGGTTTCCTGTCCAGGCAGGGTGATCGGTTCGTCATCATCCACATTGTACCCGCGACTGCGGGTGCGCGCCACCATGATGAGCAGCCCCAGCAGAATCAGCGGCCCGCTGCACAGAACGAGTGGGAAGGTATAGAACGGACGCAGCCACCACTCGACATAGCGTTGGTAGAGGGTAGGGCTGAGGAAATTGATGTCGACCGACCGTGTTTCGCCGACCAGGCCGGAGATGCTCAGGATCAGCTCTCCGCTGTAGAAGGAGCCGCGCAGGGCATCCTTGGGGAGGGCTTTGCGCGCAACCAGCGTTACGGGAACTTCGAAGAACCCTTCGTCATCGGGCAGTCCGTTCACTTCGACCGGCGGGGCTTCGAGGTACTGTTCATCCAGTGTCATCACGCCGTTGCCGGTTTCGCCTGATGCGGCGACCCCGACCACCTGCACGACGAAAGGCGTTTTGCCGTCAAAGCGCAGGAGCAGCGTCTCGGTCGCTCTTTCGCCCGCCCGCCCCAGGTTGCCGAAATCGAGCGCGCCGGCGAGGCTCCACTCCACGTCGCGAATCTGCAGACGGAAGGGTAGCGTATCCGAGAGGACATCGAAGTCCTGGCCGGGGCCGGCCAGGCTGAGGACGCCGTGGCAGCTGCCCGGCGTCATCGGTGTCTGGCTCTGCAGCCGGATGGGAAGCGCCCAAACGGTCTGGATGGCCTGTTGCCAGCTGTCGGAGCCGCTGGCTTCGCCGCCGCTACTGCTGTCTGCGGGCGCGGCGGGCAGCAGGTCGCCGGCAGTGGCGGTCAGGCCGCTGCAACTGCTTTCGGTCAGCTCGACTGTGAGCCGGAAGGGGGTGTCCGAGTTGTAGGCGACGGGAAGCATGATCTCCTCGTCGAGCCGGAAATTCGGCGATGTATCGAAGAGCAGCTCGCCGAAGTCGGCCTCCTGTACCTGAATACGCGCTTCGGAGCGGGGGATGTTCAGCGCCACCGGCAGCGAGGGCGCCGGCCGGACCTTCACCTCCATCGGCAGGCCGGCGGGGTTGAGAGCGGACAGATTCAACTGGCCTTCGTATGCGCCGGGGCGGAGCAACTCCAGGCCCTCCACGCGCAGCAGGGCGGCCTGGCTGCCATGTTCCGGCACTTCGATTGAGAAGTTGAGTGATGTTTCGCGCACGATTTCACTCGTGTCGGAGCGGCGCAGGATCAGCGAGGCCTCTAGCGTACCGATCTCCTCGACCGTGCTGGCCTGCACGGTCAGGGGCCAGCCTTCGAGCGGCATTTTCGCCAAGTCGATGTCGGTCGGCAGACCGCGTACATAGATCGCCGGTTCGACTTCCAGCGGCGTGCGCGCGAAGTCGCCGAAACGGACCCCGTCAACCACCGCTGTCACGAGGAAGAGCGCCTCGTAATCATGACCGTCCTGCGGGGTAAAGCCGTCGTCGGAGCAGAGAGGGCTGCGACCGGCAGCCGGACTGTGGCAGTTGAGCCCTGTGCGGTAGACGCTCTGGCTGTCGCCGCCGGTGACGTCGTATACGTAGACCGCGGCATGCAAATCCTGTGCCTCAACGCCGTCGGCAAAGCCGATCTGCAGTACGAGGCTTCCGTCGTCGCGGATGCCGGTATTGGTGGCTGTAGGCGAAAGGACCCGGGCCTTGGGCAGATCGTCGCGGGCCTGCAGGCGGAAGGTGCGGCGCAGTTGCAGCGGGTGCCTGTCCTCTCCCAACTGTAACGTCAACTCGTCCGGGCTGCCGGCAAGCTGCTGGGCGGCGACATTCCGCCCGCTGACGGGATCCTGGCCCAGGCCGGGGAGCGGCGTTGTGCCGTTGAGAAGCAGCGGCTCGTCGGCGGCGGGGCCGGCGCCGGCAACAACGATTAACGGCGAACCGCCGGCCGGATAGTAGCGTGTCGAGGCCGGGTGGCCCTGGACGCTCGGCGGCGGAAAGAGCAGTTCCGGGTAGCTGTCCGTCTGGACGACGGCAAAGCTGCTGAGGTCGCCGGTTTTGGCGACCCATTCCCCGGCTGGCAGCGGCGCGACCGCGACGTTCAGGTCGATATTGCCATCGTCGAGAATGCTCTGCGTCTGAACCGGCGCGCCATCCCTTTGCACTGCCGTGATCGCCGCGCGCGGGCTGACGAAGGCGATGCTGCCCGCGCCATGGCCGTTGCGAATCGAAATCGTCAGGTCACCGGCTATGTTGCGCCGCGTGACGACCGAGCGGTCCGACTTCATTTCGGCGAAGATTTCGCTGAAGATGAGCAGGAGGTCCTGCGAGCTCTTGGCCTCGCGTGCCCGGGTGGAGTGGCTCTTGATGAAATCACCGGCGCAGCCGGCATCAGGATTGCAAAGGATCACGGGGTAGAGGAGCGCGCCCGCGTCCTCGATCTGTGCCAGCAGACTGGCAATGACGGGGCGTTGGCCGGGCACGTGCAGCGGCGCGGTCGGTTCGCCATCAGTCAGCAGGAGCACATACTGGCTGCGGTTGGGGTCACTGTGTGTGTCGAGCAGCTGCAGCGCCTCGCGCAGGCCCAAATCCATGCGTGTGTAGCCGCGTTCGACATAGTCATCGGGCGCCTGCAGCGTCGCGGCCAGCCGCCGGCGGTTTTCGGCGCTGCCCATCTGCTGCAGGAGGCTCAGCGCGCCGACGCCCTCTGCCGTGCTGTCAAAGCGCATGACCGCTATGCGGTCGGCGCTGTCGGCCAGATGTACCAATAGCCGCGCCGCGCTGTAGCGCAGCTCGTTGGGATCGCTGGGGGCGTTGCTGCTGTAGCCCTGGCAGGGAGGCGCGGTGGGCGGCGTTCCGGCTTCCCAGGGCCAACAGGTGGCCATACTGCCGGAATCATCGAGAATGACGATCACGTCGATTGGGTCGGCGGCGGCCGGTTGGGCATTGCCGATTGGGTGCTGCGCGCCCGGGGCGCTGGTATGGGTCAGGGCGTGTACAGGCGCGGCGATACGTCCAGTCATCGACAGGAGGAGAAAGCCGGATAGAAGACATGCAAACGCGGCATAAAGCCGGTGAAGAGCTTTTTCGGGCAGACGGCGCTCCTGTTCGGGGGAAAAAGCGTCAGTGGTTTCCCGGAGAGAGAACGCCTCCACACCTCCCGAAGGTTCCCGGTCCAATAGAGAAACGTGCGCGCGCATCGGCTCCGCGTTTCCCCCGCTTCGACAACGAGGGCGGCATCCCCGCAAATGGGGACAGACCTGCTGTGAGCGAAATGCGCGCGCATGGGCTGCGCTTGTATCCTTTTGGATTGTATCATAGCGCAGATTGGGCACAAAAGGCCCTGGTCAGACCGGGAAAGCGCCTCAAGTCGGGCCACGGGACGAGGACAAGCGGCATAGGGATACACTGGAGATGTGGGCGCGGAGACGCACACACGTAGCGGCCTGGCTGTCTCTTCGAAGGTGGAAACCGCTGAGGATGAAGCGGGACCGATTTTGGGCGATTTGCCTACGATCCGCCAATGAAACATGCACTTCAGCGAATTCGTGAAAGCGGCGGGTGGACCGCTGCCGGACTGTCCACCCGCCGCTTTGCATGGTCCGCTGCTGTTCTATTCGCCGCTGTCGCCGCTCTCGACTCCGACCTGTGCGAGCGCCTCGGAAAGCGCGTTGACGAACTGGTCGGCAGGCAGTGCGCCGGGAATCAGCCGGCCCTCGCCTCCGTAGAGAACGACAAATGTGGGCGTGCCGCGCACGAATGGCATGCCGTCCTGCAGGTCGCTCTGTACCGCAAGGGCGGACTCGTCCTGCTCCAGGCAGGCCGCAAAGGCATCGGTGTCCAGTTCATATTCGGCGGCAAGCGCCATGAAGTAGCCCCTGTTGTCGGGGCGGGACCAGTCGGCCATATCGACGAAAAGGCGGTGGTGGAATTGCCAGAACGCCTCCTGCTGCGCGGCGCATTCCGCGGCAATCGACGCAGAGACGGCAAAGGGATGGATGTTCTCAATCGGGAAATGTTTGAACACCCACATCACTTGCCCTTTATTGACGAACTCTTCGTCCAGAACCGCCTGTGTTGTCAGCGTGTGGCGGCTGCAGTAGGGGCATTGGAAGTCGCTGAACTCGACGACAACGATCGGGGCGTCGCTGCTGCCCTTGAATATGTCACCTGCGAGGGTGAAGCCGGGACGGTCCGGGTCGGGGAGCAGGCCTGCAGCGGTAGCCCAAAACGGCAGCTGTCCTTCACCTTGCCGCCGGTCCTGCTGCGGCGCCTGCGCAGCGCCCTGCGGCGAGCCGCCGAGCGCGATCGTTTCGATCCAGTCGGAGAAGGTGTCGTATGGCTGTGCGCCGGTGAGGCTGAAGGCTTCGCCGGTCTCTTCAAAGACGAAGCGGAAGCTGGGCGTCCCGGTGAAGCCATAGGATCTGGCTTCCTCGAGGCTTTCGTTCACCTCTTCCACCAGGGGTCCGCTATTGGCCATGCAGGAGCCGTATTGCGTGGGGTCGGCGCCCAGCTCCTGCGCCAGCTCGGCGAAGTAGGACAGAGCCTCTTCGAGCGGCGCCCACTCCTTTTGTGTGCGAAAGAGGCTGTCGTGCATCTGCCAGAAGAGGACGACATCCTGTTCGGCCACACAGTTGGCGGCGATGGCCGCGGACAGTGCGTTGGCATGGAGCGAGGAGAGGGGCATATCGCGGAAGACAAATTTAACTGCGCCGCTCTCTCCGAATGCGGCCAACAAAGCCGGTTCGGTCTGGATGACGTGACGGGCGCAGAAGGGGCACTCGTAGTCGCTGTATTCGTAGACGGTGACGGGAGCGTTCGGGTCGCCGCGGAAAGGATAGCCCTCTTCGGTAAAGCCGACGGGGACGCCTCTGTGCGTGTTGGGCTGTTGCCAAGGGTCTTCAACGCCGGAGTCAACAGCGGGCGGGCCGACAATGTAGCCGTCGGCGGTGCAGGCGGCGACAAACAGAAGGGCGGCTGCGAGGAACGGGAAGAGCAGTATGGGCATTCCTCCCTTTACACTCCCCTCCTGCATGCGGCGCAGACGTCTGTTTTGCAAATTCATGGGTTCTCCGATCGAGTACAGGTGTCCGGCACTCCCACCTACGATGACGGGTAAGCGCGCGGGCGCGGCGTCTGTCTATAGAAAGAAGCGGCAAGCCATTCCATCTGCTACGGATTCCCACATTGTAACCGTGGAAACAGGGGACAACCAATTGTAGAGTTAGAACAATCCAAGTGGAGCTGGTTGCCGCGGCTCCTTGTCTGGTATGTGCAGCGGCCTGCCTGACATGTCGCGAAGTTTGCCTGAAAGGGGCGTAACGTCGTAGTATGAAGACTTTGCAAGGGCTGTGGCCAGCCGTCGCGCACGCGAAGCGGGGGTACGGAATGGACGATGTGACGCTGGGAGCTGAAGCAGTGCAGGATTTTGAGGAAAGCCCGCCGCATGGTGCGCGAGCCGACGCGGCGCAGGGGCAGCCTGCTTCCCAGGCCGGGCACCTGCGTCAGCTTGAGTCGGAGGCGATCTATGTGCTGCGCGAGGTGGCGGCCCAGTTCGAGCGGCCCTGCATGCTCTTTTCCGGGGGCAAGGATTCGATCGTCTGCGCGCATCTGGCCCACAAAGCGTTCGCGCCGGGGCGGATTCCCTTTCCGCTGCTGCACATCGACACGGGGCACAATTTTCCGGAGACGTTGAACTTTCGAGATCAGCTCGTCGAAAAGCTGGGTGTCCGACTACTGGTGCGATCGGTGCAGGATTCGATCGATGCCGGCCGCGTGCAGGAGGAGCCGGGTTCCGATCCCAGCCGCAACAGATTGCAGACGGTTACGCTGCTGGATGCGCTGGCCGAGCTGCGGATTGATGCAGCTGTGGGCGGCGCGCGGCGGGACGAGGAGAAGGCGCGGGCGAAGGAGCGTTTTTTTTCGCACCGCGACGCCTTCGGGCAGTGGAATCCCAAGAATCAGCGGCCCGAACTGTGGAACCTCTTCAATGGCCGCAGGCTGGATAACGAGCATTTCCGCGTCTTCCCCATCAGCAACTGGACTGAGTTGGATATCTGGCAGTATGTCTCCGAACAGCGTATCGAACTGCCGGGCCTTTACTTTGCCCACGAGCGGGATGTGGTGCGGCGCGAAGGGGTCCTGCTGGCGGTGGGTGAATACGTTACGCCGCAGGGGGGTGAGATCGTCAGCCGGGAGCGGGTGCGCTTCCGCACGATTGGAGACATGACCTGCACGGGCGCGGTCCTCTCTTCTGCCGGCAATCTGGCGGCGATAATCGAAGAGGTCGCGAGCGCGCGCATCACCGAACGCGGGGACCGGGCGGACGACCGACGCAGCGAGGCCGCGATGGAGGACAGGAAGCGGCAGGGGTATTTCTAACTGCGGTGGATAGCGACTGCTTGAGTCACCGAACAATTGACAGTTGAGTTTCTATGGACCTGTTACGATTTTCGACCGCAGGAAGTGTGGATGACGGCAAATCGACGCTGATTGGGCGGCTGTTGTACGACTCCAAAGCGATATTTGAAGACCAGCTGCAGGCGGTTGAGCAGGCCAGCGCGGCGCGCGGCGATGCAACGGTCGATTTGGCGCTTCTCACGGATGGGCTGCGCGCGGAGCGGGAGCAGGGCATCACGATCGACGTCGCCTACCGCTACACGGCTACGCCCAGGCGCAAGTTCATCATCGCCGATACGCCGGGCCATATCCAGTACACACGCAACATGGTGACCGGCGCGTCAACCGCGGAGCTGGCGATCATCCTGGTGGACGCGCGCAAGGGTGTCCTGACCCAGTCCAAGCGGCACAGTTTCATCGCCTCGCTGCTGCAGATTCCCCATATCGTAGTTGCCGTCAACAAGATGGATCTGGTCGACTACAGCGAGGCGCGGTTCCAGGAGATTGTGGCCGAATACCGCGCATTTGCGGCCAAGCTGAACGTGCGCGACGTCGTCTATATTCCGATCTCGGCGCTGCACGGCGACAATATCGTCAGCCAGAGCGCTAACATGTCCTGGTACAACGGCGCGACGCTGCTGCACCATCTGGAGACGGTCAACATCGGCGCCGGCCGCAACATCGTTGATTTTCGTCTGCCGATCCAGTATGTGATCAGGGCGAGCAACGCCGATGGCCGGGACTTTCGCGGTTTCGCCGGACAGATCGTTTCCGGCCGCATCGCGCTCGGCGAAGAGGTGGTGGCCCTGCCGACCGGCATCCGCAGCCGTGTGGCCGGCATCCACCGCGGTGAAGAGAGCTACGAACGAGCGCAGGTCGGCGACTCGATCGTGGTTACTCTCGAGGACGAGATCGATGTCAGCCGCGGTGACATGCTGGTGAGGGTGCGCAACCTGCCACATTCATCCAACCAGATCGACGCGACGCTATGTTGGATGAGTGAAAGTCCCATGAACTATCGGGCAAATGGGCCAGGCGGCGATTTCGCTGCCCACTTCACGCCCGGCAACTGGTACTGGCTGCAACATTCGACGCGGCGGGTGCGCGCTTCCGTCCAGGAGTTGAACTATCGCATCGACGTGGACACGATGCACCGGCAGGACGCGCAGACGCTGCAACTGAACGAAATCGGCCGGGCGCATATCGTTACGACCGAGCCGCTATTTTTCGATTCCTATCAGATCAACCGCGCCACGGGCAGCTTTATTTTGATCGACCCGCACACGAACAACACGGTTGCGGCCGGCATGATCCGCGACCGGGCGCGGCGGGTGAGTGAATTCGTGCAAACGCGGGAACAGAGCAGGTCCCGCCCTGTGTCTTCCGGCCCCCGTTCCTCCGACGTTGTATGGGAGCCGGTCGCGGTCACACGGCCGATGCGCGAGGAGATGAACGGGCACGGGGCGGCGGTGCTGTGGTTCACCGGTCTGTCCGGTTCGGGCAAGTCGACGATTGCCAAGGCGCTGGAGGAGCGGCTCTACCAGCTGGGCGTGCGCACCTTTTCCCTCGACGGGGACAACGTGCGCCATGGCCTAAACAGTGATCTGGGATTCAGTGCGGAGGCGCGCGCGGAGAACATCCGCCGCGTGGCGGAGGTCGCGAAGCTGGCATACGAGCACGGCAACATCGTGCTGTGCACCTTTATTTCACCCTACATCGCAGATCGGGATGCGGCGCGGGCACTTGTGTCGGCCCCTGACCAGGAGCGAAGCGGGCCGGAAGCTGACCCGGCGGGGTCGGCGGGTGAACCGGTAGGCGCGTTTTGGGAGGTCTACGTCAAGTGCGACCTCGAGGTCTGCAAACAACGCGATCCAAAAGGGCTGTACGCGCGCGCCGCGCGCGGCGAAATCCCGAACTTCACCGGCGTTTCGGCGCCCTACGAAGAGCCGACCCGGCCGGACCTCGTCCTGGAGACCGACCGGTACACGGCGGACGAGATTGCGGAACAGATTCTGGAAGAGCTGGTGCAGGCGGGAATCATTGGTATTTTTTAGTTTCTTGTTTTGAGTTTTCAGTCGACGGCTGCGAGTCCATGGCGCGCCTCGCAGTCTTTGAAGTCGGTTCAATAAGAGTTGGAAATCGGGGTGGTAGTAGCAATGGCGCTATTCGAGTCGGAGAAGCAACCGCGAAGAACAGCCGTCGTCCTCGGGGGCGGCATGGCGGGTCTGTTTACCGCCAATGTGCTGGCCGACCATTTTGAGCTGGTAACCGTCGTCGAACGGGATGATTGGGGTACCGAGCAGTGGCGGGCCGGCGTGCCCCAGGCCCGGCATGTACATGTGCTCCTGCTGCGGGGCGTGCAGATCCTGCGCAGGCGATTCCCCGGGCTGGAAGAGGAGTTACTTGCCCTCGGCGCGCCGCCGCTCAACTGGTTAAAGGAGACGGCCGCCCTGGCTGCGGGCGGCTGGCTGCCTCGTTTCGACCTCGATCTGCTCGGTCTGAGCGTGAGCCGCGATCTGCTCGAACGCCAGGTGCGTGAGCATCTGCGGCGCCGCGACAACATCCAGTTCCGCAACGGCCACCGGGTCACCAACCTCTGCACCAACAGCGACAACAGCCGCATCACCGGCGCGGTCTGCGCTGTCAACGGTGAGACGGTCACGCTGCATGCCGATCTTATCGTCGATGGTTGCGGACGCGCCTCGCGCCTGCCGCGCTGGCTGGCCGATCTCGGTTATGCGGAGCCCCGGGAGTCGACGGTCAACGCTGACGTGGGCTACACGACGCGCTGGTACAGGATTCCGGCGGGCTGGCAGGCGGATTGGAAGATGGTGCTGCTTGGCACGCGCTACCCCGACATCAGCGGCGGCGCGGTGGTTCAGCCTGTCGAGGACAATCGCTGGGTTGTGACGCTGGTCGGCTACGCCGGGAATCACCCGCCGACCGACGAGGCCGGATTTGAACAGTTTGCCCGCAATCTGATCGGGCCGCAGGTCTGGGAAGCGATCAGCGCGGCGGAACCGCTCACCGGCATTACTGGCTACCGGCGCACCGAGAACCACTGGCGTCACTTTGAGGGCCTGAAGCGATGGCCGCAGGGGCTGATCGCGCTGGGAGACTCGGTCTGTGCGTTCAATCCGGTCTACGCACAGGGCATGACGGTAAGCGCTCTCTCAGCGGAGGTGCTCGACGGCGTCCTGCGCAGTTCAGGCTCGGCGGGGCTGGGGCTGGCCTTCCAGAAGAAGCTGGCGAAGATGCTGCAAACACCGTGGCAACTCGCCACCAGCGATGACTTCCGTTGGGCCGGTCGCACGGCTGGCGACGCCACCGTCTTCGACCGTCTTATGCACAGCTACCTTGAGCATGTTCTCAATCGCATCCAGCGCAAGGATGTCTGCCTCACGTTCTTCAACGTGGCCCACCTGATCAGCCCACCGGTTGCGCTCTTTCGTCCCAGCCTCGCAATCCCTATCCTTTGGGATATGGCGAAAGCGGCCGTTGCCGGCGGATCGCGATCGCGCCCCGCCGCGCTTAGTCGCTGACCCTCAGCAGGGGTGTGAGAGTCGCCACTGCGCTGGGCCCGATGGCGGATACCCGCTCCAAATCCTCGACTGCTTCATAGGGACGTTCGGCGATGATTGCGGCTGCTCTACTGGGGCCGACGCCGGGCAAAGTCGTGAGTTCCTCCGCTGAAACCGTGTTGACGTTGATCAAGCCGCCGGCTGACGAACTTGCGGCTGGCGGCGCCTTGCCTGAGAGTCCGGGAGAGGGTTGCTGGAGATTGGGCGCGGCGTCTGCCTCGTCTGGCGCCGGCCGCAGGAGCCACATTACAACCCCGGCCAGGATCGCGCCCAGCAGGAAACCGAGACCGATCAACCGCAGCGCAGCGGCCGGGGGCAGCGGCGGCGGCTGCTCGGATGGTGGCAGAGCATTGGGGGGGTCTCTGCGTTCATGTCAGACCCTATTGAGAATTCAGCTTTGATCGGCGGCGGATTGAATCCGTTTGAGCGCATTCTGCCCGAAGACGAGCAACGCCTGGTCGTCGTTCAGCGGGTGGAAGAGGCCGGGGCGGACGTCGCGCAGATAACGTTCCAACGGTAGGCTGCGGGCCATTGACGCACCGCCCACAACCCGGACGGCGTGGTCAACCGCTTCGATCGCGTTATTGGTGACGGTGTACTTGGTGGCGATCACTGCGGGGGCGAGTCCATCCCGCAGTGTGCCGGCCATCTCATCCCAGTCCCGGGCCGTGTTGTAGAGGAGCGCCCTGGCCTGGAGCAGCAACAGTTCGGCCTGGCCGAGTCTGCGCTGGATGCCCTCCAGCTCGGCGATCGGTTTGCCAAGCGCGGTCGGCGTGCGTTTGCGCGCGAAATCGGCTGCGAAGTCGAGCGCGGCCTGCGCCACGCCGAGATAGACCGCGCCGACGGTGCAGATGAACCAGGCATTGGCCGGCGCCTTCCCGGTCGTACGCGGGCTGGGCGCGCCGCGTGCGATCATCTGTTCGTCGGTCACGCGGGCGTTGACGATTTTCAGGTCATGGCTACCGGTGGCGCGCATCCCGAAAGAGTCCCAGGTCTCAACGATTTCGAAGTGGGGGCCGGCCGGGATGACGAAACGGGCGATCTGGCCGCTGCCGTCCTGCAGGGCAGCCGGGATGATGAAATAGTCCATTTCCGGGCTGAGGCTGGCAAAGGTCTTGAGGCCGTTTATGAGCCAGGCGGTTGCGCCGTTTTCTCGCACCGGTTCGGCAGCCGTTTCGGGCATGCCGCCGCGGCTGGGGCTGCCCAATTTTGGTTCGGTGGCGACCGAGTTGATGAGCGCGCCGTGCGCGACCGCGTCGCGGCAGATTTGTGTGAAAAGCGGCCGGGGCCAGCCATCCGGCGCCTCGGCCACGCCGCCCATCACCTGCACGTGCATGACAAAGCTGAGCGCGGTGCTGCCGTCCCCCTGCGCCAGCCGTTCCATGGTTAGCGTTGATTCGAGCAGATTGGCGCCCCAGCCGCCGTATTCCTCCGGGATCACCAGGGCAGGCAGCCCGACACGCCGAATGTCGGCGAAGTTTTCGTGTGGGAAGGTGCCGTCGCGGTCGTGTTGCGCGGCGCGCGCCTGCAGCGCAGGGACCAAGTCGGACGCGACGTCGACGAAGCGCTGCTGGCGTTCGGTTCGAGGGTAAAGCATGCTGCCTCCGTAGCCCCGGCCTATCTTGTGACCAGGGGACAACAACAGGCGCATCCTTCTTGGCGATGCGCGGCTGGTATTTTAACATAGCTTTCAGCTGATTTACCATACGATTGGGTAGCTGATCGCGCCGCAACATTCCACTTTTCATTGTCCACTATCATGACTCAGGTGAATCGCAACCGGATACGCGTTTTAATCGCCAAGCCGGGCCTGGACGGCCACGACCGCGGCGCCAAAGTGATCGCCAGGGCGCTGCGCGATGCCGGATTCGAGGTGATTTACACCGGTATCCGCCAGACGCCGCAGATGATCGCCGAGGCCGCGCTGCAGGAGGACGTGGACGTGGTCGGCCTGTCGATCCTCAGCGGCGCGCATATGACGCTCTGTCCCAAAGTCATCGAGCTGCTCCACGCCCAGGGCCAGGAGGATGCGCTGGTGCTGGTGGGCGGCATCATCCCCGACGAGGATGCGGCCATGCTCAAAGCGGCGGGCGTCCACGCGGTCTTCGGGCCGGGTACCTCCTCAACCGAGATCATCGCTTTCATTCAGGACGCTTTCAGCAGCTAGTTTTCGGCTGCACGCGCTCGCGTTCAGACGCGGAATTTCCCCAAGAATCAAGAGCTGAGAACGCAGAACCAAAGACTGCAGTTGATCCATGGCCAATCGGATTTCCACCCGCCAGTTGATCGACGGGCTGCTGAACGGGGAGCGGCTGGCGCTTGCGCGGGCGATCAGCCGCGTTGAGGACGAAGCGGAAGACGCCGCCCGGATCGTGCAGGCGGCGTTTGCGCACACGGGCGAGGCGCACCTGGTGGGCATCACGGGCGGGCCGGGCACAGGCAAGTCGACGCTGGTGTCGGCGCTGACGGAGAGCTACCGGGAGACCGGGCTGACGGTCGGCGTGCTGGCGGTGGACCCGACCAGTCCCTTCAGCGGCGGCGCGCTGCTGGGGGACCGGGTGCGGATGACCGGGCACAGCGGCGACGAGGGCGTCTTCATCCGCTCGATGGCGACGCGCAGCGGCGCGGGCGGGCTGGCCAGGAGAAGCGCGGAGGCGCTCGTGCTGCTCGACGCGGCCGGCTTTGACCGCATCCTGGTCGAGACGGTGGGAGCGGGCCAGGCCGAGGTCGAGATCGCGGCGGTCGCCGATACGGTTGTGGTGGTGGAGGCGCCGGGCATGGGGGACGAGGTGCAGGCGATCAAGGGGGGGCTGCTTGAGATCGCCGACATTTTCGCGGTCAACAAGGCGGACCGCAAGGGCGCCGACCGCACTGTCGCGGCGTTAGAGATGATGTTGGAGACGGGTGGCGGCGCGGCGCAGACCATGCTTCATCACGGGCAGTTGATGGACGCGGGCGCGGCTGTCTCGGATGGTGATGGTGTGGGCTGGTCGATCCCGGTATTGAAGACTGTCGCGGTCAGCGGCGGCGGTGTTGCGCGCTTGCGGGACGCGCTGGAGGCGCACAGGGCATGGCTGCAGGAGAGCGGTACGCTGGCCGACCGGGAGCGGACCCGCCTGGCGCGGATGCTGCAGAGCCTAGTCGAGGCGGAGCTGCGGGCGCGGCTGGAAAGTACTCTCTCTCCGGCGCTGCGTCAAGAGCTCGTGGAGCGGATGTTGCGGCGGGAGGTTGATCCGTACGGCGCGGCGGCGGACGTGGTGAAGAAGCTTTCGGGTCCGGCTTGAGCCGACTCCTGCCCTGCCACATTCACATGCTATAATAGAAGCAAGGAAACAGTAGACCGAGTGGAGCTATAGACAGATGATTCACTCAGAGACCGCCACACCGGTTTGGCGCATCGCTACGCTCTTTCCATACCAGGGCGCGTGGAGCGAGCAGGAGTATCTGGCGCTGGACACCAACCGCCGCGTCGAGTTCGATAACGGGTTTGTGGAGGTGCATGACGTGCCCACCGATCAGCACCAGGCAATCATTTCATACTTGAATTCCATGCTCAGAGCGCTTGCGCAACAGATTGGCGGCGCGGTGCGGCCAGCCGGATTGCGATTGCGGTTGTGGGACCAGAAGTACCGGGAGCCGGACATTGTTTTTCTACGCGATCGCAATAGCGGGCTGCGCCGTGAGAAATACTGGGACGGCGCAGACCTGGCCATCGAAATCATCAGTGCAAGCCTCGAAGACCGCGAGCGGGACCTGGTGACGAAACGGCTCGAGTACGCGCGTGCTGGCATCCAGGAGTACTGGATTATCGATCCAGAGCAGGAGTCTGTAAGCGTTCTGAACCTGACGGGCGAAGTCTACGAGGAAAGTGGCATATATGTGCGCGGGGACACGTTTACATCGCCCCAACTGCCCGAACTCGGCCTGCCAGTAACGGAGATTCTAGACGCGGACTGATCGCAAAGGCATCAATTGCCAGCGTTACCGTTACTGCTGTCGTCCTCATCAGCCGGCGGTTCTTCCTCCTCCTCCCCGATCTCATCCTCCAACCCGGCGAGCTCAGCCCGCAGCGCGGTCAACTCCGTCTCCAGGTTTTCGATGCGGGCGAGCAGTTCCGCGCGGCGGCTTGGCGCATCCAGCGGTTCCCGATCGGCATCGGGCGCCTCGGCCTCTGGCAGTTCATCTACCATGCGGCTGTCGGTGCGGATGGCGAGCAGATGGACCGCCCAGAAAGCGGCCGCGGTTACGGCGCGCACCAGCCCGCCCTGCGTTTCGGCGCCGAAAACGTCGGCCTGGGGATCGCCCAACGCCCAGAGCAGAACACGGTAAACGACAAGTGCCAGCTCGAACAGGATCAGCAGCGCGCCCACGAGGGCGATGCCGTACAGGTAGAGGCGGCGCGGCCAGGAGGCCCGCTCGGCGCGGCCGGTCTCGTTGTCCTGCAGGGCCGCGCGTTGTGTCGTGCGCCAGTGGAGCGACCAGACCGGCGCGCCGACCGCGATCAGGCTCAGCCCGGAAGAGAACTGGTGGGCGCGAAAGCCTTTCTCGACCGATTGGTCGCCGATGATGAGGAGGTCCAGCAGCGATTGCAGCAGATCGACCAACCCGATCCAGAGGAGCAACAGCCCGGTCGCAGCCACTGCGTAGTAGTAGAGCCGCCGTACGAACTCGCTTTCGCGCGTTTCGCCGTAGCGCTCCGCCTCGGCGAGGACCTGCAGCCAGTGCCAGCGCCACGCCAGCGCGCCGACCGGCAGCAGGCCAAGCGGCGTGGTGAGATCATCGATAATGAAGTCGCCGGTATCGTTTGGGCCGATTAGAAGGAGGACGCCAAGTCTCACGAGCATCGCCACCGGGATCAGTGTGACAGCTGCCGACAGAACTGTGGCGGCATAGAGGTAGAGGCGGCGCAGGGCCATGCGTCCTTCCGGCGGCTGCTTCGCCAACAGAGTGTCCCAGTAGAGATTGTTCAGCCGCCAGACCAGCCCGCCAACCAGAAAAGCGGCCAACGAACCGGCCAGACCCCGCTCCCACCATCCGACCCCCACCGTTGCCAGATTCGACTCGCCGAACTGTTGCAGCAGAACGCGCCAGAGGAGATTCAGGGCGTCCGCCGCGCCTGTGATCAGCAGACTCAGCCCCAGGAGGCCGGCGATCAGCTGAAAGAGGCGCCGCCAAATGCCGGCCCAGCCGGCTTCAATTCCCAGGTCGCCGTCTGCCCGCAGCAGACGAGCGAAGGCGATAAAGATCGCCAGATGTACGCCAGCTTGGAAGAATTGCGTCTGCCAGCTACCGGGTCGTTCGACGCTTTCCGTCAAAGGATAGCCGAGCAATATCTCCAGGCTTCCCTCGATGAGCAGATAGAGGGCGCGCACACTGACGAAGCCGGTGAAGGCCAATACCGCGTACAGAAACAGCTTGCGCACGGCTGACGCAGACTCGCTCGGTTGCGCGGCCAGTTTGCTGATAAAGCGCCAGTGGACGAGGAAGATCGGCGCGCTGACGATCAGGAATCCGCCCAAGCGTGCGATGGCGTTGCGTGCAAATCCGGACGGGTTGACCTCCAGCATCGTATCCGGCGTCAGCCAGAGTCCCGCGAGAACTTCGATCAGTCCATAGGTTGCCGACAGCCCCGCGACCAGGCTGACGAACGCGATCAGATAGAGGTAGAGGCGGCGGATCGTCGCCAGCCGGTTGGGGTTTGCAGTTGCCTGCTCAGTCATTGTTTACACCCTCACAAAACAGAGGCCCTCTAGAAGAGGTCCTCGGTGTCGATCTTCCAGGCCCCGTCCTCGCGCACCAGTGGGATGGTGCGCCGGTAGGTCGAAGTGCCGCTCTCGAACAGGCCGCCCTGATAGAAGCTGTCGATGGCGATGCGAACGTACGCCCTGTCGTTCTCCTCGTCGATGTCCACATCGAGAATGCGCAGCCGCCGCGCCGGTCGGTTGCGGTCGTAGTAGTTGAAGCGCTCGCGGAAAGGCCGTCCATCGTCCTCGTCCAGCACATCCTGGGAGTAGTGGTTGATTGCAACGTCCGGCTCATTGCGTACAGAGGCCAAGAAGGCGTCGTGGACGACTGACTCTGGGGTATCCTCGTTCAGATAGTCGGCGCTCTGCCAGCCGCGGCCGCCGGAGAGGGTGACTGTGATGATGGCGGCGGCGATCAAGACAACGACGCCGAGTATGATGGCCAAGGTAAAGCGATCGATTTTCAAGCCCATGTTCCGCTTCCTTGTTTTATACAAGATACCTGTTCACGGTGTGCGACGGCGCAGGCGGTTGTCCGGCCCTGGCACCGGCTACTGGGCAGCGGCACTGAGGCCGGTCAGCTCGAAGGTGGCCTGCGAACGTCCGTCGATGAACTTGACGACGGGGAACGGCGCGGTCTGTGCCACCCATGCCCGGGTCGTGCGCTCGTTGGTCTTCAATTCTACGACCCAGGTATCAAAGGCGCCGGCAGGCACCGTGACCGATTCGGCGCGCCGTACCTGCAATGCCACGCGTTCCATCTTGCCGACGATCGGCAGAAAGCTGTTGATACGGGTAGCGTATTCCTGTGCCAGCGGCAGCGCGCGCACGATCAGCAGCAGCGTGCGTTCGTCGCGGATATCGGAGGGCACCTGCACGCGTTGATAGACGGTTGCGCCCTGACGATTGGTCAGCGCAATCTCGACCTGGCCGCCCGCGATCTGCGCTTCGACCACCTGCGTGCCGCCTCCGCCTGTGCGGACGAGGTGGCTGTAAAGCGGAAGATAGCCGGTCGGTTGCATTTCGACGATGGCCCGCTCGCTGACGCCGGCGTCTATAATCTCCCGGACCAGTGTCCAGCCGTCTTCCTGTGTCCATTCCAAGCCCCGCTGCACCTGAAAGGTGGCGGTGCCGACGATGCGCTGCTCGCGATTCGTCACACGGTAGCTGCTGATCTCACCGTCGGCCCAAACCGGTTCACCGAAGACGAGCGGCTGCGGCTGGGCCGAGCAGGCGGCGAGGGAGGTGAGAAGGAGGAGGAGCGAAGAGAGGGTGAGCGCCCTGGCGAAAACATGGGGGCATGTGCAATGTGCTGCCGTTTTGACAGATGCTCGCTGCGGGGGAGCCGGGAACCACACACTGCTCACTTCTCTTCCCTCGCGCCCTGTTCCCGCATCCATTTGACCGCGGCCAGCGCGGCCGCGCCCATCAGCATCGCGGTGTGCGCATCGTGGCCGCACGCGTGCATGAGGCCGGGCCGCGTGCTGTCAAATTCGCCGCCGTTCTCCTCCTGGATTGGCAGGGCGTCCATGTCGGCGCGCAGCCCCACCAACGGCCCATGGCCGCCGCGGATGTGGCCGACCACACCGGTTTTGGCGATTTCCGTCTGCGTCTCGATGCCGAGGTCCAGCATCTGCTTGTTGACATAGCCGGCTGTGCGGTGTTCGTCGAAGGTCAACTCAGGGTACCGATGAATCGTCCGCCGCCAGGTGCGGAGGCGGTGCTGGAGCGACTGCGCACGTTCGTAAAGTTCTGCGCTTGTTACGGGCCTGTCTTCTGGCATCGGTTCTCTCCTGGTCGGGCAGACGATGGCGGCTTCTACGGCCAATTATACTACAGCGGGCGGCGGATGGCGGCGGGCCAGCGTGTGAACGGCAGGATTCCGCGGGGGAACCCCGGTTACAGGTGGGCGGACACCTGCCAACGGTGCTGTGGAGGACAGGAGCCGAATTACAGATGTACAACGCCTCTGTTTTTGCGCTTTTCGTCCAATGCATGAAAATATCTCTGACCTTCTGTTGCAATCCTGAAGTCACCTGTGGCAAGCCACTGAGCACTCGGGATTCGGAGACAGGCTGCCAGGATAAACAATTGCACTGCAGGGACCTCGTTCACCAGTAGCCACCGGGGACAACCAATGACAACCATTACCAGTCGTGAAGTCCACCTGCGAAGCCGTCCGCACGGGTTGCCCACCGCGGACAACTTCGCGCTTGTCGAAACTGAACTGCCAGCCCCCGGCGACGGCCAGGTGCTGATTCGCAACAGGTTTATCTCCGTGGACCCCTACATGCGCGGGCGGATGCGGGATACGCGCAGCTACACGCCGCCGTTCGGTCTCGACGAACCGCTCACCGGCGGCGCGGTCGGCGAAGTGATCAGCTCGGCCAGCGAAGAGTTCGCTGCGGGCGATTTTGTCCTGCACATGCTCGGCTGGCGCGAGTACGCGCTGGCAGAAGCCCGCGGTCTGACTAAGGTCGACCCGTCCCTGGCGCCGCTGCAGAGCTATCTCGGCGTGTTGGGCATGCCGGGAATGACAGCCTACGTGGGTCTGCTGGACATCGGCGAGCCGCAGCCGGGCGAGACCGTTTTCGTCTCCGGCGCAGCCGGCGCGGTCGGCGCCCAGGTCTGTCAGATCGCGAAGATCAAGGGCTGCCGCGTGGTGGGCACCGCCGGCTCAGCGGCAAAAACGCGCTGGCTGGAAGAGGTCGCCGGCGTGGACGCGACCATCAACTACAAGGAGACGAGCAATCTGCGGCGAGCGCTCAAACAGGCCTGTCCCGACGGGATTGACGTCTACTTCGAGAACGTCGGCGGCGCGCACCTGGAGGCCGCGCTGCAGTATATGAACAACTGGGGGCGGATCGTCGTGTGCGGGATGATCAGCCAGTACAACGCGACAGCGGCGTCGCCCGGTCCGGCCAATCTGGTCCTGATGATCGGCCGGCGGCTGCGCATGCAGGGCTTCATCGTCTCCGACCATCCCGAGCGCCGCGACGACTTCCTGCGCGACGTTTCCGGCTGGATGAAGGATGGCAAGCTGAAGTGGGAGGAGACGGTTTTCGATGGCATCGAGCGCGCGCCAGAGGCGTTCATCGGCCTGTTTCATGGCGAGAATCTGGGGAAGATGCTGGTAAGTGTGTGACTGCAGTGGATAGTGGATAGAGGATAGAGGTTAGCAACTTCAATTGAGGCGAGAGAGCGGTCATTCTCAGAGCTGAAGACTGACCGCCAATAGTTTTGAAGGCACGGGGCCAAGGTATGGGTACGAGAACGATGCAGCCCCCGATGGGGCTTTACTTTGAGGAGTTTGCGCTCGGCGACGGCTGCGAAAGCGTGGGGCGAACGGTTACCGAGGTCGACATTGTCAACTTTGCCGCGCTCTCCGGGGACTGGAACCGCATCCACACCGACGCGCACTACAGCCAGGCGCAGATGTTCGGCGAGCGCGTGGCGCACGGGTTGCTCGTGCTCAGTATCGCCAGCGGACTGGCGGTGAGGATGGGCTTTATGGAAGGGACCGTCCAGGCCTTCATGCAGCTTGACTGGCAGTTCCGGCGGCCCGTTCTGATCGGGGACACCGTGCGCCTGCGTGCGACCGTGCGCGCGAAGAAGGAGATGCGGCGTATGGGCGGCGGCGTGGTCACCTTCAGGATGGAGGTGCTCAACCAGAAGGACGAGGTCTGTCAGCGCGGCAGCTGGGACATCCTCTGCAAGAACAGGACGGACGAAACTGAAACAGAGGAGTAAAGTGTCCTCTCTCCTCTTTCCCCTCTCCCCAACTTCCTCCCTGGTAGCTGCACTTCTGCTGACGCTGCTCGGCGGGCTGCTGCTGTGGCTGGGACGCGGCCAGCGCCGGCGCAGCGGTCTGCCCGCGGGTGCGTTGCTCTACCGCGATGTTGGAACATGGCAGGCGCGCGGCGCGCCCGATGTGCGTCGCAGTCATCGCCAGTCATCCCGCTGCGCAGGCTGCGGCTACCGCGCCGCGTGCGGGTCGGAGGCGCTCTCCTGGCCGGCGCGAACTACGTTCTCGTAATCTTCCGGCAGGTCGATGTCGAAGAGCAGCGAGGCGGACTCGACGACGCGTACAGGGATGCCCGCTTCTTCAGCCAGGCGCTGGTGGCGGGCAAAGCTTCCTTTGCCAAAGGCGAAAGGAATCGCCTGGGCCGGTTGCAGGAAGAGCGCGTTGGTGCCGCCGTCGCGGCTGGGGGCGATGATGATCTGTGGTCCGGTCCCGCGCGGCGAGGCCACGGCCCGAACATCCTCCACTGTCAGGTTGGGCATATCGGTCGGCAGGATCAGGGTTCTGCTCGCGCCGCGTGCAACAACGTAACGGGCAGCCTGCGCCAGCGCCGCGTTGAGTTGAGTTTCATGGGTCGCGTCGGCAGGACGGCGGCCGGCTGCCGCCGGTTGAGGCGCGGGCAGTTCCTCCGCCAGCGCATGGCTTCCCAGGCGCGTTGCCGCCTCCAGCGCGTCGTTGTCACGGCTGACGACAACGATTTCCGCATCAACGTGGGCCTGGCGGATGGCGTCCAACGTGTGCGAGAGGAGCTCGCGGTTGAGCGTGCGGCGTTCCCGCGGCGAGAGACAACCGGCCAGGCGGCTCTTGCCTTCGGTGAAGGGCTTGACTGGAATAACTGTCCATAAACTCATTTCAGGGACCAGTGGTCGGAATCCACTGGATACACCTTTCTTCCCATTTTCTGTTCTTGACATTTGGGGGCCAACCATAGTTAGCTCAGTTGGGGCTGTCATGCACCTGTCGAATTGGCTATGTACCATTGGATAAACGCTTCCGTAGCAGTTTTCAGGTCAAGCATGTGAGAACTGGTAATTTGAAGTCGGGCGAACCTCTTAACGAAGTTTCGCTCTCTCTTCAGTAAGATTCCTCAAGATAGTGACATCGCGCACGAAAATGAAACCGCACTGATTACATCTGTACGAAACTACCCCACTTGGGTTTGGATTTCCAAATACGCGGTATCCATCTCTGAATTCTTCAATATTTCCACCCATCCAGCCACATGAAGGGCAACGATGCCCAACTAACTCTAATGGCGGGAACCCTTGCTGGACAATGTTGCGTAAACTGTCTATTCGACTTAGCAAAACATTGGCATTCGAGAATCGGTCTGTCGGATTGTCACGGATGGTTTTTTCAAAAACACGTGATAGGTGCCAAGTTTCTGGATTGCTCGGGAACAAAGCTGTCATTGAACGATTTCCAAATACAGCCGCCTCCCGTGCAAAGGCACGTTGTGATGTAATCACAGACCACAGCACTTTTGATGCTGAATATATGTCAGACCAAACACCAGTCGTGGATTCATTCCCACTCTCGCACTCTGGCGATGTGTAGTTGCGAGTACCGACATCTTCGTCAGCAAATGTGATCAACTCCCCATCCTCGATTTGGCAAATGCCAAAATCTATAAGACGAATACTACCGTCTTCCAAGAGAAGAATGTTTTTGGGGTTTATATCTCGATGCACGATGGGGGAAGTGTGGTCGCTACATGCCCTAATCGCTGAGACAATCTTTTCAAACAGATCTAGGCTTAGCAAGGTGTTGCCAAAAAATGGATTCGAACCTGAAAATATGACTTTGTCTAATGATTGAGCCCCTTCATGATATTCCATTACGTAATACTGAAATGTGTCATTTTCGCTGGAGTAGTCGAACACTTTGATAATTGCAGGATGGTTCAGGTCCATCACTGCTCCGATTTCTCTTCTGAATCGCACTCGTGCTTTCGACGACCCAACGTTTCGGAGCATCTTCAAGGCGTATTTTGTCGGGTAGGGTTCATCTACTTCATCTCTTTTCGTAACAAGATGAACTTCACCTTGACCACCTCTGCCTAAAGTCTTACCTGTTGGTTTCCAAGGAATTTCGGTAGGGATTTTCATGATTTCTTCCATTTCAACATGCAATATAATAATATTTATTGGCTAAGGAGTGGGCGGTGTACCCCGCATCCCTGGTGGTGGGTACACCAGAAGCTACTGAACTACCGCTAAGAGCATAATATATGGTGAACCCCATTCTTTGAACCACGAAATGGGAAACATAAGTTGCATTCGGACTAATGCGATCTGCCGCCATGAGAGCACGAAGGGGGCTTCCGCTCCCCGTGTCCACTTTGTGGGCAGGGACTCGCTCGTAAGACGTCGCACGTACATCTTAACTTGTGGTCCAGTCTTTTGGGGTCCGGTAGAGAGATTCACGATAATACCGCGTTGATCGCCTCAAGCCCCTTTGTAGCCTTAATGGGAGTGAATTCCACTCGCCGTCCCCTAGAGAACAAGTGTAGATCTTGGGTGGCAATTTGACTGATGTGCACGAAGTAATCTTTGTGGTCTTCACCGGTTATGAAGCCGTACCGACGAGTTGTACTAAATAGCTTTATGGTTCCACACAATCGTGTAGTAGTGGCTGATGTTATGATCTTTGAACCTTGCTTTCCAGCCTCATCCTTAAGAGCTTCTGTGAAAACTCTGGTTCTCTCCAACGGATCCCGGGAAAAAGGCATCCGAGATTTGCACGAATCTATAATATCGCTAGCGCGTCGGAACGCAGACTCGCTTAGAGATTGGCTGTCAAGAATATTCAGAAGGGATTGGCAATAGTCATCGATTTTCCTGGTGTCGAGTTTGGGTAAGTCAAAGGCCTCGTTCATTATCCTGAACACCATCAGAAGCTGATACTTGAACCTCTTCATCCTCCACGGAAGGATTCCTGAGGAGAACAAGCGCTCTACTGAATTCAGAGAGGAACCTGCCAAATAATAAGGCATATGTGAGTGGGAATCGTTGAAAAGTCGATTGCGATAACTATCGAGCAGTTCTCCGTAATATCTGTGTGTACTGTGAGGCTCATTAAGAAACATGGCGACAAAGCAATTGACTTGTGTGGCGAGGGTAATTATTCGATCTCGCTTTACGTTCATATGTTCATACTGCTTTGAGCGCCGCTCATAGTAAATTTGAACCCGCCTATTCCGCCCAACTGCTGTGTAGAATTCCTCTAACTCCTTCTGAAACGGAGCAAGGGATTCGAAGGCTTCTACTTTGACCTCCGTCTGACGATTGGTTCCTTGAATGATTTGATTGATGACTTCTGGGTCTGTCGTGACTATGAGCTTTATTGGGAGAAAGACATTCTCTGTTAGACGATCTCGATTCAAGTGTAGTACATGGCTAGTTTGACAGCCGTTCACTATCTGGTAATCGCTTATCCGAAAGGTTGTGCCAACACTATTCTTGTCGCGAGCGACTATAGTTACCCCATTGTTCAAGAGAGAGAATCGGTCGTTACGTTCAATGTCTCGCACCGTAGCTTCTATTTCCTGATTTACCGCATTATGCCCCTGGAAATCGCGAACGTTGTCAAAAAAGAGCCTTCGATTCAAGTTGCCGTCATCATCGCAGATGAGATTCAGATATTCTAAGCATGGCAGGATTCCGATGTAAGCTTCTTTGACCCCAGAAATTGTTGGGAGAATCGTGTGCTTTTCAAAATTAATTCCCCTAGTGACTTTTTGTTTAAGTTCTCGGTACATTCTCTTCAGACCGTCTGAATCCACCGGTGTAAATTCAACGCACGAAAAAAGATTCGTGGCGTCAAGATCACTTTTTCCTTGATCTATCCGGGTCAACAAAAAGGAGTCGTCTGTCCAGGTTCCTGTACTTACGTAGAAAAGCCTGCAAACGGGACTGGTGTCCATGTCTACACTGCAGTCAAAAATATACTCCTTCAAGTCGTGAAGGGCTTGAATATATTCGTTTGTGGTAGAGAGTGACGGCTCAAAAAACTGTCGTACGCCCGAAATAAAGTTGCCTATTTCAGCCGCTTCGAATTTCGGCGATGTCTTCGCCTGCACAAAGATGAATTGCACATCGAGGCGATGAAGGGCCTTCTTGAAGTGGTCGACATCGGAGTCGGTTTGTACTAAGTGATCATTTACCAGTACCCCAATGCCGTCAATTCCCAGATCTCCAGGGCCACCTACCGCAACATCACCAGATTCGAAGCTTTCAGGATTATACTTTGAGACCACACAATAGCTGGCCAAGTGCTCGAATGCCGAAGCTTCGTCCAGCTCTCCGAGGTTGAAGTTGTCAACAAAGTCATTTACATAAGTGGACAGAATTCGGTCTTTCATGATTCTCCTTCAACGTCATTTCGAGAGATTGATGAGCCGATGAGCGGATTGAGCTTGGAACCAAGGGACAGTTGTGCTGTTCTGCCAACTGTATTCTCAAATCGGAACAATTGCTTATAGAAGGCGAAAGCACATGAGAGCAAAGATTGACCAACAAGAATTCCTGAAGGTATTGTCGATGCATTGTCCATCATGAACAAAATAATGATTCCATCGCGAATCGTGAGAATTCCCTTCCACTTTTACAGCTGAACTTAGCCCAAGAAAGCTGGCCCACAGGGTTAAGTGTAATGTGGAGCTAAACTCAATGTGAATTGTAAAGGGACCTATATACTTAAGTTCACAAATCTTTTGGGCAGAATAGCTACGATTTTTTGCAAATTATTGCTGCTTTCGTCTGCCTGAACGACAACGCCCACTTCGGGATTCGGGGTCCCGAAGTGGGCTGATATTCCTGCCAGTATGACACCGCTTGCGTCTATTGTCGAATCGGGAAGGGGCTGCGGGTGCTCACAGCTACAATTCTTCGTTTGCCCTTGCTAAGAGCAGTATATTCGATGCTGTTAGATGTAGAATGTGAGCAGCCAAATAGTCTGGCACTGGAGATTGCTCAGGTCCCTGCCCATGACCTCCCATTTTGTTTCTCAAGGTCGGGACCCCACTTTCTAACGTGCTTTTTAACGACGTGAAGTGGGTTTGCATGAATTTAGGGATTAGCTCTTCCTTAAGCATTATCGAAATCAATTGACTCGCATTAGCCCCTGTGTCGTAGTTCCACCCCCTCTCTTTACAAATAACCTTCATACAACTCTCGAATGCTTTAAGGCTTTCAACCATACATTCTTTGTATCTTCTCTTGTGGTAGTGTCCTAACGCTGTTAGAAATTCCTCATTGGCACCAACGTAAATTGGGTCGGAAAGAAACTTCAAAGCTGGTTGCGTAACTTCCGAGTGCACAAATTGTGAATCTACTCTGATAATTAGACCTGATTCGAGTTGGTAGCCTACACCATGTTCTTGGAAGCGGTAGTTTATTTCGCGGATAGACTCTTGAAACGAAGTGGGGCTATAGTTATAGGGGTCCATTCGTCGGGCTAATTCGAACATGGGTCCATATGCAAGCTCGACTACATCAAGAATTTGGTCAGTAGAGGCACGGCGGATGACAAAAGTATCGATCTTCTCTTTGCCTTCATACCCACGAACACCAGAGATTTCACTAAGGGAGCGAAGGCCATATTCATTTGCTAAGGTGCTTTCGACCCATTCATATATTTTTGGACTGCTGAACCCATATAGACTTTCCATGCTGTTTACGATCTGATTTTTTAACCCTGTTGGGATTTGGTCATACTGAAAAACATCGGGGAATTCTCCCGACTCCATTTTCTTACGTTTTGAATATATCTTGTGGATTGGCATAAGGCTTAGGCTATCTCCTAATGCGGGCAACTATACATTGCCCACTTTTTTTCTCTGCGTCCTGTAATGTATCACAGGGACGTATCGCTGTCTAGAATCACAGGACAAAATCTAGGCACAGGCTTCGGGTCGGACTCCAAGATCATCCCTGGCGGGTATTGCAAGACACGTTTCGCGTTGCATTTGGTGCAACGTTCGTACTCGATGAATTCGTTAAAGAATCGTTGCGTTTCGGTGACTTCCCAATTGTGGCGTCGATGAGCGTCCTGATCGTTCACTGTGACTTCTCTTCCGCTTCCTGTTCTTGCTCGTCCTCTTCATGTATCCCCTTATGCTTATCAATTTGAATCTGCGCGTGCTCATCCATTATTTCTTTCATGGTTATTTCCTCGCCGGAGACGCCTCTATAGTCAGCTTTGCGCAAAATAAAGGTGATCTCCTTCAGGTCAAGTCTTTCATGGTAAAGTTGAAGAATTAGCGCGCGTCGTGCTGGCGTTTCTTGGGTATACTTATCCCGGAAGCGCTTTTTCCTCTTTCGTTCTTCCTCTTCCGCTTGCCTTTTCGCGCTCGCGTTAATGGCAACGATTCCCCAAATTATCAACCCGACAATTACTATTGCAACTAATATGTCCATAAAGCGGTGCCTCCTTGCTGAGTGAGTAAAGGGACGCTTGCCACAGCAGTCTCTATACACATTGAATCAACAAGGAGGCGCAATGCGCCCTCACTCGAATTCAAGAGTATAGAAAGCCCGTGTTTCCACGGGCATACTGCTGTGGCAAGCGTCAACCTTGACCTGCCCCCCAAAAGCTGGTCCAAGTAATATGTTAGTATTGGGCCGTAGAAAGGGGGGAAAGATGGCCAAGAAGAGACATACGCCGGAGCAGGTGATCAACAAGCTGAGAGAGGCCGAGGTGGCGATAGCCGAGGGCAGCACAGTGGCTGAAGCCGCCCGCCGGATCGGGGTGACCGATCAGACCTTCTACCGCTGGCGCAGCGAGTACGGGGGTCTCAGGATCGACCAGGCCAGGCGCCTTAAGCATCTGGAGTTGGAGAACAGCCGCCTGAAGCGAGCGGTGGCGGAGCTGACGCTGGACAACCAGATTCTGAGGGAGGCGTCTGAGGGAAACTTCTGAGTCCTTCACGTCGTCGCCAGTGTGTCGACCACGTGAAGGCGCTCTTCGGGGTTTCGGAGCGACGCGCCTGCAGGGTGCTGGGTCATCCTCGCTCGACACAGCGATACGCGCCGAGGCCGGTGGAGGACGGGAAGGCGCTGACCGAGGAGATCGTGGAGTTGGCCACTCAGTTCGGCAGGTACGGTTACCGCAGGATCACCGCCCTTCTGAGGCATCGTGGCTGGCACGTGAACCACAAGCGTGTGGAGAGGATATGGCGACGTGAAGGGCTGAAGGTGCCTGTGAAGCAGCCCAAGAGAGGGCGTCTGTGGTTCAATGACGGTTCGTGTGTGCGTCTGCGGCCTGCGTGGAAGGAGCATGTGTGGGCCTACGACTTCGTGCACTTGAGGCTGCATGACGGCACAGGGGTGCGGTTGCTGACCGTCATCGACGAATACAGCAGGGAGTGTCTGGCGCTGCGGGCTGGCCGCAACATACGGTCAGTTGAAGTGATAGAGGTGCTGACCGAGTTGATGGTGTTCAGAGGCGTGCCCGACCACATTCGCTCGGACAACGGGCCGGAATTTACGGCCCGGGCTGTGCGTGAGTGGCTTGGGCGGGTGGGAGCCAGGACGCTCTACATCGAGCCTGGGTCGCCGTGGGAGAACGGCTACATCGAGAGTTTCAACGGGAAGTTGAGGGACGAACTTCTGGACAGGGAGGTCTTCTATACGTTGCTGGAGGTGCGTGTGCTGACGGAGCGCTACAGGCGGACCTACAACCAGGTCAGACCGCACAGTTCTCTGGGCTACCGGCCGCCGGCGCCTGAGGCCCTCTTGCCTGCCGACCCTGTCCCCGTGCTTGCCGGACTAACATAACGGGTGGTACAAACATCGGGGGCAGGTCAGTCGCAACAGTGTAGCACAAGTGATCGAAATTGTCAAATTTTGTCAAGTTGCAAAATGCAACAGCCTCACGCACAAAAATCTGAAAATAGGCTCCTCCTGTTTTTCAGATTGGCAAGCCCGCCCGTTAATGGTAGAATTGCGAACGCAGCCGCGATTTTGCCTACCAACAGTGACTAGGAGCCAGCATGTCCAAGTCTGAATCTGTCAACGACCGCATAGCAAACACAGCCCGTCTTATTGATGCAGACGAAACTGCCCTGAAAGACATGATAGTTCGTGCAGATCAATTGGCCACTACTCTAAGAGAAGTTGCAGACATCCTTGATTCTACAAAGCACACACACGAAGTAAGCTCAATAATCGACGATGGCAGGATTATCGGGCTTAAAGACAGAGACGCTTTTCAATATCCTGCGGAGGATGCGCGCAAGCTGATCTCTGACATTTATCAGACCAAAGAGAGACTCTGCCAAAATGACAGAAAATTTAAGGACCTGATACGGAATTATGCTGCTCGCCCCTAGTCTTCGGGTCTGTATGTTCTATATAGATAGACACAACCACTTTCTTGTCGTCAATCCGTTGTCTCATTATGGAGACGTTCTTCTCTAGTTCTTGTAGAGTAGTTTCGTCTTCATGTATCTCGACGAGCATTCTAACCAGCCTTTGATCCTCCTCACTTGACTCTTGAGGGGCAGAATCATTCTGACTCTCGCCCTCCTTTTCCACTAGAACCTGCACCTCCCCATTGCGCACCTTCTCGAAGTACTCTTCAACTGATCTGTTTTCTTGTTCTTTGGTCATAGTAGACCTCCTGTAGTTGGTCCGCCATTTCCAAATTTCTTAGCTATACTACTGGCACAGCCTGCTGCAAATCTGTGAACTCAAATATATAGGTGCCATTGTAAAGGCCGCGCAACAGCCAATAAGCGACGACAAATCCATTAGACTACCAACTTTGCCCGCTTCGGACGCTTCTTCCCACCATGCACCGACGGCTCGGCGCACCATTTGGCGGAAAGGAGGCGGACGGCCTTGTATGTATCCTCGCCGAAGCCCAGGAGATCGCAGATGACGCGCCGGTCCAAGTGGGCGCGGTTGGGGTCGACGTCGGCGAGGTAGGCAGGCATCAGGTCTTTGTTCCGGAATTCTTCAAAGATTTCCTCAGTCTTAGACAGCTGTTCGTCCGTGAGGCGGTGCAAATCCAGCACAGGGAGAGACTCGGCGGAGCGAATAGTAATACTCGCCTTGCTCGATTGCTGACGGCTGGAATGCCACCAGTAGGACAGCAGGCCCAATGTGGAGTTCCCCCACACTGCGAAGGCGTAATCAAACCTGTTTTCGGAGAAGATGACGTTCGGCCACACTCTCCCACCAATCGACTCTCTGTCTGTGAAAGCGACGGCGAGTGCCTGAGAGCCAAAAGTGTATTCGTTATTCAGATGCGCGCGGCTGGCAGTGGCCCAAATGACAGGCGCTTTGCCCTCCATGCCCTGTCTGACCTGCAATTGTGCATCGGGAGCGCAAACCATGCGGGTCTCATTCGTGGCGTTGTGGTTCCACATAGCAGGGTAGGTGGCCGTAGGACTCGGGGATATTTTGTCAAAAGGGCCCCGAGGGGCAGGGCCTGTAATGTCGCGATGCACGAAGCCAAGTTTGCCAATGCTGGCCAGAAGTGTCGTCTTTAGCTCAAGCGAGGAGGCCATTCCAGGAAGCCACAGCTTAGACTGGGATAAAGCAAATGCTGCCTGCGCCACTGAATAATCGGACAGACGCACCGCGCGCCAAACTGAGGCACGAGGCGCGGTAATCATATAGCCCGCCAGCTCTCCCCCGACCATAAGGGGCGTCCCCCCATAGGGTCCTTTATCGATTTGCCTGACCTGACTATAGTCAGGAGCGCAGCCTGCCACCAACTCCCTTGCGTAGGCAAACCCTTGCGGCCTGCGGCTAAGGGATACAAAGTGGTCTGCGTCATTGGGCTGTTCATCCTCCATGAATTTGCGAGCGATTACCAGACATTCGGCCATCCCCGTGTCAGACGAAAAGGACATTTCCCGATCATTCGCCGCGATACTCACCACAGTCATGTCGGTGTAATCACGGGCAAGCACTTCGCGCAATCCGTCCCAGGACAGACCAGTTGCGGCGGACAGAGGGAGGACCAGAGCCAAGACACCGCCTAGTTTGACTTTTCTGTGGGCCAGCGCCGCAAAAGTGGAGGCAATTCCGGCGTTGCCGTCTGAACAGGTGTTCTTCGCCAGCTTAGTAGCCCGCTTTCCCATCGCCGTCTGGTCTTTGTTAGTCGCGCCAAAAGCCGCGAAAGCAGGGTTGGTGATGTCGGCATGCGCCCCTTCGTGGTTGGTGGCGCGTGTGAAAGGCGGATTCATGATTATCAGGTCATAACCGAAATCGGGAATCTCGGTGCTGACCTGGGCAGCCGTCTCTTCACCCGCGCTGCCGGTGCGCAAGGCCGGATCACTGATGTTGAACAGCGTCTGCACCCTGGAAGACTGAAGCAACTCCAGAGAACCTACCATTACGCCGCCGTCTTTCTGACGGCCATAGGGCATGGTGTAGAGACGGGAGTTGGTAAAGCCGACGGCCGGTTCGACGCCGGAAAGGGTGGAGCCGGTAATGTGGATTGCTGAAGGCATGACGTCGCAACCGTAGAGAACCTCCTCCATCATCACCTTGTGAAGCTTGCTGCCATCGCCGCCGGCGCGCTCGTGACGGGCGGCGATCTGTTCGTACACAGCGGAAAGCAGCGCGCCGGTGCCGCAGGCGAAGTCTCCGATTCGCAGCTTGCCGATGGCCTCGGCGTTCGACCAGTCCACGCCTTCCAGCTTGGCGACGGCGAGCCGGGCCAGCAGCGCGGCGGAAGCTGGCAAAGTGTAGAAGGTGGCCAGGTATTTGCGGTCGGCGATGAGGCGCTGGAAGATGCGACCGGTGAGGTCGTGGGCGTTTTCGACGCCGGTTGCGTTGACACCCTGGGCTGTGTTCCGCAGTCGCCGCAGTATTCGGGCCGCGTCGGTGGAGTCCAGATGCTCAAGGACATCCTTGGCGATGGAGAAAATGGGCCAGTAGTTGATATTCAGTATGGCGGTCCAGGCTGCCAGAACCTCGCCTTGAGGGTTGTCTACACCGTCGCCGCAGGCGTGCGCGAGGGACTTGATCTTAGCGTGCATGCCGGCGATCTGATCGTGGAATACGAGGGCGTTGGCGATGATGGCGCAGGCCATGCGGCGGGTTTGGCGCACGTTGGCCATCCCCAACAGATTGGCGATTGACTCTGTGATGCCTGGGCGGGTACGATCCAGATCGTCGAGGAGTCTGGCGGCGCCGTCAATACCCTCCTGGAGCGTGGTCGTGGCTCGGTCTACGGCGTGCTGGGGAACTGAGACCAGGCGGACCATGTCGGCCAGGTCCTCTACCGAGCCGTCGAGCCAGCCGGACTCGGGGAAGCGGCTGGCGCTGCCGTTCTCGGTGAAGACGCAGTATGACAGGCGGGCGACAGATAGTGCGGCGGCAAGATCGGGGGCGTCGCCTACTTCGTCCGGGTAGCGGAGGGCGATTACGGCTTCGATGACGCGCCCGTTGGCGGCGGTCTCCAGCCCGAGCCGGTCCTTCGCCTCCGTTTCGACGCCGGCGGCGGGCATGTACTCGGCCTCGATCACGACGGGCGCGCGGCCGGGGGCCGTGATCAGAATGTCGGGCTGAAGCCCTGGACGTCCGGCAATGGCCCTGACATTCTCGTAACGCACATCGCTACGGGGCAGCATGGCCTGAAGCAGGTTGCCCATCGCATTGTTGGCGTTCGGTTCTGTCTGGCGCGGCATATAATCTCGTTTACACTCAAGAGTTGATCGATTTGCAGGAAACAGAATCAGCTTTCAAGCAGTGACCGGCCGAACTGCAGGACCTCTGCTGCCAAGCGGCGCTTGGAGGGCAGGTCGGTCATGATGGTGTCGGTCGTCATCGCCGGCAGGGGAAGCTGAATTTGCTCCTCCATGTCCTGTTGGTCGATGACAAAACCGTCCAGCAGACCGGCGTAGTGTTCGGCGACGGTGAGGGGGCTAGTTGACCGGCCCATTTCCTGCATCATTTTGGCTGCCGGTCCCTTCAGGGCCCGCCCGCCGACGATCGGGCTGACAGCCACCACAGGCGCGCGAACATCTCGCATCAGATCGCCCAAACCGGGCACCGACAGGATTGGGTCCACGCTCAGGTAGGGATTGCTGGGACAGATGATAACCTGTGCGGCGGCCCGCAGCGCCTCTGCTATGTCCGGCGTCAGCGTCGCTTTTTCCGCGCCGACAAAGGTCAAGCCCAGAAAGACCGGTTCGCAGCGCCGCCGTACGAAATAGTCCTGAAAAGGGAGGCTTCCTTCATCTGTATGCACGACTGTGCGCACCGGCTGGTTGCACATCGGCAGGATACGGGAAGGCACGTCGAAAGTTTGCCGCAGGCGGTCGGTGACCTCGGTGAGGCTGGCGCCTGACCGCAGCCACTGGCTGCGCAGCAGGTGCACGGCCAGGTCCTTATCGCCGAGGCGGAACCATGCCTCCCCGCCCAAGCGCTTCATCTCAGTCAGAACATTCCATGTCTCGTTGTCGCGCCCCCAACCTGTCTGCGGATTGTTGACGCCTGCCAGCCCGTACAAGACGGTGTCGACGTCCGGGCAAATTGTCAATCCCCAGTGCTCGAAATCGTCTCCCGTGTTGACGATGACTGTCAGCGCGCCCCGGGGCAAAGCCGCCTGCAAACCAATCGCGAGTTTGGCGCCGCCAACACCACCAGCCAGGGCCACGACCCGCGCGGGCCTCTCTGATTTCGCCGCCATTGAATCCTACATCTGCTTTTCGCTTTGCACGATGCGCAGGTTCCTGTTCAGCGCCACAACACCCGGTCAGCCAGGGGAAGCCTCTGCGCCCTGTCCTTTTTTCCTGCTGGCTTGTCGCCCGAGCCTTCCGCCGCGTAGCCGAGCGTGATCAGCGCCTGAGGATGCCAACTTTCGGGCAGGCCGAGCGAATGCCGCACCAGGTCGGGCACGAACAGCGGCGCGCACATCCAACAGGCGGCCAGACCGAACTGTTGCGCTGCCAGCAGCAGATTCTGACAGGCCAGGGCCGTACTTTGCACGGCCATCATCCACTCGGCCTCCTGTCGTCGACGGTCGGGGTAATCGTCCATCTCCTCCAAAGAAACGGAGACCGCCACCAGCGCAGCCGCGCCGGTGATGCGGGCGTGGCTGATGCGAACGCGCCGCTCGATCAGCGCCGCGTCGACGCCGTCCGCGCTCAGGTCCGCGCGCCAACGCCTGCCCATACGGTCGCTCAGGTCATCTTTGGCCGTTTGGGCGGTGACAACGCAAAAGCGCCACGGCTGGCGGTTATGGGCTGAAGGGGCCCAGACAGCGGCAGTCAACAGATCTTCCAGCAGCGGACGCGCAATCGGGTCGGGCCGGTAGCGGCGCACAGATCTGCGCCCGCGGATGAGCGCCCAAAACCACTCGTCGGTGACGCGTTGCGGCCCGGGGCAGTCTGCGTCGCCCGGCCGGTCGCTCCGATCGGGATGACGCCAACCGTTGACTTCGTCGCCGAACGGGCCGGTTACTCTTTCGCTAAGCTGCGGCTTCTGCATGGCCCGGCATTATAGCACGGACTGCCGCGAGCAGAAACAGATGGCGTGTTGCGGGGCGTGGTCCAGGAAGGGCCAGGTTTCCGGCTCCTTCGCGTCTCCTGTATTGGGCGATGGCGGATCGACGATAGTCCAGGTGTGAATCTCCTGCTATGTCGCGTCTTACACCAGATATCGCACTGGAAAGCCCGCGGATTTACTCATCTTTGACGCTACTTTCCGACAAGTGTACAATTCAGGAAAAGGCCGCGAGCGATCATTAGTGGACGCCGCGCCCGGGCAACGAAATGTCGGGGCTTATCGTTCGCAATACCTATTGATTCAGGAGTTTTCATGACTGCGCCAAAGCACACACGCGTCGCTCTCTATCTGCAGGACAAACACCCGATCCGCGAAGGCATGGCGCACGCGCGCTACGCGGAAGAAAAGGGATTCGAGGCGGTCTGGCAGGCGGAGAGCCGCCTGGTGCGCGACGCGATTGTGCCGATGGCCGCCTTCGCTGCCGTCACCGAGCGTATCCGGATCGGCTCCGGCGTCATCAACAACTGGACCCGTAATATCGGCCTGCTCGCTGCCACCTTTCTCACATTGGATGATCTGGCGCCGGACCGCATCATCTGCGGCATCGGCGCGTGGTGGGACCCCCTCGCCAAAAATGTGGGCATCGACCGGCGCAGGCCGCTGAAAGCGATGCGGGAGACGGTGGAGGTCGTCCGTCGCCTGCTCGCCATGGAAAATGTCAGCTTCCAAGGCGAATTTCATCAGGTCGATGGCATCGAACTGGATGTCGTGCATGGACGCCAGACG
Source organism: Caldilineaceae bacterium (assembly GCA_965202955.1). GTDB lineage: Bacteria > Chloroflexota > Anaerolineae > Caldilineales > Caldilineaceae > Bin5. Next base: position 2,522,598 of record OZ241871.1, read on the forward strand.
CCGCGCAATGTGCCGCTGATGATCGGCGCGACGGGGCCGAAGATGATGGAACTGACCGGTGAGATCGCCGATGGCGCGGTCCTGAACTACTGTGTGCCGCCGGACTATAACCACATGGCGCTGGAGCGGCTGGAAGCGGGCGCAAAACGGGCCGGCCGCAGCCTGGACGATATCGACCGCCCCCAACTGATCGTCTGCTCGGTGCATGAAGACCAGCGGACGGCCCTCGATGGCGCGCGCGAGTTGCTGACCCAATACCTGGGCCAGCAGCCTCACATCGCCCAGGCCAGCGGAGTCAAGCCGGAGGTCGTCGAGCGGATCCAGTCGATTCTCGGCTGGCCGGCGACCAGGGAGCAGGTCCGTCAAGCCATGCCGTTGGTGCCGGACGAACTGGTCACCCGCATTACAGCCAGCGGCACGCCGGATGAAGTGAAGAAGAAGGTGCGGGAGTATATGGATAACGGCGCCACATGTCCAATTCTCTATCCACTGGGCGATGTGAAGCTGATGATCGATACATTTGCGGGCGGATTTTAACTGCAGTGGTCAGTGGCTAGTTGTAAGGGGACCGGTTCTCCCCAGAAAAGGCCGCTGGCAGGTTTTCGGAACGCGGAATTTGGCAGCGGTCGGTATTACTGGCGGTATTTCGTAGGGTTGGCAGTGTCGTTGGGACTGCCGCCAAGCATTGAAAATCAGTAGCTTACATGTATCGATTCTACGCGTCTCCCAGCACGCTGGCTGAAGCCCTCCAGTTGAAAGCGGAACACGGCGCGGCCGCCCGTTTTATCGCCGGCGGCACCGACCTTCTGATCGATCTGGCGCGTGAAGAGAGTCCGGAAAGGGCCAAATTGGGCCTGGTCGACCTGACGCGCATCCCCGGCATGGCCGAGATTTGGGAAGAGGGAGGCGCGATACATCTCGGTCCCCTCGTTACCCATAATCAGTGCGTGCGCAGTCCGTTGATCGTCGAGCGTGCGTTTGCGCTGGCGCGTGCCTGCTGGGAGGTGGGCGCGCCGCAAATACGCAACCGCGCCACCATCGCCGGCAATCTCGTCACGGCCAGCCCGGCCAACGACACGATCGTGCCGCTACTGGCGCTGGATGCAAGTGTGCATATTGAGAGCGCTGAACGGGGCAGCCGCACAGTGCCGCTGGCGACGTTCTTTCGCGGCGTGCGGCAGGTCGATCTGGCTGATGATGAGATGCTCACGCGTGTCTCGATTCCGCTGTCCGACGGTGCGCGGCGGGGTAACTTCATCAAGCTGGGGCTGCGGCGGGCGCAGGCGATCAGCGTTCTCAGCGTCGCCGGTTCGCTGGCGGTCGCAGACGGTAGCAGCGACTGGCAGTCGGCGGAGATTACCGGCGCGGCGATTGCGCTCGGCGCGGTGGCGCCGACGGTCGTGCGTGCGCCCGAGGCCGAGGCGTACCTGGTTGGACGGAGTTTGACCGAGGAGACGGTGGCGGAGGCAGCGCGTCTGGCTGGGATGCAGGCACAGCCGATCGACGACATACGCGGCAGCGCGGACTATCGCCTGGCGATGGCCGAGACACTTGTCGCGCGCCTCCTGCACCAGCTGCGGGACGGGCGGGCGCGGGAGGGCTGGCTCGACGAGCCGGTGACGCTGTGGGGCGACACGGAGGGACGCTGGCCGGTTACGCGGGCCGAAGGTGAGCGGCAATTCGACCCTTCTTCTCCCCTGCGGGCAACGGTCAATGGCGTCGGCGTCGAGCTTGCCGGCGGGATGACGCTGTTGGACAGCCTGCGTGCAGCGGGCTTTCTAGGTGTCAAGGAGGGCTGCGCGGAGGGCGAGTGCGGCGCGTGCACCGTCTATCTGGACGGAATGGCGGTGATGGCGTGCCTGGTGCCGGCAGAACGGGCCGCGGGCAGTGAACTGGTCACGGTCGAGGGCTTGGCCGAGTCCGACTCGCTCTTGCACGGCGTGCAGCAGGCATTGATAGAGAGCGGCGGCGTCCAGTGCGGTTACTGTACGCCGGGCTTCGTCATGTCGGCGGCTGCGCTGCTGGCGGAACGTTCCAGCCCCACCCGTTCCGAGGCGCAGGAGGCGTTGACGGGAAACCTGTGCCGTTGCACCGGCTACCGCAAGATCCTGGACGCGGTCGTGGCCGCGGGGCAGACGGATGGCAGCCGCACATAGGACTCGGATATGGCGACTGACGCGGACGAACTAATCACCTATTATCTGGAGATGACCAGCCCGGAGCAGCTGCGGCCGGCGCGTCCGCCTGCGGAGCCATTCACCGTCCGCAGGGCGGAGCTTGCCTTTCCGGCGTTGAACCGTTTCTTCTACGCCGAAGTCGGGCGCGCGCATTCGTGGACCGACCGGCTGCGATGGAGTGATGAGGAGTGGCTGTCCTGGCTGGCGCGACCCGGCCTGCAGACGTGGATCGGCTACGTCCGCGACACACCTGCAGGCTATTTCGAGTTGGAGAAGCAGCGCGACGGGGGCGCGCGGCAGGCGGACGGAGAGTCCACATCGGTCGACGTGGTCGAACTGGTCTATTTCGGTCTGCTGCCTCCTTTTATCGGCCGGGGCGTGGGGGGCGCGCTCCTGACGGAGGCGGTCCGGCGCGCCTGGGCGCTCGGCCCGCAGCGCGTGTGGGTCCACACGTGTACGCACGATCATCCGGCGGCTCTGCCAAACTACCGTAGACGAGGGTTCCGCATCTATGACCAGAAGAGGAATGCGGAGTAAGATTTTCTTGATTTCCGGCGCCGATACGGTCCTGTCGCCCTCACTGCCGCGACGCGGCAATGGGCTGACCCGCTTATGCGGCCGGTTGGCGTACAAGCTTATCGGCTGGCGTATCGAGGGCCAACTGCCCGACGCGCCCAAGCTGGTGATCGTCGGCGCTCCGCACACCTCCTACTGGGATGCCCCGCTGGCGATTGGGTTCTTCTTGGCCACCGGGCTGGATTGCCGCTGGATGATCAAAAGAGAGGCCTGCGCGCACCCCTTGGGCGGTCTCATGCGCTGGATGGGCGCCATCCCTGTGAATCGTCAGGCCCCCGGCAATGTCATGCAGCAGGTGATCGACGAAATGAACCGCAGCGAGAAGTTCGTGTTGGTTATCACACCGGAGGGGACGCGCAGGAAAGTCGCGTGTTGGAAGACCGGCTTCTACCGCATCGCCCTCGCCACCGGCACGCCCATCACCCTCGCCTACGCCGACTTTGAACGCCGGGTTGCCGGTATCGGCCCAACCTACCAGCCGACCGGCGATATGAAAACGCAGATCGAAGAGATGCGGACCTTTTTCCGTGGGATCACGCCCCGGAATCCAGAGTGGGCCTGAACTGAAAGAGGTTTTTTTCTGTCTTCGTGTGACTTCGTGTCCTTCGTGGATCAACACAAGGTGTTCTGATGCGCGCAGTCGGCAGCAGCATACCCCGTTTCGACGCCGCCGAAAAGGTGACCGGCCAGGCCGCCTATCCCGGCGACATCGACCTGCCCAACCAGGCATGGCTCAAGATCGTCTTCGCGCGCGTGCCCCACGCGCGCATTTTGCGGTTGGACACGACGCGCGCCGAGGAGGCTGACGGCGTTGTCGCGGTCCTGACCGCGGCCGACGTGCCGGTAAACGAGTACGGGCTGGTGATGCCGGACCAGCCGGTGCTGTGCGGGCTGGGCAGTTCGCCCCAGGCCGAGTTCGTACGCTGGGAAGGGGATAAGATCGCCCTGATCGTGGCCGAGACGCCGGCGCAGGCCGCGGCCGCGGCCGGTCTGCTCGATATCGAATACGAGCCGCTGCCGGTCATCACCGATCCGGAGCAGGCGCTGGCCGCCGGCGTGCAGCCGCTCCATCCGCACCCCTTCAGCAACTTTCCCTACGAGGAGCGGGACAGGCAATCGAATCTGCTCGTCACCCACCGTCTGCGCCGCGGCGACATGGCGGACGGCTTTGCGCGGGCCGAAGTGTGCGCTGAGGGCGTCTACAGCACGCACCCGCAGGAGCACGCCTATTTGCAGCCGGAGGCGGGCCTTGCCCACGTCCGGACGGACGGGCGGGTCGAGGTGATCGTCGCCGGGCAGTGGATGCACGAGGACCAGGAGCAGATTGCCCACGCGCTGGACCTGCCGGCGAGCCAAATCGTCGTGCGCTACCCGGCCGTCGGCGGCGCGTTCGGCGGGCGCGAGGATATGTCGGTACAGATTCCGCTGGCGCTGGCTGCGTGGAAGACGGGCCGGCCGGTCAAAACGATCTGGAGCCGCGAGGAGTCGATCATCGGCCATCATAAGCGCCACGCGTTCGTGATCCGGGCCAAGTGGGGCGCGACCAGGGACGGCAAACTTGTGGCCGCGCAGATGGAGATGACCAGCGACGCCGGCGCGTACGCATACACAAGCACAAAGGTCCTGGCCAACGCGACGCTGATGTGTCTCGGCCCCTATGAGATTCCGAATGTGCAAGTCGACGCGCGCACCGTTTATACAAACAACTGTCCGGGCGGCGCGTTTCGCGGTTTCGGCGGTCCGCAGGCCCATTTCGCGGCCGAGATGCAGATGACCAAGCTGGCCCATGCCCTGGATATGGACCCGGTCGAGCTGCGCATGCGCAACCTGCTGCGCGACGGTTCGCTCTTGGTCACCGGCAGCCCTGTTCCCGCCGGATGCACGGCTGTCGAGGTGCTGGAGGAGGCGGCGCGGCAGGGCGGCTGGCAGAAGACCGGCAGTCAGTGGTCAGTGGACGGAGGAGGGATGGGGTCTGCCGAACTGGAGGCCGGGGAGGACGCGCCGCTCACGACCAGCCTGGACTCGTCGCGCACCCAAGTCGCGCGCGGGCGGGGGATTGCTGTCAGCTACAAGAATGTCGGCTACAGCTTCGGATTTCCCGAACATTGCAACGCCTGGGTCGAGTTGCATGGCGGCGAGAGGATTGAGCGGGCGCGCGTGGGCTGCGTCGGCGCGGAGGTGGGGCAGGGCGCGCACACAGCCTTCGTGCTGATGGCCGCGGAGTTGTTGGGGCTGTCCCCGGAGCAGGTGGAGCTGGAGGCGGAGGACAGCGACGTGACCGGCTCCAGCGGGAGCAGCTCGGCCAGCCGCATGACGTTTATGGCGGGGAATGCGATCCAGGGCGCGGCCGAACGGGCGCTGGCGCTGTGGCGCGATGAAGAGCGCCCGGCGCGCGCCGAGTTCCTCTATCGTCCGCGCGCGACGACGCCCTTCGACCGTGAGACGGGCGAGTGTGACCCGAATATCACCTATGGATACTGCGCGCAGGTGGCCGACGTGGAGGTGGACTGCGGGACAGGGCACGTTACCGTCAAGCGGCTGATCAGCGTCAACGACGTCGGCAGGGCGGTCCATCCGCAGCAGGTCGAAGGCCAGATCGAGGGCTGTGTGGCCCAGTCAATCGGGTGGACGCTGCTCGAGAACTATCTGCAGGAGGAGGGGCGGACGGTCACCCCGCATTTGAGCAACTATCTGATCCCCGGCGTGGCCGACGTGGCTGAGGAGATCGTGCCGGTGATCCTGGAGTACCCGGATCCGCAGGGCCCGCTGGGCGTGCGCGGCATGGCCGAAATGCCCTTCCTGCCGACTGCGCCCGCTATCGCCGCCGCGCTTCACGACGCGCTCGGTGTCTGGTATGATGAGCTTCCCTTTACGCCGGAGACGGTCTGGCGCGGGATGGAAAGGTAGTTCGGGTCAGGGGCGAGGAGCCAGGAAATGGCCTCCGCGAACAGCGACAACCGCATAGGCAGCCTCACCTGGGGCGTCCTGCTGGCGCTGGCGGGCATCGGCCTGCTGCTCTTGAACCTCGACCTGCTCATCCGCTTTGAACCCTACATCCAATATGCAGGCGCCGCGCTGCTTGGTCTGCTGGCGCTGGGATTCATCGGCAGCTATCTCTCCGCCCCCAGCCACTGGTGGCGGCTGATCCCCGGCTGGACGCTGATCGCCCTTGCGGTGATGATCTACCTTACGACCGTACGCGAGCTGGACCAGCGCGTAACGGCGGCGGCACTGTTCGTCGGCCAGGCGATCGCTTTCGCCCACGTCTATCTGCTGGACCGCGCCGAACGCTGGTGGGCGATTATCCCCGGTGGATTCATGTTCATGTTGGGCGCCACCATCGCCCTGAGCAGTATCACAGAGGAGCCGGCCGCCCTGGGCACGGCGCTCTTTGTCGGGCTGGGCGCCGTCTTCTTTCTGCTCTACCTGCTCGGACAGCGGCGGCAGCTGTGGTGGGCGTTGATCCCCGGTTCCGTGCTGGTCCTCTTCGGTCTTATTCTTTTTTCCGCCGGCCGCGGCGGGCAGAACTTCATTCTGCGCTGGTGGCCTGTGCTGTTGCCGCTGTTGGGCCTGTGGCTGATCTGGCGGGCGTCGCGCCCTCCATCCAGCCGCAAGCTGGCCACCAATACAGCGCCTAAGCAGGCCCGCGCCCAGGGCGAGACGGTGGCCAGCCGGCCGCGCAGCCAGCCGTTCGGCGAGTACATGGGTCCTGCGCCGGGCGCGACCGTTGAGGTGCTGCCCGACCCGGAGGAGTCGTAGCGGGCATCTGCTGCAGAGCAGAAGTCGTTCGTTTAAGAGACTGTGTTCAAAAACAGTTCAGGGTTATCGCGGCTCGCTTTTTTCTGGAGCTTTGCGTCCGTCCGGGAGGGAACTTCGCAAACCGCTCGGCGAAGGCCGCCCGGGAAAAAGAGGAGGTTACTATGACGAAGATCGCTTATATTGCAGCGGGCAGCACCGGTTTCGCCCCCCGGTTCGTGGCGGATATCATGATGCGTCCGGCACTGGCGGACTGCACCTTGACGCTGATGGATATCAATCAGGACAATCTGGACGTCATCACAGCCCTGTCCAAGAAGCTCGCCAGGCAACTCGACGTCCCCACTGTAATCGAGTCGACCCTGGACAGGCGCAGGGCACTCGACGGCGCCGACTACGTCATTTCGACAGCCACTGCTCTTGGCGGACGGGAGGCAAGGGTCGTCGAGCGCAAGATCATGCTCAAGTACGGTCTGGATGTGTCCTCCGGTTGCACGACCGGTCTCGGGGGCGTCTTCCGCACCTTGCGCTATGCCCCGCTGATGTTGGGCATTTGCCGTGACATGGAGGAGCTCTGCCCCGATGCCTGGCTGTTCCACTATGCCAACCCCACCACGACTGTGCCGCTGCTCTTGAACGTAGCATCGCCCATCAAGAGTATGGGCCTCTGCCACAGCGTGCAGCATACGGCCCAGACCCTGGCTGCATACATCGACGCGCCCTACGAAGAGACCGGGCACTGGGTGGCCGGTGTCAATCACCAGGCCTGGTTCCTCCGTATGGAGTGGAACGGCGAGGACGCCTATTCGCTGCTCATCGAGAAGATGCAGGACTCCGAAATCTACGAGAAGGACATCGTACGTTTTGAGATGATGAAGTACTTCGGCTACTTCCTTACGGAGTCGAGCGGGCACAATGCGGAGTATGTGCCCTACTTTCGCAAGAACGCCGAAATGATCGAGCACTATACACCCGGCATCCATGCCCTTAAGTGGCAGGAGCGGGAGATTGAGCGGGAACCCAGGCGGCGTGCAGAGCTACGCGATAAGGCCTACGGCGAAGAGCCGCTGGAAATCTCCGAGAGCCCCGAGTACTGTGTCGGTATCATCAATGCCATGGAGACAAATGAGCCCTTCCGGTTCAACGGCAACGTGCTGAATACCGGCACGATCACGAACCTGCCGTCTGATATCGTGGTGGAGGTGCCGTGCCTCGTGGACAACCTGGGGATTCATCCGTGCCATGTGGGAGATCTGCCACCCCAGTGTGCGGCGCTGAATGCCAACCGCAGCGCGGGGGAGCCGCTGGCGGTCAAGGGGACGCTGGAGGCGGATCGCAAGGCGATCGAGCAGGCTGTGGCACTGGATCCGCTGACCGCCTCTTTGCTTACGCTCGACCAGATTCACACGATGGTAGAGGAAACCTTTGTTGCACTGGCGGAATGGCTGCCCGAGTTCAATTGAGGGACTGAACTGGCATACCGGAGGCGGGAACGCACGAAACGCTGGCTTGCCGTGGAAAGGGTGGGGCAGTGAAGTGTTGCGTTCTCCAGGTGGCTGGGCCGCTAAGGGCGTAGAAAGGAGAGATTTGGCCAAACAGGAGGCCGAGTGGTTAACTTGCTCCTGGACCCTGGCATATGCGTTGGCCTTGGTCCGGCGCACGGGCTGCGGTGGCCCTCTGTGCTCGTTTACTCGGCGATCGCTGGTCCAGTATTCCGATACGACCATCCTTGTCCCAATTCCGGGACGCACATTGGAGCCATGATATGGAGCTTGGAGCATTCTCGGTAAGCCTTGCGGTCAAGGACCTGTCGGCCTCGCAGGCCTTTTACGAAAAGCTTGGATTTGTAGTCTTCCACGGTGAGGCAAGCCAGGGCTGGCTGATTATGAAGAGCCCCAGCTGCGTGATCGGCCTTTTTCAAGGCATGTTCGACGATAACATTCTCACATTCAATCCCGGTTGGAACGATAGCGCGCAGCCGCTCGACACCTTCACCGACGTCAGGGAGATCCAGCGAAAACTGAAAGAGGACGGAATCGAGTTCGCGACCGAGGCCGATGAGAGGACGTCGGGCCCGGCCAGTTTCGTGATCGTCGACCCCGACGGCAATACGATCCTCGTTGACCAGCACGTTTAAGTAAACCAGTAGCCAGTAGCCAGTGGCCAGTAGCCAGTGGCCAGTAGCCGCAGGTCAAATCAGTAAATTCAGCTTCGGAAAGGCGTATATTTCATGTCTGAATTCGCTCTCACCCTCGTACAGATGGACTGTCTCTACGGTGACCCTGAGCGCAACTTCGAGCGGGCAGAGGCGTTCGTGACGGATGCAGCCGGGCGCGGCAGCGATCTGGTTGTACTACCGGAGTTGTGGAGTTCGGGTCTTGACCTTAAGAATGCCGGCGCTTACGCGTCACCGCTGGTCGCGGACGCGGACGAAGAGGGCTGGTTCGGGCGTTTCGCCGCGCTGGCCAGGGATAATCGGGTCTGGTTGACGGGCTCGATGCTGGAGAGCCGGGGTGGACGGTTCTACAACACGATGGCGCTCTACAGCCCGGAGGGCAGGCTCGCCGCCTCCTACAGTAAGATTCACCTTTTTCGGCTGATGGATGAGGACCAGTACCTGGCGGCGGGCACGGCCGGGGTGCTGCATGAACTGCCGTGGGGCTGCGCGGGGCTGGCGATCTGCTATGACCTGCGTTTTCCGGAGCTGTTCCGGCGCTACGCGCTGGAAGGCGCGCGTCTGCTGATTCTGCCGGCGGCGTGGCCGCACCCGCGGCGGATGCACTGGCGCACGCTCCTGCGCAGCAGGGCGATCGAGAACCAATGTTTCGTGGCGGCGTGCAACCGCGTGGGCACGACGGATGACGTCAGCTTTTTCGGTTCAGCGGCGGTGATCGATCCCTGGGGCGAGACGCTGATCGAGGGCGGCGAGACCGAGGCGCTGCTGACGGTGCGGATCGATTTGGAGACGGTGGAGGCGACGCGGAATAAGATTCCGATTTTTGCGGACCGGCGGCCGGAGTTGTATTGAGGGTGAGGGATGTAGTTTTCCAGGTGGCCAGTTAGCTGTAGCAAGAGCTGTAGAAAGCAATGGCTGAAACATATACGCGTTGGGATGTCACCGATCACCTGCGCACCGAGGAAGACGCCCGCCTCTATCTTGAAGCGGCAGCAGAAGAAGATTTGGGCGACGGACGCCTCATTCGCGCTGCACTCGGCGACATCGCCCGCGCCGGCAACATGAGCCAATTGGCGAGAGAAGTCGACATGACCCGCGAGGGACTGTACAAAGCACTTTCCGACAATGGAAATCCCAGTTTTGCTACGATGCTGAAGATCATCCGCGCGCTGGGTATGCGCCTTCGGGTCGCAAGTTAGCGAGCCGGTCGTTCCCCCCGCTGGCACAATCTCCCGTTGCTGTCTACCCCGTCAAACAACCGTTAATCGCTTTCCGGGCTATTCGGCGCCTGCGCCAGGGGAAATAACCAGCAGGTTTTTCCCTGTATTTTCGGATATAATTCCCCAATCTTTACCATCGAGGGCATTCCATAACAGATTCCTGCGCGGTCGGTGCGAGAAACAGTCACGCGGGAGGTTATGAAGGTGCGGCTAGAACAGAGATCTATCCCGGGAATGCTGAACGTTGATGCGCTGCGGACTGCGGTCGACGACGGCTCGATCGACACGGTCATTCTTGGGTTCCCGGACCCGTACGGGAGGCTGATGGGGAAACGCCTCGACGCCTCGTTCTTCCTGACAGACGTTTCGGGCGGCACGCACGCCTGCGACTACCTCTTTACCGTGGACATGGAGATGGAGCCGGTCGCCGGGTATGAGTTCTCCAATTGGGAGCTCGGATATGGGGACGTGCACTTGTCGCCGGACCTCGGGACGCTTCGCAAGCTGTCCTGGCTGGACCGGACCGCCCTGGTGATCTGCGACGCGCAGCTGGACCCCGAGCATGAGCCGGTACGGGTGGCGCCCCGTTCGATTCTGCGTGGGCAACTCGAAAGGCTGCGCTCGCGGGGATTTGAAGCGATGTCGGGATCGGAGCTGGAGTATTTCCAGTACCGGACTTCATATTTGGACGCGGCCCGGAATGGGTACCGGGAGCTGACCGAGGTCGGCTGGTACCTGGAAGACTACCACCTGCTGCAAGGGTCGAGGACGGAGGAGTTCAATGGGGCGTATCGCCGGCATCTCGCTGCATCCGGCGTACCGGTCGAATCGACCAAGGGCGAGTTTGGAAGGGGCCAGCACGAGCTGAACATCCGCTACGCTCCAATGCTGGAGATGGCGGACCGCCACCTGGTGCTGAAGCAGGCGGTGAAGGAGATCTCGGATCAGCTTGGCTGTAGCGTGACCTTTATGGCCAAGCCGGACGCGGCGCAGGCCGGTTCGAGCTGCCACCTGCACGTGAGCCTGTGGACGGCTGAGGACGGAGAGTTGGCGAATGCGTTCCCAGGCGATGGAGAGTTTTCCAGCATCGCGTGCTCCGAGCTGTTCCGCTGGTTCCTGGGCGGGTGGATGCGCTACGTGCCGGAGATGATGGTCTGCTACGCGCCGACGGTGAATTCGTACAAGCGGTTCCAGGCCGGGAGCTGGGCGCCAACGGCTTTGGCATGGTCGCCCGACAACCGGACCGCCGGCTTCCGTGTGGTGGGCCGAGGGTCGAGTCTACGGATCGAGTGCCGCATTGCCGGCGCCGACGTGAACCCGTATCTCGCCTACGCGGCGGTACTCGCCTCGGGACTGGCCGGCATCGAGCAACGAATCGAGCCGCCGCCCGCCTATATCGGCGACGTCTATGCAGCTACTGGCGAGCAGATGCTGCCGGGCAGCCTGGGGGAGGCGGTCAGGATTTTCGAGGGCAGCGATCTGGCGCGTTCGGCTTTCGGCGAGGATGTTGTCGCTCACTATGCGCATTTCTTCACGACAGAGGCGGAGGCTTACCGAAATGCTGTGACCGACTGGGAGCGCACGCGCTACTTCGAGAGGATTTAGTTGCTACGGACCGTTTGCGGTTGCCGGCGACCGCATCGAGGTCATGTGATGTGAAGTCCTAGACGCTGCTGGTCGGCCATGGAGCGGGTTTGCGGACAGGTTCCCATTCCCTAGCTGAGCAGCGCTGATAACAGCGTAATGAACGACACTCCCATCATCGACATGATCAGCAGAGCCAGCGGCAATACGACCGCGAAGAAGGCCGTTGCGCCTGCTGCCAGCCAGCAGCCGCGCTTGAACTCTACCCATCCGGAAATCTGGTAGTCCGGAGACGGGCGCGGAGCTCTTGGCCTTCGTCTCTCCGCCTCGCTCTCGGCCCTCATCTGTTGTACTGGCACGTACGGATCGTCGCTGTCCTCCTCCGCCTGCCTTCCTTCCCGCATAGACTCCGGAATGTCCCAGCCCTGCGCCGCTGTATCCCAGGTCGTCTGCCTCTCTTTTTTGGACATTAGGCCCCCTTTGGGCTATTTCCCCCTCCTCGCTACGCCGCCAGGAAGTCGTCGATCGCCTTCCTGGCGATGCGGTACTGACTTCCGATCTGCTTCGCCTGCAGCGAGCCATCGTCGATCAATGCCTGGATGTCGGCGGGGGCGACCTGGAGGTAGGCGGCGGCCTGCTCCAGCGTCATGACGGCCGGGGCCGCGGGCGGCTGCGGTGGGGTGGGCGTCTGTGGGGGGACGGGCTGATTCGGCGCGCTGCCGTCGGGCTGCGCGGTACCCTGCATCGCGTTGGTGATCATGCCGGCCATGCCGGCGCCGAGGCCGATGCCGGCGCCGAGACCCAGGCCTTCCCCGGTCCCGCCGGCGCCGCCGGGCTGCTGTGCGGCGTCACCCAATGCGCGCGCCGTCTTGAACTGCATATAGGCGGCCATGTCGCCGATGGCGCCCATACTGGCGCGTTCGTCGATCGCTTTGGCTGTCTCCTCGGTCGGGCTGATCGAGACGATGCGGAACTGCTTGAGCGCGAGCCCCATGGCCGCGAAATCGTCCTGCAGCGTGGCGCGCATCGCCGCGCTCAGCTCGTCGAAAAGACGCGGCAGGTCGAGAATGCTGGTCATATTCTCGCCCCACATATCGGTCATGCGGCTGATGATCGCGCTGCGCAGGAAGTCGTTGATCTGGCCGGTACGGTACATGCCCTGCGTGCCGACGAACTGGTCGACAAAGCGCTTGGGGTCGGCGATCTGCATTGTGTAGTGGCCGAAGCCGCGCAGCCGTACGAGCCCGAAATCGGTATCGCGCAGAGTGACCGGTTCGGGCGTGCCCCATTTCAGGTCGGTGAACTCGCGCATGTTGACGAAGAACACCTCGGCTGTGAAGATGTCCTGGCCGCCGGTGCCCATGCGCAGCAGACCTGACAGGACCGGCAGGTTGAAGGTGGTGATGGTGTGGCGGCCCGGTTCGAATGTATCGAGCGATTTGCCGTCGCGATAGAAGACGGCGCGCTGGCTTTCGCGGACGATCACCTGGCTGCCCAGGCGGAAATCACCCGAACCGACCTCCGGCACGCGCACCACAAGATCCTGCCCGCCCTGGTCGGCGGCCTCGATGACATCTATGATTCTCGGCATTGCGTTTCTCCTGTCTGGCTATTCTTCTTCGTCATCGGCGTTCGCTGTCGCGGGCAAGGGCGCACCGGCAAGGTCAGCCGGGTCGACAAGCGCCTGGCCGCGCTTGTCGAAGAGCCGCTGAAACTCGGTCACCGTTTCGTTGACGGCCAGGATGGCCGGGCCGAGCGCGTCGCGATTGGCGGCGGACGCCTCCAGCTGGCTGATCCGCTCGCTGATCTCTTGCGCGCGTTCTGCCAGCGCCATGTCGAAGCGGTGGAGCGCGTCCAACTGCTCGGCCTCGATCTTCACCGCCGCGAAGAGCCCGGCATAGCCGTAGCTGGCGGTCTTGATGCGGTCGATGAGCGTCTGCAAGCGCTGAATCGCCCCGTCGGCGTCGTCCATCCAGGCCAAACCGCCGCCTCGCAATAGCTGCTTCTGGAGATCGTACAGCCGCTGCTTCTCCTGCTCCAACTCGGAAGCGAGCAGCTGCCGCAGGCGGTGGTCTGCCTCGCGGCGCAACTCCTTGTCGTTGTATTCGCGCACGAGGGGCAGCCCTTTGAATACCCGCTCGAGCGCCCCCATGCTCTTTTCGGCCCTGTCTACAAAGGAATCGGTCATCTGAGACCTCGCTATGGTAATGGCAGGATATGAAACATTACGTCGATTCCGCCGCCCGCGTTGCGGCCCGTTGCGTCAGGAAGACTTCGCTGCCGCACCAAGGGCACTGGACCAGGCCTTTGCCGGCCAGCTCGACTTCGCCGCCGCAGTTGGGACAGCTGCGTCCGTCGGTCAGTTTCTGGCTGTCGACGCTGTAGAGCATCCCTTTCTCCCAGTCGATGGCGCCGCTGAAAAGCTGCTTGCCGACCAGGCTGCGGACCATCTCCTCGACGTTTTCGCGCGGCTGCTGCAGTTCGACGATGAGCTCCTGCACGCTCACCTGGCCCTGGGTCAGCACCATGTTCAGGATCTTGCGCTCCTGCTCGACCTGGGCGAACTCGCCTTCTTCCTGCTGGCCTTTGCGCCAGAGATAGTAGCCAATGCCGAGCAGCGGCGCGCAGACGACAAGTGCCAGGAACAGGCCCAGGACCAGCCCACCGCCGGTCGTGCCGGAGGTCGCGACCGCGGCCGTCCAGCCGGCGAACAGGACCACCGTTATTGCCATCATCGCCAGGCCGACTGTCTTGCCGCCTCCCCGCATCTCTCGCTCCTTGTACTGTTAGCCGAAGCCGCCGCCGCCTCCGCCGCCACCACCGCCGCCGAAGCCGCCTCCGCCGGAGAAACCGCCTCCGCCCCATCCGCCCCCGCCCGTGCTGGAGGTACTGGGCCGGCTGACCATCGCGGTGCTGGTGCTGGTGAGCAACGCACCCAGCCCCGCGCTCATCCCCGACAGGCCGCTGCCCAGGCCGCGGCTGGCGTCACCCAGGCCGCCGCCGAGTCCACCGCCTGCACCGCTGGGGCCGGGATCGGGGCGTCCGCCGCTGGGGGCAGGGCCGGCAGGTCCCGGCCCGTAATACCAGCGCCGGTACGGTCCGTACATGGTTGGGTGGGGGATGTACCAGCCGGGCGCGGGCGCGTCGACCGCGGCGAATTTGCGGATGTATTGGGTGTCGACGCCGAAGGCGATGGCGAAGGGCAGCCAGCGGTCCCACAACTCCTTCTGTTCCTCCAGGTCGCTGTAGCGGTCGATATCGCGCAAATAGCGTTTGAAGGCCTGCCAGCGGGCCGCCACCTCCGCGCCTGTGTCGGTTTTGCGGGGCATGAAACGCGCCAGCAGCAGGCAGCCGAGAGCGGTCACCGCCAGCCCCACGCCGGGCAATGCGGCCGCGCCCGTCAGGCGGCCGAAGAGCGCTGTCAATCCGACGCCGGCAGCCGCGGCCAGTACCAGTAGTCCAACGCCAAGGCAGCCGTACTGGTTCCGCACCGTCTCGGGGCTGCGGGCGAAGAAGCCCCGGTCGGTCGCTTCCCGGTATAGGTCCTTTTTGAGGCCGGGCAGCTTGCTGTGAAACTTGTCTTTGATTTGCGACAGCCTGACCTCATCTTTTTGGCCGAAGAGGCTGACCAGCAGTCGCGTCTCGAAATCGGAGACGGGCAGATCGCGGTTCTCGTAGCGGTAGAGGTAGTCGCGTGAGGTCAGGAGGCTGCCCGTCTGCTCTTCGGTGATGCTGATCACTTTGCGCTGCGCCAGGTCCACGAGGGTTGCGACGATGTCCTCCATATCGGCCTGCTCGTCGAGCAGCGTGCCGACCACGCCGGGAGAGATGTCGTCGGGCGGCTCCGGCAGGTATTCGGCGACCATCTGGACCGGTTTGTCGCGTCCCAGGCGGTACCAGAGCAGGTAGAGCGCGGCCGGTCCGCCCAGGAAGAGGAGGATGCCGAACGCGCCAAACGTCAGCGTGAGGAGTGGCCCCACGCGGGCGCGAAACTCGGCCGCCGCCGCTTGTGCCTCGGCCTCGGCATCGGCGCTTGCTTGCCAGGGTTGGGCCTCTCCGGCCACCACGCCGGGCGCAAACTCGACACGCACCTCAAACGCCTCTCCCGCCGCTAGCGTGCGGCCGAGTTCGTATGTGACCTCCCGTTTGTTCTCCGCGAGCGACGCCGAGGCCACCCCCAAGGCGTTCTCCCAAGTTCGATCTCCTTGTTTGACGTAGGCGGCCCACTCCCGAATCGGGGCCGGCGCTGATAGATGCACGCGCCCTCCCCGCACCGGAAAGGTGCGCTCGCCGTAGATTGCCTGCCACCAGATCTGGTCGCCGTCCTCGTAGTAGCGCAGGCCGCCGTTCACGGTATAGGCAATTGTATAGGTCTCGCTGCGGCCGGCGACAGGAGGGAAGAACCAGTAGATAACGTAGCGCGAGCCCTGCTCAGTGACGGTGAAAGTGAACGGCTCCCTGCCTGCGTTTGCCAGGCGGTAGCTGTTGCCGCTGCCGTCGGTCAAGGACCAGGCGCCGAGAGAGCTGAGTCTGTCCTTGGGGATCTCACGAAAGCCGAAGGTGAACGTGCCGCGTGTGAAGCGAATCGTCTGGCGCTCCGTCACATCGAAGGCGCCGTCCGGCCGGATGACGATGTCGACATCGAATCGTTCCCAGATCAGCGATTTTTCTTGGGCGGAGGCGGAATGGATAGGGACAACCAGCAGCGCGGCGAGCAGCACAGCGGCGACGGCGAAAAGGCGTATGAAAGTGCCGCTGCTTTGCCGTCCCTTTGGGGCCTCCTGCGGATGCGTGGTCATCGACCCTCCTGGTCGCGGGGTGCGTGTATGCGCTCAGTGTCGCGCAGCGCCGCCTGACTTGCCTGACATTCTACCAACCCTTTGGCTGACGATTCAATGCGGGTTGGAATTTACCCTGGAAGCGCCCTCTGCGGCTACGCGGCCTGGTTGAAGAGCTCCTTTTCGCCCCGCCACAGCCGGTCGAGATTTTCCAGCAGAATGTCGATCACATTTTCTTCGTACATGCACGTCTCGCCGCCGGTGTGCGGGGTGATGAGGAGATTTTCGAGTGCCCAAAAGGGCGAATCCTGCGGCAGCGGCTCATCCCAGAAGTGATCGATGCCGGCGCCGGCAATTGCGCCCGACTTGAGCGCTGCCAGGAGCGCCGGTTCGTCGACACAGCCGCCGCGTGCTACGTTGATCAGATAGGCGCTCTCTTTCATATTTGCAAAGGCCGCCGCGTCGATCAGCTTGTCCGTTTGCGGCGTCAAGGGGCATGTGAGGCCACGAAATCGGCCTGCGTCAGCAGCGCCGGCAACGCCTCCGGCGGGTGGACGGCATCGACCGCGCCGGCGGCGGTGGCCGGGTTGCGTTTGGTCGCCAGCACGCGCATGTCGAACGCCTTGGCCAGCCTGGCCAGACGGCCGCCAATCTTGCCCAGACCGACGATCAGCAGCGTTTTGCCGCCCAGCTCATCCTCGCGCAAGGCCAGGTCGCCGATCATGCCGCGCCATTCGCGGCGATTCTGCCGGTCGCGTCCTGTGTGGATGTGGCGCGCCAGGGCCAGGACAAGCGCCATCGCATGTTCGCTGACCGCGTTGCTGTTGACGCCGCTGGCGGTCGCCAGGCGGATACCCCGCCGCCGCAGCGCGTCCAGGTCGAACTGCTCGATGCCGGCGCCGATTGACTGGATGAATCGCAGGCGGGGCGCACAGTCGAGGAGCTCGTTCTGCCACAGGCCGGAGACCACCAGCACATCGGCCTCCGGCAGGCGCGCGGTCAGGTCCTCGGCCGTCCAGACCTGGAAATTGTGTAAATCGGTTTGGCGTCGGGCGAAGATCAGCTCAAGCTGATAGGCAATGTGCGCAAAGCAGATGGTCAAATCTTCGGGCGCGGGAAGTGGTGGTCTGGTCATAGGGCGTCCCTGTCGGGTCATCGGATTAAAGTTCAGAACTGTATAGCACGGTTGCGCGCGTTCGCGCAACGCGCGGGCGGCTAAGAAACGGCCTGTTTGACGCTGGCGGTGATCGCCGATAGGCTATGCCACTATGCGCGAGCATGGAGGGAGTAACAGCGCATCAGTCAACCGAACACGCCGGAGGCCTGAAATGAGCCAGTTTGTCGCCGACTTTGAATCCTACATGCCAGATGAGTTTGCCGGAAAGTCGTACGGCCCGACCGGGCTGCTGGCCAATGCGGACGCGGCCGGGATTGACGTGAGCGTCGTATTCCAGTCCGGTGTGCCGGCCGACCCACGGCCCGGCAACGCGGCGGTGCTCGATGCGGTTGCGGGGGAGGCGCGCATCCTGCCCGGCTGCCTGGTGAACCCGACGATGGGGCCTGATGCGCTGGCCGACCTGGAGGCGTGTGTGCGGCGCGGCGCGCGCACGGTGAAGCTGATGGCTGCCGGGCACGGTTACCGTCTCGACGGCCCCGCGGCCGATCCGGTCATGGACCTGGCCCGCTCGCTTGGCATCCCGGCGACGATACACTCGGGCTCGTATCTGAGCGGCTGCGCGCCCGAGTATATCGCCCGGCTGGCCAAGAGGCATCCCCAGGTGACGATTATCATGGACCATATGGGCTATCGCGAGTGGGTCGGGTCGGCGGTGCAGGCCGCGCAGGAGAACGGGACGATCTATCTCGGCACGACGCTGATCGCGGCGGCCGAGCCGTACACGATTGCAAGGATTGTGGAGAGCGGAGAGTTGGGCGCGGACCGGATCGTGTTCGGTTCGAATGCGCCGGCGGGGATCGCCGCGCACGGGGTCAACGGCATTCGCCTGGTCGGCTTTTCGCCGCAGGACGAGGCTCTGATCCTGGGTGAGAACCTGCGCGCCATCTACGAACTGTAACGGGAGGGTTTCGCTCTATCTCATCTACAGGCGGGGCAGGGTGATGCCGCCTTGTTTCTGGTATTTGCCGTTGCGGTCGGCGTAGGAGACTTCCGGGGCTTCGCCTTCGAAAAAGAGGACTTGGGCGATGCCTTCGCCGGCGTAGATGCGGGCCGGGAGGGGGGTGGTATTGCTGATTTCGATCGTGACGTAGCCCTCCCATTCGGGCTCGAAGGGCGTCACGTTGACGATGATGCCGCAGCGGGCGTAGGTCGATTTGCCCACGCAGATTGCCAGCACGTTGCGCGGGATGCGGAAATACTCGATGGTGCGGCCCAGCGCGAAACTGTTGGGCGGAATGATGCAGACGTCGCCGCAGTAGCTCTGCAGGGCGCGTTCATCCACCGCCTTGGGGTCGATGACGGTCAGCTGGCCGGTGGCGGGCGTGAAGATGCGGAAATCCTGCGCCACGCGGATGTCATAACCGAAGCTGCTCAGCCCGTAAGAGATGACCCCGTTGCGCACTTGGCCGTCCTCAAACGGCTCGATCATGCCGCACCGGTTGGCCTGTTGCCGAATCCAATGATCGGGTTTAATGGATAGCATGTCCAGAATCTCTGCAACTCCTGGCGCGCGGACTGGTCCGCATTGACAGTGTAAAAAAGGGCGTGCCACTCGCGGCGCGACGATGATGGGAAGGTGCAAACAGTATACCACGAACGCAGGATGTGACACCCGAATGGAAAGAAAAGCGCAATGATACAACTACGCGATTACCAGCAAGATCTGTTGGATAGTATTCAGGTCGCCCTCACTTCCGAACAGGCGAGCGTAATGATGCAACTCCCTACGGGTGGTGGCAAGACCATCATCGCCGGGGCGCTGCTGAAAGAGTGGCTCAAGGGCGGACGCAAAGCCGTCTGGCTGACCCATCGCAAGGAGTTGGCCGTGCAGACTCGAGAACTGCTGGCCAACGCTAGCCTTGCGGCGTGGGTCTATGCCCGTTGGAATCCCGGCAAAGATGCCCCGGGAGAACCGAACCGCGTTGCCATTCTGATGGCCCAGACCGTTAGTCGTCGCACAGCCCGGATGGACGTTTGGCGTAACTACGATAGGGACGATCTGATGATCGTGGATGAAGCCCACCATGCTGCTGCGGTTGGCTGGACGCGAGCGATGCGGCAGTGGCTCGGGCGAATCCTGGGGATGACCGCCACCCCATGGCGACTGTCTGAGAAGGAGGGTTTCGACCATCTTTTCAGTTCGTTACTCTGCGGTCCACAAGTGTTGGAACTGCAAACTGGCAACCATCTGTGCGATGCCCAAGTACGAATGCCGTCAACAGAATGGGTTATTCAAGGGGGCGCGGTCGGCATGACCGGTGACTTCACCGACTCCGGAATTGAGGCGGCCAACCAAAACAACATAATGACGGCAGGCGCGCTCAGGTTCTGGCAAGAACACGCCCTGGATCGCCAGACAATCGTGTACGCTGTCTCGGTCAGTCATGCCCATAATCTGGCAGCCGTGTTTCGAGATGCCGGCGTACCCACTGCTGTGATACTTGGCGATACCGAAGGCAAAGATCGGGCAGGTATAATCACCGCATTTAAGCATGGCATGTTCAAGGTGCTAGTCAACGTTGCCGTTGCCACCGAGGGATTTGATCTGCCCGACGCCTCCTGCGTGGTCATCACTCGACCCACCAAGAGCCTGACTCTCTACTTGCAGATGGTAGGGAGAGGCCTGCGTCCGAAAGAGAATGGTGGCAATTGCCTTGTCCTCGATTTGGCAGCCAACTCGGAATTCCATGGGTTGCCCGCAGAAGACCGTGAGTGGTCGCTGGAACCGCGCGGGGAGCAGGAGGGCGATGGCGACGCTCTTACAATTTGGTGTGGCAAGTGTGAGACCTTGTCTCCTGCCGCCAGCCATAACTGTCAGAATTGTGGCGCACCTTTCGGCAAAGACTGTAACCGCTGCGGAACGTGGCGGGCCTGGAATCGTTGGAGCCTGGAAAAGCAGTGCAGAGATGCGCATGAGTTGGTCTGTGATCTGTGTCACAGGGATGCGCACATCGAAGCTCAATTGCCGATCAACCAAGAACTGGATATAGCGTTGGCTGAGTTGGAAGGGAAGGAGGCAGAAATGTCGTCGCCGGATCATGTTGAGACAGAAGTAGACTTGATCAATCAATCTCTTGGAAGTTACCAAGATTTCTTGGCTGTGTTGGAGGGAAGATTTGGCGCCGACTTAGTAAATGATTTGGGGGCCATTGAACGTTATGACGATTTCTATGAGAAGGGTCTGGAAGAGTTAAATGAAGAATATGGTCTCGATCTAGCCGATTTTATCGGACGATGGCAGTTATACCAGCTTCTCCGAAAGTTGCTAGAGGTGGAACGGAAAAGGGTAATGGGTTCTGAGGAAGAGCGCCAGCACAAATTGTGTAAGGTTATTGAAGAACGCGAGTCGCAGTTGGCCGATGATGCCCTACTGGATGTCATGTTTGAAGATTTCATTTCTAATCTTCCCGTTGACCAGATCCCGCAGAGCAAGCCCCAAGAACATCGTATGTTCGCGGAGTGGGAAAATGGACTTCAGTCGGACCTGGACGGTTGGAAGGATGAGCTTGCTCGACTGGAAAGCCAGCCTCTTGACAAGCTGCTGATTTTCGATCGAACAAAGGATAGGGCAATGGGCCTATTGCGGCGCGCGGCACAAGACGCCGACTTGCTGCCCGATGCAAATGACCCCGCAAACAAGCTGATTCCTCGCAAAAGATCTCAGAGACGAAAGAGAACTCGTAGAGGAATCAGAAAGTCCACGCCTAACTCCCGCTTGAGCATGGACGCGGCGATCGTGAAGACCTTGGCAACTCATTCTGAAGAGATAAGGGCCGAGGCTCACCGCTTGTGGGATGAGGGACAAACCGCTAAACAGATCGCGGTCGCCCTCTTCCATCAAGGGTTCGGTACGAAAGCAGGACACGAGTTCGGCACCGGTCAGGTCGCATCCTGGTTGCCCAATCGGAATAGCTAAGCCCCCCAATTCGGCCCATGTCCCTTTTGAATCAGTTCTGTCCTCAGTATGAGCGGCGTTTCAACTCGACCTCTCCCAATCCCGGTCCGGCGTCAGATAGATCAGCGGCATACTCACCAAGGTAACCCCGTATTTGACCAGCAGATTGAAGACGAAGATCTCCCAGGCCACGGCCCAGGAGTCGACCAGCTGCGCGCCGAGGAAGGCGAAGGGGGAAAAGGCGATCAGCACGAAGATGAGATTGTCGACCGGCACGCTGACCGAGTTGCTCACCAGCACGCGCAGCCACTGGAAGCGGGTGGTGACGCGGCTGACGAACAGGTGATAGATCTCGGTGTCGACCAGCTCGCTGACGAGCTCGGCGAGGATTGAGGCGCAGACGACGCGCCACAGCGGCGCGAAGATCATGCTGAATTCGGCGCCGCCGAACGAATCCGGGTCGCCGGGCACAGCCGCGGACCACATCAGGTAGAGCACCATCGCCAGGTTGATGACGGCGGCGGTCACGATTAAGAGCTGCGCGTTACGCTTGCCCAGCGTCTTGTGTACGAGGTCGCGCAGCGTGAAGGTGACGGGATAGACGAAGGTACCCATGTCGACCGCCAGCCCGGCGACGACGCCGATCTTGAGGCTGGCGATGTCGGCCACCATCTGCGCGGCGATGTAGGCGGCCACGACCACCACCGCAATCCTTGAAAGCGCAGCCGCCGTGTTGCGATGGGAATTATGTTTTGCTGAGTCGCGAATCGTCACGTTACAATCACCCTGCGCGTCAAGAAGGTGAATCCGTTGTGCATTCAGCGCTGACGCTTCATTCTAAGCGGCCGTTACGCAAAACAAAAAACCAGAAACTGAAAACTGCCCATGCCCAAGCGCACCGACATTTCCTCTATTCTCATTATCGGCTCCGGCCCGATCGTCATCGGCCAGGCCTGTGAGTTTGACTACGCCGGCGCACAGGCGTGCAAGGCGCTCAAGGCCGAGGGCTACCGCGTCGTTCTGGTCAACTCCAACCCGGCCACGATCATGACCGACCCGGAGATGGCCGACGCCACCTACGTCGAGCCGCTCACCGCCGAACTGCTGGAGAAGATCATCGCCGAGGAGCGCCCCGACGCGCTGCTGCCCACAGTCGGCGGACAGACCGGCCTCAACCTCGCGGTCGCGCTGGCGGAGCAGGGCATTCTCGAGCGGCATGGCGTCGAGCTGATCGGCGCCAATCTACGCGCGATGCAGGTGGCCGAGGACCGCGACCTGTTCAAGCAGGCGATGTCGGAAGCAGGGCTGGAGTCGCCGCGCAGCCGGATCGCCCATTCGCTCGAAGAGGCACGCCAAATCTTTGAAGACGTGATCGGGCACTTTCCCATCTTCATTCGTCCCAGCTTCACGCTGGGCGGCAGCGGCGCGGGCACCGTTTTCACGATGGAGGAGTTCGACGAAAAGGTGGCCTGGGGGCTGCGCGAGAGCCCGGTGCATACCGTCCTGGTCGAGGAGTCGCTGATCGGCTGGAAGGAGTATGAGCTGGAGGTGATGCGCGACCGGGCCGACAATTTCGTCGTCGTCTGTTCGATCGAGAACCTCGACCCGATGGGCGTGCATACGGGTGACAGCATCACCGTTGCGCCGGCGCAGACGCTTACCGACAAGGAGTACCAGCGGCTGCGGGACCAGGCGCGGCTGGTGATGCGGGAAGTGGGCGTCGAGACCGGCGGCAGCAACGTCCAGTTCGCGGTCGACCCGGACTCGGGCCGCGTGGTCGTGATCGAGATGAACCCGCGCGTCTCCCGATCGAGCGCGCTGGCCTCCAAGGCGACCGGCTTTCCAATCGCCAAGCTGGCGGCGAAGCTGGCGGTCGGCTATACGCTGGACGAGCTGAACAACGACATCACACAGGAAACGGTGGCCGCGTTTGAACCCTCTATCGATTATGTCGTCGTCAAGATCCCGCGCTGGGCGTTTGAGAAGTTTCCCGGCGTCGACCGCGAGCTGGGGCCGCAGATGAAATCGGTCGGCGAGGTGATGGCGATTGGCCGCACCTTCAAGGAGGCGCTTCAGAAGGGCGTGCGCAGCCTCGAGATTGGCCGCGACGGCCTCGGCCCGCTGGCGCGCGACAACGACGGGCAGCTCAGAGGCTATCCTCCCGGCACGTCGACCGCCGATCTGCTGCACGCGCCCAACCGGGACCGTCTCTTCGCCGTCTTCGAGCGGCTGCTGCAGGCCGAGCGGGAAGGCCTGGGAAAGAGTGGAGAGGTGGACGGGGAAGCTCCATCGCATGCTGCCCTCCGGGCGTGTGCCGAGATCTACGACCCCTGGTTTGTGGCGCAGATGCAGGAGATCGCCCGCTTCCAGGTCGGCATCGAGTGCGCAACGCAGCTGGAGGCGTGGACCCTGCGCCAGGCGAAGCGCATGGGGTTCAGCGACGCGCAGCTTGCGCGCGTTCTGAATGAGGCTGCGAGCGGAACGGCGCCGGCAACCGAGGCCGGCATACGCGCGCTGCGCCACCAGCATGGCGTGCGGCCCACCTATCACCAGGTCGACACCTGCGCGGCCGAGTTCGCAGCCTTCACGCCCTATCTCTACAGCAGCTACGAGAGTGAGGGCGAGGCCCCGCCCACCGCCCGCGAGAAGGTGATCATCCTCGGCGGCGGGCCTAATCGCATCGGCCAGGGGATCGAGTTCGACTACTGCTGCTGTCACGCCAGTTTCGCCCTGCAGGAGATGGGCTACGAGACGGTGATGATAAACTGCAACCCGGAGACGGTCAGCACCGACTACGACACCAGCGACCGGCTCTATTTCGAGCCGCTCACACTCGAAGACGTGCTGCACATCTACCAGCGCGAGGCCGCGGACGCGCCCGGCGCCAAGGTCCTGGTCCAGTATGGCGGGCAGACGCCGCTCAACTTGGCGGCCGGACTGCAGGCAGCGGGCGTGCCCATTCTTGGAACGCAGCCGGAGGCGATCGAGCTGGCCGAGGACCGTGAGCGTTTCAGCGCGCTGCTGGCCGAGCTGGATATTCCGGCGCCGGCGAACGGAATCGCGCACAGCGCCGAACAGGCGCTCGCCATCGCCGGCCGTATCGGCTATCCGCTTGTCGTGCGTCCCTCCTATGTGCTGGGTGGGCGGGCGATGGCGATCGTGGACGACGAGGAGAGTCTGCGCCACTACATGGCCTACGCCGTCAACGTGGACACCGAGATGACCACCAGCGGCCAGGAGGTGGCGATCCTGGTCGACCAGTTCCTCGAAGACGCCTACGAGGTCGACGTTGACGCGATCGCCGACGGCGATCAGGTCGTGATCGGCGGCATCTTGCAGCACATCGAAGAGGCCGGCGTGCACAGCGGCGACAGCGCGTGCGTGCTGCCGCCCTACAAGATCAGCGGCTACCATCTGAGCATCATTCGCGAGTACACCGAAAAGCTGGGCTTGGCGCTGGGCGTGCGCGGCCTGATGAACGTGCAGTACGCGATCAAGGACGACATCGTCTACGTGCTGGAGGTGAACCCGCGCGCCAGCCGCACGGTGCCCTTTGTCAGCAAGGCGACAGGCGTTCCCCTGGCCAAGCTGGCGGCGCGGGTGATGGCCGGCAAGTCGCTGGTGGAGGTGGGCCTGCGCGACGAGCCGGAGGTGAAGGGCTTTTTCGTGAAGGAGGCTGTCCTGCCGTGGAAGAAGTTCAGCGGCGCGGATACGCTGCTGGGGCCGGAGATGCGCTCCACCGGCGAGGTGATGGGTCACGCGCAGAATTTCGGCCACGCCTTCGCCAAGAGCCAGCTGGGCGCGGAGTACCGCCTGCCGGTCGACGGCGGTGTGCTGATCACCGTCAATGACTACGACAAGGGCGCCGCGCTCAAGCTGGCGCGCGATTTCGATCGCCTGGGTTTTTCCCTTTACGCCACGCCGGGCACGGCCGCGCTGATCCAGCGTGTGGGGCTGCCGGTGGACGTTCTCAGCAAGGCGACGGCCGAGGAGCGTGCGAAAGATCCGTTCACGCCTGGCGTCTCCTACACGACCCTCGACGCCATGCGCGACGGCAAGATCCACCTGATTATCAACACGCCGCTCGGCCCTGGCAGCCGCAGCGACGGCCAGAAGATCCGCACGCTGGCCACGCGTATGGAGATCCCCTTGATCACGACCCTTTCCGCGGCGCAGGCGGCGGTCAACGGTATACGCGCCATGATGGAGGCGGAGCTGAACGTGCGCAGCCTGCAGGCCTACTACGGGTAGTCCCTCCCAGCCACTGCAAAACTCAGAAACGAAGGAACTGAATGAAATCCGTCTACCTTGCCAACCCGTACGGTTTTTCCACGCAGCAGCGCGAGCTGTTGCTGCCGCCGATTATCGAGGCGATCGCCGGGCTCGGTCTGGACGTGTGGGAACCGTTCTCCCGTACAGGCCCGGAGGTCGACCCCAGCGCGCCGGGCTGGGCCTACCGCGTTGGGCAGCTCTGCTACACGGACGCGCGCGACGCGGACGCCATTTTTGCTATCGTGAACGGCGTGCCGCCGGACGAGGGCGTGATGGTCGAGTTGGGTGTGGCGATCGCGCTGGGCAAGCCGACGTTTCTCTTCCGCGATGATTTCCGGCGCGTCGCGGATACGGAGGAGTATCCGCTCAACCTGATGCTATTCGTCGGCATGCCGCAGCAGGATTGGGAGAGCCACTACTACACGTCGGTTGACGAGATTTCGTCGCTTGACAAGGCGCTGGCGCGCTGGGCTGGAGGGTGAGGCGGCTGGATGACAAAAAGTAGCTGGAAGAATGCGTATATTTTGGGCTGCGCTTGTACTATGTAAGCACTTGACAACAGCAAGTTCGATGGTATAACAGGGTCGCGTCTAGGAGGAGTCGCCAAGCGTCTCCTATCGGGACCATGGCCCCGAACCTAGTCGCCTCTTCTATTGCGTACTCCCTGCATTTTTGCCTCTTGTCCACGAAATTTGACATTGGCCCCGATCTCTGCTACATTTCCCCGCACTACAATCGAATAACTGGACTCTTATCCAGAGAGGCGGAGGGACCGGCCCTGTGAAGCCTCGGCAACCCGGTAGCGGAAATTGAAGGATTTTCCGTGACGTAGGTGCCAATTCCGGCAGATGTATTGCGCTGATGCAGTTGTTTTGCGGCGCATGGACGATTCTGGTAGATGAGAGGCAGGAACTTTTTTTGCTACCTCTCGTCTGTTCGGCGAGAGGTGTTTTTTTACTCGGAGAGCGGGTCGAATGCGTATGATCGTAATGAAATTCGGCGGAACGTCGGTCGGCACGACCGATTCGATTGACAGCGTGGCCCAGATTGTGGCCGGTGTTGTCGAGACGCAGACTGGCTGCGCACCCGCGGCGGCAGGCGGCGAACTGGAGGCGGACAGTCCCGGTGCCCTCGTCGTTGTCAGCGCGATGAGCGGGGTGACCAATACGCTCATCGAGGCTGCGCAGTCGGCCGCGGCCGGTGACGAGACGCCCTACCGCGACGCGCGCAGCCAGCTGCTGGTACGGCATCAGGTGGTGGCCGGCCAGCTGATCGAGGACGGCGTCGAGCGGGCCGCGCTCGGCAGGCTGTTCGACAACCGCCTGCGCGAGTTCGAGCGCCTCTGCCGCAGCATCACCGTGCTCGGCGAGCTGACACAGCGCGGGCTGGACGTCGTCAGCGGCGTGGGCGAGCGGCTGAGCGCACCGCTGCTGGCGGCTGTGCTGCGGGCCAGGGGGGTCAAGGCCCAGTTCGTCGACGCGGGTGAGCTGATCATCACCGACGAGCAGTTCGGCGGCGCCAATCCGCTGATGGAGCCGACGGTGAGCCGCAGCCGCGACCGCCTGCTGCCGATGTTGCAGAGCGGTGTGGTGCCGGTTGTGACCGGATTTGTCGGCGCGACCGAGAACGGCGTGCCCACCACGCTGGGGCGGGGCGGGTCCGACTATTCGGCTGCCGTTCTGGGCGCGGCGCTCGATGCAGACGAGATCCAGATCTGGACCGACGTCGACGGCGTGATGACAGCCGACCCGCGCATCGTCGCCAGCGCGCGCTCGATGGTTGAGCTTTCGTACGAGGAGGTGGCCGAGCTGGCCTACTACGGCGCCAAGGTGCTGCACCCCAAAACGGTCACGCCGGCAGTGGAGAGGAAGATACCGCTGCGCGTGCTGAACACATTCAACCCGGACCATGAGGGCACACGCATCGTCGAGCGGAGCCGCGAGCTGCACCACGGCGTCAAGGCGATCACTGCGGTGCGCGATCTGCGTCTGATTACCATTGCCGGTCGCGGGATGATCGGCGTGCCCGGCATTGCGGCGCGCACATTTGACGCGGTTGCCCGGCAGCGCGCCAATGTGCTCATGATCAGCCAGGGGAGCAGCGAGCAGAGCATCTGTTTCGTCGTGCCGGAGTCGGAGGGCGAGGCGGTGATCGCCGCGCTCAAGGAGGAGTTTGGGCGCGAGCTGGCGCAGCAGATGATCGAGGAGATCAGCAGCCAATCGGATATCGTCATCGTGGCGGTGATCGGCGCGGGCATGAAGGGCACGCCCGGCATCGCCGCACGTGTTTTCAGCGCGCTCGGCGCGCAGGGCATCAACGTGATCGCGATCGCGCAGGGTTCGAGCGAGGCCAACATAAGCCTCGTCGTGCTGCAGGCATCGGCCGACGACGCGATTCGCGCCATCCACGACACCTTTGAACTGGGAACGGAGTAGAGGCATGGCCAACAGCTCCGCCGCAACAACCGACCGGGTACAGAAGCCGCCCAAGCCGGTCATCCTGCTGGGCCTGGGCGGTGTCGGCCGGGCGCTGCTGCGTCAGATCGAGGAACAGCGGCCTCTTCTGGAGCAGGAGTACGATCTGCGCATCGCGTGGCTGGCGCTGAGCGACAGCAGCGGCGCGATCGCGCCGCCGGAAGGCGGCTTCAGCGGCGAACTGCTGGACGAGATTCTGCGACTGAAGGAGAACGGCGGCGCGCTCGCTTCCCATTCGCTCGGTCGCGCCTACGCCAGCCCGGCCGCGCTTGTCGAGGATGCCGGCAGGCCGGGCGCGGTCGTGGTCGACTGCACCGCGTCGGACGGGACGTTGGATGCCCTCTTCTTTGCGCTGGACCGGGGCTGCCAGGTCGTTCTGGCGAACAAGAAGCCGTTGACCGCCGCGCAGGAGGTCTACGACCGGCTCAACCGCATCGGAGGCGCTGCCGCCGCGCCGCGCTCACTGGCCGCGCTGCGCTATGAGACGACGGTGGGCGCGGGTCTGCCGGTGATTGCAACGCTTGACCGGCTTGTGTCGAGCGGCGACGCGATCGAGCGGATCGCCGGTTCCTTCAGCGGCACGCTCGGCTTTCTGATGACCGGACTTGAGGAGGGCCGCGCCTACAGCGAGACCGTACAGGAAGCCTACCGCCTGGGTTACACCGAGCCGGACCCGCGCGACGATCTCGGCGGCGTAGACGTGGCGCGCAAGGCGTTGATCCTGGCGCGCGGCATCGGCTGGCGCATCGAGATGGCGCAGGTGGAGGTCAGCGGCCTCTATCCTGAGCGGCTGGCCGGCCTGAACGTGGACGACTTTCTGGCGGCGCTGCCATCGCTCGACGAGACGTACCGGCAGGAGGTGGCGGGCGCCGCGTCCGAGGGCAAGGTCCTGCGCTACGCGGCAACGCTGGCGGACGGCGCCTGCAGCGTCGGCCTGACCGCGGTCGCCAAGGACAGTCCTCTCGGCCGTCTGACCGGCACCGACAACCTGGTCGAGTTCTACAGCCGCTGGTACAGTCCCAACCCGCTTGTTATCCAGGGCCGCGGCGCGGGCGTTGAGGCGACCGCGGCCGGCGTACTCAGCGACATCGTTGAGTTGCATTTCAGCGGTTACTAGCTTTTTTGGCTGGCAGCCGGTGCTCTCTTTATCGCGTCCTCTGCGGTCGCTGACCGGCGGCCACTGATCACTTTTCTGGAGTTGATTCCGATGACAGGATACTTACAATCCAATCAGCCGAAGATTCGAGTGGGCGTGCTGGGCGCGACAGGCGCGGTCGGGCAACGGTTTGTGCAGATGTTGCAGGGGCATCCCTGGTTTGATCTGACCGTGCTGTGCGCGTCGCAACGCAACGCGGGCAAACGCTACGCCGACGCCTGCAACTGGCTCTTGCGCGGGGACATGCCGCCCCACCTGCGCGACTGGACCCTGCAGGAAATGGCGCCCGACATCGACTGTGAGCTGGTCTTCAGCGCCCTGCCCACCGAACCCGCGCGCGCGGTCGAAGGGGCGCTGGCCGCGGCCGGCTACGTCGTTTGCAGCAACGCCAGCGCCTACCGCTACGAGCCGGATGTGCCGCTGCTTATCCCCGAGGTCAACCCGGAACATGTCGGTCTGATCGAGCGTCAGAAGAGTGAGCGGGGCTGGCAGGGATTCATCACCACCAATCCCAACTGTTCCACCACGCACCTGGTGAGCGCGCTGCATCCGTTGCACGAGGCGTTCGGCGTTGAGAAGGTCTTTGTCGTGACGATGCAGGCGACCAGTGGAGCGGGCTACCCCGGCGTGCCGTCGATGGATGTCATCGACAACGTGATCCCGTATATCGGGTCCGAAGAGGAGAAGATGGAACGCCGCGAGCCGCAGAAGCTGCTGGGAAAGTTCGACGGTCAGGCAGTGCAGATGGCCGATTTCGTCGTCAGCGCGCATTGCAACCGTGTGCCGGTCCGTAACGGTCATCTGGCAGCGGTCAGCGTCGAGTTCGCGCAGCGAGCCAGTCTGGAAGATGTGCGCCGGGCCTGGGACGAGTACGACCCGCTTCCCCAACGCATGGGCCTGCCGAGCGCGCCCAAGCCGGCCATTGTCTACCGCGAAGAGACCGACCGCCCCCAGCCGCGCATGGACCGGCTGGCCGGCAGCATCCCCGGCATGGCGACGGTCGCGGGCCGGCTGCGGCCCGATCCGCTGCTGGATGTGAAGTTTCTGACGCTGGGTCACAATACGATTCGGGGCGCAGCCGGCGGTAGTCTGCTCAACGCTGAATACCTTGTTTCGCAGGGCTATTTTGGCGTGGACAAAATTGACACGTCAAAACAGTTAGCGGTGGCAAGTGCAGTCTTTGCCGCGAGCTGCTAGCCAAGACGGCGCTGCGCAAACGCGCCGGAAATTTTACATTATAATCTGACATAAGGTAGAATCGTGGGCAATGCACGGTATTGCGGGTTATTCATCGGTCAGTTCTTGGTCTTCAGTCGCTTGGTTGCGGTGCAGACGGACGTTTGAAGACTGGAAACTGAAATGGAAGGTGTAGAATTGGGCAATACGCAGACCAGAGTGGCCTATCCGATCGCTGTTGAGAATTTCGGGCTGACGTCCCTGGACGAGCTAATCGGCGATCTGGTGGTCTACCGCAAATTGGAGCCGCTCACGCGCAAGATCCCCGGCCTGAAGTCGGCCCGCTATCAGCTCGGCTTGCCCAATGACGTCGTTCCCCGCAAGCAGGACACCTCCTATGCTCAGGTCGCATTGTGGATCCTTGAGCAGGCGCAGAGGCGGCGCGCGGCATCAGTCGAAGAGTTGCTCTTTATCGGCGACACGCTTTCCGGTGATGGAAACACATTTCAGGTGATGCGCTCCCTGCGCTCGGCGGATGAACCGCCCTTGGAGGACGAGGAACCGCTCAACGGTGGCGTCCCCGCGATTCCAAGCGCCTGCTTCATCGGCAACGAAAAGGCCAACGAGCCCGAACAGTTCAACGCCGATGCAGAGACCGGCATGTTCGAGGCCAATCGCTGGAGCCAACTGGTGGACTGGATCCAGTGGGCGCAGCAGAACGGCCTGCGGCTGGGTGAGAACACCGCGGTCGTTCTCGACCTGGACAAGACGGCCATCGGCGCGCGTGGACGCAACAACCGCGCCATCGACGTCGCCCGTCTGAAGGGCCTTTACCGCACGGTTGGCGGCCTGCTGGGCGACAAGTTCAACGCCAAGCGCTTCACGCAGCACTATGAGCATCTCAATCGCGCCCGCTACCATCATCTGACCGGCGACAACCAGGACTATCTGGCCTATATCTGTCTCGTACTCAATAATGACGGGCTCGATTGCACCGACCTGCTTGAGCGGATCGAGAGCGGCGCTGTGCAGACTTTCGAGCAGTTTGTTCGCTATGCCGAGGTCTGCATTGCCGGCGGCGGACGCGTCGGTGAAGCGATGCGCCAGGCCCACGAAGCGGTCAACACGGCGGTTTCGCAGGGCGACCCGACCCCCTTCAAACAGTTCCGCCGCGAAGAGTTTCTTGCCACGCTCGAGCATATGAACAATCTGGCCGACGACGTGCCAGCGGAGGAGCGGCTCCACCAGGAGATCTGCATCACGCAGGAGGTGCGTGAGGCCGTTCTGTGGTTGAAGGAGCGCGGCTGCCTGATCATCAGCTTCAGCGACAAGCCGGACGAGTCCTCGATTCCCCACCACACCCGGCACCGGGGCAAACAGCCCATTCACAAAGCGATAACGCACGCGACCGGCGTCAGCATCGTAGACCGGCTGCAGAGTCTGTGATCGCTGCATAACGTGCGGCGCGCCGATCGCAACTGCACAGCGGCGGTGTGCGAGACACTGGTTTCCGGCTTACTGAATCAGGCGGCCTTCTTCTGCTATACTAGGGGCACAGTGTGTAGACTGTGCCGGTGCAGCCTTTTCCCGGCGTCTGCTTCAGGGAATTTCCGCTATGATGAACAACGAGAGAAGACCGGACGGCGAGCGGCCGCCGGATGAGAACCCGAACGACCGTTACCGCCAGATGTTCCGACGCAGCTGGCTTTGGATACTGCTGGCGATCCTGCTTTTCTTTGCCTACCGCCTCTTCATCAATCCACCGAATGCCGCCGACAACCTCCTCGGGCTGAACCAGGTCGCCGAGTATGTGCGCAATGGCTCTGTGCAGCGCATCGTGGTGCAGGGCGACGACATAATTGTTGAGATCTCCGACAGCGAGCGCCGCCGCAGCCGCAAAGAGTCGGGCGAGAGCCTGCTCGACTCGCTCAAGACCTTCGGCGTGACAGCAGATCAGCTGGCCGCGGTCCCGATAGACGTGGAGCGCGCGCCCAACAGCGGGGCCTTTTTCAACTGGCTGATCATGCTGCTGCCCATGATCCTGATCTTCGGCTTCTTCATCTTCATCATGCGCCAGGCCGGCGCGGGCGGGCAGAACCGCGCCATGCAGTTCGGGCGCAGTCGCGCCAAAAAGATGGAGGAGGCCGACCGCCCGACCGTCACCTTCGAAGATGTCGCCGGTTCGGAGGAGTCGAAGCAGGAGTTGCAGGAGGTCGTCGAGTTTCTCAAGGAGCCGGAGAAGTTCGCAGCGCTCGGCGCGCGCATCCCTAAGGGCGTGCTCATGGTCGGTTCGCCGGGCACCGGCAAGACGTTGCTGGCCAAGGCGGTGGCGGGCGAGGCCGGCGCGCCCTTTTTCAGCATCAGCGGCTCCGAATTCGTCGAGATGTTCGTCGGCGTCGGCGCCAGCCGTGTGCGCGACCTTTTCGAGCAGGCCAAGAAGAACGCGCCCTGCATCATCTTTATCGACGAGATCGACGCGGTCGGCCGTCACCGCGGCGCGGGCATGGGCGGCGGCAACGACGAACGCGAGCAGACGCTCAATCAGATCCTGGTCGAGATGGACGGCTTCGACAGCGACACGACCGTGATCGTGATCGCCGCCACCAACCGTCCCGATATTCTCGACCCCGCCCTGCTGCGCCCGGGCCGCTTCGACCGCACAATCGTGGTGGACAGACCGGACCGGCGCGGGCGCGAAGCGATTCTGCACGTCCACGCGCGCGGAAAGCCGTTGGGGCCGGACGTCGACCTAAATGTGATCGCCAGGCAGACGCCCGGCCTGGTCGGCGCCGACCTGGAGAATCTGCTCAATGAGGCCGCTATCCTAGCTGCCCGCCGCGACAAGCGCGCGATCGGCATGGACGAACTGGTCGAGTCAATTGATCGGGTAGGGATGGGACCAGCCCGAAAGGGCCATGTGCTCAGCGACAAAGAGCGGCGAGTGGTCGCCTATCATGAAGCTGGCCACGCGGTGGTGAGGTCTTTGCTAGTTAATGCAGACCCCGTCGGCAAGATTAGCTTGGTCAGCCGTGGCCAGACTCTGGGATATGTGAGAGCCTTGCCTGAGGAAGATCACCAACTGTTAAGCAAGGCTAAGTGCGAAGACGAAATAGCCGTCAAGTTGGGAGGGCGCGTGGCTGAAGAACTCACTTTCGACGAGATCACAGACGGCGCACTCGACGATCTGAAGAAAGTGACAGAGTTGGCCAAGGCGATGGTTACTCGTTTCGGCATGAGCGAAGAATTGGGCCCGATGCAGCTTGTTCAGGGACAGGCCAACCCGTTCCTGGGCATGGAGCTGGGTGAGCGCCGCGCCTACAGCGAAGATGTGGCGCGCGCCATCGACCGCGAGATGCGGCGCATTGTGGAGACCGCCTACTCAAGGGCTAAGGAGGTATTGACAACGCATCACGACAAACTGCATCTTGTTGCTGAGGCCCTGCTAGAGAAGGAAGTCCTAGAGCGGTATGAGTTTGAGGAGCTGATGGGGCTGGCATAGGCCAGTCATCCAACCGCGCGGCGGCCTGCTATTCGGTTGCGGCTCCAACCATGGAAGCGTACTAACTGAGGGCCGCCGCGATCGCGGCGGCAACGCGGGCGTTGTTGCGCAGCAGCGCCAGGTTGGCGCGCAGGCTGCGGTCGCCGGTCAGTTCGGCGATTCGCCGCAGCAGGTAGGGCGTGACCTCAGCTGAGCGCAAACCCGCGGCCTCGCTATCGGCCAGCGCGCGCTTGATGAGCGGTTCGATTGCCGCCGAGGGAATTTCGTCCTCTTCCGGTACGGGCACCGCCACCAGCAGCCCCCCCGCCAGGCCCAGCGCCCGTTTCGCCCGCCAGATCTCCGCCACCTCCTGGGGAGAGTTGCAGCGCAGATCGACCGGCAGCCCGCTGTCGCGGCTGTAGAAGGCGGGGAACGACTCCGTGCCATAACCGATGACCGTCACACCGTGCGTTTCCAGGTATTCGAGGGTGGCCGGCAGGTCCAGCAACGCTTTCGCGCCCGCGCAGACGACGATCACCGGCGTCTGCGCCAGCTCCTGCAGGTCGGCGCTGATATCGGCGCTCATGCCCGGTGTCGAACTGCGGTGAACGCCGCCGATGCCGCCGGTGGCGAACAGCTCGATGCCGGCGCGGTGCGCGATCCAGATTGTGGCGGCAACGGTCGTGGCGCCGTCCAGTTTGCGGGCGACGACGACCGGCAGGTCGCGGCGGCTGACTTTACGCACGTTCGCTGCGGTCGCCAGCCGTTCGATCTGCTCCTCGCTGAGGCCGGCGATCAGCTCCCCGCCGATCACGCCGACCGTGGCAGGCTCCGCCCCGTGGCGGCGGATGATCTCTTCCATTTCCCGCGCCAGTTTCAGGTTGTCCGGGTAGGGCAGCCCGTGGCTGATGACAGTCGATTCCAGTGCGACGCGTGTCATTATTGGAGTTCTTGGTTTTTCGTTTTCAGCTTTCAGTAGATTTGCCGACCGGCTGCTGTTTCGCCCCAGATTTTCTGTTATCGACAGGGATGTGTCAATTCGGTTGTGGTTGGATTGGGGACTCCAGGAGGTGGATGGGATGACGAAAGAAGAACAGGCGCTGGCCGGAAAGGTGGCCTTGGTGACCGGCGCGGGGCGCGGCATTGGCCGCGCGATTGCGATCGCCTACGCCGGAGCGGGGGCTGCCGTCTGTTGCGCCGCGCGCACGCCCGCGCAGATCGAGGCAGTGGCCGACGAAATCGAGGCGGCCGGCGGGCAGGCGCTCGCGGTAACCACCGACGTGTCCGATTCGGCGTCGGTCGAGCGTGCGGTTGCGGCGACCACGGCCCGATTCGGTGGGCTCGACATCCTTGTGATCAACGCCGGCGTTTCTCCGCCGAAGAGCGAAGTGGCCGTCAGCGATGCGGCCGTGTGGAGCGGGACGATCGCGATCAATCTGACCGGAGCCTACCTCTGCGCGAGGGCGGCCATTCCCCACCTGAAGGCGCGCGGCGGCGGCAAGATCATCACCGTCGGCTCGGGCATGGGCCATCGCGGCTCGGCCGGCTCATCGGCCTACAGTGTCTCCAAAGCCGGACTGTGGATGTTTACGCGTATCCTCGGCCAGGAGCTGCGCGGCGACAACATCAGCGTCAACGAGCTGATTCCGGGGCCGGTGAACACGGCGATGACTCCCGTTCCCACAGCGGACGAACCGGCCATCCCGGACGGGGAGTGGTTCAAGGAGCCGGAGGAGGTCGTCCCGCTGGCGCTTTTCCTCGCTGCCGCGCCCGACGGCGGCCCTACGGCCCAGAGTTTCAGCCTGATGCGTCGCGACGGATAGGGCGCTGTGCGCGATCTCCCTTTCCTTGATTCCTGTGCGACGCGCGTTAAGGCATCTTCGGCGTGCCATGCGATAGTCCCCTATCGCGATACGTTCGTTGGCGGCGGTCAGTTCCTGCGGGGCGCTCGCCTGCCAACCTCAGACAGGCATCGCTCAGGGCAGCGCCACCCACGAGCGATCGGCGGCGGCGGTGTACATTGCCTCCATCACCGCGCTGCGGTAGGCGGCTTCGCGCGCGCCCACCAGCGGGACGGCCGATTTTGCGGACGGGTCCTCCGCTACCAGCGCGTCGACGAAGAGGTCGAAAGCGTGCGGCCATTCCGCGGGCAGGTCGGTCCATGGAGATTGCCCGTCGGCGCCGTCGAGATTGGCGCTGGTGATATAGAGATCGCTGCGGTCGCGGATGTAGGCGTGGCCCTCGGTGCCGCTGATTACGGCGGTGACCGGTTCGGCGACGTCGACCCAGGCTGCGGCCAGCGTGCCGATCGTCCCGCTGCTGAAACGAAAGAGCGTCTCGCCGCTCTCGTCGCAGTCAGGCCCGTACTTACCCAATACAACTTGCAGCGTCGCGGTTACTCGCTCGACGTCGCCCAGCATCCACAGCATCAGGTCGAGCGCGTGCGTGCCGAGGTCGCCGAAGGCGCCGACGCCGGCCTGCTTCAGGTCGGTCATCCACAGCCATTGGGGCGTGAAGATGTCGCGCAGCGCACCGCTGTGACAGCAGACAAAGCGGGCGCGCGTGATCTGCCCAAAGACGCCCTTGGCGATCAGTTCCCTGAGGCATTGGTGCGCCGGGATGCCGCGCTGGAAGTAGCCGGTCTGGAACAGGACGCCAGCCTGCTCGATCGCGTTGGCCATGCGGTATGCGTCCCCGGCGCCCATGCCCAGCGGCTTCTCCACGAACAGATGCTTGCCCGCCGCGGCCCCGGCGATCACCAGCGCCTCGTGTTGATCCGTCTCCGAGCAGATGATCACGCCCTCGATCGAGCTGTCGTCCCAGATCGATTCGAGGCCGGCTGCGACCGGCGCGCCGAGCTGCGCCGCGCAGCACTCGGCGCGGGCTGAATCATGGTCCCAGACCGCGACCGTTTTGACATCGTCGCGCGCCTGTAACCGTCTGACGAATCCGGGCGTGTGGATGTGGGCGCAGCCGATGAGTGCGATAGTTGTCATTTGCAAGTTCTCCAGTTGTATTCGGGGAAGTGATAAGGCGTCAAACAGTGTAACGGATCCGTTGTCGATCGGCTAACGTGAGACTTCCGTTCGTTTGGCGGGCGCGGGCGCGCATGATAGCATCAGCCCAGCAGCGCGGAGCCCATGCCGAGCGCTGGCAGTGACGACCAACACAGGCGTGAAGGGGGTTAAATCAGTGGCTGACAGCCGTCCGCTCCTGGCGATTACGCTGGGAGACCCGGCCGGGATCGGGCCGGAGGTCATTCTGAAGGCCCTGCAGCACAGGGAGGTCTTTGATAGCTGCCGTCCGCTTGTCATCGGCGACCGGCAGGTCCTGACCAGGGCCGCTGAATGGCTCGGAATCAAGCCCCGCTATGAGGTCATCGCCGGTCCCGTCGGGGAGGGCCGTTACCAGGCGGGCACGTTTCCGTTGCTGGACCTGGCGAACGTCGCGCTCGCGGACGCGCCGGTCGGGCTGGTGAGCGCGGGCGCCGGCCGGGCCGCGGTCGAATATGTGCAGCGCGCCTGTGACATGGCCCTGGCGGGCCAGGCGGACGGTGTTGTGACCGCGCCGCTGAACAAGGAGGCGATGCACCGCGCCGGCTTCCTCTACCCCGGCCATACTGAGCTGCTGGCCGAGCGCACCGGCGCCGAGCGCGTCTCAATGCTGCTGGTGGGGCCGAATCTGCGCGTCGTGCACGTGAGCACGCACGTCTCGCTGGAGGAGGCGATCCGCCGCGTCACGCCGCCGCGCGTGCTCGAGGTGATCGAGCTGGCGCACCACTCCTGCCAAGCGCTGGGGATCGAGGCGCCGCGCATCGCGGTCGCCGGGCTGAACCCCCACGCGAGCGAAAACGGGCTCTTCGGCGCGCAGGAAGAGACGCAGGTCCAGCCCGCCATTGAAGCCGCGCGGGCGCGCGGCTGGACGGTCTCCGATCCGCAGCCGCCCGACACCGTCTTTCTGCGCACCACACGCGGCGAGTTTGACATCGTCGTCGCCATGTACCACGACCAGGGCCACATCCCGATGAAGCTGCTCGCCTTCGACAGCGGCGTCAACGTCAGCATCGGCCTCCCGATCCTGCGCACCTCCGTCGATCACGGCACAGCCTTCGATATCGCGGGAACTGGGAAGGCCAGCGAGGAAAGTATGCTGGCCGCCATCCGCGTGGCAGTTCAGATGGCAGCGGCGCGAGACAGTCACTGATTACCAGTCGCTATCCGCTAACTACTGTCCACAGTCCACTATCTACTACAAATCGAATACCTGACCCAGCCGCCGGACCCCCTCTTCGATTTTAGCGACCCCGTAGTGGGCAAAGCAGAGCCGCAGGCAGCTACTCTGGCCGCCGACGCTGGAGCAGCGCCGACCGGGCAGGAACCCGACTCTGGCGCCGGCCGCTCTCTGCAACAGCGCGCTCGTGTCGACCGGCTCGGCGCATGTGAGCCAGAAGAAGAAGCCGCCGCCGGGCACGCGCCACGCCGCGCGCGCGCCGATCTCCCGACGAAGCGCCGCGTCCATCGCTTCGACCCGCTCTCGGTATGCGCGGCGCAGGCTGTCCAGATATTCCCTCTGTCCGCCCCCCTCCAGCGCCACCCGAACCAGATTCGAGGTGAACTGGTTGAGTCCGCCGCCGCTGTCCGCCAGCCCGCTCAGGGCAATGCGCTGCGCGCGCTCCGGCGTCGTTTGCACCCATCCCAGCCGCAGGCCCGGCGCCAGGATCTTCGAAAAAGAACCGATCGATAGCACGCGCCCGCTGTCTACATGCCCGGCAAAGGGCGGCGGCGGCGGCGTTCCAAAGTCGAGCAGATGGTAGACCTCGTCCGCGACGATGAGAAAGTCGTGCGCCTCGGCCAGCGCCAGCAGCTCCTGGCGGCGGCCGCGCGAAAGGGTACGCCCGGTGGGATTCTGGTAAGCGGGGATGGTGTAGAGGAAGACCGGCCGGTGGCGGGTCAACGCCTCTTCCACCGCCGCCGGTACCAGCCCGTTTTCATCGGTCGCGATCGGGACGGCGTTCAGCCGGTGGTCCTCTTGCAGGATGCGCAGGGCGAGGAAGTAGCTGGGCTCTTCGACGAAGACGGTGTCGCCGGGGCGGGCGAAAAAGGTGCAGATCAGGTCGAGCGCCTGCGAGGCGCCCGCGGTGGTCATCAACTGCTGCGGTTGCACTTCGTCGTCGTAGCCCTGGCTGAGGAATTCGGCCAGCGCCCAGCGGAAACGGCCGTCCCCCTGGGGGAAACCGTAATTGAGCAGCTCGGTATCGCCCTCGGCGAAGCGGGCAGCCGCGACCTGTCCCATTAGCGCGTGGGGAAGGAGATCGAAGTCCGGCTGGCCGATACCAAAATTGATACTATCGACAGTGCGATCTACTTGCGTTGAGCGGTCATACATGGCGCGGAAAATGGCGCGTGGCAAGTGGAGTGCGGGGACCGCTACGCGCGCACACTGCGCTGGCGTGAATCCGTTGCCGCGGCGAGACGGCGCAACCTACGCATTTTCGTCCAACAGCTTGATGCGTTTGCTGCCAATGACCGAAATCGTCTCCCGGTCCAGCAGTGTGATGCGCTTGCGGCCAATATCGATCAACCCCTGCGACTTGAGATCGTTAAGGACCTGCGTGGCCGTCTCCCGGTATGTGCCCACGCTCTCTGCCAGGTCCTGGTGCGTCAGGCCGGTCACCACGTCCGACTCCTGTTCGTCGGAGAGGCGCAGCAGCAGGTTGGCCAGCCGCGCGGGGATGCCCTTGAAAGCCATGTTTTCCAGGCTCTCCTCTGCCTCCTGCAGTCTCCGTCCCGTGATTTCGAGGATGCGCAGCGCGACCTGCGGTTTGCTGAGGATGAGCCGTTCCAGGTCCGTTCGGCTCATGATGCAGATCAGGCAGTCATCGACCGCTTCGGCGAATGTATTGTGCATCTTCGTGCCCAGCAGCGCCATCTCACCGAACAGCGTGTGCGGGCCGAGCGTCGTGATCACCAGTTTCTTGCCCTCCGGGCTGATGCGATAGAGCTGCACCCGCCCCTCCTTGAGGATGAACAGCACTTCGCCAGGCTCCTCCGGTCGGTAGAAAACCCGCCCCTTGTGCACCGTGCTCATCGTCGTAATCCGGTTCAGCTCTTCCATCTCTTTCGATGTCAGATCCTGAAAGACCATCAGCTCGGAGAGATATTTCATCTTTTCCGCCGGTTGCAGCGCTGTGGGCATCTTCGTGATCGTCATTTTGTGTCTCTGTGACTGATTTCAATTGTGAGTGGAACCATAATTATACGCGTCGCGGCAAAATTATCAACCTTTTTTGCCGCTCCCAATCCGGTCTGCTAAAATGCCGCCATGAAATGGCGTGCTCAGCGGCCAGCTTCGCAAAAGTCCGGTTCTTCTGCGCCCCTCTCCGGCAGGGGCGCATTTCGTGCTGCCGTCCGCCGCAAATTGGTCCCGAAACTGACCACCACCATCCTGTTCAGCATGCTGCTGCTGGCCCTGCTTCATTTATTCAACCAGGTTTTACTGCAGGACCCGGGGGTCTCCGCGGGAGAGCCCCGTTCAGCGCAGGCGTCCGCTCTCGAAGCGACGGCAACACCGGATTCCGGTTCTCCTGAAGAGGCTGAAATCGCCGCCACCCTCGAAGCGGCGATCAAAGCGAGCGATGATGAGAACGCGCAATCGGACGCGACCGCAACCGCGACGGCCACTCCTCTGCCGTCCGCAGGGCTTCAGGGACAGATCGTCGGTGGGGAGACCGCCGCGTCCGACGCCTGGCCGTGGATCGTCGCCATCCGCGCCTTCACCGAACCCGATTCCTACACCTTCTGCGGCGGCTCGCTCGTCGCTCCCAGCTGGGTGTTGACCGCCGCGCACTGCTTCGTCAATGCCGCGCCCGGTCAACTCACGGTGACCGTCGGCGTCCACAGGCTCGGCAGCGGCCAGGGCCACCGGTTCGAGGTTGACCGCATTCTCCTCCACCCCAGCTACGGTTTTGACTTCGCCCACGATTTTGCCCACGACCTCGCTCTGCTGCATCTCACGCAGCCGGCAGAGGCCGAACAGGTCGCGTTCCTGTCGCCCGAAAACCTGGACCTGGCCGCGCCGGGTACGCTGTCGACCGTAATCGGCTGGGGCGCGCTCTCCGAAGACAGCGCCGCAGGCCTCCTCTCCTACGACCTGCAACAGGTTGAGCTGCCGATCGTGTCCGAGGGAGACTGCATTAGCGCGATGGGCAGAATGATCAACGAGAATCTTCTATGCGCCGGCTACAGCGAAGGGGGCAAAGATGCCTGCCACGGAGACAGCGGCAGCCCCCTTATCGTGGCGGACGGCTACGGCGGCTGGCAGCTAGCCGGGATTGTCAGCTTCGGCATCGGCTGTGCGCGGCCGGAGTTCTACGGCGTCTATACCCGTGTCAGCCAGTACCACGACTGGATTCTGGCCGAGATAAGCGAAGAGGATACGGCTGAGGAACGCGAGCCGACAGTGCTCATGCTGCCCGCGGTTTTCAACAGCGAGGCTGTTCTCAGGCTTCCCGGCATCCATAACGGCCTGCAGTCAACGCCAACGCCGCAGACGAGGCCCATAGTCGCGCAGCCGCCGCCCGTGCCCGACGGACGCATTCGCAAAGCGCGCGTTCCGGTCCTGATGTATCATTACGTCAGCGTGCCCCCGCCCGGCTCAGACATCTACCGGCGAGACCTGTCGGTCGCGCCTGAACTGTTCAGAAGCCATCTTCAGACCCTCGCCGACGCCGGTTACACGACCGTCAGCATGTATGATCTCGTCGAACACCTCAACCAGGGCGCGCCCCTGCCCGAGAAGCCGATCATACTCACCTTTGACGACGGCTATCGCGACAACTACCAGAACGCATTTCCCCTGCTGCAGGAGTTCGGTATGACAGCGATGTTTTTCGTTGTGACCGACTATATCGACGCGCAGAACCCGATCTATATGTCGTGGGATATGGCGCGCGAGATGCAGGC
The DNA here is from genome assembly GCA_965202955.1 of Caldilineaceae bacterium. Taxonomy (GTDB): domain Bacteria; phylum Chloroflexota; class Anaerolineae; order Caldilineales; family Caldilineaceae; genus Bin5. Next base: position 2,564,454 of record OZ241871.1, read on the forward strand.
CGCCGGGATGTTCATCGAGTCTCACGGGCGCAACCATGCCAGCTTGCGCAACCGCACCGACAGTTACCTTGTCTGGCAGGCGCTGGGCAGCGCCGAGACGATCGAATACGAGCTCGGCGTGCGCCCCCGATTCGTCACCTACCCCTTCGGGCGCTACGACAACAGCACAATCCGTATTTTCGAAAGCGCCGGCTACTGGGGCGGCGTGACGATCGACGGCGGCGCCACCCACACGACCGGCAATCTCTTCCAGCTGAAACGCGTTCGCATGCGCGGCTCGACGTCTCCGGCCGAACTGCTGCGCCTCCTGTCGTTGAACTGGTGACGACGGCAGTTGCCGGTTTCGATTGTTTGTTCGTTTGTGTACAGGTCAGGGGAACTGCGGACAGGAGTTTACTTTGGCCGCAGACCTTCCGGCAGGCGGCTTGCGTCGACCACCAGGGCAGCCAAGGCGCGCAGGTTCATCAAATCCTTGCCGTCGCCGTCCTCTTTTTTGGGCGTCTCCAGCAGCATCGGCACGCCGTCCCAGCGTATGTCGTTGAGGATGTGGCGGAAGCCTTCCGCGCCCACGAAGCCTTCGCCGATGTGCGCATGCCGGTCCTTGCGGCTGCCGTGGTCATTGGCGCTGTCGTTGAAGTGCCAGCAGCCCACGCTCTCGATGCCGACCGTCTCCTCAAGCTCCGCCATCATCGCCTCGTAGCCCTCTTCCGTGCGAAAATCGTAGCCCGCGGCCAGCGCGTGACAGGTGTCGAGGCAGACGCCCACCCGCTCCTTCTCTTCCACCAGCGCAATGATCTGCGCCAGCTGCGCGAAGGTATAGCCCAGCGTGCTTCCCTGCCCCGCCATCAGCTCCAGCAGCGTGATCACGTCGGCGCAGTTGGGCAGCTGCGCGTGGATGCGGTTGAGCGCGTCCGCGATCCGTTGCAGCCCGGCCTCCTCGCCGCTGCCGGTGTGCGCGCCCGGATGCAGCACAACGTGACCGATTCCGTAGGCGTGCGCCCGCTGCAACTCATCCGCGAAGGCGGCGACGCTCTTCTCCCACAGGTCATCTTTGGGCGAGGCCAGGTTGATGAGATAGGAAGCGTGGCTGACCGCGTACGCGACTCCGCTGGCCGGCATCTGCGTATTCCAGCGCGAGACGTCCTCTTCTTTCACCTCCGGACCGCTCCATTGGCGGTTGCTCTTCATGAAGACCTGCACCGCGTTGCTGTGCGCGGCCTCGGCCGCATCCAGCGCGTTGCTCACCCCACCGGCGATTGACATATGCGCGCCCAGTTTCAGTCCTGACATCGAGTGCCTCCGCTCTAAAGAATGAAATGGCTGCCCGCCCATAGGTACGCGCAGCCCACTTTGTCTACCCTGACCGCTTTCTGCTATTCTACCCAATGGACCGAATGGCGGTCAAAGAAGCGGCGGGGAGCGCGCTCCGCATGACAACCCGTCCGACCGTAACGTTTCGCCGCCAAAATGGTCCGAGAGGAACGAGCGTGATACACGAATCTGTCCACGAAATGCGCCGCGATCTGAGAGCGGCGGTTGGCATTGACGACCGCGGGCGCGTCGAGCTGCTCGACGCGGACAAGATGCGCGCCGTTCAAATCGACACACTCGTGCGCGATGCGGTCTTCGGCACATTGCCGGTGAAAACGTTCAGCCGCTGGTTGATCTGGGAACTCGGCCAGTTGATGGGCGCGTGCCCGGCCAGTATCCACGATCTATACATGGCGAGGGCGGCGGACGCCTGGTCGAATCGCACTATCCCGGCAATGAATATGCGTTTCGCCACTTACGAGGCCGGCCGCGCCGCCTACCGCGCCGCGCAGCGCACCCGGACAGGCGCCTTCATTTTCGAGATCGCCCGCAGCGAAATGGGCTACACATTCCAGGAGCCGGCCGAGTTCGCGACCGTCCTTATCGCCGCGGCGATCAAAGAGGACTACAGCGGCCCGATCTTCATCCAGGGCGACCATTTTCAGGTCGACGGCAAGAAGTACAGGACCGACCCGGACGGCGCGCTGCACGAGGTGAAGGCGCTGGCCAAAAAGGCGGTGGCGGCCGGTTATTGGAATATCGACATCGACACGAGCACACTCGTCACGCTCGAGCCGCCCTCGCTCGACGCGCAGCAGCATGACAACTACCTACGTTCGGCGCAGCTCACCAAGTTCATTCGCGACCTGGAGCCGGAAGGGGTGACCATCAGCCTTGGCGGCGAGATCGGCGAAGTCGGCGAGAAGAACTCGACCGTACCCGAATTGGACGCCTACGTCCACGGCTACAAGGCTGCGCTGGCCGAACTGGGCGACTACGCTGGTCTCAGCAAGATCAGCGTGGCCACCGGCACCACGCATGGCGGTATTCTGCTGCCTGACGGCAGCCAGGCCGACGTCGCGGTCGACTTCGACACGCTGCGCGACCTGGGTGAACGCGCCCGCTTCCATGGCTCCGGCGGCGCGGTCCAGCACGGCGCGAGCACGCTGCCGGCCGAGCTGTTCAGCAAATTTCCCGAGACGCAGACGATCGAGATTCATCTGGCCACCGGCTTTATGAACACCTTTTTCGATCATCCCGGCTTTCCCGAGCTGCTGCGCGCCGAAATGCACGCCCATCTGGACGCGCACCACGCCGACGAGCGCGGCGCCAGCGATACCGACCTGGTCTTCCATTTGAAGACGCGCAAGAAGGCGCTGGGGCCCTTCAAGCCGGAGTTGTGGGCGTTGCCGCCTGAGCAGGCAGAGGCGATTTTTGCCGCGGTCGAGGACCACTACGCCTTTTTCTACGAAAAGCTGAATGTCGCCGGCACCCGACGGTTGGTGGACCAGATCGTCACGCCAGTCGTCCATCACAAACGGATGCCCGTTCTCACCCGCGGCGCAGGCGACGATGAAGGGCTGGCCGACTGACCGCCGACCACTTGTCTCCGACCACTTTCCACCGGCCACAGATCAGCGAACCGGTCATTCCATGAGTTCCCGCTGTTGCTGGTCACCGGCCACAAGCCACTAACCACTGGCGTATGCTGCTCGCTCTGGACGTCGCCTCCTCGATCTGCACGGTGGCCCTGTTCGACCCCGCGAGCGACTCTGTTCTAGCGGAACGCGTCTGGCGCACGCGGCGCCGGCAGACCGAGGAGACGCTGCCGGCGGTATCGCGTATGATGGAGCAGGCCGGCGCCGATATCGACGCGGTCGGCGCGGTCGCCGTCACCACCGGGCCTGGCAGCTTCACCGGCGTCCGCATCGGCATCAGCGCGGTCAAGGGGATTATGCTGGGGCTGCCGCAGCCACCCCGCGTCGTCGGTCTGCCGGTGTTGAGCGTCACTGCGGCCCGCTTTGTGCCCCTCGCGGCGGAGGCGGGCGCGGTGGTATGGCCGCTGCTGCAGGCCGGACGCGGCCGCTTCAACTGGGCGCTCGCGCCGCTCGATGACCCGCTCTGGCTGCCTCCCGTGTCCGAGCACTGCGCCGGGCAAGTTGAAGAGCTTGCTGCCGCGCTGCGTAGGGAAGATCGTCCCGTCTGGCTCGTGGGCGATCTGAATGATGCCCTACGCCAGGCTGTGCAAGATCTGCACCACGTGCGCTGCATTGATCCCGCCGTCGTTTTCGATCTGCCGGTTGATGGCCGCGGCGCTGCCTTTACCGCACAGTTCGGCTCGACGCCGACGCGCGGAGAGTCGCTCGCCCGGCTGGCGCTTCGCCATCTGCGTGCCGGCTCGTCCGCGCTTACGGCCCCCTTGCAGCCACTCTATCTGCTCCCGCCGCGTTGACAGCGGTTGTCAGTTACCAACATAATTACTTACCTAAACAACTATCATGTCAATGACTGAGAAGGGGGCGGCCCCGCCCGGCCATGAGGGACAGACCGACCAGCGCGACGAGAGCCGGTGGACCTGTGCGCTGGAGATCGGTCCGCTGACCCTGGCCGATCTGGCGGCCGTGATGGCGCTGGAGTCGGTCAGCTTCCCCTCTCCCTGGTCGCTTGCCACCTACCACAGCGAGCTGACGCGCAACCGCCGCAGCCGCTATCTCAAAGTCTCGCCAGTCCCCGGAACCAGTCCGCCCGCGCTGCCCGCGCTGATCGCGCAGGGCGGCTTCATGCGCTTCGGCGCCGAGATGCACATCGTTACCATTGCCGTGCAGCCGGGCTGGCGCGGCCGCTCGATCGGTGAGTGGCTGCTGCTGGCGCTGCTGGCGCTGGGCCGCGAGGAGGGCGCGCAGACCGCCGCGCTGGAGGTGCGCGTCAGCAATGAAGTCGCGCGGCGGCTCTACTGCAAGCTGAATTTTGCCGAGGTCGGCTACCGGCGGCGCTACTACCCGGACAAGGAGGATGCGTGCATCCTGGAGCTGGCGGACCTGCACGCGCAGCGCGTGTGGCAGCCGCTGAGGGAACGGTTCGAGCGGCTGTCGGCGTTGATGGCACGCGGGGTGGGCGCGCCGGGTGGAGTAACTGGACCCCAAGACGAATGAGAGCACCAACCCATCCCGACTCCAACTTCGCTAAGGCGCCACTAAGGTCGATTCTACTGTATCGGAGGTTGAGTTTTTGAAAACGGTCCGAAATATCATCGCCATTGCGGCTTTCGTCCTGATCGGCCTCGCGCTCGGCGGCCAGGGCGACGGCGATGGCAGCGTTCAGCTGTCGCCGCTGCGGTCTACGCAGGCGGCGGACCGGGCGACAGTGACAGGGGCTACGGTTACGGCGACGGTCACGGCTACAGTTGCGCTCACGCCGGCGCCAACGCCGACTGCGACAATCACGCCGACGCCGACTCCGACGCAGCTTCCCCCCACAGCTGTCAGACCGAAAGAGGTGACCGTCTTTCCGGGCGTGCCGCAGGAGGCCGTGTGGGGCCTGGTGGTTCGGGTGGCGGACGGCGACACGCTGACCGTGCGCTTCGAGGACGGTGTCGAAGAGCGTGTCCGGCTGCTGGACGTGGATACGCCGGAGACGGTGCATCCCAACCGGCCGGAGGAGTGCTTCGGCGCGCCGAGGAATTAGGTGGCAGCGCAATATGGCTCGCGTATTCCTTTCGGAGTGACAATGAGATAGGCCGAAAGGGTGACATTTTCGTTCATGCGTTTGAAGTCGTTGTATCTGCTGATCGTTGGGGCGAGCGCGCTGTTCGCTGCCGGCTGTGCCTTGGGTCCATACAGCAACCCAAACTATGATCCTGACTGGCCTACCATCGAGCCAGTCGGCGACCTTGAGACGGTGGGCAATCTGCGCCCGGATCTGCTCTGGTATACGGAGACGGATGAGCCGATCCTGACTTCCGCCAACAGGTACTCCCACCGCCGGCTCTCCCCAGCCAAATTTACGAGACTTTCGCCGATTCGTCCTACCTGCTATGATAGGCGTACCGTGCCATCCTGTCTGCTATCGTCTCGGGGATGGCAGCGCGCCTGCTATGCAAGGAGAACTTTCTGCCGATGCGTATGAATTCGTTGACTGCGCAACATTTTTGCAAGGCGAGCGCCCGGAAGTCGCTCAGTGCGGCGTTGGCGCTCGGCGTGAGCGCGTTCCTTCTGGCCGGATGCGGCCTTTTCACCGGCCCGGAGCCAACACCGACAGCCACGCGCCAAATGATGGCCTCCGTCCCTACCTTTACGCCCGCGCCTCCGACCGCGCAGGTCGCCAGCGGCGCGGCGGTTCAGCAGCCGGCACAGCAACAGGTTGTCCAGCCCACCGACACGCCAGTTCCGCCCGCGCCGACCGACACGCCGATACCGGAACAGACTGTGGCACGATTTACGGTCAAGAGCGACCTGCAGGCCCCCGCTGTGAATGTGCGCAGCGGGCCGAGTACAAGTTTCCCCCCACTCGGCACCGTTCAGAGAGGACAGCAGTTTGAGATCAGCGGCAAGAATGTGGAGGGCACCTGGTATGCGTTCACTTTCAATGGCCGGCAGGGTTGGATCTACGTGGAACTGGTCAACGTCGAGAACCCGCAGTTGATCGCGCTCGCCCAGAACATCCCCGCCACGCCGGTTCCGCCTCCGCCGACCGCCACACCTGTGCCTACCGCGCCGGCCCCGGCCGACCCGTGCGCCGGCATCGGCGGCGACGGCTGCAAGTTCAGACTGCGAGAAGGGCCCAAGTTCGGTCACAATGGTGGTTCCGAGTTGAAGCTCTTGCTCGGCTTTGTACGCGTTCTCGGCGATGGCAAATACGAGTGGCAGGGCTCATATTTTGTGGGATTGATCAAAGATGGGACCCAGGTGATGCCCACGACGGACAAGGACTGGGAGGTCCGCAGCTGGTTGGGCAATCCCGGTGGAGGAGGCCTTGGTTCGCACAATTATACCTATAATCTCAAACGCGACCGGCTGCCCGGGGGAACGGTGAACGGGAACTACACGATGTGGGTGATGGACGGCCACGGAAAGCGCGACAGCCAGAATATCCAGTTTACCGTGTCGGGGGACCAGGGCGAGGTTTGGATCATTCTCAGTCAGAACTAAGCCAGGGAGACGGGGCGATTACGACCGGCGCGGCGCGGCAGCGGCTGCCCACCTTCACTAAGGTCATCTACGGGCTGGGGGACTGGGGCGCGGCCTCCGCGACAGCGGCCCGTACCCTCTTCTGGTTCTACTTCACCGTCACCGTCGTCGGCGTTGACGTCAGCCTGGCCGGCATCGCCTTCATCATCGGCCGTTTCTGGGACGGCGTCAACGACCCCCTGATTGGCATTCTAAGCGACCGCTTGCGCAGCCGCTGGGGCCGCCGCCGCCCCTTCATGCTCTTGGGCGCGCTGCCCTTCGGCGTCGGCTTCTTCCTCATGTTCAGCCCGCCGCCGTTCGAAGGCGGTATCGCTGCGGCCCTCTACTACGCGGTCATCTTCATCCTCTACGATACCGCCTTCACCATCGTCAACGCGCCCTATTCCGCGCTTACCGCCGAGCTGACCGAAGATTACGACGAGCGCGCCAGCCTCGCCGGCTGGCGCATGGGAAACTCGATCTTCGTCGCCCTGCTGACGGCCGGCCTGTTCAAACGGCTGGCCGAAACCGTTTTCGTCGGCTGGTTCAGCGGGCCTGAGGCGTTGCAATACGGTTTCGCCGTCTCAGGTGCGATCTGGGGCTTGCTGATTGTCGTGACCCCGCTGCTGGTCGTGGCATTCATACGCGAGCCGCAGCGGGAGCTGACGAAACCGCAGGGCCGGCCTGACTTCGTTCGCATAACCAAAGAGGTCTTTGCCAACCGGCCCTTCCGCATCGGCGCCGCCATCTACGTCCTGGCCTTCTCCGCCGTCGACATCATCACCGCGGTCTTCGTCTGGTTCCTCGTCTACTACATGCAGCTTTCACCTCCGTTCGATAGCTATGTATTGGCGGCCGTGCTGGGCGTCGCCTTCCTCTCGATGCCGCTGACGGTGCAGTTGATGCGCCGCTGGGGCAAGAGCCGAACATATATCCGCATGATGATCTTCTGGGCCGCGGTCATGGCGGTGATCAGCCTGCTGCCGCCAGGGAACCCGACTCTTGTGTTGATCGTGGCCGCGATCGCCGGCATCGGTTACGGCGCGGCCAACGTTACCCCTTGGGCGATCGTGGCCGATATTATCGAAGAGGACGAATGGCACAGCGGAGAGCGGCGCGAGGGCGTCTACTCCGCCTATCTGGTCACCTTCCGCAAGATCGCCACCGCCTTCGCTGTCGGCCTGATCGTGCCCCAGATCCTCAACGCGGCCGGCTTCGTCGAAGGCGCGGCCGCGTCGCAGCCGCCCGAGGCGGTGCTGGCCCTGCGTATCATTATGGGTGGGGTTCCGGCGGTCCTGCTGCTTCTCTCGATGTGGGCCGCGGCGCGCTATCCTCTAGACCGCGACGCCCACGATGAACTGCGGCGCAAACTGGCATTGCGGCGGGCGCAACAGTCCGTCGTGGAAGGCGGAGGTTGACCGGTTCAGCCGTCGACACGCTCAATGCGCGCGCCGACCGCGCGCAGCTTCTCATCGACGCGCTGGTATCCCCGGTCGATCTGCTCGCTGTTGCCGATGCGCGTCTCACCTTCCGCGCTGAGCGCGGCCAGAATCAGCGCCATACCCGCGCGGATGTCCGGGCTGCTCACTTTCTGGCCGACAAGCCGCGCCGGGCCGGTCACCACAGCCCGGTGCGGATCGCAGACGATGATCTGCGCGCCCATCGCCACCAGTTTGTCGACGAAATAGAGACGGCTCTCAAACATTTTTTCGTGGATCAGCACGGTGCCTGCCGCCTGGCTGGCGACGACGATGGCAATGCTCATTACATCGGGCGGAAACGCGGGCCAGGGCGCGTCATCGATCTTAGGAATCGCGCCGCCGAAGTCGGGACGCACGCGCAGCGCCTGCTCGTCCTGCACCGCAAGCGTATAGCCGGTCAGCGCCGCCTGCGGGTCCTCCTCCAGCTCCATGCGCACGCCCAGCCGCTGACGGAAGACCAGCTCGAACATACGCAGATGCCGCGGCTCGACGTTGGCGATGCGCAACGCCCCGCGTGTGATCGCGCCCAGGCCGATAAAGCTGCCCACCTCCATATAGTCCGGCCCGACCGTCGCCTGCGCCCCGTGCAGCCGCTCCTGCCCGTGCACGACCAGCGTGTTGCTGCCAATCCCTTCAATCGGGCACCCCATCGCCACCAGCAGCCGGCAGAGCTCCTGCACGTGCGGCTCGCTGGCCGTGTTGCGCAGGAGCGTTGTCCCGCTGGCCAGCGAGGCGGCCATGACCGCATTCTGCGTCGCGGTCACAGAGGCCTCGTCGAGCAGAATATCGGCGCCGCGCAGCCGGCCGCCCGCGCGCAGTTCGAACGGGCCGCCGCTGGGCCGTGCGAAGGAAGCCCCCAAATGGTCAAAGGCGAGCAGATGCGTGTCGATGCGCCGCCGGCCGATGTCGTCGCCGCCGGCCGCGCCCCCGACCTGGAACGCGCCCCGCCGCGCCAGTAGCGGCCCCATCAGGTTCAGACCCCCGCGGATGCGGCTGAAAAGCCGCGCGTCCGGCGCATGCCCGCGCAGGCCGTCCGCACACAGTGTCAGCCGGCTGCCCTCCCTGCTGACCAGGACGCCCAGCCCCGCCAGAATCTCCAGCATCGTGTCAACATCGTCGATCTGCGGCACATTTTCCAGGATAACGGCTTCATCGGTGAGCAGAGATGCGGCGATCAGGGGAAAAGCGGCGTTCTTGTTGCCGCTGACGCTGACGGTTCCTTCGATTGGATGGCCGCCCTCGATGGCAAATGAGGCCATGCTAACTCCTTGGGTCGTCTCGTAGCCGGAAGGCTTCGCTGCACTCGGTCTCCTGATTGTAGACGGCTCCGGCCCTCCCGTCTAATCGGTTTCGGCGGCGAAGTCGTTACGTCCGCTTACGGGATCGCAAGCTGCGACCGTTCGGCCCGAAGTGGCGTATATGGTAAAATAAGTTAGTTTGACGTTGCGGCAAATTGCCGTCTGGCGGCCTCCTCATGGAAGGGTCTCACAGCCGCGTTTGGAAGGGGCTTGTGGGTATCATCGACAGCATATCAACCGGCTATCGTTTTGTCGGCCAGCGCCCCGGGCTGCTGCTGTTGCCACTTCTCTTGGACGCCCTGTTGTGGCTCATGCCCCGTTGGAGCATCGGTCCGCTCCTGGAGCAGCTGGCCGACCTCTTCAGGACGATGACGGCCGGCGCAAACATGATGGAGGGGAACCCGTTTGCCTCTCCGCAGACGGGCGATCTGCTGGTCGCGGTCGGTCAGACCAGCAACCTGGCCCACTTTCTTGTCAACGGTCTGCTCTATCGAGTGCCCAGCCTGCTCGCCGTCCTGCCTGGAATCAAGGGCGGCCATCCCAGTGTCGAGATCGACTCTATCGCCACCGCGATTCTGCTTTCTCTGCTCTTTGGGCTCGCCGGTCTCCTGATTGGCGCGACCTATATGAATCTGCTGGCCAGGAGTTTGCCAATCGGAGAAGGCCAGAAGACGCTCTCACTGAACAGCCTGGCCAGGCGCGTCATCCGCCACTGGCTGCGCACGATTGGCTTTCTGGTCATTATCTCTTTCGGCCTGTTGATGATCTACATTCCCGGCCTGTTGGGCATCACTGTGTTGACGCTGATAAGCCCGGCACTCGGTTCCGGCGCGCTGCTGCTCTTTGGCAGCCTTTTCGGCGGCCTGGTCATCGTGATCCTGCTCTTCCTGTACTTTGTGACCACCGCGATGGTGCTAGACGACCTGGCCATAGGACACGCAGTACGCCGCAGCATCCACCTGGTCCGCCACAATTTCTGGCATACGCTCGGATTCATTGTGCTGACCAGTCTGATTTCTTTGGGTATGGGGCTGCTGTTCCGTCAGATCACGCAGCTGCACACGCTGGGCGTGGCCGTTGCCACCCTGGGAAATACCTTTATCGGCACGGGACTGGCAATGTCTCTGCTCGTCTTTTACCGGACCCGCATCCTGGCGATGCAACAGGGTGAATCGCAGGCGTCAGCCTGACATGCGGTGGGCGTGAGCGGAGACATTCTAGAGAGGCTGACTGCCGTTTTCTCAGCAGCCTCAAACTGTTGGAGGATTCAGTGGCTGTACAGATGAACAAAAAGGATTTCGTCTACGGCGCCGATCAGATCCAGGTGCTGGAAGGCTTGGAGGCCGTGCGCAAGCGGCCCGGCATGTACATCGGCGGCACCGACGACAAGGCGCTGCATCACATGGTCTACGAGGTCGTCGACAACGCCATTGACGAGGCGATGCAGGGCCGCTGCGACAAGATCGTGGTGACAATCCACAAGGACGAGAGCGTAACCGTCGAAGATAACGGCGCCGGCATCCCCGTCGGCACGCAGAAGCAGACCGGTCTGCCCGCGCTGACCGTCGTGATGACCAAACTGCACGCCGGCGGGAAGTTCGGCGGCGCCGGCTACAAGGTCTCCGGCGGCCTGCACGGCGTCGGCGTCAGCGCGGTCAACGCGCTCAGCGAGTGGATGGTGACGCAGGTAAAGCGCAACGGCAAGATCTGGGAGCAGGAGTTCAGGCGCGGCGTGCCGGTGACCGACCTGAAGGAGGTCGGAAAGTGCCCCCGCGAGGAGACCGGCACCATCCAGCGTTTTCTGCGCGACGATACCATTTTCGACGTACTCGAATATGACTGGCACGCACTCGTGACCCGTTTCCGCGAGATGGCGTTCCTTACCCGCGGCATCGACCTCCATTTCATCGATGAACGCGGCGACGAGCCGCGCGAGATCAGCTTCTATTTCGAAGGCGGCGTGCAGACGTTTGTGCGTTATCTCAACAAGAATCGTACGGTCCTGCACCAACCGATCTACGTCGACATGCAGATCGAATCGACCCATGTCGAGGCCGCCATCCAGTACACCGACGGCTACAACGAGTCGATTTTCGCCTTTGCCAACACCATCAACACGCCCGATGGCGGCACACATTTGACCGGCCTGCGCGCCGCGCTCACGCGCCAGATCAACGACTACGCTCGCAAACAGGGCATCCTCAAGGACAACGACCCCAACTTCAGCGGCGACGACACGCGCCAAGGCATGACCGCCATCGTCAGCGTCAAAGTCCTGGAACCCCAGTTCGAAGGCCAGAACAAGCTCAAACTGCTCAACAACGAGGTCCGTTACCACGTTGAAACGGCAGTGGCCGAGGGCATCAACAGCTGGATGGAGGAGAACCCGCGCGAGGCCAAACGCATTACCGATAAGTGCCAGGTCGCCTTTCGCGCCAGAGAGGCCGCACGCAAGGCCCGCGAACTGGTCATCCGCAAGAGCGCGCTCGAGAGCCTGACCCTGCCGGGCAAGCTGGCCGACTGCTCCAGCCGCGACCCAAACGAGAGCGAGCTCTACATCGTCGAGGGTGACAGCGCTGGCGGCAGCGCCAAGCAGGGCCGCGACCGCCGCTTCCAGGCCGTCCTGCCGTTGCGCGGCAAAATCCTCAACGTTGAGCGCACCAGCCTCGACAAAATCCTGAGCAACAAGGAGGTCCAGTCGTTGATCACCGCGCTCGGCACCGGCGTCGCCGATGATTTCACCGTCGAAAATCTGCGCTATAACCGCATTATCGTCATGACCGACGCCGACGTCGACGGCGCGCACATTCGCACGCTGCTGCTGACGCTCTTCTTCCGCTACATGGAGCCGCTGGTCGAAAACGGCCATCTCTACATCGCCCAGCCGCCTCTCTACAAGGTGCAGATCACCGAGCGCCAGAACGGCAAAGCAAAGCGCTCCGAACAGTACGTCTACAACGACAACGCCCTCTCGCAGATCCGGCAGGAAATGGGCGCGGACAATATCAAGTTGGAGCAGCGCTACAAAGGGCTGGGTGAGATGAACCCGGAGCAGCTGTGGGAGACGACCATGAACCCGGACCACCGCACCCTGCTGCAGGTCCAGGTCGAGGACGCGGCCGAGGCTGACCGCACCTTCGATATGCTGATGGGCAGCAGTGTCCCGCCGCGCCGCCGATTCATCCAGACCCACGCCCACGAGGTGCGCAATCTGGACGTATAGCCGCGCCCATGCTGAGCCCAAGGCCCGACTGAAAGGTCGGGCTTTTTTGTACTGTTTATCCCGGGCCGCCCGCATCCGAAGATAGGCTGCACCCGTCAGCGAAGGAAAGAGGCATGGAGAGGATCGATTTTGAGCGCTATCAGAGGGAGTCCCGCAAGACCTGGAACCTGGTCAGCACCGACCACGCCATCGTCTATCCGACGCTGGGCCTTGTGAATGAGGCCGGCGAAGTGGCGGGCAAAATCAAGAAGATCTTCCGCGACAAAGACGGTGTCATCAGCGAAGACGACCGCGCCGCCTTGAAGAGCGAACTGGGCGACGTGCTCTGGTATCTGACCCAGATCTGCACGGAACTCGACCTTCCACTTGAAGAAGTGGCTGCGCAGAACATCTCTAAACTTTTCGATCGATTGGAGCGCGGTGTAATTCGCGGGGAAGGGGATATACGCTGAGAACATGCACGGCTGGCGGCCAGTTGTTTCCTCAATCCTCTGGCCGCCAGCCGCGTTTCAATTATAGATAGTCCCGCAGTCTGCGGCTGCGGCTGGGGTGGCGCAAGCGGCTCAGGGCCTGCGCCTCGATCTGGCGAATCCGCTCACGCGTGACGCCGAACTTCCTCCCGACCTCCTCGAGCGTGTAGTTGTAGCCGTCCACCAGTCCGAAACGCAGTTGCAGAATGCGCACCTCGCGCGGCGAAAGGCTCTGGAAAATTTCGTCGATCACCTCTCGCAGAATCTGGCGGCCGGCCGAGTCCTGCGGGCTGTCCGCGTCTTCGTCCTCGATGAAGTCGCCCAGGTAGCTGTCCTCTTCCTCCCCGACCGGCATCTCCAGGCTCAGCGGACGCTGGCTCACGCGCATGATGTGCTCGACTTTGCGCGGCGTCACCCCCAGCTCATCCGCGATCTCTTCCGTTGTCGGATCGCGGCCCAGCTCCTGTACAAGCTGGCGGCTCGTGCGCGTCAGCCGGTTGATCTGCTCGTACATGTGCACCGGCACACGAATCGTCCGCCCCTGGTCCGCAATCGCCCGGGTCACCGCCTGCCGGATCCACCACGTCGCATAGGTGCTGAACTTATATCCCCGGCAGTAGTCGAACTTTTTGACCGCGCGAATCAGCCCGATGTTGCCTTCCTGGATCAGGTCCAGGAACGGTACCCCGCGTCCCACATACTTCTTGGCCACGCTTACCACCAGGCGGCTGTTGGCTTTGATCAGGTGCTCCTGCGCCGCCCGCCCATCGCGCACGAGCCACAGCAGCTGCTCCCGTTCCTCCCAGTCAACTTCCTCCTGGTTCAGCCGGTGCCGCGAATCGCGTCCAGCCTCCATCCGCTTGGCCAGATCGACCTCTTCAGCCGCCGTCAGCAGCGGCACGCGGCCAATCTCCTTGAGATAGAGGCTGATCGAGTCGTCAATCTCGATCTGGCTGAGATCGAACTCGTCCTCTTCCGCGTTTTCCGGCGCCTCCCGCTTCTCCCCGGGGGGAATGTCCTCTTTCGCCTGGCCGACGGAGATCCCCTGGTCGAGCAGGGAAGCGAAAATGTCATCCAGTTGCTCTATGTCGTTTTCGGCTTCGGGCATGACATGCAGCACTTCATCGTAGCTGACAAAGCCCTTTTCGCGACCGACCTTCAGCAGATGGGTCAGCGTCTCCTGCGGGCTGGAAACCTGCACCGCAGGTTGCGCCGCGCCCTGTTCCGGCGCGGCCCCGTTCAACGCCTCACTGCGCTCTTCAGTCTGGTCTTTCGTCAAAAGCATGTCTTCAGCCATCGTCACCTCTTTTTTCAGAATGGGCGTTCACGGTCCGCAGCCGGTTGGCCCACGTGGACCGGTGCGTCACCCTGCAAGCATCATCAATACCGTCGCGTTTCATCTACCTTGCGGCGTCGTAACTCTACCGTAGAGTTTGTCCCAAGGGACGCAAACCTGGTCCCATCCAGAGCGGACGGAGTGCGGTCATGCCGGCAACTTGAAGTCCCAGATGCTCTCCCTTTGCACGTACTTGCGGGCGCAAGACGGGCACTGGAGTTCAACCGGGCTGAGCGCAGACAGGGGATGTGTTCCACATGCCGGACAACGAAAATGCATAGAATGCGCGGCAGACGCGTCTGTCTGCGAACGACTCGGTGCGTTCGACGCCTGCGCCTGTACGAAGACACTGGGCGCGAGAGGGAATCTGCCGCCGATGTCAAACAGCCAGCTGTCCACGCGGGCAAGAGCCTGCGCCGGCAAACTTTTCTTCAGCGTCCGCAGCCGGAAATGGGAGGCGCCGTAGCGTTGATGCACGGTCAGACCGGCATCCTTTAGTTTTGCGCCCATCCAGCCAGGATGAAAATCGAAGTTCATCGCCACAAACTCCAGCGGCGCCGGGTCAAAGGGAGACCACGACTGCCGGCGCGTCAGCCAGCGCAGGACCGCCTTCAGGTTGCGCTTGCTGGCATACTCAAGCACGGCCGTGCTGTCCTTGTGCAGTAGCGCTTGCAACCGGGCCAGCGCCGCGGGTATATCCGCCAGATGGTGCATCACCCGCACCATCACCAGCGCGTCGAGCGACTGATCGGCCAGCGGCATCTGATACAGATTGCCGGCGACAAAGACAAAGCGTTTGTCATCTCCCCATCTGCGTACCGCGTCGCTCAGCATCGTGCGGCTGTAGTCGAAAAGAACGATCTGCTCGTAACCGAGATAGAGATCGGCCAAGCGCCCGAATCCGGCTCCAATTTCGGCGATGCGGCCTCCTTGCGACGGCAGCAGGCGACGCAGTACGATCCGCTCGACCGCGTCTTCGTATTCGCGCCCCTGCCCTTCCCAAAAATCCTGGCGATAGCCGCTGCCCTCGTAGTCGATGACCGGAACGGCCGCGCTTGCGCCTGCCTGCTTGTTTGTCTGGTTGACGGTCGCGCTATCGGCTGCCATCAGATTCTCTAGCGACACTCGGGCTGCCTCTCCGTAGTCCATGGGTGTTTCACGTGAAACACAAGACTTCTGTAACAGAACAATACCAATGCAACTCAAGTGGGTAGCCGACCTAGTATAGCACGCGGGCGGATCAATTTCAATACCCTTCTTGCTTTTTTGATCTTCAATTCCTGATCAATCCCTTCAATGTGTCCCATTCGGGACATGACAGCAGGATCATGCCCCAAACGCCCAGCCAGGTCCACGTCCGTCGATTTGTTGTCTGGAAGGAAAGCGTCTAGAATGCGCCTCCAAAGCACGCTACTGAAGTACGCCACTAGAGTACGCTCCCAAAAGTGGCGGGGCCGCATCGACATGTCGGCAAAAACCCGCCTTCTGATCTAGACGAATCCGGTGGGCCGAAGGTTTCATTTCGAGGAGGAAGATGATGGCAGATGTCGCATATCGCTCCAAGACCCGCATAGAACGTGTGAAAGGGCCGTTGCGCAGAGCATTTCTGCCGGCCGAGGAGGGCCACACGCTGTTCGGCGTCCATTCCGAAGTGGCCGAGCACTACGGCGTCGATACCGCCGTCCACGAGCCCCACGCCACCACGCTCGACTATGTCAATGCAGCCACAGGCGGCTGACTGACCGGCACCTTCGGCGGCGCGCTGGAAGCGCGCGATATACCGGCGGGCGACGGCTTTCTGTCAGCCGACGTAGAGGCGGAAATCGAAAAAGAGGGCAATGTCCTCGTGATCAAGCGTATTCACGCCACCTACACTTTGCAAGTGGCGCGCGAGCACCGGGACACAGCCCAACGCGTACACGGATTCCATGCCGACTTCTGCCCTGTGGCACGCAGTCTGAAAGGCAGCATCGACATCTCCACCGAACTGCGTATGGTCGATCTCGAATAGTTTCTCGGCGACCGCGCCTGGTGAACTGCAGTGGCGTAAGAGTGACGCTACCGGCACGCCACTGCAACGCGTCCCTCATCGGCGCGCACCAGCCAATTCCCGAGTTTGACAGGCCCCACAGCGTGTGTTAGACTTCCACACAGTCAGGTCATGCCGACTGAGGCACAAGCATGAATCCATCAAATTCCGGCAAGATTCAGTCGAGGAGGCGTCGCGAGCAATAAACCAGACTGCCGTCTGGGCATTTGCGCGTGGGCCGGATTCCCTGGTAGGAAATCACCCGATTGCAAAGCTCCCTGGACGGGGAGCTTTTTTTGTACCGTTGTTTTTCGGCGCCGCGGCAGCCCGCCAAACACGAGGGACGGCGTGAATCCTGCTTGAAGCAGGCACCAGTTCCCGTATGGGCGCCCACCGCATACGGGCAAGCGGAATAGCAGTTTGAACCTAGAGGAGTCATATGATGCATAAGGCAGGTATCGCCGGCGCAACCGGCTACATTGGCTACGAACTGATCACGCTGATTCACCGCCATCCACGGCTTGAAATCGCCTGGCTGACGAGCGAGCGCAATGCCGGCAAGCGTTTCAATCAGGTTTTCAGCACGCCGTGGGACTACCCGCTGATTTCCCTGGCCGATGCCTATTTGCGCACCGATGAGGTCGATGTCGTCTTCCTCTGTCTGCCCCATGCCGAATCGATGGAGGCAGTCAGCCGCTTTTACGCAGCCGGCGTCCGCGTTATTGATCTCAGCGCCGATTTTCGCCTCAAGGACATCAATACTTATAAGCGATGGTACGGCGCCGAGCACACCGCGCCGCAGCTATGCGCCGAGGCCCGCTACGGCCTGTCCGAGCTCTTCCGCGGCGAACTGAGCGGCGCCAGGCTGATCGCAAACCCCGGCTGCTATCCCACCAGCGTCAACCTCGGCCTGTTCCCGCTCGCCAGAGCCGGCTGGCTGGGCGAACGCGTCATCGTTGACAGCAAGAGCGGTGTTTCCGGCGCAGGCCGCAAGACCAACCTGACCTACCAGTTCGTCGAGGCCAACGAAAACATCACTCCGTACAGCGTCGGCCACCGTCACCGGCATATCGCCGAGATGGAGCAGGTCCTCGGCGCGGCCAACGGCGGCGGGCCCGGGCGTACCTTGCGTTTCTTGTTCACGCCGCACCTGCTGCCGGTCAATCGAGGCATTCTCAGCACAATGTACGTCGACGTGTCCGCCGGTGTGACCGAAGAGCGCATCCGCGAGCTGTACGCCGAAAACTACGCCGGCGAGCCGTTCATCCATCTGCTGCCTCCCGGTGAGCAGGCCAGCCTCGCCCACACCGTCGGCACCAATCGCTGCGCCATCGGAATCACACAAGCGGACCCGTCACAGCCCGATGGAAGCGAATTTGTTATCACCGCCTCGATTGATAATTTGGTCAAAGGCGGCAGCGGGCAAGCGATCCAGAACTACAACATCGCCGCCGGCCTAGATGAGACCGCGGGCCTCAAGTAACCGCGCGCGCCGGTTGCCGGTTTCGGGTTTTTCGAGAGCGACGCCTTGTCAAAATGCCAGAACCAATGGGAGCGAGCCGGGATTCCAGCGAACAGGAGTCGGTGACCACCTTGCTGGAGGGCAAAATCTCGGTGGCGGCGGCGCTGCGCTCGCCCTATCGCACCGTCCACCGCGTCCTGCTGCGCGCCGGCCGGCAGGAGCGGGCGATGCGCTGGCTGCAGCACCGCGCGCGCGAGGCCAACGTGCCGGTCGAGCAGGTCGCCGCGGCCGAGATCGACGCCGTCGCCCAAGGGAACTCGCACGGCGGCGTGGCTGCGGTGGCAGGGCAACGCCGGTTCGTCGATATGGCATCGTTGCTGCCCCGGGGGGACGCGTCCGCCTTTGTCGTGATGTTGGACGGCATTGAGGACCCCTTCAACTTCGGCCACGCGCTGCGCGCGCTCTACGCCATGGGCGTGCACGGTTTGGTGCTGCGCCCGCGCAACTGGATGAGCGCGGCCGCAACGGTAGCGAGGGCCTCAGCGGGCGCATCGGAGCTGATCCCGATCGCAGTTGCCGAAACCGCTGACGAGGCCGCGCATTTTTTCCGTCAACAGGGGCTGACCGTAGCCTGCGCGCAGAAGGAGAACGCAGTTCCTATCGATCAGGCCGACCTGACCACCCCGCTCTTTCTGCTGGTCGGCGGCGAAAAGCGAGGCGTGACGCGCTCGTTCATCGGTCAGGCCGACCTGTGCCTGCAGGTTCCGTACGACAGGGACGACTTTGCGCCTTCACTGGGCACAACAGCCGCCGCCGCCGCGTTGGGCTACGAGGTGATGCGGCAGAGAAAAACTTCGCTTAATGCAGGCCGCAGGCGCGTGGTCCGGTAAATGCCGGACGACTAGCGGGGAGCCGCGGGCAAGCGACCACCATCTCGCACGAGGCAACACAATGAATTCGAGCGAATCAGATCCACTGTCCGCCGCCGGTCCGCCGGAAGGCAGTCGTTTTGTTATCATCTTGAAAATTGGCGGCAATGAACTCGACGATGACAGTTTTCTGTTCGGATTGGTGCAGGCTGTCAAGAGTTTGCAGCAGGACGGCAAACGCCCGATCATCGTGCATGGCGGCGGCAAGACGATCGCCGACTACCAAAAGCGGCTTGGGTTGGAGACCCGCTTCATCGAGGGTTTGCGCGTCACCGATGAAGCAAGCCTGGACGTGGCCGAGATGGTGCTGAGCGGCCTGATGAACAAGCGCATCGTGCGCCAGCTCGTAAATGAAGATGTGCGCGCTATCGGCATCAGCGGCATCGATGACGGTACCGTATACGTCGAAAAGATGTGGCACCCGCACGGCGACCTGGGCCGCGTCGGCGAAGTGCAGGACGTCGACACCGGGCTGCTGAACGCCCTGCTCGACGCCGGAATCGTGCCGGTCGTCAGCCCCATCAGCATCGGCGCTTTCGACGGTCTCAGTTACAATGTCAACGCAGACCACGTCGCCGCCGCGATCGCGGCCGCAGTCGCTGCCATCAAGCTGATCTTTGTCAGCAACGTCCCCGGCGTCCTAATTGCAGGGCGCGTCGTGCGCGGCATCACCGCCGACCAGTGCGAAGAGTGGATCGCAGACGGCAGCATCAGCGGCGGCATGGTGCCCAAGGTCAGGAGCGCTGTCGATGCCATCAGGCGCGGCGTAACCCAGGCTGTCATCACCAATCTCGCCGGCGTTCAGGAGGACGGCGGCACCGGTATCATTGCATCAGCGTAATCCAGTGTTCCCTCCGTCAGCCAGGATCGGTACACGCAACGGGAAGTTGTGCTTCCACG
The DNA here is from genome assembly GCA_965202955.1 of Caldilineaceae bacterium. GTDB lineage: Bacteria > Chloroflexota > Anaerolineae > Caldilineales > Caldilineaceae > Bin5. Next base: position 2,584,058 of record OZ241871.1, read on the forward strand.
AAAAGCTCGAAGCGACATAACAATTTTCAGGAGGAAAAAGTGAACGCAGAGGAAATTATTCAGAACGAAAAGGAGTACGTGCTCGGCGTTTTCGGGCGGCCGCCTTTCGTGCTGACCGAGGGCAAGGGCAGCACGGTCTATGACAGCGCCGGTAAGGGCTATCTTGACCTGGTTGCCGGTATCGCGGTGAACGTGCTCGGCTACGGCGACGCCGAAGTTGAGCAGGCGATTAAAGAGGCCGCGTCTACCGGCATGTTCCACACCAGCAACCTCTATCACACGGAGCCGCATACCCTGCTTGCCAAAAAGCTGTGCGAGACCAGCTTCGCCGACAAGGTGCACTACTGTCTCTGCGGCGCAAGCGCCAACGAGGGGGCCTTCAAATTCGCCCGCCGCTACGCGCGCGAGCACGGTCACGAGGACAAATGGGAGATTCTCGCCTTCCGCGACGCCTTCCACGGGCGGCTCTTCGGCGCGCTGGCGGCCACGCCACGTGAAAAGTACCAGCAGCCGTTCGAACCGCTCATGCCCGGCGTCCGCTTCGCCGACTTCAACGACCTCGACGACGCCCGCGCCAAGATGAGCGACAAGGTCTGCGCCATCATCGTCGAGCCGATCCAGGGTGAAGGCGGCATCAACCCGGCCACGCCCGAGTTCCTCAGCGGCCTGCGTGCACTCGCCGACGAATACGGCGCGCTCCTCATCTTCGACGAGGTCCAGTGCGGCCTCGGACGCAGCGGGGACCTGTGGGCCTACCAGGGCTACGGCGTCGAGCCGGATATCCTGAGCGCGGCCAAGCCGCTCGCCGGCGGTCTGCCCATGGGCGCTATCCTGATGAAGCAGAAAGTTGCCGACACCATCCATCCCGGCGACCACGCCAGCACATTCGCCGGCAACCCCTTCACCACGCATGTCGCCTGCACAGTGGTGGACCGGGTCGCGCAGCCGTCCTTCCTGGCCGATGTAAAAGAAAAGGGCCAATACCTGATGGAGCTGCTCGCTGAACTGAACAGCCCCCATATCCTCGAAATTCGGGGCGCGGGTCTGATCGTCGGCATCGAACTGGACATCGAGGCCAATCCGATCGTGGAGAAGGGCTACGAGGCCGGTATGCTGCTCCTGAGCGCAGGCGAAAAGGTCGTCCGCTTTGTTCCGCCCTTGACAATCAGCAAGGAGGAGCTGGCCCTCGCCGTCTCGAAACTGGGCGCAATCCTCCAGGAACTGTAACGCTCCCGGTGGGTGGCCGGTGGACTGCGAAAAACATCGAGTTCCCGGCCACCGACCGCTGGCCACTGAGGTTATGAGCGAGATTCAACTTCGACCGGCAACCGAAGAGGACGTCTCTGCCATCGCCGCGCTCGTCAACGGTTTCGCGGCCCAAAACCTGATGCTGCCGCGTACCGAGGAGAGCATTCTCCAGTCACTGCCCGACTGGCTGATCGCGCTGACGCGTCCTGAACCCGATCCCGAGCCCGCTGACGAGCCCCTGGGCGGCTGCCCGCAACTGCTCGGATGCGGCTCCCTCGTTGCCCTGACCGAGCAACTGGTCGAGATTCGCTCGCTGGCCGTCGCCCCTGCCGGCCAGGGCAAGGGCATCGGGCGGCGCATTGTCGAGGAACTCGTGCAGGTCGCGACCGCGCGCGGCTACGCGCAGATCTGTGCGCTCACCCTGCAGGAATCCTTCTTCCAAAAACTCGGTTTTGACGTTGTCGACCGCTGGAGCATCAGCCCCAAACTCTGGCAGGACTGCATCTACTGTCCCAAGTTCCACCACTGCGACGAGGTAGCCGTGGCCCGCAATCTGACCGACAGACCGTTCGACACGGCGGACACAGCGCAGCCCGCCGCCTCGCCGCTGCTCAAATGGCAGGCCTGGCAGCCGCTGAAGCTTGCTTACCGGCGCCCGCGTAGCGAAACAGCAGAGGCCCACTCTGCAGGCAATCCCCGACCGATTCAACTGGACGACGACGAGTCGCGCGAGGACGGTGTAGAGTGAGGGCCATTCTTGCTCTGGCCAATGGCCGCGTCTTCGAGGGCGAAGCCTTCGGCGCCCGGCGAACGGTCGTCGGCGAGGTCGTCTTCAACACCAGCCTCACCGGCTACCAGGAGGTGCTGACCGATCCCTCCTATCGCGGGCAGATGGTCTGCATGACCGTGCCCCACGTCGGCAACACCGGCGTCAACCGCGAAGACGTCGAGAGTGACCGACCGCAGGTGACCGCCTTTATCGTGCGCGAGGTCAGCCCCGTTGTCTCCAACTGGCGCGCCAACGAAAACCTGGAGAGCTATCTCAGCCGTCACGCCATCCCCGGCATCAGCCAGGTCGACACGCGTGCGCTGACGCGGCTGTTGCGCGAGCAGGGCGTGCTCCACGGCGCCCTCTGCACCGACGGCAGCCATTCGTCCGCCGAGCTGGTCGAGCTTGCCCGCAGCTGGGAGGGGCTGGACGGCCGCGACCTGGTCCAGGAGGTCACCTGCGAAGAGCCGTACTTCTGGAACGCCGAAACGAAAGGCGAGTGGACCCCGGTCGCGTCGGGAAGCAACGATTACGGCGCCTGGCAGGCGGGCGGCGGGCATGCCTCCCCGCTCATCGTCGCCTACGACTTCGGCATGAAACACAACATATTGCGCCGCCTGGCAAGCCACAACCTGCGCGTCGCCGTCGTTCCTGCCAATACCCCCGCCAAGGAGGTCCTGCAGCTGGACCCCGACGGTATCTTTCTCAGCAATGGCCCCGGCGACCCCGCCGGCGTCCCCTACGCGGCAAGCGCAGTTGCCGCTCTGCTCGAAAGCGGCCTGCCCATGTTCGGCATCTGCCTGGGCCACCAGATCATCGGCCTTGCCCTCGGCGCGCAGACCTTCAAGCTCAAGTTCGGGCACCACGGCGGCAACCAGCCCGTCAGCGATGTCGACAGCGCCAACATTCAGATCACCGCACAGAATCACAACTATGCCGTCGACCAGGAGTCGCTGCCCCCTAACGTCGAGATTACGCATCTTAACCTCAATGACGGTACCCTCGAGGGAATGCGCCTGACCGACCGGCCCGTATTCTGCGTGCAATATCACCCCGAAGGCAGCCCCGGCCCGCACGACGCCGACCTCCTCTTCGCCCGCTTCGCCCAGACCGTGCATGAATTCCACGCCGTCCGGACGAAAGCCTCTCCCGGTCCGCCCGCTCCAAGTCCCTGATCTTCCCTTTCCGCAAACCGTTTGTAACGCCAGGGCGCCCTATTTGTCCTCCGCCGTTGTAATCTGCCCCAAGCTGCCCGCGCCGGTGAGGTAAGCAAACAGTTTCCTGCGGTTTTCTTCACGCCGCTCCTCCGCAGTCTTGCTCTCCCATTCCTCCCGTTCCTCCTGGGACGCGGCCGGCGAGCCGGCCTTGAGAACGCTTTTCAGTCCCTGGCCCCGCCCCGCGATTTCCATGTCGCCGGGGATCTCTTCGCCGATCGCATCCATCACCTCTTCGGCAACGTAGATCGGGCTGTGCGCGTACAGCGCCAGCGCAATCGCGTCGCTGGGCCGCGCATCCACGGCAACTGTGTCGCTTCCGGTCCGCAACGCTATCGTCGCATAGAAACAGTCGCTCTCCAGCGCCGATACACACACCGAACCGATCTCTACACCCGCCTTGTCCAGCAGTCCTGCAAAAAGACTGTATGTCGTCGGCCGGCTCCCCTCTATCTCCAGCAGATTCAGCGCGATGTTCTCAGCCTCGTAAGGTCCGATCCAGATCGCCAGCAGACGGCGTTCGCTTTCATCGATCAGTACCAGGATGCGGTGGTCCCTCTCCGGGTCCGGAATCACGATGTCGAGTACGGAAACGGGGATCATCTGATTGCTCCTTGATTTTCCGTCAATGGGTGTTCTTTTCTGCAATTCAGCGAAAGTCGAACGCAATCGCGAGCGCAGCTGACCGCGTGACTTATGCAGACGACCTTTGACTGCGGTCTCGCTGATCTGCAGAACTGAGGCGACCTCGCGTACGTTCAGCTGTTCAAAGTAGTAGAGAAGGACCGCTTCGCGGTTGGCCGCTGAAAGTTGCGCGACCGCGTCCAGGATTAGGCGATGCGTTTCCCTCGCCTGCGCCACTTCGTCCGGTTGCGGCGCCTTGACCGAAAAGGGCAGTGAGTCGAAGCTGCGTCCGCCGCTGAGCAGCTCGAGCGACAGTGTATCAACGCGCGGTCTGCGCAGCTGATTCTTGCACAGATTGACGACGATCCCGCACAGCCAGGCGCGAAAACTGTTTGGCTCACGCAACCGGTCGAGCGAGAGATAGGCGTGCAGGACCGCCTCCTGCGTCAACTCCAGTCCCCACTCCCGTTCACCGACTATTCGAGTCGCCAGTGAGAGCGCGATCGGTTGATGCCGCTCGATCAGTTCATCGAATGCCCGCCGCTCACCCTCCTGTGCGCGGCGTACAAGCTCGCCGTCGGTCAACGACAGAGCAGACGGTTCGTTCATGAGATTTGGCGGATGCATCCCGTTCGTGACTGCCGATTGGTTCGACCATTTGTGCTATATTTCTCAGGTACACCACAGCGAGAGTCAGTTCGTTTCTGCCGTCAGCGATTCAGTGAAGAAAAATGTAGGGCCCCCTCTCTTTCAAATAATAAAATACAATTTCTAACGCCGTTCCTGCATACACCTGTTGACTTATCAGACGCGCCGCGCAATTCACTACGTTCCCTGGCCGACCAGAGCCGCTACGATAGTCGTCTGCAAGGCACACCAAGATACGTTTTTCTTCCCCGGACGCTCGTAAACGCTCGTACGAGTTGACCTGCGCATACTCCCATTGGCGGCAGGACGCCTCTCGCGTCCCCGATCGCGGTTAAGCCGAATTGCCTCCCGGTCGCAGCGGGTAGGTCAACCCCAACTTCAGGAGTACCGGAACTGGTCGCGAATGTCTTCTATCTGTAGTTTAGTGGTATAATCCCTCCAATTGGTTACCGCGCATCTTATCTGCCGCCGCGGTCGCGTATAAAACGACGGCTTCGGGAACGCATTCCCGTGCACGCTCGTTTCTTCGACATACCATGCTCCTATATTTTGGTCTGCTCCTCACATCATACCGCTGGAGTAAAGCCAGGATGAAGACCCACAGTCGCCTCCCACAGCTTAACCACCGGATTGCCAGCCGCACGCCCCGCTTCGTCCCGTTCGCCGCACTTGCTCTTTTCCTGTTGGTTTTCAGCGCCTGTACCGGGACCCCCTACAGCCCCGCGGTCGGCGTACCCACGCGACCGCCTGTCGAGCGGACCAGCAGTGAACCGGCCATTGCCATCTCGCCTGAGTCAGGCGCCGCCGGCGTCTATGTACAGGTCGTCGGCGAAGGCTGGCCCACCAGCAGCCTCGTCTTGATCGCTTTGCGCGACGAGCGCGGCCGCAGCGGAATCCTGGCCGCCAGCACCGCCGACACCGATGGCAACATCAGCACCGGCTTCCTCTACCCCATCAGCCCGCGCTGGCTCGACGACGGCGACCATACCATACTCGCCTACACCTCCGACGGCCGCATGGAGGCAACGGCCCTCTTCCGCACCGGCGAAGCCGATGAAACCATTCAAGGGGCCGCAACGGTTGTGGATACTGCGACGGCGACAGCGACAACTGAACCGGCGACTGCAACCGCCGTCCCGACAGCCTCGGCCACGCCTACCCCGACGCCTACCCCCACGGTTACGCCAACGCCCACGACCACGCCGATACCAATCCCCACCCCGCTTATCATCACCGACTGGCGCGGCGAATACTGGAACAACGCGAATCTGTCGGGCCCGCCTGTTCTAACACGCAACGACCTGGTGATCTTCTTCAACTGGGGCGAGGGGGCACCCGATACCAGCCTTGGCGTCAATCACTTCAGCGCCCGCTGGAGCCGCACGCTCAGTTTCGATGCCGGCATCTATCGCTTCAACATCGAAGTCGACGACGGCTTCCGCCTCTTCATCGACGGCGTACTCGTCCTCGATGAGTGGGAAGAAGGCGCCACGCGCACCTATACGGTCGATGTTCCCCTCAGTGCAGGAAGCCACTCGATCCAACTCGACTATTTTGAGCGCACGGGCATCTCGCTGTTGCGTTTCTGGTGGGACCGCAAGGAGACTTTCAGCGGCTGGAAAGGCGAATACTTCGGCAATCGAGAACTGCAGGGCAACCCCGTCCTCATCCGCGACGAGCCGACGATCGACTTCTCCTGGCAGGAGGGCAGCCCCGCCGTCAACCTGCCGGTTGACCACTTCTCTGCCCGCTGGCAGCGGAGCATCAACTTCGAAGCCGGCATCTACAGCTTCTTCTTGCGCGTAGACGACGGCGCCCGCGTCTACATTGATAACCAAGTCGTGATCGATGAGTGGCGCGACGGCGCCGACCGTACCGTCAGCGTCGATGTCGACCTGCCCGCCGGTGAACGCGCCGTCCAGGTCGAATTTTTCGAGAATTCCGGCCACGCCCTCATCAGTTTCTGGTGGCAGCTCGCGCCCACGCCGACGCCGACGGTTACCCCGACGCCAACTGAAACGGCGCTGCCGACCGACACGGCGCTGCCGACCGAAACGCCGACGCCGACGGATACGCCAACCATAACGCCGACGCCGACGGATACGCCAACCATAACGCCGACGTCGACCGAAACGGCGCTGCCGACCGACACGCCGACGCCGACCGAAACGCCAACGCCGACGGATACGCCGACGCCGACGGATACGCCGACAGCGACACCGACACCGACCGAAACGCCGACGCCAGGCTAGGTAGGGTCAGTCTGGGAGCGAATGAAGGGAGCCGCGCCATGGCAAACAAATATTCCGTCATCCTGGTCACGCTGGCGGGTGACGGCGGCAACGTCTGGGAAAAACCGCAGGAGGTCCTGGAGACGGTGGCTGAGGCCGGCTATGACGGTGTCGACCTGGATGCCGAGCCGGACCGGATCGATCCGCAAAAGTTCAACCAGGTGGCCTCAATGGCCGCCTCTTTGGGCCTGAAGGTACCGGCGCTCATCTGCGCCTGGGGCGGCTGGCATGCCGGCGAAGTCCGCGATCTGGCCTCCGGCGATGAATCGGTCCGCAGCTATGCCGTCCGTTACACCCAGAAATGCATCGACCTTGCCGCCACCTTTGACGATCCACCCATTCTCGAAATCGCCGCGGTCCCGCCCGTCAACGAATACCCGGTCACGAGTGTGCCGCGCGCGGACCTGCGGCGCAACTTCGCCAAATCGGCGCGCGAGCTGGCCGACTACGCCGCGCCGCGCGGTGTCGGCGTCGCCATCGAGCCGATCAACCGCTTCGAGGGCTACGCCGGCTTCCTGAATTCGATTGTAGAGGCAAAGAGCATCGCCGACGAGGTGGGCGCCGACAATCTCGGCGTTCTCGCCGACTTTTTCCACGTCAATATCGAAGACGCCGCCCTGACCGACACGCTGCGCCACGCGGCCGACAAGCTCATGTGCATCCATCTTGCCGACAACAACCGCCAGGCGCCCGGCACCGGACACATCGATTTCCTGCAGGTAATCAGAACGCTGAACGCGATCGGCTACAACGGCTACCTGTCGCTCGACGCCGTGCCGGCCAAGCCCGACTGGAAGACGCTGGTGAAGACCTCGATCAGCTTTATGAAGCAGATGGAGCAAACGGCCGCGCTGCAGGACCGCATCGGCGCCGCCGAACGCATGGCCTCAGCCGCCTGATCTGAGTCGTAACCGGCCTGCTGCCTGAGAGCGTGTCAGTCTTCTCCGCTTCAGTCGACGCGATACAGCGGCTCCAGCCCCGCCGCAATCCGCTCGATGTTTTCGGCGCCGGCCCCGGCGCGGTTGCGCGATGTGCCGTCGGTAACACCGGCGATGTGCGGGGTCGTTATCACGTTCGGCATACTGAAGATAGGTTCGTCCAGGTCCGGCGGCTCCTGCGAAAAAGTGTCCAGGCCGGCGCCGGCGAGCCGACCCTCCTCCAGCGCCGCGCTCAACGCCGCTTCGTCAACCAGCTCCCCGCGCGCGACATTGATCAACAGCGCGGTCGGCTTCAACAAGCCCAGCCGCCGCGCGTCGATGATGTGCCGCGTCTGCGCGGTCAGATGCAGATGCAGCGAGAGCACGTCGCAGGCGGCGATGACCCGGTCCAGCTCGTCCGGTTTGCCGACGAACTCCAGGTTGAAGCGGTCTATCTCCTCCTCTGACACATCCCGAATATCGATCGCCGCTATCCTCATGCCGAACGAGGACGCCCTACGCGCCAACTCTTGCCCGCTGGCGCCGAATCCGACAATCGCCAGCGACAGCCCATCAAGCGTCACTCCCATCGGTCGGTAGAAAATGCCCTGATCAAAGTTGGCCTGGGTCTCGGCGTACTGTCGCGTCAGCATCAGGATGTACATCATGGCGCATTCCGCCAGCGCCACGCTGCTGAACTGACCGGGGCAGTTTGCCACCGCGATGCCCCGCGCCCGCCAGTACTCCAGGTCAAAGTGATCGATCCCCGTACCCTGAATCTGCCACAGGCGCACCTGTCCAGACGCCGCATCGGCCATCTCCTTTGTGCCCATCGACCCGCCGAGGTCCAGTACCACGTCGATGCCATCGAACTGCGGCGCCAGCGGCTGGTTGGCATCGTAAATCCGAAGATCGTGACGGTCATCGATGGCGGCCTCCAGGTCCCTCTGCCACGGTCGGGTCATCTCCGGCCCGGTGTAATGGGGCAGAAACAGAATTTTCAACCTGTCGCTCATCATTTCTCCTTGCTCCTCGGGCAGCGCGTGAAACGGCGGCCAATGCAGCTACGAACTATCGCCCACTTTCCACCATCCACTATCCACTGTCGCTCGGCGCCTCGCCGCCGAAGGCCGCGATCAGATGCCGCTGCACGACGAAGGCGCCCGCGATCATCGGCAGCATCAGAATACTGGCCCAGGCCGAGAGCGGGCCCCAATCGGCCAACGCCTCCTCGCCCCCGGCGTAGCGGGCAAATCCCATGATCGCAAGCGGCGCGCCGCCCCCGCTGCCGATAATGACCGGTATGATGAACTGGTTCCAGGAGAACAGCGCCGCCAGAATCGTGGCCGCGCCAACACTGGGCGCGGCGAGTGGGAGATTGACTCTCAAGAAGGCGGTGAACGGAGTCCCACCGTCGATCAGGACCGCCTCATCCAGCTCGCGTGGGATCTGGGTGAACGCGGCCCACAACACGAGAATGACGAAAGGCAGCGTCGCCAGCTGGTACGCGATCATCAGGCCGTAAAACGAGCCGGTCAAACGGAGCGAGCGGAACGCGATCAGGAGCGGAATCAGCAGAACGATCACCGGAATAAATCGCGTCGACATTACGATTCCACCCAGTCCGACCGCCACGATGCCTCCCGAGCGCGCCAGGTAGTAGGCGGCCGGCGCGCCGATCAGGAGCGACAGAACTGTCGCGCCCATGGTAACGACGATGCTGGAGCGCAATCCGGGCAACAGGCTGCCCTGTTCGATCACGATGCGGTAGTTCTCCAGCGTCGGCGTGAACAGCAGCTTGGGCGGGACCGTCGCAATGTCGGTCGCGAATTTGAACGAGGACAGAAACGTCCACAGGATCGGCGTGACCGTGAGGATGAGCGTGATCGCGATAAAAACGTACGAGGCGGTGTCCGCGATCCAGGCGCGCAGGTCTCTGCTGTGCATTATGTCTCCACCAGCCGTTCCTCGGGGGGGCCGCTCAGCGCCAGAATGATCAACCCCAGAACCACCAGCACCAGGGTAACGACCACCGCCATCGCGCTGGCATAGCCGAGATTGGTGTGCTGCGAAAACATCTTGTAGATGTAGATGCTGACCAGGTTGGTTGCGTTGGCCGGTCCTCCTCCAGTCAACATGAAGACCAGGTCGAACTGCCGGAAGGCGAAGGTGAGTTGAAACAGGACGACCGTAAACAGCTGCGGCTTGATCAGCGGGACCAGGATGAATCTGACCTCATCCCACGCCGACGCGCCTTCGATTTTGGCGGCTTCAAACGGTTCGGGCGGAACACGCCGGATGCCGGCGTCGAGGATGAGGACCGCCAGCGGCACGCGCAGCCAGGCCTCGGTCAGCACAACCGCCATCAGTGCCGTGTTCGTCTCCACCAGCCAGCCCAGCGGGGAAAGGCCGGCCAGCGAAAGCGCGTAGTTCGCCAGTCCGTAGGCCGGGTCCCAGATGTAAACGCGAAACACGCCGCCAATTACGGCCGGCGCGATGATGGCCGAGCAGGTGAGAATGGTGAGGATGATCGGCTTGCCGCGAATCAACTCCCTGCCGCGTCGCTTGCGGTTGAGCACGTAGGCGATCAGAAATCCCCAGACAACGACGATCAGGATGCTGGCGAGCGTGTAGACGGTTGTGGTTATCAGAGAGTCCAGCAGCGTCTTGTCTGTCAGGGCGCGGGCGTAGTTGTCGAGTCCGTTGAACCCGATCAGGTCGGGCCGCGTGAACAGCCACTTGAAAAAGCTGACCCGGATCGCAAAATAGACAGGATAGAGATAGACGATGGCGAGAACGACGACCAGGGGCGCTACAAAATAGAGCGGCTGCTTCTGCTTGGACACGCGTTCCTCCAACTGCGGATGGGAGTGGCCGGCGCTGCAGACCACCCGTCACGCTTCACGGGCCAATGCAGTTCAGGGGACGACGACCGCTTTGAGCGCCTCCAGCCGACGGCTCGTCTCCAGGCCCTCGCGCACGCCCTCCAGGTCAAAGCGGTGGGTGATCATCTCGGAGAAGGGCACCGTCTTGTGGAAGGCGCGCATGACCTCCAGCACCGTGCCAAACGTAGCCGGCGGCAGCGTCCACGAACCGTGGATGTTCAGGTGTTTATAACAGAGCAGACTGGGGTCGAATTCGATCGTGCCCTGTCGCGTAAAGGAGCCTACCTCGACGATTGTGCCGCCGCGCCGCGCCAGCTCCAGCGCTTCGCCAAAGGCCTGCGGAATGCCGGCCGCCTCGATGACGATATCCGCGCCCAGCTGATGCGGAGTCAGCGCCCGCACAGCCTCCAGCCGCTCCCCAGGGTCGGTCACGTCATCGATGTTGATCACATGGTCTGCGCCCAGCCGTTTGCAAATGTCGAGACGGCCCTGCGGCGCGCCGATCACGATCACCTGCGTCGCGCCCGACAGTTTCGCCAGCACAGCCGCGCTCGCGCCGATCGCGCCCGCGCCCTGTACGACGACCGTTTGCCCCAGCCCGAGGCCGTCCAGCCGGTCTGGCGTCCCCGGCCGGTGCGCCCGCTGCACCGCGGCCAGCGCAATCCCAATCGGGTCCACCAGCACCGCTACCTCGGTCGGCACCTCGTCGGGCACGCGGTAGACTAGCCCGTCTCCCTTTATGTAGAAACGCTCCGCGAACGCGCCCATCCCCTCTTCGCCGGGATCATCGAACACGCCGCCCATGCACAGCCACGGAGCCAGTAGCGTGCGGCAGGCGTAACACTGGCCGCAGTTGAGATTGATATAGACGACCCGGTCGCCGAGGCTGATGCTGTTTCCCAGGTGGTCGACCGTCGGGAAGCCGCTGCCCTTCTCGACGATCGTGCCCACGTACTCATGGCCGAGCACATAGGGCATCTTCATCGGCAGGGGGAACGATTCCGGCGTGTAAAAGAGGTGCACGTCGGTGCCGCAGATGCCGCACATTTCAATCTTGATGACGGCGTCTTTCTCCCTCGCCTGCGGGACCGGGCGCGCCTGCACCTCGATATGCTGCGGGCGGGTAACCACTGCGGCCTTCATCGTCATCTTGACCTCTCCTTGTCTGAGTCTGCCTTCACATTGCCAACCCGCTTTTCCGGCGCACGGCACCGGTCATGCTTCAACGAAAGGCCCGCCCACAACTGCGTTCAACCACCGAACGGAAAAGCCGGCACCCCGCGCGCACCCACCTTCACCCGCAACAGTGAACCGGCCAGCGGCTGCTCGCGCAGCGCCTGCTCATCCATCAGATAGCGGCACGAGGTGATGTAGAGCTCATCCAGATTGTCGCCGCCGAACGTGCAGGAGGTTATCTGCTCGACCGGCACGAGCACCTTCTCGAGCAGCGCCCCGCTCTGCGGGTCGTAGCGCCACACGCCCCAGCCGCCGAAAACGGCAATCCAGACCATGCCCTCTTCGTCGATCGTCATGCCGTCAAAGTGGCCCGGCCCCTCGTTTTCTATGACAACCCGCTCGTTGTCGATGTCGCCGCTCTCCAGGTCGTAGTCCCACGCCCTCACATTGTCGCGCGCCGTGTCGATGTAGTACATCGTGCGGTTGTCGAGGCTCCAGACGATACCGTTCGAGATCGTGACCGGCTCGACCTTGCGCGAAACCGAGTGGTCGATCTCCAGGCAGTAGAGCGCGCCACGGTCCGCCTCGCCGTTGAACTCCATCGTGCCGGCCCAGAAGCGGCCCGCGGGATCGCATTTGCCGTCGTTGAAACGGTTGGCGGGGATATCGCGCTCCGGGTCGGCGACCGGCGTCACCTTCTCGGTCTCCAGGTCCAGCGCGGCAAAGCCGTTGTGCAGCGCCACCATCACGCCGCCGCTCGCCCTCGGCACCACGGTCCCGACCGTTTGGCCGACGTCGATGGCCCGGTTTTGCCCGGTCTTCGGGTCGAACACGTACAATTGGCTTCCCAGAATATCCAACCAGTAGAGGACGCTCTTGTCCGCGTCCCAGATCGCGCCCTCGCCCACAATCGCCTCAACACGTACTGCAACCTCCGGCTCCACTCGTCTCTCGTTCACTTGTCGTCTCCTGGATCCAACGCCCTGAAGCCTCACCGAATTCTGCACCTGAAGATCCTACACATCCGGCGGCAAGCGTTCCTCTAAGAATACCCAAACTTCCCGTGCCAATGCCAGTGCTTCTTATTCTTCCTCTTCCGTCAACCCTGGCAGTTCGCCCGGATAGCGAACTGCGACTGCATAAGGTGTTAGCGTAATCGCAGCATGGTGGAGCGTGTTGAAGGATGTATCAAGTGGCAGACACATCGCAAGCAAAGCAACAAGTGAGTGCGTTCTCTTAATTGGTTCATCGTGCCAGGTCAGAAATGCTTTCAGGGCTCTTTCGCTTGCTTGCTGACAATGAAAACTGGCTGCGTCGCACAAAGGCTGAGGTCGCGCCAGCAACCACTCGGCGGATTGGCGATCATGCCGCCCTTTGCGCAGCCAAGCTCGAACCTCGTCGGCTTTGGCTTCATCCATAGAGCAGCTTACCTTCAGCTCTTACCCTGGACGGTAATGAAGATTTCACCCGACAGCCGCGCTGAAACTCTGCTTTCGTCAGTACGATCACATCAACCGGGGTCGTTAAGCCCCACAGAAGATCGTACGAAAGCGCCTCGCGCTTGTGGCGAGGCAAATCAGAGTCCGGCAGGATGAGTAACAGGTCGATGTCGCTTCCCGGATCGGTCTGCCCACGGGCCTGCGAGCCCAACAGATAGATACTTTCCGGCTCCATCCCGCGTACCAGCCGGTCAACGATCTCCTTCAGTTTTTCAGAGTGTATTTCGTACATCTTTGCGCGTTTCGCGTTAAGGCGGAAAGGAAATGGTTCGTCGCCTTTGACTTCAATTTGCCCCGTTACGGACAGCCGCGATATGCTTTTCAATCTCCTGAAACTCGGCCTCGGTCTCCAGCACACCGACCTCCAACTCGTACGTAACCGTCTCAGCCGGTTCGAGCACCTTCAGCCGGCCCTGCGCGCGTTCGGCCGCCCTACCGCCCTGGCGGCAGTTGCCCGGCTCGAGGCCGACGACGTATGACTGGTGCTGCAGCACCTTCCACAGCGTGAATTCGGGCAGCGTCCGGCCGCTGTACTTCAGGTACAGACCGATGCCGTCTCCCTGGGGAAACCCGCGGTTCAGCAACGCCACGGTGACGTCGCCGTTCTCGTCCGCCCCCATCACGAGATTGTATACGCGATTGACGTACTGCGGCTGCTGCGGCGGGCCGAAGCGGTTGTAGCGCTCGATCTCCTGCGTCGACGACTCGTGGATCGCCCGGCTCATCTCCGCGCCCAGCATCTGGTCCCACGTGATATCCCAGGGGACCACCTCGCGCGCAGGCGCGACCAGTACCGTTTCGTCGTCGAGCAGGGGAAAGCCGAAATTCATGTGGTAGACCAGCATGTGCGCGGCCGGTTCAAAGCCCAGGTTCTCAACCGTGTCGCGAATGTGCAGCGCCTTCTCGCCCATCCTGCACCATACCTTGCGCGTCAGACACAGGTTCTCCCCCAGCGGGACGCTCTCGCGCACCCGCCCTTGCGCCCACATCACATAGTCGTCACCGTCCCAATACCCGTCCAGCATGACGTTGCGCGCTGGGATGTAGCTGGCCCTGCCGTGCAGCGAAAACTCCTGCCCCTCGTCCACGCTGGCATGTCCCGCCGCGGCCAGGCCGCACGTCGCCAGCAGGCCGCCGAAAAAGCCCCGGGACCAGCCGGCCGGCGTAAATTCATAGTACCAGGGCCCCACTTCCCCTGTTGACGAGCGCCAGGCGAGGGGAATCTCCTTGAACTCCAGGCGCGCAATGTCCATACCGCGCGAAGGCAGCACCGTAAAGTTGAGGCCGGACCCGCTGCTGAAATCGATTGCGGCGACACCGGCCTCGCTGCCCTCGCGCAGCTCGACGCTGCGCACGCCGCCAACCTGCGAGATATCCCCCACCCGCTGCAGAATCTCCTGCTTGCTGAACTGTCTTCCCCAGAGTTCCACCTGAATTCCCCCGGTTGTCGCCGGTCAGTCAGGACTGAAGCCGGCCATCGCGTGCAAACCGCCGTCGGCCAGGACCGCCGCGCCGACGATGAAGCGTGCGGCGTCCGACGCCAGGTAGGCGATCACATCCGCAATCTCTTCGCTGTCCGAAAATCGCCCAATGCGCGTCTGCTTTTTCAGTGCGGCTTCGTCGAACGGCAGCTCATGCTCATCGAAGTAGGCGCGCGCCATCGGCGTGTCAACTGCACCGGGCAGGACCGCGTTGACGCGGATTCCCTGCGGCAGCAGGTCGAGCGCCATCCCCCGCGTCAGCCCCACAACACCGGCCTTGGACGCGGCGTACACCGCGAATCCCGCCATCGTAACCTGCGCATTGAGCGACGCCACATTGACGATGCAGCCGCCGCCGCGCCGGCGCAGCTGCGGAATCGCGTACTTGCTGACAAGGAAGACGCCCTTCAGGTTCGTGCCGTGCATCTGCTCCCATTCGTCTTCGCTCGTCTCTTCGACGCTCTGGCCGACAATCTGCATGCCGGCGTTGTTGACAAGCACGTCGAGGCCGTCGAAATCGGCCGCAACCGCCGCGCACATGCGCCGCACCTGCTCTGCGCTGGAGACATCACACTCGATGAAGGTGGCGCTGCCGCCGGCCTCTTCTATCGCCGAGACAGTGGCCCGCCCGTTCGGCCCGTTGCGGTCGGCGACGATCAGGGTTGCGCCTTCTGCGGCGAAGAGCAAGGCGGTGGCGCGGCCGATGCCGGCGCCACCGCCCGTGACAAGGACGAGCTTGTCTTGGAAGCGCACCAACTACTCCTTCACGCCCTGCTCTTCGAGGATGCGGTTGATCTCGTCATTCGCATCCAGCAGGGCCTGCTCGGGATCAGCGCCCCCAGCCGCTACCTGGGACCAGGTGTCGCCCAGCACACCCAGGATGGCGCCGGCGCCGGGCACGTTGGGCGCGGCCTTGCCTGTCACCTCCCATGCTTCCGACATCACCGGCAGCAGCTCCGGCATCGCCGGATGCACCTGCAAGACATTCGGGTCCTCCAGGATCGACTTGCGCGAGAAGAGGATGCCGTGCTCAGTGGCGAAGCGGCGGGCCGTCTCCTTGCTCGTGATCCACTTCATGAACTCCCACGTCGCCTCTTTGTTCTTGCTATGGGCGTTCATCGCGATCAGGCCGCCCGCCAGGTTCGACTTGCCGGCCACCCAGCCGCGCCCGTTCTCCGGGTAGTAGGGCATCAGTGCGGCGCCAAAGCGGCCCGGCTCATCCGTCTCGTTCGGGTCCCACAGCTTCTGCACCCACGAATCGAGGAATTCGCCCATCGCCATCCTGCCGTCGAGCGCCCACGTGAAGTGGTCATAGAACTCCATCGCGTGCACCGCGTCCGGCATGTACTGGTTCATTTCAAGGCCGAACTTCCAGGATTCGAGGCAGCGGGGGTCGTCCAGCGTGGCGTTGAAGTTTTCGTCGTACGTCTCGCAGCCGAAGGTCCAGGCCAGCATCTGTCCGCCCCACGTGGCCGCGGGAAAGCCTTGCTTTTGCGGCGAAATGTGGCCCCACAGGTCGATTTCACCATCGCCGTCTGTGTCGCGCGTGAAAAACTCCGCCATGTCCAACCACTCCTGCGTGGTCTTCGGCGGCGCCAGGTCATAACCGTACTTCTCTTTGAATGCGGCCTGCTCGTCCGGGTCCTCGAAGAGCTGCCTGTCATAGACAAGGATACGCGTGGTCACGTTGAGGGGAAGCCCCCAGATCTGGTCGGGGAAGAGCCCCACCATGGTGTGCGTACCCCACACGGAGGAGATGAAGTCATCGACGTCGATTTCGTCGCGATCGCGCTCGATCAGGTCATTGACAGGCTCCAGCCAGCCCGCGGCCGTGTGATCGGGGATCCAACTGGGCGACTCGCGGAAGACGTCGTAGAATCCGGTCTCAGCCTGGAACTCCGAGACCATCTTCTGCAGCATCGCGCCGCCGGGCAGCAGATCTACGGCAACGCGGATGCCGGTTTCCTTGTAGAACTGGTTCACCATGTCAGGGATGACCCAGCTGACCGGCTCGTAGGGAGCCAACATGCGCAGCACGGTGCCCTCATAGGGCTTGGGCTTGTCCGCGGCCGCCATCTCCTCCCCTGCGGCCCCCGCTTTTGCCGCCTCGGCTTCAGCCAGCGCTGCTTCCGCCGTGGCCTTCGCCGCAGCAACTTCAGCCCTGGCCTCCTCCAGCGCCGCGCTCTCCTCGGCCGGTGTCGGCGCGCACTGCGTGGCGACAAGGGCAAGAATTACGCCCAGAACGACGAGCTTCCAAAGTTGTTTCGTCTGCATGGTTGGTACCCCTCCTTGTCTCTTGGAACTGTCTGAAATCGACGGCAGAGAAGGAAAGCGTATTCGGCCTGTTTCACCTCCTTTGTGCGTATTCCAATTGAAAGGATTGCCAGATTTGGTCCCGCCACGGCAGTAGGCGAATTATACTACGACAGCGGCGGAACCGTTTAATGCAATATTTTCGCCGGCTGCGCGACCGGTTTGTCTGCCTTGGACCCCGGTTGACAGCGGGCGGCAGTTTCACTACCATGCAGGCGAACCAGGGGTTGGGCGCCCGCTCGCCGCCGTGAACCGGTGAAACAGGAGGAGACAAGCGATGCCCAGATATGAGCTTTCCAATCAGGTCGCCATCGTCAGCGGCGCCGGCCAGGGAATGGGACGCGCCATCGCCCATCGCCTGGCTGATGAAGGCGCGAGCGTGGTCGCGGCCGACATCAACCCGGAGTCCGCCGGCCGCGTGGCGGCCGAGATCGAGGCGCAGGGCGGCGCCGCCCTCTCCCTGCAGGTCGACGTGACCAGCCGCACCGATACCGAGCGCATGGTGTGCAGCTGTGCCGACAGCTTCGGCCGTCTCGACATCATGGTCAACAACGCCGGCGTTCTGGCCGTCACCCCCGTGCTGGAGCTGGACGACAACGCCTGGGACTGGCAGATGAACGTCAACGCGAAGGGCGTCCTCTACTGCTCACAGGCCGCCGCCCGCCGCATGATCGACCAGGGCGAAGGCGGGCGCATCATCACCATCGCCTCCACCGCCGGCAAGATCCCGGCCGGAAAGGACGCCCCCATCGCGGGATACGTCGCCAGCAAACACGCTGCCGTCGGGCTGACCAAGCAGATGGCGCTCGAGCTGGCCCGTTACGACATTCTGGTGAACTGTGTATTCCCCGGCATCGTCGACACCGAAATGCTCGACATCATCCACGCCGAGATCGCCCGTCTCGAAGGCACGCCGCAGGACGAGGTCCGCGAGCGCGCGCGCGAATCGGTCCCGCTCGGCTACTTCCAGTCGCCGCAAAAGGTCGCCAACATGGTTGCCTTCCTCTGCTCAACCGACGCCGACTACTCCGTCGGCTCGGTCTTCGACGTAACCGGCGGCGCCTTTCCCTACTACTGAGTTCTTGGGCCTGCGGCACCGCTCCTGCTGGCTTCAGGCGGCGTCCTATGCACCGAAACGCCGCCGTCTGGACGCAAAAATAGCGATTTGGAAATACCACTTTCGTGGGGTAAGATGCATGGCCACAGGCGCCCACATGCACACAAAAACTACTTGTGGTTCGCTGCCATTCGCCAGCGGTTAATCCAGCCGCCGGCCACTAACCACCAACCTCTGACCACCTCAGTTCGAAAGGAGCGCTGTAACTCCAATGGCGAATGGTGATATGTTCGACCTCACAGGACGGAATGCGCTTGTCACCGGCGGAGGGCGCGGGCTGGGCAAGGCGATGGCCACAGGGTTGGCGCAGTATGGGGCCAACATCGCCATCGTCGATATCGACCTGGAAACGGCGCAGAGCACTGCCGAGGAGCTCAAGGCGCTGGGCGTGCAGTCGCTGGCCATGCAGGGTGATGTCCGCAGTGAGGAGGACGCGCAGCGGGCGGTCAACGGGACCGTCGAGGCCCTGGGCAGTCTCGATATTCTGCTCAACAACGCCGGCATCGCGACCGTGGAGCCGGCTGAAACGCTGCCCCTGGATAGCTTCCAGTATGTCTTCGACGTCGATGTTAAGGGCGTCTTTCTCTTCGCCAAGGCCGCGTTCGGCACGATGTCGCGCCAGGGGCGGGGCAACATCATCAACATCGCCAGCATGGCCGGCATCAGCGCGCCCAATCCGCAGAAGCATACACACTACAACTCGGCCAAGGCCGCGGTCATCATGATGACCAAGTCGCTGGCGTCGGAGTGGGCCGGGCACGGCATCCGCGTCAACGCGCTGGCGCCGGGCTACATGATCACGCCGCCGGTGATCAAGATGCGGGCCGAAGACCCCGAAATGTGGGAGCAATGGATGACCAGGGTGCCGATGGGCCGCGCCGGTGAGCCGCCCGAGCTGCAGGGCGCGGTCATTTACCTGGCATCCGACGCCTCAAGCTATATGACCGGCAACATCATGGTCATCGACGGCGGCTATACCTGCTGGTAGGTCCTGCAAGATGCGGCCACTCAGGGCGCTGTGCCATCTGCACGCCTGCGTGAAAGGAGTGCCACTACAAAAAGACTGTCCGTTAGTTTGTAGCGTGTCCGGCGCCCCACGAGTCGCTGATCGTGTCAACAGAATTTGGTTCCGGACAGGGTTGTACTCTGTCGAGTCAGTAGGCCGAGATTCCAAGAGTTTGCTCGTTTGAACGTCGGCATAAGCGGCTAATCGTTGCCAACGTTATCGTACAGCACTCACCCAATCAAGGAGGATCAGAGCAATGACTCAGACCAAAGGAAGGTATCTTGTATGTGCGCTCCTGGCATTCGTCCTTCTGCTGGGCGCCTGCCTGCCTGCCGCAGCGCCCGCCTCGGACGGCGAAATGGCCGTCGAGAAGAAGACCTTCACCTACGCCGCCATCAGAGAGTGGCGCACCATGGAGGCGTTCAATGCCTATGACGAGGTACAGTCGCCCGGCCTGCGCAATGTGATCGAGGTGCTTTTGGACCGCGATCCTGTCTCGAACGAGCTGATCCCCGAACTTGCCACCTCCTTCGAGCAGCTCGATGAGCTCACATGGAGCTTCACAGTTCGCGAAGGCGTCAGCTTCCACGATGGCTCGCCCCTGAACGCCGAGGCCGTCGCCTACGCCGTCAACCATCAGTGGAGCGAGGAGAACGCCTTCCAGGTGCGCGGCTTCATGGGGCCGCAGATCACGGCCGAGGCCGTTGACGAATATACGGTCCACGTGATGACCGCCTCCCCCGATCCGATCCTCCCCAACCGGATGCACCTTCAGGGCATCTCATCGATGAAGCAGCTTCTCGAGGAGCCGGACCAGTATGCGCTCGTTCCCATCGGCACCGGCCCGTATAAGTTCAAGGATTTCATCGCCGGCGACGCGCTGATCCTCGAAGCCAATCACGACTGGTGGGGGCTCGACCCTGACCAGGGCGCGCGCGGTGCGATCAACTTCGACGAGGTTGTCTTTCTCTATCGCCCCGAGGACGCCGTCCGGCTGGCGCAGGTGAAGACCGGTGAGGTCGACATCGCCCAGTGGATTTCGGCCGAGAGCTGCCTGGAGGCTGAAGCCACCGAGGGTATCGGCTGCCGCAGTGAGGTCAGTGTCGAAACCCTGTTTATGCGCATGGACCTCGAACCCCCGCGCGAAGGCACCGCGTTCGGCGACCAGCGGGTCAGGCTGGCATTCCAGCTGGCGGTCGACTACGATACCATTCTCGACACGATTCTGGGCGGCCAGGCGACCATTGCCCGTCAGATGGTCGGCCCCTCCGCCACCGGGCACAACGAGAGCATCGAGCCATACGGCTACGATCCGGAGCGCGCCAAGCAGCTTCTGGACGAGGCCGCGGCTGACGGCGTGCCCGTCTATGAGACCGAGTTCATTAACGTCAGTCTGATCGGCTGGTTTTCACGCAGCGAAGAACTGCACCAGGCCGTTAACGGCTACTTGCAGGAGCTCGGTCTCAATGTCGTGCTCGAGGTGTCCGAACTGGAACCCTTCATTGAGAAGGTCGGCAAGCGACCCCCGCCTGGACGCGGCCGCTACTTCTTCGTAGGGCCGCACGGCAATGAGCTGTACGACTACGCCCTCTCACTCAAGGGCCATCTCTCCTGCGAAAGCCCGTTCGCGACCGGCTGCTTCCCCGAGTTGGATGTGATGCGCGAAGCCGCCGAACCGCTGATCGGCGCAGAGCGCGACCAGGCCCTGCAGGATATCGCCCAGTATGTCCATGATCAGGTCTATTCCGGCGCGGTCGCGCACCTGGACCTCTCCTATGCTGTCAGCGATTGCCTGAACTGGGTCGTTCCGCTAGGCCATCGCGCGCTGGCGAAGGACATGGACAATACCTGCGACTGAGAGCCGCGTACAACAAACTCAGAATTGGTAAAAGTTGTACTGCAGCATGTGGGAGCCGTTCGCTCGGATCTTCTGACTTCGGGGTGAGCGGCCTCCACTGTCCACCGATCGTCAAGAGAGGAGTGAGAAAGAGGCAACAGGCAGTTCTCTCTCCTCTCTCCTCTTCCTTCTCTCCTGATTTGTAAGGAGTGTCTGAATGGCCCGCTACGTGGCACGTCGACTGGTCCAGTCGCTCTTCGTCCTCGTGGTTGTCCTGACCCTCGTCTTCTTTGCAGGACGCGTCATCGGCAATCCGGCCGTCCTTATCCTGGGCCCGGAAGCGCGCGCCGATGATGTCAAAACGCTCGAGAAGCGCTTCGGCTACGACCAGCCGCCCCTCGTCCAGTTCGGGCGCTATGCACGCGGCGTCCTCTCCGGCGATTTCGGCAACTCATGGTGGCAGCTCAGACCGGCGCTGCCGATGGCGTTGGAACGGCTTCCCGCCACCCTCAAGCTCGCCGGCGTGACGATGCTGTTCGCGCTGCCTCTGGCCATGCTGCTGGGCTCGCTCGCCGCCTGGAGGCCCGGTTCACCCGTGGACAAAGCCGTCAACGTCATCTCTCTGACCGGCGCCTCCGCCGTCGACTTCTGGATTGGGCTCATGCTGATCCTCCTCTTCGCCGTTCAGCTGCGACTGCTGCCAACGTCCGGCTCCGGCTCGCTGAAGTTCATTATCCTGCCTGCCCTGACCCTGTCGCTCCGGCCGCTCGGCCGGGTCGCACAGGTAACGCGCAGCGCCATGCTCGATCAGCTGAGCAAACCATACATCAAGACCGCGCGCGCCAAGGGTTTCAGAGAGCGCAAAATCGTCCTGGGCCAGGCGCTCAAGAACGCATTCATTCCGATTATCACCCTGTCCGGCGACGAAGCAATCTCCACGCTCAACGGCGCGGTCGTGGTCGAAACCGTATTCGCCTGGCCCGGCCTGGGCCTTCTCATCGTCTCGGCCGTGACAAATCGCGACCTGCCGCTGATCGAGGCTCTTGTCTTTGTCGTGGCGGTCATGATTATCGTCACCAATCTATTGGTTGACCTTACCTACTCCTACCTGGACCCGAAGGTGCGCTACGGCTAGAGAAGGATACGAGTGACAGCTTCGAATCAGATGACCGCCGGCGACGGCCCCGCGGTGCCAGACCCATTTGAAGCTGCGCGCGGCATAACCGCGCGCAAGCTGCTGCGCGCGCTCTGGCGCGACAAGCTGATGCTCTTCCCGCTCATTTTCCTTGCTGCGCTCTTCGTGGCTGCAGTGGGAGCCGACTTTCTCGCGCCCCACGATCCCCTCGACCAGAATCTGCGCTCGCGCAACCTGCCGCCGATGTCCATGCCCGCCGCCGAGGCAGAAGGTTTTCGATACATCCTCGGCGCTGATCCGCTCGGCCGCGACCTGTTCAGCCGCCTGATACACGGCGCGCGCGTCTCGCTCGCGGTCGGCCTTGCCAGCGTTCTGGCCTCGGGCACGCTCGGCATCCTGCTGGGCCTGATGGCCGGCTACCATCGCGGCTGGCTCGACGACCTTGTCATGCGCGGCGTCGACGTTCTCCTGGGCATTCCGGGTCTGCTGCTGGCGCTCTTCATCCTCTTCCTCGTCGGCACCGGCTTCTGGAACCTGGTCATCGTCTTTGCCCTGACGCGCTGGATGATCTACGCGCGCGTGACCCGCGGCCTCACGCTTTCGTTTCGCGAGCAGCCCTTCGTCGAGGGCGCGCAAACGATCGGCTGCAGCGACAGCCGCATCATCTTCCGCCACATCCTGCCCAACCTGGCATCGCCGATCCTGGTGCTGGCGACTCTCGAAATCGCAATCGTGATCCTCGCCGAGGCCGGCCTGAGTTTCCTGGGCATGGGAATCCAGCCGCCCGCACCCACCTGGGGCCGCATGGTCGCCGAGGGCCGCGACTACATTACCAGCGCACCGTGGCTGATCACCTTTCCCGGCCTCGCCATCCTGCTCACGGCCCTTTCGCTCAATCTCTCCGCGGCCTGGCTGCGCATGGTCAGTGACCCCGTACAGCGCTGGCGCTGGTTCGCCAGCCCGTCTGAGGCGGGCCGCGAAACGGACGCCCAAGTCGCCCCTGTACACAGTGGCAGCATCGAAATGTCCGAACCGGCGCACACGCCTGCCGCCAACGGTCGTCATCTGCTCGAAGTGACCGGCCTGCGCGTCAATTTCCGCACACCCGAAGGCACGCTCAACGCGGTGAATGGAATCAGCTACACGCTGGACCGGGGGCAAACGCTCGCCATTCTTGGCGAGTCAGGCTCGGGCAAGACGGTGAGCGCCGAAGCCGTCATAGGTATTCTCGACAGCCCGCCCGCGTTCGTGACCGGCGGCTCGGTCCTCTTTGACGGCGTCGACCTGCTGCAGGTCCAGCCGGCGCGGCGCCGGCGTCTCTGCGGTGAGAGGATCGCGATGATCTTCCAGGACCCCTTGAGCGCGCTGAACCCGGCTTACACGGTCGGCTCACAGATCGCTGCCATGTTCCAGGAGCATCGCGGGACATCCAAGCGTGAAGCCACCGCCAAAGCCATCGAGCTGATGGACCGCGTGCGCATTCCATCCGCGCGCGAACGTGTACACGACTTCCCGCACCAGTTCTCCGGCGGAATGCGCCAGCGGGTGATGATCGCCTCCGCCATCGCACTGGACCCCGATCTGCTCATTGCCGACGAGCCCACAACCGCCCTGGATGTTACGATCCAGGCCCAGATCATGGAGTTGCTGGCCGAGCTTCAGCAGGAGACTGGCATGGGTCTGATCCTCATCACCCACGACCTGGGCGTCGTGGCCGACGTTGCCGATAGAGTTGCTGTGATGTATGCTGGCGAAATTGTAGAGACTGGCCCGATCGAGGAGATCTACACACGTCCGGCCCATCCCTACACAAAGGGGCTATTGGAATCCGTGCCCCGCGTCGATCAGAAGATGGAGTCCCTGCAGCAGATCAGCGGCGCACCGCCCAATCTGCGCCTAATCCCATCAGGCTGTCCCTTCCATCCGCGCTGCGCCTACGCAGTCGACCGCTGCTCGGTCGAGCCGCCTCCGCTTTATGAAGTCGTGCAGGAGCGTAGCGCCGCCTGCCACCGTTTCGAGGATATCCTGCATGTCAACTGACGGAACCGGGGCGACCTCCGGCATTCAAGAGGAGTCTGCGGGAGCTCTGCTCAGCGTCAAAGACCTGGTAAAGCATTATCCTACCGAGCGGAAGGGCTTTCTGCGCCCCGGGCGGGGAATGATCAAGGCGGTGGACGGCGTAAGTTTTGACCTGCACCGGGGCGAAACGCTAGGGCTGGTCGGCGAGACAGGCTGCGGCAAGTCCACCATTGCCAGGACGCTGATGCGCCTGGAGGAGCCGACCAGCGGCGCAGCCTTTTTCAAAGGGCGTGATCTCTTCACCCTTTCGAAAGCAGATGTGCAGGCGCTGCGCCGCGAGATACAGATGGTCTTCCAGGATCCCTTCGCATCGCTGAATCCGCGCATGGAAGTGGGCCAGATCATCGCCGAGCCCTGGGTCGTGCACCCGGGCATCGTGCCGAAGGAAGAGCAGGGCGCAAGAGTCAGCGCGCTGCTCGAGCGCGTCGGGCTGCTGCCAACCGACGCCCGCCGCTATCCCCACGAGTTTTCCGGCGGACAGCGCCAGCGCATCGGCATCGCCCGCGCCCTCGCCCTGCAGCCGGAGCTGATTATCTGCGACGAACCGGTCTCTGCGCTCGACGTTTCGGTGCAGGCCCAGGTCATCAACCTGTTGGCCGAACTCCAGGCCGACCTGGGGCTATCCTACATTTTCATTGCCCATGACTTGGCGGTTGTACGGCAGATCTCCGACCGCGTCGCGGTCATGCATCTGGGCCGCATCGTCGAGGTGGGCGGCGAAGAAGAGATCTACGTGCGGCCAACGCACCCCTATACGCAGGCCCTGCTCTCGGCCGTTCCGGTGCCCAATCCGGTCGGCCGCAAGGAGAGGAAGCGCATCGTGCTCGAGGGCGAGCTGCCAAGTCCTGTCGACCCGCCGTCGGGCTGCACCTTTCGGACCCGCTGCTGGAAGGCCGAGCCGGTCTGCAGCCAGGACCGGCCGCAGTTGATCGATCGGTTTGACCATGGCCATCCGAGCGCCTGCCACTTTGCCGATTTGCAGGCGTCGCCGGCAGCGGGCACCGCTTGAAACAGTCTCCGGCCGCCCGCGCCGTTCCCGCTCCGTTGTTTATAGGAGGGACTGTAGATGAAGATCGGCGCCCTGCTCTGGGCGCAGCAGACCGAGTGGCCGGCCCTGCGCAGCGCCGCAATTGCGGCGGACCGGGCGGGATTCGACTCCCTCTGGGTATCCGACCATCTCCTTTGCCCGATTGGCCCGTGGCGCAATCCGATCTACGAAGCCTGGGCGACCATCGCCGGTCTGGGCGCGCTGACCGAGCGGGCGACCATCGGCACGCTGGTGGGTGCGATCACCTTTCGTAACCCCGGCCTGGTGGCGAAACTGGCAACCACGGTTGACCACATCACCGGCGGCCGGGCCGTACTCGGTCTGGGCGGGGCCTGGCACGCGCACGAGCACAATATGTTCGGAATCGACTTCGGCGCCGGCGCCGGCGAGCGGCTGGACCGGCTCCACGAAGCCGTACCACTGATTCGCCGCCTGCTCGACGGCGAGAAGGTGACCCACAGCGGCCGCTTCTACAATATGGAAGAGGCGGAGCAGTTCCCGCGGCCGTTGCAAAGGCGGCTGCCCATTCTGATCGGGGGCCAGGGCCGGCGCAAGACGTTGCGCACAGTCGCAATGTACGCCGACATGTGGCACACTCAGCTCGGCTCGCTCGAACAGATTCAGGCCAGCGACGCTGTCTTGCGTGCCCATTGTGAGGCCGTAGAGCGGGATCCGAACACCATTGAACGTTTGGCGAGCAAGTGGGTTACAATTCGGGACGATCCCGACGCGGCGCAGCGCGAGCTGGAGGCTTCGTTACGCTATCACGGTCTCGAGGGCTACGACCCGTCGATCCTGGCCGCGGGACCGCCTGACACGGTCGCCCAGGCCTTTCGGGCGCACGCCGATATCGGATTCAAGCATATTCTGCTCAGCCTGCGAGCGCCATTCGACCACGAAACAATCGAGCGGATGCCGGAAGTTCGGCGTCTTCTTGACCAGCCAGATAGCGATTCCCATCAAACCAGATCCCAGTAGTCAGTTCGATTCGGATCAGCATTCGTCAATCGGTCATCGACCCATCATTCATCTCGAAAGGAGAAGATAGCCATGGCTGACGGCATGAGGTATGTGTTCAAGGTAACGGACGTTCCCCTGATCCAATCGCCCGACGGCACGATGCGCGACAGCGTCATGATCACGGAAGACACCTGCGGATCGGACCAGTACACAGCAGGCCTCTTCTGGGTACGACCGGGCACGCACGGTCACTCCGACGTCCATCCGGCCCAGGATGAAGTCTACTACATCATTTCGGGACGCGGCGTCCTGCACATGGAGGGCGTCGAGCACCGCATGGAGGCCGGCGACGTCGTCTTCGTGCCGAAGGGGCACGAGCACTCCGTATCCAACGACGGCGAAGAGGTGCTCAGTCTCTTCTGGGCGATCGGCGCCGGCTGGAGTACGCTGCCCGAGATCCGGGACGAGCTCGCAACCTGGGGAGAGATCCAGCCCGGCAGCAGCTGGTAAGCGGCTCTATTCGGTGACAAGCGGTCCGTAGCAGGGCGCAGGCCGCCGATCAAGAGCAACGGGAGTTGCGAGATGGTCCGATTCTGCATCTTCGGCGCCGGCCAGATGGGGAAACGGCACGCGCGCACCCTGGCGGAGCATCCTAACGCGACGATTCACAGCGTCTGCGACCTTCTGCCGCACGCCGCCGATGAGCTGGCCGCGCAGTACCGCGCCTCAGCCGTGCACGACAGCGAGAGTGCCCTGGCCGACCCCGAAGTCGACGCTGTCGTCATCACGACGCCGGCCAGCTCCCACGCGGAGCTGGTGGTCGCGGCCGCACGCGCGGGCAAGGCGGTCTTCTGCGAAAAACCGCTGGCCGAAGACATTCCCGGCGCCCGCGCCGCGGTTGAGGAGGTCAGGAAGGCGGGCGTGCCGAGCTTCATGGGTTTCATGAAGCGGTTCGAGCCGGGCCATCTGGCGCTGATCCAGGCTGTTAAGGCCGGCGAGGTCGGCGATGTCCAAATGGTCTTGCTCACCAACCGCGATCCCAAGGTTACCCTGCTCGAACTCAGCTTGGAGACGCACGAGCAAGCGCCTTATACACTGTTACGCGAATCGACCGTCCATGACTTCGACCTGGCCCGCGCCCTGCTCGACGACGAGCCGGTCGAGGTCTACGTTGCGGCCTCATGCCTGGTCGAGCCCGAGCTTGGCAAATTGGGCGAGGTCGACGCGGCGTTGACAACGCTCAAGACCGCCCGCGGCGCGCTCTGCAACATCAACAATATCTGGCACACGACCTACGGCTACGACCAGCGGCTCGAAGTGCATGGCGCGAAGGGCATGCTGCGCGCCGAGAACCGCCCCGAGACCAGCCTTGTCCGCTATACGGCCGCGGGCGCATTGCACGACAGGCTGCTCTCCGGTCCGCCCGACGGCTCGCAGTTCTACTTCTACAAATACGCCGAGGCCTATCCGGGCGAGATGAACCACTTCGTCGAGTCGCTTGAGGCAGGCCGCCCGCCCATGGTCAGCGTTGAGGACGGCTATCGTTCGCAGCTGCTCGTCGAGGCCGCGGTCGAATCTCTGAAGACGAACCGCCCCGTTCAGGTGGCGGAGTAGTCCGTAGCGGTCGCCGGCCGCATACCGTTCCGGCCGCGAACCGCGCACTATCAACCACACTTTTCTCACGGAGGACAGGAGATGGATGCCCAAAAGCCCAAATTGCTTATTTTCGCGGTAGCCATTTTCGCGATTCTGCTGGCCGGCTGCCAGCCGATTACCGCGGAACCGATGATGGATTCGGGTAGCATGCTGCCGCTGGCAAAGGTGCGCTACGGCCTGCCCGGCGCGCTGACGCACTTCGACCCGGCCCTGCCCGGCGAGACCTCGGAAGGCTCGACCATCAAGCTGATCAGCGGGCAGCTGCTCCGCTTCGATCAGTACGGCGTGCCGCAACCCGACCTGGCCGAATCGATGGATGTTTCCGATGACGGCCTCGTCTATACCTTCACGCTGCGCGAAAACCTGATGTACTCGGACGGCTCGCCCGTCACGGTCGGGGATATCGTCTTCACCTGGGAGCGCATCAAGGACGCGCCGCCGACCGATCAGGGCCCAATCGCCAATGTCGTCAGCGTAGAGGCGACCGACGACCGCACCGTCGTGTGGACGCTGAGCCTGCCCGAACCGACTCTGCCCTTCTGGTTTGGCCGCACCGGCTTCTCGGTCCATCCCCAGGCGCAGGTCGAGGCCGACCCGGACGGCTACTTCCGCAACCCGGTCAGCGCCGGCCCCTACTATGTCGCCTCCGGCGAACCCGGCGACCCGGTCGTGACGCTGAAGGAGAATCCCTACTATCAGCTGGGCCCGATGGCAGTTCAGGAGCTTGAGCTGCACTGGGTGCCCGACCCAACCTCGCGTTCGCTGCTGCTGGCCACCGGCCAGTTGGACTACGTCTACGAGCTGCCGCCGCAGGCGCGCGCCACCTTCCCGCCCGATGTCGAGACCTTCGTCGTGGCGCTGGGCGGCGTCTTCCACCTGAGCATCAACCAGCAGCTTCCCGACGACCACTGCCTCTCAAATCGCGATGTGCGCGAGGCGATTTCTCTGGCCCTCGACCGCTCCGAGATCAATGAGCGCGCCCTCCTGGGCGTCTCGCCGCCGGTCATAGGCTACTTCTACACCGGCCAGCCGCTCGACGTCGGCATTCTGCCCAACGGCGGCGCGCAGGACCTGGAAGCGGCCAAGGCGCTGATGGCGAACACGCCCTGGGCGGACGGCGGCTGCTCCTTCACTGTGACGACCTACGGTCCGCGGCCCGGCTATGTCGAGAGCATCCTCGTCTTCGCCGAGCAGCTCAAAGAGCTCAACATGGAGGTGACCGCGGACGGCCAGGAGGTCGGTATCGCGCTGGACATCATGGCCAATTCGCCCGACTACAATGCCGGCTGGGCCGTTACCGGCAACAACGGCGGCCCGCCCGAGAGCTATCTGCGCAATCAGTTCCTTGACGGCTTCTGGGCGCAGCGGTCGCGCATCGACGACGAAGAGATGAAGCGGCTCTTCGACGAGTTGACCAATACGGTTGACCGGGATGCCCGCGACGAGCTGATCCGCCAGATCCAGTATCACGGCTATGAGGTGCAGTCGATCATCCCCTGCTGCGAACGCTCGGTGATGGGCGGCAGCCGCATCGGTCAGAATATCGTCAGGACCGTAACCGGCGCTTCGCACTTCATCGTCGTGCCGATAGCGGACGTGGAACAGTAAACCGAGTTATGCGGCGAATGGCTGTCCCAGGCCATTCGCCGCACAGCAGCCAGTGAGGAAATGAGCGTGAGGAGTGAGAGGGGAACCGCGAGGCGCGAGAATCCGGGCTTTGAGCGGGATCAAGACCGCCAGCCATCCCAATCCGGTGATGGTGGGCCCGCGAACAACCCCTCTCTCTCTTCCCTCTTCTCCTCAAACTCTCCCCCCCTCTACTCGGGGACGCTGCGCCTGCTGCGCCATCCTGTAATACGGCGAGTGGCGCAGGCGTTCCTTGTCGCTTTTCTGTTGATGGTTTTCGCCTTCCTCCTGGTCCGTCTCATCCCTGGCGATCCGGCTATGATCCTGCTGGGCGACGTGGCCACCGAGGAAGACCTGATCGCCTACCGCAAGCTGCTCGGGATCGACGGCCCGCTTCACAGCCAGTTCGGCCGCTACATCTCAAATCTGGCGCGCGGCGATTTCGGCCTCTCGATCCGTTCGCGCGAACCGGTCCTCTCCATCATCGGCAAGCGGCTGCCGGTCTCGCTGTGGCTGACGGCGACGACGATCTTCATGACCGTTGTGCTGGCACTGCCGCTGGGTGTGGCGGCCGCGCTCTACCGCCGCAGCTTGTTCGGGCACCTTTTCCAGATCGTCGCCTCCGTCTTCGTGGCGACCCCCGTCTTCTTTTCGGGCCTGCTTCTCATCCTGCTGTTCGCCGTTCAGGTCAACCTGGCGCCCATAGCTGGCTACTATCCCGGTTTTCCCGCCAATCTCTACTCGCTGTGGCTGCCCGCGCTCACCATCAACTGCGTGCTCGTTCCGGTCCTGGCGCGCATCCTTCAATCTTCGATCATCGAGACCAGCTCCGAGGAGTTCGTCGAGGCCGCCATCATTCGCGGCACACAGGGTTGGCGCTTCTACTGGCGCTATCTGCTGCGCCCCTCCCTAGCGCCCACGATCGCCGCGCTGGGCTACTTCGCCGCCACCGTCGTCAGCTATGCGGTCATTATTGAAATCATCTTCAATCTGCCCGGGGTCGGCATGACGCTCGTCGACGCCGTGCGCAACCGCGATTACCCTCTCGTGCAGGGGATCGTGTTTCTGAGCGGCCTGCTGGTGGTCGGATTGACGTTTACCGCCGACCTGGTCAACGGCTGGCTTGACCCGCGGGCGAAGTTACGATGACGATAGGGAGTGGTGCGCCTTCACGGTCTCTGCGCGACACCCTTGTATCCCCCGCCGGCCCCCTGCGCCGGCTAGGGTTGGGCCGTATCTGGCAGCAGCTCAACGCCGAGAGCCGTTGGGGCGTCGTCATCCTGGCTTTGATCCTCTTGCTCAGCGTTTTCGTGCCCCTCTTGAGCCCCAGCGATCCCTACGAGTTTGTCGACCTGCCCCTGCAGCCCCCCGGCGCGACCTATCCCTTCGGCACCGATCATCTGGGCCGCGACCTGCTGGTGCGCGTCTTCGCAGCCGCGCGGCTGGACATCGTTCTGGCGATTCTGGGCGTCAGCGTGCCCATCGTCATCGGCACCTTCATAGGCACACTCGCGGGCACGACGCGCAACCGCATCGCCGAAACACTGTGGGACGGCCTCGTCAACGCATTGACGGCGTTCCCCGAGATCATCCTGGTGCTCGGCATCGTGGCGATGGTGGAGGGCGGCGTTCGCGGCCTGCTGATCGCTATTTGGATATCGCGCTGGGCACAGTACGCGCGCATCGCCCGCGCCAAGTCGCTGGCCCTGCGCGAGGCCGAGTTCGTGCAGACCGCACACGTGCTGGGCTATTCACAGCTGCGCATCCTCGTCCGCCACATCATGCCCAACGTCTTTTCGGAGGCGCTGGCCTATGCCTTGAGCGACTTCATCTTCATCATCGTGATCATCGGCGGGTTGTCGTTCCTGGGTCTGGGCGTACGTCCGCCGACGCCGGAGTGGGGCGCGATGCTGGCCGAGGGCCGGCTCTACCTGCGCACCGAACCGTGGCTGATCCTCTTCCCCGGCTTCTTTCTCTCGCTGACGGCCATCGGCGTTGCTCTGCTGGCGCGCGGCCTGGAGCAGATCAGCAAAGGGGAAGAAGGGTAAAGACCCTGAGAGGAGTATGAAATAAAGCGGCTTCTCGAAGTGGAAAATCTCTGCATCGGCTTTCGCAAACGCGGCGGCGGACTGCTGCCCGTCATCGACGCGGCCAACCTCAGCCTTGACCGCAGGCAGGCGGTCGGCATCGTCGGCGAGTCCGGCTCCGGCAAGACGATGCTGTGCCGGGCCCTGATCGGCACGCTTGCCCGCCACGGTGCCGAGATAACCTCTGGGACGGTAAAATTTGGCGGCCTGGACTTGGCCGCTGCGTCGGAGCGAGTCTGGCGCGGCATACGCGGCCGCGAAATCGGCTACATCCCGCAGAGCTCGCTGGCCGGGCTCAACCCGGTGCTGACCGTGGAGACCCAACTGGTCGAGTCCATATCCGTGGCAGGACCGTTGAGCCGGCGCCAGGCCAGGGACAAGGCGGTTGAGCTGCTCGAAAGGGTTCGTATTCCCAGGGCGCCGCAGGTGCTCAAGGCCCGCGGGCACCAGCTCTCCGGCGGCATGCGCCAGCGCGTGATGATCGCCGCCGCGATCGCCCAGTCCCCAAAGCTCCTGATCGCCGATGAGCCGACCACCGCCCTCGACGTAACAATTCAGCGTGAGATACTGAGTCTGATCACCCAGCTTCGCCATGAGCTGAACATGGCGCTGGTCCTCGTCTCCCACGATCTGGCTGTGATCGAAGACGTGTGCGACGACGTGATGGTGATGTACGCCGGCGCCTCGGTCGAAACCGGCCCCGTCGCCGCCCTTTCGACGACGCCCCGACATCCCTATACACGCGCGCTACGCGTCTCGCGCGTCGACCGCGCCGTGCCGGGCCAGGACCTGGAGGCGATCCCCGGTGATGCCGCCTCGGTTGGCTCATGGCCGGCGGGATGCCGCTTCTGGCCGCGCTGCTCGCACGCCGACGAGGAATGCCGCCGCGATCCCCACCCGGCACTTATGCCGATTGAAAAGCAGCTTTCCGCCTGCATTCACGCCGAGCGGTTGGTCGCTCGTGAACACCTGCCGGCCGCTGCCAGCCAGGACGATCCGGCGCGATAACGATATTGACGATGACAGAGTTGCTACTGGAGGGGAAGGATATCACAGTCACCTTCGGGCGCGGCGCCGAGGCGTTCGAGGCCGTGTGCGCGGCCAACGTTACCGTCTCCGGCGGAGAGGCTGTCGGTGTCGTCGGCGAGAGCGGCAGCGGCAAAACGACACTCGCACGTGTCCTTGTCGGTCTGCAGCGGCCCAGCGCCGGCGAAGTGCGGCTGGAAGGGGAACCGATCTTCAGCGCCGAGAACGAGCAGCACATGCCGCGCAGCGAGCGCTGGAAGACACAGATGATCTTCCAGGACCCCTATTCGTCGCTCAACCCTCGCATGAGGGTCTGGCAGGCGGTGGCGGAGGCGGTGCAGGTGTGGCACAATTTGCCCAAAGCGGCGGCTAGGGAGGAGGCGCTGCGGCTGCTGCAAACCATGGGCATCAGCGACGACCAGGCCCGCCAGTTCCCCAAATCACTCTCAGGCGGGCAGCGGCAGCGGGTGAGCGTTGCGCGGGCTTTGGCTCCCCGCCCCAAAGTCCTGATCGCCGACGAGCCGACTTCCTCCATTGACCAGTCGGCACAGGCGCAGCTGCTTAATCTGCTGCGCCGCCTCCAGATGGAGCGGGGGCTGGCGATCATCTTCATCTCGCACGACCTGGGGCTGGTGCGCTATCTTACCTCGCGCGTTTACGTGATGCAGAAGGGCGATATTGTCGAGACCGGACAAACGCAAGCAGTCATGGAGCAGCCGCAACATCCCTACACGAGGCTGCTCATCGATTCGATTCCGGGACGCGGAAACGGCACCGGCTAACTGACAGTGGTTGGCGCAGCTTCTCAACACAGAGCGCAGAGGAGGATCCATGGCTATCGACTACGATTCCTCGCTTGATCAGCTTCTGGTTTCGCCCGAGATAATCAGCGATCCATATCCCATCTACCATCGGCTGCGCGAACAGGACCCGGTGCACTGGAGTGACGCCTGGGGCTGTTGGGTGTTGACGCGCTACGACGACGTGGTGCTGGCGCTGCGCGACCACCGCCGCTTTACCAACGTG
Source organism: Caldilineaceae bacterium (assembly GCA_965202955.1). Taxonomy (GTDB): domain Bacteria; phylum Chloroflexota; class Anaerolineae; order Caldilineales; family Caldilineaceae; genus Bin5. The sequence goes on from OZ241871.1 coordinate 2,617,726, forward strand.
GGGCGCATCGCAGCGTTTCTCGATCAGCTGCCCGACGACGTGCGCGCGCAGATCCGCCCGCTCTACGAAAACTTCACCACCGGAATGCCCAATACCGATCCGCCCGAGCACACGCGCGTTCGCAATCTGGTCAACAAAGCGTTCACCACGCGCGTGGTGGAGGGGATGCGGCCAAGGGTGCAGGAAATCGTCAACGACCTGCTCGACGAGGCCGAGACCGGCGGCGTAATCGAAATCATCCGCGATTTCGCCTATCCGCTGCCCGCGATCGTGATCGCGGAGACGCTGGGCGTGCCGGCGGAGGACCGTGATCAGTTCAAGGAGTGGTCGGACGACATCGTCGCCTTTCACGGCACTGGCCGCCCGCACATCGAGACGATCCTGAAGAGCACCGAAGCGTTGCTGGAAACTAAGGCGTGGCTGCTCGAGTTGATCGAGGCGCGCCGCCATCAGCCCCAGGACGATCTGATCAGCGCGCTTGTGGCCGCGGAGGAACGCGGCGACGTGCTCAACGAGACCGAACTGGTCGCGACTTGCATCACGCTGCTGACCGCCGGCCACGAAACAACGACAGGCCTGATCGGCAACGGTCTGCTGGCGCTTCTAAAGAATCCCGATCAGCTGCAAATGCTGCGGGGCAACCCGGACCTGATCGGGACGGCGGTCGAGGAGTTCCTGCGCTACGACACTTCGTTCCTGCGCGCCTGGCGGCTGACCGCCGAAGATGTCGAAATCGGCGGCCAGCAGGTCCCCAAGGGGCAGACTCTTTCATTGATGTTGGGCGCGGCCAACCGGGACCCGGCCCAGTTTGAAGAGCCTGATCGCCTGGATATCACGCGCGAACCGAACCTGCACACCTCGTTCGGCTGGGGCATTCACTTCTGCGCCGGCGCGCCGCTCGCCCGACGCGAGGCCGAAATCGCGTTCACCACTCTGCTGCGCCGCTTCCCACGCCTGGAACTGGACGAGGCTGGCGTCGAATGGCAGCAGAACAATACATTCCACAACCTGAATAGCCTGCCGGTTATCGTCCAGTAGCAGCTCCGGGAATCCGGCGCGCGGAAAGGGGGCGGGCGCATGAAGTGCTACGGTCTGACGATCAATCTGAAGGATGACGCCGAGGTCATCGCGCAGTACAAGGAGTACCACCGCAACGCGTGGCCGGAGGTGCTCGAAAACGCCCGCCGCTTGGGCATTCTCAAGACCAGGATATTCCTTCTTGGCTGCCGGCTTTTCATGTATATCGAGACCGAGGACGATTTCGACTTTGGCCGCGCCTTTTCCGCGCCTGGGGCCGACGCGGCGCGGCTGCGTGAGTGGGACGATATTATGCGCGGCTTCCAGGAACCGGCGCCGGAAGCCCCGGCCGGAGAATGGTGGGCGCAGATGGAGCTTGTGCATGAGGCCTGAGCGCCGCCAGCACATTGAAAATGTAGGATAACCAGGCGCGACAATGGCCGCGCCCGGTCTCGCAAAGTCTCTCCCAGGGCGGAGAGCGCACGTGAGGAGGAATGAAGGATGTTTCAGATCATTGACCACCACGTTTCGGTCGATGTCGCCGACCTTGACGCGACCAGACGGTACCTGGAGGAGCACTGCGGCCTGACCAAATTCAGGGAGGTCAACCGGCCGGGCCTTACCATCGCCTGGTATCCCGGCCTGGAGCTGTGGCAGGCGACCGAGGACGCTGCGCCCGGTATCGTAAAGCACGTCGCCTGGCAGGTCGACGACATCGACGCCGCCGTCGCCGATCTCACGGCGAAGGGCGTCACCTTCGAGACCGAGGAGATCCAGCAGATCGATGTAGATGTGGTGGACACGGGCGAAATTGTGCGCTATATATTCTTTTCGACACCGGTCGGTCTGCAGGGCGAACTGTATGAAGTAAAGCCACCGCCCGCTTGAGAATCGGCGGCCAGCGGCCGGTATCCGTTATCCGGGCGCTGCGTAATGGAAACCCAACTACTGGAGCGATGACATGATTACCAAGTCCGAGAAAGAGCTGCATGGTCTGGTCAGCAGCATCCTGTTGGCTGCCGGCGCCGATGAGCAGAACGCCCAGGATGTCGCCGATCATCTGGTGCTGTCCAATCTGAGCGGCGTGGACACGCACGGCATCTGGCCGATTCCCATCTATGTGGCCGGCATCAAGGACGACGAGATTCGGCCCGCGGCCAAACCGTCGATCCTGCAGGAGACCGCAACCAGCGCGCTGGTCACCGGCAACTGGACATTCGGGCACGTAGCCGCCAAATATGCGATGGAGCTGGCGATCAGCAAGGCCCAATCGCAGAACGTGGCCGTCGTCGGCATCGTGCAGATGCACCACATCGGCAGGCTGGGACACTACGTGGAGATGGCCGCGGCGGAGAAGATGGTCGGCATGGTCTGGGCCGGCGGCTACAGCGAGGAGGCGCCGGCCAGCGTTCCCTTCGGCGGCAGGCGCCGCGTGCTGCACACCAATCCCATCTCGATCGGTATGCCCGCCGGCGAAGAGTCGGCCATGATGTTCGACTGGGCCACGACCGCTCTTTCCGGCGTCAAGGTGGACAACGCCTACTACCGCGGCGAGCCGCTGCCCCCCAACTGTATCGTGGACAAGGACGGCGTGCCCTCTACAAATGCGGCCGATTTCTTCGACGGCGGCGGGCATCTGCCATTTGGCGGGCACAAGGGCTACACGCTGATGATGATGACCGAGTTCCTGGGCCGCATCTTCACCGGCTCCGACAGCTACGTGCATGCGCAGCGGGCGGGCGCGATCATGCGCCACCAGGGCGTGACCATGATCGCGTTCAAGGCCGACCTCTTCCAGCCCTTCGCCGATTATGCCGAACGCGCCGATGAGATGGAGCGGCGCGTGCGCGCAATCCCGCCGGCGCCGGATTTCGACGAGGTACTGGCGCCGGGCGATATGGAGGCGCGCAACCGTGAGGAGCGCCGCCGCGACGGCATTCCGATCGCCGATGATATCTGGGAAAAATTTACCCAAGCGGCCGCGTCCGTTGGGGTAACGATCGAGTAACTGAGCGGTCGGTGATCGGCGGATTGCAACCCAATCCGCCTGCCGCCCGCGCCAACAATGGGGTGATGACAATGACGAATCCACAAGTCTCCGCCGAAACTATCGAGGCGCTGCGCGAGATCGACAGCGCGACCGTCTCCAATGCGATCGAGCATTTCGGAGTCCGCGATCAGGTTACCGGCTACATCTCGATGGAGCTGAGCTGCCAGTTCCCCGAGCACAAGCCGATGGTCGGCTTCGCGGTGACAGCGACCCACGACACCACCACCGCCGGCGATGACCGGCCGATGCGCCTGCACGACGTGATGGATATGGTGCTGGACGCGCCCAACCCGACCGTTCTCGCCGTCCAGTACATGGGCCCGGATAGGATGCGCAGCTGTCTGGCCGGTGATATGTTCTGCTCCGCCATACAGAAACTGGGCGCGGTCGGGCTGGTAACCGATCTGGGGAACCGCGACTTCGCGGGCATTCGGCAGCGCGCGCCGGGCTTCCAGCTCTTCTGTCCCGGAGCAGTCGTCTCCCACGGGTACGGCGTCTACATCGACCTGGACATCACCGTGTCGATCTGCGGACTGACCATCCAGCCCGGCGACCTGCTGCACGGTGACGCCAACGGCATCGTCTCGATTCCGCTCGCCATCGCCGATGATGTCGTCGAACAGGCGAGAAATGTACTCAAGACCGAGACCTCCTACTTCGACTTTCTGGCCAGCGACGGCTACAACTACGAAGGCTTGAAAGCGCGCATGGGGCGCCATGAATAGCACTCTCTTCACCTGCGTCAACTCTGTCCGCGCAGGACCCACAGGAGGGTCCAGATGACGGCTACGCCATCGTCCAACCCGCGCGCGGAGACGGCGCGCTCCCGCATCCGTGAGCTGTTGTCCTACCGCGAGTCAGGCGTATTTTTGGCCCTGGTGATCTTCTTTGTGGTCATGTACACGGTTTCGCCGATCTTCCGGTCGCCCTTCAACCTGACCACAATTCTCCGGCAGATCTCGGTCACCTCAATCATGGCGATGGGCCAGACGCTCGTGATCGTATCGGGCTCCTTCGATCTGTCGCAGGCGTCGATCGCCGGCCTGGCTGCCATGGTAACCGCCAGGCTGTGGAAAATCTATGGCCTCGCGCCCCACTTCGCCATTGCCGGCGGCCTGGGGGTCGGCATTCTGTGTGGCTTCCTCAACGGTATGCTGGCGGCCCGCTTTCGGCTGCATCCAATCGTTATGACCCTGGCTACCGGCGCCGTCTTTCTCGGCGTCAACTTCTACATCACGCGCGGCGAGTCGATCGTTGGTCTGCCCGTCGGCCTGGTCTTCCTGGGCCAGGGGCGAATCTTTGGCATCCCTGCGCTGGTCATCCTGATGTTCATCGTCGCCATTCTCATGCACATTATGCTGACGCGCACGCTCTTCGGATTGCGTGTGCGCATGATTGGCGGCAATCTCAAGGCCAGCCAGGACATGGGCATGAACGTTGAGCGCATCCGCGTCGGTATATTCACCCTCAGCGGCTTCCTCTCAGCGCTGGGTGGGATCGTTCTGCTGGGCCGGGTAGGCAATGCGGTCCCCCAAATCGGCCAGGGGCTACTCTTTCCGGTTGTCACCGCCGCGATCGTGGGCGGCACGCTGTTGACCGGCGGCGTCGGCTCGATGGCGGGCACGCTGATCGGCGCTGCCATCATGGGTATTACCCGCAATGCGCTGGTCGTCCTGCAGATGAGTATCTATCTGCAGGACATCGTGCAGGGGGCCCTGGTCGTTGTCGCTCTTCTGGTCGACCAGTTCCGGCGCGGCGAGCTGACTTGGCGCATCATCCTGGGTCTGGACCGTTAGTTGGTTGGACGAACGCGGCTGGAAGGCGAGGCACGACTGAAGCTAGCCGGAAGGGAGGTGCTGTAAGCAAAAAATTTCATACGGAAGAAGTGGCATCACGAATCCGGACAACATTTATACTTATGACATGAAGGAGAAAAGAGTGATGAAGCGATTGATTTTCGGTATGACGCTGATGGTGCTGGTCGCTGCGGTTCTGGTACTGGCCGCCTGCACCATGCCGGAGACGGTTGTGGTCGAAAGGGAGGCGGACTGCGGCGACACCGAGCGCTACATAGTCAGCGCGCCGCTGGTGCATCCTTACATTACGCAGTGGCAGGGCGGCGCCGAGGCCGCCGCGGAGGAGCTTGGCGTGGAGATAGTCTTCCTGGCGCCGGCGCAATACAGCCCAGAGAAGCAGCTGGATATGACCGAGTCCGCCATGTCACTGCCATGCGTCGCCGGTCTCAGCGTGATGACCGGTGTGCCCGACATCATGGAAGGCGTCCTGGGCCAAGCCAAGGAGAGAGGGCTTGGAACCACCCAGAATGCCTCCTGCGGCGAGGCGATCAACCCCGACGTCTGCATGGCGACCGACTTCTACCAGGCCGGCTGGACAGTAGCCGAACGGCTGGCGGAGCTGATGGGAGGCGAGGGCAATGTTGTGGTTGCCTATGGCGAGCCGGGCAACGTGGTTGACAAAGACCGCCAGGCCGGGCTTGAGGACTACTTCGCCGCAAATGCGCCTGATATCAAGGTGATTGGCACGCTGATCGACTGCGACAATCCCGAAGGCACCGTGCGCTGCGCAGAAGAGGCGCTGGCCACCTATCCCGAGATGAACGCCTACTACTCCTGCGGCAACCTGAACTCGGTCGGCGCGACAGTGGCGTTCCCCGATGCAGGCCGCGATGACATCATCGTCACCGGTGTGGATGACGCGCCGGAGATCGTCGAAGGCATCATCAATGGGACCGTCTCATTGACCTACGTCCAGCAGCCCTACGGTCAGGGCTACCTGGCGGTCTACATCCCGTGGATGATTAAGCACCAGAACGTGCACTCGACCCAACAGTACCTTGACACCCGCATCACGCTTGTCGACCAGTCCAACATCGACAGCTACCAGGATACGATGAAGCAGAATTTCCTGGAGATTAAGGAGATTGTCGAGAACGAGATCATGCAGCCCAACGAGTAAGAACTGGCAAGGCGTGGGAAGGGGCTACCCTTCCCACGCCTCCAATCTACTGTGAGTATGTCCATGAGCAACGATCATGTGGTCGAGATGCGGGGAATCTCCAAGCGATTCGGCACCGTGCGGGCGTTGAACAATGTTGACCTGGAGTTAAGGCGCGGGGAGTTGCTGGGGCTGGTGGGAGACAATGCGGCCGGCAAGTCCACGCTGATGAAGACGCTCTTTGGCTCGGTAATCCCGGACGCGGGCGAAATCTTCATCGAGGGCACAAAGGCCGAGTTGCGCAATCCGCGCGACGCCCAGGCGCTGGGTCTGGCGATGATCTACCAGGACCTGGCCGTGTTCAACAACCTGGACGTGGCCGCCAATGTCTTTACAGGGCGCGAGTACACCAAGCGGATCCTCGGCATTACCTTTCTCAACAGGAAGAGGATGGAGGTAGAGTCGCAGGCCCTGCTTGACCGGCTGCGCATCAACATCAGCTCTTCCAAACTGCTGGTTGAGAGAATGTCCGGCGGCCAGCGCCAGATGGTGGCCGTCGCGCGCGCGATCGGCTTCGACGCCAGGATTCTGATCATGGATGAGCCGACCGCCGCCCTCGGCGTCAAGGAGGCCAACACGCTGCTCGACCTCATGGCCGGGCTGCGCGATCAGGGCATTTCGATCATCCTCATCACCCACCGCATTTCCGATGTCCTCGCCATCGGGGACCGGGTGATGGTGCTCAAGGGCGGCGAAAGACAAGGCGTTCTCGACGTCGAGGATTCAACGCTGGAGGACATTGAGAGCCTTATAGTGCGCGGGGCGGCCTATCTCCAGTAAGCGGCTGTAAGTAGCCATTCAGTTCATACCGCACAAAGCCAATGTCGGAGAAAATACCCCCCTTCGTCTCAGGATTTGACAAGGCCACCCTGATTACGGGCGGCAGCAAGGGCATCGGCTCGGGCTGCGCACGCGTCTTTGTGCGCGCCGGCGCACCTGTTGTGATCTGCGACATCGACGAGGAGACCGGCCGCGCGCTCGCGCAGGAGTTGACCGCGGGCGGACCGGGAACGTGCCATTTTGAACCGTGCGATGTGCGCGAACCGGCCCAGCTCGAGGGCGTCGTTGAACAGACCGTTTCCCGTTTTGGGCGGCTGGACTGCCTAATCAACAACGCCGGGCAGCACCCTCCCCACCAGCCGATCGATCAGTTTTCAGTCGAGGCGTTCAGAGACCTGCTGCAGATGAACCTGGTCAGCGTCTTCGCCGCCTGCAAGTACGCGCTTCCCCATCTGCGCAGGACGCGCGGCAGCATCATCAACCTGGGCAGCATCGTCGGCGCGGTGGGGCAGTGGCACGCGACATCCTACTGCGCCTCCAAGGGCGGCGTCCACGGCCTCACCAAGGCGCTCGCAATCGACGAGGCCGAGCACGGCGTGCGCGTGAACGCCATCCTCCCCGGCAACATCCTCACCCAGAGCAGGCTCGACTTCGAAGCCGGCATGGAGAACGGTCAGGCCTTTCACGACTTCGTTGAGACATGGCAGTGGACCGGGCGCAGCGGGACGATCGAGGAGGCGGGCAATCTCTGCCTCTTCCTGGCCAGCGACGCCGCCAGTTTCATCACCGGCGCCGAACTGCCCCTCACCGGCGGCATCGAACTCGGCCAGGGTCCCAAAGTGACGGTCAGCGAGCGCGAGGTCAGGACTGCAGTGGGTAGTGAATAATGGGGAGTGGGTAGTACTGATTGCTACCCATCGATTACTCTCGCTTCTTCCAAGGTTGTAGTCAATCCAAAATAGTGGGCCGGCGCAACGGCCCGAACGCGAACATCTCCGGGTCGGCGCCCCGGATCTGCCCTCTCTCCATCCCCTCCGCCCACTTCTCTACATTCACCAGCAGCCGGCGTGCTGGTCTTCGTTCATTTTCCTCAGGTCGCCCTGCGCAGGGAACTCTCCTTCATGGCGAATGCAACTTCCCTGGCGGAAGGTGCGGTCGCGCTTCTGCCGGCGCTGGCTTTGCAGTCACTAGCAGATGCGTCGGAAGAGAGGGACACATTGCGATACTTCCTCGAGGACGCTGCCCGCCCGTCTCTGGTTGCGGCGTTTGCACTCCTGTTCCTCCTTCTCATTTGGCCGCAGGTGCTTTCATTGCGGGCGATGGTAACCGCGCTCCGCGCCGAGGAGCCTTCTCGCGTTGTTCAGGCTAAGGTCGCGCCGTCAGGTCGCGGCGATGACGTCTTCCGCGCGGCTGGGGAATGGCTCAACACCAACTCGCCCCCCGAGGCAACGATGGCATCGAATAATGTCGGCGTTATCGGCTACTTCGCGGACCGGGCGATGATCTCATTATCCTCGACACCTGGCTGCATGGAGATCCCAGGTTTACGCCGAATTACAGAACTGTCAGACGGTTCACCGGCGACCGTACCGAGCAGCTTGGAGGCAAGCCTGTGCTTGTATTCCGGCGCGTTCACGACGCAAAGCCCATGCTTGAGGAGGAAGTAGGGGCCGATGTGATTGAAAGTCTGGAACTGGCAGGGTTTGCGGTAAACCGGACAGAACTGACAGGAGGGGATTGGATTCGCGTTCGACTCAGTTTGCAAACCACCCGCTCTTTTGAATCCTGGGGGACACCGATGCTTTATGGTCCGGTTCTCAATAACGCGGCCTTCCTGATAAACACTGAGGGAGAGATTGTAAGCGAGCGGTCGAATCTAGATGTGCTGACAACCTTCCACATTGAACAATGGGCTGAGAAGGAAGTCGTTCCGACTTACACGACGGTGCAAGTGCCAGAGGTGTTGGAACCCGGTGTGTACGAGTTGTGGGTACGGGTCGAAGAGGAGGGCCGCAAGAGGGGTGCGCACAGATTGACCTCGCTGACCCTCGACAACGACTGACCTCCGACCGTCCGGGAGCCCTTCTTTCCCAGACCCGATATCCAACACGGTTGCAGAATCTGTTCAATCCACCGAAGTGATCAGGTGCAGCGGCTCCAACCCCCTGGAGACCCGCGCGACGTTGTTGGCCGCTGCTTCGCCCCGGCGCTGCGCGGTCTCCCTGGTGACACCGGCAACGTGCGGCGTGCAGTAGACGTTGTCCATCTGCAGCAGTGGGTGCGAGCTAGGCAGCGGCTCGACCGTGAACGCGTCCAGGCCCGCGCTCCGGATCTGCCCGCTCTGCAATGCCTCCACCAACGCATCCTCATCCACCAGCAGCCCGCGCGCGACATTGATCAGCACGGCGGACGACTTCATCAGCTCGAACTGTTCCCGCCCAATCATGTGCCGCGTTTCGGCCGTGTTCGGCGTGTGTAACGACAGATAGTCGGCCTCCCCGATCACGTGCGCCATGTCGCTGGAACCGCCGAAAAAGGAGACGTGATGCTCGTCGCGCACCGACTGCGGGATGTCGGCGACGTCGATCGCCATAATCTCCATGCTCAGGGCGTGAGCGCGCTTGGCCAGCTCGCGCCCGCTCGCGCCCAGTCCGATGATGCCCAGCTTCTTGCCCGCCAGCTCGTCGTTCAGAGGCAGGCTGAAGAATTCGGCGCGCATGTTCGCCTGCGACATGTTGTGGTTCTTGGCGATCAGGAACATCAGAGAAAGCGCGTGCTCGGCCAGGGCAATGGCGCTGAAGGGGCCGGGTGTGTTGGCGAAGGGCATCCCTTTCTCAAGGATGTAGGGGACATCCCAATGATCGACGCCGACCGATAGGACCTGCCACAGCTTCACGCCGGCATCGAGCCCGGCGTCGATCATCGCATTGTCGAACTGTGAGCAGGTCACGACCACCCCGATGCCTTCGAACTGCGGCGCCATCGGCTTGTCGGGATCGTACATTTCAAGCGGGAAGCGGTCGTCCAACGCTTCGACAAAGCCGTCGTACCAGTAGTAGTGGTATTCGGGATCGTACGGGAGGAAGAGGACTCGCATTGTTAAAACCTTTCTTTGACCAGTGGGAATCGGAAAACGGATCGCGGCGTGTACTCGGAAGAGGTTCCTTGTTGCTCGGCGCTAATTTCTGAGAGCGTATCGACCAGGCGGGCCTTACTGCCATGCGGCCGGTAGCTGTAGTTCGGCTACCTTCTTGCTGTGTTGAATGATATCGACCAGGGCGGCTGTCATCCTGACGGGATCGGGATTTTGCCAGACATTGCGCCCCAGGGCAACCCCTGCCGCGCCACAGGCGATAGCGTCTTCAACCATTTCGAGCGCGGCGCGTATTGTCTCCTTTTTGGGGCCGCCCGCGATCACGACCGGCCTGGGACAGGCGTTTACCAGTGCACTGAAGGAGTCCTGGTCGCCCGTGTAGGAGACCTTGACGATGTCCGCCCCCAGCTCTGCCCCCGCCCGGGCAGCCAGCAGCTCAACTTCGGTCCCCATTTGCGCCAGCGCTTCGTCGGTCGGGTACATCATCGCCAGGAGAGGCATGCTCCAGCGCGCGCACTGGTCGGCTACGATGCGGGCGTTGTTCAGCATATGCCGCTCATGCGGTGAACCGACCAGGACCTGCACGGAGACGGCATCGGCCCCACTGCGTATGGCGTTTTCGACACTACTGATCAACGTAAGCTCGCTGGCAGCGGTGATGCTGTTGATGAGGTTGCAGATCGCGCCGCAATGGTTCATGTATGCACTATAGATGCTGGGCGCCAGTCCCGTATTGAAAATGACCGCGTTGGCTCCTCCGGCGACGACCTTGCGCACAGTTTCCGAGGGGTCTTCGATACCGGCGACAGGCCCAAGTATGATGCCATGATCCAGCGGGACGATCACAGTTCTGCCAGTCTCCGGGTTGATGATGCGGTTGTAACGAATCTGTTTGCCTACATCGATCATCTGCGCCGTCATGCTGCCCCCCTTCAATCGTTTCGACTGTCCTCCGACGCCCGTTGGCGCCGGCCGGCGCCCTCAGGCTGACCCCGCAAGATCCCATTCTCCTTCAATCCGGCCAGTACAAAAGGTGGCTGCGCGCCGTCCGCATACGAAGCCAACGTCAACACCGTCTGCCCGGCGTCCCTAGCCTGCCAGCGAGAGCCGCCGGCTGAAACATAGATGCAGTCTGCAGCGCCGAGCAGCATCAATGGGTCAGATTCCCGTTGTGGCAGAAACGAAAGCGCGTTAATCGACTTTCCCGCGCAGGGTGTTTCCATGTATTGCCATGTGTGTCCGGCATCGAGCGACTTCAACAGCATCCCGGCCTCAGTTCCGGCCGCGATCAGGCCGTCAAGTCGATAACTGTGCGAGAATGCAATGCTGAGAACCGCATCGTCCTCATCGGGAACATCCGCCTCGCGCCAGGCCAGCCCTCCATTGGGGCTGAAGAAGATGCCGGTCGGCGTACCTGCGAGGACTGTCTGGTCCTGGGCAAAGAGAGGAGAAACGGCGGTCACGAAGACCCGCATGTCCAGGAGGCCGTAATGCCGCGCCTGCCAACTGCTGCCGCGATCGAGCGAATGGAGGACACCGTAGTCAAGTGTGCCGGCGAACAGTATTCCGTCTTCGGCGAAGTTGGGCGAAGCGACCATAGAGATCGGGTCTATGCCGTCCTGCGGCAGCCGCGCCAGCCTCCACTCGCACAAATCGTGGGAGTAGGCGATGCCGCCGGTCGTGCCCAGCAAGGCCCTCGGCCCAGCCGCGGAGAAGGGTGCAAGACAGACGGTCAGCATCGGCAGCGCGCCGATTGGACCGGGCGCGCGTTGCCAGCTGCGGCAGTTGTCGCGCGAGATAAAGAGCCCCGAATCCGCAGCCGCCAGGGCCAGCGATTCCGACGAACCGTGTGCCGCCGCGGCGGAGAATGCGAACGAACTTACCGACAATCCACCATTGTCGCATTCTCTCGCTTGGTCAGTTCCAATCTCCGCGCCGGACTGGTTCAGGTGGAAACTTTTGGCGGGTTCCCAGGCAAGCGCGGTCTCTTCCTGGACCATTCATCTTTCTCCAAGCCCGGAGGATGCACAAGGACTTCGGTTGTCAGGAGCAGAGCAGCGGCGTGCGCGGCGGTCATGATGGCGGCCTCCAGCACGGCAACCGGGTCGACGATGCCCGCCTGCCGCATATCGACGATTGCGGCGGCGCGGGCGTCAAAACCACTGCCCTCGGGCGCTGTCTGGACCTGGCCGAGAACGGGCGCCGGCTCAAGTCCGACGTTGGCGGCGATGACGCGCAGGGGTTCTTCGAGGGCATCTGCCATCACCGCGGCGCCCAAGGTCTCGTCAGCCCGCTGACCAGCGCCCCGCAGACGGAGGGCACAACGCGCCAATCCACTGCCGCCGCCCGGCGCCACGCCATCGCGCATTGCAGCATGCAGCGCCCTGACCGTCCGCTTGGCCATCCCCAAACGGCTCTCTTTTTCGACATCTGTGGCCGCGCCCACGTGGAGCGTCGCCGCGCCTCCCAGGAGTTTGGCCAAACGCTTGCGCAAAAGGTTGGCGCTTTCTTCCGTCTCGGCGGCGCGCAGCCTCTTGCGCAACGTGCGTATATGTTGGCGCAATGCATGGGGGTCGCCGCTGCCCGCGACGACGCCGAAGTCGCTTCGCGTCGCCCAGGCGCGACGCGCGTGGCCCAGATCGGCAGCGGTCACGGCAGTGGGGCTTGCCCCTGTAGCCTTCAGAAATGGGCGCGCGCCGGTCAGATGCGCCAGGTCTTCGTGCAAATAGGGCAATTCGCTGTAGATTGCCCCGGCAGTAACGGCCAGGCAGGACAGGACCTCGGACCGGTGGTTGGTCAGGAGCGCGGCCAGCGCCGCTCCGCTGACCTGTTCGACCAGCATGAAGAGACTCTTTCTGCCGGCTGCCAGTGCCGCCTCCATCAGCGGCAGGATCTCATCTGCCTGCTTAAGGTCCAGGTCACTGACAAAAATGGCGGGATCGTCGTGGACCGCCTCCTGCTTGGCGTTGTCGGTGATCATGCTTGCCGATATCCACGTACCGGTCCAATAGGAGCCGTCGAAATACTCCCGCTCCAGACTGCGGCGCCGGGATTCCAGCACGTTCACATAGCCTTCACCGCCAGTGATGTAGAGGATCTCTCCCAACAGATCGGCCATCTCCTCATCATGGCAGATAGCCAGCGCGCAACGCCTGATCTCCTCCTGTCCGTTCAAAGGCCGCGCCTGCGCACGCAGCGCGATTGCGGCCGTCTGTGCCGCCCGTTCGAGTTGGGGCCGCAGATGTGCGGCATGGATACCGGCGGCCAGCAGGCGCCGGCTCGCGCGCGCGATGGCCTGAAAGATGACGGCGGCTGTAGCCGCGCCGTCACCGACCGTTTCGTGCATCTGCCACAGGCTCTCGCGCAAGAGCATAGCGCCCATATTTTCATCCCGGTCGCCAAGAGAGACAATCCGCCGGGCAATTGTGCCGCCGTCATCCAGGATTTCCACTGGTGAGAGGTCGCGAACGGCTTCCACGACGACCGTTCGAGCATTCGGACCGAGCGTCGGGCGGATGCAGTCAGCCAGTCCGTCCGCACCGGCAAAGAGCTTCTGCCGCGAGGCCGGCAATCGGACAATGCGCTGAGTGCGGGAAGCGGTGCGCATAGCAATTGACTCTGCAGGTTGTCTGGCCCGGCACATCCCAAGGACGCTGCTCATTCTCGAAGGCCGGGACCGCCGCCCATTGATCACGCTCTACTCGATCGTGACACCCAGGCTGTCCGCCGTCTCAAGCATCTCCTGCCAGATGCTCTCTTCGACCGGGATGCCATCCGCGCCGCGCTGCTGGGCGGTGCGGTATTCCGGTTCGCCGGGGAAGAGGATCTCTTCGACGCCGGGATTCGGCCGCGCCGATTTGACCCAGGCGATCTGCTCCTGTACGGTCTGGATGAACTCTTCGTAGGGAAGAAAGGCCGCCACGTTGATGGCCTGGAAGAAGACACCGTTGCCCTTTTCCTCCCTCTCTTTGCCCGTGCATCCGGCGCCGGACAGCGCGCCCGCCAGCATTTCGGCCACGATTCCGAGCGCGTAACCTTTGTGGCCGACGACCCCGCCCAGGGGCAGGAGCGCCCCCTCCGGCGGGCCGTAAAAGGCGGCCGGATCGGTGGTGGGGTTGCCGTCCGAGTCGATAATCACACCGTCGGGCAGCTGCTTCCCCGCGTAGCGGGTCACCCGGATTTTGCCTTCGGGGAAAACCGAGGTCGTAATGTCGACCATGACCGGCCACGCGCCGCCGCTCGGAACGGCGAAAGCGATCGGATTGGGCGAAAGCCGCCGCTCGGCGCCGCCCCACGGGGCCACAGAGCCGGTCCGGCCATAGGAGTTGACAAAGGCCATGCCGATCATCTGCGCTTCGGCGGCCATGGTGGGGTACTCGCCCACCCGTCCCACGTGCTGGCTGCCGCGCACGACGACCGTGCCGATCGAGGCCTGGCTCGCCTTCTTGATCGCGAGCTGCATCGCCCTGCGCGCGATCACGTGGCCCCAACCCTGCTCTGCCACGATTACGGCAGATGCCGCGGTCTCGCGCTCGATCTCGATCGGCGCGCCCGGCCTGATCTCGCCGCTGCGAATCTCGCCGACGTATTGCGGGACGCGCATGATGCCATGCGAGTCGTGACCAAGCAGATTGGCGCGCACAAGTATTTCGCAGACCGTTTCCGACTCCGCATGGGGCGAGCCGGCCGCGTCCAGAATACGGACGCCGGCCTCCTTCAGTTGGTCGGCAGAATAAAGTCTCATGTGGTTTGCTCCTAGGGGCTGCGCTGAGGAAGCCTGCCAAATGCGCCCGGGCTGCCTATTTCTTCTGTCATCAGACCAGTTCTTTCATAGCGTTGTCGTCGAGAGATTCCAGCGGCGTGAAGTCCCGGTTGTTCTGATACCAGGGGCGCACGGTGCCGTTACAGGCGTTGCTGACCGCGTTGTAGATCAGGTACATGATCGCCCGCCGCCAGGGCGAAACATTGTTCGCCGACCCGTGCAGCACGTTACAGTGGATGAATGCGACCGACCCGGCCGGCCCGATCAGCGCTTCGATGCCGTTCTCTGCCGCGAGCCGCTCAAAGGTTGCGTTATCGACATGGTGCAACTCGTAGCCCCGCCCTTGCGCATCCTTGTGCGGACTGGCATCGAGCAGTCCATAGCGCTGCGTGCCCGGCATGATCAGCAGTGGCGACGTCACCGCGGTGCAGTCGTCGATGAAAACCGACGCCATGATGCAGCGCGGCTCCGGCATGCCGTCAACCGAATGCCAGGGCGGGTAGTCCTGGTGCCAGTCCCACGACGCACCGCCGCCGAAGCCATATTTGGGATTCATGCGGCTCTGGTGGATATAGACGTCCTCCCGCAGCAGCTGGCGCACCGGGTTCAACAGGCGGGGCAGGAGCGTGAGACGGCGGAACGGCTCAGAATAGAAATGCGCGCCAAAGGCCAGACGCACGGCTGAAGAATCCTCCTTCTCGGAAACGATCTCCGGCCCGTCGCGATCGAGAATGCCGGGCAGGGCCCCCTGCAAGACGGCCGCTTCGTCGGCGTCGAGCAAACCGGGGAAAAACAGGTATCCCTGTTCGTCATACTGTGCGATCTGGGACTCGCTCAGTTCCATCGTACGACCTCCGTTTCTGGCGTCGCAATCAGGTTGGCTTCAGGGCTCAGGGCGATTTGGCCTGGAATCCCGGGTCGGTGGAGGAGTACGGCCATCCTGCGCCGCCGACCAGGTGAAAGTCATCCGCTTTGCCGCACAGCCAGTAGAACATCTCGGCCACACGCGGCACCGACTGCCACATGCGCGTCGGGCCGTGGAAATAATCGTTGATATAGGTATAGTCCGCGCCGCCGAAATCGAAGTTCGGGTCCGCAATCCAGTCCCGTTCAGGCTGCTCTGTGCGCCAGTAGACCCACTTCAACAGGTTGCGGGTCGATTGATCGGCCTTCGGGGGCTGGCGGTGCCAGATCGAATAGGCGGTTACAAACACCGAGCCGGCCGGCGCCGCGGTCATCTGCTGACCGGCCAGGTTGCCGAAGCGCTCTATGTCCTCACGCGCGATGGGCACGAGATGGGAGCCCGGCAGGAACAGAGTCGGGCCCATTTCCGCCGTGTTGGCCTGGGGAATGTAGAAGACCTGGAGCAGATTGCAGGCGCGCTCGAAGTTGGAGCCCGCATCGATGTGCCAGTAACTGGCATCGACCGGACCCACGAGGCGATGGTTCGCCATCCAATCGGGCAACTGAAAATGGGCGCCCAGCAGGGAGCGAATAACGCCGGCGACCGCCGGATGCAACAGCACTTCGTCGATGAAATATTCGTCTCTGACCAGCTGGTGCGGGTCGGCATCCTCCCGGTCAAGATACTTAACGACCCAGCCGTTGGTGGACTCCGGGATCACGCCCTCGATCGTGAGGATGCCCGTCTTACAGAACTCCAGGACCTTTTCATCGGTCAGGGTTGGCCTGATGTCGTTCGGCGCACGGCGCGCTTCAAGTTCCATTGGTCTCCTCCTGCCTGGCGTTGAAGAGAAACTCGAGTAGCAGCATCAAATTTTGCCCTCAAGGATCTGCAGCACTTCAAAAACCATTCCGTTGGGAGAGCGGAAGAAGGCCAGGCGGCGCGAGCCGAATCCGGCGCTGATCTCTACCTTGTCAACCAGCACCTCCAGGCCCATGCCGGTGAGCCTCTCGTATTCCTGGTCCAGGTCCTCCACTTCGAATACCGCGTGCGTCAGGCCGGGCATCAGTTTGTAGCCCAGTTTGTCTTCGAATACGGTCTTGGGCGTGAGGAAGATGCGTGTCCCGCCAAAGTCGAGAAAGGCGTAGTCGGCCTCCTCTCCGTCGGGCGCTGTGAACTTTTCCCGCAGAACGAGTTTCGCGCCGATCTCTTCCCAGAAACTGATTTCACTGTCTATATCATCGACTTTCATGCCGATGTTCCACAGGCTTGCTTCCACGGCTCCTTGTCCTTTTCCTTGTGGAGGGCAGAGGAGGGCAGTCCCGATGGCTGACGATGTTTTTCAGCCCGCCCCGACCCGGATTCCCGGAGCGGTGGAAGAATACGGCCATCCCGCACCGCCGACCAAGTGGAATTCATCCGCTTTGCCGCACAGCCAGTAGAACAGTTCGGCCACGCGTGGTGCCGACTGCCATTTGCGCGCAGCGCCGCTGAAATAGTCATTCGTAAAGGTATAGTCGGCGCCGGCGAAATCGAACGCCGGGTCCGCAATCCAATCGCGTTCGGGCTGCTCTGTGCGCCAATACGCGAACTTCAACAGATTACGGGTCGATTGATCGATTTTCCGCGGCTGGCGGTGCCAGAGCGAATAGGCGGTTACAAAGACAGAGCCGGCGGGTGCCGCGGTCATCGTCTGACCGGCCAGATCGCCGAAACGCTCCAAGTCCTCGCGGGCGATCGGCACCAGATGGGAGCCTGGCAGAAATAGAGTCGGCCCCATTTCAGGTGTGTTGGTCTGGGGAATGTAGAAGACCTGCAGCAGTTTGCAGTCGCGTTCGAAGTTGGAGCCGCCATCGATATGCCAGGCTCTGGCCTCCACCGGCCCCTCCAGTCGATGGTTCCCCATCCCCTCAGGCAACTGGAAACGCGCGCCCAACAGCGATCGAATGACGCCTGTGACGGCAGGATGCAACAACACTTCCTCGATGAAACGGTCATCTTTGACCAGCTGAAGGGGGTCCGCGCCCTCCCGGTCCAGGTATTCAAACACCCAGCGGTTGGTGGAGGCGGGGATCACGCCTTCGAGCGTGAGCATTCCCGTCTTGCAAAAGTCCAGGACGTCCTCGTCAGTCAGGGTCGGCTTGACGTTTCCGGCGGCGCGTTGCGATTTGAAGGCCATAGGTCTACTCCCATTTTTCAAGGATGAACTCGCAGATGACGTGCACATCCCGCTCGTGTCCGGAAAGCAACTGGGCCGGAAACCGGATTACGCGCCAGCCGGCGTTGATCGCTTCCAGCACCGTCTTGTAGGGCCAGTCAGCCGGATCGAAGGGAACGTCCGAGACGGCGCCGTCCTCGATCAGAAGCGTTCCTATCACCTTTGAGGTGACGGAGGTGGTAGCGGTCTGCAGGTAGAGCAGATTCTGGCGTTTGGCGCCGTTCTCTCCGGCTGCTCTGACCAGTTCGCGCAGCTGTTCTTCGGTCAAGCGTCCCTCACGCAGTTGAGCGATACATTCTTCCAACTGTTGGGTGACATCGGGGCTCATCGTTGGATGCCTCTCGCTAGGCGCAGGCTCGTAGATCTCAGTTCACTTCCAGGCGTGTGGGGACTTCTTCCGTCGCCACTTATGCCGGCAACCGCGGTTCATTTCCGTTCAGCGCAATGCCCAATCTCGGCCGCCGCATCTCTCAATCCATGATAGCCGCAATTTCCAGGTCCGGAATCTCCTCGTCGAACGGATAAAAGGGGCGCTTCATCCTTCGAAAACTCAGATTGCGTACATGGGCCGGCGTCGGCCCGGGCGTGTCGACCACGAATGCCCCCTTCATCACATCGCGGTAGGCGCGGCGATAGTTCATCGGGTTCTTGACGCCGACGAACTTGGCCTGGCGTACATCCATGCCAACGCTTCTGAACTGCTCGTCACCCCAATCGTAGGTCGGCTGCGACATTATCAACAGCTCGATGCCGCCGATCTGCAACACGGCGCTGAGACCCATCGAAGCGCGGGTGCCGCCGAAGAGGCCGCCGTCATAGACGAAACCGCCATCGCTCAGGCGGCGCACGACACCGCTGACGGTGACCGGCCGGCCCCACGTCCGGTCTAAGCTGTAGCCGACCTGCAGGCTGACCGTCCGGCCCACGCCTGCGGCCGCGCACGACTGCGCCGCGGCCGCGTCAACCACCATCAGCAAGGCAGGTTCATCCACTCCCTGCGCCAACAGTTCGTTCAGCAACGCGATGCTGTCACCGGGCGCGCCGCCACCGGTGCAATCGGCTGTGTCAACCAGTAGCACCGGCCCACCCTCTATCCGGCGGCCGCGCGCGACGGCTTCTGCAACGGTAAGCGTCTCTGTTTCGAACGCACGGCGCCGTTCCCAGAATGCCGCGGCCAGCGCGTGCGCTTCTCCTGCTGCGAGTGTGGGGTCATTGTCGGTCACCACGACGGCGCCGCAGCCCATGTCGGGCAGATCGTTGTGAGGGTGGACCTGGAAACAGGAAACGGAAAGAATCGACGGCTGCCTTTCCAAACAACGCGCGCGCCGCGTCAACTGCGCCATAGGCCCGTCGCCAAAGGTCTGACCATTGCACGCGCCGCAAATCATCGGCGCCTTCGCCAGCGCCATGACCGGTTCGATCTCTCCCTGTACCGTCTTCAGCAGCAGGTCGGCGGCCCGTTCACCGGTGGAATACGTGTCGTCGTGCGGATAATGTGCGAAGGAGACCAGGGCGGTCGCCTGCCGGACCATGCGCGGCGTAACGTGCGCGTGCAGGTCGAGCGTCATGACGATTGGCAGCTCGGGCCCCACAATCGCGCGCACCGCGTCCAGAATGTCGCCCTCGGGGTCCAACTGCGAAGCAGCGACCATCGAGCCGTGCATCGCGAGCGCCAGACCGTCAAGCGTGCCGGCTTCCCGCAACGGAGCCAGCAGCGCCTCCTTCAGATAGGCGTAGCAGTCGTCCGTAAGCGCGCCTCCCGAAACACAGCGCGCCGCCAGAAGCGGTACGACCTGCGCGCCCGCCTCGGCGCAAACGGCCAGCATGCCAGCCACTTCGCAGTCGGTGCCTGCCAGCTGCAGGAGCGCGTCGGATTCATGCACATAGGAGTTGCGAAACAGGGACAGGTCGGTCTGCGTGGCGGCGAACTGGTTGCTTTCCTGGAAGATTGAGCCTACGCCGATCCGCACGTCTGTCATAGGATTTCTTACAGGCTCCTCTTTCGAGCAGAGGCGAGCGAAGCTGCTTGGGGGAAATCTGCGCAACACTTCAGGACGGGCGTATTCATGCAGACGGACAACCGGATTATACTCATCCCGCCGGGGAAGAGCAATGCCTGCACGCACGAGGGGTGCATCCAGGAATGGGGGCGAAAGTTCGGCCGCGTTTGGGATTCCGAACCGCTTGCAGGCAGCCCGAGGCTCAGCCAGGACAGGCGCCCCGCTTCACCGGCCAAGCGGGGCGCTTTTTGTTTCCCCGCGAAAGGTAGTAGAACGACAATGTTTCAAGAAACTGTTGGACCTGCGGGGCACCCGCAGGGCGAACACGCTCCCAAACCCTGGGAGGAACAACCCGGCGAACCACCCGAACAATACGGTTGGTTCAAGATCTACATCACCCTGCCCGTGCCCTGGCGCCTGGTGCGCGTCGCCCAGTTCGCGGCCATGAATCCCGCCAGCAGCTGGTCGAGGAAAGGGCCCTGGCTATGGTCGAGGAGCCGGACCATAAGGCAAATGAAGTACGCTTGTATTGGTATGGCGGTGATGAAGCGCCCACAAGTACCTGCGGCGATCCTGAGGAAGACGGCTGACGCCCCTGCACTTTCCTCCGTTACCGCCCCCGCTTGCGCGCTGGGGAAAGGATGCTTCGGCTCCCTCTCTTTGCCCGCAAGCAACCTCAGCCGCGCCCATGTCGCCGCGGCCACTGAAGAGATACACCATTACAACCGGCACGCCCGCCGGTTCCAAAAGGAGATAGCATGAAAAACATGAGAAAATCGCAATAATGGTACCAGCAACCCGGAGAGTCGAATCGCTCCTGCGTCGCCTTTGTCCTCTACCTCTCTCTTGTACCCAGGCGCAAACGGATCATCAGCAGCGGCGCCGACTACCAGATGTGGGAGACCCTCATGGCCGGCATCGATGGCCTGTAGGACGATGCGCCCCTGCCGCTCGTCTGTCACTTCATCTCCGCCGTATTGAAAAACATGCTGCGCGAGGATGCCCTGGAGCAGATCGACAAGAGCAGCGGCGACTTGCACTTTTTCGAAAGCTTTCACAAAGCCCTGCATGACGATGAGCAACTGCTTTCCGCCATCGAATTGCGGATATGTAGCACAATCCCTGAGTGGCTGTCTTTCAACAGTCCCTCTTGCACCCATTCAATGTCAGCGACTTTGAGGTTGCACAGTTCAGAGCGTCTCAGGGCGGCGGCAAAGCCGATGGCGAGGCAGGCAGCATCCCGTCGACCAATGAGCGTATCAGGACATATCCTCAGCAAGGATTCTCCCGCTCGCCGGGCTGGGCTGGGTGGCTATTTCGATGAAGAATTCAGCGGCTTCCTCGGGTGTAGCGCTAAGCGGTTGGATTCCCTGTGACAGTAATCGGAAAAGCACCGCCAGCCCTTGTCGTGAGCGATGCGGGTATTGTGTGCTAAAGCTACGTTTCGCAACCGCTCAAAGAAATCGGATTCGATAGTTGATTGATACCCATAATGGTTTCGGGGATGTTCCACCTGTCAATGTCGACAAGTTTCCTGCAGTCAAGGCGCACCTAGACGGATTCTATGAACGACTCGCATTGCGGCAAGATAAAGGCATGACGCCATACAATCTACGCAATTGCGCTTGACACATAAATATTGATTGGGCTAATGTAGATCGCATAAGTCCCTCCCGCCAAGAGGAGAAATCCATGTCAACCTGGTATGCTTTCGAAGTTCCCGCACATGTCAGGATGGACGATGGTTTCGGTGAAAGACGTCTGGCGCGCAGGTCAACCGCTCGGTCGGCCGGCTTGGCCAGGGAGATCGGATTGGGCGCGATGCGGGGGTTCGGTTGCGCGGTTTGCGGGGGACCTCCCGTGATGCGTTCGAAGTTGGTTGCCTGGTTGCTTCTGAGCTGGTTGCTGGCGGCCTGTGCCGCGCCCGTGCCGGGCAGGGCTGCGCCGGACGCGCTCACATCCATGGCGTTCGCTCGGCACGGCGCATCTGCCGGCGGTGCAGGCGGGTTGAATGCCTCGCATGGTTCTCCAGCCAATGATTCATACGGGCCCCGGAATCGGCCGCGTCTTGCCACCGGCGGCAAGGCCATCGAGCGTCCCCTGGCCGGTCTCTCGCCGGAGAGGCAATTGAACCAAACCGGCGCGGGAACCGCGCGGCCCATTGCGCCCCTGCACGGTCTGCAACGGCTGGTCGGGAACGGTTGCGGGCTGGCCGGTGCGCAGCAAGATGGAGATGCCCGTTGGAACGTCGACCGCATCCTCTGCCTGTTGGCCGACACCGGTTTTCCACCCGTCCTTGCCGCCGGTGTCTCCGGCCGCGCGCCTTCACTCCAGCCACGCGGTTTGACGCGGGATACGGTCTCCCTGGCCAGGCCTGCGTCCAGACCCTCAGGGTTCCTGGATTCACCGAGGGCGCAATCCGGTAGCCAGTTCGTTTCGGTCAGCGCCGGTTTTTTTCACAGCTGCGGGCTGAGGCAGGACGGCGCGGTGGTCTGCTGGGGCGATGATGAGGATGGCCAAGCCACGCCGCCGGCCGGCACCTTCAGCGCCGTCAGCGTCGGGTCTTTTCACAGTTGCGGGCTGAGGAATGACGGCGCGGTGGCCTGCTGGGGCAATGATAGGGAAGGCCAGGCCACGCCGCCGGCCGGCACCTTCAGCGCCGTCAGCGCCGGGAATTGGCACAGCTGCGGGCTGAGGCAGGACGGCGCGGTGGTCTGCTGGGGCGATGATGAGGATGGCGAGGCCACGCCGCCGGCCGGCACCTTCAGCGCGGTCAGCGCCGGGTGGCGGCACAGCTGCGGGCTGAGGCAGGACGGCGCGGTGGTCTGCTGGGGCTATGATGAGGATGGCCAGGCCTCGCCGCCGGCTGGCTCCTTCAGCGCGGTCAGCGCCGGGGATGGGCACAGCTGCGGGCTGAGGCAGGACGGCGCGGTGGTCTGCTGGGGCTATGGTCATGAGGGCGAGGCCACGCCGCCGGCCGGCACCTTCAGCGCCGTCAGCGCCGGAGGTTCTCACAGCTGCGGGCTGAGGCAGGACGGCTCAGTGGTCTGCTGGGGCCGTGATTGGCATGGCCAGGCCACGCCGCCGGCCGGCACCTTCAGCGCCGTCAGCGCCGGGTCGGATCACACCTGCGGGCTGAGGCAGGACGGCGCGGTGGTCTGCTGGGGCGATGACTATAATGGTCAGGCCACGCCGCCGGCCGGTTCCTCGCAGACGCGCACGGACAACGATCGCGACTCCCTGCGCGAGGCCGAGGATACGAAGCAGGAGGCCTCCTCCTCCGCCGCTGGCGGCCGCATCGCCTTTGAATCCAAGCGCGACGGCAATTGGGAGCTCTACGTGATGAACGCCGACGGGTCGAACGTCTCCCGGCTCACACACCATGACGCGAACGACTGGTTAGGCTCCTGGTCGCCGGACAGCCGCCGCATCGTCTTTGCCTCCGACCGTGATGCCGGAGGCAGTAATATTTACGTGATGAACGCCGACGGGTCGGGTGTCTCCCGCCTCACCGACACGGTCGGCGATGACTGGTCTCCCGTCTGGTCGCCGGACGGCGGCCGCATCGCCTTTGTCTCCTACCGCGACAATGACGTCGAGATCTACGTGATGAACGCCGACGGATCGGGCGTTACGCGTCTCACCGAAAGCCGGGAATGGGATGGGTCCCCGGCCTGGTCGCCGGACGGCCGCCGCATCCTCTTCAATTCCCACCGCAACGGCAACAATGAGCTCTACGTGATGAACGCCGACGGGTCGGGTGTCTCCCGGCTCACACACCATCACGCGAACGACAGGTTAGCCTCCTGGTCGCCGGACAGCCGCCGCATCGTCTTTGCCTCCGACCGTGATGCCGGAGGCAGTAATATTTACGTGATGAACGGCGACGGGTCGGGTGTCTCCCGCCTCACCGACACGGTCGGCGATGACTGGTCCCCCACTTGGTCCCCGGACGGCAACCGCATCGCCTTTACCTCCGAGCGCGACGGCAACGATGAGATCTACGTGATGAACGCCGACGGATCGGGCGTCACCCGACTCACCGATAATGACGCGGGTGATGTATTCCCCGCCTGGTCGCCGGTCGCCGGGCAGCGCGCGCCGGCCGAGGAGACAGAGGAGACGGAGGAGACAGAGGAGACGGAGCCGGCGGCGGATCTCTGGGCGGCGGCCCGGACCGGGGACGCGGACCGCGTGCAGCAGCTGTTGGAGCGGGGCGCGGACCCCAACAAGGAAGACGGGATCGGTCAGACGCCCCTGCACCTGGCGGCCGCAGAGGGGCATGAGGATGCGCTGATGCTGCTGCTGAAGCACCAGGCCGATCCCTACGCCGTCGATGTGGATCGCCAGACCCCCTTGCACCTGGCCGCCAACCGCGGACACGAGAGCATCGTGGCCTGGCTGCTGGCCGTGCGGGCCGATCCCAACGCCGTGAACAAGTGGGACAGGACCCCGTTGCACTGGGCGGCGGAGAAAGGACACGTCGGGGTGGTCTCCCGCCTGCTGGACAAGGGCGCCGACCCCGCCGTCGCGGACGTTTTCGGTGACACGGCCAGGGAACTGGCCGAGAGAAACGGGCACGAAGCGGCGGCGGCGCTGCTCGGCGGCCGGCCATCCGGGGATCGCACCCAGGGAGAGAGGTCGAGCGAGGAGGACGCGCAGCCGGAGGAGCCGGATCTGCGCCCCGACTCCCGGTTCGTTTCGGTCGGCGCCGGATTCGATCACACCTGCGCGGTAAGGCAGGACGGCGCGGTGGTCTGCTGGGGCGATGATGAGTTTGGCCAGGCCACGCCGCCGGCCGGCTCCTTCAGCGCGGTCAGCGCCGGGCACAGGCTCAGCTGCGGGCTGAGGCGAGACGGCGCGGTGGTCTGCTGGGGCAGTGGTGAGTCGCCGCCGGCCGGCTCCTTCAGCGCGGTCAGCGTCGGGAGTTATCACACCTGCGGGGTGAGGCAGGACGGCGCGGTGGTCTGCTGGGGCGATGATAATTTTGGCCAGGCCACGCCGCCGGCCGGTTCCTTCAGCGCGGTCAGCGCCGGGGCAATGCACACCTGCGGGCTGAGGCAGGACGGCTCAGTGGTCTGCTGGGGTTATAGGATCTTGAGTGGGACCGCGCCGCCGGCCGGCTCCTTCAGCGCCATCGGCTCCGGGGATATTCACACCTGCGGGGTGAGGCAGGACGGCGCGGTGGTCTGCTGGTGGGGGGGTGGTGGGGCCCGGGAAATGCCGCCGGCCGGCGCCTTCAGCGCCGTCAGCGGCGGGGTTTATCACACCTGCGGGTTGAGGCAAGACGGCGCGGTGGTCTGCTGGGGCGATGATGAGGATGGCCGGGCCACGCCGCCGGCCGGTTCCTTCAGCGCGGTCAGCGCCGGGTATCGGCACACCTGCGGGGTGAGGCAGGACGGCGCGGTTGTCTGCTGGGGCTATGATAGGGATGGCCAGGCCTCGCCGCCGGCCGGATCCTCGCAGACGCGCACGGACAGCGATCGCGACGCCGAGCCCGAGGAGGAGGAGACGGAGCCGGCGGCGGACCTCTGGGCGGCGGCTCGGACCGGGGACGCGGAGCGCGTGCGGCAGCTGTTGGAGCGGGGCGGGGACCCCAACCAGAAAGACCGGATCGGTCAGACGCCCCTGCACCTGGCGGCCGCGGAGGGGCATGAGGACGCGCTGAAGCTGCTGCTTGAGTACCAGGCCGATGCCAACGCCGGCGACGTGGATGGCCGGACGCCCTTACACCTGGCCGCCAACCGCGGCCACGAGAGCGTCGCGGCCTGGCTGCTGGCCGTGCGGGGCGATCCCAACGCGGTGGACAGGTGGGACAGGAGCCCGTTGCACTGGGCGGCGGAGAAAGGACACGACGGGGTGGTCTCCCGCCTGCTGGACAAGGGCGCCGACCCCGACGTCGCGGACGTTTTCGGTGACACGGCCAGGGAGCTGGCCGAGAGAAACGGGCACGACGCGGTGGCGGCGCTGTTCGGCGACCGGCCATCCGGGGATCGTACCCAAAGAGAGAGGTCGGGCGAGGAGGACGTGCAGCCGGAGGAGCCGGATGTGCGCCCCGACTCCCGGCTCGTTTCGGTCAGCGCCGGAGCCGAGCACACCTGCGGGCTGAGGCAGGACGGCGCGTTGGACTGCTGGGGTTTTGATGGGTTTGGCCGGGCCACGCCGCCGGCCGGCCCCTTCAACGCGGTCAGCGCCGGAGCCGAGCACACCTGCGGGCTGAGGCAGGACGGCGCGTTGGACTGCTGGGGCAGTGATACGCATGGCCGGGCCACGCCGCCGGCCGGCTCCTTCAGCGCGGTCAGCGCCGGGGGTGAACACACCTGCGGGTTGAGGCAGGACGGCGCGGTGGCCTGCTGGGGCAGCGATACGTATGGCCAAGCCACGCCGCCGGCCGGCTCCTTCAGCGCGGTCAGCGCCGGGTATGAGCACACCTGCGGGCTGAGGCGGGACGGCGCGGTGGTCTGCTGGGGCGATGATTATTATGGCCAGGCCACGCCGCCGGCCGGCTCCTTCAGCGCGGTCAGCGCCGGGGATTTTCACACCTGCGGGCTGAGGCAGGACGGCGCGGTGGTCTGCTGGGGCAGTGATAGGTATGGCCGGGCCACGCCGCCGGCCGGCGCCTTCAACGCGGTCAGCGCCGGGTATGAGCACAGCTGCGGGCTGAGGCAGGACGGCGCGGTGGTCTGCTGGGGCAGCGATACGTATGGCCAGGCCACGCCGCCGGCCGGCTCCTTCAGCGCGGTCAGCGCCGGGGACGATCACAGCTGCGGGCTGAGGCAGGACGGCGCGGTGGTCTGCTGGGGCAGTGACGAGCATGGCCAGGCCACGCCGCCGGCCGGCTCCTGGCAGACGCGCACGGACAACGATCGCGACGCCCTGCCCGAGGAGGAGGAGAAAGAGACCGTGCAGGACGAGGAGGCAGAGGAGACAGAGACCACGGAGGACGAGGAGACGAAGCCGGCGGCGGACCTCTGGGCGGCCGCCCGGGACGGGGACGCGGACCGCGTGCAGCAGCTGTTGGAGCAGGGCGCAGACGTGAACGCCCAGGACGAGAACGGGCGCACGCCGCTGCATTACGCCGCGGTGGCCGGCCACACGGCGGTCGCCGTGGCGCTGCTGGAGCAGCGCGCGAAGGTGAATGTCCAGGACCGGGACGACCAGACCGCGCTGCACTGGGCCGCCTTTTCCGACCACGGCGGCGTGGTAATGAGGCTGCTGAAGGAGGGGGCCAACGTCAATGCCCGCGACTACGCCGGCAACACGGCCCTGCATCACGCGGTGATGGGGAACAACGTGATGGCTGTGGGGTTGCTGCTGGACGACCGGAGGGCCGATGTCAGCAGAAAGAACAAGCGGGGAGAAACCCCGCTGCATCTCGCCGCACAGATAAGCTCTGTCAACCTCGACATCGTCAAGACGCTGCTGGACCGGGACGCCAACGTCAAAATCCGGGACGATCGGGGGCGCACGCCCCTGGAGGAGGCCCAGGCGACCGGCCGCACAGAGATGGCGGAACTGTTGCAGAAAGACCCGCGCAACATCTGGGACGCCGATCTGAACAAGGCCGTGTCCGACCGGGACGCGGCCCGCGTGCTGCTTCTGCTGAAACTGGGCGCAGATGCAAATACCGACTGGAGCCAGGGCTGGGGCGGTTCACTGCTGCATGGCGCCGCGGACAAGCTGGTTGGCGCCGCGGCGCGCGGGGACGACGATGTTATCTTCGCGATCATGGCCTCTCTGCTGGATTACGGCGCCGACCCCAACAAGGAAGACCGGACCGGTATGACGCCCCTGCATATCGTCGCGCACGCCAGCGCCGACCCCGCGCCCGCATGGCTGCTGCGGGAGTACGGCGCGGAAGTGACGGCCGAGGACTCGAAAGGACTTACCCCCAGAGTGTACGCCGCGCGGCACGGCTTCCCCCTTACTGCTGGAGCGCTGTCGGAGGCCAAGGTCCCGGTATTCGGATACTTAAAAGAGGAATTGAAGATAGAACTCGCGAAGTGGGTCGAGGATATGATCGTAAATTGGGCGCACGATCGGATGGGGAAAGCGGGGATGCCGGCCTTCCTGGTCCCCGAGGCCGTGCGTACCCTGAAACAGGGGATCTCCGAAATGAAAGGCTTTTATATATTAGCAAAAGGCCTAAAGATATTGGGCGAAGCGTTTGATGCAGCGTCATGTGAGGAGCTACTCAAAGGGAGCTGGGATCAGTTCAAGAGGGGACTGCCGGTGGAATGGGAGCCGGAAGAGACCGTCCTGCATTGGGCTGTGTCGTCGGTACGGTCGCATCTTGATAGTGCTGAGTGGCGGCTGGTCGAACAACTGTTGTGTGTGGGCGTTGATCCCAACATCCAGGATTCCGAAGGCCGAACCGCCCTGCATCGCGCTATGAAGGTGTGGTACAGGGATGTTGACGCAATGGCCGAACTGCTGAAGAAGTACGGCGCGGATTGCGGGATCAAGGACAAGAACGGACGCACGCCCCGCCAGTACTACGACCTTGAAGGAGAACATAACTCTTACGACGTCTTAAAACGGAAAACGTGCCCGTGAGCGGACGGAGCCGGAGGTTCCGGTCATTGCTGCCCGGAAACCTCGACGCTTCAATTCGCTACATGCGCTGTGGGAGGTCATGCCGCTCGGTCCCCATCCGTTGCTATGCCGTACCTGTCGATGTATGAAGATTGGCAGGCGTTCGCACGCGCGGCCACCCGGCAAGCCCTGGAAGTGAGGCGTTAGAAGGCGCGCCGACGCCGCCCGCGAACGCCGCCTTCGCCAGCTACCCGTCCACCATCCTGGGTCCAATTATTTCCGCCATTCTCTCGTAAACGCTCGTCCGTCTCTCGTACGAGCACCTCTGCCCCCTGTCCCCTGCCCAGCCCGCGTCCGCCGGTTTTCCAGGCAACCGCCCGACAACGCCGGGGAGTCGACAGCAATTGGAATGCCCAACCCCGTGCCCCGCGTCCCAAGGGTGCAAAGGCCCAAGCGCGAGGGTCTGTGGTAGACTTCCTTCGGTCCCGATAGCCGATTTCACCAATGAGGCAATCACCATGTTTCGCGTCTCCACTCTCTTTATGACCCTGGCCCTGGCGCTGCTCGTCGCCGGCTGCGTCGCCATCCCATCCCAGAACGAACCGGCAGCCTATACGCAATCGATCGTGCAGGACGCGATCCGCCGCTACGATCGCGACGGCAGGGAGGCAGCGATTGCGTACCACAGTTCAGCCGACAGCGTGGACGGGCAATGGTATGTGTTCATTATCGGCGGGGACGGCTATACCATCGCGCATCACAACCCGGAGATCATTGGACGCGACCCCGCGCTGCGTGTCGATTCGACAGGTTATTTCTATGGTGACGACCTGTTGAGCGCGACCGAGGCGGGCAAGTGGGTCAGCTATGTTTTCCAGAACCCGGAGACGGGCGAGGATCGGCGCAAGCACACATGGATCGTTCTCCATGACGGGCTGTTCTTCGGGTCGGGCTGGTACGAGGAGGAGTAACTGTCCGGGGGATAAACCGGGGAGCGGCGCAGCGCCCACTTTATTCAGAGGCAGGGGCGGCCCTCCGGTTGCGCCCGACGAACACTGAGGCCATCTCTTCTGCCGCGAGCGCGGGCGACTCTTCGTGCAGATAGCAGGCCGCAAGCCGGTGGGCGTCCGTGCGGTAGAGCGGCGGCATACCCTCGGCGCACCTGGGCATGGCGTGGGGACAACGGGCGACGAACTTACAGCGTTCATTTCCGTTTGTTGGCACGGCTGACGAAGCGGTCGTCGCCTCCGTATTCCAGCGGCGGTCCGGGTCGGGCTGCGGCACCGAACCGATCAGCAGTTGCGTATAGGGGTGCTGCGGCTGCTTCACAACGAGTTCGATGTCGCCCGCCTCCGCGACCGAGCCGGAATACATGACAATAATGTTTTCGCTGATCTGATAGGCCGTTGTCAGGTCGTGCGTAATGTAGACGACCGAGATGCCGAACTCCTCGTTCAATTGGCGCAGGTTGCCCAGAACAGTGGCGCGCAGCGACGCGTCGATCATCGAGACCGGCTCGTCGGCCACGATCAAGCGCGGGCGCAGCAGCAGCGCGCGCGCCACCATGATGCGTTGTCTCTGCCCGCCGCTCAACTGGTGGGGACGCCGCCCCAACGTGTTTTCGGGGCGCAATCCCACCGCCTGCAGCGCCTCTTCGATCAGCGCCTGGCGCTCCTGTCGCGAACTGGCCAGGCCGAACCTGGCAATCGGTGCCGTCAGGACATGGTCTACCTTGTAGAAGGGATTGTAGACCTCGAACGGGTCCTGAAAGACAACCTGCACGTCGCGCCGGAACGAGTGCCATTCCGACGTGGACAGTCCCCGCAAGTCCTTCCCCTGGTATAGCACCTGCCCCTCGGTCGGCGTCTCCAAGCCAAGCAGGATGCGCGCCAGCGTCGTTTTGCCGCTGCCGCTTTCGCCGACCACAGCCGTGATCGAAGGCGGCTCGCTAGCGATCGCCAGTGAGAAGTTCTCCAGCGCCACGGTCCTGTTGCGGCTGAACAGGCCGCCACCGAAGATTTTTGTGATATGTTGTACTTCGAGCAAGGCGTTCATCTGTTTTGTGACTCGCGCGGAAGGTTCGGGCTACTGCGCCCCTCCGGCCGGTTGCAAATCGTGTATAAGTTCCACGCGATGGCAGGCCACCCACCGCCCCGGCTCCACCTCCGCCAGCGTCTGCTCCTGCGTTTTGCAGTCGTCGGCAGCATGGGGGCATCGGGGATGAAAGAGGCAGCCCGATGGCCGTTCAAGCAGTGAAGGCGGCAATCCCGGTATGCCTTCCAAATCGTCCTTGCTTTCCAAGGAGGGCACGCTCTCGATCAGCAAACCGGCGTATGGATGCAGCGGCCGCTGGAAGATCTCACGCACCGGCGAGACCTCCACCAGTTTTCCGGCATACATGACCCCCACGCGGTCCACAAACTGAGCCATGATCCCCATGTCATGGCCTACCAGAATGACCGCCGCTCCGACCTCCTCCTGCACGCGGCGCAGCGTTTCCATCACCTGCATCTGTACCACCACGTCCAGGGCGCTGGTCGGCTCGTCGGCGATAATGATCTTCGGGCGCAGGCTGATCGCCATGGCGATGCAGACCCGCTGCTTCATCCCGCCGCTCAACTCGTGCGGGTACATGTTGGCTACCTGCGGCTCCAACCCGACCCGCGCCAGCAGTTCACGTACGTAGTTCTCCTGCTCGCGCCGGCTCATCTTCGCCGCGACCGTTCCGCCGTCAGCCTCGGCCTGCCCGGCGGCGTGATCCTTCATGCCGTCAAGCAGCTGGCGCCGGATGCGCGTCACCGGATTGAGCGAGTTCATCGAGCCCTGCGCCACCAGCGCGATGCCCGCCAGACGCAACTGACGCATCTCCTCGCCCGAAAGCGACAGCACATCCTGGCCGTCCAGCCATACCTGGCCCGACTCGATCTGTCCCGGCGGCTTGATCATGCGCAGCAACGCCATCGCAAGCGTCGTTTTGCCCGAGCCGGACTCGCCCACCAGCCCGAAACGCTCGCCCGCCTCCAGGCTGAAGCTCACGTCGTCCACCGCCCGCACTGCTCCCTCCGGCGTGGCGTAATGGACGTATAGGTTTTCAACCTGCAGCGTAGCCGACCCTTTCGCCGACTCGCCGTTAGCGCTCGCCGCCGGCGTCATACGCTTCTCCTCAACCTCGGATTGGCCAACTCGTCCATGCCGATCGAGGTCAGGTAGAGGGCAATAAATATGAGGACGATGATCACAACCGGAGCCAGCCACCACCACCAGTATCCCCCCAGGACACCGGCATGCAGGATGACCCAATAGATCGTCATGCCCAGCGTCGGGTGGGAGGTCGGGCCCAGGCCCAGCGCCTCCATCCCGATCGTAGCCAGAATGGCCGAAGCAGTGGTGTTGACAAGATTGGCGACAATGAACGGAATGAGGTTGGGCATCAGTTCGCGCACGATGATCTCGTACCCGCGTAAGCCCGACATTCGCGCCACATCGACGTAGGCGCGCTCCTTAAGCGAGAGGACCTGCGAGCGGATCGTGCGCGTCGGCCACAGCCACGCTGTCGCAGCCACGATCAGTGACATCTCCGTCGGGTTGACGCCCCGCAGCGCGATTGCAATCAGAATTAGAATCAGGATGCTGGGGATCGTCAGGCCGACGTCTACAACCAAGCGGATGACCGCGTCGATGGCGCCGCCGTAATAGGCGCCGGCAAAGGCCAGCAGGCTGGCAAACGCCACGCCCAGGATGCCTGCCAGCAGACCGACGCGCAGCGTGAGCGGTGTGCCCACGATCATCACCGCCAGCAGGTCCCGGCCTACTTTATCGGTGCCAAATGGATACTCGGCGGAAGGCGGCTTGAAAGGAGGCGCGGACAGGGGCGAGGCGTCTTCCACGTTGACAACCAGCCGGCCCGCGAAAGAAAACAACAGGAGGATCAGAATCAGGCCCAGCCCAAAGGCAAGCGGCGGGTTGCGGCGCAGGTAGCCCAGGGCGTCCTGCAACGGTGAACTGCTGCTGAGACGCGTCGCCGTCTCACCTTCCGCGCGTACAGCCATCTATGTCCGCCTTCTGATTCGTGGATCCAGGATCGGCAGGGTCAAGTCCAGGATCAAGGTCGTTGTGGCCAGCGTCAATATGATCGCCAGAACGATTCCCTGGATCACAGGGTAGTCCACGCCTTTGATCGCTTGGAAGAGCACCGTTCCGATGCCGGGAAACCCAAATACCACCTCGACCAGCAGCGCGCCGGAGAAGACATAACCCATTGCCAGCGCCAGCGAGGTGATCTGCGGCAAGATGGCGTTGCGCAGCCCGTAGTCGTAAAAGAGACGTCCGCTCCGGATTCCCTTGGCCTCGGCCAGCGTCATGTAATCTTCGCCTTCGACCGTTACCATCATGCCGCGCATGGCGATCGCCCAGAAACCAAGGCTCGATAGCAGGATGGAGAGCGCGGGCAGGACGGCATGTTCACCCGCTTCCAACAGAAATTTCCAGCTCAAGTTGGGGATGTGGCCGATGCGGTAGCCGCCGTGACCGGGGAACCAGCGCAGCTCGAAGGCGAAGATGAATAATAGGATCAGCCCCAACAGGTAATAGGGGATGGCCGCCATCGTCATGATCGGCGGCGCCAGCGAGCGCAGCCAGAGGGGCGCGCGCGTCCATGCCACGATTGCGCCGAAGACCGTCCCGAACAGAAACGACAGGAGCGTTGTTACCGTCAGCAGACTGATCGTCCATAACATTGATTCCCGCAGGATCTGCTTGACGGTCCTGGGGTAGGATGCGATCGAATGACCCAGCTCAAAGCGGGCCATGTCGCCCAGGTAGGTGAGGTACTGCTGCCACAGCGGCTTGTCCAGGCCGAACTTTTCGTTGTAGAGCTCGACCATATCCTCGATTCCCTTGCCCCAGGCGCTGCCCGACTGCACCAGCTTGATCATGCGCTCGCGGATCGGGTCCTGCCCGGACAGCCGCGGCAGGAAAAAGTTCACCGTGGCGGCGGTCCACACGATCAGGAGGAAGAAGGCGATCCGTTTGAGGAGATAGCCGGCGGCCCACATCTGCAAACCCCCGTAGACAAAGGTGCAGTGACGAGCGGCCAGCAGGATTGCGAACCACTAACCACCCGTCACTGTAAACGACTGTAAACTATTGTGCCGCTT
The DNA here is from genome assembly GCA_965202955.1 of Caldilineaceae bacterium. GTDB lineage: Bacteria > Chloroflexota > Anaerolineae > Caldilineales > Caldilineaceae > Bin5. Next base: position 2,651,257 of record OZ241871.1, read on the forward strand.
CCAGATGAAGCAGGACTAGGTGGAAGCCGAGCAGCTGCGGCGCCTCGTTGACATACTCGCCATCCTTGCTGTCAACGGTCGGCCAGTTCTCCCAGTAGGTCTGGTTCATCGCCATGTTGTGCTTCCAGTTGAATAGCATGACCGCTGGCAGCTCCGGCAGCCAGATCTCCATCGCCTGGCGGAAGAGCGCCTTCATCGTCTCGGTATCTTCCGGATGCACCCGCGACATCTCAAGCACGACCTCGTCGAACGCTTCGTTGCACCAGAGCGACTGGTTGGAGGCCCAGTTCGCGGCCGGGCCGCCCTCTTTGCCGCAGGTGTACAGGTTCAACGCTTCGTAGGGCTCCTTCAGGCTGCCGGTGTGGCCGGCCGGGAAGGCGGTGTACGTCTTGGAAACGAAGCGGTCCCAGGCGTCGGGCGGATTCGTCAGCTCGGCCTCGATCCCGCCGCGTTTGAGCTGCTCGACCAGCACCTCACCCGGCGCGTTCCAGGCAAACCAGGACTCCACCGGCACCTTGATCGTGTTGCCGTCGGCGTCCGCCCACATGCCGTCGTCGTTCATGCTGTAGCCGGCCGCCTCAAAGTGTTCGGCAGCCTTGTCCGGGTTGAACTCGTTGGTGTCGTACTGCTCAAGCAGATCGGAGATCGACTCGGTGTACTGTTCGAGGCCCGGATACGGCGGGTACGGCATCCGGTTTGGAGGATTCAGGCCCTCGAAGGCGATGTCCACGATCTGCTGACGGTCGATCAGGTAGCTGATGCCCCAGCGCACGTCAACGTTGTCGTAGGGCGGCTTCTCGTTGTTCAGCCACAGCGCCTGCGTCCACCAGTCGACATAGCCGTAAGGGGCCTTGCGGCCGTTGTGGGCCGTTACCTTTTCACTGCGTTCGATGGCCAACCGGATAGAGGAGCCCTGCAACGCGGTGATATCGATCTGGTTGCTGGTCACAAGCTCGATCAGACGCGTCTGGTCCGTGCCGCCGACCACGAACATAACCCGCTCCATGTTCAGCTCGTCTGTCAGGCCGGACTCAGCCGCCCACCAGTCGTCCCGCCGGTCGAATATCTTCTGCTGCGGCGATGAGTAGACCACCTTCAGCGGGCCGGTTGTTACGGGCCAGCCCTTCTCGATGTCGAAGTGGTTGAAGGTGGCCCAATCCTGCCCTTCGAAGATGTGCTTGGGCATGATCGGGAAGGCGCCCGAGTCCCACTTCCAGATGAAGAAGCGGTCATGGTAGCGCGGGAAGGGGTAATTCAGGCTGATCACGACGGTGTGGTCATCGGTCGCAACCGCCTCTTTCGTGTACTGCTGCACTTCGTTACCGAAACGCACCGCTCCGCCGATTTCGCTCAGGTGGTTGATCGTATAGACGACGTCGTGGGCCGTAAATGGCGTGCCGTCACTCCACATCACCTCCGGCCGCAGCGAGATGGTCAGCTCGGTGAAGTCCTCATTGTAGTCGAAGCTCTCGGCCTGCCACATGATCGTCTCGTCGCGGAAGGCATTCCAGTAGGCCATGCCCTCGTAGACGACGTTCAGACCGCGCTGATAGTCGCCGCCGATGGCGAACGGCGTATAGATTTCAGACTCTTCAAACTCGTTGCTGCCCCACCAGCCGACAATCAGGCTCCGCTCTCTCGGCACATCCTTGACGCCTTCGACGCCGGTCGTTTCTTCGGCGGGCTCTTCGGCCATCTCTTCGCTCGCCGGCGCGGCCTCCTGCCCGCAGCCGGCCACGATTAGAGCCAGCACAGCCAAGAGCACAGCGATCTTCAATGGTACGCGGAACTTACTTCGCCTTTCCATTGCTGCTTCCCCTTTTGCGTGTGAAATGGGACACCGATACGCGCTGGATTCGCTGATACTGCGGCACTGTCAATGGATAATGTGGTATTGAGGAATAAGTGTGATTCTGGGCTGCCGCCGACCCGAACCGACCGGCTTTGGCGGTGATCGAAGAGCGGAGAAGACCGGACGAAATGCGAACATTTTCCTGCCGGCGGCGGCCTGGAAAAACTCCATTCTTGCAGAAATCGACATTGAGTAGTCTAAACGACGGAGAGGCTTCGGGCAAACGCGAAAAATTCGCCCTCCCCAGGTGAAGGATGCCGCGCGCAGCTGGCCAAGCCCGTTAACTCAAGTCAACCGAACGCAGCAGATCGCGCATCTGGACGGTCTCCGACAGGTTGTCGACCTCGTTGCAGCCCTCCCATTCCGTCCACACATACCCGACGCAGATGTAGCCGGTATAACCTGCCTCGTACAGCGCCTGCACCACCCGCAGGTAGTCGATTGCACTGTCCTGGAACTTCGACAGAATTGCATTGCGCAGCCCGTAGTCGAAAAAGAGACGTCCGCTCTTGATTCCCTTGGCCTCGGCTAGCGTTATGTAGTCCTCGCCTTCGACCGTTACCATCATGCCGCGCATGGCGACGGCCCAGAAACCGAGGCTCGATAGCAGGATGGAGAGCGCGGGCAGGACGGCGTGTTCACCCGCTTCCAACAGAAATTTCCAGCTCAAGTTGGGGATGTGGCCGATGCGGTAGCCGCCGTGACCGGGGAACCAGCGCAGCTCGAAGGCGAAGACGAAAAGCAGGATCAGCCCCAACAGGCAATAGGGGATGGCCGCCATCGTCATGATCGGCGGCGCCAGCGAGCGCAGCCAGAGGGGGGGCGCGTCCGCGCCACGATCGCGCCGAAGATCGTCCCGAACAGCAACGACAGGAGCGTCGTTGCCGTCAGCAGACTGATCGTCCACAGCATTGATTCCCGCAGGATCTGCTTGACGGTTCTGGGGTAGGATGCGATCGAGTGACCCAGTTCAAAGCGGGCCATGTCGCCCAAGCAGGTGAGGCACTGCTGCCACAGCGGCTTGTCCAAGCCGAACCTTTCGTTGTAAAGCTCGTCCACATCCTCTGAGAAGATAGCCGGCGGCCCACATCTGCAAGCCCCCGAAGATAGAGGCGCAGTGACGAGTGGCCAGCGGGATTGCGAACCACTAACCACTCGTCACTGTAAACTACTCTGAACTATTGTGCCGGTTCCAGATGAAGCAGTACCAGGTGGAAGCCGAGCAGCTGCGGCGCTTCGTTGACATACTCGCCATCCTTGCTGTCAACGGTCGGCCAGTTCTCCCAGTAGGTCTGGTTCATCGCCATGTTGTGCTTCCAGTTGAAGAGCATGACCGAAGGCAGCTCCGGCAGCCAGATCTCCATCGCCTGGCGGAAGAGCGCCTTCATCGTCTCGGTATCATCCGGATGCACCTGTGACATCGCCAGCACGATCTCGTCGAACGCTTCGTTGCACCAGAGCGACTGGTTGGAAGCCCAGTTCGAGGCCGGGCCGCCCTCCTTGCCGCAGGTGTACAGGTTCAACGCCTCGTAGGGCTCCTTCAGGCTGCCGGTGTGGCCGGCGGGGAAGGCGGTGTGCGTCTTGGATACGAATCGGTCCCAGGCGTCGGGCGGCGTCGTCAGCTCAGCGTCGATCCCACCGCGCTTGAGCTGCTCGACCAGCACCTCGGCCGGCGCGTTCCAGGCAAACCAGGACTCCAGCGGCACCTTGATCGTGTTGCCGTCAGCGTCCGCCCACATGCCGTCGTCATTCATGCTGTAACCGGCCGCCGTCAGGTGCTCCGCAGCCTTATCCGGGTTGTACTCGTTCGTGTCGTACTGTTCGAGCAGATCGGAGATCGACTCGGTGTACTGTTCGAGGCCCGGATACGGCGGGTACGGCATCGGGTTGGGGCTGGTCAGGCCCTCGTAAGCGATGTCGGCGATCTGCTGGCGGTCGATCAGGTAGCTGATGCCCCAGCGCACGTCGGCATTGTCATACGGCGGCTTCTCGTTGTTCAGCCACAGCGCCTGGGCCCACCAGTCGACGTAGCCGTAAGGGGCCTGGCGCCCATAGTGGGCGGTGACCTTCTCATTCCGTTCGACCGCCATCCGGATCGAGGCGCCCTGCAGCTCGGTGATGTCGATCTGATTGCTGGTAACCAACTCGATCAGACGCGTCTGATCGGTGCCGCCGACCACGAACATGACCCGCTCCATGTTCAACTCGTCGGTCAGGCCGGACTCAACCGCCCACCAGTCGTCCCGCCGGTCGAACATCTTCTGCTGCGGCGATGAGTAGACCACCTTGAGCGGGCCGGTCGTGACGGGCCAGCCTTTTTCGATGTCGTAGTGGGTGAAGGTTGCCCAATCCTGGCCCTCGAAGATGTGCTTGGGCATGATCGGGAAGGCGCCCGAATCCCACTTCCAGACGAAGAAGCGGTCATGGTAGCGCGGGAAGGGGAAGTTCAGCGTGAGGACCACAGTGTGGTCGTCGACCACCTCCGCCCCCTGGGTGTACTGCTGGACTTCGTTGCCGAAGCGGACCTCGCCGCCGATTTCGATCAGGTGGTTGATCGTGTAGGCGACGTCATGGGCGGTGAAGGGAGTGCCATCGCTCCACATCACCTCCGGGCGCAACGCAATGGTCAGCTGCGTGAAGTCGTCATTGTAGTCGAAGCTCTCGGCCTGCCACATAATCGTCTCGTCGCGGAAGGCATTCCAGTAGGCCATACCTTCATAGATGACGTTCAGACCGCGCTGGTAGTCGCCGCCGATGGCAAAGGGCGTGTAGATCTCCGACTCTTCAAACTCGTCGCTGCCCCACCAGCCGACAATCAGAGTCTGCTCTCTGGGTACATCCATGACGCCTTCGACGCTGGTCGTCTCTTCGGCGGGCTCTTCGGCCATCTCTTCGGACGCGGGCGCGGCCGGTTGCCCGCAGCCAGCCACCAGAAGGGCCAGCACAGCCAAAAGCACAGCGATCTTCAATGGTACGCGGAACTTCCTTCGCTCTTCCATTTCCTGTTTCTCCTTTTGGATTGAATGAAATGGGATATCGATACGCGCTGAACTCGCTGACACTGCGGAATTGTCGATGAAGTGTATGGCTCTGAGGGGCATGGGTGAATCTGGTTGGCGCCGACCAGATTGGCAGTTCAGGAGGGGCGCCAGGTCCCAACTCGAAAACCATTGCCCCGCTATTTTAGTGGATAGAGGGCGATGGAACAAACACGAAAAATTGGGCCCCGATTGGGTGTGCGGCCTCGTTGGTGAGCGTTGCGATTGTGCGGCCAGGACAGCCTCAGCTCTTGGGCCAGCCGAGGATCTCTCGTTCTTCGTCGGTTATGTTGGCGAACTCGAATCTGTCCGTGGTGTCGCCGCTCCGCTCGCGTTCGGCACCGCCGGCAGCCCCGTAGATCGAGTTCATTTGCCAGATGTCGATCTCCTCGCAGCGGATGCCGCCGCCCGCACTGTAAAGGCCGACATGCAGGCTGTCAGGGCGTCTGGGGTAGGTCCGGCCTGTGATGCAGGCGCGATTGCCGTTGGCAAAGACCTCCACGACCGAACGATCGACGAAAGCGCGCACCGTCACCAGTCCGTCCTCGACCATCGGCAGATCGACCTCGCGCACCGTCCTGAACACCTCGCTGTCCAGGCTGCCGTGCGTGTTGTCGAAACTGAGTTTGCCGTTCTCCAGATCGATGCCGATGCGGGCCGCTTCGGTGAAATCAGGCGCACAGCGCACGAGCAGGCCGAATTGGCGCGCGCCCTGCGGCCGGATTCTGGCGATGATCTCCACGCAGTCTCCGAGTACGCCGTCCAGAAGCAGCTGGCTATTGGTCTGGCCGGGCGCTTGCTGCGGACTCTCGGCCTCCAGCGAAAACGATGGCAGCTGGGTGTGGTCTCCCCGCAGCGCTTCCAGTTCAGCGGGCGGCTCCATCAGCAGGGCGCCGTCCGCGTCGACGCGCAATTGACGCGGCAGAGACATGAGCCCGCTCCATCCGGCCCGGCGCGTGGGGGAGTCCAGCGGCCGCGATTCGGCGCTGGCCGGCCGGTCCTCCAGGACCCAGCTCCAGGCGATGCGGCGTCCCTGGTCATCGAGCAGGGTTTTGGTGGCGCAGGCGCGGGCCGAATCATAGTGGGTGCGGCGCTGTGAGACAAAGAGGCCGTCTCTGTGTTCACCGACTTCGACAAAGGTGGTGAACATGCCCCAAGGATGATGGAAAAGGACGTGGCGGCCATCCAGGGAAAAGAAGTGGGGATATTCCATGGCGCGCATCGGCGCTGCACCGGCCTGGTAGAAGCAGCTCACGTAGGACCAATTGCGCAGGTCCTTGCTGGTGTAGAGTGGGATGGCGGCCGTTTTCTGATCAGCCAGCGAAGCGGCCAAGAGCATGTGCCAGGTGTCCTCTTCCTTCCAGATGTCAGGGTCCGACCAGCGCCCGTGCAGGTGGTAGATATCGGAAGGCAGCAGATCGGCCCGGCGCATGATCGGATTGGCCGGGTCCTTCTGCCACCGGATCAGGTCGTCATCCAGGGCGGTGGCCAGGCAGTGGGTCTCTTCGTGCGTCTCGCCGTCAACGCCTCCGTAGAAGATATGGACTTTGCCCTCATGGCTCAGCACGCAGCCGCTCGCGCACAGCGCCTGGTCATATTTCTCGGGCCCGTTGGTAATGGCGACCGGCAACTCCTCCCAGTGGACCAGGTCGGTGCTTCTGACATGCCCCCACACGCACTTGTCCCCCGCCCACTCGTCCGGCGCGTACTGGAAAAAGACATGGTATACACCCTTCCAGAAGAAGGGGATCGTGTCCTGAAAGAATTCACCCGCCCTGGGCTGGAAATGGTAACGGGGACGGTGGGGGTCCCTGGCCAGGCGGGCGACGCGCAGCGCCAGGCCGGTCAGCGCGCCGGCCGGGGCGACGAACCGCGAGCCGTGAAAGTCGACCGCATTGTCCGGCAGCGCGGCATTCTCCGTGCCTGCCCTGCCTTCATCGCGCCCTGTCCCTGCAGGAACGCCCGGTACGCTATTCCCCTTCATCACCTATTTGCTCCTCGGATCTACGCAGATGAACGCCCGGAACACGGGTGCCGGCGATCGCTGCCCCTGTCCTTACTCCCTGGACGACCAGCGGTTTGACCGCATCACCCACATCGGCCGTCCACCAGTTTGGTGGGCGAAACGTGTATTCAATCTTGCAGGCTTCCTTGATTTCCGCTGGAAACCGGTCGAAATCGAGGAAGTACCATACAAGCACAAGAGGGCGGTGCTCGGGTGTCTGGTTGGCATGGGTGCTGTGCAGCAGCCGGGCATCGGCCATCACCAGGGAGCCGCATTTCGCCGGGACATCGACCGCGGCCGGATGGTCTAACAGCATCGCTTCATTTACCCCTTCGGCCTTTTCGTCTTTCGTCCAATCGACGTGGCCAGGGCCGATCAGGAGCTTGTCATGCAGATCGAAGCGCCGCAGATGCGAACCCGGTATGACGCGCAAACAGCCGTTTTGGACAGTTGTGTCAGCCAGGTAGTAGGAGAGAAACACCTGCATCGGGCGCGCTTCGCTGCTGACAGGATGGTTCCACCATCCCCAGTCCTGGTGCCAATACAGCGGTGGGCCAAAGGGCAGCTTGCTGATGAGGTACATCGAGCCTTCCCAGCGTATATCCCTGAATCCCATCGCGGCCAGGAGATCGAGACTCGGCTGCCACGCGATCAGGCGCGCGTAGACAGGGTCGCGGTAGGCCGGTTCTATCAGGGTTCCGTGATATTTGACAGCGCTGGGGCGTTGCGTCTCCTCCGCGCGGATGCGCGCGGTAACCTGCCTCAGTTCCGCCAGGAACTCCTGATCCAATACGTCGTCAACAGTGCAGTAGCCCTCTTCAACCAGTTGCTTTCGTTTGTTCTGCGCCTGGGCTGGCGTAAGCATGGCGATGACACCTTTCCGCCCGGAAGTGCAGTGCCGGCGCTGACCGCTTGTCGGGCTCGGCCGCATTCAGACTTGCCAGTTTTCCTCGACCTGTACTAGCCGTCGGAAGTCAGCCGGCCGTAATCGAATCGCGTCCCTCGACCGGCCAGAAATTCGGCCGTTTCCGCGGCGTCGGGAATACCGGCCCGTCCGCCCAGCTTGGCGCACTTGATTGCGGCCACCGCCGCAGCGAATTCGACCGTCTGCGCCAGTTGCCAATCCTGCAGCAGGCCGTGGATAAAGGCGCCGTGAAAGACGTCGCCGGCCCCCGTCGTATCGACCACATCCACCTCGAAGATCGGTGTGTGGAAGGTATCGCCGTCCGCATAACAGACGCATCCATCTTCTCCGAGTGTGATCAGAACGATCGACGCGCCAAAGGCGCGAAAGGTCCCGATGGCCTTCTCTACATCTTCCGTTCCGGTAAAACGCTGTGAGAAGCTCTTCGAGGGAATCAGAATGTCTGTCAGGTTGAGGAGCAGTTCGATTTCGGAATCGAGCGCCAGCACATCGGCATCGAGCACCACCGGAATGCCGTCTCCGCGCGCCCTTCTCGCCGCCTCCAGGGCGGCCTGGCGCGCTGTCCCATCCAGTAGAAGGTATCTCGCCTCTTCGACGAAGCCGGGCCTGATCTGGTCCGGCGCGATCTCGGCGGCGGTGAAGGGGACGCCCAGAATCGTGCGCTTGCCCGACTCGTCATCGACCAACACGATGCTAGTCTGCGAGGTGGCTCCCCTTTCGACGAGCAGATGGCTTGTATCGACGCCGTACTGTTCAAATTCTGCCGTGATCAGGTCGCCTGAAGGGTCGTCGCCGATCTGGCCGACGTAGGAGGCTGTCGAACCCAGCCGTGCCAGGGCCACCAGCGCAGTCGCTACTTCTCCGCCACCCTGCCGGCTGGCGGCAAGCATCTGGATCTCATCATCCAGCCCGGGCATGTAGGGGACAACGCCCAGAAAATCGACACATGCGCATCCCAAGCCGACAACGTCGAACATCTCCTGTCTCCCCGTAACCCGCTAGTGTCCGCCCATGCCCGTCAGCGCGACGCCCCGGGTGATGTAGCGTTGAAAGATGAAGAAGACGATCAGGACCGGCACGACCACGATCAGGTCACCGGCCATAAGGAGTCCGAGCTGATGCGTCCCCCTTCCGGCGGCGCCCATCCCCCTGGGGTTGACCGTGACGAGCGTGCTGAGCGCCACCGGCAGCGTGCGCAGGTCTCCCGTGTTGATCACAAATAGCGGCCACAGGAAATCGCCCCAGACACCGGTGAAGGCGAAGATGCCGAGCGCCCCCATCGCCGGAGCAAGAATCGGCATCGCGATCTGAACAAAGATACGCAACTCATTCGCGCCGTCAATGCGCGCTGCGTCCAGGAGTTCGTTCGGAATGGTCATCGAGAACTGGCGCAGCAGAAAGATACCGAATGGCGTGAAGAGCACGGGCACGATCAGCGCATGGTATGTATCCAGCCAGCCCCAGCTGACCACCATCACAAAAAGCGGCACCAGGACGACGAAAAAGGGGACCATCATCGTCGACAGAATCAACAGAAAGAGCGTCTGCCGCCCGGGAAAGTCGAATCGGGCCAGGGCGTATCCGGTCATGGCGCTGGTGAGCATCTGCCCGGCTGTGGCCGCAGTGGATACAAACAGGCTGTTGGCATAGATGCGGGCGACCGGGAACACTTTTGCCAACGCGCGGAAGTTCTGCAGCGTCCACTCCTCAGCGAGCAGCGTTGGGGGGATGCGCAGAATCTGGTGCCCCGGTTTGAACGCGCCCAGCACGCCCCACAGGAAGGGGAAGATTACCCAGCCGGCGGCCAGCGTCAGCAACAGGTAGGAGAGCAGCTGAACGGCCCTGTCTCCACGCAGCCAGGAGTGGTAGATCGTGACTGATTCCCTCATCTCAGTACTCCCAGCGTGCGCGCAATAGAGCCAGCTGCGCCAGTGTGAACAGCATAATGATCGCGAAGAGCACAAATGCCATGGCCGCGGCGTAACCGGCGTTGCCGCGCCCCATGATCGTGTGTTGGATATAGAGAACCATGACGAGAATGCTCTTGCCCGGCCCGCCATCACGGCCAAACAGAAATGCCAGAGTAAAGACCTGAAATGAGCTGATGACTGTGGTGACGGTGACGAAGAGCGTTGTGTGTTGAAGCAAAGGCACCGTGATAAATCGGAAACTCAGCCACTGGCCCGCGCCGTCTATCTTGGCGGCATCGTAGAAATGTTGCGGGATCCCCTGCAAGCCGGCCAGAAAGAGAATCGTCTGCAGGCCCATCGACTGCCAGACGGCGACGATCACCAGGCTGGGCATGGCTGTGGCGGCATCGACGAACCAATCCAATGGCGGTAGTCCCAGGCTCTCCAACAGAAGGTTGGCGCTGCCCAGGCTGGGGTGCATGACGTAGCGCCAGATGAGCGCCACGGCCACGCCGGCCGTCATCACCGGCGCGAAATAGATCGCGCGGTAGAGGGCCGCGCCCTTTCGGACCAAATTCAGCATCACCGCCAGCGCCAGCGCGATCACGATCACCGCCGGCACAAACATCGCCGTAAATTTGAAGGTGGCCAGTAGGGAGCTCGAAAAATCGGGGTCGTCAAACAGCTTGCGATAGTTTTCCAGGCCGACGAACGGCTTTTCCGGCGCCGCGATCTGGTAGTCCTGCAAACTCATCGCCAGCCCGCGCACAAGCGGATAGACGAGAAAGATCAGGAAGAAGACGATGGCCGGCAGAACAAACAGATAGGCCGTGAGGACCTGCTGCGTGCGTAAGTTAAGCGAGGAGTAGCGCGCACGAAGGGAAAGAGAAGACATGGGAACGGCAGTGGATAGCGGCGCGTGGATAGTGTGCTCTGCAATCCCTCGCCACTATCCACGAGCCACTACCCACCAACCAGTTGCGTCAGCCCACTTGCAGGGCCTTGTCGAGGTTCGACATCTCCGACGCCATCGCGTCCTTGGCAGACATGCCGTCGAAAACGATCTTTTCGTAGATCGTCTCATGCACCGAATCCCACAGCGGGATATCCGGCGGCAGCGCGAAAACTTTGCCGCAGCAGACCGCGTCGGCCAGCTCGACCGCGTACTGCGGGGCTCTGTCGCCCTGGAAGGCCCCGGCGCCCATCGCCGCAATGTCGACGTGTGTGGGCGGTGTGTTGGTGTAGGAAATGTAGTCCAGCAGGTTCTCTTTGGTCAGCCCGTACTTGTAGACCTGCCAGGCCGCGTCGCGTTTCTCTTCGGCCGTGGCCGAGGTCACGACCATGCCCCAGTTGGGCGCGATGCCAAGCCTGTAGCCGTCCGGGCCGATCTGGGGCATGCAGTGGCGGGCGCTGATCGTTCCCGTCTCCACATCCTGCACATTGGCTTCCAGTTCATTGTTGACGGCTGCCGAAGTCCAGCCAAAGGCTGAGAATCCCTGTGTGTATGTCTGGCCCGTCCATCCCAGACCCTTGCCGAATTTGAAGTGGATCACATCGTGCTTCCGCTCGAAATCGGCCAACAGCTCCCACGCTTCCCAGCCCAACTCATTGTTGAAGGGAATCTCGGTCTCGAAGAGGTCGGTGAGATGCTCGCCCCCCATGCTTTGCAGAATGTCCCTGTAGATGTCCTTGACACCGTGGATTCCGAAGCCGGAGCGCAACACCTTGTCCCCGTCCTTCGAGACCGACGCCTTCGCCATCTCAAGGAACTCATCAAAGTTGGTTGGCTCGCTGTCAAAGCCCGCCTCCTGCAGAATCGTCCTGTTCACCTGCAGGGCCATTGTGGCCATCTCCCAACAGATCAGATAGTAGCTGTCGTTGACGAACAGCTGATCGAGCGACTGCCGGATAAAGCTCTCGTTTATCCAATCATAGGAGATCGCCTCTTCGGGGATCGGAAGCCAGGCATCATTGTTGAGCGAACGCACCATCATATCGGGCGCGGCCCAGATCAGGTCAGGAAAGACACCGGCCTCGCCGGCCAGCCAGTACTTTTCGTACAGCTCGTCCCAGCCAATCGGCGGGTTGTCGATCTCGACCTTGGGCATTATCCCGGCCGCTTCCATATTGGGGCCGATGGTGGGGAAGTATTCGTCCCACAGCCAGCTGCCCTGCCACAGCGTCAACTCGACAGGCTCTGCCATCTGCGGGCCCGCTGCTTCCTCGGCCGGCGCAGCAACCGGCATGCATGCCTGCATCAGCGCAGCGCCGGTTGCTGCGCCCGCCACCGTTGCGGTGCGGACCAGGAAATCCCTGCGGTTCAGCTCTTTAGCCATGATCTCCTCCCTTTCCCGTGTGTTAAATCAGGCAGCTAAGCAATCCCTTTCGCGATTGTGGATATGCAGAACGCCCGCCCTACGTCGACAGAAGAAATAAATTATATTTCTTGGAAGTCAACGCTCCCTAGTATAAGCGACGGTTGTAGATGAGGCAAACACGGAATTTTCGGGCCCCGCAGGTGCGGATATGGGGGCAAAACCGGATCAAGGCTCTCAGGTAAGGTCAACCGACCGCAGCAGATCTCGCATCTGGATCGTCTCCGACAGGTTGTCGACTTCGTTGCAGCCTTCCCACTCTGTCCACACATACTCGACGCAGACATAGCCCGTGTAGCCGGCCTCGTGCAGCGCCTGCACGACCCGCCGGTAGTCAATCACATTGTCCTGGTATTTCGACTGCAGGCGGTTCTTATGCCCGCCGCGCACGTGAAAGTGGGAGGTATGCGGGATCAGCGTTTCGCTCTCGTCGTCGCTGATCTCTCTGTAGGCAAAGTGCGAATAGTCGAGCGTCAGCGTCAGGCCCGGTGTCATCTCCAGCAGGCGGTGCGTCTGGGCCGGTGTGCGCGCCACCGACTCGACGTTCGGCTCGACTCCGCAGACACAGCCGGCCTCCTTCGCCAGCTCGACCCGCCACGCCAGCTCCTCGCATGCCCGCTGTAGCGACTCTTCGTAGGATTCGCCCTCCCACAGCAGCCCGGGCTCGATCGATATATGGGTCGCGTTGCATCGCAATGTAAATTCGACCACACGCGTGAACAGGTCGCGCGCCTTGCGGCGATCTTCGGCCTCAGGATGGTTAATCGCCATGTCAACCAGCCCCGGCCCCGAGGCCTGAAAGTAGACGTCGGCAATCTCCAGCCCCTTGTCGCGCACCCGGCTCGACAGGTCGCGCGCCGATCCTGCCAGGTCCGGCATCACATGGCTCGGATAGATGTGCGAGCGATCTTCAAACAGCCCGATGTCGACCCCCTGAAAGCCCAACATGGCGATCAGCTGCAGCACATCGTCATGCGGCAGCAATGGAAAGGTGAAATCGGGGCACGAGAGTTTGAGTTCCATCTTCCAACTTCTCCTTCGTCAAGTTTTTTAGCCGGCCACCCTGGTTGACTCTGCTCGGGTCAACCATTGGCCTCGATTTGAACGACGATGTCGTGGGCGAACGGTTCCAGGTCGATCGACGCATCTCCGCCAGCCAGGCCCAGCGTCTGCTCCTGGTAGACCCCATCTGCCGGAGAGTAGAGTTTGGCCGTGTAGCTGCCGGCTGGCAGGGCAAATGCCAGGCGCCCATCGCAGGGCTGGCCCAGCGCCGGGTCGTCCACCTCGCGCTGGTCCGCCACATAGATAATGTAGGACTGCCCCGGCCGGCTCAACGCAACCGCGATCGTGTTGGACGGCGTTTCTGTCACGCACGCCGCGTCCGGCCCCATGTGCACAAAGTCGACCCCGTGGATGAACTCCGACAGGTTTTTCATCCAGCTGCGGATCATCGCCTGCGAGGCCGGTGTGCCTGCCTCCTGCCCGCCGACCTGCACCGAAAAGTCTATCATGTTGTAGTGCCCGCCGCTGCAGACAGTCGCCCATGCCCGTTTGCGATGCACAATCCACGATTCCTCATCGAGCGAGCTGGTCGCCGCGTTGTCTTCGTCGAACACAAAGGGTTTGCCGCTGTCGTGTACCGCCGTCCATAGATGCCGGATGCGTGCCAACCGCAGGTCGCGCTGCATGAAGCGCGAAAGCGGCGCCAGGATCTGCCCCTTGTAGGTCAGCTGTTGATAGTCATGCAGGTTGACCGCGTCGACCGACTCCTCGCTCAGAATCTGTTCCAGCGCAGTGTCGGTGCGCCAGTTCTCGACCGGCACCTGGAAGATGAGATGCTTCTTCGGCAGCCCGCTCTCGGAGGCGCGGATCTGCGCGCGAACCGCCTCCTGCCAGCCGTCCACCTCCGACTGCGTCGCAAACTCGGTCTCCGGCGCCATGTCCGCCCTCGTCGTGAACGGCTCGTTGCAAACCTCAAAGTAGAAGTTGTCGTACCCGTTCACCTCCTCGACCACTTTGCTGACATAGGCCATCTGTCGCTCTGTCAGCGCTTCGTCGCGGCCCGAAATGTAGTCCTGCCAGGGGATATCTCCGATGCCGTTGATGTTGTTCTGGATGTTCAAGGGATTCAGCCCCCACACCGCGTCGCTGTAGGTGCTGCTGAATAGCGTAAGCTCGATGATGACATCACGCTCCTGCGCCGCCTGCAAGAAGCCGTGCAGGCGCTCGAAATACTCAGGATTCCACTGCTCCAGGTCGAACTTGGGGTAGCCGTCGGTAGCAAAGCCCGGCCCGCTGCGCACAAAGGGCGAAACATACTCGCCCGGCAGTGGTTTGCACGGCGAATGTGGGTTGAGCGGCTTCACTTGCGACGACGGGTCGAATACCTGCAGCTCACGGAAGAGCAGAAAGCAGCGGCTGAGCGTCTGGCGCTTCTCGGCCGCGTCGTCCAGGTACGCAACGTAGTCGAAATTGCGGTTGATAACCGCGCCGTAATGTTCGGTGGCAGTGATGAGAACAAGCGGCTCGTTCCTGTAGAGGAAATAACGGGGATTGTCTGGGTGCAACTGGATTGGTGCGGACATGCTATGCCTCCAAATCGTTCCTGTTCTCCGGTATTCGATTCATATTTGCGGGCGTTTCTCGCGGCGGCAGCAGATACCAGGAACCGCAAACTCAAGGCTGGTGTTTCACAAGCCGTCGCAGGCGCTCTTCGACCTCGTTGAGCGGATGTCGGAGCGCGTCGTCGCGCAGCCGCTCGAATTCGGGGTAGCCGTTTCGTTCCTCATCCGCCCATTCGCGCGCGAAATCGCCGCGCCGTATAGCTTGCAGCGCCTCGCTCAGCTTCTTCTTGAACGGCGCGGCCGGCAGGATCCAGTCCGAGCGCGACAGGTTGCCGTACTGACTCGTTTGCGAATGAAACGTCATCTGTTTGAAGAAGCCGATGTCGGCCATTTCGGCGGCCGTTTCGGCGAGCTCCTTCGACCCGTACAGCTCCAGCGCGACAACCTCCGGCGCGAATCCGGCCTCCACCAGGAATTCGTAGGTATGGAGCAGGACCTGGCCCATCGCCGGGTCGAAGGTCTGCTCGAGCAGCAGGTCGAGGTCGGTCTCCTCTTCAAACGACTGCTCGATGACTGCATTGCGGGTCGCCCCGATCCCCTTGGCAATCGCCAGGGCGGTCGCCATCGCCCGGCCCGATGCATCCTGGTGCACGCCGACATAGGCCGCGGCGCCCGAGCCTTCGACATACAGATCGCGTACAACCTTTCCGATCATACGCGGCGCGACCATGATCACGTCTACATCATCCGGCGGCTTGATAAGCTCGAAGCGGATATTGTAGCCGTGCGCGAAGACAAGCGTATCGCCCTGATGAAGCTGCGCCGCGATGTCGTTCTCATAAGCGCCCGGCTGGGCTTCGTCAGGTATGAGCAAGATCAGGATGTCAGCGCGCCGCGCCGCTTCGGCCGTGGCGTACACCGGGAATCCGTCGGCTTCAGCCCGCTTCCAGCTGTTGTCGGTGATCCCCCCGACGATGACATTTACGCCGCTGTCGCGCAGGTTCAGTCCTTGGGACCGCCCCTGGTTGCCGTAGCCGATGATGGCGACCGTTCTACCCTGCAATTCACCCAGGTCAGCATCTTCGTCGCCGTAGACCTTGAGCATCTCTTCACCCCCATCTCAAATCATCCCCTGTCCCCTGTCCTCTGCCCTCAGGCTTCCTGGATCTCTACCAGCGAAATGTCATACTCTTTGAATTCGAGATCATAGTCCCGCCAGTAGTATTGCAGCTCCTTCGATTTCCAATCGGCGTAGATCTCTTCCCACGGCAGCACCTCGCAGTGGGGCGTGATCGATTTCTTCTCGATCGGCAGCGAGGGAGGTTGATAGCGATAATCCACCGACAGCCTGATCTGGTTCTCAGTCAGATTCGGGATCGACTTGTGCACGGTCAGGCTATGGAAGACCAGCACGTCGCCTATCTCGAAGTCGGTCTCGAACCACTCCTGCTCAATCTCGTCGTCGAGAATGACATGGCGGTTGCCCGCGCCTTCCGCGGCGCGCACCGGCAGAATGCCCAGCTTGTGCGAACCGCGCAGCACGCTCAGCCCGCCCAGCTGACGCGGGCAGTCGCCCAGCGGCATCCAACAGGTGTAGACAGTCTTCGTCCCCTGGATGAAGATGTGGTCCTGGTGCGCGGGCGTGGGCGCGTTGCCCTTGGCCGGAATCATCAGCCGCGCGATCTTGAGCGCATGCACGAGCGCCGTTTCGTCAAATAGCTGCCCCAACATCGTGACCAGGCGCGGATGGTGCGCCAGGCGGTGAAAAGATTCCAGGCATTGCACGTCGCCGTAGGCCGCCGGGGGAACGCCGACGCCGCAGAAAGGCTCCATCGCGTCGGCCGAGGGATCGGCGATCCCGTCCATCAGCTCCGTGCCGGGCGCAATCCAGCCGTAGTTGTCGCAGATCTGCAGAATTCGCCGGCGCAGCGCGGTGATCTCTTCGGCAGGCAACAGGCCGCGAAAGAAGAGATACCCATCGCGGTCCATCTGGTGCCGCAGCGCCTGCGGGTCATTGAGATGCGCGGTGTGCTCCTGGAGTTCAGCCGTCTTATTCATCATTCCTCTCCATGACAAATATCCAGTCCCATAGGATGGGCGCTTTGGGCATCGTACAGTTCCCCTGTGCGTCGCCCTTGAGCGGCACGGATTCATGCTCCTTGCCGGTCTTTACATCATAGTAAAAGCCGCGATAGCGGACGCCTGCCTCCAGCCCGGTGATGGTTACCTCGCCACGGTTGACGTAGCGGATCGACGGACCGGGCAGATAGAAGATCCTCACCTGACCGGGGATGCCGGCGGCGTATGGCATAAGACGGTTTTCGACCGTATTGTGCGGCTCGACCCATTCAGGATGCGGCTCGAACTCCCACCAGGCGTAGCGTTCGAGCAGACGCTTCGAGGTGCCGACATGGGTTGAGCCGGGCAGCCGCGCCGCTTCGTTCCAGGGGATGTCGCCGTAGGAGGCGCCGTGGGGAGACGGGCCGTAGGGCTTCTCCTGCGTGTTCATCTGCCAGATGCCCATTGCGCCGTAGGTGTGACCGCCCGCGCCGGAGAGCACTGCCGCCCAGAAGAAAAACCGCTGCGTCTCCGGGTGGCTCATCTCCATCTCGCCCTCGTAGTTGACCTCCGCCACCAGCACCGGGATGCGCGGGCCCTCCTCGACCGCGCTCACGACGAGGTGCGCCATGTCGGTCATCGTCTGGTAGCCGAGATGCGCCGGGTGCAGCATATTGAACTCCACCAGTGACGGATCATCGACCGTCAGGTGGGCGAATCCGTTGGGATGGATCGTCTGCGGGTGGCCGTAGGGATCGGTCGACTTCACCATGCGCATGATGTCGGACCAGATGGCGCGTTTTTCCGGTGGCAGCCAGGTCATATCCGCCGTTGTCACCAGCTGCACCTCGGTGCGCCACTGCTGAAACTCGGCCGTCTCCTCCGCCAGATAGTAGGGCATCAGCGCCTCGCCCGTCGTGCACCAGACGACAGGGTAGGCGCCGTAGCGCGCGATCAGGTAGCGCCAATGCTTCTTGACCACCTCCGGCCCGGCAAAGTCGATGAAATACCCCCACAAACCGACGATGCAGGGGAGCAGCCCAGAACGCACCAGGTGGGCGACGCGCAGGTCGGCGTGGTCAAAGTAGGCGGGGTTGATTCGGAAAAACTCGCGGTCCCACGGGAAACCGGCCTCATTGGCGCCGCGCTCGTCGAACGGCTCCATGTCGGGATAGAGTCCGGCGATGATCTGGACCACGCTGAAGCCCTTGGCCGCGCGGTCAGCCGCCAGCTCCTGGACATCTTCAGGCCAGCGCAGGCGCTTGCAGAAGCCCATCCACCAGGTGTCGGCCAGCCAGAAAAAGGGCGTACCGTCGACATGCTCGAACGTGCGCCCGCTGGCGGCGACTCGCAGCGGTCCGTGCTTGAGGAGGGGATTGTCGCCCGTGTACGGCGAGATTTCGAGCGTACCCGTCTGGCCGTGCAGGCTGCTGTTGCTTGCGTCCGAGCAGACGGTGCGGTAGTGGTGGGTGCCGGTCTGCGTCGAGCTGTAACGCACCCGCCAAGTCTGGTCGCCGGCCCAGAAGGCGGGCACGACCTGTTCGCTGCCGTCGGGGCGGGTGACCAGCACGTCCAACTCGACGTCGTTGAAAGGGTCGCCGTAGGCCTTGCCCGAACTATAAACCCATTCGGTGGCGCAATTCTGGATGGCATTGAGCATAACTGTTTTCTCCGAACAGCAGTGGATGGTGAGTGGTGGTCAGTTAGCCATGCTTGGGTCGATTCCTGTGCTTGTGCGTTCCAGCACAAGCACCCAGTCCTGGATGATCGGCGGCTTGGGCGGTTGCCATGCACCCTGCTCGTCGGGGACCACGTCTCCGGCGTCGTGCTCCCGCCCATAACGGGGGTCGTAATAATAGGCGCGATAGCCGGCGTCAGGCTCGATCTCCCTGACAGTGATCAGATAGCGAACAGGGATGAAGATGATGCGGACTTCCCCCGGGATGCCGGCCGCGAACGGTCTGATGTAGCCCTGCATCGGCTTGAAATGGTGCTCGCCGCGGTGCGTGATCCATTGCGGGGAGGGCTCAAACCGCCACCAAGGGTACCGTTCCAGCAGGCGGCGGCCCAATCCCACCTGGCGCGAGCCGGCGAAGTGCATCGCCTCGTCCCACGGGTCCTCATCGAACCCCTCTCCGTAGATGCGCGGGCTGGCGCCGTAGGGCGCTTCGCGCGTGTTCACCTGCCAGATGCCGCTGGCGCCGTAGGTGTGGCCGGCCGCGCCGCTCAGCACGCTTCCCCAGAACATCAACCGTTGCACGTTTTCCCAGTTCCAGCCGCCCTCGCCCTCGTAGCAGGATTCGCCGACGAATCTGGGCATTCTCGGCTTCCTGGGCACCTGACTTCTGACTTCGTCCAGGATCTGCGGGAATGTGAGTATGTCATGCAGGCCGCACTGCGTGATGTCTACGTCGATGACCGCAGGATCGTCAACGTGATCATACGACCAGATGCCGCCGGTGCCGGGATGGATCGTCATCGGGTGCCCGTAAGGATCGATTGACCGGAGATGGCGGGCGACGCGCGTCCACGCCGAGCGCACCTTGTTCTGCCGCTCCTGCACTCTGCTCGACAGGTCCTCGCGTTTGAGCCGCGTCTTTGCTACGCCTCCTTCGTCATCAGCCCGTTGCCTCAGCGCGGCCGTGTAGATATCCTGCCAGTGCGGGTGGCTGTAATGCGGCATCAGCGCCTCGCCCGCAACGTCCCAGACGACTGGATAGGCACCGTAGCGCGCAACTATGTAGTGCCAATGCTGCTTAAGCCTCTCCTCGCCGGCAAAATCCATAAAGTAGCCCCAGCAGCCGACGATGCTCGGTAGCAGCCCGCTCTGCACCAGCCAGTCGATCCGCCGGTCCGCCATGTCGAACCAGGCGGGATTAACGCGACTGAAATCTTTCTCCCAGGGGAAACCGGCCTCGTTGGCGCCACGCGGGTCAAAGGGAGGCATGTCCGGGTATAGGCCGGCGACGAGCTGAATGACAGTGAAGCCCTTCTGCGCGCGGTCCGCGGTCAAGCGCCTGAATCCATCGGGCCAGGGCAGCCGTTCGACCAGCCCCATCCACCAGGTATCGCCCAGCCAGAAAAAGGGCTTGCCATCGCAGTGCTCCAGGTGACGGCCGCTATCGGCGACGCGCAAGGGCCCGTGCCGCAAAAGGAGGTTTTCGCCGTCGTAGGGCGTGATTTCGATCGTGCCTTCCAGCCCGTGCAGGCTGTCGTTGTCGGTGTCGGAGCAGCGTGTATGAAAGCGGTGCCGGCCGACCTTGGGGGAGGCGTAGCGCACGCCCCACTCCTGTTGCCCGCGCCAAAAAGCGGGGACGGTACGCACGCTGCCTTCTGGATCGATGATGTCAACGTCGAGCGTTACCTGATTGAAAGGGTCGTCGTAGAGCTTGCTGGAAACGCAGCTCCATTCAAAAAGATGGTTTTGCGGGGGCATTGAGCGCCCTATCCTTTGATCGCGCCGGCGGTGAGGCCGCTCATGAACTGGCGCTGCAGCAGGAGGAAGACGATGATGAGGGGGACCGTCATCATGATGATCAACGCGAAGCGGTATTCGTGCAGGACGAAGCCGATGGCGCCTTCAAGCTCGAACAGGATCAGCCCCAGCGGCATCGTGCGCAGACCCGGTTTGCTTGTCATCAGCATCGGCAGCAGAAAGTCGTTCCATGTCCCCAGTCCGGTGAAGATGGCGACTGTGGCCAGCGCCGGTCGCGTCAGTGGCAGCATGATGCGCCAGTAGATGGTGAAGCGTGTTGCGCCGTCCATCAGGGCCGCGTCTTCGATCTCTTCGGGCAACCCCTCGAAGAAGCCGCGCAAGATCAGGATGGCAAAGGGAAGGCCCAGCGCGACGTAGGGCCCAATCATGGCGAAATAGGTGTCCAGAAGCTTGAAGGTAACGTTGACCTGGTAGAGCGGCACCATGATCGCAGCCGCCTGCAACATCAGCCCGGCCAGAAAGAGCAGATAGAACGGCTCTTTGAATGCGAAGTCGAGCCGGGCGAAACCATAGGCCGCCAGCGAGGCGAGAAAGAGGATCGCAACAACCGACGCCGCGGTAACGACAAAGCTGTTGAATGCCAATACAGGTACATTGGCGATCTCCCAGGCCTTTGCGAAATTGCCCAGTGATATCTCCCACGGGATCAGCCCCCTGTTCAGCGCGGACTCGCCAGGCGCTTTCAGGCCGGTCGAGAAGGCGATCAGCCAAGGGAAGATCATGATGAACGAGAAAAAGAGCAGCACCGCATGGGTGAGTACCGATTTTCTGCTGAACTTCAGCCCGAACACCATCTGTGTACCCTCCAAATCGGAGCCTGTCTATAGCTGAACGCGGCGCCCGCGCATCAGGAGCAGCTGGAAAATGGTCACGACCGCCGAAATAAGGAGCAGCAAGACCGAAAGCGCGGAGGCATAACCGGTGTGATTGGTCCTGAATGCCAGGTCGTAGATCTGGTACGCGATCACCTCGGAGGCGTGATAGGGCCCTCCGCGCGAGAGCAGAAAGACGAGGGCGAACGCATTGATCGAGCGGATCAGGCCCAGAATCCACAAGGCGCGCGTCGTGCCCATCGTCAGCGGGACCGCCACATGCCACATCTGGCGAAAACCTGTCGCGCCGTCGACCGCGGCGCAGTCGTACAGGTCCTGCGGAACAGCTTGCAAGGCAGCCAGAAAGACGACAACCCAAAAGCCGAGCGAGGCCCACAAAGAGACCAAAATGATGGCGAAAATGGTAACGTCGGGGTCCGCCAGCCAGATGCGCGTCAGCCCTTCCAACCCGTTCTCGCGCAGCGCGTGGTTGAGCATGCCGACTTCGGGCTGGTAGATGAACTCCCAGGTATAGCCGATCACGACGAGCGAGGCGGTTACAGGCAGGAAGAAGGCGGCGCGGTAGGTGTTGCGGAAGCGGATGCGCTGATTGAGCAGCCAGGCGAAGAGGAAGCCGGCGACCGAGAGGGAGATTACGGTGATGATCGCCCAATAGACGTTGTTGCGGATGCTGAGGCGGAAGGCGCGGTCCTTTGTCAGCAGCCGCACGTAGTGGTCCAGTCCGGTGAACTCGCGGTCAGGGCTGATCCCATCCCATATAAAGAAGCCATTGTAAAGGGTGGCGATGATCGGCCAGGCAATGAACCCCAGGTAGACGATCAGCCCCGGCAATATGAACAGGAAGCCGCCATTGGCGCGCAACGCGCGCGCGATCCGCTGCATCGCGCTCTGATCGTCCCGGTGTCGCGTTGCGCCCGCCGCCGCAGTTGCCATTCGTTCAGTATTCAGAAACAGATGTGTGGGTTCACCATTGGCCGCGCAGATGCGCGGCCAGTGGTGTTGTGGAAACTAGGACTTGACCCAATTCTGGCAAGACATGTCGAAGGCGTCCTGGACCTCCAGCGCGGCCTCTTCAGCCGTGATCAGGCCGGCGGTCACACCCGGCAGCACGATGCCCAGCTGCTGGTAGACATCGGTGCACAGCACGCGGCGGAAGACGTTGTCGCCGCTGACCATCGCTTCCAGCAGCGGCTCTCCCAGGTTCTTGTCGAAGTCGGTGTTCTGCGGCGGGACCTCGATCGCTTTTGCGCCCATCGGCTGACCGGTGCTCGCGATCTGCTCCGCGCCGGGTCCGAGCGTGCGCCACTTCATGTATTCCCAGGCGTTGTCTTTGCGCTGCGATTCGGAGACCATCGCTACGCCGGCATCGGTCGCGGCCAGCCCTCTTGAGCCGGGCAGCAGGAAGGTGCCGACGTGATTGTTCATCGCGTCGCGGATCACTTCCGACTCGTGGTTGAGGAAGCCGAAGTAGGGCGTGCCGGTGAAGATGTTGATCATCGGCCTCTCGCCGGTACCGTTCCAGAACGGCTCGCGCACCGCGTTGCCGTCCTGCGCGCCGATAGCCCCCTCCTGCATGTATTCGTTATACACTTTGGCGAAGAGGTCGAACGCTTCGACGACGCCCGCGTCGGCGAAACTGCCATTCCCCACCTGCACCTCGTCCAGCTGACCGCGTCCCGTCACCTCGACCAGGCTCTTGAACCAGTCGACCAGGTTGGCAGGATGGTAGTAGCCGCCGATCGGCGAGATGCCGTCGTCCAGGAAAGACTGGCAGAGGGCTTCGAAGTCGTCCCACGTCTCCAGCGCCGAAGCATCGATGCCGCGTTCCTCGAAGGTGGGAATCCAGTAGTAAAGCCAGCCAAGCAGCTGCATGTTGCCCGGCAGGTAGAGGGCATCGCCCGAAAGGTCCACGATGCCGGCCACCAACTCCATTTCGCTCAAGGCGGCGCCTGAGAAGGTGTCCTCCTTCCAGCTGGCGCCCCATTCAGCCTCGCCGCGGTCGTTGAGCGGCTCAACGAAGCCCCAGAACGGCCCCATGATGTCGAAGTCGGTGTTCAGCAGGTCGGGGCCGGTGCCCGCAGGCAGGGCTGCCTTGAGCTTCGCCGCCATGTCCGGGTGGTCGACCATGCCAAGCTCCAGGTCCAACCCGGTGTCCGCTTTGAGTGTATCTGCGAAGATGTCTTCGCCCTCCGGGCTCCGGTAGCGGGCCATCGCCGTGCCCCAACTCCACAGAGAAACACCGGTGTCAGCTTCGGCGGGCATGGACTCTTCCGCGTCGCCCTGGTCTGCCGGCGCCGCTGCCGGTGGAGCGCACGCAGCCAGCGCCGCGCCGGCGGTCGCAAATGCCGAAACGCGCAGGAAGTCACGCCTGGAAACAAAGTTGCGAACCCTGTCAGTCATTGCTGTTCTCCTTGGTGTGTGAGCAGTCCGATCGAGGACAGATTGAAAATAAGCTCTGCCGTTTACTGCGACGGTGGCGAAGGAGGTATACACAAAGCCAGAAGCCGTGGATGCGACAAGTATATTGATCCGGAAGCCCCATGTCAAACCATATTCTTGGGCAAAATGTACATGTGTTCTCGACGGAATTCTTTTGCGCAGCATGGCCGGCGAAACCCTTCCAGGTAGAGATCTGTAACCGACAGATCGCCTACAATACCTGCACTTTTTCTCTTCGATTGCAGGGCGCGTGCCAATATTCCATGGATTTGGCTGTATTTGTAAACGAAGGCCATTTGCTCGCCTTTCTTTCGCCGTGCCATAATAGTCCAATGCGCTTCTGCCGTTTGTGGCGTATCTTGGACTCTTGACATCACACCTGCTCAATACGACGGAGCCAATGCCACTGCCCCCGATCTATCGTCAGTTGGGAGGAATTATGCCTACTCGCTTTCGCGTCTTTCTGAGCGGCGCACGGCGACCTGCCGCGGCTTGGGCACTGGCGATTCTGGGCCTCTTGCTTGCAGGTTGTCAACCCATCGAGGGCGATCTTGCGACCGTATTGACTCCCGTCGCACAACCTGCACCTGAAGGCAACGCCGAACCTGTTGAACCGCAAATGGTCACGCTGGAAGCGACGGTAGTGGCCAACGCGCTGCGTGTCCGCAAAGAGGCCGACGCCCGGTCGCCCATCATCGCCGGTCTGCTTCAGGACGATCTAATCCCGGTGATTGGACGCACCGATGACGGTAGCTGGCTGATGGTGCGCGTCCCTGATGTGGAGACAATTGGCTGGGTCTGGGCAGAGGAAGTGACGTTGAACGGCGACGTCGCCGCGCTGCTTGTCTCCGATGACGTCGAGGAGCTGGTGGCTGAGACCGCGTCCTCGGCGTCCTCCGACGACGCTGCTACGGGCGAAGAGACCGCGACGGAGGCGACCTCCGACGAAGGCGAGATCGCCGCGGCTACCGCAGGCGAGGATGAGCCCGAGGACGAGCCCGACGACGGCAGCATGGCAATGCAGGACCTGAAGCCCAGCCTCACCGTACACACCCAGGATGTGATCAAGGGCATGATTACGATCGTCGAGGCGGTGGCCTCCGAGAAGGGCTGGATTGTTGTCCACGCCGATGACGCCGGTTCATTCGGTCCTATCATCGGTCAGGCGCCCGTCGAGGCCGGCGTCAACACCGAACTGACCGTGAAGATAGACGTCGATGCCGCCACCGAAACGCTTTACGCCATGCTCCACATTGACGGCGGCGTCTTCGATGTCTTCGAATTTCCAGGCCCGGATATGCCGGTTCTGGAGGAAGGTGACCCGATCAGCCCGGCCTTCAGAGTAACGATTGGCGAGATGTCGATCGCCGACGCGGATGCCGAGGAGACTGCGTCGTCTGAAGCGACCGCCGTCGCGCCTGCGGAGATTCTGTTGCTCAAGGAGGGTGATGTCACCACGCAGTTGGCGATCATTACGAGCCGCGCCCTGCGCGTCCGCAGCAAGCCTGAAACGATCTCCGAGGTCCTGGCAGGCGTTGTCGCGGGGGAAACCTATCCCGTCGCCGGCTTCAGCGCCGATGAGGACTGGGTGGCGATCTTCTTCGACGAAACTGAGGAACCGGTCTGGGTTTCAGCCTCGCTGGTGGAGTTGCGCGAGATAGAGCTGGTCGTGCAGATGGGCCGCGCCACAATTTCCGTAGGCCGTTTCGGACGCCTGCGCCTGCGCGGCGGTCCCTCCCTTGAGGCGCCGATCGTCGGCCACGTGACGGACAGCGAAAACTACTCGATCCTCGGCTTCAGCCTGGACGGGGAATGGGCGCTCCTTGTGGGCACCGGGGTGGACGGTCCCTCATGGGCCTCGGCCTCGTTCCTGGAACTTGAGTAGCGAGCTCCACTTTCGCAGCCTGATTGGCGCCTCCAAGCGGAGCACTTGATTCATATGCAGCAAAAAAAGCGGCAGCTTCCATGCGAGGCTACCGCTTTGCTTGTGTATTCTTCCGGTTTCAGGGCGTTGCCGCCTCTACTCTCCGCTCCGCCTGAGCGCCCATGAATCGGCCCAGCTCTCTGGAATCGGCAGGTTGTTGGCGTAGATCAGATTGATCAACTGTCCGTGGTGGTGGGACTCATGCTCAACCAGGCGGTAGTATCCGGCCAGCGGCGTGGCGCCGTTTTCAAAGACGCGTAACCAGTTCGCCTGTTCAAACGCCGTCTCCAACACACCGTCCGCCGCCGCCATCGCCGCGCGCACCCGTTCGATCGGCAGCACCTCGCCGGCGGGCGCCGGTTTCAGGCTGCAACCCCAACCCCGCATCCCGCCTTCCAGCAGCACCGGCGTCCAGCTCTCCTGCGTCCCCAGCATGCAGTAGAACTGGTAGAGTATGCTCTGGGATTCAGCGAAAGGCAGGCGGGCGTTCAGGTCGGCGTCGACCAGAACATCCAGCAAATCATAGGTGCGTCCGCGCAGGTCTCTCCAATGGGTCTGCACACTCTGCAAAACTGTCTGTTCCATCTTTTTCTCGCGTTCTTCTACAATAAAAGAGGGTTATTCCAGGTCGAGACCTGACGATTTCAACAAGGCGCTTGCCCATCGAGACGCGCCGGCCCCGTCAATCGCTCACTTTGTGTTTGATCAGAACTGTGGTAACCGTCGTGGAGCTTGGTATCAGAATTCGCTGATCTTCTGTGTCCAACACGACGTGCATCAGAGTGATGTCGGTCACAGTCCCGGTCTTGCCGCCGATGGTAATTTTTTCTCCAATTCCTATCGATCCCGCCACGTCTGATGACGACCGCCTCAGCGCGATCGCGCTGAGTATAGCACAGTACTGACTAGCGCGCACCGAAGGCCTGTGATAGGATCGCACGGGCATGACCGCGCCCATCACCCTGTGGGGGCGCGACGCCAGAACATATCGTCAAAACAGTCACCAAGTCGCACGCACACTTTCCAACGGAGCAAAACAATGAACCTGGAACACATTGCCATTAATGTGCCCAACGTCAAAGAGCAGGTCCAATGGTGGACGGAGCATCTCGGGCTCCGCATCGTCTCCTCCGGTGATGTCGCCCCCTACATGAACTTTATCGCCGATGAGAAGGGAAGCATGCTGGAGCTGTACAGTAACGAGGAGTTCAAGCATCTCGATTTTGCCCAGATCAACGCCTTCAACCTGCATTTCGCCTTCAGCGTCGACGACATGGAGGGCGAGAGAGATCGGCTCATCCGCGCCGGCGCCACGGCCGATGGCGAGATCAACGACACGCCCACGGGGGACAAGCTCTGCTTCCTGCGCGATCCCTGGAACGTGACCGTGCAGCTGGTTCAGCGTAAAACGCCCATGATCTAGGCGTTTCTCGCTTTCTATTTCCGGTTTTCAGGGCCTCAAAGAGCCCCACCCAATTCGAAGATGTGCCGTTACCAAAAACTGGAAACTGAAAACTGGAAACTGGCAACTGAAGTTGGAGCGCAGGCACAATGCCAACGCCAGTGAAAATGCCCCAACTGGGCGAAACGGTCTTTGAAGGTACCGTGGCCCGTTGGCTCAAACGGCCAGGCGATGCCGTGGAGCGGCAGGAGCCTCTGCTGGATATCACCACCGACAAGATCGACACCGAAGTGCCCGCGCCCGCGGCCGGTGTTCTGCTTGAAGTCTTGGCGGAGGAAGGCGCCACCGTCGAAGTCGGCGCTGTCATCGCCTACATCGGCGATGAAGGAGAGAGCACCGAAGAGACGGCACCGAGGCGCGAAGTGGGAGAGGCAGAAGCTCTCGCTGCTGCCTCTTCGCATCCCCGCGATGCTCGTACAATAGAAGAGTCTGCGCCAATCGAAAAGCCGGCAGGCCGCGCCTTCGTCAGCCCGGTCGTCGCCCGAATCAGCGCAGAAAACAATGTCAATCTGTCCGAAGTGAAGGGGACGGGCCGCCAGGGGCGCGTCACCAGGAAGGACCTATTGGCTTTCATTGACGCGCGCAAACGGCAGTTGCCGGCCCCGGCAGCGCGGACCGATACTGCGCTCGGTGAAGACGAACGCCTGCAGCCGCATTCGACCATGCGCAAAGCGATCGCCGAGCATATGGTCCGCAGCGTGCTCACCAGCCCACACGTCGTGACAGTTCACGAGGCCGATATGACCGCGGTCGTGCGTCACCGCGCCGACTACAAAGAGTCGTTCGCGCAACAGGAGATCAGCCTCACCTTCACCCCCTACTTCATCGTCGCGGTCGCGTCGGCGCTGCGCCGCCATCCGACGGTCAACAGCCGCTGGACCGACGACGGGCTGGCGCTGAGCCGGCACATCCATGTCGGCGTTGCGGTGGCGCTGCCGGACGGGCTGGTTGTGCCGGTGATCCGCGATGCCGATGAACGAAGTTTGCAGGAGCTGGCGCGCGCGGTCAACGACCTGGCCGACCGCGCCCGTCGCGGTGACCTGAAGCCCGATGAACTGCGCGGCGGAACCTTCACCCTGACCAATCACGGGGTGAGCGGCAGTCTGCTGGGTACGCCGATCATCAACCAGCCGCAGGCCGCTATCCTGGGCATCGGCAACATCACCAAGCGCGCTGTCGTCCGCAGCGGACCGGCTGCCGATCCCCTCCTGCCCAGCGCCGATGACACCATCTCGATTCGCCCAATGTGCTATCTGAGCCTCGCCTTCGATCATCGCATTCTGGACGGCGTGAGCGCCGACAGATTTCTCGTTGACGTGGTGAGGCGCCTCGAAGAGTTCGACGCGCCGCCGCTCGAAGAAGGCGGCGCGTAGACCGGAAAGATTAGCGGCCACCGGCCGCGCGGAGGAAGCTGTGGCAAGCAACTATGACTACGACCTGATCGTCATCGGCTCCGGGCCGGGCGGTTATGTGGCGGCGATTCGCGGCGCCCAACTGAACCTCAAGACGGCCCTGATCGAACGCGAGCATCTGGGCGGCGTCTGCCTCAACTGGGGCTGCATCCCCAAGAAATCGCTTGTCAAGAGCGCCGAAGTGCTGGACACGCTCCAGCACGCGCAGGAGTACGGGCTCACCTTCGACAACCTGCAAGTCGACTACGGCGCCGCGGTCGCTCGCTCGCTTCAGATCGTCTCCCGCCAGACAAAGGGCGTCGGCTTCCTCATGCGGAAGAACAAGATCGAGGTCATCGAAGGGCACGCCCGCTTCCTTGACGCCAACAGCGTGCAGGTCAGCGCCGGCCCGCTTAACCCTGAAGCCGAACCGCGCACCGTATCCGCGCGCAGCTTCATCGTTGCGACAGGCGCGCGCGCGAGAGATTTGCCCGGCATCGACGCCGACGGCGATCGCGTTCTCCAGTATCGTCACGCCATCCGCCTGTCTGAAATCCCCGCGTCTATACTCGTTGTGGGCGCCGGCCCGATCGGGATGGAGTTGGGCCACATCTATGCCACCTACGGCGCGCAGGTGACCATTGTCGAAATGTTGGATCAGGCGCTGCCTCTGGAGGATGCCGAGGTAGCGCAGGAGGTCGTGCGCGCCTTCGAGAAACGCGGCATCACCGTGCTGACTTCGAGCCGCACTGAGGACTTTGACGTCGCTGAACGGTCGGTCAGGGTGACGATCAGGAATACCAAGGACGAAAGCACCCAGACGGTCGAGGTCGAGAAGGTGCTGCTGGCGGTCGGCATCACGCCCAACACCGAGGAGCTCGGACTCGACGCGGCCGGTGTCGAGCGCAGCCGCGAAGGGTACATCGAAATCGACGAGTTCATGCGCACCAGCCGCGCCAACGTCTACGCGATCGGCGACTGCACCGGCAAGATGCCCTTGGCGCACGTGGCCAGCGCGCAAGCGGTTGTGGCCGCCGAGCATGTCGCCGGCCAGCCGACAAACCCGATACCTGCTGAGCGCTACATTTTCATGCCGCGTTGCACATTCTGCGTCCCCCAGGTTGCCAGCATGGGCATGACCGAAGCGGAGGCGCAGGCAGCCGGCTACACCGTCAACGTGGGCAAGTTCCCGTTCATGCCGAACGGCGCGGCACAGGCGCAGGGCGTTCGCACCGGTTTCGTCAAGATCGTCGCCGATGAAAGGTACGGCGAAATCCTGGGCGCGCACATCGTCGGTCCGAACGCGACCGAGCTGCTGCCGGAGCTTACGCTGGCGCAGATGATGGAGCTGACGCCGGCAGAGGTCGCGCACAACGTGCACGCCCACCCGACGCTGGCCGAAGTGGTCATGGAGGCGGCCCACGGCGTCGAGGGGCTGGCGATCCATATGTAAACTGCAGTGGTCGGTGGTCAGTGGCCAGTGGCCGGTGCAGCTCACCTATTCAGGAGATATTTGGCCCTGGACCTGCGACAATCCCCATAAGATCGATCATTCCCTGACAGCAGCAGATGACAACAACTGAAAACGCCCCTGCACAAAAAAGCAACGACATAGAGAGCGCCGCCGTCCCGCTGGACATCACCGTTCGTTTTGCCGAGACCGACCAGATGGGCGTGGTCCACCACAGCGAGTGCGTCGTCTGGTTCGAGGCCGGACGCATCGCCTGGATGGAGGCCGCGGGGATGCCCTACACGGAGATTGCCGGCGCCGGATACAACTTCGCGGTCACCGACCTGCAGTGCCGCTACCGCAACGCCATCCGCTTCGGCGATCCTGTGCAGGTGATCACGCGGCTGGGGATCTTACGCAGCCGCCAGATCGAGTTCCGTTACACAATTCGCAACCGGGAGACGGACGTCGTCTACGCCGACGGCCATACGCGGCATATCTGTGTCGACAGCGCAGGCCGCATGACGCGGGTGCCCGAGTGGATTGCGGAAAGATTGGCGAGGGGGCCTCTGCTCGAATAAGGCAGGGTTGGATTGGGCCTGCGTACTTTGGGTGAGGGAAACCCTCTACTCCTGTCCCTCAGCCGTCCCTTCACCCTCCAACGGCGGCAGTTCCGGCAGCTCATTGAGATTGGTCAGGCCGAAATGCTGCAGGAACTGGTCGGTCACCGCGTAACGGATCGGGCGGCCCGGGCCGTCCATCCTATCGAATTCGTCGATCAGGCCCTGTTGCTGCAGCCTCCGCAGCGTGTTGGAACAGTCCACGCCCCGCACCGCTTCCACCTGCGCCCGCGTGACCGGATGGAGATAGGCGACAATCGCCAGCGTCTCCAGGGCCGGCGCGCTGAACTGCACTGTCATTTCCAGGTTGAGAAACTCTTCCACCATCTGGGCGGCGGCGGGATTGGTGACCAGGAGGACACTGCCGGCGCGACATTGCAGGCGCAGGCCGCGGTTCTGCACTTCATACTCCCACTGCAACTCGTCGAGCGCCTTGCACACTTCGACCTCGGGGCAGCCTGAGGCCTGGGCAAGCTGCCCCGTTGTGACCGGATCCGCGGCCACGAACAGCAGGCTCTCCAACAACGCGCTCAGCTTCACGCTTCCCACTCATCCTCAAAGGGCAGATGGCGCATGCGCACATCCAACTTGCCCAGCCGCAGCCCCATCCCTTCTTCGACAATGTCGCGCGTCGATTCCACGACCTCGTCCGTCTTCATCTGTACGTCGATGTCGGGAGAGGTCTCGACCTCCAGCTCGACGTCAACCGCGTTGCCGCGCGATCTTACCTCCGGGAACACCGTAATCACATCGGCGAGCTGGTCCAGGTGCCACGACAGGCGGCGCGCAATACTGTCGGTGTCCAACTCGACCGAACTGCCTTTCACCGTCCTCACGCGCACCCCGCGCTGGCGGTGAGGCCACAGCTCCAGCCACAGCAGGCCGCCGAATACGAGCACCGCCAATATGCCCACCGCCACCTGGCCGATCAGAAAATAGTTGCCGTTGGTCTCCTGCTGAACGCGCAGCATGTCCTTCGCCAGCGACAGGCGTTCCACAAGCGCAGTGAAGGCTGCGTCGGGAAAGATGGTGATATAGCCTATGGCTGCCAACATGAGCAGCCAGAGCAGGACAACGACAATGCGGTTAAATGTGTTAATCACGTCTGTGCAGGGACCTGAAGGGCCTTTCTAGCTCTCGGCGCCGGTTTCTCGATTATACATCACGGCCTGTTGGGGCGTGAAGTAAAGACAGATTCACTTCATTCTCGGGGGCGTTGTCTTTGCCGTCCCCGTGCCCGCGTCCAGATGGTACCGAGTGCCAAAAGAATCCAGAGCAAAGCGCCCGCCGCGCTCACGCGCAGACCGGTCCGCCAGCTTTGCGGCCTGTAGCTGAAGACAACCTCGTTTTCACCCGGTGGTAGCGGCACGCCGCGGAAAAGTACATTGGCCGGGTAGATCCCGACCGCCTCGCCGTTGACCGTTGCCTCCCAGCCGGGATAGTAAGCTTCCTTCAGGACGAGTAGCCCCGGCCTTTCGCTGCGCGTTCGCGTCACTACCTGCTCCGGTGAATACGAAATAAGCAATGCTTCCCCGCTGCCTGCGCTGTCAGCACTCAGCCCCCAGGCATCTACCGCTTCCTGGCTCGCCTCAACGACCGCGCCCATACCCGCGTGATCGCGCAGCAGAGTGACCGCCTCCTCCGGTGAGGAGGCCGCCCGCGCCGACGCCACCAGCTGCACGCGTCCGCTTCCTCCGAGCCGCTCATAGATCTTCACATCGCCGCTGTGTACGCGTCGAAAGCGGCCGCGATCGCTGGGGAGCAGCGGTAGGAAGGTCTGCGTGCGCCCGTCGATGAGCGTCACCGCCTGAACGGCCAGACCATGCTGCTCGTCTGTCGCCGTCAATGTGATATCCAGCGCCTGAAGACGGGACGGTTCTGCCAGAGGAAAACGGGCAAGATACTCCTGCCTTTCACTGTCGCTGTCGCGGTAGACGGGCGGCGCGTCACTGAAGCCAGCTTCGGCCGGTAAACTGACCGCCACCCGGAACGCGTCCCTGTGCTTACCCCCCGTGAGCAGCTGTCCGAGCGCGAAACGCTCACCGTCAACCAGCGCGTCGACTTCCGCCAGTGGCCGGTTGCCCGCGATTCCCAAGTCAGAGCCCTTCCCGTTCGAGGTCATCGAGCCAACGACGGCGACGTCTGTCGCCACGAAGCTGTGCGGCGCCTCTACGGTAAGCGTCCTGAGGCCATCAGCTGTCAGGGTTGCGCCGATCTGTCGGTCGTAGTAAATGTCGTCGAACCACAAATCCTGCACTTTGTCGGTGATCAGGTGGCGAACATCCATCAGTTCGAGAATGTGTGCGGGTGGAATCGCGCGCAGCTGCTCGCGTACGCGCCCGTCCGGAACCAGCTCCTCCGGTGGAATCAGCAGTGAAAAGAATGCGTTGTAGCGTTCCAGCGGGAGCACCCCGCCGTCGAAGCCGTCCACGGTGGGTACGCGCCAGAGCAGCGAGAGATTCGGCGCCAGGATCTCCTGTGCTTTGAGCGCGATGACAAACTCGGTGAATGCCGCCTCGCTCAGTTGCGGAGTTGTGCCGCCGCGCAGGACGCGCCGCCAGTCGGGCATGTCGCCCGGGTCATAGGTGATCTCGCTGATGCTCAGAAGACGTCCCATCACCGCCGGATGGACCGTCCGCCGCGGCTCTGTCAGCAGATGCGCGGGAGCCGTGCGCACGCCGTAGACCGCCTGGGGCGCGGTAGGCTGCGCATGAGGCAGCGCGCGTGCGGCCAGCAGCAGCTCGACCGCCAGCACACCGAGGAGCGCGGCGTGAAGAACAATGCCCGAGACCCGAGACCCGTTGTTGCTCCCCCCAGGCAGCCGATTTCGCGCGATCCAGCCCGCGACCTGCTGTGCCCCAAGGCCCGCCAGCACCGCCATCCCCAGCGTGTACAAGATCATCCAGCGCGCCGGCGTGCGGAACAGGTCGAAGCCGGGGATGACATGGTAAAAGAGAAAAGTGAACGGGTTCCAGCGCCCCATCGCCAGGAAGAGCCCAAAAACAGTGGAAAAGGCGCCGCACTGCACGGCGAGCGGCCAATTCCCGATGCCCAGGGTCCAGTCCTTCGCCGCCGGCCCTTTGTTGACAGCCACCGCGCACACGGCCAGAATCAGACCGAGCGCGCCCACGTAAGCGATGTACTCCGTATAGCCAAGCGTGGAAAACAGGACGCTCAGATCGCGCAGGCCGTAGGAGGGCAGCAGCGTCCAGTGGAGAAGCAGGGGACGCAGGCTGAAACTGGTTGCCTCGGAGTAGCTGAGACCGCCGCTGCGAATCCCCAGTTGGCTGAGCTCCAGCGTCGGCAGCAGTTGCGCCGCCGCGATCAGCGCGCCCAGCAGCGCGCCCACGGCATAGAGAAACGATGAGGCGATCAGGCGGCGCCAGCCCAGCCTCCCCGCCAGCGCGCACCGTACAAGCAGCCACGCGCCCACACCGAAAAGATTGATATAGGTAGTTTGCGCGTGTCCGGCGAGAAGGGTGAGCGCAGCAAACAGGGAAAATGACAGCAACAGAGGCGCGTACCAACGGAAACAGATCATGTTGCGCGCAAGGCCGGCCGTTTTCTCTCTTTCCCCGCCGGACCCCGGTTTCTCCAACGCCCACATAAGCCAGGGCAGCCAGGCCGCACCGTTCATCTGGTTGATGTGTCCCAACAGTCCGCCGTAGTGGCCGCTTCCCGCCAACACCAGACCGCAGCTTACCGCGGCCAGCCACCCTGTTCCCCAGCGGCGCATCAGCGCATAACCGCCAACTGCCAGAATCCAGGCATGGATTGCGCCGCTCCAATACAGCTGCTTTGTCACGGGCAGCCAGCTTAGCGGCCAGTGCAGTGGATACAGCGCCGCCGCCTGCGGGTTGGCGAGAAAGGGCGCGCCCATAAAGATGTAGGGGTTCCAGAGGGGAACGCGGCCCGCGCGCAACGCCTCCGCTGCATAGTCGCGGTAAGGATAGAAGTAGTGGAGAATGTCGCCGCTGGCCAGCACCCGGTCCGTAAAGAGCAGGCGGTAGAACAACAACAGAACGAAGAGCCCCAGGATGGCAGCCGCGAAGAGTGGCGGGAAGAGGCGGTGAATCGTAGGAAGGCGGCGAGTTGTTTGTGACCCGTCGACTGCAACACCCATGCCGCGAACCACTGGTGTTCAGTCGCGGAAGCGGTATTTGATAAGCGTGGCAATGGCCGCGAATCCGTCCCGCCAGGTGAGCTTCTTGCCCTCGTGGAACTTGCGCCCGTTATAGCTGATGGGCGTCTCGAAAATCGAGTAGTCGCGCTTGAGGATTTTGGCCGTCAGTTCAGCTTCGATTTCAAATCGCTCGCTGTGAAGGGGCATTCCTGCGATGACATCGCGGCGGAAGCATTTATAGCAGGTCTCCATATCGGTCAGGACCGTACCATAGAGCAGATTGGTGAACCAGGTTACGCCCTTGTTGCCGAGCGTGTGCGAGAGGCTCATCGCCGCTCGCGGCCCCCCGAGGAAACGGCTGCCGTATACGACATCGGTGCGCCCCTCAATAATGGGGACGAGAAGGCTGACATAATCCCTGGGATTGTACTCCAGGTCGGCATCCTGCACCACGAATATTGAGCCGCTCGCTGCCTCGAAGCCGGTTCGCAGCGCCGCGCCCTTGCCGCCGTTACGCTCGTGGTAGATAACGCGCAGATCAGATGCTTCTGCCGTCTGCATTCGTGTAAGAATCTCGCGCGTGCCGTCGGTGGAGCCATCATCGACGATGATGATCTCCTTCTCCATCTGCAATGGGCCATTAAGCAGCGCGTTCGAGCCGTCGACATTCAGTGTGAGGTCCACCGCGCGCACGCGTTGGACGATCTCTTCCAGTGTGCCGATTTCGTTGTAGACCGGCATTATGATTGAGAGTCGCATATTCTGGCAATGGCTGTTTCCCACAGAGCTTGCGCTACTCCCCCGCCTGATGAGCCAGAATGATCGCCTCGGCCACTGCCTTCATCGGCTTGCGGTTGTTCATGCTCATCTTCTGGATTCGCCGGAACGCCTCCGCTTCGTTCATGTTTTGCTTTTCCATCAGTATGCCTTTGGCGCGCTCGACCGCCTTGCGAGTCTCCAGCGTCTCCTTCAGGTCATCTATCTCATTTTCCAACGTTCGGAACTCGTTGAAACGCGCCAGGGCCACCTCGATCGCAGGAGTGAGATCGCTCTCGCGAATAGGCTTGACCAGGTAGCTGGCAACGCCCGCCTCCTGCGCGCGCTGCACGAGATCCTGCTGACTGTAGGCGCTCAGCAGCAGCACCGGCGCCAGCCGTTCCTGTGTAAGAATCCGTGCCGCCTCGATGCCGTCCATATCCGGCATCTTTATGTCCATGATCACGATGTCCGGGCGAAGTTCCCAGGTCAGATTGACGGCGCTCTGGCCGTCGCCGGCCTCGCCTACAACCAGGTAGCCCAGGTTGGTCAGCATCTCCCGCAGGTCCATGCGGATAATCGATTCGTCATCGGCAACAATTATGCGTGTCCGCTCCACAGTAAGTCCTCAGTTGATTGTGGCTATTTGACGTAGATTCGCAGAGTTGCTGGCCCGAGAACTAAGGCCGGCGGCCCTTTCTGTCATGCTGGCGCTACGACTGACTCTGCGTTGATCGAGCGCTTGGGGAAAGTGAGTACAGCGCGCGTTCCACTGCAAGCCGCCGCTTCCACCTTGCCATTGGCCGTCGCGTCGGGTGCCGTTAGCGAACGCCAAGAGTCGTCAATACGCTCTGCGTTGCCTTCCGGCTCGATCAGCAGTTCGCCCTTCAGATCCTCGGTTACAAGCGTTTGCACGATCTGCAGACCCAGGCTGCCGCCGCTTCCCTTCAAGACCGGGCCAAAACCTGACGGCAGCCCGTGTCCGTTGTCTGCCACTTCTATCCGCACCTTGTCGCCCAGATCTTCGAGAGCAACCCGAATCTTCCCATCCTCGCGGTCTTTGAGGCCGTGCTCGATGGCGTTCATCAGCAGCTCATTGACGACCAGCGCCGAGGCCGTCGCCTGGCTGGACGGCAAGCGGATATTCGGCCCCTCCATCTCAAACTCCACTCGCCGGCCAGGAT
Organism: Caldilineaceae bacterium; assembly: GCA_965202955.1. GTDB lineage: Bacteria > Chloroflexota > Anaerolineae > Caldilineales > Caldilineaceae > Bin5. Next base: position 2,687,662 of record OZ241871.1, read on the forward strand.
TGACCGCAACCTCGCGCGCCTGCCCCACGATCCGCTGGCAAACGTCGCGGATGTTGATCGGGCGGTGTTCATCCTGGCTCAGATACTCGTGGATCACCGACATACTGAAAATGCGGTTCACAGCGTCCTTCAGGTGCTGTTGGGCTTCACCGTTCTCGCTGCGCCGGCTCTGCATCCGCAATATTGCGGCGATCGTCTGCAGGTTGTTCTTGACCCGGTGATGTACCTCTTGGATCATCGCCGACTTTACGTTCAGTTCCCGCTCCCTCTGCACCGCCGCCGTGGCATCGTGCACCAGGACCAGTACGCCATCGATCCGAGGCGTTCGCTCGACCAAAGAGCGCAGCCGCCCTGCCTGCAACTGCTCCCGCAGGCGCCGGCTCATCTCGTACAGGCTGCCGCGCGGCGCCCGCAGAGGGAGCGCTGTTCGCACCCAGACGCGTCCATCTTCACTCTCCGTCCGGCTCTGTACACAGCAGTTGGCCTGCACGGCCTGGCTGACCAACCGCTCGTCCTCCGTCTCCAGGTCTGAGATTGGCCCGCCGCGCGTTTCCGTCCCGCTTCCGACCGAGCGGAACAGGTTCATGGCGATGCCGCTCATGTAACTGATACAAGACTGTTCATCAACCAGGAAGATGCCGTCGAGACTGCCGAATCTGCCCGCTGCCTCAGCCGCCTCGATCTCGCCCTGCACCGCCATGCTCTGCAGCCAGCCAACTGCCTGACGGAAAGGCCGGCCGCGCCGCCGCTGCCGCTCGTACTCGATCATGTTCGTCTCAACCAGCAACGCCCCGATAACCCGGTTCGCCGCGTTGCGCACCGGATATACCTGTTGGATCACCGGCGCACCGCTGCTGGTCCGACCCGGCGGTACCTTCTTCTCCGCAACCTTGCCTCTCCGGTCCTCCATCAACGCGCGATGAACGGTCGGCTGCGCCGCGAGCGTATAGGCGCGTCCCGTCATGTCATCCACGTAGATTGAAGAGAGCGATTGGGGCGCCGCATGCCGCGCCACCAGGATTCGTGCATCCGCAGGCGGCACTCTGCCCCCATACTGTGAGGAGAGAATATGGTTCCTGTCCGTCAGACAGCACAGCATTACGTCGGACCGACTGATGTCGGCCGTAATCGGCAGGCCGGCCTCGATCCGGTAAAGAAGCGCAATATCGCGCTCGGTCAAGGAAGGACAGGATTTGACCCTTGCATCCATTTTGATCGGCGGGCATCGCTGCGCCGCATGAGTTGGCGTCCTCGCCGTGCCCTCGTCTCGGCTCCCGCAAACTCCGCGGGACAAAAAACGCCGTCGCAGAAATACCCTGTTTCCGACGGCAGATTACACAGCGTGCTTAGATTCGCAGAATGGTCGAGCCACCGGCAAAGTAACGAAAATGAAATGGATCAACGGGCCTGCGTTTTGGTCGGGGAGAGAGGATTTGAACCTCCGACCTCTTCGTCCCGAACGAAGCGCGCTACCGAGCTGCGCTACTCCCCGAAACTGGAAAAAAGTATAATGCATGACGGCGGCTTCGGGCAAATCAGTTTTGAGGCGCGTGTGGTGGTGTTGGTTCGCCCGCGCAAAAGGCCGCACGGACGCTGGTATGCAGATTACAGGAGCACGCCTACCGCGGTATCCCCTGATATCTACGCCCACAAACGGTCTGCAGGCCACTGGTTCAAGCGCTCACCTGGAGCCCGCTGCCTCGCCTACGCCCTCCGACCACCCGCCCTTGGCTACGCGTCGGCCAACTCCTGCAGCGAGGCAAGCAGCGCCTCCGCCTCATCGCGCTTGGCCGGATTATCATCGCGGGCGATGATGCGCTGCAGCGTCGAAATGGCGCGCGTATCGCCTTCCTTGGCCATTTTGAGCGCCATCTCGTCGCGCTTGTCGTGATAGCTGTTGTCGTACTCTTTGATCTCCATGTCCCACTTGCGCCAGTAGTATTTCAGCTCCGTCTCCGGCCAGCCCGCGTAAACTTCCTCCCACGTGCTCGGTTGACTGTGCGGCTGCAGGCTGCCCGGCGCGATCGGCTCGCTCGCTCTCTGGTAGCGGGCGTCGATCGACATCCGCAGGCGGTCCGAGCCGTTCGGCATCCCCTTGTGGACTGCCAGGCTGTGGAAGATGAGCACGTCCCCCTGTTTGAACGGGCTGTACCTCCACGTGCCTTCGAGCGGGTCGAGAACCTCCAGCCCGCCCGCGCCCATCGCCGGCTGGAACTCATACACGCCGCGCCGGTGCGACCCGGCCGCAATCTGCAGCCCGCCCAGCTCCCTCGGCAGATCGCTCAACGGGATCCAGGCGGTGTAGGTGTCCTCCGTTCCCTGTATCGGGATGAAATCCTGGTGCGGTGGCGTCGTGAACGCGTTTCGTTGCGGAAAGATCGTACGTCCAATGATGCGGGGATGCGGCAGTACCGTCTCCTCCAGCATCCGCTCGAACATCCCGATCAAGTTGGGGTGATGCTGGATGGCATGGAACTCCGGCAGCTTGTACATGGCGTGATATTTCTCCATATAGACCGGCTCCGGCTCCACGCAAAACCCGTTCTGGTCGGCAACCGCCTCCACCAGCGGCGCATCGCGCTGCACCCATCCCGCATCGCGCGCGATTTCCAGGATCTGCATCCGCAGCGCCTCAACGACGGCAGGCGGCAGCAGCTCGCCTATGAACAGATAGCCGTGCCGTTCCATGCGGCGGCCGAGTTCGACGCCGTCATTCAGTACATCAGTCGAATCCAAAAAGGGCTGCATTGAACTCTCTCCTTTCGCGTAACAGTTGAAGGCGGGACTCTAGCGGACCGCGCTCCCGCTTGTGGATTAGACCGCGTCTCAGCGCCAGGAGTCAAACGGGTTACGGGGGTCGCTCAACGGCAGCGGCACGCGCGCGCCCGCGATGTGCGAGGCGTGCGCAGCCATGGCCCATTCGACATGGCGGCGGGCCGTGCGGCCATCCAGCAACGGAAACTCAGGCTCGCGGCCATCCAGCATAGCCAGCATCGAACGCGCCATGCGGTGGTGCGCCTTCACCCACTTGTGCGCATCGGGCGGCGGCTCGGACGGTATCACCTGCCAGCGGTCATCGTTGAACAGACCCGGGCTAACCAGCGGGTGGAAGTATATGTCCGGCTGGTTGCTCATCGGTCCCGGCAGCGAAAGCGTGCCTGCGGTGCCGTGAATGTCGATCCGGTAGGGCCGCTCCTTGTGGTCGCCTTCATAGGATTCAAAGTCCGCGGCAAAACCGTCCTTGAAGACGTAGTAGGCCCGAATGCCGTTGCCCGCGACCAGGCCCATGCCCTCCATGCCCTGCTTGACGTCTTCCGGCGTCGCGTCGCGGCCGTCCTGCGTGATGTGGGCGTGACACCAGAGAGGCTCGCCCCAGACCTGCCACATGAAGTCGAAAAAGTGGGGGTAGAGGTCCAGGAACCATTCGTTGCCGCCATGGTCTCCGTTCATGCCGTAGATGCGGGCGAGGCGCGGTTCGCCGATCTTGCCTCCCTTGATGAGGGGAATGGCCGTATGTTGGATTGGAGGATGCCCGCGCCACGGGCAGGCGACGATTAGCAGTTTGTCGTTGCTGTCGCAGGCCGCGACCATCTCATCGACCTGGGCGGGAGAGGCTGCGACCGGCTTTTCAATGTAGATGTGCGTGTCGGCCGCTGCGGCGGCCATCGCCAGCCCGTAGTGGTCGCCAATCTCGCGCGTGGCGATGACGGTGATATCCGGGCGCTCCTCGGCCAGCATCTGCCGGTAGTCGGCGTATCCCTTGAGCGCACCGGTGCGCCCGAGCGCCTCCTGGCGTCCCGTGTCGTCCGGGTCGGCCAGCGCGACGATAGAGGCGCCTTCGACGCCGACGAAGGCCTGGTCTACGTTGTGTCCGTAACTGCCGCGGCCGGTATGTCCGATGATCGCTACTCTGTAGGTCATGCTGACTCCGATTGTGTGAAGGTTGCCGGTTTGGCCGCACAGGTCTGAGCGTACGCCTGTGGTGCCGGTATTTTACCACGCGGGCGGCGTACCAGGCAGAGGGGGAAGGAAGAGGTCTGCGCGCCCGCCCGCGATTCCTTACTCACAGCTTTGACGCCTCGTCATCCACTGCCCTCCTCGTCAATCAACTCTTGCCGCGTCCCGTACAGCGCCACCCCTGACGCGCTCAATATGCTTCAACACGTCGGGGTCGCCGATATCGCGCAAAATCGACAGGTCGATCGTGTACGGCAGGAGCGGGTCATCCAGTTCATCGGCGATTCTGTGGTGCACGCGTAGCGTCAGGTCTTCGCCACCGCACAAGGTCAGGTCGATGTCCGATCCGTGCCTGTAAGTGCCCTTTGCGCGGGAGCCATACAGGATTGCTTCTGCTGCCTGCGGGTAACGGGAAAATACGGCGCAGATTTTATGGACCACCGATTCCGACAAGCCGAGATCCGAGTCGGTTCGATGACGGGAATTCATGGGGAATTCTCTTGCTTCAACTGCGCCAGCCTTGTCTGCAGTCCCTGAAACTCTGCGAAGTATGTATCAAGAATCGCGGCGACAATCTGGGGCTGCCGTAGCCCCGTTGTAAGTGTGAGTCGTCAGGTTTCGGCTCCGGATCATCTCCATCCAGGTTTCGCCGTCTTCGATCAGCCCCGCTTTGAATGCTGCGCGGCTCGTGTCTCTTGATCCGTACAGGTCCCGCACACCGCGCCCTTCGAGAAATTCCTTGAGCGTTTTCCACGCCACCTCATGCGTGTATTCAAAGCCCTGTATCAACCCCTGCGCTTCCAACCTGGAATATTGGCGCCGCCCCGCTAGCTCGACGGCCTCTTTCTAATGGGACAACACCTTGTCGAAGCAGTTGGCTCTCTGAATCCAACGGATGACGTGACCGCTCATGGAGGTTTTCCATAATATGCCTGATATTCATCCATGCCAAACGCCGTGCATGGGTGTGGAACTTCATTGTCCTATTGTTTCATACAGGCTCTGCTCGAATGCGTTCTCATCTTCATTGTTATAGAATGGCACGCCTATCAATCTGTATGTCTGCTTTCCGCTCCGAGTCTTGAATTCCAGCGTTTTGTCTTCGAACTTCTCCGTCAACTTGAGCAAGAATTTTCCCTTCCAACTGTCGTGCTCTTTCAGATGCCTGCCCTTCGGTTCAACATACATCTGGTAGGTAAGCATGTTGACCTGCCCCCGATGTTTGTACCACCCGTTATGTTCGTCCGACAAGCACGGGGACAGGGTCGGCAGGCAAGAGGGCCCCGGGCGCCGGCGGCCGGTAGCCCAGAGAGCTGTGCGGTCTGGCCGGGTTGCAGGTCCGTCTGTACCGCTCCGTCAGCACACGCACCTCCAGCAACGTATAGAAGAGCTCCCTGTCCAGCAGTTCGTCCCCCGACTTCCCGTTGAAACTCTCGATGTAGCCGTTCTGTTCGCTCGTCGGCTGTCTGTTCGTAGTGGCCCTCAATCCGTTCGGCCTGTTTGGATAGAATCCGGCGGCGCTCATCCAGCGATCCGTCCCCAAGCTCCATCGGGGACAGGGACGTAGAATCCGCTTGATAGGGCGTTTCTACGTCTTTGACAGCGAGGTCCTGCAAAAGTGAAAGACAAGTGGCAGTCTTATTTTGGCGAGGCTCCTGACCAGCTCCTGAACTTGCGCGAGGGTAATCGTCTCCAGGTCTTATCCCCTACGTACCGCCTCATCCAGTTCTAATGGGTCTTTCAGGTGCGCAAGCCGTTGCAACAGAGCGCGATATTCTTTCATAGACAGAACGGCTGCCGTTTTTCGCCCCTTTTCATTGACAAGATATTTCGGTCTAATCGTGAGCATTATGGCTCTCCTCTTGGAAATGACAAGGTTCCGTTGACATTTGCAAGGTGTGTTGCGACGTGCGCACGACGAGCGCTCGTACGAGAGTTGTACGAGAGATCTACGAGCGTTCACGTGAAAAAATTTTTGCAATCACAGCACTAATTATTAGAAATAATATAAATATTAGTTGAAAGAGGAAATCAAGGTTCAAACAGGAGACGGCAGGGACAAACTGCCATGCGTACCTTACGCGCACCGCATAGTATACCGCACATCCATTCGGTTGCAGCATCCGTACTGCACCACCCGGAGATTGTTCCGGCGAACCTGTCGCGCGCCCATAACGTTTCTGCCTACAAAATATATACGCAACACGGATGAAACCATCGAATCGCTCTGAAAAATAAAGACAAATGGGTTTACAAAGACGCTCTGATCTGCTATAATATATAGGTTTCGCTGTAGCGGTTTAGACGTTGCATGCCTCTCTGTTCGAAAGAGGCGCGAGGCTGCCGGCACGGTAGCGATCAAACAAGTAGAGTAACCGATATGGAACCTCCTCAACAAACGAAAATCAGCAGCGATGTTTTCCGGCGGCTTATTGGCTTTCTGCGCCCCTATTGGAGGCAGGCGATCCTTGCCTATGTCTCCGTCCTCTTTGCCTCGCTGCTCATGCTCTATATCCCGCAAGTCCTGAAGGACGCCATCGACCTAGGCGTAGAGGGACAGCGCGCCGGCGCGCTCTTCTCCGCGGCCGGCTGGATCCTGGGCATCGCGCTCGTGCGCGGCGCGGCGACGTTCGGTCAGCGTTATTACGGGGAATGGTTGACCCATCGCGTCGCCTACGACCTGCGCAACCGCTTCTACAACGCGGCACAGCGCCTGCCCTTCGCCTTCCATGACCACGCTCAGACCGGTGACCTGATGAGCCGCGCCACGAGCGACATCACTGAGACCGAGCGTTTTGTGGGCCAGGGGCTGATGGACCTGATCGCGACGCTCCTGCTGCTGGGCGGCGTCATCGTGGCGATGGTCCTGGAGAGCTTCAGTCTCGCTCTCTTCGCCCTCGTTCCGCTGCTGTTGCTGCTCGTTCTCACTTTGCGCTTCGGTATGGTGATCCGGCCGCGATTCAAGCGGGTGCAGGAGCAGATGGGCCAGCTCTCCGCGACGATGCAGGAGAGCGTAACCGGCATCCAGGTTGTGAAAGCCTTTGCGCGCGAAGGGGACGAGCTGCGCAAGTTCGACGCGGCCAACGAGGACTGGTTCGCCAAACGCTTCGGCATCATCAAGATCTGGGCCAACAATTGGCCAACTTTCACCTTCATTCTTATGAGCAGCATCTTCCTGCTTCTGCTCATCGGCGGCCCGCGCGCTATCGAGGGCACCGTTACGATCGGGTCGCTCTTCGCGCTGCTGGCCTATGTCATGATGCTCAACGGCCCGGTGCAACGGCTCGGATTCCTCGTCAATATGGCCGCCACATCCAGCGCCAGCGCGGCGCGGGTATTCGAGATAATCGATACGCCGCACGAAGTAGAGGAGAGCGGGAACGCGGTTGAGCTGGCCGATGCCAGGGGCGCGGTTTCCTTTTCCGATGTCAGTTTCGGCTACGAGGGCGGCCCGCGCGCGCTTGACGACATAAGCTTCGAGGTTGAAGCGGGCCAGACCGTCGCCCTAATCGGCCCCACGGGCAGCGGCAAGTCGACCATCACCAACCTCATCCCGCGCTTCTACGACCCGGCCGGCGGCGTTGTCCGCATTGACGGTCACGACGTGCGCAGCGTCACCCTCAAAAGCCTGCGGCGGCATATCGGTATTGTCCTGCAGGACCCGTTCCTTTTCGGGATGACAATCGCCGAAAATATCGCCTACGGCCGCCCAGAGGCCACCCCGGACGATGTCGTCGCCGCGGCCAAAGCCGCGCGCGCACACGATTTCATCATGGAGTTCCCCGCCGGGTACGAAACCGTTGTCGGCGAGAGGGGCGTCACCCTGAGCGGCGGGCAGAAACAGCGGGTTGCCATCGCGCGCGCGCTCCTCTACGCGCCGCGCATATTGATCTTGGACGACTCTACCAGCAGCGTTGACACCGAAACCGAGCACCTGATCCAGGAGGCGCTCGAACTGCTCATGAAAGGGCGCACTACTTTTGTCATCGCCCAGCGCCTGCTCACGCTCAAGAACGCCGACCAGATCCTTGTGCTCGACGGCGGCCGCATCATCGAACGCGGCCGGCACGACGAACTGCTTGCCCATGGCGGCCTGTACCGCCAGATTTATGATTTGCAGCTGCGCGATCAGGAGGAGTTCGCGGCGCTCGACGCGCGGCTGCTCAACCAGGCTGAACCAGTGGTGGCGGGCGCGAGCGGGCATTCGGTTTCCGCGATGTCGCTTGCCGGCGCCGGAGAGAACGGGAGAAACTGAGGTGAGCAACGCCAACGGCAGCTACACGACTGCCCAGACGCAAAATGGAAACGGTGACCTCTCTGCCCCGCCGGGCGCGGAGAATGAACTGATCGAAAAGCTGCCGCGCCAGCGCGACGCGTTCGGCCGTGAACAGGCAACACGGGCGGGCAGGGGAAACAGCCTTTCCGCAATGGAACAGGAAAGACTGCGCCGCGAACGCAGAATTCAGGACCTTCTGCCGGACGAAGAGGAGGCGCAGGAGAAGACCTACGATAGTCGCCTGGTCAAGCGCCTCATGGTCTATGTGGCCGTCTACAGGCGCGAGTTTATCGTTTCGGTAATCCTGATCGTCGTCAGTTCGCTGATGAGCGTGGGCACCCCATGGATGATACAGCGAGCGATTGACGAAGGCATCCGCGCCGGCAACGTGGGCACTCTGCGTTTCTGGACATTCCTCTTTCTGGCCGCGATCGCGCTCGAGTGGATAACAAGCCGCGCCCGCCTCACCGTCATGGCCTACGCCGGCACGCGCATCGTCACCGACCTCCGCAGCCAGCTCTTCCGCCACCTGCACACGCTCTCGCTCAGCTTTTTCAACGACTATAGCGTTGGCCGCCTGATGAGCCGTCTCATCAGCGATGTCAGCGTGTTGCAGGATTTCGTCACCTGGTCGATCACGGGACTGGCCCGCTCCGCCTTCATCCTGATCGGGATCGTAATCGCCATGCTGTTCCTGAACTGGCAGCTGGCGCTGGTGACTTTCGCAGTCCTGCCATTGATGATCGCGTTGACCAACTACTTCCGCCACTACGTGCGCCAAGCCTATCGCGCCGCCCGCCAGCGCCTGTCGTTGATCAACGGCTTTCTCAACGAGTCGATCACCGGCATTCGCGTGACCAAGAGTTTCGCCCGTGAAGGGGCCAATGCCCGACACTTCGACGATCTCAACCGCTCCTATTTCGATGCCAATGTGAGGACGACACAACTTGCCGCCTTCTTCTTCCCCGGTGTTGATTTCATCGGCTCGTTCGCTACCGCACTGGTCGTCGGCGTCGGTGGCTGGCTGATTCTCGGGGACCAGGTGACCGCCGGCGTGCTCGCCGCCTTCGTGATCTGGGTGGAGCGATTCTTTGACCCGATTCGCGAGCTCTCGCGGCGCTACTACACTTTCCAGGCCGCGATGGCGGCCAGTGAGCGCCTCTTCGCTCTGCTCGACACGGAGCCGGATCTTCAGGATGCGCACCACGCCGAAGCCTTGCCGCCAATCGAAGGCCAGGTTGTACTGGAAGATGTGCAGTTCAATTACAAGGCAGACGAGCCGGTGCTGCAGGGCGTGACAATCAGCGCCGATCCGGGTGAGCGCATCGCCCTCGTCGGCGAGACCGGCGCCGGCAAGAGCACGGTCATTCGCCTCATCGCCCGCTTCTTTGACGTTACTGGCGGCGCCGTACGTATCGATGGTCGCGACGTGCGCGATGTTACCCAAGCCAGCCTGCGCGCCCAACTCGGCATCGTCCTGCAGGATACTTTCCTCTTCGACGGAACCATCCGCGACAACATTCGTTACGGACGGCCTGGCGCAACCAATGCCGAGGTGGAAGCCGCGACCGTCGCCGTCGGCGCCGACGAGTTTATTCGCAAGTTATCGAAGGGGTATGAAACCGAAGTGGGCGAAAACGGCGTGAATCTCAGCGTTGGTCAGCGCCAGATCGTCTCGTTCGCCCGCGCACTGCTGGCCGATCCCCGCATCCTCATTCTGGACGAGGCCACCAGCTCAATCGACACGACGACAGAGCGCCAGATTCAGGCCGGGTTGGAACGTCTGCTCAAAGGGCGAACCAGCTTTGTCATCGCCCATCGCCTCAATACAATTGTCAACTCGGACAAAATCGTTGTCCTGGACCAGGGGCGCGTGCTTGAGGAAGGTAGCCACGAAGATCTGCTGGCGCGCCGCGGCCGCTACCATCAGCTGTACACGATGCAGTGGGCAGTGGAGAGCGATCCGCGCGCCAGGAACTACGCTTTGAACTGAGAAGATGGTGGACCGCGGCGCGTGGTCGGCCCGCACCGCGATCTACCGTCTTCTCTTCCGGCCTCAACTCTCCTCGATACTGACACTCTCCATCACGTCCCCTTGCTGGATTGCATCAACCACATCCTGTCCGCTCCGCACCCTGCCGAAGACGGAGTGCTTGTTGTCCAGCCAATTGGTCGCGCCATGCGTGATGAAGAACTGGCTGCCGTTGGTATTGGGACCCGCATTGGCCATGCTCAGAACGCCGGGACCGTCATGCAGGAGCTCCGGGTGGAACTCGTCGCCGAATCGGTAGCCGGGGCCGCCGCTTCCACTGCCGGTGGGGTCGCCTCCCTGGATCATGAAGTCTGCAATCACGCGGTGAAATTTGACGCCGTCGTAGAAACCATCTCGCGCCAGCGCCACAAAGTTGTTGACCGTCCGCGGCGCTTTGTCCGCGTGCAGGTCGATCTCGATATCGCCCCGGTTTGTCTGGATCGTCGCCGTATAACTTTTTGACTCGTCGATCTGCATCGCCGGCGGAGATGAATACTGCTTCACTGGAGATTCCTTTCGCTGATGAACTCGGGTTGTTTGTCTGACGACCTGGCACGGTTGCCATATCCGGCGGAGGCGAGTTGGACTATGCCTCCGCCGCTTGTGCCGGCAGGCGGCGCCGCTGCGTCGAGACACGTTCAGGTTAAAGTGGATGGCGCGCGATTGCCAAATTATGTGATGCATTCTTTTCGTGTTGAATCCGTCCGACCACAGGCGCTTCCGCCGATCCCGAGTACCTATGCTATACTGCCTGTCGAAGCCGAAAGAGCGCCGCGCTCTCTGTGCAAACATCTGATGCACGCGCCGCGAGGAATCGGCGGACCGAACGAATGACAGCCCAGCCCGTCCAAGCAACAACCAGAATCATCACCGGCGATCAGCTCCTGGCAATGGGTGATATCGGCCCCTGCGAACTCATCGATGGAGTTATTGTAGGTATGAGCCCAACCGGTGGGAAACATGGATACCTTGAATCCAGGCTCGCCATCCGACTTGGCGGATTCGTCGAAAATGCGGGAATCGGTCTGTGCTTGATGGGGGAGATCGGGATCTATATCCGGCACGATCCGGATCGGATCCGCGCCGCAGACATTGCCTTCTTTTCGAGTGCGAAACTTCCCGATGGTCCTCCGCTTGGCTTCATTGAAGTAGCGCCCGACCTGGTCGTGGAAATCCTCTCGCCGACCGACCGCTGGCCGGAGATGAACGAGAAGATCGCTGATTACTTTTCGGTCGGCGTCGGCGAACTCTGGATTGTAGAGCCATCGGAAGAGACCGTCTTCGTCTACCGTTCGCCCGCGCAGCGCACCGCCCTGCGCCGCGGGGATACGCTCAGCGGCTCCGGCCCCCTGAACGGTTTCACGCTCCCCATCGACGAGCTGTTCACATTCTGAGCGCCCGCTCAATCGCCTCACCCTTAGACCCGGCCGCGTATCGCTTGTCCCATGCCCCAAGCTCTCACACACATCACAGTCCTCGACCTTTCGCGCGTCCTCGCTGGCCCGTACGCCACGATGACACTCGGCGATTTCGGCGCAGAGGTCATCAAGGTCGAGCAACCCGGCCGCGGCGACGAATCCCGTCATTGGGGTCCACCCTTCACCGCCGGTGGCCAGAGCGCATACTTTCTTTGCGCCAACCGCAACAAGCGCAGCCTCACCCTTAACCTGAAGACACAGGCCGGCCGGACGATCTTCCGACAACTGGCCGCGCAGGCCGACGTGGTGGTGGAAAACTTCAAGGCCGGGGGCATGGAGCGGCTCGGTTTGGGCTGCGAAAGCCTGCGGGCCGACAACCCCGGTCTCATCTACTGCGCCATTACCGGTTACGGGCAGAGCGGCCCCGACCACGCCCTCCCCGGCTACGATACCGTGATCCAGGCGCAGGGCGGGATCATGAGCATCACGGGCCCCACGACGGCGGGCACCGACGGCGAACCGTACAAAGTGGGCGTCGCCATCGCCGACATCACCGCCGGCTTGCACGCGGCCGTGGCCATTCTCAGCGCCCTCCAGCATCGCGCGCGCACCGGCGAGGGCCAGCAAATCGACATTGCACTCTACGACACCCAGCTGAGCTGGCTTGCCAACGTCGCCAGCAGCTACCTGCTGTCCGGCGAACCGCCCCTTCGCTACGGCAACGCGCACGGAACGGTCGTGCCCTATCAGACATTTGCCACCGCCGACGGCCACCTGATGCTGGCCGTCGGCAACGACAACCAGTTTGCCGCCCTGGCTCAAGCGGTTGGCGAACCTTCCTGGTCCGACGACCCACGATTCGCCACCAATCCTGCCCGCGTGCAGCATCGCGATGCGCTCATTCCCGCCCTGTCCTCCCACTTCTACACCCGGACCACGAGTGAATGGATCGGACGCCTGCGTGCGGCGGGCGTTCCCTGCGGCCCGGTCAACGACATTCCCACCGCGCTCGATTCGCCACAAGCCCAACACCGCCGGGTCGTGCAAACCGTCACAGACGGCAACGGGGACAAGATCCCCCTGATCGGGCCAGTGCCCAAGCTGGACAGGTCGCCACCCCAGATCTTGCGGCCGCCGCCCCTCCTGGGGGAACATACCGATGAGGTGCTGCGGGGAAAGCTGGCGCTGACGCCGGAGAAGATCGATTCACTGCGTGAGAACGGCGTGATCTGATGCCCTGTGCGCGACCTGCGCCGCGCATCAGCTGGAATTCCCAGGCCGCTTTGTCATGTGCGCGCGCCTGGGCTATACTCAGATCATAGCCAGAACTGTTCCTTGGAAAGACGATAGCTGTTGCCCCAAACGGAAGGATTCCGCCATGCCAACCAATCTGGAGTTTCGTGGTCGCTGGCCGAATATCTACGGAAACCTGCTCCTGATTTCGTTCTTCACAACCATCACTGCCGGCATCTACGTGCCCTGGGGATACGCGCGCTGGCAACGGCTCATCACGGAGAGCACCTACTTCGAGGACCAACAGCTGGAGTTCGATGGTTCTGGCGCCGAGGTCTTCGTGCAGTTCGTCGTCATTGGATTCTTCACGCTCATCACCTTGGGACTGTACACCATCCTCGGTTTCTCCTCGACCAGAATGCTGCGCTGGCAATACGACCACACACTATTGCCCCATGGTCAGCGCCTGGACTTTCGCGGCAAGGCAGTTGACATTTTCTGGGAATGGCTGCTGCTCCTGTTCTTCACCCCAATCACGCTGGGACTCTACTACTATTGGGGCCGCAACCGCCTGCGCCGGCTGGTGCTGACCAACGTCTCGCTGGATGACCAGAAGGTTCAGGTTGAGAGCAGCGTCGGTGAAAATGTGGTCGCTGTGTTAAGCAACTGGGTCATGACGGTGCTTGCAATCGCCGCCTATGCCGTTCTGGGCTTTTTCCTGTGGGACCGCCTAGTGGCCAACATTCTCAGGACCGGACAATTGGAGCTTCTACAAAGCGGCTCCCTCACGGCCTTGGTCGGTCTCCTGTTGGCTGTTGTTGGGCTGGGAGTCTATGCTTTGCTGGGGCTGGCCCTGTTGGGCCTGGCTACCGTCCGTTTCCGCGCCTGGGAGGTCAATCGAACGCTGGCGCCCATGCCAGTGCGTTCACAGACGCCGGTCTCCGTGATTCCGACGCCTGCCAGCGCGATCGCCCGACCGCTCCCGACCGACCCCGACATGACTGAGAGCGCTCCTGCACTGTATCCAGCGCCCGCGGCGGACGACTCAACGATCCGGACTGCCGACAGAGGCTACGCGATCGATGCCCAACCACCGCCGCAGCCGAGCAGACCCTCGCCGCGAGACGATGACGAATACTATAGCTTCGCCGACTATTCCACGCTGGCGGGGCAGGACCCTGACAGTTACAGCGGCGATGAGAGAAGTGACTGGAGCAGCGAGCAGTGGGCGCGGCCACAGACTACAACACAGGCCGAAGGTGAAGAAGAATCGGAGAGTCGGCAAGTTGAGCGCGCCGACGACGAAGACTCAAGCGCGGCTTCCTAGAGCCCACGCCCAAAGCACGGGCGTTCACAGAAGCTCGATGACCGGCTCGTCCTCCTGCGCAGGAACAACCTGACCGATTTCCCAGAAGGGCTGCTCTTCCCCCTCACAGACTGCGCGAAACGTACCGACCGCTGACGGCGGAACCGCCAGCAGCAGCCCCCCGCTCGTCTCGGCCTCCCACAACAGCGTCCTGCGCGCCGTCGACACGCTGCCCGCAACCGCGACATTGGAGCCAAAATGCTCCGGATTGCGGAAACTTCCCCGTGTGAGGTAACCGGCCCCTATATAGTCGAATGCTCCGGGTAAGGCCGGGACGCGCGCCGCCTCGATCTGCAGCCGCACCGGCGCATCTGCCGAGGACGCGGCAGCCATTTCGACCGCGTGACCGAGCAGCCCGTAGCCTGTGATATCCGTTCCGCTGCGCACATTTGCGGCCCGTCCGGCCTTGGCCGCGGCCCGGTTCAGTCGCGTCATCGACGCGATGGCGCTATCCAAATGGGAAGGGTCGAGGTCCGGTTTTCCCTGCGCCTGCCTCGCCTGCCGTGCTTGCGAGTCTTCAGACGCCCCGGTCAACTTGGCTGCCGTCGTTATGATGCCGGTGCCGAGCGCTTTCGTCAGCACCAGGCAATCGCCCGCGGCCGCCCGTCCCTTGCGGATCAGCGAACCGGGCGCGGCCATTCCCGTGACGCTCAGGCCATAGAACGGCTCAGGATTCGTCACCGTATGGCCGCCTGCGATGGCTGCGCCGGCTTCCTGTACCTTGGCCGCGCCGCCGGCCAGAATCTCAACGATGATCTCAGCCGGCAGGTCTTCGGGAAATCCCGCGATGTTCAGACAGACGCGAACCTCCCCGCCCATCGCATAGACGTCGCTCATCGAGTTGGCCGCGGCAATCGCCCCGTACAACCAGGGATCGTCAACGATCGGAGTGAAAAAGTCGGTTGTCTGGATCAATACCCGCTCATCATCCAGACGGTAGGCAGCCGCGTCGTCCGGTCTGCCCAGGCCGATTATCAGATCGGGGTATTCCGTTTGTGGAAAGTCCTCTGCCAACTGTCGCACGACCTGCGACAACGCTCCCGGCGGGAGCTTCGAGGCTCAACCGGCGCAGGCGACACGCGCGGTCAAAGGGACGGTCGCTTCTGTCATCTCACTTTTTCCTGTGTTGAATTGCTTCCGCGCAGTAATTCTATCACAGGTCGGCACAGGCCGTGGATGCCCGGCAAGGTCCCGTGCCTGTGCAATTTACACGGTGAACGGCCGGCAACAGTTCTGATGGCCGCAAAGAGCGGGCAAACCATCCAGCCAAAGGGCCGAATCATTATGCATATTGCATAGTGAATCGCGTCGGGAATTCGAGTATATTGGCGTCAAGTGGCAGTAAGCGGGCGTCGAGTGGGGTCGCCGCTGCAATCGCTTCTGCCATGACCATTCTCCTCCTTCCCTCCGCTGGGAGCCCCGGCAGAGTGCGTACTAATTGCCGGGGCTCCTCCTCTTACAAGCGTACATCAGCCGCCAAAAGAGACGCCGGCCCATCTGCATGAGCCGGCGTCCGTTCAGTGGATTCAGCCTTCGCTTCAGGCGAGGATCGCTCTAGGCGTTGACCGCACTATCTCCCGCAACCTGCACCGCAATGCGCCGGGGCTTTACCTCCTCAGCCTTCGGCAGCGTCAGGGTGAGGACACCGTCCTCGTAGGCGGCGCCGATGCTGTCGGCGTTGACCGCCGCCGGCAGTGTGATGCTGCGCATGTACCTGCCGATGTGGCGCTCGCGCACATGCCACTTTGCATTCTCGTCCACTTCCTGCGCCTGCGTCTCGCCCTGAATCGTCAGCGTGTTTTCTGAGAAGCTGATGTCGAGCTCTTCCGGGTCGATTCCCGGCATCGAGGCCGTCACACTGTAGCCGTTGTCGTCCTCGTACAGATCCAGCGGAAGCCGTCTGAATCCGTGTTCCCCGTTGCCGTGCCAACCGCTCGGCTCACGCAGGATGTCCCCGACAAGCTGGTCCATCTGATTGCGAACCGAAACCATCTCACGGAATGGGTCCCATCGTACCAATCTGCTCATTTTATGCCTCCTTCTGAAATTCTTTACGCCACTTTTCTGTCGTCAGTGTGCTTCGAAAAACCAGCCATCTCGCTTGACTGTCATGTTGGCCGTCTTTCTGCCGCACACGCTTACAAATATAGCAAGCGAACGTTAGATTGAGGTCAGCGCAAAGTTAGAGGAATATATGTGGCCTACTGGATGTAGAGATGGCCTTGCGTTCTGTCTATCGCAAGGGGAAGGCTTTTTCCCTCGGCGAATCTGATGTATGATTGAGCGAGATTACGTGTGCCGGCGCGGGCGCAGGGTCTCGCCTTCTCACGTGCGACTTTTCAGCCCTCAAATGTCCAACGACTTCGTCCATCTGCATACCCATTCCGAGTATTCGCTTCTCGACGGTCTAGGCCGTATCGACGGCCTGGTAAGTGAGGCCGCGCGTCTCGGGCAGTCCGCTCTCGCCCTGACAGATCACGGCGCCATGCACGGCGTTATCGAATTCTACCGTGCGTGCAAAGCTGCCGACATCAAGCCAATCATCGGCGTCGAGGCCTACCAGACCCTCTGGCAGCGTCCGATGCACGGGCGCGATCCTCAACTCGACCGGGAGAACTATCACCTGCTGCTGCTGGCCAGAAATATGACCGGCTACAGCAACATCCTGAAGATCGTCAGCAAAAGCAATACCGACGGATTCTATTACAAACCCCGTGTCGACCATGAGTTTCTCGCCGCGCACGCCGAGGGCATCCTGTGCACGACCGGCTGCCTCGGCGCGGAGGTGCCGTCTTTGCTCATGCAGGGCAAAGAAAGAGAGGCTTACGAGCGCTTGGGCTGGTACGCCGACGTTTTCGGCAAAGAAAACTTTTTTGTGGAAGTGCAGGAGCACGATATCCCCGAACTGCGGGAGGTGAACCGGACGCTCGTCCCCTGGGCCGATAAGTTCGGCCTGCGGCTTCTCGTCACCAATGACGTTCACTACGTGAGCGAGGGCGATGCCGATCCCCACGAGGTGCTGCTGTGCGTGCAGACCAACACCAGGCTGAACGACGAGAAGCGGATGCGTCTCAGCGACCAGAGCTACTTCCTCAAGAGCCGCAAGCAGATGGAAGATACTTTTAGCCCTCTGCTCGACCTGCCCGCCTCCGCCTTTGACAATACCCTGCTTGTCGCCGAAATGTGCGAAGTTGACCTGGAGGATGACGAATATCACCTGCCCGACATCGACATCCCGGAAGGCTATACTTACGAGACCTATCTGCGCCATCTCACCGACGACGGCGTGAACCGCCTCTATGGCGACCGGGCCGGAGACGAAGAGATTCAGGAGCGCAAAGAACGCGAACTACGCATAATCCACGAGATGGGTTTCGACGTCTACTTCCTGATTGTCGCCGACCTGTGCGACTTTGCCCGCAGCCGCAACATCTGGTGGAACGTGCGCGGCTCAGGGGCCGGCTCCCTCGTGGCCTACAGCATCGGCATCACCGGCCTGGACCCACTGCACAACAATCTCATCTTTGAGCGTTTCCTGAACCCGGGCCGCGTGACGATGCCGGACTTCGACCTCGACTACCCCGACGACCAGCGCGAAGAGGTGATACGCTACACCGTCGAAAAGTACGGCAGCGACCAGGTCGCCCAGATCGCCACCTTCGGGCGCATGAAGGCCCGCGCCGCCATCCGCGACGTAGGCCGCGCCCAGGACATCTCGCTGGATGATGTCGACCGCATCGCCAAGATGATACCCTCAACTCCGGGCAAGCCGACGACGATCCAGGATGTGTTGACCAGGGACAATGAGTCCTACGCACCCGAACTGGAGGAACTCTACAGAAAGAATGGCTGGGAGAGGAGTCTGTTGGATACCTCGATGCAGCTTGAGGGCGTCGCCCGCCATGCCGGCATCCACGCGGCCGCTGTGATCGTCGCCGACAAAGAGCTGACCCACTACACGCCGTTGATGCGCGGTTCCAGGGGTGCGATCACCGAGGCAATCACGCAGTTCGAATTTCCAATTCTGGAGTCGCTCGGTCTGCTCAAGATCGACTTTCTCGGCCTGAGCACACTGACGGTCATGCGCGAGGCCTGCCGCCTAATCAAGGAAAACTGCGGCATCGAGTACGGGCTTGACACCATTCCTTTCGAAGGAGAGGCGGCTGAACCGGCCTTCCGACTCCTCTCCAGCGGTGAGGTGAGCGGCGTCTTTCAGGTCGAGTCCCAGGGCATGCGGCGGGTGCTGACCGAGATGAAACCCAGCGCTTTTGAGCACATCATCGCCACGATTTCCCTCTATCGCCCGGGCCCGATGGAATATATTCCCAACTACATCAGACGGATGCACGGCGAGGAGGCGGCGGAGTTCAAGCATCCTTCTCTTGAGCCGATATTGGCTGAAACCTATGGCATCATCGTCTACCAGGAACAGATCATCCAGATTCTCAACCAGTTGGCCGGGTATTCGCCGGGTGAGGCCGACTTGGTCCGCCAAGCCATCAGCAAGAAGGACGCTGCCAAGATCGAGCACCATAAGGCGCTGTTCATCGGCGGCTGCGACAAGAACGGCATCTCGGCCAGCGCGGCGCAGGAAATCTACGCCGACATCGAGTATTTTGGCCGCTATGGCTTCAATAAGGCCCACGCGGCCGACTACGCGGTCATAACAATTCAGACCGCCTATCTGAAAGCCCTTTATCCGGTCGAGTATATGGCTGCGCTCCTGCTTGTCGAGCGCGACAAGACCGAAAAAGTGATCAACTACATTCAAGAATGCCGCCGCATGGGCATCCACGTGCTGCCGCCGGACGTGAACTATAGCGGCCTTGATTTCGCAATACAGGACCTGCCCGCCGACTCCGAGCAGGAAGCGTTGCCCAAAGATCCAACTCTGGCGTTCGAGTTCCCTGTTTCCGAAGGCGCTGCCATCCGTTTTGGCATGGCCGCCGTTAAGAATGTGGGCGTCGGCCCCGTGCAGGCGATTCTCGAAGCGAGAGTCGAAGACGGCCCCTTCGACAACCTCGAGGACCTGTGCGATCGCGTCGATCTTCGTCAAGTGAATAAGCGCTCCCTCGAATGTCTGATCAAGGTGGGCGCGCTCGACCGCTTTGGCCAGCAGCGCGGCCGAAGAAAGGCGGGAATCCGCAACCGCCTGCTCGAAGTTGTGGACCAGTGCATCGCCCGTTCAGCCGCCACGCACAGCGCCAGAGAGAGCGGCCAGCTGTCGATGTTCGATCTGCTGGGCGCCGCCAATGGCAGCGCCCAGCCGGAACAGTTCCCTATCCGCCTGCCCGACGAGGAGAATTCGGGGCAGGCAAAAAATAGCGACCGGGAGCGCTTCCAGTGGGAGAAGGAGCTGCTCGGCGTCTTTGTCAGCAGTCATCCCGTGCAGCAACTGACCGTCGACCTGAGCCGCTTCACCACTTGCCCCTGCGCTGAACTGGGCGAACGGCATGACGGCAAAAACGTAACAGTGGCCGGGATGCTCGCTTCAGTCCGCACCACCGTCACCAAGAAAGGGGACAGGATGGCCTTTGTCCAACTGGAGGACATGCAAGGCCAGTGCGAAGCGGTCTTTTTTCCTGGCGTTTATCAGGAATTCAAGGAGCATCTGCAAGAGGAGCGCGTGGTGATGGTAAAGGGAAAGGCCCAGACCCGCGGCGCGCGCACCAGCGTTCTGGTCGATTCACTGCATACTGCAGTCGAGTTCGGTCGGGCCAAGGCCGACGAGCGCGACAGAGACCTCGCCGCGGCGCCCCCGCAGTTTCCCGCCGCCTCAACCGCGGGCGAGGACGACGCCAACTTTATGCCTCCCGCAGTCGAAACTCTGGGGGACAACGCCCCCGCGAACCTGACAGAGTCTTCCATAAGCGATGAAATGGCAGAAGAGCCGCCGGCGGAATCTGAAAGCGATGCAGCAACAGACCCAACGGAAGCCCCTGTCGAAACTGGGCTCTACTCTGAGACGCCTCTCTTTGCTTCCGGCAAAATGACGGAGCGAGAGCCGGCGGCTGATGGGGCTTCTTTGCTCGCCGAGCAGGAGGAACAGGAGCCAGCGGAGAGTGGTCGTGACGCGTCCAGTGTTGTCGAAGAGATGCCGAACAGCGGCCCAGCTGCAGACGATGACGCGTCCAATCGCCAGCCGCCCGTTTCCAACGGCGGCGTCTCCTCCAGCCCCGCCGCTATGGGCCCGGCCGGAGCGGCCGCGCCCGCAACGTCGAACGCCAGCCAGGTGCTGCGCATAATTTTCAGCCGCAGCGGGCGGTTTGAACGCGACAAGTACCGGCTGCGCGAAATCTTCGAAGCGGTGCGCGATCCGAGAGGCCGCGATCAGTTCATCGTAGTGATGGAAACCAACGGCTCTCGACATCAGCTCACTTTCCCCAACGAATTCTGCACTGTTAGCGACCGCCTGCTCCACGATTTGCGCAACCATTTCAAGGTGGAGGTAGCGGTGGAATAGGAGGCCAAACTGCGATGGCCGGTTACCCGGGCTGACCAGCTGCCAGCCACCTGTTGATGAACACAAACAACTGGGTATTCCTTGATGAACTTTGCTACCACATCGAAACAGATTGAAGATGCCTACACTCTGGCACGCGAACGTTACACAGCCATCGGCGTGGACACGGAGCAGGCGCTGGAAACGCTGCGCGGCGTACCCATCAGCCTTCAATGCTGGCAGGGCGACGACGTTCTTGGCTTTGAAGAGCCGGACCGCGGGCTGGGCGGCGGCCTGATGGCGACCGGCAACTACCCAGGGCGCGCCCGCACAGTGGATGAACTTCGCAGCGATCTGGACATCGCCTACAGCGTAATACCCGGCAGCCACCGCCTCAATCTTCACGCCATGTACCCGGACACCGACGAAAGTCCGGCCCGCAACGGGATCGCGCCGCGGCATTTCCTGGGCTGGGCCCAGTGGGCCAGGGAGAATGGCCGCGGCATCGACTTCAACCCCACGCTTTTCTCACACCCTCTGGCCGATGACGGATTTACACTGGCCTCCTACGACAACGACATCCGCCAGTTCTGGATTCAGCACTGCATCGCTTGCCGCGAGATCGGGGCCTTCTTCGGGCAGGAGCTGGGCACACCGGCGATGACCAATATCTGGATTCCAGACGGACTAAAAGACTCGCCAAGCGATCGCACGACACCCAGGCGGCTGCTTAAGGACGCGCTCGACCAGATCTTTGAAAAGGAGATCGATCCGAGCCACAATCGCGACGCCATCGAGTGCAAACTGTTCGGTCTCGGTTCCGAGAGCTATGTCGTCGGCTCGCATGAGTTCTATCTGGGCTATGCCGCGCACAACGATAAGGCGCTTTGCCTCGACGCAGGCCATTTTCATCCGACTGAGGTCATCTCCGACAAGATTTCCGCCTGCCTGCTCTTTGTGCCCGAGCTGGTCCTCCATGTGAGCCGCGGCGTGCGCTGGGACAGCGACCATGTCGTCACCTTCAGCGATGAACTGCAGGCGATCATGCAGGAGATCGTGCGCGGCGGCCATCTGGACCGCGTACACATCGGGCTGGACTACTTCGACGCCAGCATCAACCGCGTGGCCGCGTGGGCGATCGGCACGCGCAACTCGCTGCGGGCGTTACTGCTGGCCTTGCTGGAGCCGCGCGAGGCCCTGCAGGAGTTCGAGCGGAAGGCGGATTACACGAGCCGCCTGGCGCTGATGGAAGAGTTGAAAGTCATGCCGCACGCCGCCGTCTGGGACTACCACTGCCTGCAGCAGGATGTGCCGGTCGGTATGGCCTTTCTGGAGGAGATTCGCAGCTACGAGCAGCGT
The DNA here is from genome assembly GCA_965202955.1 of Caldilineaceae bacterium. Lineage (GTDB taxonomy): Bacteria > Chloroflexota > Anaerolineae > Caldilineales > Caldilineaceae > Bin5. The sequence continues at coordinate 2,709,745 of OZ241871.1, forward strand.
GTGCTTTCACACCGGAGTTGATCGTCTGTGCCCCGCCCGCGTGACCAGGATTCAGGACATTCTATGACGACACAACGCGCCACCGTACTGGCTATAGACATCGGCGCCGAGTCCGGCCGCGTAATGGCCGTGCATTTCGACGGTTCCGGCCTGGAACTGGAGGAGGTTCATCGCTTTCCCAACTATGCGGTGACGGTTAACGGTACGCTGCATTGGGATCTTCTCCACCTCTGGCGCGAGGTACAGGCGGGCATCGCGCGCAGCAGGGCGCAGACGGCCGCGCCGCCCGCGAGCATGGCGCTTGACACATGGGGCGTCGATTTCGGTCTGTTCGATCGCAACGGTGATCTCATCGGCAACCCGGTCTGCTATCGCGACAGCCGCACCGAAGGGATGCTGGAGGCGGTCTTCGCACGCGTACCCAGGGCGGAGGTTTACGCGCAGACCGGGATCCAACTCATGGCGATCAACACGCTCTTCCAGATGATGAGTCTGGTGGAGAGCGGCTCGCCCCAGTTGCAGATCGCGTCGCGCTTCCTGACGGTGCCGGACCTGCTCAACTACTGGCTGAGCGGCGTGCAGGTTTGTGAATTCAGCATCGCCACGACAACGCAAATGCTCAATCCCTTCACCCGCTCCTGGGCCGGCGGGATGCTGGAGGCGCTCGGCATTCCTCTCCGGCTCTTCCCCGAAGTGGTGCCGTCAGGAACGCGCCTTGGGTCCTTTGACGGCATTTCCGTCATTGCGCCCGCCTGCCACGATACCGGCAGCGCGGTCGCCGGCGTCCCCGCGCGTACGCAGAACTTTGCCTTCATCAGCAGCGGCACCTGGAGCCTGGTCGGCCTTGAGGTGGCGGAGCCCGTTGTCAACGAAGCGGCCCTGGCCGCCAACGCTTCCAACGAAGGCGGCGCCTACGGCACCTTCCGCCTGCTAAACAATGTCATGGGTCTGTGGCTGTTGCAGCAGTGCCGGGCCACCTGGGAGAGTGCAGGGCGCGCTTACTCTTACCCGGAGCTCGTCGCGCTGGCGGAGTCTGCCGAACCCTTACGCTCCTTCGTCGACCCCGATGATGACCGTTTCCTGCCCCCCGGCGACCATCCCGCCCACATCCAGGACTACTGCGCGCAGAGCGGGCAGCCCCGCCCTGAGAGCGATGCGGCTATCACCCGCTGCGTCTTTGAGAGCCTGGCCCTGGCATATCGGGACGTACTCTATGAGTTGCGATCTTTGACCGGGCGCAAGCTTGAGGTGATTCATGTCGTCGGCGGCGGCTCGCGCAACCGGCTGCTCAACCAGCTCACAGCCGACGCCACCGGTATCCCCGTGTTGGCCGGCCCCGGCGAAGCCACAGTGATCGGCAACGCGCTTGTGCAGCTGATCAGCTTGGGCGAACTGGCGAATCTCGACGAAGGTCGTCAGCTGGTTTCAGAGATCGGGGCTTTGGAACGCTTCGAGCCTGGGGAGCAGAGCGCGTGGCGGGACGTCAAGATGCCGTCGCTCAAATAAGCATTTCTTTTTCGAGTCGGGACTGCGCAAAGCGCCAAAAGCAACGGGCTGTCCGAGAATTTCCGTTGGCAAGCCGCACGATTCCCATCGCGTTACAGGTTATCCCCCAAATCGGTCGCGTCAGTCCATCTTCTTGCCGCGCGAAAATGAGACGCGCAGGTGGCTGTCGGCCGCGTGGGGCGCGGCGAGACCATTCTCCATGCGCAGCAACGCACGTTGACGGGGATTCAACGCCTCCAGCCAGATCTCCTCGAAGCCGTCGTGGGGATCGACTTGGAAGATCAGAGCGCTCTTGCGATAGTGGCCGAAGAGGGCATGACGGTCGGACTGCGTCTGGTTCGCCCCGCCGCCATGCCAGCACTGGCCGTTGAAGACAAGCACGCTGCCCGCCTCCGCAACCAGCTGGAAGATGTGCTTCACATCCATGCCCTCCGGCGGCCCGGCCATGCCGCTCTTGTGCGAGCCGGGCACGATTCGAGTGGCGCCGTTTTCGAGAGTGAAGTCGTCCAAAAGCCAGACCGTGTTGACCATCACCGGCGACCCCATATTCAGCAGGTCGCCGCGGATGTCACTGTGCAGGCTCTGCTCCGGATCTCCCGGGCGGACGATGCGCGCGTTGAGGCTGCCCAGAATGATCTCTTCGCCCAGCACATGCTCGATCACCGGTAGTGTGCGCGCATAGTCAATGAGGGGGTGGTAGCGCGGGTCGAGCGCGGGCAGATTGCTCACATGGCCTGCCTGTCCCCGAAATCGTTGCACCGTGCCCAATCTCTCCGCCCACTCTGCCAGCGAGACGCGCAGCGCCTTCACCTCCGCGGCGCTCAGCACGCCCTCTAACAGCGTGAAGCCGTAAACATCCATCTCCCAAAACGCCTGTTGCAGTGACGGCATACGGTCATCTTCCCTTTTGTAGTGCGAAATCCAGTGCAGGCCGCCGCGTCAGCAGATCATGCCCCGCTTCGACTCCAGGCCGTGCGCGATCGGGTTCTCGCCTATCCAGCGTTCGTCCACCGGCTCCGAGGCCAACTGGTAGCGCGTGTCGGTGGAAAGGCGGATCCGGTTGGTCTGATTGTCCATGCTGGCGTGCATCGTGTACATGCTGAAGATGAGCAGATCGCCCATCGTATAGTCGGCCGTCAGCCAGCGAAGGCCCAGTTCGGCGCGTGCGGCGATGGGGTCCAGCGAATAGGCCCCGCCGTTTGGATGCTGCCATAGCTTCTCGCCGGACTCGATCTCGGCGGCGTCGGGATAGTTGGTGCAGTATGCGTCGACATCCAGCGTCCCGTAATCGGCCTTCACCTCTTCGAGACGGTGCGAGTTTTCCAGCACCATCAGGCCGCCCATCTCGACCGGGATGTCGCCCAGCGGCGTCCAACTCGTGTAGAGGCGCTGCGTGCCGCGTCCCATGAAGACGATATCGTAGTGGGGCGGCGTTGCCGTGTCATCGCCGGGCGGCTTCGAGCGGCACCAGGTATAGTCGAAATGACGCACCTCCCCGCCCAGGAACTTCTCATAGAAGGCCATCATCGGACCTTCATACAGCGCCTTCATCAACGGCGCGTTGTCCTGGGCCAGCTCTGTCATGAACGAATTCTTGAAGTTGGCGTGTGCCACCCCCTCTGCCAGCGGATAGGCTGGGTCCAGGCAGCCGGCGCTATCCAGTTTTCTCAGCATCTCGAGCCGGGCTTCCAGGACCTGGTCGCGGTCCAGCAGACCGGGCAAAAGGAGGTAGCCATCCCGCTCGAAGCGCCAGCGCAGCTCTTTGATGTCCGATATGGCATCGCTGGACCGGCGCAACTCGCCGAACGCGGTCTGCGATGTATCGATTTTGCCGCCCCGATACTTGGGCTGAACTGAGAGATTCATCTTTCTCTATACTCCCTTTCGCTCAATTGCAGACAATTGACAGTCCATTGGGCAATCCGGCAATCTCTACGCCCAGGGATCGACGACGATCTTGGCCGCCTCACCTCGCGCCAGCAGGCCGAAGCCGGTCTGGAGCTGGCTCATCGGCAATTGATGGCTGATCAGAAGGTCGATGAGCGGCGACTGGCGGATCACCTTCATCACTTTGGCGTAGTCGCCCATGTTGTAGAGCCAGGAGCCGACGACAGTCAAACCCTTTTTGATCAGGTCGGGGCTTACTGTGATGGTCAGCTCTTCGCGGCACTCGCCGACAAAGGCCACGCGTCCGCGGCGGCGGGTGGCGTCGATGCAGAGCCGCTCTGACGAGACCTGCCCTGAACAGTCGACCGCGCAGTCCACGCCCTGCCCCTCGGTCAGACTGCGGATCTGCTGCAAGAGATCCGGGTCGTTGGGATCGAGGACGGCTTCTGCGCCCATCTCCAGCGCCCGGTTCGCCCGCCAGGGGGCCGGTTCCACGCCGATCACGCGTGCATTGCGAAAGCGGGCGTTGACGACCGCGCCCAGCCCCACCGGTCCCAAACCGGTGACCAGCACGGTATCCTGTGAGTTGACGCCGATCGCCTCCAAGCCGCCGAACGACGCTCCGATTCCGTCGATCGCCAGCGTCGCCTGCGCGTAGCTCACGTCATCCGGAAGCTTGGGCAGCAGCCAGGTCGGTTTGAGCGCGTAGTGGGCGAAGGTGCCCGCGCCTGCTTTCGAGCCGTGCAACGCGGCGAAATCGTAGGCGTCTTCACAGTAGATATAGTCTCCCCCCATGCAGTGGTGGCAGCGTCCGCACGAGAACTGGGGCAGGATCACCACGCGGTCGCCTACCTTGACCGGTCCCCGCTCAGCGACGGCCACCACCTCCCCCACCCCCTCGTGCCCCATTATCGGCAGATCCTGACCGGTCAGCCAGAATTTGTACTCGGTGCAGAGGGCGGATGCATGGACTTTGACAACGGCCCAATCCGCGCTTGCCTGGGGGACCGGCATCTCGTGAAACGAGACCTGGCGCTCACCAGTAATTGCCGCCTGGATCATTGCAGTGCTCCTCGACTACGCGGCGGTGCGAACGCGTCTTCCCACCGCATGCAGATGTCCATCACAAAACCCTGCCGGCCCGGAAGAGAAGAGGCCGGAGAAGGGGTTGGAAAATGTCGATATCGGCCCCGGCGCGGATCCGCAAGCAGCGTGCTGCCCCTCGGGACCGGCACAGGTTCACCTGTAAAGCGTTATGTCGGGGCTTGGAATTGGGGGCCGTACGCCGGAAATGTCAGGGCGCCGGCTGTTCACTATCGGGTCTGCGCACCGGGCGTCGCGTCATCGCACGCGGTTCAACCTGACTGTAGAGGCGGCGAATGGCCCGTTTCCACATTGAACGCGCCGCGGCCGCCTGGTAGGCCGCCTGCCGCTGTGTAGTATGCCACCAGCTCGTTTCCGGCTTTTCAATCGGCACACTCCATTTGACCGAGCACGCGCCCCACGTCAGACCGGCGCCAAATCCGACGAACACGAGATTGTCGCCCGGCGCCACCTTGCCCTCGTCGATCGCTTCGCAGAGCGCGATCGGGATGCTGGCCGAGCTGGTATTGCCGTACTTGTGGACATTCACATAGACTTTGTCTTCAGGTATCTTCAACTGGCGCAAAACACTGTGCTGGATGATGCGTTTGTTCGCCTGATGCGGGACGACCAGATCGACTTCGCCTACCGGAACGCCTGCTTTGTCCAATACCTGCCGCGTCGCTTCGGCCATGATGCGGGTCGCGAAGCGAAAGACCGCCCGGCCGTCCATTCTGATGTAATGCGAGCCGTTGCTGACTGTCTCCAGGCTGGCCGGCGCCGCGCTTCCGCCCGATGGAATCGTCAACAACTCCGCGCCTGAGCCGTCGCTGCCCAGCACGGTTGCCGTGACGCCGCCGGGCACGTCGCTTGCTGCCAAAAGCACTGCGCCCGCGCCGTCTCCGAACAGAACGCACGTTGTGCGATCCGTCCAGTCTACCATCCGGCTCAGCGTCTCTGAACCGATTACAAGTACGTATTCGGCGTCCCCGGCCATTATCTGCCCGCGTGCCACGCTCAATGCGTACACGAAACCGGAGCAGGCCGCGCTGAGGTCAAACGCGCCCGCGTGCGTAATGCCCAAATTGTCCTGAATGATGCTCGCTGTGGAAGGAAAAAGATGCTCGGGCGAACTCGTGGCGCAGATGATCAGGTCCACTTTGGCCGGATGCAGGTCAGCTACCTCCAGCGCCTTACGAGCCGCCTGCGTGCCCAGCGATGCCGTAGTCTCCAGGGGCTCGGCGACAACCCGCCGTTCCTCGATGCCGGTGCGCGTGCGGATCCACTCGTCCTGCGTATCTACGATCTGCTCCAGGTCATGGTTCGTGACAACCCGTTCCGGAACTTCGTAGCCCCAACCGATGATCTGCGCATAACAGGGGGGTTGCACCCTGTTCGCGACCGGCTGCGGCGCCTGCTCCGCCGGATAGTGCCCGTTGGCAATGGACCGCTCCGTGCCGTTGGGACTCTCCGCCGCGTACTCGCTTCCGGCCTCGTGGTCTTCGTGAGCTTGCGCTGTCATGACCCATTCTCCTCGAACCGACGCAGCATCAGACATGAGTTGTGGCCGCCAAAGCCAAAACTGTTGCTCATTGTGACTGCGACTTCTCTCCGCACAGACCGTAACGGCGTATAGTTCAGATCACAGGAAGGATCGGGGTCGTCCAGATTGATGGTCGGCGGAATAACGCCTTCGTCGATCGCCTTGAGGCAAACTATCGCCTCGATCGCGCCGGCTGCGCCCAGCAAATGCCCCAGCATCGACTTCGTGCTGCTGACATTTACGTTGTAGGCATGTTCGCCCAACGTTCGCTTTATCGCTTTGGTTTCGCCCGGGTCGTTAAGCTCCGTGCTCGTCCCATGTGCATTGATGTAGTCCACATCCGCGCGCTTCACTCCGTAGCACTCGGCCTTGCGCAGCGCCATGTTCATCGCATCTTCTGCTCCCCGGCCGTCGAAATGGGGTGCGGCCATGTGGTAGGCGTCCGCGCTGTTGCCGTAGCCGATCACCTCGGCGTAGATGCGTGCGCCGCGTGCGAGCGCGTGTTCAAGATGCTCCAGGATTAGAATGGCGCTGCCTTCGCTCATCACGAAACCGTCGCGGTCGCTGTCGAACGGGCGGCAGGCCGCGGCCGGGTCTTCGTTACGTTGGCTCATCGCACCCATCACGTCGAAACCGGCCATAATGATCGGCAGCAGCGCCGCCTCTGCACCGCCGGTAACCATTACCTGCGCATCGCCCCGGCGGATAAGTTCGAAGGCTTCGCCCGTGGCTGCCGTTCCGCTGGCACAGGCGTTTACCACCGAAAAGTTGGGGCCGCGCAGATCGTAGAGAATCGCGATTTTGCCGGCCGCGCTATCCACCAGCATATTCGGAATCAGAAAGGGGCTGACTTTGCGCAGCCCGCGCTTATCGGTCATTCGTAGATTGTCGATCAGCGATGTGAGGCCGCCGGTGCCGCTGGCGATCAGCACGCCGATGTCGGTAGGCATCTCCTCTTCCAGATCAATTTCACTGTCCGCCAGCGCCTGCTCGGTCGCCACGAGGGCATACTGAATATACGGGTCGAGCCGCCGGGCCTCCTTGCGGTCCATGTAGTTCTTCGCCTCGAAGCCCTTCAGCTCTCCGGCGAAGCGCGTATTCAGCTGGCTGGTGTCGAACTTCGTCACCGTGTCGATGCCCGACTGGCCTGCAAGCAGGGCATCCCACGTCTCATCGACCGTCAGGCCCAGGGGTGTCACCGCGCCGATTCCGGTAATGACAACCCGCCGCGGCTGGCCATTTCTGCCATTCATATCTGTTGTTCCCGTGCGGGCCCGGCCGGTTCCGTGGCGTTCGCTACGAGCGCAACCATCAATGCCGTCCCGCATTCGTCCATCTTCTTTGATGGCGCCTCGACGCGCTTTCGTCGTCTATCTTCTATATATCGCAAAATTTGTGAATGTCTACTCATACTACTATAACACAGTTTTCCACCAACGGTTACGTTGAGAGGTCTGCACTTTTTTGGCACAAGGTAGTTCGATGCCGTACAATTCCGCTTATGACAAAAATCAGCGCGCCCCTTCGGTCCCGGCAACATTGGCAAACCGGATTCTGTCAACTGCTGACCGAGTCCGGCGTGTCTCACGTCGACGGTATGGAGATTCTGCGGCTGGTCAAGATGTGTGCCGGGGCGTATGATCGCATCCTGGGAGAACGCATGCGGGATGAAGAGATTTCGATCGCCCAATGGCGCATTCTGATCCGTCTCTATCTGGCCGAGCGGAACGAGCAACACACGCTTTCTCCTACGGAACTGGCCCACAGCCAATGTTTGAGCAAGAACACGATCAGCGCCCATCTGCGGGCGCTTGAAGAGTCGCGGCTGATCGTGCGGCAGCTGGACCCGAGCGACTTGAGAGCGTTTCGCATCGGTCTTACCGAAGAGAGCAGGAGCCTGATCCGTGAGTCTACGCCCCTGCACTTTGAGTTTCTCAATGAGCTCGTCGCTCAGCTTTCGACGGAGGAGAGCGAAATGTTGCAAGGGCTGTTGGGCAAGCTGCTTGATTCGCTGCAGCGGGAGCGAGAAGACGCCGCGGCATCGTAATGAAAGGCGCGAAAACGCCCTCAAAAAATTTGCGTCACCCGTCCTGGGCCCGGGGAGACGCGCGGCGATTCACAGGGCGCTGATTCCGACTCTCCAAGGAGTGGCATGTGAACCAACGCAATTCATTTGGCAGACCAGGCCGCGGCGGTCCCGGCGGCCCGCCCGGCCGCGGCGGCAGTATGAAGGACCTGGGCCGGGCAATCGGCTATCTCCGCCGCTACAAGAGAACGACAACGCTGGCCTATGCGTCGCTGTTCATCAGCATCGGCGCGCAGCTCGTCGTCCCACAGCTGGTGCAGAACGTTCTCGATGCCGTAACCGAGAGCGTGTTTGCGCGGCAGATCCTGGCGCTCTCGAAAGCGGCCCAGGCCGCCGCGCTCGAGTCGCTGCCCTACTCGCTGGAGGAGCTGACCGAGCGGGCATTCAGCGCGGAAGGGCCGATTTACTGGGCGATGCTATTCATCGTCGTGTTTTCGGTGGCGCGCGGGCTTTTCGCGTTTGCCCAGGCTTTCCTGGCCCAGAAGGTGAGCCAGGATGTTGCCTTCGACTTTCGCAATGAACTGTTCGAGAAGATCCAGCGCCTCTCATTCAGCTACCACGACCGCAACCGCACCGGGCAGCTGATGATCCGCGCCACCGACGACGTGGAAAAGCTGAGAATGTTTATCGGCCAGGGGCTGCTGCTGGCAGTGCAGGCGATCGTCCTGTTGATCGGTTCGCTGGCGGTGCTCGCCTTCACCAACTGGTCGCTTACCCTGGTGATCTTGCCGGTGCTGCCGCTGGCATTGGTGCTCTTCATGATCTTCGGCGCCATCACCCAGCCGCTCTTCGGCGAAATCCAGCGCAGGCTGTCGAACCTGAACACGATCCTGCAGGAAAACCTGGCCGGCATCCGCGTTGTCAAGGCCTTTGTGCGCGAGAGAAAGGAGCAGGACAGGTTCAACGACGCGGCCCAGACGCTACTGAACCAGCATATAAAAGTCGCGAAGATCTTCAGCTTTCTCTTCCCATTTATCTTTCTGATCGCCAACCTGGGCCAGGCCGCGGTCGTCTACTGGGGCGGAGGCCAGATCCTTTTCGGCACCCTGTCGCTGGGCGAGTGGCAGAAGTTCAGCCTCTACCTGATTTATGTTTTCTTCCCCATCGGGCAGCTCGGCTTCATCATCGGCCAGATGAGCCAGGCGAGCGCAAGCGCGCAGCGGATTTTTGAGATCCTGAACGCGGAGAACGAGGTGACCGACAAGCCCGGCGCGCAGCCGATGCCGCAGGCGCAAGGCCGGGTGCGCTTTGACGATGTTTCGTTCCGCTATTTCAACAGCACCGACCCCGTGCTCCGGGAGATCTCGCTGCAGGCTGAGCCGGGTGAAACGGTCGCCCTGCTGGGTGGAACGGGCAGCGGCAAAACGACGATCATCAATCTCATTCCCCGCTTCTACGACGTAAGCGAGGGGCGGGTCTTTATCGATGAATGGGATGTGCGCGACGTTACGCTCGACAGCATGAGGCGGCAGATAGGCATCGTGCTGCAGGAGACCAATCTCTTCACAGGCACCATTCGCGACAATATCGCCTTTGGCCGCCCCGACGCTACCGACGCCGAAGTCGAGGACGCCGCCCGGGCCGCGGCCGCGCATGAGTTCATTGTCAGCTTTCCGGATGGCTACCAGACGGCGGTGGGTGAACGGGGCACGACGCTATCAGGCGGGCAGAAACAGCGCGTCGCCATTGCCCGCGCCCTGCTGACCGACCCTCGCATCCTGATCCTGGACGACTCAACCAGCAATGTCGACGTGGCAACCGAGGTGCTCATCCAGAACGCGCTCGACCGGCTGATGGAGGACCGCACCAGCTTCGTCATCGCCCAGCGCATCAGCACGGTGGTCAACGCCGACCAGATTCTTGTGCTCGACAAGGGCCGCATCGTCGACCGCGGGAGGCACGAAGAGTTGATGGCCACGAGCGCGATCTACACGGACATCTACCACAGCCAGCTGGTGGAGGATGCGGTGGTCGAGGAGGAAGCGCAGCTGGCGGCTGAAGCTTAGCCCGGCACCGGTCCACGTGATGCAGCAGACGTTGCGGATTTTGTAACGCACTTATTCCAGGAGCACGCCCGATGTTCGGTGACCGCATGTTACGGCAGGAGACGCTGAAGCCAAAGAGCGTTGGCGCGACCTTGTCCCGATTCAGCAGATATTTTCGCCCGTATTGGTGGGCGCTTGTCCTCGTTGTGGTGTTGATGGCGGTCAACGCCTACACACAGGTGATCGGCCCGCAACTGATCGGCCAGGCGGTCGACTGTTTCCTGGCGCCGGCGGTCGTCAGCGAGGCCGGCCAGGCGGACGGGGTGGGCGGGTCCGGTCTGCAGTTGCCGGAGGGTGTCGCCCTACAGACCGACAGCAGCAGCCAGGCCAACTGCTGGTGGGCGCCCGAGTTTGCCCAGGGCAGCCCCGCCCGCGATGACCTGTTGCGCGGTCTGCTCAACATCACGCTCGTCATCGTTGCATTTTATCTCGTTGGCGCAGTCACCGGCGGCCTCATGTTCTTCAGCATGAGTTGGACCGGCCAGACGGTCCTGCGCATTGTGCGCGTGCGCCTGTTCGCCCATCTGCACCGGCTTTCGCTCGGCTTCTATGCGCGCAACGAGACCGGCGACCTGATGAGCCGCATCACCAACGACTCGGATACGATTCAGCAGGTGGTCAGCTTTGCGCTTGTGCAGGTGCTGAGCAGCGCGCTGCTGATCCTCTGGATTATCTGGCAGATGCTGGTGTTGAACTGGGCCTATGCGCTTATCAGCCTGAGCGTGGTGCCGCTGATGGTCATCACGACGGTGTGGTTCAGCAACCAGGCGCGCAAAGCGTTCCGGGTTACGCGCGAGAGCATCGGCGAAGTGAACGCGGAGTTGGAGGAGGGCATCTCCGGTGTGCGCGAGGTGCAGGCTTTCAGTCGCGAAGAGACGAATATCGAGCAGTTCCGGCATAGCAACGCGGCCAACCGCGACGCCAATATCAAGGCGGTTGCCTACACTTCGGCGCTGGCACCGGCGTTGGAGGCGCTCGGATTCCTTGGCATCGCCATCGTCGTAGGGGTCGGCGGCGTGCTGCTGCTGCGCGGTCAATCGCTGGCCGGCTCGGCGATTTCGCTGGGGCTGCTCGTCACGTTTCTCGGCTATGCCCAGCGCTTCAACATGCCGATCTCCCAGATCAGCGTAATGTGGACGAATATTCAGAGCGCGATTGCCGGTGTCGAGCGTATCTTCGAGCTGATGGATGAGGTGCCGGAGGTGCAGGAGAAGGTTGGCGCGCAGCCGATGCGCGTGATCGAGGGCGCGGTTTCGCTCGAAGGCGTCCACGCGGAGTACGTGCCGGGCGAGCCGGTCCTGAAGGGCGTTGACCTGCGCGCCGAGCCCGGTGAAACGGTCGCCATCGTCGGGCCGACCGGCGCCGGCAAGACGACGATCATCAATCTCATCCCCCGCTTCTGGGACGTGAAGAGCGGCAGCGTGCGCATCGACGGTGTTGACGTGCGCGACGTGCAGATGCACAGTCTGCGGCAGCAGATCGGCATCGTGCTGCAGGACACTTACCTTTTCAGCAGCTCGGTGATGGACAACATCCGCTTCAGCCGGCCCGACGCGTCGAACGAGAAGGTCGTGGCCGCAGCCAAGCTGGCGCAGGCGCACGAGTTTATTGAGCGCCTTGCCGAAGGTTACGAGACCGTGCTGGGTGAGCGCGGCAGCGGCTTGAGCCAGGGGCAGCGCCAGCTGCTGGCCATCGCCCGCGCGGCGCTGGCCGACCCGCGTATCCTGATCCTGGACGAGGCGACCAGCAGCGTGGACACGCGCACCGAACAGCGGATCCAGGCGGCGTTGAATGAGTTGCTGAAGGGGCGAACGAGCTTTGTGATCGCGCACCGGTTAAGCACGATTCGCAGCGCCGACCAGGTGCTTGTTCTGCGCGACGGCGAGTTCATCGAGCGGGGCAGGCACGAGGAACTGCTGGCGCAGAGAGGTTTCTACTACGAGTTGTACATGAACCAGTTCCGGCGCCAGGAGGATGCGCCCGTGCAGCCAAACGGCAGCGGGCCGCAGAAAGTGTTGACCTGAGACGAATAGGGCGAAGAATGTCGGATGACAGGACGCCCCGCCTACGCGCGAATGAACCACGCCAGAGCAATCGATCTAAAGAAGGGAAACCGCCTGTCCCTACTCGGCGCGAAACTGCAGCCAGACGAGCGGGATTAACATCCCGATCACCACGATCGGCACACTGTCCCAGGGATAGAGGTTAACCTGGATCCAGACGCCGCCGGGGACTGCGCCGAGGCCGTAGAGGATGTAGGCGCACCAGCCCACGATCATCGCCCACAGCAGACGGTGCACGAGCTGCTGGCGCGGCATCACCTGCACCAGCACCACCAGCAGCAGCGCCAGCACCATTAGCTGTGTGACTAACGCGACCGCCAGCGATGCCACATCGACCTCAACGTTTTCAGGCAGCACAGGGGTGGGGACCGGCGTGGGCACGGCTTGTGCTGTCGGCTCGGCTGTGGGCGGCGCTTGCGTTGGCGTCAGCGCAGGCACGGGAAGCGGATCGGTTATTGAAATCCGAGTTCTGTCTCCTTCGCCATCCGCCGCCGGAATGCTCACACGGATTTCTGTGCTTGAGGTCGCTTCCACACTGCTGACCGCGATCACCAAAGTACCCGCCTGTTCCAACGGGACCGATCTGCGCGTATATCCGCCGCGCGTGCCCACAGGATTCACCTGCCGTACGAACTCCTCGCCCTCGTAGACCAGCCGGAAGTTTACCGGCGTTCCGTCGGGCACCATGTTCCCGTTGTGGTCCAGGATCGGACCGGCCTGCAGTTCAAGAATGTCGCCCAGCGACAGGTCGGCCTGCGCGACGATTACTTCGTTCTCTTCCGTTTCTTCAAAGACGATTCCTTCGTTCAGCAGCGTAAGCCCAATGGTCTGGTTCGGGTCCGGCTCAAGCCGCTCGACTAGGTTGCTGAAACGGGTGCCGGGTACGCTTACCGGCGGCGCCCCCCGCACCGGCTGCGCTCGTGAACGGAAGAGCGCGCGCACGGCCGCCTCCAGGAACGGCTGCGTCTTCGAGTAGACGCCCAGGTAGGCGGTCATCTTGCCGATTTCGGTCGAATCGAAGAAGTAGGGCTCGTTGAGCGCGAGCACTACCAGCTTGCTGCCCGGCAGGCGGTCGCTGCGCAGGCGCAGAAACTGCTTGACCGCGTCGCTGCTTTCGTAGTTGGCGACATCGACATCAAGCATGGCAAAGATCAGCCAATCGGCGTTAAGGATTTCCTCATCCAGCTCATCCGCCAGCGCCTCGTCGGCTGTGCCGTTGAGGAGCGAGTTCAACTCGAAAAACCCGCGACTGCGAATCTGTTCCGGTTTGAGCTGGTTGGTCGCTTCCGGCCCGTAAAACCGTAGCATAATCTCTTCCAGTGCGGCCGGTTCCACTGCGGGCTCAGGCGGGCAGACGTCACACTCATGCAGGATACGGCTGTCGGTGAAGATCAGGATGTTCTCGTCTTCGCCCGGCGGCGCAGGCAGCGGGTCGGTGAGCCCCGGTGAATCGGGGAAGAAGATCGTCAGCGCCTCGCCGGCGACCTGGTCAAGCAGCGTCTGGGCCTCTTTCTGATGATCGAGGCCGAATCCTTCCGCCAGATCATCTGGTCCAATCAACACATCCGCAATATCGACCGCGATCGGTTCTTCCATCTGAGCCTGCGTGTCTTCCGCCATCTCCTCTGCATAAGCGGGGTCATACAGCCGCAGTTTCAGGCGCAGAATCCGGCGCAAAGATGCGTCGACTCGGGCGGCAAACTCGGCATCGTTCGTGTAGCGCTCGCGGAAAAAGATGATCGTCTCTTTGATGTTGGCCCTGGCATCCAGCCAGCTGTCGGTCAACGAAAAGTCGGCCAGGTATAGCAGGTCGTTGCCGGCGGTAAATGCGTCGAGTGCGATTCGCCGCCGTGGGAACTCCTGCAGTTGCGGGTCGTAGTAGCGACGCACAGCCGGGACGCCAAGGGCATCGCTCATCAGAATGCCGCCATGCGCTCGCCAAGACGCAAACTCGTCGAGGTCGAGAAGAACGCCCAACTCCTGCGCCAGACTGATGGGCGGCGTGCGCTCGCGGCTACCCTGGAAGCTGCTGAAACGGATATGGCCCGACATCAGCGCCTCGGTCGAGGCCGCCGATCCATCAACCCTCAGGATCGCGGAAGGGCGTTCGGCCACCGCGGCGAACGGCGGCAGCTCGATGCGCTGCAGTTCCTGCAAGCTTTTTTGGATGGTAGCGATCTCCTCCTCCGGCCGCCGGTCGGTGCCTCCCTGTCCGGGAAAATGGCCGGCCACCGTGGCGACGCGTCCGTCACTGCCGCGGTGAATTCCGGTTACATAAGCCTGTCCCAACCGGCCTACCCAGAAAGGTTCGCCGCCGAATGTGTGGAGCCCGAAGCCGGCCACAAGGTCCGGCCGCGGCTGTTCCATCACGTCCAGCGTCGGCCCAAGTAGCAGGTTTACGCCCACGCTGCGCAGTTCGCGCCCCAGAACCGCCCCGACCTCCTCCACCAGCATCGGATTCCAGGTCGCGCCCAGCGCCATCTGCGGCGGGATGGCGGTAAAGCCGGCGCGCAGTACCGAGACGGGCAGGCCGTCGCCGCCCTGTTCAACGCCGATCAGCAGCGGCAGTTCCAATGGCAGTCTTTGCTCGAGCGAGGAGGGCAAAATGCCGGGGATGGTCGCCGCGCCCTCTTTCGCGTTCAGCGCCTCCGTCGGAGCGAGGTACAGGCCGTAGGCCAAGGCCTGCAGCTGATTGGTCAGCCGCGCCACGTCCTCTCTGGGCTCTTCACTATAGTTGCTGAAGTTGCGGTTGTTCGGGCTGATAACGATGCCGCCGACCCGGTACTCTTTGATCAGTTCAGCGATGTCGCTGCGCGGGCCCGCATCGCTGCCCTGGAACGTGACGACAAACAGTTGGCCCACGCGGTCTGCGACGGACATCTCCGCGATCAGATTGTCGATGCGCGCGTCCAGGATCTCATCCGGGCCCGGCGTGGGCGTGGGGGACGGGGTGGGTGTGGCGCTGGGCGTCGGCGTAGACGTAAGTGTAGGCGTCTGCGTGGCCGTTGGCGTGAGGGCAATGTTGGTGGCGACCGCGGCGGCGGTAAGCGTCACCTGCGCGCGGGCGGTCGCGGTGGCGCGAATAGATTCAGACAGCTCCTCGGCCGAGCGGGTCGCGGTGGGCAAAGCGGTACTCGTCTCGGTCGCCGTGTTCGGCTGCTGCGTGTCCGGGGTGGAGGTCGCCTCCTCCTGGGCCGCGGCCAGGTTCACATGCGGAAAGCCCGCGCCGAAATCGACTCCCAGCAGCGCGACGGCCGCGAGCGCGGCGATCAGTGTACAGACGAGCAGACGCACGCCGCCCCTTCGCCGATTCCTTTGCACGCCTTTCTCTAGCGGGGACCTGGTTGACGACTCTTGGTTGATTCGCCGCAGAAGGTGGAATACGCTCATCGATTCCGATTATACACGATTGGCCCTTCTGCCGGAATGACCAAATCCGGATTTTTCTTGTAGGCAGAGTGTAGGCGGAGAGTAGCCCGCCTACGCTGGACAGATTCGCGCAGTGCGGGTATAATCAATGGCACAACGCGAACAAAAGTTCGATTCGATTGACGGAGCTGGAAATGCCGCCGTTTCAGGTAGTCAGTGACTTTCAACCAATGGGCGACCAGCCCCAGGCACTTTCCAAACTTGCCGCGGGCATTGACGCGGGCATGGCACACCAGGTGCTGCTCGGCGTCACAGGCAGCGGCAAGACCTACACGATGGCCAAGGTCGTCGAAGAGATCCAGAAGCCAACGCTGGTCATCGCGCACAACAAGACGCTGGCCGCGCAGCTCTACAGCGAGTTTCGCGAGTTCCTTCCCAACAATATGGTCGAGTACTTCGTTTCATACTACGATTATTACCAGCCCGAGGCCTACATCCCCCGCAGCGATACCTACATCGAGAAGGATGCTCAGGTCAACGAGGAGATCGAGCGTCTTCGCCTGGCCGCGACCAGTGCCCTTTTCAGTCGCAACGATGTCGTAATCGTCGCTTCGGTCTCCTGCATTTACGGCCTCGGCAGTCCCCAGGATTACGGGCAGGTCGCTCTGAAGCTGAGTGTGGGCGAGATGGTGCGCAGGAATCAGGTCTTGCGTCACCTGGTCGACATTTTCTACGAGCGCAACGACACAGCGCTGCAACGGGCCAAGTTCCGCGTGCGCGGGGACGTGCTGGAGGTGCAGCCGGCCTATAGCGACAACGCGCTGCGCGTCAGCTTCTGGGGCGACGAGGTGGAGCGTATCAGCGAAATTGACACGCTGACCGGTGAAATCCTGGACGACTTTCCCGAAGTCGAGATCTTTCCGGCAAAGCATTTCATCACCCACCAGGAACAGGTAAAGGAAGCGATCATTGACATCGAAGCCGAGTTGAAGGGGCAGACCGAGCAGCTGGAGGGCCGGGGAAAACTGCTGGAGGCCCAGCGCATCGGCCAACGCACGCGTTACGACATTGAGATGCTGCAGGAGATCGGCTACTGTAACGGTGTCGAAAACTATAGCCGCCACCTGGCGCGGCGACCGCCCGGCAGCCGTCCGTGGACTCTGCTCGACTATTTTCCGGCGGACTGGCTGGTGATTATCGACGAGAGCCACATGACGATCCCGCAGATTCGCGGCATGTACGCCGGCGACCGCTCGCGCAAGGAGGTACTGGTCGAGCATGGTTTCCGGCTGCCGAGCGCGCTCGATAACCGGCCGCTCAAGTTCGACGAGTTCGCCGAGGTCGTGAAGCAGGTTGTCTATGTCAGCGCCACGCCGGGCGACTATGAGATGGCGCAGGCCGGGCAGGTGGTCGAGCAGATCATCCGCCCGACCGGTCTGTTGGACCCGATCGTTGAAGTGCGGCCGACCGAGGGCCAGATCGAAGATCTGCTCCACGAGGTGCATCGACGCGTGGCGATCGGTCAGCGCGCGCTGATCACGACCCTCACCAAGCGGATGTCCGAGGACCTGGCCGAGTATCTGGCCGATTTGGGCGTCAAAGTACAGTACCTCCACAGCGAGATCGACACGCTGGAACGAGTCGAAATCCTGCGCGATCTGCGTCTGGGCGTCTACGATGTGGTCGTCGGCATTAACCTGCTGCGCGAAGGTCTGGACCTGCCGGAGGTCACGTTGGTGGCAATTCTGGACGCGGACAAACAGGGCTTCTTGCGGAGTGAATCGTCTCTGATTCAGACGATCGGGCGCGCGGCCCGCCACGTCGAGGGACGTGCGATTCTCTACGCCGACAAGAGGACCGAGGCGATGGAGAGCGCCATCGGCGAGACGAATCGCCGCCGCCGCATCCAGGAGGCCCACAATCTGGCGCACGGCATCGAGCCGCGCAGCATCGTCAAAAGCATCCGCGATCTGACCGACCGCATGAAGGTTATGGCCGAGGAGCAGGCCGATTACATCGTCGACGGCGATGCGTCCGCGCCGGATCTCGCTACCCTCTCCCCGGACGAGATCGTGCGCCAAATCGCTGAATTGGAAGAGGAGATGCAGGAGGCCGCCCAGAAGCTGGAGTTCGAGCGCGCGGCCTCCCTGCGCGACCAGGTCATCGAACTGCGCCGGGCGTTGAAGCTGGAGCAGGTGTAAGCGCGCGGCGAACACCACCACGCGCCCAACCACCCGAACCTTGCCGTATTGCGACAACCTTGAATGTGGCCTCTGCCCGGTAATCTACTCCCGTTGACGTGACGAAGACCCTATGCGAACATTGAATTGTAAGGGCAAAGAGTTCTCATTTCACACTTTTCTTTGTGAGTAGACGACGAATGAGTAGACGACGAAGATGACAGGCGAAGTTCGCGGGGTCGATATAACTTCTGAAATGCAGGTGGCGTATCTTGATTACGCCATGAGCGTCATCGTTGCCCGCGCCCTGCCCGACGTACGCGACGGTCTCAAGCCGGTGCACCGGCGTATCCTCTACGCCATGCACGATATGGGCGTAACCAGCAACAAGGCTTACAAAAAGAGCGCCCGCATTGTCGGCGAAGTCCTGGGCAAGTATCACCCGCACAACGACACATCGGTCTACGACGCCATGGTGCGCATGGCCCAGGAGTTCAGCCTGCGCTACCCGCTTGTCGACGGCCAGGGCAACTTTGGCTCGATCGACGGTGACAACGCCGCGGCGATGCGTTATACCGAAGCGCGTCTCGCCGCCATCAGCGACCTGATGCTGACGGATATCGAGAAGGAGACGGTCGACTGGCGCGACAACTTCGATACGACGCTCAAGGAGCCGGGCATCCTGCCGGCCGCGTTGCCCAATTTGCTGGTCAACGGCGCCAACGGTATCGCTGTCGGCATGGCGACCAGCATCCCTCCCCACAATCTGGCTGAAGTGGTCGACGCAACTGTCTATCTGATCGATCAGTTTGAGAGACGCGAAGAGATCGGCGTCAATGACCTGCTGCAGTTCATCAAAGGGCCCGACTTTCCCACAGGGGGCATTCTTTTCCGCTTCCGCCGGGGCAGCAAAGGGGAAGAGGAGATCGACGCCGTTGCCCAGGCATACGCCACCGGCAGAGGGCGGCTGATCCTGCAGGCCAAGGCCCATTTTGAGGAGATGAGCCGCAGCCGCAGCCGCATCGTCGTGACCGATCTGCCCTACCAGACGAACAAGACCAATCTGATCGAGCGGATTGCGCTGCTTGTGCGCGACGGCAAGATCGACGGCATCACCGACCTGCGCGATGAGAGCGACCGCGCCGGTATGCGCATCGTCATCGAGCTGACCCGCAACGTGCAGCCGCAGGTGGTGCTGAATCGTCTTCTCAAGCTGACGCCGATGCAGCAGACCTTCGGTATGTCCCTGCTGGCGCTGGTGAATGGCGAGCCGCGCACACTCACACTTAAGCAGATCCTGGTTCTGTTTGTCGAGCACCGCCAGGAGATCATCCGCCGCCGTTCGGAGTTCGACCTCGAGAAGGCCCGGGCCCGCTCCCATATCGTCGAAGGGCTGCTCAAAGCGCTTGACATTCTCGACGACGTCATTCGAACGATCCGCCGCAGCCAGCGCGTGGAGACTGCGCGCAAGAATCTGGTAAGCGAGTTCGGCTTCACCCAGGTGCAGGCCCAAGCGATCCTGGACATGCCGCTGCGGCGGCTGACCGCCCTCGAGCGCAGACAGTTGCAAGAGGAGCATAAGGAGCTGCGGCAGCGGATTGCATACCTGGAGGAGTTGCTGGCCGACGACGCCAAGATTCTCGGCGTCGTGCGCGAGGAGCTTCTTGCCCAGCGTGAGAGTCACGCCGACCGCCGCCGCACGCAGCTCGTCGAACGTCCGCAGGGCACGCTCACGGCCACCGATTTGCTGCCCGACCGACGGGTCTGGGTCGCCCTTGGCGCCAACGGTGAACTGCGGCGTCAGGACTTTAGCGGTATCGGCCGCGCCGGTCTGCGTCAAGCGGGTCAGAACGCCGCACTCGCCTTGCTGACGGCCAACACGCGCGATCACCTATACATCTTTTCCGCGGACGGACGCTGTCGCCGCCTCGCCATCCATGAAATTCCCCAGGAAGGGCGCCGGCATCTCGCCGACCTGACCAGCTATAGCAGGCGCGATGGTATCGCGACGATGCTCGCTTTGCCCCAGGCCGCGGCCGACGGCTTCCTCTTTTTCGTCACACGTCAGGGGACGGTCAAACGCATTGCGCTGGCAGAATTCACGCAGACGGCCACGGGCGCGTTGGAGGTGATGCGCCTGGCGGCCAAAGATCAACTGGCCTGCGCGTTCTTGACGCCCGGGAACGGCGAGGTCGTTCTCGTCACCCGCCAGGGCCGCTCGATCCGATTCCCTGAGGAGATGGTACGGGTGATGGGGCGCGCCGCCGCGGGCGTCGCCGGCATCAACCTGAAGCGCGGAGATGATGTAATTGCGGCGCTTCCAGTCGCCCCAGAGGGCGAATTGCTCACGTTGACGACCGCCGGATTCGTCAAGCGCACGCGCATGAGCGAATTCGGGCCGCAAGGTCGCGGCGGCGGCGGCATTATCGCCCACAAGATCAGCGATCACAGCGGTGAGCTTGCCGGCGCGGCCATGTTGACGCCGGATCATACGTTTGCGGTCTGTGTGACCAAGAGAGGCGTGGCCAAACCGATCGCGTTCGGAGATATCCCGTCCAGTGGACGCAGCACCCAGGGCTCACAGGCGGTGGACCTGGCGCAGAGCGATGCTGTCGCGTCCGTGCATGCCGTCTCGCCGGTGGTTGTCGCGATGGATGGGCCGTCGCAGCCCTCACCGCAGGCAAATGGAAGGGTGACTGGCGCGACCGGGCGACGGGCCACTAAGGGTGGAGCGGATGCCCGCCCTGCGGATGGTGGCGCGACGCGCAACGGTCAAGCGAAGAAAGAGCCAGTGTCCAAGCGCCGCAAGGGGACGAGCAGAGCCTCTGCCACTGACAATGAGCCAGCGTCAAAGAAGGGGCGTTCGCTGGACAGCGAAACGGCCAGACGGCGAAAGCCGGAGGCGGGCAAAGCGACTCCCGCTTCTGCCAAAGAAAAACCCGCGGCAGAGAGAGCGAGTCCTAAGTCGAACGCGCGCCGGTCAAAGCCGCCGAAGCGGGCCACCCGGGACGGCGGACGGAGAATGGAGACCAAAGCAGACGGCAACCGCTCGGATCAGCCGTCCAGTGCAACCAAAGCGAAGAAGCCTGCCTCCAACGCTTCTGCGCCACAGTCTTCCGACTCCACCCGTCGGGCCCCAAAGTCGGCGAAGTCAGGCGAAGCGCGTGCGAAAGGGCTTCCAAAACAGGCCCGCGAATCAGAGGACCAGTTGGTGCAGGGGCATCTGCTCGACGAGCCATCATCCGGGGGGACGGCAACAGAGCGCAAAGGGAAGCTCGATCGTGTGAGCAGTGTCACCCGCAGACAGAAGAAGAGGTAGGCCAAGACTGGGGCAAGGCGTCTCTCCATATAGATTTCGAGTTGAGAGAAGGTCCGGGGAAGCCTTTTGCGGAGCCGCTCTACTGCCCGCCGATCAGGGACGCCAACTGTTCACCGGAGCGATGGCTGCGCCGCCAGAGAATGGTGGCCAGCACGCCGATTAGCAGCGGTACTGTGGCGGCCAAAGACCAGCGCCAGGAGATGCGGCCCTGTTGCGGGACCGGAACAGCGGAGCCGCTGGCCAGCCGCCGCCGGTGCTCGGCCAAGAGAGCCTGCTTCAATTGGGCGCGAAATGTTGGCGACGGTTTCACAAACGGGAAGAGCCTGTCGAGAAAGGAGACCATCTGCGCCAACTGCTCCTCCTCTTCCTCCGTCAGCGCTTCGTCAGTCGCTTCAGCCTCTGTTTCGGCGCGCGGCGATGGCAAAAAGGGGATGCCGCTCAGTACGCCGACTCTGAACTGCCGCCACCAAGCCAGTCTATTCGCGGTCTCCATCGGTTTCTCTGCCTTTCTCCACTTCAGGAACGGGGGACGCCCCGTCGTCATCGAACTGTTCGCCTAAATCCTTACGCAGCGCCGCCAGTGTGCGGAAGTATAACGATTTGATCGCACCCTCGCTCTTCTGCATCAACTCACCGATCTCCAGGTTTGTCAACTGGTCGCCGAATTTGTGAAAAAGTAGCCGGCGCCGCTCTTCCGGCAGCCGTTCAATCGCTGCCCAAAGTGCCTCTTCCCCTTCGCGCCTCTCTACTGTGGCCTCCGGTTCGTCATGCCTTTCACCTGGAAAAACTAGCCCGTCGATCGGAAGGAAGGTCCGCCGGCTCTGATCTCGATGCCAGTTGGCGACCAGGTTGTGGGCGATGCGGAACAGCCACGCGCCGAAGGGCAATCCCCTGTCCTCGTACCTGTCCAAGCGGTCCAAAGCCCTGTAAAAGATACGCGCTGTCAGGTCTTCCGCGTCCTGAACGTTCTGCACCCGGCTATACACATACGAATAGATGCGATCGATGTAGCGTTCGTACAGTTCGCCAAATGCCTGGGGATCTTTCTGCGCCTGCGCCACCAAGGCCGCTTCAGCCGCCCGCTCCTCCTCCTGTTGCGTTGCCGACAATTGCGGTTGGCTGCCGTTGGCGCTGCTTTCCGGCCCGCTTGTTGCATTCCCTTTCATAACGTAATAACACGCTTTTGCTGCAAAGGTTGCGGAGAGAGAGGGAGGAGAACCTTGCCGCCGACCCCTCGCCCGAGAATCCCGGCCGAACTGTTTCGTAGCATTCCCGATTTCTCTACACTGTCTCTGTTCGCCTCAATTATAGAGAATCCGGGCACTAGTTGCCAAACAAGGTTTGATTCGCATTTTTTCGCGCCCACTGCGATGGCGTTCACGGGAATCTCACTGCCTGATCTTCGATGCCTGCGATTCCGCGGCGGCCATTTCGGTTTGATCCACCCGCCGGGGTTTGGCCGCAACTTTCCACTGTGCTATATTTGCGGCATTCACTTGAGACTCAGATTAATTTCCTGACGGACGGGAGGAAAACGTGCGTGTAAGCTGCTTTCAGGAGAATTTATCAAAGGGCCTATCGATCGTCGGCCGCGCGGTATCGTCCCGCAGCACACTGCCGGTACTGGGCAATATCCTGCTGGAAGCCAAGGACAACCAGCTGCGGCTGGCCGCCACAAATCTGGAGATCGGCATCAACTGCTGGGTTGGCGCCAGCGTCGATGATGAAGGCGCGATAACCGTCCCCTCCCGCCTGCTGGCCGAGTTTGTAAACAGCCTGCCGCCCGGCAAGATCGATATGGAGCTGTTGGTCAGCAAGCAAACGCTCCGCCTGCGCAGCGCCAACTACGATGTCAACATCAAGGGCATTGACGCCCAGGAGTTTCCCGTGATCCCGACCGTCGATAGTGGCGAAGGGCCGGAGGAGACCGCCGAGGCACTGGAAGGACGCACGATCGCGCTGGAGACCGCCGGGCTGACCAAGATGATCGATCAGGTCGTTTTCGCAGCGGCCACCGACGAGAGCCGCCCGACGCTTACCGGCGTCGAGGTTACGTTTCAGCAAGAGCGCCTCTCTCTGGCCGCCACCGACGGCTACCGTCTTAGTGTGCGCAGCATTGAGGTAGGCGAGGCTTTCACGGAGGACATGGCGGTCGTCGTGCCGGCGCGCCACCTGGGTGAGTTAGGCCGGATCGTCGTCGATTCTGATGAGGAGAAGCCGGTCCAGGTGACGGTCACGCAGGCCCGCAATCAGATTCTCTTTCGAGTATGGGGCAGGGGCGCGGAAAGCCGCGGCGCCTTCCACCAGGTCGATCTTGTCAGCCAGCTGATCGCCGATCGTTTTCCCGACTACCGGGCGATCATCCCCAAGAGCCACAACACGCGCACCGTCGTCGGCACCGATGCCTTTCTGCAGGCGGCGAGGGTGGCGCAGCTCTTCGCCCGCGACAACGCCAATATTGTGCGTCTCAAGGTCGAAACAGGCGACGATGGCGGGGTCGGCAACCTGCATCTCTCCGCTACCAGCCCCGAGCAGGGCAACAGTGAAAACGAGCTGGATGCGATGGTAGAGGGGGATGAGCTTGAGATCGACTTCGACGTTCGCTTCCTGATCGCCGTGCTCAGTCAGATTGACGAAGACCAGGTCGTACTGGAGACCACCCATTCGAACCGCCCCGGCACGATCCGCCCCGTCGGCCTCGGCGACGAGGAGTTCCTGCACGTCGTTATGCCGATGCATCCGCCCCGTTAAATAGCTCGCCCGCGGATAAACCGGACGGCATCGCTAAACAGTCAATCGTGGGACGCAACCGCTCGGACCACTTACCCCGCCTTCTCCAATCGCGGACCCTCGGGCGTGTCGTGGACCTGCCAGCCATGCGCAGCGATCTCATCGCGCAGCGCATCTGCCACGGCCCAGTCGCGTTCGGCACGCGCGGCTTGGCGCCGCTCCGCAAGGTCCAATATTGACTGCGGCGTCGGCGCCTCCGACGGCACATCGGTCGCGGACTGAACGGCGCAGGCACGTTGCCATATCTCTCCGGGTATACCCTCCTGCGCTGTCGCCGGCAGGCGCCAATCTCCCAGCGCTGAAACGGGAAAACGGGCGCCCTTGTCGAAAAATGTCTCCCCCTCGGACGACAGCACCGTCGCGCCGCCCTGGCCCACAAGTTCGCACTCACCCGCTGCCGGCTGGATCACCACGCCCGTGTTTTCGTCTATACCCAGCACCGTCACGTCGGCCGGCAGCAGCTCCAAGAGCTCGTCGAAACGCGGCATGCCCATGTAGCAGCGGCTGGTGTCCAGCTCTTGGCCGCCGTCGTTGTTGTTCCAATGAGGAACTGCGCTCAATCGCAGCCCGAAGTCGCTGAAAAAGGAGAGGCCGTCGATCCAATGCAGGTCCTGGCCGACCTTGTAAATCTCGTAGACCGGCAGCGCGTAGCGGCCGGACGCGACCGTCGTGGCGCTCGAAAAACAGATGGCGGCGCCCAGCCGGTGACGCGCGCGCAGCGCATGCCATGCATAGCTGTCACGCAGCTGCCGCACCGTGTAGGTGGGGCTGCCGGGACCCATAAAGAGATAGTCGCTTTCGAAGATCGCCGTCGCCAGCCCGGGGTCGTCGGGATCAAAATCGGTGCCGCGCTTGCGCGCCGGCACAATCGAAACCTGGGGAGAGAAGTTGCGCAGGTGACGCTCCAGGTAGGCGCCGACCTTGCCCGCGACCGCAGGTGAGTTCAGCTCAAAACCTGCCGGCGTCTCCAAAATGGCGACCGACACCGGCGCGGCCAGCCGGCGCATCACGCGCGCGTGGATTCGGTGGGCGCCGGGCGCGGTCTCCCCCGACCCGAAGAGCGCGATCGGGCCGATCGTCGAAGGCGCTGCCGCGTCGCTTTGTGAGCCTGTCGTGCTCATCGCGAACCCCTCTTTCGGAACAGAGCGAAGCCGCGGGTAGTGTTCGCTCGCGTCTCAATTCGCGCTTCCCACCACGCGCATACAGGCGGCATCCAGCCTCTCTTCTTCGCCGCGTTCGATGTGCTATACTGTGAAAACAGTTCTGAGGAGGTCGCCGCAGCTACGACATCGCTCCCCTATGAAATCTCTCTCGCTGCTCGTCTTCACCGCGGGCGCAGTCACCCTGGGCGTCGAGTTGAGCGCCGCCCGTCTGCTGGAACCCTGGTTCGGCAACAGCCAGATTGTATGGGCAGCGGTGATCGGTCTGATCCTGCTGTACCTGGCCGTGGGCGCCTGGCTGGGCGGCAAACTGGCCGACCGCTTCCCCAGCCTCGGCGGTCTTCTAACGCTCGCCGCATTGGCCGGTCTCGGTGTCGCCCTGACGCCGGTCATCAGCCCCCCCGTGCTGCGCCTGGCCGTCGTCGGGCTGAACGACTATCTGCCCGGTCTGCTCGCGGGCTCGCTCTTCGTCGTCCTGCTGCTCTTCAGCCTGCCGGTCATCCTGCTCGGCGCGGTCAGCCCCTGGGCCGTTCGTCTGGCCGTCTCGGACCTGCAGGAGACGGGACGCGTCGCCGGGCGGCTTTACGCCATCGCAACCTGCGGAAGCATCATCGGCACATTCCTGCCAGTTCTGTGGCTGATCCCGGTCTACGGCACACGCTGGAGCTTCTACCTGCTCGCCTGCTGGCTCCTGGCCGTCACCTTTTTGACCGCTATAGCCAACATGCGCAGCCGGCGCCTCTCAGGGTTTTCGCTGCTGGCTCTCGGGGCTACGTTGACGCTGGCTATGCTCGATCCCGGCAGCGTGCGGGCCCAATGGGACAGCCAGAACGACAGCCCAATTCTATATGAAGACGAATCTCTCTACAACTACATCGTCGTGAGGGCATGGGGCAGCGAGCGCCACCTCCAGCTCAACGAAGGCGTTGGTCTCCACAGCGTCTACCATCCTGACAGCCTGCTCAGTCACGGCATCTGGGACTATTTTTTGCTGGCGCCGCTCTTTCGCACCCACGGCCCGCCTGCAGCGCACGAGCGGGTCCTCGTCATAGGCTTGGCCGCGGGAACAGCGCCCAATCTCTTCAACGATATCTACGGCGCGGTCGAAATTGTCGGCGTCGAAC
The DNA here is from genome assembly GCA_965202955.1 of Caldilineaceae bacterium. Lineage (GTDB taxonomy): Bacteria > Chloroflexota > Anaerolineae > Caldilineales > Caldilineaceae > Bin5. The sequence goes on from OZ241871.1 coordinate 2,735,900, forward strand.
TCGACCCCCAGATCATCGAGGTCGGGCGGCGCTACTTCGGGATGACCCAGCCCAATCTGACGGCGGTCGCGGCCGACGGTCGACGCTGGCTTCAGGAGCAGCCGGATGACGCGCGCTTCGACATCGTGCTGGTCGACGCCTACCGGCCGCCCTACATTCCGTTTCACCTCACCACTGTCGAGTTCTTTCGCCTGGCGCGGGCGCATATGACCGAACAGGGTGTCCTGGCGATCAATGTCGGCCGTTCTGCGACAGACTTTGCTCTCGTCGACGCGCTCGCAGCAACGCTGGCAGAGATCTTCCCCTCCGTGCTGGTCGTGGACGAGCCGGGGCCGGCCGATGACCTGGCCAACTCCCTCGTCATTGCCACGGTCCAGCCGGCGGCACAGGCAACCTTTGCCGCAAACGTAGCCACTCTGCCCCTTTCTCTCCCGCGCGAGTTCCGACAGTTTGTCGGGGAGAGTCTGTCTCGCGTGCGGGCCGCGGAACCACCCGCGGGCACGCCTGTCTTAACCGACGACCGCGCGCCGGTTGAACACCTGGTCCACCGAATCATCTGGGGCTTTTTGCGCGGCAGAGCACAGCCGCAGGGGCCGGTACAGCCTGACGGACATTCGCCTTAGCCCTGCAATGAGGATATTAGCGAGCGATTTGAAATGAACGGTATACGAACACTACTGGGCGTATTTGCCCACCCCGACGACGAGAGCTTTGGGCCAGGCGGAACGCTGGCGCGTTACGCTTCGCAGGGCGTGCAGGTGCATGTCATCATCGCGACCGACGGTGACGCCGGCACCGTCAACGAAAGCCACCGCCGCCAGGACGGTCGCACGCTGGCCCAGGAGCGAAGCGAAGAGCTTGCTCGCGCTGCCGTCCATCTCGGCATCACCAGCATCTGGAATCTTCCCTATCGCGACAGCGGCATGCGCGGCTCACCCGACAATGCGCATCCCAGGGCGCTAGTGCAACAGCCGGTGCAGCGTCTGGCGGGCGAGCTGGTGGACTACATCCGCCGCTTGGCGCCCCAGGTCGTGATCACCCACGATCCCTACGGTGGCTACGGACATCCCGATCACGTCCGCTGCTGCGAGGCGGCTACGGTAGCCTTCTATGCCGCTGGTCAGGAGATTGCGGCGCCGGCGCTCCCTGGAGGTGCAGGAATGCCGCCACACCGGCCGCAAAAGCTCTACTACACCTGTTTTGACAAGAGGGTGCTGCGCTGGATCGTGAAATTCATGCAGTTGACCGGCCGCAACCCCCGCAAGGTGGGCCGCAACGAGGACGTCGACCTCGTCCAGATCGCCGGTTGGGAGACGCCGGTCCACGCCCGCATCGACGTGGACGCCTTTCTCGACCAGAAGGAACGGGCCAGCCGCGCCCATGCCAGCCAGTACAGCGGCGGCCCCTCCACATTGCGCGCGCTGCCCAAACCGCTGCGCAGACGTCTCTCCCGATACGAGAGCTACACGCGCGCCTTCCCCGCGCCCAGCGCCTACCAGGAGCCGGACCTGTTCCACAACGTCGTATTGAACAGTTGATGCCGCCGACTCCTCCAACAGGCCGCTTCCTTGTGCGTAACAGCACACTTGCGCACAGTTCCTTTTGCACCAGGTTCGGCCACTTCGCGAAATTTGGTCCGCCTCAGGTCGTAGTGTACTCTCAAGGCGATTCCTCTGGTTCAACAGTTCTTGACATATGGAGTCCGTAGGGGCGAAAGTGATGAGTTCTGGCAAAATCGCAAACCGCTGGCTTGTGTTGACTCTCGTGGTCTTTCTGGCCGCGGCCGTTTCAAGCGCGGCACTCTCTGCCGAACTGTCCGGCGATGACATCTACACGGTTGCCGACGGTGAGGTTGTTGATGACGATCTATACATTGGCGCCAATGAGATTTACATCAACGGCATTGTGCAGGGAGATCTGATCGCCGGAGCTCAATATATCGAGATTGGGCCGACTGGGGTCATCGAAGGCGACCTCTGGGCGGCTGGTAGCAGCGTCGTTGTCGCGGGCGCTGTGTTGGACGATTTACGCGTCGGCGGCGGCGGTGTCGAAATCTCCGGGTTTGTCGGGGATGACGCCTTCCTGACCGGTGCAGGAGGCCCCTTCGACTTCTCTTTCGACACCGGATTCCCTTCCATCGAGCAAGGGCTCCGCATCAGCGGCGAGATCGGCGGTGATCTCTTCGCCTTTGCCGGCGGCGCCGACATCTCCGGCGCGATCGGAGGGGATTTTTTCGGCGGCATGGGCGCGCTCGATTTCGCAGGCGTAGTTGCCGGCGATGCCGACATCCAGGCCGGTGAGTTTAACATTGATGACGCCGCTCGTATCGGCGGCGAGCTCAAGTACACCGCTACCGAGCCGCTCGAACTCCCCACCGGTATTGCCCGCGACATCAGGTTTGAAGCCCCAGAGCCCGACGAAGGAGTTGGCGGCTCGATCGTAGGCGCCTTCATTCGTTGGGTCCTGAGAACGGCTGCCATTGTCATCGGTGTCGGCATACTCGGGTGGTTGCTTTTCCGTTTCCGGCCCAACACGCTGCTCCGCCCGGCGGCAGCAATCCGCGCAAACCCGCTCGAAACCGGCGTCTACGGCCTGATCGCCGCGGTCCTGCTTATATTCATTCCAATCGCATCGATCATACTTGTCATCTTCACCGCTGCCTTCTGGGGCGTGCTGCCCGCTGTCGCCGTGTTCGTTTTCCTGGTCGCAGCCTCCGCTCTCGTCTGGTTCTTCAGCCCACTTCTCACCGGCTACTGGCTGGGCGAGGCCATCGGCCGACGGTTGGGCGGGGACCGCGCGCCCTTCTATCTTCTTCTGCTGGGCGTGCTGCTGATCGTCGTTTTGGGGCGGGTCCCGATTCTAGGGTGGATTGTCTACCTGCTCAGTTTCCTGCTGGCACTGGGCGGGCTCCTGCGCAGCGGCGCAAGCACGGCCGATACACGTCCCGCGGAAACGGTAGCCGGATAGCCGGTCCGGCCTCGTTTTTTCTGGACCGCGCCGCGCTGAGCGACTAGATCACAGGAACCACACACTGCCTGGGGATGTCAGCCCCATGCTCGCGATCAACGAGAAGCTCTACACAGGCGATGTCGTACAGATGCGCAAGGCTCATCCATGCGGAGGCGATCTGTGGGAAATTGTGCGCGTCGGCGCGGACATCGGACTGCTTTGCCAGATGTGCGGTCGGCGTGTGCTTCTGCCACGGCGCAAATTTGCCCGCGGCGTGAGGAAGTTCGTATGCCGCAGTCCGGAGGCAGAGAGAGAATTGAATGCCAGGCGCGAGAACGGCGAGGAATGAAGACTCGCACCCCGGCGTTTTTCTCTTCGGTTACATTGCAAAAGGAGCAGGTCGATGCAAAGGGACGCGCTGGTCCGCTATCTGGACGACACGCTGCGCATCCGCGAGGTCGCCGACTACGGTCCGCAGGGGTTACAGATCGAAGGGCGCCCGCGGGTTGAAAAAGTCGTCGGGCTGGTTGACGCGCACCAACCCTGCGTACAGGCTGCGATTGCGCGGGACGCCGACCTGATGTTGGTGCATCACGGCATTTTCTGGGGCGGGGCGAAACCACTTGTCGGCAGCTACGGCCGCCTGGTGCGCGCCTTTGTCGAGCACGACCTGAACCTCTATGCCGCCCATCTTGCGCTCGACGCGCATCCGCAGTGGGGCAACAACGCCGAACTGGCCCGGCGCCTCGGTCTTACGGTCACCGATTGGTGGGCCAACGTCAAGGGCACGCCGCTCGCCGTCCTCGCCGAAAGCGCCGCGCCGGTCCTCTTCGATGAGCTGGTGGACCGCTATCAGGAGCAGGTGGGGGAGCCGCGCCTCGTTCAGGCGGAGGGCCCGGCCCAGGTGGAGAAGGTCGCTATTCTCAGCGGCTTCGGCGCCGACAAGATCGCGGACGCGGCCAGCCTCGGCTGCGACGCCTATATTACCGGCGAGACGAGCCATTCCCAGTACTACGAAGCCGTCAACGCCGGAATCAATCTCCTCTACGGCGGCCATTACACATCCGAAACGGTCGGCGTACAGGCCCTCGGCGAGCATCTGGCCGAACGATTCAATGTCGACTTCGAGTTCGTTGACCTCCCGACCGGTCTTTGAGCCGAATCCAAAAAGAGTGTGGGCCGCTATTGGCCCAGGCGTCCCCAATAGAAAACCCGCCGCAATGAAACATGCGGCGGGCTTCGTTTTCGCGTAACCAAGCGACGGTGCATTCGGCCACCGCGTTTGAACTCTTCTTATGTGCGCGGGGCCGGTTCCAAGCCGACCGCCTCCGAGAAGAGGCCGAGCACCTCCCCCTCCTCCGCATGACGGCCTTCAGCCTTCTTGCTGTACACAACCGTATCGTTGGCTAGCACCTCGAAAAGCCCGCCGCCCGACGGGATCATTTTGAGGCTTTCAATCGCCGGCGTGAAATTCTCCAACAGATCGGCCGCCGCACGGACGGCTCGGGGCGTGTAGTTTCATTGCACGCAATATTCGATACTGACCTTGTACTTATCCATGGCTCTCTCCTGTGGCTAGGCGGTCTTCCCGCGCCGGATATGTTGATTGCCCTGCCTAAATTATAGCCGAAGTCCTGCCGACGGGCAAACGGTGGCAATCTGGCCCACGCACACCCTCGAGATTCGTCGTTTTCGACGCAGTTGATCCGTCTCCATCACGACATGACCTGTTCGGATTAGCGCTCGTACGGGGCGGGTAAGGCCGCGTCGGTCCGGAGACAGGTGCGCCCTACACTTTGAACTGCTGCGATGTCGATGCTATAGTATCCCCATGTCAACAGAGCACCCTTCCCCTTCTTCCCTCACGGACGGGCACGATAGTCCCGAACTGGACTCTCAAGATTCGTCGCAGCCCGCAGCCGGCAGGCGGAGTCAGACCCTCTGGTCGCGTCGCCGCTTCCTGCGCGCCGCCGTTGCCGGCCTTGGTCTGCTCGCGGGCGCATGCAGGAACGGTCCCGGTTCGCTCGACGCCTCCTCCATCTCAGCGTCTGCCACGACCCCTGACGCCCACCACGGCTTTTTGCCCTGGGTCGAAATGCGCGGATTGCGCCCCGCCTCGGCCACCGCAACGCCGACGCCGCCCGATCCGACGGCGACCCCGTTTCCAACCAACACGCCTACACCGACCGTCACGCCTTTTCCGCCCGGTCCGCCGAGCAAGTTGGGGTTGTTCATAACCCGCAATCATCCCAGCGTCTTCAATCTACTGCGCACCGGGGGCGTTGCGGTTGTCAAGACACTGGAGTTGGATTTTAATTTTGCGCGCCAGATCAAGGAGGCAGCCCCGCGCGTCAAGCTGATTGGCCGCATCGATCTACCCCAGTTGCAGCTGCATAATCTCAACGCCAAGGCCGCCGCGCAGGAGTACGCCAATCGCCTCTGGCCCCTGGCCGACCATCATGAACGCCGCCGCCACTACGACGGCTGGGAAGCCTACAACGAGCCGGTGGCCGGAAATGAGGATGAGTTCAAGCGTCTCGCCGAGTTCGAGGTTGAACGAGTTCGAATACTCGCCCAGGGCGGCCTACGCAGTGTGATCGGCAACTTCGGCACAGGTCAGCCGCCGCTGGAGTGGTGGCCTCACTTCCTGCCCGCCGTCGCCGAAGCCCAGGCCCATGGCGGCTGGCTGGGCCTGCACGAATATTCCGCGCCTACCATCTACTACAATTCCACCCGCGATGGCCAGGGGCGTTATCCCGGTGTTGGACCTCACGACACCGGCTGGCTGACCCTGCGTTACCGCCAGGTCTACAACCAGTTCTTGAAACCGGCCGGCCGGGCAATCCCGCTCGTGATGACTGAATTGGGCGTCGATGGACTGGTTACCAATCGGCCTGGCCCCGAGCGGGCGCTGGGCTGGCGGGATTTTCAGGAGTATTGGGCGCAGCATGGTTTCGGCTCATGGGGTCCCGGCGCCTATGTCGAACAGCTGGTCTGGTATGACCAGGCGATGCAACAGGATTCGTATGTAATCGGCGGCTGCATCTTTTCCCTGGCAGGCAGTCCCGGCTGGGAAACTTATGAGATCGGAGGGCTGGTCGAGTCGGTGCTGCACCAGTACTTCAGCGTCCATCCCCAGCGGTAGCCCGTCGCGGCTGGTTGGGGCAAAGCATAAACATTTCGATACCTGCACCTTTACCGTTTGCAATTTGCCGTGTTCTCGGAGGTATTGAGTAACATTCATCGCGGCCTGGCCCAAACTGGCATCCTGTTTTTCATCGCGTTGGGTGCATGGGCGATCTGGCTTCGCATCCGCTCTCGTCCACTGGACGGCAGTTGGTATGGGGCCGCCGCAATCGGTGAGTTGTTGATGATCGTTGAGTTTCTGCTGGGCTGGATCCTTTACAGCCAGGGGCTGGGAGAGAACCTTGCGCGCGCCTTTGTGCATATTCTGTATGCCGCTGTCGCGGTCATCACCTTGCCGGCGGCCTATCTCTATCTGAGCCGTCTGAAGAACGAGAATGTAAAGACGGTCCTGTTCGCCATCGTTTGCTTTTTTCTCATGGAGGTCATTGTTCGCGCGCGCGTCGTGGCGGAGGCATAAGGTGTCCCGAGTGTTGTGCAGTGGAGAACGGGGCGCGGGCACTGTCTACCGCCTGCCGGGATCCACGCGACGAATTATCCCATGTCCCGTTCCGTGTTGGTGCTGAACGCAACATTTGAACCACTGAGTCTGGTCTCTGTACGGCGGGCGGTGGTGCTGCTGCTGCGCGAAAAAGCGGAGCTGGTCGAAGCGACCGAGCGCATGCTACACAGCGCCAACCATGCTCTGCCCGAGCCGCTTGTCATCCGCCTGACCCGCTACGTTCGCCTGCCCCACCGGTCGGTGCCGCCCACCCGCGGCGCGGTGATCCTGCGCGACGCCTACACATGTCAGTACTGCGGCGACACGCCCGGCAAACACGGGCTGACCGTCGACCATGTCGTGCCGCGCTGTCGCGGTGGCGACCATAGCTGGACAAATCTGACCACCGCCTGCAAGCGCTGCAACCACAAAAAGGGCAGCATGATCCCGCGCGAAGCGGGCATGAGACTGCTGCGCCGCCCCTTTGAGCCGACCTACGTCGCCCTTGTGCTCCTGAGCAACCCGACCGCCGCTTCCCGCTGGGAATCGATGATGATCGCTTCAATCTGACCGGTCGCAGAAGTCAGTCCATTGCTGGCCCGGCGAACGCCCACCAGAAACTCGTTATGAACGAAGCCGAACAGGAAACTTTGGACGCGGTCATCCGGCGTATCCGAGATCTAAACGAACAGTCGCTGTTGCAACTTTCCCAATACGTGGGCTACCTCAAGTGGCAGGAGGAGCTGTGGCAGAGTCTGATGGAAGAGGAAGGCGCCGACGATGACGAGTTTGTGCTTGTGTGGAAGTGCGACCTCCTGGAGGCCTTCCCCGAATCCCGCCAAAGCGCTACGCGCACATCCGATCTGATGGAAGTGCGGCTCGACACGGCAAGCTGCGGCCTGGTGCAGCGGCCTGCTCTGTGGCAGCACCCACCGGTTGAGGGCAGCGCTGTGGTGGAATATGAACTGCGCGTTCCCGCCGAGGTTGACCGACTTCGCCTTCGGTTCGGAATCGGCATCCGCGACGGCGCGCAGATGCAGGATGACAACTTCTGTGCCTTCCGCGTTCTGCTCAACGGCGTGCGCGTTTGGAGCGACACCAAGCAGACATGCAGCTGGGAGCGCTTCGTTACCGATCTACCGAACCATGCCGGACAGCCTGCCGTTCTGCAGTTGATGACCGATGGCCTCGGCAACAGCCGCTGGAATTGGGCCGTGTGGGCTGAACCGCAACTCCTCGGGTACGCTGCCAACCGCACAAAATGAGGAAAAAGGAGGAAGCTCCCGTTTGTCTCTCGCCCTCCTCTCGCCGGACGAGGTAGCGCGCCCATGCCCGTACTCGATTTCATCGCCTGGGGCTTGCTCATCGTCTGGGCTGCCCTCCTGGTCGGTGGTTTCCTCTCCCGCAAATCCCCCACAGCCGAACGTCTTGTGCCGCCCTGGGTCCATGCGGCTTCTTCCTTTGCCCTGCTTCTTCTGGCCTGGTACGGCTATCTTCTTACCCGCGCCGGAACCGACAGCGCCCGATACGCGTTCGGCTTGGCCGCAGGGTTGACTTTCGCGGTTACGGGGGGCCTCTTTCTGGCGAGCGCGGCCAAGCCCATACGCACGCGCATCGGCTTCTCCGCCTCCACCCTTGGCCATCTCCTCTTCAGCGCAGCATTGGCCCGGTTCGGTACTGCTTTCGGCAGCCCGCGCTGGCTCCTCCTGTGTCTGTGGCTCGCGATAGGTTCGCTGGTATGTCGCGCCGTGCTGACGCAGGCGCGCGGCCTTGAACCGCGGCTGGCAGCGGCGGCTGTTGCATACCTACTCCTGCTATTTACGACGACCGGTCTCGGCACCGGGCTGGCGTTGACCCGTCCCCTCTTCGGAACGCTGGCCGCGGGGACAGTTCTCCTGCTCCTGGGCGAGCTGTCTCTGCTCACGCAGCGGCTATTGCGCCGGCGCACGCCGTCGTTCGGCAACGCCGCGCGGGTACTCCGCTGGCCCGGCCTCGCGCTCATCGCCCTCTCTATCTGGTCGGCTCTCCAGGACTTTCCCTGAAGCCAGCCGCTTGTCAGCTCAACCCGTTTCCATTTATCTGATTCTTCGCTATAATGGCTCGCGTCGACAACATGCTTCCGCCATTCCATACCCAACTCACAACTTAATCATGTCTACCAATACGTTTCCTTTCGGTCAGGAGGTCGCTTGGCAACCCAACGCCGAATGGATCGCGCAGAGCAATCTGCAACGGTTCATGGACCGGCATGGCATCGACTCCTACGACACGCTGCTGAACCGCTCCATCGGGGACATCGGCTGGTTTTGGGACGCGGTAATGGAGGACCTGGACATTCGATTTGCCCAGCCCTACTCGCAGATCGTCGACCTCTCAGCCGGCGCGCCCTTTGCCAAGTGGTGCGTTGACGGGCAGATGAATATCATCCATAACTGCCTGGACAAATGGCAGTCTACACCGACTGCGGCCGAACCAGCTCTCATCTGGGAAGGTGAGGAAGGCCGGTGTGCTACGCTTAGCTACGCCGAGCTTAATCGCGAGGTCTGCCGCTGCGCCAACGCCCTTCGCAGTCTCGGCATCGGGCCGGGCGACGCCGTCGGGCTGTACATGCCGATGATCCCGGAACTGGCCGTTGCTTTCCTCGCGGTGGTCAAATTAGGCGGCATCGTTTTGCCCCTGTTCAGCGGCTATGGCCGTTCCGCTATCATCAGCCGACTTAACGATGCTGACGCAAAAGCGGTGTTTACAGCCAACGGATTCCTGCGCCGCGGCCGCACGGTTGCAATGAAGACGACTCTGGACCGCGCACTGGCCGATGTTCCCAGCGTCCGCCATGTCGTTGTCTGCGAGCGGCTTCCCGCCGCGTCGGATGCCTCGCGGATCGACTGGAATCAAGATCGCGACCATTGGTGGAATGAACTGATTCCCCAGCAGTCGATCCAGGCCGAGACCGTGCTTACTCCCGCAGAGACACCGCTGATGATCATCTACACCAGCGGTACGACCGGTCTTCCTAAAGGCGCGCTCCATACCCACTGCGGGTTTCCGGTCAAGGCTGCCCAGGATATGCGTCACGCCATGGACCTGAAGGCGGGCGAGCGCATGTATTGGATGACAGACATGGGCTGGATGATGGGTCCTTGGCTAGTATTCGGCACACTGCTCAACGGCGCCACCATGTTTTTCTTCGACGGCGTAGGCGACTTTCCGTCGGTTGACCGGGTATGGGAGCTGTGCGCCAGGCACGGCATCACCCATCTGGGACTTTCGCCGATGCTGGTGCGTTCCCTGATGCCCCATGGCAGCGACCCGGTGAAACGGCATGATCTCTCCGCGCTGCGCGCGGTCGGCTCCACCGGGAGCCCCTGGGGCCCAGCCAGTTGGCGCTGGGTGTTCGAGAATGTGCTCGAAAGCCGCAAGCCGATCCTCAACTATACCGGCGGCACTGAAATCAGCGGCGGCATCCTGGCCGGCAATTTTTTTAAACCGCTCAAGCCCGCCGGCTTTGGCGGTCCGATCCCGGGCATGGACGCCGATGTGGTCGACGATGCCGGCAACCCGGTGCGCGGGCAAGTCGGCGACCTCATCATCCGCCAGCCCTGGATAGGCATGACACGCGGCTTTTGGCGAGACAGCGAACGCTATCTGGACACTTACTGGAACCGTTTCGACGGGCTGTGGGTGCACGGCGACTTCTGCGCCATCGACGAAGACGGCATCTGGTATATCCTCGGGCGCAGCGACGACACAATTAAGGTCGCGGGCAAACGCCTCGGCCCGACTGAGGTGGAAACGCTTGTCAATCGACATCCCGACGTAACCGAGTCCGCGGCTGTGGCCGTGCCCACTTCCCTGGAGGACAACGACATCGTGGTATTCGCCGTCCTCAAGCCGGGCATTGACGCCAGCGAATCGTTGCGCACCGCCCTGCAAGAAAGCATCTCCCTTGAATTGGGCCGCCCGCTCAGGCCCAAAGAGGTCAGATTCTGCGCCGCGCTTCCCAAAACGCGCAATGCCAAAGTGATGCGCCGTCTGATCCGGGCTGCCTATCTAGGCGAAGACCCCGGCGACGTAAGCGCCCTTGAAGATCCCGACACCTTGAGGGCGATTAAGAACGCCGCATGAACCTCCTCGCCCTCGAGAGTGTCTCCAAGCAGTTCTCCGAACGCCTGCTGCTGGACGGAGTAGACTTCTCGATCAATCGCGGCGAACGCATCGCCCTCATCGGCGTAAACGGCAGCGGCAAGACCACTTTGCTGCGCATCATCGCAGGGCAGGAAGCGCCCGACAGCGGCCACGTTAACGTTTGGGGCGGCGTGCGCGTCGAGATGGTGCAACAGGAACCGCGGCTGGACGATGAGGCTACCGTCCTCGACCAGCTTTTTCGCAGCGATTCTCCCCAGATGCGCCTTCTGCGCGACTACGAGAGCACGAACCATTGTCTGGAGCAGGAACCGGCCAACTCCGCCCTGCAGCAACGGCTTCTGCAACTTTCGGAGGAAGTGGAGCGCAGCGGCGGCTGGAACGCGGCCGCAAATGCCAAGTCGGTCCTCACCAAGCTCGGCATCAGCGATTTCGGCGCCCGCATCGCCACCCTCAGCGGCGGCCAGCGCAAGCGCGTCGCCTTGGCGCGCGCCCTCATCGACCGCGCCGATCTGCTGATCCTTGATGAGCCGACCAATCACATCGACATAGACACGATCGAGTGGCTTGAGGCCTACCTGACCTCCGCACCCGGCGCGCTGCTGATGGTGACCCACGACCGCCATTTCCTCGACCGTGTCGTCGATCGCATCGTCGAGCTTGACAGGCGGCAGCTCGTCTCCTACGGGGGCAACTACAGCCGCTACCTGGAACTGCGGCAGGCGCGCCACGATCGCTTGGCCGCGGGCGAGCAGCAGCGCCAGAAGCTGCTCAAGCGCGAGCTCGAGTGGATACGGCGGACACCGATGGCACGCGGCACCAAGCAAAAGGCCCGCCGTCAACGCGTTGCTGAGCTCCAGCGTATCCATTACGACTCGGACTCCGATCGCGTGGTGATGGCACTCGCCACCCGCCGCTTGGGCAAGACTGTTCTCACCGCGAAAGGAGTGACGAAACTGTATGCCGGCGCGGCCGCTGTGAAGGGGATCGACTTTGCGCTTGAGCCAGGCGATCGGGTCGGCCTTCTCGGGCCCAACGGCGCCGGCAAGAGCACATTCCTGGACCTGCTCGCGGGCAAAGTCGAGCCGGACGCCGGGCAAATCGACTGGGGCAGGACAGTGCGGATCGGCTACTACGACCAGCAGACCAGCGATCTGCACGACTCGCAGCGCCTGCTCGAATTTATCGAAGAGGAAGCGCCATTGATCATGGCGCGGGACGGCAAACGCCTCGAGGCCGGCCAGATGTTGGAGTGGTTTCTTTTCCCGCGCAAGACACAGCGGGGACGTATCGGCAGCCTCAGCGGGGGTGAGCGCAGACGTCTCTATCTCCTGCGCACCCTCATTCATCAGCCGAACGTGCTGCTCCTCGACGAGCCGACCAACGACCTTGACGTGCAGACGCTGACAGTGCTTGAGGAGTTTCTGGACGCATTCAGCGGCTGCCTGATCGTCGCCAGCCACGACCGCTATTTTCTCGACCGCACCGTCGATTTCATCCTGCCCTTTGAAGACGGCGTTCTTGGGAAGCGCTATCCAGCGCCCTACACCACTTATCGCCGGCTGCGAGCCCAAGACAAGAAGGCCGTCCGCGCCAAACCTGCACGCGTCTCGCGCCATTCAACCAATGGACGCGAGGAAGCCGGGCCGCGCGCAACAGTCGCGGGTCGGAAGTTGACCTGGCAGGAACATCAGGAGCTGACGCGACTGGAAGAGGAGATTGCCACCTGGGAGGAGGAGCAGGCGCGCCTGCAGCAGCGGCTCAACGACAGCGGCAGCGACTATCAGAAACTACAGATCCTGTCATCGGAACTGAACCAGCTCGAGACATCGCTTGAAACGGCCTTCAATCGTTGGGCGGAGTTGTCCCAACGTCAGGAATCTTGAGGGCGCCGTTCAAATTGACGGCGCAGGGCCTCCAGCGACTCTTCCGCGTAAAAGTACTCGAAGTGATGGCAGCCCAGCACGTCGACCTGTAACCCAGGCCAGTTGCCGCCCCGCACGCCTCTCGCCGACGCCACCCCGACCAGCAGGTCATTTGGACCCAGCACCTGGTCCAGCCCCTTGTCCAGAATGCGCGTAAACTCGGTCTTCGAGAACAGTTTGCGCCAGTTCACCGGCCCGTCCATCTCGGCATTGACGCCAATCTGAACATAGTACTGCACGTCCACTTCGTTACGCGGGTCGTTGAGCTTCTCGTAGAGCTCGGCGCTCGGCGCCAGGTCCTTCACGCCGGTGATCATGCGTGAGATGCCCAGCGCCAGCAGCTGCGCCAGCAGCTCATACTGCATCAGTCCGGCCTGGTTGAGAATGATCGTGGCCAGCCATGGGATCATACGATGCGATTCGGCCAGCGCAGTGCCCGTGTTGTGCGCGCCGACCATGAACACCCGGTCTACAAAATGGTGTCCGCTCTCCATCTCCACGCAGACGCGCGCAACTTGCGTTCCCATGCTGTGGCAGAAGATGTCCAGCGGCGGCCCCGTTTCGGTGCCGAATCCAAGCCGGCGCAGCTGTACCGTCATCAGCAGTCCGCTCTCGCGGATACTCGTGTTGATTGTCTCGAAATCGTACGCCAGGGCCAGGTCGTAGTCGTCCAACTTCATCAGGTTCGGAAGCGCCCGCTGCACCAGCTTCTCGGTGCTGCTGCCGAATCCGTGCGTGATGAGCAGGACGCGCCGCGCCTGCGCCACATCTTCAGGTGTCACCTTCGAGTAGATGGGCGTGCCGCCCGCCTCGCAACTCACCTGGCGCACGCCAAGGTCCGGCGGCAGCTTCTGATGGATCAGCTTGTACAGCAGCACACGCACCGCGTGTTTCGTGTCCCGAACGGGCGGCTCGGCCTCCTCGTCTTCGGCGTCCGCGGTCCTGTCCACCGCGGACTCAGCACGCTGCCATTCATGCTGCAGTCCGGAAACCAGCCGCCGCATCGTTCGCCCCAACCGCCAGGGCGATCTGTTTCCCGCCGTCGCGCCGCTCTCGGCTATTTCAGGCGCCGGCAGATGCGTGATCTCCAATGCCATCCGCCGCCTGTTCGCATACTGGGATACCGTCTGCGCCTCCACCGGATGCCCGACCAGGTAGTAGTACTCGCCATCAAAAGCCACCGGCACAACGCCCGCAATCGCCGGATCGTTCTCAACGCTCAACTCAATCCGCAGCGGGGTCTCTGCGCTGATCGCCGACAGCTGTTTGGCCTTTGTATCCAGCACAAGCACACCCGGCGACGCCCCTGGGCTGTGCGAAAATGAAAGCGGCTGGAAAAACTCAGCCGCCTCAGGATTATTCAACCCCGGCGGCAGAGATATCGGATCGTCCGCATCCCACGCGAAGTGGCTCAAACTGGCGACGTAGAGATGACCGGTCAGCCCGGCCGGTTTCTCCACTGTGATTTCCAGGTCCGTACCCACCAGGATCGTTTCCGCCTTCTGCGGCAGGACACACTTCTTCTGTCTACTCTGTGCGGTAACCGCCACCTGCTTCGTAATCCAGCGGTCGTGGGTGTCGTCCCGCACAACACTCAGATTGCGGACGCGCGGCCCGTCGTGGCGGATGCCGTTCATCAACTCGGCCAGGGGGCCAAAAGCCCGCGTCTGTTCCGAACCGCCCGGCTCATTCAGGTTCGGCAACTCAAGCACGTCGAAGGAAGTGGGCACGCGCGTGGCGAAGACCTTCAGAATTTCGGTGGCCGATTCCGCGCCGGTGCCCTCAACCAAAGGCTCGATATTGTTGACGAAGAACGCCTTGCCCGGCGCAACCAGCTGATATGGCGCCCGTTCCGGGTATATGCGCCGGATGCCGAAATGGGAGGACAGGCTGAAGACGGTCACATAGAGGTTTTCGGCGCTGTTGTTGCGAACTGTGAACCAGAGTTTGCGCCCAGGGGGCAGGACGCCGTCCTGCGCCAAAGGCTCGCCGTCCTTGGGTGCCGTGAGGCTCGCTCGTGAATAGGACTGTGCGTCTATCGTCAGCGCCTCTTCCATCAGCGCCATCGGCGCAGGATTGCGCAGCGCGCGCACATTGTTGAAGGTTGCCAGATGATGCAGGTAGGCAGCGGTTGTGGCCGCGCCCGCCTGTGTACGCGGCGGCGTATCCCACACGATCTGCGCGCCGCTCCCGTCCTGGATGACGTAGGCGTCATTCTCAACCGCGACATGGAAGCGGGTAAAAGGGCTGCTACGCCCCACCGCGTGCAGGAACGGCGAAGACGGCGCGGTCGTCAGCTCTGCCAGCAGGAACGGATCCGCGCACGACACTTCGTACATCAGCCGCTCATACCCATATGCCGTCACCTTTACCCTGGCGGGCAAGCCAAAAGCGGTCTTCCGCACCCCCTTGATCAGCGCATAGGACGAGTCGACCCGGGACTCGATCACCTCACCGATGCCAATTTCCCGCCCCTCCAATGGGCCGCTGCCTGCCGGATACAACGACACCTGGCTGCCCGGAGTGAGTCCGACCGCCGCGCCGCCGCCGATGCGAATGATCACGTCATTGCCCGTGTCGCCTGCCTCCTTGACGCCAATCACGTTCAGGTAGGAGCCGGCGTGCGGCGCTACATCACCGAAGACCGCCCGCTCGCCGGGGCCTTCCAACTGCGGAAGTTGCCGCGTGTAAACATTGTGGACATGTGTCTGCACAGCGTCGTGGACCTCCCGCCAGGTCATCTCCGAGCGCAGGTCCTGCAGCTTCTGCAACAGG
The DNA here is from genome assembly GCA_965202955.1 of Caldilineaceae bacterium. Lineage (GTDB taxonomy): Bacteria > Chloroflexota > Anaerolineae > Caldilineales > Caldilineaceae > Bin5. The sequence continues at coordinate 2,751,317 of OZ241871.1, forward strand.
TAAAAGGACATCGCCCCGTACCAGGCTCCGTTTGTCGGCGAGCGGTATTCGTGGCTCATCTCCTCGTCACGGCAACCTGCCAGCAGTACGTGTTCGTTGCCAAACTGCCGCGACCAATGACCGGCGCCGACCGGCTTGTGCGGGTGGCGGCCGATCACCGGATGGGTGCGGCCGACCTCGGGCAGCAAGGTATCTGCGGGGCGTATGCGGCGGTCGGCCGCGGTCCTGCGCACCGGAACAAGCGCGCGCGTCCCCGAACCGGCGTGGCAGCAGTCCAGGACAACCGTCACCAGCGCACCTTTACTCTCAGCCAGCGCGATGAGCGCGGCCAGTTCTTTATCCAGGATGTCGTAGACCTGCCTGCCGGTCTCGTCGACTGTGCGGCTGTCGCTCGGCACCAGCGTCTCGTCGTAGCCGTCCGGCTCATTCGGGTCGATTGAGATCGTCTGCGAGCCATGGCCGCTGTAATGGAAAAACAGTTGGTCCCCGGTCCCGGCCTGCTCGATCAGCCAGCGCCAGCCGGCGATGATATTCTGGCGGGTGGGCAGCTTTGCGGCGGGTTCAACGCCCGTCGAAGTCAGAAGACGGATGTTGTCGATCGGCACGTTCAGCCGTTGGGTCAGGAAGCCGTAGATGGCCCTGGCATCGTTGGCGCAGCCGCCCAGATCGGAGATGATGTTGCTTGCATAGTGGTTGATGCCGACGACAACAGCGAAGAGCCGCGCAGATTCCATTGACCATCCTCAGGAGCGGGTGGAACGTACAAACGTAGTGCCGATGAACCCGTACCGTTTACGGGAAATAGCGCGATCATAGCACATTGGCCGCGCAAAGCGTAACCGTAATTCACAAAAGATAAACTGTCCAATTGGTGACGGAACGTCCTTGGGGAAGGGAAAAGAGAAGAGGACAATACCGAAGAAAGAATGAAAAGGAGAGAGGAAACCTAATCCTCTCTCCTCGTAGTAGGGCGGGTGGTTCCCGACCTATCGGTGATGGAAACCAAGTCCTCTTTCACTTCGCTCGAATCGTATCAGTCTCACTCATCGCGTGTCGACTGACCCTGCTCGAACCAGGCCGGCGGCTCGGGCAGGGAAGCTTCCAAAATCTCTAAGAACTCCTGCCCCTGACGTGTCCGGGTGAGGGCGCCAAGCTGCGAAAACTCCTGCTGCAACGCCCGCCGCCGGCCCTGGGCGTCTTCCAGCCGTTCAGCCGAGTTCTCACCCGCCAGCGCCACCAGCAGCGCCATGCGGCGAAGCGGCGGAACCTCCTCCCACGGGATCGGAGTTGCGGCGGCGAGCGTCCACTCTTGCGTCTGCGGCTCACCGGTTCCCGGGTGATGCCAGCGCACGGAGAGAGAGCCCAGCGGTGCCTCCGCGTCTGCCCGCGGCTTCAGCCGGTAGACGACCGTGTTCTCCTGGCCCACGTGCAGCTCGGCGAAGTCCTCCTCGTCATCCTCGAATGATTCATTCGATTTCGCCCGGTTGAGATAGCCGACCAGCCGCCACTCTTCGACCGTGGACGCGTCCCAGGAGACCTGGGCGCGCGCTTCATCGGCAGCCGGTGTGAAGAGCTGTTCGAAGGAGTCCCGCCACATCAGGCCCTGCGCCTCCTCGGGCGAGTAGACGTAGCGGTACCAGCCGTCGCCGTCGTTACTCACCTGCTCCAGTAGTTCGTCGTTATAGTTGTCGATGCCGACGCCCACGGCAACCAGCCGGATCGGGTTGGCTTCGGCCCTCTGCCCGCCCAGAGAGGCGATGATCGCCTCCGCGCGCGTGTCGCCCACGTTGGCCACGCCGTCGCTGACGAAGAAAACGTAGTAGAGCGCGTCCGAGTCGAGGCGCCGCGCCTCCAACGCCAGTTCATAGCCGGCGCGCAGGCCGGCCTCGGCGTTGGTGCTGTCATTGGGCCGGAACCAGCGCAGCGAGTCGGCCAGAGCCGGATCGTCCGGGGCTGCGTGCCGCACGGTGTACTCGCCCAATACATAACCCGAGAACTGCACCAGCGAGATGCGATCATCCTCGCCGAGATTATCGATCAACCCCTGAACCAGCGTGCGCGCCGTCTCCAGCTTGTTGTCCTCCCTCATCGAGCCGGACGCGTCCAGCACCACCGCAATATGACGGGTAGGCGGCTGTTCAGATGGTGCGGCCGTGCTGAGACCTATCAGTGCCAGCCAGGAATCGGGATCGAGCGGGTCGGTCGTGATCGTCAGATCAAGGTAGAACGTCTGTCCGTCGTCGGGCTGTGGATAGTCCCAGCGCAGCGCGTTGAGCCACTCCTCGACGCGCACGTCATCCGAATCCAGGATATAGCCCTCGCGGGCAAGCCAGAGCGAGCGGCGCCACGACGCATCGTCCGCGTCGAGGCCGAATGTCGATGTCGTTTCAAGGCTTGTCGGCACCACCGGCGGCAACTGTGCGTTCGGCTGGCGTCCGCGGCGCTCGCGCCTCCCTGATTGCGGCGAGGCTGCACTTGCGCTCGCTTGTGAGCTCGACGAAGATTCCGCCTGCATGCTTGGTGCTCCGCTGTCCTCCGACGCTGCATACTCTCCCCGCGGCGCCGCTGCCATACAGCCGACCATAAAAAGCATCAGCAGCCCGAAGATCAGGGCCCGCGTCGTTGGTCCAAGGTGTATCTTTCCGCGTAGGCGGGTGGTTGGGCTTATTCGGGTCAATGTGTTGTTTCTGCGCTGCATCTCTTCTCTCCGTCCTGATAGTAGTCGATGAATTTCAGCATCCGACTGTGCAACTCAAAGGCTTCTTTCTGTATCTCTTCGGCGCTCTCGGCGATCCGGTGACGTTGCCAACCGTTGGCGATGGCCCACAGCAGGGAGATCAAAGACGCCGGTGTTGCGATTGCGACGCGTCTGCCCATGAACCCCTGTATCAGTCAGCAGGCCGCGCCGCCCACCACAATGCCTATGACCGCCGCAATGAACGCTTCCATCTCCCGCTCCTCATCTGTGAGCTATCCACGAACCCTGCGCATCTTAAAACCTGTGCTCACGCCTGCGCATTTTGGATGGCTCGAGCCAGCCGGGGCAGGACCTCGCCGCTCTTGCCGCGCAAAAATAGGTCGGCGCGGTCGGAGATGGGGCTGCGCTCAACGTTAATGTCGATGATCGTTGCCCCAGCCTGCCTCGCGATCAGCGGCAACTGCGCTGCCGGATACACCAGCCCGCTCGTGCCTGCAACGAGCATAACATCGCTGTCATGAGCCGCCTCCGAAGCAGCCTTCAATGCATCCAACGGCAGCCCCTCGCCGAACCAAACCACGTCCGGCCGCACCAAATCGCCGCAGGCCGCGCATGTCGGCGGCCCGTCCGCGCCGCGTTCTGAATCCGCCAGGTGGTGGGGATGCGCGCACAAGCGGCAGCGGAAACGGTGCAGGCTGCCATGCAGGTGAACGACGTCGACGCTGCCGGCCTGCTCGTGCAGATCGTCAACGTTTTGCGTCACCAGATCGTACTTCACAAGAGTTTGTGAGAGTTCGGCAAGCGCGATGTGGCCGGGATTGGGCGAGGCCGTCTCCAGCAGCTGCAGCCGCCACATATACCACCGCCACACCAACCCGGGGTCCCGTTCAAAGCCTTGCGGGGATGCCAGCTCTGCCGCGTCAAAGCGGCTCCACAACCCGCCCTGCGCGTCGCGAAAGGTTGGCACGCCCGATTCCGCGCTCACCCCGGCCCCCGTCAGGCAGACAACCGCAGAGGCCTCGCACAGGGACCGCACGGCCTGGGCTATGAGGGGCTCTATCTCTTCCATATTCGCCCACCCTCAAGGGTTGCCCATCTGCTATCCGCACAATACGAACCGTCGGCCTGCTATGTTTCACGCGCCGAACCGTTTCAGCCGCCCGGCGTGCGCCATCGCCTGAGGGATCAGCGTTGTCGCGTGAAAGACCCCCAACTGCCCTGCAGCGCAAGCTCGCTCGCCGAACTGCGCTGCCGCATCAGGCATTGCGCGCGGGCTCCAAAGCAGCGACGGCACGGGATGCCAGCTGTGGCTGCCAAGCGCCGCCGGCGTGCTGTGGTCCCCCGTTACAATCAGCGCGCCGGGTCCCAATGCCAAGATGCGCGGGATCTGCGCGTCGACGGCCTCAATCTCAACAGCCTTGCCGTCGAAATCGCCGTCCTCTCCATAGCTGTCGGTCCTCTTTATATGGACGAAGAAGAAGTCGTAATTGTTCCACGCGCCTGCCAGAGCGTCGATCTCATCCTGCGGCCGCTCGCCTTCGAACCGGATCGCCTCCATTCCCACCAGACTCGCGACCCCCCGGTACATCGGATAGACCGCGATCGCCCCTGCCCGCATGCGGTAGATGTCGCCAAACTGCGGCAGACCGGGGTCCTGCGCCAGCCCGCGCAGATTGAGGCTGTTGGCCCGCGGCTCGTCCGCCAGCGTCCGCCGCGCATGCGCCACCCAGCGGTTTACCAGCTCCGCCGCGCGTTCGCCGGCAACGCCTCCGCTTTCATCGCGCACCGGCAGCGGCTTCCTGCCCACCGCCAGCGGATCCGTGTCCGTCAATTCGCCTCCCAGCCCTTCTCCACGCAGCACAAAGACAAAGCGATGTTCCTGTACCGGCTCGACGAACAGTTCACAGTCCTCGAACAGCCCTGCGCCGGCCTGGCGGAGCTTGGCGGTCAGGCGGATACACTCCTCGGTTGGGATGCGTCCCGCCCGCCGGTCCGTGATCAATCCGTCGCCATCGACCGTGGCGAAGTTGCCGCGCGCCGCCAGGTCGTTCGGCTGCAGCGGAAAGCCGATCCCCAGCGCCTCCAGCACGCCGCGCCCGATCAGGTAGCGCAGCGGGTCGTAGCCGAACAGGCTCAGGTGGGCCGGGCCGCTCCCCGGTTCCACACCGGGCCGGACCGGAACGCTCAGCCCCAGCGAGCCGGCCGCGGCCAGCCGGTCCAGATTGGGCGTGCGCGCCGTCTCCAGTTCGGTCTTCCCGCCGGGCGTACGCGGCAGCCCGCCCAGACCGTCCATCACCAGCAGAACGATCTTGCCGCCCTCCTGGCTCAGGTCGTGCATCAACTCAAAATCAGTGAATGGAGACGCCATCAGACAACTCCTTTTGCGGAGGCGGGGTGCAACCGATTCGCCGGCCCGGACACAGATTCCCTGGCAGCCCGCTCCGCCCGTTATGCCTCGTGCAGGTAACTGGGAACGGCACAGCCGCCGTCAATGGGATTGCGTCGAGGCTGTTCTTCGGGGCAGCGATCCAAGCGCTGCGGTCGGCGTCGTTCTGGGACGACCAGCCGCCGGGGTAGGGGTGGGCCTGCTCTTCGTTCCGAGGTTTTCTTAAGAACAGGGAACTGCGGAAAAAGAAAAAGAGAGAGGAGGAAGGCAGATGCTGGTACTCTCCCCTCACACCTCTCTCCATATTCGTCGCTTTTCTGATCTAGCTGGCCAGCGTCAGCTCGGTCTTGGGATCGAAGATGTGCGCGTTGGCCATGTTGATGGCAAGCTCGATGTCCTCGCCCGTCGATACCCGCACACGCGGGTCAACACGCGAGATGAACTGCTTGTTGTCAGAGGAGAGGCAGTAGAGGAAGATCTCATTGCCCATCAGCTCGGTTACATCGACTCTCGCCGCCATGTCGGACTCAAGAATCTGCGGCGGCGCAAACTCTTTCGAGTGAATGTCCTCCGGGCGGATACCGAAGATCACCTCGTTGCCGGCATGCGGTTTCCACTCTGCCGCCTTCTCCTCGGGCACGTCCAGCCGGAAGCCGCCCGCGTTGACCTCCATCTTGCCATCGCTCTCCACCAGCGTGGCGTCGAAGAAGTTCATGCTCGGGCTGCCGATGAAGCCGGCCACGAAGATGTTCGCCGGGTGGTCGTACAGGTTCTGCGGCGAGTCGACCTGCTGCAGCACGCCGTCCTTCATCACCGCAATGCGCGAGGCCATCGTCATCGCCTCAACCTGGTCGTGAGTGACGTAGATAAAGGTCGTCGCCAGGCGCTGGTGCAGCTTGGAAATCTCGGCGCGCGTCTGCACGCGCAGCTTGGCGTCCAGGTTCGAGAGCGGCTCGTCAAAGAGGAACACGGCCGGTTCGCGCACGATTGCACGGCCCACTGCCACGCGCTGCCGCTGTCCACCGGAGAGCTGCTTCGGTTTGCGGTCGAGCAGGTGCTCGATGCCCAGAATCCCGCCAGCCTCCTTCACACGCCGCTCAATCTCCGCCTTGGGCGTCTTGCGCAGCTTGAGGCCGAACGCCATGTTGTCGTAGACGCTCATGTGCGGGTAGAGGGCGTAGCTCTGGAACACCATCGCGATGTCCCGGTCCTTCGGCGGAACATCGTTGACGATGCGGTCGCCGATCAGAATCTGCCCCTCTGTGATCTCCTCCAGCCCGGCCAGAAGACGCAGACTGGTCGTCTTGCCGCAGCCCGACGGCCCGACAAAGACGAGGAACTCCTTGTCTTCGACGTGGATGGTGAGATCGTTCACCGCCACAACATCGCCGAAGCGTTTGTAAACATGCTCGTAGGTTACACTTGCCATTTTGTCCTTTGCTCCTTTGGTGAAGATGAGGCTCAAGCTCGACCGTGGCTGCGGTTACAAGTGAGCCGGGTGCGCTTCCTTCTCTGCGGCAGAACTGTTCGGTCGCGAAGGCGGGGGCGAGCAGACACTCCGTTCCGCCCGGCGGGACTCGTTGCCAAAACCGTCCGCAAAGAAGATTGCGTATGAAAAGTACTCTAGTCAAGCGCGATGCAGCCGCACGAATAGGGCTGCAGGGCGGCGCGGCACGGTGTGCGAACTTCGAATGGCCGAGGTAGGAGTTATTGACAGAGCCACCCGACGCGGGCAGTCTTCTGCCGCAACTCGAAAGAGTTACACGTTGGACGTGCGTAGTATAGCACGGCCATTATCGGCGGGCAAATCGCCTGAATTGGCTCCAAATCTTGCCCAATTTCCGTCGACTATGGTACTTTCTGCTTCATGAGTTATAGCAGCAATGTCCAGGATTCTCCGGCACAAGCCCGCTGCCTGCAGATCGAGTGGGGCGTAGAGTCGGTAGACGAAATTGTGGTCGAACCGACCACAGAAGAGGGCTGGACGATTTTTGTTCATAACGACGACGTGACGCCCTACGAATTTGTGATCGACACGTTGCGGCGGGTCTTCAGTCTCTCCGAAGAGATCGCAGAGACGGTCACCTGGGAGGCGCATACGAAGGGGGTGGCCCCGGTCTGTACTCGTTCCAAGGCCGAGGCCGAAAAGCTGATCGAAGTTGCCCACGGGCTGGCGCGCGCAAACGGCTATCCTCTCACCTTTTCGATGGAATTCAAATCGTGACAGTCCACGACCCGCTCGCCCCCCACGAGCACGAGCCCAATCCCCTGCCGCCGTCGCCCAATGCCGAACTGACACTCCATCTGCCGGACGGCTCCGTCCGCGACGTCGGCCCCGCCTATCTGCGCGGCCTCGATGCCTTCACCGTTCCTGACTGCTACATCGTCTCCACCGGGCACGGCGCCTCCGGTCCGTTCGCATTCAGCGGCGTACGCTTGCTTGACCTGGTCGACCTGCACTGGTCTGGCGCATGGACGCAGGTCGAGGTCGTAAGCGGCGACGGTTTCGGGACTCGCGCCAGCCGCGCCGAGTTGACCGCGCCGACGACGCGCCCGGTCCTTCTCGCCCATACCCGCGACCGGCAGCCCCTGACGCGCGCCGATGGCCTGGTCCGCCTTATTGTCCCGGGTGAAGTCGACGACGCCCTGCGCCAGGTCAAGTGGGTGGCGCACGTGCGGGTTCTCGCCGGATAGCCGGCCGCGGCGGGCCACACCCTACTATATTCGCTCCGTTTGGCTGAAGGCTGCATTCATACCCAGGAATTTTCGCGATGCCCACGACACTAGTCGGAATCGACGTCGGCGGAACCTTCACCGATTTTGTGCTGCTGGAAGATGGCCGACTACGCGTGCACAAGGAGCCGACCACGCCCTCTGATCAGAGCGGGGCGATCCTGGCAGGGCTAACCCACCTGGGCATTGTGAGCGAGACGGAGCCAGCTGCGCAGGCCCCGCAAGCAGGCGTTGAACTTGTGCACGGAACCACCATCGCGACCAATGCCCTGCTCGAACGCCGCGGCGCGCGCACCGCTCTGCTGACCACCGCTGGATTCGTCGATGTCATCGAGATTGGCCGCCAGAACCGGCCCCATCTCTACGCGTTGCACCAGCGCCGCCCCGATCCGTTGGTGCCGGACGAGCTGCGTTTCGAGGCTGTCGAGCGGCTGGACACCAGCGGCAACGTCCTCACACCTCTCGACGAGGAGGCCCTCGCCCACACCGCGTCAGAGGTCGCCGCGGCCGCGCCGCAGAGCCTCGCCGTCTGTTTTCTCTACAGCTTCCGCAATCCGCAGCACGAACGCCGTGCCGAGCGAATTCTGCGCCGCGCCTGCCCGTCTCTTTTCGTCTCGCTCAGTAGTGAAATCCTGCCCGAATATCGCGAGTACGAGCGCACCGCCACGACCGTCATCAACGCCTATCTGCTGCCGCTGGTGGGCAGCTACCTGGAGCACCTGACTGCCTCGCTGTCAGAGCATCCCATTCGCGTGATGCAGTCCAATGGCGGCGCAATCGGCGTGTCCCAGGCGGTGAAGGAGCCGGCGCGACTCGTGCTCAGCGGGCCTGCCGGCGGGGTCGTCGGCGCATTCAGGCTTGCGCAGTTGGCAGGCGATGAAATCGAACCGGAGATCATGTCGTTCGACATGGGTGGAACCAGTACTGACGTGGCGCTGTGTCCCGGTATGGTCCCGCGCACGACCGAGAGCGAGGTCGCCGGTCTGCCTCTGCGGCTACCCGTCATCGACATTCACACCGTGGGCGCAGGCGGCGGCAGCCTGGCACGTGTTGACGCCGGCGGCGGACTGCGCGTGGGCCCGGAGAGCGCGGGCGCGCTGCCCGGGCCGGTCTGCTATGGGCGCGGCGGCCTGCAGCCCACCGTCACCGACGCCAACCTGGCCCTCGGTCGCCTCGATGCCGGCCAGTTTCTTGGCGGTAGCGGGGCGATGGCGCTCGACGCGGCCGCGGCTGAGGCATCCCTGGCGGACCTTGGCGCGCGGCTCGGGGGGCTAACCGTGCAGGAGGCCGCCCTCGGCGTCGTGCAGGTCGCCAATGCCAGAATGGAACGGGCCCTGCGTCGGGTCTCTGTCGAGCGCGGGCACGACCCGCGTGGCTTCACCCTGGTGCCCTACGGCGGCGCCGGTCCGCTTCATGCCTGCGACCTCGCCGACGCGCTCGGGATCCCCCGCATCCTCCTGCCGCCCAGCCCCGGCGTTCTCAGCGCCCTCGGTCTCCTGATCGCCGACGTCGTCCACGAGTCCTCGCAGGCTCTGCTGACGGAGGCAGAAAGCCTGGCCGCGCAGCCTGCGCCGTTGCTGGAGAAGATGGCGGTCCTGGAGGAGCGCGTCAAGGGCGTTCTGGCTGCGGAAGGGGTTCGAGCGCCACGCTTGGAGACATCGCTCGACATACGCTATCGCGGACAAAGTTATGAGTTATCCGTCCCGCTTGCGATGGCCGGCGGGGCGACGCCACAGGCCACGACAGCTGTGCGCCAGGCGATCGGATCTTTCCACGCGGCCCACGACGCCCGTTACGGCTACGCCATGCCCACCGAGACCGTCGAGATCGTTACCGTGCGACTGCGCGGGACCGGCTCCGGCGCCGAGTTGAATCTGCCGCGGGAGCCGCTCGATGCGCCTGATCCCAGTGCGGCGCGCGTGGGCACAAAGCCGGTCTGGTTCAGTACGGCCGGCGCCGACGAAAGCGTTTGCTACGACCGCCTCCGTCTGCGGCCCGGCCATCGTTTCAGCGGCCCCGCCGTCGTCTTCCAATTCGACACGACCACGGTGGTCGCGCCGGGGTGGTCGGCCGCCGTAGACGAGCGTCACAATCTGAGGCTGGCGCGCGCGGTCTCTTGAGACTGGTCTTGCGGCTCGCGTGTGTTATCATTGGCTTCACGAGTTGGTTATTCGTTTTCAGTCTGGAGTTGCGCGATGTTGCCGCTGTCTTCCCGCCGACGTCTCTTGTTATTCCTATTGCCGCTGGTTGTGGCAGCTCTTCTGCTCTGGATCCCGGTGCGCGACGCGCTTGAGGTCGGCCTGCCCGAAGAAGAGCATTTCACAGCTGACGTGCCTGAAGGTCATCACTGGGTCGCATTCAGCGTGTCCGAAGATGATGTCCACGCAACCGACGGCGCCACGCTGACCGTAACCCTCGAATTCGAAACACTTGAAGCCCAGGTCGGCGCCAACAACCGCACAGTTCTCTTCGATCTGGAGGAGAACGAAGCTGTGCACGAGTTGGCCGTTCTCTGGCCCGATGGCCGCGAGCAGCGCTTCACCAACGTGGCGGTGAACGAGAGGCACGAACTGGTCTACCCCAAAACGATCAACGACGCGCTGGCCATGCAGTGGGCATTGCGCAGCGCCTTCTTCCGCTTCTGGATCTGGATCGTAGCCGCTGTCGTGCTTGTTCTGTTTGCCCTGCGCGTGCTCTCCTGGGCGCAGGCCAGCGAAGCGCACACCTGATCCTGCCATGCCGCAGCCCGGCCCCGGCGGCAATATCAGATCGCAGGCTCTACCGCTCTCTCTCCAACGGAATACGAAGAGCCAAGAACAGAGCAATGACGCCCGATCCCATCACGCTTGAGCTATATCGTCACCGGTTCAGCGGTATCGCCGAGGAGATGGGCATCACCCTGCAGCGCACAAGCTATTCGCCCAACATCAAAGAGCGCCTCGACTTCTCCTGTGCGCTCTTTGACGGCTCTGGGCGGCTGGTTGCCCAGGCCGCGCACATTCCCGCCCATCTTGGCGCGATGCCGGACAGCGTCGCCGCCGCACTGGCCGTCTTTGACGAATGGCAGCCGGGCGACGTCGTCATCCTCAACGATCCCTACTTCGGCGGCTCTCACCTGCCCGACATCACCTTGATCTCGCCGGTTTTTCTGGCGGAGCCGGAAGGCTCAACCAGCGGTGTCTTGCCCCACTTCTTTGCAGCCAGCCGCGCCCACCATGCCGACGTCGGCGGCATGTCGCCCGGTTCTCTGCCCCTCTCCTCCGAGCTATACCAGGAGGGCATTATCATTCCGCCGCTCAAGCTCTATGAGGGTGGTGATCTTCTTGGACCCGTGTTGGAACTCATCCTGCGCAATGTGCGCACGCCCGATGAACGCCGCGGCGATCTGGCCGCACAGCGCGCCGCCCACGCGGTCGGCGACCGCCGCCTGCATGAACTCGCGGCCCGTCACGGAAAGGATGAGCTGCTGACCTATGCCGGCCATCTGCTGGCCTATAGCGAACGCCTGACGCGCGCGGCCATTCGTTCCTGGCCGCAGGGAACCTATACCTTCGAAGACCCGATCGAGTCGGTCGTGGACGGGCAGACGGCGCCCGCGCCCATCCGCGTGACCGCTACCGTCAGCGGTGAGACGGTCGCTTTCGACTTCAGTGGCACCTGCCCGAGCATTCACGGCTCGCTCAACGCGCCCATCAGCGTGACCCGTTCGGCATGCTACTACGTTGTGCGTTGTCTGGTGGGTGAGGAAGTGCCGGTCAACGCAGGCTGTTTCGCGCCCGTGCGTGTGGAGGCGCCGCCCGGTTGCCTCGTCAACGCGCGGCCGCCCGCGGCCGTAGCGGGCGGCAACGTCGAGACTTCTCAGCGGATCACTGACGTCGTTTTCGGCGCTCTCGCGCAGGCGCTGCCGGACCGCATCGCCGCGGCCGGACAGGGCACGATGAACAACTGCACCATGGGCGGTCAGAACGCGGACGGTTCGCCGTGGACTTACTATGAGACGCTCGGCGGCGGCATGGGCGCGCATCCGCTCGGGGAAGGTTTCAGCGGCGCGCACGTGCACATGAGCAACACGCTCAACACGCCCGTCGAGGCCCTCGAACTCGCTTACCCTCTGCGCCTGACCCGTTACCATCTGCGCCGCGGCAGCGGCGGGGAAGGCCGGCATCGCGGCGGGGAGGGCATCGTACGCGAATACGAGATCCTGCGACCTACGACCGCTACCATTCTCAGCGAGCGCCGCGCCATCGCCCCGTGGGGACTGGCCGGAGGTGCGCCTGCCGCGCCCGGCCGCAATCTCTTTATCAACAACGACGGGTCCGAAGAGGAGCTGTCCTCAAAGGTTACCCGGCGCATGTTGCCAGGCCAACGTCTGCGTATCGAGACGCCCGGCGGCGGCGGCTGGGGCGCTTCCGAATAGCTCAGAGGAATACAGGGGGAAACGGTTGTGGAACGATCTGAAAATGGCGGGGCTTTGCCAGGCCAGGGATTGGACTTCAACCGCATGCCCGGCCACTGGCTGCTGGCGCAGATGGGCAAGCGCGTCCTGCGACCCGGCGGTATCGAATTGACCCGCCGGATGCTGGAGGATATTGGTATCGATTCCGACGATCAGGTCGTCGAATTCGCCCCTGGATTGGGGGTTACCGCGCGCGAAACAGTTGCGCGTGGTCCTCGCTCCTATACCGGCATCGAAAGGGACGATGCTGCCGCCGGCCAGGTGCGCAGCTATCTGCAAGGACCTTCGCAGCAATGTCTCGTCGGCCGCGCCGAAGAGACCGGCCTGCCCGACGCCTCCGCGACCGTCGTCTACGGCGAAGCTATGCTGACGATGCAGACGCCCGGACATAAGGCATCAATCGTGAAGGAGGCCGCGCGCCTGCTCCAGGCCGGAGGGAGGTACGGTATCCACGAACTGTCCTTGCAGCCCGATGATCTGGCCGAAGAGCGCAAGGCGGAGATCAACAAGGCTCTGTCTGACGCGATTCACGTTGGAGCCAGACCCCTGACCCCAAGTGAATGGAGGACGCTGCTGGAGGAGCACGGCTTTACAGTCAAGGCGCAGGCGACCACCCCCATGCATCTGCTGGAGCCGCGCCGATTTGTCCAGGACGAAGGGATGGGCCGCACGATTGGATTTTTGTTCAGAGTGGCGAGGAACGCGGCGGCTAGGCGGCGCATCTTCCGAATGAGGTCGGTCTTTCGTCGCTACGAGGCCAATATGGGCGCCATCTCACTGGTCGGCGTCAAGAACTGATGGCAGAATCAACCGCCTGCTCTCACGTGGACTAACACAACACGCGCGATCCTCCCATCTGTCTCGATCAGGCGTCCACGCCAAATGATTCATGGTCTCGCGTCGACGAAAATCCTACCTCTGCAATCGCCACGCCACAATCAAGCTCGCCAGGCTGATCACCGCAACCGCCCCGAAAACCCACTGAAATGCCTCGCTCGGCCCGGGCGCGAATCGCAGCGCCTGTTGCAGCGCCACTCCCGCGATCGTCGCGCCGATCACGCCGCCGCCAAAGCGCGCCGTACTGTACAGACCCGCCGCCGCACCGCTTTCCGTCGCCGGGATCTCCTCCATCGCCGCGCGATGCAGCGCGGCCAGCGCCAACCCGCCCCCCAGCGCCTGCGTCAGAATCAACCCTGCCGCGCCGAACAGCGGCGGCGAAAGCAGCGCCAGGCCAGTCAGTGCGCCGCACTGGATCGCAAAACTGCTGCCCACGATCCAACGGTAGTGTATCCGGTCCGCGAGCTGTCCGCCGAGCCGCGTTGTAGCCAGGATGGCGACGGCAAAGACGGTCGAGAAGGCTCCGAGTTCCACCGCGTTCAGCCCGTATACGTCGGTCAGATAGAGGACGTACAGAAAGTTGCCCGTGTGCATGATGATCATGCGGCAGCCCGCCGACATCGAGGCGACGCCGAAGTTCTTGCGCTTGTAAAGGGCGAAATTGACCAGGGGCTTGGCGGTCCGTTTTTCCCGCCGCCAGAACAGAAAGCCCATCGCGATCGCGACCGCCAGGAAACGCCAATCGCGCAGCGGTTCGACGCCGCTGACCGTGCGGCTCGACAAATAGAACATGGCAAAGACGAGCGTGCCGCCCAGAAAAGCCGCGCCCTGCCAGTCGAATGCCTGCAGCCCCTCCCCGCTCACGGGCCTCTGCGCCGGCACCTGCCGGTAGACCACCCACATCGCGATCACGCCGATGAGCAGGCTCGGCACAAAGACATAGTTCCAGCCGAACTGATTGACCGCGAAGCCACCCAACAGCGGTCCCAGCGAGGCCGCGCCGGGCGCTACTGAGCTCCATGTGCCCATCGCCCGGCCCTGATGGGATGGCGGGAAACGTTCAGCGATGATGGCGATACAGAGCGGATAAAAGCCGGCGGTACCCGTCCCCTGCAGGATGCGGCCGATCAAAAGTTGGGGCAAGTTTCGCGCCAGCACGCAGACCAGCGTGCCGATGAAAAAGAGCACGATACCGCTCTGGAAGAGCCGGGCCTTGCCCAGGCTGTCCCCCAATTTGCCGTAGAGCGGCATGAAGATCACAAACGGCAGGCTGTAGGCGGTCACCAGCCAGGCCGTCAGGTCCGCCTCGGCGCCGAAGGCGTCCCGCACCGTCGGCAGCGCCACGCCGAACATCGACATGTTGAACGTGGTCATGCCGACCGGGATCATCAGGCCGATGAGCAGCCCCCACAGCGGCCCCGCCGCCTGCTCAGGAGCCGCCGCTGCCGAAGTGAGTTTCCGAGTTTTCATAGTGGGGCGAATCCGTAAGAAGAGGTGTTTCACTATCATACACCAGGGCGCATCTCCATTTAAATCGCTTCGACCGTTTTCTTCTCAGCGGGCGCCCTTGCTTGTAGACGATTCAGCCGTTTTCGGGTATGATCCGTGCCAGCCCTTACCAACGGCAGATCAGGCGTCCCTGCACGCGAAAAACTTCAGCCCGAATACATCAAGCGTGCAGCAAACGTTGCCACTATCAACCTACCCAGGCTGATCTACGCCCAAGACTGCGCGAGAGTCAGTCGCAGCACAGGAGACACCTGATGTCTGAATGCTCCTATACACCGGTCGAAGTCCCGCAGCACATCCTGGACCGCCTCAAAAAGCTGCCGGTGGCGACCGTCTGGCATACGGTTCATCGTTATGCCGGTGTCCCTTTTCCCTTCATGGAGAACGTCCGCCCATGTACGCCGGACCAGCCGATGGCCGCCCGCGCCCGTACGCTTCGCTATCTGCCGCCCCGCCCCGACTTGCAGAGCGAGGTGCAGATCGGTGAGAATTCTCCTGAGTACCTGGCGATGGCACGCTGCGGCCCGGGCGATGTGCTCGTCTGCGACGTCATGGGCGACGCCCGGCCCTGCATCTTCGGCGACGTAAAGGCGCTGCAACTGAAAATGAACAACGCTGACGGCGTCGTGACCGACGGTGGCATACGCGACCTCGATGTTATGGTGCAGGAGGAGTACGGCCTCATCATCTACGCCCGCGAGCGAACGCCCCTCGGCGGCGTGCCCCACGCCATCCCGGCGGAGGAAAATGTCGACGTTCAGTGCGGAGGCGCGCTTGTCCGGCCCGGCGATGTGCTCGTCGGCGACAACGACGGCGTGGTCGTCGTGCCTTCCTGGTTCGCCGAGGAGTGCGCCGAGCTGACCGAGGTGCACGAGGAAGCCGAAACGATGATCAAGGACCGCATCCTGGCAGAAGGGGTCGTGCCCGGCAAGTACTATCCTCCCGGACCGGATACTTACGAGAAGGTGCGTGCGGCGCGCGCGGCAGTTCGGAAGTAGCGGCCCAGGTCCAATGCGCCTGGTGCAAGACAAGGAGCGGAAGATGGCGACTTTGGTAGCGGAACGACAAGCGGCCAGGCAGGCGTCACAGGTTGATCATCCGGCGGGGACAGAAACTGACCCGTCGGCGCAAGAGGGCAAACAGAGCGCCGTCCGCCAGCGGATTATCGACTGCGACGTGCATCACCGTACGCCCGGCGTGGAGGCGCTGTTTCCCTATCTCCCGCGCCAGTATGTCGAGCAGATCAAGGACTTCGGCGCCATGAGCCCATATCTGGGCTATACCAATATGCCCGGCGGCGGCGCGCGCCAGGACCTGTGGGAGGGCACCGAAGACGAGCCGAATCCAACGACCGTTCCCGAAGTCTGCATCGAAAAGCACCTGGACCGCTACGGCATCGACCTGGCCGTCCTGACCGGCGAGGGCGGACCGTACAGCATGGCGGTCCACCCGACCGTCGACTATGCCGCGGCCTACTGCCGCGCCTTCAACGACTGGACGCTGGCCGAGTGGGTCGCCAAAGACGACCGCCTGCGCGCCTCGATCCACATCGCGCCGGCCGACCCGCAGCAGGCCGCGGCCGAAATCGATCGCCTGGGCGATCACCCCGGTGTGGCCCAGGTGCTGATGCCGGCCGGCAGCCTGCACCCGTTCGGCAACCGCATCTACCACCCGATCTACGAGGCCTGCGAGCGCAACGGGCTGCCGATGTGCACCCATTTCGGCGGCGAGGGCGCCGGTTTCTCCGCCCCGCCGACCGCGGCCGGCTACCCGACCTACTATCTCGAAATGCGCATGGCTCGCCCGCAAATCGCAATGGCCCACACCGCCAGTCTCATCTGCGAGGGCGTCTTTGAAAAGTTCCCCAACTTCAGGTATCTCTTCATCGAACACGACGTTTTCTGGGTGCCCGGCCTGATGTGGCACATGGACGCCGACTGGAAGAGTCTGCGCGATTACACGCCTTGGGTGAAGAGGCTGCCGAGCGAATATCTGCGCGAACACATCCGCTTCGGTTCCCAGCCATTCCCCAACGCACCCGACCGCCAGGCGCTCGAAACCTTCCTCGACTGGCTCCACGCCGACGAAATACTGGTCTTCGCCAGCGACTACCCCCACTGGGACTGGGAAGAACCGGCAGGCTTCATGCGCGGCCTCGACAAGAAACTGCGCCCGCGCGTGATGTACGACACCGCCGCCGAGTTTTACGGAATCCAGTGATGCCCGCCCACGTGATCGCAGCCGCCGCCGAGATCCCGCCCGGCGGCCGCAAGATCGTGTCCATCAACGGGCGCGAGATCGGCGTCTTCAATCTGGACGGCGAATACTACGCCCTGCGCAACATCTGCCCACACCGGACAGGGCCGCTCTGCCGCGGCCGCGTGCGTCCGCTTGTGCTGCCCGACGGCATGACCGGCATGACCTACACACGCGAGGGCGAGATCATCAAATGCCCCTGGCACCAGTGGGAGTTCGACATCAAGACCGGCGAGGCACTGTACGACCCGCAGCTGCGCGTGCGGACGTACCGCGTGGAGGTCGAGGGTGAAAAGGTGGTGCTGTACACGTGATTGGGTGGCGATCTCTTTTTGCCAGAACATTCCAGGTCGCATTCATCCTTCTCAACAATCGAAATTTAGGGGAAACGCGTGAGAATCTTCGGCATACAATCTGATGGAAAGTTCGTCGAGTACGGCCAGGAGCCTTTCCAGGCCGAACATACTGAAAAGACACTCCATGACTGGCTCGAGTCCAATCCTGAAGGCATTCTCAAAGACAAGGAGCTTCTTATCATTGGGCGCGAAGTCCTTACCGACTTGGGGGGATATATCGACTTGCTCGGCGTGGACCGTGCCGGGAATGTAGTTGTAATCGAACTCAAGCGGGACAAGACGCCGAAGACAACGATCGCACAGGCTCTAGGATACGCAGCCTTCGCTGAACGTCTTGATGCCGATCAGCTTGAGAACATCTTCCACGAGTATGAGGTCGGCGAGCCGCGCAGCTTGGCCGAGTGCCATCGGGAGAGATTCGAACTGGACGAGTCCGACGCGATAACATTCAACAAAGATCAGCGGATTGTGATAGTTGGTCAGCAAATCACGCCTGAAATCAGGCAGACAGCGTTTTTCTTAAACTCGAAAGGCGTTAGCGTGACATGCGTCGAATTCTCATTTTTTCAGGCAGAGGGACAAGGCCGTCTCCTGTCACAGGAGATAGTAGTCGGAGAGGAGTTTCGGCGGCCGGACCAAGTAAGATCGAAACCTGCTGCAGTCGTGGATGAAGACGCGTTTCTAGCCTCATGCGACGAAAATGGGAGAGCGGTCTTCTCATCCTTGATCAAATGGTCCGAGGAGAATTCCATGTCCATAAGTTGGGGAGTCAAAGGGTTCTCGTCGGGTGTCGACGTTGACGATGTACGCGTTTCTGTTTGCTTCGCTTACCCCCCTGACTCAGTGTTCAAGCAAAGCATTTACACTGGCTTTGGAGGTGCTGGCGGAATAAAATCAAAGGTTGAAATGCCAGAGACCATGATTCAAGAGATTAAAGATGAGGCTTTGGCCACCAGCCTGTTTGAGCCCGCCGGCCAGGACGTCAAATGTGTGATCACCCAAAGTCTGACAGACGAACAGGTAGAATCTCTTCTGAGTGTTTGCGATTCGATCGTGTCCGCCGTTCAGGAGTGCGGGCTGAAACAATAGCTGACACCACCACTCAGGCTACCCTACACCCTTCTCACACCTCAAAACTGTCCCCCCGTCGCCTCCCTGCCGCGCAAACACCGTCCCCAAGTCATACTTGACGCCGCATTCCGGGCAGGTAGTCGTCGACGCTTCTTCCATGTAATCGTCATCGAAGTCGTCTAGCGACAAATTGATCGACGGCCGGTACCAGTCATAGTACAGGTGGCCGCAGCCGGAGCACTCCACCTTGATCGACTCTGGTGGTGATGTCATTCTTCATTCTCCCTCTTCTCGGTCTCTTCCATTTAGTTGTGCCAAGGTGGGCCACAGGTGAGGCGACAACGCCGCCCCACTCGTCGCTGCCAGCATAGTGCCGGTAACCAGCATATGACGACCTAAAAGTCCCCCTCTCTCACCTTTCCCTTGCCAAGCTTCTTGACCACCTTCGGCTGCACCGGCTCGTTGTCCGGCAGAACCCCCTCGCCCTTCTTCAGCTTCTTGGCGGCAACGCTGCCCAACCCCGCCAGCTTCTGCGCGCCTTCCAACGCGTTCAGGTCTCCACCGTAGTAGTCGAACCACGGCAGCCCGGCCTTCGTATAGTCCAGAGCCGAGGGCGGATCGGTCGGCGGGTTGGCGCCGGTCACGTTGAGAAACTGTACGCTGTTTAGGATGTGCACGAAACAGCGCGACCGCACAGTCGTATCCCACGCGTCAAAGCCGTAGTCGTCCTCGTAAATTTCCTGGCGCATGAGACCGCCCGGTGCCAGACCCATCTCGTCTGGCGGCGCGGAGACGCGTAGCGGTGCGTACGCAATTGGCCCGTAGTCCTCCTCTATATCCCTCTTGTAAAGTGAAGCCTTCAGCGGATAAACGACGATCTGCAGCCCGCCGTGCTCAGCCTCTCCGGTCAACTGCTCTTCTGCCGTGTAGCCTTCGCCGAGCGGCATGGCCACAAACTGGCGCACCATCCCTTTCATGACACAGAAACCGTCCAGCCACGGCTGATCTGGGATCACAACGTAATCCTGCGGACTGTCGGAGAGGTCGTTCTCCCATCCCTCTCCCGTCACCGCGTTGATCTTGCCGGCGGCCACCTTCACCGCCATCGGATAGTCGCCGCTGAAATTGAGCCACATCGCTTCGGCTTGGTACATCGGCAGAAAGACGCCCCCGTGGGTGTTCCAGGTCTCCGGTACCGTATCGGCATAGTCATCGACGAGATTGAGGGGGAAGTTTCCGAGGCCCGGCGGCAGGAAATGTTCCCGGTTGTCGTCCGGAATGCGCAGCGTGCGCTGGAACGAGATGCTGCACTTGGCGTCCTTGTGAACCTCCGGGAAGCGGAATGTCAGTCTATTTCTTCTGAGCTCGATCATGGGATTCTTCTCCTGGGTCCTTCGTGTAAGTGACGCTGGGCGAAAGTCGTACTCGGCAGCTACCAATCGCCGTCGCGGATCTCGCGGGCAACGCTCTCGATGGCGCGGTCGGGCGCATCTCGCAGCTGCCGCAGCAGGTCGGCGAACAGTTGCGGCCGCCGCCGGATGATCTGTTGCAGGTCGCTGGAAACTTTGCCGGCCATGGCCAGCAGCAGGTCAGGGTTCTCGCCCAGTTCGCGGGCCAGGCGGTTGATGGTGGCCTCCGAGGGCGGAGGGACCTGATCGCGCTCGATCTTGCTCAAATATGACGGTTCGACGTCGATGCGCTGGGCAAGCTGGCGCACCGAGAAGGAGCGGTCCTGTCTGAGTTTCTTTTCGCGTGTGGTCCGTATGTAACTGCCGAATGTCATGTGTACTACATAGTACACGATCTGGAATGCTTTGTCAAGGGGTTATTTGGAATTCGTGGTAGGCTTTGTCGCCGCTACTGGTCAAGGGGGGATGATAGTTGAGTTCGGCCGTATCTGTAAAGGCCGGAGATTGAGTCAGTCTCTATTTTAGAATGGTCGCGGTTCACAAGAGGCCAGGAGTAGGCGATCACTCCTCTTCCTCCGCACGGGCCTCGTGCATCGCGCCCAGCCGCAGCAGCTGCGGTGACAGCGCGGCCGTGCCCGCCACCACCAGGATGGTGCCGATGCCGCCGCTCACCACCGAAATCACCGGCCCGAACCACTGGGCCACCAGCCCTGACTCGAAGCCGCCCAGTTCGTTCGACGCGCCGATAAAGATGCCGCTCACCGCCGAGACGCGACCCCGCATTCGGTCCGGCGTCAGCAGCTGCGTCAGCGTCTGCCGCACCACCATGCTGATGTTGTCGAACGCGCCGGTCAGGAAGAGCATCACCCACGAGAGCGCGAAATTTTGCGAAAAACCGAAAACGATCGTCGCCGCGCCGAATCCTGCCACCGCCAGCAGCAGCGTCCTTCCGGCCCGCTTCATCGGCGGCAGATAGACCATCGCCACCGCCATGCAGAAGGCGCCGACCGCGGGTGCGGCCAGCAGGTAGCCGAATCCCCTCGCTCCGACCTGCAATATGTCCGTGGCGAATATGGGCATCAGGTAGACCGCCCCGCCGAGCAGCACGGCGAAGAGGTCCAGCGCCATGATCGTGAAGAGGATTCTCTTGTCCCAGACGAAACGGATCCCTCTCAGCAGGGACTGCCTGTTTGCCGGCTCCGGCTGCTCATCCAGCGGCCGGAACCGGACACGGCTCAGGATTAAGACGAACCAGAGCGACGAGGCCGCAGCGATGATATACGCGCTCGGAACGCTGATTGCAATCACGAAACCGCCCAAGGCCGGCCCGACGACCGACGCGATATGCATCAGACTTGTGTTCCAGGTGATTGCATTGGGGAAGACCTCCGCCGGCACCAGTTGGGGCAGCAGCGCCGTCCGCGCCGGGCGGCCCATTGTCATTGCGCAGGCGTCCAGGAAAAGAAGTGCGTACATCCATGCCAGCGGCCCTTCGGTCACCGAGAAGAAGGCCAGCGCCAGAGACGTCGCGGTCATGCCCAGCAGGCTGATCATCGACAGCCGCCTGCGTTCATAGCGGTCGGCCATCATTCCCGCCGGCAGCGCCAGCACCATCAGCGGCAGCGCCTGCGCCAGCCCCACCAGCCCCAGCGAGAGTGCCTCACCCGTGCGCTGGTAAATCTCCCAGGCGATAGCGACACTCTGGATGTAGGTCCCCATGCGCGCCACCAGCCAGCCGACGACGTACAGCCGGTAGTCGAATATGCGGAATGCGGCATAGGGGTCGTTCGGGCGGGACAAGAGCGGCGCTCCGGTGGACGGGTGGGCAGGTCTCCATTGAACGTCAAAACCACTGGCTTCTCCAACCGGAGTGTGGCTGCTCAGATTGAAGATACGTTCGCTCGGTGATATTATGTAGCCAAATTCAAGTCCAAATGGAAATGTCTAAGCGCCATGTTGGCTTAGTCATTGGTGGCTAGATGAAAGTACCAGGAGCCCAGAAGGCTGTTGTAGACATTCGCAAATTGCGGGAGTATAGTTTGAATTTGGAGCATGAATATGGGAGACACAAAGCCCGTCTATTCGCAACTATACTCGGCATGACCGCAGATAACGCTCAAAACCTACGTGAATTCCTGTTGGCGGCAGTCAAGACTCACGACGCAAAGCTTGGAAGGTGCGATATCTATGGACAGCGCTACAGTGTGGACTTTAGCTTGGAATGGCGCGGCAAACGGGCGACTGTGCGAAGCGCTTGGATTATCGAACACGGTGCGGATGTGCCAAGATTGACTTCTTGCTATCCGCTGGTGAAGGCAGGAGGCGAAAGCGAATGAACCTCAAACTGCTTGATGTGGTCGCCTTAACTGAAGATTTGCCCGAATTCAATCTCAAACGCGGCCAAGTTGGCACAATTGTGGAGATCCTTGCACACGGAGACGCGTTTGAAGTTGAATTCAGCACTCTTGATGGGCACACGTATGAGTCGGTTGGCGTCCACGCCGAGCAACTCATGGTACTTCATCATGAACCGATAAAGGCATAGCCAATTGCTGACATAAGACGGACTATCAGCGAGTAGCCCGGTTTCGAAACTGGCGCAGAGTTGGTCCAACCGGCGCTAGCCTCACCCTCTCCACTCGTGCATTTGCATTTTGGCCGTCTGGTTGCCCTCGCTTAACCGCTGCCGCCGATCATCACCCCGTCCACTCGGATCGTTGGCGAGCCCAGCGCGCCCATCATCGGCACAAAGGTCAGGTCGTTTCCGACCGCCTTGACATTTTGTAGCAGCTCCTGCATCGGCAGCGCGATCGTCACCTCGTTGACCGGATGGCTCAGCTTTCCCTTCTCGATCCAGTAGCCCTTGGCCGAGATCGAATAGTCCCCGCTGATCGGGTTGATGCTGGCCGTGTTCATCACGCTCTCCACGTACAGCCCCTGCTCCACCCCGCCGATCACCTCCTCCGGCGTTTCGTGGCCGGGTTGGAAGTAGAAATTGCTCGCGTCCAGCGCCGGCATCGATGCATGGGACCGGCGGTTCGCGTTGCCCGTGGAGCTGGCAGTGCCGTCGCGGGTGGCGGTGTAATGGTCGTGCAGGGCTGTCTGCAAGACCCCTTCATCGATCAGGCGCGTGGCCGCCGAGGGTACGCCCTCGTCGTCGAACGGTCGTGTCGCGATCCCGCCCGGCAGGCGCCCATTGTCCAGCACTGAGACGATATCCGCGGCGACGGTATGGCCGACCTTGCCCTCAAGAAAGGAACGGTTGCGCTGCATCGCGTCAGCACCCAGCGCCCGCGACAGCGCGCCAAGAATGCTGGTCGCAGCCATCGGCGAGTAGACAACCGACGCCCGCTGCGTCGGCACCGGCCTGCCCCCCAACATCCCCACCGCCTTGCGCGCCGCGTCCTTCCCGACTTCGGTTGGCTTGAAATCAGCCAGCCGCGAGCCAAAGTCGAATCCGAACGCCATCGACCGGTCATTCTCGTCTGCAGCCATCACCATCACAAAGCCGCCGATGAAGCTCTTGTCGTAACTGCCTGCGATTCCTTTGGAGTTAGCGACTGCCACTGTCCCGTGCTGGCTCATCAGCGTGCATCGGTTGGTCAGGACCACGCGTTCGTCGTAGCGAAAAGCGGCCTTTTCAACTCGTCTGGCCATCTCTACTTTGTGCCCGATCGGCAACTCCACGATCGCCTGGTCGTAGACCTCCAGATCATCCTCCGGCAGCGGCTGCGGCGCCGGCAGAGATCGGTATTCGTCGCCGTCCGCGACATCGGCAAGGGTGACGGCGGCCTCGATCGTCTTCTTGATGCTGCTCGCCCCGAAGTCGGACGTATAGGCATAGCCCATCCTTCCGTCCCGGATCACCCGGACGCCCAGCCCTTTTGAACCCGCTTGCGAGAGCTTCTCCACCTCTCCGCGATCTACATTGACCGACGTATTCTGGCCGACATTGACAAAGGCTTCAGCCTCGACACCCTGTTCGACCGCCCGCGACACGACATCCCGGGCAAATTCTAGATAGTCCACATTTATGCTCCTCGTCCCGCCCTCAAAGACACAGGCTCATTCGTTGTATCAGTAGGCAAATTACGAACCCACCCGCACTGCCGTTCACTCAGTGCCGCCCACCGTCAGCTTCGGAACGCGCACCGTCGGCTGTCCGACGCTCACCCGCGCCCACTGCCCCTTGCCGCACATCCCCCGGCCGGGGTCCAGCGCCATGTCTGTGCCGATCATGTCCATTTGGCGCAGCGTCTCGGGACCGTTGCCCACCAGCGTCGCGCCCCGCACCGGCGCGGTGAGCTTGCCACCCTCGATCAGCCAGCCTTCGGTGACGGTAAAGACGTAGTCGCCGCGCCCGATCTCCACCTGGCCCCCGCCAAGCCTCTTGGCATATAGGCCCTTTTTGACAGAGCGGATAATCTCCTCCGGGTCGTGCGGACCGGCGTCGATATAGGTGTTCGTCATGCGGGGCATCGGCATGTCGCGGAACGACTGGCGGCGCCCATTGCCCGTTGACGCACGGCCCGCGCGTCGCGCTTCGGTCAGGTCCCACATATACTCCTTCAGAATACCGTTCTCGATCAGCACCGTGCGGTTGGTCGGTACACCCTCGTCGTCGAAGCGCATCGTGCCCCGCCGGCCGGGGATCGTGCCGTCGTCGTAGGCGGTAAGGAAATCCGGCCCCACCTTCTCGCCCACCAGCCCGGTGTAGGCCGATGCGCCCTTGGTGATGAAGTCGGCCTCCATGCAGTGGCCGCAGGCCTCGTGGAAGAGCACGCCGCCCCAACCGTTGGTGATCACGACCGGCATCTCGCCGGCAGGCGCCGGCCTCGCGTCCAACATCAGCAACGCCGTGTCAGCCGCTTCCGGCATCATCTGCACCGGGTCGTGGTCGTCGAAGAACTCCAGCCCGACCTGCCCGCCGATCCCGGTGAGGCTGGACTGGCGAACGTCCCCCTTCTGCGCGGCCACCTGCCCCCGAAACTCAAGAAAGGAGCGGTCATCCTCCGCCCAAACGCCCTCAGAGTTGTAGACCCAGACCCGGCGGCGCGTTTCCGTATAGCCGCACTGCACGCTGACGATATGCGGGCTGTGCCGCCGCGTGACATCGTCCATCTTCCGCAGAATCCCAGCCTTGTCCTGCGTGGACATCTGCTCGAAGGGGCGCTCGATTCGGGTCTCGACCCGGCTTTCTCCCTTTGTCAGGTCGGCGCATACCTGCGCATTGTTTGCGTTCTCGGCCGCGGCCGCCGCAACCCCTGCCGCTTCGATCAGCGACTCCTGCGTGAGATCATCGGTATAGGCGTAGGCCGCGTTATTCCCATAAAAGACGCGCACGCCGCCGCCGATGTCGTTGCCTTGCGTCGCATTCTCCAGACGGCCCTCGTCCAAACTCAGGGAAAGGCTCTCCTTGTTCTCCAGATAGACTTCTGCCAGGTCGCCGCCCTGCGCGAGCCCGGCATCCAAAACCCGACGGATCGATTCAGTTGGAAGCATAATATCCCCTCTGACTAGTGGCCCGTGGCCTCGTTCAAGCGCTGCACGTCCTCCTCATCAAGCTGCAGTGCCTGAGCCTCCAGATTCTCCCGCAAACGGGTGCGATTGCTCGATTTCGGGATCGTCACCACGTTCGGCTTGAGCGTCAGCCAGCGTATTGCCACCTGCGCGGCGGTAGCGCCGTGTTTGCGCGCCACCTCCTGTACAGTTTCATTCTGCAATACACCGTCCTTTATGGGTGAGTAAGCTGTGAGCACGATGTTGTTTTCCTGGCAGTAGGCCAACAGCCCGTTCTGCTCCGGCGCACGCGTGTGCAGATTGTAGCGCACCTGGTCGTTAACCACCGGCGTCGCGCACAGCTCTTGCGCCTGCCGCAGCAACGGCACTTCGAAATTGCTGACGCCTACCCGGCGAATCCGGCCATCGGCCGCGGCCCGGTTGAGGGCCCTGAATGATTCCTCTAGCGGCACATCTGGATCGGGCCAGTGGATCAGATAGAGATCGGCGTAGTCGGTCTGCAGGCGCTTCAGGCTGCCGTCCAACGCCCGCAATAGGTCATCGTAGCGCAGGTTGTCCGGCAGCACCTTCGTCGTGATGAAGATCTCATCACGGTTGAAATCCTGCAGCGCGCGGCCAACGAGGTCCTCGCAGTGGCCGGCACCGTACATCTCCGCGGTATCGATGTGCGTATACCCCATTTCGATCGCATCCCGGATCAGCGCGGTCATCTCGTCATCGCGCGAGTGATCGGACGTTCGGCCGCCCCCTATGTCCCACGTGCCCAGCCCAACTGCCGGCAAGCGACCACCGTCATTTAGCGTCAGAGTCTCCATTTTCAGCGCCCCTCCTTACATGTCGCGTCTTCAGTTCTCCTGCAAAAGTATACGCCAGAGAGGAGGAATCCAGAATTTTCGAGGTCGAACAGGATTACGCGTCCAGAGACGCATAGATGTCAGCGAGATGTCAGAAAAATCTTTTTGTTCGGAATTGACAGAACAAACAGGACAAGATAGATTGTGCTGTATCGTTACATGCCAGAGGGTTTGGCGAGTGTCTATCGTAAGGAGAAGAAGCATGGCACAACCAGCGATCTCGGTGGAAGACCTGAGCTACAGTTACGGAGAGATCGTCGCCGTGGACGGTATTACATTCGACGTGGCCGAAGGCGAAGTGATCGGCTTTCTCGGGCCCAACGGCGCGGGCAAGTCGACCGTCGTAAAGATGCTGACCGGGCAGTTGACGCCCGATAATGGCACGGCCAAGGTGTTGGGCAAGGATATCGTAAGTGAACGCAAACAGGTGCAGGGGGAGATCGGCATCTCCTTCGAAAGCACCAACCTCTACGAGCAGATGAGCGCGGTCGAAAACCTGGACCTGTTTGCCAGGCTCTACAAGGTCGCTAACTTCGACGCCATGGGCCTGCTGGAGAGGGTCGGCCTGGGCGGGCGGGAGAAGGAGCATGTCTCCAACTATTCCAAGGGTATGAAACAACGCCTCATGATGGCGCGCGCCCTCGTCAGCAATCCCAAAATGCTCTTTCTCGACGAACCGACCGACGGTCTCGACCCGGTCTCGACCGAAACGATCCATGCCCTGATCCGCGCGGCCACCGAACAGGGGACAACCGTCTTCCTGACCACGCACGATATGGTCGAAGCCGACAAGCTGTCGGACCGGGTGGCCTTCCTAAACCAGGGCAAAATCGTGGCGCTGGACACCCCGGCGCAGCTCAAGCAGCGTTTCGGTATGCGTGCGCTCAAAGTGGAGGTCGAGCAGGCCGGTGGCGGCACCGAAGTGCGCGAGGTGACGCTGGATGAGGAGCAGACCCCGCAGGCTGTCTTCGATCTGTTCAAGAACGAGCGCATCCTGACCGTCCACAGCGAAGAGGCCACGCTCGAGGAGATCTTCTTCGATATTACGGGAAGGGGGTTACAGGGATGATCGGCACACTTGTTGTCAAGGACATCAAGCTCTTCATCCGCAACCGCTTCTTTCTCGTCGTTACCACCATCGGGCTGATTCTCTACCCGGTCATCTTCTATCTGATCCCGGACCAGGTGGACGAGAGCCTGGGCCTCGCCTTCTACATCGAAGACCGGGCACTGCCGCTCTACCAGAGGCTTGTCGAAGACGAGGGCGACTATGTCATCTTCGACAGCGAGGAAGAGATGCTGACAGCGCTGGAAGAGACGGGCGACTACTTCGTCGGCCTCTCGATTCCCGCGGAGCTGTCGGCGGCTGCGGCCAGAGGCGAGAAAGTGGAGTTCAAGGCCTACTACGCACCCGGCGTGCCGGCCGAGGCAAGGCAGATATTCCATGACGTGCTTGTTTTCGTCGCCAACGCCGTCAATCCCGAGACGCTGGCAAACCTGGGCCGGTTCAACGATACCGAGGTCGTGCTGGGGAATGACCTGTTGGGCGAGTCCCTCTCCCTGCGTGCCCGCTTTCTGCCCCTGTTCCTGATGCTTATCGTGCTTATCGAGGTGTTCGGACTGTCGGCGATCCTCAACCGGGATATCGAAAACGGCACCGCGCGCGCGCTCATTTCCGGCCCGCTTCGTCTGCATCAACTCTTTGCCGGCAAGGCGCTGA
The DNA here is from genome assembly GCA_965202955.1 of Caldilineaceae bacterium. Classification (GTDB taxonomy): domain Bacteria; phylum Chloroflexota; class Anaerolineae; order Caldilineales; family Caldilineaceae; genus Bin5. The sequence goes on from OZ241871.1 coordinate 2,779,122, forward strand.
TGGGCATGATCCTGGCATTTGGCCAGGTACTGGTGCTCAGCATCGTTATGGGGGCCGTGGGCACGGCGCCGCTTCTGCTCTTAGCGACCCTGCTGCTGGGCAGTTTCCTCATGGTGGGAATCGGTTTCCTCATCGCGGCGCTGGCCAAGGACAACCCTTCGGTGATGGCGTGGTCGATCCTGTTTATCATTCCATTGATGATTCCAGGCCTTTTGACCGTGCTGCCCGGCCTGGCCACCAGCTGGATGGAGATCATCCCCTCCTACTACTTTGTGGACTCTCTGCACCGTATTCTCAACTTCGGCGCGGGCTGGGCGGACGTCAGCGGCAACCTGACGCTGCTTTTCGTTGGCGGCGCCGCGACGCTGGCGATCGGGACTGCGGCGATAAGGAGAAGAATCTGATGGACATTCAGCGCATTCTGATTCTGCTGGGCAAGGAAGTGCGTCTCGGCGCGACCAATTTCATGACAATTTATATTCTTGTGATGCCGGTGACGATCAGTCTCCTGGTGGCGCTCGTGTTTGGCGACCTGCTGGCGCAGACGCCGCGCCTGGGTCTTTACGAGGCGGGCGGCAACGGAAGCGTCACCCAGTCGCTGCTCGCCCATCCCAGTATCAACACGACGCTCTACGACTCGGAGGAGGCGCTCAAGAGGGCGGTTGAACGCGGCAGCGAAGAGGTCGGCCTGAGTTTCCCCGCCGGCTTCAACGAGGCGCTGGAGAGCGACAGCGCCGAGGTCGACTTCACCACCTACCGTTGGGGCGAGGCCGGCGTGCGCAATCTGTTGCTGATGGAATCGGCGGTCGGGCGAGCCATGGCTGAGGCAGTCGGGAGCGGAATCGACCAGCTTCCCGTCGGCGTCGACGCCGAACAGCTCGGCAGCGCCAACACGCTCACCTGGTCGCAGCGCCTGTTGCCGTTGTTCCTGATCATCGCGATCGTCGTCGGCGGGCTGTTCATACCCGCCTCATCTTTGATCGAAGAACGGCAGAAACGCACACTGGTCGCCCTGACCACGACACCAACATCGCTGCTCGATGTCTACCTCTCCAAAACGCTGACAGGCTTCATCGTCAGCGGGGTAATGGGCGTGATCATCCTGCTGCTCAACAGTGCGTTCGCCGGCCAGATCGTCCTCCTGCTGCTGGTCATCGCGCTCGGCGGGCTGATGTCCTCCGTATTCGGTATCATCCTGGGCTCCGTCTCGAAGGACATGGATACCTTTATGGGCATCATCAAGGCCGTCGGCATCCTGCTGTACGCACCCGGTATCGTCAAGCTGTTCCCGGGCGCGCCGCAGTGGATCGGGCGCATCTTCCCCACCTACTACGTCATGAACCCGCTGCTTGAGGTGAGCCAGAACGGGGCAGGATTCGCCGATATCGTGGTCGACGTGGCGGTGATGGTGGTCCTGACCGCGGTGCTGCTCCTTATTCTCAACAGCGTCATCGGCCGCCAGCAGCAGCGACTGGCAGTGGAGGCATGATGCAAGAGCTTCCGAAGCAGTCTCCAGCGTCAGACGGCGAAGAGCAGTCCGCTCTCCGCCCGCGGCCCGCTGATGACCCCGGAACGCGCGTGCACAGCTTGCACGAATATGTCGAGCGTTTTGGTCTCTTCTGGGAACAGGTCGGCCTGCCGCGCATGACGGGCAGGATTCTGGGCTGGCTTCTGATCTGTGATCCGCCGCACCAGACGATGCATGAATTGACCGACGCACTGCAGGCCAGCAAGTCTTCTATCAGCACCGGAACGCGCATGCTGATCCTCATGGGGATTATCGAGCGGGTAAGCTTGCCCGGTCACCGGCGCGATCACTACCGCATCGTGCCCGATTCTTGGTCGCGTATGCTGGAGGAGAAGGCGCAGCAGTACACCGAGTTCCGGCAGCTGGCGGAAAAGGGGCTGTCTCTGCTGGAAGGTGCTTCTCCCGCCCGCCGGCAACGGCTGGAGGAGATGCACGAGCTTTTCACCTTTATGGAACGGGAGTACCCTCTAATACTGGAGCACTGGCGCACGCACAGGTTTGCCGAGGAGCATTCGCCGGAGACTGTGCTACAGTCTGAAAAATGATGTTGCGGCGAGGGCGGTGCCGCCTAAAGGGGCGTCGCCGCACCTCGCAATCAGCCGTCGTTTCCTCTCTCAAGCTCTCCGCGGGCTATTGACCATCACACAAGTCATCCTCCAACCAGGCTTTCACTAACTCCTGGTGTTGTCGCACACCGGCTTCGCCCGCTGCGGCGGAAGGGCCGTGCTCGAAGTATGGGCTCCGGAGCGAGCGCTGCTGCTGCTCGCAGGCGTAGATGTCCTCCTGCATAAAGTCGCCGGAAGCCATTGGAGAGTTTTCCTCTTTCTTTCGACATCGGCGTAGCGCACGCCAGGATTTCCGATAACGCCAGGCGCGCCGGACTACCGGCGCCTACAATGTTTCCACAGTCAGATGAGGGCGACACGCCCGCTACTATGCAGTACGCAACGGGCAAAGGAGGGATTCAAACTGGTTCAAACTTGGCCGCCGACCGCGCGCCGCACCGCGGCGGACGCGGCATTCAAGGCATCCGCCAGCCTGTCCGCAGCCGCGCCGCCCTGGGCGAAGTCCGGGCGTCCTCCGCCTCCGCCGCCGTACTGCTTCAGCGTTTCCCGCAGGAGGTCACCTGCGTGCAACGACAGTTCGCCTGAACGCGCCAGGATGATCGTTCCTTTGCCTCCCTGTACGCAGCCCAGCAGCGCCACTACGTCCGCCTCGGCGATGAGCGCCCGCGCCAGCCGCTGCAGGTCGGCCGGCCTGGCGTCGTCCATCAGCCGCGCCGCCAAACGCAGCCCACCGACGCTTTCAGCAACCGTCAGAAGTTCGCGAGCCTCGTACCGAGCCAGCGTCTCCCGCAGCGCGTCCGACTCCTTCTCCGCAGCGCGCAGCGCCTCCTGCTGCTTCGACACCAGCGCAGGCACATCCTGCACGCTGCTGTCTAACAGAGCGGCCGCCTCGGCCAGCAGCCCGCGGCGTCGCGCTGCGTCTGCCAGCGCCCTTCGCCCGCAGACAAAATATAACCGGCTTCTGCCGCGATGCCTCTCGATTCGAAGCAGCGAGATCAGCCCGATCTCGCCGGTGCGCCGCACGTGCGTGCCGCCGCAGGCCGACCAGTCAAACTTGTCGATCTCGACCACGCGTATCTTACCGCGCACCTCCGGCCGCCGGCGCAACGACACCTTCTCCACTGCTTCCTCCGTCACCCAATAGGCGCGAACCGGGCGGTCCTGCCAGACAATCTCGTTGGCCTTCTCCTCAATCACAGCCATCTGGTCCGTATTGAGCGGGGGCCCTTCCAGGTCGACCGTGTTCGGCCCAACACCGAAATGGACGCTTACGGTCTCCAGCCCAAGCCGCCTGTAAAATACCTGTGACAACAGATGTTGCCCCGAATGCTGCTGCATGTGATCGTAGCGGCGCGGCCAATCGATCTGCCCGCTAACGCTCGTCGTTTCCTCTGGCAGCGCGCCAGCGAGCAGATGCAGCACAGCGCCCTCCGTGCCGACCTGCTGCACGTCGACCACCTCTGTGCCATTCAAGTTGCCGGTGTCATGAGGCTGGCCACCCGACGTGGGATAAAAGGCCGACCGGCTCAACCGCACCGCCGGCTGACCCTCGTGCGTGAACCGTTCCGTCACCAGCGCACTGAATCTGGTCAGATACGCGTCCTCGTAGTAGAGTCTCTCGTTCATGTGGTCAGTAGTAAGAATTTGGGAGGAAAGTCGCCGCTAGCCCCTCACACCGCAGACAGCGGACTGCCCTCCGCCGCCGTCGCGACGCCGGCCTCGATCTGAAGCCGCTGTGCCCCCTGCTGAAAATCCGCCGAAAACTGGGCCCAGTCGGTCGTGGTTACGATACCCTGGCGCACATCTGCCAGCGTGTCGAGCAGGGCGGCCCGCCGCTGCGCATCCAGCTCGCTCATTACGTCGTCCAGCAGAAGAACCGGCTTTTCGCCGGTTTCCGCGGCCATCGCCTGCAGCTCTGCCAGTTTCAGCGCCAGTGCACCGGTGCGCTGCTGCCCGCGGCTGCCGAACGTGCGCAGATTCCAGCTGTTAACCAGAAAGATCAGCTCGTCACGGTGCGGTCCGTAAAGCGAGTTGCCGCTGTTCAACTCCACCCGGCGGCGACTTTCCAGCTGTTCGCGAAATCGATCGCTTATCATCGCCGGATCAGCTTCCGTTCGCGCCAGCTCTTCAGCCCGCACCTCCTCGCTATCCCGTAGCCGCATATAGTCGCCGTCCGAGTAGAGACCGGTATTGAAGCTGGGCAGGTAAAGCAGGTCCAGGGCCTCCTGCTGCTGCGTCAGCTCTGAATGCACGCCGCGGGCGATGGGCGCCAGATCGGCCAGATAACGGTGGCGGCGAGAAAGCACTTGCGTCCCGTGCTCTACCAGCTGGTCATCCCAGAAGACGAGCTGCGCCGCGACCGACGGACTGTCGGCCTGCCCTTGTTCCTGCAGCTGCCTGAGCAGGCTGTTGCGCTGTGTGACGACCTTCTGGTAGCGAGAAAGAGCCTGGCAGTAGCCGCGGTCGATCTGACAGAGCGCGACGTCGATGTAACGTCGGCGCTCGCCGGGACTGCCTGAGATGAGCGTGAGATCTTCCGGCAGAAAGAGGACCGCGCGCAGATGCCCGATCAGGTCCATGCTGCGCCGCGGCGCGCCATTTACCCGCGCCTGTTTCGTGAAGTTCAACCCATCGTTCCGCCGCGTGAAAAGTATCTCCAGCGTGGTTGACTGTTCCGCCCGCATTACTTCGCCGCGAATGCGTCCGAAAGGGATCGGATCGTCCGCAGACGCCCTGTTCACGACCTCCCGCTCCGTCCGGGCATGACGCGATTTGCTCGTGGCCAGATAGTAGACGGCCTCAAGCAGATTTGTCTTGCCCTGGCCGTTGCGCCCCTGCACAAGTGTAACCGGCGCGTCGAAAGAGAGGTCCAACTTTCCGTAGTTGCGGAACTGTTCCAACTGGAGGCGGGAAAGGAACATCGCTCTGTGTTCAGCAGAGGTCGACGGCCGTTACTCGGGCAGATACCAGCCGACGGTCTGTTTGCCGCGGCTGAACCACGTCTGGGCAACGCGCTGCACTTCTTCGGCGGTGACAGCTTCCAGGTTGATGAGCCAGGCATCGAACCAGTCGCTATCCGCGATCATTTCGCTGAAGCCCAGCCAGTAGGCCTGATTTGTAACGCTCTCGCTGCTGTAGGCAAACTGAGCCTTCGTCTGTTTGATCGCCTTTTCCAGTTCTTCCGCCGCGACCTGTTCCTCCTGCACACGTTCAATCTGCGCCCATATTGCGTCCTCCACCTGCTGGTGCGTGATTCCCTGCGCCAGCGTGGCATGGAAGCCGAACAGATAGGGATCGATCGTCGGCATAAAGGAAGAGGAGACACCCACCGCCAACTCCTTGTCAACCAGCGCACGGTAGAGGCGGTTGCTGCGATTCGACGAGCTGCCGCCGAACAGCCCCATTCCTTTGGCGCCGCTGAGAATGCTGTCCAGCACGGTAAGCGGAAAGAAGTCGGCGTGTTGTGCGGCCGGTGCATGGAATGCCAGGCCGAAATAGGATGTCTGGTCCGCGCCCCGCAGGACGATGCGCCGTTCGGCCCTCTGCTCCGGCTCCTGCATATGCATCTCCGGCACGGTAGGCCCGGCTGCTAGGCCGCCGAAGTATTGGTCGATGCGGGCGGCCATCCGTTCGCCGTCGAAGTCACCAACCGCCACGGCCACGGCATTGTTCGGCGTGTAAAAGGTGCGGTAATGGTCATAGAGATCATCGCGGCCCATCGTCAGCAAATCATGCTTCCAGCCGATAACCGGATGTCGGTAAGGGTGGGTCTGAAATGCCGCAGCCTGCATCTCCGTATTCAGGAGCCAGCGGTAACTGTTCTCGCTGCCCTCCCGCTCGCTGATGATAACCGTGCGTTCCGATTCGGTCTCGTCGGCGTCAAAGATCGCATTCGCCATGCGGTCGCTTTCCACGTCCAGCGCCAGTTCGATGCGCTCCGCGGGAAAAGTCTCGAAATAGGTAGTCCAGTCCTGCCAGGTCATCCCGTTGAAAGCACCGCCGGCGCGCGCCACGGCCTTGTCGAAAGCGCCTTGTGGGTACCTTTCGGTGCCTTTAAACAGCATGTGCTCCACCCAATGGCTGATGCCGGTTGTGCCGGGCATCTCGTTGCGGCTGCCAACCCGATAGAAGATCCAGAAACTTGCGACCGGCGCCAGGCGGCTCTCTTTGAGAATGAGTTCCATGCCGTTGTCGAGACATCTTTTGTGCACGCTGCTTCCGTTCTGCGCGCGTTCTGTGCTGTCAGCTTCCATCAGATCCGGCTCCCGTTGCTGTTTTCTTTGTGACGATGACGATTGGCGGGCGGCGTGTCACTTTGCCGCGACCGCTTCGTTTTTCACTGCTTGGTTCGCCTGTTCCTGCGCCTTTGTAAAGTCATTCCAGCGCAGTTGTTCGCGCCAGAAGTAGTACGCGCCCAGCAGAGTCACCGGCGCCCAGAGAGCTGCATGCAGAGTAACCGTATAGCTGGCGGCCAGCTGGGCATCGATCCCGAAGGAGACGAGTGTTTCAATTGCGGGTGTATCGAAGGTGCCGATGTATCCAGGCGCAGAAGGCAGCATCGTCACCAGGTTGACGATGCCATTGGTAAGCATCAGCGCCAAAAATCTGACGCTGAAGGAAAAGGCCTGCATCACAAACCAGTATTTGACCGTCTCCAACAGCCAAACAACGATGCTTGTGGCGAAGATCATGAGCAAATCGCGGCCGCTGCGCAGGCTACCCAGCCCCTCCATAAAACGCTTGTAAAGTTCATCGGTCCGGGCGCGAATCCGAGGCGGCAGCAGATGCGCCGCAAGCCAGCCATATAGGATCGAGAACCGTCGCGGCCGGACTGTGATCCAGAAGAAGCCGGCGGTAATGATCAAGAGCAGGATGGCGGCAAAACCGACAAACTGCTGAAAGGCTGACGGAATCGGCGCAAACGGCAGCGCCAAAAAGACGAACAGCAGCAGCACCAGCCCGTCGAAGATGCGTTCGACAACCACCGTGGCCAGGCCGGTACTGATGGAGATCTCCTCCCGTTGCCACAGGACGTAGGCGCGTATCACCTCTCCGGCGCGAAATGGGTAAACGTTGTTGCCAAAATAGCCGATGCACACGACCGGGAAAAGCTTGACAAGATCGACCCGCTTAAGATGGCGCAGCATATAGTGCCATCGCCAGGTACGCGCCCACAGCCCTACCATGTAGACGGCCACGCCGGGAATGATCCACCAATAATTGGCCTGCTCCATAGTACGCCAGACCTCCGACAGATGGAGGCCGGGAACTACCAGATAGAGAAAGAAAAGGCTGACCAGGATTCCGATCAGCAGTTGCGCTGTACGTCTCATCCGTTCCCATTATCGCTTTCCCTCCAGCCTGACATTCGTAAGCAACGGCGGCGGAAATGCGAACTCGCGTCGGTCGTCCTTCAATTATTCCACAGGTTTCAGGAGCGCTGAAACCTGTGTGCGTACAACAGTCCGGCCAAGTTTCCGAATGCGGTTTCATAGGTGCATGGCCTGAACCGTTCTAGGTCGGCCAAAGAAAATGCCAGGCCATTTGGCCTGGCATGCATAGCTTAGACTAACTGGACCGTCAACGCCTGGACTACCCGGGAATGGGGAGCATCGCAGGCTGTACTGCCTGACCGAGAATCTCTTCCATCGCCATTACGTGGGCACAGATGCTTCTGCGCTGAAACTCTTCGCAATCACAATCCCAGTCCCCCTGATCATAGGAGACGCGGTGATCTGAGTTCTCGCCGTGAATCTTCACCTGCAGGCTGTTGACCCACAGACGTTCGTCTCGCTCGGCTGCGTACTGGCGGGCTTTGATGATACGGCTGGCAATTGCGTCCATTCTGCTTTCCTTTCTGTGGAATGGTAAGCACTGATGAAACGAAATGGAACAGCCACTGGTTCCCGGTTGATGCGCCTACGCCAATCAACAACACCTGGGCATGGCACGCGCCCAGGTGTCTACAGCTTTAGCCGTCTTGAAAACCAGATTTGGATTCCGGCTACAACGACTCAAACGAACGGCGTTCACGCTCAACCTTGAGAGTCAACTGTTGTTTATCAGGTACGGCCATATGTCCACCCTGCGGACGGCTCGCCAAACGCTACCGCGTCCTATTCTCGGAGCCGTTCGCGGTTAGGGGCTAGCTGGCTTAAGTATAGACCGTTCGTACTCCACTGTCAACCGCAGTCAGGCGGTTCGCGATCCGCCGCTGCCGACGCTCTTGGTCAGAAATGGCACGGTTTTACTCTGGACATCGCCTACTCACAGGCCTGGAAACTGTTCATTTGGACGCGAGAATCGATATGGGCAGAATTTATACGATTTGTCTACGATTTCCGATTCTGTACCGGTCCCAATCCCCCCAGCGCTATTCGACAAAGATCTCTACCAACTCGTCCTCATCGTGCACCTCCAGGATTTTGCCTTGAAGGCCAGAGCGCAACGCGTTGCGAATCTCCTCTACGTCCAATTCAGCCACATCCGGCACGAAGCGGGCGCCTACGGCCAGTCCCATGTTGACCAACCCCAGCGGTATCGACATATTGACCCGGGTCTTGCCGCTCTTTGTGTCGGATACCCGCAGGCGGAGCCAGCGCCCCTCCTCCTCGCCTGCGGGTGCTTTTGCCCTTCTTCGGCGGCGGGCCCGCTTGCCGTTCTTGTCCAGCGCAGCCAGCAAACGCGCACCCTCGTCCGCGCTTATCTTGCCATCTTCGATGAGTTTCAAGACCCGCATCCGTTCTTCGGCTGTCGGCATTTCACACTTCTCCTGAAATCAAACAAAACGGGACGCGATCCCCCGCAGGTTTTCAAACCGGGCGTTCCCTAATACTGTCCTAGCAAGCCGCGCGTACGGGCCGCGCGCTCGCTCCAGAGGAAGACAACCCAGCCGGCCAGGAGGAAAAAGACCGAATGCACGGTCAGCCATACCAGGCTGCCGTCCTGCCAGACCGCGGACAGCGGCAGCCCGTCCAGAACGACCCGGCGCAGTACGTCGATTCCCTGAGTCGTTGGCAAGCTGCGCGCTGCGTTCTCCATCCAGTTCGGCATCCGCTCAACTGTGAGGAAGGAACCGTTCAAGAAGAGAAGCATATTGGTGAGCAGGTTGCTCATGGCGTTCACCTGCTTGAAAATCAAGGTCGCTCCCCCCAGGAGAAAGGCAAAGCCGTAGAGCCCGCTGATCGTCAGCGCAAAGACGGGCAGTCCCTCCAGGCGAACGGGGATACGGATTCCCAGCAACAGCATGAGCGTCCCGCCAATCAGTACGATCATTGCGCTGCTGACGAGCAGTGAAGCAACCGATCGCCCAGCCAGCAGCAGACCGGACGGCAGGGGGCTCATGTACATCTGCTCGAGCGTCCCGGTCTGCGTCTCCTCGAGGATGCCATGGCTCATGTCCGAGATCGCGTATGTGGCGTAAAACCATATGAGGTAACCCAATAAGGCCGGCGCCATTTGCGCGGGCGCGGGGCTGCCGCCTGAAATGAAAAAGCTGATGCCGACAAACAGGAAGCCCATCATGAACATGTCAAGTAGGAAGTTGAATCGATAGGACCAAAGAATGATGATCCTCTTGTAGCATTCGTTCAGCAATACCGTTCCTGTCAATGCCATAACTTCACCTTGTGATGTCGCTGGCGGCCCGGGCGTTTACAGCTTTGGGCTCCTGTGCGCCGTCCTGTGGGGACACGCGCTCGGCCCGTCCGATCATCTCAACAAAAATCTCCTCCAGGTTCGGCTCAACCGGAGAGACACTGATCAGTTCCAGGCCCGCCCGCCGCACCCGTTCAACCAACTCGAAGACGGAAAGTTCAGCGCCAATCTCCCCGGACAGAACCGTGTGACCGTTCTCCTGGCTTGCGGCGAAGCCGGGGAATGCCTCGATTTTTTCCGCAGCGATGATCCCGCGCAGCCGCAATTGGTAGAACTCCCGCCGGAACAGGCCGAGCAACTCTCCGGTGGGACGGTGGGTCAGCAACTGCCCTCGGCTCATGATCGCCACGCGGTCGCAGAGGCTCTCGGCCATGTCCAACTGATGCGTCGTCAGCACCACGGTCTTGCCGCGTTCCTTGGCCAGCTCGGTAATCCACTCCTGCACAGTTCGGGATGCCTGCACATCGAGCCCTAGCGTCGGCTCGTCCAGCAGCACGATCGGCGGGTCCGCGACCAGCGCGGCTGCAATCGCGACTTTCTGCTGCATGCCGCGGCTGTATTCGCCCACGGGGTCTTTGCGCCGCTCCCACAAATCCAGTTCGCGCAGCAGCTCTTCTGCCCTGGCCTTCAGCCATTTGCTGGACGATACACCCTTGATGCGCCCAAAGTAAAGCAGGTTCTGCCAGGCGTTCATACGCCAATAGACGTTGCGGGTGCCTTCCAGCACCGCCCCGATCTGTTGCATGGCCTGCCCGCGCTGCCTTCGCACGTCATAACCGTTGAGGCGCACGGTTCCGGTGGTCGGGATCACCAGCCCGCAGGCCATCTTCAGCGTAGTCGTCTTGCCGGCCCCATTTGAGCCCAGAAAGCCGAAGACCTGACCGGCTTCCACACTCAGGTCCAGGCGATTGACCGCCTCGATCTCCTCGCCGCTGCGGCGGCGGAAAACCTTGCTCAGAGATTCGATTTCGATTGCGGCAGACCGCTTCCTGCTGTTGGTCGCTTTCATTCCGCTTTCCAATCGGCGCGCACCCGATTACCAGCCGCTCACTTCTGCCGGCAAACGGGAGCAAGAGTTCAAGCGTCGCGTTATGCCTCATCCTGGCTGCCCAGGGCGTCCAGCAGCTGCTCGGCCTCGGCGGCGGTGATCTTGCCCTCTGACAACATGCGCAGAACCGTTAACCGCTCCTCTTCGGTGACCGGCTCGCTCGCCGATTCGCTCTCGCTGTCGATATCCGCGTCCAGGTTAACATCGAACTCCGTTTCAACATCGATGTCCACGTCAATATCGAAGTCGTCGAATTGGGAGTGCAACTGTCTTTCGGGCTTGGCAGCATCAGGCGCAGGCGAATCGGTGTCAAAACGAAAGCTCCAACTACGGGCATCGGCCCAACTGCCCTCAGCCGCTTTCTTGCCTGCCGCGCGTAGGTTACGACGGATCGTTTTGCCCAGCGAACGAACTGCGCGGCGCTGCGCTCGGGCGGCGATTCGCGCGCCTCGCACCCCCAAGTCGTCGCCAAGCCCATCCAGCTTAGCGTCCGATTCAATATGCACACTACCGCCAGCGACGAGCGTGTAGCTGTTTTTGAGGGCGCCGACGCGGAACGTATGCACGCCAGCCCCGCGCGCGACCGGTGTGGGGCCGCCTTCAACTCTCAGGGAACCGCCGCAAACCGCTTTCACTGATCCGCCTGCGCTGCTCTCGAAGCGGCAGCGGATATTTCCCCCCGCGTTCACGCGCACTTCTCCGACGATGCCCGACAGTATCGCGCTCCCGCCGCAGTTGGCCGAGAGCGCACCCCCGCACCCCTCCACGACCAGGTCGCCGCCGACACCTCCAATCGAAACCGAGCCGCCTACAGCGCGCAGTGTTGCCCGCCCTTTCGCGCCATGGCAGGCCAAGGGGCCGTGTACCTCCGCCGCCGTTAGATCGCCGTTCACCTGTCTGACCGCAACTTCGCCTACGTCGGACAGATGCATCTGGCCGCCTGCTTCGTCACAGGCGATGTTGCCGCGCACACCCTGCAGGTATATGTCGCCCAGGCCCTTGTCCAGCGCGGCCGCGCCGGCAACGCTCTCAAAACGGACGACGCCATCCGCCCGGCCAACAACCACATTCCCGCCGGCGTTCTGCACGCTTACGTCACCAAGCGCCCGCTTCACCTGCACGGAGGATACATCCTGCAGCGACAGACGGCCCGCGACCTCGGTGATCGCGATCTTTCCGCCAACCTTCTGAGCCGAGAGATCGGCCTTCGCCAGCTTTTTGACCTGTACATCGCCGGCGATGCTCGCCAGCATCACCCTGCCTTCAGCGCTGCCGACATTCACACTGCCGACACCATCCAAATGCAGGTCGCCCTTGGCCTCCGACAGTTTCAGGCCGCCGTTCAGTTTGCTGACCTTAATCTGGCCCTCGGCCGCTATCTCCACCAGTTTGGCAGTCCGCGGCAGGCGCACAGTGCAGGAAGAATCGGCCGCGATCTCGACCCGTCCCGTCGCTGAGTCCACAAGAGGTTGACTTCCCCGGCCGTCGACCTCGATCAGCGGGCGCTCCCAACCCTCAACAACTAGATCGCCTCCGCAGCGGATCTGTACCCTTGGGACGGGCGTTTCCGGCTCCAGCTGTATTCGCTCAGTCATCTCGCTCACCTTGTTTTCGGGCTCCCAGGCCCAAATGGTTGCATTGCAGGAATCTATCCGCTCCGTAGCTGCGACATCGCAGCTTCATATTCGATTTCGCCGGCCTCTAGCTGCTCGAGAATCTGGCGCCGCGCCTTCTCCGGCAGCGCCGCCGGCTCGTCGCGGCCCGGCTCGAAACCCATCGCCCGGATCACTTCGTGCAGTCGCCCCCGCAGCGTCGGATAGGAAAGAGCCAATTCCTCCTCCATGCGATTCAACTTTCCCTCGCAACGCACGAATGTCGCCGCAAACTCAAGCTGCTCGCGCGTCAGTCCGGCGAACGGCGTTTCGACCAGGAAACGCCCCTCGACGCGGCTGTCACATTCGCGGCAGAAAAACCCAGTAACGGTCAGGTCCTTTGCCTGGCAGATTGGGCAGGCGGTGGGCAGTGGATTCATGTCGTCGGCTCCATTTGACGGGAAACGCGTCGTTTTGCAGGGCAGACCGCGTGTCGATAGCGCCATTGCAAAGCGGTCCCCTTGGCAACCATCCACGCGCCCAAGCGCGACAACAGCCGAACCTGCCATCCGGGCGCGTGTCGGTAGGGGCGCAGCCGCCGATAGACCGGTGCTTCCGAGGTCAATCTCTCGCGGCGCAGTTTCTCTACCACTGCCAACCTTTCAATAAACATTCTAAACCTCTTGTTCAATTTTCCTAATATTCTCGCCTCTGAAATTAACATTATACACAAGATTATCAATTTGTCAATACCCAGTTTCAATTTTCTTCAGATTCTTGATAATTTCCAAATAGTTGGCGCCCTTTCAGGGAAGCGGCTGGGGCGCGCGAGCAGAATCCGTCTGATTTCGGCGGGCAAGGGTGCGGCCGGCGGGGCTGTGGGTCGATTGACAAAGGGAGTCAGATCGGAGCCAGCAAACCAGGGCGCGCCTGGTTCCGGGCGGTTGTGGAGTGATAGAAGAAACTTCCATCCTCTGAGGGTTAAGTTCGTTCACCGCGGAGCCGGTTCAGCAACTAGTGGGCAGTAGAGGGTGTGCGGGCGCCATCGCTGAATGCAGTTCGGAAAATCAGGCGACCCCGGTCAGTTCCAGTTCGCCCGCATAGTGGCAGCGTACGAAATGGCCCTGCTCGACCTCCCGCAGTTCGGGTGTCTCCTCCAAACAGCGGTCGTTGTCGTTGTAGAGGCAGCGGGGGTGGAAGTAACAGCCGCTCGGCGGGTTGGCCGGGTCCGCCACGTCGCCCTCAAGCACGATCGGTTCGGCCCGGTCGCGTGGGTCCGGCTTGGGGACGGAGGAGAGCAGCGCTTCCGTATACGGGTGCATGGGGTTGCGGTAGAGCGCTTCGGTGCGTGCGCTCTCCACGAGCATGCCAACGTACATCACAGCCACGCGGTCGCTGATATGTTCGACCACGCTCAGATCGTGGGCGATGAAGAGATAGGTCAGATCAAACTCCTCCTGCAGGTCCTGCAGCAGGTTGAGAATCTGCGCCTGCACCGAAACGTCCAGGGCGGAGACCGGTTCGTCGAGCACAATCAACTGCGGGTTCAGCGCCAGCGCGCGCGCCACCCCGATCCGCTGGCGCTGACCGCCGCTGAAGGCATGCGGGTAGCGGTTCAGGTATTCCGGCCGCAGCCCGACGACCCGCAACAGCTCTGAGACGCGGTCTTCCAGCTCCTGGCCTTTTGCAATCTCGTTCACCAGCAACGGCTCGCCCACGTTTTGCAGCAGGTTCATGCGCGGGTTCAGGGAAGAATAGGGGTCCTGAAATACCATCTGCATATTGCGCCGCAGCCGCTTCAACTGCTGCTTATCCACCGACGCAATATTGACGTGCCCAAGCTCCTGGTCGTCGAACCAGATAGCGCCTGCGGTGGGCGGGAACGCATGCATGATCAGGCGCCCGGTTGTCGTCTTCCCGCAACCGCTCTCCCCCACCAGGCCCAGGGTCTCACCCGGGCGCACGTAGAAGCTCACACCGTCCACGGCTTTCACCTGCCCGACCGTACGCGAGAAAAAGCCCCGTTGGATTGGGAACCACTTCCTCAGATTGGCAACCTCAAGAAGCGCGTTTTGCCGCATGCCATTTTCTGACTGTTCGGCCTCGGCAATAGACTGGCTGTCGGCTTCGGTCAAGGCGCTATCTCCTGCAATGGTGAAAGGGCCGATGGGAGCGCAGGCCCTTCGCCTGTATCCTATTCACTTATATGCGCTGAGAAGCCGTGGGATGGGCTGTGGCAGCGCCGATGCACCTGAGGCGCCTTTCAAAATAGAAGGAACTCTCTGAAATCCGAGTTTAGAAGCGCTCTGGCGGAAACGGCAAACAGCGCCAGTTGGACCGCGATTGTATAAAGCGATGCAACCAGCAGGCGCTCTCTGCGTTGCGAGCGGAGAAGATAGCCCAGAATCAGGAAATGCCAGAAAATCCACACCACCCCCAGGAGATAAGGTGTCCATCTCTCGTATGCACGCAGATGCCAGGGATTCACGCGACGAAAGATAAGCAACTCCAGCATTTCGGGCAGAAGGAACAACAGGCCAATCCCTAATCCGCAACAGACCAGCCAGACCAGATAAGGGACGAAGTTTCGACCGGCATTTCTCAAAACGTCGGAAACTGATTCAACTTCGGAGGGCAGTCTTTCCATTTGCCGCATGCAAAGAAACTGTATTAACAATCTTTAAGTCGGTAGGGCAGAGTGGATTGTACTTGAAAAAGCAGGAATATGCCAATCCGGAGAGCTTGACGGGCGCGGCTCTGATATGCCAAAACGGCCTTCACATTGACATCCCTGGCAGCTTTGACTAAACTTCCGCAAATCTCCTGTAACAATGAAGACAATTGCGCGCATTCCGCGCAACGCCAGTGCAGCATGTCAATGCAAGAGGAAACCGAAGCCCGGCCAGCCTGGCGCCTCAGGTTGGAGTACGCGCTCTACTTCGTTGGTTGGGTTGCCTTCAGCGCGCTCGCCGTCCACATCCTTCTGCGCTCGCGTCCTCTGATCGTCATTTTCGGCTTTCGGATTGTCAATCACTGGGCAAGGGCGGCGGTCGACAAGTTCAGCTTCTTTCTGCTGGGCTTTGTCTGCCTGGGGCTGATCATTCTTGTTGAGGACTACTTTCGCAGCGCTGTTCCGCGCAATCTTCTGCCTCGGCGTCTCGCCATCGTATTTGGCATTGAGATCGCGATCCTGCTCGGCATCTATGCCCTGCAGGCGGTAGTCACGTAGATCGGTAGTCGCATAGATTGTATCGGACGGCCCGAACGCATTCGTCCGGTCCCTTGTACACGCTCCTTTACCGGCAACTGGCCATCGCAAGCGCCTGACCCATTCCATGAGACGCCAGTCTGTCGCGGTCGCTGCCAGAAATTTGATCAATTCGGTATCAGGAAGTATAATGCTGCCCGCGCCGCAGCATCTCTCCGAATTGCGGTCCGCTTGCAACATCCTGCGCCCTTGCAATCAAGCTGAAGCGCTACCGTCATAGTGCGCCCGAATTGAGAAGCGATAGCATATCTATACCTCCAGACCCCTGGAATACATCTGTACGCTCGGCCAGCGTGGCCGTAGCGTATTGAGCCGTACCCAAACAGACCCAAACAGACCCAAGGAGACCATGGTATGAAGAGTCTAAAGACCCCGACCACCGAAGTATCGCGGCGTGACTTTGTACGCCTGTCCGCGTTCGCTACCGCCGGCACGATTCTGGCGGCGTGCGGCGGAGGTGAGGCGCCGGCAGCCGAGGCGCCGATGGAGGAAGCCCCGGCTGACGACTCCAAGGAGATGACCTCCGATATGCCGGAGTCGATGTACAACGAGGCGCCGCGGCTGGCCGAGATGGTCGCCAACGGCGACCTGCCGCCCGTCGACGAGCGTCTGCCCGTCGCCCCGCTTGTGCTGGAGGGGCTGGACGGTGTCGGTAACTATGGCGGCCTCTGGCGCGCCGGCCGTCGCGGCCAGGCCGATCATTTCGCCGTCAACCAGGTCATCATTCGCGGCGCTTTGTCGATCAACCAGGAGTTGACGATCAATCCCATGATTGCCGAATCCTGGTCGGTCAGCGACGACGCCACCGAGTTCACCTTCAATCTGCGTGAAGGCATGAAATGGTCGGACGGCGCGCCGTTCACCTCGGCCGATATCAGGTACTGGTACGACGAAGAGGTCAACAACGAGGACCTCACACCGGTCTTCCCGGCCTGGCTGACCGCCAACGTCGAAGGCACAAATGTGCCCGCCGAGGTGTCTACGCCCGATGACACGACCGTCATTTTCAAGTTCGCCAGCCCCAACGCGCTCTTCCACTACAGCGGCGGCATCCTTCTCTCCTTCCCCGTGCGTTCCGCAGAGTATATGAAGCAGTTCCACCCCGACCACACCGACGACATCGACGCTTTGAACCAGATGATCGCCGATGCCGACCTGGAGCTGTGGACCGACCTCTACAACGACAAGCGCAGCGGCCGCCACGAGAATCCCGAGTCACCGATGCTGTGGCCCTGGACAGTCAATACTGACTTCACCGTTCCGCTGGTGACGGCCACCCGTAACCCCTACTACTGGGCCGTCGACGTCGATGGCAACCAGCTTCCTTACATCGACGATCTTTCGTTCCGCCAGTTCACCGACCCGGACGTCTACGCGCTCTGGTGCATCAACGGCGAGATCGACTGCCAGTCCCGCCACGTGCGCAACACCGACATCACCGTCCTCAAAGAGAATGAAGAGAGCGGCGACTACAAGCTCCAGATCTGGCGCCGTACCGCGGTCTACGGTCTGCATCTGAACATGACCGCCAAGGAACCTCGCCTGCGCGAGCTCTTCCAGGCGCGGGATTTCCGTATTGCCTGCTCGATCGGAGTCGACCGCGACGCCATAAACGAGCTTGTCTTCGACGGAACGGCCACCAACATGCAGTACGGCCCGCCGGTTGAATCGCCCCTGTACGTCGAAGAGCTGAACAACGCCTACCTCGAATACGACCCGGACAGGGCCAACGAGTTGATCGACGGCCTGGGCTACACCGAACGCGACGATGAGGGCTACCGCCTCTGGAAAGATGGCAGCGGCGAACGCATCCGCTGGACCATGTTGGGCGGCCCGCAGGTCACCGACAACGACCAGATGCTGATAGATTTCCTGGTCGACATGGGCTTCGAGATCAACTACCGCGGCGCCGAACGCGCCCTCGCCCAGGAGCTTGACCGCAACAACGACATCGAGGCCAGGACCACCTTCATGGACCGCAACCTCATCCCCCTCGCCGACCCGGTCATCTGGATCAACCGCGCCAATACCGAGCGCCCTTGGGGCAACGCCTGGCAGATGTGGTCCGTCGACCCCGACAACCCCATCGGCGAACCGCCGCCCGACGGCCACTGGCAGTGGGACCTCTGGAACTTTTGGGACGAAATCCGCGTCACCGCCGACGGCGACAAGCAGAACGAGCTGTTCAAGGAAATCCTCCGCATCTGGGGCCGCGAGCTGCCCACAGTCGGCTACTTCGGCGAGCTGCCGCGGCCGGTCGTTGTCAGGAACGGCTTCAAGGGCATCCACGCCGGCTACCCGTGGGACTGCTGCCGCGGCGTCTATGAGCACATCATCGATAACGCCACCTGGTACTGGGAAGACCCCGAAAACCACATGTAGTTCGCTCTGGCGAGTGGCCGATACCGGCCACTCGCCGTTCTTTGTATCCTTCACATTCCACAAGGAGAATAACGGATGAAAAGTTTGAAAACGCCGAAAACCGACGTAACGCGGCGCGAGTTCATGCGCGTCTCCGCGTTTGCGACGGCGGGAGCAGTCCTGGCCGCGTGCGGCGGCGGCGCGGAAGCGCCGGCGGCCGAAGCGCCCATGGAGGAGGCGCCGGCTGACGACTCCAAGGAGATGGCCTCCGATATGCCGGAGTCCATGTACAACGAAGCGCCGCGGCTGGCCGAGATGGTGGCCAACGGCGACCTGCCGCCCGTTGACGAGCGCGTGCCGGTTAACCCGCTCGTGCTGGAGGGGCTGGATGGCATAGGTAACTACGGCGGCCTCTGGCGCGCCGGCTTCCGCGGCCAGGCCGACCACTTCGCCCTCAACCAGGTCATCATCCGCGGCATCCTGTCGATCAACCAGGAACTCACCATCAACCCGATGATTGCCGATTCCTGGTCGGTCAACGACGATGCCACCGAATACGTCTTCAACTTGCGAGAAGGCATGAAGTGGTCCAGCGGCGAACCCTTCACCAGCGCCGATTTTGTCTTCTGGTTCGAGGAGGAGATGAAGAACGAGACGCTGACACCGGTCTTCCCCGGCTGGCTCACCAGCCCGGTCGAAGGCGAGAATGTTCCCGTGGAAATGACGGCCCCCGACGACACGACCGTCGTCTTCAAGTTCGCCGGGCCGAACGCCCTCTTCCACCTCGAGGGCGGCGTCGTTCTGAGCTGCCCCGTACGCTCTGCCGCCTACATGAAGCAGTTCCACCCGGACCATGCCGACGACCAGGCCGCACTCGACGCCAAGATCGCCGACGCCGGCCTGGAGAACTGGACCGAGCTCTACACCGACATGCGCAGCGGACGCCACGAAAACCCCGACAGCCCCATGCTGTATCCGTGGATTCTGCAAAGCGACTACACCGAAGAGATTGTCAACTGCACGCGCAACCCCTACTTCTGGGCCGTCGACACCGCCGGCAACCAGCTTCCCTACATTGACGATCTCTCCTTCCGCCTCTTCCAAGACTCTGACGTGCATGCACTGCGACTCGTGAACGGTGAGATCGACTGCCAGTCCCGCCACATCCGCAACACCGACCTCACCGTGCTCAAGGAGAACGAGGAGAGTGGCGACTACAAGATCCAGTTCTGGCGCTGGACCGCCGTCTACGGTGTCCATTTCAACATGACCACCAACGACGACCGCCGCCGCGAACTCTTCCAGGAACGCGACTTCCGCATCGCTGTCTCCCTGGGCTTCAACCGCGACGAAGTCAGGGAACTGATCTACGATGGGTTCGGGACCAACATGCAGTACGGACCCCCCGTCGAATCTCCCGTGCACCACGCAAAGCTTAGCAACGCCTATCTCGACTACGACCCCGACCAGGCCAATGCGCTGCTCGACGGCCTTGGCTACACCGAAAAGGACGGCGACGGCTACCGCCTCTGGAAAGATGGCAGCGGCGAGCGCATCAGCTGGACCATGCTGGGCGGCGCCGAGATCTCCGACCTCAGCCAGACGTTCATTGACTACCTCGCCGACCTCGGTTTCGAGGTCAACTATCGCGGTGTCGACCGCTCGCTCAGCATCGAGCTACACCAGTCCAACGACGTCGAATGTACTACGTCGTTCATGGACCGCAACCTTGTGCCTCTGGCTGATCCCCAAGTCTGGGTCAAGCACCGCAATATTAACGACCGCCCCTGGTGCAACGCCTGGACCGCCTGGAAGCTCGACCCCTCCAATCCCATCGCGCAGGAGCCGCCCGCCGGCCACTGGATCTGGACGATCTGGGACCTGTGGGACCAGATTCGCGCCACCCCCGGCGAGCAGGCCCAGGCCGATCTCTTCAAGCAGATTCTCGAAATCTGGTCCGAAGAACTGCCCTCGGTCGGCTTCTTCGGCGAACTGCCGCGCTTGGTCATGGTCAAAAACGGCTTCAAAGGCATCCATGCCGGCAACCCGTGGGACTGCTGCCGCGGCGTCTATGAGCACATCATCGACAATGCCACCTGGTACTGGGAAGACCCGGAAAACCATATGTAGTCGATTGTGAAACGTGGATAGTGGATAGTGGCTCCCGTAGCCGTCTGTCCACTATCCACTATTCTCTGACCACTGGGGTTCGCTCGATATGTTCTCATACATCCTGGGCCGCTTCGCGGTGATGATACCGACTCTCTTCGTCATCTCGATCGTCACCTTTATCCTCATCCAGCTTCCGCCGGGCGATTACCTGACAACCTACGCCGCGCAGCTGCGCGAACAGGGCGACGAGGTCGACGAGGTCATGATTGCCAGGCTGGAAAGGCGCTACGGCCTGGGCCAGCCGCAGCACATCCAATATCTCAAATGGATCTCGGGAATCCTGCTGCGCGGCGACTGGGGCGACTCGATGTTGTACCAGAAACCCGTGGCGAGTCTGATCTGGGAACGGCTCGGCCTCACGTTTATCCTTTCATTTACGACCCTGATGTTTAGCTGGCTGGTATCGATCCCGCTTGGGGTCTATTCAGCGACCCACCAGTACTCGGTGACCGACTATGTCGTCACCGCACTCAACTTCATCGGCAAAGGGTTCCCCGAGTTCATGCTCGCCCTCGTCCTCATGTGGCTGGTGACCGTCTATACCGATATGAGCGTCGGCGGCCTATTCAGCCCCGAATATATGGACGCGCCCTGGACCATCGACCGCGTACTCGATCTGCTGGCCCATTTCTGGATCCCGATCGTAGTCCTGGCAGTGGGCAGCACCGCCAACGGCATCCGCATCACCCGCGCCAATCTGCTCGACGAGCTCAACAAGCCCTATGTAGAGACAGCACGCGCCAAGGGTGTCAAGGAGACAAAGCTGATCTGGAAATACCCGACGCGCGTCGCCCTCAACCCCTTCTTCAGCACCGTGGGTTGGTCGCTTGCGGACCTGATTTCGGGCACGACCATCGTGGCCATCGTTCTCAGTTTGCAGACAACCGGCCCCATGCTCGTCACCGCGCTGATCAACCAGGATATGTTTCTGGCCGGCAGTTTCATCATGATGCTCAGCGTGCTGACGGTGATCGGCACATTGCTGTCCGACCTGCTGCTGGCATGGGTTGATCCACGCATCCGCCTGGAAGAGACGGGATAGTTGTTATGGCATGCGCTGCCGCATCGCTGCTAGCGCGCGACTGTAGAATGCAGTTTCGCAAAAAATAAACGTAGTGGAAGGGACCGGAGAGACGATGACGATTGAAAAACAGAGACTGGCCGCCTCTGTAGACGAACCGGAAGAGGATGAGCGCTATCTCGATATTGGGGAGGAAGAGACCCAGGTCGCCGTTGCCTCATTCTGGCAGTTGATCTGGTGGCGTTACCGCCGCCACCGCGTGGCTGTCTTCAGCACCTTTGTCGTACTGATCTTTTATCTGATCGCGGCCTTCAGCGAGTTCGTCGCGCCTTACGACCCGGAAGCCAAGTTCGTAAAATATAAATTGCACCCGCCGACGCCGATCCACTTCATCGATGAAGAAGGCAACTGGCATATGCCCTTCATCTACCAGACCGTGCGCGAACGGGACCCGGAGACTTTCCGCAACACCTACCACCCGGACACAGCCATCCGCCATCGCATACGCTTCTTCCCCAAGGGGGAGGAGTATAAGTTGTGGGGTGAATTTGAGGCGACCACCAAGCTTTTCGGCCTCGACGTACCCCACGAAGAGCAGGGCTTCTTCCTACTGGGCACCGACCGGCTGGGACGCGACATGTTCTCCCGCGTCGCCTACGGGGCACGCCTCTCACTTTCCATCGGCCTCATCGGCGTTGCCATCAGTCTTGTCCTCGGCATTCTACTGGGAGGGCTGTCCGGCTACTACGGCGGCACCGTCGACAATATCATCCAGCGCATCATCGAGTTCCTGCGCTCGATCCCTTCGATCCCACTGTGGATGGGGCTGAGCGCGGCGCTGCCGCCGGGGTGGCCGATCATCTATGTCTATTTCAGCATTACCGTCATTATCTCCTTTATCGGCTGGACCGGCATGGCCCGCGTCGTGCGCGGCAAGTTCCTGCAGTTGCGCGAGGAAGAGTTCGTCATGGCGGCGCGCTTCTCCGGCAGCAACGAACTGCGCATCATCCTGCGCCACATGCTTCCCTCCTTCCTCAGCCACATCATCGCCTCCATGACGCTGGCGATCCCGTCGATGATTCTCGCCGAGACCGCGCTCAGCTTTCTCGGCCTGGGACTGCGCCCGCCCGCCATCAGCTGGGGCGTACTGCTGCAGGAAGCGCGGAACATCAGCGCGGTCGCCATCGCCCCCTGGACGGTGGTGGCGCCGACCCTTATGGTGGTGATCGCGGTGACAGCGTTCAACTTCATGGGCGACGGTATGCGCGACGCCGCAGACCCCTACGCCAGCCTCTAACTCTCTGACCGGGGGCGGTCCCCATCAACCTGCTGCCGCCCCGCTCTGCGCGCGAGGAACGCTTATGATCATCAAAGGCAGCGCCATCCCCGAGGTGAACTTCCGCAAAGGCTACGAGATCAACGATGCGCAGGAGCAGATCGACCACTTCGCCGTGCGCATCACCACGCCCGCCAACCCGTTTGAACCGGAAAAACACGGCGAGCAACGCTTCTGGTACATCCTGGAGGGCGAGGCTACCGTTACCATCAACGGCGAGAGCACGACCGTCGGCCCCTCCGATCTGATCCTGATTACGCCCTGGGCCGACCACAGCCTGCGCGCCGATAACTGGGTGCGCTGGATCTGCTTCGGCTAAACAACGCAAAAGGAAATCCCAAACGATGCCACGCAAGCTGAAATTGGCCTTGATCGGCCTGGGCCGCCGCGGCCGCAGTTCGCACCTGCCCATCTACCCCAAGTTGAACGATGTATTCGAGTTCGTCGCCGTCTGCGACAAGGAGGAGGAGGTCCTGAGGGAGGTTGCCGCCGAATATGGCGTCAACGCCTACACCAGCGTGCGCGCTCTGGTCGCATCCGAGGAGTTGGATGTCGTCGACGTGGTCGTGCCCGGCGATGCCCACCACCCGATCTGCTGCTACCTGGCGGAGCACGGCATCAACATTATCGTCGAGACGCCGGTCTCCGTCACCCGCCCCATGACCGACATGATGAGCGAGGCCGCCGCACGCAACAAGATCAAGCTCGAGGTGGCCGAGAACTACCATCGCGTACCGATGGCCCGTTTTCAGTTCGAGGTGATCGACTCCGGTGTGATCGGCGAGGTGGGCCGCATCTACCGTATCTTCTACGAGGGCGGCTACCACGGTATGAGCATGTTGCGTCTTCTCGCCGGCAGCCCGCCCAAGTCGATCCTCGGCATCACCCACGTGACCGACGTCGTCCCCATCATTGACCGCATGAAACGCCACCATTCACAGGAAAACTGCACCACCAGCTTCCTCGAGTTCGAGAACGGCGCCGCGGCGACGATGATCTACTCCAACGTGATCCACGCCCGCTCGCTCGGCCGCAAGAACGCCGGCATCTCCCAGATCGACGGCACGCGCGGCGCCATCGTCGGCAATACCGTCTACTTCACCGATCCCGCCGACTACCAGGACGGCGCCATCGCCAACGCCTACGAACCCCGCATCTCCACCATCGAGGTGGACGGGCGCGAGGTCCTGCAGCGTATCAGCCTCGAGCTGCCCGACCGGGAGATCGCCTGGGAGAATCCATACGCCCATCTCGGTATAGGCGAGAACAACGGCCGCGGCGTTGACATGGCGGACCAGCTCATGAGCATCGCCAACGCCGTCCTGGATGATATCGAGCCGACCTACGGCGTTCAGGAGGCCCGGCTCGATCAGGAGATGTCACTTGCGGCCTCCGAATCGGCGCTGATGAACAAGCAGCCGCTGGACTTCCCTCTGCGCTCGCCCTCAGAAGCCGAGCAGCGTATCCTGGCAAAGTTCAAAGAGACCTACGGCTACGATTACACCGATACCGAGCCTCTGCTCGATCTCTTCTACCCCCGCCGCTAAGCGGTGAAATGCCGCGCGCCGGTAACCGGGGTTGCACGGAAAGGACGTGTACAGTGGAATTCCTGGATGTTGAAAAGAAGGGTATCTCCCGTTATCTGCTCGACGCTGATGTCGAGGGCGAGCCGCTGCGCGTCCACATTTCGGAGGTCGACGCGGGTCAGCGCTCCCATCCGCCCCACCGTCACGGCGGTTATGAGGCTTTCTACATGATTGAAGGAGAGGGGACGCTGGAGATCGACGACGAGCGTCACCTGCTGCGCGCCAACGAAGCGGTGGTTTTCGATCCGCGCAAGCTGCACGGGCTGGTCAACACCAGCGACGCGCCGATGCGCTACATGGTGATCATCCGGCCCGAGGAGGGTGAAGCGTAGAGTTTACGAAAAGTCGAGCTGCATGAGCAGGTCCATGAACTGGATGCCCATTGTTTCTGCGCCCAGTTCAGTGCTCGAGTAGGGGTTGTCATAGTGAAGAAAGCCGCTGAGCTCCTCTTCCTTCTCGTTGACGAGCAGCGGGCCGCTCCAGCCGAAGTCGATGCTCTCGCCGCGCAGGCTCGTCAGGTGAACACTGTCCTCCTCGAAGGTGACGTCCAGCGCCGCCACCTTCTCCACGAACTCGGCAAAGCTTCCGTCCACTTCCGCGCGCCCCATCTGTAACAGCCACACGTTCTTTTGCCCGTACGAGCGCAGTTCGCGCAACGCGCTCTTGCCGCTCTCGGTCAGCGACAGACCGCCCGACGCCGTAATCGCCAGGTAGCCGTCCCCCACGCGGCCGCAGGCCCAGCCCTCCCGCATCTCGTGCTCGTCAAAGGCAAAGATCGGGAAATAGGCATGGGTGAAACCGAGCCAGTCATCCTTCCCCAGCCTGTGGACTGCCACCAGCAGGTCTTTCCACTGCGCCACGCGTGGCAGCGCGACATTGCCGCGCCAGAAGTTGGGTCGATGTGAACCGTCTTCACTCAGACAGGGCGGGTGCGTCACAAAGACGACCGCCTCCGGCGACAGCGTCGCCTGCCAGACATGCTCCTGGTAGCCGCGTTCACCCGGCCGGTAGTCCTGTGCCGAAGCCAGCATAAAGTCAGGGGTCTTGTAGGTGACCTTGTTCACCTCCCATTCACCCTCGGCGCCGTCGCACCACGCCTCCAACTGCCCAGCGTGCCGTTCGCGGCTCCAGATTTCGTCCGCCGGGTCGATCGAGATCGCCTCAATGACGGTCGGCAGCTGGTAGTTGGCGGCGCAGGCCAGGCTGACCGTTCCGCAGATATTCCGATTGAAGAAGCCTTTGCCCCATAGCAGACGCGCGACGCCAGAAGTCGGCTCCTGATAGGCATCTTTGATGTAAGGCGCGAGCGTGCGGCCGTGGCTGGAACCGAATACCCCCTTGAACGAGTTGACCGCCAGCCCGAAGAACATCTTGTCCAGCACCACCGCGGCCAGCTCACGCACGTTGTCATCCTCTGACAAATCGACCAGGTGGGAGAGGGCCAGCACGTACTTTTCGAAAAAGTCGTTGGAGTCCCACTCGCTGAAGCCGCCCGCGGCCCGTTTTCGCAGCCATGAGAGCGCACGCTTCTCACCCTGCTCGCGGCGCTGACTGCCGCTCAGCCCGGCGTTGGAAAACGTCTCGTCCGGCAACAACTGGCCTGCCAGGATCTCACACGTGTGGAAAAGAATCTGGTGGTCCTCCGACCAGAAGAACATGGCATCCGCGCCCGGCTCGTCCATCCAGTAGCGAAAGCCGAGGAAGCAGTCCTGCAGCGGCTCCGCCAGCGTCTGCGGGAAGCCCGGCTCCTCGATGTAGCGTCCCACCATGCCCAGCAGGCCGACAAGCTCGATGTCGCTGTATTCGCCCCGTGCGTTGATCGAGCCGATTGAGTCCAGGATCACCTGCTCGTTGAGCTTGTCCCACATCCCCAGTTCCATCGCCGCGATCTCGGCGAAGAGGCCGCCCCCAGCGCCCAGTCGGGCCGCGTAGAGCAGGGCTTCTCGGCGGCGCCCCGGGTAGGTGCCGTATCGCTCGGTGGAATACTCACTATTGCCGACAATGTGAACGTCCAACCTGCGTTCGACGCGCAGGTCTTCGACATAATAGTGCTCCGGATTGGGGAAGAGCATCACCTGGTAGTCGCCCTCGGGAAATTGGAAGGCGTTCCCCAGCAGGATCTCGTCGCGGTGCTCGCCCTTCGTGTGGTGTTCGCTGTAGATGCGTCCGTCCCTGCGCACCAGCCTGACGGCAAAATCGTCCTCCGCCGGTTCACTCTCCGGCCAGCGCACGACAACCTTCGCATGACGGCTGTACAGGTCCCGTTCCAGGTAGGCCCGCTCAAACAGCGACTCCAGTTTCTGCCTGCGATTCTCCGGTCGAACCGACGTGGGCAAGAGCACGCCGACGTCTTCTGCATCCGCGTCATCAGCCAGCTGCAACGCCATCACGTAAGGGCACTCCCGCAACGCGACCGCCTCGAAACTGACGCCGACCTCGTTTTGTCCCTCCTCCAGCTGTGCAGTGAACTTGACCGTATGCGGCAGCTGATGATGGAAATGCTCAACGCGCCGACACAGCCTTCCGTTGATCCAGACGCCGGCGGGACCGTTGGTCGTTAGAGCCAGGGTCACCTCGCGCGCCGCGGGGCTATCCAGCACGCAGTAGGCCCAGGCCTGCAGATAGTGGGGGGTACGGTGGAAGGCGGAGAGATCAACGAAGTGATCCTCGAGGCAGCGGACGACGCGCCACGTGGTCTCGTCGCGGTCGGACACCAACTTGTGACGTTCCAGTGCGCCGGCGAAGATCTCCGTTGACGCGGGCAGCGCGGGATCCTGCGCCGGTCCGCCCGCCGCGGGCGTTGCTCTGAAAGCGGACGCAACCTCCTGTTTGAAGTCCGGCCCCGCGAAGCCGCCGAAATCGGCAATCGGTGTTGCCACCGGCCCCGCGACCAGCCAGCTGTCGATAAAGCCGTCCCTCAGTCCGTACTTCAGCCAGACCGGCGCGGTATTTTCCTGGTCCCCAGTCCCCGCGTTCTCCGACTGTGCGGAGGGCTGAGCGCCAACCTCTGTGCTCATGGATGGACTACTCCGTTCAGAATGTGGATTGGGAAAGACGGGGCGCTATTTCGGCAGGCCGCAGAAAGCGGACCGTACGGCGATTTCAGCGAAGTTGCGGGCCGTCCTCTATTCGTACAGGACACAGCGTACTTTGTGGCCGCCTTCCAGTTCCAGCAGAGGTGGATTGCGGGTGTCGCACACGCCGGCAACTGCTTTGCGGCAGCGCGGGTGGAAAGGGCAGCCTTCAGGAATCGAGTACGGGTCCGGTACCGAACCGCGAATCGCGGTCAGCTGGCTGGTAATGCCCTGCGACGACTTGCGCCCCAGCAGAGGGATCGAGCGCAGCAGCGCCTGCGTGTAGGGGTGCTTGGGATCGTAGAAAATCGCATCGACGTCGGCCATCTCCACCACTTCACCCAGATACATGACCACCACGTAGTCCACCATCTGCGCGATGACGCCCAGGTCGTGCGTGATGAATATGATGGCCATCCCCAGTTCATCCTGCAACTCGCGCATGAGCGTCAGAATCTGGGCCTGGGTCGTTACGTCCAGGGCGGTCGTCGGCTCGTCCGCGATCAGAAGACTGGGGCGGCAGGAAAGGGCCATGGCGATCATGGCGCGCTGGCGCATCCCGCCGCTGAGCTGATGAGGATAACGGTCGATGGTGCGTTCAGGTTGGGGCATGCCAACCTTGTTGAGCACATCGATCGCCTGCGCGCGCGCCTCCTCCTTGTTGACATCCTGGTGCAGGAGAATCGCTTCGATTATCTGATTGCCGATGGTGTGGACAGGGCTGAGTGAGGTCATCGGCTCCTGAAAGACCATCGAAATCTCGCCGCCGCGGATGGCGCGTGCCTGCGTGCCCATGGCGTCGATCTTGGTCATGTCGACGACCTGCTCGGTGATGCTGCCGCTTTCCTGCCTCTGCAGGTGGAACAGGACTTCACCCTCGACGACCCGACCCGGAGAGGGCACAATCGCCATGATCGAACGGGCCGTGATCGACTTGCCGCAGCCGCTCTCCCCAACCAGGCCGACAGTCTGACCGCGGCGCACCGTGAAATCGACGCCTTCCAAAGCCCGCACAATACCCTGGGCCAGGAAAAAATGCGTCTTCAACCCCCGGACGTCCAGGAGCATATCCTGGGAGTCCGCGGACGTATCGGTATCCGACACACCATCAACCTGCGTGGATGAAATTGTCATGGGCGACGTCCGTTCTGTTCTCGATAGCCGATTGGCAGTTCCGGCCGCATCTTCCTACATCAGGATGAGCTTCTTCGAAATACTCCGCCCCTGATGAATACGGTTGATAATGTCGGCCAGCATCGGCGCAATCGACAGTACTTCGATTTTCTCCGACCGCTTCTCCTCGGGGACGGGCAACGTATTGGAGACGACCAGCTTGGCAATTCGGTCATCCGCCTCGAGATGCTCCAAGGCCGAGGGTAGCAACACGGGATGTGTGACCGCGAACGCGGCCGTTCCCTCCGCGCCGGCCTCGTACAAGGCGTCGATCTGCTTCAGTACGCTGCCGCCGGCCATGATGTCATCGATGATGATCGGGCGGCTGCCGGCAATCTCACCGACCACATGCGTCGTTTCGGTGACGCTGACACTCGTGCGCCGCTTGTGCATCACCACCAGCGGCAGATTGAGCAGCTGCGCATAGCGTCCCGCCATGCTGGCCCGGCCCACATCGGGGCTGACAATCGCCGCGTTCTCCCACTCCTCCCGGCGGAAATAGTCGGCCAGAATCGGCAGCGCAGAGAGCGGGTCGACAGGGATATTGAAGAATCCCTGAATTGCCCTGGCATGGATGTCAACGAAGATAACGCGATGCGCCCCCATCGCCTCCAGCATATTGGCGATCACGCGCGCGCTGACCGACTCGCGGCCGTGCGCCATGCGGTCCTGGCGCGCGTAGGGGAAGTAGGGCAAAACGACGCTGACGCTGTGGGCGCTGGCGCGCCGGAACGCGTCCAGATACAGGATCAGCTCCATTACGTGGTCGTTCACCGGCGGGGGACACGGCTGGACCAGGAAGATATCCTGATCGCGCACGACCTCATCGATCATCACGTGTATCTCGCTGTCCGGCAGACGGCGAGTTGAGGATTGGCCGACCTCCACGCCGAGAGTTTCGGCGATCTCCAGCGCCAACTCCTTATGCGCAGACCCGCTGAAGATGCGTAATGGGTGAAATGACACAACCGCCCTCTGCTGTTATGCGATAATTCGCCAGTGGATTGTTGGTCTCTCTGTTTGCCGCGTCTATGATAGCCCCATATCGTAGAAAGGGCAAGAGAAGGACACGCCGACATTCGAGTTTGCGCGGCCCTGAATTCTCCGTTTTGGCGACGCGTACGAAAGACTGAGGAAGGCGCGCGCGGGCCGGGTCCGCTCACCGAGGAGGCAACGAATGATACGCAAGCTGCTGGTCGCGACACACAATCAGGGCAAACTGCTCGAGTATCGCAAACTCCTGCAGGATCTGCCGCTGTCGCTGATCTATCTCGACGAAATCGGCATCGTGGAGGAGGCCGCCGAGACAGGCGATACCTTTGCCGCCAACGCCATCATGAAAGCGGATCAATACGCCGCCTTGACCGGTCTGTGGACGTGGGCCGACGACAGCGGACTGGAGGTGGATGCCCTGCAGGGCGCGCCGGGCGTGCATTCCGCCCGCTACGCCGGTCCCGAGGTGAGCGACCGGGAAAGGTATGAGAAGTTGCTGAAGGAGTTGAGTTCATACCCGCGCCCATGGACGGCCAGTTTTCAGTGTGTTGTTGCCATTGCGCGGCCGGATGCCGGCGCCGAGACCTGCGCAGGGACGTTGGATGGACTCATCACAAGAGTGCCCCGGGGTGAAAACGGTTTTGGCTATGATCCTGTGTTTTTTGTGCAGGAGCTGGGACGGACGCTGGCGGAAATGGAGCCCGCAACCAAGAACGGGATCAGCCATCGAGGGCGGGCATCCAACAGGGCAAAGGGGCTACTGACAAAACTGTTGAACGGCTAGAAACGCGCCTGGCGGGCAGCTTTATTCGTCTACCCGTGGTCTTCAACGCAATTACGATTGTGGCGATGCTGTTTTCTCTGATTCAGGTGATAACTGGAAATTCGGGGAGCCCGACCGGAACCGCCGTGGCCGTACTGGCACTCGAGAAGCTCCAGGAAGAGGGCGCCACGGTGGATGACTCTCTGATTGCGGGCCTCAACGCCGACCAGGAGACGCGCTCGCAGCTGGCAAACTTATTGATCGCGACGATGGTTATCGCAGCGGAAGCTTAAACGCCTCTCTCGCGGCGCCACAGCTCAAACGCGGCCAGCGTCTCCTCGTTGGGCGGATAGACGCCGACAATGCCGGCGCCGCCCTCCACCCGCTCCTGGAAATACTGCTCCCTGATCTCCTGCTCGAAGGCGCTTTGTGCGATCTCCTCTGCCAGCTTTGCCGGAATGACCACCACGCCCTCGGCGTCGCCCACGACGACATCCCCCGGCGTTACCGCCGCGCCCCCACAACCGATCGGGACCTGCATGTCGACCGGATGATGGGCCACAAATGAGGTCGTGGCGTGGGCCGCTCGTATGTAGGTCGGCAGGTCGAGACGGCGGAAGCCGGGCGTGTCCCGCAGCGCGCCGTCGGTTACAAGACCGGCCGCGCCGCGTTGAAGGATGCGAGTCCCCAGAATATGGCCGAAAGAGGCCGCGCTGACATCGCCGCGCGCGTCAATGACCAGCACATCCTCCGGCCCGACAGCCTCCACCGCCAGCCGCTGCACGTTCCTGGAATTGTCGTAGACCTCGTCCGCCAAATCTTCTCGCGCCGGAATGTAGCGCAGAGTGAAGGCATAGCCCACCATCCGCATGTCCGGCCGCAGCGGATAGAGCCCGGCCAAAAAGGTGTTTCGCAGACCCCGGTCCAGCAGCTGGCTGGTAAGCGTCGCCGTGGAAACCGAGCGCAGCTTCTCCTTGGCGCCGGCCGAAATTTCGCGGACGCGGACCGATTTCGCTGTCATCCCGCTCCTCTTTCCCAAAAGTTGGGCAGCGTGGCCAGCAGATGCACGGCCGCCATCTCCGCCACCGGCCCCAACGAGCCGTCATGGGGCGCAAAGCCGATCCCGTGCGTTTCGGCCATCGCCGCCATCTTCTTCATCTGCATCAGCCCGCCGGCCCGACCCGTGTCAGGCTGGATGACATCCACGATCTCCCGTTCGATCAGTTCGCGCACGCCGTAGATCTGCGTGTGGCGTTCTCCCGCCGCGATCGGCAGATTGACGTGACGTGCGACTTTGGCCAGGTTCTCGACGTGCTCGGGCGGCTGCCTTACCCTTCGCAGATTCCGGGCCAGTGCCGCCACATATCTGCCGGTGGCGGCTTGTCCTGGATTTCGTCGAGATCGGCGCGGCAAAAGTCGTACAGAACGGCCTGGCGCACCTGGCGCGAGCGGTTGTGCCCGGCGCCGTGGCCCATGCGGTGATGCCAGAGCACGACGTCGCCGGCCGAGCCGTACGTGTGCACCGGGTCGATCTGCAACACGTTTCGGTAGGTATCGGTGTCCCGGAACTCCCTCTCCTCCTCGAGCGGGTTGAAGGTGTAGGCGGTCTTGAAGGCGTGATAGAAATGCTTATGGCTGCCTGGCCAGACGGTGAAGCCGCCCCCGTCCGGCGGCACGTCGTCCACATAGCCGACGACGCCGAGGTGGAAGGCGTGCGCGTCAACGTGGAAGCGGGCCGGCTTCGGCGTCGTGTCCGTATCGGGAAAGACGCAGTAGATGCCGCGGATTCTCTCAGGCGTCTCCAGGTCGGGCCCGAGCAGCTGCTTTGCCACGGCCTGGAGCTTCGGATTGCCGAATAGCAACTCGACCATCCATGGCTCGCGGCTGCGGTCGCGGTACTTCCAGGTGAAGCGCGAGTCTGGAAACGCGCCCACCCAACTCTCAGGATCGTCGCGCCTCAGCTCGTGTGGTGCCGCATCCCACCAGGCGTTCCTGGTCTGCTCCATCAGCGCCGGCTCCAGCACATCGCGCAGGACCAGATAGCCGTTATCTCGAAAGAATTCCACCTGCTCGACCGTCAGTGCTTGACTCATGGTTGTCCTTGCTTCCTCTCCTCTCTCCTCGAACGGGAAGTCCCGTTTTCTAGTTTACCCTCGCCGATGTGGTCCTCATGGGTAACCAGGACCCGAAAATGAAGAACCGAAAATTACCCCGGCCCGGCGGCTGCAATCCGCATCGACGGATAGTGTGTGTTGTAGAGGCTGTGATCGCCCGATTCAACCACGATTTGCCACATCTTACGGGTCATCGCCTGCAGCTGTTCGGCACAGGCCGGCTCCTGCGCCAGGTTGTTCATCTCGGCAGGGTCGTCGGCCAGGTTATAGAGTTCGTCGTAATCGAACCCGTTGTGGACAAGCTTCCAGTCCCCGTCCCACAGCAGGCGCTGGCTGATAATATAGCGTCCGCCAAAGTATTCGGCAAAACCCTGTTGGTAGTCAGAGGTGTCATGCGGGCTGGCCAGCACGGGCGCAAACGAGCGTCCGTCAATGTCGGGCAGCGGCTGCGCACCGGTCAGTTCCAGCAGCGTTTGGCCTACGTCTTGCAGCCCAACCCGTGCGTCGCCCACTTCCGCTCCCACCACACCTGGCCCTGCCATCACGAGCGGGATATTGTACGCCTCTTCGAACGCGCCGATGTTCTTGCAGTAGAGACCGTGCGCGCCGAGAAAGTCCCCGTGATCAGATGTCAGCACGACGATGGTGTCCTCAAGCTGGCCCGCGCCTTCCACCCGCTCCAGCAGGCGCCCAAACTGTTGGTCGATTTCGCTGATCGATGCGTAGTAGCAGGCCGCCGCCTCGCGATGTTCCCGCTCCGTCCAGTCGCTCCAGACCTGGGCACACCGCTTATATAGATTCGGCTGCCCGCTCAAATCGTTGTGAAGGTTCGGCGGCAGCGGGATCGACTCAACGTCGTACTGCGCGAACGCGTCCCCGTGGCAGAAGAAGGGGTCGTGCGGTTCGGTGAGGCTGACGAAGCAGCACCAGGGCGCGCGCTCCGCAAGCGCGGTGTCGAGAAAGGTGAGCGCGGCGTCGGTCTTTTTGCCCATGCCGCGCGCGGGCGAGCAGACCGCGTTGGGTGTGTAAGCACGGCGGAAGCGCACGCCCCTGGCCGCCAGCCGGTCCAGGTGCGGTGTCTGGCACGGGTTGTCCGGATCCAGCACGCGGCCCTGCATCTGGTCGGTCATCAGGAAGAGAATGTTGGGTCTTGTCATGCGCACTGTTCCGATTTCATCTGAATGGTCGTTGCCAGCCTCGCGTCAAAGTCAATAGGAGGCCTGTTTGTGTCCCGC
This sequence comes from Caldilineaceae bacterium, assembly GCA_965202955.1. Lineage (GTDB taxonomy): Bacteria > Chloroflexota > Anaerolineae > Caldilineales > Caldilineaceae > Bin5. Next base: position 2,812,608 of record OZ241871.1, read on the forward strand.
ATATCGTATAACTCAATGGCCGATGGCGTAGCCGTCGCGGCGCGGGTCGGATCCTCCGATCAGCGCGCCGGACTCGGGGTGCACCATGATCGCCTGCGCGCTGCCCGGGCCGCCCCAGTCGCCTACCATCTCAAGTTCGTGCCCCCTTTGCTCCAGGCCCTCCTGCACGGAGGTGGGGAAGCGGTCTTCCAACTGGAGATTGTTGGAACAGACGTGGGGAATGGTGGACTCCATCGGGTTCTGCAGGCTGCGCCAGCGCGGCGCGGCGACGGCCTCCTGGGGCGTCATGCCGAAATCGAGCATGTGCGTCAACAGCTGCAAGTTTGTCTGGACCTGTGTATCGGCGCCCGGTGTCCCGCAGGTCAGCACCGGCCTGCCGTCCCTGGTGACGATGACGGGATTCATCGTGTGGCGCACCCGTTTGCCCGGCATCAGGCAGTTGGGGTGCCCCTCTTCGAGATGCCAATAGGTCATACGGTTGTTGAGCAGAATGCCGGTGTCGCCGGCGATCAGGTTCGACCCGAATCCGGACTGGATGCTCTGCAGGATACAGACCAGATTGCCCGCCCGGTCCGCGGTACAGAAACAGGTCGTGTCTTCGTGGGTTTCCGGTCCGCCGGCTGCGACGTCAACTGCCGCGCGGCCGGGGTTGATGCGTTCAGCCTGCTTCGCGGCATAGGACTTGGACAACATCCCCTCCAGCGGAATGTCGGTCCATTCCGGGTCGGCCATGTACTTCTCGCGGTCAGCGAAGGCGAGTTTCTTGGCCTCCACCATCAGATGGATGCTCTCAGCGCTGTTGCAACCCATACTCTGCAGGTCGAACAGCTCGACGAGGTTCAGTTCTTGCAAAAGGATGTGGCCGCTTGAGTTGGGCGGCATCTCGTAAACCTCGTAGCCGCGATAGTTGACGTGGATCGGTTCGGCCCAATGGGCGTGGAAGCTGGCGAGGTCCTCTTGCGTGAGGAGACCGTCATGGTCGCGGCTGAACTCTGCGACGGCGCGGGCAATCTCACCCTCATAGAATGTCTTGCGACCACCGCGCGCGATCTGGCGCAGCGTCGCGCCGAGGTTGCAGTTCCTGAGCAGCGCCCCCGTATGGAGCGGCTCACCGTCCCTGGTAAAGACGGCGCGCGTGTACGGGTCGGCGGCAAAACTCCCGTGTTCCGCCCGCAGCTGCTCCGCCAGCAGGTGGCTGACGGGAAAGCCCTCTTCGCAGAGCGCGATTGCGGGCCCGAAGACTTCGTCAAGCGACAGCGCGCCGTAGCGCCCATGCGCCAGCAGCCAGCCGTCGACCAGGCCGGGCACCGAGACAGAGCGGATGCCCTTCATCGGGATGCCTCCGTCATCCAGGTAGCGTTCGCGGGTGGCCGCTCCCGGAGCAGGGCCGGTCGCGTTCACGGCGGAGACCTGCCCGGTTTCCGCCCAATAGATGAGGGTGAAGCCGTCGCCGCCAACCCCGGAGCCGGCCGGCTCGACCACGCCGAGCGCGGCCGCGGTGGCGATGGCCGCGTCGACTGCGTTGCCGCCGGCCATGAGCGTCTGATTTCCCGCCTGCGAGGCGAGCGCGTGCCCGGATGCCACCATGCCGTTCCTGCCCATCACAGAAGGACGATAGGCTTCAGCTGTTACTCCGTGCGGCGACTGCATTCTTTACCTCCAGTTGTCTGAAACGCAACGGCCGGTAGCTGCCGATACTGGCCAGGAACCGTTGTTGCTTAGCGCCCCATAGCGTACGCGATCTGATAGCGCGGCGAAGCACCGGCTGAGATGAGGCCGCTCTTCGGGTCGAAGGTGATCGCAAGCACCTTCCCGTTGCTCCATTCCCCGCCCAACGTAACCTTGTGCCCGCGCGCGGCGAGCTCGTTCTGCACGGCAGCAGGGATGCGCGCCTCGAGCGTGAGGCTGCCCGGCTTGGCGTTGTGCGGGTAGAAGGAGTTGGGGAAATGGTTGGTATGAAAGGTGGGCGCGTCGATCGCCAGCTGCAGGTCCATACCGAAGTCGATTACGTTGAGGAAGAACTGCAGCGTCCACTGGTCCTGTGAATCGCCGCCGGGCGTTCCGAAAGCCATGAAGGGTTCGCCATCCTTCGTGGCCAGGGAAGGGGTCAGGGTCGTGCGCGGCCGTTTGCGCGGCGCAAGTGCATTGGCATGTTCCGGGTCCAGGTAGAACATCTGCCCGCGCGTCCCCAACGGGAAACCCAGCCCTTCGACGACCGGCGACGATGGTATCCAGCCTCCACTCGGTGTAGCCGCCATCATATTTCCTTCGCAATCGATAGCGTCGACGTGCGTCGTATCGCCGGTGTAAACGTGTGAATCGCCTTCCTCATGCTTCAGAGTCCTGGCCGGCGCGTCACCGGGGCGCAATTCCAGCGACGCGATTTTCTTGTCGATGAGCGCGCGGCGCGCGGCTGCATACTCCTTGGAGAGCAAGCGGTCGAGCGGTACATCGACGAACTGCGGGTCGCCGTAGTACTGTTCGCGGTCGGCGAAGGCCAGCTTCGACGCTTCAACCACAGTGTGGATGTAGTCGGCCGAACTGTTCCCCAGCGCGGCGAGGTCGTAGCCTTCAAGCAGCGCCAGCTGCTGCAGGAAAACAGGACCCTGGCACCAGGTGTTGCACTTATGCACGTCGTAGCCGCGGTAGTTCAATGTGACCGGCGATTCTATTCTCGTACTGTAATCGTGAAAGTCGGCTTCGGTCAGCAGGCCGGCGTTCTCCTTTCCGCTGGCGTCGCGGACCTTGGTTTTGCGCTGGAAGGCGACAATCCTTTCGGCAACAGGTCCTTTGTAAAAGAGATCGCGGGCCGCGGCAATCGCTGCCTCGCGGCCGAGGTGGCTGCTGCGGATTTCTGCGTCGACAATCGTCTTGAATGTCCTGGCCCAATCCTTGTTGACCAGAAACTCGCCCACCTCCGGCACGCGTCCGTCCGGAAAATAGATGCGCGCCGAACTGGGCCATTCGTTCTCGAATTTTTCCTTCATCCCGGCGAGCGAACGGCGCAACCCCGGGTAGACGGGGAACCCTTCCTCGGCCATCTCTATGGTCGGCTCAAGTACGTCTTTGAGCCGGAGGCGCCCAAAGTGCTGCAGCGCGGTCGTCCACGCGCTGAATGCGCCCGGCACGGTCGCCGGCAGAAAGCCATCGCCGGGGATGATATCGATCCCTTGTGACTTGAACCATGCGATTGTGGCGGCTTTGGGCGCGTAACCCTGCCCGTTGATGGCGTATACCCGCTCTTGCTGCGCACAATAGATCAGGACCGGCACTTCGCCGCCAATGCCGTTCGATTGCGGTTCCAGCAAGTTGACGGCGACCCCGGCGGCGACACCGGCATCGATTGCATTGCCGCCTTTTTCGAACATGCGCATGCCCGCGGCGGCAGCGAGATAGTGGCCTGCCGTTACGACGCCGAAGCGGCCCATGAACACAGGTCGTGTTGTAAATGTCATGGTCTTATCCCCCATACGCAAGCGGATGGCCTTCTCCTGGTGTGGCTTGCTCCGCCTCAGTTCCCCCAGTCTTCGCGGGGCGGCCAGATGATGGAAGCGCCTATGGCCCGGCCCTCTTCCGGCCTCTCGGCAACCCAATCCTCGACGGTGTCCCGCCAGCGGATGAAGTGGGGCGTCTCCATGTGCGCCTTGAACGCGGCCTCGTCGACATAGACCTCGTAGAGCCAGATCTTGTTGGGATCGTCGCCATCCTGGATCACATCAAACCGCAGACAGCCGGGCTCACTCTTCATCGAGCCCTTTGCGTCCAGCAACATCTCTTCAATGAACCGTTCTTTGAACTCTTCCTTGATTTTGATTGGGGCGATGATGACGTACATGACCATCTCCTTGTGCGTCTGCATGCGAATTAACTTTTTTCCTGTGCGCTAGCCTATCACAGTTCGAGAGAGACAGCGATTCAAGCGAGTGCGGCGCCACCGGCTGAATCGGGAATCACGCGGCCGGCGCCAGCGACGCGCGGCGAATCCCGTCCAGCTCCGGCGCGCTGAAGACGCCGGCCCGATAGAGATTGCGGTACTCGTCGGAGACGCTCTGGTCGAATATCATCGGATCATCGGTGTTGACCGTGACCGGAACACCATTGTCATACAGAAGCCGGATGGGATGGGCCGCCAGATTGGACACGGCATCCAGCATGACATTGCTGGTGGGGCAGACGTTCAGCCGAATCCGATTGTCTGCGAGCCAGCGCATGATTTCGACCGACTCGGACGCGGCGATGCCGTGCTGCACTTCATCCAGCTCCAGCAGCTCGACGGTCCGACGAATTTCGGCCGCGCCGCCGAATTCGCCCACGTGCGCCTTCAACTTCATGCCCGCGGCGCCGGCCTTGGCGTAGAGCGCCTCGACCGCCTCGGGCGCGCAGGCAGTCTGGTGATCGTACAGATCGATTGACAGGAAGAGGTCCAGATCCAGCGCCTGGCTTGCCAGGGACATGAGCTTAGGGCTGGCCGCGATCTGACGGGGGATGCCCAGTTCGGGGCGCAGGTCGATCTGCGGGCGGTAGCGATCACGCAGTGCCTCGACATGCTTGCGGACACCGGCCAGGCCGTCGGCATAGTAGGCCGCGCGGCGGATGTCGAAGCTCATCTCCAGGACGACGACACCGTCTTCGATCGCGTCTCTGAGGGCGGACTCTACCACATATTCGATGGTCTCGCGGTCGCGCAGATGGGGATCCAGGACCTCTGTGGCGTAGACGTGCATTCCGTCCAGCTTATTCATTTTGGGAGGAGGAGGCGCCAGCTTGCAGCCCAGGCGCTTCTCCAGATTTCGGAGGCGCGTGCTGAAAAAGGCGTGGCAGTGCAGATCGACTTTGGGCGCTCTCTTCAAGGCGGGCAGGTCGTCCGCCGAGAGCGCATTCACGAAATTGCTATTCATTCTGCGTTCACGATCCGTTCGCGGCAACTGATTTGGCGATTCTTGCTTGCCACTTGTATATTTATTGTATCTACATTTGGGCAGGCTGAGTCCATGCTAAGGCTCTGAAACATTGGAGAGTGAGAACTGTGGAAACTCGTGTACAAAATTGGGGAAACAGCTTGGCCTTGCGAATCCCCAAAGCGCTCGCGTCGCAAATTGGGTTGGAGTCCGGTTCCCCGGTCCGGCTTTCTCTACGAAGGAAGGAGTTGGTCGTCGTTCCCGTACCGCGTCCCCGTCTGACGTTGGACGATCTTTTGGCCCAGGTAACTGAAGATAACCTGCACGCCGATGTGGATACCGGTCCTGCGGCGGGCGGTGAAGTGTGGTAACGAAACCCGCATACGTTCCTCAGCGCGGCGATGCGGTATGGATTGGTTTCAATCCTCAGGCTGGGCATGAGCAGGCCGGACGACGTCCTGCCGTCGTACTTTCGCCTCGATCCTATAACGAGAAGACAGGCTTGGCTGTTCTCTGTCCCATTGCTAGCCAGGTGAAGGGGTATCCCTTTGAAGTCCAGGTCCCTAAAGGGCTGGAGGTGACTGGCGTTATTCTTGCCGATCAGGTCAAAAGCGTGGACTGGCGGGCGAGAAGCGCTACATTGATGGCTTCTCTACCCTCGGCAACGGTGGATGCGGTCCTGGAACGGGTTGGGCTGCTTTTGGCCAGGGACGAAGGTTAGGGGACGTGCCGCAACGGCCGCTTGACCACAGGCGGGGGTCTGGGGTACGCGTTAGGGGAGGGCAGGCGCAAGGCCTGGCCTCCCGGGCTGATTATCTTTTCGTTTCCAAGGCCTGCCGCGTGGCGGCGCGGGCAGCCGCGGCGGACTTTTCGCACCAGCTGGCCTGTTCCGACAAGCCCTGCCAGATCTGGTCGTGGACCTCCTGCGGCGAATCGGCCAGCCGCATCAGATCGATGTCGGGCGCAGAGATGTTGCCCGCCGCCAACATCGAGTCTTGCAGCCACGCCAGCAGGCCGCGCCAGTAGCCGCTATTGTACAGGACGACCGGGAAGCGCCGGATCTTGCCGGCCGCCATGATGCCTGGACCGCCGCCGGTTATCACTGTAAGGCCCGATTCAGCCAGGAGGCGCGCCGTCTCAACGGCTGCCCTGTAGTTGGGATCGTCGGGCTGGGTGACCTGCCCCGCTGTCTGCAACACCCGTGATGTTCGTCCGACAAGCGCGGAGACAGGGTCGGCAGGCAAGAGGGTCTCAGGCGCCGGCGGCCGCTGGCCCGGAGAGCTGTGCGGTCTGGCCTGGTCGATCCTGAGACCCCCGGACCCGCTGCGCCAGCGGTAGAAGGTCTGCTCGGTCATCCGATCCGGCGGGCACATTCTATCACGCGCGCCGCCGGCGTTCCCAACGGAATGCTCCCAGGCAGACTGCGCTCTGCTTTGCAATGCGTTTGCTCTACTGGTAGGATTTTTCGTATCGCTGCTCCCTCCAGCTTTATGTCCCGTCTGCCAAGCGACGTCAAGGAGAATAGACAACGTGAGCACCCTCTATTTCGAGAAGCTGTCCCAGTACGACCGCCTTGCTGAGCCTGTCTCCGTCAGCATTCCCTTCAGCGAGGGCAAACTGAAGGATGTTGACCTGTTTGTTGTCGAGGATGACGGCGAGATCCTGCCCTCTCAGCGACGCGCACTGGCGCGCTGGGCGAACGGCAGCATCAAGTGGATGCTGGTCCACTTCCAGCCGGACCTGCCCGGCAATCTTTCCAAGACGGTCAGCTTCCGCATCGCGTCCGGGACTGAGGGCGCGTCCTCGCCGCAGCCGGAGCAGGCAGTGCGGGTTTCGGAGGAGGCGGAAGGTCTTGTGGTCGACACCGGGCCATTGCGTTTTCGCGTGCCGCGCGCCGGGTTTCTGCCCGTGCAGGATGTGGTCCTGGAAGGCGTTCAGTCGTGGCCCGCGCCCTTCGCCGGCTTTCAGATGGAGACCGACGCCGGCGCGGCCGACAGCAGCCGCGGCGCGGTGGAGCTGGAGGTGGAAGAGGCGGGACCACTGCGCGCCGTCATATTGGTGCGCGGGCGTCACCTGAAAGCGGATGGCAGCCACTTTCTGGCGCTGCGCGGCCGCATCACCGCGCACGCCGGTAAAGCATACATCGAAATCGAGCACCAGTTCCTGCACACGCTCGACCTGGAGCAGGTAACGATGCAGGGCCTGCGCCTGGAGTTTGCCCCGGCTCGCAATGGCACAGACAAGCCCCAGCTAGCCCTTGGAGAAGGCTGGTATCGAACCGCCATCCAGGAGAGCGACAGCGAAGTCTCGCAGACACTGGATACGGACACGATGCTCTATCAGTCAAATGAGCACTTCATCGACTCCTACTACGGCGACTTCTGGTGCGACTGGCGCGACGCGCGGGGCGGTCTCTGTCTCTCCATCCACCAGGCCCATCAGAACTTTCCCAAGGGGCTGCACGGCCACAACGAGGGCATCGCCTGCTGGCTCTATCCAACCGGAGAACCGCCGGCGCCGGTCCTGCAGGGGATGGCGAAGACGCACCGCATCCAACTCCACTTTCATGGTCCGGATACGCCTCTTGACGACCTGAGCCAGCGCAGCTTGCAGTTTCAGTTGCCTGACCGGCCTTCTCTTCCGGTCGAATGGTACCGTGAAAACAATCCCTGGATTGAGACCTTCTTTCCCGAAGATCTGCCGCGTCGTCTGTTCACCGACCTGAACAATCTCCACGACGGACGCCCCAAAGCGCTGGGCATGATGCACTTCGGCGACGCGCCCGACTCCGGCTATACCAACCAGGGCAGGGGCGGCGGTGAAAATGTGTGGGTCAACAACGAGTACGACCGCCCGCATGCCTGCATGCTCTACTATGCGCTCACCGGGCAACGCCGCGCCCTCGATTCGGCGCTTGTTTCCGCCCGCCACTGGCTCGACGTCGACTTCTGCCACCATCATCCGGATCCGCTGATCGATGGTGGGTTGCGTATCCACACCCGTTACCACGCCACGGGCAGATGTACGCCGTCGCATGAATGGACCGAAGGCTTTCTGGACTACTACTTTCTCACCGGTCGGCGCGAGAGCCTGGACGTGGCAATCTCGGTCGGCGAAAACATCCTGCGTCACATGGAGCTGCCGACCATGAAACAGCCGGGCGAGGCGACGGTGCGCGAGGGAGGATGGGCCATTCGCGCCTATGTCGGCCTCTGGCTGGGGACTGGCGAGCAGCGCTGGCGCGACGAAGCCCAGCGTCTGGTGGAGATGTTCCTGACCTGGCACGACCAGATGGGTGCGCTGCTGGCGCCTTACACCAGCCACACGATGCCGCGCGTTCCCTTTATGATCTCCCTGACCGTCAACTCCTTCGCCCGCTACCTTCTGATCGAAGACGACGAGCGCGTAAAACGGTTGATCGTGGCTGTGATGGACGATCTGATCGAGCACTGTCTCGGACCTGACGGCGTCTTCTACTACAAGGAACTTCCCTCGCTCCAGACCACCGCGCCCACGCCCCACGTCCTGGAGGCACTGACCTATGCCTGGCGAATCACCGGCGACGAGCGCTATCTGCGCGTCGCAGCCAATACGTTCGCTGCGTTGACGGCCAATCTGGAAGGCAGGCAAGGCGGTCCAAAATTTGCCGATCCGTCCGGCGCGGTCATTGCCGGTGTTGGGGGCGGCCGTATCTTCGCTGACAAGTACACTTCGTTGATCCTGTACGCCGCTGCCGCCGCGCCGCTCGGACTGCTCGACTGGTATGAGTATCCTTATCCCGGCGCAAACTGAGCGGAAGTGAACGTAACGCGTCCTACTCTATGGCGAGTGTAGAGAGAACGCGTCCTGCTGCGCTCCGTGTCGGCCAGCACGTAGCCTTGCCAACAGCCGCTCTTTCGCTGACTTCACTCTTGCCCAACAGTCGGCAGTCCATGGCTCAGAGACTTCGCATCTTCTGGTCAGTCGATTTCGTCCTGGCTACAACTCTAATGGCGCTGGCGGGCTATTTACGCTTTGCCCGCCTTGAGCTTGCATCCTTCAATTTCGATGAAGCCCGCGCCCTCGAATTGGCGGCGGACATTTTAGAGAAGGACCCCTTTACGGCAAGAGGTCTTCCCTCTTCCGTGGGTATTGTGAATTCGGCGGCTTTTCCCTATCTGTTGACGATTCCGCTGCTATTCAGTTCAAGTCCCCTCTGGGCAACGGGATTCATCGCGCTTCTCAACACATTGGCGGTGGGCGGATGCTACGTCTTGGCGCGACGCTGGTTTGGCCTGGGCCCGGCGGTCATCGCGGCCTCTCTCTATGCCTTGAATCTTTGGGCTGTAGACTTCTCGCGCAAGATCTGGGCCCAGAATCTCCTTTCAACATTCACAGTTGGAATACTGTTCTGTCTATTCCTGTATCAAAAGGGTCGACGTCCTTGGTGGGGTGTTGCCGCCATGCTGGTTTGGGCCGTCGCCATCCAGACCCATTTTTCCGCGGCTGCGCTCCTGCCCTTAATGGCCGTTTCGCTCGTTACCGGTTTGAATCGTGACAATATACGCAAAGTTCTCAGCGGCATCCTGCTGTTTCTGGCAGCATTTGCCCCTGTATTATTCAGTGACACGGGAGGCAGTTGGAACAGATTGCCTGAAGTGTTGTCAAGAAGCAGGTTCGATATGAGCTCCTGGCGGCTGACGTTAGAGCTTGTCATGGGAGGCGGGGGTTCTGCATCAGTTGCCGTTCGTATCATCCCTCTCCTCGCGGCAGCCGGGGCAATCAATATCGTTGACTCTCTGCTGAGGTGGCCGCACCTGGATGACGGCAACTGGCGCCGTATGGTGATCGGAATTGCATCGATCTCTGCGCCGCTTGTGTTCATGTTCCAACCGGGGGGACAGCTGTATATTTACTATCTCCTGACGGTTTGGCCGGCATCTTCCATTGTGGTTGGGATACTGCTTGGCGACGCGGCCGGCCTGGTCCGTCGTTTCAGCGCAGGCAGGAAGTCAGCGCTGGCTGTGTATTGGGCTGTGCTCGCCCTCTGGCTGCTCGTCCTGGCTTCGACGCGGATATCCGGTCGAGTTCAGTCACTTCGTCTAGCCGGTATCGGCGAAGGCCTGAATGTGGGTCGGGTCAGTGAGATTGTCGAGGCAGTTCATTCCATCCAGATATCCGGTGACGTGTATCTGGTCAACCTTTACCGTCACCATGCGGCAGCATTGCGGTATATATTGCGCGATCAGTATCATGTACGAGAGTCCCTCTCGCGCGAATCGGAGTCGGTTGCAGTTCGCCGGCAACCCACAGTTCTGGTTTTCAGAGCTGAAGATAACGAGATTATTCAGGAAATCGAATCGAGAGTCGCAGGCCAACTGGTCCGGAGGGTTTCATTTGATGGTGACAGCAGAGTCTTGTTGCTATATCAGGTGGACTACGAAGACGCGCTCGAGCAATGTCAGCAAACGCCTACCGAGGGCCTGACTTTCGACGGGCAAGTGACGCTTGCCGGCGTGCATCTGCAGCCCGCTGATAACGGAGACATTCTTGTCATGAACTGTTGGCGGGTCCACCAGTTACCGGCCGAACTGTCCGATCAATTGAAAGTCTTCAATCATCTGGTTGATCGAGACGGCGAAAAGGTCACCCAGGCCGACGGCCTCGGACACTTGCCGTCGCAGTGGCGGGAAGGCGACATCATTCTGAACTACTACCTGATGCCGATTCCGGCCGGCATCCCGGATGGCGAATATCATCTGTTGACCGGCATGTACAGGCTCGACACCAGCCGCCGCATCCCAATCTCACAGGATGGCCAGTTCGCTGAACAGGCGCAAACAGGACCATACGGTTTTGAGAAAGGAGTCCTCCAACCAGATGGTCCCTGATTTGACGCTTGCTTCCTGTGCAGTCCCATCAGTTGAGCGATGAGAGTAGATCGTTTCGCTGTCAGCCCCATCATCGCGCCTGCTCTGCACGAATCGATCGGCGCGAATATCAACGGGCCCTCGCTGCTGCGCGATCCGGCCATCTACGAAGAGGACGGTCGCGTCTATCTGCTCTACTCTGTCGCCGGCGAGGGCGGCATCGCAATCGCCGAACTCCTTTTCGATTGACCTCTGCGCGGGCGGACTGCTACAATGCGGACAGTTGCAGTGCGAACAGAAAAGCCCGCTTCCGCGCACTCGCTCGCCCCGGCGGGTTGCGGTACAGAAGCGCGAACCGGCCCGCAGTTATCATACAGGACCGGCCAAAGCCGGCTGGAAGGAATTCCATGCCCGATTCACCGACCGACATCGTTGTCTACGGCGCCTTTTGGTGTCCTGACTGCCGCCGCAGCAAACAGTTTCTCGGCGAGCACCAAATTCCTTACGCCTGGGTGAACATCGAAGAGGACGCGCAAGCCGAGCGCCGCGTCATCGAGCTGAACGACGGCAGACGGGTCATCCCTACGATCGTCTTTGCTGACGGCTCCTTATTGGTAGAGCCGAGTAACGCTGAGCTGGCCGCGAAACTGGGCCTGAAAACAACTGCCAGCCGGGCTCACTACCCAGTCATCGTCATCGGCGGCGGCCCGGCCGGCCTGACCGCGGCCCTGTACCTGGCGCGCGAAGGTGTCGACACCCTAATCATCGAGCGCGCTGCCTTTGGCGGACAGGCCGCGGCCACCGAAAAGTTGGACAACCTGCCCGGCTTTCCCGATGGCGTTGATGGCAATGACTTTGCGCAGCGGTTGCGGGCGCAGGCCGAGCGCTTCGGCGTTGAGCTTCTCCAGGCCCAGGATGTCGCCGGCGTATCCAGCCGCGACAACTACCACCGCGTCGGTACTGCTGCCGGCGACGAATACAGCGCTAACACCGTGCTGATCGCTTCCGGCAGCCGTTACCGGCGCCTGAACGTGCCTGGCGAGACCGATTACCTCGGCGCCGGCGTCCACTTTTGCGCCACCTGCGACGGGCCTTTCTACCGAGGAAAGGAGGTGGTCGTCGTCGGCGGCGGCAACAGCGCGGCGGAGGAGAGCCTGCTGCTTACCAAATTCGCCGACAGGGTGACCATCCTGGTACGCGGCCCCGAGCTGACCGCCAGCCAGGTCGTCCAGGAGTCGGTGCTGACCAATGGGCAGATCGGGGTCAAGTGGAATACGGAGGTGCAGGCGTTTCTCGGGGCCAGGGCACAACTGAACGGCCTGCGGCTCCGGAACAACCGCACCGGGGACGAAACGCAGATGGCGGCCGACGGGGCTTTTGTTTTTATCGGACTTGAACCGAACACCGGGTTCCTGCAAGACACAGATGTGCGGCTCGACAATTGGGGTTTCATCGAAACCGGGCACAGGTTGGTTCACGACGCGGACGAACGGCCGCCTCTCTACGCGCAACGGGACCCCGCCGCACTGGAGACGAGCGTACCGGGCATCTTTGCCGCCGGAGACGTGCGCGCGGAAAGCACGAAGCAGGTCGCCGCGGCCGCGGGCGAGGGCGCAACCGCGGCGCTGCTGATGCGCGACTTTCTGCGCACGGTCTGATCATTGAGGCGGCGGCACAGCAGCCGCAAACGAACCGGGCCGTCAGAACCTTGCGCAAGGAGAAGTAGATGCTCACACCGGAACAGCGGGAACAGATCGACGAGCAGGGCTACCTGATCATCGAACACGCGCTCGAACCGTTCGGTTTGGACCGCGTTCGGGCCGCCTACGCGGCCATTCAAAGTCAGACCGTGCCGGCGTGGGCCGAGTCCGTGCGCAACGCCGCCAGCTGATGGGCATTCACGCTGTCGAAGGCCGCGCCTCCTGGGATCGCGCCGACGTCCCTTACCTGCCCGAGTACGCCGAGATCGCCGCGGCCCAGAATTTCTGAACCATCGCGCCTTGCGGCAGGACCAAACACGCAACACGCATACAAAATAAGCACACACAATACGCAATTGACAAGGAGTCTCTATGTCCACCCCTATCAAACTAACCGTCATCGGCGCGGGCAGCGCCCAGTTCTCGCTCGGGCTTGTCAAGGATATCTGCCTCACCGAGTCGCTCAACGGCAGCCTCATCAGCTTCATGGATATCGACGGCGACCGGCTGGACGTGATTCACAGACTCGGCGCCCGCTATGCCAAAGAGCTGGGCGCGGATCTGCGCTTCGAGAGCACGACCGACCGGCGGGCAGCATTGAAGGACGCCGATTTCGTCATCAATACCGCCTCCGGCAGCAGCCATCAGAAGCAGCGCGACAGCCGCGAACTGATGGAAAAGCACGGCTACTATCACGGCGGCCGCATGCGGCAGACCAATTTCGTAAATCTTGACCTGATGCTCGGCGTAACGGGCGATATGGAGGAGATCTGTCCCGATGCCTGGCTGATCCAGTCGGGCAATCCGGTCTACGAGGGTTGTACCTTGATGACGCGCGAGTCGAGCATCAAGGTCTGCGGCCTCTGTCACGGCCACTACGGCCTCTACGAGATCGCGCGGACGCTCGGCCTGACCGACTTTGCCGACATCACCTGGCAGGCGCCCGGCCTCAATCATAACATCTGGCTGACCCATTTCTACTACAAGGGTGAAGACGCCTATCCCATGCTCGAGCAATGGATTGCCGAGGAGGGTGAAAGCTACTGGCAGAACCACGTGGCCGAGCGTACGCACGACATCCAGATGAGCCGCGGCACGATCCATATGTACCGCATGTTCGGCCTCATGCCCATCGGCGACACGCCGCGGCGCGGGGGATGGTGGTACCATACCGACATCGACACCAAGATGTGGTGGTTCCCGCAGCCGTGGGGCGGCCCGGATACGCACCTCGCCCGGCCCTTTTTTGTCGAAAACCTGGAGAAGCGGCTGGCCGAGATGGCCGAGCTGACCAGTGACCCGTCTTCCAGCCTGATCGAAGCGTTCGGCTCGGAAAAGACCAGAGAGCAGCAGGTGCCGATTATCGACGGGCTGGTGAACGACAATGAGGGCCAGTACCAGGTGAATGTGCCCAACTACGGCGCGCTGGCCGGCGTGCCGGACGATGTGGTCGTCGAAGTCCCTGCCATCGTCAACAAGAGCGGTATCCAGCCGATCCGCGTCGATCCGCTGCCGGAGAAGATCCTGTACACGCAGATCCTGCCTGAAGTCCTGGAAATGGAGCGGGAGCTTCTTGCCTTCCACACCGGCGACCGCTCACTTCTCCTCCTCAATGCGCTCGACAGTGAGCAGACCCATTCCTACAACCAGGGGCTCGCCGTATTCGAAGAGCTGATGGAGATGGATGGCAACGAGAAGATCAACGAACAGTTCATGTGGGGCCAGGGACAGGAGATGCTGCGCGAAGCAGTCAAAACTGTCGTTCCAACAGCTTAGCTGAGGCAAATACGCCTGCATGCGGTCGTTGCAGCCGGCTGCAGGCCGAAAGCGAAAAGTTGAAATGCGCTCACTTTTCGCGGCGCCCCGCCTGGTCGGCGGGTTGACCTACCTTACCTATAAGCGCCTCGCTGGCAACCCGGGGCTGGCCCTGCTGGCGCTGTTCCAGATCGTCCTCACCGTCGGTCTGCTGAGCAGCGCCGGCTTCTTCGCCCAGGCGGTCGACCGCGTCATCCTGCAGGAGGAGCTGGACGCACTGAGCACGCGCACGGGGCGCCCCCCGTTTTCGACGCGCGTCTATTTTTTCCCCTCGTCGCGTAAGCCGATGGACCTGCCCGCAGCCGAACGGGCCGGCCGCAGCGTGGCCACTACCCTCTCCAGCGAGATCGGTCTGCCGATCGACGAAGTCGGCGTGCAGGTGGAGAGCGGCAGCCTGATGTTGTTGGCCCCGGAGGGCGACCAGCGCTACAGCGGCAGCAGCAGCTTTCTCACGCAGGTTGATCTGGTCTATGTGGCCGATGTCGCGCCGGAGCTGGAGATCACCGCCGGCGCGGTCTGGCAAGACGCGGCCGGCGCCGACCCGTCGACCGGTATTCTGCCGGTCTTGATGCACGACAACCTGGCCGCCGAGATGGGCGTCCTGCCCGGGGAAAAGTTCCGGGTTGCGCCGACCGCCGCACTGGACGGGATCGAGGTCGAGATCGTAGGGTTCTGGCGGGCGCGCGAACCGGACGACACATTCTGGTTCCGCCCGCCGGACATCGCCATGAAAGAGGCCCTGTTTGTGCGTCGGGCCGACTACCTGCACTGGGTGCAGCCGATGGTGGCGGGCTCTTCCCGCTTCGCCAGCTGGCGCATCTCGCTCGACGATAGCACGCTCAATCCCGCCTACGCAGCCACCTACGCGCGCGGTTTTGAAAAGGGCATGTCGATTATCGACAAGTATCTGCCGGGCGCCAACCTGGACGTTTCGCCGCTGGACCCGCTCAAGGATTTCGTGCAGCGCCAGACAACGCTGACGGTCCTGCTCCTGAGTATGAACGTGCCGGCAATCGGTTTTCTGCTCTACTTTCTCGTTCTGATCTCCGGCATTATCGCTCGGTCGCAGCAGCGCGAAACTTCGGTGCTGGTCAGCCGCGGCGCGGGGACTGTGCGCGTTCTCTGGCTCGTGCTGGTGGAGGAGTGGCTGCTCTTCGTGCTGGGCGTGCCGCTGGGGCTGGGCGCCGGCATGCTGATCGCCCGCGGCATGGGCTACACCGACAGCTTTCTCGATTTCATCGTGCGCGATCCGCTGCCGGTTTCCCTGCAGGGCGTGGATGTCTGGCTGATCGCGGCAGCGCTGGCGCTGGCGTTCGTCGCCCGCCTGCTGCCGGCTATCGCAGCGGCACGCGCCAGCATCGTCGAATATGAGACCGCCTATGCCCGCCCGGATAGAGGCCCATTCTGGCGACGCGCCTACCTCGACTTCCTGCTGGTTATCCCGACCGCTTACGCTTACCAGCAGCTGGGGCAACAGGAGGCCTTCGCCCTGCTGGCGCAGGAGAACGCGTCCGAACTCTACAGCGACCCTCTGCTCGTCCTGGCGCCGGCGCTGGTGATCCTGACGGCGTCGCTGCTGATCATGCGCTTCTTCTCGCCGCTGATGAATCTGCTCGACAAGCTGGCCAGCCTGTTGCCCGGCACCGTCTTTCACCTGGCGCTGCGCCAGCTCGGCCGCCAGGGGCACAGCTATCTGAACCCGCTGCTGCTGGTGATCATCTGCCTGGGACTGGGCATCTACACGCACTCCCTGGCTGCCAGCGTCGATGAATGGCTGATTGATCGCATCAAGTACCAGGCCGGCGGGGACTTCCGTTTCCAGCCGCTGACCGAGGGCGAGAGCGGCGGAGGCTGGACGCCCGAGCTCTCCTGGTTTGCCCAAAAGTTCGACGCGCAGCGCGCGATTCGCGTGGGAAGCTACGGCGCGCGCATCGATGGCCTTACCTCCTCCACCCGCCGCCAGGGGAAGCGCATCATGGGCGTCGACCGCGCCGAATTCGCGTCCGTCTCCTGGTTCCGACCCGACTTCGCCGATGACTCGCTCGGCGGGCTCATGAACCGGCTGGCGGCCGCGCCCGAAGCGGTGCTGGTCCCGCGCGATTTCCTGCAGGAACACCTGTTGCGCATCGGTGACCGTCTCGATGTCTGGGTGATCCTGGAGCCGGGGCTGACGATGCAAACCGACTTCTACATCGGCGGCGTCTACGACTATTTTCCTACGGTTGAGCAGGATGAGATCGTCCTGATCGCGAATCTGGACTATCTGCACCTCATCGGCGGCGCCATCTACGCGTATGAAGTGTGGCTGCGGGCGCCGAACAACCACCGCGGTGAGGAGCTGCGGCGCGATCTGCGCATCGGCGGGATCGAGACGGTGCGCTGGCACGACGTTGTTGGTACGCTGAAGATGGAAAAAGCGCGCCTGGAGCGGGTCGGAGTCTTCGGCGCGTTGACGGTAGGCTTTCTGGCCGCGGCACTGATGGCCGTGCTGGCCTTCCTGATGCACAGTTACGCGTCACTGCGCGAGCGTTTCTACCAGTTCGGTGTGCTGCGGGCCATCGGCGCGCTCCGCCGACAGCTAATCATTCAACTCGCCGTAGAGTATGCTGTACTTGTGATCTACGGCACCGTGGCCGGCGCCGTGATAGGTGTCTGGGTCTCGGTCCTGTTCACGCCATTCTTCCGCAGCGCGGCCGACTCCAAGGCGATACTGCCGCCGATGCTGCCGGTGATCGCGGAGGGCGAGATCACCCAGCTTACGATCATCTTCATCGCTGTGATGGTGCTTGTCATCGTGGCCGCCACCGCCCAGGCGACCCAGCGCCGCATCTTCGAAGTCATGCGCGTTGGACAGGCCTGAACGAAGGCCGCCGCCGGCCGGTGTTTTGGACGACACCGACCGCCGGCGACAGGTTACAGACTACAGGTTGCCGGCTACTGTCTGCCGACCGTTAGCTGCCGGCTGGGCGGCTGCCATTGCTGCCGTTGTTCTGCTCGTTGAACAGCTCCCTCACGCCCCCAAGCGCGCCCATCACGCCGGTCGCCTCGTAGGGCAGGAAGATCTTGGAAGAGTCGCCGTCGGCGATGACCTTCAGGGCCTCCAGGTACTGGATGGCGATCAGCTTGTCGTCCGGTTCCGCGTCCTTGATGGCGTTGAAAACGGTCGTGATCGCGTTGCCCTGTCCGGTGGCTTCGACCTCCAGCTTGTATCGCTCGGCATCGGCCACGCGTTTGACCGCCTCAGCTTCGCCTTCCGCCTTGAGAATCTGGGCCTGGCGTTCGCCGTCTGCATCCAGAATCGCGGCCCGCTTTTCCCGTTCGGCCTTCATCTGCTGGTGCATCGATTGGGTGACGTCGGCCGGCGGGTCGATGCGCTTGATCTCTACCCGCACCACGCGCACGCCCCACTTGTCGGTGGCGTCATCCAGCACCTCGCGCAGCTTTGTGTTGATGTGGTCGCGGCTGGTCAGGGCCGCGTCCAACTCCATCTCGCCGACCACGTTACGCAGGTTGGTCTGCGCCAGCTTGGTCGCCGCGCTGAAGAAATCAGCCACGTTGTAGACCCGCTTGACCGGGTCGGTCGATTCAAAGTAGACAATGGCGTCGACGGTGACCACCACATTGTCCTTCGTGATCACCTCCTGCGGCGGCACATCGACCACCTGTTCGCGCATGTCCACCTTCTGAATCGAGTCGATGAAGGGCACGATCAGGGTCAGGCCCGGCTGGGCTAAGCGCTGGTAGCGTCCCAGCCGCTCGACAACGCCCTTCTGGTACGGCTGCACGATGCGGATGCTGGCGACCGCAACGATAAACACGAATAGTGCGAGAATCGCCAGTAAGATCAGCGGCACGAGTGTCGACATTTCGTTTCTCCTTTGCTAAGCGGGGGAATCGATCTCCTGGTCCGATTCCGGGCTTTCTGCGTGTGCTGCGTCCTTCTTTGCCCGGACCAGCAGGCGCACTCCGTCTACGCCCAAAACCTCCACAACCTCTCCTGCCTCGAGCTGCTCGCCCTCCTTCGACTCGGCGCGCCACCTCTCGCTCTCCACGCGCACCATGCCCGTGTTTGTCATCGGGTCTACCGTCTGCAGGACGACGGCCCACTTGCCGATCACGCGGTCGCCGGCGATCTGCTGCACGCCCGGCCGCGAAATCCGTGCCGCGAAAGGCCGCGACAGCAGAACGGCAATCCCCGAAACAACGATAAAGATCACGATTTGCAATGCCAGCCCCGCGCCCAGAAAGGCCGCCAATGCCGCGCCGAGCGCACCGACGCCGAAACACATGAGCACGATCCCCGCCGTGAACACCTCCGTCAGGAAGAAAAATACGGCCACGACAATCCAGGCCCAGCGCAGCAACTCATGGATGTTCTGGTCCAACACGGTTCCCTCCGATCCGCCGGGAAGATAGAAATCCCACTGATGCCCCGGCAAGGATTGTTCCACACGATTGGGACGGGCAACTGAGCTGCCCCGCGTACAATCCTATCTTCAGTTCCCTCCCAGTATATGTGATGTAAAGTCCATTACCCAACAGAATGCTGACATTCAGCCGACGCCTACCTGAATTCTCGACCCAATACACGAAAAAGACCGGGCAAGCGCCATTGCCTGCCCGGTCTCTGGGTGTGAAAGGTGCGTTGAGAAGGGGGGATGACCTCCCTCTGCCCGCCCCTGGGTTAAATCCAGTTCTGGTCCTGCAGGAAGCTCGTCAGGCCGGGGATGGCGAACCGCTTGCCCTGGTAGGCCTGGTAGCCGTAGTAGGCCAGGGCCAGGAAGCCCATCAGCGCCAGCACCGGGCTCAGACAGAACACGACACTCACAACCAGCCAGCCTATGACCGGCACGAGCGCCATTATCGTCGAGCCGATGCCCATGAGCAGCCCGAACAGAATGAAGGTCAGCGAGAGCGCCAGGCTCTGAACCGCGTGAAAGCGCTGGAACGGGCGCTTTTTGCTGCTGGCGCTCAACAGCACAATGACCGGCATAATGAGCGGGATCAGCACCTGCGTTACATAGCAAAGCAACGCGATCAGCCTGTCATCGTGATCGGCCGACGGGTCGACGGCGGAGTCGTGCATGAACTCGCCGCGGCGCAAGGCGCCGGCCGCGGCGCCCGCCTGCGTGCGTGCCGAGTCTGCGAACTGTTCGGCAGGAGTCGGGGCGGCTTCCTCCGTCTCTTCGTTCTCTTCCAAGGGAACCCGCGCAGCTTCCTCGCTGCCCTCCTCTTCTTCCACAGCGCCGGCTGCCTCCGTTTCAGCCATCTCGGCTTCAACCGGCTCCATCTGAGGAGAACCTTCTTCGAACTGCTGATCGTCTTTTCTGTGTTCCACTGCTTTTCTCCCGTTGGCCGCTTCCCCATGTCGAGGCGTACCGCCCTGGCCCGGCTGAACTTCTTCCGTTCTCGAAGCATCTGAACACCGGGGGAGGCGTCTGAATGCAACTCTGATCACTTTACGCATGGCCCTGCCGAAAGTTTCAGAGAGGCCCGAGTGCATGTGCTACAATGGCGGCCATGGCCGATCTGTCAGCAGTTTCTCACGCCGGAGCCCGGACCGCGATCCGCGTACTCTTTATGGGTACGCCCGACTTCGCGTTGCCCTCCCTTGAGGCCCTGCACGCTGCGCCTGCCTCTGCCGGCTGGCAGGTCGTGGGCATTGTCACCCAACCTGACCGCCGGGCCGGGCGTGGAAAGAAGCTAATCGCCGGGCCGGTCAAGTCCTTCGCGTTGGAGCAGAGCCTGTCGGTGATGCAGCCGGAGAGCCTGCGGCGCGGGAAGCCGCCTGAGGACGGGGGGCAAACGGACATCCTGGAATGCCTGCGCATGTTGACGCCGGACCTGATCGTCGTGGCCGCCTACGGACAGATTTTGCCGGCGCGGCTACTCGAGATCCCGACGTTCGGCTGCTTGAATGTGCATGCCAGCCTGCTGCCCGTCTACCGCGGCGCCTCGCCCGTCACTGCGGCGCTGCTCGACGGCCTGAACGCGACCGGCGTGACGATTATGTTGATGGACGAGGGAATGGACACCGGGCCTGTCCTCGCCCGGGCGCGGCTTCCGATTCGAGCGGGCGACACGGCTGATGCACTCAGCCAGCGTCTGGCGGCCCGCGGCGCAGAGCTTCTGATCGAGACGATCCCCCGCTGGCTGGCCGGCGACATTGCCCCAGTTGCCCAGTCCGAACTGACAGGCGAGCCGTCCATCTGCCGCCTGGTGAAGAAGCGGGACGGGCTGATCGACTGGACGCTGCCGGCCGCCAACATCGAGCGCATGGTCCGCGCCTATGCCCCCTGGCCGGCTGCCTACACCACATGGAAGGGGCAGAACTTCAAGCTGTGGCAGAGCCTCGTCATTGCCGGCAAGGCCGAGCCCGGCCTGGTCGTTGAAGTCGATGGGCAGGTCGCGGTGGGAACCGGCGGCGGCCTGCTGGCGCTGCATGCCGTGCAGCCGGCCGGCAAGAGGCAGATGACCGCGGCCGCGTTTGTCAACGGCGCGCCCGATTTCGTCGGCTCCCGCCTCGGAATCTGACCTCACCGCCGCCGTGCGCGCCGCGCCGGCGCCCGCATCAATCCCTGACTGTCTGATTTTGCACGCCCGGTGCCGCATGGTATACTCAAGACCGTGTCGGGGCGTAGCGCAGTTCGGTAGCGCGCTTCAATGGGGTTGAAGAGGTCGGAGGTTCAAATCCTCTCGCCCCGACCACAATACGGGGATGCAACATCACGATGGACTGACCGTGAAGTTGCATCTCTTTTCTTGTCGGCTTCGCACCCTCTGCCGGCACTCTTCTTCTCCACAATTGACCGGGCTATGGCTACGGATTCCAATCTGCTATACTTGGGAGACCGGCTTTCACGCGCCTGCGGCAGATTGTTCACGCCCGGCCATCCACCAGGCTTTCGTCAATGCAAAGGCAGGATCCGGTCTGCCTGTTCAGCTCTGCAAAAAGGAGACAGTAATGCGTCTGCCACTTCCCGGCCGCCTCATCGCCACCGTTTTGATTGCCGCAATCGTCTGCTTTTTGTACATTGCCGACGCCGGGCCGTCCGCTTCCTTTGCCAGTGAAGACTTCAGCACGGGCCAGGAGGAAGAGGCGCCCAGCCTCGAATCGTTGACCGAACAGATCGCCGCGCTCGAGGCGAGGGTCATGGAGCTCGAAGCCAACCAGGATGAGCTGGCGGCGCAGGAGGCTGCCTATCCGGTCTTTGACGCGATCTCAGCCGTCTATCTGATGGACGAGATCGACATTCACGCATTGTATGAGCAGCTGCACGACGGCGAGGGCATCATGCCGGGCGACGCCGGGCCGATCAGGCGCCTGGTGCCGCTGCTTTCGGCCGTTGACTGGCCCGAGGAGCTGGCCGAAGAGGGGGACGCGCTTATCGAGACGCTCACCCAGCTGGCGGCGGCCCTGGCCGATAACGATTTGGAAACTGCCTTGCCGCTCGCCGAAAGGGCGCACGATGAGCAGCACCACTTTTCCGGCAGCGTTTCCGACTGGTTCGACAGCATGACAGTGCCGGAGGAAGAGTCGGAACAGGTAGAGCAGGAGGAGGACGGCCAAGCTGAGAGCGCCAGCGACGGCGATTCGGATGGCCACGGCCACGACCATGGTCACGACAGCGATGATGACGGCGACGATGACAGCGATGACGATGACGACGATGATGACGGACACGGCCACAGCCACTGAGGCCAGCCCGCGAGCGTGATGCCAATGCTTCGAACTATCCCCAAACTCTTGTGCATGGTGACATTTCTGGTCACCATGCACTTCGCACTCACCACTGAACTACTGGCCCACGCCGATTACGAGAGCTCCGTGCCGGCTGCCGGTGAGATCGTTGCCCAGGTCCCGCAGCAGGTGCAGGTTCGGTTCACCCAGGAACTCTTTCGGCGTGAAGGCAGCAACAGCCTGGAAGTGTACGGCCCCGGAGAGATCCGGGTCGATCTCGACGATTCTGCCATCGACGATGACGACCGCAGGCTGATGACCGTCTCGCTGCAACCGGACCTCGTTGACGGCGACTACACAGTACGCTGGCGCACACTTTCCGCCGATGACGGCGACGAAGCCGACGGCGAGTTTCACTTTACGGTACATGCTGGCAGTCCGACGGCGGAGATCGACCAGCCCGAGCCGACAGCCACCGCACAGCCGGCTGAGACCGCGCCGACAGCCACCGCACCGCCGGGTGAGACTACGCTTGAAGCCACACCCACCGCTGAGAGCGCGTCTCCCGGGGCTGGCGAACCGCCTTCCGAGCAGGCGTCTCCGGGTCCGGGGCTGCCTTGCATGGGCAGTTCTCTTCCAGTTCTCCTGCTTCTCGGCGCGCTCATGTTGAGGCGGGGACGCGGCAAGAAGCAGTAGCCGAACGATGCTGATTGCTCGGTGGGTCGGCGCATCCAGGCTGAATGGAACAGTTGGCGACGGCCTGAACCCGGTGAGACTACAGCTTGCGTGGCTACTGGCGTTGCTGCCTGCCTTGTTTCTGGCGCCGCGCGCCGCTGAAGCCCATGCGCTGCTCGTGCGCGCCGACCCGCAGCCAAACGCGGAACTCTCACATCCACCCTCGGCCATCGAGCTCTGGTTCAGCGAGCCGCTCGAAAAGACCTTCACCGGCGCCCGCATCCTCCGCGCCGACGGGACCGAGGTGCCCACCGCCGCCGCGGTCATCGACCCCGAAGATTCCACCCATCTGACCCTGCAGCTGGAAACGATCGAGCCGGGCATCTATACGGTTGTCTGGCAGACGCTCTCCAGCGTTGACGGGCACGAATGGGTCGGCTCATTTCCCCTTACCATACTGAACGCGGACGGCACGCGCCCCTCCGGCAGCCCGCTGATCGTCGCCGAAGACCGCCCGAACAGGCTGCCGCCTCTCACCGACGCTCTCCTCCGCTGGCTCACCCTGCTCGGCGCGTCGCTTCTGGTTGGCCCGTTGCTCATGCGCTGGCTGCTGCCATTGACGAGCGCGGCGGAGGGTTTTGGGCGCAGCATAGACAGTGCAATCATTACCACCGCCATGGTTGGAACGCTGATCTTGACAGCCGGCGGCTGGCTGCAGTTTCTCCTGCAAACTCTGCGCCTGGGAGGGATTGGCGAATTCCTGGAACTGCTGCTCGCAACCCGTCCCGGCCGGCTGCTGCTGATGCGGCAGTTGCTGCTGGCGGGCGTGATTCCTCTGCTTTACCCCTACGGCTGGGCCTACGTTCTCCGCCTCAAGGCCAGTCCGCCCGGGTCGTCCAACCACCTGTGGACCTTTCTCTTCATGCCCTACGTGTGGCTGCTGGCGCTCGGAACGGGCGGAACGCTCTATTACGGCCCCAACCTCTGGATATTCGCGGCCGGCCTGATGTTCATTGGCAGCGGCTGGTCTGAATTTCTTTTCGGCGGTGAACGGACATGGAACAAGGCATTTCCCCAGCGGGCGTGGTCAACGCTGCTGACAGCCGCCGCCCTCCTGACCTTTTCCGCCAGCAGCCACGCGGCCGCCGCACGCGGCAGCGGCTGGGCCGTCGCCGCCGACTTTGCTCATCTCATCGCGGCGTCAGCCTGGGCCGGCGGACTACTCTTCCTCGCTTTGCTCCTGCTGCGGCTGCAGCGAATGGAATCAGTCCCCGATCCGGAGGGTCTCATCATTGTGCTGCGGCGTTTCTCGCTCAGCGCGCAGATGGCGGTCTTCGTTCTGGCCGTGACCGGCCTGTTCAGCAGTTTCGTACAGTTGCCAGCGCTCGAGTCCCTGTTCGTGACGACCTACGGGCGCGTTCTTCTCATCAAGTTAGGCTTCGTAGCCGCCATCATGGCGCTGGCTTACTTCAACAATCGCGCCGTGCGGCTGGCAGAGCAGACAGTATCACACACGCGGCGGCTGCGATTCTTCGTCCGGCGCGTGATCGGGGAGGCCGGCATGGTGGCTGTGCTGATGGCATCGGTCGCAATTCTGGTGCAGACGCCGACGCCCAATCTGCCCGCGTCGACAACCCCGGTCGGGCCGTCGCTGCCCTTCAACGAGATGACCTACGAGGACGATCTCGCAATCCATCTGCAGATAGCGCCGAACCGGGTTGGCAGCAATCGCCACTGGGTACACCTCTCCCGTCCCGGCTTGACAGAGATCGGGGACGTTCAGCTGGTTCGCCTTTTCTTCGAACACGAGTCAGGGCAGATGGGGCAGGCGCGACTTGACCTGACCGACCAGGGCGACGACGCCTTCGCCGCCGAAGGCGCGTTTCTCAACCGTGATGGCGAATGGCGCGTGTCGGTCTACATTCGCCGGCGGGGGATGGACGATCTGCTGACCGAGATTGTTGTGGCGGTTCCGGCGCCGGAGACGGCGGCGAATGTGAGCCGCTCGCCCTGGCTCAACCCGGTCCCGCGGCTGCCCGCCGGTGTGCTGGTCGGAGGACTGCTGGTCGCGCTCTCGCTTGTCCCCCTCCTGTGGCGCCGCCCACTGCTGCGCGCCAGCCGTCCCTTCTTCTTCGTGTTGGTCATGGGCGCCCTGTTCTTCTTCCTCGGCGGCGCGCTGCTCGGCCTGATCTCCTACACGCAGATGAATGACCAGACCCCGCCGCCCGCGTCGCATTACCCTTCGCATCAAATGTTTCCAGACTTCCCCGCCTGACGGTCAGAAGGAGCCGCCGACCGTTCACCGCGCGCCCGTGCTCTTCAGTTGTCCCCTGCCAGAGAGTTCGTTACAATCTTCCCACGTCGACCTACCGGGGAACGACCGCCCGCCGGGGCAGCGGGAGACACAGACTTCCGTTACCGAAAGGACCTTCTGCCATGACGTATGGACCGGTGCAATCGAAGATCAACTGGTACAGATCGCCGATCGATCGCGCGACTCTGGCGGAACTGAATCAGCGCAGCGATCTTCTCGGTTTGGCGCAGACGCTGGGTCATCTGGGGCTGCTGGCGCTGACCGGCGCAGGAGCCTGGGTTGCCGTCCAGGCAGGACTCTGGTGGCTCTTGGTCCCGGTCCTTTTCCTGCACGGCACCTTCTACGCTTTCCTTCTCAACGGCTTCCACGAACTGTGTCATCGCTCGGTATTCCGTTCAAAGTTCCTCAACGAACTCTTCCTGCGCGTCTTCAGTTTCCTCGGATGGTACAATCACGTCCACTTCTGGGCGAGCCATCAGGAGCACCACAAATACACGCTGCATCCTCCCGACGACCTAGAGGTCGTGCTGCCGGTCGAAATCACGCTGAACAGCTTTCTTAAAGCCGCTGTGGTCAATCCGTGGGGCCTCTTCCAGCGCGTCAAAGGGGTAATTCGTCTCTCGTTTGGGCAGTTGGAAGGTGAGTGGGAAAATATGCTGTTCCCGGCGGACGCGGTCGAAAAGCGGCGGCGCCTGTTCAACTGGGCGCGCACGCTCCTCGTCGGCCATCTCCTCCTGACCGCCGTTTCGTTGGCGCTCAGTTACCTGCTGGCTCTGGACCTGTGGCTCCTGCCGGTTCTCGTTACGCTGGCGCCCTTCTACGGCGGCTGGCTGCTCTTCCTCTGCAACAACACCCAGCATGTCGGCTTGATGGACAACATCCCTGATTACCGGCTGTGTACGCGTACGATCATTCTGAACCCGTTCGTGCGCTTCCTCTACTGGCACATGAACTTCCACATCGAGCACCATATGTACGCAGCGGTGCCCTGTTACAAACTGGGCAGGCTGCACAGGGCGATCAAGGCCGATCTGCCCCCCAGCCCTGTCGGGCTTGCGGCCTCGTGGCGGGAGATTATCGCCATCCTGGAGAAGCAGAAAGAGGATCCCAGCTACCAACATCTGCCCGACGCGCCCAATCCGGTCCTGGCCTGAGGCGGCCCGTTCGGGTTACTCCGCCCAATCGCATAGCTGTTCTACATAGGCGGCCGAACCGTCCCGCAGCCAGCCGTCCAGTTGCGCCACCTCCTTCAGCTGCTGGCCGCGGCGCCGCGGTACGACCGCGTAGCTGCAATCCATCTCCGGCAGCGCCGTCATATCCCCCCACAGCTTCTCGAACTGGCATACGGGGAAGATGTCCTCCTGGCCCCGCCCCCAGCGCTTCTTCACCTCCTTGAGCGTAACGTAGGTGGGCATGCGCGCCGCCATGCGCCGCAGCGCGTCGGCCACCGTCTCTTCGTTCCCGAGGGAGGCGCGGTCCAGCCCCAGGACGGCCAGCAGACGGTCGACTGTAATCCAGAAAGTGTTGGCGTTGTAAAGGGTCAGTCCGAACTCGATCTCCTCACGCGGAAAGGCCAGTCCTTCTATCAGGCGCAGCCTGCCGTTGACCCGCGCCAGGCCGCCCCCGCGGTCCTCCAGCTGTCGGTTGATCACCTCGGCAGTCATCGTCCTTTGCCCGCTGATGTGCAGCCCCAGTAGCGACGGGTCGACATCTGTGCCGACGGTGTCGATATTGTGCATCATCAGGTACTGGAGCTGTGGACGCGCTTCCAAAAGCTGACGCAGCACTCCGTTTCGCAGCAGATTCGGCAGCTCGTACCAGTGGCCCACGGGGTGAATGCACTGTGCGGGCAAGTTGTCCACATAGTCGCTGCCCTCGCCCTCGCCGCGCGCCCATTCGGTCAGCGCGCCATGCAGGCTTTCCTGCACCTTCTGCGCCTGTACATCAAGGACTTGGCGCGACGTCTCTTCCCAGGCGAACCTCAGGTCCCGCGCCATCGGCACCATGCGCAGGCCGATGCTGCGCCCTGGCGAAAGACGCAGCGGTCCCGCATAGCCAAATTGGTCGGCCTCGTGCAGCGCGTCGGCGATGGCGCCGTGCGTGAGATAGCTGGTTGTGAAGACATGGGGCAAAGGCGTACCGCAGAGTCGACTGCTGCGGCGGCTCTTGGACAAGTGGATCTCAATGAAACTGCGGTGCCTGCCCGACAGCCGTACGAACGGGTTCAGCGCCTTGACCACGCCCGCACCCTGGCTCCAGCGGCTGCCCGCGCCCCCTGCCAGCGTCACGACAGCGACCAACCCGTCCCTGAGCGCAGCCGCACCCACCTCGCGCATCCGCGCCGGCAACTCTGTGCTGGCGTCGGCTACCTCTGACGGGTCCACCTCCTCGATCAGCGTGCGCGTCGGCAGCCGGTTCTGGGCGAGGCCGATGCGTCCGCTGCGCAGGTCGCCGCGAATCTGTTCATGCTGCGCGCGGTCAAACGCATTCTCCTCCAGCAGCGCGGCCAGCGAAGCCCCGTCCGCGCCCGTCTCCTGCTTCTGTGGCAACATACGCTGGAGGAGAGACGGAAGGACGTCGACCAGGTCCGGATCGGTGCGGCTGTCCGCGCTGAAAGCATCAAGCTCCGCGCGCTGGCCGGGCGAAAGCTGCCGCCGGTCCCGGCGCAATATATCCGGCACCGTCAACCGGTAGTAGTCCGGCGGCATCAGGGCCCCGCCTTCGCCCTGCAGTTCGGCCCAGGTTCCCCGCTCGTTGATCGCAAAGTCATACACGACCGGTTCCATGGCAAACGGGACCGCCCGCTCCATCTCCTTCTTCGTGTCGTGCATAATCTCCTGCAGCCTGGCCATGCCGGCTGCCTTGTACCGCGGATCAAAGATGAACCCCATGCCGCCGCCGGACATCCCGCCCAACATCCAGAAGCCCCAGAAGTTTGCGCCGAACTCCGCCCGCGCCTGCTGGATCAGCCTGTCTGTATAGAGGTTGCCCGCCCAGGGGATAATCGTCTGAATCGGTCCATTGAAGTTCCGCTCCGTCGCCGCGCCGATCGCCTTCACTTCTCCCGCCTTCAGATGCGCCAATATCTCGTCCAGCATACCAACGGCCTGACGGCGTCCTGCCCACTCCCGTTCCGAGCGCAGCAGATACTTTTCGGTTACCATCTCAAGTATCGGCCCCACGTCCTGGGCCATGCCGCCATGCACCAGCACAAGACTGGCCTGAAGCGCCCGCCGCGTCGCTTCACTGACTTCGTAGCGCCCCAACAGATGATGAGTGGGCAGAAGCCTGCCCCTGCTGATGCCGAATTCAGGGTCCCCCGCCGCGCTCAACTCCCCTTGGATCAGCTTCATGCCCGGCCAGATGCCGCCCGAGTCCTGCCAGCCGCCGCCGGAGC
Organism: Caldilineaceae bacterium; assembly: GCA_965202955.1. Taxonomy (GTDB): domain Bacteria; phylum Chloroflexota; class Anaerolineae; order Caldilineales; family Caldilineaceae; genus Bin5. Next base: position 2,840,937 of record OZ241871.1, read on the forward strand.
CGCCCAGCCACTCCCCCAGGATCGCCCGCGCCGCCACCAGCCGGCGTTCCCCGTCGCTGAGGCCGCCCGTGAGCGAACGGACCTGGCCCGTGGCCCGCATGCAGACCGTTATGAGGCATGCCAGCAGGCTGGTGGAGACCGCCAACCGCGACCCCTTCGGGATTTCATTGACCTTGCTCACAAGCTCGATGCCGTTGCCGTTGCCGACCAATCGGGTCAGCAGATCAGCGAGCGGCTGATACGCGCCCTCCATGCCAGGCGGCACGACTCCGGCCGCAATCAGCGCCGCCTTCAGCAGGCCGAGGTGGTCGCGGGCAAAGTCGAACAGTTCGGCAAAACTGCTGATCTCCGCACTCGCCTCCAGGTCAACGCTGACCAGCCGCAATACCGGCCGGTCGATGACGCGAAAATAGCCCTCCACAGGCGGCCGCGGCCCGCCGCCTCCGGCTTGGCCCATGCCACGTACGCTCAAGTCGATCGAGACGTTCAGCACGCGCGCGCCTTCGGGGAAGTCCATGCCCAGGAAGAAGATGTCGCTCCAACCGCTGTGCGTAAGGTCCATCCGCACGGGAGTCGCTTCGCGTAAGAGAGGGAAGAGACCGTCGCCGACAGGACGGCGCAACCCCGCGACCACACGCAGAGGATGGTCGCTCGGATGACCGACACGGAACATCCACTGATTGCCCGCCAGCGACCGCACGCTGCGCCTCACTTGGCCGGCCAGCGTCTGAAAGCCAAGCTGGCGGTACGCCGCAGCCAGCGCGCTCGAAAGGGCCTGGCTGGGCCCCGCCTGCGCCTGGCGCCTGAGGAAACATTCAATCGCCTCCCCGAACCGGCGGTTGAGCAGGTCCTCGTAGCCATCGAAGGGGATCACGCCTCTGGCGGCGTAACCGGGCTTGTCCGGCAGGTGAAATCTATGGATGGCGTGCAGGAAAAAGAGCGCCCGCACCCGCTCATACAGGTTGTCATTCTCCCGCCGCAGACGGTCCAATGCCCCGCACTCTTGCAACAGCGCCTCAGCTGAAGCGCAACGGGCGAACCCTTCAAGAGAGCGGTTGCGCGTATCCCTGTCTGCTGCGGTGATGATTCCGGCCAGCGTGCTCATCTTGCCTCAAATCGCCCCGTTACCGGCTACAAACGACGCCGAATTCCCCAAGAGCCCATAACGAAAGACCATAGCCGGGAGTCAAATGCCGACAACGAACAACGTAACGACTCAGCCCCGAAACTGAGAGCCCCAACCATCAAGCAAAAACCAAGATCCAAGAACGAAAAGCAAGAAACCAAAAACTACAAACTCTCCCCATTCTGCATTGAACGGGTCATCAGCAGGTCAAGCAGCCGCGTCAGCATCTCGTCCCGGTCCCGCCCGTTCAGAGCCAGCGCGATCTGGGCGGTGAGCAGGCCGTACTTGACGCCTATATCGAGGCGCATACCCTCCTGCTCAAGCGCCAGGAACCGCTCACGCTGGGCGAGAATATGCAACGCAGCGGAAAGCGAAAGACCTGATTTCGGCTTGCGCACCGCTCCTGTCCCATCCGGCGGCCCGGCCGCGTCCTGACCAGGGGGTGAAAGCGACAGCAGTTCGTCCAGTATCCCCATAACCTTCGCGGTGAACACGTGGATGCCGAAGAAGCAGAGATAGTGGCCCGCACGCAGCCCGGAGGCCACCAACCGCTGCTCAGCTTCGGTGGGGGTGGGCTTCTCGATTACCGTCTCGACCTGGTACAGCCCGGTTTGGCCGGCCAGACGGTGCCCGCCCACCGCGCCAAAGTAAGGCAGGAGCGTCTCACGCGTCGCCTGCACGGCGGAGACGGAGCACGCGTGCGCACGCGCGATTTCCACCACATCCGCTGTGCATCGCCCGCCGCTCGGTCGAACGTAAAGGTGGTCCCCTACCAGGTGCAAAAATGGTTCGCTGCCGACAAATTCACGCGCACAGTAGACCGCGTGCGCGTAGCCAAGCTGCTCAGCCTGCTGCACGAATTGGAGCCGCCCTGCATGCTCACCGACCGTGGCGGTATAGGCGGCCTCATCCCCGGGGTGTACAATGACGCAGATCTCGTCGACGCCGGCATCGATCACCTCCTCGACAAGGATGCGCAGCACCGACTTTTCCACGCCGTCCCGGTCGATGATCATCTGCAAGGGCAGATTTCGCTGCGTGCGCCTAGCCGCGGTGATGACTGCTTTGGTGATTTCCATCTTTCATTCTCCGGCTCGGAAGCCCCGCAAAACCGACGCGAATTTCCGGCAGAAACTTTGATCTGCTACGGAGTCTGTGCTAAAATCCTGCCCGAAGTCCGCCAATCTGAAATATCTTCCACCGGTTCACAACCAGGAGAAATCTCCATGACAGTGCGTAACGCCTCCGCCACCTGGAATGGCACACTCAACGAAGGCTCCGGTTCCATGAAACTGGGCAGCGGCCTCTACGAAGGGCCTTTCAGTTTCGCCTCCCGTTTCGAGTCCGGCGACGGCACCAACCCGGAAGAGCTGATCGGCGCGGCCCACGCCGGCTGCTACTCGATGTTCATCTCCGCCCTGATGAGCGGCGACGGCTTCACGCCCACCAGCGTCAACACTACCGCTGCCGTCCACTTGACCGACGGACCGGCAATCAGCAAGATCGAGTTGACCTGCAGAGCGGAAGTTCCCGGCCTCTCGGCCGAAAAGTTCGCCGAATACGCCGCCCAGGCCAAGGACGGCTGCCCGGTCTCGAAAGCGCTCGCCGCCGTCGACGAGATCGTACTTGATGCCGCCCTGGTCGGCTGACAGGGCGCGCAACTCATTCTAGCAGTACAACCGGCAGGAATAGAAACAGTCCATCTCGATCGATGGACTGTTTTGCATCTTCCGTTCACATTTCCTGGCAGGCATCCCCACACAGGACGGCCGCTGCCAACGCCGGCACTCAATTGAAGTCCCTCCGCCCGGAAAGTCCCCCGGTCGCCCCCGTTGCGCTCTGCGCCCTCGTCAGGCGCAGAACGGCGCGGCCACCTCTTTCATCTTCGCCAGATTGTCCCACTCGGAACTGTTCTCGTGCAGCGCCGTGTCGAAAATGAGCGACATCGGCCCATCGAACCCCGCCTCTGCCAGCATCCCCAGCGAGTGGCGGAACTCGTCCTCATCCGGGTTGCCGTCTCCGTCATAGATCGCCTTCACGTGCGCCGAATCGGCCCAGGGAAAGATCGCGGCCAGCTCGTCATATCGGTCGGCGCCGCTGTAATTGCCAAAATCGGCGCATAGGCCGACACGCCCTTCGCACAGCTCGAGGATGGCTATCACCTGGTCGCCCCGGCTGGTCGTCTCGCGAAAGTTCTCCGTGATCACCTGCACACCGATCGAGCCCCCGTAATCGGCCAGTTCGGTCAAGCTCCGCGCACTGCGCCTGATTACAGGATGATCGAGCAGAGAGGCGCCGTCCGCTGCGCGCGTCGGTTCAACGGGCTGGCAGCCTGCCACCACGCGCGCGTGCGTCGCCCCCAGGCGGGCGGCCACATCCAGCCAGGATCGGACCCAAGCCATCTCCTCGGCCCGCGCCGCGTCGTCAGGATCAGTCACGTCGCCGGCGTCGATCAGGACGCTGAACAGCTCGATGCCCGCCTGCCCAACTGCGCTCTTCAGCTCGTCAAGGTAGCCCGTGTCAGCCGTGGGAAAGTGAAAGTGTACGATCTCCAAAACGCCGATCTTTGCCCGGACAAGCGCGGCCGGTAGTTCAAGCAAGGCGATGGCACCGTCACCCGAAACACCTGCCGGAAAGGGCTGGCCCGGCCCGAAGATCGGCGGGGAACCAAGCGTCCTGTGCAGACTCCAGGAAGATGTAGAAATCCGTGACATGGGCGTTCTCCGGTTGGCTTGCAGGGTGGACCAAGGTAGTCCGCCGGCCCGGCGGTGGGCAAGGCGCCCTACGACCGGCGGGTCAGAGCAGAAACAGGCGGCGGTACATGCTCAGGCGATGGCCGTGACGCCCAGATTCTCAGCCGCTTCGACGATCTGCTCCCACGTGGTATCGTCCAGCGGAATCCCGCTATCCTGCCTGGTCTGTGCCGAACGCGCCTCCGGTTCACCCGGCAGAAGTACCTCATCAAAGCCCTGCGCCGGTCGGGTTGACTTGATGCGGTCGGCCATGATCGTTCCGTCGGCAAAGAACTCGGCAAGCGGACGGAAGGCTTCGATGTTCAGCAGCACAAACAACACGCCGTTGCCCAGGATCGTTCCCGGCAGGGTCGGCCCGCCCGCCCCCGTCAGCACCCCGCCCAGAAGGTCGGTCAATAGGGCAAGGCCGTAGCCCTTGTGTCCGGCTGCGGGCAAAAGCATCCCGTCATCGTAGAGGTCCGCCGGATTCTGTGTGGGCCGGCCGTGCTTGTCCAACACCAGTCCTTCGGGGATCGATTTGCCGCTGTTCATGGCCACCCGCACTTTTCCTTCCGCCACCGCGCTGGTGGCAAAATCCAGCAGCACCGCCGGACGGTCCTGAAGAGGAATGGCTGCTGCCACGGGATTGGTGCCCATTCGTCTTTCGGCGCCGCCGAAGGGCGCGACCAGGCCGCCGGAACGACCGCCGTTGGCGTAGGCCAGCGCGATGAAACCCTCATCGGCTGCCAGCTCCACCCACTCGCCCAGCCGCCCGACATGGCCGGAGTGCTTCAGCCCAATCGCCGCCACAGCGTCCCCGCGCGCCTTGCCGATGCCTGTCTCGATCGCCGTCTTGGCTGCCAGCTGTCCGAAGCAACGATGCCCGTTGAGCAGCGCCATGACAGCCGTCTCGCGCTCGACCTCCGGCCTCGCCAGCGGCCTGATTTCGTCCGCGTCGATCTGGCGCAGATACTGCATGATGCGAATCACGCCGTGGGAGTCGTGACCGGCCAGGTTCGCCGAAACCAGCGATTGCCCGACGAGGTCGGCTGTCATTTTGGGCGTGCCCACGGCCTGAAAGATACGGCTCGTGTAATCTGCAAGAGGCATCGGTTGCATTACCGGCATGAAACGTACTCCGTTTCTCCTGGGCGATGGGGTAAGGATGGGAGACCAGAGGGTCCCTCTATCTCGCTCTTTTGCCTTTGCCCGCTTCGAAAAAGGGGCGGGCGACTGAGCAAATACAACCTGTTCCGACGCGCAAAGCGTATCCGATTTTCACTGATCATGCAACCGCCGCGGCGGCCATTCCCGCCTTCCCTTGACCTCCCATCCAGTTTTCAGTACGATTGCGGTATGAGGCGAACGCAGGACTCCCCGCCGAACCGTTTCCATACCCGGCCCGTCCTGGCCGGAACGATGCCGGGAACGGCAGAGTGGACCGCGGCGGCAGCGGGCTGGACGAGGAAGAACGGGGCATGAATTCCGAAACCCGCTGCGCGGATCGGCGCCCGGTCATTTCCGTCATCGTGCCGATCTTCAATGAGGAGGCGGTGATCCCCGAACTCCAGCGGCGCATGGCCGCCGTCCTGGATGGCGCCGGCGAGCCGTGGGAGTTGGTCTGCGTCAACGACGGCAGCCGCGACGCCTCTTTGTCGATGCTGCTTGAACTGCGCGAACGGGACGCACGCGTCAAAGTGATAGACTTTTCTCGCAATTTCGGCCAACAGCTCGCCATCACGGCGGGCATGGACTTTGCGCAGGGAGACGCAGTGGTGGTCATCGACGCCGACCTGCAGGACCCGCCCGAGCTGATCGAAGAGATGCTCGCCAAGTGGCGCGAGGGATACCAGGTCGTCTATGCGGTGCGGGCGGACAGGCGCGGCGAGTCCCGCTTCAAACTGTGGACGGCCAGCGCCTTTTACCGGCTCCTGCATCGCATCACCGATGTGAAGATCCCGCTGAATACGGGCGAATTTCGTCTGATGGACCGCCAGGTCGTTATGGCAATGCGCCGATTGCGCGAGAAGCATCGCTTTATGCGCGGCCTAAGCAGTTGGGTCGGTTTCCGCCAAATCGGCATTGAGTACCAGCGGTCCGAGCGCTTTGCCGGCGACACCAAGTATCCGCTCAGCAAGATGCTGCGCCTGACACTGGATGCGATAACCAGTTTCAGCTACATCCCGCTTAGGCTCAGCACCTACTTCGGCTTCTTCCTGGCGGTGCTCAGCCTGCTGGGCATCGTCGTTACGATTATTTCGCGCCTTTCAGGCAACAACGCATTCTTCGGCCAGGCGTCGACTCTGGTTGCCGTCCTCTTCCTGGGGGGGATTCAGCTGATCTTTCTTGGCATCTTCGGCGAATACCTGGCGCGCATCTACGATGACGTCAAATCTCGCCCGCTCTACATCGTCTCCCGCGCCTATGGTTTCGCCGAACTCGCTGATCACGGGGATTCGACTTCCATGCAGGAAAATCCGAGCGATCCCCACCCGCAGTCTGAGTGAAGGAAGCGCTCCCGAGGCAGCCCCATTGGTGGCAATAGTGCCGCCGAGCGAGCCAGAAATGCTGCGCACAGGTGTCGACATTGTTAGAATCGAGCGCATCCGCCGGGCCATCTCGCGATACGAAACGTCGGCGCGTGCCCGCAAGCGGTTTCTGGCGCGCCTCTATACCGAAGCAGAGTTGCGCTATTGCGGCGCGCGCGTCGAGTCGCTGGCCGCCCGCTTCGCAGCCAAGGAGGCCATCGCCAAGGCGCTGGGTACGGGCGCCTGGCGCGATGGTATCCGCTGGGTCGATCTTGAAATCGTTTCCGATGCCCGCGGCGCCCCCGCGGTCCAGCTCCACGGCGCAGCCGCGCGGCGTGCCGAAACCTTGGGCCTGAACGAGTGGTCGGTCAGCCTCAGCCATGATGACGAGCGGGCCGTTGCATTTGTCGTCGCCCTTGGGGAGCCGGACCGCCCCTCGGCGTGCGGCTGATTTCCGCATGGACATTTGGATTGCCGGCGTCCTGCCCAAGTCGGCATCTGTCCGGCATCTGCAGATTTCCTTTGACACACGCAGCGCCATTATGCTACGATTGGCGATGAGTTGAATCAGGGGCTTAGGTCGGCGTTTTGCCGGGTCGAAATGCCTTTGACAACAGTTTCTGCCGTCTTCATCTCACAGGATACTTGACCTCGATCCGGGCCGGCTGTACGAGAACGGATTGATCGCGGATGGGCACGGAGACACTTTTCCGTGTCCTTTCTACGTTTGAAAGCGCCGTTTGCCGCTTGCGTATCTTGCCTGAAATCTGCGGCCGCCTCCAGATAGCAATGCCGGTGGACTCTATCGCGAGGCGGCTTGAATTTTTTTGAACAGAAATCCAGGACTTCCCTGCGAGGGTATTGGCACATGACAAAATATATTTTTGTTACCGGCGGCGTGGTTTCGGGGTTGGGCAAGGGCGTAACCGTCGCCTCCATCGGCCTCCTCCTCAAAACCTGGGGCATCCGCGTCGCAGCGATGAAGCTTGACCCCTACCTGAATGTCGACCCGGGCACGATGTCGCCCTATCAGCACGGGGAAGTTTTCGTCACAGAGGACGGCGCGGAGACCGATCTCGACCTCGGCCATTACGAGCGGTTCATCGACGAGAATCTCAATCAGCTCAGCAATGTGACAACCGGGCAGATCTACAATGACGTAATCACAAAGGAGAGGCGGGGAGACTACCTGGGCGGCACGATTCAAGTGATCCCTCATGTGACCAACGAGATTAAACGGCACATAGGCCAGATGGCACGCCTGAGCAAGGCCGATGTCGTTCTCGTCGAAATCGGCGGCACGGTCGGAGATATCGAAGGGCTGCCTTTTCTCGAAGCGATCCGGCAAATGCGGAAAGATGTCGGCACCGAAAATGCGCTCTATATCCACCTCACCTGGCTGCCGTTTCTGGCTGCCAGCAAAGAGCTGAAGACCAAGCCGACCCAGCACAGTGTGCGTGAGCTGCGCGACATCGGCATCCAGCCGGAGGTCATCATTGTTCGCTCCGATTATCCGGTCGATTCCGACGCCCAGGAAAAGATCGCCCTGTTCTGCGATGTCGATCAGAACGCGGTCATTCCCATCGTTACTGTGGATACGATCTATCAGGTGCCGCTTAGCCTGCAGGAGGCCGGCCTGGACGAGCTCTTGGTCGAGCGGCTGCGACTGACCGCGACCGAGTCCTCCCTGGAAGGTTTAAGCGCCTGGCGGCAATTTGTCGACGATTTGGGCCGGCCCAAAGATCGCGTCAAAGTCGGCATCGTCGGAAAATACGTTGACCTGGAGGACGCCTATTTGAGCGTAAAGGAGGCGCTGATTCACGCTGTGCTGGCAGAGGGTTATGACCTTGAAGTCGAGTGGATCAGCTCGGAGTCCCTGGAGAAGGGCCGCGAGTTGGAGCGGCTGGAGCAGCTTGACGGCATCGTTGTGCCCGGCGGCTTTGGCTATCGAGGCATCGAGGGCAAGATCGTTGCCGCCAACTTTGCCCGCACGCGCAGGGTCCCTTATCTTGGTCTCTGCCTCGGCATGCAGGTGCTCTGCATCGAGTTCGCGCGCGCCGCGTTTGGAAGCGAAAAACCCAACAGCACCGAATTCAACATCAGTACAGAGATCCCCGTCATCGACCTGATGCCGGAGCAGCGCGACATCGCAGACATGGGCGGAACGATGCGGCTGGGCATCTATCCCTGCCAGCTGCAACCGGATACACAGGCGGGCGTCGCCTATGCCGCCGCGGGCTACCCCGAAGAGGTCAACGAGCGCCACCGCCACCGGTTCGAATTCAACAACGCCTATCGGGAAGCGTTGGAGGCGCGCGGCCTCGTGCTAAGCGGGCTCTCGCCCGAAGGCCGCCTGGTTGAAATCGTAGAGGTTGAGGGGCACCCCTTTATGCTGGGCACACAGTTCCACCCCGAGTTCAAGAGTCGTCCGACCAGCCCGCATCCTCTCTTCGGCGCATTCATCCGCGCCTCGATCCAGCATCGCGGCCGGTCCATCGACGGAGCGCAGCGCGGCCTGCGGAAAGCGGCAGGCTTTCAGAAGCCGGCCCAAATCGGGCGCTTTCAGCCCCGCTGACACCGGGATTCAGGTCGTATCCTGCAACGGGAACGTCTGTTTCCATCCAGCTGATTCCCGATACGCCGGGCAAGCGCGCCCCCGTTGCAGTTGTACTAAGCGACAGAGTAGGAGCAAAGATGTCCGGTCATTCCAAATGGTCCACGATCAAGCGCAAGAAAGGCGCCAATGACAGCGCCCGCGGCAAGCTCTTCACCAAGCTCGCGCGCGAACTGCAGGTGGCGGCCAGAGAGGGCGGTCCCGACGGTGAAGCCAATGTGCGGCTGCGGCTGGCGATCGAGAAGGCACGCGCCGAGAATATGCCCAAAGACCGCATCGAATCGGCAATTCGCCGCGGCGCCGGGCTGGACAAGGACGCCGCCGACATCGAAGAGATCCACTACGAGGGCTACGCACCGCACGGCGTCGCGATCCTGCTCGAATGTCTGACCGACAACCGCAACCGCACGATTGCCGAAGTGCGGCGCTGTTTTTCACGCGCGAACGGCAATCTGAGCGAGCCCGGCTCTGTGGCCTGGCAGTTTACCGCGAAAGGATACGTGGCGATCAATCTCCAGGACAATGACGGCAACGACAGCGACCTGGACGCGGAGGGCATCTTCATGGAGGCGCTGGAAGCCGGCGCCGAAGACGTTGAGGTAAGCGACGACGCCGTCGAGATCTTCACCGAGAGAACCGAGCTCGCCCACGTGGACAGGACCCTGCGCGAGTCGGGCATCCAGCCCGACGCTTCGGAACTGATCATGCAGCCCAACCAGACCCTGTCGCTTGAACCCCGCGCCGGTTTGACAGTCCTGCACCTTCTCGAGTCCCTCGAAGAACTTGACGATGTGAACAAGGTCTACCACAACCTTGAACTGACCGACGAGCTGGTCGCACAGGTGGCATAGCATTGACACGCGCCACTGATTCGCCGCGGGCGCAGGCCGGGCTGCACACGAACACGCACGAAGCGGAGTGGTGCGTACTCGGCATCGACCCCGGTACCGCCTCCACCGGCTACGGCGTCGTCGTCGAGACCCACACCGGCGATTTCGAGCTTCTCGCCTACGGGGTGATCCGTACAACGCCGGCGCAGCAGATGCCACTCCGACTGCGCGAGATCTTCCTCGACATCCAGAACCTGATCGATGAGTTCAAGCCGCATGAGGTCGCGGTTGAAGAACTGTTCTTCGGCCGCAACGTTACAAACGCCATCTCCGTTGGCCAGGCGCGCGGCGCGGCTCTGCTGGCCGCGGCCCTCTCCGACAGACCCGTCGTCGAGTATACGCCGGCCGCGGTCAAACAGGCGCTCACTGGCTACGGCAACGCCGACAAGCAGCAGATGCAGGCCATGGTCCGAACTCTGCTCGATCTGGACGAGGCCCCGCTGCCGGAAGACGCCGCCGACGGTGTCGCGGTTGCTCTTTGCCATCTGCAGACGGGCCGCTACCGCAGGGCTGTTGGCGACGCCTGAGCGCCCGCGGCAAGATCGCCCTTTTGCACAAGAGGACAAGAGATGATCCGACAGGTACGCGGCAGTGTCGTTGCCGCGGCAGAAAACTATCTGATCGTCGAAGCCGGCCACGCTGTGGCGGGCATCGGACTTCGTGTCTTTACGCCCGAACCGACAGCCGCCCGCTGCCTCGTCGGCGATCCGATTGAACTGTATACACATCTGCACGTGCGGGAGAATGAGTTAAGTCTGTACGGATTTGAACAGCAGGACGAGCTTGCGATTTTTGAGGCACTTCTGGGGGTTAGCGGCGTCGGCCCGAAGGTGGCGCTCGCCGCGTTGGGCGCGCTGACGCCGGAACTGCTGCGGCTCGCGGTCTCGAACCAGGAGCCGGGCATTTTGGCGCGTGTTCCGGGGATCGGCAAGCGGACTGCGGAGAAGGTCGTGGTCGAACTCAAGGACAAGCTGGCGCCGGCCGAGGGCGAACTGGCCACGCTCGCAACCGCTCTCGATGCCGATGCAGAAGTGATCGAGGCGCTCACCAGCCTGGGCTACAGCGTCGTAGAAGCGCAGCGCGCGCTGCAGCAGATTCCCGCCGACGCAACCGGCGTCGAAGAGCGCTTGCGCCTGGCGTTGAGCCAGTTTAGCGAGTAGCTCTCGCCCGCCGCGTCCCGTCTGTTTTGACACCCGCGACGAACTTTTCTATAATCGGACGCGGTTCCGCGTCCAGACCTACTGAAACGGGGAAGTTGACATAAAATGGCCGAAGTACAGCAGTTGCGCAGGGGCAATATCTACGAAGAGGAAAATCAGCTGTGGCGTGTGCTCGACTATCAGCACATCAAGATGGCGCGCGGGGGCGCAACCATCCGGCTCAAGGTACGCAACCTGCGCAGCGGCGCGACGATAGAAAAGACCTATAACAGCGGCGCACGCGTCGACGACATCCGCCTTGATTCACGCGCAGTCGAGTATCTCTACACCGACGGCGACCTCTATCACTTCATGGATACCGAGTCCTTCGAACAGGTTGCGCTATCCAAGGATACTCTGGAGGGCGTTGTTCAGTATCTGAAGGACAATACGGTCGTCGAGTTGGAGACGTTCGAAGGGGAGCCGATAAGCGTCAGTCTGCCGACCACGATCGATCTGGAGGTTGTGTGGGCGGAGTTGGCCGTCGCCGGAGACACAGCCAACAGCCCGACGAAAGAGGTCGAATTAGAAACTGGCTTCCGGCTGCACGTACCGATGTTCGTAAAGGAAGGCGATACCGTTCGCATCGACACGCGCGACGGCCGCTACATCACAAGGGTGCAATAGGAGAGGGAACGGGCGCGTCGCCGGATTTGCCGACCGGGCGGGCGCTGCATTAGAATTAATCGTTGAAGCGCCGTTGTAGCTCAGTCGGTAGAGCGACGCTCTCGTAAAGCGTAGGTCGTCGGTTCGAGTCCGACCAACGGCTCAGACAAGAAGCCCTTGCCGCTGCCCCACCGCCAGATGCTCGCGTTGGGGGCAAAAGGTCGGGGCTTTTTTCTACACCTGTGCCCCCGCCGGTATTCTGGCCTGAGCGGCTTCCTGGTTGGCCGGGTCCACACCCGCCATCAGCAAACCTAACTCCTCCGCGGTCGTTTCGTTGCGGTCCAGGATATCCATGATATTGCCTTCGAAGATCACCGCAATCCGGTCACAAAGCGCCAGCAGTTCGTCGAGGTCTTCGGAGATAAGCAGGGTGGCCGCTCCCCTGTCCCGCTGCTCCAGGATTTGGGCATAGATATATTCGATGGCTCCGATATCGATACCGCGCGTGGGCTGGGCCGCGACCAGGACTTTTGGCTGCCGCGAAAGTTCGCGCGCCACGATCAGCCGTTGAATATTGCCCCCCGACAGATTCCTGGTCATGGTGCGGATGTCCGGCGTCTTGATGTAGAAATCCTGTATCAGTTTGCGGCTGTAGCGAGCGATATATTCAAAGGCCAGAAAGATGCCGTGGCTGAACGGCTCGCGCGTATGCTCCTGCAGGACGAGATTCTCCGACACGGCAAAGTCTCGTACGATTCCGTCGTGCATCCGCTCTTCGGGAATGTATGCCAGCCCGCTCTCTGTGCGCCGCCCGGTCGTCCAGTCGTCGATGGCGACCCCGTCCATTTCCACAGAGCCGCCGCTGAGCGGGCGCAGACCGGCCACGACTTCGGCCAGTTCTCTCTGTCCATTCCCGCTGATCCCGGCCACGCCCAGGATCTCGCCCGACTTCACCGACAACGACACATCTTGGAGGGCCTGCTGCCCGGTGACGCCGCGGGCGCTGACGTTCTGTAGGCGCAACCGCACATCGCCAACTTCTACCTCGTCCCGTGTCTGCTCGAGGATGATATCCCGTCCCACCATCAGGCGCGCCAACTCGCTGCGCGTCATCTCCTTGGTGGAAACCGTTCCGACGCGGCGGCCTTCTCGCATCACAGTGATACGGTCGCTGATTGCCAGCACCTCCTGCAGCTTGTGGCTGATGAAGACGAGGCTGTAGCCGTTTTCCTTCATATAGCGCAGGGTAACGAAGAGCTCTTCGACCTCTTGCGGCGTCAGCACCGCGGTTGGCTCATCCAGGATGAGCAGAGCGGCCCCGCGGTAGAGGGCCTTCATGATTTCGACGCGTTGCCGTTCCCCCACCGACAGCGTCCAGACCGGTGCATCCGGATCGATCTGCAGGCCGTAGGCCTCGCTCAATTCGCGAATGCCGTCCTCCACTCGACCCAGGTCGAGAAGCAACCCGCGGCTGGACTTCAAACCCAAGGCCACATTTTCGGTAACGGTGAGCGTATCCACCAGCATGAAGTGCTGATGGATCATGCCGATGCCCTGGTGGATTGCGTCGGTGGGCGATTGAATCGTCACTTCGGCGCCATCGCGCAGGATACGGCCCTCCTCCGGTTGGTAGAGGCCGTAGAGGACCTTCATCAGCGTGGACTTGCCGGCGCCGTTTTCTCCCAGGAGCGCGTGCACTTCGCCGCGGCGCACGTCGAAATCGACATGATCGCAGGCCAGAACGCCCGGAAAGCGTTTGACGATGTCGTACATCTGTACGTAGGGCGCGTTTAACCGGAAATTGACCGCCCTATGGCCCGCGGTAGGCCTGGCAATGCCGTGGGCAAACAGATCCTCGATCGAACGTTGTCCGGTGGAGATGAAGGTTGGAGTTGAATTCACGATACACCTCGGTTGCGGGCGGGAGGACCGCCAATATACGGCCGCCTGATTCCGTTGTTCCCGACAGGGAGACGGCTGGAAAAAGGGCGCGATTACTCGTTCAACTCTTGCTCCACAACGCCGCTCTTAATGTCCTCAATCGCGGCGCGGGCGGCCTCCTTCACATCCTCAGCGATGTCGATCTCCTCATTGAACTCGAGGCGCAGACCGCCATTTTCGAAAGTGAGTGTGTAGGCCGTGCCGCCATACTCGCCTGTCTGGATTTTTGCGATCATATCGTTTATGACGTTGGCCCAGTCGTACACCTGATTCGTAACCACGACCTCCGGACCAAGAGAGATCTGGTCGCTCTGCGTTCCCAGCCAGGGGATGCCGTTTTCTCTGGCGACGCCAATGGCGCCGACGACCTGCTGAGCGGACCCGGTCAAGACGTCGGCGCCGGCCTGGATGTGGACATGGGCTGCCTCAGCAGCCAGAGCAGTGTCACTGAACGACCCGGTGTACGTGACATTGACCTGCGCATCCGGCTTGATATGGGTAACCCCTCTGATGAAGCCATCGATATAGAGCTTAGCGTCCCCTGCCACCGGGCCAATCACCCCGACAATCTCGGCCTGTGTAAGCATGGCAGCGACGACACCGTTCACATAGCCGCCTTCATTGGCCGCCGCGCCATAGGCGAAGACGTTGGTTATACCGCGTTCGGCGCCCGTATCCGACGAAGTGCCCCAGGCGAAGCTGGTCTCGGGAAAGTCGCTGGCCACTTCAAATACGGAGTTGCCGTACTGGGCGCCGTGTGCAATGACCAGATCGAACCCTTCCGAGGCGTAGTCGCGAATCGCCGCGGATGCGTCAGTCACGCGAAACATTCCCTCCGAAAACGCGATTTTCAGCGCCTCTTCGCCGCCCATACTTGCCTGTACGGCCCTTAGCGAGTCGAACATCGACTGGCTCCAGGCGATGTCGGTCGTGCTGCTTGGCAAGACGATAGCAACCCGAAAAGGATCTCCATTCGAGCCGGCCGCGTCTGCATCGGCGTTTCTGTCCGATCCCCCGCAGGCGGCGAGGAGCAACAGGAGGATCGACGTGAGCAAACTGACTCGTCTCAGCATGATTCCCCCATCGGGTTTGGAGTGGATATCAATGCAATGGCTCCCATTACTCACCGCGCTCATACGACCTTGCGAGCGCCGCAGGCTTCTGGATCTGCCGCGCGGTGAAGGCGAGCACGACGATCGTCATAATATAGGGCATCATCACGGCCACTTCCGACGGGATCGGAATAGCCAGCGCCTGTACCCACAGTTGCAGGGCGTTTACAAGGCTGAACAGCAACGAGCCGGCCAGTACGCCTACCGTCCGCCAGCTGCCGAAGTAGACCAGGGCGACGGCAATGAACCCGAGCCCGTTCGTCATGTTTTCCTGGAATACGTTTTGCAGTCCGATGCTGAGCGATGCCCCTGCCACGCCCGCCAGCGCGCCGCCGATCATCATCGTTGTATAGCGCACGCCGTTTACGCTGACGCCCAGCGTATCGGCCGCTTCGGGGTTATGCCCTACGGCGCGGATCTTCAATCCCAATGTCGTGCGGTTGATGACAAACCAGGAGACGGGCACCATGATGTAGGCGAGATAGACCAGCGCATTGTGGTTGAAAAAGATATGCCCGATTCCCGGCAGGTCGGAGACCACTGGGATTCCCACCTGCCGAAAGCCGCTGACTCCCTCAACCGAACCGATTAATGTTTTGAAGAGAAGGCTGCTCAGGCCGAGGCCGAACAGATAGAGGCCGATGCCGCTGATGCCTTGCAGCGCCTGCATTGTTACGCTGACGAAGGCCTTCAGCAGCCCCATCAGGACACCGACTACGAGCGCCGCCAGCACGCCTATCCAAAGATTGTACCCTTCAAACACCGCGTAGAAGGCAAAAAACGCGCCCATCAGCATGATGCCGTCCACGCCCAGGTTCAGTACGCCGGAGCGCTGGCCGAAGGTCTCCCCCAATGAAGCGAAAAGATAGGGCGTCGCAAGCCGCACGCAGCTGTGCAGGATGCCAATCAGTGTTGAGATTGTAAACAGTTCGTCGGTCATGTCAGCGTTTCGATGTGAAAACCGGGGCGCATCCCCTCCTGGTTGCTCTCCCGAGAAAGGGCGCGGCACCGCATCACGGGTTCTCCTCGCGCCCTTCCTGAGCGTGGGCAGATGATGCTTCTTCCGCACCTTCGGCCGCGTCTTCTACGCGTTCCTCCTCGTCCGTCAAGGTCGGCATATCCTGCGCGTCGCTGCCCACCCGCCGCCGTGCGCGCCGCCGTACATATAGATCGCTGGCCACGACGAAGAGCACGACAAGGCCTTGTAATGCGATTGCCAGCGCGCTTGGGACCTGCACTGCGCGTTGCATTTTGTCGGCGCCGACCAGCAGGGCGCCGAAAAGCGCCGAAGCCGGGATCGCGCCCAACGGATGCAGCTTGCCAAAAAGGGCGGCCACGATGCCGCTGAACCCGTAACCGCCGCTCAACCCTTCAAGCATGCGGTGGTGAACGCCCATCACCTCCACCGCGCCGGCTATCCCGCACAGCATCCCACTGAGCGCCAGCGACAGTGTGACATATTTGGGGACGGGAATGCCGGCGTAGCGCGAGGCGTGCGGGTTCAGGCCTACGGCCCGAATACGGTAGCCGATCGTCGTGCGCCAAAGCAGAAAGTAGACTGCGAGCGCAAGCAGGACGGCAAGAATTGCGCCGCTGTGGAAGAGTGTGCGCGGCACCAGCCGCGGCAGCCACACCGACTCGGGCAGCGTGGCGCTCTGGGGAATGCTCGTACCGGCCGCGACATGCTCCGGATCCAGCATCGGACCGCGCAACAGGAAGTTCATCAGCCGCAGCGCGATCTGGTTCATCATCACCGTGGTGAGAATCTCGTTGACACCGAGGCGGGCCTTGAGCAGACCGGGAATGCCGCCCCAGATAAGCCCCGCCGCCGCGCCGCTCACCAGGGTCAAAGGCATCAGAATCAGACCGGGCAACTCTCTGAAACCGACCCCAAATGCGGTCGCGGCAAGCGCGCCGACGACAATCTGCCCCTCACCGCCGATATTGATCACGCCGCCGCGAAAGGCGATACAGATGCCAAGACCAACCAGCAGCAGCGGGGTTGCCTTGGTCAGCGTCTGGGTAATGCCGCTGACATTACCCAGCGCGCCCTGAATCAACGCGCTGTAGGCCTCGAACGGGTCGGTGCCCAACAGCAGCAGCAGCAGGACGCCGACGAGCAGAGCAATCAGCATTGCCAGCAACGGCAGCAATGCATCGATCAGTCTGGCAAAATGTGCGCGAGAGATCATTTTTCTTCAATGACGCGTCGCCATTGAGCGACATGGCTTGCACGCCTCAGGTCGTGCCTTTGCGTGAAGTTGAAAGACCACCGGTCCGGCGCGCTAGTATAGCACCGATCTACTGGTTTTGGTAGCGCCAATCGCGCGTCCCTAGCCGGTTGTTCCTGTGTCGGGGTAAAGTATGGCCGGCGACGACCGGGGGAAGACGGCGATCAGTCGAACCGGCACGCGCCCCACATTGCGAACGCCATGAAGCGCCCCTTCCGGCACAAACAGAGTGGTATCTGCGCCGACACGATGGCGTTCTTCGCCCAGCGTGACCTCGACCTCCCCGCTGAGGAAGGTGATGCTCTCCTCACAGTCATGATAGTGCAGAGGTATCTCGCCTTCCGGCGGCATGTACTGTTCCCACAGTTCCATCTGCGTTGCACCACAGGTGCGCGCGGTGATGATGCGGGCGCCGGGGATGTTGCTGCGCGTATTGATAGGGTCGTAGCCGTCACGAGTATGTGGAAGAACCGCCACCGTGCTGTCTCGCTGGTGTAAACTTAATCCGCTTTCCGCTGTGCTCGCGTCCCACACGGTTTACGCAGCCGCAGCATCCGGTTACCGCCGCGCTGGAACTCGTAGCGAACAGATTCTATTGTAGCGCGAACGCCCTGTGCTGTGAAAGTGTCCAAAACCGGCTGGACATGGGGCGAGGGCGCGCCGCCAATCTGCAAGAGGGGAAAGACGCGCGCTTCGGCGGCGACGCGCAGCATCTCCTGCAAGGCGCGCAGGTGAAATGCCAGGTCGAACTGCTCGCTGTATAGGAAGAGGAAGTGGGAGGAGAGCGCCAGGTCAAAGGCGTTGTCGTCAATCGGCAGGTCGGGCAGCGAGGCGTCGACATAGCGGCCTTCGTACTTTCCCTGGGGAAAGTCGGCCAGGAAGCGGCGCATCGCCCCCATTCGCCGCCGGCCCAGCGCCGGAATCGACGGCACATGGGTCCAGACGAAATCGTCGCGGTTGCGCGTCACCTGCTCGATGATGATGTCGTAGGTCTCCTCCACGCGGCGCTCGATGGCTTCCGCTGGGAACGCGTAGAGCGGGTCCACCGAGACGACCGCGCGCCCCTGTGCCGACATTTCGGCGTTGAAGCTGGCCGGCCCATCCCCGCAGCCAAGGATGCGCCCGCTCAGGTCGGATTCGACCAGGTTGAACATCCCCCGGTACTCCGCCATCGTCCGGCCCCAGGGCACCACGTTGTCGATTGCGAATGGCATTTGCCCTCGATGCTTTTGCGATGCTTGAGATCCGTGCCCCCTGGGCTGCTGAAACCCGGACCCCGACAAGAACTGAGTTCCCCGCGGGGCCGAATGATGGGGAGGGACCGCGCCGTCGAGTTTATTGTAAGGTCCAGCTACCCCTCCGCAACCACCGGATTACGCAGCACGCCGACCCCGGATATCTCGATCTCGACGACGTCGCCCGGCTGCACAGGACCCACACCCGAAGGCGTGCCGGTCATGATTACATCTCCAGGTAGCAGAGTTATTGCCTCGCTGATGTAAGCAATCAGCTGCGCGACCGAAAAAATCAGGTCGTCGGTGTTGGTGTGCTGCTTTACCTCGCCATTTAGGCGGGTGGTCAACTCGAGATTGGTCGAATCCAGGCCGGTCGCGATGAAAGGGCCGAGCGGCTTGAAGGTGTCGAAGCCCTTGCCGATCAGCAGGCAGCCGTTGGCCATTTCATTGGCCTGGATCACCCTTTCGCTGACGTCGTTGCCGCAGGTGTAGCCAAGTACGCAATCGAGCGCGTCCGCCTCGGAGACGCGGCGCGCCTTTTTGCCGATAATCACCGACAGTTCGCCCTCATAGTGGACGTTCTGCCCCTGGCGCGGGTAGATGATCGGCTCCTCCGGGTCCAGGATGGCGGTGGCGGGCAGCATGAACAGCATCGGCTGGTCCGGCGGTTCCTTCCCGCCTTCCTCGGCATGCGCCAGATAGTTCAGCCCCACGCCGATCAGCCTCGGCGACCCAACCGGCGCCAGCACCTTAACGTCCTCCAGATTCACCGTCTCGCCACTTTCTTCGAGGCTGTCGAAGGGGCAGCTCGCCAGCTGGCGGATGGCGCCGTCCTCCTCCAGAATGCCGTAGCTTGTCGCGCCGCCGGCCGCGTATCGCAGAATTTTCATTGTCAGATCTCCTTACATTTGTATGGGTTCGCGTCAATGCTACATCTTCTTCTGTCGCGCCGCAATTCTCTCAGGCCCGGTCTGTCCAGGTAGCGCCGAATCAGACAAGACAGGCGCCGCCGCCATATATGTTGAAGTAGGAAAAGGTCTGCTGCCGTGATAGACTGTGCGCAAGCGTAGCAGCGGATGTTCACGGCCGCTGGCGTGTGGCCCGAACGAGCCGCCGACCACTTTATTTTCCCACTACGACAAAGGAGTGCAATCATATGGCCGCCTTGGGCAAAGTTGCAATCATCACCGGCGCCGGATCCGGCATCGGCAAACGGACGGCGCTGCATCTGCTGGCGCACGGGTATTCCGTGACCCTGGCGGGGCGCCGCCGCGACCGGCTGGAGGAGACCGCGCAAGAGTCGGGCGCGGACGAGCGCGCCCTGGTTGTGCCGACCGACGTGACCGATCCGCAGGCGGTGAGGGCGCTGTTCGACCGCACGGTCGAAGCGTTTGGCCGCCTCGATCTGCTCTTCAACAACGCCGGCCGCAGCGCGCCCAGTGTGGAGTTGGATGAGATCAGCTATGAAGACTGGCGCGCGGTGGTGGACGTAAACCTGACCGGTGTCTTCCTCTGCACGCAGCAGGCCTTCCGCATCATGAAGAGCCAGTCGCCGCAGGGCGGGCGCATCATCAACAACGGGTCAATTTCAGCCTCCACGCCCCGTCCCAACTCGTCGCCCTATACTTCGACCAAACACGCCCTCACCGGCCTGACCAAGTCCACGTCGCTGGACGGGCGCGCCTACAACATCTGCTGCGGCCAGATCGACATCGGCAACGCGGCCACCGAAATGACGCAGCGCATGCGCACCGGCATCCCGCAGCCCAACGGCTCGGTCATGGTCGAGCCGACGATGGACTCCGACGCGGTTGCCCAGGCCATCCTCTACATGGACGGCCTGCCGCTCGACTCGAACGTCCTGTTTCTGACCGTAATGGCCAACCAGATGCCGTTTGTGGGCCGCGGCTGACCTCAGCTGATGCGGTCGCCGCGCTGCGCATGCGCCGCCGTTTGCGCCCGGCATCAACGAGCAGTGCATCAACATGGCTGTTCTCCGCTCGGACGCCGCCGCCGCATCCGAGCGAACACATCAGTCCCCGGTGGAAACCGGCCGGCGACGCGTCTGCCAGACCGGGGGCATCGCTTGACCGACAGAGTTCGCGGAGTTGAAGATGAGAATCGGCGCCTTTGCGACCCTGCCTGACCAGGACAACTACCTTGGCTTTCTCAAACAGTACGGTATCCACGATGTGGCGCTCAGCTACAGGTCCCATCCTGAGTACCGGACGCGCTTTGCGCTGGAAGCCGCCGACAGGGGCGAGGCCTTCTGGGACTTCCCGGCACTGCTCCAGGTTCGCGCACAGTGCGAAGACGCCGGACTGAACCTGGTCTCGATCGAAAATCCGCTGCCGAACTGGTGCTATGAGCAGATCGTGCTTGGGCAGGCGGGCCGCGACCGGCAGATCGAGAATGTGGCGGAGACGATTCGCAACATGGGGCGGGCCGGCGTCGGCGTTTACGGCTACCACTGGATGGTGAATCAGTACGGCGCCACGCGTAACTCCTGGCGTACTTCGCTGACGACGCCCGGCCGCGGCGGCGCCGAGGTCAGCAGCTTCGAACTGGAGAGGGCCAGGCGGGGCCCCCTCTTCCGCGACAGGGAATACAGCCGCGCCGAGATGTGGAGCAACTACGACTACTTCGTCAAGGCGATCGTCCCGGTGGCCGAGGAGGCCGGCGTGCGGCTGGCCCTGCATCCCGACGACCCGCCGGTCGAAAGCCTGGGCGGCATCCCGCGGCTCTTCTACGATCTGCACGGCTTCAAACGCGCGATGGATATCGCCGGCAGTTCTGCCAGCGGGCTGAACTTCTGCCTCGGCAACTGGACCGCGATGGGCGTCGACATTCAGGCCGCGATTCGCCATTTTGCCGGCCGCGGCCAGATCGTTTACGGCCACGTGCAGGGCGTGCAAGGGACTGGGCCGGAGTTCCGCGAATGCTTCCTGGAGGAGGCCGACTGCAACTTTCTGGAGACCCTGAAGACCTTCAACGAGGCCGGCTTTAGCGGTGTCCTCTTCCCCGGTCATGCGCCGCACACGGTCTATGACGGCGCGCGCGTGCACCACGGACTGCTCTACGCGGCCGGCTATCTGATGGGCCTGCTCCAGTCGCTCGGCATTGAACATCCCTAGCCGTTAAACGGGCAGGACCGGCACAGTTTCGAGTCGCATTCAGCGGAGGAGAAACGGAGCGATGTACCTGATTCTGATTGGCTGCGAATACGCCGGAACGACCACACTGGCCGGCGCCATCAACGACTGGTCGAAGTCGTCGCTGGGCACCGAGTTCAAGCTGATCCACGACCATTACAAGCTGCCGGACACCAGGCCGCACGGCATTGAGCTGACACCGGACGAGATCGAAGCCTTCCGGAATCTCAGCCCCCGTCTGACCGAGGTGGTCCAGCGTCACAACCTCTACTATCACACCCCCTGGCAGTCGGGCTCGGAGGAGAATTTTCTGGGAATCGGCCTCTACTTCGAGGAGTTGGTCTACGCGCCGCGCTACTACGGCTACGGCGGGGAGGGCGAACAGGGCGACCGCCGGCTGATTGCCCGCATCCTCGAGCAGCGCATCAGCCGTTTCAGGCCGGACGCCGTGCTGATTCTCGTGCAGGCCGCGCCCGATGTCATCCGCAAGCGGATGGCCGAGGACCCGCATCCCTATCCCGTCGTCCCGGATGCCGACGTTGAGCAGATCATCGAGCGCTTTGAGACGGAGTACGAAAACTCGCTGATCGCCCGCAAGTTCAAGCTGGATACGTCGAATGCGACCGTGGAAGAGACTGTAGCCGAGTTCGCCGCCAAGATTCAGCCGTACCTGACCCAAAGCGACCTGCTGCGGCTTGCCTTGGGGCGGGGGAGTTCGAATTAGCTCAATGGCCAAAAGCAAATGCGACATCCTGATCCATAACGGACAGGTCATTACAATCGATTCGGACCGCAGGATTTACACGCCGGGCGCGGTGGCAGTTGCCGGCGCGCGCATCCTCGCGGTCGGTCCCGACACCGAGCTGCGCCGCCGCTTCGAAGCGCGGGGGACGCTCGACGCAGAGGGCGGCATCGTGCATCCAGGCTTCATCGACGCCCACAACCACATCGTGCATACAACCTGCCGCGGCGTTTTCAGCAACATCTTCGACGTTGACGCGGCGGCCATCAAATTTGCCGACTGGAAAGCGAACGTCACCGCCGAGGACGAGGCCTCAGCCACCGCGATGGCCGCGCTCGAGATGCTGGGCGGCGGCTTTACCATGTTCATCGAGCCGGGCACGCTCTTTTCGACCCACGCCGCGGCCGAGGCTGTCGAGCGCGTCGGCATGCGCGCCCTCTTCTCCCCGCCCTACCTGTGGGACCGGCGCGAAACGCTCGCCGCCATGCCCGGCCTCGAGAGCGAAAGCCTGACCGCCCGCGTCCCTATCGACAGCGCGCGGGCGCTGGGCCAGCTGGACGGGGAGCTGTACCGCAACCGGAACCCCGAAGCGCTCGTGCGCGGCTTCGTCTTCGTTTACGGTGTCGGCACCGCCTCCCCCGAACTGCTGCAGGCCGCGCACGCCTGCGCACGCGACGCCGGCGTGCCCCTGCATCTGCACGCCGGCTACGCGCCCGGCGAGGGGGAGATCTACCGCAAAGTTACAGGTGTCAGCCAGCTCGTCCACCTGCAGCAGCTGGGTGTTCTCGACGAGCACACGGTCATCGTCCACGCCAATCTCCTGGACGAAGACGAGGAGACCGCCATCCGCGCGACCGGCTGCCAGATCGTCTGGTGCCCGGTCTCCTTCTTCTCGCTCGGCATCGCCCGCAGCGCCCCTTTCAGGATGGCAGAGCGGCATCGCGCCGCCGTCCCCGTTGCGCTCGGCGTCGACGGCGCGTTCGACTGCACGCCGGCCGAGCTGATGCGCGCGGCCCACTCTGCTGCACGCGTCTGCGACGATCCGTTGTCCGTGGACGCGCTGCTCGAGATGCAGACGATCAACGCAGCCGCGGCCGCCGGGCTGGACGCGGAACTGGGCAGCCTGGAGCCGGGCAAGCGCGCCGACGTCGTCGTGCGCTCCCCGCGCGCATCCGGCGCCTATCCCGCCAACAACCCGGTCCATCTGCTGGCGCTGACGCTGGGGAACGGCAGCGTCGACACCGTTCTGGTCAACGGCGACGTCGTCTTCAGCGGCGGACGCCCGACACGCGTCGATGAACGTGAGATCTGCCGCGCGGTCACCGAATCGGTCATTGCCCGTGCGCGGCGCCTCAACATCGACCCCGGCCCCGCGTGGCCGGTTGCCGGCAGATAGACGCCTCGCACAGAGGTCACATCACCCGGGAGGCAACCAATGGACGCGACGACAGTTCCCGCCATCGATCCCAACGAGATCATCGATTTCATGAACATCGACCGGACCGACTTCGGCTCCTTCACGCGCGCCCAACAAATCCGTCACTTCGAGGTCGAGGGCTACGTCGTCCTGCCCGATATGTTGGACGCTGAACAGATCGCGCGCCTCAAGGCGGAGCTCGCCGATGTGCCGATGGAGCCAAGGCCCTACAGCGAATACCTGACCAGCTCGATCACGCAGGTGCAGTGGATCAGCCGTGCCGCGGCCGATCTGATCGGGCACCCGCCGATGATCGACTTTCTCAGCGATCTGATGGGGCCGGACATCGTCTTCACCCGCGGCGCCTTCCAACGCACCAATCCCGGCTCGCCCTGCATCTCGATGCACACCGACGGCCAGCCCTTCGGCTCGTCGATCTTCGACTACGAGGGCAGCTCGCCGCGCATGCTGCGCGTGCTCTACTACCTCGATGACCTCATTCCCGCCCGCGCGCCGTTCCGCCTGGTCCCCCGCAGCCACCTCTCCTTCCACGCGCAGGCCAACCCGTACGTTCGCTACAAGTCCCATCCGGAGGAGCTTACCCTCTGCCCCGAGGCGGGTTCCGCGCTCGTCATCCCCACCATGCTGTTCCACGCCACCCATCCCAACACCGACAGCGCGCCGCGCGAGCTGATCCAGTTCGGCTATCGACCGGCCTGGGCCGGCCCCGTCCAGCCGATGGAGGAATGGGACCCCGACCTCGTCGCGGCCGCGCCCGAACAGGCGAAACCGTTCCTGCAAAGCCTCAACACAACCGGCGGTACCTGGGGCCTGGAGCACAAACCGGCCGGCATGACCACGGCCGCGCCGGGTATCAACCCCAGCCGCTGGGGCGCCTGAGGCCCTCGTGCCTGCCGACCCTGTCCCCGTGCTTGTCGGACTAACATAACGGGTGGTACAAACATCGGGGGCAGGTCACGAGGACGCGGCGGTGATGGTCAGGCTGTCGCTGTCGGCGTCGCTGAACACCCCGGCTAGGGAGACCTGCTTTGTCCCGCTCTCGTTGACGATGGCGGCGTCGGCGATGGCCGCGGACACCGTGGGCGGTTAGTTGGACGTTACCGACACCTCAAACGTATCGCTGACCACGTTGCGGTCGGTGTCCTGGGCCGTTACGGTGATGGTCGCCGTGCCCTCGACCACCCCTGCCAGTGTCAGCTTGGAGCCGTCGGACGCTACCGACACCGTGGCTATGGCTTTGTTCGAGGATGCGGCGCTGATGGTCAGCGCGTCGCCGTCGGCGTCGCTGAACACGCCGGACAGGGAAACCTCCCGGCTGGTCCCCACCGTCAGCCCGCTCACGTCGGCTAGGGCCGAGGCCACCACCGGCGCGGCCTTCACCGTCACCGTGAACGCGTCCGACACCGTGCCGCCGTTGCCGTCGTCGGCGGTGACCGTGATGATCGCCGTGCCCCGGGCCTTGAACGTCAGCGTCAGGCTGGCGTAGTCGGACGCCACCGACACCGTGGCGACGGCCTCGTCCGAGGATGCGGCGCTGATGGTCAGGCTGTCGTTGTCGGCGTCGCTGAACAGCCCGGCAAGGGAGAGCGTCGTTATCCCGCTCCCGTTGAAAAGGGTGACGTCGGCGATGGCGGCGGACACTGTCGGCGCCGAGTTCGTTGGACGCGCCGCCGTCGGTGTCGGGGATGCGACCGGCGTTGACGTCGGTGTTGGCGTCGGTGTTGGCGTCGGCGTCGGGGATGCGACCGGCGTTGACGTCGGCGTCGGCGTCGGCGCGGCCAGCGTGCGGGCGGTGACCGACCGGCTCATGACGATATCGCCGTCCACGTCGAGTAAGCGGAGGGTGAATTTGTACAGCGTGTCAGACTTCAGCTGCATGTGAAGGACGCCCTCACCCTCAGTAGATATCCCCAGGCTGTAGAGACCATCGGCAGGAAAACGAAATTCGCTGCCATCATGATCATATCTGACAATCTCAGCCGAGGTGATGCCGCGGTTGCGGGGCGCCGGCCCCCATACCAGGGAGATAGTCCCGGCGCTAACGGCTGATACTCTGAAGTTCACCGGCGCATCGGTCGGCTTGGGCAGCGGCGTAGGCGTGGCTGTTGGCGTCGGTGTCGGGGATGCGACCGGCGTTGACGTCGGTGTCGGCGTCGGCGCGGCCAGCGTGCGGACGAGGACCAACCCGCCCATTTCGATACCGCGCCTGGTGCGGTAGATGAGGTAGAACTTGTATACCCTGCCAGACTTCAGCTGAGAGACGCGGAGTTCCCCGGCAGATATCGCCACGCTGTAGGGACCAAGATAACGATATTCGCGGCCAGCGATGCCAGTATAACGATGTTGGCTGTCAGTACGCTCATACGCGCTAATATGGGCCGAGACAATGCCGCGGTTGCGGGGCGCCGCCCCCCATTGCAGGGTGACACTATTGATACCAACGGCTGATACTGTGAAGTTCAACGGCGGGTCGTCGGGCGGCACGGCCAGCGTGCGGGCGGTGACCGACCGGCTCATGACGGTATCGCCGTCCACGTCGAGGAAGCGGAGGGTGAATTTGTATAGCGTGTCAGAGTTCGTGTCCGAAACGCGGAGCTCCCCAGCAGATATCGCCACGCTGTGGTCACCCAGAGAACGATATTCTCTGTCGGTACGCTCATAGGCGCGAATACGGGCCGAGGCAATGCCGCGGTTGCGGGGCGCCGCCCCCCATTGCAGGGTGACACTTTCGTGGTCAACGCCTGAGACTCTGAAGTCCACTGCCGGGTCGTCGGTCGGCGCGGCCTTCACCGTCACCTCAAACGTATCGCTGACCACGTTGCGGTCGCTGTCCTGGGCCGTTACGGTGATTGTCGCCGTGCCCTCGACCACTCCTGCCAGTGTCAGCTTGGAGCCGTCGGACGCCACCGACACCGTGGCTATGGCTTTGTTCGAGGATGCGGCGCTGATGGTCAGCGCGTCGCCGTCGGCGTCGCTGAACACGCCGGACAGGGAAACCTCCCGGCTGGTCCCCACCGTCAGCCCGCTCACGTCGGCTAGGGCCGAGGCCACCACCGGCGCGGCCTTCACCGTCACCGTGAACGCGTCCGACACCGTGCCGCCGTTGCCGTCGTCGGCGGTGACCGTGATGATCGCCGTGCCCCGGGCCTTGAACGTCAGCGTCAGGCTGGCGTAGTCGGACGCCACCGACACCGTGGCGACGGCCTCATCCGAGGACGCGGCGGTAATGGTCAGGCTGTCGTTGTCGGCGTCGCTGAACAGCCCGGCAAGGGAGAGCGTCGTTATCCCGCTCCCGTTGAAAAGGGTGACGTCGGCGATGGCGGCGGACACTGTCGGCGCCGAGTTCGTTGGCCCCGTGGCTGTCGCCGTCGGCGTCGGGGACGCGACCGGTGTCGGTGCTGGCGTCTGCGCGGCCAGCGTGCGGGCGGTGACCGACCGGCTCATGACGATATCGCCGTCCACGTCGAGTAAGCGGAGGGTGAGCTTGTATAGCGTGTCAGGCTTCACCTGCATGTGAAGGACGCCCTCACCCTCAGTAGATATCCCCACGCTGTAGAGACCGTCGGCAGGAAAACGAAATTCGCTGCCATCATGATCATATCTGACAACCTCAGCCGAGGTAATGCCGCGGTTGCGGGGCGCCGGCCCCCATATCAGGGAGATAATACCGGTGCTAACGGCTGATACTCTGAAGTTCAGCGGCGCATCGGTCGGCTTGGGCTGCGTCGCATCGGTCTGCGTGCGGACGGTGACCACCGGTCTCATGACGACATCGTAGGACCTGTTGCGGTAGATGAGGTAGAACTTGTATAGCGTGTCGGACTTCAGATGAGGAACGAGGAGGTTGCCGGCAGATATCCCCGCGTTGTGGCGACGAACATATTGATATCTGCTTTGATTCTCTAAATACTCATAGGCTCTAATCTCACCCGAGATAATGCCGCGGTTGCGGGGCGCCGCCCCCCATTGCAGGGAGACACTCTTGGGGCCAACGCCTGATACGCTGAAGTTCACCAGCGGCGGCCCGTCGGTCGGCGTGGGTGTTGGCGTTGGCGTGGCCTGCAGGTCGTCGGTCTGCGGCGGCGTAGGCGTGGGTGTTGGCGTTGGCGTGGCCTGCAGGTCGTCGGTCTGCGGCGGCGTAGGCGTGGGTGTTGGCGTTGGCGTGGCCTGCAGGTCGTCGGTCTGCGGCGGCGTAGGCGTGGCTGTTGGCGTAGGCGTGGCTGTTGGCGTCTGCGCGGCCAGCGTGCGGGCGGTGACCGACCGGCTCATGACGATATCGCCGTCCACGTCGAGTAAGCGGAGGGTGAATTTGTACAGCGTGTCAGACTTCAGCTGCATGTGAAGGACGCTCTCACCCTCAGTAGATATCCCCACGCTGTAGAGACCGTCGGCAGGAAAACGAAATTCGCTGCCATCATGATCGTATCTGACAACCTCAGCCGAGGTAATGCCGCGGTTGCGGGGCGCCGGTCCCCATACCAGGGAGATAATACCGGTACTAACGGCTGATACTCTGAAGTTCAGCGGCGCATCGGTCGGCTTGGGCAGCGGCGTAGGCGTGGCTGTTGGTGTGGGCTGCGTCGGATCGATCTGCGTGCGGACGAGGAGCATCCCGCCCGTGTCAATACCGCGCCTGGTGCGGTAGATGAGGTAGAATTGGTATAGCGTGTCAGACTTCAGCCGGGAAACGCGGAGGCTGCCACCGGATCTCCCCGCGCTGTATTGACCAATATACTGATATGAACCATATATGCTGCCTTCAGGTTGCTGATAGACGCTGATATGGGCCGAGGCAACGGGCAACGGCCCCCATTGCAAGGTGACACTGTCGCGGCTGACGTCTGTTACTGTGAAGTTCGCCGACGGCAAGGTCGGCGTTGGCGTAGGCGTGTGCGTGACGCATTCGTCATGATCGTCGGCGGCAGTTCCATCAATGTTCGGACAAGGAGGAGAATGCAACATCTCACGCGCCGTCACTGTTGTCGCGGCCTGCAGCATCAGAGTGAGAGTGACGACCAGGACGAGGGCGGCCAAAGTCATCAGCGTCAGCGAGCGTCTCTTATGTGTCTGCATCATCAGGGGACTCTCCTGTCTTCCATTCATGTGCGTTCAATATGAAAACCGGCTTTTGCGTGCATTGCGTAAGGGGGGGACGGGATGCCTGGCCTGGCCCCCGTGTCTCCAGAGGGTGACCATGCGAAAAATCCTGGTTATCAAACGGGATTTGCTTTAGATAGGGCCGTTTGCAAATGCAGTGGTTCGCGGCTGGCAAACTCATTGACCACTCGCCAGCGGGACGCGAGATAACGCGCGGCGGCGATCGAGCCAAGTCGTTGGCGCAGGCCTGACGGCTCTGATGGAGTGGAGAACTCCGTAAAAATTTATATGTTATATATTGGGGG
Organism: Caldilineaceae bacterium; assembly: GCA_965202955.1. Classification (GTDB taxonomy): domain Bacteria; phylum Chloroflexota; class Anaerolineae; order Caldilineales; family Caldilineaceae; genus Bin5. The sequence continues at coordinate 2,869,885 of OZ241871.1, forward strand.
GGGGGGGGGGGGGGTGAATGCACGCGCGCGCTTCCTGCCAATGCGCAGAGGGAGGCAAGTTTTCGGCGACCCATGGTTTTGGTTATGGAGGTTCTTATGCTCGCTGGGGAAAGGCCGGGTTCTTGACCTGCGGATAGCTGGGAGCCCCGACGGGTTGCTCGAGTTAGATGCATAGGGTATGGGCGGTCAATCCGGTGTCGAGGCGAGTACACAGGCCTCGGAACAGATGCGCATGGTTTTTCTCGATGTGGAACTGTGCGACCGACCGGGCGTTGACGGTTTCAACAGTTTGTCGGAGCGAACTGAACAGGCGGCGCATCGAATTGGGACGTTGCCGCTTCTGTTTGCGTCGAGACTATTCAGCATTCAGGCGCAATGAGATTATACAGCATCGGGAACTTCATTTGTGTGTAAATCGGGCTTTTTTTATGTCAGTTTCGCGTCAATATTGTGTCAATGTAGTCATGTGGGGCAGAATCGGGAGCGCCTGGACCGCATGCGGCCGCTGCGCCTACGTCCGGATCGTGCGGCGCGGCTTCATACCCGGTAAGGAAGGAACTATGAAACCCGCCGCCGAACCCGTTCAGGAGATTGAAGCCCTGCGGGAGCGCCTCTCCCGCTTGAGCAGGGCCAGCCTGCTCATCAACGCGAACCTCGACTTCGACGCCGTCCGGCAGTGTCAGCCGGTAGTCGCAGGCGTATGCCTCGCCGCCGGACCACTGGGGAACGTCCCGCAGGAAGGTCACCCGGCCGGTTTCGGCGACGCAGTTCAGGTTCGCCACCGGCGAAGGCGGCCCCACCACCGACACCTCAAACGTATCGCTGACCACGTTGCGGTCGCTGTCCTGGGCCGTTACGGTGATGGTCGCCGTGCCCTCGACCACCCCTGCCAGTGTCAGCTTGGAGCCGTCGAACGCCACCGACACCGTGGCGGCGGCTTCATCCAGTTCGGCTATCGACCGGCCTGGGCCGGCCCCGTCCAGCCCATGGAGGAGTGGGACCCCGACCTCGTCGCGGCCGCGCCCAAACAGGCGAAACCGTTCCTGCAAAGCCTCAACACAACCGGCGGCACCTGGGGCCTCGAACACAAACCGGCCGGCATGACCACGGCCGCGCCCGGCATCAACCCCAGCCGCTGGGAGGATTGAGGGCGGACTAGCGAACGGATTGAATCCACCGTTAGGGATTCAGATTCTCTAGGAATCCTTGGGCGCAATCGCGTCTACCGGCAATTTGACAACTTTGCGCACATATGTTCTCATATGGGCACATCGTGAGAAAATCACTGTACGGGATAGCCCCGAACCCTTAGAGTTGGCGGGAGCCCAAAATGCCTTCTTCTATCGAATGGACCGACGAAACCTGGAATCCAGTGACCGGGTGCACCCGTGTGTCGCCCGGTTGCGAACACTGCTACATGTACGCCCTCTATCCCCGCCTGAATGGGATGAATGTCAGAGGTTACGAGACGAACCCGGATGAAGTGCAACTTTTGCCCGAACGGCTGCAGGCTCCGCTGGCCTGGAAGAAACCGCGCCGTGTCTTCGTAAACAGCATGTCGGACGTTTTCCATCCTGAAGTGCCGTATGACTTTGTGCTCGAAATGTTCCGGGTGATGCAGGATGCCTCCCAGCGGCACGGTCACATCTTTCAGGTTCTGACGAAGCGGCCAGGGCGAGCAGTCGATTGGTGGCAGAAACACGAACAGCACTTTCCTGAAGGCTGGCCAGCCAACATTTGGATGGGCACCTCGGTTGAGAATCAGAAATACGCGCCTCGACTTACAGTGCTGGCTCGTCTGCCGGCGCCGATTCGCTTTGTCTCGGCAGAACCTCTTCTCGACAGGCTTGACCTTACAGAATGGCTGGAGGGCGGAGTGTTGCAGTGGGTGATCGTCGGCGGCGAGAGCGGAGCTGGCGCCAGAGCGATGGATCTGGATTGGGCGCGGTCGCTGCGCGATCAGTCCGTCGGGGCTGGCGTAGCGTTCTTTCTGAAGCAGTTAGGCGGCGTGCGCGGCAAGCGCGGCGGTGAGGAGGCGACTGTTGATGGTGAGCATTGGCGTCAAATGCCGATTGAGGAGAAGACACGCGCATGACTGACAGATCGTTTGGTGGCCCCTGGACGCAAGAGAAACTGCAGATCCTCAGCCGGTACCTAAACGAATACACTACCGCCTTGAAGAAAAGACCTTTCCGGCTCATCTACGTTGATGCTTTTGCTGGAGAAGGTACTTGGCGCCCCCGCTCAGCGTATTCAACTGACTATGACGACTTTCGTGAGTTACATAGAGGTTCGGCACGAATTGCTTTGGAGATTCAGGACAAACAGTTTGACAGGCTTATTTTTGTCGAAAAGGACCCCGAGCGCTGTCGGTCTCTTGAAATGCTTCGATCAGAATTCTCCCACCGCGACATCAGCATTCTCAATGATGATGCCGAAAACGCGTTGCCCGCCTTTTGCGACCAGATGGAAAGGCTCGACCGAGCCGTTGTATTCCTAGATCCCTTTGCAACTGAAGTCTCCTGGACTCTAGTCGAAAGACTGGCTCAGACACAGAAGGTAGACTGCTGGATTTTATTCCCGCTGGGTGCAATTTCGAGGATGATGCCGAACACAAGTGAGCCATCGCCACAACTAGCGGTCCAACTCGACAGGGTTTTCGGAGGGAGGGAACATTGGCAAGACATTTATTCCCCATCCCCCCAACTCTCGCTCTTTGGCGACGACCCTGGGCAAGAAAGGGAAAGTGGTAGCGAACAGATCGCTAATCTTTATCGTGAGCGACTGAAATCCGTCTTTGAGAAAGTAGCACCATCAGGTCGGGCACTTAAGAATTCAAAAAACTCACCAATGTTTCAGTTGTTATTCGCGGCAAGTAATCCAGTCGGTGCCCCGCTTGCCGTAAGAATTGCGAGTTACATTATCGGCAAATGGTAGCGGTTCAAGCCGTCGCCAGCTCGATGCCGCTCGGCATCGTCTAGTACCTGCTCCTCTAGCTCGACCTTTACCTGTACTTCAACACCCGCCCCCGATTATCAATCCCCCCTGCCCTATCCGACCCGCCCAACACATACACACACCCGTCATACCCCGCCACCGGCATCCCATGAATCCCCGCCGGCAAGTCCGGCAGGAGCTTCCACGCGCCGGTTTCCGGGTCATATACCTCCGCGCTCGCCAGCGCGGTCCACGGCCGCTGGCCCAGAATCTCTCCGCCCGCAACGATAATGCGTTCTCCCACCGCCGCTGCGCCGAACCCGCTTCGCGCTTCCTTCAACTCAGGACCTTCTCTCCACGTTCCCTTAGCCGGATCGAAGATCTCAACCGTCGCCAGCGCGCCCGTCCCGCCCCAGCGACCGCCGATGACCCATATCTCACCGCCGAAAGCCACAGCCGCCACGTGCTCACGCGGCTGCGACGGACCCGGAAGAATGTGCCAGGCATCCGTGTCCGGCTCATAACGCAGCATCGCCGTCGTGCCGCCCGTGCCGCCGACGAGATAGATGAAATCGCCCAGCGACACCGCTTCTCCGCCCATCCGCCGTTCCGGCATCGGACCTGCCGCACTCCATTCATTTGTCGCCGGGTCGTAAACGAAGACCGTCGCAACCGCCTGCCAGGCCATGCTGCGCGCGCCGCCCAATACGTAGACCCTGCCGCCGTGACCGGTCACCATCATGTGGTGGGCCGGTTCCGGCATCGGCGCGAGCTTAGTCCAGCTGTCGGCGGCCGGGTCGTAAGCCTCGAAGTCCGTCAACCCGCCAAAGCCGCCCGGCAGGTAGAAGATCCCATCCACCACAGCCACCCGCATCTCCGAACGGGCGGTGGGCATCTCAGCCCCGCTCTGCCATCCTTCAGCAATGTCAGCACTCTCCGTTTGTGATGGGCCATCTTTTTCAGACGAAAGTGCCGGCGCGGCCAGCTGACCGGCATCACAAGCCCCCAGCATAATAGCCGTCACAACCAGCCAAACAGCAGCGTTTTTCAGAACCCGGCAACCAATCGACACCGTTCTACCCCCGCACTCGCGCCTCAAGCGCCTCTCCCCACGCCAGCAGCCGCTCATCTGCACCGAACGGCGCACAGAACTGCACACCCATCGGCAGACCGTCGTCTGTCTCTCCTGCCGGAACTGCCAGCGCGGGCACGCCCGCATTCGTCCACGGCAAGTTCATGATCGGGTTGCCGGTAGCGTGGATCCCGTGCGGCGCAGGGCCCGTCGCCGCCGGCGCGATCCACAGGTCCGCGCCGGCCGAGAGCAGCGTTTCCTCCATCGAATGGCGCAGACGCAGCTGGTCCGCCCGTATGTCGTCCCGTTCCACATCAGAGACCGTCGACCCCGTGCGCATGATCTCGTGCATGTGTACACTGTACAGGTCAGAATGCTCCCTGTACCAATCCCTGTGAATCTGGGCCACTTCGACCGCATTCAGGCGCCGGTGACGCCGGTTCAACTCAGAAAAGTTCGGGAAGAACGGGACCCGTTCAATTCGGAACCCTTCCCCGGCCAGCCTCTCCAGTGTCTCCTCGAAATGCTGCCGGCCGATCTCCTCAGCCTCGTCCAGATAGGGCCCATCCGGTACGGCCAATACCGGCACGCTGCCAGCCGGTGCGCCCATCCCGCTATCCCAACCGTCGCACACCGCCGAGCAGGCCAGTCGCATCGTCGCTACATCCTGGGTAAAGAGCCCCACATGGTCCACGGATGGCGAGAAAAAGAGCATGTCTGCCGTTGGTATACGGTCGTAGCTGGGCTTATAGCCAATGATCCCGCAGAAAGCCGCCGGTCGGATCACCGATCCGATCGTCTGTGTACCCAGCGCCAGGGGATAGAAACCGGCCGCCACGCCCGCGGCAGAGCCGCTGCTGGAGCCGCCGGGCGTATGTTCCAGATTGTGAGGGTTGCGCGTCGGGCCCGGCTGGAAGTAGGCGAACTCGGTGGTAACCGCCTTGCCCGCAATCAACGCGCCGTTCTGTTTGAGGAGCGTAACCACCGCCGACTCCGGGCCGTCGAACAGCGATGCCGGTAGCTTCGATCCTGCCCTCGTGGGGAATCCGTCCACCCGGAAGAAGTCCTTCACGCCCACTACCACTCCAAACAGAGGAGGCCGCCGCGCCGGGTCGGGGAAACGGGCCAGGAGGCCTTCCGCCTCATCGGTCAGCCTTTGCCGCCGCGCCGGCTCCGGCAAGAGCGCCTGGATCAGCGGGTCTTCAGCGTCGATGCGGTCGCAAATCGACTCGACCAACGCGATCAGATCGATTTCGCCGCTACGCACAGCAGCCGGGTTTGCAAATCCTCTATCCGACATCGACTCTTCTCCGTTGCCGCAAGACCTGCCGTTGTTGTTCATGGCTGCAATCGGGTTTCTCGCGCCGATTCCTGAACACTAACGCAGAAACGCATCCACCAGCCCGCCGTCCACGTTCAGAATCTGGCCGGTCGTTTTGGCCAGGGCGCCGCTCAACAGCAGATAGGCGGCCTCGGCCTGGTCCTCAGGCAGTATCGCCTGCTTTGTGAGCGTGCGCCGCGCGTAGAACTCGGCCAGCCGGTCGCGCAGCGCGTCCGTCTCCTCCGCCTCGTCAAACGGGAGCTCGTACTTGATCAGGCTGGAAACGACGCGCTTGCGCGGGAACATGGTGCTGCCGGCCACGACCGTCGCCGGCGCAAGACCGTTCACCCGCACGTTCGGCGCCAGCTCGATCGCCAGCTCGCGTACCAGGTGGTTGGCCGCGGCCTTGCTCGCGTCGTAGGCCAGCGAGCCCTTCTTCGCCATCACGCCGTTGGCGCTCGTGGCTACGACCAGCGAGCCCGAAAGCCCCTGCGCCTGCCAGATCTTGCGCGCCTCGTCAGCCACGATGTAAGCGCCTTTGACGTTGACGTTGAAGGTCGTGTCCCACATCTCGTCCGGGATGTGGCCGTCGGCGTCCGGCGGGTAGTAGAATCCGGCCGTGATCACCAGGTTATCGATGCCGCCGTAGGCCAGTAGGGTCTGGTGGAAGAGCGCCTGCACGCTCGCGCGGTCGCACGCATCCACGCCCAACCCGATCGCCGGCCCGCACGCCGAGATGCCCGTGCCCGCCACGCCGATGCCGACCCCGTAGATCGCGGTCAGTTCGTCTGCGGTGGTCTGCGCCGCCTCCGCGTTCAGGTCGGCGCACACCACGTGCGCGCCCTCTTTGGCCAGACGGTGCGCGACCGCCCGACCGATGCCGCTGCCCGCGCCAATTACGACGACCACGTTGCGCGCCAGCTCCTGCTCCGGCGGCATCCGCTGCAGCTTCGCCTCCTCCAGCAGCCAGTACTCGATGTCGAACGCCTCCTGCTTCGGCAGCGCCACGTACCGGCTGACCGTCTCCGCCCCCCGCATCACCTCGACCGCGCAGTTGTAAAACTCGGCCGTCACCCGGCTCTCGCTCTTGTTCTTGCCCCATGCGATCATGCCGATGCCCGGAACCAGGATCACCGTCGGGTTCGGGTCGCGCATCGCCGGGGAATCGGCGTGCTTGTGCGCTTCGTAGTAGTCGGCGTAGTCTTGCCGGTAACGCGTTAAGCCGCCTTCCAGCTTGGCCAGCAGCGCGGCGACCTCCTCAGTCTGCGGGTCCCAGTCGACGTAGAGCGGCTTGATCTTGGTCCGCAAAAAGTGGTCGGGGCAGGAGGTGCCCAGCTCGGCCAGGCGGGCCGCGTCATGACTGTTGACAAATCGCAGGATCGACTCGTCCGCCTGCACCGTGCCGACAAACCTGTTCTGCTGACTGATCATGCCGCGCAGCGCCGGCAGCAGCTCTACGAGGACAGACTCCCGTTCTTCGCCGCGCAGCGCCGCATACTTCTGGCCGCCGAACGTGCGCTCGGCCTTGTCGCGGCTTTCGATATACCTGGCCGCCTTCTCGATGATCTCCAGGCTCAGCTCGTAGCAGGCCTTGTCATCCCCGGCCCAGTTGATCAACCCGTGTCCGCCCATCATGATGCCGGTCATCTGCGGGTTGGCCGCCGCCATCTCCCCCATCACCAGCCCCAGGTCGAAGCCCGGCCGCTGCCACTCGACCCAGCCCAGCTCATCCCCAAAGATCTCCGCCGTCAGCGCCTCGCCATCCTCCGCCGCCGCGATCGCGATCACCGCATTCGGGTGCGTGTGGTCCACAATCGGCGCCGGGATGAAAGCGTGCAGCGGCGTGTCGATCGACGAAGCGCGCGGGTTCAGATCATAGACGCAGTGCAGATACTTGCCCACCATCTCGTCCTCTATCGGCGTCTTCACACCCTTCACGTCGGCCGCGTCGTAAATCGCCCGCAGCTGGCGGATCTTGTCCATGTACAGCGAGGAAAAGTTCTCCCGCTTCGACGTCCGCAGATCGCCTCCCGACCCCTTGACCCACAGCACCTCGACCGCTTCGCCCGTCAGCGGGTCGGTTTCTTTATACTTAGAGGAGGTGTTGCCGCCGCCCGTATTGGTGATGCGCTGGTCTTGCCCGAGCAGGTTGGAACGGTATACGAGCCGCCCGACCGGGTCGAGCGTCGCCGCAGTAGCATCGTCCCACAGATAGGAAACGTGCCGGAAATCGTTGCCCGCAGTCATAGCAAAACTCCAAAATATCCAATGGAAAACCCAAAATCCAACAAAAGGTGGCCGGCGACGCCTGCGCCGCCCACGCCCATGGCCTACACAATACCTTCCCCAGCGCCGCTCCGGGCGCCCCTCCCCTGCAACTCCTGGCCACCGCCGACTGGCCACTGGCCACTGGCCACTGGCCACCGGCTACTGCCGTCCGCAGTGTAGCAGAAAGCGCGCGCCTTCGCTAACATTTCGGCCTGGGTACGGGGCCACCATAGCTGGACGCGCCCGGTCTGCTCTGCTACAATTCGAGGGCTGTCTGTCCGACCTGCCAAGACCTGTTTCCCTCAGGAAAATGACGCTCGAATTCTGGCGCAACCTGTCGGTCGTCTGGATCGCGATTCATCTGGTCCTGCTCTGTCTGGTCCCACTGGCCATCGCCTTCCTCGCCGTGCGCAGCATGAACTGGATACTCGGCCGCACATCCGACTCCTTGCAGAGTCTGCAGGAGGCCAGCAGCCAGGCGCGCGCCAGGACCGAAGAGACCGCGGCGCAGGTTACGGCAGCGGTAATCGAGGGACAGAGCAAGGCCGAAAGAGTACGGGAAACGGTCACGCAGCTGCTGCGGCGCGGCGGGCCTGCGTCTGCCCGCCGTCAGGACGATGCCGGCTCACCGGACGGACCCTGAATGTTCGGAGCCCGGCCGGCGCCGTCGGACGTTCGGTAAATGCGCTGCCGCCGGAAAGTTGACAATCCACCCAATTTCACCCAAAATGGCGGGCAGCCAGTGCGTAACAATAGAACAGCGTATCTTTCCCGACTGACCATGCCAACCGATCGACCCATCTTGGTTTCCATGCGACACCTGTGTAACCTTACACAGGACCCATCCATGCAAGGAGGAAGCAAACCCATGCGAAAGCTCTACCTTTTCACCATCTTCGTCATGGTGATGGCAGTCATCTTGTCGGCCTGCGCACCGCCCGCGGCGCCGGCGGACTCCGGCGAGATGGCAGGAGAGATGGACGAGGAAGTCACTATCAACATCATCACCGCGCAGGGACCGCTGGCCGACGGCCTCGTCGCCCTGATCCCGCAGTTCGAAGAGGAGAACCCGGGCATCAAGGTCGAGGTCACCCCCTTCCCGTGGACCAACTTCTTCGAGAAGGTGATCTCCCTCGCCCGCACCAGCTCCGGCGAATTTGACGTCATCTTCGCCGACGATCCCTGGATGCCCAACATCGTCGACGGCGGCCTCTCCGTCAACCTGACCGAGGAGTACGGCGCAACCCGCGACGACGACGTGCCCCAGGTATCCTACGACGTCTTCTCCTGGCCTCCGCCCTACGGCCCGATCCCCGTCGACTTCCAGACCGGCGAACGGCCCGACCTGCACGCGCTGCCGGTCCAGGGCAACGTGATCATGTTCTACGTCCGCCAGGATATCCTCGACGAGCAGGGCCTGGCGGCGCCCGAGACCTGGGACGACGTTCTCCAGATCGCCGATGCCGTCCACTGCCCCGACTGCGACCCGCCATTCTACGGCTACAACGTGCGCGGCGCAGCCGGCAGCGACGCCCTCGCCCTTCTCTGGTCGATGGGCGGCGGCATCTTCGACGACGAGTTCAACGTCATCCTCGACGACGAGGCCGGCTGCGACGCCATGACGCTCTATGAGCAGCTGAGCAAGTACCTGCCGCCGGGCGGCAACACCTACGGCACCACCGAAATGGTCGCCGAGGTCGTCTCCGGCCGCGCCATGATGGGCATCGGCTGGCCCGGTGACGCCTACGCCGCCTTCGAGGACGAGACCGATTCCGACGTGGCCGGCAAGATGCTCTATATGCCGCTGCCCGCCTCCGAAGTGGGCGCGGACCGTGTCTCGATGATGGGCCACTGGGGCCTCGTCATGAACGCCCACTCCGAAAACAAGGACGCAGCCTGGACCTACATGGAGTGGATGCACTATAACCAGCAGCACGCGCTCTCCTACGCGCACGCCGGCGGCATCCCCTTCCGCGAGTCGGTCTTCAACGACCCCGAGCTGATCCTCGAGAAGCCCTGGTTCCCGGCCCAGTACGAGGCCCTGCTGGTCCCGCCCAAGTGGCGGCCGCGCAGCACCCAGGCCACCGGCATCAGCCTCGCCATCCTTGGACCGGCCTTCAGCGCCATCGGCGCAGGTGATATCACCGGCCAGGAGGCCTGCGAGCAGGCCGGCGCCGAAATCCGTGCCGAGATGGAAGGCGTGACCAACTAGCAGCGTAAGCAGATGAGCGTGGAGCGAGCGGTCCCGGATCCTCGCTCCACGCTCTGTTCCGAGGAGACCCGCTTTGAGCGTTCAGCCGAACATCGGCGCCGCGCCCGCCCCAACCGTGTCGAGCGTGCCCGCGCCGCCCGCGCCCCAAAGTATATGGAAGGAGCTGTTCCGCTACCGCGACAACCGCGTCGGCGTCTGGCTCATCGTTCCCAGCCTCCTCGCCCTCATCGTCGTCCAGTTCTATCCCATCGTCTACACCTTCTGGCTCATTCTGACCAGCGAAAAGGGCGAGTTCCTCGGCCTGGGCAACCTCACCAGGCTCACCACCGATACCATCTTCCGCGGCGCTTTGATCTTCAGCCTCAAGATGGGCATCGTCGTCGTCCCGCTCTGCCTTCTGGTCGGCCTGGGCCTTGCCATGGTCGTCCACAGCGAATTCGCCAAAAACAAGGCGATCTGGATCTCGATCCTCATCATCCCGCTCATGGTCTCCGAGATCGTCGCCGGCATGATGTGGAAGATCCTCTACCACCCCACCCTGGGGCTGGTCAACCTCCCGCTCACCGCCGTCGGTCTGGAACCGATCGTCTGGCTGCAGAAGGGCGACACCGCCTTCATCGCCCTCTGTATCGTCGAAATCTGGCGCATCAGCCCGCTCGCCTTCCTCCTGCTCTACGCCGGCCTCAACCAGGTCCCCCGCGATATCTACGAGGCCGCCGCCGTCGACGGCGCCACCCGCTGGCGCGCCTTTTGGGACATGACCCTCCCCTATATCAGGCCGATGTTCGCCATCTCCACCATTCTCGTTTTCGTCTGGTCGACGCGCACCATCGGCACGATCGCCGCCACCACGCAAGGCGGGCCGGGCAGGGCCACCTGGAACCTGTCCTGGTTCATCTACGGCATGTTCTTCCAGCGCTTGAGGCCGCACTACGCGTCGGCCGCAGTCCTCGTCATGCTGCTCATGACCTATATCGCCGGCACACTTTTCGTCAAATACCTTTGGGTCGAACGCAGAAGCCGCTAACCCGGCCGCCCGTTCTCAAGCTAGGGCCGGCCACCGGCCACTGGCCACCAAACCACCGGCCACTGAATCGAGGGAGCTGAAGTAGATGGCACAGTCAATCACGCCCGACGCCGCACCGGGTCAGCCCGTTACCCATGCCGTCGCCATGGCCGCGCAGGAGCGGCGCTTCAGCCTGAACAGAGTGCTCGTGGTCGTCGTCCTCTACCTGTCTGCATTCTGGACCCTCGTGCCCATGTACTGGGTCGCGGTTACCTCGGTCAAGTCGATGCGCGACCTGGCCCACATCCCGCCGCGGCTCTTCCCAACCGATATCCGCTTCGATGCCTGGGTGACCATCATCGACCGGCGCATCCTCGAAAACATCTTCAACAGCCTCGTCGTCGCCGGAATCGCCACCATCATCTGCCTGGTCGTCGCCGTGCCCGCCGCCTACGCCGCCACCCGGATGCGCCTGCCGCTCAAATTCGTCGGTATCGTCGTCGGGCTGATGGGCCTCGTCGCCCTGCTGCCGCCCATCGCTTCAGCCATCCCCCTCTACGATCTGGCCAGCCATCTGAGACTGATCGACAAAAAGTACACGCTGATAATCCTCTACACCGTACTCAATACCGCCTTCGCCGTCTGGGTGCTGCGCGGCACCTTCATGGATGTGCCCATGGACGTCGAGGAGGCCGCGCTCATGGACGGCGACACCCGCTTCGGCGCAGTGCGTCGTATCCTGCTGCCACTCATATTCCCCAGCCTCTTCTCCATCGCCATCCTGCTCTTTATCTTCAACTGGAACGAATACATCATCGCCCTCTTCTTTGTGAACTCGATGGATACCATGACACTTCCGATCGCGATCCAGGGGCAGATCCCGCAGCACGAGCTCGACTGGGGCGTCGTCAGCGCCGCCGGCACGATCGCCATCTTCCCCGTCCTGATCGCCGCCTTTACACTGCAGAGATTCCTCGTGCGCGGCCTGACCTTCGGCGTGGCCAGCGGCCAGTGAACCGTGATTTGAAGCACATGACAGGCAGGACCGCCCCGAGCTGCGGCCCCAACGACACGCGATCCGGCCTCGGATTACCAAGGGAGAGTGCGCTTTGGCGGAAGTAAGAATTGAAGGACTGACCAAATACTACGGCGATACCTGCGCCGTCAATAGTTTGAACCTCGTTGTCAACGACGGCGATCTCGTCGTCCTGCTCGGTCCCTCCGGCTGCGGCAAGACCACCACGATGCGCTGCGTGGCCGGACTGGAGCGCCCCACCTACGGCGACATCTACATTGGCGAGACGCGCGTCAACGACCTCGAACCGCGCGAGCGCGATGTGGCCCTCGTCTTCCAGAGCTACGCCCTCTACCCCCACTTCACCGCCTTCGACAACATCGCCTACCCGCTGCGGCTGCGCAAAACGCCCAAACAGGAGATCGAGCGACGCGTGCGCGACGTCGCCGAGCTGCTCGGCATCACCCATACGCTCGAAAGACCCCCGGGCCTCTGTTCAGGCGGCGAGCAGCAGCGCATCGCCCTCGGCCGGGCGATTGTGCGCGAGCCGGTCGTCTTTCTCATGGACGAGCCGCTCTCCAACATCGACGCCCTCCTGCGCGTCTATATGCGCGCCGAGATCAAGCGTCTCCAGCACGAGCTCGGCACCACCATGATCTACGTCACCCACGACCAGGTCGAGGGCATGACCATGGCCGACCAGATCGCGGTGATGAACCAGGGCACGCTCCAGCAGTTGGGCACGCCCGGCGAGATCTACGACCTGCCGGCCAACAACTTCGTCGCCCGATTCGTCGGCTCGACACCGATGAACTTCATCCCCGGCGCGCTGCAGACCGAGAACGGCAGCACCGTCCACAAAAGCGACCAGTTCGTCATCCCGGTCAGCGCCGAGATGGCCGACCGCGCCGCCGAGCTCTGCCCCGGCGGCCAGTGCACGCTCGGCATCCGCCCCGAGGAGATCCGCTTCACCATGGACGAAAAGGGCGCCAATCAGGCCGGGGTCTTCCTGCTCGAGCCGCTCGGCTCCGAGACGATTCTCGACATCGAGAAGGAGGGCCTCCTGCTCAAGGTCAAGGACGTGGCCGCGTCGCAGGTGCGCGAAGGGGATACGCTGAGCCTGACCTTCAATCGATTCCATCTCTTCGACGACGCAACCGGCCAGGCCATCCGCTGAACCGTTTTCCAGATAGGTAGAGTGTCTCTCACCGCTGTCTGAAGCTCCTCCGGCCAGCGCAAATCGGAATCCACACAACGCATCACGGACAAGCCATGTTCAACGTCACTGTCGGCAACGCGCCCGTAAGTTGGGGTGTCGGCTCCGCCGAACCGGAGCGCGACGACCACCCCGACTTCCGCCAGGTCATGGACGAGATCGCCGCCGCCGGCTACGACGGCACCGAGCTCGGACCCATCGGCTACTACCCGCTCGACGCCGGACTTCTGCGCGCCGAGCTGGCCCGGCGCAACCTCAAACTGGCCTCCTCCTACGTCCCCCTGCCGCTCGAGCATCCGACCGCCCTCAGCACCATCACCGGCACGGTCGGGCGTGTCGGCGCGCTCCTGCGCATCTTCGGCGTAAAGGAGCTCATCATTGCCCCCAACTCGACGCCTGCCCGTCTTGATATCGCCGGCTCCGTGCCCGCCGACGGCAGCACCGGCTGGAGCGAAGAGCAGTGGCAACAGGCCGCCATCGCGCTCACAGCCGCCGCCCGTCACGCTCGCGATACCTGCGGCATGCGCGTCGCCTTCCATCATCACGCCGGCACACCCGTCGAGACGCCCGCCGAGGTCGCCCGCCTGATGGATATGACCGACCCCGAGCTGGTAGGGCTCTGCTTCGACACCGGCCACTACCACTACGGCGGCGGCGACGTCCTCGACGCCGCCAGGACATTCGCCGACCGCATCTGGTACGTTCACCTCAAGGACCTCTGGGCCGACAAGCTGGAGCGCGTCCGCCGCGAGCGCATCCACATGCGCCGGGCCTGGGAGATGGACGTCTTCGCCGAACTGGGCCAGGGCTGCATCGACTTCCCCGCCTTCGTCGACATCCTGCGCGCCCGCAGCTACCAGGGCTGGATGATCGTCGAACAGGACGTCGTGCCCCGCCCCGACCGCCAAGCCGCCTGGTCGCCGCTCGCAAGCGCCAAACAGAGCCGCGCCTACCTGCGCGACGTTCTCCGCATCTGAACCTGAACGCGCCAGAGAGCGGCGATTCCGGCGTCGAACACACCGGCTTCCACCGGTCCATCCAGTACGATTTCTCAGCGAACAACGAATCCAGGGGGAGAGCAATGGCCCAGGTATCCGATCAACTCAACCTGCTGCTCGAGGAAATGACGACGTGGGAGGTGCCGGAATACATCATCTCCAACCTGACCCACCTCGTCGACATCCATCCCGAACTGCTCGACCACTCCTACACCTACGAAGTGCTCGGCCGTGCCTACGGCCTCCAGGACAACAGGCCCCTCGCCGCCGAGATCTTCGAGATGGCGCTCAAGCTCGACCCCACCCGCCAGCAGGCCAGCGACTGGTACAACCAGGTCCGCCAGTGCGAGGACGTCATCTACGACGAGGCCGATGTGCCCAGCTACGGGCTGCCCGACGCACTGCGCATGGCCGACGGGCGCGCCGTCACCGATGCCGCCATGTGGCGCAACGAACGCCGCCCCGAGCTGCTGCGCATCTACGAAGACCAGGTCTATGGCAAAGCGCCCGGCCGCCCCGACGCGATGACCTTCGAGGTCACCTCAGTCGATCAGAACGCCCTCAACGGCCTGGGCACGCGCAAAGAGGTCTCCGTCTACTTCTCGGATAGCCGCGACAAGTACAAGATGGACATCCTCATCTACCTGCCCAACGACCGGCCGCGGCCCGTGCCCTCCTTCCTCGTCCCCAACTTCCAGGGCAACCAGTCCGTCCACAGCGACCCCGGCATCACCATGTCGCAACAGTGGATGCGCAACCGCTTCGACCGTGGCATCCGCAACCACCGCGCCACCGAGGCCAGCCGCGGCACTGCGCTCTCACGCTGGCCCGTCGAGCGCATCCTCGAGCGCGGCTACGCCCTCTCCACCATCTACTACGGCGACCTCGATCCCGACTACGACGACGGCTTCCAGAACGGCGTCCAACCCCTCTTCTACAAGGCCGGCCAGACGCGGCCCGCGCCCGACGAGTGGGGCGCGATCGGCGCCTGGGCCTGGGGGCTGCGCCGCGCCCTCGACTACCTCGAGACCGACGACGACGTCGACCATGAACGCGTCGCCGTCATGGGCCAATCCCGCCTCGGCAAGACCGCCCTCTGGGCCGGCGCACAGGACGAACGCTTCGCCCTCGTCATCCCCAACAACTCCGGCTGCGGCGGCACCGCCCTCTTCCGCCGCCGCTTCGGCGAGACCGCCCGCCACGCCAACTACACCTATCCCCACTGGTTCTGCGAGAACTTCAAACGCTACGACGACAAAGAGGACGACCTCCCCGTCGACCAGCACATGCTCATCGCCCTCGTCGCGCCCCGCCCGGTCTACGTCGTCAGCGCCGACGAGGACCTCTGGGCCGACCCGCACGGCGAGTTCCTCGGCGCGAAGCACGCCGATCCGGTCTACCGCCTGCTGGGCGCCGAAGGCCTCGCCGCCGCAGAGCTGCCGCCCGTGAACCAGCCCGTCCGCAGCAGAATCGGCTACCACATCCGCACCGGCAAGCACGACGTGACCCTCTACGACTGGGAGCGTTACATGGACTTCGCCGACATCCACGTGCGCTGATCCACGGCGCAGCCGCTTCCCTGCGGGCCCCGTGGCGCCAGGGCCGGAAAATCCACTTTGCGCGCAAACTACAATTTCGCTATCATATAGCGGCGTCAGGCAGAAGGCTCCTGCCAGTCTGGGAGGTCTGACCACATATTCAGACGCCCCAGCCACATGACCTTTCGTTCCCATCAAAACCCACAGTAGGAGGAAAAGCATGTTCCGAAATCGAAAAGCGTTGCTTCTTGTCGCGTTGATAGCGCTCATCGCTGTCACGATTTCAGCCTGTGAAGCGCCGTCGGTGGTCGAAGTCGTCGTGACCGCCACGCCGGAAGCGCAAGCCGAAGGCGGGCCGTTGCGCATCTACTGCCAGGTCAAGGATGCTTCTGCCGTCTTCTGGCAGGGAGCGATTCTGGGTTGCCAGCAGGCCGCCGAGGAACTGGGCCCCGACAAAGTTGAACTTATCTATACAACCGGGACCAGTGACATGGGCGTCGAAGACAGCATCAAGGCCTTCGAGGACGCCCTGGCCGCCGGTGCCGATGGCATCGTGCTCGCGCCGGCCGACTCCGCCGCGCTCGTGCCCGCCGTGCAGGAGGCAAACGATCTGGGCGTCCCGGTCGTTGCCATGGATACCCGGGTCGACGCCCCCGCCAAACTCCTCAGCACCGTCGCCACCGACAACTTCAACGGCGTCATGAACGCTGTCGTCCGCCTGATCGAGGACGCGGGCGGTGGTGGCAAATTCGCCCTGACCACCTGTCCGTCGACGATCAGCGCCTGCCGCGAAATCACCTCCGGTTTCGTCGCCGCGGTGGAGCAGTTCCCTGACGCCGAAATCGTCGCCATGCCGCTCGCCTGCCCCAGCCGCGAGAAAGGCTACAACGCGCTCCAGGACATCCTGGTCGCTCATCCTGACCTGGCCGGCGTGTTCGGCTGCAGCGGTCAGGACGGACTCGGCGCGGCCGAGGCCATCCGCGACGCCGGCTCAGACGCCCTCGTCGTTACCCGCAACTGCTCGATGGAGGAGCTGGAGTCGGTCCGTGACGGTCTGCTCCACGCCTGCTTCGCCCAGTTCCCGCGGCTGATGGGCTATAAGAGCGTCCATGCCATCTACAACCACTACCAGGGCATGGAGGTCGAGACCTACACCGACTCCGGCTCCGACTACGTGGCGCAGGACAGGGTCCAGTCCTACATCGACCTGGGCGAGTGGATGGGGCCGCCCACCGAAGAATAGCATTGCCATTCGGGGAGTAACGAACAACGAATGAAGACGGCTGACAAGGGCCGACCGAGGCCCGCGGACGCCGGGCGGGAAAGGAAATCCAGGCCGAATTCTGCGCGAGACATCCATGACTGACAACAATGGGAAGGCCGATTTCCCGTGTCTTGAGGTACAGGGTATCTCGAAGCGGTTCGGCGGGATCCAGGCGCTCGACGACGCATCTCTCACCGTCTTCCCGCGTGAAATCGTCGGGCTTGTCGGCGCCAATGGCGCCGGCAAGTCCACCTTGATCAACATCCTCGCCGGCGTCACCCGCGCCGACG
Organism: Caldilineaceae bacterium; assembly: GCA_965202955.1. Lineage (GTDB taxonomy): Bacteria > Chloroflexota > Anaerolineae > Caldilineales > Caldilineaceae > Bin5. The sequence continues at coordinate 2,887,022 of OZ241871.1, forward strand.
AAGGCCATGTCCTTGTCGACAACGCGCCCGTCGAAATCAACGACCCGATCGACGCCCGCCGTCTCGGCATCGAAATCGTCTACCAGAACCTCGCCCTCATCGAAACGCTCGACATCTCCAGCAACATCCACCTGGGACGCGAGCTCGTGCAACGCCCCAGGCTCTTCCAATGGCTCAACGAGAGCCGCATGCAGGCGCAGGCAAGGGAGCTGCTGTCGGGCATCGGCCTCGACCTGAATCCAAAGCTGCGCGTGCGCAACCTGTCCGGCGGCCAGCGGCAAGCCGTCGCCCTGGCAAGAGCCATCTTCTTCCAGGCGAAGATCGTCCTCCTCGATGAGCCGACCGCGGCCCTGGGCATCGCCGAAACGCTGGCCACCCTCGAAATCATCGAGCAGTTCCGCGATCACGGCCTCGGCGTCATGGTCGTCAGCCACAATCTCGAAGACATCTTCCGCATCACCGACCGCATCGTCGTGATGCGGGCCGGCCGCGTCGTTGGCGTGCGAACGACCGAAGAGACGACCTCGGCCGAGATCGTAAACCTGATCACAATGGGCGCCGCGGAGGAGGCAGTTTGACACGTCAAGGCCTGCTCGTCGGCGCACTCGCCCTGCTCTGTGTCCTGATCACGCTCGGCCAGCCGCGCTTCCTGACCCTCTACAACTGGCTGAATATATTCCAGCAGGCCGCGGCCATCGGGCTCGTCTCCTCCGGCGTCGCCCTGCTGATGATCGGCGGCGGCTTCGACCTGTCGGTCGGCTCCGTCGTGGCCCTGGGCGGCTACCTCGTCGCCGTCGGTTTTGGCGCCGGGCTGCCGATCCCCCTCGTCATCCTGCTGGCGGTCCTGGCGGGAGCCGCCGTCGGCGCCGTCAACGGCTTCGGCGTCGCCTATTTGCGGATTCCGGCGCTGATCATGACACTCGGATCTCTTTACGTCGTGCGCGGCGGCGTCCTCTTTCTCTCCGGTGGAGAAACAGCCGGCCGCGGCTACCCGGAGACCTTCACCTTCCTCGGCAAAGGCGATCTTATCGGGTTGCCCGTGCCCGTCATTATCATGGGCGTCGCCTACGTCGCGCTCTACCTGGTACACAAGAAGACCCGCTTCGGCCGCTACACCATCGCCGTCGGCACCGATGCCGAAATCGCCCGCCGCGCCGGCATCAACGCACGCTTTCACATCGCTAAACTCTATATTCTCAGCGGCGCGCTGGCCGCTGCCGCCGGTGTGATGCTGGCGGCAAGGCTCAACGCCTCGACCACCAACGCCGGCATCGGCTACGAGCTCGAAGTGATCGCCTCCGTCGTGATCGGCGGAACCAGCCTGTTCGGCGGCGAGGGCACCATCGCCGGCACGCTCCTCGGCGTCATCTTTCTCGCCGTCGTCCACAACGCGCTCAACCTGCTCGGCGTCTCGCCGTTCCTGCAGCAGTTTGCCATCGGCTCACTGCTCCTCTTCAGCGCCGCAGCCGATATCATCGCGCCCCTGGTGGCGCAGCGGCGCTTCAACCTGGCGGCAATCGGGCAGCTGCGCCGGTCGCAAGGCGGTTGAGCCGCGCCCGGCACAGAGAACGGAAAGACAACCTTTTGTGTCATAAGACAAAGGCGCAACTGCACGAAGAAACTGTCCATCCTCATTTTCGCGCTGTAAGCCATCTGAGTTCGTTTGCCATGCGGCGGGGAGACCGCCGTAGCCAGGAGGTCCACAATGACAATTACGAATGATGCACTGGAGGCAGTCAAACTTTCCGAGGAGGACATCCGCTTCTGGGAGGAAAACGGCTATTTCATCGTCGGCCCCATCTTCGACGAGGCCGACCTGGCTGAGGCCAAGGAGCACATGGCCCGCGTCTTCGCCCAGGAGTACGAGACCAACGTGCCGCCCAACAAGCTCGACTGGTGGCCGGGCGACCCCGTATCCAACATGAAGAACATCGACAATGGCTGGTGGGCTGACAACGTCATCAAACGCCTGGTGATGGAACCGAAGATCGGCGCCATCGCCGCCCAGCTGGGCAGGACCGACAGCATCCGGCTTTTCCAGGACCAGCTGCTGCACAAGCCCGGCATCGGCCCCGACCGCCCCCGGTCCGCCACCGTCGGCTGGCACCAGGACTGGGCCTACTGGCAGTGCACCACCCCCGGTGACGCCCTCACTGCCCGCATCTCGCTCGACGGCGAAACCGAGCAAAACGGCTGCATGCAGGTCATTGCCGGCAGCCACCGCTGGCCCCTGCAGTCCGACCGCAACTTCTTCCAGCAGGACGCCGACGTCATGGACCTGCCCGACTTCACCGTACCCGAGGGCGAATCGATCGAGATGGCGCCCCTGTTGCTCGAACCCGGCGGCATCTCCTTCCACCACTCCAGGACCCTGCACGCCAGCACCGAAAACCGCACCAACGACCCGCGGCGCACCATCGTCGTCCACATGCTGCCCGGCTACACGCGTTACAAGGCCGGCACCGGCGACCATCCCTGGAACGTGGCCGTCCTCGCCGACCAGAAGGAGGGTGAGCTGCAGGAGGGCGACCTGTGGGAAGGCGACCGCTTCCCGCTTCTCTATCCGTCCGCCCGCGCCAACGGCAGCTAGCGTACACCTTTTCATTCCGCAGGAGACCAAAATGGCCTTTGAACTACCGTCGCTGCCATATGCCTACGACGCGCTCGAACCCCATATCGACGAGCAGACGATGCGTACCCATCACGGCAAGCACCACGCCACCTACGTCGACAACCTCAACAACGCCGTCGCCGGCACTGATTTCGAAGACATGGCTGTGACCGAGATCCTGAACAAGCTCTACACAGTACCCGATGAGATTCGCGCAGCCGTTCGCAACAACGGCGGCGGCCACGCCAACCACACGCTCTTCTGGGAGACGATGGGCCCCAACGGCGGCGGCCCTCCCTCAGGCGCGCTGGCCGACGCCATCGCCGGAACATTCGGCAGCTTCGACGACTGCAAGAGCAGCTTCAACGCCGCGGCCATGGCCCGCTTCGGCAGCGGCTGGGCCTGGCTCGTCGCCCGGCTCGACGGCTCTCTGCTCATCTACAGCACACCCAACCAGGACGGCCCCTACACCCAGACCGGTGATACGCCGCTCCTGGGGCTGGACGTCTGGGAACACGCCTACTACCTCAAATACCAGAACCGCCGCGCCGAATACGTCGAAAACTGGTGGAACGTCGTCAACTGGGACGTCGTGGCCGGCCGTTACGCGTCCGCCGTCGGCTAGATTCGTCTGAAAGCAGTAAGTCGGACCCGCACCGATCCGGGTCCCCTTCCAATCGCTTCAACCGTCGATTGACTTACGTCGTTATCTCGTTCAACTCAATTGGCGTGGGCACGGCCGCCATGCCGCTAAACCACACAGGAGGCAGGAAATGAAGTCACGATTAACCCGCCGGCAGTTCATGCAGCTGTCGGGTATGGCCGGCGTCGGGGTGGCCCTCGCCGCCTGCGTCCCGGCTGCCGCGCCCGCGCAGGACGCCGAGCCGATGGCGATGGCGAAAGAGTACGTCATCAAGCACCCCATCATCCAGGACCCGCAGGGCGTCGACCCCAACAACCCGCTGACGCCGCCGAACAAGACCTTCGGCACCATGTACCACGACGGCCTTTACCGGCTGACCCGCAGCGGAATTGAGCCGAATCTCGCCACCGCCCTGCCCGCGGTCGACAACGAAGGCCGCCGCTGGACCATCCCGCTGCGTGAGGGCGTGAAATTCCACAACGGCGCCGCATTCACCGCTGCCGACGCCAAGTACTCGCTCGATTTCATCAAGGAAAACTCGCTCTCCACATCGAGCCTGCTCGTCAACATTGAAGAAGTGACCGTGCAGGACGACCACACCCTCGTGATCGACCTCGTCGCGCCCGACTCCTTCCTGCTATCGGCCATGTCGGTGACAGACGGCCCCCGCATCGTGGCCGAGGGCGCCTACGACGGCGCGCCGGTCGAGAAGGAGGGCCTGCAGACCGCGCTCACCAGCTCCGTAGACGGCACGACGACCGGCCCATACGAGCTGATCGAATACAGCGTTGAAGAACGCGTCGTTCTCAAACGCTTCGACGACTACTGGGGCTGGGACCTCTTCTGGGGCGGCTTCTCCGAAGACATCCCGCACTATCTCGTTTTCGAGGTCGTCAACGACCCGACCGTGCGCGTCTCCCAGCTGCTGGCGCAGGCGCAGGACTGGTACTACAACGTTTCGCCCACGCTCCAGGCGCGCATCGAAGAGACGCCCGGCCTGAACTCGATCCCGGTGGCCGACCCGTTCATCAACTACCTGGCCTTTGTCGGCGAAGGCGTCCTCGGCTTCACCGAGCAGGGCATCCACAACCGCAAGGCAATCAGCGCAGCCATGGACCGCGTCGACATCAACAACGTCGTCAACGCCGGCCTGGGCAGCCCCGCCTTCAGCTTCTGGTACGCTGACGACCCGCTCGTCAACGAAGAAGTCGAGAAGATCCACTCGCTGCGCTCCGACCTCGACGCCGCACGCGAGCATCTGAAGATGGCCGGCAATCCCGACGGTTTCAGCGCTCACATCGTTCTGGCTGAAGGCCGCGGCTACGAGAAGCCGGCCAGTATCATCCAGGAGCAGGTCGCCCAGGTGGGTATCGAGCTCACCGTTGAGGCCAACGTCTCCTCCGCCAACTGGCCGCGCGTCATCGAGAACGAGGTCGACGGCGTCTACCACGACGCCGGCGACTCCGGTATCTGGGTCGTCGAGTACGGCCGCTACTACCCGCCGCCCTACGGCATCACCCCCTGGCACATGGACGACATGCCCGAGGAATGGCTCGCCCGCTTCATGGGCGCGATGCAGCGCATGCGCGAGGCCCCTCCCGGCTCCGAAGAGTACGCCGACGCCGTCCGCAACGTGCAGATGGTGAACGCCGACCTCGCCCTCCACGTGCCCGTGGTCCACGGCGCCCGGCTCGAGGCCTACTGGGACTACATGCAGGGCATCGAGGCCAGCCCGACCATCACGCCCATCATCCACGGCGTCACCGTCTCAGAGACCGAGAACGGACCGCCCGACCGCGAAGCGCCGATGTAGAACGACTGTCGATTCTCGCAACGATATAACATATTACGTACAACGTGACGGTCGGTTCATGCGATATGAACGAGCGCCACGTTGTGCGTTTTGTGCGTACAGACTATCCCATTGCCAATGAACAGCCACCAACGCAGGCGGGAAGCAGGACCGTGGCCGCGCTGATCGAAGCCGAAAGCGTCAAGCGCTACTACTCGAATTCGACTTGGCTGCAACGCCTCCTGCTCCTGCGCGGGAACGACATCCAGGCCGTTGACGGCGTGACGCTGCATATCGACGCCGGCGAGATCGTCGGCCTGGTGGGAGAAAGCGGCTGCGGCAAGACGACGCTGGGCTGGCTGCTGGCCGGCCTCGTTCAGCCCACAGAGGGTAGCGTCAGCTTCCGCGGCCGCTCTCTGGCCTCTATCGACGCAGAGACGCGCAAGAAGGTCCAGCTCCTGTTCCAATACCCCAGGGAATCGCTCAATCCTCGCCACAACGTGCGCACGATTCTGAGTTACCCGATCCGCAAGATGGGCCACACCGGCGACACCGAGATTTCCGCCCGCATCCATGGCCTGCTCGACATGGTCGGGCTGCCGCGTCGCTACGCCGACCGCTACAGCTTTCAGCTCTCCGGCGGCGAGCTGCAGCGTGTCGCCTTGGCTAGAACGCTGGCCCTGGAGCCAGAGTTCATCGTCTGCGACGAGCCGACCTCGGCCGTGGACATGAACGTCAAGGTTCAGTTATTGAAGCTGCTGGCCGACATCAGCCGTGACAAGGGGATTTCTCTCCTCTTCATCTCGCACGATCTCAGCGCAGTCCGCTTCATCGCCGACCGCATCTGCGTCATGTATCTCGGTAAAGTAGTGGAGCAGGCGCCCGCGCAGCAGCTCTTCGAGCGCCCGCATCACCCGTATACGATGGCGCTCCTCGACGCGATCGCCGACATCGACCCGGAGGCAACGCGCCAAGCGACCCTGGAGGGGCAGCCCCCGTCCCCGGTCGCGCCGCCGGCAGGCTGCAGATTCCATCCCCGCTGCGCCTATCAGCAGCAGGTTGGCTCGCTCTGCATGGAGCGCGGCCCGGAGCTGCAGTCCCTGTCCGCCAATCATCAAGTCCGCTGCTTTCTCTACCCTGAGAACGGCCCGACGGTCGAGTTGGAACAGTAGGCGCGCGGCCGTGCGGCGTCACGGCCAACCGCAGCGAACGGCGCCAAGCCGTCCTTATGAAGGGAGTCTCACGCCGCGCAGTGTCATTGCTTAAGTACATCGGGCGGAGGTTCGTTTCCGCCATACCGACCCTGATTCTGATCACCTTTCTCGCGTTCGGCCTGCTCTATGTCACCCCGGGCGGGCCGGTCGAGGCATTGGCCGGAATCTTCGGCACCGCGGAGCAGAAGGAGCGCATCCGCGAAGAGCTGGGGCTGAACGACCCGTTGCACGTACAGTATCTGCGCTGGATCAGCGGGGTGTTCTCCGGCGACTTCGGCGAGATGATCGTGATGGCGCCCGGCACGCCGATCAGGGAGATGCTGCGCAAGCCGCTCTTCACCACATTCTGGCTCACGATCGGCGGCGCGCTGGTCGCGCTTATCTTAGGGCTGAGCATCGGCGCGCTCTCCGCGGTCAGGCCGAACTCCTGGCTGGACGGCCTGTCGCGGCTCGTCAGTATCGGCACCTACTCGATCCCCGACTTCTGGCTGGCGATCATCCTTCTTTTCGTCTTTGGCGTGATATTTCGCTATCGCTGGGCCATCAGCGGCCAGATCGATTTCTCGCGCAACGCCCTCTTTTCGCTGCAGAGCATGATGCTGCCGGCCATCGCGCTGGGCCTGGCCAAGGCCGGCATGGTCGCCCGCATCACGCGCGGCGAGCTCTTCGACGTGCAGAACAAGCCGTTCATCCAATTCGAGCGGATGATGGGGCTGCCCAACCGGGTCGTGATCAAGGATATGCTGCACAACGGCATTCTGCCCATCGTCACTGTGCTCGGTTACACCATCGGCCTCATCTTTCGCGGCACCTTCCTGGTCGAGGTCGTCTTCGGCACGCCCGGCATCGGCCTCTTCCTGGTGCGCGCGGCCAAGACACAAGAGTACGCGCTGCTTCAGACGCTCGTGCTCATCATCGGCACTGTCTTCATCCTGATGAATCTGCTGACCGATATCCTGTACGGCGTCCTCGACCCGCGCGTGCGCACCTGACGCTGGGGGACAAATGTGAATACGGCGCGCTTTCGAATACTTTGGAACCGGTTCATCGGCGACAAACTGGTCGTGCTCGGTTCGGCGCTCGTCCTCATCTTCCTCGTCATCGCCGTCTTTGGCCCGCAGCTCGCGCCGTATGATTTCGCGCAGCAGTTCAGGGCGGCGGCCGGCGATCTGCTGCCGCTGGACGTGATGTCGACGACGGCCTCGGGCGAGCGTCTCCTGCTGGGCAGCGACGCCCTCGGCCGCGACATGCTCAGCCGCCTCATCTACGGCACGCGCACGACTCTCGTCATCTCGATCTCAAGCGTGCTGATGGCCACCATCCTGGCAATCGTTCTCGGCAGCCTCACCGGCTACTTCCAGGGCTCTCTCTTCGACGAGATCGTGATGCGCCTGATCGACGCGCTGCTCACATTTCCCGGCATCCTCCTCGCCGTCATTTTGGTCGCGGCCTGGGGCACCCAGGGCATCGAAATCGGACCGATCACCACGACCCCGGAGATGACGATCGTATTCGCGCTCGTCTTCACCTTCACCCCCCGCCTGACCAGAACGATGCGCGGCTCCACCATCCCCCAGGCCCATCGCGCCTACATCAGGGCCGCGCAGCTGATGGGCATGCCGGTCTGGCGCATCGTCGCCCTCGAGCTGGTACCGAACTGCCTGACCGCGGTCATCATCCAGGCGACGACATACCTGGGCGTTGCCGTCTTCAGCACGGCAGGCCTGGGCTTTCTGGGGCTGGGACCGGCTGAACCGCAGCCCGAGCTGGGCAAAATCCTGGCACGCACGCAGGAGTACTTCCTCAACCGGCAGTTCTGGCACATATTTATTCCCGGTTTCACAATCTCGCTGCTGGTGTTCGCCTTCTCCGTGCTCGGAGACGGTATCCGCAACGTTCTCGATCCCGAATACCGGTTCGAAGAGGCCGATCTCTGATGGCCGCGACCAACACTGCCGACCCTCTTCTGCACGTTGACAACCTGCGCGTCCACTACGCTGCCGGCCGCCAGCGCTTGAGCGCTGTTGACGGCCTTTCGCTGACTGTAGGCGCGGGCCAGACTGTCGCCATCGTCGGTGAGAGCGGCAGCGGCAAGAGTTCCGCCGCCATGGCGCTTGTGAACGGGCTGGCCGCCAACGGCGAATGGGAGGCCGACCGCATCGTCTTCCAGGGCGAAGAGATCAGCCGCCAGGAGCTGCTGCGTCTGCGCGGTCGCGCCATTACTTACATGATGCAGGACCCCAGCGGTGCACTCAACCCCGTGCTCACCGTCGGCGAGCAGATCAAGCGCGTCCTGAAATACCACACCGCGCTGTCGAAGGCAGAACGGGAGGAACAGGCCATCGAGCTGATGGAGCGCGTCGAGATCCCGGATGCGCCCTCGCGCCTGGACGCCTACCCGCACGAGTTCAGCGGCGGCATGCAGCAGCGCATCGTGCTGGCGATGGCGCTGGCGCCGTCCCCCGTCCTCCTGATCGCCGACGAGCCGACCACAGGTCTCGATGTTACGGTCGAGGCGCAGATTTTCACCCTACTCGACCGGCTCAAGCGCGAGCTTACCATGTCCGTCGTGCTCGTGGCCCACGACCTGGGCGTCGTGGCCACCAGCGCCGATGAGGCTGTCGTGCTCTATGCCGGTAAGGTCGTTGAGACGGGCACAGTGGCCGCCCTGTTTAACCACCCTCGCCATCCCTACACGATCGGTCTGCTGCGCTGCGCCCACGACCTGCACGAGGAGAACGTCCTCAACCCGATCCCAGGCCGCATTCCGGGGCTGGGAGAGCGGCCGCAGGGTTGCGTCTTTCACCCTCGCTGCGCCTGGAAAACGGCAGAGTGCGAAGCGGCAGTGCCCGACCTGATCCAGCTGGACGGGCAGAGCGTGGCCTGCATCCACCACGAGAATCTGACGGATTGAACCGGCTGCCCCTCAACGCCAAACCCTCTCACGCCGCTTGCGTCTTGATGTAATTGACCCTTCTCTGCAATCTAGTCTCCGTCCATTGCGTTCGCCTGCGCGCCGACATTTCGTCTATAATGGAGACACACCGTCAGGGCCGCCGTCATTCGGATGCGAAGCGTGCCGCCGGCCGAAAGCCACAAGCGAGTCAGCCCCATGAAGGCAGTTTCCAAATACGGCTTCGGAGACAAGGAAGTGGAGGTGCGGGACGTGCCCGAACCGGAGATGCGGCCGGATCAGGTGCTGGTCGAGGTCAAGGCGACCGGCGTTTGCGGCTCCGACGTTCATATGTGGCGCAATATGCAGTCCTGGGAGATTGTGCTGCCGCTTGTGCTTGGCCACGAGTTCTCCGGGGTGATCGTCGACGTTGGCGAAAATGTCTCAGATTGGCAGACCGGCGACCGGGTGGCGGTCGAGACGGCGGCTGAAATCTGCGGGGCATGCGTCTACTGCCTCAGCGGCGACTACAATCTCTGCCCAAGCCGCCTCGGCTACGGCGCGCTGGCCGACGGCTCGATGACCCGCTACGTCGCGGCCCGCCCCCAGATCCTGCACCGCGTGCCGGAGAACGTGCCCGATGAGCACGCCGCGCTCACCGAACCGATCTGCGTCGCCTACAACGCGCTGGTCGAGAAGACTGCCATGAAGCCCGGTGACCTTGTCGTGATCCAGGGGCCGGGCCCTATCGGAATCATGGCGCTCCAGATCGCCCGCATCCGCGGCGCAGGAACGCTCGTTGTCCTCGGCACCGATGCCGACGCCAAGCGCATGGAGGTGGCAGCCGAACTGGGCGCCGATTACACGCTCAACGTGCAGCGCGAGGATGCGATGGCTCTGATCAACTCTCTCGGCGACGGCTTTGGCGCCGACCTGGTCATCGATGCCACCGGCGTCAGCAAGGCGCTCGAACAGTCCCTTGAGCTGGTGCGGCCAAACGGGCGTATCACCAAGATTGGGTGGGGCCCGCAGCCGCTCGATTTCAGCCTGGATCCGCTGGTCGGCAAGGCGGTGACGCTCCAGGGCACCTTCAGCCACCTCTACCCAACGTGGGAGCGCGTCTTGACGCTGCTCTCGACGGGGCAGGTCAACTTGGCGCCGGTCATCGGCGGCGTCTACGCCTTGGATGATTGGGAAGAAGCATTCGAAGCGATGGAGCAGGGCGAAAACGTGAAATCGGTTCTCCGCCTTGACGCATGAGACGCACTGATTCTAAACCGTCTCAGATGGAAGTGAGGCAAGAGATGGCCTGTTCGCCGCCTATATCCGATGGCACGGCAGAACCGACTTGGGAGATCGCGCAACTCTTTCCCGCGCAGGGTCACTGGAGCGAAGAGGAGTACCTCGCTCCTCCTGGATGGTTTCACTGTTGACGTGCAGGCCGCATTTGCGGAGTTAAGTTGACAGTATCGTTTTCCCAGCAAAAGTCGCAGGCCATCAGTTCAGTGAATCAACGCAATAGCTCCCATGCCTGTACACGTTCCCTCCCCCATGGAGTAATCCCGTGACCAAGAAAGAGCCGATCATTCAGGTTTCACTGGACGTAACTTCAATTGACGAGGCATTGGACATGGCCGGTGCGGCGGTGCGCGCCGGAGTCGACTGGCTGGAGGCCGGCACGCCGTTAATCCTCGCCGAAGGGCTGCACAGCGTACGCGCCATGCGCGACGCCTTCCCCCACCATCCTATCGTGGCCGATCTGAAAACAATGGACGGGGCCGGCCTCGAAGCTGAGATGATGTTCAAGGCCGGCGCGGACTACGTCGTCGTCATGGGTGTCGCGCACGATGCCAGCATCATCGAGCAGGTGAAGATGGCACAGCAGTACGGCGGCAAGGTGATGTGCGACGTCATGCTCTGTCCCGATAAAGCGGGCCGCGCCAAAGAGGCGCAGGAGATGGGCGTCGACGTGATCATCGTCCATACTGGCTTCGATGAACGCAACATGATTCCTGGCCTCAGCCCCTTGGACGACTTGCCTGCAATCCTTGCTGCTGTCGACATCCCCGTGCAGGCCGTGGGCGGACTGACGGTCGAGCAGGCGATCGAGACGATCGAACTGGGTGCTGAAATCGTCGTCTTCGGCGCCCCTCTGGTGATTGCATCCGATGCATTCATCGCGGCAACCGACGATTTTGAAGGCCTCCTGCGGGAGATTGTGTCGAAGGTGAAGTCATCTTAGAACTGTCGAGATTCCCTGTATTCTACGTGTCGCCTTAGCTTCTTGGGAGAACCGATATGAACTTGCTTGAAGAGATCCAGGATATTCGCTTCCCGGCCGCCCTGCCTGAGACCCTGCTGGCCGTTCACCAGACCTTTGACACGCCTCAAGTCGACGATATTCACGCAGCCGTGGGCAAAGCGCTGACCGGTAGCGGCATCATGGCCCCGATGAAGCCGGGCGATTCGGTCGCGATTGGCGCAGGTAGCCGCGGCATCGCCAATCTTGCCCGCATCGTGCGCGCCGCCGCCGACCATCTCAAGGCGGCCGGCATGAAGCCGTATGTCGTGCCGGCGATGGGTAGCCACGGCGGCGCGACCGTAGAAGGGCAGAAAGAGATCCTGGCCGGCATGGGCGTGACCGAAGAGGAGGTCGGGGTCGAGATCCGCGCGACGATGGAGGTGGAGGAGATTGGCCACATCCCCGACGGACCGGCGGTGTGCCAGGGCAAGGACTCGATGGCCGCCGACCATGCGATCCTGGTCAGCCGAATTAAGCCGCATACCGATTTCCGCAGCCACCTGGAGAGCGGCCCCTCCAAGATGTGCGTCATCGGCTGGGGCAAGCAGCACGGCGCCTCGATGATGCACAGCGGCGGCGGAAAAAATTTCCAGATCTACCTGGAACCGGCCGCGCGCGTTTACGAGACCAATACGAACTTTCGAGGCGCCATCTGCCCGGTGGAAAACGCCTACGAGGATACCGCGTTAATCGCCGGCCTGACCGCAGCCGAAGTCGGCACGCAACGGGAGGCCGACCTGCTGGTCAAGGCCAAAGATTACCTGGCGCAGATCCCCTTCGCGGCGGTGGACGTGCTAGTCGTGCGCGATCTGGGCAAGAACATCTCCGGAACCGGCATGGACACGAACGTCATCAGCCGCCTGAGCATCCCCCGCCAGCCCGAGAACTTCGGCAAGGTGGACGTGGCCATCATCACCGTGCTCGACCTGACCGAAGAGACGCACGGCAATGTCTCCGGCCTCGGTCTGGCCAACGTCACCACGTCCCGGGTCTTTCGCAAGATCGACTGGCAGGCGACCTATATGAACGCGGTGACGTCAGGCATCTTCAGCGCCACCCGCTCCCATCTGCCGCTCACCTTCGCCGACGACGAACGCGCGCTGCAGGTGGCACTCCGCATCTGCGCCGAACCGCAGGAAGCAGCCAAGATGGTCTTTATCCGCGATACCCTGAGCCTGGAGGATTTCTACGTCAACCCCAGCCTGCGGGAAGAGGTCGAAGCCCATCCACGACTCACCATCACCGGTGAAAGCCCTCTCTCCTTCACGCACGGCGTCATGCAGACACCGTGGCAGTTGGAACCGGTGCTCGAGTACGCATGAGCTTGCAGAAGGGAAAATGCCGTATTGCGCTCCTGCTCGGTGACCCTTGCGGAATCGGGCCGGAGATTACGGCTCGCGTTCTGGCCGAAACGGAGACCGTCGATAGCTGTACCGCACCGTTCGGCGACGTCGAGATTGTCGTCACTGGCGATCCCTGGGTGCTGGAGTGGGGCGCACAGTGTGCCGATGTCTCGCTTGATCTGCCGCACTGCAGCCAGCCGGAGGACCTGGCCCGCGCACCCCAGGGACCACTGCTCCTGACCGGCCCTTCATTCTCGCCTGAAGCGCATACGCCGGGCCGCGTGAGCGAGGCCGCGGGCCGCTACGTTCTTCAGACGCTGGACTACGCGGCGCAGCTGGCACGGTCCGGCGCTATTGACGGCATCTGCTATGCGTCCCTGAACAAACAGGCGATGCATGCAGCCGGCAGTCGCCATGAGGACGAATTGCGCTACTTCGCCGAGCGTCTGGGCGTCAGCGGCTATGTCGGCGAGGTCAATACGCTGGACGGTCTGTGGACTGCGCGGGTCAGCTCCCACATACCCTTGCGTGTCGCGTGCGAGCGTATTGCTGTCAATGAGATCCTGCCAGCCATCCGCCTGCTTCATCACACTGTCCGCAGCAGCGGTGTGCCGGCGCCGCGTATCGCGGTGGCCGGTCTGAATCCCCACGCCGGCGAGGGCGGGCTTTTCGGCAGCGAAGAAACCGAGACGATCCGCCCGGCGGTCGAAGCCGCCCAGGAGGAGGATATCGCTGCGGCCGGGCCATTCCCTCCCGATACCGTTTTTGTGCGGGCGCGCCGCGGCGAGTTCGACGGCGTCGTGACCATGTACCACGACCAGGGACAGATTGCCATGAAACTCCTGGGCTTTGAGCGGGGTGTCACGGTCCACGGCGGCCTGCCAACACCGATTACAACCCCGGCGCACGGGACAGCCTTCGACATTGCAGGCCAGGGCAAAGCCAGTCCGCAGGCACTGAAGCGAGCGCTGGAACTGTGCGCGCAGATGGTCGGTTCTGAGGGACCGGCAGGTCCGCCCGCACAGGGGTTGGCAGGATGAGCAGCAAACTGGCGATTCACGGCGGGGAACCCGTGCGCACTCGGCCCTGGCCGGGCTGGCCGCAGTGGGATGAGAGCGAGCAAGCCGGGCTGATGGCGGTGCTCGAGCGGGGCGAATGGGGCGGCTACGACGCGGCTGTGGCCGAATTTGAGAGCGCCTTTGCCACCCGCCACGCCGCCCGCTTCTGTGTCACCGCGGTTAACGGTACGACCACGCTCGAGACAGCCCTGCGGGCCCTCGGCATCGGTCCCGGCGATGAAGTGATAGTGCCGCCGTACACCTTTATCGCCACGGCAGCGGCAGTACGAATCGTTGGTGCCATCCCTGTCTTTGCCGACGTCGACCTGGATACGTGGAATCTCTCAGTCTCGGCCGTAGACGCGGCCATCAGCCCGCGCACGAAGGCGATTGTACCGGTCCACTTCGGCGGCCTGTCGGTCGATTTCGACAGACTGCTGCCCCTGGCGAGGCGGCGCGATCTGGTCGTGATAGAAGACTCGGCCCACGCTCACGGCAGCAGCTGGCGCGACCAGCCGGTCGGCGCGCTGGGCACGGCCGGCTCCTTCAGTTTCCAGACCAGCAAGAATCTGACCGCCGGGGAAGGCGGCGCGCTTCTGACCAACGACGAAGATCTGGCGGAGCGAATGTGGAGCATCGTCAACTGCGGCCGCCGCCGCGGCGGTGACGGCTATGAGCACCCCAATCTGGGCACAAACCTGCGCCTGAGCGGCTGGCACGCGGCGGTCCTGTCCGCGGGCTTGACCCGCCTGGATGACCAGCTACAGCGCCGTATGAGCAACGCCCGCCTTCTACGCAGCTTTCTGGCGGAGATGGACGGTCTGACGCCCCAGCGCTGGGATCCCCGCGCTGATGCCCACGCCCATCATCTCTTTCTGATCCGCTATGAAGCCGAACGATTCGGCGGGCTGCCGCGCCGGGACTTCATCGCCGCGCTGCGCGCCGAGAACATTCCCGTGTCGCCGGTCTATCCCTACCCTCTCTACCGCCATCCTCCCCTTGTTGAGCCGCTCAGCCGGGTGACGCCCTGCCCGAACAGCGAACTGCTATGCGAGCAGACTGTCTCGCTGAGCCAGAACCTCCTCCTGGCCGAGCCCGACGAGATGGAAGACATCGCCAGCGCAATTCTGAAGGTGCGGGAGAATATCAACGCGCTGAGATAGTCCCCTCTTTGCTGCGCGCCCATTCCTCTGTACGGGGCATTTCACCCGGCTTCTGACTTGCCTACTTTGCGTTCAGCCGGCTACGGCCAGCAGCTCCAAGAGCGTATCTTTTCCACCGAACTCTCCCGGCTTGATCGAAACAAGCGCAGGCCGACCGTCAATCACGGCGCTGCAAAGAGGCATGCCCGGCAACAGCTCGCGCGTGACCGTGAGCCGCTCCACGCCCAGACGCTTCAGGATCTGCATCGCCGTATCACCGCCTACTAGGACAAGAATGTCGGGTCGCCGCCGGCTAAAGGCGGCCGCGCCGATTCGTGCCAGATGATCGGCACGCCGCCGCGCGTCTCTACCTTCCAGTACGGCGCCCGGATCCGGAAGCGGCTGCTGCAGGAGCCAGACGGTCTGCGTCGGATCCAGGCCGGCGACGGCGTCCAGGTCGGTCTGCGGAGAGACGAGCATCCGGCTCACTGAGGGGCGCAGTGGGCCGCGGCGGGACTGCTCACCCGGTTGTGAAGTTGATCCGGAATCGAGCAGAAAGGCGATTTGCCGGTGGGCGGACCGGCTGCCGCTGCCCATGACCAGCAGGGCCGTCTGAATTCTGGGCGCTATTTCCCGGGTATCGGACAGGTCCGCCAAGCCCGTCTGCGGCAAGCTGGCCCGAGGGCCGATTCGACGGACCAGGGCGCCTGCCAATCCAGCGCTACCACACAGCAGCGCGCCCGGCAGCGCTTCCTGCTGTGCCTGCACCACACTGTCCAGGTCATCGTCGGTCTGCGCGTCCACAACCAGGACGAAGCGCCGCGAGTCTATGCCACCGGCCATCTCTTGCTGCGCTTTTCGCATGTGTGCAGCCAACTCTGGCCCCCGCACAACCGGCAACGGGATTGCGCCAATAGGATGACGGCTCTGCCTGCGCAGGAGGGAGGGCAAATGAACATCCCGCAGCGCAAATCCGGGGGCCGCGAGATAGCCGTCGCGCAGGCCGCGATCATGGGCCGGAAAGGCCGGACAGACGACGGCGGCGGGCTCGTCCTGCAGGTCCAGCAGGGCGTCGACTTCGCTGCCGATGTTGCCGCGCACGGTTGAATCGATCTTCTTATACCAGCGCGCGTCCGATGCCGGTATCGACGCGGCCACATCGCGTGTTCGCTGTGCGGCCTCTTCGGGTGGGAGATGGCGCGAGTCGGAGGTGAATGCGAGCGCTCCAGGTGGCAACGGCAGTGCAGGAACGTCAAGAAAAATGGTCGCCGGCAGCCCGAACTGCCGGCAGCGCGCCGCCGTATCGGCGGCTCCGGTCACGTCATCGGCCAGGATTTTCAGGTGTTTCAAGGCGTCGGTTCCTGTTATACTTAACCTGCGGGCGGCGCCAGTCGCGGCATGCCGCGGCTGAGGGGGCTTTTCAAAGCATAAACTTGCCCGCCTTGGCACGCAAGCGCCCAATCCAGAGCACCGCCGCTGCCGGCTTGCTTACGTCGTAACTCCGCCGCGGGTTGTAAACGTGTGGCTTGTCGCGCTATGACCCAAATCGATCTGTTTGAGCCAGACACGCCGCTGCGTTTCGAGCGGATTCTCATCTATCCATACCCGGACCTGCGCCGCCTTTGGGTGCGGATCTGGCTGCCAGCACGCCTGGAGGAAGAGGCCCCCAACGTAGAACTGATCGTCTACAACCCCGACGGCAGCGAAAACAACAGCCTTGTGCTGTTGGCACAGACCGATACGCGCCTCAACAACACGTTGCATCTGAAGGCCCCCGTCTTACCTGACCAGATCTACAGGGTGGAGGCCCTGCTCTCTGTCGGGCTGAACAGGGAGCCGCAGCCGGTAGACCATCGAAGTTTCGACCTGACACTGTCTTTTCGCGACCCGGAGGCCGGCGAGCCCGGCTTCGGCTTTGGGGATGCCTGAAACTCACCACCTCATGAGTTCTTCAGCCGCTATCTCTTTCTACCATGACCTTCTCTACGGACCAGGCCTTGCCGATGACAGCTGGGCGCTGCTAACCGCCCGCATGGCGGAAAGAGGCATGGTTTTCGGCGAGCGCCTGATCTGTACGGTCATGCGGCCGCTGCTATACACGCCGCCGGAGTGGCGCTATCTGGCTGAACGCACGGAGCTGATTGCCCGCATATTCGACAGGCTGGCCCGGTTGATGCTCGAAGATGCCAAGTTGCGCGCTCAGATTCATGCGACGCCGGAAGAGGAGCAGCTGTTCCAAATTGAGCAGGGTTACGATGGGGTGATTCCAACCGCGCGTTTGGATAGCTTCTACGCCCGCAACGAAGACGGAACGCGCAGCCTGAGTTTTGTCGAGATCAATGGCGAAAGCCCGGCCTCTATGGCCTATTCGGATGTGCTTGGCGGGCTGTTTCTTGAGATGCCGGTTATGCGGGCGTTCGGTCAACGGTATGCGGTGCGAACGCTGCCCAGCAGAAGGCCTGCCATTGATGAATTTCTGCGCGTCTACTACGAATGGCGCGGCAATCGTGGCAAACTTCCCGACGTTGCAATTGTCGACTGGCACGGCGTGCCGACCGCCAGCGAGTTCGATCTGTTCACAGAGCTTTTTGCTGAGAACGGCATCGCTTCGGTCACCTGCGCGCCGGATGAGATGGAATTCCGGCATGGGCACCTGTACGCCAACGGCGTGCAGGTCGATTTCGTTTACAAGCGAGTGCTGACGAGCGAGCTGCTGCTCCGCTACGGGTTGAATCATCCGATCGTCGATGCGCTGCGCGCTGGCGCCGCCTGTGTCGTGAATCCGTTCAGTTGCAAGCTGCTGCACAAAAAGGCTAGTTTCGCAGTTGCCTGCGACGAACGCAACGCCCATCTGCTGACTGAAGCCGAGCAACGGGCGGTGCGCGCCCACATCCCCTGGACGCGCACGGTCGAGGCGCGCGCCACGCTTGACCCGGCCGGAAACCCGATCGATCTGCTTCCTTGGGTCAGCGCCAACCGGGAACGGCTGGTGCTCAAACCGAACGATGAATACGGTGGCAAGGGCGTTCGCATCGGCTGGGAGACGGAGCAGAGCGCCTGGGACGCGGCCCTTGCCGGCGCGGTCGACGCCCCGATGGTCGTCCAGGAGCGTGTGCAGATTGCATTCGAGCCTTTTCCGGCGCTGAACGAAGAGGGGGCTGTGGAGATCGATCGCCGCCTGGTCGATTCGGATCCGTTCTTGTTCCGAAGCGCGTACGTACACGGCTGTCTGTGCCGGCTGAGCAGCGAGACGCTACTGAACGTAACGGCCGGCGGCGGCTCGATCGTGCCGGTCTTTGTGATCGTGGATAAAAGCAATTGACAGGCCGCGGAGCTGCGATGCTTCTCTCCGGGACCAATACTTTATAGAGTGCCGACCCGAGCCAAGATGAAAGACATAGAGCGAGCCATGACCGACTACAGCCAGCCATCATTCAGCATCAGCATTGAGGAAGAGTACCAGTTTGTCGACCCCGACAGCCGCGAGCTGCGGGGTTTCGCTACGGCCCAGGGGCTTACGTTGCACGAAGAGAGAGAAGACTCCTCGCAAGCCTCCGACCTTGCGTTTGTCGTCCCCGTCGTCGGTACGCCCGTCTGTCTGGACATAAAGCAAGCGCGCACCGAACTGTTGCGCCGCCGCCGCTCGATGCGGGCACTGGCCGCCTCACATGGCCTCCGACTGCTGGCCGCGGGCGCCCATCCCTTCAGCCTTTGGGAGCGCGTACACGAGGAGGAGTCGCCCCGCTATCGGGCCTTGATTGAGGACACACAATTCGTTGCCCGGCGCCTGCTCGCTTTTGGCATGGCCGTCCGCATCGGCGTAGGCGACCGCAATCTGGCCATAGACGTGATGAACGCGATGCGGTATCTGCTGCCTCACATCCTCTGCCTGGCCAACTCTTCCCCCTTCTGGCAAGGTCGCGATACGGGGCTGGCCAGCCATCGCTCGGTCCTGCTGGACGCCCTGCCCCGGACCGGCATTCCGAACGTGTTCCGCAGTTTCAACCACTATATGAGCTACGTCGAAACGCTTCAGCGCACCAACAGCATCTCCGGCCCCGACGCGATCTGGTGGGACATTCGCCCCCACGAGCTTAGAGGCAAGAGTGAAGGGGAAAGCGTAGACGGAATCCGAACACCCACTGCGCCGGCAGAGCCGGCGCTGGAGATTCGCGTCTGCGACGCGTTGCCCGAGATCGACGACGCGCTCGCCGTCGCCGCGCTGATCCAGGCGACTGTCGCCTGGATGGTCGAGTTGCGCCACCGCAACATGTCATTCCGCCTCTACGAACGTACGCTGATCGCCGAGAACAAGTGGCGGGCGGTTCGCTACGGTCTGCAGGGCAAGCTGCTCGATTTCGGCATCGAGCAGGAGGTCCCTATCCGCGACCTGTTGCATGAACTGCTTGAGCGTGTCGACCCGGTGCTGGACCGGCTCAACTGTCGTTCAGAAATTGAGCATATCGAAATGATCATCGCGCGCGGGGCGAGTTCCGACCAGCAACGCCAACTCTGGCGCGAGAGCGGGGAGGACGGCAAGACTGTTGTTGATTTTTTAGTTTCGCAGACGGAGAACGCCCTATGATAGCACGTCCCCAATTGACGCTCGGGATCGAGGAGGAGTATCAGGTCGTCGATCCGGAAAGCGGGCAGCTGCGTTCGTTCATTACCCAGTTGCTCGAAGACGACAAGATGGTGATGGTGGAACGGGAGATCAAGCCGGAGTTGCACCAGTCGATGGTGGAGCTCGGCACACCGGTCTGCGCCACGGCCGCCGAAGCCAAAGAAGAGTTGCTGCGTCAGCGCGCCTTCATCAGCCGCCTGGCGCATGAGAAAGGCGTCGATATCGTCGCCGCCTCTACTCACCCCATGAGCAGCTGGTCAGATCAGGAGATCACGCCCTTCCCGCGTTACCAGGGCACGCTTGAGCGGATGCAGCTGCTCGCCCAGCGTATGCTCATCTTCGGCATGCACGTACACGTCGGTCTGGACGACCCCGACTTCGCCATCGACACGATGAACGTCCTGCGCTACATGCTCCCGCATCTCCTCGCGCTCAGCGCAAGCAGCCCTTTCTGGGCCGGTCGCCGCACCGGGCTCAAGAGCTACCGCCCCGTCGTCTTCGAGGACATGCCCCGCAGCGGCATTCCCGACGTCTTTCCCAACCGGGCCGCGTACGAAGGGCTGGTCCGCTCACTGGTCAACACAGGCTGTATCCCCGACTCCAGCATGATCTGGTGGGACATCCGGCCCCACCACACCTATCCAACCATTGAGTTCCGCATCTGCGACCTGTGCCCGCGGGTGGACGAGGCGATCGCCATCGCCGCGCTATGTCAGGCCCTTGTGTTGTGGCATTGGAAGCTGCGCCAGCGCAACGTTACCTTCCGCGTCTACGGCAAGGAGTTGATCGACGAGAACAAGTGGCGCGCGGCCCGCTACGGGTTGGATGGCAAGATGATCGACTTCGGCAAACAGGCCGAGCTGCCTGCACGCGATCTGGCGCGTGAACTTCTGGAGCTGGTGGGCGAGGAGATCGCCGAACTGGGCAGCGAAAAGGAGATCGCGCCGATCGAGCAGATCATCGAGAACGGCTCCAGCGCCGACCGTCAGTTGCGCGTCTATGAAGAGGCTGGTGGAGATTTGAAGGCGGTGGTGGACCATCTTAAGGCAGAGACGGTCGAGGGGTTGTAACAGAGGGTGAAGGAATGTCAATTCAATTGAAGCGTGTGGTTAGGATACGGGCCGGACCCAAGCAAGGGGGGACAACGGACCCAAACAAGGCGTTTAACTATTTCTGGAGTTAGGAAATGCCTAGGAGTTGTTGACATTTCCATGAGGCAGGCAAGCTCCGCGCAACGAAAGGCGGGGCAGTGGGGGACCGGACGGTATCTGGCCGTGCGCCGGGGGCATGCCGCTGCTATCGCTCCTAATGTAGATCCCAAACGGGTTCACGAACTTGCGCATATCAATGGAACGACTGAGACGCCTCCGCTGCCAGGCGGCATCCCGTGCCAAAACGCTTGGTTTCAAATCGGAGGCCTATGAATTCCCGATTGTCCAATAACTGTCATGTTATTGTGAACGGATGCTGTTCTGTTTCCTGAAATTTTATTCTCGCAAACGCTCGTAAACTCTCGTTGATCTCTCGTTAAACGCTCGTACGAGCGTTTACCTGTTCCTGTACCTGGACACGCTATCTGTTCACCGCGCGCCCGGCCCGGACTTAGGTGTAACAACACCGAAACTGACTCTTTTCATCCGCTTTGGAACCCCGCCTTTGCACCGCACGCAGCCGGGAGACTTTGCCTTCTCGACACACCTTGCAAATGTCAACGAGCCCTAATTGGCCCTGCGCGTTCCATTCTGATAATTTCGCTACTTTTTGTTGCCGTACCGGCAACATCTGTCCCTTATGCTACGATCATCGGCCGTCAGGGAGGTGTCAGAAGAACGTTTGCTTTGCCTGACAACGCGCAACAATCCAGGGACACCCCTGTGCCAGCCGACCGGCAGACTGTGTGGAGATGACACGATGAAACGAGCCGAGGGCAAGGCGGCCCGCATCAACCAGATCGAGAGGCTGCTTTGGAGCCATCCCGAAGGCCTTTCCCGCACCGAAGTTGCGCGTCGAATTGGCGTTCACCGTTCGGTCATCACCAAGTATCTCGATCAGGACGATCTGCCGCCCAGCATCTATGAAGATCTCCTGGACGGCATATGATTTCTTGACTTCTCTATACATCCGGGAACCGCATTGTTCCCTTTGTGCGGTGTATAGTGATAGAAACTGCCAACGACAGCAATGTCCGGTTGGCGGGGGATAAAGAAGTAGGAGAGTATGGTGACGTTCTCATCAGGAAGGGATGAGGAGATAAAGCGCACTGCGCGCATTTTGCAGATCATTCATCTTATTGCAATGCGCCCCAGGCGATATCGAGCCAAGGATCTGGCGCAGCACTTTGAAATCAGCGACAGAATGATCAAGAAAGACCTGCAGATCGTTCGTCACGGATTACGGCTATCTTTATGTTCGTCCAGGCAGGGTTACTTCTTTGAGGAGACGCCGCAACTGCCGGCAGTCGATTATAGCTTTACTGAAGCGCTAGCGCTCGTACAGGCCGTGCAGGTATCGCGCCAGGTTGCAGGCATCAGCTCAGCAGATCTAGCCGCCGCTATTGCGCGGCTCATCGCGCTTTTTCCTCCAGAGTTCCGAAATCTTCTGCAGAAGTTCTCACACCGTCCACGCGTCACTGCCGGACGTGAACACAGGCAGGAGATGCTGCAACTGCTGAATCGGAGTCTATTGGAAAGCCGTAAACTGGAAATCGTCTACCGCACTGCACGCAGACAGGGCGCTATCAGCCAACGCGTCGTTCGTCCGTACCATATCATGTCCTACGTGCGTTCCTGGCAGCTCATCGCATACTGCGAGAAACGACAAGATGTAATCATGTTCAAAGTGGACCGGATTCAGAAGGCGACGCTTCTGGAAGAGAGCTACGAAATGGCGGACAGTTTTGACCCGGATCAATACATGGGCGATGCGTGGGGCGCGATTCGAGTTGACAACCAGACGCCGGAAGAGGTTGAGCTTCACTTCGCGCCGGATGCCGGTCGCTGGGTAGCCGAGGAGTTCTGGCACAAGAGTCAGCAAGTGGAGCATCGTCCTGACGGCGATGTGATTCTTCGATTTACAATCCCTATCACGTCGGAATTTGTAAATTGGCTTCTCTACTACGGCAGCAGAGTAGAGGTGGTGCAACCGGACCACCTGCGTGTAACCGTAGCGGCGGAGCACCGGCGGGCAGCGGAGCAGTACCTGCAGAAGGAGGGGTAAACAGGTGCCTAATTACGTTGGTCATCCTTATTATGATGTAGGCATCGCTACTCTCGCGGCGTTTGCCGAAATAAAGGATCCGCGACAGTTGACTTCCCAGGATATGGAGCGAGCCGCAGACTACATGGCGCGAGAGTACGTTCGTGAACCCTTGCGATCGCACTTACATGCTATTGCGTTTCCTAATTCGTCCTTTTGGCAGCCTGGCTTTCGTGATAAGCCCGAGATTCTTCAAGAGTACACACGACGAGTACTTCACAGCTTTGGAGAGGATGTGCTGGCGTCCGAGGAGAAGTGTGTCTTTACTGGAAATCCTGCTGTCGCTGTGTCTTTTGATGTGTATGACAAATTGCCTGTTGGGAGAGCATTCCGTCAACATATCCCGCTTCTTACCGGGGAAGGATTCATCAACTTTCATCCCTATGGTGACAGGGGCCTGCCGGTATCCGGTGAAGCATTACTGGCGATTCAGGCGTTGCCGCTGGGATGCGCCAAAACAGCTGGCAGGTTGCTGATGGTGCATTCTGATAATCCAGATATAATCTTCCACTTTGCGCGTGAGTTTCTAGAACACAATCGACGGACAGTTCAAGTCGCTCAAGCAGCTAAAAGCAACAAAATGCCCGAATCTCACCGGAAGCACCGCACTCTGCTCATTGAAACGCTCCTGGAAGCAGAGCAAATGCAAACGGATAGTAGCAAAAACGAGGAAACTCTTTTTACCGTTACAGCGTACCATCTCAGCAACAGTGGCCAAGGCCCCGGTCTCGATTTCTACTTCTTACCCTTTCAGGCGGTGGGATTTCTGCGGGTGATGGAAACAGCAAAGTATGAGAACGCTTGGCACAGAATTGTGCGCAGAGCTTGGGAAATCGAGCCACCACTAAAGCGAAGGAGACAAAGCAGGACGGAACCGGAGGAACCATTCCGGCCTGCTCGCAACTGGCTTTATGAGGATCTTTTTGGCCTGCCTGACAATGCCAAACATTTTATACGTACTTATTTCCTGCCCATTGCGCTTCAATACGCGCGTGGCAAAACGGACCCGCGTCAGAACTATTCACTTGCCAATGAAGCCGACTTGGTTTCGTGGGCGATCACTGCAGAGTTTCTACGGAGGATTTTGAACATGGAGCTCCACCGAATAGAGCAGATCCGCACGATGGCAGATGGGTTGGCAGAGTATGTAAGCCGTCAAAACGATAAGAAATTTTTCTCTGACATTCTTTTTAGTCGGAGCTATAAGGCCCTGCGAACTGCGCTATTGAAAGCGAATCTGGCCCATGTGAGGCAAGGTAACCCACCAATCGTTCAGTTCGAACCATATATTGAGATCTTTGAAGAAGGGATAGAAATGGAGTATAGAGACTGGCAACTGGCACGTGATTTGCTACTCATTCGTATAATAGAACAGCTTCATACGAATGAGTGGTTAGGGCGAAACAAAGAGGTTGTTGAAGAAGGAACAGACCGGGAAAACGAGTAAATCCGTACATTCACAAGGAGAAAGTCCAATGTCTTTTGTAACTGGCCTGATGCTGATCGATGCGCCCGCTTCTGCATTGAACAATTCGGGTGAGGGTATACTTAACGCTCGCACCGACAATACCGTTGCCGTGAAGGCCATCCGCACTCGTGAAGGAGAATATCCTTATATATCCGCGCAGTCTTTCCGGTACTGGCTGCGCACAACGTTGGAAAGCGGAGATTGGGGCTGGCAGAATGCGCCGATTTACCGCGAGGAAAAGGTCGCTTACACCGACGCGAACCCAATTAGGTGGTGGGACGACGACCTTCTGGGCTATATGCGTGCTCCCTCCAAAAAGACTACGGCTACGGAGAAACGAGAGAACGATACGTCGCGTGTCGATGAAACGCCCACAACAGACACAGTAACGAGAGTGTCACCATTGCGCGTTAGTACGTTGGTTTCCATTGCACGCGCAGATATTGTAAACGACTACAATACCATGTCGCGCCACGAGGGTGCTCCGGTGCCTTATGAGCATCAGTTCTATCGTACACACCTTAAGGGGCTGTTTTCGCTCGACCTACACGCTTCGGGGCGTTTTTCCTATCGGCAGAAGACAGGCTTTCGCAATCTGGACGATGAACGGGTAAAGGAAGCTCAGAGGAATGGGCTGGAACACAATGAAGCGCAGAAAGAGTACGTTCTTACTCGGGAAGAACGTGTGAAGCGCATCGCATCCCTTTTCGAAGGTTTAGCGCACTTAGAAGGCGGCGCTAAGCAAACAATTCACTATACCGATGTGGCCCCATCGTTGGTTATCCTTGCCGTGACCAGGGGCGGCAATCACATCTTCGGCCATACAGTTGGCGCTGATTCGTTGCGGTTGCCCACGCTGAAAATCGAAGCTCTACATGAGGCCCTGACAGTCTTTGAGAGCGACATCCTGTCCGCAATCTATGTTGGGTGGGCAAAAGGATATCTGGATGAACAACGAGGACAACTGGAGAGTGCTCTAGCGGAAGGCGGGCGACTTGAGCAGAACAAGGCTAGATTCGTCTTGGATCATCCTCGCGTCGTCTTATCGAAATTCATCGAAGACTTGGGAAAGCCTGAGAATAGCGGTTGGCTGGACTAACGGGGGATTATCTATGCAGGTTCTACGAGTGGTGGCGGAGGGACTGACCACGTCCTTTCGCTATCCCCACTTCATGCAACAGATTCATCCGACCTACGAAATGCCGCCACCTTCCACTATCTACGGCCATATCGCCAGTGCGTTAGGGGAGTGGTTTGATCCGACGGACGTGGAGTTTGCCTATCGATTTACCTTCGCGGCTAAGGTGACCGACGTTGAACACGTTATCCTGCTGGGATCGAAGGGTGGTCGCAGCAAGCTGCCAGGGACAAGAATTCCCAACGTGTTGGAAGGACGCGTGAATCCGTTTGAACGCGAGTTGCTTTTCCAACCACAACTTACACTCTATATTAATCGTCCCGATTGGGAAGATGCATTCCGTAGCCCTCGCTATGCCGTCGTGCTGGGGCGTTCACAAGACCTGTTCACCTATACCAAGGTGGATGTTATTGAACTGGAACAGGCTGAACGGGCGTACTTTGAACACACGCTTGCCCCGCACGAGATGAGCCTGCAATTCGGGCGCGGGATCGCGATGCTTATGCCACAGTTTGTGGACTACCATAACAACCGCGCGCCTGTGTTCAATCAGTATGTGATGCTGAGAGAACGCGTGCATCTGCCTGGTGAGCAATCTATACGATTCAGCAATGCCGGCTCTGGTCCATACTGGATTGATCCAACGACGCCCAAAGATAAGGATGTCCACCTGGGGTTGCCCTTTCTCTCATTTGTGGAAGCAGAGGGGACGAATTGAACGCGTATTCTTGTTGGCCGGACTGGATGGAGGAGACACTATGGGCGAAAAGCGCGCAGAAGGGCGCGGGAGGCAAACCGGAAAGTCTGGCCCATCACACTTGGCTGGTGCTGTCGCGGTTGGCAGATTTTATCCAATTGCGTCCGGCTCTGCCCGCCCAGGTCGGTGTGCCAAGACTCTGGCATATTCTCTACTGGGCCGCCTTTCTGCATGACTTTGGGAAAGCCGCAGTTGGTTTCCAAAGCAGGTTGCGCGGAGGGCCAAAGTGGCCACACCGTCACGAGGTGCTCTCGCTTGCATTTGTCGATTGGCTCCCTGATGGCCTCAGTGAGGAAAATCAATTGTGGCTTGTGGCCGCTGTAGTATCCCATCATCGAGACGCGTCAGACATTAAGTGGCTCTATCCTCCCGTCCATGATGAGTTTGATGAAGACCAGATCGCCGAACTGGTAACGGAGTTGGATGAGGAAACCTTGCGAAGCCTGTGGCGATGGCTCGCTGAGTGTGGCAACGCCTGGATTGACGAACTCGATCTGTCCGGCTATGGGATTGCGCCTGTGGATCTTCTTGCTGAGAACGGAGCGGTCGCCCTGGTGCAGACAAAGGGGGCTGCGCGCATCCACCATTGGCTCAGAGCGTATCAGCGCTTTGTGCAACAGTTGCGTGACGCCGATGCAGTTCAGATCATAGGCACGCTTGCCCTCCGAGGCTATATGATCAACGCTGATCACAGTGCCTCCGCGCATGCTGGCAAATTGCCGCGCATCGAAATCGAAAAAGAGAGCATTCTTGCCAAAGGGAATCTAACGCAAGGCAAGCTATATGAACATCAGAAAGAAGCTGGCAAGATCAACGGCTCTGCCCTGCTTGTTGCTCCCACCGGCAGCGGCAAAACCGAGGCGGCTCTGCTGTGGACGGCCAATCAGCGTCGGGTGCTTGGTTCGCTGCCGCGTCTTTTTTACACGTTGCCCTATCAGGCCAGCATGAACGCAATGAAGCAGCGCCTCGATAGTGTATTTGGGGAAAATCTGGTTGGCCTCCAACATGGCCGCAGCCTGCTGGCGCTTTATCGAATGTTGTTGGAACGCGAAGATGATCCGGAGCAGGCGGCGCAACAAGCTAGATGGGGACGCAACCTCAACAAATTGAACTATCCGCCAGTACGCGTCTTCAGCCCGTATCAGATGCTGAAGGGCGCCTATCGCCTGAAAGGATACGAGGCGCTACTCAGCGACTATCAGGGCGCAGCCTTTATCTTTGATGAAATTCATGCTTACGAGGTTGAGAGACTGGCCTTGATCCTCAAGACTATCCAGTATTTGAAGCAACACTTCAACGCTCACTTCTTTGTCATGTCGGCGACCTTCCCTTCACTGATCAAAGAGTGGCTTATACAGATCCTGGATGATCCTGCTGAAGTTAAGGCCGGCCCGGAACTGTTTGAGCAGTTCAAACGCCATCAGCTTGTCCTGTTGGAAGGGGAGTTGACCTCTGAGGGGGCATTAGAGCAAATCGAGTCGGATGCAAGACTGGGAAAGTCGGTCCTGGTTGTCTGCAATCTGGTACAACGGGCGCAGATGGTATACGCGGAATTGGCTACACGACTTAAGGAGACAGGGATACGCGTTGAACTGTTGCATGGTCGCTTCAACATGCGAGATCGTTCTGAAAAAGAGCGCATCATCCGTGATTCCACTGGTTCAACCAGTGACAAGCGACAACCGGCGTTGTTAGTCGCCACTCAAGTCGTGGAGGTTAGCCTCGATATTGATCTGGACACAATCTATACCGAACCGGCTCCACTTGAAGCGCTTATTCAGCGCTTCGGTCGCGTTAACCGCAGGCGCAAGTTGGATGGGGTAGCCCCCGTTCATGTATTTACCGAGCCGGCAGATGGACAAAAGATATATGACGAGACGTTAGTCAAGCGCACCCTTGCAATCCTGCGTAGCAACAACGGCCAAGCCATTCATGAAGGCGAAATCGGCGAATGGCTCGATCAGATTTACGATGGCGAAGTTGCAGAACGTTGGCAAGAGGAATTCAAAAACCAAGCGGACGAGTTTGAAAGTGGTTGCCTTAAGACAATGAGAGCCTTCTGCTCAGACCAATCGTTAGAGGAATGTTTCTATAAAGCGTTTAATGGAATCGAAGTGCTGCCGGAAGCATTTTGTGACAAATACCAGGAGTACAAACAGAGTGATCCGATTCGCGCCGGAGAGCTGCTTGTCCCCATCTCTATAGGCAGGTATCACGCACTAAAGAATAGCGGGCAGCTACGCCCGAAGGAAAGACGTGAGCCTTATATAGCCAAGGTCCCGTATAGTAGCGAGTTGGGGCTCACGTTTGATTAGCGTCTCGTTACTTCGTCCACATCATCTCACGCTCCGTCATCCTGCCCTATCGCATGACGCGCAGCAGCCGGGGATTTACCTTGTCTAAGCGGTTCGAAGGGGTGGGTAGTCCGTAATCGAGAGGAGAGACAGAGAGCAGGCGCGCGCCGCTTTCCCGTTTCAGTTCACGGCTCAACGGGGAGAGCATTCGACTCAGCGATCACGGCGCCCGCCGGCAGTTGCGCCAGCACATCCAGATACCACCACCAATGTTCAGGTGGCACTCCCGTTTCGGTCTCTCGCCAGCGCGCCAGATCCGCGATGGCCTGAATCGCCTGATAAAACAGATGCGCCCGTTGCAACAAACTTTTGTCTGCGTTCGCCAGCCGTGTCCGCTGTTCAATGGTCAGTTGATCTTCAACTCGATGCAGCTCACTTCGGGTCATAAGCATCTGCAGATGCTCCATGCCGCTGACATCCGGGAAGTCAACGTCTGTCTCATACGCAGATAAGTTTTTCTCGATAGCGGTCATGGCAGGACCTTCGCCACCTGCGCGCGTATCGCATCGTGGTATCTCGGTAGAAGACAACGATGACCTCGGCGGCCCATTGTAGCAGGACACGACCGGAGCGCGAAGGGTAAGCACGGAACAGGCAGGAGCCGAAATCCCGCTGTTTCCACTTGGCCCCACTGTTCAGAGAGAGCGTTGCATGCAACTGAACTCCCCCCTCACCATCCATCATCTTACCTTCCACTGCCGCGCCCAGGAGCCGATCCTCTGGCATCCCTTTAAGGGCAGCGCGGTACGGGGCGCATTTGCGGACGTGCTGCGCCGGACGTTCTGCCCCCAAAGAGCCGGGACGTCGGGCAAAGAGGACGCAGACAGCCTGCACGCGGCCGTCTGTCCCGTCTGTCAGCTGCTGTCGATGCCGCAGGAGGAGGATGCCGACGGCGACCTGCGCCGGCCCTACGCCGTCCGTCCGCCGCTCGACACGCGGACCCGCTACGCAGCCGGGGAACCCTTCGCCTTTACCGTCACCGTCTTCGGCGACCAGCTGGGCTATCTGCCCTACCTGGCGCTGGGCGCGGAGGGTATGGGAACGGGCGGCATCGGGCGCAAGGACGACCGCGGCCGCCGCGGCCGCTTCACCATCGAGACGATCACATCCACCAACCCGCTGACAAAGGCGACGGCGATACTGATGAAGCCGGGTGAACGCATCGTGCACGCCGTTACCGCGGCCGTCGACAACAGGCACGTTTCTGCCGCCGCAGCCGAACTGGCAGCCTGCCTGCAGGCGGCGGACAACCGGCTGACAGTCAAATTCGTTACCCCGACACGGCTGATAAAGCGCCAGGGCAAGATCGCCGCGCCCGAACCCTTTCAACTCTTCAAGAATATGGCCCTGCGCATCCTGGATCTGAGCGCGCAGTTCGGCGGCGGCAGACCGACCATCGGTCTCCAATGCAACGGCGCAACCGGGCGGGCGCTGGAACTCAAGCGGGACCTCTTTCCCTACGCCGACGCGGTGGCGCTGGTCAAGGACGAGACCCGCTGGTGGGATGTGAGCGGCTACTCGGGCCGGCTGCGGCAGACGCAGAGGCTGGGCGGCTTTGTCGGCAGCGCCACCTACACCGCGCCGGACTGGCGGCCGCTGCTGCCCTGGCTGCTCTGGGCCACGCAGGTGCAGGTGGGGAAGAACACGGTCAAGGGCTGTGGCGTCGTCGAGTTGTCCTGCACTGTTTAGCCGGTCAACGGGGAGAGGCCGGGCGCCGGAATCAAAGTGCGATGAAAGAGCGGAGGAAACGAGATGCCTATCATTCAAAATCTGATTGTAGACGAGTTCGGCAGCTTTGTCGCCAAGAAAAGCGGCCGCCTGCGTGTGACCTGCCAGGGAAAGAAGCGCAGTGAAGCGCCGTTGATGCACCTCGAAACCGTCCTGATCAGCGGACGGGGCGTGAGCCTCAGCAGCGACGTGGTGGCGGCCTGCGCGGAGGAGGGTGTGCCGATCCATTTTCTGGACAGCCGCGGCAAGCCGGTGGGCAGCCTTTACAGCGCCGGGCTGGCGGCTACGGTGCAGACGCGGCGGGCGCAGATCGAGGCCCGCCAGGACAGCCGCGGGCTGCAGATAGCTTTGGCCGTAGCCGAGGGCAAGCTGAGCAACCAGATCAACCTGCTCAAATACACGGCCAAATACCGCAAGAGCAAGCAGCCGGATCTGTTCCAAGAGGTGCGCCTGCTCGCCGACGACGTGCTCGATCACATCGCCGAGCTGGAGCGGCTGCGCGCCGAAACGCTGCACAGTCCAATGCGAAGCTACACCGTGGATGACGTGCGGGGGCAGATTCTCTCTATCGAGGGCCGGGGGTCACAGAGATACTGGCAGGCGATCGGCAAACTGCTGTTGGCCGACGTGAACTGGCCCGGGCGGCGCACGCAGGGCGCCAGCGACCCGCTGAACAGCGCCTTGAACTACGGCTATGGGATCCTGTACAGCCAGGTAGAGCGGGCGCTTGTGCTTGCCGGGCTGGACCCCTACGCCGGCTTCCTGCATACGGACCGCCCCGGCAAGTCGGCGCTGGTCTACGACATGGTCGAGGAGTTTCGGCAGACGGTCGTGGACCGCACGGTATTGGCCCTCTTCAACCGCGGCGCGGCTGTGGAGCTGGACAGCCGGGGCCGCTTGACAGATAAATCGCGAAAGTCGCTGGCGGAGAAGGTCTTCACCCGTCTGGAAGCCCAGGAACGCTACGAGGACAGACGTCATCCTCTGCGCAACATCGTGCAGATGCAGGCCCGCCATCTGGCCGCCTATCTGCGGGGTGAGCGGGAGAGCTACAGACCGTTTATGTCGAGTTGGTAAGCGGCCCGGCGGAGAACCTGAAATGATCCGTTGTCTCCTTCTCTACGACATTCCCGACGACCGCGTGCGCGCCAGGGTTGCCGACTTCTGCCTCGACTACGGCCTGGACCGCGTGCAGTACAGCGCCTTCCTGGGCCGCCTGAGCGCGAATCACCAGGAGGAGCTGATGCTGAAGATCGAGCAGAAGATCGGAAAGGCCGCCGCGCGCGTGCATCTTTTTCCCCTCTGCAAGGAGGACTGGCGCAAACGCCTGGTCGTCGAGCAGGGGATGGAGGAGGAATAGCCATGTCGAATCAGGCTGCGTTGGCGGCCACGGAGGCGTCGGACCATACCGGGTGGCTGCTCAGAGTCACCGATCTGAAGCAGTTCGCCTACTGTCCCCGGATCCCTTACTATCACTACTGCCTGCCGCAGGTCCGCCCCACCACGTACAAGATGGATGCCGGCATCCGCGCACAGGAGCGGGCCGAGGAGCTGGAGGGGAGGCGTTCGCTGCGCGCGTACGGGCTGGCGGAGGGAAGGCGTCACTTCAATGTCTCGCTGGCGTCGACGCGGCTGGGCGTAAGCGGGCAGATCGACCTCGTAGTTGAGCATGTCGTCGATGGAGAGGGCCGGCTGACGCCTGTGGACTACAAGCTGAGCCGGCGGGAGCCCGGGCGCCACTTCAAGCTGCAGCTGGCCTGCTATGCTCTGCTGCTGGAGGAGATATGGCAGCAGCCGGTGGACGAAGGGTTTCTCTATCTGATTCCGGCGCGCAGGGCCGTGCGTGTGCCGGTCACCACGCGTCTGCGGAACGACGTGCGCCGCCAGCTGGCCGAGATCCGGGCGCTGGTCCTGGCTGAGCGGATGCCGCCGGTTCCGCCGAAACAGCGGAGCCGCTGTGTGGATTGCGAGTTCCGGCGCTTCTGTAACGACGTCCTGTAGGGGACGCTTTCGCAAATCGGCCCGAATTGCGGGCCGGGCCTGGTGGCGCCGTACCGGGTCGACTGCATGACAGCTGCTTGACCAGAGAGAAATGACAGAATTTCATCCTCGCAAACCGGCAGGGGTTTTCCGCAATTCGGGAGTTGCGGAAATCGTTCTGAAAGCGGCTGCCGGATTGCTGCATCACAGAGAGATGGAGGCCCGTAGCGGCTCTGTAAGGCGCTTAACGGAGTCTGTGGGTCATTTATGGGGTTAAAGTACACACGAAACGCCAGCGGATTCAGCAGACGGCTCAACAGAGAGAGCACTGAAAGTCTCGCGACCGGGCGCGCCGGTATATGATCAGTTTCTCGATTCAGCAGACGGCTCAACAGAGAGAGCACTGAAAGTTTGTCAAGGGTAAAAGCGGCGAATTTCGCATGAGGATTCAGCAGACGGCTCAACAGAGAGAGCACTGAAAGGTCGAGCGATTCAACGTCGATCTTCAACTCCACGCTGGATTCAGCAGACGGCTCAACAGAGAGAGCACTGAAAGTCGCGCTGAGCTGCTCGACGCTGTGGCCGGTGCGGTGATTCAGCAGACGGCTCAACAGAGAGAGCACTGAAAGTCTGCCAGCGCAGTCATGCCGCCCATGCGCCAAAAAGGATTCAGCAGACGGCTCAACAGAGAGAGCACTGAAAGCCTCTTTTCGCTCGCGCCATTATGCGGCCACCTCCCGGGATTCAGCAGACGGCTCAACAGAGAGAGCACTGAAAGACGGTATGATGCGAGTGAGCGCGGCAGTCAGCCGCGATTCAGCAGACGGCTCAACAGAGAGAGCACTGAAAGAGTCTTGGCGGCGGCTATCGCCTGCGGATTGGTCGGGATTCAGCAGACGGCTCAACAGAGAGAGCACTGAAAGGCTCGGCGCGTCCTGCCACTCCGGGTCCGAGCTGCCGTGATTCAGCAGACGGCTCAACAGAGAGAGCACTGAAAGTGCCGGAATCCATCCGCCATCGGCGTGACGGCCGGCTTGATTCAGCAGACGGCTCAACAGAGAGAGCACTGAAAGGCTGCTGCTGACGCTTGGTACTCGTTCCCGGTTAGGGATTCAGCAGACGGCTCAACAGAGAGAGCACTGAAAGTCCTCTTCTCTCTGTAGATCCGGACAACGTCGACTAGATTCAGCAGACGGCTCAACAGAGAGAGCACTGAAAGTATGGTCCGCTGCGCGACATTTCGGCATGGCGGCGATTCAGCAGACGGCTCAACAGAGAGAGCACTGAAAGATGACGATGACAACGATACCCTGACGATCACCTGCACGATTCAGCAGACGGCTCAACAGAGAGAGCACTGAAAGCCGCCGCGCGCGGTGGGCAGCCCCCCTCTCCCCAAAAGATTCAGCAGACGGCTCAACAGAGAGAGCACTGAAAGGCGACGGGACGATCAGGGCTGATAGACGGTCACGCGCGATTCAGCAGACGGCTCAACAGAGAGAGCACTGAAAGAGTATGGTGGTCGCGATGGGGAGCGTTTCGAGATGGAGATTCAGCAGACGGCTCAACAGAGAGAGCACTGAAAGCAGCGCCGTCTCGATACATCTGGCCCACACGTCGCCATGGATTCAGCAGACGGCTCAACAGAGAGAGCACTGAAAGATCAGGGCAGTAAGGTGTTTGCCAACGGTGGCCCCGAGATTCAGCAGACGGCTCAACAGAGAGAGCACTGAAAGTGGAGGGATGGGAGTTCTTCGATTGGCGCGATTTCGATTCAGCAGACGGCTCAACAGAGAGAGCACTGAAAGAACAGCCTAGTTCGCCAGTTACAGCTCTGTCCAGGGTGATTCAGCAGACGGCTCAACAGAGAGAGCACTGAAAGTTTCGAACACTGTCCCCAGAAGGGCTGTAGGGTCGCGATGATTCAGCAGACGGCTCAACAGAGAGAGCACTGAAAGACGCGCCCGAACTCTGGTACATCGACGGCCAGAGCACGATTCAGCAGACGGCTCAACAGAGAGAGCACTGAAAGAACGCAGATTGTTTCTGCCGCCGCGGACAAAATCGGCGATTCAGCAGACGGCTCAACAGAGAGAGCACTGAAAGGTCCCAACCGCAGACGTCGTCGTCAGCCGCGCCGACGATTCAGCAGACGGCTCAACAGAGAGAGCACTGAAAGTGGATGGCGGGCAGGTCGTAGTTGACGTCGTAGTTGGATTCAGCAGACGGCTCAACAGAGAGAGCACTGAAAGTGGATGTCATCCGGATTCGTCCGAACCGACTTGTAGATTCAGCAGACGGCTCAACAGAGAGAGCACTGAAAGAACGGCCTGTCGGACCTTGAGGAGGCGGTCGCTCTGACGATTCAGCAGACGGCTCAACAGAGAGAGCACTGAAAGATCTCATCGAGGTCGATCTGCTGCGCGCGCGTGTCGATTCAGCAGACGGCTCAACAGAGAGAGCACTGAAAGGGTGTGGCGGCTGCTGATGACGGCGCCGAACCGGATCATGGATTCAGCAGACGGCTCAACAGAGAGAGCACTGAAAGGTACTGCCCGGCCACGCCGTCGATCGTCAGAGCGACGATTCAGCAGACGGCTCAACAGAGAGAGCACTGAAAGCCGAGCGCTGCCTGCTCTGCGGAGACGTGTACCAGGATTCAGCAGACGGCTCAACAGAGAGAGCACTGAAAGGTTCCCAGTTCTGCGGCCAGTCCTCGTTGTCGTCGTGATTCAGCAGACGGCTCAACAGAGAGAGCACTGAAAGGGCATCTGGTACGTGGCGCGCACGACGCCGATTTTGGATTCAGCAGACGGCTCAACAGAGAGAGCACTGAAAGTCGGCGCCGAGGGTGTTGGCACGCTCAAAAAGTTCTTTCGGGATTCAGCAGACGGCTCAACAGAGAGAGCACTGAAAGTTTGTGTTATCCTCGTCTGTGCCCCTCTCCCAAACCGAGATTCAGCAGACGGCTCAACAGAGAGAGCACTGAAAGTTGAAGTCTGTCACGAGGTCGGCCAGCAGGTCAGGATTCAGCAGACGGCTCAACAGAGAGAGCACTGAAAGATAAGAACAACAACCTACCTCCACAAACTAAAGTAGATCCCTTTTGAAACCCCGACTTCTCGGAAAGGGGGCACATAGGATTCACGGGCGTTTCGGCTGCACGCTCGTCAGGAAGAAATTCTTGGTTCCATTAGGGAAACACTTTAGTAGCCCCTATTTCAACGTATTTCTTGCATGTCATGTCAAGGGGAATGACAAGGGCTTCTTATCAAGCGACCTTACCGTACGTGATCTCCTTGAGGGCCAGCGAGACATTCACCATGTCTTTCCTCGAAACTATCTGCAGAAGCACGGCATTCCAAAGAGAAAGTACAATCAGATTGCCAATTACGCTGTCATGCAGCGAGAAATCGACATTGCCATAAGCAATCGACCACCAGCAACGTATTTCTCAGAATTGTGGGAGCAATGCAAGAACGGAAAGACTCGATACGGCGGAATAACCGACGCGGATCAGCTGAGAGAAAACTTGATCTCGCACTGTATTCCTGACGGGATGGAGTCATCAGGTGTTGAGGACTATGATGACTTTCTCCAGGAGAGGCGAGGA
This sequence comes from Caldilineaceae bacterium, assembly GCA_965202955.1. Lineage (GTDB taxonomy): Bacteria > Chloroflexota > Anaerolineae > Caldilineales > Caldilineaceae > Bin5. The sequence goes on from OZ241871.1 coordinate 2,922,937, forward strand.
CTAATGGCCAAGAGGATTAGGGACTACTACAGGTCTTTGTAGCGGTAGAAGCTCCTCTCACTCCGCCCACAATTTCACAATTTCATCGGCGTCGAAACGCGGCAGCGGTACTCTCAAGCCGTTTCGCAGGCCGTAGACGCCTTCGTCGCCCGTCAGCACACGCCCGATGCGCCGGCCCTCTCTGCCCACGGTCCGCCACAGCTCAAGCAACGGCTCCACGTCCTCCGGCGCGGCGGTCGCCAGCAGCCCGCCCGACGCGATCGTGCCCAGCGGGTCCAGACCAAAAGCGGCGCACGCGGCCGCGGTCGCGGCCGCTACCGGAATCTCGTCCAGCTCCACCTCCAGCCCGCAGCCGGACGCGTCGGCCAGCTCCCACAGACCGGTCGCGACCCCGCCCTCGGTCGGGTCGTGCATCGCCGTCACCAGCTCCGCCTCAGCCCCAGCCAGCGCCGGCGCCAGCACGCTGATGCCCGGCTCATACAGATAGTCAGCCGCCTCATCCAACTGCGCCGGCCGCCAGCCTCGGGCCAGCAGTGGATCGCGCATCTCGCGCGCGATTATCGACGTGCCCTCGATCGCTGCACTGCCGGCCAGCAGGACCAGGTCACCAGGGCGGCAGCCACCGGTTCGCACGACCTTGCGCCGCGCGACCTCTCCCAGCAGCGTTCCGGCAATCACCGGCTGATTCACCGCCTCGGTTACCTCAGTATGTCCGCCCGCCACCGTGACATCCAGCGCACGGCAGGCGGCTCCGACCTGGTCGCAGATCCGGCGCACTTCCGCCTCAGTCGTTGTTTCGGGCAGCAGAACCGTGGGGAGGTAGAAGCGAGGGCGGGCGCCGCACACCGCCAGATCGTTGGCGCAAACATTTACGGCGTAGTAGCCGATCTCTTCGGTGGCAAAGGTAATCGGATCGCTCTTGGCCGCCAGCAGCATATCTGCGCCGCCCAGTTCGATGACGGCGGCGTCTTCGCCCACGCCGGGCCCCAAGACAAGATGACGGTCCTCGGTCGGCAACGAGGCGATCAAGTTCGTCAGCAGTTGTGGCGCCAGCTTACCGGTCGGTAGGGAGGGCATTGGGCATTGTGTAACTCGGATTGACATGCTCTACAGCAGTGAGCCGTATCCGTCGAGATGAAGCGCTCGGCCAGGGTGGGTTTCCCCAGAATATCACGCGCACAAGGCTGAATCAATCCTATCGAAGCGCTATAGTCTCCGGGCGTCGCTCGACTTGCCTGGCACGGCGCACTATCTTCCGATTTGGTCGCGATTTTCGAGCGTAGGTCATTCCTGTGCTATGATTGTGGACGCTAAGACGGCATTCGACGTAAGCCGGATTCACAGCGCTCATGTTGCGAAGTTGTCGCACTGCTGTCACCTTGGAATTCAGCCCGACTCTCAACTTGAAGATTTCAGTGCCGTCGGCGTGAAATAAACGCCTGCGACGACTCTTCAAACATACGGAGCATTCCCGCAGCCGCGGGGCGCATTGCAGCCGGATGTTACAGCCACAGAACTACCCGCGCTTTGTTGGGCAGGCACTCTTCCTGGAACCCGATCCTTTCGTTGCAATTGTCGACGACGACAATCCGTGGATTGAAGGACTTTTCCTCTGCGCCTGCGTCAGCATACTGGTCGCGGCCGCCAGAGTCGCCGGGGGCCTGCTGCTGACGGCCTCTCTGCCTTCTTCCGATGCGCTCCTGAATGTTGTGCTATGGCTCCTGCGCCAGAGCGCGGCCAATGTTGAGACGATCTACGAAATCGAGCTCTCGCTGCGCGGCGTCTGGCCTTTCCTGCGTATATCCAGCGGCTACGACAGCGGCTGGTTCCGATTTCTGACCCTTGCTACAACACCAATCAGCATTATCGGCCAGTGGCTACTCTTCAGTCTCATTGGACATGTACTCGCGCGCGCGGTCGGCGGCCAGGGCTCCTTGGGCCAGACGCTGGGCGCGATGTCCCTTAGCACTGCTCCACGCTTGCTGTACCTGCTCACCGCGCTTCCATTCGTCTCCGTCGCTACACTTCTGGTCCATGTATGGGGCATATTGATTGCCTATCGGGGTATGGAAGTCGCCCATGAACTGTCTCCGGGGCCGGCGGCGCTGGCGGCAATAGGCGCCTGGACAGTCCTGTTGGCAGTTAGCCTTGCGGGTGCCGCAATGGCTGCCTTGCTGACCCTTGCCGGAGGCGGACTATGAGATTATCCGACTGGTTCCCCCCGCCCCAGAAGATGAGCGATGCTGTCCAGTTGCGAGCCTCGGGCTTTACCGGGACCACCATGCGGCAGTCGCTGGGCATGGTCGCCTCTTGCGGGCTCCTGGCAGGACTGGTGCCCTTCATGGTCAGCTGGCAGCTGGCCGCCTCGGCAGGCAGCGCTCTTCCCCTGGCGAGGGTGGCCGCGCAAGCGTCCCGACTGGACCAGGTGCTGTCTGAAGGCGGGTCCTTGTTCGCGGTGAAGAGCCTGATCGCGCCGTCCAACCAGGCCCTGATGGGTGACCTTACGCTGATGCTCGCCGGCCTTGACCAGCCCTTCCCCGGCTGGCTGGCGGCCTTTCTCAGCGCACTCGGCGAGTGGATCAACTGGCCGCTGCGCTGGGTAACAGTCTGGATCGTCTACGGCGCGATGGTGATGGTCTGCAACAAGGCCATTGGCGCGGGCGTTCGTCTGCAGCCCTTCTTTGCCGCCACCGGTTTTGCCGCTGTTCCGCTGCTGCTGATCGGCCTCGCGCCGGTCCCATGCCTGGGCGGGGTTAGCAGCGCGGTCGGAGTTATCTGGTCGGCAACTGTCTATGCCAGAGCCAACGAGCAAGCAACAGCTCTGACGCGCGGCCGGTCGCTGACGGCTGTCCTGCTGCCTTTGACCCTTATCCTGTTCATCTGTCTTCTGGTTCTAGGACTGTCGCTCCTGTTCGCAGTCCAACTCGCGGCCAGGTCGTGAGCCCTGGACCAACGGACCGAGTCGAAGAAAAGCCTCGGCGCAGATAGCATTCGAAAGCCGTCGCCGGACCACACCAAGCAATGCGTTCACCTCTAGAGAGGAGTCGTCATGTACCCCAAGAGTGAAATACTCTTTCCCCATCGGGCCATCCGACCGCTCCGCCTGGAACGAGGCGCCGTCTGGAGGGAGCTGGTTGACCAGGTGGCGGGCCAGCGTGACGGAAACGAGGACACACTTGCCTTCTCTCTCATGATGATCCGCATGTGCGACTGTCTGAGCTGCGACCAGAGCGGCTACAAAGCATCGCTCGGCTGTGTGACCTGCGCGCAGCGTGTTGTCAGCGGCCAGAAGTCGTCTGACCTGAAGTTGCGGCAGACATTTGAGGAGACGCGCCAGGAGGTCAGACAGCGACTGGCTCACAGGCCGGGCTGAGCGATTGCAGGAGAGAACGAGATCCAGTCGCGTATCGTGAAAACGGAACACGGTTAGGCGACACAGAAAGAGCGCGAACCGTGCGGCTCGCGCCCTTAAACGTCCAACGCCTTTAGTTTCAACCGCCGCGTACTTCCGCAGCAGCAGCGCCTTGCCGAAATGCCCCGTTCAGATTCCGTTCAGCACGCGCTGGGCCAAAACGGTTCCCTCGGCCAACAGCGTCGCGACCGCTTCGTGCGAGTGGGCTTCGGCGTAGATGCGCAAAACGGGCTCTGTGCCGCTCGGGCGTATCAACAGCCAGCTGTTGTTGGTCAGCGTGAACTTTACGCCGTCCCGGTTGCTCACTTGGGCGACGGATGAACCTGTCAACGCGCTGGGCCGGTTGGCGATCAACCGCTCGACCAGATCCGCTTTGGCGAACGGTTTCACCTCCCGGTCGTTGCGGCCATAGAAAAATCTTCCCATGTAAGGCCGCCCCATCAACTCGTCAATGAGCGCGCCCAGAGGCTTGCGCCGTTTGGCAACCATCTCGGTCAGCAGCAATCCCATCAGCAGTCCGTCAGCTTCGGGGATGTGGCCGAGGATGCTGATGCCTCCGCTCTCCTCCCCGCCCAGGAGCACCGGCTCCTGCAGCATCAGATCGCTGATGTAGTGGAAGCCCACCGGCGTTTCGTGTACATGCAGCCCATAGTGCGCGGCCAGACGGTTCAGCATCTGTGTCGTGCTGACAGTCTTGGCAATGCTCCCCCGCAGCGACCGCTCCTGGATCAGATAGTCGACCAGCAGTGCCATGATTTGGTGCGGGTCGATAAAACGGCCGTCGGGGTCAATCGCGCCGATGCGGTCGGCGTCGCCGTCGGTGGCCAGCCCCAACTGGTATTTGCCGGTCGCCATCTCGGCCACCAGCGGTTGCAGATGTCTGGCGATCGGTTCAGGGTGAATGCCGTTGAAGCCGGGATTCATCTCGTTACGGAGTTCGGTCACGAGACAGTCGGCCCCCTCCAGCAACCGACGCAGGTAGATCCGCCCCGCACCGTACATCGCATCGACGGCAACCGAGAGACCGGCCTGCTGGATCGCATCGAAGTCGACCAGTTTGCGCATCTGCGTTCGGAAGGCGGGCAGCGGGTTAAAACGCTCGATGATGCCGGCTTTGAGCGCCTGATCATAGGCAATTCGCTTGGGCGGAGTCCCTTGCCGCTCACGTAGGTGAATGCGCCGCTCGACCTCCTTGTGCGTGTTGTTGCTGGCCGAGCCGCCGTAAGAAGCCTTCAATTTAATTCCGTTGTAGCGGGGCGGGTTGTGGCTGGCGGTGATCATCACCCCGCCGTCTGCCCATTTGTCGACAATAGCGTAGGAGATCATCGGCGTCGGCGCATCGGCCTGGCTTAGCCAGACGCGGATGCCGTTGCCGGCCAGCACCTCCGCCACGGCAACCGCGTAGCGGTCACTCAGAAAACGCGTGTCGAATCCCACAACCAGCGATGGCTGCAGGCGCGGCAACCCCTTGAACTGGTCGTTGGTTACATCGGCAATTGCCTGCGCAACCTTGCGCACATTTTCGAATGTGAAATCTTCGCTAATGACGGCCCGCCAACCATCGGTGCCAAATTTGATCGTCAACTTACAACCTCCGCCGCACTGAGAGCAGTGGGATCCTCCTCCAGACCCTCACATCTCGAAATACCGTGTGCGCATCCGCCGTAGGAATCCAATGCTTTGCCGCATCTCCTCCATTCCATTGATGCCGTCTTCGATGCTGACCCAACCGTTGAAGCCGCTTTCTCGCAGAATGGAAAAGATGGCGTCGTAGTCGTTGCTGCCCTGGCCGGTCACACCATGCTGGAGTTTGTCTGGATAGCCTATGAGCCCGTTGGGCAGGAGGACCTCTTCCAGCGAGGCGCCCTCGACCAGAAAGCGGTCGCTGGCATGCATCGTCACAACGCGATCCGAGACCTGGCGCAGCAACTCCACCGGATCGTCCCCCGCCACGAGCGCGTTGGACGGATCAAACTGTACGCCAAAATGTCTGCGCTCTGAGACGGTATCCAGCAACTGTACAAAGACCTCAGCTCTTTGGGCAAATTCCGGGTACTGCCAGTAGCCGTCCTTGTAATGGTTCTCCAGCCCCAGTACGATGTCATGCTCTCTGGCGATTTCGATACATTCCTGAATGCACGCCGTCACCCACTCCAGGCCCTGCTCAAGCGATACACCGGGCCGGCGCTGACCGGACAGCACACGGCAGACTGCGCCCGCCCCGCCCAGACGTCGCGTAATCTCGATCATGCGCGCTTCCTGCTCCACGGCGCGCTTGCGGTTTTCCGGGTCGGGGTCGGTAAAATCAGGTGAGCAGCAGAGCATCGGCATGGCAAAGCCGGCCGCGTCGATGGCCTCTCCGATCGAATCGATGTAGGCGTCGTCCAGGCTCCAGAAAAAGCCCTCGTACATCTCCAATCCCTCCGCGTCCAACTCCTGCGCCTGCTCGATCCAGTCGAAGACCGACATCGTGCGGTGCAGCGAAATTTCATCCAAGTAACACTTAGGGAAGGCCGCGATTTTCATCTGTTTGGACCTGAGTGGATCATTGCTAACAGTCAAACACAAGAAACAGTGTTCAGACAAGCCCAATGCCCGCCTTCGTGTCAATGACAGGCGTCCGAAATGGCTACGGCTTGAGTATGATTTTCACCAGTTCGCATTCGCCGGCGGCCAGGCTGCGGAAGAGCTCCGGCCCTTCCTCCAACGGGGCGATCTTTTCCACCAGTGGATCTACGTTCAGACGGCCCGAGGCGAGGACCTCGATCGCGGCCGCAAAATCGTTCTCGTCGAAGCCATACGAGCCGCGCACGCTCATCTCGCGCGTGACGATACTCTGCATGTCCACCTCGATCATGCGCGCATTGTTGCCAATCCAGGTTATGTTGCCACCATTGCGCGTCGCGTCGACCGATTGCTGCGCAGTCGCGCTGATACCCACGGCCTCGAACGCCACGTCCACGCCGCCCCCTGTCATTGCGCGGATGGCCGCCGCAGTATCGCCTGGAGCGTCTTCGGGCCCTACCTTGATGACGGCGTCGGCGCCCAACTCCTCGGCCAGATCCAGCCGGTGGGCGGAGCGGTCGGTGACAATTATCGTTCCCGCGCCCTTCAGACGGGCGGAGAGCATTGCCAGCAGACCAATCGGACCGGCGCCAATGACCGCTACCTTATCCATCGGGTTGACCGGCGTTATGCGTGCGGCGTGCAGCGTGACGGCCAGCGGTTCGCACAGCGCGGCCCGCTGCCAGTTGAGCGCCTCGGGCTTGCGGTACAGCTGCGTCGCGCGCACCGCGACGCGTTGCGCATAGGCGCCGTGCTCGTTCATCCCCGTCAGCCGCCGGTGAGGAGACATGTTGATCGGATACGGGTCCGCGCCTTCGGCAACCGAGAACAGCGGCATGACGACCACTTCGTCGCCGACCTGGTATTCCCCGATTTCCGCGCCCACGTCGCTGATTGTGCCGCCGAACTCATGGCCCATCACAATGCCGGGCGTGCGGCGGCCGCTCTTGCCGGTGAAGCCATGAACGTCCGAGCCGCAGATACCGGCCGCTTGCACCTCCACGACAACCTGACCCTCTTCAGGCTTCGGCTCCTCAAGCTCCTCCAAGGGCATCTTCCACGGGCCGCGGTAGATCAATGCTCGCATCAAAGAGAGTCCTTTACAGCTGCAGGGCGGTCAATTTGCTAAACTTCGTCCAAAGCGTAGAGGGGTGGCAAGAGGCAGGGCGACCGGCTTATGCGCCGCCCGGCCCGACGGTCCCTCCACGCGCTACATTTTACTGCCCGTTATCCGTCCGCAGGCAGCCAAATGGACTGTCTCGTTACAAGTTCTGATCCACTGCGACTGCCTCTGTCCTCGCGCATCGGACAGCCTCACTCGTTTGGTCCGGCTTAGCATTTCGATCTTGGCACGTCGATCCGCTTTTTGTCAACACCTGATAGGGAAAGGCACGATCGAAATCGCAGCCAATCCTCTCATTGCAATTCAGTCTGGCGCGGGTATGATTAGGAAGGGTCGCCTAAACCGCTAAAGAGTTGAAGCTGTCCGCCGTCCGCCGTCGCGCTGTTCCGAAAGGGCTCTGCATGGAAGGTTCTACGACTCCAATTCTCCTCCGCGTTCTATTACGAAGAAGAAACGAGACCGAAGCCAAATCGGTTCCAACTTCTGAGCGAGCCCTGCCGTCGCACGAAGCCTGGATGATACTCTATGTATTGATGATCCCTTCTACCATCATGCCGCTCAGCTCATCGATGAGCCGTGTCGCCCTGCCCGTCCTGCGCGATACTTTCTCCATGAGCGCCGATGTGGTCGCCTGGACATCGAGCGCATTCACATTGCCCTACATGATACTGATGCCCGTCTACGGACGCCTGAGCGACGGAGTGGGTCGCCGACGACTCATTCTGGCCGGCATCGCCATCTTTTCGGCCGGGTCCGCGATGACCCTGTTCGCCACAAACCTGACATGGCTGATGATCGGCCGGGCTGTGCAAGGATTCGGCATCGCCGGCATGATGCCTCTTGGAATGGCATTCATCGCCACTATTTTTGGCGAAGGAGAACGGGGCAAGGCGCTCGGCACCTGGGGTTCCATCGGGCCGCTGATGGCGGCTATCGGCCCCTTCTTCGCCGGCTTTCTCGTTGATGCCTGGGGATGGAGGGCCGCGTTCGCGCCAGCGCTGCTCCTCGGGATCGCCGGCCTCTATGCAGTGCGCCAGTGGGTTCCCGCCGGCCTCAGCGACGTGCGGCCGCATTTCTTGCGCAGCTTCGACTGGACCGGTGTGCTCCTCCTGTCGGGCACGCTGACCTTAGGCCTGTTCTACCTTTCCAGCCGCCCCATTACAGGTGTCGAGCCACTGCGCGATTGGCGGCTTTTGGCCGCCTTGGCGCTGCTGCTCGTCTCCTTTCTCGTTTGGGAGAGACGCCGCGCCAATCCTTTTGTCTCTTTGAAGCTTTTCAGCTACCGCAACTTCCGCTTCGCCTCCCTGTGCGCGGCCCTCCGCATGTTTGTGATGGGTGGGGCCAGCTTTCTCGTCCCCCTCTATCTCGTCGACATTCACAACTTCAGCCCCGGAATTCTGGGCCTGATGCTGACAATCAACCCAGGCGCAATGGCGCTGATGGTGCGTTTTGGCGGCCAGGCTGCCGATCGCTGGGGCAGCCGCTGGCCGGTGCTTGCCGGTCTGAGTGGGCAGGCGCTGGCAGTCTTCTTCTTCTCCCAGCTTCAGGCCTCCGCGCACATCGGCGTAGTTATTTTCCTGCTGGCGCTGCAGGGGTTGAGCGTAGGCACAATGCTTGCCGCGCTGCATCAGGCCGCCATGTCAGAAACGGAAGAGGATGAGATGGGCACGGCTGCGGGGGTCTATAGTATGATTCGTTTCGTCGGCGTCGCAGTCGGCACCGCGCTCGCGGGTGTTCTGCTTCATACAGGCCTCGAACGCGGCCTCCCGGTCATCGAAGCCTACCAGCAGGTGTTTCTCTACGTGGCCCTCGCCGGTCTCGTGGGCATCACCGCCAGCCTGGGCCTGCGTAGCCGGCCTGGATGACAAGAACAGATCGCACTCCCTACTTGAGCTTCCGCCCCTCGCGGCGCCCACCGGAGAGAACCATGTTTCCCAATTTCAGTCCTAGGGCCTTGGGTATCGACCTGTCGTTTGACGAGTCCGTACAGCTCGCTCGCCGCTTCCACTATGGCGGCATCGACGTCTCGATTGCCGAACTACAGCAGATCGCAGCGCAGCAGGGCGGTCAAGCCATAAGTGAGAAGATGACGGGCGCCGGCCTGCACTACGGAATCTGGAGTATGCCCGTCACCTACCGGGCAGATGAAAGCGTCTGGCGGAGAGAAGTGGAGCAGCTGCCGGCGCAGGCCGAACTGGCCAAATCTCTGGGCGCGGACCGCACGTCCGTCGCCATTTCCCCCGCCGACGATGAACGCAACCGCAACGAGAACTACCAGTTTCACCTGGACCGTCTGGGCCCCGTCGTCGAAATTCTGGCGGCGAACGGAATCCGTTTTGGCCTGGAATGGATCGGGCCCAAGACGTTGCGCGACGGAATGCGATATTCCTTCATCCACACGATGGAGGATATGCTGCAGCTGGCTGCCGATCTTGGCGAGAATGTCGGTCTGCTCGTCGATATCTTTCACCTCTTTACCAGCCACACCGACGTCTCAGCCGTGCGCGGCCTGACCAACGCCCAGGTGGTGAATGTCCATGTCAACGACGCCGTCGCTGGTCGCAGCGCGGATGAGCAGATGGACCTTGAGCGTGAGCTGCCGGCCGAGACAGGCCTCACCGATGTGGCAGGATTTTTGCAAGCGCTGGACGCGATCGGCTACGACGGCCCGGTGACCGTCGAGCCGTTCAGTCAACGTATAAGCGCGCTTGCCCCCGCCGACGCGGCCCAAGCTGCCGCCGACTCATTGGCCCGCTCCTGGCAAATGGCAGGACTTAAATGGCCTGTTTCTGCTGACCAATAGAATGGAAACGACAATCAACGAAAACTCAATCCCCGGGAGGTTTCGATGTTAGCAAGAGTGCGTAGCTGCGCGATCGTCGGCCTGGACGCCGAACCGATCGAAGTCGAAGTCGATATAGCAAGCGGACTGGAACGACTAACTGTTGTCGGCCTGCCCAGTGCAGCTGTGCGCGAAAGCGGAGAACGGGTTCGTTCGGCCATTGCCAACAGCGGCTTTTTCTACCCGCAGCACCGCCTGACGGTCAACCTTGCGCCGGCGGACCTGCGCAAAGAAGGCCCCGCCTACGACCTGCCGATCGCGCTCGGCATAATGGCAGCTTCCCGGCAGGTGTTGGCTGACGTTGAGGACGCGTTGGTCGTCGGCGAACTGGGTCTGGATGGCTCAGTACGCCATGTGAACGGGGCGCTTTCGATGGCGGCGATGGCCCAACAACGCGGCTTCCGCCGCCTGTTCGTTCCTGAAGCCAACGCATCCGAGGCCGCCCTCATCGAAGGCATCGACGTCTACCCGGTCTCCCATCTTAAAGACATCATGGGCCATTTGACCGGACAGAACGAGATCCCCTGCCAGAACGCGACCACGTTCAGCGTCGAGGAGGAGGTCGTCTATCCTGTCGATTTCAAGGATATCCGCGGTCAGGAACACGCCAAGCGCGCCTTCGAGGTCGCCTGTGCCGGCAGCCACAACGTACGCATGGTAGGGCCGCCCGGCAGCGGAAAGACTTTGATAGCGCGCGCCCTGCCGTCGATTCTGCCCGCTGCGGGCCTGCGCGAATCGCTCGAGATCACCCGCATCTATTCGGTTGCAGGCGAACTTGACGGCGTTGGTCCGCTGGTTCGCGCCCGCCCCTTTCGCGCCCCGCATCACACAATCAGCCACGCCGGCATGGTCGGTGGTGGACGCGTGCCCCGCCCCGGTGAAATCAGTCTGGCACACCGCGGCGTCCTTTTCCTCGACGAGTTGCCGGAGTTCGGTTCCAAGAATCTGGAGAGCCTCCGCCAGCCGCTCGAAGACAAGGTCGTGACCATTAGCCGCGCGGCCGGCACGCTTTCATTCCCCGCCAATTTCATGTTCGTGGCCGCCATGAACCCCTGCCCCTGCGGCTATTTCGGCGACGAGCGCAGACCGTGTAACTGTTCGATGATGACAGTGCAGCGCTACCAGGGTCGCATCAGCGGGCCCCTGATTGATCGCATCGACATCCATGTGGACGTGGCGCGCGTGCCGGTGGAAAAGCTGTCGAGCCTCGACGGCGGCGAGCCTTCCGCGCAACTGCGGCAACGCGTGGAGCGGGCGCGCGCCCGTCAACAGGCCCGCTTTGCCCAGCTGGGCAAGACCAACGTCGTCGTAAACGGGGATATGGGCCCTGGGGAGGTACAGCGTTTCTGTTCGCTGAAGGAGCCGGGCAAAAAGCTGATGACGGCAGCCGTGCGCCAAATGGACCTGAGCGCCCGCGCCTATCATCGCGTCCTCAAACTGGCGCGCACCATAGCCGACCTTGCCGGTGAAGATGAGATCGACACGCCGCACCTTGCCGAAGCCCTGCAGTATCGGGCGCGGGCGACAATTTGACACTTCGTAGCTAAGCGTTGAACAGTCGTTTGAGAGTCTACTCGGCCGCTCGGCCTCTTGCACCTGCCAGCCGGATTTGACGCGGCCCGCGAGGATGTGGTATACACATCGTAGTCAAATCGTAGAGGCTGCGTATACTTTTGGCGTCGTTCAGCCCAAGTCTCCCGTCTGCCTCCAGCGCGGTCTGGCTCGTCTGGACATCTGCCCCGCACATGCCTCAATGACGAGATTGGACGAAGATCGACCCGGAAAGGCGGCTTGTTGGTGTCGTTTATCCGTCGGATAAATCGGTTGCAGGACCCCTTTCCACCAGGGGCTTGTCGTTGTTCAGTCAGTTCTGAAGTCAACCACCCGTCTCCACCGGAAGCGCTCGCAGAACCCCGCTGGCTCGCATCGGTGACATTGTTGGTTTTATCCACGCGGTTTGCGTCCGGAACGACGGACGCATCGCATCAAAAGAGAAGGAGAGTTGAAACAATGAGGATTTCTCGCAAGACCGTTGGAATCGTCCTCTCTCTTGTCATGCTGCTCTGGCTGCTCGCGGCCTGCGCCGCGCCGGCCGACACGGCGCCGGCAGAGATGGAGGAGGAGGAGATGAAGGAAGAGATGGCGGAAGAGCCCGCCGAGCCCTGGTACGATGAGGCAGACGTTGACAGCACCACGATCCACGTCTGTACAGATTCACCGCCCAAGCAGGGCGGCGAGATCGTCGTCGCCGGCGCCGCCGGTGCCATGACCGGGGGCAACTGGTTCACCTTCAGCGCGCGCGATGACTATATCTTCAGCCAGCTGATCGACCGCGACACCGATGCGGTCTCGATCCATCCTGACGTGGCAACGAGCTGGGAGGTCTCCGAAGATGGCCTCACCTATACCTTCCACCTGCGCGACGACGTAAGCTTCCACGACGGCGAGCCGCTCACCGCCGAGGACGTCAAGTATTCGCTGCAGATGTTCTTCCACCCTGATACCGGCGCTTCGCATGGTCGCACCTCCGGCTTGGACCAGCTGGAAGGCGCTGAAGCCTTCGAAAACGGCGAGGCCGACGAGATCTCCGGCATCAAGGTCCTGGACGACTACACCGTCGAGTTGAACCTTGTGCGACCCCGAAGCAGCGTTCTCAGCAACATGGCCGCCTTCAACATCTGGCCCAAGCATCTGCTCGAGGGTGTTCCCTACACCGACCTGGTGGACACCGAATATGCCGTCCGCAATCCGGTCGGCTCCGGCCCGTTCAAGATGGGTGACTTCGAGCCGGACCAGTTCTACATCCTCAACGCCAACGAGGACTACTACGACGGTCGCCCCTACCTTGACCGCATCATCTTCCGCATCGGCCTGGGTGGCGCGACCGCCTTTGCCGCGCTTGAGAACGGCGAGGTTCACATGGCCGGCCGCGTGACCGCAGTCGAATATGAGCGCTACAAGGACGACCCCAACATCGTTCTTCTCGGTGGTCAGCTCGGCGGTGGCATGACCGTCTGGGCCAACCACAACCGGCCTCTCTGGCAGGATGCTCGCGTGCGGCAGGCGCTCCTCTACGCGCTCGACCGCGAGTCGATGGCCGAGGCCTACTACGGCGAGCTGGCCGAGGTCCTCCATCTGCGGCTCACCAATCCCGAATTCGTAAGTCCAAACATCACCAAGTACGAGTACAACCCCGACAGGGCGCGCGAACTGCTGGCCGAGGCCAGCTGGGATTCGGAGCAGGAAGTCAGCTTCGTAACCTACTACCAGGATGATCAGAACAAGCGCATCCATGCCGCCATGCAGCAGTTCTGGGCCGATGTCGGCATCAAGGTCGATCTGGTCTATCTCGACGGCCCCGCCTGGGTTGCTCGCGTCTATGACAACGACGAATTCGACCTCTCCTACGGCTGTTGTGGCTGGTTCAATCCCGACCAGCTGCGCCTCTCGCTCGGCTGCGACCGCAGCTGGCCGGCGGGCCGCAACGTAGGCCACTACTGCAACGAGGAGTTCGACGCGTTGTCCGAAGCAGCTATGTCCGAGCCCGACCCCGAGAAGCGCAAGGAGATGCTGTACCAGGCGACCGAGATCATCACCGCAGAGGCCGGCGAGATTCCCGTCTTCTGGCCGACGCGTTTCTCGGCCTTCAGCGCCGACGTCTGCAACAACGTCTACCGCCAGCTGGACGAGCCCTTTGCCGAGCGTTACCCGGCAAATTGGTACCTGGCCGGAGAGTAAGAACTGCTGTCCTTAACGGTCAGTGGATAGTGGGTTGCAGACCTGCTGTCCACTGGCCCCCGTCAAGCGTTCACGGACCGCAAAGCCGCCCCGTAATCTGTTCTTTCGGCGCCGCATTCAAAAGTCATCGTCCTTCGCATCCGGAAAGAGTTTTGCACAACCTGAGCATGTGATGTCACAGAGGTTACAGGTCGTAATGGCTGTGTAGGCGGCCGTTCGTTTACGACTGCGACCTCTGGTCGTTCTTTCAGCCGTGATTCGTCCTTGTTCCACCGATTCGCGTTTCCGTCCTCGTTTGTCCGGCAGGCCCGGGAGCAATCCCATCCAGTCGACCGTCCGTCTCGTTCGACCGCGATAGAAACGATTGCTGCTCGGCCACCGACAACGTGATTGGATTCACGCACCCGGCTCGCGCCCGCACTACCGGGCCCATCGCAACTATGACAAGGAGGGTTTGAACGATGTCTTTCACAGCAAAGAAGGTTGGATTCGTCCTGTTCCTGCTCCTGCTGGTTGGATTGCTCGCAGCCTGCGCCGCGCCGGCCGCGACCGATTCGGCAGAGATGGAAGAGGAGGAAATGCAGGAAGAGACTGCAGCCGAGCCCGAGGAGCTCTGGTACGATCCGGCTGACGTCGGCAGCTCGACCATCAACGTCTGCCCCGATTCACCGCCCAAATATGGCGGCGAGGTGATCATCGCTGGCGCCGCCGGCGCCATGACCGGCAGCAACTGGTTCATCTTCTCGGCCGCAGACCCCTACCTTTGGAACCAGCTGATCGACCGCGACACCGATGCTGTCACCATTCATCCCGACGTTGCCACAAGCTGGGAAGTTTCCGATGACGGCCTCACCTATACCTTCCATCTGCGCGATGATGTTCGCTTCCACGACGGCGAGCCGCTGACCGCCGAGGACGTCAAGTATTCGCTGGAGATCTTCTTCCATCCCGATACCGGCGCCTCCCACGGCCGCACCTCGGGGCTGGACCAGCTGGTCGGCGCCGAGGCCTTTGAAAACGGCGAAGCCGATGACATTTCCGGCATCAAGGTTCTGGACGACTACACCCTTGAGCTGAACCTGGTGCGGGCGCGCAGCAGCGTGCTCAACAACATGGCCTCCTTCAACATCTGGCCGAAGCATCTGCTCGATGGAATCCCCTTCGCCGAGCTGGGCGATTCGGAGTATGCGGTCCGCAATCCGGTCGGCTCCGGCCCCTTTGTCATGGGTGAGTTCGAGCCGGACCAGTACTATATCCTCGAAGCCAACGAGGACTACTACGCCGGCCGCCCCTACATCGACCGCATCATCTTCCGCATCGGCCTGTCCGGCGCGACCGCCTTCGCCGCGCTTGAAAACGGCGAGGTTCACATGGCCGGCCGCGTCACAGCCGTCGAATATGAGCGCTACAAGGACGACCCCGATATCGTTCTGCTTGGCGGCCTGCTCGCAGGCGGCATGACCGTCTGGGCCAACCAGCACAAACCCCTGTGGCAGGATGCTCGCGTGCGGCAGGCCCTCATCCATGCGCTTGACCGCGAGTCGATGGCCGAAGCCTACTACGGCGACCTGGCCGAGGTGCTCCATCTTCGCATGACAAATCCCGAATTCGTAAGCCCCAATATCACCAAGTACGACTACGATCCGGACAGGGCGCGCGAGCTGCTGGCCGAGGCCGGCTGGGATACGGAGCAGGAGGTCAACTTCGTCACCTACTACCAGGATGACCAGAACAAGCGCATCCACGCGGCCATGCAGCAGTACTGGGCCGAAGTCGGCGTCGATGTCGAACTGGTCTATCTCGACGGCCCCTCCTGGGTTGCCCGCGTCTATGACAACGACGACTTCGACCTCTCCTACGGCTGCTGCGGCTGGTTCAATCCCGACCAGCTGCGCCTCTCGCTCGGCTGCGACCGCAGCTGGCCGGCGGGCCGCAACGTAGGCCACTACTGCAACGAGGAGTTCGACGCACTGTCAGAAGGCGCCATGTCCGAGCCAGACCCTGAAAAACGTAAGGAGATGATCTATCGAGCAACCGAGATCATCACCGCGGAGGCCGGCGAAATCCCCGTCTTCTGGCCGACGCGCTACTTCGCTTTCAGCGCCGATGTGTGCAACAATACCTGGCGCCAGCTGGATAATCCTTATGCTGACCGCTACCCGAACAGGTGGTATCTGGCCGGAGAGTAAGAAGAGCAACGACTAGTGCTCAGTGGATGGCGGTCAGATAGACCGCCATCCACTGGCTCGTATCCACCCTTTACCCGTTCCGATACTGCCTATGAACCGCTACATCCTGCGCCGCCTCGTCCAGATGCTGCCCGTGCTGTTCGGGATCACGATCATCACCTTCACCTTCACTGAACTGGCGCCGGGCGACGCCGTCTCTGCCATGATCCTGATGGACTTCGAGACCGGGGCCGGCGGCGACGAAGGCTCGCACGCCGAAAAGCTGCGCGAAAAGTACGGGCTCGACCAACCCGCGCCCATCCGCTATCTGCAATGGATGGGCGGCCTCTTCCAGGGCAACCTCGGCGTGCGCATCCGCAGCAAGATCCCGGTCAGCGAGGAGATCGCGCGCCGCCTGCCGGCCACGCTGCGCCTGATGGCCGCAGCCATGGTGATCTCCGTCGTCCTGGGCATTCCGCTCGGCATCTTTTCGGCGTTGAAACAGTACACGCCGCCCGACTATGCACTGACCTTCCTGGCCTTTATCGGCATCTCCATCCCCGGATTTTTTGCCGCGATAGCCGCGATCTATCTTTTTTCGCTCAAATTTGGATGGTTGCCGACCAGCGGCTATTCCTCCATCGGCAAGGATTTCGGCTTCTGGGGCACGATAGTCGACCGGCTCCGCTATCTGGCGCTGCCCGCCCTCGTGCTGGGCCTGGAAACGACGGCCGGGATCATGCGCTACACGCGTTCCAGCGTGCTCGAGGTCGTACGGCTCGACTACGTCACCGTCGCCCGCAGCAAAGGGCTGAGCGAAAAAGTGGTCATTTTCCGCCATACCCTGCGCAACGCCCTTCTGCCGGTAATCACAATCATCGGCCTGCGCCTGCCCAGCCTCTTCGGCGGCGCAATCATCATCGAGACCATCTTCAACTGGCCCGGTATGGGCATTCTCTATCTGGACGGCGTCGCAACGCGAGACTACCCTCTGATTATGGGAATGGTCCTTGTCTCCGCCCTGACCATCGTCGCCAGCAACCTGATAACAGATCTCACCTACGGAACGATCGATCCACGCATCCGCTACGAATAGGTGAACAACTGTTCAGACGCCAGGCTCTGGGCAGACTCCTGGCTGCGGAATGCGCTGCCTGAACACCGGAAACCGGACGGACTATGAGCGTTGAAGGAAAATCTGAAGGCCTCCAAGAGATATCCTCCGCCCTCGGGTCGGACGAAGGCGGAGCCGCCGAACAGCGTCGCCGGGCCTGGCGTCGATTTCGCCGCCACAGACTGGCCCTGGCCAGCGCCGTCCTGATGGTCCTGTTTGTCGTCATGTTCTTTCCACTGGCCTCCATTGTGGCCCCGATCGACCCGGCCAAGATCGAGATCAAGGAGATCGGGCTGGCCCCCGGGCCCGGCCACCTGCTGGGCACCGACCTCACCGGGCGCGACGTGTGGAGCCGCGTCGTCTTCGGCGGCCGCGTTTCAATGTCGGTCGGAATCGTGGCTGTCGCACTCTACATCACCATCGGAACCATTCTCGGCAGCGTTTCGGGCTACTACGGCGGCCGCGCCGATGCCCTGATCATGCGCGTCACCGACACCGTCATGGCCTTTCCGACGCTCATCATCCTGATCACAATCGTCTCCTTTATCGGGCCGGGTATCTACAACTCCATGCTCGCCATCGGCCTGATCGGGTGGACCGGGGTCGCCCGCCTGGTGCGCAGCCTCATCCTCTCGATCCGCGAAATGGACTATGTCATGGCCGCACACGCCGTCGGCGTCGAGCCGAAGTGGATCATCGTGCGCCACATCCTCCCCAACGTGGTCGCCCCCATCACCGTAGCCGCCAGCTTCGGCATCGCCAGCGCCATCCTGATCGAGGCCGGACTCAGCTTTCTCGGCCTGGGGGTTCAGGTGCCGACGCCCAGTTGGGGCAACATGCTCAACGAGGCCCGAAACATCTCGATTATTGAGGACATGCCCTGGTTCTGGGTTCCGCCCGGCCTCATGATCACCATCTGCGTCCTGTGTATCAACTTCATCGGCGACGGCCTGCGCGACGCACTCGACCCGCGCATGACCCTGGATTGAGCCGGTCAGACGCGCTTACCCGAGCGCATTGGAGGAAGAGATGATTCTGACGCCTGAGCAAAAGGCCGCCTTTTGGCGCGACGGTTTCCTGCCCTATCCAACGCTGCTCGACGCCGACGAACTGGCACAGCTGCAGCAGCTGACCGAGGACATCGCCTTCGGCCGCGTCGAAGTTCCCGCCGATATCAAAGGGATCCCTGTCATCGAGAAGGAGGCGGTCGTAGCGCGCGGCGAGGTGCAGGCCGACTCCGCGCTCGACGAGTTGCGCAAGATTAACTTCCCGGCCTCTGTAAACGAGATCTTCCTCGCCGTCGCCAAAAAGCCGAAGCTCGTCGACCTCATCTCCGAACTGTTCGACGAGCCCGACATCAAGCTGCTCGGCGACCAGATCTTTATGAAGCCGCCCGGACATGGCTCCGTCAAGGAATATCACCAGGATACTGCCTCGTGGCCTTTCCTGATCCCCCAGAATCAGATCACCTGCTGGATCGCGCTCGATGAAGCCACGCTCGAAAACGGCTGCATACGTTGCATTCCCGGCAGCCAGAAATACGGCCTGCTTCAACTGAAGCATCTGCCCCAGCTGCTGACCGAAGAGATGAAAGCGCGCGAGGTGCCCGTACCCGTGCCCGCCGGCGGCTGCCTCCTCTTTCACAGCCTGAACCTGCACTACTCCAGCGCCAATACGTCCACAAAACGCCGCCGCGCCTGGGCCCTGCACTACATGATGGCCAAGACCAGAGACCTCAGCGCCCCCGACGAGGTCCACGTCGACTATATCTCCGTGCGCGGCAGGTCGTACCCGGGGTGTGTCTGAGCTGATAGGCGGGGTGAACGTCGCCGCGCCCAAAAGGGCGCGAATCGCCCACACGCTCCTCGTTTTCCTGGGAATTGTCGCACTGGCTGCCAGCTGGCGCAGCGCCTCCAACTACATAAACTCGATCAAGAGCGTTCAGAGTCTCGAACTGGAACTGACCGACGTGCGCAGGGCCGAAGGAAGCAGCGATCGCCTCTTCCTGCATTTCAAGCTGCACAACCGCTCGCCGCTGCCGGTCCGTCTGAACAGCTATTTTTTCAATGTTTTCCTCGACGGCGAACGCATTGGCGGCAGCAACAGCGCCTTTCTCGGCAGCGACCCCAATGTGGACCAGGCCCTGTACAGCCGCGCCTCCACCATCGAGCAGACCCTGCCTCCACACGGGCAGTTGGATTTGGCCTTCCCGCTCTTCGTTTTCGACCTGGACCGGATCATGGCCGCGCGCGCCCAGCGTTCCACGCCCTCTCGCTGGACGGTCGAGGCCGGCATACGACTGGTCCATCCCTACGGACGCGACGAGCGTTTGGTGCGGCTGGAAGCCGTCAAGGAGGAGTAGGCCCATGCGTTCAACCTTCCGCTCGGCAGTATCGGTCTGCGCAGCCGCCGCCATTCTGGCCTGGCTCGGGCTGATTTCGCTCTCCGACCTCGGCGGCTATGTCCCCTGGCAGGCCGACATGCTGGCGCTCAGCCTTGGCGCCGCGTTGTGCGGAGTGCTCCTCGCGTTGGCCGAAGAAAAGGCGGCCCTGCTGCTGGCGATCGCTTCCCTGCTCAGCGTGCCGCTTTTTGGCGCCTTCTGGGCCTACGCCGCCTGGGGCCTGCTGGGCGGGTTTGTTCCCCCGCTCCAACTGCTCGTCTCCGACTATGTTCTGCTCTACACGCTCCAGCGCGGCCTCTTTCTGGTCGGTCTCGGTCTCGTGTTTGGACTGTTTGGCGTAATCGTCGTACAGTTATTCCTGCCTAAGCTACTTCGCAGTTGAACAGAAAAACACGTTCAACCTGCAAATTCTGAATCTTGAGGAGAACAATCATGGCCCTGACTGCAGAACAGAAACAGTTTTTCGACGACAACGGCTATCTTGCCTACGGCCGCGTGCTGTCGGACGAGGAGGTCGAGGCACTCCGTCAGCGCAGCGAAGACATCGCCGCCGGACGGCTCACCCATGTGCCCCCCAACTATATTCAGCTCGAAGCGGAGTTCCGCGACGGCAAAAAGACGGTCGAGCCGCGCATCGACATGATCCGCAAGATGGTCTACCTCTGTTACCACGATGAGATCTTCGAGGCCGTGGCCAAGAAGGCGGCCATTGTTGACGTGATCGAAGAGCTGATGGGCACGCCCAACATCAAGTTCTACGCCGATCAGCTGATGATGAAGCCGCGCTTCAATGGCACTGTGACTCACTGGCACCAGGACTCGGTCGCCTGGCCCATGTTCGCGCCCCAGAACCATGTGAGCTGCTGGGTCGCGCTCGACGACGCTACGGTCAAGAACGGCTGCATGACAGTGATCCCCGGCAGCCACAAGTTGGGGCCGATTGCGCGCGAGTATCACGAAAGATTCCTGTCGCTTCCGCACTTGGCAGAGCCCGTTCCGGTCGAAGTCAAGGCGGGCCACTGTATGTTCCACCACGGTCTGAACTTTCATCGCACCGGCGCAAACCCAACGCCCGATCGCCGTCGCGGACTGGCCTTGCACTATATCGACGCTGAGACGAGCTACCTCGGCATCGTCGATGAAGATCACCGCAAGCAGGTAGAAGGCACGCCCAATCAGGGCAACACGCCGTTCATGCTCATCCGCGGCCAGGAGATTCCGGGGCGTGTGTGACGGCAGTCCTGAGTCGCCAGTGAACTGTTAATCGAAGCGAACGGTTTGCCGTCTGTATGTGGTCCCGTCGGCGGTTGGTCTGCTCCGCCGGCGGCCCCCAGCCAAGTGGAAGGAGAGGCTCACCATGGGCAATGCCTTACCCACCGCAACGCTCGGCCGCACCGGCCTGGAGGTCACCCGCCTCGGATTCGGCGCCGCGCACCGCCGCGCCATGACCGATGCCGAAATGGAGGCCCAGCTCAACGCCGTCCTCGACGCGGGGATTAACTTCGTCGACACGGCCAACGATTACGGCAACAGCGAGGAGATGATAGGACGATTCATCCGCCATCGCCGCGACGAGTTCATCCTGGCCACCAAGTGCGGCTGCCATCACGACGGGCATATCTGGACGAGAGAGAATCTCTTTCGCGGACTCCATGAAAGCCTGGAGCGGCTCCGCGTCGACTCTGTGGACATAATGCAGCTCCACAACCCGACTGTAGCCGAGTGCGAACAAGGTGAGCTGGTCAAGGCGCTCCAGGACATGCGCGCCCAGGGCAAAGTGCGCTGGATCGGCATGTCGACGACCCTGCCCCACCTGCCCACCTACCTCGAATGGGACGTCTTCGACGCATACCAGATTCCCTATTCCGCGCTGGAACGCGACCACGAAATCTGGCTGACAACGACCGCTCAGGCCGGCGCCGGTACGATCATTCGCGGCGGCGTAGCCTTGGGTCAGCCGAAAGTTGGCCTGGGAACCGAGGACCGCTGGCAGGCCTTTACCGATGCCGGGCTGGCCGACCTGCGGCAGGCCGACGAGACCTACACATCCTTTATGCTGCGCTACACGCTGACCCATCCCGACGCGCACACGATCATCGTCGGTACAACCAACCCCGCGCATCTCGCAGAGAACGTGAAGGCCGTGCTGGCAGGTCCCCTGTCCGCCGACCTGTACGCCGAAACCAAGCGCCGCCTGGATGACATCGGCGTGACGCCGGCCTGAACCTGTAATTGGACCGCCGGCCCACCGCATAAGAGGCATACGCCATGACAGTCTCACCTTCCGGGCAGGGCGTCGTCGACATCGGCTCGCGCCGCGAGCTGCTGGTTGACGACCATCTGATCGCAGTTCTAGGCCGCGACGCCGCGCTGCGGCTCCACCGTCCCGTGCCGCAGGAAATCGCCCTCGAGTTGGACGCGCCTTGGGAGGGAAATGCCTCCGGCTACTACACGGTCTTTCAGGACGGCGGCACCTACCGCATGTACTATCGAGGCTGGCACTTTTCCCACGACTCCGGCTCGCTGGAGTACCCTCACGCCGAGGTGGTCTGCCTCGCCGAAAGCGGCGACGGCATCAGCTGGACCAAACCGGATCTGGGCCTGGTCGAATACGACGGCTCGCGCAACAACAACATCATCCTCGACGCCCGCGATGACGGCAGCCCGGCCATAAACTTCGTACCATTCAAGGACCCCAACCCTGGCGCTGCCAGCGCGGCGCAATACAAGGCGCTCGCCAACAACCGGGGATACAAGGGGCTGTTCGCGCTCAGCTCGCCCGACGGCCTCCGCTGGACGGCAATGCGCGACGAGCCGGTCATCACCAAAGGCTATTTCGACTCCCAGAACCTGGCCTTCTGGGACAGCGAGCGCGGCGAATACCGCGATTACCACCGCGACTTCCGCCACGGCCGCGACATCATGACCTGCGTCTCCGCCGATTTCCTCGACTGGACCGAGCCGGTCTTTGTCGACTACAGTCCCGGCCGCATCGCCGAACTCTACACCAACCAGATCATCCCCTACTTCCGGGCGCCGCATCTCTTTGTCGGTTTCCCGACCCGCTACGTCGAACACCCATGGTCGGCGGCGATCGAGGACCTGCCGGAGCAGGAGCATCGCCGCATCCGCGCCGACGCGCACGAACGTTACGGCGCGGCGCTGACCGACGGCCTCTTCATGAGCAGCCGTGACGGTCTCACCTTCAACATCTGGCCGGAAGCCTTCATCCGGCCCGGACTTCGGCCAATCGACAACTGGACCTACGGCGACAACTACCAGAACTGGGGCCTGGTGACGACCCGCTCGCAGTTTGACGGCGCGCCCGACGAGTTGTCCATCTACGTGAACGAGGGCTACTGGCGCGGCCAGGGCGCCAGCCTGCGCCGCTACACCTTGCGGGTCGACGGTTTCGTCTCGCTCAACGCACCTCTCAGCGGCGGCGAGATGGTTACCAGGCCCCTCAAGTTCCAGGGCCGCGAATTGGAGCTCAATTTTTCCGCCTCGGCCGCCGGCAGCGTGCGCGTCGAAATTCTGCACGGACAGGTCGACACCGCAATCGAGGGCTATCGCCTTGCCGACTGCGTCGAGATTCTGGGCGATGACCTGGAGCGGACCGTCCGCTGGGCGCAGGGCGCTGACCTTGGCAAGCTCAGCGGCGAGGCGATTCGGCTGCGCTTCGAGCTGCACGACGCCGACCTTTTCGCTTTCCGCTTCGTGTAGCAGACGGGATTCACCGTAATCGGCCCGATACATTCGCACAGCGGCGCGGGGAAACAGGATGAGCCTAAGGCCCTACCGACCGTCCGATCTGGAGACGCTCAAGACGATCACGGCGATCTGCTTCGACGGCGTCTGCATCGATCAGAACATCGAGCAGCTATACGGGCTGATCCACGGCCAGGACTGGCGCTGGCGCAAGAAACGCCACATCGATGATGACACCGCCATCAACGCCGCGGGCATCTTTGTCGCCGAGGAGGACGGTCAGATCGTCGGCTACATTTCTACGCGGGTCGACAAGGCAGCAAAGGTAGGCGGCATCCCCAACTTTGCCGTTCTGCCCGACTATCAGCAGCGCGGCATCGGCCGCAAGCTGCTGGAGCAGGCGGTCGCATATCTCGCCGCCGAAGGAATGCACTACGCCAGAATCGAGACCCTGGCCCAGAACGAGGTAGGTGCGCACTTCTACCCCAAGTTCGGATTTCAGGAGGTGGCGCGGCAGGTACACTACGTCATGCCAATCACCGCCGGCGAATGAACCGCTCCCTCCGTCGTAAGTCGCAACATTAACTCACATTTCAGGAGTGTTCGCATGTCAAAAGCCAAAGTCAGAGTTGGCATCGTCGGCGCCGGGCCAATCGGCGGACTGGGTCGCAGGCCCTTTTCCCACGCTGCCGGCTACCGCCGTTGCGAGGACGCCGAGCTTGTCGCCATCGCCGACATCGACCCCAAGCGCCTCCAGCAGTTCGGCGATGAATGGGAAATCCCGCCCGAACACCGCTATCCCACCGCGACCGATATGTACGAAAAGGCCGCGCTGGATGTCGTCGACGTAACCACCAACAGCCTCTACCACCATCAGCCGGTCATCGACGCCGCCGCGGCCGGCATCAAGGTCATCATGGTTGAAAAGCCCCTTGCCACCAGCGTCGCCTGGGGCCGCAAGATGGTCGAGGCCTGCGAAAAGAGCGGCGCCCGCCTCATCACCGAGCATACCCGGCGGTTTCTTCCCCATTACCAGCGTCTCAAGCGCATGGTTGACGAAGGCGCCGTCGGCCGCGTTAAGACCATCACCTACGAGGGCTGCCGCCCACTCCTCATGAACGGGACGCATACTGTCGACTACGCCTTTTTCTTCACCTCCGCCGAGCCTCTGCTTGTCTCCGGCTACCTGAACCAGGAGAGCGTAGCCGACCCGGGCGGCGCCGGATTGGTCGCCTGCTCCGACGGCGTCGTCGTCATCATCGACTGCATTGCCGAGCGTAGCGAGCATCTGGGCTACACGACAATCGCCGGCACCGGGGGCCGCATTCACTTCAGCGAGCGCCGCGGCCTCTGGGAGCACGGGCCCCTCGTCGAAGCCGACGAGGGCTACGGAACCCGCTACGACTTCGAGCCCATCCCCGATATGCCCTCCGAATTCAAACTCGACGACTATTTCTACGCTGCTGTCCGCGAAAGCGTCGACTGTCTGCTCGAAGACCGCGAGAGCGTATCCACAGGCCGCGACGGCCTCAAAGCGCTCGAAGTCATCACCGCCATCCACATCTCCCACAAGACCGGCACCCAAGTGTCGCTGCCTCTCGCTCCGGGCCTCGACGAAGTCGAAATCCGCACAACCGGCGAATAGGAGAGCGGAGCAAACGCCCGGCTGGCAGAAACGCCAATACACGCGCCAACACAACTGAAAGGCGGTATCGTCTCCCAAACCTCCCTGGAGCCCAACATGCCAAAGATCTACCGCGCCGCCGTTATCGGCCATACCGGGCGCGGCAACTACGGCCACCAGCTTGACTTGGCCTTTCAGGGCGTGCCGGGCGTCGAAGTCATCGCCGTCGCCGACCCGGACGCAGAGGGGCGTGCCGCCGCTGCAAAGCGGATCAACGCGCCCCGTAGCTTCGCCGATTACCGCGAGATGATCGCCCGCGTCCAGCCCGACCTCGTCAGCGTCTGCCCGCGCTGGGTCGACGAGCACCGCGACATGGTCATCGCCTGCACCGAAGCCGGCGTCAAGGGCATCTTCTGCGAAAAGCCGTTCGCCCGCACGCTGGCCGAAGCCGACGCCATGCTCGCGGCCTGTGAACGGCACAACACGAAACTGGCTGTTGCGCACCGCCGCGCCAATCCCTACGAGCTGCACGCCAGGAAACTGATCGAAGAGGGCCTGATCGGCGACGTGCAGATGGTCCGCCGCCACGGCAAGGCCGACCACCGCGCCGGGGCGATGGACCTGATCGTCCTGGGCACCCACCTTCTCGATGACATCCGCTTCTTTGCCGGTTCTGACGTACTCTGGGCCCACGCGCACGTAACGCAGGATGGCCGCGAGGTGACCCTGGACGACATCTGCGAGGGCGACGAGGGCGTCGGCCTTGTCGCCGGCAACGGCCTGGCTGCCTATTTCGTCTTTCGCAACGGCGTAACCGCCCACTTCGACTCCTACCGCAGCGACGACGCCGACACGCGCGAGCGGGTCAACTGGCTCGGCCTCGAGATCCACGGCTCCGACGGTATTCTGTCCCTGCGCGGCGCTCCTCTGGGCGAACTCTATCGCTATCCCTACCGGCTCTGGCTTCCGGGAGATCGCGACGGCTCCTGGGAGCGAATTAAGTTACCCGAATGGGACCGCAAATCCGACGGCCAGCCGCGGTCTGTCAACGAAAAGTTCCAAGCCAACAACCGTCTCTTCGTCGAAGAGTTGATCCGGGCAATCGAGGAGGAGCGCGAAGTGACGGCTGTCACCAATGGCAAGGACGCACGCGCCGTATTGGAAATGATCATGGCGATCCACGAGTCACAGCGCATTCGCGGCCGTGTCTACTTTCCGCTGGAAAACCGCGACAATCCCTACGAGCGCTGGCGCACAGAGGCCGGAAGCAAAAGGGACTGAATCAGTCAACAAACCGCCTCCTCCATCCGGGAAATTCGCATAAGTCCAGACCACGTTCAGGAGTGAAATATGTCCGCAAGTCGGAATCCATCAGCCAAAACCTACCGGGCCGGCATCATCGGGCTGACCGGCATCGGCCAGTCTCCGCCGCGCTACGACCTCTGGTCGACCCGCCACCCGCAGCCGCACTCGCATGCCTCCGCCTATGCCGCGCATCCACGTGCCGAGGTGGTGGCGGTCTGTGAGCTTGTGCCCGAGCTCCTGGACCGATATGAGGACAACTGGGGGCCGGCGGCGAGATATTCCGACTATCGCGCCATGCTCGAGAAGGAAAATCTGGACCTGCTGAGCGTGGTCACCTCCGACCACCTGCACGCGCAGATGGTCGTGGACGCGGCCGAGGCCGGCGTCCCCGCCATCTACTGCGAGAAGCCCCTCGCCACCACGCTCACCGACGCCGACCGCATGTTGGCCGCGGTCGAGAAGAGCGGCGCCAAAATCTGCGTCGACCACGGCAGACGCTGGGACCCGTTCTGGCGGCAGGCAAAGGCGATTATCGATGACGGCCGCATCGGCTCACTGACCCGGATCGGCGCACATCTGGGGGGCGAACGGGCGATGCTCTTTCGCAACGGCACACACCTGGTCGATACCGTCTGCATGTACGCCGACGCTGCGCCGGACTGGCTGATCGGGAGCATGGAGGAGGGCTACGAGGACCGCACCGAATACCGGGGCGACGGCGGCCACGATCCCGCCACCGACCCCGGCGCGTCGGCCTATCTCCACTTCACCAACGGCGTGCGCGCCCACATCGAAATCTCACAGAAAACGCTGGTCAACTTCGAGCTGGACCTGCTCTGCACAAACGGTCGCATCCGTATCAGCAACACCGAAGCGACCGTCTACCTTGTGTCGGAGAAGTACCCCTACGAGGTGACCAGCCGCCCGATCGGCGGAACGGTCGACTACACCAGCGGCATGGTCAACGCGGTCGATGAGCTGATCGGATTGATCGAGGACGGGGGCGAGAGCGTGTCCAGCGGCCGTGAGGCGCTGCACAGCCTGGAGATAATGATTGCGATCATGCGCTCGCAGGCAGAGGGCGTGGAGAAAATCCACTGGCCCCTCGCCCGCGATGGTCAGGAATGATCAGCCGCTTTGCTGCGCGATATCAGCGTAGGCGCGTGCCTGCGCGACCATATCCACCTCCACCATCTGGTTCCAGGCCGACATCAGCCGCAGGGTGACCGGGCCCGGTTCGCCCGCACCGACGTCGTGGCCGTTGAAGCGCGTTGCCGGCATGATCGTAAATGGCGTCGAAGTGAAGAAAGCCTCGTCCGCGGTCATCACGTCGTAAGGCTCCAGATTGCGCTCCTGGCAGGGTATCTCCAGCTGCTGCGCCAGCTCCAGAACGGCCTGCCGGGTGACGCCCCGCAGGATGTTACGCGGCTCCGCCGTCAGCAGCCCGCCATCCTTGACAATGAAGAAGTTCGAACCCGTGCCCTCGGTCAGGAAGCCGTCCTCATCTATCAGCAGCGCCCACGCTTCCGGGTCAACCTTTTGGGCCTGCAGATTGGCCAACTGGTAGTAGATGCGGCTGCGATTCTTGATCTTGGGGTCGATCAGCCGCGAAGGAACGGAACGCTGCGCCGGCACGACAGCGTGGACGCCGCTGACATAAGAGTCGGCCAGCGCGGCCAGATGCCACGTCAACGGCCAGCAGTTGATCGTAACCGTTGGCTGGACGCCGCCCTCAAAGATCGACTGGTAGAAGCCCAGCGGCCCGCGCGAGACATTGTGGACGATCTGAAAGTCGATGCCGTCGGGGAAGCAGGGCCGGTTTCTCTCGATTGTCTCCAGCGTCGCGGCCTCCATGCCGTCCGCCGTCAGTCCGCAGTCGATCTCCAGCGTTCTCAGCCCGACATAGAGCCTCTCGATATGCTCCCGCAGCCGGAACGGTTGGCCGTTGAAGGCGCGCGTCGTTTCAAATATCACATCACCGAACATGAGCGCGGAATCGAAGATCGAGAATCCGGCCTCACTCTCGGGCACGAACGATCCGCTGACGTAGACTGTGCGTTGGGTTGTCATTGCCATCCTCCGCGACGGTTGTGGAGAGGCGAGAGCAGCGCCCGCCCTTGGTTGAAAGCAGACTGCGTTTGATTGTACACTTGACTATACACTCCTGTCTATCGCCGCCGCACTCGCAGAACAGAAAGGGAATGTCGCGTGTCAAAAGGACAACGGCTGGTCCTAACGCCCACAGGTCAAATTGAAATCGAAGAGTTCGACGTGCCCGTCCCGGCGTCGAATCAGGTCCTGGTGCGCACGCACCTCACCCAGGTCAGCGCCGGTTCGGAGATGAACGGAATCCGCGCCCGCCGCACGGCCAGCCCGCAACAACAGGCAGAGTTCGAGCCTGCCGGGCTGGGCTACACCGCGATCGGCGTCGTCGAGGCCGTGGGCAACGAAATCGACAGCGTGGCTGTCGGCGACCGTGTCATCTGCAGCGGCAACCACTCGTCGCATTGGCTGTTGACGCCGGCGTTCGAGGCCAAGGAGGTCGCCATCGCGCAGCAGTACCGCGTCAGCAAGGTGCCCGATGACCTGACCGACGTGGAAATCGCCTTCTGTGTGCTCGGCGACATCGCGTTGCATGGTGTGCGGCGCGCCCAGATTCAGATCGGCGAATCTGCCGCCGTGCATGGGCTGGGCGCGGTCGGCCTGCTGGCGCTGCAGCTATGCCGCCTCGTCGGAGCCTACCCGCTGTTCGGTGTCGACATGGTGGAGGAGCGGCTGGAGCTCGCCGGCCAGCTGGGCGCCTCCCATCTCATCGATGCCGGCCGCCAGGATGTGGTCGCTGAAATTCGGGAGCACACGCAGCTGCCCTGGCGCTGGCGCGGCGCGCTGCCGACCATGTTGCCCGGCAGCGGCGCCGAGGTCCAGCTCCACTGCACCTCTTTCATTGGCAACTATCCTACCATGATCAAGGCCGCGGCGGACCGCGGGCGTATCATCCTCGTGGGCGCGACGAGCGGCTCCGTGGCCATCGAATCCAACGAGCTGTTCCGCCGCGAAATCGTCATGACCGGCTCATACCAGACCGGCATGAGCGACACCCACCCCTACTGGCCGTGGACCCGCGCGCGCAATCAGCACGTGATCCTCGACCTCATCCGCCGCGGCGAGCTGAAGGTCCAGCCCCTGGTCAGCCACGTGGCGCCCTACACGCAGGCGCCGCAACTGTTTGACCGCATGATGAGCGGCCTTGAGGGCTGGCTGAGCGTATTTTTTACCTGGAACTGAATCAACAAGAGGATTGAGGAGTGAGAGCCCACGGGGAACGATAGGTTTCCTCTGCCCCAGCTTCACCTTTTTCACTTCTTGTCGCCAACGGAGGAAAAAATGTTCGACTTTCCCCGCTCCTTTTTCACCTGGCAGACCTTCCCCTGGCAGCGCGATCCATACTACAAATACGCCGGCGGCTTCGTCGGCACGGAAGGCGACGTCCGCCACGTGCGCTTCAACCTGGAGTCCTCTTGCACAATCTCCGACGAGCACGGCGAGACCGCCGAACTCTTCCTCGGCGCGCCCTGCCGCTCCGAATACACGATCCCGCGGCGCGAATTCTTCCAGATTCCGAGCGATGAGTTCCGCATGGCCTTCAGCCGCACGCATCAGGTCCCCATCGCCAAGCGTCCCAGCGCCGAGAACGAACCGGTGGCCTCGAAGGAGCTCGGAGAATCCTTCCAGGATCATCGCATCAGCCTCAAGGAGCACCCGCATCCGGTCGAACTG
The DNA here is from genome assembly GCA_965202955.1 of Caldilineaceae bacterium. Classification (GTDB taxonomy): domain Bacteria; phylum Chloroflexota; class Anaerolineae; order Caldilineales; family Caldilineaceae; genus Bin5. Next base: position 2,952,714 of record OZ241871.1, read on the forward strand.
CGCGCCGCCGGACAGGTCGTCGAGGCCACGCTGGCCGGCGCCTTGCTCAACGCCAATTGCGCCTACCGCGATCCGCAGCGCGGTCTTCACGTAACTGTCGAGTACCCCGTCAACCTGATCAACGTCAACCGGCAGGACGCCACCTTTCAGGTCTGCACCGGCCCGCTGATCGTGCCCGACCTGGCCACCTGGAACGGTCGGGGCGTGGAACGTGTCTTTCTGGCCCACGTAGCCTTCACCGCCTTCGACTACGTGGAGTTCATCCTGCGGCGCGAGGTTGAGGCGGCAGCGGAGGAGCTTTCCTGGCTGCACCGCATAGAGGGCCGCGATCGACAGGATCTGCACGATCCCGATGACAAACCGCCGGGATACCCGCCGCCGCGCCCCTCGCCGAAGGTCTACCATGAGGTGTTGGCGTTGCAATCGGATATCGTGCTGCTTAGGGCGCCCAATCTATAGGAGGAGACAGCGATGAGCAGTTCCACGAAAGCGAACATCGAGCCGCTCGAGATCGGTTCGCGGCTGGAGCCCCTGGTCGACGACTACCTGTTTGCGCAGCTGGAAGGCAGGATCGAGCTGCGTCTGAATCCGCCGGTCAGACAGGAAGTGGTGATGGAGACCGACGAACCTTGGGAGGGCAACGCCTGCCTCTACCGCACGGTGCTGCAGGACGATCAGGGCCTCATGCGCATGTACTACGGCGCCTGGCAGTACGACATGGGCGGCGACGAGATTGCATATCCCCACCCATACTATCTCTGCTACGCCGAGAGCCGCGACGGCAAGCGTTGGGACAAGCCGCGGCTGGGTCTGGTCGATTACGAAGGCAGCCGCGACAACAACATCCTGGTCTCGCCGCAGAGCCTGGGCGGCATCAAACTCAGCGCCGGCGACGTCGCCGTTTTCCGGGATACGAATCCTGCTTGCCAGGATGGCGCTGCCTTCAAGGCCATTGTCCCGGGTCGATCGCCGCGCGTGCTTTTCGCGCTCGAATCGCCGGACGGTTACCGGTTCTCGCTGGTGCGAAGCGACGGCAAATCCGACCCGGAACCGGTTATCACCCAGGGCTACTTCGACTCACTGAACCTGGCCTTTTTCGATGGGGTCCGGAATGAGTACCGCGCCTACTATCGCGACTTTCGCGGCGGCCCGCCGCACGGCGTGCGCGGGATAAAGACCGCCACCTCGACCGACTTTCTGAACTGGAGCGAGCCGAAGTGGCTTAACTACGGCGATACGCCGGAGGAAGCGCTCTACACCAATCAGATCCGGCCCTACACGCGTGCGCCGCACATCTTCTTCGGCTTTCCCATGCGATACGTCGACAGAGGCTGGGTGGGACAGACCGACAATCTGCCCGGTCTGGAACTTCGTCGCCAGCGCAGCGCGGCCCATCCTCGCTACGGTTCGGTGGTCACCGATGGCGTGTTCATGTCCAGCCGCGACGGCGAGACCTTCAGGCGTTGGGGAGAGGCCTACATCCGGCCCGGCCCCAGTAGCTTGGACAGTTGGGTCTACGGCGACAACTGCATCGCCTGGGGCCTGCTCGAAACCGAGGCCGACACGCCCGGCATGCCGCCCGAGCTCTCCCTCTACGTCACCGAAGGCTACTGGACCGGCCGCAGCACGAAAGTGCGACGCTACACGACGCGTATGGACGGCTTCGTCTCTCTGCACGCACCTCCGGCCGGTGGCGTCTGCCTGACCAAGCCAATGATATTCTCCGGGCGGCACCTGTTCCTCAACTACGCCACTTCCGCCGCCGGCAGCCTGCGCGTGGAGCTCCAGGACCAGGAGGGACGGCCCGTGCCCGGCTTCTCCCTCGATGAGAGCAACGAGATCTTCGGCGACTCGATCAGCCAGATTGCGCACTGGGCCGGCGGCAGCGACCTCGCCGCCCTTGCAGGGCGCCCCATACGCATCCGCTTCGAGCTCAAGGACGCCGACCTCTACTCGATTCAGTTCCGCGATTGATCGACAACCGGACCGTTCCAATAATCGACGGCATGAGAGTCATGGCAGAGAAAGTGTTAGAGGACGAACATGCACATTTCTGAACTTGACGCGACCAACCTGGAGCCCGGACGCAAGACCAACTGCTGGCTGGACATCTCGCCGCGCGTGGAAGGCGGCTGGTGGCAGCTCCCGCTGCTGACCGCGACCGGAACGGCGCCGGGGCCGGTCCTGGTGGTGTTCGCCGCTGTGCACGGCGACGAGTACGAAGGCGTCGAGGCCATTCACCGTATCGCCGCGAAGGTCAGCCCGTCGGACCTACGCGGCACACTCCTTATGGTGCCGGTATGCAACGTGGCGGCCTACGCGACAGCCACGCGCAACAGCCCGGTCGACGGGCTGAACCTGGCGCGCGTTTTTCCCGGCTCGGAAGCCGGCACGCTGACTCAACAAATCGCTCATTGGCTGACGCACAAGCTGATCAGCGCCGCCGACTTCTTCATCGATCTTCACAGCGCCGGCGTCGTCAGCGACATTCCCACGCTGGCCGGCTACATTCACAGTGAAGACACCGTAGACCGGCGCTCGCTGGCCGCGGCGCGCGCCTTCGGCGCCCCCGTGCTCTGGGGTCATCCGCCGCCGGTGCCGCCGGGCCGTACCCTCTCCGCCGCGCTCGAACTGGGCGTCCCCTGCCTTTACACCGAAGCCCCCGGCGCCGGTCGCGCCCGCCCCGAGGACGTGGACTGTTTCACCCGCGGCGTCCTCAATGTCATGCACCATCTGAATATGTTGGAGGGAGATCCGGAACCGCCGCAGCCGTCCCTGCACCTGCTGGGCGACGGCAACATGGACGAGGTGATGTCCGCGCCGGCCGCCGGCTACTTCCGAACCCACGTCGAACTGCTCGACGAGGTGCAGGCGGGCCAGCTGGTGGCGACGATCCATGACCCGCTCGGCGAATTGCTGGCAGAGCTACATGCCGAAAGGGACGGTATCGTAATCATGCGCCGCGGCCTGCATCGCGTGCACAGCGGCGACGGCCTCATCCACCTGACCGGCCGCGCTGAAGAACATTAAGATGCAACAAAGCTGAACACCGTCAACGAGAAACTGGCTACAGGCTACTGGCCACTGACAACCAGCAATTGCCGTCCCCTACCAGCCGAGCGCGTATCCATCGCGCCGCGGGTCCGCGCCGCCCATGAATCCGCCGCTTTCGGGATCGACCATGATACCCTGTCCTCCCCCCACGTCAGCGGCCCAAGGCCCCAGGCGGTTGAGTTTGTGGCCCATAAGCGTCAGTTCCAGCAGCACATCCTCGCCGATGCGCGTCTCGACGTCCACCTGCGTGCCCGCCGACGTGGCCTTGACGCGCGGCGCCTCGATCGCGGCCTGAATGTTCATCCCGTGGTCGATGACATTCATGATCATCTGTGGCGTCGTCTGCAGAATGCCGTAGCTGCCCGGCGTGCCGATCAGGAAGCGCAATCCCTGGTCGTCCCACACCTGGGCCGGTGACATGCACATCTCTAGCTTGCGGCCAGGTCCGACCGCATTCGGGCTCTGCGGGTCGCTGTCCATCCAATAGAGGAAGTTGTTCAGCGCGATGCCAGTGCCCGGAATCACCACCGCCGAGCCGTAACCGGCGCCCAGGCTCTGCGTTACGCCCACCGCATTTCCGGCCGCGTCGACCACGCTGAAGTGTGTGGTGCACTCCCTGCGCATCCACGCCCGCGGGTCCCCCGCTAACACCTCGCCGGCCATCTTATCGGACGTGTAGCGCTCGCCTCCGCTAGGACGGGCCCGCGCGCCGATTTCGGCGCGGCGCTGGGCCGCAAACTCCTCAGACAGGAGACCGGATGTTGGCGGATCGTCGACACCGGCATACTCGGCCCGGTCGGCCTGGGCCAGCTTGGCCGCCTCGATAAAGCGGTGCAGCGTCGCGGCGCTGTTGTGCCCCATCGCCGCCGCGTCGAAGCCCTCCATGATGTTCAGCGTCTCCAGGTATTGGACGGCCTGGCACGGCGGCGGCGGCGCAAAGACGCGGTAGCCCCGGTACGTCACCGAGACCGGATCCTGCCACTCGACCCTGAAGTCGGTCAGGTCCTGCTGCGTGATAAGCCCGCCGTTCTCCTCCATGTAGCGCACGAGCTTGTCCCCGATCTCGCCGCAGTAGAACACGTCGGCGCCGCCCTCCGCGATGGCGCGCATACTGGCCGCCAGATCAGGCTGCGTCATCAGCTCGCCTGCAAGCGGCGCACGACCGTGCGGCAGATAGTTCTCCACGGTCGACGGGTACTTCAGCATCTCCGGCACGCTGAACTCGGTGAACTCGGCGTTTTTCACCGTCAGCGGAAAGCCCTGCTCGGCATACTCGATCGCCGGCTGGAAGACCGCGGCCGCGTCCATCGAGCCGTACCGCTCCAGCGCGGCCAGCCAGCCGCCGCAAGCCCCCGGTATGATAGGCGAGCTCGGCCCGCGTTCGCGGCTGCGCGGATCTCCTACCGCCTCCAGCGTCGCGCAGTAGGGCGCGCGGCCCATGTAGTCGAGGACCGTGTGCTCCCGCGCGCGCGCGGAGTAGATATGCATGTAGCCGTCGCCGCCGAGGCCGGACATATACGGCTCCACCACATTAAGCGCCGCGGCCACCGCCACGGCCGCGTCGATGGCGTTGCCGCCGTCGATCAGGATGCGCAGCCCGGCCACCGAGGCCAGCGGATGCGCCGATGCGATCATGCCCCGTTTACCGGTCACGGTTGATCGGTGGACGATGCCTCTGGCAGAAAAGGCCATCTTGTGCCTCCTGGTCCAAAATAGTGTGATTGGAACTGATGGATGTCGTCCGAACGGCTGCTATCCTGGCGGCGCTGATTCTCGTCATTGATAGGGTATGAGAGATTGGGAAAGGGTCGGGCAAATGTTTGTTCGGATCGAAGACTCCCGCTCCAGGTGAATCGTTGCAAGGGCGGGAGCGGGCGAGAGGTTGGGGCGTCCTCTACGTGTCCCAAGGTAGTGGCACACCCTTGAAGTTTAGAATCGAAGGATTCTTGCTCAACACGACTTCCCTATCGAAGGGCCATTCCCAGGCAGGGTAGTTTGATTCACTAAAAGGCAAGGCTGCATTCATCACTTCATCCTTGATAAGGAACTTGACGAACTGTTCCAAGTCCAATGCCACGATGTAAGTAGGCTCATATAGGCCTGCATGATCACGAAACACTGCAGGGAAACCCGGCCCGAAATCTTCCCTCAAAGGTACTATAATAGTAGCTGCCGCAGCCGTCGCTCCCGATAGGACGCCACCCTGATTCCAGGAATTCGGGCAAAAAGCTGTATATGAACTCCACATCAGTTCGATAGTGTGGTGACCCAGTACGGTTCTGATTTCCCGACCTGATCCCGCACAGGCGCCGAGTACCCACGAGAAGCCCGTTTGTAATCTTGAACCACGCTTGTATCTCTGGAGGGAGAGTCAGCCGGGTTCGTTTTATGAGCGCTTGCAGATCTTCTTCGGTCGCGCCGACCACTGGATCGCTCTCGAAATCCTCAGGGAAGGTAGTCTGCAAGAGCTTCATGTGGTTATGGACGTCCATTGCGATTCCTGATTGCCTCGCGGCAGCAAGAGATTCCCTCTGACTGAATCTGACGCCAGCGGAGAAGGTGACTAAGTTGACCCCCCCCTTAACGACTCCGCTCATTCCTCCCAGATCAGCAACACGCCCATCGCCTCGGACAGCCGCCCGTACAGCAAATCGAAAGCGGCTTTGGCCTCCTGATAGGGGAATCGATGGCTGATCAGCGGTTTGACTCGGATCTTCCCCGCCTGCATCATCTCGACAGTCCGCGCCATCATGATTTCGCCGGGATCGTCCTCGAAGTAGCCGCCCAGCATGCGCCGCCGCTGCATCCTCGCGGCGTCGAGCGGCAGCGGCTGCCCGTGATAGAGCCCGATCAGGTGCAGCGTGCCCCCGACGCGGACCATCTGCTGCGCCTGGGTAAAGGAGTTCACGCCCGGTTTGCCGCCGACACATTCGAACACGATATCCGCGCCCTCCCCGCCGGTCAGCTCCATCACCCGTTCGACCGGGTCCGTTTCGTTCACGTCGATGGCGTGGTCCGCGCCGTAATCGAGCCCCTGCTGACAGCGTTTCGCGATCGCGTCGACAACAATGATCTGCTCGCACAGATGCTGGCGCGCCGCCTGCAACACCAGGTTGCCCACCAAACCCTGGCCCATGATAACGACCGTGTGCCTGGGCCGGATGCCCGGCGACTGCGCCCAGATGACGCCGCTCTTGGACAGAGGCAGAAAGGTCGCTTCTTCGAAGGAGATGTCGTCCGGTATCGGCCAGATGCGCGGTCCGTCATACCCTCCCGTCGGCTGCACGGCATATTGGGCATGGGGCGCGACCGCCATGACACGGTCACCGGGCTGAAAGCGGTGCGCCACCCCGCTGCCGACCGCGTCAACCACGCCGGCCATCGAATAGCCCATGATCCTCGGATTGATCGCCTCCTCGCTCATGTAGCGCCGCAGGATCTCCGAACCCCGGCTGATCAGGCTGACCTTGCTTCGCACCCGCACCTCTTCCGGCCCGACCGGCGGAATGGGTACCTCTTCCAGGACGATATTGCCAAATCCTTCGGGCTTGGCTACGCGCAACATGGTGAGTACCTCGCTCAAATAGTGGTTGTTCGTGAATAGTGGATAGAGGATAGTATACTACACCAGCCACTTTCCACTAGCCGCGATCTGTTGACGCCATGCGCCGCCCCAACTTCCTCATCATCTACACCGATCAACAGCGCTGGGATGCCCTCGGCGCCAGCGGCAATCCGCATATTCGTACGCCCCATCTGGATAGTCTGGCGAGCGAAAGCGTCAACTTCGATCACTGTTTTGTGCAGAATCCCGTCTGCATGCCCAGCCGCCTGAGCTTCCTCACGGGGCAGTACCCATCCACGCTCGGCATATCCCACATGGGCGTGCCCGTGCCCGAGGACACGGTGACGCTGCCTCGCCTGCTGGCCCCCTACGGCTACCGCTCGGCCAACATTGGCAAGCTCCACTTCCAGCCCCACGCCAACCGCGATCACCGGACCTCCCACCCGGCCTACGGCTTCGACCACCTGGAAATCTCCGACGAACCCGGCTCGTACGAGGACGCCTATCGAGCCTGGGTACGGCTTCGCGCGCCCGACCAACTTCCGTACATCAGTTGGGGGCTCGCCCCGATGACCGAGGTCTGGCAACAGACCATGGGCGTGCAGGATGGGATCGACCATCCGGCCGAGCGCTTCCCCAAGCGCCCGCTGCCCGCCCGCTGCCGCGACGACATGACGCACACCGCTTTTGTTGCCGAGCAGACCATCGAATTCATGCGTCAGCAGGCCCAGTCCCGGCAGCATTTTCTCTGTATCGCCGGCATCTACTCGCCCCACTCACCGTGGGTGGCGCCGCAGCACTGTTTTGATCTCTACGATCCAGTGTCCCTGCCCCTGCCGACTTTCCCGCCCGAAGTGGACGCGCAGCGCAACGCGCGCAGCTTCCCCGACGAAGAACTGCGCCTGGCGCGACAAGGCTATTACGGACAGGTCAGCGAGGTGGACCATCATGTCGGTCGGATGCTGGCTTCGCTCGAAGAGCTGGGTCTGGCCGACGAAACTGTTGTCATCTTCACCTCCGATCACGGCGAGTGGATCGGTGAGCACCTGCGTTACGGCAAGGGCTACCCCGCCCACGACCAGTGCAGTCGCGTCCCGCTGCTGATGCGTTTGCCGGGCAATACCGCCCGCGCCCGCACCGATTCCGGGCTGACCGAGGCGCTCGACGTGCTGCCGACCATCCTGGATCTGGCCGCAATTCAGAGTCCGCCCCATCTGCAGGGCTGCTCATTACTGTCGCGACTGTACGGCGAAGGACAGGGCGCCGATTCCGCCTTGACCGAGCATACCGGCTGGAAATCGCTGCGTACCGAGCGTTTCCGCTACGTCCTCCACGCTGACGGCTCAGAATATCTCTACGATCTGTCCGCAGAATGGGGCGACTACCGCGACGTGGTCGCCGAGCCAGCCTACGCCGCCGAGCTGGCCGACGTTCGCCACCGGCTAAGCCACAAGCTGCTGACCGCGGAAAGGCCGCTGCCGCGCGCGTGGCCCTACTGAGATGACCGTGAGGGGAGAGCAAATGGCCGGCAACGGCCCGAAAAGTGGGGCCCCGCGCCGCGCCGGCACGCGGCCCCACGCCATCTGCCGCGCCAGCGAGCTGCCGCCTGGAGGACGCAGAATCGTAGAGGTGGGCAGCCGCTCGATTGGCGTCTTCAACGTGCACGGCGACTTCTATGCGCTGCGCAGCCTCTGCCCGCATCAGGGCGCGCCGCTCTGCCGCGGAACCATTACGGGCACCGCCCGCGCCAGCCAGCCAGGCGAGTTCATCTGGGAGCGGGACGGCCAGGTCCTGCGCTGCCCCTGGCACGGCTGGGAGTTCGACATCACAAGCGGGCGCTCGGTCTTCAATCCACACCGCCTGCGGGTGCGGACCTACGACGTTACGGTCGAGCAGCGCGCCGTGGAAGAAGATCCTTCTGTCGAAAGCTTCGACGTGACCGTTGAGGACGGATGGGTCGTGCTACACGCGTAGCAGTTCCGACATGAGAGGATTGCCGGAACACTCAGATTTCCTCCCCTTGATACAATCGATCGGCTGGCACCTTCATTGCGACCGTTTCCAGGCACTGTGTCAACCCCTAATCTACTGATTCCCTACTCAAACAACCATCCCACAGGCGGGGCAACCATGGCCGATCCGATCATCACCAAAATCGAACTGCAGACCTACGAGTGTGAAAGGGAGAATCTCGGCACCGATTACAACGGTTTCAACATCGTCTACGAGCCGGGCAACCGTATCAAGAGCCAGGGAAACGTCCTTCGCATCGAGACCGATCAGGGCATCGTCGGCGAGTACGCCGGCGGCAGGGCGGCTGAGTTCTCCACCATTCCCATCTTCGCCCACTTTCTGATTGGGCGCAGCGCGCTGCAACGCGAACTGATCTACACCGAGGTCAAGCGCGCGCTGCGGCAGGTGGCCCGTATCGGTCTCGCGCCGATCGACATCGCGTTGTGGGACATCGCCGGCAAGCTCTACGATCAGCCTGTCTACAAGCTGCTGGGCGGCTACAAGGAGAGTGTCCCCTGCTACGCCAGCACCTACCACGGCGACCACCAGCCCGACGGCCTCTCAACGCCCGAGGCATTCGCCGACTTCGCCGAACAGTGCCTGGAAATGGGCTACCCGGCCTTCAAGATCCACGGTTGGGGCCGCGCACCGGTCAGCCAGGAGGTCGCCAACGTCCACGCCGTGGGCAAACGTGTCGGTGACAAGATGGACCTCATGCTGGACCCCGCCTGCGAACTGATCACCTTCGGCGACGCGGTCAAAGTGGGCTGGGCCTGCGACGAGAACCGCTTCTTCTGGTACGAAGACCCCTACCGCGACGGCGGCATCTCCCAGTTCGCCCACCGTAAGTTGCGCCAGCTGATCACGACGCCCATCCTGCAGACCGAGCACGTGCGCTCGCTGGAGCCACACATCGACTTCGCGCTCGCCGATGCCACCGACTACGTGCGCGGCGACGTCGGCTATGACGGCATTACCGGTGTGATCAAGCTGGCCTATGCGTGTGAGGCGCTGGGAATCGACCTCGAATTCCACGGCCCTGGCCCGGCTCAACGGCAGTGCATGGCTGCCATCCGCAACACGAACTACTACGAGATGGGCCTTCTGCACCCCAAGGCGCCCGCCAGCCACGAGCCCGAGCTCTACCTGGACTACCGCGACGAATTGGATGCCATTGACGCCAACGGCCATGTGCCAATTCCCCAGGGGCCAGGGCTTGGCGTTGAAATCAACTGGGATTGGGTAGAGCGAAATCGCGTCTCGGTGGTAGAATGGTGAATGCGCGGCGCTTCCATTAGCCGCAGCGCGACCAATGCAGTACAGCAATCGTCTCGCCAAAAAATAAGTCCAGAAATGGCGCGGGCATCCCACCTGCGTTCTCAGGAGGAGCCTTTATGACTCTCGCCACGACCGCCCAACTCTCGACCTCCGAGCTGCTGGCTGCGCTGGAAGGCGTGACCGCAATCCCGGTCGTTCCTTATCGTGATGGCAGCATCGACCACGAAGCGCATCTGAAGAACGTGCGCTATCTGATGCAGAACAACCGCCAGAGCGAGAACCGTCCGCGCGTCCTTTCGATCGCTGGCACCAGCCCCATCCATCAGATGACCCGCTCCGAGCACGTTCGCCTGGTCGACATCACAACGCGCGAAATGGGAAGTGAGGGCGTTTACATAGCCGGCGTGCTGCCCAATCCACTCGTCGAAGCCAGGGAGACCATCAGCGAACTCGCCGCGCTCGAACGTCCTCCTGACGCATATCTCGTCATGCCGCTCGCCGGTGTCTACGACCCGGACAGCATGTACAGCGAGTTCATGGCCTTCGGCGAGGAGATGAATGACCGCTGCGGCGCCCGGCTCATCTACTACTTCAAGGACGGCCGCGACTTTGCCCAGATGGAAAACCTCTTCCGCGACTCGGAAGCGTTTGTCGGCGTGAAGGTAGGTACGAGCGAAGACGACGTTGAGCCGCTCAAGCGCGCGCTCGGCGACAATGGTCTCGTCATCTGGGGCATCGGCGACCGCAGCACGCGCGCCGCCCAACTTGGCTCCAAGGGACACACGTCCGGCATCGCCATCGTCTACGCCGGAGCCTCCGATGCGATTAACAACGCACAGCGCGTCGGCGACTTTGCCGAGTCCCAACGGGTGGAGGATGCGATCTTCGCGCTCGAGGAGCTGCGCTTCCGCGGCGGGCGCCGCTACAATTACGGGGCGGTCATTTCGGCGATGGCCCAGTCCGGCTTCGACGACATTGACGGCGGCGACGGCGCACCGTTCAACCCGCTTGTCCCCGCCGCAATCGCCCGCGAAGTGAAGGCCGCAATCGCCGACCTGGCTCAATATCATTGAACCCCGGAGTCTGACAATGGCACCACACCCCAGCGGCGGGGCCGACGCGCCGTCCGTACTGCTCATCTCGACCGATCACTGGCCCGCATACCTGCTGGGTGGAGCCGGACACGGGGCGATTCTCACGCCAACGCTGGATAGCCTGGCCGACGCCGGCGTGCGCTATACCAACACCTACGCCGAATGCCCGGTCTGTATACCCGCCCGCCGTACGCTGATGACCGGCACCACGACGCGCACGCACGGCGACCGCAACTTCCTGGTGCAGGAGCCGATGCCGCCATTTCCGACTATGGCCCAGACCTTCCGCGACGCCGGCTATCAGGCCTACGCGGTCGGCAAGTTGCACGTCTTCCCCCAGCGCGACCGCATCGGGTTCGACGATGTGGTCCTCGCCGAAGAGGGCCGCCCCATACTCGGGGCGATCGACGATTACGAGCTGTGGATGGGGGAGGAAGGCTACCCGGGACGCTCCTACGCACACGGGATGAGCAACAATGAGTACAGCTTCCGCCCCTGGCATCTGCCCGAGCACACGCACGTTACAAATTGGGCTACCGACCAGATGTGCCGGACGATTCGCCGCCGCGACCCGACGCGTCCCGGATTCTGGTTCCTTTCCTACTGCCACCCCCACCCCCCGCTGGTGCCGCTGGAATGGTACTACAACCTTTACCGCGACATCGACATCCCGCTTCCTTACCGGGCCGAGTGGTCGGTCGATTTCGGGGATCTGCCTTATCCGCTTCAAGTGATACAAACCCGTTACGGCGACGCTTTCAACGACGGGGCTCTACAGGGCATCCACCGTGCCTTCTACGCGCTCTGCACCCACATCGATCACCAGCTGCGACGCGTCATCGGCACCTTGCGAGAGGAAAAGCTGCTCGACAACACCATCGTCTGCTTCACCAGCGACCACGGAGATATGCTGGGACACCACGGGCTGTGGGCCAAGCGACTCTACTACGAGCAGGCCGCCAATATCCCAATGCTGCTTCTCGGCCCAGCCGGCGACGAGCGCACGCCGGCTGGCACTGAGGATGACCGCCTCGTCGGCTGGCAGGATGTCATGCCCACCTTGCTCGAACTGGCCGGTATCCCCGTCCCTGGCAGCGTCGAGGGCAAGTCGATGGTCGCCGCCGAGCGGCGTCCCTATCTCTTCGGCGAGGTGGGCGAAGGGCCGATGGCGACGCGCATGGTCCGCAAAGACCAGTACAAGCTGATCTACTACGCCACCGGCAACCGCTTCCAGCTCTTCGACCTGGACGCCGATCCGCTCGAGATGCACGACCTGAGCGCGTCCCAGGAGCACGCGCAACTGCGCCAGACCTTGACCGCGCACCTGCTGGACGAGTTGTACGGCAGCGATGAAGAGTGGCTGCTAGACGGCGAACTGGTCGGCCTGCCCCAGCGCGAGTGGCAGCCGGCCCAAAATCGTGAACTCTCGGGTCAGCGCGGGCTGCACTGGCCGCCGCCGCCGATGGACCTGTCCGGCAGACAGGTCGGGATGCCAGGGCAGAAGTAGCAATTTATCTGGCGACGGGGCAGTCCGCCGCCTCGCCGCAGACCAAAACACTGCGCGTCCCGTACACGAACACAGACCGGAACAGGAATACGAAATGGTACATCCCGTGTCTTTACCCAGACGCCGTTACGCGCTCGTCGGTACCGGTGGGCGCGCCAGGATGTACATTCACGCCATTCTGGGCGACTTTGCGCAGTGGAATGAGCTGGTCGCGCTCTGCGACCTGAGCCAGACACGCATGGACTGGTACAACAGCCAGGTCCGGCAACGCGGCGCGCAGACTTTGCCTACCTACCACGCTCGCGACTTCGACCGCATGATCGCCGAAACCAGGCCGGACGTCGTCATCGTCACGACCATGGACGCCACGCATCACCACTACATCTGCCGCGCCATGGAGTTGGATTGCGACGCAATCACCGAAAAGCCCATGACCACCGATGACGCCAAGGCCCGACAGATCTTCGACACGATCGAGCAGACCGGTCGCTCACTGCGCGTCACATTCAACTACCGCTACGCGCCTCTTGCGACGACCGTGCGCGAACTGATCATGCAGGGCGCGGTCGGGCGCCCGCGGCACGTCGACTTCTCCTGGGTGCTGGATACTCGCCACGGCGCCGACTACTTTCGCCGCTGGCACCGCGAAAAGGACAATTCAGGCGGCCTGCTCGTGCACAAGTCCACACATCATTTCGACCTGATCAACTGGTGGATCGACTCGATTCCCCAAACCGTCTACGCCCAGGGCGACCTGCTATTCTACGGGCGAGAAAACGCGGCCGCGCGCGGCGAGAACTACAGCTACGACCGCTACACCGGCGAGGAGGCCGCCGCCGCCGACCCGTTCGCCCTCAGCCTCGAATCCGACGAAACGCTGCGCGGCCTCTACCTGAATGCCGAGGCCGACAGCGGCTACCTGCGCGACCGCAACGTTTTCGGCGACAACATCACCGCCGAGGACACGATGAGCGTCACAGCCCGCTACCGCAACGGCATCATTCTCAGCTACTCGTTGCTCGCCTACTGCCCCTGGGAGGGCTACCGCGCCGCCATTACCGGCGACCGCGGACGCATAGAAGTGGAGTCTGTCGAGGCTGTTGGGCGCACCTTCGTGGCCGGTGAGGAGGAGAGCCTCCCCGAGGCCGGCAACCCACTGCCCGACTTCGGCGGCAAACACATCTGGGTCTTTCCCATGCACGGCGCGCCCTACAGCGTGGAGGTGCCGGAGGGCATCGGCGGGCACGGCGGCGGCGACCGCGTCATGCTGGAGCAGATCTTCCACCCCAACCCGCCCGAAGACCCCTTTGCGCGCGCCGCCACGCACGTTGACGGCGCCGCATCGATCCTACTGGGCATCGCAGCCAACCAGTCCATCGCCTCCGGCCAGCCCGTCGAAGTCGATCAACTGCTGAAATTCAGCCATGCTTAAGGAGACAGTCAATTGAACACCCTGTTCGGTCAGAATGTTCTGGTCACCGGCGCCAGCAGCGGCTTCGGCGAGGCGATAGCGCTGCAGTTCTCGCAGGCGGGCGCGCACGTGGCCCTGGTTGCCCGCCGCGAGGAGATGCTGCGCGCCCTGGCCGAACGCATCGAGCCATCCGGTGTCCGGACCCTCGTCTGCCCCTGCGATGTAGGGGATGAATCGCAGGTCCGCGCCACCGTTGACAAGATTGACGCTGAATTCGGCCCGATTGACGTGCTGGTAAACAACGCCGGCACAAACGTCCCAAACCGCACCATCGTCGACACTACCACCGCCGACTTTCAGGTCGTCTCCAACGTAAACCTGGTCAGCGCCTTCCTCTTCACCAGCCTGCTCTTGCCGCAGATGAAGGCGCGCGGCGCCGGCACCATCATCAACATCGCCTCGCGCGCCGCCAACTTCCCCAGCCTGCTGGCTGGAGTCGCCTACAGCAGCGCCAAAATGGGGATGCAGGCCCTCAACCAGATCACCAACGAGGAAGGCAACCCCCACGGCGTGCGTGCCTGTGTTATCAATCCCGGCGTCGCCGCCACTCCATTGCTGGACCGCCGCCCCGTTCCACCCCCGCAGGAGACTCGCAAACTGATGATGCAGGCCGAAGATATCGCAGCTACCGTCCTCTACGCTGCCAGCCTCCCTCTGCGCGCCAACGCCGACCGCATCGATCTCTATGCGACAAACACGGAGGTGTATTGACATCGATCGCAAGTCCGGAGACGTGCCGCCTGCCATCGCCGCCATCGCGGCTGATCGGCAACTCACCCCGGCACAGAGACGACGCCTCCTTCTATCGCTCTCACTGCGGCGTCAAAAGCCGGGGACCGGCAGCGCACCCCGGCTTCTGCGCGAACGCACTGCGAGATACGCCTGGCCCGACCTGCGAGAACTGCTGAAGGAGGTCCGCTGGGCTGTCGTCGGCGCAGTGGCGACCCGCGCCTATATGCCCGAACGCATGACACGAGATTTCGACATCCTTGTTCACTTTGAGGACGGTGACGAAGCGCTGGCGCGTTTACAAGGAGCAGGCTTTCAACCGGTTTCTGAACTGTCGATCCCCGGCTTCACGCTGGACGGTCCCGACGGCACTGAAATCGACCTGCTCCTGATCCCTTTCGCCTGGATAGACGATGCATTTCAACGGGAGCGCCGCGACGCGGCCGGCTTCCCCGTCCTGGATCTGCCCTATCTTGTCCTCATGAAGTTGGAAACTTCGCGCGCGCAGGATCTCGCAGACCTCTCGAAAATGCTTGGCCTCGCCGCGGATGACGAGTTGGATCGGACTCGGGCGTGCGTTGCCCGCCATATGCCGGATGCCGCGCAAGATCTGGAGTCCCTTATCTACCTGGGCCGTCTGGAAATGAAGGACGTGTAAACTGTTCTCGCTCAAGCCTCTGCCATCGGGGTGATAGCCAGGCAATGCTACGCGTTGGAACTATCGGAACCGGTCGCATCAGCGACCTGCACGCAATCGAATACCTGCAAAACGAGCGCGCGCAGATCTTCGCCGTCTGCGACATCGACAGGGAGAGCGCTGAACGTCGCGCCGCCGCGTGGGACGTGCCGCCCGCGCGCATCTACAGCCACCACCACGAGCTTCTCGCTCTCCCTGACCTCGACCTGGTCGAGATTCTGTTGCCCCATCACCTCCACCACCCCGTTACCCTGGACGCCTTCGCCGCCGGCAAGCATGTCTCCGTCCAGAAGCCGATGGCGCTAAACCTCTCACAGGCCAATGAAATGCTCGCGGCCGCGGCGGCTGCCCAGAAGATCCTGCGCGTCTACGAAAATTTTCTCTTCTACCCGCCCGTGACGCGGGCAATGGAGTTGATTGACGCCGGCGAAATCGGCGACCCGCTGACCATCCGCATTAAGAGCAATGCCGGATTCAGTCCCAACGCCTGGCACGTGCCGCTCGCGACCTGGGCCTGGCGATTCGACCCGGAGACCTGCGGCGGCGGTCCGCTGGTCTTCGATGACGGCCACCACAAGTTCGCGCTGGCCTGGCGCTTTATGGGGCTGGCGGAAGAGGTGCACGCCTGGATCGGCAAGATTGAGTTGATGCCGGGCCGCATACTGGATACGCCCGCAATCGTTTCGTGGAAGTTCCCTGGCAACCGGCTCGGCTCAATGGAGGTCGTATATTCGCCGCAGCTGGAGATCGAGACCCGGCACTATGCGCAGGATGACCGCGTCGAAATCACGGGGACCAGGGGCGTGCTATGGATCAATGGCGGGCATGGCCGGCTGGCTGATGCGCCGCCTCTCATCCTGTACCGCGATGGCAAGACGCGCATCTTCGACGACATACCGGTCGCTTGGGAGTTGAGCTTCGTCCACGCAACCCGCCATCTCATCGACGCATTTGAAAGCGGGGATCCACCCCGTCTGACCGGCGCCGAAGGCCGCGATGTCCTGCGTTTTCTCCTCGCCGCGCAGCAGTCCGCCCGCCAGAGTCAGGCCGTGCCCGTTTGAGCGGCGGGAGCCCGGCTCGCCGGTAGGCCAATGGGCACAAACGGCCGGCATGTCAGCGATGGATACCTGACAGACCGGCCGATTCGGTTGAGATGTGCGTGCCGTACGCCTCGCGCCGGCGCCTGACGGAAAGACGTCCCTAAAACGGAATGTCGTCCTCGCTGCCAGGCTCTTGTCCCTCAGCAGAAGCGCCGCCGCCCCATGACTCTCCCTGGCCCGCGCCCAGACCTTCTCTCTCGGCTCTAGTACTGAGGAACTGCACATTTCGCGCTCTAACTTCCAGTGAGGCCCGCGTGTTGCCCTCCCTGTCGGTCCAAGTGCTCGGCTCTTCAACTTCTCCGACAACAAGCACACGTTGTCCTTTTGTCAGAAACTGATTGCAGGTCTCTGCCAGTCGCTGCCACGCGGACACGCGGAACCACGTCGTCTTGTCCTGGCGTTGCCCGTCCTGCCCCGTCCATGATCGGTTAACAGCGACGTTGAACGAGGTCACAGGCGTTCCGCTGGGCGTGTAGCGCATCTCCGGATCACGGCCCAGGTTCCCGATTAGTGTGATCTGTTGATACATTGAGCCCCTTCCTTCCCTCAATTCTTATTCGATGAGCCGGCGCCGGCGGAACGGGCCGCATCAGGCATTGCCCCGTCGACCCGTGCCTTGCCAGCTTTTATCTGTTTCCTGGTGAATACTCAATCAAAAGGGAACGTCCACATCGCTACCGGCCTCCGGACTGGGAGCATTCTCGCCATCGGAGTAACCAGGCTGTCCGCCGGGCTGCTCGCCAGCCTCGGCGCGCGAACTCAGGAACTGCACGTTGCGCGCCCTCACTTGCAGCGAGGCGCGTGCGTTGCCGCTCTCGTCCGTCCACACATAGGGCTCCTCCAGCTCCCCTACAACCAGCACACGTCTCCCTTTCGACAAATACTGGTTACAGTTTTCCGCAAGCCGCCGCCACGTGTTTACCCTGAACCAGACGGTCCTTTCCTGCCTCTGACCGTCCTCTCCCGTCCACCCGCGGCTTGTAGCGACGCTGAAATTCGTAACGGGGTCGCCGCTTGGCGCATACCGCATCTCTGGGTCCTGGCCTAGGTTCCCTATCAGTGTGACCTGCTGGTACATTGTACAGCCTCCTTGGGGGAAATCGCAATCGAAATAGCCAATCGGTCCGGCAGGCACAAATCGCTCGCCAAACCATCCAGACTCTATTGTACATACGTTCTAATAGAACGCAAAATCAGACACCCCCCGCGCGTAAAAGTTCAATTTCGAAACTTCCTTCCCTATCTTTCGTCTGCGCCATCCATTGATTCGGCTTTCCTGAAGACCGCTATCGATTAGACCGATTCGCCACTTCATGGAATAATGACAGCGTAACCCAACCCGCCGTTTCCCATTCATTTGCCTGAACGCCAAGTCAGGTAATGCCCGCGCCGGCACCAGAAAGAGGCTGTCAGTGAAACTACAACAAATCCGTGACCATCTGCGCGATCACGGTATGGCAGGCTGGCTGCTCTACGACTTTCGCGGTCAGAATCCGATCGCCGCGTCCGTCGCGGGGCTCGATAACACCGGCACGCGCCGCTGGTTCCTGTGGATTCCTGCCGAGGGCGAGCCGCAATGGCTGGTCCACGCCATCGAACAGGCAGCCTTCAGCGCGGTGGGCCCAGACCTGGCCGGGCCGATCCACCTGTACGTCAGCTGGCAGGAGATGGAGGAAAAGTTGCGCCGTCTCCTCCCGCAGGGCAACGCCAAAACGATCGCCATGGAGTACAGCCCCCGCTGCGCCATTCCCTATGTCAGCAAGGTCGATGCCGGCACGCTCGAAATCGTGCGCGCGACCAGCCCCGCAACCGTCGTCAGCAGTGCCGACCTCGTCCAGCTCGTGCAGGCCGTGCTCACGGCAGAACAGATCGAAAGCCACCGCCGCGCAGCCGCCCACATGCTGGCAGCCAAGGACGCCGCTTTCGCATTCGTCGACGCAGCCCTGCGCGCCGACCAGGAGATCACCGAATATGCCGTGCAACAGCTGATCGTGGACCGGTTCCGCGCCGCCGATCTGGAATGGGGCCACGACCCGATCGTGGCCGTCAACGCCAACGCGGCCCTGCCCCACTACGCCCCCAGCGCGCAGCAGCACAGCCCGATCCGACGCGGCGACGTCCTGCTGATCGACCTGTGGGCCAGAGAGCGGAACCGCCCAGACGACTGCTACGCCGATATCACCTGGACCGCATACTGCGGCCGGCAGGCGCCACCGACCCCGGCGCGCGTCTTCGACGTGGCCGCATCGGCGCGCGACAAAGCAATCGCCACCATCCAGCGACCGCTGAACGTCGGCCAGGCCGTCCATGGCTACGAAATCGACGCCGCCGCCCGCCGCGTGATCGAAGAGGCCGGTTTCGGCCACGGCATCCTCCACCGCACCGGCCACAGCCTGGGTCCGAACCTGCATTGGAACGGCGTCAACATCGACAACGTCGAGACCCAGGACCGACGCACGCTGGTCCCAGGCGTCATGATCACCATCGAACCTGGCATCTACCTGCCCCAACTCGATTTCGACGACAGCGGCCAAGCCAACGGCCTGGGCGTCCGCACCGAAGTCAACTGCGTCGTCCAGAAAAATGGCCTGGAGGTGACCACACTCCCGTACCAGCAGGAGCTTGTGCTCCTGGGCGACTGAAACGAAACTTAAGGAGGGCCTTTTCACCAACCCGCATTCGAGGGGCGCCTCCAGCCATGAATCACGCATTGCGCAGTACCAACGCGGCGGGAAGAATGGACCATCCCATGCATAAAATCACATTTGAAAGAAGACCCGAGCGCGTTGCACTCTTTGTTACCTGCATGGTCGACATGCTCTATCCTGGAGTGGGTATCGCCGCCTGCGAGCTTCTGGAAAAAAACGGCATCGAAGTCATCTTCCCCGAGGAACAGACCTGCTGCGGACAGCCGGCCTTCAACGCCGGTTACCGTAACGAGGCGCGTAAGCTGGCGCGTCGCTTCATTTCGATCTTCGGGCCGCTCGTCGACAGCGGCGAGGTCGACGCAGTCGTCGCGCCCTCAGGCAGCTGCGCCACCATGACCAGCCACTTCTACGAAGTGATCTTCCAGGAGTCGAACGAGCCGGACCTGAGCATTCAGGCCCGGCGCCTGGCGGCGGCGACCTTCGAGTTGACCGAGTTCCTGGTCGACGTTCTCGGCCTGGTGAGTACAGGCGCCCAACTTCAGGGCAGGGCAGCCTATCACCCCTGCTGTCATCTATACCGCGAGCTGGGCGTCGACGAGCAGCCGCGCAAACTGCTGGCCGGTGTGGAGGGCCTCGAACTCGTCGACTTGCCGCACGCCCACGACTGCTGCGGGTTCGGCGGGCTCTTCGCCATCAAGAACAGTGGCATCAGCGCAGCAATGGGACGGGCAAAGGCCCGCTGCGCCCAACAAAGCGGCGCCGAGGCCATCGTCCTCTGCGATGTCAGCTGTATGACCCACATCAACGGCATACTCAGTCGCGAAGGCGTCGACTGCCGGGCCCAACATATCGCGGAGATCCTCAACGACCATTTCGGCAGTCACCTGCGCCCGCCGCCCGACCCGGCCCCGACACCTGCCGACCATCCGCGACGCTGGGGCGATGTTGCCTGACCTGCAGACGCAGCCCCCGACACCGGTCGGCCCGCGTTGCTGCCCCGCCCGATCAACGCACACAACCGGCCAACAGGAACGACCACGATGCAAGTAGACATCCATGCCCCCTACAAAGACCGCATCCGACAGGCGCTTGGCGACCCCAATCTCCGCGTTGCCGTCAGCAAGGCCACCGACCGCATGGCCAACGCCCGCGACGCCTCAATGGACGCAATTGAGGGCGAGAGACTGCGCACGCAGCTGCGCCAAATGAAGCAAAATGTGCTGCGAAACTGGCCCGATTATCTTCAGGAATTGGAATCAAACCTGCGTCAGAACGGCTGCGTCGTTCATTGGGCCGAAGGCATCGAAGATGCGCAGGCAATTGTCAAGGACATCGCGCTGCAGAACAGCGCCAAGCTGGTCGTCAAAGCCAAATCGATGGCGACCGAAGAGATTCACCTCAACCACGCCATGGAAGAGGCAGGCCTGCGCGTCGTCGAGACCGACTTGGGCGAGTACATCATCCAATTGGCCGATGAACCGCCCAGCCACATCGTCGCCCCTGTGATCCACAAGCGCCTCGAGGAGATCGCCCACGTCTTCCAGGAAAAGCTCGACATGCCGGCCACGCGCGACCCGTCGAAAATGACCTCGTTGGCGCGCGCCCGGTTGCGCAAAGAGTTCTTCTCAGCAGACATGGGAATCAGCGGCTGCAACTTCGCCATCGCCGAAACCGGGACAATCTGCATCGTCACCAATGAAGGCAACGGGCGCATGGTCAGCAGCATGCCGCGCGTCTATGTGGCAGTGATGGGCATCGAAAAGCTCGTCCCAACAGTCGAAGACGCCTTTCTGCAGCTCCAGGCCCTCTGCCGCAGCGCAACCGGTCAGCAGATGACCGTCTACTGCTCTATGACCAGCGGGCCGCGCCAGGAAGGCGACGTCGACGGCCCCGAACAGGTGCACGTCGTCCTGCTCGACAACGGCCGAACCCGTATGTTTGACAGGGGCTACGGTGAGGCCCTGATGTGCATCCGCTGCGGCGCCTGCCTCAACGCCTGCCCCGTCTACCAGGAAATCGGCGGTCACGCCTACGGCAGTACATACAACGGCCCGGTCGGCGCCGTTGTCACGCCCGCACTCGCCCCGGAAATCGCCCAATTCAAGGAGCTGCCCCACGCCACCTCGCTCTGCGGAGCATGCCGCGAGGCCTGCCCGGTCAAAATCGACCTGCCCCGCCTCCTGCTCGACCTCCGCTCCGACCTCGTGCAGCAGGGCGCAGGGCCGACAACCGAGGCCCTCGGCATCAAGAGCTACAGCGCGCTGATGAGCAGCCGCCGCACCTACGAGAGTCTCGGCAAACTCGCCAGCATCGGCTCGAACATTTACGCCGGCATGAGCGGGGGCAATATCAAATTCATGCCTCCGCCCTTGAGTGGCTGGACCGCCTACCGCGATTTCGCCCCCTTTGCCCGCAAGAGCTTTCGCGATTGGTGGAGAGCGCGCGATAAGATGCGCCGACGGGCCTGAAAAGCGAACCGCCAACCCGATTCAATCGGAACTGCGACACATGAGCACACGCGACAACATCCTCGCCCGTCTGCGCGAAACACTCCGACAGCCGGACCTCAGTTTTCCCCCGCTCGAAAGTCCCCCGCTGACCCAAGCCGAACGCATGACGGTCACCAGTGCCCCGGGCGACCTCTGGGCCCAGGCCGAACGCTTCGCGCAGGAGATCGCCGCCGTCAAGGGTACCTGTGAACTGCTGGAGACCGAAACCGAGGCCCGCCTCTCAGTAGTCTCTCGCCTGCAGATGTGGGTGGAAGAAGAGCAGGCGGCCCGCAAGACCGTCGATGCCGAACACCCCGAAGACTGGGACCTGCTCTGCTGGCCGCCGCCGCAGCTGCACCTCGACGGCTTGACACACATCCTCAAGGTAACAGGCTTCAAACTGATCGTGCCGACCGACCTGCATGACCCGGAACAGCGCGAGCGTATCCGACCGGTTCGGGCCGGAATCACGACCGTTGAGGCAGCCTTTGCCAGTACCGGCTCTTTCGTCGTCGGCGCTGGCGGCGCCAACGCTCGCGCCGCCAGCCTGACCCCCTTCCGGCACCTGGTCGTAATCCCCTTCAGCCGGCTCTTTGCCACCGCCGAAGACTGGCTCGCCGAAATGCGATACGCCGGCGGCCTCGACGCCTACATCCGCCGCAGCCGTAACATCTCAATTGTCACCGGCCCCAGCAAATCAGCCGACCTTGAAGGCAATCTGACAACGGGCGTACACGGCCCCAAGGTCGTTCATGCCGTCCTCTTCGACGACGTGCAAGAGTAAGGACCGCCGCGCCAGGACCCCGTGCGCCGCCGCGCGGGGCACCCTTCTTGAAAGGACCTTAAGAGATGGCAAACCTACAGGGGCAATCGTTCCGCACACTCATCAACTGCCCGCAACTTTCGCAGGCGCTCACTGCTGCAGACGACCCCGCCGCAAGCCCCCTCCGCGTCGTCGACTGCCGCTTCGACCTGCGCGACACCGAGGCTGGCCGCCGTGCCTACACCCAGAGCCACATTCCCGGCGCACAGTATGCGCATCTGGACGAGGATCTGTCCGGGCCGGTCCTGCCCGGCCGCACCGGCCGGCATCCCCTGCCCGAGGCAGCCGACTTCGCCCGAACGCTCGCCCGCCTGGGCATCGGCAACAACGCCCAAGTCATCGTCTACGACGACGGCAGCGGCCCGATGGCCGCCCGCATGTGGTGGATGATGCGCTGGCTCGGTCACGAAGCCGTCGCCGTGCTCGACGGCGGTTGGGCGGCCTGGACCGCAGCCTCCCTGCCCACCAGTAGCGGCGCCGAAGCCAGCACAACCGCCAGCTTCATAGCAAAGCCCCGCCCCGAGCTGGTCGTCGATGCCGCCGAGATGCTCGCCAAGACTGCCAGCGGCGCCGCGCTTGTCATCGACGCCCGCTCCACCGACCGCTTCCGCGGCGAAAACGAGACGCTCGACCCGATCGGCGGCCACATCCCCGGCGCCTCCAACCTGCCCTTCGACGGCAATCTGCGCGCCGGCTTCTTCCGCGAACCCGCCGAGCTGGCCGCCCGCTTCAGTGAGCTCATGGGCAACAGGCCCCCGTTAGAAGTGATCTTCTACTGCGGCTCCGGCGTCTCCGCCTGCCACAACGTCCTCGCCCTCGAACACGCCGGCATTGGCGAAGCCCGCCTCTACCCCGGCTCCTGGAGCGACTGGATCACCGACCCGGCGCGGCCCACAGCACAGGGCTAAGGCGCAGACAGGCAGGCCGCGAAACCCTTCTTCGTCTATCACCCGACCCTAAAGGACCTACCCAATGAAAACGCGTACAGGCAGCTTCCCCATCGGCTTCCGCCAAGTCAAAGCCCCGTGGCAGCGCGACCTACCATCCCTGCTGGAATGGGCCGTCCAGAACGATCTGGAGGTGATCGACCTCAACCACAGCTCTGCCGAAGCCGTAAGGGAAGTCGCCGCAGCCGGTCTGCGCATCGGCTCCATCGACCTGCCCGACCACAAAGGCATGATCGCCGCCGACCCCGCCCGCCGCGCCGCCGCGCTCGCCCGCAACAGCGAATGCATCCGCGCCTGCACCGCTGACGGCCCCCAGAACTTCTTCGAAGTCATGTTGCCTGAAAATCCAGAGCTCCCGCGCGCCGAAAACTACGGTTACATGGTTGAGAGTTTCACCGCGCTCGCCCCCGTCCTTGAGGAGAGCGGCTCCCACTACGTCATCGAAGGCTGGCCCGGCCCCGGTGCCCTCTGCTGCACGCCCGAGACCCTCCGCGCCTTCCTCCGCGACGTTCCCTCACCGTCCATGAGTGTAAATTATGACCCTTCCCACCTGATCCGCATGGGCATCAACCCGCTGCGCTTCCTCGAAGAGTTCGTCGATCGCGTCTACCACGTGCACGGCAAGGACACCGAAATCCTCGCAGAAAACCTCTACGAATACGGACACGAACAGCCGGCCACTTTCGCCGAAGGAATCCCGTTCGGCGCCCACAGCTGGCGCTATACAATTCCCGGACACGGACTCTTCCGCTGGAGTGAGGGCCTGCGTATCCTCGCGCAGTTTGGCTACAGCGGCTGCATCTCCATCGAGCTGGAAGATTCCAACTTCAACGGTGCCGAGGAAACCGAGAGGCAGGGCATTCTCCACGGCGCCCGCTTCCTGGCAGGCTGCTGATCAGCCGCGGCACACCGGTTGGACGGCTGTTCAAAACTCGAACGACTCGTGCAAGGAAGGCGCGACCACGTTGCTGTGACCTTGCCCGCGTAACTTTCCCGCCAGCGCGCTTGTCCCTTCCGCCTCACCGTGGACAAGAAAGACCTGTTGCAGCCGCCCCCGGTCGAATTCCGACGCCCATGCCAGCAGCTCCGCCTGGTCGGCGTGCGCGCTGTAGCCGTTGATACGCGCCACCTCGGCCAGCACGTCGTAAGCCTCGCCGAAGATCCGCACTGTCCCACTCTGTCCGTCCCATTCCTGGAACATTCGTGCGGGAAAGGACTTGACACCGCACAGATGTTCTTGTATAATTGGGATATCGTTTGGGTAATGCTTGAAATACTTGGGATATTCCAATGGTAACAAGCTGCGCCCCGAGTATCAAGCAAGAGCGCCTCCATCCACATGCTAGGAGCATAGCCATGAAACTGTCGGAACGCCAAAAGAACATGCTCGCCTTCATCGCCGACTTTGTCGGGAGCAACAACTACCCGCCCACAATTCGCGAAATCGGCCGCGCCTGCGGCATCTCCAGCACCTCCGTCGTAAAGTACAACCTGACCAAACTGGAACGCCACGAGTTGATCCGCCGCGACAAAGAGGTGAGCCGCGGCTTGAGCCTGGCCTGGGAGCGCCTTCAGGAACTGGGGCTTGCCTCCGATCTGACCGGCGCGCCGTCTGACGCAGACCCCGATGGCAACGGCAGTCGGCTCCAGGGATTCTTCCGGGTTCCCGTGCTCGGTTTCATCGCCGCCGGTCAGCCGATCCAGGTCGAGCCCGCCGACCATTTCAGCGCCGACGAATGGCTCGAACTCAACGAGTCCCTCTTCCGCAATCCCACCGAGCTCTACGCGCTGCGCGTCCAGGGCGATTCGATGATCGACGCCAGCGTTCTCGACGGCGACATCGTCATCCTCCGCCACCAGGAGCAGGCCGAAAACGGGGAAATGGTCGCCGCCTGGATCGACAACCAGAATGAGACCACCCTCAAACATTTCTATCTCGAAGGTGACCGGGTCCGGCTGCGCCCGGCCAACCCCAGCTTCAAGGAGATCTTCCTCCCCGCCGCCGACGTGAGCATCAAGGGCAAGGTCGTGTCGGTCATCCGTCAGCTGGAGTAACCTCGCGCTGACCGCAACCCGACGGCCGCGCGCCAATCTTATAGTCAAAGAGACGTCTCAGCGGTCCCCCCGCGACGGCCACGCAATATCCGGCGACAAAACTAGAAACAGGAAACCAAGAACTCCCGCGGTCCTCCTCCAACCCGCACCTTGCCACCGTGTCCCCCAGTCACGGCTCGGCGGCACCTCCGCGTCCCGCCCCTTTGCGCCTGCCGACGCGGCTTCCTTGCTGCCCATCGCTGTCAAACGCAAACGTGCTGGCTGGAATCAGGAATGCCTTGCCAAGGTGCCGCAAACTCAATGTGCGATTGCCTTGGCCAATTTCTCCCGCACCCTTGCAAAAGACCCCCAAACTGGAGTACGATAATACGACATGTGCCCGCGCGTCGCGAGCACGTTGCAGACTGGTCCTTAACAAATAAGAGTAAGATCTTTTCCATACTGACGCCCGGCCCGTCGCGCAGACAACCCGGCGCCCCAGGCTCTATGTCTCGGCCGTCCTCAGCCACAGATGTTCCCGACCGCAGACGTCCGCCGAGCCCCACAGCCGGCCCGGGCACCACAAAGAGGTTTTTTCAGAAAGGGCTGCTCTAACCTGCCCAAACCCTTCCGGAAATCGGGCAGAAATAATGTCGCACTGCGTGACAAAACGCAATGACATATGCTTGCAAGCTCGCCTTCAACTGAATGACCCCCGGCGTGCGGGCCAACCTGTACGCCGTGCCCCTCACGGCGCAGGAAATGAGACCAGGAAACGCGAACCTGGTCGCAATCTCGCACCCGTTCCAGGATGCGCCGCTGCTCACAATTGACTATCGCCGGACCAATGGCTGTAGTATACTTCCCCCCAACCGTCGCTGACGTCGCTTCCAGTGGGCGTCAGCACAGCAATCCGGCCATCACCCGGCGTGCCAACAAATGACGTCCATCACATATGCTGCCCCAATGTCGCAGCAGTTACCGATCTCTCAATCCCGGCTCGCGCAGCCGACCGCAGGAGAGTAACGAATGCCAAAAACAGGACGGGCGGTCATCGCCCATGGACAGGACTTTGAAATCCGCGAATATCCCGTTCTTGATCCGGAGGCGGGCAAAGTGCTGCTGCGCCAGGAGCTGGCCGGCATCTGCGGCACCGACCTGCACAACTGGCAGAACGGTATAGAAGGTGAAATGGTCCTCGGCCACGAAAACGTCGGCACTGTCGAGGCCATCGGTTCAGGCGGCGCCGTCGACTACATTGGCCGCCCTCTGGAAGAGGGCGACCGCGTCATCTTCTCCCCCGGCACAATGGGCTATGGCGCATACGGCTTCTACGACACGCCCGACGTCCCGCCCCACTTCTACGGCGGCTTCGCCGACTACATCTACCTCGGCCTCCACAACACTCTGATGCTCAAGACCGACTGCTCGCCCGAGGCCGCAGTGCTGACCGAACCTTTCACCATCGGCGTCCACGCCGCCATGCGCGGCAAACCGCAACTGGGCGATACCGTCGTCGTCCAGGGCAGCGGCGCAATCGGCCTCGTAACGCTCCTCTGCGCCAAGCAGATGGGCGCCGCCCAGATCATCATGGTCGGCGGCCCCGCCGCGCGCCTGGAGCTGGCCAAGCGCTACGGCGCCGACGTAACCATCAATATCGAGGATATCAAGTCTCCCGAAGAGCGCACCGAACAGGTACTCTGGCATACGCCCTTGAAGCAGGGCGCCGACGTTGTCTTCGAATGCTCCGGCTTCCTGGCCGCCACGCCCGAAGGGCTCGGCTACGTCCGCCAGAGCGGCACCTTCGTCGAAGTCGGCCACTTCGTCGACATGGGTTCCATCGATTTCAACATCAACCAGTTGCTCATGCGCAAGAACCTTCGCTTTGAGGCGGTCTGGGCCAGCACCTACGATCACTTCGTGCGCGGGCTCCGCATTCTGGAGAAAAACGAATATCCCTACGGTGATATGGTCAGCCACACGCTGCCCCTCGAGCGCGTCGAGGACGGTTTCCATGCCCTCAACGGCACCTACCGCCTCGGCGGAGAGGAAGTCATCAAGATCGCGGTCAAGGCATGGGACGATTAGCAATGGCGGTCGCACGCCGCCGCGCGTCTCTGACGGACGCGCCTATCCCGCACGACAATCTCGGCACGACATAACCAGCCAAAGGAGAACACGATGCCGTTCGGATCGGGGGACTATCAGTACGAGTTGGTCGAGAATTGGGGCACGTTGCCCGCCGGCTGGCAGTTCGGCTGGGTGGCCGCCGTCGCCTGCGACTCGCAGGACCGCGTCTTCATCTATTCGCGCAGTGAGCATCCGCTCGTCGTCTTCGACCGCGAGGGCAACTTCCTCGCCTCCTGGGGAGAGGACGTCATCGAGGACGCGCACGGCATTTTCATCGACAGCGACGACAACGTCTGGTGCACCGAGCGCGAGACCCACTGCATCTTCAAGTTCAATCCGCAGGGCGATCTGGTGATGACAATCGGCGTGCCCGGCCAGGAGGGCGTGCCCGGCGAACCGTTCCGCCTGCCCACCGACCTGGCCGTCGCCTCCAACGGCGACCTCTTCATCTCCGACGGCTACGACAACGCGCGCGTCCACAAATACTCCGCTACCGGCGAACACATCCTCTCCTGGGGCGACTGGGGCACCGGCCCCGGTCAGTTCGAGCTTTCCCACTCCGTCCGCCTCGACAAGGACGATCGCGTCTGGGTCTGCGACCGCACCAACGACCGCGTCCAGATCTTCGATACCGACGGCAACTACCTCGAAGAACGCACCGGCCTGCTAAAGCCCGATACGATCTACTTCGATCCCAACGACGACGTCTTCTACGCCGCCGAGCTCGACCAGCGCGCCAGCGTCTGGAGTCTCGACGGCCAGCTCCTGAGCCACTGGGGCGGCGCCCGCCGCAGCGACAAGCCCGGCGAATTCAACGGCTGTCCCCACGGCATATGGGCCGACTCCCACGGCGACCTCTACGTCGGCCAGGTCCAGGTCGACGACGGCCTCCAGAAGTTCCGCCGCCTTTGAGACAGGTAGCAGCAAACATGTTTCCCTTGCCTGCCTGATTTCCAGGCGTGAAAATGCGAGGCTAATATAGGGATATTCGTAGAAGAGCCGCGAATATCCCTATCTACCCAATGGAAGTAAATCATGCTCATCGAATTCAGCGTCGCAAACTACCGCTCCTTCCGCGACGAAGTTACTCTAAGCATGGTTGCCAGTCCGCTAAAGACGGGCAGTGGTGAACCTGACAGGAGGAATCAATTTGCCGCGCCCGGCGACATCAACCTCCTGACGAGCGCGGCTATCTATGGAGCAAATGCTAGCGGCAAGAGCAACTTGGTTGCCGCCATGAATTTTATGCGGCACTTTGTCATTACTTCCTCCAATATCAGAGACGAGAACGAAGGAATTGATGTTGAACCCTTCCGACTCAGCACTGAAACCGACACGCAACCTTCCTCTTTTGAAGTTGTGTTCATCATCAATGAGCAACACTTTCGTTACGGTTTCGAAGTCAAGGAAAACCTGATCGTAACGGAATGGTTGCACCTCGCAAAGACCTGCCAAGGGGAGAAATCGCTCGATCTGGATGACAAGGAAGTCATTTTGTTTGAGCGAGAGGGCGAGGAAATTGGCCTGGACAAGAGTTTCGAAGAAGAAGGCCGTGACTTAGTTGCAAGAACACGGCCCGATGCGCTCTTCCTCTCTGTATGCGCACAGTTCAAAGGGAAAGCCTCGCAGGAGCTACTTGAATGGTTCCAGTCGCTTCGGATTACAACAGGACTGAGCCCGATGGACCACAATATGCGACTCTTTACGGAGGCGCGGCTTAACAACGCAGATTCGGCGGAGGACATTAAGTCTTTCGTCAGACAGTTGGATCTTGGGATTGAAGACATACTGATAGAGAAGGACATTTTTTCAGTCCCAGATCTCCTACCACTTCCTGATGAACCCCCGGATGAATTAATTAAGTTACATGGAGCTCTGGAAAATGCCCGAATGCAGTTCGGCAAACTCGCGGAACTTTTCCAAATGGAAGAAAGTGCAGTACGAACCGTGCATCACAAATTGGATGGAAAGGGACACCCTATTTCTACGGAACTCTTTTACATGGACAGGCATGAATCTGAAGGGACAAAGAAGCTCTTTGCCTTGTCCGGTCCCCTTGTTAATGCACTGAACCAGGGAGACTTACTTATCATTGATGAAATGGACGCCCGTCTACATCCAGTTTTGACTCAAGAGATAGTCAACCGTTTCAACGATCCAAACACAAACACTGAAGGTGCCCAACTGGTATTTACGACACAGGACACTAACCTTTTGGATCATAGGCTTCTCCGCCGCGATCAGATTTGGTTTACGGAGAAAGACCGCCAAGGTGCATCTCATCTTTATTCATTGATCGAATTCAAAATTGAGAATGACGCACCATTCAAAAACGACTACATCCAGGGCCGCTATGGGGCCATTCCATTTCTTGGCAGGGTGCGACAGCTGTTCTTGGAGCAGGAATAGTGGCCAGACGCAGAAGACAACGGAGACGGGACCGACGTGTTAACCACAGCTACGGTGAGCGAAGTACCGACACTCGAGAAGCCCTTCAGCGAATACTAATCGTGTGTGAAGGCGAGAAGACTGAGCCCAACTACCTGGGTAGTTTTGGCGGGCCGACGCTGGTGGTGGATGTCAGAGGCTTCGGCATCAGCCCAAGTAAACTGGTGGATAAGGCACTGGAGTTAGGAGCACAAGGCGATTACGAACAGATTTGGTGTGTATTTGATCGAGATGACCAAAGCGTAGGCGACTTCAATGGCGCGATTCAGAGAGCCGAAAGCCAAGGAGTGTACGTGGCTTACTCCAATCAAGCCTTCGAACTCTGGTACCTTCTCCATTTTCATTTCTACAACGCGCCAATGCGGCGAGTAGACTATACCGAGAAGCTGGGCGAATTACTTCCCAGGCCCTATCGCAAGAACGATTCAGACATGTATGATCAGTTGTATTCTCGGCAGGCCATCGCTATCAGAAACGCCGATCGTTTGCTCGGTCAATATGCCCCACGAAATCCAGGGACCGATGATCCCTCCACCACCGTTCATCTCCTTGTAATGGAATTGAACAGATTCTTGCCTGAAACAAGAGCAAAAGGGGCATGACCCGCTTCGACCCTACCGTTCTCCAACCCGACCCCGCCCGCCGGGCCCCCATCCTCGAAATCCTCGACGCCGCGCTCGATGCCGTCGACCCCTTCGCCACCGTCCAAAACGTCCTTCGCCGCGACGGCGATACCCTGACCGTCGCCGACCCCTCGGTCAGCGAGCAAAGTGACGCGCCGACCTACGATCTGCGCCGCTACCGCCGCATCTTCGTAATCGCCGCCGGCAAGGCCGCCGCGCCCATGTCACGCGCCGTTGAAGACCTGTTGGGCGACCGCATCAGCCAGGGGCTTGCCGTGACCAAATACGGGCACGCTCTGGCCCCCGGTCACTCGCCATCGGCCTCCTCCCCCATTCGTATCGTCGAGGCCGGCCATCCCGTGCCCGACGAGGACGGTGTCCGCGCCGGCAACGAGATGCTGGCGCTGGTTGAGCAGGCCGGCGAAGACGATCTGCTGATCGCGCTCCTCTCCGGCGGAGGCTCTGCCCTGCTGGTCGCGCCGGCAGGCCGATCCGCCGCCGATAGCGGACCGCCGCTCACCCTGGCCGACCTGCAGGGCATGACCGACGCGCTGCTCGCCTGCGGCGCCACCATCAACGAGATCAACTGCCTGCGTAAACACACCAGCGCCGTCAAAGGCGGCCAGCTTGCCCGCGCCGCCCAGCCAGCCGCGCTCCTGACCCTCGCCCTCAGCGACGTCATCGGCAGCCCGCTCGACGTCATTGCCAGTGGCCCGACCGTCCCCGATGACAGCACCTGGGCCGACGCTTGGGCAATTGTTCAAAAGTACGATCTGGCCGGCGCTCTGCCAGCCCCGGTGCGCACGCGCCTGCAAGCCGGGCTGGCCGGTGAGATCCCAGATACGCCCAAAGCGCACGATCCGGCCTTCGCCGCCAGCCGCACGCTCGTGGTCGCAGACAATCGCACCGCTGCAAACGCGGCCCTGGCCAAGGCACAGGATCTCGGCTACAACTCGCTCCTGCTCTCAACGTTCGTCGAAGGCGAAGCGGCTGAAGTGGCGAAACTGCTCGTCGGGTTGGGCCGGGAGGTGCTGGCCAGCGGCCAACCTGTCCCCGCCCCCGCCTGCCTCCTCCTCGGCGGTGAGACCACAGTTACCCTGGGCCGGAGTCCGGGCCAGGGCGGCCGCAACCAGGAGATCGCCCTGGCCGCCGCGCTCGCCATGCAAGATTTTTCGCGGATGACCGTCGTCTCCCTCGCCACCGACGGCACCGACGGCCCCACCGACAGCGCAGGCGGCATCGCCGACAGCGGCACCGTCGCCCGCGGGCAGGGTGCCGGTCTGATCGCCGCCGACAACCTGCGCCGCCACGATGCCTACCCCTTCCTGCGCGCGACCGCCGACCTGCTCCTGACCGGCCCGACCCAGACCAACGTCAACGACCTGCACTTCGTGTTCGTGCACGAACTGTGAGAGAATGGACACACCATCTGTTCTGAGTAGCCGCAAGACCGCCAATACGGGCAGACAAGCAGCAACCACTCTTGGAGTCATATACGTACAGAGGAGAATGATCCCATGCCAAAACTGACCGTCGAGAACGTTGGTACATTCGAAGTTAATGCCGGCAAAAGGCTCGTCCTCGCCCTGGTCGAAGACGCCGGAGTTGACCAACTGCACGCCTGCGGTGGCAACTGCGCATGCACCACCTGCCGCGTCTCATTCGTCGACGGCGAACCCGCCCAGATGACCGTCGCCGAAAAGGAGAAACTGGCCGAGAAAGGGCTCAGCGGCGTGCGGCTCTCCTGCCAGTGCCTCGTAGATCAGGATATGTCCGTCCAGATCATCAGCCGCCTCGAGGGCAGCGGGCGACCCGATTCCGGCCCGCCGCCAGATCCTTCGATCCAGCCGGAGCCGGAGTGGACCACGAAGGCATAGATCCCCCTGACAGCCGCGTTCTATGGCTACCGCTCCCGCTGCGCGCGGGGCAGGCTCGGTCGATAGACCGGTCCTGATCTCGTCGATGCAATTTGAAGACGAGTTGAAGAGCGGCGATCGATCCGTCTGGGAGGTCATCGACATCGCCGCCCGCGTCGGCGCCGACGGCCTTGAGTTACGCCGCGAGACTTGGCCGCGCCTCGAGGCCGAACTGCCGCAGGCGGCCCGCCGCATCGCCGATTCAGGTCTGCTGGTCACCTACGCCACCCAGGCTACCTTATTCGACGACTCCTCCGACGGCCGGAAGCAGCTGCGCCAGGACATTGACGCCGCCGCCGCGCTCGGCGCCCCCCTCGTGCGCTTCTTCCCCGGCCAGTCACCGCCGCCCCTTGACCGCCCTGCGTGGACGCGCGCGCAGCAGATCGTCGACTACGCCGCGGCGCACAATATCGTCATCGCGCTCGAAAACTATGCACGCAAGCCAGGCGGAACCCTGGCGGAAATCCAAACCGCACTGGACCGGTTGACGTCCCCCGCCCTGCGCACCAACTTGGACATAGGCAACTATTCCAATCACGGCCAGGATGTCGTCGCCGCCATCGAGACACTGGCCGACCGGATCATCGCCGCCCACCTGAAGGACAAGACCGCCAACCCGTCCGATCCGCCAACCGTTCTCGGAGCCGGCTTGCTGCCGCTGGACGAAATCCTCGACGCGCTCGATCGGCTGCCCCAGCGCATCTTCTACATCTTCGAGTTTCGCGGCGGAACCGACCCGGTCGGGCGCATCGAGCACAGTCTTGCCTACTTGAAGCGGAGATAGAAGGAACGCGTAACCATGTGTCCGAAAAAAACGTTAGGCGGGGCATCGCAATACTTTCCTCTGAATTTGCCTTCCTACGCTGGCAGTCCGGAGAGGTGACATGGGCCTCGAAAATGCGCTTGCTGGAAAGCGTGCGCTCATCACCGGCGTCGATCACGGCGGAATCGGTCAGGCCATCGCCCTGGAGATGGCCCGCCAGGGCGCGGCCGTCGTCTGCCACTATCCCTACAGCGATGACGGCGCGGCCGCAGCCGTCACCCAGATCCAGGCAGAAGGTGGCACTGCCGCAGCCGTCCAGGGAGATTTCACGCGGTCGGCCTCTGTATGCACCGAGGTCGTTGACGCCGCCGCCGGATTCCTCGGCGGGCTGGACGTGCTGGTCAACAACGCCGGCCTGACCGAAACCTTCCCCTTGGCCGAGGTCACGCCCGAGCACGTAGACAAACTGTTCGCCATCAACGTGCGCAGCCACATTTTCTCCATCCAGCAGGCGCTCCCTTACATGCAGGAGGCCGGCGGTGGCTCCATTATCAACCTGGCGTCGGTTCATTCCCACGCCGGCGCGTCCGATTACGCCGTATACGCAGCCACAAAGGGGGCCGTCGCCGCGCTCACCCGCCACCTGGCCGTCGAACTGGCCCCCCAGAAAGTGCGCGTCAACGCCATCGCACCCGGTCTGATCGAAGTGCCCCGCTACCGCGCGACAATCCCCGACTACAATCCCGCTGTCTTTGCCGCAACCGTTCCCTGGGGACGCCTGGGAGAACCGCGCGACATTGGGCCGCTGGCCGCCTTTCTCGCCTCCGACGCCGCCGAATTCGTCACCGGCCAGACCATCTACGTTGATGGCGGCACAACCGCCCAAATGTCCTTCGTCGCGCATCTCGATGGCCAGTCGCTGCGAGCCGCAGAGTAGGCAAGTCGCCGGCGCGTCAGACGCCTTCGTCAGTCGGGGCCGATGCCTGCCAAGGCTGTAAAATCAAGAGGGCCCCGAACCTGCCTTAACCACCTGACACTTGCAGTGTCTGATCTTGTAAGATTCCAATGCTCTGAGTACAATTACCCTGCAAATCGCGCTTATGCATTATTCGACAAACCCCAGAGGAAGGAGAAAACCGAAATGGACCGAAGACGATTCCTGAAAGTTGCCGCTACGGGAGCGGTCGGTGCGGCTGCACTGAGTGTTGCCGGCTGTGAGCAGGCCGGTGTCATGCCGCCGGCCCAGGTCGAGGGCGCCGTGGCGGACGATGCAAGCCTGCCCACGATCGAGTGGCAGATGGCCACCAGCTGGCCGCCGGCGCTCGACACCATCTTCGGCGGCGCGCAGACGGTTGCCGATCGTGTCGCGTCTATGACGCAGGGCAAGTTCGTAATTGAGGCACGCGCCGCCGGCGAGCTCGCGCCCGGCCTGGAAGTGTTGAATGTCGTCGAAGAGGGCGCTGTCCCTATCGGCCACACTGCCTCCTACTACTATGTAGGCAAGAGCCCGATCACCGCTTTCGGCACCGCCTTGCCCTTCGGCCTCACCTCCCGCCAGCAGGACGCTTGGCTCTATGAAGGCGGCGGCCTCGGAATGCTGCAAGAGGTCTACGCCGAGAAGTTCAACACGATTCAGTTCCCCGCCGGCAACACCGGCGTCCAGATGGGCGGCTGGTTCAATAAGGAGATCAACTCCGTCGCCGACATGGAAGGGTTGAAGATGCGCATTCCCGGCCTCGGCGGTCGCGTGATGGACCGGCTGGGCGTAACCGTGCAGGTGCTGCCCGGCGGCGAGATCTTCCAGGCCCTGCAGACAGGCGCCATCGATGCCGCCGAATGGGTCGGCCCCTATGATGACGAAAAGCTGAGCTTCCACAAGGCGGCCAGCTTCTACTACTTCCCAGGCTGGTGGGAGCCGGGCCCGTCGCTTGAGATCCAGATCAATCTGGACGAGTGGAACAAGCTGCCAGAGCAGTATCAGGAGGTCCTCAAGACCGCGGCCTACGCAGCCAATGCGACGATGATGGCGCGCTACGACGCCAAGAACCCCGCGGCGCTCAGCCGCCTGATCAACGACGCCGACATCACAATGCTGCCCTTCCCCGACGACGTGATGAAGGCTGCGGAGGAGTCCGCATTCGGACTGTTCGACGAGATCGCTGCTGGGGATGCTGACTTCGCCGCGATCTTCAAAGAATGGTCCATTTTCCGCCAGGCGATTCAGTCCTGGCACGGCCTGGCCGAGCGCGGCTATCTGCAATATGTCGGGCAGAGCCGCTAACGGGCGCCTGTGGTGTGCAAGTTTAGTTGGTAGAGGTGGAGAGACGGGAGAGCATCGCGTGATGCTCTCCCGCTTCGATCAACCAGTCCGCTGATGACAACGATCCCCCTGCGTTTTCTTGCGGGCGCGCACGAAAGGAGAACCTGGAAATGGATCGGAGATGCTTTCTGGGGCTAGCCGCGACGGGCGCTGCCGCGCTTGGCGTAGCCGCTTGCGAGCAGGCCGCCCTCATGTCGCCTGGTCAGATTGAGAGTGCTGTGGCGGAAGACACCGGGCTGCCGGCCATCGAGTGGCCGATGGCCACCAGTTGGCCGCCGAATCCCGATTCGATCTTCTGGAGCGCCCAGCTGGTTGCCGCACGCGTCGCAGCCTTGACGAGCGGCAAATTCAGGATTCAACCCCAGGCCTCGGGTGAATTGGCGCCCGGCCTGGAGGTATTGAACGTTGTCGAAGAGGGCGCTGTCCCCATCGGCCATACGGTCTCCCACTACTATGCCAACAGAGGCGCGGTCACTGCATTCGGCGCGGGGCTGCCTTTCGGCCTGACGGCCCGTCAGCAGAACGCCTGGCTGTACGAAGGCGGCGGTCTGAACATGCTGCAAGAGGCGTACCGGGCCCGGTTCAACATTATCCAGTTTCCAGCTGGGAACTCGGGCGTGCAGATGGGCGGCTGGTTCAATAGGGAGATCAATTCCGTCGCCGACTTGACTGGCTTGAAGATGCGGATTCCCGGCTTTGGCGGCCAGGTGTTGGAGCGGCTGGGCGCTACGCCCCAGATGCTGCCGGTCGGTGAAATCTATGAGGCCTTGGAGACCGGCGTCATTGACGCAGCAGAGTGGGTCGGCCCCGACGAAGACGAAAGGTTGAAGCTGCATGAGGCTGCCGATTTTTACTACTACCCCGGCTGGTGGGATCCAGGCTCATCCGTTGAGATTTTCGTCAATTTTGACGAGTGGAAAATGCTGCCGGAGCAGTATCGGGAGGTGCTCAAGACGGCCGCAGCCGAGGCAAATCAAAGGGTCATGGCCCGCTACGATGCCAGAAACCCGGCGGCGCTCAGCCGCCTGGTCAACGACGCCGGCGTCACGTTGCTGCCCTTCCCGGATGACGTAATGAAGGCTGCTGAGACCACTGCGTTCGAGCTATACGACGAGATCGCCGCTGCGGACGCCGACTTCGCATCAATCTTCGGGCAATGGTCGGCCTTCCGCGACGCCATCCAGTCCTGGCACGGCCTGGCCGAACGCGCCTACCTGCAATATGTCGGGCAGAGCCGCTGATTTCGGTTAGCTGAAGCCGTCCTCCTGGCACATCTGCAGCAACAAGAAAGGGCGAGAGCACGAGACTCTCGCCCTTTTTCTCGTTTCCGATCCGTTACTACGCCGCTTCGACCAGCCAGGTCACCGTCTCCGGGACGAGGATCACGATGATGAGCGCAATGCCCTGCAGCACCATGAACGGCAACGCGCCCTTGTGGATATCCGCGGTCTTCACCTCCGGCGGCGCCACGCTCTGTAAGTAGAACAGCGAGAATCCCACCGGCGGCGAGATGAAAGCCATATTCAGGTTGATCGCCATCATCACGCCGAACCAGACCATCTGCGCATTGGTAAAGCCCAACTCCAGCGCGGCCGGCACGAACAGCGGCATGGCGATGAAGCTGATCTCAATGAACTCCAGGTTGATGCCCAGCAGAAAAATCGCGATGTTGGCAACGATCACAAAGCCCCAGAATCCCCCCGGCAGAGATGTCAGCAGGGCCTGTACATAGTCCTGGCCGCCCAGGCGGTCGAAAACCAACCCGAAGTAGGTCGAACAGAAGAGAATCATGATCACCAGCGCGGTGATGTTTGCCGTCGAACGGGCCGCCTCCTTGATCAGCTTCCAGTTCAGGTTGCGGTTGAGTGCAGTCAGAACGCAGGCGCCGATGGCCCCGACCGCGCCCGCCTCCGTCGGCGTCGCGATTCCCTCGAAGATACTGCCCAGCACGGCGAAAATCAGGAGCACCGGCGGAACGACGGCAATCAGCGTCTGGCGGAATAACGCCATGCCCTGGACTGTGCGGGCCTCGGGCGGCAGCGCCGGCGCATCCTGCGGACGAACGATGGCGATCCCGATTACGTACAGGGCATACAGGCCGGACAGAATCAGCCCGGGAATCAGTGCACCCACGAACAGATCGCCCACGCCCACGCCAATCTGATCGCTCAGCACCACCAGGACGAGGCTCGGTGGCAAGAGTTGCGCCATCGTTCCCGACGCGGTGATGATGCCGGTCGCCAGTTTGTGGTTGTAGCCGTAGCGCACCATGATCGGCAGCGACAGCAGCCCCATGACGATCACCGTCGCCGCCACCACGCCTGTCGCCGCAGCCAGCAGCGTCCCCACCAGCACGACGGCCAGTGCCAGGCCGCCGCGCATCGAGCCGAGCAGGATGCCAACCGTCGTCAGCAGCCGCTCGGCCAGCCCCGACTTTTCAAAAACCGCGCCCATAAAGACAAAAAATATGATCGCCAGCAGCGTGAAATCCGACATCGTGCCGAACCAGCGGTTGGGCAACAACTTGATCCAATTCATATTGAAAATGCCCAAGGCCCAACCGAGCAACATGAAGACAAAGGCAGTTCCGGCAAAGGAAAACGCAACGGGATATCCATACAGGATCAAAACAAAGAACAGTATGAACATCGCGATGGCGAGCCATTCCAACCCCATGATTCTTCCTTTACGTGTGTAGTGGATGGCGGCGAATCAGATCAACCTGCGGCGGACCAGGGGGGCCTTCCGAAAGGCCTTGTCGGTGAGCGCTCCGGGCCTACTCGATCCGCAGAGCCTCCTGGTGCTCCGTCAGATCTTCGATCTCTTCCTCGGCCCCGCGCAGGACTGCGAACTCCTTTATCAGCTCGGAGATCGCCTGCAAGAGCAGAAGCGCAAACGCGACGATTATCATCGTCTTTAGCGGCGCACGCGGCAGGCCGTCTGGATCGGGAGACATCTCCCACTGCCGCCAGGAGGTCATAACCGGATGGACCGTCACCCAGATGCCAATCACACAGTAGGGTACGAGCAGGAACAGATGCCCCCAGAAGTCCAGCATTGCCTTGCGTCTCCTGCTCCAGTTGGCGTAGATGAAGTCCACCCGTACATTGATGCCGTTCTTGAGGATATAGGCGAAACCCAGGAAGAAAACGAACGAATAGAGATACCACTGCATCTCGATCAACAGATTGGAGGTCAGCTGCATGCCGATATACCGCGCAAAGTAGCGGACCACTACATTATAGAATCCGACGAGAACCGTAATGATCACGAGCCACACCGACACGTTCCCGACCCGCTCCGACAGGTTGTCGATCAGGCTGGAAATCTTCAGGAGTATACGCAACATTGCTGTTCCTCTCAGGCGGCTGCGCGCGGCGTTTGTGCGGTCCGGTCTTGCTCTTGCCGGTTCTTGTTCTTTGAGCGGGATTGTTCTATCTTACCCCAATGAGACGGTTTTTGAAGAACTGCAAGTCAGTTCTCTATGTCGCTGCCGTCCACCTGGCCGGCATTCGGACAGTTTCGCGAAAGGGGGTAAGAACTGGCTACATTCAGGCTACCCTGGAACGCAAACAGCTTCTCTTCCATTGTGTTGTACGAACATTGTGTTGTGCGAACAGCCATAAAGGATAAACTATGGATTGGCACCAATCGTTGGTAAAGGTCGGCGTTTATGTTGATGCCGCCAACATCTATCGCAATGGCGGCTCCCGTATGCAGTATGATGTCTTGCGCGAATTTGCCTGCCGGGATATGGGTGAACCGGTGCGGCTGAACGCCTATGTAACCCACGACGCTGAACGCGCCCAATGGGACATGGACTACCGTGTCGGTGCGCTGCGTTTCCATTCCGCCCTGCGAGACCTCGGATATAAGGTGATCATCAAGCGCGTGCGCTGGTACGATGACGAGGCCGGCAACCGCTACGCCAAGGCCAACTCCGATTTGGACCTGGCAGTTGACGCCCTGCTCCAGTCCGAAAATCTCGACAGGGTGTTGATCGCAACCGGCGACGGCGATTTCGTCCAGGTGGTGCGCGCACTCCAGAACAAGGGCTGCCGCGTCGAAGTCGTCGCCTTCGACAATGTGTCGAGCAGCTTGCGCCAGGAGGTGGACCTGTTCATGTCCGGCTATCTCATTCCAAACCTTCTGCCCGCCCATAACGACGTCGCCGATTGGGGACTGCCAGATTCCATTGTGCGCGGCTGGTGCTACTATTACAACGAGGAGAAGGGATTTGGCTACATGCGCTTTCTGACCAAAGTTTCGCCCCATCTGTGGCTGGTGGACAAGCGCAAAAGCCCGGATTCACCCTACGAAAGCGCCTTTTTTCATTTCTCAATGATGCAGGATGACTCGGTCAAGGATCACCTCCCCAGCCGCGATCACATCTTCGAGTTCCGACTCATACCCTCGGAACGGGACCAGAATGAACTGACTGCAACCAATATCCGCATCGCCTGTTCGCTTTAGCTGCCGAGACCTATTTGAAGCCACACAATCGTCATCCGTCCTGATAGGAGCCTT
The DNA here is from genome assembly GCA_965202955.1 of Caldilineaceae bacterium. Lineage (GTDB taxonomy): Bacteria > Chloroflexota > Anaerolineae > Caldilineales > Caldilineaceae > Bin5. Next base: position 2,992,890 of record OZ241871.1, read on the forward strand.
CACCAAATGCCCGCAGCAATCTCTGCTCCGCAGCCATTCGCCGTTGAGGCCGGCGCCAAGGTCCTCATGTCCGGCGGCAATGCCGTGGATGCCGCGGTCACCGCGGCGCTCGTGCAGTCGATCGTCAGCCCCCAAATGTGCGGCATCGGCGGCTACGGGGTTGTCAACCTTTACCTGGCGGCTGAGGCAGTTTCCGAAGCCGTAGACGCGCCCGCCCTGGCCGGCGCGCTGGTGCGCGACGATATGTGGGTCGACAAGCTGCTCCGCCCCAATCCGGGCGGCTGGGGCTTCTTCCTCGAGGGCAATGTAAACGAGGCCGGTTACAGTTCAGTCTGCACGCCCGGCGCCGTCATGCTGTACGCCGCGCTGCTCGACCGCTGGGGCACGATCGAGTTCGGTCAGGCCGCAGAGCCCGCCGTCCGCATCTCCCGCGATGGATTTGTCGTCTCCGATGCCCTGGCGGTCGCCTGGAAGCGCTCCAATCAGTATTGGGAGGGCCTGAGCCTGCGTGACTACATCCACAGCAATGCCGAGGCCCGCCGCATCTACCTGCGCGACGACGGCGAGACCTACGATACCGGCGAGACCTTGCGCAACCCGGACTACGCCTCGTCTCTGCAACATATCATCGAACACGGCAGCGAGGACTTCTACCATGGCCAGATGATGGAGCGGATGGCCGGCGACCTGGCGGCCAACGGCAGCTTCGTCACCCGGCAGGACTTTGAACAGTACCGTCTGCGTGAAGACGCCTCAGTGCGCGGCAGCTACCGTGGCCACGCCGTCACCAGCTCCGATGCCCCCCACGGCGGGCCCACGCTCATCGCCATCCTCAACATCCTGGAGGGCTACGACCTGGCCGGCATGGGCCACAACTCGTCCGACTACATCTACACCGTCGGCCTGGCCATGAAGGCCGCCTTCGCCGACCGCAACCCGCACCTGGCCGACACCGACTTTGAGGAAGTCCCGCTCGACTGGATGATGTCCGAGGAGCGGGCCGCCTTCTGGCGTGAGCGCATCGACGCCGGCCAACCCATCGAACCGACGCCGCCGCCGGCCGAGTCCCCCCACACGACCCACCTCTCCGTGATCGACGCGCAGGGTAACTGCGTTTCGCTGACCCATTCGCTCGGCGCCTCTTCGGGCGTCATCACGCCGGGGCTGGGCTTCATGTACAACAACTCGATGGTCAACTTCAACCCGCTGCCCGGCCATCCAAACTCGATCGCGCCCGGCAAGGGCCGCACCACCGGCATGACGCCGACGATCGTCTATCAGAGAGCCTCTGAGAACAGCGACGCTAACGCGCAGGCGCCGCTGCTCGTCCTCGGTGCGCCCGGCGCAACCCGCATCATCACATCGGTCCTGCAGGTGATCCTCAACGTCGTCGACTTCGGAATGGACATTGAACAGGCGGTCCATGCGCCCCGCTTCGACTGCCAGCTCGACGCAATCAGCTGCCAGCGGCGCATCCCCATCTGGGTGCTCGACGAGGTGAACAAGCGCTATCCCGCCATCCACATCCCCTACAGCCACGGCGGGCTCGCCCTGGTCCATGCACTACACGTCGATCCGCAAACAGGCGCGCTCTCCGGCGCCGCCGACACCGGCAACGAAGGCATGGCAGCGGTGGTTTGACCTAGGGGAGGGTATGCACCGTCTTGAAGGTAGTGCAAGATCTCCCAGCTCGTAGAATAGGGAGAAGGAAACACACTGTCTTGGACCAATTTATGGCGGAAAAGTCTTGGTAAGACGTTCGTAGACTTGCAAGCGATATGACCCTGAGAGAATTTGAATTTGTCAAGCTATTGTTGTGTTGCTAACGGGATTGGGCGAGGCGGCCACTGGCATGAGCACTCGCATGTTTCAAGTATGAGGGCTGTTCTTTGCGTACCGGCTGTCCCTGGAGATACATGCTCTGTCTCCTTCCCAGTTTCAATTGCTCTTGCTCTCATTTTCGACAATGATGTAACCAAACTGCCAGTAGCTGGGACTTCAAACGCAACCGAGCGGCGTAGCCATTGACTGCTGATTTTGCAAATGCAACTGGAGCTGACCGTGTTTGCGGATAACTTGGCGGCCAATGGCAAAACGAAAGTAAGCGTCATATCTAAAGCATTACATTGGCTGAAATGTTGGCAGCCGTTGGCGATGCAGCCATGACTTAGGTTTCAAGGGGAACAATGGCAGCTACTGCTTCGGTCTCACAATTCTTACAAGGAGTCGTTGACATTTGTATGAGGCAGGCAAGCTCCGCGCAACGAAAGGCGGGGAAGTGGGGGACCGGACGATATCTGGCCGTGCGCCAGGGGCATGCCGCTGCTACTGCTCCTAATGTAGATCCCAAATGAGTTCACGAACTTGCGCATATCAATGGAACGAGTGAGACGCCTCCGATTCCAGGTATCATCCCGTCCGAAAACTCTTGGTTTCAAATCGGACGCCCATGAACTCCAGATTGTACAATAATTATCATATTATTGTGAGCAGGCGCTGTTCTGTTGCCTGAAATTTTTTTCTCGCAAACGCTCGTAGATCTCTCGTAAAACGCTCGTACGAGCGTTTACCTGTTCCCGTGCCTGGACATGCTATCTGTTCACCGCGCGCCCGGCCCGGACTTAGGTGTAACAGCACCGAAACTGACTCTTTTCAGCCGCTTTGGAACCCCGCCTTTGCACCGCATGCAGCCGGGCGCCCTCGCCTTCTCGACACACCTTGCAATTGTCAACGAGCCCTAGTGTTCTAAACAATGCCTACATCCCCTTCAAAAGGGAAGTTACTGCTTCCATGAGAGTGCAAGAGGAAACCTGATCGACAAGACCGGATATGTGCAAGAGCGCAATCCGCGCCAACCGGCGTTGTTGGAGAAAGTGGAAGAGGAATGAGCAAATTGACAGCTTGCCCCCCCTCTCCTCATCGGTCCGGTTCGAACACCGACCCGTCCAGCACGGTCTGCAGGCCCTTCGACGCTGCGTCCAGCCGCCTCAACTCCTCTGCCGGCAGCTCCAGGCCGACCGCGCCAACCGTGTCCTCGATGTGCGCCGGCACGTCCGCGCCGGAGATAATGCACGTCACCTCCGGGTGCGAGAGTATCCACGCCTGCGAGACCTGGCCGGGCGTCACCCCGACCCGCTCTGACACCGCGAGCACCTCCGCCACCACGTCCGCGACCCGGTCGCGCACCACGTTTTGGAAGGCGTGCCTGCGCCGCCCGCCCCACAGACTGTCCTCCTCCGGCAACGCATCGGGCCGGTAAACGCCGCTCAACAGCCCGACCGCCAGCGGACTGTATACCATCAGGCCCAGCCCCATCTCCGCCACCATCGGGAACAGCTCCCGCTCCAGGTCGCGGTTGAGCAGATTGTAGGGATTCTGCAGCGTGATCAGAGGCGCCGCGTTGAGCCGCTCCTGCAACCGCAGCGTCTGCACCACCTGCCACGCCTGGTGATTGCAGACGCCGACGTAGCGTACCTTCCCCTGCTGCACAAGGCTGTCCATGGCCCGCAGCGTCTCCTCCATCGGCGCCGTTGCGTCCGGCCCGTGGATCAGGTAGACATCGATGCGGTCGGTATTCAATCGTTTTAGTGTGCGCTCCGCCTCGCGCAGAATGTGGTAACGGGAGAGGCCTTCGTCATTGGGGCCGTCGCCGACCGCCCCGCGCACCTTCGACGTAATGACCACCTCGTCGCGGCGGCCCTGCAGCGCTTTGCCCAGCAGCATCTCCGACGTTCCTCGCAGGCGCCGGTCATCACCCAGGCCATAGATATTGGCGCAGTCGAATAGATTTACGCCAAGATCCAGCGTGGCCGCGACCAGCTCGCGTGCCGCTTTCTCGTCGCTCTGCCCCCGCAATCCCAGCCCCAGGGCCACGCGCGAGACCTTAACGCCCGCGCTGCCGAAACTCACGTATTGCATCGCCCTCTCCTCGCCTTAGAAAGCCGGTCTTGTGGCTCTTCGAATGTCGTGATTGTTTACCAGGGCTTCCCTGCACCCATTGCCGCAGTATACTGGTTCGCCGACCAGGATTCAACTGCTGGCCGCTGAAAAATAGACAGCCTATTTTTTGACAGCCCAGACCATTTCCGATAGACTTCCTGCCCGGCTCCCACGAAGTGTACAACTCCAAATCGGGTGAATGGGACTACTTCGACGTGCCCAGCCACGCGCCCTTCCACGCCTTCGGCGGCTGGGTGATCGCCGTGTCGGCACAGGTCGACGAGCTGGCCTACGATGCCGTTTGGGGCTTCGTTACCCATCTGACCAAGCCGGAGAGCGGCTTGGCATTCGTCACCGACCTCACTGGCGCCAGCCCCTACCGCTTTAGCCAGATGGATGCGGTCGAAGAGTTTGCTACCGGCCCGTTGCAGCTGGGCGAGGATGTCGCGAAGGACTACCTCGACGCGGCCCGCGAGACCCTCGACCATCCCAACGCCGTTACCGATCAGGCTTTCGGCGGTTGGGTCCAGTATCGCGACGCGCTCGAACTGGGCGTCTCCAAGGCGCTGGCCAATGAGCTCTCGCCCCAGGATGCCCTCGACGAGGTCGCCGCTGCCTTTAACGAGATCAGCGAGCGCATGGGTGGCCTGCAGCACCAGGCCGAACTGTACGCCCGTACCCTGGGCAAGTAGTATCGAGGAATGAGATTCTTGCAGTGGTTAGTGGCGTGAGGGTTGCAGTCCGCGACTCCTCGCCCACTAGCCCCTGCTCTTTGCATTCTCTCCTCGCCATAACTGGACCTGCCTGTCATGGCAACTGAAACGCGAACCTATCCACGCAGACGCCCTCGCTTCGAAATCCGGGACAACCTCTGGAAGTGGATTTTCCTGCTACCGGCGGTCGCAATTATCGTCATTCTGCTGGCGACCCCCGTGCTGTGGACGCTCTATGCTGCATTCACCGATCTGCATCTCTACCGCATCGGTGATATCGAAACGAAGTTCGTTGGTCTGGCCAACTTCGAAAAGCTGCTCAGCAACCGCTCCTTCTGGCGCACCGCACAGAACACTGTTGTCTTTATGCTCGGCGTTGTGCCGACTCAGTTGATCATCGGCCTGACCGTTGCTCTCTCACTCAACAACATCACTCGCGGGCAGAAACTCTTCCGCACCTGGTTCCTGATGCCCCTGATGGTCAGCCCGGTCGTCGTCTCCTTCGTCGTCGGCCGCATGCTGTTTCAGGAGGACATCGGCCCCATAAATGACATCCTGCGCAACTTCGGCTTCGAAGGCGTGCCCTGGCTGACCAGCCCCGTCTGGGCTATGGTCGCTCTCATGGTTATCGATGTGTGGCAGTGGAGCTCCTTCATGATCCTGATGCTGCTCGCCGCGCTGCAAGGCGTCCCGCCCGACCTGCACGAGGCCGCCCGCGTAGACGGCGCAAACCAGTTGTAGGCCTTCTGGAAGATAACCGTGCCCCTCATCATGCCGATCACCATGACGGCGCTTCTCATCCGCATTATCGACGCTTTCAAAGTGGTGGAAATCATCATGGTGCTGACCGGCGGAGGTCCGGGGCAGGCCACCGAATCTGTGACGCTCGCCATCTACCGCACCGGCGTCAAAGGCGGGGACCTTGCCTTCGGCAGCAGTCAGGCCTACTTCTTGCTGATTGTGCTGATGATCTTCGGCGGGGCCTACCTGGTTTTGACAAGACGAGCGATGGGGAAAGACTGATGGGACTCGCCGCACAGAAACGTTTCCGCTCGACCGTCTCCTACATCATCCTGGGAATCTGGTCCTTCGTCCTCCTCTTCCCCATGTATTGGGTGATCATCACCTCATTTAAGAACCGGATCGATATGTCGATCGAGGCGACCTATCTGCCCTTTATCGACTTTCAGCCTGGGTTGCACGCCTGGCACTACCTCTTCGTCGAACGGCTCACCTGGTTCCTCGACCCGTTCATGAACAGCGTGATCGTCGCCTTCATCTCGTCTACAGTCGCCCTCGCGATCGGCTCCAGCGCCGGCTATGCCCTGGCGCGCTTCGACTACGGCGGCCGCAACAACTCGATCGTCCTCGGCTTCATGTCCCAGCGAATGTTCCCCGGCGCGCTGTTCATCCTTGCATTTCTCGTGATGTTCCGCGAGCTGGGTCTGCTCGATACCCGCCTCTCGCTGATCATCGTCTACAGCAGCGACGCGATTCCGTTTATCGTCTGGGTGATGCGCGACTTCTTCGAGGGTCTGCCAATCGAGATCGAGGAGAGCGCCATGATCGATGGCGCCAACCGCCTCGGCGTCCTCTTTCGCATCGCCATGCCCCTGGCCGCGCCCGGCCTCGTAGCGGTCTTCGTCCTCTCCCTCATCGGCGCCTGGAACGAATACATGGTAGCCCTGACACTGACTTTCCGCGAGGCGATCACCATTCCTCTCTTCATGACCATGCAGGTCAGCCAGACCGGCTACACCGAGTGGTGGAACATGAGCGCAATCTCACTGGTAAGCGTCATCCCCGTCGTCGCAGCCGGCATGGCGCTGGAGAATTAAATCACTGGCGGCCTCACCTTCGGCGCGCTCAAGGGTTGATTCAACCGGCCCTCAGCGGCAAACCCGCCAACTCTACTTGTCCACGCGCCTCCCTCGTTTGATCAGATAACGAATCAGCCAGATCAGTACCGCCAGCGGAATCAGCAACATGAGCAGCAGCGGCGCGAGGTATAGCAGCGCCCAGATCAGCGCGGTCATCAGACTTTGCAGCGTCTGCACCAGCGCGCGCAGCGCGTCGCGCGCCGGACCGCTTGCGCGCCAAGGCTCTTCTACGATCGGCCGGTTGATGCTGTCAGGTATTATTTCGATCCAAATCGTTGAAAGACTGATCTGATTATCGAGCAGGTTTTTGCGGCCCTGCAGCGTTTCGATCTGTTCGCGGATCGACATCAGGCTGCTGTGCACTTTCAGGATGTCCTCAACCTTGGCGTTCGGCTTCTGCCGCACCTCAGTCAGCAGTGCCAGCAACTCGGTCTCCGTAGCGCGCAAGTTTCGCAGTTGCGCATCGAGATCGCTGTATTGGTCGGTCACGTCTTGCCGGCTGACATTCAGATAGATCACATTCGTGGCCAGCGCCTGCAACCGCGTCAATGTCTCATCCAGGCTTGCCGATGGCACGCGCATCGTCATCGAGCCCCTCAACACCTCCCCTTCGCCATCTCTGTCAGTGGAGAGATTGACGTCGGCCAGGTAACCACCCATGTCCGACGCGATCATTTCGATGCCGTCTACCGCCTTCTCAGTGTCCGCCACGACCAGCGAGATGTTAGCGTTTGCAACGATTTTGCGCGAGTCTGCCAGGCTGCCCGCAGATTCACCGTCCGCGCCCTCCTCCATCTGATCCGGCGGGGCGGCTTCAGCGTCGGTCAGCATCAAATTGCTCGACCGCTCCATTGAGGGCATCGCCCGCGCGGCGCAGGCCGCGCAGATAACTCCAGCCAGAATTAACACGCCAAAGAAGCTCAATTGCCGCAATCGCATGGAAAACACCCCTTCAATCGAACAAATCGTGCGAGCTGCATGATGCTAGGCCTCTACAAACTCATCCATTGTACTTGTCAGCATGAACACCTCGTACACCAGGCTCTGCCACAAACAGCCCACCCGCGTGCGGCTGCTGCGCTTTCTCCGCTTCGCTCAGGCGGAACGAGGCTGTTGTAATGTAGAGCTGGTCTAGTCCGGGCCCGCCGAACGCGCAGGCCGTGACACCGACCGCTGGCAACTCGATCTCCGCCATCACCGTCGCAGTGTCAGGATTCCAGCGCCGCACGCGGCTGCCTCCGTAGTGCGCCACCCACAGCATTCCCTCCTCATCGATGGTGAAGCCGTCGGCAAAGCCCATCTCATTCGGTATGTCAATGGCGACCCGCTCATTGCTGATGCCGCCCGTCTCCACATCGTAGCCGTAGGCGCGAATCGCGAAATCGAGCGAGTCGGTATAGTACATCGTGCTGGCGTCTAGGCTCCAGATAATGCCGTTCGAAATGCCAATGTCTTCGATCACCTTGTGGATACTGTGATCCGTGTCGAGGCGGTAGACGCTGCCCTGGTCCGACTGGTCTTCGTAGGCCATCGAGCCCGCCCAGAACCGGCCGCCGGGGTCGCACTTGCCATCGTTGAAGCGGTTGCCCGGCAAATGCGCTTCCGGCTCCGCGATCATCTCCAGCGCGCCGCTGGCCGGGTCAAACGCGGCGAAGCCGTTCTGCACCGCCAGCATCAGACCGCCGGAGACCCGCTGCACAACCGTACCCAAGTGCTGCCCCACGTCCCACTTCCGGTTCTCGCCCGTTGCCGGGTCGTAGGCGTATAGCTCGCTGGCCATGATGTCCAGCCACCACAGCACGCCTGCGTCCGCGTCCCAAATGGGACCTTCGCCCACGAGCGAGCGCGAGTCAATAAGAAGATCAGCTGTCAGTGACATGCAGTTCCCCCGTTTTTCATAGAGAAGTTTCGTTGAAGTGCTCTCTTATTCAATCCTGCTATGGGCTGATGGCACACTATAACAATCAGCTCAGTCTGCGTCCGGACTGTGCTGAACGCCATCCTGATCGTATGCTGTATACGTCTCGTCCACCTCGGCTACCTTAACCGGCCTGCCTTCCTGTGCCGAGCGGATCGCCGCCAACGTGGAGCGTACCGCGCGCACACCGTCCGCGCCGTTATAGCGCACCGGACGGTCTTCGCGAATCGCATCGATCAAGTGATGGACCTGGTTGATGTGGCCCTGTCCGTAGTAGCTAATCTCCGACGCCCACACACGGTCACCACCCTCATCGAAACGGAAGCATGCGGTTTCCTGTCCTTCTCGGTGCAGAACCAGATGCTGCTGCTCGCCTTCCCACAGGAGATTATGACCGCCCTCCCCGAGCACTTCGATCATGCCCGTCTCGCCCACAACCGTCGTGCTGAATCCCTGCATGAAGTCATATTTTCCGTTGAGCCGCTCCGCCCGCACCCACACACCCTGCCGCGCCGGGTCCGCGTAGCGCCAGGTGATGATCGGAATGTCCACCTCAGCCGTGCGATACGGGTCGTGCTCTGCGCCACCGCGGCTGGGACCGCCGCCGGCTCTCGCAGCCACCGCGTAGACCTCATCAATTCGCTCGTCGCCCATCAGATACTCGGCCGTAGCGAAGAAGTGCACCGCATGATCGAAGATCCACGGATAACGCCCGCCGCCCGACCGGGCCCCGTCCAGCCGCCACGCGCGCGCAGCCGCGTCGATATGCAGTTCATGCTGCGCGCGCCGGTGCCAGGCGCCGTGCCGCTGCCGTATCTGCAGGGGACGCCCAATCGCCCCGTTTTCGATCAGCTCGCGGGCCTTCATGTGGGGGGATAGAAAGACGTACGTCTCACCTACCAACAGCTTGACGCCCGCCCGCTCTACCGCCTGCACCGCGGCCATCCCTTCGACCACGCTGCGGCAGAAGGGTTTCTCACAATGAATATGTTTGCCGGCCCGCGCGGCCTGATCAGTCATCTCTGCGTGCAGGAAGGTCGGCGTGGCGACGTCGATTACGTCCAGGTCGTCGTCCGCCAACAGTTCCGCGTAGGAATTGTAAACGCGCTCGATGCCGTACTGCTCAGCGAAGGCCGCTGCCCGCCCGCCGTCACTGTCGCACACCGCCACCACGCGCGCCGCAGGGTGGCTGCGGTACCCGCGGATGTGCGCGGTCGCGGCCAGTCCCAGCCCAACAATTCCTGCGCAGATCTCTGCGTCCATACGTCTTCTCTCCAAGCAACCAAATGCGGTGTCATCCCGTGAATCGGGGCATGACTTCCCGCATGAACAGTTCTGATCCGGCCGTATGCGGAAAGTCGGCCATGCGGACCTGGATCAGATCGGCACCGAGGTCGACATACGCCTGCACGCTCGCAGCCACCTGGTCCGGCGTGCCAACCAGGGCAATTCTGTTCTTCGTATATGGCGATTCCAGAGCCTGTCGACGGGCCACTTCCTCCGATTCGTGAATCGAAATTACCGAGAGAGAAATCGTCTTGCGAATCTCGTTGAAGTCGCGGCCAACTGCCGCGCAATGTTCCCGCAACACGCCCAGTTTGTGGGCGAAGAGCTCCGCAGTGCCGCCGGGCATATTCCACCAGTCCGCGTGCTTGGCGACAACGCGCAACGTCAACTGTTCGCCGCCCCCGCCAATCATCACCGGCGGCAGCGGGTCCGGCTGCGGATGGCAGTGGGCGTTCTCAATTCGATAGTAGCGTCCCTCATAACTGGCCGGCGCAACTGTCCATAGCAGTTTGGTGATCTCAACCGCCTCCTCCAGCTGGCGAATGCGGGCGGCCGGTCGCGGAAACGGCCAATTGTACGCCTTATACTCCTCTTCCAGCCAGCCCGCGCCAATGCCAAAGATGTAACGCCCGCCCGTCAGCCACTGCAGCGAGGCAGCCATCTTCGCCGTCAGCGCCGGATTGCGGTAGGACTGGCACAGTACAAGGCTGCCCCAGTCAAAGTTCGGGTAGCGGGCGGCAAAGTGTGCCAGCGTCGTCATCACTTCGGTCGCCGGTGTTTCGCGTGGCACAAAAGGTCCCCAGGGATGCACATGATCGTCCACCCACACCGATGTCATATGGCCGCCAATCAGTTGAAGATGTGTATCAATCTGTTCCAGAAAGGAGTTGGGATCGCTGCCATCCACCGGGAAGGAAGGCGCGTGCCAGCCAAAGTCAACTGAAGGCATCGTAGGCTCCTGTGTGTGAGTCGTCAGCGAGTCAGCCGTCCGCTGCCGCCCTCCGGGCTCGACTCGCCCGAGGAAAGAAACGAACGGCAAGAGTGTAGATCGATGGTGCAAGTATAACTTTGCCAATCTGCAGTCGCAACTACCAGGCAGCTGCTCGCCCACCTGCGGCAGCGCTTCCCACGCGAAGTGGCCACAACGCCCGACCTACATTTCGGGTGCCGAGTGTCCTTTGATCGTGCAATTCGGAGCGTGTTATACTGCGCCCGTGGCGCCTTCTAATGTGCAATCTCTTCGTATAGCGAGTATGTTGTGATCAAAGGGAATCGCCCCTCCAGCCGGCGTGCATGGTCCGTTTCGCGACTGTTCTGGCTGACCGCACTGCTGTTCGCAGCCTGTACGCCATCGCCCGAAGTGAACGTGTTCGGCTACATGATCGAGCAGAGGCTCGGTGGTCCAGTTGAGTTTTCGCCGTCGGTCGTGCGGGGCAGCCTTGCGGGTCAAGTGCTGTCTGCAGGCAAGCCGGTGGCGGGCGCCTCCGTTATCGTCGCCACGCGCACCGGAACGCCCTTCTCCGCGCGTACTGATGCCGACGGCCAGTATCGCATTGACAATATCCCGCCCGGGCAGTACGTGCCCGCGGCCGTGGCCCCCCACTTCGAGGAGACTTCGCTCAGCGGCGCGTTCGGCTTTCCCTATCCGATCACGGTTCGCCCTGGAGAGACTGCTCGAGCCCCGGCGCTCACACTGCGTCCGCATCAGCCCCGCCTGTTGCCCGCGCCCCTCCCGGATGCGGCCTCGCTTGAGGCTGGCCAGCCAATCACGCTGACCGCCACCTTTCCTGCAGGTGCAGCCGCTTGGGCGCGCGCCTACGCCTTCGCTCGCGAGGGCGCCGTCAATGGGTCGCTGAGGCTCTATCGCCCCTTGCCTGATGCAGGCGAGAAGCTACCCCTGCTCTTTGTTCTTTTCCCCGGCGACGTTGACGACTGGGTGCCCGTGATCGTCGGCCTGGCCGATGCCGGATACACCGTTGTCGCCCTTTCTCCTTCCGCCCACTGGAAGATCGACGTCGCCGCCCACGCCGAGGACGCGCGCCTCGCTTTGGCATTGGCCCGCGGCGGCCATCTCGGCGTGGACCTGGCCGACGTTCCCGCGGTCGCCATGGGCGGCAGCTTCACCAGCGCCATCCTAAACCGGCTGCTGCGAGACGAACGTGACCAGTTCGCTGCCTGGCTTACCTTGGGTGGCATCAGCAACGCCTTTAGCGGCAGCGCCGACTTCTACGCCCACCGCGTGTCCTTGCCCGAACGCTTTCAGTACGTGATTCCCGCGCTGGGCCCGGCCAACCTCTTCCCCCTGACATTCCTCTACTTTTCCCCCGTTTACACCGCCTCCCACCTGCCGCCGACGATGATCATTCACACCGAGGTCGATCGCATCATCCCGATCAGCCAAGCCTACGAAATGGAAGGGGCTCTGCGCGCGGTTGGCGTTCCCTTGGAGGTCCTGTACTACGAGGATGAGAGTCATTATCTGCAGATTGGCGACGACATGACCGAGTCCGGCGAAGAGATGTTCTGGAAGACGCTGGCCTTTCTGGAAGCACATACGAAAGAAAGTGCAGAGTGAGCGGTCGTTTCGCAGTTCTCCCGGTCTTGACGGCGCTTCGCAGGCTCTTTATGATCGATTGTGAAAGGTACACCGCTCAAGGTACAGACCAACGGCAACATGATGCAGAAACGCGAGGTCCAGATGAGCACAATACCTGCTGTCTCCATTGAAGAACGTGAGTACCAGGCGCTGGTCTCCGGCGCAGCCGTTCAACTGCGACCGCTTTTTGGCGTCTTACGTCTAACAGACATAGACCGGGTCGATTTTCTACAACGGATGACCACTAATGACATCGCCCGCCTGCAACCGGGCCAGGCCGCGTTGACCGTTCTCACCAGTCCCGTCGCCCGTATCGACGCTGTGTTCACGGTCCTCTGCCGCCAGGATGACCTTCTTCTGCTGGCGTCGAAAGGCGAGGCGGAGAATCTGCGCCAGCGCCTGCAAGGACAGATCTTCTTCATGGACAAGGTGACCGTCGACGACGAGAGCGCGGCGTTGCGCCGCCTGCGCCTATTGGGTCCGGCCGCGGGGAATCTGCTGCCGGCCGCAGGACTGCCCCAGCCGGCCGCTGATGACAGTTTCATCGAAGAGGCAGGCGTTACAGTGCTGCGTCAGGAGCGTTTCGACCTGCCCGGCTACGAAGTTATCGGCGCAGCCGACGAACTGCGTGTGCTCACGAATCGGCTAACGGCAGCCGGCGCACTGCCGCTCTCCGACAGCCTCGCATACGAGACGCGTCGCGTCGAATTGGGCCGCCCCCAACCGGGAAGCGAGCTGACTGACGCGTCTAATCCGCTTGAAGTTGGGCTGGCATGGGTCTGCGCTGAGAACAAGGGCTGCTACACGGGTCAGGAGATCATCGCCCGCCAGATAACCTACGACAAGGTGACGCGTTCTCTCGTTCGACTGCGCAGTGACCTTCCCCTGACCGCAGGCGACTCAGTCAGCGTTGGTGGCCGTAGCGTTGGGTCCGTCACCAGCAGTGGTCTCAGTCCGACGTGCGGACCGCTGGCGCTGGCCATCATCAAGCAGCCTCACAACGACGAAGGCGCCTCTGTCTCGGTGGAAGGCACCCCCGCGTACGTGGAACGAATCCCACATACAGGGCCTTGAGCAACTCTGTCGTTGTACCGAGAAACATCTTCAAAAAGCTTGTTGACAACTGGCAATGCCGCGTCCGCAGTGGCGTCTGATCATCGAAGAGTCTCCTCGCTCCGGCGCAGCCAACATGGCGGTTGACGAGGCGATCGCCGAGGCCGCAGCCGAAGGCGCAGTGCCGCCCTCGTTGCGCTTTTACCGCTGGCATCTCCCCACTGTCAGCCTGGGACGCCATCAGAAGGCAGCCGACGTCGACGAAGGGCAGCTCGCCGCCCGCGGCTATGACCTGGTGCGGCGAACAACGGGCGGCCGCGCAATCCTGCATACTGATGAGCTTACCTACTCCGTCGCCGGGGCAATCACAGAACCACTCATGGCCGGCGGGGTGATGGACGCCTACCTGCGCTTCAGCAACGGTCTGCTTTCCGGCCTCGAAGTTCTGGGGCTTGTCGCAAACAAGGCCGGCGCGCGCACGCGCGCCCCGCGTGACCATTCGGCAGTCTGCTTTGAGGCGCCCAGCGCCTACGAGATCACAGCGGGTGGGCTCAAACTGATGGGCAGCGCGCAGAGCCGCCGCAAAGGCTATGTTCTGCAGCATGGGAGCCTGCCGCTGTGGGGTGATATCACCCGCCTTGTGGATGTTCTTTCCGTCTCCTGTGCGGAAAAGAAGCGCCTGCGGCAGCAGCTGCCCCGGTTGGCCATCACTCTGTCCGATGCGCTGGACGTGCCGCCAGACTCAGAAAGTCTTGCATTCCCGCGCGTGGCCTCGGCCATGGCCGAAGGTTTTGCTTCGGCGCTGGAGCTTGACCTGCAGCCGGGGACACTCTCAGCGAGGGAGCTACGACGCAGCGCCGAACTGATCCGCACCCGCTTCGCCGACCCGGCCTGGACGCGCCAACGGTAGCACCAGATGGCCATCGGACATCTCACCCTCGAGCTCTATCTGCCCCTTACCGCTTCCCTCAAAGAGAAGCGCGGCATCGTCAAGCCTCTTATCGCCCGCTTGCGGCGCGACTACAACGTTTCGGTTTGCGAAGCGGACGGCCAGGACGTTCTCAGTCGCGCGGTGCTGGAGGTTGTCTGCGTCAGCCAAAACGGGGCGTTGGCTTACCGGCAACTCGAAAAGATCGCCGCGCGCGTCGAAAATTGGCGCCTTGACGCCGAGCTAATCGACTATTTTATTGAAATGGTTGCCTGAAACGCCAGTTATCAGCGGGTTCAGATGTATATGCGAGGCAGGCCCGCTAATCGCAGACCTACTGGCGAACACCCGGGGAGGGATTGTATTTGCTCAATGCGACCAGCGAATCATCCTGGTTGTCCTGCGCAGACCACCCTCTGTGCCGCACAATCAGGAGCACGACGCAGACGGCAACACTGACAATCGCGATCCATTGGGCGGTCGCCAACTCTCCGATCACCCACGCGTCCGGTCGGAAGAACTCCACCCAGAACCGCCCCACCGGGTAGGCGATAAAGTAGAGCAGCGCACCGTCTCCCCGGCGCAGCTTGTGACCGAACTGCCGGTAGACCAAAAAGAGCAGCCCGAACATGAGGAGATTCCAGCCGGCTTCGTAGAAAAAAGTGGGGTGGTAGCCGTGGCTTGCGTACCAATCGAGCGTGGCCTGTGACAGATCCTCGGCTCCACAGTATCCGACCGCAATTGCAGCATCAACCACCTCTTTGGGCCGCTGGCAGGGGTAGGTCGGATTGATGTGAAACGCCCATGGCAGATTGGTAAGTTGCCCGTACAGTTCTTGATTGGCAAAGTTCCCCATCCGTCCGATCGCTTGGGCGACCAGTACGTTGAGGCCGATGTAGTCCAAGTAGCTCAGAAAGCTCAGCTTGTTGCGCCAAGTGTACAGGACGATGGCGACTATGCCGCCAGCCAAACCCCCGTAAATGCCCAGACCAGTGAATCCGAACCCTTCTTTGCCGCCACCCCACAATCTGAAGATCTCTATAGGGTTTTCACGATAGTAGGCAAATCCCGGCCCATCGGCTGGAGTGCTGAAGACATGATAGAGTCGGCCGCCGATGATTCCCAGTAGAAGCGTCCAGGCAAGCAGGTTCCAGATATGGTCCGGATTCTCTCCGGCGCGGGCGGCTTGGCGGGCGGATAGCCACGCGGCAACTGCGGCTCCGCCGACGATAAAGACGCCGTACCACTGCAACGAGAATACACCGATTTCAAAAATGGTGGGATTCATGCTCTGCCCGCTCGCTGTTTGCTCGGAAAAATCCTGTCCAGACCAAGGCAGTAGTATAGAAGATGCAGGTACTTTAGCAAAGAATTGACCCCCGCGGTTGGGCCTCCCGGGGAAGCCCTTGCCGCTATCTCCCTTACGGCCCCGGTGCGCCGCTCTCCAGCCAAACCTCCAGCGTTACGCCAACGCGCTCGAAACTCTCCACCCCCAGCTTGTCCATCGTATCCTCGACGGTGTGCCAGTAGGGATAGGTGAAGTCGATAATGTCGATAGCGGTGAAGCCGGCCTCGATAAAGGGCGTGTGATCGTCAATTAAAGGTGTGCCCCGCGCAAGACTGAACCACTCCCCGTAGCCCAATTGCTTCGCAACCGCCCAAATGGCCTCGGTCAGCGCCCGGTCCGAGTTCGGCTCCCACAGAAGCTCCTGATCCGCGTCCCCGATCATGTCGACGATGACCGTGTAGCGAGGTGACCGGCACTGCTCCACACTGTCGAGATGGTCGACGAAATGACTGCTGCCCAAAATCCAATCCCATCCTGGGATCCGCCCGTTGTCCTCGGCGTCAAAAAAGGCGAGACAGATCGTATGATCTGTGCTTGCCACGTCCAGCGTGCGCGCCAATTCCAGGAGTACGGCCACTCCCGACGCGCCGTCATTGGCGCCGGGTACCGGTTTGTCCCGATTGGCGGGGTCCGGGTCCGAATCCGAGACCATGCGCGTGTCGTAATGCGCGCCCAGAATGATCACCGGGCCGGTACCTCTGAAAGCGATGAAGTTGCGCGCCTGCACCTCCGGCAGGGGGCGGAACGGCTGGATCAGCACATCCCAACCATTCTGGTTCAGCTCCTGCACCATCCAGTCGCCCATCTCGCGGTGTGCGCTCGTGCCGGTTATGCGCGGCCCGAAGGACATCTGCTTTTCCGCATAGACCATCGCCTGATTCGCCGAAAACGAAACGCCCTCGACTGGCAAATCCAGCAGGCCGTAGCCCAGATAACCGAAAAACCCGGCCGATGCCGCCAGCGCCACGAGGAGGGTAAACTCAACCCGGTAATTTTTGGTGGTTTCCATAAAGCGCCTTAAGGATGACATGCTTGTTCAATTGAGCGAGATGAAGGAGGATCTTGCAGCCTCGACCTAGTCTCTTCGCGAGGAGCGGGGCCGCAGCCTAATTCGAATCGGCGTCCCTACAAACGGATAGTGCCGGCGCAACTGATTTTCCAGGTAGCGCAAATAACTGAAGTGCGCCAACTCCGGGTCATTGACAAAGAGCACAAAAGTTGGAGGCTCGACACTGGCCTGGGTAGCGTAATAGATGCGAAGAGGCCGCAACTGTTTCGTGGCCGGCGGTGAACGGTGGTAGGCATCTTGTATCACCCCGTTTAACTCCGCTGTGGGGATGCGATAGCGCCGTTCAGCCGCCACCTCCAGTGCAGTCGGCAGAACTTTTTGCACGCGCTGCTTCGTCAGCGCGCTGATAAACAGCACCGGAACGTAGTCAAGAAACTGCAAATCCGCACGCACCTCGCGCGTATATTCAACCATTGTCTGCGTGTTCTTTTCTACGATGTCCCACTTGTTTACAAGCACGATCACGCTTTTGTGTGCCTCAAGAACGTAGCCGGCGATGTGCGCATCCTGCGCGGTGACGCCCTCCACGCCGTCCAGAAGAAGCAGGGCCACGTCGGCGCGATCGATGCTGCGCATACTTCGCAACACGCTGTACTTCTCGATGCCCGGCTCCACCCGCCCTCGTCGTCGAATACCCGCAGTATCGATCAACGTGATCTCTTGTCTATTGTAGACCATCTTGGTGTCGATCGGATCGCGCGTTGTGCCTGCAATCTGGCTAACTATGGCCCGGTCATGCCCTATCAGCGTGTTGAGCAGGCTGCTCTTGCCGACATTTGGCCTCCCAACGAGCGCGATCGCCACCCCTTCGCTGTCCTCTTCATCGCTGACTGGACTGTCTGCTATCGCGGCCGCAATCACGTCTAACAGGTCGCCGACGCCGATGCCATGAAAGGCGCTGATCGCGAACGGTTCACCGAGTCCCAGCGACCAGAACTCCGCCGCGTTGAGCTGCCGTTCTTCACTTTCCGTCTTATTTACCGCCATAAGGACCGGCTTTGTCGTCTGCTGCAAATACTCCGCAAGGTCTTCGTCGGCTGCCGTCAGGCCATCCTTGCCGTCCACTACGAAAACGATTGCATCCGCTTCATCCACCGCAATCCGGGCCTGATTCGTTACCTCGGTAACGTAGCGGGCCGAATCGCGTGCCAGCGGCGCGACACCCGGACGGGCAGCCCGGTATTCTGCCGTCTTCTGTGCTTCGAGACCTCCCGTGTCGATAACAGTAAAGGAGACCCCGCTCCACTCTGCCTCACCGTAGAGCCGGTCGCGAGTCGTGCCGGGCAGATCCTCCACAATTGCCGTCCTCGCGCCGACAAGCCGGTTGAACAGGGTCGATTTGCCCACATTTGGACGTCCCACCAGCGCAACAACTGCTTTTCGATGTTTCATTTCAACTCAGTTGGACGGCGCGGGCGTCTCAGTGGGCGGCGATTCAGATGAGTCCGGCGCAGGCGCGGGCTCGACCGTCTCCGCCGTCGGTGCGTCATCCCTCCCATCCTCCGGCGTGGTTGCCGGTTCAGCCGTCTCGGGGATCGGCGTGGTCGGCGTTTCGACCGGCTCAGGGGTCGGTGTCGGCGTCGGCGTTATCAACGACTCAATCAACACCTCGATCGCCTCGGGGATCACACCTTCTTCAACGATGCCTTCCGGAACGACAACGGTCGGTTGAACAACGTGGCTGCCGGGCAGCAGTCCCGTCACATCAAGCATAACCTGCACCTCTTCCGGCCCCAGCAGTTCCAGACGCGGTAGAGGACCGCTTACGATCACCTCCACCTCTTCCAGCGAGACCGTAATGCGAACGTCGTCGCCCGCTCCCTGTACGAGGGGGTGACGTGTGACGGTCAGGCTGCTCTCCAGCGCGGCCACGCCCACCGTGACAAGGACACTGTCTTCCACCGTCGAGATATTCTCCGGCAGGATCAACGACAGCCGTTCACGCACCTCTCCGACTGCGCCCTCGATGAGCAGCGGCTTCGTCTCCACATATCCGGGAAGGTCCCGCAACGCATCGGGGCTGCCCAGCAACACAACCGTTGGCGGGTCCACCTTTACCCCCGTCAGGCGGTAGTTGGGCGATGGCGCACCCTGCACATCGGCGCGCACGACCACCTCCTTGCGGCCGGGCGGCTGGACTACCGGCACGACAATGCGCGCCGAACCGGGATCAACTCTCACTCTATCCACTTCCAGGTTCTGCGCGTTGCGCGGGCTGAGCGGACGTACGCTCTCCACCTGACTCTTGGCATTGCGCAAGAAAACAGAAGCGATCGCCGAGCGCACCTGCTCCACGTGGGTCTGCGGACCGGTTATCGTTACAACCGACGGCTCCGCCAGCGGATCACGCCAGTCGTACCCAAACGCCGCGCTGTCCATTACCTCGACCATCACCGGCACATCCTTGGAGATGACCGGTTCCAACTGTACGAGAAGTTGACGCGGTTCAAGCGCGATGACTTCCACGTCCGGGTTCAATGCTGTGACAATGACCGGAACTTCATGGCTGCCCGCCGGCAGGCCGGCCAGATCGATCACCGCACTGAAATCGTCCGACTGCTGCATAGCAAATGTACGTTGCGGTGCCCGCAGGGTCAGCACCGCCGTGCGATTGGTCAGGTCCTGCAGGCTCTGCAAGCCTTCCCCCATATTTCGAACCTCGATCAGGATGGGCTCTCCGTACTCCTCCCGTATCATTGGGTTTTCCTGATCGATTGCAATGATCCAGACGGCAAACGCACAGAGAACCGACAAGAGCAGCGTCGTCGTCGGTCTCATCGTCCTCATTGTGCGACCGTATCGCCGAATCTCATTGAACTTAAGCAAGGAATTCCTCGGTCTCGGCGTTGCCCATTATCGGCCGCGGATGATAGAACTCAGTCAGCCTTCGGCGCAACTCGTTGGCATCCAGCCTGCTCTCCATCAGTCCACCCGTTGATATCGATATCGCTCCAGTCTCCTCGGACACAACCACAGTCATCGCGTCGGTAATTTCAGTGATTCCGATGGCGGCCCGGTGGCGGGTGCCCAACTGCCGGTCTGCTATGTTGCGATTCGTTAGCGGCAAAATGCAGGACGCCGCGACAACCTTTCCGCTCTGGATGACGACCGCGCCGTCGTGTAGTGGAGTGCCCGGAAAGAAAATCGTCAGCAGCAACTCGACCGAAACCTCGCCGTCGATCCCAACGCCCCTGTCGATGTACTCCCTCAAGCCTCCGCTACCCTCCAGTACCAGCAGAGTCCCATGCCTCCGCGCCGACAACTGCTCGCAGGCGCGCACAATCTCATTGATCAGTGGCTCGGTTCCGCCATTGGTCCGGCGCAGGAAGAGCGGCGTCCTCCGCCCAACCTGCTCCAATACACGTCGGATCTCCGGCTGGAAAATGACCGGAATGGCCACAAATACCACGAGAGAACTGGTGCGTAACAGCCAGCTGAATGCGGTCAACTCCACCGTGCGGATGAGCACAAACACAAGGACGCCGATAATCAGGACGCCGAGCATAAGCTGCGCTGCCTGCGTCCCTCGCAGAAGATGCAGCAGCGCGTAGAAGATCAATGTGACCAGAAAGAGGTCGACGAGGTTTTGCCAATCCGATAGACGGCTGAGAATTGCCAGGAAATCAGTCATAATTCACCGCTTCGTGGTCGGGCCTGCCGATCGTTGACGAGACTCCCTGGGTGGGCAGGGTACAGGAACCCGGGCGAATCAAATTGCTTTCAACGTATTTGGCTAAAACCCTCCGAATGGGCGGCAGTTACGAAGGACGATTCAATGATTCTTCTACGGCAGTCCTACGCCCCCCAATAGGTGGGCCAGAATAGCCTTCTGCGCATGCAGCCGGTTGTGGGCCTGGGGGAAGAGCACGCTGCGGTCCCCGTCGGCTACCGCGTCGGTAATCTCTTCGCCGCGGTGGGCCGGCAAGCAGTGCATCACCAGTACCTTCTCATTCTCCGTTCGCCTCACCAGCTCTGAATTAAGTTGATATGGAGGAAGGACGGCCATCCTTTCCTCCTGTTCATCTTCGTCTCCCATGCTCACCCAGACATCGGTGTAGAGCACATCCGCGCCGCGCACACCTTCCAGCTTGTCCGTAACCTCGACTTCTGCCTCCGCCGCGCTCAACACCTCCGCCGCTGGAACGTAGCCCAACGGCGCTACTACCCTGACATTCAGACCGACCTTTCCCGCCGCCATCAACAGGCTGGTAGCAACGTTGTTTGCGCCGTCTCCCACGTACACGAGCGTCTTTTCCTCAACTTCGCCCAACTCTTCCCAAATAGTGAACAGATCTGCGAGCGCCTGGCAGGGATGACTGTAATCGCTCAGACCGTTGATAATCGGCACGCAGCCCCACGTTACCATCTCTTCGATGTGGTGGTGATCGAAGACACGTGCCATGACCCCGTCCACGTATCCGCTCAAAACCCGTATCACGTCCGCCGCGCTTTCGCGCGTGCCCAAGCCTACCTCCGCCGGGCTGAGATAGAAGGCATAGCCGCCAAGATGTTGCATGCCCATTTCGAAGCTGACACGCGTCCGCAGTGACGGCTTTTCAAAAAGCATCGCCAGAGATTTTCCCGCAAGGATGGGTTCATTTCCGCCGTCCTGCGCCCACTCGTCTTTCAACTGCCTGGCCAATCTTAGCAGGCCCCAGAACTGCTCACTGCTAAGATCGCTGATTCCGGTGAAGTGGGAGAGGGGTGGAACGCTCACGACTTTCTCCTGAAAATTTGGAAAGTCCGCCGACCGGACCGAAAAAAGAGTACAAGACTGGGAAACCGACTAAAGACACCGGATCGTGCAAGATCCAACTCGAATTAGCTATATTGATGACGACAGAGAAGACCTGAAAGTTCCACTCTCTGCCAAGAAACACTGTCGTATTCTATGCGGCCTTGTTCTATGCCCTTCCTGGCTGACTTGCTGCCGTTTCAGAAAGTCGTCTGCGCCATCGCCGCCGCGCTGATCAGCATACCCGCCGTCCACGAGAATTGGATTCTGACAAGCGGTTGACCACGATGTATCGTCAGCCACGTGGCCAGCCACAGGACGCCCAGCGCCGTCAGTGGCAGTGGAACTTGACCGACAATCAAAAGGAGAGCCACCCCAAACTGCGCCAGCCCCATCGCCCAGTATGCGCTCCACAGACCTCGGCGTGCTTCAGGCACCTCCAGGCAGCGGTTTCCGCCCCATGCATGCACTGTCCAGAGGAGGACCATTGCCCAGTTATGGCCGCTCCACGGGTCGAGCCCGAAAATCATCAGACCCAGGATCCAGGGCCCCGCTACGACGACAAGACTGTGCAGCACCGAAGAAGGAACCATCGGTACGTGGCGCTGTATCCAGCCGCCGACGGAGACACCGAACACAGCGAGGGTCATCCACACTGCTGGCGCGCCAATAGCAAATGCAACCACAAACGCGACGGCAACACCCGGCAGCCACGCCCGCGCAAGAATTGAGTGGACCCCTGCGCCTTCCTGACCGAACAAGCGCGCGGCAGGCGAACCCAATTCCAAATAGGGCATCCAGGGTCTTCGCCGCAATATCGACTGCCGTATGCGAGGCAGAGCCTCGGATGCAGCTAACCCGCCCCAGATGTTCCCCCAAAGCGGGTCGACCAGCAGGAAAAGGAGTAGGATAAGCTGAGGGGAGACGCTACTGATGACTTCGCCAATCCCAGCGGCCAGTGCGGCCGCCGCCAGTGACCAAGCGGCCGAGATGCGCCACGGGGATAACTCCAGCCAAAATCGGGCGTCCAACAGTGCGCTGCTGGACGTTGCTGGGACGATCAGTGGGGCCGACTCTGTCTCCGCAGCAGCCGCTCCGATTTCTTCTGAAGCCGTCAAAGTCTACCTATGCTCTCTCGTACTGCAAGGCGGCGGCATCTCGCGCCCCGCGTGCTCCTAAAATGTAGGCGCGAAGCCTCCTCAATTGCGCGGGGTACTCGAAAATCGTGCTCACTTCAGTGGGGTAGTCTGCTGATCCGCCACCCAATAGTATAGCAGACTTGGCTCCTGCGGGGAATTCTAAACGATTACTTGCAGACGACCCGGTTGCACGGCAATTGAGAGCTTCTCAATCCCTCGCGACAGGATCTCGCCATCCGTGTGGACCGGGACCGGTTGCTCTGAAGAGACGCAGATGGAGCGAAGCCGGCTAAAGTAAACTGATTTCTGGCTGTACAACCCGGTCCTCGTCATTGCTCTGGGCATCAGCTTCAGTATCCCGATCTTGGATTGGGCGTCTGCGAATGCCATATCCAGCAGCCCGTCGTCCATCACTGCGTCAGGCGTGAGGTAAAATGCGCCGCCCGTGCGTTGACTATTGCCGATGCTGATCAGCAGCATCGGCTTTGATTCGGTATGGGTTGCGCCGTCGCCGTCCGTCCACCCGAGCTCGAAATTGGGCTGGTCGTAGGCCCGCAGCGCGCGTAAAGCCGCCCATACGTAGATTGCGAAACCGCGCAGCCGCTTGATCTGGCGGCTCTCGACAGTTACCTGGGCTTCAAAACCTATCCCAAGATTGTTGTCAAAATAGCGTCGGTATGACTTTTCCCTGCCCTGAGCTTCGACGAGCCCCAGATCGACGCGCCGCGTGTTGCCCTCGCGGATGGCATTTACGGCCGCGTCATAGCTGCGCGCGGCGCCGACCATGTCGGCGAAGTCGTTGCCGCTTCCGGCAGGCAGCACCGCCAGCCCGCGCACTGTCTCGTCCTCGGGCGTCGCTTCGGCTATGCCGTTGACGACCTCGTTTATCGTTCCGTCCCCGCCCACAGCGGCGATAATCCCGTACCCTTCCTGCCTTGCCTGTTTCGCCAGCGCCGTGGCCTCGTCCTGCGCGTTGGTCTCAGCCAACTCGAAGGGTACGTTGCCGCGTTGAAAGGCCGACTGAATTTCTGAGGACACGCTGCCGCCGTGCCCCCGCCCCGCATACGGGTTGAGGATGATCATTACCCTTTCCATGGCTTCGCAGTGTCCCCCTTCAACTTTGGGCTCCTTCTGCCGGGTCCGACTCCTCCAGGATCAACGCCTGCCTCGCGGGTATCTTCAGCTCACAAAGTGTCCCATATTGCGCGCGATGCATCTGTCCTGACGCCTCCGGCGGCCATATGACATGAAAGACCCGCCGTGCTTCGAGGCTTCCTTCGGCGCCATCATGCGTGCAACCCGGCTTCGCGCTGTCACCGAAGACTCGAGTGTCCGGCTCAAGGGGTACGGCCACTCGCGCCATAGAATCGGCGCGGTTGAACAGCACGATCAGCCTGTTTTCGTTGACACCAGCTTCTTTGGAGTGAGATTGTGGAGGCTGCCGGCCTCTACTCAATGAGCGGCTGAAAGCGAAGACCTCGCCCGCTGCCAGCAGCGTCTTGTATGCGCCCGTGCGGAGCGCCGCGTAGCTGTGTCTGAGACTGATGGCCCGTCGGTGGAAGTCGAACAGGTCGCCGTCCCAGGGCTGCGTGTCGAGCAATCCCACCTCTCTCGAAGGGCCGGGCGACCTGTTCATCCGCCCAGTTGAGCGCGTTCGCGCTTCCCACGGGAATGCTCCGCGGCAGCCAGGGTCTGGACCGCCGCTCATGCCGACCTCTTCTCCGTAGTAGATGCACGGCGCGCCCGGCAACGTCATCTGCAGCAGGACACACAGGCGGACGCCGCTCGCGTCGCCGTTCAAGGTCCACAGGCTGCGCGCTGTATCGTGGCTCGTCAGCAGATTGAGTTGAGCGGTTACGACCTCCCAATCGTAGCGGCCCAGCATCCTTTCGATCGCCGCCGCAAAGCCCGGCGTATCAAGTCTTTCGATCGCATATCCGCCAGGCCTGTAGTCGCGACGCAGCGTCCTCGCACCGAAATAACCGTAGGCCGCACGGCTGAAGACGTAGTTCATCACCGCGTCGAAACGGTCTCCCCGCAGCCACTCCTCCGCCTCATGCCAAATCTCCCCCACCGTGTAGGCATCGGGATTCACCTCTTTTACCGCGCGGCGAAACTCCCGCCAAAAGGGCGGGTCGTTTATCTCCTCCGGCACGTCCAGCCGCCAACCGTCCGCCCCGTACTCAATCCAGTGGCGCGCCGCCTCAAGCAGGTGCTGCCGCACACCCGCGTTGCTGACGTTCAGTTTCGGCAACGCAGGCAACTCCCACCAAGCGGCATAGTTGTGTGGGTTTTCTTCGCTGTATTGGTAAGGGCGCAGCGGCCAGTCCCGCACGCGGAACCAGTCCAAATAAGGGGAATTCTTGCCAGTTTCCAGGATGTGATGGAACGCCCAGAAACCGCGGCCGGTATGGTTGAAAACGCCGTCGATCATTACCCGCATGTCGCGCGCGTGCGCCTCATCCAGCAGCTCCCGAAACGCCGCCTCCCCGCCGAGCAGCGGATCTACCTGAAAGTAGTCATAAGTATGATAGCGGTGATTTGAAGCCGAACTGAAGATCGGATTCAGGTAGAGCGCGGTAACACCCAAATCTTCCAGGTAGTCCAGACGGTCAACGATCCCCAGCAGATCGCCGCCCTGAAAGCCCCGCGCGGTTGGCGGCGTCCCCCAAGGCTGAAAGCGGATGCCCGGCGGATGCTGCAAGCGCGGGCTGCGGCTGAAGCGGTCGGGAAAAATCTGATAGAAGACCGAGTGCTTCACCCAGTCCGGTGTCGTAACGCCCATCGCTGCCCCGGTAAAGCATTGTCCAGTATCTTCGTTTCGATTGTTGCATACGCACTGTTCGTTGTCAATGCCCCTCGCAGGGCGGCACGTCACAAGAAGCGCCCTGCCTTTCCTTAAGGCAGCCGTTGGCGCGCAGTCCGCCCCTATGTGATAATCCCTGTTGCCGCGCGTGTGCTTTTCATCCCTGACGACTCTTGCAATTCATGTACCTGCGCTTTACACGTTTCCT
Source organism: Caldilineaceae bacterium (assembly GCA_965202955.1). Taxonomy (GTDB): domain Bacteria; phylum Chloroflexota; class Anaerolineae; order Caldilineales; family Caldilineaceae; genus Bin5. The sequence goes on from OZ241871.1 coordinate 3,018,509, forward strand.
CCTGCCACTGGTTCTGACGATACTCATAATCGAATTCGGCGCGCAGATCATCAACGCCGGCATGGCCCGCATGCCGGATGCCACCCGCATTCTGGCCGCCTTCGGTCTGGCCTGGGGACTTGTGTCGGTGCTCTCCAGCCCGCTGGCGCAGATACGTTACGCCGGGCTGGTTCTCGTTGAAGATAAGCGGGACTTCTGGCGGGGACTGCACTATGTTGGCGCGCTGGCCTTTCTGATGATGGCCGTGCAGTGGCTTATCGGCGGCACGCTACTAAGTTTCCACCTGCTTGAGGGCCTGCACAGGCTCGATGCCGCCACCGGTCAACTCGTGCGCGCCATCATGGTCTGGCTGCTGCCCATGCCGCTGCTGCGGGGCATCACACAGCTCGGCGTCGGAGTTCTGACTCGCGGCAAACGAACGGGCCATGTCACGGTCGCTTCGGCCTTCAGCGTTGCCGCCGGTTTTGTCACTGTTCTGGCGCTTCTCCAAGTCGAAGCCGTCCGGGCCTATCCCATCTGGTTGCCGGTTCTTGTTCTTTTCGCCACAATGGTGACCGAGTGCGCCGTCATCCTATGGTACCTGTGGCGTTTCTTCGTGGACGAACTGCCCGACAGCCTGGACCGCCCTCCCATCTCCTACGTGGCGATCCTTCGATTTACCTGGCCGTTGGCGCTCATGAACTTCATGCAGGAATTCAGCCGCCCGCTCATCAACCTGTTCGTTGTGCGCAGCCTGCACGGCGCCGAGGCGATGGCAGTGCTGACCGTCGCCTACACGCTTGGTCAGTGGCCATACCGCTGGCTAAACGAAATGCGCGCACTCATGCCGCCTTTCTACCCGGAGGTGCGCTCCTATCGCCCCTTTTTGCGCTATGCTTACGCGTGTGGGCTCTTCGCCTTCGCAATCTGCATCCTGCTCTTCTGGACGCCGCTGCGAACGGTGATACTGGAACAATTGATCGGCCTGAAGCCTGCGCTCGCCGAACTCAGCCGTGCACCGCTGCAAATCTATTCGTTCTTTCCACTGGTCGTACTGCACCGTTCCTATTTTCACAGCATCGCCTTTGTCGAACGGCACACACTGCCGATGGCTGTCACCGCGCCCATGCGCTCCGGCGCCATTCTCGCTGCCCTGCTGATCCTTCCGCTGTTCGGCATACAGGGCGCGGCCCGCGGCGTAGCCGCTCTCCTGGCCGGATTCAGCGCCGAGACCGTCACCATCTGGTGGCTCCTCCTGGGCAAGGAGCAAGTGCGCCTCTGGCGCACGCGCCTCGCCGTCTGATCGCCCGCCAGCCCCAGGCAGCCCCGATTCAGCCGCGCGCCTCTCTACGTGTAGCGCGCAACTGCATCCATGTCCAGTTCGATCCCCAGCCCCGGTCGATCCGGTATCGACAGCATTCCGTCCGCGTCCAGTTGCCATCCTCCCTGCACAATCTCATCAATGTAGGGCGAGCCGGTCTTGTACTCCACCAGGTCGGTATCAGCCAGAGCCGAGGCCAGTTGCAGATCGGCCGCCAGCCCCAGCGCAGTGTTCCAACCGTGTGGAATCAGGCGTACGCCAAACTCCTGCGCCAACCAGCCGATGCGCCTCTCCTCGCTGATGCCTCCCACTTTGGCCACATCCGGCTGCACAATGTCGAATGCGCCCCGTTGGAGAAACGGCAGGAACGACTGGCGCCGGGTCAGAGTTTCGCCGCCTGTGATCGGAACGGTCGTGTTGCGCCGCAGGTGGATAAACTCTTCCAGATCGTCCGGGCGCAACGGCTCTTCGAACCAGTCCACTCCGTAATCGGCCAGCATCTGCGCGCATCGCAGCGCCCATGTATAGCGACCCTGCCAGTGCGCGTCGCTTCCGCCCGCGTCGACCATCAACTGGTTGTCATCGCCCACAACGTCTCGCGCCGTCGCTACAATCTCCTCGTCCAGTTGATCGCTCACACGGCCAAAGGGCCCCCAGCCCATCTTGAACGCGCGAAAACCCTGCTCTTTACATCGTTGCAATTCGTCCCGCAGCGGCGCCGGCTGGTCCATGAGCAGCGAAGCGTAGGGCCGCACGCGTTCGCGGTAACGCCCGCCCAATAGCCGTCCAACCGGCTGCCCGGTCACCTTGCCCAATATGTCCCACAAGGCGATGTCGATGCCGCTGATAGCGTGGGTAATGCTTCCCCCTCGCCCCATCCAGAATGTATTCTGGTGCAACCGCTCGCTCACCCGCTCCGGTTCGATCGCGGCCTGACCGATGACCAGGGGCCGAAGCACCTCCAGCGCAGCCAGTACAAGCCCATCGTTGGTGAAAACCGAACCGCAGCCTCTCACGCCTTCATCCGTATCGACAAAGACAAGCGTGTGAATGCAGTCCTCCTCCTTCAGTTCCTCGCTCCAACCGCCTTCCGGCGTCGCACCCCGCAGTCCGACCGCGCTGACCTCCTCGATTATCATCTCCACTCCTTGTTCGTCTACGGTCTTGGTCCGTCGAGTTCCGCATAGATGTCACCGATACGCACCAGTTCAGCGGCCGTATTGAAGTAACCGGTGTAGCGGATCGTTTCAGGGCTTACGTCAAAGTGGTAGTGCCCTGCCTCGCTGCGTCCATCCAAATGGAAAAAGTGCGTGTGCTCGCCCGTTGGCCGCAGGTGCATCCGTCCGCCGCTGGGGTCGCCGGTCCAGAATACCGAGAGACACAACAGCCCAGGCCCCATGTGTTCATAAAACTGTAGAAAGTCGGCGATAACCTCCTCTCGCTGCGTGTCGTAGTAGCGATGGGCAATGCACTCGTAATCCGGCATGATATGCGAACGGACCTGGCCCGTCTCGACGACGAAGACGCCGCCCATGCCAAGTTGCCGCGTCAACGCGGGCGCGCTTGCTTTGCCGACCTGCGGATGTGCCAGCAGACTCTTCCTCAGCGCCTGCGTGAACGAGGCTTCGCTGCCTGTCCGCTTCTCCACGCTGACTCTCAGAACCTTTCCCGGCTTTCCTTCCGACAGAAAAAGATTGGAAAGACCGCTATGCCGAGTAGACGTATACGGCTCGACGATGCACTCCTTCTGTTCTCCTACACGCGCAACTTTAGAGAGGTTGACCTGTCCCGCCTGCATTGTCGCGATTAACTCGCCGCAATGCCCGTTCAACACGCCCGGATAAGCCATGCCGGCGCCGATGATGCACGCTTCGGCCTGGCCGCAATCGTCCGCCATCTGCGCCATGTCAAATGTGACGTGCCGATAGCTCGGGTTGTGTGCATACGGCTCGCCCCCTACCTCCAACAGCACCGTGGTGCCGCAGATGCCCTCGCTGGCGCAGCCAAGTGCACGAAGGTCCGGGCAATCGGTCACCTCTACTTCCACCTGCGCGAAGTTGGCCTTCAACCCCCGCTGAACAATCGGCGCCAACTCCTGCAGTTCTGGCGTCCAGAGATCCATCCGCTTCATCTCATCCATCGCTTACCTCCGCTCCTGCGCTTCAACCGGCCTCGGAAACGGCGGCAGACCTTTCGTAGCAGATCAGCTGCTCCGCAAGTTCCAAAGCGTCCACGGGCCAGAAACATTCAGGTCGAGGCTGATGCACGCGCGGATCGCCCGCCTGCGGCCTGCATTTGCGTATTGTCTCAATCCACCTCTCGGGGATGGCCTCACGCCCGTAAACTGCACCCAGCAGCGCTCCGCAGATCGCCGCATTTGTATCCGTGTCGCCACCGCGCATGACGGTATCCACGATGCCCTCTTCCACATTTTCGGCATGAAGCAGCTGCCAAAGCGCATTGCGGAACGCGATAAGGACCCATCCCATTTTGTCGACATAGTCGTCGGGCGGTGAGTCGGCCGCGCCCGCGATTGTCTCCTTCAGACTGGTGCGTGCGTCCATTTCCTCCGTCCATCCGACCACCTGCAAATAAAGTTCGCTCGCGCCGCAGCCTGTGCCCACAGAGTGAGCGATCGCCATCGCAAACAGCGCGTTGGCCTCCTGGCAGACCGGGTGAATGTGGGTAATCGCCGCGTCCTGCCTCGCCCACTCAGCCACCTCCTCCAGCGTGTAGTTGACGCCGAAGATTCCCAGCGGGCTGATCCGCATCATGGCGCCGTTCGCCTGGCTGCCGCGAATGTGCCGCCCGGCAAGGCCGTTCATTACCGCACCGCCGACATCGAACGGGCCGGTGTCCAGCCAGTAGCGATAGCCCTTCTTCACCTCCACCGGGTCAAATTTGCCCTGAGCAACCAGCGACCGCGCCAGAGTCAGGGCCATCTCGGAGTCGTCAGTCGGCTGCCCGGCGAGCGTGTTGAATGAGCCCCCGTCGGCCATGTCTCGCACGCCGCCGGGATACATCCTGTGAATCTCCGAGAGATGCTTGAACTCCACCAAGCTGCCGAGAGAATCCCCGATCAGCTGACCCAGCAGGCTACCCTGCGCCCTCGAAAGGACCCCCGTATCTGTAGATTTTCCGCCGCCTCGCATCGTATATTTTCTCCTGAAGCTTGCCGCCCCAATCGTCCCACTAGGGCGTCCGGATTAAGACTCTGACCGCCTTTCAGCGGTTGTGTAACATGAGTTCGTAGATCGTGAACTGTTCGACTCTGAGTCTCTGAATCAGCTCCACACCGCGCGCGGTCAGGTGCGGGTACCCTTCCCGTAGCGGCAGCCACGTCGGTACGAAGACGAACCTTGGCCCTTGACCCATTTTGGCGGCGTCATCCGCCAGCGAGACAGGGCTTGCGAACCAGCGCACGCGGTAGTCAATCGGACTGTCGTATAGATAAAACCGCAAGTGCCAGTTCAACGCCTGGTGATAAATTACCGCCCCCTCGTGGCCCTGCCTGTCCAGCCAGACGATTGCCTCTCGCAGGCCGTCGTAGGCACCATGATCGCCACCGATTGGTAATTCGCCCCGCGCAGCCTGCGCCGCGCCGGGTAGCAAGAGAACAATCCACAGACCAATGACGACCCGATTCAAAAGTGCGGAACCGTTCGCGAGAATTTTGGCTCCAATCCATCCCGTCAAAACGGCGAAGAAGGGCGCCACCGGCAAAAGGTAACGATCCCAGAGAGGCAGACTGGTCGCCATGTGGAATCCTAAGAACGCGGCGAGCCATCCGCAAATCAGGACAGCAACAATCCCCCGCCGTTCCCGCACGATGCGCCGCGCCAGCCGAGTCCGCAGAACCGCAACCGCAAGCGCGACGGCCAGCGCAACCCACACGATAGGATTGGCCGTCAGATACCAGAGTAGCTCGGCAATGCGCGCGCCGCGTGCGGGCCATAGCGCCGGCGCCACGAGCTCCATCGCTCCGTAGTTGCGCACGCCCAAGTCCCATGGCGACGGCGCAACAGCCCAGCGAAGACTGTCCCAGTACAAGACTGGCGAAATCGCCAGCGCCATCCCGCTGCAACTCCGCAGAATGTCGCGGATAGCTGACCTGCCACCCGAAGAACCTGCCACAAGGAAGGCCAGCGTCAACGGAATGAAGAAGACGCCCTGCTGCTTAGCCATGATCGCGCAACCCAAGCATAAGCCGGCCCAAAACGGGCGTCTTCTCTGTACAGTATAGATGGAGAGGACGCCACCCAGGACAAACAGAGGATCGGTGAAAGCCGTCGGGCTGTAGCTGATGGCGAACGGACTCAGCGCATAGGCCGCTGCGGCTATAGTGCCCGCGCCCGATGTCCACTCCTTGCGGGCGATTGCAGCGACTACGGGAACGGTGAGCGTACTGATGCCAACATTCAGCAGCCGTGCGCTCGCCTCGGACGCGCCAAACACCTTGAAGCAGTAGCCGAGCAGCCAGACAAAGAGGGGAGGCTTGTCGATCCACTGTGTGAGGAACTGGGGATCCTCGTGCAGAAAATGCAGCGCCCAATAGCTGTAGAGCGCCTCATCCTGGTGAAAGCGAAAGCGGTCCAGCATGACTAGCCGCAGTCCGAATCCCAGCATGAGTAGAATTGCTACCGACGATCGATAGCCAAGCCTTACGCCAATAAGTTTGGGCAGAAGGTCGAACTTACGGAGCGGGGCAACAAGCGGTTGGACTGTTGCCGTAGAGTGTGATGCCAGACGCACTTTATCGTCGCCAAGGTTCGTTTTGCGCGCCGGAATTCCCTGGACGGTCGCGCAGCGTGAACATTTTACTTCAGGGCAATTGGGTGTTCAAAACAACGGGGCTAAACTTATGGGTATGCCCTTTGCTCTATAGGGCTTGGACCGCCCGGAGAAAATGGCCGTGGACGACTTTACCTCGACCAGCCAATATCGTCGTTGCCAGGAGATCTTTGCGCGTTGGTATCCCGGATTCCGCAATGCGGGCGAGCAGTTTCGGGACATCGTCTCCGACCTGGTCACCCCGGAGACATTGCTCCTCGACCTGGGTTGCGGACGCTCAAGCCTTGCCGCCGAGCCGATACAGCGGGCCGGGCGCTCCGTTGGCGTGGACCTCAGTCTCCCCGATCTGCAGCAGAACCATACGCTCAACGATGTTGTCTTGGCCGATGGGGAGGCACTCCCGTTCGCGGATAATTCGTTCGACCTTATCGTCAGCCAGTGGGCTGTGGAACATTTCGAACGCCCCGGGCCGGTATTTGCCCAAATCGCCCGCATTTTGCGACCTGGGGGAAGCTGCGTGCTCTTTACCACCAATGCCAACAACTACGTCCCCCTGCTGAGCCGCCTGCTGAGCGGGCAGAGCCAGAGCGGACTGATAGCGCGCCTGCTGCAGCGGCCTGCTCACGAGTCCTTCCCCACCTACTATCGTGCCAATACCGCCGCCCAAATTGAGAGCTTTTGCCAGGGTACGGGACTCTGCCCGAAAGCCACAGCCTACGTTGGCAACCCTTTCTATTTGGCCTTTTCTCCGGTTCTCTTTGGCTGCGCCATTGTCTTCGAAAAAATTACTGACGCGCCGCGCCTCAACAGTTTCAAACTCTACATGCTGACAGTTCTGACCAAGCCGGCAGGCTAGCCGCGCTCACGCCGTGACATCATTCCAGGAGTCTACACCCAGCAGCTTTCTCCCGAGCTCAGTCAGTCTGGCAGGCGTCTGATGTCGATGTTCCCAATCGCGCGGATCGCCCTGCCAGTTGGGCATTGGCCGGCACTCCTGCCAGGAGCGGATGCGCGCCGCACGTTCGGCTTCATCTCCCTCGCGCGCCGGTGACATCGTGATGTACTGGGCCAGCCGCGGCCGTGTCGAGCGGTTGTGACCATTTCCGTGCGCCAGCAGTCGGTGCCAGATGACAAGATTGCCGGCCTTGCCGTCCACGGCCTTGACCTCCAACCCGGTAAGCTCCGGGAAACGCGGATTGCGGTCTGCCGGCTGGCCCTTCACCCACTCGTGATATGTCCGGTGGAAGCCGGGAATGCACTGAAAGCCACCCTGGTCGGCCTCGGTATCGGTAAGGTAGAGCACGCCTTGAACGCCCAGATGCGTGGCCGGATTCGGGCGCCAGGTTGCCGCCATTTCATCACCTTCCAGCGGGCGAATCGCGCTTGTGTCGAGGTCCCAGTGGATCATCCCCCTGTGACCCCACTCCGGTTTGTCCCTTCGCGCTGGAGGCTTCATGTTGGCCCGGTCAAGCGATACCCACAGCTTCTCCGTACCCAGGATCTCACTGAATGCCTGATGCACGCGGGGATACTGGCGGTTGTCCCACAGCGTCTGATGCTGGTACATCTCCACCATGCCCGCCTCTGAGATCGGCGAGCAGTGATCCTCGCGCGTGTAAGGCTTGTACCTGTACCACGACTCCCTTTCGGTCGCATCCATCTCCAGGAACTTCCAGATTCGTTCGACCAGCGCATCCAGATTCGCCTGCGGCACGGCATTCGGTATGACGACATAGCCGTGCTCCTCCCAAAACGCCCAGTCCAATTCACCCAGCACGGTCATCTCTCCCTCCCTACTCGAGCCTCGTCAAATCGTATCTCGCGGCCGACCTCCGCGCTGCGCAACAGCCCCTCCATCATCTCCTGCACGATCAACCCGTGACGCAGTGGCGCCTTGCAAGGAATCCCGTCCAAAATGCAGGCAATGAAATGATCGGCGATGGCGTTCCAAGACCTGCTCTTAACGTCTGCGAGACCCTCGAATGTGATGTCCAGCGGGAGGTCGCTCCCGGCAGGAAGTTGATCCGTCGGCGGTTCCGAATCAAACTTGCGCGCTGTCTCCGCAACGCTGGGCGCCAGCGGGCCGTTCGTATACAGGGTAGGCGGCCGCACGCTCGCACCTGCTTCCGTGCCAAACAGCTCGATCTGTAGGTCCCCCGGCTGATGCGAGGCCCAGAAGCTCTCCACCTGCAGGCCGCTTCCATCCTCGAAGCGGATGAATCCACCGGCGTAGTCGTCGGCGGCGAATTGGCTGTAGTAGCTCTCAGGCGCGGCCTGGGCCTCACCGGGCTTTTTGCGTCCAAAGTAGCCCAGCCCGCGCGGTCCGAACTTCGCGCCGGCCACGCCCGTCACGCTCACCGGCTTCGGCATCCCCAGCAGCCACCAGGCTGCGTCGAGTACATGCACGCCCATATCGCGGAACGCGCCGCCTCCCTTACGAATGAAGCCCGGATTCCAGGCGGGTATGCCGTTGCGTCGTACGCTGCGGGCGCGGGCATAGTAGAGTTCGCCGAACGTCCCCTGCCGCCTCAGAGCGCCCATGAATTGCACATCCGGCGAAAAGCGAGTCGAGAGGGACATCATGTTCACAACCCCGGACACCTCCGCGGCATCCACCAGCCGTGCGGCCCCCTCCACCGAATCGGCCAGCGGCTTGGTCATGAGCAAATGCTTGCCATGGGAAACAGCCTGAAGACCCATCGGCACGTGCAGTTGATTGGGTGTACCGACAAAGATCGCGTCGACTTCCCGCCAGCGGCACAACTCGTCGAAGTCGTTGAACAGGCGAATCTGCTTCGGCTGCGGTAGAAGCCGGGCGAACTCGGCCATGCGCTCCTCGACAAGATCACACAGTGCAACCACATCGGCCCGCGGGTTTTTGGCCAGGGCAAGCCCGTTGGGCCTTCCGATCCCCATGCCGACGATGGCGACACGCAAAGTTTTCATCTCAGGATCCCGTTTCCCGTCGCTCGTCCCTGACTACCGCTCAACCGTGATCGCATAGTGCCCTTCGATGTGGGGGTAGCGCTCGACAACGTCCTCGGCCAGTTCGATACCCAGCCCCTTCCGGTCCGGCAGGTACAGCCGCCCGTCGACCATTTGCGGCGGTTCGGCCGCGATGCCCCACTGCAGCGGCCCCTGAATCTGACAAACCTCCAATATTTCCAGGTTCGGCAATGCCGCTATCGCGTGCGCGTGGGCCATCGCCATCAGCCCGTTGTGCCAGGAGTGAGGATAGAGCTTCAAGCCGTGATGCGCCGCTACTTCAGCGATCCGCACCAGTTCCGACAGTCCGCAAATGCCCGCGTCGGGCTGCACAATGTCATAGGCGCCCCTCTCAATGTAGGGGCGAAACTGCTCAAGCGTCGTGAAGCTCTCACCGCCCGTCACCGGCATCTCCACCGCCGCCACAAGCGCGGCATAGCCGTCGATGTCGCTCCAGGGAATCGGCTCCTCCAGCCAGGCAAAGCCCAGGCGGTCCAGCTCCTTGGCGATCGGCAGGGCCTCCTCCAGCGTCAATCGACAGTTGCCGTCCAACGCCAGCTTCATGCGGCCCGCAACCGCCTGATGTAGTTCGCGCACCAGCCCGAGGAAACGGTCAACCGTCACTCCGTCCCAATCCCACAGCGTGCCAATCCGGAACTTCATCGCCGGAAAGCCCTGTTCGACATACCCCAGCGCCTCTTCAATCAGCTGTTCCGGGCGCCCGCGCCAGTCATACCGGCAGCCGCTCGACGCGTACATCGGCACCGAGTCGGCCGGGCTGCCGCCGAGCAGTTGGCTGACCCGCTTGCCCTCGATCTGCCCGCGCAGGTCCCATAGGGCGCAGTCGATTCCCGCAGCCGCCGCGTCGTGGGCGCGGCTTTTGCCATTTGGATGGGGCGCAGCCGCGGCGTCAGTCGGATCCTTGCCGACAATTGATGGCGCGAGCCACTCGACCCACTCGGCGATAAGCGTTGGCACACCGTATGCGCTCGCCTCGCCTATCCCGACCAGTCCCGCGTCGGTATGAACGCGCACAACTGCGCAATCGGCCTTCACCGTTCGATACCTTGCCGTGAACCACTGGCGTTCGGGTTCGTGCATACGTGAGAGACAGAGCGTGTCCAGCGCAGTTATCTTCATTTGTTCCTAATTCCTTCGGAGTTCCTGCAATGATCTCTTTCCTTTAGTATAGAGTCACTCGTCCGAGCGCCTTACCGTGTCTAGGATTCGAAGAGACTGACTTGGACTTCGCTTCCATATCGGCATACCGCAGCGGTCGGCTCTTCGGCTGGCTTGGCGACCGGCACAGTCGCAGCGCAAGTCTCGAACTGTCTGTGGGGCCGCGCGCCGATATGGAAGGGCCGGGGGCACGTCGACTGAGAGCACGAGGGAAACCTGCCGATGACGGCGATGAAATTGAACCTTTTCCTTCATCAAACTGGAACTTCGATTCTCCCAACTTCACAGTTCCATCCAAGAAGCTACTCAAAGACAGCTCTTCGTGGATCTCCCCTGTCCTGAGCGGTCAACCAGCCACTAGTCGCCTCAACCGACAGATGAGAAGGATTCGGACGAGGAAGACTGCGCTCCCGGCGCCGTGCCAACAGGCACGTGAGCGATTTCGCGGTTGGGCCTTTCGGCAAAATTGTGGCTTGAATAAGGATCTGCTTTTTGGGCAAAAGTCAATCGGTTATAAGCCTAAGGTTTGCCTGTTCCCTTGTCAAGTTTTTCACTTTCACTCAAAGAAATAGGGCATCCAACATAGATACATTATAATGGACGGTTAGTACGCCCTGTGTGATCCGCTTCAAGGGCAAGTGAGGAGACTTCATGGCAGTGAAGGTCGGCGCAAACGTCCGCGAGGAGAAGGCGGACGTGACCCCACCTGTGGCGCAAGAGCGCCCGGTAATCCATCAGAATCACGGTGACGAACGTCTCGACCCCTACTACTGGCTGCGGGAGCGCGACGACCCCGCTGTGCTGGCATATCTCGAAGCTGAGAACAGCTACACAGCTGCGATGCTGGCACACACCGAGCCCCTGCAAGGCACCCTCTACGACGAGATGAAGAGCCGTATCAAGGAAACCGATGAATCGGTACCCGTAGCCCGCGGTGGCTACTACTACTATTACCGTGAAGAAAAGGGCAAGCAGTACCGCATCTATTGCCGCAAGAAGCGCAGTCTGGACGCCGCTGAACAGGTGTTGCTCGATCTTAACGCAGAGGCCAAGGGACACGACTTCCTCCACATGGGCAACTTTGCTGTCAGCCCCGACCATTCCCTCCTGGCATTTGCCCTGGACACCGATGGCTCCGAGACCTACACGTTGCGTATCAAAGACCTGGCGAACGGCGGACTATTGCCCGACCGCATTGAGAATACCTATTACGGGCTGGAGTGGGGCAACAACAACCGTACCCTCTATTACACAACCCTCGACCCGGCCCAAAGACCTCACAAACTGCACCGCCACCGCTTGGGCGAAGCTCCAACCGAGGATGAGATTGTCTACCATGAGGAAGATGAGCGCTTCTTTCTGCGGCTCTATAAGGCCAGGAGCGAAAGGTATATCTTCCTGGCCTTGGGCAGCGCCGTAACCTCTGAGGTCCATGCCATTGACGCCAACGCGTCCGACAGCCAGCCAATTCTTGTCCAGCCGCGCGTCCAGGACGTGGAGTATTACGTCACCCATCATCGGGACCGGTCCGGCCAGGAGCGTTTTCTAATCCTGACGAACTGGGAGGCAGAGAACTTCCGTGTAATGACTGCCCCGGTTCGCACGACCACCCGCGAGAATTGGCAGGAGCTCATCCCTCATTCCGCCGAGATCATGCTTGACCGGATCGAGCCTTTCCAGGATTTCCTCGTGGTTTGGGAGCGTGAACACGGCCTTGCACAGATCAACATATATGACCTGCGTGATGGAGACTTTCTCTCTGGACGACCGTCCGCTTCTCACCGCCTGCAGCAACAGGAGCCCGTTTATTCGGTTTCACACGGCCAAAACCCCGAATTCAGCAGCCGCACGCTGCGCTTTCACTACACGTCGCTCGTCTCCCCGCCGACCGTGTTCGACTACGACATGCATGACCGAACGCGCGTGCTTCGCAAACAGGACGAAGTGAAGGGCTACGACCAGGCCGCGTATAGCTCGGAGCGCATCTGGTCGGTCGCGCCAGACGGTGTGCGGGTGCCGGTCTCGCTTGTCTATCCGGTTGGAGCGAAGAGAGATGGTGGCAATCTCTGCCTGCTCATCGGTTACGGATCCTACGGCATCAGCTATGACCCGTCTTTCAGCAGTAACCATGTGAGCCTCCTGCAACGGGGATTCGTCGTCGCATACGCCCACATCCGCGGCGGCGGTGAGATGGGACGGCAGTGGAAAGAGGATGGCAAGTATCTCAAGAAGAAAAACACATTTACCGACTTCATTGCCTGCGCCGAAGCATTGATCGCCCGGCAGTATACTTCGCCGCAGCGCCTTGTCATTAGCGGCCGCAGCGCCGGTGGTCTGCTCATGGGCGCAGTTGCCAATATGCGCCCGGACCTGTTCGCAGGCGTCGTGGCCGGTGTTCCTTTCGTCGATGTCGTCAACACAATGCTCGATCCCACCATCCCTTTAACGGTCATCGAGTGGGAAGAGTGGGGCAATCCCGCCGATGCCGAGTTCTATCACTATATAAAGAGTTATTCGCCCTACGACAATGTTGAGGCCAAGCCTTATCCGGCCATTCTGGCAACGGCCGGGCTAAACGATCCGCGAGTTCAATACTGGGAGCCGGCCAAGTGGGTTGCCAGGCTGAGAATGTGCAAGACCGATGACAACCCACTCCTGCTCAAGACTGAGATGGGAGCCGGACACTTCAGCAAGTCCGGTCGTTACAACTACTTGGAGGAGATTGCGCTCGAATATGCTTTCATTCTTGACACGCTTGACGCCGATACATCCAATCACCGGGGAAGCGAACGATGATTCGGATAATCGGTAGAGAAATTGTGCGCGAACGTCCGTTTGCTTTCCCGGCAGACTCTTACCTGCTTCATGTAGCGGCCACCTTGCCGCCGCGACTGCACCGGGAATTGCCGCCGGTGGAGGATGGGCCAGAAGATTTTGTGTTCCTGAGATTCTTCTTGCAGAGCCGCGTCGCCAGCATCCATACATGGAGCGGTGCATTAGCATGGGACGCAACCGCAGACTGCCGGCTGCAACTCAGACACTCCCCTACAGGCTCCTTGCATCCTCGGCTGAACCTGCAGCCTGCCGGCCAGTCTGCTCTGGCCGCGACCCTGGTTACCGCCGACGACTGGCAATCCGGACGGGGCCCGAACGGTCCAAACGGACAGCAGGCAGAAAGACGGCTTGATCATGCGGCGATTGCGCTGCCGGCGGTTCGAGGCGGCGGAGTCAATGAACACAAAGACAATGGCGAAAATCACCACCGGCCGGAGTCAAAGATTGCCTACCAGCCCACCGTTGATGAATCGAGCAGGAACAGAGAAGGCGGTCACTCAGGGCACGGCTACGTCCTTCTTGCCATCCTGGAACCTGGATCTGCGGAGCCGCATACCGTATTGAGCGCCGACCCCTACACTTTGGCTCTTGTGGGACGATTTCGTCTTTTGGCCGAGGCGATAGCCGGCTGGATGGGGACCAAAATCGAGATTGTCACTGCTTCGTGAGTAGAGAAAAGTGAGCAGGGGCTCGTAGCCCTTGATGACGCCATTCGCTTGCACTTTTGCCATGACGCGAATTGCCATGTGGTGCGCGCCGCGCACCATCTCTACCGCGCTGATGCGCGCTTGGGAAAACCGGTCCGACACGGTCGTCATCGATGAGCCGTTCTACGCCCACTACCTGCAAGCAACCGGCATCGATCACCCCGGCCGCGACGAGATCATCTCCACCTACGAGACTGACTGGCGCGCTGTTGTGCGCGGTCTGACGGAGGATCCCCTGCTTCACGGGGCAACCATCAGTTATCAAAAGCAGATGGCGCACCACATCCTGGACCACATCGAATTGGACTGGGTCGGCAAAGTGACGAACTGCTTTCTGCTCCGCGCCCCGGCGGAAGTCATCACCTCCTACATAAAGGTCCGGCCGGAACCTACACTGCAGGACCTCGGTTTTCCCCAGCTCTTGCGCCTGTTTGAGGCCGTCCGCTCGCGCACCGGCTCCGTCCCGCCGGTCGTCGACAGCCAGGACGTGCTGCGCGACCCCCGGTACACGCTCTCCCGACTATGTCGGGCCGTGTCGGTACCCTTCAGTGAATGCATGCTCTCCTGGCCTTCTGGCCGCCGGGACAGCGACGGCGTTTGGGCGCCCTATTGGTACGGGGCTGTCGAAAAATCGACCGGATTCTCGCCGTATCGCCCTAAAGACGAGCCTGTGCCGCCTCATCTTCAGCGCCTCCTTTCCAAGGCACAAGAGATATACCTGGAACTCCATCGTTTCCGTCTATGAGGCCGCGGGAAGCCCTGAATCGAGCGGGCCGCGCACGAACCACAGGTGCGACCATGTTGCAGAAATTCTACGAAGCGAATCGCGATCTTCTCGTCAACGTCAACGGCCAGCTTGTCCACCGAGATGAGGCCGGAATCAGCCCGTTCGATTCAGCCGTGCAGAACGGAGATGCCGTCTGGGAGGGTCTGCGTCTTTACAACGGGCGCATCTTTAAACTGAACGAGCACCTGGCCCGCCTGCGAAATGGGGCCAAAGCCCTTGCCTACAAGGGGGTTCCCACAAATGACGAGATTGTCGAACAGCTGCGGCGTACCCTCACAGCGAACGAAATGCGCGACAGCGTCCATATCCGTCTTACTCTCAGCCGCGGCGTCAAGTACACCAGCGGCATGGACCCCCGCCTCAATAGCAGCGGCACAACGCTCATAGTCCTTGCCGAACACAAGCCGCCCGTCTACGCACGCGGCGGGATTCGTCTGATCACCTCTGCCATTCGCCGCATTCCCCCGGAGTGCCTCGATCAAAAGATTCACTCCTGTAACATGCTCAACTCGATTCTGGCAAAGATTCAGGCTAATGCCGCCGGCGTGGACGATGCGGTTATGCTCGACCTGAACGGATATGTCGCCGAAACGAACGCAACTCACCTATTCGTGGTCTTCGACTGTACCATTGCCACGCCCCACACGCACGCCTGCCCAGAGGGGATTACTCGCGCCACCGTGCTCGACCTGTGTCAGGAGCACGGCATCCGCGCGGTTGTGCGTGACATCTCCCTGCCCGAACTCTACCGTGCCGACGAGCTGTTCTGCACCGGCACGTTGGGCGAACTGTCGCCGGTGATTGAGTTGGACGGGCGGGTCATCGGTAACGGCGAGAGCGGCCCCGTCTCCCGGCAACTCAGCCAACTCTATGCCGACTTCACCAGCAGTTCTGGATTCCCGATTCTGCAAGCATAACAGCATGAAGAAGGTGTGGCCTGTCCCCCAACGGACCGCACTCTGGGGACGCCTCCGATCTTTTCCATGAGAAGTCGGCGGCGACCCGAACCTCTGGGAGAATGCTCCGAGGAGGAATTGCTCCAAAGCCACGCAGTGCCGCCGGCCCTGAAGCTGAGAGGCTGTTAACTTCGAATCTGAGGATAGGCGGAGCGGGTTATGCTGCTGAAAAGAGGGCGTAAACGACTGGTTAAGAGATGGCCAGTCCGTTCAACAGTTCAACCGTGTGGTAGATGGGCAGAGGATTTCCCAGGCGGCGAAGGTGGCTGTCGATCTGGGTCATGCATCCAATGTTGCCGGTCACGACCGCCTGCGCGCCTGTTCCAACTATCGCTTCCGCCTTGCGACGCCCCAACTGTGCGGCGATTTCCGGCTGTTCGATGTTATAACTTCCCGCCGAACCACAACAGATTTCCCCTTCCGGGATCGGCGCCAGCGTCAAATTGGGGATCGTCGAGAGCAACCTGCGTGGCGCGTCCGTAACCCCCTGCGCATGGGCCAGATGGCAGGCATCGTGATAGGCCACCGTGACAGGCTGCGGGAGCGCGGCCGGCGCTTCGATTCCGAGCTTGTCCAGAAAGACGGTAATATCCTGTACCTTGGCTGCAAAACTCGCCGCATTCTGCTCCTCGGCTTCTCCGGCGAACAACAATGGGTACTCGTGCATGCCTGAACCGCAGCCGGCCGCGTTCGTCAACACGGCGTCGCACTCGTTCAGGTCAAAAGCACTGAGATTTCGCCTTGCCAACGCCCGCGCCTGCTCCGCGGCGCCGGTGTGCATCGACAGCGCGCCGCAGCAGCCCTGTCGCGGCGGAACGAAAACTTCGACTCCGTTGCGCGTCAGAACGTCGACAGTGGCGCGGTTGATGCCGGGCGTCAACACCTGCTGCACGCAGCCGCTCAGCAACGCGACCCGCGCCCGCCGCTCTCCTCTCGCCGGCGAAACGAGCGGCAGATCCATGCGCGGCGGCAGCCGGTCCGGCAGCAGTTCGAGCATCGTACGCAGCGCTGGCGGCAGGAAGCGCCTGAACCCCTTCGTAAAACGTCCCATTGTCGCCGCCGCACGGAAGCGTCCGGGGTAGGGCAGCGTCTGGTTGGTCAGTGTGCGCGTCAACTCCTGCACGAAAGACCGGCGGCGTTGCTTTTCCGCCATTTCGCGGAAGGGTGTGAGCAGATCGCCATACGCCACGCCCGACGGGCAGGCCGTAACGCAGGCAAGGCAGCCCAGGCAGCGGTCCACGTGGGGAAGCACCTCATCCTGCGCCAGTTCTCCCTCCAGGGCCCCTTTCATCAGCACAATGCGCCCGCGCGGCGAGTCCATTTCCTCACCCAGCGCCAGGTAGGTAGGGCAGGATGGCAGGCAGAAGCCGCAATGTACGCAGCTTGCAACGGCTTCCGCCATGGAGGCCGCCTGTGGGCCGAGAGAATCTACCGGAATCGAGTGGCGCATAGGATATCAGTAGAAGAAATGGTGCGGGTCAGGTCGTCAGCAACACTTTGCCCTTGGTCTTGCGCGCCTCCAGGTAACCATGGGCGCCGCTTGCGTCCTCCAGAGGAAAGGTGCGGTCAATACGAATCGTGAGCTTCCCTTCAGCGACCCAGGTGAAGATGTCATTGGCGCGCCCCTCCAGTTCCTCACGCGTCAGCATGTAGGATGCGAGGCTGGGCCGGGTCACATAGAGCGAACCTTTCTGGTTGAGGGTCTGCAGGTCGAACGTCGGTACGACACCGCTGGCCTGGCCAAACAGGACCATATATCCGCGCGGCTTGAGGCAGTCCAGGCTCCTGTCGAATGTGTCGATACCGACCGAATCGTACACAACATCCACGCCGGCTCCTTCGGTCAGGTCCCGCACAGCCTCGGAAAAGTCCACCTCGGTGTAGCGGACCGTCTCGTCAGCGCCGGCCGCCTTGGCGATGCGCGCCTTCTCTTCAGTCGAGACTGTACCGATTACGCGGGCCCCGCGCAACTTGGCGATCTGAACCAGCAGGGCCCCGGTCCCGCCCGCCGCGGCATGGACGAGACAGGTGTCCCCTGGCTTGAGCGGGTAGGTGCTGCACGCCAGGTAGTGCGCCGTCATCCCCTGTATCATCGCCGCCGCGCCTCTTTGCGCATCCACGCCTGCGGCCCGCTTTACAAGCACCTTGGACGGCACGATGGCGTATTCGGCATACGAGCCGGCCGTCATCCCGTAGGCGACTGCATCACCCACCGCCACCTCGGTTACACCCTCTCCCACTGCATCGACAATGCCCGCGCCTTCAACGCCCGGCGTGAAGGGAAGCGGCATCGGATACCAGCCCCGGCGGTGGTAGGTGTCGATAAAGTTGACGCCCGCGACCTCGATCTTCACGCGGGCCTCGCCCGCGCCCGGATCGGGTACCGCCAGGTCAACGATTTGAAGTACCTCTGGTGCGCCGACTTCCTGCACGCGAATCGCTTTCATCAGATTTCTCCTCGAAACTGCAGTCCTGCAATTGTGGATGATTGCTGGAACTCATTCCCTTCATATTGGTGAAGTTGCCAATAGCTGATGCTAGTAGCCACCGAACTTGCCCGCCGGGTCCAGCGAAGCGGCGATCCGCCTCAGAAATGGATTCTGTAAAGGTTTGCCCAAGACGGGACCGTTGCCGGCGTTGGGCCAATCTCCCTGCGCTTGGCCAATTAGCTGAACGCCGCGCAACTCCAGACGTAACAGGAGGTCATTCAGGTTAAGCGAGCCGGCGGTCGCACTACCCTCGCGCCAGCCGAGCCACAGCAGGTTACCGCCCACACTATATCGCCGCGCTCCCCCTTCGCCGGCGCAGAGCGCCTCTTCCACCGCTGCGATTCTTCGCGGCGTCAACGGCACTCTCACCAGCCCAATGCCCTTCGGGAGCCAGGCCATTGCGCGCGCGCGCTGCCACAAGTCGTCGTCATCGCGGCCAAGCAGCGAACTGACACTGCGCGGCGCGTTCTCGCCCGCAGACACCAGGGCCTGCAACGCCTGTACCCGCTGTTCCAGCGTTGCGTCCAACCCGCCGATGCGCACCCAGAGCGTCCAACCGTCTTCCGAAGGGCCAAAGTCGACCGCGTGAAGATCGATTGCGCCTCCCGTCACCGCATGCAGCGCCGACAGGAGATCCGCGAGCGTGTCGAACTCGGAACTGACCGTAGCAAAAGAGGGCGGCTGCGGAAAGACCTTGAAGGTCAGTTCGGTAAGAACGCCCAGCCGGCCCAAGCTGCCCACAAATAGCTTGGGAAAGTCGAAACCGGCCGCATTTTTTACTACTGTGCCGCCGCCCCGCACCTCCTGCCCCTGTCCATCGACGAAGCGCATGCCGATCAGAAAGTCGCGCACTCCGCCGTATCGGTAGCGGCCCGAACCGCTCAGGCCGGCGGCAACTGTTCCGCCTAGCGTTGCCCCTCGCGCCGCGAACGGTGGGTCAAAGGGAAGATACTGGCCCCGTTCCGCCAGCATCGCCTCGACATCGGCAACCGGCGTGCCGGCGCGGGCCGTGAACGTGTACTCGTCCGCCTGATAGTCGACCACACCGTTCAGCCCGGACAGGTTCAGTGCCAGTGCGTCACCTGCGCGGCAGTCTGTCGACAAGGCAGACTTGGAACCGCCGCCTCTTACGTGCACGCGCCGCGCCGCCCGCACGCCATCCTGAATCTCAGCTACCGTCGAGACTGCTTCCACCACGGGCCTCGGATCTCCGACCGGGCAGCAACCGAGCAGCCTTCATCGGTCCTGCGCCAAGTCGATTCCTTCGAATACTCGCAACACGCCGCAATTGACGTTCCTAATCTCGAAAGATCACACCGGCCTTTTCCAACGGATGCGGGCCGACACGGGCTAGTGACTCGGCTTCGCCCGACGGAAGCATCTTTCCCCGATTGGCGAGGGATTTGCCGTCCACACTGCGCCGCACATTCTCCATCGCCTGCATCTCTTTGGGCCCGTACATCTTGGGTAGAAAGGCGCGCTTTTCCATACCAACACCGTGCTCGCCCGTGATCGAACCGCCCAGGTTTACACACAGTTCGAGGATTTCTCCGGCCAGCTCCTCAGCGCGTTCCAGTGCACCCTCCTCGCGTCCGTCGAAAAGGATCAGTGGGTGCAGATTCCCGTCACCGGCGTGGAAAACGTTGGCCACCTCGATGCCGTAGCTGCCGCTCAGCCGGTCGATCTCGGCCAGCGCGTCGCCCAGTCGGCTGCGCGGCACGACGCCATCCTGAACGATATAGTCCGGGGCCAGCCGTCCCACCGCTGAAAAGGCCGCCTTGCGGCCCTTCCAGATGCGGGCGCGCTCATCCGCGGTCTGCGCCATGCGTACCTCTACCGGTGCAGTCTCTTCGATGATCTGCATCAGCTGGGCGAATTCGGCATCGACTGCGCTCTCTTCGCCCTCCAGTTCGACGATCAGCAGCGCCGGCGTGGTTGGATACCCGGCTTTGGCGCCCACCTCGGCGGCTTTGATTGCAAGCGCATCCATGATCTCGATCGCGCCCGGTAGCAGGCCGGATGCAACCACCGCGGTCACCGCGTCGCCCGCCGCGTGCAGCGAGTTATACGCGGCCAGAACAGTGCGATATGACTGCGGAATCGGCAGCAATCGCAGTGTGATCTCCAGCGCCACGCCGAACAGCCCTTCGCTGCCGACGAAAAACCCCGGCAGGTCGGGGCCGACGCCCTCCAGGCTTTCGCTGCCCAGTTCGGCGATCTCGCCGTCCGGCAGCACAATGGTCATCTCCAGCACATGGTTGCTGGTCATGCCATACTTCAGGCAGTGTGCGCCGCCCGAATTGAACGCGACATTGCCGCCGATCGTGCAAATCGACTGGCTCGAAGGGTCAGGGGCGTAGTAAAGGCCGTAGGGCCTGGCCGCTTCAGAGACTTTGAGATTGACGACGCCCGGTTCGACGACCGCGATTCGTTCCTTCGGGTCGAGCCGAAGAATGCGGTCCAGGCGGTTGAGCGCAATCACGATTCCGTCCGCGATCGGCAGCGAGCCGCCGGACAGGCTGGTGCCGCTGCCCCTGGCCACAAAGGGAACCTCGTAGGCGTGACAGAGGCGGATGGTCTCGATTACCTCGTCGCTGGTTTCCGCGATGACCACTGCCGCCGGCCTCTGTTGAAATGCCGTCAGCGCGTCCGACTCATACGCCATCAGCTGGCCCGGGCGGGTCAAGAGGCGCTCTTCCGAATAGAGGCCCGCCAGCTCCTGGATCAGGGGATGAACGCTCATTTGCCCTCACCTTTTCGGTTGCGGACTTGCATGATCTCGGCGATGATCGAGAGCGCGATCTCTCCGGGGCTGCGCGCGCCCAGGTCCAGCCCGATCGGCGCGTGTATGCGAGCAATCTGCTCTTCGCTGACTCCTGCCGCCTCCAGTGCTGTCACGCGCTTGGCATGCGTGCGCCGCGACCCAAGCGCGCCGACGTAGCCGACCGGATGGTTCAGCGCGCAGATCAGCGCGGGCGTATCCAGCTTTTCGTCGTGCGTCAGGGTGACGACGTAGGTCGATTCGTTCAGCGTCATCTCCTGCAAAGCGTCCTCGGGCCAGCGCTGAATCAACTCATCCACGTGGCCAAAGCGATCTTGGGTGGCGAAGATTGTGCGGGCGTCGACAACGACAGTGCGCAGCCCGAGTTCGCGGGCGAAGGTGACGAGAGGAATGGCGATGTGCACTGCGCCCACAATCACCAGCACCTCCTGCGGCACGTGCACATCGATCAGGAGATCCCAGTCCTCCGCTTCGATCGAAAGCGAAACGCGTCTCGTCTTGCGCGCTTCCATCGCGGCTTCGGCATGGGCAATGGCCGCCTGATCCAACGCCGGGCGGCCAAGTGTCCCCTCTGAAGTGAGCGCGGAGCCGCCCCCGTCCTGCCCGCCCGCTCGCTGCACCAGAAGCTTGCCGCCGATCTCGGGTCCGTCCAGCACGGTGACGACCGCGCACATTTCGTCTTGCCGTATCGCTTGCGCGAGCGCGTCGAACAGTTCAGCCACTTTTCTCTTCCTGTCGGGGCCGCTACCAATCCAGTGGTTCGATAAAGACCTCAATCGTGCCGCCGCAGGCCAAGCCTACTTCCCAGGCAGTCTCATCCGCGATCCCGTAGGAGACAAGGCGCGGTCTGCCCGTTGACAACACCTCTAGCGCTTCCTGTACCGCGGCGCTCTCGACGCAGCCGCCGCTCACCGAGCCGGCCATCGCGCCGTCTTCAGATACCGCCAGCTTGGCGCCCAGGGGACGGGGCGCCGACCCGTAGACCTGCACGACCGTCGCCAGCGCGACGCGTTTGCCTTCTGCCTGCCATTGGTCGATGTCGGCCAGTAACTCTTTCAAGGCAATCCTCTCTTGGTGTAGTCTCGCGTTCCGTTACGACTGGGCCGCCGCCAGGACGTGCGCAAGCTGCTCCAAACTGATCAGGTTATGGACCGGCAAGAAGTCGTCGGTATGGGGCAGCGCGGCCTGTATCCCGCGCGTCAGTGGCTCGTAGCTGGGCGAGCCGAGCAGCGGGTTGAGCCAGATCAGTTTGTGGCAACTGCGGTGCAGCCGGTCCATCTCCTGCTCCAGCATCTGTGGGTCCCCTCGGTCCCAACCGTCGCTGATGACGAGGACAATTGCCCCCTGCCCGCAAACACGCCGCGCCCAGTCGAAATTGAACGCGCGCACTGCCTCGCCGATGCGCGTGCCACCTGCCCAATCATCGACTGCGTCGGCAGTTCGCTCCAACGCCTGGTCGATGTCGCGCCGCTGCAGATGGCGCGTAATTCGCGTCAGCCGCGTGCTGAAGACGAATGCCTCCACCCGGTCCAGCGCGTGCGTGATCGCGAAAAGAAACTGCAGCAGAACGCGGCTGTAGCGATCCATCGAGCCGCTGATGTCGGCCAGGGCGATGATCGGACGCCGTGCGGTTTTTCGCTGCCGCCGCGCGATCACCAGCGGCTCCCCACCGTAGCGGATATTCTGACGCATCGACCGCCGCAGATCCAGAAGGTCACCGTTCGCTGCAGGTACGCGGCGCCGCGTCCTTCTTTCCGCCGGCGACCACCGCAACTGCTGCATGAACTCCTTCACCTGCTGCAGTTCGTACTCGGTCATCGTGGCGAAGTCCCTGCTCCGTAGGGCCTCCGCGCTGCTGTAAGTGTAGATCTTCTCGATGTGCGGCTCTTGCTCAAGGTACTGACGGTCGTCCTTTCGCTCCCGGTTCGCCTGAACGAGCCGGTACTGTATCTCGCCCTGGGGCGTCTGCTGCAGCAGTTCGCCCAGATTGAAGCGGGCAAGCTCCTGCCTTTCCCTGGCTCGCCAGAAGAGATCAAACGCCTCGTCGAACAGCTCCAGGTGTTCCTGGCGGTTGACGAGAACGGCCCGAGCCGCGTCGCGCGCCTGCGCTCTCACCCGCAGGTCGATCTGCGTGAGCGCTTCAACCAGATCGAGAATCTGTGTCGGCGTCACCGGGATGCTGAGGCCGCGCAGGAGACGGGCGAACAGCAGCAGATTTTGGAGGAATTTCCCGCCTGCGGCCGTGGTCGGCGGCGGGTGAACCGTGGAATGCACCTGCACTACTCTGCTACCGCCGCAGACTTGCGCAGAACTTGAACGATCTCGCGAACAGTCTGCCCCTGAACCTTCTCGATATCGTCCCGGTACTTGAGGAGTACGCCCAGCGTTTCATCTACGACGCTTTCGGTGAGCTCCTCCTGGTCCAGCGCGGTGAGGGCGCCCATCCAGTCCAATGTTTCGGCGACGCCGGGAAACTTGTAGAGATCTCCGCGCCGCAGCTCCTGCACAAAGCCAACCACCTCGCGCGATAACTTCTCCGACGCGTCCGGCACTTTGGCACGCAGGATCTGATACTCCTTTTCAAAGCCGGGGTAGTCGATCCAGTGGTAGAGACAGCGTCGCTTCAACGCGTCGTGAATCTCGCGCGTCCGGTTGGATGTTATCACTACAACGGGCGGCACTGAAGCTCTTATTGTGCCGATTTCCGGCACCGTGATCTGGAAGTCGCTTAATACTTCAAGCAGGAAGGCTTCAAATTCCTCATCCGCGCGGTCCAACTCATCGATCAGCAGGATAGGCGCCTTGCCATTCTGCTGCCCGCGGCTGTCTATCGCCTGCAGCAGCGGCCTGCGCAGCAGAAATGTGTCGCTGAACAGGTCCTGGATGTCCGACCCCTGCAGCCCCCTCTCCGCCGGCGCGCGGGAATTGGCAACCTGACCGGTCGCCTCCATCAGACGAATCTGCAGCATCTGGCGGGCGTAGTTCCACTCGTACACCGCGGTGCTGACGTCCAGCCCCTCGTAACACTGGAGGCGGATCAGCCGTGTGTCGAGCATCTGCGACAGGATCTTCGCCACCTCCGTCTTGCCGACCCCGGCTTCCCCCTCCAGGAAGAGAGGGCGATTCAGTCTGAGCGCAAGGAAGATCGATGTCGCCAGGCTAGGCTCGGCGATGTAGGCCTTTGTGCGCAGGGCTTCGGCGACAGATTCGACGGAGGGCAGCATAGTGGCTAGTGAAAACCCGTGAGAGTTAGTGATTGCAGCCAGACGGAGGCTTCTTTCGGGCTGTCAAATCGTTTGACTTTCAGGTGCTTGAACTCTCTGCTTGCAAGAAGCGCCGCATACCTGACGCGGTGGCGCCGATAACTGGTGAAAGCATACCAGACGATGCTGTTGCGTCCGAAAACAGCGCGCAGTGATTCGCGATTTCCGTTCCACAACGCCTGTTGGCTGAATAAGCGGCGGAACGTGCGCAACGAGACGCGCCACATGATGGTAAACAGGCCGTAGTCCAGCCACACAACATGAGTGGCCCTGCTCCAGACGATGTCGCGGCTCTGGCGGTAGTTGCCGTCCACCACCCAGGCTTCGCCTGAGGTCGCCTCCTGCACGCGCGCCCTGAACACTGCTCCAGAAGCTGGCTGCCAGTTGCTGTCCCAGTACAGCGCGTCCAATTCGACATGGGCAAGGCCGTGCCTCAAAGCAATCTGGCGCGCTAATACAGACTTGCCGCAACCGCTGACGCCGACCACGACAAGACGATACATCTGTGGATATTGGCAATTGGCTCGCGGACTGTAACGAATATCTGCCGAGTTACAATCCGCGAGCCGTTGTCTCTTATGCTCTGTCTCTGGCGGTGCGGAGGGCCCTCGCGCCCATCACCTTGGCCAGTTCCTGGCGATAGCCGGCCGAGGCGAACATATCGCCCGTCGCGTCGGGGATCGAAAGGTTGTCGTTGACCGCGCTCTCGATCGACCCGTCGCTCAGGTCCGAACCGGCCAGGCTCGCCCCGACGGCGGACGCGTCCACCGCGGTCGAGGAGACGCCGTTCAGGCAGAGACGCGCGCTAGCGCAGCTGCCGTCGGCGTTGCGCGTCACGACCGCAGCCGCGCCGCACAAGGCGTAACCGGACGCCGGATGCTCCCACTTGGCGTAGGCCGAGCCAGTTCCTGCCCCTGCCGCCGGGATCTCCACTTCCGTCAGGATTTCGTCCGGTTGCAGCGCGGTCATCATCAGATCGACGAAGAAGCTGGACGCGCTGATCGCGCGGCTGCCGCCCGTGCCGGTCACATGGAGTGTCGCGTCCAAGGCAAGCGCCGCGGCCGGCAGATCTGACGCCGGATCCGCATGTGAGAGATTGCCGCCAAGCGTGCCACGATATCGAACCTGCCGGTCGCCGATCTGTCCGGCAGCTTCGGCCAGCAGCGGGGCCGCTTCCTGAACCGTGCCCGAGTTGGCAATCTCGTCGTAGGTGACGCAAGCGCCGATGCGCAGGCTGCCGTTGGACCGGCTGATGCCCTGCAATGCGTCGATGCGTCCGATGTCGACCAGCGCCGCTGGCGTGGCCAGGCGCAACTTCATCACGGGAATCAGGCTGTGACCGCCCGCCAGCACTTTGGCGTCCGGGTTGGCCGAGAGTATCTGAACTGCCTCCTGCACGGAGGACGGTCGGTGGTAATCGAATTTGGATGGGTACATTCTCACTCTCCAGTTTTGAGTTTTGAGTTCTTAGTTTTTAGCAACTGCCTTGCGGGCAGGGATTCACCAAAAACTGAAAACCAGAAACCAGATACTAGCCGTTAATCGCGTTCCAGACCTTCTCCGATGTCACCGGCATATCGATGTGTGAAACACCGAACGGCGCCAGTGCGTCTATTACCGCATTAACGACCGCTGCCGGAGACGCGATTGTGCCTGCTTCGCCGACACCCTTGACACCCAGCGGATTGTGCGGGCAGGGAGTCACCGTGCGGTCCGTTTCGAAGGAGGGCAGGAAGTGGGCCTTCGGCACTGCGTAGTCCAGCATGGTGCCGCTCAGCAGGTTGGCGCCTTCGTCGTAAACGGCCGTTTCAAACAAGGACTGCCCCACGCCCTGCGCGATTCCACCGTGTACCTGTCCATCCACGATCATCGGGTTGATCACATTGCCAACATCGTCTACTGCCAGGTAGCGCTGCAACTCGACGTGACCCGTATCGGCGCAGACTTCGACGACGGCGATGTGCGTGCCGAACGGGAAAACGAAGTTGGCCGGGTCGTAGAAACTGGTTGCCTCCAGCGCCGGCTCGATCCCCTTGGGCAGGTTGTGGGCCAGATAGGCCTGCAGTGCCACGTCGGGAAGCGACTGCGTCTGGTCGGGCGAGCCTTTGACATAGAAGTTTCCGTCATCGAACTCAAGGTCTTCCTCGGCAGCCTCCAGCAGATGCGCGGCGATCGTGCGCGCTTTGTCGACGACCTTCTCCGCGGCAGAGGCAATCGCGCTGCCGCCGGTCGCGGCGCTGCGGCTACCGTAGGTGCCCCATCCATGCGGCATGACGCCCGAATCACCCTCGATGACGTCGATATCCTCGTAGGGTACGCCCAGGGCGCTGGCAACAATCTGCGCGTAGGTCGTTTCATGGCCCTGACCGTGTCCGGAGCAGCCGCTATAGACCGTAACCTTGCCGGTCGCGTGGACGCGCACCACCGCGCTTTCCCACTGTCCCGCCTGCGCGCCGAGCGAGCCGACCACGGCCGATGGCGCCAGACCACAGGCTTCGATGTAGGTGGAGAGGCCGATTCCCAGGTATTTGCCGTTATCCCTGGCGGCTGCCTGGTCGCGGCGGAAGTCGTCGTAGCCGATGGCCGCCAGCGCTTTGTCCAGCGCGCCCTCGTAATTGCCGCTGTCGTATTCGAGCGCGACCTGCGTGGGGTAGGGGAAGTTGTCGGGCGATACGAAGTTCCTGCGCCGGATCTCTGCCGGGTCGATGCCGGTGACGCGTGCAGCCTCATCGACGATGCGCTCGACGACGAAGGTCGCTTCAGGCCGGCCCGCGCCGCGATAGGCGTCAACCGGAACCGTATGCGTGAAGACGCCGTAGACATGGCAGTGGATCGCGGGCAGGTCGTATTCGCCGGACATCAGCGTGCCGTAGAGATAGGTCGGCACTGCCGGCGCAAAGGTCGAGAGATAAGCCCCCATGGCCGCGTACGTGTCGACCCTGAGGCCGATGAACTTGCCATCGGCGTCTACAGCCATTTCGGCGTGCGTCACATGGTCGCGGCCATGTGCGTCGGTAAGGTAGGTCTCTGTACGGGTTGCCGTCCACTTTACGGGGCGCCCGACCTGCATCGAGGCCCATGCCGTGATCGCCTCGTCGGGATAGTGATGAATCTTGCTGCCAAACCCTCCGCCCACTTCGGGCGCAATCACCCTGATCTTGTGCTCCGGCAGGCCCAGGGAGGCCAGGCTCATGAGCAGGCGGTGGATGTGGGGGTTCTGCGTCGTCATGTAGAGCGTCAACTCACCGGTGATGCTGTTGTAGTCGGCCAGCGCGGAGCGCGGTTCCATCGCGTTCGGAATCAGCCGGTTGTTGACGATATCAAGGCTGGCGACATGGGCGGCCGCGGCAAAGGCTGCGTCGGTCTTCTCTTTGTCGCCGATTTCCCAGTCGAAGGCAATATTGTTGGGCGCCATGTCATGCACGAGCGGCGCGCTGCCTTCGGTCGCCTTCTTGGGGTCGGCGATCCCGTCGAGCGCTTCGTAGTCCACATAGATCAGTTCGAGCGCGTCGTGCGCGGTGTACTGGTCTTCGGCAACCACGATCGCCACGCCGTCGCCCACATAGCGGGCCGTGTCTGTGGCCAGCATTGTGTGGTCGGGGATTTTCATGTCGGGAAGCAGCCAGCCGACAGGGATCGCGCCCGGCGTACCGCTCTCTGCGACATCCGCGGCCGTATAGACGCCGATAACGCCTTCCAATGCCTCAGCTTCACTGCTGTCGATGCTGTTTATCTTTGCGTGCGCGTACGGGCTGCGCAGAATCGTGCAGTAGACCGTGCCCGGCAACTGCAAATCATCCGTGTATTTGGCATGCCCTGTGATTAGTTCGGGATCCTCTCGCCGGCGGATCGAGCTGCCGAAGACCCCCGCGCCGTTGGATTCACCTGCCATATTTCATTTCCTCCTTTAGCCGTTCATAGTCTCGGCGGCATCCTGCACCGCGCGCACGATGTTATGGTAACCGGTACAGCGGCACAGGTTTCCTTCCAGGCCGTGGCGGATCTCGTCCTCGCTCGGCTGGGGATTTGTGCTCAGCAGGTCAACGCAGGAAATAATCATGCCGGGTGTGCAGAAACCACACTGCAGGCCGTGGTTGTCCCAAAAGGCCTGTTGCACTGGATGGTAATCCCCGTTGGCCAGACCCTCGATCGTCGTGACCGCGCCCCCGTCCGCCTGGACTGCGAGCACTGTGCAGGACTTGACTGCCTTTCCGTCCAGCAGGATTGTGCAGGAGCCGCACTGGCTTGTGTCACAACCGATCTTTGTGCCCGTCAGCCCCACATTCTCGCGCAGAAAATGCGCAAGAAGCAGCCGGGGCTCAACTTCGTCGCTGACGCTGGCGCCGTTGACCTCCAGTTCGATGGATATACCCATAGAGCTTCCTCCTCTTTTGGAACTACGATGGTCCTGTAAACTGATGATTCAGTGAGCTATTTGGCTCTGCCGAATAGTTGACGCCACATCCAAACAATCGCGGCGAAACCGGCCAGAACGTAGACTACCTTGCGACTGTTCGGGTTGTTCTTGAACTCCTGGGCAAGGTCGGTTGCAACGTCTCTGGCCACGTTGATTCCCACTTCCATTGTCGACGGCGTGGCAATGTCGGGCTGCGGCGGCGGGTCCGGCGCGCGCGGCTGAGAGGCCGCTCCGGTGCCGTTCGAAGCCGACGGCGCCTCGCTCTCCGCCGGTTCCGGTTCCGGCGGTTGCAGACGCGCCGCGATGATATTTTCCAGCGATTGAAGCCCCTGGCGCGTCAGCGAGCGCGCGGTGCTGTCGACCAGCCGCTGCCCCACGCTGGCAATGCGACCGCTCAATTGCGCGTCGCCGTCATAATGGAGCGTTGTCGGCGCGTCTCCCTCCAGGCGCAGCGCTCCCGTACCTTTGACATATCCGGGCCTTCCCTGGCCGGCGAGTTCCATGCGGTAACTGTTGGGCGGATCGATGTCCTTGAGATTCACTGTCCCATTGAAGCTGCCCTGAACCGGCCCGACGCGGATACTGATCTCGCCCTTGAACTCATTTTCGCCGGATCTGTCCAACTGCTTGCAACCGGGCAGAATTCGTGAAAGCACATCTGGATCCAAAAGTGCTTCCCAAACCGCTTCCTTAGGTGCGTCGAATTCGTGCGAGCCTGCCAATTTGACCATTTTACAGTGCTCTTTCTATATATGGTTCTCTCCATCGCACGACGGGTTCGGAGACGGACTGCTTGCGGGCATGCTGCCCCTCTTTTCTCCTGCCAGCTGATGGGGAAACGGTTATTGTATTTTCGTTCCGGGTAAAGTTGAGCCGAATTATAGCGCACGGGCAGACAATGGGCAAACAGCCTCAGAAGGGTGCGGTATGCGCGCGAAGTGCAGGTTCGGGGCGGAGTCAACTTGCGCGTGCACAAAACGCCCATTATGGCGTTCGATTGATCGGGCGCTAAGGGACCAGGTCGCTGTCTTTCCTGGCTCTCGGGCGGGGCCGAGGGGTTGCCGGAGGCTGGCGATGCCGGCACGGAGGCCTGCGGCGGGCCTGTTCCTTTTGTGCGTTCGTACGGATGCGCGTATAGTGCTGCACGTATCCAGTAACGCTTTAGGAGGAGGGGAGGAAGATATGAAAATCGCGTCGGTCGAGACCTATGCAGTGAAGATTCCGCCGGCGGAGAAGGGCTCGGGCAGGGGAACGGAGGCGGTCGAAAGCTACGGGGATTATACGATCGCGGCCGATGCCTGGACGTCGATCTATTCGCGCAACCATGAGACGTGCCTGGTGCGCGTGGAGACGGACAGCGGGCTGGTCGGGTGGGGCGAGGGGCAGGCGCCGGTCGCGCCACGCGTTACGGCCGCGATCGTGGATGAACTGTGTGCGCCGCTGCTGATTGGCAGGGACCCATTTGACGTGGAGTATCTCTGGTACCGTCTCTACAGCGCGATGCGAGAGCGGGGGCACGTAACCGGCTTTTATGTGGACGCGCTGGCGGCGGTTGACCTGGCGCTCTACGATCTGCTGGGCAAAGCCGTTGGCAAACCGGTCTACAAGCTGCTGGGGGGAAGGTTCCGGGCGGACGTGCCGGTCTACGCGGGCATGGCTGGCGCGGAGCCTTCTGCGGCGGTTGCCCAGGCTGAATCGTTGCTCTCAGCCGGCTATCGTGCGCTCAAGCTGCACCTGCGAATGCCCAATGGGGCGCTGCTTGCGATCGTGGAAGCGGTACGAAGGGCCGTGGGGCCGGAGATCGAGTTGTTGGTGGATGTGCATGGGACTCGCGACGTGTCGGGGGCGATCGAGCTGGGCAAAGGGCTGGGAGCGCTGGGTGTGCGCTGGCTGGAGGCGCCCTGCCAGCCGGAGGACAGCCGGGGCCAGGCGGAGGTCGCCCGCGCGCTGTCGTTGCAGGTGGCTACGGGTGAGTGGCTGCGGACGGTGTGGGAGTGGCGGGACTGGATTGCTGTGCGGGGATTCGACGTGGCGATGCCGGACGTGGCGCGCACGGGGCTATCTGAGGGCAAGCGCATTGCGGCGTTGTGCGACAGCTACAACCTGCCGATCGCGCCGCACGTTGGGGGAGGGGGCATACTGTCGGTGACGGCTACGGTCCACTACTCGCTGGCGATTCCCAACTTTCAGATCATGGAACACAGCCACGACGCGCTTGCGTGGAAGGGAAGTATCGCGCATTCCTATCCGGCGCCGCAGGAGGGGCGTTTCGCCGCGCCACAAGGGCCCGGTCTCGGTGTCGAGATCGACGAGGAGGCGGTGGCCCGCTTCGCAGTCTGAAAGGCTGGCTAGTTTCAAAATTGTTGCTCAGGAAGGGAGGAGCCCAACCGGAGGAGATGTAGAATAGAAAACACCTTCGTACAACTCGGCAAGCGGGACGATACTCAGCCCTAGACCTTGCGGAGCTAGCAACTCAAGTCGTCTGACCACAGGCTCAAGTCCGTGCAAGTGTTCGATGACCCGGTCAGTGTCCACAAGATAGGGCATATTCTACAGCTTTGGCTGGGGTCGAGAAGCAGAGTGTCGGTCAGAATAAATCGCCCGCTTTAGCGCCTCAGGATTTTGAGATCCTTTCCATGCGCCCGCCGTCAATCTTAAGGCTGGTTGACATTTGCAAGGTGTGTCGGGAAGGCGAGGTCTCCCGGCTGCGTGCAGTGCAAAGGCAGGGTTCCAAAGCGGCTGAAAAGAGACAGTTTCGGTGCTGTTACACCAAAGTCCGGGCCGGGCGCGCGGTGAACAGATAGCGTGTCCAGGCACGGGAACAGGTAAACGCTCGTACGAGCGTTTAACGAGAGATCAACGAGAGTTTACGAGCGTTTGCGAGAAAAAAATTTCAGGAAACAGAACAGCATCTATTCGTAATTATATGTTGATTATTCGACAATCTGGAGTTCATGCGCGTCCGATTTGAAACCAAGCGTTTTGGCACGGGATGCTGCCTGGCAGCGGAGGCGTCTCATTCGTTCCATTGATATGCGCAAGTTCGTGAACTCATTTGGGATCTACATTAGCACAAGGCCCTCCTAGTCATTTGCAACCTTTCCCCCGAAGGATCGCTGATTGGCATCAGGGAGAATGCCCGTTTTCGACGCAACGCGATGTCCTTTTGGAGCAATCTCACGCAGAGGATTGCTCAATCTATGAGTAGCATATTGCACCAAATCAGCTTGCAATGTCAGTCCGCGTGTTTCTCAACACAGCGCCCGCCAAGTGGATAGCACACTTCCAAGAGTAGCGAGGGCTTAGACGGCGCTGCTCTCCTTCACGCCCCCAGCGCCGCGCGCAGATCCTGTAAATGCATGACTTCGTGGGCGTGGATGGTCTCGTAGTACTGGGCGACGGTGATCTCGCCGCGCGAGGGGTGGCGGCCGGTCAGCTCCCACTCGTCGTCGTTGAGGGAGTCCATTACCTCCAGCGTCTTGGCGCGGGTCGCGACTGCGCGGGCAATCAGATCATCGGGCGCGACGTCCCCTGTCCGCCGCTTGAGGCCTGCGTTCCAGCGTTCCAGGTCGAAATTATCGGGGATCGTGGGTTCGCCTTTGCGGATCTTGTGAACGTGGATGCTCATGCCCTGTTCGCTTTCGACGAGATGGGCGAGCACCGAGGCGACGGTCCAGGCGTCGCCCTCGCTGAAGACGGTGGTCCGCCACTGTTCAGGCGAGAGGCCGTCGAGAAAAGAAAAAAGCGCTGTGCGGGACTCGTGCAATTTGCGGGTCCAGTGGGCTGTGCGTTCTGCGGACATGGTTCTTTCTCCAAGTGGCTGGACTGAGCGCTCGGGACGGCTCGCCGTTTATCACGAGGGTCGCGCGGCATGCTCGGGCTTCAAGCGGTTGGCGGCGGGCGATCCTTGGTGTAGACGCGCCGCCGCTATGATATACTGTCGCGGCAACAGGCACCTCTGCAGTCGATCATTTCAACAGGGACAACCAGTCAGGAGTAACCGCTATGAATGGCAAGTTTATCACTGCCGCCGCGATGGAGCGAGAACAGTGGGATTGGGGGGTCTTGGCCTGGGCGAGCCGGCCGGCCACAACCGGAGCGCGCGACCTGGTTGTGGTCGAGGTGACGCTGGAGCACGGCCAGGGCCATAATTTCCACAAACATCCCGACCAGGAGGAGGTGATCTACGTCATCGACGGATCGATCGAGCAGTGGATCGAACAGGAGAAGCAGCCGCTCTCGGCGGGCGATTCCGTCTTCATCGGGGCCGACGTGGTCCACGCTTCGTTCAACGTTTCGGGCAGTCCGGCCAAACTGCTGGCGATCCTCGGACCCTGCGTCGGCGAGGAAGGCTATGCGTTGATCGATGTCTTCGAAGAGGAGCCGTGGCGTTCGCTGCGGTAAGCACCGACAGAGGCCCCGGTCTGAAATCGCCGCGCTGACAGGATACGCTCCATGACAAGAAAGTACCGCATGATCCAGGTGGGTACGGGTGGACAGGGCAACGCCTGGTGCGGCCGCTTCCTGCCTTCCAACATTGCTGACGGCCGCATCGAAGTTGTGGCGGCGGTCGATATCAACCCCGAAGTTCACATCAACGCTCAACAGCATCTCGGGCTGCCCCCGGACAGATGCTATACCGATATCGAACGCGCCTTCGACGAGAATCGTGCCGACTTCTGTTCGGTTGTCGTTCCGCCGGCTTTCCACGAGCCGGTGGTGGACATTGCGCTGGCCCACGATATGGACATCATTTCCGAGAAGCCGATCGCCGATACGATGGCAGGCTCGGTGCGTATCGCGGCCAAGGTCAAGCGTGCGGGCAAGAAGATGGGCGTGACGATGAGCCATCGCTTCGACCAGGACAAGACGTCGCTGCGCCAAGCCTTGCGCTCGGGGCAGCCGGGCGCGATCGATTACCTTGTCTGCCGTTTCACCTGCGGGTTGCGCAACTTCGGCGACTGGGGCGCGCATTTCCGTCATACGATGGAGGAGGCGCTGATGATCGAAGGCGCCGTACATCATCTGGATATCATCGCCGACCTGGCTGGCTCCAACTGCGATACGCTTTACGCCCAGACGTGGAACCCGTTGTGGGGCGAGTATGGTTCGGGCTCGCAAGGCCACGTGATGATGACATTCGAGAACGGCGTGCGCGCCATCTACGAGGGGGCCAAGACGAACGCCTGCGGCTTCAACGGCTGGGCGAAAGAGTACGTCCGCGCCGAATGCGAGCACGAGACGCTGATCATGGACAACCGGCGCATCGAGCGATTCCCCTACCAGCCGAAGCAGTACAGCCGCGAGGGCCAGGGCGAGGAGATCAATCTGCTTGAGCAGTCCAAGTGGAGGAATGAGTGGCTCATTGCCCAGTTTCTCGACTGGCTGGACGGCGGCCCGCCGATGGCGACGAACGTCGAGGACAATCTGCAGTCGGTCGCCCTGATTTTTGCCGCTATCGAGAGCAACCGCAGCGGTCAGCCTGTCAAGGTGCAGGAGTTTCTGAGGCGGGCGCGGGAGGAAGAGATGGGTGGTAGGTGAGCAGCTTACCCTCCACCTTTTGGGATCCTGGCGTCAGGATGGGTTTGTGGAATTGGAGTCGTCGGGAAAAGGATAGCAATCAAGACCTGGTGGGTAATACGAAGAGCCCCGCGGCAGTTTGAGGCCCGTTGCCAACTCATTACAGGAGGAATGTCATGGCCGGAACCGTTCTTCTCGTCGGCGCGCTGGACACGAAGGGCGTCGAGTACGCGTTTGTCAAGGACCTGATCGAAGCTGCCGGCCTGCGGACTCTGGTGGTCGATTTCGGCGTGATGGGCGAACCGGCCTTTGCGCCGGACGTCAGCCGCGGGGAGGTGGCTGTGGCCGGCGGCGGCAACCTGGCCTACTTGGCCTCCGGAACACGCAAAGACGAGGCGATGCGGACGATGGCCGAGGGACTGGCCTCCGTCGTCGAGCGACTGTACGGCGAGGGCCGGTTCGACGGTATTCTGGCGATGGGAGGCAGCGGCGGCACTTCGCTCGCCACCACCGCAATGCGTACATTGCCCGTCGGTGTGCCTAAGGTGATGGTCTCGACCGTCGGCGGCGGGGACGTCAGCGCGTACGCGGGCAGCAAGGACATCACTTTCATGCCCTCGGTCGTCGACGTGGCCGGCATCAACCGGCTCAGCCGCGCCATCTACGCCAATGCGGCCGGGGCAATCGCGGGGATGGTGCAGACCGAGGCCGAGGCGGCCGCGCACGAGCGGCCCCTGATCGCGGCCTCGATGTTCGGCAACACGACGGCGGCCGTCGACCATGCGCGCGGTCTGCTCGAAGCGGACGACTACGAAGTTCTGGTCTTCCATGCCACCGGCAGCGGCGGGCGAACGATGGAGGACCTGATCAGCGCCGGCTACATCTCCGGCTGTCTGGACATCACCACGACCGAACTGGCGGACGAGATCTGCGGCGGCGTGTTCAGCGCGGGCCCGGAGCGGGTGCAGGCGGCGCCGCGGCAGGGCATCCCCTCGGTCATCGTGCCCGGCTGTGTCGACATGGCCAACTTCGGCGGCATCGAGACGGTGCCGGAGCATTACCGCGAGCGCACGCTCTACGAGTGGAACCCGGAGGTCACGCTGCTGCGCACGAACGGGGAGGAGAACCGGCAGATGGGCGCGATGCTGGCGGCGGCGGCGAACGCCGGCTCGCCGGGAAAGGTCGCGGTTCTGATCCCGCTGAAGGGGGTCTCGATGCTGGACAGCGAAGGGGACCGCTTCTGGGACCCGGCCGCGGACGGCGCCTGTTTCGACGCGCTGAAGAACGATTTGCGCGCCGACATCCCGCTGATCGAGATGGACGCCAACATCAACGACCCGGAGTTTGCCGAGCAGGCGGTGACGCTGCTGCTGGAGATGCTGCGCGAGGAGCAGTAGGGTCCACGTCGGTCCCGCCCCCGATTTACCCCCAACCAGACAGACAGGAGCCTTCGATATGTCGATCCCCAGACGTGACATTCTTGCCCGGCTTCAGGCCCAACACGCTGCCAGGCGCCCGATCGTCGGCTGCGGCGCGGGCACCGGCATCTCGGCCAAGTTTGCCGAAGCAGGCGGCGCTGACTTGATTATCATCTACAACTCGGGCCGTTTCCGCATGGCCGGGCGCGGCTCGCTCTCCGGGATGATGCCGTACGGCGACGCCAATGGCATCGTCGTCGAAATGGCGGCCGAGGTGTTGCCGGTCGTGCAGGACACGCCGGTGCTGGCGGGGGTCTGCGGGACCGATCCTTTTCGATTGAAGCATGTCTTTCTGAAGCAGCTCAAGGAGATTGGCTTCAGCGGCGTGCAGAACTTTCCCACTGTCGGTCTCATAGACGGCGTCTTCCGCGACAACCTGGAGGGCACCGGCATGGGCTATGACAAGGAGGTGGAGACGATCGCGATCGCCAATGAACTGGACCTATTCACGGCGCCCTATGTCTTTACGCCGGAGGAGGCAGCGGCGATGGCCGAGGCAGGCGCGGACCTACTGGTGGCGCACGTCGGGCTGACGACGGCGGGCAGCATCGGCGCGGCGGTGGCCTTCACACTGGAGGAGGCGGTGGCGAAGGTGCAGGAGATGGCGGCGGCGGGGCGGAAGGTGAACGCGGAGCAGATGGTGATCTGCCACGGGGGACCGTTCGACGAGCCGGAGAATGTGGGGACGGCGCTGCGGATGATGCCGGGGATTGCGGGCTTTTTCGGCGCGTCGAGCATCGAGCGGTTGCCAACGGAGCGGGCGATCCGGGGGCAGGTGGAGGCGTTTAAGGGGCTGGCGTTGGGAGGATAGTCGAAACCCGGCTCCGGGTCGACGTGAATGGAAGGCACCCGGGTCGAACGTCCGTATGGGCATATGGGCGCGAGGAAAAGGGAAAGTTTTCAGAAGCAAAAGCCAGACTTCAAAGGGGTGGCGATGCTGGGCACCAGACGAGTTCTGACGGTCGCCTGCGCCTTGCTGACTACTGTAATCGTTGCGGCCGGGCACGCGTCGGCACAGGAGGGAACGCCGACGGCCACGTTGCCTACGGTCCCGTTGACCGCGATTCCAGACGGGACCTGGTTGGTGGGCCAGGAGGTGACTCCGGGGATCTACGCAGCCCCAGGAGGAGAGCAGTGCTCCTGGGAGCGGCTCAGCGGCTTTGGCGGGACGGCCGATGAAATAATTGCCAGCGCCTCCGGGGCGGTGCGGCCGATTGTTGAGATCACCGAGACCGACAGAGGGTTCGCGACAAGAAGCTGCGGAGCGTGGACCCTCATTGCGGTGGAGACGGAACCGGCGCCGCCGGCAACTCCGACGCCAATGTCGACGCCGACGGCCGCGATGACACCGACCGCGCTGCCGACGCCGACGGTATCCCCGATTTCCCTAACTACGGTGGAGATCCCAAGGGGCTGGAAGCGGGTTGAGGATGAGCAACTGGGCTACTCGCTGGACGTGCCCTTTCCCTGGATTACCTTCGACCTGCGGAAGGGAGTTCAGCATCCACTCGCCGAAAGGCTGTTCAGCGAGGAGTTTTTGGCTGAACTGAGCGCGTTGCCCGAGGACCCTTATCTGGATTTCCTCGACTTTGGGATCGTGGGCATTGAGCCAGACCTGGGGCAACTGTTCGCGCGGCCGCCTTTGCCGATGTTTCTGAACGTGTCCAGAATTCGTGGATTCGAAGAGTTGACTGGCGACCATCTTGTCTCATTCGTAAAGTCAGTCATAGAGGAATTGACCGTTGACTTGCATAGCGTTGCAGAAGAGATGGTCAACGGGTTTCCTGCGGCGCGGGCGGTTGTCTCCATAGATCTCAGGAAGTACGGGAGGATTGATCTCACACCGCATATCGTCCTTACGTTAGTACAGGTAAACGGGAGGTCCTACCTCTTGACGATCGTAACACGGGCGGAAAAGGTCGAAGCCAAGCAGGCGCTTATCGATCAGATTATCGGGACATTTCAGCCCGATCTCGTTATGCCTGGTGTTACGCCCACAGCGATTCCCACCTCTCCATTTAGGGTTAGTTCAAGACCGACAGCTACGCCAACTGCGCCGCCAACAGCAACACCAACACCACTGCCAACACCAACACCGTCACCAACCGCAGTATCGACGCCGACGCCTGCGCCGACCCCTATTGTGACGGTCCCCCGGGGTTGGAGCGGTGTGGTTAACGACCGACTCGGCTATTCGCTGGCGGTCCCGCGCGGCTGGCTTGTCTTTGACGTCCACAGCGCCCAGCTCGGCCAGATCCTGCGCTTCATCGACCCCGCCGCGGCAGAGGAAGCGGGCGGGCTTCTTTCAACGCCCGGAGCAGAAAACGCGGGCCATGTTGCGGTGAGACTGGACATTTTCTCCAGGCCGCCGATCAAAGCTGTCGCGGGCGTCGGCATCGCACCGCTGGAAGACGGGATGACGACGGAGAGTGTGGTTGAGCAGCTGAGGGAAGAAATTGAGACGTTCGACATGGTCCCGCTGAAAGTGCTGCGGCTGGAGGCGGGGACGACCAACAATCTGCCGTCGATTCAGGGCGTCGTCACGGCCGATCTGAGTGAACATGGTCTCTTCGATGCCCATGCGGTGATGACGGCGCTGCTGGCGAACGATAAAGCCTACCTCTTGTTTGTTGCCGTTCCGGGAAGTGAAGCGGAGGCAATGCAGGAACAGACAGAGCAGATCGTGGGCAGTTTCCGACCAGAGTAGCGGCGGCAAGATGGTTTCCAAGAAGGAGTTTTGCAGATGATCTACTCGAAGATCCCCGGCATCGACAAGCCGGTCTCGCGGCTTGTGCAGGGGACGATGTGGATGAAGTCCAGTGACCTTGATGCCGCGTTTGCCGCCATGGACGCCTTTCTGGCGGCGGGCGGCAACTGCTTCGACACGGCCCATATTTACGGCCTGGGCGACAATGAGCGCACGGTCGGCCAGTGGATCCACAGCCGCGGCGTGCGCGACGAGATCGTGATCCTCGGCAAGGGCGCGCACCACAGCCCGGACCGCAAACGGGTGACGCCTTTCGATATCCAGTCGGACATCCACGACAGCCTGGCGCGTTTCAAGATCGACCACATCGACCTCTATCTGCTGCATCGGGATGACCCGACGCAGACGGTCGGCCCGCTCGTCGAGACGCTGCACGCGGCGCGGGAGGCCGGGCAGATCGGCGCGTACGGCGGCTCAAACTGGAGCGTCGAACGGCTGCGGGAAGCCAACGAGTACGCAGCCGCGCACGGGCTGACTCCTTTCGTGGTCAGCAGCCCGCAGTTCAGCCTGGCGGAACAGCAGGTCTCGCCCTGGATTGACTGCGAGAGTCTCAGCGGGACGGCGGGGGAGTCGGCGCGCGCCTGGTGCCGGCAGAACGGCGTCACGCTGTTCGTATGGTCCAGCCTGGCGGGCGGCTTCTTCAGCGGCCGCTTTCGCCGCGACAACCTCGACACGCTAACGCAACCGTATGATCAGCTGGCGGTCAAGGTCTACTGCTTCGAGGAAAATTTCAGGCGCATGGACCGGGCGCAGGAGCTTGCGGAGAGCAAGGGCGTTACGGTACCGCACATCGCGCTGGCGTATGTGTACAACCAGCCGGAGGGGATACATGCGCTGTCGGGCGCGCGCACGCCGGACGAAGTGCGTGTGAACGTGGAGGCGACGGAGATTGAGTTGACTGCGGAAGAGATGGCGTACCTGGAGTTGAGGGAGTGAACGGAAGGGCCTCTTTCGGCGTTATTTTGGATCCTCGCCCGTCGTGTCCAACAGGTCCCGAAGAGCGGGAACGAGGTCGGGGACGGCATCCTGGACAATACCCCAGATTATTGTGTCGCTGATGGTCAGGTAGGAGTGGGCCAGGCGGTTGCGAGTCCCTACGATGGCGCGCCAGGGAATCTCCGAGTGTTGCTGGCGTATTTCGTCCGGGATGTGGGTGGCCGCTTCGCCGATCAGTTGCAGGTTACGCAAGGTAGCGTCATAGGTGAGGCTGTCGGCGATAAAAGTTTCCAGGTCCCATCCTTCGGTATAGGCAAGGACCTTTTGGCTAGAGTCGATCATGTCCTGGACGTAGAAGTGCCAGGGGCGCCCTTGGTCAACGGCCTCAGACACTGATGGCCTCGCGCTCGACGAAGGGCTTAATCTCTTCTCTCAACTCGTTACGGGTTGCCATGTCCACGGAACGCCCCAGCAGATCTTCGAGGTAGGTCTGGGCATCGAAGTACTGCCGCCAGTCAGGGGTTGTTTCGAATCGAACGAGAATGTCCACGTCGCTCTCGTCGTCGGCCCCGTCGTGGACGAAGGAGCCGAAGAGAGCGAGTTCAATGATACCGAAGCGGTCCGCCAGGACTGGTTTGTGTTCCCTCAGAAGGTCCAGAAGTTGCTTTCTGTACACGGCTGACCCTTCCAGTTTGGAACAGTTCCAACGACAGAATGTCGTGTGTACATGATAGGCGACGTCGAATGAAAAGTCACGAAAAAGATCTGCCTTAGCGTTTTGACTCCCCTGGGACGATTCCGTCATTCAGTGCAAAGGAAACCAAAAGGCGGTCCGGTTCTTCAGCCGGACCGCCTTTTCTGTGGCGATGAATCCTGGCAAGGTCATCGCGCCTCTGGTGGAGATGGCGGGAATCGAACCCGCGTCCGCAACATTCGCCCTGAAACGTCTACAAGCATAGTCGATCTTCAAGAGATTCACCGGCGGGCCTCGGATCGACACGGGGCGCTTCTCCGGTTAGCCGATTCACTTAGGCAGCGCTATCGGCGTACCGCTGCTGCAGCTCACAGTGTATGACGGCGACCGCCCGGCCTGCTGGCCCCACCGGGTCGGGCCGTGGCCCTTCGTAAAGGGCCGGTGGCTTACTTAGGCAGCCACAGCCGCGGAAGCGGCCGGGGTGAAGCCAAAGTTGAAAGCCATGCCTGTGTTCTTGGCATTTGTATGTTTTGCGCCTTTTTAACGTAGTCGACGCTCTACGGCTTGCAGTCTCAGGCCTGACAATGCCCCGTCGAAGCCGATCATCCCCTTAGCGCAGCCAATTATAGCCCAATTTAGCGCGACAGTCAATTCGCACGCGTATGCGTTGTGTCAGCGTTTTTGATCGGAGTGGTTCGTCTCTCCCGAAGGTATTTCTCCCTTTCGAGCCAGCGCCAACAGCCACTGTGCCGGCAGCAGCATCGACGAAGAGACGGTCAACGCGGCGGGGATGCGAGCGATCGTACCGATCCAGCCGACGAACGGTCCGCCGAAGACCTGCCCGAAGGAGTTCGCCTGCCCCCACAACGAGATGATCGTTGCCCGCTGCGCGCTGGGCGTCATGCGCACGATCCATGCGCTTTCCAGCGGGTTGAGCGTGCTGCGGCAGAGGTTGATCAGCCAGAGGGCAACCAGGGCAAGCCAGAAACTGCGCGACCAGGCAAGAAGCAGCAGGGTTGCCGGCAGCAGCGCGTACAGCAGCGTCAGCCAATTGACCAGGCGCGCTTGCACGTCGGTGGCCCTGCCGCGGCGCGCCAGCTCGTTGGCGGCGATGCCGGTCAGAGTCGCGCCCACCCCAATGACACCAAACCAGAGTACTTTATCGTCCTGGCCAAAGAGCGAGGGAAATGTGTAGTTCTGCAAAAGATGCGGCGTCCACAGGCGCTCGTAGCCCTCGCTGTAGAGTCCCGTAATCAGGCTAAGGCCGACCAGAACGCGCAGCGCCGGATGACCGCGCACCGCGCGCAGTCCTGCGCGTGCGGTGCGGGCCATCTGCTTCCAAGCTCCGTGTTCCGCAGCCGGCGCTGGTCGGAAGCCCCTCTCCGGCATCGTGGTCGCCAGGTAAGCGGCCAGTGCGATGTATAGCGCGCCGCCTGTGATAATCGGCAACTGCAGCCAGCTTCGCGCAAGCCAAACGCTTGCGCCCGTGCCAACAAGCCCGGCGGCCAGCCCCACCTGCGACGAACGCAAAAAGACCGGACCGGCAGTATCCGCGCCGATCTCGTCTGCCAGCCAGGCCTGAAGCGCGCCGCTTATAAAGGTATATCCGGCGCCCCACAGGACCTGTGCTGCGAGCACTGCCCAGAACAGTGGGATCGAACCTTCCAGCAGGAATCCGCAGCCGACGAGCGCCATACCCGCGATCACCGACAGACGCCGCGAGTAGATGTCCGCGACCGCGCCGGTTGGCACCTCCAGCAGGACGACCGTCAGTTCAAGAACGGTACCCACCAAAACAAGCTGCAACGGGTTCAGCCCTACCGTCTCCACCTGGTAGACCAGATTGATCGTGAAGACCAGCGCGTTGAAGAGCGAGCGCCCGCCGCTGATGATAAGAAAGAGACTCGCTGGTCTGTGTTTGGGCGGAGACATTCGGTACCGCACACGCGGGAAACTTATGCGAGGCCAACGCCGGCCGCACGGCTGTCGCTTTGGAATCAGGCAAAAGTGGGGAGGCGGATCGTCAGCAAAGAGAGTCGCGTGTTCGCACCGCTCCGCCAGCCACCAGGCGCCCCTGTGGCACCCAGGACGAATCGCTTACCGCTGCTGCCTTCCGGCCCTGACGGGGTTCACGGTGTCCTGCCGCACAGGACCCAGCAACTGACGAAGCGATGCAAACACGCGAGGCGGAGAGGGAGGGATTTGAACCCTCGAGGGCTTTCACCCTACGAGCTTTCCAGGCCCGCGCACTCGGCCAGACTATGCGACCTCTCCGAACGGGAAGAGCGCCCGGCTGATCTGATGCAGGCAACTCTTTCCAATAGCCGAATCAGTATAGCCAAAGGGGTTGGTATCGGCAAATCTTGTATGCATCTCCCGGTCACCCA
The DNA here is from genome assembly GCA_965202955.1 of Caldilineaceae bacterium. Classification (GTDB taxonomy): domain Bacteria; phylum Chloroflexota; class Anaerolineae; order Caldilineales; family Caldilineaceae; genus Bin5. The sequence continues at coordinate 3,060,782 of OZ241871.1, forward strand.
CCGGCAACCGGCCACTGGCTACTGGCTACTGACCACCGCCCAGCCAGCGGGCCGCGTCCTTGGCAAAATAGGTCAGGATCATGTCGGCGCCGGCGCGCTTGATGCTGGTCAGGCTTTCGAGCGCGCACTTGCGCAGGTCGATCCAGCCGTTGGCCGCGGCCGCGTGGAGCATGGCGTACTCGCCGCTGACCTGGTAGGCGGCGGTGGGCAGGTTGAACTGCTGCCGCACGGCGGCGAGCACGTCCAGGTAGGGCAGGGCCGGCTTGACCATGATCATGTCGGCGCCTTCGTCCACGTCGAGCGCGACCTCCTTGAGCGCCTCGCGGCGGTTGGCAGGGTCCATCTGATACTGGCTGCGGTCGCCGAAGGAGGGCGGGCTTTCGGCTGCGTCGCGGAAGGGGCCGTAGAAGCTGCTGGCGTATTTGGCGGCGTAGCTCAGAATCGACACGTGTTCGAGGCTGGCCTCGTCGAGGGCGCGGCGGATGGCGGCCACCATGTGGTCCAGCATCCCCGAGGGCGCGATCACGTCGGCGCCCGCCTCGGCGTGGATAACGGAGGCCCGGCCCAGCAGATCCAGCGTCGGGTCGTTGAGCAGATAGCCCTCGGGGAGCTCGGTGTTGTAGTCGTCCGCGCCGGGCGTGTTGATCAGCCCGCAGTGGCCGTGGTCGGTATATTCGCAGAAACACATGTCGGAGATGACGATCAGTTCTGGCGCGGCCGCCTTCAGGGCGCGGATGGCTTCGGGAACGACGCCGCCGGGACTGAAGTTGTCGCTGCCGCACCAGTCCTTTTCCGCCGGAATACCGAACAAAATCACGGCCGGAATGCCCAGCTCCAGGACCAGTTCGGCTTCGGCAGCCAGCTGGTCGACCGAGAGCTGGAACTGGCCCGGCATCGAGGCGATCGGCCGCCGCTCCCCCCTGCCGTGGCGGACGAAAAGGGGATAGATGAAGTCCGCCGGTGAAAGCGTCGTCTCGCGCACCATGCGCCGCAGGGCGGGGCTGATACGCGTCCGCCGCGGGCGCTGAACGGAGTCGGGCGCGGTCGACTCCCGGTAAATTGTGGCAGGCATTGGCTGCAAAACATTCATCGTTGGTCCGCCTTTTTTTGCTTTCGCGCGCTTTCGCTCAAGCGGGCGCGCACACCCCGCTCTCTTATCCTGCACGGTCGGTAAAATGGGCCTTGAGGCTATCGACCAGCCCTTCGACGGTTCGATTTCTGGCCACGACCCGGACATGAAGACTGTGTCTGCGCGCCGCCTCTGCCGTCAGCGGGCCGATGCAGGCCACCGCCGCGCCGCGCAGCATATCCTTGTCTCCGCCCTCGGCATTCACCCGGGCGACGAAGTTGCCTACGGTTGACGCGCTCGTGAAGAGGACGGCATCGACATTTCCCCTGCGGAGTTGTCCCGGCAAGTCGTCCCCGCCGCGGCCGACCGTCGTGCGGTAGGCCGCCACCTGCGTCACTTCCGCTCCGGCTGCGCGTAGCGCATTTGCCAGCGCCGGCCGCGCGATCGCCGATTGGGGCAGCAAAACGCGGCTCCCTCTGCCCACGTGCAAACCGTCAGCCAGGGACTCGGCCACATATTTTTCAGGCACCAGGTCTGCGGTGAGGTTCAACTCCTCTTTGATCGAGGCGGCGGTCGCTGAACCGACCGCGGCGACATTCGTTTTGGACCTGGTCCCGTCCTTTCGCTGGATGCCGAGTTCTCGCATCCGGTCGGCCAGGACGTAGACGGTGTTGGCGCTCGTGATCACCAACCAGTCGAACCGACCGGCAGCCAGCGCCCGAATCGCCCCGTCAAGTTTTCCCGAATCGGCGCACGGCACGAAATCGACGGTAGGATAGTGCAGTACCTCCGCGCCCTCGGCCTCCAAAAGGCGGGTCAAGGAGGGCGCTTGGCGCACGGCGCGAGTATTGACGATACGAAGTCCTGCCAGCGGTTGCGTGCCCATCCTTCAGGCTTGTTCGGCTCCCTGTTGCAGGCAGAACGGACCGGCTATGGCTGCAGGTCGTCCTCCACTGGCCCGTCGATCTCGGCGACCTGATCGATGATTTCCTGTGCGCCTTCGCGAACCGCCAACTGGGCGAGGCTGCGGCCCAACGTCTTGGCTTCACTGCAGGGTCCGGTCAAACGTATATCGATCTGGCGGCTTCCGTCCAATGTGCTGACGCGTCCCTGCAACAGCAGATTCTTTTCCGCCGCCCCGTCCGTCGCGCCGCCGTCCCCTACCCGCTCACCCAGCGCGGCAACCGGCGCGCGACAGCCCCCGCCGAGCCCGGCCAGAAAAGCGCGTTCAGCCGTAACCGCCGCCCGCGTAATCTGATCATCGATGGCGTCGAACAGCGCCAGCCATTCGGCATCCCGCCTGCACTGCAGCGCCAGCGCGCCCTGGCCTGGGGCCGGCAACATCATTGCGCGCGGCAGCGTCATGGAAACATGCCCGTCCAGGCCCAGACGCATGAGTCCGGCGGTTGCCAGAACCACGGCATCATAGGGGCCGGTTGGGTCAAGCGTCTTGCGAATGCGTGTATCCACGTTGCCGCGAATGTCCAGAATGCGCAGATCAGGGCGACGCGCCAGGAGTTGGGCGGCCCTACGGCGGCTGCCCGTGCCGACTACGGCGCCTTCGGACAGCACGGCGAGGTCCTGGCGCCCCGTCTGAGCAGGCGCGCCGGTGCGGGCCGGCTCAGTTGGCTTTGCGACTTCATCATATTCGCCGCGCACGACCAGGGCATCGGTCGCATCGCCCCTGACTGGAACCGCGCCCAGCGCCAGCCCCGGTGGATCGGCGACAGGCAGATCCTTCAGGCTGTGGACCGCGCCGTCGATACCGCCTGCGCGCAGACTCTCCTCCAGTTCCAGCGTGAACAGTCCCTTGCCCCCGATGCTGGGCAACGGCCTGTCCTGGAACCGGTCGCCCCTGGTCTTGAACACAACCGTTTCGACTGTCAGGTCAGGATAGCTGGCGCGCAAACAGGCCGCCACATGCTCTGTCTGCCAGAGGGCCAGGGCCGAACCGCGACTGCCGAGTCGGATGTGACGAGGCGTGGGCATTTTAAGCCTGATTGAATCGTTTGCTGCGCCGTCAATCGTAAAGCTCGTGACCGGAGTTCGTCCTGCCAGGAGATTGCGGGAAGGCTCTTCATCAGAGATTTGGTTAGGATAGCAGCAGCGTATACACCGGTCAAGTTTGACCGCTTTTTGCGGCGGATACTCGTCCTCGTTACGCCCGCCTGTTGCCGCAACCGCAACATTCAAGTAAAATTGGGCCGTTTGTTCAGATCGCAACCGGGGAGTCATGACGACCCTGCGCCTGCCTGGCCTCGTGGACGCACACGTTCATTTGCGAGAACCGGGCTACACACACAAAGAGGATTTCCACTCCGGCACGTGCGCGGCACTGGCCGGCGGCGTCACGACCGCGCTGGACATGCCCAACACCGAGCCGCCCACCTCAACCCCGCGGAGGCTGCAGGAGAAGGTCGATCTGGCGCGGGCCCGGGCCGTCTGTGACGTTGGGTTGTTTGTCGGCGCGACCGTGGCCGATCTTGACGCCTATCTGCCGGCCGCGACGCGTGCGTGCGGCCTCAAGATCTACGTCAACGAGACCTTTGGCAGTCTTCGCATTGAGGAGCTGGGCCTGCTCCACCGCCTCTTTCGGACGTGGGCGGCGCGCGCGGCCGAGCTGGACGGTTGGAGACCGGCTGCGTCTCCCTCCACTACAGTTGGTCCCATCGCCGTCCACGCCGAGGAGCTGATGGTTCCCGTCTGTCTCAGTCTCTGTCATCTCTACGATGTACCCCTTCACATCGTCCATGTCAGCCGCCGCAGCGAGATCGAACTGATCCGCGCCGCCAAGGAGCAGGGTCTTCCAGTCACCTGCGAGGCGACCCCTCATCACCTTTTCTTGACTGAAGAGGCGTTCAATCGCGGCGGCAATCGCTACGATATGCGGCCGAGGCTGGCAACGCCCGATGACGTGGCGGCCCTGTGGGAGAACCTGGACGTGATCGATATTTTCGCCACCGATCATGCGCCCCACACGCGTTCGGAAAAGGGCATGGCAGAGGACACGCCGGCATTATCCGGACAGGCCCCGCTGCCGGGCGTTCCAGGCGTTGAGACGATGCTGCCCCTGCTGCTGACAGCCGTGGACGCCGGCCGGCTCGAACTGGAGGATCTGCTGCTGCGCTGCGTGGAGAACCCACGCCGCATCTATGCTCTGCCCGAACAGCCGCAGACATGGGTCGAGGTAGATGTGGATACGGTTTATGCGTTGAGCGACGAGACGATGCGGGCCCGCTGCGGCTGGACCCCCTTTGCCGGGCGGCAAGTGAAGGGCCGCGTGGAGAAGGTCGTCTTGCGGGGCAGGACCGTTTTTGACGGCGAACAGGTGCTGGCCGCGCCGGGCAGTGGGCGCGTCCTATTTCAAGACAGCGAACAGTAACAGTGAGGTCAGGGGAAAGGTTCACATGGCAGATACGATAGGGAGTTTCGCAGGGCAGGACATCCTCAGTGTCGATCAGTTTGATCGCGCCGCTTTGAATGCGATCTTCGGGGTCGCGCACGAAATGCGAGTCTTGGTCGAGCGGTTCGGCGGCGCGGAGCTGCTGCAGGGCAAGATACTGGCAAACCTTTTTTATGAACCGTCAACGCGGACAAGCTCCAGCTTTACGGCAGCCATGCAACGCCTCGGCGGCCAGGTAATCCCGATCACAACGTCCAGTACAGCTCGGTTAGCAAGGGCGAGAGCCTGCCGGACACGGTGCGCACACTCGAATGTTACGCCGACGTAATCGTAATCCGCCATCCCGAAGTGGGCGCCGCGGCCACGGCCGCTTACTATGCCGACAAGCCGGTCATCAACGCCGGTGACGGCATCGGCGAGCATCCGACGCAGGCCCTTCTCGATCTCTTCACAGTGCAGGAGGAGTTGCAGCGGATCGACGGCCTGACGGTCGTGATGGTCGGCGACCTGCGCTACGGCCGCACTGTCCACAGTCTGACCAAACTTCTGCTCAACTACGATGTCACTTTCGTCTTCGTCAGCCCGGATATTCTGCGGCTGCCGGCCGATCTTATCGAGGCGGTTGAGGCTTCCGGACACTCCTGCCGCCAGGTGCAGGATCTGAATTCGGTCATCGGCGAGGCGGACGTGCTCTACATGACGCGTGTACAGAGGGAGCGGTTCACCGATCTGGCCGAATATGACAGGGTCAAGGATTACTTTGTTGTCGACCAGGAGCTGATGGCGCGGGCCAGAAGAGAGATGATCATCATGCATCCGCTGCCGCGCGTAGGCGAAATCAGCTACGCCATGGATGACGATCCCCGCGCCGCCTACTTTCGCCAGATGCGCAACGGTATGTATATTCGAATGGCCCTGCTCGCTGCGCTCCTGGGCAAAGCGTAACGCTCGCCCAAAGTGTGGCTACGCGAGAAGAACGCTGCGCTGTGCCCGCCCAAATCCCATATTCTGCTTTGGAAGCGGTGCATTTCTCTTCGGATTGCCGCCCGCGAACCACAGACTCTTCCAAAAATCGGCCACAGTTCTTGACGTCATGGGAGCTCTCCTCTATAATTTTCGGAATTCTGCCCGCAAGACGATCGCAGGAAGTCCAGCCGGCGCCTGAGGCGTTTGCACCGACTGTGTTCTGCGTCCCCGATTCGTGCCGCTGCCTAAAATCTGTATCTTCGCAACAGAGACGCGATTTGGATGGAGAAGGAAGGATCGTATGAAACGGATTGTGATCACAGGCATGGGCGCGATCACACCCATTGGCAATGACCCCTGCACCTTCTGGCAGAACCTCCTCATCGGTAAGTCCGGCGCCGGTCCACTAACTCTGTTCGACGCCGGCGAAATGCCGTACAATATCGCCTGCGAGGTGAAGGAGTTCGACGCCCGGCAGTACATGGACCGAAAGGTCATACGCCGCACGGCCCGTGCGACGCAGTTTGCCGTCGCTTCCACAGTCCAGGCCCTGTCCGACGCCGGGTTGGAGATCAACGAGGAGAACCGGGATGAGGTCGGCGTCATGATGGCGACCGGCGGCGGCGGCATCATAGAGATCGAGTTCGCCACCGAAAAACTGGTGCAGAAGTCATGGAAGACTGTCGGGCCGTTTGTCGTTCCGAGCGCCATGGCGAACGCAGCCAGCTGCGTCGTATCGATGGCAGTCGGGGCACGCGGGCCGGTGATGACCAGCGCGGCGGCATGTGCCAGCGGCCATTACTCGATCCTGGAGGCCTATCACTTTTTGCAGAGAGGCGAAGCTGACGTCATGATTGCCGGCGGCACCGAGTCGGCCGTATCCATGTTAACTTTTGCCGCCTTCGGCAACATGGGTCCGCTATCGAAGGATACCCACATACCGGAGAAGGCCTGCCGTCCCTTCTCCATCGATCGCAACGGGTTTGTCAGCGGTGAGGGGGCGGTCACGATGATCATGGAGACCGAGGAGCATGCCAAGGCACGCGGCGCCGAGATTTACGCCGAGGTGCTTGGCGGCGCGCTGACCGGCGACGCCTATCACCTGACCGCGCCGGACCCCAGCGCGGACGGCGCCAGCCGCGCCATCCGCAAGGCGCTGCACTATTCCGACGTCGCCCCCGAGGATGTCGACGTCATTCTGGCCCACGGCACCGGCACCGAACTGAATGACGAGGTCGAGGCCCTTGCCATCCGGCAGGTCTTCGGTCAGCCAACGCCGAAGACGACCAGCATCAAGTGCATGGTCGGCCATGCGCTGGGGGCTGCCGGGGCCGAATCGGCGCTCGCCGCGGTTATGGCCATCCGCGAGAATAGGATCCCGCCGACGATCAACTACACTGAAGACCCGGCGTTGGGCGTCGATGTCGTCGGCAACGCGTCTCTCTCCTATCCCGTGCACCGCGCGATCGTCAACGCCTTCGGTTTCGGCGGACAGAACGTCGTGGCCGTCTTCGGCGAGTATGACGGCTGAAAGAGCACGGCAACGAAACGCCGAGAGCATGAACATACGATCCAACGCCCGGCTCAGCTGTCCTTCCTGCACCAGGCCGGCCCGGTTCTAGAAAATTACTCCGATGCGGTTCAGACCGGCCAGCACCAAGAGCCCCGTGACGACAAAAGTCAGCGCGCCGTTCCGGAGCCGTACAGCCTCATCCGCTCTCTTGGTCCAAACCCAGCCCGCGTGTAGTAGAACGATGGCAAGAAGCATCGTAATCGGATGTTCAATCGTGCGCGCGGCGTTGGCTCCTACGATGCCCATGCTCGCGCCCACGCCCCACAGAATCAATCCAAGCAGCAACTGAATGTCCACGACAATGATGGCTGCCGTGCCGACGCCTTGCGCCAGCCGGTTCCACGTCCGGCCGCGTAGCCAGTTGACCAGAAAGAAAGCTACCGCTGCAGTCAGTGCCAGCGAAGTAAGATAGTGCCATCCGTCATGGGCCGCGGTCATGAAATTGTACATTTGAATTCGGTCCTCTTTGCCTGTCCAGAAATCTTCGTTACGGGCGCCCTTCCCCTGCGCCACCTTGGATATTATCCCACGCGCCGCGGCATAACGGTATTCAGCAATCCAAAAATTATGAATTCGGCGCGCTTCTGGTAAACTGCACCACGATTGAGCGTCCGTCTGAGGCGCGCAGGAGAAGCAGGTCAGTCATTCGAAAGGGCTGGCCGTTCGCGATCAAATTGGGCGGCGGCAACGCAGAACACATCAATGGCGCAGCGCCGAACATCGATGAAACTTCAGGGTCAGGTAGCGATCATCACCGGCGGCGGGCGGGGAATCGGCGCGGCCGCCGGCCGCGTGCTGGCCGAGGCCGGCGCGAACGTCGTCCTCAGCGCGCGCAGCGAAGATCAGATCGAAGCCGTGGCCGGCGGGATTCGCAAGAGCGGCGCGCGCGCCATCGCAGTGCCCTGCGACGTCTCCAACGCCGAGCAGATCGAGGAGGTCGTCGAAGCGGCGCTGACGCAGTTCGATCGCGTCGACATCCTGGTGAATAACGCCGCCGTCGTCTGGCCGGTCGACCATGTCTTTGAGGCTGATCCCGAGGAATGGGCCTACAATATCCATTGCAATCTGGTCGGCCCTTTCCAGATGGCCCGCAACGTGCTTCCCGTGATGCTCGACCAGGGCTACGGCCGCATTGTCAACGTTTCCAGCGGCGCAGGTCAGAATCCATCGCCCGGCTGGAGCGCCTACTGCGCGTCGAAGGCGGGGCTCAATATGCTCACACGTTGCCTTGCCGCGGAGTTGCAGGCCGAGCGGATAAGCGGCGTAACTGTCAACGCGCTTTCTCCCGGCATGGTCGACACTGAAATGCAGGCCGACATTCGCAGCGTTGACACGCACGGCTCCAGTCTGGATTTCAGCCGTTTCCATGAGGCCCACCGTCAGGGCGAACTTCTGACACCGGAGTCGGCCGCGCGCCTGATCTACTGGCTGGTCGGTCCTTGGAGCCGGGACTGTTCCGGCCAAATCTTCAGCCGCGCAGACGCGCGTTGGGTTGCAGAAGTAGAGAAAGACCTGGCATAACAACAGTTTCACTTATTCCATAGGGAGGCGAAACAGCGATGGTCTATGAGCGGATTGCCGTTCCCGGCGAAGGCAGGAAGATCGGCATCGACCAGAACGGAAACCTGCAGGTGCCGGACAATCCTATCGTCTGCTTTATCGAAGGCGACGGCACCGGACCGGACATCTGGGCGGCGAGCCAGCCGGTGCTGGATGCCGCGGTGGCAAAGGCGTACGGCGGCGGGAAGAGGATTGTCTGGATGGAAGTTTACGCCGGAGACAAGGCCAATGACGTCTACGGCGAGATCGTGTGGCTTCCCCAGGAAACCCTCGACGCCATCGACGACTACATGGTCGCTCTCAAAGGCCCTCTGACCACTCCGGTCGGCGGCGGGATCCGCAGCATCAATGTCGCGCTGCGCCAGCAGCTCGATCTCTACGCCTGTGTACGCCCTGTGCGATACTTCAACGGCGTCCCCAGCCCGGTCAAGCGGCCGGAACTCGTCGACATGGTGATATTCCGGGAGAACACCGAGGATATCTACGCCGGCATCGAGTTTGAAGACGGCGAAGAGGAGACCGAACGCTTCAAAGAGCTGTTCAGCTCCGCTTTCTCCGAACGTTTTTCCAAGGTGCGCTTTCCCGACAGCGCCGGATTCGGGCTCAAGCCGGTCAGCCGGGAGGGCACCGACCGCCTCGTGAGCGCCGCCATTCAGTACGCGCTCGACAACGGGCGCGAGAGCGTAACCCTGGTGCACAAGGGCAACATCATGAAGTTTACCGAGGGCGCCTTCCGCAACTGGGGTTACGAGACGGCCGACCGCAGTTTTCACGCGCAGCTGCTGGACGGCGGCCCCTGGCGCCAGCTGCCCGCAGCCGACGGCGGCAACATCATCGTTAAGGATGTCATCGCCGACTCGATGCTGCAACAGATCCTTACCCGCCCCGCCGAGTACGACGTCGTGGCGACGCTCAACCTGAACGGAGACTACATCAGCGATGCCCTGGCCGCGCAGGTGGGCGGCATCGGCATCGCGCCCGGCGCCAACATCAACTACGAGACCGGCCGCGCCATCTTCGAGGCCACGCACGGCACGGCTCCCAAGTATACCGGCCAGGACAAGGTTAACCCGTCCTCTGTGATCCTCTCTGGCGAGATGATGCTGCGTCACCTGGGTTGGAACGAGGCCGCCGACCTGATCATCAGTTCGATGGAGCGGACCATTGGCCAGAAGCGGGTAACGTATGATTTCGAGCGGCTGATGGAGGGCGCCACGCTGCTCCAGTGCAGCGAATTCGGCCAGGCCCTGATCGACAATATGTAGTGTTGCAGGTGGCAGTAGAGGGAACAGGGGGTGGCCCGTGCCTAGTGCGAGAGCCACCCCCTTCGCGTCGCTTCCCGGACAGTCCGCGGCCCGCGTCTCATTTCCTTACTGCGCGAATCGTTCAGACATGGAGTTCATTTGGCCCGATTGCGTCTAATGCTTCGATTCTCCCGGCCACCCTATCTTCACGACAGAGATTGTGGCTGGTCACTCAGTTGGCAACTTGAGCAGTCGGCTCATCCAAAAGGCAAAGAAGTTCGGATGCCGTCCAGCCATTTTGCTCCGACGGGACTTCCGGGAGCGTCAAGCGGGATTCGCAAGGGCCGTATAAGGCGTTCTCCCACCTCGCCAGCAGAGTTTGTCCTGCTACCGTTTTCGGCAACAGTTGATGTGGCCTACTCGACCTAGCGGCAGTCGGCCGCACGATTTTTCCCTGCTATAAATTGACAGGATCACGGGTCAAGATTATGATTCGAATACAGATTCCTGTTCACCAGGTAAGAGAGTACTGATCGCAACTCCAGTCGCCATTTCGCGCGCGGCGAAAAGGAGGTCCCAGCCTATGGCTGCCCTGGCAGCATCGATCTACCGAAGCATTTCCTACAAAGGGGCGGAGGGCCAGTGGGCCTGGATTCTGCACCGCGCCAGCGGGCTTGGCATCGTGCTCTTCCTTTATATGCACATTGTCAGCATCTTTGTCGCCGCCATCGGGCCGGGGCCGTATGAATGGGTCCACAAGACCCTGTACACCTCACCGCCGGCGAAGGTCCTCGAGGTCTTTCTGCTCTTCGGCGTCCTCTACCACGCCTTCAACGGCATGCGGATTATTATCATCGATTTTTTTCCGGCGTTGGGCAGGTACCAGCGGGCAATCGTGCGCATCGAGCTGGTGCTCGTAGTCGTTGTTCTTGTGCCGGCTGCCATCGTCACGCTGCGCGGCATGTTTTGAGGAGCGGATAATGGCTACATCTTCGAGTCGACCGATCCAGGGGAAAATCCGCTACGGCGCGCCCAATCACGAGAGAAAAATATGGCTTTTCATGCGTCTGAGCGGGCTGGTGATGTTCATCACGGTTGTCTTCCACCTGCTCTACATGCATATGGCCGTGGGCGTTGAGAACATTACGTTCGACAACATTGACGGGCGCTGGTCAGGTCCGGCCGGTGTATTCTGGCGACTGTTTGATGCTTCGCTGCTATTTCTCGGGATGGGGCACGGCATGAACGGCGTTCGTTTCTCGATCAACGACTACGTGCACAACAGGATTCTCAATTTCCTGCTCACCGCCCTGGTCTACGGTCTCGGGCTGTTCCTGATTTTTCTCGGGAGCCTGGCCATCATCCTGGGCGCCGGCGGGCTGGGGCGGCTGTTCGAAAACCTGATGGGCTAGCGCAAAACGTTCTTCCCCTTCGCTACGTGAGGACGAGATGATCCACACGCACAAGTTTGAAACGATCGTTGTCGGCGCCGGCGGCGCTGGTCTGATGGCGGCGCTCTATGCCGGGCAGGGTAGCGAAACGGCTGTCCTCACCAAGCTCTACCCCACCCGCAGCCATACCGGCACCGCGCAGGGCGGGATTGGAGCAGCCCTCGGCAACCTGGAGGAAGACCGCGCCGAGTGGCACACCTTCGACACGATCAAAGGAAGCGACTATCTCGCCGACCAGGACGCGGTTGACCTCATGTGCCAAGAGGCGGTCGAGGTCATCTACGAACTCGAGCACATGGGCCTGCCCTTCGACCGTACCGCGGAAGGCAAGATCGCCCAGCGCCCGTTCGGCGGCCACACCAGCAATTTTGGCGAAAAACCGGTGCGCCGCGCCTGTCACGCCGCCGACCGCACCGGCCACATGATCCTGCAGACCCTCTATCAGCAGTGCATCGCCCGCGATGTGCGCTTCTTCGATGAGTATCACGTTCTCGACCTGCTGCTCGCCGACGACGGACAGGCCACAGGCGTCGTCGCCTACGAGATCGACAGCGGCGACCTGCATGTTTTCCACGGCAAGGCGCTGATCTTCGCCACCGGCGGCTTTGGCCGCATGTGGGAGATTACGAGCAACGCGCACAGTCTCACCGGTGACGGCCCCGCCATCGCCCTGCACAAGGGCATTCCGCTCGAGGACATGGAGTTCTTCCAGTTTCACCCCACCGGTATCTATAAGATGGGTATTCTCATCACGGAAGGGGTGCGCGGCGAGGGCGGCATTCTGCGCAACCGCGAAGGCGAGCGGTTCATGGAGCGCTACGCGCCCAATTTGAAGGACCTCGCCAGCCGCGACGTGGTCAGCCGCGCAATCTATCTTGAGGTCCGCGACAACAAGGGCATCGACGGCGCCCGCTACGTCCATCTGGACGCCACGCACCTCGGCCGCGAGGTGGTCGAGACGAAATTGGCCGACAGCGCCGAATTCTGCAAGACCTATCTCGGAATCGATCCCGCGGTTGAACCGATGCCTGTTCAGCCCACCGCACATTACGCCATGGGCGGCATTCCTACCAACGTCGACGGCGAAGTGCAACGCAACGCCCAGGGCGACACCGTTCCCGGCTTTTACGCGGCCGGCGAAGTGGCCTGCGTCAGTGTTCACGGCGCCAATCGCCTGGGCACCAACAGCCTGGTCGACCTCGTCGTATTCGGCAAGCGCGCGGGCAAAGCGGCGGCGAGCTACTGTCAACAGAACGACTGGGCGGAACTTCCGTCGGAGACGTGGGAGCCAACGCAGGCGGCGCTGCAAAGCATTCTGGGCCATACCGGCAAGTACAATGTCGCCGACCTCCGCACGGAGATGCAGTCCCTGATGATGGACAACGTGGGTGTCTTTCGCACCGAGGAGGGCATAGAGGCCGCATTGACCCGTATACGCGAGCTGCAGGAGTGCTCGCGCGACATCACCGTCATGGACAAGGGCAAGCGCTTCAATACCGACATCCTTGAGGCGATTGAACTGCACAATCTGCTCGACCTGGCGGAGATTACCGCGGCCAGCGCGCTCGCCCGCCGCGAAAGTCGCGGCGCCCATAGCCGCGAAGATTTCAAAGAGCGCAACGATGAGGAGTGGCTCACCCACACCTACGCGTCGAAGACCGATGGAGAGATCAGCCTGGAATACGCGCCGGTGAACATCTCAATCCACCATCCGCAGGAGCGAACCTACTAAGATGCGCATCAAAATGCGAATTCTCAGATTCAACCCGGAGACCGATTCCAGTCCGTGGTGGGGAGAGTACTGGGTTGACGTGGAAGAGTCGGATCGCGTGCTGGACGCTCTGCACCAGGTCAAGTGGTATCAGGACGGCACGCTGACGCTGCGGCGTTCATGCGCCCACGGAATCTGCGGCAGCGACGCCATGGTGATCAACGGGCGCAACGCTTTGGCCTGTAAAGTGCTGATGCAGGATGTGGGCGACGTCTGCCAGGTCGAGCCTTTGCGCTCGATGCCGCTGATCAAGGACCTTGTGGTGGATATGGAGCCGTTTTTTGCCAAGTACCGGGCGGTGCTTCCCTATCTGATCAACGATCAGATTCCGGAATCGGGTGAGCGGGTGCAAAGCCAGGAAGCCCGCGCCCGTTTCGACGATACGACCAAGTGCATTCTGTGCGCGGCCTGTACGACCTCGTGCCCCAGCTTTTGGGCCAACGAGGACTACATCGGCCCGGCCGCGATCGTGCAGGCCCATCGCTTCATCTTCGACGACAGGGACACTGCGGCCGATCTGCGTCTGCGCGTGCTCAACGACGCCGACGGCGTCTGGCGCTGCCGCACCGTCTTCAACTGTGTTCAGGCCTGCCCGCGCGAGATCGACGTTACGCGGGCCATTGGCGAGGTCAAGCTGGCTTTGATGTCAGCGTAGGTTCTTGTCCGCCCGGACAACGAGCGTTCCAACTGCGTCCCGCGTCACAGTTCACTCCGGTCGTACTGTGTCCTGCAGCCACGACCGCAAACGTGTTGCCAGCCTCGGCTTCGGCGTCTCCGTCTCCACTTCCACGCCCCTCAGCGCAAGCGCAAAGGCTTCACCGCTCTCGAAGCGCTCCGCGCGCGGCTTGGCGAGCGCCTTCAGAATGACCTGTTCCAACTCAGGCGAAACCCAGCCGAACTCCGAAGGCGGGGGCGGCTCCTGCTTGAGGTGCGCTTCCAAGACTTCCTCGCGCGAGCCGTAGAAGGGCCTGCGCCCCGCAACCATCAGATAGAGCACAATGCCCAGGCTGTACAGATCGGCGCGTCCGTCCAGAGACTCCTCGCCCTCAATCTGTTCCGGGGCCAGAAAGGCCGGCGTCCCGTAGATGCCCTGCGCGTTGTCGGCCGGTTCATAGATGTTGTAGACGGTGCCAAAATCGAACAGGACCGCGCGTCCTGCCGGGCCCAGCAGAACATTGGAGGTCTTTACGTCGCGGTGGACATGGCCTGTGCCGTGGAGATAGTCCAGCGCTTCAGCGACCTGGCGGGCGATGTCGATCGCGGCCACCTCGCCGATCGCGTTTGCGCGCTGGAGGAACTGATCGAGCGTGCCTCCTTCGATCAGCTCCATCGCAATGAAGAGGCGGCCATTGGCCTCGCCGGTGTCGTGGACACGCAGTATCCCGGGATGGCGCAACTGGGCCATCGTGCGGTACTCCAACTGAAAGCATGAGCGCATATGGGGCTGGCTAGCCGCCATAGGATTCAGCACTTTCAGCGCCACCCGTCGGCCCGTCAGGTCCTGCGCAAGGTAGACCATGGCAGTTGCACCCTGTCCCAAGGTGTCCAGAACGCGGTACCGGCCCACCTGTGAGGTCATGGGCAGCAGGTTGGCTTCGCCGTGTACGCCGTAGGACATGTCTGTTACTTATGTGGCAGGGAGAGGCTCAACACCTTTGGCTTGGGGAAATGCCATCCACGCATTGCTGTTTCACATTATAGCCGATGGGCTGGTCAATGTAAATTGTTATGGGATTTTCCAGCGTGGGGCGGACGCGGCCCCGCTCCTTCAGAGACCGTAGGGGCCTGCACCGGACCGAAGGGTTCCGCGACGGCCATGTCTGCGCTCGCGGCCCACTGGGCAATGTCCGATCGGTTGATGGCCGCGGCCATCGGGTTGGGGAAAAGGTCGGGCGTGCAGGCGAAGACGGGAACCCCAAATTCGGCCGAGGAGGCCGCCACATCGTGTGCGTAGCTTGGCGCGCCTTCATCATTCAGGGCCAGCAGAACGATCATCTGTACACCGGAGCCTGCCGACCCTGTCCCCGCGCTTGTCGGACTAACATAACGGGTGGTACAAACATCGGGGGCAGGTCAACCCTATAGATTTTTTCCACTCAATTCTCGATGTGCTAATATAATATGATTAAATCTACGTCAGCCTACCAAAAGGAGACAGTTAGTGCCTATTTATAATCTCTATTCAATGCGTCTGAAACAAGAACGAGGCGAGATACCAGACGTCTTTCAATACGATGAAATACCAGACGAGCTTAGAGTCCAAATATTTAATATTATATGTCGTTTGTGTACTTCAAGTAGGCAAATAGAGGGTCAATCTACTAGCCAAAATGAAATAGAGAACTACATCAAATGGCTTTACCAGAATCTAGCACACGAACATGGACGTCCAAATCTTATACCTATGAATCATCGCGTTATGAAGTCTTCATACATCTATAGAATGGAACAATTTATTTACCATTCTAAACTATCATCAACTGAGCAAATATTAGACTGCATTGAACTTGCATTTGGTCCTTTAGTTGAATTTTCTAAGTCTAGCAGATCTCTTAGTATGATCTATACACCACCCCTCAAAGAGGCCATAGAAGAATTAAATCATAGATTCAAAGAACGTGGCGTAGGCTACCAGTATGAATCAGGACAAATCATTAAAGTCGATTCAACATTCACACACTCGGAAATCGTGCGCCCATCCTTACTCATGCTTACTGATCCAATGTACGAAGGGGCCAATGAAGAATTCCTCAAAGCCTTAGAGCATTACAAAAAAGGAAACTATAAAGAGACGCTAAACGAATGCCTCAAATCATTCGAGAGTTGCATGAAGGCAATCTGCGCTAAAAGAGTTTGGACCTATACCGAAAAGGATACAGCAAGCAAATTAATTCAAATTCTTCTTGACGAGGAGCTAATCCCCACATACATGCAAACACATTTCAATTCTCTCAGAAGTACTTTAGAGGCAGGATTATGGTTGGCCCCAATCGTTAGACCACGAAATGGGAAAAGTAAGGTGCATTCAGGCGAATGCGGCCGGCTCTGAACAGAGCACGAAGTGCTCTTCCGCCGGCGTGCGATAGTCGGGACTTTGATGTGGTCTCTCATGGTTATAGAAGTTGAAATAGGCGTCAGCCCAGCCTGCAGCTGACCTACTGTGTCGTACTGGTTGAGGTAGATGTCCTCGTACTTGACGCTGCGCCACAGGCGTTCGCAGAAGACGTTGTCGAGGGCGCGGCCGCGGCCATCCATGCTGACCTGTATGTTGGCTGCGAGCAGACAGGCGGTAAAGGCATCGGCCGTGAACTGTGCGCCCTGGTCGGTGTTGAAGATCTTGGGCCGACCCTTGACGAGCGCCTGACGCAGGGCATCGAGACAGAAGCGACCGTCCAGGGTGTTGGAAAGTTGCCAGTCGATGACAGCGACCAGGTAGATGAAGCCGCGCAGCAGCGGCACATAGGTGATGTCAGCGCTCCAGACCTGGTTGACATGCGTAATCGGCAGGTTGCGCAACAGATAGGGATAGCGCTTGTGCCCTGTGCCCGGCGAACTGCTGCTTCTCCTGGGGTAGATGGCTTGAATGCCCATCAGACGCATCAACCGCCTGACCCGTTTGCCATTGACGGCATAGCCCAGCCGGCGCAGACAGGCTGTCATCTTGGGCCAGCCATAGAAGGGCGTACGCAGGAATTGCTCGTCAATGAGGCGCATCAGATGCAGGTTCAGAGCCGACTCCGAAGCCGCTTGATAGTAGAAGGAGGCCCGATTCAGTCCCAGCAACGCGCACTGCCGTCGTACGCTCAGGAGCGCATGCTTGCTATCGACCATGCGCCGCCTCTCCCTGACCGAAGCCGGCAACTTTTTTTCAGCCACTCAAGTTCCATCTTGAGCCGCCCGCTCTGCTCATAAAGTTCTGCTTCCTGCGCCTCCTGCTCCCGTTGTTTGCGTTCGCCGTTGGTAGCGAAGACCCGGGGTCCGTTTTCCTGCAACTGCCGTTTCCAGGCCCGTATCAGGTTGGCATGAACCTCGTGTTCACTCGATAACTGGCTGATCGTCTTGCTGCCTTCGAGCGCTTCCAGCGCAACCCGGAACTTGTAGGCCGCCGTGTGTCGCCGCCGTTTCTTGACCATCGTTCTGCCCCTCCACAGGCTCTGTGAATTCCCAGGGGCGGCCCCTCTACCGCTATGCGCCCTCTCTGCGCCCCCAACGGTCCTGACTGTGATCTTAACACGACACTGCAATACAACGGCAGCACCTCTACTCGATGTGACATAATGGCTATTGGCCGCTAAAATACACCCGCACTGTACCTTTGATCGGAGTACCTATGGCGAGGCAGACGGAAAGCCCCAACCGCGTAGAACAGGTCGAAAACCGCCTTGACCGCGTCGAGCGGATGCTGGAGCAGCTGGCAGAACGGCAGATTCACGCCGACAACCGCCTCGACCGTTTTGAACAGGCGTTGATCGCGTCTGCACAGATGACACAGCAAAACATCGATCGGCTGAGCGCAGAGATCGATCGATTGACTGCGCAGACCGGCATTCTGTTGCAGGTTGTGCAGGGTCATATCTCCCAGTCCACGCCCCCCGCGCACGGTTCGGACTGACCCCCTACTCAACTGCATACCGGAAAGACGGGCGACCTGCAACAGCCTCTCTTGACTCACTTGACAACGTCCGGACCTTCGTCAGAGGCGTGGATCGCCGCCATGCCGGCAATCCCATCACCGCCCGGGTCAATACCCGTGAACTCTTGCGCACTGTGATGGTCCACGCAGAACTTCGTCACCCGGTTCCGGACCATAGAGCATCATCAGACATCCTGATGGGCCGGGCACTCTTGCCGTGCCTTTCCGTTCGTCAGGGCCGCCGGCACGCTGTCAAAAGCGACAACTTGCCGTTCTTGCGGGCAGATCTTTCGCAGCCATATTCTATGGCTTCTCCCGAATCAGGCGCCGCGGCGCCGCGTAGAGCCCATCGTCGAAAGGCCCGCTCCTCTCGCCATCCTAGAGGATCACCCCGCCAGCGAACCGGCCGCCTGCAGCCTCCCTCACTTTCCGCAACGCTCGGAACTCCGCCGAAGTCACCGTCGCCCCGGCCTTGACCTCCACGCCAGCCAGGGCCTGCGTTCCCCGCTCGATGACGATCTCCGCCTCGGCCCCGTCCCTGTTACAGAAACGAAAAGGCGAAGTGGAATCAGCGCGCCAGCTTGCCTGTCGTCTCAACGCCTGGTAGACAAGAGTCTCAAGCGGTTGCCCCATCATCGTCCGGTCAGTGGCGAGACCGGCCGCCTACGCCCGAGGCCCCCGTGCCTGCCGACCCTGTCCCCGCGCTTGTCGGACTAACATGACGGGTGGTACAAACATCGGGGGCAGGTCCAAGGAGAGGGCGGCCAAAAAGATAAGCGACCCTTACGGGTCGCAAATCCCCCTGGACTATCCACCAGTTCTTCGCTGGCTTGACGCATACGAACCTGGGCAAGTTTTCATGGGGTCAGCTCAGCACGCGCCGCCCCGCATCTCTTCTCCCTAGTTGGATTTCAATTACAGGCTACTACTGGGACGGCCAGGCTACGGCAGTATAAAGACCTTCAGGTGTGTCTTCAAAAGTGAGACCGCAACGCCTGAAGACACTTTCAACAGCATGTGCCACTACCTGTAAAGTTTCTTCAGCAGTAAGTTCATTATTCGACAACCCTTCTGCAATGGTCTCCAAATGGCCACTCAAGAAACGCCGTGAAGCTTCTGTTCCCTTAAGGCTCTCGACAACTACTGGCCAAGAATCAGTTCCAAGGTACAAAGCACAAGTATGGCTAAACAAGACAAGAACGTCTTGCACATTGGAGGTTGCTTTAGTCAACAGTTCATCAATTCCGATCTGTCTTGTCTTGAAACGATACACCACAGCATCTAATCTTTGTGGCATATTCTCAAGCGCAGTCGCTAAACTGCCTGCCCAGTCCATCTTCTTAACATCCTCCTCAATCTGACGTAGTGACAATGGATTACCGGTGTCATCAGTGGCGATTCCCTTTACAACGAGATCGACAAGTCTGTCCACCCTGTACTCGTCAACAATAACCTTAGACAAAGCGTCCAATAATCCCTTTCTTGTGTATTCAAACGTGACATACGTTTCCTCCCCTAGTCTCTTGAGCGCCTGTGTTTCATAAATGACATGACCAAGCTCGTGGAGTACGGCCACTAAGAACCAGGGGTTGTTAATATTCCATGGATTCACAACCCTCAAATCAATCAGAACCACGAATCTGATTTCTCCTTTGTGCGAACAGATCCAAATCGTCTTGCCATAGGCAAATACGTCATCCCGCAGGGCAGAGTATTCCCCCATCGAATCCCGTCTCTGGCGATACAATTCATTGACATCTTCTTGCAGTCGTGCAGTCAACCGAATTTCCTGCAACAAGAATGGCAAATTCAACTCTTCTGCAATCCAAGCCGCAATAGACGCCAGCATCCTTAAATCCCTTTCCGCAACATCTCGATTTCTTTCATCAATCCCCGCAACATCTACAGCAAGCCCCTCTTCCATATGTCGTCCCTCGCTATTCCTTATGCCCGCTTCCAACCCAAGTTGCTTGCTAAGCGGATTGAACGGGCTTAGTGCTAGTAATCAGATCTGCTGCTTGCCCATACACCACCAATATCAACAAGAATTCAAGTCTTTTGCAAAGAATGCAATACTTTGCTCTCGGCCGACTTGCTTCGGGTCCCGCTGGAATTGAGCTTTAGCAAGAAACTGGACTACGAACTGTGAGGAGGCAGTGGAGCGGGTCACCGGCCCATCCTCACTCCCCGAATTCGCCCTCATCTCTTGTGCGCTGTACAGTTCGACGCCGTCCATTACTTCGTCGAATCTGTAAGCGGAGGCAAACATGTCGTCGCTCCGGTCAGTCACGTACCGGCACTTTACCAAATAGTAGGTGGTGGCGCGTCATCCAGCGCATGCCTCGGCCAGCTGCGACATGTCGCCGACCAGATCCAACAGTTCGTGACGGTTGTCGTATGCCTATGGCCCTGCGAGATAGCTGAGCGCGCGCCTCGGGACGAGGCTCCAGCAGTTCAGTCGGTTTTGGGTTGCAACAAGCAAAGTGGTAGATTGACGGCATCTCAGCCGCCCACATATCCCGAGCACCATGCCCGCAAAATCTCCAATTCACGCCGCGCTGCAGGAATTCGCCGCCGCCGTGACGGACAAACTGTCGCAAGTCACGCTTGGTCAGCCGGAGGAGCAGCTACGCACTCCCTTTGAAAACTTCATCACCGCTGCCGCTGACGCGCTGGACTTGGATGTCGTTTGCACCGGCGAAACGCCCTTGCCGGATCGCCTGGGACGACCGGACTTCGCAATCCAACGCAACGGACTACTTGCGGGCTATGTGGAACTCAAGCCCACTGGTACGGGGGCGACTGCCGCTCGCTTTACTGGACACAACCGCGAGCAGTTCAAACGTTTTTCAGCCATTCCCAATCTCCTTTACACCGACGGCAACGACTGGGCCCTCTATCGCGACGGGGAAATGGTTGGAGAGGTTCTGCGATTCTCTGGCGATGTCTCAGCCGGCGGGAGGAAAGCAGTCTCGCCGCAGGACGCACATGCGCTCGAAAGCCTGTTGCGCGATTTCTTCATGTGGCAGCCTTTCATTCCTACTGACAACAAGGGCCGCATCGACCTCCGCCGTTTCGCCGAAATGCTCGCTCCGTTATGCCGCATGTTGCGCGACGACGTAACCGACGCGCTCAAGCGATCAGATTCACCCCTCGTGCAACTGGCGGAGGACTGGCGTCAACTTCTGTTTCCCGATGCATCCGACGAACAGTTTGCAGACGCCTACGCCCAAACCGTCCTTTTCGCGCTGCTGCTGGGCCGCAGCGAGGGGGCCGATCCGCTTACGCTCAACAGTGCCGAGACCGCTTTGGCCGCGCAGCACAATCTCCTGTCGCGGGCACTCCAAGTCTTGACCGACCCCAACGCGCGCGCAGACATCGCCGCATCGCTTGATCTTCTGTTACGAGTCGTTGCCGTCGTGCCGCCCGCCACGCTCTCCGGTCCCGCAGACCCATGGCTCTACTTTTACGAGGACTTTCTCACCGTCTACGACCCCACGCTGCGCAAAAACGTCGGCGCCTACTATACGCCCGTTGAAGTCGTGCGCGCCCAGGTCCGCCTGATCGACAATCTGCTTGTCGAACGTCTCGGGAAGCCGCTGGGCTTCGCAGACCCTGGTGTCGTCACGCTGGACCCCGCCGTCGGAACCGGCACCTATCTGCTCGGTGTCATCGATCACGCACTCGGTCGCGTCGAAGTGGAACAGGGAGCAGGCGCGGTCCCAGGCCAGGCTACCACCCTGGCCGCAAATCTGTATGGATTTGAACTGATGGTCGGTCCCTACGCGGTGAGCGAACTGCGCGTAAGCCGCGCCCTGCGCGACCGGGGCGCGCAACTGCCCGCGAAGGGACCGCAGGTCTTTCTGACCGATACGCTCGAAAGCCCAAACGCAGAACCCCTGCAACTTCCGTTTATCCTGCAACCGATTGCCGAGCAGCACGCCCGTGCCCTGGAAGTCAAGAGCAAAGTACCGGTTATCGTTTGTCTGGGCAATCCGCCCTACGACCGACACGAGGCTGCAACCAATGAGAATACGGCGCGTACCGGTGGTTGGGTCCGACATGGCGAAGCCGATCAACGTCCGATTCTGCGTGACTTTCTGGATCCGGCCGTCAGGGCTGGGCATGGCAGGCATCTCAAAAACCTATACAATCTCTACGTCTATTTCTGGCGCTGGGCCTTGTGGAAAGTCTTTGAAGAGGGAAGCGGCGATGGGCCTGGCGTGGCCAGCTACATCAGTGCAGCGAGCTACCTGGATGGCGACGCTTTCTGTGGAATGCGCGAGCAGATGCGCCGCCAATGCGACGAGATCTGGATCCTCGACCTTGGCGGCGAAGGGCGGGGCACACACCGCGACGAAAATGTCTTTGACATTCAAACCCCTGTAGCTATCGCTGTCGCCTTCCGCGCTCGCGAGGCGAAAACGGACGCCCCCGCGAGCGTCCGCTACGCTCGCATCGAAGGCACGCGTGAAGACAAACTAGCCGAGCTAGAAACCATCACAGGTTTTTCAAGAGTGGAATGGCACGAGTGCCCGGATGAATGGCACTCCTCGTTCCGTCCTGCAGGCGAGGGCCAATACTTCTATTGGCCGCTCTTAACTGATCTGATGCCATGGCAGCACTCGGGCTCTCAGTTCAAACGAACGTGGCCGATTGCCCCAGACACGGAAACCTTGGAGCGGCGGTGGCGATGTCTACTGAGAGCTAAGGCTCGTTCCGAAGCATTTCGAGAAACGCGCGATCGAAAAATAGGTTCGAGATACCCTTCGCTCATTGAAGCGGAAAAGTGGGAAACCTCTCTCGTTCAACTGCCAACGGACACTTCTATTCCGCCCGTTAAACGGTATGCCTATCGTTCGTTCGATCGCCAATGGATCATTGCTGATGCGCGCCTCGGTGATTTTCTACGTCCTGCTCTGTGGCGCGCCCACAGCGACAGTCAAATTTACCTGGTTAGCTTGTTCTCTCAACCGCTAGGATTAGGTCCCGCACTCACTTCCTCTGCACTGGTTCCCGATCTTGATCACTTTCGAGGCTCTTACGGAGCAAAGGCCGTAATCCCACTTTACCGCGTCACCAACGCGTCGCAGGCCAACATCCTTCCCGGTCTACTCAAGATCCTTGATGCCACCTACCAACGTTCAGTCTCGCCGGAAGACTCTCTGGCATACGTCTACGGCATCCTGGCCCATCCGGCTTTCTCAGCTCACTTTGCCCAGGATCTGGAATCCCGCGAACTGCGCGTACCTATCACCAAGGATGGCGAAACGTTCGAGCGCGTGCGCTCTGCCGGTGCCCATCTTCTCTGGCTGCACACCTACGGCGAGCGCTTCGTGCCCGAAGGCAAGCCGCCCGGGCAGGTACCACCCGGGCAGGCCAGATGCACCGTAGCTGTGCCCGGAGATCCCGACAGCTATCCTGAAACATTCACTTACAACGACGAAACCAGAACCCTTTACGTTGGCGCCGGCGAGTTCGCGCCGGTCGAGCCCGAACTGTACGCCTTCGAAGTGTCCGGCCTCAAAATCGTCCAATCCTGGCTCAAATACCGCATGAAGAAAGGGGCGGGAAGGAAGTCTTCGCCTCTCGACGACATTCGTCCCACCCGCTGGACCAGCCAGTTCACCACCGAACTGCTCGAACTCCTCTGGGTCCTCGAAGCGACCCTGGCCGCCTACCCCGAACAGGCCCAACTACTTCAGGAAGTCATCGCCGGCGACTGTTTCCATGCCGACGAATTGCCGGAAGTGCCCCCGGAGATGCGTAAGCCTCCGAAGGCGGTCAAGAAGGGGTTTTTTGGGTGAGTTTTCGCGCCGCCGGCACGAGAATACGCAAGTGGAGAAAAACCTGAAGAGAGGTGAGAGAAATGAAACTTATGAACGAGATCTAGATTGAACATTGTGAGCCTGGCGCCAAAAACTGGACCACGAGCTAGAGTGAACAATGTAGCGATTCACCCAGCCTGTGGAGGGGCAGACCGCCGATTACGAAGCGGCGGCGACTCACGGCCGCCCCCAAGCTTCGGGTTGCCCAGAAACACGTGAAGGCAGCAAGACGATAAGCCAGTCTCTCACTTGCTGCACACGTGTAGAAGACAACTTCGCGCCCTGATAAGGGCAGCCCACCCGTTGTTCATAGTGCCAGGCCAGAGCCAACCGTAACTGTCATCGACTGCCGCGTGAAAACCCACCCCGCAGCGGCACCGTCAACGACCCCAACCGCCCCGACGACCCGCAATACATCCTCCGCCTCATCGCCAAAGTAATCAACATCAGCCTGGAGACAATAAAGACCGTGGAGGGCCTTCCCAAGTTAGGGATTGAGAGAGGAGATTCTGTTGTAAGTGCGTCGGGAGTGTCCTAGCCAGCAGTGGGAATGAGGAAACCCGTTAAGGAACTGCCAAGATTCCCTATAGCCTCCTCCTTGGATAGATTTTCAAGCTTGGCAGTTCGATTTTGGGTTCTTCGTCAAAAGTGAACCGATAGTGGGGGAAAACCGTTTCTCTTTTGAGACAACAGCATGAGTAACTGAGACTTGAGCCACACGGACAGATGTCATCGCCTCTGACACCCTCAAATGCCGGATGAAATTTTTTGCGATCCTCTCTGCTGAAATTCCAACTGCCCCATGGTGTTCCAAGAGCATCTGCAACAAACTTGACCAATTGGAATCGTCGGTCTTTGTTTCCATTTGGGAAAATCACTGAATAATTCTCTGCAGGATCATTTACATGGGCAATGTGAAGGATGTCCAAATCTACCAACTCCCTGCCACAAATCTTTCCATCGTAGATTTCTCCAACCTTGTGATTACACCCACCTCCAGGTGTCTTCCTAGTCCCACAAATGGAGCAGCGGAAACCTTTTCTGAGGTAACCTGGACTGAAACCCATATCTATTGGGTAGAGATCCTGAAGCTGTCTTGTGTGGACGCGAACGTGCTCAATTCCAAACTCGTCATCTTCTTCGACGAAGTGATTGCCCAAACGAGAAAGTCCCTTCTCACAGCCGTCAAGGCACTGCCATGCGGCAATGAACTGATCTGTTTGAATCATTTGAAACGCAGACAAGAAACTGTGCTGAATTCCGCTTATGGTTTCCAGAATCCAAATGTCTTTGGCCTGCGTTTGGTCTCCCCCAGACACGGCCTCGCGCTTCAAGAGGGACAAGAATTGCCCGCGCTCCAAGTACGCAGAGGCATCGGTCCGCTCTTTGTAGCATTTAAGCCATTCCACTACAGATTTGAAATTCGGATAGCCAAAAGTCTTACGACTGATCATCATCTTTTTGGCAATCGGCAGTTTCGTCTCCATCTTCCAACAGGCTAGTGGTGTAACAGATAGGGTTTGACGGACAAGTGAACTGTGGCATACTCTCCGGAAAGGCGGACACAAGGAGAGGGGAAATGCCAGCGAAACGATATCGGGTGCGCTTGACAGCGGAGGAGCGCAAGGAACTGGAAACGCAAGTGAATACAGGCACAGGGTCGGGGCGCCGCTCAAGACGGGCTCGCATCCTCTTGATGGCCGATGAAGCGCAGGTGGGCGGGGGCTTTAACGACGCCGAGATAGGCAAGGCTTTAGGCGCGCATGCGCGCACAGTCGAGCGAGTTCGGGCGCGCTGTGTCACAGTCGGAATTGAAGCGGCCCTCACCCACACGCGCCCGAAGCGGAAGCGACCGCGCGTATTGGACGGTGCGGGCGAAGCCCGCTTGGTGCAGATAGCCTGTAGCGCTGCGCCCGATGGACAGGAGAGATGGACGTTGCAGATGCTGGCCGATAAGCTGGTCGAATTGGAGGTGGTCGAACGCATTTCGCGCGAAACGGTGCGCACGATACTCAAAAAAACGAACTCAAGCCTTGGTTGAAAGATGTGTGGTGCGTGCCGGAGGCGGCGAGTGCAGAGTTCGTCTGTGCCATGGAAGATACGCTTGCAGTCTATCATCGGCCGCAGGATGAGAAGCGACCGCTGGTCTGTCTGGATGAAGGCAGCAAACAGTTGACCAAAGAGACCCGTCTGCCCCTGCCGCCCCGACCCGGTACGGTGGCCAAATATGACTACGAGTATGAACGCAACGGTACCTGTAACCTCTTTCTCCTTTTCGCACCTCTGCAAGCCTGGCGTCATGTCAAGGTGACAGCGCGCCGTACCATGGTCGATTTCGCCCACTGCCTGCGCGACCTGGTCGATATCCATTTCCCGCAGGCAGAGACGATCGTCTTGGTCATGGATAATCTGAACACGCACAAACTCGCATCTTTGTATGAAGCGTTCCCAGCGGCTGAGGCGTACCGCATTGCCGCCAAACTGGAAATCCATTACACCCCCAAACATGGCAGCTGGCTCAATATGGCGGAAATCGAACTCAGTGTCCTGCATCGACAGTGCTTGAAGGCTCGCATCCCTGACAAACAGACCTTGATGCAGAAAGTCGCAGCTTGGCAAGACCGCCGCAATGCTTCTGCATCGAGCGTCAACTGGCGTTTCACCACCGCTGACGCTCGCATCAAACTCGAAAGCCTCTATCCATCAATAGAAGTTTGTTGAACTACTAGTGTTGTTAGGCCCATAAGGAGTGTTCAAACCAAAAGAATTTGTCTGATTGCTGTATGACATCCTCAATAGAGTCCCATTCTTATGTTTGTACAGAAAGTTCCAATTGATTCTGGCTTCTGTCCTCCTACCCCTTCTGCTCTTCTTTAGCCGGCGGATGACTACTGCCAACACCGGGAGTAAGGTTGTCACCAAGACAGGGTCGCAAATGTAGAGGGTGGGAAGGTTAATCTCAATAGACTTAAACGAGAACTCAACATAGTCATCTGATGTTGCAATCTCGACCTTGGCGCGATCTCCAAGTTCTTCACGCAAAAGGTTTAGAACGACTTCTGTTGTATCTGGAAAGACAGGGCCTGTATACTCTGGTAGGCGATGATTAACTACCTCCCAATGATCCTTCAATGCCACTCGTCCTGAGAATTTGAGATGAACATCGGATGGAATGATAATTACCTGAGCCGCTCGAAGTCTATCCCTGAGTTCGAGATCGCTGTCGAATGACGCCAGGAATCTGTCTATGCCTAAGGGAGACGACCAGTCGAAATCAAAGTCTTGCTCTGTCTGTTCTTGGAAATTGTTCATGAAGACAACCTCTTCAATTGATTATGAAAACCCAAGTAATCCTATCATAAGCTGAAACGGGTCCCAAAAACCGGACGACGAGCTAAGGTGTGAATTGGAGCAGTTCACCAAGCACGTCAAAAGATGATTCATGGCCAAGCCACGGCGGCGATACATCAAAGGCAGCCGCACCCACACAGTCCTGCTCGCCGACTTGAAAGCGACAGGCATCATCGCATGACCCCCGATGACAGAAGAGCGAAACACTGTCGAGCGGTTCTGGCCTAAAGTATGGAGAACCACAAAGTGAATCAGAACATTGAAGAACAACGCGCGAAGCATTGGCTTGAGAGTAAGGGGTACATCGATATTCTCGATCTGTCCATAGCCAATCTTGATCCCCCAGACTTTGTGGTGGAACAGCGTATCGGCGTCGAAGTTCGAAGACTGAATTGGATGACCGACACCACGAAAACAAATCGAGGCGTAGAGGAGTTGGAAAAGCCTCTCGAAGTTACGATCACCGCGCTACTGAAGGAAGCTGTGGAGCCGCCAGGTGGGTATAATGTATTTCTCTCATGCCTTTTGCCGCACGATTGTCTTCCGCCAACTCGAGTTACCAGAAAGCAAGTCTCGCGAGCCATCGATGAATTCGTTGATTACCTCAACAAGGCTATGCAGCCAGGTAGGAGGCCTCACTTCTCTTGGGCCACCCACCTGAAGTGTGGGATAACCATTTGGTTTGATGCCGCTTTGACTTCGAACACTGCCAAGTTTGAGTTGGTGGACGTCGAAGTGGCAGCGTCAATGCGGGGGTGGGTGGTAAAGGATACGATTGACAACATAAATCGTTGTATCCAGGACAAAACCGAAAAGGTAATGAAAACAGGAGTCCACCGCTACCCGGAGTGGTGGCTTGTCTTGGTTGATCATAACGTTTTCGCGCCAGACGGTTGGGATGAAGAGTGGCACACAATTCGTAAACAGCTAGTCGATACGCAACCCTGGTCGAGAATCGTCGTACTTCACTGGTGGGACACCCAAAGGCACGTAGAAGTGATTTGAAAATACGGGGAGTCTGCTTCAAACAACACGACAGGTTCCATTGTTTTTCACGGTGCGAGTCGCATCCCCGCGGGAGCCTTCAACTACCGCCTCGGCAATCGCTCCGCCCTCGAATGGGTCATCGACCAGTACCGCGTCAAAACCGACAAACGCAGCGGCATCACCAACGACCCCAACCGTCCCGACGACCCCCAATACATCCTCCGCCTGCTCGCCAAAGTAATCAGCGTCAGCCTGGAAACCGTAGAGATCGTGGCAAGCCTGCCGGATCTTGGGATTGCTGAGCAGGTTGCGGAAGCCCCCAGCATCCCCTAGCGGATCCCGTCTGCTGAAGGGACCGAAGGGAGTGAGCCGTCCACAAACAGTAGAAAATGAGGAAGAGAGATGGACAGGCTGGTGTATAATCTGTGTGCAATGACAGCGGATGAGATTGCAGCAAAGGAGGGGATGGCGTGAGCGAAACTGTCATCAGAAACGTTGCCGAATTTCAGACACAGTTGCAAACAGTTGAGGCTGACGAGACGGATTTTCTGTACCGGGGTCAAGCTGATGTGAATTGGAAGGTCGAATGTTCGGCTTCCCGACGCTTGAATCTCGACCCCACAAAACCTGTCGAAAACCAGCTCATCAATCCCCTGCTTGTCGGTTACTTGGAGTCGCGCATCGAGAGAGCCAGAAAGCGAAACTTCCTGCCGCCTGACTTCAACGAGGATTCCTCAGACCTGGAACTTTTGGCGCAACTTCAATATTTTGGAGCGGCAACTGGACTGATAGACTTCACAACCGCCCCATTGATTGCGCTCTGGTTCGCTTGCAATGAATCACACGCAAAAGACGGTGCTGTCTTTCTCCTTCCTCGATCGGCAACAAAGAAGGTAGATAACTCCAGCGACCTCAAAGAGAAAATACAGTCATTCTACGAGAAAGATGAAATCTGGTTGTGGGAGCCGCCGCCGCGCGGACACCGTATAGGGGCACAGAATTCTGTGTTCGTGCTCGGAGTCCCGGTGATTTCGCGAGCGGCAATGAGGAAATTAACCGTTCCAGCCGAAAGCAAGCCAGACATTCTGACACATCTGGAGGACCTGTGCAATATCAATGAGGAAGAACTGTTCCCGGACTTTCCAGGGTATGCTGTGTCTAACGCCTCCAACAAGACCTATGACGTCTCACGCTCCGTTTCCTACTGGAATGAGCGGATTGGGCTGGCCCACGACGACAGCGCAAGAGCAAAAGCCCATTACCGTTGTGGAGTGGCGTTCAGCGCGATCAAGAACGCCAGGAAGGCTATCGAACAGTACAGTGCGGCGATTGAACTGAAACCGGATGCAAGGGCCTACGGCAACAGAGGCTTGGCTAAAGCGGATCTCAATCAGCGCGACAAGGCACTGGCGGACTATGACAGGGCAATATCCCTCAATCCACAGTACGCTATAGCCTACAACAATCGCGGGTCTGTCAAGGAGGAGATGGGCCTGCACGAGGAAGCAATCGCCGATTTTGACAGCGCCTTGTCTATCAATCCGAATCTGGCGGGATGCTACGCGAATCGAGGTTCTGCGAATACGAAACTTAAACGCTACGAGGATGCGATTCAGGACTACGATTCGGCTATACGAGTCGATCCTGAATGGGCGGAAGCATATTGCGGCCGCGGCATGACGAGAATAGACCAGGAAAAGTACGCGGAAGCAGTTGCTGACTTTGATGCTGCGATAGCTATCAGACCGGATTACGCCGATGCCTTTATCAACCGAGGCGCTGCCAAGTCGTGGCTAAGAAGGCACAAAGAAGCAATCGCAGACTTTTCCGAAGCCTTACGTATCCAACCACACGATGCCGAAGCCTACTACAACCGCGGCGCAACAATGGCCATTATTGGCTTGCACGAGGAAGCCATTGCGGACTTTGATGCAGCGATAGCCCTAGATCCCAAACACGCCAAAGCCTTCAACAGCCGTGGCGCAACTAGAGCTAAGATTGGCCACTTCAAGGAAGCGGAAACTGACTTTAGCACAGCTATTGGAATAAACCCGAAATATGATGAGGCTTACTTCAATCGAGGATTGGCCCGCAAGTCTCTTGGGCAATTGTCAGCGGCCGCAGAAGATTTCGAGAAAGCGCGACTTTTGGCGGGAAAACAGGGGAACGCAGACCTCCTGAAAATACTGGACCGGGAACTTGACGACCTGAAATCGAGAGATCCCAGCGCGCCCCCCTTCTTCCAGGTGGTTCCGCATCGCAGCGGATACGTCGAAGGTATCCATCCCGGAATGCTCAAGGAACTCCTCTGCGACATGGACGATGACAGGTTCATCGAGAAAAGTGCGCAATGATCGTTCCGGATGTCAACCTCTTGGTTTACGCTTACCATGAAGATGACCCAAATCACGAAGCAGCCAAACGTTGGTGGGAAGGGCTGGTTAACGGTACGGAAGCAATCGGCGTCCCATGGGCTGTATCAATGGGCTTCATTCGGCTGATGTTAAATCCCAGAGTCCTTTCTTCTCCGATGACATCGTCATCAGCTCTTGGATGTGTGAAAACTTGGATGCAATACTCTCACATCAATCCTGTCACCCCAGGAGCAGATCATCTGACCCACTTTCAACGGAATCTTGACGCCTCTGGCGGTACCGCGAAACTTGTGCCGGATGCCCACATCGCCGCCATCGCCTTGGAGCGCCAAGCCGTACTGCATTCCAACGATTCGGATTTCAACCGCTTCCCCGGCCTCCAGTGGTATAACCCGCTGTGACTTGAGCAGGACCTCAAGTTAAGGTATCTGGCGAATTGACGTGTCTTGCCCGGAATTACTTTGCAGCTCAGGCCTGGTCCTCCCGAGGGCCTAGTTCTGGATAGAATAACTGCGCGCCTTGAAGCCCGGTCTGGGCGTTCATGCCAAGATGCCAGCGCCCCAAGTTGGCCCAGAACAGCACGGACAGTTCCGGCCCGCCGAAACAGACGTTGGTCGGCGCGCCCAGAGCTGTTCCCTCGTAGTCGTCCATCAGCACGGTGAGGTCGCCATTGGGCAGGACGCGCAGGATCGTGTCCGGCCGGTAGCAGGAGATAAGGAAGCCGCCGTCAGCGCAGAAGGCCAGCCCATCGGGGACGACCCGCGGCAACTCGACGACTGTCTCCGTCGGCCCCGTCTTGCGGCCGTCCTCGACCGGGAAGCGGACGATCCGCGGCGGACTGAGCGACATGGCGAGGTACAGGAACCGGCCGTCCGGGCTGAGCGCGCAGCCGTTGGGAAACTGGCTGTTCTCGTTATCGATCAGGCTGGTTGTGCCGTCAGGCGCCACGCAGAAGGTGCAGCCGTCGTCGCCGTACCACGCGCCCGAGTCGGTTACGTAGAGGTTGCCCTGGGCGTCGAACGCTGGATAGTTGGGCGTGCGCAGCGGGCGATGCTCGCTGCCTGCACTGTACTCGCTGACCTCGCCCGCCGGCGTTACCTTGTAGACCGCGCCCCGGTCGGCAGTGCAGATGTAGACGTTGGCCGCTGCATCCAGCGCCATACCCAGGTTGAGGCCGCCGGTGTCGGCATAGGCGTCAACTTGGCGCGAGGAAAAGTCGATTCGGTAGACCTGCCCCGCTTCGCCGCCGGCGTATATGTTTCCGTCCGGCCCGAGCGCCACCCCTTCGGGATGGTCAAGACCCTCGACGAAGGTTTCAGCGTGTTTCAAATTGATCAGCGGCATATCCTGTCTCCTCACCTGGGCTGGATTCCGCGCCTTTCCGCGATTCGGCGTCGTTTTGAAGTGCGAAATCTGTGCTTCTGGACCTTCCTCGGGCCGCAGCTGTCAATAGTTGTTGCTTACAACGCCCGGCTGCCACTGGTTGGCGCCCATCAGCTGCTGCACAACCTCTGACGGGCTGTCCAGTTCGGCCAGTTGGGCGCGCATATCCTCCTGCGTGACGTAAAAGGGCCGCGTGTACATCCCCAGCAGGACGGAACGCGGTTTGTCAGTCGTGTTGGGCCGGGCGGTGTGCCAGGTCTTGCCGTTCATCACCATCACGCTGCCGCGCTGCCCGGTCAGAATTTCCCCGCCCTCGATCCACTGATTGGCGATTTCCGGCGGCGGCCGGCGGCCTTCGCGATGGCTGTAGGGCATGATGCCGGTGCCCCCGTTAGCGACGGTCAGGTCGTCGAGCAGCCACATCGTCTGCCCGCTCACGTTGTCGGTCGGCCAGGGACAGTTCACGCGCTGGAACGGAAAGTCCGGGTGCCAGCCGTAGCGGTCGTAACCGGGATAGGTGGTGTTGGCGGTCCAGGTGGAGCAGATTACATCTTCATCGAGGTACTGTTTCCAGATCGAGTGGACCAGGGGATGGGCCATCAGTTCCACAAAGATCGGGTCCTTAACTGCGATGCGGGCGACGCGCTGGGTGCGGGTGCGCCATGTGCCTTCGGTCGCCTCTTCCGCCAGCAGGCGCTCCAGGACGGTGCGGGCCTGGTCGGCCTTTTCCGTGCTGATCACACCAGGCAGTAGGCAGTAGCCGCGTTCGTCCAGCTCGGCGATGATTGCGGCTATGTCATGTTTGCCGTTGGGACTCGTTTCCACCAGCCGCACTCCTCTTTTCTGTTTCAATTCTGCTGCCTGTTTCGGTTACGCGGCGGATAGCGGCGGCCGGCCGTGTGCGATCAGCCAGGCCACGAACCTGGACCGCATTGAGGGCGAACGCGCGTGGCCGGCTTCCGGGTCTACGAAGTGCTCGGCCCGCCCGCCTTGTTCGTTGATCAGGCGCACCGTCTCCGCGTTGGTTGCCGCCGGACAGTCGGTATCGAGGCCGCCGTCGATGAAGAGGACAGGCCTGTCGGTAAAGCGATCCGGATGCCGCTGGGTCGCGTATTCGGCGCACCATTCGTCGCACCAGGTGCCCCGCTGCGCCTGGCGGCACCATTCGTCCGCCTGGAAAAAAGTTGAGCGGCCCACGATCGAGACCATGGAGGTAAATTCCTTGTTCTCAGCAAAGACCATCTGCGCGATCAGGCCGCCCATCGACGTTCCGCACACCTGCGGATTTTCGCGCGAAACGTACGGCAACGCCACTGCGGCGTCGAACAGCTCCGGCGCCTCCTGGCGTGTCCGGTCCATCGCCTGGCAGACAAAGGCCCAGCCGTTGAACTGCACGCGGAACCATGCCTCCGTCCTGCGCTCGCCGTGCTCGTA
This sequence comes from Caldilineaceae bacterium, assembly GCA_965202955.1. Lineage (GTDB taxonomy): Bacteria > Chloroflexota > Anaerolineae > Caldilineales > Caldilineaceae > Bin5. The sequence goes on from OZ241871.1 coordinate 3,093,810, forward strand.
GCAGTCCGGCGCCACAACGCAAAATCCGGCCGATGCCAGCTGCACGAGCGACTGATCGAGGTTTTCGAGGCTGCCCTTGTCGCCGGTCCAGCCGTGGTAGTGGATCACGACCGGGGCATTCTCCACCTCGTTCTCGCGGATGATGAGTGAAGGAGTTCCCCCCAGTTCAACCCTGTCAACGGCAAGCATGACGAATCTATCCCTTTCTGCCATCCCCGACCGGCGCCTTTTCGACCGAATCCGGCCAGGCGCGGAAGAGCCTGCGCTGTTCAGGCGAAAACCGGGCATAGGTCTGCGGCAGGATATACTGGTCTTCGTCCATTGTGGCGATGTTTTGCGACTTCATCCAGAAGGGGCCGTACCCGATGTGGACTGTTTTGCGTGTCTGGTCCGACCGGTTGGTCAGCCCGCCGTGGCGCAGATTTTCGGTGAAGAGAATGCCGTCGCCGGCGCGCGCCGGCAGCCCGATCATGCCCGGCTCGTCGTCGGGGTTGCGGCCCTCGTAGGGGAGGGGTACATTGCTCTTGTGCGTCGCAGGCACGACGCTGAACGGTCCATCTTCCGGGCCTACATCATGGACAAAGTATATCATTCGCACCATCATGCAGCTGATGCCGGTCCGATTGAAAGAGTAGGCGTGTTTGACGCTTACCTGGCCGCCCATGTGCGTTCCCGTCTGGTTGCCGGGGTAGCGAATGCGGATCTCCGAGTTATTTATGGTGGGTCTCTCCTGAACAATGGCGTTGATGTAGGCCATGGTGGGCGCATGGTCCACCAGCAGATCGAAGGCGGGATCCGCATTGAAGAAGTCCTCGATGATCAGGGTGTCTCCCGGCTCCCTGGCGCCGCTGACATAGTAGCCTCTTTCTGCGTTGTGATGGTAGTCCAGCCGTCCCGTCGGGCTCATCCGGCGCGGCGGAAGGGCGGCGCGTTCGGACGCCTCCTCTTCCAGCGCGTCGATCGCGTGCGCCAGGCAACTGACCTGCTCATCTGTCAACAGGTCTGGTATCGAAAGATAGCCCACGCGATCGAATTCGTAGCGTTCCACTTCATTCATTTGACTTTTCCTAATTCTTAAGCCCGATAGTCCCGGAACGAGTTCGAGGACCGGGCGCATCCTGCCGTTCTCTCTGCAGTTGCCCCGCTTCTAACTGAAGTTGGCGAAGCCGTCGGGTGTCTTGACGTCGATTACCGTAACCGTCTGCGCGCCCAGTGCCTCCTCCAACGCCTCCACCATGCCTGCCAGCGACCCCACCTGCAGGCCGCGCGCGCCGTACGCCGCGGCCAAACGGGCGAAATCAGGACTTCGCAGTTCGCTGGCGATGTAGCGCCCATTGTAGCGGCTTTTCTGATAGTGGCGCAGCAGCCCCCACGCGTTGTCATTGAAGACCAGAATGACCGGTTTGAGCCCGTACTGTACGCAGGTGCCCAGCTCCTGGATGTTGAACTGCACGCCGCCGTCACCGGTGATGCAGACTACCTGCCGCTGCGGCGCGGCCGCCTGGGCGCCGGCGGCCGCGGGCAGGCCGAAGCCAAGGCCGCCCCACGCCGGTGCAATGTAGCTCCGTTGCGCGTAGATGTCGAGGCAGTAGTTCGCCCCGCGGTGATTGCAGACGCCGACATCGCCGACAAAGATTGCGTCCCTGGCCGCGGCCGCACGGACCGCCTCCATGATCTTCGTCTCCTTGGGCATCGTCCTCCTCTTGTAGTCGATGATCCTGCGCCTGGTCTCGCTGACTTCGCGGGGAAAGGCGGCCTCGCGGCGTCCGCACCTGTCTGAGAGCGCAGCGTCCAGCTGTCCCAGCGTCGTCCTTGCATCGCCCACCAGGCGCATATTGGTGGTGTACCATTTGCCCATCGAAGCCGGGTCGATGTCCAGGTGGATGAGTTGCGATGGCTGGCGCAGACCCTGTGACTTTGCCCTGAAGTAGGAGAGAGTTGAACCCACGACGAGCAGCGTGTCGAGGCCGTTGGCAAAAACCTGCCGCGGATCTTCCAGATCGCCCGGCGGAAAGTTATACTCGCCGCCGTACATCCCCAGGCTCAACGGGTGGTCTTCGGGGATCGCGCCCTTACCGTTGGCCGTGGTGAAAACGGGCGCGCCGATGCGCTCGACCAGGCGCGTCAGTTCAGCCGCCGCCCCCGAGCGGTGAACACCTGTGCCGGCCAGCACGCCGACGCGCCCGCCGGCCGCCAGAATGTCGGCCGCCGCCTCGACCGCGTCCTTATCCGCGGCCCCAGTCGGTAAGGGGACCGGCGGCGGGATTTCCACATCAGCAACATGCTCCTGAACGTCTGCTGGAATCTCGATCGCAATCGGGCGCGGCCGCCGGCGCTGAAACTGTTCGAAGGCGGCGCGCACCTGCTCGGGCGCATCTTCGGCACGGCTGACGTGGACGCTGCGCTGCGTGACGGTCGAGAGCATGCCCAGCTGGTCCTTGGTCTCGTGCATCGTGCCCAGGCCGCGCTCGTAGATGGCGTCTTCCGGTGTGCTGGTGATCATCAGCACGGGCGAGGAGGCGAAGTAGGCCTCCCCCAGGCCGCCCATCGCGTTGGCCGCGCCCGGTCCGGTGCTGGTCAGGCAGATGCCGGGCTTGCCGCTGGCCCTGGCGTAGCCGTCGGCCATCATCGCGGCGGCGTGTTCGTGCCGGGCGCTGATGATGCGGATGACGTCCCGATGATCGTAGAGCGCGTCGAAAATCTCCATCGTGTGGCTGGAGATGATCCCGAAAACGGTGTCCACGCCCTGCGCACGCAGCGACTCGACCAGCGCCCGCGCAGCCGACATTTTTGCCATACACCTGCCTCCGTCCGAGGGGAGAAACGGGAATTGCGGGGAGAAAGTCCTGACTTTTCCAGCCGAGGCCGGCCTTGAGACGCAGTGATGGCGGCCTGGAGCATCAGTGGGGCGCGACGCGAAACCGTTTCACCACATTTTCATTCAGGTCAAAGCCCAGCCCAGGCCGTTTTGGAACCTCGATCATTCCGCCCGCATCGACCTCGATCGCCGGCTCGAGCAGCTCCGAGATAATCGGCGAGTCGGGAAAGGCGATCGGCATTTCGAAATAGGGCATATTGGGCAGGACCGCGGCCAGGTGAATTTCCGCGGCGACCCCGACCATATGGCACCAGGCATGGGGAACGCAGATCAGCCCGCGGCGGTAGGCGGCCTCGGCGATGCGGGTAATCTCGCGTATGCCCCCCGAGCGCACCGAACTGGGCTGGACCACGTCAACCCGCCCCTTCTCCATGATCTCTTCGAACTCGAATCGGGTCGAAAAGCCCCAGTCGCCGACCGCGATTCGGGTTTCGACAGTATCCGCCAGGCGGGCCAGGCCGGCCAGGTTGTCGGCCGGCAGCGGCGCCTCGATGAAGTACGGGCGATAGTCGGCGATTGCCCTGATCGAGTCAAGCGCCTGCCCCACCTCGGACCAGCGGTTCTGCACATCGATCATCAGATCGCGGTCTTCGCCGATCGTCGCGCGCGCCGTTCGTACGACTTCCTCATCCCGTTGGGGGCTGACGTGGGCGAAGCCGCCCGGCCACTCTTCCAGCTTCATGGCGCGCAGGCCGCGTTCCCTGGCGAGGCTGAATCGTTCAGCGATCTCGCCCAGGTCCTCTCCCGGCGGGTAGACGGTGGCATAGGGCCGCACCTTCTCCCTGATCTCGCTTGGCTCCGTGGCGGTGCAGCAGGCCTGCCAGATCAGTTCACAGACGGGCTTGCCCAACGCCTTGCCCGCGATATCCCACAGCGCGGTCTCCACCGCGCCGATCGCCGCGATCGTGACGCCGCGGCGGCCAAAGAGCCCTGTGGCAGCGTACATTTTCTGCCAGAGCCGCTCGACCTGCAACGGGTCCTCGCCGCGCAATATCTCCTCGAGCCCGCCGTCGCAGCGGATGATCGCCTCGATTACGAGCGAAGGCGACTCGGCCTGCCCGATGCCGCTGATGCCCTCATCGGTATGCACGCGCACCACGGTCTCAGACGCTTTTCCCGGATCGAGAAGCGCGACCGTCTCGATGGAACTGACTTTCACCGAACGCGACCCCCTGAAGACTGAATGTTCACCCTGCTGTCTACTCGCGAAAGCGGAAAGAGTAGAGATCGGCGTCGCGCAGCACAAAGCGAAGCCGCACCGGCACCCCCGCGAGACCGGCCAAGTCCTGTCCGCTCTTCCAACGGACAACACGCTCCAGTTCGTCGCCAAGCACCTCCACGCAACTGTCGAGATTGAACGCCTCTACCGGCGTGTTCATCTGATCGCGCAGCAGTTCGACCCGGATGCTGCCGGCTGCGGAGGCGGAAAAATTGAGCACCAGCTCGCGGCCGGCGAAGACCAGCGGCTTCGTGATCAACTCGCCTCCGCTCAGCGGGGCCTGCAACGAAGCGAAACCGTCGACGCGCAATGTGTAGCGCCGCAGGTTGTTGCTTTCGCCGCGCCAGTAGCCTTCGTTGATGTAAATCGACAGTTCATCCGGCGCGCCGGCAAACTGCGAGCGCGTTGTTACGATCCCCCAGTTCTGATGGTTGTCGCCGTAGGTCCAGTTGTCTACCGGGCGCAGCCCCGGCCGGATGAAGGAGTCCTGCCACAGGTGGAAGTTGTAGCCGTCGCGGCTGCTCATGAGCAGGCTGTCGGTGAGCGCCGCGCCGTAACGCTCGGAAATGTCGGCGCGCATACGCCGGTGCTCGAACTCCGGCAGGTCCTCGAGCGCCTCCGACCATGGTCGCTCGACGTAGCGCGTTGGGAAGCCCAGGAGAATGTGCGGGGCGCGGAAGTAGGGCCAGACCTGGTTGGTGTAGAGCTCGTTCGGGCGGCCGTGGCTGTAGCTGACATAGACCGGATCGGTCCAGTGAATGTAATCGGAGGAGGTCGAAGTGAGGATGTCGCGGCCGTAGCGCGAACCGCGTATACCGCCCCCTTCCTCGTGTTGCTCCCTGCCTGTTGGATGGGCGCTGTACGGTTCCTCGCCCGTCTGCGGCAGCCGGAATTCGTTGCGCTGGTAGGCGCGGTACTCGCCGCGCGCCCCGTCCCAAAAGGCCAGGTTCTGCGTGTCAAACGGGCCGAAGGTGAGGACAGGCCCGGCGCTCATCTCCTTCCAGCTGTATCCGTCCGGCGAGCTGAACGCCCACAGCCCTCTTGCGTCCCCGCGCTCCATCAGCGCCAGGGCCTTGTAGCGTTCCTCGGGCCGGCAGGCGGGGTTGCCGTCCTTGAACGGGGAGAATAACCCGTTGAGGATCTCGCCGCCGTCAACGATGATGTTGTTCCTGGTCGATCCATCGAACTCGACCAGACCAAGCTCCGGTTTGACCCAGTTTATACCGTCCTGGCTTTCGGCATAGCAGATGTTTTTGTCGCGGGGCCGGGTGAGACAGTTGCCGCTGTAAGCGAACTGCTGTCCGCGATAATACATGCGGTAGAGGCCGTCGTCCTCAAAGACGGTATAGCCGCCGCAGGCGTTTCCTTCCCACGGCGCATCGGTGCGCAGCGCAATCTCCTGTGGAATGGGCCGGTTCAGCCGCAGCTCGGCGCCCCCGGCCAGTTGGGCAATCAGATGGTCATCGACCAGCAGTTCAAGGCGGCTGCCGATGTCAATTGGAGTAGAGGTATCCAGGCTCGTCATTCCTTTCCTCCCAGAACGGAACAGGTTCAGGCGGCGACGAATTGAAGGGCGTACAGGTCCGCGTCGCATAGCACGAAGCGCAGCCGCAATGGCACGCCCGCCAGGCGGCTCAAGTCGGGACCGCCGGTCCAGCGCACGGTGCGATCGATGTCGTCGCCGAGCAGCTCGATGCAGTCGCCGAGGCTGAAGCCCTCGATCGGCTCGTTCATCTGGTCGCGCAGCAGCTCGACGCGCACGCTGCCCGCGGCGGAGGCCGAAAAGTTGACCTGCAGCTGCTCGCCGGCAAAGATCAACGGCTTTGTGACCAGCTCGCCCCCGCTCAGAGGGGCGTTCACCGACGCGAAGCCGTCGACGCGTAGCGTGTAACGCCGCAAATTCAAGCTCTCGCCGCGCCAGTAGCCTTCGCTTACGTAAATCGACAGCTCATCCGGCGCGCCGGCAAAGTGTGATGGTGTGGCCGCGATGCCCCACGAGGGAAAGCCGTCGCCGTAGACCCAATTGTCCACGGGCCGCAGACCCGGGCGGATGAGAGATTCCGGCCATAGGTTGAATGTCTGGCCGTCGCGGCTGCTCATGAACATGGTGTCGGTCAGCGCGCTGCCGTAACGCTCGTGCACGCCGGCGCGCAGACGGCGCTCCTCCAACTCCGGCAACGCCTCCACCGCCTGCGACCAGCCGCGGTCGATGTAGCGGGTCGGCAGTCCAACGAAGATGTGGGGAGCGCGCGGATACGGCAGGATCGAGTTGTTGTAGATCTCGTCGGTGCGGCCCTGGTTGTAGTTCACAAAGGACGGCTCGCTCCAGCTGGTGAAGTCGCTCGACGTGGCGGTGCGCAGGTCGCGGCCGTGGCGTGAACCGCGCGCGGCCTGGCCCGGCCCTGCCTGGGCAGAATAGGGCTCTTCACCGGCTTTTTCGGCGCGAAACTCGTTGCGGTGGTAGTCGCGGTACTCGCCGCGCACCGCGTCCCAGAAGGCCACGTTCTGCGAATCCAGCAGGCCGTCGGCGATGACGGGTCCGTCGCGCATCGGCTTCCACTCGATGCCGTCGGCCGATTTCAGCGCGTGAAGCCCGTCAGGGACTTCCGGGCTGTGTCCGGGACGCGACGCCGAACCGTCAATTCGTGGAACTCGAATTGCCCAGGCTTTGTAGGCGGCGTCAGCCGCCGCGGCCGGGTTCCCGTCCTTGAAGGGCGCAAACGCGCGCATTGGAAACGGGCAGTCTTCGCTGCTCAGAATGATGTTGTTCCGGGTCGAGCCCTCGAATTCGACCAGCCCAAGCTCCGGCCTGACCCAGTTGATTCCGTCGCTGCTCTCTGCATAGCAGAGACATTCCGGGTGCGGGTTTTCGTCCAGCCCGGACTCGGTTGTCTCAAACTGGCGGCCGCTATAGTACATGCGATAAGTGCCGCCATCCTGGAAGACCGCGAAGGAAGTGCAGGCGTTCCCCTCCCACGGCCTGTCGGCAACCAGCACCACCTCGCGCGGAATCGGCCTGTTCAGGCGCAGCGCAGCGCCTCCGCTCAACCGCGCAATCAGGAATTCATCGACAAACGGCTCCAGGCGCGCGCCGATTTCGATCGGGCCGCCGCCATCGGATTGGAGTTGTGTCATCCGGCTCTTTGCCTCCCCTGACAGACTGCAAAAGACCTGCCTGTTGCTTTTCCGGCTAGGCCGGCGCGATTTCGAACTTGCCCATCGCCAACCTGCCCTGGACCTCCCGATCGAAGCCGATAAGTGAGAAGCCGTAGCTATGCGCCTCGCCCAGCACGTCGTCGAGCCGCGGCCCGCCCTCGGCGTAGCTGCGCCGCTGGAACTCTGCGCTGCTGTAGCTGCGGTTCCAAAGGCTCTCGTCGTTCTCCAACACAAATCGGCTCGGTTCCGGCGCCCAGCTCCCGTGTGAGATCGGAACCGGAAGGCCGGTATAGTGCCAGCGAACGCCCGGCGCGTGGACCCAGAAGTGGCACTCGGCCCCATACAGGTGGAGATCGAATCCGCGCAGATAGACCGATACCGCCGCCTGTCTCAGGTCGACCGGTTCCAGACCGACCCAGCCGCGGTAGTGAATCAGCGCCAGGATCGATATCGGCCTCTCCGGTACATCAGCGCTCCAGCGTGTGTGGTCAGCCCAGACAAAGCCGGCGTTGTCGACGCCGCCCTCCCTCTCCCACGTCGTGAGTACGAAGATGCCCGACCCGGCAACGATCGAACCGTGATAATCATACGAGTGCCACCCTTCCGGACCCAGTGCAAAACTGTTCTTGATCATTTTCCTTCACCTTTGCAGACCCGTGTGTCCGCGCCGGTTGGCGCTTTGTCAATCCCATTCGAGCACAATGCCCAGAGACCTCTCCCGGCGGTTCAGGATCAGGTCCCACGCCGCCTTCGCTTCCCGGGCAGGAAATCGGTGCGTGATCAACGACTTCGTCTCCAGTTCGCCGCGCGCGATATGCTGCAGCGTCCGGTCCATGCGCGGGCGGCTCCACCCGGACGGACAGTGAAGCGTCTGCTCGCCGCGGCGGAGCTTCTGGATGTCGATCATTCCCTCTGTCCCATAGAAGCCGGCGGAGACGATGTGCCCGTCGTGTTTCATCAACGGGAGAGTTTCGTTCACCGCGCGGATGTCACCCACCGTATCCACCAGGATTGCGATGCCTTCCGTAGAGACGGATGCGTTTTGCCGCAGCGCCTCGATCGGATCCATCTCATTCGCATTGATCGCAGCGGCCCTGCTTACCTGAAGAAGCCGCAGCCGGAAACTGTGCCGCCCGATCATGATGACGCGCGCGCCCCGCAGGGCCAGCGTCTGCGCGGCCCAATGGCCAACCAGCCCATCGCCGATGACTACCGCCAGATCCTCGGCCTTTGCCGGTGGCCGGGCGCCGCAGTTGTAGCCCACCTGCGTCAGCACGAGGCCACTGGCCGCCTCCGGGTCCATGTTTTCGGGCAGTTTCCATATGCTGTCAGATGCGGCCACGGCAGGAGATACATGGCCGCCCGCTACCGTGATGCCGTAGTTAACGCGGCTGCTGGCGACGAAGACCCAGTCGCCGCGGCGCAGACCCTCCACCTGCGAGCCGACCCATTCCACCGTTCCGGTTTTCTGATAGCCGGGTACACGCGGAAATACGGGCGGGCCGTCGGCGCGATAAGGCGTTTCACCGTTGCTTCGCTCTCCCCGCAGATATGAGCTTTCCGTCCCGTTGCTGACCCACGAAAAGCGGGTCCGGACCACCACGTCGTCGGCGGTCGGGTCGGGCACCTCGATCTCCCGGAAGGCTACCCGATTTCGCTCCTCAAAGACCACCGCTTCCGCCTTCACCCTCCAGTCTCCTCCAGCCGCATAAGGCACTCAAAGGTTGTAGTCAGGTTGATTGCGTTGACCGAACGCCTCGCCCCAATCTGTTCAACGGGAGCCGCGCCCGCCTACTTCTCCGCGGCCACACGTTCGACCGCGTCCGCGATCGCGGCGGCGATATACTCGTTTTCCTCTTCAGGCAGGAGCGCGTGAATCAGGGTACAGACGAGCCTTTCGCTGATCTCATCGGAGACGGGCAGGGCCTGACCGCCCACGAGCTGGCGGTAGAACCCGCGGGTCTTGTACAGCTCCGCCGAAGCCATCCACGACTCGACCAAGTAGTCCTGCTTGAGAAGCTCCATCAGGCGGTTGCGCTTCTCCCCAGCCCAGGATCGCGGGACCAGCATCGGATAGACGTAGTAGACATGACCGCAGTCGGGCGGCTCGTAGGGCAGAGTCAGTTCCTCCACATCGCTGAGCAGCGCGGTCCGCGCGCGCGCCCGTTGCACGCGCATTGCGTTGGTCTCATCCAGCCGGCGCAGCTGCACGTTCCCCACCGCAGCCTGCACCTTGGTCATCTTGTAGTTGGTCCCCCAGCTGTCGGTCGTGCTACCGAACTGGCGAATGTCGCACAGTCGGGCGTTCACTTCTGGGTCGTCGGTGGTGATCATCCCGCCTTCGCCCAATGTGGACATGTGTTTGCGCGTGTGCAGGCTGAATACCGTCATCCAGCCCTTCTTGCCCACCGTTGTGCCGCGGTAGGTTGCGCCGCACGCGCGGGCCGCGTCGCCTATGACCTTGAGAGGTCCGTGCTTCGGGTGCGGAAACCGTTCGGCGATGTCCTGCAGGTCGTCCATTGGCGAGGAAAGGCCGACGAAATGTACCGGGAAGATGGCGCGCGTGCGCGGCGTGATCAGGCGCTCCACATCTTCCGGGTCGAGGTTGAGCGTCTTGGGATCGATGTCACAGGCGACCAGCTTTCCGCCTTGGCCGATGATCGAGTAGGCCGAGGCGATGAAGTTGACCGCCGGGCAGATGACCTCGTCTCCCGGCTCCAGGTCGAGGCACATCATCGCCATGTCGAGACCTGACCCGGCGCCGTTGATCGAGACCGCATACTCGGTGCCGACATAGTCGGCGAAAGCGCGCTCGAAGCTCTGGATCTCCTCGGCGCCGATGAAACCGAAGCCTCCCTCGCGCCAGTCCATCGAATCGCGCATCGCCTTGACGGCCGCCTCGATCTCTTCTTCGGTATAGACGCCACCGAGTTCAGGCTCGTAGCGAATCGGCCTCTGCGGGCGCCGGCTCTCCAGGATCTCCCTCCTCTGGCTCCTGTCCAGAATGTCGGCCATCATCCGCTCCTTTTCTCTGTCGTCCATCAACCGGGATAGTCGTCGCGCAGAAAATAGGCGTTGGCAAGCGAGTCGTCCTCACACGTGACGCCCTCGGTCACCCAGTGGGAGGCATAGCCACGGCGCCAGCGATCGGACTCGTTGCGATAGGAGGTATGCAATGTGCGGCTGTGATGAAAGACAACGCCGCCCTTGCCGACCGGCGCCAGCACCTCCTTCGAGAAATCGATCAGATCCGCCTTGGGGACCAGGTTATACGGCTCACCGGGCAGCGGCTCGTGCGGCAGCAGCGGCTCTTTGTGGCTGCCCTCGATGTAGCGCAGGCAGCCGTTCGCCTCGTCCACGTCGTCGAGCGCGATCCAGGCGGTCATGCAATGGTCGGCAGGGTGGATGCGAAAGTAGAAATTGTCCTGGTGATACGGTTTTGCCGACCCGAAACGGGGCGGTTTCATCAAAATCTGGTCCACCTTAAGCAGTGGGCGCTTCCCGTCCAGAAATCCTGTCAACAGGTTCGTCAGCCTGTCGTCAAGGACCAGCTGGCTGAAAGCAGGGTCTTTGAGAAAAGGTGTGTCGATCTTGCGCGGGGCCACCTGCCCGTCGGCCGAACGGTCAACATGATAGGACGATTCGTTCTCGTTCAGCTCGGAGACGCTGACGGCAAGAGCGACTTCGGCCACCCTTTCCGCTTCATGCGCGGCAAAGACATTCTCCACCGCCACCCAACCTCTGTCCCAAAAGTGCTCGTAAAGTTCCTGACTGATTTTCACCGTGCCCTCCCACAACTGTTGTGCGCCCAAGCGCCCTTCCACGATCGCGGCAAGTGGCCCGTGGCAAGCAATCTACCAATGGCGACCGGGCGCTGACCAGCGATTGGCGGACTTTATGCTGTCACAAGCGGCTTCTCAGGATGATAGATAAGGGGGTTCTGTTCGTCATTGTCAAGGGGCGCGCCGATTTTCAGTGTTGCCATGTATGCGTCAGGCAGGACGTCCTGATTGCCGTTGAAGGCGCTGCCGTCGGGCATGTAGAGACAGGTCATCGCCCGCCGCCAACCTGGCGTCATGTTGGCCCCGGCGGCATGGGCGACCAGACCGTTGTGAAACGAGCACGATCCCGCTTTCATCGGCGCGGCCACAGTAGGATTGTTTTTCCATTGGGGGTAGACATTGAAGAGATCGCCGAGATTCTCGCCGATGCCCGAGCTCTTGAAGGTTGCTCTCTTGTGGGTTCCCGGCATGAAGTAGAGACAGCCGTTCTCCAATGTGGAGTCATCGAGCGCCACCCAGATGCTGATCGCATCGGGCGAACTGAAAGACCAGAACGGGTCGTCCAGGTGCCAGGCGGTCGGGTTGGCCCAGGGGGCTTTGTGCAGCGCCTGGTCATGGTAGAGGCGAATGCCTTCGACGCCGGCCAGCTGTGCCGCCATTCTGCCCAAGCGGGGATCGAGCATCACCTGGCGCACCTTTTCGTTAGCTTTCCATAGATTTATGCGTTGCACAAAGACCCTATCGTAATAGCTGTCACCTTCCTGCCAGCGTTCATTTCCCTTTTGCCCGGCAAGTTTCCATTTGCCAAGTCCGGCAACGGCCTCTTCTACCGCATCGCGCCATGCTTCCAGCTCGTCCGCGGTCAGAAAGTCGTGAATCACGATGAAACCGTTGTGACGGTAAGAATCGATCTGCGCTTGGGTCAGGTCTGTGTACACAGATGGCCTCCTGGTCATCCTGGGTCTCTGCGCCGGCATGGAACCGGGTCCTGCGCCTGGCCCGTCTTCCACCGAGGCGCCTCGCCATAGCGGCTTCTTCACCGCTCTCAGTGCAATCTGACGCGCTCACCAGAGGGTCGGCAATGGATCGCAGGCATAGAATGCCTCGCACTTGACGCGGATGGCGAACAGTTCCGCTTCACGCATGGCGATCTCGATGCGGACCGGCCTGTCGATCAGCTCCGAGATGTCGCTGCGCTCCTGCCAACGGGGCCTGGCAAATAGATGGTCGCCGCTGACGGGCAGAGCCTCCTCCCACGTGTATCCGGCAATCGGCTCGGCCGTCACGCCGTCCAGCATCTGCACGCGGATATGTGAATGTGCCATGGTGCGCACGTTGAGGCTGATCTCGCCATCCTTAGGGATGAGCACTTTGGTGCGCATTACTCCATCGCGGCCCCAGGTTTTGAGCGAACAGAACCCATCCAGGCGCATCTCGTACAGCAGCGGGTTGCTGTCGCCGGAGTAGTCCAGCCCGGCCTCCCGCATTTCGAGAAAATCGGCGTGCCCGCCTTTCGTGGCCTGCGCGTAGAACAACAGCTTGTCTTCTGTGGTTCGCAGCATCTCCATGCCGTAGACAGCGCCGCCGCCCTGCAGCCCGTAGGGTCGAATCGGCATGAAGGGCGCGTCGCGCGCGGTGCGATACCAATAAGACCCGTTGTAGCTGTAGGTCAACTCCGTCTCGATGCGGCCAAAGTACTTGAGGTGGGGCCACCTGGGGCTGACGTCGCTCACCTCCTCGAAACGATCTGTGCTGAAAAGGTGGAGCAGCCCGATGAACATGCCTTCGTAGGGACGCGCCGGCATGTCGTAAAACTCGGCGCCAACGCGGTCCAAACTGTCCGGCTGCAGGACTGTGGTCGGACGCGAAAACTCCTGGAAATCCTCCGTCACAGAGATGGCAACCCGCCGGTCGGTATATACGGGGCGCACAAAGAGTTGGAACAGCCCGGCCTGCTCATTCCACAGGATATCGCCGGCTGTATCCGAACCCGGATCCAGCCACGGGCGCTCGGCATCGACCGCGAACTGCAAGCCGTCATCGGAGAACCCTCCCAGGGTGACATGGCGCGGCCAGCCAAGCACGGTCGTGACGTAGCCCCGCTCCGCCAAAGGCGTGCCGGCCAGCGAGTGGACCGCATAGGCCCAGATAGGCTGGCCGTTCTGATCCACCACCACGTCCTTGAAGCCCTTCCAGCCCTGGTTGGACGCGCCCTTCCAGCCGAGAGCGGCCGCAGGATCGTAGCTCGGGTTGGGCCAGTCGTAAGGGTTGTCGGACTGCAACCGGAATACAACCCTGCCCTTATGCGTGAAGAGGTACATCACATAGCACCCGAGCCGCCGGTCGTGGAACACGGTGATATAACCGCCATAACCTTCCGATCCGAGCGGTTTGAACTCGGTGAAGATCTCCTTTACGAAGGTCGGCTTGCCCCACACACGCTCCAGGCAGTCGGCGCGCTCTAGCATCCAGTTGTCAAAGAACCAGATTCCGTTCATCTCCCTCTCCAAACATCAGACGCGGCTGCAACGCCCGGCAGCCGGGCGTGCAACATGGTCGGGAAGGGGCAATGCGTGACCCAAGGCGGGCGGTATCGGTACAGACGCAGCAGGGACAGACCTGTCGTCACCGCTAGTTGCGAATCAGGCGCGGATCCAGCGCATCGCGCAGGCCGTCGCCGATGAAGTTGATGCTCAGCACGCACAGCGTTATGGCCAGCCCGGGGGGCACCCACAGCCACAGATAGTCCTGGATGATCGCTGGGGAGCGCGCCTCGTTGATCATCTGCCCCCAGCTGGGCACCGGTATCTGGACACCGAGTCCCAGGAAGCTCAGGCCGGCCTCCAGCAAGATAGCGCCCGCGACCCCGAAGCTCGCCGCAACAATGATCGGCGCCATTGTGTTGGGCAGGACGTGGCGGAGGATGATCCCTTTGGCCGGCACGCCAGTGGCCCGAGCGGCCATCACATAGTCCTGGGCTCGCACTGACAGTACCTGGCCGCGCACCAGACGGGCGATGCCTGTCCATCCCAACAGCCCGATGGCCAACATGGAGTTGAAAAGCCCCGGCCCGATAAAGGCCACAATCGTGATCAGCATCACATATCCGGGGATTGACATGACCGTCTCGGTGACGCGCATGATGACCGAGTCAACCATGCCACCGTAGAAGCCAGCCAGACTGCCCAGCACGATTCCGATGCTCATGTAGATTACGACCGCAACCAGCCCAACGGCGAGCGATACCCGCCCGCCGTAGACCATGCGGCTCCACATGTCCCGACCCGTCAAGTCGGTGCCCAGCAGGTGATCGGGGCTGGGCGGTTGCCCTATTTCTCTCAAGTTGGTGGTGTGCGGGTCCTGGGGGGCGACAACTTTCGCCAGCGGAAAGACCAGCGGCACCAGGACCAGCATAAAGGCCGCGCCGGCCACTGCGGCCCTGTTGCGCATGAAGCGGCGCACGATTCGACCTCCGTGCGCCGACCCGGCAATCTGCTCCATCCTTATGCTTTCGGCTGCGCTGTTCCCGTCGGAGGCCATGGCTGTTGGCTGCGCTGCAACGCTGTTTCACAAGCACGCGGTATGCAATGCGCGCAGTGTACAAGGCGTCCAGTGTACATTCTGCGGCCGCTTCGCAGTAACAGCCCGCAGCCGCTCCTCACTCGTAGCGAATCCGCGGGTCCACGACCACATAGGCGAGATCGGTCAGGAGAGTGCTCAGCACGATCAGCACTGTCGAAAACAGCCCTATGCCCATGATCAGCGGATAGTCCCGTCTCTCCACACCGGCCATGAAGAGGATTGACATGCCCGGCCAGGCGAAAATCGTCTCAATGACCAGCGCCCCGCCGAAAAGCTCAGGCAGATGAAGCCCCGTTATCGTGATCACAGGCAAGAGGGCGTTGCGCAGCACGTGTCTGTACAGAACAACAGTCTCCTTCAGGCCCTTGCTGCGCGCCACCGTTGCATAGTCCTGGAGAATATGCTCCAGCATGCTTGAACGGCTGTAGCGCATGAAGCTGGCCATACCGGGGATGCCCAACGCCGTTGCCGGAAGAATCAGGTATTTCAGTCGATCCAGCAGGCCATCCCAGAAGCCGAACTCGCGCGTCACCGTCGAGTAGCCGAAGGTGGGCAGCAGGTCCAGTTTGAGCGCAAACAAGTACATCAGCAGAATCGCGGAGAAGAAGCTCGGCAATGCTATCGCCACATAGGTCCACCACGTCGCAAAGTAGTCCAGAAAGGAGTACTGTCTAACGGCTGTGATGACGCCCAGCGGGATCCCAAGCGTCAAGGATATGAGCAGAGCCGTCACCGTCAACTTCAGTGTCGCTGGCAGCCGGCGTACGATCTCTTCCATCACCGGAGTTCTGGTTACAAAGGATTTGCCCAGGTTGCCGCGCAGAACGCCCCCCAGCCATATGAAGTAGCGGACCGGGGCCGGCTTGTCCAGCCCATACGAGGCCCTCAGCGCCTGCATCCTATCTTCGTCCATGTCCGCCACAACGCCAATGTCAGGCACGAACATGGCGGTCACAGCGTCTCCGGGGGCAAGTTCTACCAGCGTGAAGATGATTACCGTGATTCCAAACAGCACTGGCACAGCCTGCAGGAGTCTGCGCGCGATGTACCTGGACATGCACGTTTCTCCGTCTCGATTGGCCCGGCGCCAGGCAGGCGGGACGCTCGCGCCTCAAAGGTATACGCTCAAAGAAGAGATGTTTGCAGTATGGGGTCTTCCACCTGCAAACATCTCCTGAGCGATTCCATCTCCTAGCGGGTGAAACGGCGTGGGGAAGCAACCAGAGCGCATGCCCTTTGGCAAAACACAAAGCTGCAAGGCGCCGGTTTCCAATCTTAACCTCTTCTACTCACTCCTCAGATACCACCTGTCGGGATGCTGGTCCGAGAAGACAAGCAGGTATTCGCGATAGGTGTAGTTGCACAGGTCTTTACTGATGGCGTACCTGCGATCCGGGCGGAAAAGCGCAACCTGATAGGCCGATTCGGTGGCTATTTCAGTCGCCTGATAGAACAGATCCCGGCGTTTTTCCGGGTCTGGTTCCGCGATGCCGCTGAGGACCAAGGCGTCCATTTCTTCGTTGCAGTTCCGGCTCCAATTGGGGTATGGGCTCTTGTCGCACGAATCGCGCGTGTACTCGTATGGGGCGGCAGGCCCGCCACAACACGCGTATCCAATGTCGTAGTCGCCCGCCTCCCGGCTGCGCTCTATGAATGCGGGTGTATCCAATACGTTCACCTCGACCTTGATCCCAACCTGGCCCCACTGGTCCTGCAGGGCGGCAAGCACCCGCCGGTCCAGGTCGCCCTGGTAATAGGTGATGAGCGAAAGCTCGCGGTCGGGATCCCAGCCGGCCTCCTCCAGCAGCGTCTTGGCCTTTTCCGGGTCGTAATCGTAAATCGTAATGTCGGGGCTGACCCATTCGCCGGCCGGGTCGTTGTCTCGCAGGTCAAAAGCCTCGGCGTGTCCCAGCCAGATGCCCTCGGCGATGGCCTCCTTGTCGATCGCGAACATGAGGGCCTGGCGCACTTTGTGTTCAACCCTTTCGGTGTTCATGTTCAGGTACATGCCGCCGGCCGTAGGTCCCGCGATCAACACGACATTCGGGTCCTCCTCCAAGCGGACGCGATCCAGTCCGGACGCCAGGTACCCTGTCTGGATTTCGCCCTTCTCCAGCGCGGCGATCCAGGTCGCAGTGCTGCCGGTCACGCCGATGCGATAGATCGCCCGGTCCAGGTAGGGTCTTCCGCCGTAGTAGTCTTCGAAGGCTTCAAACGAGGTGTATTCGCCTGGCACATGCTCGACGAACTTGAAAGGCCCGGTGCCAATCGGATGGCCGACCAGCTCGGAATCCTTAAGCTCGCCAAAGGGGATGTCTTGCATCAAGTGGGCCGGCAGGAGGTTGATCGTGGCGATCAGATATTCGAGGTGCATCTGCGGTTCCAGCACGTTAATCTGCAGGGTAAAGTCGTCCAGCGCCACGATACCTGAGATCCCGTCGGCGCTGCCGTCCAGAAACTCCGGCCCGCCGGAAAAGGCGCGGTAGGGCATCCAACCGGCATTCCACGCCCCTACTTCAGGATGAGCATGCACCTCGAACGAATACTTCGCGTGGTCAGCTGTCAGAAGTTCGCCATCGTGGAACCTGACATCGCTGCGCAAATTAAACGTGTAGGTAAGCCCGTCGGCGGAGACTTCCCACGATTCGGCCGCGTCGGGTTCAAGGGTCACACCGTCTCCCAGCACGTCATACAACTGGCTGAAAGAGTAGAACATGGGGAAGCCCGTACCCCACCAGGTCGGGTTTGACTCCCCCCATCCGAAGAAGATGTCGGTCGCAACTCCTCCGTATGTCGGCGGGGCATCGGTGCAGATGTTGATCCATGTCTCGCCTACGTGATCGGGGTTATACCAGAGACCTTCTTCCGGCTCAGGCGATTCTGCGGCAACCTCTTCGGATTCCGTTTCCGCGTCCATCTCCGGCGCAGCCGCAACACAAGCCGATAGCAACAACCCCAGCGCGAACAACAAACTGATAACGAGCGTCAATCGTTTCATCGTTGTCCTCCTCGTGGTCTAGTCCCTTCCATTGCGGTCAGAATGTATGAATCGCGGTGTAATTCCTCCCTTAGCCAGATTCCGGACTGCTCGATTCGGCAACGGGCATTTCCCGCAGCAGTGGTTGGTCTATCTCTCCTGTTTCAGCCACGCTCTAGGGTAGTACAGGACATGGGCTGCGTCAAACACGGTTCGCGCGGTCTGGTCGGCCGATTGCTGTGGCGCCTCCTGTCTGCTGTGCAGGCGGGACACCTGCGCTTCCGGACAGCCAGTGACCCATATGACCGGTGCGTTCAATCCAACGCGTGGGCCTGCTGCACCAGCGAAATAACCTCTTCTTCCGCCTGGCTCATGGGATTGGCAAGGGCGGTCTGCCGGAGTTTCTCCAGGAGGGTTGATCCCTCGGCCTGTTCCTGGCTCCACTCGCTGATGAAGGCCCCGCCCTTGATATCGTTGACGATGCTGTTGCGCATCTTGGCTCGGATTTCGTCGTTCAGCAGTCCGTCCGCACGCGTCAGAGTACCGTACTGGCTGGTCGTAGAGTGGTGCGCCATCTGCCGGTAGAAGCCATTGCGCGCCATCAGGCCCAGGATCTCGGAGGCCTCGCCGGAAGCGTACAGTTCGAGCACCATCAACTCGGGCGAGAAGCCTTGCTCCACGCCCAGCTTGAAACACTCTTCAAACCAGGCCACCAGCCCGGACCAGACGATCTGCTCAGCGAACAGGTCAAGTTCCGCCTCTTCGCGAAACGACGACTCGATTACGCCGCCGCGCGTGGCCCCAATACCTTTGGCGATCGCCATCATCCTCGCCCAGGCCTGGCCGGACGCATCCTGGTGGACGGCTGCCTGCGCCATTGCGCCTTTGCCCTCGCTGAACAGGGTGCGCACCATATTTCCCGTCATTCTCGGCGCAACCAGCACCACATCGACGTCCGGCCGCGGCTTGATCAGCCCGTAGCCGACATTGTAGCCGCTCGCCCAGACCAGCGTGTCACCGGCGCCGACCCCCGGCGCGATCTGCTCATCCCAAATCAGGGGTTGCGACTCGTCGGTAGTCAGAATGAACAGAAGGTCCCCGGCGGCAGCCGCATCCGCGATGGACATCAGTTCAAACCCGTCGGCCCGCGCCTGTTCGCCATAACTGTCTTCTCGATTGCCTACCAGGACGGTTGCGCCGCTGTCGCGCAAGTTCAACGCCTGCGCGCGTCCCTGGTTTCCGTAGCCCAGGATGGCTAACGCCTTCCCGGTCAGTGGTTCCAATGAAGCATCGTCGTCAAAAAGGATTTTCATACGCGGTTCTCCTTGTTTGGCCAACTAAATTCTTCAAATCTCGGCGCAGGATCGTAAGACCTGCCTTTGGCTCTGTAAACGGGACTAGTGGCGCAATCTTGTACGGGCCGTGTGTCCCTCTATTGGCCCAAAACGACATAGGATGTGTAAAGACCCGTATGCGCCAACGAGTCCCATTGCGCAACCGTCGTCTGCACAAGGGAGGAGTCCGCCCACTGCTGCATCTCCCGGGAGAGTTCGCCGCCACTGGTAGACCGGCGATTGCGCACCTCCACACTTTCGTAGGCAATGAGGAGCATATACTTGCCCGCTCGGTCGCCTCGATCCCCTTTGAGGAGATAGCCTTCCTCCCCGGACAGACGGGTCATTGCGTAGTACCGCTCGGTTACAAACCGCTCAAAGTCGGCCTCGCTAACCCCCGGACGCAGCATGACCGGCTCGATCAGAACCTCCTCCGGCATTCCCGTCATCTTCTTCCCCACGGTCCTGTAGGCGGTATAGAGACCCTTCTGTGCGCGTGAGTCCCATCTTGCAGCCGTTGCGGGACCAAGGCCGACCCGAATCAGCTGTTGAACTTCCTCGGTTGGGTCTCCGGCGTCCCGCTCAGGAAGCTGTTGCCTGAGCGGTTCCTCGCTGCCGCTGTTTCGGGTAGAGGCGCTGGCCACACCCTCGCTTCTCACCAGGTGCAGATAACCGCCGGTGCGGTCGCCCCGCACTCCTTTGAGAATGTAGTTCTCTGCTCCAGGCTGTTTGCCCAACGCGTTGAACTCTTCGGCCGCGAACTTCTCAAAGTCGGCCGCGCCCACCCCGCCCAGCCGCATGACTTCGCCGATAGTAACCGTGTTGGGCATGGCGTCCTTCCTCCTGTCAGCAAACGTATCCCGTACGCGTATCAGGCATCGAGTGGGCGCCGTTGCCTTCCCATAGCAGCGGCCACTATCGCCCTGGCGATGAAGTATAGCCGAATGCGGAGAGCCTGCAAGCGGAAAGACAACGCCCCCCTTGCCTTCAGATTCTCGGCGAGAGGGGCGCTGTCTGTCTATATTGCTATACTACACCACTATGTTATGCCTTCAGCGAGACCCTTTCTTTGTGGCTCGGTGTTTCACGGAACGATCCGCCATGGCAACATCGGGAACTCGCGGGCATCTCGCCCACGTGCGTCAGGCCTCCTCGCCGGCCAGATGGTAGGCGCCGACACCGTGCTCGGAAAGGTCCAGGCCGGCCTGTTCTTCCTCCGGCGAGACGCGCAGCACGCCCAGCGCTTTGATGACCTTGAAAAGAACGAAGGCGGTAACGAACGCCCACACCGGAATCGCGATCGAACCCACGATCTGCGCAATCAGCGGATGGCCGCCAAAGATGCCGGTGGCGATTCCACCCCAGATGCCGCACAGGCCGTGCACGGACCACGCGCCGACGGCATCGTCGATCTTCAGGTTTTCCAGGAGCTCCATGCCGACGCATACGAGGACGCCGGCCACCGCGCCGATGATCAGGCCTTCGATGTTGTTGACCGAATCACAGTTGGCGGTGATTCCCACCAGGCCGCCGAGCGCGCCGTTCAGGGTATAGCTCAAGTTGGGTTTCCCGGTCTTGACCCAGCCGTAGAGCATGGCAAACAGGGTTCCCGTGGCCGCCGCCAGCGTCGTGTTGGTGGCGATCAACATCACAGCGTTTGCGTTCACAGCGCCCGCGAAGGCAAGCTGACTGCCCGGGTTAAAGCCGTACCAGCCCACCCACAGGATGAAGACGCCCAGCGCGGCCATCGCCATGTTGCTCGGTGGCAGCGGGTTGGTTGAGCCGCCGCCGAAGCGCCCGATGCGTGGGCCGAGCACGATAACCGCCGCCAGGGCCGCAAATCCGCCAACGGCATGAACGACCAGCGAGCCGGCAAAGTCATAGAAGCCCATCTGGTCCAGCCAGCCACCTCCCCATTTCCAGAAGCCGCTTATCGGGTAGATAATGGCTGTCAAGACGATACTGTAGATCAGATAGCCCGAAATCTTCATGCGGCCGGCCACAGCGCCGGAGACGATCGTTGCTGCCGTGGCCGCGAAAACCGCCTGGAACAGAAAGTCGACCTGCGGGTGCAGGTTGCCTGCAACTGCTTCAGGAGATTCAGCCGAGACGCCCAGGCCTCCGAAGCCCAGGAATCCGCCAAGGACCGAGCTGCCGTACATCAGGCCGTAGCCGATCAGGAAGTAGAAGAAAACACCACTCGCCAGGTCGATGATGTTCTTGAACATGATGTTGACGGTGTTTTTGGCCGAGTTGAATCCCGCCTCCACCATTGCGAAGCCTGCCTGCATGAACAGTACAAGCACAGCCGAGAGGAACAGGATTATGTTGTCTATCGAATAGGCAACCTCATCCACACTCAGCGGCGCCGCATCCTGGGCGAATGCCGAGGGAGCAAAGACGACCAGCCCAAGCAAGGCGATAGGAATGGCACGTAATTTGGTATTGTGTTTCATGGCACGTACAAGCGTTGACATCGAAAAGTTCTCCTTCCTCAATTGAGACTAAACAAAATTGCCCATCTCCTGCCGAATTGTGGTGCGGCGACCGTTCCTGGTTCAGTCGCCGTCAGCGCGCATCGTGCCGTAGATGGGCCAGCCGAAACATGTGGGGCCTGGGTTGTCAAAGTATGCAGGTAAAGCAGTTCCACCTTTTCCGAACAGAGACATTCGTCAAAACGCCTTTAAGGGGCGACTGCAAGCAAGGATACTCGATCGCAAAGGCGAATCCACTGCCAATCCTGCATGAATTTGACGGCATCTTATTGGGCAACTTGCACATAAAGGGTAAATTACAGCGCCCATTTGCCGGCACTTTGCCCTTTTCTTGCTGCATCAAGCCTGCATGACAACTATGTCACACAATAACCCGGGCGCGCTGCACATCGGCACCTCTTCGTGGAGCTTCCCCGACTGGCGCGGCGTATTTTATCCTCCCGGGACGCCGGCTGACCGCCAGCTCAGCTATTACGCGGCAACGTTCAACAGTGTCGAAGTCAATACCAGCTTCTATGCCCTGCCCGCGCCGAAAACCGTGCGCCGCTGGCTGGAGAGCGTGCCGGCAGAGTTCACATTCTCGCTCAAGGCGCCGAGAGAGATCACCCATGAAAGACAGCTGGTGGATGTTGACGAGCTGGCCGCGGCCTATCTCGACGTCGTGCGCTCATTCGGGACCGCGGCCGGCCCCGGCCTGGTCCAGTTCCCCGCCGCCGTCTCGCGCAGATGCGCCGGCCGCCGGCTCGCCGGCTTCTTCGACCGCCTTGCGCCGGCTGCGGCCTCGCTCCCGCTCGCGGTCGAGGTGCGCGCGGTTGACCTCATGACGCCTGCATTTGCCCTCTTCCTGATGGAGAGGGGGATCGGGTTCGTCACTGTCGAACGCGTCGGTCAGCCGGACACCTTCTGCCACTGGCAGACCGCGGCCGAGGGCGCCGACCCCGGCATCCCCCTGCACATCCGCCTGATCGGCCGCGATCGCGACCCGCTGCCCGACGACAGCATCATTCGACGGCCGCAGGAGGAGCTTTTGGACAAGTGGGCGCAGCGCATTGCCGCCACCATGCTGGCCGGAAGGGATGTCTTCTGTTATGTCCACAATCCCTTTGAGGGCCACGCGCCCGAGACGGTCCGCCGCCTGCGCGCCAGGGTCGGTGAGCGTGTGCCTCTGCCCGAGTGGAATCCCGAAATCGTGACGCCGCCCGACGGCGAAGAGAGCGGCCAATTGGGCCTGTTCTGAACGGAATTAACCTAGCTTAATTCTGACGTTAACTACCCTTTCTTTTTTCCCTTTACCCTCGCAGCGCAAGATCCCGTCAAGATTTGCCCTCGCAGGCCAATTTTCGATGCTATACTGTTCCCCATTGTGAGTTGCGCCGGCTGCCTGCACATGCGCGGCTCAGAACCATCCGCTTTCTCTAAGAGCCGTCGTATAAAGAGGAGCAACATGGAAATCGTTGAGATTCTGCAGCTTATTCTCTTACTCGGCCTCGTCCTCTCGTTCGGCCTCTTGTTTCTCAATGTCCGAAAGGTGCGTCCCCCGCATGATATACCTGAGAAGGAGGACGAGACGAAAAAGCGAGAAATGCGCTTGCTCCGCGGTCGCATGGCGCTGGCGCGGCGGTGGGCCAGGTATCCGACCGGCGGATAGAAAAAGGCCGGCCCCGACGGGGCCGACCTTGCGCGGAAGTCCAACACAGAACGATGACCAGGTGACGGCTGTTGCCCCAGCCATCACGCAAAGCCTGCGCTGGACCGGTCTCCAGTATAGCGCACGCGCCAGTCTCAGACAATGCCAGTCCGGACGGCGCACCGGTCCAGCCTTAAGTTGCCGGCAGTCAAGATTGGAATCTGACGCCTTCTGAGACACGTACACGATTGGACGTTCAACCGCAGCTGACACCTGTCTCTTGCTGGCAAACGCACCGGGAACGAAGTTTCTGTACACTCTGCGCCGAAGGATCGCAAAACCACATACTATACAGGAGACAATGCACCAATGATTAAGCGTTTCGTTTCATTCACACTCTGCGTTGCAACGCTGTTGACTCTTTCAGCGTGCACGATTCAGGCAATCCCGGCCGAAGACCCGGGCGCGGGCGCGTCACAGGAGATGGGCTCCGAACAGTCCGCGGCCATCGATCTGGATGCCGTCAAGTCATACGCCCTGGAGAATGCCGCCCAGATGCAGGTCGCCACTGCCGCTCTGGCCGACGTTTCCCAGCGGTACTATGACCTCGTGCAGGAGGCGGCAAAGGCCGACGGCGATCCCTACGCCCGTATCTGGGACGAGAACCAGGAAGAGGTGCATGCCCTCGTTGTTGAGGCGCGTGAACTCTGGCTGGAGGCCAGCACTTATTACGAACTTGACGAAGGCATCGTCGCCGGGGTCCCCTCCCTGGCCCACTTCGACGTCTGGATCGACGCCGGCCCGCCTGGTTCCGAGGACCCGGAAGAGGCCCTGCAGTGGCAGCTCGAGCTGCCCGACGGCCGCGTGCTCGAGTCGCCCGGCAACTTCTTCCACAACCTGCTGGAGCCGACCCTCTGGGGCACGATCCCTGAGTTCACCGGTCTCAAGGTCGATCTTGACGGTGACGGCGAGATTGCCGTAGGCGAAGCGCTGCCGGAAGCCAACATGCTGCTCGGCGCAACCCAGGGACTGGACGACGCAACGCTTGAAATGCAGGCGGCCATCCAGGATTGGGACCCGACACTGGAAGATGCGCTCACCGCCCTGGTCACCATGATCCCGACGATGAACGAGTACTTCGAGCAGTGGAAGGAGTCGGTCTTTGTCAGCGGTACCGCCAGCGAGGCCGAAAGCTTTATCGCCGTCAGCCGTCTGCTTGACATCAAGGGCATTCTCGCCGGTCTGAGTTTCACCTACGACAATATTGCGACCCTTGTGTCCGATTCCGATTCGCAACTCGACCAGCAGATTCGTACCGACTTCGATACGCTGATCGCCTATGTGGACGACCTGTACGCGCAGGAGCAGGGCGGCGTGCAGTTCAGCCCTGAAGAGGCCGATCTCTTCGGCACTGAAGCCCAGGACCTGGCGACCGCCCTGGCGGCACTGGTTGCCCAGGCGGCTTCGGACCTCAACATCTCGCTTGATCTGGCATAACGGAAATGGCCGGCGTTTGTCAGAGCGCCGGCCACTTTTACTTTTCGTCGCTTTCGATTAGAAGGGAACCTGCGGTGAACAGCCTCGTGGAGCGGACAGGCAATCCGGCGCGTATCGGCGCTCTGTGCCTCGTATTCCTTACCCTGGTTTTTGCCGCAACCCTGGCCCCGCTGACGGTCGATGCGCAGTCGCCGCAGGAAGGCGAATCGTCCCCAGCACCCTCCTCTCACTTGCAAGAAGATACAGAGCAGATTCCGTTGTGGCAGCTGGCCGAGGACCTGCGCAGCTTGACCTTTGAAGCTCAACGGGCGCTATTCGCGGTTGAGCGCGCCCCGCAGTCTGAACAGGCCGAACTGGCCGCGGAGGCAGTTTCCAACATCGAGACCGCGACCGAAAACTACACAGCCGGCCTGGGAGCGCTCCTGACTGCGGCCGCGCCAGACGCCGATGCGTGGATCAAGGAGGCGCTGGCCGACGCGCTGCAAGCTGTTGAGACAGGCGATGGCGCCGCGCTCTCCTCTGCTCGCGGCCGCGTCTGGACTGGGCTGCTCTGGGGCGCATCCACCGCTGCGCTCGGCGCCTTGGAGGCCGAAGATGGCGCGCGCGCGGCCGACTGGCTGCGCCTGCGCGAGTTCCGACGCGCCACCAAAGTGAACATGATCCACGATCTGGCCCGCCAGACCGTTATCTCCTATCGCGGCGGCCAAACCAACCAGGCGACCACGATCGCAGTTGTCGGCGACGACCTGCGCGATACCTACTTCTTTCGCCTGCGCGAGGCGCTGAACAAGCTTGAAGAGGCCGCCGGCAAAGGCTATCGCACGCGCGCGGGTGAGTGGACGGGCCAGCTGCGGGGCTACTTCGCCATCCTGCGCCCCGATTTCGTCTCCAAGGAAGGGCAGTCCGCCGCACTGGCCGTGGAAACAGCCCTGGCCGCCCTGGACCAAGGTGTGCTGTCCGGCCGCCTTGACGACAGTTTTGGCGCGGTGGCCGACCTGCGCGGGCTGCTCTCCGCCTACCAGCCAGTTGATCTTTCGCCTGAAGAGTTCGCCCGCCGCAGCCAGCTGCTCTATCTCTTCATCGACCTCGTCTATATAGAGTACCGCGACGGCGTGCGCAACGGACAGATTACCATCGACACCGAGTACAGAGAGGCCCTGACATTCCGCGACCAGGCCGAGGTCTTTCTCGCTGAACTCTACCCCCGCATCTCCGCCGCCGACCCCGTTGCCGCCGAACGTCTTGTCAGCCTGCTGCGTGAAATGAAGGTAACGATGGAGGCCCTCGGCGAGAGGCAAACGGTACGCTCCATGGTGGAAGAGGCCCTGATGCTGACCGAGGAGACCCTTGGGGACGCGGTTCATGACAGCAGCGGCGAGGGTATCTTCAACGTGGTGGAGACGCTGCTGAACGAGATGGAGCAGCAGGTCGCGCGCGGGGAGTACGAGCTGGCCGAAAGCAGCCGCATACAGGCCTATGCGCTCTTTGACGCCGGACCGGAACTGCGCCTGATGGCCTTCTCACCCGACCTGGTCGCCCGCCTCGACGGTCTCTTCTGGCACGGCTTTCAGGGACAGCCAGGGCTTTCGCTGGCCGTGGCACAGCGCCGTACCCCGGCAGAGGTAGCCGCAATTCGCGATGTGCTCGACGCCGGGCTGGCCGAAGCCCAGACCGTACTCGGCAGCGGCGCCGCGCCAATGGCGATTATCACCAATTCCGCCGTCATTGTCTTCCGAGAGGGGCTGGAGGCAATCGTCATCCTCGCCGCTCTTCTGGCCAGCATGGTCGGCGCCTATGCCGCGTTCCGGCGTTCGATGGTAGTCGGCGTTCTCCTGGCGCTTGCCGCTACCGCGGCCACATGGTGGATCGCACAGCGCCTCATGCTGGCATTCAGCGGTTTCGGAGAGCGCCTGGAAGCCATCGTGGGCGTGATTGCGGTCGGTGTGCTGCTGCTCATCACCAACTGGTTCTTCCACCGCGTCTATTGGAAAGATTGGATAGCCGGTTTCCACCAGCGCAAAAGGGTACTCCTGGGAGGCGCGGCCGAGAGCCTGATCTCGGCGCAGGCCCTGGGATTCATCGCCCTCGGCTTCACCAGTGTCTACCGCGAGGGGTTCGAGACGGTACTCTTTTTGCAGGCGCTCGTGCTAGACGCCGGGCCGGCCGTGGTAATGCAGGGTGTAGCTCTGGGCCTGGCGGGCACTGCTGTAGTCGGCTTCTTCACCTTCCATCTTCAGACCCGTCTGCCTTACAAGCGAATGCTGGTCATAACGGGAATCCTCATTGGCGGCGTCCTGCTAATCATGGTGGGCAATACCATTCACACCATGCAGGCCGTCGGCTGGCTGCCGATTTCCCCGGTCGGGTCCCTCAGCCTTCCCTATTGGATGGGTCTCTGGCTTGGCGTCTTTCCGACCTGGGAGACCATCTGTGGTCAGGGCGCGGCGGCCGCCTTCGTCATTGGCAGCTACTACCTGGCCGAATATCAGCAGAAGAGACGCGTTCGCGCCAGCGCAAAGGGTTCCCCCGTCGAATCCGGCGGGCAGGCAGTTGAACCCACCTGGGCGGCTGCCAAAGAAAACAGTACCTGACTTGGAAAATAGAAAAACCGGCCCCGAAGGGCCGGCAACAGATAGGAACAACAACAGTCCTCTAAAGGAGGCTGCTGGACCCAGCCACCTTTGACCTTGCTGAACCTGCCGCAGAGTATATCAGATGCCGCTTCGTAACGCAACTGTGGCTTCTCTCCCTGTTTACAGGTTCAGTTTGGTGCATTTAGTTCACCAACCGAAAGGAGAAAGCCATGCCTCTCTTGCAGTGTTTTGGTCCCCTATTCTTCTGCGTCGTGCTGCTGACAGCATGTGTAGTGCCAGTAGGTCCGGCCACTCCCGCCACTGAGCCACAGACCGCGGAAAAGCCAGCCTCTTCATCCACCGACGCGCAATCTCCCCAGGATTCCACTGCCAGGGAACTGCTCGACGCGGACGGAAACCTTGTCGTCATTGACGACCTGAGCAGGATTATCACTTTGGGGGGGCCGGTTACCGAAATCGTGTTCGCCCTGGGCGCTGGCGAACATGTCGTGGCGGTGGATAGATCCAGCAGCTACCCAACTTCGGTTACAGAGTTGCCCCAGGTCGGCTACCAGCGCCGGCTGTCAGCGGAAGGCGTTCTCGCGCTAAATCCCTCCGTGATTCTGGCCACCACTGAGGCGGGGCCAGCTGAGGCGATTCAGCAGCTGCGGGACTCAGGCGTCGCAGTGCTCTTGCTGGAGTCGGAGGACTCGGAGGAAGGGGTAGCGCGCAAGGTTCGCGCCCTTGCCCAGGCGCTGGCCCGCGAAGCAGAAGGCGAGTCGCTCATTGCCCAGATTCAGTCAGACCTGGACGAAGCTCGCGCCTACGTGCAAGAGTCCGACATTCGGCCAAGGGTCATGTTTATCTATGCGCGCGGGGCTGGCGCCGTCAGTGTAGCCGGTCTGAATACCGGAGCCCATGTCATGATCGATTTGGCAGGCGGTACAAATGCCGTCACCGAGTTCGAGGACTATCGTCCACTGACGGCTGAGGCGGCTATTGCCGCCGAACCCGATGTAATCCTAATGTTCATCGGCGGGCTGCAAAGTCTGGGCGGCAATGAAGGGTTGTTGGCATTGCCCGGCATTGCGCAGACACCTGCAGCACAGTCCGGACGCATTGTCGCAATGGACGGACTATACTTGCTCAACTTTGGGCCACGCATGGGTAAGGCCGCGCTGGAACTCGCCCAGCGAATCAGAGAAGGTCACTAAGCAAACAAGAAGACAGGAGCACGATTCAAATGTGTCAAAATGTAGTCATTCTGGCCGAACGCAATGGTCAGCAGTACGTCAGTCAATGTGAGCACGGTACAGTCCACCTCATCTGGGATGGAATCGGGCTTCACCTGCCCGCGGAGTCCTTCAACCGTCTTGCAGGTCATGTAATGCAAACGCGCGCCAAGATTCTTGAGCAGGAAGGCCTGGTGAGCGGGGGCCACTGCCGTCTCTGCGTTGGCAAGTTGTCTCTTACGTTGCCTGTAGAGGAGTTTCTGCTGATGGTGGAGATGATCGATGAGGTCATGCCCCGAATCAATCTGACGGGGGACGGACAAGCTCATCCCGTGTTTCGCATGGCGCCACCTCATCAGGTGACGCCGCCGGTCCTGAACTGACCATTGGCCCTTCGATATGTCACTTAGTCAGCGCGCCTCTATGCAGCCGGAAGACCTGAATGCTGGGAGAGCGAGCCCTCTAGCTCTCCCAGTCTCCGTCAAGGGCCTGGCTTCCTCAGCCAATTCTCCCTTCCGTGCACATATATGGCTGGGCGGATGATTTTCCGACTTCATCTGCTCAGCTTCCTCACCTCCGGCGGTGTCGGGAGGCAGACTCCCGTGATTCTGGCCGGACTTGGAGTTCTCCTCGTCATCACCAGCGCTACCAGCATTGCGGTAGGCGCTGTTGCGGTTTCTCCCGCCCAAATTGTCGCGATTCTGGCAAAACAGTTCGGGCTGGAATTTCCCTGGGCCTTTGAAATCCGCCACGAGGCCGTCGTAATTGCCATTCGACTGCCCAGGGTCTTCCTGGGGGCTCTCATTGGGTCGGGATTGGCGCTTTCGGGCGCGGCTCTGCAGGGGCTCTTTCGCAATCCCCTGGCGGATCCAGGCTTGATCGGCATTTCCAGCGGCGCGGCCCTGGCAGTGACGGCCTGGATCGTTGTCGGTCTGCCCCTCGTGCAGAAGGGGGGTTCACTTTTCGGTTACGCCTCATTGCCGCTGGTCGCCTTTACCGGGAGCGCTGCAACAACCTTTGCCGTCTATCGACTTTCCACAGTGAACGGCTACACAGCCGTATCCACCATGCTGCTGGCGGGTATCGCCATTAACGCGCTGGCAGGAGCCGGAGTGGGTTTTTTCGTTCTTCTCGCTACTGACGATCAGCTGCGCGATATTGTTTTCTGGAATCTGGGCAGCCTGGGAGGCGCGACCTGGCGCGCAGTCTTTAGCGCTGGGCCGTTCATCGCGTTGGGCGCGCTCGTACTGCCGCGGCTGGCCCGGGCTCTCAACGCCCTTCTGCTAGGGGAAGCCGAGGCCAGACATCTGGGCATTTCTACCGAACAGGTAATGCGTCTCATTGTAGTGATGGCTGCTCTGGCTGTGGGGGCGTCGGTGGCGGTCGCCGGCAGTATAGGGTTCATAGGTTTGGTTGTTCCCCACCTTCTTCGACTCATGGTTGGGCCGGAACACCGCATTGTCTTGCCCGGCTCAGCATTGCTTGGCGCCTCTCTGCTGGTCGCTGCCGATGTAGTCGCCCGTACAATAATCGCTCCCGCCGAATTGCCTATCGGGGTAGTTACCGCCAGCCTGGGCGCGCCCTTCTTCTTATGGCTCTTGCTACGCGCCCGCAGACAGGGAGAACCCAGTCTTGCTTGAAGCCACAAGAATCTGTGTAGAGGTGAATGGCAACCGGCTGGTCGATGATGTTTCGCTGGGGGTCGCACCGGGCACCTTTCTAGCCCTGGTCGGCCCGAATGGAGCAGGTAAGTCAACGCTTTTGCGGGCACTGAGCGGCGAGCGCATCCTGTCGGCGGGCTGCGTCCATCTGAACGGGACCTCCCTCCGTCGTTGGTCTACAAGGCAACTGGCCCAGGTTCGCGCTGTATTGCCCCAGAACTCCAACCTTACTTTCTCTTTTCGGGTTAATGAAGTGGTCCTTATGGGACGCACACCGCATGTTGGAAACAGGGAACAACAGCTGGATTATACAGTCGCTGAGCAGGCCCTCGCCGAGGTTTCGATGACGGAATTCAGCCAGCGCCTTTTTACGACGCTATCGGGCGGGGAGCAACAAAGAGTGCAGATGGCGCGCGTACTGGCGCAAGTCTGGGAGGAGTCGCCCTGGGGTCCCCGCTACATCCTATTGGATGAACCAACCAACAATCTTGACATCGCCCATCAGCACGAAATGTTAGGTGCGGCACGGCGTCTGGCGCAGCAGGGGGTGGGCGTTTTTGCGATCCTTCATGACCTGAATCTGGCAGCACAATATGCCGACAAAGTTGTCCTTTTGAACAAAGGTCAGGTTCTGTCCGACGGACCCCCCCAGGAAGTTCTGACTGCGGAACGAATCGAAAGCGCTTTTGCGATTCCAGTCAGAGTGATCCAACATCCCACCGCAGCATGTCCCGTAGTTGTACCGACGCCATAGGATACCAGCCTGGCTCTATTCGACAGGCAAAGAGAGAGGAGTAGAAAATGTTTATTGTCATGAACAGAATTCCCGTACTTCCGAAATACGCTGAAGCGTTTGAAGATCGCTTCAAAGACCGCGCCGCGTTGGTGGACCGCATGCCCGGGTTTCTCTCTTTTCGGCTGCTTCGCCCCCAGAAGGATGGCGCCCCTTATGTCGTTGAGACCCTCTGGGAAAGTAAAGAACACTTTGAAAATTGGACCCAATCCGACGAGTTTAAGGAGGGCCACGCCCGTACAGGGAGGTTGCCAAAGGAGGCTTTCTCAGGGCATCCCAAGTTAGAACTGTTTGAAGTCGCTCAGTCGGCAAATCGGGGTGAGGTTTTGGGCTAATTGAACCGAGAGCTGAGTTCCATTGAGTTCCTTTCAGTATGTGGACCTCTCCGGCTTCGACAGACCCCAAATTCTCTTACCCAATTCCTACTGCCGCTGAAACTCCAGCCACATAGAGACAGGCAATACTATGGTTCGCTGCTGCCACCGACTGTTGACAATCGTCATGGACCGCGTCTTTGTTCTGACTCTGCTTTGGGCCGGTTTCGTCCTAGGCATCAGCTTCATGGCGACTCCGCTCAAATTTCAGGCCCCTTCTTTGACGCTCCCCGTAGCCATGGAAATCGCTTTTGCCACTTTTCACGCGCTGAACGCCCTGGAGATCGGCCTGGCGATAGTCATCCTCGCAATCGTCTTTGTGACTCCAAGTCGGGGTCGCACGCGGCTCGTTGCCCTCCTTTCTGGTCTGCTGCTCACGATCCAGACACTACTCCTATATACTGTTCTGGATGCCCGTACGGTCGCCATTATCAAAGGGACGGAGGCCTCTATGCCATCCTTCCACTCGCACTATGTAGGGCTGGAGATCTCCAAACTGGCCCTCCTTTTCTATTTGGCCCACCTGCAAATTGAAGAGCGTGAAGCGAAGATCCGAACAGCAACTCGTGGCGGGGACAGTTCCAATCAGACTCCCCACAGCATCGAATCAGTACTGGAACCGTGCGGCCAGTAGCGGCGGCGGCATTTGGCCAATTGCGTGAACTGGTGCAATATGGGACGCAAAATGGCGCTATGTCGGCCGGTTTTCGCGCAACTGGCCCAGCGCCTGCGCAACATTCGCCTGGTCGAAGACTGTCACCACACACATCTGTGGTCGCTCGACGGCAACCATCATGTGCTTTCCACGCACCTCGTCGTCGATGCCAGCGCGGATGAGGCCCAGATCCGGGAGATCAAGCAGCGGGCACGAGAGGAGCTGGACGGTCTCCGTCTCTCGCATATCACCATCGAAATCGAGTATCCCGGCGATTGCAGCATGACTGAAACGCGTATTGAAGAGATGCCGGCAACGCCCTGACATTCGCAGCCGGGTTTTACAGGTTCGTACGCTTCTCGCTTATGCGACCGCGCACAGCTTCCAGAAAGGGAAGGAAGATCAGACATGTTTGTCGACAAAGTACAGACCGCATTGAATGAACAGATCAACATGGAGTTGCAGGCGCACTATACGTATCGCGGCCGCCGACTATTTTGAAGGCATGGGACTCAAGGGCTTTTCCCAGTGGATTTTCAACCATGCCGAAGAAGAGATGGCGCACGCCATGAAGATCTACCGCTACATTCACAGCCGCCGCGGCCGCGTCGAGCTCTACCCGGTGCCCGCGCCCGAGCACGATTTCGGTTCGCCCCAGGCGGTTATGGAAGGCACGCTCAATCAGGAGCAGAAAGTTACCGAGTCGATTGATCGTATCGTCAAGCTGGCGCGCCTCGAAGGAGACTACGCCACCGACAGCTTCCTGCAGTGGTTTGTCGATGAGCAGGTTGAGGAAGAGGAACTGATCGACGACCTTGTGCAGAAGCTTCGCCTGATCGGCGACTTCAAACCGGGGCTCTACCTGTTGGACCGTGAACTCGCCGGCGTAGATGTGCTCGAAGAGTCAGAAGAGTGAAGCGCGGAAGGGCGCGGCGGCACCTCGGCGGTCAGACCTGCCGCGGACCGGCAACGGCCGCAACCGCGGGCTCGATATGCCGGTTTCTCTTCACCAGACCGCCCTCGCCCGGCCTGGATGCGACTTGAAAACGGATACTCACTGCATTTTTCGGGCTTGACAGACATTGCCCGCCCCGTGTATTATGTGGACACTCGGCGCCCGCCCAGGCCAAATGTGGCTCCCAAATCCGGCGGAGTGCAAACGGTCATCAGAGAGATTGTCGAATCGACACAGCCTGCAAAGCTGCCCGGACGTTTGTCAGAATCTCGCCCACGTTGTGGACCGCGCCCTTGCTTTTTTCGGACTTGTGCTATATCCGTACTTATGAGAAGATGTGCCCGCGAACAGGATCCGAGCGCTCGGATTCGTTCTTGGAACAGCGAAATCCGGTAGTGGCGTGCCCAATATTTGAGACTTGCGTAAGAGCGCTTCTTATGCGACGATATAGCTAAGGTCATCATTTAATTGCTTCTCGATCAATTTATGATGAGTTCAAGCGTACCGTTCCCTTAACCCAATTCTCTCAAGGAGCAACAGAACCATGAACAAACGAACCCCACTCCTCACGCTCGTTGTACTGTCCGTGGTGCTGGTAGTGCTTAGTGCGTGTACTGCGGCCGTCCAACCGCCGGATCGCGACATCGAGATCTCGACCGAAGCGGCCCTTACCGCGCAGAATGCCCTGTTAGGAGCCCTTGGAACTCTTTCAGTGACGCTGAGCGAGTCTGAGTTCAGCAGTTTCCTGACCAAGGGTCTCGAAGCCAACAGCGGCCCGAATCAGCCGATCGACTCGGTCCTCGTCTGGGTGGAGCCGGACTCGCTGCATTTCCGCGTCACCCTCAAGGATGGCGTCAGCATGCCAATGGTGGGCAACACGTTGGACCTCGTCGGCAATCTGATGGTCAGTGACGGGCAACTGATGGTCGACCTGCAGCAGGCCGGTGCCGGCCCGTTCGCGGTTGGCGGCGCCATGCTGGGTATGGTCAACGACCAGGTCAACGCCGTGCTGGCTGCCAACATCCCGATGATGCTGCCCGATGTCAACGTCATGCAGGAGTCCGGCAGCCTCATGCTCAGCTTGCAGTAGAGCTGGGGAGTTAAAGCGAGCGCTGGGCCAGCGTGCGTCACCTGCCAGGGTTTGCGGCCGGCCGAATTACCGACCGACCTTGAGAGCCGTCGTCTCAGGCCGGACCGCAACCGCCACCAGCTAACCTGCGCGGGAGACAGTTGGCGCAAGGCCAGACCGATGGGCTCCTCGCTGTACGAGTCATTGGCAACGCTGTAAGACAGGGACTGTCCGCAATTACGAATTGGCAAGACCGCCAATCCGGATTGCGGACAGTTTTCTATTGTAGTTCGAAAGCCCCTTCCGGAGCTTGCGAAATCCTGCCGCGTAACCGATAATCCAGGAAACGTCGTTTCTGGCTCTTCTCGAATTCGAGCGGCCTTGTTTTGCGGCATATGGTCACTTGACGCAAAGACAGCAGCGATGGGATGACCGGTGATGACACGAGTACCCCGAGCCGCACTGGCTAGGCGCGTTGCACTGCTGATTCTTATCTTCTGGCTGATGGCCCTGGCGTTCGTCGGCGGCAATCTGTCCGGCTTCACGATCCGCTCTGCGATGGCCGCCGGGGAACGGCCTGCCGAATTTGGCATCTTTTGGCAGGCATGGGACTACGTCGTGGCACATTTCGTCGACCGCGAGCGCGTCGACTTCACCGCCATGACATACGGTGCCATCGAAGGAATGCTCGCCTCATTGGGAGATGAAGACCACACCACCTTCCTCACACCGGACGCGGTGCAGCTCCACCAGACCAGTCTCCAGGGCTCTTTCGAAGGAATCGGCGCCTACGTATCGATGGAGGAGGGCAATGTCACTATCGTCGCCCCGATAAACGGGTCGCCCGCCGAATCCGCCGGCATCCTCGCCGGCGATATTATCCTGGAAGTCGATGGGGAATCGGTCGAAGGAAAGTCGCTCGACCAGGTGATCTTACTCGTGCGCGGCCCCGCCGATTCAGAGGTTGTTTTGACGGTTCGCCGCCCCGATGTCGAAGAGCCGGTTACAGTCTCTATTATCCGCGACAAAATCGAAGTCCCCAGCGTCGCCTGGAGCGCCATCCCAAACACCGAACTGGCCTACGTCTCCATTTCCCAGTTTACATTCGGCGTCGACAAGGAGCTTGAATCCGCCTTGCGGGAGATTACCGAGGCCAATATCTACCAGGGCATCATCCTGGACCTGCGCAACAATCCCGGGGGATTCCTCCACCAGGCGATTGAGGCCAACAGCCACTTCCTCCCCAAAGGGGATGTGATACTGATCGAGGCCGATGCACACGATAATCGGACTGTCCACCGTTCGCGCGGTTGGGGTTACGCCAGGCAGATGCCGCTGATCGTTCTCATCGATAAAGGAACAGCCAGCGCAGGTGAAATCACAGCCGGCGCACTCAAGGAAAACGATCGCGCCGTCCTGATCGGCGAAACGACATTCGGCACCGGCACCGTCCTCAACCAGTTCGACCTCAGCGACGGTTCCGCCATCCTTCTCGGCGTCACCAACTGGCTGACACCTGACGGCAATCTGATCAAGGGCCAGGGCATTCAGCCGGACATCGAAGTCGAGCAAGCGGCCGCCATAAAGAAGACCAATGCCGACATGCTCAGAAGCATGACGACCGATCAGCTGACCGTGTTGGAGGATACCCAATTCCTCAAGGCGCTCGAGCAACTGGGTGTCGAATTAGATGAGGCGCCGCTCCTCCAATCGGAAACCCACCCACTGCCTTTCCTCGTCAACTCCAACAGCGAGTGAGTCATGCGCGCGCCCCGCCAGGCACCGCGCGCCCAATCCCCTTCAGGCCCCTTCTAACCGCAGTACAGGCCGTGTTCACGGATGTAGCGTTCCACCGCGTGCGGGACCTGATACCGGATCGGCTGTCCCGACCGCACGCGCTCGCGCAGGACGCTGCTGGCAAACTCCACTTCCGGCATGTCAAGTATGACGACCCGCGCGCGCACGCCCGGAAGCAGCGCTTCCAGCGCCGGCCAGTCGATTTCGACATCGTGCCGCTGAAGGGCCACCAGCCGGCAGTTCCGTACCAGCCAGAGAGGTTCATGCCATGTTGGCAGATCGCGCAGGCTATCAAGCCCCATCAGGAAAAAGAGCTGCGCCTCGGCGTCTACGCGCGCGCGCAAGAGCCGTAGCATGTCCGACGTGTAGTGGGGACCTGGCCGCTCTGCGTCGATCAGGCTGATGTCAATCCCGCTGTCGTCGGCAACGGCCAGCCGGCACATGGCCAGCCGGTGACGTACCGGTGAGATCGGGTTGTCCTGCTTGTGCGGTGGATCGCCGGCCGGCGCCAGGTAGACGCGGTCCAACTGCAGCTGATGCCGGGCTTCAACGGCCAGAATCAAATGACCGATGTGAATCGGGTCAAACGTCCCGCCAAGAACGCCGATGCGTTTGTGCGTTTTTTCGGGCCTCATCTTCCCGGTGCGCTCAATGTCAGCTACTCTCCCAACGCGTTCTCGAATCCCCAGACCAGTTCAACTGCGCCGATCTGCACGCGATCGCCGTCCTCAATCCCCTCTTCGCGCAGCGAATCGGTGATCCCCATCGCCCCCAGAATGCGCTGGAATCGCAAGCCCGCCTCGTAATAGTCCCAGTTGGTCATCTGCGCCGCCCGTTCAATCGCGATTCCCTCGACCAGCCAAAGGTCGTGCTCCAATCGCGTAATGCTGAACGCGCGTTCATCCTCCTCAGGCGACAGCACCGGCAGAGCCTCGACTGTCTCCGTCCTATCCGCCGCCGGCTGCGCATCCAGCAACGCTTTGACCTGATACAGGAGCTGTTGCACGTTTTCTCCGGTAACTGCGCTGATGGCGTGGAGTTCATGGCCCCCCTCCGCCAGCTTCTCCTGCAGCTGAGGCCACATTGCCCGTGCCTCGGTCAGGTCAATCTTGTTCAGAACGACCAGCTGCGGACGCTCCGCCAGCTCCAGGTTGAACAACGTCATCTCCTGATTGATCACCTCAAAGTCGCCCAGCGGGTCGGGACTTGCCCCGTTGAGCAGATGGACCAGAACGCGGCTGCGTTCGACATGGCGCAAAAAGTCCAAGCCCAGCCCGACGCCGTCATGGGCCCCCTCCAGCAGCCCGGGAATATCGGCAAAGACGATCTGCACGTGGTTCACGTCCGCCACGCCCAGGTTGGGCACAACTGTCGTGAACGGATAGTCGGCGATCTTCGGCCTGGCCTGGCTGATGACGCTCAACAGTGTCGACTTGCCCGCGTTCGGCACGCCTACGATCCCCGCGTCGGCAACAATCTTCAGCTCCAACGCCAACCAGCGCTCTTCGCCTACCTCACCGTTCTCCGCCAGCCGCGGCGCCCGGTTGCGTCCGCTCTTGAAGGCCGCATTGCCCCGCCCACCTCGACCTCCCCGCGCGACAAGGGCCCGCTCTTCCGCGCACACGAGGTCGGCCAGAACTGTGTCACTCTCCGCGACACGGACAACCGTCCCGACCGGCACTGGAATCAGCAGATCTTCGCCGGTTGCGCCGGCCTTCTGGTTTCCCCCGCCATGCCGGCCCCGCTCGGCGCGGAAATGGACATTGCGGCGAAAGGTTTGCAGCGTGTTCAAGTCAGGATCGGCTACTACGTAGACATCGCCGCCGCGTCCTCCGGTCCCTCCGGCCGGCCCGCCCTTGGGCACGAATTTCTCGCGCCGGAACGCCACGATTCCGTTCCCTCCGGCCCCCGCCTGCACATGGATTTTGGCTCGATCAAAGAACATTTCGCTGTCCGCTCAAAGTTGGTGTAAACCGGCCGCCGGGTCCACCCGCGGCCGAGCGGCCTTCTCTATTCTAGCGGAGCCGATCTCCCTTCGGCAAGATATTGCCCCAATCACGCCCGGGGCTATAATGGGACGGGCTCGAGCGATCCCAGCCAGTTCTTGCCCTTGCGCTTACACAGCGTTTCGAGACCCTTTTATTGCGGCGAACTGCAACTGATGAACGACGCAGAGGTCCTTGTTCATATCGACGAGCAGTTTGAGGCCGGGGTCGATGCTGCCTGGCTGACGGTCGCGGCCTTGGCAACCTTGCGCGCCTGCAGCCAGTCGAACCGCTCCCTCTCGATCCAGGTCGTGGACGATGCAGTCGTGCAGCATCATAACCGCACTTACCGCGGCCAGGACGCGCCGACCGATGTTCTCAGTTTCGCCATCCAGGAAGGGCGCTCGGTCCAGGCCGAGATGCCGGAGGCACTCGCCGTCGAACTGGCTTCCGATTTGGGCGATCTGTTTCTGGCTTTCCCCTATGCCGCACGCCAGGCGCAGCGGTTTGGCCACTCGCTGGCCGCCGAACTCCAGTTGCTGGTTGTCCACGGCACCCTGCACCTGCTCGGCTATGACCACGATTCAGAGGAGAATCGTGCGGCCATGTGGCGCAAGCAGACGCAGGTCCTCGCTGGACTGACCCACGAAGAGCTTACGGCCCGCATCAGCGCGCAGGACTGAGAGATGGAACCGCCCGCCCGCGCCCGCAACCTTCGCCAGAGTCTTTCCTTCGCTCTCTCCGGCCTGCTCGATGCCGCGCGCAGCCAACCCAATCTCCGCATTCACGTCGTTATCGCCGCGTTCGTCGTCATCGCCGGATTCCTCCTGCGCATCAGCCGTGTCGAGTGGGCTGTTATTGCCGCCCTCATCGCTATGGTCATAGCGCTTGAGCTTCTTAACACCGCCATCGAGGCCGTGGTCGATCTGGCCTCGCCCTCATTCCATCCCCTGGCCAAGACCGCCAAGGACACCGCCGCCGCTGCCATCCTGGTGGCAGCCGTCGGCAGTGTAATTGCGGGGCTGCTCATCTTTCTGCCCCGTCTGTGGCAGCTTTTCCTCTGAGTCCTTTCTATCCTGACTCTTCCGGCTGGCGCTTCGGCAACCAAAATACCGCCGGCGCAGTGGCAAGAGCCAGCACGGCGCTGATCAGAAATGCGGTCGAAAGCCCGAATCTGTCCGCCAGTCCGCCCAGCAGCCACAGCGCGGGCGAGCGGATTACGAAGTTCGCCATAAGAAAAATACCATTGGCCAGGGCCCGATTCTCGCTGAAGGAGTCCTGCACCATAGCCAGCATCACAGGCTGCGGCGATATTGTGACGAATCCCAGCGGCACCAGATAGACGAAAAGCAGCCAGCCGGAACTGTTCAGAAATCCGAAACAGAGAAGGGGCGCCGCCAGGAAAAGTGCCGCCAGGATGCGCCTGCGTCCAAACCAGTCGCTGGCCGTTCCCATGCTCAGCGCGCCCACAACACCGGCCCCCTCCAGCAGCACCAGCGATAGAGCCGCATAGTTGAAGTCGTAGCCCATCTCATCCTGCATGAAGATCGGCAGATAGGTCGTCATCGCGATCGACAGAAAGGCCCGCGTCGTCATGATCCACATGAGAGGCGGATAGACGCGCCGTGCGTTCGGCAGCATCTGCCGCAGCGAAAGTGCTTGCCTTTGCGCCGGGCGCGCCGAAACCCTATGTAACCGCCAGTAGAGGAATGCAGATGCCAGCCATCCGAGGGAGGCCGTCCGCCAGATGCCCTCCAGCTCGAACCAGCCGATCGCCAGTAACAGGACCACCGGCCCCACCGTCCGGCCCAGCTCACCTGACGCCATGAAGAAGCTCATGCCCGTCCCCACGCGATTCCCCGAGATGCGCCCTATCATCGCCGGCGCCGGCGCGTGAAATACGGCCGTGCTTATGCCGACCACGAAGAGCAGAAGCGACATCACGACGTAGCTGTTCGCCACGCCCAGCAGACCGCACATCGTCGCCGTCAATGCCGGTGCGACGATGACAAGGTACCGCATACTGATCTTGTCAGCCGCATATCCGATGAACGGTTGCATCAGGCTCGGGATGAGCAGGAAGACATTCAGGCCACCTATCGCCGCGTAGTCGATCGCCAGTTTTTCGCGAATGCGAGGCAGCAGCGGCGGCAGGAACGCGGTGAAGATGTCGTGCACGAAGTGTCCAGTGGCGATGGTGAGCACTTCATTGGTCTGGAACTCCGTCCCTTCCGGTGGTTCGCTGTAGGTGGCGGTCAGGTTTGCGAGGCGGTCCGGTCTTGCGGTCATGAACTGGTCCATTCCTTTGTGGGTAGGCGCATCCCGCTGATTGTAACACCAGAATAGAGGATGACAAGCTGCGAACCGCATCCCGAACCGAAGGATCGTCAGCCAGGCGGCGGCGGCACCCCTCTGAGGGGCAATATGGGCGCGTCTGACAGGTGCCATCCCATGAACTATATTGGCGCAGTCGGCAGGAAAGAGGCTGACTTCTTCCACGGGACGCGCGGCCATCGCCGCCAAGCATCAAATCGCATCCAGGTCTGGATCACGCTTGTTGCCTGGGGCCCCACTCTTTCTCGGAACACCCTGATTCCAACACCAGAGGAGAAAGCAATGAATCGGATCAGCAGACGTACCTTCCTGAAGACTGCAACCGGGGCGGCCGGCGGCGCCCTTGGAGCCGTGTTGATCCACTCGGGCAAAAGCGGTAAACTGTCAACCGGACCGTGAGGTGAGGGTTTGCGGAGTTCGCCCACCTGGCGAATTGATAGCGCATTCAACGCCCATGAAACGACTTTCGCTGATTTTCGCTCCGGCCTTGCTTCTCCTGATTGCGTCCTGCGGCGCGCCGGGCGATGGCGTCTCCCAAGCGGAGTCAGCCGCGGCCGCGCCGGACAAGGTCGAAAACGGGGACTCCTTTACGCCGTTCCCGACGCCAACCGACGCCGAACTGCCAACACCAACGCCAACCGAATCGGTCAGGTCCACGCCTTCATCCACCGCTGAAGCCACCGTTACCCTCGAGCCCCCCGAGCCAACGCCCACCCCCACCCCCACGTCAACCCCTTCACCGACGCCAACCGAATCGGTCAGGCCCACGCCTTCACCCACCTCTGAAGCCACCGTTACCCTCGAGCCCCCCGAGCCAACGCCCACCCCCACGTCAACCCCTTCACCGACGCCAACCGCAACGCCAACACAGGGGACCCCGCAGCCAACCGCGACGGCAACGCCAACACCACTCCTGACAGCCACAGCCACCGCCACGGCCACGGTGACGCCAACGCGTACGCCCATCCCCTCGGCTGTCTTCGTGCGCAGCCACACCAGCTACCTCCAAAACGCGCAATTTGTCGTCGTGGGTGAATTGGTCAATGGCGGGGCCTTCGACGTCTTTGGCGTCATCGTGCATGGCCGCTTCTTCGACAGCGCCGGCCTTCTCATCGCTACCGCCCACGCGCCGGCCGCCATCGCCAAGATCGAAGTCGAGCGCCCTGCCCCCTTCCGCATTATCGCCGACGTCGACCCCGCCGCAGTCAAGCGCTACGAGTTGAGCGTCTCTTCTGAAGAGACCAGCATCGTTGAATACCGAGAGTTGGAGGTGTCGGACATTGCCATGGTCGAGCGCGACGGGGGTCTTGCCGTTGTAGGCGAACTCTTCAACGGCCACGAGATGGCGCTTTCGTCGGTTGTTGTTGCGGTTGCTTTCTACGAAGAGGATGGAGAGGTTGTTGACGTGGCCGAAACAGTTCTGTCAGAGGAGAGAATCTCCCCCGGCGCCGTTCATCCCTTCGAACTCCTTGTGCCCGACGCCGGGAGAGCCTATGCGCGCTTGCGCGTGCTGGCCCAGGGTCAAGTGAGCCTCTTCTGAAGGCGCGGAAGCGCCCTGTCCGACTAAGAGACCCGGTACTCTTTCTTCTCGTTCCCTTTCTTCAAGGCTATGCCCGCCGGCCTTACTGACCGGCCTGGCCGGACGGGTTTACGAGGACGCTGACGCGGTTGTCCTGCTCCGAGCTTTCGGCAATCTCATCCAGCGGATCTACCACCACCTGCAGAGTCCGCACGCCGATTCCGCCCGTCGCCCGGAAGACCGTGCGTACGGTCGTTTCGCTGCCTGCGGCCAGCCCCTCGACGGTCTGCGGCGACCCCAGCGGACTGAAGTTATCGCTAACATCGAGGACGTGGACGGCAAAGCCGCCGACGTCACTGCTGCCCTGGTTTCGAACGGTCGTCGCCACGATCACCAGGTCCGATTCCTGTGAGGGCAGGACGTTGACTTCCACCTCCTGCGCGCTCAAGGTGAGATTTACCGAGGCGTCGGCACCCGCTTCATTCGAACGCCCCGTCGCTGAACTGGCGAAGCGTAGCGTGCGTCCGGCAGAGTTGTCGTCCTTGCTTGTCTCCGCGATCGCATTTTCCGGGTCGGCTGTCACCCGAATCACCCGGCTCCCTGTCAGGCCGGAGGTACTGAACGGCATCACCGCCAGCTCGCGCGCGCCCGGCTGGATCGCGGTGGCGATCGTGTAGTCCCCAATCAGGGTGGGCGCGTTCTCATTCGTGACGTCTTCGAAGCGGACCAGCACGTCCTTGGCCGCTTTCTCGCCCTGGTTGCGGACAACTGCGGTGATCGTCATCGGTTCGCCGGGCTTCGGCGTTGCCGGGAAGAAGCGGATATTCGAGGCCAGCACCACCAGATTGGCCCCGTCCTCCGGCGCCTCCGACTCGGTGCGCACTCTCACCGTCTTCTCTGCCCGGTTGTTCTCTTCATCCGACTCGATCACCGCGTTCTCAGGATCGGCCACGATACGGATCTGCCGTTCTCCGGCCTTGCCCTGCGTTTCGTAGGTCACCGAGACCGAGGTGCTATCATTCGCGCCCAGCAGCGCGATGCGCTGCGGCCCGCCGATCGGCTGCGGCACGCGCTCCGTCACGTCCAGGAAGCGCACGACAAATCCTACGGCATTCGCGTTGCCGCGGTTCAGGACCTTCGCCGAAATCGTCACATCTCCGCCTTCAACCGGGCTCTCGGGGTCGAACTCCACGTCCGCCTCGTTCACGATCAGGTCGGGCAGCTGCGGCGGCGAAATGACCATGCCGCGCGTCGCCTGGTTGTCCCGTTCGTTGGACTCGGCGATGACATTGTTCGGATCGACAATGACCCGGATCTGCCTGCTTCCCGTCTCTCCCGTGTCGGTGTAGGTCACCTCAACCGAGGCGCCGCCGCCCGCAGGCACGGCATCCAGCAACTGCTCCGTGCCCACCGGGAGCGAGCCGCCGCCGGTGACGTCCACGAACTGCACCAGCACGTCGTGGGCGGTCTCCGTACCGTTATTCAGCACCGTCGCCGACACCGTGACCAGGTCGTGGATCTCCGGAGACGGCGGGTCGAACTTGATA
Source organism: Caldilineaceae bacterium (assembly GCA_965202955.1). Lineage (GTDB taxonomy): Bacteria > Chloroflexota > Anaerolineae > Caldilineales > Caldilineaceae > Bin5. The sequence goes on from OZ241871.1 coordinate 3,136,851, forward strand.
TTGCCGGACAGCATCGCCAGGTTCGGCGCGGCCGCCGGCTGCACCGGCAGCGTCACTACCGTCACATTGTCCTCTTTGCTGCTCTCGCGAATGAAGTTGCTGGGATCCACCACAACGCGAATGCGGCGGTCGCCCGGCCTGTCCAGCGTATCGTAGACGATCGGAACCGTCGCGCTCGAACCGGCCTCCAGCAAGCTGATTACGTGCGGCTGCCCAATCGGCGCCACACCCGCTTCCGTCACATCGAGGAACTGCACAACAACGTCTGCCGCATTCTCCGCTCCGTCATTGAGCACAACCGCCCTGACCAGCACCTTGTCGCCTTCTGTCGGAGAGGCTGGATTGAAGGCCACGTTGCGAGGCTGCACGATCAGATTCGGCGCAGACCTCTCCAGTACCGTTATATTCTTCTCGGCCGTGTTGTCGCTCTCACTGCTCTCTACAATGAAGTTGCCCGGGTCGGCGACCACCTGAATCTGCCGTTCGCCTTCCCTGTCCGCCGTGTCGTATACGATGCCCACCGCACCGCTGCCGCCGGCCGGAATCAAGGTTACCGACTGCGCGGCGCCGATCGGCACGGCAGGACTCTCCGACGCGTCCATGAACTGGACTGCCACATCACGCGCCGCGGCGCTTCCGTGATTCACCACCACAGCCGTGATGATAATCCGCTGGCCCGCGCGCGGCGCTTTCGGGGTATGGGCTACATTGGTGCTTTTGATCGACAGATTCGGCAACGGCTGGTCCGCCATCTTCAAGGCCGCCGTCGCCCTGTTATCGGTCTCTTTGGTCTCGGCAATGTAGTTGTTCGGATCGACGATGACCTGTACCCGCGGGTCCTTCTTACCCGCCGTGTCGAACACTACCTGCGCCACGCCGCTGCTGCCGGCGGGAATTCTGTCGATGACCTGCGGCTCGCCTATCGGCAACCCCTGTCCGCCGCCCTCGATGAACTGAACGATCACCTCGCTGGCGTCGCCCCCGCCCACATTCAGCACGGTCGCGCTTATCGTCACCTGATCGCCGTCGTACGGCCTGCTCGGGTGGAAGCCAACATTGCGCGATTCGATTACCAGGTTCGGAATCGACGGCGGGTTGATTGTGAAAGAAGCCTCGGCTTCATTGTCCTCCTCATTCGACTCGGAGATGAGGTTGCTGCGGTCGGCCACAACGCGGATCTTCCGCTCGCCTGCCCGCCCCTTGCTTTCGAAGACCGACTCGGCGATTCCGCTGCTCCCGGCCGCGATGCCCTCGATCAGCTGGGTTGGTCCAACCGGCACTGCCTGGTCATTGGTCACGTCGAGGAACTGCACGTCAACCTGTCCGACGTCTTCGCTGCCCTGATTGCGCACAACGACCCGGATGCGTACTGTGTCGCCGGAATCCGGGTTGGGCGGGCTGAAGCTGATATTTTCGGCAAGGAGTGCCAGGTTCGGCGACGTTCCCGGCCCGATTACAACCTCACTGCTCGCGCTGTTATCGGTCTCATTGCTCTCCGGGATGATCGACAGAGTGTCTACGCTGGCCCTGATGCGCCTTTCGCCCGCACGCCCGGCCGTGCTGTAACTCACACTGGCAATCGCGCTGTCCCCGGCCGCAATCGATGGCAGGATCTGCACTTCGCCAATCGGAGTCTGCCGGCCGCCCGTCGTGTCGGCGAACTGGACCTGCACGTTTTCAGCCGGGGCCGCGCCGTTGTTCAGCACGGTCAGCGAGATGATCATTGCGTCGCCCGCCGAAGCATCCGGCGGATTGAAGCCGATATTCTCCGCCAGCGCAACCAGATTGGGCATCGGCGCCGCGCCTACCTCCAGATCGCGCGTTCCCTTGTTGTCTACCTCGTCGGTCTCAGCGATGAAATTGCCCGGATCAGCTACCACGCGCACCTTGTAGGTACCGGCAACTTCCGGCGGCGTGAACTTGACCGTTACCGCGCCGCTGCCGCCTACCAGAATCCTGTCCAGTGTCTGCGTCGCGCCGATCGGCACCGGGCGGCCCGAGCTCACATCCTCGAACTGCACAGACACGTCTCTCGCCACAACTTGACCGTCATTGCGGACCACCGCCTGGATCGTTACCGTCTCCCCCACCCGTGGATTGGCGGGATTGAAGCCGATATTGGAAGACAGCAGTACGAGATTCGGCGCGGGCTCCGGCTGCAACGTCAGCAAGCGAGTCGCCGAGTTATCCTCTTCGTTTGACTCGCGAATCCGGTTGCTCGCATCCACCAGAACCTGGATTTTGCGCGAGCTGTTCGGCCTGTCGACAGAGATCGACTCCGTTATCGTCACCGCCGCCGCGCCGCTGCTGCCTACGCCGATCTCCTCTATAATCTGCTCGCTTCCCAAAAGCCGCGTTTCGCCGCCGGACAGGTCGACAAACTGCACCGATACCTGCATAGCCGCCGCCGTTCCATTGTTTCCGACGACTGCCCGCAAGGTCACCTCTTTCCCACTGACCGGCTGCTCGGGGTAGAAGGCGATGTTCTTGCTCTGAATGAAGAGATTTGCAATCGGCGCGCTGCTCACCGTCAGGGACGCGCTCGCGGTGTTGTCATCCTCCCTGCCCTCGCGGATGAAGTTGCCGGGATCAGCCACAACCTGAATCGACCGCTCGCCGCGCACCCCAGGCGCCTTGTACTGCGCTGTCGCGACAGCTGAGGAGCCGGGCGCAATTCGCTCCACCACCTGTGGTTCGCCAACCGGTCTGACCCTGCCGCCGGTGGCATCCACAAACTGGACTGATACATTCTCCGCCGCGGCACTGCCTGTGTTCAGGATCGTGGCATAGACTGTAATCTCAGTCCCGGCCACCACCTCAAAAGCGCTGAATCCGATATTGTCGGACACAACCACCAGGTTGGGCGCAGGACTGTGCGCTACGCTGAGCGTAGCCGTTGCCACGTTGTCCTGCTCTTCCGACTCGGGGATCAAATTGTGCGGATCGACCCGCACCTGAATCTTCCGGTCACCGGCGCGCCCGGTGGTGTCAAAGCGGATGAACGCAACCCCGCTGCTTCCCGGCGCGATCGAAGGAATGATCTGCTGCACTGCAATCGGCGTCGCCGGGCTCCTGTTCCCGTCCAGGAACTGCACCTGGACATCCTGCACTTCGGTATCGCCCGCGTTGAGAATCGTTGCGTAGATGGTTACGACTTCGCCTTCCGTCGGATTGGACGGCGAAACGCCAATGTTGGTCGAGGTCAACTTCAGGTTCGGCTCGGCATCCGTTCGCAGCGCCAAACTCTTCGTTGCGCTGTTGTCGGTCTCACTCAACTCCTGAATGAAGTTGTCCGGGTCTACCTCCACCAGGATGCTGGGGTCCCCCGTGCTCTCGCCCGAATTATAGGTAACCTGCGCCACTGCGCTGCTACCCGCCGGTATGCTCTCTATCAGCTGGCTGAGCGCTATGGGCCTCGACCCGCTCTCCAGGAACCGGACGACCACATCGGCCGCGTCGGCTGAACCGTTGTTGACAATCGTAGCGAAAACCGTGACCTGCGCGCCCGGTTGCGGCGACGCCGGGTCAAATCCGATGTTGTCTGCGTCAATGAACAGGTTTGGCGCCGGCGCTTCCACGACCGTCAGCAGGCGTACCGCCTCGTTGTCCGCTTCATTGCGCTCGGCGATGAAGTTTGTGCCGTCGACCACCATGCGAATGCTGCGTTCGCCGGCGTCCTCGTCGGTGTCATAAGCAACTTCTACAACGCCGCTGCCGCCCACCGGAATTTCGGCAATCGTCTGCGGCTCGCCGATCGGGACTGCCGCCTCACTGTCGGTCACGTCCACAAACTGCACGGTCACTGCCCGCGCATCGGCGTTGCCGTTGTTGATCACTGTCCCGTGGACGGTCGTCGTCTGGCCGGCATAGGGTTGCGCCGGATTGAAACCGATGTTTATCGACTGCGCCACCAGGTTGGGCAGCAGCTGCAGTTCGCCCGGCAGTTGCAATTTGGCCGTCAGCACCCGCACGTCGTCGATATACCAGCCCTCGAACTCGTTGAAGGTCTCATCGACCGTGTCGAACCAGAAGCGTACCTGAATCGAGCCGCTCTCGGATAGAATCTCGCTCAGGTCGACGTCACGTTTCGCCCAACGCCCCTCCGTGCCATGCGACTCGAACACCGTCCTCCAAGTCGTTCCGTCGGTGGATACCTGCACGCGCGTTCGGTCAAAACGGGTATTTCGCTGCAACTCGCTCCATTCGTAGAATGTCAGCAGCGCATCGTCCGCGCCGGCAATATCGATAACGCCCGACGTAATCTTCCCCGAATTGGCGTCACCCGTGTCGTAGTTGCGGTCCGGCTCCTGCCCGTAGTACCAGGCGGTCTCCGGGCTGTTAAATCGCAGGCTGGAAAGATGCCACAGGCTTGACGCCGCGTCTTCAATCGTCCACTTGCCCGTGCCGCTCTCCATGTCGTCTTCAAACACGATCGTCCCTGCGCTCGTGCGCGCGATGACGATGTTCGACAGGTCGGAGAGGTTGCCTACATTGTCACCCACCCGCAGCGCGAAGTAGTAGGTCGTGTCCGGTTCCAGCCCCTTTACTTCCAGCGTCTCGCGCGAGCCGGGGCCGCCTGGCTGCGGCGCTCCTTCCACGCGTTGCGCGGAGTCCCACGTGGCGTTCGAAATCGGCGTTGGCGAATAACGCACATCGTAGGACATGGCCGAGCCGTTGAAGCCGTCATCCCCCGTCGCCGTCCAACCCAACAGCACCTTCGTCATCAACACCCCCGACGGCGACAGATCCGACACGGCCGCCGGCGGCGTCGAATCCTTCTCCATCGCGTTGAACAGGTTCAAACGACCGTTCGTCAGGGTCTTCTTCGATTGATTCGGCAGCGCATCCACGCCCGACAGGATCCGTTGCTTCACCTGCTCGTTGTTCAGGCCGGCAAACTCCGACCAGATCAAGGCCGTTGCGCCCGTCACGTGCGGCGCGGCCATCGACGTACCGCTGCTGGCGCCATAGCCCGACGAGGTACACATGGGACAGCGTCCCGTCGGCACAGTTGAGCCAATGCTCACGCCCGGGGCCGCGAGGTCGACCCAGTCTTCACCCCAATTCGAAAAACCGGCGTACAGGTCGTCGTGATCGGTCGCCGCAACCGCAATGATATTGTCCAGATCGTAGGCCGCGGGGAAGGTCTTGCGGTTGCTGTTCGAGTTGCCCGCAGCACAGACATGCATGGGCGAATCCACGCGCCCCATCGCCTCGCGCAGCGCACGGGATTCGCCGCCGCCGCCCCAACTGTTGTTCGTTACGACGATATTTTGTTTCTGCTTGTTGCGCAGGTCGTAAATGTAATTGAAGCACTTAATGGCGTTCGACGTCGAGCCGGTTCCGAATGCCGAGATGAATTTGCAGCCGACGATGCGCGCATTCCAATTGATGCCGACGACACCGATGCCGTTGTTGCCCGAAGCCGCGGCAGTGCCGGCCACATGCGTGCCGTGGCCGTAGTCATCGAGCAGCGCGCCGCTGTCTGTTATCGCGTTGATGCCGTGAAAATCATCTACGTAGCCGTTGCCGTCGTCATCGATGCCATCCGCCCGGCATTTGCCGACCCCCTGCGGACATTCCTGCGGATTCGTCCACAGATTGTCGAGAAGGTCCTCGTGCGTGACATCCACGCCCGTGTCGATCACCGCAATGATGACGTCGGTCGAACCCGTCCCGATCTCCCACGCCTCCAGCGCGTCGATATCGGCGTCGGCGGTGCCGCCGGTCTGCCCCGTATTGTGCAGGTTCCACAGGCGGTCGAACAGGGGGTCGTCGGGCGGCGTCTCACTCAGATGCAGGAAGTAGTTCGGTTCTGCGAATGCGACTCTCTCGTCACCCTCAAGCAGTTCGATCAAGTGGTCATCCACGTCGACGGCCACACCGGCCAGCCGCAGCCCCTGGTCGGCGTCATCCGGGTCGCTGTCAAGATTGTCTTTTTCCGATAGCCCGTATTCGGCGTAAAAGTCGGATATCTGCGCCCGCGTTACCGTCCTCTTGAAGCGGATCAGCACCTGCCCCGGCACATATTCCACCTCCTCTTCGTCCTGGCGCAGCGCCTCTTCGAACCGGTCCACTTTGTCGCCAAATCGATCGCCATCTTCAGATAGAAGGTTCGATTCGACGTAGGAGGCGATCCGTGCGCCGGAAAAATAGATACCGGCGACGAGGCACGCGGCCAGAAACAGGGCCAAGAGAGAAATCCGTTTCATGTCGGGACAGTCTCCGTCACTTCTGCGATCCGTCGAGCCTGTCTGGGGAGCGATGCGGAGGCAGAGCAAAAATGAAAACAGCTGGTCCGATTATTAGTACACCATCTGTACAGATTTATCAAATGCCGCGCACCCCATCCGATACAGGATCGCGAGCGGTTATGCGTCAGTTCGATTATTTTGGGGGTTCCTGGCGGTCGGGAAGAGGATGCAGCGGAGGTCGATCCGCTTTCTGAGACTACGCCTCGTCCCACGCAATCCTTTCGCCGCCCGCGTATAGGTTAAACCGCTCCCCGCGCAAAAATCCTACCAGTGTCACGCCAAATCGCCGCGCCACCTCCACCGCCAAGTGGCTTGGCGCCGAAACGGCGGCCACCACCGGCACGCCTGCGACGGTCGTTTTCTGCAAAATCTCGAACGAAGCGCGACCGCTCACCAGCAGAACCGTTCCGTGCAGCGGCAACTTTCGCTGCATCAATGCCCATCCGATCAGCTTGTCGACCGCGTTGTGACGGCCCACATCCTCCCGCAGGCAGAGCAGCGAACCATCGGCGTCGAAAAGACCTGCCGCGTGGAGCCCGCCCGTGGCGTCGAACAGGCCCTGCGCCGCGCGCAAGGCCTCCGGCAAGCCGGTGAGGAGCGACGGCGTGATCAGCGGCCCCGGCGGCAGTGCCGGGCATTCGCGCATCTCGATCGCTTCCAGACTTGCTTTGCCGCACACGCCGCAGGCGCTCGTGGTGTAGAAATGGCGCTCAAGCGTCGCCAGCGGCGGCAGATGCTGCGTGCGCAGCCCCACGTTCACTATATTGTAACGCTGCTCCGCGTCGATATCGGTATCCACGCAGTAGCTTATCCCGCGCAGTGACGCGGCGTCGGATATAATTCCCTCGTTGTGCAGGAAGCCGGCAGCCAGTTCGAAGTCGTGTCCCGGCGTCCGCATCGTCACTGCGACCGTCTCGGTTTCGTCCCCCGCCTGCAGGCGTATTTCCAGCGGCTCTTCCGCGGCCAGCTGGTCGTCCCGTATTTTGCGTCGTCCCTGCTCCACAACCGTGATGCGGGTGCGCACTTTGCTGCCGACGCGGGCTATCACCGGAGTTCACCGAACCGTCAAGAGTGGAGAATGGAGAAGTGAGGAGAAAGAGCGCCTCACGTTTCGCTACTCGTTTCTGCGTAGGGATACGCAAGGCCGTCACCCGGCGATGCTGTGTCCTCTGCGACATGGGACGCGGCCTTCAAAGATGGGCCCGTCCCCTCGGCAGGCGTTCCCGGTCTCGCCGCCTGATTCCAAATGTCCCGCAACGGCTCAATCCGCTGCCGCCGGCATTCTTTCCGCAATCGGTTCAACCCGCACCGGGCAGACCTTCAGTTCCGCCGTATGGGTTATCGGATCATAGCCGGACCCTGTCAGAGCATTGATCGGCACGTCGGAAAAGGAGAAGCTCGCGAACACCGTCCCCTCCGGAGAGCGTCTCGTCGCCTCCACGCGCACCTCCACCTCGCCCCGCCTGCTGCTGATTTTCGCCCAGCCGCCGTCGTGCAGCCCGTAGCGCGCCGTGTCGGCCGGATGCACTTCCAGCGTCTCCTCCGGCAGCAACTCGTTTATCCCTGCCGAGCGCCCCGTCTGTGTGCGCGTATGGTAGCTCTCCAGCCGCCGCCCCGTCGTCAGCCACAGTGGATACTCCTCGTCGACCGTCTCGGCCGGATCGCGGTAGTCCGTGAAACTGAACTTGCCCCGCCCGTTGACGAACTCGTTTTCGTGCAGGCGCGGCGTTCCAGGATGACCCCGGTAGGGGATGGGCCATTGATACTCTCCGTTGTCGGCCAGCTCCCAGTCGATGCCGTGGTAGATCGGCGACAGCTCGCACAGCTCGTTGAAGATCGGCACCGGCGAGTCGTAGTCGAACCCGTCCAATCCCAGGCGCTGCCCCAGCTGGCTGATGATCCACCAGTCCGGCCTGGCCTCGCCCAGGGGCTCGACGGCCTTGCGCACCCGCTGTATGCGCCGTTCCGTATTGGTGAAATGGCCGTCCGTCTCAGCCCACGAGGTCGCCGGCAGCACAACGTCGGCCATTTCCGCCGTCTCGGTCAGAAAGATGTCGATCACAACCAGGTGCTCCAGGCTCTTCAAAGCGTGGATGCAATGCTCCATGTCCGGGTCCGATACGACGGTATTTTCGCCGTTGATCAGCATTGCGAACAGTGTGTCCCCGCACTGCTCCAGCGCCGTCACTTTCGTAATTCCATTCTCCAGATCGATCCTGCGCCCGTAAGCCTTTTCGAACTTGGCCTGGTTTTCCGGCTCCGTCACCGGCTGGAATCCGGCGTAGTTGTTGGGCAGTGCGCCGCTGTCTCCTGCCCCCTGGATGTTGTTCTGTCCGCGCATCGGGTTGACGCCCGTTCCCTCGCGTCCGAAATTGCCTGTCAGCAGCGCCAGATTGCAGAGGCTCTGCACATTGTCGACGCCGCAGATGTGCTCCGTGATGCCGAGCGTATAGTAGATCGCCGCTCTATCGCTCGCCCCGTAGAGAATCGCCGCCTCTTCGATCTTGTCTGCGGGCACGCCCGTTATGCTCTCGGCCCAGGCCGGTGTCTTCTCCTGCAGATGGTCCACCAGCACCTCGTAGCCTTCGGTCCGAGTTGCAACGAAGTCGCGGTCGATCAGTCCCTCCCGCACGATCACGTGCGCCATGCCCAGCAGCAGCGCGGTATCACTGCCCACGCGAATCGGCAGATAGAGGTCGGCCATCTCGGCCAGCCGGATGCGCCGCGGATCGGCGACGATCATCTTCGCACCCCGTGCCAGCGCCTTCTTCAGGCGCGTCGCCGCCACCGGGTGAGCCTCCGTCATATTTGTGCCGATACAGAAGATCACATCCGGCTTCTCCATATCGGCCAACGGGTTCGACATCGCCCCCCGCCCGATTGTTGCCGCCAGACCGGCGACCGTGGGAGCGTGTCAAGCCCGGCTGCAGTTGTCGATATAGTTCGTCCCGAACCCCACGCGGATGAACTTCTGCATCATGTAGTTCGCCTCGCTCGGCGTCCGCCCCGACGCGACACCATAGACCGCGCGGCGCCCGTGCTTCTCCAGCACATCCGCGAAACCCTGGGCGGCCCTGGCCAGCGCCTCTTCCCAGCTCGCACGCCGCAAACCGCCGTCCTCCCCGCGCACCAGGGGATGCGTCAGCCTGTCCGGGTGGTGCACGTAGTCGTAGGCGAACTGTCCCTTGACGCACAGCGCGCCCGCATTCGCCGGTCCGTCGAACGCGGGCTGCACCGCAATGATGCGATTGTCCCGCGTCAGCAGGTCCAGCGAGCAGCCGACGCCGCAATATCCACAGATCGTTCGGGTCGTCTCTGTCGCAGCAACCGTTGTCTCCATCGATCCTTCCTTTCAGCCGGGAGGGCGTGAGCCTCCCCTGCGTAAACCGGCCATTCTACCCGCCGTTCTCGGCGAAGCGCAGCGCCTTCTTGTCTGCCAGCGCGCCGGTTGGACAGGTCTGCACACACTGGCCGCAGAACGTGCAGGCCGAGTCGCGCAGATGACCGCCGAACTCAACCGTGATCTGCGTGGCAAAACCGCGGTTGGCGACGCTGATTGCGTAGTCGCCCTCCTGCTCCGCGCAGACGCGCACGCAGCGATAGCAGGAGATGCAGAGATCGTAGTCTCGCAGAATGAACGGGTTGGCGTCGTCCGCCCGGCTCCGTCCCGACTGCGCGCCGTCGAATCGTCCGCGGCCTGCGTCATAGCGCTCAACGAGCGTGGTCAACTCCTGCGACGCGATGCCCCGCAACGGGTCCACCACAACCTCGCGGTTTTCCGACGCAACCAGCTCCAGCAGCGTGCGCCGCAGCCTTTCGATGTCGGCCGAAGCCGTTGTTACCTCCATCCCATCGGCCGCCAGCGTCGTGCAGGAGGCCGCCGGCGCGCGCTGGCCCGCCACCTCTACGACGCACAACCGGCAGCTGCCGAACGCCTCCAGCCGCGGGTCATAGCAGAGCGTAGGCACCGCCCTGCCGGCACGAGTCGCCACTTCGTAGACCGTTTCGCCCGGCAGGAACGGGACCTCCTCCCCGTCGAGCGTGATCGTGGGCGCCTGCCCGTTGTGATTGTCGGACTGCATATTTCCTTTCCCGTCATTCGTTCAGAAGCGGCGCTTTGGTCTTCCCTGTCATGTTCCCAAGAGTTCGGTCGCTCAATGCCCTGTCGGAGCGGCTCACGGCCTGAATGCCGCCATCTGCTGCGGGAAATTATTCAACAGGCTTTCGCTCACAAAGCCCGCGGCCACACCCAGTCCGCAAGCGCTCAACTCCAGTACTTCCCCGATGTCGCGCACCTCCTGCTGCCACGACTCCAGCGCCTCGGGCCCTCCACCGGAAAGCCGCTCCAGCAGCCTCTGTGTTCCGATACGGCAGGGGAAACATTTGCCGCAGCTCTCGTGCGCAAAAAAGGCCATGGCCTGTCGCGCCATCTCAACGATGTCGCGGCTGTCATCGAAAATCATGATGCCGCCTGCGCCCAGCATCGACCCCGCCTCTCGGATGCTCGGCTCGTCGAGCGTGACACTCTCAATCGCCTCCTGGCCCAGAAAGCCGCCCGAGAGCCCCGCCATCGTCGCCGCCTGAAATCTGCGCCCGGGCAGTGGACCACCGGCCCACTCATACAGCAGCGTGCGCAAGGCCAGGCCGAAAGGGACCTCATAGTTTCCGGGCCGCTGCAGATCACCCGACAGGCTGATCACCTTGGTGCCGGCGTGGTCGCCCAGCCCCAAACTCCCGTACCAGTCGGCCCCCAGGCGCAGAATCTGCGGCGTCGCGCACAGCGTCTCCACATTGTTCACCGCGGTCGGCAGGTTTTCAAAGCCATGCGTGGTGGGATGGGGCGGACGGTTGCGCGGGAAGGGATGTTTGCCCTCCAGACTGTTGAGCAGCGATGTCTCTTCGCCGCAGATGTAGGCCCCCGCGCCGCGCCGCAAGTAGATTCGGAAGCTGAAGTCGGTCCCGAGGATATTCTCCCCCAGCAGCCCGGCCGCCTCGGCCTCCTCCATTGCTCGTTCCAACCGCGCGTACGTTTCGGGGTATTCGTAGCGAAGATACAGAAAACCTCGCGCTGCGCCGATTGCATATCCCGCCAGTGTCATCCCTTCGATCAAGGCCAACGGATCGTGGTCCATCAAGGCACGGTCCTTGAAACAGCCCGGCTCGCCTTCATCCGCATTACACACTACGCTCTTCGGCCCGCGCGCGGCCTCGCGTGCAAACTGCCACTTCATGCCGGTAGGGAAGCCTGCCCCGCCGCGCCCGGCCAGCTTCGACTCCTTCAAGACGTCGATCACCGCGGTCGGCGTCATCTCTTGCAGGGCGCGTGTCAATGCCGCGTAGCCGCCGCTGCGGCGGTACCCGGCCAGTGTCGCCCGCCCCGGCTCGCGGATCGCGCCGAAGACGCACTCGTCCAACCCGCCCGGATTCGGCACCGGCATCGGCGACGAAATGCGCCGCTGGAGCGTCTGAAACGGTGCGCTCACCACGAAGGTGTAGTCGCCGATCAGCACCGGTACGGGGTCGTCGCACCTGCCCGCGCACGGCATCTCCTGCGCGCCCTCCAGTCCGTTCAACAGCTCAAGCGCGCCGCGCTGGCAACAGACCGGCCCTGTGCAGACACGCGGCCGCCGCAAGCCGCCCTCCTCGCGCGCAAAATGGTGATAAAAGGTGACGGTCCCATACAGATCGGCCAGAGGGATGCGCAAGGCCGTACCGATCGCTTCGACAGCGGCTTCCGTGATGTAGCCGTCCCGGCTGTGGAATGCGTGCAGGATCGGCAGCAAGGGTGCCGGCTCGTCCCGATAGCGCTCGATGAGCGCCAAATCGCTTGCCGCGACTACGATATTTTCCGTGCTTCCGCTCCGCTTCTGCTCCGGTCCGCTCATCTCGTTCTGTACCGCATGGAGAGCCGATTGGACGAATACTAAACTGAATTCTACCAGTTCAACCCCGTTCTCCCAATTGAAACGGTGGTTGACCGGTAGCCCTTGTTACGCCCCAAATCGCTGCCGCAACAGTCAGCCAGTAGAGCCGTGTAAGCGGCGGCGGGCTTGCAATCCACGTGCCCCCCCTTGTGGTATACTGGCAGGCATGATTCAGTCGGCCTACAGCCTTGTTTCCGACACGTTGCTCTCGACGCAACCGCTCGTGCGGCGCGGCGCGGTCGCCCTCCTGCTCGCAGCCAGCGCCCTTACGATCGCTCTCCTGATCGGCGTTGTCGGGCCGCTCATCTCCCTTGCCCTCGCCGCCGTCATCGTCGCTGGCGCCTTAATCCTGTACGACACCCATTGGGGTTACGTGGCGCTTTTGGGCGTCGTATTCGTCCTGCCCTTTGCCAGCCTGCCTTTTCGGCTCGGCTTCAAGCCGACATTCCTCGACGTCGCGCTCGGCGCGCTCGTTTTCGTCTGGCTGCTCAAATTGGTGACCGCCGGCCCGGCATATCGGCGCCGGCCGGCGACGAGCAGGTCGTTGGCGGCATCCGCCCGCCAATTCGTCATCTCACCCATCGGCCTGCTCGTCGGCCTTTTCATGCTCATGGCCGTTTTCAGCTTCGTTTTCGGCACGGCCCACAGCCGCCCTACAACCACGATCATCCGCCGCTTCGGCGAAATTCTGCTCGGCATCGGTCTTTTCTTCGTCGTCATCAACACAGTGCGCACGCAGGCCGAACTGAATTGGGTAACCCGCTGGCTGTTTCTGGCCGCCTGGGCCGGCGCGGCGATCGCGGTCCTGTTCTACCTCATTCCCGAAACCTGGACCATACGCGCGCTCAACCAGCTCGCCCGATTCGATTATCCCGGCGGCGCCGGCGCGCTGCGCTGGATCGAAGACGACCCCGACGGCACAATGCGTGCCATCGGCACGGCCGTGGACCCCAACGTTCTCGGCGGAATGATGCTCCTGGCCGCAGCCGTTGTCGGCCCTCAGCTCGTCTCGCCGCGTCCGCTCTTCCCCAAATGGCTGAGCGCGCTGATTTTCGCAACCGTCGCCCTCGCCCTCTACTGGACCTACAGCCGTTCCGCCCTCTTCGGCATGATTGCGGCGCTGGCCGTACCAACCGTCTTCAGGTACCGCCGCCTGCTGCCAATCGGCGTTGCAGTCGGGCTCTTCGTCTTCCTGATGCCCCAGACCCAGGATTATGTAGCCCGGTTGATTGCAGCATTCACCGGAGAGGATCTCGCGACGCAGATGCGTTTCGGCGAATACAAAGATGCCTTTATTCTTATCGGCAGGTATCCCCTGTTCGGCGTCGGCTTTTCGGGCGTGCCCGATATCGACATCTATCTCGGCGTCAGCATGTTCTATCTGACCCTGGCCGAAAACATGGGCGTCACAGGTCTCGTCATCTTTCTGGCTCTCATAGTCGGTTTCTTCAGCATCTTTTTGAGGGCTTGGCGCGCCGGCGTCGCACCCGAGCGTGAAGCGCTTCTCCTCGGATTCTGCGGCGCGATTCTGGGCGCCCTCGTCAGTGGAATCGGTGATCACTACTGGTTCAACCTGACCTACCCCCACATGACTGTTGTCTTCTGGCTGTTCATTGGCCTGGCCATCAGTACCATACATATCGAAAAGGAAAACGCCGAAACGGTATAGCCGTCATCCCGCTGGCGGGCGGGCGCCCGCTAGCGGCAGTTGCGAATAGCAATGAAAAAAGAACCAGTCGAGCTGCGCATCGAAGAAAACGAAATCGGCACGATCCGCATCGAACCGGTCCCCCCCGGTCACTCCGGTGCGGGTTCCCACGGCGCTGAAACGGCCGGCCTATCGAGCGGGGGGTCCGGCACAACGCCGCTGCAGGTCAATGCCGAAAACAGCGGGCCGGGACAGCTAACGCGCGGGCGCCGTCCCCCCTGGCTGCGCGTTCGCTCGCCGGATACCCCTCGCTTTCACGAACTTAAACGGCTGTTCAGGGGAAAGAGTCTGAATACGGTCTGCGAGGAGGCGCTCTGCCCCAACATCGGCGAATGTTGGGGACGGGGCACGGCCACCTTCCTGCTCATGGGGGACACCTGTACACGCTCCTGCGGCTTCTGCAAGATCAAGACCGGCCGACCGGCGATGCTCGATCCCGAGGAGCCGCGCCGCATCGGGGAGAGCGTTCAGGCCATGAACCTGCACCACGCGGTCCTGACAAGCGTCAACCGCGATGAGCAGCCCGACGGCGGCGCGTGGGTCTTCGCCGAGAGCATCCACTGGATTCGACGGCTGCAGCCGGGCTGCACCATCGAGGTGCTGATCCCCGACTTCAAGGGCGATTGGGCCGCGCTTCAGACCGTCATGGAGGCCAAGCCGGAGATCCTCAACCACAATACCGAGACGGTTGCCCGTCTCTACAGGACGGTGCGGCCGCAGGCCGGCTACGCCCGATCGCTTGAACTCCTGCGACGCGCCAAGCAGATGGACCGGCTCAGCTTGTCAAAGTCGGGCATCATGATCGGGCTGGGCGAGAGCTGGGATGAGATCCTGACCGTGATGGATGATCTGCGCGCCCACGACGTCGACATCATGACCATCGGCCAGTATCTGCAGCCCAGCCGCTTTCACCTGCCCATCGTCGCATACTACACACCCGAACAGTTCGACCGTCTGCGCGTTGAGGGCGAGCAGCGGGGCTTCCGCTGGATGGAGTGCGGCCCGCTCGTGCGCAGCAGCTACCACGCTGACGGCCAGGCCCATCTCAGTCCGCGCGCGGACGCCCCTTCCGGGCAGATAGTATAGAGCCCACGCGCTGACCGTCTGCACGGCTTAACCCCAGATCCTCTCACATCACGAGCCCCTGGCAGAGCAGGTACGCGTTCTGCTGCGAGATGCCGCGACCGGCAAGGCCGCGCCCGAATCTCCGCATATCGGTCAGTTGGAATTCCGTCTTTTGCCCACCAAAATTATGCTTTCCATCTCCACAAAAGGTATCATAGGGTGCCAAAGACCCGTTTCAATTTGCAGGCCGCTACGCTGGCCGCGCTCCAGCCGGCGCCGGTCAACGAGGAGGGCGCAATGGCTCGACAGGACTTCTTCAACGCACGCGATTCGCTCAGCACGCCGAGCGGCCCGGTCACAATCTACCGTCTCGATGCGCTGGAAAGGGCTTCCGTAGCGGATGTGGGCCGGCTGCCGTTCTCGATAAAGGTCCTGCTGGAGGCCGCGCTGCGCCAGGCCGAGGGCTTTGAAATCACCGGCGACGCGATCGAGACGATCGCCAACTGGGGACCGGAAACGGCCGGCAAGGTCGAGATCCCCTTCAAGCCGGCGCGGGTCATCTTGCAGGATTTCACCGGCGTGCCCAGCGTCGTCGACCTCGCTGCGCTGCGCAGCGCCATGGCCCGCATGGGCGGCAACGCCAACAGGATCAACCCGGTTGTCCCCGTCGACCTGGTTATCGATCACTCGGTGCAGGTGGACCGTTTCGGCTCTGCCGCCGCTCTATTCTTCAACGCCGAACGTGAATTCGAGCGCAACCGCGAGCGCTATGAGTTCCTGAAATGGGGTCAGCGCGCCTTTGATAATTTCCGCGTCGTTCCGCCCGCCACCGGCATCGTCCACCAGGTCAACCTCGAATACCTTGCCAGCGTCGTTCAGAGTTCGACAGCCGGCGTGAACGGTTCTTGCGCCGCGGAGGCCTACCCCGATTCGCTTGTGGGCACCGACAGCCATACGACAATGATCAACGGGCTGGGCGTCCTCGGTTGGGGCGTCGGCGGTATCGAAGCCGAGGCCGTCATGCTCGGCCAGCCGATCTACATGCTCATGCCCGACGTGGTGGGATTCAGATTGAGCGGCGCGCTGCCCGAAGGCGCCACCGCCACCGACCTCGTCCTGCGTGCGACCGAGATGTTGCGGCAGCACGGTGTTGTCGGCAAATTTGTGGAATATTTCGGCCCCGGCCTGGGCCGGCTCAGCCTGCCAGACCGCGCCACCCTTGCCAATATGTCGCCCGAATACGGCGCAACGATGGGCTTTTTTCCCGTTGACCAGGAGACACTGCGCTACCTTGCAAACACCGGTCGCGACCCGGAGGCAATCGGCCTGGTCGAACGCTACTGCAAGGAGCAGGGGCTCTTCCACAGCGAACAGACGCCCGACCCCGTCTTCAGCGACATTATCGAACTCGATATGGGTACAGTGCAGCCCAGCCTCGCCGGTCCCAAACGGCCCCAGGACCGCATCGCGCTCACCGATATGAAAGGGAAGTGGAACGGGATGCTCTCCGCTCCCGTCGGCGCGCAGGGGTTCGGTCTCGAGAGCGCCGAGCTCGACAACCGCGCCAATGTCAGTTTCAAGGGCGCCGACTTTACCCTCAAGCACGGCGACGTCGTGATCGCCGCCATCACTTCCTGCACCAATACCAGCAACCCGTCGGTGATGATCGGCGCCGGTCTCCTCGCCAAGAAGGCGGTTGAACGAGGCCTCGATGTCAAGCCGTGGGTCAAGACCAGCCTCGCGCCCGGGTCAAAAGTCGTAACCAGCTACCTTGAAGCCAGCGGTCTGATCCCCTATCTTCAGGCGCTCAACTTCCACACCGTCGGCTACGGCTGCACAACCTGCATCGGCAACAGCGGCCCCCTTCCCGAACCTATCGGTGAGGCGATCCACGGCGCCGACCTGGTGGCCGCATCCGTCCTCAGCGGCAACCGCAACTTCGAGGGGCGCATCGGCCCGGACGTGCGCGCCAACTTCCTCGCGTCGCCGCCGCTCGTCGTCGCCTACGCCATCGCTGGCACGGTCAACATCGACCTTGACAACGACCCCCTTGGCTACGACCCCACGGGAGAGCCTGTCTTTCTGCGCGACATTTGGCCCAGCCAGCAGGAGATCCAGGCCGAGATCCATCGCAGTCTCAAGCCGGCCCTCTTCCGCCAGCAGTACGCCGACGTCTTTACCGGCAATGAACAGTGGAACCAGGTCCCGATCTCCGGCGGCGAGCTCTACGCCTGGAATCCCGAAAGCACCTATATACAGGAGCCGACATTCTTCCAGGATATGGGCACGGAGCTCCCGCCGGTCCGACCAATTGTGGGCGCACGCGTCCTGGCCGTCATGCCCGACAGCACGACAACCGATCACATCAGCCCCGCCGGCGCGATCGCGCCCGAAAGCCCGGCCGGCCGTTTTCTCACAGCAAAGGGCGTTCCCCGCTCCGAGTGGAACAGCTACGGCAGCCGCCGCGGCAACCACGAAGTGATGATGCGCGGCACCTTCGCCAACATCCGCATCAAGAATCAGATGCTCGACGGCGTCGAAGGCGGGTACACGGTCTACATGCCTGCGACCGGCCAGGTGACCGAAGCTGGCGAATCCCGCTCCGGCAGCCCGTCTGAGATGGCGATCTGGGATGCCGCCGCGCAGTATCAGCAGGAGGGCACGCCGCTCATCATCCTCGCCGGCAAAGAGTACGGCACCGGCTCCAGCCGCGATTGGGCGGCCAAGGGCCCCTGGCTGCAGGGCGTCAGAGCCGTAATCGCCGAAAGCTTCGAGCGCATCCACCGCTCCAATCTCGTCGGCATGGGCATCCTGCCGTTGCAGTTCAGCGACGGCCAGAACATGCAGTCGCTCGACCTGAGCGGCTTTGAGAGCTACGACATCCTGGGGCTTACGGAAGAGATGAGGCCCAACCAGGAGTACACGGTGCGCGTCAGACGCGAACAGGGGACCGTCTTCGAATTTCTCGTCACCAGCCGCCTCGATACACCGGTGGAAGTGAACTACTACAGGAACGGCGGCATTTTACACACCGTTTTACGCCGTCTCGTCAAAGAACAGTAGCAAAGGAAGGATTTCGAATGGCTGCACGCACTCAGGAGAATCAGGCTACCTATCAGTTGTCCGGCTGGGACCTGTCCGCCCTGCTTCCGGCTGACCCCGAGGCAAAGGGCGCCGGCTCGACCCCCTCCCCCGCCGCGGTTGAAGAGATCCTGGCCCAGGTGGAAGAGGATATCACCGCTTTCGAAGCGTTGCGCGACCAGCTTTCGCCGCAAATGGAGCCGGAAGCGCTGGTTGCCGCGCTTCAGCAGTACGAGCACATCACCGCCCAGCTCTACCGGCTCGGCTCTTACGGCAGCCTCTGGTTCTCTGCCGATACCCTGGCGCCGGACGCTCTCGCCTTTTCCAACCGCATGCAGCAGGTGCTGACCGATATGCAGAACCGGATGCTCTTCTTCGGTCTCTGGTGGAAGGGCCTCGACGACGAACAGGCCAATGCACTCCTGCCCGATGCCTCAGCCCATCCTGACTATCGCCATTACCTGCAGGAGCTCAGGCTCTTCAAGCCCTACATGCTGGAGGAGGATTCCGAGCAGATTATCAACGTGAAGGACGCCAACGGCATCAGCGCGCTCATCACCATCTACACGATGCTCACCAACCGTCTCGAGTTCGAACTCGAAGTCGATGGCGAAGTCAAGCGCATTACCCGCGGCGAGGCCATGGCTTACGTCTATTCCCCCGACCCCGGCATGCGCGCCGCCGCCTATCAGTCGATTCACAGCGTCTTTAAGGAGGAGGCCCCGATCCTGGCGCAGATCTACATCAATCGCGTGCGCGACTGGTACAACGAGAACGTCACGCTGCGCAGCTTCGACTCGCCGATTGCCGTCCGCAACATGAGCAACGACGTTCCCATAGAGGCGGTCGACGCGCTACTCGAGGTCGCCCGCCGCAATGCGCCGCTTTTCCAGCGCTACTTCGAGCTCAAGGCCAAGTGGCTGGGCATGGAGAAGCTGCGCCGCTACGACATCTACGCGCCGCTGGCCGGCTCGTCGCGCGAGGTCCCCTACGAGGACGCGGTCGAGCTTGTCCTGGACACATTCAAGCGCTTCGACCTCGACTTCGCGTCCATGGCCCGGCGCGTATTCGACGACGATCACATCGACAGCGAGGTGCGCAAGGGCAAACGCTCCGGCGCCTTCTGCGCCACCGTCCTGCCAAGCATCACCCCGTACGTGCTCCTCAACTACACCAACAAGGTGCGCGATGTGGCCACGATCGCCCATGAGCTGGGCCACGCCGTCCACAGCATGATGGCCGAGCACCACTCGCTCCTCACGCAGCACTCATCCCTGCCCCTGGCCGAGACGGCCTCCGTCTTTGCCGAGATGGTGATGAACGACCAGCTGCTCGCGGAGGAGAAGGAGCCGCTCGTTCGCCGCGAGATCCTCGCCGCCAGCGTCGACGACATCTACGCCACCGTCATGCGCCAGGCCTTCTTTGTGATCTTCGAAAAAGATGCGCACGAGGCCATCCTCCAGAATGCCTCCCCGCAGGAGCTGGACCGTATCTACCTGGAGAATCTGCAGGAGCAGTTCGGCGACAGCGTCGAACTGCCCGACGAGTTCCAATACGAGTGGATCAGCATCCCCCACATCTACCATACGCCCTTTTACTGCTACGCCTACAGCTTCGGCCAGCTGCTCGTCCTCGCCCTCTACCGCCGCTACCAGCAGGAGGGCGACGCCTTCAAGCCCGGCTACCTAAAGATGCTGGCAACCGGCGGCTCCGCCCGCCCGCAGCAGATTCTGGAAGCGGCCGGCATCGACATGACCGATCCCGACTTCTGGCAGGCCGGCTTCGACGTCATCGGCGACATGATCGACGAGCTGGAGGCCATGACCCTCTCCTGAACCGGCTTCCGCACGCGGTCGCTCAGCTTGGCGGATATGAAAGGGGGATCCTTCTATCCGATGTGGCCGACATTGAATTTGCTATGTGGAAAAACAACAGAGAGGAAAAGCTTCTCAGCCCGCAGAAGGCCTGCCGCCACCAACTTAGCCCACCTGGCGGCGGACCTCCAACACATTCGGCAGCCGCTCGATGCGGGTCATGATACGCGTCAATTGGGAGATATTCGATAGCTCCAGCGTCGCGTAGATCAGCGCTACATTGTTCGGCAGGCCCGTCTCCGCCGCGGCCGCCTGCATGTTGATCTTCTCGTCCGCCACCAGGCTGGTCACGTCACGCAGCAGTCCGGCCCGGTCGTAGGCCTTCACCTGGATGCTGACCGGATACTTCTCCTCGCTCTTGGCGCCCCACTGCACCTCCACTAGCCGCGCATTTTCGGCCCGCTGAATCAGCGCGGTGATGTTCGGGCAGTTGGTGCGGTGGATGGAAACGCCCCGCCCTTTGGTCACATAGCCCACGATCGGGTCACCCGGCACCGGATTGCAGCAGCGCGCCGCATTGGCCAGCACACCGTCAAGGCCGGCAACCTGAACACCTTCGATCGAGACCGTGCGCGGCTGCGGCCGAGCGGCCAGCGGCTCCGGCTCCTCCTTCAGCTGCTCGCTGCGCTCATGCTCGATCACGCGCTGCGCAATCTGCTGGCTGGTCACGTCGCCGTAGCCGATCGCAGCCAGAAAGTCATCCAACTCCTCGAAGCCGCACAGCTTCGCCACCATTTCGAACGGCTGCGTCACGCTCAGCCGCTTCAGGTCCTTTTCCAGAATCTGGCGGCCCTGCGCAACATTCTCTTCGCGCGCCTGCTTGCGGAACCAGGTCCGGATCTTGCCGCGCGCCCGCGTCGTCGCCACATACCCGATGTTGGGATTGATCCAGTCGCGGCTGGGGCCGCCCCGCTTGGCCGAAATCACCTCCACCTGGTCCCCGTTCTGCAGCTGAAAGTCCAATGAGACCAGGCGGCCGTTCACCTTGGCGCCGCGGCAGCGGTGGCCCAGCTCCGTATGGACCACGTAGGCGAAGTCGATCGGCGTTGCGTTGCGCGGCAGGTCGATCACATCTCCGCGCGGCGTGAAGACGTAGACCCGGTCCTGGAAGACGTCCGTCTTCATTCCGCTCACGAACTCCTGCGCGTCGGTCACGTCCTGGCGCCACTCCATCAGCTGGCGGATCCAGGCAATCTTGTTGTCCAGGTAGTGGTTGGGCTGCTTGCCCTCCTTGTAGCGCCAGTGCGCGGCGATGCCGTACTCGGCCACCTGGTGCATCTCCTGCGTCCGAATCTGCACCTCCATCGGCTTGCCGTTCGACCCAACCACTGCGGTGTGCAGGCTGCGGTACAGATTGTCCTTCGGATTGGCGATGTAATCGTCGAACTCGCCCGGAATCGGGCGCCAGTGACTGTGTACAACGCCCAGGGTCGCATAGCAGTCGGCGATCGTGTCGACGACAATGCGGAATCCGTGGATGTCGTAAATCTGGTCGAACGGCACATCCTTGCGCCGCATTTTGCGGTAGATCCCGTAAATGTGCTTCGGCCGCCCGTTTATCTCGGCAGAAACGCCGGCCTCTTTGAGCACCTTGGCCAGCATGGCCTGCGTTTCTTCCATCCAGTGGACTCGCTCGGCCCGCTTCTGGTCCATCGCCTGCGACAGATTGCGATAGGTGACCGGCTCCAGGTAGCGGAAGCTGAGGTCCTCAAGCTCCCACTTGATCTGCCAGATCCCCAGCCGGTTCGCCAGCGGCGCAAAGATCTCCAGCGTCTCGCGCGCAATCCGCCGCCGCTTATGCTCCGGGTGGCCCTGCAACGTACGCATATTGTGGACCCGGTCCGCCAGTTTGATCAGCACCACGCGGATGTCTTCGACCATCGCGAGGAACATCTTACGCAGGCTCTCGGCCTTCTCATCGGCCACGCTGTGCCGCATCTTGCTCAACTCCTTGATGCGGTTCAGCTTGGTCACCCCGTCAACCAGCTCGGCAATGTCCTGGTTGAAGTTCTTCTTCAGATAGGAGATTGTGTAACCGGAGTCCTCCACCACGTCATGCAGCAGCGCCGCCGCCAGCGTGTC
The DNA here is from genome assembly GCA_965202955.1 of Caldilineaceae bacterium. Lineage (GTDB taxonomy): Bacteria > Chloroflexota > Anaerolineae > Caldilineales > Caldilineaceae > Bin5. Next base: position 3,158,839 of record OZ241871.1, read on the forward strand.
CGCGTCCAATTGCAGTTCAGTCAGGATGCTCGTCACGTCGATCGGGTGCAAAATGTACGGCTCTCCGGTCATGCGGGTCTGCTCACGATGCGCGTCGCTCGCGACCAGGTAGGCCCGCAGAATCCGCAGTCTTTCTTCCGCGCCGAAATAGCCGGGCAGCTTACTGTACAGCTCTTCCAGGGCGTTGACTTCGTGCGGGTTCAACAGGGGTTGGAGAAACAGCCTGCCGTCGCTGACAGGAGGAACAGCTTCCAGGGGGATGCTGCGCAGAAGCGCACTGTCGGTGGCGAGGCCGTTGCTGCCTGGGCTGACAGATGAAACGCCGGTTTCGGCGTCGGTAAGGTCGTCAGTGGTAGACGCGGCCTCAACGGCTGAATCCGGCGCCAGTTCCATGCCAACCATTTTGTTCTCTTTCTACAACTTTTCTATTCCCGGGGCCGTCACAGTTCGTGGGGTAGGCTTCTCTGGCCCCGAGTTGCCCGCATTATAGCAGGTAGGGCGTCAGGACCGCAACGCCCCGATCCGGGGCCCCTTCGCGCCGGTTCAGGCGCTTCATGTGGGGGTTTTGAGGGTAATTTACCCTGGTGAGAAGAGGTATTGCGCTGCCGACCGTCTGCCAACCGTCCCGCAATCGCCGCACTAGCCGATAGGGCGACGCATTCCGTCTAAATCGGGTACGATACACCAATGCTGAAGGCGCCGGCAGAAGAGAGGCGCAAAAGGCCGCGCCGGGGCCGGCCGTTCTGCGCGATATCGAAACGGGAACGGTCCACGATCGGTCCAGGCCGCAGCATCAACCGCAGTGCGGACACAAAAATCGCGTCACCAGTTTTCGAATTGCCGGCCGCGGCGCCGCGCTGCAATCGAACCAGTGGATGCCGGCCATGCGCCGGAACCAGGTGTACTGGTGCCGCACAAACCTGTGCGTCTCGATCTGAATGCGCTCGACCGCCGCGGCCAGCGTGGTCCCGCCTGCCAGGTGGGCCGCGATCGCGCGATAACCCAGGCTGGAAAAGGCGGGCAGATCGGGCGAGAAACCGGCAGAAAGCAGGGCCGACATCTCCTGCACCAGTCCGTTCGCCACCATCTCCTCTACACGCCGGTCGATGCGCGCGTGCAGCAACGCGCGCGGCAGATCCAGCCCAATCTTCAGAATGTCGTACGGCGGCGGGTCCGCCGCCTCCAATTCGCTCTTTTTGCGGCCCGTCGTCTGCACGATTTCCAGCGCGCGCACCACCCGCCGCAGGTTATTCGGATGGATCGCCGCGGCCGCCTCCGGGTCCAGCTGGTGCAGCCGGCCGTGCAGCGCGGCGCGGCCGTTCTCCTGCGCGTAGGCCTCCAGCTCGGCCCGCAATGCCGGGTCCGGCGCAACCGGCGGAATCCGCAGCCCCTCCGTCACCGCGCGCAGATAGAGGGCCGATCCTCCCACCAGGAAAGGGAGACGATCGCGCCGGTGAATGCCGTCAATCGCGGCAAACGCCATCTCCTGGTAGGTCGCCAGCGCCATCTGGCCGTCCGGCGGCCGCAGGTCGAGCAGGTGGTGGGGGACGCGCGCCTGCTCCTGCGCGCTCGGCTTGGCCGTCCCGATATCCATGCCCCGGTAGATCTGGCGGCTGTCCGCCCCCACGATCTCGCCGTCGAACTCTTGCGCCAACTCCAGGCCCAGCGCGGTCTTACCAACAGCCGTGGCGCCAAGGATGACGATCAGGGGCGGTATTTCCTTACCTCCTGCCTGCTCAGCCCGGGACGGCATGGCGGATATGCTCCACATCGACGACTCTTCCCGAGCCATCCATCTGCACCGCCACCGCGTCGATGCGCCAGGGGCCTTTCCACCCTTTCTCCTGCACGTAGAGGGCGGCGAGCACCCGCAACTTGGCCCGCTTTTTGTCCGGAAAGGCCTGGCGCGCTGTGCCATAAGCGTACCCCCGCCGCGTGCGAACTTCAACCAGCACGAGCCAGCGGGCGTCGGCGATGCCCTGCACGTAATCCGGCGCCCGCTCCTCGGCGACGATGTCCAGTTCGCCGGCCCTGCAGCGCCAATTGCGTTCTACGATGCGCAGGCCGGCCGTGAGCAGGGCGCGCGCGGCGATCAGTTCACCGCGCTCACCCAGCGCCCGCCGGTCGCCGCGCACGCTCACAATCTCATCTCCTGTGCCGTCACCTGGAAGGGGCCAGGAGGAGGGTTTTCACTGCTGCCAAGTTCCGGCCCCCTCCCTCGGCCTCCACCCTTGGCTTCTCTAGCGCGCCGTCGTATCCACTGTCGGCACGATGCCCGGGCCGGGCAGCACCAGCGTCGGCGTCACGCCTTCGGGCGTAAAGATCACCTTGTCGGTGCTCTTGAGCGCGCTCGCATTCGCCTGCGCGATCAGGAGTTGCACGTATTCCGGCCGTGCCGAGTAGAGCTCGGACAGCGCCGAGTCGTACGCGATGCGGGCTTTCGCCTGTTCCTCCGCGGCAACCGCCTGCGCCTGGGCAATCTCGATGTCGCGTTGGGCCGCGATCAGCTCGTTGCTCTTCTGCGCCTCAATGACAGCCCGTTCCGCTTCGACACGAGCCAGCTCATTGGCGCGCTCCGCCTCGATCACCGCCCGCTGCGCCGCCACCTTCTGCTCCTCCAGCTGGGCCAGCGCCGTCTGCTGGCGCGCCTGCTCCTGGATCCGGCTCTGCTCGATGCGGATTTCACCCTCCTGCCGCGCCTGCTCGGCGTCGGCCTGCGCATCGGCACGCAGCTTGTCCTGCGCCGCCTTCTCCGTCTCCAACCGGCTCTGCACGATCGCGTCCAGCGCAGACTGCACCGCCGGCGACAGTATCACGTCGGGAACGACCAAGTTCTCGATCCTGAGGCCGAAGTTCGCCGCCCGTCCATTCAACTCATCGTCGATGCACTGCCGCAGCACATCCCTGGCCGTGCCGACAACATTGTCGTCGAAGGTGCGGTCGCCGATGCAGACCTTCATCGCCTGCCGCGCCTGGTCCTGCATGCGGCTGCGCGCCAGCTCGTCCTCCAGGTAGATGCTCCTGTACTGCGCCCACAGGGCCTGGATCGTATCCTTCTGCGCAATGTTCGGGCGGAAAATGTCGCCGCTCACGACCAGGCCGATGCGCTGCTTGTCCTTGGTGATGATCTCATCGTCCTTCACGCTGAAGGGAATCGCCTGGCTCGAAACGCGCACGATATCAACGAACAGACCTACGTCGGTATAGATGCCGGGCCCAACCACATTCTTGATCTTCCCGCCCTGAAACTGAACGGCTACCTCCTGCTCGTTCACGCGCTCAAAGGCGTAGAAGAAGTTCCTGGCAAAGTTCAGCAGGAAGAGGACGACGATAACGCCAACGATCACCAGCACGATCGGCAACCCGCCCGGCATCCGCCTGGGCACATTTGGTACATTGCTCAGATTATTCATCAGTCACTCCTTAATGGGAAAAGGCCGGGCGCGCCTCCTTGGGCGGCCCGCCATTCACGAAAACAGCGGCAGTGAACACAACATATCATAACCTGAATTCGGAGTAAATAAGCATCTTATCAAGCTGGCAGAAGTAAAGTTCTCCAACAGAAATTCTCCAGCAAGGAAAGGCGCTGCCGCAGGAACCGGCCTCCTGCGCGGCAACTGTACCAGATTCGCCGAAATATCACAATATATCACGGAAATTCGCCCCTCAGGTCACGTATATGTCACATGCGTGTGCTATACTGTGGTCGGTGCGTGTACCCAACGAGTTGGGAGGTATGCGTTTACCTTGCGACAGGCGCAACCTGAACTCCGACGCGGCGGACGGGGGCGGCGCCGGTGGCGTCAGAGTGCCACCTGCGCCGCGGTGATCCGGGCCGGCCGAACGTAAGATCCTGTTTGAAAAGGATTCAAGTCAGGAGCGGCAGCACGCATCCCGTGCCGCGGCCAAGCCCCGGCGCGGCGCGGTCGGCTGTACGGACCGTCTTCAGGACAAACCGCCCATACCCTATGCATCTATATCAAGCAACCCGTCGGGACTTCCAGCTATCTGCAAATCAAGAAACCGGCCTTCCCCAACTAGGACAAGACGATGATACGAGACCTACGAAACCATAGTAAACGCGCGCTGGTTGTGGCGTTGCTGGCGCTACTCCTGGCCCAGCTGCCGGCGGAACCGGTCGCGGCCCAGGACAGTGCAGGAACCGAACCCGCCAACATCCAGGTTGTGCCGGGCGACGGCGTACTGACCGTCACCTGGACGGTGACCGCGCGCGCAGGGGTGGCCGACGACGAGATACGCCACGCGCTGCGCTGGAGTCAGGTCTCCGGCGTCTGGGCCAACCCGCAGGACCCCAGGGCCATCGGCAGAAACGACGGCATCAGCCTGGAGGGCGGGCAGACCAGCTACACCATCACCGGCCTTCAGAACGGCGTGGCCACCGGGGTGTTCGTGCGCTCCTTCACCGGCGGCGACTACAGCGAGGGCAGCGCCCAGTCCAGCCAGTGGGTGCGGGTCAAGGGCGCCGAGACCACGCCCCAGGCGCCGGCCCAGTCGCAGCAGCAGCAGAGCGCCAACTGCCCCGTGCGCGCGGACGGCGACTACGACAGCGACGACGACGGCCTCATCGAGGTGTGCAACCTGAGCCAGCTGCACGCCATCACCTGGGATATGAGCGGCGACGGCAACAACAGCTTTCAGAATATGGATTTCTACTTCCCCAATGCGGTGGCCGGGGACATGGGCTGCCCGGCGACGGGCTGCATCGGCTACGAGCTGACCGTCGACCTGGACTTCGACACCAACGGCGACGGTCAGGTGAATGAAGAGGATGAGCTCTTCAGGGTTCCGGACCCCAAGTGGTACCCCAACCGCCGGGGTTTTCCGTCCATCGGCTATTTGAGCGGCCACCACGCCCTTTTCGAAGGGGGGATATTTGAAGGCAACGGCCATACCATCAGCAATCTCTACATCAATGATGAAGACGCGTATGGCGGTATGGATGGGCTGTTCACCTGGGTCCATCCCAACACCGTGATCCGCAACCTGGGGCTGATAGACGTCAACATAGCCAGCGGCGACCACGTCGGCGGTCTGGCGGGCAAGAACGAAGGGACGATCATCAACTGCTACGTCACCGGCAAGGTTTCCGGGAAGAGTACGGTGGGCGGGCTGGTCGGCCTCAACCAGGGCACGATCATCAACAGCTGGGCCGACGTGGAGGTGACCGGGACCAGTCCGCCGCAGCCCGGCGGCAGCGGCGTCGGCGGGAAGGAGATACCGCGCGGGGAAGGCGAGAGTTCGCAGGAGAGATACTACGGCGAGCAGCCGGGGTACGACGTGGGCGGGCTGGTGGGCTACAACGCGGGCAACGTCCGGGGCAGCTACGCGGTGGGCGACGTGTCGGGCAAGGGCAGCAACAGCGGGGGGCTGGTGGGCTACAACCACAGCGGGGCCCGTTATGAGAGATACGTGATCCCGAAGGGGGTCATCACGGCCAGCTACGCGGCGGGCAGCGTCTCCAGCAGCGGTCGCTGGGTGGGCGGGCTGGTGGGCAGCAACTGGGGCAGGGTCACCGCCAGCTACGCCCTTGGCGCTGCCCAGGGCGATGAGGCCGGTGGGCTGACCGGCTACAACGGCGGCGAGATCAATGCCAGCTACTGGAACAGCGACCGCACCCGTGCCGCCGGAGGCGGCGGCGTGGGCCAGACGACGACCGCCCTGCAGACCCCCACGGGCTACGCCGGCATCTACGCGGCCTGGAACGTGGACTGGGACGGCGACGGCAACAACGACGCCCCCTGGGAGTTCGGCACGGACCGGCAGTACCCGGTCCTGAAGCGGGCCGGCCCCAGCGTGGCGAAGCAGCGCGAGCAGATACCGCCCGCGCCGCTGCCAAGCGCGCCCGGCGCGATCCAGCAGGCGGCCAGGACCTACGCCGTCAGCGCCACGGCAACCGCAACCGAGGGTACGGACGCGACGCTGACCCTCAGCCTGAGCGCGGCCGCCCCCGCCGGCGGCGCGGCATTCACGGTGACGGCGGGCTACGGCGGCAGTTCCACCGCAACCGCGGACGACGTGGGCAGCATCACCTCGCCGGTTACCGTAACCGCAGGCAGCAGCAGCCTGTCCATCGCCATCGCCACCGTGGGCGACGCGGTGGACGAGGAGGAGGAGACCTTCAGCGTGACCGTGGCCGCATCCACCGCCGGCTGGGAGAAGGAGGGCGACGGCAAGGACACGGCGACCGTCACCATACAGGACGACGACAGCGCCGGGGTGACGGTGACCCCGACGACGCTGAACGTCTCCGAGGGCGGCAGCGGGACCTACACCGTGGTGCTGGACAGCCAGCCCACGCACGACGTAACCATCACGCCCGGCAGTAGCGACGGCGGCGCGGCGAGCTTCGCGCCGGCGTCATACACCTTCACGCCGTCCGACTGGAACAGGGCGCGGACCTTCACCGTGTCCGGCGTGGCCGACGATGACGCCGATAACGAGAGCGTCACCATCACCCACAGCATAGACGGATTCCAGGATGCCCGGTACAACGGTGTGTCTGTGTCGTCGCTGACAGTAACGGTGGAAGACACAACCCAGGATGAGAATCAACAGCAGCAGGAAGAGGCGCCCGGACCGCCCGTGCCGGGACAGACCGAGCCGTACAACATCCAGGTCACGCCCGGCGACGGGACGCTTACCGTCACCTGGACGGTGGCGCCGCGGGAGGGGGTGTCCAACGACGAGATACGCCACGCCCTGCGCTGGAGCCAGGTCTCCGGTGTCTGGGCCAACCCGAGAGACCCGCGAGGCGGTGGGCCGGAGGACGGCATCGCGGTCGAAGGCGGGGTGGCGTCCTACACCATCACCGGCCTGGAGAACGGGGCGGCCACGGGGGTGTTCGTGCGCTCCCTGGTGGGTTCCGATGTGTCGGAACGGAGTCAAAGTTCCAGCCAGTGGGTGCGGGTCAAGGGCGAGCAGACCACGCCCCGGGCAGGCCAGCCGGAGCCGGTAGAGCAGGAACCGCCCGAGGAGCAGGACTCCCAACAGCAGGCGACGCCCAAGACTTTCGCCGTCAGCGCCGCGGCCGCGGCTGCCGAGGGATCGGACGCGACCCTGACCGTCAGCCTGAGCGAGGCCGCGCCGGCCGAGGGCGTGCAGTTCACCGTGAGCGCGGGCTACGGCGGCGGCGCCACCGCCACCGCGGCCGACGTGGGCTCGATAACCTCGCCGGTCACCGTCACCGCAGGCAGCAGCGCCCTGGGGATCGCCATCCCCACCGTGGACGACGCGGTGGACGAGGAGGAGGAGACCTTCACGGTGACCGTCGCCGCGGCCACCGAGGGCTGGGAGAAGGCCGGCGACGGCCAGGACACCGCCACGGTGACCATCCAGGACGACGACAGCGCCGGGGTGACGGTGAGTCCCACTGCGCTGAATATATCCGAGGGCGGCAGCGCGACCTACACCGTCGTCCTGGACAGCCAGCCCACGGCCGACGTGACCGTCACGCCCGGCAGTAGCGACGGCGGCGCGGCGAGCTTCGCGCCGGCGTCGTACACCTTCACGCCGTCCGACTGGAACAGGGCGCGGAGCTTCACCGTGTCCGGCGTGGCCGACGACGACTACGACGACGAGAGCGTCACCATCAGCCACGGCGTTGCCAGCGGCGACGGCAACTACAACGGCATCACCAGCGCGTCCGCGGTCTCGGTGGCGGTGGCTGACAGCACGCCGCAACCGGCCAGGACCTACTCGATAACGGCCGCGGCCGGCGCCACCGAGGGCGGGAACGCGACCCTGACCGTCACCCTGAGCGCGGCCGCTCCTGCCGGCGGCGTGGCGCTCACGGTGACGGCGGGTTACGACGGCGGTTCCACCGCCACCGCGGAGGACGTGGGCGGCATCACCTCGCCGGTCACCGTAACCGCCGGCAGCAGCACTCTGGCGATCGCCATCCCCACCGTGGGCGACGCCGTGGACGAGGAGGAGGAGACCTTCACCGTCACCGTCGCCGCATCCACCGAGGGCTGGGAGAAGGCCGGCGACGGCCAGGACACGGCAACTATCACCATCAGCGACGACGACAGCGCCGGGGTGACGGTGAATCCCACTGCGCTGAAGATCGCCGAGGACGGCAGCGCGACCTACACCGTCGTCCTGAACAGCAAGCCCACGCACGACGTGACCGTCACGCCGACCGCTTCCGACGGCGGCGCGGCGAGCTTCGCGCCGGCGTCATACGTCTTCACGCCGTCCGGCTGGAACAGGGCGCAAACCTTCACCGTGTCCGGCGTGGCCGACGCCGACAGCGACAACGAGGCGGTCACCATCAGCCACGGCGTTGCCAGCGGCGACGGCAACTACAACGGCATCGCCGCGGCCGCGGTCTCCGTGGCGGTGGCTGACAGCACGCCGCAAGCGGCCAAGACCTACTCGATAACGGACGCGGCCGCGGCCGCCGAGGGGACGGACGCGACCCTGACCGTCACCCTGAGCGAAGCCGCCCCGGCCGGCGGCGTGCAGTTCACGGTGGCCGCGGGCTACGACGGCGCTTCCACCGCCACGGCGGCGGACGTGGGATCGATAACCTCCCCGGTCAGCGTGGCCGCGGGCGGCACGAGCCTGGAGATAACCATACCCACCGCCGCCGATGACGTGGACGAGGAGGCGGAGACCTTCACCGTCACCATCGCCGCAACCACCGAGGGCTGGGAGAAGGCCGGCGACGGCAAGGACACCGCCACCGTCACCATACAGGACGACGACAGCGCCGGGGTGACGGTGAGTCCCACTGCGCTGAACATATCCGAGGGCGGCAGCGCGACCTACACGGTGGTCCTGACCAGCCGGTCCACGGTCGACGTGACCGTTATGCTGACCGCTTCCGACGGCGGCGCGGCGAGCATCGCGCCGGCGTCATACATCTTCACGCCGTCCGGCTGGAACAGGGCGCAAACCTTCACCGTGTCCGGCGTGGCCGACGAGGACAGCGACGACGAGAGCGTCACCATCAGCCACGTCGTTGTCAGTACCGACAGCAACTACCACGGCATCGCGGCCGACTCGGTGGCGGTGTCGGTGTCGGACAGCACGCCGCCCCCCGCCGGGGAGCCGCCGCCGCCGGGACCGATCGAGCCGGCCAACGTGCAGGTCACGCCCGGCGACGGCACCCTGACCGTTACCTGGACGGTCGCGCCGCGGGAGGGGTTCGAGAACGCTAAGATCAAGCACGCGCTGCGTTGGAGCCAGGCGGCCGGGGTGTGGGCCAACCCGACCGACCCGAAGGCGGTGGGTCCCAACGACGGCATCAGCGTGGAAGGCGGGGTGGCCAGCTACACCATCACCGGCCTTCAGAACGGGGTGGCGACCGGCGTGTTCGTGCGCTCCTTCACCGGCGGCAACTACATGGAGGGAGGCCCCCAATCGAGCCAGTGGGTGCGGGTCAAGGGCGACCAGACCACGCCCAGGGCCGCCGAGTAGTGGGGGGCGTCAGACCCGTTCAGACGGGTGGATATGATACCAGCGACGGCGGAGCCGGATAGGTCCCACGGCCGCGGGCCGGAAAGCAAAGGGGGAGGCAAGCAATGACCAAGGAGAGGAACCGCCACGACAGCAGCAGGGCGCGCAAGTCCCCGGGGAGGCGTCTGCCCGCCCTGGGCATTTCCACCCCCCCCCCCCCCCCCCCCCCCGTACAAATGTTCTGCAACGCGCGGGAGGCCCGGCATGACGATGCCGCGGGCCTTCCTCTCCCACCGGCCCCTGCTGCTGGCGGCGGCCCTGGCCCTGCTGCTCGTCCTCTCCCTCTACGACGCTCCCCCCGCCCAGGCCCAGGACAGCGGCGGAACCGAACCGGCCAACGTCCGGGTTGTGCCGGGCGACGGCACGCTGACCGTCAGCTGGACGGTGACCCCGCGGGATGGGGTCGACGACAATGGGATACGCCACGCCCTGCGCTGGAGCCAGGCGGCCGGGGTGTGGGCCAACCCGACCGATCCGAAGGCGGTCGGCGCCAATGACGGCATCTCGGTGGAAGGTGGGGAGACGACCTACACCATCACCGGCCTTCAGAACGGCGTGGCGACCGGCGTATTCGTGCGCTCCTTCACCGGCGGCAACTACATGGAGGGGGCCCCCCAATCGAGCGAGTGGGTGCGGGTCAAGGGCGAACACACCACCCCGCGCGCCGCCGAGCCGCCGACGGCGACGCCCACTGAAACGCCAGCGCCGACTGCGACCCCAACCGATACGCCGACGGCAACGCCCACCGACACGCCGGCGCCGACGGCGACCCCAACCGATACGCCGACGGCAACGCCCACCGACACACCGGCGCCGACGGCGACGCCCACCGACACGCCAACGCCGACGGCAACGCCCACCGCTACGCCAACGCCGACGGCAACGTCCACCGCTACGCCGGCGCCGACGGCAACGCCCACCGCTACGCCGGCGCCGACGGCAACGCCCACCGCTACGCCGGCGCCGACGGCAACGCCCACCGCTACGCCGGCGCCGACGGCAACGCCCACCGACACGCCAACGCCGACGGCAACGCCCACCGCTACGCCGGCGCCGACTGCGACACCCACCGACACGCCGGCGCCGACGGCGACCCCAACCGATACGCCGGCGCCGACGGCGACCCCAACCGATACGCCAACGGCAACGCCCACCGACACGCCGGCGCCGACCGCAACGCCCACGCCAACGCACACACCCACAGCGACGCCCACCGACGCGCCGGCGCAGCCGCCTGAGTCTGAGGGCGGCGCGGGCGATTCCCCGGGCGCGACACAGGTGACCGCGCCGGGGAAGCCGCGGCGATTGCGGGCAAGCGTCGACAACGGCGAGGTCACGCTCAGATGGAGGGCGCCGGCGAACAACGGCGGCGCGCCGGTCCTCCGCTACGAATACCGCTACAAAGTGCTTTCGACGTCGGAGTGGCTGACGGAGTGGACGGCCATTCCCATTCCGGACTCCTCTGGCAATCGCAGGGTGACGGTGGGCGCGCTCAGCGCCGGCATGAAGTACAGATTCCAGGTGCGGGCGGTGAACGGCCAGAGCGGCGTGGACGACGGGGCAGAGCGTGCGGGAAAGCCCGCGCGCGTAAACGTAACCCTGCCGCAGCAGGCGCAACAGCCAACCGACACGCCGACGCCGACAGCGACGCCCACCGATACGCCGGCGCCGACAGCGACGCCCACCGATACGCCGGCGCCGACAGCGACGCCAACCGACACGCCAGCGTCGACAGCAACGCCCACCGACACGCCGGCGCCAACGGCTACGCCCACCGACACGCCGGCGCCAACGGCTACGCCCACCGACACGCCCACGCCGACAGCGACGCCCACCGACACGCCCACGCACACACCCACGGCGACACCAACAACGGCGCCAGCGCAGCAGCAGCCAACAGAAACAGCAACGGCCACGCCAACGCACACGCCAACAGCCACGGCCACTTCGATAGCGCAGACGACCGCGTCCGGTGACAGGGCTGCGCTGGTGGCGCTCTACGAGGCAACGAACGGCGCCAACTGGCGGCGCAGCGACAACTGGCTGAGCGACGCGCCGCTCGCAACCTGGAGCGGCGTTACTACGGACGAGAGCGGACGCGTGGTTGAACTGCACCTCGGATGGAACGGGTTGAAAGGATCAATCCCTGACCTGAGCGCCCTCACCAACCTGAGAGGGCTGTACCTCTATGACAACCGGTTGAGCGGGTCAATCCCCGACCTGAGCGCCCTCACCAAACTGGAAATGCTGTACCTCAGTGGCAACGGGTTGAGCGGATCAATCCCTGATCTGAGCGCCCTCACCAACCTGGAAAGGCTGTACCTCTATGCCAACCGGTTGAGCGGGTCGATCCCTGATCTGAGCGCCCTCACCAACCTGGAACAGCTGTACCTCAGTGGCAACGGGTTGAGCGGGTCAATCCCCGATCTGAGCGCCCTCACCACGCTGAGGGTACTGAACCTCAGTAGCAACGGGCTGAGCGGGTCGACCCCCGACCTGAGCGCCCTCACCGAGCTGAGAGGGCTGACCCTCAGTCACAACCGGTTGAGCGGGTCAATCCCCGATCTGAGTGCCCTCACCAACCTGGAAGTGCTGAACCTCAGTAACAATCAGTTGAATGGGTCCTTCCCCGATCTGAGCGCCCTCACCAGGCTGAGGGTATTGGACCTCAGCAACAACCGGTTGAGCGGGTCGATTCCCGATTTGAGCGCCCTCACCAACCTGGAACGGTGGAACCTCAGTGACAATCAGTGGCCAACGCCCACGCCGACACTCACAGCGACGCCAACACCGCTGGGGCAGCCGCAGCCAACAGCGACGCCCACCGACACGCCGACGCCCACAGCAACGCCCACGGCCACGCCAACAGCGCAGACGACCACGCCCTCGGCTGAGAGGACTGCGCTGGTGGCGCTCTACGAGGCAACGAACGGCGCCTACTGGCAGCGCAGCGACAACTGGCTGAGCGCCGCGCCGCTCGCAACCTGGCACGGCGTTACTACGGACGATAGCGGACGCGTGGTTGAACTGGACCTCGGATGGCACGGGTTGAAAGGATCAATCCCTGACCTGAGCGCCCTCACCAAACTGAGGGTACTGGACCTCAGGTCCAACCGGTTGAACGGGCCAATCCCCGACCTGAGCGCCCTCACCAACCTGGAAACGCTGTACCTTGATCGCAACCGGTTGAGCGGGCCAATCCCCGACCTGAGCGCCCTCACCAACCTGGAAACGCTGTACCTTGGCGACAACGGGTTGAACGGGTCAATCCCCGACCTGAGCGCCCTCACCAACCTGAGAGAACTGTACCTCTATGACAACCGGTTGAGCGGGATAATCCCCGACCTGAGCGCCCTCACCAACCTGGAACAGCTGCGGCTCGGTGGCAACCGGTTGAGCGGGTCGATCCCCGACCTGAGCGCCCTTACCAACCTGAGAGGGCTGTACCTCTATAACAACCGGTTGAGCGGGTCGATCCCCGATCTGAGCGCCCTCACCAAACTGTTATATCTGCACGCTCCTAGCAACCGGTTGAGCGGGTCGATCCCCGACTTGAGCGCCCTCACCAAACTGAGAGGGCTGTACCTTGAGGACAACCAGTTGAGCGGGCCAATCCCCGACCTGAGCGTCCTCACCAACCTGAGAGCGCTGTACCTCACTAACAACCGGTTGACCGGGCCAATCCCAAATCTGAGAGCCTCCCCCAACCTGATATGGCTGGTCCTCGAAGGCAATCAGTTATGCCTGCCTGAAGGCTCAGGCTTGTCCGGTTCAAATTACGTTGTGTCCGCCCACGTGAAGATGCAGTTGAAGAACCATAACCTGCCGGCCTGCGTAGAGGTCGAGACTCCGTCGGGAAGGTTGCTGCAGCGGCCCACGTCCACGCCGACAGCCACGCCCACACCAACGCCCACGCCCACGCCGACAGCCACGCCAACGCCCTCGGCTGAGCGGGTTGCGCTGGTGGCGCTCTACGCGGCGACGAACGGCGCCAACTGGAAGCGCAGCGACAACTGGCTGAGCGACGCGCCGCTCGCGACCTGGCACGGCGTCACCACGGACGGTAGCGGACGCGTGGTTGAGCTGAACCTCACATATAACCAGTTGAACGGGTCGATCCCCGACCTGGGCGCCCTCGCCAACCTGACGTCGCTGAACCTCAGCGTTAATCAGTTGAGCGGGTCTATCCCCGATCTGAGCGCCCTCACCAGCCTGATGTCGCTGTGGCTCGATCACAACCGGTTGAGCGGGCCGATCCCCGACCTGGGCGCCCTCACCAACCTGACGTCGCTGCACCTCAATCGCAACCGGTTGAGCGGGCCGGTCCCCGACCTGAGCGCCCTCACCAACCTGACGTCGCTGCACCTCCAGGGCAACCGGTTATGCCTGCCCGCAGGCTCAGACCTGTCCGGTTCAAATGCTGTTGTGGCCGCCCACCTCAAGAGCCTGAATCCGCCGGCCTGCACCGGCGCCGAGACCCCGCCGGGCAGGCCGCAGAACCTGACGGCGACCGCCGGCAACCGGCAGATCACGCTCAGGTGGGGGGCGGTGGCGAAGGCCGCCAGCTACGAGCTGCGGGCGTGGGACAGCGCCGACCGCAAGTGGGGCCGCATCGGCGGCGCCCTGACAGGCGCCTCCTATACCCATGCCGGCGTTGCGGCCGGGAGGAGGTACTACTACCAGGTGCGCGCGGTGGGCGCCAACGGCCTGCCGGGCGCATGGACGGAGCGGGTGTACGCGTCTCTGACCCCGACGCGGTTGCCACCCCCGCCCCGCTCCCTCGGACTTGATCTCTTCTATCAGAAATACGTGGACGCCGGTGGGGTGGCCGTGGTCGCCCCCTTCGAGGTGTCCGATGAAAAACTGTTGCGGGCGCGGGACGTCGTCACCAGTATGCTCTCCGACCGGTCCGACCTGCTTCAAACCATGGCCGCCACCAACCGTTTTCGGATCGCCATATATAGCGCGACGGGGGGCATCAGCCAGTTGCCGGAGTTCGGCGCAGTCCCCGCCTCCATAGGAGGAACGGTCATCGGGGATGTGGCAGGTGTACCGGAAAACGACCAATACTGTCTCTATCTTATCCACGAGTTCGCTCACCTGCTGGATCGCGCGCTCGATCTGCATCCGGACGGTCGCGCGTTCAGTTCACGGCTCGAGACCGCGTACCGGGCTGCGATGAAGGCGGGTCTGTGGACGGGGAAGTACGCGGCAACGAATGTCATCGAATACTGGGCTGAGACGGTCGCTTTCTGGTTTTCGCCGCGCCTGTTTGCGCAGGAAAAGCCGGCAGACGCGGCGAGCAGTTCGAAGCTCGCGGATTACGATGCGGCCGCCGCCAAGCTGATTGGGGATCTGTTCGGCGCTGCGACCCTGACCTCCTCCTGTGCGCCCTGAGCTTCAACATCCGCGCGCGCGCGCCGCGATGACGGAAAGTCCGAAGACAGCCACATCTGATGAAATCAGTGGAGACAGTTTTTGCGGTGTTCAGACAGGGCCATATCTGTCTTCATTCAGCGGGGACCTTGCAAGATAACTAGCCAGAGGGCCTGACTCCGAAGCCCTCCGCACCAATTCCGCTTTGCCAGGCGGCGCAGGCTGGCGCTCAGTCTATACCGGACCTCTCCTTCTCATATCTGACAACTCCCAAACGAAACCCTGACGGCCCGGCCGTTACGCATGTCAGACAGGCCCACTGGGACCGCTGCCCTGGCCAGGTCCACTGCGCCACACGGAGGTCAAACACCTCTTCGGGTCCACTACTCGAAGGCCCCATATTTGACAGTCTGCCGAGCCTTGCATTACCATGAGCGCCGACAACCGAATGACGTCGTCTTATCAAGAGAGGTGGAGGGGCCGGCCCGAAGAAGCCTCGGCAACCGGCGCTGACGAGCCAAGTTCGCGCAGCGCGGCAGGTGCCAATTCCGGCGGTGTGGATGCACCGGCAGATGAGATGCTCAGATCAGCTTTCTGAAGCCCTCTTCCCTGTATCCGCCGGAAGAGGGTTTTGACTTCAGGCAACCGGCCGGCCCTCTACAGGTCGCGAATCTGCCGACAAGCGACGCGAAGGAGAAAACATGGCCGCTTCCACTACAACCCCAACGCAGAGCCCTGCCAACGGCACGAGCCCGCAGGAGGGCGCGCGCCCGCTCTCCCCCCTGACGCAGGCCGTACACGCCGGCGAAAAGCGTTATCTCTCCCACGACAGCCTTACCGTGCCCATCGTCCAGACCAGCACCTATACGTTCGAGGATACGGCCAAGCTGATAGAGTACATGGAAGAGCATATGTTTTGGGATATGCCGGAACGGGAGGAGTACGGCCGCTACGGCAATCCGACCGTACGAGCTGCCGAGGCAAAGCTGGCCGCGCTCGACGGAGCCGAGGACGCGCTCGTCCTTTCCAGCGGTATGGCCGCCATCACCACCACCCTCTTCATCCTGCTCAGCCAGGGCGACCATTTCGTCATGACGGAAGACTGCTACCGCCGCACACGCGGCTTCTGCAACACCTTTCTCACCCGCTTCGGCGTATCATGTACCGTCGTCGCCCCCGGCGACTACGACGAGTTGGAAGCGGCAATCCGGCCTGAAACGAAACTGATCTTCTCCGAGTCGCCCACCAATCCCTTCCTGCGCTGCCTCGACTACCCCCGCCTCGTCGATATCGCCCGGCGGCACGGCCTGCGGACCGTCGTTGACACTACCTTTGCCACGCCCTGCAACGCCCGCCCACTCGAGCACGGCGTCGACCTTGTCATCCACAGCGTGACCAAATACCTTGCCGGTCACAATGATCTGCTGGCCGGCTGCGTCACCGGAAGTTTCAACATCACCACCGCCCTGCGCCAGTCCCAGGGCATTCTTGGCGCGGTCCTCGACCCCCACTGCGCCTATCTCATCCTGCGCGGCCTCAAGACGCTCGGCCTGCGCATGCGTCAGCACAACGAAAGCGGGCTGCGCATCGCCCGTTTCCTCGAAGATCACCCCAAGATCCGCCGCGTCTGGTATCCCGGCCTGGAGAGCCACCCCGATCACGAGGTCGCGACGCGCACGATGGCCGGCTTCGGCGGCGTCATCAGCTTCGAGGTCGAGGCCGACGGCCCGACCACCAGCCGTTTCATCGACGCCTGCAGGATCCCCCGCATCGGGCCCAGCCTCGGCGGCGTCGAGAGTCTGATCGAGCAGCCCGCCATCGTCAGCTACTTCGACACCGATGAGGAGGTGCGCCTGGGTCTCGGCATAAAGAGTGAGCTCGTGCGCCTGAGCGTCGGCATCGAGGATACCGATGACCTGCTGGCCGACTTCGACCAGGCCCTGGCCGGCATCTAGCGGACCGGCGAAACCGGGACCGACCATGGCATGAAACCGTCAGACGTTCGCGACGCGCTCCGGCTTGCGCCGGTTCTGCTGTCAGGCCTCTTCCTCGTCGCCGCCTGCGCATCCCCCCAGCCCTCGCTGGCAACCGCCGATGTTGTCAACGTCCTCAGCCGGCCCGTCGACGACCGCTTCGCCCGCGCGCTCGGGCCAATCGAGTTCCGTTTTCCGCTCGATCACGGCCCGCACAAGGAATACGCGACCGAGTGGTGGTACTACACCGGCAACCTGACCGGCGAGGACGGCGGCGACTACGGCTATCAGCTCACATTCTTCCGCAGCGCACTCGCGCCCGGAGAGTCGGTTCGGCCATCCGATTTCGCCGCGCAACAGCTCTATATGGCCCATTTCGCCGTCACGTCCGGCCCCGCGCGCCGACACCTGAGCTTCGACCGCTTCAGCCGCGGCGCCGCGGGCGTGGCCGGCGCGAGCGGCGCTCCGCAATACAGTGTCTGGCTCGACGACTGGCGCGCCCAACAGACCGGGCCGGGCGAGATGCGCCTGCTCGCGGCGGTCGAGGGCGAAGACGGCCCCGTCTCCATCGACCTTTTTCTCACCGAGACGCGTCCACCCCTGCTCCACGGCGAAAACGGCTACAGCCGCAAGGGTCCAGAAGCCGGCAACGCAAACCAGTACTACAGCCTCGCGCGCATGGACACCACGGGACATGTTGTCTTCGGCGGATCGCAGGTCTCCGTTTCCGGCTTCAGTTGGATGGACCACGAGTTCGGCACCTCCGCGCTCAGCGAGGACGCAGTGGGCTGGGACTGGTTTGCGGTCACCCTTGACAACGGTGTCGTCCTCATGTTCGCCGAGATCCGCACCAGCGCCGGCACAACGCAGGAGATCTTCAAGGGCACGCTCGGTTTCCCCGATGGGCGCCAACTGGCAATCACTTCGGACGAACTCGAACTGACATCCACCGGCAGCTGGACCAGCCCCGATACCGGCATCGACTACCCCAGCGGCTGGCGCGTCGCCATTCCGCAGCACAGAATCGAGTTGACAATTGAACCGCTGATCGACGACCAGGAGATGGATGTCGCCTTCACCTACTACGAGGGCGCCACAACCGTACGCGGCTCTATGCAAGGGCAGCCCGTCACCGGTCGCGGCTACGTCGAGCTGACCGGCTACGGTGCGGCCGGTTTTCGGCGATAGGTGAACTTTTGCCAATCGCGCCGAAGCAGTCCAAAATTGGCCTGTTGCGCCATGGCTTGCAACGCGATCCAAACGCGCGACAGCGACGAATGCCCAAGATCTCTTGAGAGGAGAGACCGATTTATGTTGACTCAGCTATTGTCAGGAATCACGGCCGCGGAAGCGGCCAGGCGTTGTCCTTCCGCACCGTTTCTGTCCAAACGGCGACTGGGAATGTTCCTCTGCCTGCTCTCCTGCCTGCTACTGTTCGCGGCCTGCGACGCGCCCGGCGCGCCTGCGCCCGCAGCCGAAACCGAGCCCGCCCCCGCTGCTACCGCCACACCTCTGCCAGCTCCTGAGCCGACGGACACGCCCGTTCCCGAACCCGAACCGGCGCCAGCAGCCACGGCCGTTCCGCAGGAGGAAGCGGAGTCTGAGAGCAGCGAGCTGCCCGCTGTCGGTCAGACTTTCGTCATCGCGCCGGAGGAGTCCGAAGCCCGGTTCATTATCGATGAGGAGCTGTTCGGCCAGCCCAAGACCGTTGTCGGCACAACCAGTGCCTTGTCAGGCGAACTGACTGTCGTCCCGGCCAACCCTTCGGCCAGCGAGATCGGCGTTATCCAGATCGACGCCGACACATTCATAACCGATGACAACCGCCGCAACGGGGCCATCCGCCGCTTCATCCTGCAGTCCAACCGCCACCGCTACATTACCTTCAACGCGACCGCGCTCTCCGGACTGCCCGATGAAATAGCCGTCGGCGACGCGATTCAGTTCGAAATTAGCGGTGATCTGACCGTCCGCGAGATCACCCAGCCCGTTCTCTTCAGCGTGACCTTGCAGGTCGTTTCCGAATCCGAGATTCAGGGGAGCGCGTCGACCGTTGTGGCCCTGGAGACCTTCGAACTCACCATCCCCCAGGTGCCTAGCGTCGCCAACGTCGGCGAGGAGTTCATCGTCGAATTCGACTTTGTTGCCCGCGCGCAGTAGAGGCGCGCGGGACAGGGCTGCGTCAATACAGTTTTCCCGGACATGGCCTACGCCTTCGGACGTGGTGCTGAAAGGCTTCTCTACCGTGCCTGACCAGAAGCAAGCCACCATCGCAAGCGGTGCCGCCACAGACGTTGAGCTCCTGCGCGAAGGGTTCAACCGCGGATTCTCCGATTACCGCTACAACATGCAGATGGACCCGGCTGCCGCGCGCGCATACATGGGCTATGCCGGCATCGCGGCCGAGGACTGCGCCGTTCTTATTTTGCAGGAGAGTGGGCGGACGCGTGGCGCCGGTGCGGCGCTGCTGGCCGTGCAGGGTGAGGATGGCTGGTGCGGCGGACTCAGCGTTGCGCCCGAATACCGCGGGCACGGCTGGGGCCGGCGACTGATGGAGGCGTTAAAGCGGCGCGCGCAGGAGCTGGGTCTGCGTCGCGTCCGTCTTGAGGTGCGCACGGAAAACGGCCATGCCTGCGCGGTCTATCGTCAGGTCGGTTTTGAACCTGTCCGCGAGCTGCTACTGTGGGAACGGGATCCTCGCCAGGGCCCTCTGCCCCTTCCATTCGAACCGCTTGAAGAGGGCGACCCCGCCACCACGCTGCAACAGTTCTACTGCTGGCACGACTTGCGCATGGCCTGGCAGCGTAGAAAGAACATTCTGCTCAATTTCGTGGCGCAGCGCAACTGCGTCGGCCTTACAGTTCCGGCCAGAGACGGGGCGCCGGTCGCCTATGCAATCGCCGAGTTGGTGCCGCGTTCGCGGCCGCAGCCGCCCGGTCAGGCCGAGATGCGTCTGCAGATTCTTGACATCGCCGTCGATCCTGGAGCCGAACTCCTGGACGCGGCGCGGCCTCTGGTGCAGGCGCTCCAACTTCGCTATGTAGACGCACTGCTCACACTCTACAACGAACCCGCCGACAGCCGCCTGAATCCAGTTTTCGCCTCTTTTGGCTTTCGCGTCTATGATCGGCAGTATGAGATGGTGCTGGAACTGTAATTCAGTCGGCATGATTTTGCCCGACACAGTCGGTCCGGCAACAGTATGACAGTGTCGCCACCGACTCACCCGGAGAGACGAGAGTGATGAAAGACCCAGTTCGTGTAGCAGTTACCGGCGCGGCCGGCAACATCGGCTATGCCCTTATCTTTCGCATCGCCAATGGCGATCTGTTCGGTCCCGAACAGCCGGTTATCCTCCAGTTGCTGGAGATCCCGCCGGCAATGGGGGCGCTCGAAGGCGTGGCAATGGAGTTGGACGACTGCGCCTTACCCCTTCTCACGCAGACAGTTCTGACCGATCAGCCCGATGTCGCCTTCGATGGCGCCAACTGGTCATTGCTGGTCGGCGCCCGCCCCCGCACGGCCGGCATGGAGCGCAAAGACCTGCTCAGCGCCAACGGCCCCATCTTCGTCACCCAGGGCCGGGCCATTAACGAGAACGCCGCTCCCGACGCGCGCATCGTCGTCGTCGGCAACCCCGCCAATACCAACTGCCTCATCGCCATGAACAACGCGCCCGACGTGCCCCCCGGGCGCTTCACCGCCATGACCCGCCTCGATCACAACCGTGCCAGGAGCATGCTTGCGCACAGGGCGGGGCGCACCCTTACAGCCGTGACAAACGTCGCGATCTGGGGCAACCACAGCGCCACCCAGTACCCCGATGCCTTCCACGCGCAGATCGACGGCCGGCCGGCCGCGTCGGTCATCGGCGACGACAACTGGATCAGGGACACCTTCGTACCGACCGTTCAGCAGCGCGGTGCGGCCGTAATCGCCGCCAGGGGCGCCAGCAGCGCGGCCAGCGCGGCCAATGCCTGCATCAACCATGTGCAGACCTGGCAGGCCGGCACATCCGCCGGGGATTGGGCGAGCATGGGCATCCCCAGCACCGGCGCCTACGGCACGCCCGAGGGCGTCATTTTCAGCTACCCTCTGACGATAATGGATGGGGATTACAGCATTGTGGATGGGCTGGAGCTGAGCGAGTTCGACCGGTCGGCGATCGCCGCCACCGCACAGGAACTGCTGGAGGAGCGCGACGCGGTCGCCGACTGGCTGGGTTGATATCGAGGCTTTGCAACTTGGTAGGATGTTACGTCTCGCCGTTGCCCGATTCCTCGGGCAACGGCTCAACCCAACCCTCGCCCACAATCTGGAGGTAGTGCAGGTCAACCGGCTTCGTCAGCTCCTGACGCAGGTCGTAATGAATCGCCAGCTGCAGCACAACGCGCATCACGTCCTGCAACTCCTTGGCGAACGCGGCCCGGTCCGGCGGGCCCAACTTCTCCACTTTCACGCCCTTGTGCTCAAAATGGCTCACCTGGCTCGCCACCTCTCCGCACTCCTCGGCCAGCCGCGAAACAGTGTAGAACGGATCGGTCCCGTCCTGGAAGCGGTTGTTCAGCCCCTCTGCAGTTCTGTATAGCTTCTCGATCATTCCTCGTATTCTCCCAGTCGGTCGAGCACACGCTGAAGGTCATCCGGCAGCGGCGCCTCGAAAGTGCGCTGCTTCTCCGCTCCCGGCAGGCGGATTCCCAGCCTGAAGGCATGAAGAAAGGGCCGTTTCAGCGCCAGCCGCGCCCGCGTGAAGCCGTACATTGTATCCCCGACAACCGGATTTCTGCGCCAGGCGAAATGCACGCGAATCTGGTGCGTCCGCCCGTGCGAAGGATGGCGCGCACCAGCGAAAACCGCACCGTCTGCCCGCCCATCCGCGTATCGTAGACGCGCAAGCTCTCATAGTCGGTCACGGCGGCGCGCCCGCTCCAACCGCCCGCGCCGCCGGCAGCGGGCAACACCGCCATCCGCTGCCGCTCGATTGGATGGCGGCCAACCGGCGCATCAATGCGGCCCTGCGGCGGCTCGATCCTGCCCTCCAGCAGCGCCACGTACTCCTTGCGTACCGTACGCGCCGCGAACTGCTCCTGCAAAAAGCGCATCGCCGCGTCATGCTTCGCCACCACGATCACGCCCGACGTCCCTTTGTCCAACCTGTGGACGATGCCGGGCCGCCTCTCTCCACCGATCCCCTCCAGGCTTGGGCAATGGTGCAGCACGCCGTTGGCGAGCGTACCGGTCGCGTGCCCCGGCCCAGGATGCACGACAAGGCCGGCCTGCTTGTCGATCACCAGCAGGTCGTTGTCTTCATATATGATGTCGAGGGGAATCTCTTGCGGCTGTAGAGTCGTGTCCTGCGGCGGCAGTTGTACGACCTCGATCTGCGCCTCCGCCTCCAGCGGCAGACCGGCCTTCGCCGGACGCCCGCCGTTGATCTGCACCTGCCCGTCCGCGATCCAACGCTGGACCGCGCTGCGGCTCGTCTGCGGAAACTGCTCGGTCAGCCAGCGGTCCAGGCGCTGGCCGGCTGCCGACGCGGGAACGGTGAATTGGTGCACCGCGCGCCGGTCGTCGTCCATGGCCGATCCTTGTCCCCGGCTATGCTTCCGAAGACTCCGCCGCGCCCATTTCAAGGGCCTCAGCCTTGGCCCGCTTGGAAAGCTGTATGTCCTGGTAGAGGATGACCACCGCCAGGGCGATCACACTGCAAACGATCGAGGAGTCCGCGATATTGAAATTCGGCCAGTAGTAGACGCCGGGCACGCCGATCTTGACGAAATCGGTCACATGCTGCTGGTGAAGGCGGTCGATTACGTTGCCCAACGCGCCGCCTACCTGGAAGCCGAGCAGGAGGCGAATCAATCGCTGGTCTTCCGGCAGATGACGCAAG
Source organism: Caldilineaceae bacterium (assembly GCA_965202955.1). Classification (GTDB taxonomy): domain Bacteria; phylum Chloroflexota; class Anaerolineae; order Caldilineales; family Caldilineaceae; genus Bin5. The sequence goes on from OZ241871.1 coordinate 3,181,561, forward strand.
GCATAGTAGAAGATGGCAACAGTAACCGCGGCTGCGATGACGATGAAGACCGGGCCCGCCCCCTGCAAAATGCCAAAGGCGGCGCCGTAATTGTGAACATGCTCAAAAACGAAGTACTCACCCAGCGCCGGGAACGGAACGATGTAATCGTGCACCTCAATGTTTTTGCGCACCAGATACTTCGTCCACTGGTCCAGCGGGATTACAATTGCCGCAACCAGCAGGATTAGCCACGTACGCCTTACGATCGAACCGAACACCGAATGCCTATCCGTCATTCCCTCTCTCCTTTCGGCTACAGTTCCGAATTCTAACACAGCGTCTGAAAGATGAGGAATGGCGGCGCCCATGTTATACTTGCCTGGTTTGCGCCGTTTCTATTCTGATTTAGAGATCGCGGAGAGCGTGGATGGCTCGCGAAATTACTGTTGCCCTCGTGCAGATGGCGCCTGGGCTGAACAGCGCCGAAGACAACCTGCGCAAGATGGGGGAGTTCATCGAGACGATTTGCAACACGCAGCCAACCGACTTGATCGTCTTCCCCGAGCTCAGCTACACCGGCACGGAACTGGGCCTGCGCGCCACAACGCTGGCCGAACGCGTGCCCGGCCACGCCACCAACTACCTCGCCAAGCGCGCCGGCGACTACAACACGCACGTCGTCTTCGGCCTTGTCATCAAGGAGAAGGTGGAGAGCATTCTGTACAACGGCGTCGCCTGCCTCGGCCCCGAGGGTGACGTAATCTCCGCCTATCACAAGGTGCATCTGCTCGGCGAAGAGCGCCAAGTCTACCGCCCCGGCTTCCGATTCATCAATGTCGACGCCGATTGGGGCCGCTTCGGGCTCATGGTCGGGTCCGATGTCGTCTTCCCTGAGGCCGCACGCAGCCTCACTTTGGACGGCGCCGAACTGCTCGTCCTGGCCGCCAATTGGGAGGCCGGCCGCCGCGAACAGTGGCGCGCGCACATCGTCAGCCGCGCAACCGAAAACGCCGCCTTTGTAGCCGCCGCCAATCGCGTCGGCGCAGAGCCCACCATCCAGTTTGCCGGCGACTCGATCATGGCCGGACCGGAAGGCGAACATTACACCGTTCTTGAAGAGCCGATGGAGGGTTACGCCATCGCAACGATCGATCTCGATCGCGTTCGCGCGGTCCGCGAGGAGCGCCAACTGATCCAGTTCCGCGAACCGAACGCCTACCGCGCCATCGTCAGAAAGTACTGATCCGGACTGGCGCCCGATGGCGCCGTCAGTCTCAACCTGGCCGGCGTGACGGCGAAACGTCGACGAGTCCAGCCTATCGCCGGCCCGAAGAGGCAGCCCTCGATCAAGCCGTTCGCAGACGGCTGGCGGAATTGTGGCCCGATCAAAGACCCGCTTTGAACTGTCGGACTGTCCCTATACACTGACAGGCAACCACTGACATTTGCAATCAGGTTCACACCCTATGGCTGAGATGGCAGGGTCACCACAGCGAATGTTCCAAAGATTCAACAGCGGCGACTGGCGGGCAGATGCCGCCATGACTGACTACCGCGCCGAGTGGTTCAACGCCCTGCTCGTCGAGCGCGCCGCCTGGACGGCGGACGCCCCCGAAGTCGAGTTGATGGATACCGTCATCGGTGGGCCGGGATTCGTCTGGTTCCGTTTCTGGCTCCCGGACCTGGACCAGCTCGTCGAAAAGTATTTCACCGCCGCGGGCGACCCAATCGGCTTCTACCTCCCCGTCTGCAGACCGCTGCAGCGCGACGACGGAGCCTACCGCACCTCCGATCTGATCCTTGCCATCTGGTATAATGCGGACAAACGTGTGTCCGTGCTGCGCGAGGCCGAGTTTGACGAAGCCCACCGCAAACAGCTTCTCAGCACCGAGGAGGCCGAACGCGCCGAAATCCGAATTCGCGAGCTGACAGCTGCCATCTTTCGCGATGAGTTTCCACCGCCGCTTGTGCGCAACTTTGCCATCGCTACCGAAAACGGTACACCCACCTCGCCATGATCGCGATCGTTGACTATGGCGTCGGCAACCTGCGCAGCGTCTACAAGTCCTTCGAAACGGTTGCCGGCCCCCTCGGCATTCAGGTCGATATCGTTGACCATCCGGTCGACTTTACGCGCTGGCGCGCGCTCGTCCTGCCCGGCCAGGGAGCCTTTGGCGACAGCATCAACAATCTCCGCCGCCAGGGATTCGAAGCGCCCCTGCTGGACAGCGTCGCCGCCGGCCTTCCCCTCCTGGGCATCTGTGTGGGCATGCAGATGCTCTTCGACGAAAGCGAGGAGATGGGCGTCCACGAAGGTCTGCATCTGATCCCAGGGCGCGTGCGCCGCTTCCCCGCCCAAATGCCCGATCCAATACGCTCGGGCCGCAGCCTGCGAGTCCCCCAGATCGGCTGGAACCAGCTCCATCGCCAGCAGCCAGACCCAATGCTCGATGGCGTGCCCGACGGCGCGTTTGGCTACTTCGCACACAGCTACTACTGCGACGCCGCCCGCCCCGACGCTGTTCTCACCCTCACCGACTACGGTATCGACTACCCCTCGATTGTCCGCCACCGCAATGCCTGGGGCATCCAATGCCACCCGGAGAAGAGCCATACCGTCGGCCTTCATATCCTGCGCAACTTCATCGAGACAGTCGAGAGCCAGCCTCCGAACGGCGAACGGTGAGCCGAGATGTCAACCACTGCGCCAACGCCCTACGCCCTGCCGGATAGCCCGCAGCCGCCAGAACCCAAGGCCGGCCGTCCAGCGAAGCTCTACCTCATCACCCACGCCTGTACGCGGCAGGTTCCCAACGTTGACGCCGCCCGCTGGCAGCTCAACGACATCGGCCGCCTTCAGGCCGAGGAGCTGGCCCGCCAGCCCTTTTGGCAGGCGGTCGATCGCCTGCTGTTGAGCAGCGAGCCCAAGACCCGCCTGACCGTCGCGCTGTTCCTGCAGGCAACTACGATTCCGGTCGAAGTGGATGCCCGCTTCGATGAGCTGAAACGCACGCCCGAGTGGATAGGCGACTACACCGCCCGCGTAGCCGAAACGTTGCGCCGTCCCCGCGAGTCGGTCGCTGGCTGGGAACCGGCGGCAGACGCGCTGGCGCGTTTTCGCGCCGGCATCGAAGACTGGCAGGCCCGCCACCCGCAAGAGACCCTGGCGGTTGTCGGCCACGGGCTGACATTCAGCCTCTATCGCGCCCACCTGCTGGGCCGGTCCACCGTTGCCCTGAGCGATTGGCAGAGTTTGCCCTTCGCCGCGGTCGCCTGCGTGGAAGACGATCGAATCATCCAGGATTTCGCCGTGCCGCCCGGCGTTCCCAATCTGCCCAGGGGCGAGGCTTCAGATTCCACCGAAACCGGCGGCTCGCACGTACACCCACCGGATAGGCGCATTTAGCCATCTCCTGTTTGATACACCGGAGGAGGTCATGGAAGCGTTCCTTGAACTGGAATTCGAAATTGTCCAGGTGCTGGCCGTGGTGCTCCTCGTTGCGCTCGCCGTTCGCCACGTGCGATTGCCCTATACGGTGGCGCTGGTCATTGCCGGCCTGGTTCTGGCCGTACAGGGCAGCCTCCAACTGGAGCTGACGCCCGGCCTCGTGCTCGGCCTTTTCGTGCCTCCATTGATCTTCGAAGCGGCCTTCCACCTGCATCTCAAAGACCTGAAAGCCGACTTGGCGCCGATCGCCGCGATGGCGGTGCCCGGTGTGCTGCTCAGCACCGGCCTCATCGCTCTCGTTCTCGTTGCCGCCAATGTCTTGCCACTGCCGGCCGCGCTCATTTTCGGCGCATTGATCTCCGCAACCGATCCCGTGGCCGTCGTCGCCACCTTCCGCTCCGTTGGCGCCCCCAAGCGCCTGATGACGCTCGTCGAAGGTGAGAGCCTCTTCAACGACGGCACCGCTGTCGTCATCTTTCATATCATGCTCGCCCTCGCCCTGGAGGGCACGATCAATCCAATCGAAGGCCTGGTCGACTTTCTGCGCGTGTCGGTCGGCGGCCTGCTGGTCGGCGGCATTCTGGGCTATGCCGTCGCCAAAATGATCGAACAGATCGACGACTACCTGATCGAAGTTACGCTTACCACGGTTCTCGCATACGGCAGTTATCTCCTCGCCGAGCAGTTCCACTTCAGCGGCGTGCTGGCCGTCGTGCTTGCAGGCCTGGTCAACGGCAACATCGGCCCTCGCGGCATGACGCCGTCAACCAAGATCGTCCTGTTTACCGTATGGGAATACATCGCCTTCCTGGCCAACTCCTTTCTCTTCATTCTGCTCGGCATCAGCGTCAAATGGGAAGAACTGGTCGCCCATCTCGTTCCCTCGTTGATCGCTGTTGTTGCCGTGCTGGGCGGCCGCTTCATCGTCGTATACCTGTTGGGCGGCGCCGTGCGACTGTTCCGCCGCAAGGTCCCGCCTCCCTACCTGCTGGTCATGTCGTGGGGCGGTCTGCGCGGGGCCATCAGCCTCGCCCTGGCCTTGAGCCTGCCAGCCGCCATCGGCAACCGCCCGCAGCTTCTGGCCATGACCTTCGCCGTCGTCCTCTTCACAATTCTGGTCCAAGCCGTCTCCATTTCCGGCCTGCTTGCGCGGCTCGGCCTGACCCAGAGATCGCAACAGCCCGACGAATATCATCGAATCAAAGGGAAACTGCTGGCCATCCGCTCCGCCAGCCGGCATCTGGACAGACTCCACCGTGAAGACGCTCTCCTGCCCACCACCTACGCAACGGTCAAGGGGGAGCTTGCCGCGCGCGAGGAACAGTCAAGCGCTCAGATGGAGGATCTCCTGGCCGAACATCCGGAGTATCACGATCAGATCACCTCTCTGGCCCGTGCTGAGGCTCTGCGCGCCGAACGTTCCGCGCTGGAAGATCTGACCCGCAGCGGACTGCTCAACGAAGAGACACTGATCGAACTGCAGGCGGAACTCGATCAGGCCATCGAGAATGTCGAAAACTCGCTCGTTACCTGAGCCTGTGAGTCCAAAATTCGAACTGTACAATGCGAATCTATCCTGCCATTGACCTCAAAAACGGACGTTGCGTACGGCTGCAACAGGGCGACCCGAACAAGGAGACGGTCTTCGGCGACGACCCCGCGCAGATGGCCCGCCACTGGGTGGGACTCGGCGCCGAATGGTTGCACGTCGTCAATCTGGATGGCGCCTTTACCGGCTCGGCCGACTTTCATCCCAGGGTAAAACGCCTCACGGGCGACGCGCAGCTGGACTTCGATGGACTGCCGACCAACCTGAACCGCCTTCAACAGATTCGACAGGCGGTCGACGTTCCGATTCAGTTCGCCGGCGGCCTCCGCAGTTTGGACGACATCAGGCTGGCGTTCTCCCTCGGCGCCGATCGCGTCATCCTGGGGACCGCGGCCGTACGCGATCCGGAACTCGTGCGTGCGGCCATAAAGCGCTGGGGCGGGCCGCAGGTGCTGGTCGGCCTCGACGCCAAAGATGGCAAGGTCGCCACCCACGGCTGGCAAAACGTCAGCGGGGTTAGCGCTGTTGAGCTGGGCCACCGCATGGCCGCCGTCGGCGTCGAGCATGTCCTGTACACCGATATCAGCCGCGACGGGATGCTCAGCGGCGTCAACGTGCAGGCCACCGTCGCCCTCGCCGACTTGACCGGCCTGCAGGTCATCGCCAGCGGCGGCGTCGCCGGCCTCGATGACATTCACGCCCTCAAGAGGCATGAACATTACGGCATTGACGGCGTAATCATCGGCCAGGCCCTCTATACCAAGGCCCTCGACCTGCCATCTGCCATCGCGATCGGCAAGGGCCCTCGCATTCGCCGCAGCGCCGGTATCATTCCCTACCGTTGCGGCGCAGGCCAAAGCGCCGTCAACGCCGGGCCGCAGCTCTTGCTGCTCTACAACCACTTTTTCGAAGAATGGCAGTTCCCGCGCGGAGGCGTGAAACCGGACGAGAGCGACCTTGACTGCGCGCGCCGCGAGTTTTCGACCGAGACAGGGCTGCCGCTTCGCAGATTGCTGCAGGATCAACCCACCGTACTGAGCTTCACCGTCAACATTCGCGGCTACGATGTCGAACGCACGATCGTCTACTTCCTGGCCGAAGTTGAAGACGGAACAGTGCGGCTCGGGGACGACAATCACAGCGAATGCCGCTGGTGCAGCTTGGAAGAGGCGCGCACTCTGTTGCAGGAGACCTCGCCCGAGCAGCTACCGGCATGGCAGGCCGCGGCCGGCCTGCTCAACTATCGCTCGGACTAAGGTATAACCTGCTGACAACATTTTACGAGGCCCACGGAGGCTGAATTGCTGGCAAAACGGGTCATCCCTTGTTTGGACGTGATGGACGGTCGCGTCGTCAAAGGCATCAACTTCGTCGACCTGGTCGACGCCGGCGATCCGGTGGAGCAGGCCAAGGTGTACGACAATGAGGGCGCCGACGAGCTCGTATTCCTGGACATTACCGCCACCCACGAGGCGCGCGATATCGTCGCCGAAATGGTGCGCCGGGTTGCCGATACCGTTTTCATTCCCTTTACCGTCGGTGGTGGTATCCGCACGGTCGACGATATGCGGGCGATCCTATTGGCCGGCGCCGACAAGGTGAGCGTCAACAGCGCTGCCGTCCGCAATCCCGAAATCGTGCGCGAAGGCGCACAGCGCTTCGGCAGCCAGTGCATCGTCGTCGCCATCGACGCCCGCAGACGCAGCAACGAGGATGGGTGGGACGTCTTTATCAGCGGCGGGCGCATCAACACCGGCCTCGACGCGGTCGAGTGGGCGCAAAAGGTCGAAGCGCTCGGCGCTGGCGAAATTCTCCTGACCTCCATGGATGGCGACGGCACGCAGGAAGGGTACGACATCGCCCTGACACGCGCGATCTCCGACGCCGTCAACATCCCTGTCATTGCCAGCGGCGGCGCCGGCCGGCCCGAAGACTTCGCCGCCGCGCTCACCGACGGGGGCGCTGAGGCCGCGCTCGCCGCCAGCCTCTTTCACTTCAGGCAACTCAAAGTCATGGACGTAAAGCGACATCTGCTGGACCGCGGCGTCCCTGTGCGCATGCCCGAGGACGCAATTGCATGAACCGGCTGCGATTCGGTCAGCTCTTGCTTCAAGGGCGAGAGTTGCCTTGGAAATATTGCTTCTGCCCTGATACATCTCATGTCCGTGCACGCTTTATCCCGGCTTTGAACAGTGCGTCGTTTGACGCCCGCAACCGCGCCCACAGGCGTACGTAGTAACCAGTATCCATTGCTTGCGCAATCTCCACCTTGTCGCTATCAGCCCACGGGAGTTTGTAATGCGCCTGCCAACCTCCGCCGGGGAAAGAACGAGAGTCCTGGCCGTCACCCGCGCCTTCAATCGGGAGATGGACAGGAGCAAGAGACTGTCAGAGCAAGACAAGGCCCGGTGTATTTCTGCGGTCTGCCAGTTCGTAGAAGACCCAACCGGGCCGGGATTGAATTTTGAGAAGCTCGGTGGCAACCCGAAAGGCAATCTATGGTCCTTGCGTGCATCGCAAGAGCTGCGAATTATCCTCGCTGTGGATCATGGGCGGTACATCGTGGCAAACGCCGGGCATCATGATCCAATGTATGCCTGGGCCGACAGGCATAAGTTCTACGTAGATCCGGATACGGAGGAGGTCGCAGAGCTATTTGTTAGCATGCCCGATGTTCCTGTGTCACTGCAGAGCAGGCTACCAATAGGCGACGAATCCGGACCGAGGAACGCTACTCCAAAGGCACAGCGCATCGGCGCTCGCCTTCCTGACGCTCAGCAGCTTGTCAGCCGTATGTTCCTTGGCGACTTCGAAGAGTGGGCACTCTTTCTGCATCCGGACCAGGAGTCCCTCGTCAAGCAAAGATGGTCGGGCGCGGCGCGCATTCGGGGCGCCGCAGGCACGGGGAAAACGGTTGTCGGCTTGCACCGAGTAGCAGAGCTGGCGCGACGCTACCCCCAGGAACGCATCCTGTTTACCACATTCAGCCGTTCCCTTTGTGAGATCCTCAAGAATCGCTTTCCAAAGTTGCAGCACGCGCCGTCAAATGTTGAGTTCGCCAACATCGACACAGTTGTTTACAGACATGATCCCCGTTGGGTGGAATACGGCAAGGTGGACAACGCGTTTGACGCTGCCTACCGCGAAACGGTTGCTGGGTCGCCTCTGGAGCAAATGGGAAAGGAGTACTTGCGCGAGGAAGTTGAACGAGTCATCAAGGGAAACGGCTTGCAAGACCTTGACAGCTATCTGTCCATTGAACGATTGGGGCGCAAGAAGTCCTTCCCTCGCGAGGTCCGCACACGGGTTTGGGCGCTGTCCGCCGCCTGGGACCGGGAACTGGAGAAACTGAGGGCCGTACGTTACGTCGACAAGAGGATTCGCGCCCGCGACATCGTTCAAGGATTCGCCCAGGCCAGTTACCGCTGTGCCGTGGTCGACGAAGCGCAGGACATGACGCTGGTCGAGATGCAACTTGTGCGCGCGCTCGTTGCCGGGGACCCCCAGAACCCCCTGCCGGATGACGGTGTCCTCATCTTGGATGACGCCGCGCAGCGAATCTACGCCGGCGGCTACCGACCTCGATCGGCCGGCCTCGAAATCTCAGGGCGGTCCCATATTCTCAAGCGCAACTACCGCAACGTGCCCGCCATCTATCGAGCGGCCAAGCGGATTCGGGGCGATGTTCTGGTCGCGACCGTGGATGACGATGACGGAGCCGTCATAGATGTTGAATTCGACTTGCCCAGCGGTGATCGCGACGAACCGGTATTCTATCTCGTTGACCGAAGGGGCGAATCCCCTCTCATCCAGGAGAAGATCCGGGAGCTTACCGGCCGAGGCGACTTCGATTACAGCGAAATCGCCGTCTTTGTGAGACACAATCGACAAGTGACAGGCTTCATGCAAGGTTTCAGGAGCGGACGCATCCCGTGCGTGCAGCTAAAGCCAGGGGGCATCCTCGGCAATGGGGTCCGGGTGGGGACCTATGATCGAGCCAAGGGTCTGGAGTTTCGAGTCGTCTTTGTTCCTTGTCTGGGCCATACCCAGTTTCCGCCGACCAGCAAGAGCGACGGCACAGCTCTGCATGACATCGACAATGCGAAAAGCCATGAGTTTCGCCTCCTGGAATTGGACCGTCTCTATGTGGCAATGACGCGTGCACGCGAGCAGCTATTCCTTGTCGCGGACGAGGACCCCTGTGAGGAGGTGAGGCGCGCGTTCGGCGAAGAGGTTGTTCTGAGGGATATCCGACACCGAGCATAGTATGGACAGAATCTGAGCCATGTCCGCAATCATCGAAACACTGTCAGCCACCATCGCCGGGCGCAAAGCCAACCCGTCGCCGCATTCCTACACCGCGCGTCTCCTGGCTGACGGCACTGGCAAAATCGCCCAGAAGGTCGGCGAAGAAGCGGTCGAACTCATCGTCGCTGCCCTTCAGGAGAGCGATGAACGCCTCGTTTCCGAGATGGCCGACCTGTTCTACCACAGCCTCGTCCTCCTGGCGGCGCGCGAGCTCTCCTGGGCTGAAGTTGAGGCAGAATTGGCGCGCCGCTTCAAGTGACCGAACCGTCTGAATGCCGGTAGAAGCTTCATTCTTGCCAGCGCCCCTCGCGCCCAGTCGCCCCTTGCCCACGGTCTCCTCGCGGACCTTCTTTCCAACCCCTGCCAATTCGCGCCCGTCTCACCTGCGATGGTAGAATAGCTCATGGTGATTTCAACTCACTCCGGGAGGAATAAGATGACTGTTCCCGTGATTGAAGGCACACGCAACGGTTCTCCCTTCGCCCAGACCTCCGATTCGGATGAGGCGCCACCTTCAGGCAGTGCAAGTTCTCCAGCCACCCTCCTGCCCCTCGTTGACGACCTCTTCGGCCAGGATGCCATGACCTTCGACGACGTCCTGCTCGTGCCGGGTTACGCCGAACTACTGCCCGCCGACGTTGACGTGAGCATCAAACTGCACCCCAAACTCGCGCTGAACATCCCCATCGTCAGCGCGGCCATGGACACTGTAACCGAAGCCGAACTGGCGATTGCACTCGCCCGCCAGGGTGGGCTGGGCGTCATCCATCGAAACCTCTCGGCGGCCCAGCAGGCCGATGAGGTCGACAAGGTCAAACGCAGCGAGAGCGGCATGATTGTCGATCCCATCACACTTCGCCCCCAGAACACGCTGGCCGACGCCGAAGCGGTTATGAGCCACTATCACATCAGCGGTGTACCGATCACCGATGATGACAATCAGCTTCAGGGAATCCTTACCAACCGCGACGTCCGTTTCGCCACCGACCACCAGCGCCCGATCTCGGACTATATGGTGTCCGAGAATCTCATCACCGCCCAGCTGGGCACGACGCTGGAAGAGGCCCAGGAGATCCTCCACCGCTATCGAATTGAGAAGCTTCCGCTGGTTGACCGGGGCGGTTACCTCAAGGGACTGATCACCTATAAAGACATTCTGAAGCGGCAGGATTTCCCCTCCTCGGCAAAAGATGAACGCGGACGTCTTCTCGTGGCCGGCGCAATCGGCGTAGGCGCCGACGGCATGCAACGCGCCGAAAGCCTCGTCAACGCCGGCGCAGACGCGATTGCCGTCGACACCGCCCACGGCCATACGCAGGGCGTTCTGGACACAGTTGGAGCCGTGCGCGCACGTTTCCCTGAACTTCCAATTATTGCCGGAAACGTCGTAACCGCAGAAGGTGTGCAGATGCTCGCCCAGGCCGGCGCAGACGTGGTCAAAGTGGGTGTAGGCGCCGGTTCGATCTGTACGACCCGTATCGTCTCGGGCGCGGGCATGCCCCAGCTCACCGCCATAGCCACCTGCGCCGAGGCTGCCGCATCCACCAGTGTGACCCTGATCGCCGATGGCGGCATCCGTTACAGCGGCGATATCACCAAGGCGCTCGCCTGCGGCGCGTCCGCGGTTATGCTTGGCAGCCTGCTCGCCGGCCTGCATGAGTCTCCGGGCGAGATCGTCATTCGAGAGGGCCGTTCGTTCAAGGAGTATCGCGGCATGGGCAGCATCGGCTCAATGAAGGGCCGCGCCGCCGACCGTTATGCCAGCGGCCAGGCCCGCAACGGCGCCTCACCCGACATCGGCGGCAAGACAGTGCCCGAAGGAATTGAAGGGCAGGTCCCTTACAAGGGCCTTCTCAACGAGTTCGTCTTCCAACTACTGGGCGGCCTGCGCTCCGGCATGGGATATGTCGGCGCCGAGAGTCTTCCCGACCTGTGGCGCAAAGCACGTTTTGTCCGCATCAGCCCGGCAGGCTACCAGGAAAGCCATCCGCACAGCGTCGTCATCACCAAAGAGGCGCCCAACTATCAGGTGAAACCAGGGAATTGAAATGACTGTTACTGCCGTCGTGGGCGCACAGTGGGGCGATGAAGGAAAGGGCCGCATCGTCGACTACCTTGCCAAACGGGCCAACTTTGTCATCCGTTTCCAAGGTGGAGACAACGCCGGCCACACTGTCGTAAACGACTTCGGCAAGACTGTGCTCCACATTATTCCCTGCGGCATCTTCTATCCCAACGTCCACAACATCATCGGAACCGGTTGTGTGGTGAACCCCCAGTCCCTGCTGGAGGAGATCGCCAACCTGAAGTCGATCGGCGTCAGCTGCGACCGGCTGTGGATCAGCAGCCGCGCCCAGATGATACTGCCCTACCATCGCGAACTTGATGAGCTGGAAGAGAAGGCCAGGGGCTCAGACACGATCGGCACCACAATGAGGGGCGTCGGGCCCGCCTACAGCGATAAGGCCACCCGTTCCGGCCTGCGCATGGGCGACCTGCTGCAGCCGGAGTGGCTCGAGAGCCGCCTGGACAACGCCCTGGGCAACATCAACCGCAAACTGACGATCCTTGGCGGGCAACCGGTCGAAGGTCGCGAAGTTTACGACCTTCTGATGGAGTTCCGGCTGCAACTGGCGCCCCGCATTGTCGACACGGTGCCGATGCTGAGAATGGCGCTTGAAGCCGGCAACGACATTATGCTCGAGGGTCAGCTCGGCGTCATGCGCGATCTGGATTGGGGCATCTATCCCTATGTCACCAGCAGCCATCCCACAGCCGCGTTCGCTCCGTCCGGCGCCGGCCTTCCGGCAGGCTCGCTCGACGAGGTCTACGGTGTCTGCAAGGCCTACAGCACATGCGTCGGCGACGGACCCTTTCCGGTTGAACTGCATGACGAGATCGGCAAGCAGATGCAGGATGTTGGCCAGGAATTCGGCGCCACAACGGGCCGCCCGCGCCGTTGCGGCTGGTTTGACGGCGTCGCCATTCGCTACGCCGCCTGGCTCAACGGCATGACCGGCCTTGCTATTACCAAGCTCGACGTGCTGGATGGCATCGACCCACTCAAGATCTGCACCGGCTATCGCCTGGCCGACGGTTCGGTGCTCACCGACGCCGTCCCCGACACCTCCCAACTGATCGAGGCGCAGCCGCTCTGGGAGGAGATGCCCGGCTGGGACAGGCCAACGACCGGATGCCGCGGTTGGGCAGACCTGCCCCACGCCGCCCGCAACTACATCAACCGCATTGCCGAACTGGCCGGTGTCCCCGTCGCTTATGTTTCGGTCGGCCCCGAGCGGGACAATATGTTCGGGCGGGGAGGTCTTATCTAAGCTTGTGGCGAGTGAAGAGCGAATGGCGGCCGAAACGCTAAAGTATACGGACAGCCAACGTGCCCTGCGGGCATCGCGCCAGTTCATCCGGACCAATGCCATTTGACACCAGCGTGCTGGACAAAGCGTTAGCACAGCGTTCCGACCGCCTTGAAGGCGAGCGGCAACGTCTCTTCTTGCAGACCGTCGAGCTTCTGGAATCGCATAGCGACCGATACGGAATCCGCTTTGCCTACATTTTCGGCTCTGTGGCGCAACCCCATCGCTTCCACGAACAGTCCGATGTTGACATTGCCATCGAGACCGGACGGCCCCTACTCTTGACCGAAGCAATCGGGCGATTTTCGTCGCTGCTGGGCAGGGATGTGGACCTGGTCAATCTGGCAACAGTTCCGTTTGCCGACCGTATCCGGCGAGAAGGTGTGCAGTGGACGCCCAAGAGTTCCTGATTCTCGAAACCGATATCGCCGCGCAGTTGGCATTGATCGATGATGTCTATGCCATCCTTGAAGACCGGGCAAGGGACTTCGATGGCGACGATGCCCGCCAGGTCGAGAGTGTCGCCTACCAGATTCACAATGTTTACAATGCATTTGAAGAACTCCTGCGCCTCGTCGCCGCCCACTTCGAGAAACAGATCGGCGATTCCGCTCGCTGGCATACTGCTCTCCTGCAACGCATGACTCAGCCTGTCCCTGGTGTTCGTCCGGCGCCGCTAACCAAAGAGAGTTGTCTCCTCTTAGATGCTCTTCGGGGATTTCGCCACTTCTTCCGTCACGCCTACGCCGCCACAGTCGATCCGGAGCAAGTCCAGTTCAATCTGGGCAGGGCGCGGCAAGCCCACCACTGTCTTCATCGCGATCTGTCGGCGTTCCTGGAGCAGCTGAAGCCGCGGTGAACAAGATGCGCGGCGTGAGGTAGGAGTTCGAGCCTTCACAGCTCCTCATCGACAGCCAATGACGACATTTACCCACGATACCTACCTGTCCCCTCTGACCTGGCGCTACGGCAGCGAGGTGATGCGCCGCATCTGGAGCGAGGACGGGAAGCGCAGGCTGATGCGCCGCGTCTGGGTGGCGCTGGCCGAGGCCCAATTTGAAGCCGGGCTGGTGACAGCCGCACAGGTCGCCGACTTGCGCGGACGCCAGGACCAGATCGACATTGCGCGCGCCCAGCAGATCGAACGCGAGATCGGCCACGACCTGATGGCTGAAATCCGCACTTTCGCCGAACAGTGTCCCTTGGGCGGCCCCATCATCCACCTCGGCGCCACCTCGATGGACGTCCTGGACAACGTCGACGCTTTGCGTCTCCGCAGCGCCCTCGACCAGATTGTCAAGAGACTGAAACGCACGCTCTCAACTTTGGCGGCGCGCATCGAGACCGAAGCCGACACACCCGCCATAGCCTTCACCCACATCCAGCCCGCCGAACCCACCACCGTCGGCTACCGTCTGGCCCAGTACGGGCAGGACCTGCTCGACGACCTGCTCGAGCTTCAACGCGTACACGATAACATTCGCGGCAAAGGGATTAAGGGCGCGGTCGGTACCGGCGCCAGCTACGGCCAGCTGCTTTCCAACAGCGACTACAGCCCGCGGCAGCTCGAAGAGCGCGTCATGCACAAGCTGGACCTGCCCGCCTACGAGGCGGCCACGCAGACCTATCCCCGCAAACAGGACTGGCTGGTCGTCAACGCGCTGGCGGGGTTGTGCGCCAGCCTGCACAAGTTCGCCTTTGACCTTCGCATCCTCCAATCACCCCCGTTCGGCGAATGGAGCGAACCTTTCGGCGCCAGGCAGGTCGGCTCCAGCGCCATGCCTTTCAAACGCAATCCCGTTGCCGCCGAGAATATCGACAGCCTCACCCGGCAGGTGGCGGCCCTGCCCCGTATCGCCTGGGACAACAGCGCCCTCAGCCTGCTCGAACGCACGCTCGATGACTCCGCCAACCGCCGCCTCTTCCTGCCCGAGGCCTTCCTGTTGACCGACGAAGCGCTCATCCGCAGCCAGCGACTGTTCGAAGGCGTCACAATCTGGCCCGGACCAACCGCCCGCAATCTGCGCGACTACGGCGTATTCGCCGCGACCGAACGCCTTCTGATGGAGGCGGTCAAGGCCGGCGGGGACCGTCAGCACCTGCACGAACTGATTCGCGAGCAGTCACTGCTGGCCTGGCAGGCCCTGCAGAAAGGGGAACCGAATCCCCTGGTGGACAATCTGTTGGCGGACCCTCGCATCAACGCGCTCGTACCCGCAGAATTGGCGAACAGCCTGCTCGACGCCTCGGCCTACGTCGGCGACGCGCCGCAGCGCGCAAGAAACATCGCGACGAAGATCCACGCAGCGGTCGCCTGAGATGGCCCAACTCATACTGACCGCCGACCCCGGCTTCGCGCACCTTGCCCTCGAAGAGTTCCGCCGCGACAGCATCGGCGGGCAGCCGCTTGCCGAACTGGCATCTGGGGTCTGGCTTGCCGACTGCGATGAAGGCTTCTGGGGGCTGGCCGAGACCTGGATCGATAGCCCGCCGATCTTTGTACGGCACATCTGTCCGGTTGACCTTGCCATTCCCCTTATCGCCACGCCAAGGGACCTGGCCCGTCTCTCCCGTGCCGCCGTAGACGAATATACCGACCTGGTCGATTCCGAAGTCAGCTTCTCGGTCCAGAGCCGTATCTTTGGCGACCTGCCATACAAGCCGTTCGATGTCAACCGGGCCGTCGCCGCTGCTATCGTGGAAGCTACGAATACGCCACTCGACGTTCGCCAACCCTTTCAGGTCCTGTCTGTTGTCGCCGCCACAGTCGATCAGAAGCTGCCGGCGCCAGCCGAGACTGCAGGCGCCCCGCAGGCATTGCTGGGCCTCTCGCTTGCCTCCCACAACATTTCTGACTGGGCGGGGGGCGTACGTCGATTCCGCCGTGAGAAGGACCAGATCAGCCGCGCGGAATTCAAGCTTCTGGAGGCATTCGAAGCGTTTCACATCGAACTGCCAAGTGGAGGCGTTGCAGTGGATCTCGGCGCGGCGCCGGGCGGCTGGACGAGGGTGCTGAGACAGAAGGGCCAGTACGTAACCGCCGTCGACCCGGCCAGGCTTCATCCGCTGCTGGCGGCCGATCGCGGCGTGCGCCATAAACGCATGTCGGCCGAAGCCTACCTGCGCGAGGGACCCGATACATACGATCTCCTCGTAAACGATATGCGCATGGATGCCGTCCCATCAGCGCGCCTGACCAACGCTTTCGCCGACCATCTCTATCCCCACGCCGAGGCCCTGTTGACCCTGAAGCTGGGGCAGTCCGCGCGGCATCTCGATCCAGCCTGCGCCGTACTGCGGGAGCGCTTCAGCATTCTTCACATGCGCCAGCTGTTCCACAACCGCAACGAGGTGACCATCCACCTCAAGGCGCATTAGGCGCGGCGCCAGCACCTGCAGATTGCCGGCAAACTGCTCTCTTCAGGGGTCAGGCCCGACGGGCAACGCATACAGATACCAATACTCCGAGTCCGGGTAGACGTACGCCACCGATGCGTCCCAGACGAAATCGCCGCCGCTTGTCAATCGGCGCAAACGCTGGTCGATACCTTCTAGCTGCGGCGCCAGCGCCTTCGCGCCTTCCGCGTCCATCGCCTTGCCGATCTCACCGATCCGCTGGCGGTTGCGTATTTCAAACGGATATTGCACGCGGCACTCGCGGCGGTTCTCCTGGCAATCGTCCAGGTACCATTTCAGGCTGTTCAAACGGGCCCTGGCCTCTCTCAGCAGCAACGCCTGGTAGTGCGAAGGCAGCCGCGCAGTCACCTCCTCAATGCGGGCTATCGCATCCGCCATCGTCTGCTTCTGCTCGGGAGACATTTCATCCGACTGCGCCGCTAGCTTATGCAGCCTCGCCAGAATATCGCCGCTGCTGCTCTGCACACGCTCCTCAACCCGGGCCGCCGTCGTCACCGCGACAGTCCGGTAGACCTCGCCGCGCATAACGTAGCTCTCGAACTGGGCGGCCATCGCTTCGACCACAGCCAGGTCGGTCTCCGGCGTTGCGGCGATCACAGTACTCAACTTTGTAGCCATACATTCCCTCCGCTCCCAAGTCCGGCTGCCCGCAAGTCTCTATCTGCCGGCGCGCCGGTCTACGCGACTCCCTCACTCTCCAGCCACAGGGTAACAGGGCCGTCGTTGACCAGCGACACCTCCATATGCGCCTGGAAGACACCCTTCTCCACCGGTACCCCCTCCGCCATCAGCAGCCGGCAGAAACTGTCGTAGATTTCTATTGCTACGTCCGGCGGCGCGGCTCGCGTGAAGCTGGGCCGCCTCCCCTTGCGCGCATCGCCGTACAGAGTAAACTGACTGACAGCCAGCACCGAACCTTCGATATCCGCCAGCGCCAGGTTCATCTTGCCGGCGTCGTCCTCAAACAGGCGCAAACCGGCGATCTTGCGCGCCAGCCACGCGGCCTGTGTATCGCAGTCGCCTCGGGCAACCCCCAGCAGCACAAGATAGCCGCGCCCGATGCTGGCGGCCTCTTGGCCCCCGACATGCACGCTGGCCCTGCTGACCCGCTGAACGAGTGCGCGCATTTCATTTCCTCCCCGAATTGGCACTTGACAAATAGAACATAAGTTCGTATACTGGGTCTATGAGATTCTCCATTGCGCTTGAACCGCTCGAAAAAATCGCTCGCATCGGCGATGAGAACGGATTCGAAGCCGCAGGCGACGCGCCTCACACCGAACTGACGCGTCCCAGCTGCTTTACGCCCGCCGCCGCGGCCAAGCCGACGCGGCAGGAACGCAACGCAGCCTCCTTGAGCCGCTCGATTTACAGGGTGACGACCCCCCGCGGGCCCAAGCCGCTACTTCGCACGATGATGACGACGGCCTGCGAGCGCAACTGCTTTTACTGCGCGTTTCGCGCCGGCCGCAGCAGCGCCGAGCGTCTCACCTTTCAGCCGGACGAGCTGGCCGAAGGCTTCCTGCGCATGAACAAGGCCCGTATGGTCGACGGCCTGTTTCTCTCCTCCGGCATTATCGGCGGCGGCGTAAAGGCCCAGGACAAGATTATCGACACTGCGGAGATTCTGCGCAAGAAGAAACAGTACGATGGGTTCATCCACCTTAAGATCATGCCCGGCGCAGAATATGAGCAGGTGCGAAGAGCGATGCAACTGGCCGACCGCGTGTCGGTGAATCTGGAGGGCGCGACGCAAGGCAGGCTGGCGAAGCTGGCTCCGCAAAAGGAGTTCTGGGACGAGCTGATGCAACGGCTCCTGTGGATGCACCAGATCCGCCGTGAGGAACGGGTGCGCTCTTCGTCGGTGACCCAGTTTGTTGTCGGTGCGGTGGGCGATACCGATCTGGAGCTGGTCTCGCTGAGTGAGAAACTCTACCGGCAGGCCGGGCTGAGCCGCGTCTACTACTCGTCCTTCTTCCCT
The DNA here is from genome assembly GCA_965202955.1 of Caldilineaceae bacterium. Taxonomy (GTDB): domain Bacteria; phylum Chloroflexota; class Anaerolineae; order Caldilineales; family Caldilineaceae; genus Bin5. The sequence continues at coordinate 3,199,617 of OZ241871.1, forward strand.
ATACCCGACACTCCCTTTGACAACCTCGCGCCAGCCTCCAAGAAGCGGGAGCACAGGCTTTACCAGGCGAGTTTCCTGCTACGCGATTACAACTGGGAGACCGAGGACATCGGCTTCGGAGCGGACCAGAATCTGCGTCTCGACGTGGACCCAAAGCAGGCCTGGGCCGACCTCCACCTGCGCGGCGCCCCCGTGGAGGTGAACCATGCAGATAGACATACGCTGCTGCGCGTGCCGGGCATTGGGCCCAAAAGCGTCGAGCGCATCCTGCGCGCCCGCCGGCGGGGTACCCTGACGGAACTCAAGGACCTGCGCGCGCTGGGCGTACCATCGCCCAAAAAGGCCGCGCCCTACGTCCTTCTCGATGGCCGCCAGCCCGCTCACCAGTTGCCGTTATTCCCTGTATCCGTCTAGCCGGTTTACACATACTCGCCGGCGCAGTCAATCACTCGGGCCGCGATTAGCCGCCGCGCCCAACGTCTACGGGTCTGTAATAAGCACGCGCGTCAACGGTCCCTGCTCTTGAATCTTCAGTCGCAGCCGTACACTTGCAGAACCAGGCTTCCTTTCTCCGCCTGCAAGGTTGTCCCCCAAAGCTTGCAAAAAGGGGAACGAGTCAGACGGGTTAGCAAATTGAGCTTGCTGTGATAGCATTACCGCAACGCTGGGCTGACGAGTGGTAGCCCGAACACAATGCAGGGCCCAAGATTTTCATGGCTGGAAGGGCTCCTGTAATCCAGCCCTTTTGCATTCATATTACAGGTTCTTTTCAATCGCGGAACCGAGACAGCTATGTGGAGAGGAGCTGCCATGACTACCTTTGACGTAGAGAGCCATGCTGAGGAGCTGGAGCGGGACGGCTATACGATTCTGGAAAGCGTCCTTCCGCAGTCGGAAATCGAGGCAACGAAGCGGGCCATAGAGGAGACGCTTACATCAGAAGAGACTGTAGGACGTCAATACGGCTTGCAGAGCGAAAACCTGCGCATGGCATTCAATGCCCAGGCCAAACATCCGCACTTTCGCAGCATGCCGGTGCGATATCCTGCCATGGCCGAGGTAGCCCGCCGCGTCCTCGGCGAAGACATGTTCTGTCACAATGTGACGATACGCACACCGCTGCCATCGGGCGCTAAGGACCATCAGAAGTATGGCGGCAATCTGCACGCTGATTGGGCTGATTTCACGGTCAAGCCGTTCATCGGCGGTAAGCACTTTCCGATGGCGATTCAATCGGTCTGGGCAATCGAGGATTTCACACGCGAAACCGGCGGTCCCTACCTCTGGCCCGGCACGCACCTATCGCTTGAAGTCCCGCCCGAGGAGCCGGACGAATTGCCGCCTGGCTGGCTGATCGCCGAAGCGCCGGCCGGCTCCGTTGTGATGTGGGACAGCGCGCTCTGGCATTCCGGCGGCATCAACTATAGCGACAGGCCGCGTTACTCGCTGATCTTCTACTTCCAGCGCTGGTGGATCAAAGGGTTTAACGACGCCTACCGCTACATCTCCCCGGAGGCACGTGCGACGATGACGCAGGAGGAGCAGCGCATGTGGGGGCTCGAGGCCGGCATTCCGCCCAATACGCACTTTCGCGGCATGAGCGACGCCCAGCTCGCCGCCCTGACGCCCGAAGAACGGGCCGTACTCAACATCGCTACTTATTGAATCGGGCAGAACCGACCGATCCTGAATCTGCCTGTTCTAAAGTCCACCATCTGTGGGCGCCTTGAGAGATCGGAACTCTCGCCCAAACCAAAGCCCCGCCCCCAGCGCCGCCGCCGCCAGCCAGCTGCCTGGGCCGAACAGCCCTGACGCACCCAGCAGCGCGCCGATCGTAGCAGCGCCGACGGCAGCGGGCGCACGCGCAGAGCGAATACCCCAACCGCGCGTCCCAATTCCCCAGGCGGCGCCAATCCCCGCCCACAATATGACACCGATCGGCGCCTCCTCCGGGAAGAATCCCAGCGTGACAAGCGCCAGGATCACGACGACCAGCGCGCGCTGCCGCTCCCGCGCCGACCAACCGCGGCCCAGCCGCCTGGTCGTCCATTCCGCTCCAAACGTCGCCGCAAAGCCCAGAATCGCAGTCAACCAGGGTAGACCGTGGCCTGTATGGGTAAGAACACTGGCTGGTATGTATATGAGGCGGAAAGTGAAGAACAATGTGAGGAGCGCGCCGGCCACGAGGTCACGATTCATCCGCATTCACCGGCGCGTGCGGGATCGCCGTTCGCAAACGCCGCGGCCACCGCCACTGCCGCGCCAGGTTCCACCCACGCGAGGCTATCGAGCTGCAGTGCATCGGCGCCGGCAGCCAAGCAGTGACGGGCCTGTTCCCGCGTGTGGATGCCTCCGCAGGCGATCAACGAGCCGGCCAGGTCAAGCCCCTTCACCTCCAGCAACGCCGCCAGCATCATCGGAAACACCCCCGGCCCGAACGTCTCGCCGGCAACGGTTCCGCCGTCTCCGTGCAGTGCCGCTCCAACCGGTGGACTGCCAACCACGACTCCGGCCGCACCGCCTGCGATCAGCGCCGCCGCCAGTTCCGCCGCCCGCGGCAGAGGCAGTTTGACCAGGACCGGCAGGTCCGATTCGACCAGGAGCGTCTCCAGCAGCCTGCCGACCTCCAGCTCGCTTGCCACCAGGCTGCAGACAAGCTCAAACCCATCGATTCCTTCCACGCCGGAGAGTCGGCGCGCCGTGGACGCGGCCTCCTCCTTTTCCCTGTCTCCGATCTGAGCGATTACCGGACAGCCGAGCCGCGGCCAGAGGCGACCAAACATCCTCAGCGCAGCTGAGACGCCGCGATTCTGCAAATCAACGTGCCGCACAAAGCCGCCGACTGTTTCCGCCATGCGCGGCGGCTGGCTGCCTGCCCGGCTGCGGTTTGTGAATGGACCGATGACGACCGCGCCGAACCGGTCAAGCGTCAGCTCGCGGTGCCGGGACTCACCGTACCCGATGGTACCGGCCGCCAGCATAACAGGGCAGGCCACGGGCAGGCCGAGCTTGTGGTCGGGCGCCAGTTCAATCATCCTCCCCGCCCTAGCCCATCAACTCGGCGAACGTATCCACGCCAATATTGGAGCCGCAAAGGATCAACCCGACCCGCTTGCCGGCTGCCTGCGTGCGCAGCGGGCCGAACAGCGCCGCGGTCGATGCCGCGCAGGCCGGTTCGCAGGCCAGTTTCATCTCGTGGAAGAGAAGCCGGATCGCGCAGATCATCTCCTCATCGCTCACGAGTGCTACATCTTTCAGAAAGCGTCGGCACAGGCTGTAGCTGTACGGCAGCGCTGCCGGCGCGCCCAGGCTTGTCGCAATGGTCTGCACGCTCTCGATCGATTCTAGCGTGCCGCTGGCAAAACTGCGGTGCATTGTGTCAGCACCTTCCGGCTCCACACCGTATATGGCGCATTCGGGCTGCAACTGATTGACCGCCGCGGCGATTCCCGCTGCAAGCCCGCCGCCGCCAACCGGCACAATCAGCATGTCCAAGGGCGGCGCGTCCTCGCATAGCTCCAGCCCGACCGTCGCCTGTCCGGCGATGATCGCCCGGCCCTCAAAGGGGTGAACAAAGGCGCGCCCCTCCTCCGCCTGGATTCGTTCGACCTCCGCAAACCCCTCATATACGTCTTCGACCAGCACAACTTCGGCGCCGTAGCTGCGGGCCTTCTCCACGCGGAAAAGGGGCGCAGACACCGGCATCACCACCTTGGCGCTGACCCCGAATATCTGGGCGGCGTAGGCTACCGCAATTGCGTGATTCCCCGCGCTGACCGCGGTGACGCCCCTTGCCCTGTCCGCCGGGGCCAAATGCAGCAGGTCGTTGACCGCGCCGCGCGGCTTGAACGTGCCCGTCTTCTGAAACAGTTCCAGTTTCAGCCAGACCTCCGTGTCCGGACCCAGCGCCGTGGCCACGGCCTCACTGTGCCAGTGCCAGACCGGCGTCCGCACTATGTATGGATCGATGCGGCAGCGCGTGGCGCGGATTTCGTCAAGCGTCGGGATTTCGACGTCCGCCGGAATGTTAACTTTCATGGAATGCGCCTTTGCATTAGTGGGTTTTTGGGAATGGGAATAGGGTAGGGCTGGCGAATGCGCGCTCCGTTCGCTGTGCGCTGTCGACACCCGACCGCGTTCACGCAGTCAGCGTCCCCTTCGTACTGGGGACGCCCGTCCTCCTGTCCTCGATGCGCGTGGCAGCGTCCAAGGCACGGGCCAATGCCTTGAATAGCCCTTCGGCCTTGTGATGGTCGTTGCGCCCGTACAGGATCGCAGCGTGCAGGTTCATTCGCCCGTGGATGGCGATGCTCTCGAAAAGATGGAAGAGGAGATCTGAGCTCAGTTGGCCCAGCCGCGGGGTATTGAATTCAGCGTCGAAAACACAATAGGGCCGGCCGCCAAGGTCGACCACAACGCGCGCCAGCGTCTCGTCCATCGGGACATAGGCGTGCGCGGTCCGCACGATGCCGCCGCGATCTCCCAATGCCTGATCGACGGCCCGCCCCAGGCAGATGCACACATCTTCGGCTGTGTGATGCTCGTCGATGTGGAGATCGCCGCGCGCCCGCACGGTGAGATCGAACAGCCCGTGCCCGGCCAGGAGCGTCAGCATGTGATCGAGGAAGCCGATCCCGGTGTCGACCTCAGACGCGCCGCTGCCATCCAGCGCCAACTCGAGGTCGATCTGCGTCTCTCTTGTATTTCGTTCAATTCTTGCCTGTCGCATATGCAGACCGGAGTCCCTTCCACAGGCGCCTGCCCGCTTGGCGCAGGCCGCTTCCTTTCGCCGCGCAGACTGGCCTGCAGCCGCATTCGCCAGAGGGAAATCGTCACACCTTTCTCGCCTCAGAAATCGGCAGATGGCTCTGTTTACAGCAATTGTCCCACCGATTCCGCAGGCGAGCAAAATCCATCCTCCCGTCGTAAGTTTGACTACCCAACGCTTGACATTTGCGGCTTTCGGGCTACAATCCATGTGGGGTCTATTTTCGCTGGCTCGCAAGCCGGCGCTCTTGCCCAAGGGCACACTGCATGCGCATGGACCGTCGTCAATTGGCTGAACTCGCGGGGGCAAAGGATCTTGCCGTGTCCCTACCGACCGTGCCTGCCCCCGCAAGGAGCGAAAATGTATCAAGGTTTTGAGATCATTGATTTTCACGTTCACTTCCCCACGCAGAAGCCGTGGTTCCCTAATATGGGAAACACGATGCAATCATACGTCGAGAAGGTGGGTGCGGAGCGGGCACGCAGAGTGCAGGAGTTGAGCCGCCCTTACGGCGAACACTGGCGACGCATGTGGGGATTCCCGAAGGCGGAATCGGGGGACGACCACCCAGGAGACAGGGAGCAGGCCCGTCGCTGGGCGGCAGAACTGGACGAACACGGCGTGCGTGCAGTAGGCTTCGTAACCGGCGGCGGTAATGAGCACCTTGCCGAAATCGTCAGCTGGTACCCGGACAAATTCGTCGGGTTCGCACATCACAACCCTTTCGAAGAGGACGCAGTTGCCCAATTGGAGCACGCGGTAACCGAACTGGGGCTCCGGGGTTACAAACTGCTCGCGCCAATGATCGAGGAACCAATCGAGGACGAATCGATCTGGCCGGTCTGGGAAAAATGCGCCGATCTGGACATCCCCGTGCTAATCCATTTCGGCATTCAGGGAAGCGCCGGCGGCATCGCCTGGCATGAAAACATCAGTCCGTTCAAGCTGCACAACATCGCCAAAGCATTCCCCGACGTGACATTTGTCATTCCGCATTTCGGCTGCGCCTGGGAACGGGAGACGTTGCAGCTTTGCTGGGCATGCCCCAACGTCTCTGTGGACACCAGCGGAAGCCTTCAGTGGATCCGCTGGGTGCCCGGTGAAGTAACCGTCAAGTATCTGTTCCGAAAGTACTACGAGACAATCGGCCCCGGCCGCATCATTTTTGGCACCGACAGCAGCTGGTTCCCGCGCGGTTTTACTCTCGAGTACCTGCAAGACCAGATGCGCAACTGCCTTGACCTGAATTTGCCGGAACAGGACATTCAGCAGATTTTTGCCGGCAATGCCGCACGCTTGCTCAAGATCCCCATATGACCTTGCTCTACTCGCAGCCTATCGAGGCATAGCGAGCGCGGACGAAGGTGTCCCTACTATTTCACTCCAAGGAGGAATTGAACGATGAAACGGTCCAAGTTGCTCATTCTGATTAGCGTTCTGCTTGTTGGCGCGTTGCTCTTGGCCGCGTGCCCTGCACCGGCCGCGCCCGCCCCAGAAGCTGCACCCGAAGAAGCGGCGCCGGCTGACGAAGAAATTGAGATCGAGTACTGGCAGTACAATTTTGGCGCCAGGGTCGATGCCATGAATCAGCTGATCGCCAATTTTGAGGAGGCCAATCCAGATATTAAGGTCATCCACAACGCCGACATCCCCTACGCTGAGTTTCGCGACAAGATTGCTGCCAGCGTCCCTGCCGGCGTAGGACCGGACGTGGCCACTCTGTTCTACGGCTGGCAATCGGTATGGATCGACGCCGGCTATCTCGTGCCCCTACCGGAGGATGCCTTCCCGCCCGCGATGGTCGGCGAGAATTTCAGCCCGATGGTGCAGGCCAGTTTTGTCGAAGGCACTCTTTACACGCTGCCCACCGCGGTGCGCGCCCTCGCGCTCTTCTATAACAAAGACCTGATGGCGGACGCCGGGCTCGATCCCGAAAGCCCGCCGTCAACGCTGGATGAGCTTGTAGATCAGGCGGTAGCCTGCACGCAGCGAGACGACGAAGGAAATCTCGTGGTTGAGGGCTTCGTTGCCGACCCGTCGGCCCAGGACCACCACTGGTTCCGTGAGGTACTGGTACGACAGTTCGGTGGTGTGCCCTACAGCGACGACACCACCGAGGTCCTTTACAACGACGAGGCCGGCCTCCAGGCCTGGAACTACCTGCTCGCTTTCCACACCGAATTGGCGACCGGCGACCGCGACCTGTTTGACGGCAGCACCAATGCCTTCGTCGGCGGCCACGTTTGCTTCCATGTGGACGGCTCCTTCCGCCTTGGGACCATCGCCAATAACAATCCCGAAATGAACTTTGGCGTAACTGAGTTGCCCGAGCACAACGGCATTAAGAGCACCTTCGGCTCCTACTGGACCCATGGACTGACCAAGAAGGCCGCTGCCGACCCGGATCGCTTCGACGCCTCAGTCAAGTTCCTGCAGTACATCACGAGCGCAGAGGCCGGCGCCATCTGGGTCGACATCGTTGGCGAGTTGCCCGCTCAACTTGAAGCCGGCAGCGATCCGGAACTGCTTGCCGATGAGAAGCTGGGCGCGTTCGCGGCCGGGCTGGAATACTCCTATGCCACATTCTTCGTCAATGAGAGCGAACAACGTCAGGCCATCATCGACTCCTTCGACATGGTGATCCTCGCCGACGAAGACCCGGCCACCGCTTTGCAGATCGCGGCCGAAACTGACCAAGAGCTACTTGACGAGTTCTGGTCCAGCCGCTAATCGAGACGTAACAACCCGGAGGGGAGGGGGAGCGCTTCGGTGAAATCCTTCCTCTCTCCTTCTTCACACACCTTTCGCAGCGTGCAGACTTGGGAAACTGTCGGCGCCAGTCAAGCCATCGCAGTCCGTAGCCCACGAAAAACGCCATGCGACTAACCCTGCACCAGCGGCAGATCATCTGGGCCTATGTCTTTATGAGCGTAGCCCTCATATTCTTCGTTGTCATCCGCTGGTATCCGACCATCCTGGCCTTCAATGTCAGTTTTCGCGACTGGAATGTATTTGAAGGCTCAGGCCCGTGGGTCGGAATCGAGAACTATCAGGAGATATGGAAGGATGCCGGGAAACCGCGCAGTTCGGTGACGGCGGCCTTTTCCAATACTGTACGCTACGTCTTATTCGGTGTACCTTCCCAGCTCGTACTGGCGCTCTTGATCGCCCTGCTTCTGGCGCAGGTCCGGCGCTTTGCCGCGGTCTTTCGCGTCGCCTATTTCGCGCCTTATGTCACGTCGGCCGTGGCTATAGCCTTTGTCTGGAACTGGCTCTATCAGCCGGAAACCGGACTGCTCAATCAGGCGCTCGACTTGGTTGGGCTGCCAGATCAGCCGTTCACCAAGAGTCCGAAACAGGCGTTGCCGTCGATCACAGCGGTCGCCGTATGGCAGAATCTCGGCTTTGCCGTCATCATTTTCCTCGCCGGTCTCCAGCAGATTCCCGGACAGTACTACGAAGCCGCCCGCATCGACGGTGCCAATGCCTGGCAACTTTTCTGGCGCATCACCTTGCCCCTGCTCAATCCAATCATCGTCTACCTGACCGTCCTCGGCACGATCTCGTACCTCAGACTGTTCGCACTCGTCCAGAACATGAGCCCCCAGGGGACGGGCGGGCCGCTGAAGAGCACGACTACCGTCGTTCTTGAGGTCTATCGCGAGGGATTCTCCAGCTACAAAATGGGCTATGCCGGCGCGCTCACCGTTCTACTGTTCCTCCTGATCCTGCTGATCACCATCATTCAGCTGCGTTTTCTTTCGCGGCGGGTGGAGTATTAGGCAGAGGCGCCGAGGAGGAGTTGCCCATGGCTACTTCAGTAAGTGCCGGCAAAGATGGCTCATTGCCGATCACAGAACAGTCTGTGCCGGCTCAGAGTAAAGGACGTCGTCCCTTAGGCTGGGGAGTTCTGATCGCATACCTACTTCTCTTCCTCGGCGGGATCTGCATGGTCACTCCCTTCTTCTGGATGATCCTGACCAGTGTCAAACCGGCCCCTGAGCTGGTCAACTTTTCCTTCTTTCCTGAGAATCCGACCCTGCAGAATTACGTCAATGTGCTCAACACGAGCAGCTTCGAGCGCTGGTATATCAACAGCATCATCGTTGCGGCAATCAGTACGACCAGCGTCGTCTTTTTCGATACGCTGGTCGGATACACGCTCAATAAGTTCGACTTCCCGGGCAAGAACATCATATTCATTGGCATGCTCGGTACGCTGATGATCCCGACCGAAATGCTGATCATTCCCTGGTACACCATGAGCGTGAACTGGAACTGGCACGTTGGCTTCGCCCAGTATTGGGGGATCGCCTTTCCTGGCGTCATTACCGCGGCCGGCATATTTCTCATGCGTCAGTTCTTCGACGGCGTTCCCAACGAGCTGCTCGACGCAGCCCGTATAGATGGCATGAACGAGTTCGGCATCTGGTGGCGGATCGCCGCGCCCCTTGTCAAGCCTGCCATCGCCGCCCTCGCGATTTTCAACTTCATCGGCAACTGGAACGCGTATCTCTGGCCGCTGATCCTCGCCAATAGTCGCGAGTTCTATACGCTGCCCGTCGGCCTGAGCTTCTTTCGCGGTGAATCCACCACCCACTGGGAGCGAATCATGACAGCGGCCAGCCTGGCCAGCATCCCGCTGCTGATTGTTTTTCTGATCTTTCAGCGCCAAATCATTGAGGGTATCGCCCTGACCGGACTGAAAGGCTGAATCAGACGGTAGTTTGCGGCCCTGGCAACTTTTGCGTCCGCTTGTCGACCGAAGTTCCACTCACAATTCATCCTCCGCTCAAATGGTTTTGGTTACAGATCGACGAGGAGTCATCTCTTGAAATTACACGAGTATCAATCGAAACGCATTTTCGCCGAGTATGGCGTGCCCATCCCGGATGGCGACATCGCCACCACCCCTGCCGAGGCCAGGACTATCGCCGAACGCATTGGCAAACCGGTTGTCATCAAGAGCCAGATCCTGGTCGGCGGGCGAGGCAAAGCCGGGGGGATCAAACTGGCGCAAACGCCCAATGAGGCGGAAGAGGTGGCCAGCAGTATCCTCGGCATGGAAATCAAAGGGCTTACGGTGCAGAAGGTGCTGGTCGACGAAGCCGCTGACATTCGCGCCGAAATCTATCTGGGAGCAGTCCTCGACCGCAGCGCGCGCCAGGTCGCAATTATGGCCAGCAGCGAAGGAGGCGTCGAAATCGAAGAGGTCGCCGCGCAAACGCCCGAAAAGATCGTCACCGTTCACGTCCATCCCCTCCTGGGCATGCAGGGGTATCAGGCCCGGCAGCTTGCCTTCGGCATTGGCTTGTCAAGGGAGCACATTCCGGCCTTTACGGGGATTGCCCAAGGTCTCTATCGGGCTTTTGTCGAGAGCGATGCCAACCTGGCCGAGATCAATCCTCTCGTCGTCAATGGCCAAAACCAACTGGAGGCGGTGGATGGCAAAATCCTGCTCGACGACAGCGCTCTGACCCGTCAGACGGAACTGGCCTCCATGCGCGACCCCGACGAGGACAGCCCTACCGAGACAGAAGCGCGCGAAGCCGGGCTGAGCTACATCGACCTGGACGGCGAAATCGGCTGTATGGTGAACGGTGCGGGCCTGGCCATGGCCACGATGGACATCATCAAACTGTACGGCGGGAATCCTGCCAACTTTCTTGACATCGGCGGCGGCGCCGGCGCTGACAAAGTTCTTGCCGCACTCCGCATCATCCTGCGCGACACGCGCGTCAAGGCAGTTCTCATCAATATCTTTGGCGGCATAACCCGTTGCGATGAAGTTGCCAACGGGATCGTAGAGGCAATTAACAGTCTTAACGTGAAGGTGCCAATCGTCGTCCGTATGGTCGGCGTGAACGAGGAAGAAGGACGCCAGATTCTGGCGGACTCCAAGCTTCCCTCCGCCAATCGGCTCTCCGAAGCCGTAGAGATGGCCGTCGCCGCCGCCAAAGGAGAGGGCAAATGAGCATCCTCGTCGACAACGACACCCGCCTGCTTGTGCAGGGAATCACCGGAAGCCAGGGGGCCTTTCACGCCCAGCAGATGATCCAATATGGCACAAACGTCGTCGCCGGCGCCGTGCCCGGCCGCGGAGGGCAGTGGGCCGTCGGCAACACACCCGTATTCGACACCGTTCACGAGGCAGTCGATACGACCGACGCCAACACCAGCATCATTTTCGTTCCCGCCGCCTTTGCAGTCGACGCACTCCTGGAGGCCGCTGACGCCGGCATCAAACTCATCGTCTGCATCACCGAAAACATCCCTGCTCTGGACATGGCCCGCGCCCGCGCCTACCTCGATGCGACCGATGCAGTTCTCATCGGGCCGAACTGTCCGGGGTTGATCTCTCCGAGCTCGGCAAAAGTCGGCATTATGGCCGGCCATATCCACACCCCGGGCAATGTCGGCATCGTCAGCCGTTCCGGCACGCTCACGTATGAGGTGATCTACGCCCTGACGGCGCGCGGAATCGGACAGAGCACGGCTGTTGGCATCGGCGGCGATCCCATCAAAGGACTCAATTTTCTCGAGGTACTGCAGATGTTTGAACAGGACTCGGGGACAGAGCAGGTTGTGCTGATCGGAGAGATCGGCGGCGCCGACGAGCAGGTGGCCGCCGACTTCATCGGCACCGAAATGAGGAAACCGGTTATCGCCTTTATCGCCGGTCAAACCGCCCCACCCGGCAGGCGCATGGGCCACGCCGGCGCCATCATCTCCGGCGGAGAAGGCACTGCAGCCGAAAAAATCGAAGCCCTCCAGAGCGCCGGCGTCGCGATCGCTCGCCACCCAGAGGAGATTGCCGATTTAGCTGCTCTGAACGTCTGAGCAAGCGCCTGATAGTGTGCTATGATAGGGGTATTTGGAGCAGAAAAAGAGCTGACACCGCACGAAGGAGAGAGCAATGTCGGATCAGAGTTCTAACGGCCAGGCGATTGAAGTCCCAGCCGCCGATAGTGAACTGTACCAGCCGCCGCAGTCGGCAATCGATAACGCAAATGTCGCCAACTATCTCGATCTTCGCCACGATGCCCTCGCCGACATCGAAGCCTACTGGGACGCCTGCGCCCGCGAGCTGATCGACTGGTTCGAGCCCTACGACAAGGTGCTCGATGACAGCGGTGCGCCGTTTTTCAAGTGGTTTGTCGGCGGGAAAACCAACATCGCCTACAATGCCTTGGACCGGCACGTCAACAGCTGGCGCAAACACAAGCTGGCATTGATCTGGGAAGCGGAGGACGGCGAGAGACTGACCTATAGCTACTATCAGCTATGGCAGGAGGTCAATAGGTTTGCCAATGTTCTCAAAGCCCAGGGTGTTCGCAAGGGCGACACCGTTACCATCTATATGGGACGAACGCCGGAACTGATGATGGCGATGTTGGCCGTCACCAAGATCGGCGCTGTCCACTCCGTCGTGTACGGCGGTTTCAGCGAACAGGCCCTCGCCAGCCGTATCGATGACGCCCAATCAAGAGTGCTCATTACCTCCGATGGGGCTTGGCTGCGCGGCAAAACTGTCAACCTCAAGGATATTTCCGATGCAGCCGTAAAGCGCAGCCCGATCGTCGAAACGGTGATCGTTCACCGGCGCACACAACAGGATGTACAGATGACGCCGGGCCGCGATGTTTGGTGGCACGAGTTGATGGCTCTTCCCATCGCCAGGAGTGTCTGCGAGTCCGAAGCAATGGACGCCGAAGACCCGCTCTTCATCCTCTACACATCCGGTACGACAGGCAGACCAAAGGGTGTCCTCCACACCTGCGGCGGCTATCAGGTCTACACAGCCACCACGCTCAAATATGTCTTCGATCTGAAAGAGGACGACCTGTGGTGGTGCGCGGCCGACCCAGGTTGGATCACAGGCCACAGTTACATCGTCTATGCGCCCCTGATTCTCGGCGCAACCGGATTCATGTACGAGGGCGCCCCCGACTACCCACAACCCAATCGCTATTGGAAGCTGGTTGAAGATTACGGCATCACAGTTCTGTACACCGCGCCCACCGCCATTCGCGGGCTAATGCGCTTTGGCGACGCCTGGGCAGACCAGCACGATCTCTCCAGCTTGCGTTTGCTGGGCAGCGTCGGGGAACCTATCAATCCCGAAGCCTGGCGCTGGTATCATCGTGTCATTGGCCGCGAAAACTGCCCCATTATGGATACCTGGTGGCAGACCGAGACTGGCGGCTTCATGATCACGCCGACTCCTGTCGTCCCGCTCAAGCCCGGCAGCGCCACGCTTCCCTTCACCGGGATCGACGCGCAGGTCGTGCGCGAGGACGGCTCCACCTGCGAGGCCAACGAGGACGGCTACCTGGTCATCAAGCGTCCCTGGCCCGGCATGGCCCGGACCGTTTGGGGTGATCCAGACCGCTACGTCGAACAGTATTGGTCCGAGTTCGCCGAGCAGGGATGGTACTTTACCGGCGACAGCGCCCGCCGCGACGCCGACGACTACTTCTGGATCATTGGGCGCATGGACGATGTCATCAAAGTCAGCGGCTACCGCCTCGGGACAGCTGAAATAGAGAGCGCGCTGGTCAGTCACTCCGATGTGGCCGAGGCAGCCTGCGTCGGCATCCCCGACGAACTGCGCGGCAACGTGATTCACGCCTTCTGCATCCTCAACGAAGGCGTCAGCGGCAGCTCCGACCTTAACGACGCCCTGAAACTGCATGTGCGCCATGAGGTCGGCCCGATTGCCGTGCCCTCGGAATTGAGCTTTGTCGACGGACTGCCCAAGACCCGCTCTGGCAAGATAATGCGGCGCCTGCTCAAGGCACAGGTCCAGGGCCTGCCCATCGGCGACGTGAGTACACTGGCCGACTAAGTGCTGTGGGGCTGGGTGGCGCGCCATCGCGCTGCCCGTCCCTGCTTGGCCACTGGTCGAAAAGCGCCCTTTCGCTCCAAAACCGGCTTCAAGCCACGCTTCTCAGCACAATTTCTCCGAAAGTTTCCTGCTGTTCGGCCGCGAGTTCGCGTCGCTTAATCAACTCCAGAACCGCAAGAAAAGTAACGACAATTTCAAGTCGGCTGCGGCTCTGCGAAAGAAACGCGGCAAACGGCAATGTACTGTCGGACGCGCCATTCGCCCGATTGAACCCCTTGAATCGCTCTCGAATATCGGCGATTTTCTCTGCGACCGTGATCGGGTGCACGCGGACGGTGGGCGTAGCCGGACTGCTGGGCAAGCTGTGAAGCGCACGGTTTGCAGCCTCAGCCAGCCTGGCAATCGTCAAGGAGGAGAAGTCCAGTCGGCGCTCCATCTGTGGCGGCGGTGGTGCCAGCCGTGTAGTTGTCCGCAGTCCAATCTCTGCACGAAGCCTTAATTCGTCAACCGCGGCCTTAAAGCGACGATAGTCCAGCAGTTGTTGGATCAGCGCGTCGCTCGGCTTCTCCTCCGTTTCATCCTCTGCCGCACGGGGCAAGAGACCGCGACTCTTTATGTAGAGGAGCCGCGCCGCCACCGCTAGAAAATCGGCCAGCGCCTCAGGCTCAATTTCCTCGATCTGCTCGATGGCGCGCAGGTATTGATCGGTTATAGCCACCAGCGAGACTTCAGTTATGTCCAACTCTTGGCGTTCGATCAGGTGAAGGAGGAGGGCAATCGGTCCGTCGTAGATCGGCAGATGGACCGCATAGCCGGAGCCAAGGGGATTAGGAGCAGCTTCCATGCCCTTACGACTCGAGCAGCGTATGGAAGCGACGTCCATCGTGGACCAGCTGCATCAACCTGTGGGCAGCAGAAATCTCCTCACTGTCATTGAGGCGGTCGATTACCACACCCGCATCTGCCAGACGCTGCAACTCTTGCGAGCTCACGCTCGCGCCCGTTCCGACAAGCGTCACATAGCGCGCCCGCAGGGCATCATTCAGGCGAGTGCCAGCGATTGGCGAAAACCTATGAAAGTAGTCCCCAGCCTCTGCCATCGCCTTTTCCTTCGCCTCTTCCGTCGGAAAGAGGATATAGTGATAGGGAGGGATTTCACTCTGTACCTTCCCGATCTGTGCCAAAAGGATGTCCCGCCAGCGCGAGCCGCTCAGCCATTCGCTACCGGGACAGGCCGTGTAATTGTTAGAGAACTCCCGGTGGCCCATGATGTGCGAGAGCGGTATCTCCAGCTCCTGCAACAGCCATGCAATCAGAAGAGCCCCCGATCGGATCTGGTTGTCGGTGGGTAGGTAACCGTTCATAAAGCTGCCGGCAAAGACGACACCAACCGAATAGTAGTTGTGTCTCCCCACATGGTAGGCCCGCGCTTCCACCGGCTGCGTCTGCAAAATCTCACCGTCCGCGGGGATGAAGAAATGATAGCCGACGCCAGGCCACGCCCTCTTCCCGCGCGTTAGGTCTTCGTCAATATGCGCTTGCGCAATCCGCTCAGGACCGATGGTGGTCGGCAGGGCTGTGTGATGGACTGCCAGGTAGTCGATACCCGACAGCGGCCGTGTGCGGTAGCGCAGCGTGGGATGGCGGGGCAGGTCAAGCGTGATGTCCTGAATCTGCGGTCTCTCGACCTGTCGACCGCTTTCTTGCTGCACGCTTTCCATCTGTCCAATTTCCGGCTGTCCTTCCGGCTGAGCCACCACCTGCCTTTCTGATGTCTCACCTTCGCCTGTCTGGCGTAGACTCGGTGGATCAAGTCGGTCCGCGCGCGCGGCTGCCTTCGCAACCGTTGTCGCTCCATCGGTGCCCGTCCGCACTGCCGTGATGAGAATGTCCTTCCAGCGCCTCCCTTGCAGCCACTGCTCCCCGGGAGAAGTATGACTGATGAATTCGTTCACGCCGCGGATGCTCGCCAGCGTCAACTGGGGAATCTCCTCCAGCAGCCATGCGATCAGGTCCCTGCCCGATCTGATTTGCGCCGGCGTCGGAATATCATCGTCGAACTTGCCGGCAAAGCCTATGTTGATGGCACGGGCAATATACGGGAGCCTGCCGTCCACCACCTCCGTCAACGGCTGCGTCTGATACACCGCGCCATTTGACGAGATGAAATACTGGTATAGGATCCCGGGAAGCCGGCGGTGAAAGGCCGTCGCAATTGTCTGCAGGGGCGTGATCGGAGGCGCAGCGGTGTGATTGATGACGATAAACTCGACATCTTCCAACCGACGCTGAACCATACGCTGCGGGTCGCGCGGAAGTCGACCGATCACATCGTCCATCGCCGGTTTCGCCGCCGCAACGCTTTCAGAATCTGACGCTGGCAGCATGTTGTCCGGCACAATCGGCGCATCATCTTCCACTTTCGCCCCCTCTGCCAACGGTGCATCTGTGAGGGAATCGACGACTCGTTCGTGAAAATTATGCTTCCAGGCTGGACCGGCATTGAACGTGCTGCCGGGGCTGGACGTATCCAACAGCTCGCACAGACCGACGATGCTTTGTGCGTTCAGATGAAACTTAGGCAGCAGCAACGCGCACAGTTGCGCTGCCGCCGTAACCTGAACCGAAGGCGGGGCCTCATCGTCAAAGTTGCCTTCCAGACAGATGTTTATCCCAGTCAGGCTCCACTCTGCTTCATCGTTGACAACCGCATCGAGCGCGGACACCTGTAAAATGTCGCCGCTGGCCAGCACAAAAAAATGGTATGCGATGCCGGGATATCCCTGTGAAATGTGTGCCTCGGCAATCGATACAAGCGGTACGCCCGGCGGCGCGGCCGTGTGACAAATGACAAGTCGTCGGATCTGGTCGGGCGTTCGACGAGCAAACGGATGGTCTCCTCGAGGCAGCGTATCTGCAATGTCAACCACGGCCGTTTGCTGCGTCGCGGAAGACGAACCCGCTTCTCCTTCAAGGTGCAGATCCGGTGTCGATACCGGCCTTGGCGCCGGTTCCGGACGCTGCCAGTCCTGGTCTGCAGGGAGCTCAGCTTCGGGGATGAATGGGGCGCTCGAGACTGGCTCGGGATCCGCCTCGCCCACACTCAGCCAGCGTGTCAGGATATCCGACTGCATATCCTCAAACCAGTCTTCACCGCCGCGAATCAGGTCCAGGACAAGCGTATAGTTGCCAGGCTGGTCGGGAAGGATCATCTGCGCGTCGAACGTGACCTCCTCTCCCGGCGCGACATCGTGCGGAAGCGGCGTCAGCATTGGACGTCCATCAGGGTAGGGCAGCCGCTCCCGTTTTTGCGAGAAATGATAGCTGAGCGCAACCTGCTGGGAACCCTGGGCAGGCCATGCCATCGTGCCAGAGTTGCGGACCGTCACCGGAAAGTTGACATGCTGACCGGCGAGCAACGGGCTGGGCGGTCTCCCCTTCAACCACTGAACGCGATAGACCATCCCGCGACCCAGTTCCATCTCCTCAGTGTCTTCGGCTTCGGGCGCCTCGGGCTCGTTGTCCGCGGGCTGAATCTCTGGTAGGGGCATCGTCCGGTTCACTGCTTTGAGGTGATCGGTCTCCTTTTGCCAACGGTAATCGTGTCGCAGCGCGTTACGAAAGTCCTCGATGACCCCATCTTTCCCCTTGATATGCCAGCGGTCCAGTTGTGGCCACCTGTATAGCACCAACGCGTGAATCTGCTGCCCGTTCTGTCGATTCCAGCGGTCAATTTCGGCAAAGGCCGCCTGTACCCAACCTCGGTTCGCGTTTTCCCATGGGCCGCCCTGATCCGTCTCCGTGATGTAGACCGGAAGATGGCGCATATTCACCGGAATCGCCTGCATAAAATCCCGGTACGCTTGAAAGTGACAAGAATAGTTGGGAAAGTTGGGTAACTTGCTGTTGTCAAGGATCAACGTCGGATTCGCGCCGTGTGTATACGTATGCAGCGTGATTCCGTCGCAGCCGGTCGCGCCGCATTGCAGCAGGATGTCCTGAAAGTACTTGATCCAATCTCCGCTCGCGTTGCCCGGATAGACGGTCTGGCTGTTCCAGGGCGCGACCGCCCCGATCAATACCTGGTCCCTTTCGTGCCCCTGGAGTTCGTGAATCGACTGCCTGCAGATCCCATAGCAACTGGCATAAAGCTGCGGTGTGATCAGCTCTCCGCCTTCTGACAAATGGGTTGTGCCTTCTCGGTCAGAAGTCGGAAACAGGGCGTTGAAGCGTTCTGGCAGGCTGCGAAGCGTGGGGTCGTCGGCAAGCGAGTCATCAGGATGCGGGCGCGCAGCTGTTGCCGCCGCAGCTGGCCGCTCGGCCACATAGTTCATCTCGTTGCCGATTACCCAGTGGCTGCAACCTTGACTCGCAGCAACAAAATTGGCGCACCGGCGGGCAAAATTGGCATATTCGCTGCTCGGTGGAAGCGTGCCTTGGGGATAGTAGCCGTTGTTCAGGCGTACAATCACACCCAGGCCCTGGAGACTGAACGAGGAATAATCTTTGCCGCTGAGATCGTTCGGGTCGTGTCCCAAGACTTCGCTGAATACAATCCAGCCCGTCTTTTCGGCCGCGCGCAGATACTCTTCCCCGCCAACATCATGGATGCCAAAGATGTATTCGCTGCTCACCGTTCGCTTAAGTCGTCCGCCACAAATGGAGTGGAATCCGCTACTGCCATTTTTGCGTGGAAACTGTTGCTATACGTGGATATGTCTTTCGCGGATGTCGCGATAATCCCCGGCCTGCGTGCACCCAAAACGCGAAGTTCGTCCAACAAATAAACTCCGATACAAATGGGGCAAACAGGGTAGACGAGCGTATGCTAAACAATTGTAATACAGGGGAAAATGAAGGGCAAATGCGTTCAAAAAACATTGCCTGCGCTAGGCTGTCCACGCTCCCGTCCCTGCCTGCACGCGATTGAGCAGATTCAAGAGCGGCCCGCTCTGCTCCATCCCGCTCTCGCCGTAGTCGCTTAGCCCCAGGAAAATCCTGCGGCGGGCGCGTCGAAAGAGGCCTGCCAACAGGCGGTACAGGCTATCCTGGCCATACTCTGTTTCGTCGACATCTGTCCAAAGTCGATTCGGCTCCCAATTGCGTGAAAGTACGTGGGGATGGGTCAGGGGCTGGTGTATCCGCCTTCCCCAACCCTGCGCGCCGATGTCGAGCCAGAACTGAATATCCACAGTGCGGTTTCGCATCAGAAAAGTGTAGGCGGGCGCGATGAAAACTGCATCTTCTGCCTCCGTCCAAGATGGCAGATGGAGGGCGCCAAGCGCTCCGCTCTCCACCAATCGAACGTATTCGCGACCTGTGGCGATGTGCCGCGAGTTTGATGGCTCGGTTGTCACCTCGGTCTGCTCTCCGACCGCCCAACGGAAATTGCGGGCCGATCGGGCGAGCTGGTCGGCCATCCGGGCCGCGTCGGGGCGTTGATGGAACCCGAAACCAGGCTGGCTGAGCAGTTCACCGAAGATGCGGGCAAAGAACTGATCGAGAGGCGTGAAGCCGGTCTCGGCTCGGTAGTCGGTCAGCCAGGCTCGCAACTGCTCGTAGATTTCCCCGGTGGCAAAGGATACCCTTTCTTGCACATCTCCCCGAAGGCCCTCGAAATCAGGCAACGTTCCTTCCGGGAGGCCGCTTCCCACAGAGGCCGCGTGGGCCAGTAGGCTGGCACGAACCGGATCCAGCTGGTCAATGGCGTTGCGGAGAGCCAGCGTTACGTCCGAGGCCAGCGGAACGTGCCGCCAGCCGGGATGCGCCAGCGCGGCCAAAGTTAGAAGCGTTCGCACTACCGGCTCCGAGTTCAGGGGGCGGCTGGGACGGTGGCTGGCAGAAGGGACTTCTTTCTCATTGAGCCGGTTAAGAAGGCTGAAACGCAGCGCATCGCTCATGAACGGCGCCAGCACCGCGATCTGGCCCGGCGCGACAGCTTCACGCTTTACCAACTGCTCGATCTCCCCTACGACCCACTCGATCATCTGGGGATAGAAGCGATGTGACTGTTTTGGAAACACAACCGGGGAATCAGACCCTGGACCTGGGCCCTCAACGTCGGCGTCTGTCCCTGCATTCCGCTCTTCAACCGGTCGCCGCAGGGTTAGGCGAAGTCTGTCGATCATCCTCTCCAACCCAGGCGCCATCACGTGAGAGCAGGTCAGCCGGGCCCGGTGGGCCACGCGATCGGCAAGGTGCTCCGCGTTGATGGGGTCGGCCCCCAGAAAGGCCCTATAGCCGCCGTCTTCATCGACTATGATTAGCGCACTTTCCAAATGGGGCATCCACCGGCCGACCAACTTCTGCCCTGCATAGGTTTCCTCTTCCGCGTTGTCGAAGACCAAATGGCGATGTGAGCGGAACAGATGGGCTTCGCACCACCTGTTTTCGAGTATTTCGTTCATAAAGGTCTGCATCTGCAAACTGTAGTCGACCAGAGACTTCTGCTTGCAAAGCGCCCTGAACTCGTGGCTGATACGCCGGGCCACCTGCATGACATTCAACCTTGCAATCATCTGCTCCCCGGGCGGGACTGTGTTTTCCAGGCGGGCGTATGCCTCGTCGATAGTGAAGCCGTGAAGCGCCGCCTTGTTGAGGTTGTCCAGCACCTGGCTGATGATACGGCTCCTTGGGACCCGTATGGGGTCGAAGTCGGACTGCTGGATGGCTGCGTCCACAAAGTGCGCCATGTGGTACTGCGTCGTCTCCAGATTGAGGAAGGTCGGCTCTACGCGCGGATCGGCAAAGCCGGCCGCTTCAGCCACCAGCGGCCAGTACAGCGCCACGCTCGAACGTGCTAGCGACGCCAGCGTTGTTACCTGCACCTGCGCGCCCGCCGGCACATCCGAGCTGTGCAACGCTTCCGTGTAGGGTTGCCCGAGTGTCCGCTGCGGGACCAGTACAAGAATCTGGTCTCCCCGGATCCGTTCCTGGTCAAGCAGGCGCTTTATCCGTTCAATGGCGACGGTCGTCTTGCCCGCGCCGAAAGGACCGCTCAGGTACAAGGCATTGGGTTGGAAAAAGAGATCGTCAGTCAAGAGTTTGTAGACTAGCGCTGCTGGAGCCGACGACTCCACTCGAACGCAGATGTCGTTTGGGGATAACTCGAAACGGTGCCTGCCTTAGTCACGCGCGAACGCCGCGCCCCAATGCGCGGCGTTGCCAGGCAGGGATGAGAGGCCGAAACGCAGGGGCACGCCTTATCCCTGCGCGCAGGAACTCTTGTTATCCGTCAATTGGCCGTGGACTGTTCGGCGAGTAGCGCCTGAATCACCGACTCGGAATAGTCATACTGGCCTTCGCCGACTTTCAGATAGCGGATTTGGCCGCCCTTGTCGATGAAGTACATCGCCGGCCAGTAGCGGTTATGGTAGGAACGCCAGGTTGCCCAATCGTTGTCGATCGCGACGGGGAACTCTATCTGCAGCCGTTCCAGCGCTTTCTCCACGTTGTCCACATCCCGTTCATGGGTGAACTCAGGCGTGTGAACACCGATGATGACGAAACCGTCGTCCGCGTACTTCTCGTGCCATTCCCTCAACGAGGGAATTACGTTGACGCAGTTGTATCACCCATACGTCCAGAACTCGACCAACACGACATTGCCCCGTAAGTCCGCCAACTTGAGCGGGTCGGAGTTCAGCCATATCTCGTTGAAAAGTTCCGGCGCCTCTCCCCGGGGCCGCAACTTGGCCAGAAGCTCCAGCTGCTGCGCGTTCGGGACTACGACCAGTGCGGAATCGGCAACTTTCGATGCCGCAGTCTCTTCAACCGCTTCGTCGCTTCCCTCCTCCGCGGCGGCCATTTCCTCGTCCTTGGCCGCCTGCTCGGCCCGCGTTTCAGCCACACGTGTCTGGATCGCTTCGACCTTTGCGCTCGGATCAACTTCAGGCTGTGTGATCGATTCCGGCATAACGCAACTTACCAGCGCCAACCCGCATACGAAGGCCAGCAAAGAGATTCGGTGAAGTCGCACGTTCCGGTGCAACGCCCTACATAGTCGAACGGCCAACCCAGGCCCGACGCCCGGGGGGCTGCGCCGTCCTGTTGAACTGTCGGAGGGTCCCATCGTTCGAGTTTTCACGATATTTTGGCTCGAGTGGGTGCAAAGGGAGGCGCGCAGCGCGCCTCCCTGCTTAATTTACCTACTGCAGCCTACTCTTCCGACTGATCTTCCATTTCGGCGGGCCCCATGGCATTCACTTCCTCCATGAAGAGTTCGGCATCGGCCTGTGTCGGCAACATGAACTCATCGCCAATTTGGATGGAGTTGCAGTCCTCCGTTACGTCACTGTTGTTGAGGCAGATGGCAGGCCAGTAACTGCTGTCGCCGTAGGCGCGCTGGGCGATCGATCCTAAGGTGTCACCCGCCACCACAGTGTAGGGCGTGGGACCGTCGTCCATCAACTCGATAGAGTCCATCATGGCGTCGTCGGCCATCATGCCGTTATCCTTGTCGGCCATCATGCCGTCTTTACCGGACTCCATTTCGTCCTTGTCCGCCATCATCTCGTCTTTGTCGGACTCCATCTCGTCTTTCTCACCCATCATGCCTTCTTTCTCGTCCATCATCTTATCGTCCATCATGGACATGGCTTCGGCATGGGTGGGAAGCGTCAACTCGTCGCCGACACTGATCCGGTGACAGTCTTCGAGCGCGTTGGCGCTGCAGATGATCGACCAGTACTTGGATTCGCCGTAGGCGCGTCTGGCAACGGACCCCAAAGTGTCCCCGGACACGACAGTGTAGGGCGTGGGGCCGTCTTCCATCAGTTCGATAGAGTCCATCATGGCGTCGCCGGCCATCATGTCGTCCTTATCGGACTCCATCTCATCCTTGTCGGCCATCATCTCGTCTTTCTCACCCATCATGCCATCCTTCTCGTCCATCATCATCTTATCGTCCATCATGGACATGGCTTCGGCATGGGTGGGGAGAGACAGTTCGTCGCCGACGTGGATCAGGTTGCAATCTTCGAGCGAGCTGGCGCTGCAGACGATCGACCAGTACTTGGATTCGCCGTAGGCGCGTCTGGCAATGGACCCCAAGGTGTCCCCGGACACGACAGTGTAGGGCGTGGGGCCGTCGTCCAACAATGCGATAGAGTCCATCATGGCATCGCCTGCCATCATGTCGTCTTTGTCGGATTCCATGTCGTCCTTGTCCGACATCATCTCATCCTTCTCGTCCATCATCTTGTCATCGTCGGCCATCATGGCTACATCGATGGTTACTTTCAACAAGGCGCTGACTTCGGGATAAGTGAAATCGTCATCCACAACATGAACGGTCGCCATCCCATCGGCAGGACCCGTGTTGGCCCCGGACTGGCGCGGCGCCTGGTTGGGACCGGTGCCGGGCTCCTCATTGGCCTCCGTGCCCGCGTCCCACAGGAGCAGGTACGCCGTTACGTCGTGCATCATCATATCCATTGCCATCCCGTCCATGTCGAAAAGGGCGATGCCCATCTCGTCCGGACCGACGAAAAGGTCGTTGGATTGCACTAACATGGTAGCAAATGAGAGATACGGTGTGTCGGGGGTGGCTTTCACTTCGAATTCGTAAGCACCGCCCGGCAGCAACACTCCGGGTGCATCCGAGCCCGCAGGTGTGTTGAATACGCCCGCATGCAGTTCCATGTCGCTCAAGGCGGCTGCAAGTTGGGACGGGTCTCCGTCCTCGGCCAGAGCTTCCAACCCGTAGCCGCGATCCGCTTCACCGGTCGTGAAAAGGGGGCCGGCTTCGCTATGAAGTACCCAGACCCCGGGAGCAAAGGGTGTTGGCAGATCAGAGTCACCGGAGACGTTCTCGATGCGGACCAGGAATGTGACCGCATCCTCCATCATCTCCTCCTCATCTTCACCATGGCTCGACTTCAATGTTGGCACCTCACCCGCCCAGGCAATGCCCGCGGGCGCCAACACAATAGAAGTCGAGAGCATCAACGCGGCGACGAGAATCAAAGAAAGCATTCTTCTTTGTTGCATAGGGTAAATTCCTCCCTCCAGGTTGGTCTAATGCAGATGTTATGCAACAATATGAGCGCGCAGGGGAGCCCTTCTATTTATTGTACCAGACAAACTAAGTATTGTCAGGTAATAAAGATTACTGATTTATTAACCGGGTGCCGTAGTTGCCATTCTCACGGCATACTGTGAGGAGTCTCCGCTACCATGGCCGGCATAAAAATTCTTGTTGTCGACGATGAACCCAGCATTCGGGAGGTTGTCAGCCTTTACCTCGAACGAAGTGGCTTTGAGCCAACCGTCGTAGGAGACGGGCAAGCCGCGCTCGATCTCATACGGACCGACCCGCCGGAACTCCTGATACTGGATGTAATGCTTCCCGGCGCCGACGGCTATGAAGTCACCCGACAGGTGCGCGCCACCAGTTCGATTCCGGTCATCCTGCTGACCGCGCGCAAGGATGAAATCGATCGCATTCTCGGCCTGGAACTGGGCGCCGATGACTACGTTGTCAAACCCTTCAGCCCGCGCGAGCTGGTAAGCCGGGTGAAGGCTGTACTCCGCCGTACCCAGCAGTCCCCGGCGCAGCCCGGTGGCGGGAATCCGGTCTCGGTCGGCGCCATGCGCATTGACCCGCGTACACGCCAGGTAACCATCGAAGGAAAAGAGGTCGCGTTGACGATCAAGGAGTACGATTTGCTGTGGATGTTCGTCAGCAATCCTCATCAGGTTTTCAGTCGCACCCAACTGCTCGATCGGGTCTGGGGGGTAGCCGAATATATCGATGCCAGCACTGTCACCGTCCATGTGCGTCGTCTCCGCGAAAAGATTGAAAGGGACCCTTCGAACCCGCAACATATTCTGACGGTATGGGGTGTAGGCTACCGCTTCGAGCCGGGATAGTGATGAGCGCGTCAGACATTACACCCGCCTTTCTTTCCCTCTAAGGAGCGCTCCATGCATTCGTCTACCTCGATGAATTCGCCGGTGACGCTGCCAGTCCGGTTTCTTATCGGTGTCATTATCGCAGTCGTCGGCGGCCTCCTGCTCTTTCTCGCGTTTCTTGATCCACCCCTGAACGACCTGCGGGCAATGGCGCTGTTCCTGACCGCTACCGCGCTCTTGTCCGTGGCCGCAGTCTACCTTGTATATCGACTCGGCTGGCTC
This sequence comes from Caldilineaceae bacterium, assembly GCA_965202955.1. Classification (GTDB taxonomy): domain Bacteria; phylum Chloroflexota; class Anaerolineae; order Caldilineales; family Caldilineaceae; genus Bin5. Next base: position 3,224,369 of record OZ241871.1, read on the forward strand.
CACTACTCCCCCCGCCTTAGTTGGACCCTCCTTGGCGGATACGGCTTCGCCAGCCTCTTGACTTTCCTCAATGTCTTCGTCACAGCCCGGCTCATGTTCGCAAGTGATCACGACCTACGCCTGGCCGCAGTTTTGCTCATCTTCGCCGGTGGCATCGCAACCGCGCTTGGCTACTTCCTTTCAACTGCCCTGTCGGAGAAAATCCAATGGGTTGGTCGAGCCGCCGCAGCGATCGCAGAAGGAAAGCGAAACGTACGCGTCGAGGTCGTCGGCAGAGATGAGCTGGCGGAGTTGGGCCACACCTTCAACCGGATGGTTGCACGGCTCGAAGAGGCCGAGCGCCATCAATTGGAGACTGAGCAGTTGCGCCGCAATCTACTTGCCTGGATCGGACATGACCTTCGAACTCCCCTTGCCTCAATCCAGGCGCTCGTCGAGGCACTGACCGACGGTATCGTGACTGAACCGTCCAAGGCCCAACATTATCTGCGAACTGTGCAGCGCGACGCAGCTTCCCTCTCCTCTCTGATAGACGAACTATTCGAAATGGCCCAGATCGAAGCCGGCGGTCTCCATCTGAACCGGCAGCCGATTTCGCTCTCCGACCTGATCTCCGATACGCTGGAGAGTTTCGCCGTACGCTGCGAAGAGTTAGAAATCGCCCTCACCGGCAGCGCAGACCCCCGTGTCGATCCCGTCTGGGTCGACGCCGGCCTCATTGGCCGCGTGCTGACAAACCTGGTCGGCAACGCAGTCCAGCACACCCCCCGAGGCGGCTCCGTCTCCGTTACCGCGCAGCGTGTGGTCGGCGGTGTGCGCGTGGATGTCTACGATTCAGGCCCGGGTATTCCTGCTGCGAGCCTGTCCAAGATCTTCGAGCAATTCTACCGCGGCGAGCAGTCGCGCAGCCGCGCCAAGGGTGGCGGCTCCGGCTTGGGCCTGGCCATCGCCAAAGCAGTCGTCGAAGCCCACGCCGGCGCAATAGGCGCCGAGAATCGCTTCGATGGCGGCGCACGTTTCTACTTTGTGCTTCCAGGTAGTTGAGTTGCAGTTGCCGGCATGCGCAGCCGCCAACAGGCTGATTCTGACGCTTGATGTCTTCGACAGATTCCAGCAGTGAAAGCGGCTCAGGACGAAGCGCCTCCACTTTACGTTATTCAGAGCCTACAACCGGAAGTCGAACTTTGTTTACCTGCGTCTGGGGCAAACGGAGGAACTACTGGGTCTGGAATTGACGCAAGTTGACAGTTACAGGTCTGACGCAAGGGTTACCCGGCTGTCTTGCTGCAGAGATCCCGAACTACTCATTGGAGAGAGTGCTGCCTGGCAGCTCTACTTTGTACTCACCGGTCCAGCGTCTAAAGCTTGAGCCCTTCCGCGGCAACTCCTTCGCCAGAGTCAGGCACCCTGGGGGCAAGACAGGACTTCGATTTGAGAATCTATAGCAAAGCCATGTTCCCAGGAGCCTTATTCCTGGTTAGTCTTGCCAGCTATTCCATGCATTGGCTGACGGCGCCGCCTGGCATAGGTGAGGACGCAAGCAGGTTGGGGATATACGCATTTGACTTCGTACAAGAAGGGCTGTTTCCATTCTACATCTATCATCAGTTTGCCCCTCATCCTTTCATCGTTTACATACATTCCCTTGTCCTGCCCACTTTTGGCTATGACAATACCGCCCTACGCGGTGTCACAATCGTGGGGGGAGCATTGGCAACACCGGCAATCTATTGGGCTTGTTGTTTGTTCTTCGAAGAGCGAGGGGTTGCTTTTGCCCGAAGAGCGGGGCTGATTGCAGCTCTGGGTTTAGCCCTCTCGGCATTTTTTGCTTCATTTTCCCGATGGGGTGTCGAACCCGCCCTGCTACCAGTGTTCGAGCTGATGGCCGTCACTTTTTTTTGGCGGGGGCTAAAGAATGGGAGCAAGGTGGATTTTGTTCTGGCCGGCATTCTTGTCGGGATCAGCCAATACATTTACATCGTAGCCCGTTTCTTTCCCGTCGCTTTAGCCGTTGCGAGCATCGGGGCATTGCTGGCAAACCGCCTGCTCCTGGCTCGCTGGCGTGCGCTGGTCATGGCAGCGGCGCTGGCCGTGCTGGTGGCGCTGCCTCAATTGATCTTATATGTCACCCATCCATATACCTTTTTCGCCCGAATCCAAGGACCAGGCGGCCATCTCTCACCTCAAGGACAGTTTCTATTTGAGTTGCCGAATCCTCTTTCTACCCTCGCTGTCAAACTGTCGAATCAATTGCTGATGCTGGCTTGGCATTGGGACCACTGGTATAACCCTCTGTCGTACAAGTCGTTACTGACCCCAATCCTGTTTGTCTGTCTGGTTGCCGGGGTAGCAATCGCACTGTTCCGAAGGCGAGACATCTTTGTATTTGTATGTCTGATGATGGTGATGATGCTTCTGCCGGAACTGCTTATCTATGAAACCAATTCTTCTACGCCAACACGGATTGTTCCTGCGATTCCCTTCATTTTTATCATGGCTGGCTCAGGAGGCGCTGCCATTTGGGCTTGGCTTGACGGATCTCGCCGCCTACCTCAGTGGTTCGGCTGGATTGTCCTCGTCCTGGTTGTTTCGTTCGGCCTGTCAAGGCAGTGGGATTTTGCAACCCGAGTAAAGCCGGACGTCCTCGCCTCCGATAGACTGGAGTGGCACAACAGTCTGATAGAAATCGCTCTGGCTGAATTTATCAGTAATCATCCAGAGACGCCGATAGTAGTGCCCACCGGGCAATATCAGTTTGAGCCACTCGCCTTTCTGCTGTCGGAGCAGTTCCCAAATCGCAAGAGCGGGCTGGATGCTCCGCTGACGGAAGGCGAAACCGTTACAGTCATTGAACCCAGGTTTGTCCGTCTGGCAACTACTGAAGAAAGGCTTGACGAATGGGTGCTGCTCAAAGACGGGACAGCCTACTTCCTCCCACCCTTGGAAGACAGCATCGAAGCAATTGACGGTGAGGAAACAGCAATCGTAGCCAGTAACGGCGTCGTAGTAGCCAAAGCCTTCACCGCGCGCTGGCAAGGCGCTTCCCCCCAGTTCGTCCCGCACCAGGCCCTCTTTGCCAATGATCTGAGTCTGGTAGGCTATCAAAGCAGCGTTTTGAGGCCGGGAAGACCCCTGTGGTTGACTTACTACTGGCAACCTGCTCACGAGATTGAACGGGATTTCGAGTTGTTCGTCCAGCTTTTCGACCAAAATCGTGATGCTGTAGTCGCGAACACCCATATCTGGCCGCTGAAAGGAGTTTTCAGGGCACGCGCCTGGCAACCTGGTCAGATAATGCCACTTAGCCATAGCCTTCCGGTTCCCGAAAACCTTGGTTTCGGTCCTTATCAGCTGCACGTGGGCCTGCTGGACCTGCTTTCACGCGAACGAATTCCCTTGGAGTCAGGAAGGGATTTGCTGCATTTGGAGACTCTCAAGATCCCTTTGCCACCTGACAATCGCGTACCGGAAACACCCGCAGATATCAATTTTGGCGAAATCATCAGGCTCGAGGGGTACACGCTGTCGGCTGATTCCGACCGGCTGAAAATCGTTCTCTTCTGGAAGGCTATCAACTCCCCTCAAGTCGACTACACTTCCTTTGTTCACATCGTTGATTCGGACGCCAATATCATTGCCCAAGCGGACGGTCAACCGCTCGACGGCCAGTATCCGACATCGATCTGGTCTCCGAACGAAGTGATAGTGGATGAGCGGATGTTCGTGGAATTACCCAAGGGGGAACATCAGGCTCTTGTCGGATGGTACCGGCATGTGGATGATGGGTGGGAGCGGCTACCTATTGTTGCCCGTGGGGTCCCACAACCGGACAACCGTGCCGAGTTGGACACTTTTACATTGCCCTGAACCGACAGGCGGTCCCACGACGATTGAGGGCAAAAGGGCAGCGGCGGAGATCCGGAGTATCGCAACTATCGTAGAACGCAAGCGAACCAAGGGGAGAACTGGTCGAACTCGCGATAAGCGATACCCGGGGTTTGTCAGGTGCGTTGGGACGGGAAGTTCAACGCGTACCCCCCAAACGAGGATTTTCAGCAGTCATCCTTATCACGACGGGAAGAGGGCGAAACTACGCCTATGCCGCTCTTCGCGGTATTCCCGCCAGCTCGACAATCTCAGGGACGGCCTCCTCCTGGCGGTAGGCCATGATGTGGACGCCATGCACCCCTTCTATCTGCCGCACCTGCTCGATGATCTCTACACAGATGCGGATTCCTTCGTCGCGCTTCTGTTTTCGCGGCGTCTTTGCCAGTCTCTCCACCACCGCGTCTGGAATATGCACGCCCGGCACACGGCTGCGCATAAACTCCGCGGCCCGCTCCGAACGCAGCGGCCCGACCCCCACCAAAATGTAGACCTGCTCGTGCAGGCCCATGTCGCGTACGCGGCGCATGAACGCCTCAAAAGTCGGCACGTCGTAGCAGTATTGCGTCTGGATGAACTCCGCACCGGCCTCTATCTTTTTTGCAAGACGCAGGTGGCGCATGTCCTGTGGCGGCACAAAAGGGTTGGCAGCCGCGCCAAGAAAGAAGCGGGGCGGCGTGGTCAGTTTGCGCCCGCTAAGGAATACGCCTCGATCCCGCATGATCGCGGCCGTGCGCAAAAGGTGCAGAGCATCGAAATCAAAAACGCGCCGTGACTCGGGCTGGTCGCCTGCGCTCACATCGTCACCCGTGAGACAGAGTACATTATGGACGCCCAGTGCAGCCGCGCCGAGCAGGTCGCCTTGAATCGCGATGCGATTGCGGTCCCGGCAACTCACCTGCAATACCGGCTCGTAGCCCGCTCTCGCCATCAGCGCGCAACAGGCAACACTGCTCATGTGGCAGTTTGCCCCCGAGCCGTCCGTGGCATTGATCGCGTCGCAAACATTCCCCAGCGCCTGCGCGTTCGCGTACACGTCCTTCGCGTCAGCCGAGTCCGGCGCGTTCAACTCCGCTGTAACCGCAAAGTGCCCGCCCAGCAGCACCTGCTGCAACCGGGACTCGGAACTGCGCTGCTCCCTTGCGATTTCGGTTGGATTTGGGTCTGTATGGGCCATGTGCAGGCAAGAGTAGAAGAGGCGCTGCTTTGGACGAGAAAAAGACGTGTCCCGCCGGACCAGAATCTATCCCGATTCGATCTCATCCAGTTCTATCGTCGACCAGCCGGGCGGTCGCTCAACGTCGACTCCATCCAGCAGATTCAGCCACGCGCTGCTATTCTGCAGTTCCCGGTTCACAGGCGGCTGCAACACCTTGACCTCGCCCCCATAGCGGCCCATCAGCGCGTCGCGTCGCCACGCCTGTACCCACACGCACGGCATCTCGGGGATCACCTCGCAATGGCCGTTCTGACGTACGCCTCCGCAAGGTCCGTTTCTCAGATTCTTCGGGCAGTTCATCGGGCAAGTCATGCCAGTGCTGTGGAGAATACACTGGCCGCACATCTGGCAGTTGAACAGATAGCCCTTGGATACCTCTTCACTCCAGACGAAAATGCGCTTTCTCCACCCTGGCGGCGCGACGCGCCTCAGCAGCGGATAAACGAACTGCAGGACCGATTTTGAGGCCGCGTAGACCGCTTCCAGCAGGCGCGGACGGTTCTTCAACCATTCGCTGCCGGGCATCCGTTTGGATTCGGCGAAAGAAGACAACGGAATTTCACCAGGAGTTTTCTGGAGCTTCAGACGTTGGCCCGATCATACCATAGAGTGAGCGGTTTCCTCCAGCCCTGAGGGCCGCCTGGTAAGAGCTGATGCCGCTCGGCATACTACTGCTGCTGCCGGGACCGCCAAGCCTCGTATTCGGCCTGCGCGTCCTCGCGCAAAGGATAGTATTTGCGCAGGTCGCCGCCCTCGGCCAGCCTCATGCGCGAAAACTCCTCCCACTCGGCGTGTTCGCCTGCCTTCGCCAGCAACTCTTCTGCCAGAGCGATCGGCACCGCCACGGCGCCATCGTCGTCGGCGACAACTATATCCCCGGGCATCACCAGGGTATCCCCGCACGCAACCGGCACGTTAACCGCAAACGGAAAAACGTTAGTCTGCGTGTGAAAGTTGGGCGTAGCGCCTCGCAGCCACAGCCCGAGTTCCAGTTCGCTGGCTTTGGGGTAGTCACGGATACAGCCATCGATCACAACCCCGACGCCGCCCCGTCCCTGAAAATAGGTCAGCATCATCTCGCCAAACACGCCGCTGGACATCTCTCCCCTGGCGTCGACGACGACAATGTCACCCGGCTGCGTGTGGTACAGGACATGCCGGTGAAGCTGCTGTTCCGGGTCATCGTACTCTTCCACCCCGTACAGGTCCTCCCGCATTGGCATGAACTGAAGCGTCAGCGCCGGACCCGCCACGACCTTGCCGGGCGTCCAAGGCCTTGGCCCTCGAATCTGCGCGTCACTGATGCCGAGCCGGTACAGTTCCCCGCTGGCAGTAGCCGCGCCGATCTCCGCCAGACCCTCGACCAGCGCACGCGGCGGGCGTTGAATGTCTTCAGTTTGAATCGTCATCTGTCAACCTCCGGGAAACGCAAAAATCCGAGCCATTGTCTCCATTATAGTCCCGTCCACACGCATACAGGAATCCCTGTATGCCCCAGGCGCAACGCATTCTTCCCGGGTCTTGCTTCCCATTTTGGTAGCTCTCACTTTGGATGCAGGGTTGCTTTTCTGCCCCTGAACCGTATGGTACAATTTCTCAGCAAGTTCATTTGTTCGAAAATTCCGCTTGCCGGACTCACTTATTCCCGCGCAGCCGCGGGCAGTCCCAGGGGGCGGCAGTTCATCTTTATGGTATCGTCTGAGGAACAACTAAATGGATAGAGATGCCTCGCGCACCGCGCTGACCAGGATCAATTTCGAAAGCCAAGTCTCGCCGCGCAAGCGGCTTCAGATTACCGGATGCGTTGCCCTTCTGGTGGCCGCGCTGACATTCTCGATTGGCTCCGGCTTCGGCTTCCTGGTCGGCCGCATGAGCACCTCCGACGTGACCCCAAGCGCCGCCGCTGCCGAGGAGACGGAGCGCTCGTTCGCGCCCGCAGACCTCGACGTTTTCTGGGAGGCGATGAAGCTGCTTGAGGAGGACTTTTACGGTGAGCTGCCCTCCTCCACCGACCTCAGTTATGGCGCGATTCGCGGTGTGTTGGAGGCACTTGACGACGACAATACCGGCTTCCTCACGCCGGAAGAAGCCACTAGTTTTTTGGAGAGCATCGAGGGCAGTTTCGAAGGGATTGGCGCCTTCGTAGAATGGGCCGAAGAAGAAAGCGCAGTCCGCATCGTCGAGCCTTTCGAAGATCAGCCGGCCTGGAATGCCGGCATTCGCCGGGGCGACCTGATCATCGCTGTAAACGGTGAAGATGTGGCCGACCTGTCCAACCTGACCGAGGCAATCAACCGGATCAAGGGGCCGAGCGGCACCGATGTCCTCCTTACAGTTCGACGCGATGGTTTGGAAGACCCATTTGATATCTCCGTAACCCGCGACCGGGTCGAAGTCCCAGTGGTAAAGAGTGAGGTCTATGGGGACGACGACGAGTTCGCCTATGTCCACCTGCAGCGCTTTTCCGACGATGCCGGCACCAAGCTGCGAGCCGAGCTCGACCTGCTGCTGACCGATGAGATTGAGGGGCTTATTTTCGATCTGCGCCAGAATCCGGGCGGCCTTTTGCGCGAAGCGATCCAGGTAACGAGCGTTTTCCTCGAAGACGAGAATGTGCTGATCGAACGTTTCAGTGACGGCACCGAGGAGTTTTACAATACCGAAGGTAACGCCCTTGTTCCCGAGGAGCTGCCCCTAGTCGTTCTGGTCGACAAAGGCAGCGCCAGCGCCAGCGAAATCGTCGCCGGCGCCCTGCAGGACGCCGGACGTGCGCGTCTCATCGGCGAAACTACCTTCGGCAAAGGCAGTGTCCAGCTGCCGCATACCCTCAGCGATGAGAGCCTCTTGCGTGTGACAATTGCTCGTTGGTACACGCCCGACGATCGCTCCATCAACGGCACCGGATTGGAACCGGACATCTTCGTCGAACGCACAGATGAGCAGCGAGAAAACGACGAAGACCCGCAACTCGATCGAGCCATCCAACTGCTTGATTCCGGTGAGTAATTCTCCCTCTGTGCTGGAAGGACTGCTCCTGTTGCGGTCATAGGGACGTACCGAGCAAGTTTAAGAATTGGCTAAGAAAAAGCAGCAGACAATGGCGACCGGGCCCCGCACGATCGCCACAAACCGAAAAGCCCGCCACGATTATTTCATCGAGGAGACCTTCGAAGCCGGCATCGCCCTGACGGGAACGGAGATAAAGTCAGCGCGCGCAGGCTCGGTCAACTTGCGCGAAGGGTTCGTCCTCGTACGCGATGGTGAAGCATGGTTGATGGGCGTCCACATCGGCCACTACAGGCTGGGAAATCGCGCCAACCACCAGGAGACCCGTTCCCGCAAGCTACTCCTCCACAAGCGGCAGATCGATCACCTGCACGAACGCGCCACGCAGCGCAACTGGACGATAGTGCCGCTGCGCATGTACATCAATCGCGCCGGACTGGCAAAGGTAGAGATCGCGCTCGTGCGCGGCAAGAGGCAGTACGATAAACGCCAGGCCATTGCCAGGCGAGACGCCGAACGCGACGTCAGCCGCGCGCTGAAACAGGAGCAACGCGATTACGGCGGGAGGGGATAGCCCCAGCGGCCGGGCGACCCCAACCTGGCCCGGTACAGGCTGAAGTTTGCCCGCAATTCGTCTATGGACTCTGCCCCGCGGGACCTCGGTGATCAGCTGGACCGGGTGCTGAATCTGCTTCAGGCAACACGCAAATATCGTTTCGTTTGTCCCAGCCTGGTCAAGGCTATTGCCTCTGCTGAATTGGTCAAAGGCCGCTCCCTGAAAGAGACCATCAAGGAGACCAAGAGCAAGCTGCACCAGAGTGCGGCCGTCTATATTCGCCAGAATCTTGACTACGATAACGCGCTGCTGCGGCTGCAGGAGGCGGTCCGCACGAATCAGTACGGGGAAGATGCCCGCGGGCACGTAAGCCGCGACTTCGCCCGCCCCCTTCTGCGCCAATTCATGGCGGCCCACACCTCCACCTACGAGCGCCTGCCACTGCTTGAAGAGTTCTATCAGCAGGTTTTCGCAAGGCTCCCGTCCGTCGGTTCTGTCCTCGACATTGCTTGCGGTCTGCACCCGCTGGCCCGTCCGTGGATGCCGCTGGCGCCGGACCGTCCCTACTTTGCATTTGATGTGTTCGCTGACCAGATCGACTTCCTCAACCGGTACTTTTGCGTGTTGGGCTACGCAGGAGAAGCGGTACAGTGCAACGTGCTGGAAGAGTTGCAGGCGCCCGCCGCTGACGTTGCCTTCCTCCTCAAAACGCTGCCCTGTCTCGAACAGATCGAGGTTGGAGCCGGCCGCCGGCTGCTTCACGCAATCGACGCTCCGCTCCTCGTCGTCTCCTTTCCTGGCCACTCACTGTCTGGCCGCAAGAGGGGCATGGCACAGCACTATGCTGCCTTCTTCGAAGCCATCGCTGCCGGCAGCGGATGGCATGTGGAGTCGCTCGCCTATCCTTCCGAAGAGGTCTACATCGTACGCAAATAGGACGCCTGGTCGAGGTCTGCAGCCAGCGCGCCGCACCGAAATCAGGCCTATGCAAGTCTAAGGGTTCCCGCGATCGCGTGCCGGTTGACCAACGACGCGCAGTCGCAACTCTTGCACCTTATTCGTTCCTTTTCCAATACAGAAAACGCGCCGTAGCCGAAGTGATGACAAAGCCGGCTTTCTGCAAAACACGCATCGACGCCACGTTGGTATTGGCCGTTTCAGCGATCACAGCCTCCACGCCGTCCTGGCACAGCGCCCACCGCACCATGGCTCCGACCGCCTCCGTCGCTAAGCCGCGATTGTGGTAACAGGGATCTAGTCCGTATCCGATCTCAACCTCGCTCGTCTTGCCTGGCGGCCCTTTGAAAGCCAGACTGCCGATTATGCGCCGCTCCTCCTTGAAGATGGCGACCCACTGGCAGTGCCAGAGAGCATGATGCGGCCTGCGCTGCATCTGTGCAATCGCACGCGACACGACGGGCCGCAACTCGCCATCCAGTCGCTGCCCACCTTCGACCAGGTCCATAGCCCGCTCAAGCCGGGGTAAGTTATCCCGCTGCCAGCGCATCTGCTGTACTGTCAGCGAAACAAGTGTCAGTCGTTCAGTGTCGAGGTGCATCGTTGACAGCGCGGATTGGCTCTTCTGTGATCGGCGAATTCTGTGGATTGCCGCCTTGAACAAATGCGACATCTGGCCTTCCCCGCTCCGGCCCGCTAACCACTGCTTCGCACAGGCGGGCGCGCCGGCCGCGGTCCGTGTCCACGGCGATAGACGAGCAGAGTTCGCTTGAACTCGATCACGACAACGCCTTCCTGGTTGAATCCGACAGTCCGCACGCCGACGATTCCCTGATGGGGGCGGCTATTCGACGGACGCAGGTTCAGCACTTCGCTCTGCGCGTAGATCGTATCGCCCTCAAAGACCGGCGCCGGCAGACGTACCTCGTCCCAGCCCAGGTTGACCGCGTTCTGCGAAATGTCCGCCACCGACAGCCCGGTCACCAGCGCCAGCGTGAAGGTGGAGTCCACCAGCGGGCGTCTCCACTCGGTCTGGCTGGCGTAATGAGCGTCAAAGTGGATTGGATTCGGGTTCACCGTGAGCAAAGTGAACCACACATTGTCCGCAGCCAGCACGGTGCGACCGAGCCTGTGCTCAAACAGATCGCCTACGGCGAAGTCCTCAAAATAGCGTCCCTCACCACTTCCTTGCGAGTCCATTTCGATCGCCCTTCAGCACCTGGTCCCCTGGTTTGAGCAGCGATACAGACGGTCTGCCGCCAGCCCACTCTTCCGTTCCTTTCTGCTGGCCTATACCACGCCATCCCTTTCAAGCCTGGCAATTTCCTCCGAACCATAGCCCAGCTCAGCCAGCAACGGCCCGGTATGAGCGCCAGCGGCCGGAATCGCATCGAAACGCGGCGGCCACGCTTCACTCGTCGTCGCCGGCTGCAGCGCCGGCAGCGGACCCACCGGTGACGCCACCTCCCCTACACGCCCCCGCGCCGCGAGCTGTGGATGCTGCCAGAATTCCCCGACATCGCGCAGTTCAGCGCTGGCGATCTGCGCGCGCTCCATGCGCGCCGCCGCTTCCTCAACCGTTAGACCCGCGAAAACTGATTCGATCTCCTGCCTCAAGACTGCGCTATTCTGCACGCGACGGCTGTTGTCGGTAAATCGATCATCCGACGCAATCTCCGGCCTCTCCAACACATCGGCGCAGAAGCGCTCCCACTCGCGCTGGTTCTGAATCGCAAACAGGATTGAGCGTCCGTCTCCGGTGGCATAGGGGCCGTAGGGCGCGATCGATGCGTGGTTGGCCCCGCTGCGCGGCGGCGGCGACCCGCCCAGCGAAAAGTAGGCAGGAAAGCCCATCCATTCACACAGTCCGTCGAACAGCGAGACATGCAGTACGCAGCCGCTGTTTCCCCGCTCCCGTTGCAGCAGCGCCGCCAGAATGCTGCTGTAGGCGTACATGCCGCCTGCTATGTCGGCAACCGGGATGCCCGACTTGGCCGCTTCGTCCTCGCTGCCAGTAACCGACACCACCCCCGTCTCCGCCTGGATCAGAAGGTCGTATGCCTTCTTGTCGCGGTAAGGCCCATCCGCGCCGTAGCCGCTGACATGGCATACGATCAGCTCGGGATATTCGTTTTGCAGCAGCTCATCGCCGAAGCCAAGCCGCTCGACCGCGCCCGGCGCCAGGTTCTGAACAAAAACATCGGCCCGCCTCAGAAGTTGTGACAGGATTTCCCGCCCGCCCGGCGCCTTCAGGTCCAGCGTAATCGACTCCTTCGAGCGGTTGGCCCAGGCGAAATGGCTGCACAGCCCGCCCGCGGCTGAATCATAGTAGCGCGCGAAATCGCCGCCGCCCGGCCGCTCAATCTTGATCACGCGCGCGCCAAGATCTGCCAGATGGCGCGTGGCCAGCGGCGCCGCAATCGCCTGCTCCAGTGAGACCACCGTGACGTCTGAAAGTGGCAATGGCATCTCTACTCCGCTCTCATCCGCGTATCCAAATGGCGCTTTGCTCAGTACGACCGCGGCAGACCCAGCACATGCTGTGCCAGGTACGATAGCACAAGGTTGTTCGAGACCGGCGCGATCTGGTACAGTTTTGCCTCGCGGAACTTTCGCTCCACGTCATGTTCGCGGGCAAAGCCGAAGCCGCCGTGCGTCTGCAGACAGACGTTCGCCGCCTCCCACGCCGCGTCCGCCGCCAGCATCTTCGCCATGTTCGCCTCCGCGCCGCAGGACTGCTCGCTGTCAAAAAGCCGTGCCGCCTGCCAGCGCATCAGGTCGGCCGCGCGTAGCTTGGCGTAGGCCTGCGCGATGGGAAACTGCACGCCCTGATTCTGGCCGATCGGCCGGTCAAAGACGACGCGCTCATTGGCGTAGTCCACTGAACGCTCGACGAACCAGCCGCCGTCTCCGATCGACTCCGCCGCAATCAGGATCCTCTCCGCGTTCATGCCGTCGAGAATGTAGCGGAAGCCCTTGCCCTCGTCGCCAATGCGGTTTTCCGCCGGCACGCGCAGGCCTTCGAAAAAGACCTCGGTCGTGTGATGGTTGATCATCGTCTCCAGCGGGCGGATCGTCAACTCCGGTCCGCTCGCGCTGCGCAGGTCCACCAGGAAGAGCGACAGCCCTGCCGTCCGTTTTGTGACCTCCTCCAACGGCGTCGTACGCGCCAGCAGCAGCATCAGGTCCGAATGTTGCGCACGGCTTGTCCAGATCTTCTGGCCGGTGATCAGGTATTCGTCGCCGTCACGCTCCGCGCGTGTCTGGATGCGCGTCGTGTCCGAGCCGGCGTTTGGCTCAGTCACTCCGAATGCCTGCAGGCGCAGCCGTCCTTCTGCCAGCGGCGGCAGCCACCGTTCCTTCTGTTCCTCCGACCCATGCCGCACCAGCGCGCCCATGATGTACATCTGCGCGTGGCAGACGCCCGCATTGCCCCCGCTGCGGTTGACCTCCTCCAGAATGACCGACGCCTCCGCGATCGACGCGCCCCCGCCGCCGTAATCCTCCGGGATCAGCGCGGCGAGAAAGCCGGACTCGGTCATCGCCTCCACAAACTCGATCGGGTAGCCCCGTTCCGCGTCCAGGCGCTGCCAGTACGTCCCCGGAAAGCGGCCGCACAACTGCCGCACGCCGCGGCGGAGGTCGGGGTACTGGTTGGTTGCGTCTGGACCGCTGCACGGTTGTGGCATTGGCTCTTGCCTTCAATTCTCAATAGCTGGAAAAGGTCGTCGCAATATGAATCCATGGTTGCGGCCATCAAACTGGTCGACACGGGCTTTTCCCCTGGTTTTCACCTTTTTCCCATGTCAGCATGGGTGATTTGAGGCACTTGTACTGAGCAGCCGCTCAACTCCTTCGCCTCTAGCTACTCGAAGCAATCAAACTTGAGCAGTGCGCCTCCCAAGGCGCGCCCAATTCGCCTTACCCCCCACCCGGCAGCAAATGCTTCTGAATCTTCCCCATCGCATTGCGCGGCAGCGCCTCCACGAACCGCAGCCGCCGCGGCCGCTTGAACGACGCCAGCTGGCTGCGGCAAAACCTTTCCAACTCTGCCTCGTCGATCGCGCAGCTGCAGACCAGGTAGGCCACCGGCGCCTCGCCCCATACATCGTCCGGCTCCCCAACCACCGCCGCCTCCTCGATGCCGGGAAAGGTGGTCAGCATCTCCTCGACCTCGCGCGGATAGATATTCAGCCCGCCCGAGATGATCAGCTCATGCCTCCGTCCCAGCAGCGTCATGTAATCCGTATCCGGGTCGACGCGCGCCAGGTCCCCCGTGAGGAACCAGCGATTGCCCAGCTCGTCCTGAACGAAACTTTCGGCGGTCTTTTCGGGCGCCCGCCAGTAATGGTCAAAGACATTGCTCCCGCGCAGCAGCAGCTCACCCTCCTCGCCCGCAGGCAGTTCCCGCTCTTCCGCGTCGACGACGCGTGCGAACACGCCGGGCAGCGGCGTGCCCACCGTACCGGCGACGCGCGGCCCCGCGTACGGATTGCTGAAATTCATGCCCGTCTCGGTCATCCCGTAACGTTCAAGAATGCGTTTGCCGGTCAGCCGTTCAAATTCGACGTGGACCTCCGCCGGCAGCGGCGCGCTGCCCGAACAGAACAGCCGCATCGCCGAAAAGTCGGGTGTCGTCTCCGAGTGCGCCAATAGTTCGACCAGCCGCGTGTAGATCGTGGGCACCGCGAAGAAAAGGGTGGCCCCGCCGCCCGAAAGGATGTCGACCGTCTCGGTCTCGTCGAATCCGGTCCGCAGCCGGACCGTCGCGCCCATCGCCAGCGCACAGTGCAGGCCCACTACCAACCCGTGCGTATGAAAGAGCGGCAGCGGCAGCAGCAGCACGTCATTCTGCTCCCATGCCCACGCGCTCAGCAGGCCGGTCACCGTCGCCAGCACATTGTTGTGGCTTAGGACCGCACCTTTGCTCGCCCCCGTCGTCCCGCTTGTGTACATCAGCAGGGCCGGCTCCTCAGCGCGCGCTGGCGAAGCCAGCGTTGTGTCAGACGCTTGGCCTGCGTGCGCGCCATCCAGCCAGGCGTCCGCCCCGTCGACCGACAGCACCTTCGTGCCCGAACCCAGGTCGGCGCTCGAAAGTTCATCAAGAACCGGCATCTGCGCCTCTTCGGTCACCAGCAGCGCCGGTTCGGCGTCGCCCAGGATGTGGCTGAGTTCGCGGCGGCGGTAGCGTAAATTGATCGGGACCATGACCGCGCCCACCTCAAGCGCTGCCAGGTAGGCAACGACGAACTCAGGCCGGTTACACAGATAGAGCGCAACGCGGTCCTCCTTTTTCACGCCCATGCGTGCGAACGCGCCTGCCCAACTCTGGGCCTGCCGATGGAGATCTGCAAAGGTCAAATCTTGCGCTGCAAGCGAGCCGTGTATGTCCTTGAATTCGATGGCCGTCTTGTCTGGCTGGCGCTCGCGGCCAATCGCAAATAGAGTCAGGAGATTCATCGCGTCCTGCTTGTGGAATCCTGTCGACTGTGCCCCGCTATTATAGAGTCTCGCCAGCGATATGCAAGATCGCAGCAGAAACCACTGGACGAAAGAAGCGCGGCGCGGCAGACCCGCGCCCTCAATCGCGCGGCGCGCCTTAACGACTGTGATCTGAATGGAATCGACTCAGGATTGGATGTGGGCGGGTTTGGGCGCGAGCGCGCCTGTTGTGGGTCTGCCCGGCACATCGTGGCAGGTGCGGCAGCGGGCCTCATAGCTCTCGCTGCCGCCGACAAAGATGACAGGATCGTCGTAGCGCGCCGGCTCGCCGTCAAGCAGCCGCTGTGTTCGCGTGGCCGCTGCCCCGCAACGGACACAGATCGCGTGCAGCTTGTCGACCTGTTCGGCCAGGGCCATCAGCAGCGGCATCGCGCCAAACGGCTCGCCGCGGAAATCCTGGTCCAGACCGGCTGCGATGACCTGAACGCCCCGGTCCGCCAGCTCCCGGCAGACGTCGGCGATCGCGGCATCAAAGAACTGTACCTCGTCGATCGCGACCACGTCCGTCCCGGCCGGAACCTGGGACAGCAGGGAAACGGCGCTCTCCGCAGCGACGGCATCACTGCGGGCCATGCCATTGTGGGATGTCACCTGTCTGTGGCCGTAGCGGTGGTCGATGCGGGGTTTGAACAGTTGAATCCGGCGGCGGGCAATCTCCGACCGGCGCACCCGACGCAGCAACTCCTCGGTCTTGCCGCTGAACATCGAGCCGCAGATCAGTTCGATCCATCCGCTGCCGGATTGAGAATACATTCCGTGGTATGAGAAGGATTCCGGCTAGGCTTCCGCAGCCGGTTCCTCTTCCGCTTCCTCTTCCAGCTCGTAGCGGGCCATCACCTCGGCAGCCGCCTCTTCCGGGTCATCGCCACGCGCCCTCGCCCGTCGCGCGGCGGATTCCGCCTCTTCTCGGGCCTGCGTCTCGATCTGCTGTCTCGCAGCCGCGCTCTGCCGCGACTCCAGCCGCCTCACAAAGCGCTCCACGCGTCCGACCGAGTCGACGATGCGCTGTTCCCCGGTATAGAACGGATGGCACTGGCTGCAGATGTTTACGTTGATCTCAGCCTTGGTGCTGCCGGTCACCCAGCTATTCCCGCAGGAGCAGTTGACCCTGGCCAAGGCATGGTAGTCGGGATGAATTTCAGGCTTCATAGCTCTACACCTTTTCCATCGCCTGCATCTCTTCTGCGGAATAGACGCTGACCTTTCGGCGGTTCTTTTTGGCCCATTCAAAGGTCACAAAGCCGTCCTGCTTGGCGTAGAGCGTATCGTCTTTGCCCTGGCCCACGTTCGAGCCGGGAAAGATCGGCGTACCCCGCTGGCGAATCAGAATGCTGCCGGACGTAACGTATTCGCCGCCGAACCGCTTGACGCCCAATCGCTGGCCGTTCGAATCCCGGTTATTGCGGCTGGAACCACCGCCCTTTTTGTGCGCCATAGTCGCTACTCCTTTGTCTTCTCGTCCGTATCGACTTCGTCGTCTTTTGCGTCCCCGTCTTCGGCGGATGTCTCGGCGGCAGCGGCGTCTTCATCTGCCTCGTCGCCGGCCTTGGAAACGGTCTCCTCAACAACCTCACCTGCTACCGAAACGGTCTCGTCCACGACGTCGCTGGCACTGGCAACGGTCTCCCTGAGCTTGCCGACTGCACCGTCGCCGCCGTCCTCCTCCGCACTTTCGGGTTCGGCTGTTTCCGTCCCGGACTCTTCCTCAACGCTATCTTCCACCGCGGCGGCCGCTTCAACCACCGCCGCCTCTTCCACTTCCTCGACGAATTCAAAGTCCTCGCCGCTGATTTTGTGGATCTGCAGGCGCGTCAAGTATTGGCGATGACCTCGGCGGACGCGTACCCGCTTCTTCGGGCGGTAGCGGAAGACCAGAATCTTTTCGCCCCGGTGCTGCCCGGTAATTCGGGCGGTCACCGACGCGCCTTCCACTTTCGGCTGGCCGATTTTGACGCCATCGTCGCTGGACACCATCAGCACATCATCCAGTACGACACTGTCGCCGACTTCCCCGGCCAGCTTTTCGACTTCCAGAATATCTCCGGGTGCAATTCGATACTGTTTGCCTCCGGTGCGTACGACTGCGTACATCTCTATCTCTCCTGTAACCGCGTCCGGGAACTCTATTCTCGACTTCTCCGGATCTTCGGATAGCGGCTTGCGGGCACCTCTTTCTCGCGCCCCAAGGTGCAAAAAAGCGCAAATGGTGCCGCAACTCGGACGAATGATTTGCAGTCACCTGTCACAGGGACCTGATCCCAAAAATAGGGCAGCGAAGCCAATGGCAGGCCACCCACACAAAGAGAGAGTATAGGTCAGACCGGTCAATCCGGCAAATCTGGCGCGACCTCTGAGCGATTGGTGTCAATTGGACGGCCCTGCTCCCTCGACCGTACAACTCCTTTCTCCTGCCGGGGTTACTGACGTGTCCACTCGTACAGCCCCTGCCGCGCCCGTTGATACGCACCCGGGGGGCGGCTGATGGATGTCGCGCCTGCAGTGTCAACCTCGATGATGCGGGCGGAGACCGGCCCATATGCGGCGCGCGGCGCAACCGCGCCCTTGGCGACGAAGATGTGCTGCTGCTCCGGCAGTATACCTGCCGAACGCAGTTGGTTCAGACTCATCGGCGGCGTGCGCACGCTGTCCAACAGCAGCAGGCCTCCACTCGTTGCCATCACCGCGGTCAGGCCCTGGTCCCACTCCCTCTTGCCACCGTGACGCCGTTCCGTCTCGATGAACTTGCCATCGTGGAGCGCGCGCACCGTCCCTGTTAGCGTCAATGTCGGCCCGTGTTGATCATCCACTTTGCCGCCCACGGGCAGCGTCAGCTGTGCGCCGATGCCGGCGGCCGCGCAGGCCGCGGCTGCCTCAGGGTCATACAGGGCCGCCACCCATTTGTCGGCGCCCTGGCGCAGCAACTCCTCCATAACAAAGGTGGCGTCCCCCGCGCTGCCTCCGCCGATGTTGTCCCCCATTTCGAACAGAGAGACCGGTTTCTCCGGGCTCGCCATCGCCATGCCCACCGCCTCGGCCGGCCCCGGAACGCGCGGCAGCAGCTCATCCCGTGTTGCCCACATCAGCTCGGCCAGATGCCGCGCCTCCCGCTGCGCCAGGGCCGGCTGCCCGTCGGACACGACGACGACCGACGGCCCCATCCACGGCACATCCGCATACTGATAGCCGGCCGCGACGCTGGCAGCCAGAATGCCCGCTTTGCCTTCCAGTTCGATCGCCGCGTCCATCACCTGCTGCATCGGGCCGCTGCTCGTATTGTGGAAGGCAATGTTGTAAAGCAGCTCCGGCTTGACGATAGCCGCTTCGGGCTTGGCTTCGGCCCGCACCGTGCGCGCGAGCAACTCTGCAGCCTGCAGACCCCGTTCCCGCTGATCGACATGGGGACATGTCTTGTAGATAACAAGCGCCGTGGCGTCTTCGACCAGTTGCGGCGGCACATTGCCGTGGTAATCGTGGGTGACCACCAGTGGGACAACCGGCCCGAGCAGTGCCCGCACCCGATGTACCGTCTCTCCATCGGCATGAGGAAAGCCGTCCGCCACCATCGCGCCGTGCAGTGCCAGCAGCAGGCCGTCCAGGGGTAACGCTGCCCGGATCCTTACCAACAGTTCACCGACAAGCGCCGCGTACGCCTCCGCCTCGACGGTGCCGGAAGGCGTCGCGTCCGCTCCGAAGAGTGGCACAATCTCGTATCCAAACGCCTCGCCGCCGGCGATGAACCCGCCCACCTCGTGGTAGGTCGACACGTGCTTCTCCACGATCTTCTGGCCGCGCAGGATCTGAAAATCCGACAACGCCGTCGTGAAAGAGGCAAATGTGTTCGATTCGTGGGTCAGAAATGCGATTCCGATGCGCATTGCCCTCTCCTTTATCCGACGCTCATTTGCTCAGTACCAGATCCTCAGTATAATCAATCGCGTAGCTGAAACTCGTCGTCGCAGGGCATTATCCGCCCTGACCGTCCGCTTCGCAACCCGGATAGGGTCGGCGTACGGTTCTGGGGCGCCACTCTGCTCGGCCGGGTTGCGATCGGACGCAAACCATCGTAGTGATTCGCGACGGTGAATTTCTTACAATCCGGGCACTTTCAAGAATCCTTTCAGGAGGACATCATGGCTTTTACTCTCGAAATCGGCGATAAGGCGCTTGACTTCAAGCTGATCGCCACCGACGGCAACGTCTACTCGCTTAGCAGCTTTGACGACGCCGAAACAGTTGTCATCTTCTTCACCTGCAACCACTGCCCCTACGTCATCGGCTCCGATGAGGCGACGCGGACGACTGCCGACAACTATGCGTCCAAAGGCGTGAAGTTCGTCGGCATCAACTCGAACAGCGTCCATGTCAACGCCGAGGACGACTTCCGTCACATGGTCGAGCGCATGGCTGAGCACAAGTTTCCCTGGGTCTATCTGCGCGACGAGACCCAGGAGATCGCCCAGGCATACGGCGCGCTGCGGACGCCCCACTTCTATGTCTTCAACAAGGACCGCGAGCTTGTCTACACCGGACGCGGCGTCGACAATCCCCGCGATGCCAGTCTTGCCACCGTCTTCGACCTGGACCGGGCCCTGGAGGAACATACCTCCGGCCAGCAGGTCAGCGAGAATTTGACGAATCCGATCGGCTGCAACGTCAAGTGGGCCGGCCAGGACGCCCACTGGATGCCGGCGGACGCCTGCGACCTGGTGCTGCCGCAAGCGGCCTAGATTCGCCTGAACATGTCCTGAACGCGCGGCGCGAGCCGGTTCCAGCGATTCGCGCCGCGCGTCTGACCCCACCGGATGCCTCCCACTACAAGTGAATAGGCGGTACGCTCATGCCCACCTACTCAGAGCTCGACGTAACCCCGATCATCAATGCCAATGCCACCCTGACCCGGCTGGGCGGCTCTCTCATGCCGCCGGAGGTGCTGCAAGCAATGATGGAGGCGGCCAAAGTCTTCGTCGAGCTGCCCGAGCTGCAGCGTCGTGTCGGCAACCGCATCGCTCTCCTTACACAGAACGAGGCCTGCTACGTCAGTTCGGGCGCGGCCGGAGGCATAGTCGTCGCCATCGCCGGCTGCGTTACGGGCAACGACATGGCGGCGATCGAGAGGCTGCCGGACCTGTCGGGTCTCAAAGACGAGGTGATTGTCCACAAGTCCCAGCGGAATGGGTATGATCACGCCGTGAGGCAGGTTGGAGTCAAACTGGTGGAGATTGGCTATCCTGCAGTCACCGAGGTCTGGCAACTTGAGGGGGCAATCAACGAAAAGACCGCTGCTGTCATCTGGTTTCATGGCGCCTTGGGCGGCCCTGGCGACATCTCTCTGGAAAAGGTGATTGATATCTCCCACGCCCACGGCGTGCCGGTGCTCGTGGACGCGGCCGCGCAGCTACCGCCGGTGGACAACCTTTGGAAGTTCACGCAGATGGGCGCAGACGCCGCCATCTTCAGCGGCGGCAAGGACCTGCGCGGCCCCCAGTCCTCCGGGCTGGTGCTGGGCAAACAATGGCTGATCGACGCCTGCGCGCGCAACGGGCCGCCCAATCACAGCATTGGCCGCCCAATGAAGGTGGGAAAGGAAGAGATGCTCGGTCTGCTGGCCGCGGTCGAACGGTACCTTGCTCTCGATCACGAGGGGCGGGCCTCGCAGATGGGAGAGATTGTTACCGGCTGGTGCAACGAACTAAACAAGCTGGATGGCGTGCGCGCAGCGCGCGTCTTCCCCAACGAGGCCGGGCAGCCGCTGCCGCGCGCGCAGGTCCACATCGATGCAGCCGCGGTTGGGCGCTCGCGCGGCGAGATCGTCCAGGGCCTGCTC
Organism: Caldilineaceae bacterium; assembly: GCA_965202955.1. Lineage (GTDB taxonomy): Bacteria > Chloroflexota > Anaerolineae > Caldilineales > Caldilineaceae > Bin5. Next base: position 3,245,318 of record OZ241871.1, read on the forward strand.
GACGGCCGCCCCGCCGTCTCCGTCGCGCCCGGCCCCGACGACTCGTTCTTCCTCAACCCGACCACGCTCGAAGAGGGCGAGGAAGAGGTCGTGCTGGCGCGGCTGGTGGAGGAGATTCGCGATTGAGACCGGAGTCAAGAATCAGACCCAGACGGAAAAGCGGAAGTCATGGCAACTGCCGAATTAGGTAAACTGAAACGAGTAGACGTGCGCAAAGCATGGGAGGACGAGGCGCAAGATTTCACTCCTTGGCTTGCCGACAATCTGAGTTTTCTAGCTGCAGAGCTTGGCCTCGAGTTGGAATTAGAGGAAACGGAAAAGGCCGTAGGCCGGTATCGGGCAGACATTTTGGCCGTAGTCTCCCAAACTGACGAACGAGTGCTCATAGAGAATCAGCTTGGTAGGGCTGACCTTCAGCACCTAGGGCAAGTCCTGGCCTACTTAGCTGGGCTGGAGGCAAAAATCGTCGTTTGGATTGCCACGGATTTCCGGGATGAGCACCTTTCCGCCATTCGCTGGCTAAACGAGCAAACGATGGATCCATTTGCTTTCTTCGCGGTGAAGATTAGCGCTGTGCAAATTGGAGACTCTCTGCTGGCGCCCATCTTCGAAGTACTTGAACGTCCAAACGAGTGGGACCGGCAAGTTCAAGTTGCCACCCGGCCAGGACGACTCAGCGAGAGAGGCGTCTTTCAGCGCGAGTTTTGGGCCCACTGCTTGGCTAGGTGGAAGAATCCACCGAAACTTAGGCCAAATTACGCACTGCCGCACGTATGGCACACATTGGTTCCGGAATCCGGACTGAGGGTAGTCATGTATGTGTCAAAGAATGGGACCGGTGTTTACTTAGGTGGCAAGTCCCAGAACGAGGATAAGGCCCGGGTACAAGCGCGGGCAGACCTATATCGAGAGCCCCTCAGAGAATCAATAGGGCTTGAAAACTTCCTAAGCGGAAATAATGCTGACTGCAGATCAGTCCTGGATATCGATTCCCATGAAGGTAGTAACTGGGACAGGATGGCCGACTGGCTCGACGACGCGCGCCAAAGATATGAAGAGATTCTCAGAGAGGGCCGGAAGGCTAGCGAAAGCATAGGACCAAGCGATTCGTGATAGAATTCCCTCAGCGTATCCAGCTCGCGTGTCGAGCAACCTCGATAATGCACAGGATCACCCGATGACCGCCGCCACAGTCTCCAAAGTCGAACGCATCCTCCTCGTCGTGCCCTTCGTCGAACGCGTCCGCCGCGAAATGGAGCGCGCCAACATCCATCGCTGGTCGGAGTGCGAGGTCATCCGCGTAACCACCGACGACGGCACCGTCGGCTACGGCGAAACGATCCAGAACTACACCTGGGGCCGCGTGCCCGACACCGAGCGCGTGCTCGGCCGCTCGCCCTTCGACTGCATGTGGGACGACTCTCTCGGCGCGGGACTGCAGATGGCGCTCTTCGATGCCGCCGGAAAACTGGCAGGCGTCCCCGTCCACCGGCTGCTGGGCAACAAAGTGCGAGACTGGTGCCCCGTCTCCTTCTGGGACCACGACATGGGTCCGGAAGCCTACGAACGCGAGGCGAAGGTCGCCGTAGAACTGGGCTTCACCTCGATCAAGATCAAGACCCGCCCCTGGCACGACGTCTACGAGACGGTCCGGCGCATCAGCAACGCCACGCCCGACTGGTTCCACATCGACTGCGACTGGAACGATTTTCTGCTCGACGTATCCACAGCCGTGCCGGTTCTCCGCGAATTGGAGGCCGATTTCCCCAAGATCTCGATCTGGGAAGGCCCCATCAAGTCCGACGACGTGGCCGGGAACCGCCTATTGCGCGAGAAGGTACGTACACCAATCGCCCACCACTACGGCGGCGTACCCGGATCGGTCGCCATCCAACATGGCTACTGTGACGGCTTCGTCGTGGCCGGCGGCGTTACCAAGGTCATGCGTTCCGGAGTCTCCGCGGCCACCGCCAACATGCCTTTTTTCATCCAGATGGTCGGCACCGGACTCACAACAACAATGGCGCTTCACCTGGGCGCCGTGCTCAGCCATGCCCAGTGGCCCGCCATCAACTGCCACGAACTCTACGAGCACAACCTGCTGAAAGAGCGCATCCCCGTGATCGGCGGATTCGCGCAGACACCCCAGGCGCCGGGCTTGGGCATAACGCTGGACGAGGAAGCTCTGAACGCTTATCGCGTCGATGAAGCCGATTTCAGCCTGCCCCGCCGCCTGGTCCGCTACAGCCGCGCCAACGGGGTCCGCGTCTACTTTCCCGATACAAGCTGGAGTCAGGACTCAAGCATGTGGAACTACTGGCGTACAGCCAATCAACCCATCTATGAGCGGGGTGTGCAGACCGACTACATCGACGATGACGGCAGCCCCGATTTTGCCGACCTATACCGGCGCGCCGTCCAGACGCCGCTGCTGACGCGGGAACCTTAAGACTCTCTACGTTTGAAATTCCTTTCTATCCGTCACTCAGCCGCGCCGAAATTCGGCGCGTGCAAATGAATCCACAGGAGCAGAGCGTGTCTTATCTGGCAAAACTGAAGGAAATGGGTTACGAGCTGGAAGTCGTTGACCTGGACGGCGGTAGGCTGATGCAGGCCGTGCGTTCCGGCGACCATGTCTACGTCTCCGGGCAGGTTTCCCGTTGGGGTGATGAAGAAATCCAGGGCAAGGTCGGACAGGATCTGACGACCGAGGAGGGTTATCGAGCCGCGCAACTGTGCGCGCTGAGTATTCTGCAGGCGGTCCACTCCATCGCCGGTCTCGACAACGTACGGCAGGTCGTCAAGGTCTTCGGCATGGTCAACGTGGCGCCGGGTTTCGACAACACGCCCTCGGTCATCCACGGCTGCAGCGAGCTGTTCATCGAGCTGTTCGGCGACGCCGGCCGCCACGCACGCAGCGCCATCGGTCTCACCGTCCCCCTCAACTGGGCGGTCGAAATCGAAGCCATCATCGCTGTCGACTGAGGCGTCGCCCGTCGCTGTCAGGAGCTAACAGAATGTCCACAAAGATCTACCGCGCTGCCGTCATCGGCCTGGGGCGCATGGGTAGCACATTCGACGATGAGATCAAGCAGGGTGGACAGTTCTTTATGCCCTACTGCCACGCGCCCAGCTACGTGGCTTCCCCGCATACGGAACTGATCGCCGGCGTAGACCCTCACGCCGAGCAAGGCGAAATCTTCGCCGATCGCTGGGGGCTTGCCGAAGGGCAGATTTACACTGATTACAGGGAAATGCTGGAGGAAGAGCGTCCCGATTTTGTCAGCGTCTGCACAACCGCCCGCCACCGCGCTGTCATCATGCAGGACGCAATCAACGCCGGCGTCAAGGCGATCTGGGCCGAAAAGCCCTTTACGCTCAGCTTGGCCGAAGCCGACAGCGTGATCGACCTCGCCAACCGCAAGGGCGCGGCCGTCGCCGTCAACTGCTCCCGCCGCTACAATGTTTTCTTCACCGAAGCGCGGCGCATGGTTGACGAAGGTGAACTGGGCGAGATTCTGCAGATAACAGCCTACACGCAGTGCGGTCTCTCCCACAGCGGCAGCCACGCGATCGACGCCATGCGTTTCCTGGTAAACGGCGACGTCGACTGGGTCTTCGGCGAGATGGAGTCGGATGAAAAGGCGGCCGGCGACGTAGACCTGATGGGCAACGGCTACTTTGCCTTCGACAATGGTGTACGCGGTTTTGTGCGAACCACACCAACCGGCCTGGCCCCGTGGGAATTCGACCTGATAGGCACCGAGGGCCGCGTCCGCTCCCTGGCCCAGGGCATGGAGACCCTCTATTACCGCTGGGTTCCAGGCGGTCTTCGCAATCAGGGGGTGCCGGCGCAGGCGCCTTTCCCACTGCCCATCAGCATTCCCAGCATGGGCCTGGCCGCCATAGAAGACCTGGTCCATTGCATCGAGACCGGAACGCAGCCGCGCTGCTCAGCCGACGACGGGCGCAAGGCGCTGGAGATCGCCATCGCGATGCGCGAGTCGCACCGTCAAGGAGGGCGCCGCGTCGACCTGCCTCTCGCCGACCGTTCTCTCCGCATCTTGTCGTCCGGAATCACCCATGATGCCGTGCCTGCCCGCATTCGCCGCGCGCAGGCCGGTCGAAATTGAAGCCGGGTACCGGAATGCGCGAGAGTCACTTCGAGGAGGTACTTGTACCGTGACCGAAAGAACCTACCGCGTCGCCATCATCGGCCTTGGACGCATGGGCAGCACGATTGATGACGAATTCCCTGAAAGGGCGCCTCCCTACTCGGTTGCAGCCTCCTGCCGCGCCAGCGACCGATTGCAGGTCGTGGCAGGCGCAGATATCGACGCCGCCAAACGGGACGCCTTCGCAGAACGTTGGGGCGTCGACGCGCTTTACGACGACTATGTGGAGATGATCCGTAAGGAGGCCCCCGACTTGGTCGCGGTCTGCACGCGCGGCCATCTGCACGCCGAGATGGCGACGAAGTCTGCCCAAGAGGGCGCGCCCCTGATCTTCTGCGAAAAGGCGATTGCCTGTTCTATGCTCGAAGCGGATGCGCTGCGTAAGGCAGTCGAGGAAAACGGCGCGCTCTTCAACTCCGGTGTGCTGCGCCGCTTCGACGTGCGCTATCACCAGGCTCGCGACCTGATACGCAGCGGCGAAATCGGCGAACCCCAGGCAGTCGTTCACTATGCCAGCACCAACCTGCTGCACGGCCACATCCATTCAATCGATACCCTCAGCTTTCTGCTGGACGATCCGGGTGTCGAGAGTATCTGGGGCGAGCTGAACTCCATCGACCATCGCATCCCCGATAACCGACTGGAAGAAGACCCCTACGGCATCTTTCAGTTGACATTTGCCAACGGCGTTGCCGCCACCAGTGTATCCTCCGGCAACTGGGAGTTCGAGGTGCTTGGCGACCGCGGCAGTTTGCGTATGTTCAACAACGGTACAGGGCTGCAACTGCGCCAATACCAGGGCAACAGAAGCCGCATTGCAGTAGAAGTCCCCGTCGAGCAGGTGCCCGAATACAGCGCCACCCAGTTCTGTTTGGAAGACCTGGTCCTAGCGCACGAAGAGGGTCGGCCAACCCTGGGCCCCATCGGCATTGCCCATCACTTGACCGAGGTCTGCCTCGCGCTCGCCGAAAGCCATCGCAGGGGACAGCGTATCAGCCTTCCGATCGAGAATCGATCGCTCTACATATTCCATCGCTGATCGGAATAGCGCGAGGCGAAAGGGTCGGGGTCCGGCGTTCAACAGTGATCTTCAATTGGAAAATGGAGGACTGCAATGGCTCATGTCAAGATCGATGACCGCGATTGGTCGAAGCTGAGCTTTGGCCAGCATGTCTATCAGCTCGAAGTCGAAGGCTATACGGTCATGTCCGACCTGCTCTCCCAGAAGCATCTGGAAGAACTGCGAGCTGCGACTGCCAGGCTGGACACATTTGCCGTCGATTACAGCGTGAAGCAGCAGGTGCGCCCGCGCGCCCAGTTTGTCGGCGGCGCCGTCACCGAGCTCATCGCCCATCCGCCAACCGTTCAGTTTCTCGAACGGCTGTTTGGCGACGAGATCGTCTTCATGTCCTACGCCTACGCCCGCTCCGAACCCGGTCACCCCGGCATCAGCATCCACACCGACGGCCAGCCCTACGGCTCCGAAATCTTCGGCTACGAGGGAAGCTGTCCTTGCATGGTGCGCGTACTCTACTATCTTCAGGACCTGACCGAGGAGGTCTCCCCCTTTCGGGTGGTCCCCCGCTCCCACCTGGCTATGCACGCCCACGGCAACCCCTATGTGCGCTACGAATCGCACCCGGAAGAGGTCATGGTAACCGCCGCGGCCGGCTCAGCCGTGATGATCAACCACCGTGTCTTTCACGGCAATTTCCCCAACGTCGGTAACTACGCGCGCGAGATGCTGGCGATCGCCTACCGGCCCGCCTGGGCCGGTCCGGTCGCGCAGGAGGTCGAGCAGTGGCCGCAAAATGAGCTGGAGAAGCTTCCCGACGAGGTCAAGCCCTTCTTTATCGACCGCAATGTCCGCAGCTGGAACTATGGCGGCGGGAACAAGCCTGACAATATGGCCAGCGAAGCGCCCGGCATCAACCCCAGCCGCTGGGAACAGGCATAGCGGTTGGGGCACCGCGGCGATCTGATGTGTGGCTGGGCTGCCGGCAACCGGTGGGGATGCTATCCCCATTTCACCGGCCAATGACGAAGGAGGGCAGGATGGAAATTCCCGGCCAAACTGTCGAAGTTCCTGAGATCCCCTGGAAGACTCATGTCGAGCTGCCCGCGCAGAGCAGCGCGGTTATCGTTGTTGATATGCAGAACGACTTTGTCAAGGAGGGCGGCTCGCTGGTTGTGCCAGCCGCCGCCGCCACGCTCGAAAGTGTGCAGTCGCTCCTGGCGGACGCCCGCCGCGCCGGTGTGCGCATCGCCTACACGCAGGACAGTCACTCTGAAGGGGATCCCGAATGGGAAATCTGGCCACGCCACTGTGAGGTCAACAGCTGGGGCTGGCAGATTGTCGCGGAGCTGGCCCCGCAGAAGGAGGACCTGATCTGTCAGAAGAGCCGCTACGACGGGTTCTACGGTACGCCACTCGAGCATTTCCTGGCCAATGTCTGGCAGGTCCGTCACCTTGTCATTGTCGGCACCGTTTCGAGCATCTGCGTACTGCACACAGCCGCCTCCGCCGGACTGCGCTGGTTTTCCGTAGTCCTCCCATCTGATTGCATCTCCGCGCTGACCGAGTTCGACCAGGCTCTTACGCTGAGGCAGGTCTCCTGGCTCTACACCGGCAGCGTAACCAGGACAGCCGTCGACATCTCCTTCGTTGGCGGAAACGTCGGAGAGCCGTGAGCCGCTGATTGATGTCCTCGCGCACGTTCGTCGCTTTCGACCTTGAGACAACCGGGCTCAGTCCCAAAAAGGACAAGATCATCGAGTTCGGCGCGGTACGATTTCAGGAAGGCCGCGCCCGTGAACGATTCTCCACCTTTGTCAACCCCGGGCGCTCCATCCCGCCGCGCATTCAACAGCTTACCGGCATCCGCCCGACCGACGTGGCCGATGCACCCCAGTTCCAGACGCTGATTCCCGAAATCCTGGCCTTCCTCGGCGGAAGCGCCGACGCCGTTGTCGCCCACAGTGCCGGATTCGATGTCTCCTTCCTGCGCGCTGCCGGCGTGAAAATCAACACGCCCGTGATCGACACGCACGAACTGGCGACAATTCTGCTTCCCGGGCAGTTCGGCTACAGCCTTGGCGAGCTTTGCCGGGCTCTCGAAATCTCTCTGCCTACCGCCCACCGCGCCGGCCACGACGCCGAAGCCACCGCGGAACTTCTGCTCCACCTGCTCGCTCGCATTGAGGAATTGCCTGATTCCACCTTGAAGGTCCTGTGCGCGGCAGGGCTCGAAAGCCAATGGGACCCTCTGCTTCTCTTCCGTGACGCGCTGTCCTTCCGAATGGAACAGGACGCAAAGAAGGGCGAAACTGAAAGGCGCGAGCCGAGCCAGGTTCGTGTGCCTCCCCCTCTCCGCCCCCGCCCGGCCCCGAACGAAATCAAGGACGGATTTCTCACTCTGGCCTTCGCTGCAGGTGGGACGCTTGCAGGTGCGTTCGGCGGCAAGAAGGAGCCGCAATTCGAGCGCCGCGACGGTCAACTTGAAATGGCGCGACTTGTGTTAGACGCGCTCAATCGCGGCGATCACAAGATCATCGAAGCGGGTACCGGTATCGGAAAGAGTCTCTCCTACCTCCTGCCGGCCGCCGCGTGGGCCAGGATGAACGACAGCCGTGTCGTGATCGCCACCAATACCATTCCTCTCCAGCACCAGCTTCTTGACCAGGAGTTGCCCCGCGTGTTTCAAGTCTTGACGGCGTCCGGCCTCGTCGAAAGCGATGCAGACCAACCGCCTGTGCGGGCGATGGTGTTGAAGGGCCGTTCACACTATCTCTGCACGCGGCGGCTGGCCCAGTGGTTGGAGAGACCTCGCCCTCGCAACGGCCTTCTGGCAACCGGCCTTTCGCCCTTGGAAATGCGCTTCCTGGCCAAGATGCTGGTCTGGTTGCCCAATACCAGGACAGGAGACCTCAGCGAGCTGCCCGTTCACGACAAGCAGGAGCGGGCGCTGGTCGCCCGTGTCTCCTCCCGTGCTGACGAATGCAGCCCCGAGCGCTGTCTCGTGAGTGCAGTTTCTGGCAAACACGACTACCTGGGAGGGCGCTTCCGCGACTTCTATCTCGAAGCCCATCGCCGCGCCGCTTCAGCCCACCTGCTGGTGATCAACCACGCTCTGCTGGCCGCCGATGTCGAGGCCGGCGGTCAGGTTCTACCCGAGTACGACAATCTCGTCGTTGATGAAGCCCATCACCTTGAGAACGCCGCGACCGATCAGTTTACCCGACAGATCGACCTCCGCATCCTGGCCTCCCTGCTCGACGACGTGGCCGAAGCTGTCTCCCACCTGCCGTCGTTCGTCTCCCATGAGGCCGTACTGGACTTGGTCAGCCAGCTCGAGTCCGGCCGCCGCTCAGTGCAAGCGATAATCCCTGGATTCTTTGACCTTCTGCTCGACTTCGCTCTGCGCCACCGCGACGAAAGACCCGACGCCCGCAGGTCGTCCGATTCAGGAAGCGGTTATCCCCACCTCTTGGCCCTTGACAAAGGAACGCGCGCCCAACCTGAGTGGAGCGAAATCGAAATCCAGTGGGATGAGGTCAGCGGTCACCTCAGTCAAATCCTGGAGCGGCTGACCGCGCTTGTCGCACTTCTGGAGGACCCTGTCGACCGACAGGACGATGGCTCATCCAGCAGTACCGGCGTCTCCGCACCATTCGAAGCGGGGCACGAGCCCTGGAGCCACTCGGCGGAACTGCTTCATTTTGCCCAATCCGGCCTGGCCGACCTGCTGCAAGTTGCCGACGACGTGATTCTGCGGCCCCTCCACCTGGAGAAGAGTTCAGTCGCCTGGTTGGAGGTGGCGGACAGTGGGCCGTCAGTTGCTACCGCCGGCGCCCGCCCTCCGCGCAGCTCCCCTTCGGCAATGCTGCGAAGCGCGCCTATTCAGGTGGGTGAGAGACTGGCTGCCGACCTGTTCGGCCCCCGGCGCGCGGTCGTGCTTACCGGCGCCACGCTTCAGGCCGGCGATGGATTCAACTTCCTGCGCGATCGGTTGGGCTGCTTGGATGCCGGCGGCAGCGTAATCGGCAGCCCCTTCGACTACAAGCACAACGTCTTGCTCTACACACCCAGCGACATGCCGACGCCCGACCATGGCAGCTATCAGCGTTCGCTCGAGCAGGCCATCCAGCAGGCTGCCCTGGCTGCAGAAGGCAGAACTCTCGTCCTCTTCACAAGCCACAGCCATCTGCGCACCACCGCAGAAGCAGTCCGCGTGCCCCTGGCAGCAGCCGGACTTACCGTTCTCCGACAGGGCGAGGGCAGCCGGCGCCGCAACCTGAGCGACTTTCGTGCAAACCCGCGTTCACTTCTTCTCGGCACCAGAAGCTATTGGGAAGGGATCGATCTCCCCGGGGAACAGCTCGTCTGTCTCCTCATCGCACGTCTCCCCTTCGCCGTCCCAACCGACCCGCTCTGCGCGGCCCGCAGCCGGCTATACGAGGACCCATTCTACGAATACTCGGTGCCCGAGGCCGTCATCCGGCTTCGTCAAGGTTTTGGGCGTCTGATTCGGACCGCAACCGATCGCGGTGTCGTCGTCCTGCTTGACAGCCGCCTATGGCAACGCAGTTACGGCGAATTCTTCCTCGACGCCTTGCCGGACTGCACCACCCGCCACAGCCCTCTCTCTCACCTGGGAGAAGCCGTGCGAGAGTGGCTGCAAGGACGCACCGCGCCTCCGGAGGCACCCGAGCGGCGGTTGGTGTCCAGTGCCTAGCCGCAGCGCCGGCCAGCTTCAATCGCCGTTGCGTGTCACCCTTGACGCTGGCCCCGCCGTCCACCAGCGGGCAGGTTTGGCCCGCTATACCGAGCGCCTCGTCTCCGCCCTGTGGCATAACTGCCGCCGCGAAGTCGACCTGAACCTCTTCTACAACAGCCACAGCGGCCACCAACTGCCGGCCGCCATTGCCTCCGTGCCTGCCCGCTCGATTCGGTTGCACCAATATCCTTGGCGGCTCGGCGCGCTTGCCTGTCAACTCCTGCGCGCGCCGGTCATTGAACGCAGGCTTCCCGCCAACGGTGTCTACCACGCCGCCGAGCACCTGCTGCCATGGATGACCCGCCCCGCGGTGATGACTGTGCACGATCTGATTTTTGAAAGATTTCCCCAACATCACACGCGCGCAAATCGCGCCTTCCTGCGCGTCGCAATGCCCTTGTTCGTGCGCAGGGCCGATGCTATCATTGCCGTCAGTCAACATACCAAGGGTGACTTACTGGACCTCTACGCTACGCCGTCGCAAAAGGTGTACGTTGTTGACGAAGGCATTGACGAACACTTTCGGCAAGCAAACGAAGGCGAGATCCGGCGCGCAAGAGAGAAGCATTCCATACGACGCCCCTACCTTCTAATGGTGGGTACGCTGGAGCCCCGCAAGAACCACTCGCTCGCCTTTGAAGCTCTGGCGCGTCTGAAAACGGACGGATGGCCTCACTGTCTTGTAGTCGTCGGCGGCCGGGGCTGGCTCTTCGGAGCCGTACGGCGCCAGATTGAAGCGCTTGGCCTGGCCGATGACATCATCTTCGCAGGCGCTGTGCCCGATGTCGACCTGCCCGCCCTGTATAGCGGAGCCGACAGTTTTCTGATGCCCAGTCTATATGAAGGATTCGGTATCCCTGTGCTCGAAGCTATGGCCTGCGGCGCGCCCGTCGTTTCAAGCAAAGCGAGTAGCCTGCCGTACGTGGCGGGTGACGCCGCCCTCTTCATAGAACCGTTGACAGCACAAGCACTTGCCGCCGCTGTGCGGAGCCTGCTGTCGAACAAGGACCTGGCGGCCACAATGCGCGCCAACGGCCTGCGCCGGGCTTCCCGTTTCTGCTGGAAGCGCACCGCACGCGAGACCGTTGACGTCTACAGGGCCGCCGCGGCACGAGGTTCGTGATATTGATGCGTATCTGCCTGGTCAGCGAACAGTATCCCCCAACGGGAACGGGCGGAATCGCCTCATACGTACATTGCCTCGCGCACGGCCTTGCGGCAGCCGGACATGATGTCTCTGTCATTGCTGGTACTTCGCATCAGAGAAAGGTTACCGTCGGTCACCAACCAGGGCCGGCCCAACCTGCCAGCGAAGTCAAACTTTACGGCGTGCCAAACGCCAAACTTCCTCTGCCCTTACCGGTTCGGCGCAAGGGACTCGGAATCTGGAAAACGTTTGAGAGAAGTATTGCCGTGGACCGCGAAATCGCCCGCTTGGAGCGGTCGCAAGGACCATTTGACGTCGTCGAAGCGCCCAACTGGGGCTCGGAATCCCTCATTTACTCCTTCCACCCCCGCGCCCCGCTCGTGGTCCGGCTCTCCACCCCGCTCGCACAGGTCAATCATCTCAGGGGAAACCATCGGCCTCGCCCAGGTATGCGTCTTCTGTGTTATCTGGAAGCGTTGTCCGTCCGCCGTGCGGCCTGCCACATAGCCCACAGTGAATCTGTCGCAGATGCCTGTTCCCAGCTCTATCGCATCCCAACGACAAAGTCTTGCCTGATTCCACTCGGGCTCCCAATCCCGCATTCCCGAGAGATGCAAAGAGTTGATGAAGATGAGGGAGTTACCATTCTGTATGTCGGCCGTCTTGAGAAACGAAAGGGGATCGACCTTCTGCTCCATGCCATTCCCGAAGTGGTTCGTCGCGTGCCCCACAGCAAGTTTATAATTGCCGGCGCTGACAGCGGAGACGCGCCGGATTCGGAGAGCTACCGCGACAATTTTGCCGCCTTTGCCTCCTCGCAGGCGCGCGCCGCCACGACATTCCTTGGCCACGTCGACGGGAGCGCCCTATGCAAACTCTATTCCGACTGCGATCTATTCGTAGCACCGTCGCTGACGGAGTCGTTTGGTCTCATCTATCTCGAAGCCATGGCTCACGCCAAGCCGATTGTCGCCTTCCACACAGGCGCGGTGCCTGAGGTTGTGGCACAAGGCGAGACCGGCATTCTGGCTGAACCGGGAAACGTAAGCGATCTGGCGAGTGCCCTGATCCGTCTGGCTAACGACCGCCAGCTACGACATGAAATGGGTAGGCGCGGCTACCAACGGGCCCTCTCGAATTTCACGCTTGACCGTATGGTCGAAAAGACGGTCGCCTGTTATACCAGTCTGGTGGCCGGCCCGCCGAAAAATGAGGCTTGAATTCTTCTTGGCCGGCGGCAGCGGAGTGGTTCAATGAGCGTCGATTCCAAGGTAATCACCAATACCTGGTGGAACGCCTTAAACACGGTCGGGGGTCTCCTCTTCGGCCTGATTACAAGCATTGTCCTTGCTCGCATGCTTGGCCCCAGCTTAATTGGCCAGTTTCATTACTGGATCTGGCTGTCAGGCCTGCTGATCCTGGTCTCCTCGCCTGGGCTGGCTCAGGCCATGACCAAGTTTGGCGCAGAACTGCTGGGAAGGCAGGACAGACAGACGGCCTCGGTGCTCTTTGCGTGGCTCCTTTTCGCCGAACTCGCGCTAGGGGGCCTGGTCGTCAGCGTAACGCTCCTATTCGCATGGGCGCCGTGGGAATCTGCCCCGCCATCCGATCCTGCCGCTCTTATATTGATCGCCATCACGGTTGTGCCCGGCGTCCTGGAGCGGCTCTTCCTCGCCGCGGCCAAAGGGACACAGGAATTCCGTACCCTCAGCCAGTCAAGCCTTATTGGCACCATCTTCTACGCCGTCTGTGCCATCGCTGTTGCTTCGCTGGGTTTCGGCATTCACGCGCTTCTCCTTGCAATCCTCGCCAGGCGAATCGTGACGCTCGTCCTGATCGGCCGGCAATTGCCATCCCATTACACAGTGCGGGGTGCGCCCGCGATTTCGCTTCCGCCCGAACTGAGCCGCCGGATTCTCCTTTACTGCCGCGACGTAACCTTGATTCTTGTCATCGACACAATCCTTTATGAACGTTCAGAACTCTTCTTCCTCAGCTGGTTTGCCGCCGACGCCGAGATCGCCTTTTACAGCCAGTCTTTTGACCTGGCCATGAAGGCGATGTCGATTCCCGCGATGTTCTCCGGTGTACTTCTGCCGACATTCTCTTCTCTCGCAGGCCAAAGGAATGGCGGAGCGTTTTCCGAACGGTTCAATTCGCTGCACACGTCTTCGTATAGAGTCCTCGCCCTGATCGCTATGCCAATCGGCCTCGGAGCCGCCGCCATCACCCCGGCCTTCGCTCTGCTATATGGGCCGGACTTTCTGCCCATGGCGCCCGTCCTCTCGATTCTTCTCGTGGGCAACATCGTAGGCGCCTTGGCCTCGGTGAGCGCCACAGTCCTGCACAGCGCGGATGAACAGAGTTTTATCGTGCGCCTCGGGTTCGTTGCCGCGGTCCTAAATATAGGACTAGATCTGGCTCTGATCTCTAAATATGGTGCAGTCGGAGCCGCATTTGCCAATTCCATCAGTCAGCTTGTGTCCGGCGTCGCCGGTATCGCCTATTCCGTTCGGCGGCTCAACCTGACCTTTCCGCTGCGCTCAATTGCCCGCATCGCGCTGGCAGCCCTTGCCGCCGCCGCTGTAGCAGGGCTGATCAGCTCATGGTTTGGAGGATTGGTACTTGCCATCGCAGCCGGGATTCTTGTATACCCGCTTATGCTGCGGGCGTTTGCGGCTTTGGATGCAAGCGACCATGCACTTCTGAGTCAGATAAACTCCTACCCGCCCAACCAACTAGGAGCTGCCTACCAAAGCCTGGTTGACTTTCTTGCGCCTCAGTCGTGATATGGCTCTAAACGCAGTCTGCGCCCTTGCGCCGGCTCCCAGAAACCGATTCAAACTGGCAAATCGTATTTCACGATGTCTAACAACCCCTTCTGGTCAGTAATCCTCCCCACCTATCAGCGCGAAAAGGTGCTGTGCGAAACGATCCAGCACCTGCTCGCTCTTTCCTATCCTAACTATGAGTTGCTCGTCATAGACCAGACTCCGAAGCACGAGATCGGGACCGAGAAGTTCTTGCGCGCCCGTGCAGAGAAGGACGCACGTAGATTTCGCTGGCACTCCATCCAGAAACCCAACCTGCCATACGCCAGAAATGTAGGCGCGCAACTGGCGGTAGGTGAATTTGTACTCTACTGCGATGACGACATCATTCCGCCGGTGGACCTGATCGAGATGCATCTTCAAAGTCTGGAACAACCCGGCATTGGCGCCGCGACCGGGGGCGTCTTTGAGGAGCGAAGAAAGTTGCCCGTGCGTCCGCGGCCTTGTGAGGTCCTTCCAAGTGGACGGGTGAACGACTACTGGGACCATGAAGTCCCTAAGGGCACGACCGACAGCCTCAGGGGCGGCAACATGTCCATGCCGCGCAGGATCGTTTTCGAGGCGGGGTTGTTCGATGAAGCTTACATCGGCAATGCCTATCGCGAAGAGACCGACTTTTCGCTGCGCGTCCTGCAAATGGGTTATCAGATTGCTTTTGATCCGGCCGCTGCCATTGTCCATTTGGGCCATCCGACAGGCGGTGGTCGTGCCAGCAAGACCACGGACGAGAGCAGATACCTGTTTGAGTTTCACCACAACGTTGCCTACTTTTTTGCCAAGAACTTTAAGCAACGTTACCTGCCCTGTTTTCTGCAACGCGAATTGGCCTGGTTTGTCAAAGAAAGAAGCAGCTTTCAAGGGCGGCCGCAGCTGGTTTACTCTGCTCTCCAAGGCGTTTGGCGGGGATACCTTGCGGGCCTGCGCAAGCGAAAGAGCTTGTCATCGTGAGAATTGCCGCGTTGTCCCCTCATCTGCCTTCCGAGGGCCGCATAAAATGCGGCGGAGTGGCTTACGTTGCCCACCGGCTAGCCAATGCCTTGTGCCGGCGCGGTCATGCAGTAACCGTCTTTACCACCGACGATCGTCCGGCAGAAGCGCTCTATGAAGTCCGCACTGTCCTCTCCCATAGGCCCTCCGGCCCCTGGCGTGCCTGGCTGAAAAAGTGGCGCCTGGCTCGTCGATTCGCCGCGCAAGACTTCAGCACCTTCGACGTCATCCACGCCCACGGTGACGACGCCCTGATTTGGAAACCCGGACCCCCACTCGTTCGTACTTTCCATGGCGCTGCCCTGGCAGAAGCAATCCATGCCCCTACCTGGAAAACAAAGCTATGGTACTTGACATTCGTCCCACGCGAACTCTGGGAGGCGGCAAAGGCTGACGTCGTAGTTTCGGATATCGCTACCACGCGGCGCCATGTGCCAGGTATTGACTGCGTGATACCCAATTCGGTAGATGGACGGCTGTTCTTTGCCTGCGAAGGCGCCAAGTCTGCCAACCCCTCCATACTCTTTGTTGGCACGATGGGTGGCCGCAAGCGCGGACGCAAGTTGATGGAAATCTTTCAAACACAGATTCGTCCCGCACTGCCCGATGCCGAACTCTGGTTGGTCGCCGACCAGAGCGTGAACGCGCCCGGCGTCGTCTCCATTCACAAGCCAAGTGATCGCGACCTTGCTGACCTCTACCGAAAGGCCTGGATCCATTGTCTGCCCAGTACATATGAAGGATTTGGTATCCCCTACATAGAGGCAATGTCCTGCGGCGCTCCCGTCGTTGCAACGCCAAACGACGGTGCCCGTGCGTTGCTTGAAGACGGGAAGTGGGGTCTCCTGCCCCCCATTGAAGAATTGGGATCGACCCTGCTTTCACTACTGCAAGATGAGCCTAGGCGGGAGCGCATGGCAGAATTGGGCCTGCAGCGCGCCGGCGAGTTCACGCAGGATAGGGTCGCAGAGGCTTATGAGTCGGTCTTCATGTCTCTGATTTCCGACTCTGACCTTTCGGCGACAGCTCGAGATTTGGAGGCGTAGTGTCTCTGAGTGTTGAAAACACCCAAGGTCAAACGCATCGCATCGCTCTGCTGACGCTGGATTTCCCGCCGTCCATCGGCGGCGTGCAACAGTACCTCTTCGAGCTGAGCCGCCGCATCGGGGCACGCTGCGATCTGACTGTTGTGCACCCGCGCGCCGATTCTTCGCCCTTCCAGAAAGAACCCTTCCACGTCCTTTCCGTCCCCTCGGCGACGCCTTGGCGCTTTGCCCGCGCGTTGGCGACTTTGCGCCCGCACCTCACCATCGTGGGACATGCTCATCCCCGGCTGCTGCTGCCTTCGGCTTTACTTTGGAGGGGGCGCTTCATCGCGCTGGTGCACGGCAATGACTTTGAAGCCGCACAGTGGAGATGGCACAGCCGCGTCTTCAACCGGCTTCTGGCAGGTGCCCATCCCCTCGTGACAAACTCTGTCGCCAATGCACGGCGACTGAAGGAACTGGGCCTGCCCGCCCCTGAAATCGTCCTGCCAGCAGCCGACCCCGAGCGCTTCGCGCCGCCACTCGCCACCCGCCCCGGCCCGCCTGTTCTCTTGTCTGTGGCCCGGCTCGTTTCGCGCAAAGGCATCGACACAGTTCTGCATGCATTGCCGCCTATTCTGGACCTGGCGCCTCGCCTGGAATACTGGATTGTCGGCAACGGCCCGGCGCGCCCGGAACTGGAGAAACTCGCGCGTGATCTCCAACTCGGCGATGCTGTGCGATTCCTGAGTCAGGAGGGAGTGCCCATCTCAGATTCCGAACTGCCAGATATCTACCGCCGCGCCTCCATCTTTGTATTGCCTGCGCGTGAAGAGTTCCATTCCGCGGAGACCTCACCCAGCGTTGAGGGGTTCGGCATTGTCTATCTCGAAGCAAGCGCAAGTGGACTGCCCGTCGTTGCCGCGCGCAGCCGCGGCGCCTCAGAAGCTGTGCGCGACGGTGAAACAGGGCTCCTCGTCCCACCCGACGACCCCGCCGAACTGACGCAAGCTCTGGCGCGCCTGCTCAGCGATGCCGACCTATGCCAGCGCCTGGGACAGGCCGGACGTCGATGGGTTGAACACGAAGTGAACTGGGATCGGGTAGGCCAACAGTTCTTTTCAATCATGGAACGTACCCTATGCAACCGAGTCCCATTCTCTTCGTAGACCACGCAGATGCCATTGGCGGGGCCGAGCGCAGCCTTCTTCTGCTCATGGCCTTCCTCAACCACGACCGCTGGCAGCCCCACCTGGTCGCGCCTCCCGGCCAGCTGGCCGACGAAGCCGACCGCGCCGGCATCCCCGTGCATACTCTTGATCTGCCGCGACTGCGCGGATCTTTCCGGTCCCCGTCGGACTGGTGGAAAGGGGCCACCAACATTTCCAGGATTGCCAGAAGAGTCGACGCTGCGCTTATCCACAGCAACACCGTGCGAGCTACAGCCTACGCGTCGCTGGCCGGCCGGCTTGCCAGGCTGCCATTTGTCTGGCATATGCGCGACTTCTGGCTCCTGGAGGCCGAGCCTGCGAGCAAAAGGGCCGATCGAATCGGAAAACTGCTGTTATGCCGTTTAGCGGCCGCCGTGATTACCAATTCCAACGCGGTCGCCGAACACCTTCCGTCTTCCGCAAACACGCTCGTCCTTCACAATGGCATCGACCTTTCTCACTTCGAAGCGAGGAACTCTACCGCCAAAGGAGGAGAAACTTTGCGGCAGGAGGCCGGATTCCCCCCTGCGGCGCCAATCGTCGGCATGGTCGGCAGAATGCGCCCAACCAAAGGCCAGCACTCATTCCTGCACATGGCTGGCCAACTCGCCGAAGTCGCGCCTGCTTGCCGATTCCTGGTGGTCGGGGGCGATCCCTTCTGTGTAGGTGACGGCTACGAGGCGCGCTTGACGGCGCTCTGCTCACAGCTCGGTCTCGACGATCGCGTACATTGGACCGGTCAGCAGGCGGATGTGCGGCCTGCCCTGGAGGCCATGGACATTTTTGTGCATCCCGGTGCACCGGAGCCTTTTGGCCTGGTCAATATCGAGGCGATGGCCATGGGCAAGCCGGTCGTCGCCTTTGGCCACGGCGCTCTGCCGGAAATCGTCACGCAAAATGAAACTGGCATCCTGGTTTCTCCTGGCGACGTTGGCGCGCTCTCTAAGTCCGTCTCAAGCCTCCTAGAAAATCCGGCGCTGTCCCAGCGAATGGGACAGGCAGGCAGGCGCCGCGTCGAAAAGATTTTTCGCATAGAACGTACGGTGGCTGAACTGGAATCCTTCTACGGACGTCTGCTGGCGGAACGTTGATACTGTAGGCAGAAAAACGTGCGCCGTTTACAGCTTGTCGCTTCAAAACCATGAGAGTGCTCTTGCTCTACAAGGACTATCACCCGGTCCTCGGCGGCATCGAAAACAACATCCGCCTGCTCGCCCAAGGCCTGCGGGTCGAGGGCGTTGACGCAAGGGTACTCGTCACCAACACAGGGCCGAATACGGTCCATCAGACCATTGGGGGGGTGCCCGTAACCAAGACCGGGCGGCAAGGGCATATCCTTTCCACGCCCATCAGCTTTCCCTATTTTTCGGCACTACCGCGCGAGGCGGAGGAGGCAGATCTCGTCCACCTGCACGCACCCTATCCCCCGGCCGAGCTGGCTCAACTTCTGCTCGGGCGGAAGAAGCCATTCGTCATCACCTACCACAGCGACATCGTTCGCCAGAAACTGTCCGGCAAGCTTTACGCTCCGCTGCTGCACCTCGTACTCCAGCGCGCGACCCTGATCGCCGTCTCCAGTCCAGCCTACGTCGAATCGTCCCCCTTCCTTCGACGCATCCGCCACAAGTGCCGCCTGGTCCACTTTGGCATCGACTTGGGACGCTTCGCCAAGACCCGCCAGATTCAGGCGAGTGCCCAGCACCTGCGCAGCCGCCTTGGCGACCGCCCGCTGCTGCTCTTCATTGGCCGCCTGAGGCACTATAAGGGTATCGACGTACTGATCCGCGCCATGGGCGGAGTCGACGGTGCCCACCTTCTGATCGTCGGCGACGGTCCCATGCGGCGGGACTTGCAGGAACTGACAGCCACGCAGCAACTGACCGACAGAATCACCTTTCTCGGTGAGTGTACTGAGCCGGAGACCCTAGCGGCCCGCTACGCTGCCCAGCTCTTCTTGCTGCCCTCCACCAACCGCGCCGAGGCCCTCGGCATTGTCCAGCTTGAAGCGATGGCCTGTGGCTTGCCCGTAATATGTACCGAACTAGGAACAGGCACATCTTACGTCAACCGCCACGAAGAGACCGGCCTGGTCGTTCCACCCAACGACTTCCGGGCATTGTCCACAGCGATCAACCAGCTGCTGGCAGATGCAGACCTGCGTAGGCAGATGGGGACAGCAGGACGCAAGCGGGTGCAGGACGAGTTTGCGCTGCCGATGATGATTCGAAATACCGTCTCTTTCTACACAGAGGCCCTTTCCGGTAGTTCTCGCTAATGGTGCAGAGAGTCTCCGATCGTAGCTGACGACCGCATACGATTAACCAACCAGGAACTGCTCTCGGTGAACCAGTTGAGTCACTACATTCTTGACGTTCGAACGGCCACCACTCACTTCCCCGGCATCGGGCGCTATGTGACCAACCTGGCATTGTCAATGAAAGGATTGCTCGCTGCCGGTGAGCAGCTGACTCTCCTCGGCGACTTGGCCAACACCGAATCTCACGACAGTTCCCTGTCCACCGCCGAGTTTCGCTCCATCCCTGTCTCCGTGTCGCCGTTTAGCGCCAGCCAGCAGTGGCGCATTCCCAACCTCTTGAGACGCCTGCCACTGTCAGGGCCGGCACTTTACCACAGCCCCTACTACCTCTATCCTTACCGTAACCAATTGCCCACCATCCTGACCTTCTTCGACGTCACGCCGCTCCTGTATCCCCAGACAGTGTCGCTGAAGGCCAGGGTTTTCTTCCGGGTCGTTGCGTCAGTCGCTCTGCGCGCCGCCAGTCACATCCTCACCGTTTCCGAGGTTACGCGCGGTGATCTCATCAGGTATTTTTCCGTTCCCCCTGGGAAAATCAGGGTAACGCCTCTTGCCGCCGACTCGAGCTTTCAGCCCCAGCCTGCCGCTGAGATCGACCGCGTTCGCGCTAAGTACAATCTGCCCGCCCGGTTTGTCCTGTACCTCGGCGTAAACAAGCCGCACAAAAACCTTCCAGCCCTGATCGACGCCTTTTCCCAGCTGGCCACCCGGCATACGCCGCCGCTCATCATCGGCGGCGCCTGGGATCGGCGATACCCGCAATCCAGACACAGGGCGGCGCAACTCCGACTCGGAGAGTCGGTGCGGTTCATCGGCGCGGTCGACGAAGCCGATCTGCCCTCGCTCTACAGCGCGGCTACTGTTTTTGTTTTCCCAAGCCTGTATGAAGGTTTCGGCCTGCCAGTGTTGGAAGCGATGTCGTGCGGGACGCCGGTGGCCTGCGCCAACACGTCCAGCCTGCCGGAGATTGTCGGCCAGGCTGCCCGGCTTTTCGATCCTTGGTCAGTGGCTGATATCAGGGAAACAGTGGCCGCATTGCTTGCGGATGACACGCTGCGCGCCGACCTCAGCGCACGAGGGCTGGGGCGGGCGAACCAGTTTTGCTGGCAGAGAACGGCCGCCTCGACTTTGAACTCTTACAGGGAGTTGCTAGGAGGGAGAAGCTATAGGTGAGAGGGCCCGATTTCAACTCTACTCATCATCTTTCCCGGTGTTTTGTTGATACAAAGCCCGAATGCCCGCGAGGGTCAGCCAGGGGTCGTAGGTGTCAATGGAGTCGGTCAGCGGTGTGATGATGTGGCCGCCGCCGCCTGTGGCTATGACATTGAAGGGCGCGTTGATTTCGTTGCCGATACGCGCAAGTAGCCCCTCTACAAGTCCGGTATAGCCTAAGACGATTCCAGACCTCAGCGCCTCTTCGGTGTCTTCGCCGATAGCCGACACTGGCGGCCTCAGATCCACCCTTGGAATAGAGGGCGCCCGCTCCTGCAGCGAGCCTGCCATCGTTCCCAGTCCCGGTGCGATCGCACCTCCGCGGAATCGACCTTGCGCGTCGACAACATTGAATGTCGTCGCCGTACCGAAGTCCACTGCCACGGCCGCGACCCGGCTGCGCCTTCGCAGTGCCACGGCATTAGCCAGCCGGTCCATGCCCACGCTCTCGGGATGGGCCACCGATAGCGGCATCCCCAGGTCCATCCCGTGATGTAGAATGAACGGCTCCCGGCCCAACATCTCGGCAAGGAGATTTCGCCACAGATTCGTCAATGGTTCGACGACGCTGCAAAGAGCCGCGTCTTGGAAACTGAACTTACTTGGCTCCCTCTCTTCCCAAAGTTGCTCTAAGTGGCGGCGATACGACTCCAGCCGCCGATTCCGATCAGTCGAAAGGCGCCAATTGGCCACCGGTGCATCGTTACCACGCGGCCCGTAGTCAACTGCAGCGGGTGCACGTCCAGGATAGGCGCCCAGCTTAATGCTGCTGTTGCCAATGTCAACTGTCAGGAGCATCTGCCAGCGGGAAGATTGCTGTGAATGGGCCCGGAATGGTGTGACGTCTGCGGAACGATGCCGGCCAATCTCATTCGTCCTGCACTTCTTCAGAGCCCTCTTGCTCAGAAGCTGCCGCCGTCTCCCCGTCCCCGTCGGTCACGCCGGGGATAATCGTACCAGGTCCGTAAAGGAACATCGCGTTCCAGGGCCGGTAGACCGATACAATCCTTTCCTCCCTGCTCTCGCCGTTCTCGGTAACCGTGCGAATTACGGTCGCTGTCATCCCCTCTTTGGCCCACTCAACCTGCCTAATCTGGCCGGCTTCCAGCGTCGCGTCTTCCCGATAGACGGGGTCCCCCGGCTCCTTGATATCTTTGTACTCCGCCTCGCTAATCTCCACTTCCCGGTCTGGCCTGGTGCCGTAAAAGCGGAATGAAAGAATGCCGTCCACCGTGTCTACAACCGGCTGGACCAGCAGATGGGCGTCGGTGTCGTTCAGGAATCTGAAATCGACGTACGGCGTGTAGATCGTCGCGTCGAATCCGGGATCGCCGTACCAGCTCACGACATAGCCGTGGTTGTGGCGCTCCAGCAGCGGGAATCCAGCCGCCAACGCGGCCCGGAAAACGGTCGTGCTCACCTGGCACACGCCGCCGCCAATTCCAATGGCCGTACGATCGCCCCAGATAATCGCCGAATCCTCAAAGCCGTTCGCCCCGCTAACCGCCTCAATTGTCGAATTGAAGCTGAAAATACCGCCGGGAGGTATGACCGTGCCAACAAACTTTTCGGTGGCCACCTCGATATTGTAGACGCGCGTCGCGCTGCTGCCCTTGAAGTAGGTTGTGCCGCTCGCTACCAGTTCCCTGACGCCCAGCTCGTCCAGTCTCCCCGAATCTACCGCCGGCTGCACGGCAATGATCGGCAGGTCCGCCGTCCTCTGCTCCGTGACCAGCGCCCTGCGCACCGCCTCCACCGTCAGGTCGACATTCAATCGCTGGCCCGCCTGGCTCGGCTGCAGGACCGCAAGCTGTCCGCTGGCATCATCGAAGTGCAGGCGGGCATCCTGCGCCGGATAGGAGACTTGCCTTGCCCAGCCCGCAACGACAATTCGCAGAGCCTCTTCATTCAGTGATTGAGGGTCGCCGCTGGGCATGATTCTTTCCAGAAGCGCCGCGTCCAGGGCGAAACCAATTCCCGAAGCCGCGTGACGAAGGACAATGGGTTGGGGCAGAGAAAGCGCCCTGCCGCCAGGCACGTCTGACGCTTCGTCACGAGCGTTTTGCGGCGGCGATGTGCTGAATGTCTGCAGCGGAACAGTTCCCGAACGACCGCTGGCTGCCTGCGCCAGTATCAGTTGCGCTGTGGCCGCGATGTCAACATCCAGTCCTTCCCGCGGCGGAAGCGAATAGTCGCCGACCTCAAGGCCCGGTCGACCTGGCCGCCGCACATCCGCCGCTGCACTACCCACCAATTGGCGGACTGTCCCCTCGCTTATCACAACCTCCGGCCAAATCGTCGCCTGGCCGGTAATCGCCTGCCATTGGTTCAAGGCCCGTTCGATCAGTCCACCCTCCCGGCCAATCGAATAGGCACGGTTTACCGCTTCTTCTAGATCGGCCTGAGGTGTCAACAGATCGGTGCCCAGCGCCCACTGCCGGCCTTCAAATTCCAGAAAAATCGGCGCCAGAGGGTACGGCGCCAACTCCCTATGCAGCCGCAGCAGGGCCTCTGCGCGCGTCTCCCCACCGACCGGTACGCCAGCAACGTGTACGCCGCTGAAGATGCGGTCGGCGTGCCAGAACTGCAAAGCCGCGAATGCGCCAATTGTCGCCACAACAGCAACGCAGAACCAGATTAGGAGATACTCGCCGCCACTTGGCGGGCGGGATGCTTGTCGCGATGTCCCAACTGGAGTGATTGCGCTCATTAACTCTAACGCGGCCTTTCGTCGCGGCGGGCTGCACTGCGAACGGCGGCTGCCCGCAAGCCGCTGAGCTACCGATTACGCGCCCAACTGAGGAACAATATACAGGAACGGGATTGCTATGTCCAGACCAACCAGTGCGGCAAACAGGCCAACGAAGAGGAGATGCCTCAGTGGCTCCGGGGATGCCCACCGCACGCCGCACTTCTCGACCAATGAACCCGCGAAAGGTGTCAGGAACAGCCCGTGAACGAGTAGGCCAATGCCCGCCGCACCAAACAAGAGCAATGCCCAGCGGTCGAAGCCGCCGGAGGCCATGTCAAACAGAAAACGCGTCGCCGCGATCGCCAACAGCACGCCCCCGGCAACAACACTTACCCGCTTTCCCAGAACGGCCCACCAACCCAGCGCGAAGAACAGACTCCAGGCGGGAAGAGCCGGAAAGAGATAACGGCCTTGATGCTGCATGAAGCCGAGGTTGTACCAGGCATACGCCGCAAACGCTCCCAGCCATAGCAGGACAAGCGGCGTCCAGGGCATTGAGAGGAGGGAGGGCCACTGCATGTTTCCACCGGAGTTGCGATGCCAACACCAGAAGACCACGCCCACTACTGCCATTACAGACAGCACTTGGAGCGCCGTATAGACGCGCGCGTCCATAAAAACACCCAGCCACCCAAACACGCCCCAGAAACTCTTACTCGTGAACGTCCACGCCCGCTCCCAGTAAGCGCTCCAACCGTTCTCCGCGATCCAGGTGGCCGCGGTCGTCTGCCCGGTCACCACGATATCGTGCCGGGCAAGCCCAAGCAGGTCCCAGGCGCCATAGACCCGGCTGTTCCTTATCCACCAGGGAATACCGAGAGCAAGTGCAGGCGCGGTAACCAACGCGAACTGCGCGAAGAGGCCCTTCAGCGACAGTTTCTGTCCCCGCATCGGCCAATACGCTTTGCCGACCACGACAAACAAGGCGACTGGCAGGAGAATATACGCGGTAGCCTTGGTGAGAAAGCCAGCGCCGATCAGAATGCCGGTCACAAGCAGCAGACGGTGGCTATTGCCCCGCGATTCTTCTCCGCTCTCCCCAACGTCAGCCGCCCTTTGCCAGCACAATAGCGCCAGGATCGCCCCGGCGATCACCAGTTCAGCCAGCGCGTCATTGTTGACCGACGCCATCACCGCGATGTGCATCGGCAGGAAGGCCGCGAATGCGGCCGCGCCCAGTCCGATTTGAGAAGAGTTCGGCAGCGCCACGCGCGCGCACAGAAACACCATCAGGACGACCCCTGACCCGAGGACGACTCCGAACAGCCGCAGCGCCAGCAAGCTACCCCCGCTCACCCAGAAGACCGGCGCGGACAGAACGTAGTAGAGCGGAGGCTGATGCGACTCGTAGCGAAGCGGAGCAATCGACAGTCCGGGGGGAAACTTTTCCGCTTTCAGCCGTTCGAGGTAGGCCCCGTCATAATCGCCCTCCTCAAGGAGAGGCAACAGTCGTTCGGCCGCCACATCGGCTATATAGTTGTAGTGGGCTGGTTCGTCTGGATTCTGCCAGGGAGGGGTCTTGACGGCGAAAAGCGTTGCCAGTGCCAGGTAAACGAGCAGTATGAGAAGCAGAATATGCGAGGTCGCGCGGCCGTACGAAGACTCTCCCACGCCTCACCCATCCCATTCCTCACCCAGTACTTCCGCAGGATCCAACTTGGCAAACAACGGCGTCGGCTTTTGCAACACCTGGCCGGCGGGTAGATTCGACACCTGCCAGACGCCGCTGGCATTAGAGTGATCGTAGCGGAGTACCAGATGCGCGCCGCGCGCGTCATCTACCGATGACGTGTCCAGCCGGCCGAAAAGTGGCTGTGAATAGCCAAGTAAGACGTGCAGCTGTTCACTGCTGTGCGGCAGGATCGGCGCCCACATCAGCTTCAACCAGTCGATGGCCTGCAGCGCGACATACACAGCCGTAGCCGCGGCTTCAGGCTCGGTCCGTATCGTGCGCCACGGCTCTTTCTCGTTCAGATATTGGTTTACTCGTTGACTGAGGCGCCGCACCTCCTGAAGTGCGCCCTTCAGCCTGACGGCCGCGTAGAATGACGCCACGCTCTCGAATCCCGCGCCTATCTCCGCCAGCACGGCTTCGTCGGCTTCGTCGAATGGGCCGGGTTGCGGCACCGCTCCGTCAAAGCGACGGTAGGCGAATCCCAGCACCCTGTTCACCAGGTTACCCCAATTCGCCACCAATTCGTTGTTGACCAACTCGACGAAATCAGGCCACGTGAACTCGGTGTCCGCGCTCTCCGGCGACATCGCTGTCAACACATACCGCCACGCGTCTGGCTGGTACGCCTCCAACACCGTATTCCAGCCGATCACGTTCCCTCGGCTGGTGCTGAACTGGGCGCCGCCGAAGTTGAGATACTCATTCGCCGGAACGTCGTATGGCAAATTGAGACCTGCCGTCGCCAGCCCCTTCGCCGTCATGGACAGCCCCGGCAGCGGTGGATCCCTTTCTCCCGAATCGTCGTTGTAGGCCATGATCATCCCCGGCCAGATCTGCGTGTGAAACGGGATATTGTCCTTGCCGATGAAGTAGTAGTGGCGGGCATCCGGCGCCAGGTCGCGGTCCCACCATTCCTGCCACTCTCCGCCGCTCAGCTCGGCCCACTCAATCGCTGCGCTGAGGTAGCCCTGCACCGCATCGTACCAGACGTATATGCGCTTGTCTTCGTATCCCTCCAGCGGAATGTCGATGCCCCAGTCTATATCACGCGTGATAGCGCGTCCGCGCAGCTCCTTCAGGTTCAACTGCCCCTGCGTAAAGTTGAGCACGTTGCTGCGCCAGTGCTCCTTCCCGCTGCCAATCCACTTCAGCAATGGTTCATTGAGGGCGCCCAGATCGAGAAAGAAGTGTTCGGTCTCCCGCACCTCCAACTCCGTGCTGCCGCTCAACGTGGAGCGGGTATCGGTCAATTCGAGCGCGTCGTAAAGGCGGCCGCATTCGTCGCACTGGTCCCCGCGCGCGCCGGCATAACCGCAAAACGGACACGTCCCTTCCACATATCTGTCGGCCAGGAATCGCCCCGCCTCCGGGTCGTACCACTGCTTCTGCACTTCCGTATAGATGAACTCGTTCGCCAGATGACGCCGGAATACCTGCTGCGTAACATCCCAATGGTTCTGTGTATCGGTGTGCGTGTAAAGGTCAAAGGTCAAGCCCATCGCCAGGCAGCCTTCCACAAACATCTCGTGGTACTTGTCCACGACCGCGGCCGGACCGATACCCTCATTCTCCGCCTGCAGCGTTATCGGCGTGCCATGCGTGTCCGAACCGCTGACCATCAATACATCGTTCCCGGCCATCCGCTGGTAGCGGGCAAAAATGTCCGGTGGTAAATAGGCGCCCGCGATCTGTCCGATATGCTTTTCGCCGTTGGCATAGGGCCAGGCAACGCACACAAGGATCTTTCTGGCTTGATCTGACATCGGTGGGCCTCTTCCGTCTTCCGTACGGCGTACAGATCCGACTACGTGCCTACATTATAGCAGCAGCCGTTTCAAAAGTACCAGTATCTTTGGATTGGAGACTCGAGGAGTTGGACACAGACTGCTGCAATTCCCTCTCTTGTCGGCACAGTTCCCACTCTTGCCATTTCAGATCTGTGGCGGATATAATGGGGCGGAGTCAGGCGTCCATCACCTTTCAAAGTGGGCAATGTAAAACCGGAATGAAGGCTTTTACAGTAATGTGGCGCACGATCAAAGCGCTGTACGAGGATTTGTTGCTGTGGGTCTGGCTCAGTGTGCTATGGTGGGTCGGTATCTTTCTCGTCCTGCCTGCCGCGCCAGTGACCGCCGGTATCCACAATGCCGCCAACCGAGTCGCCAACTACCGCCGCGTAGACAGCGGTTTCTTCTGGGATGGCGCACGCGAGACGATTGGCAAGAGCTGGCTCCTGCTCGGTGTCAACCTTTTGCTCGTCGGCGGCGTGGTCATGAATATTCGATTCTACGGAAGCAGTCCGGCCGATTGGGCGCGGATCATAAGCATTGTCTGGGTCTGGATTCTCTTAATCATTCTCATGGCTGGACAGTACTTCTTTCCCCTCCTTTGGCAGCAGGACGAAATGAGCCTGAAAATGGTGCTGCGCAATGCCTTCATTCTGGCCCTGCGCCACCCTCTCTACACCTTCCTGATGTTCCTGTTCCAGGTCCTCCTGATCGTTGTTAGTGTTGCTACCGTCCTTCCCATCTTCTTGCTCACACCGGCAGCAGTCGTCCTCGCCATGAATTTCAGTCTCGTCGGCTTGCTTCAGGAACTGGACCTTGCGCCGGACCCGCCTCCGGGTGCGTAGCGGCGAAGCCGGTGATTGAAGGCAGATTGCAGCGCCGCGAGGCGCCCTATTTTGCCGCGTGAACTGGGATTTTAACCTTTCCATATGGCGATTCTTGCAGAGTATCACAGACCGAAGACGCTTTCGCAGGCATTGGAACTTCTGACAGACCCCCGTTCGCGGCGGCTTCCCCTTGCCGGCGGCACACATCTGGTGCCTGTCCTCGAAACGCGGCAGCACCGGGACGTTGACGGGGTCGTCGACCTTGCGGACCTCGCTCTTTCCTTCATCGAGCGGGAAGGGGATTACCTGCGTGTCGGCGCGATGACGACACTCACCGAATTGGTCCAAAATCCGTTCTGCGCTTCTATAGCTGGCGGCATACTGCCGCGAACGGCCCGTTTTGAAGGGCCGCAGAACCTCTGCAACGCCGCCACCGTTGGCGGCCTCATCGCTCTGGCTGAGCCGGATAGCGAACTCTCCGCAGCCCTGCTTGCTCTCGACGCCACGATCGTGGCCGTTACCGGCGATGGGATCGAAACTGTTCGAACATTCGAAGACTTCAGCGCCGGCCGCACGCAGCGGACGCGCCGGGAGGACCTCATCACTGAGATGCGACTGTCGCTGGCGCGGTGCGAAGGCGGGCACGCGCGCATCGCCCGTACTCCGATGGATCGCTGTATCGTATCAGCAGTTGCAATTCAAGTCCTCAATGGAGTCTCCTCTCAAATGCCATCAGCTTCCCCCAAAGTGATTCGTATCGGCCTCTGCGGAGTCGGCCCGCGGCCACTCTTGTCGGGAAGCGCGCTCAATCCTCCGGACGACTTCAAGGGCAGCGTCGAATACAGGCTGACGATGTCCGATATCGTGCGAAAACGGGTGCTCGCCTGTATGTCAGTCGACCGGCTGTAGTTGGCCTCACCTACCTGCCTGTGCCACACCAAGGATTATGCAAAAACCAGTTTCACTTACCATCAATGGGACCTTCTACCGATTCGACAGCCATCCAGGCGAACTGCTGCGTACGGCCCTGCGCCGTCATCGCTTCTTCAGCCTCAAGCACGGCGACGAAACCGGTGAGAGCGGCTCGGACGCACTCCTCTTCTCCAGAACATCCGACAACCCGACCAGCTACCGTCTGGTCAACAGCGGTGTTCTCCTGGCTTCTCAAGCCGACGGTGCATCGATCATCACCCTCGAAGGGCTGGAGGAGAACGAAGCGGACCGTCTCAATTCACCTGTCTCCGCATTGCAGCAGCAGTTTATCGAATGCGGCGCAATCCAGTGCGGCT
This sequence comes from Caldilineaceae bacterium, assembly GCA_965202955.1. Taxonomy (GTDB): domain Bacteria; phylum Chloroflexota; class Anaerolineae; order Caldilineales; family Caldilineaceae; genus Bin5. Next base: position 3,274,330 of record OZ241871.1, read on the forward strand.
ACTGCACACCAGCACAGATCCTGGCCGCCCAGGACCTCCTTGACAGAGAACCGAATCCCAGCGAAGCCGCCGTGCGTACTGCAATCGCCGGCGTTCTCTGCCGTTGTACAGGATACCTGAAACCTGTCCAGGCGATCTTGCGCGCGGCCGCCCAGCTGCGGGGCGAATCTACACAGCCGCCCCAAATTGACGTGCGCGACGCGCCGACTACCGGCGAATGGCCCGCGGACGGTGCCGAAAGCGGGCCGCAGTCCAATGGATGGCACGATGGCGGCCTTGATACGCGTACCCAGGCCCAGAGCGTGACCGTGACTCTGGCTCCCCCCCAAACGCAGGTCGTCAATAGACCCGAGCCGAAGGTCGATGCTTTCAAATTAGCCAAGGGACGCCCAGTCTTTACAGACGATGTAGAGTTGCCCGGTATGCTCTACGCCGGCCTTCTCACCAGCCCGGTCGCCCATGCCCGCATCCTCTCGATCGATGCCTCCGAAGCGCTGGCCATCCCAGGCGTCCATGCCGTACAAACCTACGCCGACCTGCCGCGTGTCATCTATGCCAGCGGCGGACAGAGCTATCCCCAGCCGCCTCCCTACGACCAGGTCTGCCTCGATTCAAAGGTGCGGTACGTGGGCGATCGCGTGGCGACCGTCGCAGCCGAGACGCCCGAACTCGTGCAGGAGGCATTGGAATGCATCCGCGTTGAATACGAGGAATTGGAGGCCGTCTTTTCGCCCGAAGATGCGATGCAGCCTGGCGCGCCCGTGATTCACGACGAAGACGACGCCCAAATGATCCACGATCCCGCCAGCAACATCGCCGTGAAGTTGCGCGTGGACCACAACGACGTGGATGAAGCCCTGGCCTCGGCCGCTTTCGTCTTTGAAAGCGAATACCGTGTGCATCAGGTGCAGCAGGCCAGCATTGAACCCCATGTCGTCATCACCTATTGGGATGAAGAAGACCGCCTTGTCATTCGCACGAGTACACAGGTGCCTTTCCACGTGCGCCGCATGGTTGCCCCCCTGCTTGGCCTGCCGGTTCGGCGCATTCGAGTCGTCAAACCACGTATCGGCGGCGGATTCGGCGGAAAGCAGGAGATGTTGATCGAGGACCTGTGCGCCCATCTGACCATCGCCACCGGCCGGCCCGTCAAGTTTGAATACACACGTCAATTGGAGTTCAGCTCCGCGCGCACGCGTCATCCGCAGTGGTTGCGCTTTCGCAGCGGCATCGACGCCGACGGCAGATTGGTCGGAATGGAAGTGCGAGTCGTGGCCGACACCGGCGCTTACGGGACGCACGGTCTTACAGTGCAAATGGTCACCGGCTTTCGCGCTCTCAGTACGTACTGGCTACCCGCGGCCCGTTTCGACTGTGATGTCGTTTACACGAATAAGCCGGTGCCCGGCGCATTTCGCGGCTACGGCGCACCCCAGGCCCTCTTTGGGCTGGAACAACACATGGAAGAGATGGCGCTGGCCTTTGGCATCGACCCGCTGGAGTTCAAGCGCATAAACTGGGTCAAAGAGGGCCAGTCGCTCCCCATGGCCGTCGCCATGGGTGAAGGCCGCGATGGTTTCCCCCAGACCGTGCAGAGCAACGGGTTGGCAGAGTGCGTCGAAGCCGGAGCAACTTCAATTGACTGGACGCGACGCTACGACCCGGCCTGGAAGGCCCCGCCGGACCGACCCAACGTCCGCCGCGGCATCGGCCTTGCCATATGTATGCACGGTACCGGTATCGCCGGGCTCGACATGGGCGCCGCCAGCATCAAGCTCAACGACGACGGCTCATTCAACCTGCTCGTCGGGGCAACCGACCTCGGAACCGGCTCCGATACGGTCCTCGCTCAGATTGCGGCTGAAGCACTCGGCGTCCCTCTCCAGCAAGTCCTCATCTACAGCAGCGATACCGACTTTACGCCCTTTGACACGGGCGCGTACGCCAGCAGTACCACCTACATTTCCGGTGGCGCTGTGCTGAAGGCAGCCGAAGACGTTAGTCTCCAGATTCGCCGCCATGCCGCCGCGCATCTGCTCGTTGGCGTAAGCGCAGAGCAACTTTGGCTGGAGAACAGGCATATTCATGGCCCCGATGGCCGTTCTGTCTCCCTTGAGACCCTCGCCCTCCACAGCATCCATCAGGAAGAGCAGCACCAGATCATGGCCACCGCCAGCCACATGAGCTACGTCAGCCCGCCTCCTTTCGCCGCCCAGTACGCCGCGCTGGAGGTGGACACGGAAACCGGGCAAGTGACGGTCGAAAAGGTGGTGATGGCGGTCGACTGCGGCGTCGCCATCAACCCTGTGACCGCCAGCGGCCAGGTCGAAGGCGGCATGACCCAAGCGCTCGGCTATGCCCTGTGCGAGGAGATGCCCTATGACGAGATGGGACGTCTGCAAGTCGGCAGATTCGGTGATTACCGCATCCTGGCCGCCGATGAGATGCCGGTCCTGGACACAATTCTGGTACAGACCTACGAGCCGACCGGACCATTTGGCGCCAAGGCCGTAGCCGAGATCCCGATGGACGGTATGGCCCCTGCCATCGCCAGCGCAATTTACGACGCCACCGGCGTACGAATCCGTGAGATTCCCTTCACCCCGGAACGCGTGTGGCGGGCGCTGCGAGGCTCCTCAGACGTCAAGTAAAAAGGAGACGACTCGCACTTTCTGCCTGCTGGAGCACGCAAACTGAAGGCGACGTAGACAGGTCAAACGGTCGGCGCCTATCCGGGGGGAATGGCCCGTCAACTGAGTAATCCGGCGCCGGCAAACATCGGATTCTTCTACTGGGCCGTGTACCCGCCGTCCACCGGCCACACGCTCGCGGTGACGAACGAAGCATCCTCGGAAGCCAGAAATGCAACCACCGCCGCAATCTCCTCCGGCTGGCCCATCCGCCCCATAGGGTGCAGTCGGCGCATCTCCGCGTGTACATCCGGGTCGCCGGTCACGTTCGCTGTCAGCGGCGTATAGACAAAGGCCGGCGCAATAGCATTGATCCGAACGCCTTCTCCGGCAAAGCGAACGCCCATCTCCCTGGTCATCTGCACGACTGCCCCTTTACTGTGCGGGTATGCTGTATAGCCGTCCGAAAAGGGCAGCGATGTCGGGTAAGCGACTATTCCCATGATCGAAACGAGGTTCACGATAGATCCGCGGCCCGCGGGGCGCATCACCGCAAGAGCCGCGTGCGACATCAGGAAAACTCCCTTGGCATTGACCTCCATCACCGCGTCCCAGCGGGCTTCAAAGTCGGCAGTGGGCGGTAATGTTCGCGGGGTAATCCCTGCCGAGTTGACCAGACAGTCCAGCCCGCCGCATTGCGAAACCGCGTAGTCCACGCTTCTTTCTGCGTCAGCACGCCGCGTCACGTCGCAATCGATGCAATGCAGCCTGTCCTGCTCATGCTCGGCGGCCAACGAAGCCAGACCTGCTTCGTCTATGTCGCAGGCAAGTACGGTTGCCCCTTCGGCCAGGAAGCGATGCGCACTGGCGCGTCCGATACCGGACGCCGCCCCTGTGATCAGCGCTACTTTGTCTGCCAAATCCATTGTCAAAGAGTCGTTGTCGCCTTCTTGAGAACTTCCAATGAACATGCCGCGGCGAAGTCGCGGGGGCACGAAACCTTGTGGGCCCGGCAATGCCGCGCTCCCAGACCCTACACAATTCTCCTGCCTATCCTGGACTCGGCGGCTAGGAATTCATTCGATGTCGGCGTGATTTGCCCCAATCAACCTCTATCAGCCCAGCGCGGCCTCTACATTCTGAATCACCGTCTCCAGAACCTTGATGCGCGCAAACCGTTTTGACTCGGCGGCAACAATCGTCCATGGCGCCAGCACCGTGTCGGTCTTTTGCACCATCTCCTCTATCGCCTCTTCGTACGCATCACGCTTCTTCCGGTTTCGCCAGTCCTCGTCGGTCAGCTTCCACTGGCGCAGCGGATCGACAGCCCGGTTCTCGAAGCGCCGTTTCTGCTCTTTTGAGGAGATGTGCAGGAAGAACTTGATCAGGATCGTCCCATCAGAAACCAGTAGAGACTCCCAATGCCGGATCTCCTCGTAGGCTCGCCGCCAGTCCGGCACGCTGGCAAAGCCCTCCACCCTTTCCACCAGGACGCGCCCATACCAGGTCCGGTCAAAGATGCACATCCCCCCTTTGCCGGGAACGGCCGGCCAGAACCGCCAAAGAAAGTGATGCCGTTTTTCGCGGTCGGTCGGTGCCTGGTACTGATGTACTGAAAAGTGACGGGGATCGAGGGGGGCCGTAAGCCTCCTGATACAGCCGCCCTTGCCGGCTGCGTCCCAACCTTCAAAGAGAATCAACAACGGCGGGCCGATCTTCCCTCCGATCTGGCCGCCCAGCCGCAAGCGCAGTGCCAGAAACTTCTGTTGACGCGCCTCCAGAATTTCCTCGTAATCCTTCCGCTTCAGCCTTTGGCTCAAATCGACATGATTCAATATTGATAGTTCCATAACGCGGCGCCAAACCTTTCCCGGTTGCTGTCACACAAAGGGCGAACGGATCGTCGCTTTCCTGCGGAAACTGGCGTCTGCCAATCTGCATCAGAGCTGTTAGGGGTCGACGCGACCACACTACTGTTGAGGCGCCCGCCGACTCCCCATATTGGCAGGGATTCCGGCAACTTTCCGCAAGAGTCCATTGCACATCATACTCTTCCGCCAAATATCCCTGACGGATGGGGTAGCAAACGTCCAGAAACCTGCAGTCGGTTACCGCTCGTCCAGCGTGCTCGCGGGCTCCCGCAGTGACTGCAATTTCGCCCGACCCCAGCACACGAGTTTCACCGCCGCTGATTCTCAAATCAAACTCCCCTTCCAGCACGCTGATGACCTGCACGTGCGGATGATCGTGGGCAGGCAGGGGCGCGCCGGCGTTTGCCCTCCAGTAGACAAGCGTCATGTTTTCGCTATGGATCACCTTGCCAAAATAGCCGGGATAGAGTTCGCGCTCGTGCACCGCGTCCCGACTGTAGCTGCCCATTTTGTTCCCCCCGAGTTTCAGAGCGGGCCGTCACGACAGATTCGTAAGCTTTGCCATCAATGCCGTCGTGGACGGCTCAGTCATCACGTCGCCGTCCGGAAAGACAATCGTCGGCACTGACATGAATCCGTTGTTGAGCCGCTGGACCAACTCCCTGGCATCTTCGTCGCCTTCAATGTCGATCTCCACGAATTCAATGCCTTGGCTCTGCATCACCGACTTCGCCCGCCAACAGTCCGGGCACCATGTAGTCGTGTACATTTTGATCTGCGTGCCGTTTCCGGTTACGCTATGGGTCATTCCGTTCTCCTATGGTGCGAGTATGTACGACAAGCCGGTCCACGAGGACCGCCGGTGATTGTCCCGGTCTTTGTCGGCGAACCGCCAACGTAGGCTATTCAAGTAGCGAGTATACCGTATCTGCGGAATCTGATAAAGTACACTGGCCCGGTTGCCCGCCGCTTGAATGGACCGCTAACGCCGTTCGCTGATCTATGGTTCAGCTTTGAATCCCCAAACGTTTCGCGAGCGCCTCGGAATGACGCCAAGATGACTCAGCACGCTTCGACATCAGACACCGCCACGTTGACCGCGCCTGCCTTCTCCGATTTACTTCAGGAAACCAAGGATTTAGTTCACGAACTGGAGCAGGTGATCGACGGCGAAGTACGCTTCGACGGCTACAGTCGAATGCTCTATAGCACTGACGCCAGCCAATATCAGATCCAACCGCTTGGCGTCGTGATCCCCCGCCACTCCGGCGATGTCCAGGCCGCTGTTGAGCTTGCCGCTCGCCATCGTGTGCCGCTCCTTCCCCGCGGTGGCGGCAGCTCGCTGGCGGGACAGTGTGTCGGCCCCGGCCTCGTCATCGACACGAGCAAGTACATGGACAAGATCCTGGCTGTGGACGTTGAAGCCCGCACTGCCTCTGTCCAGGCAGGTATCTCAATCGGCGCCTTCAACCGCACGCTGGCGCCTTTGGGATTGATGCTGGGGCCGGATCCAGCCAGTGCCGACCGCGCCACCATCGGCGGCTCGATCGGCAACAACGCCACCGGCAGCCACAGCATCCTCTACGGTATGATGGCCGACAATCTGCTCGAAACTGAAGTCGTCCTCAGCGACGGCTCGACCACATGCTTTGGGCCGGTGACTTCAGCAGCAATGGAAAGCCGCCAGCGCGGCGACTCGCTCGAAGCGCAGATCTATCGCGAAGTTCCCGCCATCGTGAACGCCCAATTCGAGCAGATACTGGAGCGCTGGCCGCGCCACTGGCGCCGGGTTTCCGGTTACAATCTCGACCGGCTCCTGGCTGCGCTGCTCCAAGGGGGCGGTTCTGCTTCGGAAATTGATCGTTCGTCAGAGAGCGCCGCCCTCCTGCGGGCGCGACTTGGATTCGACAGCCTCTTTCGGTCCGAGTTTTGCGACTCGACCCAGTTCGAACAGTTCAATTTGAGCCAGCTCATCGCCGGTAGTGAAGGAACGCTCGCAACAGTTACCAGTGCAACCCTGCAACTGGTCCCCAAACCACAGATGACTGCGCTCGCCGTTGTCCATTTCGATCGCCTGATCGATGCCTGTGCCGCCATCCCCGACATCCTCGAAAAGCAGCCCAGCGCCTCCGAACTCCTTGATAAGCACTTGATGGACCTCGCCCGCGCCCAGCCGGAATGGGCAAAACGCCTCCACTTTGTCGAAGGAGACCCGGAGGCCGTCCTCCTGACCGAATTCTACGGTGCAAGTGAGCCTGAATTGACAGCGAAAATGGACGGGTTGGAGCGTCACCTCCACAACCGGGGCCGGAAGTGTACAGTCCCAAAGCTGCTGGATCCGGCCCGCCAAAGGGACGTGTGGGACGTACGCAAAGCCGGGCTGAATATCCTTATGGGCCGCCGCGGGGACTACAAACCTGTGCCCGGCATCGAAGATGTATCCGTACCACAGGAAAAACTGGCCGACTACCTGGAGAAGATTCTCGACTTCTGCGGCCAGCAGGAAGACGTCCCCGGCATCGCCGTCTACGCCCATGCCTCGGCCGGCTGCCTGCACGTGCGCCCACTGTTGAACCTCAAAAAACAGACCGGCATCGATGCCCTCCGGACGGTGGGCAAACACGCGTGTGACCTCGCCGTCTCTTTCGGCGGCGCCATGAGCGGCGAACACGGCGACGGCCTCGCCCGCAGTTACCTCCATCCCCGCCTGTTCGGCGCCGATCTCTACGGCGCGTTGCAGCAGGTGAAGCAGGTGTTCGACCCCGAGTACCGTATGAATCCGGGCAAGATCATCGACGCGCCCTCCTCAACCGAAAACCTGCGTTTCGGTCAGGATTACGACACCATCGAACTGCGCACCGTCTTCGACTGGAGCAGCGATTTCGGATATGCCGGAGCCATCGAAATGTGCAATGGCGCCGGCGTCTGCCGCAAGCTGGGCGCAGGGACGATGTGCCCCAGCTACATCGCAACCCGCGATGAGCAGGATACGACACGCGCTCGCGCCAACGCGCTGCGCAACGCGCTTGCCGGACGCATTCCCCGTGAGGAACTGTTCTCGCCGCAGATGTACGACGTAATGGACCTTTGCGTCGGCTGCAAGGCCTGCAAGAGCGAATGCCCCTCTGCGGTCGACATGGCGCGCATCAAGGCCGAGTATCTGGTCCACTACTACGCCAGGAACGGTCTGCCCCTCTTCAACCGCCTGATGGGGCTCTTGCCCACGCTCAACCGTCTACTCTTTCGCTTCGGCCGGCCCCTAATACCTTTTGTCAATTGGAGTCTGAAGACGCCACCGGCAAAGGCACTGCTCCTCCGTGCCGGCATCGACCCGCGGCGCGATCTGCCCGCCTATGCCCGCAGCACCCTTTCTTCCTTGCTTGCCCGCAGGGAAGCGCCGGGGCTGCCTCGCCCGGACAGCAACGGGAGTTCTCCGGCCGTTATCCTCTTTCACGACACATGGGCCGAGTACAACCATCCTGAGGTTGGTCTGGCCGCGGTCGATGTATTGGAGGCGGCCGGTTACCGCGTGCATCTGGCAGAGGGGCGAGCCTGCTGTGGGCGACCGCTCATCACCGGCGGCCAGGCCGACAAAGTTCGCGGCTGGATCGATCAGAACGTGGCGCTGCTCGCTCCCTATGCCCGTCAAGGCGTGCCCATCGTCGGAATAGAGCCCAGTTGCATTCTTACGTTGCGGGACGAATACCCGGACCTGGCCTCCGATCGCGCTGAGGCGCTCCTGCTGGCAGAAAACGCCTTCACCTTCGATGAGTTCATCGTTCGCGCAACGGCGGCTGCAGACGGGGCCGAAGACCCCTCTCGACCTTCGCCCCTTTCAATCTGGCGCAGTAACGCGGGCACGGCATATCTGCACGGACACTGTCATCAGAAAGCGCTGATAGGCAACGATGCCAGCATTGACGCCCTGCGCGCGGCCGGCTACACCGTGCAGCTAATCGACAGCGGCTGCTGTGGCATGGCTGGTGATTTCGGCTACGGGTTGGGTCACTACGAAGTTAGCCGTGCCATCGGCGAGGAGCGGCTCTTTCCTGCCGTCCGCGACCTGCCCCCGGACGCAATGCTGGTCGCCAGCGGCACCAGTTGCCGCGACCAGATCAATCAGTTCACAGGGCGGGCGCCAGTCCACATGGCCCAGGCGCTGGCGGCAGCGCTGAAAGTTTCAACCAGCCAGTGATTCTGAGGTAGAAGGGAAGCGACGAGCGTCTGTTATCTCTGACTACAACCTTCCGCTTCTTGAAGAAAGCGTCACCAATACTTCATCGCATCGAGGAATAGCCCTGCCAGGTCGTCCCCGTTCGCCGGCCTGGGCGACAGTTTCGTCACCCGGTGCTGCGGCAGTGTGCCCTCCACGAGGGCCGGTATGTCCTCCTCCGTGAATCCAATCGCGCCCAGTCCGTTGGGCACACCGGCCTCCTTCATCAGGTCGATGATCGCCTGCGACAGCAGTTCGCCCGCCTCCTCTTCTCCGGCGTCGCTGGTGTCAACACCCATCTGGCGGGCCGCGTACAGATGCTTCGCTGGATTCGTCGGGGCGGTGAAACGGAAGACCGCCGGCGCGTTGAGAATGACCGACATGCCGTGCGGAATAATTGGATGGTCAGGCGGGTATCCCGGCGGCCTGTAACTGCGCACCATGCCGCTGACAGGATAGCTCATTCCGTGCGGGAGATGTACGCCCGCGTTGCCGAATCCAATGCCCGCATAGGCCGCGGCCAGCAGCATCGCGCTGCGGGCTTCGTCATCCTCCGTGTCCTGGATCGCCCTCACAATGTTGGCCGAAACCATCGCAATCGCCTTGGTCGCCCAAATGTCGCTGATCGGGTTCGCCCCCTGGTAGGCCGGCCGCATCTCCGGTGTTTCCGGCGCGTCTCGATTGTTGTAAGGCATGGCTGTCAGCGATTCCAACGCATGGCTCAGCACGTCCAGCCCCGTGCTGGCCGCCGCCATCTGGGGCAGCGTGCGCGTGTTGTGCGGGTCTAAAATCCCCATCTGCGGGCGCAATGCCCTGTGGGCGATCCCTGTCTTGGCGTGCAACTCCGTAAGGTCGCAGATGGCCACACCGGTCGTTTCGCTCCCTGTGCCCGCCGTCGTGGGAACGGCAATATGGGGACGCAGCTCGCCGGGCACAGGGACGCCCCGGCCGATCGGCGCGTTCACATAGTCCAGAAATGGAGCCGGATAGGTGGCGTACAGATTGGCTGCTTTGGCAGTGTCGATCGCGGAGCCTCCGCCGACAGAGAGGTACCCGTCGAAATCTCCATCGCGGGCAAAGGCTGTCGCGTCCTGAAACGATTTGTCGGTCGGTTCCACGCGCACTTGATCGTAGAGCGCCGCATCGATCCCCTCCGCCTGCAACGCCCCTAGCGCAACCTCCACTGGCTCGCTGCTTGCCAGACGCGGGTCGGTGACCACCATCACACGCTTCGCCCCAAGCCTCTTCATGTCATGGCCTACTTCGCGTGTTACTCCAGGACCGTATTTGATGCTGGACGTGTCCATCGTGAAGGCGCTTTCTTTCACCGTACCTTTCCTCTCCTCTTCAATTCGGTTCCAGAGCTGTCTGCAAAGGTCGAGACGGCCTACTGCAACAGGACTTCTCTGGTCGCAGACCCGGGTGGATGGTTAATGACAGAGTGTACAGAGTTCTTGCCTGACTGGTAACTCGTTACAGCCGGCAAGGAAAAAGCAGGACACATTCAGTGGTCAGGCCGCGTTTTGTCCCGCCTTCTTTGCATCAGTATACTGTCAGAAATGTTGCCACGTATTTCGAATCCCCTGTGGGTCCTCCTTTTTATCGCATTGGCGGCGCTGCTCCTGACGGGGCCGCTTTGGGAACTGCCGGGGCTACCTGGCGGCGACGCTGATTCGCTTGTACACATCCACCGCAGCGGAGCTGTCTACAGGGCCTTCGACCAGGGCGTATTTTGGCCCCGCTGGTTCGCGGACGTCTATGCCGGGCTTGGCTCTCCCGCTTTCCACTATTATAGCCCAGGTCTGTATTGGCTGGTAGCCGCGGTCCATCGGACAGGCCTCGGTCTGGACCAGGCCCTGAAACTGGTTCTGACGGCAGGGTTCATCCTTGCGGGTCTGGGCGCCTTCGCCTGGCTTCGCCACGTCTTCAGCACGGAAGCAAGTCTGGCTGGATCGGCTCTCTATCTCTTTTTCCCATTTGTCTGGGCTCGGGAGTTTTTCTCTCCCGATCCATTCGGTGGGGCCTATCCAAAGCTATTGGCCCTGCTGCTTCTGCCGGTCTGTCTGTGGGCCTGCACCGCGCTACATCGACAGGGTCGCCTGCGCAACTGGCTCGCGGCATGCGTTTCACTGGCTGCACTGGTCTACATCCACAACCTTTCCGCCTTGATTGGAGCGAGCATCCTTTTCCTCTATTGGCTGCTCCTGGCTGTTGGCTATCGCAGGCCGGAAGGCCTTCTCCGCTGTGCCGTTGCCGCGCTTGTGGCGGCACTGATGTCCGCAGCCTTTTGGTTGCCGGCGATCGCCGACCTGCCCTACGTGCAGAGCGAAAATGTCAGGGAGGGTTATTTCGAGTTCGAGAGGCATTTCCTGGATTTTCGGCAACTCTATAGCTTTCAATCACCCGTCTTGGACGGTCGGAACGGCAATCCTCTAACGCCGATCCTGACTTTTGGGGCTGCGTCATGGTTGGCTCTAGTTGCCGGGCTGGCCGGCCTGTTTTTGGCGGGCCGAGGGGAAAGACTTGTATGGGGTTTGGCTGGGATCATCTCCGTCCTGGCTATGTTGGCACTCACCCAGCGACAGACGGAGCCCGTCTGGGAAAGCATTTCAGCTCTGGGCTATCTTCAATTCCCCAGTCGTTTTCTGGGGGTCGCGTCACTGGGCGTGCTGCCGGCTGCCGCGCTGGCCACTGATGTTTGGCCGGTTCGCATGCGCTGGTGTCCGGGGGTTGTATTCGTCACGGCCCTTTCCCTGACGCTATTCCCGTATCTCTTCCCAGCCCATACACTGACTGTTCATTCCCCCAACTTGGCGAGATCTCTGACCGCCGAGGATACTCGCTCGCTGGAACAGGCACAAGAGCTATGGGGAATGACGACCAGCAACGAATTTCTTGTTCGAGAGGCGGACCTGAGCGTCGCCACCGGCAAGGCGCCGGAGCCGAGCGCGACGGAGCCGACATGGTCTACGCCCCATAGGTTCGTCGTTGATCTCTCTGAGCAGGAGGAGCCGACGCTGATTCGGATGCACTACCACCCGGGGTGGAGGGCCGGCGACAGGGCCACCCTTTCTCCGGGGCCAGCGGGCTGGATGCAGGTGTCTGGGCTGAGCAACCCCGGCCTGCCCTTGGAAATACGATGGGAAGGCACTGCCGCGCAAAGCTGGGGCGAACGATTGAGTCTTGCCGGTCTCATCGTTTTGATTGCCGGCATTGCCTATCTGGCAATCCGTGGCCGCTCTTCGGACGGACGGCGTACGCCGGACAGCAGCGAATTGCGGAGCGTAGAACGCGGTCCCACGTCTCAAACTCCATCCTTTGCGCTGGGCGCCATGGCAGGCTGCCTTCTCATTTTCACTGTGGCGCGCATTGCGCTCAATCGGTCCGTCGGAGGGCCATATTTGTTGAATTCTCCGCCCGGCCAGTTGGCGTTTACCGTTGAGGGACAGCCATCTGCAATTGGAGACGTCTCCTCCTCCCAATTGACCCTATTGGGCTGGGAGCAGTTGAGCAACGAATCGCCAAAGGCAGGTGGGCGGATCAGAATACGACTGTTTTGGCAGCCGAACGGGCCTATCAAGGAGGAGCTACTCAGTTTCCTGCATCTGTATGTACCCGCAATGCAACGGTCATGGGCAGTCGAAAATCGGGGTGTGGCCAGGCCTGACTCCCAGTGGTGGGATCCTACCAAATACTACGTAGACGATCTGCTCCTCCTCTTGCCGGACGATCTGCCCCCAGCGAACTATTCGCTTGTCGCAGGCATGGTCTCTTCCTCTGGAGAAAGGTTGACTGTGCCGGGGTCGGAGGACAATCTGCTTTATCTGAGAACAGTTGATGTCGTGCCGATTCGCCCAGGGTTCATGCAGCGAATAAGGCCCGCCATCGAAGCGCCCGCAGCGACCGATGACAGCCTGCGCTTGCAAGGCTACGATCTGTTGCCGGCGGCAGGCTCCCCCACGCTGCGCCTTTTCTGGGAAAGCGGCGAGGGCATTGCCACCGACTGGATCACCTACATCCATATGCACGACGACGGGGGAGAACGCATTGCACAATTTGACGGACCGGCAATCGCCGGCTTGCAGGCGACCAGCCAGTGGCACAGTAACGCACTGTATGTCGACCGCCGCCGGTTGATTCTGCCCGAAGGGCTCCAGCCTGGGGAATACCTGTTACGCATCGGATTGTACGATAGCGTCAGCGGCGAAAGGCTGCCGTTCCAGCCAGGCGAAGAAGCGCAAGGCAATTTCGAGAACGGCCAGTTGCTGGTCCCCCTCAGCATCGAGCCCTTTAGCCAGGGATTCAACCGGCGCTGGCCCCAGTAGAAGGTGCACTTTGTCGTATCGACTTCCCGGTAACCTGAGCGCGATCCTTTTCATCGCTCTCCTGACCTTGCTCCTCTCTGGTCCGTACTGGCAGCAGAGCGGGTTGCCAGCGAACGCAATAGACCAGTTGCAGCATGTACACCGCATGGCAGCCATGGAGCGATCGTTTGAGCAAGGAGTCTACTGGCCCCGCTGGTTTCCCGCCGTCTACAACGGACTCGGAGCTCCCCTTTTCCATCACTACGCTCCCGGCCTCTATTGGTTGGTCGCCGCCGTTCATCGTACCGGTATCGGGCTGGACCAGGCACTGAAGCTGGTTGTTACCATCGCGCTTCTCCTCGGCGGGTTCGGCGCCTACGGCTGGTTACGTTACGCGTTCAGCCCTGTGGCGAGTCTGGCGGGCGCCGCCCTCTATCTACTGCACCCCCATATTCTGACCAGATCTTACTATTATGTGGGCGCCTACCCCCGTCTTCTGGCGCTTCTGCTCCTGCCGGTCTGCCTGTGGGCCTTTACCTCGCTCCACACGCGCTCGCGCCTTCGCAACTGGCTGGCAGCAGTCCTCTCCTTGACCGCGCTGGTCTTCAGCCACACTTTGCTGACGATGATAGGGGCGGCGGTGCTTGCCTGCTACTGGTTGTTGCTAGCGATCGGTTACCGCCGGCCGTCCGGCCTTCTGCGCTGCGCAGTTGCCGCAATGCTGGCGGCCCTGTTGTCAGCAGGCTTTTGGCTGCCCGCCCTGGCCGACCTCAACCTGGTGAGTATTGAGGGTGCCCGTATCGGCCCCTTTCACTTCAGCATCCATTTCCTCGACTGGTGGCAACTGTTCAGCTTCCCGTCTCTCCTATTGGACAGCCGAGCCGGAAACCCACTGATGCCGTTGAACACCTTGGGTTTCGGCGTGGCATCCTGGGGGGCCTTGCTGGCGGGACTGGTCAGTCTATTCTTCGTTTCGCGACCTGAACGTCGATACTGGGGCCTTGCCGGTGTGCTCTTTGCCGTGTCCACGATCATGTTGACTATGCAGTTTTCAGAGCCTCTGTGGGGCGGGGTACCAGGGCTCAGCATGGTTCAGTTTCCATTTCGATTCCTCTCTATCGCGCCTCTCGGCATCCTGCCCGCTGCCGCTGTAACGGTTGACGCATGGCCGACATTCCGGCGTTGGCTGCCGGCCCTCGGCATTACTATCACCTCATTCCTAGCCATCTTCCCCTACCTGTTTCCTGCACATACGTCACTCTCGCCGAACGTGGAAGTAAGGTCATTGACCTATGAGGACACGCGCGCATTTGAACAGACAACCTTCGCCTGGGGTACCACAGTGAGCGGCGAATTCCTGCTCCGCGGCGCAGACATGAGCGTCATAAACGGCCAGACGCCTGAACCTGTCGCCATTCTGCCGCTGTGGCGTTCTCCCCACGAGGCGGCAGTTGATCTTCCTGATCAGCCCCAACCGCAACTTATCCGTCTTCACTTTCATCCCGGCTGGAGCGCCGGAGAACGAGCAACGCTAAGCCCCGGCCCTGCAGGCTGGACGCAAGTCGCCGACGCTACAGATCCCGAACAGCCAATTGTCATTCGCTGGGAGGGTACTCCCGCGCAACGCTGGGGCGAACGGCTTAGTCTACTTGGCCTGATTATGACTGTGGGAGGCCTACTATGTATCGTACTGTTGCGTCGTAAGGAAGAGGAGGTGAGCGAACAACGAATGCCTCTTGCCTCGCGACAGTTGAGCGCGATGGTCGGCTGCGTCCTCATTCTCGTGGTCGTGCGATATGCCTTCGATTTTTCCTCCGGAGGGCCCTTTCTGCGCCACTCACCGCCGGGGCAACTGGCTCTTGCAGTAGATGGGCAACAGGAAACCATTGGAGACCCTCTCTCGACACAGGTGACGCTCCTTGGCTGGCAAATGGTCAGTGGATCCAACCCAAGACCGGGGGGGACGGTCAGAGTGCGGCTATACTGGCAAGGACAGGGCCTTATCACTGATGAGTTGCACAGCTTTTTGCATCTCTACACGCCCTCGCTGCAGCGTTCCTGGGCAGTCGAAAACGTAGGTATTGGTGGCCGCCCTGACTCCCAATTCTGGGACCCGGCCAAGTATTACGTGGACGACCTGCGGCTCAGCCTTCCGGCAGACCTGCCGCCATCCACCTATACGCTTGTCGCAGGGATGTTCACCTCGGAAGGCGAAAGAGTCATCGTACCCGGTTCAACAGATAATATGCTGTACTTAAGAACGCTTGATGTCGCTCCAACGCGTCCCGGCATCTTTCAAAAGGAGCGCCCCACAACCAGAGTGGGCGCCGTCACTGACGACGGTCTGAGCCTGCAGGGCTACGATTTCATGCCGCAGGAGGGCGGGCCGACAGTGCGCTTCTTCTGGGATAGTGGCAAAGGCATTTCCAATGACTGGATCACATACATCCATCTGCACGATCCAAGCGGCGGACGTATCGCGCAGTTTGATGGTCCTGCACTGGCGGGACTGGTTCCAACCAGCCAGTGGCACGCGAATGCGCTCTACATCGACCGCCGGGAACTCGGCCTGCCAACGGAACTCGAGCCGGGAAACTATTTGTTTCGCATAGGACTGTACGATCCTACCAGTGGAGAGAGGCTGTCTTTCTATCCTGAAGACGGTACGCAGAGATACTTTGAAAACGGGCAGCTACTTGTCCCACTCGCCGTTCTGCCCCAAGATGAAGCTTCAGAATGAAGCAACCGTCCGACCGACTGACTACTCACTCCCGCATTTTTG
Source organism: Caldilineaceae bacterium (assembly GCA_965202955.1). GTDB lineage: Bacteria > Chloroflexota > Anaerolineae > Caldilineales > Caldilineaceae > Bin5. The sequence goes on from OZ241871.1 coordinate 3,290,130, forward strand.
GTCGAGACCTTTTGAATCTTTGGTCTCCGCAGGGTATACTCTCACTTGTACCATTGACGTGCAGAAGTCGAGACTTCCACGCGCCTGCCATCGTCGACTCCACGATCTCTTCACAGGACGAACCGTAAATGCCAACGATCTCCCACGACAGCTTGAGAGAGTACGGCACGGCCATCTTTGCCGCCGCCGGCTTTCCCTCCGATCAGGGCCGTGATGTCACCAACCACCTCGTCGATTCCAATCTCTTCGGGCACGACTCCCATGGCATTATTCGCCTGCCGAACTATATCACGGCTGTGCGAGAGGGGAACATGAAGCCGGTCGGCGCCCTCAGAATTGTGCGCGAGACGTCGGCATCACTTGTCATTGACGCACAGCAGATGCAGGGGATCGTTCTGGCCAAAAAAGCGATGGAAATGGCGGTACAGCGTGCCCAAAAGCACACCTTTGGCGCTGTCGCTGTTCATCGCTCAACCCACATCGGGCGGCTGGGGGCATTTCCCCCCATCGCCGCTGAACAAGACTGCGTCGGCCTCCTCTTGCTCAATGGTGGCGGCCCCTTCACCGCCCCCTTCGGTGGTACTGGACGCCGTCTTCCCCCCAATCCGATCGCCTTCAGCGCCCCGCGCGCAGGGGGCCCGCCCCTTATGCTCGATCTGACGACCAGCATGGTCGCGGGCGGCAAAGTCGAGGTGCAACGCGCCCGGGGCCTGCCCACGCCTGACGACTGGCTAATCGATGCCGCCGGCAATCCCGTGACCGACCCCAATCTCTTTCTGAACGGGGATGTCGCAATGCTTCCCATGGGCGGCTCGGTCGGACATAAGGGTTACGGCCTCGGAATGATGGTCGACGCCATCGCCGGCGGGCTCTCGTGGGCCGGTTGCAGCGCGGACCCGCCAACGCGCGGCGCCTCCGGCTGGATCGCTATCGCCATTCTGATCGAGAGCTTCATCGACGTGGACGAGTACAAGCAAGAGACCGAGCGGCTCGTAAACTGGGTCCATTCATCGCCGAAGTTGCCGGGTGTAGAGCGAATCTACTACCCTGGCGAGATCGAGGAGGAGCGCCGACAGCAACGTCTGGCCGACGGCATCCCAATCGAAGACATCACCTGGAACCGCATCGTTGAAACTGGCGACGCTGTCGGCGTCCCCGCCCCGCCATTAGCAACAACCTAGTCGATTTCAGGAGCAATGTCATGACATCCTTCACCAAGCTTTTCCGGGCGCCATACGCTGTGCCCAATGGGCTGCAGATGACCGATGACGGCCTCTGGATCGTCGACCAGATTACCGACCGCTTGATGCTGGTTGAACGCGCCGGCGAGTTGGACTACTACGGCGTGCCCATGATGATTCGCGATATCCCCAGCGACTCTTCCAACACCAGCGGAATGGCCTGGGGCGAGGGCAGCCTGTGGTTGGCAGCCAACGGCTGTGCCGACCAGTGGCGCCCCCAGCGCGCAAAAGATGCAAGCAAGTCCATGGGAGAAGTCCTGCGCGTGGACCCGGAGAGCGGCGAGACCATCTCCCGCCATCCGATTCCCAATGGCGGCGGCACGCACGGCATCGAATATGACAGCATCGAGCCGGGCCACCTCTGGTTGACAACGCTTAAGAGCCAGACACTCAGCAAAGTTCGCATCAGCGATTGGTCGGTACAGCACGTCATCCCCTTGCCTTACGAGCGCGCACATGGCGTCGTGCGAGTCGAAGATGGCGTCTGGGTCGTGCATACAGGCGATCGCGTTATCGTGAAATTGAACGTTGTAGATGGGGCGGAAATGGAACGCATCACCGTGCCCGCGTCGGTACCGGAGCCCCACGGTTTGAGCACCGATCCCGACAATCGTTTCCTCTTCTGCGACGCCTCGTCCGGTTGGGTCGTTGCGATCGGGGATTCATAACACCATGCCGATTTCCTGCCTCCCCGCGTCCCTTTATCCCGAATTCAGCAGCGGGGCCCGAACGCTGGCCGACTGGTTCCACCTGGCAGCAGCCCTCGGCCTCGATGGAGCCGACATCAGTGTCGCCCATCTTGGCTCTCTCGATAACGCCTATCTGGACGAGTTGCGGCGGCAAGCGCACGATGCAGGCGTCGCTATTGCCGGCATGGTCACCTACACCGATTTCACACACCCCGACTCGGCGGAAAGGCGGCGCCATCGGCATGAACTGCGCCAGTACATTGACGCAGCCGCCCGGCTGGAAGTGGACTTCCTGCGCGTTACCGCCGGCCAGAATCACCCCGGCGTGGCGCGCGCCGACGGCATTGCCTGGGCCGCCGACGGGCTGTCCGCATGGGTGGACGAGGCCAGCGCTGCAGGGGTCACCCTCGTGTACGAAAACCACGCCATCGGCTATGTCTGGTCCTATTTCGACTTTTCGCAGACGGCGCCGGTCTTTCTCGAAATCTGCGCGCGTACTGCCCACAGCGGCCTCAAACTCCTATTCGATACGGCCAACCTGCTCGCCGTCAACGATGATCCGCTGGCCGTTCTGGATGAAGTGTTGCCCCGTGTCGCCGCGCTTCACGTCAGTGATATCCGACGGGCCGGCGCGTTTGAGCCGGTCCTTATCGGCAGCGGCGTTACGCCGCTGCACGAAATCTTCGAGCGCTTCCGTACCGCCGGATTCAACGGCTGGGTCTCCGTCGAAGAGGCCAGCAAGTCCGGCGAGGACGGTTTCCGCCGGGCGATCGATTACACCAGGGAGCTGTGGCTCAACTGAATCTGTCCACTTGAAATCAAGTCGCATGTCAAAAGATCAACCCAGCGTCCTGCTGGCCTTTGACGCCAACGTTCGCCATAACCACCTGGACCCGCAGGACCTACGCCGTCTTGAACTGTTCGCCGAGTGGGACTGGTTCCCCTGTCAGGGCGGTGGCATCTACGACACCAATACAGATCCCCAAGCCGCCGCACAGCTGGCTGACAGGCTGCCCGGTCACGACGCGCTTGTCGTCTGCTGGGGCGCGCCGACCCTGACAGAGGAACTCCTCGAAAAGGCCCCCACGCTCAGGATCATTGGAGAAATGGAGGGCGATCGCTTCGCCAGCCGTATCGATCTTGACGCTGCCTGGGCGCGCGGCATTCGTACAGTCGACACGACCAACGCCTCCTCCTATCCCGTTTCCGAGTGGGCGCTGGCGATGATTCTCGTCAGCCTGCGCAACGGCGGCGGCCACTTCCGGCGCATGATCGCCGGACAGACCCCTGTCGAACCCTCTCTGATGGAAGGGCTGCCGGGATCGCTGATGGGCCGCCGCGTCGGCCTGGTCGGCTGCGGTCACATGGGCCGGCGTCTGATCAGGTTCCTGCGCGCCTTCGAGACCGAAATCTGGGTTCACGACCCCTATTTGCCGCAGGAGTTGCCCGAGGCCCTTGGCTTCTTGCAGACAAGCCTTGAAAACGTCTTCACCTGTGATGTTGTCGTTTGCCTCGTTCCACACACACCCAGGACCGAAGGTATGATCGGCAAGAAGGAGCTGGCGCTTCTGCGGCCCGGCTCGGTATTCGTCAGCGTATCGCGCGGTAAGGTGACCGACTCCGCCGCACTCATCGAACGGCTCAAACAGGGCGACGTCGTCGCCGGATTGGACGTCTTCGACCCGGAACCCGTGCCACCCGACAGCGAAATCCTGCAACTTCCCAATGTCTTTCTCAGCCCGCACATCGGCTCTTACGGCGGCCCCACCGCGCAGCAGGATTTCTTCGCGCTGATGGTGGATGAGCTGCAGCGCTTCTTCAACGGCCATGAAACCCAATTTGACCTTACACCTCGCGCCCAGGCCAACCGCACGGGTGCCAGGCCGTGACCTCGGTTGCCTGATGACCAATGTTTGTTCATTCAAACTGACAACATATGCCTGGAGATAGAGGACCAATATGAATCTTGAACTCGCAGGCCACATCGCCGTCGTCGTCGGCGGGGCCAACGGTATGGGCAGGATGATCGCCAAGACCTTCGCAGCCGAGGGTGCAGCCGTAGCGCTGCTCGACCGCGACCCCGTCGTCGATGAGATTGCGCGCGAGGCCGGGACGCAAGGCGTTGCAACCCTCTCCGTCCAGGTGGACGTGACCGACTATGGGGCGATGCAAGCCGCTGCAAACCGCATCGAGAATGAACTGGGGCCCGTGCGCCACGTAATCTTCACCGTCGGCATCGATTCCGGCAAAGGCGGCTTCCCTTTCTGGAATCTCGAACCCTCAGACTGGCCGCGCGTCCATGATGTAAATCTGCTCGGCGCTGTCAACACGGCCCATGCCTTCTACGCGCCCATGATCGCCCGCCGCCAGGGCACCTTCTGCTTCTTCTCCTCGGTCGCCGGCCAGATCGGCTCCCAGACCGACCCACCCTACAGCGTCTCCAAAGCCGCAGTCCTCAGCTTCATGCAGATTGCAGCCAAGGACTTTGCCCCCTACAATATACGCGCCAACGCCATCTGTCCCGGCATGGTCGATACCCCGCTCCAGCGGCGCATCCATAAGTTTTCGACCGCAAACCTGCCGGAAGACGAAAGACCGACCTACGAAGAATGGTTCAATGAAAAGATCGGACGCATGGCCGTCCTGGGAAAAAAGACCTCTCCGGAGGAGATCGCGGCGACGGTTGTCTTTCTCGCCTCCGACCACGCGCGCACCATTACCGGCCAGGCTGTCAATGTCGACAGCGGCTGGGTCATGAACTGGTAGCTTCTTTCTATATTCACACGGGGTGACGCTATGACTGAGACAAACGGAACCAAGCAGAACGGGGCCGAAATGGACGCCGAACACTGGCTCCATGCTTACGAGCAGATGGTCAGGATTCGTTCGTTCGAGGAGGCGGCCAACGAACTCTACACCAGCGCGCGCATGCCGGGCATCGCCCACCTGTACATCGGCGAGGAGGCGATCGCCGTAGGGATGTGCGAAGCCTTGCGCCAGGACGATTACATCACCAGCACACACCGGGGGCATGGCCACTGTCTCGCCAAAGGCGCCGCGTTGGACCGCATGTTCGCCGAACTCCTGGGCAAGGAGGCCGGCTACTGTCGCGGTAAAGGCGGCTCCATGCACATCGCAGATCAGGAAACCGGCAACCTGGGGGCGAATGGTATCGTCGGCGGCAGCGCAGGCATCGCCACCGGGGCAGGCATGTCGATAAAGTTGCGCGGAACCGATCAGGTGGCCGTCTGTTTCTTCGGCGACGGCGCCCTCGGACAGGGCCTCCTGTACGAGTCGATGAACATGGCCCAACTCTGGAAGCTGCCGGTCATCTACGTCTGCGAGAACAACCAATACGGGGAGTATACGCATAACTCCAAGACCGCAGCCGGCTCCATGATCGGGCGGGCAACCGGCTTTGGCGTCCACGCGCAGGGCATCGACGGTCAGGACATCCGCACTGTCTACTCCACTGCTCGCCTAGTTGTCGACCGGGCGCGCAAGGGCGGCGGCCCTGCTTTCCTCGTCTGTAACACCTATCGCTTCCGCGGCCATCACGTCGGCGACATTGACCGGCCCTACCGCACGCGCGAAGAGGAGGAAGAGTGGGCCAAGCGGGATCCCTTGACACTTCTTGAGGACTGGCTGACGAGGACCAAGCAAGCTGATGCGTCAGTCTTTGACCGCATTCAACAGGACGTTCAGACCGCCGTTGACGAAGCGGTAAACTTTGCCCTTGAGGCGTCCTTCCCAGAAGAAAGCGAGGTGGAGCGGCATGTCTACGCTTAAGAACGGAATCGAATGCAGTCCGGCTATTCACGCGCCCGGTGAGCGTGAAATCACCTTCGGTCAGGCAATTCGCGAAGCCGTCGCCGAGGAGATGGCCCGCGACGAGCGCGTATTCGTCATCGGTGAAGATGTCGCAGAAGCGGGGTCGGTCTTTAAGGTGCTCGTCGGCCTGCTCGACGAATTTGGCGCCGACCGGGTTATCGACTCGCCCATTTCCGAAGCCGGCATCGCCGGGATCGGTGTCGGCGCGGCCATTACAGGCATGCGTCCCATCGTGGACATCATGTTCGGCGACTTCACTACGCTGGTGATGGACCAAATGATAAATCAGGCGGCAAAGACCCACTACATGTCCGGCGGCAAGCTGACCGTACCCATGGTCTTGCGTACGACCCTCGGCGCCAGCCGCCGCTCCGCCGCTCAGCACAGTCAGTCCCTCCACGCCCTCTTCAGCCACATCCCCGGTCTCAAAGTGGCTGTCCCTGCAACGCCTTACGACGCCAAAGGTCTCATGAAGAGCGCCATCCGCGACGACAATCCGGTCGTAATCTTCGAAGATAAGATGCTCTACCAGCAGAAGGGGCCCGTTCCCGAAGAGGAGTACCTTCTCCCTTTGGGCCGGGCGGACGTGAAGCGCACCGGCGAGGACATCACAATTGTCGCCACCAGCTCAATGGTCTACGCGGCCCTCGAGGCGGTCGATAAGCTCGCAGAGGCCGGCATCAGCGCGGAGCTGGTAGACCCTCGCACGACCACGCCGCTTGACGCCGAAACACTTATCCAATCAGCCCGAAAGACCAGCCGTGCGCTCGTTGTCGACGAGGGCTACCAGCAGTATGGCGTCACAGGCGAACTGGCCGCAGTCATTGCCGACGGTGCATTCTACTACCTTGACGCGCCCGTCAAACGTATCGGCGCAATGAATGTGCCTGTGCCCTTCTCGCCTGCAATGGAAGACATGACGATCCCAAGTGCCGAATATGTCTTCGAAACCGCAAAGGCCATGTGCGGTTGACACTTACCAGATTCGCGCGAGTTGACCTCCGAAAGGGGAAAAACATGCCCAAAGAAGTGATTATGCCGGCACTGGGGATGGCGCAGGATGAGGGTGTCCTGCTGCGCTGGTTGAAACGGGAAGGCGAAATGGTTGAGGCCGGCGAACCGCTCATGGAGGTGGCTACCGACAAGGTGGACGTTCAGGTCGAAGCGCCCGCCTCCGGCGTCCTGACGGCCGTGACAGCCCAGGAAGGCGACGAGATTCCGGTTGGACAGGTGATCGGACTCATCGCCGCCGAAGGCGAAGAGGTGCCCCCTGCAGCGGCCCCCGCGCAGACCGGCGATGTTCCGGACGAATCGGCTGCGGCTCCGCCACCGGAATCTCGTGCCTCCAGCCCCGTCGCCGCGCGCATGGCCGCCGAACATGGCATCGACCTGTCTGAAGTCTCCACCTCTGGTGAACGCATCTCCAAAGAAGACGTTGAGGCCCATCTGCGCTCGGCAGCTTCTCCTGAACGCGTGTTGGCCTCGCCCAAAGCGCGGCGGCTGGCACGCGAGCGGGGCGTTGACCTGGCGTCGCTGGCAGGCAGTGGTCCGGAGGGAGCCGTACTGGCCGCCGACGTGCCCCTCGAAGCACAACCTGTCCCCTCTGCGCCCCAGCCCGCGCCCGCGCTCGGACAACCGGAGCAGCAGCCCGTGTCGCGAATGTGGCAGATCATGGCCCAGCGATTGACCGAGAGTTGGAACAGTGTACCCCACTTCTACCTGGTGCGCGAGGTCGACGCAGGTCAGCTTATGGACTGGCGCGATCTCCTAGCCGCCGACGGGGAAGGCGCGGCCAAAATCACCTTTACGGACCTGCTCACCAAGCTGGCTGCCCTCTCGCTGGCTGCCCATCCCCGCCTCAACTCATTCTGGCAGGATGGCGCGATCCAGACCAACCCGGACGTAAATGTCGGCCTCGCCGTGGCCGTCGAAGAGGGGCTGCTCGTTCCAGTTGTGCACAACGCCGACCGCCTGCGCGTCGAAGAAATCGCAGCTTGCAGAGCCGACCTGGTCGCGCGCGCCAACAGCGGTGCTCTCCAGCCCAATGACTTCGCTGGAGGGACCTTTACAATCAGTAACTTGGGCATGTTCGGGGTTGACGCATTCAACGCGATTGTCAACCCACCCCAGGCCGCAATCCTGGCCGTCGGACGCATCGCCGAACGCGTCGTTGCGCTGGACGGGCAACCGGCTGTGCGCCCGATGATGACTTTGACACTCTCCTGCGACCATCGCGCCGTTGACGGCGTCCGCGCCGCGCAGTTCCTGGACGCCTTGGTCGGTCTGATCGAAGAGCCCCTGCGAGCGCTGTAACCGGCATCACACCGGGAAATCAACGCAACCACCTTTTCGAGGAACCCGAATGCCGCGCATCAACCGGGCAATTGAACTGCTGGAGGCCGAACAGCCGATCTACTACAGCGGCGTTCACGGCGGCCTAACGTACAGGAACGGCGCAGCCCACAGGGACACCTGGGCCGATTACCTGATTGTAGAGTTCGAGCACGGCGCCTTCGACCCTGTCGGCCTGGGCGAGTTCATGCGCGGTCTTGTCGATGCAGGCCCGACCCGCAGCGGACACCGCACGCCGGCGGTCATCTGCACGCTGCCAACCGATGGCACCGACGAGAACGTGATGCGGGCCAACGCCTGGATGGTCAAACAGGTCCTGGCGCGCGGCGTTCACGGGATTCTCCTCTGCCATGCCGAATCGCCCGCCGCCGTCAAGGTCTTCGTCGAGTCCGCCCGCTACCCCTTCCAGACGATCGGCGTAACCGAAAGCGCCACTGCGGCGAGCGCGGCAGGCAATGGCGAAATCACATTGGACCAAGGCCGTAGAGGCGCCGGCGGCCAGGCCATGGCAGCATCCATCTGGGGACTCACGCCCCAGGGATACGTGAAGAAGGCCGATGTCTGGCCCTTGAATCCCGAAGGCGAGCTACTGCTAGGCCTGAAAATCGAGAACCGCCGCGCACTCGAGAATGCAGAGGCCAGCACTTCCGTCCCCGGCATCGCTTTTGCCGAATGGGGGCCAGGCGACATGGGCATGAGCCTAGGCCACGCCGACGCCCACGATCCACCCTACCCTCCAGACATGGCCGCAGCCCGCGCCCGCGTGAAGGGGGCCTGCGACGCCGCCGGGATATTCTTCCTCAATAGCGTGCGGCCACACGATGTGCGGGAGCTCATCGATGAAGGCGTCATGATCGGCTCCGCAACCGAGGAGGCGGCGCGTGTCGGGCGTGAGTACACCAATCGCACGATGCCCTGGTAGCGAACAACGCAACCCAATACCTTTTCCGCGAGAGTAGAGTCTTCCTAACTCCAGTTAGAGGATTAGAGACAAATGCACGCACAACAGAGGGCCCGCGCATCGCAGCTTCTGGATGAGGATGGAGTGGATTGCGCGCTCTTTTCCGATATTGAAAGTGTACGCTGGCTGACAGGGCTCGACCTACCTGCGCCCGCGCTTGTCTGGTTCGACAGAGGCCGGTTTACTCTGCTGGCCGATGAGGGTTTTGCCCCTGCCGCCTCTTTCGATGACAACCCGGACTGCGCCCACGCGACCTATGTCAATTATACGATTCAGCAGGCCATCGACGCACCCGGTCGCCTTGCTGAAATTCTAGGCGACCTTGTTGCCGCGAGTGGAACGCCCGCCCGCCGGGTCGGGATAGAGGAAAAGAGTTTGCGCCTGTCCCTTTGGCAGACGATTCACAACACGCTGCCTGGCTGCAAACCTGCCTCCCTTGAGGGAAAGCTCTTGCCGCTACGCGCCGTCAAGACTGAGGAGGAACTGGCCCGTATCCGTGAAGGTTTCCGCCTTGTCACAATTGGTCACGACGCAGGTCGCAGAGCTGTCCGCAAGGGGCAGCGCGAGATCGATGTCTGGACCGAAGTGCAGACGGCGGTCGAGCGGGAGGCGGGAATGTGGATGCAGATGGGCAACGACTGTATTGTCGGCCATCGGCCAGCCAATATCGGCGCCGCGCCCCTGGACTACGAAATCTACGCCGACGATTCCCTTATCCTTGACTTGAGCGTCGTCGTCGACGGCTATTGGACCGACAGTTGCGCCACCTACTTTGCCAATCAACCCACCGCTCTCCAGGTCGAACTACATAAGTTCGTGGAAGAGGCACTTGCATTTGCAGTCTCCCTGATCCGCCCCGGCGCCGTGGCTCAGGAAGTCGACCGTCAGGTGCGCCGCTACATGGCAGACGGCGGCTACGAAGTCTATCCGCACCACACCGGTCATGGCATCGGTCTGACAAGCCACGAGGCGCCCCGCATCGTCCCCTACAGCCAGGAGGTACTCGAAGAGGGCCACGTAGTCATGCTGGAGCCCGGCATCTACGTGCCGGGCGTAACCGGCGTTCGCCTGGAGGATGCCTTTCTGGTGACGGAGGACGGAGCCGAGCCATTGAGCCATCACGACAAAAGTTTGCCGTAGTAGCTAGGCCGTCCCTTCGCAGCCATTTCGAAGGCCCCGAAACTCCCTGACGCAGGCAGTTTCTTCCCCTTGAGAGGGTTAGACAACTCTTGTCTCCCCATCTCCTCAATGGTCCCGGTTCCCTTCAACCATGGTTTGATTTCCTTGCCCATAGTCAGTTCGATTGGCGGGGCCCGAACACCCCTTGTGTTTGACTTCCAATCGGCTGGTTGTAGACTGCTGGCTGTGCGTGGGAAGAGCGAGAAACAGGGAGCAGGAATGTCTCGAACAACTGCTAACGTTAACAGCCCGGCGAGTGCCGCCGGGCCGAGCGGCGGTAGGCTCCTCTCTCCCGCGGCTGTAACGGTAGGGGTCTTGCTCGCATTGGCCTTGGCCGCTTTGATCTTGCGCTTCTCCCGGCTGGGCGATATTCCCCCAGGGGCGCTTCTTGACGAAGGGATTCATGGCGTTAATGCCTTGCAAGTGCTGCGCGGAGAGCACGCTGTATTCTTTCCTGAAGAGCATGATGGCCTGGAAGGTCTGATGGCCTATGCAGTCGCATTAACTACCTCCCTGTTTGGGCGGACCATACTGGCGCTTCGATTGCCCGCGGCCGTTGCCAGTGCAGGCACCGTCTTTGCTGTGTTCCGGCTGGGGTGGCTCCTCTTTCGCGAAGAAAAACCGGGCAAAAAGGCCAACCCGTGGCGCGGCATATTCGTCGGCGGCGTGGGGGCCGCTTTGCTGGCTGCCTCTCTTGGCCAGACAATTATTGGCCGTACAGCATTCCGGGCCAATTTCCTGCCACTCTTGCTTGCTGTCAGTTTTGCTCTTCTTTGGTGGAGTTGGAGAAGACAAAGCTTGTGGCCGATCGCGGTGGCGGGAGTATGCGCAGGCCTTCTTCCCTATACCTATTTGGCAGCGCACTTTTCTCCATTTCTTTTTCTGCTCTTTGGCCTTAGCTTCCTGCCCCTCCTTCGTTCGGCAACCAATCAGCGGTCGCCTTTTCACCTGCTCAAAGGGCACATCGTACGACTGTGCCTTTTCGTCGGCGTAGCCCTGCTAGTGGCAGCGCCTATTCTCTTCTATTTCGCGTCGCATCCAGACGAGTTCTTTTCACGAAGCAGCCAAGTATCAGTGTTCAGTGCAAGCCGTACCCAGGGGCACAACATCGTCTGGTTGTTCCTGATCAATGTCTGGGAGCACTTGCTGGCCTTTGGAGTGCTCGGCGACCCCTACTGGTCGCACAATCTTCCCGGCCGTCCGATGTTGAATGCAGTGGAGGCCCTCATGTTCCTGTTGGGCGTCGCTGTCGCTGTCTCCAGATGGCGATGGCCTCCTTATCGGCTGCTCTTGATCTGGCTCGTCGTTATGCTCATGCCAGCCATTTTTGCGCGAGACAGCATGCCAAACACTCTCCGCATGATAGGCGCGGTCCCCTCCATATACCTCTTGGCTGCAGCCGGTGCATGGGAGATTTGGCAGGTCGCAAAAGAGCAACTGTTGCGAAGAAATGCTTTCCGGATGGCGGCAACTATCAGTGCAGTTATCCCGGCTCTGCTGCTGCTAAAAGGTTGGAACACGCATCGTATCTACTTTCAAGAGTGGGCGCCCGCATACAGGGTCCTTGAATCCTATGAAGTGGAATGGACGGAGCTGACTCGGACTCTCAATGTGTTGCCCTTTGCATCCGGCGCCGCCTATCTCATCCCTGACGGCCAGAGACAATATCCTCTGAAAGAAGAATTCCGCAGTCATACATTCGACTATCTGTATCAAGGTGAGACGCCGGCATATCTCTTCCATACGGCAATGTCCGACTTTGCGCAGAAAATCCAGTCGACCTTGATCGCAATCGACGACCTCTCCACTGTAAATGTCGTAGAGTGGAACCTTGAGTCCGTCTGGACAGGCGATGAACACGAACGCTTCGCATTTCTCCTCAACAAGTACGGACTTTACCGGGAAAGCGAGAATTTCGGCAGTTTCTGGGTCCATCGATACACTGACATCTCCCTGGATTCTCCTTGGAAACCCTATGATTTTCTGGAGCCGCTACCTGTCGTCTATGACGGCGGCATAGAACTGTTGGGGTTTGCCCTGGGTCAAGGCCAGGACCAGCTCTCGATCGAGGAACCGATTCTTCTTCGAGAGTCGAAAGACATATGGGCAGTCCTGCACTGGCAGACGACGCCTGATCTGGGAATCGAATACTCGGTTTCCCTTCGTCTGCGAAATGCAGATACGACCGATGTCTATACTAAGGATCTGATTTTGTGGAAGCCAGATCACTCGGTCACCGGCGACGGGGGCCCAGTTGAACAGTTCGACACCTGGGTCCACTTGGATATTCAGGCCGATGTCCCGCCGGGCGAGTACGAACTGAGACTCATTGTCTACGACTCCGTAACGCTCAAGCCAACCGTTGAGATAGGAGTCTGGGAACCGGAAATAACTTTGGCACACCTTCAGGTGGTAGCCGGCCAGCAGAATTGCGTGACGTAGACTGGAGTCCAGCTGGATGCCAATTCGTCCAACAGGCGATGAACATGTTAACCGCGTCCGTGCAAGAGATAGAGAGAGCCGGCCACGGTCATGAGCAACTCGCAGGAAACGTTGAATTCAAGGCCGGCTGATCGGAGGAGCGTCTATCGCGCCCCAGTGACAGTCGCTATCGTGATTGCGCTGACTCTGGCAGTACTGTCACTGCGCTTCTACCGTCTGAGCGAACTGCCGCCCGGCATCCAAAGTGATGAGGGTCCAGATGGAGTATATGCCCTGCAGGTGTTGCAAGGTAGGCACAGGGTATTCTTTCCAGAAAAGGGCAGTGGACGCGAGGCAGTGGGCGTCTATGCCGTTGCTTTCTCCACCATCCTACTAGGCCGCACGCTTTTTTCCTTTCACTTACCCACGGCAGTGGCCAGCGCAGGCACAGTCTTCGCCGTTTTCTGGCTAGGCAGGCTTCTATTCGGTCTGGATGAGAAAAGCGGTCGGAGCACTCCCGGGCGTGGATTACTGGTTGGTGGTGTCGGAGCCGGTCTTATGGCAGTTTCTATGAATCAGACCTTTCTGGCGCGCGCGGGACTAAGAGCCAACTACCTTCCGCTGTTTCTTACCTTGAGCTTTGCACTCCTCTGGTGGTCCTGGCGCCACAGAGCCGACCGTGGTGGGGCCTGGTGGCAAGCAGCGCTTGCTGGCACGTTTGCTGGGCTGCTGCCGTATACTTATCTTGCGGCGCGCCTCACGCCCTTCCTGTATCTGCTCTTTGGTCTCAGTTTCATATACCCTCTGCGTAACGTTCGCACAGCGACAACGCGCGCAGGCCTGGAAAGGCAGGATCTGCTGCGCGTCGGACTATTCGTCTGCATGGCCGGTCTGGTGGCCGCGCCGCTGCTCCTCTACTTTGCGTTCAATCCAGAGGACCTTACCATTCGGAGCCGGGATTTCTGGCGCTTCAATGAAGGCTTTGGCAGCGCAATTGCAGCTCTCCTCAACAACGCTTGGGAACACCTTCTTGTGTTCGGTTTTCGTGGCGACCGGATCCCTCGATACAATTTCGCCGGTCAGCCCATGCTGAATCCCTGGCAGACCGTTTTTTTCTGGCTTGGCGTAGGGTTTGCTTTGTATCGCTGGCAGAGGATCCCTGCCAACCGGCTCCTGTTCCTCTGGCTGGCCGTTCTGATCCTGCCGGCTATGCTGGCCAATACCGATGGACAAGGACCCAACACGCTGCGCATGATCGGCGCCGCACCGACAGTCTACCTGTTCATTGGCAGCGGTATGTGGGAAACGTACGGATTCATCCGGTCGCGGCGATTGTCATTTAAGTGGCGTAATCGCCCATTCTTGCCCGAACATGAAGGATTGATTGCCGCAGCCGGTGCTGCTGTGATGGCGGTCCTTATTCTGCTGCAAGGTGTGACCACGTACCGCACCTTCTTTGAAGAGTGGGCGGCTGCGCCAGGCTTCAATCGCGCATACCATGCGGAGTGGGCAAAGGCTGCCGAGGTGCTCAACGCGCAGCTGTCCGAGGAGGACGTGGTCTACATCCTCCCCTACCCGCTGCATAACGAGCATTTCAGCGATCAGCACTTTGGTTTCGAATACCTATATCAAGGAGCCGCCCGCGCTCTCATTCTCGCGGCGTTAACGCCACACGACTTGGCGAAAAAGGTTGAGACAGTTCTGTCTGATGAGGGTAGCTTTTCAACTGTCAGGTTCGTAAACTGGAGAAACGATCTAGTCGGCGGAGACCCGCGAGCAGAAGACCACACGCTATCTCTGCTGGAAAAATACGGGCAATACCTGCGCAGCGACGAATACAGAAGCTTTCAAATCCACACTTACAAAGATGTTTCGCTGGATCTCCCTTGGACACTATATGACCAGTTGCAGCCCGTGACAGTCCACTATGACAAGGGCATATCCCTCCATGGGTTCGCCCTGGGCCAGTCCGGAGGACAACTTCCGTCGCATAGCGAACTCCAATTGACAGATACTCGGCTACTTTGGGTGGCGCTGCAATGGCAGACTGCCGCCGCGCTGGAGGCCGATTTCTCGATTTCCGTGCGACTTCACGACTCTGAGGGCAGTTCGGTTTTTCAGACGGATTTCGTCCTGACAGATTCAGTTCAGAAGTCTACGAGCCACTGGTCGACGGGCGAAATGGTGGACACTTTGCACTACCTTGATCTGCCAGCACATATCCAGCCCGGTGAATATGAACTGCGGTTGGTTGTCTATGACTTCGATACTCTGAAGCCGACAGTTGAGATAGGCGTCTGGGAGCCGGAGACAGTTCTGGCGCGCCTGCAACTCTCTGGTGTTGAGTGAAGGAAACCCAATCCGGTCGTCCCCTTAAATTTGCACGCCCCAGTTCACACGAGACCTCTGCTTCTGGGAAGACCCAACGACTGAGAATGACGATTCCAAATAGAGAGATAGTGGATTAGACTAGAGTGAAGACTCGCAACCTCTCTACCAGGCCCAGATTTACCAGAAATGCCTGTTTGAAATCGATTCGGCTGACTCCCCCAACCACACGTGAGATTCAGTTGGCAGTCTTGGCCTTTCGGAACTCCGCCAGTTTACAAGGAGACCCAAAGTGAAACTGATTTTCTGGGTATACCTGAGGGTGCTGGCAGTCGTCGTGTACGTGCAATACATCGGGTCTCAGTTCTACGATCCCACCTCAGAGGGCTTGGCAGAGTCAGTTTATCGCATTATCGATCCCCTGTTAGTGCTGGGGATGCTCATTGCCGTATACTTCGCCTATCAGCGCAAACGCTCTGTCGACACACTCCCGGAAAGCGGCGTTACCAGGGAGTATCTCGAAGCCAACGCTACATTCTATCTCGGTGTCGCCCTCCTGGTCGGCCTGCTATGGAACTGGGTCGGCTTCCAGTTCGCCGATCCCGTGACGACGCATAGCTGGCTCTGGGCTTTGATTGATATAACTGCTCCCCTTCTCTTCTTTGCAACGAGCGCGCAACTAATGAAAAACGAAGAATGAACGCTTCCGACCTCTGCATGAATGCCTTACACGCTACCCCTTGCACATGTCAATCGCCGACCTAATAGAAAGGACCACTGATGGAAAAGATCCCTCTTGCAATCGTCGGATGTGGTGGAATGGGCCATCGCCACCTCTACGGGCTGGCGGAACTGAACGATTCCGGCCTCTCCCCCTTCGACCTGGTGGCCGCCTGCGACCCCGTCAGGGCCAACGCCGAGTCGCTTGCCGCCGACGCCGAAGATCGCCTGGGTACCCGCCCGGCGGTCGTCGAGCGGATGGAGTTGTTGGAACCCCTTGGCGTTGTCGCAGTCGACATCACCACCACGCCCCGCCACCACCATACAGTTGCCGTCGAAGCTGTCGAACGGGGCTGGCATGCGATGATCGAAAAGCCTGTCGGGCTGACCGTGCGCGCCAGCAATCGCATCCGTGAAGCGGCCGAGCGCACCGGAAAGATCGTCAGCGTGGCTGAAAACTACCGCCGCGACCCGATGAATCGCCTCGGCAAGGCGCTCCTGGACGCTGGAATTATCGGCTCGCCCCGCCTGATGATTCACAACACGATAGGCGGCAGCGACCTGATGCTGATCACAGTCTGGCGGCATCAGAAAAATGAAAGCGGACTTCTGCTGGACGTAGGCGTCCACTTCACCGACATCGTCGAGTACTACCTCGGCCCGGCCGCCTCGGTCTACGCCCAGACCCGCCTGCACGAACCTGTTCGGCGCAATCAGGCCGCCGAGCCCGGCGGGAGTTCGCCACGAAACCCTTCCGTCGTTTACGAAAGGTGGCAGAAGCAGATGCCGGCGGAGTTCGAAGCCACCGCCGATGACGCCTCCTACGCAACACTCCTCTTTGAGAGCGGCGCTGTCTGCCAGTACATCGAGGACCACGCCGGCCATGGGCAGGGAGTCTTCACGCGGCAGATTCACGGCTCCGAGGGGTCGCTCGAACTACCGCCCGACCGCTCAGGCCAGCTGATCACGCTGCACAAAGACGGCGAGGCCGTCTGCGACGAGAGCCTGCTCGACCTCGTCCCGGACTTCCAGCTGGAACCGATCACCGCCGCGCTTTTCGGCGGTGACCGTCTGTGGGGCTACGACTTCCCCTTTCCCGTAACGGACCGCAAACTCATCGCTGTTGAGTACGGGGAACTGGGCCTCGCCATCGAAGATGGTGGGACAATAGAGGTTGATGCTGCACAAGGCGCCCGGTCGGTGGCCCTCTCCTACGCCATGCTGGAGTCGAGCTTGGCCGGCCGCGCCCTTTCCATGGATGAAGTTCTGTCTGAGGAGGTTGATGGCTACCAGTTTGAGATTGACGAGGAGATTGGTTTGGTCTGACGGGTTTTCTCCCGCCACTCGTGCAGGATCGCTTGGGCTCGGCAACTTTCTTTCTTGCCCGCCCTCTTCAGCGTCGACGGCTTGAGGATGAGGTCAAAACGACGTAGGCATTCCGGCGTCGATTGCGCCCTTGTACCGGATCCATCGTGACGCTGCTCGTACCCTGGGGTGGGCTTGCGTCGCGCTTGCCGGAATAGGCCGGAAATCACCTGCAGCTCTTAACCTCCCGGGAATCTGCCTTGGATTGGATTCACCGGGCAACTGGCGTACTCTTGGTGCGCCTGCAATCGACTCCTACCAAGGGGGACATCAGTGGTCCGCCAGCGCGGGCGCCACTTCCCCCTTAAGCAGTTCCATCGAGCGCAGCCAGCGAGCCTTGTCGTCCCAGTCATGCGCGATGGCCAGAAGTGTCCCGAATCCGCCCGCAAGCTCCTGCACCTCCTTCAGGCGGCGGATACACTCCTCTACATCGCCAACGATCGCGAGACGCCGAACAAGGTACTCCGCGTTCAGCTCCTCGTCCGGCATCTCCGGGTCCTCCTTCATACTGTTCACGCGACCGGGGCCGATCAGCTTGATCAGATAATCAAACGAGCGGGCAAAGGCGCTGTTCAGCGCGAAGTCGAGCGCCTCCTCCGTTGTTTCGCCCACAAACACGTTGCGCGCCACCCGCCAGACCTTCCGGTCCGGCTCGTCCCGCCCCGCCTCGCGCGCACCGTCGCAGTAGGTTTCCCAATGGAGCGGCAAGGTCGAAGCCGGCACTAGGTTCGAGCTGATCGGTAGAAAGCCGCGCTGCCCGGCCATGCGCGCCGCCATCGATGCCCCTTTAACGATCGCCATCGCCAGCGGGGGATGGGGCTTCTGGTAGGGGCGCAGCAGCTGCCCCATGGCGATCTCCGGGCGTGTCTGGTCGATGCAAATGTGCCAGAACTCGCCCTTCAGGTCGAAGGGCGCGTCCCTGGTCCACAGCTCCAGCACCATGTCGATCCCTTCAACCGTCATCAGCCCCAACCTGCCCGGATCACGCGGCAGATCAAACAGGCTGATATCAGTCGGAATGCCTGTCTGGCCGAAACCGCACATCAGCCTGCCCCGCGAGAGGTGGTCCAGCAGCGCCAGCCGGACGGCTACATTGGCCGGATGATGAAGCGGAGCAATCGTTACGCCCGTGCCGAACTTGATCGTGTTCGTACGGGCCATTGCATGGGCGATAAACACATCGTTGGCGGGGATCGGCTCCCACGCGACCGTGTGATGCTGGCCGATCCAGGCCTCGGTATAGCCCAGCGCCTCCGCCCGCTCGATCAGCTCCAGGTCCTCTTCGAAGCATAGCGTTCGGTCCTTCTCCGGCGGGTGAAGAGGCATGAGAAAATAGCCGAGTTGCATGGGCTTGTCTCCAATTTCGTAAGAGTTGACGGTGCCGCCTGGCCGCGTGCGGCCACTCCGGTTCGTTGCGACGCCGACATCGCCACCTGTCACCGGCGGCCTATCTCGGGCCAGCGGCCGCTGGCCTTAATGAACTATGCCGCGGCACGCTCCAGCCACGCGTCGTCGATCTCGAGGCCGAACCCCGGCGCGTCGCTGGGCCGCACATACCCGTCCTCGATCACAGCCGTTCCAGGCAGTGTGACCATCTCCGCCAGCGGCACGCCCGGCGACGACACGCCTTCCGACCGTTCGCCCCAGGTAACGGCAGGCATCGCCATCGACAGATGCTGACCGAACGGATAGTTCATGCCGCCGTGGGCTATCACCGAAATATGATTGGCCTGCGCCAGGTGACAGATCTTGGCCGCGGCTGTAATGCCGCCGCACCAAAGCACATCGGGCTGGAAAATATCCACCAGCCGCTTGCCCGCGGCCGCGGCGAACGGCGCCAGATTGTACCAGTGCTCGCCGGTCGCCAGTGTCTGCCAGGGCAGCCGTTGCCGGATCGACTCGTACCCCAATAGGTCCTCCGGCTGAATATAGTCCTCCAGCCATTTGAGATTGTACGGTCGCATCCGCTCGGCCACCCGCACGGTGTACTCGCTGTCGTAGCCCGTCCAGGCATCCAACATCAGCTCTACGTTGTCGCCGATCGTCTCGCGTGTGCTGGCCACAAGCGCCTCCAGCTTGTTGAGTCCCTCCAGCCCGTCCTCCGGGCCCCAGGGGCTGAAAAGCTTGGTCGCTTTGAAGCCCAGCTCCATATACCACGCCTGGTCGAACCCCGAGGCATAGCAGAAGATCTTCTCCTTCTGTGGCCCGCCCAACAACTCGTAGACCGGCAGGCCCAGCAGCTTTCCCTTGAGGTCCCACAGCGCAACATCGAGCGCGCTGATGGCGTAGCTGGTCATGCCCGTGGGACTGAATGCGGTGCTCAGCCGCACCATCATGTCCCACAGCTTCTCGGTCGCCATCGCACTCTCGCCGATCAGATTGGGGCCCAAATGCTCGTTTATCATGCGCGTAACCGGTGGCCCGTAGAGCGAGAGCCCAAAGCCCTGCGTCCCGTCCTCCGCCGTGACAAGCACCGCCGGACGTTTCCAGGGCGCAAACGAGACATGCCCCACGCCATTGGGAAATCGTTCATAGCGCGCCATCGGGCGGTTCATATGGATCGTCTGCGCCCGGCTCGGCTCGCGCGGCTCGGTCCTTGGCTGAGGCTCGGTTGCAATCTCAAACGCGCGAATTTCCTTGATTTTCATTCTTCTCCCCCGTGCTTATGCAGAATACCCTGTGCAACGGCACAGGGCAAAAGGTGACGCGATTGTACTGATCTCGAAAATGGGTAACGGCCGAATGTTCGTCTATTCGCCTGTCAGAATCGAGAGTGAAGACGTATGAAATTGGCCTGAAATTGGCTCCCAATAATCCTAAGGAAAACAATCATATTGTCAATTTTTGGGCACCCCCGATTCTCTCGGGCCGTTCGCGACACAAGCAGTACAATTGCGCGGTCAACCGCATTCTCCGGAAGCCGCTCAACTCCGCTTCGTTTTGGGCGTTACTTGTGGCCACCGCAAGTCAGGAGCAAATGGCAATGGCTCCTGATGACTCAGCTGGGGTATCAGGAAAGAGTGCGCGACCCAACAATTGGCGGTGAGAGCGTCCTTCAGGCTGTGAGCCAAATGACCGGCTCGGTGACGTACTCGCGCACCGTGTTGAGGAAACGCGCGGCCGGGCCGCCGTCTACCACGCGATGATCAAATGTCAGGCTGAGCGCGACCATCTGGCGGGCGGCAACCTCGCCGTTGTGGACGGCAGGCTTGCAGACAATGCGGCCGATCCCCAAAATGGCGGCCTGCGGCAGGTTGATGATCGGCGTGAACGCGTCGATGCCATACATGCCAAGATTGGTAATCGTAAAGGTGCCGCCCTGCATCGCCTCGCGACCGAGGCGATGCTGACGCGCCCCTTCAATCAGGTCCTTCGACTCCGCTGCAATCTGCCGCAACGACTTGCCCGCTACGTCGCGCAAAACCGGCGCCAGCAGCCCGTCCTCTGTGTCGACCGCGAAGGCGATATGGATATCGCGGTGCAGCAACAGCCCTTCGTCTCCCCAGCTGGCATTTATGGTGGGATGTTCCTGCAGCGCCGCAGCCGTTAGCTTCAGATAGATGTCGTTGAGACTGGGAACGGGCAGCTCGCGGCGCGCGTAGCTCTCTCGTAATTGCTGCCGCAATGCCACCAGCTCGGTAGCGTCCGCTTCGGTTGTCAGTGTAACCGGTGCGGTCGTGCGCGCGCTCTCGGCCATTCTCTGGGCCGTAATCTGGCGAATACGCGTGTGAGGCACAATCTCTTGCGCATCAGCCTCTTCCGCCGCGGCCGGTTCTCGCCGCGCCGCGATCGCTGCTTCTACGTCCTCACGCTGGATTCGTCCGCCCCCCATGCTCGCCGCCAGCGCCGCCAGGTCAATCCCCGCCTCTGCGGCCATCCGACGCGCCACCGGCGACGCATCCATGACCGTCTCCTCCTTCAGCATCTCCGCGGCCGCACGCACATCCCGCTCAATGATCCTTCCCGTGGCCCCGCTGCCCGTCAATACCGCCCAGTCCACACCCAATTCACCGGCCACGCGGCGGGCGCGCGGGCTGACCGCCGGCGTCTCGCGCCCGTCCACGTCAGCTTTACGCATCGCAGCTGCCCGCCGGGCCGGGGTTTGCTCTCCATGTGAATCCGACCCTTCTCCCGGCGCGGCCGGCTCAGCCGCCCGTTCGCCCTGCTCAGGCAGCGGCTCCCCCACTCGCACTATGTAGGCAAGCAGAGCGCCAACGGGAACTACGTCGCCGGAAGCCGGGGCGTTGGACGGCAGCCGCAGAATCCCGCCCTCAAAGACCTCAACCTCCTGCGTGGCCTTGTCCCCTTCCACGGTGAAAAGCAGATCGCCAGCCTGTACTTCCTCCCCGTCCTGTTTCAGCCATTCGCCGAAGATGCCCTCTTCCATCGTCCATCCCAGGCGCGGCATTGTCACTTCATAGGCCATCAAATGTCCCCTCGGTCATTCCGCCAGCAGATCGCGAATGCTCTGTTCGATCTCGTTAGGCTGCGGCGTAATCGAGTGCTCCAGCGGCGGGCTGTACGGCGTCGGCACATGCGCGCCATTCAGACGCCGGATCGGCGCGTCAAGGTCGTCAAATCCCGAGTCAATAACCTGCGCCGCGATCTCGGCGCCAACGCCGCACGGCTGAAATGTCTCGTCCACAATCAGCAGGCGGCCGGTCTTCTGGACCGACTCGAAGATTGTCTCCATGTCCAGCGGCGCAATCGTGCGCGGATCGATGACCTCGACTGAAATGCCTTCCTTCGCCAGCTTGTCGCACTCGGCCAGCGTTCTGTCCACCATCGAGCCGATGGCAACGGCCGTGCAGTCATCGCCCACACGCGCGATGCGCGCCTCTCCAAACGGAATCGCGTAATCGCCCTCGGGTACCTCGCCGCGGTTGAAGAGGAGCGACTTGTGTTCGAGAAAAAGCACCGGGTCATCCTCCTGCAGCGCCGTTGTGAACAGCCCCTTGGCGTCGCTGGGGATGGCGGGCACCACGACGCGAAAGCCGGGAATATGGGCAAAAATGGGATAGTAGCTGCCCGAGTGGTGGGTCGCGGCCGAATGGCCGATCCCAATCGAGCCGCGCAATACAATCGGCATCCTGATCCGGCCGCTGCTCATGTATTGCATCTTGGCGATCTGGTTGACCAGCTCACCGAAGGCGTCGAGGATGAAGTCAATGAACATGAAGTCGACAACAGGCCGCGTGCCGGTCATCGCCGCGCCCGCGCACATGCCGACAAAGCCGCGCTCACTGATCGGCGTGTCGCATAGCCGCTCCGGGCCATACTTGGCATATAGGCCGGCGGTCGTGTTAAAGTTACCGCCCCGTTCACCGATCCCTTCCCCGACCACGAATATCGACGGATCGCGGGCCATGGCGCTGTCCAGGGCCTCCAGAGTGGCTTCGACATATGTCAATTCGCGCATGACCTTCACCCTTGGTTGAAAATGTGTTCGTCGACCGTCTCCGGCTCCGGCCAAGGGCTGTTGCGAGCAAACTCTGCCGCCTCTGCCACCGTCTGCTTGACCTCGGCCTCTATCTGTGCGAGCTCTTCCTCGCCCGCCTCCTCATTCTCCAGCAGCCACTTCTGGTAGCGCGGGATCGGGTCGCGCGCCTTCCACGAGTCCACTTCCTCCTGCGTACGGTAGCCGGCGTCGCGCATGCCCTCGGAGTGGGCCCGCGTGCGGTAGGTCAGACACTCGATCAGCGTCGGCCCTTCTCCTGCTCGCGCCCGCTCTACCGCCTCGCCGGCCGCCTGGTAGACCGCCAGGACGTCGTTCCCGTCCACGGTTAAGCTCTCCATCCCATAGGCAGGCCCCCGGTTGCCTACGCTCGGGTTGCCCGACGCGTAAGAGAACGGCACCTCCGTCGCATAAAGGTTGTTCTCACACACGAAAAGCGTCGGCAGCTTCCAGATGCTGGCCAGGTTCAATCCCTCGTGGAACGCGCCGTTGTTGACCGCCCCATCGCCAAAGAAGGCAACGCCGACATTGTCACTCTTCAGCAGCTTGAACGAGTATCCGGCGCCGGTCGCCTGCAGTATGCAAGGCCCGACGATGCCGCTCGTACCCATCATCCCAACCTCAGGTTTGAAGAGATGCATACTACCGCCGCGCCCCTGCGAGCAGCCGGTGGCCCGCCCGAAAAGCTCAGCCACCACCTCCCGCGGGCTGACACCTTTGGCCAGCGCGTGCCCGTGTCCCCGGTGCGTGCTGAAAACAGCGTCGTCCGGTCGCAGATGCGCGCAAACGCCCGTGGCAATCGCCTCCTCGCCGACATAAGTATGGCAGGCGCCGTGGATCAGCCCCATCTGATGCGAGCGGGCCAGCTGCTCCTCAGTGTGGCGGATGATCATCAACTGCCGGAAAAGAGAGAGAAGCTGCTCCGGCTCGGCTATCGTATCATTCCCTTGTATGGCGGCTTGGTCGGCCATATGTCTCTGACTCCTCTTGCGTAGAATTTCCCACGACAGAACTTAGTTCGGCACCGCGACCGGCATCCCCGGATGCGAGCCGCTGACGTTTTTGGCCAGGTTGCCGCCGTCCAGCGGTATCAGCGCGCCCGTCATCCACGCCGACGCGTCGGACGCCAGGAAGATGGCCGGACCCTTGATGTCGTTGGGATGCCCCATGCGGCCAATCGGCAAACCGCGCAGATATGACGCTCCCAAATTGGGGTCCGCCGCGATGCGTACCTCCAGGTCCTGGTTCATGATCTGGGCGCACACGATCGCATTGACGCGCACGCCAAGGCTGCTCCACTCGGTGCTGAGTTCACGCGTCATCGCCGCCACCGCGCCCATCGCCATGCTGTAGGCGATGTGGCCGCGCCCCAGTGCGGTGATTCCCGCGATCGAGACGATGCTGAATATGCTGCCGCGGCCGCGTGCCATCATCCGCTTGGCGGCCTCCTGCGTGCAGATGTAGCGGCCCACGACCAGATTCTGCATCACCTGCTGGATCTGGCCCTCGGTCAGCTCAATCGGATCTGTGCGAATGCCCTCACCGGCGATGTTGGCGAGCACGTCGACTTGTCCCATTTCGCTGTCCACGCGCGCATACATCGACCGAATCTGATCCGCATTGGATATGTCGCAGTTGATCGG
Source organism: Caldilineaceae bacterium (assembly GCA_965202955.1). Taxonomy (GTDB): domain Bacteria; phylum Chloroflexota; class Anaerolineae; order Caldilineales; family Caldilineaceae; genus Bin5. Next base: position 3,314,315 of record OZ241871.1, read on the forward strand.
CAGGGCACGGCGGCCCATCTCTTCGATCTCTTGCGCAGTCGCCTGCGCGCCCGACTCGTTGATATCGAGCAGTACGATGTCGGCGCCGGCCTCGGCCAGGGCGAGCGACGTAACACGCCCCATCCCGCTCGCCGCGCCGGAGACGATAGCCACGCGTCCTGAAAGATCAAAGATTGGGTGGGTCATTGCCCGCTGTCTCCTTAGCTAATGCTCTGTTTTAATTTCATTCACCGGTGCACGCGGCCGCTCGCCGCGCAGGACGCGCACCACCTCCTCCGCCCCCTGCACGCACACGTCAACCTTCGATTCCTCAGAGTACCACCCCGCATGAGGCGTCAACAAGATCCGCTCCTCCTGCAAGAAGGGATGCTCGGCCGCCACCGGCTCATCCGCGAGGACGTCCAGAGCCGCGCCCGCAATCTGCCCCTCTTGCACCGCAGCCAGCAGCGCCTCTTCGTCGATCAGCCCGCCGCGGGCCGCATTCACCAGGTAGGCGGTTGGCTTCATCATCGCCAGAGTCTCCGCATTGATCAAATTGTGCGTTTCTTTCGTCAGCGGCGAGTGCAGCGAAACGTAGTCCGAGTTGCGCAGCAGCGTCTCCAGGTCAACCAGCCGCACACCCAAATCCGCCATCGCCGCCGCGTCTGCATATGGATCGAATGCCAGCACCTCCAGCCCCAACCCGCGACCCTTTGACGCAGTCGCCTGACCGATGCGGCCGCAACCGATCACGCCCAGCGTCTGTTCACTCAGCCGGTAGAGCACGCCCCCGGCCTCCGCGTTCCAGATTCCCTGGCGCGTCGTCCTGAAAAAACCGGGCAGTCCCCGCGCCTGGGCCAGCACCAACGCGATCGCGTGAGTCGAGACCTCGTCGATTGAGTAATCGGGAGCATACGTCACCCAAATACCGCGCGCCGTGGCCGCGGGGATGTCGATCGCGTCCAGCCCCGTGCCAACGCGGCAGATGAGGCGGCAGCGTTCCATCCCCTCGATCAGATCCGCCGGCACCGGCTGGATTGTCACCATCAGGACATCTGCCTGCCTCGCGGCCTCCCACGCCTCTTCACTGTCCAGGTTCCCTACATGATCAACGTTGACCTCTATCCTGGCGAGAATCTCCCTTTCGACTTCAATGTCCCCGAATCCAGGGTACGCAATCACGACCGTCGGTCTCATATGCGACACTTTCTGCTTAGAGCCTGTCTATTATGGTTTCCAAGTTCAGCGGAACCGCCCTCGCAACATCGGGCGATGCTTTCTGCACGATTCGAACTCTATGACGTGTAAACGTAAGCTATCCCGTCGAAACATCCTTGTGGCTGCTGGGATCGCTGACCTCAATGTGGACATCGTGGCGCGACAGTACCTCGGGCCGCAACGCCGTGCCCAGACCGGGCCGATCGGGAAACTCGATCTGACCGTCCCTGATTACCAGTCGCTCCGTCATCACATCGTTGTACCAACCCTCTGTGTACGCGCGCACGGTCTCCATGATCATCGCGTTAGGCGCGTGCGCGGCCAGATGCGCCGCCGACCACAGCGCCACCGGTCCGATCGTGTCGTGCGTGGTGAAGGGCAGATAGTAGGTATCGGCCAGCGACACGATCTTGCGCGTTTCGGTCAACCCGCCGGTCCATGCCATATCCGGCATCACGATGTGCGCCGCATTCTTCTCAACCACCTGCCTGAAGCCGAAACGGGTAAAAAGACGCTCGCTCACGCACAACGGCACCCTTGTCGCCGCGGCCAGGCGCGCATACGAGTCGACATTGTCCGGCGGTATAATCTCTTCCAGCCACATGATATCGTATGGTTCCAGCGCGCGGGCAATGTCGATCGCGATAGGCAAATTCCAGCGCGCATGTCCTTCGATCGCAATCTGGATCTTGTCGCCAACCGCCGCCCGGATCTGCTGGACCGGCTCGAGTCCTCGCTTGAGATCGTCCGGGTCCAGGTAGTGGCCGACCGGCCCGACCGCGCCTACGCCTGCGCGCTGCCCGATCGGACCGCCCAACGAAACGCCGAACTGGTCCCAGGGCCAGATCTTCATCGCCCGCGTGCCGGTAGCCAGCAATGACTCCGCCAGCTCGCCAGCGCGGCCCTCTGCCCAGGCGTGGTAATCCTGGTGCGGCCCGTGGCTTACACACGTATTGTAGATTGGGATGGTGTCCCGGTTGCGCCCGCCCAGCAGATTGTAGATCGGCTGGCCCGTGTACTGCCCCAACAGGTCCCACAGCGCCACGTCCACCGTCGAAATCGCTCGCGTCTCCGCGCCGGCAAAACCGAAAAAATTAACCGTCGCGAACATGTTGTTCCAGTGATTCTCGATGTCAAACACCGAGCGCCCCAACAGCAAATTGGCGAATACATCGTGGATCACCGCAGCCACAGCGCGCGGCACATAGTAGGTTTCGCCCAGCCCAATCAGCCCTTCGTCGGTGTGAATCCGCAGCCAAAGCGTGTTGAACTGCTCCTCGAACCAGATCGTTTCCAACTTCTCGATCTTCAACTGCTCCTCCTATGCTTTCAGACCCGTCATCGTTATGCCGCGAATAAACTGTTTCTGCGCCACTGCGTAGAGCAGCATGACCGGCGCTACGGTCAGCATCGAGCCCGCCGCCCACATATCGTAGCGCTCCCAGTAAAGACTGCGCAGCCCAGCCAGGACCAGCGGCAATGTCTGTGTCTTAGGGCTGGAAAGGACCACCAGCGGCCACAGGTAGTTGTCCCAGTTGAAGAGAAAGGTGAAAACGGCCAGGGCCGCCATCGGCGCGGTCGAAAGCGGGATGACGATGCGGCTGAAAATCCACCATTCCGACGCGCCGTCAATGCGTCCGGCATCGATCAGGTCGGTAGGGATCCCCTCCAGGAACTGCCGCATCAGAAAGATGCCAAATGTCGAGAATAGCACCGGCACGATCACACCGTTCAGCTTGTTGTTCAGTCCTAGATCTGCGATTGTCACGTAGAGCGGCACCAGCACCACTGCAAACGGGACCATCATCGTCATCAGGACCACGATGAATAACTGGTCCTTGCCCCAGAAGCGGTACTTGGCGAAAACGAAGGCCGCTGCCGACGAAGTCAGCACGACGCAGGCCGTTACGACCACCGACACGAGAGTGCTGTTCCAGAACGCCTGTGGAAAGTTGGCGCGAAAGATGATGGCTCGGTAGTTCTCTACCGTCCAGACCTGCGGCCACAAGCTCTCACCGCTGGTGAGCTCGACATACGACTTGAAGGAGCCGAAGAGCATCCACACGAACGGCATCACCGATGTTAAAGCGATGGTCAACAGAACTGCATGGACCACCGCGACGCGAAGCTGCTCAACCCGCGCGGCGGTGCTGTTCCTGCTCGTCTGTGCGGCGTTGTTGCTGTGCATAATTTACCACGCGTTGCTGCTCTGCTACGTAAGAGCCGATGCTGCCAGTATGAGCCGGCCGCCTGCCTTCAATAGCTCCAGCTTGGCCGTAGCAGCCGCAACTGAATGACAGTGATGATGAAAACGAATACAAAAAGAGTAAAGGCGGTCGCGGTGGCAAATCCGAAGCGAAGATTGGCGAACGCTTCAGTGTAAACGAGCAGGTTCAGGACGTATGTGGCGTCGCCCGGCCCGCCCGGCTGCGAAGGCATGATGACCACCTGGGCAAAGACCTGCAAGCCGTGCATCACAATCAACACGCTGACCAGCGCGAGCGTGTGGCCCAGCAGCGGAAGCGTTACACGCCAAAATCGCGCCAGGACCCCGGCCCCGTCCACCTTGGCCGCGTCATACATCTCTTCCGGGATGTTCAACATTCCCGCGGTAAGGATCACCACGTAGAAACCAAGCGCCTTCCAGATATCGACCCCTATTACCGAGAAAAGCGCACTCTTGTGGCTTGTCAGAAACTGGCTAGGAGGCAGTCCGACCGCCCGCAGTATCTCGTTGAGCTGGCCGAGTTGCGGGTTCATCAGCATCTTGAACAGCAGAGAGATCGCTACCAGCGAGACCACCACAGGCAGGAAGATTACGAACTGGTAGAAATTGCGCCCGCGCGTCACTGAAGTCAGGCACGCCGAGATGAAGAGCGCCAGCGGCACCATGCAAACATAGAATACCGCTGCATAGAGGAGCGTGTTGCGAATCGAAATCCAGAAAAGGTTGTATTCGAACAACATCCTGAAGTGCTGTAGTCCGACGAATTCACTCTCTTCAGGTCGCAAGATCTGGTACTCGACAACAGCCATCCAGAACGCACGCACAATTGGCGAAAACGCGAACCAGACGTACCAGATGACCAACGGCGCCATGACGGCCAGGCCGAACCAGAACTGCGGCTTGCGCAATGTCCGGCGCACCGCAGTACGCCCGTCCGCAGGCTGTCTAACCGTCACTTTAGCTCCTCCAGAGGTGCAGTCCTGGAACAAACTATGTCCATTCCCAGGTCCCAAAGGGAAGAGCAGGTTTCCATTCCTGCGCGGAAACCTGCTCATTGGTGTACATCGTCCAGAACGCGGCTAGGCCTGCGCTTCCAGCCAATGCGCGTGATGCTGCACCATCTCAGCCTGCATCTGATCACACGCCGCCTGGATGCTTAACGCGCCCGTACGCACCTGGGTGATTGCTGAAGAGGTGATGTTCTCCATCTCCGACGGAATGCCGAATCCCCAGCCGTAGTAGACCGTGTTGGGCAGCACCAATACGTCGCGGCGGACGCTGCTCTTCACCGGGTCATCGCCCTCGTAGATGTCAGAGTACATGACCTCCACCGCCGCCGGCATCGTGCCGCCGTAGATGCCTGCAAATATGTACTGCGCGTCGTACGTGCACATGAACCGCAGAAATTCGATGCCAATCTCCTGGTTTTCCGCCTGCTTGGGCACTTCGAATCCCCACCCGCCTTCACCGACAAACTGCGGGTCCTGGCCCGGGGTGGTCGGCGGTCTCGCCACCGATTCGACCGGCACGTCGATCTTGGCCGCCTCCCCGGCCATGGCGTTGTTGCCCACGCCGATTGCGACCCGCCCTGCCAGGAGCGCGTTCATATGGTGCATATCCAGATGCGTCTCGATGCCGCGCTCGAAAATGGGAACGTCGACGTAAATCCGCAACGCCTCCATCGCCTCTTCGCTGTTGAGGAAGAACTCCTGGTTGTCGGGGTCCCACCAGTGCTGGCCCAGGTCGCGCATGATTCCCATCCACGTGCGGTTGTCCCAGCCCTGGCCGTTCATGCCCCACACGGTAACATTGCCGGCGTCGTCCGTCTGTTGCAGCATCTCGGCCAGATTCCACAACGAATCAAAACTGTCGAACCAGCCTAACTCCTCCCCCTTGGCAAAGATGGCCTCGGCGTCGCCGCCGGCCTCCGCCAACCAGTCGGTGCGCACGCCGACCGCCTGCCCAACGTTATTGTCCTCGACCGGGATGCCCCAATGCTGCCCGTCGTAGAAAAACGCGCCGATCGCACCCGGGTTGAAAAACTCGTCGGGGTCGACACCCGCGGGCTCAAACACCGCCTCCGCCATCGGAATCAGCGCCTCCTGCTCAAGCAATGGCACAAGCTGCTTGCCCATGATACAGGTCACGTCCGGCACAGTGCCCGCGGCCATCGCCGCGATGATTTTGGTCTCCAGCGGCCAGCCCTGCGGCTCCACCACCGCCACGGCGCCCGTCGCCTCTTCAAATGCATCGGCCAACATGTGGTACCGTTCTACGTGCGGGTCATATTGCAGACCCCACATAAGGTACTCTCGGCCTTCGATCCCGCCCGGCTTCTCGGCCATCACGGTGTCTTCACCCGCGCCCTGCTGGGCCGGGGCGGCCGGCGCGCAGGCAGCTAGGGCCCCGCCAACGACTGCTAATCCGCTGAGCCGTAAGAACGATCTTCTGCTCAAACTACTGTGCGTCATCATTTCCTCCTTACTGAGTGATGAAGTAGCGAACCGTTCCAGCTTAAGAAACTAAAGGCCAAGAATGGCAAAACATTGATGTGAGCTCCCCCTGCAGGTTCTCTGCTATTCCTGCCCGCCCAGCAGTGCATTCCGCAATATGCCAGTGATCGTGGCCTTTATAGAGGTCCGGCAGACCGCACGCGGCCTTACAGAACCGCACAAATAGTGGAATTTTATGATGTGGGTGTTGCAGTCCTCCGGCAATTGGGGAAAAGTCACACGTCCGATTGACAAGCAAAAACCGTTGAAAGTATACTGCAACTGGTCGAAAATATAGCATAGCCCGAATACCCACGCAAGCGGTATTTCCGAGTCCGAAAACCGAACGCCGTGAGTGGCCGAAATTGAGAGTTCCGCCCATGTCCGACTGGAGCCATCTGCAGGACTTCCGCGTTGTCCGCCTGAACGCCAAGCTCTCCCCGATGAGCCAGTACGAAAGAGACCTCTTTCACGAGCACAGCCTCCAGCCCCTTGAGGCGGAGGCAAACACGCCCGCAACCATCATCCCCCGCGTCGCCGATTGCGACGCTATCTTCGTCGTCTCCACCGCGTTGCCGGAAAGCGTCATCGAGAGCTTAAGCCGCTGCCGCGTGATCTCCCGCCTCGGCACCGGAACCGACAAGATCGACGTCGCCGCCGCCACTCGCAAGGGCATTCTCGTCACCAACATCCCCACCTTCTGCGTCGAAGAGCAGGCCGACCACACGATGGCGCTCCTGCTGGCGCTTTTGCGCAAACTGCCGCAGATGTCGCAGGCGATGGCCGCAGGCGCCTGGAGCAGTGGCCGTAGCCAGGCCTCGACCAATATTCGTCTTGCCGGTCGCACACTGGGCCTGATCGGTTTCGGCAACTCAGCCCGCGCCGTGGCCCAACGAGCTCGCGGCTTCGGCCTGCGCGTCATCGCCACTCGCCGCAATATGGCTGCTCCCAAAGAGGTCGCCGACGAGCTGGGCGTAGAAATGATGGCCCTTGAAGAGGTCATCGAACAGTCGGACTATCTCTCACTGCACCTGCCGCTTACAGGCGAGACCTATCATCTCCTCGACGAGGCAATGATGCGCACGATGAAGCCCGGCGCCTACCTGGTCAACACCTCGCGCGGGGCGATTGTCGACGAGATGGCCATGGTCGAACTCCTGCGCGAAGGACACCTGGCCGGCGCCGGCATCGACACTTTCGAGGCCATCGACGTCTTCGTCGAGGAGGAGGGGCCGCCCGACCATCCCCTGCTATCGCTTGACAATGTGATCCTGACACCCCACGTCGGCGCCATATCAGTGCAGGCGATGGAGGACGTATCCGACGGAGGCATCTCCAACGCGGCCGCAGTCCTGAGCGGTTACTGGCCCCCGCCTGAGAATCTCGTCAATCCCGACGTCGAACCCAGATTTCCTCTGGCAGAATGCAACGTCTGATCTTCCCGCTGCCCGCGCCTATAGTACGCCTTTGAACGGGATTGCTGGCATTAAGCAAAATGACAACAGAAGGATTTGCATTGGCAATTGTGTCTGTTGTATGGTGCATTTGAATCGTAGGCAAACATGTACAAGAGTTTCCGATTCACAATGAGGTCTTACTCAGCTCGCCAGAGGAGTCTATCCAATGACCCATGTAATCTTTGATCTGTGCATTCGGGACGGTGCCTGCGTCGAAGTCTGCCCCGTGGAATGCATTATTCCAGGGATGCCGGAAGAGGAATGGCCCTGGTACTATATCGATCCGGAAACATGCATCGACTGCGGTGCCTGTGTTCCCGAATGTCCGACCGATGCCATCCTCCCCGAGGAGGATCTGCCGGAGGAGTACGCTTACACGACCGAACTGAACGCAATGTATTTCGAGGAAGGACCCGGCTACGCCGCACTCGATATGGTCTGACCTGGCTACTCCCTGCCGCGCGAACCCCTTCGTGCCTGCCGACAGGAAGTTGCCGCCCTCCTTCTGATTTCCATGGCGGATCGGCAGGATTTAGAACAGGTTCGTTCGCTTCGTAACGCTGCCCCTGCGCCCGCAGGGGCTTTTCTGTCCGCAGGACCTTCCGAAGTCCTTGGAGGCAAAACCCATGACCGATTCCCGCGAAGTGAAACCACCAGACTGGTCCGAGGTTGAGCGCGCGCTGGTGATTATGGCCCACCCAGACGACCCCGACTTCTCCTGCGCCGGCTCCGCCATCCAGATGGCGCGCCAGGGTATCGAAGTCTCTTACATGATTCTGACCAACGGCGACAAAGGCAACCACAACCCCCTCGTCACCCGTGAGCAGTTGATCCTCATGCGTAAAGAGGAGCAGCGCAACGCCGCCGCGCTCTGCGGCGTCAAGCATGTTCTCTTTATGGACGAGGAGGACGGCTTCCTGCGCCCCACGCCCGAGATCCGCAAGCGAGTGTGTCGCGAGATCAGGCGCATCCGACCCCAGCTGATCATCTGCAACAGCCCGGACCGCTACGTTTCGGGCCGCGGTTACATCAACCATCCCGACCATCGCAACGCCGGACTCGTCGCGCTAGAAGCCATCTTTCCCGCCGCCGACAATCCAATGTTCTACCCCGACCTGACCAACGAAGGCTATCCACCCCACAAGATAAGCCAGCTCTACATCAGCCACGCCGAAGAGGCCGACGTCGAAGTAGACATCACCGACGACCTCGAACTTAAGATCAAGGCGATCCTCTGCCACGAAAGCCAGTTCGACGACCTCGAAGCCACCGAAAAGCGCATGCGCGAGTGGGGAGGCGAGGAACAGCCGGACGGCACCAAACGCCACTTCGAGCGCTTCCAGCTACTCACTTTTCAGCGGCGGCCGCGCAGAGAACCGGACAAAAAAAACTAAGACGCATAAAGGTCTATGCAAAAGAAAAGTGGAGGGACGTCCCCTCCACTTTTCAATCTATTTGATTCTGTTTTCACGCTGTGGTTACGGCGTCGGAACCCGCACCTTACTGCACTTCACCCATTAACTCTTCCTGCAACTCATTCGCCGTCTCCGTTAACGCGTCCAGCGTGGCCTGGATGTCCGCGCCCTGCATGATCTCGTTGAACGCGGTCTCCGCCGCGTCGCGCACGGCCTGGTAGGAGATCAGCTGCGGCTCGTATGCGCCGTGGCCCAGCAACGCCAGCGCCTCGCCGTACTGCGGGTTCTCCTCTACGTAGCCGCTCAGATGCGCCTCCGTCCCCGCTCGCGTCGGGAAGTAGTTGCTGGCCTCAACCCATTTCGCCTGATTCTCCGGCGCCGTGAACCACTTGATGAACAGCCACGCCGCCAGCTCCTGCTCCGGCGGGCCGGCCGTGATCATCACATCGGCACCGTAGATGTTCTGCACCGGATCTGCCGTCGTGTGCGGAATCGCGGTCACGCCCCACACATCCATATCACGGCCCTGCTCCTCCGCTATCGTTACCATATCGTTCGCGTAGAAGGGCAGACCGGAGCTGGAACCCTGTGTGAAGAGCGCCCGCCGCGCGGCAAACTCAGGATTCGGGTATCCCTCGGTGAAGAAATAGGCGCAGCCGTTGTCAAGCATTCGCTTCAGCATCGTCAACGCGTCGATCGTCGCCTGACCGTTATAAATGTAACCGGTGTTGTCTTCATTCAGGACGTCGCCGCCGAGGGCGAATGTCCAGGAAGCGGTCGCCGATGCGTCATCGCGCAGGATATAGCCGCCCGTACCGTCGCCATTCGCCTCTGCCGCGGCGCAGGCCATCTCTTCAAACTCTTCAGGAGTCGCAGGCGGTCCGGCGAAACCCAGCTCTTCCAGCCAGGTCTGATTGTAGTAGAGCACCTCCATCGAGCGATTCGGCGGGAAACCCAGCCGCTGGCTGTCAAAGACCGGGTGTACGCCTTGCTCCATGAAACTGGCGAAATAGTCCGCCTTTTCATCTGCGCTCAGACCCCACGTCGGGTCGTCGATGAACTTGTCGAAATCGGCCAATACCTCATTCAGCTGGTAAAACGCCTGATCGTTCTGATAGCCCACGATCAGACTGGCAGGCTGCTCACCTGACGCAGTGCTGGCGTTCACCTTGTCGCGGATGTCGTTGTAGCCGCCCTGGTTCTGCGCGTCCAGTACAATGCCGCACTCATTGTTGCTGTTGAACTCCTCAACTATGACCGCCAGCTTCTCTTCGCGGGACCCTCGGTGCTGATGCCACCAGACGATCGTCTGGCCGCGCGGGTCGATTCCCGCCAGAGGACCGTCGGCCGCCGGTGCGCACGGCCCCTCGTCCATCGCTTCGCTGGCAGGCGCTTCCTCCGCCTCCATCTCTGCAGCGGGCGCCGCAGGCGCAGGACAAGCTGCCAGCACCAGCGCCGCAACGAGAAGAGTTGCCAGCATCCAGAATCGATTTCTGTTCATTGTGGATTGTCTCCTGTGTTAGGTGAACACTGAAACGAAAAACACGATTTTGATTTCAAAATGGGAGGGCCAAATTGCTTCTCCATCCCATAGTCTTATCCAACCTGTCAAACCTACCCCTTCAATCCGGTTGTGGCAATCCCCTCGATGAAATGTCGCTGCGTGAAAAAGTACAGCACCACAATCGGCAGCATCGTAATGATAGCCCCGGCCATCTGCAAGTGTAACAGTGCCCCTGCCTCATCCAGAAACACAAGCAATCCGTAAGAAATGGGCCGCCAGTCCGGCGTCGTTGTCACCAGAATAGGCCACGCCAGCGCATTCCACGCGCCCACAAACCCGAACAGCACCAGCGTCATGACCGCAGCGCTTGAAAGCGGCAGCACCACAGTGATCAGATAACGCAGATGGCCCGAGCCGTCGATCTGCGCCGAGTCCCAAAGCTCTCTGGGGATCTGCATGAAGAACTGCCGCAACAGAAATATGCCAAACGCACTCGCCATGAATGGAATCGTCAGCGCCGGCCAGTTGTTGATCCACGGCACCGGGCTGATGCGGCCCAGCCAGGAAACGGTGATAAAGTTCGGCACCCAGGTGATCGCCTCCGGCAGCATCAGTGTCGACAACAGCAGCGTGAACAGAAAGCTCTTGCCGGGAAACTCCATCTGTGCAAACGCGTACGCCGCCAGCGCGCAGAAGACGAGCGCCCCTCCAACCGAAATCAGCGTGATCTTAACGCTGTTCATGAAGTATTGCGAGAACTGCGCGTCCCGCCACGCCTCGACATAGTTGCTCCACTGCGGCGTCGCAGGCAGCGCCCTCCCCCCCGTTGCCTCGGTCAGATTCATCAACGAAACGCTGACCGTGTACAAGAACGGCAGGATCGCCGCTGCAGCCCCCACAATCAGGACCACGTAAATTGCTGCCCTGGTGAGCGCCGCGCGCCGCGCAGCAGGGTGGGTTTCCTGCAGCGTTCCACTCTGCCCGGCCAGCGCGCTGTTAGCCATAAAAGACCCTCCTGCTCGCAATCCGGTTGTTGATCAGCGTGATCGCCAGAATGATGATCAGCAGAAGAATCGCCAGCGCCGAGGCGTACCCGTAACGCGTGTCCCTCTTGAACGCCTGGAAGATCACAATACTGGCCGTGTCGGTCGTGCCCAGCGCGGCCGCCTGACGCAGTACAAAAATATGATTGAACGCCTTGAACGTACCAATCACGGCATATAACGAAAGAAAGTAGATTGTCGGCGAAAGCAGCGGCAACGTAACATGCCGGAACTGCGCCCAGCCGCCCGCGCCGTCAATGTCCGCGACCTCGTACAGCTCATTCGGAATCGCACCCAGTCCAGCCAGGAAAATCACCGTGTCGAAGCCCACGTACGTCCAGATCCCATAGATCATGATCGCGACAAGCGCCAGGCTCGGGCCTGACAGGATCGGTCCCAAGTCCAGCTTCGACCCCGTCATCATCTGGAAAATCCCCGCCGGTTCGCTTAGCCACAGCAACGGCTCCGACCCGAACAGATCCAACATGCTGTTGAGCGGCGCAGTCGGCCGGTTGGAAAATATGATGCGAAAGACCGCCGCCGTACCCACGAAGGGCGCAACGTACGGCAAAAAATAGAGGACCCTGAAAAACGTCTGCCCCCGAATCTTCTGAAACAAGAGCGCCGCCAGGATCAGCGCCAGCCCAAGCTGAATCGGTACCGTTCCCAACACGTAGAAGACCGTTGCCATCAGCCCGTTCCACCAGTCCTCGTCCCCAGCGGCTATGACGCGCGGCAGTTCGCCGATCAGCACCCAACCGCCTGCCATCAGCGCAACCGCGCCGACCAGCCGCAGCGCAATGCCGGTATTTGTAGGCCGGTCGCCCCCGCTGTTCCACAGTCGCCACGCCAGCAACAGCAGCAGAAATCCTGCGCTGATCGTCACAATCTGCGACCACAGTGCCAGCCCCTCTCCCTGCTCTAGCGCCTCTGCGTAGGCCCCGTTGATCTCCGTCCATGTCAGCCAAGCCAGAGCCGCCCCACCAATTATGCTGATTCCAGCGCTGAAGAACGGCACAAAATAGATGCGCTCCCGCCGTTCAGCCGGCACGCCGCGGTTGACGTACAACGCCCAGCCCGCGCCCACCGCCAGCACGACGATCGCCAGCCACAGCGCGATCTGCACCTTCGGCAGCCACCACGTCTCATTCACCAGGCCCCGAAACGCCGCCTGCGTATTGTTCTGCCCCCGCAGCTTCGACGGAATCAGCAACATCTCCGGCAGCAGAATGTACACGAAGCGGGTAAAGAGCGCGACCCCCACCGCCGTCAGTGTCCCCGGCATCATCCATGGCAGTGGATTCGTCCGCTCCTCGCGCCGCTCCCAGAGCGCGCGCGCGACCGTCGCGCCCGCATAAAAGAACAGCCCTGCAGCCATCCAGAACGCGAGAATATAGATGAAGTTGTCTACCGCTTTGACGTAGTTGCCCAGACCGTCGTAGGAGCCGACGATCTTGTTCAGGCCGCGCAGCGTACTCTCGTACGCGGCAAAAGCAAGTGGAAAGAGGCCGAAAAGCCCGATGATCAGAAAAGCCGGCGCCAAAAAGGAGTAGGCGAGCGCCATCTCGCGCAGCCGCCTGCCCTGCCGACTACGGAACCAGACGGGCGTCGCCCTAATCTGCTGCCGGAGATCACTGCGTATCGCCGTGGTCTGAGAGACTGTGCTGTCCACGTGGAAGCCGCTTCCCCAACTCTTCAAAGACACAGCGTAGACGCCAAACTTTCCGCCGACATTATATTGCAACATGCCCGATTCGTCAACGAGAAACCGCTGCCATCCGCCCCATGCCAGACTTCCGTGTAGAGAGCCTTTCGCCTACCCTTCACACGCCTGGCTCGGTCCTCCACCAATAACCTGAAGGTAGCACGCCTCCTTTAACGCCGGATTAAGAATTCGTCAACATTGGCCGGAATGCAAACGCTCGCAGCGTCTAGTCGACAAGCAACCGCCCGATCTCGCGGTTGCTCGCATTGCAAAACCACAGCACACCTTTGTGTATGGTCATGCCGTGGACCTCGTCCGGAGCTTCCACGCGCAGCACATCGAAAATCCGCCCGCTCTGTGGGTCCAACAGGTTGACCGTCCCCGCCGACGTGTCCGCGGCCCAGAGTTTGCCGTCTTCCCCCCAGGCAAGGCCGTGAACCCGCAGCCCCGGCACGCGAAAACGATTCGTCTCCCTCCACCCTTCCGGGTCCATCACGTGCACCATCTGCGACGGCGGCGAGGCCACATAAAGGAGGCCGTCCCGCCATTCCAGCCCATGCGCGCCTGTCTCCTGCGCATCCTCCGCCCCTTCCCGCCACCCAACCACTCCGGAACCTGGCGAACTGTGCTTCGCGACCGTCCTGCCCGTGTCTACCTCCAGCTGCGCGATCCTCCTCTCATAGGTCGACGCAATCCAAATGTAACCGCCGCCGACAGTGACCCCGCTCGAATGGACCGTGTCCGTCTGGGCTTCGAACAGCACCTCGCCCGTCGCGTAGTCCTGTCGATAGAGCCGATTGTTTCTCTGGTCGATGCACCACAGGCCATCGGCGCTGGCCTGCAGTCCGTTGGGTTGTGGCCCGGCGCTATTGAAGCGCTTCTCCACCTGGGCGATCTTTACAGGCATAAATCCTCTCCTGATCTATTTGGGCAAGAACTCGCGGCTGCCAAACCGGTGCCGCCAATACAGCTTCAATACGATAATGGCCTGCCAACTCTGCGTCAAGTTCCCTCAGCCATTCGTCACAGGCCGCGAATCTGACCGCCGCAAAATTGCATCCGCTTCCCGCCCCATCTATAATTGTGCTTCCTGAGAGTTGCGCATAGGTGGTGCATCTGCTTCAACGAATGCCCATACTTTACGCGGTCCAACCGTTCCAACGCTAGGGAGCACAGTCATGCTTAAGACCCACACATGCGGCGAGTTACGCGCCGCCGACGCCGGCAAAACTGTCACCCTCGCCGGTTGGGTCAATCGCCGCCGCGATCACGGTGGCCTGATCTTTCTCGACTTGCGGGACCGGTTCGGTATAACTCAGATTACAGTCTCAGATGATTCTGTCCTCGACGCGCCGAATACACCCGCCGCGTCCAACAATGGGCAAGATCGCTCCAAAGCTCTCGAAACCGCCTCGCAGGTGCGCAGCGAGTTCGTCGTGCAGGTGAGCGGCGAAGTGCAGAAGCGCCCCCAGGGATTCGAAAACCCGGAGCTGGAAACCGGCGAAGTCGAGGTCATCGCCACCAGCCTGGAGATCCTGAACGAAGCTCGCACCCCTCCTTTTGTCATCAGCGGCAGCCAGGCCGACGATGTCGACGAGGCCGTACGCCTCAAGTTCCGCTACCTCGACCTGAGACGGCCCAAACTGGCCGATAATCTGCGCCTGCGCCACGATATTGTTCGCTTCATTCGCAGCTTTTTGTACGATCGGGCCTTTCTCGAAATCGAGACGCCGATCCTGCTCAAGAGCACGCCGGAAGGCGCGCGCGATTTTGTCGTCCCCAGCCGTATTCATCCAGGCCGCTTCTATGCCCTGCCCCAGTCCCCTCAGCAGATGAAGCAGCTGCTGATGATCGCCGGAATCGAACGCTACTTCCAGATCGCACGCTGCTTCCGCGACGAAGACCTGCGCGCCGACCGCCAACCCGAATTTACCCAGTTGGACCTCGAGATGAGCTTCGTCGAAGCCTCCGACATCATGGCCCTGATCGAAGAGATGATGATCGAACTGTCCGCATTGGTCAGCGACAAACCCGTCCAGCAGGTCCCGTTCCCCGTGCTGAGCTACGAGGACGCAATCGCCCGCTACGGCATTGATCGTCCCGATATCCGCTTTTGCCTGGAGCTGTTCGACGTTACTGAGCTGGTGCGCAACAGCCGGTTTGGCGTCTTCAAGAACGCCGCCGCCGCCGGCGGCGTAATCAAAGGCCTTCGCTATCCCGGCGGCGCAGCACTGAGCCGCAAGGAAATCGACGACCTGATCGAATATGTCAGGCCCTACGGTGCAAAAGGGCTCGCCTGGATCGGCATAACCGGCGACGCCGACGCCGACGGGCTCTATCCCGCTGAGAGTTTGCGCAGCCCCATCGTCAAATTCTTCAGCGCAGATGAGCTTGACAGTATCTTGCGTGCGGCAGCAGCCGAAAAGGGCGACCTCATCCTGATGGTTGCCGACGACGCCGACGTAACTAACCCCGCCCTCGCCAACCTGCGACTGGAGATCGGTACGCGCGCCAACCTGATCGATCCCAATCTCCTCGCCTTCTGCTGGGTGGTCGACTTCCCATTGCTCGAATACGACGGAGAAGAACAGCGCTGGGAGGCGACCCACCATCCCTTCACCAGCGCACGCGACGAGGACTGGAACATACTCGAAGAGCGTCCCGGCGACGTTAGAGCCAAAGCTTACGATGTCGTCCTTAACGGATGGGAAATCGGTGGCGGCAGCATCCGCATCCACCGTAGCGAACAGCAAATGCGTATGTTTCAGCGTCTTGGCCTGAATGAGTCCGAAGTGGACGAAAAGTTCGGCCACATGCTCGAAGCGTTCCAGTACGGCGCGCCTCCGCACGGAGGAATCGCCATGGGCATCGAGCGCGTCGTCGCCCTGTACGCAGACGCGCCCAGCATTCGTGAAGTGATGGCCTTTCCCAAGACCGCAACCGGCGTCGATCTCCTCATGGATGCGCCCAGCCGGGTTGACGAAAAGCAACTGGCCGAACTGCACATCACAGTCAGGGAAGGCAACAGGAATTGAAGTTTCCGGCTCGCCCAATTGCCGACCGAAATTTCAAGTTTGGAGTCTGCCGCCGTCTGTGCTATCGTTCGTCCGTAGCCCTGCAGTGCCCGTGATTGAACAGCTTGAGGGCGAACCAACACCAGAATCTAGGGTGTAAGGCCAACGAGCGTAGATGTGATAGCCTACCCGCAAGGGACAGGGCAAGACGGAAGCGCTCAGCCGACGCCCACCTACGAACCTCGGTTCGTACCCACTGGATCACACGGCAGTGCGGGGTTAAGAAAAGCGTCCGGGGCACCCCGGGCGCTTTTCTTTACAGTTGCCGCGCAATCCATTGCTCGCGCGTCGAACGTTTGAAACTCAGCTCTTTATTACATGACCGACCAAAGAGAAGCTCCGAAGCAAGTTTTTCCCGTCGACCTTCAGGTCCACAGCAACTGTTCCGACGGTACCGATACGCCGCAAGAACTGGTGGCCAAGTCCGCCGCCCTTGGCATTCGCGTCCTGGCCCTGACCGATCACGACAGCGTGCTGGGCGTATCCGAAGCCGAGGCCCACGGCGCCGAAGCAGGCGTCTACGTGCTTCCAGCCATCGAATTCAGCACGGCCAGCGACCGCGCCAGAGACTTCCTGGATTTCGACATCCTGGGCTACGGAATCGACCCGACCGACCCGGTCCTGCTCGACACGCTCGACCGAGTAATGGAAAGTCGCGTCGAGCAAAAGGTCCGCCAGGCCGAACGTTTGCAGGAGTATGGGCTACACGTCCCGGTCGACGAGGTCCTGGCCCTGGCCGGCGGTGTCCCCGGCCGCCCCCATATCGCCCAAATCGCCCTGAAACACAACCCGGAAAAGTTCACTTCAATCAGCGACGTCTTTGAACAGTACCTCGCCTCCGACGCCAAACATTCCACGCATGTGCGCCGCTCCTTTATCATCCAGGTTGAGGACGCCATCGAGTTGACCCACGCGGCCGGTGGCAAGGCCGTCCTGGCGCACCCCGGCATCTACAGGCGCATCCGCAGCCTTGAAGAATCGCTCAGCCGTTTGGTCGAAATCGGGCTCGACGGTCTTGAGCTCAACTACCCCTACGCCGTTCAGGGCAGGTACTCGACCGACATGCCCCTCGCCCACTTTGGCGAGCTGGCCGACCGTTTCGGCCTCTTCACCACCGGCGGCAGCGACTATCATGGCGAACGCAAAGGCAATCAGCTGGGAGAGGCCGGCCTCGATCTGCATCAGTGGGAGCGGCTGCAAGGCGAAAACGGCTGGTGACGTCCACCGCCACAAACGGAACTGTTGCGTATGAAAAGCTGCCTGCGCCCATCCTGGCTGGAAATCGACCTTTCCGCACTGACGGAGAACGTGCACATACTCCGCCGCCGTATCGGGCCGGACCGGCTTCTGTATGCCGTTGTCAAAGCGAACGCATACGGCCACGGGGCAGATTTCATCGCGCCCGCCGCCCTGCGCGCCGGGGCCAATCGCCTCGCCGTCGCTGCCGTAAACGAAGCCGTTTCGCTGCGACAGGCCGGACTCGACGCTCCCATTCTCGTGCTCGGCTACACGCCGCCGGATGACGCAGAGACCTTGCTCGAACACTCGCTCACCGCCACCGTTTACGACCAGCATACCGCTCTCGCCTTTGCCGATGTGGCTGCCCGCCAAGGGATAAAGATGGCCGTCCATCTCAAGGTCGACACCGGGATGCACCGCCTGGGCGTCGACCACGACGTCGCTTTCGAGCTTTGCGCGCAGATCGACCGCAACGACCATATTCACGTCGAGGGCATCTACACCCATTTCAGCACTGCAAGTCAAGCCGACCAGAGCTACGCGCGCGAGCAGCTGCGCCGCTTTACCGCGCTGTTAGCCCGTCTGGCGCGCGCTGGCTGTCGTCCGCCCATCGCTCACGCCGCCAACTCCGCGGCAACCCTTGCACTGCCTGACGCGCATCTCGATGCAGTACGATGCGGCATTCTCCTCTACGGACTCTCCCCCGGCTCCGAATGCCCCGCGCCGCCCCAAATGAGACCAGTCCTCAACTGGAAGGCCCGCATCGCCCAGGTGCGTCGCCTCGGCGCCGGTGAACCGGTCTCCTACGGCAACACTTGGCGCGCACCCCATGATTGCACCGTGGCCGTCGTGCCAGTCGGATACGCCGACGGCTTCCCGCGCAGCCCGCGCACCTGGCAGAACGTCCTGATCGGAGGGCGCGAAGCGCCTATTGTTGGCCGTGTCTGCATGGACCAGACGGTCGTCGATGTGACCAGAATCGTGGATTCCGGCGTCGATGTCCTGCAGGATGACGAAGTCGTTCTGATCGGCAACCAGCAGGGCCAGGCCATTTCGGCGGAAACGGTCGCGAAGCGATTGGATACGATCCACTACGAGGTGACCAGCCGCCTCATGGCCCGTTTGCCCCGCATCGCAATGGTGGATGGCCTCCCGCTGCAGCAAACATAGGCGCGGCCATACGCCGGCGCGGTCGAGGTAGCGCAGCAATGGCTGATTCTGTACGCGGTCTCAAGGAAATGGCCCAGCAGATCTATGATCTGTTGTTGGCCGAGTACGGCGAGCCGGTTTGGCGGCCCCGCCGCAGTGGCTTTGAGCAGCTCATCCAGACGATTCTCAGCGCGAATACCAATGACCGGAACTCCGGCAGGGCCTTCGAGACGCTGCGCCAGCGCTTCAACGACGATTGGGACGCGGTGCGCAACGCGCCGCTTTCCGATATCAAGGACGCCATTCGCGTGGCCGGCATGTATAACCAAAAGGCGCCCCATATTGTGGAGACATTGGAGATCCTGCAACGCGAGGAAGGCTGCTACAGCCTCGATCACGTCAAGACAATGGAACCGCAGGCCGCCCAATCTTACCTGCAACGCTTCCCCGGAGTGGGTCACAAAACCGCCAGTATAGTGCTACTGTTCAGTTACGGGATCGCCGCCTTTCCCGTTGATACTCACATTCGACGCCAGAGCCAGCGTCTCGGTATCAGCGCACCGCGCGCGTCCGCTGAGAAGATCAAGGCCATTTGGGAGGAGTCCTTGCCGCCGGACACCTACTTCAATCTCCATGTCAACCTGATCCGGCATGGGCGTGAAATCTGCCGCGCACGCTCGCCCCGCTGCGCACATTGCGTTTTGCAGGACGAGTGCGACTATGTGAGACGGACGGGAGAGTGGGCGGACAGACCTGCCTGACCACGGGGCGTATACGCGCAAAAGCCGCCCGAATGCCCGCCGGACGGCCTTTGGATTTGACAACTGGGCGGCCGAACTGGCCGCTCTAAACTTTTTTTGACAGCCCGCTACGCCGCGACTGACTTGCTGTACTGGAGCATCAGCCTGCTCTTACGCCTTGCCGCGTTGTTGGCGTGAATGGCGCCGCGTTGCGCGGCGCGGTCCAGCGCGATGGCGGCCGTCTTCACCGCCTCCCCTGCGCCCGGATCGGATTCTTCAATCATAACGCGCGCCCTCTTCACTGCTGTGCGCGCGGCGCTGCGATATCCACGATTGCGATCACGGCGGCGCTCATCCTGGCGCGCGCGCTTTGCTGCTGATCTGATGTTCGGCATCTGCTTCTCCATGCGGCTCCCAACGGCCGCCCTGAATGTTGACTCTAGCGATATGGTTTAGATGGGCCAATTCTAGCAGAAGGTTTCCGAAATTCCAATTCTGGAGTCTGACAGTGGCGCCTTCCTATATATCCTGGTCCCGCGATTAGATGATGCCGCGCCATCTCCAATTCGACCTCCAATTGTGGCGCGTTTCCCCCCATTGCGATACAGTATCCCGGTAACTGGAGTGAACCCCTTCCCACACGCGAGGATCCCTATGAGAATCAGCAAAGTAACGCCGATGGTGCTCGGAACCGAGTGGCGTAACCTTACGATTGTCAAAGTCGAGACCGATGAAGGGCTTGTCGGCGTGGGCGAATGCCGCGCGCTCAACCGGACCGACGGCGTCCTCGGCTATCTGAGTGAAGCCGCGCCCCGCTATGTCATTGGTGAGGACCCGTTTAACGTCGAGCGCCTTGTCGCCCGCATGTTCCGCGAGGACTTCGGCCGCGCCGGCGAAATCATTATGACCGTCATCGCGCTCATCGAGGTCGCCTGCTGGGACATCATCGGCAAGGCTCTCGACCAGCCCGTTTACCGCCTGCTCGGCGGCGCAGTGCGCGACAATATCAAGGGGTACGCCAACGGCTGGTACACTGGCGAACGCACCGCCGAAGAATTTTACGCCGCGGCCAAACGCGTGCTGGCCAAGGGCTACAAAGCGCTGAAATTCGACCCCTTCGGCGCAGGTTTCTACGAGATGGAGCGGGCCGAAAAGAACTATGTCATCGGCCTGGTGGAGGCGGTGCGCGACGCCGTCGGCCCCGACGTCGAGATCCTCATCGAAATGCACGGTCGCTTCAACCCCGTCACCGCAGTCGAGTTCGCCCGCGAGCTTGCCCGTTTCAAGCCCTCCTGGCTTGAAGAGCCGGTTCCGCCCGAAAACCTGGCCGCGCAGAAAAAGGCCGCTGACGCCATCGCCCCGCTCGGTATCCCGGTCGCCACCGGAGAGCGTCTGCACACCATGTACGAATACCGCGAGCTTTTTGAGTTGCAGGCCTGCGACATTATCCAGCCCGATATCACCCACTTCGGCGGCATCCTCAACACCAAGAAGCTGGCCGCCTGGGCCGAGGCCTACTACGTCCTCATCGCCCCCCACAACGTCGGCGGCCCCATCTCGACAGCAGCCGCGCTCCATCTTGCAGCCTGTACGCCCAATTTCAAGATCCAGGAACACTTCAACGACTTTGTCGAAGCTTACGTCAAGGACGCCGCCCCCGGCAATCCCGAAATCGAAGATGGCTGCTTCGCCTTGCCATCCGGGCCCGGCCTGGGCGTGATCCTCGACGAAGATGTCGTCGAGGCCAATCCCCGCCGCCGTGTCCATTTCAATCTCTTCGCTGAAGACTGGCATCGCCGTTCCGCCGAAGTGGACTGATCCCGAAAGCCACTTGCTCAAATTTTTAGCAGTCCCCGGATCAATTTCTGGCTGGCGGTACGCGATGCCGGGCTCTTGACGCTGCCTAAAGTCGATATGCTTCTTTCGCCAGCCCATACGCCAGCGCGTGCGCCATCTGAAGCGCATCTTCATCGTCGATAATCCCCTCGACCAGCAGGCTGGCAAGCCAGTCGCAGGCGACACGCCGCCACAGTTCATGCCGCGTCGGAATCGACGCGAACGCCCGCGTGTCGTCATTGAAGCCGACCGTGTTGTAGATGCCCGCCGTCTCCATCACCTGCGCAAAAAAGTTCCGCATCCCGTTGATGCTGTCGTAGAACCACCAGGGCGGGCCGATGCGCAGGATCGGGTAATGGCCTGCCAGCGGCGCCAGCTCGCGAGCGCTCGTCGCTTCGTCCAGTGTGAACAAGAACAGACGCAGCGAAGGATGGGAGCCGCACCGGTCCAGAAGCGGCCTCAAATTGCGTGTGAAATCGAGCGCGTGGGGAATGTCCGCGCCCATATCTGCGCCGAATCGCCGGTAGATCGCCGCATTGTGGTTGCGGACCGAACCGGGATGCAGCTGCATCACCAGCCCGTCTTCGCTGCTCATGCGCGCCATCTCGACCAGCATATGTCCGGTGAAACGCCGCGCGTCGGCTTCACTCGCTTGGCCCGCCAGCCCGCGTCCAAATATGGCTTCTGCCTCACCGCCGGATAGAACCTCCGTATACGACGTTTCAGCCGCATGATCCGTAGCCGTCGCACCCATCTCTTTGAAGAAGACGCGGCGCACTTCCAGCGCATGGATGTAAGAGGCGTAATCGCTGATGTCGATTCCCGCAGCTTCCCGCAGCAGCTCGACCTGCTCCTGCCATTCCGGCTGATCGATCCCATTTACCACTTTGTCTGGGCGAAAGGTCGGATAGATCCGTCCGGCCCAGCCCGAATCCCGGATCGCACGATGATGTTCGAGCGAATCGGTGGCCGCATCCGTCGTCGCCAGCGCCTCCACGTTGAACTGCTCGTACAGTTGGCGCGGCGTAAATTCCGGCGCTGCCAGCTGTTCGGCGATCCTGTCATAGAAGGCCTGGGCATTCGCCGGCGCCAGCTTCTCGTCGATGCCGAACAGATCGCGAAACTCGTCGTTAAGCCACAGGCCGGTAGGCGTGCCCTGAAAGAGATGATAGTTCTCGGCAAAAGTCTGCCAGATCTTACGATGATCGCTTTCGACCCCGCTCCCATCCTCTCCCTCCTTAACTGCTACACCCTGCGCTTCCAGGGGAACGCCTTGCGAGTAGAGCATCCTGAAGACATAATGGTCGGGGATCAGCAACAGCTCCGCGGGCGACCCGAAATGATACGACGCGTCGGCGAACAGCAGCGGGTCCACGTGGCCGTGCGGGCAGATCAGCGGCAGGTCCGCCACGCTCTCGAACAGCGTACGCGCCGCCGACCGCTGCGCATCGCTGCCGCTGAAATACCGTTCCGCCCGGTCCGGCATGTGCTGTCGTAGAGAAGAGTTCACAAAGATTTCCTTTCGCTCCAGCTCCGAACTGTGATTCAATAGCGCTGGCGACTGTGTTTGCCGATTATAGTCCAATCCAACCGCAGGAGGCGAGGATAGGCCGGGAGAAAGTTCGCTCCTTGCCGCACTTCGCCAAGCCAGGAGCAGGGCATGAGCATCTGGGAACAATTCTCACTCGAAGGAAAAGTTGCCGTCGTCACGGGCGGCACAGGGGTGCTGGGAGGGGCGATGGCCCGCGGCCTTGCCGCGGCCGGCGCCCGCGTCGCCGTACTCGGGCGGCGGGCGCAAAGGGCACGGGAGGTCGCACACCAACTTGAAGCCGCCGGTTACGCCGCCATGCCCCTGCCGGCCGACGTTCTCGACGAAGAGAGCCTGCACGCGGCGCGGCAGACTTTGCTCGACAATTGGGGACGAGTCGACGTGCTGATCAACTCCGCCGGCGGCAACCGCCCCGACGCCACCGTATTCGGCGATCTCACCTTTTTCAATGTTCCCCGTGAAGCCCTCGAAGGCGTAGTCGGCCTCAACTTCACCGGCACGGTACTGCCTATCCAGGTCTTCGGTGAGCCGATGACCAAACAGGGCAGCGGATCCATCATCAACATCTCCTCGATGGCCGCGCAGAAGGTGCTCACACGCGTAATGGGCTACTCCGCGGCCAAGGCGGCCGTCGACAACCTCACTCGGTGGCTGGCCGTCGACCTTGCCGAGAAACATGGCCCCGGCCTGCGTGTCAACGCCATCGCGCCCGGCTTCTTCATCGGCGAGCAGAACCGCGCACTCCTTCTGAACACAGATGCCGCCCCCGACGCCCACGGAAATCTCCCCCTGACCGAACGCGGTCAGCAGATTGTCGACCACACGCCCCTGGGACGCTTCGGCGAGCCGGATGAACTGATCGGCGCCGTGCTCTGGCTTGCCAGCGACGCATCACGTTTCGTCACCGGCATCGTCGTGCCTGTCGACGGCGGTTTCTCCGCGACCAGCGGCGTCTGACCGTACGGCCGCCAGCCAGCATACAGCCCGTGCCGCTCTCCGGCGCTCAACCTACTCTGTGCATTTTCTTGCCCGGCGCGCTGAAGAATTGTATATTGGCTGTGCTGTGAATCGCGCATTCAAACCGAGGATGGACTTTTTGTACAGGTCCAGGCATTGCCGGCCGCAACCCGCGATTCCAGGGAGATCAAATGAGCGATTCTGACGTCACGACGACGGCACGCGATTTTATTCGTGAAGCGATTGCCGAAGATCTGAGCGACGGCCGCTTTGACGGAAGATTCCAAACCCGTTTTCCCCCGGAGCCGAACGGCTATCTGCATATCGGTCATCCCAAGGCGATCGGTCTCAACTTCGAGGTGGCCGCGGAGTTCGGCGGCCTCTGCAACCTGCGTTTCGACGACACCAACCCGCTCAAAGAGGAGCAGGAGTTTGTCGACGCCCAGATTGCCGATATCCGCTGGCTCGGCTACGAACCGGCCAGCGTCCTCTATACCTCAGACTACTTCGGCCAGCTCTACGAGTGGGCGCTGCAGCTGATTGAATCGGGTCACGCCTATGTAGACGATCTCAGCCAGGAAGAGATACGCGCCTACCGCGGTACGCTCACCGAATCTGGTAAGGAGAGCCCCTACCGCAACCGCCCCGTCGAAGAGAACCTGGACCTGTTCAAGCGCATGAAAGCCGGAGAGTTTCCCGATGGCTCAAGGGTCCTGCGCGCCAAGATCGATATGAGTTCACCCAATGTCAACCTGCGCGATCCCGTCATGTACCGAATCCGCCACGCGCACCACCAGCGTACCGGCGACGCCTGGTGCATCTACCCCATGTACGACTGGGCCCACGGCCAGTCCGACTCCATCGAGGGCGTCACCCATTCGCTCTGCTCGCTTGAATACCTGAACCATCGCCCGCTCTACGACTGGTACCTGGATGCGCTTGAAGTCTACCATCCGCGGCAGATCGAATTCGCCAGGCTCGAGTTCACCTACACGGTAATCAGCAAACGCCGTCTCATGCGCCTGGTGGACGAGGGCCGCGTTTCAGGCTGGGATGACCCGCGCATGCCCACGCTGGCCGGTCAGCGCCGCCGCGGCGTTCCTCCCAAAGCACTGCGCGACCTCTGCGAGCACGTCGGCGTCGCCCGCACCAACAGCACCGTCGAAATCGAGCTGCTTGAACACTTCATCCGCCAGGAACTGAACCGCACAGCGATGCGCGTGATGGGCGTCCTCGACCCGTTGCCCGTCGTGATTAGCAACTACCCCGAAGGCGAGACCGAATGGGTGGAGGCGGTCAACAACCCGGAGGCTGAAGACGCCGGCAGTCGCCTAATCCCCTTCAGCCGAAATCTGCTGATCGAGCGGGATGACTTTATGGAGGACCCGCCGCGCAAGTTTTTCCGCCTCGCGCCGGGCCGCGAGGTTCGTCTCCGTTGGGGCTACTTCATCCGCTGCGAGGAAGTCATCAGGAATGAACGGGGCGAAGTCGTCGCGCTCCACTGCTCTTACGATCCGGAAACCAAGGGAGGCTACGCGCCCGATGGCCGCAAAGTGCGCGGCACCATCCACTGGGTCAGCGCCGACCATGCAGTTCCGGCCGAAGTGCGCCTCTACGACCGCCTCTTCAACGTCGAAGACCCGTTCGACGTACCCGAAGGCCAGGACTTCATGGCCAACCTTTCCCCCGACTCACTGTCCGTGCTGCACGACGCCAAACTTGAACCGAGCGTCCGCGAACTCGCGATCGGCCAGACCGTGCAGTTCGAACGCAAAGGCTACTTCTGCCTCGACCCGGACAGCGCCGACAACCGTCTCGTCTTCAACCGCACCATCACACTGCGCGACACCTGGGCGCGGATTCAGTCCCAGACGCGCCGCAAAGGCCAAGGCAAGCGCTGAAACTAATCGCGTCAAAGTTGGAGCTTCTGTTGTTATCTGGGTAACGGTTCTATGTAGACTTGGGAACGCAAAGCGCGATCCTGCTGCCTCTGGCTCACTTCTTCGGTACCGGGACCAGTATGTGCCCTTCCTCCAGAGAACCATATCGCTTGACCGCACCCGGCCCGTGCCGCCACAGATAGGACGCGACATAGGCGCAGGTCACCGCGTCGAGCGCATCCTCATATTCCTGCAAAGCGGTGCCGCGCATGCCGGTAACTTCAGCCTTCTTGAGAAAGCGGCGGGTCCTCCGCAGCGGCGGATCGGTCTTCCGAAGGCCGCGCAATAGCGACCGATAGCGTTCATACTCCGGCCAGCGTTCCTCGTAACGCCGCCCCCGTCCTCGCTTGTACCGCAGGATGCTGTCCAACCCGAACAGGCTTACCAGCGCAGGATGGGGATAGACCTCGCACACCAGCCGCGCCTTCGTTCGCCGCGGTATGACATCGGCTTCGATGAACTTGAAGCGTTCCATCAGCGCCGCCGTCAGCGCCTCCCCCCGCACAACACCGTCACGGGCCAGGAGCTTCCGGTTGGCCGGATACGCTCCAGCATGGTATCGCCGCCACTCTGCCGTAAGCGCCCGGTCGCACGCCCGGCTGCCAGTCTCGTTCGGCACGCGCAGTGGCGCGTCGACCGCTACGATCGACCCGTTGCGCCGCGAGAGATGGGCCCCCACAAAATCGACGATTTCGGCCGTCCTGCGAAGAACACCCGTGTGCGCGACCAGCCGCCCCTCCCGGATTACCGCTGCGCCCGATGGATTGCGTTCGCTCCAGGCCAGGTCGATTCCAATAAATGAAGGCTTGCCCCGTTTCTTCGCCATTGTGCCACTCCCTGGCCGCCCGCTTCACAAAAAGCAGGATCAGACCGGCAAAACACGCCGCCATCCTCTATCCACGGCCGTTTCGCCGCAGACAGATTTTCTCCACCGTCACCTCGTCCAGATACGCCTCGTCCACCTGTGCGCCGTGCCCCGGGCCGGCCGGGACCGTCAGCGTGCTGTTGTCATTCAACCTGAATGGATTCGTGACGATATCCCTCGCAAAATAGCGGTCGTTTGCGCTGATGTCTCCCGGCAGACTGAAGTTGGGCAGGCTTGCCAGCGCCACGCTGATCGCTCGCCCGATTCCTGTTTCCAGCATCCCTCCGTGCCAAACGGGAATCCCTGCATCGCGGCACATATCGTGGACCAAGACTGAATCTGCCAGACCGCCAATGCGCGACGGCTTGATGTTGATCACGCCGCACGCATTCAACTCCAACGCCCAACGCGCATGGTCGGGCGAAACGATGCTCTCATCCAGGCAGACAGGCGTTTCGATCAGCTTAGCCAGCTTGGCGTGGTCGAATATATCGTCGTGGTCGAGCGGCTGTTCGTTGAGCAACAGATCGAACGCATCCAGCTGCCGCAGGTGCGCCGCGTCCCCGAGGTGGTAGATGCTGTTGCCGTCCACCTGCAGCAACAGGTCCGGCCAGCGTTCGCGCACCGCCCGCGTCGGCTCGATGTCCCAGCCAGGTTTGATCTTCAGCTTGACCCGTTCGTAGCCGTCCGCCAGGTAGCCTTCGACGGTCTCCATCAGCACATCGACGCTCGCGTGAATCGGCACGCTCACCCCGACCGCAACCTCCGCACGCGTCCCGCCCAGCAACGTTGCCAGCGAGACGCCCTGCGCGCGCGCGAACAGATCCCAGACCGCAAACTCCAGCCCCGCCTTCGCCATCCGGTTGGCCCGCACACGCTTGAAGACGCCCCGCACGTCCCCGGGCTCGTCGATGTCTGCTTCCAACAGCATCGGAGCAAGAAATTCGCGTTGCATGATCAACGCGGTATGGAACGTCTCCTCGTTGTACCAGGGCCCCTCGCTGACAGGAGACTCGCCCCAGCCCGTCGCCCCCTCGGCGTCTACCCGCACGATCACCGCGTCGCTCCCTTCGTGGCGCCAGCCGCTCGTCTCAAATGGGCGCACATAGGGCATATGGATGCGGCGAAGTTCGATTTGTTCAATTTTCATGATCGGAGTCCGTCTCTACGCTGTCCATCGCGATTTCGGCCGAGTGCATTAAGGAAAGCCACTTTGACAACTCTGGGTCAGATCTTCTGGACTGCAATAGGCGCCGCTTCCGCACAAAACGTCTCCTAACGGGCGAGAAAAAAGGGCGCTGATTTCAACGCGCTGTCTGCGCGCTGCAGGTACGGAGTGGCGGGCTTGCCACAGTGCGAACTCGTCAGGCAAGTCCACTGGTAGAGGTAGTTCGCCCGGCGAGGAACGTAGCAAGTCGAAGCAGGAGCGCTTTAGGGCGGCTTGCGGGCAAGGAACTGCCTCGCAAGCCGCCCCGGTCGGTCGTCTATGTGAATCTGGTTCTACGCAGCGTATACACAGTCCACCTGCCGCCTGCTCGCCGCCGCTTCCAGAATCGCATCACAGATCACCGCGTTGCGGTATCCATCCACGAAGTCCGCCCCAATCGGCGAAACGGCACTGTCATTGACGATACAGTCCAGCAGGTGGGTGATCTCATGCACAAAGGTGTGCTCCCAGCCTATGATATGCCCTTGGGGCCACCAGTTCTCCCACCAGGGATGGGACGGCTCAGACACCAGCACATTGCGGAACCCCTGCGCCTCCTCCGGCTCGTCGCCCACCCAGAATATCTCCAGCTCATTCAGCCGTTCCAGGTTGAAGACGATGCTTGCCTTTTCCGCATTGATTTCGAGACGCTGACCGTTCTTGCGCCCCGCCGCAAAGCGGCTGGCCTCCACCGTTCCGAGCGTGCCGTTGTCAAACTCAAGCAACGCTGCGAAAGCGTCATCGACATCCACCTTGCCCATCGTCCCGTCGTCCTGCGGACGCTCTTCGATGAAGGTGCGCGTCGCGCCGGCCACGCTCTTCACCTCGCCCACCAGATACCGCCCCAGGTCTATGATGTGCGCCCCCAAATCTCCCAGCGCACCGCTGCCGGCGGCTGACTTCTGCAACCGCCAGATCATCGGCAGATGGTAGTGGGCCATCACCCACTCTTGCAGATAGACCGCACGGAAGTGGTAGATCTGCCCCAGCAGCCCTGAATCAACCAGCTTTCGAATCTGTCGGATCGCCGGCACAAAGCGATAATTGAAGGCAACCATATGCTTCACGCCCGCCTTCTGGACCGCCTCCAGCATCGCCTGCGCCTCATCCGCCGTGCGTGCCAGCGGCTTTTCGCACAAGATGTGCTTGCCGCGTTCCGCGGCAACAATGCACGGCTCCGCGTGCGTATCATTCGGTCCGCCATTGTCGAAAAGCTGGATGTCGTCATTGTCCAGCATCGCACGCCAATCGGTGTAGTAACCGGAATACCCGTAGCGCCTCGCAGCCTCCGCGACCGCCTGCTCGTCGCGGCCCGCAATGCCCACCAGGCGCGGAACAGCCGGCGGCGGATACATCATGTGCGCGATGTTCAGCATCGCATGGCTGTGCGCCTTTCCCATAAAGGCATAACCCAGCATCCCGACACCGATCTCCGGGGCATCGCCTTCTGCCCGCGCCCCGGCCATCGACGTGAAACCGGATCCTTCGCTCATGAGTCAGTTCCTCTCCCGTTCTTAATCTCTTGCATGTTCTGGTCTTCAGCTTCTACTCGGCAAAGGCCGCGTCAAACGCGATCTCGGAAGGCGGGAAATCGATCTTGCGCGTGTACGCGGCCGACTCGGTCGCGCCGTGCTCGCGGTCCATGCCCGCATCCTCCCACTCAATCGAAAGCGGGCCGGCATAGCCGATGTCGTTCAGCGCCCGGATCACCGCCTCAAAGTCGATGCGCCCTCGCCCGACCGAACGAAAGTCCCAGTACCGCCGGTGATCGCCAAACTCGGCATGACCGCCAAAGACGCCCGCCTCTTTGCCGCCGTCCGCCCAGCCCACGTCCTTCATGTGCACGTGGAAGATGCGGTCCGCGAACCTGTGGATGAACTCAACGTAATCGACGCCCTGATAGCCGAAATGGCTCGGGTCATAGTTGAAACCGAACGCCTCGTGCCCGTTGAGCGCGTCCAGCGCATTCTGCGCACTGTAAATGTCAAACGCGATCTCCGTCGGGTGGACCTCCAGGCCGAAATTGACGCCGTTCTCGCTGAACACGTCCAGAATCGGCGTCCAAAGCTCAGCGAAGAGCGCCAGCCCCTTTTCCAGAAAGTCAGGCGGATTCGGCGGAAAAGAATAGACCAGGTTCCAAATCGGCGAACCTGTAAATCCCGGCACTACCTTGACACCGAACTTCGCCGCAGCCCGCGCCGTGTCCTTCATCTCCTCTGCCGCACGCGCCCGCACACCG
This sequence comes from Caldilineaceae bacterium, assembly GCA_965202955.1. Classification (GTDB taxonomy): domain Bacteria; phylum Chloroflexota; class Anaerolineae; order Caldilineales; family Caldilineaceae; genus Bin5. Next base: position 3,344,150 of record OZ241871.1, read on the forward strand.
TCTTCACTGCCGTCGCCCCAAATGCGCGGGGCCAGTATGCTCTCATGCCGCTCATCGATGCGGTCGCTTACGGCCTGCCCAACCAGATGGTTGCTGATAGCAAAACAGTTCAACCCATGCTTGTTCAACGTGTCCCAGCGCCCCTGCACATAGCTGTCGTCTTCCAAGGCTTTGTCCACCTCGAAATGGTCGCCCCAACATGCAAGTTCCAGACCATCATATCCGAATGACTTGGCCTTTTCGCAGATGGTCTCGAAGGGCATATCGGCCCACTGACCTGTGAATAGCGTTACTGGTCGCGGCATGAATTCCTCCCTGCCATGTGGCAATATGTTTGGCTTATGCGAACAGGTTCGCTGCGAATAACCCGCGAACAAATCTGCCCCACCGGTCAACTGGCAACTCGTCACCAGACATCGATCCAGGCTGAGGGGCATCGAAAACTGGATCACTATACAACCGTCGCACCGAAATGGCAATCTACATCAAGAGAAAACGCCTTCGCCGTGCGTATCCCTTTTGGTTGACATTTGCTCCCAAATTGTCCACTTTGCTCGCACAGTCCGGCCCGCGCCAATCGGGTAGGGCAAAGGCATTACTGGCCTTCCCGCCCGGACCAGACAAAACTCCTCACGGCACTGGGCACGCCCGCGGTCTCGACGCTCCGTTCTCCCCCGGCGCCGGCCAGCACACGCGCGACGGAGATCTGCCACCTGTACGTGACCTCGCGGTCCGGCGGTGGCGCCCACTGATTCGACAGCCGAAAGCTGGTCGACTTTGTCCAAAGCGGCGGCGGCAGTTCGAACAGCCCTTCCAGTGGCCAGATGTACAGAACATACCATTCATTCTTCTCCAGGAGGCCGCCGCTCAACCAGCGAAATAGCACTACGTCACTGCGCGCAATGCTTTCGCCGTCATTCGGCCCCAGCAATTGAGGCGCCTCGTACATCAGGTCACCTCCTGCGCGCGCGACGCCCGGGGCGCCCGCCGTCAAAACGGTGGCAGGCACACCGGACACAGGAACCAGGAGTACCTGTTCGGGCCGGATGATCTCGTCCGCGCCGATACTGTTTGCATCCTGGATGGCGGCCACGTTTGTGCCGAGTCGCACGGCAATCGATATCAGCGTGTCTCCCGGCTTGACCGTATAATTGAAGATCGTAGATATCGTTGACCCGCCTTCGTCGACTCCATTCTCCGAAATCGACAGCGGAATCGGTATGAGGAGCACATCTCCGGCCCGGATCTGAGTGCCCTCCAAGCTGTTTGCGTTCTGCACGTCCGCCACGGTTACACCGTACCTGGCGGCAATGCCGAGAAGCGTCTCTCCTCTCTGCACGGTATGGCGCTGAATCAACGGTTCGGCTTCACGCTCCTCCTCGCCGTCGGCCGTTGAAACAGAGTCGGCGCCCACTTCCGGCACAAGCGAACTCTGGCTCTCAGTTTCCTGGCCGTTCTCTTCGCCCTGCCTGCCAAACTGCCACCATCCAATCACCACAACCAGCAGGACGAGCACCAGCGTCGCGTCCCGCAACATGAGACGCGCCGGCCTTCTCCTGGTTATTCCCGTCAGCTCTTGACCGCAGAAGTAGCAGGATTCAGCGTCTTGGGCCACCCGCGATCCACAGTTTGGGCAGCGGGGGCCGGCCGGAATCGTAGATCGTACACTCTGACTCATACCTGAATTGTTTCCCAAATGGAACCAAGAGTATCTTCCCGACGAGCGTGCGGCCGAACTGCCCGTGAATCCTATGTCCCCCCTTTTCGAGAAGTCGGGGTTTCAAAAGGGGTCTACTCTTGTCCCCTTAGGAAACCGAGAGTTCCGCTTGTATTAGCCTCAGACATCGAGCCTGTTTCGTGCGGCGGTTGGTCCCACAATTTGCTTTTTTGTGGTACTGAGAAGGCGGTTGTCCGGCTGCTCTGTCTGACGGGACCGAAGTCCTCTCGAATTGACGTGATAAGTCGACTCATGTCGACCGAAGTCGGCCAATGTCGGCGGTTTTCACTTTTTTTCTAGAGAGATTGACCGGTGCCGGGATTGGCGCAAATGTACGCGATCCTGGCCAGCTCCCTCGGCTGGACTGGCATGATTGATGACAGCCTAGCACTGTTTCTGAACTCCTGCCCTTTGGGCAGATGGCGCCGGTTTTGGTTCTACTATAGCCCTCACCGCCGGCTTTTGCACGCGATTTCGTTTTCTTGGTCAATCTTCCTCGTACGTCTTTGGTTTTCCTTAGGAGTCCCTCTGCAAACGACCGACAATCAGAAGAGAGGCAGCCTGGATTCAAGGGCGAGCCGCCTACCTTGCTGTTGGGAAGAAGCTCTGGTTTTCATAGGGGAAGCGGTCCCAGATCGTCAAATGTGCAGCTGCTCTGAAGCCTTGGTGAACGATAGTACGCGGAAAAAGCCTGCTCGAACGGCTCAGTCTGGGCCGGCGGTCACTTTTCGGATGCCAGGTTCGTGCAGACCCAACGCGCGTGCGCCGCTATGCCGGCGTGAACACGAGCTTGACGCCTTCGCGGCGCTCGAACAGCTCAAAGGCAAGTTGCCAGTCCGACAGTGGCAGCCGGTGACTGACAAGCGGCCCGGTCCGGACAAGGCCGGAACGCAAAAGGGCCAGCGCTTTGCGCCACGAGCTTGAGACCGTGGCAAATGTTCCCTGTACCTGCACCTCTTTTACGCAGACCTGCTCCAGGTCCCAGGTAACCGGCCTGCCGAAGAGCCCCACCTGCACATACCGCCCCCGGTGCCGCACCAGATCCAGTGCCGTCTGCGCCCCCGCGCCCGCGCCCGAACACTCAAATGCGACGTCCGCACCAAGTCCGTCGCTGCGCGCCGCAACTGCCTTATGTACATCATCACTACCCACCGCGAGCGCCTCATCCGCGCCCAACGTCAGCGCCAGGTCCAAGCGCGCCCCGTCCGTCTCCGTTCCAACTACCACCACCTGCGCACCCGCAGCCTTGACCACCTGCAGCATCATCAGACCGATCGCACCCGGTCCGGTAACGACCACAACATCCTCAGGCTCGACCTTCGTATTCTCCAGCGCATGCACACAGCAGGCCAGCGGCTCGGTCAGCGCGCCTGCCCACTCGTCAACGCCCTGCGGCAGAAGATGCACCGACCGCTCCGGCACCAGCACGTAGCGCGCAAAAGCCCCGTGTACGCCGCTGCCGATCGACGCACGCTGCCGGCAGTGATTCGGCATCCCGGCCCGGCAATACGCGCACAGTCCGCACAAATGAAAGTATGGCTCGCTCGTCACAGAGTCGCCGCTCCTGCAACGCGTAACCCCCTCCCCCACATCCGCGACCTTCCCAGCCACCTCATGTCCGAGTATAACCGGCGGCCGGCTCGGATACTCGTCGTGGAAGATGTGCACGTCCGTGCCGCACAGACCTCCAGCCGTCACTTCGATAACCAGATGCCCCGGAGTCGCCGCCGGTTCGGGTGCTTCCAACAACCCCACCTCGCCCACGCCCGCCCGCAACTTCGCTACACCTTTCATTTTGATCAGCCCCCAAGCCCTTTATCGCCAATCCGTCAGCCCGTTACCTGCCCAGCCTGCGTTACGTCGACACCGACGCTGAATGCTTCCTGTTATAGCAGACGGGATTCAACGGCGTATCAATGGCTTCGCCCAACTGCGCGCCGGGCAGCCAGCGGTCCCAGTCCACCTGCTGATTCCTGTTCTTGGGTGCGGCAACGCGCATGCCGTCCTCCATGTAAATTACCGTCATCACCGCGCGCATCCGATCGGTCCCATTCGGCCCCGCCCGGTGAAATGTCCAACCCGAATGAAAGCTGACCTCGCCCAGTGCAAACGGCCTGACTTCCTTCGCATAGTCATTCAATGTGCGACCAATCTTCGCTTCGCTCTCGTCGCTGATCGCCATGTCCCGGTTCTTGAGCAACTTGTGGCTGCCCACACAGAACGACAGTGGCCCCATCTCAAGCGGTACCGGCTGAAGCGGAATCCACGCGGTCACCGTGTTGTCACTTGCCAGCGGCCAGTAGAACTGGTCCGCATGCCACGGCGTAAAGCCGCCCCCCGGCTCTTTGTACAATGCCTGATCGTGATAGATCCTCACGCCGTCCACGCCCATCAGTTCTGCCGCGATCTTGCCCAGCCTCCTGCAGAGCACAAACTCCTTCACCGTCTCGCTGTGCTCCCACAGATTCGTGATTTGCAGAAACGCCTTGCCGTAGGTATTCCGTCTTTCAATTGGCTGAGTCTGCCGGTTCAATTCCTGGACCAGGCGCGTAAACTCCGCGCCGTAGGTCTCCAGCACCGCTGGCGACAGCACATCGGGCAGTTTGACGAAGCCGTCGCGTCGAAAGCTGGCGATCTGCTCATCCGTCAATGGATACTCTTCCCTGAGCTCATCCACGCCCCCCAGCCCTCCACTTCTTCGAATGTTAGCGATCGAGGCTTCGCAACCGGCGACGGAGGCCCTCCACGACGCGAGAGCGCGCTTGTCCCTCCCTAGTATACTCGAATCGGCCGCAATTGGCATCCGGTCGAATACACATTTCCGATTGTGATTCACGACCAATCTGTGGTTAAATGCGCTGTTGCTTCACCGTTTTTCGCCCGCCAGATCCGTCCACGTACCAGTCCTGGTTGTCGACAGGAGAATACGTCCCAAGCGTGTGTCTTCCGCGCTTCAGCGCTTCCCGTGCGCGGCCGAAAGCTCAGTCCCAAAGAGGAGTCCAGTGACGAACACAGTCTACATCGCCCTGGGCGGCAACATCGGTGACCGGGTCGCGTTCATTCACGCAGCCCTGGACGCATTGAACGCCTATGTCTCGGTCGAGGAAACCTCCCACCTCTACGAGACGCAACCGATGCACGTGACCGACCAGCCGCTCTTCCTCAACGCCGTTTGCCGCGGAGCCACTAACCTGACTCCGTCGGACCTTCTGCGCGCGCTCAAGCGGACCGAAGACGGGCTTGGCCGCACCAAGACGGTCCGTTACGGTCCCCGCAACGTCGACCTGGACATCCTCTTCTACAATGAAGCCGTCGTCGATACGCCCAGCCTGACGATTCCCCACATTCGCATTCCCGAACGGGACTTTGTTCTGGCTCCACTGCTGGACCTGGAGCCGGGCCTGCGGCATCCCCGCCTGGACCTTACTGTCCGCCAACTGTGGGACCGGCTTGAAGTGCCATTACCGCCGCGGGTGATGCCGCTCGGTGACAACGTTTGGCACTGGAGTCAAGCCGCGCGCGTGATGGCCATTTTTAACATGACGCCCGACTCTTTTTCCGGCGACGGTCTGGGAGGAGCGCCCGACCCGCTCGCCGCGGCCTGCACGCTTGCGCGACAGTTCGCCGCCGCTGGCGCTGACGCGATCGACGTCGGCGGCTATTCCACCCGGCCCGGCCATGCCGATATTCCGATCGAAGAGGAGATCAGGCGTGTGGCGCCGGTCATCAGCGCCCTGCGAAGCGAGCTTGATCTGCCCCTTTCCATCGACACCTTTCGCGTCGAAGTCGCAGAGGCCGCGCTCGACGCCGGCGCCGTCTGGCTCAACGATGTCTCCGGCCTGCGCGCTGCTGGCAGCCCGCGGGAAGCCAACTTTCAACCTTTGCCCGCCATTGCCGCACTGGCAGCCAGGCGCCGCGTTCCTCTCGTTCTTATGGACAACCGCGCGCCGCTCCACGTCGACAACCGAGAGCGAGACGCACAGAACGAAACACCCTCTACAGACATCGTTGCAGACGTGCGCCGACAGCTGGACCGTGCGCTCGACCTGGCCCGCCGCGCCGGCGTCGCCCGCTGGCATAGAGTCATCGACCCCGGCATCGGCTTCGGCAAGTCCGTATCGCAGCACGCGGCGCTCATCCGCCGCCTCAGTGAGCTGACTGCACTGGGCTACCCGCTCCTGTTCGGCGCCTCCCGCAAGGGCTTCCTGGGCAAGCTGGCCGCCGGCGCGCCGGTTGAGGAGCGGCTCGCCGCCACGATTGCCGCAAACGTTCTCGCCGTCGAACGCGGCGCGCGCATTGTGCGCGTTCACGACGTGCGCGAAAATGTGCAGGCGCTGCGCGTCGCCAATGCAATTCTGGCGGACACATCGGAACGCGCGCTGCCCCTCAGTTGACAGCTGCAAGGAACGGTACCCCATGCGATTCCCTCTCACCATCACAGACCTGCGCGGAGGCATAGCCGTGGTTGTCGGCGGCGGCGTTGTCGGTGAACGAAAAGTGCGCAGCCTGCTCTCAGCCGGCGTGCCCGTATGCCTGATCAGCCCGACCGCAACCGAACAGTTGCAGGCTTGGGCCGCTGGCAACAAGATCGCCTGGGAGCAAAGGACCTTCCGCGAGGGAGACCTCGACGGCGCCGGGTTGGTCTTCGCCGCCACGAACGTGCGCGCCGTCAACCGCAATATCGCGCAGGCCGCCCGCGATCTCGGCCTGCTCGTGAACGTCGCCGACGCACCTGCCGAGGGGAACTTCCACTCGCCCGCCGTCCACCGCAGCGGCGACCTGATCGTTTCAGTCAGCACAGTTTCAGGGCGCCCGCGGCAGGCCACTACAGCCCGCGACAAGATCGCCGCGCTGCTGGCGTCCGATTCGTGACTCGGTACTGTCCCGCAAGCAGTGAGGAGCGGCCATGACAGGAAAAGCTTTCCTTGTGGGCGCCGGACCGGGCCGAGCCGACCTGATCAGTGTACGCGGCCTGTCGCTTCTGCGCGCCGCCGACGTCGTCATCTACGATCGCCTGATCGCCCGCGAGCTTCTGCAGGATACCCGTCCGCAGGCGGAGCGCATCTTCGTCGGCAAGCAAGGCCACAGGCCCAGCACGATGCCCCAGAACGAGATCAACGCCCTCCTGGTCAACCGTGTGCGTGCCGGGTTACATGTCGTGCGACTCAAAGGCGGAGACGGCTTTGTCTTCGGTCGCGGCGGCGAAGAGTGCCTGGCGCTTGCAGCCGCCGGCCTTCCCTTTGAAGTTGTGCCCGGTGTCAGCGCCGCCATCGCCGCGCCCGCCTACGCCGGCATCCCCGTAACCCACCGCGACCTGGCGAGCGCATTCGTCGTTGTCACCGGCAACGAAGATCCAGCCAAGGAGGAAACGTCGGTCGATTGGTCGCAGATGGCGCAACTGCCCACCCTTGTCATCATGATGGGCGCGCGGCGGGCGAGCAGTATCTGCGCTGCACTGCTCAGGCATGGCCGCGATCCAGACTCTCCCGCCGCCGCAATTGGCAGCGCGACCACACGGCAACAGCGCGTCGCCTGCTCGACCCTGGCAGGCCTGCCGCAGGCGATGGCGCGCACACAGATTCACGCGCCCGCCGTCCTCGTCTTCGGCGATGTCGTCACCTTGCGTGACCGGCTCGACTGGTTCTCGCCCGGTGAAGGCGGCGCAGGTTTCGTCCGGATGGAGCGGCCAGTCCCCTAGTTCCCAGCTGGGCAGGAGCGCGGCACGCGACCCCAGACAGTCCACCCGTCAGACAGGACAAGAAAGCCGGACATCTCTGTCACCGAGATGTCCGGCGCGTGATTCCGCTCCGATAGACTATTTGCGGCCGACCTGCATCAGGCAGGCAACTACCCAATCTCGACCATCCGCTGCACCGAACGCGCCGCCCTGACCAGAATCTCCTCCGGCACTCTGATCTCATACTGCATCTTCTCCAGGGCAGCCAGCGTATCTTCCATCGTGATCTGACTCATGTGGGGGCAGCGCACCGAGCAAAGCCGCAGCATCTCCTTGTCTGGGTTCGCGCCGATGATGTTGTCGCCCATCGAGCACTCGGTCAGCAGCAGATAGCGCGGCGCCTCCGTCTCCTCCACGTAGCGGATCATCGAGGTTGTGCTGCCGGTAAAATCAGACGCAGCCACCACCTCCGGGCTGCACTCCGGGTGCGCGACAATCGAGACATCGGGGTACTGCTCCCGCACATTCTCAATATCCTGCACGGTGAACTTCTCGTGGACCTCGCAGCGCCCGTGCCAGCCGATCAGGTCAAAAGGTTCGATCCCGAGGGGGATGATCGGATGGCCCGTCTCTGCGTCGAGTGTTTGCGGCTCGGACGGGTCGCCGTTTAGAGACTCCCCGCCCATGTCGCGGGGAAAGATGATCTGCTTGCCCGTCTCTTGCGCCACGTTCCTCGCCAGATACTCGTCGGGAATAAAGATGACCCGATCCGAATCCAGGGAGTTGACCACCGCGACCGCATTGCCGCTCGTGCAACAGACATCGGTCTCGGCTTTGACGTCAGCATAGGTATTCACGTAGGTGACCACCGGCACGCCGGGGTACTGCGCCTTGAGGCGCTGCACGTCCTCCCCTGTGATGCTGGCTGCCAGCGAGCAACCTGCCTTCTCCGCCGGCAGCAGGACCGTCTTGTCAGGGCTGAGTATCTTTGCCGTCTCAGCCATGAACTCGACCCCGCAAAATACGATTACATCCTTATCAGTCTGTGCCGCCATCCGGCTCAGGTAGAGCGAGTCGCCGACAAAATCGGGGATCGAATGGAAGAGCGCTGCTTCCATGTAGTTGTGGCCGAGAATGACGGCATTCCGTTCCTTCTTCAGGCGGTTGATCTGCACGGCCAGATCGGCCTTGATGTGTAACTCAACATCCGGCGCCACATTGTACAGCTTGCGCGCAAGAGCCTCGTACATCAGCCCGGCATCCGTGATCTCTGCCAGGGGTGTTGCTATGGTTGCCGTTGTCATGGGCCGCACCTCATTCCAAATTGCAAGTCTCGTATCGACTTCTATCGCCGACCCGTCACTGAATCAGGTCGAAACTGATGTCCAGCGCCGGAACCGAGTGCGTAAGCGCGCCAACCGAGATCGAGTCAACGCCGGTGGCCGCGATCGCAGCCACATTTTCCAGGTTCACGCCGCCGGAAGCTTCGAGGGGGGTACGGCCCCCCGCGATTCGAACCGCCTCGCCGATCTGTTCCGTCGTCATATTGTCGAGCAGAATCCTGTCCAGGTCGAGTGCGAGCGCCTCCTTCAACTGGTTCAAATCCGCGACCTCCACTTCAATCGGAACTCCGCAATAGCGGGCCCGCACCCGCTGCACGGCAGGCGTGATTCCGCCCGCCGCAGCAATGTGATTGTCCTTTATCAGCGCCATATCGAACAGGCCAAAACGGTGATTCTCGCCCCCGCCCAGCGCCACCGCCCGTTTATCAAAGAAACGCAGCCCCGGCGCCGTCTTGCGCGTATCCAGGATGACAGCGGCGCTCCCTTTTGCCGCCTCCACGTAACGCCTGGTTATCGACGCAATGCCGGACATCCGCTGCAGGAAGTTTAACGCCACCCGCTCAGCAGTCAGCAAACGTTGCGCCCCCCCGATCGCCCGGGCGACGACCGTTCCCGCCTCAACCGATTCACCTTCCTCCACATACGCGAAAAACTGAACCGCCACCGATTCCTTCTCTGAACTACACCCACTGCCCGGCGAAAACTCCTCCTCCAGCACCCGATAGACAAGCTCGACAATTTCCAGGCCGGCAATTGCTCCGGGCGCTTTCGCCAAAAACAGGCCCTCTGCCTCCATATCCGGCGGGATAGTCGCCAGCGATGTTACGTCACCGTCCCCAATGTCCTCCTTCAGCGCAAAAAGTATGGCAGGCCTGGCCTTTTCGACGATTCTCTCCATCTTCGCACCTTCGGTGGAAAAACAGCCTTACCCATACGACACTGCACTCGGCCTTTGTGAGTCGGCGCTTTTCTCCGATGTCAAGTGGTTATCATCCGTAGAATACCATCGGCAGCTAAATCTTTCAAAACAAGCTGTCAAAAACCGGGCACGGTTCTCGCCTGGCCCCGAGCCATTGGGCCTCGAATATCCCGGCAGCTTTCTTGCATTGACTTCGCCCATTCCGCTCCGATTTCGGAACTGCTTTGCCCGCCCCTCGGATTCGGTTACACTGAAACGAAGGAGCAAATGTTCCGTATTGACCATATAGAATGAGCATGACGAAAGACACCATCGAGCGCGCTCTTGGGGCGGATGCCAGGGCCTCCTCTTTCGTTTCAGCGCACGCACCAGAAAGCGACACGCAAGCTTTTGCCGCCCTGCAACGAATCTCCGGTCTGAGCTTCGACTGGCTGGTGACGGCGCTGAGCGCAATATTTGTCGGCGGCCTCTATCTGGATGGCTGGGCGCACAATCACGGTCGGGTTGACCAGTCATTCTTTACGCCCTGGCACGCTTTTTTCTACAGCGGCTATCTTCTCGTCGCCATCGCATTTGCCGGCGCCACGACTCTGAAAATGCTGCGCGGTTACCCTCTTACGCTGGCGATCCCAAACGGCTACCGCCTGACCGGCCTCGGTCTCTTTGTCTTCGCGGCCGGCGGCGCCGGCGACATGGTCTGGCATCAGCTCTTCGGCGTCGAGCGCGGCATAGAAGCGCTTTACAGTCCAACCCATATCCTGCTCGGACTCGGCATCGGCCTCGTCGTCGCCGGCCCGTTGCGGGCTGCCTGGACTCGGCATGACGATAACCCTTGCTGGCGCACGCTTGCGCCCGCAATCGGGTCTCTGGGACTCTTTCTCGCCAACCTTATTTTCTTTATGATGTTTTACTTCCCCGTGACTGTGCAGCTGGGAACGCCGGGAACGGGAGATGGCTACTTTCACAACGATGTAGGCAAAGCTGCCGGGCTGGCCGGAGCCATCCTCACCGCGGCCGCCCTGACTGGACCGCTCCTCCTGGCGCTGCGCCGCTGGCGGCTGCCCCTGGGCGCGGTGTCCACAGTCCTTGGTCTGGCCATCCTGGGCGCGACCATCATCGATTACGAACGTCCCCTCATGATCTGGCTGGCTCTCGGCATGGGCGCCGCCGCCCTCGTGATCGACTACCTGTCCTGGCGGGCCCATCCGCGCCTTAATCCGCAAACGATCCGCTGGCTCGCCCCCGCCATTCCTTTTCTCCTCTACATCGGCTACTACGCCGTACTCCTGCCAACCGCAGGCACAACCTGGTCCGTCCATCTGTGGACCAGCACAATCGTCATCCCCGCCTTGGCCTGTTGGCTGCTCAGTTTTCTCCTCCTGCCCCCACAGCATCCGGAGCCGGGCGCGTGAACCTGCCTGCGCTCACTTCCGACCAGATGCGCGCCGTCGACCGGCTCATGGTCGAAGAGTACGGCTTCCGGCCCGTGCAGATGATGGAAAACGCCGGCCGCGAACTGGCGCGCTTGGCCAGAAAAATGCTGTCCGACGACGAGAACGGGGCCGCCGATGCGCTTCAGGACCGTCCCATCGTTGTCTTGGCCGGCCGCGGCAACAAAGGCGGCGGCGGACTGGCAGCGGCACGCCACCTGCTCAATTGGGGCGCATGGGTGCAGATCGTGCTCTCGCATTCGCTTAGCGATATTCCCCGATGCGAAATGCGCAAACAGCTGACCACGCTTCAGCGCATGGACGCGCCTCTCGCATGGGCCGAGGAAGGCTGGGAGCTTCCCCCCGCCGACCTCGTCATCGACGCTCTGATAGGCTACGGCCTGAAGGGACCCCCGCGCGGCCGCGTCGCCGATCTGATCCAGCTGGCGAACAGCAGCGTCGCGCCAATCCTCAGCCTCGACCTCCCCAGCGGCCTCGACGCCTCCAGCGGTCAGCTGTTCAGCCCGCACATTGCCGCCTCCGCGACCATGGCTCTGGCGCTGCCCAAGCTCGGGCTCCTCCAGCTCGAGGCACAGGCAGCCCGCGGCCAGCTCTTCCTCGCCGACATCGGCGTGCCTCCGGCGCTCTACGAACGCCTGGAACTGGATTTGCCGCCACTTTTCGCCGGCGATACGCTCCTGCCCCTGCAGACCGGGGACAATACTGCATGCTTGGAAGGCCTCGATGCCATTCATTGAACTCCCATACCTGCTGTTTGGCATCAGTTATCTGCTCATTGTCCTGGGAATCGTCGGCGCAATGGTTCCGGTCCTCCCCGGCCCGCCCTTCATCTGGCTCGGCATCCTGGTCTGGGCGTGGGCTGACGACTTTGCCCGCATCGGCTGGCCGACGCTACTTGTCCTCGCCCTGCTTACGGTCATCGCCTGGGGCGTAGATCTGGGCCTGAGCTTCATCAGCAGCCGCCGCTCCGGCGCAGGCTGGCGCTCGATAGGCGTCTCCATCCTAGGTGGGCTCGCCGGCGCGATCCTGCTGTCCAGCATTCCCGTCGTAGGTACCTTCGTCGGCGCCGCCGTCGGCTCGATTTCAGCCCTCTGGCTCATGGAGTACCTCCGCGCGCGCCGCTCTTCTGCGGCCCCCGCCAGCGCCTTCGGAGAGGCTGGGAGCGCCGTATCGGCTATCGGGGTTGGCAACAGGGTTGCAACCGGCGCGCGCTTGCATCGGCAAGCTGCCACGCAGGCAGTGAAGGGTTATATCAGTGGATTTCTGCTTGCAATGGCCGTCGAGTTCGCAATCAGCGTTGTAATGCTCTCGATCTTTGTCTGGCAGGCGTTTCTTTAGAGGAATCGGACGGCCATGCGCGCCTTGCTCTTCGTAAACGGCGAAATCGCCGACTACATCGCCCTGGCGCGCTGGCTGCGGCCGGACGATTACCGCATCGCAGTCGACGGCGGCGCGCGCCACCTTGACGCGCTCGGCCTCCAGCCCCATCTGATCGTCGGCGACATGGACAGCATCGGCCCCGCGCACCTGGCGCAACTCCGCAACCAGGGAGTCGGCGTGGAACAGCACCCGGCCGCCAAGGACGCGACCGATCTCGAACTCGCGATCGGTCGCGCCGTCAAAGACGGCGCGACCGAACTCGTCCTTTTGGGAGCCGTCGGTGGCCGCCTCGACCAGACCATCGCCAACCTGCTGATCCTGGCCCAAAGGAGCTGGCCCGTCCCCCTCGCCCTCGCCGAGGGAGATCAGCTGGCGCGCGTCCTGCGCGGGCCCCAGTCCCTTACGCTGACGGGCCCTGCCGGCGCCTACGTCAGCGCAGTCGCCTTGAGCGAAGAGGTAACGGGGGTGACCTATCGCGGCCTCGAATACCCGCTCGAAAACGCCACTCTGCACCTCGGCAGCACCCGTGGTGTCAGCAACACGCTAGCATCCTCGCCCGCGCATATTTCGATTGAAGCAGGGATTCTTCTCGTCGTTCAGCAGGTTCCATAGTGTGCCCCCCGCTGTCCACCCTCGCATCACGCGATTCGAGCTGCGCGCCCCATCCTCGTCTGCTCCCTGGCAGTTTACTGGGGGCAAGTGCAGGTTCGATCAGCCCGCCTCGCCCGAAGAAGATCTGTCTCTTCTAACGGTCCCCGCCAGCGCAAGCGCCAGCCCGAGCGCCGCGACCAAAGCCACCAGTTGCGAAATACGCAGCGGACCCAGCTGACTCGTGTCAGCCGCAAACCCATCAACAAAAAGCCGCATCAGCGCCAGCCCCAGCATCGCCTGGCCCACCAAACGTCCCGGCCGTTTCCAGTTGCCCCACAGCAGAAAGCCGCCGACAATCAGCATCATGCCAATCGCCCGGTAGAGCGCAACCGGATGGCGGACCTCGCCCGAAATCAGCCGGAGCGGTTCTGCCAGTTTGCCTATTCCGGTCAGCGCTGAGTACATCGCTGCCGGCGGCGTGCCGGGAACGCCCACAGTCGCCGCGGTCAGGAAGTTGGACGCCTCCAGCACGGCCCCGCCCGCCAGCACGCCGAACACCGCCGCCGTCCCGACCAGCCGCGGGTCGACCCCCTTGCGCACCAGATAGATGTATCCCGCCGCCAGCGCGCCGATCGCACCCGGCCAGAAGAGAAGCCCACCGGGACGAATGCTGATAAGCAGCATCGGCTCGGCGCGGTAGACGCTCCAATACTGGACTGCATGGGACAGCCGGGCTACAATGAGTCCCGCCGCCAGCGCCAGCGTGCCCAGATTCCAGACCATGTTCGGGTCCAGCCGCAGGCGGCGACCGACCTGGGCCATGACAGACAGGCCGAACCAGGCCGCCACCAGGGCCAGAATCTGGGCGGTCGGGAGTGAAATCGGACCAACCTGAAGAGACGGATACACGGCTGTTCCCCAGCGAGCTTTCGCAGGGTCTGGATTCAATCGGCCATTCGCCGGCGCCAGGCCCGCGTGTAGTATACTGTTCCCATCGTGACCATTCCAAGGAATCAAGGACCTGCCTGCTCGTAATTTATGGATCTGGACCACATCCGCAATTTCTGTATCATCGCGCACATCGATCACGGCAAGAGCACGCTGGCCGACCGTCTGATCCAGCTCACCGGAACTGTGACCGATCGCGAAATGAAAGAACAGTTGCTCGACTCGATGGACCTTGAACGTGAGAAAGGCGTGACCATCAAGGCCAGCACAGTGCGCATGATCTACCGCCGCCAGCGTCCCGGGCAACCGTCGGCCGACTTCGAAATGAACCTCATCGATACACCTGGCCACGTCGATTTCACCTACGAAGTCAAGCGCGCCCTTCAGGCCTGCGAGGGCGCCGTCCTCGTCGTCGACGCGTCCCAGGGCATCCAGGCCCAGACCGTCGCACATCTTCTCGCCGCGATGGAACTTGACCTGACCATCATTCCGGTGCTCAACAAGATCGATCTGGTGGCAGCCATGCCCGACGAGGTCGCACAGGATATCGAAGACCTTCTGGCCGTGCCCGCCGCCGACATTCTCCGCATCAGCGCCAAGGACGACCTTAACATCGAGAATGTGCTGGAAAGCATCGTCGAGCAGGTGCCGCCGCCGCAGGGAAACGCAGACGCCAAGCTGCAGGCCCTCATATTTGACTGCCATTACGACCCCTACAAGGGCGTCGTGGCCTACGTGCGCGTCGTCAATGGCGCCATAACCGCGCCGGCGGGCCTCATTGCCATCTCCGGCAACAGACGCATCGACCCCATCGAGATCGGCATCCTTACACCCGCGCCCGTAAAGGCCTCCCGCCTGGAGGCCGGCGAGGTCGGCTATATCGCCACCGGCCTCAAGAGCGTGCAGGACCTCGATGTCGGCGACACCATTACCCTCGCCTCCGACCCCGCGCCGCAGCCTTTGCCCGGCTACGAGCCGATGAAACCGATGGTTTTCGCCGGTCTCTATCCGACCGACTCCGACGACTATCACGACCTGCGCGACGCGCTCGAAAAACTGCACCTCAACGACGGCGCCTTGACCTTCGAGCCGGAGACCAGCCAGGCGCTCGGTTTCGGATTCCGCCTCGGCTTTCTCGGCCTCTTCCACATGGAGATCGTGCAGGAACGGCTCGAGCGCGAGTATGATCTGGACATTATCTTCACCGCGCCTTCGGTTGCATACCGCGTCATGACAACAGACGGCAAACAGTTTCTGCTCGAAAGCCCCGCCGACCTGCCCGATGCAAGTCTAATCGAGCATATCGAGGAGCCCTGGTGCGGCCTCCAGATCTACGCCCCCTCCGCCTACATCGGTCCGATACTCGAGATGGTGACCAAGCGGCGCGGCCGCGTCAAAAATCAGCTCTGGCTCGACACCAAACGGGTCGAACTCAGCTTCCAGATCCCCCTCGCCGAAATCATCGTCGACTTCTACAATGAGCTGAAAGCCCGCACGCGCGGCTACGCCTCGATGGACTACACGCTCGACGCCTACCAGCCCTCCGACATGGTCAAGCTGGATGTGCTCGTCAATGGCCAGCCGGTCGACGCTCTCAGCATCATCACCCACCGCGACGACGCCTACCCCAAAGGGCAGCGCATGGTCAGCAAGATGAAGGACATCATTCCCCGCCAGCTCTTTACCGTCCCCATCCAGGCCGCCATCGGCAACAAGGTGATCAGCCGCGCAAACGTGAAAGCCCTGCGCAAAGACGTGCTCTCAAAGTGCTACGGCGGCGACGTCACCCGCAAACGCAAGCTGCTCGAAAACCAGAGAGCGGGCAAAAAGCGCATGAAGATGGTCGGCGCCGTCGAGATCCCGCAGGAAGCATTTATGACAGTGCTAAGCCTCGAGGATGAGTAACAGTACCCATTCCTCACCCTATGACCTGCTCCGCCGTCATAATCTGGACCTCAAAAAGTCCCTCGGCCAGAACCTTCTCATCGATACCACCCACCTTGCCCGCATCGCCGGCGCAGCCGATCTCACGCCAACCGATAACGTCCTCGAAATCGGCCCCGGCCTCGGCGCATTGACCCAACAATTGGCCGCACGGGCCGGCCGCGTCGTAGCCGTCGAGCTCGACCAGCGGCTCATTCCAATCCTTCGGCAGCAGTTCGCCAATCAGCCCCACGTCTCCTTCGTACACGCCGACATTCTCGCACTCGACCCAGCCGAACTCCTGCAAAGCACTGCACCCGAACCCCTCCAAACGCGTCCAAACACGCCTCGCGCCGCGAGCTACAAGATCGTCGCCAATCTTCCCTACTACATCACCAGCGCCGTTCTCCGCCACATCTTGGAGTGCACCACGCCTCCCTCTCTGGCTGTTCTCCTCATCCAGAGAGAAGTCGCGCAGCGCATCGTCGCCCAACCCGGCGAAATGTCGCTGCTCGCGGTGAGCGTCCAATTCTACGCCCGCCCGCGCATCCTGCAGCGCGTCCCCGCCGGCGCCTTCCTTCCTCGGCCAAAAGTCGACAGCTCTGTACTGCGCCTCGACCTCCTACCCCTGTCCGCCGTCCCCGGCATTGAACCGGCCCACTTCTTCCGCATCGTCCGCGCCGGCTTTTCTCAGCGCCGCAAACAGCTACG
The DNA here is from genome assembly GCA_965202955.1 of Caldilineaceae bacterium. Taxonomy (GTDB): domain Bacteria; phylum Chloroflexota; class Anaerolineae; order Caldilineales; family Caldilineaceae; genus Bin5. Next base: position 3,360,810 of record OZ241871.1, read on the forward strand.
CAACAGCCTCAGCGCAGGCCTTTCCTGCAGCAAACAGCAGGCAGACCAATGGCTGAACCTCGCAGATATCGATCCCAGCCGGCGCGCCGAAACACTCGCCCTCCCTGAGTGGGGACGGCTCGCGCATACGGTCCTTCATGCAATTCGCAGTTGGGAAAACGCGAACTTCGCGGATTTCACTTAAACGGCTGACTCGCGCCCCTGCCAAACGCCCGATACATCTAAGGCAATCCAATAGAGACCTGCCGGCGCATACATTCCCAGGAATGGCGGCGCGCGGATGGCTGACGAAACGCTACAACTGTATGACCCCAGCCAGCTCCTGGACTTTTTGGCTCGTCTCTCGCCACGTGACCTTGCTCAGGCCCATCTTCTTGCGCAGCGCTTCATCCTTCATGCCCTGCTTGAAGTCCCGCACGACGCTGGTCCAACGCAACGTCTCGAAACCCACCTTGACCCGCTTGATCTTCGCCCGGCCGCCTACCTCTTCCAGCACGTACTCCAGGTTGCGCGGCGTACATTCAAACAGGAAATTCTCGGGCTTGTACTGTTCCAGGTACTGCTCAAGCGGTCTTAAAAAGCTTGGATGGAGGTACAGCCTGCGGTTCTTGTGCGCATACCGTTCCTCCTCATAGCGAACAAACACCGACGCCTCCTGGGCGTCTTCACGCGCAATGTCCTCCAACAACAGGCTGACGGCCTCGCTCTTCTTGATCCCCGTCTGAAGCAACAGGCCGACCAGGACATACGGCCGTGCGTCCGGCTTGTCGACATCCCAGAGCCAGTCCTGGCAGACGTTCACCACATTGCTTACTTCCCTGTGGTTGAGAATCTCGGGCAGCGACGTCCGCACCGCATGGTTGATTATCGGTTCAGCCGGGTCCGTGCCGATCGCGCCGATACCGTGCAGCCACGAGAAAAAACTCTTGAGCGTCGTGATCCGCCGCGACAGCGTTTTTGGGCCGCAAGGCCGCCCGCGCTCACCCTGCATCCAAGTGAGAAAACTCTGGAGATGCTGCGTCTGAATCTCCCGCAGCACTGCTGAATCGTCCAGAAAAGCGCGCAGTATTTTCAAATCATTGGCGAAGGACTTGATTGTATTCAAGCTGTATCCCTTGCCAACCATCTCTTCTTCATAACCAGCAACTGCGTCGCTGAGCGAGCTATTCGCTCGCAATGCTGGCGGCGCGCTTCCGGCGGGGTCAACCTCCGCTCCCGGCGCACTCCCGCTCCCTCTCTGGCTCATCCGGCGATCCTCCCCGTTGTCCGCTTCGCTGCTGGCGCCAATTGGCGCCGTCAATTGCGTATAGGCATAAGACAATATATCCGCGCCTAACACTTTTGGCAACACCTCTTCCTTCCGGCCCGAAAACATCTGGGAAGCGCGCGCGGGGCCGCGCGGCTCCATTCACCACCTGTTCGCACTCTAATCTCCCCACACCAAACAGATGCGAAACTCGCGTTTTCCTCCGCTACTTCTTTGACAGGTCTTGTGCCTTTTTGTACAATGTCGCGCGCATGGAACTCGTCCGGCGTCGACTCTTCCGAGGCGCCGGCCGGTACTTTGCACCATTGCGGCGCGGCAGGACGATACAATCCGCGTGCACTAGAGGATAGCTTCTATGGCGAACAACCGTCGACATTTCATCATCGCCACGGTCCTGATCGTAATCTGTACCTGGCTGGTATACGTGGTGCTCGACAGCGTACTCCTCAAACCTGTCGCCGCCGTCGCCGAGGCCGAGTCAATCGACACCATGTTCGACCGGCATATCTGGCTGATCGCCTTCCTCTTTGCCCTCGTCGTCGTCTTTATGTGTTACGCCCTGATCGTATTCCGCGCCCGCGGCGATGAGGGCGACGGCGAGCATATACATGGCAATGGCACACTCGAAATCCTTTGGACCGTTATCCCCTGTTTCGTGGTCGTCTATTTTGCCTGGTACGCCACAGTCGAGCTCTTTGAAATAACCAAAGAGCTGCCCGACGAATATGTGGTCAGCGCTGAGGGCCGCCAGTGGAGCTGGCTTTTCAGCTACCCGGAAACCGGCGCGGTCACCGACGTTCTGGTTTTGGAAGTGGACAAACCAGTGCGCATGCACCTTACTTCCAACGACGTCCTTCATAACTTCTGGGTGCCGGAGTTTCGCGTCAAGCAGGATACCGTTCCCGGCAAGGTCACTTACCTGCGCTTTACACCCAATGTGATCGGCGAATATAGGCTCGTCTGCGCTGAACTATGCGGCAGAAATCACAGCGGCATGGAGGCAGTCGTTCGCGTTGTTCCTTCCGACGAATTCAAGCTTTGGCAGTCTGAGCAACTCGCGCAGTTCCAGGAGTAAACAAGACCCTGTCGGTCAGCAAATCTGGCGAATTTTTTCCGGCTATTGCCGCAGCGTAGTCCCGAATCTCTTGGCAGGAGATCCTGTATGTCCCTTTTTTCATTAGGAATCGCACGAGGGTTGGTCGGCCAGGTCTTGGGCTTGATCATCGGCATGCTCCTGACCTGCGGCGTGCGCATACTGCTCGGCTGGGAAGCCTGGAAAGCAGAACCGGCCTGGACCGTCGGCGCCGTCTGCAGCATCATCGGCTTCCTCCTCGCCGTCGGCGCGCTCGACGACTGGCTGAAGTGGACCAAAGGCATCGACACGCCGATGCACCACGGCCCGCCCGTCGATAAGCCGGCCTGGACACGCTATTTCAGCGTCGACTACAACCACAAAGTGATCGGCGTACAGTACACGGTTTGGGGCATTTTCCTCCTTATGGTCGGCGGCACAGTGGCCATGATCTTCCGCACCGAGCTGGCCCGCAGCGGCCTTCAGTTCCTCGGCCTCGAACTCTACAATAGCTTCATCGGCATGCACGGCTTCATCATGATCGGCGCCATCCTCCTCGGCGTCGGCGGGTTGGCCAACTACCTGACGCCACTCATGATCGGCGCCGAAGACATGGCCTTCCCCCGCCTCAACGCGCTTGGCTTCTGGTTCAATGTCCCCGGAAGTCTCCTTCTGATATTCAGCCTCTTCGTTGGCGGCTGGGACGCCGGCTGGACCGCCTACCCGCCCTTAAGCGCCCGCGGCCCGATCGGCTATCAGCTCTTCTTCCTGGGCGTCTTTGCCATCGGACTCTCCTCCATCGTTGGCTCGCTCAACCTGCTGGTAACCATCCTGCGTATGAGACCGGCCGGTATGAGCCTGTTCCGAATGCCCATCTTCTGCTGGGCCATCTTTGCCACCAGTCTCATCCAGCTGACCGCCACCCAGCTCATCGGCGTCAGTTTCCTCATGGTTTCCGTGCAACGCGCCATCGGTATGGGCTTCTTCGACCCGCGCGGCATGCTGGGTGAAGTCAGCCCCATGGTCGGCGGCGGCGATCCGATTCTCTTCCAGCATCTCTTCTGGTTCTACAGCCACCCGGCGGTCTACATCTTTGTCCTGCCCGGGCTGGGCGTCGTCAGCGAACTGCTGCCCGTCTTCTCCCGCAAGCCCCTCTTCGGCTACAAATGGATCGCTCTCTCCAGCATGGCGATCGCAATCGTCGGCTTTATCGTTTGGGGCCACCACATGTTCGTTTCCGGCTACAACGACATCCTGCGTGTCCCCTTTATGTACGCTACACTGCTCGTCGCCATCCCCACCGGCGTCAAGTTCTTCAGCTGGCTGGGCACGATGTGGGGCGGGAAAATCCACTTCGACACGCCGATGCTCTTCGTCCTCGGCGCTATCAGCGTTTTCCTGATCGGCGGTTTGAGCGGCCCGATCCTGGCGACCGTGCCGACCGATTTCCCGCTGCACGACTCCTACTTCATTGTCGGTCACTTTCACGCAACCATGTTCGGCGGCTTCGTCTTCCCCTTCTTCGCCGCCCTCTACTACTGGTTCCCCAAAGTCACCGGCCGCATGTACAACGAGACGCTCGGCAAAGTCCACTTCTTTATTATGACGCCCGCATTTTGGGTACAGACTCTGGGCCAGATGGGCGTCGGCGTGATGGGAATGCGCCGCCGCATCGCCGACTACGACCCGACCCTGGGCGGCGGGACCATCGAGAACTGGCAACTGGCCGTAACCATAGCCGGCTTTGCCATCGCATTCGGTGTCATGCTCATGCTCTGGAACTTCTTCCAGAACGCTGAAGTGGGCGTCGCCGCCGGCGACAACCCCTGGCGCTCCCGCTCACCCGAATGGCAGATTCCCTCGCCCATTCCCGAACACAGCTTCCCGGCGCCCCTCAAGGTCGTCGGCGAACCTTACGATTACGGCCTGGCCGACTCAGGCTATGTGACGACCGCAACGACCGGTGACGATTAGCCACTCGGCCTGCAGGTCCGGACAAGCGCATCCTACCCTGCCTCAGCCGTGACAAGAGAGTCAAAATGAGCGAACAAAGCCCGACCAAACGAAAGTCAGCCATCTATCGCGAAGGGATCATCGTCGCCGTCGTCCTCGCGGTCCTGACCATCATCGAGTATTACGCCGCGATCACGCCCTCCTTTGACTCCTTCGCCATCCTGATGATCCTGGCGCTGCTCAAGGCCGTCCTGGTCGTCAACTACTTCATGCACATCCGCAGCGTCTGGTCGGAGGATGATCACTGATGAGCGTAACAGCCATTCCACACGGTCACACGCACGGCCACACTGAAGATGACCACGGCCACGAGATCGATCTGGAAACCTACCGCGAAAATACACGGCGAAACCGGCTCGGCATGTGGCTGTTCTTCGCCTCCGAAGGCTTCCTCTTCCTCGCCCTGCTGGTCACCCGCTTCTATCTCTGGCGCGGCCCCCACGGCGAGGTCATCCGCCCCGAACTGGACCAATTATCCGGCCTGGTCGTCACAGCCGTCCTGCTGCTCAGCAGCTACTTTATGAACCGCGCCGAGATATCGATCGCCAACGACAAACGCAAGGACTTCCTCGCCAGCCTGCTCATCACCGCGGTGCTGGGCACAGCCTTCCTCATCGGCGTCGTCGTATGGGAATGGGGCATGTTTCCCAGCCTGGTCAAGGGTCACCTCAAACCGACCGACGGCGTTTTCGGCGCCGTCGTCTTCGGCATGACCGGTATGCACGCCTTGCACGTCCTCTCCGGCGTCGTATTGATCCTCAACGTCTGGTGGCTCGGGCGCAAAGGCCATTTCTCCGGCGAACGTCACTGGGGCGTCGAGGCCTGCGCCATCTATTGGCACTACGTCGATCTCGTCTGGATCTTCTTCTATCCGGCCATCTACCTGATCGGTATACCATATGTCTCGGGTCATTGATAAAGGACATGCCGGGACGGTCTTCGCATAGCGCGATGCAATGCAGCCGCTGAGCCGCGATAGGCGCTGCCGCTTCCCCTCATGAGGGCAGTATGAACCCGCTGACAAGAGCGCTTCTGCTTTCCTGGGACCCCCGCCCCGGAATTCTGCTACCGCTGCTCTTGCTGGCAACGCTCCATCTCATAGGCTGGCTCAGACTGCGGCGGCGCAGCGACGGACGATTTGCCAACGGGTGGCGTCTTGCATCCTACACCGGCGGCATTTTCGTTCTGGCGCTGGCCCTGCTGTCGCCGCTCGATGTTCTGAGCGGGCAGCTCTTCTCTATCCACATGGTGCAGCACCTGCTCTTGATGATGGTCGCCGCCCCGCTCCTGCTCCTCGCAAACCCATTCCCGACCTTCCTCTGGGCGCTTCCCGACCGCCTGCGCCCCGCCGCCGCCTGCGCCTGCCGCCGCATCCTGCGCTGGCTTGCCTCCGACAGCCCCGCCAGCCGCGCGCTGCGCAAGATCTCCGCGCCCGGAGCTGCCTGGGTCCTCTACGTGCTGACTTTTTTCGCCTGGCACGACGGCAATGCCTATAGCCTCGCCCTTCGACTCGAGTCGGTGCATCGGCTCGAACATCTCACCTTTCTCGGCGCGGCCTTTCTTTTCTGGTGGCACGTCACCGGCGCCGCGCCGCGCATCCATCCCAAACCGGCCCAGTGGATGCGGGTTGGCTACGTGCTGGCCATGATCCCCCCAAACATGCTGCTTGGCGTCGCCCTCTCCTTTGCTGAAACGCCTATCTACCCATACTACGAGACCGTCCCGCGCCTCTTCGGCCTCAGTGTTATGGATGACCAGGTCTGGGGCGGTCTGATTATGTGGATTCCCGGCAGCATGATGTACGTGATCGCCGCGCTCGCTCTGCTGGCCCGCCTCCTGAGCAATGCCGAACAGCACACCAGGCTCAGGCGGCCTCACCCGCCGGTGATGCGGATGGCGCAGCCTCCCGACGCAAGCGGTCCGGCTGCTGTACCATGCAGTTAGACTGTTTCACCAGCGGAACCCAGAGTTTCTGACCAACGGGTGTGCAGGCGAGCGCCCATGTAATCAGGCTGCCCATACTCTGAGAATTCGTGGTGTGAAAAGAGTTCGATATGAGAAAACAATACCAACGACGACAAATGACCAGGACACAAGTGGTCGCGTGCAAAAGCCTATCGCACGTGCTACATTAACACCATGACCGGCAACGCACCTCCCGAACCAGGGCGCTGCCATCTCGGGCGCACACCATGGAGAACAGCCAGAACGACTGGCTGAAGACGAAAATTGATGAGAATCGACAGAAAAATGACGAGAAAAAGCGAATTACCGGCGCAGCTGTTTCACGAACATGCTACGCGTCCAACATCATGCACTGGCAGCCGGAGATACAACGAACGAACCAGGCAGAACCGAAGACTTGAAAACAGAAACGGAAGACTGGCAAACCTTCCAGCCCCCGTCAGAATCATTTTTTCTCGACACTTTCGACACTCTCAACCTTTCTTTGCCTTTGTTGGCCTCTTCTGTTCTTTTTTGGGCCATTGTCGGCAATTTTTCGGCCATTTCTTGGCACGAAACGTCTCGACAAAAGGACCTTGGCCTAATCGTAGTGTAGAGTAGGGCGCGAAGAGTCTCTTCGTGTACCTTTATGTAGTTTCGTGGATAAACCCGAGAGGTATAGAAGACTGAAACTATCGGTTTCATTCGGAAACCGCTTGAGCTACCGGCAGAGGCGCCGTCGCAACGCCCGCTGACTCGATGAGACACGGAAAGGCAGGCGCGACGCCTGCATCTGCGCATAAAATTGATGACCAAAGTTAACAGAGTCCTTCAGCTGAGTGTCTCCGCACTCGTCCTGCTGTTCACAGCATGGTCCCCCAGCCAGGTGTTGGCTCACGCCGGCGTCGGAATCCAACACCTCAACAACGTCGCCGCAGGACCCTACCGCGTATTCGTCTGGTCCGACCCCGAGCCGCCGACTGTCGGCGAATACCACGTAACAGTCGCCCTGACTGAGAATATCGAAGGCGATGCAACCGGCCTTGCCGGCGCCCCAATCCTGGATGCCTTTGTGATGGTCGAAATCACCCACGCAGAGACCGGCGAGACGCTTACGGCCAGGGCCACCCACGACGACGCTCTCAATAAACTCTTCTACGAGGCCTCCTTTGCACCCGAAGAGCGGGGTTTCTGGTCGGTGCAAATCCGCGTCGCCCCCGCGGTCTGCGCCCCCGGCGAAGGCGGTGAAGGCGACAGCAGCCCGCAACAACCAGACTGCGAAAACGCCCAGGTCGTCGGCTTTGAAGACGAAATCCTGCCCAAAGCATTCCCCTGGAGGGCGCTCTTTGGCGGCCTCCTCTCTATCCTGCTCTTCCTGGGTGCGGCCCTCCTCTACTGGAAGACCCAGCCGTCCACCGCACCAGCCGAGAATCGGGACACCAAAGAACCAGACCCCGCCCTGGAGGGCGGCCGGTCATGACCGTCGGGCTGCCTGGGAATCGCTCGAGGACAGGACTAGGAGAGGTGAGCGCGACCTTAGCCCTCCTGTTAAGCCGCCGCTGGTGGTGGAAGACTTTCATTGTTCTGCTGGCGATGGGCGTAATGGTCGCACTCGGCTTCTGGCAGCTGGACAGGCTCGAACAACGTCGCGCGCTCAACCAACAGCGCCTCGCCGCGCTCGCCGCAGTTCCCATCGAACTGACCGGCGCTAATCTGCCCCTCCCTCCTCTAGAACTGCGCGATCGCCAGGCCGTAGCCAGCGGAGAATTCGACTACGGCCGCCAGGTTTCGGTCCGCAATCAGATTCTGGACGGCCAGCCCGGGCACCACCTGATTACTCCGCTACTGATCGCCGGTTCGAACAAGGCCGTGCTCGTCAATCGCGGCTGGATACCCGTCGACGAAGCCGACCCCGGCAAATGGCGTACCCTAGACGAACAGTCAATCGGTCCCCAATCGGGCATCCTCAAACCAACTGTCCTCCGGCCCGACGGCGCCATCTCTGCCATTCCTCAGGACGCCGTCACCGGCTGGTACCGCCTCGACATTGACGCCATCGCGCAGGCCCTGCCCTATGACCTGATGCCCGTCGTCCTGCAGCTGCTTCCCGAAAACAGCCGCGACCCGTCGTCGCTGCCCAGGCGTATTCAATCCGACGTCATTCTCAGCCAAGGCAACCATCTAAGCTACGCTCTCCAATGGTTCGGCTTCGCAATAACGGCCGCTGTCGTCTTCGTCGCGGTCGCACGGCGCCAATCATGACTGCGTTCGCACGCGGCGTGCGGGCCGCCGCGCACCTCCCTCGCGGCATCCGCCCGCTTGTCTCATCGTTTACGGAGTATAACGAGTGAGCAGCAATCGCAAACTCGTCGTTGTCGCCATTCTTTCCGCCTCGCTTGCGGTCATGCTCAGTTCAGGCATCCGTTCCAGCTTCGGCCTCTTCCTTGCACCCATCACCGAGTCACTAGGGACCGGGCGCGAAAACCTCAGCATCGCCTTCGCCGTCAACAATCTCGTCTTCGGATTGCCCCTGATCGGCCTCCTTTCCGACCGTTTCGGGCCCCGCCGCGTCTTGATCGCAGGCTCATTCCTATACGCCATCGGCCTCATCCTGGTGACGATGGTTACATCAACGCTGGGACTCGTTCTCTCCTTCGGACTGTTCGTCGGCGTCGCCCTGAGCGCCACCAACTTCGTGATTGTACTGGGCGCGGTCGCGCAGCTGGTCTCAGAGGAGCAGCGCAGTCGCGTCTTCGGTCTCATCACCGCCACCGGCTCGGCTGGCATGTTCGTACTGCCGCCCCTGGCCCAACTGCTGCTCTCCAATCTCGGCTGGCAGGGCGCGCTCTATGCCCTGGCTGCCGTCTCAAGCATCGTCGCGCTTATGGCTTTTGGTCTCCCCCGCCTCCCCGGCACTCAGTTGCATGGCGTGCAGCAACCGCACGTCGACGAGCCCTTCCTGCGAGTGCTAGATAGGGCCGCCCGCCATCGCGGCTATCTGCTCCTGACAATCGGCTTCTTCGTCTGCGGCTTCCACGTCGCCTTTATCAGCGCCCATCTGCCCGCCTATCTGGGCGACAACGGACAGCCCGAATTCGTCGCGGCCGGCGCGCTGGCGCTCGTCGGCGCCTTCAACATCCTCGGTTCGATGACCTTCGGCTGGCTCGGCGACCGCTTCCCGCGCAAATACATGCTCAGCCTCATCTACTTGGGCCGCGCCGTTGTCATCCTGCTCTTTCTGCTCGCGCCCGTCACCCGCGTCTCGGCGCTCATTTTCGGCGGCGCGATCGGCTTCCTCTGGCTGGCAACCGTCCCCCTCACCAGTGGTACCGTAGCCCTCTTCTTCGGCCCCCGTTATCTGTCAACTCTCTACGGCATCGTATTCTTCAGCCATCAGATCGGCGCATTCATTGGCGTCTGGATGGGGGGCCGCATCTACGATGCCTCAGGCACTTATATGCCGGTCTGGATCGCCGGCATCGCCCTCGGCGTCTTCGCTGCCCTTGTCCATCTGCCCATTCCCGAGCGACCCGAACTGTCGACCGCCGCCGCGGCCGCAGACTAGCCGCTGCCGCCAGCCTTTCACTCCCGCGAGGAACTCTGATGACCTCTTCTCAGCCGCAACGAACCGGATTCTCTCCACAACGCCTCTCCCGTGTCGACAGGCTCTTCGAGCGATACGTCCAAAGCGGCCTCCTCGCCGGCGTCCTCGGGACCATCTGTCGTAAGGGCAAAGTAGCTTACGCCAACGTCGTCGGAATGAGCGAACTTGAGACAAGCCGGCCGATGACCGAAGATACGATCTTCCGCATCTACTCCATGACAAAACCGATTACCGCAGTCGCCGCGCTCATGCTCTACGAGGATGGGCACTTCCTTCTCGACGACCCCCTCGCGACATACATCCCGGAATTTGAGGACGTTCGTGTCTACACCGGCGACATGGAGAATCTTGAGACGCCCGACCGGCCCATGCATGTCAAAGACCTCTTCACGCACACCGCGGGACTGACCTACGGCTGGGACCAGGAACACCCTGTCGAGGAACAGTACCGACAAACGATTGGCGATACCGAGCAGCTGACTCTGGAGGCCTTTGTCCAGAAGATTGCTCTGCTCCCGCTTCTTTATCATCCAGGCTCCCGCTGGCTCTACAGCTACGCAACCGATGTCCTTGGCCGCTTGGTTGAGTTGCTTTCGGGCCAGTCGCTCGACCGCTTCTTCCGTCAGGAAATCTTCGCGCCCCTGGGAATGAACGACACCGCCTTCCATCTGCCGCCTGAATCGCTCGATCGCTTCGCCGCCTGCTACTGGCCGCCCGGCGGCAAAATGGGACCTGGCGCGCCCCCCAGCCCGAGACCCGATTTCGACGAGTCCTATGACCTGTCTAACCTCGGCGAGCCCAGATTTGACCTGCAGGAGGCCCCCACCGGCAGCCGCTATACACGGCCCCCACGCTTCCTTTCCGGTGGAGGCGGCCTCGTTTCCACCGCGTGCGACTACCTGCGTTTTGCCCAGATGCTGCTCAACAGCGGCGTGCTCGACGGCAACCGGCTGCTCGGACGCAAAACAGTCGAAATGATGCGCGCCAACCAGCTGCCAGTCGACCTCATACCAATCCAGGTCGGCCCAACGCCCGACAGCGGCTACGGCTTCGGCCTGGGCGTCAGCGTTTTGACAGACCCACCCGCCTCCAGCGCGCTGGGAAGCGCCGGATCCTATGGCTGGGGTGGCCTCGCCACAACCGAGTTCTGGATCGACCCCGCAGAGGAGATGCTCGGTCTACTGATGGCCCAATTCGTGCCCTTCGACTATTATCCCATTGCCCGCGAGTTCCGCCTCGCGGCCTATCAGGCACTCGTCGACTGAGAAGATATCGACGCCCGCGCAGACAAAGCCCGCGTCAAATGGCGCCTACCCATGCCCGGTCGCCTCAGGCAAACGGGACCTATTTCGCGACGCGACGTCTTACTCTGACCGCCGCGAGCTCTCTGCTTACTGGTACAGAACACCGGCCTGCCCAAACACCGCCATCCAGGCCAGACGAAAGTGACCAAAGCATCAACCAAAGGACCATCAATGCCGACCCCGCAACCCCAGAGAGTCGGAATCTCACCCCAACGTCTCGCACGCGTTGACAGCCTCCTCGAGCGATACGTGCAGGGAGGCCTGCTATCCGGCGCCCTCGGTCTCATCTATCGCAAGGGCGAAGTCGCATACACCCGCGCCTTCGGCCAGCGCGACTTGGAGGCTGGCCGCCCCATGACCGAGGATACGATCTTCCGAATCTACTCGATGACCAAGCCGATCACCGCCGTCGCTGCACTCATGCTATTCGAAGAAGGACACTTTCTCCTCGATGACCCGATCGCAACACACCTGCCCGAGTTCGAGGATGCAAAGGTCTTCACCGGTGATCTCGAGAACCTTGAGCCTCCGGAGCGGCCCATCACCGTCAAGGACCTCTTCATGCACACCGCAGGCCTGAGCTACGGCTGGGACCGGGACTCTCCGGTCGACAAAGTGTACCGCCGGCAGGTCGGCGACCGCGACAAGCTCCCCCTCGAAACCGTGGTGCAGAAGCTGGCCCGGCTGCCATTGCTCTACCACCCCGGCGACCGCTGGCACTACAGCCTGGCGACCGCCGTACTGGGACGTCTGGTCGAGGTGCTTTCAGGAAAACCGCTCGACGACTTCTTTCGCCGGGAGATCTTTAAACCGCTGGCCATGCACGACACTGCCTTCCATGTGCCCGTCGAGTCGCTCGAACGCTTCTCCGCCTCCTACTGCCCTCTCGGCGGCTTCAGCCTCGGCCGCGATCTGGGACGCAATTCCAGGACCCGGAGCGCGCCGGTAGACGACGTTGAACACGGCGGCGAACCGAAAATCGAGCTGCACGAGTCGCCGCGCGCCAGCCGCTTTGCAAAGCCACCAATCTTCCTCTCTGGAGGGGGCGGCCTCGTTTCGACCATCGGAGATTACCTGCGTTTCGCCCAGATGCTGCTCCACGGCGGCGAGCTCGACGGTACCCGCCTGCTCGGTCGAAAGACCGTCGACATGATGCGCGCCAACCACCTTCCCTCCAACCTGGTCCCTATCGTTCTGAACGGTATCCCCAACGCCGGTTACGGCTTCGGCCTCGGTGTCAGTGTTCTTGTCGACCTGCCCGCTTCCGGGGCCCCCGGCAGCGCCGGGATCTTTGGCTGGGGCGGCGCCGCCACAACCCAATTCTGGATCGATCCCGAAGAGGAGATGCTGGGCATCTTCATGACCCAGTTCATGCCTTCCGGCCACTATCCTGTCACCCGTGAATTCCGTGTGGCCGCCTACCAGGCCCTGGTCGCCTGAAGAATGAGCCCCAGCAGGAGTTGACTGTGCCTATCCAAAAGGAGTCCCGCCTCCTCCGCATTGGCGTGCTCGGCGCTGGACCGATCGCGCAGATCGCCCATCTTGAGTCCTGCCGCAAAGGGCGCAATACCCAGCTCTACGCACTCTGCGAGGCCGCGCCCGACCTGCTGGCGCGCGTCGCCGCCATCCATCGCCCCCAACGCAGCTTCCTCCACTACGCCGAAATGCTCGCTGACTCCCGCGTCGATGCCGTTATCGTCGGCGTGGCCGATCAGTTTCACACCAACCTGGCGCTCCAGGCCCTCGAAGCCGGCAAACACGTGCTCGTCGAAAAACCGATGGGCGTTACCGTCGAAGAGTGTGAGGAGCTGCGCGACGCAGTGACCTCTTCCGGCCTTACCCTGCAGGTGGGCCACAACCGCCGTTTCGACCCCGGCATCATCCATGCCCGTAACTTCATCCAGGAACAAATCGGTGGGCTGATTTCAGCCCAATTCTGGTACTACGACTCCGTCCACCGCTACACCATGACCGACGCCCTGCAACCCCTGATCGCAACCAGCGCGCAGGTCCTCCGGCCTTCCGGCAACCCCAAGGGGGACCGCCGCCGCTATCTCATGCTCGCCCACGGCAGCCACCTGACCGACACCGCCCGCTTCCTTTCACAGAGCAGGATTACCCAGGTGCGCTCTCGCCTGCTGGAACGCTTCGACCGCCGCTGCTGGTTCGTCGACGTGGCCTACGCCGACGGCAGCCTCGGCCATCTCGAGCTGACCGTCACCGTGGCAGGCGACTTCGAAGAAGGCTTCCGCATCCAGGGCGAACACGGCAGCGTCAACGGTCGCCTTCCCATCTCCTGGTATCACAAGGCCGGCTTCGTCGAGTGTTTTTCCACCGCCGATGACCTTTACACCCGCCCCTTGGGGCAGGACGGCCACGGCTACCGACGCCAGCTTGAAGGCTGGGCTGACACAGTTCTGCATAGCAAGCAGCAGTGGGGCGCCAACGTCCACGACGGGCTCGCGTCGATGCGGGCGATGGCCGCGATTGCCCGCTCCGCGGCAACCGGCGGCGATTGGATAGCGCTCAATTCAGTCTCAGGAGGCGTCTGAATGCAGATCGGCATCTTCGCACGCACCTTCGCAGCCCCCACGCTCGCAGAAGTATTGGACGCAGTCGCGGCGCACGGCATCCGTCACATCCAGTTCAACGTCAGTTGCATGGGTCCCGCCGATATGCCCGACGGCCCGGACGCCGCCGCCTTCTCGCGGGCGCGGCAGCAGATGATTGCCCGCAATATCGAAGCCGTCTCCCTCTCCGCCACCTACAACATGATCCACCCCGACCCGGCCGTCCGCGACCAGGGTATGCGTCGGCTGCAGCTGCGAGCCGCCCACGCCGCCGATCTAGGCACAGACCTGCTTACCCTCTGCACCGGGACCCGCAACCCACACAACATGTGGGCCGGACATCCGCAAAACGACTCGCCCGAAGCCTGGTCAGATCTGCTGGCCGCTATCGGGCAGGCCCTCACAGTCGCGTCGGAACACAACGTCCGCCTCGGCATCGAACCCGAGGTGTCAAACGTCGTAAGCTCGCCCGGCAAAGCACGCCAACTCCTGGACACGATGCAGTCCCAAAGATTGACGATCGTGATGGACGGCGCTAACGTCTTCCCCGCGGGAACAATCCACCGCCAGCGGCAGGTCCTCGACGAAACCTTCGATCTGCTGGGGGAGCACATCGCCCTGGCCCACGCCAAAGACCTCAGCCGGGACGGCGAGGCCGGACACGAAGCCGCCGGTACCGGCCTCCTCGACTACGACCATTACCTGGAACTGCTGCACCGCAGCGGCTACCGCGGCGCGCTCGTGCTTCACAGCCTGTCACCCGACCAGGTTCCCGGCTGCGTGGGCTTCCTGCAGAAGAAGCTACAGGCAATTGTGTGAAACAGGGGCTAAACCCATGAATCCATCAATGAGAGTAACTGACGTCCTTGAGTCCGCACTGTACGTAACCGACCTTGAGGCCGCGCAGAGCTTCTACACCGAAATCCTCGGTCTTTCCTTCTATTCCAAAGTGGAGGGTCGCCACCTCTTCCTGCGTTGCGGGCACAGGATGGTCCTCCTCTTCAACGCGGAGGCGACATCGGTCTCAGTCGGCGGCCCTGCGGACGCACCCGTCCACGGCGCACGCGGGCCAGGACACCTAGCCTTCGCTGTGCCTGAACATGAGATTGACCGCTGGAAAGAAAATCTTGCCGAAAACGGCGTGGAGATCGAGAGGGAGATCCAATTTGGAAAGAGCCGCTCGATTTACTTTCGCGATCCCTCCGGCAACAGTCTGGAGATAACCTCGCCGCGCCTATGGGGGATCGAGGAAGATACGCTCCTGCGAGCCAGCTGAGCGAAGGCTCATTCTGCCCCAGAGGGAAACCGCGCCTCCATCCACGCCCGCCATTCAGGCTGCTCGCGCGAAACCACTTCGGCGGCATCCTCACCGTACAGATAGATCCGCACCGAAATGAACTGAGCATCCTCCATTGGCATCGCAAACAGATGGGCCACACCTGACGTCGGCTGATCCAGACGCACAATTAGCTCCGTATCGTCGGGCGCACAGTCAACCGTGCCTGCGAATCGCGGCGACTCAGCCGGCGCTTCCCTGAATTCCCCCTCCTTGGCACCATCGGCAAACCCAAGCCCCTGCGCAAGCGTCTCCCACGCCTCAGCGTCGCCCGGGGCCGTACCATACAGCTCCAACTGCGTGCACGGTTGCCCGCGGAAGTGCGTCATGTAAGTCCGCAAAATACGGAAGAAAGACGGCCATCCCGCCTCTACGCCCAGCAGATGGGCGTCGCGCTCATCGCTATCAATGTACAAACTGTGCTCCACGCGCACGACGCACCCCCCGGCCGCTGCCTCTTCCACGCGCCACTCCGTCGTAACCGGCGCCCCCTCCTCAACAAAGTCACTGCTCTCAGACCTGAAACCGCGCGGCGGGTCCCACGCCAATACCGTCGACACTGACTCCATGCCGGGCCCGAACTGCCACACGATACGCTTCGGTTGCCCAGCCGCGTCGAGCTCGAACTCCGCCGGTACGAACCAGGACAAGACCCCCGCCGGTGTCGCGATCGCCCGCCACGCCTCCTCGACCGTACCCGGCACCTCGACCTCGACCTGCACCGACCTGCGCCCCGACGCCTCTATGATTACGCCCATGAGTTCTCCTCGATGCCGTCTACATTCCTCTGCTGCTAGCCTACGTCCTTGCCCAATGTAACCTAATCTGCAACTGCCAGTGTATTCCTTCAGATCCAGGCACAAATGCCGCCCGACCGGAACGTACTCTGGTTTGTTGACTGCCCCGGCAACACGTACAATATCAAGACCCTCTAATTCCAGTGAATCGGGGGCATCGCAATCCTGCTGGTGGCCCCGCGCGCGAAAACTACGTCGAGCCGCGAGGGCATCCATTGTCCCAAAGTAAATTGAGAGGATTGAGCTATGGACTTCAAGGGGATGTTCCAGACCTGGATCAAGGTGCTGTCCAGCCCGGGCCAGGAGGTCTTCGTCGCCGAAAGAGAAAGCGCCGCGGCGAAACTGTCGACCGCGCTCGTGTGGATGATACTAGCCTCAATTGTCTCAGCCCTTCTTGGACTGGTGCAGACACAGTTGGCTGTCGCCGGCCTGGAGGGCTCGTTCGACACGATGCTCGACCAATTCAGAGAAGAGTTGCCCCCTGACGCGCCGCCAGAGCTTCTCACTGCCTTTGAGTCCTTTTTCGAAGTCATGCCCACGTTGATAGGCTCTGCCAGCCTGAGTACGATCATTGTCGGTCCGTTATCCTTTCTCGTAGTGGTGGGCGTCTTCCACGTGATCGCCTCTCTGCTGCGCGGACAAGGACATTACGGTCGATTCGCCTATCTCGTTGCCGCCTACTGGGCGCCAATTACCATAGCCAGTTCACTTCTCAGCATCGTCCCGATCGTCGGAGGCTGCCTAGGACCCATCCTGATTATTTACGCCTTTGTACTGACTTTCTTCGCCGCCAAAGTGGAGTATGGACTTTCTGACGGAAGAGCGATTACTGTAGTGGTGGCCCCGATCTTGTTGGGCATCCTTTTGTCAATCTGTTTTGTCGTCGTCATCTTCGGCGTCGCAGTCGCGGCCATCCAGGACTTCCAGTGACCGTCATCGACGCCCACAACCACCCCGATTGGCACGGCCACGACCTCTCCAGGTTTCTGGCCAACATGGACCGCCACGGCATCGACAAGACCTGGCTCCTCTCCTGGGAATGCCCGCCGGACGAGTTTGACCCCGCGGGCTACTTCCCTGTCATGCATTTTGGCGACGGCCGTGCCTACCCCGTCCCGTTCGCCGCCTGCCTGCGCTACAAACAGGCCGCGCCCGAACGCTTCATCCTCGGCTATGCCCCTGACCCACGCCGCCCCGAAGCCATCGACCAGATCCAGGCCGCAATCGAGATTCACGGAGTCCAGGTCTGCGGCGAAATCAAGCTGCGCATGCTCTACGATAACCCCGACGCGCTGCGCCTCTTCCACTTCTGCGGCGAAAAAGGTCTGCCGGTCACCGTCCACATCGACTACCCCATCCCCACCGGGCGCCGCTACCCCCGCACCGACTGGTGGTACGGCGGCAGCATCGACGCCTTTGAACGCGCGCTGCAGGCCTGCCCCGATACTATCTTCATCGGTCACGCGCCCGGCTTCTGGGCCCACATCTCCGGCGACGACCAGTTCAATAAAGTCGGCTATCCCAGGGGGCCTGTGCTGCCCGGCGGCAGGCTTTTCCACCTCTTCCGCACCTATCCCAACCTCTACGCCGACCTCTCAGCCGGTTCAGCCTACACTGCGCTGACCAGGGACTTCAGCCAGCTCAACCCCGATGCCCTTCCCCCCGAAAACAAGGCCTCCGCCTCCCCTTTCCTGCTCGAATTCCAGGATCGCCTTCTCTTCGGCCGCGATTACTTCGACGACCGCATGCAGACGCTCCTCAACGGCCTTGACCTGCCGCCTGAAGTCCGCCGCAAGATCTTTTGCGCCAATGCCCAGTCGCTTCTGGCGTGAGACTCGGTTTTCCAGTTAGGGAATCTTCCCAAGCACATCCAATTCCCGGCCCCAATGCCGCCGACGTCCATAACCATCGATGAACCACCGACCATTTCAGGTCCGCCGTTCCCCACTAACCACTGCAGTTTCCACCCCAAGAGCAGAAGCAAACAACCGCCGGTAACGCGCCGTATCCACATTCGTGATAACGTCGATCTCCGACCACTCCTCTTCGCCTTCCGGCGGACTCCAAAGGCGACGGTCGAAGACTGTCGCCCCTCTCGTCGCGTCGCCCTTCAACTCCACCCGCACCGGGCAACGGACCGTCTCAGCCCCCTCCGGGTCGATGACCGCCGCGACCGTCCCTGCATCGCCGATCAGCGAAAAGTCCGCTGCGAAGTAACGGCAATAGTGCAGCGCGATGCCGCCGGCAAGGCGCGCCCCAGCGCCCGCCGCCCGCGTCATCTTTTCCGCCTCCTCCCGTGTTAGCCGCACCTGCATGAAAGGGTCCAGCGGATAGAGCGTCACGGGCAGCCCGCTTCCCAAGACGATCGCCGCCGCCTCCGGGTCGCAACGAACGTTGAACTCAGCCGCCGCCGTCGCATTGCCCGGCGCCGCATACGTTCCTCCCATCAGGTACAGACGGGCGATCTTCTCCCCGACATGCGGATAAGTCCGCAGCAACATGGCGATATTCGTCAGCGGGGCCAGGCAGATCAGCGTCAGGGGCTCGCCGGACTCGGTCAACAGCTCGCGAAGAAACTCGACCGCATGGACATCGAGCACGCGCCGCTTAGGCGAAGGCAGCCCCAGGTCCCCCATCCCGTCACTCCCGTGCAGCGCCGGCGGCGGCAATCCGGCATCCACAATCGGCCTCTCCATTCCCACCGCAACCGGCACCGCCGGCGCGTCGATCGCGTCCATCAGAGTGAGCGTATTCGTCACCACCTGCTCGAGGCCGCAGTTGCCAGCCACACAGGTGATGCCGCGCACCTCCAACGCCGGCGACGCCATCGCCAGCAACAGCGCCAGCGCATCATCGCCGCCGGTGTCAACGTCGAGCACTACGGGAAGAGCCGAAGACATCGCCTATCTCCTCTCAGGCCTGCGCCTGGTCCTTCATCTCTACAGGCGTCCTGCCTCGACTGCTCAGCGCCAGCCCCAGCGCCGCCATCAGCACCGCGCCCAGCACCGGCGCAACCACGAGAGTTTCCAGGGCAGCCTCAAGCGAAAGTTGGTCCGCCAGCCTTCCGGTAAACGTAGCACCCAGCCCGCCCGGCCACCAACCCAGCCCCATCACCAGGCCCGACGCCATCGCCAGTCCCCTCGGCCACACCTCCTGCGCCATAACCACCGTCGTCGGGTATGTGCAGCCCAGTGCAAATCCAATCGCAGCCGCGAACATGAACTGAACGAAGCCGTCCGCCTGCACAAAAAGCCAGTAAGCCGGACCCATCAACGCGAAACTGAGCAGCAGCAACTGCCAGCGGCCGAACCGGTCAGACAGTATTCCCCCGATCAGGCTGCCCGCGCCGATGAAGAGCGAGAAAACAAACAGCATCTGCCCGCCATAGACGACTGAATAGCCGCGACTCTCCAGCAAAGTCGGCAAATACGTCGTCAGACTGAGTTGGAACCAAGAGCGCGTCATCGCCACCACGGTAATCAGCACAATACCCAGCACGAATCCTTGCCCTGCCCGCGACTGCCGCGCCCGGTGCGCCTCCCGTTCACCCGTGCTCTCCCGCCCAAGCCCACTGACCAGCCAGAAGCCGGCCGCGATCACCACCGGCAGCAGCACGATCGTTCCCTTCAGCCCCAGAAGCCACAGCCCGAACCCCAGAAGCAGCGGACTGGTCGCCGAACCCACATTCCCGCCCACCGCAAAAAAAGATACAGCCCGCCCCGTCTTGCCATCCACCGTCGCTTTGCTGACAACCGAAGCGCCCGCCGGATGAAATGCAGCCGAACCGAACCCGGCCAGCGCCACCGCTGCCATCAGCGTCCAATAGCTGTTGCTGAATCCGGCCACCGCCATCACCAGCCCCAGCCAAACGACGCTGAGCGCGGTGATGCGCCGCGAATCCCAGCGGTCGATGAAATAGCCAAAGACAGGCTGTCCTAGCGACATCGTCGTCGCCCCTACCAACGTAACCATGCCGATCTGTTCGTAGCTCAACCCGAACTCGGCCTGGAAGAGCGGGAAAAACACCGGAAGATACTGGTGAAAGAGTTCCAGCAGAAAGTGCCCCGACGCCACCAGGAACACCGTGTTCGTCAGAAACTCCTTCTTGAGCGAAGTCCGTGAAATGTCTTGGGCCTGCCGGTCACTGATCATCGCTGACTCGAATAAGAGCTATGTCGCCAATTGTCCCGTTCACCACCTGGGCACCTGCACCGGTTTTCCACCTCGCGCTTGCCATTCATCAGGTCGCGCCGTCGCTCATGAAGGCAAACAACAGAAAGAGGGATTGAAGAACAAGATTCTTCATCCCTCCTCGGCAGGCATGATAATATGCAAGCCGGGAACTGGCAACTTATCATCGTGTGCGCGACCTCCGACGCAGCGCCGAGGAAAGACAGGATGACCCAGGCCCATTCCCTCAGGAAAAATCGGGCTTTCACGCGCCTATGGGTGGCTTATATAACCTCCGGCGCCGGCACCGCCATTACTTCCGTCGCGCTGCCCTTGACAGCCGTACTCCTGCTCGGGGCCTCGCCGTCGCAAATGGGGCTGCTGGCCGCGGCCGGGTCACTTCCCAACCTCCTCTTCGGCCTCGTCGTCGGTGTTTGGGTCGACCGCATCCCCCGCCGCCCAATTCTCGTCTGGTCCGACATCGGCCGAGCGCTGCTGCTCGCCTCCGTCCCCGCAGCCGCCTGGCTGGGCCAGCTCACCTTTCTTCAACTATGGCTCGTGACCTTCGCCGCAGGGACACTGACCGTTTTCTTCCAGATCGCGGCCATCTCCTTGCTCCCCGCCTTGGTCGAAAAGCGCGCACTGGTTGACGCCAACAGCAGACTCTCCACCAGCGACGCTCTTATCTCCATCGCCGGTCCCGCAGCGGCCGGCGGCCTGGTGCAACTCCTCGGCGCGGCCAGGGCCATTATCATCGACGCCCTTTCATATCTCCTCTCCGCGCTCGCGCTCCGTGCCCTTCCCGAGCCGGCTCTCGACCGCCCTGCCAACGGAGTTGGCCGCGAGGAGGGCAAACCCGGCGCCCAACCGCGTTCGCCCGCGCAGCCGCTCCTCCAAGAGGTCGCCGAGGGCATCCACGAACTGCTGAGGACGCCCCTGCTCACCGCGCTTACAATCTCGTCGAGCCTTGGGATGCTGGCCGGGTCCCTCGCCGCGGCCGTACAGATGCTCTTCCTGGTCGATCAACTGGGCCTTTCGCCCGCACTGATCGGCACCGTGCTGGCCTGCGGCGGCGCCGGTTCCCTGCTGGGCGCGCTGCTGGCCCCCCGCGCCGCGCGTTTACTACGCGTCGGCCGGACCCTCGCGGTTGGCAAACTGATTTGGATCTTGGGATCTCTGCTGCTCGCTGCCGCCGATCAATCCAGGGGCGTGGTCGTTGCGGTGGGAGCCGCCCTGGCCTTGGGCGGCTTCGGGAGTTCTCTCTATTTCGTCAACCAGCTCAGTCTCCGCCAGGCAATCACCGCTGTCCGCCTGCTCGGGCGCGTCACCGCGGCCCGACGCTTCGTGCTCTTCGGCGTGGCAACGCTCGGAGCCTTCATCGGCGGCGCACTCGGTGAGACAATCGGTCTGCGCGCTACCCTCCTCGTCGGCGCCGCCGCACTCATCGTTGAGCTTGCGCTGATCCTGCTCTCGCCAATACGCCGCGCCAACCTTGACTAGCCCGATCGCTCGGGCTCAACTCTCTGTGCCGCCGGCGCCAAGGGAAAGTCGCTCAAGCGAATCCGCAATAACAGTCCCAGCGCACTGACGACCAGCATCCCGCCCAGCAGCCAGATAAGCCCGCCATAGCCCATCGCCGAAATGAGAAGCCCACCGAGAAGCGGGCCGGCCACTTTTCCGCCATTCTTGAGCGAACCCGCCAGCCCCATGCCCGCCCCAACCCTGCCAGGCGGCGCCTGCTCCGCGATCAAAGCCACTGTCGCCGGGAAGATCAGCGCCTGCGCCGCCCCCATCGCCGCCGCTACCACCAGCAGCCCCAAACCATCCGAAGCCGCCAACAAGAACGGCAGCGAAAGCCCCAGGCAGCCCACTCCCAGCGATACCGCGCGCAAGTGGCCCATTCTGTCCCCCAAACGGCCGCCCCACGGCTTGAGCAGCACCAGCGCGCCTTCCTGCGCCGTGAAGAACAGCCCGATCTCGACCGTTGAGTATCCCGCCGTCAGCGCGTACACGGGCAGAAACGCCTTGATTACATAGGTAACAACAAATACCGACGCCTCCAGCGCGCCTGAAAGCCAGACTGCGGGCACAACCGCCAGCCCTGCCTGGCCCGAGAAAAACTGACGAACCGTTCTCGGACCTGGAACTCTCCAATTCCTGCGCCTCACCCGCCTCTCAGATCTTTCGTCCCTTGCCGGCTCTTCGTCCCCCAGCATCAGCACAGGCACGAAAGCCGCCACACTCAACCCCCCAATCAAGGTAAAGACCGTCACTGGATCCAGTGTCAACAGCAGCCAGCCGGCCGCAACCGGCCCGATCAAATAGCCGCCGCTGCGCGCCATGCCGAACCACCCCAGCCGCTCCGCCTTCCGCCCACCGCCGCGCTCCGCCACGTACGCCACCGTGACCGGCCCGTAGATCGCCGTCGCCGTGCCGTGCAGCAGCCGGATGGCGATCAGCTGCCCCGGTGTCTCGATCAATCCATACAGAAACGGCACGCCCGCAAAGACGAGCGTGCCGATCAGCAGCCACAGCCGCCGCCCCATCCGGTCCGAAAGCAGGCCGAACAGCGGCTTCGTCACCATGCCCGTCAGCGTCGACACCGCCACAATCAGCCCCAGCACAGCATCCGACGCGCCCAGCGACGCGGCGAACAGCGGCAGCAGCGGCGTTTTTCCCATCTGGTACGCGCTACGTACGATGAAATCGGCCAGCGTGATCTTGAGCAGCGCAGGCGACCCTATAGCCCCGCGACCCGCGAAAGGCGAACGCATTGACCCGCCTCTACGCCACAACCGCCGGTACGTTGGCCGCCTGCACCGCCGCGTTGAAATCGGCTATGCTCTCGCCCAGGATCGAGTCCAGCTTGTCCAGCTGTTCATCCGTCAGTTCGCTGAGATGCGCAAAAACGTCATAGGCCTGTTTCGGCGGCCTCTCGTCCGCCGCCCCGATTACGCTGATCAGGTTGTGCAGCTTCGCGTTGAGCATCGCGCGTAGCCGTATCCTGTCAAACGCCACCTTAGCTTCCGGCTGGACCAGCTCGACCTCCACCTCGCCCAGCTGCGCCGCGATCTGTTCAGCCCGCTCCTGGATCGCCTTCTTTGTCTCCCCGTCCACCCCGCTGTCAGCCACCGTCTCGGCCATTGACTTCACGCGCTTGCGCGCCAGCCGCAGCCGCTTGACCGCCCGGTGGGTCTCGGAAAGCTTGGCATTCACCTCCAGCCACAGGTCGAACTGCGCCTGCAGGTCCTCCTGGCTGCTCCCAACGCGCGGGTCAACGTACAGTTCAAACGACTCCGTCTGGCTCTCGCCGTCCACAGTCAAACGCACCTGGTAGGTGCCCGGCGCCGCCAGCGCCCCGGTTACGCTCTTATCGGTAAACGGGTCGCCCGGCAGCTGTTCAGCATCTTCGTAGCGCAGGTTCCAGATGAAGCGATTGAGACCGGCGTCGGTTGTGACATACTGGGCCGACGTGTCCTCCTCTTCTTCCCCCTCCGACTCCGCAGGTTTTGGTCCGAACGAGCGAATCTCCTCCCCTTCCGCGTCCAAAACCGTCAGGCACACCTCCTCCGCGTCCGGCGGCAGCGTGTAGTAGAAGATCGCGCCCAGCGGCGGGTTCTCGCCGCAGTCCAGCATCCGCCGCACGTTCTGACCGCTCCCGTCCTTCCCGTCCCGAAAAGTGATTAACTGACCGGAAGCCAGCGCATAGTTGCGCCCATCCCCGCGCATCCCCTCCACGCTCCAGGAATGCCACAGCCGCAAAGTCCTGCGCGGCGTGAACAGCCGCGTCCCTCCCTCTTTCGCCCCGTCCAGCCCAGCAGCCTGCCGCAGCGGCGTCAGGTCGTCCAGAATCCAGAAGGCGCGCCCGTGCGTCGCCACAACCAGGTCGCCCTCCTTGATCACCATATCGTAGACCGGCGCCACCGGCAGGTTGCCCGGCATCCGCTCCCAAGACCCGCCGTCGTCAAGCGAGACGAAAACGCCCGTCTCCGTGCCAACGTAGAGCAGCCCCTCACGCGCCGTGTCCGCCCGCAACATACGCGTGATCTCGTTCCGTGGAAAGGTTGCGTCAATTCGCTTCCAACTCTGGCCCCGGTCCGTCGTCTTGAACAGATAAGGACTGTAATCGTCCAGCTTGTAGCGCGTTGCCGCCATATAGACCGTCGACGGATCGTGCGCGCTCGGCTCGATCACAGTCACGAAGCTCCATTCCGGCAGATCCGGCGGAGTGACGTTCCGCCAGCTCCCGCCGCCGTCCTCGCTGATGTGGACCAGCCCGTCGTCGCTGCCCGCCCAGAAAACGCCCGCCTCGTGCGCCGACTCGATGAACACCGAAATCGTGCAGTAGTGCTCCGCCCCGCTCGTGTCCAGCGTCAGCGGCCCGCCTGACGGCTCCAACTTGCTCTCGTCATTCCGCGTCAAGTCCGGGCTGATTGGCTCCCACGAGCTGCCCTCGTCGGTCGTGCGGAAGACGTGGTTGCCGCACGTGTAGAGCACGTTCGAGTCGTGCGGGCTGAAAATGATCGGAAACGTCCATGGAAATCGGTATCTCATATACTTCGCGCCCCAGCCGCTGAACGGCTCCGGCCACACCGTGACCAGCCGTATCTGCTTCGTGCGGTGGTCGTACCGCTGCAGCGCGCCCCCGCCCCCGGGCGAGGAGCCGACCGCCCCTACGTACAAGATGTCCGGGTCATCCGGCTTCACCGCGATGTACCCACTCTCGCCCGTGCCCGCCGGATAGCAGTCGCCCCACGGAATCGCGCCCTTCTCGCTCGCACTCGGCACCGCCACGCTCGAATTGTCCTGCTGCGTGCCGTATACCCGGTAAGGCAGCCTGTTGTCCACGTCCAAATGATAATACTGTCCTGTAAGCTGGTTGTAGATCGTGCTCCATGTCTCCCCGCCGTTGAAGCTCACGCACGCGCCGCCGTCGTTGCCGTTGATCATCCGCTGCGGGTCCTCCGGGTCGATCCACAGCCCGTGGTTGTCTCCGTGCGGCGTCGTGATCTCCTCCCACTCCTTGCCGCCGTCGATGCTCTTCCACATCTTTAAATTGTTGACGTAGACCGTGTCCGAGTCCTGCGGGTCGGCAAAAATATGCAGGTAGTACCACGGCCGGTTCAGCAAGTCCTGATTGTTCGTCAGATGCGCCCACGTCGCGCCCCGATCATCCGACCGGTAAACGCCCGACTTCTCGCCCTCCGCCTCCACAATCGCCCACAGCCGGCTCGGCCGCGCCGGCGAAACCGAAACGCCGATCTTCCCCAGCAGACCCTCCTGCGGCAACCCCGGATTGCGGCTGATGTCGATCCAGCTGTCGCCGCCGTCGGTCGACTTCCACAGCCCGCTGTCCGGCCCGCCGCTGACCAGCTCCCAAAAGTGCCGGTGCACCTGCCAGATCGAAGCATAGATGATGCGCGGGTTCGCTACATCTAGCGCCAGGTCCACCGCCCCGGCCTTCTCACTCACGTGCAGCACACACTCCCAGCTCCCGCCTCCGTCGGTCGAACGGAAGACCCCTCGCCCTTCATTCGGTCCGAATGCATGCCCCAGCGCCGCCACGTAGACGACATCCGGATCCTTCGGATGAATTCGAATCTGACCAATATGATGGCTGTCGCGCAGACCTATGTTCTCCCACGTCTCGCCCCCGTCGGTCGACTTGTAGACGCCGTCTCCCCAGCTGACATCCAGCCGGATCGTCGACTCGCCCGTCCCCGCGTAGATCACGTTTGGGTCGGCCTCCGACACCGCAATCGCGCCCACCGAAGAGACGTCGAAATACCCGTCGCTGATGTTCTCCCAGTAGTGGCCGCCGTCAATCGTCTTCCACACGCCGCCCGCCACCGCGCCGAAGTAGAAGACGTTCTTCTCCGTCGGATGACCGGCCACCGCAATTACGCGTCCACCCCTGGGCGGTCCGATGCAGCGAAACTTCAGTGCGTCCCAGCTTGAAGATTCAGAATTCATCTCGATGCTCTCACTGTCTTGTTGAATGGTTTGCCAATCCCCTGTCCTGCTTCCTCTTCAACCCACACCGACGAACAGACCGGGTCTCCCCTCATGAGGTCCGGACTCCCTTTCGCGCCTTCCCCCCATGACTCCTCCACCAACCCTCTCCCATTCACTGCACCCTCAGGCCGCGGGATTTCGGACCCTTTCCGCAACCCACGATCCGTCAAACATGGCATGCGCAGTTGCCAGAGCAAGACGTGAAATGGACCAATCAAGTAGCCCCGGACTGCACGGGAGTTCCTCTATCGATCGCGGTGCATCGGTGGGGTTATCGTACTCTTCCAAGTCGATTGCGCGGGCGCGCCTTCCACTATCCGCCGCGATTTACCGCATCGCAGCCGCGCAAGGGTATCCCAGTTCTTCATTGAGGTCAACTTGGAGGAGGATCACTTCCGACCACGCCCCAATGCAGCTCCCGAACCAGCGTTTGCCGTCAACTGCCCATAGGCGCGACAATGAGCCCGACACAGTCCGCAAGTACCTGCCCTGCCTTCAAAATCAGCCGCCGCCTACCAACCCAAGGAAAACGCCATGCCACTGTTATTTGACCTGCCCCAGGAGGAACTATCCTCCTACCAGGGCGTCAACCCGCGCCCGCATGACTTTGACGACTATTGGGACGCCGCGCTCGCCGAGCTGGCCTCGATCGACGCCGACGTCGAACTCGTGCCCGCCGGCTTCCAGGCCCCTTACGCCGAATGCTTCCACATGTACTTCACCGGAACAAAGGGGGCCCGCGTCCACGCCAAGCTGCTGCGACCCCGCGCCGCCCACTCGCCCCACCCCGCGGTACTCATGTTCCACGGCTACAGCGGCGACTCCGGCGACTGGCAGAGCAAGCTCGGCTACGCCGCGGCCGGCTTTACCGTCGCCTCCCTCGACTGTCGCGGCCAGGGCGGCCTCTCAGAAGATGTCGGCGGTGTACCCGGCTGGACCCTGCGCGGCCACATCGTGCGCGGCCTCGACGGCGAACCCGAAGACCTGCTCTACCGCCAGATCTTCCTCGACACCGCCCGCATGGCCCAGATCGTGCTTGAGATGGACGACGTCGACGCCGACCGCGTCGGCGCCACCGGCGGCAGCCAGGGTGGCGCGCTCACCCTCGCCTGTTCAGCGCTGGAACCGCGCGTCAAGCGCGCCGCCCCCGTCTATCCCTTTCTCTGCGACTACAAACGCGTCTGGGACCTCGATCTTGACCTCAACGCCTACGCAGAGCTGCGCGAATGGTTCCGCAAATTCGACCCGCGCCACGAACGCGAAGAGGCCGTCTTCACACGCCTCGGCTACGTCGACGTCCAGTTTCTCGCCCCCCGCATCCGCGCCGAAGTGATGATGGGCGTCGGCCTCATGGACCAGATCTGCCCGCCCTCAACCCAGTTCGCCGCCTACAACAAGATCACCGCGCCAAAGAGCACCGTAATCTACCCCGACTACGGCCACGAGATGCCGCCCGACCTGGCCGACACGATCTTCCAGTGGATGCTGGAAATGTAGACCGCCGCGCCGTCACGACGCATACACCGCCTGCCGCAGCCCGCGAATGTAGCCGATCGCGTACAGCCGCCCGATCGACGAATAGCCGGCGTCCTCGTTGCTGTCGCCCTCCATTGTCGGCACATGGTCCGGTCGCAGCACGCCGTCGAAGCCGATCTCGCGGTACGCCTCCATGCACGCCAGCATATCGGTCTTGCCGTTGTCGTGAAATGTCTCATTGAACTTCGCCGGCGTGCCCCGCACATCGCGGAAGTGAACGAAGAAGATCTTCTCCTGCGCGCCGAAGTGGCGGATCACATCCGGCAGCTCATCGGTCATCAGCGTGAAATTGCCCTGGCATAGACAGATGCCATTGGCCGGGCTTGGCACAAGGTCGATCAGCCGCTGGAAATTCTCCACGCTGCGCATGATGCGGCCCAACCCCCGGATCGGCGAGAGCGGCGGGTCGTCAGGGTGCATCGCCAGCTTGACCCCAGCCTCCTCGGCCACCGGCACCACGATCTCCATGAAGTACTTGAGATTCTCCCACAGCTGCTCATCGCTCACCTCGCCATACTCCGTCTGCGGCCCGTTGCGCACCACGTCGTAGTCAAAACCCGTGACCAGCGCGCCTCCCCGCTCAGGGATCGTCGTCGATGTACGCATCCAGTTGAACACCGGCATCCACTCCGTGCACCAGACCGGCACGCCCAGCCGCCCCAGGTTGCGAATCAGCTCGCACGCCGCCTCGATCTCCTCGTCCCGTCCCGGCAAACCCAGCTTCGCCTTGTCCAGAGGCGGCCGGCTCTCCAGCACCTCAAGCTGGAACCCAGCGTTCTCGTACGCGCTTTTCAGCCGCGCCAGGCTCATGAAGCCCCACGGCTTCATGTCCGGGTCCGGGTGATCGATCGTCGACATGTCCATCATGCCAACGACCCTGTTCACACCGCACTGCTTGACCATCCTCCACAACGGCGAAGGCTGCGCCGGCAACATTTCAGCGATTCGAATCATATCAGGGTCCCTTTGCCTCTCCTTGCGAGGGCCGCCTTGCGGCCGCCCTTTGTGGAACATTGCCGTCAACTATAGCCATTTCCCGCCGTTTCCCAAACTGCCGCCCGCCCTATTCGCCCTTCAAAACATTCCTGCCGCCGCCGACCAATTTGCCCGCCAATTGGACGCCCCCTCCTTCTGCGGTAAGATATCCCCACACAGCACCTACGCCGCCTTGCCAAGCGCGGCCCGATTACCGGCTGCGTGCCGCTCCACAGATCCACTGGTCAGGGAGAAAGCACAATGACAGACAATGCGACATCACATGCAGTCGCCACCCTCGGAGGAGGCTGCTTCTGGTGTCTTGAACCCCTCTACGAAGAGTTGCGCGGTGTCGTGGGCGTCGAATCGGGTTACGCCGGCGGCCATGTCGTCAATCCGACCTATGAGCAGGTCTGCTCCAAAACGACCGGCCACGCCGAGGTAGTTCAGGTTACCTTCGATCCCTCCGAGATATCCTTTCGCGAAATCCTCGAAGTCTTCTTCACCTCCCATGATCCGACAACGCCCGACCGCCAGGGCAACGACGTCGGACCGCAGTACCGCTCGATCATCCTGTACCACGATGATGAGCAGAAGCAGGTCGCCGAAGAGATGCTCAGCGACTGCGCCCCACAGATATGGGACGCTCCCATCGTTACCGAGCTCAAGCCACTCGAAACCTACTATACCGCCGAGACCTACCATCAGAACTACTACCGCGACAACGGATTCCAGCCATACTGCCTCTTCGTCATCCGCCCCAAAGTCAACAAATTCCGCGAGCAGTGGCAGGCAAAACTGAAAGCGAGCTGACACGCCATGTCCCCACAAACAGACATCGCCGCCTTCATCCAGCAGATCCCGCTCGTCGATACGCACGAGCACATGCGCTACGAGCATCTCTACCTCGACGAACAGCCCGATATCCTCGTCCAGCTCTTCCAGAACTACGTCTCCGCCGACCTCTTCGTGGCCGGCGCGTCGCAAGATTCCCTCAACCGTCTCTTCGATCAGAACGACCCCGATGTGGCCGCCCGCTTCGCGCCCGTCCAGCCTGCCTGGGAAATCGCCCAATACACCGGCTACGGTGAGGCCGTGCGCATCCTCGCCGCCGAACTCTACGGCCTCGACGATCTGACGCCCGAATCCATAGCCGCTGCCCAGGACAGAAACGAAGCAATTGTCCAGCCCGGCGAACGCCTGCGCCTGCTCAGAGACGTCGCCAATCTCGACCACATTCAGACCGACGCCAAATCAATGGACATCGAAGTCGACCGATCCGGGCCCGACTTCTTCTTCTACGACATCTCCTGGGTCGATTTCTGCTCCGGCCGCCCCGACCACGAAGAGATCGGCCAGTCCACCGGCCTTGAGGTGACCGACCTGCCCTCGCTCCGCCGCGTCATGGAAACCATCTTCGCCTCCTCCTCGTCCGCCGCCATCGCCGTCAAGACGCAGCACGCCTACAACCGTACCCTGCGCTGGCAGGAGCGCTCCGACGCCGAAGCCGCCCGCGCCCTCGATGTCTATCTGCGCGACCCCGACAATATGGATGAGGCAACCAGGCTCTGTCTCGGCGACTGGAGTTGGGCCCGCGGCGTCGAGCTCTGCATCGAGCACGACCTGCCGCAGAAAGTCCATACCGGCTATTACGCCGGACACAGCCGCATGCCCGTCGACTACATCCGCAGCGGCCATCTCTCGCCCCTGCTCGCCAAATACCCCGACGCCCGCTTCGTCCTCATGCACATCGCCTACCCCTACACCGAAGAGCTGATCGCCCTCGCCAAGCACTATCCCAACGTTTACGCCGACCTCTGCTGGGCCTGGAGCATCAACCCTCTCAGCTCCACCGAGTTCGTGCGCCGCTTCGTCCACGCCGCCCCCGCCAACAAGCTCTTCCTCTTCGGCGGCGATACCGGCTACCCCGGCCCCGCCCTCGCCTACGCCCGCCAGGCCCGTACCTGGTTCACACGCGCCATGCAGGCCGAAATCGACGACGGCCTCCTCACCGAGACCCAGGCCATCCACCTCGCGCAGCGCTACATGCGCGACAACCAGTACGACTGCTTCCGCGTCGAAGAGAAAAAGGCCTACATGCGCGCCGCCGCCTGACCCGCCTTGCCCTGAAAGAGTCCTGCCGCATGGCCGACAACCGCCCCAACATCGTTCTGATCATCACCGACCAGCAGCGTTTCGACACGATCGCGGCCCTGGGCTTCAGTTACATGGAGACGCCCCACCTGGACCGTCTCGTCCGCGAGGGTGTCACTTTTACGAACTGCCACATCACCGCGCCCTCCTGCGCGCCCGCACGCGCCAGCCTCTTCACCGGCTGCTATCCCCACACCACCGGAATCCTCAAGAATGGCGACCGCTGGACCCGCTCCTGGGTCGAGGACCTGAACGCAGGCGGCTACCATTGCGTCAACGTCGGCAAGATGCACACCTCACCCTTCGAAACGCCTCTCGGCTTCCACGAACGCTACGTCGTCGAGAACAAGGACCGCTACCTCGAAGGCCGCTACTACTACGATGAGTGGGACAAGGCCCTGCGCGCCCGCGGCCTCGTCAAACAGCAACGCGTCCTCTACCGCCAGCGAGCCGACTACAACGAGTCCCTCGGCGCATTCGATTGGGAGCTGCCCGAAGATACGCACCCCGACAACTTCGTCGGCGACTTCGCCTCCTGGTGGGTGCGCAGCAAACCCCGCCCGGACGGCCCCCTCTTTCTCCAGGTCGGCTTCCCCGGCCCCCATCCCCCCTACGACCCCACGCCCGCCTACGCCGCGCGCTACATGGAGAAGTCTTTGCCGGTCCAGCCGGTGACCCCGGAGGAGATCGCCGCCCAACCGCCGCCGTACCAGGAAATGCGCGTCCACAACGCCGACGTCGATCACGATTCCGTCGTCCATCTGATCGACCCCACCCCCGAGCAGCGCCACCGCCAGCGCGCCTACTACCTCGCCAATGTCTCCATGATCGATGCAAAAGTAGGTGAGCTGCTGCAGGCGCTGGAGGAGCAGGGCTACCTCGAAAATACGGTCGTTATCTTCACCTCCGACCACGGCGACTGCCTCGGCGACCATGGCCACAGCCAAAAGTGGACCATGTACGACACGATTACGCGCGTGCCCGCAATCGTCTGGGCTCCGCACCGCTTCGCCGGCGGCCGCTCCCTCCCCCAGATCTGCTCACTCTTCGATCTGGGGCCCACAATCCTTGAGCTCGCCGGGCTCGACGTACCCGAATCGTTCGAGGCCTGTTCCCTGCTGCACGCCCTTGAGGGAGAGCAGTGGCAAGGCAGAGACGCGGTCTACGCCGAACACAGCCGCGACGGGCTCCTGCCGACCGACTACATGACCATGGTTCGCACCGCCGAATGGAAACTGGTGCATTTCTTTGACGAGCCCTTCGGCCAACTCTTCGACCTCGCCAATGATCCCCAGGAGATCAACAATCTGTGGGACGACCCTGCCCGCGCCGGCATGAAGCAAGAGCTGCTCCAAAAGCTGTTGGCGTGGCGCATCAGGAGCGGACTGACCACCAAAGACTGGGCCCAAAACTGCCGCTGAATGGAGACTATGATGAAGATCACCGACGTACGCACCATATTCGCCGACCAATACCTCTTCGTCGAAGTCGACACCGACGCCGGCATAACCGGACTGGGAGAGTCAGGATCCTGGGGATTTCTGGAGGCCTCCGCGGCCGCGGTCAACACCTTCAAACGCTACCTCATCGGACAGGACCCGCTCCGCATCGAGCACCACTGGCAATACCTCTACCGCTGGAGCCACTTCCGCGGCTCCGCCGTCATGGGCGCGCTCAGCGCGATCGACATCGCCCTCTGGGACATCGCCGGCAAACATTTCGGTGTCCCTTCCTACCAGCTCCTCGGCGGCAAGGTGCGCGACAAAGCGCGTGTCTACTACCACGTATTCGGTGAAACAAAAGAAGAGCTGATCGCCGGCTGCGCCGACGCCAGGGAGCGCGGCTTCACCGCCGTCGGCCACCTCACGCCCTTCCTCGACGACAGCCGCGACATCCCATACTTCAAGACGCACGTCGACATGGTCCAGGATGCCGTTGAAACCGTCGCCGCCTACCGGGAGGCCGTGGGACGCGACGTCGACCTCTGCATCGAGATCCACCGCCGTCTCACCCCCAGCGAGGCCATCGTGCTCGGCCGCGCCATCGAACCCTACCACCCCTACTTCTACGAGGATCCCGTGACCCCCGACAACCTCGACGAGATGGCGCTCGTCGCCTCCAAAATCGGCATTCCCATCGCCACCGGCGAACGCCTTTTCAGCATCTGGGAGTTCCAGGCCCTCCTGCAGCGCGGCGCCGTCCAGTTCGTCCGCCCCGACGTCTGCATGGTCGGCGGCCTCAGCCACGCCAAGAAGATCGCCGCCCTCGCCGAGGCTTTCCATGTCCAGGTTGTCCCCCACAACCCCCTCAGCCCGGTCAGCACCGCCGCCTGCATCCAGCTGGCTGCCTGCATCCCCAATTTCGCCCTGCAGGAATATCCCGTCGGCGAAGACCTGCCTCCCAAGAGTGAAATCGTCAAATCCGCCCTGGCACAGGAAAACGGATTCCTCATCGTTCCCGACGCCCCCGGCATCGGCATCGAGCTCGCCGAGGACGCCGCCGAGCGCCATCCCTACGTCCCGCGCGCTGTCCAGACGCGTCTCCACGCCGACGGCTCCGTCGTGGACCAATAGCTCGCCATGCTTGTCAGGCAAGCTCACCTGAAACTGCGTGATTTGAACGCCTGCCCGCAGGCCTACGGCACTTCAGGACCAGGTTAGCCGGGGCCGGGCAATGAGTTGCCAGACACTGCTATTGGGAATTGTCCAATGCAAGTTCGTGGTTCCCATTTGCCGCGCCCCAGGCGGAAGTGGTATACTGCCCCCCGTTATGAAAAACAGCGCGCGGCGCATGCGAAATCTGATTCCCTTCATCACCGGCGGCATCTCAGTCGGCGGTCTCCTCGCGCTTAGATAGCCCGCGCCGGGGAATAGCCCAAAGCAGTCCCCGAGCCAGAGCGGGCGCAACCGAAAACGTGAGATGTGGAACGCGGACCGCAATGACGCGGACTTCGCCGCCACGTGTCGCGTTTTTCTGTTCCCAACACCATCAGCCTTCAGGAAGCCAATAGCAGAAAATCCTCCGTCACAGGAGATGTTCATGATGTCTGACAGATACATCCACAAGGAAGTCGAAGCCAGGTGGCAGAAATCCTGGGAAGAGCAGGGCCTGTACGATACGGTCGAAGATTCGAGCCGGCCCAAATGGTACGCCCTGACCATGCTGCCCTACACCTCCGGTGACCTCCACACCGGCCACTGGTACGCGATGACGCCCAGCGATGCCGCCGCGCGCTTCCGCCGCATGAACGGCTACAACGTCTTCTTCCCGATCGGCTTCGATGCCTTCGGCCTGCCCGCCGAAAACGCCGCCATCAAAAGCAACGTCCATCCCCAGGAATGGACCTACACAAACGTTGAGCGCATGCAGGGCCAGCTGCGCCGCATGGGCGCCATGTGGGCCTGGGACCGCGAAGCGATCAGCTGCGACCCGGAATACTACAAGTGGTCCCAGTGGTTCTTCCTCCGCCTCTTTGAATTGGGCCTGGCCTACAGGGAGTTCGCACCTGTCGACTGGTGCCCCAGCTGCAACACGACCCTGGCGCGCGAACAGGTCTGGGGCGAAGACCGGCACTGCGAACGCTGCGACACTCCGGTCATCAAGAAAGACCTGAACCAGTGGAAGTTCCGCATCACCAACTACAGCCAGGAACTGCTGGACGACCTGGAAAACATAGACTGGCCCGAGCCCGTCAAAGTAATGCAGACCAACTGGATCGGGCGCAGCGACGGCGCCCAGGTTACATTTACAACCGAAACAGGCGCGCCGATCGAGATATTCACGACACGGCCCGACACGCTTTGGGGAGCCACCTTCATGGTGCTGGCTCCCGAACATCCCCTGGTCGACGAAATCACGACCGCCGAGCAGCGCGACGCCGTTACAGCCTGCGTCGAGCAGGCCAGCCGCCTCGACGAAATCGCCCGCACAGCCGAAGATAAGGAGAAGACCGGGGTCTTCACCGGCGGTTACGCCATCAACCCTGTCAACAGCGAGCGGATTCCAATCTGGATTGCCGATTACGTCCTGATGGGTTACGGGACCGGCGCCATTATGGCCGTGCCGGGCCATGACGAGCGCGACTTCGAGTTCGCCAAGGCACACGACCTGCCGATCCAATTGGTCGTCCAGCCGCCGCCCGACAGCGAAGCCGGCCACGTCCGCACCGCCGACGACCTCGAATCGGCCTGGCCCGGTGCAGGAACGATGATTAACTCGGGTCCCATCGACGGCACGCCCGTGGGCAAGGAGGAGGGCGAAAGCGTCAAAGCCGCCATCGCCTGGCTGGAGCAAAACGGCAAAGGCGAAGGCGCTGTCAACTTTCGCCTGCGCGACTGGCTGATCAGCCGCCAGCGCATGTGGGGCACCCCGATCCCGATGATCCACTGCGGTAGTTGCGGCACCGTGCCCGTCCCCTACGCCGATCTGCCCGTGCGCCTGCCAGACGATGCCCAGTTCAAGCCAACCGGCGAAAGCCCGCTCAACTATCACGAGGGCTTCCGCTATGTGAAGTGCCCAAGTTGCGATGCCGACGCCGAGCGCGAGACCGACACCATGGACACCTTCATGTGCTCCAGCTGGTACCAGTACGCCTACGTCGATCCTTACCACAAGGCCGGCAGCCCGCTGACCGTCGATGACATGCCTTGGGACAGTGCCCGCGGCCAGTACTGGCTGCCTGTCGACCAGTACACCGGCGGGATCGAGCACGCCACCATGCACCTGCTCTACACCCGCTTTTTCACCAAGGCTCTGCGCGACATGGGCGTTGTCGGCTTTGACGAGCCCATGCTGCGCCTCTTCAACCAGGGCATCATTCTCGGCCCTGACGGCGAACGCATGTCCAAGAGTCGCGGCAACGTCGTCAACCCGGATGAATACGTCGACAAGTACGGCGCCGACACAGTGCGCGGCTACCTCATGTTTATCGGTCCGTGGGAACACGGCGGCCCCTGGGACCCCAGCGCAATCGAAGGTGTGAGCCGTTTCCTCTACCGTGTTTGGAGCGTCGTCAACGATGAACCGCACGACGGTTCAGCCGGCGACGCCCCTGCAGATGACGACGCCCGCGGACTCGAGCGAAAACTGCACCAGACGATCCTGAAGGTCACTGAAGACATGGGCAGCTTCCGCTTCAACACAGCCATCGCCGCCATGATGGAGTTCAACAACCACCTGATCAGCGTTAAGCAGACCCTGGGCGCAGCTGAGACCGGCACCGCGCCGGCTGATATCTGGCGCGAATCGATCCGAAAGCTGCTCCTGATGATGGCGCCGATATTCCCCCACGTCAGCGAGGAGTTGTGGCAGCGCTTGGGAAGTGGCAGCAACGGCAGCGAGGTCGGGAGCGTTCACCTGCAGGCGTGGCCTCAGGCCGACCCGGAAAAGGCGCGGGAGGACGAAATTACCGTCGTCGTGCAGGTCAACGGCCGCGTGCGCGACAAGCTGAGCGTCGCTCCAAATACGGCTGAAGAAAGGCTGGAAGAACTGGCCCTGGCTTCAAACAACGTCAAGCGTTGGATGAACGGCAAACAGGTTCGCAAGATCGTCGTCGTTCCCGACAAGCTCGTGAACATCGTGATTGGATAGCGGGCGGCCCGCGGCCATCGGGTGAAACAATGAAAGTCATCGTCGACCTCTGCGTCGTTCCCATCGGCGTGGGCGTTTCAGTCTCGGAATACGTCGCCGCCTGCGAGCGCATCCTCGACGAGGCCGGCCTGCACCATCAGATGCACGCCTACGGCACAAACATTGAAGGCGAGTGGGACCAGGTCTTTGACGCCGTCAAACGTTGCCACCAGATCGTGCATCAGATGGGCGCGCCGCGCATTTCCACTAGCCTGAAAGTCGGCACGCGCTGCGACCGCGAACAGACCATGCAGGACAAAATCGATAGTGTCAGCAGTAAGCTGAAAGGGGAGCCGCCGCCTGTCTCGACAACCTGACCTGGAACAGGGCGGCGCAAGGAAAGGAACTGATGAGCGAAGACTGCATTTTCTGCAAAATCGTTGCCGGCGAGATCCCCTCGGACCAGTTGTACCAGGACGAGCTCGTGACCGCCTTTCGCGACATCTCACCCCAGGCCCCCGTGCACCTCCTGATCGTTCCCAACCGGCACTTCGACAGTCTTGGTGATATGGGTGACGAACAGGCGGACCTGTTGGGCCGCATCGCACAGGTGGCCGGCCAGCTGGCCGCGCAGGAAAGTGTCGCCTCCGATGGCTGGCGTTTCGTAACCAATATCGGCGCCCATGGCGGCCAGGAAGTCCTCCATACCCACTTTCACCTGCTGGGAGGACGCCCTCTCGGACCGCTCCTGGCCCGCTGAACTGAACGAGTAGCCTGCCGGCGGCGGACAGCTGCCGGAAGGCTCGCCTCTCCCGCCTACTTCACAACCGCCATCGCCAGTCCATCCTCGTATGGTACGACCGTGCTGACCAGCCGCTCGTCCTCGCCCAATACCCGCAGAAATCGACGCATCCCCTGCACCCAGTCCCAGTCCTGCCTCTCAGGGTCCATCAGGCTCCCCCACATGCAAACATTGTCTCCCAGGATAACCGTCCCTGAGCGACTGTAACGCAGCGCATAATCCAGATAGTCGGGATAATTGCCCTTGTCCGCGTCGATGAAAACCAGGTCGAACGGCGCTTCATCGGCCAGCCCAGGCAAACTCCCGAGCGCCTCTCCCACACGCACCTCTGTCTTGTCCGCCAGCCCCATCATACGCCACTGCTCACGGGCAAAGTCGGCGTGTTTCCGCTCCAGCTCCAGGCCGATCAACTTGCCGCCGGGCGGCAAAGCGCGGGCGATCCAAGCCCCGCTGTATCCCCCCAGGACCCCGATCTCTAACACCTTGCGTGCGCCCATCAATTGCACCAGGACCTGAAGGAACTTGCCCTGCTCCGGGCCGATGCTTATGTTGGGCAGCCCGGCCGCGTCCGCTTCCTCTTGGAGGCGCGCCAAGGCAGCATCATCGCAATGAAAGTGCTCGCGTATGAGCTGCTGATAGGGATCGATTTCTGTCAATTTTGACATCAGTTGTCTCCAGGAATCTGTTCTTCATTTCACCAGCGCGGCATCCAGCGCTTCACCCAACGTACGCGCGCCAACTGCCTCGATCTCGCCGGGCAGATCGGGCGCACCATGCCCCCCGCCGGCGGATATCTCGCCGCCGCCCGCCCGTACTCGCGCGCGCCGGAGCGCATGACGGGGCACGACCGCACGCGTAAACCCCAACTTCGCCGCCTCGCGCAGCCGCTGCGATAGCTGACTGACGCTCCTCAGTTCCCCGCTCAGACCAATCTCCCCCAGCAGCACCACCTCCGCCGCGAGCGGCACGTTGCGATAGCTGCTGGCTATCGCTGCGGCAATCGCCAGGTCCACGGCCGGCTCGCCAACCCGCAATCCGCTGATGACATTCACAAAAATGTCCTGCGCGCCAAGCGACAGACTCAACCGCTTGCTCAATACAGCCGTCATCAGCAAGAGCCTGTTGAAATCCACGCCGTTTCCTGTTCGTCGCGGCTGGCTGAACGGAGTCGGGCTGGCCAGCGCCTGCACCTCGACAAGCAGCGGCCGGCTGCCCTCCAGCGGCACCGAGATCGCGCTGCCCGCAACATTCGGGAGTCGCTCCGCCAAAAACAGCTCGGAAGGGTTCGCAACCGGCACCATACCCCGCTCCGTCATCTCGAATACGCCCACCTCATTCGTGCTGCCAAAGCGGTTCTTCACCGACCGCAACAGCCGGTAAGCGTGAAAGCGCTCTCCCTCCAGTTGCAATACAGCGTCAACCATGTGCTCCAGCACGCGCGGTCCGGCAATAGACCCTTCTTTGGTCACATGACCCACAAGGAACAGCGGAATGTTGATCTGCCTGGCCTGCCGCAGCAGCAGCGCGGCGCAATCCCGCACCTGTGAAACCGTTCCAGCCGCTCCCCCGCCGGCGTTACTGTGAATCGCCTGAATCGAATCGACGATTACCAGTGATGGCCGTATCTTTTCGACCTGTTCCAGGATCTGCTCCAGGATCGTGTCGGCAAGAACGAGCAGCCTCGCCTCCTTCAGCCCCAGACGCGTCGCCCTCTGCCCGATCTGAAAGGCGCTCTCCTCCCCGCTCACATACAGAACCTGGCCAACCCGGCGCGCCACTTCGGCCGCCGTCTGAATCAGCAGCGTACTCTTGCCGATCCCCGGATCTCCGCCGACCAGAATCCCCGCGCCGGGCACGATTCCGCCTCCCAGAACTCGATTCAATTCAGGGTCTACAAGAACGACGCGGCGCGAAGGCTCGTCGGGAATCTCCGGCAAAGAAAGAGGGGTCGGCGTTTCCAAAGCACCCCCGCCGCTATATCGCAACCCCGGCCCGCCCTCCGGAACACGCCTTTCCTCCAGCGTGTTCCACTCACCGCACTCCGGGCATCTGCCCATCCATTTCATCTGCACGCCGCCGCATTCGCTGCAGATGTACTGCGTCTTGGCCCTGCTCGCCATGCACGCCTTCCCCTGGCTCCGTCATGCCGGCGTCGGAAACGCCTGCACCATCTCTATCACCCCGCTCCGCACCTGCTTCTGCAGCCCTGAATCGTCGGGGTCCTTGGCTATCGCCGCGATCCAGTGTCCGATCTGCTCAAATTCCGGCTCCTTCATCCCCCGTGTCGTAGCAGCCGGCGTCCCCAGCCGGATGCCGCTCGTCACCATCGCCTTGCGCCGATCGAACGGAATCATATTCTTATTGCAGTGGATCGCCGCGTTGTCAAGCGCCGCCTCCACGACTTTACCGTTGATCTCTTCCTCGCCCAGGCTGTCCAGATCGACCAACAGCAGATGGTTGTCTGTCCCGCCCGAGACGGTGCGCAGGCCCTCGCGCTCCAGCGTCCCGCTCAAAACCTGGGCATTGTCCAGCACCTGTTGTTGATACCTCTTGAAGGACGGATCCAACGCCAGTCTGAAGCCTACCGCCTTTGCCGCAATGATGTGCATCAGCGGCCCACCCTGCATGCCGGGGAAAACAGCCCGGTTGATCGCCCTCGACTGTTCTTCCTTGCACAGGATGAGACCCCCGCGCGGGCCCCGCAATGTCTTGTGCGTCGTGGTTGTAACGACGTCGCAGTAGGGCACCGGGTCCGGGTGCAGCCCCGTCGCAATCAGTCCGGCTACATGCGCCATGTCCATCATCAGCAGGCAGCCGGCCTCGTCCGCAATCTCGCGCAGCAAAGGGTAATCGAAATGGCGCGGATACGCGCTCGCCCCCACCAGCAGCAACTTCGGCTGGTGCTCCGCCGCCATCCGTCGAATTGTTTCGTAGTCGATCTGCTCCGTTTCGGGACTGAGTCCGTAGTGGACAAAGTTATAGTAGTGTCCCGAGCTGTTAAGGTGAAAACCATGACTCAAATGGCCGCCGTGGTCCAGCTTCATCGCCAGGACCGTGTCCCCCGGTTTTAGCAGCGCCATGTAGACCGCCGCGTTGGCCTGCGCGCCCGAATGCGGCTGCACATTGGCACTTTCCGCGCCAAAAAGCGCCTCAGCCCTCTCGATCGCAATCTTCTCGGCAATGTCCACGTACTGACAGCCTCCGTAGTACCGCCGCCCCGGATAGCCTTCTGCGTACTTGTTCGTCAGCACGCTCCCCGCCGCCGCCAGCACCTCCGGAAAGACATAGTTCTCACTTGCTATCAGTTCGATTCCATTCGTCTGTCGCTGACGCTCCAGCTCAATCGCCCTGTACATTTCAGGATCGCTCTCCCGCAAAACCTGCCGGGGATCAGGCTGCTCCGTCCAGGCGGGCAGGCTGATGTCAATCCCCTGGATCACATTCGAAATCTCGCTCATCGATGAACCCTCCTGACTCCGTCCATGCAGCCGGCGACCGGCTGCACTGCACCTCACGCCAAAAATCAACATTAGCACGCGCAGTGGCTTACGTCAATTTCCCGGGGATATTCGGGAATCCCGATACTGTCAAATCCATCCCGGAATTCCCCGGGCGTGCCAATATTCGAAAGATCCGAATCAAGGCCGAACGATTACTTGTTTCTGCCCGCCCGACGCCACACCTCACCATGTCAAACGCCGTAGCCCCGTTTCAGGAATGCAACATCCCAGTAAGAACGAAGAATTGAAGACTGGACACTCGAGATCGAGACTGCGGAGCCCAGCCGTTCTTGTGAGTGCCAAAACTGCCTATGATAGAATGGCGGCCATTGAACCGCACACAGTGCGACCGAACAGTCTGGACTGCATGGTCTCGACCGGGGCTATGATTGAGGACTCAGCTATGCGGCGTCGGCCGACACAAAGAATCGCCGAAAACGGGATCAAGACGGCGACTCTGAAACGCTCTGCATCCCGGGCTTCGCTCCAGATTCGCTTGAAGATATGTGCGTTCCTGGCCGTCCCTTTGCTGACCTTCACGGCTTGTCGTCAGCACGATTTTACCGCCACGGTTTTCGAGGAGGTGGAACCGGCTCCGCCGGTTTGGGGCCAGAATTACGACGGCTCACCTTTCGAACTCGTTCATCTCAAGGGTGGCCCTGTCCTTCTGTTTTTTGGCTACACCTTTTGCCCGGATGTATGCCCCCTGACAATGTTGGAACTGGCCGAGGCCAAACTCACCCTAGCCAGGAAAGCGCCCGCCCTCGCCGCCGGCTTGCAGCTCGTATTCGTCACGATCGACCCGCAGCGCGACAGCCTCGCCCGCATCGAGCCTTACGTCAAGGCCTTTCATCCTCAGTTTTTCGGCGTGCGCGTCTCGGAAACAGCGTTGGACGCGCTCAAGCTGGCCTATGGGCTATTTGTCGAACCCCCGGAAGGCAGCAGCATTGACGATGATTACTATCTGCTTGACCATACCTCCCGAGTATTCCTCATCGACCGTGAAGGCAATTGGCTCGGGCTCTTCAGCGCCGAGGTGACTGCGGAGGAGCTGACCGCCGATCTGAAGGCCTTGCTGCGCTGAGTGGCCCAGGCCATCCTTCCGGCCTTAGAACCAACCTACCATCCATGCGAACTTTCATCGCGATCGAGATTCCACACGGAGTGAAACTGGGGTTGCGAGCCGAACAGCAGCGGTTGAGCGCCCTTTTGGAAAAGTACGAGCTCCCGCCCGTCTTGCGCTGGACGAACACCGACAATCTGCATCTGACCCTGCGATTTCTGGGCGAGACGCAAGCGCAGCAGCGTCGGCATATTCAGGAAGGGCTGGCCCGGCTCGCAGCGGCCCGCCAGCCGTTTACGCTCTCGCTTTCCCGGCTCGGATGCTTTCGCTCTTGGAAAAACCTGCGCGTCTTGTGGGTGGGGATTGAAGGTGACGCGGTTGCCCTGCGAGCCTTGCAATCAGATGTTGAAGCCCTAGCCCGTCGATGCGGCTTTGACGCCGACAAACAGCCCTTTTTGCCTCATGTCACGCTAGCGCGTGCCAATCGTAATGCCCTGCGTTCAGCGCTCCATGCAGCGTCAGAGCAGTTGCAACGGGCAGCCGTAGAAGAAACGCCCCAGCTGGAATACAACTGGAGCGTGCGCGACCTCTACTTTATTCGCAGCGTGCTGGGAGGAGGTGGACCGCAATACTCCACTTTGGCCCGCTGTCCTCTGAATTTTGATTCGCAATAGCACTACGAAAAGCGTGATTCGTCCGCGGCCATCTCAGCGACTCTCGGCGCAGCCATCTCTTGCGCAATCGAAGCGCTTTCTCTTGGAGCCTGCGATGCCGCCTCTCTCCACGGACGGGGCTCTGCTCGTCGCGTCGGCTCTACGACCGGCGGCTGTTCGACCGCAGGCTCCACCTCACGCATCGCCCGCTCGATACCCTTGAACAAAAGGCCCAGCGGCGCGCAAATAAGGCTCGCGCAGAAGAATCCCCATAAGCTCAGACCCGCGATGCCGATGATCTGTGCCTGGATCTGACCCGGAAAATCGCTCTGAAAGCCCTGGGCCGCCAACAGTCCCGTCACGCCCTGGCCCGTAACGCCAAGATAGCTCTCCGCTCCGATCTGCTGCCATCCCACGCCTGCCGCTCCGTCGGCGAAGATTCCAACGCTCAGCAGCCCGATCGCCGCCGGCAATCCCGTCGTGGCGACAACGCCGGCGCTGTCATCCAGGCGAAACACCCTGTTCAGTGTAAAAGTGATGAATGGTACACTTCCCCCTGCTAGCAGGCCGATCACCAGCGCAGCGGCAGGCCCCCCAAATGGGCCAACGGCCAATCCGGCAACCACGCCCGCCACCAGTCCTCGCGCACTCATTCCAGGATCGTTTGTACCGCTAACGAACCACGTATAGAGAAGCGGAATGGTAACGCCCCCTGCTGCATAGAGCAGGCCGTTGACCGCCGTACGCATCCCTGTGAACGGCTCGATTGCCAACTGCTGCACGGGGCTCGCCCACACCCATCCCAACACGCCGACCGTGACAAACAGTGCACCGATGACCGCCAGCAGCGGCAAGTGGACCGTCGGAAGTTCCGGGTCGGTTAGTGCCTGCGGCCTGCGGGCAGGAACCCAAACCAGCAGTGCAGCCAACGTTGCCGACGCAGCCACGAGAAAAACAGAACCGGCTCCCCCAAAATCGACCATCCCGTGCCCCAATCCGAGGTTCCGGCCCAATCCTCCCAGCCACCCGCCCCCCTGTATCCAATTCCCCGCCAGGGGATAGACAAACCCGCCGACCAGCAGCGCGACGACCAGGGTCGCCACCGTCGGCGCGCGGCCCCGAAGCGCCAAAACCGGCAGCATCGCCGCGGCCATCGCCCACGGCGCATGCGCCACAAACAGGCCAAGCGCGGCTGGAGTCGCCGCCGGCCCCGTCAGAAACCATCCCTCCAGACCCGCCGCAATCCAACCGATTCCCCATCCCTCGGGAAGAGGAATCCATCCCCGCATCAGCCCGGTAAGCTCCGGATTCTCGCTGTAGAGAAATCCCACGCTTCCGAACTGAAACGCAAACCCCACTGCCCAGTATCCCACGCAGCCCAGGCAGAAAGCCGCCAGTCCACCTAGTGCCGCGTCCCATGCCCGCTGCGGTCGCAGGCCGCTCGCCGCAACCAGTAACAGGCCTGCGGGCACAAGAAAGGCAAGGCCGCTGGCTGTCAAATGCCAGAGATAGGAATCGTCCATGAATCCGCTGTTCCCGCGTGCACCAACTGAGATCAATCACGTAGAATTGAGCCTAGCATAGCAGAAGATCACAGACTGACCAAAGTATTCCGGAGAATACCCCTCTGCCTCCGCTGCCGGCGGAACCATTCCAGGCCCCCCTTTCGTTGATTCTCCATCGCCAAAGTGATACAATGGCCACTGCGTCCGACTCGTATGGCACAGTCAACCAGGAAGCTAGGCTTCATGGGCATGAAATCGTGTCAAAGCAAGCGATCATTCGCCACAAGAAAAGACAGAATAGGTGGGAATCGACACTCTTCAATCTGATAAGGGCCGGTTTCCTGGTCTTGGTCCTTGCCGTTCTCTGGGGCGTTTTCAGCGTGGCGCACGCCCACTTGACCGAACAGTTCCTGGCAGTCGAGCAGCAGTCCGAAGCCCTTATCGATCCCGACCGAGGTGAGGACGCGCTGACCCCGGAAAACATAGAGGCCCAGGTCCTGGCCTGGAACCTGCGCTTGAATGAGGATC
The DNA here is from genome assembly GCA_965202955.1 of Caldilineaceae bacterium. Classification (GTDB taxonomy): domain Bacteria; phylum Chloroflexota; class Anaerolineae; order Caldilineales; family Caldilineaceae; genus Bin5. The sequence goes on from OZ241871.1 coordinate 3,405,186, forward strand.
AACTTCAGATTCCCGCCGGAACTGATCCCCGCCCCCGTCCATTCACAATCAATCTCGGCGAACCAGCACGCTTTATCTCCGCCCGTCTCGCCGCCGCCGGTTTCATTCGCGACGCTGAACTCTTCAATCTCTACCTGCGCGTGAATGGCCTCGACCGCAACATCGAAGCAGGCAATTTCATGCTTGCTGATTCGATGACCATCCCGGAAATCGCACAAGAGTTGCAACAAGCCCGCTTTGAAGAGGTCGTCGTTACCATCCCCGAAGGCTTCCGCGCCGAGGAAATCGCCGAGCGCCTGGCCGAAAACTTCGTGATTGACAGCGAGCGCTTCCTCACAGCCGTCAACCAGCCCCAGGGCCTCAGCATCTTTTCGCAATACGACTTCCTCCAGAAGCTCCCGAACGGCGCGTCGCTCGAAGGCTACCTCTTTCCCGATACCTATAGATTCCCCGTCAATGTCAATGGGCCCGAAGTCGTGCTCGCCTCTATGCTGGATAATTTCGAAAACCGCGTCGGTACCGAGGGCCTCATCGGTGGCAGCAGCGGCCTCAGTGACTACAATCTGATCACCTTGGCCTCAATCGTCGAAAGAGAGGCCGTTCAGGAGGACGAACGTTCGCTGATTGCCAGCGTCTATCTCAATCGGCTCAACAGTGCATGCCCCGATGTGGGAGGCCGCTACCTTCAGGCCGACCCGACCGTCCAATATGCAAAAGGCGCGACCGGCAACTGGTGGTGGAAGCCGCAAACCATCGAAGAGTACGCACAGGTACAGAGCTCCTACAATACCTACCTCCATCCGGGGCTTCCGCCCGGCCCCATCGCCAGCCCCGGCCTGCTCGCAATCGATGCGACCAGGAATCCTGACCAGACGGTCTACTGCTTTTTCCTTGCCACCGGCGAAGACGGTCGCCACGTCTTTGCGCAAACACTGGCAGAGCATGAGCGAAACCTTTCCATCTACGGCTACCAGCCCTAGATTGGGAGCCCCAAACGGCGGTAGATAGTTGCTGAACGATCCCGGCCGCCATCTGCTGCGGCGATTGAACAAGATAGTCTCGTCCTCCTCAACTGCCCCGACCCCGCCAGCCGGCAGTTCAAGCGCAGCCAAACCGGCCTGCGTCGCCACAGTCTGCTCTTGCTTTGTCTTCAGCCTGCTGCTTTCTGCCTGCACCTCCACCCGCCCCGTCGTGAAGATCGGTCTCCTGGCGCCCTTCGAAGGGCTATACCGCCAAAGCGGATATGAAGCGTTGGCGGCAATGCGCGCCGCCCTGGCAGACCATCAGCCGTCCGACGTCGACGTCTTGCCGCTCGCTCTTGACACCTCCGCCGACCCGGAACAAGCCCGTCGCGCTGCCGCCAAACTTTTGCGAGATGACAGCGTCGTTGCCGTAATAGGCCCTCTGCAGTCGCCGCAGGTTGGCGCAGTCTCAGAACTCATCGCCGGCTCCGAAGTCGACTGGCATCTTCCACTTGCCCCGCGACCGCCGGACGATGAACAGGCCCTCCTCGCGGCCATACTGGCACAGATCGATGGCCTTCACATTGTGCAAGCCGGCCCCGATGCCCGCTGGTCCACCCCAACCGTTGACAAAGGATCAGCCGTCACCGCCCATGACACTTCGACTGCCCCGCTGGATGGTGTACTCTGGTGGGGCGGCGCCCACGAAGGCGCGGCCTTTCTGGCCCGCCTTCGTACACACAATCCTATCGTCCCTTTCTGGACGACAGGCATCGGCGGCGATCCGGTCTTCTTTCTCCTGTTGTCGGAATATCTGGATGAGGAAACGCTCGGCCCAGTCTATTGGGGAATCGCCCTCGATGGGAGCATCAGTGAAGAACAGTTCTTGGAGTGGACCGCTGACCATCAGCCGTCATCGCCCGCTGCTTTTGCCGTCTACCTGGCCACGCAACTCGCCCTAGAACAGATCGCCGGCATCGCAAGGCCGTCAGCCGCGCCGAAGCTCGCGGTCTTTGAGCTTGATTACGAAGGAAACAGCCATCTGGTAGAATTCGTCCTGTTCCCTTGATTCCTGCCGGGTCCGTGCAGCTACTTGACCCGCCTGGCCCCCAATCTGCGGGCGAAGAGTTCACAATGCGTCTTCTCGTAGTCTCCTGGGAGTATCCACCAAATGTCGTCGGCGGCATCGGGAAGCATGTTGCCGAGTCTGTTCAGGCCTTTGTCGACATCGCCGCCCAAGACAACGCACCCTTCCACCTGGACCTGTTGACCCCCCTCAGCGGCTACGCGCCCGAAACCGAACACCTCTCCGACAATGTGACTATCCATCGTGTCGAAACGCCCTCCGTCAATCCTCTTGATCTCTTCAATAGCGTCATCGACAACAATCGTTATCTCGAGGCAAAAGCCCGCGAACTGCACAACCATGAACCCTACGATCTCGTCCACGTCCACGAATGGCTGACCGCCTCCGCCGGCATCGAGCTGAAGCACGACTGGAGAGTCCCCCTCATTGTCACGATCCATGCCACCGAACGCGGCCGGCACCACTCCCACGTACCCAACGAGACCAGCCACCGGATCAACCAGCTCGAGTGGCAGGTCTGCTACGAAGCCTGGCGGATTATCGTTTGCAGTGCCTACATGGCCGGTGAACTGGGCCGCTACTTTGACGTGCCCCTCGACAAAGTCACGCTCATCCCCAACGGAGTTGATATCGCGCCCTTTCGGGCCTGCTCAGAAGAGCGCGTCCAGGAATTACGCGACCGTTACGCGCCCTACGGCGAAAAACTGCTCTTTTTTATCGGACGAATCACCCCCGAAAAAGGCGTGCAGGTCCTGCTGCGCGCGCTCCCCTCTTTGCGCTGGAAATACCCTGACCTGCGCCTGCTCGTGGCCGGCAAAAACAGCGAACAGATGCAGCCTCTCGTCGATGAGCTGCACATCGGAGACGCCGTGGAACTGCTGGGATTTATCGACAGCGAGACCCGAAACTGCCTCTATCGCGCCGTCGACGCAGCCGTTTTCCCCAGCCTCTATGAACCGTTTGGCATCGTCGCCCTCGAGGCCATGGCCGCCGGCTGTAACGTGATCGCCAGCGATGTCGGCGGACTGGGCGAAGTCGTCGATCACCACCGCACCGGCCTTACCGCTGTCGCCGATGACCCCAACAGCATCGTCTGGGCAGTCGATCAACTCTTTTCCGACCCCGTCCAGGCCCAGGCGATGCGGGCGCGCGGGCTCCAGGAGGTCATTCGATCCTACGACTGGCGCATCATCGCCGCCTCAACCTTGGATACCTACAAGGCTGTGCTCGCCCAGAGACAGGACCTCAGCTGGTAATTCGTTCCAGTACAATGGGCGCTCCGAACGAACCGGGCTCGCCTTCCGCGGAACCCTCCACATCTTCGGCAATCGTGTACGCCTGCCTTAGCTGAGCGGCCGCTATTTTGGCAGACTCACCGTCCGCAGCATGCACGGTAAGCAGCAGATCCCCGTCTCCGACCTGCTCTCCCACCTTGGCCGCCGCGACCACGCCCACTCTGTGGTCGATAGCGTCTCCCTTCTTTTGCCTACCCCCGCCCAACCCCACAACCGCCATTCCGACTGCCCGTGCATCCAGAGCACGAATGACGCCCTCCCGCTCTGCCCGCACCTCCAGCTGGACAGGTGCGGCCGCCAACCGCTCCGGATCAACCACGCTTTCTTCTTCGCCGCCTTGGGCAACCACAAATTCAACAAACTTGGCGAACGCTCCGCCAGAATCGATGACCCTTTTCACCCTGTCGCCGGCTGCAGCCAGAGCGGCCTCTTTCCCACTCGCGTCTTGCAGCCTTCGCAACGTCGCATCACCCAGCAAAAGCATCTCAATCGCCACTGCCTCAGTCAAATCCTGGAAGTCTTGCGGCCCTCTGCCGTGAAGCGTGTCAATCGCTTCACGCACCTCCAGGATGTTGCCCACTGCCTGCCCCAATGGCTGCTCCATCGCCGTTATCAGCGCCGTCACCCCGCGACCTGCGTCGCGACCGATCGAGACCATCAGCTGGGCCAGTTCCCTGGCCAGCGATCGCGTTTCCATGAACGCCCCGCGTCCGCACTTTACGTCCAGCACGATGCCGTCAGCGCCGGCCGCCAGCTTCTTGCTCATAATGCTCCCGGCGATCAACGGCAAGCTGGGGACCGTGCCAGTGACGTCCCGCAACGCGTAGAGCCGTTGGTCCGCAGGTGCTAGCGTAGCCGTCTGCGCTGCCACCACCAGTCCTACTTCCCGCAATTGGCGCCGGAACTGCGCCATGCTCAAGCTCGCGCTCCAGCCAGGTATGCCCTCCAGCTTGTCGATGGTGCCCCCTGAAAAGCTGAGGCCCCGCCCGCTCATCTTCCCCACCGGCAGCCCGCACGCCGCCACAATCGGCCCCACGGCCAGCGTCGTCTTGTCACCCACGCCTCCGCTCGAGTGTTTGTCTACGATCAGCTGCCCGGCCGGCGCAAGCCCTTGCAGGTCCAGCGTCTCACCGCTCGCGGCCATCGCCTGCGTCAGTGCCGTCGCCTCGGCAGCAGTCATCCCCTGAAAATAGACCGCCATCGCCCACGCGGCGAGCTGATAGTCCGGAATCTTCTCCTCTACAACCCCGTCCATCAGGAATCGCAGCTCGTCCCTGCTGTGCTCTCTGCCATCCCGCTTCTTTGTTATCAGATCGACTACGTTCATATCCGATTTCTTGGGCGCACTCCCTGTCAATGGTACACTTTCATCTGTTTCGGTGGTCCGCCTGGACGCTTGCCGGCAGATAGGGTCCACGGCGGTGCCTCTCGGTGGCCGGCAGCCATGCAGTCACTTTTGCCTGAAACTTTCGGTCGGGGGTGTCAAATGAGCAAGACGGTTACAGTTGTCGGCGGTGGACTCGCTGGCACGGAAGCTGCCTGGCAACTCGCGCAGCGGGGCATCCCCGTGCGCCTGTTTGAGATGCGTCCTGCTCGCCCTACGCCCGCCCACGTGACAGACCGCCTCGCCGAACTCGTCTGTTCCAACTCGATGGGCAGCACCCTGCCCGACCGCGCGCTGGGCATCCTCAAGAACGAGATGTTGGCTTTGGGCAGTTTCGTAGTCCGCACGGCCTTCAAGCATGCCTTGCCGGCAGGACAGGCGCTCGCCGTCGGCCGCGACGAATTCGCCGAAGAGATCACCGCCCGCATCTCCGACCACCCAAACATTGAACTGGTCCGTCAGGAGGTGACCGCCGTTCCCAGTGGGCCGACGATTCTCGCAACCGGGCCCCTGACCAGCGACAACCTGACGCATGCTGTCCAGTCGCTGACAGGACGCTATCTCTACTTCTACGACGCAATGGCGCCCATCGTCTCTTACGAAAGCATCGACCGCTCAATCGCCTTCAGACGCAACCGATGGGACAAAACCGGCAGTGCCGGAACCGAAGAAGGCGACTACCTAAACTGCCCCCTCGATCAAGCCCAATACGAAGCCTTTGTCGACGCATTGCTCGCCGCGCCGCGCATCGAACTCTCCGGCGCCGACAAGGAGCTCGAACGCTATTTCGAAGGCTGCATGCCAATCGAAGCGCTGGCCCAGCGCGGCAAAGACGCCCTCGCCTTCGGACCAATGCGGCCCGTGGGTCTGCGCGACCCCGCCACCGGTCAGCGCCCGCATGCCGTCGTCCAGCTCCGCCAGGACAACGTGGCCGGCACCCTATACAACCTGGTCGGCTTCCAAACAAATGTCAAGTGGGGTGCCCAGGCCGATATCCTTCGCATGATTCCCGGCCTGCAAAACGCCGAATTCGTGCGGCTGGGCCAGATGCACCGCAATACGTTCATCAACAGCCCGACCCTTCTGCGCGCGACCTTGCAGTTCAAGCAGCGCGACGATCTCTTCTTCGCCGGACAGATCACCGGCACCGAGGGGTACGTGGGCAGCACCTTGGGAGGACTTCTGGCGGGGATAAACGCGGCGCGCCTGCTCGCCGGGCAACCGCTCATGCAGCTACCGCGTCCCTCTATGAGCGGCGCCCTTTTCCACTACATCACCAACGCCGCCGCCGACGATTTCCAGCCCATGAAAGCCAACATGGGCCTCCTGCCTCCCCTCCCGCAACCTGTGCGCAACAAGCGCCAACGCTACGCAACCTACGCCGCCAGGGCGAAACAGGAGCTTGACAGCTACCTGTGTCAGATGGACTTTACGCCTCTCAAATGACGATGCGTTCGCAACCGAAATGGGGGTCAGCGCACACGCCACCGCCACGCCCAGGGCCCTCTCGCCAACGAGAAACCCACCCCGTATCCTGTATTTCAGTCCGTTACTCGGGCGCCCTCGCGTTTATGACGCCGAGCAGCGCGTTCGTTTGCTCCAGCCTTACTCTATAGATCTCGAAGTCGCCGAAGTAGGCCCGCTCGTACCGGTCGCCTTCAAACTCTCCTGTGAAAAACCACCGCTTGGTATACTGCATCGAGACAAGCATCCCTGACCGCACATCATGGCACGTCAACCCGCTATAGACCGTCGTCCAGCCACTGTCTTCCAGTACTTCCGCTTCCTGCTCGTCACCGCACCAGGCCTCAATCTCCTCCCCTGTGCCCAAACGGAATAGAGCGTTCGCTTCGCCGGGGCGCGGGCCTGTCCAGTAATTGAAGAAAAACAGGCCCGTACTGTTGGGATAACGCTCTGTGCCTTCAAGCCGGTCGATCTGGTGCGGCCAGGTGGAGTCTTCTCCGCAAGCCCCCTCCCACGTCACAATTCGGTTTATCTCCAACCATCGCGGATCGCTGTTGTCTAGCACCTCTGTTCGCGAGACGGCCGCACACGCGCTCACCGCACAGCGCCGCGACCCGCACTCGTATTGAATGTCCCACACAGCCGTCAGGTCGTCAGGGAACAATGGCCCCACGACCGGCAATGCCGAGGCAATCTCGTCAGGCTCCACCACAATCCCCGAAAGCCACGCCGTTCGAGTCGCCTCGCCGGCGCTATCGTCAGGACCCGCAACACAACAGATCTGCCACCAACCATTTTCAGTCCTGCCGGTTGTCGCGAAAGCGTCGCCCTCCACCGCACTGGCCACGACGTCAAAATCTGTGCTGGGACCGCCGCGGATGTTTGCCTTCGCCTTGTTGACCCGCACCGTTGCCTGTGGCCGTCCCTTCGCCTCGCCGTCGCCGCTCTCGTCCCCCTCCCCAATGTCGCTGCCCCTGCTATCAGCCTCAAGCATCAGGATCCCAGGCGGCAGCACAACCTCCTCCTCCTCGGCCGCCACCGACGTCGGCGTCGGCGTCGGCTCATGCACCGGTCCTTCCTCTGTAATCGGCACGCAACCCGCAAGTAGGAGCACGACAGCAAGGAGTGCACACAGGTGGCTTCTTTTCGCCCCGGCTCTGTTGATGTATATTGCTACGTGTAACAATTGAGTCGGTCCGCCCTTCCGATTGTCTCTGCAGTTCATATGTTAACTCGCCCCTGTCAGTTGTTCGGGCAATGGTGCTCTGTCGTCCGCCAATGAGGAAATGACCGTAGCCGCCGAAACGGCCGCCGAAGAAAGTGCCGAAAAAAATTTAATCCTAACTTTTCCAGTATAGCGATCTTGTGGCAGATTAGCAATAGCCCTGTTCAGATGCCCATCACAAATATCGAACTGCCTTTGGCCCGGGGAAAGGCCGGCCGCAATGCTTGGCCGAGGATACTCAGGCAAAAAAACACTGGCAGCGTGGATCCGTAAAGTGAACCATCCCGAATCCAAACCCGGTCCGGAAAGCACACCACCGTGCCGAAAATCAGAGTCGGCCATTCCAGTTTCGGGTCATGCGAAGGAACACATAAACGATTCCGTCCAGCCAGGCCAGTTGACTGTCGTCGTGCCGACATACAACGAGGCCAGCAATCTGGAAGAGCTGGTAGACGCTCTGTTCGCCCTCCCCCTCCCGAACTTGCGCGTGGTAATCGTCGACGATAACTCCCCGGACGGCACCGGCCCTCTCGCCGACAGACTGGCCCGCCGTTATAACGACCCCCAACATCGAATAACCGTCATCCATCGCCTGCAAAAGGCCGGGCTAGGCACTGCCTACATTGAAGGATTTCGCCGCGCGCTTGCAGACGGCGCCGAATTCGTCATGCAAATGGACGCCGACTTCAGCCACAATCCAGCTTACATCATCCCGATGCTCGGCGTCATCACCGCCACCGGCATGGATGTGGTTATCGGCAGCCGCTACGTGCCCGGAGGAACGCTAGACAAGGATTGGAGTCTGTTGCGCAGACTGCTCAGCTGGTGGGCAAATGTATACTGCCGCGCCATCCTGAGAATCCGCGTGCGCGACATGACGGCCGGCTTCAAACTCTGGCAGCGCACTGCTCTTCTGGAACTCGGGCTGGAAACAGTCCGCAGCAACGGCTACATCTTTACGGTCGAAATGGCCTATCTCTGCGAAAAGCTTGGCTTCCGCATCATCGAACTCCCAATCCACTTCGAAGACCGTCGCATCGGCCAAAGCAAAATGAATACGCGCGTCAAGTTGGAATCGGCTTGGCGCGTCTGGGAACTGCTCTGGCGGCACCGCTCCCGCCTGTCGCAGCGGATCGGCGCCAAACAGAACAACCCGCTTCCCATCCCTCGAGTTCAGCCCGACGACCAGCCTCCAAAGGTGCCGACGGACACGCCGACATGATGCATCGGCTTCGTCGTCGTAGCGGCGGCCTCCTCATCCTTCTGCCGCTAATCATTCTGCCTCTCCTTTGGTTCAGCCCGGTCCTGTTCACCAGCAAGACCCTGCTGCCATACGACAACCTCTATCAGTTCGAACCCTGGCGCGCCCTGCGCCCCGACACCGTTCCCCACAACGCCCTCTTGAGCGACCTGGTGCTCGACAACGCCGTATGGAAACTCCATGTCCGCCGCACTTTGGGACAAGGCGAACTACCCCTTTGGAACCCGCAAATCTTCACCGGCATGCCCTTCTTTGCCGCGGGCTTGGCAAGCGTCGCCTACTTTCTCAGCGCCCTTTTCTACGTTCTTCCTCTTGACGCTGCCTATGGCTGGTTCACGGCGATACAGGTGGTGATTGCCGGCATCAATGCCTATGCGCTCGGACGGACGCTGAGACTGCGCCCCGTTGCTGCCCTTTTCACCGGAATCGTCTTCCAGTTCAGCGGTTTCTTGATTGTCAGAGTTGTTTTCACAATGATTATTGCCGCTGCTGTTTGGCTGCCCCTGCTATTGGCGATAATCGAGCGAGTGATCCAGAAGCAGGAGGAGAAGGGCGCGGCCGGCTTTCGCCCAATTCCTTACGTAGTGGCGGGCGCGGCCGTAATAGGGCTGGTCGCACTGGCAGGCCACCCGGAATTTCTATACTATGCGTTGCTCGTGGCCGGACTCTACGCGGCCGCGAGGCTGTTCGTAGCCTGGCGGAGATTCCCGCCTCCCGCCCAGGCCGCTCAAGAGCCCTGCCCCGTGGCGTCGCGACCAGCGCGTATACTTGAACAACCCTCCACTCGCATCTTGCGCGCGCTTGGGAAAACCTCCGCCTGGCTCCTGTTGCTGGCAATTCTTGGCCTCGCCATCGGGGCAGTACAGCTACTTCCGCTTTTTGAATTCGTGGTGCAGAACTTCCGGGAAGGCTCTGCCCCCTATCAGCAGGTCATCGGCTGGTCATTGCCAACTCGGCACATTCTAACATTTGCTCTACCGGACATCTTCGGCAACCCCAGCCATCACCACTGGTTTGACCTCTGGGCCATGCGATGGAGACCCGTGACGGTCAATCGGCTGGGAGAGCCAATCGAAACGATCTTTTGGGGTATCAAGAACTACGTCGAGGGGGGCACCTACGTCGGTGTCGGCACTTGGGCGCTGGCTGCGCTGGCGGTCATTTTCGCCTTCTCGCGGGCGTCAGGAGCGGCCAAAAGCGTCAGTTCAGGCGAGCAGCGCGCCCCTTGGCAGTCACTGCGCATACCCACAATTCTCTTCTCCGCACTGGCCCTGCTTTCCTTGCTTTTCGCATTCGGCACCCCCTTGTACGCCCTGCTATTCTACGGACTGCCCGGCTGGAATCAACTCCACAGTCCCTTCCGCTGGGTCTACCCTTTTACCTTGGCGATGGCCGCTTTAGGCGGAATCGGCTTGGAACAGGGGCTCTCCCTCCGCTCGCCGGCCGGCGGCCAGTCTTCAATTGGGCTTGGCCGTCTCCGCATTTCGTCCAAAGCATCGATCTTCCTCTTCTCATCCCTGTTCATCGCCGGCGGTTTTGCCGCCTTGCTGGTCGTCGTCGCTTCCTATTTCCTTCCCGGCCCCTTCGTTAACCTGGCGCAGCGCGTCGTGGAAGGCTCCGACCTGGCGCAGTCCGCCTTTGTCGATGGGCGAATGTTCTGGGGTTATCAGAGCATCGGGCTGACCCGCTTTGGCATTCTGGCTGCGGTCAGCGGACTGCTCCTGTGGAAACTGACGCGCAGCAAACGGGACGCATCCCTCTGCCCGGAGGCCGAAGCCATTCCTCCCGAGCGAGCAGGAGAGATGCGCGTTTCTGCCCTCCTACCCTATGCCTTCATTGCAGTTCTCTTTCTCGATCTCTTCTCTGTCCATGGCAGCTTCAATCCCTCCTCGCTCTCGTCCCTCTCCCCCTTGACAACAGTTCCGCCGGTGGTCCGATTCATCAACCACAAGGAGGGTGCAGGGTCGGATCCTCAGATTCACTATGCTCCTTTTCGCTTTACCACCTTCGACGTGCCCGGCAGCAAAACATTCAACGCCAACGTCGGGATGTACTACGGCTGGCAGGACATCCGCGGCTACGATTCGATTATCACCGGTCAGTACGTAGCCCTTATGAATCGCATCGCTGACCAGAGCGATGAACTTTACTTCAACCGCATTGCCCCAATCTATGCTACGAGCACGCCGGCCAATGGCGGCAACCCATATGCCACACTCGAAAACCCTCTGCTGGATCTCCTCGGCGTCCACTACATACTCTCCGAACTCGTAATTCCCAACACCGACACCTGGAATAAGGTCTACGAGGACGGTGCCGTAAGAGTCTACCAGAATCTGGAGGCATTCCCGCGTGCCTTCATCGCCGCCGAAGCCCTTGTCCTCCCGCCAGAGCAACAACCGCTCCTCCAAGCCGACCTGCGCCGCACTGTCTTCATCGAAGAGACCCCGGCGGCCGAAAACGCACTAACTCCCTCTAGCCCGCAGGTCGCCGACACCTCGATCAGCCGTTACACCGCCAACAACGTCTTCATCGACATTAACCTTAGCGACCGCGGCTGGCTCGTCCTGGCCGACGCATACGACCAGGGCTGGAAGGCCTATCTCCGACCCTTCGGCGGCAGCGAAATCGAGCAAGAGCTGCAAATCTATCGCGCCAACTCTGCCTTGCGGGCCGTCTACCTCCCCAATAGCGGCCAGTGGACAGTACGCTTCACCTACAGCCCCATGAGCTTCAAAGTCGGGCTCTACGTCAGCTTCTTGGCTGCCATGCTCAGCATGCTTCTTCTGTTTTGGTGGGCCTGGGGCAGCTTTTATCGCCCCGAAGTCGACGCCAACCGGGTCCGCACAGTTGCAAAAAACTCCCTCGTCCCCATGGTCCTCAACCTGGCCAACCGAGGCATCTATTATGCCTTTGCCATGTTATACATGCGCGTGCTGGCCCCAGAAGGCGCCGGTAGGTACCTATGGGTCATTGCAGTCTACGGAATCTTCGAGATCCTTAGCCGCTATGGTCTCGGCACACTGCTGACCCGTGAGGTCGCATCCGACAAAAATAGGGCCAGCACTTTACTTACTAATGTGCTCGCGCTCCGAACTCTGCTGTGGGCCGCAAGTCTGCTCCTCATGGCGCTGGTCGTGGGAGGATACTGGTTCTACCAACACATCGGTCAGGAAGAAATGCAGGCGGTCGCTGTCTTCGCCCTCGTGATGCTTGTCGCCAACTGGTCCGATGCCTTCAGCAACCTCTTCTACGCCTTCGAAAAAATGGAGTATCCCGCCGGCCTCGGCATCGCCATCGCGCTCCTCCAGGCCACCCTCGGCGCGCTCGCACTCCTGCTAGGCTGGGGAATCCTCGGGCTGGCATTGGTCGCGCTGATCGTCAATCTCGTCCACCTCATTTGGCTCGTCTGGCTGGTGCACTCGACCCTCTTCAAGCCGCAATGGAAGTGGGATTGGCCGCTGCAAAAGTGGATGCTCTCTACCAGCGGCCCGCTTATGATCAACCACCTCCTCGCCACCATTTTCTGGCGGATCGACATCTGGCTCCTTCGCCCGATGGTCGGAGCAGCCAGCGTCGGCCTCTACAGCGCCGCCCTTAAGTACCTCGACGGCCTGAACATCATCCCCAGCACCTTTACTCTGGCTATCTTCCCGCTCATGAGCCGCTTCGCCAAACAGGAGGGCGCGGCGCTCCTGCGCTCCTACACACTTAGTCTTCGTCTCCTCTTTCTCGTCAGTCTGCCTGTCGCAATGACCGTCACACTTCTGGCGCATCCCCTCATCGCTCTTCTCGGCGGCGCACGCTTCACCGCCGCCGCCTACGAAGTCTCCGCCCTCCCTCCGTACGCCTGCCGCTTTGCCATGAATCTGTTCACCTCGTTCGACTGCCAGGCGCTCAGCTTCCGCGGCGGCGCGGCGCTGGCATTGCAGGTGATGATCTGGAGCATTCCCGTCGGATTCGTAAACAGCGTTACGCAGTACGTCCTCATCGCCGCCGACCAGCAGCGCTACCTGACCACGGCTTTCATCTCCGGCGTCCTATTCAACCTCGCCGGCAACCTCCTGCTCATCCCTGTCTTCAGCTATATTGGCGCCGCTGTTGTCACCATCCTGAGCGAGTTCTGCCTTCTACTCCTTTTCAGCCGACGCGTTCGTCAGCAAGTCGGCGTCGTTGCCTGGCCCGACCTGGTATGGCGGCCCGCGCTCTCCGCCTTCGTGATGGGGACCTTCGTCTATGCACTGTCCGCATTCGGCGCCAGCCCCTGGCTATTAGTTCTGCCAGCCTGGGTTGTCTATACCGGCATCTTCGCTCTGCTCGGCGGGTTCTCCGACGAAGACCTGCACACCACCGTCGCCTCTCTCCTAGAGAGGCGTCTTAACCTGCCTCCACAGGAAGCAACCGAAAACACATAGCACAAGCGTCAGTCTCCCCGCCTGATGGCTTCGTATTCCCACTATTTGGACCGTTTCCTGCCAACTCAGCGCCGTGCTCGCCAGGGAATGACCGCGAAACCGTGCGCCTCCAGCCAGTCCGGCTCAGGTCCGGCCCAACCGAAACGGTCCAGATCGATGCGGCCGTCCGGCAGGAACGCCACCCCCTCATCAGCCAGCCTTTTCCGTTGCCGGTCCGTCGCCAGGAGGTCTCCGCGCGGGCTGATGCCGCCCCGGCTGTTGACCACCCGCTGCCACGGAATCTCCGTGTCCGCCGGCAGCCCACCCAGCGCATATCCCGCCATCCGCGGCGTCGCCGCGCCCACGATCCAAGCAATCTGGCCGTATGTCGCCACCCGCCCCCGCGGGATCTGCTGGACCACCATCAAAATCTGCCCGTATACTCTCTCATCGTCTCCGGCCATCCAATCCTCCTCCCTCGCGCGCCCGCGCGCGCAAACCTCTCCCTCTCAACCCCTATCAGCACCCGCCCCGCACTCCGCTCTACCACAGTTCCTTTCCTCCGAAGTTTTCATCTCCTGCTGTTCCTGACCACCGGCCACTGGCAACCAGCCGCAGCCCGTTTGGCATTTCCTCCATCCGCGTCTATCCTTCCACCCATGGAATACTCGATACCGGCCCTGTTGCAGGACTGGACTTTTCTGCCCGGCTCAACCGCCGCCTTCCTGCTCATCCTCCTGCCCTATCTGTGGGCCTGGTCGCGTCTGAACCGCAATCGCGCCCCGCTCGCCACCACAGGCCGCCTCTTCTGCTTCCTTGCAGGCGCGGGGGCCTTGGCTCTGGCCTTCCTCTCCCCGCTCGTCGCTCTCCAGCAGGAGTTGCTCATCGGCAAAGCGGCCCAGCAGATTCTCATTGGCCTCCTGGCCCCACCGCTCTTGTGGCTGGCATGTCCAGCTCACATCGTCCTGCGCGCCCTTCCCGCGCCCACCCGCCGCTGGACCGTCAGAATACGCAAAGAGTCGACCTCCTCCGGTCGTTTCATCCGCCGCGCTTCGCACCCTCTTGTCCTCTGGCTCGTCGCATTCAGCGTCTTCCTCCTCTGGCACGAGCCGGCCGTCTCCAACCGCCTGCTCGCCCATCCCGCCCTCTATCGCCTCGCACTCTGGGGCGTCTGGATAACCTATATGCTCTTCTGGTGGCATCCGATCGGCACAGGACCCCGCCTTCGTCCCGCCATGCCCCCAATGGTCGGCTTTCTCTACGTCATAGTCGGCGGGGAGGTCCCCAATATGGTGACCGGCGTCACCCTTGCCTTCCGCCGCACCCCTGCCTACGACTATTATGTCGACCGTTTCGCCGTCTCGGGCCTGACTGCCTTGCAGGATCAGATGATCAGCGGCGGCATGATCTGGTTTCTCGGCAGCATCGTCTATGTAGCCGTCGCCGTTGCTATCCTCGGCCGACTCTTTCGCAACTTCGAACCGCTCCAACCGCCTCCCATAACCTGGGACGCCACCGAGCGTACAATAGCCCCCGGCCTCGAGCATCGCGTTCTCGGCCAGAAAATGAAATGAGCCCGGCCATCTTGGATTCAGCGGCCCCAACGGCCCCGCCCAAACACTCCTGCTTTCCACCAGCCCCCATTCGGGCCCAAAATGAATCTGACAGACGGTTCGGCAATCCGCCGCCAGTCCGAACAGCGACCCAAAGACAACCCGTTCCCCCTTCGCGCCGTCAAGATCCAAGATCCCTCCCGCCAATTGCCGTAGTCGCGTCCCTTTGCCTATGCGGACTCCTCGGGGCATGCTCTTCTCTCGCAGATTCTCTGTTTTCGCAGCGCAGCCCCAGCGACCCGGCGCCCCGGATCAGCCTGCACAGCCAGGTGGCGCCCGCATCCTCGGAGTCTTCCGTACCCGACAACGCAACAGTCCAGCGAACCGAAGTTGACCGGGCCGGCCAGTCAATTCCCGCCGCTCCGGCCACGCGGAACCGGCAACAGGTCGATCTGCCGCTGCGCGATCTGCGTGATCTCGCGCTGCGTCTGCGTCCCGGCGTGAACAGCATCCCACAGGTCGTACCCGGCCCTCCATTTTCCGTTGGGGATCGGGCACCTTTCTGGATCTCCGACCTCGACAGCAACCAGCAAAATCAAATCGAAGCCGAACTGCGTTACATGAACGAAGTAACCTACCTCTGGGTAGAGAGCGGCCGGGAAACCGACCTCCCGGCGCTTTCAGCATCCGTCGATAACTTCGCCCATACTATCTACCCCCTTGTACGCGGCTTCTTCGGCAAAGAACCGAATCCCGGCATCGACGCCGACCCCCGCCTGCACATCCTCCACGCCACCGGCTTGGGACGCGGCATCGCAGGTTACTTCTCCAGCGCCGATCTCTACAGCGCCGTCGCCAATCCCTTCTCCAATCAGAAGGAGATGTTCTATATCAACCTGGACTGGCTGAACCGGGGAATCGGCTTTGACCACTACGAGACCGTCCTCGCTCACGAGTTTCAGCACATGGTCCACTGGCACAACGACCGCAACGAGGAAACGTGGGTCAACGAAGGGATGAGCGAACTCGCCCAGGAAATCGTCGGCTATCCTCCCGATCTCAGCTTCGCCCGCCGCTACGCCGTTCATCCCGACACACAGCTGAATACCTGGAACGCCGGTCCGGACGGCAACGGCCGGCATTACGGCAGCGCCTATCTCTTCATGGCCTACTTCCTGCAGAGGTTTGGCGAGGAACTGACACAGGCCGTGGTCTCGCAGCCCGCCAACGGCATCCAGGGCTTTACCAATGCGCTCAACGAGTCAGGCCTGGACCTGAAATTCGAGGATCTTTTTGCCGACTGGATCATCGCCAACTACGCCAACCAATACACCGCCCTCGCAAAACAGGGCGTCTACGGCTACCGCCAGCTCCAGCTGCCTCCGCTCGCCCTGGCAGAGAGCTTCTACCGCTATCCTCAGCGGCAGAGCGATGGCGTCGTCCGCAACTTCGGCGTAGATTACATCGCGCTTCGAGGCAGCGGCGACCTATCGTTCCACTTTGAAGGGATGACCGGCACCCGTTTCGCGAACACGCAACCCTACAGCGGCAATTACGCCTGGTGGAGCAATCGCGCCGACGAATCCGACTGCCGCCTGACGCGCACTTTCGACTTTTCCAGCCTGCCCGCCGGCGCCGACCTGGCAATGGACGTGCAAATGTGGTTCGACATCGAAGAGGACTACGACTACGGCTACGTCCTGGTCAGCCGCGACGGGAGCAAGTGGGACATTCTGCCGGGCCAACGCACGACCACCGAAAACCCCAGCGGAAACAGCTTCGGCCACGCTTACACCGCCAGAAGCCTTGCCGCGCCCCGCGACGAATCGCCCGCCTGGATTCAGGAGACCTTCGATCTGAGCGCCTATGCCGGCGAAGAAGTGCTCATTCGCTTCGAGTACGTCACCGACGATGCCGTCAATGCCCCCGGATGGTTCATCGACGATATCGCCATCCCTGCCGTTAACTATGCCACCGACTTCGAACAAGGAGAGGATGGCTGGGAAAGCGAAGGCTGGCTGCTGACCGATAACCGCCTGCCCCAAGAGTGGCTTCTGCAAACCATGGTCTTCAATGAAGGCGCGCTCACACGCGTCGAACGCACGCAGGTGGGGGCGAATGGAAAGCTCCGCATCGACGTCGATGGCCTGGACCGTGGCAAAGAGGTGGTCCTGTCCATTAGTGGTCTGACGCCGGGGACAACCGAAGAGGCTTCTTACAAATACTGGATTGAGCGCCGCTGAAGCCGGCAGAGCCTGCTGCAATCTGCCCGCCCCATATATCCACTATTTCTCCTTGCCGCGTCCTGCTACACGTCCCCGAATAACGCGCGACAGACCGACGCCCAGCAGGAATCCGACAACAATGTCTCCAATATAGTGAATGTTCAACGCCACTCTGGCCCAGCTGACCCACACTACCAGCAATGGGGCCAGCTTTCCCGCCCCCGGCCAGAACACGCTCGCCCATGTCAATATAACGCCGCAGCGTACGCCGTGCCCGCTGGGGAAACTGTGCACGTCCGCGCCGCCCCCGTAGAGAAGCCGGCCGCTGCCGGGGCGCGAACGGCGCACCCGCTGCTTGACCAGCAGCGTCCCCACCAGGCCGCCGGCAAATGACAGCGCCCACCCGATCAAGCTGCCCCGCTTTTCCTCGTCGCCGCCCAATTGACGCCACAGAATCAGCGTCACGAGCAGCCACACAATCGAGTCGCCCAAATGCGCGCCGACGTGGGCCAGCCAGAAAAGAGGGTGGCGCTTCGACAGCTGTTCTTCGCTCAGCGCCGCCCGCGCGCTGAACCTCTCGTCGAGAACCGACAGCCTTTCCAGGAACGATCGCATGCTCACAATCTGCTCACCGCCCCGTCCCGCGCGAACGGGTATTGGCCGGATGTTCGGGATTCTCGCGCAGATAGGCCTCCACCTGCGCCAGCTGCTCCGGCTTGTCAATGTCCATGCCCGCCTCCGCCATCGGCAATACCACCGGTTTGCCCCGCAGCTCCGCAAACCTGTAGGCGAAATCGACAATGTCGTCGATCGCCAGCCTGCGCGCCACAAACTTGAATAGTGTGGGCAGGCCCAGCTTCCACACCTGGGCCACCACATTCTTGCGATGTTCGATGAAATAGCGAATCCGCTCCTGGATGCGGAGCCCGGCCGACAACCGGCCCAGGTAAAGGTCGCTGCTGCAGAATGAGCCCTCCCGCAACGGCAAATAGGTCCGCTTGCTCTGTGGGAAAGCGGCGACCATGACATCCTTCCGGATGATGCCCCAGTACGCCTCCAGCGTCAACGGCGAGCACGCGTCAATGAAGCGGTCGATGATCTCGCCCGTCAGCAGCACACTGTCCGCCGAAAGCGCGAGCACGTAGCGATCCTCCGCGTTCAGATCCTGCAGCTTCCGCAGCCCGGCATTCTGGCTGGCCCACAAACTGGGCTGGTTCGGCACATAGTGAACGGCCACGCCGAATTCGATCTCTCCCGGCTCGATCCCCACAACAACGATCTCGCCCACGCGCTCACACTCGCCCAGCGCCTGCACGACATGCCATGCCATTGGCATACCCGCCACCGGCACCAGCGACTTGTGCGCCACCCCCGCCGCCGCGCTGACCTTGTCCGGCTTATCCGGGTCATAACCAGCTGTTACAAACGCGTCGAATCTCTTCTGTGTTTCGCTCATGTTTGTTCAGTGAAAGCTGCTTGCCTGCCGCTGGACGTCCCGCTGGTCCCGGCACATTCTAAATGCGTCGTCTCCGATCCGCCAACTGTGGCCCGCGACACCCCCGGCGGCCTGAGGCGCAAGAGATCATATTCCTGCCGGTAATTTGAAACGCCGGGTCGCTATCTGATTTGGAATCGCCTGAAAGAGTTCATGCCGGTTGCGCTCCCTCGCGCCGCGCAAGGAGTTGTTTCGTGACTCTCGCCACAGGCACCGTCCAGACCCGCTCACTCTGGCGGGCGCGATTGTAGCACAGTTCAGCCGGATCGCGTTCCCCATCAGGAATGTACCCCCCATGGATCCTACGAAAGACCAAAATAGCCTTACGGCCATCTGCTTTCTCCGACTCGGCCAATCCCACCAGTTCAGCGCCGCTCCGCCCGACACGCAACGCAGGCTACCCGCCCCTAATGACTCATTCCTACGTGGGCAGGACCTTGCCCGCTACAGCCCCACCCAATCTTGAATGCGTGCTCCGCCATCTCCCATACCCATCCCCAAAGGGCTCCGACAAGAGCCCTTCGTGCGAATTCATGTCCTTCGCGGATCTTGCCCTACATCTTGCGAAGTTTCTCCCCACCTATCGGTTCCTTCCACGAAAAACACGAAGTCTCACGAAAAAACATCCTCGTGAAACTTCGTGCCATTTGTGGATTCTGTAGCGATTCGCTCTACTTCGCCCGATCTATCGCGATGCGCAGACGGTACTCCTCCGCCATCAGCCTTTCGATCTCACCTTCCAACTCCATCGCCTGCTGCCGCTGATGCCGGTTGCCTGTTTGTTGAACAGCCTCCAGTTGCCGCCGCGCCCGTGTCAACTCACGCAGGACCTCCTGCTTACGGGCGATCAGCGACTCCCGGTCATTCATCGTCTCCACCCCAGTCCATCTCGTCCAGGTCGCGCGGCGTCCGCGGCCGGTACAGCAGATAGGCCAATCCCACGCCCAGAAAATAAAGTAAGATGAGCGGCGCCATCACAATCGTCATGTTGACCGGATCGATCGTAGGTGTGATCATCGCTGCCACAACCGAGATGATCACAACCGCCTGCCGCCACATCCCCAGCAGTCGCCTGCCGCTAACGAGGCCAATCCGCGCCAAAAACGCGATTACGAGTGGCGTTTCGAAGGCAACGCCTATCCAGAACACGATGCGGGTGAAAAACCCGACATAGCGGTCGATGGTCCATTCCTGATCGATCACTGTGCCGAGGAAATTCTGCAGAAATCCAACAGCCACCGGCAGCATCCCAAAATGGGCGAAAGCCGCGCCCCCGAAAAACAAGAGCATGAATCCCGGCAGAAGCATAAACAGGCTGCGCTTTTCGTGAGGGTACAGCCCCGGTGCAATGAAAGCGATGATTTGGTAGACCAGCACCGGCATAGCCACGATCACGCCCATCACGAACATGACCTTGAAAAAGACAAAAATCGTATCGGTCGGGCCGATGGCGATCAGCTTGTCCTCCACCGGGTCCGTAATGAACATGAGAACACGCTCGACAAAGGCGATGCTCGCTACAATGCCGAAGAAAAGCGCGCCCACAATCCAGATCATCCGGTTGCGCAGCTCCGCCAGATGTTCCAGCAGCCCCATACGGCTGCCGTCAAATGGGTCCTGTTCCAGTGGTGTATCAAGCTGCGTCATTCCTGCGTCTCCTCACTCCCGCCGCCGCCCGTCTCGTCGGAAGGCTCCGTCATCTCCGCAACCGACTCCACTTCCGACTCTGCGTCCTTCTCCCTAGCCGGGGCTTCCCCATCGCCGCTTCCGTCTACACCCAGCGCGACTTCACTGCCTTCCACAGGCACATCCGCCTGATCGCTCGTTGTATCTTCCGTATCGGACTCCGTCCCGCCCTCGCCCTTCTGCGCCGCTACCGCCTCCCGACGGTTGTCCGCGCGCCGCTGCGCCCGCTTGTTCCGTTCCGCCAGGTAGGTGGAACTCGAATCGCCAGAGCTTGACTGTCTCTTCGTCCGCTGCTGCTTGCGCAACTCGGCCAGTGTCTTCACGCCCCGCTTCTGCGTATTGCCCGTCTGTCGCGGCGTCGATCCGACCGCCGGGCTGCTGGTGACTCGACCGGCTGAACTGGCACGCGGCGCCGAAGACACCGTACTTCCCGCCGTCTTCGGGCTGTCGCCAGCGCCTTCATTGCTCTGCTGCCGGCCGTTAGAGGAAGCAGCCGTATTCAAATTGGACAACGCCGGTGTAGCGGCAGTCGCGGCCTCCTTCGGCGCAATCGTCTTCGCGCCGTCCTCGTCCTCGTCCACCATGTTCGTACGCCCTACCACCGGCTGAGAAGGCGCTGAAGTCTGCCCTTTGGCCGCCGTCGACTTCTGGTCCGCTCCCTTAGCCGGCTTCTCGTCCTCCTCCTCGTCCTCCATCAGCTCCTTCATGTGGTAGCTGGGGTCCAGCTCGCGTAGGTCGCCGATCTCCTCGTTCACCTGCTTCGTCAGCTCGCCCGAAAGCCGCTGCAACTTCCGTATGAACTGCAGCACATCCTTCGTCACTCTCGGCAGCCGGTCTGGACCCAGAAATATCAGGGCAAAGATCAAAATAAATACAAACTCAAGGACGCCGATTCCAAAAATGCTGTTCATGCCTGAATCTACCGCTTCACCGGGCTTGGGCCAGCTGCATACGCCGCCGGCAGCCTGATCTCGCGCAGCGCCGTGCCCAACACGCCGTTCACAAAGCGCGGGCTGTTGTCGCTGCCAAAAGTCTTCGCCAGCTCTACCGCTTCGTTTATGACAACCTTTGGCGGCGCGTCCGCGTCGGGGCTCGTCAACTCGAAAATCGAAAGCCGCAATACGTTTCGGTCGACAATGGCCAGCTTATCCACCGGCCACTCCGGCGCATAGCGGCCGATCAACAGGTCCAGCTCCACCCTGTACATGAGTACCCCGTGCACAAGCCAAGACAAGAACGCGAGTGTCTCGTCCGAAAACTCCTCTTCTTCCTGTCGATTCTTCAGGGCAATGGTGGAGCTGTGTTCGGTGCAGTCAACTTCGTAGAGGACCTGGATCGCCGTGCGGCGGGCCCGTATCCGTTCGGGCGGCCGGACAGCCGCGCCGTCCCCGCCCGTCCTGTTGCCGCTCTGACGGCCATCGTACCCGTCACCGTCAACCACTGATTCGGGACCGGCGCGATCAATAGGGGCAGCTTCCCCCGGCTGCGGGGATCCCACGTACTCCGCTAGCTCGCCGTCTCCCTCGGCCGCGAGCACGGTTTCGGGTATTGCGGATGACGCTACCATCTCCTGAGGGTCTCCTGTCATCGACGCCTGCCCGTCAACTTGTAAACGATCACATCATCACCAGCCCGCCGTCGACCGACAACACCTGGCCTGTGATGAATCCCGCCCGTTCGCTCGCAAAAAACGCAACCGCCCAGGCAATCTCCTCCGGCTCACCAAATCGCCCCAACGGCGTGCTGGCAACTGTATGCTCTTTCTGCTCGTCGGTCATCACCTCTGTCAGCGCCGTCGGCACAAATCCCGGCGCGACCACGTTTACCGTGATGCCGCGACTGCCCACCTCACGCGCCAAGCTCTTGGACAGCCCGATGATGCCTGCCTTGCTGGCCGCATAGTTCGTCTGGCCCGCCTGGCCAGCCAACCCCACGATGCTCGAAATGTTGACGATACGCCCCCACCTCTGGCGGACCATGCCCCGCAGCGCCGCGCGCGTCACGTGGTATATGCTGTCCAGGTTCGTGCCGATGACCGCGCCCCAATCCTCTGGCTTCATGCTCATCAGCAGCGTGTCCCGCGTCGTACCGGCATTATTCACCAGGATGCCAATGCGGCCAAACTCCGACTCAACCGCCTTCACCAGCGCCGCCGCCTCCCCGTAACTGCCAACGTCGGCCTGGTAAATCCCGCATTCGCCGCCCGCCTCGCGAATCGCAGAGGCCGTCTCTTCGGCCCCTGCCTTGTTCCCCCGGTAGTTGAGCGCAACCCGCGCGCCCCCGGCGGCTAGCTCGCTCGCGATCGCTGCGCCGATCCCGCTGCTGCTGCCCGTAACCAGCGCAATCCTGCCCGTGAAATCCATGAATTCTCCCTGTTCTGTGGGGCTGCTGCCGCCATTCTACTACAGTCCGGGCCAATTCAGGAATACCATTTCCGGACCCGATTTTGCCGGTTTAAGCCGCCCGATCTCCTTGCCCAGCTAAACCAAACTGCTCGCCAAACGCCCGTACTTCATCCGCGTCCGCGACATTTGCTCGCTTGACCTTGCGCTCAATCCGTCGCATCAGCCCGGTCAGGACCGCGCCCGGCCCCAACTCCACAACCGTGTCGACGCCCGCCTCTACCGCAAATGCCATCGAGTCGCTCCAACGAACGCTCCCGGTCAACTGCGCATTGAGCTCGCCGCGGATCGCCTCCACACTGTCCAGCGGCTGACCGCTCGTATTGCCGATTACAGGCGCCGCCGGCGACCGCACCTCAGTCGCTTCGACGATCTCCTTCAACGCCGCCGCGGCCGGCTCCATCAATGGGCAGTGTGCAGCAATGCTTACAGCCAGAGGCACGACCCGCCGCGCCCCTGCCTTTTCCATCGCCGCCATCGCAGCATCTACGCTTTCTTCATCGCCCGATATGACCAACTGCCCGGGGCAGTTGTCGTTGGCAATCTGCGCTACTCCTCCATGCCGCTTCGCCGCCTCGGCGCAGATCTCAGCCACCGCCCCTTGCGCCAGCCCAATCACCGCCGCCATGCGCCCTGGCTGCCTCGCCCCAGCCTCCTTCATCAGCCGGCCCCGCTCCCGCACCAGACGCAGCCCGTCCGCGAATGAAATGCAGCCGGCCGCCGCCAGCGCACTGTATTCGCCCATCGAATGACCTGCGAAAAAGATGGGTCGGGGAAGGTCGCCAACCTCCTCCTGTAAGGCGCACAGTGCCGCCATACTCGACGCGAAAAGCGCCGGCTGCGCGTTGATCGTATCCGTCAACCGATCCTCCGGCCCCTCGAAGCAAAGTTCGCCCAGCGATATCCCCAGCAACCCATCCGCTGCGTTGAAGACCGCGCGCGCCGCCGTGTACCGTTCCGCCAGCGCCTTGCCCATGCCCGCGTGCTGGCTTCCCTGCCCAGGGAACACGTACAGAAGCCGCCTCTCGCTATCGCGGTACGAGGGTCCGGGTACCATCCGCCTCAAGCTTCCTCTTCATCCAGGTCCAGGACCGTCATCCGGCCCATGTACGTCCCGCAGTGCGGGCAGACCCGGTGCGGCAGCGTCTTCTCGTTGCACTGAACACAGTTCACCAATCTCGGCGCGCCAATCGCGTGATGCGCTCGGCGCCGGTTGCGCCGTCCCTTGCTGATCTTCCTCTTCGGTAGCGGTCCCATCTCGCGTCCTCCTGTTCTAATCGTTCGTCAACTCATTCTGCAGCGCCAGCAGGGATTTCCAGCGCGGGTCGATATCAGCGGATTCGGCTGTCGATTCCTCCCCCTCCTCGCCGCCGAGATCAGTCTCCGACAGCAGTCCGATATATTTCGGGCAGGCGTCCTGGTCCGGCTCTCCGCTCGCGGGATCGACGTAATCGCATGCCGCCACGATCGGGACCGAGAGCCAGATGTTCTGCCGCACCACCTCGGTTATGTCAAGTATGTGCTGCGCATCGATCAACAGCGCCTCGTCGGTCAAGTCCTCGGTCTGCCCCTCAAACTCCTCCGGCGGCAGAAATCGCCCCGTTTGTACGTCGGTCAACGGCCGAAAGCTCTCCGCAAACCGTACCTTCACATCATGCGTAACCGCTTCCAGGCAGCGGCCGCACTGCAGCGAAAGCGTGACCCGAAAATCGCCGCTGGCCAGCACACCGCTGTGAATCCGCAACAGTTCAAGCTTTCCCGTCAGTTTGCTCAACGGCGCCAAGCCGTCATCCAGGTCGGCGATCCCATCGTCGAGCGCATACTCCCTCCGCGCGCCGGTCGCCTCCTTCATCAGTTGCGCAGCGTTAAACTCCACGGCCCTGTTTCCTCCTGCCTGCCTCCCGCCCGAATGCCCCGCCCAATCTGGCATCATACAGCCTCAGGTACAGCCTCCTACGAGCCGAACGGCAAGCGCACAACCAAAGATTATAAGAGGAGATCGGACATTCCACCAAAAGTCGGCCGGTTCCGCGTCTCCGCGAAAATCAGCGCCGCCTGCCAGCCGCCTTCAAGGACAATCCTTGTCGGATCGGCGCACCCGCGTTTTTGACGCCCTCCGCCACCGAATGGTATAAGATCGTAGTTATGTCGAAATTATTGTCAATTTGCGCATAATAAACTGTGTAAATTGACAAAATGTTGAATGTGTGTTATGCTCGGTTGTAGATACTAAGATCCGTTTGCTTGGAAACAACGCACGATACCGGAACTGGCCGTTCAGTTCAGAGAACAATCACATGTCTATCAGTCCTGATCAGAACTCACCAGCATGGCAGATTCTCGAACATTTGCAGCGCAATCCGTCTGCCACAATCAAGGACCTGGAAATCCTCCTCGGCGTGACCACAACCGCCGTGCGCCAGCATCTCAACGCGCTCCAGGCAAGTGGCTACTTGGTCCGGCGCGAGGAACGGTCCGGCGTTGGACGGCCGCGTCATATCTATGCCGCCACCGAGGCCGCACGCGAACTGTTCGCCTGCCGCTGCGACCTTCTCGCCTTGATCATGCTCCAGGAAATGTACGGCATGGTCGGCGCCCAGCAGATGGACGACCTCCTCAATCGGGTCGGCGCACGCCTGGCCGACCGCTACGCCGAGACCGTCACGGCCAGCGGATTGCAACACAGAGTCGAAGAGTTGGCCGGAGCCATGGGCCGCCAAGGCGTGCTGACCGATGTATTTTCCGTCGACGAAAGTACCGTCGTATTGAAAATGTACAACTGCCCCTATCACGAACTCGCCTTCGCCCACCGCGAAATCTGTGAAATGGATCAGCAGATGATCGAGCAGGTGCTGGGGACCGATGTGGCTCACGACGATTGCATTATGGACGGGCACGGCAGCTGCACATTTGTCATAAGCAGCAGCCAACGCTTGGAACTCGAAATCGAACCCTGAACCGCGCTCCGCCCCTGCTCGCATTGCGAAGCGCGCACGGCCCAATCTGGCCGCTATAACGAGGAGTCTGCAAGAATATGAGCACGCTTGAAATACAGGATTTGCACGTAACAGTCGGAGATGCCGAGATTTTGAAAGGTGTCGATCTGACGCTGCGACGCGGCGAAATTCACGCCATGATGGGGCCCAACGGCTCCGGAAAGTCCACCCTTTCCTACGTCATCGCCGGCCACCCCCACTACGAAGTAACCCAAGGCGACGTCCTGCTCGACGGCGAAAGCATCCTCGACATGGAAGCCGATGAACGCGCCAGGGCCGGCATCTTCCTCGCCTTCCAATACCCGGTCTCCATCCCCGGCGTCAGCGTCGCCAACTTCCTTCGCACCGCCGTCTCAAACGTGCGAGGCTACACAAGCAAAAAGGCCGAAGCAAACGCCAACGGCGTCATCGGCAGCAACCTGATGCCAATGCGCGACTTTCGCCGCGAGCTGAACACCAAGATGAAGGAGTACAACGTCGATTCCAGCTTCGCCCGCCGCTACCTCAACGAAGGCTTCTCCGGCGGCGAAAAGAAGCGCACAGAAGTGCTGCAAATGGCGATGCTGGAACCGAAATTTGCCATCCTCGACGAGTCCGACTCAGGTCTCGACATCGACGCCCTCCAGGTCGTCTCGGATGGCATCAACAAACTAGCGACCGAGGACCGCGGCTTTCTGCTCATCACCCACTACCAGCGCATCCTCAACTTCGTTAAGCCCGACTACGTCAGCATCTTCTTCGGTGGGCGTATTGTCAAAACAGGCGGCCCGGAACTTGCGCACATGCTGGAGGAAAAGGGCTACAAGTGGGTGGAAGAGGAGTTTGTGACTAGAGCCGCCGCCTGAACCCCGTTCGTCTGGGATCAAGCTCGTACTCAGCTGGCGGCCGGATTGAAATTGCCGCACCCGCAAGACGCAGAATCGGTAGCGTCAAGCTTACAGCAAACAGCCGCTCCTTACATCGTCAAGGAGGATAACCATGGCAGGACAGTCTGACTTACAATATCTTGAAGGCGTAAAAGAAGAGTACCAGTACGGCTTCCACGATCAGGAGAACGCCGTCTTCAAGTCCGAGAAAGGCCTGACCCATCAGGTCATCGATCAGATCTCGGATATCAAGAACGAACCCGAGTGGATGCGCCGGTTCCGCCACGACGCGCTAGAGATCTTCCGCGCCAAGCCGATGCCGACCTGGGGCGCCGACCTCAGCACCATCGACTTCGACGACATCTACTACTACCTCCGCCCCGCCGAAAAGCAGGGCAAAAACTGGGACGACGTACCCGAGGACATCAAGCGCACCTTTGACCGGCTAGGCATCCCTGAAGCCGAACGCAAGTTCCTCGCAGGCGTCGGCGCCCAATACGAGTCCGAAGTCGTCTACCACAGCCTCAAGGACGAGTGGGAAAAGATGGGCGTCGTCTTCCTCGACATGGACAGCGGCCTGCGCGAACACGAAGACATCGTCAAAGAATACTTCGCCACCGTCATCCCGGCCGCAGACAACAAGTTCGCCGCCCTCAACAGCGCCGTCTGGAGCGGCGGCAGCTTCGTGTACGTGCCGGCCGGCGTCCACGTCGACATCCCCCTCCAAGCCTACTTCCGCATCAACGCCGAAAACATGGGCCAGTTCGAGCGCACCCTGATCATCGTCGAAGAGGGCGCCAGTGTACACTATGTCGAAGGCTGCACCGCGCCCGTCTACTCCAGCGACAGCCTTCATAGCGCAGTCGTCGAAATCATCGTCAAGAAAGGCGGACGATGCCGCTATACCACAATTCAAAACTGGAGCACCGACGTCTACAACCTGGTCACCAAGCGCGCCCTCGCCTACGAGGACGCCACCATGGAATGGATCGACGGCAACCTCGGCAGCAAGGTTACCATGAAATATCCCGCCGTCTACATGATGGGCCCCAAGGCCCACGGCGAGATTCTCTCGATCGCCTTCGCCGGCAACGGCCAGCACCAGGACGCCGGCGGCAAGGTCGTCCACGCCTCCCCCAACACCAGTTCCAAGATCGTCTCCAAGTCGATCAGCAAGAACGGAGGCCGCGCCAGCTACCGCGGCCTCCTCAAGGTGGCGAAAGGTGCACACCACAGCCGCAGTAGCGTCGTCTGCGACGCGCTCCTGCTCGACCCCGACAGCCGCTCCGACACCTATCCCTACATCGAGATAGACGAGGACGACGTCAGCGTCGGCCACGAAGCCTCGGTCAGCAAGATCGGCGAGGAGCAGCTCTTTTATCTCATGAGCCGCGGCATCGACGAAGACGAGGCCGCCGCCATGATCGTCGGCGGCTTCATCGAACCCCTCGTCAAGGAGCTGCCCATGGAATACGCCGTCGAAATGAACCGCCTGATCCAGCTGCAAATGGAGGGCAGCATCGGTTAGTCCGCCGGAACCTACCGAAAAACAAGCCAAACGAGCACCAAAAAGTGCGTTTTGTGCGCCTACAATCCAAGGAACACCGGTCCGCAGCCAATCACCCGGCTTTCTGTACGGAGCTATCGAACGTGACCCTGCTCATTAAAGAACCGAACGAAATAATCGAGGCAACCGTCGGCTTTTCCGAAGAAAGCGTCCGGCATGCCTCTGCCATAAAGAACGAACCGGAATGGATGCTCGACTTCCGCCTCAACGCCTGGCGGACCTTTGAAAGCATGCCCTGGCCTAAACCCACCGACGAGGCTTGGCGGCGCACCCGCCTGACCGGATTCAAGTTGGAGAACTTCACCCCCTTCGCCTCTAATGGCGGGCCCGTCGAGCGCTGTCAGCTCGACCCATTCCTGCTCGATGAACTGGACGAGCTCGAGTCGTCCGCCAGCCTCATCTACCACGATGGCGGCCTCATCTTCGCCGAAGAAAACGAAGACCTCGGCGCGCAGGGCGTCATCTTCACCGACCTGCAGACCGCCGTGCAACGCTATCCAGCTCTGGTCCGCCGCTACTTTATGACCGAAGCCGTAAAACCAGACGTCAACAAATTCGCCGCCCTTCACGCTGCCCTCTGGGACACCGGATCCTTCATCTATGTGCCCCGCAACACCAAGGTCTCGCTGCTCCTGCAGACGATCCTCAATCAGGGCGAAGGCGTCGGCGGCTATCACCACACCCTACTGGTCGCCGAGGAAGGTGCCGAAGTCACCGTCGTTGATGACATGCTCGGCGCCGAAAACGCCTTCCAGGCCAGTGTGGTCGAACTGGTCCTGGGTGACAATGCCCAGGTCCGCTACATGAACCTCCAGGACTTCAAACACACCGCCTGGAACTTCCTCACTGCCCGCGCCGTCTTGGGAAAAGACACCGACCTGCGCTGGATCCAGGTCAGTTGGGGCAGCCGCCTGACCAAGGCTTTCCTCGACCTCGACATGCAGGGCGAAGGCGCGCATGGCGAACTGCTGGGTCTCTACTTCCCAACACGCCGCCAGCATATCGACCATCAAACCCTGCAGCTGCACCGCGTGCCCAACTGCTTCAGCGACCTGCTCTTCAACGGCGCGCTCAAACATCGCGCTCGCAGCGTCTACATGGGCATCATTAAGGTCTTGCCCGGTGCACAAAAGACCGACGCCTTCCAGCGCAATGGCAACCTGATCCTCGACGGCACGGCGCGTGCAGACAGCATCCCCGGCCTCGAAATCGAAGCCGACGACGTACGCTGTACCCATGCTGCCACGGCCGCCCAGGTCGAGGACGAATACGTCTTCTATCTCATGGCCCGCGGCCTCACCAGGTCACAGGCTGAGCGAATGATCGTGCAGGGCTTCCTCCAGGGCGTGCTCGACCGCGTTCCCGTCGAAAGCGTCGTGCACAAACTGGAAAGAGTAATTAGTCGGAAAATCAGCAGGTAATCCCATACACGAATAATGGAGGAATCAAATGGCAGACAAAGGATATGCCAACCCGGGCGTCCTGGTCAGTACCGACTGGGTCGCCGCACATCTGAACGACAACAAGGTCCGTCTCCTCGAATCGAATGAGGATGTCCTCCTCTACGATACGGGGCACATCCCCGGCGCTCAGAAGATCGACTGGCAGGAAGATCTCAACGACGCAATCGTGCGCGACTATGTCGGCCAGCAGCAGTTCCAGTCCCTGATGGAGCGTCTCGGCATCTCCAACGACACGACCGTCGTCTTCTACGGCGACAAGAGCAATTGGTGGGCCACGTACGCCTTCTGGGTATTCCAGCTCTTCGGCCACACCAACGCCAAAGTGATGGACGGCGGCCGCCAGAAATGGACCGACGAGGGCAGGGAGTTGACCACCGGCGCCTCCTCCTACCCCGCCGCCGCCTACAGCGCGCCCGCCCGCAACGACGGCGCCATCCGCGCCCTGCGCGATGAGGTTCTCGACCACCAGCGCGCCGGCCTGCCGCTCGTAGACGTCCGCAGCCCAGCCGAATTCAGCGGCGAGCTCCTCCACATGGCCGACTACCCCCAGGAGGGCTCGCTGCGCGGCGGCCATATCGCCGGCGCACGCAACGTCCCCTGGGCCCGCGCAGCCAACGACGACGGTACCTTCAAGACCGCCGACGAACTGCGCGCCATCTACGAGGAGGAGCAGGGCCTCAGCGGCAGCGACAACATCATCGCCTACTGCCGCATCGGCGAGCGGAGCAGCCATTCCTGGTTCGTTCTCACCTACCTGCTCGGCTACGGCAGCGTCCGCAACTACGACGGCTCCTGGACCGAATGGGGCAACGCCGTCGGCCTGCCTATCGAAAAGTAATCGCAACAGAGGGCGAAAGACACAGCCCGACATCGCCGGGAGTACAAAACCGAAGGTTGGCGAAAGGCAAGGGGAGAACGATGCCCTCTGCCTTTCGCATAGCCCATACACGCACCTCCATGGACCCATTCCGCGAAGCGATCATCGACCACTACAACCACCCGCGCCGCAAGGGCAGCTTGGAGGACGCCGACGTCCACTACCACGACGCCCACCCCTTCTGCGGCGACGAAGTGACCATCCAGCTAAGAGTCGCGGACGACAAGGTCGTGGACGCCGCCTTCGACGGCCGCGGTTGCGCCATCAGCCAGGCCAGCGCATCCATGCTCATGGAGGAAATCATCGGCATGCCCGTAGCCGACCTCAAGCAATGGGGCAAAGAGGAAGTGCTCGACCTTCTCGGCATCGAGATCGGCCCCGTGAGGCTCAAATGCGCCCTCCTTCCCCTCAAGGCGCTCAAGGCCGGCCTCTACGGCCTGACCGACTGGCCCGAGTGAGGAGGAAACTTTTGGCAGCCGACCGACCGGTTTCCACCTGCAGTTTCTGGCCATCGGCCACTGATCACTGCAGTCACACACTTGGTTATTTGAGAGCAATGCCTGAGAGTACCCGCAAAGGCGAACTACGATGGATGGATATGTGAGGGTGACCGCAGCCGATGATATTCCCGCCGGAGACCGTCTCCTGGTCGAGATCGACGGCGTCCGGATCGCTGTCTTCAACCTGGACGGCAGCTTCTACGCCATCGAGGATCTCTGCACGCATGACGGCGGCCCGCTCGTAGAGGGCGAACTCCTGGAAGGATGCCAGGTCGAATGCCCCCGCCATGGCGCCCGCTTCGACATCCGCACCGGCGAAGCCCTCAGCATGCCCGCCTTCGAGCCGACCCCCGCATACAAAGTGCGCGTCGAAGACGGCCAAATCTACGTGGAACAACCCATTTGAGGAGAATCAAACGATGAGCGCAAATACAGTCCCGACACCCGACGAAGTCCGCTCCGAGATCAGGACCCACGTCAAAGACCCCGAGCTGATGATGAACATCGTCGACCTCGGCCTTGTCTACGATATCGAGGTGACCGAGGAGAACAACATCGACGTCACCATGACCCTGACCAGCCCCGGGTGCCCCGTCGGCCCCCAGATCATCAGCGACGTCCAGCGCACCGCGCACAACGCCTTCCCCAACGTCAACGAGGTAAACGTCCACCTCGTCTGGACGCCCTTCTGGAGCCCAGATATGATGTCCGAAGACGCCAAAGACGAACTGGGCATCTTCTGAGCAGCTTTGTTCGCCTCGCAAATTCCATTAAATTGAGAAAGAAGGACAGGCCAAAGCCACAAGTTGCCTTCGTCACACCGGGACACGATGCCCGTGGACACCGAAATAGAACTTGCGAAACACTGAGTAGGGCCCTTTGCCCATCCCCAGTTTGCTCTTGCCTTTTCCAAGATTGTACGGGTCAGCCCCACTCTGAGCCGCTAACGCCTGACGCATATCCCCAACACCGCTGAACCGTCTCCCGAGACCGCGAATCCCACTCCTGTTCCTCCTCGCTTGCTCAAGCCCCCCTCAGTTCCTCCAGGATCCTCTCGCATCGGCCCACCAGTTCATCGTTGCCCATCTCCCGCGCAAGACGCTGCGCCTCTTCGAGATCCACAATTGCCTCATCCACCAATCCCAACCTTGTCCTTGCCAGGCTCCTCATGTAATAGGCCCCGACACTCTTCTTTTGCAGTCGGAGAACCTCACCGAAATCGTCGATCGCGTCCTCCCACTGATCCCGTTCCAGTCTGGTCCTGCCTCGCTCCAGATATATTTCCGCATTGTCTGGCTTCAGCCGGACCGCCTGGTCGAAGTCAGCAGCTGCCTCCCCGTGGCGGCCAAGGTCCCTCTTGAAAATCCCCCGCATGTGGTAGGCGTCAGCGCGAGACGGCTGAATATGAAGGACGCTGTCGAAGTCCGTTATCGCCCCTTCGAGTTGGCCGTTTTCGGCTCTGGTCAGGCCCCGCTCGACCAGGATGTCAGTGTCTTCAGGGCGATGCGCAACTGCCTGATCGAAGTCAGCAATCGCGCCCTTAACATCGCCCCGCCCGCTCCGAATCTTGCCCCGATTGTATAATGCTTCTCCGTAATCCGGCTTTAACCGCACGGCCTGGTCATAGTCGGCTAAGGCGTCTTCCTCCTGGCCGAGACTTGCCTTTACAACGCCCCTATTGAAAAAGGCGGGCGCAAAATCTGGCTG
This sequence comes from Caldilineaceae bacterium, assembly GCA_965202955.1. GTDB lineage: Bacteria > Chloroflexota > Anaerolineae > Caldilineales > Caldilineaceae > Bin5. Next base: position 3,437,595 of record OZ241871.1, read on the forward strand.
CAAGCACACAGCCTGGTCAAGATCAACCAGCGCTGAAATCGTCTCTCCAGACCTGTATCTCGTTACCCCCCGATTAACGTATGTTTCTCCGTTGTCGGGTTCGATGTCGACCGCAAGGTTGAAGTCTGTGATCGCTTCCTCAAACAGGCCGAGTTGCTCCTTTATGATCGCCCGCATCACGTACGCATTGGCATTCTCAGGTTCCAATTCGATTGCCCTGTCGAATTCAACGAGCGCCTCCTCAAATTCGCCGATGGCGTACTTTTTCAGTCCCGGCAATTCATGCGGATTGCCGATCTTGTCAGACTCGCTCGGATCGATGCTCTCTGTTGCCGTGTTCCCGGACAGTTGGGCAGGCCCCCTACTTTCCTTTCCCATGGCGGCTTGTCCCTCCCTGCGCCGACCAAGACTCGCCAGTGAAGCCACGGCACGCCGGATTGCCCCAATGATCTTCTGCACCTGTCAGCCTTCCCCGGCGACCACTTCCAGCGCCGCCGAAAAATCAGCCCGCGCTTCCGCAGTCCGCCCCAACGCCGCTTTCGCCACCGCACGATTCCTGTATGCCTCTACATCCCCCGGCCGCAGCAAAATCGCCTGATCATAGTCCGCAATCGCTCCTTCGTAGTCGCCCTGCCTCTCCTTCGCCGCGCCCCGGTTGTAAAGTGGCTCGGTTCGCTCCGGCTCCAGGTCGATCGCCTGGTCGTAGTCGGCCAACGCGGCCCCATGCCGCCCCAACTTCGCATTCGCGAGGCCCCGGTTGTTATAGGCTTCGACAGATTCAGGCCGCAGCCGGATCGCATGATCGAAATCGGCGACCGCCGCCTCGAACCGTCCCAATCCAACCAGCGCAAGTCCGCGGCAGTTGTACGCCTCCACATAGCTCGGGTCCAAACGGATCGCCCAGCTGAACTCGTCCACAGCCTCCAGGTGCAGTCCGAGCTCCGCCTTAGCAATACCCTGTTCATAGTACGCGCTCGCAAACTCCGGCATCAGGCGAGCCGCCTCGCTGAAATCTGCCACTGCCTCCTCATACGCCCCCAGCCCCGACCTGACCAGTCCCCGGTTGAAGAACGCAACCCCGTAGCCCGGTTGCACCTGAATCGCTAGGTCAAAGTCCTCGATCGCCTCCTGGCTCCGGCCAAGCGCCGCCTTCGCATTGCCGCGATTGCTGTAGGCCTCAGCGTAATCCGGCCTCAGGCGGGTCGCCTCGTCATAATCGGCGATCGCGGCCTCGTACTGCCCAAGGTTGCACCGCACATTCCCACGGTTGCTGTACGCCTCGGCATAGTCTGGCCGCAAAGAGATCGCCTGCTCATACGCCGCAAGCGCCGCACGCGAATCGGCCAGCCCCTCCCGCTGCAGACCGTCTCTCAGCAAATAATAGGCGCGTGTCTGCCGGCCTTTCATGATCCGACGCTCCGGCTTCGCTGCTCCGAAAGATCGCCGACAGACTTGTGCGCCAGCGCCGCCAGTTCATCGTTGCTCCCTGCCGCCACACTTGCAATCTGCCGCCACCTTTCAATCGCCTCATCAATCAGGCCGTCCTCCGCCAGCTGGCGCGCCTCGGCAATCGCTGAGGCCCCCACACGGCCGGGGTCGCGGGTCGTATCCTCGCCTGTCATCGCCTGCGTCGCACCCGCCCCCGTGCTTCCCATGCCCCGCAGTACCTGCCCTGCATCCTCCCCATGCTGTCTCATCTCGTCAACCATCCCGCGCGCCTCTTCCGCGTAACCGCGCGCCCTCTCAACACTTTCGCCTGCTTCAGCCGCAATCTCCTGAAGCCGTTTGATGCCCAGGTAACCGCCCGCCGCGACGCCGATTGCCAGTACTGTGAGCAGAAGGGCAACGCCGGAGAGCCACCAGCCAATGGCATCGGCTCGATCGTCCAGAACCTCGCGCCGCAATTCGTTGAACCGCCGTTCCATCTCTACTTCGGCCGCCTCGTCGATCCCCGCGACTTCCTCGCCGGCCGGAGCCTGCGCCCAAATTGATGGCGCCGCTCCTATTCCAACCGTCAGCACCGCGCACAAAGCCACCGCAGCTACAGCAACTGCCCGCCGGACTTTAAGGCCTCGCATTGTCGAAATCCACCTTCTCCTTGAACCCCGCCTGTACCGATCAAAATGGGTCCCAGTTCAATCCGCGATTCTGCCGAAAAGGGCTTTGTCCTCTCCAAGTTTCAAATCGGACGTGCATGAACTTCAGATTGTCCAATAACTGTCATCTTATTGTGAACGGATGCTGTTCTGTTTCCTGAAATTTTTTTCTCGCAAACGCTCGCAAACGCTCGTCGATCTCTCGTTAAACGCTCGTACGAGCGTTTACCTGTACCCATGCCTGGACACGCTATCTGTTCACCGCGCGCCCGGCCCGGACTTTGGTGTAACAGCGCCGACACTGTCTCCTTTCAGCCGCTTTGGAACCCCGCCTTTGCGACGCACGCAGCCGGGAGACTTTGCCTACCCGACACACCTTGCAACTGTCAACGAGCCCTAATCAGACGACGCGTGGCAGCTGAATGAAGGTCCCAGCTGCTGGCTGCTTGACCGCGAAACGCACACTCGCCAAGAAACTCGCGCACCCTGCTCAGGTACGCCCTTTCAACCACACTCACCTGCAATCTCCTTTCTTCCCTTCCTCGTCGCCTGAAGCTACTCTCCAGCCGCTCCTCCCCATACGTTCAACGCCAAAATCGAGTCCACCTCCCCGGACCCGTTGCCGACTACGTCCCTCGCTGCAGACCACAGAAGCCCAAGGTCCACGCACTACCGCACCCGGCGAGCGCCCGTTAACCGGACCCGTAAAGGTGGCAGGCTTCCTTACAACGTCTTTCCAATCTCGCCAACCCTATCCTCAAAGTTTAGGAGCCCGAGCACAATCATCTGCAGCAGCAGCGGATGGCTGTCCAACGGTTCGTGACGCAGACTTTCCGCCGTGTAGACCGCGCGGCGCGCATAACTGTGATGGCCCGCTATATGCAGCCATCCGGCCTGCGCCAGGAGGGCTCGCCGCAACTGCTCCGCCAGCTCCTGGGGAACGTTCTCCTTTACTATCGCGCGTGCCACGCCCTCCAGCAAACCCGGTTCCAGTGCCGCAAACGAGGGCCTGCCTTCCAGCGCAGCATCATCGGCCACCCGCTCCCGGGCTTTTGCCGCAGCCTCTCTGTCCACGTCCCCAATCCGCAGGACCCAGCCCGCCATCGCCGGGTGTCCCAAGAGTGTTCCCGTTGCCTGCGAAAGTTCCTCTTCCCCTTGCTTCCACAACGCCGGGCCTGACGCCAGCAGGTCGGACAAGCCGTCGGCAATTGTCCCCGCACTGTACGCAAAGATTAACGGGCAGTAGAGCGTGAATTCTCCCGCCAAGCCGCGTCCCCCTGCCCGCCAGTGGCTCTCCAGGCAACTCTCCAGAGATTCACGCGCGTAAGCGTAAGGAACGCTCAAAAAGACCTGGTGCTCCTCCCGGGTCAAAGAGACCGACAGCATTTCACCCTCAGGCCGTCTGGGTGGCAACTGCTCCCGCTCCACCGACTCGTTTCCGAACGAGTCCAGAATTCCAACCATTCGATTGATCCGCATGCTAATCAGCGTGCCCCCGGCCTTCTCTTCATAGCGCACAAGCAACAGGTGTTGCGTTCCCTGAAAACTGCAAGGAGAGATCAGCGCCGACCAGTCGTCTGACGCAACTGGCTCCCATCCCACACCGGCAAGGCTCATTTTACGCAGCTGCCGCTCAGGCAACCGCGCCAACTCCGGACGTAAGCTGTATTTCAAAGCCTGGAGCGCTGCTGCGCTCTGCCCCGCAACCGCGGGCCCCCGCAGCGCCCCCAGGCGGGCAATCGCTGCCTCGGCCACCGCCGCGCGGTCGTCGTATGCAATCAGCTGCAGCAACGCCGGCTGGTCCGCTTCCGCCAACTGGCCGAGCAGGTCAAGGATCAGAAAAGCGACTTCCTGGCTCTCCTGCCGCATCTGAAGCACGTATTCCAACAACACTTGCCGATTAGCGCGCCCAGCCTCCAGCGCCTCCTGCAAGCTCTGCTTCACAACCAGGTGAGGGTCGTTCAAGTCGCCCATCAGTCCCGGCGGGACCTCAACATCAAGAAACTTTTCCAATATCATTGCCGCAGTCAGCCGGGTCTGAGTTGGATTATCGCGCCGTCCCGCCTCTTTGCGCAGCAGGGCAACCGATTCGACCTCGGGCAGCCGCGCGGCAAGGCGGCCCAGGCCCCCTCGCATCTGGCTGCTCTCAGAGTTCAGGTGCTTACGTAACGCCGACAAGACCAAAGTCGGCGCGTGCTCTTGGACAATCGCCTCCACTGACTGCACCAATTCCGCTTCCGAAGAGCAGTCCGCCAGTGCGGCCACGGCCTCGTCGATCTTACGTCTTAACTGAAATCGATTCACGACTTTCTCGCCCATGGGCAAAGTATACCACGAGCCGAAAAAAGGCATGTGTTTGCCACTGCCTCAGCCCGGTGGTAGACTGAACTGGGGATCTCCGCACGGCTCCTAGGCCGGCCTTCCCCCCGTCGCACTCCCGACATTGCCAGGAGCACGGAAGCATGGCACAGGCGCTGTATCGCAAGTGGCGCAGCCAGACATTCGAAGAGGTCGTCGGGCAAGAGCACGTGACCAATACCCTGCTGAACGCCCTCCGTGAAGAAAGAGTCGCCCACGCCTACCTCTTCGCCGGACCACGCGGGACCGGTAAGACCTCCACAGCCCGTATCCTCGCCAAGGCGCTTAACTGCACAGATGAGGACGCCCGCCCCTGCAACCGCTGCAGTCACTGTACAGCAATCAACGAGGGCCGCCTTCTCGACCTGATCGAAATCGACGCGGCCAGTAACAACAGCGTCGACGACATCCGCGAGCTGCGCGAGAAAGTCGGATTCCAGCCCAGCGAGGCGCGCTACAAGGTCTACATCATCGACGAAGTACATATGCTCAGTTCCAGCGCATTCAACGCCTTGCTGAAGACCCTGGAAGAACCGCCCCCTTATGCCCGTTTCGTGCTGGCGACCACCGAGCCGCACCGCATCCCCGCCACCGTCCTCAGCCGTTGTCAGCGCTTTGACTTCCGCCGCATCCCAGTGGCTGAAATTGCCGACCACCTCTCCCACATCGCCGCTCACGAGGGCTGCAATGTCGACGATGCCGCCCTCCTTGCCATTGCCCGCAGCGCCCAAGGCTGCATGCGCGACGCAGTCAGCCTGCTGGACCAGATGACCAGTTACGGCGGCGGCCACAACGATGACGACGAGGCTGTCATCAGCCTCGAGCAAGTGCAGCAAGTGCTGGGCACTGCCGCCAGCGCAACCGTCACGGAGTTTGTCGATGTCCTGGCGTCTGAGGATATCGCCGCCGGCCTGCAGCTGATCCATCAACTGCTCATGCAAGGGGCCAGCCTGCACGAATTCGCCGGCCAGGTAGTCGACCACTTGCGCGCCCTCATGCACGTGCAGATGGTCGGCGGTGGCGCTCAATTGGAGGACCGCCCCCCTGAGGCAATGCAGACCTTGAAGCAACAGGCAAAACGCATCCCCGGTTCTCAGACACTTCGGGCCATCAAACGCTTCAGCCAGGCCATGACTGAGCTCAAGGGAGAATACCAGCCCCAGCTACCCCTGGAGCTCGCACTCGTGGAGTTGCTCCAGTCCACTCAGCCCCAACCGGACGAAGCCCTTCAAGCGCAGCCTCAAGCGCAGCGTCAACCTCAGCCCCGACCACGGACACACCCATCCGAAAATGCCGCGCAAGCCGTCACCGCCCCATCCGCCGCTGAGCAAACCACACAAGACGTCGCGGAGCCCGTTGCTGGCGCTGACGCAACCGAAACCTTGAACGCCGATGCCTTGCGGCTGCTGAGAAAGCGCTGGGACGAGTTCCTGAACACAGTGCGCAGTCGCTGCGGGCCGAAAGAACAGGCCTCTCTGCGCTCAATAAAGGACCTAGCCATCGGCGCCGACTCCGTTTCCATGGCCTTCGGCAACAATACTTTCGCCCAGGGCGTGATCTCGGAGGCCGCGACGAAGGAAGCCGTCGCCGGCATTCTTGGAGAGTTCCTCGGCCAAAAAGTTTCCCTCAGGTGCCATAGTGGCGACAAAGCTACCCTTAGCGCAGCTGCCGGGCCCGCTTTCGAAGAAGAACAGGCTGCCGGCATGGATCCACTGATCGAATATGCCGTCGCTGAACTGGGTGCAGAGGTCAGCGACAGCCAAGCCGGTCATTGACCTGCACATCCTGGTACCACACAAAACGCAACCGGAGCGAAATCTATGGCCAAGAAGAGAAAGAACCGCAGGACCAGGGGCGGCAGCAATCCCTTTGGCGGCGGTGGTGGTGGCTTCCCGGCCGGCGGCTCGCCCGGCGGCGGCCTTGGAGGCGACCTCACCGCGCGCATGCGCAAAATGCAGGGCGACATGGAAAAGGCCCAGGAAGAGTTGGCCGAGGAGGTTGTTACCGGTACTGCGGGCGGCGGCATGGTCGAGGTCGATATGGACGGCCATCAGACCGTTCGCTCGCTCCGCGTCAAGCCGGAAGTGGTCGATCCGGACGATGTCGAAATGCTGGAAGACCTCCTCATCGCCGCCATAAACGATGCCGCCGAAAAGGTGAAAACGCTGACTGAAGAACGTATGGGCGGCCTCACCGCCGGACTGAACATCCCCGGCCTCGGCCTCTAGGAAGGCGCCATGACCCTCGCTCAGCCGGTCTCCAACCTCATCGACGCCTTCAGCCGCCTGCCTGGCATCGGACCCAAGTCGGCCTCCCGCTTGGCCTATTTCCTCCTCCGCAGCGACGACGAAGTCGCCCAAACACTCGCTACCGCGCTGCAGGAGTTGAAATCTAATACCCTTTTCTGTGCCACCTGCCACAATATCGCCGACCGCGATCCCTGCGCCATTTGCGAAAACAACCAGCGCGATCAATCCATTATCTGTGTCGTGGAGGAGCCGCTCGACGTGCAGGCCATCGAGCGCACCGGCGCCTTTCGCGGTCTCTACCACGTCCTACACGGCGCAATCTCTCCCGTGGAGGGCATCGGCCCGGATGATCTGAAGCTCGACGAACTGCTCCGGCGCCTGCGCAACAATCATGCAGGCAGTTTCCCTGATGACGCTCTCCCCGCGGAACTGCTCGTGGCAACAAATCCCAATTTGGAGGGAGAGGCGACCGCAATGTACATCGCCAGGCTTGTCAAACCGCTCGGCGTGCGCGTCACCCGCCTCGCTCGCGGCTTACCCACCGGCGGCGACCTCGAATACGCCGACGAATTGACGCTGAGCAACGCGCTGGCCGGGAGGCTCGAAATCTGACCGACCTGCGGCGCACACCGCGAAGGTGTATCGAGATGGCTGACTCCACAGGCGGACCCCAGCCGGGCACCCCGCCAGCCACTGCCCCATCCGACAAACTGAACGCCCTCATGCAGAACTGGCAGGACAATACCCTGGCGCCGGTACTCAAAAAGTTCCCCGAACGCGAGGAATGCTTCACCACGAGCAGTCCGTCCATCGCCGTCCAGCCCCTCTATACACCAGCCGACATCTCCGCGAACGGTGAACGCGACGACCATTACCAGCGCCAGCTTGGCTTTCCCGGCGAGTTTCCCTTCACCCGCGGCGTGCAGCCGAACATGTACCGCGGCCGCCTCTGGACCATGCGCCAGTATGCCGGCTTCGCCTCCGCCGACGAGAGTAACCGCCGCTACCACTATCTCCTCAAACAGGGACAGACCGGACTCTCCGTCGCCTTCGACCTCCCCACCCAAATCGGCTACGACGCCGACCACGCACTCGCGCTCGGAGAGGTCGGCAAGGTCGGTGTCTCCATCAGCAGTTTGCAGGACATGCGTACGCTCCTCCGGGGCATCCCCTTGGAAGAAGTGAGCATCAGCATGACCATCAACGCCCCCGCTGCCGTTCTGCTGGCCATGGTGATCGCCGTCGCCAAGGAGCAGGGCGTCCCGCCAGATAAGCTGCGCGGCACCGTCCAAAACGACATTCTCAAGGAGTACATCGCCCGCGGCACATATATCTTCCCCCCCCAGCCCTCCATGCGCCTGATGACCGACCTCTTCCGCTACTGCGCCCACAACGTACCCCGGTGGAACACCATTTCCGTCAGCGGCTACCACATTCGCGAGGCTGGCAGCACCGCAGTTCAGGAGGTCGCCTTCACCCTCGCCAACGCAATCGAGTACGTCGAGCAGGCCGTCGGAGCCGGGCTCGATGTCGACCGCTTCGCCTCCCAAATCAGCTTCTTCTTCAACGCCCACAATAACTTTCTCGAAGAAGTCGCCAAGTTTCGCGCCGCCCGCCGCCTTTGGGCCAGGCTCATGCGCGAACGATTCCGGGCCGCCGAAACTAACAGCTGGCGGCTGCGCTTCCACACCCAGACCGGCGGCAGCACGCTGACGACCCAGCAGCCCGACAACAACATCGTGCGCGTCACCCTCCAGGCTCTTGCCGCCGTGCTCGGCGGCACGCAAAGCCTCCACACCAACTCAAAGGACGAGGCCCTCGCCCTGCCCGCCGAAAAGGCAGTCGAGGTCGCCCTCCGCACTCAGCAAATCCTCGCAGGAGAAAGCGGCGTCGCCGACGTCGTGGACCCGCTTGGTGGCAGCTACTACATCGAATGGCTGACCGATGAAGTCGAACGCCAGGCCAGCAAATACATCGAACGCATCGACCAGATGGGCGGCGCCCTCCAGGCCGTGACCGACGGCTTCATCCAGAGGGAAATCCAGGAATCGGCCTACACCGCGTTGCGCGACATCGAGAGCGGCGCGCAGACAGTCGTCGGCGTGAACCGCTATCAGGGTGGGGCGGCACTTCCCGAAGAGACCCTGCACGTTGACGAGCTCGTCCAGAAGAGGCAGATCGCCGCGCTCACCAAATTGCGCGCACGCCGCGATTCGGCAAAGGCGCGCGCCATTCTCCAAAGAATCGAACACGCGGCGCGCACCGCCGGTGATCCGCTCATGCCCCTTTTCGTCGAAGCCGTCGAAAGCGATGTCACCGTCGGCGAAATCTGCGATGCCCTGCGCGCCGTTTTCGGCGAATACCAGCCGGCCAGCTGGGTATGATGCAGAAACAGCCCAACAGCTCCTTTTGCTTTGTCTGCGGTTTGAAAAACGTCGCTGGCGTTCAGGTCCGCTTTTACGAGACCATCGCCGCCGACGGTTCACCCGAAATTCTGGCCCGTTTCTCCGGCCAGCCCGCCCATTAGGGCTACCCGGGTCGCTTGCACGGCGGCGTCCTAACCGGAGTGCTCGACGAGACCATCGCCCGCGCCGTCAACTACGGCTCCGGCGTCGACGTGGAAAGATGGGGCATCACCGCCGAATTGACCACCCGCTTCCTCCACCCTGTCCCGCTCGACATGCAGATAACCGCCCGCGGCCGCATTCTCAGCCAGAACCGGCGGATCTTCACCGGCAGCCGCGAGATCTGCCTTCCCGACGGCACAATCGCTGTCATTGCCGAAGGCAAGTTCCTGAAGTTGCCGCTCAGCGCCATCTCAGGCCAAAATGTAGATCTGCCTGGCTGGCGCGTCTACCCCGAGGAAGAGTAGACCGATCCAGATGGCGCCGTCGAACACATCGAAGTGCAGAACTGATAGGTACAGATGAATCCCTTGCAACTTTCCGACGCCCGGCTAGACCACGTCGGCATCGTCGTCCATAGCATAAACGCGTCGCTCGCCACCTACTGCGGCCTTCTCGGCTTCCGCCTGCTCGAGCGCATCGACGCCCCCGACCACGGCGTCGAAATCGCCTTCCTCGACGCCGGCCACGGCACGATCGAGCTCCTCTCGCCCACCAACGACGACAGCGGCACCGCCCGTTTCCTCGCACGGCGCGGCGAAGGCCCCCACCACGTCTGCTTTGCAGTCGACGACATCGAAAAGGCGCTCGCCGAACTGCGCGCCCGCGACATTCGAATTATCGACGAAAACCCGCGCCCCGGCATCCATGGCTTGGTCGCATTCCTCCATCCACAGGTGGCACACGGCATGATGATCGAACTCCTGCAGAAAGATGAGGCCCGTTAGCTCCTATGGCCACAGCGTTTGCACGCCAAAAGTCTGGAATACGAACCCAACTTTCCCACTGGAACGACACTATCGACAGCCGCTTGGGCGCCAACCGCGCGGAAGACGCTTTGCCCCTGATCCGCGTCCTCCTCAAGAACCTGCCGCGCCACCTGCCCACCTACTTCCGCTTCCTCCAGGTCGTCTGGCTCCTGCATCGCTGGGATGAAGGCCGCGCCTGGGCGCTCCGTCTGCTCCGCGCCGACCCCGGCAGCGAACTCGCCTGGGCTGTGCTCGCACGCGACGCCGAGACGCAGGGACAGCTTTCCCGCGCCCAGCGCTACTGGACCCTCGCGCTCGAAAACGCCCCCTATAACCGCCCCATCCGACAGGGACTCTCCCGCACGCTCCTGCGCCAAAGACGGCCCCTCATGCTCACACGTCCCGCGCTGGCCACTCTCTATCGCGTGGGCGGACGCTGGCATAGGGCCATCCGCCTCTATACCGAGCTCGCCGAGGCCGAACCTCACCGCCTCGACTTCCAATGCAATCTCCTCGAGGCTACCTGGCACTGCGGACTCACGCACGAGGCGCTCCAGCGCGCCCGCGACTTGGTCAAACGCGACGCCTGCCTTCTGCTGGGATGGATCGTCTCCGCCCGCATCGGCGACGAAAACGATCAGGCCCTCGCGAAAGCGCCCCTTGCCGCCCTCGACCCCGACGGCGAATACGCCATCACCCGATTCTCCGACAAAAACATCTTCGCCTTTCCCACAGAACTGAACGTCACGCCCGATGACGCCGCCCTGCTAAAAGCAACCCAGGCATCCCGATAGCCTTCCGCAAAAAGAAGTAGCCGTCTCAGGCTCGAACTGACCTCTCTCCTACTTCATTTCTTGTCAAACGCGGCGCACTGCGGTAGGCTGCCCGCAGGTCCGGCCTGCAGCGCGCAGGTCCCTAGTTCCATCCGATAACGTACCCAGCGCAACTGCGGCGCACTGCCACTGCTACGCTGTCCTGGTGGCACCGAAAAGGAGCCCTTCGTGCCGAGTCAGCAAGAGATCAAACAAGCCTTGATTCGCTCTTTGCAGCGCGACGAGGAGATCGCCGTCTTGCAGCCGCCCGCGATCGGACAGACGCAGCGCCAGAATGAGCTGCTCATGTTCATAAAGCCGGAAATCCTGGCCGTCCGTAGGCAGGATACTCTCCGAAACTCGATTGATCTGATCTGGGGAAAACTGGCCGAATTCAACGCTGCCGTCGCAGGCACCGTCCTCGTCGCCGGCCCCGCCCTCGAACGCAAGGAGAGCATGGACCGCCACTATGGCGTCATCAACGTCCTCTCCAAAACCGCCTCATCCGACCTCGACCCGGCTGATAGCCGGAACATCTACGACACTCTCGACGTCCTCGCATCCGACTATCCCCTCTACGGCGGCCACGAATTCCTCGCCGCCCATCCCTCCTTCACGCCAGCGACCCTTGATACACTCTGGCTTACGAGGAAATCAGAAAAAATACGTAGCGGCTTCTACGTGCAGGCATACGAGACAGAGAACGAAAAATTCATCCTCGTCAACGGCTTCCACCCCGCCCAGCTGGCCCACTTCACCGAACCCTCTCAACGCATCGCCCTCATGCTGCTCCATTCCGATACACTCTGGGCAACGCTGCGCGACGAAATGATCGGTGACACCTTTCCTGAACGCGCCGTCCCCGGCTCCATACGCGGCCAGCTCCACGCCCGTCCGCACAACTACGGCTTCGATGAAGTTACAATTGCCAACAACGGCGTCCACCTCTCCGCCGGGCCCTTCGAGGCCATGTTCGAGATCGCCAACTTCTTCGGCAGCCTCCTCGAACTGGATGTCGCCGCAGCGCGTTCCCGCATCGTCGACGCCATGCTCGCCGCCGGCATCTCCGAACAAAACGCCTTTGCCGCTATGCAGAACCCCGACGTCGATGACGGGGCCGGCGGCAAGACCGACCTCTTTGACGCCACCGAACACATCGACACAACGGCAGCCGTCGCCCTCTACAGTTCGAGCCTCTCTCCGTAGTAGCAACGCCCCGGCATCATCCACAAACCGAAGACGAAAAACGAAGAACTAGAAGCTAACACAACGTCTCTACAGGATCTTCAGCACGACCTGCGCGTCGTTCCACAATCCTTCCAGGTCATAGTGGTGGCGCGTCTCCTCCGTGAACAGATGCAAAATCACGTCGCCGTAATCGGCCAGCAGCCACCCGCCCCCCCCTTGCCGCAAATCGTGGACGTTCAACGGTCGCATCTTCTCCTCAATCTGGAGTTGCTGCCACAGGTCATCGCGAATCGAATTCGCCTGCCTCTCGTTGTCCACCGTGCCCAGCACAAAATAGGTGGCGATGCTGGTCTGCTCGCTCACGTCGAGTAGAACGATCTCCGCCGCCTGCTTCTCCTCAATAATCTCAACTATCTTGCGCGCCAGTTCGTTGCTGTTCAGTTCAGCCTCCCTTCTGGTTTCAATCGCAAAGTCGGCCTTCCAGTATATCATAGCCCCGCACCAAGCCGGCCCTCTTTTCCTGGCTTTCGCCAAGGCAGGTCATCTCCCGCGGCCTTGCAACAGCGAAAGCGATGCAGTACAACAGTTCGGAATTATGCCCGATTGCAGCCGCGGCCCTTCGTGTGAATTCGAGTGAACTCGTGCTTCATTAAGCAGCTATTGCCTCCGTCTGCCAGGACTCACCGCGACCGAAGAACGCCAATTCAAGCAAGAGTTAGGAAGTACTCCAAGAATCAGGAAAACTGAAGACGTAATTCAAACAAAGCATCTCCCTTCCTGAAAAATCTATTGCGACACTGAAAAACATTGGGGAACACATGTCCCCCTTTCACTCCAAAACGAGAGGACCGCGGTCCAGCAAGGCAAAGGATCCAGACGACCGCTATGTCAGTTTCACACACGCAAATGGTGGGACCAACGGAAAAGAGTACCGGATCAGATCTGTCGGATTGAGAAAATCGAAACTCTCGGATTCCTTTGGGAAACAGTTTATCGCGAACCCTTACGAACTCTTACCGAAAAGCCCGAACCTTTGCGAGCAAATTGCCGTCTGCCGCCAATACAGTACGGCATTTGCCCTTTGCGCGTCATACAAGAAAAGTTTCTCTTGGTACGAGTGGAAATGAACAAACGCGCTTGGGCCAAAGTGGCCGCGACGCTTTCCGACACTGCGCGACTGGGCGCGGCCGGAATCGTCAGATGCTGCGCATCCTAGTGTTCGGCCAGCTGGCTGGAATCCAGGCGCCTTTGTCATGCCGCCTCGCTCAACGATGCTGCCCGGCGCTTCCTTTCACCTTGCCGATGCACCGCAACTCGCATATAATGCGAACGTGTTTCGAAGAGACTTGCAGGCGCCGTCGCAGCCAGTCTGGCACAACGATACACGGAGCGGCACGGTCTACTTGAGACCAATTTGGGTGGACTCTTCCTGCCATCCAGCACCCACCGGCCCGACCGGCTTGGTGAGCAGCCTATCTACTTCTGCAAAGGAGAATCCAAATGAGCTCTTCACGTCTGATTACTTTTTTCACTATCCTCACCGCGTTTGCCCTTCTCCTGGCCGCCTGCCCCGCCCCCGCCGCCATGCCTGCCACCGAGGCAGATTCCGGGTCAGCTGATGACGACGGCATGGCCGGCGAATTCAAAGTCGGCCTCGTCACCGACGTCGGCCGCGTTAACGACCGCAGCTTCAACCAGTCCGCCTGGGAAGGCGTCGTCCAGGCCGCCGAGGGCCTCGGCCTGACCGAGGACGACTTCAAATACATCGAGACCCAGGACGCAAAGGACTACGCCGACAACATCCAGCAGTTCATCGACGCCGACTACAACGTAATCGTCAGCGTCGGATTCGCCCTCGGCGACGCCACCCTCACCGCCGCCAGGGACAACCCCGATGTCTACTTCATCGGCATCGACCAGTTCCAGGGCGAAACCCTGCCCAACGTCGCCGGCCTCGTATTCAATGAGGACCACTCCGGCTACCTGGCCGGCGTCCTGGCCGGTAGCCTCTCCAAGACCGGCACCATCGCCGCCGTCCTCGGCACTGACCTCGTACCCCCCGTCGTCGCTTTCAACGAAGGCTACCTCGCCGGCGCCAAGTCCGTGAACCCGGACATCAACGTCATCTCCACCTATCATCCCGGCGAAATCTCCCAAGCCTTCGTAGATCCCGAATGGGGCGCGGCCACCGCCAAACAGGCGCTCGATCAGGGCGCTGACGTCATATTCGGCGCCGGCGGCATCACCGGCAACGGCGCCCTCCAGGAGATCGCAACCGCCGATGGCGCTGGCGAGACCGTATTCTGCATCGGCGTCGACACCGACCAGTGGAACACCGTCCCGGCCGCCCATCCCTGCCTCGTCTCCAGTGCCATGAAGCTTATCACGCCCGGCGTCGTCGACCTCGTCAACCTCGCCAGCGAAGGCGCCTTCCCCGGCGGCAACTACTTCGGCGATGCCGACCTGGCCCCCTTCCACGACTTCGACGACATGGTCCCGCAGGAGCTGAAGGACCTCCTCGAAGAGACAAAGGCCGGACTCATCGACGGATCGATTGACACCGGATATGGCAACTGAGCCATCCGGGTCCTGATGCCGTGACTTAGATTGTCGCTGGCACTTCACAACGCGCGCGGCGTCAATCTCACAGGAGCGGGAGGCCATCGCAAACGCCTCCCGCTTCTCTATACAAGGTAGCCGCCGGACTCTCCGGCCCCAGTCACAATTCAAGCTGCGGCCCCGCCCGCAATGGCTGCCCGGTCAGCCGGAGTCGCCAACCCGAAGTTGCTGGCCAGACGGAGACGAACCATGGCGATCGCCTACCCAAAAATCGCCTTCTCCCGGACGCTGCGAGCGCTCCTCATCCCCCTGCTTGCGCTCCTGGCCGCGCTCTTGACCGGCGCAATCGTGATGATACTCTCAGGCGATGACCCCCTCGCCGCCTACAGCGGCCTTTTCCAGGGCGCCTTTGGTGACGGCAAGGGCTGGGCCAGGACAATCCGCAAGACCATCCCATTTATCCTCACCGGGCTCTCGGTTGCCGTCGCCTTCAAGGTCAGCCTATTCAACATCGGCGCCTCCGGCCAGTTCGTCATGGGCACCATCTTCGCCGTCGCCGTCGGCATCAACTTCGAAGGCCTGTCTGTCTTCATCCACCTGCCTCTCGCCCTGATTGCCGGCATCGTCGGCGGCATGATCTGGGGCGCCATCCCAGGCATTTTGAAAGTCTACACCGGCGCCCACGAGGTCATCGTAACCATCATGCTCAACTATGTGGCCGCCTTATTTGGCGGCTGGACCGTATACGCCGGCGGCACGCAGGGACAGACCCCCGGTCCCCTCTGGGACGAGACGGCCGGCGCCATCTCCGAAACGCCCGACGTTCTGACCTCTGCCCAGATTCCCTGGCTCTTCGGCCCGCCATACCGCGTCCACTATGGCGTATTCATCGCCGTCGTCGCAGCGCTTTTTGTCTGGTGGCTGATCTTCAAGACGCCGCTCGGCTTCGAAATGCGCACCGTCGGCTACAACATGAAAGCCGCCGCTTACGCCGGAATCCGCGTCAACTTCACCATCATCTTGACGATGGCGATCGCCGGCGGCTTGGCCGGGTTGGCAGGCGCCATCGAGACCCTGGGACTCAACCACAAGTTCGCCCCTGAATTCGGCGGCGCCGTCGGTTTCGACGGCATCACCGTCGCGCTCCTCGGGCAGACACATCCCCTCGGCGTCATGCTGGCCGCCTTCATGTTCGGCGCGCTCGACGGCGGCGCCTCCAAAATGCAGTTCGAGTCCGGCGTTCCCGCTGACATCATCCAGATTATTCAGGCGCTTGTGCTCGCCTTCGTCGCCGCGCCACTGATCATCCGCATGATCTTCCGTCTGCGCCGGCAACCCATGGAAGGGGCAGCTTCTACCGTAAGCACCAGTTGGGGCGGCTCGTGAGCGCAATCCCCAAACTCTCGACCCCAAGCCGCATGGGCCGGCGCGCTGGAAGCTCCCTGGTTCTGACACTGGCGCTCGTCGCCATGGCGGTCCTGGTCAACAAGACGCCGCTGGGAGAGTACACCTGGCTGCGCGTCCTCTTCGGAATCAGCGCCCTCAACTTCACTCTCCGCGCCACCGTGCCTCTCGCGCTCGGCGCGCTGAGCGGTATTCTCTGCGAACGTTCCGGCATCATCAACATCGGCATCGAAGGCATGATGCTGGCTGGCGCTTTCGCCGGTTTCGTCGCCAAGACCAGCACCAACCACTGGCCGCTCACCGTCAGCCTCATATTCAGCGCGGCCGTCGCCGTGGCCATCGGCGGGCTCATGGGCGCGGTCCATGCCCTCTTCTCTATCCGCTTCCGCATGGACCAGATTATCTCCGGCACCGTAATCATCATTCTCGCCCTCGGGACCTCCTCCTATCTCTACAACCGCGACGCCATCGCCGAGGGCAAGTTCAGTTCCATTCCGGTGCCCGGTCTGTCGCAGATCGACGTCATCGGCCCCGTCCTCTTTGACAACCCTCCAATTACCTACCTGGCGCTGCTCCTGGTCCTCGCTGTCCATATCGGGCTCTTCTACACCCGCTGGGGCCTGCGTACGCGCGCCGTCGGCGAACATCCCCGCGCCGCCGACACCGTCGGTATCAATGTAAATCGCTACCGCTACGTCAACACATCCCTCGGCGGCATGCTGGCGGGACTGGCGGGGGCTTTTCTTGTCCTCGAGGCAGTCGGTCAGTTTCAGGAAGGCATGACCGCGGGGAGGGGCTTCATCTCCCTGGCCGCTATGATTTTCGGCAACTGGAATCCCTTCGGCGCGCTCGGCGCGGCCGCGCTCTTCGGCTACACACAGGCGCTGCAAAACGAGCTGCTTCTCGCGGGCGTAACCCAGGTGCCTCGCCAGTTCATCTCGATGCTTCCATACGTCGTCACCATCGTCGCCGTCTCCGGCCTCGTTGGACGCGTACGGCCTCCCGCCGCTGAGGGCAAAGTCTACGAGACGGAGGGCAGCGCATGAGCCGGCCCCAAGGCGCGCCCAACCACCAGAACGGCGACGCGCAAGCCAAGCTTGAAGTTCGCAACATCACCAAGCTCTTTCCCGGAGTCGTCGCCAACAAAGAGATCGATCTGACGCTCCATCGCGGAGAGATCCTGGCTCTGCTCGGCGAAAATGGGGCCGGCAAATCGACGCTGATGAACGTCATCTACGGCCTCTATCAGCCTACCGAGGGCGAGATTCTGGTCGATGGTCGTTCTGTCCAAATGCACTCGCCGAGCGACGCCATTGAGTTGGGCATCGGCATGGTCCATCAGCACTTCCAGTTGGTGCCGGTGATGAGCGTGGTCGACAATATCATGTTAGGCAGCGAAAGCGTACGCGGCGGTCTCCTGGACCGGGAAGGCGTAGGGGCACACATAAGCGAACTGGCCGAACGATACAACATGCCGGTTGACCCGGACGCGATCATTGAAGACCTCCCTGTCGGGTTTCAGCAGCGCGTCGAGATCCTCAAGGCGCTTTACAGGAAAGCCGATGTCCTGATCCTCGATGAGCCGACATCCGTCTTGACGCCGCAAGAGATCGAAGGCCTTTTCGCCGTGATGGAGTTGCTCCGCAGCCAGGGCAAATCGATCATCTTCATCACCCATAAGCTAAAGGAAGTTCTTCGCATCGCCGACCGCATCGCCGTGCTGCGTCGCGGCGAAATGGTCGGTGAGGCCAACCCCGAATCCGTCTCACAGGCGGAATTGGCCGCGATGATGGTGGGGCGAAAGGTGACGCTCGAGGTCGAAAAACAGCCGGGCGCCGCAGGCGAGGTACTCCTGCAAATCAGCGACTTGCAGGCGCTCAACGACCTGGGCGAACCGGCCTTGCGCGGCGTCTCGCTCGACGTGAGCGGCGGTGAAATCGTCGGCGTCGCCGGCGTGCAGGGCAACGGCCAGACTGAACTGGTCGAGGTGATCACCGGCCTGCGTCCGGCCGCGGACGGCGCCGTACGCATGAACGGAATCGACTTGACGAACGCGCCTCCGCGCCGCATCACCGAGGAAGGCGCAATCTGCCATGTGCCCGAGGACCGCCATCTCTATGGCATGGTCGATGCCTATTCGGTCGCAGACAATCTCGTCCTCGGCTCCTACTACCAGCGGCCCTTTTCCACCGGCCTGACAATGGACCAGCAGGCCATAGCCCAACACGCCGAAGAGTTGGTGCAGCGCTTTGACGTGCGCACGCCTTCCGTCACAACCTTGGGCGCAAGCCTCTCTGGAGGCAATCAGCAGAAAATGGTCGTCGCCCGTGAATTCAGCCGACCCATTCGCCTCCTGATCGCCGCCCAGCCGACTCGAGGAATCGACGTCGGCTCAATCGAATTCATCCACAGCCAAATCGTCGCCAAGCGCGATGAAGGCGTCGCCGTCCTCCTGGTAAGCTATGAGCTGGATGAGATTATGGCGCTCTCGGACCGCATCGCAGTCATGTTCCACGGCCGCATCATCGCCGTCCTCCCCCGGAATCAGGCCAACCGCGCAGCGATCGGCTTGCTGATGGCAGGAGTCAACCCCGATTCGCAGCAGTCCGGTGCTGCCGAAACAATCGAGAACGATTAGGTGACAGATTCAGCCCTCGATCAACCCACACTCGAAGAGTACGACGACATCAGCGAGGATGCCCGCTTCCCCCACGCCAATGGCGAGCTCCGCTTCTCCGCCGACCGCGACAGCGACCTCTTCGACCTGCACTGGCACTGGCACGGTCGCCCCTATGCCCGCGCCATCCGCATCCGCATCGACGCGCCAATCTATACCAGCAGCGGCATCAGCAGCGAACAACTGGATGACGTTCTTCCACTGGCCCTTCAGCTTTTTCCCGGCTACCAGGAAACGATCTACGGTGTCGAAGGCGTGATCGTCAGCAAACGCATCTTCGCTCCCCTCGATAGCTACTACGACCGCTCACTCCTTTGGATGATGGAGGCACAGGCCGAAGGCGACCGCCTCATCCAGATTCGTGTTGAGATTGATTGGGGCGAGCCCCTTGTACAGCGCATGGTCGACGGACTCCTCGTCGCCCAAAGCGAACCCGGCGAGGCCAGCGGTGCACACTCGCAGCGAAACGCCGAGAGCACGCGCGTCTTTGGCGCTGCCGAAGGGCGGCCCGACCTGGTCGAATTCCCGACCGAATCCCAGGCCCGGCTCATCTACCACGTGCTCGTCGCCGGACAGGTGGACCTGCCCCTGATACTGGCGCTGAGCGACGTTGGCGAACAAGTGGCCTGGAACGGCTTCCTCGTGCAGCGGGACATCTCACGCGCCTTCAAGCGCAGCCGCAGCCGCTGGCATGACATCACCCATCGCGGTCGGCTGTGGTCCCCCGATGCCGCGGCAAACCGCACAGTGCAGGAAGCCAAGATCGGCGCCCTGCAGACAATCGCACGGTCCCGCGCCGGCTTCGCGCCTGCCGATCGCAACATCGAGGCCTTGCCGAGGCTGGTCGATCTCTTCGACTCCTTCGCGCCCGACCAGAGCCGCGCGCTTCTGGATACGCCGCGTCGTGTCGCAGAACGGACCGGCGGCGCGCTGCCCCTGAAGCTCCCGACCCTGCCCCGCGAGCCGGTTGACGCGCCCGACGCCGTTCTGCCGTTTGCTTCAGCCGCCTATCTCTCCGCGCTGCAAGCCCATCACCGCCGCCACCCTAATCTCGAGTGGCTGGCGACACATGAGAAGGCTATTGCCGTTTGTGCAAATGAACTGCTCAACGCCATTGAGACCTGCCACGCATCTGCTGACCCGGACCGCTTAGAAAAGGGAGCCCAGGAGGCCGCTTGTCGCGCGCTCAATGCGGCCTGCGCGCTGATTAACCTTACGGATTCAGACGCCGATGCCGCGCCCTGGGCGCGCGCCGCCGAAGCGATGGCTGCCAGCGTTGGTGAGCGGCCCCCGAACGTCCAACCGACCGTCTGGGACCGGTTAGGCATCACAGCCGACCGGGGACACGTTACCTTGCAAAGAATGTGGCCATCTGATTGGGGCTGGTGGGCGCTGATGAACCTGCCTTACTCCGCCCAGGAGGAGAACGACGAGATCAGCCTGCTGTGGGACGGCGAAACACTGCACACCACACGCCCGATAACGTTCGATGGCCCAACCGAGATTCAGACCCAGGTACGGGCCTTCGGCTCCGACGAGAATAGCTTCGACCTGCGTTTCCGCCTGGGCAGCGATCTCTTCGTGCCCGCGTTTGACCAGGACCTTTGAGCAAGAGGCCGATGCCGTCGTTTCGATCCAGCTTGTAATCGCAGATTTCATCATGACCACCGCTTACGTCTACGATCCGTTCGAGCTTAACCATACCTTCGACGGCCATCCCGAAAACCATCACCGCATGGAACACGTCTGGGCCCTCCTGGAGCAGGACGGCATTCTCAAAAAACTGACTCGCCTGCCCCAAAACGTTTCCACACTCGGCCCAGTCCTGGCCGTGCACGGAGCGAACTATGTCGAACAGTTGGAAGGCATCTGCCGGGATTTGGCAACGAATAGCGGGAGCCGTGGTTCATGGCCGGGCAACTTGGGTGCAGCGGGTTGGCTAGATCAGGACACATACATCCTCGGAGCCAGCTTTGAAGCTGCCCTGCGGGGAGTGGGGGGTCTGCTGTCGATTACTGACGCGGTCATGACCGGGGCGGCAGCCAACGGATTCGCCCTGGTTCGCCCGCCGGGCCATCATGCTAGGCCGAACAGTGCCAAAGGATTCTGCCTGCTGGGCAATGTTGCCGTCGCTGCACGCCATGCCCAGCAGCGGCACGGCGCGCAGCGGGTTCTCATCGTCGACTTCGACGTGCATCACGGTAACGGTACGGCCGAGATGTTCTATGACGACAGCTCGGTTCTCTTCTTCAGCATCCATCAGTATCCCCACTACCCCTTCAGCGGGACCATCGACGAATTCGGACGCGACGCCGGCGAAGGTTACACCGTGAATGTGCCCTTCCCCGCGGGCGTCGGCGACGCCGGTTACTTCGCCGCGCTGCGCCAGGTGTTGACACCCCTGGCGAATGAATTCGAACCTGATGTGATCTTCCTCTCGGCCGGATTCGACGGCCACTGGCTGGATCCGCTCAGCGAGCACCGTCTCAGCGTCGCCGGTTACGCCAAGCTGGTGGAGGAGATGATCGCCCTGGCGGACGCGCTATGCCGTGGACGGCTGATCTGCACACTGGAAGGCGGATACCATCTGGATGCCTTGCCCCACTGTGTACTTTCCACCCTCCGTGCGCTGTGCGGCGACGAGGCCGGCGTAAGCGATCCCTTTGGCGCAGTCAAAACGCGCCCTGAGGCGGCAGATCAGGTCCTGCTGGCGGTCATGCGGCGCCTCGGCCTTCCAACTCCCGGAAACAGGAGCGTCTTGCCTTAACACTGATAAACGATTCGATCCGTTCGTTAAGTAAGGGGAACCATGCACACCATCATCTTGCAGACCAAAGCCCGCCAGACATCTGTCGGCAAGACCTGGCGCATTGAAGTGCTGGGGGACAGCCTCATCAAGGAAGACGTAAAGGTTTCAATCGGCGAGTTGGAATACCACCCGGCCAAAGCAGAGCGCCGTTCGCTGATCGACATCCTCACGATTATCGAACGCCATAACTTTCGCATCTGCTACGTCGAGCACAAACCCAACGATGACGACTTGGAGGAGTGGATGTTCATTCTCCAGGGCTAGGTCCGGCGTCGCGTCTCGGTCTACGGGCCTGGAACGCGACCACGCGATCACCGATCTAACCTCCCCCTGAGTTTGACAACCATTCCCTACCGCAGCATCGTCGGAGGAGTGCCATGTCCTCCCAGCCGCTGATCTTCGCCCACAGAGGAGCCAGCGCCGTCGCGCCCGAGAACACCTTGCCCGCCTTCACAAAGGCGCTGGAAATGGGCGCAGACGGCATCGAGCTGGACGTGCAGGCCACCGCCGACGGCGAGCTGGTCGTGCTGCATGACTTCAACCTGGAGCGCACAACAACCGGTTCAGGCCTCCTTCGCAAACGTACTGTGGCACAGCTCGTCGAAATCGATGCCGGCGTCCGCTTCAACCGCGACTTCGCAGGCACGCCGATCCCCACCTTAGAAAAGGTCTTTGAACTGACGGCAGACCGCTGTATTGTCAACGTCGAGATCAAGAACATGGACTGGGACGGAGGCCCCGAAGCGGGACCGCTGACGCGCATAGTACAGCGTCGCCGCCTCCATGACCGGGTCATTGTGTCAAGCTTCAATCCCTTCGCCCTACGCAAAATGCGCAGACTTGACCCCGCCATACCCCTGGGCCTGCTTTACGTTCCTAGACTTCCAAGTCCCGTCGGCCCGCGGCCTACTTTGGTCTCAAGGATCCGCAAGGTGCCGTTCAAGCTTCTCTTCTTCCATCTCTTCCGCGCCTTCTTCGTTTCCCGCTTCTCGCCGGATGCCCTCCACCCGCACTTTCAGTCCATAGACGCTTCCCTGATGGCGGAGGCGCGCCGCCGTGGTCAACACGTGAATGCCTGGACCGTGAACTGCGGCGCAGAGGCTCGTCGATTGGCTGCTCTGGGCGTTAATGCGATCATCACCGACCGGCCCGACGGCATCCGGCAAGCGCTTTCGGAGGCTGGACCCGCCGCCGCACCCTCCGATGCATGAGGAAAACGCCAACGTGGGCAAACGCGTGAGCAGCGCCAAAACAACTGCGCCGGGCAAGGTCATTCTGTTCGGAGAGCACGCAGTCGTTTACGGCCGGCCGGCCATCGCCGTCCCCGTGACCAAAGTGCAGGCTACCGCCACCGTCGAAGACTCGGCTCCCGGTTCGGGCTGCGCCATCTCTGCCCCCGACATTGGCGTACGCATCCGCCTGTCCTCAGAGACTGACGACCCCCTGGCAACAGCCGTGCGCTTGGCCCTGGAGGCCGCGGGCGTCAATGGCGAACCGGACTGGAACATCTCCGTTACCAGCACCATTCCCATTGCCGGTGGGATGGGAAGCGGCGCCGCCGTCAGCGCGGCGCTCGCGCGGGCCGTCCTCTCCGGTGCCCCGTCTATTCGTGGCTGCCCCGACGTCGAAACTGTTAACCGCATCGTCTATGCCGTCGAGCGGATACATCACGCCACGCCAAGCGGCATCGACAATACCGTCGTAATCTACGAGCGGCCCGTCTGGTTTGTCCGCGGCAAGCCACCCGAGACTTTCGACATCGCCCGGCCCTTCCACCTGGTCATCGCCGACACCGGTATCGCCAGTCCCACCGGCCAGGTGGTGGCCGATGTGCGTGCGGCGCGGCAGGAGGACACCGCGCGTTACGACGCGATCTTCGATGCCATAGCCGTTATCGCGGAAGAGGCAAAAGGGGCAATCGCCGAGGGGAAACTGGAGGCGCTGGCTTTCCTGATGCGGGAAAATCAGCGGCTCCTGCGTCAGCTTGACGTCAGCGCACCTTCCCTTGAGAGCCTCATCGAAATCGCAGAGGGGGCCGGCGCGGCCGGAGCTAAGCTGAGCGGCGGCGGGCGCGGCGGCAATCTTATCGCAATGGTTGAGCCGGAGAAAATCGACCCGGTGCGGGAGGCACTGCTGGCCGGAGGCGCGGCGAGCACAATAGTGACCCAAGTTGGCGCGTAGCCGCTAATTCGCCGTTCTCTGCAGCCGCCAGTCGTCCCGCAGATATGCGAGACGCCCGCCTACAACTGTGGCGACGACCCGTGACTCCGTGTCCAAGAGCGTCAAATCTGCCCGCGCGCCTCTGCTGATGCGGCCCACTTCGTGATCAATCCCCATCGCCTGTGCCTGGGACAGGCTTGTTGTCGGCCAGGCCTGCACAAGCGGCCAGCCCGTGGCTGACATGAAATTCCGCAGCGCCGCATCCAGCGTCAGGACCGAGCCGGCAAGCGTCCCGTCCTCTAGTCGGCAGGCGCCGTCCTGGACGATGACCGGCAGACGGCCCATATCGTAGCGCCCCTCGGGCATGCCCGTGGCCCGTATCGCATCGCTGATCAGAAGCGCACGTGTCGGCCCTTTACACCGGCCCAGTATGCGCATCGCCGCCGGATGCACATGGATCCCGTCGGCGATTAGCTGTGCGTAAATCCTGTCGTCGCTCAACACAGCTCCCAGCGCGCCAGGCCGGCGATGGTGCAGACCCTTCATCGCATTGAACGTGTGCGTTGCTTGCGAAACGCCCGCGTCGATGGCCGCCCTTGCCTCATCGAATGTGGCCGCTGTGTGGCCGAGCACTACCCTCACGTTCGATCCCAGGGCCATTTCGATCAGCGTCCCTGCCCCCTCTTCCTCCGGGGCAAGCGTGATCATACGCACCGGACCCGCGTCCAGAAGCTCTTCAAACTCCCGCGCAGACGGCGGACGAACAAAGGCCGGATTCTGCGCGCCGGGAAACTCTCCGCTGATGTAAGGCCCTTCCAGGTGGACCCCCAGAACGCGCGCGCCAACAGGGGATTCTACGCCCTCGACTGAGCGTGCCTTGCTGCAAAACCTTGCCACATTGGAAACTGCGGCCAGCGTATCGGCATGCGATGCTGTCACGGTAGTTGCATAGAAGCCAGTTACGCCGTGCCGAACAAGGAAACGACTGATCGTTGCAAGACTCTCCGGCGTCGCGTCCATCACATCCGCGCCGCCGCTCCCATGTATGTGAACGTCGATGAAACCGGGCAATAGAATGCAGTCAGTCCCGTCAAGGAGGGGACCGTCAACTTCCGCTCCTTCTGCCAGCCAGGGTCCGACCATCCCGCCATTGCAGGCGAGCGTGAATGCATGACCAGGCGGTGCAGCCACCGTGCCGAAGACGGTACGAGCCGTCAGGCCGCTGATGCCGGCGACTGCCGCGCCGCTTCCCTTGCTTGAAACGGCCGTCGATTCATCTATTTTCAACGCAATTCACTCCTTTTTCGGCGGCTCATCTACCCTCTTCCAATACAAGACGCCAAGCGGCGGCAGTTCCATAATCGTGGACCATGAAGAGTTCTGCCAAGGTATCGCCTCAGCCTTCAAGGGAAACGGATTGTCTATCCCGCTGCCGCCATAGATCGCCCAATCGCTGTTCAAAACCTGGTCGTAGCGGCCCGGCCCGGGCAGTCCGACGCGATAACCGTGTCGCGGCACGGGCGTAAAGTTGCAGACAACGAGAATGCTGTTCTTACATTCGGCATCGCGGCGCACAAAGCTGATGATCGAGTGAGCGGCGTCCTGGAAGTCGACCCATCGAAACCCTTCCCAGCTGTCATCGACCTGGTGTAAGGCCGTTTCCCAGCAATAGAGCCGGTTGATGTCTCTCACAAATCGCTGCAAGTTCCGGTGGTCGGCTTGCTCTAGGAGGTGCCAATCCAGGCTCGCCATCTCCGTCCACTCCCGCCACTGGCCAAACTCCCCTCCCATGAAAGTCAGCTTCTTGCCTGGATGTGCGTTCATCAGGCCGAAGAAGAGGCGGAGATGCGCAAACTGCTGCCACAAGTCGCCGGGCATCTTGCCAATCATCGACTTCTTCAGGTGGACGACCTCATCGTGACTCAACGGGAGGATGAATTTCTCGCTGAAGGCATAGCTCAAACTGTAAGTAATCAGGCGATGATTGGTTCTGCGGTACAGCGGGTCCATCTCGAAAAAGCTCAGCGTGTCGTGCATCCAGCCCATGTTCCACTTGTAATCGAATCCCAGCCCGCCGGCATCAGCGGGTCGTGTAACCTTCGGCCAGATCGAGCTCTCTTCGGCAATCGTCAATAGGCCGGGCGCCCGTTCATGTAGCATCTCATTCGCTTGCCGCAAGAATGCGATGGCGTCGAGATTCTCCTGCCCTCCATACTGGTTCGGAACCCACTCGCCCTCCTCCCGGCTGTAGTTCAGATAGAGCATCGAGGCCACGGCGTCAACCCGCAGTCCGTCGATGTGATACTCCTCCGCCCAGAACAAGGCGCTTGCGAGCAGAAAATTTCGAACCTCGTTGCGCCCGTAGTCAAAGATCTTCGTACCCCAGTCGGGATGTTCGCCGCGGCGGGGGTCTTCATATTCATATAGGGGTGTGCCGTCGAAGTAGGCCAGCCCGTGGGCATCCTTGGGAAAGTGGGCCGGCGCCCAGTCGAGGACCACGCCAACGCCGTTCCTATGGCAATAGTCGACAAAATATTTGAAATCGTCGGGTCTTCCCAGGCGGCTGGTTGGTGCGAAATAGCCTGTCGTCTGGTAGCCCCACGACCCTTCGAACGGGTGCTCGGTTATGGGTAGAAGCTCGATATGCGTATAACCCATTTCGAGCACATACGCGACCAGCTGGTGCGCCAACTCCCGGTAACCGAGCGTGCTGTTGTCTTCCGGCGCCCGCCGCCAGCTGCCCAGGTGGACTTCGTAGATGTTTAGAGGTTGGGAAACCGCCTGCCTGCCGGCACGCTCTTCAAGCCACTTTTCGTCCCCCCAACCGTACCCTTCCAACGGCCAAACGCGGGACGCTGTCTCCGGGGCCTCCTCGGCGTAGAATCCGTACGGATCTGATTTGTCAATCCGGAAATCAACAAGCGGGAGCTGAATCGAATACTTGTACGCGCTGCCCGGCGGAAGCTCGGTCGGAACAAAGAGTTCCCAGATTCCTTCGCGCAGAGCCTGCATCGGCTGGGCGTGAGGGTCCCAGCCGTTGAAGTGGCCGATTACGCTTACACCTTGGGCATTCGGCGCCCAGACCGCGAACTGCACACCCTTGACGCCGTCCACGGACCGGTAATGCGCTCCGAATTTGCGGAAGCTGTAGAGGAAGTTGCCTTCACCGAAAAGGAAGGCCTCGTCATCTGTGAACCAGGACCCTGTCAACTCTCAGCGCCCTTCCTTCGCTCTCTCGCCAATTGCCCAGCGATGGCCGCCCTCTTCCCTCGCTAGCCTGTCAAAACGCCCGATCGCGGACCCTTTCAACAGCCCTGTATCCGCTTTTCGGCTCGCCGCAGGCGGGATTAGAGGCAAATTCTCTTCAAAGCCGGCAAGAAAAAGTTGCTTACTACGGCCTCCCAACTCATGCTTGCGGCCAAGTCGTTTCCAATTTGGATCCGTTCCGCGACCCGTCCGCGCGGGGAGGGCAGGCGTTCGAAGATCTGTCGAGCGGTAGCTCCTGCATTGCGGACCTCGACTTTGTCCCGCACCCCCTGGTCAATCGCGAGCGCCTCCTGGGCCGAACCCGGCGCCTCCTCCTCTGGCAGACCGATGTAGTCGGCGACTACCAGCGGGAAGCCTTTGTCGTTGATGAACGTTGATTCTCCTGAGCCGCCTGGCCATCCGCCGCCAGCCTCTGTCGGCAAGGGCTGCCCATCCACCGTTTCGCCTGACAACAACCCCTGCCCCGCAAGTTCGCTGGCCCCCTGTTCAAGGAAACCGACACAGCCGCATACGTTGCTAACGCAGGCTATCGCTCCAAAATTTACCGGCTCAACCTGCGCGATGCCAAAGGGCTCGTAGATGCTCTGACCGAACTCCACGTCGCTGCCGCGACGGATGTCCTGAAACTCCATCGCAGCCGGCATCCGAGTGCCGCATCGCTCCCGGCTCCAGCCAAATTGATTGACCAATACGATTCGACTGTTGCGGGCGAAGTGATTGAAAGGCTCCACACTGCTGAAAAAGAATGGCGCTTCTTCGCCGATCAGGTCACCGTTGTCCGCTCTGTGTCCTACCGGCCAACCGTATCGCGCCTCCCAGCGCCGCACCTGCTCTGCCGACCGGCCGGCCGGCTGGCTGGTTGCCAACACGAACAGCACTGCCTTCCTATCCACCGATCGCAACAACTGTTCCAAATGCATCATTACATGCGTGTCTCGCCACAGAGCCTTCGATGGCACCAGCCGCGCCACATGCGTGAATACGTAGTCGGGCTTGTAGCCAAGCAGCCTGTTGCAGTATTCCCGAAGACGGCGCCTGGAGTTCCGCCGTTCCACCGCCGTATTGACCTCCGCGTCGATTCCGTTGTATACGAGATCGATTCTGCAGTTGGCAAAGGGCCCGCCAAGAAAGCGCAACTCCTCTCTCACCAGGTCGCCCACGGCGAAAATCGCGTCGCAATGGACCGCCTGCCGAACAATGGCATGTTTGAAATGGGCGCTTTGGTCGCCGAACAAAGTCTCAAGCGGCAAATGGGACTCCCTGGCGCGGAGCATTACATTATAGAAACGGGTATCGTGGCCGCTGTGTCCTTCAACGAGAAGGCGCGCCGTCGCCATTTCATGCGCGTAAAAGACCGTACGCCACTGCTCCGGTTCGTTCATTTGAGCCGCGAATACAACCGGCATCCCCAGCCATTCGTGGGCTATGATCACGCGCTCGTTTGGCGAGAGGCCCGCGTCAACTTCCAGCGCCTTCAGGCCCTCAAAAACTGGCTGGGCGATCGAGACATAGAGACCGTATTCGTAATCATGCTCATATCGCTGACTCTCGATGCCATAGTGCTCCCAAAGGTAGAAATAGAAACTCGAAACCTGCTCCATCGCCGGGTTGCTGGCATCAACCAGCAAGACTTCGTGCTCCACCTCCCCAAATCGGCGTACGCCATAGAGAATTCCCACTTGATAGGTCTGCTCAACTGTCCGCAGTGCCCATTGGACCGCCTCGCTGATCCCGTAGAAAATCCCGTGCAGGCTGCTGTATCGAATCTGCAGCCCGTTAACTCCGCTTATGAGCCTCTCCATCTGAAGTGAATCCCAGCCAAACATCGGACCCACCAGGATCGTTCGAGCAACCTGATCATTGTACTCTTTCGCGCCCAAGAGTCCTGCGAGAACGGAGCCAATGCCGCCCACTTTTGTGCCCGCTTCATGCGTCGCATGGATTACCAACGGGATGGGATTCGACACGTTTTTCTCCCGACAAATGGTAGCCGATTCATACCATCATAGCACAGGACAACACGCCCAAACCAATCATTTTTCGGGCCTCCAGAGAGCCCAGCCCTGCAGTGACCAGCGGCTGGAGATTGAGCGTTGCGCCATACTATGCTATGGTGGCGCGCGCGGCCCACCGCCCAGGAGAACCAGATGAGAGAAGAGGAAAAGTTCGCACTCTTGCAGAAGAGCGTCAGGCGGCTAACGCTGATCTGCAGTGTGACCTTGCTCGTCGGCGTGCTGCTGCTGCGTTTCACAGCTCTGAACACCGACTTCAATGCACGACGCTGGCTCATGTTCTCAGCGCTCGTCGTCGCCGGCGAATTCTGGTACCTGCGCCGCGTTCTCCGCCAGAATCACCACCCCGATTCAGACCAGCTGTATCCGGACTTGGGCCCCGCCAACCTGCTGACGATTTACCGCGGCCTCGCCTACGCCTGGATGGCCGGATTCCTCCTCCTGCCCCGGCCGGGCGGACCTATGGACTGGCTGCCAGCCCTGCTGTACGTGGCAGCAAGCATCACCGACGTATTTGACGGATATGTCGCGCGCAAGACAGACCGCGTTTCGCGGTTGGGCGAGACGCTTGACATGGAATTTGACGGTTTGGGAGTGCTCATCGCGTGCATGCTCGCCGTCCAATACGGGCAACTGCCCCTGGTCTTTCTGCTGGTGGGCATCGCGCGTCCACTCTTCGTCGGCGGGATGCTGTTGCGGACACGCAAGGGACTGCCCAACCACTCAATGACAGAGAGCAACCAGCGGCGTATAATCGCCGGTCTGCTCATGATTTTTCTTTCCACCGTGCTCTGGCCGATCTTCAAACCGCCGGAGACTTACGTTGTCGGCGCAGTCTTCGGCGGCGCGGTGACGCTCAGCTTTGTACGCGACTGGCTTGTAACCATTGGGTGGATAAGACCCGACCATTCAGCCTACACCATTTGGCGCGCCCGTCTGAAGATGTGGTCGCTACTGTGGTTGCCGGTTGGTCTGCGAATCTTGGCCGCGGCGCTCGTCTCTCTTCTTGTGATGAGCCTGCTTTCCGGAGCATCCCATCTGCCAGCGGCCGCGAATCTCATCATCGCTCTGGTCGGCGCGTTCGGTGGCGTCGCCGTCCTGCTGGGGCTAGCCGCAAGATCGGCATCCGGCCTTGTCATCTTAGCCTCTTACGTCGACTATGCCTTCGGCGGCCAGCCGTCGTTGGGACTCCCGCTCCTGTTCATTTCATCACTGCTGATGGTCCTTGGAAGCGGCCATTTCACCCTCTGGATCCCGGAAGAACGCTGGCTGCGAATCGGCGCCATCGTAGAACAGTAGCCGGTCCACAGGGCCGTGCCGGGCCAGGCGTTGAGAAAAGAGCAAATGTGTGAGACTATATTGTGGCCCGACCTATGCCGCGCGGCGGCGTTCCCATTTCGGGCCCAAGAATGGAGGTTCAAGATAATGGACGAATTTCGATCCTTGAATGCACAGTCATACCGCATCATGGGGCTCGCGCTTCTGACCGGCTTGATCCATCTGTTTCTTGGCGTCCAGGATGGGATTGCCATCTTCATCCTCAACGGGCTGGGTTTCATCGCACTGGTTGTCGGTCTCTACCTGGTCCCCCAGCTCGCCAACTTGAGGACCTTCATTCGCTGGGCGCTCTTGGCCTACACGGCCGTTACGATAATCGCCTACTTTGTGCTCAACCAACTGGAGTCTCTGGAGAACGGTTTTGGTCTTCTTACCAAGGCTGTTGAACTGATTCTGGTCTTGTTGTTGATCGTCGAACAGAGGAATGCTCATGCAAATCGAGGAACTTGACACCCCGGTAGCAGTCGTCGATCTGGACCGGCTTTCCGCCAACATCGAGCGGCTCCAGGCCTACCTGGACAAGCACGGCATCGACAACCGGCCCCACATAAAGACACACCGCATCCCTGCCATCGCGCATATGCAGATGCAGGCGGGCGCTGTCGGCATCACCTGTCAGACCTTGGGCGAAGCAGAGGTGATGTGCAGCGCAGGCATCCACGACATCTTCCTGCCCTACAACTTGCTCAGCCAGACCAAATTGAGACGACTGATGCTTCTCTCGCGTAGGGCCAGGATAAGCGTCACCGCCGACTCCGCCCGCACGGTCGAAGGCTACGCCAACGCAGCCGCGCAGGAAGGTACGGTTCTGCCCGTCTTGATCGAAATGGACGGTGGCTATGAACGTTGCGGTGTGACCACAACCGATGGCGTGCGCGCTCTGGCCCGGCAGATCGACGGCGCTGCGAACCTACGCTTCGGCGGACTCATGGTATACCCTTGCAATCCGGAAGCCAACGCCTTCATGGCCGAGTCAAAGATGCTGCTCGCCCAGGACGGACTGGCCGCGGAACGGGTCAGCGGCGGCAGCTCTTTTGTAATGTGGCAGGCACATGAGTTTACCGAATTCACCGAATATCGGGCCGGCATGTATGTCTATGGCGACCGTAACCTGGTCGATGCCGGCGTGATGACACTGGATCAATGCTCATACTTCGTGTTGGCAACCGTCGTCAGCCGGCCAACCGAGGATCGAGTCGTTTTGGATTCGGGCGGTAAGTCGTTGGCCGCGGACAGCGCCAGAATGTCGTCCGGGCACGGACTGATCATCGAGTATCCGGAGGCGGAACTCTTCAAGCTGTCGGAGGAGCACGGCCACGTCGACGTTTCCCGCTGCGCGCGTAAGCCGGAGATCGGCGAACGGGTCACCGTGCTTGCCAACCACTGCTGCGTCTCAAACAATCTCTTTTCGCGTGTGGTCGGCCACAGAAACGGAGAAGTTGAACTGGAGTGGCCTATCCTGGCGAAGGGTTGGTGAAGAACGCGCACTCGACAGGACTGAAGGCGCCCTCTCTTCCGCATCGGCTGCTTCTCTTGGCCTGAATCCCCCCTCTGGAACTTCCAGTTACCTGGCGGCCCAGGCAGGAGACGCATCAGAAGGACAAACCTAGAAGACTCGGTACGACGACAACGACGAGATACAGCAGAAGGATTACAACCAGTAGAAGACGTACTTTCGCCCAGACGCTGAGATTTCCAAACCAGTTTCCGCCGCTGCGGCGGGGACGTGGAGGAGGAAAATCGTCCGGACGCACCGAAGCTTGGCGCCCATACTTTGGATCGGAGTATTCGTCGGGTGCATCATCGGCGCGGCGCTGGGGCACGCCCGCGAACTCCTCGCCTTCTGCCACCGGATAGCTCAGAATCCGATTAAGGTCGAATGCTAGCGATGGCAGCCGCGACTTGAGAGCGTCCAGTCCCGGCTGCTCGATGTAGAGCAGGTCCAGGTCTGTCTCGGCAAAAGCGCTCTGTCCGTAAGGTTCATCAGACAGAATCGCCTTTTCTCCAAAGATTTCGCCCTCGCCGCGCGTCCAACTGCCTGCGCCGTTGACAGGTTGCAGTCGTACAATCCCACCTTCTATAAAGTAAAGCGCATCGCTCGGCGCCCCTGTCCGGTAAATCTGCTCGCCGGCAGGAATTTGAGCCTGTTGCAAATGATGTGCGACTTCCCTCAACTCGCGCGAGGAGAGGTCAGACAGCAGCGGAAATCGGCGCAGCCGTCCCTCGTCCATCGTGTCCTGACGGGCGCTGCGGCGCGCTGATACCGCCTGGTCGAGGGCCGATCCAATGGCAGGATGGAGGCCCACCAACTCCTGGAGATCAGTTCTGTACAATACCCACAAATTCGTATTGCGAATTGCAGTTGCGTTCTCTAGGCGGTCCTCCCCAGTCAGCAGACTCATGGCGCCAAAGAAGCTGCCAACACCGATTCGAGCCAGCTCCTCCAGGACTCCGCTCTCGTTTTCCGCAGTCAACTCCACCTCGCCCTGGTCAACCAGAAACAGGGCGTCACTCGGGTCTCCCAAACGGTAAATCGGCTCGCCCGCCGGAACATGCTGAAGAACCAACCGCTGAACGATCGCGTGCAAATTGGCCGGCTCAAGCTGGGCAAAGAGAGGTGTCTGTGCAAGTCTCACAACCGCCTGGGTCTGGTCCGCCACACTGAGACGACTGCGGCTGTGGCGCCCTAGCGTGCGGCGCAGCAAGGGAAACTGGCTGCTCAAGCTGAAAAATGTAGCCGACGGTAACGTCCAGATAAGACAGTCCTCCACGGCATACGCGCTGGTGTCGTAGGGCTTGTTTGTCAAGAGTGGAAGCACCCCAAAAAGACTTCCCGATTCCACCATGCTTGCATTCGGCCTGGAATTCTCCGGCGTTGGCGTTGGCTGCAATTCAAGGCTTCCCCTCTCCAGCAGAAACAGCGCCTCGGCCTGGTCACCGGTCCGGTAGAGAAAACTGCCTCGCTCGAGCTGGTGTGGCTGCATGCTTCTTGCAACCGGCCAGAGAACCTTGTGAGGCAACTCTCCCAGCGCACGCGTTTTGGCAAGTTGCGCCACCAGGTAGTCTTCCAACTGCGCGATCTGTTCGCCGAAGTTCTGGCTGAGCTTTACGCCAATGTTGAAGTGACGCTGCAACAAATTCCGCAAGTTTGCATCTGGTAAAGCCCACAACTGTACATCCGTGGCGGCCACGGCGCTTGTATTGTGGGCCAGCCCGCGCAGGAACTCCGCTTCACCCAACAAACTTCCCGGGCCCAGTGTCGCCAGCACAGAGCCATCCGGATCCAGCAGACGGACAAAGCCATTTCGAATCAAATAAAGCTCGTTGCAGGTCTCATCGTTTCGGAATATGGCAGCGCCCGCGCGTTGATTCTCTTCGCGAAAAACTACAACAACCTCCCGAAGTTCTTCGTCTGACAAGCCTTGAAACAGTGGCGTTGCGCGCAGGAATTCGACGGACATGAAGACTCCTTTCGAACGCGATGGCTTTGTCGCAGAGTTCTCCTCTATTCTGCCTGATTACCTGTTACTTCTCCAATGGATATCTACGGTCCTCGGCCGTGCCGTCTGAATTTCCCAACTTGACAGACCTGTCCAATCTCCAATGACGCGCGTCCTGCACGCACCTTTCCCAATCTTCCCGGAGACGAAGACCGCTTCTTCATTGATCAAACAAGAGGAGAAGTGATAGGATGTCCAGTATACTGGAGATTCATTACCTGAACTGCTATAATATATCCTGACCTGATCTTGTCGAACGAAGTGGACGAGGCGCCCGCGTTGAAAAGGTTGTTCAAATTGGGCGAGGGACTCACGAAGGCCTGCCAACAGTGCAGACCCCAGGACCAATTGGTGTCCCCTTGGCGACCAGTCTGTTATGTGCCTGGGAAATGGCGGCGAAGGCAGCGTGGCCTTTCCCTTTCCGGGCACAATCTTTCCCTCCGATCCTTTGTGCCGAAGGTGGGAGTCGAACCCACACGGGTTTCCCCACACGAGTTTGAGTCGTGCGCGTCTGCCTGTTCCGCCACTTCGGCCCAAGTGCAGTATAGCGGTTTGGCGTTCGTTCAGTCAAGTGACGTCGAATTACTTCCACTATTCGAGAATATTCGCTTCCATTGACAACCATTGCGTACAGTCCACTGACTTCCGACTATTGTGGCGTAGCAATGAAACAGAGAGGGCTGGAAGGCCGCACAGTCCTCCGTTCGCGTGCCAAAGCGGGCAGGAAATGAACCTGGACGATCTGATAGAACGCTCGCAGCAAGGAGATCTGGAGGCGTTCAACCAACTGGTTATCGAGTATCAGGGGTTTGGCTACAATGTCGCCTACCGCCTTCTCGATGACGCTGACTCGGCCGCCGATGCTATTCAGGATAGCTTTTTGAAGGCGTTTCGGGGGCTGGACAACTACCGGGGCGGGAGCTTCAAGGGCTGGCTGACGCGCATCGTAGTCAACACCTGCTACGACCACCTGCGCCACCGAAAACGGAAGACGACGGAAAGCCTCGATGATATGCCAGTCGAGGAGGAGTACGTTGCAGAACTTACGGACCGTAGCGAAACCCCCCATGAGTTCGCCGAACGAAGAGAGCTGCAGGCCCTGATCGGTTCCGCAATTACATCCTTACCCGAAGTCCTGCGCACGACAATCGTACTTCGCGACATCGAAGGGTATGCCTACGAGGAGATTGCGGATATTACAAGCGTTGCCGTCGGTACGGTAAAATCCCGCATCAGCAGGGCGCGTGGCCGGGTTAGGGATTATCTCAACCAGCATACGGAACTTTTGCCAGCCGATTATCGTCATTCAAGGAAGTAGGGGAACTATGTTCTCCGGCCTGGATTCCCAATTGCAAACGGCAGCCTGAGAGGGAGCCCGTAGGCCGGCATACCAAACGCGGTCAGTCTGCAAAACTGTTCAAGAATGTCAGCAGCACCTCAGAGCCATAAACAATGTCGGCACATTTCTCACATTCGATCGACGAAGACCTGATCGCGGCCTACGTAGACGGGGACGTCACGGCCGAGGAACGACTTCAGGTCGAGAGGGCTATGGCGGCCAGCGAACAGGTCGCCTGGGAAGTGGAGTCCCTGCGCCGCACGGTGGATCTGCTTCACGACTTGCCGAAAGCCGCGTTGCCCCGTTCGTTCGTTCTGGCCGAAAGTCAAGTCGAGGATGTTCTGCAAGCACGCCGCGCACGGTCCAACCCTTTCCCTACTTCCGGAATCCAAGCCCCACCTGCCGAGAACCCGTGGCAGCGCATATTCAATTTTCTCGCCGGCGGGAATCCACTCTATCGCAACGCGGCCATGGCCGCGGCTGCCCTCTTACTGATCGTCGTCGCCGCCGATATCTCACTGCCGCAGCCCCAGGTCGGTACCCTTGCGACCGGTAGCGATCAGCAGCCCGCCCAGACCTCAACGCCGCAAATTCAGGTGACCCTTGTTGGCGGAACCGCCTCAACCGGTGGAGGCAGTGGTACCGCCGTTCGTGAGGAGCAAGACAACGGCGACATTGGCATCATGTCGACCGGGGAAAGCCCCTCGGAAATGGACAGCGAAGAGATTTCCACCCTAGCCACATCAACGACCGGCGACCAAAGTGCCACGAAGGTGAGCGAGGCCACACCCCAGCCTACTCAGCCTTCAGTTGTATCGACTCCGCCGGTCTCCTTCGAGCCTCCAGAAACGGAAAACACCTGGTATTCCCTGCGTTCTCTGCTCAGGTCTGCTCGCATCGTTCTGGTATTAGCGATAATAGTGCTCTGGCTGCTCAGCCGGCGCAGACCCCGCACTAGCAGTGCCTGAACTGCCCGAAGTCGAAACCTACGTACGCGCCCTGAAGCCCCTGCTCAACGGAAAGACGATCCTCAGAGCTGAGGTGCGATGGCCCCGGACCATTGCCGCACCTGATGCTTCGATCTTCCCCGACCTGGTACGCGGCCGGCGCTTTGCTTCATTTCGGCGGCGGGGAAAATACATGCTGTTCGGCCTGGATAGCGGAGAATCGCTTATTGTCCATCTGCGAATGACCGGCGAGCTACGCATCCACGGGCCGGCTCCCGGCGCGCTGGAACATGACCCGGCCTTGGCCGCGTCGGCTGCAGATTTGCCGATTCCCCCCGCGGACAAACACACACACGTTCTCTTTCAACTGGATACCGGTGAAGAGTTGCACTTTCGCGACACCCGCAAGTTCGGCAGAATCTGGCTGGTGACCGATGAGGAGACCGTCGTGGGCAAGCTGGGCCCGGAGCCGCTTGACGCAGAGTTCCTCCCGCAGATACTTGAGAAGGTACTGGACCGCCGCACCGCAAACATCAAGTCTTTGCTGCTAAATCAGTCCATCGTCGCCGGCGTTGGCAACATCTACGCCGACGAAGCGCTATTCCGCGCACGAATCGATCCGCGACGCGCCGGCGGTCAACTTGACGCCGGAGAGATTATGCGGCTTCATCAAGGGCTGCGCGATGTGCTGCAGGCGGGGATAGAGGCTCAGGGCAGTTCGCTGCAAAACTATGCGCCGCCAACTGGAGGGAAAGGCGGCTTCCAAGAGCAATTCCAAGTGTTTCGCCGCGGCGGCGAACCCTGCTTTCACTGCAATGCGCCCATCAGGCGCATCGTGCTGGGTCAGCGCAGCACACACTTCTGCCCCGAATGTCAGAATTAGGCGGGAACGCAAGCAGAAGCACGCGTTGCGAAAGCCCCAAACGCCGCCGAGTCAGTGCTGTCCAGGTGTATTACGGCGCTTCGCCTCCGCCAGCTCCCGTTCCAGTGCCGCCTTTCGCGCCGCCTCGGCCTCCTTCCCTTCTGCCAAAGCACGGTCCCAGCGAGACTGGTATCCAGCGTCGAAGGTAGTCCTGCGCGAGGGCCCGAAAACATAGGCCGCAATCGCCCCAATGGCCGCCCCGACAAGCAGGCCAACTGCGAGATTCTCGGCTTTACCCACAGCAGAATCCTCCAGGGCTCACTTTGTTTGCCATGCTGGCGATGGCTACCGCTTTGCCAGATGGAAGCGCCGCCGCCATAGCCCTAACCTGCCCGACCGTCTATGATGGTTACATCCTGGGGCTCTGGGCTATAGACCTCTGCCAGTACCGGCGTCTCTTCCGGCAGGATCCAGCCGGCGAGCACATACACCAGCAACAGCGTGCCCAGACTGCCTACAGCGAATGCGACCCAGAGCAGCCGGACTAGGTTGGCGTCCAGCCCAATGGCCTTGCCAATGGCACCGCAAACGCCAAAAACCAGTCTGTCTTCGCGGCTGCGCTTGAGTGGAATGCTGGCCCGCGCTCTCCGCAGTCCGCTCTTGGCCGACTCGCGGCTGAATATGGAAGAAGCCCGTCTCTTTCCACCTTGCACCTGGGCGCGCGCGCCAAGGAATCGGCTGCGCCAGGCCTTTTGATTGTTGAGCAGCAGCAGACCCGTTCCTATCAGCAGAGCCGGCCAGAAGAGTAGCCTGACCAGGAGCCAAAACAAGCCCCACAGCGCCGGCAATATCCCCAGATTTGCCAGCAGCCACAAACTGCCAACTACGACCAGCAACAGCCCCGCCCGTTCCACGTTCCGCCGGTTCAACTCAACTGCGGCCGGGGCGCGCTCACCTTCTCGCGCTGTGCCTACCGGCAGCAGCAGCCACAGCGCAGCGTAGGCGAAAAGACCCCCGCCAGCTGTACCGAGCGTCAAACCTACCCACAAGATGCGCACGAAAATAGGATCGATGCCGAAACAGTCCCCCAGGCCGCCGCAAACGCCGCCAATTAGCTTCTCTTCAGGGTGCCGAAACAGCCCGTGTGCTCGCCTGGCTGCTCTGCCGCCCTCGGGCATGCTTTCTTCGTTCTCCACGGCAATAGCCGCTCCTGCCGCCTGTGGGTCAACCGTGGAAGCAGGGCTATCTTGCCCCATGGAATCGATTGCTTCTACCTGGGGCTTCGGCGTAGACTCGCTCATGACTTTCTCCTTAGGGCAGAGGGCGGAGAAGCCGTCATCTTCTCCAATACGTTTTGCGCTCTTGACAACACTCTACGCACCCCAGCAAGGAAAGTTGCATGTGCCGCCGAGAATTCCCAACTTCCCGTGATGGCTTGTAGGCCCTCAATCCCCGATCCGCACCTCTTTACCCTCCGACTGGCTGCGGTAAATGCCATCGAGGATCGTCTGGACCTGTAACGACTGTTCAGCCGGCACCGGAGAAGGAGCGCCGTCGGCAACAGCCTGCGCGAAGGCTACACATTCGAGCGCATGCGGCTCCATCCTGTCCTGCGTTCGCTGTAAGAATCGGTTGTAAAACTGCTTCGTTGCGTAATTCGTTTCCAAAAACTTGGCGCTTGGCCAGTGGCACCCTCCCTTGCTGCCGTAAAGCCAGATCTGCGTGTCCTCGCCCATCGTGTCGTGGTGCAGTAACCAGCTTGTCTCCAGGATGAGGGTCGCGCCGCTCTCAAAGCGGACAAACGCGGCAGCAAAGTCCTCCACGTCCATGTCCTGTGGGATAGGGTCGAGTCTCAAGGCGCTGAATGCCCCCTCGCGCTTCGCCAGCGGCGCCTTCGCCACGCCAGAGACCGCCACAGGCCGGGGGTTGTCCATCAACCAGAGTGTAAGGTCCAGAATGTGCACGCCCACATCGATCGTCGGGCCTCCGCCGCTGTGCTTCTTGTAAATGAAACCGGGACGGACCGGCAGATTGGCCCTGCGCAACATCCAGCTGCGCGCATGGTAGATCCCACCCAGAACTCCCGTAGCGATTTCGGCCTTCATCGCCTGGGAATCTTCGCGAAATCGGAAATGCTGCGCGGTCATCAGAAGCTTTCCAGTCCGGTCGCGGGCTTCGATCATCCGGCCTATCTCCGCTGGCGTCGGCGCAAGCGGTTTTTCGCATAGAACGTGCTTGCGAGCCTCGAGGGCCCCGATGGCAATCGGCGCGTGGTATCGATTCGGCGTGCATACGTCAATAATGTCGATATCCTTGTCGTTGAAAAGCTCGGCAGGGTCCTGCACCAGCTTGGAAACGCCGTGAAGCCCGCCCCATCGTGCAAGCGCCTCCTTCGAAATGTCACACCCGGCAACCACTTCCGCCAACTCTGACGCGGCCCATCCCGGCATATGGGCCTTTGCGATGCCGCCCACCCCTACAACCCCGACCTTTAGCGTTCTGGACACACCCTGTTCCTTTCAAATATCTCTGGCTCAATCGACGGTTCGCGCCGATCATAGCACGACTGCCTGGCAGGTTCAACAGTGAACAACCCTAAAGTAGATCCCTTTTGAAACCCCGACTTCTCGGAAAGGGGGCACATAGGATTCACCGGCGTTTCGGCTGCACGCTCGTCAGGAAGAAATTCTTGGTTCCATTAGGGAAATACTTTAGATGCTTCCTGGCAACTGACTCCAGCTCGCGAGCTTCCTGAAGACTTGATCTCACAACCTCCGGGTGGACCGCCAACAGTACTGGGAACGCAAATCCCCGGCCGGAAGGATTGCAAAGTTGCCCAACAAATGTTATGAATTGACTGAGTCAACGCTGCAATGGTTCTGTATGCCCACCGAGTCCATCAGGAGAAGAGAACATGCCAAGCATGACAGGCGCCCGCTTCGTCGCCGAAACAGTTCATGGTTACGGAATCTCCCATGTATTCTTCATGCCCTATATCGGCCCGCGCGCCCTCATGGAGATGGAAAGACTCGGGATAAAAAGAGTGCAGGCCCACGGCGAAAAAGCAGCCGCTTACATGGCCGACGCCTACGCTCGGATCAGCCGCGGTCCCGCTTTCTGCATGGCCCAAGCCGTAGGCGCGGTCAATCTGGCCGCCGGCCTGCAGGACGCCTTCCTGGCCTGTTCGCCGGTGGTTGCCATGACCGGCCGCGAGTTTCTCAGCAATCAGAAGCGCCACGCCTATCAGGAAGTTGATCACGTCAATCCTTTCTCGGCTGTTTCCAAGTACAGCGCCTACGTTTCCACGCCCGAACACCTCCCTGTCTACCTCCGCCAGGCCTTTCGCGTAGCAACGACCGGCACCCCCGGACCTGCCCACGTCGAGCTGGAAGGTATCGCCGGCCAGGCCGTGATGGAGGAAGAAGCTGATCTTGAGGTTATCGTCGAAGAGGCCTTTACGAGGCTCCCGCCCTTCCGTCCCGAAGCGGAACCTTCCCAGATCGAGGCGGCGCTTCAGCTACTCATGGGCGCCCAGCGACCGGTCATCGTCGCGGGCGGCGGCGTGACGGCCTCCGACGGCCGCGCAGAGCTTGTCGAGCTGGCCCAGAAGCTTTCCATTCCCGTAGCCACTTCGCTGAACGCCAAAGCGATGTTCCCCAGCGACCACGAGCTGGCCGTGGGCGTGCCCGGGTCATACTCCCGCGCCTGCTCCAATCAAGTGGTGCATGAAGCCGACCTCGTCTTCTTCATAGGTAGCCATGCCGGTGGACAGGTGACCCACTTCTACCAGATTCCGCCCCAGAGCACGCCCATCATCCAGCTCGACATCAATCCGGAGGAGATAGGGCGCAACTATCCCGTTCAAGTGGGCCTGCAAGGGGATGTCAAGAGAAGCTTGCGGCGGATGATCGACAGCGCATCTCCCGCCCCCGCACGTACTGCTTGGATCGCCCGCGTACAGGAGTTGGTCCAGGACTGGAAAGCAGGCATCGCCCAGCACGTCGACTCGGAAGTCCTCCCCATGCGCCCCGAACGCCTCTGCCGCGATCTCTCGGACTACCTGCCGTCCGACTCGATTCTGGTCTCCGATACCGGCCACGCCGGCATCTGGACCGGCACTTTGTTGGATCTGAAACATCCCGGACAGAGCTACATTCGCTGCGCGGGTTCGCTCGGTTGGGGGTTGCCTGCAGCCATCGGCGCCAAGTGCGCACAGCCGGATCGCCCCGTCCTCTGCTTCACCGGGGATGGCGGAATCTGGTACCACCTCGCCGAAATTGAGACAGCCGCGCGCTGCGGTATAAACGCGGTCATTCTCGTCAATAACAACCACTCACTCAACCAGGAACAGAGCGGTGTCGAAGACACATACGGTGGTCGCACCCCCGGCTCCGATGAGCTCTGGCTGTTCGAGGACGCAGATTTCGCCAGGATCGCCGAATCAATGGGCGCTCTCGGACTGACGGTCAACAAGCACAGCGAACTCGCCGGTGCCCTCGACCAGGCATTCAATGCCGGCCGACCTGCCGTTGTCGACGTCAAGACCCATGTCGAAGGCATCGCGCCAAAGGCCTGGACGCCCTCCTGACCTGTCGCAGCTGTCGTTGCTCGAAGCAGCTTCATTGTGAGAGTCCTCTCCTACTTTCGGCAGGCGGGAACCCCGTTCATCCTGCCCTGATTGCCTCCGGTAAGAGACCGTTGGTTTGCTGCGGCCTGTGGCCTTCTGCTAGAATGAACCTGCTTGCACCTGACTCCGGCCCTGCGGCGCGCAAGGTTCTGCGTTAGAGCAACGCGTGACAGACGGGCAATCTCGGGTTTGGAGACGCAAGCCACTTGAACTGCTTCGCGTCGAAATGGCGAAAGGCTTTCCATGAAAGCGATGCTCTACTTGGACCAGATGATTGAGCCGGTTGCAGTGCTCGATGATGTAAAGGTAGTCGAATTCGGCAGCGACAACCACCCGGCAGGCGAACGGGTTCGAATCTATTACCAGACTGAGAACCTGAACGCGTCAGAAATGATGGTCGAGCTCCACAGAGACCGCAAAATGACGGTCAAATTGGAGGACGGCCGCTCCGCCACCGCCCTGATTACCCATGCCAGTTTGGATGCAGAGGGCCAATTCGTTGGCGTACTTAGAGTGCTGGGCCAGCTTGCCTGACAACAGCGCGCGCGTCCACTCCGATTCAGCGAACAATTAGCCTCGAACGCCGCC
The DNA here is from genome assembly GCA_965202955.1 of Caldilineaceae bacterium. Classification (GTDB taxonomy): domain Bacteria; phylum Chloroflexota; class Anaerolineae; order Caldilineales; family Caldilineaceae; genus Bin5. Next base: position 3,479,760 of record OZ241871.1, read on the forward strand.
GGGGAGAGCAGTTCTCACCGTCCCGGACAGCACTTCTACCCAGCCAACTGACCAAAAGTACATGGCCGCCGAATTGAAGCTCCGCCCGGCGCAGCAGGAGATACTCCGGTACGAGTCAGGGCGCCTTGGTGTCAGCGCAGTGCCCGGAAGCGGTAAGACATTTACGCTGAGCCTGCTGGCCGCCCAGCTGGTTGAGAAACTGGCAGGCTCCAGGATCATCGACGGCCGCGAGGTGCTGGTTGTCACCCTCACAAACGCAGCTGTAGAGAATTTCCGCGCCCGCATCAACCATTTCATCCAGGGCAAGCGCCTCCTCCCTGGTGGGTTCCGCGTGCGTACGCTCCACAGTTTGGCCCACGACATCGTGCGCGAGCGGCCGGGGCTGGTCGGCCTCTCCGAGAGCTTTGACATTGTCGACGATCGCACCAGCCAGGAGATGAAGCGGCAGGCTGTCAATAGATACCTGCAGGCCCATCCTGACCTGTTGAGCGGGATGATCAAGCCCGAGCATTTGAGCAATCGGACAGTCATGGAGCGACAACTCCCTCAAGCCGCCGAAGACATCGCTGAAGCGGTAATCCGCCGGGCGAAAGATCTGCGTACCGACGCCGCCGCGCTGGAAAACGTCCTCAATCGGCAGTCAGGTACCTGGCCGCTACTCTCACTCGGCTTACAGGTCTTCAAGGATTACCAACGTGGCTTGGCTGTCCGCGGCGGAGTCGACTTCAACGATCTGATACTGCTGGCGTTGCAGGCGCTCGAAGCAGACGGCAACTTCCTCGCCCGCCTGCAGCAGAGATGGCCTTACGTCCTCGAGGACGAGGCCCAGGACAGCAGCCCCCTTCAAGAACAGATGCTGAGGCTGCTGACCGCCGCGCACGGCAATTGGGTCCGCGTCGGCGATCCCAATCAGTCGATAAACGCCTCCTTCACCAGCGCCGACCCCAAATACCTGCGTCAATTTGTGTCCAACAAGAACGTGAAAGAACTGCCGCTTCCTAACTCCGGGCGAAGCGCACTGCCAATTATCGCTCTGGCAAATCAGCTGATCGATTGGGCCCGGCTGGAGCATCCTTTCCTTTCGCCCGACAAGGCGCTGGCGCCTCCCCATATTCTGCCCACCGGCGAAGACGACCCCCAGGCGAATCCTGCTCCCGGCGAACCAGTTGTCTACTTCTACAGCCGCGCACTCACACCCGACGAAGAGGTGCGAGTCATCCAGAGGAGCCTGCACCGCTGGCTGCCTGACAATTCCGACAAGACCGTTGCCGTGCTTGTTCCATCCCATTTCAGGGGTGACGACTTTCGAAAAACCTTTGACCAGGCATCCATTCCTTACAACGACGCTCTGTTGCGCACCAGCAACACAACGCGTAACGCCATCGATGCCCTGACAACCCTTCTGCGCTTCGTCGGTCAACCCCACAATCCGAAGCACCTGCAGGATGTATGGGCGAATGTCTGGTGGCCCAGGCGCGGCCAATTGCTTGTCGATTCGCATCCCGGTATGGCGGCCTTCCTGTCTCCTCCCACAGTTGTCGGCAGCGCAGATGCCGGCAACGCTGTTCAGCACGCCGCCGCAGATGAGGCGTCGCAAAAGGGGGCCGGCGGGCCGAAGCCAGTGCAAACATTGGGCAGAGCGCTGGGCCAGTTGCGCCAGCCGGAGCAGTTCCTGTTTCCAGCGGCCGGCAACGACTGGCTGGGCAAAATCAGCTGGATCGACGACTACCACGGCTTTCGAACCGTCGTCGAAGCGTTTCGTACCGAGCTGCGTCGGTGGAGCGAGGCCTCAGAGCTGCCAGTTGATGAACTGGTTCTGACACTCGGACAGGACCTCTTCGTGGAACAAGCGGAACTTGCGCTGGCGCACGGCGTAGCCGTTCACTTGGCAAGACTGGTTCGCGACAGGCCTGACCTCCGTCTGCATGAAATCTGGCAGACTTTGAGTGAAATCGGGCAAAATAGCAGGCGCTTCCTCAACTTTGTGGAGGGTGCCTACGGCTTTGTCCCGCCCCCCGGCGAGGTGACAATCGCCACAATGCACGCGGCCAAGGGCCTGGAATGGGACCGCGTCTATCTGACGTCGCTAAGCGAATATGACTTTCCCGGCGGGGGGGACGACGATAACTACAGAGACGAGCGCTGGTATGTGCGCGACAGCCTAAATCTGACCGCGGAGGCGCTCGCCCAGACCGAGCAGTTGCACATGGGCACGCTCGACGAATTCCCCGATGGTCAAGCCACGCGCGCAGCCCGCCGTGAGGTGGCCGCAGAGCGACTGCGCCTTCTCTACGTCGGAATCACCCGTGCCCGCCAGGAGCTTATCCTGACCTACAATACCGGCCGACATCATGAGAGGCGGGCTAATCGCCCGGCGCTGGCGTTCACCGCGCTGGAAAAGATCTGGCGACAGTCCTAGGCGCAAGGATGAATCCCCCTCTGGGTCAAGTCCTCCGCCAGCCGGCGGCTGAAAATGGCAAAGGCAACTTTTCTCATCTCCTGTAAAATGACTCTTACAATGATTTCAATCTGAACCGCGCCTTCGGCTGATTCTTACGATGCAAAGCACGAAGATCCAGAACTACTGCGAATCCATAATTGAAGCCTGCTGGCTGTCGGCGCTGATCGTCACGCCGCTATTCTTTAATGTCTATTCCAGCCGCGTCTTCGAGCCGGACAAAATCAGTCTCCTTCGCTCCATTGCGCTCGTCATGCTCCTGGCTTACCTCGTAAAGCTCCTTGACGGCGGACGGCTCTGGCTGCCGGCATGGCAAGACGATGCCGCCAGCCAGGGCCAGCAAGTAGAACGAGGCGGCGCGCAACGCGCATTCGCTATGGGGCTGCTGGTCGGCCTGTGGAAACAGCCGCTGCTGTTGCCTTTCGCCCTTCTCATTGTCTCCTACGCCATCAGTACGATTCTCAGCATCTCCCCCTCTGTAAGTTGGTGGGGCTCGTATCACCGCCTGCAGGGTGCCTACACCTTTGCCAGCTATCTAATAATCGCCCTTCTGACAGTGGCCCACTTGCGCCACCCCTCTCAATTGCGGCGCCTGCAACACACGATCGTCCTCACCAGCCTGCCCATCGCCATTTACGGTGTTATGCAGCACTTTGGAAGGGATCCCTTGCCATGGGGCGAAGATGTGACAACGCGCGTCGCCGCTAATGCCGGCAACGCCATCTTCCTGGCCGCCTACCTCATTATGGCCTTCTTTCTCACGCTCGAAAGGGCCGTCTCCAGTTTCGTATTTCTGCTTCAAACGGGCCCCCAAGGTGCCGAAGAAGCCAGTGAAACAGAAAAAGGGCCGCTTCCTCCGCCAGACCATTCCCTCGCAGGCATCCTGGCCGGTGGTTGCTACCTCTTTGTGCTCATCGTCCAGCTGATTGCCATCTTCTGGACGCAGAGCCGCGGCCCCTGGCTCGGTCTGGCCAGCGGAATCTATATCTTCGTGCTTCTGTTCCTGACAGGACTGCGCCCGCGCAACTATCGTGCCTGGACGGCAATCTGGGTGGGGCTTGGTGCAGCCGGCGCTGTCCTCCTTGTCCTCCTCAACACCACGCCTATGGGCACCAGCTTCCGACAGGTTCCCATCTGGGGCCGGTTGGCAGCCATGCTGGACAGCAGCACCGGCACAGGCCGCGTTCGTGTTCTAATCTGGGAGGGCGTGGCCGAACTGGTCGCACCCCATGAACCTCTGACATTTCCCGACGGCAAGGATGATTCTCTCAATCCCCTGCGCCCGCTTATCGGCTACGGGCCCGAAGCGATGTGGTTGGCCTATAACAGGTTCTACCAACCGGAGCTCGCCCATTGGGAGGCCCGCAATCGCACACCAGACCGCTCCCACAACGAGACATGGGACAGCCTGGCCATCACAGGCGGACTGGGCTTCCTGGCAAACTCTCTTCTCTTTCTGTCGATCTTCTTCTGGGCGCTCCGCTGGCTGGGGCTGATCCGTTCCCGGCGAGATGCCGCCCTCTTCTTCTCCCTCTCAATAGGTGGCGGACTGTTCCTCAGCATCTCCTTCCTGGCACTCGGCGTAAGCGCCGGTTTCCTGGGAGTGAACTGGCCGACCGGCCTCGTTTTGGGACTGATCGCCTACGTCACACAGGCTGTATTCATACAGCCGGAGTCACAGACGGCTCCCGAAGAACGCCGCAGACAGTTCCTCATCGTCGCCCTCTTTGCCGCCATCATCGCCCACTATGTTGAGATCCACTTCGGGATCGCGATCGTAGCAACTCGCACCTACTTCTGGATCATCGCCGCATTGCTTCTGGTGCTGGGAAGGCGATGGCTCGTGCCGGGGTCGTTTGCAGCTGAGGAGTGGTCCGCACCACCCGGGTCGACCGTAAACCCCGAACGAGTCAGGGGAGAACGGCGTGCGTCACGTGCCAGGTCCAGCCGCAGGCGGGGCCAGATTAGACCTTCCCGTTTCATCTCCTTCGCATCCATCCCGGCAACCGCTCTCCCTGACCTTCTCGTGCTGTGGACAGTCGCTTTTCTCTTCGTTAGAGACCTGCCAGGTTCGACCAATGTACTCTCGATTCTAGTCAGAAGCCTGACCATACTCGACACAGGTGAGGGGCCGACCGGCGGCTCTCCCGTGTTCTGGCTATTTGCTTTCACGCTTTTAATTGCGGCTGTCTTGGGTACCTCTACCGGCAACCTGCTGCGGCCGGCCCCAGGACTCTCCAGGCCAGTTGCAAACCCAGGATCCGGCCCCAAGCGCACAGGCGAAGTTTTCGAATCTGCAGGAATGCCAAAATCCGTACAAACGTGGTTGAAGTCGTTGGGCCTGTACGGCCTTTCTCTGCTTTTGGGCTGGCTACTGTTCGGGCTGCTCTTTTCGCTTCGTCTGCTGCGAAACAGGACCTTTGACGACGTCGGCCAACTTCTCGAACAAATCGCCGGAAACTACAGCTTCTTTACCTGGACCGTTCTGCTCTGGTGTCTTGGCGCAGGCCTTGTGATTGCCTGGCGCTCAAACTCCGACAGGAGGCGGGCGTCAAGCGGCAGGACGCTGGCCGCGACGAGCGGCGCTGTCCTGGCTACCGCCGTCGCCTTTCTCATCGTAAGCAATGTCAACATCGCGCAGGTGCGCGCCGATGTCTATTACAAGCAGGGACAGGTCTACGACAACATTGGCAATTGGGAAGTCAGCGCCGACCTCTATAGGCGTGCGCTGGCCGTGCGGCCGGCCGAGGACTACTACATGCTCTTTTACGGCCGCAGTCTTCTGGCAAAAGTAACCGACGCGCCAGCGCAAGGCTCCCACTCTCAACCGGCCGATCTCTCTCTGCATGACGCCCTCGGCATCGAAGGCTCCGAGTTGCAGCAGATGGGAAAGGAAGACTTGCTGCGATACGCCGAGGTCGTCCTGCAACGGGCCCAGACTGTCAACCCGCTCAACACAGATCATGCTGCCAACCTGGCGCGTCTCTATCGCAACTGGTCCGACCAGGTCGATGACCCCCAAACGCGGTTGGATTTCCTTGAAAGCAGCCTGCAGCACTACGTGGCGGCCTTGACGCTCAGCCCCAATGCAGCCCATCTCTGGAATGAGAAGGGCAATACGCTTGCATTGCTCAATAGAATGGAGGAGGCGGAAGAGACTCTTCAGCACAGTCTCTCCCTGGACGATCGGTACGGCGCCACCTACGGGCTCTTGGCAGAGCTCTACAAGCGAATGGACCGCGCCGATAGGGCGGTCGAGACCCTCCGCAGCGGTCTGGATAACCTGCCGGGAGACCTGCACCTTCTCAGCCAATTGGGAGTAGCGCAATCCCAGGCAGGCGATCTGGAAGGGGCGCTGGAAACCAATCTGCTGCTCGTCGACATAGACCAAAACAATCTGGGAACGCTGCGCAACCTGCTGATTCTCTACATCCAACTTGAGCGCCACGAAGAGGCCACTCTCTGGGCAGACAGGGTCGTTGACCTGATCGAAAATGACGTCGACGCGCTGAGAGGAGACACCAATATCTACAACTTGCTCGCCGACGTGTATCATGAAAGTGGAAGACCGGCCGCCGCCGCCGCACAATTGCAGGTACTGTTTAACCTGGCGCCCACAGACTATCGAACGCCCTTGAGGTTGGCAGATCTCCAGAGAGAGTTGGGCAACCTTGAGCAGGCCCTCCACTTCGGTCAACGAGCCCTGGCGCTCGCGCCGGAAAACAGGAAGCCGGATATCCAGGCCTTCATTGACTCCCTTGAGTAACATTCACCCGGAACTGAGCAAAAGCGTGAGTCCCTTCCTTTTGATGGCCGCCAGCGCACTCATAATCGCCATCGGCGGTACACCTTTGGTCCGCCTGGCCGCCCTGCGGCTGCGCATCCTCGATCAGCCTTCCGGGCGCAAGATTCATGCCGCCCCCGTGCCACTGATGGGAGGCGCTGCCATTTACGTCGCCTTCATCGCCGCCTTGGCCCTGTGGGGGGAACGCGCCTACGTAAACGAGGTCGTCGGCATCTTCTCCGGCGCCACGCTTGTCAGTCTGGCCGGCGCCTTGGACGACAGGCGCGGCATGACGAGCTACGTCAAGCTTGCCGTCCAGCTCGCCGCCGCCGGGATCCTGGTGATCAGCGGTGTCCAGGTCCGCCTCTTCCACGGCGTTATGGATATCGTTCTGACCCTCCTCTGGGTCATTGGAATCACAAACGCCTTCAATCTGCTCGACAATATGGACGGCCTGTCCAGCGGAGTCGCTACCATCGCTGCCGCTTTCTTCACCCTCCTCGCCGCAATGAGCGGCCAATATCTGGTCGGCACAATGGCCGCCGCCCTTTGCGGCGCATGCCTGGGATTTTTGGTCTATAACTGGAATCCGGCCCGTGTCTTTATGGGGGATACCGGCAGCCTCTTTCTCGGCTTCCTGCTGGCCGCCGTCGCCATCAAACTGCGTTTCCCCATGAACAGCGCCGGCATTACCTGGATGATTCCGGTCTTCATCCTGGCGCTGCCGATCTTCGACACAACTTTGGTTTTCGTCAGCCGTCTCCGCCGCGGCAAGAATCCCCTCACCACGCCCGGCAAGGACCACGTCAGCCACCGCCTCGCCCTTGTGACAGGCAGCCAGCGCGAAGCGGTGCTTCTCTGTTATCTCATCACCGGCGCAACTGGGCTGGCATCCGTCTTCTTGACCCAGGCAAACCTGCAGGAGGCCCTCGTCGTCGCCCTGGCCATCCTGCTCTTGGCACTCTACGCTCTGTGGAGACTGGAAAAGCTGACCGCCGACCACGAGGCTGCTATCGCTACCAGAACACCGGAACAATGACCCCTAGGAAAGGAACTGATCTTGAACATGCTCAACAGTCGGAGATGGCTCTCTTCTCTTTCATCCACCCGCACTCCGGTCTCTCCCCTTGATCAGACCACTTTGCACCGCCCGGGCCGGGGAGTACACCTCCTGACGCTACTTCTGTTTGCCGCGCTCGCCCTGTCCGGCTGCGGCTCACCTTCAGAGTCTGCGAGTGAACAAGCCGAGCCGGCGAGTGAGACAGGAGAGCCTGCGAGCGAGCCGGCTGAGGCTGCGAACGGTGCGGCGGCCGCGCTCGAACCGGCCGAACGCAACAATATGTATGACGCAGCCCCTGAGATGATCATCGACACCGAGGCCGTGTACTACGCTACTCTCAAGACCGGGAAAGGCGACATGCGCGTACGCCTCTTCGCCGATCAGGCGCCCGTGACAGTCAACAACTTCGTTTTCCTCGCCCGCGACGGCTACTACAACAACACACACTTTCATCGCGTGCTGGAGAACTTCATGGCCCAGGGTGGAGACCCCACCGGCAGCGGCGCAGGAGGACCCGGCTACCAGTTTCAGGACGAAACTGATTCGAGCTTGCAGTTCGACCGCGCCGGCCTCCTGGCGATGGCAAACGCCGGGCCAAATACGAACGGCAGCCAGTTCTTCATAACCTTCGCAGAGACGCCCTGGTTGAACGGCAACCATACAATCTTCGGCGAGGTCGTGGATGGGTCCGACGTACTGTTCTCTCTCACGATCAGGGACCCGATGGCTGCAGGTGCGTCCGAATTCCCCGGCGACCTGCTGATGACCATTGAAATCGAACAAGCTGAGCAATAGCCCGCAATGGCGAATAATAGTCGAGATTGTCTTCTGATATCCTCCATAGACCCTTAGTCAGGTGTAAGGAACGACCAACTCGGAATTCTGCACATGGGCCGTACCCGAAGCGAAGGGTTTTGGCGGAACGTATTGAACCGTATGATGGGCGGCGAAGACGCCATGTCTACCGGCGAGGAGACCCCGGAGGCTGTCCCGACACGCAAAGCGCTCCACCTGGTGTGGCAGGTCGGCGCGCTGCTCGCGATCACCGCCGGTTCCATCTGGCTGGCTCTCAATGACGAACTGGTCCAGCGTTTCAGCCACTGGGGCTACGCGAGTAGCTTCCTGATCAGCCTGATCTCCAACGCGACCGTCATTCTGCCCGCCCCCGGGCTGGCCGTTGTGCTCTCCTTGGGGGCCAGCCTCAATCCCATACTACTCGGGATCGTAGCCGGCTGCGGCAGCGGACTGGGGGAACTGTCAGGCTATCTGGCAGGGGCGACCGGCAGCGAAATGTTTCGTCAGCGAGGCGTCAATACGAGACTCCACAGACTGACGACGCGCTATACCATACCCGTCCTCTTCGTCCTCGCAATTGTTCCAACGCCCCTCTTTGATGTCGCGGGAATCCTGGCAGGAGCAATTCGGCTGCCCATCCACCGCTTTCTGTTGCCCGTGATCAGCGGCAAGATTATCAAGCATGTCCTCGTCGCCTATCTCGGCGCGGAGTCGATTCCCCTGATACGCTCCATGCTTGGCATCTGATATTCATCTCTCGCGGCAGAGCCGCGCCCAAAGTTCCGCAACACATTGATCGCATGGGCCTTGTCAGTCCGGCCGCTGGCAGGTCGTCCCCAGGGGAGGTACGAACCATGTTCCGCCGATTCTTTCCGGCCATATTGGTCCAGTCGGCCTCTTTGGCGACCCTGACCTGTGCCTTAAACGAGCCAAAAGACACCGGCGAAAGCGTCAGCTTTGGCGACCGAGTAAACGGTTGAAATCCCTGCCGGAACGAAGTCTGCCGCAGGAGCCGCCCTGGAAGAGACCGTCACCTGGAGCTTCCGCACGCTTCCGCCCACTCTGCAGACAGGCCATCCGACAGGCGGCCCGCTACCTTTGGATCCCGTCCTCTTTGCCCAATTTGACCAGCGCATCGATCCAGGCGAGCTGGTCGAGCTCGCACAGGTTACCGCTCGCGGGCAGAGCTACACCGTCCGCCTGGCAAACGAAGAAGAGATCGCTTCCGACACGCGGATATAGAGGCTAATCGCCGCGGCCCCCCAAGACAGCTGGCTCGCCTTCGTACCGGCAGAGCCTCTCCCTGCCGACACGACCGTAACCGTGACCTTTCCCGCCGGCACACCCTCCCAGGAAGGCCCCCTCGTCACCGCCCACCCGCAGAGCTTCATCTTCCAGACTCTCCCCCCCGTTTGCCCTGCGGCGCACTGGATGCGGCTACGACCGCGACTGTCCTCCAGGCGCGACCTGGTTCCTGCAGTTCAACAGTCCCATCGACGCCGAAGGGTTCGACCCAGCGCTCTTCACCATCGAACCCGAACCGCAAGCCGTCTCCTATGATCTGTATGGCAATTGCATCGAAATACGCGCCGTCGGGCCAGCCAGAACGACATACAGTGTAACCGTTCCTGCCGCACTTTCTGACCGCTTCGGTCAATCACTGGCGGAAGAACTGAGCGTCCAGTTTAGAGTCGGGCCTGCGCAGGCCCTTCTGACTGCAAGCAGCGACCACCCCGTAACCACCGTGGATCCCTACGCCAGGCCCGCTTTCCCCGTCTACACGGTCAACCTCGAATCGGTCACAGTGCGCGCCTTTCGCGTCTCGCCGGAGCAATACGGCTCCTATGTGCAATGGCAAACTGACTACCGGCGCGGCGATCCCCAAGATCCCCCCGGCGAACCGGTCCTCGAACGCACACTGCATACAGATGGCGCCGATGATCAGTTGGTCGAGACGAGCATAGACCTGTCGTACGCGCTGGAAGGAGATACCGGCCATCTGATCCTGATCGTAGAACCGAAAGGGGTCACCGCCGCCGCTGAGTTCGCCGTCGTCATGGCGAACGAAGCGATTCTGGCCCTGACCGGCTACCAGTTGATCGACCCCGTGAGCCGCTTCTACAGCGAACGCGGTTCCGGCGCGAGCGACCATCATAATCGGGCAAGTCTGCATCTCGCCAGTCCACAATCGCTGCAGGGCGTTGGACCTTCACCAACGGGCACCCCGCAACCACCGCCTGAACCCGCGATGCAAGAGAGGGGGAGATGGCCTTTGCCATGGCCGCGCCGGCTGCTTCGGCCGATATGGCAATGGAAGAAGAGATTGCCGAAGACGGCGGAAAGTCAGGAGACGAGGCGGCACAAATTCGCCTTCGCCTGGACTTTGATCCCCTGGCTCTCTTTGCACCCGAAGAGCGTACCGACGAAAGCGGCCTGGCCAGTGTGAATGTGACACTGCCAGACAACCTGACCCGCTACCGCGTGATGGTTGTGTCGGTGGCCGGTGGCAAATTCTTCGGCACGGCGGAATCGAACCTGACCGCGCGTCTGCCGCTGATGGTGCGGCCTTCCGCGCCCCGCTTCCTCAACTTCGGCGACAGCTTCGAACTGCCCGTCGTCCTCCAGAACCAGACCGACGAGCCGCTGGTCACGCATGTGGTCGTCCGCGCTGGCAACGCTAAACTGGTAGCGGAAAACGGCGAAAACGAAGCAGCCGGCTACGCGCTGACCGTACCCGCCAACGACCGCGTCGAAGTGCGCTTCCCGGCAACGACAGTCAGCGCAGGCACAGCCCGTTTCCAGTTCGCCGCAGTCGATGCGAATCAACTGGCCTCCGCCGACGCCGCCGAAATCGACCGGCCGGTCTACACCCCCGCAACCACCGAGGCCTTCGCCCTCTACGGTGAAATCGACGCCAGCGGCGCAATCCTGCAGACCGTGCGGCCCCCGGACGGTGCGGTCCCGAACTACGGCGGCCTCAAACTGTCCTTCTCCGCCACCGCCCTGCATGCGCTGACCGACGCCAACATCTACCTGGTGCGCTATCCATACGAGTGCTCCGAGCAGATCGCCTCACGCATTCTTGGGCGTGGCCGCCCTGCGCGACGTATTGGCAGCTTTCGACGCGGAGGGTCTGCCGCCGCTTGCCGAGATCGAAACAGCGATGCAACGTGACCTGCAGACGCTGCAGGCGATGCAGGACTACGGCGGCGGCTTTCCCATCTGGCGGCGCGGCGGTGAACTCTGGCCCTACCACAGCATCCACGTCGCCCATGCCCTGGCCCGCGCCCGGCTGAAGGGCTACGAAGTTCCCCGCGAAATGTTGAGCCTCTCGATGGAATACCTGCGCAACGTCGAGGACCACTTCCCCCACTGGTACGGGGCAGATGTCCGGCGCGGGCTTTCCGCCTACGCCCTCTATGTGCGCGCCCTTCTGAAGGACAATGACCCATCCAAGGCCAGAAGGCTGATCGACGACGCCGGCCTGGAAAACCTCTCGCTCGAGAGCTTCGGCTGGCTCCTGTTCGTGTTGAGTGGCGACCCGGCCTCGCGTGAGACGGTCGACGAGATTCGGCGCCACCTCAACAACCGCATCACTGAGACCGCTGGCGCGGCCACAATCGCTTCCGGATACAGCGACGGCGACTACCTGCTGCTCCATTCAGACCGGCGCTCAGACGCCGTGCTTCTCGAAGCTCTCGTCGTTGATCAGCCCGACAGTGATCTGATCACAAAACTGGTGCGCGGGCTGCTGGGCCATCGCACCGCCGGCCGCTGGAGCAATACGCAGGAAAACGTATGGGCCTTCCTGGCGCTGGACCGCTACTTCAATGCCTTCGAGTCGCTGACACCCGACTTCGTCGCCCGGATCTGGCTGGGCGACAAAGTTCGCGGGTGGCCATATGTTTGCGGGTCGCTCAACCGAAATCGTCAATCTTGACCTGCCGATGCAGTACCTCCAAGCCGACGCGACCGGGACGGAACGGGACCTTCCGCTGGTTATGCAAAAAGAAGGGCAGGGGTCTACGAATACAGCTACATGGCGAGGGCCACGACTTCGGGAGTCTTCGTAGCACCCCCTGCGAAAGCGGAGGCGATGTACGCGCCGGAGACTTTTGGAAGGTCGGAGACGGATTGGGTCGTAGTCGAGGCGAATGAAGAGTGAGGGGCGTGTGGTCGTCCGCTGCAATTCAGGACCCGAGAAAAGTGTAATGGCCGGCCCAACACCGCGATCTGCGCTTGGGCTTCCTACCTGTTGTCGGCAAGTTTCGGCTATTCGATTCACTCATCCAGATCCGGCTGGCGCGCGCATTTGCTAGACAACAACCTCTTTCGCAACTCGGTTCACCAACAGAACTTGCCGCGTTCGCCCCGTCTGAAGTCCCATTCCGAGAGCCGGAATCCTGCACGGAATGAATCTCCAGCCCGTACAGGCGATCTCCCATTCCTGGGTCTTCGTGAGAGCCATGGATCTCCTTCCAGGTGAACAGAAAGGCGCCGCCAGCGCGGGCGCATCTAATCGATTCCGCCTTCCTGGGGCCTACGACCCGTCAACTTGAGACCGCCGTTGCGGCCTCTTCCAGTTACGCCTCCCAAGCCGCGCCACAACACGCTGCATGATCGCCTGTGCGACTTCATCCTTGCTCATCAGCGGCCAGGCTTCCCGGCTGCCGTCCCGCTCAAAAAGCGTGACCCGATTTGTGTCCACCGCAAACCCGCTGTCCGGCGCGGTAACATCGTTGAGGACGATGAGATCAAGGTTTTTCCTCTCCAGCTTGTCGACGGCATTGGCTTCGAGATCATCCGTCTCCGCAGCAAAGCCGATGACCAGTTGCGGCTGCTGCCGGGCCTCCTCCCGTTGTTCACCGACGGTCTGAAGGATGTCCGGCGTCCTTTCGAGCGTGATTATCTGCTGCTTGGGCGACTTTTTCAACTTGCGGTCTGCACTGTCTGTTGGCCGGTAGTCTGCCACTGCCGCAGCGCCAATCAGCACGTCGGTCTCAGACAACCTCTCCATCACCGCCCCGTACATCTGGTGGGCAGTATGAACGGGCACCAGCGTTACACCACCGGGGGGATGCACGGCCAGCGGCGCGTGGACCAGAACGGTCTCTGCCCCCAGATCACGTGCCGCGCGCGCCAGCGCTGCGCCCATCTTGCCCGTTGAGTGGTTGCCCATGAAGCGGACCGGGTCGATCGGCTCTCGCGTGCCGCCGGCGGTGATCAGGACCCGCAATCCGTCGAGAGGGCCCCCGCGTCCGATCACCTTGCAGGCAACTTCAAATATCTCTTCCGGTTCCGCCACCCGCCCCTCGCCAACTTCACCTGAAGCCAGACGACCCTCCGCCGGACCGATAAAATCAACGCCCCAATCGCGCAAGGTCTGCACATTGCGCATCGTCGCCGGGTGGGTCCACATATTCGTTTCCATCGCCGGCGCCAGGAGCATCGGGCCCTTGTAGCTGAGCGCGGTGATACTCAGCAAATCATCGCTGAGTCCCAAAGCAAGTCTGGCAATCGTATGGGCCGTGGCCGGCGCGATGATGAACAGATCGGCCGCGTGGGCCAGCGCCACATGACCGATACGAAGCCGCCCCGCGTCATGCCAAAACTCAAACGTATCGGTCGCCACACTGCGCTGGGTGATCGACTGAAAGGTCACCGGCGCGACAAACTTTGCCGCCGAGTGCGTCATAATCACGTCCACCAGCGCGTTTGCCTGCGTGAAGCGGCTGGCCAGCGTCACCGACTTATACGCCGCGATGCCGCCGCTGATACCCAGCATGATTCGTTTGCCCGAAAGAATTGGAGCCATGAGACCGGTCCCTGCTAACTCCTGGTTCTACTGCATGCCGCGACAGCCCGCCAGACCCCCTACGAATCCGCTACACCCCCGTCGAGATGGCGGGCCAGGTACGAGCGATAAGAGTTCTGGACTGCCTGCGAGCCGAAGTCCGGCGCGCGGCGGGCGCAGGCGGCTTCATCCCATAATTTTCATCGGTTTTCTTTCCGTCGCGTCTCGGACATTTGGCTATTTGAACGAATCTTCTACCTGCTCGTTCATGATTGCCTTGGCGAACTGCCATTCGGGCGCTCCCGCTTCTACCTCTCCATCCAGAATTGCCGAACGCAACCTGCCCAGAATCTCGCCGTAAATCGGGCCAGGCGACAAACCCAGCTTCTCCAGTGCTTTGCCGTCTATCGAGGAGCTGACGTGACGCCATGACCGCGCGTAGTTCAGCAAGCGATCTCGCAGTAACGGGTCCTCTTCAAGGATCGAGAGCAGCATTCGCGCCACCGGTTGCACCTTGTCCAAAACATGAACGACCGCGCTGGGCAGCGATTGCTCATCGACCAGGACCGGCAAACACACCTTCAACTGCTGGAGCTGTCGCATAAGCCGGCGCGTCTCTCCGCGCAGCCTGAGCCGATCACTCAAGGCCAACTCTACGGCAGAGGGACGACCATCGCCTTCAGGCTCCGAGGGCAATAGACCGTAGATTAGCAACCCCCAATACAGCCGTTCGATGGGCGTCTCCAAGCCTGACTCCCTGCTTTCCCGGCGGGCCGCTCTCGCCGCCGTCGCCGCCCCGACCTGTCCCTGACCAACCCCCGTGTAGAAGTCGGATTCACAAGTCCCAAACTGGCCCCCGACTGACTGTGTAGCTGCCAATCTGCTGCGCAGCGCGGCGCTGTTGCGGGCAAATGCCGCGCCTGCGCGTAACTCAGAGTGAATCTGCCTTAGTACGCCCAATTCGTCTAGCCGCAAGACCGCTTCTTCCGGCCTTGCTTCTTGAAAGATTCGGTCCAGCTCCTGTCGAAGGCGCGCCGCCGTGACTCGCTCCAGGAGGGGCACCGCGTCCAGCAAGTGCTCCTCTGTTCGCGTCTCGATGCTGAACTTGAAACGTTGTTCGTATCGTACTGCACGCAGGATTCGCGTCGGGTCGTCAACGAAGCTCAGGCTGTGCAAGACGCGAACTTGTCCAGTGCGCAGATCTGTCAGACCCCCATAGAAATCCAATAGATCACCCCAACGGTCGGGCGTCAATGCAATGGCCAAGGTGTTGATCGTGAAATCCCTCCGGTGCAGATCCAGCTTTATGCTGCCCTGCTCGACAGTTGGCAATACCGTTGGCTCGGTATAAAACTCCGTACGAGCGGTCACGAAGTCGAAATGTGACGGTATAGCCTCCTGTCCATCCTCCTTGTCAAGCGCTTCAAGGTCCACCCAAGTCAACGGATGGTCCGGCTCGTCAAGAATCCATTTGGCAGTGCCGAAGCGGCTGTGCGTAACGAGCCGTCCACCACACTTGGCCTTTATCTTTTCTGCCAGAAGGATGGCATTGCCTTCGACAACCAGATCCATGTCGACGAAACAAGACGCGTGCCCCATGTCTACGCGGCCCAATATCAGGTCCCTCACAAACCCGCCGACAATGTACACAGCATGTCCCATTTCTGCCGCGGTCTCGCCGACTATCCTGAGCAGCATGTGTTGCGCTTCAGTCAAGGCCTGCCCGAGTTCACGGCTGAGGTCTGGTATCTGCGCGTGCGCCTCTCCATCCTCGCCCCAAAGCTTCAGCAGATCTGTGCGCGTGACAATGCCTGTCAGTGCCCCTGTTTCGTCCACAACCGGGATCTGCCCCCACCCGCTGTCAATCATCAGCCGGTGCAGCTCACCAACGGGCGCGCTGGCGCTGATAGTGTAGCTACCCTGGCGCATTACTTTCTGCACGGGAAGCGTGCCCAGGCGATGGTTGAGCGCGCGATCGGCGTCCCGCCGCGTGAGAATTCCCGCCAGCTGACCTGGGCCTCTGCCACCCTGCCGCAGGACGGGGAAGCCTTCATGACCATAACGTTTCATCCGCTCCATCGCCGCCGCGACAGACATTTCCTCGTCCAGCGTATGTGGCCGGCCCCTGCTCATGATCTGGGCGACCGTTGCAGGTGGACTCGTTTCTGTTAGAATCAGGTCGACGATAAGGTGCCTGACCTCCGCCAGTGTTGCATCTTGCAACAGCGCGGCCGCGGCACGCCTGTGTCCGCCGCCTCCGAGCCGCTCGGCAACCATGCCGACGTTTACTGCGTCAGTACTGCTGCGCGCGACAACCTGAATGTGGGGCCCCACGTCTACGACAACGAATAAGGCATCCGGGTCGAAAAGGTCCTTCAACGCCTGCGCCGGCCCGCTTAGCTCATCTTCGTATTGGTGGGCCTCGGATATGGCGAAAACAATGTTTCGACCGGCGATTGTCAAGTGTTCGGCACCTTCCGTCAACTTCGCTGTCAACTCCTGTTGTGCCACACTTGGAGGATAATGAAGATAGCGGCGAACCACCTCCAGGCGCGCGCCCTGCTCCACGAGCCAGGCGGCGCAACGAATGTCCCGATGTGTCGTGGAAGCATAGAGCAAGCTTCCGGTATCCTCATAAATGCCCAGGGCAAGCAGCGTGGAGGTGAGCGAAGGCAGCCTCCTGTTCTCGTGCATAAGCCGTTCAACGAAAATGGTGACGTTGGCCCCTGTCGTGTGCGGCCCCAGCGACTCCTGCCAGACCGCCCAGCCACGCGGAAGAGCGTGCGCTACGGAGTGGTGGTCAATGACCAGAAAGTCCGTGTCCCCGTCCATCCCCTTCACCGCATTAAAGCTGCGCGTGTCGACCAGAATCGCCCGTTCAACTTGTCCGCGCGGCAAGTGCCGCGGCTCGACGAAGGGAAACTGGTTGAGATATAGCGATAGAAAGCCAGCTACATTCCGCTTAATCTTGTGAGGCAGCACGGGCTGCACTTCAGAAAAAAGCAGCGAAGCGCCCAACAGGGACGCGATGGCGTCAAAATCGGCGTGTTCGTGCGTGAGAATGACCGTTCGGCCGCGCATGTGCGAAGTTGGATTGGCAATAGTCAGAATGTGATGCGTACTATACGCCTCGCGACTTGGATCCGCAAGCCCGGCCGCAAGAAAGCCTGTCGCTCAGGCTAGGGTGAGCTCTGGGTTTCAACCGGGACGCGAGTCCGGTTTAGGGAGAGGGGAAGTGAGGAAACGAAGGTGCACATTCTCAAGCACGGCGCCAGCCATAGGCGCGCAGAAGAGCGAAGAGATTGGATGTAGTGTGCTTGAAACCTGTCCAGGCGAACGAAACAAGGTCCTGCACTTGCGTGGCGGAAAAGGGCCTCAGATGCGAGCCATGCGCTTGGGCACGGCGGGTATCGGAGTCCTCGTACCCAATACTTGTGAATCGCATCTCCGAGTGCTCCGAGGCTGAGTCCGGAAAGCCCGCCGTTCAACGAACCTACTCTTCCAATCCCGGCAAGAGTGCTCAATGAAACTGTCCACGGACTAGCGGCCCGGCGTGTTGTTTGAGGCGGCTACCCGCCTTCCGCGCGGCGCATGAGCGCTATCGCCGCGCGGTTGTGGCGTTCCACGAGAAGCGGCACGTCGATCTGTCGCGGCACGGATTCTTCTACCAGAAGGCGACCGTTGACGAACGCAAAATCGACCGGCCGCGGGGAGCAGTAGACCAGCGCTGCCACAGGATCATGCACGGCCCCGCCGGCATAGGTCAGGGCCGAAAGATCAAATCCGATGACATCTGCCGCCATCCCAGGCTCGAGCGAGCCCACGTCATCCCGGCCAAGCACCGCCGCCCCCCCAAGCGTTGCAATTTCCAGCGCCTCTCGCGCCGTCATTCCATTGGGATTTCCCATCACCCGTTGCAATAGCAGGCACTGACGGACCTCTTCCAACATGTTACTGCCGTCGTTGCTCGCGCTGCCGTCCACCCCCAATCCAATATGCACGCCCGCGTCGCGCATCGCGCGTACCGGCGCAATTCCGCTGGCCAGGCGCATATTGCTTGTCGGGCAGTGCGCCGCGCCGGTGAGCGTGTCCGCAAAAAGATTCACATCTCTTTCATTGAGATGAACGCAGTGGGCATGCCACACGTCGTCGCCAAGCCAATCCACAATCTCCGCGTACGTCCCGGGCCGGTAACCGTACTTCCCGATGCAAAACTCCTCTTCATCGAGCGTCTCGGCCAAATGGGTATGCAAATGTACATCCATCTCAGGCCCGAAGGAACGCGCTAAGGCCGCACTCTCACGCATCAGATCCTGAGTAACACTGAACGGACTGGTCGGCCCAATCACGACCCGCCGCATGGAATAGCGGGAGGCGTCGTGAAACTCTTCGACCAGTCTGCGGCACTCTGTTAGAATCTCGTTCTCTCTCTCGATCATCCAATCCGGGGGCAGGCCCCCGTCGCTTTCGCCCAGGCTGACACTGCCCCTGGCCCCGTGAAAACGGACGCCGATATCCTCCGCCGCCTCGAACTGGTCATCGAGCCGTGAGCCGTTGTGCCAAAGATAATGGTGGTCGCTGCTGGTTGTACAGCCGCTGAGAAGCAGCTCCGTCAACGCCAACTTTGTACTGACATGTACATCTTCCGGGCGAATGCGCGCCCAAATCGGATAGAGGGCCTCCAGCCAGTCGAACAGCACCGCATTCTGCGCGGCGGGCACGACCCGCGTAAGCGTTTGGAAGAAATGGTGATGCGTGTTGATGAAACCGGGCAGGACGAGCTTTCCGCGAGCGTCCAATCTCTCGACAGTAGAGGGCCCTTCGCCGGCTCCGCCCGTGTACTGGGCCGGCAAATCAGGTGTGGAGCCCACCCACACGATCTGTTCACCTTCCAAGACGAGGGCACCGTTTGCGATCTCCTCACGCTGCCCGTTCATCGTTACGAGGCACTCGGCGTTCGTTATTACAGTCCTCTTTTTCATCGATTGCTTTGGTCCTGGAGCATGTTGGCCCAAAATGGGCCTTCGATAGCCGAATCCGCAATAGTATGGAGAGGGCAGGCGGCGTTTCTTTGGGCGTCCGTCAACTCGCGGGCCTCAATTGAGCGCAAGGATGGTGGGCGTCAAGTCCTTCTCGTCCAACATCCCTTCAAGCTCTGCATTTGAAAGCGGACGCCCCTTGCCGGCGAGGGCCGTGAGGGCGGCTTCCATCACATTCGTGCCGAAGCTGCGCCCGTCAAGCCTGGGAGTAACTGTCACCAAATGGGACGCGCCCCGCTCTTGCAGAAGTGAAATGTCTTCGTTGGTTGTTGTGTTGGTAACGATCGTCTTGCCATCCAGGCGCGGCGGCAAATGTTGCTTGATGTAGTGGAAGTCGTCGGCAATGACCGAAGCCCAGCCGTACTGGCGTGCGAATTTCGGTATGATCTGATTCTGTTTTTCGCCGGTGGGATATATCCACTCGAAGGGAAGTCGGGCCATGATCGGTAGCAGAATCCTGGCCAGCGCATGGAGGGCGCCAAGACTGCGCAGGAAAACGGGGATGCCCAGTCCGAAGGCCAGATCACCGAACAGCGGCTCGTATCCCTCGTCCAGAAAGCCCCGAACCATGGCGTAGCGGCCTACAGCGACGCAGAAGAGCGCACGTTTGGCGTGGTGAGGCAGCTGCCCCTGCAACTGCTCCGCCGTCCGACGCTCGACAACGGCGCGGATGCCGCCCCCATCTACCACCGGAGTTCGGACACCCGCGACGATACTGCGAACTGAGTGGAGCGGAAAGTAGCGGTTGTTAACCTCCAGGCCCAGGTCTGTGCCGCCAAAACCAAAGGCATCCACCTGGCCGTCGTAGTCCAGAAAGAGCTGCCGCATGCGCCTCTGGTCGCCATTGGCGCCGATCCGTTCCAACACGATCGGCTCCCCGCGCAAGGTAGTCTCGACGCGTTTATCACGTCGGCTGCTACCCAGACTGATGGAGACGGCATGTTTCATCGCGACTAAGCTGCTGGTTCCTTGACGCGCGGAAACAGCGAGCGTGCATGCAGCCCGCTCCTCCGCCGGTGGCCTCAGTCGATAACGCCGATGTGGCGTCCTGCCTCGATGAAGACACCCAACGCAAATTCAATGTCTTCTGTTGTATGCGCGGCGGTCACGTTGGCCCGGAGGCGGGCCGTGCCTTCTTTGACTGCTGGAGGCAGCACGGGCAACACGAAGATGCCATTGTCTTGGCAATACTTCGTCATCGCAAATGCGCGTTCCTCCGTGCCGACCATAATCGGAACGATCGGTGACTCGGTCAAGCCGGTGTCAAACCCGGCGGCCTGAAGTCCGCTGGTGAACTGCTTTGCGTTGCGAAGGAGGACGCGATTCCGTTCCGTGCCTTCGTCTTCAAGCACGCGAAATCCCTCGGTGATGGCTGCAGCCACCGAAGGTGGCAATGCTGCGCTGAATACGAATCCACGCGCCGTATGGCGCAGATATGTAACCAGTTTTTCGCTTCCGGCAACATAGCCGCCGATTCCGGGGATAGTTTTGCTGAGAGTGCCCATCTTCAGATCGATAGAACCGTACATATCGAAGTGTTCCTCGATGCCATGTCCGGTCTTGCCCAGAACGCCTATGCTGTGGGCCTCGTCAAGCATCAGCCGGGCGTTGTAGCGACGGCACAACTCATGCGCCGCTGGCAAATTGAAAATGTCGCCATCCATCGAGAAGACTGCATCCGCGATTACGAGCTTGCCGGCATTCTCCGGCGCACGTCGCAACTGCCTCTCCAGGTCATCCATATCATTGTGACGGAAACGAGCAAACTTGCCCCGTGCCAGCAGGCAGCCATCCACGATACTGGCGTGATTCCACCTGTCGGAGAATACCCAGTCTCCTCTCCCTACCACGGTGCTTACCGTCGCCAGGTTGGTCACATAACCTGAACTGTAGACGATAGCCTCTTCGCGCCGGGCGAAATCAGCGATCGTCCGTTCCATCTCGGTATGCAGGTCCAGCGTGCCGCCAAGTATTCGTACGCCGTGCGTGCCCGTGCCGTACTTGTCAGCGGCTTCTTTGGCCGCGGCAACAATGCGTGGGTGACTGATCAGCCCCAGGTAACTGTAGGTGGCAAACATCAATTTGCGTTTGCCCTCAGTATGTACCCAAGGCCCTTCCAGCGCATCTACCGGCTGGAAGTAGTAGTAAAGGTCGTTCGCCTTGGCCTCCTTTGTGCGTTCCCACCAGGCTTCGATTCTTTGCGAAAAGGGATCGTCAACGTCATCGAGGCCATTCAGAAATGACTCAAGAGGTGGAGCTTCGATGGCCGCCGGGGGAATGCCGTCGGGATGTATCCCGTTCGGCTCCGGTCTAAGGCGCGTAACCTGATCAACCATTGTATAAGACCTCATCTTCCGATACAGTATAATTCACGAATGCAGAAGTGGCGCGGAATAAGGGTGTGGCCACCGCCTGCCAGGCTTCGGAACTCATACGAACAGACCTCCGGAGCCATCCGAGAATAATATCATAGAATTGTAGCGCAATGTTGTGCATTGTGCAAAGAGTTCGAAAGTGGCGCAAAATCCGCCGGTCCGGGCCGTGAAGTGTGCCACTCAACCACGAACGAAAAGTTATTCACTGGGCCGAGTGCGCTAAATTCACACAGAGCAAAAGGATGAATCGGACAGCAAATCAGGTGAACACAAGATCGCATGGCCCGGTCGGCAACTATCGGCCCCATCTTCTCTTGCGCAACGGCAATTTGCAGACCATTCTGAGTCGTCACATTCAGACTGACGCTCATCTCGTAACCAGAGGTGAGCAGATGATCCTGCTGGACGCCGGCCCCGATTACACGGGGTTCGATCCTGGCCGCTCGGTGCGTCTGCTTGGCTTCTACACGCCAGGACGATTTGGCCCGAGCGGAGGCGGTGCACCGCGCGGATTGGCGATGTTGCTGCACGGCTGGGAAGGGGACAGCCATTCGGCCTACAATCTCTCGATGGGCAGCTCGCTTGTGCGCGCAGGTTATGACGTTCTGCGCCTGAACATGCGGGATCACGGGCCGACGCACCACCTGAACAAGGGCCTCTTCTACGCAACTTTGATTCAGGAGGTCCACGCCGCCGCGCAACAGGTCGGCTCTTGGGCCGGGAGACGGCCCTTTTTCCTCATCGGCGCGTCACTTGGCGGCAATTTTGTCGTGCGAATGGCTCTCCGGAACGCACGCGACCCGATTCCCAACCTGCGCCGGGCAATCGCCGTCAATCCCGCACTCAACCCACAGCGCACTTGCACGCTTCTGGATCAACACGCCTTCCTGCGCCCCTACTTTCGCAACTGCTGGCTCAGATCGCTGCGTAAGAAACAGCTTCTCTTTCCGGACCTGTACGACTTTGCCGGCCTGGAATCGCTCCCCACGATTCGGCAGATGAGCGACTGGTTGATCAAGCAGTCAGATCGCTTCAGTAATGTCGATGAATACCTGAACGCCTATAGTGTGCAGCCGAGCGACTTCGCCGACCTGTCCGTCCCTTTGACGATCCTGACCGCCGACAATGACCCCATCATCCCGTCGGGCGACATCGCCTCCCTGCCTTCCCATCCGCTGCTCCAACTCCACATCCTGCGCTATGGCGGGCATGTAGGGTACAACGATCTCTTCCCCCTGCACACCCGCCTGCCGGAGCTGGTCGAGCCCCTCTTGGCCCAAGCCGAGAACGCCGGTTAGGTCTTGCATAGTAAACTTCTGAGTATCATCTGCCAGAAGAGTGCGGGATGAGAAAGGCCCTCCTTAACAAGAATCGGCGCAATCCCCTTTGCATCTCGTCTGAAAGGGCTCTGCAGTTGCCGAACAAGCTGGAAGGTCGGGTATACTGAAGCGCATTCACAGACGAGGATCGCACGACAGGCCGCTACGGAGCGGCCAGGGATGCGCAAGAACTGCAATGCTTCACATCCTGATTGCCGGAGCAAATGGTCAACTTGGACGTGCCCTGGTCTCGCAGTTCTCTTCTGCAGACAGGCTGACATGTTGGACGCGTCCCGGTCATGACATCGCAGACCCGGCCATCGCCCATGCGGTGGCGGAAACAGGCCCTGACGTAGTCATCAACGCCGCCGCGTGGACCGATGTTGACGGCGCCGAGAAGGCCCCCGAAGACGCGTTCGCCGTCAACGCGCTCGGCCCCAAATACCTGGCGGAAGGATGCGCGCGCTGCGGCGCCGATCTTGTGCAGATCAGCACCAACGAAGTGTTCCCCGGTGAGGCGGGACGCTTTTATCGCGAGTACGAACAGGTCTCACCCAGCAGCGTTTACGCCCGCAGCAAGGCCGCGGGAGAACATGCAATAGCAAATGTTTTGGATCGCCTCTATATCGTCAGGGTGGCCTGGCTCTACGCACCGGGCGGCAACAACTTTCCCGCCAAAGTCAGCGCGGCCGCGGACCGGTTGGGCTCGCTGCGCGTTGTCAGCGACGAGTTCGGAAACCCGACCTACGCCCCGGATGTGGCTGCGGCGATCGCCCAACTGCTCAAGAGGCGGCGCTTTGGCATCTACCATTTCGTCAACGACGGATGCGCCAGCCGTTACGATTGGGCGGTGGAGCTAATGCGTTTGACCGGGCGCATGTCGTTGCCCGTCACGCCCATCGCCGCACACGAGTGGCCGCGGCCGACGATGCCGCCCCCGCACGCAGTTTTGATCAATCAGGCCGGCGCGACCCTGGGCATCCGTCTGCGCGACTGGCGCGAGGCACTGGCGGACTTTGTGCGGGCTGAATTCAACACGTAAATCAGGACTCACGATGAAGGAAGGAACCGCAATGTACGAATCTGGCCCGTCGGGAAAAGCTGCAAGTTCGCCGCCCTTCATTTCGGTCATCATTCCCAACTATAACGGCAGACGCCATCTTCCCGATCTCTTTGCGGGATTGAACGCGCAGTCATTCACCGATTTCGAGGTCATCCTTGCGGACGACGCCAGCAGCGATGACTCGGTGGCCTGGGTAGAGAAAAACGCGCCCCAGACCCGCATACTGGCGAGCCGGGAAAACCGCGGATTCGTCGCCTCGATCAACCGGTCCGCCAGCGCCGCATCGGGCAGGGTGATCGTGCTGCTCAACAACGATACGCAACCATCTCCCGCCTTCCTGGCCGAACTGGCCAAGGCCCTCTGTGCCCATCCGCGGGCGGGAGTCGTGGCCGCGAAACTGCTGCTTTTCGATGAACGCGATCGAATCCACACCGCCGGCGACATGATGGGGCGGGACGGCATTCCCCGCAATCGCGGCGTCTGGACCATCGACAGCGGCCAGTTTGACGGCTCGCAAGAGGTGTTTGGCGGCTGCGGCGGGGCCATGGCAGTGCGCCGCGAAATCTGGGAGGCGCTTGAGGGCTTCGACGAGGACTACTGGATGTACCTGGAGGACGCTGACTTCTCGTTTCGAGCGCAACTCATGGGCTGGCAGACCGTCTTCGCCCCGGGGGCACGTGTCTATCACAAGTTGGGCGCAAGCGGAGGCGACAGCCTGAGCAGCTTTTACGTGGGCCGCAATACTCTTTGGACACTGGCAAAAAACATGCCGACCCCACTTCTTCTGCGTCACGCACGGCAGATCGTCACCGCTCAACTCTCGATTGCCGCCGACGCGCTGCGCAACTTCCGGGGCCGTGCGGCGCGCGCCAGGTTACGCGGACAGGCGGCTGGCCTTCTCGGGCTGCCGCGGCTCCTTCGCAAGCGTGCCGCAGTGCAGGCCCGCAGCACGCGCCATGTTGAGGAGATCGACCGCCTGCTGCTATAGAGGTCCTCAGTTCCATCACGATCTGCAATTTGCCCCGTTCCGATGCCTGCAGAATGCCGTCTCAGACCGTCCCCCCAATTCGTTCCTCCAGCAGCCTGTCATCCACACGTTCGCCGATCAGAAAGCAACGGGAGCCGCCGACTCCCGTATCGACGATGACATACCGTCCTTGCTGAAAGCCGAGGTAGTGTTTCAGGAGCCGACTTGTGACGTCCCGCCACCGAAGCGCAGACGCCCGGTCAGCGCGCTGAAGAGAAACCCAATCGGCAGGAATCTCGATGGCCAGGCGGGCAGACGCGGCATCAAAAACCGGCGAACCGTCCGCCCGGTTGACAAACGTCAACTCAGGGTCCTTTCCAATCTCCCGCGGCCCGCTCTGGCCCGCTTCTGCAAGTGCCATCCGCGCTTTTCGCGCGCGAAGCGGCCACAGCAAACTGAGGCGTGCCGCCGGGACGCGGTTCAACTCGTTTCGAAACGGATAGAGATTGGGTTGAAATTCGCCGGCGACTGCGCCCAGCCGCGTAAAATTGAGAAGCGCGTTGGCGAAGAGCAGTGGGTCTGCCGTCCAGCTGATCCGTTCGATTCCCACCTCGAGCGCGTGGCGCGCCTGAAGACGTTTGAGCGCCTGGCCGATGCCGCGGCCCCGCCTGCCCGGGGCGACGGCCAGCAGCTGAGACTCCAGCTGCAGTGCCCGGCTGCCAGCCTCCTGGCGGCCTTCCAACTGATTGCGGGCAAAGCTGTAGAACCCCAACAGGAAACCGGCCAGCGACCCGTCCACCCTGGCCACCAAAGAGCAGCCCGTGCCAGCCTCGTCACTGTGCAGATCGCTGGGATACAGCCCGTCCGGCGGGCTGTGCCAGATCGACTGCTGCATCGTTCGGATGACAGCCGCCTCCGCCGCATCAGGCCGGCCGCAGTCAATGCCTTCAATATCTACGTGCGTTGGCGTGAATTGTCGGGCTGATTCGGGCCGGTAAAAGACAGTCCTGTCGCCTGGCGGAAGAGCCATTTCCACGGCCCCGGCGATCTCCTTCGCGCCGGCAACCGGGGTACCGGCCACTTGCTCGTAGCGAAGCGTGTAGACGGCGCCGTGGGAATCGACGTCGCGCGGCAGGAGGAAGGCGTAGCCGGATACCGCCGACCCTGTGTCCGCCCCTTTGTCCTTTAAGGCAAAGAGAGAGCCCCCAATCTTGGGAAGAACAACCTCCAGAAAGTGGTGAGGCAGAAGTGTAGGCCGGTTCCCCAACCGGCGCCGCATCTCTCGCAGCCGTGCGGACCAGTCGGCAGCTCGCGCGTCAGCGCGCGTCGCCCGGAGGGACAGAGTCATTGCCTGGCTTCTCCGTAGCGCTGCTCCCACTCCTCTATTGTCAGGCCGTAGCAAAGCTCATCCAGATAGCGGCCTTCCGTGAATACCGCCCGCCGTATCGTGCCCTCATGCACAAATCCAAGGCGCTCATGCAGCGCGCGCGAGGCCTCGTTCTCGCTGTGCATCTGAACGTTTACTTTCTGGTAGCGCAGCTCATGAAAGTAGTATCGCAGCACCAGCAGAACTGCAGCCGCGGCATAGCCTTTGCGCCGGTGGCGAGCCTCAATTCCGACTCCGTACTTGAATACGCCGCTGCGAGGATGGCAATTGTGCGTGTGGATAAAGCCGACCTGCCTACCCTCGCTGTTCTCGATGACCCAATGGAAGCAGCAGTAGGACCCCAGTTCCAGCGAGAGCATGGGTCTGCTTCTCCTCAGGACGCCGAAGGCGGGTCCTCCGGCTCGGGTTGCGAACTGTCTCCATCAGCGGCTCCTGAACGCCGTTGGGACGGTGCCACCGCTCCCATCGAACTCTCCAGTTCCGATTTCATGACCTGCGCAGACCGGCGAAGCCCGGCCAGCCTGCTGCTGGCGGAGATGAGGGGGCTGATAAAGCTTGCGCTGACAAATTCTGCCGAGCCTTTCACCGTGCCGACCGTTTCCTGGCCGTCCTTGATCACCGGCTTAATCTCGGCCCTGATCATCTTGATTAGGCGCCATACCTGCCAGACGAGCAGGATGAGCAGCCCGTTCATTATCAGAATCTCTATGGCGACGAGAATTATGGCGATGTCCCGAACTGTGGCGCTGACCACGACGGTCTCCCTCTCAAAGAGGCCGAACTGACATTTGACGATGCGGCTGGAGCGCAATCGAGCCGGCCCGCAAACGTATGCCGGCTAATCTATCAGGATCCTGACAAGAATAAGGGCAAGCACCGATGCAACCGTAGCCTCCAAAAGGAATAGCTGGCCTACCCGTAGAATCCCCCACTGCAGAGACACCCCGGCCCACTGCCCCAACCCGAACCCGGCCGCGGCCGCAAACAGGAACAGCAGCAGGTCGCGCAGGGAGCGCCCCGTCCACAGGTGGAAAACAGTTGCGTAGCCCGCTGCCATGAGCGTTGCCAGCAGGATTGACGGATTGAGCGAAAGCAGCATGAGCGGTGCACCGAGAACGAACAGAACTCCTCTGGCTCTACTTTCCCGAATTCACCTGCTGACCTACCGTCGGCACGCCCCCAATTTTCACCTCGTCACTGCTGCCTTCGGCAATCAATCCGCCGCCCAGGCACTGCTCGCCGTCGTAAAAGACGGCGCCCTGGCCGGGGCTGATCCCGTTTACAGGCGCCCCGAACAGAACGCGGGCAGAGCCGTCCTCCAGTGGGTGAACCCGGCAGTCAGTTGGGCGGCCGGTGTAACGGATCTGGCACTGTACACGGCTTCCTGCCCCAACCGGCCTGCCCAGCGTCCAGTTGACACCTTCCACAGACATCTCCGTCCTGCCCACCGCCTCCGCCGGTCCTACGACCAGCTGGTTGCGGTCGTGGTCCAGGGCTGCTACATAGAGTGGCGCTGACGTCCCGCTCAGGCCCAGCCCCTTGCGCTGCCCGACCGTGTAGTTCGGCAGCCCGCCATGCCTCCCCAGCAACTTTCCGCTCAAATCGACGATCTCTCCCGGCTCCATCGCGTCGGGCGCCCACGCACGGAGGAAACGGCGGTAGTCGTCATCAACCACGAAACAGAGGTCCATCGAGTCGTGCTTGCTGTGGACCGGCAAGCCGCGTGCCGCAGCCATCCGCCGCACCTCCTCCTTCGTGTTCTCCCCAACTGGGAAGAGCAGGTCGTTCAGTTCCGCTTGCCCCAGCATACTCAGCACATAGGACTGATCTTTGTGTACGTCCATCCCTCGCAGCAACTGTACGCTGCCGTCAGCCTGCCGCTGCAAGCGGGCATAGTGGCCGGTTGCCAGGAAGTCCGCCCCAAGGCGGCGGGCATAGTTGAGCAGATAGTCGAAGCGAATATGCCGGTTGCAGGCCAAACAGGGGTTGGGCGTCAGCCCTGCACTATAACCTTCGATGAAGAGGTCGACTACCTTTTCCTTGAACGGCTTCTCGACATTGATCAGATAGAAAGGCATGCCCAGCTGATCGGCCACGCGGCGGGCATCGTCCACGCTCTCCTCGTCGCAACATTTGTTTCCCGAGCCTTCCCCGCTCGACACCTCCGCCCACAGGCGCATCATAACGCCGATACAGCGATTCCCCTGTTCCGTCAGCAGAGCGGCCGCGACCGAACTGTCGACGCCCCCGCTCATGGCGACTACGACGGTTGTGTTGGAAGGCGGCGTGTGACGTTTGCGCAAAGATGCTGTGTTCATGATGCCCGGTATTGTAACACAGGCGCTTATCTTCGGTGATGGTAGCGGGCGCGGGCGGGAGTTGGACGGTGGCTGGAAGCGTTGCGGGAACAGGTGCAAACTCGTAAACGCTCGTACGAGAGATGGACGAGCGTTTACGAGCGTTCACGTAATTTTTTTTTCGCTCTATCTGAGAGTTCTTGGTGGCTGACGGTGGTTTTGGGGCATGTGCAGAGTACAAATAAATAATATATTGAATGCACAGTTAAGGCAGGGCATGCTGCCGAACCACTGTGCAACGCACATACAGGAACTGACAACAGTTTTGCAGGGCGCGGGCACCGACTTTATTTGGGGCGAATAGGGTTATTCAGGGAATTCGTGCCGCGGTCAGGAGCGTGGAAATAGTGGTATAATAGGCATGTATGGCTGCAAAATCGTGTCCCCGCCGTCCGCTTGGAAGACGGTGGGCAGTGAGGAAGGGAAGCCAAACAGCTGGAGACGCGCATATGGAGATGCTGACCGCAGTCGCAGAACAGGCTTTTTCGGAGACGCTGCAGAGGGCGTTGGACGTTGCCTCCGCGCGGCACCGGCATCTGTGCCCGCGCCAGGTGCTGGGGGCGCGGGCGGCGATCGCAGGGACGGGGCTGCTGGAGCTAGAGGTCCCGCGCGGGGACAAGCGGCTGCTGGTGATCGTAGAGACGGACGGCTGCTTCGTGGATGGGGTGGAGGCGGTGACGGACGTTTCGGTGGGGCGGCGTACGTTGCGGGTGGAGGATTACGGAAAGATCGCGGCGACGTTTGTGGATGTGAAGACGGAACGGGCGCTGCGGGTTGCGCCGCGGGTCGATGTGCGCGAGCGGGCGTGGGATTACGCGCCGGAGCAGAAGCGGCGCTATTTCGCGATGCTGCACGGCTACCAGCGTATGCCGGACGCCGAGTTGCTCTCGTTCGAGTGGGTTGAGTTGGCGAAACCGATCGCCGCGATCGTGAGCCGGGCCGGCGCGCGGGTCAACTGCGGGGGCTGCGGCGAAGAGATTATCAATGAGCGGGAGGTCGTGGGGGATGGCGTTTCGTTGTGCCGTTCTTGCGCAGGCGGGGGGTATTACTCGGTGAGCGGGGCGTATCGATCTGAATAGAATGGGGCACTATATCGGGTTGGCATGGCATGGAGAGTATGACGCCAATCACGTTAAGCGACAGTGAGATCAGACGCCGGTTGCGTTTGGGCGAGGATAGCCGCTGGGAGTTCAAGCAGTTCGAGTTCCGCGGCAACCGCCCGGTCTCCCCCGACAGCGACGACCTCGCAGATGAACTGGCGGCTTTTGCCAATGGGAATGGCGGCGTGATGCTCTGCGGCGTCACCGATGACGGCCAGGTCCAGGGGATGACCCGTGCGCAGTTGGACGCTGTCGAGCAATTGGTGGTCAACATCTGCTCCGATGCGGTCAAGCCCGCTATCGAAGTCGATACCTTGCGCCTGGAGTTGGACAACAACGCGTTCCTGGCAGTGGATGTGGCCGCAGGATACGCTCTGCACAACAGTCCTGGAGGAAGTTTTCGCCGCGTGGGTAGCTCCAAGAGGAGAATGGTGGGCGATGACCAGTTGCGGCTGGCTCAACAGCGTGCCCAGGGGCGCTTTCTCTGGTTCGACAAACAGCCCGTTCCCGGAACCGGATTCGGCACGTTGGATGGGTCTCTGTGGCGGCCGCTGTTGAGCGTGCAGGGCGCTTCTGATCCCGAGCTGGCGCTGACCAAGCTGGGCCTATTGAGCGACGCGGCCGACGGCCCGCAACCGGCGACCGTCGCCGGCGTGCTACTGTGTAGTCGCGACCCGCAGGAGTGGCTGCCGAACGCCTGCATCACCGCCACCCGCTACCGCGGAACTGACCGCGCCTCCGGGCAGGTCGACGCGCAGACAATTGTCGGGCCGCTGA
Organism: Caldilineaceae bacterium; assembly: GCA_965202955.1. Lineage (GTDB taxonomy): Bacteria > Chloroflexota > Anaerolineae > Caldilineales > Caldilineaceae > Bin5. The sequence continues at coordinate 3,510,035 of OZ241871.1, forward strand.
ACCGACAGATCGCCGAGGCCGTGGCCTTCGCGGTGCGCAACATGCGGGTTGTAGCCTACAAGGACCCGGGCCGTATCGATCTTCCTCAATTCAGCGAGCGCGCCATCTTCGAGGCCATCGTCAACGCGGTGGCGCACCGCGATTACTCCATTCGGGGCAGCCGCATCCGCTTGTCCGTTTTTGCAGACCGCCTGGAAATCCAGTCGCCGGGCACTCTGCCCAACAGTCTGACCGTCGCCAACATCGCCGACCGCCAAGCCACACGCAACGAACTGCTGGTTTCCGTGCTGGGCAGGATGCCGACCGGGGATGCGCGCGGCCGCGGGGAGCGGCGCTACTTCATGGAACGGCGCGGCGACGGTGTTCCGATCATCCGGCGCGAGACCCTGGGCGTAAGCGGAAAACCTGCCGAATTTCGGATGGTGGGGGAGGCGGATCTGCTCGTGCTTCTCCCCTCCGCGCCGTTGGAGCCAAGCGCGGCGCAGGTGCAGATCGCGGTGCGCGCCGCCGACCGCCCTCTGCGGGGCGTCGATGTCCTCGCCCTGTTTCCTAACCATACATGGCAGCGCGCGACGAGTGATGAGGAGGGGATGGCAACCGTCTCTTTGCACACGACCGAGCTACCCATGACTGTGTACGCGGCCGCCAAGGGGTACGCTGCCCACCTTGAGCGTGCGTGGACGCCGAGCCAAAGAGTGCTCGTAATCGAAATGAAACATCTGCCCGACGGAGGGGGCGTGATCTTCCCAGAGGGGAGCGGAACTCTTCCGGGACTGGCGGGGCGGCTGAATCCCGTTCGAGACACACATGACAGAACCTACCTCTACACCTCCAATGTCGCCGTCAACCAGGGCCTGCCGCAGCCAGTTTCCTTCTTTCTGAAGGAAGAGCTGCGTCTCACCGATGCCGAGGGAAACGAACTCTTGGCACGGGTCGTTGACGTCGCCGGGCGTTCGGCGCTCGTTCAGTATCGCCCCTTTCAAAGGGGGCGGAAGCGGTGAATTTTCTGGCATGGTAGTGGCGGAAAGTAAGTTTTTCCCGTCAGAAATTGAAACCCCTCGCACGGATTTTGCAGTCGGCGATGTCTGAAAGCAACAGGGCTTTCGTCATTGGCCTATCTGCCGCTCCCAAAGTTGGTTCAATTCAGTTTCTTTCCATCTCCAAAGCCAATCCGGAATCAGTGGAGCTATTGCGCGAGCAATCTGGTATTCATGGAGAAGCCTGATTGCCTGATGGTACGCTCGATCTGATTTTCGACTCAATTGCGGGGTATCCATATCTAAACGCGTTGATCAAGAGCATTTCGATATGATAGGACACTAGTCTGGGGGCGGCGCGGCTCCGTACGTTCCAGTATTTGATGAGCCGGATCAATGGAGGCAGAAACCCGTTCTGGTTCTGGTTTGCGTTGGTTACAAGCTTCTGATCGATCCGTGGATCTGTCTGCACCCATTTGCCTTTGCCGTCAGGAATCAGGTAGCAAATTGTTGAGCCACTCCAATCCTCAATAGGTAAGGCAGGAACGATATCGAAAGCCCAGTCGTAGGACCGCAGATTGAAAACTACCGCGGCTCCTGTTCGCTTAATTTCAGAGTTCTTGTAATTCTGTACCTGCTTCAGTCCACCCTTGAACTGACCGAGAATCTTGGTTGAGCTAACCCAACCACTTAGGCAGCTTCACAAGGTTTTGACCCAATTAGATGCGATTGCCCTGAAGTAGGGGGTGCATCCGAAAATGGGGGGAGTTTCCAATTACCTCTTGGTAGTTACACTGGGAGCTACAACTCGTTAGTCTGGACAGCCCCAAGTATGAAGTGTGTCCCAATTTTGGGAGGCCCTCAAACGCAACTTGACTTTTGACGTCCATCGTCAACGCTGGTATTCTGTTTGTAAGGTATGATTCGCGGATACAAGGACAAGAGAACCAGGCGGTTCGCCGCTGGAGAATTTGTCGCAGCATTCCAAGGGTTCGAGAAGCAAGCAGCGAAGCGGCTTTCGATACTTAATGCCGCGCCATCTCTGAATTCCTTGAGAGCGTTGCCGAGCAACCGCCTTGAAGCTCTTAGCGGCGCGCGTGAAGGATACTATTCCATCCGGATCAACCGGCAATGGCGCATCTGTTTCTTATGGGTTGAAGGGTTGGGCCCAACCGACGTCGAGATTGTGGACAATCACTAATGTAAGTTCAATTTGAAACCAAGATTTTTACACGGTCTGTATTCTGCGGTCACGGGCATCTCGCCCGCTTTCCCGCTATCTGCAAGATCTTGGTCTCATTTGGGATCTGCATTAGAAGCAAGAAGGAGGTGAAAAGTGTTCAAGCGAGTTGTACATCCGGGGGACATTCTTAAGGATGAGCTTGCGGAAATGGGCGTGTCCCCTACGGCGTTCGCGCGTCAGATTGACGTGCCCCCGAACCGCATCAGCCAGATCATTGCGGGCAAGCGTTCCGTCACCAGCGACACCGCATTGCGGTTTGGGCACTGGTTCGGTACAGATCCCCTGTTTTGGCTCAATTTGCAGACTCAGTTCGATCTTGTCGCAGCCGACCGCAAGGTGGGGGCGGCAGTGCGTGCCTTGCCTACTGCTTCTCATAGAGGAATTTCGGGGACTGGATAGAGTTGCCGTCGCCGCGTATTCCTATATCAGCCCCACCCATGTTCCAGCTTAAAGCCACACACAAGGTCGTCAAGGACTACTTCGCTGAGGTCCACAAACTGACCCAACTCGGCGCGGTGCATGAAGGCGCAGTCGCGCCCGCGTTCGCCAATCTGCTGCGCGCCGCGGCGCAACCGTTCGGCTGGACGCTGGCGGAGCAGTACGCGCGCACCGTGCACGGCGGGCAGGCCATCCGCGTCGACGGCGCGCTGCTGGACAGTTTCAGGCTGGCGCGCGGTTACTGGGAGGCGAAGGACAGCGCTGACGACCTCGACGCGGAGATCAGCCGCAAGCTGGACGCCGGCTATCCGCAGGACAACATTCTCTTTCAGTCGCCGGCGCGCGTGGTTGTCATCCAGCAGGGGCAGCGGGTGTGGGACGCGCCGGCCAGCGAACCGGACGCGCTCGTCGCCGGGCTGCGCGCCTTCTTCGCGTACCAGCCGCCGGCGTTTGAACGCTGGCAGCAGGCGGTCGAAGAGTTCAAGGCGGTGGTGCCGGAGCTGGCCGCGGCGCTGCTGGAACTGATCGAGGGCGAACGGCGCGGCAACCAGGGCTTTATCGACGCCTTCGGCAGATTCGCGGATCTCTGTCGGGCGGCGATCAACCCCAACATCTCCGACCAGGCGGTCGAGGAGATGCTGATCCAACACCTACTGACCGAGCGTATCTTCCGGCGGGTCTTTGACAATCCGGACTTCGTCAATCGCAACGTGATTGCGCGCGAGATCGAGGAGGTGGCGCGCGCGCTGACCAGCCAGCGGTTCAGCCGTCGCGACTTCTTCCGCCCGCTGGACCGCTTTTACGGCGCAATCGAAGCGACGGCCGCCACGATCAACGACTTTTCGGAGAAGCAGGGCTTTCTCAACACTGTCTACGAGCAGTTCTTCCAGGGCTTTTCGGTCGAGGTGGCAGACACGCACGGCATCGTCTACACGCCGCAGGCGATCGTCGATTTCATGGTGCGCTCGGTCGAGGCGCTGCTGCGGCGGGAGTTTGGCCGGTCTCTGGCCGATGCCGGCGTCCATCTGCTGGACCCGTTCGTGGGCACCGGCAACTTCATCCTGCGGGTCATGCGTCACTTGGCGGAGGTCGGGCGGCTGGGCAGCCTCCCTCACAAGTACGCGCACGAGCTGCACTGCAACGAGGTGATGCTGCTGCCCTACTACATCGCGGCCCTGAACATCGAGCACGAGTATTACGAACTGACCGGCCAATACGCGCCTTTCGCCGGCATCTGCCTGGTGGACACGTTCGAGCTGGCCGAGGAGATCCAGATGGGCCTGTTTGCGCTGGAGAACACGGCGCGCGTGCAGGCGCAGCAGGGGCAGGAGATCACAGTCATCATCGGCAACCCGCCGTATAACGTGGGGCAGGTCAACGAGAACGACAACAACAAGAACCGCAAGTACGCGACGATGGACAAGCGGGTGCGGGAGACCTATTCAAAGGACTCCAGTGCGACCAACAAGAACGCGCTCGCCGACCCGTATGTCAAGGCAGTTCGGTGGGCGGCGGACCGCATCGGCGACGAAGGCATGGTCGCCTTTGTGAGCAACAGCGGCTTTCTCGATGGCGTTGCGGCTGATGGAATGCGCAGACATCTTGAAAACGATTTCGACGCCATCTACGTTCTCGATCTGGGCGGGAACGTGCGCAAGAATCCCAAGCTGTCAGGGACGACCCACAACGTCTTTGGCATTCAGGTCGGCGTCAGCATCAACTTTTTCGTCAAGAGGCGTGTCAAGGCGGACTCGCCGGCGGAGATCTTCTACGCACGCGTCGATGAGAACTGGCGCAAGGAACAGAAGTACCGCTATCTCGATGAAAAGCAACAGTACGGCAACGTCAATTGGACCAGGATTTCGCCGGACAGGCGGCACACATGGCTGACTGAGGGACTCCACGCCGAGTTCGAAACCTTTGTCCCGCTCGGAAGCAGGGAAGCCAAGGCGGCAAAAGGTGAGGCGGCAGATGTGCTCTTTCATGTTTTCAGCAACGGTGTCAAAACCAATCGGGATGCGTGGGTCTATAACTTTAACCGCCCCGCGCTCGCTGAAAACATGAGTCGGATGATCGACACCTACAACGAGCAGGTGTTCAGGTGGGAACGGCTGGGGAATAAGGGTGTCAATGTTGATGATTTTGTTGTTTCTGATGCCAGCAAAATCGGCTGGAGTTCAGGGCTGAAGCAGTCGTTGCAAAGCGGGAAGATCGCTGACTTTTCGCAAGAAAAGATAAGGACATCGCTCTTTCGTCCATTTACCAAGATTAACCTTTACTTTGACCGAATGATGAACGAAAGGGTGTACGTCTTCCCTTCCATATTCCCCACACCTGAAACTGAGAATCGGGTGATTTGGTTAAAAGTCGGTGCTGATTGGCCTATGTTCGCGCTGACGGTCAATAATATTCCCAATCTGCTGCCACAAGGCGGCTCCCAATGTTTCCCCTTCTACACCTACGATGAGGACGGCAGCAATCGCCGCGAAAACATCACCGACTGGGCGCTGGCGCGGTTCCGCGCGCAGTACAACGACGAGACGATCAGCAAGTGGGACATCTTCCATTACGTCTACGGCCTGCTGCACCATCCCGGCTACCGCGAACGCTATCAGGCCAACCTCAAGCGCGAGCTACCGCGCCTGCCCTTCGCCCCTGACTTTCGCGCGTTCGCGGTGGCTGGCGCACGGCTGGCGGAAATCCACGTCGGCTATGAGGAGATGCCCCCTTATCCGCTCGACGAGATTGAGATGCCGGGGCAGACGCTCGATTATCGTGTGGAGAAGATGCGCCTCTCCAAGGACAGGACGCAGATCCGCTACAATGATTTCTTGGCTCTGGGCGGGGTGCCGGCGGAGGCGTTCGACTACCGGCTGGGCAATCGGTCGGCGCTGGAGTGGGTGATCGACCAGTACCGGGTGAAGACGGACAAGCGCAGTGGGATCGTGAATGATCCGAACCGGGCGGAGGATCCGCGGTACATCGTCAATTTGCTTGGGAGGGTGATCGCTGTGAGCCTGGAGACTGTGCAGATTGTGGCGGGGCTGCCGGCGTATGGGTACGAAGCGGAAGAGTCGTGACGACTCTTCTAATTTATTTCCTACTGGTAGCACCCTTGTGCTATGCTGGGCGCAGAACCGGAGCGAGTGAGAGAGGCGTATACCCCTCGCTTCCTTAAAGGAGGCCTGAAGTGTTGAACATAGGGACGAAACTCACATACGCCGACTATCTGAAAACGTCGGATGACGAACGCTACGAACTTCTGAGCGGAGAGCTGGTCATGCCCCCAGCACCGCTTACAGGCCACCAGATGATTTCAATGGCACTGGCCTCCCGTCTCTATCTATATGTAAACGAGAGAGAGATGGGGACGGTTGTTGCTGCCCCCACCGACGTTGTACTGTCGGACACGGACGTAGTTCAGCCGGATGTTCTGTTCGTTTCCTCCCAGCGAAGCCAGATCCTCACGCGTGAGAACGTTCGCGGCGCGCCGGACTTGGTGGTGGAGATTCTCTCCCCTGCAACAGCAGAGCGCGATAGGACGGTCAAGCTCGATCTGTACGCCCAGCACGGCGTGATAGAGTACTGGATTGTGGACCCTGACGCCAAGACGGTTACGGTCCTGTTGCGGGGGGAGGGCGGGTTCGGGGTGGTGGGAGTCTACGGTGAGGGGGAGACGTTGCGGTCACCGACGCTGGCGGGGTTCAGCGTTGCGTTGGAGGAGGTATTCTGAGAGGTGAAGGAAAGAACTATGGATATCAGTTCAGACCGAGCCAGGCTACTACAAGAGAAGATGCTGGAATCTCTGCGGCGCGAACCTAAAGCAACCGAACTGGAAACGGTGTATCGGTCAGACAGGGGTGGTCATTTCCATAGGGGCATCTATTGCGCTTTGATTCCGTCTGATCAGATTGAGCGGGCGCTTTCCAAGTCGTCATGGGACCTTTCACACGGCAGCGGTGTACCCGGAACTGTCGAAAGACTCGTACTCGGAGAATGGAAACCTGAGTACCTGCGCTATGGCGACGATAGCGGGGTTGAACCACTGCTCATAGACCGGGAATTCCATGGAATCAGGGATGACTACAAAGAGATATCGGAGGAATTCCGCCTTTTTCACAATCTGTACCATGACAGAAGGTCGGATGAATACCTGAAGATCGATGACGCTGGCAATGAAGCGAGAATTGCTGTCGTTAAGCCGGACCTTATCCAAATAAGGCTCAAGGAGATCCGGCAGTTTCTGGCAGTAAAGGAGATGCACTTATCGATCCAATTTGAATGTGTGGAACATTCGGTGCACCGGTTGGAAGAACTCGAAATAGAGAAGGGCGGCGTCGAGCAGCGGGATGGCCTCATGTTTTGGAGGCTCTACTGCGGCGATTCCCGTGGCTCTGGCAGCCATAAGTCATTTAGCCGGTTGTGGGGTAAGCGGCTTGTTGAACCACTGCCGAAGTCCAAGAGCGGATTCTGGGGATTTGCCGAGAAACCAGAGGAAAAGCACGTCGAGTTTATCATTGATGTTGATGAGAACGGCGAGGAAGTCGCCTACACATGCAATCCGGACGCCTTGGCGAATTACTTTGGGACAAATCCGGACGCCCCCGATTATCTGACTCCGGTGCATTTCCGTAAGCAAGTCTTGGACAAATACTATCATGAGCCTAGCAAGTACTCGGTGGAGGATTCGCTCCTGCGCTGTGGGCGGCTGTGGATCATGGATATAGACAACCATCACGCCGAAAAGGTCTGCGCGTGGTTGGGTGATTTGGGGCGAGACCTCCCGTACGATGAACAACTTCATTGGCAACAGCACAACATCCCGCCCGAGGGAGGCATGAGTGAAATCTACCTGAGGCGTCAGTTGATGGTTCAGGCCATGGAATCGGATCAACCTGATCTCCTGTTTAAGGAACAGTACGATGAACTGCAAAAGGTGTGTAGAAAACATCTGGGCTGGCCGTTGTTGCAACCACTGCACACGGACGACCGACACCACTTTGAGAGTTTGCGGATTCCGTCTACCGACGAACAGCGTGAATTCGATGAGTTGGTTTTGGGCCTTGCCAAGATACTGATCGACTCCCTGCACGTCAAGCGTCTGAATTCGCTGCTTTCGGATGAGCAGAAGCAAGGACTGGAGGCAGGTGGCATTGCGCGTCTTGAAGCTGTGCTGGCGTCGCGCGGCGTCGAACACATCGCTTTCCTGCGCAACCTCCAGAGCCTGCGCTCGAATTCTGCTGCCCATCGCAAAGGAAGCAAATACAAGAAAATTGCGAAACGGTTCAACATTGAAGGTCAAAGTCGGCGGGATGTATTCGCCGGAATCCTCTGGCAGGCTCTGGATGTTCTCAACTACCTCATCCTTCTCGTGCAGAGCGGACGCGTTGAGAACGCTGAAGGAAACAGCATTGAGGAAATGTACGCGAGTCTTGGTGAGTTGGTTGGATTCGTGGATGCTGGAGCAACTGATGGTTCGATCAACCATGATGACCTCATCTACGAACTGCGTTCAAAGCCATGATTTTTGTCGATAGCGGGGCCTGGATTGCTCTTTTCAACCAGAGGGACCAACACCATACGGACGCTCATGTCATTTACAATGAACTGGGACATCAGCAGACGCAACTCCTGACCACGGATTACGTATTTGACGAAACGGTAACCCGCCTCAGGTATGATGCGGGCTATCCGGCCGCGAATGGATTCCTCAACTTTGTTGAACGCAATGAAGTAACAAGAGATTTGGTCGTTGCGAAGATCGATGAAACCGCTTTTGAGAACGCGAAACGACTGTTTCGCCAATACAGCTCTGAGAGGCTGTCCTTTACGGACTGCACGAGTTTTGTCGTGTGTCAGACGTATGGAATCTCCGCCGCCTTCGCCTTTGATCACCACTTCCCAATCATGGGGATTACGCTGCTTCAGTAGCGGCATGCGACCGAACCCCCAAGTTCGACCTTGACGCCCGGCACGGCGAGCAAGAGAAATGGATTCAAGAGAACCGGATTGTGGGCCAAGAAGCCCAGACAATCATGGAGCAGCTGCTCGGTAAGAGGCCCTTCGAAGTCTGTTGTCATTGCTGTGGTGCACAGGCGCTGCAATGAACCGCGCTGAAAGTATTGAGCAACGTCTAGGAAGAGGCGGTCCAGGCTAATACGAATCAAGCCGTTGTGCCAATCGAGCCTCGTACCAGGCATCCTTCTCAGTCCAAGCAATAACAAAGCGCCGGGGAAATGCCACCCCCGGCGCCCTGTCCATCTCAATTCACTTCCACAAACCAACCGTTTTTACATCATCCCGCCCATGCCGGGATCGCCGGCGGGCATCGGCTTCTCTTCCTCAGGAATGTCCGTAACCAGCGCCGCCGTCGTCAGGATCATCGCCGCAATCGAGCTGGCGTTCTCGACCGCGCTGCGCGTCACCTTCACAGGGTCGGACAGACCGGCATCCATCATGTCGACATAGTCGTTCTGGATCACGTCGTAGCCGGTGTTGGCCTGGCCGCCCTCGTGCAGACCGCGCACCTTCTCGATCACAACCGCGCCGTCCAGGCCGGCGTTGCTGGCGATCATGCGCATCGGCTCCTCCAGCGCTCGCCTCAGAATGCGCGCGCCGGTCGCCGCGTCGGCATCGTCCACGTCCACGCCGTCCAGCGCGGAGACCGAGTTGATCAGCGCAACGCCGCCGCCGGGCACAACGCCCTCTTCGACGGCGGCGCGCGTGGCGCTCAGCGCGTCCTCGACGCGGGTCTTGCGGTACTTGAGCTCGGTCTCGGTGGCCGCGCCGACGCGCAGAATAGCAACGCCGCCGGCCAGCTTCGCCAGCCGCTCCTGCAACTTCTCGCGGTCGTAGTCGCTCGTGCTCGTATCGATCTCGGCGCGAATCTCCTCGATCCGGCCCTGAATCTCCTCGGAGGTGCCGTGGCCGCCCACGATCGTGGTGGCGTCCTTCGTGCTGATCACCTTGTCGGCCTGGCCCAGGTCCTCCAGCTGCGCGCTCTCCAGCGTGCGGCCAACCTCTTCCGACAGGATCTGCCCGCCGGTCAGGATGGCGATATCGCGCAGCATCGCCTTGCGGCGGTCGCCGAAACCGGGCGCCTTGATCGCCATCGCGTTGAACATGCCGCGCAGCTTGTTCAGCACCAAAGTGGCCAGCGCTTCGCCGTCCACGTCCTCGGCAATCACGATCAACTCGCGCTTACCGACCTGGACCAGCTTCTCCAGCAGGGGCACGATGTCCTGCGCGCTGCTGATCTTCTTGTCTGTGATCAGAAGATAGGGCGCGTCGAGCTCCGCCTCCATCCTCTCATTGTTGGTGACAAAATAGGGGCTAAGGTAGCCGCGGTCCAGCTGCATACCCTCGACGTACTCGGTCTCGAACTGCAGGCCCTTGCTCTCCTCGACCGTGATGACGCCGTCCTTGCCGACCTTGGCCATCACTTCGGCGATCAGATCGCCGATCTGCGAATCGGCCGCGGAGTTGCTGGCGACCTGGGCGATCTCTTCCTGGCCGGCCACTGGGGTCGCCATATCCTTGAGGGCGGAGACAATCGCGTCGGAGCTGGCCTCGATACCCCTCTTGAGCAGCATCGGGTTGGCGCCGGCGGTAACGTTCTTCAGGCCCTCGTTTACAATCGACTGGGCCAGTACGGTGGCGGTCGTCGTCCCGTCGCCGGCGACGTCATTTGTCTTCGTTGCCGCTTCCTTGAGCAGCTGCGCGCCCATGTTCTGGAACGGGTCTTCAAGTTCGATCTCTTTGGCGACCGTGACGCCGTCGTGCGTGACGGTCGGGCTGCCCCACTTCTTGTCGAGCGCCACATTGCGGCCCTTGGGGCCAAGCGTGGTCTTTACCGCATCGGCCAGGGCGTCGATGCCCTGCTTCAGGTTGCGGCGGGCTTCCTCTTCAAACACAAGTTGCTTTGCCATTGCTGTCTATCTCCTTCGGTTTGTCCCGCACTTCCATGGCGGGGAATCTGAACCCTTTCAGTTTCGAATGTAAGGGCGTTTAGCTTTCAACCAGTGCCAGAACATCGGATTCCTTGAGAATCAGATATTCGGTCGTATCCAGCTTGATGTTGGTGCCGGAATACTTCGCGTACAGAACGATGTCACCGACGGAGACCTCCATATCGATGCGTTTCCCGCCTTCGTCCCGCGCGCCGGGACCCGCAGCGACCACCTCGCCCTGCTGGGGCTTCTCTTTGGCAGTTTCCGGCAGATAGATACCCGTGGAAGTCTGCTCGTCCCCTTCCAGAGGCTGGACTACCAGCCGGTCACCGAGCGGCTTAAGATTCATGCGACCTTCCTCCTTGCTTTGCGATTTCTTCCTGATTGGTAAACGGTGCAGATGTGATTTGCCCGTCAATTGTTGACGGGCTATTCGGTTCGACGATGTCCTACTATCCTAGCCTATCTCGCAACACTCGACTCAAGCCTTGGACAATATGGACAAGCCCATGCCTTTTGGCACTCAATTGCCCTGAGTGCTAAACCATCAGAAAGTGTAGCATAGTTCCTGTCGCATGACAAGATTCCGATCGTTTGAAAATGTAAGCGTTTTGTTAGCGTTGATTTCGGCCAGGCGAGGATACAGCGTTTACGTAGGCGATCATTTCGTCTTCTTCGGCAACATACTCCTGCAGCTGAAAGGCAGAATACAGTTCGCGGCTGCGAACAAAGTATGCCGTCGCCTGCTCGTAGTTGCCCTGCTCAAGCGCCACGTGACCCAGGTTGTGGAGCGTGGCCGCTTTGTCCATCCACGCGCCGCGGCGGTCGGAAAGCTCCAGGTCCTTTTCGTACCAGTCCAGCGCAGCGGCGAATTCGTTTCTGGCGTAGCTCACTGAACCCAGGTTGTTGTAACAGGTGCTGAGGCCCGCATCGTCGCGGTTGCGCTGGAATACTGTCAGAGCGGACTCGTATGCCCGCTGCGCCTCGGCGTACATCGCCATTCCTTCCATCGCCAGCCCCAGGTTGTTATGTGCGCTGGCTACAAGCTGTTCATCGCCCAGGCGAAGCGCCACCCGCAGCGCCTTGCGATGATGCTCAACCGCGCGCTCGTAGTTGTTCAGACTGAGGTAAGCGCTGCCAAGGTTCATGTAAGCCGGCACCAGAGAGCGGGGATCGCCAAGTTGGGCCGCCGCTTCGAAAGCCAGCCAGAAGTGGTCAAGAGCCTGACGCGGCTCTTCCAATACGCGGAACGACGTGCCCAGATCGGTATGCCCATAGGCCATCGCCATCAGCATGTCCCGTTCGTCGAATATCCGCAGCGCCCGCTGCAACCATTCGATCGCTTCCACGACCTCGCCATTGAAGAAGCGTTGACGCCCTATGTTCGCCAGCATCAGTCCAAAATCGTCGACATCGCCGAGAGCAATCGCGGCCACGCCGCCCCCGCAGAGCCAGCGCCAGATGCCGGGCGGGTGGCGCCAAAAGGCATAGTGAGCGAGCGCCAGCGCGTAATCTCGCATCAGCTTGAGGTCGTCCTGCACCTCCAGGAAGTTAACTGGCATATCGGGCAGGCCCTCGTTCTCCAACGGCTCGCCGATCAACTCCTCAACAGGCCGCCCAAAAAGCCGCTCCACCCGGTCCGTGGCCCAGTCCGCGCCCCAATGTACATTGCCCCAAAAAGGGTCGATCTCCTGCCATCGCTGGATCGGCAACTCCTGGTATTTTTGGGCAAACTGCAAATAGTAGCGCGAGTGCTGCCGGTACCAGTCCTCACCAAGCATCACCGCGCCTTCGGCAAGATGGCGGCGTACGACAGGCTGCACGACAATGCGGCGGTTGAAGTAGTCCACCTCGACCAGCGCGCGCGCCACCAGCGCCTCAAACGTCCGGCGCTTTTCAGCTTCGGCGCCCATGCCAACCGTAAACAGCTCGGTCAATGCCTGATAGGTCGCGCCGCCTGCCGCACTGACCATTCTGTCCAGAATCAGGCCCGCCTCCGGCCAAAAGGCGGCAAAGTTTTCCACGGCAAAGGCAGCGATGCTCGGCATCTCGACCGCGCCGTCGGTCGCTGGCAGTTCGTCAAGAAGCTGGTCGAGATCGCTCCACAACCCAAGATCAACCAGCAGACCCAGCGCCAGGCGCATACTCAATGGTCTGCCGCCGGTGCGTTTGTAAAGGCTCTCGATATTTCGTAAAGCGGTATCCCGAACGCGCTCCGGCGCCCGCGCATGAACGAATCCAACCGCCTCGGCCAGTGACAGGCCCCCCAACTGCAGGTGCCTGTCGTCGACCAATTCGCTGAACTCCGGATGAATGTCGCGATCGATCAGCAATATGTGAGATTGGCCGCCGGAGTCGTGCAGGTGCCCGATAATGTCGGCCAACGTCTGGATCTCGCCGTCGGTTGCGCCCGAAAGCTCGTCAAGGATAAGCAGACGGCGGCGGCGGTAAAGTTGCTCCAGAATGCCAATGCCCCACCGGTCCTCACTTACCCTCGTCAAAGTCGTGCCGAGTACAGTGTCCAGTGTTCGCACGATGTCGTACATGCGAAACCTGTCCCCGCCCGCGGCCCCCACCCAGATGATTCCGTCGGGGAAGTGATGAATCGTCTTCCAGGCGGCAGCGGTCGCGATTGTGCTCTTGCCGTTGCCCTGCCCGCCACTGATCGCAAGGGCAGGCTGTTCGTGCGCTTCCAGCAGCCACTGACATAAGGTTTTCAGTTCTGCACTTCGCCCGCTGAATCCCCGCAATCGGTAAACACCCAGATTGTGCAGGATGCGCGGATTCTCTTTCGTCATGATTCACCGCGTGGGAATTGCGCCAAATGGCAACAGCCCTTCATCAGAATTGCCATTTAACTCTGATTCGACAAGGACAGGATCAGGCAAGGATACTCGCTCGCGATAATCGTCTCGTAGTTAAGCGCCTCCGACAGGGCCTTGCTGCCCTCAATCGCCCCGAAGCCCTGTTCTCCAATTCCAGGTGACAACAGAATCAGATCGGGCCGCACAAGGCGGGCAATCTCGTTGACGTTGACAGGCGTGATGTTTTCCACCAGGTCGACGCGCTCGATCAGCCCGTTGCGCACCGCCTCCGGCTGGTCCGACGGATCGCTGACAAAGATTTGCACCGACGAGCTTTTCTGCAGTTGGCGCAGGGCGACGCTGCCGATGTTGCCGGCGCCTATCAGCCAGACTCGCATGGTCTCACCTCTTGGGCTCTGTATTCTCAAACGGTTCGCCGCTGATCGAAGCTGCCAGTTGTCCCTCCTGGAAAGCCACGACTACGTTCGCGTTCAGATCAAGCCGAACTGGCTGAGCGTATAGAAGTACAGAAATATCACCCCAGCACAGGCCAGCCCGATGATGAGGCCGACGCGCAACATCTCGCGTCTGTTCACCACCCCGGTCACCGCGATCAATATCATCCGTGCGGAGCCGCTCGGCAGGGCAAAGGCGAGCGCGACCGCGAAAATCGTCGGGATCACCAGGCGCAAGGGATCGATCGCAGAGGCCTGGCCCAGCGTAATCAAAACCGGCGCCAGAATCGCCCCCAGCGGAACGTTGTTCATGAACTGCGTGATGCAAAAGGCCAGCAAGACCAGCCCGCCAAGCAGGAGAACGAAGGGCAGCCCTTCAAAGGTCGGCGCCATCAGTTCGGCGAACCAGGCGCTGGCGCCGGTCTTCTCCAGGGCATCGCCCAGCGTCAGGCCTGCGCCGATAACGAAAAAGACGCCCCAGTTCACGCCTTTCAAGTCACTCCAATCTACGATCTTTTCGACCGAGAGTACAGCAACCGCCCCGATTGCGATTACCGCGCTGCTTAGAAGTGTGGTGGGCAGATTCAGCAAGTGTTCGATGTAGCCGCCCGCCACCCACAGGCTCACCGAAATGAGTAGCACGGCGATGATTTCCCGTTCCGGTCCGGAAAGCCTTCCCAACCGTTCGATCTCCCGCCGCGCCGGTTCGATGTCGATCGTCAGTTTCGGCAAATCGAATAGCCGCGGCAGCAGCAGCCAGGCCAATGGAATCAGCAGCAGCGCCACGGGTAGGCCATACTTCATCCAGTCAATGAAGCCGAATCCGTACAGCTGTTGCAAGAGGCCGCTGGCAATGGCGTTTTCGCCGCTCCCCATGATCGTTGCGATTGCTCCGATGCTTGAACTGTACCCGATGGCCAGGATTAAGACGGCAAGCGCCCTCCGCCCATCCTCCGGACGGGGGACCTGCTGCGCAATCGTGATGGCGACCGGTATCAGAACGGCAGCCGTCGCGGTGTTGAGTACGAACATGCTCAGTCCGCCTGTGATGCCCATAAGAGCCAAGAGTAGCGGGCCAAAGCGTCCTCTGCTGCCGACGATCGCATGTAGCGCAAGGCGACGAGTGAGACCGTGTTTACGCAACGCTTCAGCGAGAAAGAGGCTGCCCATGATGAGGAAAACGACCGGCGTTCCGAACGGCTCAAACGCGCCGCCGGCGTCATCAACCCCTAAGGCAATCTGCACAATCGGCACCAGCAACGCCACAATAGGCAAGGGCGCCGGCTCCAAAGCCAGGATCAGGCCGGAAAAGACGAAAAGAGCAAGCGCCTTATGCCCTTCCAGGCTCAATCCCGCCGGCGTCGGCAAGAGCAGGACGATCAAGGTCAGGCCCACCACGAACAGAAGCCGGCGAAGGTCGAAAACCTTCCGCATCCCCGCTTGGATCGGCTGCTGCAACACCTTCAAAGGCGTGCCCGGACGCTGCAGCCGGCGCTTGGAAGCCACCGTGCGCGTTGCGACTCTCTCCCGGATCAAGGCGCTGCGCTCCACCGGAGGGGGTGGGCGCAAAGGCGAGGCGGCCTGTTGTGGGGCCGCGGGCGGGCGCTTTTCGCCATCGCGTGTTGGTGCTGCAATCGTGGGGCGGGGCAGAGAGGACTTCAGCCGGGCGCGGTTGTAGGACATGTCAGGTGACAGTAGGGATTGAAAGAATGTCTCTCAAAATCCAACTCGCAACAGCGAAACTCCGCGCCGCACAACCAGGAGCATTTAAGAACTCTTACGCACCGGCGGCACACCTGCGAAGGCCGTGATAGGCAGCGGGCAATCCCGGTGCAAACTCAAGCGTCTTATTCAGCCAGGGGAGTGCCCGATCACACTCCTGCGGCTTCTTGTAAATGTGGGAGAGCCCCAAAGTCAGGGTGAACTGGGCGTTGATCTCGTCGTCATCCAGAAAGGTGAAGGCCTTTTCCATCGTTTCCGCCGCGCTCTCAAAGTTGAGGCGGGCGTAGTAGGCCATCGCCAGGTGAGCCAGCACAATACCGTTCTGCGGGTCCAACTCAGCCGCACGTCTTGAAATCCGCAGAGCCTGCAAGTGGTCGCCGCTGAGGAACAGGGCCCATCCGAGCGCATCCAACGCGAAACTGCTCTCGCCTACCTCTACGGCCTGGGCATAACTCTCAATCGCCGCCTCCCAGTCCTCAAGATGTTGGAACTGTCTTCCTCTCTCGATGTAAAGATCAGGCCGCCGAGGCGCCAGTTCTATCGCGTTGCTATATTCTTCGATTGCGCCTTCGAAGTCTCGCTGCACTTCAAAGAGGTACCCGTAGTTGCGCCGAGCCAGTACATTCTCAGGATCGATTACCAGCGCCTCGTCCAGATACTCCTGCGCCAGCGCCCAATTGCCCACGTCAGTATAGATTTCACCCAAAACGGCCAGCACGTTCGGGTTGTCCGGCTCAAGTTCCAGGGCCTCAAATGCGAAATCGCTGGCTGAATCATAGCGGCCCAGCCAATCGAGCACTCGCGCGTGGACGGTCAGCGCGTCAACATTTTCAGGATCGACTCGTACCGCCAGCTCCGATAGTTCGAAGGCCTGCTCGACCCTTCGACCCATCAGGTGCAACTCTGCCAGCGCGACGAACGGGTAGGCGTTTTCCGGCTCCAATTCGGCCATCCGCTCAAGGGCAGGTTCCGCCTCACCGAAGTTGCCGGCGGCAATGTGCGCTTCCGCCTTTGTCTGCCAATACAGCGCGCTGGGCGTTGGGGTCGTCAACGGCGGTGGCGGCTGCCTCACGAGCCAGTCCGGGCGCTGAATGAACAGATAGACGGCCAGAAGCAGTGCCAAACCGCTCCAAACGATACACCCGCTACGACGCCGGCGGCGCGGCTTGTACGTCCAGTCAAGGTCCATGCTATGCAAAGTATAGCGCAATAAGAGTGCAATGCGCGCATCGTTGATCGCGCAACGACTTGAAGCAGTTGGCGTTACATGATACTGCTGGCTTGCCAGCGATGGCCCTGGCCTCTAGCGGTCATCGTTGCTCTGACCGGAGGTGGCCGACGTCTGTGTATAGTTCCAGCACTATCGAAGCTTCCGGCTGAAAGCTGTCTACCAGCGCGGTGATGTTCTGGCCCGGCCTCAAGCTGACGCGCCGCTCTCGACGGTGATTGCGGCGTATCGAATTGTGGCCTGAGAAAACTCTCTGGTGGAAGCGGTACACATAGTCAACGCGGAACTCAAGTATGTTTACGTCCAGGCGCGTGATCTGCCCCGGGACCAAGGTGGCGTATCGCAATATCCGGCGGAAATGGTGGACCCGCCAGAAGAAAGTCGGCCCGGCCAGAAATATGACAACGCCGGCCGCTGATACCAGCAGGAATGTCTCTCCGCTCCCGAACACAAGTCTGTCCATGTCGCCGCGCCCCAACGCCGTATTGAAGAACCCTACCGGCAAATAGCCAAGCGTCAGGACAAGCGCGGATGGGATCAGGGCGCCGAGAACAAACAACAGACTGACGATCGCTGGCAAGTCCAGGCTGAGAAGCCCGAGAAGCCTGAGGCCGTGAGAGGGCTGAGGCGATTGTTGAAACTGCCCCTGAGGAAAGCCTTGCATACAGTTCGGAAACGACGGCGTTCGGAATTCTGCTCGAGGGAATCTGGCCAGGACCGATGGGGCCCCTGTCAATCGCTACAGAGTTGGCGGCAGGGCCAGTCGATGCTGGTCAACGATGCGCGGCAAGACATCCAGGAACTTATCGATCTGCTCGCCCGTGTTGGAAAGGCCGAGACTGAGCCGCAGGCCTCCGGTCAGTTCAACGGCCGGGATGCCGATAGCCTCGAGCACGTGGCTGGGCTGCTGGCGAGCACTCGTGCAGGCACTTCCGCTGCTCGCCGCGATGCCCGCTAAATCCAGGCCAATCAGAATACCTTCGGCCTCCACGTCACGAAATACAAAACTGGCGTGATTGTCCAGCCGCAGCGAACGGCTTCCGGTTAACCTGGCCCCCTCTATCGACTCCAACGTATCATCGATAATCCGATCTCGTAGTGAGCGTAAACGCGCCATCTCAAAATCACGTTCAGCTTCGCACAATGCCAGGGCCGCGGCCATCCCTACAATCCCGGGCACATTTTCCGTGCCGGCCCGCCGCCTGCCTTCGTGGCTGCCACCGGTCAGGAAAGGATGAAAAGGCGTTCCCCGCCGCAGGTAAAGGAAGCCGACGCCTTTTGGCCCATAGAACTTGTGAGCGCTGGCGCTTAGGGCGTCCACACATAGCTCCTTCACGCAAAGCGGCAGCTTTCCTGCCGCCTGCACGGCGTCGGTGTGAAAGGGCACATTTCGTTCCCGGCACAGGGACCCTAGCTCGCTGATCGGCTGTATGCTGCCGATTTCATTGTTGGCGTACATTACGCTCACCAGCGCAACGTCGGAGCCGTCCCCGATTGCCCGCGCCAAATCATCCGCTTCCACGAGTCCGTCGCCATCCACAGGCAGCATATACACCTCAAAGCCGAACAGTTCGCACAGGTCCTCGGCAGTATTCAGAACTGCGTGATGTTCGATTGGGGTCGTGATGATGCGGTTGGCTCCGCTTCTCTTTCGCCGGGCGAGCGCGATCCCGCGCAGCGCCGCGTTGTCGCTCTCGCTTCCGCAACCGGTGAAGACGATCTCGTTGCTATCGGCGCCAAGGATTTCGGCAAGCGTGCGCCGGGCTTCGCTCAGTCCGGCATATGACGCCCGTCCTGCTTGATGGATACTGGACGGATTGCCGAATTTCGCGCTCTGCGCGAGATCGGTCGAGCCGTAATAGGGTTCCATCGCCGTCACAACTTCCGGACGCAGCGGGGTCGTCGCCGAATGATCCAGGTATACGAATGACATTTCGCTGGCCTTCGAGTTCGCTCAGCCCAACGTACAACTTGCAAGATTGATGCCAACGCAATATCGTATAGCAGCAGTGAGCCTTTGTCAAGCAGGCAGTCGACTGCTCACAAGGGCGCGAGCGCAGGGGGTTGCGATTGACGCCAGGTTCTCGCAAACGAGCCGATACAGTGCTTGTTGGGACGCCATGTCATCGCACCAAAACAAGGGCCGAGAAATGACATTCATAGAAACAATCGTTGGGCGTCAAATCCTGGATAGTCGGGGCAACCCGACCGTCGAGGTGGAGTTACAGTTAAGCGGCGGCGCCACAGGCCGCGCGGCAGTTCCCAGCGGGGCAAGCACCGGCCTTCACGAGGCCGTCGAACTCCGCGACGGCGACAGATCCCGCTATGGTGGAAAAGGTGTTTTGAAGGCGGTAGAAAGTGTCAACGGCATCCTGGCCGACGAGTTGGAAGGCGCGGACGCACTGGATCAGGCCGCAATCGACAGGCACATGATCGAATTGGACGGCACACAGAACAAGGGAAGACTGGGAGCAAATGCAATTCTCGGTGTCAGCCTGGCAGCGGCAAAGGCTGCGGCCGAAGCTGTTGGCCTGCCTCTGTATCGCTATTTGGGTGGCGTCAACGCCAGAACTCTGCCAGTACCCATGATGAATATCCTCAACGGAGGCAAACACGCAGTCAACAGCACCGACTTTCAGGAATTCATGATCATGCCGGTTGCGGCGCCCACTTTTGCCGAAGGCGTACGCTGGGGCGTAGAGATCTATCACGCTCTCAAGGAAGTTCTTCACGAAGGAGGCTTCGGGACCAACGTCGGCGATGAAGGCGGATTCGCGCCTAGTCTGGGGGGAAACGCGGCTGCGATTGAGGTGATTCTGCAAGCGATAGAAAAGGCAGGCTACCGGCCCGGCGACGACGTGTACATTGCTCTTGATCCGGCCGTCAGCGAACTTTATGTTGAGGAGTCAGGCCGCTACATGCTGGAAATCGAAGGCAAAGAGCTGTCGAGCGATGAGCTGGTCGATCTCTGGGAAGATTGGAGCGCTCGCTACCCAATTATATCGATAGAAGACGGTATGGCTGAGGACGACTGGGAAGGTTGGAAGCGGCTAAACGACAGGATTGGCGGGCGCGTGCAGCTGGTTGGCGACGATCTTCTGGTGACGAATGTGAATCGGATCGAGAGGGCTATCGACGAAAGTGCCTGCAACGCCCTGCTCTGCAAGGTTAATCAGATTGGCACTTTGACGGAAAGCATCGACGCCATAGAGATGAGCCGGCGCGCCGGCTGGGCAGCCGTGGTAAGCCACCGCTCAGGCGAGACCGAAGACGACACCATTGCCGATCTCGCTGTTGCCTTCAATGCGGGCCAGATCAAGACCGGAGCCCCAGCACGCAGCGATCGGGTCGCGAAGTACAATCAACTTCTGCGCATTGACGAAGAGTTAGGTGATGTCGCCTACTATCCGGGAATGGCCGCCCTCCCACACGCCGCCAGGTCCGCATAACGAAAAACGAGATGTGTGGGTAGTTTTCTCACACATCTCGTCTCTGGTGCCCCCGCTCCGACTCGAACGGAGATGCCCTGAAGGGCACAGGCCCTCAACCTGCTGTGTATACCAATTCCACCACGGGGGCGCACATCTGCAATCATAC
The DNA here is from genome assembly GCA_965202955.1 of Caldilineaceae bacterium. Lineage (GTDB taxonomy): Bacteria > Chloroflexota > Anaerolineae > Caldilineales > Caldilineaceae > Bin5. Next base: position 3,530,448 of record OZ241871.1, read on the forward strand.
GAATTGACGAAGATTCTGTCAAATGCGCCCCGCCTGTAATCGGCTCCAACAGCGCTGTGCATCACGTCCGCAAGCAGCGCCGGCATGACAAGCCTCGTCTATGCCTGCTTCTGCTTTTCCTCTTCCAGCAGTACGCGCCGCAGAATCTTGCCCACCTGGCTCTTGGGAAGTTCGTCGCGAAAGTCCACCAGCCGCGGCACCTTGTACGGTGCAAGCTGTTCCCGGCAGAACTCGGTAATCTCCTCCGGCGTGCTCGACTGGCCAGCCTTCAACACGATGTAGGCCTTCACGTTCTCGCCCCTGACCGCATCGGGTACGCCTACCACGACGGCTTCCTGCACCTTTTCGTGCGTGTATAGCACCTCTTCAACCTCTCGCGGCACAATGTTGTAACCGCTGGCTATGATCAGATCCTTCTTTCTATCCACAATGTAGAAGCAGCCGTCCTCGTCCATACGTGCGATGTCGCCCGTGTGAAACCAACCCTCTTCGTTGATCGACTCAGCTGTCTCTTCGGGCCGTTTCCAATAGCCCTTCATCACCTGCGGACCGCGGACGATCAGCTCGCCTTCTTCACCCGCAGGTACCGGCTCATACTTGCCTTCTTCATTCGGCTCGAGGCTGACGATCGCAACCTCTGTGCTGGGAACTGGAAAACCGATCGAGCCTTCTTTTCGCATCCCGTTGATCGGGTTGGCGCAAGCGACAGGAGAGGTCTCGGTCAGGCCATAACCTTCAACAAGCTTGCCGCCGGTAATCTGCTCAAAGCGGCGTTGTATTTCACCGGGCAACGACATCCCGCCGGAAAGGCACGCCCTGATCGAACTCAGGTCGGCATCATCGACCTTGGGATGGTTGATGATCGCAGTGTACATCGTGGGAATACCGGGATACATCGTCACCTTTTCCCGCTGTAGAATCTCCAGCACCAGATCGGTCTGGCGCGGGTCCGGGGTCACAATCAACTCCGCACCGGTGTAGATTGAGAAGAGCATTGCAACCGACATGCCGTAGACATGGAAAAACGGAATCGCTCCCAGAATCTTCTCGCCACCGTATTGCAGGTCTCTGTACCATGCCTCAATCTGCTGGACGTTGGACATGACATTGCGATGCGTCAGCATTGCGGCCTTGGGCGAGCCGGTCGTGCCCCCAGTGTACTGGAACAGTACAACGTCGTCTGGCGAAACGTCGATGGCCGGCGGGTCTGGCTCGCTCGTACTGATAAGATTGTCGAATCTCCAGACGCCTGGGCCGTCGGGCACATCGACCATCATGCCGGCTTTGCGCACTTTCTTTTCGACCAGCTTGTTGAAGGGGAAACCGAGCGGTTCGGGCAGGTCGGCGACGATGATATGCTTAAGGTCGGTGCCGTCCTTCACCTGCGCTACCCGATCATAGAAGCCGCTGAGGACGATGATCGCCGTGGCGCCGCTGTCTTCGAGAAGATGGCCTAACTCCCGCGGCGTATAGGTTGGATTGGTGTTGACCACAACGCACCCGGCCCTGAGTGCCCCAAAAAAGGAAATCACCTGTTGGGGGATGTTCGGCAGCATGATCGCAATTCGGTCACCCTGTTGCAGTCCAATCTTGCGGAAGGCAAATGCAAGACGATCGACGCTATCCTTGAGCGCCGCGTACGTCTGCGTGGCCTGGACAGTGATACCAAGGGGAAGGTATGACAACAACAGGCGTGTTGATACTTGATTTGCATAGGTCTGGGCCGAAGCATCCAGCATCTCGTGGGTCAACTGGCCGTTATACTCAATGGCCTCCGGCACACCAGATTCGTACTTCTCCACCCATGGTTTTTGATCATACACGGACATGGCTCTATACTCTCCTTTCCTGATAACCCCTCAGCCCTGCTAGGCATTCTCCGGGATGTTCTTATTCATCGAGATGCGGGGGCTACGCTTCTCTTGGATGTCTTGGAATTATATCAAAAGGCGCACCCGGTTGGCAATGAGGTCTAATATAGGTCGTTTCCCGTGACGGAACTGAACACCGGACTTGCAAGCCAAAGAGGCCTGACTCTGTCAGGTAGTAGATGACTTGGAAGATTCCCGTTGTGGCCATAACGCTTGACTTTGACACGTCCAAACGGAGGCAAGTATACTTGCTTGTGGAACCGAGCGGGAACGGTGGTCTTCCGCCGCACGCCTCGCTGTTGAGAATTGTTCGCAAAGGGTGCGAAAATGCAGGACATTGAAATCCTGGTGCAGAAATACGTCGAGGAGCCGGTGTGGGCCGTGGTTGGCGCCAGCAACGACCGCGCAAAATACGGCAATCGTATCTATCTGAGGCTGAAGCATGCAGGCTACCGCGTCTATCCGGTAAACCGCCGCGAGCACCTAATCGAGGGGGATGCCGCCTATGCCTCCCTACTCGATCTTCCTGAACCGCCCGCAGTTGTCAACATGGTTGTCCCACCCCACGAAGCGCCTTCCATTGTGCAGCAGGCCAAGGTAGCCGGCGCACAGGCCATCTGGTTCCAGCCTGGCGCCGAAAGCGCCGAAGCAGTTCACTGGGCCCGGGATCACGGGCTGGACGTGGTCGAGAGCTGCATCCTTGTCCAGCTGGCGCTCCGGCCACCCTCGTTCGAGGCGACCTCAAACCTGCCTTCAGGTCTCAGCCCCCGCAACCCTTCCCCAGGCCCGACAACCTCCACTCGCTGAAAGCAGCCCGCGGCCGCGAGTGGAGGACTCCAATTGGAGCGATAGCAAAACTTCAGGTTGGCATCTTCCTGTCCCTGGCTAGCGCCATCGTTCAAACGTGCTAGACTTGATACCAACGACAAGCAACAGAATGAGGACTGACCCTGATGCGGATGTCAAAGCTTTTCTTCCAAACGCTGCGGGAGGCGCCCGCCGATGCGGACGTGCGCAGCCACCAGTTGATGCTGCGAGCAGGGCTGGTACGTCAGGTCGCAGCCGGCATCTTTGAGTACCTGCCCCTGGGACTGCGCGCCAAGAAGAAGATCGAAGCGATTTTGCGGGATGAGATGGATGCAATCGGCGGGCAGGAGATCGTCATGCCCGTCGTGCAGCCCGCCGACTTGTGGAAGCGTACGGGTCGCTGGTACGAGATCGGCGATGACTTGGCTCGACTCACCGATCGGGGAGGCCGTGAGCTTGTTTTGGGCATGACACACGAGGAAGTGATCACTGAACTGGCCGCCGGCGTGATCAGCAGCTACCGGCAACTGCCGGTGATGCTGTACCAGGTCCAGACCAAGTTTCGCGATGAACCGCGGCCGCGCGGCGGTTTGATCCGCGTACGCGAGTTCACGATGAAGGACGGCTACTCCTTCCACGCCAGCTACGCCAGCCTTGACGATTATTATCCTCTCGTCTACCAGGCCTACTTTAACATTTTTGGCCGCGCCGGGCTGGAGGTAATCGCGGTAGAGAGCGATACCGGCATGATGGGCGGCACGATGGCGCATGAGTTCATGGCGCTGACCGAAGTAGGCGAGGATACCCTATTGATCTGCGACGAGTGCGGATACAAGGCCAATCGGCAGGTGGCAACCTTTGTCAAGCCGGAGGACGCCTCTGATGCAGAGCCTTTGCCGATGGAAGAGGTCGCCACACCTGGAATCGACACCATTGCTGCGCTGGCCGACTTTCTCGAAATACCGCAAAGCCAGACCGCCAAGGCCCTCTTTCTGGTGGCGACAATCGAGGATAACGGCGAGGAGCAGCAGCAGTTCGTCTTCGTGGTCGTGCGCGGGGACATGGAGTTGAACGAGACGAAGCTGACAAACGCACTGAAGGCGCGCTTTCTGCGGCCCGCGCAGCCTGAAGAGATCAGAGCGACCGGCGCGGAACCGGGCTACGGCTCTCCCGTTGGAATCAGCCGAGAAGAGGTTCTCCTGGTTGTTGATGATCTGATTCTCCGCAGCCCAAACCTGGTTGCCGGCGCCAACCGGGAGGGTTGGCATTTCAGAAATGTCAACTGCGGCCGAGATTACGAACCGGATCTGACCCTGGATATCGTGGCAGCCGCTGACGGGCACCCATGTCCGTCCTGCCAGGCCTCGCTTCGCTCCGCGCGCGGGGTTGAGGTTGGCAACACCTTTAAGCTCGGAACAAAGTACAGCGAGGCGATGGAGGCAGTTTTCCTGGACGAAGACGGCAAAAGCGCGCCGATTGTCATGGGCTGTTACGGCATCGGCGCCGGACGCCTGATGGCCAGTGTCATCGAAACCAGCAACGACGAAGACGGCATCGTCTGGCCAATGACGATTGCGCCTCATCACGTGTATCTTGTTAGTCTCGCGACTCGACGCACGCCAGAGGTAAACGAAGCGGCCGAGCGAGTCTATGCCGGTTTGATGGAGGCCGGCATAGAAGTGCTCTACGATGACCGCGACGAACGCGCAGGCGTGAAATTCAATGACGCCGACCTACTGGGTATTCCCATCCGTTTGACAATCGGGGCGAGGGGTGTAAAGAACGGAGTAGCCGAAATGAAGTTGCGCCGCGCCCGGGATTCGCGTGATCTACCCCTCGATAGTGTTGTCGATCAGATCGCGGGAATTGTGGAGTCCGAAGAGGCCAGGATTCTCGAACGTATCAAGACCGACCCGCTGCAATAGAAGATTCCGTCCGATCGGCAGGCCCCCGGTTTTGGTCAGGTTTGCGCTGCGTGATACAGTGCGGGCGCGCCTCATTGCGGATCGGGCGTCATTGTGACAATTGGTTGCCCTCGCAGGCACCGGCGCCGAAACCGCACGGGGAGGAACGAATACGATGCGAACGAATATGACTATCGTACACGGCTGTTACGCATCCTTGACGGGAAGAGCTGCGCCGGCCGGCTGAGCCGGCCCTGAACTGTTTTCCGAACCGTGGATGCGCGAATCTGCCGCTCCACGGTTTTTTTGATTGGTTAGAGAGCAAGCCCGGTTTCCAGGGGAATTGATTCCAACGAGTTGGCTGTCGCACCGATATCAAGCCCCGGTTGTCGCAAAATCATACGCACGGAGAGAGACTACCTTGATCACTATTCGACCCTTTGAAATGAAAGACGAGGACTACCGGCTGGCGTTAGCTATCGGCAATGCCGTCTGGACTGACTACCCTGAAACGGTGGAAGAGTGGAAGGAATCAGACGAGAAGCGGTCAAAGGCGGAAAAGTGGGGCCGATACTTCGCCGAGCTTGACGGCAAAGCCATCGGCTTTGCCTACTACACTCAGTCCATTTGGGTCAACCATCCGGGAAAGCTCTCGGTTAGTGTACTCGTGCTCCCCGAATACAGAAATCGCGGAGTGGGGACCGCACTGTGGCAACGTCTCTGCCGTGAGGTTGAGCCATTCGATCCGCTGCGGCTGCGCACTAGCACGAGAGAAGATTACGAGGACGGCGTCCGCTTCGCCCTTAAGCAAGGCTTCACCGAGAAAATGCGTGACTGGGAAGCACGTTTGGATACCGCGAGCCTCGATCCCTCGGAGTGGGAACGGTATTCTAGGCGTATGGCCGAACAGGGCATCCAGATCAAGTCCGTTGTCGAACTGGAACCCGATCCAATGCGGGATCGCAAGCTCTATGACTTGGAATGGCTGATCGTCAAGGATGTGCCGAGCTCTGAGCCTCCAACTAAGGTTCCGTTTGAGGAGTTTCAGAAAGTCTGGGAACGCTCCAACCTCGTTCCCGACGCCTGGTTCGTCGCGCTGGACAGAGGCGAATACGTCGGTTCAACAGATGTTTGGTTGAGCAAGGCCGAGCCTCAGCTGCTCTATGTTGGCCTGACCGGCGTGGTTCGCTCGCACCGCGGACGCGGCATCGCGACTGCACTCAAACTGAGGTCGGTCGAATTCGCCCGGCAACAGGGTTTCAAAGAGATCAGAACCTGGAACGAATCGAACAACAAAGTGATTCTGGACATCAATAACCGCATGGGGTTCGTGCGCCAACCGGCTCACATCGATTTTGTGAAACAGATGCGGGAGGAACGGCCCGAGGATGCGGACCTGACCATCGTGGGCACCGATGCGGAAGTCGCAGCTCCATCTACTATTGGCGCGAAGTAGCATGCAATATCAATTCGCACTCTAGCGGATTGCAGCATACGAACCCACTGAACGGCCTAGCTGCAAGGGTAACAGTACTTGCCAGCGTTACAACCGTTCCAGGATGCAGGCAAGCAGGCTTGTCAGTAGGGGCACGACTCGCTGGCCTGTTTCCAGGACCTCCTCGTGGTCGGTGTCGCGATCCGTATCAAGCTCATCGATTGCTACATTGGTGATCGTGCTTATTGCAAGCACTTGCATGCCCGCGTGGACCCCAACAAGTGCCTCAGGCACAGTGCTCATCCCAACTGCGTCGGCGCCCGCCTGGCGTAAGAAGCGGACCTCTGCCGGCGTCTCGAAATTGGGGCCGGCCAAATAGGCGTACACACCTTGACGCAGCGGTATCTCCAATTCGGTGGCCGTTTCCAATGCGAGCCGGCGCATGGACGACGCATACGCCTCGGTCATCGAAGGAAAGCGCGTGCCGAACGACCCGATGTTGGGACCGATCAGCGGGTTGTGTCCGGCCATTCCTACCAAATTCAGATGGTCGACGATCAGCATCAGATCGCCGGCGCAAAACTCAGGATTCAGACCTCCGGCAGCATTTGTCAGTATCAGTCTGCCAACACCAAGGCGGCGCATTACCCGGATGGGAAATGTGACCTCCGCCGCCGAATATCCTTCATACAAGTGAAAACGGCCCTGCATCGCCACAATCATCTGGCCGGCCAGGGTTCCGATCAGAAGGCGCCCTTCATGGCCCATGACCGTGCTGACGGGGAAATGGGGAATCGACTCATATGGAATGACCACCGGCTCACTAATCGACTGTGCCAGCGCGTTCAGGCCGCTGCCCAGCACAAGGCCAATTGGGTCCGTTTTGTCGAGTCGCGTGGCGCGGCGTCCCGCCTGCACGCGCACAAAATCTGCCGCGCGGTCATAGTCTGCAAGTTCAAAACGGGAGGGCATGGTTTTGCTGAAAGGAACGGACAGTTGAGCGTCCGCTGTGAGGGTTTGTGCTGCCCCTATCCAAGTTCCTCCGCATCTCCATGGAAACGGGACGCCTCGACACCCTGCGTCTCCGGGTCCAACTCGCGCCAGCGAAATTTTGGCGCCCACTCGTTCGGCTTGCCCTCTACAACGTCGGAAATCAGTTCACCGAAGACCGGCCCGAATTTAAAGCCGTGGCCGCTTCCCCCGGTTGCTACGCTAAGCCCCTCCTTCTCCGGGTGCCGATCGATCCAGAAGTGCTCGTCGAGAGTGTCGTTGTAAAGACAGCGGCGGGTGTACGTAATCTCGGCATCCAGAAGCGCGGGCATCGATTCCTCCAGGAATACTCGCATCTGGTTGAAATCTTCCTCGTATACGACCCGTTCGTCGTGTTCGGGATGGAGAGCGGGCCCGCCGCCGTGCCGGGCGACCTTGACGATCCCTTCGCGTAACATCGGAAATCCATACCAGCCGGTAGTTGGCGTGTCGGCCAGAAAAACAACAAATCCAGGTGGCGTGAATAAGGCCGGGTCTTTGGGCTTTAGATGAAAGATAGGGTGGCCTGTCGCGGTCATCACCCTCTGCAACTCCGGCAGCAGCCAAGGCGTCCAAGAGCCGGCTGCCAGCACAGTGTGGTCAGCCGCAAAAGTCTCCCCTTCGTGCGTTCGCACGCCTTGGACGCGGCTTCCATTGAACAATAGCTCATCAGCGGTCTGTCCGGGCCTCACTGCAACTCCTGCCTCCGACGCCCAATCCACCAGCTTGCCTACGACCCGGCCGCTCTCTGCATAGCCCCCGCGAGCATGGTAGAACCCGTCCACGTAACGCCCGGTGTCCCATGCTGGGAATCGCCTCCCAATCTCCTCCGCGGAGAGCCTTTCCGGCTTGAGTCCCTCCTCCAGCACCGCACGATAGCTGCTCTCGAGATAGTCGCCGCCCGACATGGGCTCCTTGGAGACCACCATCACACCCGTCTCGTGATAGAGATTCTCGCCGAACTCCTCGTTCCAGCGGTGGAAGCCCTCGATCGCGCGAATCACCATGCGCATGTACTGCAGATCGTCGCCGTACTCCATGCGCACAACCTTGCTGACATCGGTCGAAGCAGCCAGCGGATAGGGCAACGGGCCAGGATCGATCAACGTGACCCGGTAGCCCCGGTCGCGCAACTCCAATGCCGTCGTCACACCGAAAATGCCGGCGCCTACGACGAGAAAATCTGACGAATTGTTCATTGTGCCGCTCGTATGGGTCGCTGGATCGTTGTGGCTCGCAAAAAGCCGAACTTCCATTCGTTTGAAATCATCCTCAGGACCTTTTCCTGCGTCCTCGCTCTAGATCGTCAGGCTGCTGAGACGGGATACAGCTTCCTTTGCGCCCGATTCCAGCAGGCCACCGTCATTGACCGCAGTCACAAAGCGAAACCCCTGCTTGGCTCTGTTGATGGCATCGTCAACACTGCGTCCGGCTATGCCGGGAATCTTTCCCGTATTCCTGCACGCTTCCAGAATCGCCTCAAGTGCCTGTGCGTGCTCCTCGCGGTTGTCCATTTCCGACGGACGGAATCCCAACGAAAGAGAGAGGTCCCCCGGGCCGGTCCAGCAGCCGTCTATACCCGGCGTGCTGAGTATCGCCTCAGCGTTGTTGACCGCCTCGACGCTCTCCAACTGGACCGCCACAAAGAGCTGTTCATCGATCCAATCGGCGTAGTCTTCTCCATATAGTTTTGCCCGTCCCCACCCCCAGGAGCGCTTGCCCGCAGGCGGAAGATGACAGGCGTCCGATGCGGCCCTCGCCTGCTCCGGCGTATCGATCATCGGAACAATCAAGCCGAGCACGCCCTCGTCCAACAAGCGGCCGATGAAAGTGTAGTCATTGCGGGCAACGCGCGCCATCGGTATCGCAGGACTCCCGTTGATGCCGACGAGCGCGGCGATGGCGCTGTCTTCCCCCCACGACCCGTGCTGCCGGTCAATCATGACAAAGTCTATACCACTGCGGCTCAACAGCTCCGCGTTTAGAGACGATCCCATTGCCAAGCCGAATCCAAAAGCGGGTTGGCCGTCAAGCATTTTCTGTTTGGCTGTGTTGAGAATCACTTTGTCCCTCCTGGAATGGCGGTCCCGATAGCCGTGAACACGTTCGAAAACCCACTGATGTCTTGGGCAGTTCCGATCGAATGGGGAGTTGGCGCAAAACGCAAGCGGCTGCACTGAAGGATGCGCGATGCTTCCTCCTGATACTAGCGGTTGATGCCAACTATGTCAATACCACCCGCTGGTCCCCGGATGCTCGTGCGCGCTAACGTTATGTTACAATTGGCTGAATTCTAACCTCTGTTCAGCCAAATGCCTGCCATCATGCCCCGACCCGAGATGGAGCCCGCCGACGAACCAGCTTCCGACAATTCGGCCCCGCGCGAAGAGTCGGCCACAAGACTGGTTCTAATCGTTTCGGGAGCCGTGGGATTCGCCATTATGGGCGACTCGCTGCTGTACGTGATCCTTCCACTGGCCGCAGGCCATTTGGGTTTGGGGCCGGTACAGGTAGGCCTCCTCTTGAGCGCCAATCGCCTCATCCGCCTCTTCTCCAACACGTGGCTGAGCGCGGTGTTTACCCGCATTGGGCCCTACCGGGCATTTGTCCTTTCAGCCATCTTGGGTGTGCTGACAACCGCCGCATACGGGCTGGGCTGGGGCTTCGTCGTCCTCTTGCTCGCCCGCATCGCTTGGGGAATCAGCTGGTCGGGTCTGCGTCAGGGCACATTTCAGTCGATTTGGACCGGGAAAAACGCCGATGCTGGCCGCCTGATGGGGATGTCGTGGGGTATCGTGCGCGGCGGCAGTGGAATCAGTGCATTGCTCGGCGGCTTTCTCTTCGGCTACTTTGGCTATGGAGTAACCGTGTGGACAATCGCCGCCTTGTCAGCCTTGGCGATACCGATCGCCTTCGGCCTCAGTTGGCCCGCCAGCGCGTCGCCGCCCGCACCGGCCAGCGGTCGGTCGGTTGAAACTGCGGGCTGGCGCGGTGTACTCGTCACAAGTCACCGAACGCTGGTTACCGCAGTTTCCGATCCGCTGCAACGCTCCGTACTGCTGGTGGGCTTCTTCAAGCTTCTCCTGAATTCAATCCTGATCGCAACCGCTTCTATTTTTGTGGCCAGCCGTTTCGACAACAGCTCCGCCTCGGTTCAATTTGGGCTGCAGATCAGCGTCCTGTCTGGAATCGTTGTGAGCTCGCGCTGGTTCTCGGACCTCGCCTTTGGCGCGGTCATCGGCACCTTGGCTGACTGGGTCGGGCGTATGCGCCTGACCGTCGCGCTCATTCTCCTGCTCTGCCTCGGGCTGGCGACCATGCTATGGGTATCCACGAGCCTGTCCATTCTCGCGCTCTTGGCCGTTCTCATCCTTAGTACCGGCGTCCACGTCGTGCTTGACGCCTATGCCAATCAAGCTGCCCTTGTCACTGCCCAGCCACAGATGTTTGTTGGCGCTTATGCCACCGCTTCCGACCTGGGTTCAGCGGTCGGGCCCCTCTTCGCCTTCACACTCGTAAGCGCAGTAGGCTTCGCGCCCGTCTATGGCGTCGCCGCGTTGCTATTCGTATTGACCGTAGCGCATCTCGCCATACTTGATGCGCGTCTGGCCGGAGGCCAGCAGCCCGTAGCCGGTCACTGACCATTTCCCTTCATGGTTCAACTGGAGTCGACAGGAACCCCATGACGTTCATAGGGCAGGAGATTACGGTTACTCTGCCAAGCGGCTTCTCGCTCGAAAAGAAGCCACCCGTCCCCGAATCCTTTCGCTGGCGGGGAAAGCTGCATTCGGTGAGTGAGATGTTGGCCATGTGGCATCGCTACGGAAAGCCAGAGATCCGAACGCAAAGCGGACGACCTCCCTACTTCGTTCGCAGCGGCCGTACGCAGGGCTCTTGGGGACAGGGCCGGGTCTACTACCGCATTCGGACCGAGACCGGCAGGCTGTTCGACCTCTATTACGACCGGGCGCCCAAGGGTCAGCGCCGCGCGGGGGCCTGGTTTCTTTGGCGTGAACTCTCCGCCGAAGAGGAATCGGTCGGCCTGGACGAAATTGCGTAACTGCAATCACTGGCTCGCGGACAGCGGCAGCTTTACGTTTCTGCTGCTTATCGTTGGCATTTTACTCCTCCCGTTTCACGACTGGCAGAAAGACGCGATAGCCGCTTTGTTCCGCCGGCTCAGTCGGTGCCGGGGCAACCACTGGTGGCGGCGCATCGGCGGGACGCGGTCTGGCCGACGCGCCGCTGCCATGGGTTGACTGCGAGGGCACGTCGCTGAGGGTAACGAGGTCGATGAGCGCGCTTGTGCGCCGGTTCGGCGAAGTCTCGTAGACGTTGAAAATGAGCGTGATCTCCTTGCCCGCGTACTGGATCAGGTTGAGCGAGCGGTACTGCCAGCCGCTGCTGGTCCTCTGGACAAGCATGTAGTTCGGCGCCTGGCCGTCCTCCACCGCAATCACTTCGAACCCGTCACCCCCCCCAGCAGGTTCATCGGTCTCGACACTATATGCAAAAGCCAGGTACGGCCTGCCCGTCGGCACCGTAACGCGCTGTGACACCGTACTATTCCCGCCGTCACTGCCTTCAGTCCCGGGAACGCCGTCATTAGGTACGAACCCGCTGGCTAGCCGCAGCGCATGGTCCGACGTGCCCGTTTGTCTTTCTATAGCCGAAGTTGAACTGCCCGACTTGGTCCAGCCATTGAGGTTGTTCTCGAAATCTCCGTTCGTTATGGCGTTCGTACTGGGAGCATAAAGCAATGCAAGAGTGTCATTGGTGCTGAAGTCTCTCCGGCGAATGAGCAACTGGCCGTCGACCGATATATTCCAGCTGCCGATCGGCACATCTATCGCGAATCGGCCGTTTGAGTCGGTTGTGGCCGTCCTATCCCCAATTTGTACTTCGACTCCAACCGCGTTCTCCCCCGCGGGATTGATGACCTTGCCCTGCACGACGCTGTTCTCAGCCACCGTCGTTTCTGCCAGAACGGTCTTCCCCTCAAGCTTGTGTCCCAAGCGGTCCTCAGCCTCGATGCTGAAGCTATAGCTCTTGCCCACCTCCCCGTTGTATATTGCGCTGTCGTAGGCCGCTGCGCTTTCCTTCCACAACGACCAATCGCCGTCTCCGGACTTGGCATAGACCTTCACCCACTTTACGCCCGAGCCCCAGTCGTTTACCCGCCAGGTGACAGTGAAGTTGAGCGGGGAATAAGTTGGCATATTGACAATTGATGCGGTCGGAGCCAACGTGTCCTTCTCGATCAGCATGACCGGCTTGCCGAAGATGCCCCTGCCGTAGCCTCCATGCCCGTCAGGCCAGTTCGCATTGGTTGCTCCTTCCAGGGTGACCTGGTAGATTCCGTCAGTCGGAGTCAGCGCAGTTTCGGTGCCGTCCATCTGGATCATCCGTGCGCTGGTTCCGGTTGCCGGGATGTTGCCGGTCACCTGCTGCGAACTCAGCGCCCAGGCCAGCAGTCGGCGTTCCTGCGTCTCTGGGTGATAAAACGCCACGCGGCGTACAAGAAATCGGTCGATATCGCCCCAGGAGACTTCAGTATTCGTAAGGTACTGGTTTGCCAGCTTGAAGGCAGAATACGCTAATCGGGTCTCCGCGTTCGACGGCGAACAGAAACTGGAGCTCTCGTTTTTGGCAAGCCCAAATCCGTCCGGCGAATCGACTGCGACAACGTTGCCGCAGTCGTCATGCAACATGAAATGAAAGATCGGCCCTCCGCCCGCCAGCCGGGTATAGGCGATGTTCTGCCAGACATAGGAGGCCTGCTCATCCGGGGTCGCACGCCAGGGGCTGGGACAAGTCGGGCCCGGATAGTCGTTGCACACAGGTACACCGCTTTCCGTAATCCAGATCGACTTGTCCTGCCAGCCCCGGCCGTCCAGCGCTTTGCGAACACGGTTCGTGTACTGGTAGCCAACGTACGCAAGGGAATAATGGTGCGTACCGGCCGCGTCAAAGAAGCCGTTATACTTGGCGCTCAACGAGTCCCCTTTGAGTTCATTGAGCATCTGATTCATCCAGTTGCCATTCGCAAAGTGGGCCAGGCCGCCGAAGACGACAAAGGCCTGCGGGTCGATCCATTTGATGACGATGTAGGCAACCTTCAGGAGGCGGGCGTACTCTCGCGGCGAGCCGGACCAGAAGTGGCACAGGTCCGGTTCGTTCCAAATCTCCCAGTGGCGAATATTGGTTCCCGCCGTTCCGCCCGGCTTGTAACGCGAGACTGCCGCGCCGACAAAACGCGCCCATGGGTTGGTCGGGCTTAGCCGCGCGTCGGTCGATGGCTCGTCGGTTCCATTGGTGAATATGGGATTCCAGAGGCCGAAAGGAGCCGGCGGACCGTTCGAACGTTGACAGTTGCCTGCCTGCGCCTTCAGTTGCGGGGTGTAAGGAGTTTCGCTGCCTTCCGTGCTGGCCCCCTGAAGTTCGTCCAGGACGTAATTGGTCACTCCAATGACGTCGCACTCGCCTCCCGCCTCCTGCACATTGCAGTCCCCGGCGGGAGGGGCAAGGTCCGGCGGTACCTGCGCAAACGAACCTCCAAGCGATGTGCTGACGGCACGCCCTCCAATTCGGTACTGACGCGGCGTCCCCAAAAGGATGCCCAGCGTGTCCATTCCCAGGGCCTCATTGGCTTTGATCGCGTTGTCTTGCCCGGTCCACGTGAATTCACCGAGCCGTCTCTCGATCTGTTCCCAGTAGATCGGAAAACGGTCCATCACTACTCCCGTGTCCAGACCGCGTTGGATCCGCTGCATGCCGCTGTTCGTCTCAGCCGAGTTGACGAAGGCAAGACCGAAGTCAGAGATCGAGAGCGCAGCCCCGGTCGGCGTTACGGTCGGGGCCGGTGTGGCCGTCTCTGTTGCCGTCGCCGTAGGCGTGACGGCGGCCTGACGCAAGTCGGAATCTGGGTACGACTCGAAGAGCAAGAAGGGCGGCGCCCACAGCCGGGCCCCTTTTCCGGCGCGCGCCTCCACGCCCGCGCTGACCCAGCCAGCAGTCAGCAGGAGCAACGCTGGCGCGAGCACGATTGGGACCAGCAAGAGCGAAATGAGCGCGAATCGTCGTCGGGAGGCCGCAAAAACTGCATCTGTGCGGACAATGCCCCTCCCTTCCCAAATCGAGCGAGTGCGTTCAAAACTGGCGCGTATGCGTTGCATGAAACCTGCATCCGTTCTTGGGTGGCTGTCTTTCCGCAGGAAGACGTGATCGAATCAGAGGGCGGATACAACCCGGTCTCACAAGTGTACCACACGGGTCGACTATCAATAATAGCACGCTGAATTGTTGGAACAGGCCGTCTGCAACCGGAGTCGCTTCCCTCTTACGCCCCGAACATGCCAAAGTGCAGATTCCGACGATCGCGGGTGTCTCGCCGTCCAGTCGAGATAAAGAGTTCCCTGTTCGCGATTCGAACAGGGCCAAGTAGGGATTTTGCAAAGACAATCTTCCTTGGAAGGACTGCTTATGTAGTAACTACTGAATGTTTGCTCTAGGGAGCCGTAAAATGCAGAAAGTTCTTGCCCTGCGGGGAAAAATCTTAGGAGTCGACCCGGGTGTCCTCAGCCCACACCGCAAAAGGAGAGTTTAGATGGCGATTTCGCTGACGGTGACCGTGCGCTTCTCCTGAAGGGAGATTCCAGCGGCCAGCGCCAGCACAACGGGCGCCCGACCGTCGCGCCCAGTTACCTCGACGTCGCTGTCGTTCACAATCGAACGAATGAAAGAACGCATTTCGTCGGCGTAAGCAGCCTTGTAACGTTCGAGGAAGAAGTAGAGCGGTTTGGCATGGACTACGCCCGCCTCGGTCTGCCGGATGACGCGGTCTGGGGTGTTGTTTTCGCAAAGAACGGAGCCTCTCGATCCCAGGACCTCCACCTTTTGATCGTAGCCATAAACCGCCTGCCGCGAGTTCGTGATCACGCCAAGCGCGCCGCTTCGGTAACGCACTGATACGACTGCCGTGTCGATGTCGCCCGCCTTGCCGATGGAAGGATCAACGCGCACCGCACCGCTCGCCGACACCTCTTCGATCTCGTCGTCGAGCAGGAAGCGGCACATGTCGAAGTCGTGGATCATCATGTCCAGAAACAGGCCGCCTGACCTCTCAATATAACTGACAGGAGGCGGCTCGGGATCTCGGCTGGTGATCTGCAAGAGATAGGGTTTGCCGACCTCACCGTCGCGGACCGCGTCGCGCACGCCCCGGAAGTTGGGGTCAAAGCGGCGGTTGAAGCCGATCTGCAACTTTACCCCGCACTCGGCAACGGCTGCCAGCGCCCCGTCGACCGCGGCCAGATCCAGCGCGATCGGCTTCTCGCAAAAGACATGCTTGCCAGCGCGCGCGGCCCGTATGATGAAGTCGGCGTGTGTCTCGGTGCTAGAACAGATCGCGACGGCATCGATGCCGTCGTCCGCAAAGACTTCCGCAGGCTCGCTGCTGGCTCTGGGTATGCCAAACCGCTGTGCCGCGGCACGCGCGGCCGGTTGGACAACGTCGGCGACGACCGCCACCTCGGCCTCGGGAATGTAGCGCGTCAGGTTTTCCGCGTGGACCTGCCCGATCCGTCCGGCGCCGAGGATTGCGAAACGTACTGTATCTCCCATCAATTCTGCCTCGCCGCCTTCAATTGATCTCTTCCAGCGAGACCCACCGCCCAGTACGTCCGCTCAGAGCGGCCGCATCGGTGATGCGCTGCACGATGGCGCCGTCTTCGAGGCTGGGACTGAAAGGTTGTCCGTCAGCAATTGCATTGATCCAGCCGCGGGTCATGTGGTCCTCGACCCGGAAGACGTCGCGATAGGTGTTGTGGACCGTATCGCGCCGCAGTTTGCCCCAGATGTGGTCCGGCATAGGCAGAAGACGGGTCGGCCCTTCACCTTGCCGTGTCCCGTGCACCTCCTGTCCATCCACCCAATCGATCACGCTGCGCAGCGTACCGTCCTCGCCGTGCAGGTCAAACTCATGCCTCTGGCCAAAGACCGTTTCCTCCGTGCAGACCGCCGAAGCATGCACAAGCCCCTGCGCTCCATTGGCGAACTTTAGCAGTGTGTAGGCCCCGTCCTCCGTGCGCTCGTAGGGCTTGCCCTCAGGCGTGACCTCCGGGCGCTCGACGAACTCGCCCGTCAAAGCAAACACATCGGTTACGTCACCGAACCACCAATACGCCAGATAGAAGAAGTGTGATGCGATATTGCCCAGAACGCCGGTTGCGGCAAAGGCCCGGTCATCCCGCCAGCTGTAGCCTCGATCGCGCGCATACCCGGTGTAGTAGCGCAGGTTCAAATGGAAAGGCCTGCCAATATAGTCTTCGTCGAGCAACTCCTTGATGTAGCGGTTCGAAGGCATGAATCGGTAGGTAAAGGGCGTACAGTGAATCAACCCCTTTTCCGATGCCAGCGCCGCCATCTCCGCCGCATGCGCGTAGGACAGCGCCAGCGGTTTCTCGCACAGCACGTGCAGGTCAGCGTTGAGCGCCTTCATCGTGATCGGATAGTGTGTTTCGTGACCCGACGCGACCACCAACGCTTCGATTTCACCGCTGTTGACCAGCGCATCAACATCTGTGTAGACCTGAGGAATCTGCCAGCGCTCGGCAAATGCATCGGCCCGTTCCCGGTTGCGCCCGCAGACCGCCACGACATCTGCCAGAGGATGCGGCGACAAAGCCGGCAAATACATCGCATCTGCCCACCAGCTCGTGCTCACCACCCCCACGCGTACATTGCTTGACATTTCACTTCTCCCATTGAGATGTAACGGCGAACGGCGGCTCTGCAGATTGACGGCCCCGCAACAACCGCCGGCACAAAGCGCAACCCCGCAGGCATGGAGTCAGGCCGTGCGTATTCTGTGCCAACGCAACGCTACCCGGCGCCTTTTTCCTCGATCGGATGTACATCCTCCCACCCACCGCTCTCCCAAGAGCGGGCCATCGCCTCCTGCACCTCGGCCAGCTGGCGGGCGTCGCCAAAACTTGGGGACCGCTGCACGCCTTCGGCAATCGACATCAGGAAGTTGTGCGCCTCCAACACCTTCAACTCCTCATAGCCCAGGCCAATCGCGTCACCCGGATTGAACCGGGCGTGCCACGGATGTGCCGGCCCGCCCAGCAGCGTTGTGTAACCGTCATGCAGGCCGTCGCTGCCCGGAACGTAGAGATCCAATTCATTCATACGCTCGAAGTTCCACTTGGCCGCGCCCTCGGTGCCGTTGACCTCAAACGACATCTCGCACTTCGGGCCGAAGACCGCCCGGCAGGCCTCGAAACTACCCTGTACGCCGTTTTCAAACTCAACCAACGCGCCCACGTAGTCCTCATTCTCGACCTCGCCGGTGGGATCGCCCGGGTTGCCCACCGAAAAGTGCGTGCCCTCGCCTGGCACCGGCAGCGGCCGCTCGAGAATGAAAATGCGGCGATTGCTGACAAGGCGTCGAATCGGCCCGACCAGCATATGCGCCATATCCGCCGTGTGCGACATGATGTCACCCAGAACGCCCAGCCCCGCCTCGTCCCGCTTGAACCGCCATGTCAACATGCCGTAGGGGTTGCTGCCGTACATGGCGAAGAAGCGGCCGCGGTAGTGCGTCAGCTGGCCGAGTTTTCCTTCCTCGATCAGATTCTTGCAGTGCTGCACCATCGGAGCCCAGCGGTAGTTGAAGCCGACAAAGCTCATCACGCCGGCCTCGCGCGCCATCCGTTCGATCGCCGCCGTCTCCTGCGGGCCTCGCCCCACCGGCTTCTCGCAGAATACGTGCTTCCCCGCCGCCGTGACCGCCTCTACCATCTCCTTGTGCATGAAATTCGGCGCGGCAATATTGACGACGTGCACCTCCGGGTGGGCCACAACGGCGCGCCAGTCGGTCGTCGACCGTTCGAACCCAAGCGAAATCCTGGCTTCCTCTGCCCGGTGCGGTACATCGTCGGCGCAGATCACCAATCGCGCCCGAATGCCGCTGTCATGGAAGCGGTCATTGAGCAGCCGGTACGAACGACTGTGGACCGTGCCCATCCAGCCCATGCCGATGACGCCAATACCAATCTCTTGAGCCATGAGCCCCCATCCTCATTTCAATGTGGCTGCGCGCGCGGCCTGAGTGGGCCAGCTCAGAATCTGCGGCTCCACTCCTGGGGCCAGCGCTCGACCACAACCTTGGTCTGCGTGTAGAATTCGATTCCGTGACGGCTCTGCGCGTGCAGATCGCCGAAAAAGCTTTCGTTCCAGCCGCTGAAAGGGAAGAATGCCATCGGCGCGGCTACGCCAATGTTGATGCCGATATTGCCGGCGTCAACCTCGTGACGGAACTGGCGCGCGGTCGCGCCGCTGCTGGTGAAGAGACAGGCCATATTACCGTAGGCGCTGACGCTGCGATCGTTGATCAGAGCGATCGCGTCGTCAATCGTGTCGGCGTGCATCAGACTGAGGACAGGGCCGAAAATTTCGGTGCGCGCGATCTGGCTGGACGGGTCGACCGCGTCCAGGACCGTAGGAAAGACCCAATAGCCGTCATCGTATCCGGCAACGCGCTTCTGCCGCCCATCCACAAGGACGCGCGCGCCTTCGCGCGCTCCATTCTCGATCAGGCCCTCGATGCGCGCCTTGCTCTCGCGTGTGATGACCGGACCCATTTCGGTCGCCTCATCCATCCCGTAGCCGACTTTGCGGCTGGCTGCCAGGTCCGCGATCCCCTCCGTGAACGGGTCCTTCGCCTCGCCCACCGTCACCGCGACCGAAACGGCCAGGCAGCGCTGGCCCGCGCAGCCAAAGGCCGAGTCCCCCATCATCTGGGTCGTGGTCTCGATATTGGCGTCCGGCATGATGACCACCGGATTTTTGGCCCCGCCCTGACACTGCGCACGTTTGCCGTTCGCCGTGGCCCGGCTGTAGACATATTTCGCCACCGCGGTCGAGCCGACAAAGCTGATCGCGCGAATGTCCGGGTGGTCCAGGATCGCGTTCACGGTATCCGCGCCGCCGTTGACCAGCTGCACAACCCCCGGTGGGAATCCCGCTTCTTCGATCAGGGCGAAAAGTTTCTGCGTCGTCATCGGCACTTTTTCGCTCGGCTTCAAAATGAAGCAGTTGCCGGTAGCCACGGCATAGGGCAAGAACCAGAGCGGGATCATGCCAGGAAAATTGAACGGCGTGATCGCGGCCACAACGCCGAGCGGTTGGCGGATCATGTGCTCGTCAATGCCGCGGGCGATGTCCTCGTTGTTCCAACCCTGCATCAGCGAGGGCGTCCCGCAAGCCACTTCGACATTCTCGATGCCGCGGCGCAACTCGCCCACGCTCTCGACAAAGGTTTTACCGCATTCGTTCGTAAGGATCTGCCCGATGTCGTTCAGATGCTCTTCCAGCAGCATCTTCAGGTTGAAGAGCGGTTGCACGCGGTCCACGACCGGTGTCTCCCGCCACCCTTTGTAGGCCGCCAGCCCGGCGGACACCGCCGCATCGACCTCGGCGGCCGGAGAAAGGCCCACGGTCGCAATTGCGCCGCCGGTGGCCGGGTTATGCACGTCCAGCGCCTCCGCTGCGCCGCTGGACTGCCACTGGCCGTTTACGAAGTTGAGAAGCTCCTGTACTTGTGTCATCTCCATTTCCTCTTCTAGGTGAAAATCTCCTCAAGCGCGATTCGGACATCTACCGCAGGGTCGGTAATCTCGCCTTCGCTAATCACTCTCGGATCGGTGTCTCGCCCGAAAACGACCACCTGCTTCAGTGGAGGATGCACCAGCCAAACCGAGCGCACACCGAAACGAAAGTAACTCTCGATCCTCGGTATGAAGTCGTTTACGCTCTGAGAAGGTGAAACAATTTCGATAGCAGTCAACGGTGCTTCTTCCAGCCGGACCTCGTCGCGCAGCCAGTCCAACTGCCGTTCGCCGGTCACAATCAGGTCGGGTGTCAGCGGAGGGTCTGTGCCGAGAGAGACTTCACTTCCGACCAGGTATCGGTCACGGCAGGCCGATATAAGCGCAAATGAAAACTTTGCTTGAACGACTCCGTGATTGAGGCTTGGCATCGGCTTTCCCCGCTCTTTTTCGTAATCTTCCGCCAAGCCCGATTCCGGTGGCAGCGTCACTGTCTTAGGACCCCTCCTTTGAAAGAGTCAAGCTCTCAGCCCTCCAGCCTGACCTTCTGCTCTTCCAATGCAACACCGATCATGAGAACATTAGGGACCTGCACTGCTGTCGTGCAGGAAATCAAATATAGTACCGCTCCCGCGCTCGCATCTCTTCCCACTCCTCGCGCGCCGCATTGACAGTGTCGATCTCGCTCACCTCCGCCACCGGCACGTCCCACCAGCTGTAGCCCGGCACACCCAGGTAGCGGTCGTTCAGCACGTAGATCACCGTCGTACTGTCAATCGACTTGGCATCCTGCAGCGCCTGCACCAGGTCGTCCACACTCTGGCACCGTATCACGTGACAACCGAGGCTCTCGGCGTTTGTCGCCAGGTCAACCGGCAGCACGTCGACATCGTAGCCGACCTCGTCCGTAGGCAGGCCGTTGAAGGACTGGCCGTTGCGATGGCGCGCTTCGACCTGGTCGGGGTAGATGTAGCGCGTACCGAAACCCTCCTGGCCCAGCCCGCGGCTGAGCGCGCCAATCGAGCGGAACCCACTATTGTCCATGAGGACGACAGTCAGCTTGTAGCCTTCCTGGATCGAGGTAATCAGGTCGGTGTTCATCATCAGATAGCTGCCGTCGCCCACCATAACGTAGACCTCGCGCTCGGGCTCCGCCATCTTGATTCCGAGGCCGCCGGCAATCTCGTAGCCCATGCACGAGTAGCCGTACTCCAGGTGGTACTGCTTGGCGTGGCGCGCCCGCCACAGCTTGTGCATATCGCCCGGCAGGCTGCCCGCGGCGCAGATCATCACCGCGTCCGGGTCGCCCTGCTCGTTGACAGCGCCGATCAATGCGCCCTGGTAGGGCAGGCCGCTCTCGGCCGTGTGCGTATCGTAGTTACGCTGGACCTCGGCATCCCACTCCTCGTGCAGACGCTGTGCCTGGGCGACGTTCTCGTCGCTGTTGCGGTACCCGGTCAGCAGCTCGGACAGATCCTCCAGCGTGACGCGCGCATCGCCGACCAGCGGAATCGCCGCGTGCTTGTAGGCGTCAAACTCGGCCACATTGATGTTCACGAACTTGACGTCAGGGTTCTTGAAGGCGGTCTTGCTGGCGGTTGTAAAATCGCTGTAGCGCGTGCCGATGCCGATCACAAGGTCGGCCTCGTCCGCCACCTGCTCCGCCGCAAAGGTTCCGGTCGAGCCGGTCGCGCCCAGGTGCAGGGGATTGTCATAGAGGAGGCTCCCCTTGCCCGCCATCGTCTCGCCCACCGGAATGCCGAAGCGCTCGACGAACGACTTCAACGCATCGGTCGCCTCGCTGTAGAGGACGCCGCCGCCGGCGATGATCATCGGCTTGCGCGCCGCGCGGATTGCGGCTGCTGCCTGCTGCAACGCCCCGCTGTCGGCGCGGTTGCGCGGCACCCGCCAGACCCGTTTCTCAAACAGCTCCGTCGGATAGTCATAGGCTTCGGCCTGCACATCCTGGGGAATGCATACTGTCACCGCGCCTGTGTCAGCCGGGCTGGTGAGCACGCGCATCGACTCGATTAGAGAGGTGATCAGTTGATCGGGCCGGTTGATGCGGTCCCAATAGCGGCTGACCGCCTTGAAACAGTCATTGACCGAAATGTCCTGGCTGTGCTCCGACTCCAGCTGCTGCAGGACCGGGGCCACATTGCGGCGGGCAAAAATGTCACCTGGAAGCAGCAGCACCGGCAACCTGTTTATCGTCGCTGTCGCCGCGCCCGTAACCATATTGGTCGCGCCGGGGCCGATAGAGGTCGTGCAGACCAGGGTCCGCATCCGGTTGCTGTGTTTTGCGTAGGCAGCCGCCGTATGCACCATCGCCTGCTCATTCCGCGTCTGGTAATAGCGGAAGTCAGGGTACTGTTGTAGCGCCTGCCCCATCCCCGCCACATTGCCGTGGCCGAAAATGCCGAAGCAGCCGCCGAAGAATGGCTGCTCTACCCCGTCCCGTTCGCTGTACTGGCTTTTGAGAAAGCGGACAATCGCTTGCGCCATCGTCAATCGTTCGGTCGTCATTTTCGTCCTCCGACTCTCTTACCCTGCCGGCAGCCCACGCGGCCGGCCCGTTCGGCTGTCACCCGTAAAGCGCAGGTTTGTCCAGCACCTCTACGTCGACCGGCACACCGTTCAGTCCCGATTCAATAGTGGCATCGGCGACGAGTATCGAGACGTATCCGTCCCACGCGCTCGGCCCCGTTGCCTTCCCGTCGACAATCGACTGCACCCACGCCTGCGCCTCGTTGAGATAGGCGGTCTGAAAGCGTTGCAGCCAGTCCTCCTCTACCCATTGACGCCGGGCATTGCTGTGTCGCACAACCGGACTCTGCAGCGGACTCGTCTGCGCCACCCCCGTCTCACCTGTGATGCTAACCATGACCTCGTAGCCGTATCCAGCCTCCGAGTTGCATTCAAGCGCGCCCAGCGCGCCGTTGCGATACCGTAGCTGGACCATGACAAAGCGCGCACTCTCCGGTTGGTCGGAAGAAGACGGGATATATGCCGTATGCACGCGGTCGATCTCTTCACCCATCATCCAGCGCGCCGAGTGAATATCGTGAATGAGGGAGTTGGTTACGACGTCGGCCAGGGGCCGGATCGCGGATTTCTCAGGGTTGTTGTGGACGCTGCGGAAGACGAGCGCCTTGCCCTGCGCGCCGCTGTCGCTTACCTCTTTGACGGCGATGTGCGCCGGGTCATACTGGCGCATGAAGCCGACCTGCACCAGCCTCTTGCCCCCGGCCACCTCGGCGTCGATAACCAGTCTCGCATCCGCGACATTGGTCGCCAGCGGCTTCTCACACAGCACCGGCTTGCCGGCCGCGACACAGGAACGTGTAATCCCTGCGTGAAAGCGGTCCGGCGCCGCGATCAGAACGGCTTCCACATCCGGGGCTGCGATCAACGCCTCTGCGTCCGCGTAGACGGCGGCGCCCCCGCAGCGTGCGGCGATCTCCTCGGCACGCGCTGTGTCCACGTCCATGATCGCGGCGACATTGGCCGCCGCAACCAGGTCGTTGAGGTTGGCCGCGTGCCGTCCTCCCATTCCTCCCGTGCCGACCAGGCCGACATTGACTGTTCCGCTCATACTGTTCCGTTCCTCGCCTCTCCCGTGCCTCTCGTTCCCCTTGCCCTCACCGTCAGTTCGTCCGGGCCTCAGCCGTTTACCGGAGGCTCAAGTCCTCTTAATCCCACACGACAAAACTGTTCGGGCCAGGCGTCATATCGGCTCGAAAGATAGTCAAGCACACCGTCAATCAAGGATACCGTCGCTCCAGTGGGGATCATCCAGAGGCGGCGGCTGCGGGACCGGCCCCGCCCCCCACACCGATTGGTCGAAGTCGACAACGCTGCCGGTCATCATCCCCGACTCGTCAGAAGCCAGGAAGGCAATCGCCCGCGCCACTTCTTCCGTTTGCAGCAGGCGGCCAAACGGCTGCGCGCTCTCCGCCTTCTCAAGCCAGTCGTCCCCGCCGCCGTGAAAGGTGCGCTGAATGATGTGCTCGCTGGGCGTGTCCATCCAGCCGATTGCGAGAGAATTGACCCGGATCCGGTGGCGCATGACCG
This sequence comes from Caldilineaceae bacterium, assembly GCA_965202955.1. Taxonomy (GTDB): domain Bacteria; phylum Chloroflexota; class Anaerolineae; order Caldilineales; family Caldilineaceae; genus Bin5. Next base: position 3,554,179 of record OZ241871.1, read on the forward strand.
TATACGCGATATTCTTGGTCATCACGTTCAGGGCGCTTTTTGACGCCGTATACGGCAGCAGCATATGCACGCTCCCATACGCGGCCACGCTGGAGATATTGACAATCGAGCCGGCGTTGCCCTCGCGCCGCATCAGGTTGCAGGCGTCCTGCATCAGCAGCATCGGCGCACGCGCGTTGACCGCCATCATCTCGTCAAAAAGCGCCGGCGTCGTGTTCCAGATGTTGCCGCGCACCGTCAGCGCGCCGCAGTTCACCAGCACGTGCAGGGCGCCAAAATGGTCGTCCGCCGCGGCTACAATTTTGCGGCAGGCATCGGCATCGGCCAGCTCAGCCTGAATAAAATGCGCCTCGCAGCCGCCGGCCCGCAGGTCCGCCGCCACGGCGTTGCCGCGCTCCGCGTTACGCCCGGTAACGATGATCCCGGCCGCGCCGCGCTCGGCCAAGAGCCTGACTGTCGCCTCACCAAGTCCTTGCGTGCTTCCCGTCACAACAGCGTATTGGCCTTCAAGAGAACTGGGATCCGCAGACACGGTTCGCCCTCCAGTCAAATTGAACGGCCGGTCACCTTCCCGGCCTGTTGTAAGAATATCGGTGTTGCCTCAAAGGCGTCTGCTACCAGTTCAACTCATTGCGCAGAAACGCCCGGTTGCTCTTTGCGCTCCCCAGGGCATCGATACCCATCGCCGGCAGGATATCCTGTTCGACCGTGCCCCAACCGTCAAAGTCGATCTCATGCAGAATGCGGTTGATCCCCTGCCAGTCGATCGTGCCCTTGCCCAGCTCTGGGAACACACCGGACTCGACGCCGTCATAGTAGTCGCCGCCCCGCCCGATCACCTCCTGCCGAACGTGCGTATTGCACTCCTTGATGTGCAGGTACCAGGTGCGGTCGCGCCACTTGTCGAGCACGGCAACGGGGTCGCCGCCGCCATAGGCAATATGCGCCATATCGAAGCAGAGCCCGATCAGCTCCGGGTCCGTGCGCTCCATCAGGGCGTCGACCTCGAAGTCGGTCTCCAGGTAGCCGCCCACGTGGGGATGGGCCACGCACTTCATCCCGTGCTCCTCGTGGACCATCTTTGCAAAGGCGTTTACATTGCGCGCCGCCGCGTCCCACTGCGTCCCGCTGAGCGAGTCCTCCTCGCGGATTCGACCGGCGCGCTGGGCGCGATTTTCCACCTCGAACAGCACATCCGACAGAACAAGGTGCTTGCAGCCCATCGCAGAGAGCACGTGGACCGTCTCCATTGCCTCCCGATAGGTCCCCTCGTCCTCTTCTGCTTCCAGGAAGTTGAAGATCGTGAAGGCTGATGTCAGCGTGAGCCCTCGTCGCTCCAGGTCGTCGCGCAGCTTGGAGACTTCGAACGGGAGATAGCCGTAGGGCCCGAGTTCAGTGCCCTTGTAGCCGGCCTCCTCAATCTCATCCAGCACCTGGCTGTAAGGCGGCACGTTGGGCGTATCCTTCATGAGCACGCCCCAGGAGCAGGGGGCCGACGCGATTCGTACTTGCATGATTCACCTGCCTGATTTGTTGGATCTCATCCAATGTTTATTCTGTGCTTCTCTCGTGTCTCGCAAACAAGAACGTCTCCACGACGACACGCAAATCTACCGGCTTGCACCATTCATGAGCGAAAACTTAGCCCCTTTGTCTGCGCAACCCGCGACTGCACCGGCTCGTCGCACGGTTCTAGAACCCTCCCCTCTCCTCCACAAAAGCCATCACCTCGTCGTAGGTGGGCATGAAATTGGCGCAGCCGTGCGCCAGCACGACGATCGCGCCGCACGCGTTGCCCAGCCGCGCCGACCGCTGCCAGCCCCAGTCGTTGACGAATCCGTAGATGAATCCGGCGCCGAACGCATCGCCCGCCCCAAGGATATTGTAGATCTCGACCGGAAAGCCGGGCGCCTCCAGCACCTCGCCGCTGGCCAGATGCACGCGCGAGCCGAGCGCGCCCACCTTCTCGACTACCGCCTGCGGCCCAAGCTGCAGCAGCCAGTCAATGGCAGACTTGACGTCGCCCTCCACCTTCGCGTCCGATACCTGTGAGTGTGTCAGTGACATCTGGCTGGCATCGCTCAGCACCGCGGCATTGATCTCGTCCTCCGTTCCGATCACAACGTCCACATTCGGCAGCACCGAGCGCGCCACGACGCCGAACGCCCTGGGATCGTGCCACTGGTCCGGGCGAAAGTCGAGGTCGAATACGACCGCCGTATCCACCTGCTGGGCGAACTCGGCGCCGAACATGGTCGCGCTGCGGCTCGGCTCCTTGCTCAGATTGGTCCCGGCAAACTGAAACACCTTGGCGTCGGTCACCGGCGCCGCCAGTACATCATTGATCGTAAGTTCGATGTCGGCGCAGTTCTCCCGGTAGTAGACCAAGGGAAAGCGGTCCGGCGGTTCGATGCCGAGGACGACCGCGCTGGTGCGGTGACCCGGCTTGCGCGGGCTGAAACTGAAATCGACACCCTCCTTTGTCAAAAAATCGGCGATGAAATCACCAACCGGGTCCTCGCCCAGGCCTGTAACGAGAGCGGTCTTCAATCCCAGCCGCGCCCCGCCCACGCTGATGTTGGTCGGCGAGCCGCCCACATAGGCCGCAAAGCTGCCAATCTCCGAAAACGGCGCGCCGACATCGTTGCTGTAAAGGTCGATCGACGACCTTCCCATGTGAAGAGAGTCGTAGGTCCTCGTTCGGTCATCAGTCGCCATGATCGGATTGTCCTGTCCTGTTCAGTAGAGCGGCAGCCGTTCATCCACGCCGGCGTAGTTGTCCTTTACCCAGGCGAAGTTCGGGTCCTCCTGGTTGGCCAGGCTCTGCGCGCTTCCGGCCAAGACGTTCAGATAATAGGTCGTGTAGCCCGGCATGCTCACCACCGGATGGTAGCCCTCCGGCACCAGCACCGCTTCGTTGTGGCCGACCCGCACCAGGGCGTCGATAGGATTGCCTTCAGCGTGCATCGGGGAATTTTCGTCGGTGTAAACGCGCTGGTAGGCGAACCCCTCGGGCCGGTCAATATGGTAGAAGTAGACCTCCTCCAGGTCGGCCTCGATGAGAGCGCCCGACTCGTCCTCGATGTGGACGTCGTGTTTGTGCGGAGGATAGCTGCTCCAGTTGCCGCTGGGCGTGTATACCTCGACCAGCACAATTCGATGCACCGGCGAACCGGGCGGCAGAAGGTCATTGATCTGGCGGCTTACGTTGTCGCCCCCGCGGATGCTGACCGCCACATCCTCCGGCCTGATCAGCCACGGTTTGTAATCTTTGTCAGTGGGCACCCACGTAGCCGCGAACTCGCCCCCCTCCTCTGCAGTGACCGTCAGCTGGGTGCGTCGCGGCAGATAGAGCGCGTGTGCGCCGCCGCTGAACACATCCGCCCGCCCGCCAATCCCTTCCCAATTTCCTCGGTTGCTTTCTACCCGGTAGCGCCCGCTCATGTTGACGAACGCAAACTCGTTCTCGCCGGTGTCAAACGACCAACTCGCGCCCGCTTCCAGCCGCCGTGTCTGAAATGAGATGAACTCCCACCCGGCGCTCTGCGGCGTAACCTCCAGAATCAGCCCCGGATCATCTGCATTGTCCTGCGGGCCGACCAAAATGCTCTCAGCCGTATATCGCATTCTCACCTTCTTTCACGTGGGACGCATTCGACTTTCCAGCCACTGCTGGAACCCTTTAAGCCATCGAATTCGCAAATCGGGCGTAGTCGAGCGGCTCCGTCGGATAGCCCAGCTGCGCCAGCGTAGGTGTAATCTGGCTCCGATGTTCTGTCGCGTGATTGAAGACATGGCGCAGCACGTCATCCATCCACAGATTCATCTCGATTCCCTCCGTATTGCGGAACTGAAGCCTTCGGTCCAGCTCGCTCGCGGTAAGCGCGTCAACGTACGCTTGCCACTCGTCCCAAAGCGTTTCCCATGCGGCCTTCAAGTCGGCAAAAGTATCGAATTCAGCCGGCTGAACAAGACTGGAAGGATTGGTGCCTCCGATTCTTTGCAGCCAGGCCCGCTCGGCGCCGTAGCCGTGGACAGCCAGTCCGTGCAGCGAGTCCCAGAAAAATGGGCGCTGAGCAGAGTATTCCTCCGCCGGGAGCGCCTCCAGGCTGGGAAAGACCCGCTTCCAGGCCCACTGGTTGTAGGCGAATAGCCTCTTTACGGCTTCCACTGACATTTTATTGTCCTTTCCAAGTAACTGTCTGCAACTGGACTCGGTTCCGTCCCCTTTTGGCGTACGGCAGTGCAGATCGTGGGACGTGGGCGGGGTCGGCGCATACCCTCGGCGCCCCGCTCCTGCGGCCGGCGCCTTTGGCACCCGCAGCCATCTTGTAGCACGGCGTCGCGCAACTGTCAACCCGTGTAGTCCGGCCCGTTCGAGGACCGGTCACATACGGGTCCTGATCTTGGCAGGCAATCCAGTGGACCGTCCCCCCAAAGGCACCGTTCAGGTGCAGAAACCTGACCTTTGTCTGTAGCACTTACCTCGCTGCCAGTGAACCGGTGCCGATGAGCAGCTTTACCTGGCGACCCGCTAGCGCCACCCGCTCGATTCCGGTGCTGCGCCTAGTCTCGCATCGACTGATGTCACCTCTCCGTTCCTCCTGGGCCTCCAGGTTACCGCCAAAAACTATGGAGCAACCTGATCGCTCCGAGAAGCTGCCAGATGCCAGGCGATAGGCTGTCGGCACAAGAGGGGAAGCCTATCCTCATTGTAACGAAAAATAGGCGTAATCGAGAGGTTCCGTCGGTTGTCCCAATTGGGTCAGCAGCGGAGTCATCTGGCTTCGGTGCTCGGTGGCGTGAAAGACTACATGACGCAATACGTCTTCCAACAATATACTGAAGCCCCCGCCCTCGGTGTCGCGAAAATGGACTGACTTGGCCAGCTCGCCCGGTGTCAACGAGTCAAGAAACTCCTGCCACGCATTCCATAGGGGTTCCCACGAATCCTGTAAGCTCGCAAACGTTGGAAACTCGTCCACTGTCGCCGGCTGCGGCGAGGTTGCATCCCGCGAACGGATCAGCCAGTTCCTCTCGGCGCTGAAGCTATGGACGGCCAAGCCATGTAGAGAGTGCCAGAAGAAGGGGCGCTCAGCGACATACTCCTCCATCGGGAGAGCAGCCAGGCTGGGGAAGACACGCTTCCAGGTCCATTTGTTGTAGCTGTACGTCCTCTTTATCGATAAAATCGGCATCGTTGCCTTCCTTTCTATGGCGGCGCAGCGCGACTGTCAATCAACGCCGTCCCTGGCTTTCCCTTGGCATCTCGCAGGTTGGCGGTCAAAATGCTGCTTTTATCCCATTCATTCTGAAGGGTCGCCATCGGCTGCAGGACCGCGCCTGGAACTGCCGGTCCGCGGCAGGTGCTCAAGCGGGACAGGCGACTGATGGACGCTCTGCAACTGCAAGAAAGTTACTGCCCGCCTTAGCACTTTCTCGGGCGTCAGAGGACTCGTGTCGATGAGAAGGTCGGCATGGCCGCGGGCATGTGCGAGCCGCGCCAGCTCTGTCCTCCGGACGCGTTCGCTCCAGATGACGTCCGGCCTTCGAGTTCCCTGCGACCCCAGGTCCGCTTCCAGAAAGATGAGCCAGTCCGGAGGCCGAATGCGGCGCCACATGTCGGGCACTTGGCTGTGCTCCTGCGCCACTGGGCGGGCGTCATAGCCGAGCCGCCGCAGACCGTCGACAAGCGTGGACTTGCCTGCAGCGCTGACGCCGACAATCTTGATCAAGTCTGTTGTCATAACGCCGCCCCCGTTGGCGGCAAGTATAACGCCACTGCACCAGCTAAAGTGTTTCCTCTAAGGAACCAAGAATCTCTTCCCGGCTAGCGTGGGGCCGCGGTGCCCGTGAATCCTATGTGCCCTCTTTTCCGAATCGTAGGGGTTTCAGAGCGGTTTGGCAGATACTCTGTAGTTTCATTGGGGAAGCAGCTCAAATCGGCAAGGAAAGCTCCATGCGCCGTACCTTCTGCTCCTGCTGATGCGTTTCCACCCTGACGACAAGGACAGTCGAATCATCTCCGGGCCGACCGCGGTCCAAAGCCAGAGCCGCTTCCAGGACGCGGTCGGCTATCTCTTTTGCGCTCATGCCGCAGGCCCCGTTATCGGGATTTTCGCCACCGGCGCTGCCCAGCGCAGCCGCGCCGGCGACATCCATTGACCCACCGCTGCGGTGGCCCGCGCTCCAGATGCCGTCGGTGAAAACTATGGCCGTCAATCCGGGCGTTAGTGGAAGTTCAACGATGTTGGGCTTAGTGTTGCGGTATATGCCGATGGCGTCGCACGGCTCCTCCAGCCACGCGATTTCTCCCTGCCTCTGCACCAGCACCGGACAGCGGCTGTTGCGGCTGAGTACAAGCGTCTCCGTCACCAGGTCAACGCTGGCGATGACCAGCTCGGCGCTGACTTTGCCTCCGCGATGCGTCCGCAGATAGTCGTGCGTGGCCCGCGCCACCGCGCCGTCACGAACACCCTCCGCCAGCAAGCTCATCGCCTTGCGTGCAACCAGATTGCTGATCGCCTTGGCGCTGCGTCCACTGCGCTGACCGTCCGAAACGACGATGCTGATGCCGCCGTGGGGCCGTTCGACCACCTCCACAGTGTCCCCGCTCTCGCTGGAGGCGTATTTCGTTACCTTGGCGACCGCGATCTGGATCTCCATCCGGTTCATCGAACTACGCTTCCCAACAGCTGTTGTGGACGGTTTTGGATTCGTTCCCAGGTCGTTGAAACTGGCCGCAATAGTCAGCCAACCGAAGAATGAGAGGCGACCGGAACAGGCGCGGGCGATGGGCATACGCTTGGCAGCGATCTAATCACAGGCGCAACGATCTGTCAATCGGAACGGTGGCACGCAGTTGGCGATGTTTGACACCAATGAAGCCCTGTTGGATAATCTCTGCCATCCACATTCGGAGCATACTTCATGAAGATAACTCGCATAGACACACACCTTACAACGCTGGCCCAGCGCTCGATTCCCTATGTCGTCATCCACACGGACGAGGGAATCCACGGCGTTGGCGAACCCTTCTCTTGCGGACCGGACAAGGCGACAGTTGCGGCAATTCACGACTTCGAAGAGTGGCTGGTCGGCCGCGACCCTCGCGACATAGAGGGCCTGTATCACCTGATGTATGCCGGTGGAAGATTTCCCGGCGGCTCCGTCGTCAACGCCGCCATCAGCGGTATCGAGCACGCTTTGTGGGACATCGCCGGCAAGGCCGCCGGCCTGCCAGTCTACCGGCTGGTCGGGGGCAAAGCGCGCGACCGCGTGCGCGTCTACCAGAGCGTCGGCGGAGATACGCCCGAAGAACTGGCCGAGGATGCCCAGCGTCTCGTTCAGACCTACGGCTATACCGCCCTCAAGATGGGGCCCCTGCCCCCGGAATGGCACCAAATGCCCTGGAACAAGGTGCTGAGCGAGACCGAGCGCCGCGTGTTCTCCGTGCGCGATGCTGTCGGCCCCGACGTTGACATCGGTCTCGATCCCCACGCCCGAATCCTCGAGATCGGGCGCGCGGCGCAACTCTGTGAAGTTGTCGCGCCGATGCGTCCCTTCTTTGTCGAAGAGCCGCTGCGACCGGAAAACTATGAAGCGCTGGCCAAACTCAGCCAAAAAGTCAATGTGCCGATTGCAACCGGCGAGATGCTCTACAGCCGCCACGAATTCCGCGAGCTGCTCAGCTATCACGCAGTCGACATCATTCAGCCGGACATCTGCATCACCGGCGGTCTGTGGGAGATGAAGAAGATCGCGTCCATGGCCGAAGTCCACTATGCCAGTGTCGCGCCGCATAATCCCTGCGGGCCGGTCGCAACCGCGGTCAACGTCCACTTTGCCGCCAGCACATCCAATTTCGAGGTGCTCGAATATAAGGCTGACGAAGGCCGTCGCGCCGATATCGTGGACGAGCCGGTCAAGTTGGTGGACGGCTACCTGGAGCTGCCGGAACGGCCCGGCCTCGGCATCGACCTGAACCTGGAAGCCCTCGCTGCGCAACCGGGCCGTTCGTGGCATCGTCCCTTCCTCTTCCGCCCGGACGGATCGCTTGCCTATCAATAGGACGGCCCACTGCGCGGCTCGCGTCCGTCCCCGCAGAAAGCGAGTTGAAACCGCTCCATTTCCGAGAGCCGGGTCGATCGCGAAGCGTGAACCAGACCTCACCAAGAACAGGTAAACTGAAATGTTCGCAATCGAAGTCAAGCAGACGCCAACCGGTCCAAGTCTCGTCTGGCAGGAGGTGAACGAGCCGGTCTTGCGGCCGGGCGAGGCGCTTGTCAAGATCCACGCCACCACCCTCAATCGCGCCGACCTGTCGCAGGCGGCCGGCAACTATTCGCCGCCCCCCGGCGCGCCGCACATTCTCGGGCTGGACATGTCAGGCGAAGTCGAGGCTGCCGCCGACGACGTGCAGGACTGGCAGGCAGGTGACACTGCCTGTGCGTTATTGGCAGGGGGCGGGTACGCGGAGCGCGTCGCCGTTGACCAGCGCCTTCTGCTTCCCATCCCTTCCAACTGGTCCTTCGAAGAGGCAGCCTGCCTGCCTGAAGTCTATCTGACCGCCTATGTCAATATCTTCATGGAGGCCCGATTTCAGGAGGGGGAGACGGTCCTGGTCCATGGCGGCGCCAGCGGCGTGGGCACCGCGGCGATCCAGATGGTCAAGCAGGCCGGCGGGCGCGTCATCACCACGGCCGGCCGGCCGGAAAAGGTGGAGACCTGCCGCGCGCTCGGAGCCGATCTGGCAATCAACTACCGAACCGACAGTTTCGCTGCAGCCGCGCACGATTTTACCAACGGTGAAGGTGTCGATCTGATTCTCGATATGGTGGGGGCAGACTACCTGGAACCTAACGTCAGCCTGCTCAAAGTGAGGGGACGCCTGGTCTTTATCTCGACCCTCGGCGGTTCACAGGCGGAGATCAACATTGGCCAACTCATGGGAAAGCGCGCCCGCCTGATCGGTTCGGTATTGCGCGCCCGCCCGGTGGAAGAAAAAGCTGAGATCATCCGCCGATTCCGTCAGCAGTTTTGGAAGCAGATCGAGAGCGGCGCGATCAAGCCGGTGATCGATCGCGTCCTTCCGGTTGCCGACGCCCACGAGGCGCATGAAATCATGCGAAACTACGAGAATATCGGCAAGATTGTCCTCAAAGTGCGCTGAGTTCGGCGAGCAACTTCTGCACCGCCAGTTCTATCGCGGCCAGCCCTGAGTTCGCATCGGTTACATCCAGGTCGTGTACCGTCCAATAGCGAACTCGCTCCGTCCAGTGGGGAAAGCGCACCTGCATCAGTGGTCGATGCTCCACTTCGTTGACCGCGACGACGACTGTCGCAGCAGCAAGAATCTCTTCCTCTAAATCCAGCGGCGGGCGCACAGGCTTGGGCGGCTCGATTCCCCGCAAACGCAGTCGCGCCAGCGCATGCGACGAGATACAGCCTATATTCTCGATGCTTGGCTGCAAGCCGCGGCTTTCGGCCCGCCACGTCAGTTTCCTCTGACAGGCCAGGGCGTTGAAATAGTGTTCGGCAAAACGACTGCGGTAGTAGTTGCCGGTACAGAGGAAGAGAACCGTGGTGGTCATGGTGCGCGCGCTGTGCTTACTACGGCCGTTTGCGAAGCGTGATCGCCTGAATGTCGCCGAATCGCCCCCCATCCGTTGGAATCACCTCGAATTCAACGATGTCGAAATGACACTCGAGAATCGAGCGCAATCTCCCGTGCGTGTAAAGAGCGTAGAAACGCTTCGGATCGTAGTGGTCCTCCTCCCGAACGCCCTCAAATTCCTGTCCGCCATAGCCTCCGATGAAGAGGAGGCCGCCGGCGCGTACAACGCGCCCGATCGCTTTGAGTACCCGTCCAAACTCAGCCTTAGGCACGTGCAGGAGGCAATTCTGCGCCAGGAGCGCGTCAAAGCGGCCACTAGGGAAGTCCAGGTGCAGAAAGTCCATCACGTATGCTTCGAGCCCCTTCGCTCGGCACAGCCGCACCATCTCCGGAGAAAGGTCGGTACAAACGACGGCCAGACCGGCATCCTGGAAGAAGCGGCCGGCCTGGCCGGTACCTGCCCCGATTTCCAGCAGAGAGATCGCCCCTTCCCCTGCCTCTTCCTGCTGACCTTTAGGCGTGCCGGCAGCTCTTTCGACCTGCAAACGATCCAGGAACTTTGTCCACGCTTCCTGCTTCCACGCATGGACCGGCCGGCTATCCCGCTCTTCAGCGCGCGCGTCATAGGCGCTCTTAAGCTCAGTTGTGACGGAGCTGTAATCTGTCAAAGACCGTTCGCCTCCCCCGCCTCCCTCGTCACTTGGCCTCTTCCTCCTGCTCCACCTGACGGAAGTACGCAGGGCCGGGCTGCGCCAACATGCGCGCCACCGGCCGCAACTCCATCCACCACTGCTCATAGGGCCGTTGGAGCTCGGCGTCCATCAATCGCGGCACCATATACAGTGGCGTTGCCCTGACATCTCCTTCCTGGATGCCTAAACAGGCGGCGCCCACCTCGGCATAGCTCTTGGCCTGGTGCCGCTGCGCCATCTCCTCTATGCGGCCGACTGCTTCCCACGACAACCGCGCGGCCAGGATCCGGTCGAAGGGCGACGGGTTGCCCCCCTGCTGAAGATGCCCCAGAATCGACTGGCGCACCTCAAACAGGTCGCCGCCCTCCTCGTCAAATAGGGCTGCGATGAACGGTGTGGTATAGAAGGAGTTGGCCGACTCGTTTCGGATCATCAGGCCCAGGCGCTTGCCCTGCTGAAAGCCCTGCTTCAGCAGTTCGATGTCCCGCTCAAGATCCCTCAGTGTGATCCCTTCCTCGTGCATGTAGACCCGTTCTGCGCCGGTGGCAATGGCGCTCATCAACGCCAGGTATCCGCAATACCGGCCCATCACCTCGACAATGAAACAGCGGTTGAAAGCCACGGCGGACTGCTTTATCTTGTCCACGACTTCGACGATGCTGTTGAGGGCCGTGTCGGCGCCGATGCTCAACTCAGAACCCGGCAAATTGTTGTTGATGCTGGCGGGAATACAAAGCAATGGGATATTGAAAGCCGGGAAGTTGTGCCTCTCCTCGTAGAGCCGATGAATGGCGTGATAGCCTGCCCAGCCGCCGATCATCACGATGGCGTCGACCTGATGCCTTTCCAATGACTGAGCGGCAGCGTACAACTCCGCCCCCTCCGGGCACTTGCGGCTGCTGCCGAGCTCTGAGCCGCCCGTCGGCGCCCAACCGTTGACCGACATCCAGTTCATTTCCTGAATGTCGTCGTTGATCAGACCGCGGCAGCCTCTCTTGACGCCGAGCGGGATGTGGCCGCTGTCCTCCAGTAGCCGTACCATCGCACGGGTGGCAGCGTTCATGCCCGGCGCCGGCGCCCCGCCCGTCATGACCGCTACCCGAAGCCGTTTCTGGTCCGGCTGGGGAGGGCGCGGATTGGCTTGAATCAGCGTCCGCAGGATGCGGAAAGAGTCAATGTAGGCCTTGCCGCGGTACTGCATTGCCTCTTCGAAGTCGCACTCATGAATACATCGGTTGACCTCATTCGTCTGCGCCACGCAATCGGTCAACGACTGATGAACAATCTTATTGTTCTGAATGCCGATCAGCACCGCCTCATCGCCCGGCTTCGCCTTGAGTACGGCATCGGCAGCCGCAGCACCCAGAAGCGTGGCAAGCACCCGATCATACGCGCTGGGCGAACCACCCCGCTGCACGTGGCCAAGTACAGTCACCCGCGCCTCTTCGCCCAGGTACCTGGTCAGCACGTCCTTGACGTATCCGCTCGTGATCGGTTTGCCATGCCGGTCGTGCGCGCCCTCCGCCACCACTACGATGCTGTCCCGCCGCCCCATTTCGCGGCCGGAACGCAGAATCGAACACATCTTCTCTTCCCACTCGTCCAAATTGGGAGGGCTCTCAGGAATCAGGGCAAAGTCCGCGCCCGAGGCCAGCGCGCCCATCAGCGCCAGGTAGCCGCAATGATGTCCCATTACCTCAACGACAAAGGCGCGCTGGTGGCTGGCCGCAGTGCTGGTGATGGCATCAAGCGCTTCGGTGATTCGGTGTAGGGCGGAGTCCGTTCCAATCGTCAGGTCCGTACCGAACATGTCATTGTCGATCGAACCGACGAGCCCAGCTACGGCCAGGAAACTGTGCCTTTCAGCTGCCGACTGCGTAAGCCGGCTCTCAGCGACCAACTCCTCGATGAGAGAGGTCCACTCCTCGCGCAGCACCTGGGCGCCCGTCAGGCTGCCGTCGCCGCCGATTACAATAAGTCGGTCTATCTCGAGCTGGATCAGATTGTAAACGGCCTGCTTGCGACCTTCACGGTTGAGAAAGTCCGGGCTGCGGGCGGTACCCAGCAGCGTCCCGCCTTGCTGCAGCACGCCGCCTACGGAGTCCCAGGTAAAAGGGCGGATCAGGCTGCCTCCCTCGATTATCCCCTGAAACCCTTCAAAAATGCCGTATACTTCGGCGCCCACTTCCAGCGCCGCGCGCACCGCCGCACGCACGGCTGCATTCATACCCTGAGCGTCGCCCCCGCTGGTGAGTACCCCTAGACGAGCCGGCGTATCTGAGACCATTTGCCGCCCTCCGTTCGCGGCGAAGTTTCACCCGAAAACCGCCTCCAATATCGAGGCAACTCTGTCAACCTTCATTATAGCATGTAGCTAAGATTACTTACACTTGCCCACCGCCTTCCATTAGCGCCCGTCTCTCCAGTCCGAGCTCTTTCATCTGTTACCAGTCCACGCGGCCCGGCACCCTTTGACAGATCGGCCCTTTGAAATGTACACTTCAGGGCGCAATTTGGACTTAGTTGGGCGAGACTGGCATGGAGATTGTGGTTTTTGGGGTCAGTCTACGTTCTCCTCTTCGGTTGAAGAGAGGTCATTGTTATGCCAGCCGGACGCAGAGCATCATTCAGAATTGGAGTTACGGGCCTGGGCGAGCGGCAGGAAATTGCGCCGGGTGTTTTCATCAACACCGTCTATCGCGGCTGTACGCCAGGTTTCGTGGTGACCGACGAGGGATTGATCCTGATTGACACGCCTTTGATCCCAAAACAGGCCAAGGATTGGCGAGAACAGATCGAATCGGAATCGCCGGACCAGCCAATCCTTTATGTCTTCAACACCGATCACCACCGCGGCCACGCCTTGGGCAACCAGTACTTTCTGCCGACGACGGTGATTGCCCACGAGCGCGCGTTCAAAGAGATGTCGGGCTATACCGAAAACTTCAAGGAACGCGTCTATAACAGCTTCAAGCGGGAGCCGGATATACAGGAACAGCTGACCAATATTGAAATCGTTCTGCCCGATGTCACCTTTACCGACTGCGCACGTTTACAGTACGGAGGACGGGAGGTGAAACTGATCTATGTTGGCGGCCATACGCCGGCCACAAGTATCGCCTGGTTGCCAGAGGAAAAGATCGCCTTCGTCGGCGACATTTTGTGGGTGGACCAACATCCCTACATGGCCCAGGCCGACTCGCTTGAATGGATCGAGGCGCTGCGCCTAATCCGCTCTCTGGGTGCGGAGATGCTGGTCCCCGGTCACGGCCCCGTGTGCGGCCCGGATGACACGGAAAAAGTGGAAGAGTACATACGTTATAAGCGTCAGCGTGTGCGCGACTACTACCGCCAGGGTAAGACCAAGAACGAAGCCAAGAGCGGCCTCGTCGGTGAAATGTTGGAGCTCTTCCCCGTGCCTTTAGAGCGCAAGGCAAAGATCGAGAGTCAGATCAAGTCCGGCATCAACCGAGTCTATCGCGAGATTCAACGGGAAGAAGAACTGGCCAACGCCGAGATGGGCAACGGGGCATTCCCGCCTCCAGTGTCAGCCCCGGTTCTGGTGCGTGATCAGCCTGTGGATGCCAACCTGGTACCGGGCCCCGCAACCTTGCCCGCTCCGCCGATCAGCCAGCCCGAACAGAACGGAGGACGGGAGGTCGAACAGGAGGCCAAGCTGTAATGGCCTATTCGGTTCGCCAAGAGCGCCAGGGCCTGGCCACCAGCTTGCGCGAAGATCTAGCTGAAGCGGAACGCCTCATCGTTCAGCTGCGCAGGGACAACGTAGAAGCGTTCCTGCGGTTGATGGACAGGATCGAAGAGAGCTTCACGCTGCTGGAAACGAGCGGTCTGGATTTGAGACCGGAGCAGACCCGTTGGGGCAGTCTTCTCAGTAAGCTGACCCGCGAGGCTGGCCGCGTCATGCGTACGATTGACGTGGCAGGCGGGCTGGAACAGCTCCGCAAGGCCAATCCACCGGCCGAGGGATTGTGGTGGCAGCTCGATGCTGTGGTAGCAGCCTCCCGACGTCGTCTGGTCCGTCGCATAGGCATTACGGTCGGGACGATCGCCGCGGTGCTGGCAATCGTCTGGGCGCTGCTCACATACGTCATTCCACCAGATGCCAACACGGTCATAGCGTCAGAAGCAATCACGACGCTGCAGCAGCTCTCCTTCGAGGGGCGCTGGGAAGATGCGCTCTCGACCATTGAAGAGGCCAAAGCCCAGCTCACGCAGCCCGAGGCCGAACTGCTGATTTGGGAGGGGGTCGTTCGCGACAAATTGGGGCAAAGCGAGCGCTCGCTGGAGGCTCTGGAGGAGGCCAGGGCGTTGGTCCCCGCCGATCAGCATGTGGCCTATCTGTGGTCGCTCGGCGCCATCCGGCTGTACGTCAACGATCTGGAGGAAGCGCGCATCGCCGGCAACGAAGCAGTTTCATTGGAACCCGCCAATCCACAAGGCTACTTTCTCTTGGCCAGCGTTGCCGAATTGGAAGGAGACACCGGCGCTGCCATCGATCTCTTCGAGGAAGCATACCAATTGGCTACCGAGAGCGATAATCCCCAGTTAGCCGTGATTGCCCGCGTACGCATGGGCAGCCTGCTTCAGCGGCCTGCCAATATGTCGCTCTTCGGCGAGGACCAGCCCGCAGCCGGCGAAAGCGGCGGGAATGAAGCGACCGAGTAACCATTCGTCCGTGCTTCGAAGCACAGTTCGCGCGGCTTGCAGATTTGCGGGAATCGGGTTGCGCAGATCGCGAATGGTGATTGGAAGAAGAGGCCCACGTCGCAGTAAACATACGCCCCCTTAGCTCAGAGGATAGAGCAACGGACTTCTAATCCGTCGGTCGTAGGTTCGATTCCTACAGGGGGTGCCTTTGCCTTCGAAGACGGGCGCATGCGCCCGTCTTCTCCTCAAGTATATGGCGCATCTTGCCGCAGGTCACTACGCGTCCGTAACAGCATTTGAAGCCGGATCTCCAGGAGAGGAAGAGGCCGCCGCCGGCCCCTGCATCGAGAGTTCTGCAGAGCGGTCTTTCGCTTTCAGCGCGCCGGCCGATTTCCCAAATCGGGACTCGCCGTAACTTCCCTGCTAGCCTACTCTCTCCCGAAGAGAGCCCTTCTCAGAAATCGTCTCGTGCGGTTCCTTCTCGTTGATCCCGATGTGGCGCACCGAGCCCGGCTCAATGTACGGGAAAGCCGGTCCGCCCGCCGGCGCCGCCCAGCGCACACCGTTGGCGATCACCTGGCGAATGATCGGCTGGTGGAATATCGGGTAGGTCTCATGGCCCGGTCGGAAATAGAAGATCTTGCCGTTGCCGCGGTGGAAGCAGGCCCCGCTGCGAAACACATTGCCACCCTCGAACCAGCTGACAAACACGAGATCGTCGGGGGTTGGAATGTCGAAAAGCTCACCGTACATTTCACACTCTTCGTTAATGAAGAAGGGCGGCAGGCCGTGCGCGATCGGGTGCGATGGCTTCACCACCCAGATCCTCTCTCTCTCGTCCGCCTCACGCCAGTGGATACTGCATGTCGTGCCCATCAACTTGCGGAAGATCTTCGAAAAGTGGCCGGAGTGCAAAACGATCAGCCCCATGCCTTCCAGGACACGATTCTGCACCTTTTCGACCACCTCTTCGCAAACCTGCGCGTGGGCGCGATGACCCCACCAGGTCAGCACATCGGTCTCCGCCAAAACTTCGTCAGTGAGGCCGTGCTGTGGCTCGTCCAGCGTGGCAGTGCGCACGGAATTGAACCCATGCTGCCTCAGACCTTCGGCGATGGCTCCGTGAATGCCGTCGGGATAGACTCCGCCAACGAACTCGTTTGCTTTTTCGTGTTGATACTCGTTCCAGACCGTGATGCGAATGTCGCCCATCCTGAATCCTCCATCTGTTGACAAGTGCAGCGCCTTCTGCACGCCCGTTTCCCTCAACCGCAGGCACCAACCTGAACAGGACAGCCTTCCTGTGCTGCAGAGGCTCGAATCGCGTCCCAAAGGCGGGCCATCCGCAAACCGATCTCGGGCGGGCAGGGGTTCTCCATCTCTCCGGACCGCACCCGCAGGAATTGCTGCCAAGTTCCAAGCGAATCAGGCAGTTCGACCGGCGTCAACGCCTCGTCATCGGGCCCTTGAATCAGGAGCCGCTCGCCCCAAACGCCGGTCTGCAACATCCCCTTCTCGCACATCACGCGCACGTCCGAACCGATTCTACAGCCGGTGTTGCCGGCTGCATTCATCGATACGAGCGCACCAGAAGCCAGCCGGGCGATCACCGCTCCTAGAATGTCGACGCGTGCGCCCTGGTTGTCCGTCCAGGCAGCCACCTCTGCGAAATCTTCGCCCGCCAGATCGGAGATAGTATTGAGCATGTGGGCGCCGGTGTCAAACATGAAACCCCCGCCGGCTATTTCCGGCACCTGGCGCCAGAGGCCGCTGGTGGGGACAAGCCAGTTCTGCCAGACCACTGCACTGATATTCAGAATCTTACCCAGCCTGCCCGAGCGGAGAATCTCTACGCCGGTACGCACCTGCGGCGACAAACTACCGTTGAAAGCCACCGACAGAAGCCGGCCGCTTCGGCGCTGCACCTCGATGAGCGCGACTGCCTCCTGCGCGTTCATCACCATCGGCTTTTCCAGCAACACATCCAGACCCGCTTCGAGGCAGGCGCTTGCCTGGCAAAAGTGCAGTACGTGCGGCGTGATTATGAAGACCGCGTCAAGTTCCCTCCGGCCCAATAGGTCCTCCAGTTCCGGCACGTTGGGCGGGGGCGGCAGCCCCGCCTCGTCGAAGAGCTCACAAAATGCTGCATAGGCCTGGGCCGAGGGCTCGCATACCATACTGATTTCGGTTGTATCCTGCTGCTTAAGGATGCGGCGGGCGTGGCTCCGTGCCATGCCGCCGCCTCCAACAAAAGCCATTCGAACGCGGGACGACTTCCCGCCTGACTCACGGTTGACCATCGACTTGCTCCTGACCGAATATGTACTGCTGGGCCCAAATACTGAAAACGAATCGGTGTGCAGGGCGTTGGCCTGCTCACGGTGTGGCCCTGTGCTGTTCCTGGGGTCCGAGCTGCGGGAATCTCTTCCAAAGACCTGGCAGATTTCCTGCGGGTCACCCAATCATACCTTGCCCAAGCCGCACCAGAAAATTTTGCCGGCTCCTGACCACCCCTTAGAATGTTGAGCCGCGGACATCGTTCAGAGGTACTTGCCTGAAGAGCCTGTCGATCGTAACTAGCAAACATGGCCTGTCAAATGACACGATTGCACGCAAACCCGAAGCGCGAAGGGTTTTGAACGGTGGGCCTCGCTCGCGCTACCTCGGCCTCACCAATTCTCATCCTGCATGATCGGAGGAGCGACTGATGGCCCCTCCCAGAATCTTTCTTGCCTCGGCAAGCCCGCGGCGATGGCAGTTCTTCCAGGCGCTTGGCATACCCTTCTCAGTCTTGCCCGCAGACATTGAGGAGACGCAGGCACCGGGAGAATCTCCGATTTCATTGGTGGAGCGGCTTGCCACGGCCAAGGCGCTGTCGGTCGGCGAACGCCTCATTCAGGAAGGCCGCGCCCGGAATGAACTCGATATCTCCGCTGACAACGCGCCTACCTCGCAAACGATACAAATCGTTGTCGGCGCCGATACGGTTGTTGCCATCGATGGCGAATCGCTGGGCAAGCCACAGAATGTCGCCGAGGCGCGGGCAATGTTACAGCGCCTGCGCGGTCGCAGCCACTATGTCCACACCGCCGTGGCAGTTGTCCGCTTCGCCGGCGTCTCCCGCCAAGCTGCACGCAGTGTGGTCAATTCAACAGCTGTAACGATGCGCGGCTACACCGACGCCGAAATTGCGGAATACGTGTCAACAGGTGGCCCTATGGACAAGGCCGGCGCCTACGCCATCCAGGATAAGCATTACAGTCCTGTGGAAAGACTGTCAGGCTGCCCGGCCGGCGTGATGGGAATGCCCGCGGCCGACCTGCTCCGCGTGTTGGCAGAGTTCAGCCTTCCCTTCGGGAGCGTCTCGCACGAGGTCTGCAGAGCGCAAACCGGATTTCCCTGCTGCCAGGAGACAGAGCTGGATTTGCCGCGCTGATTCGCGGCGACCTTCGAATCGACCTTCGAATCGACCAGCGTGTTGCAAAATGCCCAGACGAGTTGATACACTTGTAGCGAGGATGGCGCGCCTTCGGGCGGCGTGCCACATCTGCGGCTAAGGCGCCCGGGAGAAGACTTTGCCCAGAAATCCGGAAGCCTACGAAGGATGGGATGAGGTATTCGAGGACGACTACTTCGACGCCCCTGCCAAGAGCAAGCCAAAACCAAAGAAGAAACGGGAGCGAACCTTCGCGGGCATCGTGACGCGCGCCCGAGGACATCATTTCGATGTAACCACCGCGGACGAAAGAGTCATCAGTTGCCGCGTGCGCGGGCGGCTGCTTCAGGAGCGAACCAAAGACCTGACGCTTGTAGCAGTGGGCGACCGTGTGCAGGTCGTTCTGGAGCGAAGACGCACCGGCCTGATCGATTCTGTCGAAGAGCGCGATTCGACGCTGAGCCGGCAACTGCCCGGTTCAACGAGGCCGGCAGAAGACGTAATTGTAGCGAATCCCGACCAGGTACTGATCGTATTTTCAGTGCGGGAGCCGGAGCCCCATCTGCGGATGCTCGACCGCTTTCTGGCGATTGCCGAGGCCAACGAACTTCCAGCCGCCATTGCCATCAACAAGATCGACTTGACCGGCCTCGAAGCGGCCCGCTGCAAGTTTCGCGTCTACGAAGAGCTGGGCTATCCGCTCCTCTATGTCAGCGCAACACAGGGCAAGGGAGCCGTACGACAGCACGATTCTGCCGAAATCGCGCCATTCCCCGGCCGCCGTCAGCTTTGCGACCTGCTGCTCGACAAACTTACCGTGGTGACCGGGCCAAGCGGCGTGGGCAAAAGCGCTCTCATCAACGCCATAGATCCCAGCTTGAACCTGCGCGTCGGAGACCTGCGCAATTTCGAAGGAAAGGGCCGGCACACGACGCGCGGCGCGCAGCTCTTTCGCTTGCCCATTGGTGACAGGACCTTCATCGCAGATACACCGGGCATCCGCGAGCTTGCACCGTATGAGATCGATCAAGGCAGCCTCGCCTTTTACTTCGTAGAAATGAAGCCGTACGTCAATGACTGCCACTTTCCCAACTGTACGCACGACCACGAACCCCGCTGCGCGGTGCGCCGGGCGGTGGAAGACGGCCATATTTCAGCCGAGCGCCACGAAAGCTACGTACGCTTTCTGAACGGGGAAAGTTTTCAGCTGGAGGAGTGGTGATCGCCACACCTCTCGCCGCAGCAAACGCCTCGAAACCCACCTGCCAGCGACGCATCGTTGCAGGCTGAGCAACTCTCGACATGTCCCACATTCTCTCCGAACTGAATTCGCAACAGGAAGAGGCCGTTCGCGCCACGGAAGGGCCGGTGCTGGTGCTGGCAGGCCCGGGCTCGGGGAAGACGCGTGTCCTTACCCGCCGCATCGCCTATCTCATAGAGGAAACCGGGATCGATCCCTGGCAGATCCTGGCGGTGACATTTACAAATAAGGCCGCCCGGGAGATGGCCGAGCGCGTTGTTTCATTGATCGGTCATAAGTTCCCGCCAGCAAAACCGGGACAGCGGCGTAACCTAGGTGGACTATCCATCGGCACATTCCACTCCATCTGCGCACGCATCCTGCGCGTCGAGGTCGATGCCGTCGGCTTTCAGCACAATTGGGTCATCTACGACACCGCCGACCAGTTGTCGCTCGTTCGCGAGATCCTTAAGAAGATGGACCTCGACGAAGAACGATTCAACCCCAGGGCAATACTGGGACAGATCGGCAGCTGGAAAAACGCCCTCTTTTCCCCCGAAGCTGTACAGGCCGATGGCTACATGCAGGAAATCTGCGAACGGGTTTACGTCCGATACCAGCAACGCTTGCGCCACAACAACGCGATGGATTTCGACGACCTGCTGATGCACGCCGTACTGCTCCTGCGTCAGAACAAAGAGGTGCGGCGCAAGTATCAGAACAAATGGAGATACGTGCTGGTAGACGAGTTTCAGGATACGAACACCGCCCAGTACGAGCTGGCGGCACTCCTGGTCGGCGCTCCCGATGGCAACAACAACATCTTTGTAGTCGGCGACGCGGACCAGTCGATCTACCGCTTCCGCGGCGCCGACTACCGCAACGTCTTGGGTTTCCGCCGTGACTATCCCGCGGCAAAGGTCGTTCTGTTGGAGCAGAACTACCGCAGCACGCGTTGCATCCTCGATGTAGCCAACGCTGTCATCTCCCAAAATGCGAATCGCACGCCCAAGAAACTGCACACGGACAGCGGCGCCGGTCGCATGGTGACAATCCATGAAGCCTACAACGAAGTCGAAGAGGCAGAGTATGTGCTCGACACGGTCGCTCGGATGAGCGATCGCAGCGGGCTGGGACTGGGAGGGGCGGCCGTGCTCTACCGCACAAACGCGCAGAGCCGCGCGCTTGAGGAAGCGTGCGTGCGCCGGCATGTGCGATACCGTCTGGTGGGGGCGACCCGCTTCTACGAGCGCCTCGAAATCAAGGACGTGCTGGCATATCTGCGTCTTGTTCATAACCCGTCGGCTACAGTGGCGCTTGACCGGATTATCAGTAAGCCGCCGCGGGGTATCGGCCAGCGAACCTACGCCGACCTGAAGAGTTGGGCCGCATCGTCCACCGTCAGCGAATGGGATGCCCTGCAATATCTCTCGAAGCAGGAAGAGGACGACAGCCGCCCAGATTCTCTGGACATTTCTCGCAACGCAATCTCGCCCCCACCCTTTGGCGCTCGCGCCCGCAATGCGCTTGTCAGATTTGCCCAGTCTCTGGCGTCCTGGGTAGAGATCGCGGCCCAGGGCAAGTACGAGAGCGTTGCCACTCTCATGGACCGGATTCTGACGGAGAGCGGCTACCTCGACCGCCTGCGCGACGGCAGCGACGAAGGTGAGGAACGTTTCGAAAACATTGATGAGTTGCGAGCCGTCGCCGCCCAATATAGACCGGGGTTGGACGAACTGGAACCGGGGCAGGACCCGCTCGGGCTCTTCCTCGAGGAGATCAGCCTCGTCAGCGAGCAGGACGACCTGGACGAAAATCAGGACGCCCTGACCTTGATGACGCTGCACACTGCCAAGGGGCTGGAGTTCCCCGTCGTCTTTATGGTCGGCATGGAGGAGGGGCTGCTGCCCCATTCACGCAGTTTGAACAGCGATGACAGTGAGGACATAGAGGAAGAGCGAAGGCTGGCCTACGTCGGCATCACCCGCGCACAACGCCGGCTCTACCTGGTCCACGCATTTCGGCGAGGAATGTGGGGCAGCAGTGAACTGCAGGAGACCAGCCGTTTCCTCGACGAGATTCCCGAGAATCTGCTGCAGGGAAAGGTCGACCGCCAGAGCCGTCATGCGGCCGAGTATGAACGCTCGACAAGCTGGCTGGATGGCCAGGCAGCCTACGGTCGGTGGAGGGACGCATTTGGTAGCGAGCAGGATTCAACTGGCTTCAGGAGTAGCAGGGAAGCCTCCTCCGACCAGGAAGAGCGGCGCCAGCAGGACTGGTCAAAACGAAGCTCTCGTCGCCGCCGGCCCGCAGTTTCAGAAGCGGAAACACAGTTCAAACGCCGCCAGAGCGTGGAGCACCCCAAGTTCGGAGTTGGCATGGTCATCGACAGCATCGTAATCGGCGGCGAAGAGGAGGTGTCGATCGCATTTCCGGGCTTGGGCGTCAAAAAGTTTATGGCCTCCATAGCCAATCTGAAGATCCTTTAGCCAGCTCAGAGGCGCACGAGACCAGATGGCGCATTCAACTTCCCCTCCCTGGAACACGACGACAAAAGCAATCGTTGCCGTGTCGGCATTGGCACTGGTCTGCTTGCTGGTTTGGGTTTTTCGCAGCCTCTTGCAGCAGGTGGTGCTGGCCGGACTGCTGGCCTATCTTCTCCATCCTCTGATCTCATTCATCGACCGGCGCACGCCCCTCAATCGCGTCGGCGTCGTTCTCCTGGTATATCTGGTCCTGGCTCTCGTTGTTTTAGCGACCTTTTCGCTCGTGGGCGTCACTACCTTTCAGCAAGCAATGGACCTGTCCGGCCGGCTACCCGGTTGGTTTGACGACGCTGTAGCCCAGCTGCAGACCCTGCTGACACAGTTGCCCGAAAGCCTTTCGCTTGGCCCGCTGACCTTGCCCGTCGCCAGTCTCATTCCCCAACTGCCCGGCTGGGAAGAGGTGCTCGGCCAGGCCTTCGGTCTGCTCCAGCCCCTACTAAGTCGCGGAGGCAGCCTTGCCGCTAGCGTTGTGACCGGCACAGTGGCCGTCCTCGGCCAGGTCTTTCTGATATTCCTCATTTCGATATATGTAGCCATAGATATTCCCCGCATCGGCGGTATGATCGGTAACGTCGCCCACAAGCCCGGTTACCGGCAGGACGCCGAGCGCCTGACGAATAGCATCAGCCAGGTCTGGGCGGCATACATGCGGGGCCAGGCCCTGCTCGCGCTGGTGATATTCGCGCTAGTCAGCGTTGTTCTCGGCGCCATGGGCGTGGACAACGCGCTTGGCCTTGGGCTGCTCTCCGGCGCCATGGAGTTCCTGCCGCTCGTCGGCCCGCTCATCGGCGCGGGCGCAGCGATTCTGGTCGCCTTGTTCCAGGGCAGCCACCCGTTCGGGATGACCCCGCTGCAGTTCGCGTTGGTGGTGACAGTAGTCATGGTCGTGATCCAGCAGATCGAGAACACGCTGCTCGTCCCCCGCATCGTCGGCGGCGCACTCAACCTTCACCCGCTGCTCGTCCTCGTCAGCGTAATCATGGGCGCATCCCTCGCCGGGCTGCTTGGTGCTGTCCTGGCAGCCCCCGTGGTCGCCTCAATTCGCATCCTCGGCAACTACGCCTGGCACAAGATGCTCGACCTGCCCCCATTTCCCGCCGAAAACGAAAGCGGGGAAACGATTATGTCCGCGAGCGAAGAAAGCAGAAGCCCTTCCGATTCTTCGGCCAGGAAGCCTTCCCCCCAGGCTGAACCCCCGATTCCCGCACCTCAGATATACCCGCTCTCCTTCGAACCGGTCTATAAGGACTACATCTGGGGAGGCCGCAACCTCGGAACGAAGCTGGGCCGTAAGATCCCCCCAGGCATCGTGGCCGAAAGCTGGGAAGTTGCCGCCCACCCGCACGGCCAGTCGAAAGTCGCGTCCGGGCCCCTCGCGGGATACCCGCTCGCCGAGCTGAATGAGCATCTTGGCGAACGGCTGTTGGGTCAGGCGGCGGGATCCCCGAACTTTCCACTTCTGATCAAACTACTGGATTCCACCCGCTGGCTATCGGTCCAGGTGCACCCAGACGACAGATACGCCAACGAGCATGCCGGGGAACCGGGCAAGACCGAGCTGTGGATCATCCTCCACGCTGAACCGGGCGCCGAGCTGATCTATGGCCTCAAGGCGGGCGTCGACCGGCAACAGCTGTCGCAGGCCGCCGCCAAAGGCGCAATCGAACCGTTGCTCCACCGCGTGCCAATCCGCGCCGGCGACGCGGTCTACCTGCCCGCGGGCACAGTCCACGCGCTCGGACCCGGCGCCATCGTCGCCGAGATCCAGCAGAACAGTGACACGACCTACCGCCTCTACGATTGGGGCCGCACAGGTACCGACGGCGCTTCCCGGCCGCTGCACATTCGCCAGGCGCTGGACGTAATCGATTGGCGCATGATAGAGCCGGAAATCGCCCGTCCGCCTGTCCTGTCGTCTCCCGACGGGTGGACGCGCGAGTTACTCTCAGATCTGCGTACAATCGGTGGTCCCTCCCCGCCGGCCCTCCGCACCCCTGCCGGAACGCCGACCGCCTGCCCTTATTTTCAGGTCGAACGACTGACCGGACGTCCCGGCTCGATCTGGTCCGACATCTGCGCCGGGGACACCTTCCAAATCTGGGCCGCCCTTTCCGGCAGCGCCTCGCTCCGCTGGGCCGGCGCGCCCGTCGCCTTACGAGCCGTTTCTTGGCTGCTCCTTCCAGCCGCTCTGGGAGCATTCGAGCTCCAGGCTGAGACCGACTGCGTCCTGCTTCGCATCCAACCAAACTGATTTCCAGGAGAAATTCTGTGCCAAACCCGGATAGACGTGCAATCACCACCTTTCCGATCCACGAGCTCCTGGCCTCCCGCTGGAGCCCCAGGGCCTTTGCCGACCGCGCGATTCCGACAGATGTACTCGGAAGCCTTTTCGAAGCGGCCCGGTGGGCGCCCTCCTCGCGCAACCTGCAGCCCTGGCACTTCGTTATCGCCGCACGCCACCGCGACCCCGAAGGATTTGCCCGCATCCTCGGTACCCTTATGGAAGGAAACCAGATCTGGGCCCAGCACGCCTCCCTCCTCCTTATCGCGGTGACACAGCCGAAACCTGACGAAGCCGGCCGCGCCAACCCCTACGCCCACTACGATGTCGGCCAGGCCATCGCCCACCTGTCAATACAGGCGCTGGCCTGCGGTCTCTATATCCACCAGATGGGCGGTTTTCGCAGGGACAAGGCCAGGGAGGCTCTCGCAATCCCGGCAGGATTTGATCCGGTCGTCTCGGCGGCAATCGGCTATCTGGCCGACCCGTCAGCCCTGCCTGAGGAGATACGGGACCGCGAACTCGCCCCCCGCAGCCGCAATCCGCTGTCCCAGCAGGTGTTCAGCGGCACATGGGGCGAGCCCCATCCCGACTATGCATGAACTGGTAATCAGTAACGGGCGGCTTATCACGCCGTCTGGCCCTGTGCTTGCCGACCTTGCCATCGATCGCGGCCGTATTGCGGCCATCGGGAAGAACCTGAACGCCGCGCACAGTCCTCCAACGAGGAAAAGTGATCGTGCGCGACGAAGAATTCGTCGGCAGCCCCGGCGACGGCAGCTTCCTGCATCGCACCCTGGCGGCCCCGAGCAAAGTATCATGAGCCTTCTGCGAAGCCCGTGCAACCCAACCTGACACAGAGGAACCAATGATCACCTTGAGCGACGAAACTTTGGCCGAAGGATTGACCTACCTGGCAGCGCAGGACGCCGACTTGGCGCGACTCATTGAGGAGTATGGGCCGCCTAAGCTCCGCCAACAGCCGCCAGGTTTCGCGACCATTCTGCAGATCATTCTGGGACAGCAGGTCTCCCGCTCTGCTGCTGCTGCCATGTACAGCAAACTCTGCGCTGCAATCGGACCGCCCCTACCCTCCGCCTTCCTGACACTCGACGAAGAATCTCTACGCTCGTTTGGATTCAGCCGCCAAAAAGCCCGGTATGGACGGGCCCTGGCCACAGCGCTCGTCGAAAAGCAGCTTGATCTCGACCGGTTGGGCCGCAGTGATGACGATACCGTGCGCGCCGAGTTGACAGCACTGCCAGGCATCGGCGCGTGGAGCGCGGAGATCTACCTGCTCTTCGCCCTCCGCCGCTCGGATGCGTGGCCCGCCAGCGACCTCGGCGTCATCCTCGGCGCCCAAAAAGCCAAGAAACTCGCCGACCGCCCGAGCAAACAGGAGATGGACGCCATGGCCGAGGTGTGGCGACCCTGGCGCGGTCTGGCCACATTCCTCCTTTGGCACGGCTACCAGCAGGTCTGAATTTCCTTACGATCCCTGCGACCCCCCCCAAGAGCTTCTCTTCCCTACCGTCACTTCCCGACGTAAAAGCCTCCCGCCCTTAAACAACCGATCCAACTCTTCCTCAGGCCCAATTCGCGTCGCCTGACCCTGGCCTCTTGGGATCGTGGGCAGACGCCTGTCGACGGCATCACTCATGCCCTCAGCCTGCCCTGAATTGGGGCCGTTTCAGGCGCCGTAGATACATCGTAGGCATTTCGCCCATCAATCATTGATTACCAATTCAGACGACGCTCACAGAACGAAAACCTGCCATTTGCCCGCCGCTTACTGCCGTTTACCAGTGTAATCTGACTCTCCCCGGGCCGGTTGCAAACCTTGCTTTTGCCTACAAGCGATCAAGCAACATCGATTGAATGCCGCCCTGGATCGTGATAATATGAACTTTCCTTTAGCCTCCGTAGTGGTATGAGACGGAGCAGCACAAATTGCGACAGTTTCAGTCGTCATCCGCTACGTAAGAGCCGCAGTTCTTCGGGGCCAGGCGGAACGAGCGTTGCACAATTGAGCAACTGTTGCCAAGCCTGTTTTCGCCCTCATTGGCAAGCTGAAGAAGGTCAGACCGGACAATCTTCGATTTGCGAATGCCTCGGGGACCGAGATCAATCGGGAAGACCCCTGCAGCGCCGAAAGTGTGGCCGCACGGGGGCGCCAAATATCAACCGAGCACCTGTGTCAATCAGGAGAGGAACGGGGAGAATCAAATGAGCTTTATGATCGGGCAGAGTGTTATCCACCCGGCGCACGGCGCAGGTAAAATCATCGCATTCCAGGAAGAAGAGCTGGTCAAGGGCTTTCAACGCTATTACGTAATCGAGTTCCTTCGCAACCGGCTGAAGGTGCATCTGCCCGAACCTCGCCTTGAGCAAATTGGTGTTCGTCCCGTCATGCCCGCCGGACTGATCTTCAGCGTCTTTGAGACCCTTGAGTCCCTTCCCGTCGACCTCCCCGACGAGTTCAGATTGCGGCGCTCCCACATTCATAAGCAGATTCACTCGGGGTACCCAAATCAGGTCGCGTCGGCAGTTCGAGACCTGACTTGGCGCGACTCGGCCAAATATCTGACCGAGGCGGACCGAGAGGCCCTCGAAGAGGCGAGGGCAATGCTGATCACCGAAACGGCCCTTGCGCTGGAGCAGAGTTGGGAACAGATCGAACAGCGAGTCGACGATTCGATCGAACGAGGCATTCGCGCACGGCGTGTCGCCGAGGAGCGCGCTCGCCAGGCCGAAGAAGAAAGAGCGCTGGCTGAGCTCGAGCCGGTCCAGGACTGGCCGCTTCCCGCTCCCGTGCCCGTAGACTGGGCCCAAAACCCCGCAGTAGAGAGAATCTGACCGCAAGTGCCGGCCGCGATGATTCTGTGGGCCTCAGGGAACTCTCGCTAAGCGCGATCTAGAATTCTTAGCGGATAGCAGATCAGAGAGATGCCCGATGCGCGTGCAGATCATGACCGATATGGAAGGTGTGAGCGGTATCGTCGCCTGGGAACAGGTTAACGGCGGCGAATCGATGTACGAGGAGGGCCGGCGCCTCTACACCGAAGAGATCAACGCCGCTGTACGCGGGGCAGTCGCGGCCGGAGCAAGCGAAATCGTGGTCGTGGACTGTCACGGCGCAGGTGGCCCCTGGACCTTCAACTCGCTCGTTCCCGAACTGCTCGATCCCCGCTGCGAATGGGTCGCCCACCACACCTGGAGCCGCTACGTCGATATGCTCGAAAGCGGCTGCGACGCAGTCCTCCTGGTGGGCATGCACGCCAAAGCCGGCACAGCTGACGGCGTCCTCAGCCACACAATTTCGACCGTTCGCTGGCGTCACCTCTGGTTTAACGGCCAGGAGGTGGGCGAGGTCGGCGTCAATGCCGCCCTCTGCGGCTACTACGGCGCGCCCGTCCTGCTGGTGACCGGCGACGAGGCGGTCTGCCGAGAGTCCACCGGCCTCCTGGGAGACGGGCTGACCACTGTGGCCGTCAAGAAGGGGCTCTCCCGCTACGCAGCCCGGCAGATTCCGCCCGTTCGTGCCCGCCAGATGATTGAAGAAGGAGCCCGCAATGCCCTCCAAAACCTAGGCGCCGTCGCCCCTTACGAGCTGAGCAGCCCGACGACCATCACCTTCGACGTCGGCAGCCCCGACCACCTGGATGCCTTCAGAGGCCGGTCCGGCGTCCGACTCGAGCCGCCCTATCGCGTTCATAGCGTCGGCCCGGATTGGATGGCCGCCTGGAACCAGATCTGGCGCTGGTGAAATGGCGCCGAAGCTGCTCATCACCGGCGCGACCGGCTTCCTCGGCTCCCATATCCTGCAGGCCGCGCAGGAACGCTGGCACCCAATTGGGACCTACCACCGCACGACCCGAAGCAACGCCCAGCTCTTCTTCGGCGACATCGACAACGGGCGCGTCGACCTGACCGAATTCAGCGAGACCAAAGCGATGCTGGCCGACGTGCAGCCGGCCGCCGTAATCCACACCGCCGCCATCAACGACCTCGACTTCTGTGAACAGTACCCCGACGAATCACTTGGCATCAATATGCTGGCGGCGGTCAACCTGGCCGCCCTCTGCGGCGACACAGACATCCCCTTTGTCTTCATCTCCACCGACCTCGTCTTCGACGGCGCCAAGGCCCCGTACGCAGAGGATGATCCCCCCACGCCCATCAACATCTACGGCGAGCACAAAGCCCTGGCCGAGGAAGGGATCCTGACCGTCTACGGCGACGCACTCATCTGTCGCCTGCCTATGCTGGTCGGCTATGCCCGCCTGGGACGTCAGACCCTCTTCCACCGAATGATAACTGCCTTTCGCGCCGGCCAGGAGGTTCCGCTCTTCGGCGACGGCATCCGCACGCCGGTCAGCGCGGCCGTTGCCGCGCAAGGCCTCTTGCAGATGGCCGGAAGCGGCTTCGAAGACGATGTCAATATCGCCGAGATCGAACGCGCCGTCGGGCATCTGCACCTCGGAGGACGCGACCCGATCAGCCTCTACGAAATGGGGCTGCTGACCCTGCAGATCCTAGGGCTGGACGGGCAGCTTGCCATTCCAGTCAGCTTGCTGGATAGATACGCGGGTCAGCAGGCAACACAGTCCCTGGCCGCCCGTTCAGCCAACGTCACCCTGGACAGCGGCCGCGCCTACGATCTGGGCTACGCCCCGCCCCATCTGCGTGACCAGCTTGAAACGCTGTTGCCCACAGCCTGGCGGACACAAGCCAGCGTCGAGCCTCAGTTCGGACCGGAGACTGGCGCGCCGCCTGAAGCAGATGAACTCAGCAACTGACTCTTCTCTCCAGGTCCCGCAGGGTCTGCAAGAAAGCAGTTAATTTAGTAGTCCGTCCACTCCCTGCCGAACGCTCACCATTTCACCGACCACCGACCGCTGGCCACCGACCACTGCAGTTCGCGCCGGTCCACACAGGTTCCCAAACTTTGCACATTCCACAATAGTGCGTAGAATTGTGCCAGACTCCATTCGGACCTGGAGTCGCTCGCTTCATCTGTCACAAGGCAAAGACTGTTCCTGAAATCGGGCCATGGTTTGGCCGGTGAACAACCGATCAGGCAAGTCAGACCAGAGACCCATCGAGCATGTGAGACAAAGGTCAATGCTCACCGAGGCACAGAAAGGACGCTTCGACGGCCAGGGCTACATCAACGTTCGCCAGCTCTTCTCGGCCGCGGAGGTGAGTCGATATCGCCAGCACTTCATGACGCTGAGGGCCGGCGGAAGCTATCCCGGCGACTCGGCAGGCGTCGACAACGGCAGCCAGGACCCCTTGAAACGATTCCCGCGCATGATCCACATGCACCGCTGGGACGATCTCAGCCTGCAGTGGATGCTCGATGCGCGGCTGCGCGACTGCATGACCGACCTTCTGGGGCGCGAGCCGTTCGCAGTGCAGACGATGCTTTACTTCAAGCCGCCCGGCGCACGCGGCCAGGCCCTGCACCAGGACCAGCACTACCTGCGCGTCCAGCCCGGCACATGCATCGCCGCCTGGCTCGCGCTCGACGACTGCGACGAGGAAAACGGCTGCCTGCAAATGGTGGCCGACAGTCACAGCTGGCCCATGCTCTGCTCAGCTGAGGCCGACACATCCGTCAGCTTTACCGACGTTACCGTAGAGTTGCCCGACAATGTCGAGCCGGATCCGGTCATCATGCAGGCCGGCGATGTCGTCTTTTTCAACGGGCAGGTCGTTCACGGTAGCTACCCCAACACTAGCGCAAGCCGCTTCCGCCGCGCCCTCATCGGCCATTACATCGCCGGCGAAGCGCAGAAAGTCGCAAAATACTACCATCCCGTCCAGCGAATGGACGGATCGGCCGTCGAGCTGGATGTCAGCGAGGGTGGAGACCTGTGCGGCCGCTGGGTCGAAGTGGACGGTACGCCCGTGATCGAGATGCAGCCCGCATAGCCTGACGCAAGTAGGTGCATTCAGAACGACCGGAGTGAAACACATCCGGCCCAATCTGCCAGACTGTTCACGTATCGCGTAGGCCGGCTTTGCTGTAGTTCTTAGCCAACCGCCCGGTTTACTCCATTTTGAAGCGAAGTGCGGTTCGTCCATCCAATCCAATTTGAAAGGAGCATTAACTGTGACGACCCAAAAATTGAATCGACGACAGTTGCTGCAGGGCATGGGGCTCGCGGCAACGGGCGCCGCCCTGGCCGCCTGTGTGCCGGCGGGCGCGCCCGCAGCCATGGGTGAAGACGGCGAGATGGAGCCCCCCGACATCTGGGTGGCGACGAGCACGCCCTGCCCCGGCGGCGGCAACCCCGAACTCACCGCAGCCGTGCGCGACCATCTCCTCGAACTAACCGGGGTGCGCGTCAATGCCTACCTGCTGCCTCCCGGCGGCGCCAGGACCGAAAAGCTCAACCTGCTGATCGCTTCCGGCACCGAGCCCCTCGACGTCTTCGAGGGCGCCTGGCCCGACTTCAAAGGCATCGTCCATCCGCTCGACGATCTGCTTGAAGCCGGCGGCCAGAACATCCTCGCCGGTCACTCAGAGCTGGACTGGAAGATGATGAAGGACTTCGAAGGCACAACCTGGGGCTATCCCCGCTTGGGCCTGATGGGTCACACACACTTCCCCTATTTCCGCTCCGACTGGCTGGCCGAAGCCGGGCTCGACGTGCCCGACACCTGGGACGGCATGGAAGAGGCCTACCTCGCCATGCGCGGCAACCACCCCGAAGCCGTCATCACGACGATGGGCCGCCGCCACCTCATGTACAACACACTCGGCGCCTTCACCGACCACGGCTACTCACGCTGGATCGATCCGGCCGACAACATGCTCAAGCCGCCCGAACTGCAGGAGGGCTACCCCGATTGGCTGGCCCGCATGAACCAGTGGTGGGAGGACGGCTGGCTGCAGCAGGAGTCCTTCGCCAACCCCGACTACCGCTCCATGCTCAAGACCCTGACCATCGGCCTCTGGCTGGGCTGGTACTCACGCATCACCGGCTGGTGGTCTGATATCAGACGCGACGCCGGCTACGTCGAGGAAGACTACATCCTCTCCCTCAAGATCGTCGGCCCCTCCGGCATCGCCAAGACCAACAACGCCGGCTCCAACACTGCCTACATGATCGCGCGCAAGTCCGAGCATCCTGAAGCGGTGATCAAGTATGTCAACTGGCTCTACAGCGGCGGCCCGGACGACGTGACCAACTACCTGATCGCTTCCTGGGGCATCCCCGGCAAAGACTGGGAATGGGTGGATAAGGAAGCCAAGATCGCCCGCCAATTCTCGGCCGCGAGCCCTGTCTGCGAAGAGAAGTACTCGCGCGACTACCAGATCACCCTGGGCCTGGGCCCCGAAACATGGGCAACCGCGGTCCAGATCGAACAGGAAGACGGCAGCTACTTCTGGAACCGGCACTGGAAGCACATCAACACCTACTGGAACCAGTACGATGGCGGCCGCATGCCCGTCGACTTCGACGTGCCCTACGACCGCACCGCCATTCGCGACCAGTTCCCCGGCGAAGTCGACCTCGAACGCTTCATCGACGAGGAAAGCATCAAGTTCATCTCCGGTGCCCGCCCCTTGTCTGAATGGGATAGCTTCGTTGGCGACCTGCAAGGCGCCGGCCTCGACCGTTGGAGCGAACTCTACACCCAGCAGTACCGGCTCTATCACCCAGCATAGACGAGAAGCATTAACTGTGGAGAGAGGCGTTGTCCGCCTCTCTCCCTTTTGCACGCCCTTCGTACCCGGAGGCAGATAGATGCAGAACCTGGGCGGCGAGCAGCCAGGTTTGGCCGTAAACCCGGCCTCCCCTTCCTACACCGAACGCAAAGGCTGGCGCGATGCCTGGCGCCAGATCAAGCGCGATCGCTTCCTCTATGCCCTGGCGGCAATCCCCCTCCTCTACTTTGTTATCTTCAGGTATCTCCCCATGGTCGGCGTTATCATCGCTTTCCAGGACTACGACCCGTTCCTGGGAATTACCGATATCTTCCGCCTCGACCGATTTGTCGGCTTTAAGCACTTCCGCAACTTTTTCGACTCGATTTTCTTCTGGAATGTGATGCGCAACACCGTAGTCATCAGCCTTTACAAGCTGGTCTTCGGCTTCCCCGTGCCCATCATCCTGGCCCTGCTCATCAACGAAGTCCGCATCCATCTCTTCCAACGCACAGTCCAGACCATCTCCTACCTGCCGCACTTCTTCTCCATGGTGGTGGCAGCCGGCATTGTGCGCGCCATGTTGACCCCCCAGGGCGGGTTGCTCAATCAACTCGTGGTCGCGCTGGGCGGCGAACCCAAAGCTTATCTGACCGACCCCGATCTCTTCCGCTCGATCATCGTCACCATGGACATCTGGCAGCACGCCGGCTGGAACAGCATCATCTTTCTGGCGGCTATGGCAACCATAAACCCGGAGATGTACGAAGCCGCCGCCATGGACGGCGCCAACCGCTTCCAGCGCATGTGGCACGTTACGCTGCCGAGCATCTCCTTCGCCATCGTAATTATTCTCATCTTCCGCATCGGCGGCATGTTGGACGCCGGTTTCGAGCAGATACTTCTGCTCTATTCGCCGTCGGTCTACTCCGTTTCAGACATTATCGACACCTACGTTTACCGGGCCGGGCTGATCGGCCGTCAATACTCCTTCGGCGCCGCGGTCGGTCTGTTCAAGTCGGTCCTGGCCCTCGCACTCATGTACATGGCCAACAAGATTTCCCAGAAGCTGGGCCAAGAGGGACTCTGGTAGGAGCGCGCCATGAAATACTCCGCAGGCGAAAAGCTGTTCGACTGGCTCAACATCCTGCTCCTCACCCTCCTGACCCTTGTCTTTCTGCTTCCCTTCCTCTCGGTTGTCTCCACCTCGTTAATCAGCGGCAAAGAGTATGCCCTGCGCGGTCTGTTCATCCTCTATCCCAAACAGCCCGTCATCACCGCCTATGAACTGCTGCTGGGCCAGGGTTCGCTCGTCTGGACCTCTCTCGGCGTCACCTTCGCTCGCGTCACCGTCGGCACAGGACTCAATCTGTTTCTCACCTTCCCCCTGGCCTACGTCCTTTCCAAGCGCAATCTATACGGCCGCGTCCCCATCACGATGTTTATCTTCTTCACAATGCTTTTTCACGGCGGCCTCATCCCCAACTTTGTTCTGGTCGAAAAGCTCAACCTTCTCAATAGCTTCTGGTCCATGATTCTCCCACCCTTGATTAATCCCTGGTGGCTGCTGATCATGCGCAACTTCATGCTCGCCATTCCCGATGAGTTGGAAGAAGCCGCCATCATGGACGGCGCCAACCCGCTCACCGTGCTGTTGCGCGTCTACCTCCCGCTCTCCATGCCCGTCATCGCCACCATCGGCCTCTGGTACGCCGTCATGCACTGGAACTCGTGGTTCGACGCCGCCATCTATCTCAATACGCCCGCCAAGTTCCCCCTGCAGCTGGTGCTGCGCGGCATCCTCGAATTCGGCACCGGCCAGTACGGCGACGCCTCCGGTCTTGCAGAAATGACCGAGCTGATCGACCCGCCGCCTGCCGAATCCCTCAAAGCCGCCATGATCGTCGTCACCACCGCGCCCATTCTGATGATCTATCCCTTCATCCAGCGCTACTTCGTCAAGGGCATCATGCTCGGCTCCATCAAGGGTTGACCACAATGGATAGCACATTTCACGGCGCGTGGCCCGCGCTCGTCACTCCCGCAACTGCCGACGGCGGCGTCAACCTCGCCGTCCTCCGCGATTTGGTCGACTGGCTGCTCGACAAAAAGGTCGATGGCCTCTACATTTGCGGCGGCACAGGTGAAGGTCTCCTCTTGCCCCCCGCCGAGCGCCGCGCCGCCGTCGAGTCGGTTGTGGCGCAGGTCGGCGGCCGCGTCCCGACCATCGTCCACGTCGGCAGCATCAGCACACGCGAAGCCGTCGCGCTTTCCGCCCACGCCCAGGAAACCGGCGCCGACGGCGTGAGCTCTGTGCTGCCCGTCTACCTCGGCGGCCTAGAGGCCAGCTACCGCCATTACGAGGCGATCGCCGCAGCCGCGCCCGGCCTCCCCTTCTTCCCCTACATCTTCGGCGGCCAGAACGACGCAGTTTCGCTGATGCGCGAGCTCCTCTGCCGCATCCCCACCATCTCTGGCGCAAAGTACACCGGCCCAAGCATGTTCGAGCTGGCGCAGATCATCGAACTTGGCGACGCGCACCCGCACGACAAGGACTGGACCATCTTCTCCGGCATGGACGAACAGTGCCTCTTCGCTCTGATGATGGGCGCGCCGGGCAACATCGGCACAACGCTCAATGTCATGCCCGGCCCCTACCGCCTGATGCGCGAAAGTTACGAAGCAGGCGTTGTTGCACAGGCCCTGGAACTGCAAAAGCGGGCTAATCGCTTGACCGCAGTGATGATTGAACATGGCGTCGCCGCCGCCATGCGCGTGGCCCTGAAACGCCTCGGATTCGACTGCGGCGATCCCCGCCTCCCTCAGGAGCCCATTACTGCCGCCAAAGAGGAAAGGATGGCCGCCGAGCTCGAAGAGGCAGACTTGGCCGCGCTGGCCGCGTTGTAAATGCCAGCCCTCGCTGGACCGTACCGTACCAAGATAGCGTTGCTTCCTCCATTTGACCGATCAACACTCGAAGCGTAGCAAGGGCAAAATCGCGCAAATGTAGGCAATGCGCGGTTCAGATCAGCCACTGCGAGAACCTCAGATGTCCTTCTTTGCCAAGCTCGAAGCGGCCGCACGACGCAACGACACGCTGTTGTGCGTCGGCCTTGACCCCACGCCGGAAGCCTGCCCCCAACAGTTCACCGTCGTCGATCAGTCGACTCGCAATGGGTCAACCGGCACATCTGACGCGGTCTGCGACTCGCTCTTGCGGTGGAATCTCGCCGTCATCGAGGCAACCTCCGACCTGGTCTGCTGCTATAAGCCCAACATCGCCTTCTACGAAGCGCTGGGGCAGCCGGGCATGGCCCTCCTGCGTCAGACAATTGACGCAGTTCCCGACGGGATTCCCGTCCTCCTCGACGCCAAACGCGGCGACATCGGCTCCACCGCCGCTGCCTACGCCCGCGCCTGCTTCGATGAACTTGGTGTAGACGCGGTCACGCTCAGCCCCTATCTGGGACAGGACAGCATCGCGCCTTTCGCCGCTTACGAAGGCAAGGGTCTTTTCGTCCTTTGCCACACCTCCAACCCCGCTGCGGGTGCCCTGCAAAAACTTTCCGTGGGCAGTGACGGACTGCCACTCTACATGCAAGTGGCGAAGGAAGCAGTTAGCTGGTCGCCGTCTGTAGGGCTGGTCGTCGGCGCCACCTATCCCGAGGCCCTGGCCGACGTGCGCAGCCTTGCACCCGACACCTGGCTTCTCGTGCCGGGCATAGGCGCTCAGGGCGGTGACCTAGAGGCGGCCATGTCAGCCGGCCTGCGCCCCGACGGATTGGGTCTGCTCGTTGCGGCCACCCGCAGCATTACCCAGTCGGAGGACCACCATCGCGCCGCGCAAGAGTTGAAAGAGCGAATCAACCGCTACAGGGCTCCGCTACGTTCGAGGCCGAGAGGAAAGAACACCGCCTCGGTTCCGCCGGAATCTCATCAGCACAGGGAATTGATCACTGGCTTGGCAGAATTAGGTGCACTCCAGTTCGGCGACTTCACTTTAGCTAGTGGTAGACGGTCTTCACTCTACGTTGACCTGCGCCTGCTCATCAGCCAGCCGAGTCTCATGCAGTCTGCAGCGCGCGCCTACGCTAAGTTACTTGAATCTCTCGACTGCGACCGCATCGCCGGAATCCCCTACGCCGCGCTGCCAATCGGCGCCGCAGTCTCCTTGGCCAGCGGCGTTCCCTTGATCTTCAATCGTAAGGAAGCCAAACACCACGGCCTGGGCAGGGAAATCGAGGGCATCTGGAATCGAGGTGAGAGGGTAATCATCATCGAAGACTTGATTACAACCGGCGGTAGCATCGTAACTTCAGTCGAGCTTTTTCGAGATGCTGGGCTTGTCGTCGAGGACGCGATTGTACTGCTGGATCGGCAGCAAGGCGGAATCGAGAACTTGCAGAAGGCCGGCATCCGCGTCCACAGCGTTCTCGCGCTTGACGAGGTCTTGCAACTCTTGGCGGCCACGGAATACATTCCCAAAGAGATTCAACAGTCTCTATTGGATTCAGGAACGATGACTGACGGCGCGACGTCCAGTACCGGAGAGGGAGGGGAGTGAGCAAATTGAGCCGGGACCGTCTCAATCTGTCAGTAACATTTCTTGGCCGCGAGCTATCCACGCCATTGGTTCTGGCCAGTGGCATCTGGGGCACAACCGTCAGCCTCTTGGAGCGCGCCGCTGCCGACGGCTGCGGCGCAGTTACCGCCAAGAGTTGCGGCCCGGCCCCACGCAGCGGCCACGTCAACCCGTCATGCATCGATTGGGGCGGTGGCCTTCTCAACGCGATCGGCCTCGCAAACCCCGGCGTGGAAGAGGAGGTCGGCCTGCTGCGGGAAGCCAGGGCGCGGCTGCAACCGCGCGGCGTTCTCGTGCTGGCCAGTATCTTTGCCGGCACAGCCGCCGAGTTCGGCGAGGTCGCCCGCCGCATGTCCCAGGCGCGGCCCCACGGGATCGAAGTGAACATCTCCTGCCCCAATGTTGAGGACAGCTTCGGTGAACCCTTCGCCGCCAACGCCGACTCTGCCGCCGCAGTGACCGAATACGTAAAGGACGCCGTCGCCGGCCAGGATGTCCCGGTAATCGTCAAGCTTGCGCCAAATGTGCCCAGTGTGGGGCGCATCGCCGCGGCGGTCGTGGAGGCCGGCGCCGACGCGCTTTGCGCCATCAACACGATGCCAGGGTTGATCATCGACCCCCGCAGCGGCCAGCCGGTCCTCGCCAACCGCAGCGGCGGCATCAGCGGGCCCGCCCTCAAACCGATCGCGCTCAAAGCCGTCTACGACGCCCGCAAGGCCTGTCCCCACACGCCCATCATCGGCACCGGTGGCGTCAGCACAGGACAGGACGCAGTCGAG
Source organism: Caldilineaceae bacterium (assembly GCA_965202955.1). GTDB lineage: Bacteria > Chloroflexota > Anaerolineae > Caldilineales > Caldilineaceae > Bin5. The sequence goes on from OZ241871.1 coordinate 3,591,679, forward strand.
ATGCTGATGGCCGGCGCGACCGTCGTCGGCGTCGGCAGCGCCATCTACCAGCGCGGCGAAAACGCCATCCAGCTGATTCGCGCCGAGCTCCAGGAGTGGATGGCCGCGCAGGGCGAAACCGCAATCGCCGACCTGCACGACCGCGCCCACCGCGAACCGCTCTACGCGACAACCCCATCCACGCCCCCTGCCCCGGTTGCGGCTTAAACGAGCAATAGCCCCGCGAGCAGTTGCAGCTCCCTAAACAATCAGCATCGCGTCGCCGAAGCTGTAGAAACGGTATCCCTCCTCTTTCGCCGCTTCATAAGTCCGCAGCAGCATCTGCCGGCCCCTGTCTGCGTTCTCAGGATCAGCCTGGCCCAGAAAAGCGCTTACCATCATCAGCAACGAGGAGCGCGGCAGGTGGAAATTCGTCAACAGCGCGTCAACCATCCGAAATCGGTAGCCCGGGTAGATGAACAGGTCCACCTCAGCCTCATATGGGGCAACGCTCGCCCCCCGCCCTCCGTCCGCGCCGTACGGCTCGATGCCCTGCGCGCCGGTGGCCGCAAACTCCAGCGCCCGCGCAGATGTAGTCCCGACCGAAACTACGCGGCCCCCTTGCTTCCTCGCCGTGTTTATAGCGTCCGCTGACGCCGCCAACAGCTGCGCCCACTCCCGGTGAATCCGGTGCTCCGCCACCCTTTCCGCCGTGACAGGCCCGAATGTATCCAGTCCCACGTGCAACGTGATCGTCTCCCAGCCGGTCCCTTGCCTGGCAAGAGCCTTCAGCAGGTCCGGCGAGAAGTGCAGACCGGCCGTCGGCGCCGCCACGCTGCCCTCGGGCCGGCTGTACACCGTCTGATAGCGCCCCCTGTCTCCGGCGAATTCCTGGATGTATGGCGGCAATGGAATCTCGCCCAGCGACGCCAGTTCTTCCGCGATCGGCTCCGAAAAGCGCACCGTTCGCAGGCCGCCCGCGCCTTCCGCCGCAATTTCCAACCGGATCGGACGAGCATCCAACTCCAGCGCCGCGCCGGCCCGCAGACCCCGCCCGCGCACGAGACAGCTCCACTCCCGGCCGGCGTCGTCCAACTGCCGCAGAAGAAAAATCTCCACCGCCCCGTCCGTGGACTTGCGGCCGTGCAGGCGCGCCGGAATGACGCGGCTGTCATTGGCCACCAGAACGTCCCCCGCCCGCAGAAAGGCGCCGATCTCCCTGAACGCGGCATGTTCGACCCGCCCCGTTTCCCGTTCCAGGACCAACAAACGGCTGCTGTCGCGCGGTTCCGCCGGCTGCTGAGCAATAAAGCTTTTCGGAAGGTCGTAATCAAACAGATCGGTACGCATAGGATGACCGCTCAGATCACAGCTCGCAGCGCCGCCGCTTACGGTTCGATCGCTGGCAACGAGGCGGAGCCAGTTGGATTGTCGAACGATTTCACCTGGTTTTATCACAGGTGTTAGAATCGAGGAAGCGTGCGACGGACCGGATTCGGCGGCAATCTCTGACCCGAGAGCCCGCCCAACTGAGGCAGTTGAACTCGAACCGTTACGGAATTAGAGTCCTGTGAAACGCTCCAGACGCAAGCCCATGAACCCGATAACCGTCATCCTCGTCCTCGCTGTCCTCTTTGTCCTCATTCTCCTCAGCGGCGGGCTGATCATCTACATCTACTGGTGGCTGGTCCAGCGGCCGGCGCCCCAACACGAAGGCGAACTGGACCTGCCGGAACTGGACGGGGCGGTTGAAGTCCTGCGCGATAAGCACGGCATTCCCCATCTCTTCGCCCAGACCGAGGCCGATCTGTGGCGGGCGCAAGGGTTCGTCCACGCCCAGGACCGGCTCTGGCAGATGGAGCAAAACCGGAGGGTTGCCCACGGCCGCCTGTCCGAGCTGTTCGGCGAGGTCGCGCTCGACGCCGATCGTTTCAGCCGCATCGTAGGCTTCCGTCGCGCCGCCGAAGCGGATCTGGCTGCGCTCGACGAAGAGACCACGAGGATCCTCAACCACTATTGTGAAGGGGTCAACGCCTACATCCGCAGCCGTCGCGGCAGATTGGCCGCAGAGTTCAACCTTCTCCGCCGCCAGCCGCAGCCGTGGTCTCCGCTGGACATCCTCGCCTTCGGCAAGATGATGGCCTGGAGTCTCTGTATCAACTGGGAGAGCGAGCTGGTCCGCGTCCAGCTCGCGGCCAAGCTGGATGCTACCCTTGCCGCCGACCTGGAGCCGGACTATCCCGCCGCCAATCCTGCCGTGACCGAAGGAGCCGGCAGCGCAGAGTCGCTGCGCATGCTGCATACCGCCGGCCTCATGCTCAGCGAATACGAGCAGCTCAAGGAGTGGTTGCCGTTCGGCGGCGAGGGCATGGGCCAGGGCAGCAATGCCTGGGCCGTTTCCGCCGCCAAGACGACCACCGGCCGTCCCATTCTCTGCAACGACCCCCACCTCGTGATGACTATGCCCGGCTCCTGGTACGAAATGCACCTCTCGTGCACGCCGGACGGCTCGCACGAACCTGAACTCCACGTCAGCGGGGCCTCCTTCGCCGGCGCCCCCGGCATCATCATCGGCCACAACGAACAGATCGCCTGGGGCATGACCAATGCCTTCCCCGATGTCCAGGACCTCTACATCGAGCGCCCGCACCCCCACAACGGGTCCGGCAAGCCCCCCCGCTTCGAATACGAGGGCGAATGGGAGGAGGCAACCGTCATCCGCGAGGAGATATTCCTCCGCAACCGCACCCATCCCCACGTCGAAGAGGTCGCGATCACCCGCCACGGTCCTCTGTTGAGCGGTCTCCTCAATCCGCAGACTGCGCCTGAAGGCTTCCCCGACGACCCCGCTCTGACCATCGCCCCCCTTTCCCTCCGCTGGATCGGCCACGACCCGGGCAAGGTGATTCGGGCCGTCCTGCGTGTCAACCGCGCCCGCAACTGGCAGGAGTTCGACGAAGCGCTGGCCGACTGGACCGCGCCTTCCCAGGTCTTCGTCTACGCCGACCGCGAAGGCAGCGTCGCTACCCGCCTCGCCGGCGCCGTCCCTATCCGCCGCAACGGCAATGGCCTGGTTCCCGTACCCGGCTGGTGCAAGGAGTACGAATGGGTCGGGCTGATCCCGGAAGATGAGCTGCCCCGGCTCCTGAACCCGTCCAGCGGTCTCGTAGTAACCGCAAACAACAAGATCACCGGCGACGACTACCCCTACGTTCTCACCTTCGAGACGATGCCCGGCTGGCGAGCCAGGCGCATAGAGGAGATGCTGGGGCAGAAAAAACGGCTCTCGCTGCGCGACATGGAGCAGATTCAACTCGATGTGACCAGCCTCTACGCCGAGGCGCTGACCCCTCTGCTGACCCGCCACCTCAGCGACGACCCTTACGTGCGCGTAGCTGTCAATATGCTCCAGGACTGGGGCTACCGCATGGATCAGGAGAGCGGGGCCGCCCTCGTCTTTCGCTATACACTCCTCCACCTTCTGGATCTGGTCTTTGGACAGAAGCTTGGCAAGACGGCCGAGGCCTATCTGGGCAAAGGCAACAGTCCGCTCTTTCTCATCAACGGCTTCATGCTGCGCGCCGAGACGCGTCTCCTCGAGCTGCTGCGAGACCACGAAGAGTCGCCCTGGTATACCGACGCCGTCTCCGGCCGCCGCCGTTCAAGAGAGGAGTTGATCGAGGACGCGCTCAAACTGGCCGTACATCGACTGCGCCGCGAGGTGGACCCGACCCCGCGCAAATGGGCCTACGGCAAAATGCACCAGGTCCGCTACAGCCATACGCTCGGCAGCGCGCCCATCCTCGGCTGGCTCTTCAATCGCGGCCCCTACCCCATCGGCGGCGACGGCACCACCCCCAACCAGACCGGGTCCATGCCTGAGCTGCCTCCCGGTCTCGTGCAGGTACATGCCGGCTACAGACAGATTCTCGACATCGGCAACTGGGACGCCGCCCTGGGCGTCACCGCCAGCGGCCAGTCCGGCCATCCTGTCAGCCGCAACTACGCCGACCAGATCCCCATGTGGCTCGAAGGCGCCTACCACAAGATGCCTTGGAGCCGGTCCGCCGTTGAAGCGGTTGCCCGGCATCGTCTCCTGCTGCGAGGCAGGCACAGTTGAAACAGTTGCCGAGCAGTTGGGCGCCTGTTTCCTTCTCTCCGCCCGCATGAAGATCTCGTCACTTCGCGGCTACCTGTACGCGCTCCTCGCCTACGGGACCTGGGGCTTCCTTCCCATCTACTGGAAGCAGCTGCAGGACCTGCCCGTGCTGGAAACGCTTGCCCACCGTCTGGTCTGGACGGCGGTCACCATGCTCCTCCTTCTCACCGTTCTGCGAGATCGTACCTGGCTACACCAACTGAGGCGCTCGCCCCGCACCCTCCTGCTCTTGTGCGCCGCCTCCCTCCTCACCTTCGTCAACTGGTTCACCTACATGTGGGCCGTTAACACCGGCTATGTCGCCCGCATCAGCCTCGGCTATTTCATTAACCCTCTCCTCAGCGTTCTGCTCGCCGGCCTTTTTCTCGGCGAACGTCTGCGCGGCGGCCAGAAAACGGCCGTTCTCGTCGCTGCTGCCGGCGTCCTCTACCTGACGCTCAGCCGCGGCGAGCTGCCCTGGATCGCGCTCTCGCTGGCCTCTACCTTCGGCATCTATGGGGTGATCAGAAAAAAGATCGACCTGAGCGGCCCACAGGGCTTTGGTTCCGAAATGGTCCTCATGCTGGGGCCCGCCCTGCTCATCCTGCTGTTCACCGGCCAACAGGGCGGCGGCGCAATGACAGGCGGCGGCTGGGTCCGTATCGCCCTACTGCTCGGGACCGGTGTCGTCTCCGCCATTCCCCTCGTCAGCTTCGGCGCAGCCGCCCGCCTTATCCGCCTATCGACTCTCGGGCTGATGCAGTACCTCGCCCCTTCCACCCAGTTCCTCCTCGGCGTCTTCCTCTACAGAGAACCCTTCACCACCGCCGATCTCGTCGGCTACGCCTTCATCTGGGCCGCCCTCCTCATCTACTCCCTCGAAGGCCTCCTGAACGCCCGCAGATCGCCCCGCATCGGCTACGCCGCCTGAAAAATGCAACTACGTCCAACTTCAATAGTAGATGGGTCTAAGCACAGACTTACCCCATGCGCCACACCTGGGATTGCAAATAAATATTTTATCAGTGAAAGATTTGCACGCGCTACGGCATACCTGCCAGGCATTTCGCTCCTTCCCCTTTCTTGTCCTATGCCATAGCCCCCACTTGCCTCCTTTTCCTGAAAAATGGCACATAAGACACTCGTAAACGCTCGTAAACACTCGTATGACTTCCCGGCGTAGGCTCGCAAACACTGCAGGCCGAAAGAATTGACAACGCCAAGCGCCCGCTATACACTACACCCAATTCATCAAGACAGGCAGCGCACCGGAGGAGTACCCGCGCCTGCACACGACAGAGAGACGCCCCCGCGGCTGAAAGCGGCGTCCGTGACCGCAGCGCACTGAGGACTCCGTCCTCTTCGGGGAATGTCGCCGGGAAGGCTGGGAGAGCGAAGACAGGCAGCACCTAACTCTCCCCGGGTCCGCCCGTTAACGCGGCAAAGAGAGCAGACAGCCTTTGAAGATGAAGCAAAGGCTGCCGGCTAACCAAGGTGGTACCGCGGAGTCATTTCGTCCTTTGGATGAAATGGCTCTTCTTGTTCCGGCCTCTAGGCCGGGACGGCACCCAAAGGCAAAATCGCATGACACAGCAGATGCCCAAAGTCTACGAACCCCGCGAATGGGAGGAGAAGCTGTACGAATGGTGGGAGTCGGAAGGCTTCTTCCGCCCCGAACAGCAGATCGAGAGCGGTTTGGCCGACCCTGACGCCCCACCCTTCGTCATATCGATGCCGCCTCCCAACGTCACCGGCGTCCTCCACCTTGGCCACGCAATCACCAGCGCCATCGAAGATATGCTCATCCGATATAACCGCATGGCCGGCCGACCCACCCTGTGGGTGCCCGGCACCGACCACGCCGGCATCGCCACCCAGAACGTGGTCGAACGTAAACTGGCCGAAAACGGCGCCACCCGCCATGACCTGGGACGCGAACGCTTCCTGCAGGAGGTCTGGGCCTGGAAGGACGAATACCACGCCCAGATCAGCGGCCAGCAGCGCCGCATGGGCATCTCCTGCGACTGGAGTCGCGAGCGCTTCACCCTCGATGACGGCCTCAGCGAAGCCGTGCTCGAGGCCTTCATTCGCCTCTACAACGACGACCTTATCTACCGCGGCAACTATCTTGTCAACTGGTGCCCCCGCTGCGAAAGCGCCATCAGCGACCTCGAAGTCGAGCATGAGCCAATCGAAGGCAAGCTCTACACCTTCCGCTACCCGTTGCAAGACGCAGACACAGGCGGCCACGGCGAGGTCTCAGTCGAAGTCAGCACGACCCGGCCGGAGACCATCCTTGGCGACACCGCCGTCGCCGTCCATCCCCAGGACGACCGCTATGCCCACCTCATCGGCAAGACCGCGCTCGTGCCAATGCTGGACCGCCCCATCTCTGTCATCGCCGACGAACATGTCGATCCCCAATTCGGCACCGGCGCCCTCAAAGTCACGCCAGGCCACGACCCCAATGACTACCAGATCGCCCTCCGCCACGATCTGCCCTTCGTCAACATCACCAACGAGGATGGCAGCCTCAACGCTGCCGCCGGACCCTACGCCGGGCTCGACCGCTTCGAAGCACGCGCAAAGCTGTGGGAGGACATGTGCGCCGCCGGGCTCGTCGTCAACGAGAAGCCCCACATACATGAGGTTGGCCACTGTCAGCGCTGCCAGACCATCGTCGAACCCCTCCTGAGCACCCAATGGTTCGTAAAGACAAAGCCCCTGGCCGAAGCCGCCAGCGCCGCCGTCAAGGACGGACGCATCAAGATCGTGCCCCAACGCTTCGAACGAAGCTACTTCCACTGGATGGAGAACATCCGCGACTGGTGCATCAGCCGACAGCTCTGGTGGGGCCATCGCATCCCCATCTGGTATGGGCCCGACGGCCAGCAGTTCGCCGCCCACAGCGAGAGCGAGGCGCTCGAACAGGCCATCCAGCAGTACGGCGAAACGGTCGAGCTGGAGCAGGACGAAGACGTTCTCGATACCTGGTTCAGCAGCGGCCTGTGGCCCTTCAGCACCTTGGGCTGGCCGGACGGAAGCGACGCTGCAGAGACCGACGATCCTCCTGTCTCCGCCGACCTGGCCCGCTACTATCCCACCACCGTGCTGGAGACCGGCTACGACATCATCTTCTTCTGGGTCGCGCGCATGATCATGATGGGCCTCTACTTCACGGGCAAGCCGCCCTTCGAATACGTCTATCTGCACGGGCTCGTGCGCGCCGAGGACGGGCGCAAAATGAGCAAGAGCCTCGGCAATGCCCTCGACCCGCTCGACCTCATCGGCAGCTACGGCAACGACGCCCTGCGCTTTACCCTCCTCACAGGCAGCACGCCCGGCAACGACATGAAGCTCAGTGTCAACCGCATCGAGGCCAACCGCAACTTCGCCAATAAGATCTGGAATGCGGCCCGCTTCGTATTGATGAATCTGGACGCCGCCGAAACTGAGCTGGACCAGAGCGAGGGCCGCCACAGCGCAACCTTTGCCCGTCCGCCCGGCTCTGATCTGGCCCTGGCCGACCGCTGGATTCTCAGCCGCTTGAGTGCCGTGCAAGAACACGTGACCCAGCTGATCGAGAACTGGCAACTGGGAGAAGCCGGCCGCCAGCTTTACGAATTCCTCTGGAACGAATACTGCGACTGGTACATCGAAGCAGCCAAACCCCGGCTCTACGGCGCGCATCCTGCCGAACGTAAGGCCACAAGCCAGGTGCTTGCCTTCACGCTCGAACAGTCACTGCGCCTTCTGCATCCCTTCATGCCCTACGTTACCGAGGCCATCTGGAGCCACCTGCCCGGCGTTTCCGAGGCTGCCGAGGCACTCATGACACAGCGCTGGCCCCGCTCTGCGATGCCCCGTGATGAGGCCGCCGAAGAGGCCTTCGCCCGCATCCAGGAGATCGTCCGCGCCATCCGCAACGCCCGCGCCGAATACAACGTCGAGCCGGGCCGGCGCATCGCCGCAATCTTTGCCTCTGCAAACAGCAACCTCGTGCAGGAGAACCTCGACCTTTTCACCAACCTGGCGCGGCTCGACGAAGCGCAAGTTGCCGTTGAAAGCAGCGCCGAGGCGACCGGCGTCGGTCCCGCCGTCCAACTCTCGGCCGGCGGCATCTCTACCTATCTGCCCCTGGCCGGTATGGTCGACCTGGATGCCGAGCGCAGGCGGCTCGAAAAGGAGCTGGCAAACGTGGAAGGGCAGATCAACCGTGCCGAAGGCCTGCTGGGCAACGAGAACTTTGTCGGCAAAGCCCCCGAACAGGTGGTGCAGCGTGAACGCGACAAACTGGAAGAACTTGAGTCCCAGCGTGCGCAGGTCGTCGCCAGTCTGGCCCAACTTGACCTGCAATAGTCGCCATTGACCATTCTGCGCTCGCGGGCAGATCTTCTAAAGACGCCTTAAACACGACGCGGCATGCCTTGCTCTTGCGTTTGTGATAATTTTGACAATGCAAGGCCCGCCTGCTATACTCAGCCTATCTTTGATGAACAACGCAGCGAGCACCGGGCAGGGCGCCAACGTTACTCTTTCCTGCCCGAGTGTGGGATGAGGATTGGGCGGTAGATGCAGGCAAAACCCGCTCTTTTCCAGGGGGACCGGACACAATGGCGGAAGTGAGTCAGGTCTGGCTTGACCGTGTGAAGCGTGCCCAGCAGGTGGCAGCCGAGCGCCTCGGTGTCGATGTGAGCGAGATGCTCCTTCCGCGCGACGGAAGCGCCGGGGGATCCCAGGAGGCCGCGCCCGCTCAGGAAGCGGCGCCGGCGCCCGAGCCTGAACCGGCCGTCGCCGACGAAGTCTCTGCGCCCGCGCCCGCTGAACAGCCTGCGACCGAACCGGTCGCCGAGGCCGCGCCATCCGAGCCCGAAGTTGAAGAGCAGGAGGCCCCCCTGCAGGAAGCAGCGGCCGCGCAGCCGCCTTCAGCTGTACAGAGCAATGGCAGCGCCGCGGCCGCAGCGGCAGAACGGGTCGCTCCCGTTGGCCGCGCCACCGTGCTGGAAGCGTTCGAGGAAGGTCAGGAAGGCATCAATCGACGCGAGTTCCTGACCTATGCCTGGGCCGGCGCGCTGGGTCTGCTGACCTTGGAGAGCGGGCTGGCAACCTACCAATTCATGTATCCTCGTTTCCGTGAAGGTGAGTTCGGCGGTAAGTTCCCCCTCGGCGCCGCCTCCGCCCTGCCGCAGATCGGCATCGACCCGGAGGGAAATACTACCGGCAAGTTCTGGCTGATTAATACTGACGAAGGCCCGCGCGCGCTCTATATGGTCTGCACGCATCTGGGCTGCCTCTACAAGTGGGAGCCATCGAACAGCCGCTTCGAGTGTCCCTGCCACGGCTCCAAGTTCGACCTACAGGGCCACTACATCGAAGGTCCCGCGCCTCGCTCTCTCGATCAGTTCCTTATCGAGATCGTGCAGGGCGGCTCAGTCGTGGCGCAAACCGAAGATATGGGCGAATCGATCGCCGCCCCCGCGCCGCCAGGGCCGGAAGCAGAAATCGTGGTCGACACCGGCAAGCGCATCCAGGGCAAGTCAAAAGCGCTGTCTCCCGCGAGTGAAGTCGCGTTCGCGCCAAGGTCGGGCGATGATGCAACGGCATGAATTCGGAAAACGATGAGGACTGACATAGCGATTGCGCTCGAAGACGATGTCATTCGCCTCTTTTCTGAAAGGAAGACCCAGTCCAAATGACTGTCCAACAGGATCTGCGGCAGCAGGTGCTTGGGCGTGAAGTCGATATTTCAGCGGCCGCCGAACGGGTAGTGCCGCTTGGTCGAGAAAAGGTACTTGAAACTTTCAACGTCGGTCACGAAGGCATAAACCGGCGCGAGTTTCTTTCCTACGCCTGGGCCTGTGCGCTCGGTCTGCTGACTCTGGAAAGCGGTCTGGCTACCTACAGGTTTATGTCACCCCGCTTCAGTGCCGGGACCTTCGGCGGCGAGTTCAATCTCGGATCGGCCGCGAAACTGCCGACAACCGATCTCGATCCGCAGCCCAACAACGTCGGTAAGTTCTGGCTGATCAACACCGAGAGTGGTCCCCACGCCCTCTACATGGTCTGCACACATCTGGGCTGTCTCTACAAGTGGGAGCCTACAAACAGTCGCTTTAAGTGCCCCTGCCACGCCTCTATGTTCAGCCGCGAGGGGCACTATATTAGAGGACCCGCGCCGCGCTCTCTGGACCAGTTTCGCGTCAAAGTTGTTGACGGCGACGCCATACTATCGGAGACGAAAGAAGCCGGCGACCAGATCCTGGCCCCCGCAACCGGTCCGCCCGGATCAGATATCGTTGTCGACACCGGCGACCGCATCCGCGGCCTGCCAGCCGCTCTTTCGCCGGCCCGAGCCGAGAACGAAGCCAATTGAGGTAGTTCGACCGCCATTTCAGCACTCTATCTAACCAGGAGACGATAGATCCTAATGGGTGTCCAACAAGACATTCGCGAGAAGGGCGTCTTAGGGGCTGTGGCCGCCCAGGCCGATAGCGTCTTCACCCGCATCACGGCCGGAATCGATTCCGGGGAGTTCCGGCGCATGCTGCAGGGCGATCCGCCGGGCCGCCCCAACCCGCGCCTCAAGCCCCACGCGGAGTCCTTCCTGCTGCACATCAAGCCCACCTATTACCACGAAAGTGTCACTCGCTTTACGCATACCTTTCGGCTGGGCCTGATGTCAACCTATCTCTTCATCGTCGAGACGATCACAGGCATTTTGCTGATGATCTGGTACGCGCCCTCGCCCGAGCGCGCCTACACCGACATGATTCTGCTCCTGACCAACATCCCGTTCGGGCAATTCTTGCGCGATATGCACAGGCTCGGCGCAGAAGCCATGGTCGCTATCGTGACGCTGCACATGGTACGCTGCTACCTGACCGGCAGCTACAAACCACCGCGCCAGTTTACCTGGTTTACCGGCGTGCTCCTGCTCGTCTTTACCCTGTTCCTCAGCTTTTCCGGCTACCTGCTGCCCTGGGATCAGCTTGCCTTCTGGGCCGTTACCATCGGCACTTCCATGGCCGAAGCCGTGCCGCCTGCCGTCGTCGGCGAGACCGTGAACCTGCTCGCCCGCGGCGCGCCCGATATCGGCGCCAACGGCCTCCTGCGCTTCTACCTGCTGCACGTTCTCTTCCTGCCGCTGCTCCTGATCCTCTTCTTCTTCGTCCACTACTACAAGGTCGTGCATTTCGGCATCAGCCTGCCTGCAGATGAAGAGGAGGTCGGAGAGGACACCGCCAATCGCGTTCCCGCCGACAAACGGGTCTACTATCTGCCCGATGTGTTTGTCGACGAGATGAGCTTCATGACCGTCATCAATACTCTTCTGATTCTGCTGACGGTCTTCTTCTTCCAGGCGCCCCTCGAACACATCGCCAATCCGCAGTCGACCCCACTCCATACGGTCGCGCCCTGGTACTTCTATTGGCTGCAGGGCATGCTCAAGATCGCAGACAAGTTCATCGCCGGCGTGCTGTTGCCAGGCGTGCTGCTCGTGCTGCTCATGGCCATCCCCTACCTGGACTACAATCCCAGCCGTCGCGGCAAGGACCGTAAGGTCGCCATCGTTGCCGGAGTCGTCGCCGGTACCGTGATGATCATATTGAGTTGGATGGGCACGCCCGAATACGCGGTCCAGGGCGCCCCCTCAGTCGAAATTGTGCAGGACCTGATGCCCGAAGAAGGCTCTGGCGTCTCTCGCGAGATCGGCTACAAGCATCTGCCGCTCGGGGTGTGGCGCACCGATGAAGAGTACGATGTGCATGATCATGAGTTCAACGAGCTCCTGCACGAGTTCTATGAAGCGGTCGACTTCTACCGGCGCGAAGACCCCGATTTCAACGCGCCCGTTGGGCAGGTGACGATCACCCAGGACCAGCCGGGCCTCAAGAAGTTGAAGTGGGAGATCTTCTGGTTCGACGCACAGGGCAACGAAGGCAACTATGAGAAGAGTTTCTGGCTGCACGAAGACTCCATCTACTGGGAACAATACGGCTGGAAGCACCTCTTCTTCGACTACGTAGCGGACGGTTGGAAAGAACTTTCCGGCGCACAGGCAGGGGAGTAGTCTAGCAACCATGCACCGTCTCTATACCAGGTCTCCTGTTGCCAAAGTCATGTGGGGCATCCTGACCTCACTCATTGGCATTATCGCTTTACTGCTGGTCTTGGTGAGCGAAGTCCCCCGCATGGAGGCGCAGACCATAAACTGGGAAGGCCGTTCGATCGAGAACGGCGCCACCCTGTTTGACAGCAACTGCGCCATATGCCACGGACCAAACGGGCAGGGGCTGCTTGGCATAGGCCCCGGCCTGAACAGTTACTATTTCTTCACGCCTACCGGCCGGCTGGCCGATGTCGGTTGGGTCGGTTCGCTCGAAGATTATGTGAAACTGACCATCGCCGCCGGTCGGCCCAGCAAGACCGACAGCCAGTGGCCCGAAGTTATGCCCACCTGGGGCGGACAGTTCGGCGGACCGCTGCGCGGCGATCAGGTCGAAGATCTGACTGCTTACGTCATGAACTGGCAGGGGTCCGCCCTTGCGCAAACGCCCGAGGAAGATCCCTTCCAGCCGTTTGACGATGTGATAAAGCCGGTTGAGTTTCAGAACACAGCCTTCCTGTTCCTGAGTGAAGAGGAGCAGTCTGCCGCCCTCGAAGAGTACAAGGCGCGCAGCATCCGTGCACCCGCGGAGCTGTGGCAGTCCGAGGCCTGCTTCGCCTGCCACAATCTGGCGGTCAGGCAGGCTGATGAGCCTGGCCAGAACGGCCCCAATATGGCCGACCTCTTTGAACGAGCCGGCAGCCGCGTCGAAGGTCTCACCGCCGAAGAGTACGTCTACCAAAGCATCGTCGATCCCGCCGCGTTCGTGGTCTTAACCTACGAAGATGTGGGGAAAATGCCCCAGAATTTCGCCGACAAGCTGAGCGAAGACGAGATTCAGGGCTTGGTCGCGTGGCTGCTCGATCCCGAACGCGACCAGGAACAGGAGATCAACGAGTAAGGAATCAAGGCGCGAGATCTTTGTTCTGCTGTCCTTGACCTTTAGCTCCTTCCTTCCCACTTCACTGCCTATTCTCTGTTTGAGTCAGGAATATCGTCTGTAGAGGCTGCCTTTTGACAAGTGGCAAGCTGAAACGATTCCGCAACCGGCGGCAGGCCGGTGCGCTTCTTGGAGCTCACCTGGCTGAATTCGAGTCAGTCGATCCACTCGTGTTGGGCCTGTTGAGAGGGGGCGTGCCGGTTGCCTTCGAAGCAGCACAAGCCCTTGGAGCCGACCTGGACCTGTTTCTGGTACGCAAGCTTGGCGTGCCCGGGCAGAGCGAGTTGGCATTCGGGGCTATCGCCGACGGCGGCGTTCAGGTCTTCAACGAGAAGGTCATCGACCAGGCCGGGCTGGGCCAGGGCCTGATCGAGCAGATTGCCCGCCAACAGGAACATGAATTGGCCCGGAGTGCTCGCTTCTACCGCGGCGGACGCCCGCCTGCTCCAATCGTTGGGCGCACCGTCTTTCTTATCGACGACGGTATGGCAACCGGCGCATCGATGCGTGCCGCCATCCTGGCCCTGAGCTACCAGAAACCACACGCGATAGTCCCCGCCGTCCCTGTCGCGCCGCAGCAGGCCGTGGCCGATCTGCAATCTCTTGGTTCGGCACCGGCCAGCGGCAACCGGAGTGCGCCCTCCACACCTCTTCACCCTGTAGCTCTGCTGACGCCCTCGCCGTTCTGGGGCGTGGGCGCGTGGTACGACGACTTCCGCCAGGTAAGAGACGCCGAAGTGATCAGGCTCCTTGACGCGAGCGCGCGGCCCGGGAGCCGTCATCATTGACCTTTCCGGGCTCCTTCGATACCTACTTTCGCCTGGACGGGGCGCACAGCCCGCAGCAATGCCCTGGTCTTGCCGACAGATAAGAGTCCTCTCAAACATCGAAGCAAGGAGTCTTGCATGGACTACAGCCACATCCAGAAGCCGGAGTTGGGCTATCCCTACGAGTTCAACCTCGATGGGTTGGACGCCGCCCAGGCATGTGTCGAAGCGCACGGCTTTGCCATCGTCAAGAATGTTCTTCCCGCTGCCCTGGTGGAGGATCTGCAGGAGTCTGTGAAGGAAGTCCTCGATCCGGATGACACGCTGGGCGAGGGCAACAGTTTCACCCACACCTCCTTCATCGAACACTCGCCGGCGATGTGGAAAATGCTCGACCACGAGCCGTTCATGAGGATACAACGCAAATTCAGCCAGGCGGAAGATCTGACGATCCACCGGTCTGCGGCAATTCTGCGAAATCCTGGCTCCGAACCGCTGCGCTGGCATTCCGACTGGCGCGGCTTCTCCCAACGCCCCCCCAAGGACGCAGGCGATGTGCTGAACCGCGGGCCCTGGCCGTCCGGCCTCTGGTTCTATATCACAGGCTCACATCCTACGCACGGCGGTCTGGCCGTTATCGAAGATTCCCATGTCGAAGACTGGGAAGGCCCGGAGGGCTTCCAGCTCACCCCTGATCGAGGCTCCTTCCATCCCGTAGGGACCGAGCCGGACGGCTATATCGGCTTTGAAGTGCCGGGCCTCGTACCCCTCTTCACCGACCCGGGTGATCAAATCATTTTCGCCGCCCGCACATATCACTCCGCCTTCCCCAACCGCGTCGACCGCGTGCGTCTCTCTTGCGGCGTCGGCTTCCGCCCGCGCGGCTACCCGTTGAAAGCCCCATGGCCGCTCTCGGAGACCGCGCAGGCCTTCATCAAAGCAGTTCCCGTTCATTTGAAGCCGATGGTGGAGGACTATGTCGGAATCGACACTACCTGGCGCGGCGATGCATCGAATGGCTAGCCAACCGGGACAGAATTTCAGGAAGAACTGGAGAAAAACCGACCGGTCAGCGCACAGGCACTAAGCAAGACCTGCAACGACAATGTGTCGGCAACAGTTGAGACACTGTTCGGTCGCGCCCCTTATTTGTGGCAGTTAAGTCGGCCTCGCTTCGGCCCAACCCGTAGCCGTTACCAGCCCTTTCGGTATGCGAATAGTGCCAGAAGGAACGCCCCGTCCTTCACCAGGAAGGGAAGCAGATGCGGCAGGCTGTTGTACCCCACCAGGGGATGAACGCCAATAGCCGTCATCGCGCTGACCGCCCTGACCAGCAGCAACAGGCGCAACGTTGCCAGCCGGTTCTGGTCCTCCACGAACCAGACGATCGGCAGGATGGCCAAGCCGCTCGCAGCCGGCGCGCCGCCAAACCCGATCCGATCGTGCGCGTGGACGATGAAGGGCAAAAGCGTCTGGCGGGGATGAAACCCTTGCAGGATCGCCAAATCGGGCCCGAGCGCCTTCGACTCATGGGGCAACATTACGACCGAAACGGCTGTCGCCAATGCAGCGATCCCGATCAGGAGCAGGATCGCAGACGTAGTAAACAGCGCGATGCCAGTAGGCAGACCGAAGGCGCACGCCCGCACAGAGGGTAGAGTTTGTGTTCGAATGCTCATATTATGCAAGCTCCGCAAGAACCTCACGCGCAGTCCGGCCCTGCTGCAGAACCGTTTCCTTCACAACCCGGCCGTCTCGCAGCGAAATGACCCGATCCACCTGGCTGGCGATCCGCAGATCGTGGGTCGCCATCAGTACGCCGTGACTGCCGCTGTCGGCGAGCCCCCGCAGTTGTGCCGTGATCCGCCTGGACGCGGCGCTGTCCAGATTTGCCGTCGGCTCGTCCGCAAGAATCAGAGGTGGACGTGCAGCCAGCGCTCTGGCGATCGCCACAAGCTGGCGCTGGCCCCCGGAAAGCTCGGCAGGGAATCGCTCGGCCAGGCCAACCAGGTCAAACTGGTTCAACAGTTCCCGCGATCGCAGGTGCGCGTCGTAGGGTGGCCGAACCATCAACCGCAACGGCAGCCCCAGATTGTCCCGCACTGTGAAGCCGGAAAAGAGATTGAAGGACTGATAGACCATCCCCACGGCCCGACCCCTGAGATCCGCCACGGCATCTTCGTTCAACCTGTCCAGCTCCTGCCCAAGCAATGTAACCGTACCGGATTCCGGAGTCTCCAGGCCTGCCAGCAAGCTCAGTAGCGATGTCTTCCCGCTGCCCGTCGGGCCGACCAGCGCCACCAACTCGCCTGACCTGACCAGCACATCTACGCTGTCCAGCGCAGTCACCGACCCGTAGCGCATTGTCAATTCTTCGGTCTGGACCAGGATTCCGTTTGATTCAGTCATAGCACTCTCCTCAATTGCCCTGATTGCGGTTCAGAAATGCGAGTTCCAAATCGACGCACAAACTGACCGTCAACTTAGAGGCATGAACGGCAGGAGCACAGAGGCACAGTTCTGCCTTCTGATCGCGCCTGCCCAACTCTCAGACATCCATTAATGATTCGAGGTGCGGCGGCCCAGTTGCCACAGCACAGGAAGCGCACCCGCCCACGCTGCAATCACAGTTGCCAGCAAGTCAACAAATGCGATCAATAGCGCTGTCAACCAGTTGCCTCCACCGACCCAAGCCCAATTGATCAACGCCAAAGACGCACCCAACGTCCCCCCGCAGACGGCCACGATGCCATATTCAAGAAGCATCAGTTTCCGGACCCAGGTCGGGTGCCCGCCCAGGGCGACCAAGAGAGATAGTTCCTGCCTCCGTTCCAGTGCGGCCAGGGAGGCGGCTGTCAAGACAAGGACGCCGCCCGCGACAAGAATGCCCCCGGCTACCCATGTTGGAAAGGAGAAAATGCGAATCCCATCGCTCGTAGCGAGGGCTGCAAGGCCAACCGCGTAGGCGCCGGCGATCATTGCCAGCGTAAGACCGGCAGTGTGTCGGGGATAGCGGGCCAGACCTTGCAGGGCCAGACGCCAGCGCACCGCGAAGACGGGTGCCGGCAGACGGTCATAGCACCAGGTCAAAAGCCACCCGCTCGACGTGAGCAACAGGCCAAGCAGCGCCGTCAGCCCAGCGAGTAAGAATAATGCTGTGGCAGGCAGCACCGGCAAACCGGCCTCCAGGACCAGGGCAACTGCGTATAGTGTGCCGTAAACTGTTGTCTCTCGCCGTCGCCAGGAGCGAAGGAGCAGAGGCCCGCTCTGTCCCCGCAAAACCAATGCTGGTTCAATCTGTAGCGAGGCAATTGCAGTCGTCCCCATGAATAGCAAAGATGTAGTCAAGCCAGCGACTTGAGCCGTCGCAAATGCCAAAATATCCGGTCTGTATGGACTGTCGAAGCCAAAGTACTGACCGGCCGCAATCCAGGATAGAGGACTCAGAATCAACCCGCCGATGAGCCCCAATCCGCTCCCCAAGGCTCCGGCGCAGCCTGCCTCCAAGAGCAGTAACACCGACACCTCTCGTCGGTTCAGGCCGGTCGCCTGTAACAGCGCCAATTGAGGCGTGCGCCGCTCTACGCTCTCCAGATACGCATTTGCCAGGCCAAGACCCCCGATTAACAGCGTCACAACGCCAGCCCCAACGAGAACCCCGCCCAGTCCAAGCCTTTCCAGGACAGCCTCTGGCAGCAGCCAACCTGCATGTGCCAATGTCGAAACGCTCTCCTCACGCAGGTGGCGGGCAAGGTTGAGCCATGCAGTAAGGACGGCGACGCCAGGCGCAAGACCCCCAAGGGCGAGCAACACCAGCTGCCGCTCATGGCGAACCACGCTTCGCAGGTAGCCGGGTGCGAAGCGGGCCACCCGCCGCCAACGACGAAATGACCACGAAGAGCCGGCCGAATTCTCCCGCACACCCCGCCGATTCACTCTTCTCCTCCGCCCAATAGTCGCTCTTCGCACCGGTCCAGCCAGGCGAGATCCGCCTCAGTGTGAAGAATTGCGCCCTCCAGCAAGGCCGCATTCAGGGCTTCACCGCCAGCCTCTGCCTGTGCCAACGCCGGCTCCAGATCCCGCAGCCGCTGCAATACAACCTCGCGCTGCTGCCAGAGCAGATTCCAAAGACGGTCCTCGCTTTCGGTTGCAGCCAGTATCGACAGCTTGAGATAGAAGTCATCTTTCAGCTTGCGGCTCTCCCTCACCGGCGAATCCAGCCAATCGGTCAGCGCGGCGCAACCGGTATCAGTTACGCAGAATGGCTTGCGATCTGCCCCGCTCTTCTGCCCGTCCTGCTCATCGAGCACCACCAACCCGTCGCGCTCCAGGATTCGAAGGTTGTTGTAGATCTGCGCCTCCCGCAAAGGCCAAAGCGGGCCAAGAGCGTCGCTGAAGCGGCTCTTAAGCTCGTATCCATGACTTGGCTTCTCGTCAAGAAGCGCCAATAGCGCGTGTTTCAGGCTCATCCTCTATACTCACTAACATTAGTAACTATAGTTAGTATAACACAAAAAAACTCTTTGTCAAGTGGTAATTCGAGAAAACTCATTTTGCGGCGCCCTCCTGACTGACAGATGCCTTTCTCTGGCTTCCCTCATAACTCACTCCCCCGCTTTATCGCATCCTCGCCGAACCGCGTACGCAGCATCTTCACCGCATCTCTCAACTGCGCGGCCTTCGCAATCGATCCTGTTTCGTCGGGCGTGTCGAAGATGCTCATCTGTCGCACAGCCGGTACGAGTCCGCTGGCGCCCACTCCAATAAGCCGCACCGCCTCCCCCCTCCTGCGCAGCGCGGCTAGCAGATCAAGCGCGATTCTGGAGATCTCCTCGCCGTCATGCACAGGTCGCGCCGCTGTGACCTGGCGCGTGCGGGTCGTGAAATCGGACCAACGAACTTTGAGCGTGACCGTGCGCGCCGCCAATCCGCTGCGTTGAATTCGCGCGCCTACTTCGGCCGCCTGCTGTCGCACCGCTCGCAGCAGCGTCTCCGTATCCACTACATCCTGCGCGAAAGTCGTCTCTTGGCTGATCGACTTCGCCTCTCGCTCGGTGATTACCGACCGCAGGTCGATTCCCTGCGCCTGCCTGTGAAGGTCATGGCCCAGCTTGCCGAACCGGCGCCCCAACTCATCAGGCGACGCGGTAACTATGTCCCCCACGGTTAGGATGCCCACGGCCGCCAGCCGTTCACGAGTTCGAGGGCCCACTCCCCAGAGCGCCTCCACTGGGAGCGGCGCCAAGAACTCCGCCTCGCGCTGCGGAGGCACCACCTGTATCGCCCTCGGGTAGTCGCCGGAACCTGAGGCCGCTTTGCCCACATCTGTGGCGATCTTCGCCACCAGCTTGTTCGTCGCTACACCCAACGAGGAGGGCAGCCCTAACCTCCCTTCCACTCGCGTCTGCAAGTCGCGCGCCAGCACCGAAGCGTATTCGGAGCGTGCGCTGACGTCCAGAAAGGCCTCATCAATCGAGAGCTGTTCGACCACGGGCGTCATCTCATGTAAAATCTCCATAACCCGCTTGGAAACCAGCTCATACTCTCGCATGTCCGGCGACAGGATTTGCAGTTGCGGGCACAGTCTTACGGCCTGCGCCATGCCCATAGCCGAGCGGACACCGAAGCGCCGCGCCGCGTAGGAGCAGGAAGAGACTACGCCGCGGCTTTCAGGCCGGCCGCCTACTGCAAAGGGCAGGCCTTTCAACTCTCCGTGACGCTGCTCCTCTACCGCACAGTAGAACGCGTCAAGATCGAAGTGGATGATTTTTCGGACCATTGGCACCGGCAGATTGAGCAATGCCAGACTAGAACTGCGTACCGAATGACGGCCGGCAGCTCCTGGCTGGCATAGGTCCCCTTCCCTTACCAAATTTAATGACGGCGCGTTCTCTGCCCTGATTCTATCACAGTTGGCGGAAGCCTCTTTTGGCTTCGATTGGTGAAGGCAGATATGATGATCCAGGAGGCGCAAGAGACAAAGACACGTGTCGCCTTGCCCATCTTCCTCAATTAGCTGGAGCAGCGATGACCGGAAGACCGAGCGATGCTCGAAGTGCCTCGCCGGGACCAGGCGGCGCCAAGGAGGAGTTGGGCAGCGCACGCGGCATGGCGTTGATGATCAGCCTGCTGATGATCGACAGCATGCACTTCGTCTTCGCACGCCTCTTGTTTCCCTATATCGAGCCGGGTCTGGGCGCCTTCTACGTGATCAGCTTTGCCGCGCTTGAAGTCGGTCTTCTCGGGCTGGTCCTCGGCCGTCTACGTCTTGCCCCTCTACTTCGTCTGTGGCCGGCATTTATTGCTATCGGTCTGTGCGTGGCGGCCAGCACCAACCTTAACTACGCCGCAATGGCATTTATCGACCCAGGCGTCGCCGCCATGGTCAGCAGGATGGCAGTGCTCTTCAGCCTCGGCCTGGGGATGTTGTGGCTGGGAGAGCGTTTCAGTCTTGTGCAGGGCGCTGGCGCTCTACTTGCCCTGATCGGGCTTGCCGCCATCTCATTCCAGCCGGGAGACTATTTCGGCCTGGGCACCCTTATGGTGCTCGCTTCCACCTTCCTCTACGCGCTGCACACTGCCTTGACCAAGCGATACACGGGCGAGGTGGATCTGCTCAGCTTTTTCTTTTACCGCCTGCTGCTGACGGCGGCAATCTTGGCTCTGGCGAACGGCGTGCGCGGAAACTTTGCCTTACCTAGCATTCAGGCTTTGCCCTTCCTCCTGCTGGTCGCCACCGTCGACATCGTGATCAGCCGATTTCTCTACTACTGGGCGCTTCGCCAGCTCGATATGAGTGTCTTCTCTGTCGCACTGGCGGCCAGCCCGGTGGCGGCGATTCTCTGGTCGCTCTTCCTGTTCGACGTCTTTCCCAGCGTTCAGCAGCTTCTTGGCGGCGGAGGTATCCTTGTCGGCGTCGCGCTCGTCACCGCCGTGCCCGTCTTGCGGCAGCGGCGACTGCGGACCGGCGCGACTACCTGAAGTAGAGACCCGGTGCCAGCTATTGCAAGGCCCGCAAACGTCTCACGAAGTCGGCAACCTGCCGGATTTTCTTCTAAAGTTGAAGGAAGTGATCGGGTTCTGAATTGAGGCCTGATTAGCGATCTCCGCCAACGACGACGATGTACTCCCCTCGTAGTGTCATTCCCTCCGACGCCGCGATTAGAGTGGAAATGCTGCCTCGCTGCACCTGTTCGTACAGCTTGGTCAGGTCATTGGCGAGGGCGGCGGGCCGGTCGCCGTAGACGGCAAGTGCATCCCTTAGAAAGGCCTCCAGGCGGTGCGGGCTTTCATAGAAGACAAGAGTATGGGGTGATGCCGCGTCTACTTCGAGGAATCGTCGCCGCGCCGCGGTCTTACGCGGCGGAAAGCCGCGAAAAGTGAAGCTGTGCAGAGGCAGACCTGACAGCACCAGCGCGACGATTAAACCCGTCGGCCCGGGAATCGCGGAAACCGGAATCTCTTCCTCCAGGGCGCGCCGGACTGCCGAAAAGCCCGGGTCGGAAATACCAGGCGTGCCCGCATTCGTCACCACCGCCGCCGAACCGCCGCTGCGGAGCGCGGTGATAATCCGTTCCACGGCCTTGCGTTCGTTGTGTTCGTGGTATGAAATCTGGGGCGTGTCTATGTTGTAATGACGCAGTAACCGGCCGGTCTTTCGCGTGTCCTCGGCCGCTATCAGGTCGACCGTACGCAACGTCTCCAAGGCCCGCAAACTTATGTCGGCCAGATTGCCTATAGGCGTGGCGACCAGGTAGAGCATTTTAGAATGTTTCGGGATTGGGTGGAGAGGGGACGCAGAATCCTGCACAACGTTCGGGGCAAATCGGGCTGAATGAACTGCCCGGGTTCCGTTTTGTTCCCTATTCCCCTACCCGGCGCCCATGAACTCCCCTACCGCGGTGAAGAGACGTTCAAGATCAGACGGCCACACCTCGCCCATGTGGCCGATGCGGAAAGCTCTGTCCTTGTAGGGTCCGTAACCATTGGCGATCTGCATTTCCAGTCTACCGAGGAATCGGTTGAGCGCGCCGATGTCCAGCCCCGGACCGTTCTCAACCGTCGTCACCGTGTCGGACTCGTATCCGGCCTCTGCCATCAGTCCAAAGCCCCCTGCAATTGCCCAATCGCGGCACATTCGGGCACAAAACGCGTGGCGGGCATAGCGGGCTTCCAGTCCCTCGTCGAAAATGCGGTCCAGCTGCACGCTCAGCGCCCGCAACAGCGAGATAGCCGGCGTTGCCGGAGTCGTGCTTCGCTGCCGGTATTTGTCGAGCTGCAAAAAATCGAAGTACCAGCCGCGATCGGTCAAGGCAGCTGCACGCGCCATGAGACGGTCGCTTACTGCCGTAAAGGCCAGCCCGGGCGGGACAGCCAGCGCCTTCTGCGAAGATGTCAGCAGCACGTCCAATCCCCAGGCGTCGAAAGGCAGATATACTCCGCTGAATGATGAGACCGCATCCACGAGAATTAGTGTTTCCGGACTCACTTTCCGTACGCACTCGGATATCGCCTGAACAGGACTGGCAACGCCCGTGCTCGTCTCATTGTGGACCACGGTCACCGCGTCAACCGGGCCTTCGGACTGTGCCGCGAGCAAGGACTCTTCAACCTGCTCTGGCTTCACCGCGGTGCTCCAGGGAAGCTCGACTGCGATCGCCTCTTTTCCGCAGCCGGCTGCAACCTCATGCCAACGTTTGCTGAATGCGCCGTTTACGAAGTTGATCACCCGGCGGTCGACGGCATTGCGGATGGCAGCCTCCTGCAGCCCGGTACCGGAGGCGGCCACGGTGAAAACGCGCGCGCCCGTGTGGTAGAGTTGCTTCAACTGCTCGCTGCACTTGGCGAACATCGACTCCAACTCGTCGCTGCGGTGGCCGATCATCGGCGCGGCCTGCGCGGCCAGGACGGTCGGATGCACGTCGGTTGGGCCGGGCACGAACAGCCTTTGCTGTGGCTTATCCGCCGGCGTCTTGGCACCATCGAATTGACTGCGTTCCCTGGCGAATTCAGCAGCCGTCGTAGTTGCTCTTGCAGTCGTCGTCATAGGCGTCGGTAACCTCAACGGGTCTTCGAAAGTTGGAACAGGTAGAAACTCTGCAGGCGTGCCGGCAGGTCGGCGATTCTGTCCGTCATTTGCCTTTGCCGGACGGTCGGTGCCGCGCTAATTCTTGAGCGGCTCTAGGCAAGCGGGCTCGTCGTTTCGTGGGTTGTTGACGACCTTACTGACAGGGAAGGCGCAGAGCTCCCCGCCCTTGAGGGGCCGCATCAGGTGCAGCAGCGGATCGGCCTTCTGCACGGCCGGGTCCAGCCATTCGTCGTAATCCTGCGGCCCGAGAATGACAGGCATCAGGCATCCGCGGTGATGGAGCGGCGCCATCTGCTCGTTTGCGTCGGTTGTCAGTAGCGTGCAGGACTCGATTACCGATCCGTCCTGCTCCCAGTGCTCCCATAAGCCGGCAATGCCGAAAACCTCGCCCGACTCCAGGCCGATCAGATAGGGCTGCTTAGCGTTGTTTTCCCTTTGCCACTCGTAGAAGCCGTCGGCAGGGACAATGCAGCGGCGGTACTTGAATGCTGCGCGGAAGGAGGGCTTCTCAGCGGCTGTCTCAGAGCGGGCGTTGATCATGCGGCTTCCAATCTTGGGGTCCTTGGCCCAGAAAGGGACGAGACCCCAGTTCAAGAAGATCGCTTCTCGCTGGCCCCCGTGTGGATTCGTGCGCACGGCCAGGACCGGTTGCATGGGCGCGATATTGTACCGCGGCGCCGCGTGAGGCGCCGCGTCGAGGTCAAACAGAGTTTGCACCTGTTGCGGCGAGGCCCGCAAAACAAATCGACCGCACATAGTACCCTCCAGGAACTGCTCCAATCCGGGAAGAACCCACCTGCAACGGCTTCCGATCTTAGCCACTGGCAGCCCACTTGTCAACTGAAGTCGCCTACAAACTGCGGCACAGGCCGGTTCGTGATATGTCGTTGCCAAGGGCATTTCCGAGCCGCTGTCGTTTGACGGTTCTGTAGCCAGCGGTTAGCATAGCGGGCAGAAAGCCGCTAAGCGACTGCGGCCCAAAGGTTACAATCCTATGCGACTGGCTGTCCTTGCCGACATTCACGGAAATCTTCCCGCGCTTCAGGCAGTGCAGGCTGAATTGGAGCGGCTGCAACCCGATTTCGTCCTTCTCAACGGGGACTTGATCAACCCGATGCCATTCAATAACCGCGTGGTCGATCAGGTGCGAGCGGCCGATATGGCGGTCGTTCGCGGCAATCACGAATTCTACCTGCTCGACTACGGTACGGATAAGGCGCCAAAGGGGGCCCACGACGCCGAACGCTGGGGAATTCTTCATTGGCTGGTGAGACGGATCGGCGCAGACCAGGCCAACTATCTCGCTGCATTGCCCGACGAACTACGGCTGCGTTTTCCAGGCTGCCAGCCAATTCGGGTCGCCCATGGCGTGCCGGGACGTAACAGAGTCGGCTTCTACCAGGCAATGCCGGCAGAAAAAGCGATTTCAGAGATCGAAGATATCGAAGAGCGCACAGTCATCTCCGCGCATACGCATGTGCAGGTAGACCGACATCTGTACAAGACCGACTTGGCCGATCCGATAACTGACCCGCACGCAGGCAACGCATTGCAACCACACGAATACTCCGAGGAAAAGATCCAGCCATTGGCCGGTCAGTCGGGCAGCGTAAAGCGCCACTGGCACTTGGTAAACCCCGGCAGCATCGGGCTGCCCCTGAACGGTGATACCCACGCGCAGTTTGCAATGCTCGAATCCGTTCCTGACAACGAGGAGCCGGGCGGCTGGAGAGTGCAGCATCAGCACGTCCCATACGACCGCCGGCCTGTGCTCGACGCCTTCCATAGCGAGGGGCTGCTGGAGGCCGGCGGCGCCATCGCCCGGCTTTTCTATTGGGAACTTGTCACCGCCGAGCCGGAAATCATCCAGTTTTTCCGCTGGTGCAGGTCGAACGGACACGATCCGGAAGCGGAAGAGATCCGACAGTCCTTCGCGGCCTATTGCGAAGCCACTGGACGAGTAAACTTTGTCAATGAGAGAGACCCGCTGAAGGCGGCGCTGTCAACATGAGCCGCCCGTTGCGCCTTGCCATTCTGGGCGACATTCACGGCAACCTGCCTGCGTTCGAAGTCGTTATCGACGACATCGACAGGAAAACGCCGGACGCAGTCTTTCTCCTGGGCGACCTGATAAACCGCTGCCCCTGGACGCAGGAAGTGCTGGACATCGTACGACAGCGCGGCTGGCTTTCGGTGCAAGGCAACCATGATCTTGTAATCTCCCTACTTCATACGCCGGACTGCTGGCCAATCTTCAACGAACGCAATCGATTTCCTATCGTCCACTGGACTTGGGAACAGTTGCGCCCAAACGACATTCGCTACCTTCTCAATCTCCCCCACGATCTGCTGATTGAGATCGATAATGCGCCGCCACTGCGATTGTTTCACGGCTTGCCTGGCGACCCGTTCTCCGGCATCACGCCGGCGACCGAAAACAGTTCCATCGCCGGCTCTATCGCCATCTATGACGAACCGGTCATCCTCTGCGGCCACACGCATCAGCCTCTGGATCGCACGGTAGAAAAGCCAGAGAGTGCATCTGCGAATGGACCTGAGTTTATCGTCCGGCAACGAATTCTGAACCCCGGAAGTGTGGGCGTGCCCTATAACGGCGACCCGCGCGCGCACTACCTCCTTCTGGACCTGGTCGAGGAGAATGGAAACCAGAGTTGGCGGCCCATTTTGCGCCAGCTGGAATATGACCGCGACCGGCTCGTACGCGCCTTTCACACCAGCGGGCAGTCGGCTGCGAGCGAGGCCGTAACCAAGCTGATGCTCCGCACGCTTGAGGACGGCCTGCCCTGGATCAGTGATTTTCCGCAGTGGCTGCGTGACCAGCCATCGAAGCTGCGTAGTAACCCCGAGTCCGCCGTTGACCTCTATTTGGAGACCCATGGACCAGGCCAATGGGCCTTTTCGGGCTGAGTGAGATCCTGCCGGCCTAGTCAGCGGAACTGCGTCGGCACGAATTCAATATTACAAAGTGAGACAACAGAAATGGTACCTGACCTCAACGAAGTCAGAAGAGAGTTGCCGGCGGTACAGAATGCGGCCTATCTGAACACCGGCTCCTACGGGCCGTTAAGTCGCTCGGCAGCCAGCGCGATTGAAGAGGCCAACAATCAACAGTTCAATAACGGCCGCCTCAGTCTCAGCATCGGCGAAGCCAACCGGTCGACTGCGTCTGCGCTGAGGAGCAGTTTTGCTCGTGTGATGGGCTGCGCAGGAGACGAGGTGGCCCTGACTCATCACACGACCGACGGCATGAATATCGCCACCTGGGGCGTTCAGTACCGGCCCGGCGATGAGATTGTTACCAACTCGTGGGAGCATCCTGGCGGACTGCTGCCGGTCTATGCTGCCGCGCGGCGCTTCAATCTGGTTGTGCGTTTTGTGCCTCTCAGCTTGGATGACGATGAAGAGGCAATCGTAGACAAATTCGATCGCGCCATCGGTCCCCGCACGAAGCTTGTGTCGGTCACCCATGTCTCGTGGAAAACCGGCGCCATACTGCCCATAGAGAGGATCGCCGCGCTCGTACACGAGCATGGCGGTCTGATCGCGGTAGACGGGGCCCAGTCGGGCGGCGCAATGCTGCTGGACATGGAGGCGCTGAACGCCGATTTCTACGCCATCCCAGGACAAAAGTGGCTTTGCGGGCCGGAGGGCATCGGTGCCCTCTACGTCAATCGCAATCGTCTGGGTGAACTCCTGCAGACCTATGTAGGTTATCCCAGTCTGCGAAGCGGCGACGCCTTCGACGAGACCGGTATCTTCCTGCCGCCTCCCGGCGCGAAACGCTATGAAATAGGCACAACATACCGTCCCGCGATAGCCGGGATGTTCAGCGGACTGCAATGGCTGGAATTGTTGGGCCTGGACTGGGTTTTCGAGCGAACCCAGACAATCACGCGTCAGTTGCGGGCCGCGCTCGCGGCTCTACCCTCGGTACGTCTCGTCAATACACCGACCCACGCCGGCCTGACGAGCTTTACAATCGACGGCATTGCGCCGGACACGGCGGTTGAGCGTCTGGCACAGGCAGGTGTCCTGATCCGCTCGGTACCGGACCCTACCCTGCTGCGCGTCTCCTCCCACTTCTTCAACGACGAGTCGGACATTCACCGCCTTTGCGCGGCCATCGGGGAACTGGGCCAGAAAACAGGTTAGGCGCTTCCCCGGGCGTACCCAATCGAAAGCAGGCGTCAATTGCGCGGCTGTTCAAGCAGATCCGTCGCCAGCAGTCGGTCGCGCAAGCTGGCGCGTGCCCGGCTCAGACGCGACTTGACCGTGCCGCGCGGCAGCCCGAGAATGGCCGCAGCCTCTCCGTAGTCACACCCATGAATATCGACGAGAACTACCACATCGCGATACCAGGCTGGTAGCCGGTTGACCATGCCGCTGAGAGCCTCCAATCTCTCGCGACGTAGGGCGCAACGCACTGGATCTTGCTCGACGCGTGTTTCGGGTGCCTCCAGTTCCGTATCCTCAACCAACCGGTCCAGGCTGACTGCAGCCCGGCGCTTCTGACCGCGTAGGTGGTCGTAGCAGGTGTTGGTGACGATCCGCATCAGCCATCCACGAAAATTTCCGTCCTTGAAACGGGGCATGGCCTGGTGGACTTTGATCAGCGCCTCTTGCACCGCGTCGGCTGCGGCCTCTTCTGACCTCAGAATGCTGCCCGCCAGGCGAGTCGCTTGGCCCCAGTATGCCTCGACCAAGCCCTGAAATGCCCTTTCGTCGCCGGCTCTGGCCGCAGGAATGAGAGCGTGCGGAGACGCCGTCGCGGTGTCGATTTCTCCTTGACCTTTCGCGGCGACGAACTCTACGCGGTCCAATGCGATTGCATCGTGAATTGGGGCCATGAGGATATCCTTTCGCTAGCCGAGCTGATTGGCCGCCGAATAGTGGCGGCAGTAAAAGCAACGGCTAAAGGATACGCCAAAGGGCAACCCGATTTCCGAACATTCTGAAACACAAACCGGACCGTTCGCCTACGATCCTCGGTTCGAAGAGCGAAATAGTGGGAACGGCGGACCGCTCTCTTGAATTGGGTTTGTAATTTCTGGGGCTCGTCTTGTCTTCAAAGAGGAGGGCGGCCCGGCTACTGCTCGGTAAGCTGATACCCGTATCCACGGACGGTTACAATAAACCTGGACTGCGACTTTTCCTCGGATCCCCGGACGGTTTCGATGCGGTTGCGTACTCTGCTCACCATGCGGTCGATGCTGGCGTCATAAACGTCGCCGCTTACCTCCGACCAAATCTGATTGGCCAGTTCATCCTTGCTGACCACGCGGCCGCGATTCTGGTAGAGATACCAG
Organism: Caldilineaceae bacterium; assembly: GCA_965202955.1. Taxonomy (GTDB): domain Bacteria; phylum Chloroflexota; class Anaerolineae; order Caldilineales; family Caldilineaceae; genus Bin5. Next base: position 3,620,025 of record OZ241871.1, read on the forward strand.
AGCAAATCAAATTGCTTTACGCTGAGCGGCGGTACGAGGATCTTCCCATCGATAAAGATCTGGCGGGTGGCCGGCTCCACGCGCAGGCCAGATTCGGGCAATGCCTCAAGGAATGGGGCGGTAATCGTCACCGACGGGTCGTGAAAGCGGAAGCGTGTAGAGGCGAATTGGAGCGCGTCGCCGTCCTCAAGCCATGCCGTTGCGCCAGGTGCCATTCGGCTGCCGTTGACGAACACGCCGTTCTTGCTTTCAAGGTCCCGTAGGCGGTATGCATCATCGATGAAGTGCAGTTCCGCGTGCTGGCGGCTGGCGAAACTGTCATTTATGCTGATGTCAGCGCCCGGAGAGCGCCCGATGAGAAAAGTTTCCTTGGAGAGTTCGTATTCGGTGCCCGCATCCGGTCCGCTCAGGCAGACCAACCTGGCGATCTGACTCACGCGTTCTGACACTCCTCTGTTCGACCATCCAGGCGATGGAGGCGCGAGCGTTTTCCCACAGATCGATGATGTGCTGAAAACAAAGGCTGCACTCAGTTTTCCGGTCCACGCTCCGTCGCAGCAGATTCATGCCTTGCGTATTTGTGGAGACCCTTCGACAACTTCAAATGCCGCGACGGTTCCAGCTCCGAAGCTGCGACGTTGCGTCCCAACGCCTGTTTCCCAATTCCATATAGTCTGTTATTATATTACGCCATAGACAGATCATCAACTCTCTCCCCCAATTCGGTCTGCGTCAACGTTGACGCGCCAGTCCAGGCGGCAATGAGAAACCCGTTGCGCCGCCAATGTTGGGCAGCAGAGCCGGATCCGTTCTCAAATCCCAGTCTCCTTCCCCTGCCGCGCCGCAGGTAGTTCTGTGGCGCAGAGACGTTGGCACGGAGAAAGAAGGGCTCAGAAAGCAGTTGCAGGTGTAGACACGGAAACGCAATGGTAGCTGAACCGAAGGATTCTGCCGGCTTGGCCGAACGAAATGCAAGCCAGGAAACCGAATCCATTAGCGAAGGACAACCTGGGGATTCCGCTGACAAGACCCCAGACGCCCCAGCTGACCGGGAGGCCTCCCCTACCGACCAGCGGATCGGCCGCTACCTGTTGGGAGACCGACTCGGCAGTGGCGGCGCCGCCAGCGTCTACCGGGCATACGACCAAATACAGGAACGATTCGTCGCGTTGAAGCTCCTGTCGCCCAATGCCGATGACGCGCTGCGAAACCGTTTTCGCCAGGAAGCCCGTTTGGTCGCCGGCCTCCGTCATCCGCACATCGTCCAGACACTGCAGGTAGGCGAGGCAACCGGCGAAGACAGTGCCTATATCGCCATGGAGCTGGTAGACGGCGATAGCCTCGCCGCGCTGCTTAACCGCCGCGAGCGGCTGAGCGTTGCGGAAGGTTGTAACCTCCTTGCGCCGATCGCACGCGCGCTGGACTACGCGCATATTCAGGGAATCGTCCATCGAGATGTGAAACCCAGCAATATTCTGCTGCGTCCGGTCAGCCCAGACGTCTTCGGCGCACTCCAGCGAGACGAATTGGCTGCAACAGCCGTCCACGAGGCTGAACAGTTGCTTGATGGCGTTGCGGACGGCTTAACGAGTGAATCAAGCCGCATGCTTGCCGAACAACCGGTTGCGCCTCTGCTCTCCGATTTCGGCATCGCCCGCGCATTGGATACCCCCGAACTGACCAGCGAAGGGCGAACAATCGGCACGCCCGCCTACATGGCGCCTGAACAGTGCGCAGGCACCCGCGCCGTGTCCGGACGCGCAGACATCTATTCGCTCGGCGCAGTCCTCTTTCGCTGTCTGGTTGGCCGGCCGCCCTTTACCGGCTCGACTACCCAGATCTTGCACGCGCATGTCTACGCGCCGCTCTCCCTGCCCAACGACCTGCTCGCCTCGCTCCCGCCTGAATTGGTCGATGTGTTGCGCCGCAGCCTCGCAAAGGAGGCGGAGACCCGCTACACCAGCGCAGGCGAGATGGCCGACGCCCTGACTGCCGTCGCAGGTCGCATTTTGTCGCAGGAAAACAGTCTCGCCGAGCAGACGTCCACACTGACGCTTGTATCGCTCACGTCAGTAGGCCTGCCGCCGCCGCGACAGATTACCACCGATACAGTGATCGTTCCCGCCGGCGATGATCAAAAAGGCACCGCCCTCCCGCCGGCAGATTTCAAGGCCCCGCCAAGGGCTGCCCCGCGCCAAAAGGTCCTGTCGTCGCCGTCGGCGCGCTCGCGCCCGCCTCTGGCCATCGCCGTCGCGGGCAGCCTCTTCGTGGTGGCCATTGTCGCGCTGATAGGGTTCTTCGCCGCAAGAATCCTGCCGCAAGGCTCTGAGACCGCCGGGACGCCCGAACCCTCCGTCCCGGCCGCGCCACCCCCCTCCTCATCTGCAGCCGAAACGCAAACCGAGTCGACTGCCAGCGCCCCTGCGCCCGCGGCAGTCGCTGACACTGATACAAATACCGCTGCCCCGCTACCGGACGAGGCCGGACCCACCGACGCCCTGGATGAAGGTCTTCTCGACGCCTGTCCATATAAAATCGCCTCTGAATTCGATACTCTTCTCAGCCAGAAACAGGAGGTCGCCGAGGAGCTGGGCTGTCCCAATGGCGTGCCCACCGACCCATCCAAGTCTCTCGATCCGAACGACCCAACGCTTCCTGATTTTGAAATCCAGAAATTCCAGTTCGGACTGGCCTTGGCGCGCCTCGATAGGCCTGCCGTCTATATCCACTTCGACAGCGGCGAATGGGAGCAGCGCGAACACAGCTGGCGCGGGGAAACGCGCCTGCCCATTGAATTGGAGTTGCCCGCGGGGCCCGCGAAGGGGCTTTTCGAACCCGTGCGCGGGATAGGCAAGATCTGGGCAGAGAGCCCCTACGTTCAAGAGGCTTTGGGCTTGGCGACCGGCAAACCAACACAAGCACAAGGCGTTCTGCAATCATTTGATGGGGGGCTGCTTATTTGGCTCAGTAACAATAGTGGAGAAGAAGAAACACACATTTTCCTGAAGTCGCAGTTGCGGCTCTAACTATCCAAATGGAGGATAACGATGCAGAACTCGAAAGTTGAACGAACCAGTTGGTTGAGTCGGCTTGTATCCCGGCGATCATCCTACTTGGTCGTTCTGATGGCAGCGGTTTTGGCCCTGACAATTGCCAGTTGCCGATTCGGGCGACGGGCGGAGCCGACCGCCACGCCGGAGCCGCCGCCGCCGACCGATACCCCGGTGCCGCCGACCGATACCCCGGTGCCGCCGACCGACACGCCAACGCCCGTGCCGCCGACCGACACGCCAACGCCCGTGCCGCCAACCGCGACGCCTGAGCCGCCAACTGCGACGCCCGCCCCCGAACCCCAGGTAACGATTCCCAGGGGTTGGAGCCCGATCGTCAACGAACGCCTCGGCTTTTCCTACGCCGTCCCGCCTGGTTGGTTGAGTTTCGATCTGCAGAGCGGCCAGCTCAGCCAGATCATGCGCTTCGTCAGCCCGGCCGCCGCGCAGCAGGTCGATGACGCGCTGACCGGCCCCGGAGGCGAGTACGCCGGCCATCTCTCCGCGCAGGTCGCGATCTTCTCAAGGCCGCCAATCGCCGCACTGGCCGGCGTAGGCATCTTCCCCAACCTCGACGATGACATTTCATCCGAGAGGCTGGTCGATTGGCTGACGGAACAGCTCGAAAGACTGCCGTTGCCGGTGCCCGTGGAAGTGGAGAGCCTTGAGGCCGGCACGACCAATAACCTGCCCTCGATCAACGGCGTGGCGACCGCCGATCTGGCAGCGCAAGGTCTGTTCACCGCCCATATCGCGATTACCGCCTTGCGAGCCAATGACACCGCCTACATCCTGGTCGTCGCCGTACCCGAAAATCAGGTCCGCAATCGACAGCAGGAAATTAATCAGATTATCGGAACCTTCCGGCCCGAGTAATCTGCAGGACAGAGTAATGCAAGCGAGGAGAGAGATTGGTGGCGTCGCGGTCACGGTAGAAGCCCGCCCCTTCTCTCTCCTCCTTCTATTGCAGTTGCTTGAGGCCGGCAACCCTTGAACTGAAGCCCAAAAACGCCCGGCGCTACCGTGCCGGCAATCAGTGCGCCCAAGAGAGGTCACCGACTTGGCTCAAATTCCTATCGACCTGCGTTCCGATACCGTCACTCATCCGACCGACGCAATGCGCAAAGCCATGGCCGCAGCGCCCGTCGGCGATGACGTCTACGGTGAAGACCCGACGGTCAATCGCCTCGAAGCGATGACGGCCGAAATGCTGGGCAAGGAGGCTGCCGTCTTTGTGTCGAGCGGTACCATGGGCAACCTGGTATCGGTCCTGAGCCACTGTGGACGCGGTGATGAGATGATTCTGGGCGACCAGGCCCACATCTTCCTGGCTGAACAGGGCGGCTCGGCCGCTCTTGGTGGCGTCCATCCCCACACCGTTCCCACAGCGCCCGACGGCACGCTGGACCTGGAGTTGGTCGAGTCGTCCATCCGCAACGACGACGAACACTATCCCCGAACGCGGTTGCTGGCAATCGAAAACACCCACAATCGCAGCGGCGGACGCTGTCTTCCCGTGCCCTACATGGACGCGGCCGGAGACCTGGCGCACAAGCACGAACTGAAACTTCACGTGGACGGCGCGCGTCTCTGGAACGCGGCTGTGGCGTTGAACGTTCCTCCTGCGCGGCTGGTGCAGGAGGCCGACAGCGTCAGCGTCTGCCTAAGCAAAGGGCTCGGCGCGCCGGTCGGCTCCATCGTGGCCGGCGGCGACGGCTTCATTCGCCGCGCCCGGCGTATGCGCAAAGTCCTCGGCGGCGGCACCCGTCAGGCCGGCATCATCGCCGCCGCCGGCATCATTGCAATCTCCGAGATGGTCGAACGCCTCGCCGACGACCACGCCAACGCGCGCAAGTTGGCCCACGGCCTCGCGCAGCTTGACGGCATCCTCGTCGACCCCGAAACAATTGAGACCGACATCATCTACTTCGAATTGCGTCGCGAGGACATGACGACCGCACAGCTCTCTGCTGGTTTGAAGGAGTTGGGCGTCCTCGTCAATCCCACGAACAGCACGCACCTCCGGGCGGTCACAAATCTGTCTGTCACGTCCGACGACATCGAGCGTACTCTCGAAGCATTCGCCCGCGTTCTCCAATCGAAGGATTCCGGCCGCGGCAATGGCGTGCGAGTCTACGGATAGGTTGAACAGGCGATGCGCGCAATGCCGTTGCGTTCGATCTGGCAGATCGTCAGCGAAATCAACCTGGCGGAAATTCAACGCGAAACAGAGTCCACCTTTCATCTCCTGATCGCAGCCGATGACGGATCAGTCGCCGAGCGTGCCGCAATCTCCCTCAGCAGTCCCGCCGACGACTTCGTCCATCCCTGGATTACTGTCACTGACGGCGCCGGTTCCGGGCTCCGCTCCGACAGTACCGCCATTGTGCCTCTCGCCGCAGACCGCCAAAAACCTCCCGCCAACGCGCCGCGAACATTGCCTGACTGCGCCCTGCTTGTAACAACCCAACTTGAACTGAGCGCGGACTTGGCCAGTCTGCTCCAGGCCCTGAACGCCCAGTCGATTCCCTCACTGATCGTCGTGATTGGCCCCAAAGGGCAGAAAACCGGTGCCGACATCGCCCGCCGCGGCGAACAGTCGCGCGTCGCAGTCCCGGATTGGTCCGCAAGGGAGGTCGCGCTGGTGGCCGCGGCGCTGGTCGAAATCGCTCCCCCCGAATTGCGCCTGCCGCTGGCTCGTCGACTGCCCCCGTTGCGACCCCCTGCCTTCCATCTGCTCATTCAGGAGACTTCCCAGGCCAACGCCAGCTACTCCTTCACTACCGGCCTGGGCGAGACTGTCCCAGGGCTAGGATTTGTCCTGGGTGCCGGCGACGCGATTGTTCTAACCAAAAACCAGCTGATAATGGCCTACAAGATCGCCCTTGTTTCAGGCAAAAAGGGCACGCCTCAGCAGCTGCTGGGGGAAATAGCCGGCGTCCTAGGAGGTGGCTTTCTCTTCCGCCAGCTCGCGCGGCAGATGAGCGGCCTGATTCCAGTTGTGGGGATTGTACCCAAAGTCGCAGTCTCCTATGCAGGCACCTGGGCCATCGGTAGAGCGGTCGTTTTGTGGGCAACCGAAGGCCGCAAGATCACACCCGAACTGATGAAGGGCTTCTACCATGAGGCCCTGACCCAGGGAAGACAGGCTGCGCACAGGATCGCCCAAAACGCCCGCCGGCCTCGCCTTGCCGAAAAGAAACAGCCGTCGCCACCCCGTAAGCCCGCCTCCCCACCAAGCATTTTGCGGCAGATCCGCAAACACATCGCACGCCGTGCCCCTCGCAACGATTGAGGAAGCGTCCTGGACACTTCACTCCGCAGCTGCCATGGACAGCTGAGAGCAGCATCCCTGAATTGAGGACATCCACATGGGACCAGTGGGCATTCCAATCCTTCTTGCCCCTCCGTGCTTCTCGGTGTTTCTTCGCGGATTTCCTCCCATCTGACCGGCGGCAATCAGAAATTCGCTCCCCGTCTTGAAACGCACCCAAGTTGACCTTCATTTGACAATCAAGTGCGCCAGTGGTATCCTGAGCCTTACATGTCTCGTATTCCTACTGGGGGCGTGGTGTAGCGGTTAGCATGTCGGCCTGTCAAGCCGGAGGTCGCGGGTTCAAATCCCGTCGCTCCCGCCACGGCAGAGGTCCATTTGCCAGACCAGAAGGAAACCGGGAGCGTAGACTAGCAGAATGCACGCCTCGCGAAACAACGGAGGTCGTGCGCTCCAATCTCGTCAGCTCCCCCATCAAGACATGAAATAACGGGTCAGCCCCTAAAGAGGGTTGACCCGTTTTCTTTCTGCTGAAATCGCCTCCGGCGGCTCAGGCTTCCGCGGCGTCAAGGTCCGGCGCGCCCATGATATTGTAGCCGCCGTCAACATATACCACTTCGCCAGTAATCTTTTCCGCCCAGTCCCCGAGGAGAAAGCGAGCCGCGTTCCCTACGTCCCCTTGCGTAACGTTTCCCATCGGCGCAACCGTCCCCACATATCCGAGGCTCTTGCGAAAACCGCTTACGCCGGCCGAGGCCAGCGTCTTGATCGGCCCCGCGCTGATCGCATTGACTCTGATTTGATCTTTGCCCAGGTCCCAGGCCAGATAGCGAATCGTAGCTTCCAGGGCGGCCTTTGCAACGCCCATCACATTATAGTTGGGCGTAACTTTCTCCGCCCCATAATAAGTCATCGCCATAATACTGCCGCCCCCGGACATCAGTGGCAGGGCCCGCCTGGCAAGTGCTACCAGGCTGTAACAGCTGATGTCGAGCGCAATCCGAAACCCATCGCGGCTTGTCTCGACAAATCGACCGCCGAGGTCCTCTCGCGGGGCAAATGCAATCGAGTGGACCAGAAAATCGATCTTACCCATCCTCTCCTCGACCTTCGTGAACAGTTCGTCGATCGCGCCGTCATCCGTAACATCGCACTCCTCGACGAAACTGCTGCCGACGCTCTCCGCCAGCGGGGTTACCCGCTTTTGCAGCATCTCTCCCGCATAGCTGAAACCCAGCGTTGCGCCTTCTTCAGCCAGAGCCTGCGCTATCCCCCAGGCAATCGAGTTCTTGTTGGCAACGCCAAAAATCAGGCCTCTCTTTCCGTCAAAAGACCCCATCACTTGCTCCTTACACTTTTCCATGTTTCAGGTTGATTTGGTCGAGCGCCTCACGACGCTTCCCTCACCCGTGCAGCGCTGCCCCCCAAGAGTGCCAACCATGTCCTATATCGAGTGGTGGACCCTCGCCGGAACAACGCAAACTGTCCCAAATTGGCCAGTTCCGGTGAAATCATGTCACTTTTTCGGAAGATTTCAGGAAATTGCCCCTTTACAAATCAGAAGAAGTATGTTATCCTTTGTTGTATAGGGACCGAGTTGTCACGTTGTGGTTGGAAGCCACTATCGGGGGAAGCGTGGCATCCGGTTCCTTTCCTTTTCCCGCCGGATGCTATCCGGCCGCCCCACCGTCTTCCTTCCGCGTCACGAAGCCGAGACAACCCGCAAAAACCTCTTTTTGCCGATCTGAACGACGTTGTCCTCTCCATTCGGCGTTAGGGACGTCGTTACTCCGTCCGAGACAGACTCGCCGTTGAGACGCACCCCGCCCTGTTGAATGAGCCGGCGCGCCTCCCCCTTGCTTCGTACCAACCCGGAAGCGCTCATCAAATCCAGCAAATTCATTTTGTGCGAAAGTATGAACTGCGGCGCATCGCTGGGCGCCGCCCCCTCGTGCATCCGTGCCGCGTCCACCGCCGCCTGCTCACCTGCCTCTTCGCCGTGGAAGATACTTACGATCTCCTTCGCCAGCGCTCGTTTCGCTTCCTGCGGCTCCATCTCCCTGGCCTCCATCTGCACCACGATCCGGTCGATCTCGGCCTGGCTCCAACGGGTAACAAGTTCAGCAAAGTTGGCAAACGTGTGATCGGGCAGGTTGACGACTTTGGTGAAAATCACCCCCGGCGGCTCGTCTATGCCAATGTGATTGCCGGTCGACTTGCTCATGCGGCGCTGGCCGTCAGTGCCTACCAGGATCGGGAACGTCAGCACCACCTGCGGACGCATTTCATGAGCATTCATCAGTGTTCGCCCAGCCATCAGATTGAAGAGTTGGTCCGTGCCCCCAATCTGCACGTCAGTGTCTAGCATGATGGCGTCATATCCCTGCATCAGTGCATAAAAGAACTCGTGCAGCCAGATTGGCTCGCCTCGGGCATGACGCTTGCTGAAATTGTCTCTTGCCAGAAACTGTTGGACCGTGAAGTTGCTCGCCAACCGGATCACATCGCCGAAGTCCAGTTCCCCAAGCCACCTGTGATTGTAGTCGACGATCGTCTTCTCCTCGTCCAGCACTCGTTGGGCTTGCTGAGTGAAGCCGCGCGCCTTCTCAAGCGCCTCTTCAAGGCTTTGCTGTGTGCGGGCGCTCTCCTTGTCGCTGGGGTCGCCAATCGTGCCGGTGAAAGTGCCGATCAGAAATATGACCGTGTGGCCCAGTTCCTGGAACTGCCGCAGCTTGCGCAGTGGAACTGTATGACCAAGATGGAGGTCGCTGGAAGTCGGGTCGAAACCGCAGTAGACGCGCAAAGGCCGCCTCTTTTCTCGGCTCTCCGAAACTCTTTCTCGCAGCTCCTTCTCCATATTGACGCGGGTCTGCTCGTCACCGAACTCGACGCCCCGCATCAATACCGCCATCTGCTCCTCTACCGGTGGAAACTCCGCCATTGCTTCAATTCCCCCTGATCCGTCCGGCGCCAGATTCGTTCCCCTGCCACAACCCATAACACTTCCAGGGCAACACCGTCGCGGCTTGTCAATATTTTGGTTGGGCCATCGCCTCAACAGGATCGCGACCCAATAGGAAATCAAAGTCCAAGCCCTGGGGGGCCTGAAGAACATGCTCCAGGAACAGCTTGCCGTACCCCCGCCTGTAGTCAGGCTCAGGCGGACGCCACCCCGCGCGACGCCGGCCAAGCTCCTCCTCGCTTACAGACAGATGCAGCCTTCTCCTCGGCACATCCAGTTCAATTTCGTCGCCGCTCCGGGCCAGGGCAAGTGGCCCACCGACCGCCGCCTCGGGCGCCACATGGAGTACGATCGTGCCGAACGCCGTGCCGCTCATGCGCGCATCGGAGATGCGAACCATGTCCCGCACACCCTGCCGCAGCAACTTTCTGGGAATCGGCAGATTGCCTACTTCAGGCATTCCCGGCCCGCCCACCGGACCGGCATTTTGCAGCACCATGACGTCCCCCGGCTCCACGTCGAGCGAGGGGTCGTCGATCCTGGCCTGAAGATCGTCGATCCCGCTGAAGACCAGCGCACGCCCCCTGTGCCGCATGAGTTCGGACGATGCCGCCGCATGCTTGATCACTGCGCCCGAGGGTGCCAGGTTCCCTCGCAGAATCGCCAACCCTCCCTCCGCTTTGAACGGGCTGTCACGCGAACGGATGACGTCAGAGTCGACGATTACGCTGGCGGCCACATTCTCCGCTAGCGTCTTGCCGGTGACTGTCGCCGCATCGCCGTGAAGCAGAGGGAGCAACTCGCGCAAAACCGCCGAGGTGCCGCCTGCATAGAAGAGGTCCTCCATCTGATGCGTGCCGCTTGGCCGAATATTGGCCAGCAGCGGCGTTCGGCGGCTTATCTGGTCGAAAAGGTCAAGCGGCAGATCTATCCCCAGCCGTCCCGCCACCGCTGGAAGATGTACGACGGCGTTCGTGCTGCCGCCCAATGCGCACAACAGCGTGACCGCGTTTTCGAGCGCCTTGCGGGTCAGAATCCGCGACGGACGCACCCCTTCGACGGCCAGCCCGACGATACGGCGTCCGGCGTTCTCAGCCAGCAGGATGCGTCGCGAATCGGCCGCCGGAACTGCCCCGTTGCCCGGCAGTGAGATACCCAGCGCCTCCGTCAGTGAATTCATCGTCGAGGCCGTGCCCATCACCATGCAGTGGCCCCGGCTGCGCACGAGATTCTCCTCGACTTCCAGGTATTCCCCGTCGTCGAGGTTGCCGGCGCGGTACTCCGTAGTCAGTCGCCGGCAGTCGGTGCACGCCCCCAGCGTCTGGCCCCGCCAGTGGCCGTTGAGCATCGGTCCCCCAGACACGAGAATCGCCGGCACGTCGGCGCTGGCTATCCCCATCAGCGCAGCCGGCGTCGTCTTGTCGCAGCCGCACAGCGCCACGACGCCGTCCATCGGATTGCCCCGTATCATCTCCTCTGTGTCCATCGCCGCTAGATTCCGCCACAGCATCGAAGTCGGCGTCAGGTATATTTCCCCTAGGCTGATTGTGGGGAACTCTAGCGGAAAGCCCCCCGCTTGCCAGACGCCGCGCTTGACCGCTTCAACCAGCTCGGGGAAGTGGGCGTGGCAGTTGTTCATCTCGCTGTACGTGTTAAGAATGCCGATCATCGGCCGGTCCATATCGGCCCTGTCAAATCCCAGCGAGCGGGTGAACGCGCGATGCATCAGCCCAGCTGTGTCTGGTTCACCGAAAAACGCACGCCCTCGGCCTCCGCCGTTTCCTGTGTTATCAGTCACTTTTCCTCCCCGTTCGCTCACCTTCCCGCCTTTTCAGCTTGCTGCCCCTACCCATCAGCCGGACCGTGCTGCCCAGTTGGAATCCGATAAACGCTGCCGTTCTCACTATCGGTCACCACGAGCGCCCCGTCCGGGCCGGCCGTGATGCCGACCAGCTTGCGAATCGACGGCCCCGCCGGCAGCACCCAGGCCTGCAACGAGTCCACACCGTCTCCGGCGATCCGTAGGAGTCCGCCTCGCTCCGGCTGAGTTGCATATATGACACCGTCCTCGTCCGCGGCCAAATGCGGGCCGTCCACGCTGTTTGCGTCGACAAGCGGCCAAATGCGGGCCGGCTCTCCAGTGAGCGAAAAACGAATCACGGCCGTTACACCGACCGTGGATACGTAGACAGCGTCGTCGGCATGGAAAACGACGTCAACCGGCTGCAAGTCTCTGCCTTCCAGATCGGTCGCGAAGCCAATCAGCTTCTGCCCACCGGCGTCAAATGCGGCCACGACCTGAGCCGGGGTCAGCGCGACCCAGATGCGCCCCTGGTAGTCCACGTCAATCCCCCGGCTGCGATCAAGACTGTACTCTGAAATCGGGACCGTGTAGACGTAAGCGCCGTCCGCGTCGTGGAGGCTAATCTGTCCGCCTCCGCCCGCGTCCAATACATAGACGTTCCCGGCCGCGTCTGAGGCGACGTCGACCGGTTCGACAAAGTCGCGGTCCGCTTGGTTGACCCGGCCCAACTCCCGTCCGTCCGAATCCAGCACGATCAAGGCGACCTGCTCCGGGTCCACGATGTATATCCGGTCGTTTGCTGAAGCGACCCCGCGAGGACGGCTCAAACCATCATGGATGAACTCGAAAGCCATCGTCTTCTCATCGCCGCTGGGCAGTGACGCGCTACTGATCGGCAGATCAAATTTGGACCCGTCTTCCGCGCTGGCCTGTCCTCCAGCCTGCCCCTTAGCGGCGGCTACATTGGATGCTTCTCCTTCCCGGCCGGAGAATATGCCCTCTATGCCGAGGCTTTCCCTTGCGACCGCGGCAACCAGAATGGCGGCGAAGAGAATGGGGCTGCCGCTCCAAAGGAGCAGTGTGCGCATCCTATTGGCGGCGAGGCCCTGCAGCCGTCTTCTCCAACTCGCGCCGGCCTCTCCCGTCGCCGCAGAGGCAAATGTCGGGCCCCCGCCTTCGGCCGGGGTCTCCTTGTTGCCCGCGGGCGTGGCAGCCGTCAAAGCGCCGCATGCCCAGCAGGCAAGCTGACCTGGCAGGATCTCTGCCTCGCAACTGTCACACTTTTGCCTGGCCGCCATCGGCTGGCCGCAAAAGGCGCAGAAGTTGGCGTCGGCCCTGTTGGCGTATCCGCAGCCGGCACACCCGATATCCGAATCTTTCCCCGGCATTTCACCGCCGGGATTTCGAATTGCAGTCACTCGCGCAGCTTCAACTTCAGTTTCCGGCATACAGGCTGCGATGCCATCCACGCGCCATAGGGCAGACTCTTCTCCGCACGTTGGTCACCGTGGATCGCGTCTCCGCCTGCTCGCCATCCATGATCTCGCGGCAGCCCGGCCACCGTCGGCCGCCGTGCTCCGTTCCCGATTCTTCAGTCATTCGGGAAATTATTATCCTGCATCCGAACACTGCGGCCAAACCTTCTTGGCTCCCTGCCAGACTGCATTTGCCGCCTTTTTAAGTAACTGAGCGCCGGCTCGCTACCGGGACAGTTGCTCAATCACGGCCTCCGCGTTTAGCATGGATCGAGGCTGCGGGCAAAACGGCAAGCGCCCCCGAGCCGCAGGTCGACCCGCCGCGACGACCATTTAGTTAAGCCTGTACGGAGCGCACGATGAGCGATTTGCCCAGGCCTAATCTTCTCTATATTCATTCCGACCAGCACAGTCCGCATGTAACCGGCTGCTACGGAAACGACATCGTGGATACGCCCAATCTCGACCGCTTGGCGACCCGCGGCGTGGTCTTCGATAACACCTACTGCTGTTCACCAATCTGCGTCCCTTCGCGCATGTCGATGCTAAGCGGCCGCCACCCCTACCAGAACGAAGTCTGGACCAACGAGCACGCGCTGGACTCGGCAATTCCCACCATCGCACACGCCATGGGCGCAGCAGGCTACAAGCCGGAGCTGGTTGGCCGAATGCACGCCCTGGGACCCGACCAGTTGCATGGCTACACCGCGCGGTTTGTCGGCGACCACAGCGCCAACTACCCTGGCAACCCCGGGCCCGACCGCGGCGTTCTTGAAGGCACGGCCGGCCCCGAACGAATGAGCCTGATCCGCTCAGGCGCAGGCCAGAGTGGCTACCAGGTGCATGACGAAGAAGCCACCGCCGTCACCATCGCACGCCTGAACCAGCTCGGCGTGCAGAAACGGGCCGGCTTGCTTCACGAACCCTTCAGCTTGTCCGTCGGGCTGATGCTGCCCCATCCTCCTTATGTCGCCCGTGCCGAAGACTTCGAGCGTTACGCCGGCGCAATTGCGCCCTCGCGCAAGCCGCCTCCCCCTGCCGGCGACGAGCATCCGTTCTTGCGCTGGTGGCGCAATGCCACCGGCATCGAAAGGTTGGACGAAGGAGAAGCCCTGCGGGCGCGGGCTGCCTACGCCGGCCTTGTCTACCGGACCGACGCGTTGATTGGACAGATTCTGGACGCCCTCAGGGCAAACCAGCTTGACCACAACACGTTGATCATCTACACCTCCGATCACGGCGATATGCAGGGCGAGCACGGCCTCTTCTGGAAGCACGTCTTCTACGAAGAGTCGGTCCGTGTCCCCCTCATCATGAGCTGGCCAGGTCGCATTCCGCCAGGGCAGCGCTGCCAGCGAATCGTGAGCGCGGTCGACGTGGCCGCAACAATGCTTGACGCCCTCGACGCCCCTGCGCTGCCAAATGCAGCCGGCCACAGCTTTCTCGCCCAAATCGACGGGCGTCCTGACCCCCCGCTCTGGGAGGACGTCGCCTTTTCCGAATACTGTACCGACAAGTTCGGCCCGCCCGAAGGCGCCTTTCAACGCATGGTTCGGCGCGAAGACTGGAAATACATCTACTATCACCGGCAGCCACCTCAGTTGTTCAATCTGAAGGAGGACCCCGACGAACGGGTCGATCGGTCGGACGACGCCGGATGCAGGTCCATCATGCAGGATCTGCATGCCGAGACCCTCCAGGACTGGGACCCGGAATGGGTGCGGCGAAAGATGGAGCGTAAGAGGGCGGACGAACCGATTCTCCAGGCCTGGGCCCGTCACACCGGGCCGGAAGAACGCTACCGCTGGCCGCTCCGAAACGAGATGAACTGGCTCGCGTAGCATTGCCCGTCTCCTTTCGGTAACTTTCCCTCACGGGAGCCGGTCAGCCGGTTCCCATCCGAACTCCGCTCCCCGGTCGCGCGCTTGCCGTGGCGCAGGCCGTCCATGGCATAGCGTTCCATCTGAGCCCACATTTCAAATGCCCTCCGCCGCTTCTTCCAGCAAGGATCCCCGCAACCGCAGACCCGGAGAACTCTGACGAGCCGGCCACCGCCTCGTTGGGCCGGTTTACCCCTCTCTCCCTCCGCCCCTAGGCCGCCTACGCCAAAACGAATTCAGCGAGTTCGGGAACAATTCCGGCGCTTGCGCAGTCTATGGAATGCATAGGCAGGACTCGGATCTTTTCACACTTTTATTTCATTGGATAGAATAGAGCCATGGCTACTGTCACTCGACGGGTAAGGCCTGATGTGACTGTCGCCCATTCCCAAGTCAGGCGATGGCCGGGACGGCAGATTCGGCTGATGGTGCGGTTGTCATTGGTGGTGGCCGCTATTGTTGGCCTTTGGGCACTCTGGAACTTCACCGCAACTCCGGTTGAGATTGTGGTTGACGGCCACTCACTTACAATCAATACGCATCGTCGGGCTGTCGGCGCACTTCTGTCTGACCTCGGCCTGTCGCTGGACCAATTGGGCGAGCTGCAGGGCGCGCAAACGGAATTAGGCACCGTTGCGACCCTCGGCCGCCTTCGCCCCGGCAGTGGAGCCGGCGAGGGTTCGACCGGACAACTAGAAGAAGTGCGGGTCTCCCACAGCCTCGACACGGAAATTGTGGACTGGATGCGCATCATGGTTGACCGCCCGCGCCCCTTTCACATTTATGCTGACGGTCGCGAGACCTTGATCTCAAGTTGGGCATCAACGCCCGTCGAACTCCTGCGGGATGCCGGCATCGCCTTCAATTCCTATGACCGGGTAACCATCAATGGAGAGCTCGTAAACTGGGACCAGGAGATCCCCAGGGCCCCGCCCAAGTTGAACCCATCCCTCTTTGGCATCGGCAGCCTCTGGGGCCAGATAGGCAACGACCCGCTCCGCATCGAAATCGATAGGTCGGCCCTGCTCGTGATCGACGAAGGCTCGATTCCCTATACGATTCATACGATGTCCGAGACGGTCGGCGAAGCCCTGCTGGACGCCGAGATCACCATCTACTTGGGCGATAACGTTCAGCCGAGCCTGGGAACGCCCGTTAGCACCGGCATGAGGGTGCTGATTCAGCGTAGCACCCCCATCAGTCTGCTGGCAGACGGTCGCCTCTACAAGACCCGCACTCTGAGCCGGACCGTAGGCGAAGCCCTCGCTGAAATCGGCATCGGCCTGGCCGGTCTGGACGAAGTTTCACCTTCGCTGGACGCGCTCATCTACCCGGAAATGCAGATCTCTATTGTGCGGATTGTGGAAGAAATCGACCTGGAAGAGGAGATCGCTCCTTATGAGACCGTTTGGATAGGTGATCGGGACCTCCTAATCGATACCCGCAGAGTCGAACCGGGAGCCTATGGCATTACCCGGCGGCGCTATCGCACCCGCTTCATTGACGGCGAAGAAGCCGACCGCGTGCTCGAAGACGTCTGGATAGCCCAGGAACCGCGGGACCAGGTGATCGTCTACGGCCAGAAGATCATCCCCCAAACTCTGACTACCGACGATGGACAGGAAATTGTCTACTGGCGCTCTATCCGCATGAGGGCTACCAGCTACAGCGCATCGACCGCCGGTGTCCCCCGCAGTGTACCCTGGTACGGAGTCACCCGAACTGGTGACCCGATGCGCAAAGGCGTTGTTGCCGTCGACCCCAGATACATCCCCCTGCGTACGAAAGTGTATGTGCCCGGCTACGGCATCGGCGACGCACTCGATACCGGTGGCAATATCAAAATCCGGCGGATCGACCTCGGCTACGACGACGACAACTTGAAGTTGTGGAGCAGCTGGGTCGATGTCTACCTCTTGTGGCCGCCGCCGCCCGAACATCAGATCGTTTGGGTCGTGCCAGACTGGCCAATCGAACCTTGACCGTAATAGATCGCGCATGACGTTGTCCGTTTTGTGTTCTGGGTCGGTGACATGCCCAATACCTGATACGCAGCAGAAACGAGCACGATGCGCTCTTACCTCATATATTTGACTCTCGGCGTCGTGGCGCTGGCCGGGTTGACCTTGAGAACCTGGAACGTCAACTTCGACGGCGGGCTGAACGCCCATCCCGACGAACGCAGCACCACCTGCATCTACGCGCCCTCAATCCAATGGCCATCCTCATCCGACGAGTTCCTCGACCCGCAGCGTAGCCCCCTCAACCCCCTATGGGACCGGCAAAACAACCGCCGCCGGTCCTTCACTTACGGCCACTTCCCGCTCTACCTTGGAATTCTTACAGGTGAACTGCTGAGCGACCTGGCAGAGCCGGCCGCACTTTTGCCGCTGTCCGACCGGATCCTAAGCCTCATGAACCGGGCGAACCATGCTTGCGACGGAGTTGCCGTCGCCGGACGCCTCATGATGGCCCTGCTCGATACGCTCACCATCCTTCTCATTTTCCTCTTAGGGCGCAGAATCTACGGCTCCGCCGCCGGCCTGCTTGCCGCAACGTTATACGCCTTCACTGCCCAGGCTGTCCAACTGAGCCACTTCTTCGCGATGGACCCGTCAAGTACGACCTTCGTCGTACTGTCCGTCTATGGCGGCATCGTTATGGTCCAGGATCGTTCATGGCGCGGTGTAATCTGGGCGGGCATCGGCGCGGGGCTGGCCATATCCGCCAAGTTTAGCGCCTTGCCGATCCTTGCCGTTCCAATCGTCGCCGCCCTCGCATCGGGCTGGGGGTCCGACACGCTCCAAGGCTCCTTCGCAATCGGGCAGACCGCGTCCAACAGCGATAGTGCCGACCGCAAGAGTGCCGGCCGCATGCTCCTGGGCGCGCCGGTCGCCCTTCTACTGGCCTTTCTCGCCTTCTTCGTAACCAGCCCTTATGCCATCCTCGACTGGCACAGCTTCATCCAGGCCACGCTCGTCGAACAGGGCCGCATGGTGCGCGGAATAGCCGACTTTCCGTTCACGCGCCAATATCGCAACACAACGCCGTATCTCTACTTCATCCGACAGCAGGTGATATGGGGCATGGGCCTGCCACTTGGGCTGATCGCGCTCGCAGGCAGCTTCTGGGCACTGGCAAAATCCCTCCTGCTGCGGTCTAGGCTCGGGGAACTCGTGGTCTGGGCCTGGATAGTCCCCTACTTCGGGCTGACCGGCGCCTTTCTGGCCAAGTTTAACCGTTACATGAGCCCTGTACTGCCCTTCGTCCTCCTGTTTGCCGCAGGCATGATCATCTGGCTCTGGACACTTGGCGAAAGGCGCCGACTGCGTTTGCCGCTCCGACTGCCATCCGTACTCCTCGCGCTGATCGCGGTCGGAGGCGCACTGTTCTGGTCCCTCTCACTTGTCAACGGCGTCTACGCGCGCGAGCACACTTGGATCACTGCCAGCCGCTGGGTCTACGCCAACGCCTCGCCCGGTTCGGTCATCCTTTGGGAATCATGGGACGACCCCTTACCCAAAAGCATACCCGGCGAGCCAGGCATGGACATGGGCAGCCATGGGTTGCGCCACATCGACTGGTCGCCCTACGAAGAAGACACAGAGGAAAAATACGCCATTCTGCGGCAGAAGCTCCAGGAAGCCGACTATGTCATCTACAGCTCCAAACGCATCTATGAGAGCGTCGATGAGCTGCCGCAGCGCTACCCGATGACGATTCGCTACTATGATCTGATGTTCGGCGAACGTCTGGGATTCGCCCACGCCGCCGACTTTACTTCGCCTCCGCAACTGTTGGGACTTACCTTTCCCGACCACGAGGCCGACGAGAGCTGGAGCCTCTATGATCATCCGCGGGTGTCGATTTTCGCCAAGCAAACCGAGCTTAACGAATCCGAATATGACGCGCTCCTGTACGGTTCGTGGGAAGAGGCAATCCATTGGCATCGCGGAGAAGATCCGCCGCTGTCTCCCTTGCTGAACGCTTTGGGGCTGGGCAGCGCGCCGGAAAGTGAGCAGGGCGGCCTGGTAAACATTGTATTCGCGCTGCTTCAGGGTCAGGAGATCCCCTCAGGAGAACGACACCCAGCCGCGGGCCGGGAGGACGACGGCCGGCCATCGCTGTTGCTCGAAATACCGCTGGATCAGCTGCCAGTAGTCGACAACTACAGGTGGAACCGGGTTGCCAGCCAAAACACCTGGATCGCCGTCGCCTGGTGGTGGCTGGTGATCTCATTGCTCGGCTGGACCGCCTGGCCGCTGTCCTTCCTCCTCTTTCGCGGTTTGCGCGATCGCGGCTACCTTCTGGCCAAGACGCTCGGCTGGCTGCTGTGCGGATGGCTGCTCTGGCTGTTCGCCAGCCTCGATCTCGCCCAGAATTCTGTGCGAAATGCGTGGCTGGCCGTAGCGCTTGTGGCGCTCGTCAATGCGGCGGTGTTGCCATGGATCTGGCGCGGCCTTGCTCCTTTTATCCGCCGTATGTGGGGCATTCTGTTGGTTGGTGAGGCGCTGTTTGCAGCCGCCTTCGTCTTTTTTGTCCTGGTCCGCAGGGCCAACCCAGACCTTTGGCAGCCCTGGTTCGGTGGCGAAAAATTCATGGAATTCGCCTTCCTCAACGGCATTCTGCGCAGCCCCACGTTCCCGCCGGTCGACCCGCACTTTGCCGGCGGCTATATCAACTACTACTACTACGGCATCTATCTGGTCGGCTACCTGGTCAAGCTGACCGGTATCTACGCCGAGGTCGCTTTCAATCTGGCCATTCCCACCCTCTTCGCCCTTACCGTGCTCAACGCCTTCGCTGTGGCCTATTCGGTTTCCGGGCGGCCACGGCTCAGAGAGCGCTTGTCACGGTCGGGAGATCCCTCTTTCCACTCCCAGGAATCGGACATCGACCCCAACCCGGCCACGGTTTCTGAACTTTCGGCTCTCCCTACCCATTCACGGCAGACGCGGGAAGGGCACGCTGAAACGCTGGTCAAGGATACGGAGCCGCCGTCAACGGAAAGTTGGGACGAGGCGCAGGACGTTTCCGACCGGCTCCGATTTGAAGATGAGGCAGCGGTTTACACCGGACCCGTTCTCATGTCCGAATTTGCTCAGACCCACTCTACCGAGGAGGCTAAGCTCCGTCCTGAGATGGCATTCGACGACCCGCCACCAGACTCAGGCTCGGCGAACGCCCGGCCTAGTCCCTGGTACGAGGGTATCGCCTGTGCTTTGCTGGCGCCACTCTTCGTGGCCGTTCTCGGCAATCTGGCCGGGTTTGGGCAGCTCCTGCATTCATTGAGTAGGGCGAGCCAGAGTCAAATCTACTTCGGCATTCCTGCCTTCGAAAAGGCGATACATGTCGTCAGCGGTCTGTGGCGAACGGTCACAACCCGCGCCGCGCTGCCGAACTATGACTTCTGGGCGCCAAGCCGTGTCATTCCCGAAACAATAAACGAGTTTCCTTACTGGAGCTTCACCTACGCCGACCTGCATCCGCATATGATCGGCATTCCCTTTTCGCTCCTTTTCGTCGCTCTGGCATTGACGCTCCTCAACAGCTTCAAACTGGACTGGAGTCAGAACTGGCCGTACTTCACGCTCCTCTTCGGCGGCTTCGCCTTCACTCTGGGAGTGCTGACCGCAGTCAACCTATGGGAGTTGCCCACCTACTTTGGCATCGGGATACTGGTGCTGGCGGTTGCACTGCATCGCAAACGCGGCCGGCTGCTGCTGGGCCGCGTCACTATGCTGGGGGTAGTCCAGCTGGTGGGCGCCTACTTACTATTCCTGCCGTTCTTTCGCAATTACACGAATGTGGCTGCCGGCGGCATCGGGCTGGTGCGGGCCCCGGACGAACTGGGGCACTGGGCGCAGATCTGGGGATTCTTCGCCTTTGTCCTCTTCTCCTGGTTGTTGGTTGGGCGGAGCGAATCGAGCAGAATTCGCTTCCTTGGCTTGCACAGGCTGCTGGTACGCAAATGTACACTGGTCTACTTTACAGGCACGGTCCTCAGCCCGATCCTCTTTCTTGCATCAGCCCTGCTTCTGGTTTTCAGCGACCAGATAATTCTTGCCATCTGCCTGCCGGCCCTCGGTATCTCGCTGCAGCTGCTCTTGCGACGGGGCCGGGCATCCGATACGGGTACGGTCCTTGCTGCACTGCTGACTTCAGCTGGCCTGGCCGTTTTGGCTGGAACGCAATTGGTCTATCTGAAGGATTTCCTTCAGGGCGGCAACGCCTATCGCATGAATACACTCTTCAAGTTTTTCAGCCAGGTGTGGGTCCTGTGGGGCGTCGCGGCCGCGATAGTGCTGCCCAGGATCCTTGCTCGGCTCACAGCGGGGAAGACGCGAAGATCGAATGCTGCAGCAGATGGGGAACTTCCGGCCAAGAGAGAATCCGTTTGGTCGATCAAGGGTCCTCTGACACCGGTTGGACGCGTCTGGGGCCTCGCCTTCGCGCTCCTCCTTGCCGCCAGCCTGGCCTTCCCACTTTGGGGAACGCCCTCACGACTGGCACAACGATTCCCTGGCTGGCGGCCTCCGGTTGGAACCCTTGACGGAATGGCCTTCATGGAAAACGGGGCCTATCGATGGCCCGATGGCGACAACGCGATCGAGTTGCGATACGATTGGGAGGCGATCCGGTGGATTCTGGAGAATGTGCGCGGCAATGCTGTTGTTGCCGAGTCGGCGCAAATCGACTACTACAGGGCCGGTGGCACCCGCGTAGCCAGTCTCACTGGCCTGAGCGGGCTGCTGGGCATGCACGCGGGTGAACAACGCTTCGCAAAGGATGTTGGGGAGCGCCACGGCAAACTCAGCGAATTCTGGAGAACGAACGAAATCGGTCGCATCGAAGAGATCATCAGAGAGTTGGATATCGACCTCATCTACGTCGGGCAATTGGAGCGCCATCAACATCCGACTGCGCCCGAAAGGTTGGAGCAACTGAAAGCAAACGGCCTCTTGGAGACAGTCTTCCAGAATCAAAAGGTGACGATTTACGCCGTGCCTTCACAGTGGCCGACCGGCCCAATGGGCCGATGATGGCAGAAGCAACTATGAGACTGATTGCAAACGTCGTTCCCCTCCTGGCACGTATATGGCGGATGACGCCTTCGCCGTTGCGCGGAGCAGTTACCTGGGCGGTCAACGGCAAAGTCATTGTCGGTGTTAGCGGCGTTCTCTTGACCGACTCCAAGCAGGTGTTGCTGCTGCGCCATCGCTTCCACCAGGCTGGAATTTGGGGCATGCCCGGCGGCTGGCTGTCCCCGGGCGAAACGATATTTGCCTGCTGGCGCCGCGAGGTACGTGAAGAGCTGGCGCTGGAGATCGTAATCGAAGAGATCGTCTGCCATCGGTCCACATCGCGTACACTGGAGTTCTTTCTGCTGGGCCGGGTCAGTGGCGGCCAGCTGACGATCGACCCGGTCGAAATCGTTGAGGCCCGCCTTTTTTCCGAGCACAAGTTACCGCCTATGGAACGGTACCACAAGAAAGTAATCGAGCAGGCCCTGAGCACCCTTAGGGAATCGCAGTCGAAAGGTGAAAAACGCTCACTTTCCAATCGGTCAATGGCTGCAACCGGCGGGAACGGGGACTCGCGAAATGCGTGAAGTCGCTCTGCCCTTTCTGACCTGGTACCTGGTCACCCAGCTGGTGGGCGTCGCGGCGCTGCCCCTGACGCTTCGCTATTTCCGCAATTTGCCCGATAACGGGTACGCATTCGCGCGCATACTGGGCATCCTGCTCGTCAGCCTGTTTCTGTGGCTCGGCACAAGCTACGGCCTGCTGCGAAACAACGTAGGCGGCGTCTGGCTTGCCCTCTTTCTCACAGCCCTCCTGTCCCTCTGGCTAGCCCTAAGAAAGGGGACAGCGCAGGCAAGCGAGTCACAAGCCCCTCCGCGTACTTCGAATATTGGACTCCCCCGCTGGCCCTACGTGCTGACTGTCGAGCTGATTTTCCTTTTCGCCTTCGCCGCGTGGACATGGGTCCGGGCCCGAGATCCCGCCATCAGCCATACTGAGCAGCCAATGGACCTGATGTTTATCAGCGGCATCTGGAGCAGCCCTACCTACCCGCCGCGCGACCCGTGGCTTTCGGGCTACGCCATTAGCTATTACTACTTTGGATACTGGATGATTACCGTCCTGGCGCGTCTCGCCGCTCAAACACCTGAGGTCGCCTATAACGTAGGCCAGGCCTGCTGGTTTGGTCTTCTCTTTACCGGAAGCTTCGGGATCGGCTATAACCTCTTGCGCTTGCGAGCAGAAGAGTCGGACAGCGCCGCGGCCACCGGAGGCCCTGACGGCATGTCAGACGATGTGGCCGACGACGGCGAGGGTGAGGAAGCCGGCGCCGACGGCCAAGAGGAAGACGACGGGGATTCCAGCGAAGATGCCGGCGATGAATCTGAAGTTGACGAAGACGATGAAGCCAGTGATGGGGTCGTTGACCACGAGCCCGCTGGCGGTGACGGTTCTCCAGCAGATGTGGCCCCGGCCCCCTCTCTGTCCGGGGCGCTTCCCGTGGCGGCGGGGCTGTTGACTGCAGTCGCCGTAGCATTGACCTCAAATCTGCATGTGCTGCTCGAATGGCTGTATGCCCAAGGCGCCCGCCTCGACCCATTGATCCGCTTGGTTGATGTCTACAACTTCCCGGAAAGGGCGCAGGTCTCGCGTCTCTGGTACATCGACAGAAACTGGTGGTGGTGGCGCGCCAGCCGCGTCCTCGAAGACGTTGATCTGGCGGGCAACCACATCGAGATCATCGACGAGTTTCCCGTTTTCAGCTACATCCTTGGAGACAATCACCCCCACGTACTGGCCATGCCCTTTGTCATCCTTGTTATCGCGATCGCGCTAAACTGGTTCTGCGTGGACAACAGGGGCGAAGTCCGACCACAGACGCCACTTCGTCACCTTCAATCTCTGGCCGGCGACCTGCCCCTGGGCGCAGCAGGGCTGGGTCTGCTGATCGCGGCAACTGGTGCCCTCCTTTTCCTCAATACGTGGGACTTTCCTCCCTATTTGCTACTGTTATTGATGGCGGCATTGTTCACCGGAGCATGGCAGATCTCCGAGGGCAGTGCGCCCTTGCGCGCTGCGCTGTCGCGCGTCGGTATATTGAGCTGCGCGCTCATCGCAGGGGCCCTAGTTCTCTATTTGCCTTACCTTTTGACCGCACAGAG
The DNA here is from genome assembly GCA_965202955.1 of Caldilineaceae bacterium. Taxonomy (GTDB): domain Bacteria; phylum Chloroflexota; class Anaerolineae; order Caldilineales; family Caldilineaceae; genus Bin5. Next base: position 3,643,657 of record OZ241871.1, read on the forward strand.
CCAGGCAGCCGGAATCGTCCCCAATCTCTTCCACCCTACCCGCCTACCGCAGTTTCTGCTGATGTTCGGCCATTTCTTGCTCGCCGTCACCGCGCTCTTACTAGTCGCATGGCGCGAACAGCCCCCCTCTGCGGTCGTCCTGGTTACCTTCGCCATCTACGTCTTAGGCCTTCCTGTCGTCTTCCTCTTCATAGCCGGGCTGCTGACCGTGAACGGCTCAGCCGCGGCGCCTCCCCTGCCCGAAGGCGCCGGCGGCTATGGCGAAATTATCATCCAGCGCCGCCTTGCACAACCCTTTACCTTTCTCCTCTTGGGCTGCCTGCTCTCACTGACATTGGTGATGCTCTGGCAGCGGCTTGTCCGGCCGGGAAAGTCGCCGCGCACGACAGCATTTGTACTTTGCCTGGCCGCGATTGGCATCCTCCTGGCCTACGCACCCGAGTTCACTTATTTGCGAGACCACTTTGGCAGTCGCATGAATACAATTTTCAAATTCTACTATCAGAGTTGGTTGCTGCTGGCCATTGCCTCCGCCTTTTCAATTGCCTGGTTCGCGTCGGGCCGCGTCTCCTTTTCCTTTCCTGGATATCTTCTCCCAGCGTTCTCACTCTTGCTTATCCTCTTGTGCCTGATCTATCCTGTGGCGGGCGTGTATGCCAAAATCAGCGGCTCTGGAACACGCCAGCCAACACTTAACGGCCTTGCCTACGTTGGCGCTGATGAACAGGCAACGATCGATTGGATACGGCAAAATACGCCTGAAAATGCAGTAATACTGGAAGCGAAAGGCGCAAGTTACAACGTCAGTTCTTCTCGCATTAGTGCCGCCACGGGAAGGGCGACGGTCTTGGGATGGGACGGCCATCAATCCCAGTGGCGTGGTCGAGCCTACGGGGCACTGGCGGACGGCCGCGCAGAGTCGATCGAGGAGATCTACCAGCGGCCCATGCACTCGACCCTGCCTGCATTGCTAGATCGTTGGCAGGTCGATTATCTCATCGTCGGCCCCGAGGAGCGAGCTCAATACGGCTTATCGCCGCCGGTCGAAATGCAGCTGGCCACTTTTTTGGATCTTGTTTTCGAACAGGGCAACTTTCGGATCTTTCGAACCCAGGTCGCAGAAGAAAAGGGCCATTAGTTGACACCTTCATTCACGGCCCCTCGAACAACAGGAGCCTTCGCGACTGGCAGCAATGACAACAACAGATCTGGTAAGCAAGGAATCATAGGTCGCCGGTGTCAGAAGAGAATTCGACTGGAACACCAAACGCACAAAAATCAGACTCGGAGGACGAACGACCGGCAAAGGAAAAACTACCCGCGGTCATTTCCGGTGCTGTCGGAAGCGGGCCCACCGTAGAGCAAGCGCTGTACGCGCTCCTGTTCCTATTTGCGTTGAGCCTTCGTCTTTACGGTCTGGGCATTTCGGAACCGATTTCACCCTGGGAGGCGGCGCAGATCTGGCCTGCCTGGCTGGCCCACTCTTACGGTCTTCTTGATGCGAGCCGCCTCCCCGAACAGGGCGCACCGGTAAGCCCACTGCTCTTTTCGCTCCAGCGCGGCCTCTTTTTCCTGACTGGCGGGGGCAACGCCTTTTGGGCCCGCCTCGTGCCCGCCGCCGCGGGCGCGGGACTCGTCTTGGCCGCTTGGACGCTCCGTAGCAGCTTGGGACGAGGAGGGGCATTGATGGCCGCGTTCCTTTTCGCCTTCGACCCCTGGTTCCTCTCCTTCAGTCGCATGGCGGATAGCGCCACACTCTCGCTCTTGACAGCCGTACCTCTGTTAGGGTGGTTGTTCGACGACAGTGAAGCCGGAAGCAAGCCGGCGTGGCTGCCCGCGGCCGGCGGTCTCTTCCTGATCAGCGGACCGCTTGCATGGTTGTTGCTGCCACCAATACTGTTCGCGCTTGTGCTGAGGTACGACAACATTCGGTATCTGTTTGAGGAAGGAATGCGAAGAAGAACGGCGGCCGTTTTTTTGGGGACGATGGCCATTGGTGCAACCGGTTTCTTCGCCCATTTCTCTGGCTTGTCCCTTATTGGCGAAAGCGTCGGCCTCGCCATAGAGCACCTGCTCGGCAGTTCCAATGCCGCTCCCCTTCTGCACGCTCAGCACGACTACCCTTTGAATTGGGCCTTGCTCAGTCTTCTGGTAGACGAGCCGTTCTTGATCCTGTTTGGCGGAATCGGGCTGTTCATCTCGCTGGCGAAGATAAATCGTTCCTCAACTGGAAGGGATGAGGACCGAGGCGAACATGGCCTGAACGGGGAAGACCCATTGCAGAGTTCTGCCCGGACCAAATGGTTGCGTGTCTTGGCAGGGGGTGTCGGCTGGGGGTTGATTTTGATACTGTTGCCCGGGCGATCGCCCGTCAGTCTGCTCGTCCTTGGCCTTCCCTTTACGCTGCTGGCTGCAGAAACGGCAACGACAATACTCCGCTTTGGGCTGACCCGCAGGCTGTACAAGAACGAAGCAGGTTTGCTGACCCTCGCGACCATGGGTATCCTGCTTGTAACGTCATACTTCTGGACAGGCATTTTGGCCGAGTCGCTGCGAAACGGCAGCTTCGATTGGCGCCTGACCGCATTCTATCTGCTCATCCCGGCACTGGGCCTGTATCTGTTCCTTTGGGCCGGCGCGCGAGCGGGGGGACGAGCTTTTGGTTTGCTGTTTCTGGCCGCCGTATTTCTGGTACAGGCAAGCAGCAGCTGGAAGATGAATCTGCGCCCTGAATCAGATCAGGTACACAGCCTCTTTGCCGAAGTGGCTGACGATGGAATCGCTCTGCTGGCGGAGGATGTCACACGCCTGAGCCTTCTTCGCGCGGGTAAGAGTACGGCCATTCCGGTCTATCTGCACGTGAAGATCAGTCACCTGCCGTTCTTCGCCTGGCATCTGCGATCTATGCGCGATCTGCGTTGGCAACCTGGTTCCCAGATGAGAGAATTGGAAGTTGATGCTGTGATCGTGAGCCAGCGGAGAGACGGCAGTGAAGGTGACTCGCTCAGCCTGCCCAGCGGTTATATTGGCAGCAGCTACGCAGCAATTCAGCGCTGGCTGCCGACAGACCTGGTCGGCGTCGGCCCCCGCTTGAGATGGATTCTCCTGAGAGAGAGGGGGCTAGGTCAGGGGAACGAATCTACCCAGGAGGAAGCCGAACTTTGGGTAAGACGGGAGTAGACGATGGTTGATCAAGAAAGATCGGAAGGCCGGGCGCTGAACGCCGACGAGGCCCCATCCATTGCTGAATCAAACCAATCCACTGATGTAAAGGAGGGCGCACCGTCCTTGCTGCTGGACAGCAGCATCATTCAGGCATGGCGACTTGACTGGGAGGTGGTCGCATGGGCTGCCATCCTGATTCTGGCCGTCGTCACTCGTTTCTACGAGCTCGGTGCACGCGGCATGAGCCACGATGAGAGCCTGCACGCAGTCTACTCGCACGAACTCTATCGCAGCGGCAGTTATCAGCACAACCCGATGATGCACGGGCCTTTTCTGTTCCACGCCAACGCACTCATCTACTATCTGTTCGGAGTTAGTGACGCCACTTCGCGCGTCATGCCCGCCTTGGCTGGAATCGGCGCGATAGGCATGGCATGGTTCTACCGGCGCTGGCTCGGCCGACTCGGTGCGCTGTTCGCCGGGTTGATGCTTCTTGTCAGCCCTAGTCTGCTCTTCCACAGCCGCTACATCCGCAACGACATCTACATCGTCTTGATCGCTATGGTTTGGGTGTACGGCATTTTTCGCTTCGTCGAAGAACGCAGATTAAAGTGGCTCTATCTGACCGTTGCTGCAATGGCGCTCGGATTCGCAACCAAAGAGAACCAGTTCATGTCTGGCGCGATTTTTGGCGCCTTCCTGGTCGCCGCGGCGCTCTGGCGCCGTTTTCGCGCTCGCGAGCCGGTCCGCCTCAGCCCCTTTGCCGATCTCGCAGTTCTCTTCCTTACCCTCGTCCTGCCTTTCACCGCCCCGTTTGGTCACCTGATTCTGGGATGGGATGCTCTCGCCTACTCGACCACCGAGGACTTGGCTAAGTCGGCGCTCTTCGTCCTCCTGATGACCGCGGTAAGCGTGATGATCGCGATGTTCTGGTTCTTCGTGCTTAAGAACAACAACAAGAGTAAAGGGGCCGATGATGCGCAAGAGCAGGAGACATCCCTCACATTCGGCAACTGGGCCTCCCTGATGGGTCTGTTCTGGGCCATCGAGATTGTGCTCTTCACGACTTTCTTCACCAACGCCGTAAATGGGCTTGCAACCGGCGTCGTTGGCAGCCTCGGCTACTGGCTTGCACAGCAGGAAGTGCAGCGCGGTGGCCAGCCCTGGTACTACTACATTCTTCAAGCGCTGTTGTATGAAGTCCTCCCCCTGTTTCTCAGCCTGGGTGCTCTTTCACTGCTCGCGTGGCGGGTTGCGACGCGTATTTGGCGCAAGGTGGAAGCGGCCGAGGAAGAAGAGGAGAAAGGCGAGGACTCTTCCGCTGAGGAAGAGCCCGCCACTCCCGCGCCTGCAGACGCGACCGGAGCCGCCTTGCCGAGCGTTCTCGTTCGGCCGTACGTCATTGCCTTTTTCGCCTGGTGGATGGTAGCGGCCTGGCTGGCCTACTCCTACGCCGGCGAAAAAATGCCCTGGCTCATGACCCACTTAGCGCAGCCAATGGCGATGATTGGCGCGTGGTGGTGCGCCCGTTTGGTGCGGCGTATCAATTGGGTTGAGTTGCGAACGACCCATGGCTGGTGGGTTTTCGCGCTGCTTCCCGCGCTCCTGTTCATCGTCTCTACCTTGTTCAGATCCTTCCCAGAGGGCGGACGCGAACTGGATGCACTTGCACAGACCACTCGCTTCATCCCGGTGCTTGTTGCGAGCGTAGCAGTGATTGCATTGGTCGTCGTCGCATTCGTACGCTATGGCTGGCGGCAAATCCTGCGTCTGACCGCAGTGGTAATGGCTGCGCTCCTGTTTCTCCTCACAATTCGATTCTCCTATCTGCTTACCTACCTCAACTATGATATGGCGACCGAGTATCTGGTATATGCGCACGCGTCCCCAGATGTGAAAGTCGCGCTGGAAGAGATCGAGAAAATCAGTGAGCGTACGGTCGGAGAACGTGAGATTCAGGTCGCCTATGACGATGACGTAGCGTGGCCTATGACCTGGTACATGCGTTTCTATCCCAACGCTCTATTCTACGGTGCCAACCCTTCCAGCGACTCTATGGAGGCGCCCATCATCCTCGTCGGCGACAAGAATTACGCCAAGGTGGAACCCTACGTGGCGCGGGACTACGCCAGCCGTTCCTACCGTCTGATCTGGTGGCCTGAAGAGAGCTACAAGGGCGAGTGGGACGGCGACCAGCAGCAACATCGCGGGTTGACCTTTAAACAAATCTGGAAAGCCTTGACCGATCCAGAGCGGCGCACCCGGCTCTGGCAGATATTCTTCTATCGCAACCACCCTGACCGCTCGCTCACGGCATGGCCCCACGTTGAAGAGTTTCGCATGTACGTTCGCAAGGACATCGCAAATCACGTATGGGACCTCGATGTCGCCCCGACGGCAGCCAGCGCCCCCATTTTTAACTACTCGGAAATCGAACGCACCGCCATTGGCCTCTACAGCGGCGAATTCGCCGGCGTCCCGTTGACCGCACCGCGGGCGGTCACGGTAGGGCCGGATGCCCGCCGCTATATACTGGATACCGGCAACAATCGGGTCATCGTCCTCAATGCCGACGGCTCCCTTGCCCTGACTTTCGGAAGTACCTGCTTCCTCTCCGACGAAGTTGCCACCGGCTGCCTCGATCCGGACGGAGCGGGCCCTCTTGAAACCGGCGATGGCCAGTTCCGCGAACCGTGGGGCATTGCCGTCGCTGCCGACGGCACGATTTTCGTCTCCGATACTTGGAACGGGCGCATTCAGGCTTTTGACGCTAATGGGAACTTCCTGCGCAAGTGGGGCCTTTTTGGCACAGTCAGCGGCGAAAACGCCGACCCCTACGTCCTCTTCGGCCCGCGCGGCCTGGCAATCCACCCGTCCGGCAATCTGCTCGTCGCCGATACAGGAAATAAGCGTATCCTCGAGTTTACCCCCAACGGTGATTTCGTGCGACAGGTCGGCCGCGGGGGCATTCTGCTCGGCTACTTCGATGAACCCGTCGATGTCGCCGTCCACCCGACATCTGGCCTCATCCTCGTAAGCGACGCGTGGAACCGCCGCATTCAGGTCCTTACTTCCGACCTGCAAGCGCTTTCCGAGTGGCCTATGCCAACCTGGGACAGCGATCAGGTTTGGGACAAACCCTACTTGGCCGCCGCCAGCGATGGCACCGTTTATGCCACCGATCCGCAGTTCGCACAGGTTTTCGTGATCTCCGCCGATGGCATCGTGCGCGCCAGCTTCGGCAGGTACGGCAGCGAACTCAATCGTTTCGCCAAGCCGACCGGCATCGCCATTGACCCACTCAGCGGCGAGATTCTTATCGCCGACGCCGACAACAATCGCATTCTCGTCTTTGGAAGCGGATAAGAACCCATGACGGCAATGGCTGAAGGCGAATTAGCCGCGATGGGCGTATCGCAAGAGCCTCAGAACTGTGCCGCGTGTAAACAGACCAATCGCGCTGGCGCCAATTTCTGTGGGCGCTGTGGTGTGGCCCTGTATACCGCATGCACACAATGCGGCACAGACCATCCCGTCGGCCTGCCGTTCTGCGACGCGTGCGGCGCCGCCCTGCCAATTGCATCCTTTCCGAGTTCGACCAGCCCGCCATCCTCAGTTACACCCGCGAAAGGGGATAATCGCGGCCCTTTCCGCCTACGCAAACTCAGGCTACCCGATCTTGGCAGCCAATCGTGGCCGGTCGGAGTTATGTGGGATGCGCCTGCCATTGAGTGGCGGTGGTCGCTCCCGTTCCTGAAAGAGTGGGCGTTCCGCAACCGTTGGGAGTTGCTGGCGGTCGTGTTCCTCACTGCTGTCGCTGCCTTTTTGCGCATTTACAGGTTGGCCGACTATCCCGCCGGATTCCACGGCGACGAAGCCTGGAGCGGGCTGGAGGCACAGCGTATCTTGGAAGAAGGCTGGATCGGCGTCCAGACCGGAAGCGCATTGGGACAGGCGGCAGGAACCTTTTACTTCACGGCACTTCTCATCTGGCTTCTTGATGCTTCAATCTTTACTGCCCGCCTTTCAATGGCGCTGTTCGGCATCGCTACGGTGCCGGCTGCGTACCTGCTTTTCAGGGTTAGCTTCGGTCGCCCGGCGGCCCTCTTCGCGACCAGCGCCCTAGCGGCCAGCTACTGGCATCTGCACTTGAGCAGGGTGACATTCCCGGTGATCGCACTGCCTTTTGCCTGTACGGTAGCTGCAGCCGCGCTCATCTTGGCAATGCGTTCCCGCAACCGTTTCGCCTGGGCAATCGCCGGCGGTCTATTGGGTCTTGCCCCTTATACATACTTCGCCTATCCGAGCTTCTATGTTGCTACGTTCGCGGTACTGGCGATCTACATCTTCCTCCAGAGGGATCGAATGAAACCCTCTCTGCTATCCCTTTCCTTCTTTTCGTTCGGACTACTGGTCGTCTTGCTCCCGGTCATTGAAAACGTTGTTTCCTCCCCGACCGTCCAGTCGGGACGTATGGGTCAAGTATGGGTTTTTCGCTCACACGAGTTTCCACAAGACGAGACGCTCTCCAAAAAGGTGAGATTTCTTGCGCAGCGCGCATGGGACTCGCTGACACTGCTAAAGAGGAACCCCAGGGTTGACGGAACCGATGGCTCCGGCGGCGAGGGCGCCGTCGACACGGGAATCGCTGTCCTAGCTTACCTCGGGCTGGCTGTTTCGCTAAAAAAATGGCGTAGCCCCCCTTATCTTCTTGCCCTGCTGGCGGTGCTTGGTGCCCTTGCAGTACTTGTCGTCACCGACCCATCGACAGGTACAATGAGGCGCAGCATCACGGCAATTCCCTGGGTGTTTGGGCTGGCAGGAGTCGGTGCCGTCACCGCTGCAAATGTCGTTCGCATTGCCTTCGGAGAGAGAGGGCGGATGGTCGCGGCAGGTGCGCTCGTGCTGGTACTGATTTCTGGTGCCTTCTGGAACCTTCGATACTATTTTGACGAACTTGCGCAAAGTAACCAATTTGACTGGGCCTTCGCCCCTGACCATGTCGAAGCTCTGGAAGCGGCCCACTCATTCGAAAACCCAGGCACCATCTACTTTTATTCTGGCCGCTGGGCATTCGATTATGAATCTGTCCGTTTTCTGTACCCGAAAAGCACGGGAATCAACCGTTCAGATGAATTCGGCACATTCGACCTGGAGAAAGTCGATGAAGGCCCGGTTACCTACGTGCTAATTGGTCACTACGCCCAGGAAATCGACCGGATCAAGCAGCTCTACCCCGGTGGCGACCTGCTGATCGACAGCAAACCCCGCCCCAGGTACATCGTATATCACCTCCCCTCGTCGCCGTAGCGACCTCGGTGAATGTTGGGAGCAACATTGGAACCCCCCCTCCGCCAATCCTTAGAATGTCAGATCAATCAAACATCTGTTTTAACTGCGAACACCGCAATCGCCCTACCGCCGATTTCTGTGGAATCTGCGGCCTTCCACTTTCCCGCACCTGCCCCAATTACAATCTGGAAAATCCCGGGGCCTTCCTCTACTGCGATTTCTGCGGCGCTCCCTTTGACGAGTCATCCCGCGCCGACACAGAAAATGAACCGACCATCCAGCCGGCAATAGCCAGCAGCGATGTGGCGGCCGCGGCAGAATCGCAATCTAATTCAAGAGCGCGCACAAGAGCGCTGCCCATTGGCTTGCTCTGGGAAACGCCCGTACCGCAATGGCAATGGACCCGGTCCTTCATTCGTTCGTGGGCGTGGCGTAACAGGTGGGAGCTACTCGCGCTCTTTCTACTGACCGCAGCCGCAGCGTTTCTTCGCATCTACCGCCTGGGAGACATTCCAGATGGATTCAACGGCGACGAGGCCTGGAACGGGCTCGACGCTCTCCGCATTCTTGACCAAGGGTGGATTGGCGTTTACACACCTGGTGCCCTCGGAAACTTGACCGGCCCGATATATCTGACAGCGCTAACGGTTTGGCTTTTCGACGCATCCATTTTCTCAGTGCGACTTTCGATGGCACTCTTTGGTATCCTCGCCGTGCCCGCAACTCATCTCTTCCTGCGGCTGGGATTCGGGCGCCAGGTTGCGCTTATAGGGACAGTTGTCCTGACAGTCAGCTATTGGCACCTGCATTTCAGTCGCATGGGCTACCAGTTGATTTCCCTTCCCTTAGTCGTCGCCGCAGCCGGCGCGGCAATGCTCTGGGCGATGCGTACGCAAAACCGCTGGATCTGGTTCGCCGCCGGCGCCGTCTTAGGCCTCGTTCCTTACACTTACCTGGCGTTTCCGTCCTTCGTAGCCGCCGTCGCGGGGTTCCTCGCTGTTTACCTCTACTTGAAGAGAGAGAACTTGGCAGCCACTGTGATCTTGCTATTGTTCTATGCGTTGGGCGTACTGGTTGCGGCGACACCATTTCTGCTCTTCTTGATCGACAATTGGGGAGTCTACATGCACCGTACCGGCAGGGCCTCGGTGTTTATTTCGCACGAGTACCCGCTGGCCGGAGACCTCGCAGAGAAGGCAGCCTTCTTCGCTAGGCGTTCATGGGAAGCACTTACCATCCTGGTCAAGGATTTGAGGTCCGATGGAGTCGATGGGACGGGAGGGGCAGGTCCACTTGACTTCGGAATCGCGGCATTCGCCTACCTCGGGCTTGTCGTAGCTATCAGGAAATGGAAAAGTCCGCCGTATTTTCTCGCCGCATTGGTCGTGATCCCCGCGCTGCTCACGCAAGTTTTTTCGCTTCCAGAGTCAGGGACATTGAGGCGCAGTATCGTGGCCATCCCTTTTGTCGCCGGGCTGGCCGCAGTCGGCGCCGCAGTCATTGTCAAGTTTTTCGATCACAGATTTGGAAAGCACGGCCGCGATTTCGCAATGGCAGGCGTCGCTCTGGTATTGGTCGCCAGCAGCGTCTGGAACGTCAGATATTATTTTGGAGAGCTGGCACGAAGCCCGACCATGAGGTTCGCCTTCGTCCCAGACCACATCGACGCCCTATCCGCCGCCCACTCATTCGATGAGCCGGGAGTGATCTATTTCTACTCGGGCAGGTGGAGCTCCAACTACGAGAGTATCCAGTTCCTGCACCGCGGCAGCCAGGGAATCGACCGTTCCCAAGAGTTCGGAACGTATGATCTGGAAAAGGTCCACGAAGGACCGGTAACCTATCTGCTGATTGGGCACTATGCCATTGAAATCGATCGCCTTCGGGAATTGTATCCGGGCGGCGAAGTCATCGTTGATGATGCGCCGCAGCCGCGCTTCATCGTGTACCACCTGCGTTCGTGATGAGGAAGCCAAGCCACCGGCCATTCAGAAACTGCCCCGTGCTGGTCACTCAAATCCGAAAACGCTCACAGCGAAAGGAACGTCAATGGAGGCTCCCCTCCGAAGCCATTAGCGCCGAGCATGTGGCAGTTTCCACGGACATAACCCTGAACCGGACGCATATCAAGACCTCCCGCACTCTTGCCTGCAGACAAACGGAAAGGAGGACGGCAGATGAGAAGCATCGGATTGTTGACAATCAGCCTGGCAGGCCTGTTCGCTGTCGCAGCCTGCACATTGACCCCGCGGCCAATCTCACTAGCCGCAGATTCCATTCTCACACAGCGCCTGGCCGAATTGCAGGCAGTGGCAACGCCAGCACCGGAATCAAGTCCGAATGTCGCCCCGTCAGGCGCTGCGCGTGCCTCCAACCGCCAAGATCTTGCCTATTTTGCATTCGACGGCGACGAGGAAACAATGTGGAGCGCCGGAGGCGCCCCGTCACATTGGGTCCAGGTGGTCCTGGACGATTCCTACACGGTCGATAAAGTGGAGCTGGTTGTCACCCAAGCCCCACCCGGCCCAACGACCCACGAAGTATGGCTCAAAAACGGATCCGGCGTGTGGACGCTTCACACGCGCTTTGCCGATCTCTTCACCGAAGACGGACAGACCCTGGAACTTCCGATACTTCCCCCTCGGGAAGTTGAACAGGCGCTGATCCTGACTCGTGACAGTCCCAGCTGGGTGGCCTGGCGCGATATCAGAGTCTTCGGCACGTTCCCGCGCCATGAGTGAAGGCTGTTGTAAGGATTCCAACGACCGGTAGCGAAGCTGAAACACAAAAACACGACAATTGACGAAAAAAGAACGCGAATCGCAACTATGACGGAGAGCCCGTGATGGCCCAAAACCTCCCCAACATTCTTTGGTTCTGTACCGACCAACAGCGCTTCGACACCGTTCAAGCCCTCGGCAATCCCCATATCCGAACACCCAATCTGGATCGCCTGGCCACCGAAGGGGTCGCCTTCACCCACGCCTTCTGCCAGAGCCCGATCTGCACGCCTAGCCGCGCCAGCTTCCTCACCGGCCGCTACCCCGGCAACGTGCGCGCCTGCATGAACGGCAACGAGGAATGGGGTGAAGGCGCGCCGCTCATCACCAAATTGCTGGCCGACGAGGGCTATGATTGCGGCCTTAGTGGAAAGTTTCACCTCGCCGGCGCGCACGGGCGTGAAGAACCCCGGCCGCACGAAGATGGCTACCGCGTCTTCCACTGGAGCCACGATCCCCAGGACCGCTACCCTTCCGGCCATGCCTACGCCGACTGGTTGGCCGCCCAGGGCTACGCATTGCGAGATCTGCGCGAAGACCCGGCCTCCATTTCACCCGACCTGCACCAGACAACCTGGTGTACGGACCGCGCCATAGACTTCATTTCGGAAAAGCGGCGCAAGGGCCCCTGGCTGATGAGCGTGAACGTCTTCGACCCGCACGCGCCGTTCGACCCCCCGCAGGAATATCTCGACCGCTATGACCCTGCCAAGATTCCCCCGCCGCTCTTTCGGCCCACAGACCTCACCACTCAGGACGCAATCCCCGGAGATTTCCAGAACACCGCCCGCCCGCCTGAAGAGTTCGGCGCACAGCGAGTCATCGCCGCCTACTACGCCATGATCGAGCTGATCGACGAGAATGTCGGCCGTCTGCTGGATGCGCTGGAAGAAACCGAGCAGAGGGAGAATACGGTCATCATCTTCACCAGCGATCACGGCGAGATGCTGGGGGATCACGGGCTTCTACTGAAAGGGTGCCGATTCTACGAGGGCTTAGTACGCGTTCCACTGATCATCAGCTGGTCGGGCCACTTCCCCGCTCCCGCTGAATCGGCGCCGGTTGATTCCGCCGATGATGATGGGCCCGCCGGGACTGAAGAGAATGGGCACGCGAGTGACTCCGGGTCTCCCCCGACCGCCGAGAACGGGCACGCGGCGGACGACGCCTCCCCCTCAGCCGCAGAGGTCGATCCCGAGGCCGCCCTGGCTCCAGCGCCGAAAGCTGAAGAATCCGAACCGGCTGTCGGCCTGGTCAGCAACGCACTGGTCGAGCTGATCGACATCGCGCCCACAATCCTCGAGCTGGCCGACCTGCCCCTGCCGCAGGGCATGCAGGGACGGTCGCTGGTACCGATCCTGCGCGGGCATACCGACCCGCATCAACATCGTGACTTCGTCCGCTGCGAATACTACCGTGCGCTGAATCCTGACGCGCCCGGCCGCGACGATTATGAAGGCAGCTTCGCCAACATGTACCGCGACGATCGCTACAAAGTCGTCGTTTATCACGGGCACCAGCAAGGGGAACTTTACGACCTGCACGAGGACCCGGGCGAGTTCAGAAACCTGTGGAATGATCCCGAGAGTGCCGACCTGCGATTCGACCTCGTACGCCGCAACTTCGACGCCCTGGCCTTCTCCGTTGACACGGGGCCGCCGCAGACACGACCGCACTGAACAACGCTTGCTGTCAATGACCCTTCGCGTCTATCTGGAACGGCAAGCAAATTGGCTTGGCTATCTCAGGTTCAGATCGCTGAGCAGTTGTGCCAGTCGCTCCATCTCTTCATCGGAAAGGGAATGATACGGCGGTCTCCGCCAGCGTTGGGAAATGCCAAACAGTTCGTAGATACCGTGCAGAGCAGCGTCGAAGCCGCCGGGCATATCGAGGATAGCCTCGAAAAACGGCATGTCGTACTCACGTATCACCCTGCCGGCCCCTTCCCAGTCCTCGGCCTGCACTGCCTGCCAGTAGACATTCGTAATATGCGGAGCAAAAGCAACGAGGGTCGACAGATAGCCGTCGCAGCCGTAGTGGACAAGATCGAAGTGGTTCTCCTTCTGTCCTCCCGAAATAACAGCCCAGTGACCATGCACCAACAGCGCCATCCTGCGCGCAAAACTGCCCACAAGGTCATCCTTGATCGCAATAACGCCGGGCACACCGTCCCGCAGGCGTTCTAACACCTCCAGCCCCATGGCCGGCGAACGGCCGAAGACATTGGTCACCACCATCACCGGGATCTCAGCAGCCACCGCGGCGTAGTGCTCCACCAAGGTGTCAGCCGTGCACGACTGGGCCCAATCTGGCGGCAATACCATCAGCAGGTCCGCGCCAACCTCCGCCGCGTAGCGCGCAAATTCAACCGTCTTGCCTGTCCACCAGATCCGGTCGGCCGCCACGACCGCGGCCCGCCCCGCCGTCTGCTCCACCACGACCTGCGTCACTGCCGCCACTTCGTCATCTGTGAGCAGAGAATACAGGCTGTCCCCGTAGGTCAGCAGCATCGTCGTGCTGCCCGCGGCGACCCCGCGTTCCACCAGCCCGCGCAGACTGGAAAAGTCGATCTCGCCGTCGGCGCGAAAGGGAGTATGCAGCGACAGGACCGGCCCGGAAATCAATGTGCGTAACTCTTGGGACGAAGGCATGAGCATGTGGGGCTAAGTCAGGCTGCTGGAAAAGCGAAAATCAGGACAGGCATTTCGAACGAGCCGCGCGGGCCCGTTTCAGTTGAACACAAGGACCGTTCGCGCCACCTTGCCTTGGGCCATATCCGCGAACGCCTCGTTGATCTCATCAAGCGGCCGGTAGCTCGAAATCAGCTCGTCGATCATGATCTTTCCCTGTTTGTACAGGTCAAGAATCCACAGAAAGTCGACCCTCGGCCGCGCTGCACCATGAAATGCCCCGATAAGCGCCCGGTCTTCCAGCAGATGATACCCTTCGACGGTAACATCCTGCCCCTGCGGCTGTACACCAACCACCACCGCCGTGCCCGTCATACGCACACAGTCGATCGCCTGCCGTACGATCGAAGGAAACCCGACCACCTCGAACGCGTAGTCGGCCCCGCCGCCAGTAATCTCCATGATGCGTTGCACCGGGTCTTCCAGCGCGCTGTTAATGAAATGCGTCGCTCCCATCTGCTCGGCCAGCTCCAGCTTGTAAGGCACCGTATCAACCGCGATGATCTTGCCCGCCGAGGCCAGCACGCCCCCCTGTATCACATTCAATCCAACGCCGCCGCACCCAAACACGGCCATCGACGCCCCCGTCTCCACCTTCGCCCGGTTTACCACCGCGCCGATGCCTGTGATGACCCCGCAGCTGATGAGACATGCACTCTCCAGCGCCGTATCGTCCGGCACCTTGACGCATGCGTCCGCCTGAACCAGCGTCTGTTCAACAAACGTCGGCCGTCCATGATAGACCGGCTCCCCGTCAACCCTCATGCGGCTTATCGCCTCCGGTCGGTAAGTCTCACACAGCGCAGGGCGGCCATTCGAACAGTTGCGGCAACTGCCGCACATCGCATCGAGCGAAAGTATGATCTTGTCGCCGGGAGCGAAATCCCGGACCCCCGGGCCGACCGCTCGCACCGTGCCCGCCCCTTCATGCCCAAGCACGGCCGGCGCCTTTCGAATCGTCCTGTGCCCCGTAACGTAGTGGTAATCACTGTGGCACACCCCTGCCCCAACAACATCCAGCAGGACCTCACCTTCCTGCGGCTCGTCAATCTCAGCTTCCTTGACGGCCACCGGTGTATGCGGCGCGTAGAGTATGGCGGCTTTCATCGCATCCCTCCTTATATCAAGGCTGGCTCGCTCCTCGTCGTTCAGGCTGAACAGCGCATATCATAATTGATTATCAGGATTTGCACTAAGCAAAAACACGCCGCCTCCGCCCGCCCGGCAGTGGTCCGGCGCCGCAGCGAAGAGGCGGAACGGGATCTACTGCAGCGGTTTCAGCCCCTCGCGAGACGTGGTAGAATGGCTCCAGTCCCGTTCCGGGCACACGCAATCCCGAAAGCTCTACCCGCCGGTTAACAGGAATATCAAACCGGTCGTCGCGTCCAACGCGCCGCAATTCCACAATGCCTGTAAGGAGACAGTATGGGAATCAGCCTCGGACTGGTCGGTTTGGGGGCATTTGGACGTTCCTTTGCCGACATGTTTATGAGCCATCCTCTTGTTGACCGCATCGCCCTCTGCGACAGAGAACCGGAGCGCATCGCCAGGCTCGCACAGCAGGACCACTGGCAGGCCAAGTTTGACCCGCGCGACGCCTACGCCTCCCTCGACGAAATCTGCAAGAGCGACGTGGACGCCCTCGCAATCTTCACGCAGCACTGGCTGCATGCACCCCAGGCAGTCCAGGCCATGGAGGCCGGCAAGCACGTATACAGCGCCGTGCCGATCATCACCGTGCCCGAAGGCGATGAGATTCTGGACTGGTGCGCCCGGCTGGTGGAGACAGTTGAACGCACCGGGCAGATCTACATGCTGGGCGAGACCACATACTATCGCGCCGAGGCAATCTACTGCCGGCGCCGCGCCGCCGAGGGCGCGTTTGGCAGCTTCGTCTATAGCGAGGGCGAATACATTCACGATGTCGACAGTCTCGGCAGCAACCTCCGCGAGGTGCAGGCCCACAGGCAGGTCGGCGCCGCGGGCCAGGAATGGCTGCAGGTCCGCGAATCGTACAAGAAACGGGGTGTCCGCGGCGGGCCCATGCACTATCCTACCCACTCAACCAGCGGGCCCATGAGCGTCATGAACGCACGTCCCCTCAAGGTCTGCGCCTGGGGCTACGCCAATCGCACGGGCGATCCCTATTACATCGACGAGAGCGAAGCCTTCAGCAACGAGACCGCGCTCTTCCACATGAGCAACGGCTCAACCATGCGAATCTGCGAACTGCGCGAGATCGGCATGCGCGGGCGCGAGACCTTCCGCATCTACGGCACCCAGGGCAGTTTCGAAAACAGCCAGTGGTGCGACAGAAGCGGAAGCACACCCCTGACACCCGAACAGATGCGAGTCCCGCTGCCGCAGGAGGTGGAGGACGCCTTCCGCGCCGTCAGCAGGACATCCGAAGTTTATGGCGGACACGGCGGCTCACATCCATATCTCGTGCATGAGTTTGTCGAGGCCGTGGCGCAGGAAAGACAGCCCGCGATTCACGTCTGGTCAGCCGTGCGCTACATGGTCGCAGGTGTCATGGCGCACCAGTCGGCCCTGCGCGACGGCGAGATTCTCTCGATTCCGGATTGGGGTGACGGGCCTGAAGGATAGCGCCCAGGATCAAATGGTGGGCGAAAACAGGGTCTGTGGGATCTGCTTACACGGTGTTTATGAGCCAGGCGCGGTGCAGGGACCAGCGATCCTCAGCCGGGTCCCATCGCAACTCGTAGGAATTCATTTCAGGAGTTTGTACCAGGTAACATCGCACCTGTTTTCCGTCGGTCCATTCGCTCCATTGCCGACCCTGCGCCGATATATAGTGGGTCTTACCTTGCCACACAAAAGACTTGGGCGCGATCCTGCCTGAAGACAGGCCGCGAACGGCCACGCGCACCGGCTCTTCGATCGCCACCAACGCGCTCATCCGCCCGCCCTACCTTTCGCATACCCTAGCAACATCTCGAGCGCGCACTGGGCGCTCAGCAGCTTGTTGCCTCGTCGGTCCGCCAGCCACACCGCGGATTCCTCGCGCTCGACTCCGTCCCGTGCGGCGAGGTGCAAAAAGACCAACCCCATCGGCTTCTCCGCTGTCCCACCGGGTCCCGCGACCCCGGTAATCGACACCGCCACGTCGGCATCGTATGCCTCCAGCGCACCCGTCGCCATCTGCGCAGCCACCTTCTCGTTGACCGCGCCCTCACGCAACAGCAGACTGCCGTCCACACCTAGAAGCTTCTCCTTGGCGGCATAGCTGTAGACGCCCGCGCTGCCCAGAAACCAGTCCGAGCTACCCGGTACCTCGGTGATCAAATGGCCGACCAGGCCCCCCGTACAGCTCTCAGCCACTGCCGCAGTCAACCCCGCCCCCTTGAGAGCGAGCCCGGTCTCCTTCGCCAACTCGGTCAGCGCCGATTCACTCGCCGGAACAGTTACCTTTTTCGACATAGCCCTTCCCTACCTCTTTTCTCCTCCTCTGGCGCAGAATGCATCCTCCGCGCTTTCGGATCGCCGGCCGCGATTGACCGGCATTATAGACCGGCCCAAACCCCCCGACAAAACGTCCCGCCTCTCCCAATCAGCCCGCTCCAAATAGACGGTTCCGCCGGCGCAGTTGACAGAATGCCCGTATTTCTGTATTGTCGATGCAAAACCGCGCGAAAACTGTCCTGCGGACGGCCCAAAGATTGTCCGCGCGTCGTTACCTGCCGGGTTGAGAAAGGGTAAAGGATGGAACTGCAGACAAAACAGCCTCCGGAACTTGAATTCAGCATGCCAGAGGTCGAAGAGTCGCTCACCGCCTATCTCTCAGCCATCGGCGGCGCCGTGATCGGCCTCCTGCTGACGCTGCTCGTCTTGGCCATCTGGAACGGCGGCACGCTCAACTTCACCAACACTTCAAAGGTCAACGCCATCGAAGCAGGATTGACCGATGTCGCCCAGAACGTCGAGGCCGTGAACGCCAACCTCACCGATCTCGGCGAACGCCTCGTCCTGCTGGAACAGGAAGCCGGTTCAGTCGCCGAGCTCCAGAAAAGTTTCGCCGCGCTCGATTCCAGCCTGTCTGATCTCGACCAGAGTCTCAGCGATCAGGGAATCCACGTCGCCGAACTCGACGCCGCCGTGGCCGACCTGGAGGCCACGCGCCGCAACTTTGAACTCTTTACTTCCGCCCTCTCCCAGGCGTTGGCCCAGATGGAGAGCGCCAGCACCAGCGCACGAACGGGCCGGCCCGCCCGCAGCGCCTCCGACGCCGGCAGTTCGGACGCAGGCCAAAGCGCCGAGCCCGATCGCGCGGCCTCCGACTCCGTCGGTTCCCCGGCCCGGCCGCCAACTGCAGCACAGCCGCCCGCAACTCTGCCACAGCCGGAAATCGTCGCCCGCCAAGACATCGCGCCCGACGCCCTGCTCGTATACCTCTTCGTCGACGCCGACGCCGACGGCCTCTACGACAGCGACGAAAACTTCATCGCTGGCGCTACCGTTACCCTCGTCGCGCCCGACGGCGCCATGATTATGACTATCGCGCCCGTTGCGTCCGCCGGGACCCGGCTCGAGTCGCTTCAGGAAGGCCAGTACACCGTCTCCGTCGAAGATGTGCACGGCTACTCCCTGGCCAGCCAGAACAACGTTAGCGTCACCATCGATCCCACCTCTGAAACCGGTCAGGTAATCTACTTTGCCGTCGTCACATCCGTGTCTGAGTAACTCGAAAGTCGCAGTACCCGCGTCCCCTCCTACGCCGCACGCTCGTAAAAAATGAGCTGCACCGAGCCGTAACGGCGGCGATCAAACTCGCTGAGCCGTTCCAGCGCAACCTGCTCCTCTTCGCGGGGATGTATCTGTATAATCACCACGCCCTCTTCGTCCAGCAGATCCGGCCTCGCATCGACCGCCAACAGCGCAATGCGCCACAGCCCCTCGTGCTGCGGAGGAGCAATGTAGATCAGATCAAACGGTTCGCCCCGAAACTGCTCCACAAATCCGAAGCTGTCGCGGCGCTCAACCGTTGCCCAGCCGTCCAGTCGGCAATGGGCAAGGTTGCGCTCCACCGTGCGCACCGCCGCACGGCTGCGGTCGATGAAGTGGACATGCGCCGCACCCCGGCTCAGTGCCTCAATCCCCACCGCACCCGTACCGCCAAACAGATCGAGTACCCGCCGCTCTGCGATCCAACTGCCCAAAATCGAGAAAAGGGCCTCCTTCGCCCGGTCCGTTATCGGACGCGTCCCCTTCCCGGGGACCGATTGCAACTTGTGGCCTCTGGCGCTGCCGGCGATAACTCGCATCTCGAAGAATCCCAATTCGAACCAAACGGGCCCGCGCTGCCGTGTCCTCCGCACGACCCAATTCCACACCACCGAATTATAGTTGTGCCGCCTCCAATCGCGGCAATTGCGCTATCCGCCGGCTTGCGCTACAATGACCCCGCAATTGATACATAGCACAAAGCTGAAAGCAGGCTGACGCGCGACGAGAGAGACTTCAGCAGTAGAAGCGCCGAAGGGGCAAGCCGCCAGGAAGACCCAACCTGAACGGTGACACTCTCAGGCAAAAGGATCGTCGCGATACGGCACCTTTGGAAAGCGCCGCTTGGCAGAATCAAGCGACCACCGACGGGGCAACCACACGCTCGCAATCGCGTGTGGCAATCTCTCAGGTCAAAGACAGAGGCAACGGGCGTTCATTTCGAATGCCCGTTTTTTCTTTCTAAATGCACCGCGACCGGCACGTCGCCACCGCACAAAATGCCGGGACCGAAGTGCAGACCAGAGGAGAGCAAAATGACCGCCCCAGTCCAAGCAAAGCCCCCGACAACCGGCCCCAACGGCCGTAGCGCCGCCGCCAATCGCCCTCCCGACCAAGCCGGCGGACCCGTCCCATCTCTCAATGACAATACCGGTCTGCTTCAGCGCACCGACTCCTTCGTCCAACGCCACCTCGGACCCGACCCCGGCGAAGTTCGGGCGATGCTGGAATCTATCGGCCTGAATTCCCTCGACAAGCTGATAGATCAAACCATCCCCCCACAGATTCGCATCCAGCGTTCGCTTGCACTCCCGGGGCCGCGTCCGGAATCCGACGTACTCGCCGAAATGGCTGAAATCGCCTCGCACAACCAGCTCTTCCGCTCCTTCATGGGCATCGGCTACTACGACACCATCACCCCGCCCGTCATCCTCCGCAACATCCTCGAAAACCCCGGCTGGTACACCCAATACACGCCCTACCAGGCCGAGATCGCCCAGGGCAGGCTCGAAGCCCTCCTCAACTTCCAGACCATGGTCAGCGACCTCACCACTCTCGACATCGCCAACGCCTCCCTGCTCGACGAAGCCACAGCTGCCGCCGAAGCCATGATGATGTGCAAACGGGCCCAGAAACGGAGCGCCTCAGCCAGCGCCTTCTTCGTCTCCGAGACCTGCCATCCGCAGACCATCGACACGGTCCGAACCCGCGCCGAACCGCTTGGCTACCGGGTCGTCGTCGGCGACCACCGCCGCTTCCGCTGCGACGACAAATTTTTCGGCCTGCTCCTGCAATACCCCGACACCGAAGGCACAATCAGCGACTTCCGCGATCTCGTCGAGCAGGCCCACGCCGTCGGTGCCCTCGTCGTCGTCGCCACCGACCTCCTCGCTCTCACCCTGCTGACGCCTCCCGGCGAATGGGGCGCCGACATCGCCGTCGGCAGCGCACAGCGCTTCGGCGTGCCCATGGGATACGGCGGCCCTCACGCCGCCTTCATGGCCACGCGCGACGTCCTCAAACGCCAGATGCCCGGCAGGCTCGTAGGGGTCTCGCAGGACGCACAGGGCATTTCCGCCCTCCGCCTCGCCCTCCAGACGCGCGAGCAGCACATCCGCCGCGACAAGGCCACCAGCAATATCTGCACCGCACAGGTCCTCCTGGCCATCATGGCCTCAATGTACGCCGTCTACCACGGGCCCGATGGTCTCACTCGCATCGCCCGCCGCCTTCAGCTCCTCACCGCCATCCTCGCCACTTCGCTCAAGAAACTGGGCTACCGGCTCAGCCAGCCGCAGGAAGCCCCCCTCTTCGACACGCTCAAAATCGAGAGCGGTCCGCGCAGCCAGGAGGTCTTGCGACAGGCCGCGCACGCCCGCCGCATCAACCTGCGCCTCTACCAGGACGGCGCTGTCGGCGTCTCGCTCGACGAGAAAACAACCGTTGCCGAACTGCGCTCGCTGCTCGAAATCTTCGGCGCCCTAGAACCGCCGCCGCCCGCGCCCGCCGGCCTTGACGGGCAAGCCCATCCCGCCTACGCCGACATCGCCGCCCTGGCCGAGGCCGTCAACCTGCAGTACCCGCCCGCCTTTGCCCGGACCAGCCCCTTTCTAACCCATCCCATCTTCAATTCCATGAGGTCTGAATCGGAGATGCTCCGCTACATCACCAAGCTCCAGAACCGCGACCTCTCACTCGCCCACTCGATGATCCCGCTCGGCTCCTGCACCATGAAGCTGAACGCAACCGCCGAAATGCTCCCCGTCACCTGGCCCGAATTCGGCGGCCTCCATCCCTTCGCGCCCTCCGACCAGGCCATCGGCTACCGTATTCTCTTCGACCGCCTCGCCCGCGCCCTTGAAGAGATCACAGGGTTCGCTGCCATCTCCTTTCAGCCCAACGCCGGGTCACAGGGCGAGTATGCCGGCCTCCTTGTCATTCGCGCCCTCCACCGCAGCCGCGGCCACCACCATCGCGACATCTGCCTCATCCCCTCCTCCGCCCACGGCACCAATCCCGCCAGCGCCGTCATGGCCGGCATGAAGGTCGTGGTCGTCCGCTGCGACGAAAACGGCAACATCGACGTCGATGACCTGCGCGCCAGGGCCGAACAGCACAGCGACCGCCTCGCCGCGCTGATGGTCACCTACCCCAGCACGCACGGCGTCTTCGAAGAGGCCATCGTCGAAATCTGCCAACTGATTCACGAGCACGGCGGCCAGGTCTACATGGACGGCGCCAACATGAATGCACAGGTGGGCCTCTGCCGCCCAGGCGACATGGGCGCCGATGTCTGCCATCTCAACCTGCACAAGACGTTCTGCATCCCCCACGGCGGCGGCGGCCCCGGCATGGGGCCCATCGGCGTCGCCGAACACCTCGTTCCCTTCCTGCCCGGACACTCCGTCGTGCCCTCCACCGGTGGACCACAGGCCATCGGCGCCGTGTCGGCCGCGCCTTGGAGCAGCGCCAGCATCCTCCCCATCTCCTACGCCTACATCGCCATGATGGGCGCCGGCGGCCTGACAGAGGCCACCCGCATCGCCATTCTCAACGCCAACTACATCGCCGCCCGCCTGCAGGACGCCTACCCTGTCCTCTACAAGGGCGCCCAGGACCGCGTCGCCCACGAATGCATCATCGACACGCGCTTCCTCAAAGACCACGGCCTCCAGGTCGACGACATCGCCAAACGCCTCATCGATTTTGGCTTCCACGCGCCCACCATGTCCTTCCCCGTCGCCGGGACCCTGATGATCGAGCCCACCGAGAGCGAGTCCAAGGACGAACTGGACCGGTTCTGCGATGCCATGCTCGCCATCCGCGCTGAAATCCAGGCCGTCCAGGATGGCAGCGTCAGCCCGAACGACTCGCCGCTCCACCACGCGCCCCACACAGCATCTCTCGTCGCCAGCGACAACTGGTCCCGCGCCTACAGCCGCGAGACCGCCGCCTTTCCCGCCGCCTGGGTGCGCGACAACAAATTCTGGCCTGCCGTCGCCCGCATCGACAACACCTACGGCGACCGCAACCTCGTCTGTGCCTGCCCCCCACTCGAAAGCTACGCCTGAATCAGACCGACTCCCCCTCCCATCCCCCATTTTCCCCTTCGCATAGCACCCCCAACCTTCTACTGACTACTTCTATCCACCGGCCACTGACCACCGCAGTTCGCGGTTGACGAAAAAGAAAATGAAGTTTATAGTCTCTCGCGGAGCCGCAGGATCGCAGAACGGGTTCCGGAATGCCCCTTCTCCCGCTCCTCGCTGCGCTCCTTTCTCTCCACAATTGGCGTCTTCCGAGTGGACAACAATCTTTCAAGGAGGCTGGAAAATGTCTGATCAAAGTGTGGGGAAGCAGTACCCATCACGTAGCCGCCTGACCCGCCGGGACTTCCTGCGCAACGCAGGGACATTGGCCGGAATCGGGCTCCTCGCAGCCTGCGCACCGGCCGGACAACCGGCCGCAGACTCCGGCGCAAGCGATGCCGCAGCGTCCGCAGAGAGGGCTAGGGTCCGCTACCTCTCCTGGTGGTTCGAAGAGGGCAACCGCGGCGAAACCTGGAACAACTTCATCGCCGAGTTCAACGACTACCAATCGGAAATCGAGGTCGTCGCCGAAAACATCCCCTTCGACCAGTACACCACCAAAACTATCGTCGCCACACAGTCCGGCCAACTCGACGGCGACATTGTTATGGCCACGCCTGAACTGGCCCCCCGCCTCATCCAGTCCGAGCTCCTCGTCCCCCTCGACGATGTGCTCGTGCGCAACGACATCACCGACCTGAGCTCCGCCCACGACGCCCTGCGCCGCGACGGCAACCTCTACGGCCTCGACATGGTCACCGTCGCTTTCGGCATCCTCTACAACAAGGACCGCTACGAAGAGGCCGACATCACACCCGCCACTACCCCCGACGAGTGGGTCGAAGTCAGCGCCGCCCTCACCGATCGCGAAAACCAGAAATACGGCTTCTTCGCCACCCACCTCGTCAGCGAACCCTCCGACTTCTGGTTCCAGCTGGAAATGTGGTGCATGCCCTACGAAGGCATCTGGGCCGAAGGCACAACGCCCCTGCTGACCTCCGACGGCATCATCCAGGGCCTCGAGCTGTTCAAGCAGATGTACGATGTCGCCATGCCCCAGGGCGCAGACAACCCAACCGGCTACCGCCTCTTCCAGAACGGCGACGTCGCCCAGGGCCTCTATGTCTCCGCCGCCGTCGGCGCCTTCACCAAGGACGCGCCCGACCTCTATCCACTCCTGCGCAGCGCCCCTATCCCCTGGGCTAGCAACAAGTCGATCGCACGTATCCATCCAATGATGATCAACAAGGACTCCGATGTCGTCGACGAGTCCATGGAGTTCCTCACCTATATGTACGTGCCCGACAACTACCGCCGCATGGTCGAAGGCTGCCAGGACGTCATCTTCGCCCAACCCTCGGCCGCCCGCCAGGAATACCTCGACAGCCTTGAATGGCTCAAGCCCGGCTATTGGGGTGTCGATTACGTAACGCCCTTCGATATCGTCGGCGACTTTGTCTACAATTTCAATGAGTTCGGACAAATCGTCATCACCAACTTCGCCGACGTTCTCATCGCCGGCAAGTCCGTCGAAGAAGCCATGGAGATCGCCCAGGGTCAGGCCGAAGACCTGGCAGAAAGAATCTCTTGACGCACGATTGAAAGGGGAATCCGGCGTGGGGTGAACGCAATGCGCCCCGCGCCGCCTTTCCCCTGCGCTCCACACCTTCTGACAACAGGAAGGTCGCCGCCGCCTGCTTCATCAGCCGCCAAAACGATCGCTCCCGCCTACGATGACTGAACGCACCGACGCAGACACACTCGCCGGCCGCCCTGGCCAGAGTGAAGCGCCTCCCCGCGCCCGCCGCCGAATATATATTCTGCCATTCGCCCTCGTACTGCCCATCGTCCTCTACGAAGGCATTCTCGTCGTCTACCCGATCCTACAGGGCATCTACGGCAGCTTCACCCGCATCGAGCTCGCCTCCAAGACACGGCCAGAGTGGGTCGGCCTCGACAACTACGAGCGTATGTTCTCCGACCCCGCCTTCTGGAAAGTCATCCAGACGACCCTCCTCTTCACCGCCCTTGTCATCATCGTCGCCTTGACCGTCGGCCTGCTCACTGCCCTTCTGTTCAACCGCCCTTTCCGCTTCCGTCCCGCCGCCCGCGGCATGCTCATGATGCCCTGGGCCATCCCCGAAGTCCCCACGGTCATGATCTTCATCTGGATCCTCAGCCCTCAGTTCGGCGTCGTCAACATCCTCGCCCGCATGCTCCCCGGCGTCGACCAGAATCCGCAATGGCTCTTGGTGCCCGAGCTGGCCATGGGCTGGATGGTGCTGATCTCCTCCTGGAAGGCCTTTCCCTTCTACAGCCTCGTCATCCTCGCCGCCCTCCAGGCCATCCCCCAGGAGCTCTACGAAGCCGGCCGCGTCGACGGGGCCAACCGCCTCCAGCTCTTTTGGAACATCACCTTCCCCGGTATCGGTTCCACACTCGAGCTGCTTGTCGTCCTCGCCGCCATCTTCTCCTTCAAACAGTTCACAATCATCTTTCTCATGACCGGAGGCGGCCCTTCCGGCACGACCGAGACCATCGTCATCCGTATCTTCAACACCGCCTTCCGCTTCTACGACTATTCCTACGCAACCGCGCTCGGCGTCGCCGGATTTGTCGTTTCCCTCGTCGTCGCTCTTATCTTTATCTTCATGCAGGCCCGCCGCTCCCAGGACGCCTACTGAAATGACAACCGCCGCCGGACGCGCCCACTCAACCAGGCCCAGGCTGCACGCGCGCCGCCTGCTCAACCGCATCGTCCTCTACACGACCGTGATTGTCGTCTCCTTCATCACCTTCTTCCCTCTTTACTGGATGATGATCAGCACCTTCCAGCCCAGCAGCTACATCCTGCGTTTCCCCCCGCCTCTCCTCCCACAAGAGCTCTTCTTCGACCAGTTCGCCGAGCTCTTCAGCGAGCACCCAATCGCCCGCTGGTTGCGAAACTCCTTCCTCATCGCCACCATGACTATGCTCCTCTGTATGGCCCTCTCCGTCCTCGGCGCCTACGCCCTCTCCAGCCTGCGCTGGTGCGGCCGCAACCTCTTCGGCCTCTTCCTCCTCGTCACCCAGATGCTCCCGGAAGTCCTCATCCTCATTCCCCTTTACATCATCTACCGCCGCCTTAACATGCTCAACAGCATCCCCTCTCTGGCCCTCATCGACGCAGCCTTCATCCTCCCCATCTGCATCTGGATTCTCAAAGGCGTTTTCGACAACGTCCCTCCCGAGGTCCTCGACGCCTCCGTCGTTGACGGAAGCTCCGAGCTCGGCGCCCTCTGGCGCATCGTCCTCCCCCTCTCCGCGCCCGGCCTCGCCGCCGTCGCCGTCGTCGCCTTCTTCTTCGCCTGGAACGAATACCTCTACGCCGGCATCATGCTCAGCAGCGGCGACTTCATGCCCGCCTCCGTCGGCCTCTCCACCCTCAAGGCCATCGCCCAGACCCCCGTCGAGCAGTACATGGCCGCCGGCCTTGTCTTTTCCGTCCTGCCCGTGGCATTCTACCTCGCCATGCAGCGCTACATCGTCTCCGGCCTCACCGCCGGCGCAGTAAAAGGGTAGTCACCCGCCCGCGGGCGCGCCGAATAGACCGGAGGACCGCTCTTCACCCGTCTCTGTTTAAGCCAAAATCGGGGAAAGTATCACATGGATTACGGACACATCGCCCTGGAGGGCGGCGCCGAGTTTGGCGGACAGATGGCCCTGCCCGACCGCCGTTGCATCGACTTGGCCGGTGGACCCGACGCCCCCGTCGTCATCATCCCGACCGCTGCCGCCCCCGACAACAACCACGAACGCGCCGGCGCAAACGGCCGCCGCTGGTTCACCAGCCTCGGCGCGACCGACATCTGCACACCCCCGCTGATCGACCGTGCCTCAGCCGCAGATGCCTCGATCGCCGACGCCCTGGCAGGTGCCGGCCTCATCTACCTTCTGGGCGGTTTTCCCGGACATCTTTGTGAAACGCTTAGGGATACGCCTGCCTGGGAAGCAGTTCTGACTGCACATGCACAGGGCGCCGTACTCGCCGGAAGCAGCGCCGGTGCAATGGTCCTCTGCGACCATCTCTACGACCCGCGCACGCAGCAGGTTGTGCACGGCCTGGGGCTAATAAAAGATGCTTGCGTCCTGCCTCACCACAACAATTTCGGCCAGAACTGGGCGGAATCCCTGCGCGCTCTGCTGCCCGACGCAACCCTGGTCGGTATCGACGAAGAAACAGGCGCGATCAATGACAGGACGCCCTTCGAATGGACCGTCCACGGCGGCGGCAACGTCATCCTCTACCGCCCCGACCAACCCACCACCCACCCTGAGACCTACCGTCCCGGCGACGAATTTACCCTCCCCGAATCCCCCTGGGTCCAACGATTCCTATAACCGCACAATCCGAAAATCCTCAAAACGGATCCAGTGCTCCGCATTCGGCGGGCCGTTGTAACATTGAATGCTGACCTCCTCCTCCTCCCCGGGCGGCAGGTCGCCCGCCCCCGCCATCTCATACCCGCTCGCGCCCGGCGCCCGAAACTGCGCCTCCCAAGAGTCCTCATCCACCACCAGCCGCAGCCGCACACCCTCCGTTGGCACCGGATTGCCCCCCGGGATTATGCACAGAACGCCGTCCACCAGCTCCTTCACCTCCTTGAACACCGGATCGCCTTTCTGGTACCATGTGATGCCCGCCTGCTCGTACTGCTGCTTCGGCGCCGTGTAGTTGAAAATCGTTACCTCAATAGCATACGGCCCATCGTTCCGATCAGGCGCTTCGCGCACCAGCGCATTCTTGACCGTGTCCGCCAGCCCCGGCTCCACCATGATCTCCAGTCCGCCCTCCCGCATCCGCCACTTTTCCGGGTCCTCCCGTACCCAGCGCCACCCACCGTCCATCTCGCCGTCAAACTGCTCGCTGAAAACCACATTCCGCTCCGAAACGCCCATTTCTACCGCTCCATTCCTCGCTGTCAATCCGGTCCCAATAGATCTCCCATTCTATCACCCTCCCCCACGCACCACCACCTCCATTTTCCCCTCCCAGCCAACCGCCATCCCCACCAAAAACGAATAACTCAAAACCAAGAACGAACGCAAGAAATACACCCCCAGCTGCCATCCAATTGACACAAAACACCGCAAACATTATACTTCCTTTCATTCAGCCGTTACCGCTCCCACAGGCATGTCCGTCGCGGCCCGCGCGCTCACGAAAGGACGATCCAATGGCTCAGGAAGTCCGCGAATTCCGCATCTCCAACGACGCCATCGACGAACCCGCCGAATTGCAGCGACGCATCGCTGACGAAGGCTACCTCTTCTTCAAGTGCATGCAGGACCCCGACAAAATGTGGGAGCTGCGCGAAGTGATGATGACCCGCATCCAGGAGGCCGGCTGGCTCCTGCCCGATACCGACCCCGTTGACGGCATCGCCGATGTCTCCAAGCAATGCACCGAGGGCGATCTGGCCTACACCGCCGGCTACGGCCACGTCTACAAGCTCGAGGCCTTCCACCGCGCCGGCCACTGGCCCGAAGTCACCACCATGATCGAGAAAATCATGGGCCGGCCCGCCATGCCCCATCCACAGCAGATCGCACGTATCTGGTTCCCCCTGTACACCGAACATACAACCCCCATCCACCAGGACTTCGTCCACTTCCAGGGCAACTTCGAGACACTCACCAGCTGGGCCCCCATCGGCGACTGCCCCATCGAGCTCGGCGGCCTCGCCGTAATCCCCGGCTCCCACAAGGTCGAACGCGTCCTCGACCATCACTTCTCCCTCGGCGCCGGCGGCCTCGTCGTCAACGTCGAAGACGAAGAGGAGATCGACCCTACCTGGTACTCGACCGACTACGAGGCCGGCGATACCCTCATCTTCCCCGCACTCACCATCCACGGCGCACTCCCCAACGAGACCGAGGACAAGCTCCGCCTCTCACTCGACAACCGCTACCTCGCCGTCGGTGACCTCATCGCCGAGCACATGCTAGAACCCCACGGCCCCAGCGGCCTCAATTGGGAACAGGTCTACCAGGACTGGGAAGCCGACGAATATCAATACTACTGGAAAGAGGTCGACAACCCCATCGTCGCCTTTGACTCCTCCTACAGAGAACGCGGCTTCGCCGAGGCGCTCGACCTGGCCCGCGATGGCCACGAACAGGCCCTCCTCAGGCTCCGGCGAGTGATCAATAACGATCCAAGTTCGGAGGACGCCCAGAGGGCCCGCGACGTACTTGCCGAAGTCAGCGCGCCCGCCTGACGTCCAGGCTCCCAGTTACATCCCGGCCGATGAGTCTGACCCAAGATGAACTGCGCAATTTCCACAGCCGCGGCTACCTTCTGAAACCCGGTATCTTCACCGAAGATGACCTGCAGCCGCTGCGCGCCGCCATAACCGAAATCATCGACCGCGAGGCGACCTACCTCTACGCCGCCGGACAGATCTCGCGCCTCCACCGCCAAAAGCCCTTCGGCAAGCGCCTTGCCTCCATCCACGCCGAAAACCCCGCCGCCGGCGAGTGCATCGCCCTCGCCGTCATGGGCAAAGGCGGCGGTGGCTTCAAAGGGCCGGCCATGCTTCAGACCATCCGCCACGCGCCCCTCCTCTCATGCATCGAATGTCTCGTCGGCCCCGACATCGTCGGATCCTCCGTCTACCGCATCCGCCCTAAGCTGCCCGGCTGGGACCGCGGCGAGGTTCCCTGGCACCAGGACCCCGGCTACACCCTCGCCCACTGCGACCGCCACCTCATCGTCACCTGCTGGCTCCCCCTCGTCGACGCCACCCTCGACAACGGCTGCCTCCACGTCATCCCCACCGTCCACACCGATGGCATCCTCCGCCACTTCACCGGCGGCCATGCCGGTTTCCTCGAAGTCCCTTCCGACCACCTACCCGCCGCAAAACCGGTCCCCATGCCCATGAATGCCGGCGATGTCCTCCTCCTCACCAACCTCACCCCCCACGCCTCCTTCGCCAACACCTCCGACGAAGTCCGCTGGAGCGTCGACCTCCGCTATCAGGGCGCCGACGTCCCCAACAACGCCGCAGAAGACCCCGCTGCCTACACCCCCGAACGCGACCCCGTCACCATGGCCTGCTATCCCCCCGAAGCCGATTTCGTCATCCGCGACCGCCAGGAACCCGCCCGCGAAGTCCGCTCCGCCGAACACTTCAAGCAAGTACGCGCCCGCTACGAAGAAGACCGCCCACCCATGCCCGGCCGCGGCTGGACCCCCCTCGATGACCGCTGACCCCGCCTGACACCGCCCAGCACTTCTTGCCGTCCATCCTGCCAGGCATCGTTTCCCAGAGCCATCTCACTTTACCGACCGGATCGCGTCCAGCCGCGCGGAACCGGCGCGATGTCGTCTCTGAACAAGGGCGAATGCCGGGCCCTGCGGCTGCAAGTCCTGGCTGCCTATGCTGCGCAAAGCATAACCTCACATATTGGAGTAAACTGGTCTGCAGAGACGCGCGACCGCAATCGCGGTACCGACGCAACCTTGTCTCTGTCCAGGCGCACATCTCGAACTCTACGAGTGGGATTTCAGGATGGGCTTACCGACAAAAGCAAGAGCTCCGTAAAAGGAGTACACTTGTAAGTAACAACCTCTATTCGCGCTCGCGCCCTCGCCGCGGCAAACTTATCTTGACCAAAAAACATGTCACTCTTGTTCCTTTACACACAGCAACACCGCTATACGCAGGGAACTCCCGCCCTCCTATGTCGGTATTTGCCGCAGCCCCTTGCTGCCCACCGTCTCCGGGAAAAATTGTCTTTTGGCCTGCTCTCACCTGCCCAAACCTGCCCGAAACTGCTCGAACGCGCCCAACCCAAGCCGCAACCACCCTTTGCCGGCCATGCTCGCACAAGAGGCCGCCCTGCCACCAAGAGCACTCTCGCCCGGCTTCACTGGACTCCATATGAGAGTTTGCGACTCCATGCGACTCTGCACGGCCAGCTCCGAGACAAGACATCTGGCGCGTTGATTCCCCCCAAAGCACGACCAGACCCGCCAGAAAAAAGTCATTTCCGTCGACATTGGCCGACATATGTCGGCTTTTGTCGCACGAGTCTGTGCGCGCATAACGCTCCCAAATGACCCGCAAGCATCGACCCTGCCGAACTCCCGGTCCCTTCCCGGGAGCGGCCCGTCCCTTTTGCGAAGGTGCGAAATCCGTCGTTTGGATGTACAATGGGCCAAGCCCTCTATCTTCCTGTGCGCCCTGCCCACGCAGGACGAACCGAATGCTATTCATCGGCAGTTGCATCGCCCGTGTCTGGCCCGCAACATGACTATTTCGCGCTAACCCGGAACAGACCCGCCCGCAAGGGCCCTTCGCAACGCTCTAAGTCTTGACGAAAGGAGACCATCCATGGCCGTGCAGACCTTCCAACGAGATTACAGCCTCTCCGGCGGCCACCGCGACGCCGTTGAGCTCGCCGGTGACCGCATCGAACAGCGCATGGAAGAAAACTGGTGGCGGCCAAAACTCTCCCGCCAGCAGATGCGCGAAATCATGCAACGCCGCGACGGACCCGGCCTCTGGCACTTCGGCCTCTGGTTCGTCCTGCTCGCCGCTAGCGGCTACCTCGCCTTCCTCTCCTGGGGCACCTGGTGGGCCATTCCCGCCTTCCTCGTGTACGGCACCATCTACTCCTCCTCCGACGCCGCCTGGCACGAGTGCGGCCACGGCACTCCCTTCAAGACCCGCTGGCTCAATGAGGTGCTTTTCCACGTCAGCGCCTTCATGACCCTGCGCGAAGGCATCATGTGGCGCTGGAGCCACTCCCGCCACCATACCCACACCTACATCGTCGGCCGCGACCCCGAAATCCAGGTGCAGCGCCCCGCCGACCTGCTCAAAATCCTGATGGACTTCTTCTACCTCCGCAGCGGCCCGCCCGAAGTCTGGCGCGTCATCCGCAACGCCGCCGGCCGCCCCAGCGACCATGTCCGCGACTTCATGCCCGAACGCGAGCTGCCCAAGATGTACTTGTCCAGCCGCATCTACATCGCCATCCTCGCCGCCTTCGCAATCTGGTCCATCGCCATCGGCAGCCTCCTGCCCATGATGTTTGTCCTCCTGCCCCGCTTCTACGGCGGCTGGCTCCACCAGCTCCTCGGCCTCACCCAGCACGCCGGCCTCGGCGAAGACACCTACGACCACCGCGAAAACACACGCACCGTCTTCATCAACCCGGTTTTCGCCTTCCTCTACATGAACATGCAGTACCATATCGAGCATCACTCGATGCCCATGACCCCCTTCCACGCCCTGCCCAAACTGCATGAGGCCGTCAAGGACCAGATGCCCCCGGCCTACACCAGCCTCTGGCAGTGCTACAAGGAAATGATTCCCGCTCTCATCAAGCAGGCCACCGGGCAGCCCGACTACGTCATCCCGCGGGACATTCCAAAGGACCCCGAGACCGAGGACGCCGAAGTAGCCAGCGCCCCCGAAGCCGCCGGCGAATGGATCGAAGTCGGTCCCGTCGAGGACATAGACGAAGAAGACGTCATCCGCTTCGACTACGGCAGCCGCACCATCGCCGTCTACCGCCTCAAGGGCGACCGCTTCTACGCCACCGACGGCCTCTGCACCCACGAATACGCCTATCTCGCCGACGGCCTCGTCATCGACGGCGTCATCGAGTGCCCGCTCCACAACGGCCGCTTCGACGTCGCCACCGGCCGCGCCCTGCGCGCACCCGCCTGCGACCACCTGGAAACCTATCCCGTCGAACGCCGCGGCAACACGCTCTACCTCCGCGTCGGCTGAACCCCGGCGCGCCCGAAATATCACTTTGCGACTACGCCCCGGCCGCTTGACGAACTTTCAAGGAACGACAAGGAACCAATAGAATGCGCATCGGATTCATCGGAGTAGGTGGCATCGCTCGCAACTACCTCGGCAGCCTCGCAAAAATCAATCGCCCCGTGGCCGCCATCTGCGACATCAATCCCGAGACCGCCGCTCGCGTCTCCAGCGAACAGGGCTGCGCCTCCTACGCCGACCACCGTCAGATGCTGGCGCAGGAGTCCCTCGACGCCGTCTTCGTCGCCATTCCCCCCGCCGCCCACACTACGCAGACCATTGACGCCGTCGAGGCCGGCGCACACGTCTTCGTCGCCAAGCCCGTCGCCATGGATCTAGGCACCGCCCGCCGCACCGAGGCCGCCATCGCCCGCAGCGGATGCATCAACCAGGTCGGCTACATGGCCCGCTACTCCGACATCACCGAGCGCGCCAAAGAGCTGGCCCAGGGACGCGAACTCAGCATGGGCCTCGGCCGCTTCATGGCGCGCATGCCCTCCGACCATCCCTGGTGGGGCGTCTTCGCCGTCAGCGCCGGCCAGGTCGTCGAACAGAGCACCCATCTCTTCGACTGGCTGCGCTACTTCCTCGGCGACATCGAGACCGTCCAGGCGCTCGGCCACGACGGCCCCGACGACGAGATCGCCGACTTCGAAGACAGCACAACCGTTAACCTCCGCTTCGCCGGGGGCGCCATCGGCAACATCACCAGCACCTGCTCCGCCAGCGTCCACGATACATTCGTTGTCGAGTTCTTCGGCCGCGAATTCTACCTGCGCCTCAGCAACGACCGCGGCCTCTCCGGCATCATCGGCGGCGAAGAGATCGACTTTCTCGGCGATGAACGCGGCTACTTCCGCCAGGTCGAGCTCTTCATCGCCGCCGTCGAAGCGCGCGACCAGAGTCTCGTCCGCTCATCCTACGCCGACGCCGTCAAGTCGCTCGCCGCAACCCTGGCCGCTAATCGCTCGCTCAAGTCGGGCCAAATCGAAAAAGTGGAGTGATCTGTGAAGATCGGCACGCTGCAGAACGTAATCGAAGAACCGCTCGAGACCCTCTTCACCGCCGCCGCACGCCTCGGCTTCGACGGCGTCGAGCTCGACTGGAAGGACCCGGCCTGGGTCCAACCGGGCGGCAGGCTCGCGCCCGAAAACCGCGCCGCCATCCGCCGCGCCGCCGACGAGGCCGGCGTTGAAATCCCCTCTATTGCCGGCCACTTTCTCAACCAGGGTGGCTTCGCCCAGGAGGAAAAGGAGGCCTTCGGTCTCGAAGCCGTCCGCGCCGGCATCACGCTCTGCGCCGACCTCGGCGCGCGCTACCTTCTGGTGCCCTTCTTCGCCGCCGCCGAGATCAAGGGCGTTTCAGCCGTCTCCCGCCTCGTCAAGAATCTGCAGCAGCTCGCGCCCGACGCCGAAGCCGCCGGCGTCATCCTCGCCATCGAGCACACTATGCCCGCCGAGCTCACCGCCGAGGTGCTCGACAAGGTCAACTCGCCCAACGTCGGCAACTACTGGGATATGGGCAACAGCATGGCGCTCGGTGCCGACCCCCTCGAAGAGATAGCCATCCTGGGGTCCCGCATCGCCCGCGTCCACGCTAAGGAGTACCACCGGGGCGGTGAACCGCCCGGCTCCAGGTACGCGCTCCACTTCGACGGACTCAATCGCAAGCCCTTCGGCCAGGGCGATGTGCCCGTCCCCGCCGTCCTCGACGCCCTCCTCCAGGTCGGCTACGACGACTATATCGTAATCGAGACCGGAAAGTTCGACGACCCTGCCGCCTCGGCGCAGGCCACCCTCAATTACCTGCGGACACTGACCTGAGAGCAGCCTGTCGGCCGCGCCCAGTGAGACGGCTCCAATCCCTGTCCCGCAACCTTCCACTTGAGTGAGATCCGCATGGACACCACAGCAGACGCACCCTCTTGGCGCAAGCAATCCGTCCACACCCGCGGGGCCTTCACCCGCGACGGCTACCTCGCCCTTTCCGCCTTCCTCACCCCCGACGAAGTCGCCGAGACGAAGGAGGTCGTCGCCCGCTTCATCGGCCACAAGGTGCCCAACCTCCCCCGCGAGCAGGTCTTCTACGAGGAACTCGGTAAGCCCGAAACGCTCAAGCAGGTCCAATACCTTTTCCGCCACGACACACACTTCGAACGCCTGATGTTCGGCGGCAAATTCCAGCAGCTGGCCGAGCTGCTCCTGCAAGGGCCCGTCGTCGGCAAAAACATGCAGTACTTCAACAAACCCCCGCAGATTGGCAAGGCCACCCCGCCCCACCAGGACGGCTACTACTTCATGCTCGATCCCTGCGAGGCCCTGACCATGTGGCTGCCGCTGGAAACCGTCGACGAGGAAAACGGCTGCGTCCGCTACGTGCGCGGCTCCCACCGCCGCGGCCTGCGACCCCACGGCCGTACGCAAACGCTCGGCTTCTCCCAGGGCGTCACCGACTACGGAACGCCGCAGGACCTCGCCGACGAGGTCGCCCTACCCGCCCACGCCGGCGACCTGCTTGTCCACAACGCTATGACAATCCACCGCGCCGACGGCAACCGCAGCCGCACGCGCACGCGCCAGGCGCTCGGATTCATCTACTATTCGGAACGCGCAAAGGTTGACGAAGAAGCGCACGCCGCCTACCAGAAGCGGCTTGCAGAGGAGATGAAAGCAAAGGGGAAAATCTGACCGCTAACGCAGCGCCGGCCCGGGCGTCCACTGCACTCCAATCGGCTCGGCGTCGCCCTCGTACCGAATCCTCAGCCGCTCCATCCGCACCTGCGCCGGACTCTGCGGCGGGGTCGAAGTAACGCTGTTCTTCCTCTCAAGGGACTCGATCGTTGCCCGCGTCCGCTCCGGCAGGTCGACAAAGTGCGGGTAGTACCACATCGTGAGCACAGTTCTGCGCTCGTCCGTCCGGTTCGCGTGGGCGGCGTGAAACATCCGACCGTACCCCATCACCACGTCTCCGGCCTTCACCGGCACGTCGATCTCACCCTCCGCCCGCTGGAAAGAAACGTTCGCCGGGTCCGCGTAGGTCCGCAGCTCCTCGGTGTGCATCGACGACCCCTCATCGTGCAGCCGGTGCCGCTTACGGTGCGTGCCCGGTATCACCCGCAGACAGCCGTTCTCCACCCTCGTTTCGGTCAGATAGTACATTAGAAAACACTGGATCGGTTGCCACGTATAGCTGACCGGGTCGTCCCAAAATCGGCCGTCCTCGTGCCAAAACAGCGGCGGGCTCTGCGGCGGCTTGCTGATGATCCGCCCATGCCCGAATTTCGGTTCGGCGAATCCCAGCTGCGCCAGCGCCCGCAGCGCTCCCCGATGGGCGATCAGTTCGGCCACTACCTTGTGCTCATGGGCCATCTGCCAGTCGATCAGCACCATGCTGCCGGGCGTGCGCTGTTCCCTGAAGTGTTCCTCATCCTGGAGACTCAGAATCTCGTCGCTCCATCTCTGCAGCCTTGCCACGAGTTCCGGTTCGAGTATATTCCTGAAGACGATGAAGCCTTTCTCAACAAACGATTCCCGCTTGGCCCTGTCGATCGAATCCATTCTCTTCCCTTCCGGGGGCAGGGCCGAAGTCCCGCCCCATGTAGTGAGCTACCCGTCAGCCTCGTTCCTCGACCTCAGTCCTGCACACCGCTTGAATAGGCGCTGTCGCTATCCGGCCGGTCCTCCTCCAGCCCGCCCGCGTCGACCCACGCCTTGATGCTCTCGATCGTTTCCCGCATCGAATATCGCGGCGTGAAGTCCAGCACCCGCTCTGCCTTCGACATGTCAAACTCGATCTCCCCACCCTGCGCCATGCTCCACGGAAACCCGGTCTCGACCTGAATCCCGGGAATGATGCTTTCGAGGATCGCCGCAAACTCGGAGCCGCGCGTCGGGCCCGGCCCGCAGCAGTTAAAGACCTCACCCGGCGCCTTGGGATGCTCCCCTGCCGCAATATGCATCCGTGCCGCGTCCCGCAGGTCAACATAGTGGCACAGCTCGTCAAGCGAAGAGTGGGGTATCTGGACCGACTCTCCCTCTGCCAGCATCTCGGCGAACTCCCGCCAGCCGCGTCCTCCGCCGCGCCCGCCCGGACCGACAACAGCGGTCAAACGCAGCGCTGTGACCGGCAGCCCGTACTGATGGTAGAACGTCAGCGCCAGCTCCTCCTGCATCCGCTTGGTCGAGGCGTACATGTCCTTGGGCCGCGCCGGATGCTTCTCGTCGACCGGCATGTAGTCCGGCGCGACAAATTTCGTCGCAGGATACCATTCGTAAGCCGATATACTGCTGGAAAGAACGAACCTCTTCACGCCCGCGTCCCGCGCATGCATCAGCAGATGCGTCAGCCCCAGCATGTTGACCGTCACCATCTCCAAAGGGTCACCCGTGTCGCCCGGCAGGGACGCAACATGGTAGATGACATCGAAATCGAGGCCGCTCAGAACATCGCCGATCGACTCTGGCTGTGTAATGTCCCCCTGCAGCCATCTGCCGGGCATGCCCTCAGGCTGCGGCGACCGCCCGAAAACGAACAGATCATCCCCGCGCGCCGCAAGCTGTCGAACAAGCTCGCGACCGATATATCCCGAACCGCCCACTACGAGAGATCTGGCCATGTTCCTTTGCTCCTGTCTGGTTCCTGCTAACACCGACTGGCTACCGTCTCAGCCGCTCCGCCATGTGCTCACCGATCATGACCGTCGTCAGATGCGTATTGGCGCGCGGCACCTCAGGCATAATCGACGCGTCTATCACGCGCAGTCCGTCTACGCCAATCACGCGGCAATCCGCGTCGACCACCGCCAGCGGATCGTCCGCCGCGCCCATGCGGCAGGTCCCGACGATATGATAGCAGTCGGCGCACTCCTGCAGCAGCCATGCTTCGAGCTCCGCGTCATCTGTGAAACTATCGACGCTCCGCCGGTTCTCGCTGAGGGGATCGCCAACCGACATATCCTCGGCGATGTCAGAAAATGCCGCATGCCGCCCAATCCCGCACAGCAGCCGCACGCCGTCTCGCAGCCGGACCAGGTCGCGCTCGTCAGTCAACATCCGCTCCTCTATGACGGGGTTGACATCAGGATCAGGCGACGCAATCCGCAGCCGCCCCTTCGAAAAAGCCTGAAAGACCGAGACCACAACGATGCCTCTCCTAAGAGCTTCCCCCTCAACGCCATACACATTGCAGCTCGCGATCAGCATATCATTGAAGCCCGTGTCGGCAAGGCCGGATGTGTATCGCAGGCAGCAGTTCGTGCGGCGAGCATGAGGATCGCCCGCCTGTGCCTCGGGCCGCAAAGAAAGGTGAAGCCCGACCGCCGGATGGTCGAGGACATTTTCACCAACGCCCTGCAGGTCGGCAACCGGAGCGACGCCCAGCGAACGCAGAGCCCCTGCCGGCCCAATGCCCGAGCGCATCAGAATCGCAGGCGAGTGAACCGCTCCCGCGCACATCAGGATCTCCTTGCCATGCCGGACTCCTGCCGCGCCGTCGGCTGAGTGCAAACGCACTCCCGCTGCTCTCCTCTTCTCAAACTCGATCCGGTCAACGAGAGCATCGCCGACGATGGTGAGATTCGGTCGACCTCGCGCCGGCTCCAGGTAGGCATCATTGGTCGACACGCGTACGTCATTCCTCACCGTCAGAGCAACCGGAGAAATGCCGGTGCTGCCCGGCGCGTGGCAATCTTTCGACCAGCCGTGGCCTAGGTCGAGCGCGGCCCTCCGCAGCGCCAGGTCGACCGGTCCCCACTCTTCCAACGGAACGCGATACAGCGGAATAGGGCCGCCGCGCCCGTGATAAGAGGGGTCGCTGAAGTTGAGATCGTTCTCCAGCCGCACAAAAGATGGCAGGACCTCTTCGCTCGACCATCCCTTACAGCCCATCTTCTCCCAACGGTCGAAGTCGTCCGGCTCCCCACGCAGCGCAATCAGACCGTTGATGGCCGAGCTGCCCCCTACGCCGCGCCCTCTGATGAACTCCCTCGGCTCCTGCGCCTGGCTGCGCTGTGCAGAGAGGTCAGGCCAGTGGTACAACGACTTGAACGCCTCCGACAAGAGAATCTCGCCGTGATTGTGACTCCGCATCGCCGGCGGAGCCTCGCCCGAGCGGTAGTCGGGGCCGGCCTCAAGCAACAAGACGGAAACTGAAGGGTCTTCCGTCAATCGGGCCGCCAGAACTGCACCCGCTGAACCTGCACCAACGATGATGTAGTCGTACATTTGCCTTTCCGTACGATGTCCTATGACGCGTCACTCAAGTGCCGGGACGAACGGCCTGTGGGAGGGTAACTCTTGATTCGTCGCTCAATGGCTGCCCAGCTCCAGTCCCTATCACTCTTCTGGGAGTTCCACTTCAAGACTCAACAGCACGGAACTCAGGACCTTGCCGTAACCGTCCAGAGTAAGCGTGCGCGTCGCTCCCCCATCCAAAGCATCGCGCAGCACAAAGTTTAGCGCCCCCATTCGCGGCAGCTCGTAACGATTCACCTCGCCCTTCACGCTGTCTTGAAACAAGCTTCTGACCCTTTCCAGCGTAACCTGTTCTCTAATCAATTCATAGTGTTTCTTTTCGTAAACGATCAGACCTATATTGGCGTGAAAGCCCTTGTCACCCGAGCGGGCGTG
The DNA here is from genome assembly GCA_965202955.1 of Caldilineaceae bacterium. Taxonomy (GTDB): domain Bacteria; phylum Chloroflexota; class Anaerolineae; order Caldilineales; family Caldilineaceae; genus Bin5. The sequence continues at coordinate 3,682,865 of OZ241871.1, forward strand.
GCAGATCTCACGCAACTGGACCTTCCTCATCGACTAGGCCTCCTTGATTATCACCTCTGTCTCCACCATCTCCCTGGGGATAAAAGTAGAATAATAGCCCAGGATTTCAGCGATCGCCTCGCTCCTCAAGCCCCGTCCAATTGCAGCCGGACCGTTGTTGTCGATCGTTTCCAGTTCGTGCATGATCTTCCAGGCCTCGGACCGCTCCTGCGTTCTCCCCGCAACGCGCAGTCCAACCTCCCATGGCGGGTTATCCGCCGCAGTCGGCGGCCCGTACAGCGCGCTTATACCAATGAAGTCGAATCGAAGCGCGTCGGCTTTCAAGTGAGTCACCTGCTCCAATCGCTGCCTGATCACGTCGGCGGCGAGCTTTGCTCTCTCGTACGCGCCCGGCCCCGCATAGAAAACAGTCCCTTCCGCTCGAAAGCCCTCTCTAACGCCCAGGTTGACCTTCAGCATCTCAGGTTTAGGCTTGCCTCGGACGTTCCCCTCGATCGCAACCCTATCCGGCCCCACTTGCTCAAATCCGATGTCCGAAAAATCTGCGACGACGTCTGCTTCAATATAGCTGGTAGGATCATCGGTCTCGTACAGCATCTGTTCAGCGCACGTGGCGGGGCTTACAACGCCCCCGCTGTCCGGCGTCTTCGTAATGACCATCTGGCCATCTGCACAGATCTCGGCGATTGGGAATCCCAATCGATGAAGCTCAGGCACAACCTTGTAAGGCGGGTCCGCGAAATAACCTCCCGTGACCTGCCCGGCGCATTCGAACAGATGGCCCAGCACGATACCTTTAGCCAGCAGGTCCCAGTCATCGGCCTTCCACCCAAACGCATGGATCATTGGCGCCAGAAATAGAGATGCATCCCCAACTCTTCCGGTAATGACCAGGTCGGCCCCCTGTTGCAACGCTTCAACGATCGGGTCGGCCGCGATGTAAGCATGGGCCGCGATCAGCCTGTTTCCAAACTCGCTGACCCGCTCCTGCGTTTCGTTCACGACCGGATTCAGCTCTCTGATCGAAATGAGTACATTGTCGCCCAGGACCGCAGCCACTTTCACACCAATGAGTCCCAGATCACGAGCGACTCTTATCGCCAGCTCCTGCGCGCCGCGCGGATTGGCCGCCCCCATATTCCCAATGATACGAGTCCCGTTGCGTGCGCATTGTGGCCAAATACTTCGCAGCCGCCTCTCAGTATATGTGTCGTAACCCTCGCCCGGCTGGCTCATCTTGTGCCGCTCAAAGGCCAGCATCTCGCTCTCCGACAGCGAATCAAAGATTATGTAGTCGATGTTCCCCTTTTCGACCAGCTCGATAGCCGGCTCTATCCTCTCGCCAGGACAGGCCGATCCAGCCCCGATTCGCAACAGGCTGTCGGCCCGATTTCTGTTCTTTCTCATCAGAGGTTGCTCTTAGCCGCGGAAAAATAGATCGCGGCGGACCGCCCGGCTCCAAAGTAGACGTGGAGTAGGCACCGCCAAACCTTGTTGCCGAACGGACGATTTGACTCTGTCCTCTTCACAGGACATCTGCACCGGCAGCCCCCTCTTAGCCCTTAATCGCTCCCGCCGTAAGTCCAGACACGATATAACGTTGTATGAAAAGCGTCAGCAGCACCGCCGGCAATGTTACCATGATAGTGGCTGCCGCCAGCGGGCCCCAGTTTACCGTTTCAAAACTTAGCATGTTATAGACGGCTACAGGAAGTGTCCGTGTCTTCGGACCGGACAGCACCACTGAGAACATGAAATCGTTCCAGGATGTAATGAATGCCATGATTGCTGAAACCACGAGGCCCGGAAGCGTCAGGGGCAAGGCGATCCGAAAGAAACTCCCGTACGGTCCGCACCCATCAACCGATGAAGCATCCTCTAATTCGGGATTCAAGTCTTCGAAAAAACCGATCATTATCCATACAACAAGTGGCAATCCAGCCACCATGTGACCCAAGATTAGAGCTATGTAGCTATTGGAGAGCCCCAAACTGCGGGTCGCGGCAAACCAAGGTATCAAGAAGCTCATCGGCGGCACCAACCTGGCAAGCAGGATCAGCAGCGCAATCTCGTAGCGTCTCCACTTGACGATTCCATAGGCGGCCGGTACGCCAATCAAAAGGGCGATGCCGGTTGCCCCAAACCCTGCAATCGTGCTGTTTCTGGCGTATTGCGGAAATGGATGCTTGCGGAAAACCTCGGCATAGCTCTCTAGTCCAAGGCTGCTCGGCACGAAGACCGGCGGATAGGCTGTGTTCTCTACCTGGCTCTTGAAAGAGAGCGAAACCATCCAGAAAAAGAAGAATAAAGAAGGCAGCATGAGCGCAACGATGACCAGCCAGAATGCGCCCTTTCCTGCAAAGCCATAAAGTAGGGTGAATGGCCGGTGCCCTTCTTGATTTGCCCAGGCCGGTCCCCTCCTTACCATGACGGATCCCTTCTCAATCGAGTCAGAATCAGCGCCGCCCCCACAACCAGTATGAAGAGCATCACCACCATCGAAGCGCTGTAGCCCACGTGATAAAAATTGAATGCCTGCAGGAAAAGCAGGATGTTTATCGTTTCCGACGCTCGTCCCGGTCCTCCTTGCGTAAGCACGAAGATGGAGTCAAATGCCTTGAGCGCGTCGACAGAACGAATCAGCACCACTACGACAATGTATGGCCAAACCAGAGGCAACGTCAGGTATCTGAATCGCTGCATTGCATTCGCCCCATCAATTTTGGACGCTTCGTACAGTCCAGCGGGGAGCGCGGCCAAGCCGCCAAGTATAACGAGCGCAGCAAAAGGGGTTGCCTGAAACGACTCTACAAGCGCAACGCTCGGTATAACCGTCTGAGACGAAGCAACCCACAGACTGGGCGGCAAATTGACCAGGCTCAGAAGATAGTTGAAAACGCCCAACGCGGGATGGTACATCAGCTGCCAGATGAGAGCCACCGCGACAGGAGTCGCCATCATTGGCAAAGCAAAGACCGACCGCAGCACGCCGCGGGCGAAAAACCGTTCGTTAAATACGAGCGCGGCCCCGAGTCCAAGAGTCGTCGGAATCAGCGTCGCCAGCACAGTGTAGTACAGAGTCTTGAAGACACCCTGGTGAAACCTGGGCGCCGAAAGCGCGTTGATGTAGTTCGTGAGGCCGATAAACTCCGGTGGTTGCCTGCCGAGCTCCCATTTCTGGAGGCTCATGTACAGATTCCAGACCAGAGGATAGCCTATCAGCAACAGTACGGCGAAAGCGGCAGGGGCGATGAAGACGAGACCGGCACGTCTCTCCATCCAGTCGCCTATACCCGTTCTGCGCCAAAGATTGGTCTCTTTCACCGCGTCCATCTCGGTGTCACCCCGTGTCGCTCCGTGTCTCTTGCATCTACAGCCCTCTACAGCCCTCTACAGCCATGGATGCATCCTGCTGTCCTTGGGCATTCGGGATTGAAGGGAGTATCAAAGCCTCTGTCTCGGTCAGGCCCATTCCCCTGGCCCCCGCCCAATGACCGACAAACGGGAGCCAGGGTTGTAGGCTAACGCCAATCCTTACAGGTTCTGCGAAGCGAGCGGAGAAACCACACGAACGGGCCCGTCAGCATAGTCCTGCGGCGGAAAATTTTGCCCGTTTAGGCCTGGGATGTCTGCATTACGGGCTCCAGCTCGTCCTGGGCTTGCTGCAGCAGCGCTGCCACGTCGCCGCCCTCGATGGCCTGGGTCAAGGCGTTGCTCACCGCCTCACCGAACTCGTTGACCGGAATGATTTCCGGAATCATGGGCACTGCCACGCCGTCCTTCAGCGATTCCACACAGGTATCGATCCAGTCCTGCGGAACGAGACTGTTGGCTGCGAAATCTGGGTGCTCCCATGCAGATACCCGGGCCGCCGGCGAGCCGCTAATCATCGCCCGGAGCTGGTTGCTCTTGTTGGTCGCCCACTGGAGGAAGTAGAAAGCTGCCTCCTTCTTCTGGCTGAAGGGGCTGATCGCCCAGCCCACGCAAGCTACCGGACCGAACTGCCCGCCCGGTCCTTCCGGCAGCAGCGAGTAGCCGATCTTGTCGGCAATCACAGAGTTTTCAGGGTTCTCGGACTTCGCAATCAGGTCCGAGCCGTCTACCCACATCCCTGCCTGACCCTGGCTGAACAGTGAACTGCATTCGAGCCAGTCATATCCGGTTGACCCAGGCGGGCCGTAGTTCTGGAGAAGCCGCACATACGTCTCGGCCGCTGCGATCGCTTCAGGCGTGGCAATTGCCAGGTTACCGTCCTCATCCTGCCAACTCCCGCCCATGTTCCACAGGAATGCCCCCCACATGACCCAAACCGCCGCCTTGCCGCGCAGGGTAATCCCATACATGTTGGGCGGATCGTGCAACGCTTCGGCGGCCGCCTCCATCTCCTCCAGCGTCTTCGGCTGTTCGATGCCCTTCTCCTCCAACAGGTCCCGGCGAAAGGCGTAGATAATCTGCGGCACAAACGAGGGCAGCGCATAGATGTCCCCATTGTCCAGGGTCACCCACTGCCAGCCGGCGGCAGCAATGTCGTCGGCGTCCCAATCTGGGTCGCTGAGGTTCGGGTCCTTGAGGAGGTCATTGATTGCGAAATACCAACCCTCGCTCTGGAACTTCAGCTTCTCGATCGGAATAGCCGTCTCCCACACGTCGAGCCCGGTGTCCTGGCCCTGCATGTAAAGGAGTGTCTTCTGTCGAGCCTGCGCCTCCGGCGCCAGCTCCCACTCAAGTGAGATGCCGGTCAGCTCCAAGAACTCCTGATCGACCTCGGCTACCAGTTCCGAAATAGGGTGATTCTCGCCATGAATGAAGAGACTCTCCCCGTCGAAGCGTTTGAAGTCAAACCCTTCCATCGCCGGCTCAGCCGCGGGCGCTGCCGTTTCCACTGGCGCTACACATGAGACCGTCGCAAGCACGGAGGCACCGGCCGCGCCAGCTGACATGAGTCTCAGAATCTCCCGGCGGGTCATCTTACGCGTATCCATTTCACTATCCTCCTTGAGTCATGGTGCGGGAGCGTTCAATCGCAACCCACATGTTGAAAGGGGATATGCACGAAACCTACTTGGGGCACGGACATCGAGGCTTTGCGCCGGTCGGAAGCAACTGCTGTCTCCTTGTCGTCCCCGCTGATTCGGACTCTTCGCCCTCCAAAAAGAGCGAGTCGGAAGTTAACCTTCAATCGGCAACGGCGCGTAATGCGGGGGAACTATCTCCTCGCGTAATGGAAGCTCCACCCACGCGCCGGTTTCCATCGATTTGTACACCGCGCACATAACCTCGATCGCACGCGCGCCGTCCTCCCCGGAGACCATCGGCTGCTCATCATGGATGATGCAGTCCATGAAGTGGCGGGTCATATTCGTATAGTTGTTCGGTTCACGCGGGGGGTGCAGCGCTGTCCAGCGTTTCTGGACAGGCCGGTTGACAATATCCTCGACCCAGAACAGCTGCGGCCAGCGATGGTTGCGCAAAATCTCGGGCAACTCTTCGATCGCATAGTCGCGGTTGGTGTAGACCGCCATTGGAACGCTCTGGAAGGGATTGGTGGCGTCGGTGGTCGTGTAAATCGTGCCCTCAGTTCCGTACAACTCGGTCGCCTGCGAGACGGCATGCGAGAAGCGATTACAGCTCACGCAACCCTGCGCGCCGTTCTCGTAATCGAGCAGAAGCCAGACCGTGTCATCGCACAGTGTGTAGTCGGCTGGCATCGCCAGCCTCTTAGCCACGCCCACGGCGCGCTTGACCGGCGATCCAATCAGCCAAGTCAAAAGGTCAATGGCGTGTGCGCCCGTGTCTGGCAGCGCAGCGCCGCCCGCGACATTGGCGCGCAGCCGAAAATCCGTCTTGGCGACATGGTTCTGGTAGAGGTGCCAATGTTCGTGCAGCGACGCGCGCGCCATCAACACCTGGCCGATGACATCGTCCTCGATCAACTGCTTGGCCCACTGATTCTGTGTCCAGAACCGCCGGTCGCAGCCAACCATCAACTTGACGCCGGCCCGGCGGCAGGCCCCGACAATGTCCCACGCCTCTTTGTTTGTGACCGCCAGCGGCTTCTCGACAACCACGTGCAGACCCGCCTGAGCCGCCGCTATCGCCTGGTTCCGGTGATGGTTGTTCGGCGTCGCGATAATCACCGCTTCCAGGTCGCTGCGCTCCGCGTACATCGCCCGGTAGTCCGTGTACCACGCCTCGGCCCCGTACTTCTCAGCAGCACGCGCCGCCGTGTCCGGGTTGATGTCGCAACACGCGATCAGTCTCGCCTCCGGCGTCTTCGCAATCGACGCGAAGTGCGCGATCTCGGCGATGCTTCCGCAACCTACGATGCCAAATCCAACTGTCTCCGTCATCTTCCCCCCACCTGCGCTACCTGGATTTCCACCTGCTCACCGTACTCGCTCGCGAACTCGTCCAGAATCGTTTCCGCATCCTCAGGATTGGCGCCAATCGTGGTTGCGCCCGCCCTGATCATTGCCATGCACGTGTATAGGTCCGCAATGTCGCCCGCAGCCTTAATGCCGATATCCACATTCTCCCGGATCAACTGCACGTCAACCAGACGGGCGCAGTAGGTGCCATACCCGGTCGATGTCTTGACATAGCTGGCGCCTGCCTTCTTCACGACCTGGGCAGCCTTTACGATCTCGGCCTTGGTCAGAAAGCAGGTTTCGATAATCACCTTTGTCGTCAAATCGCCCACGGCCTCGACCACGCCGTTGATGTCATCCTCCACATAGGAATACTCGCCCGATTTAAAGCGCTGCACATTCATCACCATGTCGAACTCCACCGCCCCCTCCTCCAGCGCCTGCCGGGCCTCCAAGACCTTCATTTCAGGGCTCGTCGCACCAAAGGGAAAGGCGATTGGAATGCCCAGCCTTGTCTGGCTGCCGGCGATCGCGCCGCCAACCAGCGACAGATAGCTCAGATTTGCGTATGCCACGCCCAACCCCAACTCCCTGGCGCTCCGGCACAGCTCCAGGATCTCCTCTTTGCTGGAGTAAGGCTCGAGGCGCCCACACTCCATCATCCCCGCCAGATTCTGTCTCGTCAACAGCATCGTCTTGTCCGTGTCCAGTGGTCGGTCGCCGCTGAAGCCTTGTCCACGTCCGTTTCCCCTATTCGACCATCCCAAATGTCAGGCCGCGCACCAGGTGCCGGTGCAATGTCGCCGCCAACAGCAGGACCGGCGCGGCGATGATCAGATTCATGGCGAAAAGCTCGCCCCACTCGACCCGCACCCGAGTCACGTAGGTTACCGCGCCGATAGGCAGCGTCGCCGTGTTGCGCCCGGTTAGGATCAGCGCCAGCATATACTCATTCCATGCCACCATCGCCACCAGCAACGCTGTCGCCGCCAGCCCGGGCATGACCACAGGCAAGAGTACCCGCAAGACGGCCTGCAAACGGCTGCATCCGTCCACCATCGCCGACTCTTCCAGGTGCGGCGTTCGCGCAAAGTATCCGCGCATGATCCAGATAATCATGGGAATGCTGAACGAAAGGTAGGTGAGCGACAGGCCCACATAGGTATCATACAGCTTCATGCGATCGATAAGTACGAAGAATGGCAGCGCCACGACGACAGGAGGAATCATGCGCAGCGAGATGATCCAGCCAAGCAGCTGCTGCCGCCCCTTCATGCGCAGCCGGGCAAGAGAGTATGCCGCAGGCACGCCCACCAGCAGCGAAACGCTGATCGAGAGCACCGTAACAATGATGCTGTTGCGTAAATTCAGCAGACCTTTCTTAGCAATCAATACGCGCTCGAAATTGTCCGCAGTAGGCTGGAACAACCAGACCGGTGGACTGGCAATCTGGATCGGGCCCGGCTTGAACGCGGTAACGAATCCGGCCAGAATCGGGATCAGAACGAACACGCACACAACGACCACCACTAGGTAGGCGACCGCAGTGCTCCAGTGGCGGCGCACGAGCCGCCCGAACGGATGCTGTCTTCGCACAGGGCGTTGTGCCTGCCTGACATCGTTTCCCATCTTCAATCAAGTTCCCTGTATAGGAATCGGAAATAGACCGCCAGTATCAGTCCGGCGCCGAGCAGCATTATCTGGCCCGCGGCCGCGCCCCTGCCCATCTGGAAAAACTTGAAGCCGACGCGATAAATGTAAAGACTCATCACCTCAGTGGACAGGGCCGGCCCGCCCGCAGTCATCACGTTCACCAGGTCAAACGTGCGGAAGGCGTCGACCGTTCGCAGCACAAGGACCACCAGAATTACAGGCGTCAGTAGCGGCAAGGTGATACGCCAGAACATCGCCCACGGCCCAGCCCCGTCAAGGTCGGCTGCTTCGTATGGCTCGCGCGGCAGCGTCGAGACGCCCGCGTACAGGATCAGAAAGACCAGCGAAGTCCACTGCCAGACGTCGACGACAAGAACAGCCTCCATCGCCGAATTCGGGCTGCCGAGAGGAGCCTGCTGCGAAATTCCAAAGACGCCCAGAAAAGGATTGAGCAGGCCGAACAATGGATTGTAGATCCAGCGCCAGGTCAGGCCCACCACCGGCGGCGCAATCGCCATCGGCGCGATAAGAATAAGATGAAATATCGTGCGTCCCCAGCGGATCTTCTGCATCAGCAGCGCAAGACCAAGTCCGAAGACGAATGTCAGACTAACGCTGACGGCAACGTATATCAGTGTCTTGGAGATGCTGTTGCGGAAGATGTCGTCCTTCAAAACAAAACTGAAGTTTTCGAGGCCGATGAACGGCGCCTCCTTCTGACCAAGGTTCATATCCACAAACGAGAGGTATATCCCGTAAATCATAGGATAGATAATGACAGCCAGCAGCGTGAACAGTGCCGGCGCAACCCACAAAAAACCGGCATGCTCCCTGGCGAACCTCTGGTAACGTGCGCGCCAGGTTTGTCCGTCCCTTGCAACAGCCAATTCCGGCTGACTTCCCATATCCTTTTCCTCAGTTGCCGGCTTCCGCAGTCAGACTGTACAACCTGGCCTGAATCATTCTGAATCGAAGATAGATCTTTTTGCCAACCATATGGCTGAGGTCCGGGCCTCCCCGCCATTTCAAGGCGGCCCGCTTGTGGTCGCCAACAATCGGTTCGCTCTCTTCGAAGCTGTAACCCGGCAACATTTCTCCCATCGAGTTGAGCAACTCGGCCTGGATTCGGCCGCTCATCTCAGTCCTGGCGTTGATGAAAACGTGGGGGCCGTGAAGAATCAGCCCGGCGGTCACGAACTCCCCATGCTCCTGTGCCGTCAGCGCAACCAGCCGTTCTCTGTCCCATAGCGCCCAGCGCGAAAAATGCTCCACCTCCACGGTCCTCGGCCATTTGTGCGCAACGTTGCTGCCGCCGTAAACGAGACCGATCTGATCCCTTCCGAACGGGACCATTGCCGTCATCGGGATGATGAACCCCGCCCCCGGCTCAGCCGTCGGACCCCATTCCCATGGCTCTTGCGAGATGACAGGGCCGCCCGGCGGAAAGTTGAAGATCTCTCCGTCCACACTGACCGCTACGCTGATGTCGCTGCAGTCATCGCCCCCGCGCCGGTATCGGGCGACAAAGCAGAGGTGAACATCCTCGTGGCCGGGGTAAAGGCTGTGTGCATTCGTGTAAAAGTCGGTCGATATCGGGTCACGCAACTCGGGGACAAGCAATGCCCGCGGAAAGGGCCAACTCGAAAAATCCTTGGTCACAGACTTCCCGATCGCCCGTCGCTGCGCCACATGCCACAACCTGATGTAGGTTACGCAGGCCTCCCTTTCCACGTCGTAGTAGGCATTGTTCGACTCGGCCATGAACAACATGATCGGGTCAGGTAAGGTCCGCCAGCTCAGTCCGTCGGGCGAGACCGCGCCGAATAACACCTGCCCGCCGGCATCCGGAAGCAGCCCAGGTGAATCAGGCACTCCACCGGCCGCCAGCGCCTCGAACTGGGCCGCAAACGCCTCGCCCTGCGAATAGGCAACCTCCGGCGGAATGCCCGTCATCAATGACATGGGATCGACCTGCTGGCCCGTCGCTTCGGCAAACTCCATCTGCCGCCGCGGCGACATCCGTCCCGTAAACATCACCTTGTACCGCGAGTCCGCCTCGGCTGACGGGTCCACAAAGACTGAGCCGCCGCCGTACCCGATTTCAGGCTCGCTCATCGAACCGTATACTATGTTCGATTTCGCACCGTCCACGCCAACATGGTCCAACTGCGGCAGACGCCAGTCGACGCCATTGTCAGATTCAGCGTAGCGAAGCACATTGCCCAGGTGCCCCAGGTCAAACCCCTGCCGCGACGAAGTTTCCTTCGTTGCCGCCGAAACGAATCCCTCAGGCTCCGTCGTCGGATACCATAGCCGGTACATGCGGCCGTCGTGAAGCATCGTGCCGCCTACCAGCTGCGTCTCCATCCCTTCCAGACAGATCTGCGGCCCTCTGCGCGCCGGCTCAGTTGCGAACGAAACCCCAAATGGCACGCGAAATTCGCGACCGACGACGTCCTCCCTGGCCAATTTCCGCTCGCCGTAAAACTCAAGCCCGGCATGAAGAGGATGGGCCTCCCCCGATCTGCTATCCTCCCAGATGATCATTCCGGGAAACACGAGCCCTAGGTCCAGGAACAGGAGCGGCTTCTCGTTCAGGTCATAGACCAACTCAACCGTCTTTATGTCCTTGTAACGGCAGTAGACGTTGCGCGCACCTTGGTACACGGGACCTCCCTATTCCCCTTGAGGCAGGCACGGACTTCATGCCCACTCGAACCCGAACAGTTCCGCCGACCGCAGCTTGAAATGCAAAATCACCGGCTCGCCGTCCGCGCTGCCGATGTCACTATTGCCTCCCCAATAGACAGCCGCCGACAGGCTGTCCCCCGTAATGGCTGCGCAATCGCTTACGGAACGGCCGGCGACCTCCTCCCTTTGTGAATAAACATCCCGTATATGAAAGCCGCTTTCATTCGTCTGCCTGGACCTGATGACCCCCACGCGTACCTCTCCCCCGCCTCGCGTGCGGGCGTTCAGACGCAGCGAACGGCCCGCCGGAACCATGGCAAAGGTGAAGAACTCCCCCTCCTCGTCAGCCACCACCGCGCTCAAGCGTCCCTTCTGCCACCATACCCATCCCACTCGATGCGATTCAAGCACGTTGTCCCAGCGCGGATACTTGTGCGGGAAGGGTGTCCCGTGGTACGGAACAGCGATGCGGTCGCTCCCAAACGGCACCAGGTCCCGTCCGGCCGCGATAAACTCGCTGTCCCAGGCCCCTATCGCCCCTGGAGAAATGACCGGGCCTCCGGGTACTTGGAACCAGACGATGCCGTCGCTGGAAGAGTACATGCGGACCTCCGATGCCTGCGTGAATCGATCGTAGAGCATCGGAAACATGAGATGATACTGAGGCGCCCCGGGGTACACCGACCTGGCGTTCAAATATATGTCGGTCGTTGGCGGCCACGACAGTTCCGGCCAGACCATCGGCTCAATCCCGCCCCACGTACGAAAGTTCCCCGACTCCGCACGCCCGATCCACCGCCGTTCCTGCCAGTACATGCGCGTGTACAGTACATAGCGCTTCAGCCATTCGTCCCAGTAGACCGTCGTGTCCGTGTCGCTCTGGTGGACCATCAGCGGCTCGGAAAGCATCTTCCAGTCGAGACCGTCGGGCGAGACAGCGGCGTAAAGGCATTGCAGGTTGTGCTCGGTCATGCGCGGCTCGTGATAGCGAGGGTGCATCTCCTGATACGCCGCCCACAGGGCCGGCCTTTCACTCTCCGGCGGGCGCGCACAGAATACGATCTTGTACCGTTCCTCTTCCGGCCCGTGCGGATCAATCAGGAATGTGGGCCCGTCGTACCCTACGAGTCCAGGGGCCTCCAACGGCGAGTCGGCCACAATCCGCCAATCGAAACCGTCATCCGACTCCGCATAGCGCACGGTCACCGACGAGGGCACAGTGTAGTAAAAGTTGCCTGCATCAACGTTGGGCGGGACTTCCCAAACGACGTTCCACGAACGGTACAATCCGCCTTCGTAAATGACTTTCCCCGGAGGGGGATGTTCCAGCGGCCCTGTCTTCGTAGCCGGCTGGGCTTCAAGCCGAATGCCGCGCGGCTGAAATCCCAGCGACGCATGTGACTCCGATTGCGGAAGCGGCGGACGCACTACCGGCAGTAGATCTCCCTCTGGCGAAAACCATTCAAGATCTCCGCAACGGATGTGCCGCAGATCAGTGAAGAGTACTGTTTTGTCTGACACCGTCATCTCCTTGATGACCTCAAAAGCCCCTGTTGATCTATCCTTTCTTTCCCAACTCCTCTCCTCTTGCAGCTCTACGGGAGCAAGCTAATGTAGTTGAAAGGCAAATAGCTGGGTCTTGCTCATCCGAAAAGCCAGCGAAGTCGGCTGCCCCGAAAACCGGCCGATGTTCGCTTCGCCGCGCCATGTCACCCGCCTGTCCACACTGTCGTCACAAATCGGGTCCGCATCTGCGAACGTGAATCCTGCCAGCGGCTGGCCAGCGGGATCGCGCAGTTCTACCAGGACCGACCCCGCCTCCCGGCACTTTAGATTCAGCGACAGTTCGCTGCCTTCAAAGACAAGCTCAATCGTAGCGAAAGCCCCCAATTCGTCAGCTTCGAGCGCAGCCAACCGCCCTTCTTTCCACGTCGCCCAGCCAGGCGCGCCGAATGGTTCGCTGCCGCGCGGGAACTTGTGCGCATGGACATAGCCGACAACCGGAACTGCAATTCGCTGCCCCGCCAGTGGAACCAGTCCCTGGCTGGTGCTGATGTCCCCGCCGTTCCAACTGCCCATCTCTCCCCTGCTAACCACCGGACCGTCGCTGGGCGCCCACTGCCAGTTGATGCCGTCAACGCTGGAAGCCATGTAGACCTCCCGGCTGTCGTCCAGACGGTGGTAGATTGCCGGAAACATCAGATGCGTATTCCCGCTGCCGGGATAAATGACCTTGGCGTTGGTATAAACGTCGTCGGACGGGTGGCGCTCCAGCGGAGCCTGCAGAACCGTATCCGGCGTTGAAGGCCAAAACCGAAAGTCCTCCGTCTCGGCGCGTCCTACGCAGCGCCGGCCATACCTCCATGTACGGAAATACCCAACGTAGCGCCCCAACGACGCATCCCAATACGCTGTGTTCAATGTGTCGCTGAAATGGACCATGAGCGGCTCTGTCAGCCCAGTCCAGTGTAGTCCGTCAGGCGAGACAGCGCCCGCCATCCAGTTCACCTGCGGCCGCCGTTCTCTATCCAGGTGACCGGTCGCCCCCAGCAGTCGACCCGATTGCCCCCTGTCTCGCGTGCACATTGGGTCCAGGTCTTCTCCAAAGCGCTCTGCCATCTTCTCGCGCCAGGAGGCAGAGTCCGACTCCTCGGCAGAACCCATGTAAATGAGCTTATAGCGCTCGGCGGGCGGCGCGCTCGGGTCTTTGAATACGCTGCCGCCGTGCAAGCCGTTCGGGCTCAACTCGCGCCCGTAGACGATATTCGTATTCTCCTCCCCATGGTACGCGGCCAGGCCGAGCGCAGGCTTGCGCCAGTTGAAACCGTCATCCGATTCGGCATAGCACATCAGGTTGCCGTGCCCCTTTGGCCAGCCGACATCCACACCCCTGAAGTGGTCCTCAGGCACGCACTCGTACCACGCCCGGTAAACGCCCTCGTCATAAAGAACGGTGTTGATGTGATACGTGTACTCCCACGGCTTGTCGCGCAGCATGTTCGGCCCAACCGTCTCCTCCGCCGGCTGTGCCCGCAACTGTACGCCAAAAGGCGCCTCGGGTCTTCCAATTGTGTTGTCCGGCGCCGGCTCCCATACACCCACGCGGTGGTCGTCCGCGTACCAGCCTACGAATCCGGCTTTCACAAAACGCCAGTCGACGAAACATTGCGGCCCCACGGGGCGCATAGGTTCAAGTTGACCTTCGACCGGAGTGCGCATTTTCTACTCCAGTGAAATACAAATAGACGATCAGCTCTTGGTTTTTTTCCACTCCCTGCCGTTTAGCGTTCAATCGCCATCGGATCTGCCGCATCCCGCAGACCGTCGCCAATGAAGTTGACCGCCAGCACAGTCACGAAAATCAGCACGGCGGGAGGGATCCAGCGCCACCACATCTCGCGCAGCACCGGCAGCTGCATCGCATGCGTCAACATGCTTCCCCAACTGGGCGTCGGCTCCTGCACGCCCAGCCCCAGAAAACTCAGCGTAGCCTCCGTCATGATCGCGCCCACCAGCCCAAGCGTCCCGCTGACAATGATCGGCGCCAGCGTGCCCGGCAGGATATGCCGAAATACGATCCCCGGCCAGCGAACACCCACGGCCCGCGCTGCCAGCACATAGTCGGTCTCGCGCAAGGAGAGAAACATCGCGCGCACAACGCGCGACATGCCCGGCCAGCCAAAAATGCCCAGTACGATCATTACGTTGTAGATGCTTGGTTCCAGAAACGCGGTCACTGTGATGATCAGGATGAACGACGGGAAAAGCATCACCGCCTCTGTGAAACGCTGCAATATCGTATCCACAGTGCCGCCGAAGTAGCCCGAGACGCCGCCGATGATGACCGCGATCACAATCGTGATCCCGACAACCACGAAACCGACTGACAGCGAGATGCGCGCGCCGTACACCAGGCGCGCCCACATATCGCGCCCAATCCCGTCTGTGCCCAGGACATGGTTGGCGCTGGGCGCGTTGTTGATCTCTCCAAAATTCGGCTCGCTGGGGTCCTTCCCCAAAGCCGAGATCGGCGCGAATATCGCCAAAACCAGCAAAACGCATACCACCACGATTCCTGCCACGGCCGGTTTGTGACGCCAAAAACGCCGCCTTAGCCGGGCCCACGTACTCCCGCTGCGCGTCTTCCGAACGCCAAGCTCCAGGTCCACCTCCGCGCTCTTCGGCTCGGCCTCTGATGTCTGACTCATGCCTGCCTCCCCGCCGTGATCCTGATTCGCGGGTCTACCCAGCCAATGGCTATGTCAGCGAGCAGACTCGCCAACAGCACCAGGCCCCCGTTCAGAATCAAACCGCCCAAAAGGACAGGATAGTTGTAATGGAGCGCCGCATTCAAACTGTAGCTGCCCACCCCCGGCCAGCTGAAAACATACTCGACAATGAACGAGCCGCCGATCAGCTCCGGCAGCCCCAGCACCACGCCCGTAACAAGTGGCAGCGACGCATTGCGTAGTACATGACGAAACCGCACCACCCTCTCTCGCAGACCTTTCGCGCGCGATGTTCGCACATAGTCCGAATTCAGAACCTCAAGAATCGTGGCGCGCATCAGACGCTGGGTCGCCGCGATCCCGGCCAGGCTCAACACAGCCACCGGCAACACCATGTGGTGGATCGACTGCATTATGGTGGGGTTATCTACGCCTATCGGTTTCTCATGACCGACCGGGAAGATCGGAAGAGCCAGCGCAAATAGGTAGAGCAGAAAGATCGCAAAGACAAAGAGCGGCGTCGAAATCCAGATCAGCCCGAACGCTGTGAGCACGTGGTCCAGTGCCGAATACTGCCTGAAGGCGCTCGCCATCCCCAGCATGACACCCACCGCGACGTAAATCACCAGGGCCGTCCCCTGCAGCTTCAGACTCATCGGCCATCGCTGCGTCAACTCCTTCAGCACCGGCGCCCCTGTCACCAGGTCTGTACCCAGGTTTTGAAAGACCACCAACTCCTTTAGCCAGATGAAGTATCTCACGTAGGGCGGCTTGTCAAAGCCGTAGCGCGCTCTCAGCCGTTCCCGCTCCTCTGGTTCAAGCCGGATCCCGAACGCTGTGTCAGGCGGCACCAGCGCATCCACAAACTCCCCCGGCGCCAGCTCGATCATCGTAAACGTGATCGCGGTCATCAACAGCAACAGCGGAATGATGTAAATGAGCCGTCGGAAAATGTACCCTGTCATGGTGAACCCTTTCACCAATGGCTCGCAGGCAGCGGATTGCGGGGGCTGCTATCCACTGCCTGCTATCCACTTTCCACACTACCCACTTCTCGCGGCCGTCTATGCCCTCGACCAGGTCCAGGCATTCGACTTCGTGCAGAACACGTCGAAGTTCCACAGCACCGTGTCGGGATTGTCGACCCCAACGATGTCGTCTTTGTGCGAGATCCAGCGGTTGTAGCGCGCCAGCGTCATCCACGAGGTCCCGTCATTCGCCGTACGCTCCTGGATCAGCTTCAACAGCTCAGACTTGCGCTCCGGCGTGGCCGCCCGGTACTCCTCCAGCGCCTCTTGCGCCCACTCGGGATGGAATCCCATCAGATTGCCGGCTTTTGGCGTCCGACCTTCGGCGTACTCGCCGTACTCGTTGCCATCCGCGTCCACCCAGATGGGGTCGTCATACTGCCCGGGCCACACGGTCACCGAGGGAATGCCCCATGAGCCGTCATACCAGATGTCGACGTTTCCGGTGTAGTAGTACTCGGTCAACGCCGGCCCTTGCAATACCTTGGGCGTCGCCTTGATGCCGACCTGGCCCAACATCGCCGCGATCGCAGGCAGCAGCTCCGCTGTCAGCGGGTCCGTATAGTCGGTCAGCAGATCGATCTCCTGGTTCGGGTCCCAGCCCGCCTCCTCCAACAGCCGCTTCGACTCCTCCGGATTGTAGGGATTGTGGTCGAAGCCTTCGGTGCCCGGTCCCATCTGACGCCACGCGATGCAGGCCTCGTCCAGCACCTGCGCGCACAGCACCGAACGGTCAAGCGCCATGTCGATCGCCCTAAAAACCCGCACGTCATTCAGATAGGGCTGGTTCCAGTTGTACCGCAGCATGCGGACGTAGTAGTCCGGCGTATCGTAAGTCTGCGTTCCCGCCACCGCCGCCATGCTCGGCACATAGGCAGCATCATTCGTCGCCATCACGTCCACCTCGCCGCGCTCAAATGCGACTAGGCAGGCATCGGCACTGCCGTAGGTGATGAACTCGACCGCGTCGAGCTGCGGTTCCGGCCCGTGGTACAAAGGATTCTTCACGTAGCGCATGAAGACTTCCTTCTCACCCTTCTCGTAAATGTACGGACCCGTACCTACCTGCAGCTCCGGATCCAGCATGATCGGCGTCTCGAAGTCGCGTAAGGCGGTGCGCGCCTCCTTGTCCTCGAAGATCTTGCCGTAGATGTGCCACGGCAATGTCTGCTGACCGCCAACGATGTTCCAGATCGCATCGCTCCACGGCTCGATCATCTCCACCCGGAAGGTGTAGTCATCCTCAAGGATCAGCCCCTCTGGCAGCTCCTCCGTCGCCCCAATCCAGTAGTCCTTCACGCCCTTGACCAGTTGCAGAGCTGACTCGACGCCCTTGGCCGCGCTCGTGTCCGGCGTGATCGCCATCAACGTCGTGCCCCACACATCCTGCGCCGTGACCGGCTCGCCATCGCTCCACTGCAGGCCCTCCCTGATCTTGACCGTAAATCCCGTGAAGTCGTCGTTGTACTCCGCCGACTCCGCCAAGTTCAGCTCAAGCTCCAGGTTGGCATTGCGGAAGAACGGCCCTTCGTGGCTCATCTTCACCAGCGGTGTGTGATTTACGCCGCCCGCCATCGTCCACGGGAACTGCTTTCCGATATAGCCCGTGTCCCAGTGTCCCCAACGCAGCACGTTCTCTTCCATCGCCGGTTCGGCTGCAGTCTCCGACTCGCTTTCCGCAGGAGCCTCTACTGCCGGCGCCTCGGCCTCCGGCCCCGTACCACAGGCCGCCAGGAGAAGCCCACCAGTCGTCACACCGGTGAACCTCAAGAAATCACGACGGGAAAATCTGCGACGTTCCATGGTTCTGTCTCTCCTTCCTCCTTCTGGAGGCAAATTAAGTATCTGGCGATACCCAAAAAGACGAAGCAACCACGTGCGTAAACCGAAAACAAGGGGCGCCCCGGCCTCTCCCTGTCTGGGCCGAAACCGGGGCTGCCCTGCCCTAGTTGCAGTCCGGATGCTGCACACCCAGGCTCGCCAGCTCAGTGCAAGCCTGCCCCTCCTTCTCATCCGGTGTGTAGTTCTTGAAGACTCCGGCATAGCCCGCGTCGGCCACGATCTGTTCCGCCTCGGCCTGCGCGGCTGCCAGCGCCTCTTCAAGCGTCATCTCACCGGCCATGAACTTGCCGACATTCGAAGCAAACGCGAACTCCGCCTCAGGCCACCACGCCTCGCTCGGCCGCGGCACCATGATCTCCATCTGCCCCAGGTTGATCGGGAAATAAGGATACATGGCGGCGTAATCCGCGTCGGAGCAGTCCGAGATGCGGTAGCACCACTGCTGCTCTTCGGCCAGAATCTTGGCGTTGGACTTGCCCTGCATGAACTGGATGTAGGCCCAGGCCGCATCCTTGTTCTGGCTGTTGGCGTTGATCGCCCAGCCGCCGGCGCCGGCCATCGTGCCGCGATGAATCTCGCCCGTCTCAGGATCTTCCCAGCCGGGAATCAGCGCCCAGCCCAGGTTTTCCGCCATCGGCGAACGGGCAGGATCCATCAGGTTGGAGATGGCCCAGTTCTCGGTGATGTACATCGCCACCTTGCCCTGCATGGCGTTCAGCATCACGTCGTCGGTGAAGTAGCCTTCCTTGCCGGGCGGCTGCGCGGCCAGGAACTCCTCGCTCGTGAAGAATCCGAGCGCATCCTGCATCTCAGGCGTGTTGAAGGTCGGATTCCAGTCGCCGTCAAACAGTGATGCGCCGCGCGAGAAGGCGAAGCCGATCAGCAGGTCGCCCATGAGTGTGGTGGGGTTGCCGTAGCGGTGGTTGAATCCCCACAACCCTTCATCGGGACGGGTGAAGAATGTGCCGATGTCGAGGTACTGTCCCCACGTCTCCGGGACCTGCAGGTCGTAGCCGTACTCCTCTTTGAAGGCAGCCTGCTCATCCGGATCGTCGAACAGGTCCATGCGGTAGGCCAGCATGCCGACCGCGGCAAACTGCGGGATCACGTAGAAGGTCTCGTTATACGTGCCCAACACGGCCAGCGAACGCAGCGGGTAATCGTCCAGCGCCACCTCGTCCGAGTCACTGGCGATGTAGTCCGAAAGGTCCTCCAGGCAACCCTGCGACACAAAGAGGCCATACCACGGACCGTCCAGCCACATGACGTCGTAAAGATCGCTGCCCGACTGACACATGGTTGTCACCTTGGCAACATAGTCAGTGAATGGCGGGAAGTCCGTCTGGAGGTCAACCCCCGTCGCCTCGACAAAAGCCGGGTCCAGGCGTTCATGTTGCGTGCCCAGGGCGGGCAGGGCGTCGCCGATGCTGCCGACGCGTAGTGTCGAACCCGCGAGCGGCATCTCCTCCTCCGCCATCATGTCGTCCCCGGAGTCCATCGGCGCGGCAGGCGCAACGCACCCAACCGCCACCAAGCTCAAGCAAGCGACGAAAATCGCCATTGACAGGATACGAGATCGTTTCATCAGTCTTCTCCTTGTACGGTTTGTATGGTTCCTTCGACCGCTCACGTCTGACCGCGCGGGATAGCCAGTCTACCCTGTCGAGTCAGACGATATTGCCCACGCGAGTTGCCCTGGCTCACCTCCTTTCGAACATCTCGTGGCCCGTGTTCAGGGGCAAGTAGCCTGCGAACGTCCAGACCGCGCCCCACTCACGGTATTTTGTAGCGGCGCCAGAGGTCGCCGTACTTCTCCAGGCCGACGATATCGAAAAACTCCTCGTCGTTGATCATCTTGTCCTGCACGGCATTCCAATCGCCCGTCTCCTTGAGCGCCCTCAGCCCGTCCACCAGCCCGCGCCCCGCCATGTACAGCGACACCAGCGAGCCGATTACCATCTGACATCCGGCCTTCTCGAACTCCTTGATTGCGATCGGCTCGACCGTGGCAAAGATGCCCACAAGCGGGGCCTTGATCCTGTCGGCGAAATACTCCAATTCCTCAACTGTCAGCGCCATAACAAAGATCGCATCTGCGCCGGCCTCGGCATAGGCATTGCTTCGGCTGACAACCTCGTCGATCATCTGCTCCTGGTAATAGGTGTCTAGGTACGTTGTCGCGATAACATCGGACCGCACGATGATCTTGAAATTCGGATCGTATCGGGCGTCGAGCGCGGCTCGGATCTTGCCGCACATCTCCTCAACGCTGATCAGTTCGCTGCGCGGGATGCCTGCCAGAAATGGGCACTTCGACGGCAGCGCCTGGTCGTCGATATGCACGCCCGCCAGGCCAATCGCCTCAAAATCGCGCACCGCATCCATCATGCTGATCGCGTTGCCGTATCCCTCCTCCATGTCCGCAATAACCGGCACATTTACGGCCTTCACGATATTGCGCGCGATCATCAGCCGCTCAGTCTTGGGCATCAACGCCAGGTCCGGCTGCCCGAGAAAGGTCGCTTCGGTGGCATAGCTGCCGATGTAGACGGCATTGAAGCCGGCCCGCTCCACCAGCACCGCCGAGAGCGCGTCGTGCGCCCCGATGGCAACCGCCATCTCTCCGTTATCGATTAAACCCTGCAATCGATCAGGCCCTCTGATTTTGGGTCCCTCCTTTCAACTGCCGCCGGCGGTCTGCAGCCGGTGAACCGCCAATCGCAGGCACCTAGGCAGCGGCTGCAGCATTGCAAAAGTTGCTCTTTATCTCAAATTCCCGGTTCACCTCGGCCTGCGTGGTGATCTCATCCAGGTAGACGTCCCGCCCTTCCTGTGCCGAAAGGTATGCCGCGATGATGTATCGCGTGATCTCCCTGCCCTCCTCGCCGGTGAAGACAGGCCTGGAATCATCCCTGACGGCCTGAACAAAGTGGCGCGTCGCGCCTGCAAATGAAGATGACCAGCTGCGGCCCTCCGGCGGGACCTCCTCCAGGTAGGTCGTGACCTCGCCGTCGACAAATACCGCGATCGGGGGAAAGGCCGGGCTGCCGGACATATTGTACGCCTCGAAATAGGCGCGGTCTTTCCCGCCCGTACACTGGTTGATCCACATAACGCCCTTCTCGCCAAAGATCTCGACAAAGTCTTCGAGCCAGAAATCGCACGGGAGCGCCATGCGCGGCGAGAACGAGAAATCCAGCTGTGCATACTTCGGCCTGTCGGCGGGGTCCTTCAAACGCACGCGAATCATCGCCGGCGCGTCCAGCGGCGTGTCCCCGTCGATCCAGGCGCCGATCTTCTCGAAATCCCTTTCCATGAGCCAGCGCACCAGCGAAAACTTGTGAAAGCCGTCATCGCCAACCAGCGGCCCCATGCCCGAACGCCTGAAATCCATCCGCCAGCTGTTTGGGTCCCAAAAAATGGGCCACGGCGCACCCTCCTTGACACCACCCATCGTATTTACGCGGATCGACATTGGCTCGCCGATCACGCCCTCCTCAATCAGCGCCTTGGCTCGTGCAAATGAAGGGTAAAACAGGAAATTCTCATAGACCCGCAATTTGACGCCTCGCCGCTTGCAAATCTCAATCATCCAGTCGCACTCCTGCAGCCCGTGCGCCATCGGCTTCTGAACGCTAAGACCCTTAATGCCCGCCTGGGCGCAATCGATTGCCAGCGCGCAGTGCAGGTGGTGCGGCGTCAAAATCTCTACGATATCGAGCTCCTCCTTCTCCAGCATCTCCTCATGATTGCCGTAAAGTGTCGCCTGCGGCTGATTCCACCGCTCCAGCCAGTGTCTGCCCGCCTCCCGATCGACCTCGCAAACCGCCGCGATTTCCGCATCTTCGCAGTCCAGGTAGCCCAGCACATGATCGTTGCTTACAGTTCCAAGGCCTATGAGACCTACTCTCAGCACAATTCCTCCTCCGGGCCGCTATCCTTTGATGCCGGTCTGAGCGGCGCTCTCGATGATGCGCTGCTGAGCGAAAAGAAATATGAGCAGAAGAGGCGTCGCCATCACCACCGAGACCGCTAACAGCCAGTGCGCCGGCGCCTGGTATAACGACTTGAGATAGGAGATGCCCAGCGGCAGCGTGGCCAACTTCTGGTCGCTGATCACGATCAAGGGCCACAGAAACTCGTCCCAACTCGCCAGCGCGGCCAGCAGCGCCAGCGTAACCAGTGCAGGTTTCACCATCGGCACCACGATCTGAAAGAAAATGTTAAGCTCCCCCGAACCGTCGACCCGCGCCGCGTCGATGTACTCGGTCGGAATCGAAGAAATGAACTGCCTCATGAAAAAGACGGCGAACGCGTTCACCGATATCGGCAGGATGAGTCCCGGATACGTGTTGATCCAGCCCAGCTGCTTGACGATCACAAAGAGCGGGATCATGATGATCTGAAGCGGAAGCAGCGACATGCCCAATATGATGACGAACATGATCTCTTTGCCGGGAAAACTGTGCTTGGCGAAACCGTAACCGGCCAGCGACGGAAAAAACACCTGGATCCCCACCTGAGCGAACAGCACGATGAGACTGTTGATCAGATTGCGTGTGAAGTTCTCGGATGTCCAAGCCTCGGGATAGTTGCGCCACTGCACCGGGTCCGGAATCCACTTCACCGGTATAGCGAATACCTGCTCAAGCGGCTTGAGCGAGCCCGAAACAATCCAGACCATCGGGAACAGCATGACGGCGGCGAAGATACAGAGCAGCCCGAATCTAACGACTTGTACGAAATTGCTGCGGCCACTCATTCTTCAATCCCCTCATACACGCGGAACAGACGCAACTGTACAATGGTGAGAATCAGGATCAAGACGAAGCCGACCATCGACACGGCGCTGGCCCGCCCCATGCGCAGGTCGCGCAGCCCTTCGTGGTAGATGAGCATCGCCATCGAGCGCGTGGCATTGTTTGGGCCCCCGCCGGTCATAATGAACATCGGGGTAAACACCTTCATGCCCGCGATGATTGTGTGGATGACCACAAAAGCGAAAACCGGCCGGAGCATTGGCAGTGTGATGTGCCTCATCAGTCGCCACCGACCTGCGCCGTCAATGGCTGCCGCCTCATAAAAGGTCTGAGGGATCGATTGGAGCCCGGCCAGAAAGACGACCATAAACCAACCGACCCCCTGCCAGGCAGACATGATGACAATGCCCCAAAGTGCACTGTTCTGTTTGGTCAGCCAGGACACAGAAAGTCCGAGCATCGCGTTGAGAGGGCCGTTCTGGCGCAGCAGCAGTGACCAGGCGGTCGCCATCGCTACCGCCGACAAAATTGTGGGCGCAAAGAAGACCGAACGGAAAAAGAAGCGCCCTATCAGCTTTTCTCTGATCAACGATGCGAAGACAAAGCCTATGACCCAGGCCGGCGGTCCGAAAAACAGGGTAAAGCTGAGCGTTACCCGCATCGCCGACCAGAAATTCTTATTGCCGGCCAGATTCTGATAGTTCTCCAGCCCCACCCAAGTCATCGGGCCGAAGAGGTCGAACTCATGAAAACTGATGATGATCGCGCTTACGATCGGATAGATATTAAAGACAAGAAAGAAGGCAAGCACAGGGAGCGTGAAGAGAAATCCGACCACCTTCATACGCGTATGATAACGCCAGTTGTCGGGCCAGAGCCGGCCCAACGAGAGCGATTCCGTCTTTTTCACAACACGGCCCCTCTGCCTGGTGGCTAGCGGATAGCCGATGGCGCTGTCACCATCGGCTACCCACTATCAACTACCTATTTTTCCCTATCTCCCGTCGAGAATCGAGCTGATCTCTTCCACAGCTTCGTCAAGGCTCGCCTGGACGTCAGCGCCCTCGAACGCCATCGCCTCAATCTTGCCGCGCAGGATGCGGGCGACCTCGGCGTAATGTTCGGTTACGAAGATCGCCTGGCCCCCCTCTGCCGCGGCGGCAACGAGGTCAGCATAGGGAACACGGCCCGCGCCCCAGCCCTTTTCGATGTCCGGCAACGGCTGCCAGATGCCCGACGCCGTCGCCTGTCCCTGCGGGTCGGCTTCCAGGAAACGCAGGAACTCCCACGCGGCCTGCTTGTTCGGCGAAGCCGCGTTGACCACCCAAGCCCAGCCCCAGAAAACGTTGCCAGGCGTGCCGGCTTCGATAGCAGGCATACCGTAGGCATGATAGCCGCTCTCTACCACCGGGCTCTCCGTTGCCACGAGGAAGGCTTCATACATCCACGGACCCGCCAGGTCGCAGGTCATTTCGCCTGAACCGAACGCCGCATGGACCTCGCCTGGGATCACCGGACCGATGTTGGGATCGCCCAGCTCTCGGCTAACCCGCATCATCCACTCGACCGCCTCCACGCCTGCGGCGTCATTGATCGTCGCTGACATACGGTCTCCGCTGAGGACGCCGCCGCCGGCCTGGGCGAGGAAAGTCGTCAGAACCTGCATCGACCAGGTATCGTCGAAATACATCGGCAGCTTTATGAAGTTGCGTTTGAAGTTGCCGTCATCGTCAAGATAGAAGTCGGGGTTGCCTTCGATCACCTGCTTGCCAACGGAAATCAGGTCGTCCCAGGTCTCAAGCGTGACCGCATCTGGATCAACCCCGGCGTCGCGGAAATGCTGGTCGTTGCAGTAGAGAACGAGCCAGCTTAACTCCCAATGGTAGCCGTAAGGCGTACCGTCAGCCGACGACCATGAGTCGAACGCGCCCGGCAAACGGCTGGCCTTGAGCGCTTCAACCGAGTCAAAGCCAAGCGCCCCCACTGCATCATCGTCGATCGGCGCCAACTGTCCCTTGTTGATCAGCTTGATCGCCTGCGGGTTGATGACGGCAAAGATGTCGGGCGCAGTGCCGGTCGCAAGCGCACTCGTCACCTTATCTTCAAATCCGCCCTCGCCCACGGGGGGAATGCTGTGGTCGAAATCGATTGTGACGTGGGGATTGTCGTTCATGTAGATCCTGACACGTTCGGCCTGGTACTCATAGCCGGGCGGCCAGTTGAAATACCACATCGACAGTTCGACCGGCTGGTCCTCGGCCGCCATGTCTGACGCCATCGGCGCCGGCGCGACACAGGCCGCCACCAGCAGCGTCAGCAGAGCAACAATGATCAGGCTGCGTTTCCGGGTCTTCATCACACTCCTCCTGTATGAGAATTGAGTATTCAGCGCCTGTATTGAGGCGCATTCTGATCAACCCATAACTACGGGCTGGAAATCAGCATCCTTTTCTCGACCTCATCCTTGGTCGGCATGCGTGCAGTGTGCACGCCCCCCGTCCGCTCGATGACATATATCACAGCCGCGGCGCCAAGTCTGGCCGCCCATTGTGCGTCGCCGCTCCGCCGATACCCGCTCAGAAAGACCGTCGAAAACGAGTCCCCGGCCCCGGTTGTGTCGATGACCTCGCCGCTTTGGGCCGGCACCCGCTCCACGCCTTCTGCGGTCGCCAACACGCACCCGCGTTCACCCAACGTCAGCAGTCCAACACCGGCCCCCCAGTCCACGAACCGCCGCACGACTGCCTCCTCGCCGGCGTCAGTTGCCACCGTCTCCTCTCCCAATAGATGCCCGCAGTCTTCAACGCTGGCGCGCACAATGTCACACAAGGAGACCAGCTCCCGCAGCCGAGCGGGATTTCGCCTTTCCGCTGCGTTGGGATGATGACGCGAATGCGCGCCACCGTAACCGCCCAGATCGATCGCCAGCGTCCCGTCCAGAGCGGCCAGGTCGCGTATCGTGCCCACGGGCACGTCGTGGTCCATCGTCGCAATATAGAAAACGGAGGAACTGTGGTAGGCGGGAGGGATGTCGTCGAATGAAATCGGCGGGGCCTTCTGTGGGTATCGAATCTCCTTCTCACCCGATTCCGCGTAAACCAGTTGCGTCGTCGTCGTGCAGTCGCCCGGCTTGACAGTAATACCGCGCATGTCTACCTGCGCCTCGCGAAAAGGCTGCAGCAGTTCACCCGGCATGTCCTCCCCAATGATCGTGACGATACCAACACACTCCCCCAGCCTTCCGGCAGCGACCGACCCATACGCAACCGGACTCCCCAGGACCGGGCCGATCGTCCGATTCGGAAAATGGATCATCTCCTTGACGACGTGGCCGATCAGGACGATATCAGGCTGGCAACTCTCTGAACCTCGACAAGGCCCCATGCGCGCCGCCCCTCGAGTTTGGAGGAGAACAGTTCCTGCTACAACGTACTATCTATCGCGCTTTCCCTGGATGAACTCCTCCAGCATCTTCAAGGCTTGCTCGTCAACGATCTGTTGGGGAGGATGTTTGCAGAAAAAGGCGGACGCGCTCGTCAGCACGCCGCCCGTCCCCCGGTCGAGCGCAAGGCGGCAGCAGCGAATCGCGTCAACCGCGACGCCGGCGAAATTCGCGCTGTCCTCTACCTCTAATTTGGCGTCCAGAATGATAGGCGCATTGCTGAAATTGGCCAGTTCAAAGTAGAAGCGGGCCGTCTTGCGGTCTTCCATATTGGGCACATGCGCGAAACCGGCCGAGACATCCGCCTCGTACGGGATGAGTGTCTCCACGGCCCCCCGCTTCGTCTTCTCCTTGCTCTCCCCGCGGTGAATAAGATTGTAAAAGTCAGTGTTGCCGGCGTAATTGAGTTGATACGTCTTCTTGACTTGTATGCCGCGCGCCAGCATCGTTTCAACCATCGCCCGGTGCAGAATTGTGCCCCCCAGCTGGCTCTTGACGTCATCTCCAACAATAGGGAGATTGCGCGCTTCCGCTTCCCGCGCAAAGGACTCATCGCATACGATCAGCTCCGGCATCCCGTTGACAAAAGCGACGCCGGCTTCGAGTGCAGCCTCGGCGTACACCCGGGCCGCCTCAGCCGACCCGGTCGGCAGCATGTTCAGCATCACTTCCGCGCCCGCATCGTTGAGGGCAGCAGCAACATCCACCGGCCGCTCTGTTGCCTGCTCCATCTGTCGCTGAAGGTGAGGAGGGGCTCCATCGGCGACGGGCCCCATAAGGACCTCCACGCCACTCTCAGTCAACTCTATGTCTGGCACACGGTAGGCGTTATTGGGGGGCGCGAAGATGGCTTCAGAGAGGTCAAGCCCGACCTTGCGCGCATTGACGTCAAAAGCGACAACCGGCTTGATGTCGGTTACGTCGTAACCGCCCAACTTCCGGTGCATCAACCCGACTGTCTCACCGCCCTGCGCGTAGTACTGCAGGCCCTGAACCAAAGCGCTTGTGCAGTTGCCGACGCCGACAAGGGCAAGCCTGATTTCCTTGGACATGCTCGTTCTTCCGTGTTTCCTTTCCCTCTTCGCCAAGCGCGGTCTAAGAAACTGAAGTTTGTGCCCGGCTTTCGATGCTTTAGCGCCGACTGACTCTGCGAGCTTCTTTTGATTGCTCGGCCGTGAAGCGACAGAATGAGCACGTGCCCCTAGATCTGTCGCTCAGAAAGAGTCAACTGCTGCCGGGAACCGGGACCATGACGTATGAGATTCGATGTAATTGCGTCGATGGAAAGGACATTTTCTTGCAGACTTTGGGAGTATAATGAGTACAAAACTGTTTGTCAACCGCGCCAAATCCGGCCCTGAGAGCCCTCGGCTGTGTAGCCGCGGCCCATTGAAATCCTGGCACATTTGATCTGTTCCAAAAGGAGAGGAGCCGCAATATCATGCAGATCGATTCGAAGCCTGCTACTGCAGCACCGATGGAACTGTTAAGCAGAGAGCACCATAGTGATGTCCAGATTCTGAACCTCAGAAACCTGGGCTACACTATGGTACCTGGCGCGATTCCCAATGATATGTTGCAGCAAGTTCAGATCGCGTTCGATGCAAAAATGAACAAACAGATCGACAGCTTGGGACGGCAGCATCGAAACGCATTTAACCGCTTCGACCTCATTCCCCTCTGGCAAGAACCGGTATTTCGCAAATTGGTCAATCTCCCCAAAATCATGCCGATCGTACGCGGGTATATGGATCGGTACTGGGACGACGAACCGGCCGTATTCGGAGCCGGCCACGGACACTGCCTTTTCGAGCACAGTCCGGCCCATCAGGCTTGGCATAACGATGCCCGTGTGAACAAGAAGGCCTCCGACATGACGCCGCCGATCTATATCCGGCTTACCTTTCTCATCGAAGATGTAGATGAAGAAATGGGACCCACCGGGCTTCTCCCCGGCACCCAAGGCACCCATGTCAATGTGCCCCCCTGGTTCAACGCGCCCGACGGACAACCCCGCAGCGTGCCGGAAATGGTCCTCGCAACCGGCAAGGCCGGCGACTGCATGATCAACGACACCTCGATCTACCATACCAACACGCCCAACCTGAGCGACCGCGTACGCAAGGTCATCTGGGCACTGTACGCCGGGAGCCGGACGCCAATCTGGGTGCGTAAGGACCTGCCTCAGGACTACAAAGACCAGGCCCGCCTGACAAAATCAGATGTCGGCCCTCTCGATGATCCGGTGATGGCCGCCCTATTTCGAAATTTTCCCGATGAGTGACAAAGCGAAGCAAACCCGGCGCCGGTGCTGACCCTGTTCGGAATCGAGAAGAAGCTGCGAATTCATCCCTGTATAGGCCAGGCCTCGTACATATTTTCTGGAGGCAATGCGGAGCCTATCAGCGCAGCCTGTTTCCCCGCCCGGCAGCAGTCTAGGAGCCCGGGCATAGGCAAGAGCCCGCCATTATATGTGGGAGCCAACGGTTCTCGAAACTGAATTGACAATTCAATTGGCAAGCAATATAGTCGATCGTAGCTGTCTAAACTGTATGATTGACGCGCGTAGCATAGGGATCCTGGTCCGCTGATTCCATGCCGGAATTCTTCCGGTCAACCCTCCGGCAGTTGCGCCGGACATGTGATTCCGGCGCTTAAATGGCCCGGACTTAGCACTGTACGGCAGCAGGTAAATCGATATGGAACTTACGCGCGAACAGAAGCAGTTCTTCGAGACCTTCGGATTCCTCTCCCTGCCTGGTCTGCTTAAAGGCGAAATTGATTGGATCTCCCACGAGTTTGAAGCGGTTTTTCGTGGGCGAAATGTCGTCCATGACGGCAGCAAACGCTCCTGCATCGTGCCATTCATCGACCAGCGCGAACGGCTCAGCACTCTTCTAGATCATCCCAAACTGGTTGGACTGATCTCCGGCATACTGGGAGAAGAGTTCAACTACCTTGGCGGAGACGGCAACTACTATACCGGCGACACCCACTGGCACAGCGACGGTTTTCACGCCGTGGGCAAGTTCCTCAAGGTGGCGCTCTATTTGGATGACGTCGGCCGCGACAGCGGCTGCCTGCGCGTCATTCCCGGCACACATCGGTTGGACATGTTTCAGGGCTGGGATGCTCGTCAGGCAGGCGAATCCCTCGAGCGTTGGGGAATCGAGCAAAAAAATGTGCCGGCAGTAGCCCTGGAAACGCGGCCCGGAGACGTCGTCGCCTTCAACCACAATTTGATGCACGCATCCTTTGGCGGCAATATGCGAAGGCGCATGTTTACATTGAACTCCTGCGCACACTGCGAGACCGAGCTGGAACTTGACGAGTTAAAGCAGTACATCGCCAACCACCATCGCTACTGGATCGATCAGATGCACTCTGACATAATGAGAGAGACTGCGTCTCCGGCTCGCATGCGCCACCTCCAGCAAGTAATCGACAATGAGGGCCACCTGCCTGCCCTTTCCGCCAGGGCGCGCCAGGAGATGGCGGAGCCGTCGCGAGGATAGCCCGCGTTTGCAAGTTCGATTCCAACCAGTTTCTCAATCCATGGAATCGTCCTCCAAATCTGCCCAGGTGAACAACCCATGACACCGACGTGGTGGTGAACCATCCGCCATTTATAGCCTGAACTGCACACATGACCGGGGAAATGAAATGAAAAAGCTGTTGCTTATCGTCTTGATCGCGGCGTGCCTTGTTGGCATTGCAGTGCCGCTCTATGCCCAGGACGAAATAACGCTCGAAGGATTGGCGGAGAAGGTTGAGGCTATCGTAGAAATACTGACGTCGATGTCGGACCGGTTGACCGCGTACGAAGAGCGGCTGGCCATTCTGGAGGCGACCGATACGCCAACGCCAACGCCGACGGCATCGCCATCGGCCACACCAACATCGACAGCATCGCCGACACCGACCGCCACTCCAACGCCAGATTCACCCACTGTGACCATAACAAGGCGGATGAACGTGCGCGCCGGGCCGGGTACCAACTATCCTATCGTAGGCCAGGCCGTGGCCGGCAGCCAGTACCCCATCTCCGGCAAGAATCCCGCCGGGACCTGGTGGCAGATAATCTACGGTGGGCAATTCGCCTGGGTCTACAGCCCGCTGGTGAATGCAACAAATCCCCAGTTCGTGCAAGCGGCCTTCTTCATTCCAACGCCGCCGGCGACGCCCGTACCCCCAACGCCCGTCCCTCCGACTCCGGTACCCCAGGTGGTGGCGCCTCCGCCGTCAGACCCCTGCGCAGGCATCGGCGGTGACGGCTGCAAATTCAGGTTGCGAAATACCGATTTGAGGCACAATTCCGGCAGCGAGCTGAAACTCTACATCGGATTCGTCCATGAGGGACGCGGCGACGAGATCCAGGGAATCGGCGGCAGCTACTTCGTTGAGTTGCACAAAGACGGAGCACATGTCTCAGCCGTGGACCACAATACGCGCGGTCAGAACAATACTCACAACGGCCCGCAGGGCAATAAGTACAACTACCTGAAGATCGTCCCTCTCAATCAGGTGCCCGGTGGAAATGTCGACGGCAACTACACGATTTGGGTCAATGACGGGAACGGCGTTCGGGACAGTCAGAACTTCACCTTCTCCGTGTCGGGAGGAAATGGCGAAGTGTGGCTGATCTTCGCGCAGAACAATTGAGAACGGAATTTCAGTGGGAGGCTGGACGCTATACAATGAAGGGACGATGGAAAGACTTCCAGCTCTAAACGGTCTGACCTTTCCGGCGGCATCCTGATTTCGCGGCTCTTTGGCCGGACCATCCAGCCGGGCCAGCGTTAGTCCAAACCTAGAAACGTAGCAAGAATCGGGGCAAGAACATGAAAAAGTCAATTCTGATACTGCTGATCACAGTATGTCTCATTGGCGTCGCAGCTCCACTCTACGCCCAGGACGAGCTGACGCTCGAAGCGTTGGCCGCAAAGGTAGAGGCAATGGTAGAGCTTGTGACATCAATGTCGGACCGAGTGAACTCTTTCGAGCAGCGGCTGGCCATCCTGGAGGCGACCGACACGCCCACGCCAACGGCCACAGCTACGCCGACGGCCAGTCCGACGCCGACTGAGTCGCCCACGCCCACGGCCACACCAACGCCCGATTCGCCCACGGTCACAATGACGAGGCAGATGAACGTGCGCGCAGGCCCGGGAACAAACTATCCGATCGTGGGTCAGGCTGCGCCCGGCAGCCAGTACCCTATCTCCGGCAAGAATCCCGCTGGAGGCTGGTGGCAGATCATTTACGGCGGCCAATATGCCTGGGTCTACAGCCCGTTGGTAGCGGCAACAAACCCGGAACTCGTCCAGGTCGCGAGCTTCATCCCGACGCCTCCGCCGACTCCGATTCCGCCGACGGCGACGCCGGTCCCACCGCCGCCGGCGCCCGCACCGACCCAACCCCCGTCAACAGGACACGCCTACTCGCTGATAGGCACCGGAAACTGCAACCGCAACGACCAGCAAACCTACTTCGAAGGCAAGATGTATGACAGGAACAACAACCTGATGAACGGCGTCTGCCTTCACGTTTCCTTTAGCGGGCCTCGAAACACCAAGTGCACAGGCTGCGGCAAACCGACCGGCCATTGGGGCTTCTCACCCTTCGGCGGGCCGGCCCCTTCAGGCACACATGTCGAAATCTGGGTCGTGCACTGCCCAGGCGGCGGCTGGGATGCATCGAGAACTGCGTCTAAGGAATTCTCCAATTTGACCCGCCTGTCGCCAACCTGGGGCAGGACCATCACCGATAGTGTTGCCTGTACAGACATCACTTTCAAGCAGAACTAAGGCGGTATCGCGCCGATAACTGGTCCCGGTTCTCTGTTAAACGCCGGGGAGCAAGACGAATGCTCCCCGGCGTTCTGCTTTGAGACCCGAATCGCCGCCGACGCAAGTGACTACCTCCAGCGGCTGGAACTTCGCTCGCCCCTTGCCCTTTGCCCTTTGGGCAGCGGCAGGCTCCCGTCTTTCTTCTCAACCGAACCCTGTAACCCGCCGGATTCTCGGCGCTTGCCAATCCTGCATAAACGCAATATAATTCCTGCCAATTCCTCTCCCTTTCTGGTGCAAGAGGTTCGGAAATGGCGACTACCGTGACAGGCAGCGTTTCCAAAACGGCCGACGCTCGTAGCCTTCGTCGCAGGGCGGAAAGGACGCGCGCCCTCGAACGTTCGGTCATCCACGTCATTCTTCTGATCGGCTCCATTTCGATGCTGTTCCCCCTCTACTGGATGGTTTCCACCTCTCTCAAGCCCCAGCACGAGGTCTTCCTCCTGCCGCCTACGTGGTTCCCCAGCGAATTCCAGTGGATTCACTACCGGCAGGCTTTTGTCGACTACTTCAATTTCGCCCAATACGGCGCCAATACCATGATCATCACGCTCGGCGTCCTGGTAGGCCGGCTGTTGAGCGCGTCACTCGTGGCTTTCGGCTTCGCCCGCATCCGCTTTTTCGGCCGCGATGCTATCTTCCTCCTCGTGCTCAGCACAATGATGGTCCCCGGGCAGGTCACCATCATCCCGCTCTACATCCTATTCAAAGATCTTGGCTGGCTCAATACATTTTATCCGCTCATCGTCCCGACTTGGTTCGGCGGCGGCGCCTTCTTCATTTTCCTGCTCCGCCAGTTCATCCTTACCATTAACCCCGAGCTCGACGATGCCGCCCGCATCGACGGCTGCGGCTGGCTGGGCATTTACGCCCGCATCACGATACCCCTCATCAAGCCCGCCCTGGGCGCCGTCGCCATCTTCTCTTTCCTGGGAACGTGGAACGACTTCTTCGGCCCTCTTATCTTCCTTCGCAGCCGCGACATGTTGACGCTTGCCGTCGGCCTCCATTTCATGGCCACGGCGGCATCGTCCTCGGTCCGCCCCAATCTGCCGCACCTGATGGCCGGATCGACGATGATTCTACTGCCGCCGCTGGCCGTCTTCTTCTTTGCACAGCGCTACTTCATTCAAGGAGTCACTTTCTCCGGCATCAAGGGCTGACGCCCGCGTTTCATTGGAGTTCCTTTCCACGGTCCATATTTCGCAGTTCACTGATGTTTCAACATTCATTCTTCACAATGGAGGAGACAACAATGTCGAACAAGCGATTCAGCCGCAGACAATTCCTTCGCGGAGCGGCACTGGTTGGCGCCAGCGTACCCTTCCTGCAGGCCTGCGGCGGCGGACCGGAGGCCGCCGACGAACCTGATTCAGGATCTGAGGCCGCCGAACCCGCTATGGAGAAAACCTCCGTCCGCTACGCCCAGGTAATCGGCCCGCTGGACAAGCAAGTCGATATGTTCAACGAACAGAGCGACTCCGTTCACGTCGAATTCGAGCTCGTTCCCTGGGGTGAGCACGCCGACAAGCTCCTCATCGATGTAGCCGCCGGCACAGCCCCCGACCTCTGGTTCATCGGCGGCCCCTGGTGGATTCAGATCAAACGCAAGAAAGTCGCCCTCTCCATCAGCGAGTTCCTCGCCAATGACCCCGATGTCGTCATGGACGACTTTGAGTTCCCCGCCGACAGCGATTGGGGCATGCTCGACGGCGATATCTACGGCCTGCCCACAAACTCGGTTATCCTTCGCGGCCTCGCCTACAGCGAGGACCGTTTCGCCGAGGCCGGACTCGACCTTCCCAACGACGAATGGACCTTCGCCGACGTCGCCGCAGCCGGACCGAAGCTCAACCGCGGCGAAGAGTCTTATGCAATGACCTCGCCACTCCTTGCCGGCGACCTCTATCTCACCACCATTTGGCAGAACGGCGGCCAGATCATCAGCGAAGACGAGACCAAGTGTCTGCTCGACCAGCCCGAAGCCGTCGAAGCGGTCGAGGCCCTGGTGGGCTTTACCGAATTCTCGATGAAGCCCGGTCAGCATGCGGCTCTCGGCGACTTCCCCACTGCCAGCGGAAAGATCGCCATGTGGCCAATGGTCCTGGCCGACTGGGACACCTGGCTGAAGGTCACCGCCAACGACGAAACCAACCAGTGGATGACCTGGTGGCCGAGTCTCACCAATCCGCCGGCAAGGAATGTCTACGCCGGCAGCGTCCACATGGAAGCGATCTGGTCGGAGTCCGACAAAGTCGACGCCGCCTGGGAATTCTTCATCTGGCGGGCAATCAATCAGGACTCTCTGGACTACCAGATCACCCTTTTCCCTATCAACTATCGCATGGACGCGACGGTCAAGAGCACCATCACAAACGAACGCCAGTCCGCCTTCCTGACGCTCCATCTGCCCATTACCGGACTCTCCACCGGCGAATACTGGGGCCCCAGCACCACGGAAATCCTGAACGCCTTCCGCTCCGAGTATGAGCTTGCCGTTCTGGGTGAGAAGACGGCCAAAGAAGCGATGGAATCCGCCACTGCCGCTATCGACGTGATTCTGGAAGACGCATAAGTCCGAACGACGATTGCATAAGAGATTGGCGGCCGGATTTTGCGGCCGCCAATCTCGCCACCGCTACCGACCCAAGACAGTCCGAGGTCCCGTCATGGCAGCAACGGTCAGCGAAGCAGCCCCAATCGGCCGCAAGCGGCGCATGAGCCGCACCGCGCTCTTCGAAAACATAGCCGGTTTCCTCTTCATCAGCCCTTGGATTTTCGGCTTCCTTGCCTTCGAATTCGGCCCTCTGATCGCGGCCGGCTATCTGAGCCTGACCAAGTACGACATCCTTACACCGCCAAGATTTGCCGGGCTGGCGAACTTCGACAAGATGTTTACCCGCGACCCTCTCTTCTGGAAGAGTATGTGGGTGACCGCCATCTACTCCCTGAGCGTCGTCTTCCTGGGCGTCATCCTCGGCGTAATGCTGGCCGTTCTGCTCAACCAGAGAATCCGCGGCATGTCCCTTTACCGCACCGTCTACTATCTGCCCGCTGTCGTCTCCGGCGTGGCGGTCGCCTACATGTGGGGCTGGGTCTTTCGCCCCGAAGCCGGAATCATCAACTATGGCCTGAGCCTGATCGGCATCACAGGGCCCAACTGGCTCTTCAGCACCACCTGGACACTGCCGGCCTTTGTCATCATGAGCCTCTGGGCCGTTGGCGGCGGCATGGTACTCTACCTGGCCGGCCTCCAGGGTGTTCCGACACAGCTCTACGAAGCCGCATCCCTCGACGGCGCCACACGCTGGGCCTCATTCTGGAACGTTACCCTGCCGATGATCTCGCCCGTTATCTTCTTCAACTTCATCATCGGAATTATCGGCTCCTTCCAGGTCTTCACCAGCGCCTTCGTCATCACCAAGGGCGGCCCGGCCAACTCAACACTCTTTTTCGTTCTCTACCTCTACCGCCACGCCTTCCAGAACTTCAAGATGGGCTACGCCGCCGCGCTGGGCATGATACTCTTCCTCGTCATTATGACGTTGACCATAATATCTTTCCGCCTCTCCAACCGGCTCGTCTACTATGAGGGGCGCATTAATTGAACCGGTTGCACCGGTAACTCTTCAATGAACGCCGGCCACGACAACTGCATGAAACTAGCTATGGAAGGAATAGAATAATGTTGACCGAAGAACAAAGAGCACACTTTCACGCCCTGGGCTTTGTAAGAGTGGAAGGCGCGCTTACGCCTGAAGAAGTCGACGAATTCTCCTGGCGCTTCGACGCCATCATTGAGCGCGGCGAAACACAGGGAGACGAAAGCGAGCCTGGCGCGCGCATCTTCCCTGACGGCCACCGCGTGATCCTCCCCTTGATCGAGGCAGACCCCCACTTCTACCAGCTACTGGACCACCCGAACCTCGCTGCCATCGCTGAAGACCTGCTCGGCGAAGACTGCATCTACTTCGGCAGCTCAGACGGACAGATCCACGACGGCGACACAACCTGGCACCGTGACGGCGGCACCCCCGGCCCGGCCGTAGAGGCCAAGCTGACCTTCTATCTCGATGAAGTGGCGCCCGGCCAGGGCTGCCTCAGTTTCATCCCCGGCAGCCACCTGTGGCCCCTCCATTACAACGACCTCGAAAAGTATATCGACGAGAAAGTGCTGGGTTACTCCATGAAGGATTTTCCCGGTCGCTACGACCTCCCCGCGGGAAAGGGAGACGTGATCGTCTTTCAAACCCGAATCTGGCACTCGTCGTGGGGCGGCGGCGCCAACCGTCGCCAAATGGCTTGGATGATGCGCACTGCCCCCCGAATGCAGTGGGAAACAGATCGGATCGCCGAATTCTTGAAGTGGTATTCAGGGAAGTGGTCCAGAAAGTCCGGCAGGCTCGTCACCGACCGCCTATTCGAAACGGCTGACGAGCGGCGAATGAAGAAGATTCAACTGCTCAAAGATCTCGGCGCCTAGAGCCCAACGGCCACTTCACTCAGGAGCTACCGAAATGAACTTAGAGAAGCACCTGACCGAACTGGAGCAGGATGGGTACACGGTCATTCCCGACGCGCTCTCACAACACGAAGTCAGCGTCACGCTCCAGGCTGTCAAGGATCTGCTCGAGGAGGAGCGCGAAGTCGCACTGACCACCGGCACACAGTCGGACAACCTGCTGACCTCCCACACCATCGTCGGCAAGCATCCCGTATTCCACGAATTCTTCCTCAACCCGCCGACAATGCAGATCGTTCGTAAAATGATCGGTGACGACGCCCTCATCTATGACGCCAACATCCGCATTCCCATGCCGACCGGCGCCGCAAACCCCCGCCAGGGCTTCCAGCTCCACGTCGATCGGGAGGACTACACCGTCGTCCCCTTTGTCGGCGGCAAACATTTCCCCATGGCGATGAACGTCACCTGGTGTCTGGTCGACTTCACCATCGATAACGGCGCGACGCTGCTGTGGCCTGGCTCGCATAACTCCTGCATCGTGCCGGAACCCGAGAGCCGACCTTCAGGTTACATCTACGCCGAAGCCCCCGCCGGCTCAGCGGTCATCTGGGATGCCGCCATCTGGCACGCCAGCGGCATCAACTGCAGCGACGAACCGCGCTACGCCGTCCTAGCCTACTACATCCGCTCCTGGATGCGCGGCAAAACTGATA
This sequence comes from Caldilineaceae bacterium, assembly GCA_965202955.1. Classification (GTDB taxonomy): domain Bacteria; phylum Chloroflexota; class Anaerolineae; order Caldilineales; family Caldilineaceae; genus Bin5. The sequence continues at coordinate 3,719,905 of OZ241871.1, forward strand.
GCCTGCGCTTTATCCCGCCCGACGTGCGACCGAATCTGTCGGAAGAAGCCAAGCACCTGCTCGGCTTTCGGCCTGCACCGCCTGATTACTCGGACGTCAAAGCGCTCACTCCTGAGCGGCTTGCCTCCCTTTCTGTCCAGGAGAAAAAAGTTCTCGGATTTGCCGTCTACTAGGCCTTAACGCGCCAGCAGCCCGTCATACCGACGGCGCCGGCATCGAGTTCTCCTACAGAAGGCCGGCAACAGCCATTCCAGTCGCGCACGCGCGGTTCCACGGCGGCGTCTATGGCCATTTTCTCTGTGTGCCCACGCGTCAACCGAGGCTAATCAAGCCTGCATCAAAAAGAGGGGAGCAAGTCAGATACGCTCCCGAATTGAGTTGAGCAAGCTGTCCGTACCCGTGCATTAACAGGCGTTCGGCGGGGCTTCGCGAGGAGCTCCGAAAATCTGGCCGGTATTCGCCCCTGATTGGTTCCCACAAGGAGGGAAACTCATGAACGAACGAAGAAAGGCGGGAGTAAGCCAACTGAGTCGGCGCGGTCTCTTGAAGGTTTCAGCGGCAGGGTTGGCCGGCGTGACCGCCGGTTCACTGCTCTCCGGATGTGCGCCGGTTGCCCCCGGCGCCGCTCCAGCGGTTGTCAGCAGCGAACCGGTAACGATCAAAGTGATGTCCTGGTGGTGGGTGGAAAAAGGCTCCGACGTCGCCCTGCGCAACCTCGTCGAAAAGTTCGAGGCCGCCTACCCGGAGATTAAGGTCGAGGAAGTCAGCTTCCCCAGCAACATCTACGAGGACGCACAGTACAGTCAGATGGCCGCCGGCAAACTCGACGCAGATGTCATGCACACGCTCGAAGGCACCGGCATCAAGCTGATCGAAGGCGGATTCCTTGAGCCTGTGAACGACATCGGTCGCAGTGCCGGCATCTGGGAGTACGACGCTATCACGCGCATTCCACCCTGGTTTTGGAGCGATCGAGCGAACTTTGAAGACGCCCCCGACGATTCCGGTGACCTCTACGTCCTGATGTTCAACACGGCCCAGGACGGGCTCATCTACAACATGGACATCATCGAACAGGCCGGCGCATCGCTCCCCGAGACACAGGACGAAGCCTACGAACTGGCCAAGGAGCTCACCGACCGGCCCAATCAGTTCGGGTGGGCCAACCGCCACACCGTCCCCGAAAAAGTCGGGTTCTTCCGTGACATGATACCCTGGCTTCTTGGGTATGGCGGCGTCTATGCAGAAGGCCAGACGCCGACAGTGAACACCGACGCAATGATCAACACCTTGGCCCACTGGCGCCGCATGTACCTCGACTGCTTCCCGCAGGGTTCCGACGCGGCCACCTTCCGCCGCATGATCGCAGAGGGCAAAGTCGCACTCTACACCGACAACAACGCCCTGCCCCCGAACTTCTTCAACATGAATCCGGACTCCGAAAACTTCATCCGCTCCGCGCCGCTGCCCTGGCCGAACCGGAGGGGCGCCTCATTCCCCTCCTACTGGGCCTGGCCCGCAGACTCTGCTCCAGAGAAAAAGGAGGCAGCTCGAGCTTTCCTTGAATTCTGGGCGACGCCCGATAACTTCAAAGAGATGACCTGGGCGCGCAAAGATCCCCCTATGATTCCCCAGGCAAATACGCCCGAGTACCTGGATTCGCTGCCCTGGATGTCCGGCTTTGCTACCACCGAAGCCGTTCCCTGGCTGTTCGTCATGGGAGATTATCAAGGTCACGTAGAGGAGTTCAGAACAATCGTTGTCGAGCACGCCTCCGAAGTCGTGGTTGGCACCATCAGCCCCGAAGAGGGCGCGCAAAGGGCCCAGCAGGGCCTGGAAGTCCTGGCCGATCAGCTGTTCGGCTGATTTGGACCCATATTGGCGCCGTGGCCGTTAAGCCCGCGCCGCCAACGTCAAAAACGCCTGCTGCGTTCAGAGTCGGATCTGCCCTGGGCGCAGCAGGCAAGAGGCCGAAACTTTGCTCGCACATAAGCGTCTGTCCTTCGCCGCTCGACGCCGGCTTTTCTCTCTGGCCATGGCCCTGCCCGTGGCGGTTTACCTTCTTCTCGTTTTTGCCTATCCCATCGGCCAGGAAATCTACCTCAGCTTCACCAGTGCTCGCCTGCTCGAACGCACGCCGCCTGTTTGGGTCGGGCTCGACAACTACCTGTCGCTGGCAGAAAGCGCCAAATTCTGGCTCGTAATCGGCAACACGCTCTTCTACGCCGTCGCAGCCAATGCAATCATCATCCTTCTCGCTTTGGGGCTCGCTCTGCTGCTGAATCAAGCCTTTCATGGCCGCAAAGTGGCCCGCGTTATCACCTCCCTGCCATGGGCCTTCCCCGAGGTGGCCGCCGTTCTGGTCTGGAGTTGGATGTACAACAAAGACTTCGGCGTGATGAACGTCTTCGCCGGCTGGGTGCCAGGTGTCTCCGAAAACCCCAATTGGCTGCTGGATCCCTGGACGGCCTGGTTCTCCATCGTGCTCATGACGGTCTGGAAGATCTTCCCATTCTTCAGCCTGATTATCCTGACCGCTCTCCAGTTGATCGACAAGGAACTTTACGCCGCCGCCAAGATAGATGGGGCCGGGTCGCTACAGCTCTTTCGTCACATCACCCTGCCGGGAATCGCCCCAACACTGGGGATCATGATCCTTCTGATCACCATCTGGGGCTTCCGCCGCTTTCCCATCATCTATCTGCTGACCGGCGGCGGTCCTGGTGTGAGAACGGCGACTCTGGTCGTCCTCACCTACATCACCGCCATCAGGTCGCTGAACATAGGGCTGGGCGCCGCCATGGCCATCGTGGGCCTGATAATGTCTTTGCTAATCACTGTGCTCTACGTGTTCGTAACTCGCCGTTTGGGCCAGGCACAAATCTGAGGATGCGAGGGCCATAGAGCGAAACAGGAATGCGAATCTACACGCCGCAGTCTGTACACAGATGGGTCATTGCCAGGAGGCGCGCCGAGCGCGTCGCACTTTACATCACAATTGCATTCGTCTGCCTGGTCATCGTTTTCCCACTCTACTGGCTGATCATTAACGCCCTCATTCCCGGCCGCGAAGTCTTTCGTTATCCACCTGCATTCTTCCCGTCGTCATTTCGGCTGGACGCTTACCGGGAGATTATCGAGCTTCATCCCATTCTGACCTGGCTCAAGAATTCGTTAATCGTCTCGGCGGGTACCGTGGCTCTTGCCTTGGTTCTCGAAATCATGGGCGCCTACGCCCTCAGCCGCCACGGTTGGCCCGGGCGGGGACTGCTGGCAATGGGGCTGCTGAGCACGCAGATGATCCCATCGGCTGTGCTCGTCATCCCGATCTTCGTCATCTTTCGACAAGCGGGCCTGGTCGACTCGCACGTGGGGCTTATCACCGTCGACACCGCCCTGACCGTACCGGTAGGCATCTGGATTCTCAAGGGGGCTTTCGATACGATTCCAGAAGAGATCGCCGACGCAGCCTTTGCCGACGGCTGCACCGAACTGGGCGTTCTTATCCGCATGTTGCTGCCCCTGTCATTGCCGGCGCTGGTCGCCGTAGCCGTCATCGCCTTCTTCACAGCCTGGGACGAATTTGTCTTTGCATCGGTGTTCATAATCTCCCAATCCCTGCGGGTTTTCTCGGTCGGCATCTCCACCTTCATCGGCGAAATGGCGACACCGGTCGACCTGATCTTCGCCGCCGCCAGCATCTTTGTGATCGCGCCGCTTATCTTCTACGCTATCGTGGAACGCTATCTGCTTTCTGGCCTCAGCGCCGGCGCCGTCAAGGGGTAGCCTCTATGCATGAGACTTTTCAATCCCCTTACAGGCCGATTGCGCGCGATCCAAATGTGCCGTCTCCCGAAGGCCGTTGCCGTCTTGGACACCTATCGGATACCGGCGCAGGACATGCACATAGCCTCCAATTGCGGCAGGATCACACATTGCACGACAAGTGAGTGGAGCCAGAATGAGCGACATTCCTTTGAATCGTTCGAACAGGCGGGTCTATTACGAAGGACGACTTCGTTAACCTTAGGAGGACGCGCGCCCGAAAGGACCCCTCCATGCAAAGCGACGGAAATCCCGCCTACCCCCCGCCTGAGTTTTCCCCCCCAAGCGTGCCGGGCGAACGCTATGAGGCCGAGGTGCCGGATACACTCGACCTCGCAGAACGGGCCGCCCTCGCCATCAACGGGATCGCCGGCGGGATCGACGCCGACCTCGACCACCAGATGTGGTTCCTCGTAAACTACGCCTGCAATCCCGCCAGCATGCGCCACCACGCCGCCGACGCAACCTGCGACGCGCTGCTGGCGCCTACGCTGGCCCTCCTCCGCACAATGAGCGGCAGCACCGCCCATATCGAGGCGGAAGTGGGGCTGATTGAACACCTCCTGCGAGACACCTCGCCCGAGGACGGGCTCTATTACAATGTCTACAGCCCGGACAAGCCCTGGCATTCGGAGTACGGACACGCCCACAGGGACCTGATCACCGAAGACTTTGCCGTCACCGTCGCCCAGGCCCACTGGCTGGAGGCGATGATCTTCTGGCGCGAGCTGACCGGCGAACCTGCCTGGGAAACGCGCATTCGCAAGATGGTGGACGGGCTGATCGACATCGCGGTCTACAAGGACGACTACGCCTACTACCCCGACGGCGGCTTCGCCGAAGTCTGCGGCTACCCCCGCTCCGGCTGGCGTCATACCGATGAACCCGAGGATGACTACAACAACGCCGAAGGCTCAGTGACCAGCTACTATGGTGACATCCTCCGCGTGCTGCCGCTCTGGTATCAGGAAAGCGGCGATGAGCGCGCCCTCGATCTGGCCGGCCGTCTCTCTCGCTTCTGTATGCAGCCGCGCTTCTGGGGCGGCAACCCCGAACCGGTGATGGTGGCCGGCAACGAGTTGGGCCACTTCAACTTTCACGCGCACAACCGCCTCCTCATCCTCGCCGGCATGGTCGAATACGCCCACATGGCCAACGACGCCCGCGTTCTCGAGTTCGCACAGCGCGGCTTCGAGTTCGCAATGACCATCGGCGTTGCCAAGCTGGGTTGGGTCACTGCGCCCTTCTGGGGCGGCAATCACGTCGGCATGAACGAGGCCTGCACCTTCTTCGACCTGCTCAGGCTGGGAGTTCGGTTGAGCGATGCCGGCGCCGGCGACTATTGGGACTATGTCGACGCCGTCGTGCGCAACCATCTGGCCGAACAGCAGCTCCTCGACGCCGAAGTCCTGCGCAGCATTGAGGAGGCCAGCCCGCCCTCGGGAGAGCTCTCGATCCCACTCAACCAGGGCCATTGCGGCGAATGCAATGAGAAGGTAATCGAGCGCACGCTCGGTATGTTCGGCTCCTGCGCCACACCCGTCGGCATCCCCCAACCCTGGGTCATGCAGTGTTGCAGCGCCAACGCGCCCAGGGCGCTGTACTACGCATGGGAGGGGGCCCTGCGCCACGACAGAGGGACCGTGACCGTCAATCTGGTGCTCAACCGCGCCTCGGCTTGGGCAGATGTCGACAGCTATCTACCGTACGAGGGCAAAGTGCTGATTCATGTCAAGGACGCCGAGCGGGTCGCCGTTCGCCTCGCATCGTGGGTCCCACGCAGCCAGCTACAAACACGCGTGAACGGCGTCGCGCGAGAGGGCGCGCGGCTCGGCAGCTATTTGTTGATTGACGAACTCAAACCGGGAGACACGATCGCCCTGGCCTTCCCAGTCCAGGAGTCTGAGGCGACATACACCGGCAACGCGCACCGTCCCGGCGGCAGCAGCAGCAAAGTGCGCGAAACGCAATACCGTTGCACGTTCCGCGGTAGCACAGTCGTGGACATCTCACCGCGCGACGAGGATCCGACCACCTACCCCTTCTATCGTCGCGAGCACATGCGGCAGGATACCGCGCCGATGAAGCGGGTGACCCGCTTCGTGCCTGAGCGGACTATTGTAAACTGGTAGAATCGAATCACGAATCGAATCGCCGCGCCTGCGCTTGGCTGGATAGAAAACGGCCGGCAATTGCTTGGTCTGCAATTCCAGCTTTGACAGATCTCATTGCGCAGAGAGGCGCGCTGGGGGTATTCTACGCCTTCAGTTTGGGCCAGACCCTTTTGTACACATGAGAACGCTGTGAGTCTGTCTCCCACGACGCCACCAGGGGAACAATCTCCCCGGGCAAGCGTTTGGAAAGGTTGAGAACGGCCCTGTACGCTGCTCTGCGTACAACAGTACGCTCGTCCGCGGCCACCTTACAAAGTACCTCAACCAGCAAGTCGAACTGCTTCGCGGCCTCAGCCGAGGACAGCGTCATAGCAACGTTCCACTGTGCGCGTTCGTTTGCGCTCACCAGCCCCAACCACGCCGCGACCAGCTTGGGCTGGGCTTTGAGAAAGCTGTCGCCGATGGCATACGCGCCCATGTTTTTCCTGACATACGGATCGTCATCCTCCATCAGCGGCGCGAGAACCTCCAGCAATCGGCGGCATCTGTCTTCCGACAAGTCTTTCGCGGCCCACGCACTTGCAACAGCAACTGCCCGCCTCAAATTGGGCGACTCGTGCCCTGCCCACCCCTGGAGCGTCGGAAATATCGAATCGAATTCGCCGCCGATTATCCGTCTCAATGCGCTGGCAGCCCACTCTCTGACTTCCCAATTCTCGCTGTCCGCCAGCTCTAGCACGATCTCCTTCACCTCGGACGGGTTGCGGTCGTATAATGGCGCCAGGAGCACCAGGCCGATTTCCTGGGCCCCTTCGTTTTCTGACCGCGCGAATGCTACGGCCGTCTCGTAAAGCGACGCAAATGAACTGTCGTAACGCCCCTCGATGAGCTTTGCCGCCTTTAGCTTGACGGCTTGCCGCGGTGTTCCCGCATGCGCCGTCTTCTGCGCATCCAGGACCGAAAAGAGGCCCTCCAGGTCCTCCTCCTTAAGCGCCGCGACGAATGCCTCTTGCCAGGATCTGGCATCGTTCGAGCTGCCTTTTCTACTCATTCTGGCTTCCTTGTCCCTTACGATTGAACGTGGCATGCTGGGCAGATGTGAAATATGTATAGACGTCCGCCCCCGTCAACACCAGTTATAGCCAAGCGAGAGGCAATATGCAACAATGTCAGGTTCAAACCGTGCCAGGGCACACCGGCTCCGACGCCCCAATCCCATACGGCTATGACAGTACCCTTGATCAGACTGACGCCCCGCACGGGCGCGCCGTCGGTCAGTCCCTACCTCTATAGCAGCTTCGCTGAGCACTTCGGCCGCTGCATCTACGATGGCATCTGGGTCGGCCCGGACTCAGACATCCCCAACGATGACGGCCTGCGCCGCGATACGCTTGAAGCCCTCTCGCAACTGTCGCTGCCCGCGGTCCGCTGGCCCGGCGGAAACTGGGCCGAGTACTACCACTGGCGCGACGGGATAGGGCCGCAGCAAGACCGCCCCCTTCGCTACAACATCGAGTGGGGCATCCCCGAAAGCAACGCCTTTGGCACGCACGAATTCATGCGTTTCTGTTCGTCGATTAATACCGAACCCTACCTTGTGCTGAACGTCGCCAGCGGCACCGTCCAGGAGGCGCGCGACTGGGTCGAGTACTGCAACTCCGGTCATGACAGCGACATCGTCCGGCTGCGTCGGGCCAACGGACAGGAACAGGCCTGGCGAGTCGGCCTCTGGGACGTCGGCAACGAGAGCTGGCACTCAGGCGGCCAGTTCCGTGCCCAGGATTATGTGGCCGCCTACCGCCGTTACTCCAACAAACTCCGCATGCTGGGTACGGGCGACCGCGACAAGGCCTCCGCCATCAAGCTGATCGCGTGCGGATCATGCCTCCTCTACCCTGCCTGGGACGCAGACTTCCTCGCCGGCATGAAGCAGACGCCAAACATGCTCCACATGGTCGACTACATCTCCGACCACATCTACCAGGGCCGCGACCTCACCGACCGCGACTTTCCTGACGAAGATCACTACCGCCTTCTGAGCGAGTTGGACGTCCTCGAAGCCGAACTGCGGCGCGCCACCGCTCTGGTAAACGCCTATAGCACCGCACGCCACCCCATCGGCCTGGCCCTGGGCGAGTGGGGGACCTGGTACAAAGGCGTCTGGATCACCAATCAGTTCCATCAGGCCAACACCCTGCGCGACGCCCTCTTCACCGCCTCCGGCTTCCATCTGTTTCACGCCTTCGCTGGGACGCTCCAAATGGCAAACATGTCGATGACCGTCAACGCGCTCCAGTGCCTGCTCCAGACCTGCGGACCGGCGGCCGTCAAGACACCCACTTTCCATGTTTACAGGATCTTCTTGCCCCACCGCGACGGCATCCTCTTGGACTGCGAACTGTCCGGCGCGCCCGTACTTCCCCGCACCGCCGGTACAGAACAACCGGCACTGTCTGCCTCCGCCACCGCATCCGACGACGGACTCTTCATAACTATCGTCAACCGCGACCTGTCGACCAACATGTCGGCGGAACTCAGGCTGCCCGACGCGTTCTCGCCAACCGCCGTCTCTTCCGAGCGCTTGACCGCGCATGACATTCGAGCCGAGAATACACTCGAAGATCCCAACGCCGTCAGCCCCGGTCCGGCGGACGTCGAGAGGCCTGAAATGGGACGTTGCCGCCTGCCCCTTCCCGCCAGGTCCGTCACCGCGGTTCACTTCAAGGGACAATGGGCCTATCCGCTTGCAGACACTGCGTCGCAGCAGCCGCAAGCCGATCTGGACCGCCAGGCGCGCGAGCAGAGCGAGTCCGAAGTCAGGGTCTGATCAGTGTTCAATGCCGCCAGTTAACTTCACTAGGAGCGAGTCCGGCACAGATGGCTTACGAATTCAATCTTCAGCAGATCGTCTTCTCAGATGTGGGTCGCGTGGCAATGGAGTCAGCCCGGACGCAGTTCGATCTGGGTCGCGACGATGTTCTGCTCCGCAATCAGTTCACCTTGGTCAGCGCCGGCACCGAAATGGCCAAGCTGACCGGGCTGCAGCAGGTCGAATATCCCTTCGTCCCCGGCAATAGGGCCATAGGCAAAGTCATCGCCGCCGGTGACGATGCGACCGACATACGAGTCGGTGACCTGGTCTTCAGCCACGCGCCCCACGCCAGCCATGCCGCGGCCAGTGCTTTTCGCATCCGTGTACCTGAAGGCGTGGACCCCAAAGAAGCGGCACTGGTCGGTCTGGCGATGGTGGGTATGACAGCCGTACGAGTCGGTCAGGTTGAACTGGGGGACCGCGCTGCCGTCATCGGCATGGGGTTGGTCGGCAACCTGGCTGCTCAGCTCCTGCAGCTGGCCGGAGCCGAGGTGATCGCCATCGACCTGAATGCCGCCCGCCTGGCCGCCGCCCGTGCCTGCGGCCTTTCGCAAACCATAAACGCGTCCCAGGACGACGTCTACACTGCATTGATGACCATGACCCAGGACCGCGGCGTGGATGTCGTAGTGGAAGCGTCAGGAGCTGCCCAGGCCGCCGAACTAGCCGCCTCGCTGACAGGCCGCCAAGGTGAAGGTGTCGTCGTCCTCCTCGGCTCGCCGCGCAAAGGCCATGAGACCGATCTGACCCCCTTTCTCAACCAGGTTCACCTCTGGCGGGGAGGATCCGTGATGCTGCGCGGCGCCCATGAATGGCGCTATCCTCGATACGACAGCCCCTACCAGAAACATTCAATGGCCCGTAACGCAGAGATAATCTTCCGCCTCATGCTGCAAGAAAGGCTTCGCACCGGCCCCCTTCTCGCCCACGTGTACAGACCTGCCGCCGCGCCCGAGGCCTACGCAGGCCTCCAACGGAGTCCCGACACCCACATGGGCGTCCTCTTCGATTGGACCGACCAACAGTGAAAATCGTCTACGGCAACTACGGGATGCCCCATACGCCTTGGCCGGACATGCTCAGCCAGGTCGCAGCGATAGGATATGACGGCCTGGAGCTCTGCGTCACCCCCAGCTATCCGACCGCCCCCGACCGGCTCGACGCCGCCCAGCGCAATGACCTTCGCCTACGCGCCCTCGACCTGGACCTGGAGATCGACACGCTCATGCTCTCCGGCATCTCCGTGCACGAGCCGGATGACGGCAGGCATCGGGCGAACCTTGAGCAGCTGCGCCGTATCTTCACACTGGGCGCAGAGTTGGGCCTCGACAATCTGGTCCTGATCAGCACCCTCGGAGGACGCACCGGCGGCTGGCAGCGCGAGCGCACGATGCTCGCAGATCGCGTTGGCGACTGGACGGCGGTTTCCGCCGAATGCGGCGGCGTCTTCGCAGCCGAGGCCCATGTTGGCGGCCTCGTTCACGCACCGGATCGGATGCTCTGGCTCCTGGAGGCGGTAAACCTGCCTGCCCTCAAACTCAACTTCGACTACAGCCACTTTGAGCTGAGCGACATCCCGCTGGCGCACGCAATGGAGCAGCTCCTCCCGTACGCGGCGGGCGTCCACGTCAAGGACGTGCGCGGCCGCCTGCCCGACTTCGACTTCCTTCTGCCCGGCCAGGGAAATCTGGACTACGTCGACTACGTGCGGCAGCTGGATACCGCTGGCTATGAAGGCTACATCACGGTTGAGATCAGCGGGCAGGTGTTCGGCGCACCCGGATACGACCCGATCGCCGCCGCCGACTTTTCGTTCTGCACGCTCTCCGAAGCGGCCAAGTCGGCAGGCCGGGTTCGCGGCCGGAATCCCTAGGGCCTGCTCCGGCAAACCCGCAAAGGAGGCAACGTCTCGTGAGAGCGCTCGTCGTCAAGCGAAAAGACGGACAGACCAGGGAGAAAGTCTTCGTCAACGACTGGCCGCAACCGCAAGCGCCGCTCGCAAACCAGGTAAGGATTCAGACCCTCTACTCCGGCATTACCAACGGCACCGAGCGAAATCAGTTGCTCAAGGGCAACTACGCGCCGCCCGACGCAAAACTACCCCAGCCATACGGCTACCAAACGGTCGGACGCATCCTCGATGCCGGTCCGGACGTTTCCCATCTGACAGTTGGAGACCTGGTCTTTGTAGGGGCCCAAACCGGCGGCCACCTCGAGTACATCGTCGTGGCGGAAGACGACCTGCTCGTCAGGCTCCCGGACTCGGTTGACCTGAAGCAGGCTGCCCTATTCGGCATGGCCGCGGTGGCCCTAAATACCTGTCGCAACGCCGCCTTGAAGATGGGCGAGCGCACCCTGGTCGTGGGCGCCGGTTGCGTGGGACAGATCGCCGCTATGCTGGCCTCCTTGGCGGGCGCACGAGTTGCAATCTGCGACGTCGATGAACGAAGACTCGCCATCGCCCGCCGCATCAACGCTGCCGAAGAAGCCTTCGGCGTGGCCGGGTCCGGCTGGGCCGATAACATCACCGACGAGAGCTACGACACCGTCCTCGATTTTGCCGGCGTTCCGGGAATGGAGGATCAACTGATCAGGGCCGTCCGCACAGACGGCCAGGTCCTCTTCATTGCCGGGCGCGAAACAGTGAGCTATACTTTCAACCTGGGCCAGCACCGGCTCATCACGATAAAGCAGAACAGCCATTTCTACCGCAATAACCTCGACGACATCTGCCGCCTGGTTGAGAGAGGACTGGTCGATCTGGCACCCCTACTGCAGGACGTCGTAGCTGCCGAGGACGCAAAGCGGATCTACGACACCCTGCGCGATCGGCCAAACGAGCTGCTTGGCACCGTCTTCACCTGGCAATAGAAAGGAGCCCGCGAGCATGAGTTCAGCATTTACCGACAACGACAAGATTACCGTCGCCGTCATCACCGGCGGACACGGGTTCGACGTGCCCGGCTTCCATGCCATCTTCCGCGCCATGCCGGAAGTGGACAGCTACATCCAGCATCAGGACGACTTTATTGAGGATGTGGGCAAGGTGCGCGACCAATACGATGTACTCCTCTTCTACAATATGCCACGCGGCGAACCGGACAGCCCTGCGCAGGCCGTTTTCGAGAAGCTGGGCGAAGCCGGCCAGGGCATTTTTCTGCTGCACCATGCGATTCTCGCCTATCTGCCCTGGTCCTTCTGGAGCGACATGGTCGGAATCCCCGATCGCAGCTTCGGCTTCTCGATGATGCAGGACCTCGCCGTCGAAGTCGCCGATCCAGCCCACCCAATCACCGACGGCGTCGCTTCCTGGCAGATGGTCGACGAGACCTACTCCATGGCCAGCGCGGGCGACGACAGCCGCGTCCTTCTTACCACCGACCATCCCGACAGCATGAACGTCCTGGGTTGGACCCGCCAGTTCAGGAATTCACGTGTCTTCTGCTTCCAGTCGGGCCACGACAATCTAACCTACGTCGACCCGAACTTCCGCAAAATTCTCCTTCGCGGGATCCAATGGTGCGCGGGACGAATCTGATTGCCGCAAGCAATTTGCATACAAAAGTCTGCCGCCGTTGATCGTCGCTTTCTCACGCTCCTCGCCGGATTCACGAGAGGGTACGGGCGGTCGATGAAGCAATAGTCCTATCCGATCAATGAATTGATCGCTGCCCAGTCGACCGACGCCTCCACCGCGTCAGCGAGACGATCGTACGCCTGCTCGCGCACAGTAGACGTGGAGACCAGGGTCCCCCTCCAACCCAGTTGGCGCATCCATCGGTGTCGAAATCGGTCATTTCCGAACAGGCCGTGAAGATAGGTGCCCCAGGCACGGCCGTCTTCGGCAACCGCCCCGTCGGGTACGGATACCGTTCGACCGTTGCGTTCGACGATTTCGCCAAAGCGCGCTGCCCCGTCCCGCGCAGCAGATTCTCCTGTGTGAATCTCATAACCCGAAACGATCTCCCCGGTCGGTAGACGCAGGAGTGACTGATGAGTCTGTTTCTGCAACATGAACTGCGTGGAAACCGGCAGCAGATCCAGGCCCTGGGCCTGCCCGCCAGGGGGCCCTTCGACGCCTATGGGGTCCCGCAACGCTTCCCCCATCATCTGGTAGCCCCCGCATAGCCCGATCACCTGGGCGCCCCGACTGTGGGCGGCAACGATAGCCCGGGCCAGTCCGTTTGCGCTCAGCCAGCCGAGATCACATAGGGTGACCTTGGTGCCGGGGATGAGGATCGCCGAAGGGCTGCCCAACCTCTCCGCGCGTTGCACGTAGCGCAAGCAGATTCCAGGCTCGGCTTCCAGCGCGTCGAACTCGTCAAAATTCGCAACGTGCGGCAGGTGGATGACGGCAACGTCAAGCTGCCCCGCGGCGGGGCGACTTTCCAGCCCCTCTCTCTGGCCCAGCGGCACCGCATCCTCTTCGGCGATTCCCACCTCCTCCAAGTAAGGGATGACGCCCAGGGTCGGGACACCGTATGCCCTTTCCCGTAACTGTTCAAGGCCGTCACCCAGCAAAGAAGGGTCCCCTCGGAACTTGTTGATCAGGAAGCCGCCTACCTGCTCCCGCTCCTCCGGTTCCAACAGGAGCATCGTCCCCGCTAGCGCCGCGAATACGCCGCCCCGGTCGATGTCTCCAACCAGCAGACAGGGTGCGCCGGCATGCCGCGCCATTCGCAGGTTGACGATATCGCCCGCCTTCAGATTGATCTCCGCCGGGCTGCCCGCCCCCTCCAATACGATCGTTTCATAACGGGCGGCCAGCCGGTCATAGGCCCGCTTCACCTCCCCCCACAACCGCTCCTTCATCGTCATCCAGTTTTCCGCCCCGATCCGCCCCGCAACTTCGCCATTCAAAACGATCTGGCTCCGCCGGTTGCCCTCCGGTTTGAGCAGCACCGGGTTCATATCGGTGTGCGCAAAAATACTCGCGGCCTCCGCCTGGACGATCTGGGCGCGTCCCATCTCGCCGCCTTCCGGCGTGACGCCTGCATTGTTGCTCATGTTCTGCGCCTTGAACGGGGCAACCCGCACTCCCTTGCGCGCCAGAATCCGGCAGAACGCCGCAGCCAGCAGACTCTTGCCTGCGTTGGAATGGGTGCCGAGGATCATCAGCGCCTTTGCCATCTGTACCCCTCTTTACTGGAGCTGATGGAACCAGATCAGTTCATGTTCAGGCAGGAGTTCCGGATGGAATATCTTGATCAGATCAGCCAGCACCAGGTGCGGGCTGGCCACACCCGTCTCCCAATAGTCGTTGCCGCCCCACCCGTTCAACTTGGCGTTGTTCGAATAAACGGACCCGCTCTGCACCGCGGCAAGGCTCGCGTAGCGCTCATCCGCCGCTAGAATGTCTGCCGCAGTAAACCAGGTACCCGTGTTCGCCAACCAGATATCGACGTCGACCGCCTGGTCAAAGACTGACTCCATCGAGAGAGGGATTGAGCCGGTCGAGTCGTCGTCCCGCCAAAGATATTTCCCGCCCGCATCCGCAATATAGCGGGCGAAGTAGCTGTCCCCGCCCGGCACGCGCCAGGATTCCCTCCTGGCGATCCCCACCAGAACTGTGGGCCCTTCTGCAACCGTGGAGGCCAGCGCGGCCATTTCGGCATAGCTGGCGGCAATCTCTCCAAAGATCTGCTCTGCCGCCGCCTCCTGGTTGAAATAGAGAGAGGTCGCCTTCAGCCACTCGGTTCGACCCAACGGCGTCGTCTCCATATAGCCGGCGGTGAGCGCAGCTGGCAGGCCCGCCTCAATCAGTTTGGGATGCGTGTCATACTCCGGATTGCCGTAGGCGAAGGTGAGGATCAGGCGGGGATCCAGGTCGATCAACGTCTCAGTGTTGACACCGGTCCCCGAACCTGCTTCCTGTAGCGTGCCTTCCTCGATCATCTGACGCACAGCCTGTGTATTGACATAGTCAAATCGTTCAACCGCCACGAGTCGATTGAGTAGATTCAGCTGGTGCAGATGGGGCAACGCTGTCGTCGTCAAAGCAGCGACACTGGGTACCGGCACCTTGATGACCGGCACGTCATCATACCCGTCCGGTGCGGGTGTCCCGCACTGGAGCAAAAGGTACTGAAACGTCTGCTCCGCACCGCGCCATGGGTTCAGCAGGGTCAGCAGCTTGAAGTTGCGGTGATACTCGACCGTCCAGCCCTGCGCGAATTCCGGCTGAACCTTCTGGGGAAAATAGTCCAGCTCGGGGTCGTAACTCCCGACGCAGCCGTCAAGGACATTTGAGTCCAGGACCTCCGATGTCTTTATCTGCCCGCCAGATTCACCTCCGTGCGAGCCCAGGCCGACCTCCCTTGCCGGGACTGCGCAACCCGATGTGAGCAACAGTAATAGATTGATCAGTACAAGAAGAAACTTTCTCATCGTTCATCCTTTCCGGGCTGATGCCCTCTTGTAAAATCTGATATGCCGCTTAGAGCATCCAAAGCTCTCCTGCAACCCCCCAGCATCGGCCCAAAACGCATTGACGCCTACAGCGCTTCCGTTTGCTCCCGAAGTCGGTTCAGCTCCTGCAAGCCCTGCCCGCGAGCCGCGTCGAGCAGAGCGATGTCAAATGGATCAGGATCTTTCCACATTCCCCTTTCGATCGCCTCGCTCAATCTCTCGGCGATCGCCTGCCACGCCCACGGGTTGCTCTCAGCGAAAAACTGTTGCATCGATTCGTTTCGCAAATACGCCTCGGCCACCCGATGGTACATCCAGTCGTCGAGGACTTCAGAGGTCGCGTCATACCCAAATAGGTAGTCGACGGTTGCCGCGACCTCAAGCGCCCCTTTGTAACCATGGCGGCGCATGCTCTCCAGCCACTTTGGATTGACCACGCGACTGCGAAAGACGCGGCGCGCCTCCTCCCGAAGGTCTCTCGTTCGTACGCGGGACGGGTCGCTGCTGTCCCCGAAATAACGGCTGGGATTCCTGCCCGTCAGCGCCCGCACAGTAGCAATCATCCCTCCGTGAAACTGCAAATAGTCATCGCTGTCAAAAATGTCGTGCTCCCGGTTGTCCTGGTTCTTAGTCGCTATCTGGACCGTTCCCAAAGCCTGCGCAAACTCGCGTTCTGCCGGCACACCGGCCTGGTTGCCGCCGTATGCGTATCCGCCCCAGAGAAGAAACGCGCGCGCGAAGTCGTCGTCGGTCTGCCAGTTCTTGGCGTCGATCAACGGGAGGATGCCTGCGCCGTAGCTTCCCGGTTTGCATCCGAATATACGGTACCGAGCCCTTTCGCGGGCCTCGTCTCCCTGGCCGGCAAGCCGCAACGCCGCCTCTTGGGCCAGCGCATGTCTGCGGGGAAGGTTCTTGTCGGGCGACTCGTCTGCATCAACAACTGTCTGCACCGCGCTGTCGATCAGTTCGATAAGGTGGGGAAAGGCGTCGCGGAAGAATCCGCTGATGCGGCAGACAACATCCACTCGAGGTCGACCCAGTTCCTCCAGCGGGATCAGCTCGACGCCAACTACTCGTCGATTCTCCCCTTGCCAAACGGGTCGTACGCCAAGCAACGCAAGCACCTGGGCGATGTCATCCCCGAAAGTGCGCATCGCACTTGTCCCCCAGATGCTCAGCCCAACGCTCTCTGGGTAGGTCCCGTGTTCCTCCCGGTAACGGGCAATGACCGTCTCCGCCAACCCCTGTCCCACTTCCCACGAAGCGAACG
This sequence comes from Caldilineaceae bacterium, assembly GCA_965202955.1. Taxonomy (GTDB): domain Bacteria; phylum Chloroflexota; class Anaerolineae; order Caldilineales; family Caldilineaceae; genus Bin5. Next base: position 3,736,394 of record OZ241871.1, read on the forward strand.
TGGGCAAGGCCCGCGGATCAACTGTGTGGAAGTTTCGGCCCGTCGGCAGGACATGTGCCATGCCGCGTGTGGGCGAGCCGCTCGGCCCGGGTGGAACATAGCCTCCGTCCAGCGCATGCAGCAGATTGTCTATCTCTGCCCCGCCGCTCTCGATGAGTTGGGGCACGAGAAAGTCGCACGCAAACCGAAGGACGGACGCCAATTCAGGATCACAACCGTCACCTGCGAATCGATTTCGCCCCTCGCGATTTCCCTCCGGCCCAAGGGCAGCCATTCGCTCCTCAGCCCTTCGGCCGACGGCCGTGATCGCCTCGGCGCGCCAGCCGGTCCTCGCCGCTTCCCTGAGAGCAACTTTGCATTCCGCTTCCAGTTCCCGTACCAAATCGGCGTTGGTCTTTATAGTCGAAGACCCAATGGCCCGTCTCGCACCCGGCCGGTCCTGCAGTGACTGCCAGCTCTCTCCCGCAATTCTGGCGGCCACCGCTGGCAGAGCAGGTAGATCCATGTTCGGCAGCCTGAGGAGATGATAGAGCAGCTCTACAAGCTGCTCGCCCTCGGCTACCTCTCCCAAAATGTGCAGACCATCCCGAATCTGCGCGCCAGTCAGTTCGCACAGATAGCCTTCTATATCCTCCAGAAGGTGCGCGACCTGCGCACCCCTCAACTCCACAAAGGCCGAAGGTGTACCGTCTTCCAGAAAGGTCCCGTCCCATTCGTGGCTGTGGTCGCCGTGGTCCGCCTTCAAAATGTATCGAAGATCATCGTCGAGATGGTCCCGCCGGATCACATCCCAGATCTGCCTTTGAAGCAGGGGAAGCTTGGCCGGGTCAAGCTGCTCGGCCGCATAATACTCGTCAACGAGGTGTGCCAGCTCCGCCAGGACACCGTAGGCCCCGGCACTCGTCATCGGCGGCGTCATGTGGTCGACAATCGTTGCGTGAACGCGCCGTTTTGCCTGGCTGCCTTCCCCAGGATCGTTGACGATGAATGGATAGAAGAGCGGAAGGTCCGCAAGGAAAAGGTCGGGAAAACAGGATCTGCTCAAACCGACGCTCTTGCCCGGCAGCCATTCGAGCGTCCCGTGCTTTCCCATGTGCACAATTGCGTCGGCCCGCCACACGTCACGAAGCCAGCGGTAGAGCGCATAGTAGGTGTGCGGCGGCGCCAAATCTGGCCGGTGGTAGATAAGGTCGGGGTCCATGTCATAGCCGCGTGGCGGCTGCAACGCAACAAACACGTTTCCAAACTCCAGCCCGGCCAGGGCGAAGCCCCCGTCATGGACATACGCCTTGCCCGGCGGCTGTCCCCACTGGCGCACCATGTCGCCGGCGATCTCTTCGGGGATATCTTGAAACCAGTTCGCGTACCGATCGACCGGCAATTTGAACGCGCGTGTCAGCTGTTCCTCGTCTAACCAGGTCCGGTCATAGGAGCAACGCGAGATCAGATCAAGAATCAGTTGGTCGCCGGTGGCGGGCAAGCCTTCGATTGCGTACCCGGCTGCCTTCATCCGCTGCAGTAGCCTTAGGAGCGAGGCCGGGGCGTCCAACCCAACGGCGTTTCCCACCTTCGCCGCCTTTGCCGCACTATTTGTCAGGACAACTGCAATTCGCTTCTTCCCGTTTGCCTTTCGCCGTAGAGTGGTCAGTCGCTCAACTATTCCGACAAGCCGGGCCACGCGCTCCCGGTCCGGCACATAGCCGGCGCCATTTTCCCCTTCATTTTCTTTGAATGATATGGGCACGCCCACTATGCGTCCGTCAAACTCCGGGATAGCGACGTTCATCGCGGTGTCCAACGGACCAAGTCCGCGCCCATTCCGCTTCCACGATTCCCGGTCACTGCTACAGGCAATCGCCTGCACGACCGGAACGTCCAGCGCGTCAAGGACCCCGTCACCACTGCCCAGCGCGAAACTGAGCGTGCTTACGATGGCGTCTACCGGGCCGCTCCTGGTCATCTCTTTGAGCGCCAGCGGCGTGCCGTCTGCGTCACACTCCTTGAGGGATTGCGTATATACCGCACACACGGAAATGCCGCGCCTGGTAAACTCAGTCGCGAGTGCATCGACAAACGCCGTATTCCCGCTCAAAAGGTGCGCGCGGTATAACAGTATGCCGACGTGCCCCTTTCTGGTTGAGGTCTTTTCTTTCACCTCCTTGCCTGTGGAGGTCTTAGCCGGCGTCGGGTAGCGAACTGACCCATCTGCATCTTCCCCTTGCGGTCCGCCCTGCCCTGGCCCGTCCGTTTTCTCCACTATCGCCGGCTCGTAGTACCCATGCAGGGGGATCTCCTTCGGCTGGTCAAAGCCCCAACCGGTTACGAGCAGATGATCGCTCAGGCATCTGAGTCCGTTCGCCAGATTCTCAGCGCCCCCGCACTGCAGGTAGGCGTTTATGGCCTGCGCCAGGGGCACACCGACATTGGACTGTCGCATCAGGTCATGGTCGAACGCCTCGACCGCGGGCAGGCAAAAGAGGAAGCCCCCCTTTCGCTCAGCCCACTGCTTGAGGCGTTTCAGACCGTACTCGTATGAGCGCGCCGAAAGTAGCCTCGCCACGACAACCTGAGCGGATGGCAATAGCCGCCGCAGCAGGGCGTCAACCGATTCGTCATCCTCGGCCCGGCCAATATGAGCAGCCTGGAGTTCCGCAAAACCGGGGGGCAACAGCCCGCGCGCCCTTTCCAATGTCAGCAGCTCGGTATCCGATTGGCTGAGGAAGAGCAAGCCTTCCCCGCAAGTCCCGGCCAAAATCTCGTCTGGCCGCTCTGTACCTGGTTCCGTCACGCCGTTCCATGCAAATCCGTTGAAGATATGGGGGCGCAGTATCGGGGGCGGCTGCGTGTCGATCTCGTCCAATAGCAGTTCGATGTAGTCGAATACCGCCAGCACACTCGCTCTGTCGTTTATGGAATGGAACCAGACTGGACGTCCGTCAATGACGAGCATGACGACATTTGCCAATACGCATGGACCCAGGCATCCTCCTTGGTTGAGATGGATCCTGTTGCGTAGGCGGCGGCGCTCCCATTCGGCGTGATAGAAATCCTCCTCAACTTCGGCGAAGCCGCGCTCCGTCCGGCCGCAGCAGCAACCCGTCGCGCAGACAATCAACATGCCCCGCAGGCTGCCCGCGTTGACCAGGTGGCCGTCGAGCCGCTCGACCATGTTCCTCTTTCGAATTTCAGCCATCGCAGCATCTCCCGTGTCAATCTTCGCCAGAGCGGACTGTCACGCTTCCTCTCTTCGACCCTATGCTGTCCTCCGCGCCTTCAGTACTCGATCCCGGCCTGCGCCCGTACGCCCTGGTCTCTGAAGGGATGCTTCACCTCGCGCATCTCCGTCACCAGGTCGGCGAAACTGATCAAATTGCGCGGTGCATAGCGTCCTGTGATGACCAGGTGCAGCATGGGCGGCCTGTTTGCCTCTATCCACGCCAGCACCTCGTTGCCGTCGAGCCAGCCGTAATGCAGCGGATAGGTGAACTCGTCAAGAATCAGGAGATCGTAGCCGCCATCGACAATCCGCTCCTGTGCGACCGTCCAGGCGTGGCGCGCCTTGGCGGCGCTCTCGTCGATGTCGCCGCTGGTCCAGGTCCAGCCGTCTCCCGTGTTGATCCAGTCGATCGCCCCCATCCGCTCGGCAGCCCTGATTTCGCCGAAGCGGGCGTTCTCGTGCTTGAGGAACTGGATCACGCCGATCTTCATCCGCCGTCCCCATGCGCGGGTCATTAAGCCCAGCGCGGCCGTGGTCTTGCCCTTGCCCTCACCCGTATTGACGATGACCAGCCCCTTCTTTCTGCGATTGCGTCTTGCCGCCAGCCGCCGCGCCTGCCTTTCGGCCGCTTCCTGCTCTTCATGCGCGCCCGACCATTCAGACCCGACTTCGAATGCCTCCGTCGGTTCAGCCCCCGCGCCGTCGAACGACCCGTCTCCGCGCACGTCAGGTGGGTATGGCGGTTCCTCGCCAGCTGGGTAGAGCCGGTGAAAGATCAGCTCCTCGACGGGATGGCCGCCAATGATGTGCTCCCGGTAGATTCGTTCCAGGGCCGGCAGGTCCACGCTGTGATACCAGACTCCCTCAGGGTAGATAACGAGCACCGGACCCTTCTGACAGACGCCGAGGCAGTCGGCCAAGGTGCATTTGACTCGATGCGGGTTCTGCAGCCTGTTGAGCTGGTGCAACCGGTTCAACGCCAAGACTTTCTGATGGATCTCCTCCGCCGCTTCGGCGGGCGCACAGTCCCCGTGATTGCAAACAAATACCTGGCGCCCGTAGGCTCGCATTGTCGGGCTGTTGATTTCACGCATTTTCTGTCTCCCTGGCCTGTCCCGGCGCACTAGCTGCGGATTGCCGCGCAAAACATGCTCTGACCTTTGACGCCAGAACAAACGCGCTCCCCGCCGTCACGAGGCCGAGAATGATGCTTGCGCTGAGAAGACGCTGGCCGCGTCGAATGTCATCCGCCGTCGGCGTGCGCAGACCTGCCCCCAACTGGTACTGTCCCTCCTTTTTCAGCACAACGCCCAGCGCGCCCCCGGCCGCGCTCATCGGATGCCCGGCGTTGGGACTGGCGGTCTTGCACGCGTCCTGCCGCCAGACCCGCCGCGCCAGTCCGCTGCTGCCACCGGCAAACGGGGCCGCAGCAACAATCAGAAGCGCCGTCAATCGAGAGGGGATCAAATTCGTGAGGTCGTCCAGGCGCGCGGCACACTTCCCCAGCCACTCCCGTTTCGGGTCCCGGTACCCTAGCTGGGCATCCGCCGTGTTGAGGAATCGGTAAACGAGCACGGCCGGCAGTCCTCCGAACCCATACCAGAACAGCGGCGCGACGACGCTGTCCGACGTGTTTTCGGCCAGCGATTCAATCGCCGCCGCCGCGATCAGCCCCTCGTCAAGTTCCGTGACGTCGCGGCTGACAAGATGTAAACCCAACTCGCGGCGCGCCGCCGCCAAGTCGCCTCTTTCCAACTCGTCCCTCACGGCCCCGCCCGCGCGCATCAACCCCCGCCAGGCCAGCGCCAGCGACAGAACTGCTCCTTCGACCAGCCAGCCGAAACCCCAAAGGCCCAACCGTCGCGCCAACCAGGTGCCGCCAAGCCATGCCAAGGCCGCACCGGCTACAGTGGCCCCGACGCCGTACAAGAAAGAGACTGCGTCGCTCCCTTGGCGGAGCCCTCCGCAGGACGAAACTGTTCCAAGCTCCCATCCAGGCCACGGGGTGGAAGCGGGAAGGGGGATCGCCAAGGCAGGTGTCGAACAGCAGCGCAGTCAAACCAGCGCACATGCGCCGCCGCAACTGCTTTTCCCCCAAACTTTCTTCCCTTCCGAAGCGGTCCAGGATGTAGTCGACAAACAAAACGGCGACCCTCCTCTTCGGTGGATCGCCGGGAAAAAGAAAATCCGCCTTATGGCGGAAAGCGAGCAAAGTTTCTTTGCCGCTCATCCCCCTTTGTCCACGAAGGTGGCCGAACGAACTGACGGTTGTTGCGCCAATTCGTCCGCTTGAGCATCTGCAAAGGCGGGTTATCGGGCTTGGCGAACCAAGATTCGCCTTACCGTTGCGGGACAGCGCCGGACTGGTTCACAGGAACGTCACCGGTCTTCCCCCATTGTGCGCCGCGCATCCGGGCGTTGGGCGCACCTCCACAGAGTGGAATTCAATTGTTCCGGCCAGTATATTCCAAGACCCTCTGATCTGTCAGCCCTGTGGGAATCCCGCGGTTCGGCAGGGTTGCAACAGAGAGGAGATGACGCGAAAATGTGATCGAGAACGCAAACGCAATCTCACTGGGAGCAACGATATGAATATGAGCGACACCTACGCGCGCGACGGCTACCTCCTCGTCCGCCAGGCCATCCCACCTCCAGACCTGGAGCCGTTCCGCGCATGCATCGAACGGCAGGTGGACACCTACGCCCACGAGTTGTTCAACAAGGGCAAAGTCGACAATCCCCGCGCAGAGCTGCCTTTCGGCCAGCGTCTGGCAGCCCTGCACCACCAAAACGAAATCCGGCTACGTAACTGGGATGCACCGGTTTTCGGGCCGGAGCTGCACGCCCTGATCCACCACACCGGCATCGTCGACGCGCTCGAGCCCCACCTTGGACCCAATTTCAGCTTCAACGGTGACTACCACCTGCGGCCCAAAATGCCCGACAGCGAGCTGACCGCCTTCCCCCTCCACCAGGACAGCCAGTACTACGGCAAAGCGTCCCAGCACGCCCACATCATCACCGTCTGGATCCCCCTCGTCGATGTTGATGAGGTCAACGGCTGCCTCTACCTGATCCCCGGCAGCAACTCGTGGGAGCTGATCGGCAGCAAGCGCGACAAGAACCGGAATATGCGCTCATTCGAGGATGTCGAGGCGCGCGGCACGCCCATCCCCTTGCCCATGAAGATGGGCGACATTCTCCTCTTCTCCAACATGACCTTCCACGGCAGCAAGGTGAACCGCAGCGCACAAGTCCGCTGGAGCATTGACATCCGCTACTGCCGCACGTACGGCACTTATTCGCCGCCTCCCATGGTGGAAGAAGCAGAAGAGTTCATGCGCGGCTTGCTGGAGCGGACCGGCCGCCTGCCCATGGTCGTTCGCGGCGCCGGCAACGCCACCACATACGAAGAATGGAAAATCGCCCTCGACGCGTTAAGAAGACGGCAACGCGCGGCATAATCAGCGCCCCTTAACTTAACCGCTAAAGGAGACGTCGTGCACATTCATCCACGCTCAATCGCCCACAAAATATTCGACGTCTGGCGCAATCCCGGACGCTTCACCAAGAACCCGGACATCATCGCCCTGCCCTCCGGCCGGCTTATGCTCATCTTTGCCGACACCGACTCCCACTGGTCGCAGGACAATCAGATCCTGACACTGCTCGCCAGCGATGACGGCGGACGCACCTGGTTCAAGCACGCCGACATCGACGAAGCCGACCTGCGAAAGGGAGACGAGCGGTTCTGCACGCCCCGCCTCAGCCGCCTCAACGACGGCCGCCTCGTCGTCATCATCGATCACGACGACTACGGCCATTTCCACGAAGACCAGGCGCCTGGAAACTGGCTCTACTGGAGCGACGACGACGGCGACACCTGGAGCGAAGCCAAAAAGCCCGCCATCATGGGCTTCGAGCCCGACCGCATCCAGGACCTCCCCGACGGCCGGCTTGGCGTCGGCTCCCACGTCATGCGCGGTGAGAGCCAGGAATTCGCCGTCATCCTCTCCTGCTCCGACGACGGCGGCGAGACCTGGTACGAGGCGGCTACCATCGCCCACAACGGCTACCACCGGGTCTGCGAGGGCGCCATCGTCCAGCTCGAAAACCCCGACGCCGTCGGCGGCAAGGAGTTGGCCTGTATCCTCCGCGAGAACCACCATGCCGGTCACCCCAGCTTCGTTACCTTCTCGCAGGACAGCGGACGCACCTGGTCTCCGGTCCAGATGTGCCCCTTCGCCCTCGACCGCCCCTACGGCAAACAGCTGCCCGATGGCCGCGTATTCGTCAGCGGGCGCCACGTCAATGGACCGCTCGGCACCTACGGCTGGTGCGGCGACCTCAAGGCCGAGGCCGGCACATACCAGATCGGTGGCCCGCGCCGCAAATACGCCGCCAGCCTCGACGACGGCGCCCTCGTCATCGACAATCTGCCCGGCCACGAAGCCCGCTACTGCCTCCTGCCGCCCGAATCAGTGCGCAGCGAAGTCAGCATCGAGGCGACCCTCAAAGTGGAAGGCCGGCCCGGCCAGCCCGCCGCCTTCCTGTCGCTCTCACAGTTCGGAATCACGCTCAACATCGCCGTCGACGGCATCTGGAGCCGCCTCGGCGCCGACTTCCGCCAACCGGTCGACATGTCTGACTACCGCACCATTTCCATCCACCACAGACGCGGCCTGATGCAGATCAAGGTCGACGGCGAGACCGTGATCAACCACTGCATCTTCCGCGAGGGCAACCCAATCGGTGACTCCCGCCGCGCCGGCTCGCTCGGCGGGTACACACAGTTCGGCCAGCCCCAGGGCGGCGGCCGGAGCTTCTGGCGCCGGCTCTCCTACCACGCGCATAATCCGACACTCGACGACCACGCCTGGTCATGGGAAGCGTCCAGTGGAGACTATCCCGACCAGTACCAGCAGGAGCGGATGATCCAGATTCACGGCAACCACCCCGAACAGCCCTCTTGGCCCGATCACGGCTACTCCTCCTGGCTGTTGCTCGACAGCGGCCAGATCATGTGGGTGGACTACACAAACTACGGCGACCCGGCCGGCTGCGCCCACCTGGTCGGAGTCTTTATCGACCCCGAGGATCTAGCCTAAAGGATACGTCCAAAATGGACGCAGAAACTGCAGTCGAATCTCCCCAGTGCACGCAAGAACCACTGTACGTCAGCGGCGACGGCAGATACCACACCTACCGCATCCCCGCACTGGTCGTCTCAGCGCAGGGCACGCTCCTGGCATTCGCCGAGGGCCGTAAACACGGGCGCGGCGACGCCGGCGAAATCGATCTTGTCCTCCGTCGCAGCGTCGACGGCGGCCAAACCTGGAGCCCCGCCCAGGTGGTCGTCACCGAGTCCGGCATGACCTGCGGCAATCCCGCCCCTGTCGTCGAAAGAGAGAGCGGCACAATCTGGCTGCCCTTCTGCAAGAACCTGGCAGAGGGCGGCGAAAGCCTCATCTGTCAGGGCAAGGCGCCCCGAACCGTCTGGGTCACCAGCAGCGTCGACGACGGCAAAACGTGGGCCGAACCCCGCGAGATCACCGCCGCGGTCAAAAAACCGGACTGGACCTGGTACGCCACCGGCCCCTGTCACGGCATTCAGCTCCGCAGCGGTCGGCTGGTCGTCCCCTGCGATCACATTGTCGGCATCCACTTTGACGGCAAACGCGATCCCATCCATTCCCATATCATCTACAGTGATGACCGCGGCGCCAACTGGCAGCTTGGTGCAAGCATAGAGGCTGAAACCGACGAGTCCGCCGTCGCCCAGCTGCAGGACGGCTCCCTTTATCTCAACTGTCGCAACGGCGTCGGAGACAACCGCAGGGGCGTGGCCCGCAGCCTCGACCAGGGACAGTCCTTCGCCGAATTCCAATGGGACGATGCCTTGATCGAACCGGTTTGCCAGGGAAGCGTGGAGACGCTCACCGGCACCCAGCTTCTCTTCGCCAACCCGGCCAGCACACACCGCGAAAACATGACCGTCCGTCTCAGTCCTGACGGCGGCCGAACCTGGACCGCCTCCAGAACCCTGCATCCCGGGCCTGCCGCCTACTCGGACCTGTCCGCCCTGCCCGACGGCGACATCTACTGCCTCTATGAGGCCGGCGAACTGAATCCCTACGAGACCTTGACGCTGGCCTGCTTTAACCTGGCCTGGCTGAACGAAGACACTAAGACCTGATCCGTCCAGCCTGTCAGCAACCCTCTCAGGTTGGCAATGGGCCCCTTGCCAGAAACATATCACGCAGCGTTTGCGAGAGTGAGGACCTCACAATGAAGATGCTTACAATACTTAGCTCGGTCCAGGCCCGCCATATCGTCATCTTCCTTTGCCTTCTTTCGCTGACCGCGTGCGTTCCTGTAGGGGCGTCCCTTGATTCGGCAGTCGTCCCAGCAGTAACGCAGCGTTCGCATCTGGCCTCCGCCCAACCCTGTGTCAACCGCTTCATCCCACACGCGGTGGACCACGTAACTTCGGTTGAGGGGGATGTCGTCCGGACCTACGACAGCAACGGCGCCGGCCTGGCCGTAAACGATCTCGACCGGGACGGCGACCTCGACCTGGTGCTGGCCAATCTGGCCGGCCCCAACGCCATCTTCTGGAACGAAGGCGGCTTCAACTTTCGCAAGCAGACCTTTCCCCACGGCCAGACCCGCGGCGTCAGTATCGTCGACATCGACGGCGACGGCTGGCTCGACATCGTCTTCGCCCACCGCCAAACGCGCCCTCTCGTCTGGATGAACGACGGCGAGCACGCCCACACCGGACGCGCAAACGAAACGACCCAGCAGAGCGATTTCAAGCAGATTCCCGGCTTCACCCGTCTCGACTGGTTCGCCGCCAACCAGAAGGCCTACACATTCGCCTGGGCCGACCTCGACGGCGATATCGATCTCGATATGGTCCTCGCCACCTACCAGAGCGAGTACACCCGCGTCGACCCGACCGATCTCGCCAACGGCGGTGTCGTCTACTACGAAAACACCGGCCAAGACTTCGTCGCCGCCCATCTGTCACCCAAGTCACAGGCGCTCGCGCTGCTCCTCGTCGACCTCAACCAGGACGGCCGTCTCGATATTTGGGTCGGTCACGACTTCCTTATGCCAGACCAGGTCTGGCTTAGGTCGGAGCAAGGCTGGCAGGAGGCCGCGCCCTTTGGTGAGACCGCCCAGAACACTATGAGCTTCGCAGCCGGCGACATCGATAACGACGGACGCGAAGAGATCTTCGCAGCCGATATGAAGCCGTTCGAAGAGTCGGAAGATATGATGGTAGCTTGGTCGCCCCTCATGGAGACCATGGTCGACATGGAAGACGACATCCAGATAATCGAGAACGTCCTCCAGGTGCCGGGCCGGGTCGGAGAATACGCCAACGAGGCCGGCGCCCGCGGACTGCAGGCGAGCGGCTGGAGCTGGTCGGCCCAGTTCGGCGACCTCGACCAGGACGGCTTCGTCGATCTCTACGTCGTCAACGGCATGGCAGCCGAGGAGATGTTCGGCCATCTGCCGGGCGGTGAGCTTGTCGAGGAGAATCTGGCCTTCCGCAATGACGGACAGGGGCACTTTCACCCCGAAGCAAACTGGGGCCTCAACGCCACCGAGGGCGGCCGCAGCATGGTGATGGCCGACCTGGACGGCGACGGCGACCTCGACATCGCCGTGAACAACCTGCTTGCGCCTGCGGTCGTCTTTGAGAATCGCCTCTGCGCAGGCAACAGCCTCACCGTGGATCTGGCCTGGCCGCACAGCAAGAACACGTACTCCATCGGCGCCAATCTGACATTGCACACGACCTCGGGCAAACAGGTGCGCACGATTCGTTCCAACGGCGGCTATCTGACCGGCGAGCCCTCACAGGTACACTTCGGCTTTCCCGCCGGCAGCCTTCCCCTCCTGCTGGAGATTCGCTGGCCCGACGGCGCCAATTCAGCCATCGCCATGCCCCGGCCCGGTGTCCGCCTCACGGTCGAGAGACGCAAATGACCGCCCAATCCCGTTTGACGCCGTCATCGTCTCCCCTTCTCCAAGCCTCGCAGGCCCGTACACCCTCTTCTAGTGAGCAACGGACTTGCTCCTCGTCTTCCGCCCGCCTTCCCATCGCAGCGCTTCCTGCATGCCCGCCTCAATCAGCCGCCGCCCATTATCCGCAATCCATGCATAAGACCATATGCCCGCGCCAAACGCGCCCAAACCTGCCCAATGCCCGCCGCACGCGCCCGACCGCTGCCGCTGCCGTCCATCGCCGCGGCGGCCAACTCCTTCCCTCGCATAAGAGGCCAGTTCGTACGGCCTCACACGGCCCATCACGTCATGCCGGGAGCAAATCCCAGGATGGAACCACGCGAGAACAACGGCAACCAGGAGTCGTCAGGCGCGCAGCCCAGCCGGTTTTCGCGCCTTCCCGCTGGCCCGCAGCCGGTCTCTACAACCGGATCAGGACGGGATCCCACCCCCATTTCGGCATGCTTCCGGTTTATGACATTCCTTGACAATTTCTCGCGATTCGGTCAGAATTCGAATCGTTGCCGGCGTGTTCGCTTCCCGGGGCGCGGCAGGTGGAAAGTAACCTCGCTTCGGATGCAGCGGCACCAGGTCTTCCAAAGTTTCCACCCAACCAAACCACCTTCCTCAAGGAGCACAAGATGACAACAAGATTGAGTAGGCGTTCCATGCTAAAGGTGATGGCCGCAGGCGGCGCGACCGTTGCGCTCAGCGCCTGTGCCGTGCCCGCGGCGACCGATTCCGGCGCCGCCGGTGACATGCCCGACATGGAAGAGATCACCATCGGTTGGGCCAGGCACGGTTCAGAAGGAGACGTACCGACCGAAACCGGGCTGGCAGAACTGTTCAAGTCGAAGAATCCCGGCGTCAACGTTGAGCCGCTCGTCCTGCCTTGGGGCGACTACAACACCAAGATCCCCGTCATGGTGGCCGGCGGCAACGCGCCCGACACCTTCGGCTGTCACCCTGCCCTGATGGCGGAAACACACACCGCCGGTGGCTCCATCCCGCTGACCGACTTCATCGATGCCTACGGCGACGCCCTTAACTACGATGATGTCGTCTATCACGGCGACGCGCTCTTCGACGGCACCGTCTTCGGGCTGCCCCAGAAGTCCTGCACCCATCAGCTGCGCTACAACAAGACCCTGCTCGAAGAGGCCGGCATGCCCCTGCCCGGTGACCTCTACTGGGAGCAGGGCGCCGACGGCTGGAACTGGAACACCTTCATCGAAATGGGCAAAGAGCTGACCAAGGACCTCGACGGCGACGGCGAAACCGACCAGTACTTCTACGGCGGTTCCGGCGGCACCAATCAGCTCGCCACCATCCGCGCAGCCGGCGGCGAGGTCTTCGACGATGCAATCTCCACCTGCACCATCAACAGCCCGGACGCAGTCGAAGGCATCCAGTTTATGGCCGACCTCGTTCTCGAGCACGCCATCCAGCCCCCGCCCGAGATGCAGGCGAACGAGCTGGGCATCAACTTCAACACCGGCAAAATCGTCATGGCCGGCGGCACAACCTGCGACTCGGTGCGCGACCTGCGCGAGGGCTACGAACTTCCCTTCGAATGGGACTTTGTGCTCGTCCCCGCCGGTAAGGCCGGCTTCCGCTGCTGGGGCGATACCGACCAGATCGTGATCTCCTCCAACAGCAGCCACACCCAGGAGGCCTTCGACTGGTCCGCCTACCGCAGCAGCCTGGAGGCATGGGAAGAAGGCTACGACAGTGGCATCAAGCTCGCCTTCTCCGATGGCCCCACCCGCTACTCGATCTTCGAGTCCAAAGCCTATACCGAACCGCTGGGGGCGCTCGACATCCCCATGATTCGCGAGGGATACATCAATACCATCCCCAATCCGTTCGTCCCGCGAAGCCCGCAGCCCTATCGCGTGCTCTTCACAGTCATGACGACCGAGGTCGACAACGCGTTGCGCGGCGCCAAGACGGCCCAGGAGGCCGCCGACGATATGTGCGCGCAGATCGAGGAGATCCTCGCCGAGAACGCCTAGACTGGTTTGCCGCGCTGTCGCGGCTAGCCGCCGTGGAGACGAGGAGGCGGTCTTCCCGCCTCCCCGCTCCCCGTATCGGGCCGCCGGAACTTGCGGCAGAAAGGCCGAACTGTGGTACTGGGCAAGAGCAGACTCTACTGGAAAAACGTCTTCGAGGGCTATGCCTTCATCTCGTTGTGGATTGTCGGCTTTGTCATCTTCACCGCGGGCGCGCTGCTTGGCTCCTTCTCGATCAGCCTGACCAAGTGGAACATTGTCGGCACGCCTGAATTCGTCGGCCTCGAAAACTACAAGTCGATGGTCGAAGACAAGTTCTTCTGGCAATCGCTGAAGGTCACCATCCTCTTCCTCCTCAATGTCCCACTCAATCTGGCCCTGGGTCTCTTCCTGGCCATGCTGCTCAACCAGAAAATCCGCCTGATCGGTTTCTTTCGCACACTCTTCTATCTGCCAAGCGTGACCGCAGGCGTGGCCGTCTCGCTCCTCTGGATGTGGATCTTCAATCCCCGTTTCGGCGTCATCAACGTCCTGCTCAAAGCCATCGGCATCAAGGGGCCCGCTTGGCTGGGAAGCGAGACTTGGGCGCTGCCCGCCCTCATCGTCATGAGCATCTGGGGCGTGGGCGGCGGCATGCTGATCTACCTCGGCGCGCTCCAGGGGATTCCCACCGCCTTCTACGAAGCGGCTACCCTCGACGGCGCCAATGTATTTCAGAAATTCCGCCGCATCACCGTGCCCATGATCACGCCGGTCCTCCTGCTCAACCTCATCATGGGCGTCATCGGCTCTTTTCAGGTCTTTACCCAGGCCTTCATTATGACCAAGGGCGGACCGAACTACTCCACACTCTTCTATGTGCTCTATCTCTACCAGCAGGGATTTCAGTGGTTCAGCATGGGCTATGCTTCGGCCCTGGCATGGGTGTTATTCCTGGTCATTCTGGCCTTCACCTTCTTGATACTGCGCACCTCTTCCAGTTGGGTCTACTACGAAGGCGGGTGATCGCATGGCGCAACACAGTCTCGAACAACCAGGTCAACGACCCCTGTTCTCGGGTTTCGCAGAACTCTGGCAGAGCCGGAAGAGACAGGACCTGCTGCTTAAGGTCGTCGTATACATTCTGCTCACCGCTGGAGCCTGCGGTGTTATGCTGCCATTCTTCTGGATGATCAGTACCTCGCTCAAAAAACCTGGCACCGAGTTCACCTTCCCCATCGAGTGGATCCCAGTTCCACCCCGCTTTGGCAACTATTCGACTGCGTGGACGATCCTGCCATTCAACGAATGGCTGTTCAACACAGTGCGCATCACCGGGCTGTCAATCGTCGGACACATTGTATCCTCGGCAATCGTCGCGTTCGGCTTCGCTCGCATCCGCTTCCCCGGCCGCGACGCAATCTTTCTGCTCGTGCTGGCTACGATGATGTTGCCCTACCCGTCGATTATCATCCCTCTCTTCATCCTCTTCAAGGAGTTGGGCTGGATCGACACAATCCTGCCACTCGTCGTCCCCACCTTCTTCGCGACCTCGGCCTTCTACGTATTCCTGCTCCGCCAATTCTTCATGACGTTGCCCTTGGAACTGGATGACGCAGCACGCGTCGACGGCTGCAGCACCTTCGGCATCTTCTATCGGATCTGCGTCCCCCTCATCAAGCCCGCCCTGGGCATTATCCTTGTCTTCTCCTTCATGCATCACTGGAATGACTTTCTCGGCCCTCTGATTTTCCTTTCCGAACTCGACCAGTATACGCTCGCGCTCGGCCTTCGCTTCTTCCAGGGACAGCATCGTGTCGAGTGGACGCTCCTGATGGCCGCCTCGTTGGTCGTGCTCTCTCCCTGTATCATCCTCTTTTTCATCGCCCAGAAAAACTACATCCAGGGCATCGTAATCACCGGCGTCAAAGGCTGAACCAGCCCGCTCCTCACAGTGTATCTGGCCACTTGTCGCCACGGCACGCGCCGCGGCAGGCGACCAGCCAGCGGGCAACCGGCCATCGCCGTCCGCGCGAGGCCGCACCGGGATTGCGGGAACGGTTTGACTTTAGATTCGCTTGTCGGTACACTAAACACGCCGAAGGAACTGCAGTTAAGCAAGACCTGCAAGCTGTCGCCTTCCTGGCGAGGGGCGTCAGCTTCTTTTTGTCACTGAAATGGATTCTTCATCGAGGAGAACGACCGCATGTCTGGTAGAGGGAGCCGCCGAACTCTCTTTTGCTGGTTGGCAGCAACTTTCGCGGGAATCGTGCTGAGCGCTTGCATTATCGTAAATCCCCCCCCTGCGCCGACGCCAACACCGATCCCCTCGCCTACCCCAACTCGCCAGACTGCGATCGATGTCGTCAGAGTGGTCGAGGGCGGCGACCCCGCCATCGTAGGTCAGACAATTCGCGCCGAACTTAGTCTCGACGAAGAGACATACAGCGACCGCGGCCGCTGGCAGTGGGAACGCTCAGACGACGGCCTCACTGGCTGGACAAATGTCCCCGGCGCACGGCTAACCGACTCTTCACTGTTCACCCCAGCGTCAGCCGATGAAGGAAAATATCTGCGCGCCTCGGTCCCATTCGTGGACAGTGACGACATTCCCAGCATAGGCGTCAGCCCCATCATCGGCCCCGTCGAAACGGCCTCCATAGACACGACGACCACTGATTTCAGGTTTGGCCACGACCCGGTCGTGGTGACCCGCGCAGTCCGCGCCGTCATCACCTTATCGAGTTCCCAATATAGCGAAGCGGGGCGCTGGAGATGGGATAGGTCCGACAACGGGCTGAGGGGCTGGGTCGATGTCACCGACTACGATGCCGACGACTCGTCTATCCACACGGCCGGTTCCGCCGATAAAGGTAAGTACCTGCGCGCCTCCATCGTCTATCTCGACAGCGACGATAACTATCGAAGGGGTCTCAGCCAGACCATCGGGCCGGTCATCGCGGTAGAGACAGTAACCAATGCCGCCGAGTTCCACCAGGGCTCAAATCCCCCCACGGTCGAAACAGAAATTCGAGTTCGAATCTCACTTCCCAGTGACCAGTTCAGCGATCTCAGCACTTGGAAGTGGGAGCGCTCTGAAGACGGGCTCAGAGACTGGGAGGACATAACAAACTACAACACCGGTGACTCATCAAGGTACACGCCGTCTGGCGACGACGAGGACCAGTACCTGCGCGCTTCAGCCCTATATGTCGACAGTGAAGACGAACGCAAGAGAGCCTTGACTCAGACCATCGGCCCTGTCGTGAAGTAATCCTTATGACTATTCCTGTTGTCGAATTCCGGACCCCTGTCCGAACCAGCCCTCGACGGCCCATCCTGGCGGCCCCGCACCGGTCGCTACGGTTGCTTTGCCTCCTATCTTTTTCTCCCGGCTGCATCTCGGAGATTTCTGACACACCCACCCGCACATCAGTCGAACTCACCACGCCTCCCTTCCCGCAAGACCCGTCCGAACAGTAGCCTGATCGCTTGGCCCTCCCCAGTACTACCCCTGTTTCCCTGATCAAAATGTAGCGTGCAATGCGCACTCCTCCTGTCCCGGTACGTCACACTCCAGCTCCTCGCTCCAACCTCATGAGATTCAGAACGCAACGACTCCTCTACGTTGGGTCAATTCATTGCTGACGTTGACAGAACGTAGGCATCTAGTCAATGTGGCAATCAAGGCCGATTTCGACCCAATTTCAGCACGATTCTCCGCTCTCTACCAGAGTAATTCTCCCCAAATCTGCCCTCAACCCGCCTCCACAAAACCGAAAACGCCCGATTGGCGAATGGATTTACAATCCAATATGCAGCGACTATACTGAGAATTCGCTGGGCAGACAATGAGTGTAAGATTCGGGTCGTGGAACGAAGATCTTGCGTTCCGCTCCAAGCCCGCAAAATGGGACATTAGAACCAATAGCGTTAGGAGGTTGACACAATGGCGAACCTGCCGGTTAGAGGAGTAAATCGCGTACATACGGTCCTACGCATTGTCTTGCACATGTTCTTCCGCATCTGCGTAATCATGTTGCGCCTGTTCGTCAATAAAGTCACCCTTGCAATCGTCGGCGCGTTGATCATTGCCGGCGCGATCTTTGCCGCGCTCAGGGTGGCACCGCCGGCCAAATCGATCGCCGGTGAGGTTGAGCAGCACTCGCTGGAGGAACTGACAGTCCAATTCTCGACCGCCCCCATGCCTATGTCACTGCCCCTGCTGCATGTCTCTTCCTACGACATCCAGTGGAGGTCAATCGGCACCGGAGAGTCTTGGACGACCGAGGGAGAGGTGTCGATTCTGGGCGTAACCGAGGGAACCGAAGCGGTTTCCTACACCGTGAAAGGCTTGGATCCCGACAGAGTCTACCGATTCCGTCTCCGTGGGAGAAACATCCTCGGCGCTGGCCCCTGGTCGGACTGGTTCCCGTCCAACGGGCTTGTTCCCGGTCCTGGTCCAACGCCCACAGCCGAGCCGTCGCCAACCCCCACGCCAACGCCAACGCCTCAGACGCAACCCAACGTTGCCAGATTCATCGCCGGACTGCCCCCCCAGGTCGGACAGTCCATCACCGTCGAGCTATCTCTCGCCGTTGAGACCTACAGCGACCTGGGTGACTGGCAGTGGGAGAGCTCCGCGGACGCACTCAGCGACTGGAATGACATCGACAACATTTCGGTAGAAGACTCGTCCAACTACACGCCGGTCGACGCCGACGTAGGAATGTTCCTGCGCGCCTACGCAACATACATTAACAGCGAGGGCGTGCTGATGCGGGGCCTCAGCTCGACTATCGGCCCGGTAGAAGCAGCTCCAGAGTAAGTCCGACGAACTGTCGCACACAAGACACATTTGGCATTCAGGACGGCGCAGAGACACCCGCGTGGTGGACGATGCGCCGTCCTCTGTTTTCCGCCAGTTGCCGCAGGCGGCAGGATGGTTTAAGATCCAGACGGCTGACCCAAAAAAGCGAGTCGAAGACAACTCAGCCATCTGACAAAAACCAGGAAAGACCCATAGGACGAACGATGAGCGATCTTAACCTGCTTCAGTACCTCTTTGATGTGCAGGGTTACCTTGTGATAGAAAACGCCCTGAGCGGGGCCGAAGTCGCTCAGCTCAATCACCTGCTCGATGGGCAGCAGCTTCCCGAGCCCGGTCATACACAGCGCTTTGGCAGCGCCCCAGACGGATCCGGATTTCTCGCATGGGGTCAACCCTTCGTAGACTTGCTGGACCATCCCCGCACTATGCCCATCCTGCGCTTCCGGCTGGGCGACTGCTTCAGGCTCGACCGCATCTATGGCATGTGTATGAATCAAGGGATGGGCAGGGGGCGGCTGCACGCCGACTACGGCGCCACCGCCAGGACCGCGCGCGCGCAGCCGGGCGAATACGTCCCTTTCCGCGACGACCAGATTTACAATGGATTCGTGGTTGTGACTTGGTGTCTGACCGACTCAGGTCCGGGGATGGGTGGTTTCTGCTGCATTCCCGGTAGCCACAAGAGTAACTACAAGCTGCCCCGGCAGGTCGACGAGGCGCCCCAGGATGCCTCCTGCGTTATCATTCCCGAGGCCCCCGCCGGCTCGGCAATCCTGTTCACCGAGGCACTGACGCATGGAACGGCTGCTTGGGAGGCCGGGCACCAACGGCGTTCGCTCCTCTACAAATACTGTGTGTCCCACATGGCCTGGACCTCCCGGCGCGTCCAACCGCCCTCCAGTGCCGATCTCACGCCGCGCCAACAGATCCTCTTCCGCGATCCGGCTGACCCCTTTACCCACTTCCCCTCGTTGTTCGAAGAACCGGTTCCGGCCTGATCGCGATTGCTGAGAGCCCCTTGGCAAGAACTGCAGAACTAAGGGCCGCGACCAGGCGCGGCTCAGTTATCCTTTTGCGCCTCCTCCAGGGCAAAGGGAGGAATGGTATCCCCTTCCGGTCGCGGAATCGGCTGCCAGTAGCCGTCAGGGTCGACGCCTCGAGCGATGATCGCCGGTTGGTGTTCCGGCTCATGCCCGCGCACGTCCGGCGGAAAATAGCGGATGGTCAGACCGCAGCGGCGGCGTTCGGAGGGGTTGGGTTGGGAGCCGTGCAGCAGCATATCTGTGTGCAACGATATCTGCCCCGCCCCTAACTCAACCGATACGGGGCTGCCGTATCGTTCAGGTTTGTGAACGTGCTGGTTCAGCACGCCGTCCTCTTCGTCGGTCACCCACTCAAACGGGATCCGCCCCAGCAGGTGCGTACCGGGGAAGAGCTTCATTGCCCCGTTCTCCGCATCTACGTCATCGATAGCGAGCCAGACCGTAACGACCTTGCTCGGCGTCAAAGCCCAGAACGAAGCATCCTGGTGCCAGTAGACTGACTTGGCATCGCCTGGCATCTTCGAGAAGTAGTGCGTCATCGTGCAGACGATATTCGGCCCGAGTATATCCTCAACGTAGTCAAGAATCCGGTCTTCCAACACCAGGTCATAGATGCCGGCGCAATGTGTGTGCCAGCCGCTCATGGCGTAGCTGTTCAACCCGGCATCCAGAGTCATCTTCAGCAACCCGTCAAAATAGCTCCGGTTGGCATCCGCCTCTTCCATCGAATAGATGTCAAAGGGAAACACGTAGCCTCTCTCATTGAACTGCGCGATCTGCCCTGGTGTTAGCTTCTTGGGCTGTTCCGTCTCGGTAGGGAAAAACCTGAGATCCCGTTCCATGCTGGGAATTGCGTCGATGACTGCCATTTGTTGCTCTCCTGTCCCAAATTGAGGAAACCTGCTTAAGCTGATGCTACCCCTGGACCTGAAGCCGGCCAGTTCCGCCACCCCGGGCGTCGCGCAAGAATCCTAGCTTTGAGGCCTTTTCTTGTCAACCCATTCCGAGACCTAAAGCAGGACAGCTTCGCCGGTTCGCATCGATTCGGCCACGGCATCCAGCACGCGCATCTGCGCGATGCTGTTCTCCGGAGAGATGCGATGGGGCTGCCCGCTGGCCAGGCAGCTGCATAGGTGCTCCAACTGGTGTGTAAACTGGTAAGTGGGCGGGAAATTGATCTCCTCTATGCCGTCGGCGCTGTGATGTTCCAGCGTCACCGGCAGGCTCTCGTTGTTCCAGGCTTTCTCAACGCGAAGCATCCCATCATATCCGCTGATCTCAACATATTGCGAAGCCCACGAGTCGAACCCGACCGAAATCTGCGCGCTGCGGCCACCGGGAAAGACCAGCGAAATATAGGCCGCATCTTCAACTTCGCCGCCAGGGACTCGGGCGGCAAAGACCCGTTCCGGCTCCTCGTCAAAAACGAAGCGAGCGTGGTGGATGTTGTAACAGGCCAGGTCGTAAATGGCGCCGCCGCCCTTGCCGCGGTTGTACCGCCAGTTGCTCTCGGGATCCAGCCTCTTCTCCGCAGGCACGTTCGTGCAGAATGTACTGCGGATGTTCTGCAATTCGCCTATGCCCCCCTGCCGGATGATCTCCTGCGCCATCAAGTGCATGGGATGATGGCGAAACTTGAACGCTTCGGCTATCAGCACATCGTTCGCCTTGGCAGCCGCCACCAGCGCCTCCGCCTCTGGCGCGCTCTGCGTAAACGGCTTTTCACACAGAATGGCGCGCACGCGCCCAGATTCTGCCATCTGTATCCCGACCTCGGCATGAAACGCCCCCCAGACACAGATCACGGCAATGTCGTACTCGTCGGCAGCCAGCATCTCCTCGATTGAGGAATATACGTTGGGCACCGGAAACTGCTGGGCGAAGCGTTCAAGAGCCTCTTGCGAGAGATCGCAGACCGCTGCCAGTTCCGCTTTGTCTGTATTCCCGCACGCCCTGGCATGTCCCCGAGAAATGCCGCCCGTCCCTACGAGTGCCACGCGATATCTCTTCTGTTCTTCGGAATTCATACCCCGCACTCCTTTCCACTTCGCCGGTAGCGCCTTTCAGTGCCGACTGCCAAGAATATCACCCCTAGTCAATCGAATAGTACCCCGCGGCAGCCAAATGTGCTAACATTTCCCTCGAATACGGACCTCTTCGTCCCGAAGCTGCAGCGAGCGCAACCTCGCCATCCCTCACCCCATTATCGAGCCTATGAAAGGTTGATGCAATGAAAGTCTTCGCCGGTGGTATCTCAACCGAAACGAACACCTTCTCGCCCATGCCGACCGGCATGAGAGATTACAAAATTGTTCGCCCTGGAGACGAGGTCGAGCCTGGCACAATGACCGCTTTCGACCAGTTCGAGTCCTGTACACTTGAACGCAGCTGGGAGTACGTTTTCGGGCTGTACGCAGGGGCACAACCCGCTGGCGTCACAACCCGCATTACCTATGAGAGCCTGCGTGACGAACTGCTGTCACGCCTGCAGGAAGCCATGCCGGTCGACATCGTATTGTTGGGCCTGCACGGGGCGATGGTGGCGGACGGCTATGACGACTGCGAAACCGACATCATCGAACGCGTCCGACAGGTCGTGGGCCCGGGGGCCAAGATCGGCGTCGAGCTCGACCTGCATTGCGATGTGACCCAGTCGATGATCGAAACGGCCGATGCTATCGTTCTTTACAAGGAGTACCCACATACGGATGTCGCCAACCGCGCCGCCGATCTATTCGACATCGTCGCAGACGCCGCCGAGGGCAAGACAAACCCTGAGATGGCTCTTTTTGACTGCCGCATGCTCGGTCTCTACCTTACACCGAATGAGCCGTTGCGCAGCCTGGTGGACGATCTCCTGGCACTGGAAGGCAAAGACGGGATTCTCTCAATTTCCCTCGTCCACTGCTTCCCTTGGGGCGACGTGCCCACTTGCGGCGCGCAGGCCCTCGCAATCACCGACGGAGATCCGGATCTGGCCGTCCGCATCGCCGAAAAGGTCGGGCGACGTTTTTTTGATATGCGTCATGAGCTCGACCAAGTGCCGTGGTCTATCGATGAGGCGCTCGACAAGGCGCTTTCCGCAGCCAGCGGGCCCGTCGTGATCGCCGATCGCGCCGACAACGCCGGCGGTGGCGCGCCAAGCGATTCGACCTTCATGCTGAAGGCGATGCTTGAGCGCGGAATCGGCAATGCCGGCTTGGCGATGATCTGGGACCCTGTCGCAGTACAGGTAGCAATCTCAGGCGGTGTCGGCGCCCATCTGGACATCCGCCTGGGAGGGAAGATGGGCCCGATGTCCGGCGACCCCTTGGATCTGAGCGTCAAAGTCGCCGGCATCGCCGAAGACATGGTCCAGGAGTGGCCGCAACAGGGTGACCCAATGCGCATTCCGTGCGGCGACTCTGTCTGCCTGCATTGCAATGGCATCGATATCATCGTCAGCAGCAGGCGCGTGCAACCCTTCAGCCCGGACGTCTTTACAAACTTCGGCATCGACGTTGCCAGCAAAAAGATTCTGGTCGTCAAGTCGGCGCAGCACTTCTATGCGGGATACGCGCCGGTTGCCTCAGAAATTATCTACATGGCCGCGCCCGGCGCCGTCGCACCTCGCTACACCGAAATTCCCTTCAAACGGGTCAGTCGTCACAAATACCCTTGGGTTGATGACCCGTTCGTTTAGGCCGGTTAGCGGGGAAGGTTCCCATCAGTTCGACAATCCAGGCCGCCGGTAATTCTTTGGATCAAACTTTGCAGAAATTGTGATTCGAAGAGTGCCGGGGAAAGGAACTCCTCTACCTCTTACCCAACGATCCGGCAACCGGCGCTGCGTCGAAAAGATTGTGCCGGGTAAGCAAGAAGTGAAAGCTGACGAACGCTTGCTGTCTCCGCGGCGACGTTTGAAACGGTGGCGGTTTCACCAGTGCACCTGAACCATTGCTGCTTGGGTTAGGGGACGCCTTGCCACTCTGCCGGGCATCGCAGCCAGTCCTCTCTGTCGGCTCTCTCAATCCACCTCCGATCCCTACGCAAGTAGCCGAAAGTCCTCCGAAATTTAGAGCCGATGCAGTCGCCCTGTCTACTGCACCTCCGTCGAGAACGCCTACTCCCCGCTCGAAGAAGCCGGTTGCGTCCGATGAGTGCTTTATCGCCTTCCAGAAGACAACTCTCAGTCTGTAAGCATTGACGAGAACCCAAATAAGTCCCGCCCAACATCTTCAATGTGGACGTAAAGCAACTTTGATGCGGAGTGACCTTGTAGGCCGAAGCTGGCTCTGATATCAACTGGGTAGAGCTGGTAACGTAGTAGAGACAGACAGTTGCTGCAACGAGAGTCTGACGGCAGATGGGGCGACACATCTCTCTCGCCGTAACGGTCCTAAACTTGGTCCGGCGCACGAATCGAAGCGGAAAGCCGTAAATGGTCAATTCGTGACATGGCCGCGCGACTTGGCAGCCGGCAGAGAATCTAGTGGCTGGCGCAGCGTGAATATGCGTTCTCCATTACAGAGCAGGATAAGAATTCGGTTTACGCTGGCATTGGCAGTGCCGATGATGGATCTTGGGCGCTGATCGGCGAACTCAGCCGCATTCGCCAGCTAAAGTGTGACCGGCATGGTGAGCGTATCCCAGTCACCTATAGGGTGAAGGAACAGATGTTGTTCTCTGAACGTCTTCAAAGTGTACGATTCGACGTCTACGGAACACATCGGCACAGCCGTTATCTGGTCCGCCTGCGAGTCTGACGGAAGACTCCAAAGAAAGGAATAAAGATGAGTGCAAGAGTGCTGCTCCTGGTGTGTGCGTTGGTCATTACGTTAGTGCCGGCCGCTTCCGCGGCCTCCCCCATCGAAGCTCAGCCGCAACCGGATCCAATACCAACTCTCTCCGTGTTGGGTTTCGGCACCGCTTCCGCCGTTCCGAACAGCGTCCGAGTTCAAATTCAGCTCGGCCAGGAGACGCCCTTTGGACCGGTCGGACCAAAGTTTGAACTTCCTGATGCAGCTGGACTGGAACAGGTGCGAGACTATCTGATCGCGAACGGAGTGGACGAGAGCACGATCCAAGTTGACTATTTGAGCAGTAATTTCCCCGTCGGCTTGTTGCTGCCCGGAAGCTCGCTTTTCTTTACCTACGGCGATCCAGCGGGCATCCGCGAGTTCCTGCAGGCTATAGTAGGTGAGATGGAGGCGGCACAAGGGCCTTCGATTCAGAACGTGCAGGTCGCCTATCAGGTCGACGACTGCGGCGTAATCGAGGAAGCTGCAATGGAGGCCGCTTTGGAAAATGCCCGGCAGCGGGCGACGCGGATGGCCGGCCTCCTGGAATTGAATCTAGGGAGAGCAATTGCCGTTTCGGAAGAACACGGCACCAATGTCGCGGTCGGTGCCTCGGGCGGCTGCATAGCCATGTCCGGGTTGGCATCCTTCGGTCTCGAATCGGTCATGGACAGCATGAGCCCTCTCACAAACTCCGAGGAAATGGTCGAAGTCGGCATCCTTTTGAGGGCGACATTTGCTCTTGAACCGTAAGGCGGGGCCAGGGCACTGAATTGAAAGGTTAACTCCATGGCACAGGCGGTCGTAATGCCCAAGCCCGGCAACAACGTCGAAAGTTGTGTCCTCGTCAGCTGGAAAAAGCGGATCGGGGACCAGGTGGAGGCTGGAGATACGCTGTGTGAAATCGAGACCGACAAGGCGGTCATGGCGGTCGACAGCGCATTTTCGGGTTTGATGCTGGCGCTGTTCTTTGAAGAAGGAGCAGAAATCCCCGTTTTCACCAACATTGCGGCCATCGGCGAACCGGGAGAAAGCGTCGAGGCGCTGCGGCCGGCAGGAGCGCCGAATGAGTCCTCCGCCGAGCCGACAGCGCCACCTGAGTCTGATGCACGAGAGAGCACGAACGGCCCAACGTCACATTCGAGCGTAGAATATCGCGAACCAGCCATCTCTCCGCGGGCCAGAAGACTGGCAGACCGGAACCAAGTGGACGTGTCTACGCTTACTGGCAGTGGGCCACAGGGCCGCATCATCGAGCGCGACGTTCGCGCAGCAGTCGAACGACAACCAGTGATGACGCCCCTGGCAAGGCGGATGGTGGCTCAGGGCGGCTACGATGCACCGCCCCAGGGTACCGGCCCGCGCGGCCGAATTCTTGCCGCCGACTTGGCCCCGGGCACTGCCCAATCACAATCACTTCAGGAAGCAGATGACTATGAGTCCATTCCCGTTCAGGGTGTGCGACGCGTCATCGCGGAGCGCCTATTGGCTTCGCTGCAAACGACCGCGCAGCTTTCTCTCACCCGCTTCGCCGACGCCGAGGCAATGCTGAAATATCGAGAGCGATTGAAAGCGAGCGATGAGCCGCTTGGGCTGCAGGAGATCACCCTGGGCGACCTGATCCATTTCGTTGTTTCGAGGGTGTTGAGAGGCCATCTGGACTTAAATGCACTCTTCGTCGAAGGCGTGGTCCACAGGTTCAACAGCGTCAACCTTGCTTTTGCTGTCGACACGCCCCGCGGTCTGATGGCGCCCGTAATATTCGCCGCGGACCGCCTCAGCCTCAGTCAGATTTCAACCGAATGCAAGCGGCTCACCGCCGCATGCCATCAGGGCACGATTGCGCCAGCTGAAATGTCCAACGGAACTTTCACCGTCACCAACCTCGGCAGCTTGGAGATCGAGAGCTTTACCCCTATCCTGAACCCGCCGCAGGTCGCCATTCTGGGCGTCGGCGGCATCTCTTTGAAACCGGTCGATGAGAGTGGCGAGGTACAGTTCAGCAAGCAGTTTAGTCTCTCGCTTACCATCGATCACCAGGCCGTTGACGGCGCGCCAGCTGCCAGGTTTTTGCAGGATTTGGCGCGAGGACTGGCACAAATAGACCTGCTGCTGGCCGTGTGACCGGCCTCTGCCGCCCGCCCAGCAGTGTTCCAGATCGAGGTCGGCCATGACCAAGCTCATCCCCATTGACCCAGCCGAGGCGCGCCGGAGTTCGGTTCTCGTCGGCAGGGAAGTCCCGGTCAACGCCTACAGGTCGAACCCCGCGCATGAGGCACAGACTTTTGGTCGCGACGGCCTGATCCGCATCTACCGCGACATGGTCTACATTCGCGAGTTTGAGACCATGCTCGACCGCATCAAGCGAGAAGGGGCCTATCAGGGCATCGCCTATGACCATCTCGGTCCGGCGCACCTTTCGATCGGACAGGAGGCGGCTGCAGTAGGTCAAAGCTATCACCTGCAACCTCACGACTTCATTTTCGGTTCGCATCGCAGCCATGGCGAAATCCTTGCAAAGAGCCTCTCCGCCATCGCCAAGCTCCCTGAAGCCAACTTGGTGGAGGCAATGGAGACTTACATGGACGGCCGCCCGCTCCGTGTCGTCGAGTCGTTCAGCCTTGGGAACGCCAAGGAGTTGGCAACCGACTTCATCCTGTACGGCACGTTGGCTGAGATATTTGGCCGCGAAACAGGCTTCAACAAGGGGATGGGCGGGTCGATGCACGCCTTCTTCTCCCCTTTCGGCGTGATGCCGAACAACGCCATCGTCGGCGCCTCGGCGGATATCGCCGTCGGCGCAGCTCTGTTTAAGCGCGTCAACCGCAAACAGGGCCTGGTAGTCGCCAACATCGGCGATGCAGCAATGGGATGTGGGCCTGTCTGGGAGGCGTTCATCTTCGCCGCCATGGATCAATATCGCACGCTTTGGAACAGCGAACTGGGTGGCAACCCGCCCATTATCTTCAACTTCATGAACAACTTCTACGGTATGGGCGGCCAGCCACAGGGCGAGACGATGGGATTTGGCGTCCTGGCGCGCGTCGGCATCGGTGTCAACCCGGAGGCGATGCACGCTGAGCGGATCGACGGCTACAATCCGCTGGCAGTTGCCGACGCAGTTGCGCGCAAACGTGCCATCCTGGAGGCAGGTCGTGGACCCGCGCTCTTGGATACAGTGACCTATCGCTTTTCCGGACATTCGCCTTCCGACGCCTCCGCATATCGCGACCGATCAGAGATCGAATTGTGGCGTCAACAGGACGGCCTGTTCAGGTATGGCGAATACCTGGTTGAGTATAGGCACGCCCACCGATCGCTGCTTGACGACTTCCAGGCCGACATCACCGAACGACTGACGCGAGTTCTGACAGCCGCCGTTTCGGAAGAGATTTCGCCCCGCATATGGACGAAGAACGATGGAATCGGGGACTTGATGTTCTCCAATGAAACGCGCGACAGGATGGAGGAGGGCAAGCCGGATGTGCTGATCCCTCTCAACGAGAGTCGACTGAGTCAAACCCGGGTCAAGCAGCGCTTCGGCCTTGACGAACAGGGCCGCCGGCTTTCGGGGCTGCGGGCCCTTACCTATGCGGAAGCGCTCTTCGAGGCCATGATCTATCGCTTCTACGAAGACCCGACGATGATCGCCTACGGTGAGGAAAACCGTGACTGGGGCGGCGCGTTCGGCGTCTACCGCGGCCTGACCGAGTGCCTACCATATCACCGGCTCTTCAACGCCCCTATCTCCGAGGGCGCGATCGTGGGAACCGCGGTTGGCTATGCGCTTAGCGGTGGAAGGGTTGTTGCTGAGTTGATGTACTGCGACTTTATGGGGCGCGCCGGCGACGAGATTTTCAACCAGATGGCCAAATGGCAAGCCATGTCGGCAGGCGTGCTGAAAATGCCACTGGTCCTGCGCGTTTCGGTCGGCGCCAAGTACGGCGCGCAGCACTCACAGGACTGGAGCGCAATGGTTGCGCACGTTCCTGGTCTCAAAGTGATGTTCCCGGCCACGCCCTATGATGCCAAGGGGATGCTCAATCTGGCCCTGCGCGGCACGGATCCGGTCGTCTTTTTCGAAAGTCAGCGCTTATACACAGAACCGGAGACTTTGGAAGCGGACGGAGTGCCCGTCGACTACTACGAAGTGGAATTAGGGGAGCCGGCTGTGCGGCGTTCCGGAAACGACCTGACAATTGTAACCGTCGGCGCTACACTCTACCGTGCTCTGGAAGCGGCTTCAGTGTTGGCGCAAAAGCACGATCTTGAAACCGAAGTGATCGACCTCCGCTTCTTCAATCCGCTCAACTACGAGAAAATCATCGTCTCCGTGCGTAAGACGGGACGCGTGGTTCTGGCCTCCGACGCCTGTGAACGCGGCTCATTCCTGCACACGGTCGCCTCTAATATCAGTCAATTGGCCTTCGATGACCTGGACGCTCCAGTCACAGTTGTCGGCGCTCGCAACTGGATAACGCCCCCTGCAGAGTTGGAGGCGGCCTTCTTCCCCCAGAAGGAGTGGATCATTGACACGGTTCACGAGCGCATTCTGCCTCTCGCCGGGCATACAATGTCAACCGATCAAACTATGTCCGAGATCGCGCGCCGCAACCGGGAGGGGACGTAAGAGCCCCAGCAGTCGGATCAGGAGAAGTGCAACCTGAGCGCGTCCTCGCGGTGAACGATTTCCATCTGCGTTGCGCCCAAGTCCACCTCGCAGTAGGGGTTCTCGAAATGCATGAATCCCGTAATCGACTGCTCTTTGCCGTCGACAAGCAGCGGTCCAGTCCAACCGAAAGTCAGTGTTTCTCCCCTTAGTGTCGGGCAGCGCACGGACAATTGCCCGAACTCCACCTCCAGCTCCGACACCTTTCTCCGAAAATCGGCGAAGCTTCCATCCTCAACCCTCCGCCCCAGGTGGCACAGCCAGATGTTCTCCCGCCCCAAAGAACGGACTTCTCGATACGCCTGCTGTCCCTGCTCTGTCAAGCACAATCCGTTTGCAGCCGCCAAAGCTACATAGCCATCCCCCGTGCAAGCAAAAGCCCAACCCCCCTCCAAGCGATATTCGTCGAATGCGTGGGTAGGAAAGTGGCCGTGGGTGAGAGCCGGCATACCGTTTCGTTCATCGAATCTGTGAACTGCGATCAGCACGTCCCGCCACTGGGCGACCCGGGGAAGAACAGTATTGCCGCGCCAGCAGTTCGGCCTGTGCGCCTCCTCTTCACTCAGGCATGGCGGCTGATTGACGAAGACAACCGCATCCGGCCCGAGAGTTGCCTGCCAAATGTGCTCCCGCCGCCCGGGCTCGCCCGGCCGGTAGTCCTGGGCCGAGCTGAGCATTCCGTCGGCGGTCCTGTAAGTGACCTTGTTGATCTCCCCTGGATTCGCTTCCTGATCATCCGCCCCAATATCTGCTGCGGCGGACCGCTCGCGGCTCAGCAACGAGCGCTGCAGGTCCCCGGCGATGGCTTCGATGATCGGAGGGAGAAAATAGATGTCTGAGCACGCCAGGCTGACGCTGCCCATGACATGCTCATTGAAGGCGCCCATCCCATACAGCAGCCGCGATATGCCGGACGAGGGAGCGAGGCGTGCGCTGCGTATCGACAAACTGTCAGCCTTTCCTTGCGTCGAACCGTAAACACCGCGATAGGAATTCAGCGCCATGCCGAAGAAGATCTTGTCTAGAATTACTGCGGCCAACTCCCGTACCTCGCCGTTCTCCGCCAAGTCAACCAAGTGGATAAGGGCCGCTACCATGGCCTCAACCGTCTCACATGAGTCCCACTCTATGAATCCGTTACTTCCCCGGCTTCGACACCAAGCGATCGCGCCGCGCTCCCCTTCCTCTCTTTTCCGCTGGCCGGACTGTCCGTCGGCGAAGCTGTGCTCAGGAAAAAGCTGCCCGGCAATAATCTCTGCTGCAAACTGCAGAATATGCTCACTCTCGCCCCATTGACCCGACTCTTTGTGTCTACGGGCTTCCAGCCAGAAAGGAAGTTCGCGCAACCGCTCTTCCAGCGTCCTCTTGAGTTCTGCGGGAAATAGACGGTTTTCTCCAAAGCGGGCCAGCATTCCCACTAGGCCCACGACGGTGCAACCGCTCTCCGCGCTGCCAAGCATCAGGTCGGCAACCGTCTGTTGAAGCTCCTCCTCCCTGACCTGTGCCCATCGTTCAAGCGCCATCCTCGCGATCTCGGAGAATAAATTGCCTTGCCGCCTGGTTGCGTCGATCAGGGCCTCCACACGGCGCTGCGGATAGGTGCCCTGCTCCGCGGGTTGGTCCGAGAAGGGGTTCTTGGCGACGTGCAGGCGCAGCTTTCTCCGGATTCGCATGCCGCCCAACGTATACTCCTCCGGCCCGGGCATTACATGGAGTTCGCAGGGCCCTTCCGGCGCCCGTAGAGCCGGACCCATATCAACGGTTGTCGAGCCCTCATTGTCGGGAAATGGGGATCGCGTCATTACGTAGATGCGTCCGTCCGTCGTCTGAAGTCGCATCTCCAGATCGGACTTCGAACTGCCTGCAGGCCGATCGAATTCGTCGGGCCAGGCCACCACTATGCTGTCCTGCGCAGTATAGACATAGCGATTCAGGCAGGCCTTACTGAAGAATTGCTCAAGCTCCCTGCGCCTCCCGAGCGGTTCAATGCTTGAAGGCAGACAGACCGAACAGCTCTCGCCGATTTCCTCAGCCAGCGACATCCCGAATCGCTGAGGGGTGTGGCCGCGGGCTACCGTATCGAGCCGCGCCAGAATGCGGTTGTGTCCAGCCTGGAGTCGGGCCTGAACGGCAACTGTACCAGGAAGTCGGATCGGCTCATATTGCATGAGCAACTGCTCGTTCAGCCAGACTTCCGCAGCGCCCAACAAGCTGCATTCGAATTCGACATGCTTCACCGTCGTGCAGACCAGCTCGCAGTAAGCCCACGCCTGTACGTACTGCCAGGTTGCGTGGAAGGCGCCCAAATCGATCAGATGGTCTTCCAGACAGTGGTACGTTCGCCAGGTCAGCTCGTTCTCACCGATTGAAAATCCTTCTCTTTCAGCCGGAGCACCGGTCGAATCAAGGCGCCAGCCACCAGTCACGGACGGATCGCTGGCGCGCAAAGCGACCTCGGAAACCGCCCGTCCAAAGGGAAGAAAAGAGAAAGTCTCTCTTGCGCTGTGAAGAAAGAGAGATAGCTGCTCCTGGTCAGGCGAACTGCCCGCGTTCAACGCTGGGCCGGCCGAAGTAGCACTGTCTGTGAGTGACACCGCCAACGGACCAGCCAGCAGCCAGTGATCGATCGCGCTGCCATACAGCGGGAAAGCCAACTGCCCTGGCCTTCCACCGCCTCTCTTGGTTCCCCCAAATTCCTTTCCCTGAGAAGATGCGGACATTGCCGGTCAAGCCCCCTACGAACAGCGGGAGGCCCCGAGGGACCTCCCGCCTCGTTCTGATTTACTTGGCTCAAAGTCACCACCAGCGAAGCGGCTAGCGGTCGAAGAACATCGTTTCGGGGCGATAGACATCGGCCATCGTGTTGTCCCAACCCAGGAACATCTCGTCCGGCAGGTTCTTTAGAGTCGGGTCCACAACGCCAACGATCGGCGACATCGTCGTTGTGCCGATGTTCCAGAGCTCCTCGCGGGCCGTGGTTACGATGTCGACGACCAGCTGGATCTGCTTATCCGGGTCCGTCTCCGACTGGAGAGCAAGCCACCTCTCCTGGTTCAGTGCAGCCCCTCCCTCCAGCTCCATACCTTCTTCTCCGTTTGTTTCAAGCCAGAGGCCGAAGAGCGGGAAAGGTGCAGCGTTCTTCTCGGGCACGAACCCGCGCCGCGCGGTCAGAATATAGGGATGGGTCGGCGTACCTCCAATCGTCAGGGCATCCCAGTCGATTGCACGCATCCGTTCCCAGAAGAGCCGGCTATCAATGAAGTTATTCGTGGCGTGAATGCCAACCTGCTGCAGATGATCAACGACCAGCTCGGTGTCGTCCGTCCACCCGTAGTGGACGAAGTTGATGAACAGCTCCTCACCGTCCGGCCGCAACCGCCAGCCGTCGGCGTTGCGTTGGTCAAGGCCAATTTCGTCCAACAGCGAGTTCGCCAGGTCCGGGTCATACTCGGCGTACAGTGTCGCCAGGTGCTCGGTCGCTTCTCGCGTCGGCGTCCCCAACGGAGGCATCGGCTGCGACGGTCTGACCGTGCCGTAGTAGTTCAGCTGGTTGATCTCTTCACGGTTGATCGCGTAGGAGACCGCCTGTCGGAAACGAATGTCCTGGTAGATTGCACGCTGCGCTTCGTCCTCAGTGTGCATGTTGAAGGTGACGTTGAGCATCGTATCGCCGGGGAAGTAGTACTTGACCACGCGTAGCTTCCCTTCCTCCTCGGCCTGCAGAAAGTCCGGCAGCAGCTTGAAGTTGAGCCAGGGAACATACTCCAGGTCCCCCGTCAGTGCCTGCAACTCCTGCACTTCCGTGCTGACCTGCGTGTGCAGGATGCGGTCGATGTAGGGAAGCTGCTGGCCCTCCTCGTCCACCGCCCAGAAGTATGGGTTCCTTTCCCAGATCCACGGAGGCGTTTCGGGGGCGACCTTTGTCGGAATGAAGCCCTGTAGATACGGCTTCATGATCTGGCCCTCAACGTTGTGGGGGCCGACTTTGTGTCGGAACAGCTCCTGCCAGCTGTTGAAACCGCCTTCGCTGACCAGTCCCTCCAGTTCGTCCGCATCGGCGAAACCGGAGTGGAAATCTTTCATGTAATGCTCGGGATGACGGCAGAAGTTGCCCCCCGACCAGTACGACGCCAGCCTGTCCATGAACCATGGCTTGGAGGTGTCCGCAGCAAACTCTATCGTGAAGTTGTCGACGACATTGAACTCCATCAGGCTGTCGTCCGAGTTCAAATAGACTGGAGGCTTGACAGCGACCAACTCCTCGTTCTGCAGCACACTGTCCCAGTAGAAGGCCGCGTCTTCTGCATCGTATGGTTCCCCGTCCGACCACTTGAGACCTTCGCGCAAGTGCACCTTGAACTGGGAGGAGTCTTCGTTGATCTCGAACGACTCGGCGATGTTGGGCACAACTTCGCCAACGTCGCCGCGCAGGCCCCAGGCATAGAATACCAGCACCTGGCCCGAGAAGTTGCCCAGATTGTAGCCGTTGAATGGCGGCGGGCGCGTGCCGGCCGTGTTGATGTCGCCGCCGTACTTGCCGATGCCGTCAATCACCGGCAGGACCAGCGGGTTGATCGGAAGCCGCTCATCGACCGGCGGCAAATCGCCGCTGGCTACGAGCTCTGCCAGCATCGGGGCTTCCTTGAATCCGCTCGCGCTCTCCATCGCAGCCGGCGCAGATTCCTCAGCAGCCGTGTCCGCCGGAGCCGCGGCCGGAGCCGCCGCGTCGCCGCCCGCGCAGGCGACGAGAACCGCGCCTGCCGTGGCCAAACCGGATACACGCAGGAATTCTCGTCTGGAAATGTCTCGCTTTGCAATGGTCTCGTCTTTCATGTTCCCAACTCCTCTTCGGCTAGTGGCAGAATTTTGTCCGCAACTGTATCGTTGGCATCACCTCCTTCGTCCGCCCTCAACCCGCTTGGGCCTGTTCTACGCCTGTTAAATGGAGCTCCTCGGTCCGGTGGCAGCTGACGAAACGGCCCGGTTCCGTCTCTTGAAGAACCGGCTCCTCACTCACACAAAGGTCGGTCTGGTATGGACAGCGAGGATGAAAGGCACAGCCTGACGGCGGATCGGCCGGGTCCGCTACTTCCCCGCTCAGAATGATCCGCTCCTTCTTGCCCTCCGGATCCGATCGCGGAACCGCAGAGAGCAGCGCCTCTGTATAGGGATGCTGTGGCCGCCGAAACAGAGCGTCGGTCTCCGCCAATTCCACAATCTTGCCGACGTACATGACCGCCACTCGGTCGCTGATGTGCTCGACAACACTCAAATCGTGCGAGATAAAGAGATACGTGAGCTGGAACGCCTGCTGCAGGTCCTGCAAAAGGTTCAGAATCTGCGCCTGAATCGACACATCCAGGGCCGACACCGGCTCATCGGCGACGATCAGGCTCGGGTTCAATGCCAACGCCCTGGCCAAGCCAATCCGCTGCCGCTGCCCGCCGCTGAACGCGTGGGGATAACGCTTCAAATACTGCTGCTTCAGCCCGACCTGCCCGAGGAGCTGCCGAACTCGGTCCTCCAGCTCCTTCCCTCTTGCGATGTCGTTGACGATCAGAGGCTCACCAACGACGTCGAGCACACGCATGCGCGGGTTGAGCGACGAAAACGGGTCCTGAAAGATCATCTGCATCGCCCTGCGGATCCCCTGGGTCTTGAGCTCCCGCTCAGAGAGAGCCGCCAGGTCCACCATTTTGCCGTTTTGACGGAACAAAATCTCTCCGCCATCGGGCCGCAGGGCCCGAACGATCAGGTTGCCTATCGTCGTCTTACCGCAGCCGCTCTCGCCGACTAGGCTGAACGTCTCGCCCGCCTCTATCGAAAAGCTGACCCCGTCAACCGCCTTGACATGCCCAATTACGCGCTTGAATACGCCGCGCGTAACCGGAAAGTGTTTCTTGACATCATGGACTTCCAACAGATATTCGTCCATCTGGCCCGATCCTGCCTTACGCAGTCTCAACCCTTTCTTCGTGATAGAGGAAGCAGGCCACCTGATGCTCCAGCTCGACCTCAACCAGGGCCGGCGGGGCTCCTTCATCGCACACGCCCTTGATCGCCTCCGGGCAGCGCGGATGGTAGGGGCAGCCTTGCAAACTGGCAAACGGGTCTGGCACAACGCCCTTGATCGAATCGAGCCGTACCTTTCTGTCGTCTCCCAGCTTCGGTAGCGACCTCTGCAGCCCTACCGTATAGGGGTGCTTCGGCTCGCGGAAAATCGTCCTCACCGAAGCCTGTTCAACCACGCGGCCCCAATACATCACCACGACCGCATCGGCCATCTCCGCAACCACGCTCAGATCGTGGGTGATGATCATGATCGCCATGCCCAGCTGCTCCTGGGACCTGTTCATGAGGTCCAGAATCTGGGCCTGAATCGTTACGTCCAGTGCAGTTGTAGGCTCGTCGGCGATAAGTAGATTGGGGTTGCAGGAGAGCGCCATGGCGATCATGGCGCGTTGCAGCATCCCGCCGCTGAGCCGGAACGGGTACTCGTCAACGCGACGAAGTGGGTCTGGAATGCCGACATTGCTTAACATCTCGACCGCAATCTCTCTCGCCTCCGCCTGGCTTACCTCCTGGTGCAGCTGGATAGCCTCCATGATCTGCTGCCCAACCGTATGCACCATGCTGAATGAGCTCATCGGTTCCTGGAAGATCATGGCGATCTCAGAACCGCGAATATCCCGGATCTCGCTTCCGTCCTGGTCCAGCTGCACAAGATCGGTCTTCGCATCGCTGTCCTGCCGCTGCCAGAGGATTTGGCCCCCAACCACCTTGCCCGGCGTCGGTTCTATCCGCAGGATTGATTGTGCAGTAATGCTCTTGCCGCAGCCGCTCTCTCCCACGACGCCCAACGTCTGCCCGGGGGCAAGGTCGATATTGACACCGTCAACCGCTTTGACGATGCCCTCGTCGGTGAAGAAATAGGTCTTTAGGTCTCTGACTTCGAGCAAGGATCCTGACAACGTAACCCTTTCCGTCGCCGCCTAGCGGTAGGGGTCGGCCGCATCCCGCAACCCGTCCCCCACGAAGTTGAAGGCAAGTACGGCAATGACGACCATCACTGCAGGCAGCAGCAGCCACGGCAATCGAACGATCGCCTGTACCTGTTGCGCGTCCTGCAGCAGCACGCCCCAGCTGATTGCCGGTGAACGCAAGCCGACACCCAAAAAACTTAGCGTCGTCTCGCCGATAATCATGCCCGGCACGCTCAGAGTCGCCACCGCGATAATATGGCTCATGAACGAAGGAACGAGATGTCTGCGGATGATCCAAGGGGTGTTGGCCCCCGAAAGGCGCGCAGCCTTGACAAAGGCCTCTTCGCGAACGGCCAGAAACTTGCCCCGCACCACCCGCGCCATACCCGTCCAACCCAGAATCGATAGAATGAGCGTAATGAAGAAATAGACCCGTATCACCGACCAGTTGGCGGGCAAAGCCGCGCTTAACGCCATCCACAGCGGCAGGCTCGGGAACGCGCGTAGTATCTCAATCAGTCGCTGTACAACAGTGTCGGTCAATCCGCCGAAGTAGCCTGAAATGCCGCCAAATATAATGCCCAGAAGGAAGCTAATCGCCACACCCAACAGACCAATCGTTAGCGAAAGGCGCGTGCCATAGATCAGACGCGACAGAAGATCACGACCGTCACCATCGGTGCCGAGCAGGAAGAGCGGGGCACCGGGGTCTGAGCCAAAGAGATGAATGTCGGTCCGTATGAAATTCCACATCTTGTAAGGGGCGCCCCGAACGAACAGCCGCAAGGGATAGATCTCCTCAACGATGGGGTCATACGTGCGCTTGAACTTTTCATCCAGATGTTGCTCGGTTCCGTAAATGAATGGCCGTAGGTGAATCTTACCTTGACTATCGACAAAACGGAGCGGTTGCGGAGGCGCCTGCGCGAACTCTACGTAGCGCTCATGGGGCGAATGCGGGGCGATAAATTCGGAGAACAATACAAGCGCATAGAGCAAGACGAGAACTACCGCCGAAAACACGGCCAGCTTGTGCTTGCGAAACTTGCGCCAAGTCAGCACAATCGGAGGCGCAAGGTGGTAGGCCTCTTCGACTTCGTCATCCAACTCTTCAAGTAGCTGACTTGCAAGCTTCTCAGCCTCGGAAGTGTCTGCTTTCAACGTTTCCATCGCCCCGTATCGCTCCGATCCGTGGGATTCGGTGACCGCCGACCCGGCATCGCATGATCGACTTCTGCCGTATCAAGCCGTTCCTTCATATCTGATTCTTGGATCTATAACCGCCAAAAGAATGTCTGAGAGCAATGTGCCGATTACCGTCAAACTGGCCGCCAGCATAACGAACGAACCGGCCAGATACATATCTTCTTCCAGCAGGGCCTGGAGGAAAAGAGGCCCCGCGGTGGGCAACGCCAACACCACAGACACGATGGTTTCCCCCGCGATCAGCGACGGCAGCACCCAGCCGACGGTCGAGATGAACGGATTGAGCGCCAGGCGCACGGGATAGCGCAGGACCAGCCTCCAGTACTGCAGCCCTTTCGCACGCGCGGTCATCACGTATGGCTTCTGCAGCTCGTCCAGCAGGTTGGCCCGCATGACACGAATCGTGCCCGCCGTCCC
This sequence comes from Caldilineaceae bacterium, assembly GCA_965202955.1. Lineage (GTDB taxonomy): Bacteria > Chloroflexota > Anaerolineae > Caldilineales > Caldilineaceae > Bin5. The sequence continues at coordinate 3,773,548 of OZ241871.1, forward strand.
CGCTGTGCCGATGATGATGATGGGAATGGCCAGATGCTCCAACAGATCGACGAATTTGCCGAAGCTCCAGGGAGCGCCTTCATATTCCTTCGAAAACAGGCCGCCTATGCCAGTGTCCAGGTACTTGTGGGCCAGGTACATCAAAATGAGCGCCAGCAGAAAATTGGGGACAGCCAACCCCAGAAATCCGGTGAAAGTAAAGAAATAGTCGCCAATAGAGTACTGTCTGACCGCCGAGTAGATTCCTATCGGGAATGCCACAACCCACGTAAACATTAGCGACAGGAAAGAAATCATCATGGAAAGGAGAAGCCGCGCGCCGATCAGGTCGCGGACCGGCTGATGCCAGGCCAAGGAATAACCCATGTCCCCGCCCAAAAAACGGGTCATCCACTTCCAATAGCGCACATACCACGGTTGGTTGAGACCGTACTGTTGGCGCAGGTTTTCGATTACGTGGTCGGGAACATCGCCCGTCTCCGTCAACTGTATGATGTAGGTCGATACGTAGTCGCCAGGAGGTAACTCGATGATTATGTAGGAGATCACGGAAATGACCGCGAGCGTGGGGACCATCATTAGCAGACGTTTGAGGATGAACAAAAGCATGGCACTTTACCTGCTGGTTGTCCTATCAACCTAATCTGCTGCACAGCATTCGGGCGCGCCGTACTCACTACATGGAAACCCTTGTGATTGACGCGGCAACCACTGTGCGATTCTACATCCGCTACCGCTCCCATGCAGTCCGAGAGGGTGCATATCCCGTTACGTCCGAGGAAGGCAGTTCATTTATAGCAGAGTTACCGGAATTCGCAAAGCGCATTTTTGGTGCCGTGGAAGGCTTCCGGTACGCCATCCTGGCGACACCCTTCGTTAGGCAGTCCCGCCGATGCCTGGCAAGGAGAGCGCCCCGCGAAGCGGAGGCGGCGCGTGCTGTGCTCAAGGCGCCTGACCTGTCAGCTCTCCTGGTCGACCTGCCGCGAGTCAATGGGCAGATTGCGGCGAGAGCGGGCGCGGTAGGGGCGTTCTTCCAGGGCCCGCTCATCTAATTCCATGCCCAGCCCGGGGGTTTCCGGCAGCGTAATGTAGCCGTCCTCTACGATGAAAGGACTGTCCGCAATCTCACGGCCTGTTTTTTCGAAGTTGACGAAATACTCGGTTATCAGAAAGTTGGGCATGCCGGCCGAGGCGTGCAATGTTGCAGCCAGTCCAACGGTTGTGCTGTTGTAGTTGTGGGGCGCTACGGCCACGTGATGGGCCTCGGCCATGGCGCCGATCTCCCGCAGTTCGAGAATGCCGCCGCAGTTGCACACGTCGGGATTGAGAATGTCGGCCGCGCGTCTATCGAAAACCTCGCGAAATTCGTTCTTCGTATAGAGCTCCTCTCCCGTTACGACAGGCAGAGAAATGGCCTGGCGCACTTCTGCGAGCGACGTGAGATCGCGAGCCGAAACAGGCTCCTCGAACCAGAACGGCGCGTAAGGTTCCAGCGCTTGGGCTACCCGGATGGCGTGCATCGGCGCCAGTCGCCGGTGCACTTCGATTAGGATTTCGACGCCGGGTCCGACCGCCTCACGCACCGCACGCACGCGTTCGACCGCCTGCTCCGCCTGCCGCCTGTCGATAAAGGCCCGCCACGGGCCTGGGAAGGGGTCGAATTTCAGAGCGTTGAACCCGAGTCCGACGACCGCCTTGGCACGCCTGGCCAGTTCGTCGGGCGCGTTGGCGCCCCCCCAGCCGTTGGCGTAGACGCGCACCCGCCGCCGCGTTCGGCCCCCGAGCAGATTAAATACCGGCTGCCCGCTGGCCTTGCCAACGATGTCCCACAGCGCCTGCTCCAGGCCGCTGACAGCGCAGAAGAATTCCATGCTGCCCCGCTTTCCGGCGAAGTCGGAGTAGGCGGAGAATGTGAACTGTTTGATGTCGTAAGGTGAACGTCCGATCAGGTAGCGACCCAGCTCCTGGATCTGCCGTTCGATGACCCGGTCGCGGTCCAGCTGCGTGTAGGCCTCGCCCCAACCGTGAATGTTCTCGTCCGTCTCAACCTTTACGAACAGCCAATGTTTCGACGCTCCGGGGTCCACCAGGAATGTTTTAACGGCCTCGACTTTCATCAAGTCCTCCAATTCCAGACAATTCAAATCTGCGTGAGACGGAGCTCTTCAGCAGTCAGGCCACCATCCGTCAGTGTCTGCGATCAGCCTGCCGGCAACCGCGTCCTCCACCACGCAGGCTCTGGGCCAACAGAGGCTCCTTCCGGCCGATGTGCCCCTACAGACTGCGATTGTCGATCGAGTAGGCGTCGTTCTGGCCGCCGATCTGCCACACGCCTCGGAAGAGCGACCTCCGCTTTGGCGGCATCGCCTCTATGAGCCCGTGGTCCAGGTTCATGCGATGCCATTGGGCCCAGAGAGAGTTGTAGCAGTTGAACACCGCACAGCGGGGATTGGCAGGGTTTGTCCAGTCGTTGGCCGCATGCAGCAGGCTCTCCGTAAAGACGACCGCCGACCCTGCCGGACAACTGTAGTCCTCCATCATCTCCCGAATGTTGGCTTCCCAGGTTGAGCTGCTTATGTTGGGGCGGTAAGGGTCGGGTCCGCCGTAGTTGAAATGGGCCTTGTGGGATCCGCTCAGAAATGAGGTGCCGCCCTGACCTGACTTCACCTCCTCCAGTTCCCACACCACCCGGGTCAGGCCGGCGAAGATCTTCCTGCCCGCCACCTGGTAGCGCATCGCATTCGCTTGCTGCGGCGGCCTCACGACATGAGGGAGCCCGCCGTCGCTGCGTTCCTGCTTGCTCCATCCCGGCGGCCGCACGGTGATGAAGGCGCTCTCGCAGCGAAAGGCGTAATAGTCATCCGACAGGAATGGCTCTTCGGCGAGAATCTCGCTCAGGATGCCGACGACGGCCGGGTGGTCCAGGAGCGTCTGCAGTGCTCCCCGGAAGCACTGGTCCGGATTGATGACCATATGCTGCTCCGGGTCCATTGCGGCGTAGACCTCGGCCTTCATGGCCCCAATCTCGGCATCCGAAAGCACGCCGGGCAGAAGGATCCAGCCGCGCAGGTCAAAGAAGAATTTCTGCTCCTCGGTCATGGGGATTGGAGCGTCACTTTCTCTTTCCATGTGTTGTCTCCCAACTTGGACGATTGAGTCGTGGAGCTTCGTGTAGGGCCGCCCGGTGGGTCACCCATCCGCTGGGTCTTTAGCCTATAACCTTCCGCATCCGAGATCAAGAAGCCCTCGACGAAATTCCGCCGTTCGCCAAGAATACTACGATGATGGTGAAGGTCGCAGAAACGACCAACTTTACGTAAACCGTGAACCTACGCCGACTCCTCGTGCCATGACATCGCTTCTCCGCGCACCAGCGTGGAGCGACGCTCGTAGCTGCCTGGCCACTCTACCGGCAACTCTCCGCTCTCGACCATCAATCTGAGGGGATTGACCTTGGTCTTCAAAGGTAGATAAACTCGCTGCCGCCTGCGTGCCGATTCAAAGAGCGCCATCATCACTTCCTGCACCGCCCTGCCGCGGTCCCCTCCGCTGATCGGCTGCTCGATGCGGCCCTCGATCCAGTCGACCGCCTCCTGGCACTGGCGGGACAAGCAGTCGTGCCACGGCTCGTTTGCCTCTGTCCAACCGGAACTGGTGTCACTAAAGTAGCGCAGCGTGCCGATTTCAAAGTTATAGCGCGCCGAAAGCCCTTCCGGCATGTGCATAGGTCCGTCGGAAGGGATCTCCTCCTCCGGCCGGTATGAAGTAGAGAGCTCCATGATCCCGCGTTCACCGATCACGCGGCACCCCTGGGCCAGTCCCTCGACCAGGCCGCCCATAATCAGGATCGTTGCGCCGTTATCGCAGGCGGCCAAGCCCAGGCAGGCGTCCTCGGCCGGCAGACCGCGTTCCAGCTGGTCGGTGGTGCGCTCGACCGTACCCATCACCCAGCTTACCCGCGGCTCGTCCATCAGAAACAGGGCGAGACGAATATTGTGCGAATTGGTATTGAGCAGATTTCCCCCGGATTCAAGTTGGACCTGCAATACACGGCCAATGGCGCCGCTGCGGATCACCTCCCTTGCCTTCAGCCAGTTGGCATGGTGCGGCCGCTGGTAGGCGATGACGAGCTTGACCCCGTTGCGCTGGCAGGCGGCCAGCATGGCATCTGCTTCACCGAGGTCAACCGCCATCGGCTTCTGACATATGATCGCTCTCGGTTTGCGGGCCGCGGCCGCGATGACCATTTCGGCGTGCTGCTGGTGCCAGGAGCAGACATCAACGAAGTCGAGGTTCTCCTTGTCTAACATCTCGCGGTAGTCGGCGTAGCGGTGTTCCTCGCCAACGCCGAAGAACTCGCCAAACTCCCGCAGGGCATCCGGGTTTGTGTCGGCGATGGCCGCGATTTCCATAGGGCGGCCCGCTACGCCCAGCCAGGCGCGCGCATGTACGCGAGCGATAATCCCACACGCAATGATCCCTGTTCGATACTTGGACATTGGATGCTCCATCTCAAACTCCCAGCCCCTGAACCACAGTCGTCAGCCAGGAACGGATCACCGATTGCTGAGAGTCGGCACCAGTCGCCCTCGCCCCTACTGCCAGTCAAGAGACGAAAAACGAAACTGCTCAGCCTCCGGCTTTACAGCGCCCACCAAGAGACAGGAACCCAATGCTCCGAGCAATTCGTTCTCTTGTCGAGGGTAACGGCGCGCGCGGCCGGAGGGACCAACTCGGAGTGAATGGCAGGTTTGTGCCAAAGTGGCGAATTCACAGTCAACCCTTGGGCACCTCCAGGTCGGCCAGCCACTCCGGTGTGATCCGTTTACCCAGCAGGAAGAATTTACGTTCAGGGTGCCAGAGCACGTCTTCGCCGTTCCGGTTTGTCATGCTAGGGTAAACGCCAATGTCGATCCGCTTGCGCGGGCCGATGCGCTCGCCGTGGTTGTCCATCAATAGTTTCGAGCGGCTGAACCAGAGCGGCTGCTGCGCGTTCGGTCGGAATTCGCCCAGAGCGATAAAGGCAGGCCGCCGGTGGATGTCCGAATCTTCCGGCGTGCTTCCTTCGAACCGTCCATCGTTGTTGTGATGCAAGAGCACGTAACGACCATCGGTCAATTGATAAATAGGGCAGCAGCATAGCGGCTCAAGAATCGGGTCTCCAAAGTCATGTCGTAGCAGTGGGGCCGCATGAGCCCAAGACGCGCCGTCATCATCCGACGTGCTATACCAGATGGTACCGCTCATCGTGCGCATGACGCAGAACAGACGGTCGTCAGGAAGCCGCACGAGGCTCGGCTCCTGCGCGATACTCAGCATCGGGTTGAGGTAGTGGCCCACGCGCAGCGCCTTTGACCCCCAGGCGGAGTAACTGATTTCGACATCTTCCGGTCGCGGGTCATCGTCGATGTTTTCGAAGCGCATGAACTCGGTCACCGCTTCCCGGCTCGTCCAGGAGTCGTTCATCGGCGGCGTCCGCACCGAGCGGCTGACCCAACGCGTAAATCCGGTAAACCACCGGCCCTGCAGATCGCGGATCGGTTTCTGCCACACGATCCAATTCGACGGAATGGACTCGTCCGGGCTGTCATAGGGGCTGCGCTTCATCGGGATCGTAGCCGGCGCTGACCAGCTGCCGCCGGCATCGTCGCTGTAAACGCAATCCATCGAACCCGTATGACAGGAAAACGGATTCTCGCTGACATCCTCCACCCCTTGATGCTGGCTGTAGATGACATAGATCCGCCCCGACTGGGACGTAATTGGAAAGCCCCAGCTGGCCGGCGCGCCGTCTCCCGGCCGCGTCGGCCCGACCAGCCTCCGCGGCGCAGCCCAGGTCTTGCCGTCGTCCTCCGAGCGCGAAAAGACGATGCGGTGATCGCTGGCGCCCTCGAAACTGCTCTGCGTCCAGACGGTCATCAGCGATCCGTCGGGGCCGTCGAACACCAGAAAATGTTCGTTTCCTGTATCGAAAGTGGAACCATCCATGCTGCCCGGTTGGTATACAACGTAGTCTGGTTCACTGCGCTGGAGCTCCCGTTCAAGATCGGCGCTCATCTCTCAACCTCCTTTTCGGCGTTCGAACCAGGGCCGGGTCGCGGGCGCCCGGAATCTGGGGCGAATCAATTGAAAATGCAAGCTTGTAAGCCGCAGTGAAGTGCCGGCACTACTGCGGGTAGGCGAAGAGAGGCAGCCAATTCAGCGGAATATTGGCGTTGATAGTCGGCCGGGCCTATACGGTGGGCTTCCAAAGTCCGGGAGTACAGTACTGTCAATCGCCAGCCAGCTCGACGAGCAACGATGTCGGTTCCTGTAAGCCTTCGACGCGTCGAACGGGACCGGCGCTCGCCCTCGACGTTACGCATTATCGCCGGCTCAGCGTCGCAGCACCCGCGCAAGTCCGTCGCCCACGAACCCGATCGACGCGATAACTGCGATTAGGAGGATCGCCGATGGCGCCCACGCCCACGGCATCAGTTGTAGGTAGGCAATGTTCGTGGCGAAATTGACCATGCTGCCCCAGCTCGGCGTAGGTTGGGGTACGCCGACACCGAGAAAGCTGAGGCTGGCCTCGGCGAGAATCGCGCTGCGGATGCCGTACACAGCGTTTACAACGAGGAGCCCGACAGTGTTGACCAGGATATGTCTGGATATAATCCGACGTTCTCGACAGCCGATCACCTCGGCCGCGATGATGAAGTCCCGCTCTCTCAGGGACAGCGCCTGGCCGCGCATCAGGCGGCTGAGAGGCGTCCAGGCGAATACGCCGATGATGATCATTGCGTTCTGAGTGCTGGGTCCCAGGACGGCAGCGAGGGCTATCATCAACATCAGCGTCGGAAAGGAGGCGAAGACCTCGGTCACTCGTTGCAGCACCGCGTCAATCCAGCCGCCGTAATAGCCGGACGCAAGGCCGATTGAGGCGCCCAGCGTTGTGCTGATCAGCACGGCAACCGCGGCCACCGCCAGCGAGACGCGGCTGCCGTAGACCAGGCGGGAGAAGACGTCCATTCCCGCGACATCGGTACCGAGAAGATGCGCGAATCCAGGCGGTTGGCGCGCCTCGCTGAAATTGGGTTCAACCGGACCGTAGGGCGCAATCAGAGGCGCGGCGAGCGCCGCCGTGATCACGACCACCAGGACTGTCAGTCCAACGACGGCCCATGGGTCCCGGCTGAAAAAGGCCCAGAATTCACGCAGGCGATAACGCGTTCCATAGCGAATCGCCTGGTCGCTTTGCCCGCCTTCCTTGTTGACCGCTGCCGTCGCCGCTCTCACTTCTGCACCTTCTTCGTCGTTTCTACCCCTGACGGATTCTGGGATCGGCAACCCCGTACAGAATGTCTGCGATCAGATTCGAAACAAGGACGGCAATGCCCGTCACCAGCGTAGCCGACATGATTACAGGGAAGTCACGCTGCGAAACAGCCAGTGCAATACGAGAACCCATTCCTCCCCAGCCGAACACCGTCTCAATAAGAATGGCCCCGTTCACAACGATGGGAAGGCGCAGCGTGCTGATCGTAATGATTGGGATCATCGAATTGCGCAGGATGTGGCGGGCCAGCACCAGCCGCTCCGCCAGGCCCTTCGCCCGCGCCGTGCGCACATAGTCCTCGCTGCAGACGTCGATCACGCTGTCGCGCACATAACGGATGATCTCGGCTGCCGTCAGTAACGCCAAAGTCGTAACCGGAAGGACAAAGTAGGGGAGGCGATTGACCAGGTTGGTCGCGTCCGCGCCCAGCATGTCCCGGTTGCCCCCTGAGGGCAGGATCGGCATGCGCACAGCCAGGATATAGAGGGCCAAAAGGGCCAGGACAAAGGACGGCGTCGCAATCACAATCATCGAGCCGAAGGTGACGATACGATCGAATTGAGAGAGAGGCCTGAAACCGCTCCACGCGCCCAGAGTCAGTGCCAGCGCGAGCCCGACTATGAATGCCGGGATCGTGAACTCCAGCGTCAGCCCGACAGTGTGGGCGAGCGTGTCAGATACGGGCCGGCTGTCGATCAGAGATGTGCCCAGGTTGCCCCGCAGCAACTGCCCCATCCAGCGGGCGTAACGAATCGGCAACGGGTCGTCAAGACCGTACTTGGCGCGTAAATCGGCCAGCTGCGCCGCCTTTGCGATCTCCCCGCCCTCGGCAAGCATCGCCGTCGCCGCGTCGCCCGGCGCCAAGGCGATGACGACGAAGCTGATTATCGTGATGCCAAACAAGGTGGGTATAAAGATCAATACCCGTTGGAGGATGTAGCGCCACATCCGTTTTCATCCAAAACGAGTAGGAATTTGGTGGAAAGAACTGCCGGGGCACATTTCCGACATGCCCCGACAGAGCCGTGAAACCTGAGAAGAACTGCTATTTCAGGTCCCACAGCCAAGGCTGTGCGTAGGTCAGGTAGGCTTCGCTGATCGAAGTGAGACCGGTGAAGTCGTTGTGCACAACGTTGGCCGCCATCAGCGCCTTTGTCGGCACATAGACCGCCTCGTCCTGCACGATGACCGACATCTCCCGCCCGATCTCCACGTATCTCTCGTAATTGGTACCATAGGTGATGAACGCCTCTTCGATCAGGGCGTCCACATCGGGGTTGTTATAGCCGATGAAGCCGACCCCTTCTGCCGAGTACAGATAGTTCTGCATCTCCAGCGGCCCATAGATATGGTATGGCCGGTGCGGATTCTCGAACAGGTCGAACTCCATCTCGTTGATGGACGCCGTGTACGAGGCCCCGTCTGGCTTCGTGTCAAACTCGAAGTTGACACCCAGGTCTGTGAACCACTCCTGGTAAGCCAGCATCTCCGCTTCTACGGTCGGGTTTGGCGCGCCGCTGGGCGTCGTGCGCAGGAACTTCACCGTGTCGTCGGGATCCCAGTTGGACTGCGCCAGGAGCGAGCGGGCGTGGTCCATGTCGAAGCTGTAGACCTCAGCCGACGGGTCGAGCAGATCCTCGAAGAAATCAGTGTAGAGCGGCGTGGCAAAACCCTTATAGATGTCGTTGCAGAGTGTCTCTCTGTCGATCGCGTAGCATACCGCCTTGCGGAACAGGGGGTCCTGGTACTTCGGCTTCGTGAGGTTGAACTGCATGCGGTAGCCCTGGATGTACTCCTTCCAGATGGCTGTGTAATTCGGCATCGCCTCTATCGCCGAAGCCACTTCACCGTCGCGTACCCACGAATGATGGAAGCGTTCCTGTGTGCCAAGCGCCACCAGGTCGCCGATGTCGCCGTAGACATAGATGATTCGGTCAAGCGGCGCCCTGCCCCGCCAATAGCTCTCGTTGGGCACGAATTCGAACCACTTGTCGGTCTCTTGCCGCTCCATAAGGTACGGCCCCGACCCAACTGTGGGCCCCAGCATCTCCGGAGACTGCTCCAGGTCTGCGGGGGCAATGCCGCCGTAAATGTGTTGCGGAATCGGCGCCCACCAGCGGTGCGCCATCGACAACACCAGCGTCGTGTCTGGCTTGGAGGTCTCGATTATGAAGGTGCTGTCGTCGACGGCGCGGACCCCGGCCAGCTCGTCGGTTTCGCCCGCCATCATTTCGGCGCTGCCCTTGATCAACGACAATTCGCCCGCCGTGAGGTCGCGGGAGTCTGCGTGGAACGTCATGTTCATGCTGTAGACGACGTCCTGCGAGGTCAGCGGCGTTCCGTCGCTCCACTGCAACCCTGGCCGCAGATTGAACTGGATCGTCTGCGTGTCGACAAACTCCCACGACTCTGCCAATCCTGGCACCGGCTGGAGGTTCTCATCCAGATCGACGATCGGCTCCCACATGATGCGGCTGGGCTGGCCGCTATTGGTCCAGAATCTGAATCCCGTCCACAGCGTCTTCGGGGCGGAGCCATAGCTGTTGCCCTTGCCCTGGACGAATACCGCAACTTTCTCTTCCTCCATCGGGGCGGCCTCGGCTTCGGCCTCCATTTCAGGTGCCGGCGCCGCCGCAGGCACGCACGCACTCAGGCCGGGTATGACCATTCCCGATCCTACAGCCACCATTCCCAACTTCAGAACATCACGCCGACTGAAACGCCTTGTCATCGCTTTCCTCCTAGGGTTGAATGGAGATACCAATTATGTGCATGTACGGTTCGGACCGTTCGTCTGCTAGAGTAATTCACCAGCGGCACTCAAGTCAAGCGTCATTTTTCCGGCGGCGCCAGCGCCCTCTCGAGATCACCAACGCCGGTAAACCAGCGCACCGTTGCCAGGAAATGCGCCAGGTCATCACTCTCCGCCCGCAGCCGCTGCAGTTGCGGGCCGATCGGGCTCGATGAGGCGGCGCCCGTGGCGTAGTTTCCGTTGAAGGCGAAGTAGGCCTGGTTCAGTACGCGCAGCAGATGCCCCTGCGCCACGAAGTACCGCCGCCGCGCCTCCATGTAGGCCTCCGCGGTCTCGACAAGACCGGCCTGCAGCAGAGTGTCTACGTGCAGCCGAGTTTCCCGCATCTCCCTGCGGAAGTCGAACCGGGAGGGGCGGCCCGGCCGCTCCCAGCGCTGCTGTTCGGCTTCAATCTCATTGACCCAGAGTTCAAAAGTGTTACACGCGCAGTCCTCTTCAGTGGCCGGACCGCGCGCAAGCGGCGGCTGTGGAAGCGCTTCGGGATAGTAGCGGCGGGCCAGCCGTTCGCCGATCTCGTCGCCTAAGATGTCCGAGACCGTTTCGTTTATCGTGGTCAGCTCGTCGTTTACCGCGTAACGCAAACCCAGCGGAAAGAGAAAGAGATAGTGGTGCGTCCACTCGTGGGCGATTGTGCTGAGCACCCACGCGAGCGAAGACTGCTCTACAATGATTGCAGGGTAGACCGCCATGCCGCCGATTCTGGAGATGTGGGCGCTGAGATTTGTGCTTGCTTCGATGGCCCGTTCGCTTTCGGCCAACGTCACAGGATCGAATTCAGTCTGCAAGACGCGCGAGTGGATTGTGGAAATGCGTTCGCGGGGACTGACGGTGAGCTTCAGCGGCGGCTCGATGAAAGTGAAGCTGACCGGAGGCCAGACGATGCCGCGCAGATCGAGGCCTGCTTCCAACAGTTCCGCGCGCACTTGACGCTCCAATATCGCCTCAACGAGGGGGCGTTCGGCCTCCTGCTGGCTGTGGAGGGCGGCCAGCTCGCGACGCGGCGCGGCGTGGGCAGCCGCGCCATTCTGGGGGGACTGGGCGACGATTCGGCTGAGTTCATTCTCCTGTTCCTCGATCTCCTGTCTGCGTTGCAGGTACGTGCGGACCAGTTCAACCTGCTCGTCGGCGGTCAGTCTGTCCAGCCCGTCGACGCCGCCCGCCTTGAACATTTGGCCCAAGGCGCGTATCTCCCACGCGGCAAAGTTGAAGTCGGGCAGAGAGACCGCGGTCTTAACCGTGCGCGTGCGCCCTTGGAGCGAATTTGGAGCGCCGCTACCTGCAAGGTTGAGAGCCAATAGGAGAGCGATGGCGTACCAGGCGGTGCGGCGCAGACCACGTACGGATACGGAATCCGCCAAACCGGCAAAGAGCGCCATCCAGGCGGTGAATCGCCTCATCGTCGCCGGTCTTGGGCTGGACATTGCATGTATTGCGGCATCTGACTCACTCGGTTAGCGAGAGGCAGTTGGAAAAAGCCCTAGAATATGAGAAATCACTCTTGGGAGCTGCCGGCGCGTCCACGGCTCGCCCGTCCGGCTGACTGCAATGCGATCTCCCAAAGGCGAAGTGCCTCCGGTTGACCAGCTAGCAGCAGCCCGCCAGCGTAGACCATCACGCCAATTCCGCCGGCAACGCAAAGTTGAAGCAGGTCATTCGTCAACGTAGGAGGCGCTGCCGTATCGAGCGCAAACAGAAGCGCGGAAATAACCGCGGCCATCGCGCCGGCTGCGCCCACGATGGCGAGGAGGGTACTGCCGGTCGGCCCCAGCAATTGCCTCAGCCGGTCGATCTTTCGCGCGCCCGCTCCGGCAGCTTGCCCTGGCCACCTGACTGACCCCACTGTCCAGCCCAGAAGGGCAAGCATGATAAGCGCGTGCGCGGCCTGTTTAGCCGTGTCGGCCCACACCAGGCCAAGAAAACCCAGCCCCTCCAGTAGCGCCAGCGCAACTACCCCGTAAGCAAACACGCTCAGAACACCTACAAGAGCAGGTAACAGCGTGTTGTTGCGGGCGTAAAACGCATAGTTCAGGGGGAAGTCGATGGCCGCAAACAGCGCACCGAACAGATAGACGCGCAGCGCTCTCACCACCTGCGCCGTGTCAGCCGGCGTGAACGCCCCGCGCTCGAACAGGATGCGCACGGCCGGCTCAGCCAGTAGCCACAACCCCACCAGCACGGGAACGATCAGAACGAGTACCATTCGCATGCCTTCCCCGAGCGTATTCCGATAGCCGTTCTCGTCACCCGCGGCGTACTGCTGACTGAGCCGGGGAAGGGCCGCCAGCGCGATGGCGACGCTGACAATGCCCAGTGGCAGCTGCTGGAGGGTCGTCGCGTTGCGCATCCAGGCGATGCTCTCGACGCCGGTCCCGCTTGCGAGGCGCCTGTCCAGCCCGACCTGGAACTGGGCCACGATCAGCCCGGCCGCGATCGGCAGGTAGAGGCGCACGATTCGGCCCAGCGCCGGATGGCTCCACTGAACCCTGAATTGCAACCCGGCGCGGCGCACGTCCCACGCCATCAACCCGAACTGAACGATACTTCCGGCCAGCACGCCGACAGCCAGGCTGGCGATGCCGATGCGCCCGGCCAGCAGCGGCGCCGCTACGACGATCCCAAGATTGTAAACCGCGGTGGCGATGGCCGGCAGGCTGAAACGCTGGAGCGAGTAGAGTACAGCGGTCAGGAGCCCTGCCATCGAAAAGAACCAGACGACGGGTGCAATCAGCCTGACCAACCGGGTGGTGAGAGGTAGCAGCGCCGGGTCGAACTTGCCGAACCCCCCCGCAAGGACACTTGCCACTTGAGGTGCGAAGAGAACCAGTATCAATACGAGGGCGGCCAGCGTCACCGCGGCCAGGCTGAGCAGCGCTCCGACCAGCCGCACCAGTTCAGGGTTGGGTTTGGGTAGGGGAACCGAGGCCCGCACAGGTCCATCCGCGCCGCTGTTGCCGGGCCTGGCGTAGTCGCTGAGTACGGGAACGAGTGCCGCGCTCAACATGCCGCCGATCAGAAAGTCATACAGCATCGTCGGCACGCTGCTGGCTACGGCAAATGCGCTGACAAGGCCGGACGCGCCGAAGTAGCCGGCGATCACCATATCTCGCACGAGACCCAGGAGCCGGCTGGCGATCGCGCCCAGAGAGAGGAGGAAGGCGCTGCGTGCAAGCGCCGAGGAAGGTTCGGGATCAGGCGGTGGGGGTGTACGGGGCGGCACTGTGGATCTGCTCTCTCGTGCTATGTCGGATACCTCCGAGGTCGAACAGATCCGTTCAATGCCCCCCGATTCAATCCGCCCAGGCAGGGTCGGGAGGATGAGCAACCCTTCTCAGTCAGCGGCAATCAGTTCCGCCTCCCTTTGAGGGACGCCGGGGGTTGGCCAGGTGCGCGGGTCCTCCTTCAATTCGGGCAGCCCTTCGGCCTCGAGAGTGGCCAGGAACTTCTCGGCCTGCATCGCCGCGGCGCAGCCCTGTCCCACACTTGTTGCAACCTGCTTGAAAACCTTGTCGCCAATCTCACCGGCGGCAAAGACGCCGGGAATGTTGGTGCGCGTCATGGGGTCGACGATCAGGTGGCCTTCCTCGTCCAGGTCGAGTTTACCATGATAGAGGTCGTTGTTGGGGATGTGGCCGATGTAGACGAAGACGCCGTCCGTGGTGAGCTCGCCCTGCGACCCATCGAGTTTGTCCTGCGTGGTGACGCCGGAGACGACGCCGTTCTCGTTGCCGTTGATCGATGTGACGACCGTGTTCCAAACGAATTCGATCTTGTCATGGGCAAATGCCCGGTCCTGCAGAATCTTACTGGCGCGTAGCTCGTCGCGACGGTGGATGATACGCACATTGGTCGCGAACTTGGTCAGGAACAATCCTTCTTCAAGCGCGCTGTCACCGCCGCCGACCACGACCAGGTCTTTGCCGCGGAAGAAGAAACCGTCGCAGGTGGCGCAGTAGCTGACGCCCTTGCCGGTATACTCCTGCTCACCAGGAACCTCCAGAAAGCGCGGCCGCGCGCCGGTGCAGAGGATCAACGACTTCGTACTGTATTCCTTGTTCTGCGCCGTGCGCACGGTGAATGGATGCTCGTCAACGACGATTTCGGTGACATGGTCGTAGGAGACAGTGCAGCCGAACCGCTCCGCCTGCGCCTTGAACTTTTCTACCAGATCAGGGCCGCTCAAGCCTTCGGGAAAGCCGGGATAGTTTTCAACCTCGTAGGTGATGCTGACCTGGCCGCCGTAGTCGTCACCGGTGATCAAGAGCGGCTCCAGGTTTGCCCTCGCCGCGTACAAGCCCGCGGTCCAGCCGGCCGGTCCGCTACCGATTATGATCACTTCATGCAGGTTGTCTTCCTCACGGATTCCGCCACCGCCGGCGCCCGCGCCGTTCGATATCTGCGACCCGTTCTGACTTGCTTCACTCATGGTCTGGCTCCTGAAATCTATGGTTGGTCACACAGATGCTTGTCGAAGTTGGACCCACGTTCCACGTTCATCTGTGTATTGCCAGAATGGCCCATCCTGCGGTCTTGTCTGGCATCAAATCCACGGGTAAGAACAGTCCGAATGCAACCTTCAGCCAAAGTATCCCTTCGCTTCCTCCGCTTGTAAGGTGTCTGGCATCCAATCTACGTTGTTTCCCCGGATGTTTCTGCTACTGCTGGATTATCTGGATTAGGTTTCCGCACGTATCTTCAAAGACAGCGATCGAGTAGGCGCCGTAGTCTGTCGGTTCGGTTGTGAACTTCACGCCCAATCCCCTCAACCGTTCATATTCTCCCTGTATGTCATCCACTGCGAACATCGTGGCCGGAATCCCCTGCTCGAAGATCGACTTCTGAAACTGCTGTGAGGCAGGGTTGGCATTCGGCTCCAGGAGAAGCTCGGTGCCTTCCTCATCCTCAGGGGAAACGACGGTGAGCCACTTGTATTCACCCAGGGAAATGTCTTCCTTCTTGATGAAGCCAAGAACGTCGGTATAGAAGGCCAGCGCCTTCTCTTGATCTTCCACAAAAACGCCCGTCACAAAGATTCTCACACTACTCTCCTGTTTGTTCAGTGGTCTTGTCAGCCGACGATGCCTACTCGGGCAAGGTAGCGGCAATGGCCTCGACGCCCAGTTCGATTTCGTCGTCGCTAATGACCAGCGGCGGTAGAAGCCGCAATACCGTCGATCCGGCCGGCAGGGCCAGGACGCTATGCTCTTCCATGAGCATCTTGAGAAACGGCACCGCTTTCGTGCGCAGATCGATGCCGATGAGAAGCCCGTGGCCGCGGATTTCGCGCACGATTCTGCGCCCGCCGACCTCCACTTCCAACGCCTCACGTAGTCTCCGGCCCGCGCGCTGCGCCTGCTCGATCAGCCCATCCCGATATACGCCCAGCGCAGCCACACCGGCCGCGCAGGCCAGCGGATTGCCGCCGAATGTGCTGCCGTGGGCGCCAACGAAAAGGCTTTCCTGCACCTGACCCGTGTAGACGGCGGCGCCCATCGGAAAGCCTCCACCGAGCCCTTTGGCGAGCGCAACAATGTCGGGAGCGAGGTCGAAGTGTTCAAAGCCGAACCAGCGTCCTGTGCGCCCAAAGCCTGTCTGCACCTCGTCGATGATCAGGAGAGCGCCCCGTTCGCGGCAAATCTGCTGGGCGGCAGCCAGGAAGTCGGACTCGCCAACGTGTACGCCGCCTTCAGCCTGAATCACCTCAAGAACGACCGCGGCAGTACGCTCGCTGACAGCCGCTTCGAGGGCATCTGAATCGTTGAAATGAATGAAATCCACTTCCGGCAGCAATGGCTCGAACTTGCGGCGGTACTTCGGATTCCAGGTTATGGACAGCGCGCCGGCCGTACGGCCATGAAAGCTGTTTCGGGCCGCCACAAGCCCGGTCCGGCCGGTGGCAAGACGGGCGAACTTGATCGCGGTGTCGATCGCTTCGGCGCCGCTGTTGGCAAGAAACGCGTGGGAAAGGTGCGGCGGCGTAACCGAGATCAGCAGTTCCAAAAAGGCGGCGCGCGTGTCGTTGTGGAAAAAGTTCGGGCATGCGTGCAGCCGGCCCGCCTGCTCCTGCAAGGCTGCGGTCAGAACCGGGTGATTGTAGCCGAGCATGGCCACGCCCTGCGAGGAGGTCAGGTCCAGGTAGCGCCGGCCTTCGCTGTCAATCATCCAGCAGCCCTCACCGGCGACCATGACCGTCTCCCCGCGTCGGGGAACTACGCCGGATTCGTATGACTGCGTACTGTGTACGGCATGTCTTGAGTCTAGTGTCTGTTCGTTCAGGACCATGTTCATCGACCAACCTGTCTAGACGATTTGCGTTCCGTTTCCCCCGAGGGCCGCTCGAATCGGCTCACCAACGCGTCCGTCGGCGAAGATCACCCGTTGCACTCCGGCAGACACAGCTTCAGCCGCGCCCATGACCTTCTTCTTCATACGGCCGGCAGCGAACCGCATGAAATCGTCAGCGTTGGCGCGCGGAATCTCGCGAATAAGCGTCGACTCGTCCGGGAAGTCGCGTAGCAGGCCGGGCACGTCAGAAAGGATAACGAGCGCCTGCGCGCCGAACGCCGCGGCTACCATCGCGGCGGCGCGGTCGCCGTCTACGTTGATAGCCTCTCCCTTGTCGGAAGCGCCCGGCGCGGTCAGTACCGGCAGGTATCCGGCGCCAAGCAGCAAACGCAGCAGATCAACGTTGATCCGTTCTACCGTCCCGGTCCAATCGTCCCTGAGGACGAGCCGCCTTCCATTCACGCGCACACGCAGCCTCTCCTTGCGCCTGCCCTCGAAAATGCGTCCGTCCAGACCGCTAAGTCCGACTGCGTTCACGCCTGCAAGCTGCAGCTTTTCCACCCACATCTTGTTGAGCTGGCCGCAGTACACCATCTCGAAAATCTCGAGAGTGCGTCGGTCTGTGCGCCGGCTCTCGAACCCGCTCTCGCTGGTTACGAACTGCGGCGGATGGCCCAGCGCTTCAGCGACCTCATTGGTCGTCTCCGCGCCGCCGTGGATCAGGACCAGCTCCCTGCCCTCCCGGCGCAGCGAGACGATATCGGCAACGATGGCGTCGATATCCAGTTCCTTGCCGCCGCCGACCTTAATCACCAACATTTCCGACAATCTCGCTGATCTTCTCTTCTACTTCGCCTGCTTCGTGGGCATCAAGCGTGCCCAACAGATAATCGCACCGCCACTCCGCGCCGCCAGCCAGCTCCTTCACGTTCCCCTGCTCACGCTCGGCGGCCCTGCCTTCGGCTCCGGCGGTAGCGGGTAGGACCAGGCCCAGGGCGTCCTGGTCCGGCGTTCGGCTTATCCAGCGGACGCCAACCGGCAGCTGCCGGGGCCTGTGCCGCACGTAGTCGGCGCAACCGTCAGGATGCACCTGCAACGTGTGGGCCCAGCCGTCGGTGTCGGCCAAATAGTCGATGCTGAAGACCATCTCAGGGTCGAACGAAAGTGAGGCGTCAAGGAGGTGGTGTTCTTCCGGATTCTCGCCTAGCCGGTTGAGAAAGTCGACATAGTCGGGACCCGGGGTGACATGGCTGGGAATGCTCCGCCGCACACGCACCGACTCCGGTGAAACCTGCGCGCTGTAAACGAGCCGGCCGCCGTCAACCGACCGGTAATTCGCGTGCCCCATATACATGTACTCCATTGGCGTCTCTTTGCAATTGCGGCACACGAGCGAAACGTGCACTTCCTTGGCGCCGGCGTAGAGCTTGACCAGGGGCCTCGCCGAATAGTTATACTGGAAAGCAACCGTGTGCTGGTACTGGCCCCCCAATCCAATGTATTCTCCGCCTTCGTCGTCACCACGAAGGAGCCAGGCCTGTTGAAATCGGGCGTTGGGCAACTCGCCGTGGAGCGGATGATCGTCCCTTTCGGTGGGAACGCCCATCGCCGTAAACCCGCAATGCAAAAGAAACCCGCCGTACGTCCGCACGTAGTCGGTTGTCGGGTACGGCTGGCTGAACATCGACTTCATCGTAACGTTTCGGCCGCCAAATGTAGCGGACCAGATCTGCTGACCCTGATAAGGCAGCATCACAATCTCACTGGCGCCGTTTGCCAGCACGGCCGCCTCGACGCCGCTGTCATAGCGGAAAAGTGAAGCGCGCAGGTCCCCGCTTTCGAGGAATGGCCGCCTCTTTTCGGAAAAGAATGACCGCTGCAAACTCACCCTTACCGGTCTCATGAACGGTGCACCATTGCGGAGATTTCCTGGCTCGGCTCGAACGGAATTCGCCGGACTTCCACAGTTGTCAATACCGGCGAATGGTATCACGATAAGGCAGGTTTGAAAAGGTCATGACATTGTGGCTATGCTATAATGCAGCCGCATTGGGAAGAGCGCCGACCTTCGTCGCACGCCCAATTTTCAAATGAAACAATGCAGGGATGGCGGAACCGGCGGTCAAGCTAAACCTTGCTTCAATTGGACCAAGGTGCCGGACCGGTACTTGACGCCGCCTGAGAGTCAACTGTTAAGGAGTCTGTAGTGTCGCTGGCCCGCTGGCTCGGCCGTCTGTTCCGGCGCGTCTCTCCACTTTCAGCGCAAGAAGCTGCGCCGTCCGATGATTTTGGCAAGAGCGCAGAGGAGAAAGCAAATGGCCCGCCCTCCCCCTTCACGCGCAGTCGCCGCGAATCGGAGTTTGTCGTCGTCGGGCTTGGGCGTTTTGGGACGGCGGTGGCGACGACGCTTGTGGAGCACGGTTGCACCGTTCTGGCTATCGACTCAGACCACGACCGGGTACAAGCGCTCAGCGGAGAGTTGCCCCACGTTGTCCAGTTGGACGCGACCAACATCGACGCACTGCGCCAGGTCGGGGTGGAGACGTTCGATACAGGCCTGGTCTGCATCGGCACCGATTTTGAGAACAATCTGCTTGCAACGGTGCTCCTGCGCCAATTGGGCGTGCAGCGGGTGATAACAAAGGCGCTGACCGTCACGCAGCGCGAGATCCTGCTGAAGGTTGGCGCGCACGAGGTAATCCTGCCCGAACATGAGGCCGGTCGAAGGCTCGGGCGCATGATGGCCATCGATCATCTGGTCGACTACCTTGAAGTAAGCAAAGACGTGGGCGTCGTGGAGCTGCTGGCGCCTCCCAGCACGTGGGACCACTCGCTGGAGGAGCTGAGCCTGCGACAGCGCTACGAACTGACCGTCATCGCCGTTCGCCGCAAGGACGACCTGATCGTCAGCCCGAGTGCAGGCTTTCGCATCAAGGAAAAGGATATCATCGTGGTCCTGGGCCGGATGGAGGACGCTGAGCGTCTCCGTCAGTGAGCAGGCCGCGCATTAGAATGGCGGACAACAGTTCACCTGCAATGCTATGAAGAGTGAGTTCCCCATCCTCGATCCTGAATCGGCCCGGCGGACAATTCTGCGGCGCCAGCCGTGGGATGCGTTCGAAGTGCCGGAGGAGATGCTGGACGCAAATGAACGTATCTTCGGCGCCCGCATAGGGCCGGACGAAGGCGTGCGCCGCATACTGGCCGACGTGCGAGGCCGCGGCGACGAGGCAGTGCGCGACTGGACCGAAAGGCTGGACGGCGTCAGCCAGGAGGAGTTGAAGGTCGATCCGGAAACAGTTCTGCGGGCTTCCGCAGAAGTCGGGCCTGAGGTCTACGACGCACTTGTGCTGGCCGCCGAGCGAATCGAACAGTTCCACCGCCGCCAGCCAAACCAGAGCTGGATCCACAACGACAAGGAGGGCACGGTCGGCCAGCTGGTGCGCCCGATCGAACGTGTGGGCATCTATGTGCCCGGCGGCACCGCGCCCCTTCCTAGCACCCTGCTGATGACGGCAATCCCGGCGCGCGTGGCCAACGTGGGCGAGATCATCGTCGTCACACCTCCGCAGCAGGAGACCGGACTGCCGAGCAATGTTACACTGGCTGCGGCCGCGGTCGCACGCGTGGACGCAGTCTACGCGGCCGGCGGTGCACAGGCGATCGCCGCGCTCGCCTTCGGCACAGAGACAGTTCCGGCCGTCGACAAGATCTGCGGCCCGGGCAGCCTGTTCGTTACCCTTGCTAAGCGGCAGTTGTATGGCCTTGTCGGAATCGACGGACTGCCCGGTCCGACCGAGACGGTTATTGTCGCTGATGGCGGCGCCGACCCTGAGATGGCGGCGGCGGACCTGCTGGCGCAGGCGGAACATGACGTGCTGGCCAGCGCCGTGCTCCTGACGCCGAGCCGGGCGTTCGCGCAGAAGGTGCAGGCGGCCGTACATGCTCAGCTGGAGGAGCTTGACCGGGCGCAGATCGCCTCCGCCACCTTCGCCCGCAGCGCAGGTATCGTCATCACCGAGACGCTGTCGCACGCCTTTGCGCTGGCGAATGAATACGCGCCCGAGCACCTCTGTCTGCTGGTGGAAGACCCGTGGCGCTGGGTCGACCAGGTGCAGAACGCCGGCGGGATCTTCCTGGGCGAACGCAGCTTCGAGGTTTTGGGCGACTACACGGCGGGGCCCAGCCACGTCATGCCGACCGGCGGTACGGCCCGCTTTGCCAGCCCCGTGAACGTGACCGACTTTTCCAAGCTGATCAGCCTGATCGGTCTCAATGAGCAGGCGCTCGACGCGATCGGCCCGGCGGCCGAGCTTTTGGCCCGAACCGAAGGTCTGGGAGGACATGCTGCCGCCGTAAGCAGGCGGCTCAACAAACCACCGCAACGAGAGGACCAGATCTGAAGATGAATGCAGCCAGGATGCAGTCCTTGCTCAACCCATTACTAGCGGGGCTGGAAGAGTATACGCCGATTCAGCCGTTTGAGGTGCTGAGCCGGCGGCTGGGGATTCCGCCCTCGGAAATTGTCAAGTTGGACGCCAACGAGAATCCCTACGGCCCGCATCCCGCCGTGGCCGAGGCGCTGGCCGAGTACGCCTACTACCACATCTACCCCGACCCGCAGCAGACGGAACTACGCGAGGCCCTCGCAGAGTTCCTGGAAGATGAGCAGGGAGGTACCGGCGACAGGGCAGCGGAGAAAGTGCCGGTCGCGCAGATCCTTGCGACGCACGGACTGGACGAGCTGCTCGACAATCTCTGCCGCCTGTTCCTGGTTCCCGGCAATGCCGTCATCAACACGCCGCCCACATTTGGCATGTATAGCTTCGACGCCAAGCTGGTCGGCGGCAAGGTGATCGAGGTTTGGCGGAAGGATGGATTTCACGTCGATGTCGATGCAATCTGCGGTCTGTTCGATGACGGAAGCCAGGCCGACGGGCGGACGCCGCCAAAGCTGCTCTTTCTCACTTCGCCAAACAATCCGACCGGCACCTGGCTGCCGGACGAGGACCTGCTGCGTCTGCTTGAACTGCCGCTAATGGTCGTGCTGGACGAGGCATACGTGGAGTTTGCCCTGGAGAAGAGTCGCTCGCCCTGGGTGCTGCGGCACGAAAACCTGGTCGTCCTGCGGACCTTTTCCAAGTCGGCCGGCATTGCCGGACTGAGGCTTGGCTACGGCATCATCCCTGAGTGGTTGATGCCCTATCTGTGGAGCTTCAAGCAGCCGTACAACGTAAATGTCGCAGCCACGGTGGCCGGGCTGGCCAGCCTGCGCCACGCCGACCAGATGAAAGCGATCGTCGAGAAGATCAGGACGGAACGGGACCGGCTCTATGGTGCCCTGCAGGCCGTATCCTATCTCTCACCCTACCCCTCCAACGCCAACTTCGTCCTCTGCCGCGTGCAGGGTTTCCGCAGCGACGGGGACGGTGACGCCGCCGCACTCAAACTGGCGCTCGAAGAGCGCGGCGTCCTGGTGCGCTACTATCAGAAGCCTGGGCTGGAAAACTGCATCCGCATCTCGGTCGGGCGTCCTGAACAGACGGACAGGTTACTGGAAGAACTGCACAGGCTCCCCTGAGCCATTGGCTTTAACCGTGCAAGACGGGCAGCCACTTCCACACCATTTCCTCCTTGAGCAACTTGCATTTTCCTCTGGGTAAGCGGCGGCGGCGCCTCTCCGCTCTGTGGGAGGATGCCTCCACTCTTCTGCGACCTGCGGAATGCCGGAACCATTGAGTCGAGGGTCAGAGTTATTCCAGCAAGTTGAGCAGTGCTGTCTCACCATTCGACAGCGGCAACCCATTGACCGAGCCGCGCGCATGGAAACCCGCTTCCAACTCGTAGCCGCCGGCCTCTCTCGCTGCGGAATCATACCTGCCAGCCTCGGCCCGGTAGATGAGCTGAAGGAAGTCCGGGTACGGGTAGCGGTAGTTTACCGGCTTGGGAGAGTGGATGTGGTAGTGGAACATGGCGATGGGCGCGGGGTCACAGCGAACGCTCCATCCTGTCTCTTCCAATAGCTCCCTTTTCAGGGCATCCATCAGTCCTTCGCCATTGTCGAGGCGTCCGCCGGGGACGATGTGGTGACCGCCAGGGTCTCGCACGACCATAATTTCCTCGTCGTGCGTCAGCAATGCCCTGACGGAGGTGACCAGCGACAGCGGCGGCGACGCTGCCCGCTCCAGGGCGTAGGTAGAGCGGGTCTGGACCAGATCGACCTCTTGACCGGACCAGTTCCGTTGCTCGACGGCAAGCGGCGACCTATCTTGCAGGAACGCTTTCAACGCACGGTCCATCCGTTTGACCTTTCTGCGACGGCGCGGCCGGGGCTACCTTTGCGTCACCGTCTGGGCCATGTAGCGGAATACAGCGGAGGCAAGGCGGGCGTCGTCCACGGCGCGGTGGGCGTTGCGGCTGGAGATCCCGCACTGCCGCCCCGCCTTCTGGAGCCCCTGCCACCTGGCGTTGCGAATGCCGAGCCGTTCACCGTAGAAACGGGCGTAGAGCTTCATCACGCAGAAGGCGTTCCCACCGATCGGCTGCCATATGAGGCCGTGCCGCTCGTGCGACTGGCGCATCATGCGGAGGTCGAATTCGGCGTTGAAGATACCCACGGGACAGCTGGTGAACAACACCTTCACACGGGGCCAGATCTCTTGCCAAGTGGGAGCATCGCGAACCATGTCGTTGGTGATTCCGTGAACGGCAATGACGTCGGAGGGGATGCGTCCTACCGGGCGCACCAGGCTCTGCAGTAGCGTTTTTCCCTCCGCGTCCACGATGCCGACTTCGACGATTTCGTCGGCAGGCCCGAGACCTGTCGTCTCGGTGTCGAAGAAGAGCGGGTTGGTCGCCAGGATCTGGCGTGCCCGATGGGCTGCACTCCGGTTCATAAAGCAGGATCTACAGCGGCAGCCGGACTGGCTCGGCGCGGCGTGCGGACTCGTAGGCCGCGAGGGCGACTTCGAGCGCGGCCTGGCCATCCTCCCCGCTGATGAAAGGCTCGCGGTCCTGGCGGATCATGGCGACAAAATCGGCCATCAGGCCCTCGTCGCCGCTGCTGCCCCAATTGACCCAGGATGTCTTGCCTGCCTTGTCGGAGCTTACCTGGAGGTTCTGCTCGAAGGCGTCAACGCAGACCAGGCCGTTCTCGCCTAGGACATCGAGCTTTACGTCGCCCCAGGTGGGGTAGCTGGGCGGGCGTGACCAGCTGGTGTCGAGCGTGCCGAAGACGCCGTTGGTGAGGCGAAAGCTGAGCAGGCCGACGTCGTCGATGCCCAGGCCCGGGTGGAGAAGATCGCGGCCGACCTCGGCGTAGACCTCCTCGACTTCGGTATCCCACAGCCAGCGCAGCAGATCGATGACGTGCACGGTATGGTCGAGGACGGCGCCTCCGCCGGATAGCTCAGGGTCAGCAAACCAGCCGCCCGGCATGGAACCGTGGTTGGTGCATTTGACGCTGTAGATCTCACCCAGCAGGCCCGAGTCGAGCCGCTGTTTCAGTTCGATCACAGGCGGAGAATAGCGCATGGGGAAGGCGATCTGCAGCTTGGTCCCTGTTGCGCGACAGCTTTCGATCATGGCCAGCCCGTCGGCGGCGGTGGTGGCGATCGGCTTTTCGCAGAGGATGGCGCGCACGCGTCCGGCAGCCTGCAGCACGAGGGGGGCGTGGGCTATATTCTCCGAGCAGATGACGACGCCGTCGAGTTGCTCTTCCAGCAGGCTCTCCGACTTTTCGAAATATTGGATGCCATATTGGTCGGAGAAGCGCTGGCCCCGTTCCGGCTTGTCGTCGTAGATGCCCGAAAGTGTAACGCCGGCCATTTTGGAGAGAAAGTGGACGTAGCTGGCCGCGTGCATATGCGCGAAGCTGAAGAGGCCAAGCCTGACTTCGTTCGAGGAGACTTCATGTTCGATAGCCTGGTCAGCTTTCTGCGCCTGATTCGATGAGTCAGTCATTCGATTGGCTACCTCTGTTCAATGTTCCGTGTGTGCCAGATATCCGCTGCCGGAAAGGCAAGGCTCCACCAGGTCAGATTGTGACAGGCTTGCCCGTTTCCAGACTTTCGACTGCGGCACGTGAAATCTTCACCGCCATGAGCCCGTCGTTAGGAGTGACGAGGAATGGCTCCTTGGCCTCGACGCAGCTGACAAAATGGGCCAGCTCTGCGTAGTAGGGATCGTCTTGTCGGGCGGTGGGTGAGCTGCCGGAGGCCGCGAGCATGCCGTCTTCGCCGGCGAGAGCAAGCTCCACCGGCGGGCGTGCCCGCGAGTCCCACTCGATGATTCCCTCGGTGCCGGCGATTTCAATGCGCTGCTGGAAGCGCCCGCGCGGGTAGGCCCAGCTGCCTTCGATGTGGCCGACGGCCCCGTTGGTAAAGCGCACGGTCAACAGGGCATGGTCGATTGGCTCCTTGCCGGCGAACATCATACCCCGGGCGAAGACGCGTTCGATTTCGCCGAAGCACCAGCGCTGGTAGTCGATGTCGTGGATGCAAAGGTCGAGCAGAACGCCCCCGCTCTGCGCGAAGTCGGCGTAGTAGCTGGTGATGGCGAGGCCCTTGCGCCATGCTGAGCCGGCGTCGGGGTAGCTGCCGCTGCGCACGGTACGGATGACGCCGGGCGCGCCGATGGCGCCGCTGTCGAGCACCTCCTTGGCCTTGGCGAATTGGGGGAAGAAGCGCACGACCATGGCGACAAACAGGGGCGTGCCGGTGCGCTCGGCCGCGTCGACGATTTTTTCGCAGTCGGCGACGCTGTTGGCGAGGGGCTTTTCGCATACTGTCGGCAGCCCGGCTTCGAGCGCGGCGATTACCGGTTCGGCGTGGGCAGTCCCGGGCGTGCAGACGTCGACATAGTCGACGGCATCGAACAGTTCTTGCAAACTGGCGTACGTTTTGCCGCCAAACGCCTCGACAGCGCGGCGGGAGGCGTCCTCGGCGATGTCAAAGAAGCCGGCAAGCTCGATTCCCGGTATCTGCAGCCAGCGGTCGGCGTGCGTCCTTGAGATGCCGCCGGCCCCCACAATCCCAACTCGTCGCATCAGAAAGGCTCCCAATGACGGTACATGGTTCGTGTTGAGGTGGTTCCGCGGACCTTTTCCAGATCAGTCATGGCTTGGTTACGCATCGTTTCACCAGTTCAAGCGATTTCAAGCATCCTGTTTGCGTAGTCCTTGCCCGCGGTTGGCGATGGCAATGGCCGACCGTCGCGCCGGTAGAGTTCGACTGTCTCTTCGACTATGCGGCACAGTTCCGAAATGACCTCTCTTTCATCGGCCCCGTGGCATCCACCGTAGAACAGACCAGGACAACTGCCCACATAACATTGGTCTTCATCCGACCACTCGACAATCTTGACATAACGTGCGCTGCTCTTCATTCTTTTGCCTTCTCGATGGCTGCTCGGCGGAAAACGCAGGTAACCGGCCCAAGTTGACCGTCTATGTCAATCCGTAGTGATCGTCGATCTCCTGCTGATAGCCTCGGACCGCCCCTGAGAGCAGCTCATCCATGGTAACGGTACGCCTGAGCAATGACGACTCGATCATGCCGAACGCTGCGGCCAGATCGCGTAAGCCCTCTTCGCCGTCGGTTTCGGGCTGGCCGCCGCGCTCGATGGCCTGCAGCCAGTCATACTGCTGAATGGCGAAGGGGTCGGTCAGCCGCGTGTTGCCCGGTCCGACGACGGGGAACTGCGCGTCCAACAGCTGCTGCTCGGCCCCGGCCCAGTAGGCGTCGAGCAGATTGCGGCGGCTGCCGTCGTTGTCGATTATCTCCCCGCCCTTGATGCAGCCGCGGCTGCCGTAGAATACGGGTGCGCCGGGAATCTGCGTTTCCTCCCCGTGCGTGGCCCAGGACCACATCAGCTGGGCAAGCGCACCGCTCTCGCAGGTGACGGTGGCGAGGTAGGTGTCGTCGACACCGGCTTCGACCGACGTTCCGGTCGACGGGTCGCCGTAGAGGTGGCGGACCGGCTCAAAGGTCCGGACCGTCCCGCTGACAGCCGCGATTTCGCCGCAGACGTAGCGGACCCAGTGCATGACGTGGACGCCGATGTCGATGGCGCCGCCGCCGGCGCCTTCCAGTTTGCGATGGCGCCAAGGGGTCTCGGCCACGATCTTGTCGGGCGACCAGAGGCCGCCGATGCCGCCGAAGAGCGCCAGCTGCAGGTCGCCGATCAGGCCCTCGCTGACGGCCCATGCCATGGCGCGCGTGCCTTCGGACTGGCGCACGTTTTCGAAGAGGCCGAGCGTCAGCCCTTTCTCGTTGGCCATTTCCAGCAGTAGGCGGGCGGCTGCCACCGAGATCGCCAGCGGTTTCTGCACGAGCAGGTGGAGGCCGGCTTCGAAGGCGGCGGCGCCGATCTGATGGTGCATCGAGAGCGTGGTGAAGTCGTTGACGGCGTCAACAACGCCGGCCGCGATCATCTCGCGGTAGTCGGTGAAGACGGCGACGTCAGTGTCGGGCTGGAACTCGTCGAGGTAGATGTGGGGCGCGGCCAGCGGGTCGCCGGTCTCAGGCGGCAGCACGGCTGCGCGCGGGGTTGGGCCCTCGCCCCGTTTGCGGAACATCAGCGCGTCGTCGCGATTGCGGGCGCAGAGGGCGGTGATGCGAAAGTCGTCGCAGCCGGCCTCGCGCAGCAGCCTGTAACCTTGCAGATGGGCGTTGAGGATGCGGCCGCAGCCGACGATGCCGATTCGGATCATGTGGGAGAGCTCCGGTTGGAATGGGCGCGGCTGGGGTTGCGCGCCGCCCGTGTTCCGACTTCCTGTTGCTTGTTGCTCAAGCGTCCGGGTAAACCTGCGGGAAATATTCCCCGCGCAGCTGCTCGCCGTCGGCCACTTCGACGTACTGCTTCATTACGTGCTCGCCGCTGGCGACGTAGCGGGTCTCGCCGGTCATGTAGTGGAGCGCGATCGCGCGCCGCGGCCGGTCGCTGGTGTTATCGTGGGAGCCGTGCCAGGTGAGCGAGTGATGAAAGTGGACTTCGCCCTTCTTCACCGGGCAGCTGGCCACGCGCAACGGACGCCCCTCGTGCTCGGTCGGCATGGCGTTGATCGCCTCCAGCTGCTTCAGATAGTCGATATTGTTGCCCCACTTGTGGGATCCGCGCACCATCGACATGCAGCCATTGGACTCGTCGGCGTCGTCGAGCGCGACCCAGGCGGTAACCTCGGTCATCGGCCAGATGATCGGCCATAAGGGCGCGTCCTGGTGCCAGTGGGTCGTTCCGCCGGTCTTGGGCGGCTTGTACTGGATCTGGTCGTGCCAGATGCGCAGCTCGCCGGCGCCTGTCAGCTGCGCGATGGCGGTGGTAATGTCGTCGCGGCTGATCAGCTGGTGGAATGGCTCGCTCGCCTGCCAGATGTTGACGATCTGCCAGACAGCCAGGCTGTCGTCGCGGCTCATGTTGCGGACGTGCACGGGCTGGGGAATGTCGGTGCGCTCGCGATCGTCGATGACCCGCATCACCTCGGCGCGCAGCGTTGCCACTTCCTCGTCGGTCAGTACCTGCCCGCCGTTGAGAAATCCGTTCTCGTGAAACTGTTCGATCTGTTGTGAAGAAAGCATGGTGCACTCCTTGGATTCCCGGGACCTTGGCGGCGCCCGGCCATTTGCGAACTCGTGCCGTGTCGGTTCAGCGCGCGCCGCACGCTTGCAGACAGGCCTGCATGTGGCCGCGGCTTTCGGCGGCGATGGTGCAGCACTGTTCGAGGCTGTACTCCCGGGCGCCGATGACTTCCAGGTTGAGAGGGCCGTCGTAGCCGTTTTCGTGTAGGACATGGACGTAGCCGACGAGGTCGATGTCGCCACGGCCGTTGGCCTGCAGCTCCGGCTTGCCGGGGCCCTGCTGGCGGCCCTTGCAATCGCGAATGTGGACGTGCTTGACGCGGCTGATGACGGCGGCAATGGCCTCGACCGGGTTCTCGCTGGCGCGGTGAATGTGGGATGGATCCATGTCGATGCCGAAGTTGGGCGAGCTGATGGCCTCCATGGCGCGCAGCGTGGTCGGCGTGTCGAAAATGCTGGCGCCGACGTGGGCCTTGACGCAGAGCGTGATGCCGTATTTCTCGGCCATCAGGGAGAGCGCGCCGAGCTCGTCGATGGTCTCGACGAGGCTCTCCTCGTTGCCGGACTCGCCGCCGGGGCCAACATTGACGATGGGGATACCGCACTCGGCCGCGGCCTGCATGACTGGCTCCATGATTGCAATGTCGCGTCGGGGCTGTTCGATGGCGAGCAGCTCGAGGTCGTGGGCCTGTGCGAGACGTCGCACCTCGGACACTTGCTCAAGGCAGCGTTCAGGGTCGAGATGGTCGGCCATTTGGGGGATGGCGGCGAGCTCGATGCCGTCGTAGCCGGCCAGGGCGATGCAGCGAAAGGCGGTCTCCATGTCGTATCCGCCGAAGAGTACGGAATTTGCGCCAAGTTTCATGGATATTGCTCCGTTGTGTGGCGATCGGGCGGGCAGGCCGTTGAGGTTGTGGGCTGTCCGGCTCCGATGCGACCGGTCTGATGCCGGCTACTGTTCCATTTCCAGCTGCGCGCGTTCCCGCCGCAAGGCTTCCCGGCTGGGGCGGCCGATACGCAGATTGTCGTAGGCCTGCTGCGAACTGGTGAAATAGTCGACGCCGTCAACGTCGTGCCAGCCGGGTTGATTGTGGATCGGGTTGGGCAGCCCGGACTCGGCCTCGCGTTTATTGATCCAGGCGTCCATGCGGGCGGTGAGGGCAGCGACGACGTCGGGCAGCTCTGCGGCCAGATTGTGATGCTCTCCCGGGTCCTGGACCAGGTTGTAGAGCTCGACCGGCGGCATGAAATGGAAGTCGGGCTCGAGCGCGCGGATCAGTTTCCACTGCGGCGTGCGCCAGCCGTGTTTTCGCATCCAGGCGCATTCGGTGATGTAGATTTCGCTCTCGTGCGAGGGGACCTTGCCCTCGATCATGGGCAGCAGCGAGCGCCCGTCGAAATCGATGCCGGCGTCGATTGCGGCCAGGTCGAGCAGGGTAGGCACGAGGTCTTTGTGTTGGTTGTAGCCGTGCACGCGCCCGCCGGCTGGCAGCTTAGGCGGGTAGCGCAGCATGAGCGGCACGTGCAGGTTGTTGTCGTAGAGGCCGTGGTGGTCGTACCAGTAGCCGTGTTCGTCGAGCTCTTCGCCGTGGTCGCCGTTGACGGCGACGATCGTCTGTTCGAAGATGCCGTGTGCTTCGAGCGCGGTAAAGATGGACTGGATGGCGGCGTCCATGTAGGCGAGGGCGCCGTCGTATTGGGCATTGACGTATTCGCGGTCGCTGATGCCGGGCGGCAGCATGTCGATAAGGGTATGTTTGAACGGCTCGAAGGCCAGAACCGGGTCCATCGAGCGGTTGGCGGGGTCACACTCGTTGCCGTGGTAGAAGATGCGCTCGAAGGGCTGCGGCGGCAGGTAGGGCGAATGGGGGTCCATGTGGCGCAGGAAAAGAAAGAAGGGCCTGTCCGCGGCGACGAGGCGGTCGAGCGCGGGCAGGGCCAGCTCGTTCAGTCTCTGCGCCTTGGGCGCGCGGCCCTCGGACCAGCTGCCCATCTGCGGAAAGTTCAGATATTCGTCGAAGCCGCGGCTGCTGGCCCGGCCTGAGAAGCCGATCGATACGGTATGGTAGCCCTGTTCGCGAAGGATTTCTGCCAGTGTCTTCACCTCGGGCCGCAGGGGGCCCTTGGGACGGTGCGCGACCATCTGCGTGGTGAAGATGTCCATGCCGGTCAGCATCATGGCGTAGGCGCTGGTGGTCGGGATATGGGGGCTGAACGTGTTCTCGAACAGGACGCCTTGAGATGCAAAGCGGTCGAGGTGGGGCGTGGTCAGCCGGTCGTAGCCGTAGCAGCTCATGCGGCTGGCGCGCAGCGAATCGATGCCCAGCAGGAGGATGTTGGGTTTCGAACGGGAAGTTGTCATCGGACCGGTCCCTGGGCGGCCGCGGGCTGGCGGCAGCCGGTAGGCTACTCCTCTTTTTCGACCGCGCGCGATTCGGCCTGGAGGCGCCGCGCGGCGCTGGCGTCGCCGATGTGGAGCGAGTCGTAGGCCTGCTGCGATGTTTTGAAAGCGCCAACGCCCTTGATGCCGTGCCAGTCGCCCTGGTGGTGGATCGGGTTGGGCAGCCCGGTCTCAGCCTCGCGTTTGCTGATCCAGGCGTCCATTCGGGCGGTCAGGGCGTCGACAACGCCGGGCAGCTCTTCGGCCAGGTTGCAGTTTTCGTCAGGGTCTTCGACCAGGTTGTAGAGCTCGACCGGCGGCTTGAAGTGGAAGTCGGGCTCGAGCGCGCGGATCAGTTTCCACTGGGGCGTGCGCCAGCCGTGCTTGCGCATCCAGGTGCATTCGGTGATGTAGATTTCGCTCTCGTTGGAGGCGACCTTGCCATCGATCATGGGCAGGAGCGAGCGGCCGTCGAATTCGATGCCGGCGTCGATTTCGGCCAGATCGAGCAGGGTGGGCACGAGGTCCTTGTGCTGGTTGTAGCCGGCGACCCGCTTGCCGGCGGGCAGCTTGGGCGGGTAGCGCAGCATCAGGGGCACGTGCAGGACGACGTCGTAGATGCCGTGGTGGTCGAACCAGCATTCGTGGTCGTAGAGGGTCTCGCCGTGGTCGCCGTTGATGGCGATGATGGTCTCGTCGAAGACGCCGTGAGCCTCTAGCGCGGTGAAGAGGGACTGGATGGCGGCGTCCATGTAGGCGATGGCGCCGTCGTACTGGGCGATGACGTAGTCCTTGTCGGAAATGCCCGGCGGCAGCCAGGAGACGAGGAAGTCGCGGAATGGCTTGAAGGCTACAACCGGCTCCATCGACTTGTTGGCGGGGTCGCACTCGTCGCCGTGATAGAACATGCGCTCGTAGGGCTCCGGCGGCAGGTAGGGCGCGTGCGGGTCCATATGGCGCAGGAAGAGGAAGAATGGCTTATCGTCGGCGAGGAGGCGGTCCAGGACGGGGAGGACCTGCTCATTGAGGAGCTGGGCCTTGGGCTGACGGCCTTCGGCCCAGGAACCCCAGGCCGGGTAGCTGAGATATTCGTCGAAGCCGCGGCTGCTGGGATTGCCGTCGAAGCCGACGCAGACGGTGTGGTAGCCCTCGTCGCGCAGGATTTCGGCGAGCGTTTTGACTTCAGGGCGCAGGGGGCCCTGGTGGCGCAGGGCGACGACCTGGGTCGAGAAGACGTCGAGGCCGGTCAGCATCGAGGCGTAGGCGCTGGTGGTCGGAATGTGAGCGCTGTAGGTGTTCTCGAAGAGGACACCCTGGCTGGCGAAGCGGTCGAGGTATGGGCTGGTGAGCCTGTCGTAGCCGTAGCAGCTCATGTGGTCGGCCAGCAGCGAGTCGATGCCGAAGAGGATGATGTTGGGCTTTACGTTGGATGCCATCGTGTCTTCCTTCTATGCTGGTGGGCCGGTCAGATCGCGCCTGTGGAGAGTGCCCTTGCCGGAGCTGTATGCAGGCGGGGCGAGGGATGCGCGTTTGTGTAATGGGCGTTCTCGAAATTAGACGATTCGGGTGGAAGCAGGCAAGTGTGGGGAACGGTACCACATCCCATTGCTGGCCGCAAGAATTCGGGCCAATATTCCGGTTGCGGCCGGGCATTGTTGGGTCGGTGGAATTGGGTCGTCGGAGACCGTCGAAAATGGTAGATTCTGGGCGTTAATGGGCAGTTGCGGGGCGTTTTGGTCGGTTGCATCGTAGGGTGGAAATCGGAGGCGCTACCGGCTAACAAATGTGACTGCTGCCAGTAATTGCTCTTTGCTTTACGACTGATTACAATGGGCAGCACGCCATTGAAAGCACAGGCCTATTTGTGCCCGGTCTGCGTAAGGCCGGGCTGACCCGACCTGCGAAGGACTCGTTATCCATGCCTGAAATGTCTCGCGTGCAGCTGCGGCTGCTGGTGACGCTGTTTGTGGTGAGCAGCCTGAACAGCGCGGCGATGATCTCGAGTTTTGTACTTACGCCGATTATTTCGTACTCGCTGAGCGGCAGTGTGCCGTTGATCGGGCTGCCGAACGCGCTGTCGATGGCCGGGCGAGCGGGCGCGGGGTATCCGCTGGGGTGGTTGCTGGACAAGGCGGGGCGGCGGATTGGGCTGGCGGCAGGGCTTTCGTTCGTGATTTTCGGGATGCTGGTTTCGGCGTCGGCGATTACAGCGGGCTCGCTGGGCTACTTTTTGGGGGGCGCGGTGCTGCTGGGGGTGGGCCGGGCGGCGTTGGAGCAGACGCGCTTTGCCGCGGCGGAGATCTTTCCCCTGTCGCAGCGTTCGAAGGTAATCGGCATCATCGTCTTTGCGGGCACGGTGGGCGCTGTGGGTGGCCCGCTGCTGGTGGAGCCGGCAGTGAGCGCGGCGCGGGCGCAGGGATTCAACGAGCACATCGGGCCGTTCTGGCTGGGGGCGGCGGTGATGGCGCTGGCGCTCTTGCTGTTGCTGGTGGCGCTGCGGCCGGATCCGAAGGACCTGGCGGCGCGGCTCGGGCACGGGGCGGAAGACGGGACAGAGCACGGCGACGTGCAGGAGCACACGAAGGGGAATCGGGCCGGCGGGGCGGAGAAGAAGGGTTTCAGCCAGGTGTTGGAGCTGATGAGGCTGCCCGACGTGCAGCTGTCGATAGCGGCGATGGCGATCGGGCAGATGGTGATGACGCTGCTGATGGTGGTGACGCCGCTGCACATGAACCGGGCGGACTACGATGCGAAGGCGATTTCGTTTGTGCTGATGGCGCATACGCTAGGGATGTTCGGGCTGTCGGGGCTGAGCGGATGGTTGGTGGCGAGGGTGGGCCGAGTGCCGATGATCTTCGCCGGCGCGCTGGTGCAGGTGCTGGCGGCGATCATGATGCCGCTGTCGACGGAGCTGCCGGTGCTGTATGTTTCGCTGTTTCTGCTGGGGCTGGGATGGAATTTCAGCTACATTGCGGGTTCGGCGCTGCTATCGGCTGCGCTGGCAGGTTCGCGGCAGCGGGGGCGCGTCCAGGGCGTGAGCGAGGCGTGCGTGGCGGTGGCGTCGGCGGTGGGCAGTTTGGGAACGGGGAACGTGTATTCGATCAGCGGAGTTGTGGCGGTGGCGGTGAGCGGGGTGCTGTTTTCTGGGTTGCTGGCGTGCCTGGCGCTGTGGCTGGGGCGGGCGCATCTGTTTGCGGTGGCGGCGAAGAGCAGTGGATAGGGGATAGCTGCCGACGGTCGCGAGGGTGTGGCGAGTTTGTGATGAGTGAAGACAGGGAGTTGACGCCGGAGCAGGGGTGGGGGGTAGGGCGTCAATCGGGATGAGCGGGCGGCGAGGACTGCGAGATGTGGCCCTGAACGGCGGCACGCAGGAATCCCATTTCACGTACAAACACGGCGATCTTCTGTTCGTTGCGCTCACTGAGTTCAGAGTTGCGTTCGATCTGCTGTGCGTTGCGTTCGATGAGTTGTGCGTTGCGCTCGATCTGCTGTTCGTTGCGCTCGATCTGCTGTGCGTTGCGTAGGATTAAGGCATCGATACTCTCGATGGCGTTTTCCAATCGGTCCAAGCGGTTATCGCTGTGGATCTGCCGTTCGATCAACTGCTCAAGCAGCCGTTCTGCACGGTCGAGTCGGTCTTCGTCGCCATTCGACTGTCGGGTCATGGCTGTCTGTCCCTGATTGTGAAAGGTGGGCGACTTGTTGGACCGCTGTCGCTTACAACGGGCGCCGCAAACGGTTTCAGGCGCGAATGTGGACGCTTAAATCGTAGCCCATTTGTGCCAATATAGCAGTAACTCCTCAAGACTGTCAAACCATCCAATTGGTCTTTCCCACGTTTGACGACCTAATTCCCTCCTTCTGCCAGGTTTAGGGCCAAGAGCTCTGCGAGGGCGTCTTCCTCGGAGATGTCGGCGGGCCAGCCGTAGGCGGCGGCAACGGCTGCGTCGAGGGCGGCGTGGGCGTCGGCGAGCCATTGGGGACGCGTGTTGTAGAGATTGGTGAGCGTGCGGGCCTTGAGCTCTTTGGCGGCGGCTTCGTCGCGAGGGACGGGGCGCTTGGGGTAGCCGGGGACGGGTTCGTCGACCCATTCGACCCATTCGGGCGGGTTGAGCCAGCGGTCGCGCAGTTGGACAAGGCGGCGGGCGGCTTCGGCGATGGCGACGGCGCGCGGGTCGGAGGCGTAGTCCTCGGCGGGGATATCGGGGGAGAGTCCTTGAGGGAAAGAGAAGGTCTGGAAGGTGGTGGTGGGCGTGTAGCGGGGATCGTTGCCTACTCCCAACCATGTACAAAGCCGCAGCGACCAAGACTCGTGGAATCTTCTGTGGAGGATGCCGAGAGTTGCGTCGTCGTCGCGGGCGATAACAATCAGTTGGCTGTCAGGGCAAACACGAACATCCAACCATACGAATAGACGGTGTTTTGCGACGCGCGGCGTTGCTATGTAGCGTGATAGGCTCTTCAAAGCCCTCCACATCACTGGCCGGGGCGCCTCGTGACGCCACCAAGTGTCTCTTACTTTCTTGTTTCGGTTCCGTTCCCGCGCCGGCTTTACATTTTCCATTACGTGGCTGAATGGCACTTCGTATAGCGCTGCCTCCGATTTTTCCATTGACGTGCCGAAGTCGACAATCCATTTGCCCGATGGGCGGCGTGTCATGTCTCTTCCATTTGCCCACGGCTTGAGAACATCGGAGTTGGGCTGACCGCCAGGATTCGCTGGCAGTCTAAGCCAAACACGGGCTACGTCTCCCGAAATGTCAAATGGGCCGTTCTTAGTGTCGCCCATGAATGCTACATTGGCATTTTGGGATAATGCTGTCGCCTTTGTGAGATCGACATTTTCGGCGGAAAGGTCAGCGTTTGTTCGGGCCACCTCCTTTCCATCGAGTAGCGTGCGGGTTCCCTCAACACGGCCTCCAAAACAGACCAGCGAAACACGCACGTCCGCGCCGTCTACTACCCACTGCTCGTCGGCCCAGGCGTCGAAAATCGTCCCGGTCTCAACGATGTGGTCCAGGACCGGGCGGTTGCGGCCGCCGCGGATGGAGTTTGTTGCAACGAGGCCGGCGCGAGCCAGTTTGCCGTCGGCTACGAGGCGTGCGGCCTTGTCGAACCAGTGGCAGACGAGGTCGGCTTCGCCGTGAATTCGGGCGCCGTAGAGCCGCTGCAAGGACTCGACGTAGGCCCCGCCAAGTGCGCCGCGCAAGAGCTTGCCCCCCAGAAAGGGCGGATTGCCGATCACCACATCGGCCTCGGGCCACTCCGGTTCGGTGTCGTCTGGCGCCAGAATTGCGTCGCGGCACTCGATGGTTTCCAGGGGCTCCAGGATAGGTCGGCGGGTGCCGCTGAAGCCGTTGCGGCGCATCCACTGGATTTCGCCGATCCAGACGGAGACGCGGGCGAGCTCGGCAGCGTAGGGGTTGATCTCGATGCCCTTGACGCTGGCGGGGCCGACGGCGGGGAAGCCGCGCTGCAGGCCCATCGATTCGGCTTCGAGCTGGACGCGGTGTTCGATGTCCTTGAGAGCGTGGAGGGCGAGGTAGAGGAAGTTGCCGGATCCGCAGGCGGGGTCGAGCACAGTGAATGCGCGCAACCGGTCGAGGAATGCGTTCAGCTGCTGTTCGGCGCGCCCGCGCAAGCGGGTCTTTTGACCGGGCGAACCAGCAACGTCGGCGCGCTCCAGCAGCAGCGCGATCTCGGCGTGCGCCGCTTCCCACTCCTTGAGCCAAGGGCGCACGACGACCGGTTCGACGATTTGCATGATCTTGTCGCGGTCGGTGTAGTGCGCGCCGAGCTGGGCGCGTTTCTCCGGGTCCAGGCCGCGCTCGAATAGCGTGCCAAGGATTGAGGGATCGATTTCGGACCAGTCGAGGGCGGCGGCCTCCAGTGTTGTCTCGATTTCGGCGCGTTTGAGCGGCAGGGCGGCGTCATCGTCGAACAGGCCGCCGTTGAACCAGTCCACTGTTTCGAAGCCGACGCGTCCGCCGGTCGACATTTTGCCGAAGAGCTCGCGGGCCATGTCTGCGAACTCGTGCGGGTGCCGCCGGGCGTGGTCCAACATGCGGGTGAACATCTCGTTGGGCAGCAGGCCGACGTCCTCGGCGAACATGCAGAAGACGAGGCGGTTGACGAAATGGGCGACTTCCTGAGGATCGTGGCCGCGTGCCCGCAACGACTGGGCAAGACCGGCGAAGGAGGTCGCGGCGCGCTCGGTCAAGGACTGGCGGCTCTCGCCGGGGCGCAGCCGTTCCGGGTCGGACATGGCCCACTTGAGCTTGTCGCGCACGGCGCCGTCGGCCAGGTCCTCGAGCGTGAACTGGTGGACGACGCTGACGCTGTTGGTCCAGTTGGTGTGGATGCGGAAGCGCCCCATGTCGGAGACGATCAGGAGGGGCGGGTTTTCGAGCGCGAGGGCGTACTGGCGCAGCTGGTTGAAGGCGGCGTCGAGGTCCTTGTGGGGGCCCTTGTATTCCCAGGCGAAGCAGTGGCGCTTCCAGACGTCGGCCCAGCCGCTGCCGCCGGTGTCCTTGCGCGCGCCGCGTTCGAAGCAGTAACGCTGGCCGCTGGGATCGTCCTCGGCGGGCGTGGGCTCGTCGAGCAGGCGGCAGAGGTCGATGAAGTGCTCTTGGGCGGCGGAGCGCTCTTTGAGTTGCGAGGCGCGCCACTTGGCGATGAAGTCGTGCTCTTTCATCTCAGGATGTAGGCAGTGGCCGGAGCTGGCGGACCAGAAGGGGCGGGTTAACGGTGCGCAGCTTGATCCTCCACATGCGTCGCTACGATTTCTCCGATGCCGGCGACGACGTTTGCCAAATCTCCGATTAGCCTTCTTGTTTCGGCCAACCCGCGCTCATTTCGGTCCTGCCGTGCGGCAATGTCGTCGAGGAGTTCTCTGGTCTGTGCATAGCCCTCCGAAATCCGGTCCAGCCTTTCATCTATGCCGTCAATGCGCCGTCCTGTTTCGGCTAAGCCCTGCGTGTTCTGCTTCTGCTGTT
This sequence comes from Caldilineaceae bacterium, assembly GCA_965202955.1. Taxonomy (GTDB): domain Bacteria; phylum Chloroflexota; class Anaerolineae; order Caldilineales; family Caldilineaceae; genus Bin5. The sequence goes on from OZ241871.1 coordinate 3,810,911, forward strand.
CAGCTATGCCGTCAATAAGCAGTCTGGTTTCGGCCAGGCCCTGTGTGTTCTGAATCTGTTGTTCGGCTGTACGCTCCAACAGCGCTTCGATGCGGTCGAGTCGTCCTGTTCCGTTGGGCCGGTCATCCGGTTGTGTCGCCACTGTCGGCAGTCTCCCGTCTCAGGAAGTTTCCACTATAGTACATACGTGCCATATTAGCAGCGGTCGTTCGGTTTCGTCAAGTCGCAGGGGGCGGCCTGTTCCCGCGACATTGGATTCAAGGGCGCGGCTGCGACTTTTCAGCCACAGTTTCTTCCGCCAACATCCTGGGCCCTTGAAGCCTTTGCGATCATCCGTTCATGTGCCTGCTCTTGCAGCGTCCCCGCTGCGGTCGGATGGTCGTACGGCTGGTCGCCGACTTTGGCCTGGAGGCGGTGGAGCTCAGCGGTTAGGTTTTCGGCGATCTGGGCGTACTTGGGCTCGTGGTAGACGTTGTTGAGCTCGTAGGGATCTGTTCTGAGGTCGAAGAGCTCCCATTCGGGTCGTTTGGGGTCGTCGATGGCACCGGGCTGATCGAGGGCGTCGGCGTAGTAGTAGATGAGCTTGTAGCGCAGGGTGCGGACGCCGTAGTGGGCGTAGACGTGGTGTTGGGCGAGGTGCATCCAGTAGCGGTAGTACATGGAGGTCTGCCAGCCGGCGGGTGTGTGGCCGGCCAGGATCGGGCGAAAGCTGCTGCCCTGGAAATGGTCGGGGATTTCGACGCCGGCGTAGTCGAGCAGGGTGGGCGTGAAGTCGACGTTGAGGACCATGTCGTTGTTGACGGCGCCGGGCTGGACGGCGCGCGGGTAGCGGACCAGCAGCGGCATGCGCAGTGACTCTTCGTACATGAAGCGCTTGTCGTACCAGCCGTGGTCGCCGAGGAAGAAGCCCTGGTCGGAGGTGTAGACGACGATGGTGTTGTCGGCGAGGCCCTCCTCTTCGAGGTAGTCGAGCAGGCGGCCGACGTTGTCGTCGATCGAGGCGACGCAGCGCAGGTAGTCCTTGATGTAGCGTTGGTATTTCCACTTCTTCTCCTGGCCGGGCGTCAACCGCGGGGGCGTGGGCTGTTTGAGGTCGGTGAGCGTCATATCGCGGTCGATGCGCATTTCCGCGGCGGCCGCGGCGGCGGCGCGGTTCTTGTAGTCGTCGTCGAAAGTTTCGGGGTAGGGGATCTCTTCGTCCTCGTACATGAGGGCGTGTTTTTCGTCGGGCTCCCAGGGGCGGTGGGGCGCTTTGTGGTGGCACATGAGGAAGAATGGGCGTCCGGGGTCGCGGGCACGCAGCCAGTCAAGCGAGAAGTCGGTGATGAGGTCGGTGGTGTAGCCGGGGAAGATCCTGCGCTGGCCCATTTCGATCATTTCAGGGTCGTGGTAGAGGCCCTGGCCGGGCAGGACGTTCCAGTAGTCAAAGCCGGTGGGGTCGTTGACGCCGCCGTGGCCTAGGTGCCATTTGCCGATCATGGCGGTCTGGTATCCTGCCGCCTGGAGAAGCTTGGGCATGGTGACCTGGCGGCCGTCGAGTTTGGAGGCGAGGGTGGTGACGCCGTTGACGTGGTTGTATGTACCGGTGAGGATGACGGCGCGGCTGGGCGTGCAGATCGAGTTGGTGCAGAAGCAGTTGTTGAAGCGCATGCCGCCTTCGGCGATGCGGTCGAGGTGGGGGGTGGTGTTGATGCGGCTGCCGTAGCTGCTGATGGCGTGGGAGGCGTGGTCGTCGGACATGATGAAGAGGATATTTGGGCGCGAGTCGGACATTGTGAGTTTCCAGTTTTTGGTTTTGAGTTTTTAGTTGGCGATGCTTATGTGACTGGCTGGTAGATGGTATTTTACAAATATTAGCGCACGGTTACCAGTTCATGTTGGCGGAAGCTGACGGGTGGAAGGGCGGCAGTTCGGAGAGGGGAGCGGGCGGCTTGCAATCGGTCTGCAATTGGGTTAGTTTGGCAGGCACTGCCGGACAAGCAATTGGAAATGGGAATCAGGAAAAGAAGAGGGGAACAATGTCTGAAGAATCGGTGCTTCGTCATGTCGTTCTGCTGCAGTTCAAAGAGGGAACGTCGGACGAAAAGATTCGTGAGATGGAAGAGGGGTTTTTGGCGCTGAAGGGGAAGTTTGAGGAGATCAAGGAGTTCGAGTGGGGGACTGATGTGAGCGTCGAGGGCCTGTCGCAGGGGTTCACGCACTGCTACTTGCTGACGTTTGCAAGCGAAGCGGACCGAGACGCCTATCTACCGCACCCGGACCACCTGGCGCTGGCCGATCTGGTGACGCCGCACGTGGAGAAGGTTGTGGTGGTGGATTATTGGAGGAGTTTCTAGTTTTTAGTAGTTAGTTTTTTGTTTTCGGAATCTTGTGGGCCGACGCGGGTGCCAGATTTGCAATGGTCAGTGGGGAACAGCAGTTGTTAGTGGTCAATGATCAGCGGACAGTTGGGAACCCCTATGTTTAGTGGTTCGTAGGGAGTGGATGGCGGGGCAGGTCAGGAGAGGGTGATTTCGATCATTTGGTGGCCCTCGATTGCGGGCACGGTGAAGGTGACGCGGCCATCCTCGGTCGCGTGGGGAAGGGTTTCTCTGGCAGGAACGCAGCGTACATTTGAGGCTGTCGCGGGCAGGCGCAGGTTGAGCTCGACGTTGTAGAGGGGCAGGATGTCTTCGATGACGTCGAAGTCCTGGCCGCGGCGCTCGGGGACGTAGTGGAGCAGGTGCAGGACGCAGCGGCTGTGCTCGGGTTGTTCGTTGAGGGTGGCGATGAGAGTGCTGGGGCCGCTGTGACGGAGGAGCGGGTCGGGCAGGAGGATGTCGAGCGCGTTGAGGAGGAGCTGCTTGCACCAGCGGGGCGCGTTGCGGTGGTACTGGCGGAAGATGGGATGGGCGAAGTGGCGCCCGCGCATGGGTTGGCCCTGGCTGTCGAGGTCTCCGTCGCCGGTCTTGCGCAGGCCCCATTCAGGCAGGGCGAAGTCGGACAGGAGCAGTCCTGGTCCTGGACGATGTCGAAGAAGAGTCCGTCAACGGCGGGCAGGTTTGCGAACATGTCGTCGACGTGGTCTCTGAGAAGGTCGACGTAGGGCGTGTTGAGACAGAGGCGGGCGTAGAATCCGGCCTCGTAGGGCTTCTGTCCCTGGATGGAGCCGTCGGGAGTGACCTGCAGCCACTGCGGCTGGTGCTGCGCGGTGTGGTAGTCCCACTGCACGGTGGTGTAGATGGGCACGCGAATGTCGAGCGCGTGAGCGGCTTCGATCTGGTCGGCGAGCAGGTTGCGGGCCAGGTAGGGGTGGCGGCGTTCGGGGTGCGCCTTGGTGTTGTAGTAGATCATGCCGTGATGACAGCGGGCGAAGCAGGTGATCGAGTCTACGTTGGCCTCGGCGAGCATCTGCGCCCATGCGGCGGGGTCGAATTCGGCGCCGATTGCGGTGATCTGCTCGCTGGTGTGGAAGTCGAGGTGGATCTGACGGTAGCGGAGGAAGTCCTGCATGGGGCGGGTGCTCCTGTGGTGTTTGCGACGGGCTTTGAATAAATCAGGGTGCCTGGAAGCAGCGAGCAACAGGTGGGAGAGTGAAAGAAGGTAACTTGACCGGATTCCTTCAAGTCTTAGAGTAGGTCACCCAAGACAGCGACTTCCAGACTCTTGAGACGCCGGAAGTCGCTGTCGTTTGTGACGAAAAGTGCACACTCGGCGTGTAAGGCCGCGGCAGCGTGCAGGGCGTCCGGCGTCTTCAGTCCCGTCGCGGCGCGCAATCGTGCCGCTTCTTCCCACAGCAGGCGAGTTGCCGGTATGAGTGTGACTTCCCTAGCTTCAAGCAGTGAGCGGAACAGCCCCTCGACAATCGCGTCACCTTCTCTGAGCGGCTTGACCAACGTTTCGAGAACGGTCAAGTCACTGGTGACAATGCTGAATTGACCTCGCTTGGCCTGTTGCCACAAAGAATCGAGCATGCCCGCGTAAGGTTCAATTCGTTCCACGCTATATATGAATCCACTGGAGTCGAGATAGACTGGACCTTCTGGGGGAAGCGTCAACGATCCCATGACGAACGTTCGTCCTTGAGGTAGGACTCTACTTCCTCCGCAGTCTTAAACATACGCTGACCGGGCGCCTCTCTAAGAATGTCCACCGCGGAGCGCTGGTCAGTCGTTGACGAGCCGAGAATCACCACGTTGACGGACTCACCCACCGGAAGCTCCTGATCGACAATTTCGATTCTGCCTCCGGGCAACACCGTCGTCGTTTTGTGCAGTGACTTCCTCATTGTCTTTGTCCTTTCTTGCCTAACTGACGGCCTCGTGTCCAGGCGGCTCGGACTTCCTGCTTGAGATGCCTGCCAGTATATTGCAAGCCGGGAAAACCTGGCAAGAATTCCCGGTACTACGGTTTTCGGCTCCGAAACCGACCTGATCGACTTCGACTACCTGCTCACGGCCGTGCAACGCGCCCAGCCCGACCAAGTGTGTCACTGCGTCTTGGCGGTCGTCCAGCCTGTTATCAACGTTTTGCGGGAAACGAGGCGAAATCGGGCGTGGCCCGACCCGTCGTCTGCACGCCATTTCTATCGCCGGCAGGGCGCCGCACTGACCAGAGTTACACTGTGGCAGGAATGGAATGTTCCGGTGGTCGAGTCCTTTCAGGCCTGGTCCCAGCAGCCTTCGGTGAATGCTTCGCGCATAAATAGTTTTCTGCGCGCGGGGCTGGCGCGGGCGGTCCATTCGGTGGGGATCTCCCGGGTGTAGCGGTGGGGCGGGCCTGCCTCTTTGAAGATGTCGATGTTGAAGATGCGGTAGGGCTGCGGGGAGTCGGCGGGCTTGGCTTCGACGGCGTGGAAAATGCGGGCATTGATGTAGACCATGCTGCCGGGCGGCAGTTCGAGCCGCATTTCCTTGAGCGGGCGGCCGGCCTCGGCGTCGTATTTTCCGGCGAGCAAATTCTCGGGGGTGGCGTCCTCGGTGGGGCGACGCGCTGGCTGCCCGCGATGGCCCGCATGGAGAGGACCGGCGCGTTCTGTTGACAAACTTGGCAGCCGCGGCGCGAACCGGCTCAGGTTGACCAATCTGAAGGCAGGCACTAGAATTTCCACGAAGCCCCACCCTTCGCTGGCCTGCCGCGCCGACTGCAACCAAGGAGCCGCCGTATGCTTTCCGGTCTGATGATGGACTATCCACTCACCATCGACCGCGTCCTGGAGCATGGCAACCGCCTCTATCCCTACAAGCAGATAAAAACGAAGCAGCCAGACGGCAGTCTGCACGTCTACACCTACCGCGACCTCTACCGGCGGGTCAAACGGCTGTGCAACGTGCTTGAAGGGCTGGGTGTGGGAGCGGGGGACCGCGTCGGCACGTTTGCGTGGAACAATTTCCAGCACCTCGAGCTCTATTTCGGCGCGCCGGGCGCGGGCGCGGTGGTGCATACGCTCAACATTCGTCTTTTTCCTGGCCAACTGGCGTACATAATCAATCACGCAGAGGACAAGGTGGTCTTCGTCGACGCCACCCTGCTTCCGATCCTGGAGAAGCTGGCCGACCAGATTAGCTCGGTTGGGCACTTCGTTCTTTTCAACGAGCCGCCGCAGGGATTGTCGACCAGCCTGCCCGGCGAGGTCCACAGTTACGAGGCGCTGATGGCGGCGGCGGACGAGGCGTACAGCTGGCGCGTAGAGGACGAGAGCCAGGCGATGGGTCTCTGCTATACCAGCGGGACGACGGGCCATCCCAAGGGCGCACTCTACAGTCACCGCTCGATGTATCTGCACACGATCGGCGCGTGCCAGGCCGCGGCCGTCGGTCTCACCGAGAACGACGTGACGATGCCGGTCGTACCGCAGTTTCACGCGATGGCGTGGGGTCTTCCCTACGCGGCGATCAACGTGGGCTCGGAGCTGGTCATGCCGGGCCCGCACATGCAGCCGGCGGCCATGGCCGAGCTGATCGAAGAGGAACGGGTGACGGTCGCGGCGGGCGTTCCGACGATTTGGAACGGGCTCTATCACGATCTCAGAGACAACCCGCGTGACATCTCCTGTATTCGCGCGCTGGTTGTGGGCGGCTCGGCGATGCCGCGCAGCCTGATCGAGGCGTACGAGAAGGAGCTTGGCGTGAACGTCGTCCACGCCTGGGGCATGACGGAGATGTCGCCGCTGGGAACGGTGTCGAAGCTGCTGACGCGCCACCGGGACTTGCCGCAGGACCAGCAATGGGACGTCAAGGCGCGCCAGGGCTATCCGATTTCGGGCGTTGAGATGCGAATCGTCAACGAGGAGGGCGAGGAGCTGCCGTGGGATGGCACGACAATGGGGGAGCTGCAGGTGCGCGGCCCGTGGGTGGCGCGTGACTACTTCAAACTGGACGAGAGCAGCGACAGCTTCACCGAGGATGGTTGGTTTCGAACGGGCGATGTTGTGACGATCACCGCCGATGGCTTCATGACGATCACCGACCGCACCAAGGACCTGGTGCGGAGCGGCGGCGAGTGGATTTCGTCAGTCGAGTTGGAGAACCTGTTGATGGCCCATGCGCAGGTTCTGGAAGCGGCGGTGATTGCGGTGCCGCACGAGCGCTGGAATGAGCGGCCGCTGGCCGTCGTCGTGCCGACCGACGGGGATGAACCGCCCGCCGCGTCGCAGCTGCAAGCGTTTCTCGAACCTCAGATTGCCAAGTGGTGGATGCCCGACGAATTCGTGTTCATCGAAGAGCTGCCCAAGACCGGTACCGGCAAATTCGACAAGAAGGCTCTACGTCAGCAGTTCGCGGCCGGCTGACGGTGGAGGGCTGTATCTCCGGCAGTTTTGGTCAGGCTGCCACTTCCCACGCACGCCTCAGCATATCGATGCTCTTCGGCACCGCCGTTTCGGCGGCCTCCGCCCCTTCCATCTCGATCGAGCAGTAGCCGCGCCAGCCGGCGGCGCGCAGAATGCTGAATATGCGGGCGTAATCCAGGTCGAGCGTGTACCAGGAGCCGCCGCCGGGGTAGGTCTTGGCGTGGGCGAGCTGCACGTAGGGGGCGATGCGCGCCATCGCCGCGTACATGTCCTCTTCGAAGATGAAGTTTCCCATGTCGAGGATCGCTTGCAGCCAGGGCGAGTCGATCGCCTCGATGATGCGGAGCATGTCATTGGCAAGGGTGGTCAGGCCCCAGTGGTTCTCCAGGAGCAGCAGCACGCCGCGCTTTTCGGCATGCGGCAGGCAGCGCTCGATCGCGTCGACGACCCAGCCGAAGGCGTCGTCCATGGTGAAGCCTTCCCAAGGCTCAACCCATCCCTTGGCCTTGATCAGGTCGTCGAAGCTGCCCTGCTTGCGGAATCCGCCCGAGTTGACGCGAATCGACGGGATTCCCATTTCGTGCGCGAGGTCGATGCAGGCCAGCGTATGGTCAATGTGCTGCTGGCGCACATCGGCGTCGTCATGTACGAAGTCCTGGTGGATCGACAGGTTGTAGAGATCGAGTCCGAGCGTAAACGCCTGCCGTTTGAGCTTCTGCAGGTAGGCGTTCTCTTCCGATTCCATCTGACGGTGCAGGATCTCCACACCATTCAGCCCCAGCTCGGCGGCTGCGTCGAGGATGTCTTCGATCGGCGTCTTCTGTGGGGTAAAATGCCAGTAAGAGTAGGTCGAAGTTCCCAGGCGAAGGCCGTTGCTGTGTTCATTTGTCATAGGTCTGCTCCTGCGAAGGATTTAATCTGAAAAGGCCCGCCCAGCGCGCGATCAGGCGTCGGTGACACAACCTTCAGAGGCGCTCGACACGGTCCTGATGTATTTCCAGAGAACGCCGCTGGTGGCCTTGTAGTCCGGCGCGGCCCACCCGTTCCTGCGCAACTCGATCTCCGCCTCCGAGACCTCAAGCGTGAGCGTGTTGTTCTCGGCGTCGATCGAGACGGTATCGCCGTTTTGGGCCAGCGCGAGCAGTCCGCCTTCCTGCGCTTCGGGCGTGATGTGACCGACGACGAAACCGTGGCTGCCGCCGGAGAAGCGGCCATCGGTGATCAGGGCCACGTCGCTGCCGAGGCCCTTGCCCATGATCGCCCCGGTGATGCTCAACATTTCGCGCATGCCCGGCCCGCCCTTCGGCCCCTCGTAGCGGATGACGACCACGTTGCCGGGCAGCACCTCGTCGCTCTCGATACCCGCCAGGCAGTCCTCCTCGGAGTCGTAGCAGACCGCGGGGCCGCTGAAACGGATGCCCTCTTTGCCGGTGATCTTGGCGACGGCGCCGGTCTCAGCGAGATTGCCGTAGAGGATCTGCAGATGACCGGTCTCTTTGAGTGGTTTGTCGACCGGCATGATGATCTTCTGACTTGCAGCCAGATCGGGCACGTCGGCCAGGTTCTCTGCCAGCGTCTTGCCGGTGACCGTCATGCAGTCGCCGTGCAGAAAGCCCTCGCGCAGCAGCATCTTCTGCACCGCTGGGACGCCGCCTACTTCGTATAGGTCTTCCATCACGTACTTTCCGCTCGGCTTCAGATCGGCCAGCAGCGGCGTGCGGTCGGAGATCTCCTGGAAATCGTCGATCGACAGGTCCGCATCTGTCGACTTGGCGATCGCCATCAGGTGAAGCACTGCATTTGTGGAGCCGCCGAGGACGACGGTGACTGTGATGGCGTTCTCAAATGCTTCGCGCGTCAGGATGTCGAGTGGTTTGAGGTCCATTTCGAGCAACTTACGGATGGCGGCGCCGGCTTCGACGCACTCCTGCTGCTTGCCTTCGCTCGTGGCCGGGTAGGAGGAGCTGTAGGGCAGGCTCATGCCGAGCGTTTCGATGGCGGAGGCCATCGTGTTGGCTGTGTACATGCCGCCGCACGCGCCCTCGCCGGGACAGGAGTTGCGGAGCACCTCGCGCATCTCCTCTTCGCTGATGTCAGCCGCCAGATAATGGCCGTAGGCTTCGAAGGCGGAGATGATGTCCAGCTTCCGGTCTGACTCCTTCTTGGGCGCTGGCAGGCTGCCGGGGCTGATCGTGCCGCCGTAGACCATAAGGCTGGGCCGGTTGAGGCGCGCCATCGCCATCAACACGCCGGGCATGTTTTTGTCGCAGCCGGGCAGCGAGATGTTGGCGTCGTACCACTGGGCGCGCATCACCGCCTCGATCGAATCGGCGATGATGTCGCGGCTCAACAGCGAGAACTTCATGCCCGAGGTGCCCATCGACATGCCGTCGCTGACGCCTATCGTGTGGAAGATAAGGCCGACCTGCCCGGCATCCTGGACGCCCTGCTTCACGCGCCGCGCCAGCGCGTTCAGGTGCATATTGCAGGTGTTGCCCTCCCAGCCCATCGAAGCGATGCCGACCTGGGGTTTGTTCATGTCGTCGTCGCTCAGCCCTACGCCATAGAGCATTGCCTGCGAGCCGACCTGCGAAATCGTCTGCGTGAGGACACTGCTGTACTTGTTGAGTTTGTGGCTTGTCGTCGCTGTCATGAGAATCCCTTGCCCCTATATTTTGCGATTGGCCCGCGCACCGAAGGCCGTCAGCCGCGCCCGCTGCAAATTCAGCTCTCGCGACGCCCGCTCGAAGAACTCCATGTCCTTGGGACTGGAGCCAGGCCAGCCGCCCTCTATATAATCTTCACCAAACTCGTCCAGACGTTGGGCGATGCGAAGTTTATCGTCGCAGTTGAAGGATACGCCCTCAGCTTGGGCGCCATCCCGCAATGTCGTATCAAATAACTGGATCTTCACGCGTCTCCACTCCCTAAAGTCCTACTCGCATTCAATCCTGTATCTGCAGTGAGTACCAGACCGAGCTGGAAAAGATCAGCCTGTCGCCTGCAAACCGGCGGCAATTCCGTTTATCGACAACAAGATCGCCTGGCGAAGCCGCGGGTCGCCACTGGCGGCCGAGCTCTGGCCGTCAGTTTCCCTTTGCCCGCCGCCAGAGCGTTGTCTGTTCAGCAGAGCCACCTGAATATAGTGCAGCGGATCGACATACGGGTTGCGCAGATTGATGCTGCGTAGGAGCCACGTTTCGTTGTCCAGCAGGGCCTCCTGTCCGGTGATCCCAAGAATGACTCGCTCCGTAAGCCGAAACTCTTCGACGATTTCGCCAAAGACCAGCTGACGCGTCTCTGTTTCGGCCAGGGAGGCGTACAGCATCGCAATCGTCTTATCCGCCCGGCGCATCGCGAGCTGCGACCGGTCGATGACGGTGCGGAAAAAAGGCCAATCGCGATACATTTCCTGCAGAACAGCCATCCGTGCCTCCAATTCCTCCCGCAAGCCCGAGCCAAGTCCATACCAGCCCGGCAGATTCACCCGACTCTGCGTCCAGGCAAATACCCAGGGAATGGCGCGCAGATCGGATATTCCGGTCGTTTCCCGGCGTTTGGCCGGTCGCGAGCCGATATTCATCTGGGCCAGCTGGTCGATCGGTGTCGCCTCGTGAAAATAACGGAGGAATACAGGATTTTCCACCAGGTCCCGGTACTTGCGCTCGGCGCGTTCGCTGGCCTCTTCGAGAATCTCCGCCCAACCTTCCTCCGTCGGGTGGGAGCTTACCGGCCTGCCGTTGTTTACCGATGACCGGCCCTCATCGCAGCTCGCCAACAGCACGGCGTTGACCAGTTGTTCCAGGTGGCGCTTGGCAATCGAGCGGTTGCTGTAGCGAGCGCTGATTACCTCACCCTGCTCGGTGATCTTGATCCGCCCCTGCAGCGAACCTGGTGGTTGCGCAAGGATCGCCCGGTTGGCCGGTCCGCCGCCGCGCCCGATCGAGCCGCCGCGTCCGTGGAACAGCGTAAGTTTGACGCCGTGTGCCTGGCAGGTTTCCGCCAGCCTCTTCTGCGCTTGGTAAAGTATCCAAGTTGAGCGCAGATAGCCGCCGTCCTTGTTTGAGTCGCTGTATCCGATCATGATCTCCTGGCAGTTGCCGCGTTCCGCCAGGTGTTGACGATATATCGGCGACTGGAACAGCGCCCGCATTACATCCGGCGCACCGAGCAGATCGTCGATTGTTTCAAACAAAGGGGCAATGTCGATGCGCCCAAAGAGACCGGCATCCTTCGCCAGCAGCAACACTTCAAGCACATGACTGACCGAGGTGGTCATGCTGATAATGTAGGCGCCGATTGCCTGCGGCGCGATTCGTTCGTGTGCCTGCCGAATGAGCCGAAAGAGGGCCACCGTTTCGTTCGTCTCGTCGCTGTACTGCAAGCGCGCGGTCAGCGGACGCGGGCTCTCGATCTCTTCGACTAGGAGCTGGGTCCTTTCTTTCTCCGGCAGCGCCATGTAGTCAAAGTTGCGGTCGCGATTGAAGCGATTGAGCAGCTCCGCTACTGCCTGCCGGTGGCGGTCCGAATGCTGTCTTATGTCCATCGACGCCAGATGGAATCCGAAGATGCGCGCCTGCTGCACGAGTCTTGCGAACCGTCCTTCAGCCAGCCGATTTCCCTTGTTCTGGCGCAGGCTGCGCTGGATCAGCTCCAGGTCGCCGATGAACTCGTCCGCGTTGCGGTAGGACCAAGGGTCGGCTCTCTGCGGCCCCCAACTCTCTCTGTTCTGGGCCAGAGTTGCCCCCAGGCGCCGGTAGATCAGAATCATCTTCTGGCGGTACGGTTCCAGCGCGAAGCGTTCGAGCCGGGCCTTGTCGCTTTCGGGCGCCATTTCAAGGTCGCGCGCCAGGCCATCAAGGAACTCCTGCGAAAACCCGCCGCGAGTGCGCGCGACGCTCAGATGACCGTACATGCCAACCACAGTGCGCCGGTACAGTTCGAGCGCCTGTTGTTTCTGTTGGCGGAGCGCGTCCTCCGTAACGTCCTGCGTTACGTACGGGTTGCCGTCGCGATCCCCACCGATCCATGAACCGTAGCGCAAAAAAGTGGGCAGATGGCCAGCAGACTCCTCACCGTTTTCTTTGGTCTCCTCGCCTGCGTAGGTTGTGTCCAGCACCCGCTTGAGTTCCGCGTAGATTTCGGGCAACAGATCAAACAGGGTAGTATCGAAAAAATTGAGCCCTTCGCGCACCTCGTCCAGCACGTCCGGCCGCCGCTCCCTGTTCACATCGCTCTGCCACAGAGACACTACGATCTCCCGCACCTGCTCCCAGATGGCATCCTTTTCGCTTAGTAGAAGGTCGCGCGATTCAAGGTCGTGAAGCAATTTGGCCAGGTCGAGCAGTTTGAGGAGAATTGTACGCCGCTTGGCCTCGGTCGGATGGGCCGTAAAGACCGGCTGAATCAGCATTTCTCCCAACAAGCGGTCGATCTCGTGCCGCGGTGTTCCGACGACCTGCAAGTGCCTGACCGCCGCTGCGATCGTCTCCGGCATGGGCCGGCCTTCCTCCTCTGCGCGTGCAGTCCTCTGCCTCAATATTCGGACCCGCTGCTGCTCCTCGGCCAGGTTGACCAGCTGAAAGTAGGTGGTGAAGGCCTTAAGGACGCCTCTGGTCCCGTCCAAATCGTCAACCAGGCGGGCCGTGCATTCCTCGATTCGGGCGCCCGCGCTTTCATCCCCCTGCCGTTGGGCGCGCGTCAGGTAGCGCAATTCTTCGACTAGGTCGAAGATCTCGCGCCCCTCCTGTTCGACAATAGTCTCGCCCAGCAGGTTTCCAAGTTGACGAACGGTCCGGCGCAGTCTTGCGTCGGCCTCAGAAGGAGCTATTGCGCTCTCACTTGCGGTTGCCACGTTACCACCACCCCGCTCGGTGCACCGCTCACAAGAAGTATGGTACGGTCGGCCGCTTCCCGATCTCCGTTGGCGGCTCGACTTACGCTTGACGGATGCAGCCTTTCCGACCTGACGGGGCGTCAGGAATCCTGGAGAGCCTGTGCAACGAGGTCGCCCATCACCTCGGTGCCTGTCGTCTCCGTTCCCTGCTGCGCGATGTCGGGCGTGCGCACCCCTTCGGCGAGAACTGAATCGACTGCCGCTTCGACCGCGGCGGCCTCTTCTTCCAGGTCAAGGCTGTGGCGCAGGAGCATGGCGCTGCTCAGGATTGCGGCCAGCGGATTGGAGATCCCCTGTCCGGCGATGTCGGGGGCGCTGCCGTGGATAGGCTCGTAGAGACCCAGCGGCAGATCGTGCCGGTTGCTGATGTTGCCCAGGCTGGCAGAGGGCAGCATGCCCATCGAACCGGCCAACATCGATGCCTCGTCCGTCAGAATATCCCCGAACAGATTTCCCGCCACGATCACGTCAAAGTCCGCCGGCCGCCGGATCAGGTGCATGGCCATGGCGTCAACCAGAATGTGCTCGACTTCCAGCTCGGCATAGTCGGCCAGCGTTTCCGTCGCCACGCTGCGCCACAAGCGGGAGGAAGCAAGCACATTAGCCTTGTCCACGCTGGCCAAACGCTTGTTGCGCTCCATCGCCGAGTCGGCGGCCAGGCGGACGACGCGCTCGATTTCCGGGCGAGTGTAGACCATCGTGTCGTAGGCTTCGAAGTTGTCGTCGGCCTCTTTGCGCGAACCGAAGTAGATGCCTCCGGTCAGTTCGCGGACGACGAGCAGGTCCACTCCCTCCAGCGTCTCTTCCTTGATGGTGCTTGCCGAAAGGAGCTGCGGCTGGAGCTTCACCGGCCGGAGATTGGCGAAGAGGTCGAGGCTCTTGCGCAAGGCAAGAACGCCCCGCTCCGGCCTGTCAGGCATGCTGGGGTCGTCCCATTTAGGCCCGCCGACCGCACCGAGCAACACGGCTTCGGCCTTGGACGCGGCCTCAACGGTTTCGTCGGGCAGGCTGGTCCCGATCTGATCGATGGGTCGGCCGCCGATCAGCTGGTGATCGAACTCGAAGCTGTGGCCAAATCTCTCGGCCACCACGGCCAAAATTTTTTTTGCTTCGGCCGTGACTTCGGGGCCGATGCCGTCGCCGTCCAGAATGACAATCGTTGCATCCATACTTGGCTTTCCTTTGAAAACGCCCTGCCCCCGCGCATCCGCCTGCAGGAGTTCGTGGGCGTGAAATGATGGATCAATCTTCCTCTTCGAAGCTCGGCTGGGGGCGCCTCCCGCCGAAAACGGCCAGCTCGAAGATCTTGAAATAGCAGTCTACATCTTCAAAGCCAATTCGGCGCAACCAGTCGCACTGCAGCTCCACCGGCGCCAGAATATTCGACTCCTTGTCTTCCCGATTGCGGTACTCTGCCGCCACCTGGTCTCGGGTCTGGGCGCTGCTGTCGGTGAGCTGACTCGCCCACAGACTGTCGATGAAATAGTCGTCGTAGAGCGCCTCAATGTGGGGCGTGGCCGACGAGACGTGTTCGATGTTCACGAAGACGCCGCCCGGTTCCAACAGGTCGAAGATATCCAGATAGAGCTGGCTTTTGACCGGGTCGGGCTGATGGTGGAGCGAGTAACCGGAGACAACGACGTCAAAAGGAGCGTGGGCAAATATTATGTCGAACCAGGCGGGGTCGGAGTAGTCGACCGATGTGACGTGGAGGGACTTGCTGTAAGCCTGCAGGTTGCGGACCGCGGCCTGGACCATCGGCATCGAGAAGTCGACCAGGGTCCCTCTGGCGTGCGGGTACTTGTCCAAAATCGTGGCCGCGAGGATGCCGTCGCCGCAGCCCAGGTCCAGAAAGTTGCGAACTGGCTGTTCGCCCTGCTTGGAGGCATTCTTGGCCCCGGCGATCACCCGCATCATGACGTCAAGCTGAATCTGGGCCAGGGGCAGCCCTTTGCGCGTTTGCAGCAGGTAGCTTTTGACCAGCTCGGGGTCCTTCCACACCGAACTCGTTGACTGCGCCGATACCGCACCTGCCGCCACTTGACTCAACCTCTTCCTGGTTCCCGGTCTTCAGTCATTTGTAACAGGCTCATGCCTTTCTGCAATAGGCAACCAGGAACGCACAGGGGTCAAAATGACGGCGCGGCCTCGAATGCGCTGATCTGCTCCTCCTTATCCAACAGGTAGCCGAGATCGTCGAGGCCGCGCAGCATGCACTGCTTGCGGAACGGGTCAATATCAAATGTCCAGCTGTTTTCGGCTTCGCTCACGTCCGGCAGCGTGACCGTCTGGGCTGCCAGATCGATGGAGACCGTCGTTTGCGGGAGCTCTTCGATCAGGTCGAGAAGGTGGGCCACGCTTTCTTCTTCCAAACGTATCGGCAGCAGACCGTTCTTGAGGCTGTTGTTGTAGAAGATATCGGCGAATGCGGATGAAATTACGGCGCGGAAACCGTACTGGGTCAGCGCCCAGACGGCATGTTCACGGCTTGAGCCGATGCCGAAATTGCGGCCTGCCACCAGCAGCTCAGCGCCCGTGAATTGGGGCTGATTGAGGACGAAATCGGGGTTTGGGCTGCCGTCGCGATTGTAGCGCCACCAGGAGAACAGGCCGTCGCCCATGCCGGCCTGCGTGGTTGCCGTCAGGTAGCGCGCCGGAATGATCTGGTCTGTATCGACGTTTTCGGTCCGTAGGGGCAGAGCGGTCGTTGTCAGTTGGGTGAAGGCCTGCATCAGAGAATCTCCCGCACGTCGATTACGTGACCGTTGACCGCGGCTGCTGCTGCCATGATAGGGCTCATCAGCAGCGAGCGGCTGCCCGGCCCCTGTCTTCCCATAAAGTTGCGATTGCTGGTGCTGGCGACGTACTTTCCTTCGCCCGCCTTGTCATCGTTCATCGCCAGGCACATGCTGCATCCGGCGCCGCGCCATTCAAAGCCGGCCTCGCTGAAGATGCGATCCAGCCCTTCGGCCTCGGCCTGGGCTTTGACCGCCTTCGAACCGGGCACGACCAGCGCCTCAACGTGGTCGGAGACGCGACGACCCTTGGCGATGGCCGCGGCCGCGCGCAGGTCTTCGATGCGGCTGTTGGTACATGAGCCGATGAAGACGATGTCCACATGCTGACCTTCGATCGGCTGCCCCTCGCTCAACCCCATGTACTCGAGGGCATTTTGCAGGCTGCGCTGTTCGGCCGGATCCCCCAGCTCATCGGCTTTCGGAACGCGCCCGGTCACCGACACGCCCTGGCCCGGGTTGGTGCCGTAGGTCACCATCGGGGCCAGCTCGGACGCGTCCAAGGTCAGCTCGCGGTCGAAAGCGGCGTCGTCATCGGTCCGCAGCGTGCGCCAGTGGGCGACGGCGCGCTCCCAGGCATCGCCTTTGGGCGCGAATTCCCGGCCTCTTATGTAGTCGAAGGTTGTCTCGTCGGGCGCGATCAGGCCGGCGCGCGCGCCGCCTTCGATGCTCATGTTGCAAATTGTCATGCGGCTGGCCATGTTCAACGCGCGGATGGCCGAACCGCGGTATTCGAAGACGTAGCCAACGCCGCCGCCCGCTCCATTCTTGGCGATAATCGCCAGAATGATGTCTTTGGCGGTTACACCTTTGCCCAACTGGCCCTCAATGTTGATGGCGAAGGTCTTGGACTTTTTCTGCAACAGGCACTGCGTCGCGAGCACGTGACCCACTTCGCTGGTGCCGATCCCGAAGGCGAGCGCGCCGAACGCGCCGTGCGTGCTGGTGTGACTATCGCCGCAGACGATTGTCATGCCCGGTTGGGTGATGCCTAGCTCGGGGCCGATAACATGGACGATGCCTTGAATGTCGCCCTCGATGTCGTATAAGGGCACGCCAAACTCGGCGCAGTTCACCCGCAGCGCGCGCACCTGCGCGGCCGCGTCATCCGGCCACTCGGTCTCGACCGCGCCGATGCGCGTCGGGATTGCGTGGTCCATCGTGGCAAAGGTCTTGTCCGTGCGGCGGACGGGAAGTCCGCGTTCCTTCAGGGTGGCGAAGGCCTGGGGCGAGGTCACTTCATGCACCAGGTGCGCGTCAATATAGAGCACCGCGGGCGCGCCTTCTTCCTCCGCGATAACGTGCGCGTCCCAGATCTTCTCGTACAACGTCGTTCCCATACCCAGTTCCTTCTCCTTTGCCTATCTTAGCCGGTTGCCCGGTCAGTCTACGGCAGGCTTGTCTCGCCCATCAGATAGCGATCGCATTCGCGCGCCGCGCCGCGTCCCTCGTCGATTGCCCACACGACCAGGCTCTGTCCTCGACGCATATCCCCAGCCGCGAAGACGCCTGGCACATTGGTGGCGTAGTTGCCGTATTCGGCTTGGGCATTCGAGCGGGCGTCCCGGTCCACGCCTAACTGGTCGAGTACAGGATTCTCCGGGCCGCGGAAACCCATCGCCAGCAGCACAAGCTGGCAGGGCCAAACCTTTTCGGTCCCCGGGACCTCGCGCAACTCTGGGCGGGCACCGTTTTGGCTCGGCAGCCACTCAATCATCACCGTATGCAGTTCCTTCAACCGTCCATGCTCATCGCCAACGAACCGTTTGGTGCTGATCAGGAACGTGCGCGGGTCTGCGCCGAAACGATCGGCGGCCTCGGCATGGCCGTAGTCGACGCGGAAGATGCGCGGCCACTCCGGCCAGGGGTTGTTCGGCGCACGTTCGGGCGGCGGCTTGGGCATGATCTCAAACATGTTGACGCTGTTGCAGCCGTGTCGCATCGACGTTCCCAGGCAGTCATTGCCGGTGTCGCCGCCGCCGATGACGATGACATCCTTGCCTTCGGCAGAGATGAAGGGATAGCTGAAGCCTTCGCCCGGCACGGGGCCGTACTTGCCGTCCAAGAGTTGCTTGGTGTTGCCGTGCAGGAACTCCATGGCAAAATGCACGCCGTCCAGCTCCCTCCCTGCGATCGGCAGGTCGTTTGGGTTGGTCGCACCCCCGCACAGGACGACCGCGTCGTTCTCCTCCCTGAGCGTGTCGGCTCGAATGTCCTTGCCCACTTCGCAGTTGGTGATGAAGGAAACACCTTCCTCGCGCATCAAGTCTGCGCGTCGTTCGACCCGCTCCTTCTCCAACTTCATGTTGGGGATTCCGTACATCAGCAGGCCGCCGATGCGGTCCGCCCGCTCGTAAACGCTGACGGAATGGCCCGCCGAGTTGAGCTGGGCGGCGCAGGCAAGGCCCGCCGGGCCCGAACCGACTACGGCGACCCGTTTACCGGTGCGAATCGCGGGCGGTTGCGGGACAACCCAGCCCTCCTCGTAGCCGCGGTCGATGATCGCGCATTCGATACTCTTGATCGTTACCGGCGGCTCGATCAGGCCCAAAGTGCAGGAACCCTCGCAAGGCGCGGGGCAGACGCGTCCGGTGAACTCGGGGAAGTTATTGGTAGCGTGGAGTCGGTCCAACGCCTCGCGCCAGCGGTCCTGGTAGACCAGGTCGTTCCACTCGGGAATGAGATTGTTGATCGGACAACCGCCCTCAGGCATCGTTCCCGTGTGGCAAAAGGGAATGCCGCAGTCCATGCAGCGTGCTCCCTGCTCCTGCAGGTCCTGAATCGTGAGATGAAGATGAAACTCATCCCAATCCTGAATTCGTTCGAGGGGGGGGCGTTCGGGGAAGGTTTGCCGCTCGAATTCAAGAAAGCCGGTCGGTTTACCCATCACTCGTCTCCTGGCTGGGTATTGCGTATACGCGTCGAATCGCCACGCAGGTTTTTCCGCGCCTGTCAGGCAATACTCAGTTTCCGCTTACCCGCGCCGCAAGGTCCTGGCTGTTGCGCTCGAATGCAGCCATCATCGCCTCCGCGCCCTTGAGTCCGGTGGCTTCGACTTCGGCCAGGCATTGCAGCATCCGCTTGTAATCCTTTGGCATGACTCTGACAAATCTGGACACGTATTCGTCCCACTCCGCCAAGACCCTGCCGGCGACCTCCGAATTGGTATAGGCGTAGTGGCGCTGGACCATCGCGCGCACTTCCTCGCGCTCCTGCGGGTCCTCCAGCTTGCCGAGCTCAACCATTTCAAGGTTGACGCGTTTGTTGAAGGGGACCCCGTCCACCGGCTTTTCGTCGAGCACGTAGGCGATGCCGCCGGACATACCCGCGGCGAAGTTGCGCCCGGTGCGGCCCAGAACGACGACGCGCCCGCCGGTCATGTACTCGCAGCCGTGGTCGCCGACACCTTCGATGACCGCCTGCATACCGGAGTTGCGCACGCAGAAGCGTTCGCCTGCCATGCCCCGGACGTAGGCCTCGCCGCTGGTGGCGCCGTAAAAGGCGACATTGCCGATGATGATGTTTTCCTCGGCTTTGAAGGTGGAGCCGTAGGGCGGGTAGGCAATGATCTTGCCGCCGGAAAGCCCTTTGCCGAAGTAGTCGTTGGCGTCCCCTTCCAGTTCGAGCGTCAGGCCTCTGGGGATGAAGGCGCCGAAGCTCTGGCCGGCGGCGCCCTGGAAATGCAGCTGGATGGTGTCCTCGGGCAGGCCGTCGGGGCCAAAGCGGCGGGTGATTTCACTGCCGGTAATGGTGCCTACGACGCGGTTGGTGTTGGTGATCGGCAAAGTCGCTTGCACCTTCTGCAGCGCGGCGGCTTCTTCTTCGTTGTGCGGCTCTTCGTGCGCTCGCTGGACGTCCTCGACGCTGTTTTCGAGGGCCGGTTGGCAGAGCGCGAGCAACGTTTTGTTGTCCATCGCCAGTTCGAGGCCATGGTCCTGATCGATCTGGCAGTAGCGTCCCCAGTCGTCGGGCACGTCGGGCCGGTGCAGAATGGCCGTCAGGTCGATGCCTTGCGCTTTCCAGTGATCGATGGCATTGCGGGCGTGCAGACGGTCGGTGCGCCCGATCATCTCGTTCACGGTGCGGAACCCGAGTTTGGCCATGTATTCGCGCAACTCCTGGGCAACGAAGCGCATGAAATTGACTACGTGCTCCGGGTCGCCGGTGAATTTCTCGCGTAGCTCGGGATTCTGGGTGGCGACGCCAACCGGGCAGGTATCCAGGTGGCAGACGCGCATCATGATGCAGCCGAGTGCGACAAGCGGGCTGGTGGCGAAACCGAACTCCTCAGCACCGAGGAGCGCCGCCACCGCGAGGTCGCGGCCGGTCTTGAGCTGGCCATCGGTCTCGACGACAACTCGGCTGCGCAGGTTGTTGATGACGAGTGTCTGGTGCGTCTCGGCCACGCCCAGCTCCCACGGCAGGCCGGCGTGTTTGATGCTCGTCTGCGGTGACGCGCCCGTGCCGCCGTCATGGCCGCTGATCAGGATCACATCGGCATGGCCCTTGGCGACCCCGGCCGCAACGGTGCCGACGCCCATTTCCGATACCAGCTTGACGTTGATACGGGCGTGATGGTTCGCGTTCTTCAGGTCGTGGATCAGCTCGGCCAGGTCTTCGATCGAGTAGATGTCGTGGTGCGGCGGCGGCGAGATCAGTCCGACGCCCGGCGTCGAGTGACGCACCTCCGCGATCCACGGGTAGACCTTCTTGCCGGGCAGCTGTCCGCCTTCGCCCGGCTTCGCGCCCTGCGCCATCTTGATCTGCAGCTCCCGGGCGTTGACCAGGTAGTTGCTGGTAACGCCGAAGCGGGCCGAGGCAACCTGTTTGATGGCGCTGTTCTTCGAGTCGCCGTTCGGCTCCAGCGTATAGCGGGCCGGGTCTTCGCCGCCCTCGCCGGTGTTGCTGCGGCCGCCGATGCGGTTCATGGCGATTGCCAGTGTCTCGTGGGCCTCTTTGCTGATCGAGCCGTAGGACATCGCGCCGCTCTTGAAGCGTTTGCAGATCGACTCGACCGGTTCGACCTCTTCAATCGGGATGCCGGGCTTGCCGTCAAAGTCGAATTCAAGAAGTCCGCGCAGGTTGCACCACTCCTTGTTCATCTCGTCGATGTCTTTCGTATAGGCCTTGAAGGAGGCGTAGTCGTTGGTGCGGGTCGCCTGCTGGAGCAGATGAATGGTGCGCGGGTTGAACAGATGCAGCTCACCGTCGCTGCGCCACTGGTAATCGCCGCCGGGCGAGAGGAGCTGCCCGCCGCTACTGCCGTTGCCGTTGACCGCCGGCTGCGCCGGTTCGGCGCCATTGCCGTTGTCATGCAGCTGCGAATAGACACGCACGGGATAGGCGCGATCGTGCCGCATCCTGACTTCAGCGTAGATCTCGGGCAGATCGATTCCCTCGACGCGGCTCGCAGTCCAGGTGAAATATTTGTCGACCAGCCGCTGGCTCAGTCCGAGCGCTTCGAATATCTGGGCGCCGCAGTAGCTCTGAATCGTCGAAATGCCCATCTTCGACAGGACTTTGACGACCCCTTTCAAGGCCGCTTTGACGTAGTTGTAAACGGCCGTGTCGTGGTCGATGTCGACGAGCAGGCGCCGCTGGATCATCTGGTCGAGCGTTTCCATCGCCAAGTAGGGGTTGACGGCGGTGGCGCCGAAGCCGATCAGCAGCGCGAGGTGATGGACTTCACGCGGCTCGCCGGACTCGACGATGATCGCGGTTTGGGTACGGGTCTCATTCCGAATCAGGTAGTGGTGCAGGCCCGAGGTCGCCAGCAGCGCGGGAATCGGCGCGACGCCCGGCTCAACGCCGCGGTCGGAGAGAATGAGGATGTTGAACCCGTCTTTGATCGCATCGGAGGCAGCCTGGAAGAGGTCCTCGAGCGCCTGTTCCAGTGCATCGGGTCCGCCGTCAATGTCGAAAAGAATTGGCAGCGTCTTTGCGCGGAATCCATCGGCGTCGCTCTCTTCGATGTGGCGTATCTTGGCCAGCTCGCTGTTGGTGATGATGGGCCGACTCAGCTTGAGCTGGCAGCAGTTTTCCGGCTTTGTCTCAAGGAGATTCAACTCGGTGCCCAGCATCACCTCGGTGGCGGTAATCAACTCCTCGCGGATGGCGTCGATGGGCGGGTTGGTGACCTGGGCAAAAAGCTGCTTGAAATAGTTGTAGAGGAGCTGCGAATGGTTCGACAGGGCCGCGGCCGGCGTGTCATTGCCCATTGCGCCGAGCGCCTCGACGCCGTCCGTCGCCATCGGCGCCAGCAAGATGCGCAGCTGCTCGAAGGTGTAGCCGAAGATCTGCTGGCGCTCGATCAACGTACTGTGGTCGACGCCGGGCACCTCCGCATCGGGCTGGGGAATCTCTTCGAGGCTGACCATATGCTGGTCGAGCCAGTCCCGGTAGGGGTGGGCGTTGGCCATCGTCTCTTTCAACTCTTTGTCGGAGATGATGCGGCCCTCGTTCGTGTCGACGAGGAACATCCGCCCCGGCTCGAGGCGCGACTTCAACAGAATTCGTTCGGGTTCCATCGGCAGCACGCCAACCTCCGAAGCCATCACGACCATGCCGTCTTTGGTCACGCAGTAACGGGAGGGGCGTAGGCCGTTGCGGTCCAGCACCGCGCCGACAACCTCGCCGTCGGTGAAGACGATGGAGGCCGGGCCGTCCCAAGGTTCCATCATCGTGCTGTGGTACTCGTAAAATGCCTTCTTGGCGTCGCTCATCGTCTCGTGCTGAGACCACGGCTCGGGGATCATCATCATCATCGCATGCGGCAACGAGCGGCCCGTCAGGTAGAGGAACTCGAGCGTTTCATCGAATTTGGCCGAGTCGCTGCCGTCATCGTGGATGATAGGCAAGATCTTTTTGATGTCGTTGCCGAACAGCTCGCTTTCGAACTGGGACTGGCGGGCGAACATCCAGTTTTCGTTGCCGCGCAGCGTATTGATCTCACCGTTGTGGATCATGTAGCGGTAGGGATGGGCGCGTTCCCAGCTCGGGAAGGTGTTGGTACTGAAGCGGGAGTGGACGACGACCAGCGCCGCCTCCACGTCTTCGTCGAGCAGGTCGGGGTAGAAGCCCTTGACCTGGACCGACATCAGCATGCCCTTGTAGACAACGGTGCGCGACGAGAGGCTGGCGATGTAGAAGGCGTCGCCTTCGCGCAGCTGCGAATAGCGGATCTGGTTTTCGGCCTGCTTGCGGATGACGTAGAGTTTGCGCTCGAAGGCGAGTTCGTCTTTGCCCGTGAGCCGGTCCGGGTTGCGGCCAATGAAGACCTGACGGACGACCGGCTCGCCCAACCTGGCGGTGTGACCCAACTCCGAGTTGGCGGTCGGGACGGTGCGCCAGCCGAGGACGGCCTGCCCTTCGGCGCGGATGATCTTCTCAAAGAGCTGCTCGCAGAGGAAGCGGTAGTCGCCCCGCTGCGGCATGAAGATCATGCCCACCGCGTATTCGCCGAGCGGCGGCAAGTCGATACCCTCGGCCGCGGCAACCTTGCGCATGAACTTATCTGGCATCTGCATCAGGACACCGGCGCCGTCGCCGGTGTTCGGCTCGCAGCCGCAGGCGCCGCGGTGCGCCAGGTTGAGGAGGACCTGCAGGCCCTGCGCGACGATCGAGTGCGACCTCCTTCCCTTGATGTCGACTACGAAACCGACACCGCAGGCGTCGTGCTCGTTGCGCGGATCATAGAGCCCCTGTTTTTCGGGCAGGCCGTGATGAGAAAGTGGCGTGGGGTGATGAGGACTGGAGGGGGTAAAGTCAGACTCAAGCATAACGACATCTCCTCATAAAGTTTTAGTTTCGTTTCGTTCGCTCTGAGCGGGCAACCGTGTGGTCTCATCACCGCAAACGAACGCTCGCAACTAACAACTAATGCGAAGCAAGACCGACTGCGCAGACCGGATGACGTCGTTGTCGATACGTGCCTACCTTGCCTACTGGCCTGGTTTTGAGCAACCAATCCAATAACATTCCGGCTACTCTACACGAAATTGGCTATATCGTCAACTCTACTTCTCTTGTGCAGTCAAGTGGAACCCGTTGCCATAAATGATTACCTCAACGCCGCCATCTACGACAAGCGGATGGCTGATCTTTACTCCTACGACGCCGTCATATCCCTTTGCCGCCGCTTTCTCTTCCAGGTCGGACAACCCTTGCTCGATCGCCTTGTCAATCAAGGATTCGTAGTGGGACATTCGCCCGCCGACGAGATTCCGGATGTTTTCCCGAACGTCTTTCACAATGTTGGCCGCGTACACGACGACCACTACGAGAAGCTCGCCGACCTTCGCGTTCGGATCGTGGGGTTGATCGAGGGCGATCAGGTTCATCGTGTATCCTCGTCGTCGTCGCGGCTCTCCAACCTTTTTGCCTCTGAAATGTTGTCGTCCCTACGCGCGCTTCCCGGCATAGCAATTGTCACGTTCACGTCTTGGCGGCGTCGCGGGAAGACCCTGCGCCATACGACATAGAGGGCAAGGACTGCGGCCAAAACGTACAACACGTTTAGCAGCGGTCTTCCGTCGTAATGCCAGAACAACCCCAAAGGAATCACGCCTGATAACGCGGGCCCGATGGCCGCAAACATGTCAACCACCGAACCCATTCTTGGCCGCTGTAAAGTCCTCTGGGCGACGTAATTGAGTCTCCGCTCGAAGTCCTGGCCTCCCAGTAACGCCCCCCGGACAACGCCAGTGCCTAGTTCGGAAGACAGTCCCGGTTCGCGCAGGATACGGTCAACCAGGATGTTTCTTTCCCGCGGTTCAAGAACATGCAGGTAGGCTCCAGCCAACTGGGAAAGTTCCTCGCGAGAGAGTGCGTACATTATTTCGACGATCTGCTCCGCTGGAAGTGCCAAGACGGTTTCGCGTACATCTTGTGGGAGCAGGATCACCTTTCCGATGACCTCTTTGTCATTCAGAATGAGGATCCGTTCAAGGTCGGCGCGGTCTGTGAAATCGGAAGGTGAAGCGACACGATAAAGCTCCGTCTCGTTAACTCGAGGGAACAGGTCACCGGCCAGGTCTGCCCAGTTGATCACGACCTCCGGCTCAACGCCAACCCTGAACATCTCCAGTGCTTCCTCATGCAGATAGAAGAGCCGCTCGAAGTCCCCGTTCTCTATGAGATCCTCGAGTTTCTTGGTTCCAAACTCGCTCTCGATTATGCCTACGAAATCTGCCAGCCTTTTTATCTCGGCAACCTCTGTTCTGTCCAGGATTCCTCTAAACCGCGCGTTCGATTCGGCCAAGTCCAGCACACGGGCGTACTTCCGGCGAAACTCCTGCCACTGGCTGTAAACGTCATTGGCAATTGCGCGCGCCAGCTGCGGAAGTTCAAGCCGCAGCTCCTCGCTGACGTGTACAGTCGTTTGCTCGCGAATCTCCTGCTTAACCTCATCATCCTTCAGAGCATCTCGAATCAGTGGTAGAGAACCTTCTTTTGCCTTCCATAGATCCCATACGATGAGTGCCGCGCCTATAATCCATCCGGCCACCGGCACAACTGTGCTTCCTATTCTTCCCAGAATTCGGCCAATTACTTTGCCGGCGATCTTTTGGGACAGCTTTTTCCCCAGGCTTTTGGCGATCTGGGAGGCGATAACGATGCCAACGCCGCCCAATAAATGCGGCTTTTCCATTGCAATATCCAGAAAGTCGATTTCCTCATCTGAAGAGGTGTCCAACTCTTTCAACCTATTGTGAATCTCTTCCTCCAGGACGGCAGACATAGTCGGGGAGATCGTATCGCCGATAAAGGTCTGTACACACAAGAGTGCTGAGGAGGCTGACATTGCGGTGATGAGACGAATTTCAGCTACTACATCGTCTGAAACATACTGCGACAGAGTATTGAAAGCGTCGCGCATTTCGGAGGAGCCAAAAGCATGATTCGCGACTTCTTTCGTCAATTCCTCCGCTTTCGCTGGTGACCAGCCAGAGACAAGCCGCTCCCAATAGCCTGTCTCTTCCATCACTTTCTGGGTCGCTGCTTCCACTGCGACGTCCACCGTCGCATCAAGGTTTAGGGCCGTCCAATTGCTCTTGACGACTTCGGAGACGCTCAGGCCGCCTTGCTCTTCCTCGAAGATTGCCTGGGTAATGCGGTTCAGCTCGTCGCGTAATGTGGAGGCTTTGACCTGATCGCACTCTTCGAATGTGTAAGAAGCGGGTGTTGGCGCCTGTGCGCGTGTTATTCGTGCTGGAAGGAAAGCAGCGAGCAGGACCGCAATGAGTACCGCAATTGCGATACGCTGCGGCTGGGGGACACTGGACTTCAGCGACATTGTTTACCTCTGTACTGTATGGGTGGCCGTTTTACGTCAACTGCTGGACCGGCTTCCTGGTTCGCCGCGTCACGACGAATGCTAAGACGACAACTAAAGCCACAACCATAAAGAGGACAAGGGAAGGCATCGAAAAGTAATGGTTATAGAATGCCACCGGCAGGTCGCCGGAAGCTACGGCAGTGGCGGCCGCCACCATGGCGGCGGTCGGCCACCAAGGACCGGGATCCTTGACTCTCTGAGCCAGAAAGATCAGAAGACTCTCTTTGTTATCGCTTTCAAGCAGCGACTCTAGGATATTCTCATGTTCCAGTTCCGACAACAGATCCGGCTGGTTCAAAACATGACTTGCCAGCAGCTCTCTTTCGTCCCCTGACAGATGGGATAAGTAGAATGGAATTAGCCAAGTCAGCCTTTCAAGGTCTAGCGATGTGAGAAGAAGCCTAGCCCTTTCCGGTGTCAAGCTCAAGATGACGCTGCGGTCAATTTGGTCGAGACCCATCGCCGCTTCCATAGCGGCGGTTTCACCTAGTGCCAGGATTGCATCCAGTTCCCCCTTATCCTGAAACTCCTCCGGTTGGGCCACGCGGAATAGCCCGGTCTCAACGGCACGCACGAGGGTATCTTCCGCCAGTTCGGCCCATCGGATGACGAGAGCAGGATCCGTTTTCTCTTGCAGGATTTCGAACGCTTCTTGAGGGAGCGCGAGGATTATCTCGAACTGACCGGATTCAATAGCTTTGACTAAGTCTTCCGGCGACAGAACGTCCTCCGCTACAACCGCCAGCTTCGTCAGCTTTTCGATATCCGCCGCTCTTGTGTCGAACAAGAACTCACCGAATTCTGGGATCCTTAGAGCAAGGTCAATTACGCGCGGGAAGTCTGCACTTGCTCTTTCCGACTCTTTCAAGAGAGGGACCAATGCGGGTTCCTTTAGGATGTAATTCACGAAGAGCCTTCGATCCAGCGAAGGCAGTTCTTGTATGTAATCAGCAAGCCAGGGCAACTCGGCCCGAAGAATATCGTGGAGTATCAGTGAACGGGTCTCTTCGGGCGACAAGTCAAGCAGGGAGCGCCGTCTCTCGATGTCCAACTCCATCAGGCTCCGAATGACGACCGAATTCTCCAGGTTCAGGATTCGGCGCAACTCGTTGGGGCCATCAACCTCGGATGGTAGCGAGAAAACGTACAATTCGGTTTCGACGACTTGATCGAGCGAGTCTCCAGCGAGGTTTCCCCATTCGATGACGAGAGCCGGGTCCTCCTTCTCGCGGAGAATCTCGATTGCCGCTGAAGGCAAACTGAGAATCTGTTCTAGCTGGCCTGACTCGATCATTTCGTGCAGTTGGTCTGCATCCAGAGCCGCCTCCGATGCAGAAACCAGATGCGAAAGCTTGGCTAGCTGGTCGGGTGGCGTACCGAAGACTAGCTGTGAGAACTTAGGTTCCCTGGTAGCAAGGTTTAGTGAAGTGGGAAGAACTGACCGCAAGTCCTCAGATGACTTGAGTTCGTTAAGCAGATCCCGGTAGATTTTCAGGTAGGCTATCAACTCCTTCGCTTCAGATGGCTTGAGTTCCTCCATATATCTGGCTAGCCATGAGACATTCTCGAAAGTAAGAACTGTGAAGAGCCATTGAGCCTGCTCTATCGGCAGTTGAAGGAGTGATGTCCGCTCATTTTGACTTAGCCGCATAAACTCTTCGATTACAACGGGTTCTTTAAGAGCAAGCACACGATTTAGGGCCTCTCGATTTACGAAGTCGGAGGGCGCTGAATGAACGTACAGTTTCGTCTTCACGACGCCGACAATATGAGCGCCTGCGAGGTCGGCCCAGGTGAGGACCAGTTTTGGATCAGCTTCATCCCGCAGTATATAGACAGCGTGCTCTGGCAACGCAAAGATTTGCTCAAATTCCCCTGACTCAATTATGCGAATTAGCCACTTTTTCCCTAAGACCCTATGTGCCACCGTAACCAATTCAGTTAGCTGGTCGACCTGATCAACAGTAACGCCGTCCACAACTGTCCTGAAGCGCTCGTTCGACTCTGCGAGTCTAAGCACAAGCTCGAATTCTTGTAGAAATACCTTCCATTTGTTGAAAATATCAATCGTAACGGACTCCGAGATTTCCGGAAGCGAGTCTCTCAGTTCTTCTTCCAACAGTTTTGCTATCTCTTCGCGAATCGTTTCCTTTACTCTCTCGCCCTTGAAATCCTTTTGGATTTGGGGCAAGGAGCCATCCCATGCCTTGTATAAGTCATAGATGATGAGCGCACCGCCAACTATCCAGCCCGCTATTGGGATAACTGAAGAAGCAGCCTTCCCTAAGATACGTGTTACTACCTTTCCTAAGACTCCCTGGGCGATCTTCTGAGCCAATTTGTGGGCAATCTGCGTTCCAATAATGGTGCCAAGGCCAGCAAGTGATGTGGCGCGATCTAGAGGAACATTAGGGCCATCCTGCCCTTCTCCCTCCCCAGGCTTCACATCAGACAACTCGTCTCGTATGCCCCTCTCCAGCTTTACCGACATCGTTCCAGAAAAGGAAGTATTCACGAACTCCTGCACACAGAGAAGCGTCGCAGAGGCCGACTTAACCGTCATTACGTGGAATTCTGCTTCGAGCTTCTTTGCTATCCCATAGGTTAGTTTGTCAATGGCTTCCCGAAATTCAGGAGAACCAAACGCATATGCAGCGACTTTTTCTGCGAATTCTCTTGCCTTTTTCTCGGACCATCCGGAGAAGATTCGGGCCCAAGTTCCCTCCTCCTCTCGCACCCGCTCTACCGCATTGTCAACTGCCGCATCAACCGTTCCGTCCATGCCAACGTTAATCCAGTTGTCATAAACGATTTTCGTGATATCAAGATCGCTTTTCTCTTTCTCCAAGACTGAGCGTGTTATGCGATTCAATTCGCCGAGCAAGAGGTCCTCTTCTACATTTTTACAGTCAGCAAGAGTGTAAGTTTGGGGGTTGCTCTGACCGAAGGCAGGTCGTGCAGGAACAAGAGCGCAGATCAGGAGGACAACGAGAAACAGGCCGTCGAGACGTGAAATCCTCTCGCACCGGCCCGTTTTCTTTCTTGCTATGGGGTTTGTGTGCATGGGCGAACCCGCGTGGTCGTCAGTCTTGACTCGGAAAACGATACGTTGAGTTGCAATACTCCAATCGTAGTCAAAAGAAGCGGCGACTCGAAGAAACTCGGTTCGCCGTCTTTCCTCTTGCTAAGGATCTCTAAATCCCGACGGTGGCCACCTGCGTATCGTCGGCCGCGATGGCGACCGTGGACTCGTCGGCCTCTTCCGCAGCGCAGAGCTTGTTGAGCGCCTGCAGATATGCCTTCGTGCTAGCGACGATGATGTCGGTGTCGACACCGCGGCCGCTGAAGAGCCGCCGCCGCGGGCGGCCCTGCGCGGTGCGGCTGTGGCCGCGGCTGTCGGGCGCCTCGATGCGAACGGTGACGTCTCCGTTGGCATCGATGCCCTCGGTGACAGCCTGTACGAGGAATTCGGTCAGCTCGTTTGGCCGCTGCACGATCTTGTCGATGCACTGGTAGGCGGCGTCGACCGGGCCGGAGCCGAAACTGGCCTCGGTGATCTCCTCGCCGCTCCCGTTGTTGCGCAGTGTCGTCACCGCAGTGGGCGTCATGTTGGTGCCGCACTGAACCTGTACGCCGAGCAGCTCCCAGATTTCGACCGGCTGGTAGAGCTCGTCCGCCACGAGCGCCTCGATGTCGGCGTCGGTGACGCTCTTCTTCTTGTCTGCCAGCTCTTTGAAGCGCAGGAAGACCTCGTTCAGCTTGTCGCGCTCGAGGTGATAGCCCAGCTCCTGCAGGCGCACGCCCAGCGCATGGCGGCCCGAATGTTTGCCGAGCACCAGGCGGCTCTGGTGGAGACCGATGGTGTCGGCGTCCATGATCTCGTAGGTGCGCTTGTTCTTGAGCATGCCGTCCTGGTGGATGCCGGCCTCGTGGGCGAAGGCATTGGTGCCGACGATCGCCTTATTGGGCTGGATGACCATGCCGGTGTAGCGGCTCACCATGTCGCTGGTGCGGTGAATCTCCTGGCTGCGGATGTTGGTGCGCAGGTCGAAGACGGACTGCCGCGTGTAGAGCGCCATCACAGTCTCTTCGAGGCTGGTATTGCCGGCCCGTTCGCCGATGCCGTTGATGGTGACCTCGACCTGTCGCGCCCCGTTCTGCACGCCGGCGAGTGTGTTGGCCGTTGCCAGCCCCAGGTCGTTGTGGCAGTGAACGCTGAAGATGACATCCTTGCCGCCTTTGACGTTCTCGCGCAGATAGTTGATCAGCTCGCCGAACTCTTCCGGCGTCGTGTAACCAACAGTGTCGGGGATGTTCAGCGTCGTTGCGCCGGCCCTGATGGCGACGCTCAGCACCTCGACCAGGAAGCCGGGATCGCTGCGGCCGGCGTCTTCGGGGCTGAACTCGACGTTGTCGCACAGGCTGCGTGCGTACTGCACCATGTCGCCGACCGTTTCGAGTACCTCGTTGGGCGACATGCGCAGCTTGTGCTGCATGTGGATTTCGCTGGTAGCGAGGAAGGTGTGGATGCGCGGCCGCACCGCGCCCTGGACCGCTTCCCAGGCCTTGTCGATGTCGTTCTTGTTGGCCCTGGCAAGGCCGGCGATGATGGGCGGCGCGCTGGCATTGCCCTCTCCGTCGACGCGCGGCGTGCGGCCAACGGTCAGCGCAATTCGTCTGACAGCGTTCAAGTCGCCGGGCGACGCGGCCGGGAAGCCGGCCTCCATAATGTCAATGCCGAGGCGGGACAGCTGACGGGCGATTTCGAGCTTTTCCTGCTCATTGAGGGTCGCGCCGGGGGACTGCTCGCCGTCGCGCAGGGTGGTATCGAATACGAGAATTGTGTTGCCCTGGGCGACATCACGCGCCCAGCGGTTGACGTCGTCGATGCTGAACTGATCAGCGTCGACTGCCGGCAGTTCGTCGGCAGCTGCGCCGTCCTGCTCTATTTCATCCATTGTGGTCGTCATGGCAAGGTGCCTCCGGAGGTGACCCGATCGAAAGATGACGGAACTGCTCTTCGGCGTCGCCCGGGGGTGGTCAGTGCCGCCGTCGCGACGCGCGGATCGTCCAATCGCGTAAGGTCGCTAAGGCCATCATCCATGTCCATCACCTCCTTTCCCGACAGTTCACTCGCAGTTACCACTCGCGCTTCGGGATGCTCAGACTTCCTTTGCGTCGAGGAAGGTCATCATCTTGCGCAACTCCTTGCCGACCGTTTCGAGCTGCTGGCTCTGCTCGGTGCGGCGCCGCTCGTAGTAGATCTTGCCGCCGCCGTGATATTCGTCCATCCACTCCTCGGCGAAGGAGCCGGACTGGACTTCGGCCAGGATCTTGCGCATCGAGGCCTTGGTCTCCTCGGTAACGACGCGCTGGCCGCTTTTGTAGTCGCCCCATTCGGCGGTGTCGCTGACACTGTAGCGCATGTAGTTGAGCCCGCCTTGGTACATCAGGTCAACGATCAGCTTGAGTTCGTGTAGACATTCAAAGTAGGCGATCTCTGGCTGGTAGCCGGCATCGACGAGGACCTCGAAAGCGGCCTTGATCAGCTCGCTGACGCCACCACAGAGAACGGTCTGTTCGCCAAAGAGGTCGGTCTCCGTCTCCTCGGCGAAGGTCGTCTCAAGGACACCGGCGCGGGTCGATCCGATCGCCTTGGCGTAGGCGAGGGCGTTGGCGAGCGCGTTGCCGGAGGCGTCCTGGTGGATGGCGACGAGCGCGGGAACGCCGGAGCCTTCGACGAATACCTCACGAACGCGGTGGCCGGGGGCCTTCGGCGCGACCATCGATACGTCGACGTCATCGGGGGCAGCGATAAAGCCGTAGCGAATGTTGAATCCGTGGGCGAACATGATGGTGTTGCCCGGTTCAAGGTTGGGCTCGATCTGCTCTTTATAGACGTTGCCCTGGATGGGGTCGGGGATGACGATCATGATCGTGTCTGCTTCGCGCGCGGCGTCGGCGACGCTAACGACGCGCAGGCCGTCCGCCTCGGCTTTGGCCTTGCTGCGGCTGCCTTCGTGGAGCCCAATGCGGACGTCCTGGCCGCTGTCCTTCATGTTGAGCGCGTGGGCGTGGCCCTGGCTGCCGTAGCCGATAACGGCGATCTTTTTGCCGTTGATGCGGGACATATCGGCGTCGTTCTCATAGTAGATCGTTGCCACTGTATCCTCCGGGAATTCATTTCGTTTGAATTGGGGCGGCCGCGACCGCGCCACCTGCCACCTTGCCATCTCAATAGACGAATCTGCTCCAGCTTTGGTTTCCCTCGCTACTTCTGCTCGCCGCGCCCGTTTCCGTTCAAACTGGCGGCGGCCTTGAAGATTGCGGTCTGCTGCTTTTTGCGCTTGGGACGCTCATCCCCGCGGCAGAGCGCCACGCGCCCGGTGCGGACCATCTCCTCGATGCCGAAGGGCCGCATCAGCTCGATCAGCGAGTCGACCTTGTCCTCGGTGCCGACAGCCTGCACGACGAGGTTCTCGGCGTTGACGTCGACGATCTGGGCGCGATAGATCTCGGCGAACTGCATGATCTCGCCGCGCGTGTCCGGTGTCGTGCGCACGCGGATCAGGGCCAGCTCGCGCAGGATGGCCAACCGATTGGTGATGTCCTCGACCGCGGTCACATCGACGACTTTGCGCAGCTGTTTTACGACCTGTTCGGCCACTCGCTCGTCGCCGTCGACCACGAAGGTCATGCGGCTGATTCCCGGCGTTTCGCTGTGGCTGACCTGGAGGCTGTCGATGTTGAAGTTGCGCCTGCGCAACATGCCGGACACGCGGTTGAGCACGCCGGGTTTGTCGCGCATCCAGGCGACGAGAGTGTATTGCATTTGTCTTCCTCGGTAACTGCGCTTGGCCCTCTACCAGGAATGGGCAAAGAGTTCGGGTCGGCGCTACCAGCTGGGCTGAACGCCGCTGTAACCCTGCACGCGGCCCGGCTTGGGCCGCCGAATCAGCTCGTCGACCGCGGCGCCGGGCGCCACCATTGGGTAGACGTTTATCTCTTCCTTGACCTGGAAATCGACGAGATACGGTCCTTCGGTCGCGTGCGCCTGCTCGAGCACGGGCACGACTTCGCTTGGATGGCGTACGACTGCGGCAGGGATGCCGTAGGCCTCGGCCAGTTTCACGTAGTCTGGCGAGAGGACCGGCGTGCCGACGTAGCGCTTGTCGTAGAAGATCTGCTGCCACTGGCGCACCATGCCCAGGA
Source organism: Caldilineaceae bacterium (assembly GCA_965202955.1). Lineage (GTDB taxonomy): Bacteria > Chloroflexota > Anaerolineae > Caldilineales > Caldilineaceae > Bin5. Next base: position 3,843,919 of record OZ241871.1, read on the forward strand.
AGCCGTTGTTGATGATGGCGACCTTGACGGGCAGCTTTTCCTGTTGAATCGTGGCGAGCTCCTGCAGCGTCATCTGGAAGCCGCCGTCGCCGGCGACGCACCAGACCAGCGCCTCGGGGTCGGCCATCTGTGCGCCGAGCGCGGCGGGCAGCGCGTAGCCCATCGTGCCCAGTCCGCCGCTGGTTAGCAGCATGCCGGCGTGTTCATGAATGTAGTACTGACTTTCCCACATCTGATGCTGGCCGACGTCGGTGACGACTATTACGCGCTGGTCGGTCTTTTCGGTGGCGTGCCACAACTGGCGGATGACATAGGGCGGGATCAACTCCTCGACTTCGTACTGGATGATGTCGGCCTCGTCGGTCTCGGCGCGCCACTCGTCCAGGGTCGCCACCCAATCCTTGTGCTCGCGCTCCTTGACGAGGGGGAGAAATGCGGGCAGCGTCTCGGCCAGATCCCCGATCACGGCTACGTCGGGGACGATGTTCTTGCCCACCTCGGCTCGGTCGAGCTCGAAATGGATGATCTTGGCGTTGGCGGCGAAGCGGTCCAGCCGGCCGGTGATGCGGTCGTCGAAGCGCATTCCCATCGCCACGAGCACATCGCAGGCCTGGACGGCGCGATTGGCGAATGCCTCGCCGTGCATGCCGCCCATTCCCAGGCTGAGCGGATGCGTTTCGGGGATGTTGCCGGTGCCGAGCAGCGTCGTCACGACCGGGATACCGGCCTTCTCGACCAGATGCAGCAGCTCTCTGCTTGTATCCGACAGGTGGATGCCGTGGCCGGCGAGGATGAGCGGGCGTTCGGACCGGTTGAGCAGATCGGCGGCATCCTGGACCGACTCGACACTGTATTCCGGCCAGGGTTCGAAGCCAGGCAGGTTGATATCAAAGTCGTAGCGAAATGTTCCGGTCTCGTTCTGCACGTCCTTGCAGATATCCACCAGGACGACGCCTGGCCGGCCCTCGCGGGCGATGTAAAAGGCCTCCTTCATAACCAGCGGCAGCTCTTCGATGTCGGTGACCAGGTAGTTGTGCTTGCAGACGGGCTGCGTAACGCCGACCACGTCCGATTCCTGGAAGGCGTCGGTCCCTAGCAGATTGGTGGGGACCTGGCCGGTGATGGCGACGACGGGCACGCTGTCCATCTGGGCGGTGGCCAGGCCGGTAACGAGATTGGTTGCTCCCGGTCCGCTGGTGGCGATACAAACACCGACGCGGCCGGTTGCGCGGGCGTAGCCGTCGGCCATGTGCGCGGCACACTGTTCGTGGCGGACGAGGACATGATGGATGCGACCGTCGCCTTCGTATTCGGCCAGGGCGTCGTAGGCGGGCAGAATCGCGCCGCCCGGGTGGCCGAATACCAGGTCCACGCCTTCGCGCAGGAGCGCTTCCCATACCATCTGCGAGCCGGTAAACTGCTGCGGCCCCAGGTCGTATCCACTGTCGGTCGGTTCTCTCTTGGCTAGCGCCATCTGACCCCTCCTGACAATCTGACTCAACTGATACCGGCTCGCCGAAGCGAGCTCGCTTCCCGGGCGCCTGAACAACCCTGCCGTCTCGCGGAATCTGCAGGATTGCGGCGCCGATGTGCAGACCGAATCAAAGTATACAAAAAGACCCTCCCCGGTTGAGGAAGGGTCTGCACTGACCTGAGCGAGAAGCCTTACGTCCGGGCCTCTGCGCCTTCGCCAACCGTACACGGTCTCAAGCCGCTTACAAGAAGGGCTACGAGACCTACGATAAGAAGTCCGAGGGCAACAGCGTTGTTAGCCAGCGTGAGTACGCTCATTTTCGGGCCAAATCTGCAGTCAGTCGAGTATATCGGTCCGCATTTCGGACCATTATATCCATAATCGAAAGATGTGCAACTCTGGGATACGCCAGATCGAAAGGCGGTCCGCGGCTGCTCTCTTTGGGTAGCTTCGTCGTGATTTCGGAAGTTCGTCGAAACGCGCGCAATCCTCGAAATCATTTGCCCAGTCGGACGGTTGGCCTGGGGAAAGAGGTGGCGAGACCTACGTCATGCTGATAGCAAGGGATCGTTGACCTCAACCTGCCAGCGGGCCAGCTCCTTCTCAAGACGTTCCCGCACGGGAGCCGCGTCGCCGTCGCCGGCACTGTCGTCCAGCTCCCATGGATCGGAGGCGAGATGGAAAAGCTGGGTGCGGTCGCTGCCTTCGCTGCCTTCGCCGCGGTTCTTGCTGTAGCTGATCAGCTTCCATTCACGGTCCTGCACCATTCGCTGCACGTGCCGGTAGACAGAGTGCAGGTATGGCCTGGTTTCGGCGGCGGAGCCATCCATTAGCGGCGTGAGACTGAGGGCGTCCACGTGGGTGGGGACGTCTATTTCCGCCAGTCGGCAGAGCGTGGGATAGACGTCGTAGGTGTGGGTGAGGGCGTCAACCTGCCTGGCGGCCGGCACGCCGGGCCCGCGCATGATGAGCGGCACGCGCACGCTGTGGTCGTACAGATTCTGCTTGCCCAGCAGGCCATGCTGCCCGACAGACAGGCCGTGATCGGCGGTGTAGACGACGATAGTATTGTCCGCCAGGCCATTACGCGCCAGCGCGTCCACGATCTCCCCGATCTTCTCGTCCATGTCGGAGATCATGCCGTAATACTCGGCGATGTGTCGCCGCGTCTCCTCGGGTGTGCGAGGGAAGTCGGCCAGCTGCTCATCGCGAAGCCACATGTCGCCGTTGTCGAAAGGATGCTGGCTCATGAAGTTGGGCGGTAGCGGCATCGATTCGGGCGTGTAGGCGCCGGCCCAGTCGGGAGGTGGGGTGCGCGGGTCGTGCGGCGCGGTGAAGGCGCAGTAGAGGAAGAAGGGTTCGTCGCCGTCTTGCCTGTCGATAAAGCGGATGGCGGCATCGCCGAACAGGTCGGTCGAATAGCCGTCGCCGATGCGCTGGCGGCTGGTGTCGTAGGCGCCGCTCGGGTCATGGTCCTGCACCGGTACGGCGAAGTGGCTGTCCATGCCGCCGAAGAAGACGTTTTCGGCGGTGCCGAAGGAGCGGGCGAAGCTGGCCTTGTCGTTGTGCCATTTTCCGGTGCCGAAGGTGGTGTAGCCGTTGCGGCGGAACAGCTCGGCCAGAAAGGTATGGCCGGGGTCGAGCGTTTGCAGGCCCCGGTGGTTGTCGATGTCGTTGCTGAGGGTGGCGCGGAAGAGGTGGGCGCCGGTATGCACGCAGGCGCGCGTCGGCACGCAGACCGCGGCCCGCAGCCCACCCATCTGACAGTTCCGGCGGAAGGAGGTCCCCTCTGAGCAGAGCCGGTCCAAATGCGGGGTGCGCACTGTCGGGTCGCCGTATGCGCCCATGGCGGAGGCGCGGTGGTCGTCGGCGATAAGAAAGAGAATGTTCGGTCGGGATGACATGCAGGCGATTCCCTTGTTCGAAGCGATGTGTCTGGAATGCCCGCCGCGGACGTGTACGGTTCAGGCAGCCAGCACTTCCAGAGTTCGGGTCCCAGAAATTGTTGCCACGGGAACCGCCGCCGGAACTACTGCTCTTCCATGAATTGGCGGCGATGGAGTTCGGCGTAGAGGCCGCCTTCCGTCAGCAGTTCCCCGTGGCTTCCACGGCTTACGATCTGGCCGTCCTGCATGACGCAGATGAAGTCGGCCTTGCGGATGGTGCTGAGCCGGTGGGCGATGACGATGGCGGTGCGCTGGCTGAGCAGCCGGTCGAGCGCCTCCTGGATGAGCGCTTCGGTTGCAGTGTCCACGCTGGCGGTGGCTTCGTCCAGGATCAGGATGCGCGGGTCGGCCAGGACGGCGCGAGCGATGCAGATTAGCTGGCGCTGGCCCAGCGACAGGTTTGCGCCGCCTTCCTGGATCTCGGTTTCGTATCCGTTGGGCAGATCGACGATGAATTCGTGCGCGTTGGCCTGCTGCGCGGCCTCCTCTACGGTTGCGGCATCGATATCGGGCAGTCCGAAGCGGATGTTGTCTCGCACGGTGCCGGCAAATAGGAACGGCTCCTGCGACACAATGCCGGTCTGGCGGCGTAGCGACTGCTGCGTGACGGTGCGCACGTCGACGTCGTCGATGCGCACTTCTCCGCTGCTCACATCGTAGAAGCGGGCTACCAGGTTGGCGATAGTCGACTTGCCGGCGCCGGTCGGGCCGACCAGGGCGACGGTCTGCCCCGGTTCGATCAGGAGGTCGACGTTGCGCAGGACCGGTATCTCTTCGCCGTAGGAGAAGTTGACGCGCTGCAGCTCAATGCGGCCGTTGATGGCAGGCATCTCTTTGCGGTTGGCGGGGTCGGGCACGTCAGGCCGCGCGTCCAACAGTTCGAGCACACGTTCGCCACCCGCCATCGCCGACTGCATGGTGGTGTAGAGCTGGCTCAGCTCCTGTACCGGCTGGAAGAAGCGGGTAACGTAGGCGAGGAAGGCGACCAGGATGCCGAGCTCGAGGGTCTCCTGCGCCACCGCGCGCCCGCCGAACCAGAGCACGACCGCGGTCGCAAGCACGGCAAGGAATTCGACGGTCGGCAGGAAGACGAAGGAGAGCGACATGGCGTCAATGAATGCACTGCGGTTGCTCTGATTGGCGGTGTCGAAGCGGTTGCGCATTGCCTTTTCCTGCGCGTATGCCTGGATGACGCGCATGCCGGTCAGGTGCTCGGCCAGGGTGCCGACCACGCCGGCCACGCTCTGCCGAGTCTGGCGGAATGCGACCTTTGCGCGCCGCGAAAACCAGTAAGTGGCGAGGCCCATCAGCGGGAAGACAGCGAAGGTGAGCAAGGCGAGCGTCGGGCTGAGCGCGAGCATGACGACGATAATGCCGATCAGGACGAGGACGTCGCCAATCAGGGCGATCAGACCCTGGGAGAGCAGCTCGTTGATGACGGCGACGTCACTGATCACGCGCGAGATGGTGACGCCGATGATGTGGCGGCTGTGATAGCCGAGCGAGAGGGCCTGCAGGTGGCGCATCAACTGGCCCCGCAGTGTGGCGAGCACGCGCTGCCCGACCCAAGAGAGCAGAAACCGCTGGCCTAAGGAGGCGCCATAGAGCGCCACATACATCACCGCCATCAGGATAGAGACCTGCGCCAGGCCGCCGGCATCGCCGGCGGCGATAAAGCGGTCGATGGCCACTTTGAGCAGGAGCGGGATGCCCAGCGTCAGGCCCGTCACCGCAAGCATGAGGACAGATGCGATGACCATCTTGGTGCGATGCGGCCGCAGATAGGTCATCAGCCGGCGCAGGACCTGGCCGTCGAAAGCTTTGCCTTCGGCCTCGCTTGCCATCTGGCGCAGCAGGCTCTGGGGTCCGCCGCTTCGTCCTGCCGATCCAATCGAAATTGACATAGTGGTTTCTGAATTGCGGCAGCCCGGGCCGCCGCGTTCCTAGATGTCAGTCTTCAACCCTGGTCAACTGCTGCTCATATATGTGACGGTACAGCGGCGAGCTTTCCAGCAGATCCGCATGCCTGCCGGCCGCTGAAATCCGACCCTTCTCCAGCATCAGGATCAGGTCGGCGAGGCGCACTGTGCTGAGGCGCTGGGCGATGATGACCGATGTGCGCCCCTTCATCAGATTGGCGAGCGCTAATTGGATGAGATGCTCGGTATGTGTGTCGACACTCGAAGTAGCATCGTCGAGGATGAGAATGCGCGGGTCGGTCAGCAGGGTGCGGGCGATGGCGACGCGCTGCCGCTGGCCGCCGGAAAGGGTCGCGCCGCGTTCCCCCACCTTCGTGTCGTAGGCTTCGGGAAAGGTCACGATGAACTCATGCGCCTGGGCGGCCTGCGCGGCCTCAATGATTTCGGCTTCAGTGGCGTCAGGCCTGCCGAAGGCGATATTCTCGCGGATCGTTGTAGCGAAAAGGGTCGATTCCTGCAGCACGATGCCGATCTGGCTGCGCAGAGAATGCAGGGTCGCGCCGCGGGCGTCGTGGCCGTCGAGCAGGATGCGCCCCTCGGTCGGATCGTAGAAGCGCGGGATCAGGTTGATGATCGATGATTTTCCCGAACCGGTCGGCCCGAGCAGCGCGAGCACCTGGCCGGGCTGAATATCGAAGGAGACGTCGCGCATTACATTGTGGGGACGGGCGTAGCTGAAGGAGACGTTTTCGAAGCGCAGATGGCCCTGCAGCGAGGGCAAAGGCTGTGCGTCGGCGGCCTCTTCGACCTGTATCTCCTCGTCCAGAATTTCGAAGACGCGCTCGGCTGAGGCGCTGGCCATGGCGATCGATGGAATGATGAACCCCAGGCGGCGGATCGGGGCGGCAAGCTGCGCCAGGTACGTGATGAAGGCGACAAGCTCGCCCAGGGTCAACCCGCCGCGAATCACCTGCAGGCCGCCGTACCAGATGATGCTGACGGTGGCGAGGTTGGCGATCAGATCCAGCAAGGGCATATTTACCGCGGTGAGCCTAGCGGTGGCCGCGGCCAGTCCGAACCATTTGCGGTTTTCGGCATCGAAGCGTTCGATTTCGGCGTCTTCCTGCGCGAACGCCTTTACGATGCGGGCGCCGCGCAGGTTCTGCTCCAGCCGCGTCGTCAGGACTGCCAGCTGCTGCTGGATCTCCTGCGAGAGTGGTCGGTAATGGGCGCCGAAGCGCATGGCCCTGTGGGCGAGGACCGGGACCGTCAACAGGGCCAGCAGGGCCAGTGTCGGATTCATGATGACCAGCGCGACGGCGGTGCCGACCAGCAGGATCACCCCGTTCGCCAGCCCCAGGAATGAGCGTCCAGTCAGAAAGCGGAGCCGTTCCACGTCCTGCATTGAACGCGACAGGAGCTGACCCGATTCGGTGCGGTCGTGGTAGGCGAAGGAGAGTTCGGTCAGCTTGGCGTGGAGGTCACGGCGGAAGTCGTAGGAGACGCTCTGGGAGGCGACCTCGGTCCAGCGGCCGGAGAAAAAGGTGAAGACGCCGCGGGCGACGGTGAGGCCGAGCAGCAGGAGCACCGACCAGGTCAGCAGTTGCAGATCGTTCTGCCGGATGCCGCGGTCCACGATCCAGCGAATGAATTGGGGCGTTGCGAGGATGATGGCGGTGGATGCCAGGAGCGCAAGGTAGGCTAAAGCGGTCAGCCGCCAGTAGGGGCGCAGCCGGCGGAAGGCGCGCCACAGGTAGCGGTTGCCCTTGCTCGATCGGAGCGGCGTCTGCAGATCTGCGGGGATCGTCGTCATACTTCAGATCCGGTTTAGAAAAGGCGTAGGGGCACTGTTTATTCATTGTATCACGTCCCGGCGGGCAATCCTTATCACTGCGGGGGCAGGGGAGAATCCCGGTACGAGGGTGCTGTTCGAAGGAGGGACCGGTGTCAAGGACGGGCAAAAAGCAACGGTTTGGAAGGCAATCGACACGACTTCATGGATCAAACGCTCGTAGCTCTCGTACGAGCGTTGTACGAGCGTTATGCGAGCGTTTACGAGAGTTTACGCAAAATTTTTTTCAAGAACGAATATCGATTTATTGACGTTTGAGGTTTGGGAGGCAGATGGCGTGACAGGGAGGAAACCAAGGATGTGGAGGTATGGTCACGCTGGTTTCACAAATCTGGCAGCGTGGAACGGGCGTCTGTATTTGATATATCATTTATTTGTCAACATGAAGAGTCCGATTGAGGGCCGATAGTGTGTCACAATGCTGCCAGTCAGATTCGTCCACCTCTTGACCGGCGCGCGCCAGGCCTGCCTATTTCCGGCGATAGGCGATTGAACTTAACCGCGAAAGCGGCTGTGTCTCCTCAGAGCTTGCGCACCACATCTCCCGCATGGATTGGACCCGGTTGGACCACCTTTGCAAAGATGCCGCGCAGGCGCAGCTCCTTCGCCACCGGCGAGCTGACGAATCTGACCGCATCGACGCCGAAGCGTTCGGCAAATTTCTTGCAGCCGGTATGGTCCGGCGGCGTCACTTCGATCACCGCGCCGCCCAGAGCCAACTGCGTGCCGACGGGCAGGTTCGCCTCGCTCAGCTCGAGATCAATATATAGCTGGTCCCCGAACTGCTGCCAGCGGGACTCGTCCTGCGCGAGCAGGCCGGCAACGCGGGCATTCATGATCGTCAGTTGCCTATCGGGATCGAGCGGTTCGCCGGGATTGCGCTTACTCCAATTGTCGCCGACCAGTCCCTCTTCGATCGACAACTCCGCATTCGCCACCACCTCCCGCTCTCCCGACCGCGGGCGTCTGACGATGAGACTGAGGCGGCCCTCGCTCTTGGGAGAACGGCGAATCCCGTCCAGACTACGCTCCATCTCTGCCATGCTCAAATGGATATCGGTCGTCATGATATGCTATCCCCTTTCATCGCTTGTGTTTGCTCCGGCTTGATTCAGCGATTCCAGCCAACTGCGCAGGACCTGCTCGTCCGAACGCCCCCTTTTTCGCTGCCAGGAGGCGAACGCCAGCCCTAGGAATGGCAGTAGGACCGGTAGCATCAAAGGCAGCAGGTCCGCGACGGCGCTCTGCTGTGTTGCCCGCAGGGCGGCGGCCACAAGAAGCGCCAGCGCCAGCAGGGTGCTCATCACGATCCATGCGCCGATGAACAGCCTTCCGACCGGTCGCAACTGCACGTGGCCCGACAGGCGGCAGTGGTCGCCCTCGTCGACGAGCAGACCGTAGAAGACCGGCGCAAATGCGCCCTTTAGATGGGCGCGGCGGGGATGGCGTTCGATCTTCACACCTGTTCCGGCCACCCGCCCGTCTACCTCGCCGCTCGCGGCAAGCTCATCCCGGATCAATAGCCCAGCGGCTTCTGAGTTGCCGTTCAGCGGCAATGTGAACCGCCGTCTGCCCGGCGCCCAGAGAAAGGAGAAGGCTTTGTCCGGCCCGTTCATTTCGGCCCTCGTCGGCATCGACTTTGAGATGTTCTGACCAGCCTCCGCCGCCGCAGCCTTCCGGGCGTGAGGCTGATCACAGGCCCGCAAGGCATCTCAAATCGGGTGCAGGCCCGAGAAGCCCAGCGCGGTCGTCTCCTCCCAGCCGCACATCAGGTTGATGCTCTGCAAGGCGCTGCCGGCCGCGCCTTTCACCAGATTGTCGATCGCGCACAGAGCGACGACGCGGTTGCTGCGCTCGTCGAACTCGAAACCGACGTCGGAAAAATTGCTGCCGCTCAGGATCTTCGGCTCCGGGTAGCGGTAAATGCCGGCCCTCTCCTTCACGATCCGCACGAACGGCTCGCCGCGATAGGTCTGACGGTAGGCGCGCCACAGGTCGCGCTCGGTCACGCCCGGATTGACGAAGACATGCGCGGTCGCCAGGACGCCGCGCACGTTGTCGATCGCGGTCGCGCTCATGTGCGCAGGGACGCGGCTGTAGTCGTCGTCGGCGTCCGCAAGTGCCTGAAGCAGCTCGGCCGTATGACGGTGGCCGGTGGGCGCGAAGCTGCGCATCGCCCGCGCGCGCTCGGGATGGTGGGTGGCGTCGCCGGCGCGATTGCCGCCCTCGCTGCTGCCGACCTTGACTTCGCAGATCAGGTCGCGCGCCGGGTCGGCCAGCCCGGCGGCGTACAGCGGCCAGACCGCCAGCACAGTCGCGGTGGCGTTGCAGCCCACGCCGCTGACGTAGCGGGCGCCGCGAATCTGATCGCGGTAGAGCTCCGGCAGGCCGTAGACGAAGCGGTCCAGCCATGCGGGCGCGGCGTGCTCCTTGCCGTACCACTCTGCGTAGGTCTGCGCATCGCGCAGGCGGAAATCGGCGCTGAGATCGACGACGCGCTCCGCCAGCGAACTGAATTCGTCAATGCGGCCCATGGCGCCGCCGTGCGGCAGGCCGAGCACCAGCAGGTGGCACGGTTCGAGCTCCGCCGCGCTGACGAACTTCAGCTGCGTCCGTCCGCGCAGATTCGGGTGCGTGAAATGGACGAACGAGCCGGCGTTGCGCTCGCTCGTTACCTGCCCGATCTCGATGTGCGGATGGTCCAGCAACAGCCGCAGCAGCTCGCCGCCGGCATATCCGCTGGCGCCGAGGATCGAGACGGTTGTTGCGGGTTCGCTGCCTAGCTGCAAATCGGATTCTGCCATACGCAATTAACCGTTGGCCGCCTGCCAGCCGTCACGCGCCACGCGCAGCGAAAAGTCGGCGATGCGCCCGGGAATGTCGACGCCGGTGGGCTGCACGCTGTTACGAAACTCCATCGTGTAGTTGACCTCGTTCACCAGCAGGCCCCGCGCCGGGTCCTCGAGCACGTCGATGGCGACGCAGCCGCCGCCGACCGCCCTGGCCGCGCGTACGCACAGCTCGTTCAGCTCGGGCGTCACCGGGCAGACCGAGGCCTGGCCGCCGCGCGCGGTGTTTGTAATCCAGTGCGGGGAGTCGCGGTAGATGGCGCAGATCGTCTCGTTGCCTACGACGAAGGCGCGAATGTCTCTCATCGGCTTTTCGATGTACTCCTGGATGTAGAAGATGCTGTGGTGGTAGGTGCCCAGCACCTCCTTGTGCTCCAGCACCGTCTCCGCGGCCTCACGGTCGTTGATCTTGCTCAGCAGACGGCCCCAGGAGCCGATCGACGGCTTCATCACCACCGGGTAGCCGAGCTCTTCGATCGCACTCAGCGCGCTCTCGGCCGTGAAGGCGACCTTGGTGCGCGGAGAGGGGACGCCGGCCGCGGTGAGCGCGCTGGTCGTCTGCAGTTTATCGCCGCAGACGTCGGCAACCTCGACCGAGTTTACGGTCGGGATTTCGCGGTCGCTGAGAATGCGCAGGCTGACCAGGGCGCGGCCATGGTGGATACAGCGCTCGACGATGACGTCATAGTTTTCGTAGGCCGCGGCCGGCTCTTCGCCGCCGGAAATGTCGAAGACCAGCTTGCGGTCGTCGAGCAGGTCGAACTCCGCGCCCCGCTGCGTGAACGCCTCGAAAAGAAGTTTTTCCTCCGCGCGCACGCGGCTGTAGAGGATTCCCACCCGCATAGGACTACTCTCCCCAGTCTTCGTCCTCTTCCGGCGCCAGCTCGAGCGTCACCGGATCGACCTCGACAACCTCAAGGTCGGCGCCGCACTCGCCGCACTGGACGATTTCATTCTGCATCACGTCCTTGAGCACCAGTTCGCCAAAGCATTCTGGGCACTCGACCACGGTCGTTATTGTCTGCATAGTCATGAAATTTCTCCCGATCTGTTTCCTGAGCGGATTTTGGCATTAGGACTCATTTCCAAATTCGTTTACCAACGTGCGACGACAGCGCTTGCGCCGCCGGCGTACTCTGCAATCCGCCTGCGTGTCCCTGGCGACGTGCCGTCAGGCAAGTCGTTGAGAGCGAAACTGCCAACCTCGTCGACCTCCCATGCCTCCGTCGGTACCCTTTCAAAGTCTTCGCTGCAAAAAAGGACGATATGGTCGCTCTTCGCTTCAAAGAAGTTACTGTAAACGCCGAACAGACGCAATTCGCGCAGGAACGCGCCGGTCTCTTCTGCCGCTTCACGCTGAACGGCCTCAACCAAAGTTTCCCCCGCCTGCACGCCCCCGCCCGGCAGATACCAGCCATCCGTGTAGGTGTGTTTGACAAGGATAACGTTGCCATCCTGCACAGCAAGGAGACGAACTCCTACGGTTAGCGGCCTGAAAGCGCGCCATCGCAGCCGCTGAATGTAGAACGGAATTCGCGCCAGCCACCTGGGCGGCATCGCTATGCCCATCGCTCGTTCAGCAGCAAGACCATTTCCTCGGCGATCTCAGGACAATTTTCTTGCGGCCGCGAGCCGCCGTTTGACCTGCTCCACCAAGCCGCCCGCATCCAGAATCTCTTGTACAGTTGCGCTCAGCGCAGGAAATGTAAAGCTGCCGCCGGCGGATTTGATCACGCGCAGGTCCACATCGATCTCTACCGTTTCTCCTGCGCAGATCGCCTGCGCGGCTTCAGGGCAGACGATCGCCAGCAGGCCGTTGTTGATGGCGTTGCGGTAGAAGATGCGGGAGAAGCTATCGGCGATCACCGCGCCAACGCCATTGTAAACGAGGCAGGTCGCGGCCTGCTCGCGGCTGGAGCCGCAGCCGAAATTGCGACCGCCGACGACCAGGTCGCCCGCCCGCACATTGGCAGCGAAATCCGGATCCAGGTCCTCCAACGCATGGCCGGCGATCTCGGCGCGCCCCTTGGCCGTATAGGTGTACTTGCCGGGGAAGAGCACGTCGGTGTTTATGTTGTCGCCGTATTTCCAGGCTCGGCCGCGAATCTCCACATCTCCTCCTCAGCCTATGCTCCTCGGATCGGCGATTTTTCCTGCAACCGCCGACGCCGCCACTACTGCCGGGTTCGCAAGGTAGATCTCCGCCTGCTTGGTGCCCATGCGGCCGCGGAAATTTCGGTTGGCGCTCGAGATGGTGACCTCGCCGGTCGCGGGCACGCCCATGTGGTTGCCCATGCACGGGCCGCAGCCCGGCGTGCCGATCGCGGCGCCGGCCGCGACCAGCGTCTCTATATGACCCTTGCGCAGCGCCTCCTGCAGCACGATGCTCGACGCCGGGATTACGAGCAGTCGCGTTCCATCGGCGACGCGGCGGCCCCGCACTACCTGAGCGGCGGCGGCGATGTCCTCCAACCGTCCGTTGGTGCAGGTGCCGATGAACGCCTGCTGCACGCGCACCCCTGCCACCTGCGAGAGCGGCACGGCGTTGTCGACCGTATGCGGGCAAGCGATCGTCGGCTCCAAGTCGGACGCGAGATAGCGGTGCACGTCGCTGTATGCGGCCCTCTCGTCAGGAAACAGCTGACCGTGCGCCGCGTCGAACGCCCGATCATCGGCCCCTTGTCGCTCCAGAGCGGCTTCCAGGTAGGCCAGCGTCCTGCTGTCTGGCGCGATGTAGGCCGATTTGGCGCCGAACTCCGCCATCATGTTGGCCAGCGCCATGCGCCCGTCGATGCTCAGCGCCTCGATGCCGCTGCCGCTGAGCTCGACCGAGGCGTAGAGCCCGCCGTCGGCGCCCCAATCGCCGATGATACGCAAAGCGAAATCCTTGGCGGTGACGCCGGGCGGCAGGTCGCCTTCCAGGACGATATGGACCGATTCCGGCACGCGCAGCCACAGTTCGCCAGTCGCCCACAGCGCCGCCACTTCGCTGCGCCCGATGCCGGCACCGAACGCGCCCAGCCAGCCGAAATGGGGCGTGTGGCTGTCGGCGCCGAGGATCATCTGACCCGGCAGCACGAGCGCCTCCTCGCTGAGGACCTGGTGGCAGATGCCCCGCCCGACCTCGAAAAAGTGACGGATGCCCTGTTCCTGCACGAATTGGCGGATCTCGGCGTGGTTCTGCGCGTGGCGCGTGGTCGGCGCGGGCACGGCGTGGTCGAGGGTAATCGCCAGCTTGTGCGGAATCGTGACCCGATCCTGCCCGAACTGCCGCCAGATCTCGCGGATGGCGGCGGTGTTGTCGTGGCTCAGCACGAGGTCGGGCCGCACGTCCACCACTTCGCCAATCCCGACCGAGCCCAGGCCCGCCGCACGTGCGATCGCCTTTTGCGCGAACGTGCGCGGCGCGGCGTTTCCTCCCCCACTTGGCTGTACACCTAGCTCAGAAATAGGCTGTTGCTGCATAGCAATCCCTTTACGCGGGCGTGTTTTCAACCGTCACCGCGCGGCTGTGGTATTCGCGCAGCAGGACGTCGACATCGTCCAGGCTCAGTTTGCGCTGGTCGGCCTCGGTCTTGATATGCGCGGTCACCTCCTTCACCTGTGGGTCGGTCAGGTCCAGCTGCAGTTGCTCGGCCCGCTGCTTGACCGCGTTCCAGCCGGTTAGGCGGTGGGCGATGTGCAGATAACGGGTCAGGCCGAAGTCGGCCGGGTCCAGGATTTCGTAAGTGTCGGGATTGTTCAGGATCGCCTTGGCATGGATGCCCGCCTTGTGGGTAAAGGCGGTGTAGCCTGTGATGTAGTTGTTGAAGGGGACGTCCACGCCCACGATCTCGGCGACGTAATTCTCGACCTCGCGCAACATCGGCAGGTTGTATTTGCTGCGGATCTGCTGCGGGTCGAGCGCGTACATGCGCGCCACCAGCCCGCCGAGCGGCGTGATGCCGTTGCGTTCGCCGATACCGAGCACGGAGGTGTCGACGTGGGTTGCGCCGGCGGCCAGCGCGCAGTAGGAGTTGGCGATGGCGCAGCCGGTGTCGTTGTGGCCATGGAACTCGATGTCGCAGGAGACGACCCCGCGCAGCGTGCGCACCAGGTCATGCACCTGCAGCGGTGTGGCGATGCCGACGGTGTCAGCGATGCCTACGCGGTTGACACCGATCTGGTCCACCTCGCGGTAGACTGTCAGCAGGTCGACCAGGTCGCTGCGGAACGAGTCCTCGCTGCTGAAGCGGACCTCCAACCCCTGGCTCTTGATGAACTCGATCACCTGCACCGCGCTGTCGATGATCTGGCGGATCGACTTGCCGTGCGAGAACTCCCGCAAATAGCTGCTGGTGCCGAAGAGCACGTCGATCCCGTCGACGCCGGTGTCCACTGCCACGCGCGCGTCGTCCATGTGGCAGCGCGTATGAGTAAGCAGCTTGGTACGCAGCCCCAGCGCGGCGATGCGGGCGCAGTCGGCGCGGCTCTGCGGGCTGGCCGCCGGCGAGGTCAGCTCAAGGTATTCGACGCCGAACGCGTCGAGCAGGCGGGCAATCTCGTCCTTCTGTCCGCTGTCGAAGAAGGCGTTGGCAAACTGCTCGCCTTCCCGCAATGTCGACTCGATAATGGCGAAACTTTCAAGACTCATACGCACGTCTCCCGGCGAACTTACAGACAACAAAAAACCGGTCCATCCTGTCTGGAATGGCCGGTTGCTACCTCAACGACGACTGAGCAGGCGCAAACAACAGACAGGCTAGTCTGCAATCCGCTTCTTGCTCTTTATGCAGTGTAACTGCTGTGCGGCTCTCGCGTGAACCATACGTACCGCTTCCTGGGCCGTCAATCTCTAACTTCTGCCAACGAATCTTTAGACCCGCGTCTCTCACGAATGGAGCGATTATGCACGAAATGGCGGCACTTGTCAAATCCGTTTACGCATTTTGCAGCATTCTGTCTTGCGAGACCAACTCTGCGTTGTTCCGATATCAGAACCCAAGCATTTCGGAACTTGTAGGCCGCCGCGTGTCGCCGCCGTTTCTTGACCATCGTACTGCCCCTCCACAGGCTGGGTGAACTGCTCCATTATACACCTTAGCTTGTGGTCCAGTTTTTGGGGCCAAGCTCAGTTTGCGTATACTCATCACTGAGCACCTTTCTATGCTGGAGAATTCTTGTTTGAGAACTTCTATTCTACCAGCTTGTTAAGGTGCTCATTTACTCCGAATTCAGGTTATGTATAATGGCTCCGTAACCTGTCTGCCACGGGCGATTGAGCTTCACCCATGTCAGGAGCATCAAGATCTGGGATGATTCAAGTTCAGGATCTTTCCAAGTCGTATGGAACCGTCGAGGCGCTGCGCGGCGTATCATTCGACGTCGCCAACGGTGAAATTGTCGGCCTCCTTGGTCCCAATGGGGCTGGGAAGACCACGTTGATGAAGATGCTGACGGGCTACCTGGAACCGGACAGCGGCTATGTCAGTGTAGGGGGGATCGACGTCATCGCAGACCCCCGCCGCGTACAGTTGGAAGTCGGCTACCTGTCCGAAAACACGCCTCTCTATCCCGAACTCACAGTGCAGGCCTACCTCAAACTGATGGCCGATCTGCGTCTTGTGCCTCCGGGCCGGCAGGCGAAGCAGATCGCGCAGTCCGCCGCCGAGACGGGTCTGACCGGCCGGCTGACGCAGCCGATTGGCGAACTCAGCAAGGGCTTCCGGCAGCGCGTCGGCTTGGCGCAGGCGATTCTGCACAGACCGCGTCTGCTTATCTTGGACGAACCCACCATCGGCCTCGATCCCACCCAGATCGTAACGATCCGCGACCTGATTCGGAGGCTTTCCGGGAGCAGTACAGTCCTGTTCTCGACACACATTCTTTCGGAAGTCGAGACGCTGTGCGACCGCGCCATCATCCTGATAAACGGACAACTGCGGGCCGACGCACGTATCGCCGACCTTGCCGAGTCCCGCGGCGTCCTGCTGACGCTTGAAGCAAGGGTTGACGGCGGGGAAGCGGCCTTGCTTCAGCTTCCCGGCGTGGAGGCCGTCAAGGTTGAAGCCATGAATGACGGGCGCGCCCTCTATCGTATTGCCGCAAAGGACAACAAGGAGCTGGCGCCGGCGGTCTTTCGCCTGGCCAAAGAGCGGGACTGGCCCGTTCGCGAGTTGCAAAACGATATCCGCGCGCTGGAATCGGTTTTCAATGAGCTGGCCCTGGCCCCGTCCCAGGCGATGTCACCCGATGGCGCCCTTGCGGCAGGTTCCCCTAAGATCGCGTGAAGCTGCCCCCGAAGATTAAAACGGCATTCGTGAGAAAAGAAGACGCGTCTACAGTTCGCCCGCTGGGTCTCGCACACTGAATAGAGCACTCCGCCGGAGACTTTCCACATGGGGCAAGTTCGCTCCCTAATCCGCAAAGAGCTGGAGATCTATTTTGGCTCGCCGGTCGCCATTATCTTTGTGGGGACATTCCTGGCCATAACTCTCTACCTATTCTTCTGGCTGGACAGCTTCTGGCTGCGGGGCCTGGCCGACGTGCGCCCCCTCTTTCGCTCGATGCCTCTCCTGCTCATTTTCCTTTTGGCCGCATTGACAATGCGGCAATGGAGCGAGGAGCAGCGCACTGGCACGCTTGAGCTTCTCCTCACTTTGCCGGTCGCGCCATCTCAGCTGGTCCTTGCCAAATTCCTGTCCGTCCTGCTCATGGCGCTGGCGGCGCTGGCGCTGACGTTGCCCCTGCCGTTGACCGTTTCGCTCCTCGGCGATCTCGATTGGGGTCCCGTCTGGGCCGGTTACCTGGCTGCGCTCCTGCTGGCTGCCGCCTACGCCGCGATCGGACTCTTTTTCTCCTCACGTACCGACAATCAGCTGGTCGCACTGATCTCGACACTTCTACTGGGCGGAGCCTTCTACACAATCGGCACACGCGGCCTGACCGACTTCACCGGCACTCAGTTGGGGAACATGCTGCGCGCCTTCGGCACAGGCAGCCGCTTTGAAAGCATCGAGCGCGGCGTCATCGACCTGCGAGACCTTGTCTACTATCTGACGCTGACGCTGACATTCCTGATGCTGAATGTGCTCTCCCTCGAAGCCAATCGCTGGAGCCGGAGCGTCCCGGCACGGCCAAGGCGGCTGCGAAAGCTCCTCCTCGCAAGCCTGATTGCGGTCAACCTCGTCCTGGCCAATGTCTGGCTCCATTCGCTGCGAATCCTGCGCGTCGATACGACCGCTACGCGTGCCTTCACGCTCTCTCCAGCCACCACGGACCTGCTGGGCACGCTGCAGGAGCCGCTGCTCGTCCGAGCCTATGTCAGCGGCAAGACACATCCGCTGCTGGCGCCGCTCGCGCCCCGACTCGCCGACACGCTGCGCGAGTACGAGATTGCAGCCCGCGGCCGCCTCAGCGGGGAAGTCGTAGACCCAGCCTTCGACCCCGAGATCGAGGCCGAAGCCAACCAGACCTACGGCATTCAACCCACGCCGTTCCGGATCGCCGACCGCTACGAATCTTCGGTTATCAACTCCTATTTCGATATTCTGGTCCGCTACGGGGATCAAAGTGTCACTCTCGGCGCTGAGGATCTGATCGCGCTCACGTCCCATCGCGACAGCGGGGTCGAGGTCGGCTTTCGCAATCTCGAATACGATCTCACAAGCGCGATCAAGCGGGTCGTCTACGGCTTTCAAAGCGTGGAGGCGATTCTCTCGTCGTTGGCAGAACCGGCCCATCTTCAGCTGATCGTCACGCCTTCATTGTTGCCGGAGATTGTCAGGGACGCTCCGTCCGTCATCGAGTCCGCAGCCAGGCAGGTCGCGGCAGAGGCCGGCGGCAATTTCAGCTTCGAGATAATCGATCCCGACGCGGCCGGCGCGGCGTTAGATAGGGAAGCGCTCTTGGATTCCTATGGGCTGCAGCCGTACCCGGTCTCCTTTTTCTCCGCCGACAGCTATTTTCTACACATGCTGCTGCAGGTTGGCGGCCAAATCGAGCTCCTCTATCCCACCGGCGATCTGACCGAGGGCAGCGTTCGCACCGCAATCGAATCGGGGCTGCGACGAGGCGCGCCCGGCTTCCTCAAGGTTGTCGGTCTGTGGACGCCCGCACCTCTCCCAGCCAGCGATATGTTCGGTCAGCCCCAGCCGCAACTCTCCTCCTGGCACCTGATTGGCGAGCAGCTTCGCAACGAATATGCTTTGCACATACTCGATCTGGAGAAGGGCCAGATTCCCGCGGAGATCGACGTGCTGCTGCTTATCGCCCCACAGCGTATGAGCGACAAAGCGCGCTACGCTGTCGACCAGTATCTGATGCGCGGTGGCTCAGTCGTGGTCGCCCACGGAAGCCACGCGGTCACCCCGGACCCTTTCAGCGGTGAATTGCGTCTTTCCCCAGTGGAGGGCGGCTTGGTCGCAATGCTGGCGCACTATGGCATCGACCTTTCTGAGCTGTTGGTGATGGATCCCCAGAACGAACCGTTCCCCATCGCGATTGACCGCCAGGCCAATGGCGCAACGGTACGCGAGATCCAGACGGTCGCCTATCCCTATTTCGTGGACGTGCGCAGCGACGGAATGGACCGGGGCCACCCATTGCTGGCCGGTCTCAACGCGGTAACGCTCAACTGGACCTCACCGATTACACTCGACGCCGACAAAAACGCCGAGCGGGAAGTAACCGAACTGCTCAAATCGACCGAGTTCTCCTGGCTGCGAGGCGACACCAATATCCAGCCCGACTTTGCGCTTTACCCCGACTTCGGATTCCCGATAGAAGGTGACGTCGGGTCACGCACGTTGGCTGTCGCCGTCCAGGGGCAGTTCGAGAGCTACTTCCGTGACAGGCCATCGCCCTGGACAGCGGACGCACAATCGTCAACCTCTGACAAAGGCCCCGTTGAAGCACCAGGCGTCTTCCTCGATCAGAGTGTCGCCGACGCGCGCCTCGTCGTCTTTGGCAGCGCTCACTTCATCGACGACTTCGTGCTCGAGCTTTCGCGCAGCCTTCTGGGAAGTGATCGCTTCCTCAACAACCTCTTTCTGATGCAAAACGCGGTCGACTGGAGCGTTGAAGACCTGGAACTGCTCACGATTCGCGCGCGCGGCAGCGGGGCGCCTCTTCTCCTTCCACTTACGCCGGAGCAGCAGTCGGCATGGGAGTTTGTCAACTACCTGCTTGCTCTTGCGGCCCTTCTGGCCTTGGCCTTCCTGTGGCGCTGGCGTAAGAGGCAGGAGCAGCCGATCGCATCGGAGCCGTCGGCTCATCAAGTCGAGACCCAAGGCGAAATTGGTAGAGTACAAGACCAGGAAACCGGACCATAGCGTGACATACGATTCAAACGCAGTGGAAAGGTCACCAGGCCGAAGCGAGATCTGGAGCATCCTTCGCGGCGGCGACCCTCGCGAGCGTACTGCACTCATCTGGCTGACCGCTCTACTTCTCCTGCAGACCGGCCTCCTAGTAAGGGTGTACTGGCCGCGGTCGGGCAACGCCCCGGAGCCGGTTCCCATTCTTGGCGAAATGAGTGTCGATCAGGTTATAGGCCTTTCGATCACCGACGAAGCAGAGGAGCAGATTCAGTTGGCGAAAAACGAAGATAAATGGTGGGTTCTACTGTCCCCGGGCGGGGAGGAAGAACCGACTGGTTCGTCAGCATGCGGCGAAGAGGTGTCTTCTTCGTGCTATCCAGCTGTCAATCACAGGGTTGGGACATTACTGAACGTGCTCGTAGACCTGAACACCTCTCGTCTCGTTGCCAGGAGTGAGTCCAGCCGCCCGAGACTGCGCGTGGCCGAAAAAACTTTTGTTCGCAAAGTAGAGGTCAAGTTGGCCGATGGCGGGCGCAGCACCCTCTACGTGGGCACCTCTCCGCATTTCGGCGCAACACACGTCAGAGCAGCCCACCAAACAGAAGTATACCTCGCCGACAGCCTGGGTAGCGCCGACACGGACACTGCCATCTACAACTGGATCGACACGGCCTACTTCCAGGCGACTGAGGCGGAGATTCGAGCGCTGGAAATTGCCAATGCAAGCGGCACGCTCACCTTTACCCAGAACGAGACCGGCCAGTGGCAGATGGACGGTCTGAAAGATGACGAGGCGTTCAACGCCGGTCAGCTCTTCTCCTTGCTCCCGTCTGTGACAAACTTGCATATGGTCGAACCGTTGGGCGAGACGGAACTGCCCACATACGGCATGGAAGAGCCGAGTGCTGTTTTGACCCTGGTAATCGACGTTGATGGCGAGAACAGCTTGACGCGCACGCTTACGATAGGCGACAAGAACGAGGAAGGTCTCAACTACGTGGTGAAATCTTCCGAATCACCCTTCTACGTGCTTGCTTCAGGCTTCAGCGTGGGGCGCTTCGTTGAGAGTGCGCGAGAAGATTTCCTCGCGGCAGACGAGCCTGCACCCACCCTGGAAGCCGATAGCGAGACCCCGTGACCGAAACGGTGGCGTTCCGCAAGGTTCGACGGCGATGGAATCCTATCCCGACAGCTCGCCAAGGCGCGTCCCTTCCAGCACGTCTGTATCGCTCTCAAAGTCAAGTCGGTAACCGTCCGGGTCGGTCAGCGACGTGACCCACATGCGGTTGCCCACGAACGGCTCGGCCGCTTCGATGCCGCGCGCTACGACCTCGTGGAAGAACTGCAGGGCGTCACTGCAAATGAAACAAATCGTCACGCCCTCGCCTACTTTCCCGCTTGGCCTCCACGAGTCATGCCCTTCGGTCGGGAACTCCTGAAGCATCAGCGCGGCGCCGTCCAGGGTGAGCCAGCACCATCGGAGCTTGCCGTCAGGCTCCCATTTTTCCTTGATCTGGCAGCCCAAACCTTCCACATAATAGCGAATCGACTCGTCCATATTCGAAACGCTGAAGAACGGTACTGCCTGCCTGACATTCATTGTGGTTCTCGCCTCCTCTCCTGCGCCTGCCTTTCTTTAAGTACAAGCCCGCCGCGCGCCTCGCCGTCAGAGCATCTCCGCTCTACGCTACCAGTTTGTATACGACCCGTCGCGGCGGCTCAGGTGGGGTGCCTCCCAGAAGCGGAACTCTTCGGCCAGCGCCCGCTCCTCGTTGAACTCAACGCCAAGCCCCGGTCCATCCGGCACGAGGTAACGGTAGCCGTCCAACTCCGGCTGTGTAGGGAACCAGTCGGTATCGTAAAAGCGGCCCTCCTCGGTCGGAGAAACGCGCACTTCGAGCCAGGCAAAGTTGGGCACGGCCGCGGCGAGGTGGACGGTAGCCGCGCTGCAGATGGGGCCGAGCGGATTGTGCGGCATCAGGTCGATGTAGTGGGCTTCAGCCATCGCCGCGACTTTGATCGCCTCTGTCAGGCCGCCGACATTGCAGACGTCGACGCGCGCGAACTGCGTAATGCCGCGTTCGATATAGGGCAGAAACTGCCACTTGCTCGAAAACTCCTCGCCTATGGCAAACGGGACGTCGGTCATGCTGCGCAGCGCCTCGTACGCAGCCGGGGTCTCGTCACGAATCGGCTCCTCCAGAAAATCCAGCGTTCCCTTGGGCATGCGCTGGCAAAAAGATGCGGCTTCGGCCACGCTCAGACGGTGGTGATAGTCGATGCCAAGGACCGGCGTCGGGCCAATGGCGGCGCGTGCCGCGGTCAGCCACTGCGCGGTCACGCTCAGCGACTCGCGTGGCTCAAAGACAGTCTCGGGTTCCGCGTCCGCACGGCCGCCGATCATGCCCGTGCGAATCGCGGGCCACCCAAGATCGGCCAGCAGCTTGACATTCTCCACGAACTCCTGTTCCGTGTCTCCGCCGGTGGTGGCGAAGCAAGGGACCCATTCCCGCTGCTTGCCTCCTAACAGCTGGTAGACCGGCACGTTCAGCGCCTTGCCCGCTACGTCGTAGAGCGCGATGTCGATGGCCGAGATCGCGCCCGTCAGGATGCGGCCGCCTTCGAAATACTGGCTGCGGTACATCTCCTGCCACAGGGCGCCGGTGCGCAACGGGTCCCGCCCAATCAGAAACTCGCGGTAATGTTTGACCGCGCCGACCACGGCCTGCTCGCGCCCGGAGACGCCGGCCTCGCCCCAGCCATGCAGACCCTCGTCCGTCTCCACTTTGACAATCATCTGATTGCGCCGGCCGACCCAGACCGGATAAGTCTTGATATCTGTTATTTTCATCTTGTGTTCCTATGGCGACTCTCTGGAACCCTCTATTGGCAGAAACTGTCCAGACTATATATACAGCAACCCTCTCACTTGGGACTCACAACGACAGCCTTCTTCAGTTGCTAACGGCCTCCCTCAACTTTGCGGCCTCTTCTCCTGATAAGTGTCGATTTCCCGCCGCGGCATTGATGCGCGCCTGCGCGGCCGACTTAGCGCCAGGGATCGAGACCGAGACTGCTTCATGGCTGATCGTGTAACGAATTGCCGCCTGGACCATCTCTTCTCCCGGCGAAACGAGCTCGGACAGCCGGCGCACGCGCGCTGCGCGTGACTTGAATTGGTCCTGCTGCGCGCCGCCCGGGTTCCAGCCGGCGCGAACCGAGTCGGCAAAGACTGCATCATCGCCGTAGCGGCCCGAAAGCAGTCCTTTCGCCAGCGGTCCCCGTACCATCACGGCAATGTCGTGTTCCAGACAGTAGGGCAGGAACTCGTCTTCTGCTACCCGGTTCAGCAGCGAGTAGTCCACCTGAACGACACTGCACGTCCCTTCCCTGTTGAATCGCTTGAGCACGTCGAGGTCGTTGGTCGAGATTCCATAGGCGCGCAAGCACCCCTCATCCTTCAGTGCCTCAAACCCATCGAGATAAACGGTAGGGTCGGCCAGATCACCTTTGTGGCAAAGGACTACGTCCACCCAGTCGGTTCGCAGACGGCCGAGAATGGCATGGCCGGAGATGCGAATCGAGTCCACGCCGGTCTTAGGAATCTCACTGCCGCTGCGCAAGCCCCAATTGCCGATCTTGCTGACCAGAGTGACCTTGTGTCGGATGCCGCTAAGCGCCTGGCCGACCCGTGACTCTGAAAGCCCGTTCGGAATGCCGTAGGACTCGGCCACATCGAACAGGGTCATGCCGGATTCGTACGCCGCACGAACCGTGCTCCAGGCTGTCGCGTCGTCAACCTCGCCCCACTGGTTCCCAATGTTCCAGGCGCCCAACCCCACCGCCGACACTTGCCAACCGAGTCTGCCAAACCGTTTCGTAAGCACAGGTAAAGCTCCAATCGTATGAATCCAACTCTTAAGTGGGAAACCCCGTCCACAGATGAGGTGGTGCACAGATTCTCTTCCATCACACCTGTTTTCGCAAGATTGGGTGTGTGAAGTGATGAACATCTTCAGCAAGTAAGGCAACCAAGCTCGCCAAACGAAACTGTTTCCCCGGTGGAACCCAGAGTTTCTGCCCATCGGCGGTGAGGGCGAAAGCCCATGATTCCAGGCTTCCGCTTATCCCAGAATTCGTGGTTCGAAGAAGGACATGCAGAAAAATCTAACGAACAACGAAAATCTACTTCGAAACGCGCAATCGCGTGCAAGAGCCGACTGTACGAGCTACATCAGGATCATGACCGGCCAAGAATCACCCAAACCTAGGCGCCGCCAGCCCTGACTCACATCTTGAAAAACACCCGAAACGACCGGCAAATGACGAAAAGAGGCGAAATGCAGTGCAATAGCGCCCCGACCATGCTACGCTGTTAACATCATGCAAAACTGCCCACCCGAACCGGGACCATTCGCGCAAAAGAGCAAGAGGCCGGAAACTGTGCTACTCTATCATCATCACACCAGTCCAACCATGGGATCCGGCCAGGATCGCGTCCACTTCCGTCAATCCCAGCAGCGGGCAATCGCTCCAGAAAAAAAGTTAAACCGTCGACATTGGCCAACATTGGTCGACTTATTTCGACCTTTCGCGTCCAATCGAGAGGACTTCGGTCCCATAATGCAAGGGTGCCGGACTACCGCCATGTCAGTATCACAAACATGCAAATTATGGGACCTACGGCCGCAGGAACTAGAATCAGTCCGCGAGGTTTACGAGTCGGAAATCTCAGTTTCATTGTGGAATGAAAGTAGACTCCTTTTGCGGCCCCGACTCCTCGGAAAGGGGCGCATAGGATTCGCCGGCACTTCGGCCGCACGCCCGTCGGGAAGAGATTCGTGGCTCCATTAGGGAAACTCTCCAAAAGGGATTTTCGAGGTGCAAACAACCTGCCTTTCCCTGGCTTGCCCAGGAGAAAGGCGGGCCGGCAAGTTCCGCCCTTCTGTAGGCTTGAATCCGTAACTCTTCACTTGGAGTAATGAATGACAACCCGTCCCAACATTCTCGTCATCCTGACCGATCAGCAGACGCAGCAGGCGATCGGCGCTCACGGCAACCCACATCTGCACACCCCGCACATGGACACTCTTGTCCATGTGCGGGGTGAGCTTTGAGAACTCTTACTGTACATTTCCCGTATGCAGCCCCGCGCGCAGCAGCCTGCTGACAAGCCGCATGCCGCACGAGACCGGCGTCGAGGTTACCGACCCTCCAATACGAACGGGAATTCCGACAATGGGCGCGCACTTCCGCAACGCCGGCTACCGTACCTACTATGCCGGCAAACTGCACCTCGGCCCCAAATACCGAAAGGGAACTGAGGCGACGAGCGAAGGGCCCGGCTTTGAGTACCTCGGCGACGAGCACCCCGAAGGCGTACAGCCGCAGCTGGGCACCGACACCGACCCGATTTGGACGGACGATGCGGTGGCGTTTCTGCGTCATCAGAAGCCGCCAGACCGCGAGACGGACCAACCAATTCTGCTGGTCACCTCGCTCCACAATCCGCATGACATCTGTTACTGGTGCATGGACCGCAGGGAGTTCCTCGAGATTCCGCCGGGCAGTGAGCTGCCGCCCCTGCCGGCAAACTTCGAGCCGCTGCCGGATGAGCCGGAGTTTGTCGGTCTGTGCCGCCGGCGCGCCGTCTACGCGCCTGAGATTGCCTTCACGCCCGGTTGGGACGAAACCGAGTGGCGCAGGTACCTCTACGCCTACTACAGGCTGACCGAGCGCGTAGACCAGCAGGTCGGAAGGCTGCTCCAGGCCTTGGAGGAAAGCGGGCTAAGCGAGGATACGCTGATCGTCCTGACCAGCGACCACGGGGAGGGCATGGCCGCGCACAAGTGGGTCACCAAGCTGATGCTTTGGGAGGAGGTGGTCAAGGTGCCCTTGGTGGTCCGTTTCCCCGGCGCAGTCCCGGAGGGCCGAGTAGACCGCGAGCATCTTGTCTCCGGCCTGGACCTGCTGCCGACTCTGTGTGACTACGCCGGCATTTCATCTCCGGAGGGCGCCCGCGGGCACAGTCTGTGCCCGCTGATCGAAGACCCCGCCTTGCAGGGACGTTCCTTCGTCGTGTCAGAGCTGCAGGCCTTCAGGGACGACGTAACCAAGAAGGGGCGGATGATCCGCACGGCCCGGTTCAAGTACATCGTGTTTTCCCACGGCGCGCGCCCTGAACTCCTCTTTGACCTCGAAGAAGACCCCGGCGAAACGGAAAATCTGTCCTATCAGCCCGCATTCAGGGAGACAGTGGCCGAGCACCGTGCCCTTCTGCGGCAGGAGATGGAGGAAACAGAGGACCCGTTTGGGCTCCCAGCCAATTGATACTGCAAATCCGCGGGCCTCAGGCCAACAGCGGTTTCACTCGATCACGGGGGAAGCTCACTTCGTGCTTCGCGTCCAGAAGGCCAGATAGGGTGGGCTGACCGCCTTGTAGTACTCCCAGGTCCCGGGCTCCGGGTCCTGTTCGTGCGTTCGGTGCTCCTCAAAAGCAAGGATCTCGAACCCGCGGCCTATCAAACTGTTGACAAAGGTGCGCATTGTGTGGCGAAACTCGCGCGGCCCGGGCACTTCGCTGGTTGTACCGTCTTCGAGTTTTACGCTCCAGTTGGCCGTGCCGTAGACGGTTTCGGCGTCGATTTCGCCGTCGGCGTAGATTGAATTCGAAGAATAGCCCCGCTCGGGATCATAGTCATCCGGGTCAAAGGTCTGTGTATAGGGATTGTGCCACTGTACGTGGTAGAGCCCGCTCCCTTTCAGGACCCGGGCGGCTTCGGCAAAGACCGGCTGCACATCCGGCACGAAGTTGATCGAATAGGGCTGGTAGACGATATCAAACGCATCCTGCGTGAAGCGAGAGAGATCGCGCATGTCGCCCTGGTGCAACTCGGTCGCGAAGCCGTAGTGGTCTGCCGCCCGCCGGTCCTGCGCCAGCTGTTCGTCGGAGAGATCCAGTACGGTAACGCGGGCACCGAGCAGTCCGAATGCAACGGACTGCTGGCCTCCGCCGCCGGCCAGTAAGAGAACGCGCTTGCCGCCGACGTCGCCGAGCAGGCCGGATTCATCCACCATTTCCCGCGCCGCCTTCTTGTCCAGACTGAGTTTGGGCTGGGAATAGAGGACGCCGGCGCGCACCAGGCCGTTCCAGCGCTCACGATTGAGACTCGAAAGATTGTCCATTCTTCTCCATTGACACTGTAGAGAGAGTACAAAGGGGCGTTCTACGACTGGGCCGTTCGGCCCACGCAGGCACAGCGTCGCCAAACCCATTACGCTGAACGCCGCTTCCCTATGCGGCCGCCCCGTCTTCTGCAGCTGGATGCCCCAGGAGTGTCTGCCAGCAGGCGAGTCGGATGCGCCGCTCTTTATAGTGATCGCTTTGAGAGACGCCCAGAGGATTGCCAAAAGTGAGAATGTTGACAACGTCCTGCGCCTCGCCGCGGGCATTCCAATCACGCGATTTGTCGAGTTCCGCTGGATCGTGGTCCCAAGTGGGAGCCGAGTTGTCGCCGGTCCGATTGAAGAGGAACTTGATCATGTGGCGTTTGACGGGCGAGCGATTGCTGGCCGTCCCGTGCCACAAGTCATAGTGCGTGAAGGCCACGGTTCCGGCGGCCACAGTCAGCGGGACTTGTCCACGAATGTCGCTGTAGGTTGACATCCTGTCGGTCGGGGCGTTGCGAAACTGCGTGCCCGGGACGATAACGGTCGGTCCCATCTCTGCGCTGATCGTGTGCGGGTAGTAGAGCCCCAGAAGCCGGTCGATAGCGATGCTGCGGTTGTTCGTACTATCCTGGTGCCACTGCATATGTCCCGAACCTGGCAGTTTGCAATGCCAATGACGATGGCTGTTGACGGTAAAGTCCTCGCCCAAGAGGCTGATGAGCGCGCCCTGCACTGCCGGATGGTCGAGCACCTGCCACAGCTCGGGGACCAAATCGGTAACGGCGTCGCCCGGGTTGGCGCTCAGGCCGTCCAGCCGGGCGGCGATCTGTTCATTCAGTCCGGGGGGCAGGTCCGGTTCGACCAGGTGGTAGCCGTTGACCAGAAAGCTGGCTACCTCAACATCGCTGAGCAGACGCTCTTTGCTGATCACGGGACGACCTCCATCTTTTGCAGGATGAATTCGTAGCCGATCACATCCAGGTCGGTGTCGCTGAAGGGGGACTGCAAGTGAGGAAACTGGACGATCTGCCAGCCGTCAACGAGCGCGTCATGCACGGTCGCATAGGCCCATTCAAACTCGCCGCCGCTTATCTCAACCTGATAGCCCTCGGTCGGTTCTATCTGCGTGTAACCGAGGATATCGGAAAAGACGCTGGGCGTGCGCGCGTGCAGGTAGAGTAGTCGCTGACGTGGAAGGCGGCTTGGGTCCATCGGTGGTACAGTCCTGGAGGCGGGGTAGTCGCTGGCTGGCACAGGATCAGCATTATAGTGGAAGACGCCAATGGCGGCAACCCGCTTCGGTGTGACTCTTGACTGGGAACGGGCTTCGCGCTAGAATTCACCCACCCGGGAAGCAGGATAGAATCAACCCGGGCAGGGCCGCAGATCGGCGGACCGACAGCGCCTTCAGGACCCAAAATGCCCACCTCCCAGCCGGCCTCATCAACCGGGCAGACGGCAGCATCGGGCAACGGACAGAGCCCGCTTCAGTCGGAGACTGTCTTTGACAGGCCCAGCAAGCAGCATCCATCTTCGCCCAAGCGTGTAATCGACTGCGACATCCACAACGAGGTGTCGTCGATTGAAGATCTGATGCCCTATCTGGCCGACTACTGGCGCGATTACATCCTCGGTTCCGCCTTCAACCGCCCGAGCGCCAACGACTATCCGCGCGGCGCTCCCACCTCAGCGAGACCCGGCAGTGTTCCGCCCGACGGCAGGGCCGCAGGTTCCTGTTTGCAGTTCGTGCAAGAACAGGCACTTGCCCCATTTGACACCGAAATTGGCATCCTGAACTGCGCCTACCGCGTGCAGAGCATCAAACAGGAAGATCTGGCCGCGGACTTGGCGACCGCGGCTAACCGCTGGCAAATCGACGAGTGGCTGACGCCAGAGCCGCGGCTGCGGGGTTCGCTGGTCGTGCCCAGTCAAACGCCCGCGCGCGCGGCCGAAGAAATTCAGCGCTTCGGCGACCATCCACAGTTTGTTCAGGCCATTCTGCCGGTCCGATCATACATTCCCTACGGCAGCCGGTTTTACGACCCCCTGTACGCGGCCGCGGTCGAGCACGACCTGGTGGTCGGCATCCACTTTGGCGGCGCGCCGGGGCATCCGCCGACGCCGGTGGGATGGCCGTCGACCTATCTCGAAGAACACGCGGGCATGGCCCAGGTCTTTCAATCGCAGGTCATCAGTATCATTGCCGAGGGCGTCTTTGACCGCTTTCCCGACCTGCGTATGGCCCTGATTGAAGGAGGTTTCATCTGGATGCCATCGTTGATGTGGCGGCTGGACAAGGAGTGGAAGGGCCTGCGCTCAAACACGCCCTGGGTCAGGCGTCCGCCGTCCGACTACATTCGGGAGCATATTCGCTTGACCGTTCAGCCGGTCGGTGCTCCGCCGGATCCTCGGTTTATCCTCCAGACGATCGAGCAGATGGAGTCGGACACGATGCTGATGTTTGCGACCGACTACCCGCACTGGCACTACGATGACGAGAATGAAGCCTGGCCAGTGGCGCTGCCCGAACCGCTTAACAGCAACATCTGGTCTGATAACGCCCGCGCCTTCTATCGACTTTGAGGAGATCCGACATGACGCTGGAACTGGAGATGGAAGAGAGGCCGGCAGCCGAAGAGAAGACGCGACTGGCGGTAATCGACACCGACATTCACAACTTCGACGTTTACGACGACCCAATTTTCGACCAGATATTTTGCAAATATATCGCGCCGGAATGGTTGGACCATCATAAGATGATCGGGTTGCGCAGCTATTACGGCGGCGGTTACCCGCGCGCTCAGCCAAACGCCGCTCGGACCGATTCCTGGCCTCCCAGCGGCCGCCCGCCGGGCACAGACCTGGAGTTCATGCGCGAGCAGTTACTCGACGCCTGGGACATGGACTTCGGGATCCTGAACCCCCTTGCGCCAGCCGGCGGCCAAGTGAACAGAGAGTATGGGGCGCAGCTGGCACGCGCCATCAACGACTACCAGATCGCCGAGTGGCTGGAGCATGAGCCGCGGTTACGGGCCTCGATGGTCGTCAATTACGAGGATGCTGAACTGGCAGCCGCGGAGATTCACCGCCTGGGCGATCACGACGGCTTTGTACAGATCCTGCTGGTGACGCGGACTGAGGAGCCCCTCGGACGGCGCAAGTATTGGAAGATGTACGAAGCCGCGCTCGAATACGACCTGCCGGTCGGCATCCACTTCGGGGGCGGCGGCAGCCATCCTCTGACCGCCGGCGGATGGCCTTCCTATTATATCGAGGACCACTGCGGCATGGCGCAGGCGTTCCAGGCGCAGGTCGCCAGCTTCGTATGCGAGGGCGTTTTCGAACATTTTCCCACACTGCGGGTCGTCGTCATCGAGGGCGGCTTTGCCTGGTTGCCTTCACTGGCGTGGCGGCTGGACCAGAGTTGGAAGCGTCTGCGCGCTGAGGCCCCCTATCTCAAGAGGGCGCCGTCCGAGTATATGCAGGAGCATTTCTGGCTTTCCACGCAGCCAATGGAGGAGCCTCGCCATCAACGTCACTTCGAACAGCTGCTTGAACAGATGGACGGCGGTAGCCATCTCATGTTCGCGACCGACTATCCGCACTGGGACTTTGACTCGCCCGACCGCGCCCTGCCTGCAACGCTTCCGTTCAAGACGAGGAGAAACATCATGGCGGAGAACGCCCGCGCCTTCTACAAGTTGCCGTAGCCGGCGAACTGGACGCACTAGATGGGCGGAATCGGCCGCTTTCTGACCTCGCCTCTGGCAACTGTACAAGGGGAGCCCCTGACCCCGGCGGACCTTCTACTCACAGTCGCGTCGGTACTGTTCTTTTACCTGCTGGCGCGGGTCGCGGCCGGGCAGTTCAGGCGAAAGGTCGAACCGCACCTCAATCTAACGGCGACGAATAAGCATCTCCTTCGCTCCACCGTCTATCTGACCATTCTCATTGCCGGCATTTATACGTCACTGTCATTTCTGCGTGTAGACCTGTCGATATTCCTGGTGCCGCTCGGCGCGCTGAGCATTGGACTGGGCCTCGGTCTGCAAACGCTGGCCAGCAACTATATCGCGGGGCTGGTGCTGATGATGGAAGGAACGATCCGCGACGGTGACGTAATCGAAGTCGACGGCATACGCGGGACGGTTATCGAAGTCGGCCTGCGGACGACAGTTGTACAGACCTTCAGCAACACGGAGGTGATCGTTCCCAATTCGCTGATGGTTTCGCAGCGCCTTGACAACTGGACGAAGTCGGACCGCGTTCTGCGCATCGAGTCGCATATTGGCGTCGCCTACGGGTCTGACATCGGCAAGGTGCACGGGATTCTGCACTCTAACATCGTCGGCCACGCGGCTGTCATTTCCGAACCGGAGCCGCGTACATTTCTGGTTGAGTTCGCCGATTCCGCGCTGCTTTTTCGCATCCAATACTGGATCGATGACCCGACCCAGCGTCTCTCCTCCTTGAGCGACATTCTGGAGGGAATTTACCAGGACATGGACGAACAGGACATTGTCATTCCGTTCCCGCAGCGGGATGTTTGGCTCAGGCGAGAGCCGGCGGAATCCAGTATTGCCGGCGCAGCCAACCTATAGTATTCATGCAACTCGAGACCGTTGCGTCTGACGGGTGCGGCCGCGAGATCTCAAGGAGACAGTTCGATGAGTAAACCAGGAGCAACCCCAATCACGGCGCCGGGTTGGACGGGCCAGGAGAAGGAAGGCGTCAAGATCGTCGACTGCGATGTCCATCACAACTTTGAACGGCCAGAACAGCTGCTGCCCTATCTATCTAAGTTCTGGCAGAATCATCTGCTTGACCAGGGGTTGCACCTGCCTAGCGGCGGTTACTCAAACATCCCTCATCGCACCAATCGACCTGATTTGAAGGACCCCAACCTGAAGGAGCGGGACTTCAACTTTTCGCTCGAGTTTCTGCAACGCGAGCACCTGGATCCCTGGAATGTGGACTACGCGCTGCTGACCGGGCCGCCCCCGTTCTACGGCTACACGGGGCTGCCGGACCCAGATTGGGCCGCGGCTTTGTGTCGCGCGTTCAACGACTGGACGATCGAACACTGGCTCGACAGGGATGACCGCGTAGTCAACTCCATCCTTGTCTCGCCTTCCGACCCGGCCCAGGCTGTAGCCGAGATCAGACGGCTCGCCGCCCGTAAGGACACGGTCGCTGTTATGATTCCGATGGGCACCAGCATGCCCTTCGGCAACCGGTTCTATCACCCGATCTGGGAGGCGTGCGAGGACCACGGGCTGCCGGTCGTCGCCCACATCGGCGGCGGCGGCGGCGCGGCGCGTACGACACCCACGCCGCTCGGCTTTCCGACCTACTACATGGAGTCGCGCATGAGCCGGCCCTACGTGGCGAGCACGCACGCGGCCTCGCTGATCTGTGAGGGCGTCTTCGAGAAGTTTCCCAACCTGATGTTTGCGCTTACCGAAGCGCAACAGCTTTGGGCCGTCGCCGTGATGTGGCACATGGATTCAGACTGGAAGGCGATCCGCGATCAGACGCCGTGGTTGAAGCGCCTGCCCAGCGAGTATTTCCGCGAGCACATACGCGTCGGTTCGCAGCCAATGCATGAGGCCGAGAGCACCGAGCAACTCTATCAGTTCCTGGAGATGATGCACGCCGAGGAAACACTGGTCTACTGTTCAGATTTTCCCCACTTCGACTGGAACGACCCGGTGACCACGTTTCCAAAACTGAAGCCCGAAGCGCATCAACGTATCTTTGCAGACAATGCTCTCGAAATGCTGCGAATGGGGGACCTTCAGCAGTGACAGGCGTAGTCGTCGCCAAAGTGTGGGAGATCCCACCGGGGGAGCGCAAGATCGTCGTCCCTCTTCGCGGACGCGCCGGCATCGGCGTCTTTAATGTAAAGGGCGATTTCTACGCGCTCCGGAATATCTGCCCGCATAAGCGAGGACCCCTCTGCACGGGCGAACTGACCGGTCGCGTCGAAGCGGATGCGCCCCCTTCCGGCCACGCTGCAGGAATGACCGTTGAAGGCGACGGCGAACTGTTGCGCTGTCCGTGGCACCAGTGGCCGTTTGAGATCGCGACTGGCCGCTGCCTGGTCGATCCGAAAGTGCGCGTCAAGACCTACCCGGTGCGCGTGGTAGGCAATGACATCGTTGTCGAATTTGACGAGTAATTCGAGCAGAAAACTGTGGTTTTTGTGCAGACGGCGACATCTCGCATATCCTGGCATCCGTCCACCTGTCGGGAACTGATTCAGCCTCCCTTTCCGCCTGGACCGGCGATTGCCCCCACGGTCTGATCGAGTCAACCTGTCTGCGGTGGCTCCCATTCTCCGCATTTGAACCAGGATGCGTTCACGTTCGCTTTGCCGCGTCTTGAAGGCGCGGCGCCGTTGCATTCTATGCGCTGACCGGGTAGCAGAGTAGAATGAAGTCAACTTTGCAGGGAGTCTTAAGCTATTGGTTACTTGGATCTCACGAGAGAAAGGCATTCATGTCAGAAGATACCGCTCCAGGCCAGCCCGAAAACAGTCCGGACTCTCGTCCAGCGCCCGGACCGGGCTCATTTGACGAGAATGTTGATCCCGCCGACCTTGTCGAACCGGAAAACGCCCTGCCGGCCATCAGCCTGGCCGATTTGCCGCAGGAGGCGCAGACGGCTGCGGCCAGCGCCGGTTGGACGACGCTGATGCCGGTCCAGGCGCGGGCCATCCCCTATCTGCTTGCAGGGAGGGACCTGATGGTGCAGGCGCGCACGGGCAGCGGCAAGACCGGCGCTTTCCTGTTGCCGATTCTGCACCAGATCAAGGCGGGCAAAAAGGCCTGCCAGGCGCTGATCCTGGCGCCGACGCGCGAGCTTGCACTGCAGGTGTCGAAGGAGGCCGAACTGCTGGGACGCTCCGCCGGTGTGCGGAGCATCGCCGTATACGGCGGCGTCGGATACGGCCCTCAAATCGAAGCACTGCGCGCCGGATCACAGCTGGTGATAGGTACGCCAGGACGCATCCTCGATCATTTGCTGCAACGTACGTTGCGGCTGGATGATCTGCAGCTGCTTGTCTTCGACGAGGCCGACCGAATGTTGTCGATGGGATTCTATCCCGACATGCTGCAGGTGCAGACCTACCTGCCCTCGCACCGGATCAGAGGCTCGATGTTCTCGGCCACGTTTCCGGCACACGTAATGCGACTGGCGCAGCAGTTCCTGTCGCAGCCCGACTTTCTCAGCCTGAGCCGCGATCGGGTACACGTGGCAGAGGCCGAGCACGTCCTGTATGCAGAGCCGGGCATGAAGAAGGACCGGGCGCTGGTCCGGCTGATCGAGATCGAGAATCCGGCCGCGGCCATCGTCTTCGGCACGACGCGGCGCACAGTTGACTATGTGACGATCGTTTTGCAGCGCTTCGGTTATGACGCCGACAGGCTGACATCCGATCTCAGTCAACAGGAGCGTGAGCGGGTCCTGCGGCGGCTGCGAGAAGGGAAGTTGCGGCTGCTGGTAGCAACCGACGTGGCCGCGCGCGGCATCGATATTCCCGAGTTGTCCCATATCTTCCAGTACGAGCCGCCAGAGGATCCCGAATCGTACATTCATCGCGCCGGGCGGACCGCGCGCGCAGGGGCTACGGGCACTGCGATCTCGCTGACGGCGTCATTCGATGAACGAACGCAGATGGAGCGGATCGCCAAGCGCTTCGGTATTCCAATTGAGGAGCGGAAGTTGCCCACCGACGAGGAGGTCGCGGCTACCGTTTCGGAGCGGGTTACTGCCCTTCTCGAGGCCAAGCTGCGCGGCCGCGACAATTTGCAGAGCGAGCGGATGCGCCGCTTCCGGCCGCTGGTTGATGATTGGCTGGCATCGGATGAGGGGCAGACACTGCTGGCGATGTTGGTCGACGATTTTTACCAGGGCTCGCTGCATGCGCCGCCGGTCTTGCCGGCCCAGAAGCCGGTCTCGCAAGGCGGGCAGCAGCCCCGCCGGCGCCGCAACCGACGGACCCGCAATCGGCGCCGCGACGCCTGACCCTCTCCTTCCTTCCGAAACCTAATCTATCTCCGGCACGTTCCTCCGTAGTTCGGCCAGCCAGGCGGCTGCCGAGGAATCGCTGGGCGCGCGCCAATCCCCGCGCGGGCTGAGCGAGCCGCCGCTGCCGACTTTTGGTCCGTTGGGAACGGCAGTCCGCTTGAACTGGCTGATTTGGAAGAAGCGAAATAAGAAAAGTTCGAGCCATTTCTTTATCGCCGCGAGGTCGTACTCGTTTCGTTTGCTATCGGGCAAGAAGTCGGGCCACGGACCTCGGCTGCGGTCACCCCACGCCTGCAGGGCCATGAACGCGACCTTGCTCGGCCGCAGGCCGTAGCGGGAGATGTGGTAGAGAAAGAAGTCCTGCAGCTCATAGGGCCCTATTTTGGCCTCGGTCGACTGGGCCGGTCCGTCTGACGTCCCGTTGCCCGGTACGAGTTCCGGCGAAATTTCCGTGTCCAGGACCGACTGCAGAACGCGGCTCACGGCCTCGTCGAACTGCGAAGTGGCTATGATCCAGCGGATGAGATGCTGAATGAGTGTCTTTGGTACCGAGGCGTTAACGTTGTAGTGGCTCATCTGGTCGCCGACGCCGTAGGTGGCCCAGCCCAGCGCCAGTTCGCTCAGGTCACCGGTCCCCAGTACGAGGGCGTCGTTGTAGTTCGCGAGCCGGAAAAGGTGGCTTGTGCGCTCGCCCGCCTGGACATTTTCAAAAGTAATGTCGTACTCGGGGTCCTCCTCGGCAAACGGGTGTCCGATGTCGCGAAACATCTGCATGGCCGCGGGACGGATGTCGATCTCGTGGGCGCTGACGCCGAACGCCTCCATCAGGCGGTGCGCATTGCTTCGCGTACCCGCGCTGGTGGCGAATCCGGGCATGGTGTATGCAAGAATGTTGGTACGGGGCAGCTTCAGCCTGTCCATTGTGTGGGAGGCGACGATCAGGGCCTGTGTCGAGTCGAGGCCGCCGGAGAGGCCAACGACGACCTTTTCGATGCCGGTGGCGCGCAGCCGCTGCTTCAGTCCATGCACCTGGATGTTGTAGGCCTCGTAAGCCTGTTCGTCGCGCCGCACAGCATCGCTGGGCACGAAGGGAAAGCGTTCTAGCTTACGGTGCAGGCGGTCGATCCGCTGCGAAACGCCGGCTCCATTTTCGTTCTTCGCTATCGGCGGCGTTTGGAAAGTGAATTCTACTGCGCGAATCTTCTCCAGCTGAGCGCGATGCAGCGCGGCGGCATCGTTGAAGCTGGTCTGCCGCATGCGGCCTTGGGCCAGGCGCTCAGTGTCGATGTCGGCGGTGATGACCTGCTCGTGGTCGGCAAATCGTTCGGACTCGGCCAGCAGGTCGCCGTCCTCGTAGATGAGCGCGTGGCCGTCCCACGCCAGGTCTGTGGTCGATTCTCCCGGGCCGGCGGCCGAATATAGGTAGGCGGCGATACACTTACCGGACTGGCTGGCGCAAAGGTCCTTGCGGTAGTTGGCCTTGCCGATGGTGATGTTCGATGCGGACAAATTCGCGAGAACGGTCGCACCGGCCAGCGCCGCGTATGAGCTTGGTGGGACCGGTGTCCAGACATCCTCGCAGATTTCTACGTGAAAGGTGAATTCTCCCGTCCCGTCAACGGACGGCTCGCCTTGGCCGGCGGCGCGCTCAGCGGTGAGAATCTCGGCCCTAAACAGCAGATCGTTGCCGAAGGGAACGGTGTCACCCTGGAAGCGAACCTCCTTGCCGACCGCGTGGCCCGCTGCACTGAACTGGCGGCGTTCGTAGAACTCGCGGTAGTTGGGCAAATATGTCTTCGGGACGATTCCGAGGATGCGGCCTCTGTAAACAACGATCCCGCAGTTGAAGAGGCGGTGCTCGAAGCGCAGTGGGGCGCCGATCAGGAGAACAGGCGTCAACTCCCGGCTGGCTTTCACGATCTTCTCGATACCCGCAGTCACGCCGTCCAGGAGCGCATCCTGCTGCAGGAGGTCGTCTATGGCGTAGGAGGAAATGCCCAGTTCAGGGAAAAGGGCGACCGCCGCGCCGGCGTCTGAAGCCTGCGAGGCCAGTCCCAGTGTGTGCGCCGAATTGAACTCGGGGTCGGCAACGCGCACATGCGGGACGCAGACCGCCACGCGGATAAAGCCATGACGATAGATGGAGTAGAAAGAGTCGGTCATCTTGGTTAGAATGAGCCCCTCTGCCTGCCGATGCAGATTGAGATCCTTAATTGCGGCGTATTATCTTGGAAAGTGGCAGCCAAGGCAAGGTCCCATTGACACGGACACCCGGATTTCGCGATAATCTCAGGGAAGCCGGGCGGCCAGATCGGGCAACCCGTTGCCGGGAGGCACGGGCGACTTTGCTCTTCGCAACCATGGCTAAGCAGTGCGGATTCCAGCCCTTCGGACCGCCCGACTAGGTTGCGGAGAACCGCAAGAATCTGACGATTTTTCCCAGGGGCAAGAAACCAAGTGCCCAGTTGAATTAGAGACGCTAAAATGAGCTGGAAAGTTGCAGGGATAAACTTCGACCATTCGCACATGGGCGACCTTTTGCGGCAGTGCTATGAGCATCCTGACACGGAGATTGTCGGTATCTGCGACAGAAACAGGGAAAGGATGGCGTCGGCGATTGCCAACTTCGCCATACCCGAGCAACGGGTCTTTACCGATTACAGGAACTGCCTGGAAAATACCCAGCCGGATATCGTGATCCTCTGCCCATCAACGGCAAGCCACGCCGAATGGGTACTCAAGGTTGCGCCGTATAAACTGCACGTGTTGCTGGAGAAGCCGTTTGCGGCAGACCTTGCAGCGGCCGACAGCATGAGCGCGGCGATGGAGAAGACAGGCAAGCAGTTCATCATCAATTGGCCGCTGCGCTGGTATCCGTGCCATGTGACGGCAAAGCGCCTGGTGGAGAAAGGCCTGATTGGCGAGCTGAACGAGGTTCACTACTACGATGGCAATCGAGGCCCGCTCTTCCACGTCGCCGACAAGGTGGAAACGGCCGAAGAGACCCGCCTCCGCAAAGGCGAGAGCTGGTTCTACCTGAAGGCCGAGGGCGGCGGCTCGCTGCTCGACTATTTGGGCTACGGCGTGACACTGGGGACGTGGTTCCTGGATGGGCGCGCACCGCTTGAGGTCACCGCGGTCGTCGACGAGCCGGCCGGCCTGGAGGTGGACGAGCACAGCATCACGATCTGCAGGTATCCATTCGGGCTCTCCAAGTTCGAGACGCGCTGGGGCACCTTCACCGACCCGTGGACGCTGCAGCCGCAGCCCAAGTGCGGTTTCGTGCTCAAGGGCAGCGAAGGGACGATCAGCAGCTATGACTACGAGGAGATGGTGCGCGTTCAGACCCACGACCGCCCCGAGGGTTATGAGCAACCGGTGGAACGGCTGGCGCCGCCTAATCAGAACGTGGTCCAGTATTTCATCCACTGCCTTGAGACTGGGCAGCCGCCAGAAGGCCCGCTGTCGCCAGCGGTCTGCCGCATCGGTCAGCAAATCGTCGATTCAGCTATGTTGAGCGCGAAGGAGAAACGTACGGTCCCGCTCCTGCCGTGACGAAAGTTCGATTGTGGTCCTGGCAATGGGAGAAGAACTGCAAGTGGGCGGTGACGGACTCGAACCGCCGACCTATTCCTTGTAAGGGAATCGCTCTAACCAGCTGAGCTAACCGCCCGGGTGGGGACTTAGTATATACCACCTTTTTGAGGAGCGTGAAATGTATGACCTGCAGGGAAAAACTGTGTTCGTCACCGGGGCAGGGGGTGAACATGGCATCGGACGAGCGATCGCACTGCGGCTGGCAGAGGATGGGGCCGACGCCGCTGTGAGTGAGATCGTCGAAAGGCCGTATCTCGATGCCTAATGGGGCGGGCTGCCGGCCTTACAGGCTGAGATCGAGGCGATAGGGCGCCGTTCCCTGGCTTTGACCTGCGACGTGACAAATGCCTCTTCGGTTGAGGCCGTCATGCAAGGTACGGCCGAGGTTTTTGGACAGGTCGATATCCTGGTCAACAACGCGGGGGCACGCGGCGGCGGAGACCGTGTGCCGGTCGTCGATCTGCCGGACTACGAGTGGGACCGGGTCATGGCCGTCAATCTGAAAGGGACCTTTGTCTGTAGCCGGGCGGCGGCGCGTCACATGATGGCCCGCGGCGGCGGCATCATCAGCGTTTCCTCGGTATTGGGGCTGCGCGGGATTGCCCGTTTTGCCGCCTGCTGCTCTTCCAAATTCGGTATCGTAGGCCTGACACAGGCGCTGGCCCCGCACGGAATCACCGTCAACGCCATCTGCCCCAGCCTGACCCCCACCGAGCGGGTCGGCCACATGGTTAACCTGTTCGAAAACCCTCAGCTACAGGTGAAGGAGGTGACGGACGCCCTTCTGTCCGGGGCGGCGGGGAGTACGCCGATAGGCCCCCTCGTGCAGACCGACGACCTTGCCCACGCCGTCTCGTTTCTGGCTTCGGACGGGGCCGATTTCCTTACGGGGTTCTCTCTTCCTGTCACCGGTGGGTCGTTCATGAGGTAGCCAAGAGAGCCTTCGGGGCGAGGCGAAGTTCCCTGTCCTGCCGTGCGGGGCCGTCGGCTACCGCAAAATCCGCTGATCGCTCAGGTCCTTGCCCCCAACCGTCTGCGTGATCACTGCACCGCGGTACTCCAGGACCTCCAGGTCGGCCAGCCCGTTGACGATGTTATACTGCGTCGGCATATCCTCCCACCGGGCGCGATGCCATTGGACCGTCCCCTGGCCGCGCCACATCCCCACCACGCGACGATTGGGCGTGTGCGCGGGCGTCAGGACCGCATATTCGGCATCTGCAGTACCCCATTCGCCCGTGCGCGGCATGTATTTGTAGTGGAGCGTACCGTCGCCGGTCGAGCCGGACGCCTGAGCAGCAATCTCCTCCTTTGTAAGAGCTTCCATGCCTTCCAACCCCACATCGAGAAAACGAAACCCGAGCCAGCTCGCCGTGCACTGCGTGGCCCCGTCGAAAACGACCGGCTCGGGCAGTTCGCAGTAGATCTTGGAAAAGCCCAACTCCTCCCGACCGGTCAGGATTGGATCGGTCAGATTTTCCCAGAGGACGAGCAGTAGGCTGCCGGTCACCCTGTCTACACGGCCTTGATAGGCAACCTGAAACGATGCCCCAAGGGTATTGTAACCCCGCCCTGCCAGCCAGTCGATCTCTTTCATGTAGGTCGCGGCGACGGTCACCACCGGCTCACCGTGCAGCGCAAAGCCAGGCGGCAGCAGTTTCTCCAACGCCGCTGCGTGCGTGAGATAGCTGACCGCGTGCGAGCGGCTCTTGGGGCTGTCAATGCAGTCGAAGCCGCGGCCGTCCGGCCCGCGGCGGGGACCGGTCCGCGGCCCAAAGTGGGTCGGCATTCGGTACATCGCATCCGGTTGATATGAGTAGGGCATCAGCGGCGCTCCTGAATGGAGAATCGGGGGAAGGCCTGGACGGATGGTCGCGTCTTAACAGCGTTGCTCAGTTCCTCGATCTACAGCTGCTCCAATGCTTCGTCCTCTACCTGCTGCTCCAGCTTCAGAAAAACCTCCCGGCCCCGGCCTTCACCCCGGTCTGCGCCGATAAGTCTCTTCGACTCCAACGCCGAAACGAGGCGCGTCGCCCGAGGGTATGAAATGCGCAACGCCCGTTGCACGAAAGTGGCATTGATCGATTTCTCGCCGCGAATGGCATCAATCGCATCGGCCAGCAGCTCTTCTTCGTCTTCCAGCCGGTCTAGCACACCGATCCAAGGCGCGACTCGCGCGGCTGGACGGTCCGGATTTTCCTCGCGATCGCGCGCTTCCCACCAGTCAACGACGCGCCTGATCTCAGCATCGCTGACGTAGCTGCCCTGGACGCGCTGGATCATCGCCCTATCCGGCAGCATGAAGAGCATGTCGCCTTGCCCAAGCAGCTTCTCCGCGCCCGGCGCGTCCAGAATAACGCGGCTATCGACCTGGCTCGTGACGGCAAAGGCAATGCGCGACGGAAAGTTGGCCTTGATCAGGCCGGTCACGACATCGGTACTGGGCCGCTGCGTTGCCAGGACGAGATGAATGCCGGTCGCTCGCGCCATCTGGGCCAGGCGCACCAGCTGCCTCTCAATCTCCTCCGGCGCGGTCATCATCAGGTCGGCCAGCTCATCGACGACCAGCACCAGGTGCGGCAGCGCGTCCAGCTTCTTTCGCCGGCGGGCGAGCGCGTTGTAGGAACCGATGTCCTTCACCTTGTTCGTGCGAAAGAGGTTGTAACGGTCGTCCATCTGCAGAAGAAGCCAGGTCAGAGCGCCGTGGACATCTTCAACCTCGGTGACCACCTTGCCAATCATGTGCGGGATGCGATTGTAGCCGGGCAGCTCGACCAGCTTGGGGTCAACCATGATGAACCGCAGGCTCTCCGGCCCGTGGTGCATCAGCAGGCTGACAATCAGCCCGTTGATACAGGCTGACTTGCCCGAGCCTGTTGCGCCGGCAATGAGGAGATGTGGCGCGCGGGCGAGGTCCGAGACGACAGGCTGTCCCGACGTGTCGCGGCCCAGGGCAAGCGGCAGCATTCCGCCCCGCCTGGCCATCAGCTTGCTCTGCAGAATTCCCTTTACCCCCACGGTCGACTTTTCCGGGTTTGGCACTTCTATGCCCACATAGGGCTGGCCCGGCACGGGGGCTTCGATGCGGACGGCAGGCGCGGCCAGGGCGAGTGCGAGATCGTCGGCGGCAGAAGCGATACGGCTCACACGGATCTTGCGCTTCTGGCCGCCGCGTTCGACAAAAAGGGGCTGAACACCGAACTGGGTGATCGTCGGCCCGCAGTCGATGTTCACAATCTCCACAGGGATGTCGAAGTCCCACAGGGTTTGACGGATTGTCTCGGCCATTCCTTCGATGTCCCAACGGCGCTGGTCGGCATCGTCGTCCAGCATCTCGATCGGCGGCAGGCTATCTGCCTTGCGCGCCAGTTTAAGGGCGTTGCCGCCCGGCGCGCCATTCCTGGACTTGCGCCGCGCCGGCACCGCTGCCGGCATCTGCAGCTCAGCCTGGACCTGCTCAGCTTTCAAGGACTCCTGGGTCGGCTCAGACGCGGGCTGTTCCGCCTTTCCGGTAGCTGCATGCTCATCAACTCGAACCTCGATGCCGAGCTCTTCTGAGGTTGGGTCCGGCCCGAACGCCTCTTCAAACGGGGCCACAATTTCCGTCTCGTCGAGGGAGGAATTGTTTGGACTTCTGGGCGGGGAACCTGCAAGCGACTTGGGCAGCAAGGCAAGGGTTCCCGCCACATAGACCAAAGGCGTATGGCGAACCAGCAGATAGACGCTGAGGAGGCCTGCAAGAATGGTCGCAAGAGTAGCGGGAACCTGTCCGAGAAGACTGATCAGGACGTTTCCGGAGACCCAGCCCATCAGACCCCCAGGGACCCCCCCGCCCGGCCACGCCCAATCGGCAATCTCGCGGCCGTTGATGTAGTGCCATGAGGCCAGGGAAAGAAGCAGCAACTCTCCTCCCACGAGCGCCTCGGGATTCCAGTAGCCGGCTTGGCGTCCCAACATCATCACCATGCCCGTAACCAGCAAACTGAGCGCGAAAGGCCAAGCCATCCTGCCTGCCAGCAGCGCGCACCACGAATCAGGACCGAAAGCGAATAGGTTATATCCCAGGTAGCCTCCCAGCGCGAAGACAGCTAACCCCAGCGTTTCCCTGCCGAACTTCTGGATGAGCCCGTTCAGAGCCGCTTGCATGTCGGCCATCGGGCCTGTAGTCTGATAGTTTTGCCGCCGCCTGCGCCGTCTGGCAGCCATCGTCAGCGTCCCCCTTTGGCGTTGGCGCCGCGCCCAATTCCGGCGCGGGCCGTCCGCCTGCATCACCTGCCCTGACCTGTCAGCACCACCGCTTCCTCTTCCGGAATGTTGAAGAGTTCGTCCCAGTCCCCCTGTTCCATGTCGGTCAACACCTGAGCCACCTGCCCAATCGCGGCCCGCTGCTTGCGGTAGAGGTCGCTTTCACTGATCGCCAGCCGGTTGGCGATGTCGCGCACCTTTCGGCCCTGGATGAAACGCATTTCCAGGATATTGTATAGCAGCCATTCCGGCGTGCTCAGGTCCTGTTTCCCCCCAGGACGCAGATTCTGAATGGCCCGGCCCAACACCAGCCGCAGCGCCTTACCGGGATTGCCGTCCGCCTCTTCAATAACGCTGTCGACTAGCCTCAGCTGCATCAGCGGGCTGCGAGTCAGCTTCGGCCCGCCCCAGTAGTGGCTGAGGGCGTCCTTTACCCAGCTCTCGAACTCTGGGCTGTGGATCGGGCTCGGCTCCAACAGTTCGGCGGGCGGCACCTCGGTGTTCTCGGAAACATAGGGCACGATGCCGCGAATCTGCTGGATGCGGTCGATGCCGGGAATGATGCGCCGCAATGCGACCATGACCTGCATCTGCAACTTGCGGTCGAGCAGGGCCATGCCTACGCTCTCAAGTTGCTGCGCCAGCAGCGCCCGCTCCTCTTCGTTGATTCCGGGCGGGTCGGTGCGCGCGCGTACGCCCAGCATACCCAACACCATATCGCTTTCGCTCTCTGTAGACGGTTCGAGTACAGGCCACAGCCAGTATCCACCATATTCCGTCGGCTGCAGCCCCTGCTCTGCCGGCCGCGCGGCTCCGCCGCCTGCCGCCAACGACTTCTGGCCGTTCACTTCCGACGCCAGCTCGATGCGAAAGGGCTTCCCGTTCTTGCGCACGCGGGCGAGCGCGTCGCTGAGGGCATCGCTCCAGTCCCTGTCCTCCAGAATCTCCCGCCTCGTCCCTTCGGGTCCGACCATCGCCTCTAGAATCAGATCAGTCCCGATGGCTGCAGCAACGAATCCAGAGCGGACGCGCAACATTTCGCACAAAATCGTGAGGTGGTTTTCGAGAAACTGGCGCAGGTCCGAGGTCGTCAGCAGCCGCCTGTCGAGTTCGCGCAGCCAGGCGATCTCCTCGTGGTCCTCCCCGTACACAAGTCGGTCCGTCAACGCCTTCGTGACGCTGAGGACAACCTGCGCGGCAACGATCACACCGGTAATGACGCTGAACAGGACTATGTTGCGCGGCAGCCCGAGCATATGCTCTACAGTCGGCAGCGTCTGCACTGCCAGGATGACCAGTATGGCAACGACCGGACCGCGGGCGAAGTAGCGGATCAACCGGTAGCGCACCACCCTGTCCGGCGTGTAAACGCCGAAGAAGGCAACGGAGTAACTCAAAATGACCAGCATGGTGCCGATCGCGAAATTGCCCAGAATGGCGAGTCCAAGGATCCATTCCGGCGAAAGCAGGCCCACCGAGGATTTGCCCAGGGCGATCAAATACGGAAAAGAGCCGATGCCTGGCGCGGCCGAGGCAACCAGGAGATAGGTCATTCGTTTGCGGCTCTCCGCGGTCAGACAGCGCTGGCGCGCCTTCCAGATATTGGAATGTGAAAGGATCACAACCGCCGCGAAGAATGCAGCGAAAGGCCAGAAGAGCAGGCCCGGCTGCAGGAAACTGAACAGGGGGTCAAACTCGACCGGCCCTACCAGCAATGTCGTAAAGAAGGCCAGAAGCGCGCTGACAAGTGAAAGGATGACGATTGTGACATTGACCAATCGCCGCCTGTCGGTGCGATAGTTCGTCGTTCGCAGAATTGAGTAGGAGAATGTGTAGTAGGCCCAGGGCAGCAGAGCTACGCCCAACCACTGGAAGCGCAGCCACAACCGGGCCGAGTCGGCGCTCACCACCCATCGCAACGCGACCTCCGAAGCGTAAGTCACCATGACCAGGCCGAGCAGGAACGAGAACCATCTGGCAACCGGATGGCGGAAGTTGTACGTCAGGGTATACGCCAGCAATGAGAATGCCAGAATCACAACCACCGACGAGATCAGGGCATTCAAAAAGCCGAGCACGTCGGCGAAAGTCAGTGTCAGCTCGTTCATTGGTTTCCAGCTCTGCTCTTGAGTCCTGTGCGCAGTTCAACAACGGCACTGGGCGGGTTTTCGCTCCCATAGCCTTCAACCGAAGGCTGAAAGGCGGGGGAAACGGCCGGCAGCGGGCAGGACCCGGATGGCGGCGAGGAAACGCTACATCCCCCAGTTGATCCGTTCGCCGACAACGACCCACATGTCGTGCCGTTTTTCCATCTGCAGGAAAAAGTCTCCCGCAACCGTGGGCGTACGCTGAATGAGCACACGCACACCGGCCCGTTCCACAGTATCAAACCGAACCGTATCCATCTGGATGATCGGGCCCTCCACCGCCATACTTTCGGCGCCGCTTTCCAGCCAG
The DNA here is from genome assembly GCA_965202955.1 of Caldilineaceae bacterium. GTDB lineage: Bacteria > Chloroflexota > Anaerolineae > Caldilineales > Caldilineaceae > Bin5. The sequence goes on from OZ241871.1 coordinate 3,888,761, forward strand.
ATAGTTGGTCCGTCAAAGCCCAGTTCGCCCAGTTGCTCAGCCGGGTGGCGCACCAGGCGTAGCTGGGCCAACATGCCGTCTTCCCCCGGATCAAGTCGGCGGCGTTGACCAAGCTTGTGGATCAGCGCTGTGCGGCGGATGCGCATGCTGTCCGGTTCCTGTGTATCGACGCAAAGATAGTAGTTGGCCAGAGCGTAGACCGGGCCGAAAGCATTCTGCGCAGAAAGCAGGCCTAAGATCTCTTCGCGCACGCGACTCCACCGGGAACGCCACGGCGCCGCCGTGATCTGGTCGCCGTATTCCAGCAGATCTAATGTTGTGTCGGCCCCGAGCCGGTTGATGATCGACGCAGGCGTCAGATAAGTAGGGTCCTGCTTCAACCGGGCCAACAGAACCTCGGGCGCGGCCTCCACCTCCTGCCATCCTCGAAATCGGTACCGGGTGTTGATCGCAAAAAAGACGCCCAGTATCAGGGCCCCAGTCAGGAGCAGAACCAGCGTCCACAGGAGAGGATCCATTGAGTCCAGGATCTGCTGGAAGGTTGGCAGTCTGTCCAGGCCAAGCCGGCCCAGTATCTCCTCTAATTGGTTTTCGCTATCGGACATGGGGAGTCCACTCGATACGACGCAGAGACTGAACTGCGCACAAGCAGTTGCGAGAAAACGCGACGCCCCCCTTCCTCCATCGTCGCCTTCAGCGCTCGCGCCGCTGCCTTGCTCCCAGGCCCAGCCGGAAAATGACATCGGAAGCTTTCGCCTCTATGCAATTGTATCACAACCGGGCAGGCTCTAGCCCTCTGCCTCCTCCGGCTCAAGCCACGCCAGCAGCCCGAACAGTCCGCAGTTCCCCCCTTCCGCGCGGTGGCTGAAGAAGTCGCTCGTGTTGCACGCCGTGTCTATCCCCGCTACCTCCACGTTCTCGGCGCGTACGCCGGCCGCGACGAGCTGTTCGGCATTGGCCTGCCACAGGTCGAAAAAGGGATTGGACTCTTTGCCCTTTCGATAGTGCAAGTACCTCATTCCACGGGACATTTTTTCCATTATGATCTGCCGCACATCCTCGCCTATCTCGTAGCTCTCCGGTCCGATGGACGGCCCGATTCCAACGTAAACACCCTCGGCATCGGTCCCGAATGCAGCCTGCATCGCCCTCAGGGTTGCCACAGCGGCGCCGCCCACCGTACCGCGCCAACCGGCATGGCATGCGCCCAGTGCATGGCGCGCGGCATCATAGAGGACCAGCGGCACGCAGTCGGCGAAAACAAGGAAGAGGGGGAGCCCGACGGCATCCGTGATCAGGGCATCGCACTGCGGCTGCCGGCTGCCAGCATCCGTCCAGCCGACCTTGGCCACCGCCGTGCCGTGGACCTGGTGCGTGCGGACAGCATCGGACGGCTCCCTTTGCAGCGCGTCACAGAACCGGGCGAAGTTTTCTTGCACGCGTTCTTTTCTGTCGCCCCGGCTGCGGCTGAAGTTCAGGCTGCGCCAAGGTTCGGGCGATACGCCGCCGCGGCGCGTGCTGACGTGGGCCTGAAGAGGGAGGGAGGCGAAGCTCTCGAAGGCATAGGCCGTCACGCCATTGTCGTAGGAGGTGCGGTGCATTGGTCAGAGTTGCTTCTTCAGGCAGCCGGCTCTAACCACCGCTTTGGCCGGGAGCGCGTCTCACATGGAACGCTGAACGTCTGGGCGGACTCACTCTAGCGGGGCAGGCTCAATCGTGACGTTCCCAAGCCCGGTCGCGTGCTGCTGCGCCTTTAGCTTGGTCCAAGGCAGCCAGTCCTGGGCGCGCCAGGCGCCCCCTTTTGCCGCGGGGATGGGCCTGTTCTGGTTGGCGCCGTAGCGGAAGGCCCAGTCGTCGTCGCAAGCTTGGCAGGTGAGACAGCCGGCGCTGTCCGGCGGGCACGAGAGGCCGGTGCGCTCCTGATTGGCCAGGCGTAGTTCGTAGTTGAAATAGCTTTCGGTGACGCCGCTTTCTACGACGTCCCACGGCAGCTGCGCGCCGGTTTCCCATTGGCCCAGGTAGTGCTCTTTTTCCAGTCCCTGCTTCTCCATCGTGCGGAAGAAGATGCGCGTGTTCAGCCGCCCGGGCGGAATTTCCAGCAGCACATTCGCCAGCGCCCTGTCGCCGCGGCTCAACACGGCCTGTACTTCCGCCCATTCAGGCGAATCCGCACGCACCTCTACGCCATGCCTCGCCAGCGCTCGATTGATGGCCCGCTGACGGCGCTTGAGCTCCTTGGCGGGCATCATTCCTTCCCACTGGAATGGGGTGTGTGCCTTGGGTACGAACGGCGTGGCGTTAATCGACAGCCGCCGACTATATAGCTGTCTCGCCCTGAGCGTGAAGTCGATCAGCGCCTGAATGTCGTCGTCCGTTTCGGTTGGATGGCCCGTCATGAAGTAGAGCTTGAGATGCGGAAAGTTATGCTCGCTCGCCAGCCGCACCGCTTGCATCATCTGCTCTTCGGTCTGCGTTTTGTTAATCACGTTTCGCAGACGCTCGCTGCCTGCTTCCGGGGCCACTGTCAAGGTCTGGCTGCCGCCCTGCGCCATCGCTCTGATCAGCGGCTCGCTGATCGGGTCCATCCGCATCGAGCTGGCGCTGATTGACGCGCCCATGCCCGCGAGTTCGGTCGCCAGTTCATCGATCTGCGTATGGTCGCTCACCGCCGCGCTCACCAACCCAATGCGGGCGTGGCCTTTGCGCATCGCCGCCTCCGCCCAGCCCAGCAGGGTTCCGAGCGGCTGCTCGCGCGGCGGGCGGTAGACGTATCCGGCCAGGCAAAAGCGACAGCCGCGCCCACATCCGCGCGCGATCTCCATCAGGTGCATGCCGCTGAACTCGGTATCTGGCGTGTAGAGGACAGAATGCGTGGGGTACTCGTGCAACTCCCGCACCCAGAGCCGCTCCACAGGACGGAAGTCAACGTGATTGCGGTTGGAAGGGCGCAGGTGGGGAACATAGAAGCCTGGCTGCCGGTCCAGCCTCTTGAGAAGGCCCTCACGGTCATCGTATAGACCTTCGCGGCAGAGCGATAGGAAGGTAGGTACAGCCTCCTCGCCTTCGCCGATGAGCACGGCATCGAAGAATGGGGCCATCGGCTCCGGATTCATCGTGATCCCGGGTCCGCCTGCGATGATCAGAGGCCATGGCGAACCGTCCCAGCGTCCGCCGCGGCTGCGGTCCGCGGCCAGCGGAGGTATACCGGCCTGGCGCAGCATTTCCACTACGTTAAAGTAGTCCATCTCCCACGAGATGGTAAAGGCCCAGATGTCGAATTCATCGGCGCGGCGTCCGCTTTCGATCGAAAGAAGTGGCTCCTCCGCGGCGGCGCCGCCCTTCTGCCAGAAGATTCGCTCGCACACAACGTCCGGCTCTTCGTTCAGCCAGCGATAGAGCAGCTGAAAGGCCAGGCTGCTCATTCCAACATAGTAACTGTTAGGAAAAGTCAGCGCGACGGGCAGCCGGCCGCCCCAATCCTTGACGACCGCTCCCTCCTCTTGCTGTCGCCCGCCGGCCTTCCGGCCCTGCTGCACGCTCTTCTGTTGCGATGCGCGTCTACGATGCTTTGCCATTTCGAAAGAGTTGGCCTTCCCACTCTCGACCCGCCCGGATCACCGGACCTAAAGGAGCGGGCTCGGTGCAACGAGCAACTGGTCGCGAACCTTTGCCGCGCCCCTGCAGAACCACCCGCTTTCTCCAATCATTTTAACACTCTCAGGTCATCCTCGCGAAAGCTGTGCAAGCGCCTCGTCCCACTCTGCCGGCGTATTCGCATTGAAAAAAGAACGTAGTTCCGGGTCAAAAGGGCGGACTGTTTCTTCCTCGACTTCGCGTACCCGGATGTCGCGCCAAAAGCTGTCCATACGCCGCGAACCGGCGGCCAGAGACTTCGCTACGGCGGGCAGGCAGCGCCGGTGATAAAGAGCATGTAGAGGCTGAACTCTCCCGTTTACGACCACCACAACCGCGTCGTAGTCGTCGTCGGCAAGTTCGATCAGGTGCTTGCAAACGTCAGGCGAAACTAATGGCATATCCCCAGCTACCGCTAACGCCCATCCCTCCACGCGCCGCAAACCGGTCGCAAGTCCGCCAAGGGGTCCCTGTTTAGGTTCATCGTCCCCAATGCAATCGACTCGAACCTGGGGACGCGCAACTCTCAGGTTCGAATTGAGTCTACTTTCCCCGGAGCGGCGCAAGGCCTCGCAAATTTTCGCGTCGTTGGCAAGAACGATCGCAAGGTCAACGATAGGCAGCAACCGCTCGACCACGTGAAAGATCAAAGGGAAGCCCTTCGGAGGCACAGGGAGCAGCAGCTTGTCTCTTCCCATGCGGCGACTCTCTCCCCCAGCCATAACCAGGAGCGTCGCCCCAGATTCAGTAGCTCCCTTCGCCATCAGGTAGCAGACCTCCGGTCAGCGCCCAGCGCCAAAAAAAAGCGAGTTGCATACACAACTCGCATTGAGCAATCTCGCATGGGTTCGTCGAAATCTCAGGCAGCCTGGGCCTCAAGGTGCTTCACGACGTCGCCGACGGTCTCAATCTCCTGCGCCTGTTCATCGCTGATTTCGCCGCCGAACTCCTCTTCAAACGACATTATCAGTTCAACCAAGTCCAGACTATCAGCATCCAGGTCTTCCTTGAACTTGGCGTTTTCTGTCACCTCGTCTGGATCAACGTCCAACTGATCAACGATAATGTCCCGAACCTGCTCAAAGGTTGTTGCCATACTTTGCCCCCTTGTTCGACCTTCTGAAACTGTGCCAAATGCTACTACTTTGCATTCTAAACCATAGAACACTAGAATCGAAGCAAAGTTACGAATTCACGCGGCAAGTCATGCTAATGTTGTTTCAGGGCAACCCAAAGGAGTTGCCGGGGCGTCTCTCCAGCGTGGAGTCGGCAATGCTTCAGGTCCGAAACATAGTGTGTCTGGGCGGCGGCCGGACATAAGCCCCAACTCAAAAAGCAAATCGGAGGCGCCGCTTGTCGAACGCCGGACGCAAAGATGACCACATTCGCATCAATCTGGAAGAAGATGTCCGTTTCCACGTTCTGACGACGGGGTTCGAGCGCTTCCGCTTCGTCCATCAGGCGCTGCCAGAGCTCGATCTCGACGCAGTCGATACCAGCGTCGTGCTCTTCGGCAAACGGCTTTCCGCGCCGATTCTGGTCAGTTCAATGACAGGGGGCACGGAAAAAGCAGGCCAATTTAACAGGCGGCTGGCCGAGGCCGTTCAGCACAGAAGGCTGGCAATGGGCGTCGGCAGCCAGCGGACCGCGCTCGAAGACGGAAGTTCAGCGAGCTCGTTTACCGTTCGCGAATACGCGCCCAATGCGTTGGTCTTCGCAAACCTGGGCGCGGTCCAGCTCAACTATGGTTACACTGTTGACCAGTGCCGCCGCGCCGTTGAGATGGTGGAGGCCGACGCACTGATTCTGCATCTCAACCCTCTGCAGGAGGTCGTGCAACCCGAAGGAGACAGGCGCTGGAAAGGGCTTCTCCCCCGGATCGAGGCGGTCTGTACCGGCCTGGACGTCCCTGTCATCGTCAAGGAAGTCGGCTGGGGAATCAGCAAACAGGCTGCGGTGCGGTTGATCGGTGCCGGCGTCAGCGCAATTGACGTAGCCGGCGCTGGCGGCACCTCCTGGAGCGAAGTCGAAAAGCACCGCGCCGCCACCGAGCGCCAGCGCCGGCTGGCTGCCTCTTTTCGCGAGTGGGGCATTCCGACCGCCGCAAGCCTGGCCTACGTGATTGCCGCTCGGGCCGAAGCCGGAAGATCCGACATGCCGATTTTCGCCAGCGGGGGAATGCGAAGCGGCCAGGATGTTGCCAAGGCCGCGGCCCTCGGCGCCGATCTGACCGGTCTGGCCTCCCCATTTCTCAAGCGCGCCGTAGAGTCCACACAGGCTGTCATCGACGAAATCGACCTCCTCACCGATGAGCTGCGAATCACCATGTTCGCCTGTGGGGCCCGCGATATCCAGGCATTGCGCAAGCCTGGTGTACTGATTGAGGTCTCCGACCGGGTCACCGGCGAGAACGAAAGGCTCCTCCGGCGGGTTTCGCCTGGGCGGCCGGTCATCTCCCCGAGCAGCAGACAAGGCGTCGAGCCGGCGCCTTCTCCGCGGGCGGACGGCGACGGGCTGACTGAATTTGCCTCGCGCTGGCTCCCACGCGTCGAAAGGGAGATGCGGGAAGTCCTGGCTGCGCCGCACGCAGCCCACGCGGCCCACTACGCCATGATGCACTATCACCTTGGCTGGGCCGACGAGACCCTGAAGCCGTGCGCGGTCTCTTCCGGCAAGCGGATACGGCCTCTGCTCTGTCTTATGGCCTGTGAGGCGGTGGGCGGCAATCCGGTCGATGCAGTCCCTGCCGCGGCCGCGGTCGAGATCCTGCACAACTTCTCTCTCGTCCACGACGACATCGAAGATGGCGACGAAACGCGCCGCCACCGCCCAACTCTGTGGACGCTGTGGGGCATACCGCAGGCGATAAATGTCGGTGACGGCATGTTTGCCCTCGCCTACACAGCCCTATTGCGCGCGGGCGGCCGCGCCGACGGCGCCGCATCATCGTCCGCCGCGCACAACTTTCTTGCGGCCACCGACCTGTTCTCGGATGCCTGCATCAAGCTGACCGAGGGGCAGCACCTCGATCTGAGCTTTGAGGAGCGGGTAGACGTTTCCGTCTCCGAGTACCTGCAAATGATTGAGGGAAAGACAGCGGCGCTGATCGCAGGCTCTGCATCCCTTGGCGCGCTCTTTGGCGGAGCAGATTTGCAGCAGGAGAAACTCTTGGGCAGTTTTGGGCGAAATCTGGGGCTGGCATTTCAAATTCAGGACGACATTCTCGGCATCTGGGGCGATCCGACGGTGACGGGAAAAGCGGCGGGCAACGATATCCTGCGGCGCAAGAAAAGTCTGCCGCTGCTCTACGCGTCGCAGCATCCCGCCGCAGCCGGCCGCATGATGGAACTCTGGCAGGGCGGCATCGAGGAAGAAAGTCTGCCGGAGGCGCTGGGTCTTCTTGAGGAGGCGGGCGCCAGGCGCTGGTCTGAAGACAGGCTAAACCACTTTCACGGCGAGGGATTGAAAGCCCTTTCCGCCGCGCTGGGTGTTGGAGCCGAAGACTCACTGCTTCTGGCTCTTGCCGGCGAACTAATGCATCGGCGCCTTTAGAGGGTTGGCCTTCGCTTACGGCGACTCATCCCCGCCTTCTTCACGAAATCTGACTCCAGGCGCTGGAGGGAGCCCCCTGAGGCTCCACGTTCAATGCATCGCATCCCGCTGATAAAACAACGAGGCGCGTCAGCGCGCCTCGTTTCATAAGAGTCTTAGATTTGGAGCGCTCCGCCAAGCGTTCGCCCTCCGTTCGCAAGAACCGACGCTTACCGTATCCCCGCCATCTCCTGCAGCAGGTGCCAGTTGGCAAGTCGGTCGGCCTGGCTTACCATCAACACTTCCGACGGATTGCCCTCCTTGTCGAACTGCTTGGCGAACCTCCCTTCCGAACGGGCGAAGGTGATGAAGTCGATCGTTTCACCCGTCTTCTTGATCGTGTACCAGTCCTCCTTCACCGCCGGGTTGCCCTGCAAGCTGAGCCGGTCGCGAATCGTATCACCCTTGCGGGGGTCGTAGATGAACATCGGGAAGGCCCGGCTGTCAACCGCCAGCTTGGCTTGGTGGCGCGCCATATTGTCGGCAACGCCGTGTTCGGGCTGGCATGTTGTGAATACGTTTACGATGGCCGGCCCTTCAAACTCGGCCGCCTCCAGAATCGACTTGTAGAAATGGTTGGGAACGCTTTGCACCGTCTGCGCGACGTATGTGTTCGGGTGCATCATCGCGATCCGTCCCAGCTCCTTGCGCATCTCCGTCTTGCCCGGAATCGCCTTCCCGTGCGAATACATTTTGGCGTTCTGCCCCGTAAACGAAGCCGTGCTCGTCTGTCCGCCAGTGTTGGAGTAGACCTGTGTATCCAGGACGAGAACGCTGATGTTCATGCCGCTGGCCAGCATACGGCTCAGCGCCTGAAAGCCGATGTCGAGCATGGCGCCGTCACCGCCCATCACCCAGAGCTGCTTGTCCTCCCAGCCCAACTGGTCCCAGCGCATGCGGAGGCCCATCGCGAATGTCGGGCCGTCTTCAAACAGAGAATTGCTCCACGGCACAATGTAGGGATTGTACGGATAGGTGCTGCCGTAAACGGTATTGCACCCGGTGCTCGCGGCGATTCCGACATTCTCGGAGCCGTACTTGTAGCCGAGGGCAGCCAGCCACATGCGAATCGCCGTAGCCTCGCCGCACCCCGCACACGAGCCGGCGCCGCCCACATAGAGCATACTCTGTTCCGCCAACATCATGTCCACCGCGACGCGCTCGTTGATGAACTCCTGTGGCGTAGGCGGAAGCTTGCGGAAGAAGTCGATACTCTTCTGATAGATCGGGACCGTCGTGTCTTCCTTTTCGATCATCTTCAGAGCATGATAGCCCAGATCGTCACAGGCCTCTACGCATTCGGCGCACCCTTTGCATTTCGTCGGGTCGATGAAGATGCCGAACTTGCCGGGCGTCTTCTTGCGCTTCGCTGGCACATTGTAGAACTTATTGGTCTCGGCGAACTGCTGCGACATGAAGTTCCGTTCAGCCTCATCTTCGATTTCGTCCAGCGCTTCGCCGAGCACCCCATCGGTCACGACTTTGCCCAGGATCGCCGTATCCGGGCATTGGGTCACGCAGCTCATGCAGCCCGTGCAGTTTTCCTGAATATACTCTGGAATCTCAGGCGCAATGTAGCTGAAGTCGCGATAGGCTCCGGTCCCGGCGGGAATAACCGATCGGGCGACGCCCGTATCGGCATCCAGCGTTTCCGGCCCCGGCCCCTCGTTGTATTCCTGTACAACGCGTTCGAAAAAGTCGTGGGCGTCAACCACCGACGCCTCGAAACTATCGTGGTACCCGTTTTCTTCCGCGCTTTCCTCGTGGCCGTTGGCCGTGCGCGTAAGAGTTCGAATGTCAAATGTATTGACTGTTACGCCCATAAGAGTAGCCGCCTTTCGGGCCTGCGTGAATCAATCATGTAAGAACCGGAGTCTACTAGGAAAACAGAGTGATCTCTGCGCCCGGAACCAGTACCGGCGCGGTGATGTCCTGCGCGATGACCCCCGGTGGAATCTCGAACGCCTCTTCATAGCCGCGGCGGACACAGCGCATATTCGCCTGCACGACCTTTTCGCCACGGCTGCCGAAATATTTGCGCAGCGCCTGTTCCGAGCGCTCCATCACATCCTCGTCTTTCAGGTTCGCGTCGCCGGCGAAGGGCGTCACGCGTAGGAAGATGCCCAGCAGCACAATACCCTGCATACGGACTTCCAGGTCGGCCACCGGAGCCTCTTCGCGCGCGATTTTGGCGCCGTCTGCAGCTACAACGCGCAGCTGCTTGTCCCGAATCAGCTCCTTCGCCTTCGGCGGCACATTGGCCCACACATCTTCCGGCGTTTCCTTGTTCGTCTGGACGAAAAGCGTTCCCCCGGTCTGGATGCCTGCCAGCGGCTGGCTGGTGAAGAAGGCGTTGATGTCGTTCATCGGCACGAAATCAACATTGTTGAGCTCGCAGTGGGTCAGAATCGGCTCGTCAGCCACCGTCAGATAGTAGGTTGTGGGCAGGCCCTTTTTCTCCGAGCCGTACTTCGGATACGCCTGCACCTTCTTGCCGAAGATGTCGCCGGCGATCGTGGCGATTACCTTGTTGGTCGTGACCGAGCCGTAGCCGCCGACCGAATGTCCGCGCATCGAAAATGCGCCATCGGGCCGCACATCCGGGTCGCCGTTCAAGGGCAAAGCAAGATCGTGTTTGATGCCGACAACGAAGAATCGCGGCCCTTCCTCCTCCATATTGCGGGCGATTGAGACAAAGTGTCCGGGCCGCACGTCGCGGCTGCCCAGACCGGCCGAACCGCTGTAGATCTTGGGAATGTCGTCAATCGCGGCGAAACCGGGGCTGCCGGTGTAGGCATCGGCGAACGCCGACTTGATGTCGTTCGTCACCGGGTTATTGGGCGCAATCGGGTCATCCATCCGCTCAAGAACGGTGAAGGCCCGCAGATGGCGCAACGCCTCAACGATTTCCTTGCTGGGGAATGGCCGGTAACAGGTTATGTGCACCACCCCGAGCTTGATCCCTTCTTCTCGCCGGATGTAATCGACTGTCGCCTTCGCCGTCTCGATCATGCAGCCCATGCCAACAATAGCGTACTCGGCGTCTTCCATGCGGTAGCAGTCGATCATGTCGTATTTGCGGCCGGTCAACCGGAAGAACTCGTCCATTGCATTCTGGACGGCGTCTCCGACCTTGGAATAGTAGTCACGCTGGGCAATCTTGCCCTTCATATAGCTGTCCTGGTTCTGCACGACACCTGTCATGATGGGATTGTACGGGTTGAACAGATTGACCAGCTTGTCTTCCGGGCGGCCGATGTAGTCCTTCATCATCTCCGGTTCACACAGCAGTACGTCCTCAACCGTGTGCGTGGTCAGAAAGCCGTCCTGTACATTGAAAAATGGCGTACGGCTATCCTCCGCCGCCCGGCGTGAAATCAACGCCAGGTCGCCCGACTCCTGGGCCGTCCGTCCGAACAGAATGCCCCAGCCGGAGTCCGACACCGACATTACGTCGTCGTGCCCGGCGTGCACATTCAGGCTATGGCTCGTCAACGCCCTCGCCCCGATGTGAAATACGACCGGAAGCCGCTTGCCCGAAATCGTGTACAACACCTCGTGCATCAAGATCAGGCCCTGGCCCGACGTATAGTTGCTGACGCGTCCTCCGGCCACGGCAAATCCCTCACACGCGGCGGCCGCACTGTGCTCCGACTCCGGCTCGAGGAACTTCAACTCGTCCCCCCACAAGTTGCGGGCGCCATTCGAGACCGCGGCTCCGTAGCCGCCTCCCATTGTGGTCGAGGATGTAATCGGATAGGCGCAGGCCGCCTGTGTAATGTGTGTTTCGACCCACACCACAGAGCCGGCTCCGTCCGTCGTCGTTGGGATACCCGGGTACGGCACATGACCGTTCTGGTTGTCTGAGAGGGCCTCAGGTGAACCGGAAACGTTCTTTGTGTCTGCCATGGTCATCCTCCTGATGCCTGCATAGCGGGCATGCCAAGGCCCAACTCGGGCCTCGCTCCATTATATGCCACCTTCTGATCAAAGTTTACCACAGTCCTGCACAATAAATCAAGCTCCGACATGGGCCATTTGACCAAATAGGCCTTGCCTGTCGCTCGCTGATGGCGTTTTGACATCTTCTCTGTTCGATCGATCTGCCGGGCCAGATTATACGACTTTCGCCTAATCATATTCCCAGATTACGTGACCGAAAAGCAGTTTTCGTGGCCGTCTGTCCTCTCTTCTATTCGAGTGTCACGATGCCATTCGGCGTCTCAAGCCTCGCCCGCATCGCCGCAGCCGGTCCGGCCGCAACCAGAATATCGACGTGCAGCGCCGACAGCATCGGCTGCACTTCAGCAGGACGAGGATGGAACAAGGCGAGCTCCAGCAGCCTCGCGCCCTGCGTGGATGTTTTGGCGGGGTGGGGCGTACCCTCACCCCACTCAATCAGGAACGGGACCAGGCCGTCGCCAGGCGGCGGCCAGCTTTCCTGTGCCTCCGGCCGCTTCGTTGTCCGCCAGCGCAATTCAACGCCGTCAGGCCGCGTTCGAGCGCCGTCGACAATCACGCCGGGGTCATAGCCCGCCGCCTGCGCTGCTTGCGCAACCTCTTCCAGCGAAGGAGCCAGTACGGCCCAGGTAGCCAACTTTCCGACTTGCAGATTGTCCAGGCCGAAGGCAAGCGGCTGGTCCGAATCACCGGGACGCTGCGCCGGGTCGGGGGCGATTACCTCGAGATAACAGTTCTGGTTGAGTGAAAGCAGCGCGTTATGTGTCCCGTTCGGATGCTGACCGCCCGCCGAGGGCCGCACACCCAGCAGCGCCGCCAGTTTGTCAACAGCTTTGTCCAGGTCAGGTGCCGCATAGACAAGATGATCAGGTGCAAGTGCCATTCATGCCTCTTCGATTCGTCGGGCTGAGCCTGTCATCCGTCAATTGTAGTACAATGACTAAAGACACGAATTCTAGTTCCCTATCTACGACAGGCCGGATTCCCAGCGTTGCTGGCAGCATTGTAGCCTACTCACAAGAGCCGACAAAATGTGTGCGTCACCCAACAGGAACGACCGATGAACGCCGATGACAATCGTGTTTCCGAAATCGAGGTTTTTCTGTTCGACCTGAAGGGTTATCTGCTGCTGAAGAATGCGCTCACTCCGGCGGAGGTGGCCGCGTGTAACGGCGGGATCGATGCCGTTCTTCCCCTGGAAGTCGGCCGCTGGGCGGGCTACATTCACGGCCATCAGTACGGGACGGATGATGGCCTCAACCTGCAACAGATCTACGAGGCCGGGCACGCTTTCGAAAACCTGATCGACCATCCGTCCTGGATCGAGAAGGTGAAGTTCTTCGTTGGCGGCGAAGGCACATTCGATTATCACCATGGGCCGCTCTTCATCGACGAGAACTTCGCCAACCTGCGCGGGCCCGGCGAGGCCATCGGCATCCACTCAGGTGGACACTGGGGCGTGAAGCGAAACCAGTTCCGTTTTCATGCCGGGCGCTTTATGAGCGGACAGGTCAACCTGCTCGTTGCTCTGACCGACATCGGACCGGGAGACGGTGGCACGATGTTGATCCCCGGCAGCCATAAGTCTAATTTCCCGCCGCCGCAGTACGATGACCATTCCATTGCGCTTGGCGGATCTGCGGATGCGATCATCGGCGCTGAGGAAATCTACATGGACGCCGGCGACGCGCTGATTTTCGTCGACACCATCTGCCACGGCTCCGCCCGCCGCACTGCCCGCGGAGACCGCCGCGTCGTTGTCTACCGCTACGGCCCGTCATGGGGCTTCTTTCGCTTCGGTTACCGGCCGTCGCCGGGGCTATTGGAGCGGCTTACTCCTGCCCGACGCCAGATTGTGTGGCCGCACGAGGTGATGGAGCGCGAACCGCAGCAGTAGGCGTGTTCGCCCTTATCTCATGCGAGATGGCACGTACCACATATCGAGGCTCTCTCCCAATGCCTCTTTGAGCCGGTCGGTAACGCGGGCAAGCCGTTGTACAACCTCATCCGAGAGCGTCAGATCGAGTGAAGGCAGATTCCGACACACCTCTTCGGCGTTGCGCGCGCCGACCAGCAGCGAGGTAACACCCTCCTGGTGACGCAGCCAAGCCAGCGAGACCGCAGCCATCGGTTCACCCAGTTCTCCGGCAATTTCCCGGATTCCGGCCACCGCCGCAAACAGCTCCTGCTCGCATCCGGCCTCGCCATGTTCCGATATGGGCCGCGTGCCTGAGTAAAGGCGCGTGCGCGCCAACCCTTCCGGCATCTCGTCGGCGCTTGTGTAACGGCCAGTGAGCACGCCCTGCGCCAGCGGACTGTAGCAGATCACGCCGATGCCGTTCGACCGGCAAAGTGGCAGCACAGCGCGCTCGATGCCGCGCCAGGCCAGGCTGTACGGCAACTGATCGCTAACGCTCCGGCCTAATTCAACCATCTCTGACAAGTCCTGGACCGCGAAGTTGCAGACTCCGTAGGCGCGAATCTTGCCCTGTTCTCGCAGGGTTTCAAGCGCGCCGACCGTCTCGGCCAGCGGCACGTCCCGGTTCGGCCAGTGAATCTGGTACAGATCGACGTAGTCGGTCTGCAGCGCCTTCAGGCTCCGCTCGCAAGCCTCCATTACATCGTCGGCGGCAAGGTTGCCCGCGCTGACCTTCGTTGCGATGACGGCCTCGGTACGCCGCCCCTTCAGGCCGCGCCCCAGCACCTCCTCCGAGCGCCCGTATCCCTCCGCCGTGTCGAACAAGTTGATGCCCATATCGAGCGCGGCGTGGACCGCCGCGATCGAATCACTGTCAGCCTGCGCGCCCCACACGTTGCCGCCTGCAAACGGCCAGCAGCCCAGCGCAATTGCCGACACCTGCAAGTCATCGCGTCTTCCCAGTTTCTTGTATATCATTGATTATCTTCCTCTCGCGATTGCAGCCTGAACGCTAACCCAGGGGCGAAGCTTTTGCAAGAGGACCATTCGTGGTAATCTTTTCTACAATATACGTCTACAGAACTGGAGTCATGACCGTGCCGAGCCTCCGCAGTAACCTCCTCAAAGAGTTCTTTCGTCGCCGCAACAGACGCCTCCCGCTCGACCGCCCCATCGATGACCAGCGCAGCACGATTGACGTGGGCGGCAGCCGCCTGCCGATTGCCGCAGGGATGCAGGCCATGCCGGTCGACGCGTTCGGCGTGCCCTCTGAATGGCTCGATGCGCGCAACACACGATCGGAAACAGCGTTTCTCTATCTGCACGGGGGCGGCTATTTCATCGGTTCGTGCCGGTCGCATCGCAATTTCGTTTCCCACATCGCCGCCGTCTGCCGCGCTCGGATGCTGCTGCCCGAATACCGCCTCGCCCCCGAAAACCCGTTCCCTGCCGGCCTGCTGGACGCCCGCGCCGCATACCGCTTCCTGTTGGCACAGGGGTATCCGCCCGAACGGATCATAGTCGGCGGAGAATCATCGGGAGGCGGCCTGGCCCTGGCGCTGCTCCAGACCCTGCGCGATGAACGCATGCAGATGCCCGCCGGCGCCGTTCTGCTCTCCCCTTGGACCGACCTGCTCGGTACCGGCGACAGCGTCCGCACCCGCGCACGGCGCGACCCGTGGCTGCGCCCCGCCGGCATAAAACTCCTGGCGGATCGCTACCGCAACGGCACGCCTACCGACCACCCGCTCGTCTCGCCGCTCTATGCCGATATGCACGGCCTGCCGCCGCTGCTGATTCACGCCGGCGACGACGAAATCCTGCTTGATGATTCGACGCGCCTGGCGGAAAAGGCGACCGCCGCCGGCGTAGACGTTTCGCTCAAGGTCTGGGATGGCCTCTGGCACGCGTTCCACGCCTTCTATCCATGGGTGCCGGAGGCGCGGAAGGCGCACAGCGAAATCGGTCAATGGGTCGCTCTTCGAACATCAGTGGTGACTGCCGATGATACGCTCAGCCGACGTCCGCAGCGATTCGCAGGCGCGCCAATGGGAGGCGCGACTCAATCGGGAGCGGCCCCAGCGATCGCAGGTGGCCGCCTGGATCGTGTCCAGGATCAGCGGCCCTTCAGCGAACTCGCCGCGAGTAGTTGAGCTGGCCTGCGGCGCCGGCTACCTTGCGGAACACCTCTTCCGCCAACACCCATCAGCGCGTTACTGCGGCTTCGACCTCTCGCCCCACCTTCTCGACTTCGCCCGCGGCCGGCTCGCTTGCGAGTCGACCGAATCTGTTGCCGGTCGCGCAATCGAACTCGTTTGCACCGACCTGGTCAACGAAGACTGGGAGGAAGAGTTGTCGCCGTTGGACTGGGCCGGACAGGTGGACGCGGTGATATCGCTTCAAGCACTGCATGACCTGGGTGGGCTGGCCGAGCAAACCAATGTGCTGGCGCGGGCGCGCCGCCTCCTTCGCACCGGCGGTCAGCTCATCTACGGCGATCTGCTCCAGGACGCGGCCAGCCCGCACCTGAGCCGCTTCACCGTCGCCCAACACGAAGAGATGCTGAGAGCCGCCGGATTTGTATCCGTTCAGGACTGTCAGCCGGCCGCCGCGGAAAGCGCTCGCTTCGACGATTTCGGCTGTTTCCGGTGCCGGAAGTGAATCCGACCACTCTCGCCCGCACGAATTCTTCGCTCGAGAAGCAGGACGACCCGATCCAGCGAGCTTTCTGCCCCTACTATCGCAAAGGCGACCAGTTGCGGGCAAAGCATCAGCGTTCGAACATGGCCTCAGGCCGCCGCTTCGAATTCTGGGCCCTCGATCTTCTTCCGCTGCGTCCTAGATCGAGCGTGCTGGATGCCGGCTGCGGCTGGGGGCGATTTACCTGGCCGCTTGTCGAAACGCACGCCTTGGCGCCCGCAAACATCACCCCTTGCGACAGTTCGCTCGGCATGTTGCAGACCGCGGCGCAGGAAGCAGCGGGGCGCGGACATCGCCTGCAATTCGCAGCCGCAGAAATCCAGTCGCTGCCATTTCCCAGCGCCGGCTTTGACGGTGCAATGGCCAATCATGTACTCTACCATCTGCCCGACATTCCCGCCGGAATTCGCGAACTGGCGCGAGTCTTGAAGAAAACAGGCTGGCTACTGGCCACAACCAATAGCGATGAAGTTTCTGTGCCGGTCCTGGAGTACCACTACGCCGCGCTCGACGAGTTGGGCGTCAATTACGTTTCCCAAACCCGCTCCCCCTTTTCGATGGAGAACGGAGCACGCCTACTCGAAGCTTCTTTCAAGAATGTTCGCCGGGTCTACTTTGAAGATGAGACGCTGTACTACTCTGCAGATGAGTTCCTGGCCAGCTACATGACAATTGGCCGCTACCGCAACTTGCTTACGCGTGACGACATCAATCTCGAAATCAAGGAACTGCTGCCGCTCCTCGTTCGCGAACGTGCGCAAAAGGCGATCCACCAGCATGACGTACTGCGCTCTCCCGTTCGCATGGGCGCTTTCGTCTGCAGCACCCCGATGTTCTGATTACAATTGCTGTCTCCAGCCGGCAACGACAGCAGAGCCATTCAGCCTTGCAACCCGATCAGCCTACCGGAGATACGGGAATGAGCGAACTGAATCCAGAAAGCGAAGTGGCGAAACTCATGGCGAAATCAACGAAGGACGGGACGGTCGCGTGGATTGGTGTGCGGGCGGCGCGGCGCGGCCACCCTCAACCGGTCGATGCTGTTGACGCGGTGCCCGGCAGCGGCCTCCAGGGCGATCACTTTCACGGGCAGGGCGACGGCAAGCGCCAGGTTACGCTGATCCAGGGCGAGCACCTCGACGCGGTCGGCGCATTCCTGCGCGTGGCCTCGCCGGATCCTGCGCTGACCCGGCGCAACATCGTCGTGCGCGGCGTCAACCTGTTCAGTCTTCAGGACAGGCGATTTCGAATCGGCGACGCGGTCTTCGAGCACAGCGGTCCGTGCCATCCGTGCAGCCGCATGGAGGAGACTCTCGGGCCCGGCGGCTACAACGCCATGCGCGGCCACGGTGGCATTACGGCCAGGGTTGTAAAGGGAGGAACAATTCGCGTCGGCGACGCAGTGGAGCGGCTTCCGCTGGGCGAGGAGGTTGTCGAGGGAAGCTAAGCGTTGGATCCGACGAGCGAGACGAAGATAGCCCGCAGACTGGCCGCCTCGTCGTCGGGATTCTGGTAGGCGCTAGCCGTCCGCCGTCCATTCTCGGTGATCTGATTGAACGCGGCCAGGTCGGCGGCCAGTCGACAAAGCGTCTGCTCCAGCTGCTTCCCGAGCGCGGGCACGTTTCCGTTCTCCACAAGAATGCAGTTCTGGCCCGCCCCTTCGCCTTCCATGTAGACCCCGCCTATGCCGCTGTAGCCTACGACCAGGCAGCCGCAGGCCATGGCCTCGAGGACAGACGTGTTCATGCCTTCCTGCATATTGGTGGACACATATACGGTTGCCTCGCGCATATGGTGGGCATACTCGTTCTCGCTCAACCCGCGCAGCGCCATCCATTCGAACTCGGTGAAAGGCGCCCCCTTGGCGCATAATATGCTGTGCAGCCAGGCAGCCGAACGCTCTTTGCGGGTCAGGTAGCAGACCTTGGGACGTTTCTGCTCCGGCGTGAAGCGATAACGCGCCTCGTTCACATATTCGCTGATCAGCGTCGATTCGATGCCCATGCTCCAGCGCAGATACTCTTTGATGAGTGGTGATTTGGTCATCACCCGCTCGATACCATAGCTGCGCCAAGTCTGCCCGTGAGGTAGATTCCAATAGGTGGGCGACCAGCTCAGCGCAATCACAATCCGTTCGCCGGCGAAGCGGGCTGTCTGCTGCATGATCTGGGGCATCACCTCGGGGATGACGAGAACATCCCGCGGCGTGAACTGCGGACGGTCCGACAGCCAGATCGTTGGCGCCTCGTAACCGTGCCAAGTCACCTGGAACGGCCGCTTCTGGTGGACGATCCAGGCGTCAAATCCCATCTCCTTCAGCCGCCGCACATGGCGGTACAGCGTTTTGATGCCGCCCGAAGGTTGGGGAAAATCAGGACAAAAATAAAGAATGCGCGACATCGGTCAGCTGCTTTCGTTACCATTCTGAGGTTGCTTCCGAAACGTCTGAATCTGTACGCCCCGCAAATGGCCGCAAAGGAGAATCCGGTGCCCTACCAAATATTGACCGACTCAGCCCTGCCGCCGGACATGGCCGGTATGGTTGCCGACAGCTGCGACGTGCACATCTGGGACCTAACCGCAGATGACCCGATCCTGCCGCAGATCGAGGGTTTCATCGTCTACGGCCATCCCGTCGTGCCCGGTTTGTTGATGGACAAGATGCCCATGCTGCGCTGCCTCAGCAACTTCGGCGTCGGCGTCGACCACATCAACCTGGAAGATGCCAAGGCCCGCGGCCTACCGGTCGGGTTTACGCCCGGCTTCGTCAACGGCGTCACCGCCGACATGGCCTTCGCCATGCTCATGGCGATCGCCCGCAATATCATCCAGGGCTGGCTCCACGCCCGCGGACCGGACTATCTTGTCTACGACGCCAACATCCTGCACGGGCACGAGATTTACGGCTCGACGCTCGGCATTGTCGGCATGGGAAGGGTCGGCCGCGAGATCGCCCGCCGCGCCTTCGGGTTCGATATGAACGTGCTCTACCACAACCGCAACCCCAGCCCTGACGCCGCCGATCTGAACGCCTCCTATCGCACGTTGGAGGGATTGCTCGACGAGGCCGATTTCGTCGTCCTGAGCGTGCCAATGTCGCCGCAGACCCGCCACATGATCGGCGCCCCCGAGCTGGCGCGCATGAAGGAGACCGCTTACCTGGTCAACGTCGCCCGCGGCGGCGTTGTCGACCACGACGCGCTGGTAGACGCGTTGCGCGGCAACGAGATCGCCGGCGCCATCATGGATGTGACCGACCCGGAGCCCCTGCCGCGAGACCATCCGCTGCTGCGTCTCGACAACTGCGTCGTCCTGCCCCATCTCGGCAGCGCCTCGCGCCAGTCGCGTTATCGGATGGCCCGCCGCACGGTCGACAACCTCCTCGCCGGCCTGCGCGGGGAAGAGATGCCCAGCCGCGCCGCCTAGCACGCGCATCCAGCCTATTCCCCATCATCAGGCGGCCGAAGCAGTTCAGGCGGCGCATCCGGCGGGGCGTTCAACGTCAGCAGGAACGCTTTGAGCGCCGCGCTCTGTTCCGCCGTAAAGGCCAGCGGCACCAGATCGGAATGGCCGGGAAAGGCGGGCGGCGCGTGGTTGTAGTGGCGCATCACCTCGTCTAGATCGGCGAAGAGGCCGTTGTGCATGTAAGGCGCCGTGTTGGCCACATTGCGGAGACCCGGCACCTTGAACGCCCCCACCAGCTCCTCGCCCTCCAGCTTGATAAATCGCAGCTCCACGCAGCCATCCTCGCCGGCGTCGCTGTAGGCGCCGAGACAGTTGAACTCGTCCTCCACCACCTGCAACGTGCCCAGCGAGCGGCCCTGATCGAACTTGTCGCCCTGCGGCAATGGCAGACCGATATTGTGAAAGGTCCCATTCGTGAACAGCGGCCCGTTATGGCAGTCTGTGCACTGGCCATCGCCGATAAAAAGCCGCAGACCTGCCGCCTCTTCCTCGCTGAAAACTTCCGCCATGCGGTCCTGGTCATTTGCGACCACCGCGGCTGCGTAGTCATCAAAGCGGCTGCGGCCCGGCAGGATCCGTCGCGAATAGGCCGCGATGCTCTTCCCGATGTTGGCGAAAACGCGGTTGACCGCGTTCTGGTCCGCCTCCGTCATCTCATCCCAGGCCGTGTGGAGGGTTACATCATCCACCGGCGCCGCGTTCAGCGGAAAGCGCGCCTCGTCGTAGAGATCAGGCGCGGGGCCGAACAGCGCCTCGTACTGGCTGCGATAGTTGTCCAGTACGTAGCGGGCGTGCGCATTGCGATTGCCGCCGTGCTCGATCGCCGCCTCCTGCGGCGCGAGCGCCTGCGCCCACTGGCTGTCTTTGCGGCCGTCCCAGTAAAACCAGTCGCTGTATCCTATCCCGACGATCGTGGGCGTGTGGCGGGGTGTATTTGCGCCACGCACGTTGGCGCGCACTTTGCCATCGGTGAAATATAGTTCAGGAACGTGGCAAGAGGAGCAGGAGACGGCCCCCTCAGAGCTGAGACCGCTATCGAAAAAGAGGGAATGGCCGAGCACGACCGCGGCCGGGTCGTCACCCACCGCGTTGGACGGATCTGACGGAAGAGGCGGCAGCCGGTCGATGCTGAGGGAGGCGATCAGGCCCTGTTCGGCCGCGGTCCATCCATGCACCCCGCTTGCCGACGAGTCCATTCCGCCTGTGAGAATCGACCAAACTGCGGCCGTTGGCCCTTCCCGAAAGAGGCCGAAGAGGACAAGAGCCCCGCCGGAGACGAGGATGAGCAGGACCGCCTCGACTACAACGATGATAGTGCGACGCACGCGCTAATTCAACTCGAATTCAAAGGTGACCGAGTCGCTCTGTCCGCCTGAACTGATCTCAAGCGTCATCACCCACTCGCCGGCCATATTGAAGCGAACACCCTCCAGCAGATAGTCGCCCTCGCCCAGGTTCTCTGTCACTCGCGGCGCGGTCGGAAAACCGTGATCGTGCTCCGGCATGCCGCCGATTACCGTGATCTCGGCATCGGTAACCGGGCTGCCGTCCTCCGTCTCGACGTGGAGCGTCCATGCGTGCGTCTCGTTGATCACGACGGGGTCCAGCCGGCTGACAGCACTGACGGTGAACAGATTGTTCTCTGTCGTCTGCGGGTCGAGCGCGTCGGCGGCCATCGAGCCGCCCGACATATCCATCTCCATGCCTTCGCCGTCCATTTCCATGCCGCTGCCCTGGTCCGGCATGACCATATTGCAGGCGCCTGCGATGTAAGCCAGGGTGAGCAAACAGACGGACAAACAAACTCTCATTCACAATTCTCCTCATTGAGCAAAGTGATTGACGAGATAGGAAAGTAGTATAGCACGGTTCCTTTATCCGACTTTACCATAGACCGAAGGCATTCGGCCTAACCGGGCTCTTCGTCAGCGCACGGGCGGGCCGCCGCCCGGAAAGAGGGTTCTTGGATCCCTTGCATTTCGGCCTCCTCAATCCCGGAAAGGGCGCGAAGAACCGAAAGAGGCGGCCTCAAGTCATTTCAACGTTCTTGGCCGGCTTCCATGCACGAAGAAATCTCCTGTTCTGGCTGAAACTGAAACGCGTCGACGGAACCCGGCCACGATTTGAGAGCACAACGCATGAAAAGCCTGCCCCTCGGCGTCATCCACGACTACGTACACTTCGGGCAACGTGTGTATGGCAGCACTGGGCGAGACTACGGTCATGTGTGTCATCAGGTCTCCAGGTTTGAATCCCGCCGGCTGGTAGTCGACACTGTAAAAGGAACAGCTCCCAAGTACGAGACCCTTGCTCTCATACCAGAGACCCAGGCCCATACCTGATTCATCCTGTGCAGTGTAGAAGACCGAGTCGTAGTAGACCGGTTCTCCAAGGCACTCGATAACGCGTCCCAACGTCGGCTGGTATCGTTCCCAAAAAAGCTGTGATTCCTATAAGCCTTCTTGCTTCGAAGCGGGCAGAGTAGTAGGCGAATTCCCTGAAGACGTCGTTCCATTCAACCAGGAATTGCCCCTGATGGATCCCGGACCTGACCAACTTGCTGTCAATGCCCCAAAGTTTGGCTGCCTTATCCATGACATCTGCAGGAGAATCCTTGCCGAACCGGAACTCTTCCCAAAGGGCTTCGCCAAATCTGTAGCAAGAAAAGGGCAATTGTGACAGCGCCAATCTGAAAGGCAAGTTCGTAGGAATCTACCCAGTTTGAGCGGCTTCCAGCAATCGTCGCAACGATGCGGCGGACTCTTAGGCGGCGAATAATCAAGCCCTGATTTCGTTGGGCCCTGAAAAATTTGATATAGAGAGCAGAACCAATCGCTAAAGAGATCCAAAAGACGCGAACAAGAACAAGATCCATGCGGACGTCTTAGTTGCCGCTAGAAGCCTTTGTCCAGCTCAACCGCAATAACGACACAGCCGTTGCAGAGAAGCACTGGAATCAGAGTTGCCTTCCTCTTCGCCAATGATACGCAAAGTCAATCATGTCGTTAATGCCTCCCATCTCGCCGCCATGTCGCGCAGCTTGGCCTGAAATTCCTCGGTTTCGATCACCTCTCGGTTCACCGGATACGCCGGAATCTCACCTCTGAACAGCGCCAGCAAACTCTCGCAGGCCATCGTCCCGTTCAAATCGTACAGGTCGTCGGTCCAGGCCAGCGCGTGCGGCGAGAGGATCACGTTTTCCATCTCGATCAGCGGATGGTCCAGCGGCAGCGGCTCCGGCTCGACCACGTCCAGGCCCGCGCCGGCGATCGCGCCGCTCTGCAGAGCAGCGACCAAGTCTTCCTGGTTGACAATCGGCCCGCGCGCCGTGTTGATGAAGTAGGCGCTCGGCTTCATCAGCGAAAACAGCCGCGCGTCAATCATGCCGCGGGTCTCTTCGCTCAGCGGGCAGTTGACTGCCACGAAATCCGATTCGCGGAAGAGCTCCTCGATGCCGACCAACTCCACGTCCAACGCCTGCGCCCGCTGGGGGTCGAGGTAGGGGTCATGGGTGATGCGCCGGCCCAGGTCGAACGGACCGAGCAGACGGAACATCTCGCCGCCGATGTTGCCCATTCCGACCGATCCGACCGTCTTGCCGCTCAGTCCCAGCCCGCTTACCTCCACCTTCAGATCCCAGCGGCCGGTGCGCACGAGCTTGTCCTTTGCCGCCAGTTTCTTCGCCAGCGCCAGGATCAGCGTTAGGATCGCCTCGGCGACCGGCTTGCGCACCGCGTCCACTGCGATCGTCAGCAATACGTGGTTGGCGGTCAGTGCCTCCGTGTCGACCATGTCGTAGCCGACACCCCAACGCGCAACGCAGATCATGCGCCCGCCGCCCCTGACCGCTTCGGCAGTATAGGGGCTGCCTAGGGCGATGACACCGTCGAAGTCCGCGACCGCCTCGGCCTGAACCGGCTCGCCGTAGTTGACGTCGAAATAGTCCCATTCGACATGTGGCAGCGGGTCGATCAGGCGCGCCAGGACCGGCTCGATCGTGCCCGGCGCAAATGTCTTGAAACCGGCCGAAGCACCGATGCGGAATGGCTGAGACATGGGATGACTCCTTGGTTGAGGGTACGTTTCTCTTGCGAATAACGCGAGGGCGGCTGCGCTCCCGCGCGCTACTCCTCTTCGAACAGCGAAGGCCGCGCGTTGAAGTAGGGCGGCTCGAATAGCAACTTTTGTCTCGCCGTCAGGTTGACGTTTTCGGGCGGCTGCGTGTAGTTGGCGCTCCACGACTGCTGACCAGGGCTGTACTTGAACAGCAGCGAACGCCGCTGGTAGCCGGCCGTCCACACAGCTGTGCCGTGCGTGAGCGCCTCGGTGAAGACAACCACTGACCCGGCAGGCGCTTCCGGCACAACGACCGCGTCGTGCGCTGCGTGCGCGAGTTGGATGCTCCGCGGGCAGGGGAAGTTCGCTTTGTGGCTGCCCGGCACGGCGCAGAATCCGCCCACTTCCGGACCTGTATCGGTCAGATTCCAGGCCGCGACCGTCAGGCCGTTGTACATCCGCCCATCGCGAAAATGGTAGTACTCCGGCGGGTCGTAGGGCGTGTTGCCCCCGTGCAGCCGCAGCGACTCGGTGCCCTCGCGCATGTAAATGCCGTAGTAGTGATCCAGGCGAAATCCGTCGCCGAGGACTGCCTTCAGGTAGGGCAAGATGCGGTCGTGGTCGAGAAGGTCGCAATAGTTTTGCCCCCACTCCAGGAAGGCGCCGAAGCGCGCGCTCAACGTGTCATCCTCAGGCGGCGGCAACTCCTGGCTGTCCATCAGCCGGTTCAGCTCTGCGAGCTCCGCCGCCGACAACACTTCCTCGATGACCAGGTAACCGCGCAGGTCGAACAGATAGCGTTCCTCTTCGTTCATCGGCTCCCTCCGCCGGCAGCCGTGCGCTGGGACCTACTCCAGCAGATTGTCCTCGATATAGTCCCAGTTGATGTCCTGGCCCAGGCCGGGCAGCTGCGAAATATGCACGAATCCTTCGTCGTCCATCGGGTCGTCGAGCCGGTTGAGCCATGCGGCCGGGTCATCATAGTCGATGAAAGGATGCAGCAGGCCGCGCTCGTAGTACTGGCCCGGAATACCCATCGCACACAGGGCGTGGAAGTTGCCCGGTCCGCCGCCGTGTACCTCCATCCGCATACCGAACGACTCGGCCAAGTGGGCCACCTTCATCAACGGCGTGAGCCCGCCCAGGTCCCCGACCCCGCCGCGCACAAGGTCGCACGCGCCCGCTTTGATCCACTCGGCCCGCGTGAACATCTTGCCTTCGGCCGTCTCCGGTCCGCAGATCGGCAGCGGCGTCTGCTCACACAGCCACACGTAGGAGGACATGCTGTGCTCGTCCATCGGCTCTTCCATCCAGTAGTAGTCCAGCTTTTCCAGGCCCCTGGCCAGTTCCAGCGCCTCGAGCCGGGAATAATAGTGGTATGGATCGAGCATCAGGTGGGCGTCGGGCCCGTACACCTCGCGCACCGCGGCGCAGGCGGCGATGTCCCGTTTGACGCTGGGCGCGCCTTCGTAGGGAGGCTGCCACGTATGCAGCTTGAAGGAAGGGTAGCCGCGCTCGATGCACCAGGCGGCGAAGTTCGCGTAGTCCTCGGGGGTGCCCAGCCCGCCCTCAACGTCGTCGCCGCACATCGTGCTGGCGTAGGCCGGCACCTTGTCGCGCGTCGCGCCGAGCAGTTTGTGTACGGGTATGTCGAGCGCCCGTCCCGCCAGGTCCCACAGCGCCAAGTCGACGGCATTCAGGAGCCTGTCTGACATTGTGGCCAGGTTGAGTCGCTGCCGCTCCTTCAGATTGTGCCAGATCCGCTCGCGGTAGAAGGGGTCCTCGCCGGTGATATTTGGTTTCACGAGGCCGTCGATCAGCGCCTGCGACGGGCTGCCGAAATAGTAGCCCTCGACGCCCTCGTCGGTATGAATCGTGAGCAGCGACTGCACCGCCTCGTGCGGACCGCCAGGGTGGCCGTGCCCTTCGGAATCGCGCACGGTGTTCGAAATGTAGCGAAAGCGGCGAACGGTCAGATCAGTTATTTTCACGGGTTTCTCCTGCCAGCAGAAAAGTGGGCTGGGGAGCTTCGAGGCCGGAAAACGTCGAGTTCAAAAGGACGGCGGCATTCGTTCTCAGGCGCAGTTTATCATACGCCGATAGAGGGAAAAAGCGTGGCAGCGGGGAATGGCAGTGGACTGCTGGCGCCGAGAGGTGGCGATGAGCCTGTGGCATGGAGCAACGGAACAGCATACTCAGCATCGGGACCTGTTGGCTTTCGACAAGACTCGCACAGTCTAGTGGTGTAACAGATAAGGTTTGATGGATAGGTGAACTGTGGCACACTCTCCGGAAAGGCGGACACAAGGAGAGGGGAAATGCCAGCGAAACGATATCGGGTGCGCTTGACAGCGGAGGAGCGCAAGGAACTGGAAACGCAAGTGAATACAGGCACAGGGTCGGGACGCCGCTCAAGACGGGCTCGCATCCTCTTGATGGCCGATGAAGCGCAGGTAGGCGGGGGCTTTAACGACGCCGAGATAGGCAAGGCTTTAGGCGCGCATGTGCGCACAGTCGAGCGAGTTCGGGAACGGTGTGTCACAGTCGGAATTGAAGCGGCCCTCACCCACACGCGCCCGAAACGGAAGCGACCGCGCGTATTGGATGGCGCCGGCGAAGCCCGCTTGGTGCAGATAGCCTGTAGCGCTGCGCCCGATGGACAGGAGAGATGGACGTTGCAGATGCTGGCCGATAAGCTGGTCGAATTAGAGGTGGTCGAACGCATTTCGCGCGAAACGGTGCGCACGACACTCAAAAAAACGAACTCAAGCCCTGGTTGAAAGATGTGTGGTGCGTGCCGGAGACAGCGAGTGCAGAGTTCGTCTGTGCCATGGAAGATACGCTTACGGTCTATCATCGGCCGCAGGATGAGAAGCGACCGCTGGTCTGTCTGGATGAAGGCAGCAAACAGTTGACCAAAGAGAGCCGTTTGCCCCTGCCGCCCCGACCCGGTACGGTGGCCAAATATGACTACGCGTATGAACGCAACGGTACCTGTAACCTCTTTCTCCTTTTCGCACCTCTGCAAGCCTGGCGTCATGTTAAGGTGACAGCGCGCCGTACCATGGTTGACTTTGCCCACTGCCTGCGCGACCTGGTCGATATCCATTTCCCGCAGGCAGAGACGATCGTCTTGGTCATGGATAATCTGAACACGCACAAACTCGCCTCTTTGTATGAAGCGTTCCCAGCGGCTGAGGCGTACCGCATTGCCGCCAAACTGGAAATCCATTACACCCCCAAACATGGCAGCTGGCTCAATATGGCGGAAATCGAACTCAGTGTCCTGCATCGACAGTGCTTGAAGGCTCGCATCCCTGACAAACAGACCTTGATGCAGAAAGTCGCAGCTTGGCAAGACCGCCGCAATGCTTCTGCATCGAGCGTCAACTGGCGTTTCACCACCGCTGACGCTCGTATCAAACTCGAAAGTCTCTATCCATCAATAGAAGTTTGTTGAACTACTAGCCCCCCACTGCCGAATTTGCCGTGACCATGACGGATCTCCCACTCGAGTACCAATTCCAAAAAAATGTGACTTGCAAGGAGGCCTGTCCAAACGGAGGACGCATACTCGACTTTTCAGGGTAAGGAATCGTCCAGCACACACCTCCGAGCGTCGTGAGCAGGTACCAGTTCGACGCGCTCGCCCCGCTCAAGCATTCCAGGCACAATCCGCTTGCCACCAGTCCCCAACTTGCTTCGAAGCCACATGCAATCGACCGCTCACCTTGGGGATATCATCCTGCGGACGCCTGTTGCGAAAAGAGGGTTGAGTAGCGAATCGAGAGGTATGTGGCGATTAGAGTGAATTGCCGTTACTCGCCTTTTGATTACTCAGCCTCCAGGATGTTGCCTGAACAGAATTAGCAGAAATGGGTAGCGGCCCACTTTTGAATGAGCCCATCTGTGGTACAATGCCAATAAGTTGCGAGCCAGCATCGTGCAGTCTGGCGCGGGCGGTAACCAGCGCGATATGTTCGAGGACCCAGTTCCTCGGAATGTTTTGCGGCGCAATGGCCGCAAGCTGCCGGAGCGAGCGTTCGCATGTTAAGGAGGAGGATTTTCCTATCAGACGCGTCGGGAACAATATGAGCGACGAAAAGCAAGAGGAAGATTATAACGAAAAAGAGCAGGAAGAGACGAACCTGCCCGATAGAGGGCCCGAAGACGGCCCTGAGGACGAGCAGAAAGAGCCGTCTCCTGCATCGCCGGAAGCCTCAACCGAGGCCCGGGAATCTGAAGGCAACGGGGCCGCGGACGGAGGGAAGGACGACGAAGCCGCAAAAGAGTCGCAGCTGACCGACGTCGCCGACGACCTGCCGGTCTTGCCTCTGCGCGGCATCGTCGTATACCCGATGATGTGGCTGCCGCTGACCATCGGCCAGGAGCGCAGCATCAAGCTGGTCGAGGACAACCTGCCCCAGAGCCGCATTATTGCGTTGGTAACAAGCAAGGATGAATCGATCGAGGAGCCGTCGCCCGATCAGATTTACGGGATTGGGACCGCGGCACAGGTCCATCGCGTGCTGAAGGCGCCGGACGGCACCGTCCGGCTTGCGGTCCAGGGTCTGGAGCGCATCCGCCTGACCGAGTACATCCAGGATGAGCCCTATCTGCGCGCCCGTGTCGAAGTCCTGCCCGAAGAGCTCGAAGAGGGGTTGGACATCGACGGGTCCGCCCGCGCCGTGACCGACCTCTTCCGACGGCTTGTCGAGTTGGACGGTCAGATGCCCGATGAGCTGGCTGTGATGGCGGCCAACGTCGAAAACGCCCGTCAGTTGGCTTATCTTGTCGCCAGCAGCATACGCCTGGAGATCGATGACGCCCAGCAACTGCTGGAGATGGACAGCGTCCAGGAAAAACTCCTGCGCCTGACCCAACTGCTTCACGGCGAGGTCGACGTCATGGAACTGGGCAACAAGATCCAGTCCCAGGCACAGGGTGAAATGGAGAAGATGCAGAAGGACTTTTTCCTGCGAGAGCAGATCAAGGCAATCCAGAAGGAGTTGGGCGAGGAAGACGAGCAGGAAGCCGACATCCGTGAGCTTGAGGAACGCATCGAGGCCGCGGGCATGCCGGACGAGGCGCACAAGGAGGCGACGCGGGAGCTGAACCGGATGCGGCGTATGCCGATTCAAGCCGCCGAATACAGCGTCATCAAGACGTACCTCGATCTGATGGTTTCACTGCCCTGGCAGCAGACTACGGAGGACAATCTCGACATCAACCACGCACGTGATGTCCTGGAGGAGGACCATTACGGCCTTGACGAGATCAAAGACCGCATTGTCGAATACCTGGCCGTGCGCAGGCTGCGGGCGGCGCGCAAGACGGGGCGCAAAGTCGAGGAGGAGGACGCGCGCGACAAGATCCGGCGCGAGCGGGAGGGTGTGCTGCTCTGCTTTGTCGGTCCGCCGGGCGTCGGCAAGACCAGCCTGGGGATTAGTATCGCCCGCGCTATGGGGCGAAAGTTTATGCGGTTGGCGCTGGGGGGCGTGCGCGACGAGGCCGAGATCCGGGGATTCCGCCGCACCTACATCGGTTCGATGCCGGGCCGCATAATTCAAAGCCTCCGCCGGGTCGAGTCTAAGAATCCGGTCTTTATGCTCGACGAGGTCGACAAGCTGGGGCGGGACTTTCGCGGCGACCCCACCAGCGCGCTGCTTGAGGTCCTGGACCCGGAACAGAACCGCGAGTTTCGCGATCACTACCTCGACGTTGCCTTTGACCTGAGCGAGGTTATGTTCATTACAACCGCGAATGTGCTGGACACGATCCCCGGTCCGCTGCGTGATCGGATGGAGGTTATCCAGCTCAGCAGTTATACAGAGCACGAGAAGGTCAAAATAGCGCAGCAGTATCTCGTTTTCCGCCAGATCAAAGAGAACGGGCTGCGCGACGGCGAGATTGTGTTCGCTGAAGAGGCACTGCACAAGATTGTGCATGACTACACGCGCGAAGCCGGCGTGCGGAACCTGGAGCGGGAAATCGGGAAGATCTGCCGCAAGGTCGCCGCGACGATCGCGGCGGACGTACCGTTTCAGTTGCAGGCCCCGCTTCCCCTCGGCCTCGACGATACACCGTCGCAACAGGGTTACATCGAGGACGGTGCCGGCGCCAAGAAAAAGCACGGAAACGGTGCCTTTCCCATCGAGCCGGTCAACATTACACCGGAATCGCTGGTCGAGTACCTGGGCCCGCGTCGCTTCCAGCGGGAGGAGATCGCTGACCGTACCCGCATTCCCGGCGTGGCCGTCGGCCTTTCCTGGACGATGACCGGCGGCGAGATACTCTTTTTTGAAGCGACCAAGATGCCAGGCAAGAAGGGATTCGTTCTGACGGGGAAGCTGGGTGAGGTCATGAAGGAGAGCGCCCAGGCCGCGCTCAGCTATGTGAGGAGCCGGGCCCGCGATCTCAACATTCCGCCCGATTTTTTTGAAGAGATTGACATTCATCTTCACATTCCCGAAGGCGCTCTGCCCAAAGATGGACCCAGCGCCGGGGTGACCATGGTCACCGCGATTGCCAGTCTGCTCACGGGCCGCTCAGTTCATCCTGATATTGGTATGACCGGCGAAATTACGCTGCGCGGCAAGGTCCTGCGAATTGGCGGGCTGAAGGAAAAGGTGTTGGCCGCGGCCAGAGCCGGCCTGAGCACGATCATCATGCCGGCCGCGAACGAGGCCGACCTCGAGGAGCTGCCGGAGAACGTACGGGAGTCGATGAAGTTTATTCCTGTGGAGACGGTCGACGAGGTGCTTGAGACCGCCCTGCATCACGAATTGGTCCAGAAAGAGGAGGACGACGCCCCCGACGCCCCTGCTCCCTCCCCAGACGGGCCCGTCACCGAGAGCGAGACCGACCCGCTGGAACGGATCGAGTACGCGTCATGAACAGGGCTGTCTTGCTAAGAACTGGGCAGCTTCAAAATAGAAAATGAGTAGAAAAAGAAGATCGAGAGGCGCCTCCGCAGGAGGCGCTCAAGCGCAGACCGGCGCGCGTCAAGGCGCCGGAAGGCTGCGTTGGTACAAGGTGGACTTGCACACCCACACGCCGGCCTCGAACGATTACGAGGACCCCGGCATCACCTATCTGGAATGGCTGGCGACGGCGCGCATGCGCGGGCTGGACGTAGTCGCCATTACCGATCACAACACGGTTGCAGGCGTCGATGCCATTCGCAGCGAAATTGAATGGCTGACCCGTCTACAACAGCAGAACAGGCTGACCGACGCTGAGCGCAGCAATCTGGAGAAATGGCATAAGCTGGCGAACGAGATTGTCGTACTTCCCGGCTTTGAATTTACCGCCACGTTCGGTTTCCACATTCTCGCCATCTATCCCCCCGAAACAACGGTCCGCGAGCTGGAGCATATACTCTTGCGCTTGAATGTGCCACAAGACAGGTTGGACGCCGGCTCGACCGAAACCGGCGCCAGCACCGACGTAATCAGCGCCTACGAGACGATCGTTGACTCCGGCGGCATCGCAATCGCGGCCCACGCCAACAGTACGCACGGTGTTGCGATGCGCAACTTTCCCTTCGGCGGACAGACGAAGATTTCCTATACGCAGGATGCCAACCTGAGCGCCCTGGAAGTGACCGACCTGGAGAGCCGCAGCCGCAAGGCGACGTCGCGCTTTTTCAACGGCTCCAAGCCGGAGTACCCCCGCAAGATGCACTGCATCCAGGGGAGCGACGCCCACCGCCTCAGCACCGATCCCCGCAACAGCAGACGCCTCGGCATCGGAGAGCGTGCCACGGAACTGCTCTTGCCCGAGCCGTCGTTCGATGCGATCAAGGTGCTGTTTTCCAGCCGCTGGTTCGACCGCACGCGCCCCTTTCGCGCCCCGGAGAAGGTGGTCGATCACTTGGCCGCTGCCAGGGCCGAAGGGCCCAACCAGACACAGAGTTTCCACGAGACCGCCAACAAGAAAGGAGGGCGGCAGACGATAGTCCTCGCGGACCTCTGCGCCTTCGCCAACACCGATGGCGGAACAATTTTTGTCGGCGCCAACGCTCGCAAGGGCAAAGTGAAAGGGCTTGCCAACTCGAAACAGGCGCAGAAGGAGATTCAGCAGGCCATAACCGAACGGCTCACGCCGCCATTGGAGCCTCGCTACGAAGTCATCTCGAATGGCGGGGCCGATGTGCTGCGCATCGGCGTCGACGCGGGCGACGAAAAACCCTATTGCCTCGACGGATCCAAGTTCTACGTCCGCAATGACGCCGAGACCAGCCTGGCCTTGCGGGACGAAATCGTGGCGCTGGTACTGGAGAGCGTCGGGCTCAACGCCGATCTGGTCGGCGGAGATGAAGACGATGATGCCCTGGCGGCGGATGAATCCGCAGGGGAGGACAAGGCCGGCGCGGCCGCGCGTGGTAACTCGAAGCGCACACGCGGCCGTGCGAAGAAGGCGTCTCCAATGGAGAGTGATCCCTTCTTTCTACCTCAGGACGGCGTCGAAATCGTCGACCGCGAGACGAGGGGCGATACGACTTACTACGTAGTACGCAACTTGCGCAACCAGCGCTCAGTCGGCAATGTTACCCGCAAGGGCGCACGCAAGCTGTGGAACTATGCAATAACCCAATACGAGGACAGCCCTGTCAAGTCAAACCAGATCCGTTGGAAGGAGAACGTCGGATTCGTTCGCTCGGCCAAGCGCGCCGGCAAAGTGCGCTTCGATCTGGCCCTGCGCCAAGGTTCCGATATTCGCATCTTCTATGGAGTCACTGAAGAGGGGATGGAAGGCGACTGGGCACAATTTGTCGAAGAAGTCGAATAGTGGTATCTAGAGTAAACTGGTTTCCGACAGGTTGCGTTCACCAGATGTAGATGACGGCCACCACCGATAGCATCCACAAAACCACGCCCGCGAGTAGAGGACGATCTGAGAACAGCAGGTCCTCCGGCGCGCCCCCCCGTTGCTCTACATGAATCAGATAGAGATAGCGCAAGACGACGAAGACGATCAGCGGGACGGTCAACAACATCTGCGTCGGTCCGGCCAGCGCGGTCTCTGCTTCGAAACTGTAGAAAGTGTAGCTGATCAGCCCGCTTGTGGTCACGATAACAATAATCTGGTCAAGGAACGGCAGGTTATACTGTCCCAGGCTGGTCCGATGTCCGGACGCGTCCTGCTTCAGCAGCAGGATCTCGTGCCGGCGCTTGCCGAAGCCGATGAAAAGGGCCAGCAGACTCACGCAAATATAGAGCCATGGGCTGAATGCACTGACGTTAACCGCGGCTGCGCCGGCAACGATGCGCAGGATGAAGAAGACGGCGATCATCATAACGTCAATGATCACGAGCCTCTTCAGGTAGAAACTGTATGCCGTGTTCAGCGCCAAGTATGCCGCAAGCGTCAGCCCGACGCGGCCATTCAGGAGACTGGCGCCGGTTATGCCGATAGCGGCGAAGAAGACCAGGGCCGCCTTTGCAACAGCGGGGCTGAGCTGCCCGCTCGCCAGGGGGCGCAGGCGTTTGCGAGGATGAAGGCGGTCGCTTTCAACGTCGACCAGGTCGTTCAGAATATAAACACTGCTGGACACCAGGCAAAAGGCGACAAAAGCGCTGGCAGCGGCCAGCGCGAGACCGGGTTCGAGAAGTTTCCCGTCGAATATCAACCCGACCAGGACAAAGCCGTTCTTCGTCCACTGCTTGGGACGCATCGTACGCAGCAGGCCGCGAAGTCGGAGGCGCAGGCCCGTCTGGCGCTCACCGGCCGTATGGAGTTCGCCCGCAGAAGCCGACCGGGACGGCTCGGACGCGCTCGACATCGTCAAGACTCCTGTTCGTACCGCGTTGAATCAGCGCAAAAGCAACGCGCGAAAATCCTGCCCATGATACTTCAGGCAGCATGGGCGGGCAAAACCCGGCATCTGGCCGCGCCTCAGGATACGGTCGGCTTCCTCCGTTGGCACTGCTGCGTTCTGAAACGAAATACTGGTACGAGCGACCATCCCGTGTCATGGCGATAGTTCT
This sequence comes from Caldilineaceae bacterium, assembly GCA_965202955.1. Taxonomy (GTDB): domain Bacteria; phylum Chloroflexota; class Anaerolineae; order Caldilineales; family Caldilineaceae; genus Bin5. The sequence continues at coordinate 3,922,076 of OZ241871.1, forward strand.
CATAGTTCTGATCGTTTTTCTGCTCATTGCGCTCAATGGGCTCTTCGTCGCCGCGGAGATCGGTACTGTCGGCGCACGGCGGGCGCGCATCGCGCAGCAGGCCGCCGAAGGCAACCGCTTCGCCAGGTTGCTCCTGCCGCACCTGGAAAGCCCCTCCAGGCTCGACGACTACATCGCCGCTTGCCAGCTCGGCATTACCCTTTCAAGCCTCGTGCTGGGTTTCTACGGCCAAGCCGCAATCACGCCGCTGGTGGCGCCGCTGCTGAGCAACTCCGGCCTCGTGGTGCAGGCCGCCGCGACCTCGATCGCGGCCACCGTCGTCTTGAGCGTGCTGACCGTGATCCAGGTGACGCTCAGCGAGCTCGCGCCCAAGACCGTCGCCATCCAGTTTCCTGAGCGGACATCCCTCCTGCTTATCCTGCCCGTAACTTGGTCGATGGTCGTGATGCGGCCGCTCATCTGGTTCTTCAACGGCAGCGGCCGCCTGATTTTGCGTCTCATCGGCCTGCGAGCGGTCTCCGAGGGGCTGCACATTCACGCGCCCGAGGAAATCCTGATGATGGTGCAGGAGAGCGGCGCCGGCGGTCTGCTGGAAGAGGGTGAGACGGAGCTGCTGGAGAACACGTTGCAGCTGAGGCAGCGTTCCCTGCGCAGCGTCATGGTGCCCCGCACCCAGCTGCTGGCCGCGCCCGTGGAGCTGGAAGCCGCCGATCTTCTGGGCCTGCTGGCAGAGTCAAGCCATTCACGCCTCCCGCTCTACGAAGGATCTATCGACAACATCGTCGGGGTGGTGCATCTGAAGGACCTGCTCTGTTTGCGTCTCTCGCTGGGGCAAACCGGAACGGCCCAGTCACGCCGCGCAGCCGGCGTCAACCGCAGCGTGCGATCCCTGATGCGCTTGCCTCCTTTTGTACCGGAATCGGCCTCGGTTGCCGCTGTCTTTCGCCAGTTGCAGCGCGATCGCTATCACATGGCGGTTGTCATCGACGAATATGGCGGCACCGCGGGGATCGTAACTTTCGAGGACCTGGTCGAGGAAATCTTTGGCGACATAGCCGATGAATTCGACTCGGACAGCCGGGAAATCGTTCTGGGTGAGGACGGGCGCTTGCTGCTCGAAGGAGACGTGGAGTTGGTCCGGCTGGCGGAAATCCTGGGCGCGTCCCTCCATGTCGAAGATGTAGATACAGTCGGCGGGGCAATACTGGCGGCGCTGGGGGCAATTCCAGAGCCGGGCCAGGTGGTGCAGCTGCAGGGCATCGAGTTTCGCGTCGAGCAGGTGAGTGGCTACGCGGTTGCCCAGGTCAGCGTCGCACTGCCCTCGAACCTTGTCGTGGACCCTCGGCAGGAAGTTGTGTCCATTGATCGCAGCGGCTTGCAGCCGCGGAACAGGAGTTGAACCGGTGGAATACCTGCTTCCGGCCTTCATCATCGCCGCGTTGATCTTCTTCAACGGCCTCTTTGTGAGTGTTGAGTTTGCGGTCGTGGCCTCCTCACGGGCGCGCATGGCGCAACTCGCCAACCAGGGCTCGGCCTCCGCTGCTAGGATACTGCGTATATTGACCCAAACGCGCTGGCAGACGCGTTTCATCATCATGGCACAGCTCGGTATTACGCTCTCCAGCCTGGGCCTGGGCATGTACGGTGAGCGCACCGTTGCGCATTGGATGCTGGACCTGCTTGAGCATTACGGCGTCGAGCGCGGATTCTTCACGGTCGCCACCGCGCACAGCGTCGCCTTTGTATTGGCTATCGCCCTGCTGACCTACCTGCACGTGGTCCTAGGCGAGGTCATGCCGAAGTCGCTTGCCCTGCAGGCGCCGGAAACGACCGCCCTGCGCGTTATCGGCCCCGTTTCCTTCATCCAGCGCATCTTCTCGCCTGTCATCTTCGTCCTCAACGCGATTGCGCGTGCGATTACCCGGGCCTGCGGTGTGCCCGAACGGGGCGAGCACGACCACATGGTCTCAGCCCAGGAGCTCGAACTGATCGTCGAAGAAAGCTCTGAAGAAGGACTTCTCGCGCCTTCAGAACAGCTCTACATCGAGAATATCCTCGACATGCGTGAGCGCACCGTCGGCCAGGTGATGACGCCGCGCACGCGCATCGTCGGCATCTCCGCCGACGAGTCACAGGAGTCGGTCCTGCGCCTCGTCTGCGACTCCAATCACTCGCGGTTTCCCATCTACGAGGGCGATCTCGATCAGATCAAGGGATTCTTCCATGTGAAAGACCTGGCCCGCCACCTGATGCGCGGCGAGTTCGGCGATCCTCTCGACCTGCGCCGGATGGCGAAGAGCCGCCCCGTGATTGCGGTCCCCGAGACGCTCTCGCTCGACCTGATGTTGCGTCGGTTCCGCGCCGAAGGCGGCGCGCTCGCCGTCGTCATCGACGAATACGGCGGGACCGCCGGAATCGTGACCTTTGAAGACCTGCTCGAAGAGGTTGTCGGCGAGATCCAGGACGAATTTGACATCGAACGCGCGCCTTTCGAACTGATAGGCGAACGCCGCCTGCGGGTTGACGGCTCGCTGCTGTTGCACGAGTTGAATCAACATTTCGATATCAAGTTTGAAGACCAGGAGGTCGATACGGTCGGCGGCTTGATCATGGCCCGGCTGGGCCGGATTCCCGAAGTTGGCGACTCCGTCGAGTTGGACGGCGTCTGCTATACGGTAGAGCTTGTGGCGGGTCGAGCTGTTGAGTCGGCCCTGGTCGAGCTGCCGGCGGCGATCTCCGCGCCGACTGAAAGCCAGGGCGCCGCCGCCGAGTCGGCACACGTCGAAGATTGACAGAAACGGCAGCCGCTGCTAATATCTACTTTGTACTCGCCCGTCTGGGCTGTTCCGGCTTCCCAGCCGGTCGGCCAGGGCGAGGAAACGACAAAAGGCGTTGACGGAGAGGAGTAGCCGCCTGCAAATCCCCAGCGAGTCCGGGTAGGTGGAAGCCGGATGGATCCCTGGGGCGGCGAAAATCGCTCTTGAGCTGCGGCCAGAAAGGCGGTCTTTCGCTGAGTAGAGGCCGACGGTTATGTGAACCGTTACCTTCACCATCGGGCGGTAGAGCAGTTTTGGGAAAGCAAATGCCCCCGGTGAGGAGATGCCCGGACGTAAGGCCGGGAAACAGGGTGGTACCGCGGACCGACAGGCCCGTCCCTGGCAAAGGGGGCGGGCTTTCATTTTGCCTGACGGTGCAGGAGTGACCGGCATCGCGGCGAGGTGCGAGACAAAGATGACCGAGCTGCTATTTTACGACGATTCCTACCTGTGCAACTTCGACGCCGCCATTGTCGCGGTCGACAAGAAAGAGGGCCGGCTGCGCGTCGCGCTCGACCGCACCGCTTTCTACCCCGGCGGAGGCGGCCAGCCCAATGACAGCGGCTGGCTGACCGTTGATGGGCTCAGGCTGTCCGTAGACAGAGTCAAACGCGACGGCGGACAGATCTGGCACGCGCTCGAGGGAATGAAGGGCGCGTCGGTCCGCATCGCCCCGCGGCAGCGGGTGCAGGGCGAACTGGACTGGGCGCGGCGCTACACACTGATGCGGACTCACACGGCCATGCACATCCTTTGCGGCGTTGTCTGGCGCGACTACGGCGCCTCAGTGACGGGCGGAGACATGAAGTTGGGCGCAGGCCGCATGGACTTTGAGTTCGCTGCCATGAGCGGCGAACTGGTCGCCAAAATCGAGCGCAGCTGCAACGCGGAGATCGCGGCAGCGCGACCGGTCATCACCAGAATTCTGCCACGCGAAGAGGCGTTCGAGATCCCAGACCTGATCCGCACCAAGATCAACCTGCTTCCAAAACAGGTCAGGGAAGTGCGAACGGTCGAGCTGAAAGGCCTGGACCTGCAGGCCGACGGCGGCACACACACCGGGAACACCAGCGAAGTCGGCTCAATGCGCGTGGTCAAATACCAAAGTAAGGGCGCGATCAACAAGCGCATCTACGTGGAAATCGGCGAGCCGGAGGCGTAGCCGGCATCGGCTTGCCCGGCAAAGGGAGACATCTGATGATGACACAGGCCCTGACAGAGAACGACGGTTCACGCGACGCGGGCGCACCCAACAGCCGCTATAGGGCGGTGCCGGCCAGCGTCTCGTTTCCCGAATTGGAGGAGTCGATTCTCAAGCTCTGGCAGAGCAGAGACGTCTTCAGACGTTCGATGAAGGAGCGGGAAGGCGGCCCCGAGTACGTCTTTTTCGAGGGTCCTCCGACGGCAAACGGCCGCCCAGGCATACACCACGTGCTGGCGAGAGCCTTCAAGGATATGTTCCCCCGTTACAAGACGATGCAAGGCTACCATGTCCTCCGCAAAGGCGGCTGGGACACCCACGGTCTGCCCGTGGAGTTGGAGGTCGAAAGGCAGCTTGGTCTCACCGGCAAAGAGCAGATCGAGGAGTATGGTGTCGCTCGCTTCAACCAGATGTGCCAAGAGTCCGTCTGGGAGTACCTGAGCGACTGGGAGGCGCTCACCGAGCGGATGGCCTTCTGGGTCAGTTTGGACGACGCCTACGTCACCATGACCAATGAATATGTGCAGTCGCTCTGGTGGATTCTGCGGCAGCTCTGGGACAAGGGCCTTCTTTTCGAGGGTCATAAGGTTGTTCCCTACTGCCCCCGTTGTGGCACGCCCCTGAGCAGCCACGAGCTCTCTCTGGGCTACCAGGAAGGCACTGTCGACCCGAGCATCTTTGTAAAATTCGCCGTCAAGGGCGAGAAAAACGCGTTCTTGATGGCATGGACAACCACGCCCTGGACGCTGCCTGGGAACGCCGCGCTGGCCGTTGGCGAAAAGGTCGACTACGTCAAAGTGCGCGACCGCAGCGGCGCGCTGCTCTACCTGGCGAAGGACCGGACTGACGCCGTGCTGGAACCGGGCTACCGGATCCTCGAAGAGATGAAGGGCGCCGCGCTCGTGGGAATGGAGTACGATCCCCTCTTCCAATTCGGCCCCACGCCCGCTGAGCGCTACGCCTATGTCATCGCCGCCGATTTTGTCAGCACCGCCGACGGCACAGGCATCGTCCACGTCGCCCCTGCTTTCGGCGCGGATGACCTCACGGTTGGCCAGGCGCACGGGTTGCCGGTCCTTCAAACTGTCGACGCCGCCGGCCAGTTCAAGGATGAAGTTACCCCGTGGGCCGGTCAGTTCGTCAAAGACGCCGACCCGCACATCGCCGCCGACCTGGAGGACCGCGGTCAGCTATACAAGGCCGAGACCTACGTGCATACCTACCCGTTCTGCTGGCGCTGCGATACACCACTCATCTACTGGGCCAAGCAGACCTGGTACCTCCGCACCAGCAGCTTTAAGGACCGGCTGGTGGCGCTCAACGATACAATTAACTGGGTGCCCGATCACATCCGTAGCGGCCGCTTCGGGCGCTGGCTGGAAAACAACGTCGATTGGGCCCTGGGCCGCGACCGCTACTGGGCTACACCGATCCCGATTTGGAAGAGCGATGCGCCCGGCAGCGACTACATGGAATGTATCGGGGGCCTTGACGAACTTTCGCAAAAGTGCGGCCGCGAGCTGAAAGGTCTGGACCTGCACCGGCCCTACGTGGACGAGATCACCTGGCCAGCGCCTGACGGCGGCACCATGCGGCGCGTCCCCGAGCTCTGCGATGTTTGGTTCGACAGCGGCGCCATGCCCGTCGCCCAGTGGCACTACCCATACGCCAATCAGGAGGAATTTGTTACCTATCAGCAGGCCGACTACATCTGCGAAGCCGTCGATCAAACACGCGGCTGGTTCTACACGCTCCACGCCGTCAGTACCCTCCTGTTCGACCGGCCCGCCTTCAAAAACGTCATTTGCCTCGGGCACATCCTGGCCGAGGACGGCTCCAAAATGAGCAAGTCCCGCGGCAACGTTGTCAATCCCTGGCAGGTTTTTGCCGAACACGGCGCCGATGCCACGCGCTGGTACATGTATACCGCCGGCCCGCCCGGCAATGCGCGTCGCTTCAGTGGGAACCTCGTAGCCGAGGTAAAACGCCGCTTTCTGAACACGCTTTGGAACACCTACAGCTTCTTCGCCGTCTACGCCAATCTGGCGCCGGCAACCGACCTGCTCCCCGTCGAGGGTTGCAACGACTTCGACCGCTGGCTGCTCTCCGAGCTCAACCGCCTCGTCCGCGAGGTGACCGCCGCCTACGAAGCCTACGACGTTACCGCCGCCACGCGCCCCATTGCCGAATTCGTCGACGATCTCAGCAACTGGTACGTGCGGCTCAACCGCCGGCGTTTTTGGGATGGCGACCCCGGCGCGCTCGCCGCGCTGCGCCACACGCTGGTCACGCTAGCCAAACTGCTCGCCCCGGCGGTCCCATTTCTCTCCGAGGCGATCTATCAGAATCTGGTCCTCTCCGTTGAGCCGGACCAGCCCGATTCCGTGCACCTGGCTCAGTGGCCGCAGGCCGACCATGGCGCAATCGACGCCGGACTTAGCGCGGCAATGGCGCTGGCGCAAAAGGTCACGACCCTAGGACGAGCGGCCAGGGAATCCGCCGCGCTTAAGGTCCGCCAGCCTCTGCAGCAGGTGGTCGTACGCACCCGAAAGGAGGACGAGCGCGCCGGCCTGGAGCGGATGCGGCAGCTCCTGCTGTCCGAGCTCAACGTGAAGGAGTTGACTTTCGCCGCCGAAAGCGATGAGTTGGTCGATGTTGAGGTATTTCCCTTGCCCAGGCAGCTGGGCCAGAAGTATGGGCGCGGCTACCCGGTCATCCGGCGCCTCTTCGCGCAGATGGACCAACGGAAACTGGCGGAATCATTTGGCGAGGGGGAGACCGTAACTGTGGAGGAAGACGGCAACAGCTATGAGATCGGAGCGGAGGATGTCGAAGTGCGGCGAACACCGCGCGCCGGTTTCGCCATCGCCGAAGACAGCGGCTATCTGGTCGCCGTCACCACCTCTGTGACCCCAGAATTGGAACAGGAAGGGCACGCCCGCGAGCTCGTGCGCCGCATCCAGCAGCTGCGCAAGGACTCCGACCTGGAAATCAACGACCGCATCACGCTCCTGCTGCCCCAAACACCCCAGCTTGACAGGTTGCTGTCCGCCCATCGCGACTACATTGTGGCAGAGACCTTGGCATTGGAGATCGTGTGGAATCCGGCAACCGAAAATGCGACTGCTGAGGCCTGCGCCACCTTTTCCCTAGGCGAGGAAAAGGTTACAATTGGACTGACAAAGTTTGAATTCAGCAATCAGTAGCCGCTGGTGCTCACAAGGAAGTGAAAGATGGCATCCTACCAGTATGAATCTGATCTGAAGTACGCCAATACACACGAGTGGGCCAGGCGCGATGACGCCACCATTGTGGTGGGAATCAGCGATGCTGCCCAAGACATGATGAGCGATATCGTCTTTGTCGAGCTGCCTGAAGTTGGCGAAGCTGTAACAGCCGGCGACGCCGTCGCAGTCGTGGAGTCTGTAAAGGCCGCCGAAGACATTATCTCGCCGGTTTCGGGAACGATAGCGGCCGTAAACGAGGCGCTAATAGACAAGCCGGAGCTGGTCAATAGCGACCCGTACGGCGCTTGGTTCCTCAAAATCGAACTCAACGACACCGCCGGCAGCGAGCTGGAAAAGCTGATGGACGCGGATGCCTACACCGCCTTTGTCGAAAGCGAAGCGTGAAGGGAGCAGACGCGCGGGCCGGGAAAGGAATGTCGCGAGGGCTCCTCTCCCCTATCCATCTCTTCGCCCACCATTTCCCGTCTTCCTGCTGCTGGCGCTGCTGCTGGGCGGCTGCGACGGGATGCCCGCACAGCCGCGCCTGCCGGCCATGCCCTTTTTCAGCGCGGACTCCGACGCCCCGCAGTCAGGACGCGAGTTTCAGGTCCTGCTCCCCCAGGAAGGCGCGCTCACCGAGGCCCTCCGCCGCCGGATCGATGCCTGGGCATCCGAACGCGAGCTGGAAGTCCATCTTTCCATAGCGGCCGATTACAGCCGCGGGCTGAGCGATCGTCTGCAATCGCAGTCTTCCCCCGACCTCTTTGTTGTCACAAGTTTTCTCTTCCCCGACTTGGCCGCCTCCGACCTCCTTGCACCGGCCCCGGCCGGCGCTCTTGACCCGGCCGGCTATCCCCCGCAGCTGGCTGCAGCCTTCGTTTGGCCGCCGGGAAGCAATTCCGGAGAACGCTACTGTCTTCCCCGCGAAGTTCGGACGCTGGCGCTTGTTTACGACCGCGTTGGGCTGGCCTCCTCCGGTCAGCCGCCACCCGAAGACTGGGAGACGCTGCGGGCCGCGGCCGAGGCCCAGACGAACGTTGACCTCAACCGCTTCGGCTTCATCGAGGCGCCCGATCTCTCGCGCTGGCTTCCCTTCTTTTTCGGTGCAGGTGGTACAATCATCGATGAAAACGGACGCATGACCTTGCAGTCCCAGGCGGCAGACGCGGCGATGGAGTGGTACATCCGCGTCTTTCGCGACAACTTCGCCGGCCATGCGGGAGAATCGAATAACGAGTGGGCCGGCGAGGTACTGGCGAAGGGCAAAGGCGCCCTGACCATCGAAGGCAACTGGATCGCACCCTACTTTGAAACGCACTTTCCGGCCTTCTCCTACGGCGTGGCGCCGCTGCCCAAGGGTCCCGCGCAGGCGAACCGAACCGTAGCCTTTACAAGCTGTTATGCCGTCCACGCCCGCTCCCCGTTCGCGCAAGAGGCCCTCGATCTGGCGGCTCTCCTCTCCGGCGCCGAAGTGGTGAGCGCCCTGCCGAACGACGGCGGCTGGATGCCTGCCGAAAACGCGCTCCGCGCTGAGTGGCGCAAGGAATATCCGCATCTCGTTGCCTTCGCCGACGGCGTATCCGGCGCCAGCGTCTGGCAGTTCCCGCCCGGCTTCGGGCCATTCCTGCGCAGTTTCAACCGTGGCATGGCTCAGCTTTTCGCCGCCGAGATCGAGGCCGGCAGTTTTCTGTCTGAGATGCAGCAGATAGGAGAGCAGCTGCTATCCGGGAACGGCGACCGATAGCGACCGACAGGCCCCCGTCCTACTCTACAAATGGCGTATCGATTATGCGAGACAAATAAGAGCTCTTCAAACATAGCTGAAAGCCGTCCAAATGCCGCCCTTCGTTTGAATTCGAGTTCTTCGTGGGTCGCTGAGCAGTTGAAGGCTCAGTCTGGCAGGAAACATGGCGACAGAAGATAGCGAAGAGGAATAGAGACTTGGTAGTTACCCTATGGTTGGCAAGTGACCACTGCGAAACTGTTCGTTGAGAAGGTTGCCCTGATTACCGGCGCCGCATCCGGAATAGGTCGCGCGGTAGCGCGCCGCTTTGCTGCCTTGGGCGCGGCCGTCGTCGTATGTGACGTGGACGAAGACGGTGGCGCCGAAACAGTGCGTCGCGTGAAGGAGACAGGCGCCGCCGCGCGGTTCGTCAGTTGCGACGTCGCCGACGCCAGGGCCGTGGTTCGCCTGCACGACGAGATCATCAGCCGCTTTGGCCGCTTGGATTGCGCCGTCAACAACGCCGGCATTGGCGGGCCATGGGAGCGCCTAGAGTCCTATCCCCGCGACGACTGGGAAAGAGTGCTGGCGGTCAATCTCAGCGGCGTCTTCTACTGCATGCAGGAGCAGATCAAGCGAATGGCCGATTCGTCCGGCGCAATCGTAAACATATCTTCAATCGCCGGCAGGCGGGGGCTGCCTTACCAGGCCCCTTACACCGCCTCCAAGCACGGCGTCATCGGCCTGACACGCGTCGCCGCCCAGGAAGCCGCGCGCTACAACATCCGCGTGAACGCGGTCTGTCCCGTCTACACGCACACGCCGCTCTTCGAACCACTGATCGCCGCCAACCCGCGCCGGGCGGAGAAGATGCTGGAGCGGATACCGCTGCGCCGCTTCGCGCAGCCGCAAGAAATCGCCGACACGGTGACCTGGCTCTGCTCCGAGCAGGCGCGCTTCATCACCGGCCAGGCGCTCAACGTAGACGGCGGCATGACTGCCTGATAAGAGGGTCCCACACAACTCGAATGGAGCACTTTATGTCTCGACAAGCAGCCCTTGCTGATCTACTTTCCAAGATCGGCGTTGAGTCCCTCGCCAGCGACTGGCTAGCGATAACGCAGGAGATGATCAACGATTTCGCCGACGTCACCCGCGACCACCAATGGATCCACATCGACCCGCAGCGGGCGGCGCGCGCCTCCCCTTTCGGCGCGACCGTCGCCCACGGATTCTTCACGCTTTCCCTTATCCCGCACCTCACCGGCATGGTCGAGCCAGACAGGCCACGTTACCCGGGCGTCGCGCTCACCGTCAACTACGGGCTCAACCGCGTCCGCTTTCCCCATCCGCTGCTGGCCGGTCAACGCATTCGCGCCCGCACTCAGTTGCAGTCGGTCGAAGAGGTCAGAGGCAACGGGTTGCAGATGGTGCACCAAGTCACAGTAGACGTAGAAGGTGAGCAAAAGCCGACCTGCGTCGCCGAGATGGTTTCTCGACTCTATTTTCATGATGAATGAGCGATCAAGGCCCGAACCCATGTTCAACGGTCAGACCGTAATCGTAACCGGCGCAGGACGCGGCATCGGCGCGAGCGCGGCCCAGCTGTTTGCCCAACACGGAGCCCGCGTTGTCGTCAACGACCTCGATTCCGCCCTGGGTGAAGGGACGGCGCAATCGATTGTCGACGCCGGCGGGCAGGCGATCCACTTGTCCGGCAGCGTGACCGACGCCGAATTTCCCAGCCGGCTTATGCAGTCAGCGGTCGACGCCTTCGGTCAAATCAATGTCCTCATCAACAACGCCGGGTTCACCTGGGACGGCATGGCGCACAAGATCACAGACGAGCAGTGGCAGACCATCCTCGATGTCCACCTGACCGCGCCCTTCCGCATGATCCAAGCCGCCGCGCCATATCTGCGCGGCGCTGCAAAGGCCGAACTGGAGTCTGGGACTGCGTTCAGCAATCGCTGTATTGTGAACATCTCGTCAACATCCGGCCTGCACGGCAACATTGGCCAGGCCAACTACGCGGCCGCCAAGATGGGCGTCGTCGGCCTCACCAAGACGGTCGCCAAAGAGTGGGGCGCTTTCGGCATTCGCTGCAATGCGGTCGCCTTCGGTTTCGTCGATACCCGCCTGACGCGCGTCCAGGAGGCCCAGGAGGAGGCGATCGTAGTCGAGGGTCGCGAGCTGTTGCTTGGCATCCCGCGCAAAGTGCGAGATCTCCTCGATCGCGACATCGGCCAGCGCATCCCCCTTGCCCGGCCGGCTTCGGTCAGGGAGGCCGCAGGCGGCATCGTACTGATTGCTTCGCCCCTCGCCTCCTACATCACCGGCCACGTGCTTGAAGTCACAGGAGGAATGGGAATCTGATTTCCGCGTACTGTGTGCAGCCGTGCCCGGCGAGCTCGGCGCACCGCCTGCCGGCCCGGCCAATCGAAGTCCGGGCGACGAATCTGAAGTAACGAGCATGGGGCACGCCACTTGCAAAGCAGTACTCATAACTGGAGCGTCAAGCGGCATCGGCCGTGCCTGCGCCCTGGAGATGGACCGCGCTGGATGGCGCGTCTTCGCGACCGTCCGGCGGGAGAGCGATGCCCGGCAACTGCAAAGTGACGCCTCCGAACGGCTGCAACCCATCCTTCTTGATGTAACCGACGCCGCGCAAATTTCAGACATGGCCGCCTCCGTCGACAGGCTCCTCGATGGTGAAGGTCTGGACGGACTGGTCAACAATGCCGGCATACCCAGCGGCGGTCTGCTTGAGTTTCTCGACCCCGACGACCTCCGCCGCTGCTTCGAAGTGAACACCATCGCTCCCGCCGCCGTAACACAAGCCCTCATTCCGCTGCTGCGCAAAGCCTCGGGCCGCATCGTAATGATCAGCTCAGAGTCCGGCTTCAGCTCCACGCCCCTGGTCGCACCCTACAGCGCTTCCAAGTTCGCTCTCGAAGCCCTGACAGACGGACTACGCCTGGAGCTCAAACCTTGGAACATAGACGTCGTTTCCGTCCAGCCCGGCGCCATCGAGACCGCCATCTGGGGCAAAGCGCGCTCCTTTGCCGAGAACGCCCTCGGGAAATACCCGCCCCGTGCCTTCAGAATGTACGGCGCCTTGCTGGACAGAATGACCACAGTACTCCGTGACCCGGGCGGCATCCCCGCTGATGCAGTGGCCGAAGTCGTCCACGAAGTTCTGGCTGTTGAGAGGCCCAAAGCGCGCTATCTGGTAGGCCGAGACGCAACTATCCGCCGCTGGATCGAACGCCTTCCCACTTCTCTTCGCGACCGGTTGATTCTCAGCCAGATACCAAAATACGGTCCCGACAGCACTGATACCGATACCGACTCCCACCGGACGAAACGCGACTAGCGATTCGGAGCCTCCTCGGTTGTACTCACAGATAACTCAACCTCAAACCAACGAACGCAACTGCGAGATGCCAATAATGACTCTACGATTCAGCAAGACCTTAAGCCTGCTTGCAACAGCAATTCTGGCCCTTCTCGTCGCGGCCTGCACGCCCGGAAAGTCTCCTTCCGCCGCATCCGTGGAAGGCTTGGGCACGGCACGCGCAGAGGCGGGCGAAGAAGTGCCCACCGACTCCATCCGAATTGGCGCCCTTGCGCCCCTCTCCGCCCCTGGCTCGGTTGTCGCCGGCGAAGCCATCAGCGATGCCATGAATATCGCGATCGAAGAAATCAATGCTGCCGGCGGCCTGCTGGGTAGGCCGGTTGAACTGGTAATCTTCGACAGCGAGGGCCTTCCCGAGCGCGGAACCGCTGGCGCCGAACGCCTCATCAATCAGGATGGTGTTATTGCCATCGCAGGCGGCAGCCACAGCTCCGTAGGCGTAGCTGCCAAAGAGGTCGCACACGACAACGGTATTCCCATCGTCCTGGTCAACACCTGGAACGACACGATCACCAGCGTCCAATATCCCGAAGTCTTCCGCATCGCACCCCTGAGTTCCGAAGTCTCGGCTATCGACGTCAACTTTATGAAGTGGCTGCGCGACGACACCGGCTTCACCCTCGAGAAGGTTGTCCTGCTGACCGAGAACACCGACTACGGCATCCCTGCGGCCGAAGACACCACCAGGCTTCTGGCCGAAGTCGGCATCGGCTCGGTCACTTTTGGCGTCGATATCGGCACCCAGGACTTTGCCGGCATTATCGAACGCATCAAGGCCGAGGAGCCCGACCTGATCATGTCTCTGGCAACCGGCGAGGCCTCCTACAACTTTGCCCAGCAATCCGCCGACGCCGGCATCGGACCCCAGGATGTGCCCACCATCTGTGATCATGTCGCCTTGGTGAGCGACGCATTCTGGTCCAATGTCCCCGATGGCAACTACTGTTTCGTGCGGCGAATCGGCCTTCCGCCCCAGCTATACAATGAATATGCGCTGAGTTTCCTCGCCAGCTACGAGGCGCGCACCGGTAAAGTGGGAGCGGAGTCATACGCCTTTGCCGCCTATGACGCAATTCGACTCATTGCGCAAGCCGTTACAGAGGCGGGGTCCACCGACGCCGAGGCGGTGATTGCCGCCTTGGAAGCCATCACCTACGTGGGCGCCCTGGGGACGATTACATTTCCTGTCAACAGCAACAACACACCCGAGCAGGCCGGCGTCGACCCAAAATGGTGGCATCAGTTCCCCGACCCTGCCGTTACAATCGTCCAGTACCAAGTCCAGGGACAGGACTCCACCAGCGCCGAAGTCGTCTACCCGCCAACTTATCGCACCGGTGACCCAGTCATCGTCGGGCAATAAGGACGGCACCCTCGTAGCGAGTCAGGTGCCCAGTGACGGGAACTAGAAATCTGTCCCAACATCTACAATATGAGGTGTCCTTTGACATCTTGACATTTTCCGAAAGGTTGGGCATAGTAATCCCTACCGGTATGGTCGGCCACAAGAGGGTCCCTCGCGCTCCTCAGACATCAACAAACTGACATAAATTGGGTCAGGTGGACCTGCCTTTCCACCGAATTTACATTCAGGAGGATTCTGAAATGTCTGCAACGCGAAGTTTAGCCCGTATCGTGCTGGCTCTGGTCCTGCTGTCGCTCGTCATGGCCGCTTGCGGCGGCCAGACCGAGACCGTCGGCGAGCCCGAAGCTGAACCCGCGGCCGAGGAAGAGGCCGCGCCCGCGCCGACCGAAGCGCCCGCCGAAGAAACGGCCGACGAGATGGAGATGGAGCCCATCAAAATCGGCGCGCTTGCTCCTCTGTCCGCCCCTGGGGCCGTCGTAGGCGGCGAAGCCATGCGCGAGGCCATGCTGATCGCGGCCGATGAACTCAATGAGATGGGCGGCATCTTGGGGCGCCCGGTCGAGTTGATCATCGTCGACACAGAAGGCCTGCCCGAAAGAGGCACCGCCGTGGTGGAACGCCTTATCAACCAGGACGGCGTCGTTGGAATCGGCGGCGGCTACCACAGCTCCGTGGGAGTGGCCGCGAAAGAGGTCGCCCGGGACAACGGCATTCCCATCGTCTTTGCCGAAACCTGGAACGACACCATTACCAGCGTTCAGTACGATGAGATCTTCCGCATCGCCCCCCTGAGTTCAGAAGTATCGGCCGTCGATGTCAAGTTTATGCAGTGGCTGCGTGACGAAAAAGGCATGCAGTTGGAAAAGGTGGTCATCCTCACCGAAAACACCGACTATGGCATTCCCGCTGCTGAGAACACGACAGCGCTGCTGGAAGAGGCCGGCATCGACTCAGTCACCTTCAGCGTCGACATCGGCACACAGGACTTCGCAGGAATCATCGAGCGCGTTAAGGCCGAGAGCCCCGATCTGATCGTGACCCTCGCCACCGGTGAAGCCTCCTACAACTTCACCCAGCAAGCCGCTGACGCCGGCATCGGCCCGCAGGACGTGCCCACCATGTGCAATCAGGTTTCGCTCGTGAGTGACGCATTCTGGACTAACGTCCCGGACGGCAACAACTGCTTCGTTCGTCGCATCGGCCTGCCCGTGCAGCTCTACAACGACGTCGCTCAGGCCCTGGTCGCCGAGTACTCGGCCCGCACCGGCAAGGATGACATCGAATCCTACGCCATGGCCTCCTACGACTCCATCATGCTGATCGCCCAGGCCATCGAAGATTCCGGCTCAACCGACCCCGGCGACATCATCAGCGCCCTGGAGAACATCAACCACATGGGCGCCCTGGGCCCAATCACCTTCCCGATCAACCGTGGCAATACGCCCGAACAGGCAGGTGTCGATCCCAAGTGGTGGCATCAGTTCCCGGATCCGGCCATTACCATCGTGCAGTATCAGGAGCCGGGACAGGACGCCGTTGACACGACGGTAGTCTACCCCGAAACCTACCAGACCGGCGATCCGGTCATTGTCGGCCAGGAATAGCGCGCTTAAGACTCTTGGATTAGAATGACACGGGAGGGCCTGCCAAAGAACCTGGCTGGGTTCGCAGGCCCTTCCCTTTCTTTTCACCAGGTCTTCCAGTCCTTGTGCCACGGGGGGAACCGCCCTGCCAACCGCTATACGGCATCGGCCCCTTTCGCACTATACCTCTTCTGAACCATGGAAAACGCAGCAATCTTCGGCTGGACGCTTCTGTGGATCCTTTTCTGGGGGGCCCTTGGCGGCGTAATCACGCCCCGCATCTACGCCCGCAAAGACCTTGAAATCTCCCAGGCCTCTTTCGGCGGCGCGGTCATCGGCGCCGCGCTCGGGCCTCTCAGCCTCGTCCCACTGTGGACTGCCACGCCAAAGATCACAAACCGGCTGATCACCATATCCATCGCTCTTGTCGTCGGGCTCTTTGTCGCCGCCTTCGCCCTGGCCGACCCTGACAACCTCTGCGTCGCCAACGGCAGCTTCGTTATCTCCCAGCTCGCCAACGGCATCGTAATCGGCATTATCTACGGCCTCATGGCGCTCGGCCTGACGCTTATCTTCTCTATCCTGGGCGTCGTCAGCTTTGCGCACGGCGAGTTCTACATGATCGGCGGCATGGTCACCTATTTTATGACCGACAGATGGCTTCCCGGCGTATCGCCTCTCGTTGCCATATTGGCCAGTTGCATTGTCACGTTTGTCATCGGCTTCATCTTTGAACGCATTTTCCTGCGCCCCATGGGCAGCGGGCAGATTGAGCGGCCGACCGAATACGCCATTCTCGTTACCTTCGGTCTTGCCTTTTTCCTTCAATATTTCACCCAGGCCCTGACCTCGGCGGTCCCAGTGAAGGCGCAACGCTTCTTTCCCTTCCCCCGCACAGAGATTCCTGCTGACTCGGGCGCACTGCTCAAATCGACGCCTGGGAATGTCACGATATTTGACGCCATCTCAGTGCCAAACCCCCGTTTTACGGCCGCGGCTCTCGCTCTGATCATGCTGGCCGCCCTGCTCTGGTTCCTCTACCGAACTTGGGTTGGAAAAGCGCTGCGCGCGGTCAGCCAGGACAGGCAGGCCGCTGCTGTCACCGGCATCAATCCCGATACGATGAATACCTTGGCTTTCAGTATGGGCGCCATGCTGGCGGGGCTTTCCGGCGCGTCGCTCGTCCAGGTTTTCTCCTGGCTGCCCCAGGTGGGCATTCCCGCCGCCGCCCGCTCCTTCGTCATCATCGTTCTCGGCGGCATGGGCAGCCTGCCCGGCGCTTTCCTCGGCGGCCTTATCGTCGGCCTTGTCGAAGCCGCGGGAACCGGCTGCATTCCCGATGCTACCAGGGCCGCAGCATACATACCCGCATACGGAATGGTGATCCTGACGCTCGTCCTCCTCCTTAAGCCCACCGGTCTATTTGGGCGAGAGCTATGAACCCGAACATCCTGTACCGGGTCTCCGGCTCGGTCGCCGTCATCCTGCTGCTGGCGATCCCGCTCGCGTCCTCTGAAATGGGCGGGCTGGGACCGTTCCTCCTCAGTAGCTACTTCATGCATCTCGCCATCACCGCCTTCTACTACGCCATTCTCGCATCCAGCTGGTCGCTCCTTGCCGGCTACGCCGGGCAGTTCTCCTTCGGCCATATGGCCTTTATGGCAATCGGCGGCTACACGACCGGACTGATCGGCAAGTTCATCCGCTTTACGACCGCGCCTTCAGAACTCTGCACCGATCTCCCCCTGCCCGGCGGCTGGTGGCTTGTGATTCTCAATGTGCGCCGCGTCGGGACAATCGATGAGTCTTGCCTCGACCTGGCCAAGACCCAAACCCTGCCCAGCGGTACGATCATCGTCTTTCCCCCGGTCTGGGCTTCGATCGCCATGGGACTGATCTTTGGCGCAATCTTCGGACTACTGGTCGGCTGGCTTGTGCTTCGGCTGCGCAGCACCTATCTGGCGCTCTTCACTATCGGCTTCTCCGAAATCCTGAGAGCAGCGATCAGCGCCGAAATACCCGTCACCGAGGGCCAGAGCGGGCTTGAATTGGTGCCTCTCTTTCCCGGTGGCATTCTCGGTTTCAGTTCGACCAGCAAAATCCCCACCTACTACGTCATGTTGCTGCTCTTCATTCTCGCCATGGCCCTGATGTCCTGGCTGGCCTCCTCCCGCTTCGGCCTCTTTGTGCGCGCCATCCGTGAAGACGAAGAGGCCGCGGCCGCGCTAGGCGTAAATATTGTCCGCTACAAAGTCCTCGTTTTCGTTATCACCAGTACAATCGCTGCGGCCGCTGGCGCGCTGCAGGCCCACTATATCGGCATCATCACTCCCAATACGCTGATAATCCTGCAGATGTCGCTTGTCATCGCCATGGCCGTCATCGGCGGGCTGGAAAACATCTATGCGGCATCTGTTGGTGCAATAATCATCACCTTCGTCCTCGAGCTGCTGCGCACGAGCGTTTCGATTGGTCCAATTGAGATAGACATGACCCTCTGGCGCTTGGTATTCTTCGGCATTCTCCTCATGCTTACGCTGCGGTTCCAGCGCAACGGACTGCTGTTCCCTATTCTCGAACGGATCAACCGCGGCGGCGTCGCCGAGGAGACTGTCTCAATCAGAACGGAGCCTGACGAAGAGTTCGCCGAACTCGAAGACCCGGACACGGGCGGACCCGACGCGGAGTCCAACCGCGAACAGCCGGATCGCAAAACGGACGCTGAAAATGATGAAACTTAATGCCAACGGCATCTTCAAGAATTTCGGCGGCCTGCAGGTGCTCAAAGATGTCTCCTTTTCCGTCGAAGGGCCGGAACTGATCGGTCTCATCGGGCCGAACGGTGCCGGAAAAACGACCCTGACCAACATCCTCGACGGCGCGCTCAAGCCTTCCAGCGGGACCGTCTACATGAACGGCGAACGCATCGACACCCGCCCCGCGTACGGGGTCGCCCGCGCTGGACTCGGCCGTACATTCCAGGTAACGCGCGCCTTCCGCCGCATGACCGTTCTGGAGAACCTGCTCATCCCCGCCATGGCCATGAACATGACGGCCCGCAAGCGCGACTTCGAGGAAAAGGCACAGGAGGTGCTTGAATTCCTCACCATCGCCCATCTTCGCAACGAGTATGCCCGCGCCCTCTCCGGTGGCCAGCAGAAGCTGCTCGAGCTGGGCCGCCTCCTTATGCTCGACCCCAACATGATTATCCTTGATGAACCCTTTGCCGGCGTCCACCCCCGCCTCATGGAGGTGATCTACCGTTACATCACCGAGATCAACGCCCAAGGCAAAGCCTTCATCATCATCAGCCACGACATGGACACGATCTTTACGCTAAGCCGCCGCCTTCTGGTGCTCAACTATGGCGACCTCATCGCTGACGGCGACCCGGAGGTCGTACGCGAAGATCCGCTGGTCAAAGCTGCCTACTTGGGCGAGGATGAAGAATGATGCTGGCAGTCAACGACCTCTACGTCGGCTACTATCGTGATCTGAATATCCTGCAAGGCGTCTCCCTGCAGGCCGAGGAAGGAAACATTACCACGATCCTCGGCGCCAACGGCGTGGGCAAGTCCACCATGTTGAAGGCCATCTACGGGTTCCTGCGGCCGAATCAAGGCCAGATCATGCTCAACGATGAGGACATCATCGACGTGCCCACGCACGAGCGCATCAACATGGGCATCTCCTACATTCCCCAGCAGCCGGGCGTTTTTCGCTTCATGTCTGTCGAGGAAAACCTCGAACTCGGCGCGTGGACCTTCAAGAACGACAAAAGCCGCATCAAACGCAAGCTGGAGGAGAACTACGAACGGTTTCCTGCCCTGGAGCCGCGCCGCAAGTCCAACGCCGGCGAGCTCTCCGGGGGCATGCAGCGCATGGTCGAGATCGGGCGCACGCTCATGACCGATCCAAAGGTCATCCTCGTCGACGAACCGACCGCCGGCCTTGCCAAGCTCCTCTCCGAAGAGGTCTACCAGATGCTGGTGGACCTGCGCGACCGGGAAGGCCTGACAATTCTTCTCGTCGACCAGGAGATTCGCTCCGCATTGAAGATTGCCGACTACGTCTACGTGCTCGAGCTGGGACGCAATAAGTTCCAGGGGCCGTCAGAAGACTTCACCGACCTCGAGAAAGCTTTCTGGGTCGCCTGAATTGGCATCTCCCAGCCGACCACCTCCGATCGACAGCCTGTGAAATTCGCACTCTCACCCTCTCTCGGCAGCGGCCTCGCCCCGTCGCCCACTCTCGCCATCAACGAGCGCGTACGGCAGATGTGGGCAGCAGGCGAAACGGTCTATCATCTCGGCTTCGGCGAATCCCGCTTTCCCGCGCACCCGAAGATCGTCCGCGCGCTGGCCGACAACGGCCACAGACGCAGCTACCTGCCCGGCGCAGGCATTCCTGAGCTTCGCCAAGCCGTTGCTGCGTTTTACGCTAGGCATCTGTGCCGCGAAATCGCTCCTGAACAGGTGATCGTCGCTCCGGGAAGCAAGGCGCTTCTCTTCGCATTCCAGGTGGCGGTGGCCGGCGCGACCATTCTGCCCACGCCCTCGTGGGTGAGCTACGAGCCGCAGGCCCGGCTGATCGGCCGCCCCATTCTTCGCATCCCGTCAGACTCGCAGGAAGGCCACCGCCTCCGTCCTTCCCGGCTCGATCACATTCTCCGTACCTCCACACATGATCAGCATCTGCTCGTTTTGAACAGCCCGTCCAACCCTACGGGCCAGATGCTCGACCCCGACCTGCTGGCTGAGGTTGCAGCCATCTGCCGCCTCCACAAAGTTCTCGTGATCTCTGACGAGATCTATGCGCTGAACGCTTACGGAAGCGAGCACGTTTCGATCAGCCAATACTATCCCGAGGGCACTGTCGTCTTGGGCGGCATGAGCAAACACCTCTCGCTTGGCGGCTGGCGGCTGGGTACCGCGATTGTGCCGCCTGGCGCCGCCGGCCGTTCGCTCTCTCAGGCCGTCGCCAAGGTCGGCAGCGAGCTTTGGTCATCAGTCTCAGCGCCCATCCAATACGCTGCTGTCGCCGCCTACAGCGAGGATCCAGAGCTCTCCGCCTACATTGATCGGTGCACCGGCCTCCACGCAAACCGGACCCGCTACCTCTGGCGTGGGCTCTGTGAGCTTGACGTGACCTGCGCCGAGCCTGAGGGCGGATTCTACCTTTTCCCCAACTTCGACCACTGGCGGTTGGCGCTTTCCGCAAGGGGCGTGGATACTTCAGAGGAGCTGGCCCGCTATCTGCTCGACGAGTGGCAGATTGCCGCATTGCCCGGCAGCGCATTTGGAACGCCGCCGCAGGAACTCTCGCTCCGCCTCTCTACCAGCTACATCGACCTTGAAACCGACGAAAAGGCCGCCGAAATAATCGCGCTCGCTGATGGCTTCCCCGACGAAGCGACGCTCATGCGCGATCACCATCCCGGAATGAACGAAGCCCTGGCCCGCTTCCGTCGTTTTCTCTCGAGCCTTTGAACTCCCTGCGCCCCGCCACGAAGCAGCCAGGTAACTGCCCTGCACCGGCCTCTATCCTATTCGGAAAAGCCTTTCGGACCTTCACATTTCTCCGCATCGGTAAAAACTCATGACACGCCCACCTTCAAGCGAAGTCCAAATCGTCGCCGTCATCGGCGCAGGCACCATCGGTGCAAGCTGGGCAGCCTACTTTCTGGCCCAGGAGCTCGATGTCGTGGTCGTGGATCCGGTCCGGGCTGAGTACGACCTCCGCAGCGATATAGCTGAGGCCTGGCCTGTGCTGGAGAGGATGGGCCTGGCACCTGGCGCTGACCCGGATCGTGTCCGTTTCTCACCGGCGATCCACGATGCTCTCTCCGCAGTCGACTTTATCCAGGAATGCGTTACGGAAAGATTGGCCGTCAAACAAGAGACACTGCGCTCCCTGGAAGAAGTGATCCGCCCCGATGTCGTCGTCAGCAGCAGCACGTCCTCTTTTCTGCCTTCCGCGATACAGGCTGAAGCAGCCCATCCCGGACGCGTTCTCGTCGGCCATCCCTTCAATCCGCCCCATCTCATTCCCCTCGTGGAAGTGGCTGGCGGAGAAAAGACGTCGCGTCAGGCGCTTGAATGGACTGTCGAGTTCTATCGCGCGATAGGCAAAGCGCCAGTCCTCCTGAAAAAGGAGGCAGTCGGCCACCTCGCCAACCGCCTGACCTCCGCGCTCTTCCGCGAAGCGGTCCACCTGGTCGCAGAAGGCTTCTCCACCGTCGAAGACATAGACGAAGTCATCATCAACGGACCAGGACTGCGTTGGGCCCTCCAGGGACCATTCGCCACCTACCACCTTGCGGGTGGCCGCGGCGGCATCGCCAACTACATGCGCCACATCGGCCCCACCCAGCAAGACCGCTGGCAGACGCTCGGA
Organism: Caldilineaceae bacterium; assembly: GCA_965202955.1. GTDB lineage: Bacteria > Chloroflexota > Anaerolineae > Caldilineales > Caldilineaceae > Bin5. The sequence goes on from OZ241871.1 coordinate 3,943,806, forward strand.
AACCCGCGCCTCGACGATGAGCTTGCGGCCCTCATTGTCCGCAGCGTCGAAGCGATGCTGACCCACACCTCGCCCGACCAGCTGGCCCGGCTGCGCGACGAAGGTCTGCTGGATCTGCTTCGCATGAAAGGCGGCCAGCAGTCGTGACCGCAGACAGTCGTGAGGGCCGACGGCGGCTGCCTTGATAATGGCAGGCGCCGTATAACGCTGGAGTCGTCCCTCCTGACATCCATGCTCTTGATCACGTCTCGCTCACGGAGTAAGACTGACTTAATCTTCTCGACGAAGGGTCTTGGATGTACATTTGCATCTGAGCTTAGATTTGATCGCCGGCGACATCAGCCTCCTTCTCCTCGTGACCCCTACCGAGCCGAACCAGCGCCATATTAAGCGAAATGTGCGCCGACAAACTCTGGCGCGAGGCTCCTCCGCCTGTTCCTCCTCTTTCCCACAGGCGAAGCCCCAAATCATTGCAAGCCGTCCCAAGTTCGAGTAAAATTCCCGCGTTGTTTCTGTCCCCTTTACCAGGCAGCAGGTGAGGCGGCCCGTGTATCCGGCTACACGCACGACCAACTTCAACCAGTCGATGATCCGCGAGATGACGAGGCTGGCCATGCGGCACGACGCCGTCAACATGAGCCAGGGCTTCCCTGACTTCGATCCACCTGAAGTGATAGTCAACGCGGCCGTGGAGGCCATCCGCGGCGCGGCCAATCAGTACACGGTCACTTGGGGCTACCCGCCCCTGCGCAGCGTGCTGGCACGTCAATATACCGAGCAGCTCGGGTGGACAGTCGACCCGGACGTCCACGTCTGCGTCGTCTGCGGGGTAACCGAAGGCATTACGACCACGCTGCTGGCCCTGCTCAACCCAGGCGATGAACTGATCATCCTCGAACCCGGCCATGAGAATTTCCGCCCGTCTGCGCTCTTGGCCGACGCCACAGCCGTTCCTGTCGTGCTTGAGGCCCCGGACTACCGCATCGACCCGGACCGCCTGGAGGCTGCCTTAACCGCCCGCACGCGCGCCCTTCTTCTCAACACGCCCCACAACCCGACCGGGCGCGTCTTCGAACGCGACGAGCTCGACGCGTTGACCGATTTCGTCAACCGCCATGACCTCATTCTCATTACAGACGAGATCTACGACCGCATCCTTTACGATGGCCGCGAGCATGTCTCGCCCGGCAGCCTGGACGGCCTGGTGGAGCGAACGGTGACTGTCGGCGGGCTGGGCAAAAGTTTCGCCGTTACCGGCTGGCGGCTGGGCTACGTGATCGCCCGCGAGCCACTCTCATCCGCCATCCGCGCCGTTCACGACTATTCGACGATCTGCGCGCCCACGCCGCTGCAGGCTGCCGCGGCCGTCGCCCTCGATCAGCCGACCGACTACTGGGCGCAAATGCGCGAGGAGTACGGAGAACGGCGCGAACTGATTATGGAGATCCTCAGCCGCGCCGGCTTCAGCGCCATCCGGCCGCAGGGCTCCTACTACACCATGGCCGGCTACCGCAACATCGATGCCCCACAGGCTGCATGGGACTCGCACCGCTTTGCGCGCTGGTTGACGACGGACATCGGCGTGGCCGTCGTCGCAGGCATCAACTTCTACACCGTGGACAGGGAAAAGTACGGGGAGGGCTTTGTTCGCTTTGCCTTTGCCAAGCGGCTCGAAACACTGCGCGAAGCAAGCAGACGCCTGTCAGTTATAGCGGCAGGATAAGCTTCGATCCGCTCACAGCGGCCCGCTATTTCCCAGGAGACGCGGGCCTTTCTTCTTCGCCTTCGCCTGTATTGATCATGGCTAGGGATCGCCTCATTCTTCTTGCTTCGGCACCGGAAAGGAGACGAGAGCAATCGAGTCCTCGCCCGATTCGGTCACGATCCTGGGCGCCCCCTCTACCGTGACATCGTAAACGCCGCCGATTAGCCGCAGCGGGCCAGGCGGCAGTTCTGCCGGCATGGGAATGGCCGCGCTGATCGTGTGCGGCGAGCGGTCCATGCGCAGCTCCGGGTCCCACTGTGTGATCAGGTTGCCACCTTCGTCCAGGAGATGCAGAAAGGCTTTCTCTCCTCCAGTTAACCTTTCCGGATCGCCGCTCCACTCCATGTGGACCACTAACATGCCGCCCGCCGGAGGGAACTCCGGCTCGACCTGAACGCGGTTTAGCATTAGGCCGTTTTCATATGCGACCTCTAGCGATTTCCACTGGCCTGGATCAGGACGAGAGAAGAGATGAAGAGTCCAGTTGTCAAGTAAAGTTGTTGCTGCCAGATTGTAATGCTGGGAAAGCTCTTCGAGGGGGCGTTCATTCAGGTCGCTGAAGCCGCCCTGCGGAACTGGCAGCAAGACCCTACCGAATCCTCTCTCAGAGAGCGTCTCCACATGGGGAAGACCATGGGCGTACCTTGAGCCAAATTCGACGTACGTCTGCCCCACCGATTTGGGGTGGTAGTAGGGAATGGCGTAGTCGACATAGTTACTCAGGGCAGTCTGTACTTCTGCGGGCGAAAGTCCTCTTCCCCATTGTTCGATTTTGGCGGACAGTTGACGCAAGCCCCTTGATTGGCTGAATGACGGATCGAAGTAGTGATTGCTGAGACTGAAGAGGTTTCCGGCCACGTAGACACAGATCAGAAGGGCCATCGCAACATGCCCCATGGAGACCTTCATCAGAGTTGTCGGGCCGCTTGAAAATGGCTCTGCTGTCCAGATTCGCCACCTCCAGCCAAGCCGCCTCTCCACTTCACCTCCGATGGCGGCTGCTCCAATTGACACCATAACCGCGAAAGGTATGAGCGCCGCGACCGTCAAATGCTCGTCGATGGATGGAAACGCCACAGTGCTTCCGAGAGTCCATATCCCAATCATTGGAATCACAAGGTAAAGGAGTAGCAGAACCTGTACGCAAAGAACGCCTGTGGTGCCTGCGGTCTCCTTCACGTCCGCATCGGTCGGAGCCCTATCATCTACATTGTGCGATTCGCTTTCGGATGACAGCTTCTGAGCGCCATTCCGGCCGAAAAATGCGGCCAGTACGCCAGCAATGATAGCTGCGAAGGCCAGAATGCCAGCTTCAAACTGCCAGATTGCGTGGGGCACACTGTGGCCTAACAAAAGGAGGCCAAGCTGGCGCAAAAGCATGACACCCAGCGAGTAAGACTTCGAGTAGCCTCCGTCGAACCACAACTTCAGCCAAGGCAGAACGGCCCAGGGGAGGGCCAGGACTACTACGGCTGCTTGCGCCAACAACCACCTGATGGCAAGGGAATCTGGCAATAGTGGAACTCTCCCAACCTTCCTGTTGCGAGACTCGCGCACAAAGAGAAAGATGACGTAAAGGTTCTGGACCAAAAGAATCATGACCGCAATTCCGCTTGTGTACAGGGCAACAGCTGTACACCCAACAAGACCTGCCCCTGACCGGAGCCCGCCACCAGTTCTGATGAACTTTAGTGCCAAAATCATGCTGGCCGCGGAGAGCGCGAGGCCTAACAATCCGGCCTCCGCAACTTGGCTGTGCCCGATGGCGAACGCGCTGACTGCCAAAAGGATGCTGCTCACCAGGGCGACAGAACTTGACAAGCGCAGTTGCCTGGCAAGGACATAGGCCAGCGCGATCGAAGCCGTACCAGCAAGAGCATTGACTGCCCGCAGAGCAAACTCGCTGCTCCCAACCAGCACATGCCAGATGCGCTGAATCACTAGGCTCAGGATTGGGTCCAGGGCGAGGTCGGTTGACTCAGCCCAGGAAATGGTGTTGAGAATGTGGGTATCCATTTCGACCGGGCTCAGTTCCTGAAATCCCAACCTGAAGAGTCGCAGAGCAAAGCCCAAAATGGTGACCAAGATCAGGATTACGGGCCAAATCCTTCTGTCATCCTGAGCGCTTTCGGAAAATACAGCACTCGCTCCAAAAGCCGGCCCAATAGAACGCTCGGTGCCAGCAGTTCCCTGGATTTCCCTGGTTGCCGATGTAATCCCTCGCCAACTAGCAGGGCCGAAGCGCACTATGCCTTGACGCAAAAGCAACAGCCCTTTCCATATGGAGGCGCGCAGTGCGAACAGTAGAGCCGCCCATGCGACACCGCTGACTGCCAGTCCCCAGCGAATGCTTTCGGGGCGATAGCGCAGGTCCAGCGTTCCAACTCCGGCCGGTAAGGGAATGCCCAGAAATGCATTGTGGGCCCGCACGATGGGCAGCTCCTCGCCAGAAGCTTGGCCGGCAGCTTCGGTCCAGCGGGCCTTCCAACCGGGCAGCCAGTTTTCGCTGACGAAGAGCAGGCCTTCCTGGTCGCTCTCGATTTCGAATCTCAAGTGTGCCGTCCCGACCTGCTCTGCGCGCAGCGAGGCCGAACCGCCGCTTCCGAGCGTCAGACGGTCGCCGTTCCAGTCGGGCCCCAGAATGTCAGCGTCAGACTCCGCGACGAGAATCACCTCCTTCGGGTCAAAGTTGGGATCTGCCAGGAGGCCGGGGGCATCTCGGTCCGCCACATTCCTCAGCGCTTCCTGCGCCCACCACCAACGGGGCGATATGGCTTCAAGCGTGTGGAGGCGGTTTGCCTCTCCTTCGACCGGGAATTCCTCGAGCAATCGGCTGGCGACAGGCAGCTCCTCGCGCCAGGTCAGGACCGTCCCCACGCCGGTCAGCTCCCACAGACGATGCAGCGGAAAGTCGTGGAACAGGGAATCGTAGTAGAAGAGGCGCATTGGGCTGCTGCCCCAGACATCCTCCCAGCCTACGAAGAGCCCGCTGCTGTCCGGTAGGCGGAATTCATTGTAGACGCGCGGCGGCGGGCTGGATCCGCCGCCAGCCAGCGCGAGCGAAGCTTCCATAGTAGCCTCAGCCTCTGTCCTGTCTAGCGAGATCCGTACTTGTGGCCCGTCCGAGAGATTCGTAGAGAAGCTGGCAAGCAGCAGGTCGGCGACAAGCAGTGGGAAGAGCAGCAGAAGAGTTGTACGCGTGATTCGTTTTGCGTTGCACAAATGTGCAAAGGTTGCTGCGAAAAGCAGAGCCAGCGCGCCGGAAATCAGAAAGCGCGGAACGGCCACACCTGTACGATTAGGGATCAGCCAGAAGAAGAGGAAGGTTACAGCGCCTGCAAGCGTTGCGCCGAGAAGCCCCCAACTGAGGAGCCGGCGCAGACGGACAGCCAGCAATGGCAACACAGCCAACCCGTACCCGGCCAATACGCTCAGCGAAAAGACAGCCACATAGATGGCGCGTTCCTGCCCGCGAAAGAGGTCGCCGCCAGGAGCGTAGCGGAAGAAGAGGCCGTATAGAGGTCCTTTGGCGCCGTAGGAAAGGAGGATGGCAAGTACGCAACAGATTACAAAGAAGAGGGCCGGGGCCCGCCCCAGGTTTCGGTCGATGGCGACGAAATGCGCAGGTGAGAACAGGGCGGCAACAGCAGCCAGAGCCAGTCCGAGACCGATTATACCAATGTACTGGGGGGAGAACTCGGTCAGTACGCCCGGGAAGAGGAACTGCCAGCTGTCCTCCCACTCAAAACCCCCTGTCAGATAGTCCGAAGGAACGAATGCGCGTACCGAATATTGCGTTAACTCCCAAGTTGGCCACAGTTGCACTAGGCTCAACGTCAACAGAGAGGTGACGTAGAGGAGAGCCCGCCCCGTGTAGCGCAGCAGGGGGCCGGAGTCGATCCCCTGGCCGGCGATGCCCGACGGCAGCCCCCGCCACTGCACTCCAGCTCGCGTGAGTTCGGCGACACCCAGCATCAGGATCCAGGCCCCCACGGTGTAGGTCAAAAACAGGAATGTCTGTGGATGGCCGCCGTAGAATGCGATCGCGTGCACGGCGGCGGCAGCCAGCCAGCGCCTCCAATTGGGAGCGCCGGCCCTGCCGGGTGTCAGCAGGAGTAGAATCAGGGGAAGCCAGACACCTGTGCGCAGGATGCTGAACTGCAGGGGCGGATAGCCGGTCAGGTAGCCTGAGAACCCAAATATGAGACCTGCGGCAAAGGCCGGCAGGCGCTGGCCTGTCAGGCGTCGGACAAAGGCGTAGGTAAAGGAGCAGGCCAGGAAGATATGCAGCGCCGCTTCAAAGTGCAACCAGTAGAGCCTGGCTGCGGCGCCGCGCGCGAGTCCCGTGAGAAGCAGCAGCGCGTTGCTTACGGGGTAGAAGACTGCTGCTTGGGGATCGGCCAGGTATGGGTGGCCGGAGTTTGTGTGGGGGTCCCACACCGGCAGCCGCAGTCCGAGCAGCGCATCCAGCTGGAACATGCTGAATGGAAGGAAGAGTTGGGTGAAGTCGTTTGCCGAAAATGAGGCCAATCCGAGGAGGTGGGGAGAGAAGAAGAGGAGAACCAGAGCAGCGTATGCGAGATATACCGGGAAAGTCGCCGCGGCAGGTTGGCTATCGGGCTGCTCTTGTTTCAGTCGGCTCATCGGTCCGGCGCTGGGCGTTCAGGCTAGGCTCTGGAATGGTGAAAAGGAAGGGGCAGGCGTGCGGTTCGGCCATTCACAGCCTTTCAACTCATTTGCTCACCCCACGATTCTAATGAGCGCGATCCCCTCAAGGCAAATGGTCCGTGTCTCATAGCGGAGGCTCATTCACGCTGAACTGCAATCTGGACGGTCATGCTGCGGGCGGCTGCGGGTAGATTCGATCCGGCCGAAATTAACTCATCCTATGCGACGAGATCAACGATAAAATAGCTCGCCAGGCCCAAGAAGAGAGCAAAGCCAAGGATATCTGTCGAGGCTGTCACCATCATGCTGGAGCCGAGAGCTGGATCGATGCCAAACCTGCGCAGCGTCATTGGCACGGCGACACCTACCGTGGCCGCAACGTTTCAGCTCCTCAAGTACATCGGCGGCCTCCTCCCAGGGTAGTTCATGGAGGACGAGGCTCTGATAGTCAGGCGGGAGACGGTAGAGGATTTCCGAACTGTCTGCAGGATGAATTCGGCGCAAAATGCCGGTGACGGTCCCGGTCTCGCCCCCGTCAAGCAGCAGTTCGACTCGCTCATACAGTGCGTCGATGGCTACGGGAGCGACCATTTGAGTCTCCACAGGTTGCTTACGATGTATCGGGCAGTCCGCGTCCGCGACGTAGACCGACCGGGCACCCGGCAAGCTATTGTCCGGGCCGTTCCAATCAAAAGCGCCGACCGTGACCCGGCCGGCGCGGCCCTATCCTTCCCGCTGCTCCTATCGCTTGGGGGCATGCTGGCCCCACTCAGTTCGCTACAGGGCGCCCCCGAATACGGACTTTCGGTTGTCATGGCGCGTAGATGCCGCTCTCGACCGTGTCCGGATCCGGCAAGGGGCTCGCCTCGGCGAATTCAATCGCGTCTTCAATTTCGAGTGCGGCGCGGTGGCGAATCTCGTTCAGCTCGTCCTGGTCGGCAGTGCTATCAGAAAGCAGTCTTGCCTCGTAGCGATCGATTGGGTCCTTTTTCTCCCATTCAGCCAGCAGTTCCGGGGGTACGTATTCGGCCCCGTCGTGAATGGCGTGCCCCATCATACGCATCGTTTTCGCTTCGATCAGCGATGGACCGCCGCCCTGTCTGGCGCTTTCGACAGCTTCCAGCGTGGCCTCATAGACGGCCTCGACGTCATTGCCGTCCACGATCACGCTCGGAATGCCATAGCCTGCCGCGCGATCGGCGATATTCTCGATCGGCATCTGTTGCGAGACATGTGTTGAGTAAGCGTACTGGTTGTTCTCGACGATGAGGACGTAGGGTGCACGGTAAAGCCCGGCCATGTTGAGCGTCTCGTGCCAGAGGCCGGCGCTGCTGCCGCCGTCGCCGACGTAGGTCATGGCCACACGCGGCTCGTTGCGCAGCTTCATGCTCATGGCCACGCCGAGCGCGATCGGCATCGACATGGGAATGTGGCTGATGTAGCCGACAATGCCCAGAGTCAGGTCGCCCATGCCGTGGATGTTGGCATCTCGCCCGCGGCTTACGCCGACTTCCCTGCCGAGCAGGTTGCCGAAGACTCTGCGCGGTGCCAGCCCGCGCAGGAAATAGGCGCCAATGTCTCGGTGCATTGGCGCGATGATATCCTCGGGAGCCAAGGCGTACGCCGAGCCGACGCTTACCGCTTCGTGGCCTCGCTCGCTGAAGGTGCCGCCGAGCCCCCGCCCCTGCTTCCAGAGAGAGACCATCCCTTCGTCGAATGTTCGAGTCAGGACCATCCAGTAATAGAGCTCCAGTTTTTGTTCCGATGTCAGAGCTGCCAAAGCTCACCTCCTCGGTCCGAACCCGGGTGGGAGTCGCCGAGAGACAGTTGTTAAGCCCGCGCAAGATGATAACACAGATTGGCCCAAGGCGGGCGAACATGGACAGTTTGCCAAGTCATCGCATAACGGCGCAGCGGCCATTGCTGGGGCCGAAGACTTAAGCGACTTCAGGTTAGACCTGCTACTTTTGCGCCGCGCCGCCTTGCCGGGGCGCAGTCCGGTTGAGAGGCGGTACCGGTCCAACTTCCAGATGCGTTTGCGCCAGCACAATGATCATGTCCGTGATATGCAGGATGGAAAGCCCGAGAGTCTGGATCAGATGGGCGTCGTCGGCTGGCCGCAGCGGCGCGATGGCGCGCTCGCTGTCGACTTCGTCCCGCTTTCGCATATCGGCCAGGATCCGGGCGAATTCGGCCTCTTTGCCGCGTGCCGCCAGTTCCTCCTGGCGGCGCCTGGCACGTTCATCTACCGGCGCGTCGAGGTAGATTTTGAGCGGCGCTTCCGGCAATACAACTGTGCCAATGTCCCGGCCCACCATCACGATACCGGCCGTGCCGCCCGCGCCGGAACCGTGTTTCAGCCCGATAGAGCGCTGTTGCTCGCCCAAGGCCTGCCGGACCAGCCGGTTTGCCGCCACCGCGGAGACGTTTTGATCGACGCGCGGCGACCGTACGGCCCAGGTGATGTCGTCGTCGCCGATAGCGACGGTTACCTGTCGTCCATCGCGGTGCTCGCGAGTGGGCACGGTGATGTCGATGCCGGTCTGTTCGGCGACCAGTCCTACTGCTTCATTGTCGGCAACGCTGATTCCCTGCTGCAGAACGGCCCAGGTGACGGCCCGGTACAGGATGCCGGTGTCGAAGAAGAGAAAGCCCAGTCGCCGCGCGGCTTCGTAGCCTACGCTGCTTTTGCCGGAAGCGGCCGGCCCGTCGATGGTGATGGCGTTCACCGTTTCTCCCTCAAGCGCAAGAGGTCCATGCTCCTGGCGGGGGTTTCAACCGGGCGCCCCACGAAACTGCCCAGGACGGCCATGGCGGTCCGATTACCGCCGGGATTTCCCAGAAGACCTCCGGGTCGGACGCGCCGGGCTCGTTGGCCGCGAAGTACGCGCCCGTCCCGACGGAGGTCGCGTTTTTCTTGTGCGCCCTCCGCTCTCGACCATGGTCCGCAGCGCGTTTGCCTCACCTGGTGTCAGCGGACGCGCCTGACTCGCTTTCAATCCGTCCAATGTAAGCGGCCCGATCGACCAACGTATCAGCCTCCGCAACTGAATGCCGACGGCACTTGCCATGTGCCGGATCTGGCGTTTCTTGCCCTCGCGCAGCACAATGCGCAGCCACACCCCTTTGTCGGCAAGGGGACTCTTCCCGGTGCCGTCTGCCGGTGATTCCTGCTCCGGCGCGCCTCTGTCCAAAATCAGTCCCATCGGCAGCCGGTCGACTACCTCCACCCTGGCAGGGGCGGTGCGGCCGCTTTCCAGTTGAATCCCCTTGCGCAGCCGGAACAGCGCCTCGGCCGAAGGCCTGCGCGTCACCAGGACGAAATAGGTCTTGGGATGTTCATAGCGCGGGTGTGTCAACCTGTGGGCAAGCGCGCCGTCGTCGGTCAGCAGCACGAGTCCCTCGCTGTTCAGGTCCAGCCTCCCCACTGGGAAAACGCGACCGACCCCAGGCGGCAACAGTTCGGCGACGGTCCTGCGTCCGCGGCTGTCGCCGCCGATATCGCTCAGGATGCCGCGCGGCTTGTAGATCCTGTAGTAGACATTGCTCTGCGCGAGGCCCACGGGTTTTCCGTCGACGGCAATTGCGGCGCTCTCCACATTGACTTTGGTTCCCAGCTTGGTGACGACTTCTCCATCGACGCGGACGCGTCCCGCGCTGATCAACTCTTCACAAGCTCTCCTGCTGGCTACGCCCGCGGCGGCCAGTACCTTTTGTAAGCGCTCTTCGGTCATACTAAAGTAGATCCCTTTTGAAACCCCGACTTCTCGGAAAGGGGGCACATAGGATTCACGGGCGTTTCGGCTGCACGCTCGTCAGGAAGAAATTCTTGGTTCCATTAGGGAAACACTTTAGATCCTTCTTCAGCTGCGTCACCCGGTACCGTGTTCCCCGGAAACTATCGTCCAGGAACGTTTAGCGAACGACAAGGCGCTGCCAGGCGATCACGTCCTCTCCCTGTCTCCATTCCAATACGCCTGCCTCCATGCCTGCGCTCCAGATTTCGTTGGGGGGAGGGCGGACACGGCGGAATACCTGCAGATCCTGTCTTTCCCAGTGGGCAAGCATCACCTGATCGGACGCGGTGACGCCAGGCTGGTCAGGACTCTGGGCCTCGCCTTCGGGACGCAAAACCCAGCGTCTGCCTGACGAATCATACAGTCTATCCAGGGCGGTGGGCCGCCGAGGCAGGCGCAGAGGCACGGCGCTGTAGGACCGCTGCACGGCTCTCATAACCGTACGCGCATCAAAGTAACGGTCGGCGCTGCCGAGAATGACGGCGAAGAGTTGAAGTCCGTTTTGCTCGACGCCCAGTATAAGGGACTGTCCGCTCTGAAGTGTCGTCCCTGTTTTGACGCCATTTGCGCCGGGGTAGGTGCCGATCAATTGGTTAGTGCTTTGCAGGTGATAGCTGGCGACGGTCATATCCGAGGCGCCTACAATTTGCCGGAAGAGGGGATATTGCCAAAGTAGCCTGACAAGATCGAGCAGGTCGCTGGCATTGCTCACCTGCCCTTGGGCGTCGAACCCATTGGGATTGACAAAGTTGGTGCCGTCGAGATTCAGCTCTTCAGCGCGCGTATTCATTCGCTGCACGAAGGCTTCTACGTTTCCGGAATGATGGCGAGCGAGAGCCATTGCGGCATCATTCCCGCTTGCGACGAGGAGGCCCCAGAGGAGATCCTCGGCCAGCAGTTCCTCGCCGCCGCTGAGCCCCATCGCGGCTCCGCCGACCAGGTCCTCATTCCGGATTGCAACTTGCTCCGACAGGCGGTCCTGCTCCAGCACCAGCAGCGCCGTCATGAGTTTGGCCAGGCTGGCTGGCGAGATCGAGAGATTGATCGCTTTTGACATCAATATGCGTTCGCCGTCCAAGTCGTATACCAGCACCGAGAGTGCGCTGGTTTCGGGCGGCGGCGTGTGCGCGAGTCGAATCTGACTGAGTTGCCCGACGGTGAGACGATGCCGCGGGGCAGCGTCGTTATCCAAGAGAGTGGGAGGACCGAACCCGCACAGAATCAGCGCGAGCAGACCCATCAAAAAGGCAGTGCAGAGCCGGGTAGAGGCCGGTGGACAGGGACGCGGCAAGCGCAGACCGGATGGAACTGTCCTGGTCACCCTTTTTCCCCGTAGTTCAAGAGTCACAGTTCGGGCCACCGGAGGCTTGCTTTTCTCCAAAGGGAGGGAACTATAGTCTTTCGCGGCCTGGGAATGGTCAATGACGGGCCTGGAATCCGGGTCCGCGGGTGCCCGTCCCCCAGGGGCTGCTCAGCGTCCCACTTCTTCGGGCGACCTGGGGTCAAAGCGACTGGGGTACTTTCCGAGAATACTCGCAGTCAAGATCACGCCGGGGCCGTCTGTTCGCTGGCGGCAACCCTTTTCCTGGAGCCCGCAAGCAGGGACCCCTCTTCCCAGGCGACGACGAGCGGGGTGGCGGTAAAGATCGAGCTGTAGGTGCCCGAGATGAGACCCACAATCAAGGTTGCCATAAAGATGCGCAGCGTGAAACCACCAAAGAGGAGGATGGCGGCAAGAACCAGGAGCGCGGTTACCTGGGTCGCGATTGAGCGCTGCGCGGTTTCGATAATACTGCGGTTGGCGACGGTTGCCAGCGGCTCGCCGCGGTGCCGCCGCAAGTTCTCGCGGATGCGATCAAAAATGACGATCGTGTCGTTGACGCTGAAGCCAATGACGGTCAGCGTAGCCGTCAGGAACAAAGCGTCCAATTCCCAGCCTGCGATCAGGTTCATTATTGACAGGAACGACACGGTGATGAGCACATCGTGAATGAGCGCGACGATGGCGGCCACGCCGTAGCGAAAGGGGTGAGAGACTTCACGGAAGGCAAAAGCGATGTAGGCCAGGATCAATATCGCGGCGGCAATGACCGCCAACAGCGCGGCGCGGCTGACTTCGCCGCCGATTGCCGGCCCGATGCTCCGGTAGAGCCGTTCATCGAATTCGCCGAATCGTTCCACAATTGCCTGCGCGATCAACTCCTTCTGCGAGATATCGATGTTCTTGAACTTGACCTGGACGGTGCGGTCATCGTCGACGAGAAACGCTTTTGTGTCGGTATACCCTGCGTCGACGAAGACGCTGCCAACTTCTGTCGGGGCAACCGGCGCGCTGAAGCGCATCTCCCATTGTGTACCGCCGGTGTAGTCGATGCTGAGGGGGAGGAAGGTGCCCGAGGAGGTCAGATTCCAGAGCATGAAAGTGATGCCGGGCAGTATTCCGATCAGCGAGAGTAGAAACCAAAGGGGTCGTCGTTCAACCAAGCGATACATAGAAGACTCTTTCTTTGCCTGTCCTTAGTAGCCCAGCAACCCGCGACTGCCGAGGAGCCGCTGCCCCTGCGTCGCCAGAAAACTGCGCATAAAGGTGCGGGTGACAAAGACGGCGGTGAACATTGACAGCAGGACACCGATCGCCAGCGTGATGGCGAATCCTTTGACAATGCTGGCGCCGAAGTTGTTGCCGAACCAGTAGAGCACTGCGCAGGAGATGAGGGTCGAAAGATTGCCGTCGCGAATGGCGGGCCACGCGCGGCTGAATCCGGTCTCGACCGCCAACCGGAGGGAGCGGCCGCTGCGCAACTCCTCTTTCATTCGTTCGAAGATGAGGATGTTGGCGTCTACGGCCATACCGATCGAGAGAATGAATCCGGCAATGCCGGGCAGGGTAAGGGTGACGGGCAGCAGCTTGTACATGGCCAGATTCAGCGTCACGTAGATGGCGAGCGCGACATCTGCCAGCACACCTGGTAGTCGGTAGAGCAGGATCATGAACAGGAGCACGAGCGCGCCGCCGACGATCCCGGCCTGCAGGCTGCGAGCGATTGAGTCCTGCCCCAAACTGGCGCCGATCGTGCGAACGTCCACCACCTGCAAAGGGACAGGCAGCGCGCCGTAACGCATCTGAATGGCCAGGCTGTCAGCTTCATCGGCGGTGAAGTTGCCGCTGATGACACCCTGGTCGTTGATGGCGGCGTTGATGACCGGTGTCGAGAGCACGCGTCCGTCGAGCACTATGGCCAGCACGCGCCCGATATTGTCGCGTGTGTATTCAAAAAACTGTCCGCTGCTCTCGCCTTTCAGGTCGAACTGGATCTGCCACTGGGTGAATTCATCCTGCGCTGCCACGACGGCTTCGAGGATATCGCCTGTCATGATAGTTTCGAAGATTTCGTCGGGGAAGGGGACCGGCTGCGGCGCGGCTTCACCTGCAACCACGGCTTGTTGCAGCTTTGCCACGGCGTCGGGACGGTTGGTTGTATTGATAAAGTCTTCCGGTCCCACGGGCATTCCGCCGAGGTCGACGAATTCCAACTGACCGGTTGAGCGGATGGTCTCGATCGCCTGGTCGGGATTTTTGACGCCGGGCAGCTCGACGATCATGCGGCGCTCGCCCTGCAGCTGGACGGTGGGCTCGGTAAGGCCGAGGCCGTTGACGCGCTGCTCGACGATAATTTTGGCCGAGTTCAGCGCCTCCGCGGCCAGATTCTGGTCCTCGCTGACATCCGCTTCCAGCAGGATCTGGGTGCCGCCTTTGAGGTCCAGCCCTAACGTCAGTGCACGGATATCGCGCTGCGTGTCCACGCCTGGCGCCAGGCCCTCTTCCAGCCAGGCAGGATGGTCGATGGGCAGTGCGACGAACAGCGAGCCTGCGAAGAGGCAGACGATAACCACGACAAGGATGTAATGATTCCGCATGAATGTCCTTCGCTTTAGGCGAGTGCTTTGCTTGGCGTCGCGTCGTCAGGACCGGGGCGGCGGGCGCCGGGTGACGAAAGTGCGCGCGATTCAACCTTATGAATTATACGCATTGACCTGGCCGATACCAAAATCGAGACCGCTTTTCGGTCAACGTGTGATGATGATCGTTTGCTTGTACGATGGCTTGTGGCCCTGGCCAAGAGATTGTATATCGCCGCAAGGGTTTGTTGCGGCTGCGGTTGGCGGCGCGGCATCGGAGCTGTTTGAGCTGAGGCGGGAAAATGGCCAGGAGGAAGCTCTTGATTTGGTCGGGCGAGCAGTCGCGATTCGCTGCGGCCCTGGCTAGGCGGGCTAATTCAGTTAATGTCTGCATGGTTTTCCTGGGAGGGGCTGTCATTCTCTTCTTCGGAAAGGTCGATTTCGCCTTCTAGAGGCGTGTAGGTATCCAGCAATTTGACTGCCTGCTCGTACTGTGCGACGAAGTCGAGTTCGAGGTGTTCGTCAGGCGGCTGGGGGAGGCCCTCGAGTTCGAGGCGTTCCGGTTCGAGGGCGTCTTTCAGGAGGGGGCGCAGGGTTGGGAGCAGGGTGCGGGCTTCCTCAGGGGAGAGGTTTTCGAAGTCAGCCTTGTCGATGGCAGTGGTGGTGAGGTCGATCAGTTTTTGGACGCGGCTGAGGCGGCTGGTTCCGAACGAAGCTGCCCCACTACTACGAGTCCGAGGAGATGCTGTGGGCCTACCCTGACGACGTCGGCGACTATGTGCCCGTCCCCGACAAATACCCGGACCTGCGCAGCTTTGTGCGCAGGTTGCAAGGGATCGGCATCAAGGTCATTCCTTGGCTCTCGCCGTGGATGGCCGGGCGGGGGACCAGGTTCAGGCAGCAGGTCAAGGACGCTTTGATCGAGGTGGACCTGGATCCCAGCGATCGCTGGCACAACGAGGTGACCTAGTGTCTCTGTCCCCTACATCCCTTCACGCAGCGTTACGTGCCCGAAATGGCGGCCCGGCTGCTGCGCGAGTACGAATTCGACTGCTTCTGCGTCGACATGGTCGACGCCTGGGTGCTGGAACCCTGCACCGCCGACCACGAGCATACCTGCGGCTCGGTGGGCCTGGCGATGGCCGACACCTTTGAGCGTATGCGGGAGGCGATGGACGCGGTCAATCCCGAAGCCGTAATCGAGTTCAGGCCGATGTATTCAAACATCAGCAACCTGTACAACGCCTCCACGCACCGCGCGCCCGACACGGGATTCGTCTCCGCCCACGATGCCGACCGCAACTGCTGCGTACTGATGCGCTCATACATGCCCGCCGGCGTCGCGGTTCACTTCGACCCGCTCTGGTGGCACCGGGACGAAGAGAAGGAAAAGGTCGCCAAAATGCTGTCTACGATGGTCATATCGGGCGTGCCGCAGCTTGGCGTTGACCTCGTCAACATGCCACAGGAGCATCGCGCGCTTGTCAAGACGTGGCTCTCCTTCTACCATGAACACAAGGAAGAGTTCCGCTACGGTCAGATGAGGCCGGTGCAACACGATATCCTGTACTCGACAATCAAGGTGGAGCACGGCCGCAAAGCGTTCGTCAGCTACGCCCAGTACCCTGCCCTGCGGGTCCCGCTCAGCCCCGCCGCGGAGGAAATCTATCTCTTCAACTGTGCCAACGACGACGCTCTGCATACGATCCTGTCGCAGGTCGAGGGTTCATTCACCGCTCTCGTTCACAATTTCGACCTGACACTGATGGCCGAGACAAGAGTGCGCGCGGCTGACGGATCATTACTCATCGATCTCGAAGTCCCGCAAGGAGGGCTCGTCCTGCTCACAAAGAGCTGAGGTCTGTTTCAGTGAAAATCAAGGAAGTGAAGGCATTTGCGTTCGACCTGGCGGCCGTGTGCGCCAGGCGCGACGCCGGCCGCATTGAACGCCCGCGCAGTTCCTCCTTTCGGTGGCAGGGACTGGAACCTGCGGGCCCCATGGAGCGCTACCCGGCCTACAAAGGACGCAGGTCTTCCGCTTCAACCAAGTGGAAAAGCACGGCCTGCATCGTGACCGCCGCCGACGGCACCTACGGCCTGGGGATCTCCAACTTTTCCGGACCTGTCGTCAGCATCATCAATGGTCATTTCGCCCCGCAGATCGAAGGCGAAGACTGCATGGCAACCGGCAAGATATTCGACATGTTGTCCCGATTGGCTTCGCCATACGGAAGTTACGGGCTGGCCAGCTACGCCATCAGCGCGGTCGACCTGGCGCTGTGGGATCTGAAAGGCAAGATCCTGGACCGCCCCGTGTATGAGCTCCTCGGGGGGCCTCAGAAGGAGCGCATCCCCTGTTACGCCACGGGCTTTGAGACTGACTGGTATCTCGAGCTGGGATTCCGCGCCGTCAAGCTGCCCATGCCCTACGGCCCCGCCGACGGGACGGAGGGACTCGCCAAGGCCGAAGAGATGGTGGCAACGGTGCGCGATCAGATCGGCCCAAGTGTCGACCTGATGCTGGACTGCTGGATGGCGCTCGACGTCGACTATGCCGTCCGCCTGGCTGAGACGCTGCGCCCTTACCGTCTCAGGTGGATTGAAGATTTCCTCCTGCCGGAGGACATGGACGGCTTTGACCAGGTCCGCAAACGGCTCCCCTGGCAAACGTTGGCTGCTGGCGAACACTGGTACATGCCGCAGACTTTCTGGCACGCGGCCAGGCGCGGTCTGGTCGACATTTTCCAGCCCGATCCGTTGTGGGCGGGCGGCCTCTCTGCCTGCCAGCGGATCTGTCATATCGCCGAGGCGGCCGGCGTAAAGGTTATTTTGCACGGTGGCATGAACTATCCCTACGGCCAGCATCTCTCTTTCGCCATGCCTGCCATCAGCTGGGGCGAACGCTCCGCCGGCGTCTCGCCGCCCGGCGTTCCCCTCGCCGATTCCGTCCTCCTGCCTGGAACCGCCGTAATCGAAGACGGGTTTCTCGTCCCCAGCGACGCACCCGGTTTCGGCATCGAGGTGGACCTCGCCTGGTTCGACACCACCCGACATGTAACAGCTCTGCAGCGGGCGTCGCGCGGTCGACTAACGGTGGCCTGAGCAGACCATAGCCGGGAGCAACTGTGCCAACTGCATCAGCCTATTCAGGCAGAGGACCAAACGGAAGGCTACGTGTCGGCATCGTCGGCGGCTCAATCGCCGGGTGTGCGGCCGCAATCGAGCTTGAACGCGCCGGCTGCGAAGTCACAATTTTTGAGCGTTCCACCGGATCGCTGAAGGACCGCGGCGCGGGCATCGGCATCCCCTTTCCCCTGCTCGAACTGCTGCAGGAGCGAGATCTTTTCGACCCTGACATGGCGATTGTGCCGATCGCGGTGCGGGACTTTGTCACTCGCGCCCGCGAGGAAGACCGCCTGCTTTGGCAACAGGGCTTTGTCATCGCGGCCACCAGCTGGGACGAGCTCTACAGGAATCTGCGCGAACGTGTGCGCGATGATGTATACCGCCAGGGCTGTGAAGTTACAGCGCTTCATACGAGCTCTAAGGGCGCGTTCGTCGAGTTAGCCAGCGGGGAGACGGTTGCCTTCGATCTGGTTGTCTGCGCCGACGGCTACACGTCGACCGGACGGCGCAGGCTTTTCGCCGGCCAGGACCTTCGCTATGCCGGGTACGTTATGTGGCGCGGCCTTCTTGACGAGACACTGCTAAGCGACGTCGAGCCCTATGAAGGGATTAACATCTTTGCGATGTCGCCCTTGGGGCACCTCATCGCCTATCTCGTTCCGGGCAAGCAGGGAGAGACACGGCCGGGCGAGCGGCGGCTCAACTGGGGCTGGTACGTCAATACGCCGCAAGCCGAGCTGGCCGATGCCCTCACTGACCGCGACGGCAGAAGGCACGCCACATCGCTGCCGGCCGGCAGCATTTCTGAGGACCGTGTCAATCGACTGCGTGGAATGGCCTGCGATTTCATGCCCAGCTTCATCTCTGAAGCAGTTGCGCTGACCGAGCAGCCGTTCATCCAGGCGATTTTCGATCTGCACACGCCGAGTTATCGCAAGGGCAATATCGTTCTCCTCGGCGACGCCTCTTCCGTCGCCAGGCCCCACGCGGCGGCCGGGGCCACCAAGGCACTGTACGGTGCGGTCGCGCTGGCGGAGTCGCTCAAAACCCAGCCGTCGTTGGAGAGCGCCCTGGCGCTGTGGAACGAGGAGCAGTCGCGCGAAGGTAGGCGGCTCGTGTCGCTTTCGAAGCGGCTGGGCCAGGCATTGCAGGACCCGGCGCAGGACTGGACGGCCAAGGATGAACAGAGCATGCGACTCTGGTGGAAGGGCGTCATCGGAGACGAAGAGTGGTATGTGATGACGGACGAGGAATGACTGGAAGGCGATGCCGCTCCACCGAAGGCGTCGTCGATGTTTCCATTTCAGACAAGGCCAACTGGTGCCTACAGGAGAATAATCATGACAGAGTTACTCGCAGGCAAAGTCGCGCTCATAACGGGCAGCGCATCAGGCATCGGCCGCGCGACGGCGCTGGCCTGTGCAAGGGAAGGGGCCAGAACGGTCGTCTCTGACGTGGATGTAGAGGGCGGCGGAGAGGCCGTTGCCATGATAGAGAGATCGGCGGGTGAGGCCATATTTGTCAGGGCCGACGTAACCGAGGAGGAGGAAGTTGCCGCTCTGGTCCAGGCTGCCGTCGCGGCCTATGGTCAACTCGATTGCGCGTTCAACAACGCCGGCCTGGAGCGCGAATACACCCACCCGACTGAGCGGTTCAGCGAGGAGTCGTTCCGAGCAACGATTGAAACAAACGTCCATGGCGTCTGGCTCTGCATGAAGTATGAGATTGAACAGATGAGTAAGCAAGGCTCGGGCGCGATCGTCAACTCCTCTTCGATTGCCGGGCTGGTCGGGATACCGCGCCAGCCGGTCTATGTCGGGAGCAAGCATGCGGTCTCGGGTATGACCAAATCGGCCGCCGTCGAATTTGCCGAACGGGGCATACGGATCAATGCGGTCGCTCCCGGCCTGGTCGACACGCCTCTTATGGAGCGCATTTACGCAAGCAACCCCGATTTGCGGGCCGAAGCGGACGACTGGCAGCCGATAGGCCGACCCGGCAAGCCGGAGGAGATCGCAGAGGCGGTCGTTTGGCTCATGTCAGACCGGGCCTCCTATGTGCTTGGGCACGTCATGGCCGTTGATGGCGGCTTCGTCGCCCGGTAGATTGATCCCTATTGGGCAAGCATTTGCATCCCAACTCGGTCGTACGCGGACGGGCGTGCGGCCGACTTTGACAAGCAGCCCCGGCTGTGGGATACTGTCGGCATATCCTACAACAAAGGAGGTGATGCAAATGGATAACTGTAGTCGTAGTACTGGTCCGGTAGCATCACCTCGGGATATTTCTCTCTAGGGAGTGCTATCGGACCAGAAGCCACAAGACCCCGTCATTGGCGGGGTCTTGTACTTTCAGGGCCGAGTGGAAATCGCAATCGCAATCGAAATCGTCCGGCCGGGACCGAGCGCTCTTAAGGGCAGATTCTCTCCGAAAAACATTGACTAAGGGAATCAGTTCGGCTATACTCTAAATTGTGAGAATATTCACAATCAATCGGCGCGGTGCCGGCGCCAGGCCTGTCATACGGGCCTGGAATTCCTGAATTTCGAACCATGTTTCGCGGCAAATCGGGCCGCGTTAAGGAGATCTTCCATGACTAGCGCAGTCGTCCCGATGGAGCGGCGACCCGCACCACCCTCTCCCAAGGCAAACCCTGTACTCGGTACAGCCTGGCGTTTCCGCCGCGACCCTCTTCGCTGCCTGCAGGATTTCGTTGCAGAAGTCGGTACCGCCTACCGCTACCGGTTCTTCCTCAACTATTGGGGCTACGTTTTCGTTCACCCCGATCACTACCAGCAGATCCTGCTGGACAACTACAATAACTACACCAAGAGTCCGCATCCCACGTTTGACCTGTTGCTGCCGCTGTTGGGGTACGGTCTTCTGACAAACGACGGCGAGTCGTGGCTGCGGCAGCGCCGTCTGGTGCAGCCAGCATTTCACCGGCAGCAGATCCAATCGTTTGCGAGTACGATGACCGCGGCCGCGGAACGACGGTTCAGCCGCTGGGAGGAGGCCGCGCGCGAAGAAAAGCTGGTTTCATTCGACCGGGAAATGATGGAGTTGACATTCGAGATCGCGGGCAGAACGCTGTTCAGCGTCGACCTTACGGAGGAGTCGCAGGAGTTCGGCGAAATTACCAGCGAATTGAATGAACTCTTTATTAACATGGCGATGGAGCCATTTTCCCTGATCACGCTGCGCATGCCATTCCTGCCGCGCACGCGCCGGATATTCCGCGACATTGGCAAGCTGGACCAGCTTATCTACGCCATGATTGCTCGGCGACGCGAGGCCGATGATCCCGGCAACGACCTGATGGGAATGCTTCTGGCGGCGCGTGACGAAGAAACGGGGCTCGGCATGGACGAGAAGCAGATCCGCGACGAGGTGCTGACGCTCCTGATCGCCGGGCACGAGACGACCGCGCTGCTGATGACCTGGCTCTTCTACTGCCTTGGCAGGAACCCGGAAGTAGAGGCGCAGTTGCACGATGAGGTCGATCGCACGCTCAACGGCCGCCTGCCCACGTTTGAAGATATTCCCAAGCTGGTCTACACGCGCCAGGTTGTCGACGAAACGATGCGGGTCTATCCGCCGGCCTACGCTCTCTCTCGCGCCGGCAACAGTGCCGACGTTGTTGGCGGCTATGCCATTCGGCCGAATTCGATCATAACCCTCAGCCCCTACATCACGCACAGATTGCCCGAATTCTGGCGCGACCCGGACAGGTTTGACCCGGAGCGGTTCACGCCGGCCAACAACGCGGCGCGACACCGTTTCGCCTACATTCCTTTCGGGGCCGGGCCGCGTCAATGCATCGGCAACGGTTTCGCGCTGACGGAGGGCGTTCTGCTGGCGGCGACCATCGCCCAACGTTTTCGCCTGCGCATTCCTGAGGGCTACACGGCGGAGCTCTCCCCACAGATTACTCTGCATCCCAAGGGGCATCTGCCGCTGCAGTTCGAGCTTCGCTGATCGCCTTTTGTCTTCCTCCGCCGGGCCCTGTGTGGCCCGGCGGCACAATCAAGTTGAACCAGGCCAGCCAATTCGTTGTACCATCGGAGTGCGGGTGCTATACTTGCGTGTGCGAATTCGCGCGGGCGCGGTGGAGCACTGGAAAAACCAAACGCAAGGAGTCAGATGACGATGGCGAAAAGATCGCTGATGGTGTGGGGCGGCTGGGAAGGCCACGAACCGAAACAGTGCGTGCAGATCTTCGCGCCCTTGATTCGCGAGGCCGGCTTTGAGGTCGATATCGAGACTTCGCTCGATGTATACACCGACGCCGACCGCATGGCCGCCTACGACGTCATCACGCAGGTGCATACGATGAGCTCGATCACGGACGAGCAGGAAAGGGGGCTCCTGGACACCATTGCGTGCGGGACCGGCTTTGCCGGCTGGCATGGCGGGATGGCGGACGCCTTCCGCGACAATCCCGAGTACCAGTTCATGGTCGGGGGTCAGTGGGTGGCCCATCCGGGCAACATCATCGATTACACCGTGAATATCATCGACCGCGCCGATCCGATTACGGCTGGCCTTGACGACTTTGGCATGCACAGCGAGCAGTATCTGATGCATGTCGACCCCAGCAACGAGGTGCTGGCGACGACCACCTTCTCGGGCGAGCATGCGCCGTGGATCGACGGCACTGTGATGCCGGTTGTGTGGAAGCGCCGCTGGGGCCAGGGCAGGATCTTTTACTGTTCGCTCGGCCACGTGGCGAAAGACTTCGACGTGCCGGAGGCGAAGGAGATTGTAAGACGTGGCATCATCTGGGCGGCCAGGGATTGAGGGCCGCGGCCAGGTGAAGCTGACTTTTGGCAGGATGGGATACAAAGGTAAGGGGAACCGGAGATGAAACTGCCTGCGCGCATTGGATTGATCGGCTGCGGAAACATCAGCGGCCGCTACATTGAGAACAGTGCGAAGATCCCGGAGATCGAGCTCGTTGCCTGCGCCGACCTGGTAACGGCGGCGGCCGAACGCCAGGGTGAGGATTATGGACTCAGCGTTCTTTCTCAGGAGGAGCTGCTGGCCTCGCCCGATATCGACATCGTGCTGAGTCTCACGCCGCCGATCGTGCACTTTGCGGTCTGCAAGGCCGGGCTCGACGCCGGCAAGCCGGTCTACACCGAAAAGCCGCTGGCTGCGACATTTGCCGAGGGCAAGGAGCTGCTGGCCCTGGCAGCGTCGAAGGGGCTGCGTCTCGGATCTGCGCCCGACACCTTTCTCGGCGCGGGGTATCAGTCGGCCCGGGCCTACCTGGATGAGGGGATCATCGGTGAGCTGGTGGCCGTTAACGCCTTTCTGGTGTGGCGCGGCCACGAGTACTGGCATGCCAGCCCGGAGTTTTACTACAAGCCGGGGGGCGGGCCGATGCTGGACATGGGCGTCTACTATCTGACCGCGCTGGTGCATCTGCTGGGGCCGGTGCGCCGTGTAACCGGGTCGGCGCGCGCGACCTGGAACGA
The DNA here is from genome assembly GCA_965202955.1 of Caldilineaceae bacterium. Taxonomy (GTDB): domain Bacteria; phylum Chloroflexota; class Anaerolineae; order Caldilineales; family Caldilineaceae; genus Bin5. The sequence goes on from OZ241871.1 coordinate 3,966,542, forward strand.
GCGCACAGTTCACAGTGAGCCGCTCAAGGGGCAGATCATCGAGGTCGAGGTGCCAACATACGTAGCCGGCATTCTGGACTTTGAATGCGGCGTCATCGGCACGTTGATTACGACGTTCGACGCACAGGCCTCGGGGTTGCCCGAAATCGAGCTCTACGGCGCAAGCGGTACGTTGAACCTGCCCGATCCCAACACTTTCGGCGGTCCCGTGCAGGTACGTAGGACGCCCAAAGATGAGTGGGAGGACCTTCCACTGCGCTTCGGACACGCCGGCCGCAGCCGCGGCATCGGGACGGCCGATATGGCGGTCAGCATGATTGAAGACGCGCCCCACCGGGCGAGCGCGGAGATGGCGCTGCACGTGCTCGAGATCATGGAGGCGATCCACGTCGCATCGGAGAGCGGCCGCCATATCGAGTTGACCACGCGCTGCGACCGCCCGCAGCCGCTGCCGGAGGGCGACTATCCGGGCGTCAGACCGGCGGTTTAGGATTACTTCGGTCTAATACCGCCTTGCCGCAACGATTGTAATTCTTGAAATGGGAAGACCATGACGGTTCAGATAATCGAAGGCGTGCCGGTCTGGGGGGTTCCCCAGGCCAACGCCATTGACCAGATACTAAACTGTGCGCCGGAAGCGGATGCCGCTGCCTTGATGGCAGACCATCATCTCGGCTACTCGGTGCCGATCGGTGGCGTCGTCGCCTATGAGGACAAGCTGAACCCTGCAGGGGTCGGCTATGATATCGCCTGCGGCAACAAAGCGGTGCGCCTGGATCTGCAAGCGGCCGAGGCAAAGGCGCATATCAAGTCGATCATGGACGACATCTGGAGCACAATCTCTTTTGGCGTCGGGCGCAAGAACCGGGAGCAGGTCGACCATGCCCTGTTCGACGACGACCCGGCCTGGCAGATTCCGGTTGCCCACAAGTTGAAGAAGCTTGCAGCCGAGCAGCTGGGGACGGTCGGCAGCGGCAATCACTATGTTGACCTCTTTGCAGATGAACAGGACCGTGTCTGGATAGGGGTCCACTTCGGTTCACGCGGGCTGGGGCATCGACTGGCGACCTACTTTATCAAGGCCAGTGAACATGCGCGTAGCAGGGGGCAACCGGCCGAGACGAAGCCGGGCGGCGCGCCAGGGCGCAAACGTGGGGGAGGAAACAAGGCGCCCGCGCTTGTGGACGTGGAATCGGCGCTGGGACAGGACTATCTTGCCTGTATGCTACTGGCCGGGCGCTATGCCTATGCCGGACGTGACTGGGTTTGTGAAAGGGTGGCGTCACTGCTTGGCGCGTCCATCGTGGAAGAGATCCACAATCATCACAATTTCGCCTGGAAGGAAGAGCACGACGGGCGCACGCTATGGGTGACGCGTAAAGGCGCGACCCCAGCCTTTCCGGGGCAAAAGGGCTTTGTCGGCGGCTCGATGGGGGACATGTCGGTTATTCTCGAAGGCGTCGAGAGCGAAGAGGGCCAGTTGGCGCTGCGGTCGACCGTCCACGGCGCGGGGCGGGTCATGTCGCGCACACAGGCTGCGGGCAAATTTCGCTGGAAGAAGGGACGGAAAGTGCAGGTGAAGCGGGGCGAGATCGGGCGCGAGCGGATGCTCGACGCCATTCGCGGCCTGGGCGTAGAACTGCGCGGCGCGGGGACCGACGAGGCGCCCCAGGTCTACAAGCGTCTGCCCGAGGTCCTGGAGCACCATCGCGCTTCGATCGAGATTCTACACACGCTGACTCCGCTGGGCGTAGCCATGGCCGGCGCGGACGAGTTCGACCCCTATCGCGACTGAGAGGCGGCCGCCGGTCTACGGGTCGTCAGTCTGTATCAAGCCCCTGGACTCGGCTTCGGCCAAGACCTCCTGAATCGTCTCGACGAGTTGCCGTGCGCCCTCGACGCTCAATTCCACGGCCACGCGCGCGCCCGGCCCGTAGGCCTCATTGACAAAGTCGATGTTCAGCGCGTGCTCATCGGGCGCGTGAAAGGGGTGGTCCCAACTCACGTTGGCCTGACTCATGTCAAACCAGCCGTCCGCCCCCTTGCCGAATCCGGCAACGGGGGCCTTGTGCATGATCATTGTACACATGGGTTCAATCTCCCCGGGCAAAGTTCCTCGGTTCGCCACCAATCCATCTCCTTCTCACCCCGCCAACGTTCGCCCCAGAAAGGACCAGATCTTCTCCCATCCGTCGACGGCCTGTTCCTGGCGGTACATGGGCCTGTGGTAGTAGAAAAAGCCATGGCCCGCGTTCGGGTACATGTGAAACTCGTACTCCTTGCCGTGCTGCTTGAGCGCCTCCTCGTGATGGGACACCTCAGCCACGGTCGGACTGTGGTCCTCCTCGCCGAAAAGGCCCAGAATCGGGCAGTTGAGGTCGGCGGTGTAGTCGATCGGCGCGACCGGGCGTTGCGGCGTCAGCTGGTCTGACTCTGCGACAACGCCACCGCCCCAGCAGTCGACGACCGCGTCGAATCCGGCGACGCGGCTCGCCGCGAGCACCGCGTGCCGTCCGCCGGAGCAGGTGCCGAACACGCCGACCTTGCCGTTCGTGCTGGGCAGCGCGCGCAGATGGCGCATGGCCGCCGCGATGTCCGCCACGGCAGTGTCGTCGGGCACGCCACCCTCCGCGCGCGCGGCCGCGGCTACGTCCTCGGGGGAGCCATGGCCAAAGCGCTCGTAAAGATTGTGTGAGATCGCGGCGTAGCCGTGGTGGGCAAACCGCCGCGTCGCCTCCCGGTACCACTCATCCCAGCCGGGCATGTGATGGATGAGCACCATTCCCGGGAAGGGACCGTCGCCCAGCGGACGGGCAAAGTAGGCGTGCACATTATCGCCATCCGCCCCCTGAATGACCACCGTCTCCGCCAGCATTCCTTCATATTGATCGGTTGTATACATCGTGTCTTCCCCTCTTCCGTGGATTGCGGATCTGAGTCGGCGCGTGAAGCCTTCGCCCTTTTCTTCTCGGCGCAGCCGGCGAACTGCTCACTGCCGCCATGCTTCCGTCATATTATGCTGAGGGAGTGCCGCCCCTCGCAAACCGTTTTTGTCCGCGGCGTTGTAACGGCCAAAGTGCTCTTCGATCAAGTCTGACAGCCGCTGCGTCAGCTCACGGTATTCCTTGTTATCAATCAGGTTCCGGCTCTCACGTGGATCGTCTTCCAGGTCGAACAGCTCTTGCGGCCCGTGGGGAAAGCGGCGCACCAGCTTATGCCGGCGCGTGCGCGCCATGCGCATTGGTCCATATTCGCCGAACTGCACCTGGCGCCATGCCTTGTGTTGGCGGCCGGTTGCGAAGAGCGGCCCCATGTCCTCGCCGGCGTAATTGAAATTCGAAGGGAGCTCTGCTTCTGCTGCGGCGATCAAAGTTTGGAAGAGGTCCAGATGATCGACCATCTCATCGTAGCGAGCGCCAGCGGGCAGGACGCCAGGCCAGTTCAGGATCAGTGGCACGCGAATCGACTCTTCGAGCATGTTGAGCGGTAGCGTGCCGTTGCCCTTACCCCAAACGCCGTGATGGCCGCAATTCAGCCCGTGATCTGATGTGTAGACGACCAACGTGTTCTCGGTCTGCCCTGCCTCTTCCAACAGTTCGAGCAGCCGCCCTACGTTCTCATCGACATGGGCGATTGCAGCATAGTATTGGGCAGTGTGTTCACGCTCGCGGCGCCTGTCGACGCTGAGCGATTCCCCGGCCTGTTCACCGAACGGATAAGACTCGCCATCGGGAATGTCAACGAAGTCGGTATCGCTGTACTGGTCGACGAACCGCTGAGGGTGGCCATCCCAGGGGCTATGCGGGGCGGTCAGGCCGACAAGGAGAAAGAACGGTCGTTCGTCATCGGCCTGCAGGAAGGTCCCGGCCCGTTCAGTCACAATGTCGTCGATCGACCCTTCAAGGCGCGTCATCCGGCCCTGGTCGCAGAACTCACGCGCGCCGAAGTGCAGGAATGGATAGGCGCTGCCGATGCTGAACCAGCTATCGAAGCCCGGCGCGGGACTGTCTTCATTGCCGATGTGCCACTTGCCGCACAGACCCGTTCGATAGCCCGCATTCTGCAGGAGTTGGGGCAGCGTCGGCAGGCCGGCAAGCCAGTCACGGCGGTCAAAGCGCATAGCGATGTAGTCGTGGATGCCGTGCTGCGAGGGTGTCAGGCCGGTGAGCAGCGATGCGCGCGCCGGGGAACAGACGGGTGTCGGCGTGAAGGCGTTTTCCATCACAACGCCAGTGGCAGCCAGCCGGTCCAGGTTGGGCGTGCACACTTCCCGGTTTCCGTATGGCCCGCTCGCCCACTGGCCGTGGTCATCTGTTACAAATAGGAGGATGTTTGGCTGTCTTGTCATCGCCCAGGCAAGGGACCGGGCAAAGGGAGGCTGTAGCGGTAACGCGAAGCGGAGGCCCGCCTGGCAGCATACGGGCCGCAGCTTCGCCTAAGCGCCTGCCACCGGGAACTGGTCCAACCCATACAGGTAGATGTCCTCTTCTTTGGGCGGCGTTGCGCCGCTTTCGATCAGCGCCTGCATGGCGTTGGCCATGACCGGGCCCAGGTAGTGGGGGCAGGTGAAGTAGAACTCTGCCATGCTGTCCGGCGAGTCGCCCACCCACTCCTCGCGGCCTTCGGCGTGGTTGGAGACGATGCCCACCGAGGCCAGACGAACACCGGCCCGGCGGAATACCGGCAGCTCATGCGCCAGCGTGTGGCCGACCACATGCGCGCCCATCTCGGCGTACACCTGGATTTCCTTAACGGTCTCGAAGCGTCCCCAGGCGGTGCAGACATAGATGGCTGAATCGTAGACGCCGGCAAACTTGGGCTCCTTCTTCGCCGCCTCATACAGGTGCGCGCTCATGATCGGGCAGAAAGGGTCCTTCAGACGGGAGGACCTGGCTCTACCGCCCGTGAAAGGTTGATCGTCCTGGGGCCGGAAGAACATCATGTAATCGGTGTTGATGGTGACGCTCCACGGCGGCAAGGGCGCGCCCGGCTTGTCCGGCCGCTGGATGCCGCCGACCGAGGCTTCCACCATCGCCCATCTGACACCGGCCTGCTCAAGGACCCAAGCCACCTGTTTTGCGGCCACCCAGGGCGTACGCGGCCGCGCGCCAGGGCTGTCCCACATCCCGTGCATTGCGGTACGCCAGACCGGCTGTCCTCCGATCCGCAGCAACTTGAACGGCGCTGACCTCCCGTATGGCGTATCGAAGCCGTCGAAGATTTCGTCCAGCTCAACATTGGGCATCTCTATATCTTCGGGAAACCGCGCCCCCCAGGTGCCCGAACCGCCCACCAAGGCATAGTTCGCCTCTGCGATAGTCGTCACTTTAATCCTTCCTCCCTATCCTAAGATTGGTGTTCGCATAGCCGCCGGCTCGTTCCCCGCTCCTCTGGCCTCAGGCCGGTTCAATGCGGCTATACCGGCTGCGTTAGCGACTGGCTGAAGGAGGGCGGGGCCACGCCCAGGCTGGTCGTGCACTGGCAGCCGCTGCCGTCCGGAACGGGCATCGACGCCAGCAGGTCCAGCTCCATCGCCAGCGCGATTTCCGGGAAGACCTCTGTGTAGAGATGGTTGATCGTACTGTGGATGTCGTGCTCCGGCTCCAGTCCGTGCGCGTAGTTGCTGACCATGTGGTAATAGAGCACGTGGATGCCCAGGTAGCGCGACAGGAGCGGATTGAGACAGTCGCCGTGCAGCGTAACGATCGGCGGGCGCTCCGGTTGAATCTCCGACGCGCTCTTTGAGACCGCCATCCAGTGCAGGATGTCAAAGTCGGACTCGAACGTGATCGAATCGGGCACGATCATCGCCACCCGCGTATCCGCCGGGGTCCGCACGCTTCTGATCTGGCCGCTGTCCACGTACGGTGTCAGCTTCGACACCATCAGCCCCTGCAGTTCCGGGCAGAAGGGGTCGCCCAGCAGAAAGCGGCATTTCGACCACATGCTTTCGTACTGCGTGCCCGGGAGGCCGCGATGATTGAATCGCGTATAGAAGCTCCAGGGCAGGACCACATCGCCGGGGACTATGGCTGCATCATCGCGGCGCCAGTCGGCGATCCCCGATGTTCCGCCCACCATCATCACCTTGACCCCGGCCTGCCAGATCACCCAGAAACACTTTTCGAAGTTCAAGTGATAGAGCGAGTCCTCTCCCAGCACCTCTCCGTAGGAGGGGATCCAGATCACGTCGCGGCCGTTGGGCGCAACCAGGTGCACGACCAGTGGGGAAAGCCCGTACGGTGTATTCAGCCGCTCCCGGCTGGCAACCGTCCAGCCCTGCTCTCTGGCCCTGTCCAGAACGCCCTCGATGCCGAATCCCCAGATCGGGCTGCCTGTGAAAGAGGCGAATTCGGCGCTGGGCCCTTCATAGGTGACGGTTGGATCGATTTTCGGGTACATATTGCCTTCCAATCAGCCTGAAGCCGGTCGGTCGCAACCCGGTTAGCTCAGGTCTTCGACCTGCCAGCGGAAAAGGTACCTTTCGACCGCCTTCACCAGCATATAGGCGCCCACGGCCAGCACGCTGGCAATCAAGGTTACCGCCCACAGCCGGTCCGCCCTGTACTGCGTCATCGACTGCACGATGAGATAGCCGAGCCCTTTACGGGCGAAGATCCATTCGGCCACAATCGCGGCGATGATGCTGCCGGTAAAGGCAATTTCGTGGGCCGCGATGTAGTAGGGCAGTGCACTCGGCCAGCGCACCTTGGCGAAGATCTCCCACTGGCTTGAGTCCAGCGTCTGCATGCGGTCCAGCAGGACAGAATCGGCTGACTTCAGTCCCTTGGTTACGTTGGCCAGGATCGGGAAAAAGGTCACCAGGACGACGATGATAATCTTGGGCAGCGGCGTGTCGCCCAGAATGATGATCAGGATCGTTGCGATGGTGACGAAGGGGACGTTTTTGATGATCACCGTCCATGGAATGGCCAGCGCCTCCAGCCAGGGGAGGTAAAGGAACGAGATCGACAGCGCGATCGCGATCACATTGGCGACTGCGTAGCCGGTCATGGCCTCGACGATCGTGGCCCAGGTGTGCTCGAGCAGCAGCTCCCGTTCATTCCAGAGTACGTCCCCAACCATATCCGGCGGCGGCAGCAGGAAAGAAGGATACCCTGACACCTCGATTGCCAGCACCCAAAGGACCGGCACCGATACCAGCATGATGAGGTAAGCAAGACGTTCATTCATAGGCTGCACCAGGCTCCGGAACTGTCCAGAATATGATTGGCTCTCCGAAGACGTTGCCCTGCGTCGTGCCAAAAGAGATTCACAACGCAAGACTCGCAATGACAAACCGACGAGATGTCACCCCGCGACCGAAGTTAAGTGTTCACTCCTGTCTTTCGCTCAGCGCGCTCCGCTCTACTGGTCTGCCGCTCAATCGCCGCAGCAACCCGCTATTCTGAGCCAGCCGGCGAACGGCCGCGTGCCGCTGCGATCTCCCGGGTGTGCCCCATGCCGGCCAACACGTCAATCAAGACGAGCTCAGTCGCTCATCTCCACCGCCCGGTACAGTGAAGAACGGACCCGCGCAACCTCCCGGAGAAAATCTTCATCAGTGCGGATCTCTCTCGATCGGGGACGCGGCATGCCAACTTGGACAATCTCAGATATGCGGCCGGGACGCGCCGACAGCACGACAATGCGGTCGGAAAGGATAGTCGCCTCCTCCACACTGTGGGTGACGAAGATAACCGTCTTCGGTGAACGGTTCAGTACCGCGCCGAGCCACTCTCCCATCGATTCACGCGTCAACTCGTCCAATGCGCCGAAAGGTTCATCCAGCAGCAGAATGGGAGGATTGTGGACCAGCGCCGCGGCAATGTTGACCCGCTGTTGCATACCGCCCGACAGCTGGTGCGGATAGTGGTCGTGGAAGCCGCCGAGCCCGAAGTCGGTCAGCAGATCTCCCGGCGAAAGGGCCCCGTCGCGCCCTGTGATCTCCAGCGTCATCGATACGTTTTTGAGGGCCGTGCGCGATGCGAGCAGAGCCGGCCGCTGAAATGCCACGCCGATCTGATGCTGGCGGCAGGCGTTTTTCGGCGTGTCGCCGTTCACCTTCACCTCGCCCTCGCTCGGCTCCTCCAGGCCCGCCGCAATCCGCAGCAGCGTCGTCTTGCCGCAGCCTGACGGGCCGATCAACGAGACAAACTCGCCGTCACCGACGGTCAGGCTGACGTCCTGGAGCGCCTCTACAGGCCCGAACTGCTTATCGATGTGGGAAAACTGGATAGTCAATGCGCTACCGTTGGTTGCTTGTTATTGCTCTTCCTTACTCCCACGCAGCCAGCTGCAGCTGCCCGTACTGCACCATCGACGCCACCTGAGTATTCCATCTTTCGGCCGACATCGTACCCAAGGGTTTGCCGTCATCCCCCGTCACCAGAATCGTCCCCGTATGTACCTTCCGCAGTCGCGTCGGTTCCTCCGTCGGCGGGCGGGACTGCGACCGGCATGACGCAGGCGCCCAGGATGACGGCCAGGTAGGCCAGAACGCCAATGCAAGATATTTCTTTCCGCATCTTTCCGCACCTCGTATTCCTTACTGAAAGTGGGGGCATAGCCAACGAAAGGCGTCCTTGACGCGACCGGTTCAGCGGCCGTCGGACCTTCGCCGGCCGCTGAACTCTTCAGTTTCACGGGTAGGGTTACTTATTCGCAGGCGTCCAGCTGCAGCTGATCGTACTGGATCATCGAGGCGACCTGCATGTTCCATCTCTCAGCCGACATGTGCGAGACGGGCAGATCATCGCTGCCGCGAACCAGGACCTCCTGCAGCTCGAAGCGACGCAACGCCTGTTCCTTGCTCAGTTGCGCGTCGACACCGTAGACAACTGCGATTTCGGCCGACTCATCGGGGTTTTCGAGGAGATAGCTGAGCCCTTGCGATTGGGCGGCCAGGAAGCGCCGCACAAGGTCGGGGTTCTCCTCCAGGGTTTCGCGGCGCACGACTGTTACGTCGCCGTATCCGTCCCAGCCCCAGTCGCTGAAGCGGAAGGCCACCCAGTTCATGTACCCCTTCTCTTCCATCAGACGGGGCTGGTTCATGATCCACGCGCCGATGTAGTCCATCGCCCCCAGCAGGACCGGGTCCGGTGTGAATCCGGCATCCACCAGTTCGACCGCATCGTGGTCGATGCCGTGCTTGTTGGCGAAGAACTCAAAGAGGTAGTCGTTGCCGGGCTGCAGCCCCACCTTCGAGCCAATGAAATCTTCAGGCGTAAGGACCTTGTCCGACCGCTGGTCCTGCGGCGTATCGGGGTCCAGGCCCAGCCAGACGTAGGGGCTGTGCTTGAGGAAGGTGCCCACGGCGACCACATCTGCCGGCGTGGGGCTGGAGACAAGCGACGGGACGGTGCTGCCGCCGGCAACAACCGCGATGTCGACCGCGCCGCCGGCGAGGGTCTGCAGGTGGTCCAGGCCGGGCCCGCCCGCGACGAGCTCGACTTCGAGGCAGACGTCGGCGAAGTAGCCCAGCTCGATGGCATTGTACCAGGGCGCCTCCTCGTCGTTCAGCACCCAGGGCATGCCCACTTTGATGCTGTCGACGCTTTCGCAATCCATCGGCTCCCAGGTCGCGTCGACCGCGGGCAGATAGTCGTTGGTGAAATAGGATTCGGCCGGGAAGTTGTCCTCGACACAGGCCAGGATTTTGTCGAACTCCTCCTGGCTGCCCGGCTCCGGCATGGCTGCCATCTCTTCCTCAGCCGCCGGTGTCGACGCAGCCTCCATCGGCTCCTCCGCGGGCGCGGCAGGCTGCGCGACGCAGGCGCTCAGTACCAGCGCCAGCAAGGCAACCAACAGGAAAAACATATGAGTACGGTTCATTGTCGACGACTCCTTTTGATGGGTTGACTGGGGCAAGAAGGCTATCGTTGGCGACATCATTGTCAATTTCAAATGAACAGAAAGGGTCTGCGGCCAGCCTGGCCGCTACACGGCAACCGGATAGTCTTCCCGCTTGAAGTAGGCCTTGTCCAGAGTCCCGTTGCTCGAAGTTACGTCGTTGGTCACCCAGTGCGTGGCATAGCCGCGGCGCCACTGGTCGGACTCGTTTCGATGGGACGTATGCAGTGCCTGACTGTGGTGGAAGACAACGCCGCCCTTCCTCACCAGCGCAAGCGACTCCTTGTCCAGGTCGATCAGATCGGGCGGAGGCACCAGGTTGTAGGGTTCACCCGGCACCGCTTCGTGCGGCAGGATCGGCCCCTTGTGCGAGCCGTCGATGTAACGCAGGCAGCCGTTTTCCTCCCGGACGTCGTCCAGCGCGATCCATGCGGTGATCACGTGATCGCCAGGGTCGCACTGGAAGTAGAAGTTGTCCTGGTGGTAGGGCTTGGCTGAGCCGAAGTGGGGCGGCTTCATGAATATCTGGTCGCCCGACAGCAGCGGTGATGCGCCCAGCATCTGCTCCACCACCTGCGTCAGCCGCCGGTCCATCACGAAGGCCTGGAATTCGATACGTTTGAGGAAGGGCGTGTCGATCTTGCGCGGCGCGGTCTCGCCCTCGGCAGATGCGTCGACGACGTAGCTGTCCTCGGACTCCTGCATTTCCTGCGTGCTCACTTCGAGCGCGATCTGGGCAATCCGGTCGGCCTCTTCGCGGCTGAAGACGTTTTCAGCGACTGCCCATCCTTTCTGCCAGTAGTGATTGTATGTCTCTGACTGCATGGGTAACCTCCTCAGCTCGTTTACCGGCTTGGCACAAAGCAAACTTTCAGAATTTCGAAGTGCATTATGCCACAACTCGCGGATTTCACTTGAACGGGAAGGTGGGTCTTCAGCGATGGAACGATTTGGGGATTAAGAACCCCTTGCCCGCTGACCATTTTCAACCCGTCCCGGCGGATCATGGGTGTAGTGAAACTCAGCCCCGTCATCCGCCCTGTTTTTTCGACCCGACGATCCTTGACAAGGCTTGGTAGTTACAGTATTATGCCGGCTGTTTGGCATGGTAGCGGCCGACCGCAGACGAGCGCAAGCCCTCTGTTCCTTGCGCTCCCGCGTGGCTGCGGCTTCGGCAGTGAATCCTGCACAGCAACCTTACATGCCATTTTCTCAGCATTCACCAGTCTCAATTGTGCCGTCCGGCCGTTCGAACGGAGCCGCGACTTGGGCCTGAATCGAGCAGTTGGACTTCACTTGCAATCAAGTGTCGGCGAAACTTTCTTCAATCAGTTTTCGGAGTGGGCCCAGCGGGCCTGCGCATCGTTCTTGCGCAGGACTGCCGGCGCATTCATCAATCTCTGGCAGCGAAGCTTGTCTGAAGGGAGGTGGCGAAAGGGAATAGAAGAGAAATCAACTCTTGTTGCGGAGGCTTGACTCTGAGCCTGCCAATTCGCGCGGAATCAGGTTTCGTTTCTGTGCGCCCCGCGTGGGAGCGCACCCATACAGCAAGGAGAGAACTAGCAATGTCGAGAAATCGATGGCAGTTGATTTTGGGTCTCGTTGTGGTCCTCAGCGTCATGCTTTCAGCTTGTGTCCCCGGCGCGCCTGCTGGCGACGGCGCGGCTATGGAAGACTCTGGCGAAATGATGGATGAGGTGATGCTGCCCGACGACGCGGCCGAGAACCAGATTCTCAACGTCGTGCACGAGGGTGGCTGTGGCTCCGGCCCCTTCCCCGGCATCGACTACGGCAGCCCGTGTAACTTCGGCCACATGTACATGCCACCCTTCCTGGTCGATGAGGAAGGCAACGTCTTGCCCGGCCTCTTCACCACCGACTGGGAAGTAAACGACGACCTGACCGAGTACATCTTCCACATCCAGGAAGAGGCCGTATGGTCTGACGGCAAACCGGTCACGGCCCAGGACGCGATCGATTGGTGGACCTTCATCTTCCACTCCGACCGCAGCTCCTGGCCGCGCAACCGCGTTTTGGGCGCGGTCAAGGGCATCGACGAGTTTGCCGATGGCACAGCTGACACGATCGCGGGGTTGACGGCCCTCGACGATAAGACTCTCAAGGTTGAGTTGTGGCGCTCCGAGGGCTCGCTGCCCCAGCTGTGGGGATTCCGCGAGGCCGCGCCCGCCCGCTTCGACCAGTACGCCGACCTCCTCGACCGGGCCGATGAGTTCGCCGACGCCCGCGAATGGCGCGGTGCCATGGCCGAGCGCTTCTTCCAAGGCGAAAACGCCGCCGACCTGATCGTCAGCGGCCCCTTCAAGCCGGTCCACCTCGAGCCCGAGCCAAACGCGATCTACCGCTTCGTTCGCAATCCCCACTGGTGGGGCGAGCCCACCTATCTGGATGGCATCGAGTCGACCACCATCCGAGACTTCCAGACTATTCTCCTCATGTTCGAAAACGAGGAGATCGACCTAGCGCTTCAGCTTGCCGGACCGTCGGCGGTACTGCTGCGTAAGAACCAGCCCGAAGCCTTCCGTGAAATTCCGATTTCCGCCTTCTGGGCGATGTACTTCCTCACCGAGCAGGAGCCGGTCGACGACGTGAATCTGCGCCGCGCCCTGATGTCTGCCATCGAGTGGGAAAAGGTCGCTGAAATTGCCTGGGAAGGCGAGCAGTCGCCCAGCAACGCCGGCAGCCCCATGTCCTCGGCCTATCAGTGCTTCGACGCCGACTTCCAGCCCTATCCCTTCAATCCGGAAAGGGCCAAGGAGTTCCTGGCTGAGTCCAAGTACGGGCCGACGGGGGAAACTGTGCCCAAGATTCGCATCCTGACCGGTGGGAGTGATCCGCCCCGCATTCGCGCCGCCCAGATCGTCCAGGAGATGTGGCGTGTCAACCTGGGCATCGAGAATGTCGAGATCAAGAATGCCGAGTCCGAGTTCGTAGATGGCGAAGGCCTGGTTGCCATGCAGGTCTCCAGCGGCGGCTCCTTCCTCCCGCGTCCGGCCTACCTGCTTGAGGGCATCGCCCATACGCGCGGCGGCGTCCACCAGTCCTGGTCCAAGTACACCGAAGAGGGCTGGGACGAGGAAATCGACGCGCTGCTGTCGATGGACCCCGGCAGCCCGGAGTATTGCGAACGCTCGCAGGCCATGTTGAAGAAGTTCACCGACGCCGCTCTCGTCATTCCGACCGGCTACATCCGCGGCTGGATTCAGGTTCAGCCCTGGGTCGGAGGCTACGGCCAGAGCCGCATCAGCTTCTGGTACTCAATGACGGAAACCTACCTGAAGGAGCGGTAAGGCTGCCGTCTGCGTCGCTAATGTCTCCCGATTGTATGAACGCCCGGCAGGAAGCGGTTCTCTTGACCGCTTCCTGCCGGGGTCCTGAGGATGAAGTGTGTGCGGCGCGCTGGCCTTCTCGCTGGTCGAGCGCGTCGCGCCCTTTGTTCTTAGACAGTTGAGCCCGCCGACCGCAAGGCGTTCCCCAAATGTATGCCGGTTCTGTCGACCAGCCGACGTGCGTTTCTGAAGTACCGAGGACAGAGGCGTGACCCGATACATCTCGATGCGCATGCTGATCATCATCCCAACGCTCTTCTTGACGTTGATGATCGTCTTTCTGTTGGGGTACCTCGGGCCTATCGATCCCGTCGACATCAAGCGCGCCCAATGGGCGGCCCAGGGCATTTTCATGACCCAGGAGGAGTTGGCGGCGGAACGCGCCAACCTCGGCCTTGACAAGCCCTTCTTTGTCCAGTTCGGCGCCTACCTCGGCAATCTCATCCAGGGAAAGTTCGGCTATTCCTATATCGACTCCGCCCCGATCTGGCCGCGTATCAAGAAAGCGTTGCCGGTCTCCGGCGCCCTCGCGCTGGGTGCAATGATCATCATGGTGTTCGTCGGCATCCCATTGGGGATCGTTGCCGCCCGCTTTCACAACACGCGCATCGATTACGCCATCGTCGGCGGCAGCCTCTTCGTCTGGTCCATCCCTACCTATGTTCTCGTGCCCGTCATGCTTATGACATTTGTGCTCTGGCTCGATGTGATGAACGTGCCGCGCGGTTGGAAAGGAGTCTGGCATGCGTCCTTCTTCCTGGGCGCGTCCATAATCTCCCTGCGTACCCTCGCTAACGTGATTCGCCAGACTCGCGGCGGTATGCTCGAAGTCCTGCAGCTCGACTTCGTTCGCACCGCGCGCGCCAAGGGCCTGACCGAATTCCGCGTCATGGCGCGCCACGTTGCCCGCAATGCTCTCATTCCCGTTGTTACCAGCTTGGGCCTGATGGTGGACGACTTCATGTGGCAATCTGTCTTTCTCGAAGTGGCGTTCAATTATCCAGGACTGGGCCGCCTCTTTCAACAGGGGCTGACAAGCCGGGACTTTGACATGATTTACGGCGTTGCCCTGTTCACCGCCGGCATGACCATGCTGCTGAACCTTATCGTCGACCTGATCTATCCCGTGCTGGACCCCCGTGTCGCCTACGACTAGCGCCGTCGCGCCCGTGTCCGTGGCAACGGGCGTCATTCTGTTTCAACTGCCGCTTCCGAAACAGACAGTTACCGAATTGCGCAACAGGACTGGACAATGTCCCAAAACGATTCTCCTGCAGAGGCATTGCGGGACCTGAGCCAGGAGGCGGACAATCTCAGAACGAGGAGCCTTTGGAGCGATGCCTTCCGTCGCCTGGTGCGCAACCGCCTCTCTATGGTCGGTCTGGTAATCTTTGTCCTCCTCTTTGCTACCGCCATCTTTGGGCCATTCCTTGCCCCCTACCCTTATATGCTGCAGGACCTCGAAAGGGTCGCCGAAGGACCCAGCCGCGACTACCTGCTGGGTACCGACGCTATCGGGCGAGACATGCTGAGCCGTCTCCTGTGGGGCGCGCGCACCGCCGGCATCGTTGCCATCATTTCCACCGTGTTCAGCCTCCTCTTGGGCATGGTTCTCGGCGGAATCGCTGCCTACATGGGCAGTTGGGCCGACTGGCTGATCAGCCGCGCCATCGACGTTACCATGTCGATTCCCCAGCTCCTCTTTGCCTCATTGATCGCGGCCACCTTTCGCAAGCCTGTCGCCGACTTCGTCGACGCCGTGTATGAAAGAACAGGGCTGGAATTCTTCTCCACACCAACCTACGTCGATCTGATCGTCGTTTTTGGCGCACTTTCCATTATCCAATGGCCCGGCTACGCTCGCCTTATCCGGGGGCAGATCCTCTCACTGCGCGAAAAGGAGTTTGTTGAGGCCGCACGCGCCGTCGGCGTCAGCCAGATGAAGGTCCTGATTCGTCATCTCATTCCCAACGCGCTCGGCCCACTCGTCGTCATGGTCACCTTTGGCTTCGGCGGCGCGATCGTTGCTGAATCAGGATTGAGCTACCTGGGTGTTGGCGTGCAGCCGCCGCAGGCCAGCTGGGGCAGCATGATCTCCGACAACCAGGACAGCTGGCGCTACCGTCCCTGGCTCGTCGCAATTCCCGGCCTCACAATCGCCATCGTCTCCGTGGGCATCAACTTTCTCGGCGACGGTCTTAACGATGCCCTGAATCCGCGCCAAGCCGAAAGTTAAACGATTTCAGAAACTCTGCCAGCCCGATTCATCGCAGTCCAAGCCAACCCACCACCCTTGAGATCCAGGAAGCCACCCATGTACGATTGGAATGTGCTCAACCAGGCCGTTAGCGCGGAACTGACCGGCGGCCGGGTCGGCACGCCTGTATTCGTCCGCTGGACTGCCGCGACCGCCGCATCCAATGAGGAGCTTGCGCCGCTCCTCGCGCAGATGAGTGCATACACCGACCTTTGGCTGGCCTCCAGCCCGCGAAAACTGTACGCCGGCGGCTCCGAACTGCGCGGGCACCTTTCTCTGGCCCTCGAATATGTCAATGGCAGTTCCGCGCTGCTTGCCATTGCCCTAGCGCACAGCTCTCCCAGCCTGGACCTTGCCGTCTACGGCTCGGACGGCGCAATTTACCACAACGACGCGCCGACTCTTCCACGACAGGGCTCCACCGCCGACCGGTCGGACCCGTCCGCAGCGCCCGATCTGCTGGCTGCCCTGGAACGATCGCTTGCAGCCAATCAGCCCGTTTCCCTGTCCGAGAAAGGAGACTGATGATGACCGCTCAGCAATTTGGCGTCCTCTTAGTCTCCGGCAGGCTGACCCACCAGGAAGGTTACGCACTGGAACTCCGCGACGACCCCCGTTGCACTATCGTTGGCCTCACTGACGAAATAGGTGTCGACCCCGAACGCGCGCAGCTCAACCGCCATTTCGCCAACGACATGGAAGTCCCCTACTGGCCCGACCTGGAAGACGCCCTGGCGAGAGAGGATGTCCAGATCGTCTCGATCTGCGCCGAACCGGAACGCCGCGGGCGCATTGCAGCCCGCTGCGCCGACGCCGGCAAGCACGTCTACGTCGACAAGCCGATGACCCCCTATCTCGCGTCCGCAGACGCCGTCGTCGCCGCGGTCGAGCGCGCCGGCGTCCGCAGCCAGATGTTCAGCTCGAACCATCAGGCCTGGGTGCAGCAGGCAATTCAGTTCGTGGAGTCGGGAGAGTTGGGCGAGCTCGTGGCCATCCACGTCGACAATCTCTTTGCCAAGGGACCGGGCGGAAGCGCGACGCTGGGCAGGCCGCGCCAGGCCGTTTACCCGCCCATAATCTCTAATTTCGTCGACACAAAGGCCGAGCTGTACGCGATGGGGGTCTATGCGATTGGCCTGGTCGGCCTGATTTCCGGTCGCGCGGTCGAGACGGTCTACGGCAGCACGGCCAACTATTTCTTCGCTGCCCACCAGAACCGCAACGTCGAAGACTTTGGCTTTCTCTCCATGACGTTGGAGGGCGGCGCGACCGCGACGATTACCGGGGGACGGATGGGCTGGACGAGTCACCCCGCCGGCGGCACCAACCAGATCTACCTGGTCGGCACGCGCGGCTCGCTGCTCGTCGACGCCAACCGGCCGCGGCTGGAAGTGTACAATTCCAGCCCACCCTGGACGCCGCCGCCCGTAAACCCGCGCGATCCGATGGGCTTCTGGCGGACGGCGCAGGAGGAGGTCAACGCCCAGCCCAAGCGTACGCTCGCCCCATTTTCCGATATGCTGGACAGCCGGTCGGACGCCAGCCACTTCATCGACTGCATCGTCGAAGAGCGTGAGAGCGGGATGAACGCGCGGGCGGCCGCCAAGCTGACGGAAATACTGCTGGCGGGCTATATGTCCGCCGCTGAGGGTGGCGTCGTGCAGCTGCCGCTGCCGCGCGATGCCTGACAGGGGCGTACGAGTAGACTTACCTCGACGTCGAGGAAACGGTGAGCAACAAGGATGAGAGAAACGCGCCAATAAGAGGGGCCGCAGATGACACAATCGAATCGCCATTCAGCCAGCTATCTCCGCAGGATCAGCCGCAACCTCTTCGCGGCTGCCGGAACGCCCGAAGACATCGCCGCGACAGTGGCCGGCATTCTCGTAAACGCCAACCTCGCCGGCCACGACTCCCACGGCGTGCAGTTCGTCCCCATGTATCTCGATCGAATCGAGGCCGGCGAACTCAAGCCGGCGGCCCGACCGGAAATCGTTCGCGAGACCTCGACAACGGTCCACGTCGACGGGCATTTCGGATTCGGCCACAATATGAGCCGCCAAGCCATGGACTGGGCGATTGAGCGTGCCCGACGCTCCGCCGTTTGCTGCGTAACTTTTGAGAATTCGACGCACATTGGCCGCCTGGGAGAATATGCAGAGCAGGCCGCCAGGGCCGGCTGCGTCACAGTCATCACCTTGGGTTGGGCTTCAGAGGGCCCTTCGCAGGTCGTTCCCTTCGGCGGCTCGCGCGGCTGCCTCGGGACCAATCCGATCGCCGTCGGCATTCCCACCGGAGATGACGCCCCCTTCGTCATAGACTTTGCCACCAGCGTGATCGCCGGCGGCAAGATCCTCGTCGCCCGCGACAAGGGCGTTGACCTACCCCCCGGCGCCGCCGTCGACAAGGACGGGAGGCCCACTACCGATCCGGGCGTCTACTTTGACGGCGGCTCGCTATTGCCCTTCGGCGGCCACAAGGGCTATGCGCTCTCGCTATACTTCAGCCTCATGGGCGGGCTGGCCGGCGGCTTTGCTGGCGAGCATTCCGCCATGTCCGGCCTTTTCATGCAGGTTTACGACGTGGCCGGATTTTCGCCCCTTGAAGAGTATCAGCGCCAGGTCCGCGTCGTCCTGGATGCCATCAAAGCGACGCCGCCGGCGCCGGGATTCGACGAAGTCCTCGTCCCTGGCGATTTCGAGCATCGCTCGCGGCAGCAGCGCCTGGCCGAAGGAATCGAAGTGCCGGCGGAGACCTTTGGCAAGATCGAAGCTTGGGCAGAAAAACTGCAGATCCCGCTCGACAGGGAAGCAGGGGAGGAATAGAGAGATGCAGAACCGTTATCGTGCCGGCGTCGTCGGTCTGTCGGGCATCGCCGCAAACAGGCCCGCTCCGCAGGCAGACAGCATACTGAAGTCGCCCAGTCCGTCCTCTCATCTTGGTGCGTACCATCTCGTGCCCCAGACCGACGTAGTTGCAGTCTGCGACCTGAAGACGGAGTTGTTCGAAAGGGTGGCGCAGACATGGGGCCAGGAGTTCGGTGAGCTGGAGACATACACCGACTACCGCGCCATGATCGAGCGGGAGAATCTGGACATATTGAGCGTCTGCACTTCGGACCACCGGCATACCGACATCGTTATCGCCGCAGCCAATGCCGGGGTGAAGGGAATCATCTGCGAGAAGCCGCTTGCCACCAGTATCGACGAAGCGACGCGCATGATCGAAGCCTGCGAGGCTAGCGGCTCGCTTCTCGTCGTCGACCACACCAATCGCTGGCGCCCACACTACGACGTGGCCAGACAGGCGATCCGAGACGGATCGATTGGCAAAGTGCACCGGATCGTCGCCCACCTCGGCACCCCGCGCGCCATGCTGTTCCGTAACGGGACGCATCTGATAGACGGCGTCTGTTTCTTTGCCGATTCCGAACCCGAGTGGGTCTTCGGTCACCTTGAACCGGGATTCGACCACTATGACAGGTACCTGGGAGACGGCGGGCGCGACCCGGCGACCGATCCGGCCGCATCCGCCTACGTCCACTTTCACAACGGCGTGCGCGCCTTCATCAACCTCGCCAAAGAGCAGTTCCAGGACAGCTTTCGCTTCCAGGTGTTCGGCGAGACCGGCCTGATCGAGGTCCACAACAGCCGCGTAATCCGCCGCGACCGCAACACCACCGAGTTCTTCCCCTTCCCCGACCACCAGCTGATAGGCATTCCCGCCTGCGTCGCCGAACTGATCAACGCGATCGAAAACGGCGGTGACCTGCTCAGCCCGGCGCGGGAAGCCAAGAAGACGGTCGAGATCCTTGTCGGCATCCTGCAGTCCCACGCGCGCGGTAACGTCCGCGTCGACCTGCCTCTGCCGCCGGGACACTGAGAAGTATGCGAGCGGTACGCGACCAGAGTAAACAGACCGTCGCCGATCAGGATAGCTACGGGCCTGAGCTGACCTGCCCCAACCCGCGCGGCTGGTACCATTCGGTCGCAAACGTGGTGAACACGCCCTCCGGGCTGGTCGCGGTCTACCGGCTCTCAGACTCGCACACGGCCGTCTCAACGCATATTATGGTCGCCTACTCCAGCGACGGCGGCCTCAGCTGGCACAGGCACCGCTCCATCTCGCATCGCAACGTCTGGGAGAACCACGGCGTCTGGGTCGCGCCGCAGCTGAGCCGTCTGCGCGACGGACGGCTCGTTATCATCTGCGACCTTGGGCAGCGCGCGCCCGGTGAAGACTGGCCCCGGCTCGCGTTCTGGCAGCGCCCCGAGCGGGGGATGGCCAACTACCTCTTTTGGAGCGACGACGACGGCCGCAGGTGGGAAGGGCCGGTCAAGTGCGACGATGTCGGCGGTGAGCCGGGCTACATCGTTGACCTCAGCGACGGGACACTGGTCTATACCCGCACTGAGCCGGCCGAAGCCGAGTCTTTCGAGAATCCCCCGCCGCCGGGTCACAGCATCTACCATCGAAATGTTGCAGTTTTTTCCGACGACCGCGGGCAAACGTGGGGCCGGACCGCCGTCATCTCCGACGATCCCTACCACGGCGACGCCGAAGTGGGCATCGTCGAGCTGGAACCGGGCCATCTGCTGGCCGTGACGCGCGTCGGCTACGCCAACGGCGACTACGGACAGCCCAGCCGCTTCATCCACAGCTACGACGCCGGCCACACGTGGGAGCGGCCGCAGCCGGCGCCGTTCTACGGGCAGCGTACCGCGGTACACAGGTTGCAGTCGGGCAAGCTGATGGTCACCTATCGCAGTCGTTGGGGAACGTTCGCCAGCTACGCCTTCGTTTGGGACCCCGCGGAGCAGCTTGGATTCGAGCCGGCCTCCTTCATCTGGGACGAGTCCCGCTGCAAGCTAGACCGCGATGGGCTCGTCTTGTCGACCGATCAAGGCGACGAGAATCAGGTCTTCTTCTCCCTTTATCCAGCATTGACGAGCAAGGCACGCGTTGAGATTGAGGCAGAGGTCCGCCTGGCCGGTGCCATGAGCGAGGGATGTGACCTCTTCGCCGGCTGCCATTTGCGTCTGACGCCGGGCGCAGCGCGGCTGAACGAGATTTGCGAGGAGGAGGCCGCCGGCGGCCCCGGACCGGTAACGTCTGCGGCAGAAGGAGACAAGAGCGCCACCGATTCCAGCCGCTTTTCACTGGATGCGACGCAGTGGCACCATTACAGAATCGTCAGGGCCGGCGGAGAGATCGCAGTCCTTGTCGATGGGCGTCCCAAGCTGCGTGTGCCGGCCGCTCCCTACGAGAGCCGCCTGGTCCGCTTCGGCAGCAATCTGTCCTCGGTGTCACACTGGCGGAGCGTGCGCGCCAGGGTAGAGAACCAACACGGACACAGCATCGACTGGTCCTGGCGGGCCGACCAGGGCGTATACCCGGACCAGTTCCGGCGCGATCGAATCGTATGCCTCGACGCCGCGGCCGACTCCGGTTACAGCAACTGGGACCAGACGGAGAACGGCACGATAGTTGTCGCCGACTATACCAACGAGGCGTTTCACGACGCGGCTTCGCGGCAGGGCCCGCAGCCGCACATCAGGGCTTACATTCTGAGCGAAGAGGAGTTGACATGACAAACTACCGGGCCGGCGTGATCGGCCACACTGGACGCGGCAACTACGGCCACAGCCTGGATACCGTCTATATGGGCATGGAGGACGTCGACCTGGTTGCGGTGGCCGACGCCGACGAGACTGGGCTGGCAGAGGCCGGCGAACGGCTGAACGTCAGCCCCGGCAGCCGCTATGCCGACTACCGGCGCATGCTGGAGCAGGAGGAGCTGGACATCGTCAGCGTGGCCCCGCGCTGGCTCGACCAGAAACGTGACATGGTGATCGCGGCAGCCGGGTCGGGCGTGCGCGGCATCTTCTGTGAAAAACCGTTCGCCAGGACCGCGGCCGAGGCCGACGCCATGATCGAGGCCTGCGAACACGCCGGCGTCAAAATCACAGTCTCCCATCAGGGCCGCGTCAACCGCGTCGCCCACAAAATGAAGGAGATGATCGCCGACGGCGCCGTCGGCGTGGTCGAAGAGGCCCACAGCGCCGGCAAGCAGGACCATCGCGGCGGCGGCCAGGATCTCATGGTGCTCGGTACGCACTCGCTCGACATGCTCTGCTTTCTCTTCGGCCACCCCCGCTGGGTACAGGCCTACATCCTGCAGGACGGCCGCGACGCCGGGCCCGACGACGCGCGCCAGGGCGACGAGGAGATCGGCCCCATCGTCGGCGACCACCTGCAGGCCACCTACGGCTTCGACGACGGCATCATCGCTACATTCTCCTCGCGGCGGCAGACCGTACGGCCCGGGCCGCGTCCCGGCGGCCTCGTGGTCCACGGGACCGAGGGCATCCTTCTCAACCGCGACGCCTACCTGTTCCACTGCCCCCATCCCAACTGGTCGCCCGCCTTCACCGACCCCGCCTGGAAGCTCGTGCTGAAGCCGAACGATCTGGGCTTCAACAATTTGAATGCATATATGGTCAGGGACCTGATCGCCGCGTTCGAAGAAGGCCGCGAGCCGATTTCGAGCGGCCGCGACGCGCGCTGGGCGTTGGAGATGATCCTCGGCGTCTACACTGCCCACCGTCATGGACGGACGCCGCTGCCCCTGGCCGATCGCGAGCATCCGCTGCGCGATTGGGTGTCATAGTTCAATACGTTCTGAGCAGAAATCCACACTCGGAAAGGCATAATGAGACGAATCAACCAGATCATCGAACTGCTGGAAGCCGGCCAGCCGGTCTACTGGGACGGCGGCCGCACGCTAACCTACGAAGGCGGCGTCCAGTCCGCCCAGACCCACGCCGACTGGCTCGTCATTGGGATCGAGCATCAGCCCTACGACATCTCCGGCCTCAACGCATTCATGCGCGGGCTTGTCGCCGGCGGCCCCACGCGCACCGGCCATCGCACGCCGCCCGTCCTGGTCACGCTGCCCTTCGACGGCGTCGACGAGTATGTCGTCCGCAACAACGCCTGGATGATCAAGCAGGTCATGGCGACCGGCATTCACGGCATCCTGCTCTGCCACGCCGAGACGCCCGGCGCGGTCAAAGAGCTCGTCGAGTGGGTCCGTTTTCCTTTCCACACGCCCGGCGTCGGCGCCGGCCTGGACATGGGGCGCCGCGGCTCCGGCGGGCAGGACAACGCCGCCTACGTCTGGGGCCTTTCCACGCAGGACTATCTGCGCAAAGCCGACGTCTGGCCGCTCAACCCGGACGGCGAAATCGTCCTCGGCATCAAGATCGAGAATTGCCGTGCGTTGGGGAACGCGGAGGCCAGCACAAGTGTGCCGGGTATCGCCTTCGCCGAGTGGGGACCTTCAGACATGCGCATGACGTTCGGCTACGATACTGTGCGTACTCGTGAAAACACTGAGGAAGGCGAACTGAAGGCGGCGCGCGATCGGGTCTTTGCGGCCTGCAAGGCCGCCAAAATCGGTTTCCTCGATGCAGTCTATCCCGACACTGTTGCCGAGAAGATCGACGAAGGCGTCACCTTCCCCGCCGGCGACGAGGAGAGCGCCAGGATCGGGCGGCTGCATACTGGTCGCACCTTCGACTGATGAGCAACGGAGTGACTGGCGACGAACTCCTCTCGGTTGCAGTCCTAGTACCGTTGGTGCTCGCGTCGCCTCCAATCTATTGCATGCATCTTTTCAGGCCAAAGAGATTCCTGACATGGCAGATTAGGTTATGGCAGCGGCTGTTCAATTTCGAACGGAATCCGGGCGAAGAATGGCCCGAAATGAAGATAGACCCATGGCCTTCCGCCGTCTTCCGTTTCTTCCTTGGTGCGCCTTCAGGGGACGTCTTTCTCTATGCAGCCGATGAACCTGAGAGGTTTCCCCGCGTGCTCGTGCAGATCAGGCTTTTGGGTCTGCTCCTGTTATTGATGTGGGCCGTCTGGGCGATTAGGCTGCTTTGCTTGTTCGTCTCAGGCAGCGGCAACTTAAACATGCTTCAAATCTGTTTGACAGAGGAGCTCGCTTGGCTGACCGCACTCTAATGTGACCATTTGTATATTTCAGCGTACGGTCGCGTCCCAAATTCCAGGTCGCTGACCAAGAATAGACTGGTTCTGACAGGTAACAGCCGACTGAAATTGAGTCAGCGATCTGGTGGGTCACCCCGGCTCGCACGATCCGGACATATGCTTTTGTAGACCGCACAATCCGGTCTATACTCAATCCCATGTCACTCCAAATCACCTGGCGCAAAGCCCCCGACTACCCCGCCCTGATCAAAGGGCCTGCCATAGGCGCTATCGACGGCCATCTCCTCGTCGCCGGCGGCATGTCCTACCCGTGGCGCGAGGTCGAATACGGCTTCTGCGCACCAATACCCGAACAAGACGACACCCTCGGGGCCGCCGATAAGCCCGTGCTCGGTGAGTGGAAACCCCTGCCGCCCATCCCCATCGGCCCGGGCTGGACATCCGGCGCCGCCGTGGCAGGTGGCCTCGCCGTCGTCGGCGGAAGGCGCCGCGCCGTGGGCAATCGCGCTACTGCCGACGTCTGGTTTCTCGATTTCGCAAACGGCGCCGCCAGCTGGGAACGCCTGCCCGACCGCCCAACCACCGCCATGGTGGCGACATCTTTCGCCCACGACGACCTGCTATATTCCGCCTTCGGCACCGACTGGCGCCCGCACGAGCACGCCACCGGCGATCCAAACATATACCGGCTGGACGTCCGCCGCCGCGGCAGCTGGGAGGTCGCCACCCGCTTTCCCGGCGATCCCCGCTGGATGTGCGGCATGGGCATCTGCCGCGGCAAACTCTACGTCATCGGCGGCCACGACATCCCCGTCGGCGGCGCAACCAACGTCCGGCCCTATAACGCCTTGCATTTCTTTGACGATGACGAGGCCCACGGAGGCCGAGTCAACCATGTCTCCTTTCGCGAGGCTTGGGAATGTGACTTGACTACCGGAAACTGGCGACAGCTGCCGCACCCACCCCGCGCCTTTGTCGCCGACGCCTTTACCGTCGACGATCGGTGGATCGTGCTCACCGGCGGCCAGAACTGGATCGTTTCGCCGGAGGGAGTCTCAACACAGATCATGGGACACGTGCCGGAGCTCGACTTCGTCTGCCATTCCCACGAGGCCTGGGCCTATGATACAAAGGAAGAAGAATGGACAGCTCTCGATCCTCTGCCCTACGGCATCGCCTCACACCGCGTCGCCGTCTGGCAGGACCGCGTCTTCCTCGTCGGCAATGAAACCCGTGACAGGGTGCGCGGAAACACCTTTGGGACTGTCTTCGAGGGCCGCATCAGCATATCCTGACAACCGCGGAGCCGCCCGCCAACAAACCTGAGGAGACAAACTGACCATGATGACCCCGGCAGTAGCAGATGGAACCAAGGTCTCCATGTCCGGGCATGGGCTTGTCTTCGGACAGACCATCTTCACGCCTCGCGAGGCCAACGACATCTGGCACGACATGGAATCGTTGCGTGCCCGCATCCGGGAAGACGGCTATCTCCTCCTGCGCGGATTCTATGACCGCGAGGCTGTGCTGGCCGCCAGGAAGGACATTCTTGAGCAGCTCTCGCAACAGGGGCTGCTCGCGCAGGAGGCGCCCCTGGAAGAGGGTGTGATCGGGCAGAAAGGCGAGAGCGCGGTACTGCGGAACGACAATGTTTTGGCGATGCCCAACTACCTGCGCCTCGTCAACTCCAATCGTATCATGGCCTTCTTTGAACAGTTCCTGGGGGGACCGGTCCTGACGTTGGACCACAAATGGCCGCGCGCGGTCACCACAGGAATGAGCACCGGCGCCCACTATGACGTCGTGTTCATGGGCGCGGGCACTAAGGAGTTGTACACCGTCTGGACGCCGTTGGGCGACATTTCGCTCGACATGGGCCCGCTGGTATTCTGTCCGGGCTCAAACCACCTTGAGCATCTGCGCGCCACCTATGGCAAGGCCGACGCGCACAACGATCTCCTCGACGGCCACCTCAGCCGCGATCCGAATGATCTGATCGAAAGCCTGGGCGTCAGGTGGGCCTCTACGCCCTTTCGCGCCGGCGACGTTATGATCTTCGGCATGTACTTTTTGCACGGATCGCTTGACAATGTATCAGACCGCTTCCGCATCAGCACCGACACCCGCTACCAGCTGGCCTCAGAGCCTGTCGATGAGCGTCACATGGGGCCGCATCCCGATCAGATTCCCAAGGCGGAGGACCGCAAGACGATGGCCGAAATGCGGGAAAAGTGGGGCATCTGACCCTATCGTCATCCACCAGACCAGTTCCCGCACTCGGAGCTCCTGTTCAAAATGACACGCCCTGAGCCACAAAGCACGACCGAACAGCTCGACATCCAACGGAAGGCCGAGGCCATCCTGTCGGGAGGTCGCCCGGCCGAAAGAGACTACCCCTACATCCCGCCCGACTATGACGTGCCTTTTTTGCACATCGGTACGGAACGGCAGCTCTTCCTCGACAACTTTATCCTCGACCATCTCGACGGCGTGCGCCGCGAGATCTGCGCGCCGGCCAAATCCGCCGAGCCTTTGCTCGCCTGGACGGACCTGCCCTGGGAGCAGGTGCAGTTCAATCCCGGCACCGCCGGCGTCGTCCACGACCCCGACGACGGTCTCTTCAAGATGTGGTACTGGCAGGGATTGGCGGGACACGCCTTCAACGAAGGCCAGGTACTCTGCTATGCTGAATCCAAGGACGCGCTGCGGTGGGAAAAGCCCTTGCGCGACGATTGCCTGCCATTCCAGGGGCATACGGCGACAAACATCGTCCATCCCGACGTTTCCCAGTCGGGGCTGGCGCTCAACCATGACCGCAGTGACCCCGACCGCAAATATCTGCTGGTCAACTGGCCGCCGGAAGCGGTTCACGGGCGTCCGCCCGGCAGCCGCCGGCTTTCCCGCGTCGACGCCTCCCCCGACGGCATCCGCTGGCATACGATCAGCGAGGAGAGTGCTTTTCCCCACCACCACGAGCAGAAGATCTTCTGGGACGGGAGCATCGAGCGCTGGGTCGGCTTCAGCCAGTATTCACATCACCAGAACTTCATCTACCGAAAGCGCCAGATCGGCCGCCAGGAGAGCGCCGATTTCATCAACTGGTCGCCCAAAGAGGTGGCCCTCTCGGCCGATTGGGACCCCAACCTGCCGCCCGACCTGGAGATGCACGACATGTCCGTGCGCAAGGTCGGCGGGCTCTACATCGGCATCACCAGCGAGTTCATGGCCGAACCCTTCTGGCAGGAGCGCGATGGCCACAACTGGCGCGACCAGGCCTTCTCCCGCCTGGGCCTCTACACCAGCCGCGACGGCAGGCGCTGGCAGCGCGCCGGCGGGCCCGGTCCCTGGGTCGACACCGGCGCCCCGGGCGACCAGGACTACGGATTCGCCTGCTTCACCCCCGCCGGGTCGCTCGTCCACGATGGGCAGATGGTGATCCCCTACAGCGCCAATCCGCAGAAGCAGAACTGGCTGCACCGGGAGCCACCAACGCCGCTCTATCCCCGGGAAGAGTTCGCGCGTGCGCAGCAGAAATGGAAGGCCCGCGCGGCGATACAGGGCGGGCCGGAACCCCTCAGGGCGGTCAACGGTCTTATTCTGCGCGAAGACGGCTGGGCCCGTCTCGCACCCGCATACGAGACCGGCCGGGTCTACTCCAAACAGTTCGTATTCGAAGGGGATACCCTGCGCGTCAATGCCGACTGTCGCTACGGTTACGTCCGCGTCGAGCTACTCGATCCCTGCTTCCAGCCGTATGAAGGCTTCTCGGCGGAGCTGTGCCAACCCCTCGTCGGACCGCCCGACCAGGTCTGGCACACGGTAAACTGGCAGGGCGGCAGCGACCTGCGCACGCTGTGGAACAGGCCGGTCCGCATCCGCATCCATCTGTACGAGGCCAGCCTTTACTCATTTCAGTTTCTTAATTCAGAAAATGGTGTAGAATAGCCGCATTGAGGATCTTCTCAAGCATACAAAAAGAGAGGAGCAAAGATGTCCGCAAAACTGCAGGTTCACAACCCGATGGGATATCCTCCCCAAATCGACCAGAAACACCTGGCCCCGCGCGTCAGCGACCTGGCCGGAAAGACCGTCTACCTGGTCGACTGCCGCTTCGACGACGGTGACATCCTGGTCGAGCAGATGGCGAACTGGTTTCGCGAAAACAGGCCCGACATAGGCATCGAGGTGCGCCGCAAATCCGGCGTCTACACCGAGCGGGACGAGTCGCTCTACAGCGAGATTCAGCAAAAGGGGGCAGGGGCCATCATGGCCGTCGGCCATTGAAGTACCTGTGCGCCGGCGGTCGCCGACCAATGCATTATTCTGGAAACCGAATACAACGTCGCCACGGCCTCGATCCAGACCGGAATCTTTGAGCCGCTGGTGAAGGCCTCCACCCTGCAGCAGGGCATTCCCTACCTGCGCCATGCCTTTGTGCCGCAGCCGGTCATGGGCCGTTCAGCGGAGCAGCTGCGCGCCTACGTCGACGGCCCCGACGACATCACCGGCCGACCGTTCATGACCGAGGTCATCGCCGCGCTCACGCGCGCGCCCTCGGCGGATGAGACCCGCGAGCACGCCTTCGACCGCTCGACGCCCCGCTTCGTCGAACCGGACAGCGAGGAGAACCTGCACCAGCTCTTCGTGGAGAACCGCTGGACCGACATGCTGCCGATCATTCTACCCACCGAGGAGCGGGTCGCCGCCATGTTGGAGGGCACGAGCCGCAGCCCCGACACGGTGGTGGGGCATATGCGGCCGACGTCCACGCGCGAAGCCTGGCAGTACACGGTCGAAAAGGTGGCGGTCAACGCGGTGATGGCCGGCGCCAAGCCGGAGTATCTGCCCGTCATCCTGGCCCTGGCAGCGACCTGCGCATCGGCGCGTGCCAGCACGACCAGCTCCGCCGCATCCATGGCCGTGGTCAACGGTCCGATTCGCCACGAGATCGGGATGAACTGGGGCATCGGCGCGATGGGTCCCTACAATCACGCCAATGCCACAATCGGGCGCGCCTACGGACTGCTCTCGCAGAACCTGCAGGGCGGCTCCGTTCCCGAAGTGACCTATCTGGGTTCGCAGGGCAACAACCTCGCCTACAACAGCGTAACCTTTGCCGAGAACGAGGAGCGCAGCCCGTGGGTGTCCTTCCACGTGCAGCACGGATTCGGGCCCGACGAGAGTGCGGTGAGCGCATTCGGCGGCTGCCGTTCAACCGCGTTCAACCTGGGCTTGCGGGCGAAGCACTGGCAGGACCACGTGCGCAACATGCTGCGCGGCCTCAACCCGCACAACCCGCCCACTTTGGTGCTCGACCCGATCACCGCGCAGCAGTTCATCGACCGCGGCGGCTTCGATACCAAAGAGAAGCTGATCCAGTGGGTCCACGACAACGCCACCATGCCCTCGGGGATCTACTGGGACTACCAGCTGATCGAGAACTACGTCTACCCGCAAGCGCTCAACGGCGTGGAGCCGCACGCCGGCAAGCTCAAGGTCGACGCGGACGAGATGATCCCGATCTACGAGCTTGGCGACATCCACGTCGTCGTCGTGGGCGGTGAGACAAACGGTTACTGGCGCATCATGGGTTGCAACTACGGCGGCACGGTCTCGGTCGACGACTGGCGTTGATTGCGATGGTGCGAGACTGTTGCGAGCGTCCGCAGACCGCAGTCTCCCGACCGATCTGTTGGCAGCGTCAGAAGAGATGACCCAGTCAGCCAGGCAGGGCGAAGCGTAGAAGACAATTCCGACATTCTTCGCCCTGCCTGGTTTGTCGATTCTCGGGCCGTGCCAACCTGTCGCGCCTTCCTGGCGCGGTTCGCATCTTCAAGCCAGCGGAGAGACGGGATGGACGAGATTTCGCAGTTGCGCAACGAGGGTTACTGTCTGCTCAAGGGCGTTATCCCCCGCGGAAGCGTCGCGGCCATAAGGGAGGACATTGACGGCGCAAAGGAGGCGGGACTCAAGGCCTACAACGAGCTCGACTGGTCTGCCGTCACGCACATGCTCACGCTCGCTCCCTACTTCGCCGACGCCCGTCTGTTGAACATCGTACGCACAATGTTCAACCACGCCACCGTGCGCATCTCGCAGACCGAGTTCAAGAGCGTGCCGCCCAGAAGCGACCCGCCGGAGTGGCGCGGCTTCCACACCGACTGGCCCCATGACCTGACCGACCGTTCCCGCTGCGGGCGCGTCAATCAGCCGTTCCCTGACATGCTCATGAGCATCACCTCCATCTGGATGCTCTATCGCTTTACGCCCGAAAACGGCGCCACCTGGGTTGTGCCCGGCACCCATCGCGAGCTCACCAACCCGCGTGGGGAGGAGGATGGAATCGACGAGTTCAGCGCGATTCCGAACGAGCAGCAGGTCTGCGGCGATGCCGGCGACGTGGTGCTGATCGACAGCCGCATCTGGCACTCGCGCGGAGCCAACACGACCGACGAAACACGCACATCGGTGGTCGCGCGTTACTCGCCCTGGTGGCTGAGCACGGAGTACGGAAAGCGAAACGCGGCCTTCGTTCCCGCCCACATCTTCGATGCTTTCCCGCAGCCGCTGCAGGAGCTGTACGCGCACAGGCGGGGCGAAAGCCGGCCGGTGCAACACTTTCCCTTGTAAACCTTCACCTGCAGCGTTCGCCGAAAGGAACCGAATGGAAGAGGGCGGTCGCGGACCTGCCCGCTAACTGTCGATGGATGGGAAGAAGCTGGGTTTTAACATCTTGTAGATGTCGGGACCTGCGATGAATCCCTGCGGCGCCAGCAGTTCCAACCCGGCATAGCGCTCGATGACGTGAGATTCTTCGCGCTCTGTACTCGGGTTGAACACGGTACACCGGATGGCGTCGTCGTCCGATTCGCAAGTCGCCGGCGCAACTTGGCAAACTGGATCGCCATCACCTTCGCCGGGCTCGCAGTCGTAATCGAAACCCTTGAACTCTGCGAACGGAACGATGCTGTTAAACGGATTGGTAGCGCTCTCTTCCACCGCGCCGTGAACCGACTCTGGAAAAGACAATACGCTGTGTCTTTTCCACAGCGCCAGCTCACTCTCGCTGAGCGCGACCGATCTCCCAATGTTGAAGTCGTAAACGTAGTAACCGGCCTTCCCGCCGGCTGTGCGCTGGCAGGCACTCAACTGTCCCTCCAGCGATTCTGACCGCCCGCCGCCATCCCCTTCGTCATCAGTGCAAAACTGCAGGTACAGCAGCTGCTGGCCAAATGGACCGCCAACGTACCGGCGTATCTCCTGTCCCTCTCTGTATGCATTGACAAGAAAGTATCCCGCCGCCGCCAGGAGTGACAAAAGCAGGACGATTGCGACAAGAGCGACTGTCCGTATGGAGAATCGACGCCCTTTTTGTGTGATATGATCTGCATGTTTCTGCATACCTGGTCCTCCACGAATTCAATAGGCGCTTCCGGCTCCGTTCACCAGGCGGGGCAGCGTTTCAGCGCTTGACGCCCACCCCAATGCCGAACTAACGACTGCCGGTAGTCCATGGTTCCATTTCACGCCCGCTGCATTTCACGAGGAGCTGCACATAACAGATGCCCCGGAGAACAAGAACGCGCTAGAGCAACGGGAAGTCCGGCAGAGAAGCGAACGCATCTGGCGCGGCGACGCGGACGTGCGCAGTTTGTGGAATCGGCCATTTCGCCTGAAGATATACATTACCGACTGCTGGCTGTACAGTTTTCGTTTCGCCTACGCCAACGCAGCCTGATCGGTCCGATGCGGAACTGACGAGGTCATACGATTCACAGTGCAAAACCGAGGATGAAATGACGGAACGCGAACAGGCCGACGCGCCTGAGGCAAGAAGCGAAACCGAGCTGGCCGACACGCGCCGCGCGATGGACGCGGCCTGGTCGGGCGCCCGGCCCGTGGATCCCAGCACTTACCCCTACTTCAATCCTCCCTACCGCCTTCCATTCAAGCATATCGGCACGCAGAAGCAGCTGTTTCTGGACAACTACATCCTCGATGAGTTGATAGACACAGAGCGGGTCGTCCCGCGGCCGGACAAGGCCGAATCTCCTCTGATCCAGTACGAAGACCTGCCCTGGGAACGCTACCACTTCACCTGCGTTCCGGCCGCCGCCCTCTACGACCCGGACGACGGCCTGTTCAAAATGTGGTATAAGACACTCTTGAGCGGCAACACGAACTCAGCCAAGGGCACCGAGGTCGTCCTCTGTTGCGCCGAATCGGAGGACGCGCTCAACTGGCGCAAACCGATGCGGGAAGACTGCCAGCCATTCGAAGACCATGAGTGCACCAATATTGTCGTGCGCGATTTCGACAACGGCACTATCGTCCTCAACCACGACCAGAGCGACCCCGAACGCAAGTTCCTGGCCGTCTACAACCCCTCCATGGAGGCCGTCCGCCGCGGCAGCCGCGTCATGTCGCGCGTCGCCGCATCGCCGGACGGGGTCAGATGGCACGTGCTCAGCGACGACACTCCCTATCGCCATCACCACCAGATGCGGGTGATATGGGACGAGCCCTACCGCAAATGGGTCGGCTACTCG
This sequence comes from Caldilineaceae bacterium, assembly GCA_965202955.1. Classification (GTDB taxonomy): domain Bacteria; phylum Chloroflexota; class Anaerolineae; order Caldilineales; family Caldilineaceae; genus Bin5. The sequence goes on from OZ241871.1 coordinate 3,998,563, forward strand.
CAGGCCTCCCACGCCTTCGCCAGCCACCTGCATGTCCGCACCATCGGCCGCCAGGAGAGCGCCGATTTCATCAACTGGTCGCCCAAAGAGATCATCCTGTCCAGCGACTGGGACCCAGGCGTCGGCCCCAACGTCGAATTCCATACCATGTCGGTGCGCAAGGAGGGCGGCCTCTACATCGGCATCGTCGAAGAAGCCCATGGCGAATACCAGTGGCTGGTCAACCGCAACGGCAGCAACCAGCGCGACCAGTTTCACACTAAGGCCGCGCTCTATTCGAGCCGCGACGGCCGCCAGTTCTTCCGCGCCGACGGCTACCACCCTTGGGCCGACAACGGACCGCCCGGCAGCCAGGATTACGGCTACCTGGCCCACACCGTGGCAGGCTCCCTCTTGTACGACGGACGAATAGTGATCCCCTACTCCGCCTTCCCGCATAAACAGAGGGACACGAGGCCGGCCGGGGTTTCCAACCATGCGCCGCCCGGGTCAACTGAGTCGTCTCGCCGCCACATCGAAGAGTTGGCGATTCATGGAATGGGCAGCCCAATGATGGACCACGTGCGGCGCGAGCTCTCGCTGCAGCGCGGCATCGGCGGCCTGGTGCTGCGCGAAGACGGCTGGGCCGCGCTCCGTCCCAGATACGAGGCCGGCCGCGTCATAACGAAACAGTTTGTATTCGAGGGCGACCGGCTTCACGTCAACGCCGACTGTAGCTATGGCACTGTGCGGATCGCGTTGCTGGACCATGAGATGAAGCCGCACCCTGGCTTCAGCCTGGAGGAATCGGTCCCGCTGCACGCGCCTTCCAGCCAGATCTGGCACACGGCCAACTGGGCTGGAGGCCCTGATCTGCGTCCCCTCTGGAACAAGCCGGTCCGCCTCTGCTTTTCGCTGCTGGAATCAACGCTCTACGGATTCCAATTCCAGTACGCGCCAGATTCCGATCCTGGAGAAGGGGGCCCCGATGCTCGCTGACGTCAACACTACCGATATAGGCTCCGCCATCCGGCTGGGCTGCCGCACGATGTGCTCCGTCTTCAACGCCGACGACGGCGATGTCCCGTTCTTCTCATCGCAGGTGTGGCCCGAAGCAAAGCTGAGCTTCAGCTACATGCACTCGGAGTCCCACGTCCCCGGCCGCCATCTGAACGCGTTGCTAAACGCCGAGGACGCGCTCGGCGTCAGTTTGAATGAAGGCTGTATTGCGCGCCACCAACGCGCCGCCTTCCTGTCCTACGCCGGAACCCTGCCGCTCCCGCTCAATCGCGACCGCATCGACGGCCGGCTCACCCACTTCTCACCCCACAATGTTCGCGAGGGACTTCACGCGCTCTACGCGCTGGCGCGATTCCGCGACTCAGAGCAGGCCCTGGCGGTGGCTGAAGCCAGCATCCAAGCGATCCAGCGGCTCTGGGATCGCGCAAAAGGTTGGGATACAGCCTCCCTGGGCGACGAGATCGCCTTTCATCCTACTACCTACATCGCCGGCCTGGCGCGCGCCATCGGCCCTTTGGTCAAGCTCCACCGGCATACGGGCTGCGCGGGCGCACTGGACCTCGCGCTGGCGCTGGCGGACAAGGCCACCGATGAGTTCTTTCTCCCGTCCGGCGGCTACGATCGGGAGAGCTTCGGCACGCACACACACTCCACGACCTGCGTTCTCTCGTCGCTGGCCCAGCTGGCCGACCTTACGCACAACGCGCCCCTGATGGAGCGAGTGAAGTCATTCTACGACAACGGCCTCAACAATATCCGCGACCAAATCGGCTGGGTAATCGAGAGCAGCGGCGACGGCGCCGACCCCGACCACGGAGAGGTCAACAATACGGGAGACATCGTCGAGACCGCTCTGCTGCTCGGAAAGTGGGGTTACACGCAATACTACGGCGATGCCGAAAGGATCCTGCGCTGCCACCTGCTGCCCTCGCAGCTCCGGGACACCTCCTTCATCCGCGAGCCGGACAACCCGGCAAACGAGGACGGCAAGCGGGACGTCGCCGCCCGTCACCTCGGCGCATTCGGTTTCCCTGCCCCCTACGGCCACAAGCCGCTCGACGCGACCCGCATCAGCTTCAACATGGATATCGTTGGCGGGGCGGTCGCCTCCCTCTGCGAAGTCCACCGCCAGGCAATAGTGTCGGACCAGGCCGGCCACTGGGTCCACCTGCTGTTCGACCGTGAAACCGAGGCGGTCGAGGTCGAGTCTCCATACACGCAATCACATATGCGCGTCCGCGTGAGACGGCCGGGACCGCTCTTCGTGCGCATCCCCGACTGGATGATGCCGGAGACGGTCGAATTGACCGGCGTGGAAGGTAGCCCCGGCTGGTCCAACGGCTATCTGGTGATCGGCTGCCCGCCCCTCGGTCGCTCGATCGACATACGTTTCGACCTGGCGGAACAGCAGATCGTATTGAAGCACCGCACTCGCGAGATAGCGGTGCAGCTACGCGGCGATTCCGTGGCGGCCATGTCCAATTTCGGGGCCGAACTGACTTTTTTCCCACCGCTCGGCTGAGCACCCCGGCCCAGTGGGCCCGTTAGAGAACACAGGAGTCCCTGATGGCAAGCAGACCGATACAGATACTACTGGTAGCGGCGCACCCCGCCGACAGTTTCGACATGGCCGGCGGCACGCTGGCCCATCACGTCGAACAGGGCGACCAGGTAACCGCGGCGATTCTGACGACGGGCGTTCGTTCCCACCACTGGGAGCTCGGCGAGCAGAAACGCCGCGCCGGCGCCGAGTTCGACGTGGAACAGTTCGTCGCGCAGGCGGTTGAGGAAAAACTGGAGGAGGTGCGCCGCGCCTGCCGCATCCTCGGCTTCGACGACGTGCGCGACCTCGGCTTCGAAGACGACGACGTCCTCGTCACGCAGGACAAGATCGATGCCATCGCCGACGTGATCCGTGCGGTCAAGCCCGACCTGATGATCACGCACCAGCCCTTCGAGAGCGGCGGCTTCAAGATGCATGGAACGACCGGCCAGTGCGCGCTCTACGCCTGGCAACAGGCGCAAGGCTCGGGCCGCGGCCGCCAGGAACGGCATCCGATACCCTGTATCTACTTCATGAACCCGATGGCCTACATGGGCAACAACAGCCTGGAATACGCCGGGACCGCCCGCGCCGATCTCTACATCGACATCACCGATGTGATCGAAAAGAAGGTGCGCGCGCTTGACGAGATCGCCAGCCAGTACTACGGCGGCCCCTACGCCCGCAAGCGCGCCGAAACGTCGGACGGGCACTACGGCAACAAGGCCCTCGTCGCCTACGCGGAGCAGTTTCAGCGCTTCACCCCCCTCGTCCAGTACACACTCCCGATCACAGACGCCGAGCTGGCGCGGATTACCGAGCCGCAGTCCGCCCACATGGGCCGGCGCAGCGAAATGGTGGGCGGCCTGATGCCGTTGCCACCCGAAGCCCCGTTCACATCGCGCCATCGAATGTCAAAGGAGATGTACGAGGACTGAGAGTAACGAGGGCCGGCGGCCCGAAGCTTCGCGGCCCGCCCGTAGATTTCAGCGGGGAGGCCGGCTACTCTTCAAGCCGGCTGAAGGTCATAATCTCGTCGCCTGCGCCGTTTCGCCACAGATCCTGGCAAGTCTCCGCCAACTCCTCGAGCCCCTCCGTAACCGTGGCGAAGAGGTTCCCCGGCATGTGGCCGTCGGGCCCCAGCAGGTAGTTGTCCCGCCCGTAGAAGATGGCAAGGTCGATCAGCCCGGTCTCGCGGCACTGATCCAGCATGTCCGGCGGGACCTTGGATCCCTTGGGGACAGGAAGATAGAGAATGTCGCCGGGAATCGGGAAGACCGTGGCGTTCTCATTCTCAGGCTCCTGCTCGGCGAACGGCGGCGTCAGAATGTACACCTCGTTGTTTGCCCACTTTGCATGAAAGGCCGCGCCCGACAGCGGCAGCGCATTCCAGACCGCCTCGGCCGTCAGCGGCGCCCCGTCGTCGACCAGTTCGGCCACCGCGCGGGCACTGTGTTTTTCGAATGTGATCTCGATTTTCCGAGCCATGCGTCTGTTTCCTCTTGCTCCTGTGGATGCGGCTAATTCTCGAACAGCTTTCCCCGTTTCGGCAGGTGCGGCTTCACGCCAAGCATCTTCAGCGCCTGCCAGCCGGTCGCCTGGTTGGAGGTTACGACCGGCTTGCCGATCTCATCTTCCAGGTCGCTGATAAAGTCGGCCGTCTTCTGGCCGGTGCAGCTGATGATCACTGCATCCGCCTCGGGCACGTCGGCCATGCGCGCAGCCTCGCGGATCGTTGACGGCGGCACGATGCCGTGGTCCTGCAGGCGATGCAACGGGTTGCTGTTCACCACCTCGATACTGCACTCCGCCAGGTAGCTGCTCAGCGCCCGGTTCACGTCCTCCATGTACGGTGAGGCGGTCGCCACCCGGCGTACCCCCAGATGACGCAGCGCGCTCACGATCGCGCTGCTCGCCGTCGTGCAGGGCAGCCCGGTCGCGTCCTCCACCCGCTTCTTGAGCGCCTCGTCGCCGGCCACGCCTGAAACGAAGCTTGCCGTTGTGCAGTAGTATGCGAACAGGTCGGGTTTGAGCCGCATCAGACGCGCCGCAGCCGTCGGAATGTCCCCATTTTCCGCCAGCCACCGGCCCAGCGCGACGCTGGCGTCCTCTTCCGGCGCACCATCCTCCTCCAGGAACATCGGCACATGCGTACGGACCGACAACATCTTCACATTTTGCGGCAGGTACTTGCGAAACTCGTCCAACATGCGGTTGATGTCGCTGTCTATCCACATGTCGTCGGGATAGATGGCACCCAGCGTCAGACTCTGTTGCGTCATTTCGACCTGTCTTTTCCGGAGGCTCAGGCCCCGGACTCTGCGGACAGCGCAACCGTCGGCGGGCGTGCGAACTCCTCAAATCGCGCCGCGATGCGCGCCTGGTCGTCGCCGTCGTGGACGTAGACCCGATAGCGAAATCGAAGTTTTTCGCCGCGGTTGACCGTCTTGGCATGGCGGGCGAACGGCGACGCGCACATCCAGCCGTCGTCGCGCACATGCCAGAGGTTGGGGAAGTGGAGGTTTCCCGGATGGCCGAGAATGGCAATGCCGTTCGTCTCCGTCTCGCTGACCGGCCCTGAGTAATCGCACCACTCCGCCTGCTGGCGGTGTACCCCCGCCTCGTTCAACGCGCCGCGCGCGTTGAGGATGCGCCCGCCGCCGCGCATCACCTCCAACGAGTGGGCCACGCGCGCGGCCAGGATTCCAAAAGTCGACTGACCGAACGTGACCTGATCCACCTGCGGCTCGAATGTCAGATCGAAGTCGATTAGCTGCTCGCCGCCCGCGAGAGGATAAACGCGCAGGCAGCGGCTCTCGCTGAGCAGCGCCTCCTCCTCATGGCTCATCCAGTCCAGCGCCATCGCCAGCCGGGCATAGACCGGGCCGTCCTCCTGCACTGAAAAGTTTCTGTGAACAATTCGTCCGGTACCGACCAGCGTCGAGTCGGTTCCGGCAAAGAAGTGCAGATGCTCCGTCTCAAAGCTGACATCATTCACGATCTCGTGTTCGATCCAGAGTGAGCGGTGATGGTCATGGCCGCCGCTGAAATCGCGCGGGTGCCCAAGGCGGGTGAGCGAGCTGCCGCCCGGTCCGTTCACAGGATAGAAGAACGGCTTGCGATAGCTCTCGCTGTGGCAATATCCGAGCAGATCGCGGCCGCCGCACCGCACCCAGACGCGGTCGTTAGCGTCCGGCAAGACCTTGACTGCCGGGAAGGGCGGCGTCGCTCCTTCCTCTCGCGTCGCGACTCTCAGTTCAACGCGTCGCGGCGAGTCGACCGAGGCCGGCGCCAGCCAGGTCAGAACAGAACGCCCCTCGCCATTGGCTGGCAACTCTACCTGTGCCGGAACGCTGACTATCTCCCCACCGGCCGGTTTCTCCTCCACCCAGAAACCGACCTGCCGCTGCTCGATTTGGGTCGCTCCGAGTCCCAGCGACGCCAGGTCGACCGAAACCTGCATCAGCGACTCTTCCGCTCGTTCGACTCCGGCCGCGACGTCTAAGGTAGGCAATGTTGGCTCTCCCGTCTCAACTGTCGGCCACGACCGGATTGCTCAAGATCCCAATCTCTTCGATCTCCAGCTCAACCGTGTCGCCCGGCTTCAGCCCAGGCGGATGTACCGGAGTGCCCGTGGCGATGATGTCGCCCGGTTCCAGCGTCATATACTGGCTGATATACTCGATCAGGACGGGGATCTGGAACAGCATCGTGTTCGTATTGGCGCTATCGACCTCCTCGCCGTTGACGCGCATGGTCATCGCCAAGTTGTGCGGATCGCTGACCGCCTCCCGCAGGACGACGTGCGGCCCGATCGGCGTGAAGGTGTCGATTCCCTTGGTGTACGACCACGGGCGCTGCACTTCAAAGGCGACATTCTGCAGATCGCGTGCCGTCATGTCGTTGAGCAAAGTGTAGCCTGCCACATACTCCATCGCATCCGCCTGCGAAATGTGGCCGCCCTGCTTGCCGATGACGACGGTCAACTCGATCTCCGGTTCCGCCACCTCCAGGCCGCGCCGGAAAACGATCGGCTCGTCCGGGCCGATGATCGATGAGGTCGGCTTGAAGAAGAGCGGCGGCTCGTCCGGGTCCTCTTCGCCGGGGTGAGAAAAGTTTCCGCCCAGCGCGATAAGCTTACCGGGCTGTGGGATCGGCGTCCGCAGCTTGGCATCAGTCACCGTAAGCGCGGCGTTCAGGTGATGCTCGAAGACAAACATCATCGCCGATTCAAACGTCTCCCGGTTGAAGAGACCGGCGCGCATCAGCGCGACCATGTCGGTCACGTGCTCCGGGCAATCCTGGCCGTGCTGGATCAACTGCTGCGCCTGATAGGCACGCGTGAAATCCAGAATCCCGACGTCGGTTGCGATGCCGACGTGCGTGTGGTCGTCATGTTCAAACAGGACGATTCTCATGAATGAATGCCTCCGCAGTCTGTTGATTGACCGATTGATGTACGTACGCGCGACCTTCGGCGCTGCCGCCGCTCAAGGAGTCGCGCGATCCATCTCCGATTCCTTTAGAGCTTGACCCCGTCCCACTCATCCTTGCGCTCGGTGATGTCGAGGATATTGCCATCCGGGTCGGTTGTTTTGAGCGACCCCTCCGGAATGTGGTCGTAGTCGAACGCCTTCTCCACTTTGACATCCTCAACCAGGATCTCCGCCCCTTCGGCGCGCAGGAGATGATAGGTCTCCTCCAAGTCCTCGACAATAAAGCCCAGGTGAATGTACTCCCCTTCATGCTCGAACGGCGGCCTCTCCTCGCCCACATACTGGATTAACGTCATGTTGACCGAACCGTCCGAAAGGTAGCATCCGGGCGGATAGTTTTCATCGTAGACGTACCGCAGGAACTTCAGGCCCAGCACCTTTTCGTAGAAGGCGCGTGACTTTTCCAGGTCCTTCGTTCGCAAAGCTACGTGGCGCAATAAGCTCATCGTCCTCTCTCCCTTTCTATGTCCACTCTTTGATGCCGCGCCCCCAAATCCTCGGCAGCTCACCGCTCTGCAACATCATGTCCAGCGGCGATTCCTGTACGTCGCACGGAAAACGGATCCGCACGCCCCCCTGTCGCCGCGACTCGTAGGCGGCCATCGTCATAGAAAGTGCCATCCGCCCGGCCTTTCCATCCGAAACGGACTGGCGGTCTTCGGCCAGGCAGGCCACCACCTCTGCAACCCCGTTCGTGTACGGGTTGTTTTCGCGCGTGGGGATGGGCACGCCGTCGCGGAACTCGGTATCGCCCGGCCGTTCGTGGGTCCAGATGCGCACTTTTGGCAGCCAGCCGTCGCGGGCCCTGGCCTCGATGCGGCCATCTGTTCCTTCCCAGGTAAAGGCTTCGTCCCGGTAGTTGGTATAGCCTCCGTAGGTCAGCATTCCTCGCACGCCGTTGGCAAAACCCACCAATGCGAACAGGTCCTCTCTCTCGTTGTTGCGTTCGACGTTGCGCTCCAAGTGGGCGAAGAGCCACTGCGGCTCGCCGCCGAACATGCAGAGGGTGTCGAAACTGTGGGTTGCGTTGTGGGTGAGCTCGCCCAAGTCGCCGATCGTACTCACCTCTACACTAAGCAGGTCACCTATGGCCCCCTGATCGATCAGTTCCTTGACATGAACGTAGTTGGACTCAAATCGCATCGTGTGGTCCACAATCAGCTTTACGCCAGCCTGGTCGCATGCCTTTACCATCTGGTCGGCCTGCTCCAGATTCATCGCCATCGGCTTTTCGCAGAAGATTGCGGGCACGCCGGCCTCCGCGCCGGCCAGCGTCGGATCGACGTGTTGATGGTTGCGCGTGCAGACACTGAGGATGTCCAGATCCTCCTGCGCGAGCATCTCGGCAACGTTGGCGTACAGCCCCTCCACATCCCATTTCTCGCCGAAGCTCTCCACCGCCTCCGGCACGATGTCGGCCGCCGCCACGAGGCGAACGCCCGGCGTCACCTGATAGCCGCCCGCGTGGACCTGTGCGATGTGTCCGCATCCGACGATCCCCGCTCTGTAATCACCCATAGACGCCCTCAATTTCGCATAATAATCTCAAGAACCCGATCCGACACCTTCGCACGGCTATCCCGGCCCGCATCAAAACAGATCGCTGACTTTAACCTACCAGTCGGCCCGAGTCAGGCCGTCAGCTGCCTGCTGTACATGGTGATGACTTCCTGCTCGCAGAAGCCGAGCATCTGATACAGCGGCAGCGCCTTCGAATTCAGCGTGTCCATGTCCAGTTCGACCCGGCTGAATCCGTTCTCTCGCAGCCGCTGCAAAGCCGCCACCATCAGGTGATATCCCAGGCCGCGCCGTCTGAACGCCGGTTTCACCCCCAGAATGTGCAGATGGGCCAGGCCCTTTTCCTTCAGACTGAGGCTGGGCGCGCAATGGCAGATGCCGGCAAAGCCGCTGTCTGCCTCGGCCACCACGCTGATCTCCTTCCGAAATCGCGGCGACGCGGCGTGCCGGCCCCAACTTTCCTCGGTGTAGTAGAACCCGCCCCAGTGATCGGAAAATGATCTGTTGAATGCCTCGATCCAGGCCGGCGCGTCTCCCGCCCGGTAGCTGCGCAGCACAATGCCTTCCGCTTCCCGCTGCGCCTTCTCGCCCTCGGATGGGCCGTCGCCCAAATCGCGGGCCATAATCGCGAACGACCTCACGCCGGCGAATCCCGCCCTGTTCAGTGCGTTGCGGGTCACCTCGTCCTCTATCAGGCCGCGTGCATCGACACCGCATACGACCGGCTCCCGCCTCTGGCCGTTAGCGGTGCCGGGATCAGACTTCCCCTGGGATCCTTCCGCCGCCAGCTTGCCAATTTGCGCCAGCCCTGCTTCAAGAATCTCTTCCAGCTCAATTTTCTCTCGCTGCGCAGGGTCCGCGACCCAGTCCAGCATCCATTGCGCCGCAGAACCGACCGGGTAGACCGACACGCAGACGTTGATTCCGTCGCCATCTCCCGCCACGAGGATGTGCCGCTCGACCTGCGCCAAGTTGCTACCTAACCGGCTGCGCAGTTCCGCCGGTGTGATGCCGCGTTCGAGGCCCAGCGGGTACCGGACTGCAAGTGCATAGAGCGGCAGCTCGTCCCCGCTGCCAGGCGACAGTGCCCGCGCAACCCCGTCATGACGATCGGCCCGTTCGAACAGTCGCGCCAGCGCCGGCTGATCCTCGCCGCGAAATTCTCGGAACCGCTGCCCCATCATCGCTCCTCAACCGAAAATGCAGCCTCGCTGAAAAGCTCCCCGAAACCCGTCTGCGGACTCAACTGCCCACCAAGCCGCAACGCCTCCCACATCGAGACCTGGTTTGCCGTCAGGACCGGCTTCCCCAGCGCCGTATCCAATTCATCCAGAATCGCCGCCGTATGCAATGCCGTGTCAGGCACCAGCACCGCCTCTGCGTCTACGTGGTCATTGGCGCGCACGTACTCGATCACACGCTCCCCCGCGACATGGCCGACCTCTTCCGCCGTCCAGATGCCCAGGCTCGCCAGTTGAACCACCTCCACCCCGCCTTCTGCCAGCAAGTCGACGAATGCCGAGGCCAGGTCGTGCGGATAGGTCGCCGCTACCGCCACCCGCCTGATTCCCAATGCACGCGCGGCCTCCACAAAGGCCAGCGACGTGCTCGATGACGGAACGCCGAGCCGGTCACCGATCTGCCGCGCCTGCGCCCTGGCTCCTTTCAGGCCGTAAACGAAGCTGCCACTGGTGCACGCCCACATGCAGACGTCGACGCCCCGGGAGCCCAGCGCTTCGACGCCCGGCCTCAAGTGGTCCCAGTCGCCTGTCCGCCGGCACTCCTCGACCGAATGCAGATCGTAGGCATCGGTGTGTTCGACGACGGCAACCGCCGGCGGCTGCAGCATTGCCGCCATGCGCGGGTAGTCATCTTCAGCCGCACGCATAGGATAGAGAACACCGATTCGCACGATATCGATACCTGTTTGCTTGTCATGCACGGTCGAGTGGCTGCCGGGCTCTGCGCGAATTCACAACGTAGCCTCAACCGCCGACAGGCTTTCGTTCAGCGCCTCTATCGCCCGGTCCAACTGTTCCTGCGTGATCACCAGCGGCGGCGACATCTTGAGCACATTGTGGTACGAGCCGCCATAATTGGTCGCGATGATGCCCCGCTGCAACAGCCCGTCCACCACGCGCGCCCCCGCCTCGGTGGCCGGCTCGCGCGTCTCCCGATCGCGCACGAACTCTACGCCCACCATCATGCCGACCCCGCGCACTTCGCCAATCAGATGATGCTCCTGCTGCAGTTCTTCCAGCCGCGATTTGAAGTAGTCGCCCATCTCCGCGCTGCGCTGCACAAGGCCCTTCTCTTCGATCTCGGCCAGCGAGGCCAGCGACGCCGCGCACCCCACCGGGTTGCCCAGGAACGTGCTCGTGTGCATCATCGGGCCCCACGCGTCGGCAACCTCCGCGCTCATGATCGTCGCCGAAATCGGGAACCCGCTCGCCAGCCCCTTCCCGGAAACGATAATGTCCGGCACGACGCCGTGGTGGTCCATCCCGAACCAGTTCCCGGTCCGCCCGAAGCCGGTGATGATCTCGTCGGCGATCAGCAGGATGCCGTGCTCGTCACAAAGTTGCCGCACCTTTTGCACAAATTTCCGCGGCGGCACGACCCAGCCGCCGTGCCCCTGGATCGGCTCCATAATGATCGCCGCCACGTCAGTTACGCCCGAATCCGGCATCGTCAACAGATGCTCCAGGTAGCTGCCGCCACAGAAATAACAGTCGTCCTCTTCCGAATGTGTCGGGCAGCGATAAGGATACGCGTACGGCACATGCGTCGTATCCGGCAGCATATTCTGGAACGGGCCTCGATAGTAGTTCTGCGATGAGACCGAAAGCGCCCCGGTCGTCTTGCCGTGGAATCCGCCCTGAAAGGCGATGATCTTGTGCCGGCCTGTGTAGAGGCGCGCCGTCTTCAGCGCCGTCTCAACCGCTTCCGCGCCGGTGTTGGCGATGTGCGACACCGACAGGTCGCCCGGCGCCCGCTCTGACAGCCGTTCCGCCAGCTCGACCCGCGTCTCGTTCGGATTCAGCCCGCCCTGGCTATGCATCATCCGCTCAGACTGCTCGGCGATCGCCCGCACGATGCGCGGGTTGCTGTGCCCCGCCGTCGCCACGCAGAATCCTGCCGTAAGATCGATGTAGAGATTGCCGTCAACATCGACGATATTGGCCCCCCGTGTCCGCTCCCAGAACACCGGCGTCTGGCCGCGCGGGATCACCGAGCTGGTCGGCGGCTCGACCTTGGTCAGCCGTCCCGCCAGCTGGCGCGACTTCGGCCCGGGCGGTGGGGCCACCATCCGCGGCAGCGCCGTCCCCTCCTCAAGCAATTGCCTTTCTGAGTTCGTGTCGGCAGCCGGCATCTTCTTCCTCCTGGTCCTTACAGTTATCTATTACTACCGGGCCCGTCATTCAATCCGGCGCATCACCATCCGCTCTCCCACGAATCCCTCACGCCAAATGCTCTCGCACGCCTCCGCAAGACCTTCCAGATTTTCGGTAATCGTGGCGAACAGATTGCCCGGTTGGTACCCCTCAGGGCCCAGCAGGAAATTATTGCGCCCGTAGAAAAGCGCGATGTCGATGAGCCGGTCACCCGTGCGCCGCGCCGGCGGAATATCAATCGACACTGGATTGAGCTCGAAATATAGCAGGTCGCCGGGAATCGGCAGGATTGTCGCATTCTCCACGCCCGGGTCAGTCTCGAACGGCCCGACCAGCGTATAGACCTCCCGCCCCGCCCAGCGCGCATGATAGGCGTCCCCCTCCAGCGGCAGCGCGTTCCAGAACGCCTCACACGTCAGCGGTGCCTCCTCTTCCCGCAAGGTCGCAACGCCGCGTACATTCCGTTTCGTAAAGATGAGTTCAAACTGTCGGGCCATTATCGGACGCTCCCGTCATCTGGCTGCCGCGCCATCAAAAGTCGGCCGGCGATTCCAATGGAATTTTCTCTATAATTCTCATGCACGCAGTCTACCCTGCCCCACGCACCTCGAATCTCGGCTTCACCTCCGGGTTGAGCAGATTGACCGGCAAATCGCCCTGTAGCACGCGCGCAACCTCCCTCACAGCCAGCACGCGCAGGTCCTCGAACGCCTGCTGCGAATACCACGCCACGTGCGCCGTCACCAGAATGCGGTCCGTGCGGTGCATTGGGTGGTCCTCCGGCGGCGGCTCCACGTCCACCACGTCCAGCGCCGCCCCCGCAATTTGACCGGACTCAACCGCTCTGTACAGTGCATCCGAGTCGACGATCCCGCCGCGCGCCGTGTTGACCAGAAACGACGTCGGCTTCATCTTCGCCAGCGCGCCGGCGCCGATCATGTAGTGCGTCTCCTCGGTAAGGGGCAGGTGCAGCGTGACGAAGTCGGACTCTGCCAGCAGCGTGTCGAAATCGGTCGCTTCGACTCCGCGCTGGCGCATCTCGCTTTCGTCAACGTACGGGTCCCAAGCCAGCAGCCGCCAGCCAAATCCGGTCGCCTTTTGGGCAACCGATCGCCCGATCCGCCCAAACCCGATGATTCCCAGCGTGCGGCCGAAACTGCGCCGGACCGGGTACGGCGGCTTTGGCTGCCACACGCCCGCGCGCACATCGGCCGCGCATGCGTCAACGTAGCGCACCGCGTTCAAAAGCAGCGCCATCGCGTGCGTCGCCACCTCGTCGGTACCGTAGTCGGGCACATTGGCGACACAGACGCCGGCCGCCGTCGCGGCGTCGAGGTCGATATTGTCCACCCCCACAGAAGGCTTGACGATCGCCAGGCAGCGCGGCAGGCCGCTCAGGACCTCTGCGTTGATCTCCACGTTGCCGACCAGGAGCGCCACCGCCTCTCTGCCCGCCTCGACCAGCTCCGCTTCGGTCGAACAGGCCCGCTTGACCAGGTCAACGCCCAGCGGCGCCAGAATCGCCTTTTCAGCATCCAGTCCCGCCTTCTCGGCTTCGGGTCCTGGAAAAATGTTGGCGGTGATGACAACCTGACTTTTCTCGCTCATCCGGACTGCTCCGCTACTCCCAGGTAGGAAAGGATCGCGTGGATATACACCTTAGTCGCGCGCACGACCTGCGCCAGCTCCACCCGCTCGTGGTCGGAATGGGCAGTGAGATAGCTCGCCCCGTAATAGAGCGCGGGAACGTTGCCCCAGTGCACAAAATGGGGCACATTGGCCGCGGCCCGCGTCCCTTCAAGCGGAAGCTCGTTCCCCGTGACCTGCTGATGCGACCGCCGGATCACCTGCGCCAGCTTCTCGTCCTCGTCGATCTGATAGCCGGGCACCCCGTCCAGCCACACCTCCACCTGAGCGCCGGTTTCCTTGGTCACGCGGGCAGCCAAGAGGTCGAACTCCTGCTGGATCTCTTCAATATTTCGCTTTGGCCCAAACCGCCGCGTCCCGGCGATGACGCAGGAGGTCGGCAGCCGGTTGAAATAGTCGCCGCCCTCGAAACGGCCAATGAAAATCGACTCCGTTCCCAGGTAAGGCAGCTGCTCCTGCGCCAGATCCGCGGCCTTCTCCGTCAAAAGCCCAACCGTGTGATGCCCGGCCATCACCGGATGCGGCGTGCCCGGCGGCGTCACCGTCTCGTGGATGCTATCCTCGCTGCCCTTGATCGTGATCTCCCAGAAGGCCAGGCCCATTCCCGCAATCGGCAGGTTATGCCCGCCCAGCTCAGTTACGATGACGGCGTCGCCGTGGACGCCCTTTTCGATCAGCGAGATCAGCGTCTCATTGGTCGCGCTCTCGTGCAGGCCGTGCGCGGTCAGCAGCAGGTCGCCCTCCAGCTGCACGCCGGCCTCGCTGATGATGCGCGCAGCCTCGGCCATCGCGGCCAGCGACGCCTTCATGTCCTCCGAGCCGCGCCCGTGGATGTAACCGTCCTCGAATCTCGGCGTCGGACCCGGCACATCGATCGCATCGGTATGTCCGTCGAGTTGCAGGGTAACCCCGTTCTTGCGGCCCCGCAGCCGCGCTACAACACTCGGGCTGTCCGGGTATTCATCGTCCAATTCGACTTCCAGCCCGATACTTCGCAACTTCTTCGCATAGAACTCCGAGACGGCGCGTTCGTGGCCCGGGGGGCTGGGAATGCGCACCATGTCCAAAGTCAGCTGCGTGATTCGCTCCGGATCGACCTGTTCGGCCAGGCTGGCCGCAAGTGCATCTGTATTCATTTAGTGCTCCACCCAATGTTCGAATAATGGTTTCACTGCAGGCGGCAACCCGACAAAAACATCCTGCCTGACCGATTCAACCTCGTTTTCATTGAGGCCGGTGGCTTTCATCAGTCGCGCGCGTTCGCCCGACCCTGGGCGCAGGCCGTTCAGATTCAGCCACCAAGGGGCAAATCGGATCGCCATCGCCACGCGCGCATCTTCGGTGCGGTTCGCCCCGGCCGCGTGCCACATGCGGCTGTCCATCACCAGCACGCTCCCCGCCGCGCCGCTCACCTGGATCTCGGTCGGGTACGGGTCGTTTTCGTCGTGGCTGCATGTATCTGCGCTTGGATTCGTCTCCATGCGGTGGCTGCCGGGCACGATTATCGTCGCCCCGTTTTCGGGTGTATAGGGCGAGAGCATCCACAGTGTCGTCAGGTGGGCGACGATATCGGGATAGGGTGCGGGGATGTGGCCGGCGTTGTGCTGGTTAAAGGGCCAGTCCGCGTGTAGATTGCCGCGCGCGTTGCCGGGATAGTTGATCATCGCCGAAGTGAACGAGACCCGCACCGGGGAACCCAGGGCAGCCTCAATCAGGTCCAGGAATTGGGGCGCGACCAGGTAGGGCGCGAAGGATTGGTTGTAGTTGATCAGACCGGTCCGGTGCCCGATCTGGGCCGGCGCGTCGTCCCGCTGGTGCTTCAGCGTCGAGGACAGCACGCTTTCCCGCACCGCCCCGACGTCGTCCGCCGGGATCACCTCTTCGACAACGCACCAGCCGTCCAGTTTCAAGTGCAGTAGCTGCTCTTCAAGCGTTGCGTTTTGACCCATCCGGCTTACCTCATTGGCTTTTCCGCAGTGACGGCATTGGTTCTCGTCCCTGCGCTCCACGCGGGATCAATCAGGACAATCGTACACCTTCCAAGCCGAAACAGGATAATTCCCGGTCCGATTTGAGAGCTAGCAATTCTGAAACTGGAATGGCGTGTTCCACGCCCTGTCTCTGCCCTGCTCCCGCCCCCATCCTACTCGATCACCATGCGCGGGTCGAACGCGTCGCGCAGCGCATCGCCGATAAAATTGACGCTCAGCGCTGTGATGACGATCATCATGCCCGGCGGAATCCACAGCCAAGGTCGTTGCTCCAGGATCCGCAGCGTCCGCGCGTGAAACAGCATGCTGCCCCAGCTCGCTGTCGGCTCGTTGACACCCAAGCCCAGGAAACTCAAGCTCGCCTCGGTCAGGATTGCGCCGATGACCAGAAAAGTCATCTGCACCAGCACCGGACCGACCGCGTTCGGCAGGATGTGGCGGAAGATGATGGAGTTCGGTTTCGCGCCCAAGGCCCGCGATGCCAGGACATAGTCCATTTCGCGCAGGCTGAGAAACTGGCCGCGAACGAGCCGCGCCAGGCTCGGCCACCAAAACAGGCCGATGACCAGAATCGTGTTCTGGATCCCCGGTTCAAGCATTGCCACGAGGACAGTTACGATGATCAGCGTTGGAAAACACATGAACGCGTCGGTAACGCGGCTGAGGAAGCCGTCGACCACGCCGCCGTGATAGCCCATGAACGCGCCCAGCACTGTCCCCAGCACCGTCACAAATGCCGCCGACGCGAAGCCGACCAGCAGCGAGATACGCGCGCCGTAGATGATCCGGGTCAAAACGTCGCGGCCGGTCTGGTCGGTCCCCATCCAGTGCGCCAGCGAGGGAGGGTCCTCCTTCTCGCGCAGGTTGATCTTATTCGGTTCGTAGCGGCTCACCGCCGGCGCAAATATCGCAATGAAAATCAGGAAGACGATCGTCACCAGGCCCGCCAGCGCCAGCTTGTGCCGGCGGAAACGACGCCAGGCGTAGCCCGTCGGCGAGATCGGCGCCCTCCTGCCGCCCAATTCACCGGATTCCTTCGATCCTCCAAACATTATCCTGCCCACTCAGTTGCGTTTGGTTCGTCGGGCCGGCTACGTATAGCGAATGCGCGGGTCAACGAACGCGTATGCGATGTCCGTCACCAGGTTGCTGACCAGGACCGTTACCGAAATGAACAGGTTCATGCCCAGGATCAGCGGATAGTCGCGCGTCATCACCCCTTGCAGCATCAGCACACCCAGCCCCGGCCAGCGGAAGACCGTCTCCACGATCAGCGCGCCGCTGAACAGCCACGCCACGCTCAGCCCCACCCGCGTGACAATCGGAATCAGCGCATTGCGCAATATGTGGCGGAAGATAATCGTCGGCACGTGCAGCCCTTTCGCCTTCGCCACCGTCGCAAAGTCCGACTGCATCACATCCAGCATGCTCGCCCGCGTAAAGCGCACATACTCGGCCAGGTTCCCCATCGTCAGCACGAACGCCGGCAGGATCACATGCTTTAAATTGTCGAGCAATGAAAACTTCTCGATGCCGACAGTGCGGAATCCGCCCGCCGGCAGCCAGTCGAGATGAATCGCGAACAGAAAGATCGTCAGCAGCGCGAAGAAGAAGGCCGGCACGCACACCCATGTGAAGCTCAGCGCCATCAGAATGTAATCGAGAAACGAATACTGGTGTAGCGCCGAATAGACACCCAGCGTAACGCCGATCACGATCGCCAGGATCGTCGAAATCACCATCAGCTCGAGCGTCGCCGGCAGCCGGTCGCGTATCTCCTGCACGACCGGCCGGCTCGTCGTCACCGACGCGCCAAGATTGCCCCGCGCCACCTGCCCCAGCCAGATCAGGTACCGCACCGGCGCCGGTCTGTCCAGCCCGAACGTCTTGCGCAGCTCGGCAACATACTCCTCCGTAGGTGCGACCACGCCGCGCGCCGGCGCCAGCATCGCCGCCAGCGGGTCGCCCGGCGCCAGTTCCAGCAATATGAAGATGATCGCCGTGATCAGCACAAGCACCGGAACGCTGATCGCCACCCGCCGCAGGATATACTCACTCACTCAGGGAAGTCCTTAACCTTACGCCAAGGGACGTGGAGGAATCCGCAGGATCGATGAAGACCGCTTACATTCGAGAATGGGATGGCCGCTGTTCATTCACGCAGTCGCAGTGGTCCCGTCTCGAATCCCTTGAACGGAGATAGCAGCATGCGCAGCCGCAGGGAGCGCGGCTGCGCCGAACCTTATCCGGCACGCTGCCCGGCAGCCCAATGCGAGCATGCAGCTGCCCGTCGCACTGGACCGCCGGATCAGCGGCCGGAAATATCTCAGCCTGCAGCTACTCCTCAATCCACCACAGGTGGATGTCCTTCTCGAACTGTCGACGCCAGATGTACAGCCCGTCCGATTCGATGTGCACCCTGTTGTTGTACACGATGCCCGCCGGCTTGCTGAACAGCCACACAAACGGAAGGTCCTCGTTGAGGATATCCTGCGCCTCGTAGTAGGCGTCCGTCCGCGCCTGCTCGTCCGTCGTCGTCTTGGCCATCTGGAACAGCTCGTCGAACCGCTCGCTGCAGTAGTGCGTGCCGTTCCAGCCGGCCGGGTACTCGTAGTCGCAGCCGGAGACCTGGATGAAGTTGTCCGGGCTGCCGAACAGCGACTGCGCGCCCATCTCGATGTCGGCGGTGTCGGTCAGATACCAGTCCTGCTCGTCGACCGACCAGTCACCGTAGCGGATGCGGGACTTGATCCCCACGTCCGCCAGGTAGGCCTGGATCGCCGTCATCATCTCATGCGCCCACGCCTGCTGGTAGTAGTAGAAGATGTAGAGCTCGCGCTCCGGGTCCCAGTTTGCTTCTTCCAGGAGCTCGCGCGAGAGATCCGGATCGTAGTTCCAGTGGTCCAGGTTCGGCTTCATATACGGGCCGCCAGGGATGAACGAGTCGATCATCATCACCTGGTTCTTGAAGATTTCCTCCAGGATCGCGTCGCGGTCGATCGCGTGCGCCAGCGCCTGGCGGAACGGCAGGTTCAGCTCAGGCTTGGTCTGCTTGATCGCCATGAACATTGGCAGCGAAACGCCGCCGGCGCCGCCGGCGAACAGGTGCGGCATCGCGTTCAGATGCTCGACCTCCTGCGGGCTCATCTCACCCATCGGGCCGTCTACCTCACCAGCCTCCAGCGCCGTAATATGCGCATCGCGGCTGCCGCGCACCATCAGCACCTTTTCGATGTACGGTTTGCCCTTGAAGTAATCATCGTTGCGCACAAACTCGACAAACTCGCCCGGCACCTCGCGCACATACTTGAAGGGCCCGCTGCCAGTCCGCTGGTCAACCCAGAATTGATGATTGCGCAGCTCGCCGCGCGGCACGTCGCCCAGGATGTGCATCGGCCAGATCGAGACATCGGGCAGCACCGACGGGAAGAACGCATTCGGCCGATCCAACGTGATCTGCAGCGTGTGGTCGTCGATTACCTTCACGCCTTCCAGCGTATCAATCTCGCCGGCCTGGTACGCCTCGAAACCGACAATGTCGCTCAGCTTCTGACCCCAAATCGACTGTGCCTCCGGATCGGTCACCGTGTTGTAGCTCCAGGCGATATCCTCGGCTGTCAGCGCCTCTCCGTCGTGCCACAGCACATTCTGGTGAATGTGGAAGGTGTAGGTCAGGCCGTCATCCGAAACATCCCAGCTCTCCGCCAGGTCGCCGACGATCTCGCCCGTTCTCGGCACCAGCTTCGTCATCGTGTTGGCGTCAACCGCATCGAACGCGATCGATACCTCCCACGAATAGTAGGTCGGGCTGGTCTCGCTCAGGAGCAAGCGCAGCGTCCCGCCGTATTGCGGACCGCTAGCGGCCTCCTCCTCCGCGGCGGGCTCCTCGTCCGCCATGGCCTCGCCCCCGCCCGTATCCGCCGGAGCCGCGCCCGCGCACGCTGCAACCAGTACGCTCAGCGCCAGTAAAATACTCAACAACCAGCTGTACTTCCCCATAAGGTTCTCCTCCTCAGTGAATTGAATCGGAAATCCATACCAACCGCTTGAAATCACAAGGGCGATGTCCGCCCCAGGCTATTCGCCAAAAACAAACGAGTAGAGCTTGGTGCGGTCCATGTGAAATCGCAGTGAAATTGGCCGCCCCTGCAGCGACCCGACATCGCCGCTGCCGTTCCACGTCATCGTGTGGCGCAGACCGTCGCCGTCGAACGCGTCGGCCTCCTCGCGGCTGAAACCGGGGATAGCTTCGCCCGCCTCGTCGAGGATTTCGACCGCAACTGAGCCCAGGCTTGCGTCGGCATTAATCACCAGACTTCCGCCCGCCATCGTCAGCGGCTTCGTCGTCAGAATGCCTTCGCCCGCGTCCATCGACACAAACCCGTCCAGCCGCAACGTCGCCATGCAGACCACCCCACCCTGCGGCTCAGCGCGCCGCGTCGCCCAGTGCAGCCCGCTGAACCCGGCATAATAGAACCGGATCTCATCCCCCACCACCAGTGGGTGCTGCATCAAGTAGACCATGCCCTTGTCGTACTCTTCCGGGCCCGTAGGGATAAACGTCTGCCGGTCACCCGCCCGCGACCACGTCCGATTGTCGCGGCTGAAACTCAACTGAACGTCAATCGTGTCCATCCACGGCGGGCCTGTCGTAACTTTCTCCTCCATCCCCGGCAGCACGTGGTACGCCGCGATGAACCCGAAATAGACGTCCTCGTACGGCATCCACTCCATGTTGTAAAACTGCCGCGTCCACGGCGGGTCCTCGTCGTCCGGCGCCATGATGATCCCGTAAGGCGTCCAGTTGATGAAGTCCTCGCTTTCGCTCTGCAATACCACCCGCGTTCCCAGCCCGCGCGGCCCGCCGTACCCGTACCCGTCGGCGAACTCCATTTTCTCCCAGTGCCGGGTGTGCGCCACATACCGCCCCAGCCGCGGCTCCCACATCACCGAATGTGGGCTGTCGCTGATCTTCGCCACCCGCACATCCGGCTCAGGCGTCCAGTGAAGACCGTCCGGCGAAAACGCCACGCCCACGCCGTCGCCGCAGTTGTAGATCATCTTGTAGCGCCGGCTTCCCTCCTCCGCTGTCGGGTCCTTGTAGATGCCGGCCGTCACATTCCGCTTGCCGCGGTGAAAAACGTAGTTGTTCTCCCGCGAGCCGCGAAACTCCAGGATCCCAAGGTTGGGCCGCTCCCACCGGATGCCGTCCACCGAGGTGGCGTAGGCGATCACGTTGAACGACCACGGATAGTCCGCGCACTCATACCACATCTTGAAGATGCGCTCATCCTCGTCAAACATCACCGTGCCCATGACGATGACGTGATCGTCGGCCCCGACCCGTTGCGGCGGTTCCAGCTCGATAATTGGATTGTCGTGGTACTTGGTCGGCTGATTCAGCGTGCGGAAGACGTTCTGCCGTTCCCCGATAATGTGTTCGTCGGCGAACAGCTGCTTGCGGGTCCCAACATCAATGGGTGATGCGCCGGACATATCCACTTCCCCGTTCCTGGATCGATGGATGTTTAGGAATACTCATATTCATGCTCAACCTGCTCACGTCGTCAGACCGCATAGGGGACGGACGACTCCTCGCCCTGGATCAACAGCATATCCGACCTGTACCCTTCGATCTGGTCCAGGTCGATCAGGCACTTCGACGCCGACGGAATGTAGCGCATTGCATGCGCGCGACGCCGCTTCTGGGTCAAATTGGCAGCCGTCGCGTGCAGCGACAGACTGTGCAGAAAGATGCAACCTCCCGCCTTCACCGGCACCGTCACCTCCTGTGCCAGCACGTCGTCGGTCTCCAGCTTCTCCACGCAATCCGCCGGCACCATGCCCAGCTTGTGGCTGCCAGTGACCATCTGCAGCGCTCCGTTCTCCAGCGTGACGTCATCCAGCGCCACCCACGCCGTCACCCAAGTATGCGGAATCAGCCACGGCCACGATGTCGCGTCCTGGTGATACTCCTTGGCCGAGCCGTGCACCGGCGGCTTCATGAACATCTCGTCTGCCAGCAGCTTGAGGTCCCGCGTCTCCAACAACTCCTCAACCACCGCGAGGATCTTGGGATGCTTGGCCAGTGACAGGTAGACGTCATCGTACCAGGCCAGGAACTCCAGTTTTCGGAGCCTGTCCATCCCGCTCGGCCCGCCATCCTGCTCGGCCTGAATCCCGGGCTCCTCGCGCAGCCACTCCGGCGGAACATGCTTGAGCTTTCCCGACCCGATCTCCTGCGCACGTACGCGCAGCGCCTCGACTTCGGCCTCCGTCAGGAGCTCCTCCACCAACAGAAAGCCGTCCTGCTCGTACTCTCTCTTCTGTGAGGATGTGAGTGCCATCTCTCTATCTCTCTGTGGGAGTCGAATTCCGATTCATGCTTGGAATTGCGGGCAACTTCTGGCAAAGCGCCCGCGCCGGGCTTGGGGTCGATACAGCGTTCAACGCCGGAATCATAGTCAATCGCCGGACATTCGTCAAGCCGCGAAATTCCTCCCGCTTCCTGCCGAAAATTGCTTCCCCTGCCTTCATCCACAAGAATACTACAGACCGTTCTATCAAGATCAGACTGCTGCGGCGCAAGTCACCATGAACTGGGCCGGAGCCTTTTCCCACAGCAGTTCTATCGTGTTCATCACTACCTTGCGCGCCCGGCCTCGACCCCGTCTTCGTGGTCATGGTCAGCCGGATGATGATCCCCTACATCGTCAAGCTTGTGCTGTTCTACCTCCTTTTCGCCCGGCTGGAGCGAATCGACACCTTCAACCCCTTGACCATCCCTGCTATCCTTGGCACGCTCTTCTACATCTTCATGCTGCGCTAGTTCTTCCTCACCATCCCCATGGTGTTGGAAGAGGCCGCCATCATCGACCAGCCCCGCCCCCAGCCCGAGACCGGCAGCTCATAGCCCGCGCAGCCCGTCCACAGGCCAAAACAGATCTGTAGTATAATGCCCCTGACTCTTTCCGACCTGGGGGGTTCCGCCATAACGCTCCCAACCGAGAAACTCCTTACCGCCGACGACCTGCTCCGTCTCGACAGCCAGGGCATTCGCGGCGAGCTTGTACAGGGAGTACTTTGCAAGACTGTGCCGACTCAACTAACGTACGGAGAAGTTGTGATGAACCTTGGAGGGGAGTTGAGGAGATTCACCAAGCCGCGTCGCCTGGTTCGTATCGTCGGCTCCGACTCCGGCATGTTGCTGGAGCGCAACCCCGATACCGTACGCGAGCCCGACATCGCCTTCATCTCCGCCCAAAAACTGCCCCTGGACGTCAGGCTCTCCGGTTACTTTGAGGGCGCTCCCGACCCTCGCCGTCGAGGTAGTCTCGCCCAGCGACAGCTCCCAAGACGTCTACCACAAGGCCCGCATGTGGATCAGCTTCAGTGTGCCCCTCGTCTGGGTCGTCAACCCCGAAACCCGCACTATCGAAATCCATCGCCACGGCCAGCCGCTCCTCTCCTTGATCTAGGACGACACGCTCGACGGCGGGGAAGTCCTGCCCGGCTTCACCTGTCCCGTCCGGGACGTATTCGACCAGTAATTGGAGAACGGTGGCGGTCATTAGCTGCAAGCTGAGGGACAGCCTACTGCCAGCTCCGTTTCAACTTGAATCGACCAACAGGTTTGGAGGTGATCGAATGCGTCAAATAATCGTATACCCGGGCGAAGATGGCTTTTGGGTTGCAGAGTGCCCCAGCCTGCCCGGTTGCATTAGTCAGGGCGAATCAAAGCCTGCGGCCATCGCCAACATCAGTGAAGCAATTGATGCATACATTTCTGCACTGGAAGATGACGGTTTACCTGTGCCCGAAGAACAGTTCGAGACACTCGTTATGGTAGTATGAGCAAGCTTCCAAGAGTTTCTGGACGCGAGTGTGCTGCGGCGCTGACAACACTTGGCTTCTACAAGAGAAGACAACGTGGCAGCCATATGATACTCCGCAGAGACGACCCCTACGCACAACTGGTTGTCCCTGACCATAAGGAACTTGATAGAGGAACCCTACGCGCGATAATCAGACAGGCAGGCCTGGGTGTTCAGGAATTCATGGAGTTGCTGTGACCACAGGCGCGTCTGCGACGGACACTGAAATCCCCTAAATGCAACCTGACTCCTTCCCGCTGAATGCAACCAACAAGCCGGTAAACATTTTAGAAAAGGCCCAGCCGACCAACCTAGGGTGCCGCCTCTCCAACGCTTTGACGGCATCCAATGAGGATTCCTTACCATGACCTTTCCCGAACTCTGCCGCCTACCCGCCACCGAGCTGACCGCCGCCATTCGCGCCAAGCAGCTCTCACCCATTGAGCTGACCAGAGCCTTCCTCGACCGCATCGAAGCCGTCAACCCCGCCATCAACGCCTACCTCGCCGTAGACGCCGACCGCGCCCTCGATTCCGCACGCGCCGCCGAAGCCGCCGTCATGCGCGGCGACGAGATCGGCCCCCTCCACGGCCTACCCGTCCCCATCAAGGACCTCGAACCCAGCGAAGGCATGCGCCACACCAGCGGCTCCATCCTATTCACCGACCACATCGCCGTCTTCGATGGTGCCGTCACCGGGCGTGTCAAAGCCGCTGGCGGCACAATCATCGGCAAGACCAACACGCCCCACCTCGGCCACAAGGACATGTGCGACAACCTGCTCGGCGACCCCGGCCGCAACCCCTGGAACACCGAACGCACCCCCGGTGGCTCCAGCGGCGGCGCAGCCGCAGCCGTCGCCGCCGGCCTGGGCCCACTCGCGCACGGCTCCGACGGCGCCGGTTCCATCCGCATTCCAGCCGCCCTCTGCGGCGTCTTCGGCTTCAAACCGTCATTCGGCCGCATCCCCTACTGGCCCAACCTCGACATCTGGGCCGCCCGTTCCCACAACGGACCTATCTCCCGCACAGTCGCCGACGCCGCCCTTTTCACCCAGGCCACCGCCGGCCCCGACCCGCGCGACCCGACCACCATCGACAACACGCCCGACGACTACCTCGCCGCCGTCGCCGACCCGCTGCCCGCGCTCAAAGGCCTGCGCGTCGCTTGGAGCGCCGACTTCGGCTACGCCGCCGTCGAGCCCGACGTCCGCCGCCTCACCGAACAGGCCGCCCGACGCTTCGAAGACCTCGGCTGTCATGTCGAAGCCGTCGATCCCGGCTGGGACAATCCCCGCGACGGCGCCGAAGCTTCTTGGCACGTCTCCATGGCCGCTCGCGTCGGCCGCAGCTACGACCAGGACCCCCACGCCTTCGAGCCCACCCTCGTCGCAATGATCCAAAAAGGCCGCCGCATCACCGCCGAAGAGCACGGCCTCTCCGATCTCGCCCGCACCGACTTCTACAACCAGGCCCGCCTCTTCTTCGAGGAATTCGACCTCCTGCTCACCCCCCAGATGCCCCTCACCGCCTGGGCCGTCGACGACTGGCCTCAACAGATCGAAGGCAGACCCAGCCCCTCCATTTTCGACCGCCTGCCCTTCACCTTCCCCTTCAATCTCACCGGCCAGCCCGCCGCCAGTGTACCCTGCGGCTTCGCCTCCGATGGCCTCCCCGTCGCCCTCCAGATCGTCGGCCGTTGGCACGCCGACACTCTCACCCTCCAGGCCGCCGCCGCCCTCGAGCAGGCCGCCCCCTGGGCCCACCACTGGCCCGACCTCTAGCGCAAAGCCTGCCCTCCCCCGCTCCCCGCTATCCACTATCCGGGATACATTTGGGGGGCAGGTCACCCGCAGCATAGGGTCTGCCGATCTGATAGAGGTACTGGCCGAGTTGATGGTGTTCAGAGGGGCGCCCGACCACATTCGCTCGGACAACGGGCCGGAGTTTGCGGCCCGTGCTGTGCGTGCGTGGCTTGGGCGGGTGGGGGGCAGGAACAGGGGCAAACGCTCATGCATTGACAGGTGTGCTCTCGTGAACGCTCGTACGAGCGTATTACGAGCGTTCACGAGCGTTTGGCGCAAAAATTTTTTCGCGGAGCTGAAGGGCAGGCTGCGGATGGAGAAGCTGCCGAAAAGGGGCGCATGGAATTGCGATGGATGACGAAGTGATTGGCATGAAAGGATAACAAATAATATATTATTTATTAGTATTTTTGGCTGCAAAATAGAATGGTGTTTATGCAAGGCCACCCTGACCTGCCCCCGATGTTTGTACCACTTGTTATGTTAGTCCGACAGGCACGGGGACAGGGTCGGCAGGCAAGAGGGCCTCAGGCGCCGGCGGCCGGTAGCCCAGAGAACTGTGCGGTCTGATCCGGTTGTAAGTCCGTCTGTAGCGCTCCGTCAACACGCGCACCTCCAGCAACGTATAGAAGAGCTCCCTGTCCAGCAGCTCGTCCCTCAACTTCCCGTTGAAACTCTCGATGTAGCCGTTCTCCCACGGCGACCCAGGTTCGATATAGAGCGTCCTGGCTCCCACCCGCCCAAGCCACTCGCGCACAGCCTGGGCCGTAAACTCCGGCCCGTTGTCCGAGCGAATATGGTCGGGCACGCCTCTGAACACCATCAACTCGGCCAGCGCCTCTATCACATCGGCAGACCGCATGCTGCGGCCAGCCTGGATCGCCAGACACTCCCTGCTGTATTCGTCGATGACGGTCAGCAACCGCACGCCTGTGCCGTCATGCAGCCTCAGATACACGAAGTCGTAGGCCCACACATGGTCCTTCCACGCAGGCCGCAGACGCACACACGAGCCGTCATTGGACCACAGACGCCCTCTCTTCGGCTGCTTCGCCGGTACCCTAAGCCCTTCACGCCGCCATATCCTCTCCACACGCTTGTGGTTCACTCGCCAGCCACGATGCTTCAGAAGGGCGGTGATCCTGCGGTAGCCGTACCTGCCGAACTGACTGGCCAGCTCCACGATCGCCTCGGTCAGCGCCTTCCCGTCCTCCACCGGGCTCGGCGCGTATCGCTGTGTCGAGCGAGGATGACCCAGCACCCGGCAGGCGCGTCGCTCCGAAACCCCATAGAGCGCCTTCACGTGGTCGACACACTGGCGACGACGTGAAGGACTCAGAAGTTTCCCTCAGACGCCTCCCTCAGTATCTGGTTGTCCAGCGTCAGCTCTGCCACCGCTCGCTTCAGGCGGCTGTTCTCCGACTCCAGACGCTTCAGGCGTCTTGCCTGGTCGATCCTGAGACCCCCGTACTCGCTGCGCCAGCGGTAGAAGGTCTGCTCGGTCACGCCGATCCGGCGGGCAGCCTCAGCCACTGTGCTGCCTCGGCTATCGCCACCTCGGCCTCTCTGAGCTTGTTGATCACCTGCTCCGGCGTATGTCTCTTCCTGGCCATCTTTCCCCCTTTCTACGGCCCAATTCTAACATATTTCCTGGACCAGTTCTTGGGGGCAGGTCATATACACCTTGCTCGTGTTGAGACGGAATACGAATTCATTGACGTACCGCCTCATGTGCTTCTTCGACCAATGGTGGTAGGTCCCTTTGAACCCTCGCTTCAACACCGCCCACACACTTTCAATGCCATTGGTCGTGATGTCGCCATCCATGAATTGCCATTCGGAGTGTTGGACCGACGCGTGATCATACCACTCACCCAACATCCAATAGCCAGAGTGGTCGTCAGTGTGAACTGTTGCTCCCTCCTTCACGTTTCGCAACACTTCGTCAGTCAAGGTGGCAGTGGATCGATTAGGGATAGGATGAGCGATAACCCTACCAGTTTCACGCTCGCGCAACCCAATCACCGTTGTTTTGCCACCAAGTGGCCCAGGCGGTAGTTGTTTCTTCTTGTCGTAGTGCATGAACTTCTTACTACCACCTATGAACGCCTCGTCCACTTCCACCGTTCCTTCAAGTGGTTCAGCCACGATGTCACACGCTTCACGCAACCGATGCAGCATGAACCACGCTGTAGCCTGTCGGACTCCCAATTGTTTGGACAGTTGGATGCTGGAGATACCCTTACGCGAAGTTTCAAGCAGGTACATCGCGTAGAGCCACTTTTGAAGTGGAACATGCGATCTCGCAAATACTGTGTCAGTGCGGACAGTGAATCGTTTCCGACAATCGTTGCACAGGTAATACGGTCGCCACTTGAGCTTGGTGATGCTCCGTTCACTATCGCAATGGGGGCAATACATACCCTCCCCCCAACGCAACTCCTCAAAGTACTCGATGGCAATGTCCTCAGTTGGGAACATCTTGAAGAATTCGAACGTGCTGATCGTCGTTTCACCATTATGCGTGCCCATGACCTCGTCTCCTTTCACTCGTTGAACTGGGGGCTATTGAGTTTCCACATAATAACATATCTTGGGAAAAATGTCAAATTCGACGATGTGTTGGCAGGCTCAAACAGAACGCTAACACTACAGACTGGACAAACCTCTTGCAATTTGGTACACTTGTTCGTATTCTAGCGCACAAGGAGGATAGATTTGGCAAGAAAGAGCAGAGTTGTAAGGTGTAGGGACCGGAAAACAAGAGCCAGTTTCAGAAAGTATACTGACACAATAGTATGGATGAGATGCGAAATTTGTGATGTCGGAGGGTCTTTCTCCATGAATCACCAAGATGGGGATAATGAATTGTGGCAAGAATTGAAGCGAATCGCGCGTTATGAGACTCGTGATATGGTGCCCATTGACGACGGCCCTAGTCAATTCCGCCCGCGCTTCGATAGCAACATACCTTTCAACCCCTTCGATCATTTCTTCATTGACTAAGATCGGGCGAATTGGAAGCCCCAACCCGATTGCCACAGTGAAAGGAGACTTGGTGGAATTCTATCTAGCCATCCCACCCTAATCAAGAAAAAAGTTGCGCACAAGCCTGACCGTTTCTACGAACCACCTTGCACTAGGAACCGCAGGTATCTCGACGATCTTGATACCATCTACCTTCCCGAATTGACGCAGGGCATACAGTCTGGCCTGAGCATCATCGAAGTCCTCAGCTTCCAACTCGAAGCCCCATTTCGCGCCTTTATACATGTAGTGACAGATGAAGGTCTGCCAGTTTTCTTTAGGAGAAGAACCCATGAGATTTGTCCTTTACAAGGATAGGGTAGGCGAGTACCGTTGGAGGCTTTACGCTGCCAACAATGTGATCATCGGTGCCTCAAGCGAAGGGTACAATAGAAAGTCCGATTGTCGTGCCAACATCGAAAAAATAAAGAGTTGCTGGGATGCCCCAGTAGACGATCAGACGGGCGAAGATTGAACCTTCGCTCGTTCATTCAAAAGAGAAAGCCTACCAAAGCGGTAGGCTTTCTCTTTGTTGCTTCGATTGATGGCGCGTCTGTTCATTTGAAATAGGTACACCTCCTTATCCAATTAGAAAAGCTCACCAATTCGGTGAGCTTACGGCTAATGTCTGAGGAGTTTTTACCGAGTATTAGGGCTATTTCTCCTCGTCTATTTCCTCAAGAAACAAGAATTCTTTCATTTTTCTAGCGTGACGGATCATTGATGATTGAACAAAATTTTCATCCTCATCCTCGGCATTATGTTGAAAAGTCGATAGGTGCTCTATGATAACATCCAAATCCTTTCCAATTTTTTTCGACTGACTAGAACGGTTTATAAATCTAGCTAAGACTATCTCTACAATGGCTAGTCTAGCGGACAGGTCAGCAACAGAATCCTCATGTGTCACTGTTTGTTTTGTGGTCTCGGTCATTTCGTATCTCCTTAGAGACTAAAGGCCAAATTCGTTCAACAAGAGCAACAGCAGATTCGGTTTGGTCTGCTGAAGATTCCATGTGCTTTTCAAGAAGTTTGAGAAGTGAATCTATGTTATCGTCTCTCCTCTTCATAATGGGAGGAAGTCTTATGATCGCTAAACAAATGGTAACACTCAACAACACCGCAAGCACCAAGCAGAGAATAAAAGGGGCTTTTTGACCTTCTTGAAATAACCATACAAGATGTTCAAGCTCCACGTATGTTTCTCCTTCTCGATTATGTTACCTGAACGCAAACAGATGTTATCACATTGCAAGTACGGTGAAAAGAGGCTTAACTTCACGTCCCTGAATACGCCAGCGAAATCGTTCGAATCTGTGCAGTTAAGCGTATAAATCCCCAATTTTTGACCCTCATGGTTGACGGTCCATGAATAGACAGAACAGGATATTTTGCAATGGTTAAACATCATACGTGTCGATGTAGAGAATGTTTGGAGGAAGAAAATATGAGGCTAAGGGAGGAGGTTCGAAAACTCAGAAGACCTTGGAACAATGCTCTGATTGAGGAATGTAATCGTAGCCGGGCTGCAAGGGGTCCTATTCTGAGAATAACCGAAAACAACCGTGCTTATGTTGAATCCAAAGGGTATCCACAAATAATATTTGGGGAAAGTGAGTCTTACATCTCACCTAAGAAGAGCTAAAGTATATCCCTTTTGAAACCCCGACTTCTCGGAAAGGGGGCACATAGGATTCACGGGCGTTTCGGCTGCACGCTCGTCAGGAAGAAATTCTTGGTTCCATTAGGGAAACACTTTAATAGTAGATTGTCGAATCCAAATTCTTGTGGAGAAGATCAAGTCTGCGGACGAAAACAAACCCACATGAATGACATTCGCAGCTTGTGTAATGTGCTCCTATATTTAGACCGGAGAACTGATTGTGCGGGTTCCTACTTATATTTCTTAACCCACAAGAAGGGCATCGACTGACGACTGCCTCCAAGGGTGGAAATTTTCCTTGCAAGGCGTGTCGCACCTCACCAATTTGAAAGAGCACTAGCTCTGCTGGCCCCATTCTTTCATGGGGATTTTCTTTTATGATTTCTCTGAAAATTCGATTTAAGTGCCATGTCTCTTCATTTTTGGGAAACATCATCCCCATTGATTTGTTGCTAATAGCAGGGGCTTCACGTTCAAAAACGCGTTCTGATGTTATAGTTGACCAAAGCACTTTTGCTGCGGAATAAATGTCAGTATACGTCCCTGTCTCATACAAACTGCCTGCACCACATTCTGGAGGGGCGTAGTTGCGAGTTCCAAGGTTTTCGCCTGCCAAGGTAATGTGACTGCCTTCAACTTTCTGGCATAACCCAAAATCTATCAGGCGGATACTACCGTCTTCTAAGACGAGAATGTTGCTAGGGCTAATGTCACGATGAGTTATGCCTCTATCGTGACATACTCTTAGTGCCTTGATAATCTTCTCAAACAGATCAAGACATTTCAACGTATCTTCTTCAAACGGGTTACAGGGTGATTCAAGAGTGATTTCAGTGAGAGACTTGGCATCTTCGAAGTACTCCATTACATAGAATTGAAAATCGTCTTCACTCCTTGAGTTGTCAAATATTTTTATTATTGAGGGGTGATCGATTGATTTTAGGAATTCAATTTCTTCTTGGAATCTTTGTCGCGCCTTTAAGTCTCCAGGGTTATGTAACTCTTTAAGTGCGTATTTCTTATCATCTGGGTAAGGGCCATCTGAGACAATGTAAATAGTGCCCTGACCACCTTTACCGAGAGTTTCCCCAGTGGGGACCCATCGACAATCTTCTGGTACAGCCATTTGCTTAGTCCTTTTGCGAGTTTCAACGGGAAGTCGGGGGACGAACTGCTGGAAAGAGAGGTCTTCTATACATTGCTGGAGGTGCGTGTGCTGACGGAGCGATACAGGCGGACTTACAACCAGGTCAGACCGCACAACTCACTGGGCTACCGGCCACCGGCGCCTGAGGCCCTCTTGCCTGCCGACCCTGTCCCCGCGCTTGTCGGACTAACATAACGGGTGGTACAAACACCGGGGGCAGGTCAAGCCCCCTGCGACCATCTTGCACGTTCGATCCTATCATATTGATCAAACGGCG
The DNA here is from genome assembly GCA_965202955.1 of Caldilineaceae bacterium. Classification (GTDB taxonomy): domain Bacteria; phylum Chloroflexota; class Anaerolineae; order Caldilineales; family Caldilineaceae; genus Bin5. The sequence goes on from OZ241871.1 coordinate 4,029,944, forward strand.
CAAAACAGCGACCTCACTCCGTCGGGGGAAACGAAAAAGTATGGACGAAAACGCTTTGCGGCAACGCGAACTCGAACTCGCCGAGATTACAGCTGAAAACGTTACCCACGCCGCCGAAAGCCTGCAAACCATTCGCGACTGGATTACATTTTGGTCGATCCTCCTCATAATCGTCGGCATCATCTTTGCATGCATCGCCGTTTTCACTTGGATATACGACCCGCTCGTCACAGGTCCGGCCACACCATAGGTTGCGAATCCCTGCCTAAAACAAGGAGGACACCCATGAAACGCACCCTTATCACCGCCGCCTGAGGCCCTCTTGCCTGCCGACACTGTCCCCGCGCTTGTCGGACTAACATAACGGGTGGTACAAACATCGGGGGCAGGTCAGCCAGCAAAGGAGACAAGGGGACATAATGTTCCTTCTTGATATATCTTTGCCAGCAATTGACCTTGACACGATGACTATAAACTATCTGGTTGTAGACAGAAAGCAGGGAGAATCGACAGGAGAGATCGAATCGCAATTCCAATGGGGTGTTGACCCTGGTTCTGCTGTGTGTTCTGATGGGGTGAAAGAAGGGGCGTGCTGGCGAGGGAGGATTGTGATGGTTTTGGGGCGTCAGTGTTGTCGCCCCATCAATTCCAATGCTATGAATTCAGCCCGCTCGACAACTCCATAAAAGCCGGGGGCCGCTGTTCCAGCAGCGGCCCCCCAAAAAACAACCGAAAGGAATTCCTATGGTTGACTCCAAGCATACCATACCCCAACCAGACATCCAATATGAAAAAGCCCGTTAAGGACCTGAACAGCCTGGACCTCCCGTCACAATTCAGAAGCCGAGGCGGAACGCAAAGGCAGCACAAGAGCGCCGGAATGAAACTCGGCTGCAATGTAGCGTTTTGGGTCGGTTTTGCAGCTGTGGTCCTGGCTTTTGTCGTCATGTTGCTCTTTCCTGCCACCGCACAGCTGCCGATAGCGAGAGGTTTTCCTACTCCTACCACTTCTCCAATTGTTCGACTTGCCGAAAGTGAAGCGCGACGAATCTGGATTGCCGATGGCTCATCAGTAAATGATGTGTCCCTTTACACGACTTTGTTGCTGAAAACTATGCAAGAATGCGAACTGTTAAACCTGTGGCAAGATCCTTACACCGTTAGAAGTACAGCAAACTTGATAATGGCAGCAGGCGGTGAAATTGAGAAAGTCGCACCCACCGTAGATGTCCCGCGTTTTAAGATCATGTACATGATTTCATTTGAAAAGGATAACGACAACGATTGCATCATCTGGTTAGCCGGGGCCGTGAGCTTGGCAAAAATCGAAGCAGAAAGCGGCACCTTTGACTGAAAAAGGACGTGCCATTTGGCACCTCCTTTCTGGATAACAAAAGCCCGCCAGCGCTTGAGCTTGCACTGGCGGGCTGCTCGACCTGAATCGTTGTTGAGCTGTGTCAGGCCGGAATCAACTCACTCTGTTCGAGTGCAGGCAGTCTGCTCTCAATGCCTCCAAGACGACTGTCGATGATGTTGAGCCTTTGAGTTGTTATCTCTCGGGCGTAAGTAGCTGATTTGCGATGTTGTACCGTCTTGATCTGTTCTTTGCGAAAGTCCTCTCGGAATTCCTGCATCTTTGAGCTTGGCCCCAAAATGTGCATAGGTATATGATCCCCATTGTTATTCTGTTGCCAGTATGAGGTAATAACGAACCATGAGCAACGGTTCTGATGTACGACTCAATGATTTGGCGGAGAAACTAAAGGCTATGCTTAATGAGGCACCGCGTCGAGGGAAAGGACCTATGTTTCACCTGTTCGGCATCATGTATGCCACGGAACTGAGAGGTATAGCCAAGTCTGACCTTGATTATATTGCTCACCGTGCGGGTAGCCCCGGCTATACGATGGGCACAGAAATCCTCAAGGGGATTAAACTGGCGCAATATGTAGATGTGAAAGCAGAATTTAGACGCCTAAAATAGTTTGGAGAGTTGGAGTAAGGTCATTGTTCAGCAAGCAGAATAACGGACTTCAACGCTCTCCCAGACACCGAGTCCCAATCTACTCATTGCCTTACGGTATACATCCCAGATTGCTCGACCTCGTTCGACATCGATCCCATCTCGCGCGCACGCCTTATCAGGGCCGAGACACATTCCGTACGGGTACCCCGCCAAACGCACACAGCGGGGTCCGCGCGGAAGATTTCGCCAACTACAGACGAAAACGACTACATCACAAAAAGAGGCACAATGGCAGAAGAATCCCAGAACATCGTCGTCCTACTTCTCTCTCCTTCAGGAGAATCTTCCCCACCAGCCCCTCCGGGTCCTTCATTCTTGGTTTCTCCCAGAAATCTTCAGGCAGCTTACCAGTCCCGCGCTTGATGATCCCCCGTCGCTCGAGCTCTTCGAGTCGCCTCTCTTCGGAATCAGCCTGAACGACAGATGAAACGGTATCATCGACAGGCACCAGGCGGGCGATCGGCCGCCCCCGATCCGTGATCAGCACCTCCTCGCCGGCTTTCACATCCCGCAAATAAGCGCTTAGCGAACGCTTCAGCTCAGTCATGCTTGTCTTCAGCATTCGTCGGTCCTTCCCTTTCCGCCACGGGGGAGAAACCAGGCAATTCACACGCCCCGTTCAATCGCCGCCCTCCCCCACTAACCACTATCCAATGTCCGCTAGCTACTATCCGCCGAAGTTACGTTCTATACTCCGCGTTGATCGAAACATAGTCGTAGCTCAGGTCACACGTCCAGACCGTGGCCTTACCGGCGCCCAGACCCAGCGGCACCCGCACCCTGATCTCGCTCTCCGCGAAGATGGCCGACGCGTCCTCCTCTGCGTACCGGGTCGGCGTTCCCGCGTCCACCAGCTGCAGCTCCGCGTGCCCGTCCTGCGGCTGCCCCGCCGCAATGAACAGATGCGCCCGCGTAGGATCAACCGTCGCGCCCGAATACCCGACCGCGCACAGAATGCGCCCCCAGTTGGCGTCATGCCCGAAAAACGCGGTCTTCACCAGTGGGCTCCTCGCAATCGAGTTTGCAACCTGGTGCGCCTCGCCGTCGCTCACCGCGCCCTCAACCTGGATCGTCACGAACTTCGTCACGCCCTCGCCGTTGCGTACGATCAGCTTCGCCAGCTCCATCGACGCTGCGGTCAGCGCCCCCACAAACGCATCGTACGCCGCGCCTTCCTCGGTTATCTCGGCATTCCCAGCCGCGCCGTTGGCCAGCACCAGCACCGTGTCATTGGTGCTCGTGTCGCCGTCCACGCTGATGCGGTTGAAGCTTTGGCTAACTGCTGCCGCAAGCGCCTTCTGCAGCAGCGGCTGAGCGATTTTGGCGTCAGTCACCAGCGTCGCCAGCATGGTCGCCATGTTCGGATGGATCATCCCCGCGCCCTTGCCGATGCCGGTAATCGTGACCGTCTGGCCCCCGATCTCCGCCTGGCTCGACGCCCACTTTGGGAAAACGTCGGTCGTCATGATCGCCGCCGCCGCGTCCTCCCAACCGTCCGGCCGCAGCTCTCCCGCCACCTGCGGAATCCCGGCCTCGATCACGCCAATCGGCAGCTGAACGCCGATCACGCCCGTGCTCATCACGAACGCGGTGTTATCGGTGCTGCCCAGGCTCTTCTCCGCTGCCTCAGCCATCCGCCGCGCGTTGGCATTACCCTCCGCGCTCGTGCAGGCGTTGGCGTTGCCGCTGTTGATCACAACCGCGTGCGTTCCCTCAGGGTTCATCCGCAACAACTCTTTGTCATACAGCACCGGCGCCGCCGGGAACGCATTCTGCGTAAACACCGCCGCCGCCCGGCATGCCGTCGGGCTCGCAATCAACGCGAGGTCCGGCGCCCCCGTCGGCTTGACGCCGCAGTGGATCCCCGCTGCATCAAAACCGGTTACAGGTATGGGCGCTGTAGAAGGTCCGGAAAATGTATGTTCATGCTCTGACATCGTAATCTCCATATCGTTTGGACGTACTGGGCGCTAACTGTTCTGTTGATCGTCTACTCCGTCACCGCGTCGACTACAGGGTCTATCCTGCACCATCCACTGCTAGTCCCGCTGAATCCACTCCCAGTCCCGTGCCTCGCCGTCTTCCGCAGGCGGCGGCATGGCGTCAGCAGGATGTTCCTCCCTGAGGTGCGCCGCAACTTTCAGCGGCAGCCCGAAGAGGCGAATGAACCCCTCGGCATCGGCCTGGTTGTAGACATCGTCCTCGTCGAACGTAACGTAATCCTCCCGGTACAGACTGTGTGCCGACCTGCGACCCACCACCATCACCTGCCCCTTGAACAGCTTCAGCCGCACAGTCCCGCTGATCGACTTCTCCGTCTCCGCCACAAACGCGTCCAGGGCCTTGCGCAGCGGCGTGAACCAGAGACCGTTGTACACTAGCTCTGCGTAGCGCAACCCGACCTGCTGCTTCCAGTGCAGCGTATCCTTGTCCAGGCAGAGCTGCTCCAATGCCGCATGCCCCTTGTACAAGATCGTCCCGCCGGGCGTCTCGTAAACGCCGCGGCTCTTCATCCCCACAAGCCTGTTCTCCACCAAGTCCACGCGCCCGATACCATGTTCGCAACCCAGCGCGTTCAGATTCTGCACCAGCTCAACAGGTCCCATTGCCGCGCCGTTCACTCGCTCGGGAAAGCCGCGCCGGTAATAAATCTCCACGTACGCCGGCTCGTCGGGCGCCTCCTCCGGCGACTTCGTCCACTCAAACATATCGTCCGGCGGCTCGTTCCAGGGGTCTTCCAGCGGCCCGCCCTCGTTGCTCAGGTGCCAAAGATTGCGGTCCTGGCTGTATATCCTGTCAGCCGACGCCTTGACCGGCACATTGTGTTCCTCCGCGTAGTCCAGCGCGTCAGAGCGCCCGCGTATGTCCCACTCCCGCCACGGCGCGATGATCTTCAGCTTCGGATTGAGCGCCATCACCGTCAGTTCGAATCGTACCTGGTCATTGCCTTTGCCCGTTGCGCCGTGCGCAACCGCGTCGGCCCGTTCCAGTTGCGCAATCTCAACCAGCCTCTTCGCGATCAGCGGCCTGGCGAAGGAAGTGCCCAGCAGATAGTCCCGCTCGTAGATTGCGCCCGCCTGCATCGTGGGAAATACGTAATCGGTCAGAAACTCCGCCCTCAGATCCTCAACATAGCAGCGGGTCGCGCCGGAAGCAATGGCCTTCTCCTCCAACCCGTCCAACTCCTCTTCCTGGCCCAGGTTCGCGCAAAAGCAGACGACCTCGCATCCGTAGTTATTGATCAGCCACGGAACGATCACGCTCGTATCCAGCCCGCCCGAATAGGCCAGAACCGCCTTTTTCACAGATCCTTTTACAGCCATACGTGCTCCTTGCTTGTGAAAGTAGCTGCCGCAAATGCCCCCATACGACGCCTCTTGCAGCCGCGTTTGCCTTGGAACCAAATCTTTTCTTAACGGCGTGAAATTGTAGATTCGGCGTTTCCTTAAGCCTGCCGCGCCTGGTATTCAGCCAAGAAACAAAAATGCCACCCCGGACCAACCGAAGCGGCATACAGGAAACGAGCGAAGAGTGCAAAAAAAGCCTGGCAGCTCCCATCCGGAAACGCTGCAGTCAGACCATGCGCCCGCTTCCCGCGGGCCTCCTCCTGGCAACTGTACTACCCAACACTTTAGCCCCCACGACCCATTTCCCTAAAGCAGTATTTACCTAGCCGTCTGCAAGCCTAACTCTACTCGCTCCAAATGTCAAGAAGCGGGCCTTCGCGCTATTCAACCGCTGTCCTGACAGCTGCAGCCCGCGAAAGCGCAGGCGCTCGTTCCACTTCGACCCACAGCGCCTCGAGCCCGCGCTGGGTGACCGCTGGAGAATTTATGCCAGCCCCCGTTTCGTCCTACCTGCCAGTGAACTTGGAGTGCAACAGGGTAGTTCGCTGTCCTGACTTCCCCTTTCTTCACACCGCCATCTGATGTATGATACCGGCATGTAGTAAGCCGGCGCCTTCGATGCCTGAGGATGCCAGCCCAACCAACCGCCCAAAAGATCGAGAGGGGCATCGATGTCATGTCGACAAAACATGGAAACGCCCTGAACGCTCCCTATATCTTCGCCCACGACCTGGGCAAACAGTTGGACATGAGCGCGCAGGAGTTCCCCGCCGCCAACGCCGATGCCCTGCCGGTCGTCAACCTGACCCAGGAGCAGAAGTACATCTTCGACATGCGCGGCTGGCTGTTAGTCCCCGGCGTTCTCTCGGAAGACGATCAGGAAGAGATGCGCGACTTCTGTCTGCGTCTCCACAATGAACCCGACTCGATCCCCGAACATGAGCGCTCACCGCTCGGCGGCCCCATGCAGAGGCTCGCCGATCACCCAGTCGTAGTCGGCTTCATGCACGAATTCGTCGCCTTCCCGCCGCTCTCGCGTCATGACTGCTACGGCTTCCGCATGGAGTCGTGCAGCCTCTTCTATCGCCGGGCCGGCGACGGCCAGTTCGCGCCCCACAACGGCAGCGGCTACTTCCGCCTCCCCGGCGACACACACTTCTACCACTGTATCCCGGGAAAGGCGCACGCCGGACTGACCCGCGTCGTCTGGGAGCTTAATCCCGTCTGCGAGGGCGACGGCACACTGCTCGTCAGCGGCAGCCACAAGGCCGCCTACGCCGCGCCCGACGCAATCCATGACCAGAACTCGCCAATTTGGGAGGGCTACACCTGCCCGGCCGGCTCTGTTCTCTTCTTTACCGAGTCGCTGACCCACAGTGCCCGCCCGTGGACCAGCCGCGAGCATGATCGCGTCGCCATTTTCAGCTGCTACAACACCGTCGACAGCAAATGGCACGACTGGGACCCCGACCCCAGGCTCGTTGAAACCATGCCGCCGTTGCGCAGGACCCTGTTCCGCCCCGTTCGCGCCGCTCGCAACCTGGCGGACGGGTCGCACTACGGCGCCTGAGCGCCGCGCTCGTTCAAAGCAGCCTTTCCGAGGACCACAGGACCCTCGCAAGGCGATTCTGCCCAACAGCTGGGCGCCGTTGCTTCGTTCAATCCGAGCGGTCCGGCGGGTTTTGCCCAATTCAGCGGAATCCAATCAGCAGGAGATGAACCAATGGCAACCCTACTCTCGGCAAAACAGGCAGCCGCCTTCCAGATGGGCAAGGGCGATTCCCGCAACCTCGTCGGCCCGTCCACCGGCGCGCAGGACATTACCCTCAACTATTCTGTCTTCCAGCCCGGCGAAGAGTTTCCGCAGCATTTCCATGACGGCTCGGCCGACATATTCATCGTGCTTGAAGGTGGCGTTTCAGTGCGTCAGGGCGACGTCTACACGCCGATCCACAAAGGCCAGTTTGCCTACGTGCCCTCGCCCGAAGTGCATGGCACAGTCAACACCTCCGATGCGCAGGCCACTCTGATCAGTTTCCAGGCGCCACCGGACCAGGCCCTCTACCGGGGTGAACGCGACCCTTCGCATACAGGTGAAACACCGCGCCCGCCCGAAAACCACCGGACGAAGGTGCGAATTGACTGTCTCGATTCGGGTAACTTGAGCCCTGAGGGAAAAACGAAGGCGTGGGCGCCGGCATCGCCCGCCACAGGTACCGCGGAGATGAAACTGGACTACTTTGAACTGGGCGAGGGAGGGCAGGTCGAATCGCCGGCGTCACCGGACAAGGAGTCCGTCTGGTTCGTCTGGAGCGGCGAAGTCTCGATTTCTGCCGGGGGCGATTCCTTGCAGGCCGCCACACACGAGGGTGCCTTCATTCCCCCCGGTGAAGCGCAGACCGTCCGCAATCTTTCTGGTACAACCGCGCGACTGATCCGCTGTCAGGCTGTATAATTTGGTAACCCGCTTGCCACTTCGGATTGTGGTCGGGACCGTAGCGCCACGCTCAATTCAGATCGCCGCGGCCGTCGAAACCGATGCCGTGCGCACCTCTTCCGCGCTCACTTCCCTGCCCAGCTCGTTGGACAGGTAGATCCCCTCCGAAATAAGCATGCAGTTCAACGCGACCTCGGCCGTCGGCAGCAGTTCGACTCGGCCCTCCACTGCCGCGATCCAGTGCTGCTGCTCGCCGTCATATTCGTTCCCCTGGCCGCGCACACTGTGCAGCCGGAAGTTGAAATTGTCGAGGTTCACGGTGGAGTTGAGGTCCAGGTCGCCAATACTGTGGAAGTAGCCGAACGGCTCCAAACGTACACCGCCCTCGCTGCCGACGACAGACGCTCCTTCAAACGCGTCCATCTGAATGGCCCACGCCTCGATAATGTCCAACGTCATGTTGTCTGCCAGCCGCACAAAGCCCAACCCCAGCTCCTCCACGTTGTAGCCGCTTTCGGCCCGCCGCGCCGGGTCCATCGGCATCTCCTGATACGTCTTGCCCGAAACGCGCAGCACGTCCGGGTTGCCTAGCAGATATAGCACGACCGAAATGTGATAGACGCCCATGTCATACAGCGCGCCGCCGCTCGCCGTCTCCTTCTGCACGAAGAACGGCGTGCCGTAGCCGTCGACAAAGGGCCGCCCCCGCCGCCTGTACCCCGTCGAGCGCCCGTGATAAAGCCTCCCAAGGTGGCCGCCGTCAATCAGGGTCTTTGCGGCCTTTGTTTCGTTGAAGAAATACTCGCGGTTCTGGATGCAGAGCATCAGCCCGCACTCTTTGGCCGTCGTCAACATTCGCTCGGCATCGACGTACGCGCCGGCCATCGGCTTTTCGCAGAAAACATGCTTGCCCGCTTCCAACGCGGCCACTGTAACCGGCATGTGAAAGTTGTTGTGCAGGCAGACGTCCACCGCCACAATGTCATCGCGCGCCAGCAGCTGGCGAAAATCGGTGTAGACACTGGCGATTCCATTCTCCCCCGCAACCCGCCGTGCCTCTGCTTCGTTTATGTCGGCAACCGCCGCGATCTCCACATGTGGCATCCCGGAATAAACCCGGACATGCTTCTTGCCGATCTGGCCGACGCCGATGATTCCAATCCGAGTCTTTTCCTCTGTCATCTCAGGTTCTCTTCGTGTGAATTCTTCTTCCGATGCCTCTTACCGTGTCACAGGGCCGAGCGATAGCCTCGCGACATTCGCAACTCAATCTGCGCTTGAAAGGCCGTGAAGACGATAGTTATGATCCAATAGAAGACCGCCGCAATCAGCAGCGCCTCCAGGCTGCGAAAGTTGGCCCGCCCCTGCTTCTGCGCCCGCCACAACAGCTCCCAGACAAAGCCGGTGACAGAGATCAGCGAAGTGTCCTTCAACATGGCAATGAACTGGTTGCCAATCGGCGGGATCACAAGCCGCAGCGCCTGTGGCAGCACGATGTACCGCATGATCTGGAAATGGGTCAGCCCCATCGCCTGCGCCGCTTCTCGCTGGCCTGCGTCCACCGACTGGATGCCCGCCCGCATGATCTCCGTCATGTACGCGCCGTAGTTCAGCCCCAGCGCCAGCACACCGGCCGCCAGCCCCGACAGCCGGATACCCAGCTGGGGCAACGCGAGGAAGAAGAACACGACCTGGAGCAACAGGGGTGTGCCGCGAATCAGTGAAATGTAGAAGGTCGCCAGCGCGTACGCCGGCGGGAATCTCGACAGGCGCCCCAGCGCTCCCAGCAGCGAAAGCACCGTGGCCAGGATGATCGACAAAATCGACAGCAGGATCGTCAGCCACACGCCGTTGAATATGAAGAACCAGTGGCTGCGAATGAAGGACCAGTCAAGCGTTATCGTCGTGAAATGCAGACCCGCAAACGTCAAGCGGGCGCCGCTGAATGCATAGACAAGCGCCACGAAAAGCAGAACATACGATACGCGCACGCCCATGACAAAGCGCCGCGCATCCCTCCGCTGCGAGGCCAGAATCTCTTCCGCCTTGTCTGCAAAGCTGTCATCAGGGCGCGCTGCCGCCATGCCGCCTCGCCTCGGTCGTCCTGAGAACTCCCTGGGTCCGGTCGTTGCCGGGCGCGTGGATGGGCTCCACGCCCCGGCAATTCTTGTCCTCTGCTACTGCGTCGGGTCCATTGTCAGATCTTCGCCGAACCATTCCAGCGACAGGCTGCTCAGCGTACCGTCCTCGTGCATAGCGGCGATGATCTCGCTGACCTTCTGAACCAGGCGAGCGATATCCTTGGACGCGCTCTTGTCGAACGACACCGCCAGGTTCTCGGAGAAGACGGGTGTGCCGACCTTGTGCACCGGGACGCCTTCCGCTATGGCAGCCTCAACCACTGTGTTCGAGGTCAGAAACGCCGCGAACTCATGGCGGCCGGCCTGAATCTGCTGCGCGCAATCATTGTCCACAGTCAGCGGAATGATTGACGTGTCAGCCGGGGGCGCGTCCACATAGAAACTGGCTGCCGGCAGCCCCAGCCCCTCCATGTCACCCATCAGCCACGATTCGTACGTAGTCGATGCGCCAACGCAGATCGCTTGGCCGTTCAGGTCCTCTAGCGTCTCGACGCCCGAGCCGTCGACCGCAGCGAATTGGGCCGGGGTGTAGTAGTAGGGCGGCAAGGCGAAATCAAGGATCTTCTGCCTGGCGGTCGTCACGGTCATCGAACCGACACTCATGTCCCATTGGTCGCCCCAGTTGCCCGCCGTGATCAGGTCCCAGTCAGGCGTTACAAACTCCACCTCCACGCCGAGCCTTGCCGCGATCTCCTTGGCAACGTCCACGTCAAATCCCTGGAAATTGCCGCTCTCGTCCAGAAAGCTCTGCGGGGCATAGTTCGGATCCGTAGAAATTCGGACCGAGCCGCGCGACATGATTTCGGTCAGCAGGTCGTCCGGCTCCGCCGACGCCGAGCCGGAGTCTTCACCGGGCGCGGCCGCAGGCGGCGCCGGGGCCACGCATGCGCCGGCCAGGAGAACAAATAACAAGAGAAAGGGTATAAGCTTCTTCATAGGGCAACTCCTTCCTGATTCGGGTACAATTCGTCGTGTGACTGGTATTTCCTTTCTGTCTCTTTAATAGTATAGCGAATGGCAGATCGCGCAAAACGAAGACTTTTGACAGGAGCCGGCGCTATGCCTTCCAACCTGGCTGCCGTCGTCGCAGAGCATTCATATCCCGATTACCAGGTCTGGTGGCCACTTGGCCGCCCCCTACTGACAATGATGGCACGTGCCATCACCGAACAATGGTGCCAGCTGGCTGAGCCGGAGGCTGAACTAGCCACTGTCCAGGCCACCGTCAACGAGTACATCCAGTTGGTCTATGCCAGGGAGGCGCGCCCTGTCCTCGCTGCGTCGTTTTACCGCATGAGTGATCGCGAAGCGCTTGCGTCCGGCGAATTCGATGCGCTCTCCTACGCCTTTTTCCGCTCCGCATTCAACGCCCTCGCTGCCCGGCACCAAGGACAGTGCCTGAGTTCGGCGCGCCGCCAGTTCACCGAGCGAGTCGGCGCCCGATTCTTCGCCCAGCTTGCAGATTTTCTGCCACTGGACCTTCCCCAAACACTGTCATCTGCTGGCGACTTAACGCGTCTCCAAAACGCAATTGGGCGGGTCGGTAGCTTCTTCCAGTCTGAAGGCTACCTGCGCACGCACTTCGCCTTCAACTTCGATGTGCACACCGAGCACGCCGGCCGCAACATCAAACAGCCCGCGGTCGGTCTGCTCCCGGCGCTGGCAACCGGCGCCGCCGCCTACGCGTTCTACGAAATGGGGCACCCTGTTATCCTGCCATCCGCGGTCTATCTATACCAGACCGTGGGTGAAGCCCAGCATCACTCCTCCCGCACGATCGAGGAGCTATTCGCCCGCGTCGATTGCGATGCCAGGGAGACCGAAGACTTTGACCCCAGCGGCTTTCCTTCCGACCTCGTTGTCGAGCTGTGGGAGATTCGGCGGCGGACTTAGGCACTGGAACGAACAGAGACGCTTCTTCAGCTGTGTGCGAGAACTCTGCCAGCCGAAAAACTCGACTCGTAATCGCTTTACAGGCGATCCAGAACGGCGTCTGATTTGACGGCCCCCTTCCATTGCTGGTACACTTGCCTTTGCGTTTTTGCCCGGAACGCCCCCATCGTCTAGAGGACTAGGACTCAGGCCTTTCAAGCCTGCAACAGGGGTTCGAATCCCCTTGGGGGTACTTGCGAGCCGTACGGCCACGGTTGGATCCAAAGCGCGTCGGACTTGCAATGGTAGACCAATTCGCCGCTTCTCAGTTTAGGTCCCGTATCAACATGTGGTACGCCACATTTTGACAGCGGGACTTTTCAATTCAGAGAGGAATCGTGGAAACCTTGCGCATCGAAGTCGCCCCCCTGTCCGCAGAGGGCAACCCCGCGATTCCATCCGCGGCACAACGTCTGGGGGTTTCCGCCGTCCGGTCCTGCCAAGAATCGCGCATCTATTTCCTCACCAGTCGCGCGCCAGAAAACCTCAGCGCAAAGCAGATTGAACTGCTGTGCGCCCAGCTGCTTGTCGATCCCGTAACCGAAACGGCCCGGATTACTTACCTGCAAGCCAATGGCTCGCCAGATCCGGCAAACTCTTCCGAGCAAGCCGCCGACGATAATCTAATTGAAGTGGCCCTTCGCCCCGGCGTGACCGACATCGCCGCCCGCGTTCTGGAGCAAGGCGCGCAGGAACTTGGCATTGCTGGGCTCGAGGCCGCCACGGCAACCAGGTACGTGCTCGAAGGCGATCTCTCAGTATCCGACCTCAATCTCCTGGCCCAGGGCCTCTTCTGCAACGACACCATCGAGCGCTACAACCTTGGCCCGATCACGCCCCTGTTCGGCGACAGCGGCGAGCCCCGGGACCGCGTCGAAAGGCTGCCTCTGTCCAATCTGTCTGACGAGGCGCTGCTCTCTTTCAGTCGTGAGCGGATGCTCTCCCTGGATGTAAAGGAGATGAAGGAAATCCAGGGCTACTACGATGAAATCGGCCGCCCCCCGACCGATGTCGAACTGGAAACATTGGCCCAGACCTGGAGCGAACACTGCGTCCATAAGACGTTCAAGGCATTGATCGACTTTACCTTGCAGGATGCCGCCGGCCGCACGGTCACTGTGCAGCAGATTCAGGGCTTGCTACGCAGTTACATTCAGGCGGCAACCGAAGCCGTTGACCGTCCCTGGGTACGCTCCGCCTTTGTCGACGATGCCGGCATCATCGAGTTTGACGAACAGTTCGACCTTGCCTTCAAAGTGGAGACGCACAACCATCCCTCGGCACTGGAGCCCTTCGGCGGAGCCAACACCGGCATCGGCGGCGTCGTGCGCGATATTATGGGCGTTTCGGCGCGGCCCATCGCCTGCACCAACGTTCTCTGCTTCGGCCCGCAAGATCATCCCCAGGAGGAACTGCCACCGGGCGTCCTGCACCCCGCGCGCGTCCGAAACGGCGTCGTAGCCGGAATCGGCGACTATGGCAATAAACTGGGCCTGCCTACCGTCAACGGCGCGGTCATCTATGACGTTGGCTACCTGGGGAACCCCCTCGTTTTCTGTGGCGCCGCAGGCCTGCTCCCAAAGAACGCCCACCCGACGCAGCCGCTGCCAGGAGATCGCGTTGTCGTCCTCGGCGGACGGACGGGCCGCGACGGCATCCATGGCGCTACCTTTTCCTCCGCCGAACTGACCGAGTCAACACATTCGGAAGCGGGCAGCGCCGTCCAGATCGGGGATCCGATCACGCAAAAAGGGCTGATCGAGCTCGTCGAGGCCGCCAGGGACGAGCGGCTCTACAGTGCCATCACCGATTGCGGCGCAGGCGGTCTCTCATCCGCGGTCGGCGAGATGGCGGAAGAGTTGGGCGCCGACGTCGAGCTGCAGCATGTTCCTCTCAAGTACCCTGGCTTGACGCCCTGGGAGATATGGCTTTCGGAGGCCCAGGAACGGATGGTCATGGCCGTTCCCGCCCGTAAACTCGAGCGACTAGTCGAGCTCGCAGATCTTTGGGATGTGGAAATCCGCGACCTGGGCCACTTCAGCGGCGATGGCTGGCTGCGGGTCCGCTACGGCGGCCAGCCTGTGGCAGAGTTGCCCATGACCTTCCTGCACGACGGCCTGCCCCGCCCGCACCGGACCGCCTGCTACCGGCAAACTGGGCCGCCCCGTTCCGCCGAACATGCCACCATCTCCGAACAGCCAGAGGCCGCGCCAGACCCCGAACGTATGCTTTTGAGCATGCTCAGCTTCCCCTCGGTGGCAAGCAAGGAACCGATCGTGCGCACCTACGACCATGAAGTGCGCGGCGGCACTCTCGTCCGCCCATTCACCGGGCCGCAGATGGACGGCCCTGCCGACGCAGCTGTGCTCAAGCCGATGGGAACCTGGCGCCACCAAATGGCAATCGCCCTCAGCGCCGGCGTTAATCCCCTCCTGGGCAGGCGCGACCCCTACTCGATGGCCGTGAGCGCCGTCGATGAGGCCTTTCGCAACGCCGTCGCCGTCGGCGCCGACCCCGACCGTATCGCGCTCCTGGACAACTTCTGCTGGGGAAACCCCACCCTGCCCGATCGACTGGGCTCGCTGGTTCGCGCCTGCCAGGGCTGCTACGATGCCGCGCTCACCTACAACGCGCCCTTCATCTCCGGCAAGGACAGCCTGTACAATGAGTTCGACGGGCAGCCCATTCCCGGCACCCTGCTGATTTCAGCTATCGGCATCGTGCCCGACATGCGCGCTGCCTGCACCTCCCATCTGAAGAGCCCGGGCAACATCCTCTTTCTGCTCGGCGAGAGCCGCGCCGAACTCGGCGGCTCCCTCCTCCATCATCTGATGGGCGAAGATGGAGGAGAACCACCTTCCATGCCGGAACAGCCCCTGGAGATCTTCCGCACACTTCACGCAGCGATTCGCGCCGGTCTCGTGCGCAGCTGCCATGACCTGAGTGAGGGCGGGCTGGCCCCAGCCCTGGCAGAGATGTGTATCGGCGGACGTCTGGGCGCAACCATCGACATCCATCCCATTCGGGCGCCAAAACGTGCGTTTTGTGCGACGACCGCGCTCTTCTCCGAGAGCAACGGTCGTCTTTTGCTGGAGGTCCAGCCGGCCAATGTCGATGCCTTGGAGCGGTGCTTCGCCAGTTTGCCCTTGACCCGGTTGGGCGTAGTGTCTGAGTCCCCCATCCTGGTGATAAACGGCGGCAGCGAACGTCTGATCGAACTTCAGCTTGACGAGATGGTCCTGGCTTGGAAGAGCGACCCCGCCTCCTAGTCAGCTGACTGGGCAAGAGGCCCGAAACCTGGAGCAGGGTGGCAATTTAGACATGGCGTATCCTGTGTTGATCCTGCATGTCTCCGGCACGAACAGGGATGCCGAGACGGCGCGCGCCTGCGAGCTGGCGGGCGGCACGCCGCAGATTGCCCACATCAACCAGCTTCGGATCGGGCAGTACCGACTCTCCGACTTCGAGATGCTCGTGCTGCCGGGGGGTTTCTCATACGGCGATGCCCTGGGCGCCGGGGTTCGCCAGGCGCTCGATCTGCGCGTCTTCCTTGACCAGCAGTTGCAGGAGTTTATCGCCTCAGGCAGGCGCGTGCTGGGCATCTGCAATGGATTCCAGACGCTGGTAAAGGCCGGTCTGCTACCCGGCACAGCTATACCCGTCGGCCCTGCTCCAGCGCCTAAGGAAGTTTCATCCGCCGAACGCCAAGTGACGCTGACACACAACCGGAACGGGCGGTTTGAGTGCCGCTGGGTGCATCTGGCCGTGGAGCCTGGCGCGCGCGCCGGCTATCTTGCCGGCATTGTTGAGCCGTTATTCTGCCCAGTAGCCCACGCCGAGGGCAACTTGCAAGTGGCGCACAGCCATACGCTTGACCGCCTCGAGCGAGAAGGGCTCATCGCATTCCGCTATGTCGACGCAGACGGCGCCCCTGCCGCCGGCCGCTACCCGCTTAACCCGAATGGCTCGGTCGCCGACATCGCCGGCATTTGTAATCCCGCCGGCAATGTCGTCGGCCTCATGCCCCACCCCGAAGACCATGTCGTACCGATCCAGAATCCCCTTGGCGCCAAAGGCAGTTTGGGGCTTTCGCTTTTTCGATCCATGATTGGCAACGGATAAGACTAGGTGGCAACTGCCGCGAGCGCAACGACAGCCCGACTTGGGGAGGAGGGCAGCTGATGGATGCAACTGCACTGAAAGATACGTTCTCCGGCATCGATCTCGATTTCCTCGGGCCGAAACGCAGCGGAAAGGTGCGCGATATCTATGAATACGGGGATCGACTCATTCTTGTCGCCACCGATCGCCTGTCCGCTTTCGATCATATCCTTGGTCTGGTGCCGTTCAAAGGGCAGGTACTGAATCAACTGTCCGCCTTCTGGTTCGAACAAACGCAAGACATCGTCAGCAATCATTTCGTCGAGTCTCCCGATCCGAATGTTACCGTCGGCCGAAACTGCCAGCCCTTTCCGGTCGAAGTCGTCGTACGCGGTTACATCTCCGGCGTGACAAAGACTAGCCTCTGGTATCGCTACAGCCTGGGGGAGCGCAATATCTACGGTCTCGATTTCCCCGACGGAATGGCCAAGAACGATCCCTTGCCGCAACCGGTCATAACACCGACCACCAAAGCGCAAAAGGGAGGCCACGACGAACGCATTACCGGCGCCGAAATCGTGGAAAGCGGCTTGGTTGAAAGGCAATGGTGGGAATCCGTTTGCGAAGCCTCGTTGGCGCTCTTTCGCCGTGGACAAGAGATCTCGGCCGAAGGCGGGCTGCTGCTCGTGGACACCAAGTACGAGTTCGGGCTTGCCGAAGACGGCGAGTTGCTCCTGATCGACGAGGTCCACACGCCCGATTCGAGCCGATTCTGGACAGCGGCGAGCTACGACGAGATGAAGGCAGATAGTTCGCAGCGCAAAGAAAAAACGGCTGAGGCCGAAGAGCCTGAGAACTTTGACAAGGAGTTCGTTCGCCTGGCGTATGCCGCCCAGGGATACAGAGGTGACGGCCCGCCGTCGCCTCTGCCCGATGGACTGGCGCTCGAGGCAGCTGCGAGATACATTCGCTCCTACGAGCTTCTCACTGGGTGCGTCTTTTCACCGGGAGAGCTCCCGGTGGCCGGCAGAGTGGCGAGCAACCTCGGCAATCTCTTTGCAACTGCCTGAGCAGCGAGGCATCGAGGAGTAAACGCAGGTGACGACAACAATAGCATCGCCTCTGGTCGGCGTCATAATGGGAAGCGAATCCGACTGGAACTGCTGTATGAAGTATGCGGCCGAAACGCTTACCGAGTTTGGCTTGCCCCACGAATGCCGTGTCGTTTCGGCGCACCGCACGCCGAACTGGATGATGGAATATGCTGGCAGCGCAGCCGCGCGCGGCCTGGAGGCAATCATCGCCGGGGCGGGCGGGGCTGCACATCTGCCGGGCATGGTCGCTGGTCATACGTTGCTGCCGGTCATCGGCGTTCCGGTGAAAAGCCAGGCGCTGAACGGTATGGATTCACTCCTGTCGATCGTGCAGATGCCCGCGGGCGTGCCTGTCGCCACGATGGCAATCGGGAGAGCAGGCGCCATCAATGCCGCGCTGTTCGCCATCTCTATCCTGGGCGCATCGCGTCCATCGCTGCGCAGCCAGCTGCAACAGTTTCGCCAAAATCGTGCCGAGCAAGTTCTTTCGATCCGGCTTGAGTCTGGAGAGTAGAGCCTTGGTTTGTGCTCAGTTGCCTTCAATTCCCCCTGGTTCCACCATAGGTGTCTTTGGCAGCGGCCAGCTGGGCCGCATGCTGGCCCTGGAAGCCCGAAGAATGGGCTATCGACTGCATACGCTTTCGCCCGAGCGGAATAGCCCTACCGGCCAGGTCGCTGACCGCGAATTCGTCGCGGCCTACGATGACCGCGACGCGGTGTTGGACTTTGCGGATGGGGTGGACGTCGTAACCTTTGAATTCGAAAACGTTCCGGCCCTCGTTTCCGAACTTGCCGAGTCTCTGGGCGTGCCAGTCCGTCCTTCCGGCCGAATTCTCCATGCCGCCCAGGACCGCCTGCGCGAGAAAGAAACTCTCAGCCAGGCCGGTCTGCCCGTCACCCCTTTTCGTCCGGTCGAGACAGCCTTCGACCTGCACGGCGCGGTTGATGAGATCGGTCTTCCCGCCATTCTCAAAACCTCCGCTTTCGGGTATGATGGCAAAGGGCAGCTGTTACTAGAGTCCGAGGCACAACTGGACGCGGCGAGGCAGATTGCCGATGGTCAACAGTGTGTGCTTGAAGCGTTTGTCGAGTTTTCGTCAGAGCTTTCGCTCGTTGCGGCTCGCGGCATTGACGGGTCATTTGCTGCCTATCCAGTCGTTGAAAACCGGCACAGAAATCATATCCTGGACCTAACGATAGCCCCCGCGCATGTCGATTCAGAACTCGTTCGCGGAGCCAAGGCCCTGGCCCGGCAACTGTTTGAACTGCTCGACGTCGTCGGTGTTCTGTGTATCGAATTTTTTCTCAAGCCGGACAATCCAAGGACCCAGGACGCGACCAATTCCGAGACGGGTTCAGTTGATCGCTTGCTGATAAATGAGATCGCCCCCCGGCCCCACAACTCCGGCCACTGGACGATCGAGGGCGCCGCGACAAGCCAGTTTGAGCAACAGCTACGCGCGGTCTGCGGGTTGAGACTTGGCTCAACTGAGCAGTTGCGCCCGGCAGTTATGCTGAATCTGCTTGGGGACCTTTGGGTTGATGGTGAACCGAACTGGTCGGCACTTTTCCGATTCCCGGAGGTCAGTCTGCACTTGTACGGCAAACGGGAACCCCGTCGAGGCCGCAAGATGGGCCATTTGACAGCAACAGGTCTTTCGACTGAAGTCGCTCTGGAAACAGGACTCGCTGCACGTGCGGCACTGCAGAGGAGCTGAATGAACAGCGCTGTTGAGTAATGCCATCGCATTGGGGATTGTCGCCTAGCGCCAGCTAATGGCGCGAACGCTTTATGGCCCGTCTGGAGGTGCAGCCATGGCACCGTTTGACTCGCCCCGAGAATCTTGCGGCGTATTCGGTATCAGCGCGCCGGGAAAGGACATCGCCCGGCTAACCTATTTCGCCATCTATGCTTTGCAGCACCGAGGCCAGGAGGCTGCCGGAATCGCCACCTGCGACGGCAAAACTGCCCACGTTCATAAGGGACTTGGCCTTGTCTCCCAAGTGTTTAACGAGGACAACCTGAGCCACTTGCGAGGCCATTTGGGAATAGGCCACACGCGCTACTCGACGACAGGATCGCCGCGGTTGGGCAACACGCAGCCCTACATTCTGGAGACGCTTGATGGCCCCCTCGGCATCGGCCACAACGGCAATTTGGTCAACGCTCCCCAGTTGCGCCGCCAACTCCTGGAGCGGGGCGTGGGCCTCTCAACATCGACTGACAGCGAACTGATAATCCACCTCTTGGCCGGCGCGCGCGGCAACTGGCTGCAACGAATCCGCCAGGTGATGACGATAGCCGAAGGCGCCTATTCCCTGACGGTCCTTACCAGGGAGGCGGTCTACGGCGTTCGTGACCCCTGGGGTCTGCGTCCGCTCGTGTTGGGAGAACTGGAAAACGGATTGGCCCTGGCTTCGGAGAGCTGCGCCTTTGCCACCATTGGCGCCCGTGCAGTTCGGGAAATCGAACCCGGCGAAATTGCCGTCATCGACAAAGACGGATACGAGATTGTCCAAGGCGTGCCCGCGGAGAAGGCCGCTTTCTGCACTTTCGAACAGATCTATTTTGCTCGACCTGATAGTAGATTGGGCGGACGCCTTGTTCACCGCGTCCGGCAAGCGCTGGGCCGCCAGCTCGCACGCGAAGCGCCCGTCGATGCCGATATCGTCGTCCCCGTTCCCGACAGCGGTACCCCGCATGCCATCGGCTACGCCCAGGAAAGCGGCATCGACTACAGTGAAGGGTTGATCAAGAGCCGGTACATCGGACGAACCTTCATCCAACCGACCGACCAGCTTCGAAGGGACGGCGTGGCAATGAAGTTCAACCCTCTGTCGGACAATCTGCGCGGCCAACGTGTTGTGCTGGTTGACGACTCAATCGTGCGCGGCAATACCAGCGGCCCCCTGGTAAAGCTCCTTCGTAACGCGGGCGCGTCCGAGATACACATGCGCGTCGCCTGTCCTCCTATCAGGTATCCCTGTTTCATGGGCGTGGATATGGCGAGCCAGGCGGAACTGATCGCCGCGCACAAGAGCCTTGAGGAGATCAGAACCTACATCGGCGTCGATTCTCTGGCCTACCTCAGCGTCGAAGGAATGATGAATACTCTGCAGGCCGAGGACGGCTACTGCAATGCCTGCTTCACCGGAAGTTATCCATTTGAAACGCCTCTCCTCGAAATGGAGCTGAAGGAAAAAGAGAAGTTTGCAACGGTCCTGGGGAGTTGACGCGCGCTCCACAGTTCGTCCACCATGTATGCACGCGTAGTTGACACCGCCTGCACAGAGGGTCTCCTGCAAGCAGAGATTCACACATAGCTGGCTACACAATGAAGATTCTTCTAATCGGCTCGGGTGGCAGAGAGCACGCGCTGGCGTGGAAACTGTCGCAGTCCGCCCACGCCGGTCGCATCTTCGTTGCCCCCGGTAACGGAGGCACTGCAACTGTCCCGGGCTGCTGCAATGTCGCCATCGATGCAGATGATCTCCCCGCATTGCTCCGCTTCGCACGGGAAAACGCAATTGATTTGACCATCGTGGGACCGGAAGCTCCCTTGGTCTCAGGCCTTGCCGATCAGCTTGCCGCCGAAGGGCTGCCCGTATTCGGTCCCAGCGCTGCCGCGGCCCGGCTGGAAGGCTCGAAGGCATTCTCCAAAGTCTTTATGAACCGCCATGCCATCCCAACCGGCTGGGCGCGCGTCTTTACTGATTTCGAAACTGCGGCCGACTTTGCTGTTGGACTGGACTCCCTTCCGGTAATCAAGGCCAGCGGACTGGCCGCAGGCAAAGGCGTACTTCTGCCCGAAAGCAGCGATGAGGCAATCGCCCAACTGCGCGCCATCATGGTTGAACGGCGCTTTGGAGATGCCGGCGATACTGTGCTGATCGAAGAGAGGCTGTTCGGCCCGGAACTTTCCGTGCTGGCCTTCTGCGATGGCAAGGAGCTCCGGCTGATGCCGGCCGCGCAAGACCACAAGCGACTCCTGGATGGCGACCTCGGGCCAAATACAGGGGGAATGGGCGCGTTTGCCCCTTCTCCCCTGGCATCTCCCGAATTGCTGACAGAGGTCAAGCAGACTATCATGCGCCCCGCGCTGGCTGCAATGAGTGCCGAAGGCGCCGCCTACCAGGGCATCCTGTACGCAGGCCTGATGCTGACCGACTCCGGGCCGAGAGTTCTCGAGTTTAACTGCCGCTTCGGCGACCCCGAAGCCCAGGTTATCCTGCCGCTGCTGGATACCGACCTCCTCGAAGTGATGACCGCGTGCGTTCATGGCCGCCTCGCCGACTGCGTTCTTGACTGGTCGGCCGGATCTGCGGTGACGGTTATAATGGCTTCGGGCGGTTATCCGGAGGCCTACGAGACCGGCAAGCACGTCACCGGTTTGCCATCGGGGGCGCTGGGCGAAGATGGAGCATTCGTATTTCACGCCGGCACCCGTCTTAGCACGGCGGCCGGACGCGACGGAGAGGTTTTCACAGACGGAGGACGCGTGCTTTCGGTCACAGCCAGAAGAGCAACAATCGCAGAGGCCGCCGCCGGCGCCTACCGAACCGTCGAATGCATCCACTTCGACGGCGCGGTCTGGCGCACCGACATTGGTCAGGATCGATCGCGGGGCGAAAGGTGATCTCGCCGGGTTGACCAGCGGAGTCAGCCGCGATTCTCCGGATCAGTTACTACAATTCCAACTCTCCTGACGCAAGTTACTTTTCCATTCTCTTTCCCAAAGACATAGACCGGAGGGCACAATGGCTCTGATTCCTTCGATGTTGCTCAAACGCCTCTATACGTACGCAAGCCTGGAGAATACAGAGGACGGCGTGCGGTTTTCGATCAAGAATCGCCTGAGCGACGCCAAACTGACCGCCTTCCACGGCATCAGCATAGACGAAAAGGAGGTTGCTGCCGACGCATTGTCGCTGGATTTCGGCGACGGACAGGCTTTGAGCCCCGACCAGATCAACAGCGGCTCGCCGATCGACTTTCCTCTGCGCAAAGAGGTATTCATTACGGCGCAGATCCCTCCGCTTGAAACGGGTCATCATACCATACAGATTGGAGTCCAGACCTCTCCGTTTGGACGAATTCAGTTCACAGTCGATGACGCCATTTCGGAAAAAGTGGATGCGCCCCGTATTCCCCGCGACAGGGACGACGACTACAGCGACAGCGCAATCCGCGCACGCCAGACTTTCGTTAGCGAATACACTGGGCATTCGCTCGAACACCTCTCGCAATACTCATTCGACCCGCACATCGCGCAAGGGAACATCGAGAATTTCACGGGCGCCGCGCAGGTTCCCATCGGTTTTGCCGGGCCACTGAAAGTCTGCGGAGAGCACGCTCAGGGCGACTTTATCATACCACTCGCCACCACCGAAGGCACGCTTGTCGCATCCTATAACAGGGGCATGAAACTGCTCAATCAGTCCGGCGGCGTCAAGTGCACTGTAGTGGCCGACGCAATGCAGCGCGCGCCGGTCTTCGTCTTCGAAGATGCGCGCGGCGCACGCGATTTTATCGAGTGGGTTGACGAGAATCTGATCCCCATTCGGGAGGAGGCTGAGGCCACCTCCAGCGTGGCCAAGCTCGACAACATCGACCCGTATCAGTCCAACAAGTTCGCCTTTCTGCGTTTCAATTACCAAACAGGAGACGCCGGGGGTCAGAACATGGTGGGCCGCGCAACCTTCGCTGCCTGTTCCTGGATTCTGGACCATTACGACGGACAGGAGATCAAGCGTTTCTATTTGGAGTCGAACTTCGCCACCGACAAGAAAGCGTCACAGGTGAATATCATGCGCACGCGCGGCAAACGGGTGACCGCCGAGGCGATCATCCCCCGCGATGTCTTGATCCAGAATATGCGTGTGATGCCCGAACAGCTCTTCTATCACTACGGGGTTGCCAACATCGGCTCGATTTTGGCAGGAGTGAACAACAACGGACTGCACTCGGCCAACGCCATTACCGCGATATTCATCGCTACAGGACAGGACGTGGCGAATGTGTCCGAGTCATCCGCGGGTCTGATCTACGTAGAGCTGACCGAGGAAAAGGATCTCTATATTTCAATCACGATTCCATCTTTGATTGTTGCCACCTACGGCGGTGGGACCGGGCTGGCAACGCAGAGGGAGTGCCTTGAACTGCTCGGATGTAGGGGAAAAGGGAAGGTCTACAAGCTCGCCGAGATTGTTGCCGGAACTGTCCTAGCGGGAGAGCTTTCGCTGGCGGCGGCGATCAGCTCGCTTGACTGGGTCAGCAGCCACGAAGAGTACGGGCGAAATCGTTGAATCGAACACCTCAATCCCGCGCCTGTATGCTGAAATCTCTCCCGCCAGTTCTAGGTAGGGCCAGCCTGGCAAGAATAAACGCTGATACCAGTCCTGGAAAAGTACAAACCGGTAACAGCGTTTTCGATGGGCGACCTGTTGTCGTCACGCCCAGAGGCTGGGGGACAGGGATTCGAACCCCGAACGCCTGATCCAGAGTCAGGTGTTTTGCCGATTAAACTATCCCCCATCGGCAAGCACAGCCAAGCCCAATCCTAGCACAAGCGACGAGTGAAGACAAGAATCAGCCGCAGTAGAACTGCATGCACAACTGACCCTTTCCTAGCCTTCCTTCGCCTCCAGTTCTTCCAGCGCCAGTTTCGCTCGCCCGATGCGGCGCAGTGTCTCCCCTCTCCCGAGCGCCTCGATACTCTCGAAAAGAGGAGGCGACACCTTTTTGCCGCTGATCGCCCCGCGAACTGGTCCAAACAAACTTCCCGCCTTCACCTCTAGCTCATCAGCCTTTTCTCGAAATGCCCCCTGAATGGAATCTGCCGTGAACGGCTCGACTGACGCCAGCAGCGAGGCCCCGGCCTGCAACATCTGGATGCTCCCGGCCGCGTCCATCTTCCGCCCTATCAGGAGTTTCGGCTCGGTATAGCTGATCTCTGCAGAGTCTTGAAAGGCCCAGTCAAGCCAGTCGGCGGCCTCGTCGAGCCGCTTGATACGCTCCTGGATGACAGGCACCAGGATGTCCAATCTGCGGTCCCTTGCCAGGTCGGCTTCAGGCAGACCCAACTGGCGGCTGAGGAACGGTATCAGCGCCGACTTGAGTGCGCCCGGCGTCATCGCGCGGATGTACAAGCTATTGAGCCAGTCCAGCTTCTCATAGGGAAGGGTCGCCGCCGACGGGTTGATCTCCTCCAACTGAAATCGGTCAATCGCCTCTTCGCGGCTGAACACTTCCTGAACAGGATCAAAATTCCATCCTACATTTGTCAGAAAATTGAACATTGCGTCGGGCAGATAACCGGCATCCTGGAACTCATGCACAAGCGCCATGTACTCCTTGCCTGCTACCGTTTTCTTGCGCTTGCTCATCTTTCCCTTTCCGCTGGGGTCCAGAATGACGGGAAGATGAACGAGCACGGGCATGTCCCAATCGAAGGCGTCAACGATCAGCTTGTGGAGCGGCGCGGTCGCCAACCACTCCTCGCCGCGCAGCACGTGGGTAATCTGCATCAGGTGATCGTCTACCATCGCCGCCAGGTGATAGGTGGGGAGCCCGTCGGCCTTCAATACGACCTCATCCTGCAGCTGTCGATTGTCTACCTGGACCTCCCCGCGCAAGAGATCGGTGAAGACGGTGACGCCTTCCTCAGGCACTGCAAATCGAACGACCGAAGGCAGCCCAGCGGCTTCTCGCTCAGCTCTTTGCGCTTCGGAAAGGCCGCGGCACTGCCGGTCGTAGCCGGTCGCTTTGCCTTGGCGCCGCTGCTCTTCCCGCATCGTCTCAAGCCGTTCAGGCGTGCAGTAACAGCGGTAGGCCCGGCCGCGATCGATTAGGTTCTGTGCGTGCTTCCTGTATACCTCCTGCCTTTCCGACTGAACGTAGGGCGCGTGAGGCCCGCCGGTGTCGGGGCCTTCGTCCCAGTTCAACCCAAGCCAGCGCAAGCCTCGCATCAGGCTGGCAACACTTTCCGGTTCGAATCGCTTTCGATCCGTGTCTTCGATTCGCAGGATAAATCTGCCGCCGGTCTTGCGCGCCCAGAGCCAATCAAAGAGCGCTGTCCGCAGTCCCCCGAGGTGCAGATGCCCGGTCGGGCTGGGCGCGAAACGCACCCTGGCAGCACCATTGCTTATCTTATCCATAACTTTGCCTCTGATGGATTCCGGTTTCCATTCAGCGCACAAAGAACGCCCGCAAAAGCCTATCACAGGCCCTGAGAACCGTCAACGCGTTGCCTGTCGAGGTGAGGAGAAGAGAAGAGCTCAACAACCTATCCGCCCAACATTGAGGATGTGACGGTGCTGCAGCATATGGACTGGGCGGCGTCTCTTTCAGCCTCGGAACAGCCGCGGGGTAGGGCACAAATTGGAATTGCGAAGCCTTCATTCCTCGGCTATACTTGTCACACTTTATCTTATTTCAAATCCAACGGGCGTGACATCTGCGTAGCAAACGAACAGGAATCGTCTAGCACGTGAACTACCAACCTGTCGGTTTCGAAATCGCTACGGGCGCGGTTGCTGCAGTGGCGTCTGCCCTCGACAATCGCTTTCACCACCCGGCGGTCAATTCGAGACTGGGACGGCAGATTGCACTTCTGAAACTGTCGTCAGGCATGCCCCGCAGTTGGAGCGCAGGCATGGCGGCCCGGGCAATGGAAGGCCGGCCCCATAGCAAATCGCTCACCTTTAACCTGACGACTGCCGACCTGGCACAGTGGAACGTCGGCCAATACGACAGGCTCGATCCTGACAGGCGGTTCGACACAATTGTCATCGGCGTGCCTTCCGGCGCCACGGCCCATCTCTGCGCCTGCCTGGGGGCACCACTTCTCGCCGATAGCCTTCCCATCAGCTTTGCGTCTCGCGGCAAGCCGGACGACGTTGCCGGATACCAGCAGCGCAGCGTCGACCTTCTCACCCCCTTTCTAAACCACAATCCCGACCTGCTCGCTGTCAGCCTGTTCGATCCCATCCACGCCAGGCGGCAGATCAGGCGGTCCGTCCAGATCTATCTGAAGTTGGCCGTATTGCCGGACCAGTACCGGCGTTTCATTCGCGAACGGCTGATGCCCGGCGGCTCGATCTTGTTGTTGTCCTGTTCTTCGCGGTGGAGCCAGTATGAACTCGGCGCCCGGCACAGACTTCAAATTGGTAGCCACGGCGGCTTCACTGACCAGGAGTTCATCCGCGGGACGCCGTGGCTCGATGACTGGCTTCATGAAGTAGGCGGCGTGCAACGCAGCGGCTGGCGCCTCTCGCGGCACTGGACTTATCAGCCCGAGGCCCAGTGGGGATCAATCACAGGTTTCGCGACCAGCGTTCGCACTTTCGCTGCAGACGTCAACATACCTCTACATTCGTTGGACTTCGCCTCCGTTGACGAGATTAGCCGCATGGGATTCTACGCTTGGCAATGGTTGTATTACCTTCTGCAAATACAGCCAGGAGCAGTTCTCGTCGAGAGCGGTCCGCAGATGAATCCCGTAATCGGGCGACGCAGCCCCGTGCTCCCACTCTGGATGCCGTCCACCTGCAGCCGGAGTCATACGCTCTTGCAGACGACCTTGCCGGATTTTCCACCAGAAATTCCTGTACTCTTCCAGGCTTGGCCCGCCGGCCATTTGTCGCCGGACGTGATCCCCGCCAAGATCTGGAATACCACGCTTTCGGGGCGCCACGGACGATGGCTGGGCGGGAATCCGCTCCGCTTCCCCAACGATTTCTCAACGATCGAGAAGATGACACCGGCCATCGAAGAATGGAGCCAACGCCATCCTATCAAGTTGCACCGTTCTCTCCGCTGCGACGAACTAAGTGAACTGAGATCCATTCTGGCCCAGTCTGCCGAGCAACCTGATCCCGGTGGTTACTCGCCGATGGAAAGTGCAGGGGGATAGCTTGATGTATCTGTCCTGTTGCGTTTGGGCCTTGAGCGCCCCAGAAAAAGACGTCTATTCAGATGTGAACGCCTTGGGATTTCGATGGATTGACATCAGGCCGGAATTTCTGAAGAGTTCAGCCGCCCAGGCTGTTGCCAGATCTCACTCCTTGCAGGTGTCCTCTGTCGCCGCCTCATACGGACTGCCGGAAGGCGCGTCCCTCGATAGCCCGGATGACCAGTCGCGTGCTGAGACCTTGTCACGCCTGCATCGGGTTGCGCTTCAATGCAAAGAGCTCGGTGGAAGCGCGATCTATCTTGTGCCCGGCCCCGACGGTAGTAAAGAGGCGCTTGCGCGCTACGCTGATTCGCTGGCGACAGCCGCTGCAAAAGCTGCGGCACTTGGAATCACAATAGGCGTCGAACACTTCCCGGGGACAGCGCTTCCTTCCGCGGCAGAGACTCTGGCATTCATCGAAGCGATAGACCACCCCAATCTGGGTCTGTTGTTCGACATTGGCCATGTGCAGATCAGCGACGAAGACCCTGCCGGCGTCATTCGGCGGGCAGGTAAGCGACTTGCCTACGTTCATCTCGACGACAACGACGGGAAGGGCGATCTTCATTGGGCGCTTCTCGATGGGATACTCACGGTTGAGACACTGCGCGAAATGTTCCTTGCTCTGAAGGACATCGACTATACCGGCGCGGTCAGTCTCGAGCTGAGTCCCCAGCTGGAAGATCCCTTTCAGGCGCTGCAGCGAAGCAGGCAAATTGTGCTGGAGTGCGGATCCGACTATTTGACCGGATAAGCAAAGGAGCAAAGGAGCAAAGGATGGCGTGGCAGTTCGAGGTCCTGCTTGAACCCATCGGCTTGACGGAAGGCCCTGTCTGGGACGGACGTTGCCTTTTCTTTACGAATATCGTCAACAGTCGCATCTTTCAGTACGATCCTGAAGGCGGCGAGTTCACCGTGTGGCGAGAGGGAACAAACGAAGCCAACGGCCTCATGCTGGACGCCAACGGTTTGATCAACGCCTGCGAAGGCGGCGGTCGCCGCATGGTGCAGTATCCTGAGGGTGGAGAGACGGTTGTCTTGTGCGCAGAGTTTGAAGGGAGTCGCCTCAACAGCCCCAATGACCTGGCGATAGACAGCCGCGGGCGTGTCTGGTTTACCGATCCGCGCTACGGCGACTACCGCGACGACATGGAGTTGGACCACGAATCTGTCTACAGGTTGGACCCGCAGCCGGACGGCAGCTGGAAGCCTGTACGCGTGACCTACGACACAACCGCGCCCAACGGCTTGCTTCTTTCACCAGACGAAGAAACATTGTATGTTGCCCAAAGCAAGAACGGGGAAGGCCAAAAACGGGAGCTGTGGGCTTACCCCATAGTCGAAGGTAGCTCAAGCGAGAGAAGCCGCATTGTGGGCGATCATGAAGTGCTGCACAACTTCTACCCCCATCGGGGCGTAGATGGTATGTGCTTGGATGTCGACGGCAATATCATCGCAACAGCTGGCTGGGGTGAGAGCGGCCCCGGCGGGATGATATACGTCTTCGCGCCGGACGGCCGGGTGCTTGAGACTCATCCGGTGCCTTGCGACAGTCCGACCAACTGCGCGTTCGCCGGCCCCGACCTCCGTGATCTCTACGTTACCAGTACCGAGGGCCATCTCCTCAGGGCGCACACCGACCGCCAGGGTCTGGCATAAGGGCAATAGCGGCGGATTCCCATCGGAGCGTCCAAATTGAACATTAGATAATCGAGTCCACAGTGACCGGGGCTTAGGCCCCGGTCTGCTTTTGCGCGCTATCTTGGCCCATTCTGCGCTCGCAGGCCGCCCGACCATGAGGCGCTCCGACAATGGCGATTCGATGGATCAGCAATCGAAGTGGTCTTGTTCGCCCCAATAGGCTGGCTGTGATATACTATCGTGTCGGTTTCTGTTTGGTTCTCGTGGGCAGAGATAGGAGACGAGGCGAGTGACGATTACGCGTACTCGAGTAGCGGACGACACGTGGGTTTTCACCAGTGCCCTGTATGCAGAGGTTAACGCGGGGCTTGTCGTCTCGCAGGATGGCGGCATACTCATTGATACTCTGCCCTTTCCTTCGGAAACAAGGCAGATTATCGACTTTGCTGAACAGCATTGCCCAGCAGGAATTCGCTTTCTCATTAACACGATTAGCCATGCTGACCATGTCTACGGCTCTTGTCTCTTCCCCGAAGCCGAACTGATCGCCCACGAAAGGGCCCGCGACCTTCTGGTCAGATATGGTCGCAGAGCGTTGGAGGAAGCAAGAGAGCACACGAATGAACTGCTGAAAGTCGAGATTCGCCTGCCCAAAATCGTCTTCAACGAAGGCTCGGTCATCCGTCTTGGTGACAAAACCGTGCACGTCATGCACGCGCCGGGGCCGGGGCCCGACGTCTGTGTCGTGCATGTGCGTGAGGAAAAGGTGCTTTTCGCCAGCGATCTGATGATGCCGGTCCCTGTAATTGCCTCGCCTTTCGCAGACATCGAAAAGTTCAAGCAGTCCCTGCACAGCCTGCACGAATTCAATCTTGAAACGATTGTTCAGGGGCACGGGGACATTCTTTTGCGGGGCGAGGTCACGCCAAGCATTGAGGAGAGCATCAAGTATCTAGATGACATCCAATCTCTGGTCGAGCGACTGATTGCGGAAGGCTCAACCAAGAGGGATCTCCTGAAAAACGACATTGAACAGTTTGGGCGCAACCGCATTCCCCTTGGCGGCCTTGTCCAGAATTTCCATCAGGCCAACCTGCTGTTTCTGTGGGAAAAGGCACTCGCCGCCCGCACATGACCGGCGTCTAGGCCCACCCCGGCACTTCTGCCAATGTTCCGATTGCCGCGCGGTCGGATGCACCAAGCTCCCCCAAAGGGCTCCCGCGTGATTGAAACCCAAAGTAAGTACCGCTAG
Organism: Caldilineaceae bacterium; assembly: GCA_965202955.1. GTDB lineage: Bacteria > Chloroflexota > Anaerolineae > Caldilineales > Caldilineaceae > Bin5. Next base: position 4,059,868 of record OZ241871.1, read on the forward strand.
CTCGTAAGGAACGACATGGACCATCACCCCAGGGCGAAGAGTGTCGAATTCCTGGGGCACTGAGAGGTTACTTACTTGCGGCGCGGCGGTACGCCTTTAGTAAATTCTCCATCAGCACTATGTTTGTCATCGGGCCTGTTCCCCCTGGAACCGGAGTCAACATGCCCGCGACAGCCTCCACGCTCTTCCGTTCGCAATCGCCCTTGAGGCCATCCTCCGTATAGGTCGTACCGAAGTCAACGACTACGGCCCCGGGCTTTACCCACGCCCCGGAAACCAGTTCCGGCCGGCCAATCGCAACGCATAGAATGTCCGCTTCCCTCGCAACCGCCGGCAACGACTCAGTGCGGCTATGGGCGATTGTAACCGTGCAATGCCGGTGCAGCAGCAGCAGTGCCATCGGCTTTCCAACAATGTCGCTGCGTCCGATGACTACCGCCCTCTTGCCTTTGAAGTCGACGCCCGCTTCTTCCAGCAGTTGAATTCCTCCTGCAGGCGTGGCAGGCACGTAGTACGGCTCCTTCTGGGCCGCCAACCGGCCGGCGTTGAGTGGATGGACGCCGTCAACGTCTTTGGCCGGATTCAGCCCGTCAATCAAAAGCGAATCGTCGATATGCCCCGGCAATGGCTCCAGGACCATGATGCCATGTACCGTATCGTCGTTGTTCAGGGCGGAGAGTGCCGCCTCCACCTCAACTTGCGCGCTGTCCTGTGCAAGCTCGACGGGACGGAAGGTAACGCCAACGCCCTGGCAGGCACGGCGAATCGCCCTCAAGTAACCGGATGCCGCCTCGTCAGATCCGACTTGAAACGCCGCCAGCGTGGGAGGCGCGCCCGCCTCGGCCGCGAGGAGGGCAAATCGTTCCTTGAGTACCCCCTGCAGCTGTTTGGCGCGCTGTCGGCCGTTCAGTAGTTGAGCGCTCATGTGGCTATGCCCAGTGTGCTTGTACAAGATGCCCGGGCAGCGATGTAGCAGTTCTCGGCTGCGGTTTCCAACGATGCAACTCTTGCCTGCCCTTTGGAAACGTAGGCCTCGTCCTTCAGGAATTTGAGATTGATCTTTACATTGACGAGCGCGCTATGCATTGCTGCGAATGCGAGATGGGCGGCAGTCGCGGCATCACTGACTACATTTGAATTTCCCTTATCCGCGACCGGTGGCGTGAGCTCCAGGATTTCGAGGCACAGGGCGGCCATCTCAAGCGGGACCTCAGCAGCTCCTCTCAAAGCGGTCTGCATCGCGGCAGTTCTCGCCGATTTCTCTGTGTCTGTCGAGCGGGGCATCGAATAGCAGGCCGCCACCGCACCAAACGCCTCTGCATCCTTGTCGGCCAGGGCAAGAAGGTCAGCTCGCAGGCATTCCGTTCTTTGCAAATAGCCCCGAAGCTCTTCTTCAACTTCTGCATACCGTTTGCGGCCCACGGTGAAGTTCAAGACCATACTGAGCAGGGCGGCCGCCTGACTTCCGGTCAACGCGGCAGCTGCGCCGCCCCCGGGCGTCGACTCGCCGGCGGCCAGTGCACCCAGGAACTCTTCTATCGAAGTCAGCGCTGTCGTCATTTCTGTCACATTCTGTCCTTACGCCAAGCTGGCGGCGGCCTACTATCGTACACTTTTTCGGTTGCCCGATTATACCATTCTCCGAGCCCGAGTACTACAAGGTGGCCCTGCCCGACTCGCGGATAGCCGTTTCGTTGACAGATCGGTTCACCTCTAGTACGCTGCCCATACGCGATGTTTCGAGCATATCTCAACCATTGGTCAGCTTCCCATTCACCTCAAGCGGGCCCCGTAATATCTCACCTCGAAACCTCACAGCGCAGAAACAAGGGCCGTATTCCTAATGAAAAGCCAAGCGCTCATCTGTGACGAACAGCAGCGATTCTCCTTGGAAGAGTTCGAGATCCCTTCGCTATCGCCAGCTGAAATTCTCGTGCGTTGTACCTATTCGGGCGTCAGTGTGGGCACGGAATTTGCCGTATTCCGCCGCAAGTTGGACTACGGGCCGTATCCCGTTTGCACGGGTTATCAGGCGGTGGGCATTGTCGAGGACGTCGGTTCCGACGTAACCAGGTTTGCGGTCGGCGACAAGGTCTATTACAGGCGCAATTTTCTTCCAATGCAGGTCGAGGGCCGGCCCGTTACGATCTGCTCAGGCGTCCACGCCTCATACACGGTTCTGCCGCAGGATGCGGAGATCGAGAAACTGCCTGCGGGTATCGACGACGCCACCGGCTCGCTTTTTGTCATGCCGTCCGTAGGATACAACGCCGTCGAAATGGCTGGCATACAGATGGGAGATGTGGTGGCATTTCACGCTGTCGGCATGATTGGGCTGGGCGCGCTGGCGGCTGCGAGGCTGCGCGGCGCAGTAACCATCGCAATCGACCTCAATCCGAGGCGTCTGGATATGGCGATAGAACTGGGGGCCTCACACGTTATAGATGCGCGCGGGCTTGCAGCCGATGAAGTAAGGGCGCGCGTCGAGGCGATAAAGCCGGGTGGGGCCGATGCAGTCTTTGAAGGGAGCGGGATTCCCCAGTGCCTGGACTTAGCATTTCCCTTGGCCCGCTTGCGGGGAAAATTCGTCTTTCTTGGCCACTACGGCAGAGCGCCGGTCTCCTTCAACTACCTTGTTCCCCATGCCAAACAGCTCACTGCATTCTTCCCCTGCAACGATGGACTTGAGCCCTGCAGGGAGGCAGTGCTGCGAAATCTCGCTTCGGGAGCCATTCCGTGGCACAAGACGATTACCCACCGGGTAAAGGGAGGTGAGGCGCCGGACCTCTACGCCAGGATCAATCGAGACCAGATTCCTGAGCTTCTCGGTGCCGTCATCAACTGGAGCTGAAAACTGCCCTCGCGCGGCAAACCTCCGAAGTGCGCGAGTTTCCTCCACCGCCAAAACGCTGAGAACTTGACATGAGCAGAATCCTTATCACGGGCGCGAGCGGCTTCATTGGAAGCGCGCTTGCCGGAACGCTCTCTTCGTCCCGCTACCACGAGCCGATCTGCCTTTCCCGCCAACCAACGGATCATTTGGGAGCAATCTCAGTCAGCGGCGATTTCTCGGTCCCTGAGGAACTCCGAAAACTTGATCGCTGCGGCAAGATAGACGTATTGATTCATCTCGCTGCAGTAACCGGGGGCTGTACTGAAGAGGAATGTTTGCGGGTCAACGTGTTAGGCACGCATCACCTGCTGCGCTATCTGATAGAACGTGATTGCAGGAAATTTGTCCTCGCCAGTTCCATTGCCGCGGTGGGAATGCAGTCGGTCGACTTTCGCCCGCTCCAATTGCCCATGCCCGACGAGCACCCCTGCCTGGACCGCGATGGCTACGGCTTTTCCAAGTACATGATGGAAGAGATCACCCGTTACCTCGCCCGACAGAACGATGAGCTGGACTTCATCAATTTGCGGCTCGCCAGCATCGCCCCGGATGACCGCCAGTTGACACCGCAGCAGCCCGGTTCGACGCCTGCCTGGGGGATGGGCAAGATTTCGATCATGTTCCTGAGCGACACCGTTCGCTGTTTGATCGCAGCAGCCGAAGCCCCCGGCAAGCCAGGGGTGCGAATTCTCAATGCCGTTGGCGCCCAGGCCTGTGTAGCTGCGCCAGTGCCGGAACTATTGCGGTCCTGGTACGGAAGCGACGTCGACGAACTGGACCTATCACACTATGAGCGGCCCGGCCGCGAAAGGGATCCGGTCTACGATATCACGCGGATCCGAGAAGAACTGGGTTTCGAGCCGCAGGTGCCCATCTTGTAAGGTTTGGACTAGATGAAGATTACGCATGTCTTCACAGACCATTATCGCGTTCCCCTTCCGATCGTACTTTCTGACTCAACGCATGGTGAGATTTCCCATTTCGGGCTGATCGCGACCCGCATTCAGACCTCCGGCGGCAACGAAGGGCTTGGGTATACCTACTGCGTCGGTGATGTCGGGGGCTCGGCGATCCATGCCTTGATGCGCGATGATTTGGGACCGCTTTTGGTTGGAGAGGATTCAGACCGCATTGAGCGTCTTTGGGAGCGCATGTGGTGGCACGTTCACTTTGTAGGTAGGGGCGGCGCAGCTTCATTCGCGTTGGCGGCGCTCGATATCGCGCTCTGGGATCTGCGCGGCAAGGCGCACAACATGCCCTGGTGGCAGCTGCTCGGCGGGCACGATCCACGTGTATCAGTCTACGCCGGGGGTATCGATTTGCAGTTCACGCTCGAAGCTCTGCTGGCCCAGGCCGACGAGTTTCAGGCACAAGGCTTTCGCGCCATCAAAATGAAGGTGGGGCGTGACAGGCTCTCGGAGGACCTGGACCGCGTCGCGGCAATGCGGGGGCACCTGGGGCCGGATTTTCCGTTGATGGCCGATGCCAATATGCGCTGGCGAGTTGACGAAGCGATCCGCGCGGCCCGCGGCCTGGCAAACTTTGATCTCTTTTGGTTGGAGGAGCCGACCATTCCCGACGACGTGGCCGGCCATGCCCGCATCGCCCGCGAAGGCGGACTTCCTGTCGCCACGGGTGAGAACTTCCACACGGTCTACGAATTTCAGCAGATGATCGCCCACGGTGCCATCTCTTTTCCTGAACCGGACGTGGCGACGCTCGGCGGCGTGACGCCGTGGCTCAAAGTGGCTCATCTGGCCGAAACCTTCAATCTGCCCGTTACAACGCATGGGGTTCACGATCTACAAGTGCATCTGCTGGCTGCTATTCCCAACAGCTCCTACCTGGAGTCCCATGGCTTTGGGCTCGATCGATTTATTCGCGATCCGTTGAAAATTGAAGACGGCTTCGCGGTCGCACCCGACAGGGCCGGCCATGGCGTAGTGATTGATTGGGAAGCCCTCGAAGAGTTCAGATGCTGAAAGGAGAAAGCACGGCCATGGAAAGCGTATTGAAAGGCAAGAGGATCGCGATTATTACGGCGCACGAGTTCGAAGACATAGAGGTCATGTATACGCTGCTGCAACTGAGTCAGGCCGGCGCCGCAGTCGTCGTTGGGACGCTTCCCCAGATGGCCCTCGGCCACTTTCACGGGCGACCTGCCTGGCCGCAAAAGCCGATAACGGGCAGATTCGGTCATACCATACCCTTCGACGTGCTCGGTGAGGGCAACAGGTATACCGTGGAGAGCATCTGGGAGATGAACGCGGAACTGTTCGATGCCGTGGTCTTCCCTGGCGGCCTGGCGCCCGACTTCTTGCGCATCGACGACAAGACCCTGGAGTTTGCCGCGGCAATCCACCGGGCGGGAAAGGTCGTGGCTGCAATCTGTCATGGGCCTCAGGTGCTCATATCACTCGATCGCCAAAAGGAGACCGACACCGTCGCAGGCCGCAACGTGACTGCATACTGCACGGTTGCCGACGACCTGCTGAACGCCGGTGCGGTCTACCATGACGTGCCCGCCTTGATCGACGGCAACGTCGTAACCGGCCGCGTCCCGGACGATCTGCCGGAGTTCTGCGACGCCATCATCGAAGCACTGACTTCCCAGAATGAGGGCTCATGACACATCCACCCGTTGACACTAATCTTGCGCGTACTGCTAAGGAGTTGTCATGGAGTTTCCGGAAGTAAGAGCACTTACCTTTGATATCTTCGGAACAGTCGTCGACTGGCGGGGCTCCATTATTCGCGAGGGACGCAAGGTTTGGGCCGACATGGGCGTCGATGTCGAGTGGGAGGAGTTTGCCGACAGTTGGCGGGGCGGATATGAGCCAGCCATGCAGCGCGTACGTCGTGGCGAGCTTCCCTGGATGAACATCGATTCCCTGCACCGGCTGATACTGGACGATCTGTTGGCGCGTTACCGAGTCCAAAGTCTGGCAGAAAAGGAAAAGGAGCAACTCAATCGGGTCTGGCACCGGCTCGATCCCTGGCCGGATGTCGCCGCCGGACTCGAACGACTGCGCCGTCGCGCCATCGTAGCTGCCCTCTCCAACGGGAACGTCGCGCTGCTGGTGAACATGGCGAGACACGGTGGCCTCTGTTGGGACTGCGTGCTCTCGGCCGAGCTCGCAAGACATTACAAGCCGGATCCTGAGGTATATGAGACGGCCGCAGCCCTCCTTGGTCTAGAGCCCCATCAAGTGATGATGGTCGCCGCTCACAATGGTGACCTGGCGGGAGCGCGGGCTGTCGGCTTCAGGACGGCCTTTGTTCGCCGGCCTCACGAATATGGCGAGAACCAGACCACCGACCTTGTTTCTGAGCCCGATAATGACCTGATCGCCGAAGATTTCGGCGAATTGGCAGAGCAGCTTGGGCTGCCATAGACTGGATGGCTGTTCAGGCGATTTCCAACCCAAAAGGTCCCGGCGCGCTGTTCGGGCCTCTTGGCATCATGCCCGTTACTGCTCGACCTGCGCTGGTAAGATCAGTTATCCCTGGGCCATTTTTCCCCTCCCAAAGTCCTTGGCCTTGGTTTCACAGATTAAGATCGCTCATCAATGAGAGGCGCGGCTTTTTCAAGAGCTCATGTATGGCTTCCCTCTTGACTCTATCCTATCGCCAAGGTGAGGTCGTCAAATGCCCCCTGGCTTCCCTTTGAGCGAATCCTTCCGTCGATCCATTTGGAATACTGACCGGCAGGACCTGGCAGCCGCGCTGTTCCTCACTCTCTTCTCCGGGGCGCTGCTCTTTGCCTTAACGGCAGCCTGGCCCTCCTCGATGCACGACTCCCTGCTACATTACCATCGAATTCGCGCGCTGGCAGAAGCCTTAAGCGAAGGGCTTATCCTTCCCCGCTGGTTGCCAACCATGCTTTCAGGCTTGGGCGAACCCACGCTGAACTACTATTCGCCAGGCTTCTATTGGGCTCCTGCCCTGCTGAAACTTTCCGGGCTGGAACTACTCCTGGGTCTGCGCTTGACTTTGGCAGCATTCTTTGCGCTCTCCGCTTGGTGGATGTTTCACCTCCTTCGTCTCTTCGTCTCGATTTGGCCTGCCATCGTGGGCGTCATCAGCTTTCAGTTCTTTCCCTACAGGTTGTACGACCTTTTCATGAGGGGGGCGTTTCCTGAATTCGCAGGCTTCACTTGGTTGCCTCTCGTTGGCCTATACACCGCCCTGATCGTCATCACGGTGACCGGATGGATGCCAGATGGAGCCGCCTCGCGGACAAGCTGGAGAAACCACAGCCGCTCCTGCACTGGTCTGCTGGCGAGGTGCAGTCTGGCTTGGGCGGCGCTGATATTGACCCACAACCTGACGTCGATGATGGCTGCCCTGGTCCTGGCCGCTTCACTAATTGCAGTTGCTGTGTTGCAAGGACGACATCGGGTCTTCAGGACTTCGGGCCTCTTCCTCGCAGCAGCCCCCCTGGCAGTAGGGGCCATGGTCAGCGCGTGGTATTCCTTGCCCGCCCTGCTGGAGTTGAAGTGGGTTCTCAACGGCAATGGAATCGATACGGGCAGATACCTGTTCTATTTCTCCCCCTGGGCAGAGCTCTTCGACCGTCACTTCTTGTTTGACTCTTACTCGATGGTTGATCATGTTAAGCTGCCCTTATATGTAATTCCCGTCGTAATCGGAGCCCTTGTAGCGGTCGTGTTTCGGTCTTCAAACAGCGCAAGAAGATTCATTGTCGGTGCACTTCTGTTAACGTTGGCATCCATCTGGATGTCATCAGAGACAAGCTCCCCAATTTGGACTTTGGGCAGAGTACTCTTGGAGAAGCTGCAATTGCCCTGGCGGTGGCACATCTTTGTGGCCTTTGGCACTGCAGGGCTCCTGGCAGCCCTAATGGACCGCTTTCGAAGCATCCGTCGACTACCAGCCGCGACGATGCCGCTTCTGGCGCTGTGCGCCTGTGCCTACCTGCTGGCATCCTCCCTGGTAAAACTCGACTACGAGACGGTCGACAACAGCTCATTGGAGGAAGTCCAAAACGATTCATTTGTTAACTGGCTGCTGTTTGAAAATGAGGGGCAGTGGGGGCGCGATTTCATGCCAATCTGGCTCTTCGAGGCGACCATTGGGACAGCTCAATACCTGACCCGCTCCCCGGATTCGGACAGCTCAGGAGATGTTCAGACCGTTGAAACATTGGAAATCGCACCAACACGAGTAAGTTTGCTTCGTCAGAGTTTTGAGATTACGACAACACAGCCCTTCCGTCTACTCTTCCCTCAACTTTACTTTCCTGCCTGGCACGCTACTCTTGATGGTGAAAGCGTTCAAGTCCAACCGGCTACAGGCTTTGCCCTTGCAAGCATAACAGTTCCTACCGGCACGCATCTCTTGGAATTTGGCTGGCGGACCACCTCTGCGGCCTGGGCGGGCCGGGCATTGACTGCCGCGGGTTGGGTAACTGTTTTCCTGCTCTTTAGGCGTGCAGGACGCAAGTCAGCGGCAGGAAGTGGGAAGAAGACGCCGGCGCTGGGAACTGCTCGCTGGCGCTGGGATCAAGTCGGCTGGATTGTTGTTGGCGGGCTGATGCTGACCGTGTCCTCTGGCATCGCGGAACGCAGGTGGAGCGTTGAACCGATTGGCGCAGATTACGGAATCATCAGTCTGGAAGGAGTACGGTGGGTCCCTCCGGTGCGGGCGGGAGAGGTGGCCAGTGTACGTCTGATTTGGCTTGTCAAGGGTGAGGAAGCGCCCGTGAGCGTATTTGTGCATCTCGTTGACGAAACTGGCGCAGGTCTGAGTCAGCATGACGGGCCCCCTGTGGCGGAGCACATGCGCTGTGGGAAGTGGGCACCGGGCCTCATCCTATATTCTACGCACAGCATCACTGTGCCGGGCTCCTTGGCCCCAGGCACCTATCGTCTTGTTGCGGGACTGTACTATCCTGATCAGGGACATGAACCAATTGCTCCTTTGGACGGGCGCAGTCCGCGTCTGGAGATAGGTACGGTCGAAGTGTTGCGCTGAACTGCCCAAGGCGACTTAGCGGACCAGTTCAAGCAATGGCTTCTGGAATCCAACGGACGTAGGGACACTTATAGCAGTAGGCTTCGGTCCACCTGGAATCTGTGGCCATCTGTGCCGTGTAATCCGTAAACAGTTAAACAGGGCGAAAACATGGTGATTCTGTTTCTAGGGTCGAAAGGGATTTCGCTGGTCGTGCCCGCCCAGGCGGTTTGGTTTAGGGGTGTTCTTCTGCTCGGGCCTTCCATGGGCTCTTGCGCATATTAGAAATGCATAGTCGGTCTCGCCGACAGGCGCAAAATAGGGCCATTGGGCACCTGTTTGGGGTTGGCCTTGGGAGGGTCAGAAGCGGGGAATGTCTCTTTAACAAACCTTGACCTGGGGCTCTGACAATTTGTACTTAGTTTCTTTTTCCATCTCGCAGGCAAGAGGCGTCCTTGCGACAGCCCTTCTTTTGGCTTGACCGTTTCCGGATTCCATTCAGAATTGGAATGTTGCGTGGATTACCCCGTTGGAAGTCTCATCAAGCGAGTGACACTCGAGACGGAGTTACGAGATCGCATAGCTGAATTGCTCTTGCCCGTCATATGCGGCCTGATCCTTTTCGCGTTAACCGCCAATTGGCCAGAAACCACCCACGATGGGGCGACCCATACGCGACGCATTGAATCATTGACGAGCGCATTGCGAGCTGGCGTGATCTTTCCGCGCTGGTTCCCCGACCTGTTGTTTGGCTACGGCGCTCCTGTCTTCAATTACTATCCGTCTGCCTTCTATTATCCTCCTGCGCTCTTACAAATGGCCGGGCTTGGCCTGCTCTTGGGCTTGCGAATTGCCCTTTCCCTGGGGTACGCCCTTTCGGCTTGGTGGATGTATCGGCTCTCCCGGTTGTACGTATCCTTTTGGCCCGCAGTCGCTAGTGTCGTCTGCTATCAGTTCTTTCCTTATCGCATCCACGATCTGTTTTCTCGAGGCGCCTTCCCTGAATTCAGCGGCTTCATCTGGCTGCCAGCAATTGCACTTTACTCGTTGCAGGCCGCAACAGCCGGAAAGGGAAGTTCTCTGGCATCGCCACTTCCGAAGATGTTGGCCATGGCGGGTTTGGCATGGGCGGGGCTAATCCTCTCTCATAATGTGTCCGCCTTTATGGCAGCGCTTCTGGTAAGTGGATTGCTCTTTCCGATTGCCGTCTTTGGACATCGAACGGGCCCAAACTTAAGGCACGTCCTAGTAAGCAGTGTCGTCCCGTTAGCCATAGGCATGCTGCTGTCTTCATGGTACATCTTGCCGGCCTTGCTGGAACTGCGCTGGGTCTTGAACGGAAATGGACTGTTCTCTGGCGGTAGCCAGGGCCACTTTCGAGAGTGGAGCGAGTTAGTAGATTTCAGTTTCTTCTATGTCCACTTTGATCCATCACATCGGCCAAGACTGCCGGTTTACGTCATCCCAATTGTTCTCGCTGCATTGGTGGCAATCCCGGCAATAGGGTCGCGCGGACTGCGGCTCTTCGTAGTCTATACTCTAGGGTTGACTCTTGCCCTATGCTGGCTTATGACAGATTCCAGTGTTTGGCTGTGGTACAGTGTAGAATCTCTCATGGACCTCGTGCAGTTCCCCTGGCGGTGTCAGATTTTCGTTGCGCTCGGAGTCGCGCTGCTGCTGGCGGCATCTCTTGAGATCCTCGCAGTCAGGAAGGGACTGAAGGCCGCTAAAGCGCCGCTCCTGTCTTTGCTCATTTCAGCATACCTGATAGCCAACAGCGCGGTAGGCCTCTACACTTCTACAGAAAAAGAAGCGAAAACTCTTGGTCACTGGAATGACTCAATCGAGAACTGGCTCATGATCGTGAACAGCCACCCCACGCCTGTACACTTCTTTCCCCTTGCCTCAGCAACGTCAATTAGGGAGGCTGCAGAGGCTGAGCGATCACCTTGGGCAAAAGGGGATGCCCCTAATCAATACGATGGTACAAGTGTTACTCCAACCCATGCAGGACTGCTAACTCAGAATTACATAGTTAACACAGAGCAAGAATTCACACTACTTTTCCACCTGTTCCACTTTCCTCCTTGGGGCATTGCCATTAACGGCGAAAACGCCAACGTCCAACCGGAGACAGGACTTTCGCTGGTAAGCGTAGTGATTCCTCCAGGAACACATACAATCGCACTAGAGTGGAGAGCAACTTCGTCGGCATGGCTCGGCCGGTTGATGACGGCTGCAGGATGGATGGTGGTATTTGCCCTACTAACTAGGTCGCTTTTGTCGCGCCAATCCCATGGTGGGGGAGCGCGTCAGAAGCCCCTGTGGGCGGCCTTGCCTGTCTGGCCAGCGGCAGTCTGGCTTGTGGTAGGGGCCTTCATGGTGGTAGCTGCCTCCGGTATGACCGCGCGTACGTGGGATATCGAGGAGATCGGCGCCGACTATGGCTTCATACGGCTGGAAGGTGTGCGGTCGATTCCACCTGTTCGTGCAGGAGAGGTGGTCCCGATAGACTTAACCTGGTTTGTTACTGGTCATGGCGCGCCAGTGAGCGCATTCGTGCATCTGGTGGATGCAAATAGCGCGTTGATTAGCCAGTACGATGGCCCTCCAGGTGGGGAGCACACGAATTATAGGAGGTGGATTCCGGGTCTCATCATTAGCTCAAAGCACAATATCGCCTTGCCTGATGCTTTGCCTCCAGGCACGTATCAGTTATTGGCTGGACTGTATTTTCCGGATTCTGGTCTCGAACCCTTAATGCCCCTAGGTGGCACAAGCTCTCGCTTGCAAATTGGAACAATCGAAGTAGTGCACTGAGGAAACGACCGCAAGGAAGTTTGTAATCGGTTACAGCGTTCGTGCATCGGGCGCCGGAATGTTTCTGGCAAGGAATGGCATCGGGTCACTCGACTTGGAGGAATTAAATGGCCGCACCCAACTACCAGCTTCTATTCGTCGAACGAGGCATTGTCGAGGTGCAGGAATGTAAGGTGCCCACTGCCGGTCCGGGGGAACTCTTGATTCGCGGGCACGTTTCGTTGATCAGTCCGGGGACGGAGAGGGCTTTCTTGTTGGGTCTTGCCAATACCTGGCCAGACTATCCCCAGACAACCGGTTACAGCCATATCGGCGAAGTCGTCGCGGTTGGCGCCGGTGTCGAGGGCTGGTGTGTGGGAGACAGGGTCGCCTCCCAGGCAAACCACAGCATGTACGCTACGGCTCGTGCAGAGCTCTGCAGCCATGTGCCTGCCGGACTGCCGGACGAACGGGCCGCATTCTTCCGACTCATCTCGATCGCGATGCAGGCGGTGCGCAAAGCCCGTATTGAGCTGGGGGAACCGGTCGCGGTCATTGGCTGCGGCCTCATCGGGTTGCTGGCAATGCAGTTGGCCCGTCTCAACGGTGGACTTCCGGTAGCGTCAATCGACAAAGATCCTGACCGTCTTGCCTTTGCCGAGTTGCTCAACGCCGATGCCATGCTTCCGGCTGATGAAGGGCTGAAACCCGCCCTGCGCGAGCAGTTCCACGGCGAAGAGCCTGCCGTTGTCTTCGAAGCGACGGGCCATCCGGAGGCGATTCCGACTGCGTTCGACCTTGCCCGTTTTGGTGGGCGAGTGGTCCTGCTGGGCAGCACGCGCGGTGACACGGAGGCGGTGAATTTCTATCGTGACGTGCACAAGAAAGGGTTGACGGTCCTGGGCGCGCACGAGAGCGCCCGTCCGATGCAAGATTCGGCGCCCGGCTGGTGGACGCACCAGGCCGATCAGGCGACGGCGCTCAAGCTGATCGCCGCGGGCCGGTTGGCGGTCGACCCGCTTACTACGCACCGCTTTGCCTGGAGGGATGGGGCGGCGGCCTACGGGACGTTGGCTCGATGGGAGCCCGGAATGTTGGGAACGATACTGGACTGGCAAGCTGAGTAGAGCGGCCGCTGATATTCGAGTGACCTCATCGCCTTCGCTCTCCACCCAAAGTATCCTCAAGACCTGGTGGCCGCTGGCGCTGAGCTGGCTCATGCTGACCGTGGAGCAGCCGGTCCTGGCGGCTGTCGTAGCCCGCAGCGTCGACGCCAAGGTCCAGCTCGCGGCGTGGGGGCTCACCTTCTCCCTCGTCCTGGTTCTGGCCGCGCCATCGATCTCGATGCTTGCAGCTTCAACCGCCCTGAGCCGGGACCGGGCTTCGTATCGCAGGGGCGGCACCTACATGCTCTGGCTTAGCGCTGGGCTGACCGCCGCCCACTTCCTTCTCGCTTTTACCCCTGTATTCGACTTCGTCGTTCTGCGGCTGATCGCGCCGCCGGCGGAGGTGGTCGAACCGGTCCGGACCGGCGCGCGCATTCTGTTGCCGCTAATCCCCAGCCTCGCCATCCGTCGCTTTCAATACGGCGTCCTGATCCGGTGCGACCAGGCGCGGGCTGTGACCATCGGCACGCTGCTGCGTCTCCTGTTGGAGGTCGCGCTTGCTCTCTACCTGTTCTGGCTGCCAGGTTGGGACGGCCTTGTGATTGCCACCACAGCCCTCTCGGTGGGGGTGATGTTCGAGGCCGCTTACGCGACCGTGCGCGTACGGCCTGCAGTTCGGGACAGCCTGCCGGACGTCTTGCCGAACGCCAAGCCGCTGACAGCCCACCGATTTATGCGTTTCTACTTTCCACTGGTGCTGACGACGTTCATGCAGATCCTGCTGCAGCCGCTGGTCAGCGCCAGCCTCAGCCGTATGCCGGACTCGCTCGGCTCACTGGCGCTCTGGCCGGTGCTTTACGGTGTTCTGATCATGACGAACAGCGCCGCAATCGCCTATGTCGAGGCGGTGATCGTTCTGCTTGATCGCCCCGGCTCGATCGAAGAGCTGCAGCGGTTTACTTGGCGCTTGGGCTTGACGCTTGCCGCTATCCCGCTGGTGCTGGCGGTCACTCCCGCTGGCGACTATCTGTTCGGGCAGATCGCAGCGCTGCCTGCTGAGTTGCTGCAACAGGCGCGGCTCGCCTTGTGGCTGATGATTCCTCTGCCGGCGTTGACCACGCTGTCGAGCTGGTTTCAGGGCGTTCTGATAAGCGGCCAGCGCACGCGCAGCATCACCGAAGCAGTCTCGCTGTCGGTGACGACGGTCACTGTTCTGTTGACTCTTGGGAGCATCTGGGGCGGGCAGCCCTGTGTTAGCGCAACCGGGCCCGGCCGCCTGTTCTGCGGTGTGCCGGGGAGCTACCTGGCGATGATCGCTTTCGCTGCAGGGTCAACCGTGCGCAACATCTGGCTGTGGCGGCGCACACAGCGGATCTACCTGTCGATCCGCTTGCGCCATGCCCGCGCGTAGACGCCGGCAGCATGATATATGGCTACTTTGGGCCGTCCGTCCATCGGGACGCGTAACGTCCGCCCGCCTAATCCTCCGAGATTCGACCCGTCAGGCGCAGGAGCGTCTCCTGCACGAGTAGCTCGTGCTCCGGTGAGCGGTCGGGGGGCTGCTGGCCTCGCAGCGTGGCGACGAAGGCAACGAGCTCCTGCTCGTAGGTCTGTTGCCGGCTTTGCGTTGTAACCGGCACATCTTGAGCACCTGCTTGAAAACCGGCAGCGGCCTCTTCGAGACAGAGGCGTATCGTATGCGGCGGCTCGAACGGCTCCAGCAGGATCGCGCTGCCGCGCGTGCCGTAGACTTCGAAGCGGCGGGCCACCGGCCTTGGCTCCATCGCCGCGATGTCGACGATGGCAAGCCCTTTCTCGAACTCAAGCACGCCGAGCGTGTTGTCGGAACAGCTTGACGCGTCTCCGGCGTCGGTGCGGAAGAATCCGGTGGTGCGGATCGGCCTGCCCATCAGCCAGACGACCTGATCGAGCATATGACCGCCTAGGTCGAAGAATATCCCTCCCATGAAACGGGCGAGCCGCGGGCGAGTGTCATCGTCAATCGTCGTCGACATGTGCCCGCGCGTGCAGTAGATATCGCCCAGCAGGCCGCTGTGGACCCACTCGGCGATCTGGCAGAAGCCGTGCTGGTAACGGAACATGTAGCCCATTTGGATGAGCAGTTCCTGGTCCTGGGCCTTCTTCATCACCCGCTGCCAGCCGGGCCAGTCCTCACCGGCCGGCTTGTCGTACCAGACGTGCTTGCCTGCGTCTATCAGCGCCTCAGTCTGCGGCAGACTCTCTGCGTTTTCGCCCTCGGACGACACAGCAACGATCGAGCGATCGGACAGCAGCTCCTCTTCGGAATCGAACCAGTGCACGCGCGCGTACGGGCCGTCTGCCCCTTCGAGCGCGGCGCGGCGTTCCGCATCTGGCTCGAACAGGCCGGCCACCTCGACGTCGGGCGAGTCCAGCATGGCCTGCAGCTTTCCGGCCGCGTGGCCGTGCTTTGTGCCGTATTGTGCCATTTTCAAGGGTGGTAGACCGGAATCGGACGACATGTCAAGACCCTTCTGCTAACTCAGGCTCGGTTGAATTCTATCTCTGCGTTCGAGGCATCGCTGCCGCTAGGCGCAGACGGGATTGTCCTTGGTCCAACGGTTGAAGTTGCTCGCGTCTTCAACCTTTGCCATATGGTCGCGCGTCTCCCGCCACAGGTCATCCCAGGCCGAAGGTTCGCGCAGAACCGATTCAGGGTACTTGTGGCTGCGCGCCACGAAGCCGGGAAAAGCGGGACGGCCGGTCGCCTGGCCGGTCGGGTTATAGCGCAGGTCGAAGCTCCAGCGAACGGTGTCGCTGGTATTGGAGTAGGAGGCGTGCATCGTCTGCTTGTGCATCAGCAGCACGTCGCCCTTCTCCATGATCATCGGCACGGCCTTGCCTTCCAGCAGCTTGCCGGGGACCAAGAGCCCAAGGTCGGTCGGGCAGTGGTCGATGAGGCCGCGCTTGTGGCTGCGCGGCCAAACGCAAAGGCAACCGTTCTCGACGCCCACGTCCATGAGCGGGAACCAGACCGTCAGCATCTGTGTCTCGTCGGCCTCTGAGCGCACGACGCCCTGGTCCTGGTGGACCGGGGTCTTACCCAGCTGGACGCGCCCGGTCTCCTGGTTGACTGGCGTGAGATGCTCGGGCGGCTTGAGGCGCACGTGCTGCACAGGGTTGGAGTAGATTTCCCCGCCGAGAATCGACTCGGCGGCATCGAGCAGACTTTCATTGGTCAACATGCGGAATACGGCGGGCCCGGCCCAGAAGGGCGTATCCGGCTTGACGTTGCCCTGCGGCAGCGAAAAATCGAAGTACTGTGCATGCACTTTGCCGCTCTCCTGGTAGATGGCGATCAGCCGTTCGGCGAAGGGCAGCTCCTCGTAGAGCGAGGTTATCTCGCCCGCGTCGAGCAGGTCCTGCGCCAGGCTGTCCAGCACGCCCTTGTACTCTTCGATCACAGGGTCGATGTCCTTTTCCGGGTCGAAGACACCCTTGACAATCACGTAGCCTTCTTCGTTGTAGTGAGCCAGCTGTTCGTCAGTGAGTCGCATGGTCAATCCCTCCGTATTGCGGCCGGGTGGAAATCCGTGGGTGCTCCAGGTTAGTTTTCCGTATCTTCAGTCATATTCTCACTGCGCAGGCGGCCAACGCGTATATCGTACCTGCCGGGCCGCTGCGGGGTCAAGTGGCCGGATTCGACCATCAGATCGAGCGGATTCAAGCGCGTCTGCAAAGGCATTTCCACCTTCTCATGCATACGCGCCGACTCATAGACAGCGTGAATCATCTGCAGTGCCTTGTAGCCGTGCTCTCCCTGGCCGCGGTGCGATTCGATCTTGCCCTCCACCCAGTCGGCGAGCTCGTCGGCCTGGGCCGCGGCGCCTTCCTCCCACTCAAAACGGTGTCCCAGGGCCTCCAGGGTGAAGAACTTGCCGTCCGGAACGCGCAGTTCCCAGCGGCCGCCTGTCGCTGAATTCAAGAGTTGCAGCGACTCGGTCGTCAGGTTGATCATGCCGTCGCTGCCGTAGATCAGCGCGCCCTGGTAGTGGTTTGGCACAAGGTCGCTGAGAATCATCGCCCGCGGGCCGCCTGCGAACTGAAATACGGCCATGGCGCAGTCCTCGATACGGGTGGCCCGCTCGTACTGGTCGGTCTTGCGTTCGATGTTGCCCATGACCCAGACGCATTCATCGTCGGAGAGCAGGTAGCGGTACATGTCCGCCTGGTGCGAGCTGTAGTTGGGCAGGCCGTCGCCACCGAAGCTCTGGATCAACTCCACTTCCCCGATGGCCTTCTCCGCTATCAGCTCTCTGGCCATTGTATAGGAGGGCAGAAAGCGTCTCTGATGACCGATTGCAAGCTTTACGTCGTGGCGCTCGCACGCGATCAACATCCGTTCGGCCGCACCGACGCTGTCGGCCATCGGTTTTTCGCACAGGATCGCCTGCGGCCTGTAGGCGGCGGCTGCGATTGTCCAAGGCGCGTGGCCCTTATGCCAGGTGCAGACGGAGACGACGTCGGGCTGCACCTCTTCCATCATTTGGCGGGCATCGCGGTAGTGGACAGGCGCGATGTCGTATTGTTCGTTGGTTTCCGCCATTGCCGCGGCGCTCAAATCGGCCAGGGCCACGATTTCGAAGCGGCCCGTATCCAGGTACCCCTGAATGTGGGCCCCGCCGATGCTGCCTGCGCCTATGATCGCCGCGCGTAACTTCGTGGGCATTGGTTGGTGCGATTTGCCTTAGGTTAACGGTATCACATTTAAAATCGCGAAAAGTCGCTGGAGGATGCGGTTGTTTCGGCCTTCACACCGATGTATAGCCGCCGTCCACGACCAGGACCTGTCCAGTTACCATCCTGGCGGCGTCCGAAGCCATGTAGATGACGGCGCCGGCGATCTCGTGCGGCTCGGCGATACGCCCCATCGGGATCTTCTCGAGGTTCTTCGCGAAGTCTGGATTCTGAATTGCACGTTCCAGCAGAGGGGTGCGTGTGAAGGTCGGCGCGACCGCGTTGACGGTGATGCCGTCAGGCGCCCACTCAACCGCCAACGAACGGGTCATCTGGCCGACCGCGCCTTTTGCCGAGGCGTAGACCACACGCAGCGGGCCGCCGACGACGCCCACCTGCGAACTGATATTGATGACGCTGCCCTCGATGCCGGCTTCGATCATGCGGCGCACGCAGGCGGTCGACATGAAGAAGGCGCCCTTGAAGTTGACGTCGGAGATGCCGTCGAACTCCTCTTCGCTGTAGTCGAGGGCCGGCTTGGGAATGTTGTTGCCGGCGTTGTTGACGACCGAGTCGATGCGGCCGAAGGCGTCCCATACACTGGCTACGAACTGGTCGATGCTGTCGAGGTTGGTTACGTCGAGCTGCCAGGCCTTGGCCTGGACGCCGTGGGCGCGGCAGGTCTCCGCGACCTCTTCGCATTCGCTGAGGGTGCGGCTGCCGAGCGCCAGGTTGGCGCCGAAGCCGGCGGCCGTCTCCGCAATTGATTTGCCAATGCCCTTGCCGGCGCCGGTTACAACCATTGCCTTGCCGCTGAGATCAAAGCTTACTTCATTTGACACGACTTTCTCCTCGTATGCCAGAAATGTCCTGAGTCTTGTTTTTCCGTTCAGGCCCTGTCGATGCCGGCGTCGATGAAGGCCTGGGCCATCGTTTCGTAGGTCTGCGTCGCGACCGCCAGCGGATAGTAACCGGGCTTGCTCTGTACCATGTTGCTGATTTCGGGGGTGATGAAGCCGGTGTAGCCGTGGCGCTCCATCGCCTTGAGATAGGTGACGTAGTCGAATTCACCCTCGCCGGGTATCAGGAATTCGAAGTCGGGCACGATGCCGCGTTCGTCTTTGACGTGCGTATGGACTGCGTGGGGAGCCATCTTGGAGACTGACTCCTCGATGCTGAAGCCCATGACGTTGAAGTGGCTGATGTCGAAGTTGACGCCGAGGGCGTCCGATCCGACGCGCCTGAGAAGCTCGAGTGTGCGGTCGGGCGTGTCGATGATCGAGCCGACGTGCGGTTCGAGGGCGATAACGACGCCGCGTGCCTGGGCGTACTCGGCTGCTTCCTGGATGCGGGCGGTCAGAAGATCGAGCTTGCTGTCCCAGTCTTCCGGCGTGCCACCGGCGGTCGTGTCGATGGCTGGAGGGCCATCTGCCAACGCCCACTCGACTGCCAGATCGATGGTTGCTTTGAGGCGGTCCAGGTTGGCGGCGTGGCTGTCGGGATCTTCGTCCATGAGGCTGACGTGGCCGGCGATGGCGGGCAGCTCGAGATTGTACTCCTGGAGAAGTTTGGGGATGCGGCGGCGCTCGTCGGGGGTCAGTTTTTCGAGTGCGGTCGTGTGGTGGGAAAGCACGGTCAACTCGACGCCTTCGAAGCCAAGTCCGGCCAGGTGGCGGACGATAGCGTCGACCGGGACTGTAGGCGTTCCCCAGGTGCTGTAGCCCAGTTTCATGGTTTGGCGGCCTCACAGTCCTGATTGATATGGCGGGTTGTCCAGGTCCCCAGATCATACGGATTTGTGCTTTGAAATGCAAACTTTCGGTGTGCCATTTCAGCTTTTGATCAGTGGACAATCGTTCGAGCGCAGCCGGCCTGTTTGGGAGGGGGCATCGTGACCTAAGGCGGGCCCCGCCGGCGCCGGCGATTCGGGCAGTTTCGGGTCAGTCCAGTTTCACGACGCCTTTCAGATAGGTGCTGTCCCCGGCGAGGATCTCTTCCATAAGGGCTGGGTAGCCGGCAAGAGATGTCGTGTGGGAGACGAGCGGGCGGAGGTCGAAGACGCCGGCGGCGATCAGGTCGATGGCGACGGGAAACGTGTTGCGGATTTTAGCGCCGGGTGAAGAGTTCACAATGGTGAAGCCCCCCAGGTGCCACTTGGTTGGATCGAAGCTGGCCTCCTGGCCCTTGATCCAGCCGAAGAGATTGATGCGGCCGCCTGACTTTACAATGTCTGTCGACAGGTCGAGCCCGGGCTGGCTGCCGGAGGCGTCGACTACGACGTCGATCTGTTGCTCCTTCAACGAAGCGGCCAGTTCGTCTCGGTTGCATTCGGCAGCGTTGATGGTCTCCTGTGCGCCCTGGTCGCGGGCGAGCTGGAGACGGTCTGCGGCGATGTCGATGGCGATGAGGCGGCCGACGGGTGAATGGAGGAGTCCCTGCAGGATGAGCTGTCCCATGAAGCCGCAGCCGACGAGGGCGACGGTGTCGCCGGCCTGCAGGTCGGTGTGGTCAATGCCGGTGACGGCGCAGGCGACGGGCTCGACGATCCAATGCTCGTCGGCGAGGTCGGAGGGGGGGATGGAGTAGACCCGGTCGCTGGCGAAGTTGCGGACGGTGGCGAAGCCGCCGCCGGCGACGCGGTCGCCTTCCTTGAGATTGGTTACGCCGGCGCCGACCTTGGAGACGTGGCCGACGCCTTCGTGGCCGGGCGGGGCCACGGGGTCCATCTTTGCGCCGAGCTTGGCGGTGACGATGTCCCAGGAGCAGATGCCGCAGGCGCCACCGGTAACCTGGACTTCGCCGGGGCCGGGGTCATCGACTTCGGTGAGATACAGTTCGATTGTGCCGTCGTCGCGATAGCGGAGCGTCTGTGATTGCACGGTGTTCTCCTTTGCTTTTGCCGGCCCCGTCAATCTTTGGCCATTGGTCTCAGGCGGTGAAACCGGCGATTGGGCGTACCAGAGTTGGAAGTAGGATGCCAGAATCCTTCTCTTGATTCTCAGCGCGGTCCCGCTTGCGCCGGGCAAAAGCAGGACCGAAAACACCGTCCGGCTGCAATTCAAGTCGACCGGAGTCGTCAGTCTTGCTTCTTTCTCGGGCATTCGCATGTTTTCTCGGTTCTGGTCTGGACATTTCGTGTCGGGTCAAGTCCTGACCAGCCTGTTCAGGCCGAAGACGCCGGACAGACTTTTCACTACGGAAAGTGCGCGTTTCGCAGACTGCTATTGCTCAAGGTCGCAAGTGGTCGTCGGGTGTCGACTTAAGTCGGCCAGAAGCGGCCAAAAAAGGCCGATTTTTGCCACTTTCGGCCTTTTCGGCGCTCGCAATCATTCTCGTTTCAATTTGTGTCGAGTTGGGTCAGGCCAAGTAGAGTCAAATCGCGTCAAGAGTCTTTTCAGAGCGACTGCGTGCGTTCTCAATGATCGTCGTGAATGGTCGCGATTGAGAAGTACGGTTTCCTGTTTCGTCTAGCCGGGTCAGGCAAGCAATTGGGCTCATATGCAAGTGTAACAACCAAGGGACCGCCTTCCTTCATTGGTTGGCGACGATTGCCTTACGGCGAACTCTTCTTCGGGCGAAGAGACAAGCCTTTTGCTCCCGATCAGTTCAAAGTAGAGTAGCCCTGCTGCGTACCAGGCAGCGCAGCCATTGACCTCCCCAGCTTGTATTCGGGATTGGGAAAAAAAGTCCAGAGTGAACATAGCGATCACGCCCGCTACAGTTGCAATGGCGTTTCCCAGGAAACTGACGTACGGACGCGCCATCGCCGGGAAACAGTTCCGCGATCGAACGAACGTTATCATCTGTATAATGTAGGCGATGACCCCGCCGAAGACCCCCACTTTGAACACAACCGCCACCACTGGCGCTCCCTCACCATACCATCATTCGCCGAAACCAATCGGTAAAGCGACCAAGTATCCAATTACGCCGCCGCCAATCAGGGTGGCTATGGCGTTTTGTTCTCGAATTGGCGCGCCGGACTGCCTTAGAATTTGACGCTATTGTAGGCGTCTGCAACAGAATAGCACAGTTTGAAACGATATGCCCGGGCTTGGCAGTGCCGCCCTAGGCGAAGGGGTCCGGTTGGTTATGGGCCGGCGGGGGTTGCGTAGCGGGAAAGTTAGCGGGCGGCGTGTGCGTGTGCTAGAATTCCTGGTGTATCGCGCCTCACTGTGGGCAGTATGTTCAATCCACCATTTCAGACCAGGGAGAGAGGAAAATGGAAGGCAGGACAAGAGTGAATGGTTCACGCCGCGATTTTCTGCGCCTATCCGCGATCGGTGTTGGCGCGAGCGCGCTGGCGGCCTGTATGCCGGTGGCTCCCGGCGCTGACGGCGGCGCGGCCGGAGAGGCTGCCGCTGAACCGACAGCCGTTTCATTTCTGACGCAGGGCGGAGGCGAAGTCTCGTTTCTGCGCTATGAACCGTTGATCGAGGACTTCCAGGCGGCGAACCCGACGATCACGATCGACCCGATCTGGGAGCCGGGCGGCGCGATCGAAATCCAGACGAAGCTGCTGACGCTGATTGCAGCAGGTGACGCGCCCGACTCCTACTGGGCGCACAGCTACACCAACTCCGGCCAGGCGGTACGCAACATCCAACTGGACGTCAACCCGTTCATCGACGCGGACGACGACATCAGCGGCGACGATTTCCTGCTGGCGGCGTACAAGGACTTCCAGTACGAGGGCAGGCAGATCGGGTTCCCACGCGAGACGACGAGCACGATCATCATCTACAACGCCGAGCTGTTCGACGCGGTGGGCGCGCCGCGGCCGACCGGGGGCTGGACCTGGACAGATTTCAACGAGGCTGCGGCAGCAATCACCCAGGGCGAAGGCTCGGAGCGGGTGTTTGGCACGGCCGACTGGCACCGCAATCGCAACACGTGGGTCAAGATGTGGCAGAAGGGCGGCGACGTGTTGAACGCAGACCGCACGAAGTTCACGATGAACGAGGAGCCGGGCCTGTCGCAGGTTGTGGAGATCCAGGACTGGCACCAGGACGGCGGCATTCATCTGCCGGCCACCGTGACCGAGGCGGGCGGCTTCAGTACCGGCGACCTTTTCACCACGGGGCGGATAGGCATGTTCCCGCAGTTCTCCGTCTTCTCCAACGTGATGAGCTCGGAGTTTGAATGGGATATCGCCCACTTCCCGGTCGACCCCGATGACATCCAGACGACACGCGTGGCGTCTGCCGGCCACAGCCTGTACGGCGGCACGGAGAACCCGGACGCGGCCTGGCAGTGGATGAAGTTCCTGGGCGGCGAGAACGCGTTCCGTCACTGGGTGGAGGCGACGGGGCTGAACGTGCCTTCGCTGAAGGTCGTGGCCGAGAGCCTGTTGGAGACGATGGCGGACGTGCTGCCGCCCAATGCGCAGATCATGCTCGACGCGTTCGAGTATGGGCGCCCCGAGCCTGTG
The DNA here is from genome assembly GCA_965202955.1 of Caldilineaceae bacterium. Lineage (GTDB taxonomy): Bacteria > Chloroflexota > Anaerolineae > Caldilineales > Caldilineaceae > Bin5. The sequence continues at coordinate 4,082,789 of OZ241871.1, forward strand.
GCAGGGGACTGGATTGGCGTTCACCGCGAGGTGCAGCCGGCGCTCAACTCTATCTACGGCATCGAGAAGGCGGACCCGAAGGCCACTCTTGACGCAATTGCCGGCCGCGTCGAGGAGCTGGCGGTCTACGTCCCTGGCGTTTAGTTCATGCCGAAGTTGGCAGTCTTCTGAAGGCTGCCAACTTCCTTCACTTCATTCCACGCGATGGCCGGCGGAAGCGTTTCCGGGACCAGAAATAGAGAGAGACGCAGTCTTCTCTGGTCGGAGGCCAGGGACGGCTACCTGTTCATCCTGCCCTGGGCGCTGGGCTTCATCATTTTCACCGCCGGGCCGATGCTGGCGTCGCTCTACATCTCGTTCACGCGCTGGGAGATCGTTACACCTTCGGTCTGGGTGGGGCCCGCGCAGTACGTCAAGCTTTTCAACGACGACCGGTTCTGGTTGAGCCTCTACAATACGAGCTACTACGTCTTCATCGGTGTGCCGCTGCACCTGCTGATGGCGCTGCTGGCGGCGCTGGCGGTGAACCTGAACCTGTGGGGCATTCACCTTTTCCGCACAGCCTACTACGTGCCTTCACTGACGCCGGTGGTGGCGAACTCGATTCTGTGGGTCTGGATCTTCCACCCGTCGTGGGGCCTGGCGAACGCCTTTCTCGCCTGGCTGGGATTCGAGGGGCTCTACTGGCTGCAGGACCCGAAGTTGGCCAAACCGGCACTGATCGTCATGAGTTTCTGGTCGATAGGCGGGCAGATGGTGATCCTGCTGGCCGGGTTGAAGGGGATTCCGACGACTTTGTACGAAGCCGCATCGATCGACGGGGCGAATTGGTGGGGCCGCTTCTGGCGCATCACCTTGCCGCTGCTGACGCCGGCACTCTTCTTCAACCTGATTATTGCCATCATCGGTGCGTTCCAGGTCTTTACGCAGGCCTTCATCATGACCGACGGAGGACCGAACTATTCGACGCTTTTCTACCTCCTCTACCTGTTCCGCAACGCTTTCGAAAACTTCCGTATGGGCTACGCTTCGGCGATGGCCTGGGCGCTGTTCGTTATCATACTCGTTTTCACGATGGTGCAGTTCAGACTGTCGGACCGCTGGGTCTTCTATGAAGGCGATTTGCGGCGTTAAGGTTGATTCCCTCTTTCTCCAATGCCAGCCATGAGCAGACGGGCCGTCTTGGAACTCGTTTGGGCCGGAATCTGGTACGTCGTCCTGTGCTTCCTTGCGGTGGTGCTGGCGCTGCCGCTGTTCTGGCTCGTCACGACGTCGCTCAAGACGGGGGGACAAACGTTCCTCATGCCGCCGAAATGGATTCCCGATCCCTTTGTCTGGAGCAACTACTCGGACGCGTTCCGGGCGGTCGCCTTCCACGAGTATTTCTGGAACACGATCCGCATCGTGTTTTTTGCCACGACCGGCGCCCTGCTGACGGCGTCGCTGGCGGCCTTCGCCTTTGCCCGCTTGCGCTTTCCCCTGCGCGGCACTCTCTTCATCCTGGTGCTGTCGACGATCATGCTTCCGTCGATTGTCACCCTGATTCCCACCTTTATCGTCTTCCGCACGCTCGGCTGGATCGACACCTTTCTTCCGCTGATCGTACCGCTCTGGTTCGGCGGCGGCGCCTTCAACATCTTTCTGTTCCGCCAGTTCTTCATGACGATTCCGCTGGAATTGGATGAGGCGGCGCGCATCGACGGGGCCAGCAACCTGCGCATTTACTGGGGCATCATATTGCCGCTTTCCAAGCCGGTGATTGCCACGATCGCGGTATTCGCCTTTATCCATAACTGGAACGATTTCTTTGAACCGCTCATCTACCTGCAGAGCCCCGAGAACTGGACGATGGCGATCGGTCTGAGAGGCTTTCGCGACCTCTACTCGACCCAGTGGAACCTGATGATGGCGGCGTCGACTGCGATGATCATGCCATTGCTGGTCCTCTTCTTTCTGGCGCAGCGCTATTTTGTCAGCGGCATCCAGATGAGCGGACTGGCAGGACGGTGACAGCGATGAAGGCTCTCCTGATTGATACCGACATTCATCCGGTGGTGGACAGTGCCAGCGTGGAGGCACGCCTGCCGCAACCGTGGCGCACGCGCTACGGCTCGGGCAATCGCGGCCCGGGCACGCTGGGCTGGTGGAACCCGATGGGCGTCGACAGGTCGGACGTGAAGCTGGAAAACGGGCAGAGCGTTCACTCCGACCCGGCGCTTCTGGCTGAGCATTTTTTCGATAGGTACGGCATCGACTACGGCGTCTTCATTCCCGGCGGCATCTTGCATACCGCGCAGTCACCGGAGCCGGATTTCGCGGCGGCGGTCATCAGCGGTGTCAATGACGTCATCGTCGATGATTGGCTTCCGGCGGATTCCCGGTTTCGAACGTCGATGGGGGTCTATCCGCACCTGCCTGAGCTGGCTGTGGCCGAGATCCACCGCATAGGCAGCCATCCCCAGATCGTGCAGGTCCAGCTTCCCAGCGGCTCCCGCATACCACTGGGCCAGCGCATCTTCCATCCGATCTACGAGGCAGCCTGCGAGCACGGGCTTACGATCGCGATCCACCCCGGTTCGGAGGGGGTCGGGCTGTCGGGACAACCGAACGCGGCTGGTTACCCAACCAGCTATTTCGAGTGGCATACGACGCTTGTCAACAGCTACATTGCGCACCTGACGAGCATGCTGTGCGAAGGCGTGTTCGCCAAGTTCCCCACACTCAAGTTCGTGCTGGTGGAGGGCGGCATTTCGTGGCTGCCGCCGATCCTGTGGCGGATGGACAAGAACTGGAAGGCGCTGCACTCGACCATTCCGTGGCTGGACGGGCTGCCGAGCGAAGTTGCCGCCCGCCACATACGCCTCTCAACACAGCCGCTGGAGGAGCCGCCGAACCTCGACCATTTCCACGCCATGCTGGAGATGTTCCCGGCGGAGCAGATGCTCATGTTTTCGAGCGACTTTCCACACTGGGACGGCGACGCGCCCGACTTTGCCGTTCGCCAGTTCCCGGAATCGCTGCGCGCGCGCATCATGGGTCAGACCGCGGCCGAAACCTACAACCTGGCCTGAGTAAAGGAGCGATGCCGGTGCCGGCTTCCATCACCGCGCTGAAGGATTCGGCGCGTCATACGGTCCTGCGTGTCGAGGACAAGGTGTTGCACGTCACGCTGAACCGTCCCTACGTGCTCAACGCGCTCCATCCGGCGGCGCACTTTGAGCTGGCGCAGATCTTCGACGCTTTTGCCTCCGATCCAGACCTCTGGATCGCCGTCGTCCGGGGCGCGGGGGAGCGCGGCTTCTGCACCGGGACCGATCTGAAGGTGCGTGCCCTGCTGGGCCGGGACGACTATCCTCCCAGCGGTTTCGCCGGGTTGGCGCGGCGTTTCGACCTGGACAAGCCGCTGCTCGCGGCGGTCAACGGTGTCGCGCTGGGCGGCGGGCTGGAGATCGCGCTGGCGTGCGACATCATCGTTGCGGCGGAGCATGCGCGGTTCGGATTCCCGGAGCCGAAGGTGGGGCTGGCAGCGATGGGCGGGGGCGTTCACCGTCTCGTCAGGCATATTCCCGACAAAGTGGCGATGGGGCTGTTGCTGACGGGGCGGCAGATCACGGCGCGCGAGGCGCTGACGTATGGCCTGGTGAACGAGGTCGTGCCGGGCACGGCGTTGGATTGCGCCGTCGATCAATGGGTTACGGAGATGTTGGCGTGCGCGCCGCTGGCGCTGCGGGCGACAAAGCAGATCGCGCGGCACAGTCTTGATCTTCCATCTCTGGCATCTGCCATCGAAGCGGAGTATCCGGCGGCGAAAGCGATGCTGGAGAGCGAGGACGCGGTGGAGGGGCCGCGGGCTTTTGCCGAAAAACGGATTCCGCAGTGGAAGGGCAGATGAATGGCAGTGGATAGTGGTCTGTTTACCGGTGGTAGTGAGGAGTTGGGTAGGTTGGAAGCGGGAACGTTGCTTGCTGACGCGTGGCTGGCCGGCAAGACGGTGGAGTTTCCGGACGACCTCCTGCCGGCAGAGCGTGCTGAAGCTTACGCTGTGCAGGACGGAATGGCTGAGATTCTGGCAGCCGAGCCGGGCAATCGAGTGGTCGGGTGGAAGGTGGGGGCGACGAGTCCGGGTGTGCAGAGAGCGGAGGGCTACGACGGTCCGATTCCGGGCCGAGTTTTCGCTTCGACTGTATTCGGGAGCGGAGCTGAGATCCCAATGTCCCGTTGCCGTCAAGCGTCGATTGAGGCGGAGATCGCGTTTCGCTTTTGGGCGGCGCCAAGCACCGAGGACGGCCAAATCGCGCGTGCGGACGTAGCAGATTGCGTCGAAGCGTTGCCGGCCTTTGACATCACGGGAACGCGCTATGCGCCGCGCACGCGGTCCGGTTGGGATGGGCGCAGAAAGATGCTGGCGGGGATCGCAGACAATGGAAACGGCGGCGCGATCGTCATTGGCTCGCCTCTCCCCGACTGGGAGGGCGTAGATTTCGGCGGGCTGGCCGTGGAGCTTCGGGTCAATTGCGGCGAGGCTGCACCGAACCTCAGGGGTGACGCACGCGGCGACCCGCTCGACGCGCTGGTATGGACGTTGGACCACATCCATGCGCGCGGCTTCGCGGTGGCCGCCGGTGACATTGTCCTCACTGGGTCGCTCGCTCAGCCCCAGCCCTTCGGTGCGGGCGACAGGGCGGTCTGCAGCTTTGCCGATTTGGGGCAGTCGATTTCTTGTCAGGCCGCCCGTGCGTAGAGGTCCCCACTTTTTTCCGCGATGGGCAAAGTCGACAGGCGGACCTTCATTTCGGAGGCCGGCAGCCAAGGTGCCTCGCGCAGGCGCTGCAGCTCGCCGCGACTCCAGTTGTAGTCGTATCTGCCCAGACTTTCCAGGCATTCCACGCAGGCGACTGCTTCATCTGCGACCGCGGGAATATACTCCAGCGACAGCAGCGGCAGCGGCCGGCTCAGCCCCTGCAGGACGGCCAGCTCGGATCCTTCCACGTCGATCTTGCAGAGATCAGGCACGCCGTAGCGATCGATAAGCTGGTCCAGTGTCATCGTCACCGCGGAAACGGTCTCGTCCCAGGTTACATGGGAAAACGAAGGCGCCCGTCCGACCCGCTCCTTCCACGCGGCCGACGTGGTAGAGACGGTCGGCGTGCGCCGGCTGATGTGCAGGTCGACATGGCCCGGCGCGGCGGCCAGTGCTGCCTGTTCCAGGTGGAAGGCGGGATTGCGGCCGTAGAACAGTCGCAGCAGCGATGCAAAGGCGGGCTGGGGTTCGACGGCGACGCAGCGGGCGCCCAGCCCCATAAAAGCATTCACCCGGTTGCCCACATGCGCGCCGATGTCGAATACGAGCGCGCCCTGTCTGACGAACTGACTGTAGAACTGCCTGTCACGGCGGGCGCGGCCCGGTTTCGCGTAGTAGATGAGAAGGGAGCGGGCGATTCCCCAGAGAACCCAGAAGCGGCCGGCCTGTGTCATTGGTCGGAGGACGGCGAATCATCGGAGGACGGTGCAGCCGGCCGGCCTGTCTCGCCTTGTGGCGGGGCGGCATGCAAAAGTTCCAGGCGGGATGTCCACGGGAGCAGGGGAAAACGAAGTCTATGGCGCTGCTCCAATTCTGCGGTGGCGTTGAGCAGGTCTGAATCGGTGCGCGGCGGCAGATCTGTGGCGAAGAATACTGTGGTGCTGCCGCGGCCGCGACAGCCATAGACGGTAGCGAAGAGGTCTGCCAGTGCGCCGGCCGCGCCCGCGAACTCGGGGTCACCGTTTCCGGCGTTGACCGCCAGCAAACCGCCCTCGTCCAAGCGTTCCCGGCACAGCGCAAAGAAATCGGGTTGCATCACGTGTGCCGGCGAGCGGCCGCCGTCGCAGAAGATGTCTAGCAGCACGAGGTCGTAGACCGCCGCGTCGCGCAGAAGAAACGCGCGCGCGTCGTCGACAGCAAGAGAGATGCGGTCGTCGGTCTGGAAGCCGAAGAAGCGGGTCGCGGCGGTGACAACCGGCTGCGCGATCTCGACGCACTGGAACTCCGTCTGCGGCAGGTGGTGGTGCAGCATGGTGGCAAGGCAGCCGCCCCCGAGCCCGCCAAAGAAGACTTTGCGCGGCGAAGTCTGCCAGAGCAGGGCCAGAGTCATTGCCTGCGTATATGAGCTCTGCAGGTGCAGCGGCTCGCGCAGGTCCAGCACGCTCTGAATCCAGTCGGTGCTGGCGGCCTTGGCGTCCATCATCCACAGGACGAGGCGCTGGCCCTCGCGGGTCACGGCGACGTAGTAGTCTTCCCACTCTTCGGTAAATAGGGTGGTCTCTTTGCTGTCAAGCCAGCGTTGGGCGTTCTCGTGCAGGCGGGCTTCGTTGGCCTTCTGCCACGCCACGTCATCTGCACTTGGTACGAAAGAGGGCGAATTCACTGGTTTCTGCCTGCCCGGAAGCCGGCCTATTGACGGGGACCTCTTGGCATTCTATGATTGGGACCAGCAGACAGGTCGACGTTCGCAAACAGTTGGCATAGTGCGACCAAGCGACCTGCCTGACCGACCAGATTGCATTCGGGCCATAGCCGCTTTCTGCCAACGAACATGCTCTCTCCGCCGAAGTCGCCAACATTTTACTTCATCGGAGTTACGACCGGTCAGTCCTCATCGCGCCGGATGTTTCCGCTGTGGATGGAGGCCCTGGGCAGACCTGAAGTCTTGCTGGAAGGCGTAGACCTGGAGATCCACGCCGCGCCGGCGCGGTACCGGGATGTTGTCGCACACATCGGACGGGAGCCGCTGGCGCTCGGCGCGTTAGTCACCACGCACAAGATCGACCTGCTGGCGGCCGCATCCGACCTTTTTGACGCGCTCGGACCATACGCACAGGCAACCCAGGAAGTTTCCAGCATTGCCAAGGAGAACGGCCGATTGGTTGGCCGGGCCACCGACCCCGTTGCCGGCGGCCTGAGTCTGGACGCAATCCTCGGCCAGGGCTATTTCGGGCGCAGCGGCGGCCACTTGCTCATGCTGGGCGCGGGCGGCTCTGCCGTGGCGCTGACGCTGCATCTCCTCCGAAAAGAGCATCCCGTCGACCAACCTGAGCGTGTCATCGTCGTGAACCGTTCGGCGCCGAGACTGGCGCGGTTGCAGAGCATGGTAGCACGTGAAATAGCCGCGAAAGAGTCGAATATCCGATTCGACTTCATTCAAAACAACGATCCGAAACGTAACGACGAATTGCTGGCCGGTCTGCCGCCGGCGAGCGTCGTCATCAACGCCACCGGTATGGGCAAGGACACGCCCGGCTCGCCGCTAACGAATGACACCATCTTTCCGCGTGACGGTGTCGTCTGGGAACTGAACTATCGCGGCGAGCTTGATTTCATGCGCCAGGCACAGGCTCAGCAGGCCGACCGCAACCTGACCGTCGCCGACGGCTGGGAATACTTCGTGCACGGCTGGTCGCAAGTGATCTCACACGTGCTGCACGTGCAGATAGGTGCGCCAATGTTTGCGAGACTTTCGGAGCTGGCCGCTGCGGTCCGGTAAGGGGAAGCCGGTCCATTCAGCCTATCTTCGCCAGGGAAACGCCAGCGTCGGCGCGTTGGCATAGCGCTCCGTTTCGATCACGAGACGGGCGCCGCAACCCGGCGCAAGACTCACCTCGAAGGCGTCGTCCTCGACGGCAACTTTCTGCCCGCAAACTTCCACAGTCCCAACCTTGTGCTCAGCGTAGGCCCCGCCTTGAACGGTCACCTTGCGGGCCGCGACCTGGTTCGTGTTGACCAGGACAACCGTTACCGTGCCGGCGGTAAGCTCCTCTACCAGCGCGGCGACGCCTTCGGGGACGCCGGCGCGCCGTCGGTCGGGATCGAAGTAGCGCAGGCGGGCGTGCAGCGGACCGCCCGTGCGGCCTGTGGGCAACCCACCCAGCATGAGCTGCGTGAGCGTTTCGGTCACGGTGGGATTGATGTGATTCATGTCGTCTGAGAGGCGGGTGTCTGGCGAGGCGGTGTCGGCGCGCATCTCCTCCTGGTTCTTGCGCAGTCTCTCCAGATCGGCCTGCAGGGCTGTGGCCGGGAAGTCCGGGTTGCTGCCGTCGATGTACTGAATCCAGGGGTCTGCGGCGACAAGGTCGCGGTGGGCAGGGTCCATGGTCCAGTAGTAGACCTCGATCGCGCCGGAGGTGAACGGGTGGGTCTTGAAGTCGTACCAGTCTTCCTCGCCGAAGTAGTCGCCATAGGCGTTGGGGTACATTGTCCGGCCGTCGATCTCGCGTGCGTTGCCGTTGATGAAGTCTATGACGCCGCGCCAGGTGTCGGCGTAGCGGCGGTCGCCGGTGAGAAGAGTGGCGTTGCCGAAACCGTGGATGGCGCGCGTGTGGAAGTAGGTGCGGTGGGCCAGTTCGCCGGTCTGCGGTACGGTCACGGTGAAGCCCCAGCCGTAGACGCCGCCGTACCAGCGGCCGCCGCACTCGCCGCCGATGACGCCGTCCAGCCCGACGTTCGTCGGGATTATGCCACCCATTTCCTGTGTTCGCTCGACCCACGTGTCGACGTAGTCTATGACCCAGTCCCGGTATTTCTCTTCGTGCGCGAGCATGTAGGCGTTCAGGGGCAGAATGGTAGCGGCGAGATTGATCGGGTGGTCGCCGACGACATCGTTGTAGTCCTTGAAGTGGGCCACCATCTCGTCGTAGCTGCGTTCGCCGTGGCCCAGGCGGAAGCGGCCTTCGACCTCGATCGGATCGCCGGCCCAGTCGAGGCCGGTCGCCTTGCGTAGGAGAGGGCCGCGGCTGCCGTTGAACATGCTGCGGATCAGTTTGCGCTCGGGATCGTAGTTTTTGGCGATCGGGTCTTCGTCCATGTAGAAGCCGGCGAAACGGCGGCAACGCCGTTGGAACTCGTGGTCGTCCGGGTCGGACAGCCCCTGCAGGAAGAAGGCGGAGAAGCCCTCGCCGTTATGGAACCAGTCGAACATGACCGGGAACTCTTTAAAGTACATCCCGTCGCGGGCCATCGGGACTTCGACCGTTTTGGCCTCGGTGTACTGCTGCAAATGGCCTTCCCAGCCGAGCTTGTAGAGGTCGAGGACGTCGTCGGCGCCACCCAGGGCGTGCAGAATTGTCCAGTTGAGCAGGTTTTCGGCGGCGTCGTCTGGTCCGTCGTCGCCGCCCCAGCGGGGAACACACTGCAGATAGCCGCGCTGATCGAAGTAATGGTCGAAGAAGGCGCGGCAGCCTTCGGCCTGCGCGCGCAAGAGTTCGCGTTCGAGCAGCGCCCAGTAAGGGGGCGGCATCGGCGTGTCGATTGCAACCGTCGTGGTCATTTGAGGGCCCTTCATCCTTTGGGTGTGCTTGGTTAGATGTGCTTGATTGGAGATGTGACTTTACAAGTCCGAATCTGCGTCGCTGCGACCGTTTTCCTGATGCTTGCCACCCCATGATGTCACCAGAAGCGATGCAACCGCGGTCAGGCCCGCCTGCGCCGCGACGGTGATGCGCGGACCGGCTGACTCGCTCAGAGAGCCGGACAGAATCTCTCCCGGCAGCCCGATCCCCTGCGTGAGTGCGACGGTGCTCATCGCCCGCCCGCGCATTTCGTTGCTGGCGCGGGTCAGCAGAATGACGTTTCGCATTGTGTAGAAACCGGCCTGCCCTACCCCGGCCAGAAACAGCAGTGCCACGGCCAGCGAAAAGAATGGAGACAGTGCGAAAACTGCCCAGCCAGTGCATTGCAGCAAAGCGCCTGCGGCGAAGATCGTGCCAAATGTCAGTCGTCTGCGCATCCGGTGGGTCAGATAGAGCCCGGCAAAGGTGCCGAGGCCGTAGCTGGCGTTCATCAAGCCCAGCCCCAGCACCCCACTTGCGAACACGTCGCGGGCGAACACCGGCATCAGGCTCAGTGCGGGGAAGACAAATGTGTTCAGTAGCGCGGAGACGACGGCCACCACCAGCAGGGGACGGTGGGCGCGAATGTAGGTGAAACCTTCGCCCATCGAGCGCCAGACGGAAGTTGCCGCCACGGAGATTGTTTGCGGGACCTTGTCGCGGCCAAGCCAAGCCAAGATGGCCAGGTTGAGACCGGTCAGAGCGATGAGTGCACCGAGCCCGCCTGCCGTCCCGTGAAGTTCAAGGAGCCAGCCGGCTAGGTAAGCGGCAATGCTGTTTACGATGCTGTGCATGAAGCTTTCGAGCAGCATCGCTTCGGCGGTCAGGCCTGCGCCGAGCAGGTCCGGCACCAGGGCCGCACGCGCGGGCGCGTCCACCGTCCAGGAGGCGCCGATGATGAAGGCGGCTGCCCCGATCTGCCAGGCGCTCAGCCTGCTGCCGGCGAAGAGGAGAAGGAGAGCGAGGCAGGACAGGAATATGACGAACTGGCTCACGGTTAACGTGTTGCGCCGCCCCAGCCTGTCACCGATTATGCCGGCAAACCCGCCGAAGACGAGCTGGGCGGCCCGCCGCCAGAAGGTGAGCAGAGTAACCGCCAGGGCCGAGTCGGTCATGTCCAGAACGACGACCCCGGCCACGATGACCCAGATCGCATAGGTTTGCCACCAGAGCGCGCTGCTGAGCAGAAGGCGCCTGTAGCTTGGCTGGGTCAGTGGTGCGAGCAGGCCGCCCCTGCTCTCCTGTGCGGTCGTCAGACCGCGACTCCATTCGCGGCCCAGAGCGTTCCCTGCCGCATCATGCGCTGCACGGCCGCGCGCTGAAAGGTGTCGGAGGTGTGGCCCAGCGTTGTATAGAAGACCCTGCCGTTTCCGTATGGTTTCACCCAAGCCATGGGATGCGCCTTGTCGGCCCACTGGGCGCTGGCAAGGATGTGAATAGCGGGGTCGAAGGCGGTCATGTAGATTTCGTCCTCGACTTCGAAGTCGTCGATGCCTTCCATGACGGGGTGGGCGCCGTCCACGACGTTGACGGTGAATGTCAGGCCGGGAGGGTGCCAGTTGGCGTGCCCGCCGATCAGGTCGATAGCCTGTCCGCCGATCCACCAACCGGTGCCGTGGACGCCGACCAGGCCCTTGCCGCCGGCAACGAATTGGAACAGCCCGTTCTCCTGGTCGGCCGACAGTTCCGAGTGGTAGGTCACGGAGCCGTCATCGTGCCGTTCGGACCTGGTGAAGCCAGTGCCGAGCACACAGACATCATGGTCGGCCAGGCTGGGCGATGCAAAGACCTCTTTATCGTCGGTGAGCGTAACCTCTATCCCCGGGTCGTCGCCGAGGAACGCGCCGATCACCGCTGCGCTCTCGGCAAACCCGTGATTGGCGCCTGAAAGTACAAGAACTTTCGTCATCTGTCTGCCTTTCTCCTGTTTTGTTGAACGGCGGGCAGCCGAAGCCGTCGTGTCGCTGCCGCCATCCGAATGGGGTGGGAATCGACCGGTTTGTCCTCTGATTTCCGGCTGAGACTGAAGTTCAGGGAATCATAGCATACGCCCCTCATTGTTTCAATCGGAAGTTGCATCAATCGGGCTGTGGGGGCATGATGCATCGAACGTCGCTGACGCTGTAGTCGTTGCGGCGCCATCCCAGGGAGGAACAATGACAAAACGCGCGATGCAGGGTGTATTTCCAATTCTGGTTACGCCATTTGACGAAGGTTCTCGTATCGACGAAGAGAGTCTGCGCAGCCTGATCGAGTTCAATCTCAGCGCCGGCGTCCACGGGCTCGGCGTAGCGCTGGGCAGCGAGGTCTTCAAGCTGACCGAGGCGGAACGGGCGGCAATGACGCGCGTTGTGGTTGACCAGGTGGCGGGCCGCGTGCCGGTCGTGATCAACACGGGCGCGCACGGCACGGACCTGGCCGTTCATTACAGCCGCCTGGCGCAGGAAGAAGGCGCCGATGCGCTGATGGTGCTGCCGCCCTCCTTTTTTCCGGTCGGAGCGGATGAAATCGTTGCATACTATCGCGCGATTTCGGATGCCGTTCCGTTGCCTATCTTCATACAGGACGTGCCGGCTTCGCCGATATCGCCTGCGCTGGCACAACGCCTGGCGGATGCGTGCGAATGGGTGCGGTATATCAAGGTGGAGAGCTTGCCGGTCGTAGAGAAAGTGGCGGCGATGGCATCACAGGCCGGCGACCAGCTGACGATCTTTGGAGGCGCGGGCGGCAGCTATTTTATCGAAGAGCTGCGTCGCGGCTCGGTCGGCACGATGCCTTTCTGTACGCAGCCGGAGGCCTTCGTCGATATCTGGGACCGTGTGCGGGCCGGGGACGAGGCCGGCGCCCAGGAGACATTCAACCGCTATCTTCAGCCGGTGGGCCGCCTGACTGCCCAGGGCACGGGTCTTTTCTTCGCAGTCCACAAGGAGATTCTGCGCCATCGCGGGGTGATTCGGACGGCGAAGGTGCGCGACCCGGCCCCGCCCTTGGATGACATGACGGGGGAAGAGCTGGCAAGCCTGCTCGCTGAACTCTATCCAAAGTGAGCCGGCCTCAAGAGAGAAACCTCCATTTCACAGTCGCGCCTACCGCGGATACCCTAAGACAGGTGACCAAATGAAAATCGTCGACATTCAGGTGATCCCCTTTCGCGTCGAGCGCAAACAGTTTCACCATGGCCGCTTTCTGGCGCCGGACGAAGTCACGCAAACGCTGACGAAAGTCGTCACCGACGAAGGGGCGGAGGGCTGCTATTTCGGCGGCCACGGCCACGGTGACGCCGACGGACTGCCCGCGGATGACCGCGCCGCGCTGGAGGGGCGTCTGAAGGAGCTCGTTGCCGGCCAGGACCCGTACGACCGCGAGCGTTTCTGGCACTGGATGTGGGTTGCCAACGTTCCCGAGCACCTGCTGAGCGTGCTGGACTGCGCGCTGTGGGACCTGCAGGCGAGGGCGGTCGGCCTTCCGCTCTACAAGCTGCTGGGCGGCTGCCGCGACACGGTGAAGGCCTACGCAAGCACCTTTCCCAACATGGGCAGCGTCGAGGCGTACGCCGCGCACGCGCTCGCCTGCAAGGCCGAGGGTTACACGCACTACAAGATTCACCCCTACTACTTCTGGGATCCCGCAGCTGAGCAGACGGTTCCGGGCCGTCCCTCGCATATCGAAAAGGATATCGAGGTCTGCCGCGCCGTGCGCGCAGCGGTCGGCGACGACATGGTGCTCAGCTTCGATCCGTGGGGCACATACCGGACTTACGAGGAGGCCTACAGGGTGGGGCGCGTCTTAGAAGAGTTGGATTTCTACTGGTACGAGCACCCGATGAACGAGTACAGGGTGCAGCCCTACGTCAAGCTGTGCCGCGAGTTGGACATTCCTATCCTTTCGCCGGAGATAGCTGCAGGCAGCCTGTACACCCGTGCCGACTGGATTCTGCGCGGTGCATCCGATATGACGCGCATCGACGTTCTGCGCGGCGGCATCACCGGCGTGCGCAAGATGGCGGCGGTGGCCGAGGCGTTCGGCGTCAAGTGCGAGATCCACATGAGCGGTTTCGCCAACCTGCACATTCTCGGATCGACCAGCGAGGACACATGCGAATACTACGAGCGAGGTCTGCTGGCGCCGGGCGTAGACTGCAACACGCCGCCGCCATACCTGGAGGATATCGGCGACCGCATGGACGCCGAAGGTTTCGTCCATCTGCCCCAGGAACCGGGCATGGGCTACAGGATTAACTGGGACTACATCGAAGACAATCGAGTTTGATGACTGTCCGGCCCGAAACCGGCAGCGACTACTCAGTTGCGCTCTCGGTGGCGCGGAACAGGCGCGTGCTATATCAGAACTCGACACCCAGCTTCACGTTCTCCTCAGGCCCGGTGGCAATCTTGGGATAGGCCTCCAGCAGGTTGTCAAAAGGTACGACCGGCTGGACCACCGGCTCCGACTTGAGACTGCCGTCGCACAGCAGCCGCCAGACCACCGAAAAGAGCCGCGTCTCGTCCCAGTTCGGGTACTCGGGGTTCGGCTCGCTGCAGGCGCGTGAAAAGACGATCGTCGGCCGGTTGAGGTGGGCCTCGGCGCCGAGGTCAAGACCGGCTGGATAGGTGCCCGGCCACGCGCCCGCTACGACGGTGCCCAGGTAGGCCACGCCGCGCAGGGCCGCCTGCAGGGCAGAGAAGTGACCGCTGTAGTCGACGCAGACGTCGGCGCCGCGGTCGTCGGTTGCCAGCTTGATCTCCAAACCGGCGTCGCAGGCGGTGGGGTCCAGAACGATGTCGGCGCCGCATTCCTGCGCAACGTCGCGGCGCAGGGGGATGGGGTCGACGGCGATCACCGGGTGGGCGCCGGCAAGCCTGGCCAGTTGGACGACAAAGAGCCCGATCGCGCCCATCCCAAATACCGCCACCGCGTCGCCCAGTCGGATATGCCCATCGCGCACAGCGCCGAGCGCGAAGTCGGCCGGGTCGAGGCAGACGGCCGCCTGCCAGGGCACGCCGTCAGGCAGTTTGCGCACGCGCTCGGCTTTCCAGACATGCTCCTGTCGGAATGATCCGTGGGCGAAGACCGTTTCGCCGACGCGGATAACCTCCACTTCCGGCCCGATTTCGACCACATCGCCTACGCAGATGTTGCCCAATCCGCCCGGGTATTTGACCATCTGGCTTTCCTGCGTGAAGAGGCGCAATTTGCCGTCGTAGTTGCCGCGATGGCCTGCGTAGCCCTGGAACATCGCCATCTCCGAGCCATGTTTGGCCGCGCCGAAGCGGCTGAGGACGCGGACTTCGTCGCGTGCGAGCGGCGGACTATCGTAGTCGCGAAAGGCGGCTTCCATGCGGGCAGGGGCGATGAGTTCTCTGGGCATCGTATTTCTCCTAACGGAAGTGCTTGACGACAAACATTCGTGCAGAATAGAGCAAAATGATCGATCCATCCAAGAGACAGATGGCCAGGGGATTCAAGGTCGCAATGGCTAGGCAGTTGCTCAAAGTTGCTAGCGATAGCGTCAAATTGGGTAGGTTAGAGTTCTAATCGAAGTCGAGTTCTTCGGCCAAAATCTTGAAGTGATGCACCATCCGCCGAATTTTTCTGGGATTCTGCTTGTATAGTTTTTTCAACTGCGACTCGGTCTTTAGGGCATCGTCTCTTTATTGGTACTGTGGTAAACCACACTAGCTTGGGAGCCTTAGCCGCGGTCGAACGAACCTTTCCGTCCCTATGTTCCGCCATTCTCACAGGAAGTTTCCTTGTTTGACCCACGTAGAAATCTCCGCCACTCAGCTTAAGAGCCTCTAACAAAAAGGGGTCAGGCGTCGGAAGCAGATGATTGAACAGCCCAGGGAGAGGAAGGCTTCATGGATGTCAGCACGGCGCTCGTAGCGCACCCGCAGGCGGCGGAACTGACGCAGCCAGCCCAGGGTGCGCTCCACCACCCAGCGGTAGACGCCCAGTCCGCTGCCGTGTTCCGCCCCGCGACGGGCCAGCGCCGGCGCGATGTGGCGCTCTCGCAACGCCTTGCGATGCCGCTGGGAATCATAGGCCCGATCCCCATACAGACGCGCCGGCCGGCGCCGGGGACGGCCGCAGCGGCCGCGCACCGGCGGCACGCCATCCACCAGAGGCAGCAGTTGGGTTACGTCATGGCGGTGGGCGCCGGTCAGAGTTGCCGACAGCGGGACCCCATTGGCGTCAGTGAGCAGGTGATGCTTACTCCCTGGCTTGCTGCGGTCGGTAGGATTGGGGCCGGTCTTTTTTTCCGCCCCCCACGGCGCGCAGGGCCGCGCTGTCGACGCTGGCCCGCGACCAATCGAGACTGCCCGCCTCTTGCAGTTGGGACAAGAGGGTCTCATGCAGCTTTTGCCACACCCCGGCCTCCTGCCAGTCCCGCAGCCGACGCCAGCAGGTCATCCCAGAGCCGCAGCTCATCTCCTGGGGCAGCATCTCCCAGGGTATGCCGCTCTTCAGCACGAACAGGATGCCGGTCAGGGCTTTGCGGTCGTCCACGGGCTTGCGTCCCGGATTGCGCAACCGCCGCGGCTTGGCCGGCGGCAGCAGCGGCTCTACGAGCTCCCATAGCTCGTCGCTTACCAAAGGTTTAGCCATCAGACGCTACCTCCCAGTCCCTCAATCATGCACGACGCGGTGCGCCGCAACTGCGGGGACTACAGACAGTCTAGCCCGTTGACCATCGATTGACAAACCTTTTTGTTAGGCGTTCTAAGTATGTATACGTAATACTCAGTTGCCTCATCGTCACTTGCTTCCCACTTTTGGGATTCTTGCTCAAAGGTCAGGCCTCCCTGACCAAATGCCGCTCCAAGGACAAAATGTGATTCGGTCGAGGCCTGTGGTCGCTCTATTGCATTGACGGACGAAGTCGGCATATTTCGAAGCTCCCTAACGTTTGCGGGGACATCTCCCTCAAATTGGTTTCCACTGAAGAGAGATCTTTTGCAATCCTGGTAGCTTGCCAAGAGAAGTTGGGACTGTCCCTGTCAACCGATTGTTTCTTAGCGACAAATCCTTTAAATTTGCAAGTTTTCCCAGTTCGTCTGGTACTTTTCCTGTAAGCTGGTTACCGCCCAGTGAAAGCATACGCAGCCTGCTTAGGTCTCCCAAGGTAGCCGGGATTTCTCCAGTTAATCAGTTGTACCTTAACGAAAGCTTCTCCAGTTTCTGAAGTTTGCCGAGGCTAGAAGGGATCTTGCCAGAGAGTTGATTCTTTCTCAAAAGGAGCCTGCGAAGTTCGGAAAGTTCACCTAGATCTGAAGGAATATCGCCCACGAGATTGTTATATTGCAGATCGAGATCGCACATGAACCGGAAGTTCCCAAGCTGTGGAGGAATCTCGCCAGAGAGATTATTGTTGCTGAGATCCAGCTTTCGCAAACTGTCAAGTCTGGACAGCGCCGGCGGTATTTTTCCAGAGAGATTCTTGCGTTTGAGGTGTAACTCGGTCACACGCGACTCGGTTACTACCACACCCTCCCAACTAGGTAAGTCGAACTGCTGTCTCCAATTCAACGTGCCCTCGCCTGCGAGGGTGTCTTTGATTTCCAGGAGAGTTTCTACGTCTTCTCTGAGAGTTCTGTTCGCCACAGGCAATTCCATCCGCGGGAATCTCCTACTCCCCTACTTCTGTTCTCATGTAACTCTAGGAATGTCAAGATTCGTGACCTGCATTGTACTCGTATCCGTCTTGGACGACAATTGTTCCTCCAAATCCTCTGTGCTATTCTCTTTCTCGTTACTCAAGGAGCTTTCGTCAGTTTCTTCGTTCTCGCCATGCCCCTCTGGCTAACCCGCGGTGACGTCCAAAAGCTAGTCGACATGCCGGCGGCCATCGATGCCGTCGCTGACGCGTACCGCTTGATCTACATAGGCGAGGCGGACCTGCCGGTGCGGTCAAACATTCCGGTTGCGTCCCATGACGGCAGTCTTATGGCGATGCCGGCCTACCTGGGCGGCGACGTCAACGCGCTCGGCGCGAAGCTGATCAGCTTTTACGGAACCAACCCTGCGCTACGCGGTCTGCCGGCGATCCAGGGGAAGGTCGTCCTTTTCAATCCGGAGACCGGCGGGTTGCAGGCCTTCATCGACGCTGAACTGGTCACGGCCATGCGTACCGGCGCGGCCGGCGGCGTCGCGGCGCGATATCTTGCTCGCGCAGATGCACGAACGCTGACGATCTTCGGCAGCGGGGCGCAAGCCCCTTTTCAGGTCGAGGCTGCAATCTGCGAGCGGCCTATCGAGCAGGTCCTCGTCCTGTCGCGCCAAAGTTCCCATGCCGAGGCGCTGGCCGCGTTGATCGCGAGCCGGTTCGGCGTGGCGGCCCGGGCCACTAACGATATCGATGAGGCTGTCCGTGCTGCTGACATTGTCGTTACGGCGACCAGCGCGCACGACCCGCTCTTCAACGGCGGGCAGTTGCGGCCCGGCGTTCATGTTACCGGGATCGGTTCGCATGTGCCCGATGCCCGCGAAGTCGATGGCTTGACGCTAGAGCGTTCCAGAGTTGTCGTCGATCAAAAGAGCGCCTGCCTTGCCGAAGCCGGTGACCTGATCCAGCCGATCCGCGCCGGTCGGTATAGCGCCGGCCAGATCTATGCCGAGATTGGCGCGATCATTGCCGGCGAGCTCCCCGGACGCAGTGACAGCTCCGAGATCACCTTTTTCAAGTCGGTCGGGCTGGCGGCGCAAGACCTGGCCGTTGCCACTTTGGTCTACCGCAGGGCCCTTGCATTGGGCGTTGGCAGCCAGTTGGAGGAGTGAAAAAAAGATGCCTGCACAGATTCATGGGTGTGAAGCGAAGCTGGTTCCCTTTGATGCCAACGATCCCAGCCATCTCTCCTGGGCAGTGGAGCTATGGGGCGACGCAATTGGCAACGAACTTCCGCTTTCCCAGAAGTTTCTGCAGTTCAATTTGAAGGAAGATGCCGGTGTCGTACGCGGCGGGCGGATTGCGCTGGTTGGGGGCCGGCCGGCCGGATTCGTGCTGTGCAGCGCACATCCAGGCGCGCCGCCGTCGATGCGCGCGGACGTTGGCTGGCTCGACGCCATTACCGTTGCCCCCTCGAAGCAGCGCCAGGGAATCGGGACAGCGCTGTTACGCTGGGCCGAAGGCTGGCTTTGCGAACAAACGACGGCGGGTCCCGATCAGTTGGAAGGGGAAAACCGGGCAGGCCGCATCCTGGTGGGAGGCAGCCTGCGGCCCTTCACGCCCGGTGTTCTAGTCGACACGCCTGCGGTCTCTTTTTTCCTTGAAAATGGCTTCAAGTACGGCGCTCACCCTGTAGAGTGGGACGTTGCGCGCAACCTGAGCGACTATATGTCGCCGCCGCTGCGAGAGAACTTGTCGGCGGCCCGGCCTGCCCAACCCGGGCAGGAAGAGCAGCTGCTGGCCTTTCTCGCCCACGAGTTTCCCGGCCGCTGGCACTGGCTGGCGGAAAGGTTCCTGGAAGAGGGAGGGCGGATATCCGACTACATGCTGCTCTGGACGCAGGACGGCGTCCACGGGGCGTGCCGTCTGACCTTTGAAGACTCGCGCTGGCCAATCGACCGTTTCTACCCCTTCGGGCTGCCGCGCCCCTGGGCCCAATTGGGTTCGATTGGAATCAGCGAACATCTGCGCGGCCAGGGACTGGGTCTGACGCTGCTGGATGCCGGCCTGAGGCGGCTGCACAATAGTGGCATCAACGGCTGTGTCATCGACTGGACAACGCTGCTTGATTTCTACGCGATCTGTGGATTCAAGCCGTACAAGGAGTGGGCGCAACTGTCGAAGGACCTGGGGGACCATGAGATCGGCAGCTGAAAAGATGGCGAGACTGGTCGTGCGGGGACGGGTTGTCAGGCGCGGAGCATGAGAGTAGTCGGTCTGATCAGCGGCACTTCAGCCGACGCGATCGACGCCGTCGTCGCCGAGGTCTCCGGCCCGGTTGAGCAACCGCGATTGCGACAGTTCGCCTTTCAGAGTGCGCCCTGGCCTCCAGCGGAACGCGAGCTGATCGAAGACCTGATCGCCGGCCGGGGCGGTACGCGGGCCCTGAGCCGTGCGGGCTTTATCCTTGGAGAGCGTTTCGCCGAATCTGCGATTTCCGCCATCGTCAGCGCCGGGCTCGCTCCCACAGACGTAGACCTGATCGGTTCCCACGGGCAGACGGTCTGGCACGAAGTAGGGCAGAGCGGTGCCGTCCACTCTACTTTGCAGATCGGCGAGCCGGCCGTGATCGCCGAGAGAAGCGGGATCACGACTGTAGGCGACTTCCGCGTGGCCGATGTGGCCGCCGGCGGCCAGGGCGCACCACTGATCCCCATATTCGACCAGGCGTTCCTCCGTCCGCGGCCGGAAGCGGACGGTTGCCGCGCCTTGCAGAACATCGGCGGAATCGGCAACGTCACCTTCCTGCCGCCCCGCGACGCCTCCACGGCACCGCTGGCCTTTGACACGGGGCCCGGCAACGTGCTGATCGACTGGGCCGCGGCCCGTGCCTCGAACGGCGCACAGTCCTATGATATCGACGGCAAGCTGGCTGCCCAGGGCCGCCCGGACGGCGACTTGGTTGCACGCTGGCTCGGGCATCCCTATTTCCAGCTGGCCCCGCCTAAGTCGACCGGACGCGAACTGTACAGCCGCGCCCTGGCCGAGCAATATCGTGAGGAAGCTGACGCGGCCGGGCTGACCGCGTATGATTTCGTAGCGACCGTCACGGAGCTGACCGCGGCCTCGATCGCCGAAAGCTATCGCCGCTTTGCGCCGATGCCGGTGTCCGAGCTGATCGTCTGCGGAGGCGGCGCACACAACCCTGTGCTTCTTGCCCGCATCAAAGAACAGCTTGACAGGCGAGTCGGTCGACGGATTCCGGTTGTCCGCTATAGCGAGTTGACAGGCGTGCCCGGCGATGAGGACTCAAAGGAGGCGCTTTGCTTTGCCTTTTTGGCCTGGCTGACGATGCATGCGGCGGCCGGCAACGTCCCGGCCTGCACGGGTGCCATCGGACCGCGGGCACTTGGCAAGATCGCGCCTGGGCGAAACTATCGACATCTGGTGCAAGCGTTGTGGGGCAGCCGCGCCTGAGGACCCTGTTCTGGCTGCGGCAGTTCTGACTGCGGCAGTTCTGACTGGTCTGTCTACATCATCGACACGGGGTCGATATCGATGCGCCAGCCGAAGGGGATGTCGATGCTCCGCAAAATGATAGACGGATCGGCCGCCCGAATGATGATCTGCCAGCGAAAGTTGCCGCGGTAGCGGGCATAGGGGGCCGGGGCCGGTCCCAGCAGCTCCGTGCCTTCTCCCCAGACACCGATCTCCTCGGCGCGCCGGCGGAGGCTGTTCGCCATTCGACGCGTCTGTTCTTCCACCGTTTCCAATTTCTTGTGCCAGAAGATCAAGCGGGCCAACCTGCTTACGGGCGGATAGAACTGTTCCTGGCGAAACGC
This sequence comes from Caldilineaceae bacterium, assembly GCA_965202955.1. Classification (GTDB taxonomy): domain Bacteria; phylum Chloroflexota; class Anaerolineae; order Caldilineales; family Caldilineaceae; genus Bin5. The sequence goes on from OZ241871.1 coordinate 4,103,594, forward strand.
TATCTCTCTTTCGTAAAAGGCACGGTAATCGTGGGCGGCCGCGGCCTGCAAGGCGTAATGCTGAGGCGTGTAGCTCTGATAGATAACACGGCCGCCCCGCTTGCTGCGCCCGGCGCGGCCCGCCACCTGCATTAGCAACTGAAAAGTGCGTTCCGCCGCACGGAAGTCAGGCAGATAGAGGCCAACGTCGGCGGAAACGACACCGACCAACGTTACCAGCGGCAGGTCCAGCCCCTTTGCAATCATCTGCGTGCCGATGAGGACATCGGCTTCATGGTCTGCGAACCGCTCGAGAATCTGCTCGTGGCTTCCTCTGCGACCCGTCGTGTCTCTGTCCCAGCGCACGAGACGGGCGCGCGGGGAAATCTGGCCGACAAGCTCCTCGATCCTCTGCGTTCCGCTTCCGAAGTATCGGATTCTCTTGCTCCTGCAGTCCGGACACTCGGCGGGGATAGGTTCGCGGGCGTTGCAGCGGTGGCAGATGAGCTGGGCGGCGCGTTCGTGGAATGTGAGCGGCGTATCGCAGCGCGCGCAATTCACGACCAAGCCGCAGTCCCGGCACATGACGAAAGTATGGGTTCCGCGGCGGTTGAGGAACAAAATGGCCTGTTCGCCGGCGTCCAGGACCGTGTGAAGCTCGGACTGAAGGCTGCGGCTAAAGATGCTGCGATTGCCGGCACGCAGCTCCTGGCGCATATCGACGATCTCGACGGGCGGAAGCGAAGCGTACGCAGGCGCTTCAGCGAGCGCTCCCGCTTCTGACGCGCCGATTGGCTGCGATTCCTCGTGTCCTAACACCCGGTTGGGCATTTCCAACAGTTTCAACAGGCCCTTCTCCGCCTTGTGATAGGCGTCCAGCGAGGGTGTGGCGCTGCCGAGAATCAGGCCGCTGCCGGTGGCGCGCGCCATCTGTTCGGCTACGGTGCGCGCGTCGTAGAAGACCGTGAAACTGCCCCATTCATCTGTATCCTGCTTGTAGGTCGATTCGTGCTCTTCGTCAATAACGATGAGTCCCAGCCGCGGCATGGGCGCAAAAAGGGCGCTGCGCGCGCCGATGATGACGTCGATCTCGCCATCCCGCGTTTTGCGCCAGACGTCATAACGCTGACCGCTGTTCAGGCTGGAATGAACTACCGAAACGCGGTCAGGAAAGCGCCCGGCAAAGCGGGCAACCGTCTGCGGAGTCAGCGCGATTTCCGGCACCAGAACGATGGCCTGACGTTTGCGCGCCAGCGTTGCGGCGATTGCGCGCAGGTAGATTTCCGTCTTTCCGCTGCCGGTCGCCCCGTGCAGGAGATAGCATGCGGTTCCTATAGCAGCCGCTCCTGCGCCGTCGCAATTTGCCGTCTCCGCGTCGTCAGCCGCCGCGGCTCTGCCTGCAAACATGCCTTCCCTGATTGCGTCCCAAACGAGCTGCTGCTGTTCAGTCAGCCGGGGAGGGTGTGTGACTGGGTATGTGCGTCCCATGAGTGGGTCCCGGTAGCGCGATCTCTCTTCGATCCGGACCAGCCCTGCCTGCTGCAACTGGCGCAAACTCTTCAAATCTGTGTCGACTTGCGCGTAGAGATCCGTCTTCCAGACAGGTTTCTGTTCCGCTGCCAGGGCCAAGAGAACCTTCTTGAATTTCAGGGATCCGCGCAATTTGAAGACTGCTTCTTCCGTAGCTGCGAGGGGCGAAGTCAGCGTCGCACTGTCCTCGTCAACTCGAATCAGTTTCTTTTCTCGCAGCCTAGTGATCGCATCGGCCGACGCCAAGTTGCATTCAATCTTCAGTTCTTCCACGGTTTTCGGGCGGTCCGGCTCGTCAAGCATGGCGGTCAGAACTTGCGCCTGCTTGGTAGTGCGGCCCAGTTTGAACAGGTTTTCTCGAATCGCGGCCGGCTCGATGAGCAGTTCGATCTGCTCTTCGCGCTTGGCGCGGACCTTTGGCGACGCGCCTTCTCTGCTGAGGAGACCGGGCGTCAAGAAGAGTTTGACCGCCTCGGAAACAGGGGCAATGTAGTAATCGGCGACCCAGAAGGCCATTTCCAACTGGGCGCGAGTGAGTACCGGCTGCGGGCGGGCGAGACGGGCGACAGCCTTTGTCTCAACATGCGAGGACGGTGCGGTCCTTACGACAATTCCCTGTACTTCCTGTGAACCGAAAGGGACCCACACCAGATGTCCGGATTGAACTCTGCCCTTCAACAAGGGCGGCAGGTGGTAGTCGAAAGTCTGATACTGGGCCGCGCCGCCGCTGCGCTGATGTATCGACCCAGCCCCTTGATTGGTCGTCGAGGACAGGAGGTCGTCGTCAATATCGATCCCGCCAAATTCAACATCGGGAGGTGGAGCTTCTTCCTGCCTGAAGGAACGCCGGATCGGTACATTGACGATCACCTCGACGAAGTCATCTTCTTCCTGAATTGCCGCCAGTTCAGCTGCGACCCGCTCACCTGTTCGGTCGAACATGCTCCTATTGTAAGGCCAATGGAGTCATGCCGCCAAGCAAACCGCTGTTTCCGGCCTGGGATTCGGGCAGCCTTGCTTGCGGGCAATATTCGTCTGTGCAAGGGCGAAATCGCGGGGGCGCCGGCCTGAAGGCCAAGTCTACCAACGGCGGCGACGCTGAAATGTGAGCAGCCGCGTGAGGCGGAAGATCAGTGCGTATACATACTCCTGCCAGAGGCCGACCGGAAGCGCTATGGCAGCCGGGAGGAAGGTCGTCAGCGGGTGGATTCGAAGAGATGCGTCGAGGCTGTTGAAGACAACGGCCAGGACAGCGAATATCAACAATCCCAGGACTACGCCCATCAGCGGTTGGATGGTTGAGCGTAGAATGTATTGATCGTCGAACTCCTGATGAATGCGCATCCGCTCCACGAGGAAAGAGATCGTGCCAAGACAGCCGCCTGCCCCCCCTGCCACGACTGCCCAGAGCGCAGGAACGAATGGAGTCACCTCCCATCGAAGTATGGCGGCGACGCGGCTCACGATTTCGTCGACGCTGTGGGGATAGAGTTGCAGCGCTGCGCCGAGGCCACCCAGGATCGCCAGCCACAGAATGAGCCGCCAGACGGTTCGCAGGGCCAGAAGTCTGGATTGCCTGCGACTCAATCTCGCGCGGTCGAGGATCAGCCGCGCTTGCTGGATGTTATACTCGGCCCGCTCGATGCGGTGAGGCTCCGAAAGCACGATTTCCCTCGCCTCTCGCAACAGCGCGAGCGCATGGCCCGTGTTTTCCCTGCGGACTTCCTTATGACTGTTGATCGCCTTGAACAGACCTGCGATCTCCTCTTCAACAATCATGACGTCGGTTGCAGTCACGTCGAACCTTGCATCGGCCACCTGGCCGAAGGCCGGCTGCGTCGCACCAACAGGTCTGTCCAGGACGGAAGAGGTCTGTGCTCGATGCCGTTCAATCGGATAAGCCTCTATCGAGTCCGATTCAAAGAGGGGGGGCACGACGTCCGGCGGATCGTAGGCGTCGCCATCGGACGTTGACGCTCCAGAATGGCGGGAGGTCGACGCGGTGAAACCCTGCGATGGAAGCAACTCTGCAAACGCCTCAGACGCGTTCGGATCAGGAGGAGAACTATTCGACCCTGAGAGTGTCGGACCCTGGAAAGCGACAAGCGCGTTGCCGTCCTGAATGTTGCCGCCATCCAGTTCCGGGTCGGCAGGCCTTCCCGCGATGCTGTCGCTCTCAAGGGAACCGGGAAGTGACGGTTCATCGAATGCCGTTGGCGCCTTCACTTCCATTGCCTTCTCATCCCCTCCTGGAGCTTCTCTGAGAGGCGATTGGGCCATGCCCGTGGCATCGATATCGTCGCGAGACCGGCCGTCGGCTTTTCCCGTTGACAACTGGTCCAGCAGGTACTCTGCCCGCTGCCGGAGAGCGGCCAATTGCGCGGCCGATTCTTCCAGCAACTCCAGGGAAGGAGGTTCCTGCCGTTCATCGTCTGTCGGTGTTGGGGCCTCCGAATCTGGCTCGGGTCTCATTTCGTCTTCGAGCGTCGATCGGGAAGCGTTTTTTGATTCATACATCAAGACTCGCGGCGCCTCAAGCTGACCTGTAGGGGGAACGTCGGAAATTCTGGACTTACATGAGAAAGTTCGCAAGAACTCTGGCAGTCGATAGACTTCTTCTATTCATATGCGCTACAGGAAGGAAAAGAAGCATCATTTTTCGTTATGTCAAGGGCTACTTACGTCCCAGGAGAGTGAAGCTTGACGTGTGCAGGAGAAGCGAACGGCGCCTAGCTCACAGTTGACCGGTGCTCGGACCAAGGCCTGACATAGGTCCCTCTTCAAATGTTACCACGTTCCCAATTCAGAAGCCACAGCTTCATTCTCGGACAATTGAAAATCGTGGGAGATTTGACAGTCCTCTTCGATACCACTTATAATAGAACATTGGAAGCGGAACTGAAATGCTTACTCCGAAGGAGTATGAATATGCCCAAGCGAACCTGGCAGCCAAAAGTTCGAAAGCGGTTGCGTACGCACGGCTTCCGCAAGAGAATGCAAAGCCCGGGCGGGCGCAACGTCCTGAAACGGCGCAGACTGAAACAGCGTACACATTTGGCCGTCGCACTGTCAACTCGCAAGCGCGAATTTTAGTGGAAGGCGTGCGTCGAGCTATTGTCGCAGCCCACGAAGACGGCAGGAATGGAATGGTTGGGAAGAAAGGAAGGATGGCCCGACACTGGGCAGCATTTGTCAGCCCTTCGTGCACAGAGGAAAGTTCCCGATTGAGACCTGTGGATGCAAACTGTTGTGAGACGACGCTTCAGGGTTCGCGACAATGAGCGATTTCTGGAAGTTCGTCGTCGGGGCAGGAGTTTCAGCAATCGCCTAGCGGTGTTGTGTTTCCTGGGAAACGGGCTTCCTTATAGCCGCTTCGGCTTCTCGGTCAGCCGGCGAATCGGGCATGCCGTCGTGCGAAACAGCGTGAAACGCCGGATGCGCGAGGCTGTGCGGCTGCGGATGCCTGAGATCGAACCGGGCTGGGACTGCGTCTTCATCGCTAGGAACCCGATCCGAGACGCGACATACGGCAAGATCGACGAGGCCTGCGCGCAGCTGCTCCGCCGGGCATCGCTGACCAACACCAATGGCACTAGGGGAAGGGATGACGCTTGAGGAGAATTGAGTCTTGCGAGCCCTCTTCCTGCTTCTGATTCGACTGTATCAGCGTGCGCTCTCACCGCTGCTGGGGCAAAACTGCCGCTTCCATCCGACCTGTTCTCAATACACGTACGAGGCGGTAACAAAATACGGCGCTGCGAAGGGCATTTGGATGGGTCTGCGTCGCATCTGCCGCTGCCACCCCTGGCATCCAGGAGGTTTCGACCCGGTACCGTAGTTCGCGTCGCGATGAGCCGCACTTGTGCGGTCAGGAGCAGTCGAAGGCAGTTGGCGAGCAAGGAAAGTATGACGATCGGAGCAGGCCGGGAAGCGCGCCTCCCAATTGGGGCAGAGATCAGGCATTGCATGCGAGAGCAGCATTTGCCTCGGATAGGAGAAAGACTGTGAAACGCAGATGGATATTGTGGCTCTTGATCCTTGTGATCGCTGCCCTCCTTCTGGGGGGATGCGGAGTTCCACGTGAAGGCGTGTCGGATTGGGATGAGGCAGTGCCCGAGGGCTGGTGGCAGTCTCTCATTGTCTTTCCTCTTGCAAAGTCCTTGCTCTGGCTCAAAGGGGGCTTGGAGAGCCGGGACTTTCCCTATAGCTGGGGCTTCGCCATCATAATCTTTACGATCATCATCAAGCTGATCACCTTTCCACTGACGATGATCCAAATTCGGAGCATGCAGGCGCAGAAGGAGCTTCAGCCAAGACTGCAGGAACTGCAGAAAAAGTACGGAAAGAACCGCGACAAGATGGCGCAGGAGCAAATGAAGATGTACAAGGAGGCCGGCGTCAATCCGCTCAGCGGTTGTCTGCCAATGGTCGTCCAGATGCCGGTACTCTTCGGTTTGTATTCGGCGCTCGTCGCTCTGGGGAAAGACCTGACCAATGCCCCCTTCTTTTGGATTCCGGACCTCGGATTTCCAGAGTTTACTCGCGGGCTGGCATGGATTCCTGAAAAGTTCAATATGGGCGAATATGGGACTTTGGCCGCCTACCTGGTGCTGCCCGCGCTTCTCATGGTCAGTCAGTTCTACATGCAGCGCATGACGACCGCGGTCACACCGCCGGGAGGCGATAAACAGGCCGGTATGATGAAGCAGATGACAACGATGATGACTTTGATGTTTGGGTTCTTCACGTTGCAGGTACCGGCAGGACTTTCCTTGTACTGGGTGACAAGCAACCTGCTGCAAATGGGTCAGACCTATATTGCCAACTATATGAGTGGAGTGAACAAGGCCATAACCCCTGCTGCACCACAGGCTGTTGCAGCCACGGCAGCTGCGGCACCAGCGGAGGTCGTCGCAACGCCCGCGCCTGCTCCGAGCGAGGTCAAGGGCGCACAGAAGAGACCCCCTCCCCGCCGACGAAACCGTCGCAACCGAAAGAGAAGATGAGATGAACAGAAGTCAAAGCTACGAGTTCGCGGCAAAGTCAGTGGAAGATGCCGTAGACGATGGCTTGCGACAACTCGGCCTCTCCCGCGAACAGATCGATGTCGAAGTTCTCGAAGAGGGAAGCCGAGGCATTCTCGGAATCGGCGCCACCGATGCTCTCGTACGAATTACCCCGAGGCCTGAACCTGAAGGGGGCGAAGAACAGACTGGAGACACGCCCGCCGCCTCTGAAGCATCGGATTCTGAACCAGAAGAAGCGTCTGTTGAACTCGCCGACTATGATTCTGCACCAGCTGATATCGATACCCAATCGTCGAACGAAGATGCCGCCGGGCAGGAACAGGCGAATGAAGTTCAAGTTGAAGCCGGGGAGCCGACGGATTCAAACGCCGAATTAGAGGACCTTGCCTACGATCTTCTCAGCCAGATGTTGCAGAAACTCGATATAGAGGCCGAAATCGAACTCTCCTGGCTGGATGACCAGGAAGATGGCGACCCCCCGCTGAATCTGGACATTGTCGGCGAGGACTTGGGCATGCTAATCGGTCGCAACGGAGAGACCCTGGCCAGTATTCAGTACCTCATTCGCCTGATGGTCAATCAGGAGTTACATCGATGGAAGAACATTGTCATTGATGTCGACGGCTACAAACAGCGACGTGCAGAGCAGTTGAGTCAGTTGGCCCACCGCCTTGCTGAACAGGTAGTCAGTTCTGGTCGTCCTACGTCGCTGGAGCCGATGCCGGCGAACGAGCGTCGCCTGGTTCATATCGCACTTCGCAACCACGAACACGTATATACGGCAAGCATCGGAGAAGACAGTCGGCGCAAAGTGCAGATCCTACCCAAATGAGAGGCAGCAACCCGAACTTTGCTCCACATAGTCAATGTCAATCGATCTTCTTGCGATAGGGACCGTCACCCGGGACATAGAAGCCGCCGATCCCGCCAGCGTTGACTACGTCCTGGGCGGCACGGTCAGCTTCGCCGCAGTCACAGCCGCTCGTTTGGGGTACAAACCGGCTATCCTCACACGCGCCGGAGATGACGTCGACCTGACAGTCCTGCATGAGATTGCCTCGGTTCATGCTCTTCCCGCCGAACGGACAACTACTTTCGCCAACTTGTATTCGCCCGAAGGACGCGTCCAATACTGCTACACGCCGTCGCCCCCGATCGCGGCCGAGGACATCCCTCCTCAACTCAGGGCGCCGCACATCGCGCTGCTGGGTCCTCTTGCCAATGAAGTGTTGCCGGACGTTGCCGCAGTTTTCACTCCAGATACAATTGTCGCAGCTGTGCCCCAGGGCTGGATGCGCCGTTGGGACCGCAATGGCAGAGTGTTTCCTGGCGCCTGGACCACGATGGCGGAGATTCTGCCCCACCTTGACGCGCTCATCCTGTCGATTGAGGACATCGACGGCGAACTGGAGCTTATCTACGAGTTCTTGAACTACACTTCGCTTGTTATACTCACCGAATACCGTGACGGCAGCACCGTCTACCGGCGCACAGGCGCCGAAGTCGAGGCTGTCCCGATTCCGCCTCGGCCAGCCAACGAACTGGATCCAACCGGCGCCGGCGACATCTTTGCCACCGCTTTTCTTCTGCGGCTCGCAGCAACTGGCGATCCGCTTGACGCGGCCCGCTTTGCCAATGTCACCGCTTCGTTCGGTGTGGAGGAGCGAGGCGTTGCAGGCGTTCCGACGCACGCTGAGGTGCTGGCCTACATGATGGATCACCCCTGGCAATACTGCGGCCCTGGAGGGGCGTAGGCTGTCATGGACTTCGACCAGGAACATGAATTTGGGTTCAAGTTGCATGGGTCGGCCGCCCGCGTTCTGCCCCTGCCGCCTGCAGTTGGGACGTCAAGCTGACAGTCCGAGGAGTATGGGCATCTTTGAGATATGACCGCACATATCTTTGCAATTGCAAACCAAAAGGGGGGCGTAGGCAAGACGACAACCGCTGTCAGCCTCTGCGCCTACCTTGCCAGAGCTGGCTGCCGAGTTCTCCTGGTCGACAGCGACCCGCAGGCAAACGCCACAACGAGCCTCGGGGTCAATCCGAGAGCGTCCCGTTCGAGCCTCTACGAGACCCTGATCGACCACTCGCCTGTGAAGGACGCGATTACGCCTACCGTTCATTCTGGTCTTGAACTTGTGCCGGCCAATCTTGATCTGGCCGGCGCCGAGGTCGAAATGGCCGCCCGCATGGCACGCGAGCAACTGCTCGCGAGAGCGCTACAACCCCTCCACCAGGAATACGACTATATTGTCATAGACGACCCGCCCAGTTTGGGTCTGATCACGATCAACGGCTTGACCGCAGCCGATGGAATCGTCATTCCTGTTCAATGCGAATACCTGGCCCTGGAGGGTCTGAGCCAGCTACTCGAAACGATTCACCAGGTCCGCACCGTCTTGAACGCCCGTTTGCGGGTAGCTGGCGTCCTGCTCACGATGGCCGATGCCCGCACCAACCTCAGCAACCAGGTCGTTGAAGATGTGCGTCTGCACTTTCCCAAAGAAACATTCAGGACTCTGATCCCTCGCTCCGTGCGCCTTGGTGAAGCTCCGAGCCACGGTCAAACGATTCTGCAATACGCACCCGAAAGCGCCGGCGCACTGGCATACGAAGCGCTGGCCGGCGAATTTATGCGCCGCTTTCCGCTAGAGAGGGGCGGGCTGGAGAAGCAGATCGCTTCCTGTGAAAAGAGAGCGGTGCCTTTCGACACTGGGGTGGAGGACAGATGAGCCAAGATTCCCGCTTTGACAATCCGAGTCAACGCCGGCGTCAAGGCTTGGGACGAGGTTTGGGCGCTTTGCTGAGCCGGACCACGCCTTATGCCGACGAAGAGAGTGACGAAGCGCAAGCCCAGTTTGAGAGGAGCGGGGTGCTTGAGTTGCCCATCGGCGCCATCCAGGCGAATCCGCACCAGCCGCGGGCCCGCTTCGGACCTGGAAGTCTGACCGAGTTGGCAGCCTCGATTCGTGAGCACGGGATCATCCAGCCGCTGATAGTGACCGAGAGTCCCGACCAGCCGCAACGCTACTGGTTGATCACCGGCGAACGCAGGTTGCGCGCGGCGCACCAGGCTGGGATTTCGACCGTGCCCGTGATCGTGCGCGAAGCGACGTCCCAGCAGCTGTTGGAGCTGGCGCTGGTGGAGAACCTTCAGAGGGCCGACCTGAGTCCATTGGAGGAAGCCGCTGCCTATGACGCACTCGTAAACGAGTTTGGCTTGACCCAGGTCCAAGTCGCGGACCGTGTTGGGAAGAGTCGCTCTGCCGTTGCCAACGCTTTGCGTCTTCTGGGCCTCCCCGCCGCTGCCAAAACCGCTCTGAACGACGAGCTGATTAGCGCGGGCCACGCGCGCGCCTTGCTCAGCCTGGAGGGCGAGGAAGATGTGCAGAGGGCGTTGGACCAAGTCCTTGCACGCGAGTTGAGCGTCCGTCAAACCGAGGGGTTGGTCCGCCGATGGTTGGAGGAGCCGGCTGACGCAGAGCCGCCCGAAGCATATCCTCACATTGAGGCCCAACTTCGTTTCTGGGAAAACCGCTTCCGCGACCGGCTGAGCACGAAAGTGAGCCTGGAGAGGAAGGCAGATGGAAGCGGTCGCCTCATAATTCACTACTACAGCGACGCTGACCTGGAAACGATTTACCGTGAAATCGTCGGCACCGAGGTGGATTAGGACCGAGCGAAGCGTCTGACTTTTGAGCCGGCCGTCTGCAAGTCTGCTCCGCCAGAGAATCGAATACACGGCATCATCACATAATGTAGGACTTGTACAGTTATGCAAAAATGGCCGACCAGTACAGCAAGCGATTGAGCGGAGAACAGGAGGTGGTGGCCTCGTTGCTCGAAGAGGCCCTCGCCGACCTCCCAGAAGGGCTGCTGCAATTCGTTCAAGGCGAGCTGTCCGGCGAACAGATACTGGCAGGGGTTGTTCTGGCTTCGGCTGCCCCAGAGCACGATTCGGAAGAAGCCCTTTCCCGCCGGGCCGCTTTGGCCGCTGCCCTTGAGCTGCTGCAGATTGCTCTGGGAATCCATCGCCTGCTCTTGACAACGGAACAACCAGGCGCTATTGATAGCGTTCTGCTCGGCGGCACGATCCTGGCAGGAGACTACTGTTTCAGCCGGGCTGCAGTTCTGGCATCCCTGACAAACCACCCCCAGGTCGTCAGGGTCTTTGCCGAGTTGCTAAAGGAAATCAGCCAGGCTAACCTCCGCCGTGTCATAGACGAAGAGTGTGTCGATTCGGAGGAACATCGGGCCGATGAGCGCGAGGCCCTGTTCCATAGCGGCGCTCGCGCCGGCGTACTGCTGGCAGGACTGGGAGTGGAAGAACAGGAGATTGTGGCGGCGTATGCCACGCGATTGAGTCGAAAAAAGCCTGGTCACGCCGCGCCAATGCCTGGGACAGTCACCGATGAAATCTGGATTGGCGAGCTGCCGAAATACCAGAGAGACGGCTGGCGTGCCGTCGTGTCTGCAATTGGCTGATGGCCGGGAGCGGCCGGCAATCGGATGGGACCTGTAATGCAAGGACGCGTGCTCCTGCTCACGACGCACAATAGCTATCGAACGCAGGACTATCTCGAAGCCGCAGCGCAGCTCGGCATAGAAGCTGTCGTCGCCGTCGATACGCCCCAAACCCTTGCTGATGAATGGAAATTCCACCTGGGCGTGGACTTCAGCAAGCCACGCGAAGCGACAGAGCTTCTCGTACGCGCGCTGGCTGAATCTGAAGGCTCGGCAGACACGGGCGGGCCGGTCGATGCAGTCCTTGCGCTGGATGACAGCGGCGCAAGAGTCGCGGCGCTGGTGGCCGAGCGGCTGGGGCTACCCCACAACAGCCCTGCCGCGGCGGATGCCGCGCGCAATAAGCATCGAATGCGTACGATGCTGGCGGCCTGCGGGGCGCCCTCGCCGACCTTTGCCGAGTTTCGCACAGATCAGAACCTGAAAGAGATTATCGCCCTGGCAGAGGCGCAGATTGGGTATCCGTGTGTCATCAAGCCGGAGGAGCTGAACGGCAGCCGCGGCGTGATTCGGGCCGATCTTCGTTGTGAGTTGGCAGCCGCCGTAAGGCGGCTGACAGCCCTGATCGGCGAAGGCCAGCCCTTCCTGATCGAGAGCTACATCCCTGGCGTTGAAGTCGCGCTGGAGGGTCTGCTTGACCGGGGCAGACTGCATCTTCTTGCCCTGTTCGACAAACCGGATCCTCTGGAAGGCCCTTTCTTTGAAGAGACGATCTACGTTACGCCCTCCCGCCTTCCGATGGACGAGCAGGCGTCCGTCGTCAAAGCTGCCGAACTGGCAGCACGCGGTTTGGGCTTACAAACGGGTCCAATTCATGCAGAGCTGCGCTTGAACGGAGACGGGCCGTGGATAGTTGAGGTGGCCGGGCGCACGATCGGCGGCCTGTGTTCACGGATTTTGCGATTTGGCATGGAGGTGGGAGGCGGCTGTTCGCTGGAACAGCTGATTCTGCGGCAGGCGTGCGGGTTGCCCCTGGAAAGCTTGCAGAGGGAGCTGCAGGCCGGCGGCGTAATGATGATTCCAATACCGGAGGCCGGGCTTTTGCGAGCTGTATCGGGCATTGAAGAGGCCAGCGCGTTGCGGGGCGTAGAGGATGTGCAGATTACGGCGAGGTTGAACCAGTCCCTTTTGCCGCTGCCCGAAGGCGACGCCTACTTGGGGTTCATTTTTGCGAGGGCAAACACGCCGGAGGACGTCGAAGACGCGCTCAGACAGGCGCACAGCTGCCTGCAGTTCGAGATTGTCACGGAGTTTGCGCTGAAGATGTAGGGGAACCGCTATTTGCGGGGGGCTCCCTTGCCGGCAGGGACGCCCTTGCCCGCGCCGGGCGTACCCTCCGGTGTCCAGCCCTCTGGCATCTGCGCACCCACGCCGAAGAAAAACTCTTCCATCTGTTGCATCAGGAAGTCGCGCGCCTGCGGATCGCCGAGGCTGAGACCGTAGTGATTGATCAACACCACAGAGTACTGCATCCACATATCCCAGGCCGTCTGCGAGATGCTGTCGAAGATCCGCTGGCCCAATTCGCCACCGTAAGGAGGCGTTTCCAGGCCCGGCAACTCCTGCCCGATCTTTACGCAATTTACCATGCGAGCCATAGGTCTGCTCCGAGGCCTAAGGGAAAACTGTTCAGGGTCCCATTATAGGGCCAAGCCAGAGCCTCTGTCAACAGTCATGCGTGTCTTGTTCCTGGGTATGTCCGCTCCGTTCAGTCGAATTGTGCTGGGAAGGCTCCTCTCCTCGGGAGTTGACATCGCCGCCGTTCTGCTTGCGGGCGCCCGTTTTCGCCCGCTTCCGCAGGAGTTCCGTTACGGGTCTACGCAACTTGAATCGCGAGACGCGTCTACTGAATTACCTGTTTTGAACCCAGACGTACCACTTGGCGCTCACGACAAGACTGTTGGCGGCGCCGTCTTAGACGGAGTTGCCTCGACAAAGCCGACAGCCACCGGGAGTCCGGTGGGGAAAGTCCCCTTGGCCGACCTGGCCGAGATCGAGTTCTTCGAGTGCAATGACGTCGGCGATCCCGAAGTCGTGCAGTTTATGGCCGATCTGGATTTCGACATTGCCTGCGTGGCCTGCTGGCACCGCCCGATACCTTACCATGTGTTGAAACGACCGCGTCACGGTTTTCTGAACGTACACCCTTCTCTATTGCCTGCTTACAGGGGACCGGAGCCGCTATTCTGGCAATTTCGAGCCGGCGAAACCCGGACCGGCGTCACGGTCCACTGGATGGATTCAGGACTGGATACCGGTGACATCGCTGCCCAGAAGTCGGTCCGGTTTGCTGACGGGATCCGAGTATCCGAGGCCGAAACGATGTGCGCGTCCGCAGGCGGCTTGCTGCTGGCAGAGGCGCTGAACGCACTTGAGCAGGAGCAGTTGGAGCGGAGGTCTCAGCAATCCGGCAGCTATTTTCCGGTGCCGTCGCTTGATGACTTCGCTGTGGATGCCGACTGGCCGGCGCGGCGGGCCTTCAACTTTGTGCGGGCGGCCGCAGAATACGGTTTTCCCTTTCACATCGAGGTTGACGGGGAGAAGAGATGGTTCCGGGACGCAGTCGACTGGCATGAAACAAAGGCTTCAGCTCCGGCCCGGAAATTGGCAGGCTGCGCCGCCTTGCATTTTCAGGACGGCGTATTGTGGGTTCAAGAATGTCACGGCCCGAAAGAGTAGAGTTCGCCCCGCCGACTGACATGAGACCGCCGTTCAGTGGGGACAGCCGGTCTTTCTCTTCTACCAATGTTTGTTGCGCTGGAGGAGCAATACGATGTCGCTTATGCCTGTCCCAGCCGGGATGAAGATAGCGGCGCAAGTGTTGCCGAATGCAGACGATGGTGAACTGCAGTTTGTCAGACAGATGGGCATCGATTGGGCCGTCTGTTGGACTGACGGGGAACACGCCGGGTACGACTACTACGCGCGCACACGAGAGCGCTTTGAATAAGCCGGCTTCCGCATCTACGGCTTCGGCAACCGGGATGTCCACAATCAGGACGCCATCGTACTGGGGCTGGACAACCGGGACGCAAAGATTGAAGAGTACCTGGACCACTTGCAGTCTCTGGGCAAAGCCGGAATTCCGTATACGACCTACGCTCACATGGCGAACGGGATCTGGAGCACTGAGCTTGAAACAACCCGCGGCGGCGCGTCCGCGCGTGGATTTGACTTGGCCAAGGCCGATGCCGGTCACTGGGCCGGCAAGGAATACTTTCTGCCTCTCACCCACGACCGGGTATACTCCCAAGACGAAATCTGGGAGAACTACCGTTATTTCGTTTCCCATGCCGCGCCGGCCGCCGAGGAAGCCGGCGTTCGCATCGGCATACACCCCGACGCCCCGCCACAATCTGAGCAAGGCGGCGTGCCGCGCTGCATCTTCAGCAGTTTTGACGGCTACGAGGAGGCCATGCGCATCGCCGACAGCCCCAACGTGGGTATCTGCTTCTGCATCGGCTGCTGGTTGGAGGGAGGCGATCTGATGGGAAAAAGGCGTCGAAGAGTCGCTGCGCGAGTTTGGACGGCGCAACAAGCTCTTCAAGATTCACTTCCGCAACGTGGACAAACCGCTGCCCCACTTCGTCGAGATATTCGTCGATGACGGCTACTTTGGTATGTACAGGGCAATGCGCGTGCTGGAAAAAACCGGCTTCGACGGCGTGATGATCCCGGACCATATTCCTTTGATGGCGAACGATCCTCGGGTCGGTACGGCATATACAATCGGCTACATGAAGGCGCTGCTGAGAAGGGCGCAGGAAGAAGGGAAAGGGCAGGTGCAACCATGAACACAGTTGGGATACTCAGCCCGGGCGACATGGGCCACACCGTCGGGCAGCGGCTGCGCGAACACGGCTTGCGCGTGATCGCTCACCTGGCCGATCGCAGCGGGCGCACACGTCAGCTGGCGGCAAAGGCTGGAATCGAGGAGGTCTCTTCGTACGAAGCACTGGTGAAGGACGCGGACATCGTACTCTCGATCCTTGTGCCGGCGCAGGCAGCTACGGCGGCGCAGATGGTGGCCTCAGCCTTGAACAAGACGGGCGCCGATCTTCTTTTCGCCGACTGCAACGCCATTGCGCCGCAGACGACTCGCCGCATCGGAAAGGTGGTCGAAGACGCCGGCGGCCATTTTGTCGATGCCTCGATAATCGGGCCGCCGCCTCGCCGGGATGGAACGACCCGCTTCTATGCATCGGGCGCGCAGGCAGAGAAACTTGCACGGCTCAACGAGTTCGGTCTCGACGTGCCCGTCGTCAGCGAGCGCGTTGGGGACGCCTCCGCCGTCAAAATGTGCTACGCCGGGCTGACCAAGGGATTGACGGCGCTCTGCACGGAGCTCCTGGTTGCGGCCGAAGCATTGGGCGTGCGGGGTGCTCTGTTCGACGAATACCGCACCAGCCAGGCTGCCATGTTGCAGCGCATCGAGGGCGGATTGCCTGGCATGCCGCCCAAATCGCGTCGCTGGGTCGGCGAGATGGAGGAGATCGCCGCCACCATGGCCTCGGTTGGTCTGACGCCGAAGTTCCACCAAGCGGCTGCCGACATGTACCGCTTTGTCGGCGGCACCTCGCTCGCGGACCGTACGCCGGAAGAACCTGACGCACCGAGCCTGGAGGAGATGCTTCAGGTCCTGGTCGATGTTCTGAAGGCAGACTAGGGGGTGTAGACGGACTGTATGAGCCGCGGCAGCGAGGCGGTTTGGGGCGAAAGCGGAGTGACGCCGCCATTATCGAAAATCGCTGGTGATGCCAACCGTCAGCTTATTTCGCGGGTGGCGCCAGGAAAAGAGCTGGGCCGTGAGCGCTACTGGTCAGGGCCTGATATCCTCTCCCTCACCATTTCGTGCCCTTCGAACAGATCGCGCGCCACAACACCCTGGCTCTGTGCCGGCGGTTCAACTCCCAGGATGCTACATATCGTTGGGACGACGTCTACGGCGTGAATGTAACCAAGACGTTCTACCGGTCGCTCGTAGCCGTGTTTGAGACCAGGTCCCGCCAGCAGAAACGATCCAAACGTTGAAGAGAACCCATTGTCCGTCGGGATAAACCCACCATGATGCGCGCCGTACACAAGCGGTGCGCCCACGTTTCCGCCGCCCTCGATCCCCAACCACTGCATGTAGTAGCCGCTCACGTAGTCGTGGTCCCAGGCAAAAATGACATCGCCGCACTGGTCGCCCCACTGTCCCAGCAGATAGGCGTCTCGCTTGGGCAAGGCGATGGCGACCGGCGTCTGGCCCGTTTCTTCGTCCACCCATGTGCGCAGAGCGGTAAGCAGCTTGCGCTCAATCTCGTCGAACACCGGCCCGGGCTCCGCGTTGATCGTTATGTCGAAACCTCTCTTGGAAAGATACGCCGTCGTCTTCTCCCAATCAATCTCTCCGTGCGGTATCTGGTCCTGGTCCTCGGCCACTGCGTCCGGACCCCTCTTGAGCGCCAGAAATCCCCGATCATGTAGAAACTTGCGAATGTTCGCAATCCGTACGTCGGGGTAGGCGCCGTGGTCGGCCAGGATGCCGACGTAGACCTCATCGCCGGAGCGACCTGCGCGGTCGGCGGCCTCGTACAGGCGGCCGAGAATACGGTCGCCTACCTCATAGGCGCGTCTGAAGTAGTCCAGGTACTTGTCCTGCCTGTCCGGATTGAAGCCGGGACAGACCGGGTCGACGTCTCCCAGGTGGATATGGTTGAGATAGTCGTAGAGATGCCAGTGGCAGGTAAAGTAGGTGCAGCCTTTCTGATGGAGCATGAAGTTGGCTACATCCGCAAACCAGAGCCCCTGGTATTCGCATTCCTCCAGGGCGGCATCGAAGTCCGTCATGCCGGCGGTGTATGGGACCATCGAGGCATGTTCCTGGTAGGGTCCAAAGCGTTCGATCAGCTCTGATGCCAGCTTGTCGTCGCCGTAGGTGAATCCGTCGGTATAGGTAACTTGCGTTCTATAGAGTTTCAGGTCGTTTCCGTCAGGAGATAGACTCAACAGCTTGAAGCGGATCGCCGCCCGCTGGCCACGCCCGCCGATCCTGAAATTCTCGGTGGCCCAGTCGCTCCACTCGCCGACATTGGCCTCAACAACCAGATCGCCCGCGTCCCGGCTGCGGCAGATCAGGACTCGGTCATAGCCGGCACTGCGGCTGCCCAGGGCCAGAAGAAAGAACGGGTTCGCGTCGCCTCCCACGCGGGCCTCGACTGTGAACTCAGTTGCCAGGGCAGGTGGTTCGCTCTGCGGCAAGTTCCTCCATCCGTCGGCCGCAGCCAGAGGGGGGATGATCTCGACGCTGCGGGGGCCGTTGATCGCCGAGCCGTCGTGTCCCATGGCGACCTCGCTGGCCGCCGAAGCATCGGTCGTGTATGCTTGCGCGGCAGCCACTTCGAAGTCGGTCTTGTGGTGGCTGGGATGGCCGAAACCGTCGATGACTTGACCCAATCTCACGCCGGATGGATGGGCGCCCGGGTAGTGAACGGCAACGCTCTTGAGCCCGGCATTCTCCAGTGCATTCCAGATTCGCTCGGCGTTGTTCGCGCGGCCGTCAAAGCTATCGACAAGCCGGTCGCGTGCGTTTCCATCTGACTTCGGGCCTACAACTGTCTGCCAGGTGGAGACGCCATGCGTTCCCGTATGCGCCCCGGTCGAAAGCGTGGCCCAGTTGGTGGGCGTCCAGACCGGAAAGGAGGGGAAAGTCTGATTGACCGTGCCCTCGCGCAGCAGACGACTGAAATTGGGCAGACAGCCCTCGGCTGCGAAGAACTTCATCATCGGCGTGATGAAACCGTCCATCCCGTATGCATAGATCTTCTTGGGCATCGTCTCGAAGTTACTCCTTGTACGTGGAGGGAGGGCAGATCGGCCCTCTGCATGCGACGAACAGTTTGCTCCGGCCAGTCCTAGAATTCACGAATGTATTGGGCCATCCACCCCGCGTCCGGCCTGGCCTAAAAAGCCCCCACTATGGTCATAGCAACGGCCGCAATGACAACGAAGACTATCATCAGGGCCAGCCAGCCCCCCAATAGGATTCCGGTAAATGCGAATGTGTTTGGACGCCTGGCCTCCACTGGGTCTGACGACTCTCCATCGGCTTTCCGTGTCTCGCTCATCGCTTCTTCGGCACGCTCTTCTCTGGCCTCTTCCGCCATCAGTCGCTCTCCTTGTCGAATTTGAGGTGCAGCCAATCCTACACCGGCTGGCCGGCATTATAGCACGGGAGAGGACAGCTTGCACGACTTTTCCCGTGCTGCCTAGCGCGCTACAATGGTCTTCGAAACTGCTCAGAACCTGCCAAGAGCCGCGGAGGAGAGGATGGAGTACGCTACATTTGGATGCACCGGTCTGCGAGTAAGCGTGGTTGGCCTGGGGGCTGGCGGCCCGAGCCAGCTGGGAAGGAAAACCGATCGCAGCGAAGAGGAGTCGATCGCGCTTGTGCGGCGCGCGCTCGACCTGGGGATAAACTACATCGACACAGCCGAGAACTACGGCACGGAAGAGATCATCGGCAAGGCCATCCGCGGCGTCGACCGGCAAAGCCTTGTGCTGTCGTCAAAGAAGGGCGCTTCCCGCCAGGGACAGCCGGTGCAGGCGAAGGAGTTCGCCGAAGGCGTGGAGAGCAGCTTGAAGCGTTTGGGCGTCGATACGATCGATGTCTTCCATTTTCATGGCCCCACGCTGGATGAGTATCCACGCGTAATCGACGAGCTGGTTCCTGTACTCCAAAGTCTGCAGCGGGCGGGCAAAATCCGTCATCTCGCGGTCAGCGAACGGTTTCCGGCCGACCTCGAGCATCGCGTACTGCGCCAGTCTATCGCCGACGATATCTTTGACGTGGTGATGGTCGGATTCAATATTCTCAATCAGACTGCGCGTGAGGAGGTGCTTCCTGCAGCCGCCAGGAAAGGAATTGCCACCGAGTGCATGTTTGCCGTCCGGCGGGCATTCTGCCGCCCCGCCCGATTCAGAGAGATTCTGGCCGAGCTAAGCGACTTCGGCGAAATCGACGCCGAATTGGCCGGTATGACGGACCCGCTGGCGTGGGCCCTCAAAGCCAGCGATGCGCACAGCGTTACAGAGCTCGCTTACCGATTCTGCCGCCATGAGCCGGGCATCGACATGGTTCTCACCGGCACCGGCAATGTCCAGCATTTGGAGGAAAACGTGGCCTCGATGCTCAGGCCGGCGCTACCTGCAGAAGTTACGCGGCGGCTTCGCCGGATGTTCGGTCGCGTTCGCTCGGCAACCGGGTGGTAATCTGTCGATGTGACACGTATTTCAGTTCTGGTCAAGGAGAGCGACACGACCGCTGCTGCCATCGACGCGCAGGCGCTGGCCCGTACGCAGCAGTTCCGTCGCCTGGGACAACGCCCGCGACAGCCGGAACTCCGAATTCGCGCGCGACGACCGAGCCGTGCGTCATCATGCCGCCCACCTCCATTACCAGTCCACCCGCGGCGAGGAAAAGTGGGGTCCAGGAGGGGTCCTTGCCGGGGCAGACCAGGATTTCTCCTGGCTGCAGGTTAGGTTGGCCGGATCAAACACCACCCTTGCGACTCCTTCCACCGTACCTGGCGAAACGCCCGAGCCTACCAGCAGACCGCCTTCGAAACCGGAAGACGAGGCCCGGCCCGCGACGAAGCGGTACCGTCGCTGAGGAGCAGACGCGGGATAGGCTTGCCGGCGCTGCTCACGTTGATAAACCGTTCGTCGCACTTGCACGAGCCGCCGCCAGTCGTCCGGCGCGGCCATCGCCAGCACCTTCAGCTCCTTCGCTGCAGGAAGAAGAGATCGTCGGCACGTTCTAGCACGCCGGCCACGACCAATTCCCGCCCACTCTCGAGCAGGGCAGCGCGTGCGATGCCCATAATTCGAACAACGGCAAACTTAGGGCTCTCGCGAAAGCCGGCAAGGGTTCGAACGCGTTTCGCCAGCCAGCGAACCAGGCCGGCGCCTAATGATGTTCCGAAGGTACGGGATGCGGCATTCGCCAGACGATCTTCCGCCCGCGCTGCCGCGGTCTGCCCTGCGCGGAAAACGCCGTCCGGCATTGCGCCTGGGTCCTGAATGGCCAAAAGGGCTTGCAGCGCGCTGATCAGCGGAGCGGGATCTTCCCGCCATCGGGGTTGGCCGAAATCGACTTCTGCCGGGCCGCGCATTCCGTAGCGCCCAAGAAAGCCTGCTATCGGCGTCTGCGTCGCGCGATGCAGCTTTCCTTCCCGGAACTTCCGGGCCAGCGCGTTAGGGTCGGCGTCCACGAAAGCGGCGGCCCCGCCCTGGTCCTCTTTGATTCGCCTGGCAACCTGCCATAACGCATGGTCCATTTCGGTCGTAACGTTGTTTGGCAGGCTCCGGTTGAGATCGAATACGATTTGGGGCTGAACGTCTTCGCCCGCCTGCGCCAGGATCGATGCCAGGCGGTGGAGCAACGACAGCGACGCGACGCCGGCCACGATCAGCGGCATAAAGAGCGGCACTAATGTAGGAAAGAGCTGGACGCAGCAAAGCTGTTCGCAGATTTCGATACGCTCGGCCAGCGAGCGGGCAGCTCCCATCCGCTCTTCAGCTTCTTTAATGTGAGTTTCTACTGAGAGACGAGCCTCGTGGGCAGCCGCCTCCGGCCTGAGCAGCGCTCCATACAGAGAACTGATCATCCGTGAAACAAAGGGGCCAACGCGGCGAAGCGTTTTCGGTTGTATTCCTCCGCCTCGGAGACGTGGGTCGGCAGCCAGGTCGCGCACTGCATCCACCGCGCCCGGCTCTACCAGTGGGAAGACTCTCAGGAAGATGCGGCGGGCCGATGACATTCCGCAGCGCGGCGGTAGAGTCGACCCAAGGTCGTTCAGCTGAAATGCGGATAAGGGCCTGGTTGTCGATCGCGGCGTTGTAGCCGGCAAGCCGGGGCGAGACCCGCGAACAGTCCCCGAATCATCTCCTGGCCTATCGGCGTGAAAGGCCCCTGGACTCCCTGGATGGCGCCCAACGAGATATAGACGCGAAGGGACTCGTCCCCTCGGTCCGGCGGTACGGGAAAGAGTGAGGTGATCGGGCGGGACTGCAGCAAGGTACAGGTCACCTCTCGCATAGGCCCATTCGATGTCCTAGGGCGAACCGAACATCGCCGCGACTCGCTGTCCCGTCTCCGTCAGCGACCTGATCTGCGAATCATGAATGGCCGGTCGCTGCGGATGTTCAGTTTCCGTCGTCAGCCCGCCGCCGTCCTTGCCGTGCATAGCTTTGGCCTTCGCGCCAATATACCTCTGCAGAATTTTGCCGCTACTGCTCTCGACCACGAAGTGGTCCGGCTCTATCTGCCCGCTTACAAGCGCTTCGCCCAGACCAACTATTGCGTCAATGACAGTCTCAGCTCGCCGGCCTGTCAGTGGGTTGGCGGTGAAGAGCACACCGGAACTCTCGCTCGGCACTATTTTCTGTACGACAACGGCAATTGCAACGCTCAGATGATCGATGTTGTTGCGCGTCCGATAGGCGATTGCGCGGGCAGTCCACAGGCTGCTCCAGCACGCTGCAACCGCGGCCAGCAAGCTGTTTTCGCCCTGCACATTCAAGAAGGTGTCGTGCTGGCCGGCAAAGGACATTTCCGGCAGATCTTCGGCAGTTGCCGAGCAATGGACTGCCACGGGGGGAGTTCCCAGCGCCGCGAAAGATGCACGGATGGCGGCCGCAAGGCCGGGCGGTATGGCGCCCCCGTTGAATCGGGCGCGCAGGCGTTCTGACTGCGAAGCGAGCGCCGCAGGATCGTCAACCTCGATCGAAGCTATCTCTTCGGCAATTGCGGCGGACAGTCCTGCGCGGTTTACAAAATCTGAATATGCGTACACGGTGACAGTGAATCCGTCCGGTACGCGGAATTCCTCTCGGACCAGCCTGCCCAGGTTCAGCGCTTTGCCGCCGACCAGGGGTAGCGCTGCCTCCGGCGAATTCAAAGGCAAACAGTAGCGGCTGCCTATTTCAGAGAGATTCTCAAGATTTTCTATCACCCTTTTTCCTTCCACTTGCAATGCATGCGGCCAGGGCAAAACCATGCAATAGGGCCGGTCCAACATCAAGCGCTGCGAACGTCGGCAACAGTGTTGACGACTCTTGTTGATTTCGGTATCCTTGAGGGGTATCTCATAGCCCCTTTCCTTCCCATAAGGAGCACTTCATGCCACAGGAGAATTCACCCGTGCCTGCGCAGGTGGACGTAACAGTTGTAGGGGCGTCTCTGCCCGCGTCAGAGGCGATTCTTACGTCAGAGGCGTTGGCCTTTGTCGCTGATCTGCATGTGAAGTTCGATTCCCGACGACAGGATCTTCTTGCCGCGCGGTCTGCCCGCCAGGCCCGCATCGACGCCGGCGAGGCCCCCGGCTTTTTGGCGGAGACGGATGACGTCCGTACAGGCGAATGGCAGGTGGCCGGTACGCCCGACGATCTGCAGCAGCGTTGGGCGGAAATCACCGGCCCGGTCGATCGCAAGATGGTGATCAATGCGCTGAATTCCGGCGCGGACGTCTTCATGGCCGACTTCGAGGACGCCAACTCACCGACGTGGGCAAACTGCGTGGAGGGCCAGCTCAACCTGTTCGACGCCGTTCGCCGCGAGATAAGGCTGGAGGACGCGGCCAGAGGGCGGGTGTATGAACTGAATGAAGAGATTGCAACGCTTCTGGTCCGGCCGCGCGGTTGGCATCTTGTCGAGAAGAACGTCTTGGTGAATGGTGAGCCGGTCTCCGCCAGTCTGTTTGACGTGGGGCTGTACGTCTTTCACAACGCCGCGGAGCGGCAACGCCGCGGAACTTCCTGCTATTTCTATCTGCCCAAGCTCGAAAGCCACCTGGAGGCGAGACTTTGGGCAGAAGTGTTTGCGCACGCGGAAGAGGCGCTCGAAATCCCGCATGGCTCATTTCGAGCAACTGTCCTGATCGAAACAATCCTGGCCGCGCTTGAGATGGAGGAGATTCTCTACGAGCTGCGTGACTATTCGGCAGGGCTGAATGCCGGTCGTTGGGACTATACTTTCAGCGCGATCAAGAAGTTCGCCAAGAATGCAGACACGGTATTGCCGGACCGGGCGCAGGTTACCATGACAACGCCATTTATGCGCGCCTACACTGAGCTACTGGTCCGAACGTGTCACAAACGGGGCGCACACGCCATCGGTGGAATGGCCGCATTCATCCCAAGCCGCCGCGACCCGGAGATCAACGAGCAGGCGCTGGCCAAGGTGCGCGCGGACAAGGAACGTGAATCCAGTGACGGCTGCGACGGCACATGGGTGGCCCATCCCGACCTGGTCTCGCTGGCGCGAGGGATTTTCGAAGAGGCAACAGGCGGCTCGCCCCATCAAAAGCATCGCATGAGGGAGGATGTGTCGGTAACGGCAGACCAGATCCTCGCTGTCGGCGTACCCGGCGGGACGATTACCGAGGACGGCTTGCGTACCAACATCGATGTCTCGCTCCAATATCTGAATGCCTGGCTACTGGGCAACGGCGCCGCGGCAATTTACAACTTGATGGAGGACGCGGCTACCGCCGAAATATCACGCTCACAGATCTGGCAGTGGATAAGACATCAGGCCAAGCTGGAGGACGGCCGGCCGGTTACCAGGGACCTTTATCGACAGATACGCGATGAGGAGTTGAAGAGGTTGGGTGAATATGGACCAGGAAGGCTGGAGGAAGCGGGGGAAATTCTTGACCGCCTGATCCTGACCGACGAATTCGTCGAGTTTCTTACGCTGATTGCGTACGACTATCTGGACTAAAGCGATCCCCCCATTGGGACCGAGAGCTTCAAATCTCCTGACCCATCAGATCGGTTTACGAAGTTACACGAAGGGCTGAGAAGAGAGCCCTTCGTGTACGCACGCGCCCTTGGCGGATCTTCCTGGGCAGGTCGGCCAACGGTTCACTTGCCGCTTCCATGAACAGCAGGTAGGTGAGAGGACGAGGATGCCCGCGGGCCGGTGCCGCGCCTTCAGGAAGGCGCGCGAGCGCGTGGCTCGGCCAATGGGCATGACCGGGGTTTCCAAAAGGATACATGCTCTCCTTGCTGACAGCCGGACAATCGTATCAAAAGTTTGCGCATTTCCCATCGCGCGCGCAGTTCTGATAGACTGTGCAGTGTTGCCGCGCCAAGAATCGACTTGGCCGTTATGCCCGCCGAATCTATGTCGAAGTGTACTCGCGAATTGCTCAACAGGATTGCTCGCGAGCCGTCCGAAAACCTAGACCTCCTCCTGCGCGTTCAGGAAGCCGGGCAGGTCCAGCGCGCCGCCATTGAGAGTGCCGGATTCGTCGTCCGGCATCAGACGACAATCGTTCCCTGCTTTGCCGTCAGCGGCCCGGGACTTGCATTGAACGCGCTATTGAATGAGCCGTGGCTGGTCCGTGTTGAGGAAGACAGGCCGGTCGAGGCTCTTTAGCCTCCGCCCGATTTGTAGCGAGCGCGCCACAAAGTTCGATTGCCAAGATTCGGGACTTGAAGGGCGGCGAATAGGGCCGTCAGAGGGTGGATCTTTCGCGACGGTCTGCCCTTACCAATGAATTGCCTTGCCCTCTTGGACCGGGGCACTGAAAGCCAAGTTGAGGACTGCGCAAGAATGTATTCCGACAAATTTCCCGCCCACGTCCGCGATGTGATCGAAAGGGCCAGGGAACTGAACGATGAAGTTCAGGTTATCGTCCGGTTTCACTCCGAAGGCAGTCAGCGCAACATTGGCAGGCTGACCGCAGGAATCGGGGCGATCAAGGTCAACCAGGAGTTCAGCCTGATTCCCGCAACAGCCCTCTCCTTGGAAGTTGCCACACTGGACGAACTCTCTGTCTCAGAAGATGTGGCCGAAATCTGGCTGGATGAAGACGTACACATTCTGCTCGACGTATCGACGCCACACATCAGGGCTCCCCAGGTCTGGGAGCAGCAACGAAACGACGGCGAGGGCATCACGATTTGCATTGTGGACACCGGCATCGATGCCACCCATCCGGACTTCACGGGACGCGTTGGATTGACCGCTGACTTCAGCGGCAAAGGTTCGGCGGCGGACGGAAACGGCCACGGGACGCATGTCGCTTCGATTGCCGCGGGCACGGGCGCGGCCAGCGGGGGCAAGTACATTGGCGTGGCGCCGGGCGTGACGATTATGGCGGCCAAGGCGCTGGCCGACAACGGCAGCGGACGCATGAGCAATGTCATGGCCGGGCTGGAGTGGGCCGCGCAGAACGGCGCCGATGTGCTCAATCTTTCCCTTGGCAGCCGGGGCGCCAGCGATGGTTCCGATGCCCTCAGCACGATGTGCAACGCAATCGTCGATATGGGAAAGGTGATGGTCGTTGCCGCGGGCAACAGCGGCCCCAGGCAGCGCACAATCGGCAGCCCAGGCGCGGCGGAAAAGGTGATCACGGTCGGTGCCTCAACCGACCAGGACAGCGTGGCCCGTTTCAGCAGCCGGGGCCCTACCGCCGACGGACGCGTCAAGCCGGATGTCGTCGCGCCCGGCAGCCGGATCGTGGCTTGCCGCGCAGCCGGCACCTCGGTCGGCCAGATCGTCGACGATCACTATACGACGGCGAGCGGTACCAGTATGTCCTGCCCACACGTGGCCGGTCTGAGTGCGCTCATGCTGAAGGCCGACTCGGGGCTTGAGCCGGCAGTCATCAAGAAGATGCTAATGGCTACGTCGGTGAACATCAACATCTCCGAGTCCGGGCCCACGCCGGAGGACAAGTACATACAGGGCGACGGCCGCATTGACGCTCTGACCGCAGCGCAGTTCGCAGATACGGGACAGCAACCTCCGCCGCACAAACCTTCGCTTCCAGTCCCGGCGCCCCCGAGCCCGAATCCGGCCCCCGGGTGCATGGCCGCAGTGCTCAATCTCTTCAGATTTGGCTAGCCTTGAGGTCTGAGGTTTGTCCGCCTTTGCCTTGCCAGGCCCCAGGCCGGAATGGCAGCCATACGGAAATTGGCCTTATAGACGAAAGCCGCCTGCCCTTCGAATGTCCAGAGCGGAAGACCACTCAACACTGCTGGAGGAGCGGGCGCGCAAACGCGAGTCCATAGGCCTGTCGCCCCACCGGCCTACGGCTAAGGCCGTTGTTGAGAGCCCGCCGGATGCGAAACCGGCACTCCCAGTCTGGCTCACCGCACTTCTGATCGCAGCCCTTATCGTAGTCGCGTGGCGCGTCTGGGTCGCGTCGCCCCTTAGGACGAGCCCCGCCGCAGGCGAGAAGTTTATGCCGCATGGGGAAGAGCGTCTGATCGCGCGCGACGACTTCTCCGATCCCTACTTCTCCCTGCCCACCCGCGCAGATTCAGAGTCCGAACTGTCCTACGTGGGTGACCTTTACCAGGTCCGGATCAAGCGCGCCGGGGCCCTGGCATGGGCGCCGCTCGGCGTGCCCAATTTGGGGGCCTACCGATTTGAAGCGGACCTGCGCCTGGCGCCGCAGCCGGAGTACGCCTGGGGCTACGGAGGGCTGATTGCCCGCTACCAAAACGACGACAACTTCTATTTCTTCGCGGTCGACAACGATGGCAAATTCCAGATCCAGCTGAGGCAGGACGGCGCGTGGCGTACGGTGCGGGCGTGGACGCAGCATAAGACATTGACCGAAGGCAGCCATCGGCAAATGTCGGTCGTCGACGACGGGGCCGTGCTTCAATTGGTTGTGAACGATACGGTGGTCGACAGCGTGCGGGACCCGCAGCTACCCGGCGGGGATGTTGGACTTGCCGTGGGTGCTCGCAGTCAAAGTGAGGCTAAGGGACTCTTCGACTGGGTGGCTCTCTACGAGTTTCCTCTGGCCGAATAGGTGGCCCATCTTCAACGGTGGAGGGCAACGGCCCGACTGTACCGCACAGGCACCCAGCCAGCGGGCGCTGCCATTCAAGTTGCGGCTAAGGGAATCTCGCTCCCGACGACATCATACGCCGTGATAGCCGCGTCCGCCGCGGGCGTACCAGAATAGGCATCGCGAAACAGAGTCCAAATCATCACGTCACGCGGCGAGCCGTCAGTTCCCACCGCCCTGCGGCCCAACGTCGCCTCCAGCACAAACCCTAATTTGCGTGGTATGGCCGCGCTGCGTACATTTGTCGGATCGCAATGGATCTCAACCCGTTCGACCTCATGGACCTCGATCGCGATGCGAGACAGCGCGGCCGTGATCTCCGTGGCCAGTCCCCGGTTGACCTGGTCCACGTGAATCCAATAGCCGATCTCCAAGGCTTCGCCTGTCAGCCTTTTGTGGAGCCCCGTTCCGCCCCAAACTGTGTTCTCGTCAGAGGAGAAGATTCCGTAAACGTACTCTTCGTCAAGGTCGAACGACGCTCTCCAGCGGCGCAGCAGCGAGGTCTTTTCTTCCAGTGTGGACGGCTCGCCTGACGCCCAGGGCATCCAATCGCGCAGATGGTCGATGCTCTTGGCAATGGATCGCAGGAGCAGCTCTGCATCCTGAGGTTGCCAGCATCGCAATACAGTACGTTCAGTTTCGATGCGGTATGCGGGTCCTGGTCCGGTCGACATTGGCTTGTTAAGAATCGCAACTGTTGGCTGGCAGGCCGGAGGCGCCGGACCTACTCTCGTGTTTCGTCAGGCTCATGTTCCGAGCCGGCCTGCGCAGTCTTGCCGGTTGACCACTCTACGGCTATCGGTTCGGGCTCCTTGCGCGCAAAGACCAGCTTGCCTTCCGCTCCCTCTTCGCCGTCTTCGAAATCGATGACGACGTCATCTCCCGTCCGGTACTCTCCGCGCAATAGCCTCTTGCTGAGTTCGTTTTCGATTCTTTTCTGCAAGAGCCGCCGCAGAGGTCTTGCCCCGTATTCGGCATGGAATCCAATGTCGGCGAGATGATCGCGAGCTGATTCTGTAAGTTCAACGTGGATCCCTAGCTCGTCGACGCGCTGCGAGATCTCTTCCATCAGCAGACCCACAATGTCGCGCACATTTTCTCGTGTCAGCGGGTCGAAAATAATCGTCTCGTCAATCCGGTTCAGAAACTCCGGTCGGAAGAGCCGCTTCATCTGCTTGCTGTACTCGCCTTGCACGAGCGTGCTCTCGTCCAGTTCCGGCGTAGAGAAACCGAGCGGTCCTCGCTTAATCGACTCGGCGCCGACGTTGCTGGTCATGATTACGACAGTGTTGCGGAAACTCACCGTGCGTCCTTGCCCGTCTGTCATATGGCCGTCGTCCATGATCTGCAGAAGGGTATTCCAGACTTCAGGATGGGCCTTTTCGATTTCGTCAAATAGTAGCACCTGGTAGGGCCGCCGCCGCACCTGTTCGGTGAGCTGGCCCCCCTGTTCATAGCCGACGTAGCCGGGCGGGGCGCCGAACAGTTTGCTGACCGTGTGCCCTTCTCTAAACTCGCTCATATCGATGCGCAAGAGCGCGTCGTCGCTGTCGAAAAGGAATTCCGCGAGGACTCTGGCCAGCTCCGTCTTCCCGATTCCGGTGGGTCCGAGAAAAAGAAAGGTGCCGATTGGCCGGCGCGGGTCCTTCAAACCGCTGCGCGCGCGGCGGATGGCATCGCTCACGGCCTCTATCGCCCGTTCCTGTCCGATGATTCGCCTGCGCAGCGACTCCTCCATGCGCAGCAGTTTTTCCATCTCCTCTTCGAGCAGGTCCATCACCGGGATTCCGGTCCAGCTGTGTACGATTGCGGCGACGTCGCTGGACTCGACCACGTCGTCGAGATTGGTCTCGGCTTTCCAGGATTTCAGCGCCGCCTTGAACTCCTCTTTGAGTCGCGCCAGTTCAGCCTTGGTCTGGGCCGCCTTCTCGTAGTCCCGCTCAGTCCAGGCGCCTTCCTCGATTTCCGTTAGCTCGAGAATGGCGGCCTTAGTCTTCTTCAGATCTTCGGGCATGGCGTGCATCGCCACCCGAAGTCGGGCTGCAGCCTCGTCAATCAGGTCGATGGCTTTGTCGGGCAACTTTCTGTCGGCGACATAGCGATGGCTGAGGCGGACAGCCTGTTCCAATGCATCGTCGGTGTAGGAGATTGCGTGATGCTCTTCGTAGCGCTGCCGCAGCCCGCGCAGGATTTCGATTGCGTTCTCGATGTCCGGCTCTTCCACGTAGACGGGAGCAAACCGGCGCTCCAGCGCCGCGTCCTTCTCGATGTGCTGCCGGTATTCGTCCAATGTGGTGGCGCCAATGCACTGTAACTCGCCCCGGGAGAGCGCCGGCTTGAGCATGTTGCTTGCGTCCAGTGCGCCGGCCGCGTTGCCGGCGCCGACAACGGTGTGCAGTTCGTCCACGAAGAGGATGATCTCGCCCTCACTGCGCCGAATCTCATCCATTGCCGCCTTCAAGCGTTCTTCAAACTCGCCGCGGAAGCGGGTGCCTGCGATCATCGCACCCAGGTCGAGTGAGACCAGCCGCCTGCCGGTTAGAATCTCCGGCACGTCGTTGACGGCAATCTGTTGCGCAAGTCCCTCAACGATCGCCGTCTTGCCGACGCCCGCTTCACCGATCAGGACAGGGTTGTTCTTGGTCCGCCGGCACAGGACCTGCATCACGCGGATGATTTCCTCCTCGCGGCCAATGACAGGGTCCAGCTTTCCTTCGGCCGCGGCCTGGGTCAGGTCGCGGCCGTACTTGTCCAGAATCTGGAATTTGCCTTCGCCGTCCGGCCCCGTAACCCTCTGGCCCCCGCGCAGCTCATTGATCGCGCTGTACAGGCGCTCCTTGGTTACCCCCGCATCGCGCAGGATATTGGCGCTGGGCGTATTGCGTTCGCTGGCTATGGCCAGAAGAATATGCTCCGTGCTGATATATTCGTCCTGGAGCCTCTTGGCCTCTTCGCCCGCTACGCTCATCACCCGGTTCAGCCGGGGCGTGATGAATACCTGCACGGTGGGTGGACTTCCGTAGGGCGCGCTGCTTGACTTCGGTGCTGCGGCGAGAATGGCCTCCAACTTGCGTGCGATTACGTCTGCAGAGGCGCCAACATCCGCCATGAGCTGGGGAACCGCGCCTTCGGGCTGTTCTAATAATGCCAGAAAAATATGTTCGGTGTCGATCTGCGAATGCTTATACTCATGCAGGATTTCCAGGGCGCGCGTCGCTGCTTGCTGGGCCTTCTGCGTGAACCTGTCGAAGGGCATCATGGTGTTTTTCCTTAACGATTCGGCGGAATCATCACAAGATTCCATTTATGGTGCGATTCAGGCCGACTCATGGTCAACACATAGTAAATCATTCTTTCATCATCATCAGAATTGAGCAACATTAGAATTTCCTTATGGGAGCGAAACCCTTTCCGTCAGGTGAATTTCTCAACTCGTTTAACTTAGAACTGTTCTAATTGAGACTTGACCTTCTACTCGGATGGAAGTAGAATGGCAGCGAAGTTTAGATTGGTTCTAATTGACTGCTGAGGTACTTCCCATGTCTGCTCGCTTCATCGAAACTCTCAAGCGCGCCGGTCTGCGAGTCACAAGTCAGCGTGCTGCAGTTTGCGAATTTCTGGCGCATACCAGGACCCATCCCACGCCGTCACAGGTCTATGAGGCCGTACACCGGCAGCACCCTGAGATCAGCCAGGCCACGGTCTACAACACGCTCAACACCCTGCGCGACCTGGGCGCCATCGTCGAAATCAGCGCAGGCACTGAACACACCCATTACGAGCTGGACGCATCGCCCCACATCAATATGGTCTGTCTGCGCTGCCACCAGGTTACGGACCTCGAGGAGAACCTGGCGCCGGACATGTTGATGGACAGCATCTTCCAGAATTCCGGCTTTCGCGCAACCACCTTGCAGGTGCAGGTTACCGGCTTCTGCCCCGATTGCCAGCAGGCCAAGCGGGAGGAGATCGGCAGGTGGCTGCGAGACCCGAAGAAGCTGTCGGAACGTTCCGCTGCCGGTTTGCGCCGCAAGCTGGATGCAAAAGAGAGTGGGGCATGAGCCGAGAGGTGGCAAGTATGTCCACGCGTTCCCTTGAACGGTCGATCGAAAACAGCAGAGGCCCGCGGTCGCCCCTTTCGCTTTCTCCCTGGGCCGCTCTGTCCAAAGAGTTTTGGCGCAGCAATCCAGAGCTGCTGCTGTCTGCGGTTACGCTGGCGGCGCTGCTGGTTGGCTGGCTGGGCGGCTCAGTGTTCGGACTGCTGCCTCGATGGCTGGTGGTCACCATGGCACTGGTCGCCTATGCGGCCGGAGGGTTTTCTGGCGTTAAGTGTGCGCTGGCATGCGCCCGGCAGGGCGTTCTGAACATCGAGTTTCTCATGATCGCCGCCGCTCTAGGAGCGGCTGTCATCGGCGAGTGGGAGGAAGGCGCACTGCTGCTCTTCCTGTTTTCTCTCAGCGGCGCGCTGGAGTCGTTCGCCTCGGACCGCACGCGCCAGGCAATCGCCCGTCTGGCTGAACTGCGGCCTGAAACGGCCTGGGTGCGCCTCGAAGACGGCGTTGCTGAACGGAATATCGAACTGCTTGCAGTCGGCGACGTCGTTGTCGTCAGACCGGGTGAGCGAATGCCGGTGGACGGCACGGTGTTGCAGGGAACGACGAACGTCGACCAGAGCCCCATCACCGGGGAGAGTATGCAGGTATACAAGGCTGTCGGAGATGCGGTCTTCTCGGGCACCATCAACGGCAGCGGCGCGATCGAAGTGCAGGTCACGAAGCTGGCATCGGAGAGCACGATAAGCAAGATCATCGGGCTGGTGGAGGAAGCGCAAGAAAACGCCGCGCCGACTCAACAGTTTATCGACCGCTTCAGCCAGCCCTATACCTTGGCCGTGATCGCCGCCACGGTGCTGGCGATTCTGGTGCCGTTGATCATTGGAAGCGAGCCCTTTGATCGGACGCTGTACCGGGCCATGACGCTCCTGGTGGTCGCAAGCCCCTGTGCCCTCATTATCAGCACGCCGGCATCAATCCTCAGCGCGATCGCCGCTGCCGCGCGGGGCGGCGTGCTCTTCAAAGGCGGCGCCCACCTAGAAAGGGCCGCCAATCTGGACATACTGGCTTTTGACAAGACGGGTACGCTGACCTACGGAGAGCACCAGCTGACCGATGTGATCCCGTTCAACGGTTACGGTGAGGAGGAAGTCATCTCCAAAGCCGCCGACGCCGAAAGCCTGAGCGAACATCCGATTGGCCGCGCGATCCTCAATCGGGCGCAAGAGATGGAGCTCGCGGTCGAGACGCCGAGGGACTTCCGCGGCGTCGCCGGGCATGGTGTGCAGGCGGTCTTCACCCGGGATGGGCACGAGGAAATGGTCTACGCCGGCGGCGCCAAACTCTTCGAGAGCGAGGCAGTCGAGCTATCGCCGGAGGTGCGCAAAATCGGCCGGCAGTTGCAAGGGCAGGGCAAGACGGCAATCCTGGTCGCTCGACGCAGCAGTCCATTGGAAGAGCCGAGCGCTTGGGGACAGGAGTCCGGGAACGATGCGACGGCCAGGGCGACAACTTCCAGTGCCCCCGGCCAAGAATGGGAAGCCGTCGGCTTCATCGCCGTAAGCGATACACTGCGGGTCGACGCGGCTGAGACGGTCGCGGGTCTGAGGGAGATGGGGGTAGCGCGCATGGCGATGCTGACAGGAGACAACCGGAATGTAGCCGAAGCAGTAGCGGCGGAAGTCGGCGTGCAGGATGTCTACCCGGAGCTCCTGCCGGAACAAAAGGTGGAAATCGTCGAAAAGTTGCGGGAATCAGGGACCGTCGCCATGGTCGGAGACGGCATTAATGACGCGCCGGCCTTGGCGACGTCGGACCTCGGAATCGCCATGGGCGGCGCTGGTACCGACGTTGCCCTGGAGACAGCCGACATTGTGCTTATGTCAGACGATTTGGACAAGCTTCCGTTCATGCTGCGCCTCAGCCGTCGCGCGCGCGACATAGTGCGACAGAATATCTATGTTTCAGTGACCGCGATCTTGACCCTGGTCTTGCTGACGGTTGTGGCGCCAATCTTTTTGCCCGATTTTCGTCTGCCGCTCCCTGTCGGTGTCCTCGGGCACGAAGGCAGCACTCTGATTGTCGTCGTCAATGGGCTGAGAATGCTCGTGATGAACTCGGAGTAGATGTATAGAGAGCGTTTTGTGCGCTGGGCTACCCGAGGGGAGGATAGGACGCCGGCAGCGTGCGGCGGGCGCCGAGTACGAGGCAGAAGACGATAAGGCCCGCCAAGGCGATCAGGAGTTGCCAGGCCGAGAGGCCGATGAAGGGCGCCGGCACCAAAACCACGCCTGCGATAACCTGGGGCGCCAGCCAGAGTGGCGGAAGCTTTCCCATCAGCGCCAGATCGATGCCAATCCAGGCCGAAACGCCCCCGCCCATCAGCAGGCCCGCTTTCAACACTGTCAGGGCGCTATCGTCCAGGAAGGCAATGCCGGGAACTGTCGACGGCGGAGTCAGGCCTCCATTCCCAGCTGCAAACACCTCCAGGCGGGTCAGACCCACCAGGATTCCGAGAATGAGGAGCACGGCAGCGATGATAATCAACCCCGACTGCATAATCGTACTGACTCGATGAACTGGCGAGTAGCTGTACATCGAGGTTACCAGCAGCGTCATCCACGCCAGAACGGAGAGCAACAAGAGCCAACCCCCCATGTTCCATCGGGGCAGGACTTCTACAAGCCAGCTTTGCTGCTGCCCTTCAAGCATGAGCCCGTAAGTCGGCTGCAAAACGAACATCGAATAGATGCCGGCGGCTAGAAACGTAACACCGGCAAAGCGTGCCGCGTAGATTAGTTTCATCAGCCTATTGGCCGCCATGGCCAGGACTGTGCAACTGTTCGCCGACGTCAAGGCCGGCCGGGGCTGGCCCACCGTTATCTGGCGGTGCGGCGCTGACCTCCGGCGCGAGCCGCAGGCTGCGTATGAACTCCGCTGACTTCAGTCGACGTTCCAGTACGATAACCAGGTAGCGCTGCAGAACTTCTTCGACGGCTCGAGCCGTGGCCTGTCGAAGCTGTACGTGACGGACCTCCGGCCACTCGACACGAGTCAGGTGGCGAAGGATCTTAAGGATCTGCGGCGCGATTGGTTCGGCTCCCTTCAAGGTCTGACCGCATCCAGGGCAATAGACGCCGCCGGCCTGCAGGTGCAGATAGTTCTTCACAGCTCGCAGCGCCTCCCCACAGCCAAGGCAGCCGAACATCTGAAGCTGAAAGCCCATCAATGCAAGCAGCTTCAGTTCAAACCAGCGCAAGAGCAGCGCCCCGTCTTCCGTCTTGGCGTCGAGTTCGCGTAGAGAGAAGAGGAGCAGGTCCCACAGCGGCCGGTTTTCGTCGTCCTCGCCGCTGAATGCGTCGACGAGCTCGCAAATGTAAGCGGCCTGGCTGATGCTGTCCAGGTCGGCCCGAAGACCCAGGAAACTCTCGACCGTTACGCTTTCTGTAATAATGTCCCACGTGCGGGCCTGGGCAAGGAGGAGATTGGCGTGGTTGAACAACTCCAGGTGACCGGCCTTTCGGCTCGCGGTCTTGCGCGTTCCTTTGGCAATGAAAAAGCGTTTGCCAAAGGAAGGTGTGAAGACCGTCAGGATTCGGTCCGCGTCGCCGTAGTTCCGCCTTCGAAGGATTACCGCCCGCGTGCGGTATGCGCGGCTACGCTCCGCCATTGGTAACTCGCAGGCTTGGTGCCCGAACTTTCATCGTATCCGCGGGTAACATGCTGTTTCGTCCTGAGGGCACGCCGGAACTGCCTTCGAATGGCATTGCTGTCCTCGCCGCGAACTTCGTTGCGACCAGATTATAGCCCTTTGCCCCAGGGCGGACAAAGACCGCTTCACCTCACTGGCAGGACCTTCGTTCTCTCGGAATCCCTATGCTCGTGGACAATCTCTGATGAACCGAAGCAGTCAGAGGCATAGGCGACGTGGCTGCCGCAGACCGGGTGAGGAGCCAAATCTCTCCTATGCGCGCCGCTGATCATCGGCCTCGGTGGCCAGCATGTCGAGCTGGTCCGGCGTGCCCAGGGCGATAAGGGTGTCGCCGCTCCGCAGGGCGAAATCAACCGAAGGATTTACAAAGATTTCGCCGTCCGGCCGCCTCACGGCGAGAATGTTGGCGCCGATCCGCCGGCGTATCTCCGTATTTTCGATTGTCTGGTCACGCAGCGTTGATCGTTCACTCAAGCCGATATCCTCGATGAGAATGTCCACTTCCCCGCGGTGCATGACAACTTCCATGAACTCCAGAATGTTTGGATGGATCAATTGGCGAGCCATGCGGCGACCGCTGGTCACGTAGGGATTGATGACATGATCAACACCGGCGATCTGAAGCTTTCTTTCACTCTCGTGGCTATTGGCCCGCGAAATAATCGTCAGGTTCGGGTTGAGCGCACGCGCAGTAAGCGCCACATAGACATTGTCGGAGTCGTTCGGCAGGCAGCAACAGATCCCGGACGCCTGCTCAATGCCGGCCTCAATCAACACCGCGTCATCGGTGGCGTTGCCTTCGACCAGGATGACACCCAGGTTCTCCATATCCGGCGCCAGCCCGATGCGGGTCTCAACGACGACAAGCCGGACTTTGTTCACGAGAAGTTCGTTGACCACCTGTTCTCCGACTCTTCCGAATGCGCAGACGATGAAGTGGCCTGTCAGCTTTCCAATTCGATTTTGCATGCGCCTTCTCCACAAGAGGTTGCGAAACTCTCCTGCCACGATGAAGTCAACGACGGTGCTCAATGTGTAGGCAGTGATTGTGACGCCCATGATGATCATGAAGCCGGTAAAAACGCGCCCGACCGGCGAGAGCGGTCGAATCTCACCGAATCCAACCGTACTGACGGTGATTACCGTCATGTACAGGCTGTCGGTCCAGGGCCAGCCTTCCAGCAGCAAATACCCGGTGGAGCCCAGCGTGAGCAGCGACAAATAGAGCACCGCTGTGATAAGGAGGTGGCGGTAGATCTTCCGTTCAGCAGCCGTCAGTGCTGGAATCCCTCTCCTGTTTGATTTGGCACGACGCCTTGTCAACATGGCGTTGTCCGTTCTAGCCGCTGGTTTTCCGGATCACCGTGAAGTGTGGATGGCGCGCTGGCTAACTTTTGTCGGGGAAATACGTAAATGATGACTGGGAATTTATCTGGACTGGCAGGTTGCCGCAATTAGCGCAGGCGCGGAATACGGCGCTAGTCCCGGCGAAAGGAAATCCTCTTGACATATACTGGAACAGCTCGACCGCGCTTGCGGAATTGCACCGACTCATAGAGTCTCTGCGAGAAACGGTTGCTCTCCTGCGTGTTGAGCAGGACTCGGCAAATGCCCCGCGCGTGGGCATGACAAAGGCTGGAAACCAACAGCTGTCTGCCAATGCCGAGTTCTTGCGCCAGCGGGTGAACAGCAAGCCTCACGATCTGTGCGGTTTTCTCATCGGGTCTGTCTCCATCCGTGTGCAGGTTCAGCGCAGCGTATCCCACCTTTTTCCCATCTCGGACTGCGACCTCAACGCGGCATTCTTCGTACAGGCGCTTCAATTCGGCAACGCCCATGCGCCAGAGCGGTTCGAATGCTGCTCCATCCACGTGAGCAAGGTGCGGCAAGTCGGAACGATGCGCTGGAAGAAGATCGGCCGGCTGGTGTTGCGGCTGCGCGATCGGTCCGCTTCTTTCGTAGAAGCGAATCGAGTCGTGGTGCGCAAAGCCGGCTTCACTCAAGCTGGCCTGCAGCCAGTTCTGGTCGGTCAAAGCATAGACAAGCTGACCCGCCGGCCAGGCTGGCAGGGTCTTCTCGGCACACTCGAAGAGCGCAGAAAACTGCTTGCGGGCCTCTGCACCCGGATACATAGTGGCTGCCGCCCGCAGCGACACCCTGGCGGGGGCGTGCGCGCACAGTTCTTCGGCGAAATCTTCTTGTTGCAGGACTACGAATCCCGAAAGCTTCTGCGCTTCGACATCGACGTCTGCCGCGGAACCCCCTTGAAGCAGACCGGGCAGGTGTTCGACGCCCACATTTGCGTACGAGCGCGAGCCGTTAGCCAGCAGACGACACATCTCCGACAGGTCTTCCGATTGGGCCGGGCGGATTGAAGAGGGATTCATCCGTCGATTTCGAGTGTCTTGCGATTCCCATATACCTGGTCGTAGTATTCCTGGAACTCACCGCTGCGAATCGGTCTCCACCACGACTCATTGTCCCTGTACCAGCGGACGGTCGCCCGAATGGCCTCTTCCGGGTCGTGTTCCGGTTCCCAACCCAAGGCCATCACTTTGCCCACGTCCAGACTGTAGCGGCGGTCGTGTCCTTCACGGTCTTCCACGTGTTGGATGAGGCTGCGGGGCGCATTCAGCTCGTCGAGCAGGATCTCCACCATGCTCAAATTGGTCATCTCGCGGCCGGTCCCGACGTTGTAGGCCTCGCCGGGACCGCCCTCTTGCAGGATCAGAAAAATGGCCGAGCAGTGGTCGAGAACGTACTGGTAGTCGCGCATCTGCTGGCCGTCACCGTAGACGGGCAAAGGCAGGGAGCTGAGTGCGTTCGTGATAAAGAGAGGGACGACCTTTTCTGGGTACTGGTACGGACCGACGTTGTTGGCGCCGCGGCTTATCGTAACCGGCAGACCGTAGGTGACGCAGTAGGCGTTGACGAAAAGGTCCGCGCTGGCTTTGCTGGCGGAATAGGGGCTGCGGGGCGCCAGAGGATCGCTCTCGCCTGAACGATGATTCCCTTCGATATGTCCGTATACTTCGTCGGTGCTGACTTGGTGGAAGCGAAGATTTCCGCGCTTACGCGCCGCCTCGAGGAGGACGTGGGTCCCAAAGACGTCGGTCCGGACAAATGAGTCTGGGTCGAGTATCGACCGGTCCACGTGGGTTTCAGCGGCGAAATTGATGATTGTGTCGATATCAAACCGGGCGACGGTTTCTTCCACTTTCGGGGCATCGCAGATGTCGCCGTGCACAAAGGCGTAGCGCGTGCCGAAACTGCTTTCGACATCGGCCAGGTTTTCGAGGCGGCCGGCATAGGTCAGCTTGTCGTAAACCGTAACGTACACGCCCGGGTCGTTACGCAGAAGGAAGCGTACAAAGTTACAGCCGATGAAGCCGGCGCCGCCGGTTACCAGGATGTTTCTCATCAGAGGACCCGTCTTATGCGCCCCGTGCGCTATCTCTCTCTCCAGCTGGCGCTTTCCCACGTTCGCCGAAGACGGCGGACGCGGTCCGGCTGACGATAGGCCGGTAAGGGGAACTCGACGCCCAGTGTCAGGGTCGGCAATTGCCGTAGCAGGGGTAGCAGCCGCTCGTCCAGTCCCGGCGGCGGGGGCTCACGCCAAGCCCACTGCCAGTGGGCCTTCTCATCGCCACCCGCGGTCGAGCCCAGGAAGCCGATGTCATTCCACAGCTCGCGCCGAGCGTCGGACACGATACCTATCAGCTTGTCCAGGTATGCGCACATTTTCGGCTGCTCGAACTCCAGGAAGTGCGCGGTGAAGCTCGAGCAGTTTTCCGTTCCGCGCGCGAAGGATTGCGCCGATTGATAGGCGGGGAAGAACTCTTGCGCCCAATATTGCTCGACGCGCTGAAACGAAGGAAGCAGCATATCGGCATAGAAGGTAACATTCACGGTGCTTATCCGCTCCTCCAGCGCGACGAGACGGTGGGCATGCTCCGGCCAGAGATCGAAGAAGGCCGAGATGTCGAACTCCTTCCATTCGCCGTAAGCCTTCGCCATGCGCCGCATTCGATCCGCAACTTGAGACACAGTTGTCACTGCTGTGCGGGATTCCTTCGCGCCGGTATGATTCCGGACAAGATAGGCAGGTGCCAACGTGCGCGTCGAGAAGAACTGCGTAGAGGAAGCGGGCAGCGCGCAGCGGTCGATCTGGCGGATCTGGGCCGCCAGGGCGGGCACGCTGCGGATCAGGCTACTGCGCGGCTGCTTGCTGAGGTCGCGCTGCCGGTCGCCGGACTTTCCGTTCCCAATCACTCCACCGACTCCCTGAACTCCTCTCTGAGCAGCTGCATAAGATAATGGCCGTAGTGATTCGTCTGAATCGCTTCCGCAAGGGCGCGAAATTGGTTCCGGCTGATATAGCCCTTCCTCATTGCGATCTCTTCCGGGCATGAGATCATCATTCCCTGCCTCTCCTGCAAAGCGTGGACAAAGTTGGCCGCCTGGAGCAAAGACTCGTGCGTACCGGCGTCCAACCAGGCGAATCCGCGGCCAAGCGTTTCTACCTGCAGCTCGCCGCGTTCCAGATAGAAATTGTTGATGTCGGTAATCTCGATTTCGCCGCGGGCGGACGGTTCGAGCATTGGGGCGACTTCGACCACCCGGTTGTCATAGAAATAAACGCCGGGCACGGCAAAGTTGGACCGCGGGCGGGAGGGCTTTTCTTCGATGCTCAGCGCCTTTCCGGCGGCATCAAATTCCACCACACCGTACCGGCTGGGATCGGACACGGGGTAGGCGAATATGCACGCTCCTTTCTGAAGGGACGCGGCGGCCTGTAGTTTCTCCGGCAGCCCGTGACCATAGAAGATGTTGTCGCCCAAGGCGAGGCATACGCTGGATTCGCCGACAAAATCCCTTCCTACGACGAAAGCATCGGCAATGCCGCGCGGCCTCTTCTGCTCCACATACGCGAACCGTATCCCCCACTGTGCACCATCGCGCAAGAGCTCTCGGTAGAGGGGCAGCGCAGTAGGCGTGCTGACGACCAGGATCTCCCGAATTCCCGCCAACATCAGCATCGATAGCGGGTAGTAGATCATCGGCTTGTCGTATACAGGCAGAATCTGCTTGCTCAGACTGGTCGTCAGCGGATACAGGCGCGTTCCGTGGCCGCCAGCCAGGAGTATGCCTTTCACCAGAGATCTCCGAAACCAAGTGAGAATGCCATCACAGGAATGAAATCAGTATCTGAGACTTCGTCGCCTCCCGGTGCTAAATCGATCCCTGCCGTCTGAATCGGCAGCGCAATCGGATCGTAGGCGCGGTCGAGCTGGTCCAATTACTGCCCGTACCCTCCGCCGACCGTCGCGGTCTCGGCTTCCAGCAGGACGG
Organism: Caldilineaceae bacterium; assembly: GCA_965202955.1. GTDB lineage: Bacteria > Chloroflexota > Anaerolineae > Caldilineales > Caldilineaceae > Bin5. The sequence continues at coordinate 4,143,630 of OZ241871.1, forward strand.
CGCCGACAATGTTGGTGCGTACTCTTTCCAGCACTTCCTTGGCACGCTGGGCGTGCTCCCTCTTGGTGCGCCCGGCTGAGACGGCCAGAAGTGTGCCGTCCACCTGGCTGGCCCAGAGCGCTGCATCGGTGACAGCCAGGACCGGGGGGGCATCAACCAGAACGTAGTCCGCCTCGCTTTTCAGGGCAGTCAACAGCTCCGCAAGCCGGTTGTAACTGAGAAGGGCAACGGGATTCGGTGGAATCGGCCCAGCAGTGAGAAGTCTGAGCTGGGGGACCTTTGTCGGCGTCAACGTCGGATCCCCGCCGCCAAGCAACCAATCCGAAAGCCCCGAATCGCCGCTGACCTGGAAGATTTCATCCTGCTGCGGCATGCGCAGGTCGCCGTCAACCACGATTACCCTGTCCCCGGCCTCCGCCATGACAACGGCCAGATTTGCCAGGGCTTCGCTTGTCCTGGTTTCGGCGTCAGGGCTGGTTACGAGAAGCGAGCGGAGAGGTCTGTCGAGGGCCGAAAACTCGATATTGGTGCGCAAACTCTGGTAGGCTTCCGCTGCAGGACTGCGCGGTGCGGAAAGGGTCACGAGAGAAAGGGACATCGGATTTTCCTCAAATTCCTGTTGTGCATTAATGCCCGGAAGGCCGGTGCTGCGATGGACGCGCGCAGACAACCCACCAGGAAGCTAGTCGGTCCCCAGTTCAGAGACCGGTGAAGCCGGCCTCCCTCTCTCCCGCATGGCTTTCCCGGCCTGCGCGTTGCCCGACGTCACCGGGATAGCGCCCAAAACGGGAATCGCGAGCGTCCGCTCTACCGAGTCCTTGGTACGCAATAGCCCGCTCTCCACCAACATGATCAAAAGGATCAGACCTATCCCCAATAGAAGCCCAAGCACGCTGCCGGCGATGGCATTGACAAGGGGTCGCGGCTGGTACTGTACGGCCTCAATCGTCCTGGTGACCATTTTGACCTCGATGCGATCGCGCTTGTCCTGTTGTGCGTAGTAGGCGGTCCGCTCATCAACGAACCAGTCCGCCCAAGTCTTGACCATGTTCTCTGCTACGATCTTGTCGCGGGACCTGGCTTCAAGTTGAATGGTAAAGGTCGAAGAGTCGGGCATTACCTGTGTCAGGCGCAGGAATTCGTTCGGGTGCATATCCAGCTGCGCGCGGGCGATTACCTCATTTGCCACTTCGTGCGTCCGCAGATTCAGTGCGAAGTTCCGCATCAAGTCCTTGGCCGTGTTGCCCAGCCCCCAGTCGGGCCGGGCAGGAACGGTACTGACCTGCACGGTGGCCCTGAACATTTCCTCTTGGAAAAAGCTGACGCCGTAGGAGAGCAGACCGGCCAAAACAACAGCCAGGACAACGATCCAGCCGTATCGTCGAATGACCCCACCATATTCCTGTATCACTTTTGCCTCCGTTTCCTGAGACGCGCCGGCGCACCGGTCCGCGAGCGAAGCGCCCAGCAAGCGCAACGGAACCTGGCTTCGATCACTTTGACGATTGCCTGCGTAACAATGTCCCGCTTAAAGTCATGCCAAGGTGGCCACGCCTGGGCACCGCTCCGAGCACGGTCAAACCGATCTCTTCCAACTGTTCGCGGCGGCGCACTGTATCGTCGAGATGCTCCCGCAAGAATGCGATCCCGATGCCGGCAATCATCGCCAGGATGATCCTGACAGGCCATTCGACTCGTTGGCGCGCGCTCTGCCCTTGCCGGAAGACTGCGGGGGAATCAAGGACGTGAACGCCGGCGTCTTTCGTCCCCAACTGGTCAAAGTATGAATTCGCGTTCTCCTCCAATTCAGCCACAGTTGCGTCGGCGATCGCCTGCAGTTCGTCCGCATCGTGCCAAGTGAACGTCAGACTGATGATGCGATGCTGTTCACCTGTATTGGCGTGGCCTCGAATCAGATTGGCCGGGATGCTGAGGCCCTTCTCGGTGAGACGGGAATTTACCGCCGTCGCGAACATCTCCGTGGCGAGCACCTCGCTGAAGTCGTCCACCAAATACTCGCTTGTCATCCAGGCGTAGTATCGGGGATCGAAACCGTCGGCCTCCTCGATGGGTAGAACGCCGACAAGCAGTCGCATGGTGACACTGTACGAAGGAGGAGGCTCCTGCCAGGGCCGCAACTGCATTGCGCTGAACACAGCTACCAGAACCGGCAACAGGACGGGCGCCGCCCACCGCCTTCGCAATATCGCCCAGTAAGCGCGCAGTTCCATTTGTTGCAGCCTATCCTTCGTCGGTCATCAGGCTGGCGACAGTGACGCCGTCATCGCCTTCTCCCAGCGCGCCGGGGCGGTATTTGCTGACCAAAGGATGTCCCTGCAGCGCAGCCCGCACGGCATCCCGCATTGCCCCGGTCCCTTTGCCGTGAATGATCCGCACCCAGGGCAGATTCTCCAGATAGGCGTCATCGAGATAGCCTTCCAACCGCTGCAGTCCTGCGTCGACGCGCTCGCCCCGCAAATCCAATTCTGTCGTGGCAGAGGCATTGCCGCCCGGGCCCGGCTTGGCTGCGGTCTGGAGCGTCACGGCGCTCTTCGATGCATTCGCAGGCGTCGCCTGGGCTTTGCTGCGGAGCTCAAGCCGGCGGACCTGCAGCCTGAGGCGGAAGTTGCCCACCTGAACGTCGGCCTCGTGGGCGGCTCCATTGCGAAGGTGAATGCCGAGGACTTCGCCTGTCGCCTGCAGATTGGGTACAAAGACGCGGTCGCCCTTTCCGATGGGGCCGCTGATCCGTTCCCCCGCCGATTGCGGGGCGGCCACTTCCTGCTCTACACGGCCTTCGGTGTCCGTTTCCCTTTGCCCGATAACCTCGCGGGCCTCCGCAAGAAAGCGGGCATGCGCCGCTCCTGTGCCGGCGCCGCCCTTTGCCATCTGGCGGCGGAAATTTTCGATTTCGCGACGAATGTCGGCCAGTTCGTTCTGCATCGTGTTGCGTGTTTCGGCAACCACCTGCCGGCGCGCTTCTTCGATGTTCGCCATCTGATAGCGCAAATCTTCTTCTATGACCAGGGCGTGGCGCTCACGCTCTTTCGTTTGCTCGAGCACGCGTCGAGCCTCCTGACGCGCCCGCCTTACATCCTCAAGCATGCCCTCCACCTCAAGGGATTCAGGCCGGACGATTCTTTCGGCATCGTCAACGATGACGGGGTTCAGTCCCAGCCGCCGCGCGATCGTCAGGGCGTTCGATCGGCCGGGAAGCCCGATGCTCAATTCGAAGGTCGGGCTGAGGTTTTCGACGTCGAATTCGACCGACGCGTTGCGCACGCCGGGCGTGTTGTGGGCGTAGAGCTTCAGATCGCTGTAGTGGGTCGTCGCAAGCGTCGTTATTCCTCTATCGCGCAGATTCTCCAGCAGGGCCGCGGCCAGAGCCGACCCTTCTTCCGGGTCCGTTCCCGCGCCTAACTCATCAAGCAGAACGAGGCTCCGGGGGTCTGCCTCCTCCAGGATACTGATGATGTTTGTCATGTGGCTGGAGAAGGTGCTCAGGTTCTGCTCAATGGACTGTTCATCGCCGATGTCGGCGTAGACGCCCTCAAAGACAGACAGTTCGCTGCCCTCTTCGACGGGAATCATCAACCCGGACTGGGCCATAAGAGTAAGTAGGCCAACGGTCTTGAGCGTGACCGTTTTGCCGCCCGTATTGGGGCCGGTTACGACCAACATGTAGCAGTCGTCGCTGAAATAGACATCGACCGGAACGACCGACTCCTGGTCAAGCAGAGGGTGACGGGCCTGATGAAACTCCAGGATCGAACCCGGATGCTGAACTGTACGCTCTTCGCTGGAATCCTCGTCGATGCCAGCGAAAATCTCGGGCTGGTTCTGATTGAAGGAAACGACCCTGGGGGCAGTGGCGTCCAACTCAAGTGCGTACTTGGCCTTGGCAAATGTGAAATCGAGTTGCGCCAGGACCTGCACATTCCGGTTGATGTAGGTCCCTTCCTCGGACACGAGGTCCGTGAGTTCGGTCAGGATGCGCCGGACCTCCTTTTCCTCCTCCAGCTCCAACTCTCTCACGGCATTGTTCTGCTCGACCACGGTCAGCGGCTCGATGAAAAAGGTTGCCCCGCTGGCCGACTGGTCGTGCACTATCCCCTGAATCTGCCCCTTATACTCCGAGCGAACGGGAATGACGTAACGTCCCTGACGCTGGGTGACGATCGACTCCTGCAAGTAGGGTGTTATTTCGACGTTCTGCACCAGCCGGTCGAGCGTGCTGAGAAGGCGGTCCTGCGCCACGCGCAGCTGCGCTCGAATGCGCGCCAAATCCTCGGAGGCGCCGTCCACGACTTCGGCGCGGTCGTTGATGCAGCGGCTGATTTCTCCGATTACATGCTCACACGGCTCGATGGCGAAGGCGATATCCGCCAGGCGTGGAAACTGGCGGCTGAGACGGGTCAGCGTATTGCGCAGCGTCCGCGCCCGCATCAGGGTCGTGCGGACGTCGACCAGCTCGGTCGGAATCAATATGCTGCCGCGCTCGGACTTGGCGATCAGCTGGCGAATGTCGTGGACGCCGCCGAAGTACATTTCGGTCTTCTGATCGAGCAACCTGCATGCTTCTTCGGTCTGCTCCATCCACTCGCTGATAGTGCGCAGATCGTCGCTGGGCAGCAACGATGTGGCCAACTCTTCACCGCCGGAAAAGGAGCAAAAGGACGCCAGCCTACTGAGAATCTTATCGTATTCAAGGACGCGAATTGTATGTGGATTCATCGCTTGTCACCGCGAAAAAACAGGAAAAGCACGCGGCGATCATATCACAACGCGCGCCTTCAATCCAAAGGATCCGGCCACTCAGGTGCGTCGATATCGCGCCGGCCACGAGCGATCCGCACGGCGGGCGCGTCACGCCCGATAGCCCAGTCTGCGAAGATGGTTCTCGTTGCGGCGCCACTTCTGCAACACCTTTACCCAAAGTTCTAGGTAGACTTGCGTCCCGACCATCTCCTCGATTTCCGGTCGGGCCGCCCGACCGATTTCGCGGATCATCGAGCCCTTGCTTCCCAACACGATGCCCTTCTGGCTATGGCGTTCGACATAGATGGTGGCCGCGATGTGCGTCATCTCCGCGCTCCGTTCGTTCCACTCGGTGACGACCACGGCAAGGCTGTGCGGAATCTCCTGGCGCAGGAGGAGCAACGCTTTTTCGCGCACGATCTCGGCGGCGATGAAACGCATCGAGAGATCCGTGACCTGTTCGGTCGGGTAGAACTGAGGTCCAAGTGGTAGATGCTCGATCAGAGAGGTGATTAAGTCGTCTGCGCCTTCACCGGTGATTGCGCTCAGGAGCAGGACCGGCGTCGAGTCCTGCGCATTGTCGGCCGCAAGCCATGGAAGCAGCGCGACGTATTCGGCCTTGCGCGCGTCGATTTCGCCGCCTCGCCATGCGTCGCATTTGTTGGCTCCGATCAGCAGATAGGGCAACTCGTACGTTCGCTGAATCTCCTCCAGGCGTTCTGCGATCAGCCGGTCCTCGTCCGTTGGCGGCGAATTGACGTCCACAAGCCAAAGTATCAGGTCGGCATCGTTGATAATGGTCTGTTCGGCCACATTGACCATGTGTTTGCCCAGCTTGTTGCGGGGTTGGTGGATGCCGGGCGTGTCGAAAAAGATGAGCTGCGCGTCTTCGTCGGTTCGGATGCCCAGAATCTGATCGCGGGTCGTCTGGGGCTTGTCGCTGGTGATCGCGATCTTTTGCCCCAAAAGCAGGTTGAGGAGAGTGGACTTGCCGACGTTGGGCCGGCCTATTACAGCGATGAAACCGCTGCGGATCTGCGTCTGCAGTAGGGCGGTATCTTCGGCCAGTGTATCCGGGTTCTGCATGCAGTTGGTCCTCGTTCCCGACTTCAGTCCAGGCAAGTCCGAGTGTGAAGCGCCGTACGCCCTGCAATTATAGCATAGGGCCGCGCGCCCAATTCAGAAATCCAGGAGCAAAAGGGCTAAACGGAAGCGGCAGACTGGCGCGAGAGACCTGGCGCTCAAGCCGGTTTTCGGCATGGGCGTGGCTCTGAAACGCTGATTCCAGGATGAGCGCTGGCCGAGCGAATGGAGGGCCTGCGGGCAGTTGACAGCAGCAAGGAGACGTGAAAGGGAGGAAAGTGGATCGGACAGGACTCGAACCTGTAACCCAGGAGTTATGAGCTCCTTGCTCTGCCATTGAGCTACCGATCCAACCTTGATATTGGAGGCCTGTGAGCGGGTAGCGGGGATCGAACCCGCATCGTCGGCTTGGAAGGCCGGCGCTCTACCATTGAGCTATACCCGCAAGTCGGGGAGAGAGGATTTGAACCTCCGACTCCAGCGTCCCAAACGCTGTGCGCTGCCAGACTGCGCTACTCCCCGTTTCAGCAATTCTGCATTATAGCCGGCCGCCGCGACAAAATCAACAATCGGACTCTTTGGCAGAACCATAGCCACTCGGCGACGTGGCAGAATGGAATCCCGGGCTTATGCCAGCGCGACCTGCCAACGGCTCGAAGGAGAAGCGCTGGCAGTTGCAGTGCCGGACCTCAACGAGCCGTTCTTCATTTCTGCCTCGCAGCGATCGGCAAGGCCTTCGCGTTTCACTCGCAGCTCCATCCAGTCGAGCACCGCGATAGCGCTCGTGTATTCGGCGACGGCGGCACACCAGGCCCCCTCGCTGGCAAGACTGTCTCCGAATTCCACGTGCGCCCTTTGTAACAGGTACTCCACATTGCGAAAACCCGGATCGCGCTGGTAGAGCTTCTCCAGTATACCGATCACGTGCGACCAGTCCGCGCCCCAATAGGTCGTGACGTCGACGTATCCGGCGGTCATGTTGCGCTCATTGCGGACGTCGTTTTCGTTAGGCCTCAGATCGAGTGCACTGTCGAAGAGTTGCACGGCCTCTTCCAGCTGGTCGGAACCAGCCCTTCTCCTTCCGAGTTCGACATAGGCGCTGAATAGCGCTTCTTCTGCTTCCTCGGTTCGAAAGTCCGGCCGGGCGGCCTGGATACCGACGATACGGCTGATAGCTTCCTCCAGGTTGCCGGCTCCCAACTGGGCAAGTGCTTCGTTCCATTCCAACTCGATTGGACTTGGCCCGGCCTGCTCAACTGGAACGTCTGCCGCGGTCGGCATTGCCTCCACTGTGCTGATTGCCTGGAGAGCAGGGGCATTCTGAGCATCCAGTTGGAGGACCGAATTGTAGGCAGCAAGGGCCTCCTGTCGCCGTCCTTCGTCCAAATAGTCCGAAGCCCGCTGCAGCAGGATAGCAACATGCTGCCTCTTCTGGGCTTCCCCTCGTTGCAGGCCGTCCCGGTAGCCTTGAACGACCATGAAGAAGACGAAAAAGACCGCCAGGCAGGTAGACGCAGCGACGATGATCCAAAAGATTGAGGGCGCTTTAACCGTCGCAAAAGTGCCGGCGCTTTCCTGTTGTTGGGTTTCCATTGCCATAAATCAGTTGGGCGTTACGATATCTCAGGAAGAACGGAACGGAGCTTTCAGTTACTGCATTCAAGCCGCCGACGTCAAACGGCTCTCAAAGGTTGGCACCCTGCCGTAAGTTCGCGGCCTTTGTCGTATTCTCCCAAGGCAGACTGATGTCTTCGCGCCCGAAATGACCGTAGGCGGCGGTCTGCCGGTAGATAGGTCTCCGCAGACCCAGGTCGCGTATGATTGCGCCGGGTCGCAGGTCAAAGTGAGCTTCTATCAGCTCTTCGATACGTCTGTCATCAACTTGGCCCGTGCCGAAAGTCTCGACGTTCACACTCAAGGGCTGTGCGACGCCGATGGCGTAGGCAAGCTGGATTTCGCAGCGATCGGCCAGGCCGGCGGCGACAATGTTCTTGGCTACCCACCGGGCAGCATAGGCGCCGCTGCGGTCGACCTTCGTGCAGTCCTTGCCACTGAAAGCACCCCCGCCGTGGCGACCCATGCCTCCGTACGTATCGACGATGATCTTGCGCCCTGTCAGTCCGGCATCTCCCATTGGCCCGCCGACCACAAAGCGGCCGGTAGGGTTCACGTAGGTCAGAGGTTTTTCCTCCACCAGTTCAGGAGGCAGAGCTGGCATAATGCACTTTTCGACCAGTTCCCGTTCTATCTCTTCCTTGCAAATCTCCGCCGCGTGCTGCGTGCTGATCAACACTGTATGGATGCGTTTCGGTTTGCCGAAACTGTACTCCACGGTGACCTGCGACTTTCCGTCCGGACGCAACCAGGGAAGCACGTTCTGCTTCCTCAGCTCCGCCAGCCGGCGGCTCAGTTTATGCGCCAGGAAGATTGGAAGCGGCATGAGCGTTGCCGTCTCGTTGCAGGCGAAGCCGAACATCATACCCTGGTCGCCGGCGCCGATCGACTCGATCTCATCCTCCTCGCTGTCCATATCTTCCGACTTGAACTCCTGGGCCCGGTCCACGCCGAGGGCAATGTCGGGCGACTGCGAGGCGATGGCGACCTGAACGCCGCATGTGTCGCCGTCAAAGCCCTTGTCGCTGCTGTCGAAACCGATTTCCTTGATCACCGATCGAACGAGCTCGTCGTAGTTGACGGTTGCCTTGGTCGAAATCTCACCAAGGAGCATTACGAAGCCCGTCTTGACGGCGGTCTCACAGGCGATGCGCGCATTGGGGTCCTGGCAGACTATAGCGTCCACGACGGCGTCGCTGATCTGATCGCACATCTTGTCGGGATGCCCCTCGGTCACCGATTCGCTTGTGAACAGCAGCGAAGGGGCGGTCATGAAAGTACTGCTCATATGTTGGTCTCCTGACTGCCGCACCCTGCAGGGGCGGGTTCAGTTTCTATTCCGCAGTGCCCAGGGTCCATTCGTTCAGGTAGGCTTCCTGTTCGGGCGTAAGCGTGTCGATCTGCACGTCCATTGCGTTGAGCTTTAGCGCGGCAATCTCCCGGTCCAGCTCCTCCGGCATATCGTAGACATTTCCTTCCAACTGGTCGGCATGCTTCAGCAGGTACTCGGCAGCCAGAGCCTGGTTGGCAAAGCTCATGTCCATGACGGCGCTGGGATGGCCCTCGGCCGCGGCGAGGTTCACGAGGCGTCCTTCGCCGGCTACGTAGATCCGGCGACCGTCCTCAAGCGTATATTCGTCGAGAAAGTCTCGCACTCGCGTGATTTTTACCGACATCTCTTCGAGCGCCTTCAGGTTGATCTCCACGTCAAAGTGGCCGCTATTGGCAAGGATTGCCCCGTCGCGCATCTGCTCCATGTGGTGGCGGTCCAGCACGTGAATGTCCCCGGTTGCCGCACAGAAAATATGGCCAACCTCTGCCGCGCGGGCCATCGGCATCACCTGAAACCCGTCCATTACCGCTTCCAACGCCCGTAGCGGATCGACTTCGGTGACGACCACGTTTGCGCCGAGGCCTTTGGCGCGCATGGCGATCCCTTTGCTGCACCAGCCGTATCCGCCGACCACGAACGTCTTGCCCGCCAGCAGCACGTTGGTCGCACGGATTATGCCGTCCATCGTGCTCTGGCCGGTCCCGTAGCGGTTGTCAAAGAAGTGTTTCGTCATGGCGTCGTTGACGGCGATAACGGGGAAGGCCAGCTTGCCCTGGGCCGCCATCGCTCTGAGGCGGATGACACCGGTTGTCGTCTCTTCGGTGCCGCCGACGACATTGTCCAGGAGATTGCTGCGCCGTGTATGGAGCATGGCGACCAGGTCCATGCCGTCGTCCATGGTCAGGTGGGGACCGGTATCGAGCGCGGCGTTGATGTGCTCGTTGTACTGCCTGGTCGTTTCACCCTTGATGGCATACACGGGCATCTCGTAATAGGCGACGAGGGCCGCGGCGATGTCGTCCTGCGTGCTGAGCGGATTGCTGGCACATAGGGCGATTTCGGCGCCGCCGGCGAGCAGGACGCGCATCAGATTGGCGGTCTCGCTAGTGACGTGCATGGCGGCCGCCATGCGCACGCCTTCGAAGGGGCGCTCGCGTCGATAGCGTTCTTCCAGCAGGTCGAGCACGGGCATCTCTTTGCCGGCCCACTGCATTCGAAATCGGCCTCTTTCGGCCAGGCCTATATCGGCGATGTCGTAGCTAACTTGCTTAACTGCGTTGCTCATGGAAACATGGACTCCCGAAAATGTGTTGCGAAAGAATCCTTCCGGTCCGACCTCTCTTGCGTTTCGTCGGACTCGTATTGGGCTCTCTTTCGACTTAGGAAAAACTTAACTGGCGGTTTCAGCCTTACAGAACCCGGATTGAAATGCTTCATCTTCCTTTTCATTGGCGGCGGTGACAACAAATGCGGACAACGTTAGTCAAGACTTCGAAGCCTTGACAGCTGGAACGGCAAGCACGGCTTCTAGGCCTTCGCCGCTGAGAGTTTGTCTACACCCGTTCTCCCCAGACCAACGCTTCGCCAAAGGATTCCTCGTAGCGCTGGACAAACTCCGCCGGGGTGAACCGGTGGTTGGTCGTGCCGACCTGCTCAAGCACGTAAGTGGCGCAGAGCGCGCCGACGCGGCCGCAGACCTCTACCGGCAGACCGGCGCTGTATGCGGCAAAGAACGCGCCGCGGTAGGCATCGCCGACGCCGGTCGGTTCGGCCACCCTTTGCTGAGGCGGCGCGACCGGGATTTTGAACTCCTCTCCGTCGCTGCAAATGTAACTGCCGACCCGGCCTTCGGTCACGATGAGAGTGCCTACCTCGCGCAGAATCTCCTCCGTCGACCAGCCGGTTTTCTGCTGGATGACCTCGAACTCATAGTCGTTGACCATCAGCCAGCCGGCGCCCGGTATACTGGCGCGCAGCGCCTCGCCGCTGAGGCGGGCCGTCTGCTGGCTGGGATCATAGGCGAAAGGGATGCCCAGGTCGCGGCACTCGGTCGCGTAGTTGAGCATAGCCTGCGGATCGTTGGGGCTGATGATGACCACGTCGGCGTCGGTCAGCCCGCGGTCAGCCAGCGAGATCTCTTTGCAGTCGCTCATCGCACCCGCGTAGAAATTGGCGATCTGATTCTGTTCCTCGTCGGTGCTGACGAAGAAGCTGGCCGTAAATTTGTGCGGGATTTCAATGATATGGTCGGTGCGGATGCCGTTCGCCTGCAGCCAGGCCGCGTAGTCGCCAAAGTCCTGGCCGACCGTTCCGAAAAGAATCGGGTCTTCTCCGAGAAGTTTTAGCGAATAGGCGATGTTGGCCGCGGTCCCGCCGCGCTGCCGCACCATGTCGTCCACAAGAAAACTGACGCTCAGACTTGTCAGTTTTTCCGGGATGATCTGATCGGTGAAGCGACCTGGAAAGGACATCAGATAGTCGTAGGCGATAGAACCCGAAACGACGATTCTCATGGCAGTTCCATCTCGATCTTTTGTTTGGCAAGCGCGGGACCGCACTTGTCGCTAAGGTTTAAAGTGCTCATAACCTCGAGCCTGGTCTCGATTGCGCCGTCAGAGCCGCCTTCAACCCGGTATGCGGAAACTGAGCCGCGTGAAGTTACGACGCCGGCAAGGTCCTTGCCCCGAAAATGCAGCGCCGCGTGGTCATCGACGCCATAGCCCGGCTTGATATCGCCCCTGGCAACCATGCGATGGTAACTGGGCCTGCGTTCGGCCTCGCCGTCGTAATGTGGCGAGCAGCTGCCGGGCAGAAAACCGAGGCAGTCGAGGGCGCTGAGCTTGCCCGGGATGGAGTCGGTGAGCCCCTGTTCAAACCAGCAGATGGCGCCGGCGCTCACGCCCGCGAGAAGAGTTCCCTGCTCCCAGGCGGCGTGCAATATTCGGTCTACGCCCCACGCACGCCATAGCGCCAACATCGACAGCGTGTTGCCGCCGCCAACATAGATGGCGTCGTGCGCCATGAGAAAACTTTCGATGTCGGCGGTATGGGGATGGAACAGAGAGAGGTCCGCAGGCTGCGCGCCAAGTGCCTGAAAGTGGCGATAGAAGCGCAGGACATAGGACGCGTCCTCCCCGTTTGCCTGCGAAAGAAAGCAGACGCGCGGGCTCCCGGCCGCGGCCTGGTCCAGAATATAACGGCTCAGCGACATGTCTTCCCGGCTATCGGATAGCGTGTGGCCGCCGAGGGCAATGATCTGTCTCAATTCGTCCTGGCCTATTGGCACCGGATCGTACTCTCTCCAGGCGCGCGTCATTGCCCCGCGGACGCAGTGCGGCGGGCGCGATACGCGCGAGAAGCGAAAGATTTCAGCTATGCCTGCTCCGCCGAGATCCACTGCACCGAGCTCGCCGGCGTTTCGTGGCGCAGCAGGCCGTCAATCAGTTCGGCAGGGTCATCTGAAACAACCAGCAGCGACCGATAGCGGTCCGCGATAAACCCCTGGGCAATCTGGTACTGGAGCATCTGCAGCAGGTGATCGAAGAAACCGTCTACGTTCAGCAGACCCATCGGCTTGCTGTGGATTCCCAGCTGGATCCACGAAATCGTTTCGAACAGCTCTTCCAGCGTGCCGATGCCGCCGGGCATGGTGACAAACGCATCGGACAGCTCGGCCATGCGAGCCTTGCGCTGGTGCATCGTCTCGACTACCTCGAGGTTGCCTATCGTTTCACCGGCTATCTCTTTCGCCGCCAGCGGACCGGGAATGATCCCGAAGACCGTTGCGCCGCCTGCAAATGCCGCCCGGCTGACCGCGCCCATCAGTCCCAGGTTGCCGCCGCCGTAGACGAGACCGTAGCCCCGCCGCGCGATTTCGGCTCCAAGCGCCTCGGCTTGCTGCGTATAGATGTCGTCTACTCCGGGGCTGGAGCCGCAAAAGACGCAGATGTTAGAAAAGCGGCTGGCCACGTTCAATTCTACTCACTCCTCCCCGCCCGCTTTTCCTCGATTGCCGCCCGACCCCGCTCCACCGCAGCCTTCAGGCTCTCGGTGAAGGGAGGATAGCAGATGCCCTCTTCAGTAACGATGCCGGTGAGGTAACGGTGCGGCGTGATGTCAAAGGCCGGGTTGTAGACGGGTACGTCGGTCGGTGCGATCGGGCGCCTGCCGATTTCAGCCACTTCCTCGGCGCCGCGCTCTTCGATGGGAATTTTGTCGCCGTCTGACAGATCAAGATCGACCGTGCTCGTCGGGGCGACACAGTAGACGGGAATCCCGTTTTCGCGGGCGACAACAGCCACTTTGTATGTGCCAATCTTGTTGGCGACGTCGCCGTTGGCCGCAACACGGTCGGCGCCGAAAACGACGACATCGACCTGCCCCGTGCGCATCAGGTACCCGGCGGCGTTGTCCGCGATCAGGTGCATTGGCACCTCGGCCCGCATCAGCTCCCAGGCCGTCAGCCGTGCACCCTGCAGGCGGGGTCTTGTCTCGTCCACCCAGACGTGAACCTGTTTGCCCTGCTCCTGGCAGGCGTAGATGACGCCCAGCGCGGTGCCGAAGTCGACCGTCGCCAGCGAACCAGTATTGCAGTGGTGCAGGAGGTTGGCGCCGTCGGGTACGATAGCCGCGCCGTTGAAGCCCATGCGACGGTTGATCTCGACATCCTCGTCCGCCAGCGCATCGGCTTCGGCCAGGAGGGAACGGGCCAGCTCCCTTACTTCAACCTGAGAGTTGCCTGCGTCCTCGACCAGCTGTTCGGCCACACCCAGGAGTCGACGGGTCGCCCAGGTCAGATTGACCGCGGTTGGCCGGGCTGCATCGAGCGTCTCTTTGGCCTGGCGCAGCTCATTGAGCAGGCTCTGGCCGTCGCCGGCCGCGCTGATGTGCGCGGCGAGCGCCATGCCGTATGCTGCTGTCGCTCCGATAGCGGGCGCGCCGCGCACGTACATCTCACGGATGCTGCGAGCCACCTCGAGGACCGTATCAAATTCTGCGATGACCTCCTCGCCCGGCAACAGGCGCTGGTCGATCATCTTCACCTGCCCGTCCTGCCAGTAGACGGTGCGCATAGGATTTTCCCTCTTGCAAAAAGAAACCCCTCCAATGCAGACCAGAGGGGCGGCGAGGCGGACAATGTTCTCATCTTTCGAGCCGCAGGCGGCTCGTCGGAATTGGCACAAGCAGAGCAAACCGAAAGACGTTGATCAGCGAGGCGGCCCCGGAAAAAGAGCCGCGGGCACCTTGCTCGGGCCCGGCGGCATTCCGGGGGGCGCCGTCCGCCAGTCAACAACCGTCAACCGGGGCTCCGGCAGGTTGCCGGGGGATCATAGGGCCGTTCCCTCCCCCCACTCTGGATAAGAGATTTCTGTTTCTAAGGTGCAACCAGAATTAGAGTAGCACAGGCGGGGAATCGGTGTCAAGGGCGGAGACCTGCGGCGCCAACACGGTCCAGGCTTGACATTGTGCATAATTTAGTTCATTTATTGGCAGGAGATTGGACGAACCGATGGGAACGCGCGGCCGATGCGAGCGACTGCTTTCACACGCCGCCTGCGTCCTGTCAGTGGTCCACAGTGATCGCCACTAAAGGGAATGAAGAGGACCCACAGAAACTTTCCGATCTGGCTAACGTATTGGCATATGAGTTGCTTCACTCCGATGTCCCATTACTTTTTTGGACTCTCTGTGAATGGGATGCTTAGTCACAAAGAGTACAACCAATCTGCCTTAAGATCAGGTCCATGGACACCCCAGTTCTCTCCGCCCGCCGTCTGCGCAAACAGTACGGAAATTTCATCGCCGTAGAAGACCTGACGTTCGACGTCTATCCTGGCGAGATCTTCGGACTTCTCGGGCCCAATGGCGCCGGCAAGACGAGCACGATCCGCATCCTGATGGACATCTTCAAGGCCGACTCCGGCGAGGTCGAGCTGCTGGGAAGCCCGCCTGTACGCAGCCGTGCTCGCGTCGGCTATCTGCCGGAGGAGCGCGGCCTGTACCGGGACCAGAGGGTGATGGAAGTCCTTGTCTATCTGGCGCGGCTCAAGGGGGTTGACCCGGCGACGGCCCGCGACAGGGTCGAGTACTGGCTTGAGCGCGTTGAGTTACAGGATTGGGGCAAAAAGAGGGTCGAAGAGTTGAGTCGGGGGATGCAGCAGAAGGCGCAGTTTGTGGCCAGTCTGGTCCATGATCCGGACCTCCTGATTCTGGATGAGCCGTTCCAGGGTTTGGATCCGGTTAATGTGGAGCTCCTGAAGGGGCTGATGCGCTCGCTGAGCAGCGAGGGAAAGTCGATTGTTCTTAGCGCGCATCAGATGAACCTCGTCGAGGAGCTGTGCGACCGGATTCTTCTGATAAACGAAGGTCGCGCAGTTCTCTACGGGCCGCTGAAGCAGGTAAAGAGCGACTATGCTCCCAACTCGGTGCGTTTGCGCGCCGCTAATTTGCCCGAAGACCTGCCCGGCGTTGCCAGTTGTGATCTCAGCGGCGAGGAGGCGCTGCTAACCCTCGACGGTATCGGCCCGCAAGATCTGCTGGCGATGCTGGTTGCGCGCAACATCGAGGTGGAGAGCTTCGAGCAAGCCGCCGTTCCCCTGAACGATATCTTCGTTGCGGTTGTCCAGGGGCGGGACAGAGAAGAGTAGGGGACCTATTACAAGCGGGTCCGGGTCGGCGAAATGTACGGAGTGGCAGGAATTTGGACAAGGTACTGACAATCGCGCGCCACGAATACTGGGTAAACGTGCGCCGACCGGCCTTTATTATTGTAACGCTTCTGGTGCCGGCGCTGGGTCTGATCGCGTTGATCGCCGGCGTTTTCTTCGGCCGGCAGACCGGCGGTGCGATTGTCCGGCTCTTCGACGACGATCTTGAACGCACGGCCCTTGTCGATCAGTCCGGCAGGTTCACGCCGTTGCTTCCACAATTTGCGGAGGAGTACATCGCCTACGAGGACGAGTCGGCCGCCCGCGCCGCCCTGGAAGAGGAAACCGTAGCGCGGGTCGTCATTGTTCCCTCTGCCTATCCCGGGCAGGAAGACATCCGGGTGATTTGGGGGGGCAGCAGGTTTTCCGGGAGCGGGACCAGCGGGCTGCGGTCATTCTTTATGGCGCATCTGGTCGAAGAGATCGAAGACGCCGGGCTGCGCGAGCGGTTGCTGGACCCGTACGACGCGCGGGTCGAGTTCACGAGCGAGGACGAGCAGGCGACGGGAGGAATTGCTGCCCGGGTGCTGAGCTACGTGGTCCCGTTCGTTTTCGCGATCCTGCTGACGATGACCATCTTCGTCTCGTCCGGTTATCTTATACGCAGCGTCGCGGAGGAGAAATCGAGCCGCGTCATTGAGATCGTCCTGTCCTCTGTAACACCGCAACAGCTGCTGGCGGGCAAGGTCATCGGTCTGGGCGGGTTGGGGCTGACGCAGGTCTTCGTCTGGCTGGCGTCGGCTTCGGGCCTGGGCGGCGGCCTCGCCTTGTTGGCCGGGATTGTCCTTCCGTTCTTCACGCGCGGCGAAGTCTTCGCCCTGGCGATGGTCTACTACATCTTGGGCTATACAGTCTACGCAGTGCTTATCGGAGCGATCGGGACGCTGGGGAGGAATTTTCAGGAGAGCCAGCAGGTTTCCGGAATCGTCACGCTCATCGCGGCGCTCCCAATGATGTTACTGGGCGTCTTCTTCAACAACCCGGACTCGATGTTGATCCGTGTGCTTTCCTGGTTTCCGCTCACCGCGCCAACCACGATGATGTTGCGTCTGCCGCTTGGTGACATTCCATGGGTCGACGTGGCCGTCAGCATTTCCGTGCTGCTGGCGTCGACGCCGTTGATCATCTGGCTCGGCGCCAAGATATTCCGTCTTGGCATGCTGATGTACGGCAAGAGGCCAGGAATTCTGGAGCTTGTGCGTCTACTGAGACACGCCTAAAGCAGGCCATCTTCGAAGCCCCATTGGCAAACGCAATTGAATGCAAGGACAGGCGTTCGCCGTCTGAACGCTCAGTTGGCCGCAGCCTGAAGGACTTCGACCAAGCGGTCCAGGTCCGAGGGGCTGTTGTAACCCTGCACCGAGATGCGGACCCCAGTGTGCCCGCGTTGCTGTCCCACCGGCGCGACAATGCGATTCTCCTCAAATTGGGCCCCGTACGCTTCGGCGCTTCCGGGAAGGAGCACCAGGCGCATCTGGGCCCACATTTCATCCGGGCTGATTGGCGGCAGACCGGAAAGGTTGAGGATGCGCTCCTCACACTCCTTCAGTAGCCGGTGACAGGCCGAACGCACGCTCGGCCAGTCGTTCTGTTCCCAAAAGTCGATGGCTGCAGGGACACTGAGGTAGGCGGCCGGGTCGATTGTACCGGACCAGTTGAAGTAGTCCAGGAACGGGGACGGCCCAGGTTCTTCGCTGCGCCATCCGTGGCTGACAACCAGCGGCTCCAGCAGATGTTGCCGGTCGGGGCGGGCGAAGAGAAAGCCGGCCCCGCGCGCGCTGCTGAGCCACTTGTGGCAGTTTCCGCAGTAAAAGTCGGCGCCTATCGCTTGCATGTCCAGGTCGAGCTGCCCGGGCGCGTGCGCGCCGTCGATGACGGTCAGGAGCCCCGCCTCCGAGGCGCGGCGGCAGATCTCCTCCACGGGCAGTATGAGAGCGGTCGGCGAGGTGATGTGGCTGACGGAGATCACCCTGGTGCGTTCGTTGACGCCATCCCAGATCTGCTCTGCCGCCTGTTGCGGGTCGGTGACCGGCAGCGAGACATGCCGTTTGACGAGCCGGGCACCGCTCTTTTCGCACTTGAAACGCCAAGCGCGGTCGATGGCGCCGTACTCGTGGTCGGTACTCAGAATCTCGTCGCCCTCTTCAAGCGGCAGTGCGCGCACGACAATGTTCATTCCGTAGGTGACATTGGGAACAAAAGCCAAGTCGTCACCGGACGCATTGATGAATGCGCCCAGCTTCTCCCTTGCCTCCGCCAGGAGGCCGGGCGCACGCCGCCCCAGGAACGCCACGGGGTTGGCCTCCAGCTCACGCTGCCAGTACTGGTAGGCCTCGAACACAGGCCGCGGCACGGCGCCAAAGCTGCCGTGGTTCAGGTAGATGACCTCCGGGTCGAGCAGATACGCCCGCGCGAGATCGGGAAGCGGTAGCGTAAGGGGCACCTGTTATCCTCCGAGATCTGCGCGTTCGAGCGCGCGCTTCAGTTTTTCCGCATACGGCCAACGCTGAGAAGGACTCGTTGGCGTTCGCTCAGCCGTGCGCAGGTAGAGTTCGTCGTCCACGTACCGGGGAAAGACGTGCAGGTGAAAGTGCCAGACGTCCTGGTTGCCGGCCGGTTCGTTGTGTTGTCGCGTCGAGACGCCGTCGCATCCGTACGCCGCTTTCATGGACAGCGCGATGCGGCGGCTGGCCCCGTAGAGGGCAGCGCCCAGCTCGTCGGGAAGTTCGTAGATGTTCTCGTGGTGGGCGTTTGGGACAAGGAGCACGTGGCCGCGATTGCGCGGCCACCAGTGTGACGATATGAAGCCGGTAACCTGCTCGCTGCGCAGGACGACGTCAGTCTGTTTCGTGTAGCAATAGTCGGGCTCCGCACCTGCGACGACAGCGCAGAAGGGGCAGAGATAGCCGGGCGGCGCATGGCTGTACACTTCGGGGCTACTCCAGTCGGGCCAATCCGTCATCTATGACGGGCGCCAGCTCGCTCATCCTGGTGAGCGCAGTCGCCACTTGTTTGCCGAAACCGCTCTTGGTAAAGCGGACCGGCATGCTCAGCCGTTCGGACAGGTTCGTGCGCGAAAAGCGCAGCCCATCGATATTCCAGGCCGAGGCGATCTCTTCCATCCGTTCGACAGTCAGCGCGTTGAAGCGCTCACGGTCAAACAGATTCCTGTGCCCGACGTGCAGGTCGATCGACAATGACTTGGCGGCCAGGTTTTCCGCGGTGAGACCAAACTCGAAGTGGATGCCGTCCAGGCCGTAGTTGTACCAGTTGCCCTTGGCGACCTGCATATAGATGCCGGCGTGGTAGGGACCGATAAACGACGTCCAGCCGCCGGCCGCGTACCAGTCGGCGGCGCTGAGCTGGCGCAGGACTTTCATGCATTGCGGGTGCTGCTCGATGAACAACTGCCAACTGGATGAGATTTCGGTAGACATACTCACTGTCTCCTTTTGGACCGGTTTTGGAGGGTAGGCGCAAACCGGGTTCAGAGCCTGCTCCTTCACCCGACCAGACTGCCCTGGCAATTGCGTTCATGCGTCAGCTGGGGGAAACTTGCCTGCTTCAGGAGCGCCCCATCAGGATTCCAGCTGCGCGTAGTTTTCGCCTGCCAGCTCCGCTGAGATCTGCCAAAGCCGTGCGGCTGCCGCCTCGTCGTAGGCGTGGTCGCGGGCGCGTATTTTTCTGGGAAGGCCGCGAAACTCCTGCCATCCGGCCGGCCCGTAGTAGTCGCCGCCTTCGACCCCGGGTGCGGTAGCCGCGTAGAGCTGCGGCAGCGCACCTTGTGCCGCGTCCTGGCCGAAAATCGGGATGACCAGGCGGGCGACGAGGCTAGCCGTTCTCGCCATGAACCGGTTTGTTTCCTCCCTGAACTTTTCCAGTGAGATCAAATTGGTGGCGGACAATCCGGGGTGGGCGGCGACGCTGATGGCAGGCGTGCCGTTGCGGGACAGCCGCCGCTGCAGCTCGAATGTGAAGAGCAGGTTCGCCAACTTGCTCTGCGAATACGCGTCGAAACCGTGCTTGCCCTGTAGATCGTTGAAGTCCAGGCGCGCGTTTCGATGCGCGAGACTACTCACGTTTACGACACGGCTGCCGTTAGAAGCGAGCAGCAAGGGAAGCAGCCGGCAGGTCAGGGCAAAATGGCCTAGGTGGTTGACGCCGAACTGAAGCTCGAAGCCCTGGGCAGTTTTCCGGCGCGAGAAGGTGGACAGCCCCGCGTTGTTGACCAGGATGTCCAGCCGTTCGCACCCGTCGCTGACGGCCTCGGCGCAGCGCGTAACAGATTCCAGGTCGGCCAGGTCCAGATCGACGAAGGTCAGCTGCGCGCCGGGAAGCTGCGCGCGTATTTCCGCCGCGGCACGTTTGGCCTTGTCCTGTGAGCGGCACGCCATCATCACGCGCGTGCCCGCGGCCGCCAGCCCGCGGACGGTGTGATAACCCAGCCCGCTATTTGCTCCGGTCACCAGGGCAACGCGGCCCGATTGATCTGGGATGTCGTCGTAGTTCCAACTGGACTTCACACGCCTTCTCCTGAAATCTGGCTGTTTCCCTCAGGGTATCGACCTCTGCTGCTCAGGCCGGGCTGTAAAACCTGCTGCCCTCGCCCCCGAAGAAATCAACTGCGGCACTAACTGCCTATCATACAGGGGGGAAGGCCACTGGCCAATAAAATCGAATGGGAAACCCGTTTCTTGCAGGTGCTGTCCGGCGTGAAGTCGGGCCCCAGATCCTTTGACAAACCGTTCTGGCGCGTTACAATGGCCGGAACGTTCCCCTCTCAGTCCAATTCTCATGCGCCGGCGTGCTTCGAACAGGCGGGCACATCTCGTCGCATCAGAGGGGGAGTTCTTCAGCCGGTCCATGCTGAAAGGCACAGGCAAATGACGCTGCGAAACTGGTCGGAAAACGTACAATTCTCAGCCGCAAAGGTCTACGCGCCGCAGACTGTGGAAGAGCTGCAGGATTTGGTGCGCGCCAGCCGCAAGGTGAGAGTGCTCGGCTCGCGCCATTCGTTCAACGATATCGCCGCAATCGACGCGCAGATCGACGCGGGCCAGGATGGCAAGACCGCGGCGCAGGACCCGCCCGACCCGGCGTCGAGCGCACATGTCTCAGTCGAGCGCCTCGACATTCCCGTGACCTTCGACCCGAAGCGAAACACCGTCACGTGCGGCGCCAACATCACCTACGGGGACCTTTGCCAGCGGCTGCACGCGCAAGGCGTCGCGCTCAGAAACACGGCCTCCCTCCCGCATATCTCGGTCGGCGGAGCCTGTGCAACCGCGACACACGGTTCAGGCGACAACAACGGCAACCTGGCAAGCGAAGTGGAAGGGCTGGAGCTGGTGGCGGCGGACGGAGAGCTGCGGTCGCTGACGCCGGACTGCGGCGGCGAAGAGTTCTTTGGTGGCGTCGTGGGCCTGGGCGGGCTGGGCGCGGTCACGAGCATCACGCTGGCAACAGTACCGGCCTTCGCGATGGAACAGACAGTGTACGAAGATCTGCCCGTCGCTGAGCTGTACGACCATTTCGACGCGATCATGTCGAGCGCTTACAGTGTCAGCCTCTTTACCGACTGGCTGGGGGGTACGGTAAACCAGGTCTGGTTGAAGCAGCAGATGGGCGCGTGGGCGGATTGGGAAGGCGGCGCCAACGCAGGAGCCGGCGGCGGCGCCGGGCCTCCGGCCGGGAACAGTTTTTTCGGCGCGAGACCGGCGCCGACACACCGGCATCCGGTAACCAGGTTTGATCCGAGCCCGTGCACACCGCAGATGGGCATTCCCGGCCCGTGGCACGAGCGGCTGCCCCACTTTCGGGTCGATAGTACACCGGCGAGCGGCGACGAACTGCAGACGGAGTATTTTGTGCCGCGTGAGCACGCCGTCCCGGCTTTGCAGGCGATGGAGGGGCTCCGCGATCGTTTCGAATCGGTCCTCTGGATTTCGGAGGTCCGTTCAGTCGCCGCGGACCGGTTGTGGCTGAGCCAGAGCTACCAGACTCCGACGGTTGCGCTTCACTTTTCGTGGAGAAGAGACTGGCCTGCCGTGCGCGCGCTGTTGCCTGTCGTCGAGGAGGCGCTTGCACCGTTCCAGGTTCGTCCCCACTGGGGCAAGCTGTTCTCGCTAGCGCCCGCGCAGCTGGCGGCGACCTTCACCCGCATGGCCGACTTTCAGGGCCTCTTGGGGAGCTGGGATCCAGAGGGGAAGTTCCGCAACGGCTATTTCGACCGGCACATTTACGGGCAGGCTGTTTAAACGGCGCGGGGACGCCTGAATTAGGGGGTGTTCAGCCTCGCGGCAGAGACTTGAGGAAGCGGGGCGCGACGAGAAAACGAAGTTCACAGCTGCCCCAGTGCAGCTGGCGCCAGCGCGCGATTTCGAGCTCGAAGTGGGCCATGGCCGCGGTGGGGAAGCGCAGATTCAGGCGGCTGTCGGTGCCGGCGCAAAGGCTGGACACGAGTTGCGCTACCCCGGGGTTGTGACCGATCAGGAGTATATGTTGCGCGCTGTCGTGCGTCTCCTGCAGAGTGTTCAGCAGGGCATAGGGCGCCGCGGCGTAAATGCGGTCGTTCCAGCCGATGTTGCGCGTGTAGCCTATCAGAGCGGCGACGATTTCCGCGGTCTGGCGGGTCCGCAGCGCCGGTGAAGCCACGATCCAGTCGGGCTGTTCCTTCACAGTTGTAAGCAGTTGGCAAACACGTTGCAGCTGCTTGAATCCGCTCGTGGCCAGCGGGCGGTCGATATCGCCGCCCGACGCGCCCAGGGCCTTGGCCTTCGCGTGCCGCAGAACTGTCAAACGTCTGTTGTCCATGATGTCAGAATTCCAGTCGCGCAATCTTGTGCCTGCAACCGTTGCGGGAGGGGGCTTCCTATTGTAGCCGGGGCATAAGTTCCAAGTCAAGGCGTTGCGCGGCGTTGTGTTTGGGCCGCTTGCAAAAGCGGATGTTTCGGGCTAGGAGTCGGCGACGCGAGGGGCATAGAGCGATTGTGAGAGGAACTCAAACAGTGGTGCAAGCTGCTTGGCGGTGACAGGTTTTCAGTGGGTATAGTAGTTCTCCTGGTGGTTTGAGGCATCTGGCATTCAGGTGCGGTCACATTGTCGAGAAGGCAGGTCGGTTGCAACGGGGCGGGGGATGTGCTTAAGGTGAAGAGCGTTTTGGGGATTGCAGGTTACATTTTTTTGGGCACTGTGGTGGGGGGCGTTGTGGGCTTTGCGATGGGGTCAGGTGAGGAGGCGCTGAGTGTGACGCCGGTGGTGGTGACGGTATTGGTTACGCCGGAGGTGGCGGCGACGACATCGGTTACGCCGGAGGTCGCGACGACGGCAAGGGTTACGCCAGAGGTTGTGGCGCAGGCGACTGTAGCTGATCGCAGTGGTTCAGGTGGAACGGTGCCGAAAGTGGTGGTGAAGAATTATGGCATGAGGATCATGTCCGGTCCTGGGTCAGCTTATAGCATCTTGGGGCACGCGACATTGGGGAGAGAGTATAGGATTGTGGGTCGGAATCAAGCGGGTGACTGGTGGATGATTGCTTTTGTCGACAGCAGGGGTAAGGAGGCGCAAGGCTGGTTGTATGCGCCATTAGAGACGGCTGTGAATACCGATTCGGTCGGGGTGGTGGAGGTGCCGCCTACGCCGACGATTGAGGTGTTGACCACAAAAACGCCAAGTGCTGATTGAGTCCCGGCATTGTCAGCGCTACGGTACGGGAACTTGAAGACGGCGGGGCGCCAGGCTTTACAATTCCCATTTGAGAGGTCTGACCTGCCGGGTCAGGAGCCCAGGTTATGAGGAACAGGAGGGTTGCATGAAGGACTGGAAACCGACGATTGCAGTGGTCGGCGCCGGCGCGATGGGCTGTCTGTTCGGGGGCCTTCTGGCCGAAGGAGGGCTGGATGTGACCCTCGTCGACGTATGGCAGGACCACGTTGACCGCATCAACACGGACGGGCTGAGAATGGTCGGATACGGGGGAGATCGATACATTCCCGTGCGCGCCACCACCGACCCTGGCGGAATGGGAACGGTTGACGTTGTCTTTGTGCAGTGCAAGGCGCCGTACACGCGGGAAGCAGTCCGTCGAGTGCAGCATATCCTGCGGGCGGACAGCGTTGCGATAAGTTTCCAGAACGGGTTGGGCAACGAAGAAGAGATTGCCGAAGTGATCGGAATTGAACGCGTCCTCGGCGGCGTGACGGCGCAGGGCGCAGCGATCGAAGGGCCCGGCGTGGTGCGAAATTTCAGCGATCTGCCCACGCACATCGGTGAGATGGCGGGAGGTCTGAGCGAGCGCGTGCAGCGCATTGCCGCGGCTCTCGACGGGGCCGGTCTGCAAACATCCGCCTCGCCTGACATTCGTCATGACATCTGGAAAAAGTTTATGGCGAATATTGCGGTCAGCCCCACTTCGGCCATTGCAAACCTGACGATCAAGGAGGTTTTCGCCGTCCCCGAGCTAAAGGCAACTGCATTCGAAGCGCTGGACGAAGCGGCAGTCGTGGCGCGTGCCGAGGGCGTCGACCTGGATTTGACGGAATCGCGCGAGGTGATCAGTCAGATCGCCGGCCCGGGCGGCAGCGGCGACAACAAGTCCAGCTTGTGTGTCGACATTTTGAACCGGCGCCCATCCGAAGTTGATGTCATCAGCGGTGCGGTGGTGAGGTTGGGCCTCAAGCATGGGATTCCAACCCCGGTAAACCGGACTTTGGTCGCGGCAGTGAAGGGGCTGGAAAGCCACTATCTGGGTTGAACTGTGAAGCGAAACAAGGTCATCTCGCTGCAGGAAGCTGCCGCGCTGGTGCCTGACGGTGCGACACTGGGGACGGTCGGCGGGGGCGGTGGGCTGGTGGAGGCCGACGCGCTGCTGGCGGCCATAGAAGAGCGCTTTATCGCCAGCGGCGCGCCGACAGGACTACGCGTCATTCATTCGCTGGGTATCGGCGATCGCGAGCGGCGCGGATTGAACAGGCTGGCCTACGAGGGGCTGGTACGCAAGGTAATCGGCGGCCACTGGATCTGGTCGCCGCGCATGCAGGCCTTGGCCAGAGAGGAAAAGATCGAGGCATACGTGCTGCCCGCCGGGGTCACCGCGCAGCTGATGCGGGAGATCGGCGCCGGCCGGGCCGGATTGATTACGCACGTCGGCCTGGGCACCTTCGTCGACCCCCGCCTGGACGGCGGGCGCATGAACCGTTCGGCCAGGGATACACTGGTCGAGCTGATCGAGATTGACGGGCGCACGCTGCTGCGGTACCGGCCGTTTCCGGTAGACGTGGCCGTCCTCAGAGGCAGCTACGCCGACCCCGACGGAAACATCAGCCAGGAAGAGGAGCCGGCCAACCTGGAAACGTTCGCGATGGCGCTGGCCGCCCACAACAGCGGCGGGGCCGTCATCGTGCAGGTGCGCGGCCTGGTCGAACACGGACAGCTCGCGGCGCGCGAGGTACGGATTCCGGGTGCGCTTGTGGACGCGGTCGTGGTCGCGCCGGACCAGCCCCAGTGCCATGCCTTCTTCTACGATCCATCGATCTCAGGCCAGGCCAGGCCGATCTCGACTCCGACAGACGGCCAGCAGACAGGGTTGCGAGGGGAAACTGCTCCCGACCAGCGCTCGGTCATCGCCGGGCGGGCCGCCCTGGAGCTGTTTGAGAATGCGGTCATCAATTTTGGGTTTGGCATTCCCGACGCGGTTGCCAAGCTGGTCGCCGCACGCGGCGAAACCGAGCGCTACTATCAGACGATTGAGCACGGCACATTCGGCGGCACGCTCCTGGACGGCGTGCTCTTCGGCTTCGCTCGCAACGCCAGCAGTATGATCGATTCGCCCTCCCAGTTCGACTTCTACGGCGGCGGCGGGCTGGACATCGCCTTCCTCGGCTTTGGCGAGTTGGACCGGTCCGGCAACGTCAATGTTTCGAGGTTGGCCGGAACGACGGTCGGGCCGGGCGGCTTCATCGACATTGCCCAGAATGCGCGCAAGGTCGTCTTTTGCGGGACATTCGAGACCAAGGGAACGGAGTATGTCATCGACGGGAGTCGAATCTCCGTCAAGCGCTACGGCAAGGTGCGGAAGCTGGTCGAGGCCGTCGATCAGATCACCTTCAGTGGGCAGCAGGCGCTGGCGAGCGGTCAGAAGGCGCTCTATGTCACCGAACGCGCCGTCTTTGAGCTGACGGAAGCGGGCATGCTGCTGACGGAGCTGGCCCCCGGCATCGATCTTAAGGCGGATGTCCTCGACCGCATGGATTTCACGCCGATTCTGCCGCCTGAGATTCCGCCGATGCCGCTCATGACTACGGTATGAACGCGATCGCCAGCGACGGCGAGACCCAAAGGGATCCATTTACCAGCGCAGGGAAACAAAAGTGAACTCCTCGTCCGATTCTTGTGAAAAGTCCGAATTCGAAAATGACGCCTTGACCGGTTTGCCGCCCCGGCCCGGGTTCGATGACGTGATTAGAGCGCAGAAGGTGCTGCGCCGCTTCCTGGCCCCCACACCGCTCTACAACTACCCGGCGCTCGACGCTGTTGCCGGCGCCGAGGTCTGGGTCAAACATGAGAACTACCTGCCCATCGGCGCGTTCAAGCTGCGAGGCGGGATCAACTTCATGGCCCAGCTGTCGGCGGAACAGCGCAAACAGGGCGTCGTAACCGCGTCCACCGGCAACCATGGCCAGTCCGTCGCCTACGCCGCGCGCCTTTTCGGGGTGAAGGCGGTGATCGTCGTGCCGGAGAATGCCAACCCTGTCAAGCTGGAGGCGATGCGGGCAAACGGGGCAGACGTGCGTCTTTTGGGCGAGGACTTTGAAGCGGCCAAGGAGCATGGACAGCGGGTTGCGTCGGATGAGGGGTTGCGCTTCGTCTCTTCCGGCGACGAACCCGAGCTGATCGCCGGCGTGGCCACGCACACGCTTGAACTGCTGGAACAGCAGCCCGATATTGAGGCCGTCATCGTGCCGTTGGGCGGTGGCAGCGGCGCCTCGGGCGCATCGCTTGTCGCCAAGACGATCAACGCGCGGATTCGCACGATCGCGGTCTGTGCCGAAGCCTCCCCTGCAGCGTATCTGACCTGGCGCGACCGGGCGCGGCGGGAGGCGCCCAACCGAACGGCCGCGGAGGGGCTGGCCACCGGCGCTCCTTTCATGCTGCCGCAGGCGATCCTATGGGACCTGCTGGACGACTTTGTGACGGTCTCGGAAGAGGAGATGTTCGCAGCCGTCCGGACCTACCTGGAGAAGGCCAAAACGCTGGCTGAACCGGCGGGCGCCTCTCCCCTCGCCGCTCTGCTACAGCTCGGCGGCGAGCTGGCCGGCAAGAAGGTTGGGCTTATCCTCAGCGGCGGCAATATTTCGCCCCAACAGCTGCGCATGGTGCTGGACGGTAGCTGAGGTCCATCGCGGCGCAAACTCGGGGCGGGGTGACCGGCGCGAACGGGGCGACTACTCGCTGGCCGGCAGCAGCCCGGCGCTTTCGCCGTCCTCGCCGCTGTCGTCAAACGCCCGTAGCAGCTCCTGCAACGCGTCCATATCTCGTTCTCCGACAAACCCGGGCAGCGCGCGGGCGTTTGCTAGCAACGTTTGCCCGAACTGGCTCTGGGCGAACATCCGCAGGTCCTCTTCAAGCGGGTCGGTGATGCGGTGGTCGGATACGATTCTGCCGTCCTGCATACGCAAGATGCGTTGGGTCGCCTGCGCAACGCGGCGGTCATGCGTGACCACCATGATTGAGGTCTGCTGGCTGCGGTTGAGGTCGGCGAGAAGCGCCATGATCTCCTCGCTGCTCTGGCTGTCGAGCGCGCCGCTCGGTTCGTCAGCCAGTATCAGGGCCGGATCATTGGCCAGAGAACGTGCGATCGCAACGCGCTGGCGCTGTCCGCCGGAGAGCTGACTCGGGATATGGCCGGACCGGTCTCCGAGGCCGACGAGGTCCAGAAGATGGGCGGCCTGTTCCCTGCGCTTGCGGCGGTTCCCCAGCTGGCCCTGCAAGGGAACCTCCACGTTTTCGAGCGCCGTCATCGTCGGCAACAGGTTGTGCAGCTGGAAGACAAACCCCACCGTGCGCGCGCGGAACTTGTCAACGTCCTTCAGCTCGGACAGGTCCTCTCCGGCCACGCGCACAGTGCCCTCGGTCGGCTGGTCAAGCGCGCCGAGCAGATTGAGGAGAGTGCTTTTGCCGCATCCACTCGGGCCCATAACCGCGACGAACTCGCCGGTCTGCACCTCGACCGAGAGCCGGTCGAGCGCACGAACTGCCGTCTCGCCGCTTCCGTAGACCTTGGATACACCTTCCACGCGGATGATCGGTTCGGTCACGACCGGCTTCCAGATACCAGCTGCAAGTCGAAGCTCCCTTGCCCGCCCCGGCCGGACGTGCATCGGCGGGCCCGGCTCATGACTTCGCGCAGGCCGGCGCTATTCCTGCGGCGCCACGAGAATGTTGACAAAGGCGGTCATACCCCAGCGCAAGCCCTCGGCCAGCTGGGGCACATCCACGTGGACGGTGAAATTGGTGCTGCCCTTGTCACTGGTGCTGACGGGGGCGATGTGGGTGATGACGCCGGCGAAGACCTGGTCCGGCAGGGAGTCGAACGTCACCTCGACGTCCTGGCCGTCGATCAAATGAACGACGTCGGTTTCGCGCAGGTCGGTTGTCTCGACGTGCATCTCATTCGTGTCTCCGAGCAAGACCAGCGCCTGCCCTGCAGAGACCAGCTCGCCGGTCCGTGCGTGGACGGCGCCGACGCGTCCGTCGAAGGGGGCGACTACCTGGCCCTGTTCAACCTGGGCTGTGGCGCTGGCGAGCTGGGCTTTTGCCGTTCGGATGCGGGCTTCGGATACCGCGATCTCTTCCGGCAACGCGCCTTCTCTCAGCCTGCGAAGGCTCGCCTGGGCGCTGGCCAGCGCGGCCTGCGCCGAAGCAACGCCGGCTTCGGCGGCCGGCATCCGGCTCTCGGCCATCGCAACGCGCGCCTGGGCCTCCTGGACGCGCGCCTCGGCCACGGCCAGTTGCTGTTCGGTGGCGCCTTGCGTCGCGACGGCGTACTCGGCCTGGGCGGCCTCCAACGATTTCGTTGCCTGCTGCAGTTGCAGGGCCTCCAGCCGCGTGCTGCCGATGCTGGGGTCGCCCAGTACGGCATTGTACGCGGCCCGGGCGTGGTTGAGGGCCGCTTGCGCGACTTCAACTCTCGCAGCGGCCGCGGCCCGCTCGGCCTCGGTGGGACCGCTCGACAGCTCATTGAACTGCTCCAGCGCAATGAGCACTTCAACCTCGTAAAACTCGACCGTCTTCTGCGCCTCCAACAGCCTGCCGGCCGCCAAAGAGACCTGCGCCTCGGCGGTGGCTACGCCGGCTTCCGCAGCTGCGATTTCAGCCTCGCTCGCTCCTGCCAGTAAATTCGTATGGCTTGCTTCGGCCTCGGCCACCGACGCGGACGCGATCTCGACCTGACTCCTGGCTGTCGGGCTGTCGAGCTCTACAAGGACGTCGCCTGTTTCTACCCAGTCCCCTTCCCTGACCTGCAGCTCCCGCACCAAGCCCCCTTGAAGCGGCGCCAGGTTGGCCCATCTGGTCGGCAGCAGATTGCCCGAAGCCCAGATCACGGAATCGAGGTCGGCTGCGAAATCTTCGACGGTCTCGGCCTGTGCGCTTTCGGCTGCTGAACTGGAACCCTGGGGGAGTATGGAGGGGTCAACAAAGGTTACGTAGGCCCAACCGCCGGCGGCCAGAACGACCACCAACAAGAGAGCAATCCAAACAGATTTCATGGTTCACCTTGCAGTACAACTGCCCTTCCGAAGAGGGCGGGAACGCCGGATGCATCTTCGCTCACTCATACCGCAGCGCTTCGACCGGTAGTAAGCGACTTGCTCGCCAAGCCGGAAAGAACCCACCCAAAACGCCCAAAACGAGGGACAAGCCGACGGCAGTAACGAAGGTTCCTGGCGACCATTCGGGCCGCAGCATGAAACTGCCGGCGAAGGGAATCGCGGCCAGTCCGCTGAGAAGGGCGACCGCCCCGGCAGAGCCGAGCAAGGCCGAGAGCAGGCAGAGCAGCACGCTTTCCTGCATGATCTGCGACAGGATGCGTTTGCCCGTCCAACCCAGAGCGCGCAGCGTACCGATCTCGCGCGTACGTTCATAGATCGACATGACCATAGTGTTTGCCACAACGATCCCCCCGACGATCAGCGCCAGCAGGCCAATGGCCGCTGTGGCTCCCTGCATCGATGCGATGTCATCGGTGTTCTGCGCAAACTCGCTGCTGATGCTGGCGCGGACCTTGGGAAAGCGGCGGTTGATCGCATCCTGAACGGCCGGGGCCATGGACGGCTCTTTGACATCGACAAAGAGGAAGCTGACGTTACGCGGGCGGTTCAAAAGCCGCTGCGACTCTCTCAGCGCCAGGATGCCTCCGCTGTCCTCCCAGGCCACGCCGGTCTCATAGATTCCGACCACCTTGTAGCGGTTGTTGAAGAGGGTCAGCGTGTCGCCAACGGCAAGGTCGTAGGAGGCAGCAGCGCTGCTACCGATGGTGATCTCCGAAGGCCGCCGCACGCGGCGTCCGGATAGCAGCTTGTAGTGCTCCATCGCCGCGCTATTGGGGTCAAGCCCCTGGATGATGAACATGGGCAGATCCGGCGTGAGCACGAATCCCAGAACCATCGGACTGACCGAATCGACCTCGGACATGGCCTGAATCTGGCGCACGACCTGTTCGTCTACGCTGCTGAGAGACATATCGGGCACGTCGCGCTGCATAACGGTGATATTGCCGGCGCTGCCGCTGCCCGCGAGGTTGTTCATCTGTCCGATCAGGCCCGCGGTTATGCCGCCCAGCATGACGAGGGTTCCCACCCCTATGCCGATGCCGGCTGCGGCCAGCAGCGTGCGATTGCGTCTGCGCCACAAGTTGCGCAGGCTCTGGCTGCCGACCCTGCCCAAAAATCCGCCCTTGAAATCAGAGCCGGAGCCGCCCTCATAGGAAAGCGCCTCGACCGGTCGCAGGCCAGCCGCCCGCCAAGCGGGGTATATGCCGCCGACCAGCCCCAGGACAAGCGCCGTGATCATGCCCTGTATGAAGATTTCGGGCGTAAAGACACCGTCCAGAAGCACGCCCATGCCCGGAATTGAACCTGTCAGCTTGGCCAGCCCGATGCCCAGAAAGATGCCGACGACACCACCGGCCGCGCTGAGCGCAACCGATTCGCCCAATATGATGCGCAGCACGCGCCACCGGCTCCAGCCTAGCGCGCGCAGTGTCCCGATCTCGCGCGTGCGCTCCAGGACGCTCATCACCATCGAGTTCATCATGCCGAGGCCGCCGATGAAGATGGCGATGGCCGCAATGCCCCAGGCGAAGCCCTGCAACAACTGCTCGTACTGCTGATTGGTCTCCCGCTCGCTGGTTTTGCTCACTTTCAGGTCGAGGTCGAGCGAATCTATGCGCTCGACAACCGCGTCGGTGTTCTCTCCGCGGCGCAGACCGATTTCGAACAGGCTGACCTTGCGCTCGTATTGGGCCACCTCCTGGGCATCTTCCAGCAGGAGGACCCCGCCGGACTCCTCCACGCCGTGGCCCGTCTCGTAGATTCCAACCACTCGATAGGGCGTTCCATAGAGACGCAGGTTGTCGCCGACAGAGACATCGATCGATTCGGTTGCGCGGCGGCCAATGATGATCTGCCCGGGCCCGCTGACGGGCTTGCCATCGACGACACGGTAATGGTCCATGGCCGTACTACCGAGCTCATAGCCGAACAGGAGGAAGAAGGGAAGCTCCGCGGTGGTAACCCAGGTGTAGACCCCTGGCTCCACCCGTTCCACGCCGGGGACCGCCTGTAGGCGTTCTCCTATCGTGTCCTCGAGGCTGCTGAGCGCGGGGTCGATTGCATACGCCTGCGTGATTAGCAGGTCGTTGTTGCTGCCACCCACGGCCGTGGCGAAGTTCGACGAGATGCCCTCGGCTATCGAGCCAAGCGCCACAACCGCCGCGACGCCGATCGAGATGCCCAGGAGAGTCAGGCCGCTGCGGACAGACCGTCGCATCAGGTTCTTGACAATCATAGCTGGGAAGCCTTCGAGTCGAACTCCTCGGAACGATCGCGGCAGGGCCCGAAGTGTGAAGGCCGACGAGGCCGCGCATGCCGTCCGAAGGGCGGCACTCTACTCTTCCGGCAACGGCGCAACCTGTAGCAGACCCGCCATATCGTAGGCCAGGGCGTGCGCTATCCCCGCTACCACGAGCAGCACGGGGCCGTCGAACGGCGCTCTCTCCTGCAGATGTACCTCAACATCCGGATGCAGGCCGAGCGTGCCCAGGTAGGCGAGCCGCTCGCTGTCATGGCTCAGAACCTGGACCAGTCGGTATGTGCGCCCGGTCTCGGCACGGGAGAGAGGTAGGCTGGGCGTGTGGTTGATTTCACCACTTTTCGAAGGTATCGGGTCACCGTGCGGGTCTACTTTGGGGTAACCCAGAGAGGCGGCAATTGCATCCTCCAGGGACTCGCTGATTACATGCTCAAGGCGTTCGGCCTCGTCGTGTACGCGGTCCCAGGGAATGTCCAAGGTCTTGTGCAGGAACAGTTCCAGCAAACGGTGATGCCGCAGGACTTCGAGCGCAACCCGTCTACCTGTGTCGGTCAGGGTCACGCCCTGGTAGCGCTCGTACACAACCAGGTCCATCTGCGCCAGTTTCTTGACCATGTTGGTCGCCGAAGCCGGTGTAAAGCCGATGTACTCGGAAAGGGCGGAGTTGGTGACCTTCTGCCCGCGCGTCTCCAGCAGGTAGATCGCTTTCAGGTAGTCCTCGTGGTTCGAGGAGAGAGGGCTGCTGATCTCCGAGGCGTAATTTTTAGTCATGGCTAAATTGTAGGCGAATCGGCGCCCTCTGTCAAGATCCGGCGATCCCGACTTCGGGCAGGGAAAAATTGTAGCGGAAGAGAGAGTCGGAGCCGCACTGGGGCGCCATTGGGATCGAACTGATTCCTGCAGGCATGCGCGGCCGGTTCGATATGGAGAAAGGCCAAAAAGAGAAAAAGGCTCTACAGCTGCCCCAGGCTATACTTGGTCCAGTCCATGAGCGCCTGCTGGGAGCCGTAGATGCGAGCAGCTTCTTCGATGCCGTTCTGGACGCGCGAAGCGGCAGTGTCGAGCTGGCTCTGCTCCAGAGGCCCGCCCCCGTCACTCTGGCCCGCAGCGAGGCCGTTGGAAGATTCGGGTTCCTCCCGCCGGCGGTAGAGCCCGTCTGCCCCCAGAAGCCAGGACTGGCGGCGGTCCTCAAGGCAGGCGTCGAGGATGCGTTGCAGCTGTTCCTGCAGGGCCAGATCCTCCACCGGCGCAATCGCCTCCACCCGTGCGGTCAGGTTGCGCGTCATCCAGTCGGCGCTGCCAATGAAGTAGAGCGGCGATCCGTCGTTGGTGAAGCTGTAAATGCGGTGATGCTCGAGAAAGCGGCCAATGACGCTGACCACTTCGATGTTTTCGCTAATTCCGGGGATGCCCGCCTGGACACGGCAGTTTCCGCGCACGATCAGGCGAATCGGCACGCCGGCCTGGCTCGCACGGTATAGAGCGTGCGCGATGACCGGGTCGTCGAGGCCATTCATTTTGGCGATGATGCCGGCCGGACGGCCGGTCAGGGCGTTGACGGCCTCAGTGTCGATCAGTTCGACGAATCGATCGCGCATGTTGACGGGCGCGACGAGCAGCCGGCGAAAGTGGCGTTGCCGGCTGTATCCCGTCAGGAAATTGAAAAGGTCCATCAGGTCGGCGCCTATCTCCGGGCGTGCCGTAAGCAGCCCCAGATCGGTATAGAGCCCAGCCGTCTTGGGGTTATAGTTGCCGGTGCCGATATGGGCGTAGACCTGCAAGCCGTCCTCTTCCTCGCGCACGACAAGCGTTGTCTTCGTGTGCGTTTTCAGGCCGACCAGGCCGTAGGCCACGTGGACGCCGGCATCTTCCAGGGTGCGGGCCCATTCGATGTTTCGCTCCTCGTCGAAGCGGGCCTTCAACTCAACCAGGACCGCCACCTGCTTGCCGCGCTCTGCGGCCTGGATCAACGCCCTGCCCACCGGAGAGTCGGCGCTCGTCCGGTATAGCGTCTGTTTGATGGCCAGGACCTGGGGGTCTCTGGCCGCTGCTTCGATGAAGGCCTGCGTGCTGGTGGCGAAGCTGTGGTAGGGGTGATGGAGCAGCACGTCACCTTTGCGGATGATCGAGAAGATGTCGGCAGGGCGGGTCTGGCTGCCGACGCCGGCAAAGGCAGGATGCGTCTGCGGGGTCCAGGGCTCGTTTTTGAGATGCGGCAGGTTGACGTCGCCCAGCGGGAGCAGATCGGCAACGCCCAACGGGCCTTCGTGGTGGTAGACATCGGTATGATGCAGCTCCATCTCCTGCATCAGGATGTCGCGGATGTCCTCGGGCATTGATTCGGCGATTTCCAGCCGCACAATCGGGGCAAAGCGGCGCTCGCGCAGCTCCTCGCTGATCATTTCAAGCAGGTCCTCGGCCTCTTCCTCGCTGCGGGCGATATCGGCGTTACGCGTCACCCGGAAGGGGTAGGCCGCGATCAGTTCCATCCCCGGGAATAGCGCGGCAAGATTGTGGGTGATCACCTGTTCAAGGGGCACGAAGTCGAGCGAATCGTCAACAGTGACCCAGCGGGCGCGGTTTGACGGCACCTTGACGCGGGCGAAACGGTGCTCGCGGCTGACCGGGTCCCGCATCTCTACAGCCAGGCTCAGGCTCAGGTTGCTGATGAAAGGAAAGGGATGGCCGGGGTCCACGGCCAGGGGCGTCAGAATCGGGTAGATTTCACGTCGAAAGAAGGCGGCCAGCTCCTCCTGCTTCGGCGCGGGCAGCTCCTCATAGGCGACGATCCGCATCCCCTCCTGGCGCAGCGCGGGAAGTATCTCCTCGAGGAGGGCCTGCGCCTGACACTGCACCATCGCGTGGACGTGCCGTGAAATCAGCCGGATCTGATAGTCCGGCGTCCAACCGTGAATTGTGAGGTTTGCGACGCCGGCCGCCTGCTGCCGTTTGAGCCCCCCGACGCGTTTGAGGAAGAATTCGTCAAGATTGCTGCTGGTGATGGCAATGAACTTGAGCCGTTCCAGGAGCGGATTTCGGGGGTTGAGCGCCTCGTAGAGGACCCGCCAGTTGAAATCAAGCCAGCTCAACTCCCGGTTGTAGACCTCAGGAGAGTTCGCCAGCTCCTCGAGCGCGAAGTTGGTCAGCGGCTTCGGGTAGGCGGGATATGCCGAGACCGGCGGCATTCTGGTCTCTCCGTCAGGCTGCGCGCGCCAGTCGTAACCCCGAAGAGCCTGGTTCTCAGCAATGTCTTCGCTGATCAGCTGCTCGACCGTAGTCGGCTGCCCCGACTCTTCGTCAAATCGATAGGTGTAACTGTTCATCAGGTCTGCCTCCGACTTGCTTTTCGGAAAGCGTTGCGCTACACATGGTCTAGCAAGGAATGACGCGCAATTCCTGCCTGTCGCAGACGATTCTTGTGCGATTCCAGTTCAGCCCCGGTGAATTGCTTCAATTCTAGGGAAATCCGGTCCAATTGCCAAATGCTTTCCAGGGTGACGCCCGCTGCGTCGTATTCCCGTTCCCCTTTCCAGGCCGCAGTACGGTAATGCTGTCGCGAAAGTTCGACCCAACCAGGAGTTCCCATAGAAATGTTTGAAAGTTTGCTGACTGTAGTCCTGTTTATTCCCTTTTTCTTAATCCTCCTTCTGGCCAACCTGGCCGACAAGCGCCGGCAGAGTGGAGAAGAGAAGAGTTCTCTGGCCGGTCTGGCCTATCTGCTGCACATTATCGTCTTTGGACTGCTGACTTTGGTCGGCATTGCGCTTCACGCACTTGGGCTGGCCGTTCGCGTGAACAGCCAGCTCAAAATAGAGATGATCGACGCCGTGCGGGAAAGCGGACTGGCGTCTCCCGACGGCGTTGAGGCCCTGCTCGGTAGGATGGAACCCCTCGGCATCGCCCTTTGGGCGCCGGCCCTGGCTGCACCCCTCCTGTTGCTTCCGCCGGTCCGCAGATTGCTGGCCAGACTGATCCCGATCGATCCCCGCAGCAGCGTCCACGCGGTCGCTATCTCCTATGTAATGCTTGTCGTCATCAACTTGACCTTTACCCTCGCTATCGGGCTGGGGACCCTGGCGGATATTTCCGAAGCGTCGCCGACCGAGACCGGATCGCTGATCTTTTCTCTGTGGGTCCAGCAGTTGACATTTGCCGTCTGGGCCCTGGTCGGTGTCGGATGGCTGACCCGCCGCAGGTGGCTGCAGTCTTTGCAGCGGCTCGCCATCGTCTACCCGCGGCCGGTGGAGGTCGCAATTGGCATCGGCGCCGCGCTTGTGTTGGTGCCGGTCATCCTGGCGTCGGAATATCTGGCAGCCCAGTACGGGATGGGCGTCAGCGAGGACGTGGAACGGCTGTCGAATGCTCTGATTGGCCCGCTGGCCGGCTCAATTCCCGGGATTCTCACCCTGGGTCTGGCGGCCGGTATCGGGGAAGAAACGCTTTTCCGCGGCGCTTTGCAGCCTCGATTCGGGCTGGTTCTTACCAGCCTCCTGTTTGCCGTTGTTCACAGCCAGTACGGCATAACCTTCTCGACTGTTGCGGTGTTGGTCGTAGGCTTGATTCTGGGCCTCTTGCGCCAGCGTTTCAACACGACAACCTGTGCGATCACACACGCAGCCTATAACATCTTCCTGGGTTTCTATGCCTTCTATGGGCCGGGCTTCTAACCGGGGTACCCGCCAGGGCAATCGCATCCAAATCTGGACGCCGAGATGTCCCACGAAGGGCTTACACAAGGGGCGCCCCTACCTATTGTCAACTGTTTTCGGCAGATTTCTCGGAGTTGGTCTCTAATCAGGTCGTGTCGCGGGTCCTGGCCCAATTGGATGCAATCGCCCTACAAGCCGGACAGAAGCTGGTAGACAACCCGCCCAGCCCTCGTTCCCCCCCAACGCCTTTGCCCAACTCACATGCCGCTACGTCAGATGCGGTGCCGCCCAACCATTGGAAAGCAAAAACAGTTCTTGTGCCGCCCTGCACTCACAATTTGTGAACGGACATCGATTCTAATCCGCCGGGATTCTGCCCAACCCGCCCACTCTCGGTCTGCTCCCCGCGTCGGCGCGTAGCCGATCGGAAACTGCATAGACGTGTCATCACAACCTTTCAGTACCTCTTCCGCCCGTTCCGCCTCCGGCAAATCCATAGACAACGCATACTTTCGCTTTACTTCCACAACCCGCATCACAAACCAGCACCGGTTCGCGTCGGGTAACCAGTCCGCCAAATCCTTGTCCGCCTTCTTTCTATTCACTTCCGGACTTGCTAGAGTAAGGTTCAATACGTCCCTCGCGAAACGCCTCTTCACAGAGAGACTTTCAGCACATAGACCACTCCTGTGCGCCTCGCCGAGTGCCACGATGTGATCTGTTTCGGCATCGTTCAAGCTTGGAAAGAATTCGACAGTATATGGACTATACTTTCTGCCGCCCATCCCATCTATGATTTTCTGTTTCAGACTTGAAAAGTAAGCATAGTCGCGTCGGTCGTATGGGGAGCAAAGCCTGTCCGGCCCTATAGCGATTCCCTCGAGAAGCTCCGGCGTTGGCGCGGGAGGCTGTGGCGTAGCAGTCGGCGAAGCGCGCGTAGGCGCTGGAACAACAACAGTCCCAATCGAAAAGAGCACAGGTGGTGTGTTCGTCCATGTCGGAACCGGACCAGACAATTCCCGTGATTCACCAACATCCTCTTTCGCGTCAGAACAGGCTGCCGCGGAGAAAATTGTGGCCGCCAAGAATACAATAGTTTTGACCTTCCAAGTCATAGCCCACCCTCCATTTCGACCCAGAACAGCACCTCGTCCCATCCCGCTGACTTGCGATTGCTACGGCTCCATGATACAATGGTTCCCAATCTTCCTTAAGCGGTTTACAAAAGCGATTTAGCTGAAGCCTGCCGGCCGGGTCTGACGCCTCGTGAGATTTCCCATGGCGAAGTGGCGGCGAAATCTATATTTGTTGTTTGCCGTGCAGGTCCTCTCGGTGGCCGGGTTCAGCCTCGTCTTTCCCTTCCTGCCCCTTTACGTGGAAGAGCTGGGTGTGGCCACGCGCGGCTCCGTCGCCTTCTGGTCGGGCCTGGTCTTCTCATCCCAAGGCGTAACCATGATGTTGTCCTCCCCATTGTGGGGGAGTATCGCCGATCGGTACGGCCGCAAGCCGATGCTGGTCCGGGCCACAATTGGCGGCGCGCTGATGGTCGTGCTGATGGGCCTGGCCCAAAATGCGGAACAGCTGGTGTTGATTCGCACGGTCCAGGGGTTGTTGACCGGCGTGGTTTCGGCGACGAGCGCGCTGGTGGCCGCAATGGTACCGAAAGAGAAGTCCGGTGAATCACTCGGCCTGATTCAGACGGGAACGTGGGTGGGCGTTGCCGTCGGGCCGCTGATCGGCGGCCTGGTGAGCGAGGCGTTTGGCTACCGGGTCAGCTTCTGGCTGACGGGCGCGACGCTGGCGCTGGCCGGCGTGGCGGTTATACTATTCGTGCAGGAGGAATTTGAGCCGCCTCCCCAGCGGGAGCGGGTCAACTTCTGGGAGGGCTACCGCAAGCTCCTGCGGGCGCCCGATATGCCGTCGCTCTATTCTGTCTCCTTTCTCCAGAGCCTGGGCCGTTCGGTCACGATGCCGGTCATGGCCTTCTTTTTTGTCGGGCTGCTGGCCACGAGCGAGGGCGCGGCGGCCCTAACAGGGCTGAGCATGGGCGCCAAGGCGGCCGTCGGCTCGGTCAGCGCAGTCTTTCTCGGGCGTCTGAGCGATCGCGTCGGCCACGAGAAGGTGCTGGTCGCCGGCGCGGTCATTGCCGTACTTGTCTACCTGCCGCAGGCCTTTGTCGTTCACGCCTGGCAGCTGCTCTTCCTGCAGGCCCTCACCGGCATAAGCGCCGGCGCAATCATGCCGGCAACCGGCGCGCTGCTCAACATGCGCACGACGCAAGGCGCCCACGGCGCGACTTTCGGCCTGAGCAACAGCGTGAATGCGGGCGGACGCATGGTTGCGCCCCTGCTCGGGGCGACTCTCTATCCTCTGATCGGCATGAAGGGCGTTTTTGGCATGACAGCCCTGGTATACGCGGCACTGGCTCTAGTCGCGCTCTACATTTTGCGCAAAAGCGTCTCCTCTGCGCACATTCGACCCATCCCGCGCGCCGCGGGCGACTGACACGTAGTATACGGCGTTCTGCCTGGACGTTCTGCTGGGGAGTGAAAGGCCCGCCGGCCCGCGGTCCCCGCTGGGTTCGACCCGGCCGGGCAACAGCCTTCCGGCAGGAGATCAGTCCGTCCCTGCTTGAGTAGAACCGATTACCTGCCTGTACAGACGTTCCTGCCGCGCCAGCGCCCGCTCATACAGGGGACCCGCCTCGCGATTAGGCGTTGCACTGTGCACGGATGGCGGCGCCGGCGGCTGGGGCAGTCCGAGCGCCTGCAGTGCCAGGACTGCCGCGCCGCGACTGGTTGCTTCGTCAACGTTGACGAGACGCACCGGCGTCCGCAGGACATCCGCCAGAATCTGGCGCCACAATGCGTTCTCCTGCAGCGCGCCGCCGCTTGCCACAATTTCGCTGTCAGGCGCGAGGTGCGGCCGCAGCCGGTCGAAGATCAGGCGGAACCGGAAGGCGACGGCCTCAAGCGCGGCGCGTTGGATGTGGACCGGCGTTGTCGCCGGCGTCATGCCGCTGATGGTGAGGGTGGCGTTCGTGGCCCAACCGGGTGCGCGCTCGCTGCGCAGAAAAGGCAGGATGGCAAGCCCGTGCTCGTCGGGCTTCAGTCGCGCGGCCTCGGTCAAAAGTTCGCTCGCATCCTTAATTGCCAGCATTTCGTGCAGCCAGGAGTACAGCGAACCGCCGTCGGTGAGAGAACCGCCGACAAGCCAGCGCTTGCTGTCGATAGGATAGCTCCACAGCCCGCCGGGGACTGCCGGCGCTTGAACTCGCGCCAAGCCATCACGTGAGCCTTCCGTACCGCCTGAAATGACGACCCGCATTGCGCCGGTCGTGCCGATAGTCAGCGCGATGCGGCGGTTGTCTTCGCAACCGCTGCCCAGGTTGGCCCCCGCCCCGTCTCCGACTGCAAGGAAGAAAGGCGTTTGGGCCAGTTCGCTCCAGCGCGAGGCCCAGGGTTCGACCAGGCCGACAGAAGTGTTCGCATAGTCGTTGACCGGTGGCAGCTGGGCGCGGTCGATGCCGACTCTCTCCACCAGAACCTCGTCCCATGAGAGGGTGACGCGGTCGAGCAGACCCGTCCAGCCCGCTTCGCTGCTGCTGATCGGCGCACGTGCACGCCCTTGCCAGCGGCCCAGGAGGTGAGAAGCGATCGTCTGCCAGCAGGCCACCTGCGCGAGGCGGTCCGGCTCTTCCGCGGCCAGGCGCAACAGCTGCGGCGGCGCGTAGGCCGTGTGGACCGGCGTGCCAGTACGCCTGCATGTTTCAGCCAAGACGCCTTCTGCTTCGAGCTCCCGCCGCAGCGCGTCGGCATAGGGGCCGCTGCGCGCATCCGCGTACGTGTAAACGGGCGTGACCGGCCGGCCGGCGTGATCCACGCCGAGCAAGCTCATCGCGAAACTGGTCCAGGCCACCCCGATGAATCGGAATTCGCGTCCCCGGCTCCTTAGCCGCGCCAGGCATCCACCGACCACCTCTTCGATCAGGTGCGCGAGCGCTTGGGGTTCGAACGTACCGTCGGCTTCCTGGTGCGTTGAACGGGACTCGGAGGCATCGTCGAGACGCTCGCCGTCCGTTCGGTAGGCTGACGCCCGCACCGAGGAGCTGCCCAGGTCGATCACCAGGATCAAGTCGGTCGGCGGATCAAGCATCGTGGGCCCGGTCCCTCTCTACACTTCGGCCTCGAGGGCCGGCTCCTCTGCTGTCGGCCCGTTGTGGTTTGCGGCGACGGACAGCGCGGCGAGGTCGTCATGTTCGAGCACGAACTGGTCCGCGGCGCCGGTCCGATAGGCGGCCCTGGCCATTGTCGTCGTAGCGATGGGCTGCGTCACAAAGAAGAGGATTATCAGGGCGATCATGCGAAGCATCTGGCCGTCTTCGAGGAAGTGTACGCCGGTTCCCAGCAAGAGACAGCTAATGCCGAGGGTTGCGGCGACGCCGGCCGCGTGCATTCGGCTGAAGACGTCCGGCAGCCGCAAAATTCCGAGGGCGCTGAAAAGCAGGAAGAGCGTACCTACGGCGGCAAGAATGAATACGATCAGGTTTCTGGTCATCGGGTCCATCGAACGTTCTCTCCAGGCGTTGCGTCTCTCTACTCGTCTTCTTGCGGCTGGCGTTCCAGCCACCTGGCGTGGGGAAAGCGTTCCAGGGCGCGGGCAAACATCATCGTACCCAGGAATCCCAGAACGGCTGTGATGATCGCGCCTTCCAGGAGAACAAAGGAGCCGCTGATGACGGCGAACAGGACAAAGATTCCGACCGCGTGAATTGAAATCAGGTCGAAGGCTACTGTCCGATTGGGCAAATTTGGTCCTCGCAAAAGCCGGCCAAAGCAGAGCAGCAGGGAGATGGAAAGAAGGGACATCAGCACACGCAAACTGAGCTCGAACAGTTCGTTGCTCACTTGGGACCTCCGGCACTACATGTCCGCGACGTCGAGTACGGCGAGGACGCGGCGCAATTCGAGAAGCGGGCGTTCAAATTTCTCTTTGATTTCGGCGCGGAAGCCTTCCGGGCTGTCAACGTCGATGGCATGGACAAGCAGCGCGGCCGCGCCGCGGTCGCGGCCTTGCCCGATTTGCGGCTGCTTCGACCTGGCGGCATTCGATACAGTCTCATCACTCTCAGCGGCAGCTTCCTGGCCGATCATCCCTTCATCAGTCTCTCCATAGGGCCAGAGCTTGCCAGAGACGTCCTCGCCCAGGTCGACGCTCAGCGTACCCGGCGTGAGCGTTATCACCGTCGCCAGAATCGTAATGTCGAAAGGGTTGGTCAACGTGAGGGGAACGGCGACGATGCCCGGACGCAGGTCTGACCCGGCGCCAAATGTCTTTGAGACCACGATGGCAGCCAGCCGCAGGTTGCTCACCAGGATTGCGTAGAGCACGTTGGCCGTGAACCTGGCAGCAAGCAAGGTGTAGTATCCGTACTTGCGTTGAACGATCGAGATCAGGACGAAGCCGCAAAGAAAGCCAATGAAGAGCGCGCGCAGCGTATAGTCCCCGTTGAGGATGGGCCAAAGGAGCGATATAAAGAGATTCATTACTAGGAGCCGTTGCATCGGTTCGCAGTAGTCTCCGGGCACGCAGTGGTCGGAGCCGCCTATCGACTCGATCAGCTCGCTTTTGGCCTTCAGCCTCGGTCAGCGCGACGGAATCATGACAAGCCCGCCTCCATCAAGCGGGCCAGCTTCTTCCGGGAACGGCGCGACGTCGGAACCGGTGTCGGTGCGCAAGGGCAGGGTCCCTGAGAAGCTTTCCGCCGGCGAAACAGCTTCAATGTAGGCCTGACGGTCAAGGGCCTGCAGCGCGACCCGCATGGAAAGTCGGAACGCCGGTTCGCCCAAAACGCCAAGGCCCAGGCTGAGAAAGACCAGCGCGGCGATGGGAGTCAGCATCAGTCGTTGTCGCACGCTGCTCTGCAAAATGCGTGATGGGACCCTGCTCGGCCGCCTGTACTC
Organism: Caldilineaceae bacterium; assembly: GCA_965202955.1. GTDB lineage: Bacteria > Chloroflexota > Anaerolineae > Caldilineales > Caldilineaceae > Bin5. The sequence goes on from OZ241871.1 coordinate 4,185,826, forward strand.
GCCCCAGAATGACTCGCGCCAGAGGCGCATCATGTTGATCATCGTCAGCAGGCTGGCAAAAAGGCTCACGCCCGAAACGAGCCAGTGCCGCCCGTCGAGTGTGATCTGCAACAGGCTCAGTTTGCTGACAAATCCGCTGAAGGGCGGGACACCGGCGAGAGAGATAGCGGCCAGGAAGAAGAAGAAAGCGAGGTAAGGCTGCCTGGACACAAGCCCGCCGATGGATGCCAGCCGGTCGCTCCCCATGTGGAGCTCGACGGCGCCTCCCGCCATGATGAGTGCGGTCTTGACGATCATATGGTGGCACAGGTAGAGAACGGCCGCGCCCAGCCCGAAACCGATTGCGAGCCTGTTGCCGCTTAAGGCGACCGCCAGGCCCATCAGCATGAAGCCGACATGGCTGATGATGTGGAAGCTGAGCAGACGGCGGATGCTTGGCTGGGCCAGTGCGCCGAGCGCGCCGACCAGCATCGTCGCGCCGGCAATAGTCAGCAACGTTTGCCGCCAGTCTACCAAGAGGTCCGGGAAGAAGAGTGTAAAGCTGCGGAACAGTGTGTAGACACCTACCTTGGTGAGCAGGCCGCCAAAGAGGGCTGTAACGGCCGGAGGCGGCGTGTGATAGCTTGCCGGCAGCCAGAAGAAGAGCGGAAAAATGGCCGCCTTGCTGCCGAACGCAACCAACAGCAGACCGGCGAGCAGTGTGTGAACCGCAGGCGAAGCAACGGGCAGACGCGCCGCGATCTGGGCCATATTCAGTGTACCCAATGTGCCGTAAGCGACGCCGGCCGCGACCAGGAAGATAGTTGACGCCAGCAGGTTCAGGACGACATAACGGATGCCGCTGTTGGTCTGGGCCGGCTGCGCGCCTACCGTCAGAAGGACGAAACTCGCCATCAGAAGGACCTCGAAGAAGACGTACAGATTGAAGAGGTCGCCCGCGAGGAATGCGCCGTTAACGCCCATTAAAAGGAAGAGATATAGGGGATGAAAGCCCATTCTCTCCCTGTGATAGTCGATTGTCGCGACGGCAAAAGGGTAGACAGCGATGGAAACTAGCGCGGTCAACAGCAGGAGCGTGGCCGAGAGACCGTCGCAGTATACGGTGATGCCGAAAGGCGCGGTCCACGCCCCCATCTGCAGGATGAACCTCTGACCTTGCCCTGCGGTCGCCTGAAAGAGGAGCAGCGCCGCGCCTAAGTTCAGGCATAGGGCCAGGGCGGTCAGGGCGATCTGCTGCCGTATGAGCCGGCGCCCACCCCATCGGGCCAGGAGCAAGATGAGCCCAGCCGTCAGCAATGGCGCGGTAACCGGTACCGCCAGCAGATTGGCGCTCAGGGCCATCGGTAGCTGTCCTCTTCCATGGCCGCCGACTCATCCTCCTCAGAAAACTGTCTTTGCGGCAGACCGGTCAACAGATCGTCGCTGTCGTAAACTTCATCGATCTCGTATGCCAGCCAGTCGTGCTGGGAGCCTTCGCCCTGTTCGGTAAAGTCGAAAGGGTCTCCTTCGCGCAGAAGCGGCACAAATTCGCCATGAACGACATCGGTGGCGGTGACGGTATGCCGCCGGTTGACCAGGACAATCACAAATGCGGTGATGCCGAAGCTGATCACGATCGCAGTCAGTATCAGGGCCTGGGGCAGCGGGTCAGCCGGCAGCGCTAACGCCAACGTTTCGGCGTACTCCTTCTTGTTCAGAAAGATAGGAGGGCGACCCTCGGTGAGCCTGCCGGAGCCGAAGAGCAGCAGGTTGACGCCGTGGCTCAACAGGGCGAGGCCGAGGATGAGCTTAATCTGGCCTCTTCGCATAATCAAATATGCGCCTGATGCGAACAGGCTCCCCACTACTAGTGCTAAAAGGAATACGATCATGACACTGGCTCTTTGTTTGATAGGTTGGTTTCGACGGACAGATCGGATCTGGCGTCCTCCTGCGACTGCGGCGCGCCCGCGTCCCCAATGTGAAGCGCTGCGCCGTCAGAAACTCGGCTGAGGCCTAGCAAATAAGAAGTGGCAAAACTTACGACGACGAGAAAGACGCCCAGGTCAAAGAGAATCGGACTACCGAATTCCACATGGCCCAAGAGGGGCAGATTCACGTCAAACCACTTACCTTGGAAAAAGTGGCCGTCAAGCAAACCCAAGATACCGGAACAGATGGCAACGGCCAGACCCAATCCGATACCGCTGTTCAGATACGGTCCGATGGCGCGGCGCACTCTCTGATGTCCCCGGCTGAGAATCTGCAGCTCAAATGCCGCGGCCGCCATCAGGCCGGCGATGAAGCCCCCCCCGGGCAAGTTGTGGCCCCTCACGAGCAGGTAGAGTGCCAGCAGCAGCAGCACGGGCGTCAGGATACGATTCAACAACCGCAGGTAGAGTTCAGGCATGTGGATCCGTAGTGCACTTTCGGGACTTCGTTTTCCCTATAGCCATTTGACGGTTATAAGCTCAGCTGACTCATGTCCATCACGAGCTCTCCCCAGAGGCTCCTCGGCGGCCCTCCTGTTTTGCTGCCGTATCTTGCACCGGATCGGTTGTATCCGGCAGCCGCACGCGCGGTGCATGCAGGAGGGCATAGCCGCCAAGGGCGGCGATTGCGAGAACAGTGATTTCGCCCATCGTATCGAAGGCGCGGAAATCGACAAGAATCACGTTGACGACATTGGCCCCGTGGCCGCCGGGCACGGCGTTGTGCAAAAAGTAGCTGCCGATTGTCTGACCGGCCTGCATGACGTCGCTGCTGTTGAACAGCACGAGGAAAAAGCCGAAGGCTCCGGCGGCAAGTGCCACAAGCAGATTGCGGGCCTGCTTCAGGCGCTGCATCGGTGGTCGAGTGTCCGGCGGCAGTTTCGTGAAAACCAGGACTAGCAGAACAACGGTCAACACCTCTATCAATAGCTGGGTAAGCGCGAGGTCGGGCGCGCTGAAAAAGATGTAGAACAAGGTCACTGACACACCGACGACGCCGAGGCTGATTATGGCGCCCAGCCGGGTCCGCACACGAACGGTCACATACGCAGACACCATGGTCATCAATATCAGGATAGTTTCTGCCGAGCCGGCGAAGGCAGTTGACTCCGGCACGAGGTCGTTCAGGCGAATGTGGCGCAAGGCCGCTGCCACGGGCAAAAAGGCCGCGAGCAGGACAATTGCAGACTGCGTGGCCAGCGTATATCCCTGCGACAGCCGCGCCGTGATCTGAGCAACTATGTAGATGCCGTTCAGAGCATGCTGGAAGAGCAGGACGCCGCGCATGCGCCTGGGCAGGCTGAGCAGGATCCGGCGCAACAGGTGTCGATTGAGGAACAGGATGATCCCGGCCGCGATGGCGAGCACGCTCGTGAAGAGGGCAGGTGTTAAGCCGTGCCAGAGCGAAACGTGCTTGTCGATTCGAACCCCGGCAATCGACTCAGCCGCCAACTCGAAAAAGCCCGAAAGCGGGCCAAGCGCAAGCGGCGCAATCGTCCCGCAGGCGACCAGAATGAGCGGCGCGGCGACAAACGGCGCTGCCGGCGCGTGATGGACGGGTGTCGGCGTCCGGTGATGCGGCGCGCCTGGCGTCAATTCTGAAGAATCACCGTTTGCAACAGGTCGAAGGAAGGCATCCCAAAGGAATGTCAGACTGTAGGCGACGAAAAAGGCACCGGCAATCGCGGCCGCGCCCAGCGCGATCCATCCTGCCCAATCTCCGTGTTCAGCGGAGCCAAGAAAGCTTTCCAGGAGCATTTCCTTGGCGACAAAGCCGAACAGCGGTGGAAGGCCGGCCATCGAGACGCCGGCCAGGACCGCGATCGCGGTCGTTACCGGCAAACGATGCCGCAGCCCGGCCAGCCGGCCCAGGCTCCTTGTTCCCGTCGCATGATCGACTATGCCCGCGACGAGGAAGAGAGGCCCCTTATAGAGCGCGTGGGCACTAATGCCGACGACAACGGCCAGCATGGCCGCTTCACTGCGGAAGGCCAAGAGCGTGGTGAGGACGCCAAGCTGGCTGACCGTCGCGTATGCAAGCAGGGCCTTCATGTCCCAAAGCCGCACGGCGACGACCGAGCCGAGAAGCATTGTGATGCCGCCGAATATGAGGAGCGACCACAGCCAGAGGGGATGGTCGCTGAGGGCAGGATGCAATCGCGCCAGCAGGTAGATTCCCGCCTTGACCATCGTGGCCGAGTGCAGGTAGGCGCTGGCCGGCGTCGGGGCTGCCATCGCGCCGGGCAACCACCAGTGAAAGGGGAAATGGGCCGACTTGGTGAACGCGCCCAGCAAAATCAGAACCAGGATTACGGGGAAGAGCGGCAGTTCAGTCAACACTGGGCTTCTGACAATCTCGCTGATCGTATAGCTGCCGCTCTCCTGGCCCAGGAGAATCAGCCCTGCCAGCAGCGCAAGCCCTCCGCCCGCCGTAACGATAAAGGCGTTGCGGGCGCCACCGCGGGCGGCCGCCGAATCGTGCTGATAGCCGATCAGCAGGTAGCTCGTGATGCTGGTGCCCTCCCAGAAAACGAAGAGGGTCAGCAGATTGTCGGCCCAGACCAGCCCCAACATTGAGGCCATGAATGAGAACAGGGCAAGGTAGAAGTAACCTTGGCGTTTGTCATTCTCGAGATAGTAGTGGGTATAGAGAGCGACGGCGGCGCCGACTCCGGTGATAATCAGACCGAACAGCAGGGAGAGGCCGTCAAGACGAAACGAAAGCGACATCCCCAACGACTCGATCCAACCGTACTGTTCAGCGCGAATGGCGCCGCCGATCAACTCGGTGGGCTTGCCAGACTCGGCCCCTGACCAGCCCAAATGCGGCAAGGAAGCGAGAAGCTGCCAGACCGTAATTGCCAGTGGCGGTAACGCGGACAGCCACCCGGCCCATTTTCGTCTTTCGGGCCGCAATAGAAAGAGGACAGCCCCGCCGATGAGCAAGAGGCCAATAGACGCTGCTAGCATTTCCTTTTCACTTCACCTGCTTTCCACGCCCGTGTGCCCTTGCGGGCCGGATGGACAAAAATCGCATCCTTGGCGGGATGAAAGGGCAATTGTTCGAGGGTAAGCCGGAATCCGAACGACGCGGTTGCCCCAAAGCCATTGACGTTCGCGTCAAATTTTCAGGGCAAAGGATGTCGCCCGCAGAGGGGAGCTTGTTCAGGACAGATTCCGACTCTAAGTCGCGGCACAGCGTTGGAGAAAGAAGCACATTCGTAAGCGGGAGACCGCGCCCCGCAAATCCTCAGTGGGCGTTCTGCCAATACCGGAAAAAGGCGTTTCTGTGTCTCTTTTACCACATGTGCTTGCGCTCCCCTAACTTTGGCGGGGAGGGTGTCGGGACGTGCCGGTGGGGGCGGCGCGTCCGATCTTCTGTTGTTTCCGGGGCCGTTAAGGAGGAATGCGCAGACGCGGTGCGAGGCCGCCAATTGTGCCTGGCGCTGGCCCTTCAGGGAACCGAACGGCTTAGCTCAGGTCTCTCCCGAAAGGGAAAAGGGAAAGAGGGATCAGTTTGATGTGCTGCTTGGCGAAGGGGATGCCCAGAATGGTGATCGTCAGTAGCAGCGCCGAGAAGAGATGGGCCAGCGCAATCTCCCAGCCGAACAGGACCAGCCAGAGAATGTTGAAGATAATGCGAAGCGGGCTGTTTGCCTCCCTGGCTTCTACGACCTCCTTGCCAAACGGCGCCAGGGTAGCAACGCCAATCTTCATCGACTGCATGCCGAACGGAATGCCCACAATCGTCAGGCATAGAAGCAGCCCGCCGATGATATATCCCAGGGCGGCAAGCAGACCTCCGAAGATTAGCCAGACAACATTGCCCAATGTACTCATAGTCAGTGCCCTAACATGGTTGGCTGGAGCCGCACCTGCGCTTCAGCCTGACAAAATTGCTCTCGAAATACAGTACGCAGGAATCGGCCAGAGGATTCTGTGCGTTGTACGGCGGGCACAGGCAGGGATGGCACTGTACGTTCCGCTATTTTCTCACCGGCAATGAATTCCTCCTGGGACCGTCTCAAGCCACTTCACAAGGGAGAGCGCGTCGCCCGGCTCCTATTATCGGGCTTTTTGCCTCCTTGCGAAAGCGGGAGCTACGACTACCACAATCAGAAAGTCTTACAGAAATGTAACGAAATTTAGGCAAACGGTTGACGATGCAAAATAAGTTGCTATACTCAAAAGCACTCAGAGGCTGATTTTGGGCGTCGCTGCCTGCCATTCCGGGCAATGCGGCGCCCAACTGGTTTGTTACGTGAAAAGGAAGCGAATGATTCGGGTTCGTTGCCCTCAGAAGCGCTGCAGTTTCTGGCTCAACGGCTGGTGTGACGCCGACGAAATTGAGCTGGATCCTGTGTCGCTGTCCTGCATGACGTTTGACGAAATGGATCTGGCCGAAGAGGAGACTGCCGCAGGAGCAGCTGAGGACGACGAGGACGAGCACGACCTGGAATGGATCGACGAGGAGTCGATTTTCGAAGACGACATGGACGAGAGTCGCTACAGTCTCGACGACGGCGATCCCGAGTTCGCCGACGAGGAAGACGACATGCCGGAAGAAGAGGACCTTTGGCCGCTATGAGAAACCAGCCACAGGCGGTAACCGGTCCGAGTTTGGTGTGAGCGCCAGGACGTTGGGTTGCCCCATAGCGGACGCAGGCCGGACATGATCTCGGCGGTCTCGCGAGCCCAAATACCAATTTGCACCCAAATTCGATGATGTGGTACAAAAGGAGTCTAGACAAGCGGGACCTTTCCGTGTATAATAGGTCATAGTTCAGCAGGTCAGAAGGAGCCCCACCAAGAGAGGAGCGCAACCATGACCTTCGAAGCCGCAGTACCGCGATATTCTCCCAAGAGGGCGGCAGGCCGCAGCGGTTCCTTGCTGCCAGTCAAAGCACGAAAGTTTCTGCCGGTAAAGTGGCAGCCCATTCGCCGCATGCGTCAGCACTTCGGCCCAAGGTTCTTCCTGGCCATGACGGTGAGCATTATCAGCTCGATCAGTTTCTTCTGGGTACTTTTCCTCGTCATCATGGCGGGATAGTTGGCCGCAGGCAGCACAATTTTACGCGTTCTCACGCTCCCGGCACCGAAAAGGTGCCGGGAGTTTTGTTTTCCAATGGGGAAGTTCGGCCGGGGCTCCTGGGCCTACTGCTCTGCTCTGAGGCTCACGAGGTATGCAACAACCGCTTCCAACTCTTCTTCACTAAAGAGATCACCGTAGCTCTGCGGCATTACTTCGAGGCACTGGCCTAGGGGACACTCCTCAACGATGAAAGCATTCGGGTCCACAATTGATTCACGGATATACTCTTCCGCCGTGTATCCCTCCCTGCGGGTGGCCGCTACATCCCCCATGAAAGTTTGATCGGGGCCGAGCATCCCGCCGCCAAAATCGGGCAGTCCGGGCGTCACATGACAGCTATTGCAGCCGGTCTCCGTCATGACGGCGATGGCGAGGTCTCTTGTCGCCGGGGGCACAGGTTCGAGAGAAGACTGATCGTCGTCCCCCTCTCCGTCTTCTCCCGACACAACGACGACTATTTCATGCCGATAAGCCTCGCCTTCGAGCGCGATGTGTGCGCCGTCGGCGAACTGCAGCCGCAGCGTGTGTTCGCCGGGCGGAAGATCCAGGGTCGCGGTCGTCTGGCCTTTGCCGTAGTGGAGGTGCTGTTCATCGGTGGGGATGACCTCACCGGCGGCGACAAACGGTGTATCGACCAGAATGTGGAAGTGTCCGGCTCCTTCGGTAATTTCGCCGGACGGCTCGACGATGAGGTCGGTCGCCTCCATCGTCACCTCGAAGGGAGAGGAGATGATGGCACCGTCGGCAGGCTCTGCAAAACGTACCGAGGGATTCTGCTGGCCTTCTTCGACGATAACTGTTACGGCGTCGCGATAGGCATCGCCCTCGAGCGCGATGTGTGCGCCGTCGGCGAACTGCAGCCGCAGCGTGTGTTCGCCCAGAGGCAGTTCGAGCGTCGCGGTTGTCTGGCCTTTGCCGAAGTGGAGGTGCTGTTCATCGGTGGGGATGACCTCACCGGCGGAGACAAACGGTGTATTGACCAGAATGTGGAAGTGTCCGGCTCCTTCGGTAATCTCGCCTGACGGCTCGACGACGAGGCCGCTCGCTTCCATCGTGACTTCGAAAGGAGAGGAGACGGAGGCGCCGTCTGCGGGTCCGGCAAAGCGCACTGAGGGAGCTTGCGCGCTCTCGTCGACGAAGACGGTAACGGTGTCGCGAAAGGCCTCGCCTTCGAGCGCCGTGTGCGCGCCGTCGGCGAACTGCAGCCGCAGCGTGTGTTCGCCCGGCGGCAGTTCGAGGGTAGCGGTCGTCTGCCCCTTGCCGTAGTGGAGATGCCGTTCATCGGTGGGGATGACCACGCCGGCGTCTACGAACGGTGTGTCGACGAGGATGTGGAAGTGTCCGGCGCCTTCGTTTATGTCGCCGGACGGCTCGACGATGAGGTCGGTGGCTTCCATCGTCACCTCGAAAGGAGAGGAGACGGTGGCGCCGTCGGCGGGCCCGGCAAAGCGCACGGAGGGGGCCTGCGCGCTCCCCTCGACGATAACGGTAACGGTGTCACGATAGGCCTCGCCTTCGAGCGCCGTGTGCGCGCCGTCGGCGAACTGCAGCCGCAGCGTGTGTTCGCCCGGCGGAAGTTCGACCGAGGCCGTCGTCTGCCCTTTGCCGTAGTGGAGGTGCTGTTCATCGGTGGGGATGACTTCACCGGCCGGAACGAAGTCGGCATTGACAAGGATATGGAAGTGCCCGGCGCCGTCATTCAGCTCGCCGGATGGTTCGACGACCAGCCCGGTTGCGGCCATAACCACTTCGACCGGGGAAGAGACTGTGGCGCCGTCCAGGGGATCAAAGAAGGCGACGGACTGGTCAGGGGCGTCCTCCTCTACAAATACGATAATCGTGTCGCGAAACTGGTCGCCCTCGAGCGCGAAATGACCGCCGTCTGCAAACTGCAGATGGAGCATATGCTCACCGGGCGATAAGGAAAGCTCGGCCTCCAGGGCGCCGTCGCCATAGTGAAGATGCAGGTCATCCGTTGGAATGACAGTCCCTGCGGGAATGGGCTCGGTATCGACCAGGATGTGCATGTGTCCCGCACCCTTCCTTGCTTCGCCCGAGGGTTCGACCGTCAGGCCCTCAGCCCCCATAAGGACGGTGAAAGTGGGCGGTACGATGGCGTTGGTGGTCGGTTGCCGGAAGAACACGCGGGGTTCTTCGACCTCTTCGGGCGCCGCCTCCGAATCGGTAGTCGCAGACTCGCTGGAGTCGGCAGCGGAGTCGGTCTCGGCAGCCGCCTCCAGCTCCTGATTGGCTTCCGCCGCGGCCAGCATCGCTTCGCGTTCGGCATCTCTGGCCGCCTTCAGGTCGGCCCTGAAGCTGTCCACGCCAGCGTCTATTACATAGATCAGGATGAGCAAGCCCAATATTGGGCCGCCGACTTTGATCAGAGGGTGCACTCTGTCCATCGAAACACTCCGTATGCGTTGCTGTCTAGCGACGAGTAGCCTGCGCTGGCCCCTATGCGGCCCCGGTCCGGCCGAAAATATTCGGTTGAATTATACTGCTTCCCTTTCGGCAGGCAAGAACCGCGGCCTATGGCGCGCGCCGAAAAGGCGTCTCGCGTCTACGAAAAACGCGTCGAGCCTGCCCCCGCGAGGCGCGCAGGACGGGCCGATGGTACGGGTTGCATCCGGCCTATAGCGCAACTTCCGCAACAGGTTGCAAGGTATCTTCGGCAACCTCAGTCATGTCATCGCCATCCAGATGCAGACTTATGACGCGACTGACGCCGTCGTCGCCCATCGTGATGCCGTAGATGCAGTTTGCGCCCTCGAGCGTGCGACGATTGTGGGTGATGACAATGAATTGCGTCTGCTCTCTCAATGATTCCAGCGCGTCACGGAATCGGTCCACGTTTGCCTCGTCGAGCGTGGCGTCGACTTCATCGAGAATACAGAATGGCGTCGGGCTGACGCGCAGGATGGCGAAGACGAGGGCGCCGGCCGTCAGCGAACGTTCGCCGCCGGAAAGCAGGTCGAGACTCTGGGGGCGCTTGCCCGGAGGGCGGGCGAAAATATCTATGCCCGTGTTCAGCATGTCCTCCGGGTCTGTGACTTTGAGCTCTGCCCGTCCCCCTGGCAGAAGCAGCTTGAAGAAGCGGGTGAACTCTTTGGACACGGCGTCGAAGGTGCTCTGCAATGCGCTCTCCATCCGCGTATCCAACTCACCGATGATCTGCATCAGGTCGCGGGCCGCCTCTTCGAGATCTTTCGACTGCGTCTGGAGAAACCCGAAGCGTTCGGCCGCCTTTTGGTACTCTTGCGGCGCCTCCGGGTTCACATTGCTCAAGCGTTGCAGGCGGGCGCGAGTCTCTTTCACCTCAACTCTGAGGTTTGCGGGAAGCTGTTGAACGACGGGTAGTTGAGCTACGAGGGCATGCCAGGGCAGCGGCGGCTGATATGCCAGTCCGTCCACCTCTTCCATCTCGGCCAATCCGAAGTCCTGGCGGATTTCGCGGCGCAGGCTGTCTAGTCTGTCTTCCGCGCGTTGCCGGGCAAGACGGGAACTGTTCCAGGTGGCTTCGACCTTAACGAGCGACTGCTCCATCGCCCGTTCTTCACCTTCCTCCTGCTCCTGCTCCTGCTCGAGTAGACGCAACTCCGACTCCCAGGGACCCAGCACGCCTTCTAGCTCTGCCAGCTGGCTGCGATGCGTCTCTTCGTGGGACGAAATTTCGTGGATTTGGTGGTGAAGGCGCGCGGCCTCCTGCTGCAGACTCTCCAGGCGCTGAAACTTGGACTGGTAATGGCTGTCGAGCTGCTGCAGATTTCTCCGCTGGTCGTCAATGAGCGCGCGTTTGCTGTTCAGCTGTGCCTCGGCGGCCGCAGCCCCGGCCCGCAGGTCGGCCAGTTGGCTGAACAGCTCCTCGGCGCGGGCCCGGGTCGCTGCCTCTTCGGCCAGGCCGACCTGTTCCGCGGCTGTTTGCCGCTCCGCGGCCGCCACCTTCAGCTGGTTTCGCAACGCGTCTTCCTGCGGCCTGAGTTCGTCCAGCTCCTTGCGGGACTGTTCGAGCATCTGCTCGTGCCACCCAACCGCCTGGCGCGCCTGAACTGCCTCCAGCCGGGCCTGTTCGGTAGCGGACCGCCGCTCTTGCACCACTAGGCGGAGCTTCTTTTCCTCTTCCTCAAGCGCAAGCATCGCGCGCTTTTCGCCATCGACCTGTACCCGCAGCGATTGTGCTCGATCGGCGGCCAGCTTGGCCTCCTCGCGTGCGCCCGCAAGTTCTGCCGGCAACTCACGCGCCTCGCGCTCTCTGGCCAGCAACGAGGCGGGCGGGCCTGACTCGCTTTCCCCGCCGGTGACCGCGCCGCTGGGACGTATGATCTCACCGTCCAAAGTGACGACGGTCGGCAGCGGCAGGTTGGCCGCCCTGCGCCCATTTCGACCGGCGTCTGAATGTCCGTTGCGATGCGCGTCGAGGGCACGGCGGGCAGCCTTCAGGTCGTCGGCGACCCAGGCGCGCTGCAGGAGCTGCTTCACGGCCGCGCCCACGTCATCGTTGTAACGAACGAGCTCGGCGGCGTTGCCTGCAATCCCGCCCATACCGGGGGCAGGAATCGGTCTGTCCGAGCGCAGCCGGTCCAGGGGAAGGAAGGTGGCGCGTCCTGAGCGGGAACGCTTCAGAAAACCGATAGCGTCGTGTGCGTCGCGCCAGGAACCAACGACCAGGTTCTGCAGAGCCCCACCTAGGGCGGCTTCGATCGCCCTTTCCAGCCCGGGCTCGACTTCGATCTGGGAAGCCACCGTGCCGAGAATGCCGTTCAGGCCGCCGCTATGCGATGCCTGCAAGACGGCGCGCACACCGCTGGCGTAGCCAGCGCTCTCGCTGCGAAAGCGCTGCAACAGTTCAAGACGGGTCTGAATTCGGTAAACGTTCCTTGCCGCCTGCTGGTGAATCTCTTCTCGTGCGCGCAGCGCGGTCTCGAGGTCTGAAAGCGAAGCTGCACGGGCGGCGGCCTGCGTTTGGACCTGGCTGAGCTGCGCGTCGAGATCGGCGGTGTCCGACTCCTGATTGCGCAGGGTGGCTTCTGCTCTCTCGGCATCCCGGCGTCGAGTCTGGAGATCGGCCTTCAACCGGACCAGCGCCGCCTCGCCGGCGGACAGCCTTTCGTCCAGCTGATCCAGCATGCTGTGCCGTTTGGCAACCCGTCTCTCAACGCGGCTGAGCGCCGCCTCAGCCGCGCGCCAACGCTGCTCGCGTAGGTGGTGCTCCTTCTGCTGTTCGACGAGGCGGCCCTGCATTTGCTCGACGGCGCGTCGGGTACGGTGGTATTGCGGCTCGGCCTCTTCGAATTCGCAGCGCAGAGATGTAAGCCGTGTTTGACCGGCCTCGCGTTCAGCCTTCAACTCGGCACATTCCAGTGCCAGTTCATCGCGCCGGACGACAAGCTGGCGGTGACGTTCTTCGGTTACCGCCAGGCGCCGACCCACCTCCTCCACCTGCTGGCGGCGGCTGCCGACGATCTTCGTCTGTTCGTCCACTCGTCTCCGCAGATCGGCGTGGCGGGCTCGCAGCGAATCGATGTTCTCGCGTATCGTGTTCAACCTATCGCGCCGCAACCGGGCCGAGTGCTGATCGACCTCCGCTTTCTGCCGTGCCTCGTTGAGTCTGTCGATCGAGCGATGCCACTGGTAGCCGTGCCACGTATGGAGAAGCCCCTTCAGGTCCTGTTCGACCTGGCTGCGCTCACGGGCTCGTTCGGACTGGCGCTTCAGGTACTTGAGCTGGGGCGCAAGCTCGGTGATGATGTCGTAGACCCGTTCGAGGTTCTGCTGCGTTGCATCCAACCTTCGCAATGCGACGGCCCTCTTCTGCTGGTAGCCGGTAATTCCGGCTGCCTCTTCAAAGAGGGTTCGCCGTTCCTCCGGCTTGAGACTCAGAACGCGGTCGATCAGGCCCTGTCCGATCACGACGTAGGCACGATTGCCGAGACCGCTCGGCGCCAGAAGCTGTGTTATGTCCTGGAGGCGAACGCGCTGGCCGTTGAGCAGATACTCGTTGTCGCCGTCGCGGTAGGCGCGGCGGGTGATCTCCACCTCGCTGAAGTCGATGTTCAACTCGCCATCGCTGTTGTCCAACACGAGGCTGACCGAAGCCATGCCCAACCGCGGGCGTCTGTCGCTGCCGGAGAAAATCACGTCGACCGTTTTGCGCGAGCGCAGTAGGCCAAAGCTTTGCTCGCCCAGGCACCAGCGCACCGCGTCGGCGATATTGCTCTTGCCGCATCCGTTCGGCCCGACGATTGCGGTCATGCCCTGGTCGAAAACGAGCTCCGCCGGGTGGGCAAATGTCTTGAAGCCTTTGATCTGTACCCGCTTGATTCTCAACATAGATCGGGGCGCCGTACTGCCTGCATGTCTGCTACTTTAGATCCAGGACCGTATTCCGCGAAGCGGCGGCAGGAAGAAGAATGTAGTAGCGATGTTGCAAATCGGTTGGCACTTTGGGTTCACGGGGAACTGGGCTTCCGGTTTTCGGTCGCTATTGTGACTTAACGGTGAACTTCTGGTCCGACCCCTCTAAGGAAACTCAAAATTCCCCGAGTGGCCGGGTTCGCCTGAGGCTTAGAATCCCCAAACTCCCTTCCAAAGTTCAGGAACTGTGTATTCAAGCACAAGGCCCAAAACGACAAGGATCATTGAAGACTGTATGAGCCGGCGGTGCCTTCCGATGTACGTGGCTGGGTTCCATTTGTTGGTCAGAATTGGCTGAGCCAGCAGAACGACCAGCCCGGCATGTCCGGCAATTGTCATCACGCGCCAGGGCATCAAGCCCACCAGAAGCGTGGCGGCGCTGCTTGGCGCCATGATGCCGACCACGAAACCAAGCTCGTTAACTGCGCGCGCAAGAAACCAGACTCCGACCAGGCCGGCTGTGAGAAGGCTGCCAAGCAGGACCATGATCAACTCTCCCACCCGCGCCAACGGATTTGCCAGCAACGGTTCCTGTAGCCCCCTGCCAGAATGCAGCCAAAGCAGCAGCGACTCGTAGTAGCTGAATCCATCGTGAATCGCACGCTCAAATGGTCGCGGCAGGAGCGCCGTTCCAACGGACATGATCAGGAATTGGAGGACCAGCCACAGCGAAACAACCAGGATAGCCATGGAAACTCTGCCGCGCCGCAGCGGAATGGCCAGGAAAATCGTCAGGGCAGCCGTTTGCAGGATAGGCAGAAGATTCGGCTGTCCCAAAAAGGCGGGTAGAAAGGTGGTCAGAAAGCAAAATATGCCCAAGGTGATGTAAAAGACAGGATCTTCTGTCAGATCATATCTTCGCCGGCTGGTCATGCCGTTGGAGCTGCCGCCCGGCGGCGAAGAGACAGGATTAGCCATTTTCCAATTATATCATTGCGTTCAGTGCACGAGCGAAATCCTGAAATCGAAGAAGGCCGGCGCGGGGGCAAGTACTGGTTGAAAGCGCCCCGCATGCGCCGCTAAGTCAGTCGCGAACTGATGGGCCGGAACATCGAAAATGGAGCGGCTGGCGGAGGCAGTTTCACGGGCCTCCTGTGGTATACTTGCCTGAATACAAAGAGGCCTGGCCGCACAAGGGAAGAGCAGGCCGAGACCGGACGGTTGGAAATGGTCGCTCCGGAGGTCCAATTGAGGGGGGCTTTGCAACATTCGACAGCATGCGGGCAGACGGCCTCTTTGCAAGCCGGGGGCGTGGCAGCGGTGGTCGCGGCTGCCGGTTTCAGCCGGCGAATGGGCCGGTTCAAGCCGCTGCTTCCCTGGGGGAAGAGCACCGTCATCGAGGCGGCATCGGAGGCGCTAGGCCGCGGCGGAGCGTCGCCCGTGCTTGTGGTCGTTGGGCACAGGGGGGCTGAAGTCGCCGAACGGCTGGCAGGGGCCGCGGCCGGCGTGGTGTTTAACCCCGACTTCGCGCGCAATGAGATGCTGCGCTCCTTCCAGGTGGGCCTTGAAGCGCTGGTCGACGAGCACCAGCCGTTGCAGGGGTCACTAATGGCGCTGGGCGACCAGCCGCACATTTCGGCCGGCGTGGTCCGGCGCATCATTGGTTGCGCGGCCGAAAACGTCGACTCGATCGTGGTTCCCAGCCACAATTGCCGGCGCGGCCACCCGGTATTTCTGCCGCGGCGGCTCTTCCCTGCGTTGCTCACGATGACGGAAGGGCAGTCTGTGCGGGACCTGCTCAACGGTCACGCCGGTGAGATCGAGTACGTGGAGGTGGAAGACGGCAGCGTACGCCGGGATATGGATGTGCCGGCTGAGTATGAGGCGCTGCGAGCGGAGTTCGGCGGAACGGAGTAGACCGAGTCGGCCGCTCACAAGAGGGAGCAATCCGCAATTGAACGCAACATTTTACCGCTATTTGCAGGGAGTGCTGGACGAGGAACAGCCGGTGGCCGTGGCGACAATTGTCGAGGCCAAAGGCTCAGTTCCCCGCGAAGTCGGCGCGAAGATGATCATTCATCCGCTGGGCCGGCATGTCGGAACGGTCGGCGGCGGCTGCGGTGAGGCCGACGTTATCCGCGCCGGCCTTGACGTGATCGAGGACGGGCTGCCGCGCACTGTGCACGTGGACCTGACCGAAGACATTTCAATGGATAGCCTGGGCGTCTGCGGCGGGGTGATGGATGTGTTCGTCGAGCGCTGGGGCGCGGCTGAGGACGGAGCCGGCTGAGCGCGCGGCCTGTACTTTCAGGATTCCGCACTGGCAGCGCGTGCGGGAAGTCACCCTATAGGCGACCGGCTCAACTGTCTTCCTGCTTGGTTCAGGGCAAGCGGCTGCGCAGGTGGACCGGCTGCGCCTTCGTCCGTACGCGAATGTTGATCATCTCGACGACGAGAGAGAAAGCCATGGCAAAGTAGGCGTAGTTCTTGAGGTGCAGCTCCTCCACCGTCTCGTGCAGCCAGCCTTCCAGGACAAGCAGGAACCCAATCAGGATCAGAAAAGCCAGGGCCAGGATCTTCATTGTCGGATGCCGCTCGACGTAGGCGGCGATCGGCCCGGCGAAGATGAGCATCACGACAGCTGCGACGAGGACGGCGGGCACCATCACCCACAGATTGCCCGAGATGCCCACTGCCGTTATCACCGAATCCAGCGAAAACACAATGTCAATGATCACGATTTGCACGAGAACGGAAGCGAGCGTTGCCACAGTTTTGGTGACATTGTCATGTTCGGCGGCTTCCAGTTTCTCGTGAATCTCAAAAGTGCTTTTGCCGATCAGGAAGAGGCCACCGACAAGCAGGATCAGGTCCCGCCCCGAAACTTCATGGGAGAAAACCTCAAATAGGGGAAATGTCAGGCGCATGATCCAGGTTATGCTGAAGAGAAGGGCAATGCGGGCGAGGACGGCCAGCCCGATGCCGGTGGAACGGGCGCGCGCCTGTTGATGCTCAGGCAGCTTTCCGCTGAGAATGGCGATGAAGATCACATTGTCGATGCCGAGTACGACTTCGAGCAGGACAAGCGTCAGAAGCGCGACGAGGTTTTCAGGCTGGAATAGTTCCATCGGGAGGTCCTTGCATCGGTGCTGCTCATCCAGTCGGAATGACTGCGGAATACGGCAGTTTCGAAAGTTCTCCGGGACCGGGAAATGAGAGGATTCTAGCACTTACACCCTTGTATGCCTAACGAGTCCCGAATAGCGACTCCTCAACAGGAGATGTGTAGATTTCGAATGTGCCGGCGGCACAGCGGATTATAAGACAGGCAATGCAGAACGAGACACTTGAAGCGCTAATCGGCGCAATCGAAAAGAGGGAAGCTGTCGGGCTCGCTACTGTGACAGCCGCCAGCGGCGCGCTCGCAGAGTCTGTTGGCTGCCATGCGGTCGTCTGGCCGCAGGCGGAGCGCGACCCGGTCGGAGAGATCGGCTTGGGCGCGCACAGCTGTGCCGTACTGGCCGACGCTCGCGAGGCGATCACGCAAAGGGGGCACAAGCGGCTGGAGTATGCCTTTGAGGAAGGCGAGGTAACTGTTTTCGTAGAGGTGCAGGCGCGCCCGCCGCACCTGATCATCGCCGGGGCCGGTCACATCGCCATACCGCTGGCTTCGATCGCCAAGACCTGTGATTTCGCGGTCACCGTGCTGGACGACAGACCGCAGTTCGCCCACCGGGCCCGCTTTCCCAGCGCCGATGAGGTTGTCGCCGGGCCGTTTCGACCGACACTGGCCGGACTGCGCCGGGGCAGGCCGGCATTCGACAGCGACACCTATTTCGTCCTGGTTACACGCGGACATCAGCATGATATCGACTGCCTGCTGGAGGTGCTGCACGATCCCGTCGCCTATCTCGGCATGATCGGCAGCCAGCGGCGGATTCGCGCCGTCTTTGAGCTGCTGGAACAGGAGCAGAACATTCCGGCCTCCAGTTTCGACCATGTCCGTGCGCCGATCGGCGTCGACATTGGCGCCATCACGCCGGCCGAGATTGCGGTCTGTATCATGGCTGAGATGATCTGCGTAATGCGTGAAGGGGCCGTTCCCGGAATGAGCGAACAGATCCAGCAGGAACGCCTGAAGCGGAGAGCGCGGGCCGCGGAGAGCGCCGGTCGGGGCGGGCGCATGCAGCCGGCCGCCGAAACGGGCTAGCGCCGCAGGTGGAAGCCTGCCGCCTTCAGATGGAAAACTGATTTGATGCATCCAATAGGTGACATTCGAGCCTACAACCGCTATGCCTGGGACCTGGCGGTCGAACGCAAAAGCGTGTGGACCGTTCCCATCGATTCCGGGACCGTCGCGGCGGCGCGCCGCGGCAGGTGGCAGATCTCCCTGACACCGACGAAGGCGGCGCCTCGGCACTGGTTTCCCGCACTGCGCGGGGCTGAAATCCTGTGTTTGGCGGCCGGGGGCGGGCAGCAAGGGCCGGTGCTGGCGGCGGCCGGGGAGGAGGTCGGCGCGCGCGTGACGGTTTTTGACAACTCTCCGCGCCAGCTGGCGCAGGACCGCCGCGTTGCCGACAGGGAGGGTCTGAATCTGGCCACCGTCGAAGGCGATATGCGGGACCTAGGCGCCTTTGCCGACGGCAGCTTCGACCTGGTCGTACACCCATGCGCCAACCTCTTCGTTCCCGATGTACGGCCGGTGTGGCGCGAATGCGCACGGGTGCTGGCGGAGGGGGGCGTCCTGATGGCCGGCTTTGTCAACCCGGTGCTCTATCTTTTTGACCAGGACGTGGACGGAGAGGCAGCGCCGGTGGCGCGGCACAAGCTGCCGTATTCCGACCTGTTCAGCATCTCAGAGAGCGAGCGGGACTCCTACATGCGAGCCGGGGAGGCGCTCGAGTTCGGCCACACACTGACAGATCAGATCGCAGGGCAACTCGACGCCGGCCTTGTTCTGACAGGCTTCTACGAAGACCGCTGGGAGGGCCAGCCGCCGGCAGAGTTTACCGACACATACATTGCCACGCGTTCGGTCAAATCGGACCGTTTTCGGTAGAAACATAAATGCAGCAACCGTTTTTTGTCTTTTTGCAAGGCTGATCTACAATGGAGATTGCACCGCAACGCGCCGGGTCGCCCATTGCTCTCCCCAATCGGGCGATCGCACGCGTAGGGGGTGGTCGGATAATCGTGCATGGGAGCACGTACACAGAAGAAAGGAGTCCAACAACATGGCGTATGCGCACACGAACTCAAAGGGAAGAACGTACTATTTGCACTCCCGCGAAACCACGTTACGAAACGGACGCCAACAGACGCTCTACTTCTTCGCCAAAGAGGCGAAGGATGGCGCGCTTGACGCAGTGCCGGAGGGCTATGAAGTCTCCGAAAGCAAGAACGGCCTACCCGTGCTGAAACGTTCCAAGTAGCGAGATTGTTCTGCCCTTTCGGTAAGGAGCACAGCGCCTTAGCGATAGTATGGAATTCAACCTCACGCTGGAAGAAAAGATTGAGAGGACTCCTCCGCCTCTGCGTGCGATCATAGAGGATTTCCGCAGCATGGAGCCGCGGGAGCGGCTGGAGTCCCTTCTCGACTTTGCCATAAGCATGCCGGAACTGCCTGGCTTTCTCCACGACGCCCGGGACCGGATGGAACAGGTCCACGAATGCCAGACGCCGGTCTTCGTCTTCGCCGAGGTTGTCGATGCCGGCGTGGACGTCTACATCGATGTGCCCAAGGAATCGCCGACCGTACGCGGGTACGCTGCCATCGTGCAGGAAGGGCTCGAGCGCGCGGCCCCCGAAGCAGTTTTGAATACCCCGGACGACATTCATTACCTCCTTGGCCTGCACGAGGCCATCTCCCCACAACGCCTGCGCGGCCTTCACGTTCTGATGGCCTACCTCAAGCGGCAACTGACTGAGAAACTGGCGAACGGTGAATAGTGCGCTGACCGACGTGCCCGGCGTGCGAGTCGGTCACTGGTCCGATCGCGCCCACGGCACCGGCTGCTCGGTCGTTCTGACGACGGAGGGTGCCTGCGGCGGCGTCGACGTGCGCGGCTCGGCCCCGGGCACGCGCGAGACCGCGCTGCTCGATCCCGCCGGCCGGGTGGACCAGGTCCACGCGGTCCTCCTCAGCGGCGGCTCCGCCTTCGGCCTGGGAGCGGCCCATGGTGTCGTGCGCTGGCTGGCGGAGAAGGGCTTCGGCTGGCCGACGCCTGCCGCGCCGGTGCCGATCGTTCCGGCCGCGATCCTCTACGACTTGGGTTTCGCAGGCTCTACCAAATACCCGATCGACGAGAATGCTTACGCCGCGTGCGAAGCAGCTTCACACGAAGACAGCAGCCGCGGCTCCGTAGGTGCAGGCGTTGGCTGCACAGTCGGCAAGCTGTTGGGCCCGGACTGCGCCAGCCGCGGCGGCCTCGGGCAGGCATCGGCCGCGCTGCCGGGCGGGGTGATCGTGGCCGCGCTGGTGGCGGTCAACGCGGTCGGCGACGTGGTGGACCCAAGGCGGGGTGAACTGGTGGCGGGCGCGCGCGATCCAGAGACGGGTCAACTGGTCGACAGTTTGTCTGAGGCGGCGGCCCGGCTCGACTCCTACCTCTTTCGACCGCCTGCGAGCCTGGACGCCGGGCGGGCTGCGTCCGCACCGGCAGAGGACAACACCACGATCGGCGTCGTCGCCACCAACCTTGAACTTAGCAAGCCCGAAGCAACAAAGCTGGCGCAGATGGCGCAGACCGGCGTCAGCCGCACGACCCGCCCAGCGCATACGCTTTACGACGGAGACTGCATCTTTGCGCTGGCGACCGGCGCATTGGAGGCTGCCGTCGAGTTGAGTCTGCTGGGCGCCGTGGCCGCCGAAGTCGTAGTGGATGCCGTGCTTGACGGTGTACTCAAGGCAACCCCTGCCCACGGACTGCCCGCGGCGGGGAGTCTGACGCCGAAACCGCTGGTTTGAATCTCCGGTTCAAGCTTCAAACTGCAGTGGTCGGTGGCCAGTGGCCAGTGGCCGGACTTTCCCGCGTCCGCCTGGGAGCGGGAGCTGATTGTACCGGAAGTACTCAGGCATTTGGGGCAGATTCCGGGTGCGTGGCGGCCGTTGGGTCGGAAGCTTCGGGCCGACCGCTTTTTCTCGCGCCGGGGCCTCTCGGAAGGGCTCAATTCCGACGAAAGTGCACTAAAGTGCGCACTTTTGCGCACTTTTCGAGCTTTTTTGTGCGCAAGCGAGCACAGAAGGAGGAGGTGTATGGATAATATCGTAGGCGTCCCCCTCCAACAGTCCAGTCTTCCCGACTTCCTCGATGGAGAACTGTCCTTTCGACATCGGTAGGCGGCAGAGGAGCGCCGGAGCCGAGTTCGGTCGATTCGGGCAGAGCTTGCCTCTTGGCGGCGCGGGGAAGTGGTGTTCTTAGACAGAAGCGTCCACAAGTGGCCATTCTTGCCCAATATTGCGCACCTTTGCGCACTTTTCGCGTTCAATCGGGCGCAAGCGAGTACAGATGGAGGGGGTGTATGGCCAAGTTCCTAGGCATCCTACTCCAACCGTCCAGTCTTCCCGCGTTCTTCGATGGAGAATTGTTCTCTCGGCATGGGCAGACGGCAGTGGCTCGCCTGAACTGTGGTTGGTCGCTTGAGTCGACCCTCTCTTTTGTCGCCGCGGGCTGATGTAAGAGGCCTACTTCCCCCAAAAGTGCACAGAAGTGCGCACGTTTGCGCGCGAAAAGCCTTTTCGCGCGCAAACGTCGACAGGGCGGCTTCAAATGGAGCCGGATCCCTTCGGAAGAGAGCGAAGCTCCGGGCACGACCACAGTTTTCTCGCCGGTCCTGAAAGGCCGGGAGAAAGTATTCGATTGTCAATGAGCAGTCCAGGCTTGGCTGGGTTTTTGATGGCCAAGCCGCAAAAACATCATACGCGACAAAATCTTTTCTTGCAGGAAGTGCGCGGAGTGGAGTACGAATTCGTGGGTGCCGTGGGAGTCGGTGCGTGCGGGTTATGCTCCGCTTTGTAAGACCGGGCCGTCGAGGCAGAGGACGCGGCCCTCGTGCTCGCATGAGCCGCAGATGCCGATGCCGCAGCGCATATAGGCCTCCCAGGACAGCTGGCGGGGAACGGCGTATCTTTCGCCCAGTCGATCGAGCGTGGCTAGCATTCCGTCGGGCCCGCAGGCGCAGATCAGGTCGAATTCGCCGGCGGCCAGGCGGCCTTCAAGCAGGTCGGTGACGCGTCCCTGGGCTCCGGCGCTGCCGTCCTCTGTACAGGTGAGCAACTGCAATGCGCTGCCTACTTTCGCATAGTCCTCGTGCAGTTGGGAGAAGTGGTCGGCGTACAGCAGGTCCTGGGCGGAACCGGCGCCGATGACAACGGAGAGCGCGGCTAGCTGACCTTGCCAGGAGCGGGCCAGCCACAGGAGCGGGGCGACGCCGTATCCACCCCCTACGAAGGCGGCGCGCAGCCCCGGCCGCGGCAGCTGAAAGCCCTTGCCATAGGCGCCGCGGACCCAGAGCCGGTCACCCGGCGCCATTTCGTGTAGTAAACGGGTGAACGGGCCGACCGCGGTGACCATCAAGGTTACGGGATCGGCGCTGACGAGCGAGAAGGGCTTTTCGTCGAAGCGCGGCAGCCAGGCCATGATGAACTGTCCGGGGGCGGCGGCGAGGCTGGCGTCGAGAATGAAGGTCTTTGTTCGGTAGTTGTCCGTCTCGATCGAGCGGATTGTGAAAGGGGTGGGGAGATTGACGGTTGCGGCCGGGAGAGGTCCGCCCGGGGAAACGCTCATGCCGTCGTCTCGCGGGAGCGGGCTCGATCCGTCAAGAGGCATTTGCTGTTGGTCCGTTCGAAGCGGCAGTTCAAACCCGTTCCAGGACCACGACAGGGATGATCCGTTCGGTCTTGGCCTGGTAGTCGTTGTACGCGGGCCAGATCTCCGCCATCAGATCCCACAGCTCGGGCTTTTCCGCGTCCGAGGCCGTGCGGGCGCTGGCGTCAAAGCAGTCGGCGCCAACCTGCAGCCGCACTTCCGGCGTATCGACGAGGTTGAGATACCAGGATGGATGGTGGCGGGCGCCGCCGCGCGATGCAACGACAATATAGAAGGACGGCTCGCCGCTTTTGCCGTAGATAAGGGGCGTTGTGCGGGGCTCGCCCGAACGTCTCCCGGTTGTCGTGAGCAGCAGGGTCGGCACGCCGTTCCAGATGTGGCCGTCCTCACCGTTGGATGCGAGATAGCGTTGCATGTGCTCCGTAACCCAGCCCGGTTGTTGGCGCTCTGTCATCGGTCAACCCCCCCTTTGCGACTTTCTTTCTCAATGGAAATGGGTCTTGAAGTGAGTCTACCATATTTCGGGCGCCGGAGCAGTATTCTGAAGAATTTTTTTCTCGGGCATCCCATTTCTGTACCGACCTTTCCTTCCGATTCCCGTGGACCAAGGGATGTGTCAGGTCAGCTGTGACAGAAGGATTGGGAGTTCTTGCCGCCCTTGATGTGAGGTTTGTCGCCGGTGCACATGGAGCTCTTGGTCCAGTTGGGAATGTCCGTTCAAGTAATCCAGGATGGTGTCCTGATGGTGGACACAGGAGTCAGGCGGAGGAAGGCGGCAGTTGGGCAGTTTGGGATAGCGGATTAGGCAGTCACAAGCGTTGACAAGGGACCGGGGCTCGATGAGGGCTGGAATCTATCGAGGCGAGTAGTAGAGGGCGATGGCGAATTAGAGGTTGCGGAACCGGTCTTGCGTCATGCCGAAATAAGAGCCCGGCCGCCCCCGTTCCCCAGGAACCCTTGCTGGACGCGCGCGCGCAAGGGGCAGGCGGGCCTTCTAGCTTTTTGAGCCAAGAGGATCAAACAGATCTGGCTTGGGTGGCGCCCCCTGTTAGTCTACAATAAGCTACGCCAAGGCAATCTGTTTATCGAAGTCAGCCGCTCTGGCTTGCAACGGTCCTCTTGGCTGATACTTGGCTGCAAAGCGGCATCATGAATCTTCGCTCGTCGGCCGCTCTATGCTTACCCGCAGACTGACGATTCCTTTTCCCTGCCAATTTCCAGGCCGAAAATCCGACTTGCTTCTAATGTTGCTGATCACATTCGATGACGGTCTCATTCGCGAGGCGTCCCAACGGCGAACCTCCTTGCGCCCGTCCCGGTACGACACTTCAAGCCATGCTTCCTTGGTGTGTAGCAAGGCGGCCTTGAAGTCTTCGGAGTTCTGCGGGTTCAGAGTTATCGGAAGGGTGGAACCCTTCCCTGCCCAGTTCGTCTGCTTTGCTGATGAAACGTCAGCTTCTCGATTTAGCACCAGGCGGGGACTGATGCGCCGTAACAGAAACTGTTTTACTATTTCCGGTTCAGGCTTCATTCCGCAGATCCGCTCGGTAGTCTCTACGACTAAGTCAACCAGAAATTCGTCGGGAATCTCGACAATTTGATTCCAGGCTTCGATCATGGTCTTATTGATAATCTCTGCCCGTTGCTGTGATCGCACAGAATTCTCAGCGTCACTGACCGCCCTCCCGCTAATCACCTTTTCCTGAGATAAGTACTCCATGAACCGCTGTTCAATTATGGCGGAATCTTGGGATTCGAGGTCGATGGTCAGGAACCGTCTCTGATCCCAGTTTCCCCGCTGCAAAGGCAGGTAGAGCCACCATGTTCGCCCATTGGTCAGCACGGCCAGTTCCGTTCCTTCCTGAAAGCAATACTCCAATAGCTGCTGCTGGTGACTCTCCAGGTTTTCTCCAGGCCGCTTGACCTCTATGAATACGGCGTTGGCTGTACCTGGTCTGAGCGCGAAGTCTACACGGAGGTTCCCAACCGTATACTCTGGTACAACCTCCGATACGTCGAAGGTGTTCCATCCGGCAAGGTAGAGAAGTTTCAGAACCACGCCCTGTTTGGTTGCGGATTCGTCCAAGCTGCGCAAGAGGCCAGTGCTTTTGATTTGCTCAACCGCCCGAGAAATCGATTCGGCCATGTTCACAGTTCTCCTGGATAGCAATTGGCAGGTGGCTTCGCTTTGCCGACCATTCCCTGCGCCATTCATGTCCCTAGCTCAATCGTCCCCTACTGGCGGTCATTGAGTTGCCCTCGAACTCATCAACACAGCGCTGGAGATGCTGGGGGGATCATGTGTTGGCAATAACCGTGGAAACTACGCAAGCGTTGCGCGGCTGTCAGCCCCCAAATGGCGCCGAAACACATTGCTGCCACTTGCAAATTCTCCACTTAGCGGAACGGAGTTGGGAGTTAGTCTACCACAATTCGAACGGCTTGAGAGTATCGGATTCGTTTTTAGCAATCATGTGGTTTCGTGTCGCTGAGTGTTAACAGTTGGTCTCTTGGGGAAGACTGACGTTGGCCTATCGTAGCTGGCAACGGGTGCAAAATCCGTTTCATACATGAACTGGCCAAGAGCGGCTAACTTGAAGTTGGGAGCTGCCGACGAGGCAACTTCCGACGATAAAGACGAGAAGCGTATAAGGAATTCAGTTGGCGATCGTGGTC
Source organism: Caldilineaceae bacterium (assembly GCA_965202955.1). Lineage (GTDB taxonomy): Bacteria > Chloroflexota > Anaerolineae > Caldilineales > Caldilineaceae > Bin5. The sequence goes on from OZ241871.1 coordinate 4,210,746, forward strand.
GCTCAGTTATCGCTTTGCTGTTCCTTCTGTTCGTAGGTTCCATGTACTTGACCGGATGGCCCAGCTAAGAGCTAAGCTCCCGAATGAATCGCCTCATCCGGTCTTCCGAAAGCGACAGCCTCGCTAGAGCAGCCCCGATCCAATCAGTTTGCAGACCAAACGTACGAAGGGACTTCGCCCTCTTTTCTGATAGGGCTTTGCAATCGCGGCTCTGTGGGGGTATTCTCAGCAGCAGGCAGCTACGAACTGACAAAGGAGGAAACCATGGTCCTTTCAACTGAGCAGGTAGAGGCGTACAAGCGCGACGGCTACATTGACGCCATCGATGTGATCGAGGAGCCGAAGGTCAGCGAATACCGGGAGCGTTTCGACGACCTGGAGGCGCGGGTCGGCAAGGAGATCGCACAGATCGGTCTGATCGACTACCATTTCGAGGAGGAGTTCATCTGGGACCTTGCCACGAACCCGACGGTCCTTGACACGATCGAGGCGCTGATCGGGCCCAATGTGCTGCTGCTGGCGACGCACTTCTTCAACAAGTATGGCGAGGGCAAGGAGGCGGAGACGTTCGTCGCCTGGCACCAGGACGTGACGTTCTGGGGGTTGGACCCGCCTATGGCGATCACGGCGTGGTACGCGGTGGACGACAGCGACGCGGAAAACGGCTGCATGCAGGTGATACCGAGCACGCACGTTTCGGGCGTCCTCGAGCACGGTAAGGCTGAGCAGGCCGGCAACCTGCTCAGCATAAACCAGGAGGTCGGCGTTACGCCGGAGCAGGCGGCCACTGCGGTCGACCTGCCACTGCAGGCCGGACAGGTTTCGATCCACGACGGCACGCTCATTCATGGCAGCCTGCCCAACAGATCGGACCGGCGGCGCTGCGGTCTGACCCTGCGCTACATCCCGACCTGGGTGCGGCAGGCCGAGGAGAACTCGCTGGCCTCGATCGGCGGACGTTGGAAGCCGGTGCTTGTGCGCGGCGTGGACGCGGAGAGGAACTTTGAAGAGCGGGCGCGGCCCTTTTGAACTGCAGTGGTTAATGGCCAGTGGGGAGGGCGGCACGGCAGGGGTTGGTGGGTGGTGACGGGGAGATGGGCGGGAGGACGTGAGGGGGTATGGGCGGGGACAGGCCGAACGTTGTTTTTGTGTTGACGGATGACCAGGGATACGGCGATCTTTCGTGCCACGGCAATCCGGTGCTGAAGACGCTGCATCTGGACGCGCTTCACGATTGTAGCGTCAGGCTTACCGATTATCATGTAGGGCCTACTTGTGCGCCGACGCGTGCCGGGCTTCTTACGGGGCACTACGCCAACAGCACCGGTGTCTGGCGGACGAGCGGCGGGCGTTCGCTGCTGCGCGCCGAAGAGATCAGCATGGCCGATTTCTTTCGCAGCGGCGGCTATGCCACCGGCATCTTCGGCAAGTGGCACCTGGGCGACAACGCGCCCTACCGTCCGCAGGACCGCGGGTTTGAGACGGTGGTCGTGCACGGCGGCGGCGGCGTGGGCCAGACCCCCGACTACTGGGGCAACTGTTACTTCGACGACAGCTACTGGGACGGCGAGCACTATTCGCAGTACGACGGATACTGCACCGACGTCTGGTTTCGGGAGGCGTTGACGTTTATTGAGTCTAACCGGCACCGCCCCTTCTTCTGCTACATCCCCACCAATGCACCCCACGCGCCCCACCTGGTTGAGCCGCGCTACAGCGACCCTTATCTTCCCTTGACGCCCCACCGGGGGCGGGCCAACTACTACGGAATGGTGGCCAATATCGACGAGAATGTCGGCGGGCTGCGGCGCCGGCTCGGGGAGCTGGGCCTGGCGGAGAACACGGTCTTCATCTTCATGACCGACAACGGGTCGGCCGGCGGCGTCGAGGTTGACGAAGAACAGTACGTGGTCAGCGGCTTCAATGCGGGGATGCGCGGCAAGAAGGGCTCGGCGTACGATGGCGGGCACCGCGTGCCTTTTTTCCTCCACTGGCCGGCGGGGGGCTATGACAGGGGCTGCGATGTGGCGCCAGTGACGGCCAATGTGGATATCCTGCCGACGTTGATCGAACTGTGCGGGCTGGAGAGGCCCGCGAGTTGCGAGTTCGACGGGCGCAGCCTGGTGCCGATCATGGAGGCTGCGATCAGCGGGGAAGGAGATTTGCCAGGGGCGGCCAGTCAAGCCGGCGGGAGCGGCGTGCGCTGGCCCGACCGTGCGCTTGTGACCGATACACAGCGCCTGCCCCAGCCGATTAAGTGGCGCAGGAGCGCGGTCCTGTGCGACCGCTGGCGGCTGGTGAACGGCGCGGAACTGTACGAAGTCAAGGCCGACCCGGAGCAGCGCCGCGATGTGGCCGCGGCCCACCCCGAGGTGGTGGCCGAGTTGAGGGCTGCCTATGAAGGCTGGTGGGCAAAGGTGTCGAGACAGTTCGACGGGGAGATTCCGATCCGGATCGGCGGGCCGGGCGCGAGGCGGCTGCGTTTGAACACCTACGACTGGCACAATGAAGAGCTGGAAGGCGCGTGGAACCAGTGCCTGGTGCGGCAGGGGCTGATATGCAACGGCTACTGGGAGGTAGAGATCGCCGAGGCGGGATCCTACCGGATTGAGTTGCGGCGCTGGCCGGCTGAGGAGGGATCGGCGATTGCAGCGGGGTTGGCGGGCGGCGAGCCGGTGGGCTGGGAGGAGCTGCAGATCGAGTTGGGCGAGGAGGACGGCGGAGCGAGATCGTGGCGAGAGCGAGTGCGGTGGGGCGGCGGCGTTGCGATTCCGGTGCGGCGGGCGCGTATTTCAGTTGCCGGCGTGGAGGCGGAGGTCGCGGTCGGCGCTGAGGACGGCGGCGCATCGTTCGTCTTGGAGTTGCCGGAGGGCGCGGCGCATCTGCAGACCTGGTTCGAGACGGAGAACGGGGAGGAGCTGGGGGCGTATTATGTGTATGTGGAGTGGGCAGACGGATGAACCGGTGGCCGCGTCCTTTAACTCTTTCCGGCGGACCTCCTGCGCGCATGTTCAACCGCAGGACCCAGTCTTCGGCGACACTGCGTCGAATGGTCGGTAAGCGAAAACAGTTGAGAGACCGTTCGAACTGTCACAGGCCAACATAACTGCTATACGTTGCCAGACCTTGCCAGACGTAGCTCTCTTCCTCGCTTCCCCTTTGCAGTCGTATAATTTGCCCGCCTTTAGTTGAAACAGCCAGCCGTGAGAGGAGATCGTCGGGCGCACGGCGCTTGTCTGGAAACGGCCCGGCGTGATGGTCTCAGCCGGCTGCATCCGAAGCAGAAAGGGATAGTGTAGGCTGCAGCGATGAGGGTTGCCCGTTCGAGCCGCTTTCCAGGTGGTTGACTGGCGGCAAACTCGTGTCGCGAGGATTGGGAGGGAAAAATGGATGAAGCGGCGAAGCCCGAGAAGGCGGTAGACCTCTGGCGAGGGATCGTCCAGACGAAGGAGATCGTGGAGATATTCAGAGGTCTGTTCGAAGTGATCGCTATTACTATCGAGGAGACGGGCGAGGAGTTGACCGTGCGCATGGGCGAGGACCGGATCAGCATTGACCCCGGGCTGCCGGAGATTTACGACTTTCTGGTGCCGATCAAGTTGGAAAACGTACACAATATGGTCAGCCATGCGGCCGACGGCAGATTGGATGCCTTTGAGATTTGGCGAATCATTGGCGTGCTGTTCACGCCTCTTACCCGTGAGACGATGCGCAACCCAGTATTGTCCAAAACCATATTGCGAAAGCTGGTCGGGATTGAAGACCTCATACACGTGCAGCTTCTCGGCCCCGAAGCCGAGCAGGTCGCCAATCATACGCTGGCCTTTGCCGGCGGGCAGTGGCTGGTAATCGAGGGCCTGCACGGCCGCGCCGGGCGAACGTTCGCCATGACCGGCGAGGACTGCATCGCCTATCAGAAGCAGGTCTTTAGGGCGATCAAGGCCGACACCTTCATGGGTTGGCTCAGCTTTGCCCGCTGGTATGTCAAATGGCGGCCTGGCGTTTCGTCGCTGCAGCGTGACGGCTGAAGCGCCGATTCTCAAACGCGCTTCGCAAGGCTGCAGGCTCGACAGTGTTTCGTTTTGGTCGCGGATTCGGTCATGTTTGTTCGGTTGTTTGCGATGGCGGCGAGAAGGAAAGACCATCTCGACCTGTAGGGCGGTGAGCAGTTCGCGCAGATGGTCGGGACTAGGACCTCTATCGGCAATGGCAGCTTCAGAGTGTCAAGGGGGGAACAACAGTTCAGCGTGGGGGAAGCAAAGGTCATCGACGAGGAGATTGGGGCGCATTTTGTATGCGTGGAATCGTAAACCGGATGGGACGAATTCCTGGCTTGCTGGTTCTTATGCTTCTTGTTCAAGGATGTGAGCCAAATTCGGGACAAACCATCACAATTTGCCGCGACAGAATGGGCGACGAGTGGCCGCTGACGATTGAGAGGGGCTATCTGAATTGCAACTGTGTGGAGCGCGGCGGCTTTCCCTCCTTTCGGTGCGTCAAGGGTGCGGTGACCATTCATGATCCTGCCGGAAAAGTAACTTACTCTGTGAATGGTGTGCATCAACCGAACTACGTTGTAGCTCTGGACATTGAACCAATACGGCGAACAGATCCAGGAGATTCGCCGGCCAAGATCGATTTGGATCCGTTGATTGAGCGTGGTCTTGCGTTGTGTCCTTCGTGAGAGACGGAAAGATGTTGCGGGTTGCTCCGTCAGCCAATGAAAGGCAGTGGTCAATGTCGAACTGCAGTGGTTGGTGGCCAGTGGTCAGTGAGGGGCAGAGGAGGTTGAACAGGTGGTGGGTATGGGACCAGACAGGCCGAATGTTGTTTTTGTGCTGACAGATGACCAGGGCTACGGCGATCTTTCGTGCCACGGCAATCCGGTGTTGCAGACGCCAAACCTTGACGCGCTTCATGCAAGCAGCGTCAGGTTGACCGACTATCACGTGGGCCCGACGTGCGCGCCGACGCGCGCCGGGTTGCTGACCGGCCACTACGCCAACAGTACAGGAGTGTGGCACACGATTGGCGGCCGGTCTCTATTGCGTGCCGGCGAAGTCAGCATGGCCGGCTTTTTTCACGGCAGCGGTTACGCCACCGGCATCTTCGGCAAGTGGCACCTGGGCGACAACGCACCCTACCGGCCGCAGGACCGCGGCTTCGAGACGGTTGTCGTTCACGGCGGCGGCGGCGTGGGGCAGACGCCTGATTATTGGGGCAACTGCTACTTCGATGACATCTACTGGGACGGCGAGCAGTATTCGCAGTATGACGGGTATTGCACCGAGGTCTGGTTCAGGGAGGCGCTGAAGTTCATCGAAAGCAACCGCTCCCGGCCCTTTTTCTGTTACATTCCCACCAACGCGCCCCATTCTCCCCACCTCGTGGACCCCCGTTACAGCGACCCTTATCTGCCGCTGACCCCACACGAGGAGCGTGCCAAATATTTCGGCATGGTGGCGAACATCGACGAGAGTGTTGGCGGTCTGCGGCGCCGGCTGGCGGAACTGGGGCTTTCGGAGAACACAATTTTTATCTTCATGACCGACAACGGCTCGGCCGGCGGCGTCGACGTGGACGAAGAGCAATATATGCTCAACGGACACAACGCGGGGATGCGCGGCAAGAAGGGGTCGGAGTACGACGGCGGCCACCGCGTGCCCTTCTTCCTGCACTGGCCGGCAGGAGGATTTGACCGGAGCTGCGATGTCGGGAGGGTCACGGCCAACGTCGACATCCTGCCGACTCTGATCGAATTGTGCGGCCTGACCCAGCAGGACGACTGCGAATTCGACGGGCGCAGCCTGGTGCCGCTGCTCATGGCGGCCAGAGGCGGAGCGGGCGGATTTTCGCACGCGCGGACTCCCGGCGACGACCGGGAAACGAACTGGCCCGATCGTGCGCTGGTGACCGACTCGCAGCGGCTGGCGCATCCTCAGAAGTGGCGCAAGAGCGCGGTGATGACCGACCGCTGGCGGCTGGTGAACGGGCGCGAGCTGTTCGATATCAAATCTGACCCCGGGCAACGCCTTGACCTGGCCGCGGCGCACCCGGGTGTCGTGTCGACGTTGCGAGAGGCCTACGAGGCATGGTGGACGAAGGTCTCGCGCCAATTCGACGAAGAGATACCGATCGCGATTGGCGGGCCGGCCGCGCGGCGGTTGCGTTTGAACACGCACGACTGGCGCAACGAGGCGTGCGAGTGCGCGTGGAACCAGGGCCTTGTGCGGCAGGGGCTGATGTGCAACGGGTACTGGGAGGTGGACGTGGTCGAAGCGGGGCGTTACCGCTTCGAGCTGCGGCGCTGGCCGGTGGAGGAGGGGGCGGGCCTGACGGGCGGTGCTCCGGTCGATTTCGGTCAGCTACGGATCGGGGAGGAGGACAGTCCGGGATCGGCTGTTTCGCCATTACGCGAGCGGATTCGGTGGGGCGGAGGCGTTGCGCTGCCGGTGCGGCGGGCGCGTATCGCCATCGCCGGCCGGGAGGCCGAGGGGAAGATTGCGCCGCACTCCGACAGGGTTGCGTTCACGCTGCGGCTGCCGGCGGGCGGGGCGCACTTGCAGACATGGTTCGACCTGGATGACGGTGGGTCGTTGGGCGCGTATTATGTTTACGTGGAGCAGGTGGGGAACTTCAGTAATCAGTGATCAGTGGCGAGTGGGAAACTTCAGTGGGTAGCGGAAAGTGAACTGCTGTGGTCAGTGGCTAGTAGAGTGCAGAACTTCAGGGAAGTGCAGGTCGTCGTTGGGACTGAGATCTGGGATTCGGGCGTTTGTGCGATTGGGGAGCAGGCAACAGAGTACCAGCTTTTTGCGCAGATAGCGAAGAGGCCGCGGTGGGGTCTTGTTGACACGGGAGAAGTGCTATGACGCAGGCGGAAAACGGCAGACTGGCGATTCACGGCGGTCAACCGGCGCGACAGAATCCGGAGCCGCCGATGTATCCGGGCGGGATGGCGATCGCCGAGGAGGAGGAAGAGGCCGTTCTGGAAGTGCTGAGATCGAAACGCCTCTTCCGCTACTACGGGCCGGGCGAGGCCGAATCGAAGGCGAGCCAGCTGGAGGAAGCGTTTGCCGAGGTTAAAGGCGCGCGCCACGCGGTTGCGGTTACGTCGGGCACGGCCGCGCTTGTCGCCGGCCTGCATGCCATCGGCGTCGGCCCGGGCGACGAGGTGATCGTGCCGGCCTACACCTGGATCGCGTCGGCCTCCGCCGTTGTGGCGGCCGGAGGCATCCCGGTGATCGCCGAGATCGACGAGACGCTGCTGTTGGACCCGGCCGACGTTGAAAGGAAGATCACCCCGTACACCAAGGCGATCATGCCGGTGCATATGCGCGGCGCGCCCTGCCGCATGGACGAGCTGATGGCGGTGACGAACGAGCACGGCCTCAAGGTGATCGAGGACGTGGCGCAGGCGAACGGCGGCAGCTACAAGGGGCGGGCGCTGGGAACGATCGGCGACGTCGGCTGCTTCAGCCTCCAGTTCAACAAGATCATCACCTGCGGCGAGGGCGGCGTCGTGGTCACAAACAGCGAGGGCGTGTGGAAGCGCACGAACATGTACCACGACGTGATCGCGCCGCTGCGGGCGGAGTATGACGCGGATGAGCTGGTCAGCGGCGTCAATTACAGGATGCCCGAGTTGCTGGCCGCGGTCGCCCTGGTCCAGCTGGGCAGGCTCGACGGCCTGATCGACGGCATGCGGCAGCGCAAGCGGATGCTCCAGACGGGCATCGAGGAAGTGACCGGCCGCAAGGGCGTCAGTTTCCGCGAGCTGGCGGACCCTGACGGCGACACGGGGATCGCGATGGTCTTCTTCATGGACAGCGCGGCCAAGGCGGAATCCGTCTCGGAAGCCCTGCGAGCGGAGAATATCGGCGCGGGGCCGCTGTACCGACCGGAAGGGATCGACTATCATGTTTATGCCCACTGGGTGCCGATTCTCAACCGGCGCTCGTGGACGGAGGCCGGCGGGCCGTGGCGCTGGGCGAAACGGGAGATTGAGTACCGGCCGGATATGTGCCCGCGCAGCCTGGACCTGTTGGGGCGGGCGGTGCATATGAACGTCAACCCGCTTCTGACCAACGAGGACGTGGAGGAGACGATCGAGGGACTGAATCGGGTGCTGGAGGCGCTGGCATAGGGCGGTTGCCAGCCATGAAAGTGCTGTGCATGACGGTGGGAATACTGGGATGACATCTTATGTATGGAGCGTTGACGACGCCGGCACGGGCGGCAGCGAGATGGTGGAATCGCTGCGGCGGGCGACGGCGTTTTTCGGCTCGCGCGGCCTGGGTTCGACCTGGTTTACGGTGCCCAAAGGCCGCGGTAAGCCGATGACCGACGAATGGAAGGGGGCACTGATCGCAGCGCACGACGCCGGGCACGACATTCAGCTGCACGGGCTGACCCATGGCGACTGCTACGAGTTCGGGCCGCCGGCCTGGCCGGCCACTGCAATTCTGCCGACGCTGCAGTCCGACTTCGACGAGCGGCGCGATGAACTGATGCCGCGCTACACGGTCGACAATCTGCGCGACCGGATCGAAGAGGGCATGGAAATCTTCGCGCTCGACCTTGGCGTTGAACCGACCGTCTTCCGCGCGCCCTGCGGCGCGATCTCCAAGGCGATGTTTGCCGCGCTGCGCGAGGTCGGCATCGGCTATCACACCTGCGTGTATATAAGCGGCAGCGGCTACGCGCACCTGCCCCACAACGGCGGCGAGATCTCACAGGAATGGGTAGACGACATTCCCTGCCGGCCGTTTCTCTGGTACGGGGAGGTGATCGAGGTTCCGATCCTCAATGAGTACAACTGGCGCGGCTCCGGGGCGCGCAGCGACGAGTTCATCGCGCTGGCGCGGCGCGACCTGGACCGGATCAGCGGGCAGAGTCCCGTCGTGGTTATACTGATGCACACGCACGGCATCGCCGACGACTACGAGCACACATTTCGCCTGATCGACGCCGTGTCCGAGCATGTCGGCAGGCAGCCAGGCGCATCATTCGCCACGATGGGAGAGCTGGCTGCATCCGGCGCGCTGGCCGACGCGGCCACCGTTGACGGGCCGGACATTCTGGCCGTGTGACGTATAAACCGCAAGGAAAGAGCAGGAGTCCATGAACATTATCGTCATCATCTCCGACACCTTCCGCTACGACAACCTGTTCGACCGCGCGGCGGCAATGCCGGTGCGGACGCCCAACCTGGACCGTTTCTCCGAACGCTGTGTGAGCCTGTCGCGGCTCTATACGGGCAGCTTTCCGACGATCCCGCACCGCACCGACTTCACGACCGGCCGCGTCGGCTGGCCCTGGTATCCCTGGCAGGACCGGCGCCGGAGCAGTCCCAATCACTTGCCGGAGATGCTGGGCGAGGCCGGCTACGTCAGCCAGCTGCTCGGCGACTGCCCGCACCTCGTGCGCGCCGCCTTTTTCGAGGGCTTCAACGGCGCGCACACATTGCCCGGCCAGGAGGGCAACACCTACTTTATCGGCATGAACCACCCAATCGAACCGGCGATGGCGGACGACAAGACGCGCAACAACGACAACCATTTCCAGGGTCGGAATCTGATCGATCTGCACACTTGGACGAACCGGCGCTGGTACCGCGAGGTCGACCGTTTCGCGCCGCGTACGGCCGAGCTGGCTGTCGAATGGCTAGAGGAGAACTACCGTCACAGCCCCTTCTTCCTCTGGGTCGACTTCTTCGATCCGCACGAGCCGTGGGACCCGCCGGAGTACATGGTGCGCCGCTACGATCCCGACTACGACGGCCCGCCGATGCTGCACCCCAACTACGGCAAGGCGAGCGACTATAGCGAGGCGGAGCTGCGCAACCTGCGCGCGCACTACTGCGCCGAGGCCGAGCTGGTGGACCGCTGGGTGGGGCGCATTTTGACCAAGGTCGACGACCTGGCGCTGTGGGAGGACTCGATCGTGGTGTTCATGTCCGATCACGGGATGGCGCTTGGCGAGCACAACCGTACCGGCAAATCAAACATCAGCAAGTTCGACGATCGCTACTTTCCGCTCTATCCTGAAATCGTCCATATCCCATTTCTGGTGTCGGCGCCGGGCCTTGAAGGGGGGCGGACGGTCGATGCCCTGCTGCAGCCGGCCGACATCGCGCCGACGCTGCTTGAGCTGGCGGGAGTCAAGGCCGATCCACCGGAACCGATGCACGGACGCTCCTTTGCGCCGTTGCTGCGCGGGGATGGCGGCGAGGGTCACCGGGACTGCGTCGTGTCTGCCAAATTTACGCGGCTGGAGGGAGGAGAGCTGACGGCGGAACAGAATATGCCGGCGGTCTACACCGAGCGCTGGTGCTATGTGCCCGTCGGCTCATACGGCGGGAGGCAGCTGTTCGACCTGTCGATTGATCCGCAGGCAGAAACGAATCTGATCGACGACCATGCCGAAGTTGCCGACGACCTACACGACGCCCTGATCGAGGAGCTACGGAAGCTGGATGCGCCTCAGGAGGCTGTGGAGGTGTGGGCGAGGTAGCTCAACGCAGCCTTTCTCTTGTTGACGCCGATTCCCCCTGTTTCTGCCGTGGAGATGCCTGTTTCGGAAGCGGCAGAGGGGGGCGGCGCGTGGTCCGAATTTCAAGCAACCCCGAAATTTTGACAATTGAATATAGTGCAAGTACAATCCGTGCGATTGGGCGTTATTCCGCGCCCGCGTTCGTGTTTTATGTATTCTCTTCTTGGCCTGGGCTGCTCGCCCGTTCCGGCTGGACAAGGCAAGTCAGACAGGCAAGAACCATAGGAGAACGGCCCGGCGATTCGCCGTCGGGGCGGAGTTGCGCCGCAAACTTCGGCGCGCAGGAACCAACATTTTCACCCTTTCACATGGAGGAATGACTGAATGGACACGCAGAAACAGAGTATGATGTCACGCCGCCGATTCCTGCAGGTGACCGGCCTGGCGACCAGCGCCGCGGTGCTGGCGGCCTGCCCCGCGCCCGCTGCCGCGCCCGCCGCGACCGACGGTGACGGCGATGCAATGATGGAGAAGAAGAAGCTGGAAGCCTGGTCGCGCATGACCGACCTGGCTCAGGAGTCGATCAAAGAGATCATCGACATCTATAACGAAAAGAACACGATGAACGTCGAGGTCGAGTTCGTCTACATCGCCCGCACCGCTGGCAGCCAGGCCGATGAGAAGCTGCTGACCGCGGTTGCCGGCGGCACGCCTCCGGCGCTGCACTATGCCGACCGCTTCACCGTGCCTCAGTTTGCGCACGAGGGCTTCTTCACCAACATCAACGAGTTTGCCGAGGCCGCTGGCGTCACCAAAGAGCTCTACTACGATTTCGCCTGGGACGAGACCGTCTACAAGGGCGACATCTACGCGCTCTCGTTCGATACCGACACGCGCGCACTGTGGTACAACAAGGACATCATGTCCGAGGCCGGCGTCGACCCCGAGTCGCCTCCGTCCAACCTTGATGAGCTGCGGGCGGCCACCGAGGCGCTGACCGTGCGCGACAACACCGGCGCGGTGACCCGCTACGGCTTCAACCCGATCTACGACCAGGCCTGGCTCTACACCTGGGGCTTCGGCTTCGGCGGCTCCTTCCAGGACGACGATCGCCGCATCACCTTTGCCCATCCCAACAACATCGCCGCGATGGAGTTTGTCAAGTCGTTCGTTGACGAGATCGGCGTCGAGGACATTGACGCGATGCTGGCGGCCTGCGCCGGCGGCAACTGCCGCGGCGAGAACGACTACTTCTGGACCGGACAGAGCGCGATGACCTGCAGCGGCAACTGGAAGGTTGCCCAGCATCATCGCTACAAGCCGGAAACCAACTACGGCGTCGTGCCGATGCCGGGCCCTGACGGTCCCGCCCCCCACGCGAGCTGGGCCGGTGGTTGGAGTTGGGCCGTGCCTTTCGGTTACGACGACGTTGAGTCGGCGTTCGATGCCTGCTTCTACCTCTGCGGCCCCGAAGGCCAGCTCAAGTACAACAAGGACACCTTCCACATTCCGACGATCAAGTCGGCCGCCCAGGACCCGTTCTTCTACGAAGACCCGCTGCACGCCGTCTTCATGGACCTGCTGCCCGTTTCCAGTGCGCGCCCGCCGATTCCGTTGGGCTCGAAGCTGTGGGACCTGCAGGTCAAGGCGTTCCGCGATGAGATTCCGCACGGTCTGAAGACGCCTGAGGAGGCGCTGACGGACATCGACGAGGAGATCAACGCGGGCCTTGAGGAGATTGGCTTCTTCAGCTAACGAACTGAACCTGCTGCGTTCGAACTTGCAGGAAAGCCCGCCGTCTTGAAGCATCGGCGGACTGGCCGAAGTTCAGGACGCTGGCTTCAGTACTGGCTCAAAGGCCACGCGGGCCGATACGCCCGCAAAGAACTGCGAAAGACAGGTAGCGGCTCAGCCGGGCCGCTACCTGACTTCTGTTTAGCCACCGGACCGTCCGCCGGAGACAGTTCACAAAAGTATGGCAACCGCACAACTCGCACCTTCCGCACCGCGTCGCCGTATGTCTCAGGCGACGAGGCATACGATAAACGGTCTGCTCTTCGCCTCTCCCTGGATCTTCGGTCTGCTCGCATTTTGGATCTACCCCACGCTGGCGTCGGCCTATTATAGCTTTACGAAGTACAACGGCGTCCGGAATCCGCAATGGACCGGGATCGCCAACTACCTCGAACTGTTCCTGGATGACGAGGAGTTCCTGACCGCGATTTGGAATACGGTATACTTCGCCGGTGTCTCGATCCCCCTGGCCATCATCTTCGCGTTCGGACTGGCCCTGATGCTGAATGCCAAGATCCGGGCGCAGGTCGTCTATCGCACCATCTACTTTCTGCCCACGCTCGTGCCTGAGGTCGCACTGGCGCTGGTCTGGGTGTTCATTTTTACGCCGCACAGCGGTCTGATCGCAGCACCGTTCAGGGCGATTGGTCTGCGCGGCCCTTGCTGGCTCACCTGCAAAGAGTGGGCGATGCCAACGCTGGTGCTGCTCGCGCTTTGGATCATCGGCCAGCAGATTATCCTCTACCTGGCCGGGCTGCAGGACGTGCCGCAGGACCTCTACGACGCCGCCGACGTGGACGGCGCCAACATCTTTTCCAAGTTCCGCAACGTGACCCTACCCATGCTGACCCCCGTCATCTTTTTCCATCTGGTCACATCGGTGATTGGGGCGTTGAACTTCTTTGCCATTCCCTACATTATGACGGGAGGCACGGGCTTCCCTGCCAACTCCACGTTGTTCTATTCGATCTATCTGTACAAGAACGCATTCCATTATCTTGAGATGGGCTATGCTTCGGCCATGGCCTGGCTGCTGTTCATGTTTACACTGTGCGTTACGCTGATCATCTTCCTTTCGGCGCGGATGTGGGTCTTTTACGCGGGGGGAGAAGAGTAGTATGGCGGTAGAGACCGGTCGAATCCAGATGGCCGACGACCACGCCAGGCGGGTCATGGTCAGGCGCATACGCGGCATCGTGCGCAGTATTCTGATCCATGCAAGTTTGATTCCCGCGGCCTTTGTATTCACATTGCCTTTCTTGTGGATGCTTTCGACATCGCTGAAGCCGGACGTCCAATTCTACGCCTATCCGCCGGTCCTGATACCGAGTCCGTTTCAGTGGTCCAATTACCCCGACGCGGTTACGTTCATAACATTTTTCCTCTACCTTCGGAATACACTTACGATCGCGGTGCTGGCCACGGTCGGCGTACTGATCTCCTCCTCGCTGGTTGCGTACAGCCTCGCCCGCATTCCCTGGCCGGGCCGAACATTCCTTTTCATTCTGACGGTAGCTACGCTAATGCTGCCGTTTCAGGTTACGATGATTCCACTGTTTATTGTTTTCAAAAACCTGGGTTGGGTGAACTCCTGGCTTCCGCTCATCGTGCCCCACTGGTTCGGAGGCGCGCTGTATATCTTCCTGCTGCGGCAGTTCTTCATGACCATTCCGATGGAGCTGTCGGAGGCGGCGCGTATTGACGGCGCCAATGAACTCAAAATCTACTATTCGATCCTCCTGCCGCTCTCCAAACCTGCCCTGGCGACGGTCGCTATTTTCGAGTTCATCGCCCGCTGGCGCGACTATATCGGGCCGCTCATCTACCTGAGCGACCAGGAACAGTACACGTTGTCGCTGGGGATATACGAGTATCAGACGCAATACGGCGCCGAGTGGGGGTTGCTGATGGCCGCCTCCGTTTTGATTACCCTTCCCATCATCATGCTCTTTTTCTTCCTGCAGAAGACGTTTGTGCAGGGCATTGCGCTGACGGGCATCAAGGGCTGAGCCCGGTTGCCTTCTCGCAACGCCGGATCCCATTCGTGCAGGGCTTGTTGTTCTCGATTAATCGACGAACTTACTAACCGCAACCGCTTCGCCTCTATTTCGCCCCGTGCGGCGGTGATCTCCACATACGTGAGGATACGAAAATGACGATTCGACTCGCATTGATCGGCTGCGGGAATATCTCGCGGCGCCATGTACTCTCAATGCAGGACCTGCAGCTACGCGGGCGCGGCGACTTCGTCGTCCCGGCGGTCTGCGATGCCAATCAGGAGGCGGCGTCGGAGCGCGCCGACCTGCTGGAAGAGCTGCTAGGCGTACGACCCACGATATATCCGACGTACCAGGAGCTGATCGCTGAGGCCCAGGTTGACGCCGTGGACCTGTGCCTGCCGCACGGTCTTCACCATGGCGTCGCCGTGGAGAGCATGGAGGCCGGGCTGCACGTCCTGTGCGAGAAACCGCTTGGCATAACGGTCAAGGCATGCCGGCTGATGGCCGAAACTGCCGAGAGAACGGGAAAAGTGCTCTCCACCGCCGCGCCGCACCGCCGGCATCCGGGCCAGCGCACGGCCAGATGGGTCATCAACGAATCGGGCCTGATCGGCAGTCCGCAGAGCTTCTTCCATACCTTTCGCAGCGCCACAGTTCTGAGGCAGTTGGAACGGGAGAAGGCCGAGGGGCCGGCAACGCTATGGGCAGAAAAGGCGCGGCCAGACGATGACCAGCGGCCCGAGCACATCCGCTGGCGACAGGACCGGCTGATGTCCGGCGGCGGGCCGGTGCTGGACAGCGGGTTCCATTACTGCGATTCGCTGCGCTATTACCTGGGCGAAGTCGACAAGGTCTACGCGGAGCTGCGCGCGGTGAAATCCGGTACACCGCTTCCCTTCACCGAGGCGCCGGAGGACACGGTGTTTGTCACGTTTGCTTTCAAGAGCGGCGTCACCGGCACCTGGGCGTGGAGCGTTGCCGCGCCGGGCGAGGAGGCCTACGACATCACCTTTTACGGGACGGAGGGCTCGCTGCGCGAGACGACCAACGCACCTTTCTCGATCTTCCACCTGTTCCAGCGCACGGCTGATTACAGAGAGACGGCGCGCCTCACTGGCGCGGACGGGACGATCTATTCGATGGAACGGCTTGAGACGATGCACCGCGCCACACTGACGCCCGAAGAAGAGGAGTTCCTCTATCCGGGCGGCGCAACCGACGGCTTTTCGGTTGAGATCTGGGAGTTCCTGGAGTTGCTGCGCGGCAACCGCGAGGCGCCGGAAATCGACGGCTGGGAGGGGATGCGCTCGATCGCCCTGGGCGATGCCATCTACGAGTCTGCATTGACCGGTGAAGCGATCCGCTACGACGATGTGCTGAGCGGGGCGCGTTCGGCGTACCAGGACCCGATCAACGCCCATTGGGGGCTGACGTCATCGAGCTTGAAGGGATAGCCTACAGGAGAGCCGCCATGTCCATCGCCATGACCCCGGAACAGCGCAGCGCGTTCGACGAGCAGGGGTTCATCGTTCTTGAAGATTTCCTGACCGCCGCCGAGCTGGAGCGGCTGCTGAATGCGATCGACGAAGTGGCCGGGAGGTTGCGCCGGAATGAAGGATTGGCGCCGCATGCACCCTTTGCCGTGCGCAACGCCCTGGCACATCACGAGGCGTTTCTCGACCTGATCGACCATCCGCGCATGCTGCCGCTGGTCGTGGACGCGATCGGCTGGAACATTCAGATTCGGACTACGCACCTTGACTACAGGCCGCCTTATCCCGAGGACCTGCAGGCGGGCGCGGTAGGCGTAGGCGACGGCGCTGACAACGAAGTCGGGTACCGCAACCTCTCCTGGCATCCTGATCTCGCCAGCAGCTATCTGTTCATGGCGCCCTCGCTGGATGGACGGCTGCCGTTCATGGAAATCAAGGTATTCTACGTCCTCTCAGACCTGAGCGAGCCGCAGAGCGGCAATCTCTGGTTGGTGCCGGGTAGCCATCTGCGTTCGCCTGATGAGCTGGCGAAAGTGGGGCGGCGGGTTGACGCGGACGAGGCGCTGGAATTGCGCCTGCGGCCCGGTGCGGCCGTTCTATGGCGGACCGCAGTCTGGCACTGTGTCGGCCCCAATCTGTCCGACCGAACGCGTAAGATCATGCACGTCGGCTACCATTACCGCTGGCTGCGGCCGACCGACTACATCAGCCAGGACCAGGCGCTGCTCGAGCGCAGCTCGCCGATCCGTCAGCAGCTGCTTGGCGCACTGCCCGGCAGCGGTCACCCCCTGGGGGAGGATCCGGAGATTCATCCCTCCTCCCAGTATTGGATAACGAAGGACCCGGACGATGTCCCGCTGCGGGCCTGGGCGGCAGCGCAGGCAGAATCGCGGCAGGCACAGCCGGCGTAGTTTTCAGGCGCTGAAGAGTCAGGACGAAGGCGCATGATGGCATCCGGGAGCAAGGTTCAGGCGATCAGAGAGCGGATATTCGCTGACCTGGGCCTCTATCAGGAGGTATCGGGGCTGTTCGACGGCGCCTGGGGGGCGGGCGCAGACGGCCGCCGCGTGGCAGTACATTCGCCGATAGACGGGTCGCGGCTGGCCGACGTAGCGGTTGCTTCAGAAGCTGACTTCGATCGCCTGGTCGAGCGCGCCTGGGCTTCGTTTCGCGAGTGGTCGGCTATTCCGCCGCCGAAACGGGGGGAAGTCATACGGGCAATCGGCGATCGCCTGCGCCGGCACGTGGACAGCCTTGGGCTGCTTGTTGCGCTCGAGGTGGGGAAGACGCCGGTAGAGGGCAGGGGCGAGGTGCAGGAGATGATCGACATCTGCGACTTCGCCGTCGGCCTTTCGCGCCAACTTTACGGCAAGACGATTGCCAGCGAACGGCCCAACCACCGCCTCTATGAGCAGTGGCATCCTTTTGGCGTCGTCGGCGTGATTACAGCCTTCAATTTCCCCGGCGCGGTATGGTCCTGGAACGCCTTTATCGCCGCGATCATCGGCAATGTCGTCATCTGGAAACCGTCGCCTGAGGCGGCACTCACGGCAGTCGCCGTGACGAACATCATAAACGAATTGCTCGACGAGAACGGCCTGCCGCCAGTCTTCTTCCTGGCCGTTGATGAGGGCGGCGAAATCGGACAGTGCATGAGCCGGGAACGGCGGCTGCCGCTGCTCTCTTTCACCGGGTCAGCTTCCACCGGCAAGGAGGTCGCAGCCGCGGTCGGCGGGCGCCTCGGCCGCACGATTCTGGAGTTGGGCGGAAACAATGCGGCGGTTGTCACGCCCGGCGCGGACCTGGAAATCGCCCTGCGCGGCGTAGCGTTCGGCGCGCTGGCCACGGCCGGACAGCGTTGCACGACGACGCGACGGCTCATCCTTCACGAGAGCCTATTTGATAGCTTTCTGCCCCGCCTCATCGGCGCCTTCGTCGCGGCGAGACTCGGCAACCCGCTTGATTCGGATGTGCTGGTTGGGCCGCTGATCAACCGCGGGGCAGTCGAATCGTACCACGCGGCGATCGGGCGGGCGCAGGCTGCGGGCGGCATTGTCCTGGCAGGCAACGCCGCTAAGATTCTGCCGGGTCTCGAGGGCGGCAACTATGTAGCGCCCACCATTATTGACGGCGTTGCGCCGGACGCTGAAGTGGTGCTTACCGAGACCTTTGCTCCGATTCTGTACGTTCTCAAGTACCGCGAGCTGGACGAGGCTTTCGCCATCCACAACTGCGTTCCCCAGGGCCTTTCGTCCGCCATCTTCAGTAACAATCTGCGCGAAGTAGAGGCCTTCCTCAGCGTCGTTGGCAGCGATTGCGGACTTGTCAATGTGAATACGGGCACGGCAGGGGCCGAGATTGGCGGGGCGTTCGGAGGAGAGAAGGAGACTGGCGGGGGCAGGGAAAGTGGTTCAGACGCCTGGAAGTCCTATGCCCGGCGGCAGACGGTTACTATCAACTTCGGGCCTGATCTTCCCCTTTCGCAGGGTGTTACTTTCGATGTGGGTTAGCGGAGCGAGGCACTAATTTCCCGCCGGGAATCTGCGGCTTTGGGCTACAACGTGGACCTGCTCCACCGGCCCGCCCAAGGGGACGAGAATCGCTACAAAAGTCGTCTCTTCTCCCACAGCGACGACGTTGTGCTCCGGCACGATCTTACGGCTGGCGATCACTCGACCCAGCGGGTCGTATGCGGTCAGGACCACCTGCACGTCGACCGCCTCCGCGGACCCGGTATTGCGAACTGAGCCACGAACCGTCAATGCGGAGTATCGTTCCCCTTCCTGCGTCAGATTCTCCACTTCGAGTTCCTGGTAATACCCACCCTCGTAGGCAGGCAAGGCGCTGAGCGGGTAGATGTAGTAGTTCTCGAATGACTTGGGCGCTTCGGCGAAGAGAGCTGCGAAAGGGGCCACATCTCCCGGTGCGACCAGATTCAGAAGAACAAGACTGGTTTTCTCGAGCAGGGTCGTACCTTGCCCGTCCAGGAGCCGCACACCTACACTCACCTGTTCGAGCGTCTCTTCGCTCGTGTTCAGAACTTCGCCCATTACCCAGAGGCTGCCGAGGGGCGTGTGGCTGAAGTGAAGGTGCTGCACCTCAAACGGCAACGGCGTTGGCGTCGGAAGGCGATCGACAAGTACGCCGTCTGATGTAACCAGGCGCGGGATCACCAACTCCTGCCCAATCTGCAGGACCCTGGGGTCCTGAACGCTGTTGCGCTCTTGCAGCGAAGATACTGAGATGCCGAAACGCGTGGCGATGCTGCCAAGGTTGTCGCCCGGTCTCACTCTGTAAATGATAGGCGTGGGGGTCGGGGTCAGCGTAGGTGTCGGCGGTGGGGTGTACGGCGCGGGCGTTGCCGTTTCAAGCGCCTCCGGGCCGGTGAACGAGGCGATTGCAGCCGTCGGAGATCCTTGCGGTGTTGCCGTCGGCGGCAGGGTAACGATTTGCCCGCATGCGCAAAGGATTAGGAGCGCAATTGAGTAACCGAGCGCCAGTCCAGCCGGTCCAGTTGCCCTCAAGTTTAACCACGCCATCAGGTCTACTGTCAGATGCGAGAACGAACCACTCGACAATTGTTGAGGGATACTGGGTTCGCCGTCGTCGGCGCGCCGAACGGATTGGCGCGCTGGAATTATATCACACTGTCCTGCCATTGCCGCCATCATTCGGGTCGGATATACTACGTCGGCGTGTGCAGAATCTGGGATCACCGGGCGTTGACAGGAGTCGACTCGTGAAGATCGCCATCCTATCGGACAGCCACGACAACGTTTGGAATCTTGACAAGGCGCTGACCGCAATCAACGGGGCCGGCTGCGATGTCATGTTGCACTGCGGTGATCTGGTTGCACCGTTTATCGTTGCGCAGCTGGCGCAGGCTTTTGACGGCCCGATTCATTGCATTGAGGGCAACAATGACGGCGACGGACGCCTGCAGCTCCAGGTGGCTGCCGGCTTCGCCCAGGTATCGTTGCACGGCCCCTATGCCGAGCTGGAATTGGGCGGTCGAAATATCGCGCTCATCCATTATCCGGAGCCGGCGCGACGGATCGCGCAGTGCGGCCTCTTCGACCTGGTCTGTTACGGGCACGACCATCAAGCCCACCAGGAACGGGTCGGAGCATGTCTCCTGGTAAATCCTGGCGAAGTGATGGGTCGATTCGGCGCGCCGAGTTGGGGCCTCTACGATTCCGAGGCGCACAGCTACACTCAGCGGCTGCTGGACGCTTAGCGGCCGCGTTCCGGACTCCTTAAGACTCCGTTTCCTGTGCAAGCAGGAGCCCCCTGACCGTGAGCTTTTCCCGTGTTTGAGCTGGTTTTCCTTGGTACCTCCGCCTCTGCGCCCACAGTTCACCGCGGGCTCTCGGCCGCCCTGGTCATGGTGCAGGAGCATCGCTTTCTGATCGATTGCGGTGAGGGCACACAGCGCCAGATACTGCGCAGCGGGCTTGGACTCCGCCGCTTGGACAAGATCCTGCTCACACACGGGCACCTCGACCACATACTGGGGCTGGGCGGGCTGGCCAGTACACTCGGACACTGGGAGGCGCTGGACAGGCTGGACATCTACGGAGGCGGTCCGGCTCTTGCCCGCGTCCACCGGCTGATGGAGGTTGTCTTTGGCGCCGGCAACATTCCCAAGACAGGCGTCAGCCTAAATCCTATCGATGCGGGCAGCGTTTTCGAAGGCAAGGGATTCACGCTTTCGGCTTTTTCCGTCCCGCACCGGGGAAAGGGCTGTTTCGGATTCACATTCGAGGAAAAAACGCGTTCCCCGTTTGACAATCAAAAGGCGAAGGCGCTCGGCATCCCTGCCGGACCCGAACGACGCGAACTGGTCGCAGGGCGACCGGTGACTTTGGCAGACGGGCGCGTTGTTCAGCCAAGGGAGGTGTTGGGCGAGCCGCAGAAGGGCGCCAAACTGTGCTTTGTGGGCGATGTGGCCCGCACCGGTCCCCTACACAAAGTGGTCGCAGGCGCGGACTTGCTTGCCATCGAAGCGACCTATTTGGAAAACGAGCGGGACCTTGCGAAGGGCCATGGGCACATTACCGCCCGTGCGGCGGCGCGACTTGCGCAGAAGGCGGGTGTAAAGAAGCTGGTTCTCCATCACATCAGCCGGCGCTACCATGCGCATGCCGTGTTGGAAGAAGCGCAAGCCGTCTTCCCGGATACTTTGGTCGCAGGCGATCTGGACCTGTTTCAAGTGCGCAGAGGAAAGCCCATCGAGAGGAGGGCAGGGCCGAAATTTGTTGTGCGCTGACCGGAAGACCCGCAGCGATCAGGCCCTCAGCCGGCCGCCCGTCGCCCTTTCAACGGTGCGAATGATCCGCTGGCGCAGCCGGGCGACCTCTTTGTCCTGCAGACTGCGGTCCATGCTCTGGTAGGAGACACGGTAGGCGAGAGACTTATGGCCGGGTGGCAGGGACGCCCCGCGATAGATGTCGAACAACTCGACGGCAGTCAGCATCGCACCCTTGTCCTGGGTCCCTCCTTCAACAATGGCATCGCGCAGCCGGCCCTGCGTCACTTCCTCCGATACCATGAACGCCAGGTCCTCTACAACCGGCGGATAGACGCTGATCGGCGCCATCTGTGAAATGCGCCAGCGCGGTCGAACGAGCGGGGCCACCTCCAGCTCGGCCAGTACAATTCGCCCACTTCCCAAGCCAAAAGCATTGCGAGCGCCTGGATGCAGTTCGCCGACTACGCCGAGGCGCTCGCCCTGCAGCGAAATCATTGCGCAGCGAGGACCGAAGTGGGCTTCAACGTCCGCGCCGCTATCGGGATGAGCGTTGTATGTGACATCGTTTTGCCCAAAGCCCAGCTTCTCCAACAGGAGTTCGATGATGCCTTTCAGATCGAAGAAGTCGAAGAGCTCGGTGTCATCGTCCGATTGGAAAGCACCCAATCCTGCAGCGCCGGCACTGCGCGGCCCGCATAACGCGATGCAGAGCCTCCGGACCTCATCTGGCAGTGGGAGGTCGTCAACTGAATCGGTGTCGGGGACGGAGCCGACCGCCAGCGGACGGTAGGCGCGCCCAATTTCAAATGCAGCCAGCCGCGCGGTGAAGCGCAGGTTGTAGGCCAGATTCTCCAGCGCGCTGACAACCAGATTGCGCCGCATGACCCGGCGGTCGGGGGACATCGGGTTGGTCAATTCGATGAAATCCGCCTCGCTGACGGATCCGGCGACCAGCTTGGCGTGGTTTTCCGGGGTCGTCAGTGTGTGGTTGACCGTGTCCTGCAGCCCGCAGCCGACAAGGATATCCCGGATATTCTCTTCGGTCTCCAACAGGGCATTGCGGCGCTGGGTGGGCAGTACGGTGTCAAGCAGAGTCTCGCCGATCTGATCGTAGCCGACAACACGGGCGATTTCTTCGGTCAAATCGGCGGGCACGGTTACGTCCAATCGGTGCCAGGGGGCGGCGGCCTCCACCACCGGCTCGTCTTCTTTGCGCGCCAGTCCGAAGGCCGAGCGTTTCGACGCCGCGGTCGGCACAGCAGCCCGCTCCACGACCGAGAAATCGAGTCTGCGCAGGGCGTCGTCGATTTCGGCAAGAGAGAGCTCCATGCCCAGCAGGCGCTTCACATCGCTGCACGACGTGTAAACCGTTACGCGCGGCTGCGGGACCGGGTAGCTGTCGACGATTCCAGGCACGACGCGGCCGCCTGCATACTCGCGCATCAGGTCGGCGGCGCGGCGGGCCGCGATATCGTTGAGCGTCGCCGGAACACCGCGCGTGAAGCGGTGGCTGGCCTCGCTGTGCAGCCGCAACGCCTGGGCAGTACGGCGGTTGTTGATGCCGTCAAAGGTGGCTGCCTCAAGCAGGATATTGCGCGTTCCTTCGTGCACTTCCGTCTCCGCGCCGCCCATCACGCCGGCAATGGCAATCGGGCCCGCCCTGTCTGTGATGAGAAGCATCGAGCCATCGAGTTTCCGCCTCTGCCCGTCCAGGGTCTCAATCTCCTCGCCCTCGTGAGCAGTGCGGACGATGATGGTCGGGGACTCCTCGCCGACGCGCGCCGCCCTTGCGGCGAGCAGGTCGTAGTCGAACGCATGGAGAGGCTGCCCCTGCTCTAGCATGACATAGTTGGTAATGTCGACGATGTTGTTGATCGGACGCATTCCAGCCTTCGTCAGACGGTCCTGCATCCAGGCCGGCGAAGGGCCGACCTCAATGTCGCGGATGACCGTGCCGGTGAAACGGTGGCAGTACTGAGGGTCGTTGATCTCGGCATTGAGGTAGGCTGAAGCGTCGTCATCACCTTGCGAGCTGTCTTCGTCCTCGGGCAAATGGAGATCTCCGCCGGCAAGGGCGTGCACCTCGCGTGCGATGCCGCACATCGAAAGACAGCGCGCCATGTCTGGCGTCAGATCGATTTCCAGTATTTCGTCGCCAAGGTATTGTCGCAGCGGCGCGCCCACGGGGGCATCCTCCGGCAGGACAAGAATGCCTTCGTGCTCTTCGCTCAATCCCAATTCCAGCTCGGAACAGACCATGCCGCGCGATTCGACGCCGCGGATCTTGGCCTTCTTCAATTTCTTGTGTGGGCGGGGCCGCTTGTTGGTATAGGCGTCGAGTAGGAGAGAGCCCTCGCGGGCAAAGGCGATCTTGAGTGGCGGCAGATCAGCTGCTGCGATCGAGCGCCCCTTATACTGGAAAAGGTTGGGTGCGCCGGTCACGACGCGTTGAGGCTGCTGGCCGGCTCCGCCTGAGTTTCCGTCGGAGGATGGGTAATGGTCAACGTCGACAAGCACGAGACGGTCGGCGTCGGGATGAGGCTCGACGGCCACGACCTGACCGATGACGATTTTGTCCTCCTCCCACCAGCTGCCTGTTTGGACCAGGCTCGACTCTTCGAGGCCGGCAAGGGTCAGCCGGTCAGCCAGCCCGGCTGTTGGCAGGGGAATATCCACGTATTCTCTCAGCCACGACAAGGGGACAAGCATCTTTCTCTCTCTGGATAGCAGGCGGTGACCGGATCAGGGCCGAAGCCTGCGGCGGCTTGGTGGTTTCCAGGCCATTCTAGCAGATTTTGTTGTCAGATGGCAGATCTGCTACGCCTTGGCGTTGTCCACCAAGGTGGTGTAGACAAGCTCATGGGCGAGGGAGCGCCAGAATCCCCAACAGCGGCGTTCGAGGCTGAGGGTGCGCAGAGACTGGGCGACCGCGGCGAGCTCGTTGGCCGGAACTGTGCGGTAGCCGGAGACTTCCTCGGTGTCGGTTGGGCTCAACTCTTCGCTGAGGCTGTCCAGGTAGAAGATGTAACTGATAAAGGGAACGCAGGCGTCTGCGCTGACGAAGGTGCAGTCGAGGAGGCCGAGGAAGCGGCGCACCCTGACTTCCTGGCCGGTTTCCTCTTCGATTTCGCGGAAGAGTGCGTCTTCTACCATTTCATCGCGTTCGATGCCCCCGGTAGGCAAACGGTAGATGGGCGTCTCGTAGCGGTGTTTGGTATGCAACAGGATCTCGCCGTTGAATTGGCGGATCGCGAAGACGACTTCTCCTCTCCGGTCGGGGTCCTTTTGCCCGCGATAGGCGCGCATGTAAGGATCGGTCTCGATACAGTAGCTCCGAGAGAGGGGCGGACCGTACCTTTCGGCCAGGAAATTCAGTTCGCCACGGTCGATCTGGGAGGGTACGCGGGAGAATCGGGGCATCGCTGCAACGTCTCGGTCGAAGAGCGGAACTTCCCAATGTGCAACATGTTTCCGGCGGCGTACCGCAGGGGGATCGAGCGAGAATGCAGCCGTCTCAGCAGTCTTCAAGTTCCTCGGCAATGAGGGACTGTGCTTCGGCCGGATCGAGGATAACGCCGCCCCCTTCTGCACCGCCGGCCTCGCCGACATCACTTGCCCTCGTCTGCGGCGAGGTGATAAACCGGTCAAGCCCCTGCACCAGGTCTTGCCTGGATTTCTGCAAGTTTTCAACTTCAACCAGGTTCAGACCGTAGCGGTTTTCCGGATGGAGCAGCGTGTCGACCAGGTCGAGACCTATCTGCTGGCCCAGATGCATGCTGCTTTGAAAGGTCTTCCATGGGGCGTGGGCGATTCGCAAAAACTCCCGGCCTGCTTGCGTGCGCATGCCCATTAACTTGAACGGTACTATCGTCCGCTCAAGGCGAATGGCGAGCTGCCACTCCGCGCCGAAAGGGGCTGTGATGTCGCGGCCCAGCATGCAGTAGATCCGATCGACGTTGCTGATCAGTTCAAACAGGGTGTCGTAGTCCACCCCTTTCGTCGGGCTGCGCCGAATCTCAGCGCCTACGTGGACAGGCAACTCTGCCAGGATGCGCCCAACCAGCGCCCTCTCCTGCTCCAGGTCTTTGGTTGCGCTGACGAAGATGCGAAGTTTCTCGGCCATACTGGATTTCTACTTGGGACGGGGAGTTCAGACACAGCCCTTGGAGTGTGCGTCTCGCAACAGACGGATCTCCGTGTTGCAACTTGCTGTTGAAGCAGTCCTATTCTCAACGATCATTTACGATTCTGCCAAAATCGGAGACCTCTTCGCGCAAAGACTAAGCGTCTAAACAATAGGTGACAATCTAAACCTTGACCGAACCGGCCTGCCCCTGCGTTGACTGTCGTCGCCAGTATTCGAGATCGTCGTCTACCATCAAGCGGGCCAGTTCGGCGAAGGAAACGGTTGGCTCCCAGCCAAGCTCGCGGCCGGCCTTGGAGGCGTCTCCAACCAGAAGGTCGACCTCCGCAGGCCGATAGAGACTCTCATCCTGTACAACGAACGCCTGCCAGTCGAGGTCGACGTGACCGAAGGCTTCTTCCAAAAAGTCGCGCACGCTGTGTGTCTCGCCGGTGGCGATCACGAAGTCACTGGGGTCGTCCTGCTGGAGCATCAGCCACATGGCCCGAACATAGTCCGGAGCATAGCCCCAGTCGCGGCGGGCATCGAGATTGCCCAGGCGCAGCTCTTTGCTCAGACCGAGCTTGATCTGTGCGACCGCGTTTGTGATCTTGTGGGTTACGAATTCGAGGCCGCGGCGCGGGCTCTCGTGATTGAACAGAATTCCTGAGCAAGCGAAGATGCCGTAGCTTTCGCGATAGTTCAAGGTGATCCAGTGCCCGTAGACCTTCGCCGCTCCATAAGGACTGCGCGGAAAGAAGGGCGTTTTTTCGGTCTGCGGTACCTCGCGAACCTTCCCGAACATCTCGCTGCTGCTGGCCTGATAGAAGCGGATCGATGGATCGACGATGCGGATGGCGTCCAGCAGACGCGTGACACCAAGCGCTGTAAACTCTCCCGTCAGCACCGGTTGCGTGAAGCTGGTTGGCACGAAGCTTTGGGCGGCCAGATTGTAGACTTCCTGCGGCCGGTATTCCTGCAGAATACTGACCAGACTCATCTGGTCGAGCAGATCGCCCTGCACGATCTTTATTTCCTGCTGGATGTGGCGGATGCGATCAAAATTTATCGTGCTGGTACGGCGGACCATACCGACGACCGTGTACCCTTGCTGCAGCAGAAGTTCGGCCAAGTAGCTTCCATCCTGCCCGGTAACCCCGGTGATCAGAGCTGTTGGCATCGTCGTTTCTGCGCCTCCCTGGCCTCACAACAGATAGTGTCGAGCGGGAATGCTCAATGGCAGGCGACACTTGATTGCCCGCGCTGGAAGTGGATGCAGACTCCTTCAACCGCTCGCTGCGTCAGCAGCGCCGGCGGGACGAGCCTCGGTGCGTTTCCGCCAGAACTGAAGCATGTCGGCAAGACTCTGACGGATATCGATAGTTGGATGCCACCCGGTGGCGTCGACCAGCCTGTCGGGCCGGCACACGGAACAAGCGACATCACTGGGCCGGAGCCTGTCCGGGTCCAGCTCCACACTGATTTCAGTGGCGCTTAAGTCGAGCAGAATCCCCAGTACGCGCCGGATCGAGTAAGTCTCGCCGCTGCCCACATTGTAGACCGCCCCCGGTTCTCCGCGTTGAAGAGCCAGCCAGTAGGCGCGAACCATATCTCGCACATCCGTAAAATCTCGCTCGGCCTCGAGGTTTCCCACCTTCAGAACCGGCTGCTGCAGACCGGCCTCGATTTCGGCGATCTGCCGTGCGAAGGCGCTGGCCGCAAAACTGTCGGACTGGCCCGGCCCGATATGATTAAAGCTGCGCACGCGCACGGTCTGCAGCTGATAGTTGAGCCAATACTGCTGGGCCATCAGGTCTTGCGCGACCTTGCTGATGCCGTAGGGGGAGTTGGGGCGGAGGGGTGTCTCCTCGTCAACGGGCAGGTCGTCGTCTCCGATCAGTCCATAGACCTCCGATGAAGCCACGACGAGCACTTTGGCATCAGGAGTGTGGCGGCGCAGCGCTTCGAGCAAGTTCAGCTGACAGCCGATGTTCAGCTCATAGGTAGCCCAGGGCTGGTCCCAGCTTGCGCGCACGTCGCTCCACGCCGCCAGGTGAAAAACAAGGTCCGGGCGAACCGCCTCGGTCACCTGTTCGATCCATGAGGAGTTGCGCAGGTCACCCCTATGCAGGTGCAAGCTGTCCTTCAGGTGTCGGATTCGCAGGTCGGCGCGGTGGACGGTTCCGTGGATCTCCAGCGCGGGCTCGTGCGCCGGCAAGGCGGTGCGGTCTGCCGTTTGAGAACGGTCTTCATTCAATAGGAATTCTGCCAGGACCGAACCGACGAATCCTGAAACACCGGTGATCAGAACGCGCATGGAGGAGGCCCTTTCTGAAAGCGCCATTATAGCAGATTCCAACCAGGTGGCGCGAAATCCCGCAGTGACTTGTCGGCGCTTCGGACACAGCCGGGTGTGCCGATAGGCAGGCTCAAACTGCTTGCCGACCTGCCCGGGCGGCCAGTCCCGCAAACATGAATCAACTGCGGGACGCCGTGAGGCTGCGGTTCATGCTGCGGGAACAAGCACAGTTTTTGGGGCGCCCTTTTAGCGAATTCCGGTCACAGTGATATACTGCGCGCGAGGAGCGTGATGTCCATTTTGTACAAGAGAGCCGAAGAGATGCCTGACCCGATTGAACGCGCAAGGACCGTTGTTCCCCCCGGTACGGGAGAAAGCTGGTCGCCCTTTATGGGCCTCGGCCTCCTCGTCGTACTCTTAGCAGCCGCCCTGGCTGCGTGCAGTCGCGGGCAGGAGCTGAGGGCATACCTGGAGGCGAACCGGGCCGGCCTGGAGGTCCCTGCGTCGGACGACGACCGGAGCATCGAGTTCAGAATTGAGCCCGGCACCCTGGCGCGCGATATCGCCGATCAGCTGCATGCGGCCGGACTGATAGGAGATTCCAAACTGTTTGAGGCCTACGTGCGGGCAATGGGAATGGACCAGGACCTGAAAGCCGGGACCTTCTTCTTGCGCGCCAACATGACTCCGGTCGAGATCGCCGAACTCTTGAGCAGTGACCTGGCGGCCGGCATCCGTGTGACCATCCGGGAAGGCTGGAGGCTGGAGCAGGTGGCCGACTTTCTCGAGGCCGGGGGGAGAGTGTCGGGCGAAGCGTATCGGCGCATCGCGCTGGGACCTGACTTCAGCGCGCTCGAGGATGCGATTCTCGCGCAGACCGGCGCGGGAAGAGAGAGTGTTTCGCAGAACTGTTGCCCGGAGGTCCCAAAGCGGTGGCCGTTCCTGGCATCGCTGCCGCCGGGCACAAGCCTTGAAGGCTACCTTTTCCCAGCCACCTATTTCCTGCCGGCGGAAGGACCGGATGCGGCCGGGCTCATTCTCAGGCAGCTGGACGCCTTCGGCGAGCGAATGGCGCCGCTTCACGAGCGGGCGGCTGACGGAGGCGGGCCGGGACTGAGCCTGCACAAAGCCTTGATTTTGGCGAGTATAGTCGAACGGGAGGCGGTGGTGGATCTGGAGCGGGCCGCCATCGCCGGTGTGCTCGTTAATCGTCTCAATGCGGACATGCTGCTGGAGGTAGACGCCACCGTGCAGTACGCGATGGGATACCAGGAGGACAGCGGGCAGTGGTGGAAGACGCCGGTCTTCCTGGACGAGTACCAGGGCGTGGACAGCCCTTACAATACCTACCTGAACAAGGGGCTGCCGCCGGGCCCGATCGCCAGCCCCGGCGAAGAGGCCTTTCGGGCGGCATTGAACCCGGAGCGGCACGACTTCTATTATTACGTTGCAACACCCGACGGCAGCGGCGCGCACGCTTTCGCCGAGACCTTCGCCGAACACGCCGAAAACGTGCGTCATTACCTGGGACAGTGAGAGCCCTGCGTGGGGTGCGCTGCGTGCGTATCAGTCCCGGATTGGCAGCAAGAATTGACGCAGGACGGGGATCTCTCTACAATGAACTGCCGGGTCGGTGGCGGAATGGCAGACGCAGCGGACTTAAAATCCGCCGGGTTGAAACCCGTGTGGGTTCGAATCCCACCCGACCTACCTGGGCGGCTTCCAATCCCGCGCTGAGCGCGGCAGGGAAGTTAGCCTACACCTCTGAAGATTCCTCTCGAATGATCTTCGCTTGAACCGGCCGCGCCGCGGCCCAGACACGGGCCGGTTCGACAACTCCCTTTTCGGTTATAAAACCTGTTACGAATTGCCCCGGCACTCTCTCCAGAGGCGGGTATTCCAGATCAAGCTGATGCCGGCCCGGCAGGTCGCGGCTGCCGGCCCGAGGCGCGGTGAAGGCGCGCTGCGGCTGGGTGTCGCGGCCATCCGGCGCGGCTGACTTTGTCAGATCGGTGACGGCGTAGAAGCGGACGCCGAAGTGATTGGCAATTATGGCGGTAGTCAGCGTGCCGACTGTGTTGGTGAAGGAGCCGTCGGCGAAGAAGGTCTCGACGCCGACCAGGGCGGCGTCGCAGCCGGGCATGGCGTGCGCGAGGGCGGCGTCGGCGAGCAGCCGCGCGCGGCTGCCGAGCTCGTCGGCACACCTGAGAATGGGCAGAGAGCCGGCGCAGGTCCTGCTTTCGGGTACGACCAGGGATAGTTCGGTCCCGCCGTCGGCGAGCGCCGCGACGACGCTCATCACGGTGCTGCTGTAGTCGTAGAGAAGAAAGGTCTTTGCCGCCGCGAGCTGTTGCGCGCCGACGGCGGCGATGGCGCGCACTCTCCGCTGCCGTTCGGTCTCAAGGTCGCGGCTGAAGGACCGGAGCGCGCCCCGCACCCGGTCGAGGCCGGCCGAGTCGGCTTGCATGGTGCGGAGCTCCGAGCGCAACGATGAATAGCTGTTGGAGACGGCGGCGGTGAACTGGCCGCGTGATTCGAGGGCGTAGTCGACCAGGGCCAAAGCCTGTCTTGTGAGATCGGGGCCAGCGGCTGCGGCGCTATCAGAGACGAGCAGATCGAGCGCGCGGCCGAACATCCCGATCACTGTGCTGGTGCCGTGGGGTCCGGCGTTTTCGATCGAGGCGAGGAGTTCGCGGACGGAGGGGGAAATTCGGCTGTCCGCGGGCTGTGGGGCGGGCTGCTCATTTTTGGGCTCCCTGCAGTAGTCGGGCTACGTCGGCGGCGTCGATGGCGGCGCCCTGCGAACCGTGGCCGGTACAGACCAGGGCGGCGACGGCGGCGCCGTGTTGGGCCGCTTCGACCAAGGGCAGGCCGCGAGAAAGGCCGTACAGCGTGCCGGCGACGACCCCATCTCCGGCGCCGACGGTATCGGCGAAGGAAGTGACAAGCTGCGAATCGAAGGCCGGAACTGTGCTCAGGATCTGAGGCGCGGCGCAGACAAGCCCGGCTGCGCCGTCCTTGACGACGACGGCGGGCACGCCCGCGTCTACGAGGGAACGGGCGGCACTGTGGGCGGAGGCAGTTCCCGTGATTGCGGCGGCCTCGTAGGCGTTGACGAAAAGGACGTCGGCCTGGCTGACGATTTCTCGGACGCGTTGCGGCTGGGCGTCGCAGATGGCGCGGTTCAGGTCGATCGACAGGGCGGCGGGTGATCTTTGGGCGATTGTGATCCACTGCTGGGCGGCCTGCAGCTGCGATTCGCTGCCGAGCGCGCCAAGCGTGAAGCCGTCGATATGCACGTATGCAGCGTTGAGGGACGAATGGGGCGCGACACCTTCGGGCGTGAAGGCGAGGCCGGAGCGGTCGGAGACGAAGACGGTGTATTCGCCCTGCGCGTCGGTGACGAGCAGGACGGCGGGCGCTTCCTGGCCGGGCGCATGGACGAGGAAGGCGCGGTCGACGCCGGCCGCGTCGAGGGCTGCGTTCACGTCGGCGGAGATCGACTGCGGAATCTTGGAGATGAGGGCTACGTCGGCGCCGAGGCGGGCGGCGTGCAGGGCGACGTTGAGGCCGTTGCCGCCGACGCTGTGCCAGCGTCCGAGGATATCGACTTCGCGATGGCTGTCGAGCACTGGCAGTTTGGGAACGCGGATGATCTCTTCGGTGCAGCTGACGCCGATGACGATGAGGTCGTAGCGGCGGGAAGAATCGTCACGCCGTTCGGAAGACGTCCCGCCGGCGCTCACTTGCGGGTGGGATGAAACTCGATCAGCTGGCTTTCCTGGATGGTGCGCATGTTCATCTCGTACTGGAGGGGCGAATCGAATTCGAAGGCACGGCGGCCTCGGGATTGGGCGAGGTAAGTGGCGAACAGCTGGCCCGGCACGCAGTAGACGAGGGGTGAGAGGGCCTCCTGGACTTCACCGGCGACGGGCAGCGTCACATCGGCGGCCGCGGCGAGATCGCCGTTGCTCGCGTCGGCAACGACGACACCGGTGCCGCCCATGGTGCGGGTTGTGTGGAGGAGCTCGCGGACGCGAGAAGTGCTGCGGCCCTGTGGCGCGATAAAGAGGACGTGTGTGCCCGGTCCGGTGAGGAAGAACTGCTCGTGCGCCCACTCTTCGAGCTCCTGGGAGACGCCGTAGACGCGTGGAAGCTCGTAGGTCTTGGCGGCGTAGAAGAGGCTGGTGGCGAGGCTGGGGCCGGAGCCGAGGATGGTGAAGGTTTCGACCTCCTTGGCCTGCTCGGCGTAGGCGATGGCGGCCGGCGTGCAGAGCGCGACGGTCCCTTCGATCAGGTCGGCGGTGGCGCGCAGCTCGGCGCGCAGGGCATCAGCGTCGTTTTCGGAGAGGTGGCCGCGCACGACGCCGGTGTGGAAGGCGGTCAGGTAGAGCGTGGTCAGGCTGGCCAGGTAGTTGACGAGACCGAAGGAGCCGCGGCGGGGCTTGTCCGGCTCGGCGTCGGTGGCCAGGTTGCTGGGCATGCCGATCAACTCGCCGGCGAGGCGGACGCTCTGGTCGAGGATGGTGTCAGACTCCTGCGCCAGCCAGCCGTCGGGATTGCCGGTGATGGCGACCGTATGGGCGCCGCCGAGGCGGGCGTTGACGGCGGCTTCGACCGAGCGGGTGGCCTTGCCCGAGTTGGAGATGCCGAAGACGAGCGAGCCCGGCGGGAGGAACTCGGCGGCGTAGCGGCCGAACTCGAGGGCTTCGAGCGCGTCGGTGGGTAGCCCGGCGTAGCGGGCGAAGGCGTAGCGGGCGGCCAGGCCGGCAAAGTAGGAGTCGCCGCAGCCTGTGATGTAGATGTGTGAGGCGGCGGCAAAGAGATCGGGGTCGAGCGCCTCGAGCTGCGGCTGGACGGAGTCCATGACCGCGGGGATGGCGGGGCCCTGGTTGCTGATTTCGTTCAGCATGTCGTCGATTGTGACGGGGATTGGCTCACCGAATTCGGCCTGGCGGATCGGGCGCGCTATCATCGCTCTTAGCTCCGTTCCTTACAAAAATTGCGCGGATTGAGGACGCGTTGGACCTTGGTGGGTGCGTTTTGGCGGCTGTGGAGGCTAGAGGAGCAGCTTCACCTGGCCGTCCTCGACAATGACCTCGTAAGTGCGCAGATGGAGGTCGTAACCGATCGCCTTGCCGCTCTTTACATGGTATTCCATGCCGTGGCCCGGGCAGACCAGGATTTCGCCGTCGAAGGCCCACGTCGTCTCCCAGCAGGTCTCGGCGCTGCAGACGACCGTGCCCTGCAGCCGGCCGCGGCTCAGAGGCGCGGACTGGTGCGGGCAGCGGCCGAACAGCGCGTGGTATTCACCGTCGACGTTGAAGACGGCGATTACGGCGCGGCCGGTCTGCACCTCGACGCGGGTGCCGGGCGGGAAGTCGGCGACGGCGGCAACCGTGACTTTGCGTCTTCGGCGTGTTTGGCGTGCAGGCTGCTGGACGGTCGTCATTTTCTGGGCGCCAGCCCGAAGAACCGGAGCGCGTTTTCGCCCAGAATCTTGCGGCGCAGGGCGTCGTCCATATCGTAGCGCATGAGCCCGGCGATCAGGTCGCGTTCGAGGTGCGGCCAGTCGGAGGCCCACATGGTGGTGTCGTGGCCCTGGTAGAGGTCGATCAGCTTGACGAGGTCGCCGCGGCGGGGGAGCGCCTCGAGCTCGTGGGTGCCGATGTACCAGTCGCGGATGTAGTCGCTGGGCTTTTTCTCCAGCGCGGGCAACTCGGTGCGGTAGCGCAGGTAGGCGGCGTCGAGCCGGTACATGATAAAGGGCATCCAGGTTAGGCCGGCTTCGAGGATGGCGAATTTCAGGTTGGGGAAGCGCACGGGAATCCCAGCGCAGACGACCGACATGATCTGCAGCATCGAGGTGAATGGGAAGCCCATGCTGTTGACCTGCATGAGCGTATGGAAATGGGCGACGCGCAACGGGTAGTTGTCGTGGATGAGCGCCTCGATGCCGTGAAAGCTGATCGGGAGGTCGCGGCGGGCGGCGGCTTCGAAGATGGGCCAGTACTTCTTGTCGCCGATCGGCGGGTTGACGCCGACGTCGGGCACGCAGACGCTGACGACGTCGGGGTGGGCGGCGTGGCGGTCGATCTCCTCGGCGGCGTGGGTGGGGTGCTGCGGCGCTACGACGATGGCGATCTTGACGCCGTCGAGATTGCGGTAGGCGTCGACCATGTAATGGTTGTAGGCGGTGGCGAGGGCCGCGGCCCAGTTGGGCTCGGGCAGATAGCCGATGGGAAGCAGCTCGCTGGGGAAGAGGATGCTGTAGTCGATGATGCCCTTTTCCATGCGGGCCATCAGGTCCTCTTTGGTGGCCAGTTTCGCGCGCGGCGGCTTGTCGTAGGATGAACCGAGCCAGGCGATATGGGCGATCATGTTGCGCAGGGAGTTGCCGGGCTCGCCCTTGAAGTCGGCCTGCAAGACGG
This sequence comes from Caldilineaceae bacterium, assembly GCA_965202955.1. Classification (GTDB taxonomy): domain Bacteria; phylum Chloroflexota; class Anaerolineae; order Caldilineales; family Caldilineaceae; genus Bin5. Next base: position 4,244,631 of record OZ241871.1, read on the forward strand.
TCTCCATCCGCTTGCGGAAGTGGCCGTCCATGTAGTCGAGCATAAACATGAGCGTGTCGTCGACGTGGACGTCGACGTCAACGATGGTGCACGCCTGCAGCTCGCGGCCGTACTGGTCGAGGTCTTCGTCCTGCACCGGGTTGAAGGAGGGCTCCACGCGCTGAACAGTGACGTCCTGATCTCTGGTAACCATCGGTACCTCTTACGGAATGGGGCGCGCGGCATGCTGCGCCGTCAGTCGAGTTTAGCAGACGGGGGCGGCCGCATCCAAATCAGATGGAGGATTGCTGGTTGCCGGCGCCTTCGGCCGCGCGCGGGTTCAACACGTCGATGAGGCCGTCGCCGATGAGGTTGATGCTCAGCACGAGCAGGGTGAGTATGAGCCCCGGGAAGCCGGGATACCAGGGCGCGACGGTGATGTAGCCGCGGCCGTCGCTGATGATCGAGCCGAGGCTGGGGGTGGGGGGCTGGATGCCGAAGCCGAAGAAGCTGAGGCCGGCCTCATACATGATGGCGCCGGGGATTCCCATCGAAAAGGCGACGATGATGGGCCCCATGCAGTTGGGCAGGACGTGGCGGAGGAGAATGCGGGCGTTGCCGGCGCCGACCGAGCGGGCAGCCTCGACATAGGTCTGCACCTTGACGGCGAGGACCTGGCCGCGCACGAGGCGGGCGACGTCGGGCCAGGCGACGAGGACGAGGGCGACGCAGACGGTGGCGAGCCCGGGCCCGAGCGCGGCGGTGACGGTCATGGCCAGGAGGATGACGGGGAAGGCGAGCATGATGTCGGTCAGGCGCATGATGACGTTGTCGACGACGCGGGGGAAGTAGCCGGAGATCAGGCCGAGCACGGTACCGGCGACCATTGAAAGGCCGCGCACGATAATGCCGACGAGGAGCGAGGTGCGGAGGCCGAAGACGACGCGGGCGAAGATGTCGCGCCCGAGCTGGTCGGTGCCGAAGAGGTTGCGCGGGTTGGGCGGGAATGGGGGTGTGATGGTCTGGCCGTCCTGCTCGCGGCGCATCTCGATCTGGGTGGGATCGGCGGCGATGAAGGGGGCGAAGATCGCGAGCAGCACGAATATGATGACCACGGCCACGCCGACCAGGGGCAGGTAGTCCCGGCGGAAGCGGCGCCAGTCAAGCGTAGCGGATGCGCGGGTTGATGAACGCATAGAGAAGGTCCACAAGCAGTGTGACGAGCGAGACGCAGAGGGCGAGCAGCAGGACGGAGGCCTGCAGTGCGGGCAGGTCGCGGAAGACGAGGGCGTCGTAGGCGTACTTGCCGAGGCCGGGCCAGGAATAGATGACCTCGATGATGGGCGTGCCGCCGAGCAGGCGCACAAAGTCGGTGCCGATTACGGTGACGATCGGAATAAGGGCGTTGGGCAGCATGTGGCGGCGCATGATCAGGGCGGCGGCAAGCCCCTTGGCGCGGGCGGTGCGAATGTAGTCCTCGCTGGTGATCTCGATCAGGGCCGCGCGGGCGATGCGGGCGAGGAGCCCCATCGAGGGCAGGGCCAGCGTCACGGCGGGCAGGATGATGTAGCTGTCGAATCCGCCGCTGTAGCCGGAGGGCGGCAGCCAGCGCAGCATCACGGCGAAGAGGATCTGGAGCATGAGCGCGAGCCAGAAGAGGGGGAAGGAGAGGTTGAGCGCGGCGATGGCCATGATGAGGCGGTCGGCCCAGCCGTTGCGGCGGGTGGCCGCGACGACGCCGAGCCAGATGCCGCACAGGGCGCTGATCACCTCGGCGGCGACGGCGAGCTGCATGGTCTTGGGGAAGACTTCGATCAGGTCGGAGAGGATGGGCCGCCGCGACTGGTAGGAACGGCCGAACTGACCGCGCGCCAAGTCCCAGAGATTGTCGAGGTATTGGACGTGGAGCGGGCGGTCAAAGCCCATCTGCTCGCGAATCGTCTCGACGACCTCCGCGTCGGCGAACGGGCCGGCCATCATGCGGGCGGGGTCGCCGGGCAGGATGTTGAGCAGGGCGAAAAGCACGGTGACGAGCCCGATGAGAATGGGGATGAAGAGCAGGAGACGGCGGACGATGTAGGAAGTCATGTCGCGGCGGCAGCGTGCTCAGAGGATGGGTGCGGCGCGGACGGCTGCAGGCGGGGCGGGAGCAGCTCGACCTGCATCGCACCGGCCTCCCATGCTTTGCCCCGGTCCGGGCGGTCCGATTCCAAGAAAGCCGCTGAACGGATATCTTGATATTCCATAGCTGATTGGTTCTGCAGCGTCAAACGAACTTTCGGACTTGACATGCAGATCCAAAATGGAGGACACTTCCGGCGCGCTTGAAGGATACCCCAGAATGTACTGATTTGCCATTTGCCTAAAACGAGTCCCCCCGATCGTTCAGGAAACCATTGGACCCGGAATAGCGTGCGCTCATTAAAGATGAGGTGGAGGCGACGACGAAGCCGCAGGCCCGGTTAGAGGGTAGTGTCGCCCATTCGCGGGTCAAGTCACGGCGGGTGGAACTGACGCCGATACCGGTTTTTCGAACGCGGGCGAAAGGAAGGAGACCATGAAGCCCTTTGTTGATTCGAGCGAAATCTCGATGGATGGGGCGGCGCTGCGCTCCAGGGCCGATCGCGACGGCTACCTCTTCCTGCGCGACTGGGTCGACGGGGAGTCGGTCCTTGCCGCGCGGCGGGACATTGCCGCGGTTCTGCAGGATGTCGGCTGGATCGACGCCGGGACAGATCCTGACGGGACGGTGACGAGCCATGCGCCCCACGTGTCGGGCGAGCCGGAGTTCTCACCGGTCTACGACAGGGTGCAGCTGCTGGAATCGTTCCATACGCTGGCGCACGACGAGGCGATCATGGAGGTGATGGGGCACCTGCTGGGCGATGACGTTCTGCTGCAGCCGAGCAACATCGCCCGTTTCATCTTTCCGTCCAACCTGGAGCAGACGACGCCGGCACACCAGGACTATGTTCATATTCAGGGCACGCCGGACGTGTGGACGGCGTGGCTGCCGCTCGGGGACTGCCCGCATTTCATGGGCGGGCTGAGCGTGCTGACGGGCTCGCACAACTTCGGCGTGCTACCGGTTTCGCGCTCGCTCGGCGCGGGCGGCCTGCGCGCGCATTTCGAGAAGATCGGCGGCGAATGGGTGTCGAGCCCATTCGAGAACGGGGACATCCTGTTTTTCCACAGCCACACGGTGCACCGGGGTCTGCCGAACTTGTCGGGGAACCGCCTGCGGCTATCGGTCGATTTTCGCTACCAGCGGGCCTCGGACCCGGTAATGGACAAGGTGCTGGCGCCCCACCAGGGCCGCCTGTCCTGGGAGGAGGTCTACCGGGGCTGGAAGTCGGACCGTTACCAGTACCACTGGCAGCGGTTCGAGCTGACGCCGGTCGAGAAGGTCCCGGTCGAGGTCGTCGAGGAAACTTCGTAGAGAGCAACCCACCGCTCAGAGACCGAGGTCTCTCAGATTGTAGTTTTCAAGGATGCTGGCGCGGGTTTCTTCGCTCCAGCGGTTCTGTTCTTCCTGCCCCGCTAGCGGCTGGTAGCGGTAGGGGGTCTCGTGCGGGAAGCGCTGCCGGCGGGCGTCGATGGCGAGGGCGATAAGGCGCGAGCGCTCGTAGACCCGTTCCTCGTCGTATACGACTTCGATGTTATTGTGGCGGGTGCGTGCGTTGATGACGGAACGGCGGCGGTGGAAGCCGAAGTTGATGGTGATGCGGCGCTGGGGCGAGGTGTTGGCGAATGAGGCGTGCAGGGCCTGGCGATTGGCCATGCAGACGTCGCCCGGTTCGCAGACCATCGGCACCGCGTCGGGCAGCCGGTCGGAGCCGTTGGCTTCGACCATCGCCTTGATGTCTATTTTGCCCTGTTTGTGGGAGCCGGGGAGCAGCCAGACGCCGTTCTCGGCGGTGCTGCCGTAGAGCTGGGCCATAAAGTTGAAGCCGTGCGTGCCCTGGTCCCAGTCGGGGCTGTCCCAGTGGGTGGTGCCGTCGTGGTGCCAGGCGACCGAGGGTCCAAGCCCGGCGCGTTTGACGATGACCGACTCGGTGAAGGGCGTGAAGTCGGGCCCGTTGATATTTTCGGCGACGGCGAGCAGCTGCGGATGGCCGTAGAGGCGCAGGCAACTGTCCATGATCTGGAGCGGGCTGGCGATGCTGTTGATGACGTATTCGGGCGCGTCTTTGGGCGGCGCGGGTTCGGCCATTTTGGCCGGATGGCGGCCGCTGTTGTATTCGGTGCCGCCGTAGGGGTCGCTCAGGGGCTTGGCGAAACGGAAGGTGGGCCGCGCGAGGTGGTTGCCGAGCGCGGGGCGGCCCTGGGCGTCGACATCGGCGTCCTTGGTGTAGGGCGCGCGTTCGAACGCATTCTCCATGTCGGTCTGCAGATCTTCGAGCTCCTCGGCGCCCAGGGCGCTTTCGAAGACGTAGAACCCGCAGCGCCAGTACGCATCGGAGATCTCCCGGGCGAGTTTGCCGTCACTTTCAAAGCGAATGGGGCCGCGATTGCCCAGCTCGAAGGCGCGGCGCTCCCCTGCGCTCACATATGCGTCCAACGTATCGGCGTCCTGGGTCATTGCATCGGCCTTCTGGAAAGGCGCGCCACACGCCACACCTGAAGTGTGACGTGCGGCGCTAACTGCCTGATCCGTCAGTTCATGGGGTTGGCCAGCGTCCACCCTGTTTCCAGCCCGGGGCGGACGCGTTCAGCCGCGTTCTTATTCGTCCACCCAGACGCGGTGGAACATGTGCGTATCCATCGGCGACGGCACGTAGTTCTGCACACGCGGGGTCGAGACGTCGACGTAGATATTGTGCATCAGCGGGATGTAGGGCAGCTCTTCGGCGAACATCGCGTCGATCTGCCGGTAGAGGCTGATGCGTTCGGCGTCGTCGATCGTGGCGCGTGCGGTGGCGATGATGGCGTCCACTTCAGGGTTGGAGTAGCGTGCCACGTTGCCACCGCCGCCGATGTTGTCAGAGTGCATCAGCGGATAGTAGAAGCCGTCCGGGTCGGCGTAGTCGGTGACGCGATAGGTCGAGGCGAGGACGAAGTTGCCAGCGTCGAGCGCCTCCAGCAGCGGGCCGAACTCGGTCGGTCGCAGCTCGATGTTGATGCCGATCTCCTTGAGGTTGGCCTGGTAGATCTCGTAGAGCTTGAGCAGGTTGCCCCAGGGCGGCAGGATCAGCTCGTGGGTGCCGGGAAGGCCGTCGGGATAGCCGGCTTCGGCCATCAGGGCCTTGGCAGCATCAAGGTTCCTCGGGTAGTTGAGGACGGCGTCTGCATTGTGCCCGAGCAGCCCCGGTGGGAGCAGGCCGTGGGCAACGTTGGCGCGGCCGTCGAGGCTGGCGACAATGGCATCCATATCCACCGCGTAGCGAATGGCCTGGCGCAGTTTGGGATTGTTGCCGAACGGCTCCCTATCGAGGTTGACGGTGATGAAAGAGGTGTGGAAGGTCTCGGCCCAGCCCAGCTTCTCTTTGAAGACCTCATCGGTGCTGAAGCGCGCCCAGTGGGCAGGGGGGACCCAGGCGACGTCGAGGCGGCCGGCGTCGAGCTCAACGATGCGTGTGTTCTCGTCGCGAATGAAGCGGAACTGGAGCTGGTCGAGGTAGGGCCGCCCGTTCCAGTAGTCCTCGAAGGCGTTGAGGGTCACGTCCTGGTTTAGATTCCACTCACCGAGGGTGAAAGGCCCGGCGGCGACGACGTTCTGGCCGAAGTCCTCGCCCCATTTTTCGACCTCTTCCTGGGGCACGACGGCCAGGTTGATGCTGGCGAGCATCGACTTGAAGGGCGCGAGCGGCTCGGACAGCTGGATCTCGAGCGTGCTGTCACCGATCGCGGTAATGCCGCTGACCCCGTCGGCGGCGCCATCGCGGTACTCCTGCGCACCGGCGACGACGGAGAGCATCCAGGCCTTGGGGCTCCGCATTTCCGGATTCAGGACGCGCTCGAAGCTGTATTTGAAGTCGCCGGCGGTGATCTGGCGGCCGTTGTGGAACTTGGCGCCTTCGCGGATGTTGAAGGTCCAGGTCGTGCCGTCGTCGGAGACGTCAAAACTCTCAGCGATGGCCAACTCGATCTCGCGACCGTCGGGCGACAGGCGGAAGAGACCTTCGAGCAGGTTGGGTGCGATTACGCCCTGGTCCCAGCCGGAGATGGCCGCCGGGTCGAAGCTCTTGGGATCGGACGAGACGAAGCCGGCCACCATGCCGCCCATCTTCGGCCCTTCGCTCATGTCGTCATCCATGGGTTCGGCCGGCGCGGCCGGTACAGCGACACAAGCGGCCATGAGAGCGACCAGGAGAGCCAGGCTGAGGGCCAGCCAGAGCGTGCGGTGAATTGGTTTCATGTCAGTCTCCTTTTGAATTGTTGAAAGAAAGAGGATTGAAGGCAACAAACCGCGTCCCCACCACGATATGATGAGACGGCGGCAATACGCCGAACGGACTGCCGGTCGTTGCGGCGAGATTACCAGAAGAGGGGCGCGATGTCAAACGGATGCATTGCGGTCAGAAAGCGACTGCTCCAACGAACGCAGGCGGGCACTGGCGGCGGCGGCGTCGACCCGCAGGGTGTGCAGGACGCCGAACTCTTCGATGATGAAGGAGGCGGAGACCGCGCCGTGGAGACAGGCGCGCACGGGATCGCCGGTGCGGGCGAGACCGACCAGAAAGCCGCCGCAGAAGGCGTCGCCGGCGCCGGTTGGATCGACGACCTGGGCGGGATAGGTGGGAACGCGGCGCCAGTCTTGCTCGCCGTTCAGCAGCAGGCGCATGCCGCGGCCGCCCATCTTCACGCCGACACCTCGCGGCCCGTAGGCGAGCAGGCGGCGGGCGGCTTCGAAAACGTGACCGTCCGGGTAATCGCCGCGTTCCTCCTCGTTGATGGCGGCGTCGGCGTGGAGGGTCAGCTCTTCGATGCTGGGCAGGAGAAAATCGATGTTGCCGAGCAGACCGGCGTCGACCTGGCCCTCCTTGTCCCAGTCCCACCAGGGCCAGTCGAAGGAAATAGTGACTTGGCGGGCGCGGAGCTGCTTGAGGTATGAGGCGTTGGCGCGGCTGCAGGGCAGCGGTCCCGGCGCGAAGTGGGCGAAGGCGGCGTCTCGGGCTGTGGACTCCCACCGGGAGAGGTCGGGGCAGAAGGAGGGCCAGATTCGTCGGTGGAGGGGGCTGCCGGTGTCGGTGTATTCGCTCTCGAGGTCGATGATTTCGCCGGCGCGGGCGGGCAGGATGGCGCGGGCCTCTTCGATGCGGTCGGTGCGGCTGCCGTCGGGGAAGTAGAAGGCGCGCGAGCGCAGCAGATGCGGCTCGTCGATGCGGGTTATGGCAGTAACGTCGATGCCGGCGGCGGCCAGCTGTTCGAGCCAGGTGGAAGGGTAGTCGACGCCTACCACGCTGACCAGGCTGACGTCGACGCCCCAGAGGCGCATGCCGGCCGCGGCGTAGACGGCATTTCCGCCGAGCAGGCGCGGGGATATGCGTCCGTCGGGCGTGACGACGTCGTCGAGGGTACAGTTGCCGACAGCCAGAAATTGGCTGGTTTGCCGGGATTCGGTCACTTCCGTTTTTCGCTCCTTGCGAGGGGCGATTGGGTGCTGTGCTCCGGCGGCCGCCAGGTCCGGCGCGTGGAGCCGGGTCAGACTCGCATGCGCAGCATGGGATGGCTGAATGAGACCGGGATCGTTTCGTTGGTGCGGGCGGACCTTGTGCCGGGCGTCATGTAGTGGATGGCGAGGGCACGGCGCTGGCGGTCGGTCGTGTTGGGCGCTGTGCGGTGCAGGGTCTGGCAGTGGTGCAGGGTGATGCCGCCGGCGGGCAGGTCGGCGACGACGGCCTGGCTGTCGTCGACCAGTTTGCCCATGTCGAGCAGCACGTCGCTGCCCTGGGCCTGGTCGTGGATCATGGGGCGCAGGTGCGAGCCGGGGATGAACTGCATGGCGCCGTTGTGCAGGTCGACGTCGTCGAATGTGAGCCAGCAGCTGACCAGGTTGGCGGGCAGGCATTTCCAGTAGGCGTTGTCCTGGTGCCAGAAAACGGGGCCGCCGTGGTGGGGCGGCTTGTAGATGGCCTGGTTGTGGAATAGCTGGATGTTGGGGCCGAGAACGTCTTCGATGATATCGAGAAGGCGTTCATGGTAGGTGAGTTTGTGGAATCCGACGTTGTGCTCGGAGATCTGCATGAACTGGAGCAGCTCCTGTTCGTCGTCGCCGTGGTCGTGGTCGTCTTCGCCGGTGACGGCCAGGTTGCGGATGGGACGTTCGCCGCTGCGGGCGAGGGCGAATTCGGCGTCGTACTCGGCGCGCATTTCCTCGATTAGGTCGTCTTCGAGCACTTTGCCGACGACGAGGAATCCATTTTCCCAGAAACTGGCGACCTGTTCCTGGGACAGGGCTTTGTAGCCGTTGCGAACTTCAGCTGTTTCGGTGGACTGCATTAGGGAACTCTCCTGTTGCAAATTGCTTGCTCGCGCTGGATAGCATCTCCTCATTCGCCGGCAGACGGGGGAAGTTCGTCTGCGTTGGCGAAGGCGTTGAGCACGTTTTCGGTGACGCGCGAGACGTTGTTGTCGTAGTTATTGTGCGAGAGGCTGGCGCACCAACAGATCGAGCCGACCGAGAAGACGGCGCCGTTGTTCGGCAGCTCGAAGTAGACCATGTCGGCGTAGACGGTGGCCGAGGGATTGTTCATCATCTCGGCGTTCATCTGGAGAAAGTCCTCGATCACCGGCAAAATCGTGGGGCCGTGGGGCCCCGAGGTGGCCAGCAGGACAGTGTGCGGCGGCGTACCCAGGCTATAGTCGATCCGGTCCACCTCATCGCCAGCGGCGCCGCCGAAGACGAGCCCGAAGTCGCCGACCGTTTCGTCGGGCCCGATTCCCTCAAAGATAAAGGCCGCCCGCGGGTCGAAACTTCCCGGCTTGCGCGTGTAGCCGGGCGCCGGGTCGCCCCAACCCTGGGCGGTAAAGCCGATCCCGGTCAGCCGGTTGGGCGTCTTGCCGCGATGCCGCCAGAGCCCGCCCATTTCGCCTGTCGTGCTGTGGTAACATTCACCGGGTGCGGAGTTCCACGCACGCGTGCCGGAATTGCCGCGGCGGATCTCGGCGATGTGAGGCCGCTCCTCGTCGACGCTTGTCACCCAGTAAAAACCGTTGCCGCCGAGGTACATCAGCCTGCCGCCGCCGTCGAGATAGGCTTCGAGCGCGGTCAACATGGGCGTGGTCCAGTATTCCGGGTGGGTGCCGGTGACCATGACCTTGTAGTTGGCGAGGAGCTCCTGCCCCTCGTCGTGCAGGTCGTGGTCGGTGGCCACGTCGTATGCGAAGCCTTTTTCGTCGAGCCAGTCGATCTGATAGAGGTCTTCGCCGAGGAGGCGGGGCGTGGTGGTGAGGAGGTGGCGGTGCTGGGGGCGCATATTGACCATGGGGCGCAGCAGGGAGGAGTAGATGCAGCCGCTGCCGTCCGAGTGGCGGTCGTAGAAGGACATGGCGAACTCGGGATGCTCGGCCAGGTAAAGGTCGCGCGGATCCCAGTTGATGTGTTCTTCGGGCAATGCGGCCAGGTGCTCCTGTGAAGCGTCCATGCGGTCGTTGGCATAGGCGACGTAGGTCATGGTCGGCATCAGGTAGAGAATAGGCGCGCTGGCGACGCCGCGCGGGGGCCGCACGATGAAGGGAATACGGTCTTCGGCGCCGTCTCCGTTCAGCCGTGCGGCGTAGACGCCGCTGCGCAGACCGTCCGGAATGGTCAGTTCGAAGTCAGCCTCCCAGCGGGCGTCCTCCAGATCGTCGTCGTGGAAGTAGATGGCGCCGTACTGCGCCGGCGCGTGTTTGAAGTCGAACTCGGTTGCCGTCCAGTTGTGACCTGTTACCGCGCGCGCCGGCATGTTGAAGGCGAGTCCGTGCAGGGCGTTGGGACCTCTGTCGACTACATTGGCGGAAGAGGCGCCCGCGGCGAAATCCCATGCGGCCACCAGATCGGAACCGGCCACCTCGGCGGGCGGTACGCCGCGCATCAGGCGCATGATCTCGTCTTCTTCCAGTGCCCGGCTGAAGATACGGGGGCCGTCGATTTTGCCGTTGAAGAGGCCGTAAGCTGCGTAGCGCCCGGTATGCGCCCCGCCGGGGCCGGCGGCGGCGATCAGCAGCGGGCCGCTGTTGGGGGGAGGGCCATGGACGCTGACCGATCGCTCGAAAGCAGCGGAGGAAGGGTCGGCGGGCCAGCTGGAGAGCGGCAGCTGATAGAGCCGCACGGCCTGGGCGTCGGCGTCAAATGCGGCGGCGGCGAAGTACCATTCGCCGGCTCTCAGGGCGGTGCCGGTGCTCGCGGCGGCGCCGGGGTCGGCTCCTGCGCCGCCAACCTGGAGCGAAAGGCTGCAGTCGGTGCCAATAGCAAGGCAAAAGCCGTTTCCTGCGGCGGATTGTTTGCTCAGGATGCCCTGGATTTCGCCTTTGGCAGGCGTGGTGGGATAGATCCAGGCCAGCAGTGTGAAGCTCTGCAGCTGGTCGAGGGAGACATGGTCCTCCACTTGCACGAAGGAGCCTGAGCGGGCGATCTGTTTGCGGCCGGTTTGCCGTTCACCGAGGACGGAATCGAACGCTTCTTCTTTGAAGCCGGGTCCTTCGGGGTTTTCGTCGCCGTGAATGAGCCGGACCAAAGTGGTGTCGTAGTGGGGCAGGTCCGTACTGACCATGAATTGGACCGTTTCGCCCGGCGCGACGCTGAATCTGTCGGTGTATCCAATCAACTCGGTTATCATGTTTGCCTCCCGGCGTGCGCCTGGGAAAAAGGACGGATCGCGGCTATTTGGTTCAGACGCAAGCGGCTGGATATGCCGTTTCGATACACTGGCAGCTGTGCTACATTAATTTTAGGAAAAGTGGTGGAATATGTTAATGTAAGGCGAAAACTGGCCTTAAGATTTACGGCGTTTTCAGGACAGGTCCCGGGTGGAGATTCGCTTGCCGCAGGCTGCGGCGGAGCAGTCAGGCGGGACGACGGGGCACTCGTCCGTTGAATGATGGCCGTGCCGGTAATTACGTCGGTATTATACACGTTGATTAGTCGTTGCGTCTATTGCAGGCGGCAGCTGTTTAGCTCGCAACGGGGCAGATTGGGCGAATGAGCGAGACGAGTCAGTTCACTGTTCCCATAATCGGAATGACCTGCATGGGCTGCGCGGCCGCGGTTGAGACGAGCAGCAGGAAGGCGGAAGCCGTGCAGGAGGTGTCGGTTAACCTTGCCAACGAGCGGCTGACCGTCGTTTACGACGGCGCGCTGGCGCAGGAGAATGAGGTGCTGGCGGATGTGCGTCAGCAGGTCAAGCGCGGCGGCTACAAGATCCCGACGCTGACGTTGACGCTGCCGATCACGGGCATGACCTGCACAAACTGCGCCGGAACGGTCGAGCGTGCACTGCGAGAGACGGAGGGCGTCGTCTACGCCAGTGTGAATTTCGCGACTGAGAAGGCGCACGTGGAGTATGTCAGCGGCGTGGGCGCGCGTGCGCCGATCGTCGAGGCGGTGCGGAAGGCCGGCTACGATGTGGTCGGGCCCGGCGCTTCTCGCGCCGATAGAACACCGCCCGACAGTTCTCAGGAGCCTGCCTATTCTTCCGCGCCGGCGCCCAACACGGAGACGGTTGAAGATGTAGAGGCTGCGGCACGGGCCGCGGCGGTCCGGCACGAGTACATCCGGCTCGCGGTCGGGGTGGTCTTCTCATTGCCGCTGGTTGTGATCAGCATGGGGCGGGACTTCGGGCTGCTGGGCCAGTGGGCGAACGGCGCGTGGGTGAACTGGCTGCTGTTTGCGCTGGCGACGCCGGTGCAGTTCTACGTGGGATGGGACTATTTTGTCGGCGCGTTCAGGAGCTTACGCATGCGCAGCGCCAATATGGACGTGCTGGTAGCGATGGGCACTTCGGCGGCGTATCTGTTCAGCGTGGCCGTTCTGATTGCCCAGAACGCCGGCAGCGATGCGCTGGGAACTCACCTGTATTTCGAGACGGCGGCGGTTATCATCACGCTGATTGTGTTGGGCAAGCTGCTGGAGGCGCGGGCCAAGGGCCAGACAAGCGCGGCGATCAAGGAGCTGATCGGCCTGCAGAGCCGCACGGCGCGAATCGTGCGCGACGGCGCGGAGATCGAGGTACCGGTCGAGGAGGTGCAGGTCGGGGACCTGGTGGTTGTGCGCCCGGGGGAGAAGATCCCGGTCGACGGCGTTGTTGCGTCGGGCGGGTCGGCGGTGGACGAGAGCATGCTCACGGGCGAGAGTCTGCCGGTCGAGAAGGCGATCGGCAGCGAGGTGTTCGGCGCGACGATCAACGGGCAAGGACTGCTGGGGATCGAGGCGACGAAGGTGGGCCGCGAGACTGCGCTGGCGCAGATAATCAAGTTGGTCGAGGAGGCGCAGGGGAGCAAGGCGCCGATCCAGCGGGTTGTCGACCGGGTGGCGGCCTATTTTGTACCGTCGATCATTGTGTTGTCGATTGTTACATTTGCGGTGTGGATGCTGGCCGGCGCGGGTTTTGTTTCCGCGCTGCTGCGGCTGATTGCGGTGCTGGTGATCGCCTGTCCTTGCGCGATGGGGCTGGCGACGCCGACCTCGATCATGGTGGGCGTCGGCAAGGGCGCGCGGATGGGCATTTTGTTTCGGAACAGCGTCGCGCTGGAGCAGACGCACAAACTGACCGCTGTGTTGCTGGACAAGACCGGCACCATTACCAGGGGGGAACCGGCGGTCACGGACCTGATCGTAAGCCCGGCTCTGCAGGCGACCCATTCTGATGGGTCCGGCAAGAGCTTGGCCGCGATCGCCGAGCCGGGCGAGCTACTGCGGCTGGCCGCTTCGGCCGAAAAAGGATCGGAGCATCCGCTTGGCGGGGCAGTCGTACGCGCGGCCCAGGCGAATGGGTTGAGTCTTGCTGACCCGGCGGGGTTCGAGGCAATCACTGGGCAGGGGATCGCGGCACAGGTGGAAGACTATCGCATCCTGCTCGGCAGCCTTCGTCTGATGGAGCGCGAGGAGGTCGACCTGAACGGATTTGCGCCCGACCTGTCCAAGTTGCAGGCTGAAGCCAAGTCGGCGATCTGGATGGCGGTCGACGGCCAGGCGGGCGCGCTGATAGCGGTGGCGGACACGGTGAAGGAGGGGTCGCGGGAGGCAGTAACGGCGATGCGCAAGATGGGCCTGACAGTTGCGATGCTGACGGGCGACAATTGGACGACGGCCGACGCAATTGCACGCGAAGTCGGCATCAATCGCGTCCACGCCGAACTGTTGCCCGGCGAAAAGCTGGCGCAGGTGAACGCGATGCAGGGGGAGGGGTTGCGCGTAGCCATGCTGGGGGACGGCATAAACGATGCACCGGCACTGGCGCAGGCCGACGTCGGCATCGCTATCGGCGCGGGCACCGACGTCGCCATGGAGGCGGCCGACATCACGCTGATTCGGGGCGATCTGCGTTCGGTTCCCCAGGCGATCGCCCTCTCCCACGCGACGATCCGCAACATCAGGCAGAACCTGAGCTGGGCATTTGGCTACAACGTGGCCCTGATACCGATCGCAGCCGGGATACTCGCGCCGTTTGCGTGGGCACCTCCGTTTCTCCAACAACTGCACCCGATCCTGGCGGCCGCAGCGATGGCATTTTCCAGCGTCAGCGTGGTAGCCAACGCGCTGCGGCTGCGGCGCTTCAAGCTTTAGCGCAAGATGATATTTGATTTCGGCTACCTTGTGCTTGTGCTTGCCCTGCTACTGTCGGCCTACGGGATGGTTGCAGGTTACTGCGGCGGCAGGTTCGGGCAGGACGGACTGCTCGAACGGCGCGGTTTGCCGGGCGCCCAATCGCCAGCCTCAGGCCGTAACGCGACCGACCTCTCCGCGCGTCTGACCAGCAGCAGTTTTCATGCAGTCTACGCGGTGACAGTGCTGGTTGGAGCGGCTGCGATCATTTTGTGGTACGGCCTCCTGAACGACCAGTTTCAGATCAGCTATGTATGGAACAGCTCAGAGCGAAGCCTGCCGACATTCTACAAGTTTGCCGCTATCTGGGGCGGGCAGGCGGGCAGCCTCCTCTTCTGGACCCTCCTGCTCGGCCTATTCGGTACGGCGACAGCACTGACTTATCGCCGCTCGCAGCGCACGCTGATGCCCTATGTCAACGCGACGCTGCTGGCCGCGCTGCTTTTCTTCCTCGTCCTGCTCGTCTTCAGCGCTAATCCCTTCGAACAGATCGGCGTTGTGCCGCCCGACGGGCGCGGGCTGAATCCACTGCTGCAGAACTATTGGATGGTGATTCATCCGGTCATGCTCTACCTGGGCTGGGTTGGGCTGACGGTGCCGTTTGCGTTTGCCGTGGCCGCCCTGTTGAGCAGGCAGCTGGACCGCCGCTGGGTGCGAACCGTGCGGCGCTGGACGCTCATCCCCTGGATGTTCCTCTCGGCGGGCATCATTATGGGCAGCCAGTGGGCCTATATGGAGCTGGGATGGGGAGGTTACTGGGCGTGGGATCCGGTGGAAAACGCGAGCTTCCTGCCCTGGCTGACCGCGACGGCATTCCTCCACAGCGTCATCATTCAGGAGCAGCGCGGCATTCTGAAGGTGTGGAACGTGACCCTGATCTGGCTGACTTTCACCCTTGTAGTCCTAGGCACCTTTACCACCCGCAGCGGAATTCTCAGCAGCGTGCATAGCTTCGCCCAAAGCCCCGTCGGCCCCTACTTTCTCGTTTTCCTGTCGATAACAACGATCGGTTTTCTGCTGCTCCTCTTTCGGCGTCTGCCCTTTTTGCAAGGCGAAAATGAGATCGACTCGATTTCGAGCCGGGAAGGCGCATTCCTGGCCAACAACTGGCTCTTCGCCGGCATCACGTTCGTTATCCTGTGGGGCACATTTTTTCCCATGTTCAGCGAGATTCTGACGGGAGCTCGCATTTCAGTGGCCGCCCCCTGGTTCAATCGCGTGGCCGGCCCGCTCTTTCTCCTGCTATTCGTTTTGATGGGAGTCGGCCCTCTGCTGGGATGGCGGCGAACGGGCGCGTCGGCGCTGCGGCGCCAGTTCACATGGCCGCTGCTGGCCGGGCTCGTCTCCGTTCCCTTTTTCCTCATCTCCAGCCGCAACCCGTTTCCCGTGGCAGGCTTGAGCGTCTGCGTCTTTGTTGCTGCGACAATCTTCCAGGAGTTTGTGCGCGGTGCGAGCGCACGGCAGCGCTCCCGGGGTGAGCCGCCGCACGCCGCGCTTTGGGGCCTGCTGCGCCGCAATGGCCGCCGCTACGGCGGGTACGTCGTCCACTTTGGCATCGTTCTGATAGGCGTGGCCATCATCGGAAACGAGTTCTACCAGTCGACGACGCACGTCACGCTCGCGGCCGGACAGTCGGTCGAGCTGGCGGGCTACACGCTGACCTACACGGACCTCGACTCGCGGCGATCGAGCAATCACACCGAAATTCGGGCTAGCCTGCTGGTTGCGGACTCATCGTCGGGCCGCGCCCTGGGAACGATCGCGCCGCGCCGCAACATCTACGACAAGGCGCCGGACCAGCCCACGAGCGAGGTAGGGCTGCGCATGACGCCGGCCGAAGACGTCTATGTGATCCTGAACGGCTGGCAAGGGGACGGCAGCAGCGCAACATTCACGATCTACGTCAACCCACTCACA
Organism: Caldilineaceae bacterium; assembly: GCA_965202955.1. GTDB lineage: Bacteria > Chloroflexota > Anaerolineae > Caldilineales > Caldilineaceae > Bin5. Next base: position 4,260,274 of record OZ241871.1, read on the forward strand.
ATGTGGATGTGGATCGGGGGCCTCCTTGTCGTCATAGGAACTGTCGCCTGCGTGTGGCCGCATCCGCAGCCGCCGCGTTCGGCCCAGGCAGTTTCGTCGGTCTTCGCTGACCGCACCAGCCCCCGCCAGGTACCTGCTTGAAGGCCCCAACGACGATAGAGATCAGACGGCATGTGGGTTTTACTCCTCTTCATCGGCCTAGTCTCAGCCTCTGCCATCGGCTATGTCATCTGGCCTCTGTTTCGCCGTCCGGCGGTTCAGGCCCCGGCGGTCGGTGAGGAGCTGGCCGAACTGATGACGCGCAAAGACGCTGCTCTGCAGGCCGTGCGCGATCTGGCGTTCGACCACAGCGTCGGCAAGATTGAAGATGCCGATTTCGAACGTTTCAACCAGATCCTGCGCCGCCGCGCCATGGCGCTGATACGCCAGATCGACGAATACGCGCCGCAGGCTGTACAACTTGAAGAGACGCTGGAAGAGGAGATTGCCGCCCGTCGGCGCGCGCGTAGAGGAGACGCCTCGCGATGAAGGCAGCGGTCGTTTACGCGAAGAATGAAATTCGCATCGCCGACGTTCCGCGCCCGCGCGCCGGCGATGGCGAAGTGGTCGTGAGAGTGCGGGCGTCGGGGATCTGCGCAACCGACGTCAAGATCCTGGGCGGCCTCGGCGCGCCTGCCGAGCTGCCTGCGATCCTGGGGCACGAGGTTGCCGGTACGATTTCAGACCTCGGACCGGGTGCGGAAGCGGCCGGCCTGCATGAAGGCCAGCGCGTGGCCGTCTATCCGGTCGCAGCCTGCGGCCACTGCGTCTACTGCCTGCAAGGGCGCAACAGCCTCTGTCTCAACGAACATGGGCTGGGTCACGGAGACGACGGCGGGTTCGCGGAGTACGTGCGCATTCCGGCTGAAATCGTGCGCCTGGGAGGCGTTCTGGACATCGCCGACATGCCTTTCGATCTGGCGGCGATGATCGAACCGACCTCCTGCTGCATCGCAGCCGCGGACCAGTGCAGAACGCGGCCGGGAGATACGGTCGCTGTCATCGGCGTCGGACCGCTCGGTCTCCTGCACACGATCGTATCGAAGGCGCTGGGTGCGCAGGTCATCTGTGTGGACCTGAACGACGAGCGCTTGGCTACGGCGCGCAAACTGGGTGCTACGCTGGCCATCAATCCGGAGCGCGAGGATGCGTACGCTGCCGTCCGCGACCGCACGGGACAGGGCGCGGACGTGGTGATCGCGGCGGTTGGCGTCCCGCGCGTCATCGAGAGCTACCTGCCGCTCGTGCGCAACGGGGGGATTTTCAACATTTTCGGCGGCACGCCGCGCGGTGAAAAGATCGCAGTCGATCCGCGTTGGATCCACTACGGCGAGATCGTTCTGACCGGCACGTTCGCCTCTTCCGTGGAACAGTTTCGCCGCGCCTACTGCTTCGTGCGGGAGCACGCAAGAAAGATCGAGGCTGTAATCTCCACACGCTGCGGACTCGGGGACATTCTGAATGCGGTGCGGCGTGTGCAGAGCGGAGAAGGCACAAAATCGGTCTTGCTCCTTCCGGGCTGAAAGCGGGGTCGCCGTTCAGACGAGAGAAATGAAATGAGAATCAAGTGGTACGCCCACGCCTGTTTGCGCATCGAAGGCGGCGGCGTCAGCATCATCACCGATCCTTACACGCCTCAAAAGTCCGGCTTCGCGGCGGTCGACGAGACGGCTGATATTGTTGTACGCAGCTCCGATGACGACTCTGCCCATGCGAACGCCGCCATGATTCCGGGAAATCCCGAGATCGTTACCGCCACGCACATTCTGAGAACAAGCAGTACGTCCGGGTCGGAAGATAAGAATGGTCCGGGACAGGCGGGTGGCTCTTCGCACGTGATAAGGGGAGGCATTCGGTTCAGCGCGATTCCCGCGCTGGAGTCGATGCGGGTCAAACTGCAGCCGCGCGACAACGCCATGTACTGCTTTGTCGTCGACGGGGTCCGCTTGGTCCACTTCGGTGACGTGGGCAACCGGCTGGAACGCTGGCAGCTGGAGGAGATGGGCGGCGTAGATGTCGCCATCGTCCCCACGGGGGGCCCGCCGACGATCGAGCTCGATGACCTGCAGAAGGCGCTCGACTTTCTCCGTCCCGCCATCACCATCCCCATGCACCACGACCTTCCCGGGTGCAAGTTCCCCAAAATGGCGGACGTGCGCGAGTTTACGCGCCGTTATCCATCGTCTCGCGTCGTTTGGGCGGAGAAGTCGGAAGTCGAACTGTCCAGGGAGACTCTGCCGGCGGAGCCTGAAGTCTGGGTATTGCAGGCAACTTCGGCGGGGTGACCCACGACGGAGCGGGTTTTTCCCCGCCGCGACGAGATCGAAAACCGGGCTATTCCTGCGCCCGACCGGCCTGACTTCGGCCGGTCAGCCCATCAGTTATGCGGCTTCCTCGCCTGGATACTGCTGCTCGTGAAGCGCCGCATCAGTTCAGCCAGGACGGAATCTGACAGATTGTTCAGCGAAGGAGGGAGCTCACCGAGAAAATCGCCGCTGTTGTAGCGGTGTTCGAAAGTGATTGTGATCTTCCCAAAACCTGCCGCCTCCAGCAGTTGCGTGAGCTCGCCTGCGCTCAAAGCCCCGGCGATACAGCCGGCCCAGCTTAGCCCGGCGCGAATCTCGTTCTCGCTGACCGGCAGGTCGTTAAGTTCTCCGTCAACCACGATATCGGATATGGCAAGCCGCCCGCCCGGCCTGAGCACACGAAAGGCTTCCCGCAGGGCGCGGCCCTTGTCCGGCGTCAGATTGACGACACAGTTTGAGATTATGACGTCAACGGTGTCATCTTCCAGGGGAAGGTCCTCCAGGTCGCCTTTGCGGAACTCGACGTTGGCCACTCCGATTTTGGCTGCATTACGCCGCGCCAGTTCCAGCATTTTGTCGGTCATGTCGACGCCGTAGACAAAGCCTGCCTCGCCCACCTGCCGGGCCGCCAGCAGAACGTCAAGGCCTCCGCCCGAGCCGAGATCGAGCACCACCTCGCCCGGCTGCAGTGATGCGATGACATGCGGGTTGCCGCAACCCCGGCTGCTGTTGACGGCGGCCGCCGGCAGTCCACTCAGGTCTTCTTCCAGGTAGAGATCGCTGCCGCAGCAGTCCAAGATCGCCGGCATGTCCAGCTGGCGTTCGGCGACTTCGCCATAGTAGGACGTCACATCGGCCCAGATGGCATTGGGATCGTCGCGCGGGGTCCGTACGGCACCGCTCGCGCCGCAGCAGGCGTCAGCTTGCTTTACGCTGGTTTGCTCCAAGTGTCGCGCTTGAACTGACATTCTGTTCTGCTCCGGGTCTCGTGATGCAACAAAGTGGCCGGTAGAATCCCTATTGTACCCGAGAAATAGAATGGCGGAAGGGTCCGTTCGCGCTATCTCCCTCGGCATCTCGTCTTGCAAGCCGAGGCGCGCCTCGGGCACGTGGGAGTCTAGCACTTTTGCCGCTGGCTGGGAAATACCGCTGGTCTGACTGCGCCGGACATACGCTAATCCGGATGGCCGAAGGAAATGTTTGGTGCAACGCAGACAAAACGCAACATGCAGACAAAACGGAAGTATTTCCTCCTTCGAGAGCATGTGTCGGTTAGGTGCAAGCAAAGCAGAGACGATTTCGATGGAAGGCGGCTCGGCCGCTGTGGTACAATGCATGGCTATGCAACTTGTAACGGTCTCGGATCTGACGGCACATATCAGCTCCCTGTTCGAGACAGACGAGAACCTGAGAGACATCTGGGTTACGGCGGAAGTCAGCAGCTGGAAGAAGGCGGCCAGCGGGCATGTCTATTTCAGCCTGAAGGACAGCGGCGCGGTCATCGACGCAGTTATGTGGAGGGGCAATGCGTTTCGCCACACCTGGCTGCCTGAGACTGGGGATCAGGTCCTGGCACATGGATATGTCGGCGTCTATCCCGAGCGCGGCAGATATCAGTTCTATGCTGACGAAGTGCGGCCTGCCGGGCGCGGCCAGCTGTACGCGCGGTTTGAGGCGCTGAAGGAGAAGCTGGCAGCCGAAGGACTCTTCGACCCGGAGCGGAAACGGGACATTCCGGGCACGCCGCGGCGTCTCGGCGTCGTCACGAGCCCTGGCGCAGCTGCCCTGCAGGACGTGCTTAGGACGCTGGGTCAGCGCTGGCCCCTGGCCGAAGTCATCCTCTTCCCCACGCAGGTGCAGGGTGCGGACGCGCCAGGTCAGATTGCGGCTGCGCTGGCCGCGGCCGACCGGTATGCCGGCAGCGCGAATCAGACAAACGGCCAGGCCTCTGAACTCGCTGGTCTGCCGCTCCTTTTGGAAGGCGAACGAAACGGAGCCGAGGCGGCCTGGAGCGCAGAGCAATCACCCGAACGTGAAGCGCTGGACACCGTTCTGCTTGTGCGGGGAGGCGGCTCGATTGAAGACCTTTGGGCATTCAACGAGGAGCCGGTCGCATATGCCATCGCCGATTGCAGTACGCCGGTAATCACCGGTGTCGGACATGAGACCGACTTCACAATCGCCGACTTTTGCGCCGACAAGCGCGCGCCGACGCCGACCGCGGCGGCTGTCGAGGCAACGCCCGATCGCCAGGAAATCCTTCAGGATATCCGGCAGATCCAGCTGGGCCTGTTAAGCGATGGCGCGGCCTACGTGGCGGATGGCCGCCTAGCCTGGGAGGGCCTACGCCTGCGCTTGCAACGAAGTGCGCCGCAGCGTCAGATCGACCTCGCCCTCCAGAGACTGGACGACGCTGAGCAGCGAATGCAGCGCGCCGCGGCGCAGATGCTACGGCGGCGCCGCGAGGGGCTGGCGTCCTCCGCCGCGCGGCTGAAGAGCTTGAACCCCTCCAACGTCTTGGCGCGCGGCTATAGCATCGTCCAGCGGAGGAATGGCGCAATCGTCACCTCGCCGGATCAGGCGGCCGCAGGCGACCGGCTTCTCGTCAGCGCCGCCGGCGGAAAGTACGCCGTCCGCCGCGAGAACGGGTGAGCTTCAGGCCCCCGTCGGCAAGTCCCCGCGAGTTTCGACGATCGCGGGATCGATCGCCTCGATCTTGCCGTACTCCTCGTCCCAGAATTCCTGGCTGGCCATTCGATCCATCTCTGCGCCGCTGTAGCCGAAACGGGTCCATAGGTCGCGTTTCATCTTCTGGAGCCGCTCCTGTTGACCCGGCCGGTTGAGGTCGATCGTCTCGCCGAGCGACGCGCCCAGGAAGGCAGCTTTCGTCCACATCTCCAGCGTATCCACGTCCGGCCTGCCGCCGCTACGGCTGTAGAGGTCGTCACTCACGGAGGGATACCGATCGTAGCTGTCGGTGGCCACGGTCACGACGTTGTCGCGCGGCCCCAGACCGAGGTACTTTGCGGTCTTGATCGCGCCGATTATGTTGCAGATGCAGCTCGGCCCGAACTTGCCGCGCAGCGCCTGTGCCTCTTCGGGATCGACGCCGAGCCGCTCCACCAAGACGTCCGTGCCGGACTGGACCGCCTCCATCCCCTGCACGGTCTCCTCGTCGTTGATCAACATCAGCAGATCGGTATTGAAGACATTGTGAATGAGCGTCACCATTTTGTCGCCGATGCCTTCGATGCGGTGCTGCCCCTGGCCTCCGTCGAACAAAGTTGAGCACTGGCGCGGCTCAAGAGCCACGGTCCTGGCGTCAGGATAGGCCGATTTCAGATAGTCTCCCGCTGCGAGCGTGCCGGCGCTGCCCGGCGCGCTGACGAAGGCCGCGACCTGTCCGTTGCCCATGTCCGCGGCGGCGCGCGCGGCAGCGTCGCCGGTAACATGACGGTGGAAGCGGTAGTTCGGCATCAGCTCAAACTGGGCAAGGACAAAATAGCGGTCCGGCTTGCTGACGTACTCGTTGTGCGTCCGCTCCAACGTGAGAATCACGTCCGACTCTGTGCCGGGCGTAAGGTCGAGCTCGCCGCCGTACTTTCGTATGCGTTTGTACCGCTCCTGGCTCATCGTATCCGGCATGACGACTATCGCCTGGTAGCCCTTCAGGGCACTGACGTAGGCCGTGCCGATGCCGAAGTTGCCGGTGCTGGGGCCGATGATGCCGCGGTCGCCCGGTCGCAGGCCGTCCAGGGCCTCGGCCTCGGCCAGGGTTGTGTAGGCGGGCCCGACCTTCATAGAGCCGCTGGGAAAGTTGCGGCCGCTCAATACGATGATATTGGCTTGAACCCCGGTCAACTCCCTTGGAAGGATGATGCGCTCGACCTCTGTGCCGTTGTTCTTCCAGTTGATGTTGAACAGGTTGGCCGGTGCAAGTTCTTGCGCGGCCAGCGCGGCCGACGCCTCTGCGAGCAGATCCGCTGGCAACTGCGTGGGATCGCGCATCTCCGCATAGGTTGGGCCGGGTACGATCGATCGGTTCACAGCCTTCTCTCCAGTTCTTTCAATTTATGCAGGCCTTGAAGCCATCGGATTGATGGAGGTATTGCGCCACCATCGTAGCAGAAGGAGTTGCCGCTCGCGAAAGGAGAAAGGGGGACCGCGTCAAAGGTTTGTGCAGCGCTGAGGAATCTGTCGGCCTGCCGCGGCAAACGGGAGCCCGCACCCGTCCACTCTGAAGGGCCGCGAAGCAGCTCTCTGTCCAGTACGAGCAGCTCTCAAGGCGGCAGCCTTCTTGAAGGTTCGAGTCAGATCTCGAGCGATTCAGCCACTGCTTCCAGCGTCGGCGGGATGACGAACGGCATGCCTGCCACACCGGTCGCCGCGGGCACGTCCTTCAGGCCGCTGCCCGTGTTGATCACTACCACCGTCTCGTGGGACTGCACGAGTCCTTGCCTGCGAGCTTCGAATAGGCCCGCCAGTGCGGCGGCGCCTGCCGGTTCGCCAAACACGCCGCCCTGCCGTGCCAGGGGCAGAATCGCCTGCAAAATCGCCCTGTCCTCCACCAGGACGAAGGCGCCACCGCTCTCGCGCACGGCCCGCAGCGCTTTGACCGCGTCGCGCGGCGCGTTGACTCCTATGGAGTCGGCGGCGGTTGCAGCCTCCACGGGCCGGGGAACGTCCAGCCGGTCGCGCCAGGCGTTGTGAATTGCGGCGCTGCCGGTAGACTGTACGCCGAAGATTCGCGGGACGCGTTCGGTCCACCCCATGCGGTGCAGTTCCCGGAATCCCTTGTAAACGCCGCCGATGATCGAGCCGTCGCCGACCGAGACAAAGACTGCATCGGGCGCCTCCAACCGAGAGCTGCCGACGCCACCATCCTCGGACTGCGCCTGCGCTTGGGCAAGCGCGAGCTGGGCGGCGATCTCAAAACTGACCGTTTTCTTGCCCTCGGTCATGTATGGATTGTAGCCGGTGTTGCGGCTGTACCATCCGAACACTTCGCACGCTTCAACACACAGGTCGAACGCTTCGTCGTATGAGCCGTCGACAGCCAGAACGCGGCTTCCGTAAACGAGGAGTTGGGCGACTTTCGCCTTTGGCGCGGTTCGGGGCACGAAAATGACGGTCGCCTGGCCTGCGGACGCGCCTAGCGCTGACAGCGCGGCCGCGGCGTTGCCCGTACTGGCCGTGGCGACGACCTCGCGATCTGTCTCGCGCGCCCTGGCAAGCGCGATGGCCGAAGCCCGGTCTTTCAATGAAGCCGAAGGGTTGCGGCCGTCGTCCTTGAGGTAGAGCCCCTCGATACCCACCGCGGCGGCCAGTCTCCCTGCGTGTAGCAATGGCGTATCTCCAACCGGAAGTGGGGGCAGCAGTTCGGCCCGCACCGGCAACAGCGGCCACCAGCGTTCGATCGAGCGGGCATCGGCGCAGCTGCCTCCTTCAGCGTCCCATGCCGGCTCGTTTCGCGTAGAACGAATCGCGTCGTAGTCGTATACGGCGTCGAGATGTCCCAGGTCGCTGCCCGCGTTGGGGCGGCAGGGACATACGTATTCCAGTTCTCCAGGAGCGTATGTCTGCCCGCAGCGGAGGCAGTGCAATCCGGTCAGAAAAGTCCTGGCGCTCGGTCGGGACATCGAACGATTAGCCTTTCAAATAAAGGAAATCCTCAGGCGATATGGTATAGTAGAAGCCATGGGAGGGTTTGGCAAGTCTGGAATCTATCTGAATTGGGGGCATCGACAGGATCGGTATTCTCTTGCCTTCGTCTTGCCAGACTGGTAGGCAAGCAATTTCGCAGACGCGGATCCAAGCGTTCGAGCACCAACGTCATTCACCGGCTATGAAATCGCAGTCAGGAGTTGACGGTCCAACGAGTCCGATGTCGAACCGCGTGCTGGCCGCCGGCGACCTGCTGGCGCTTCTGGCGTTCGTCATACTGGGGCGAATCGTCCACGCCGCTTCGGGGCCGGTCGACTGGCTGGTGAACATGCCGCGCATCGCCGCGCCCTTTCTGTTGGGATGGGTTATCGCGGCACCGGTCTTTGGCGCCTACCGGCGCGCTTCGGCGATCTCAACGGGCCGATTCCTGTTGAATTCGGCGCTTACGCTCATGGCAGCCGATCTGATTGCCTTTGCCGTTCGAGGCTACGTCATTGCGGACGCAGTTACCTTGCCTTTTGTACTGACGGCAGTTGCCATGACGGCGCTCTTTGTCATCGGCTGGCGCCTGCTTTACGCCTGCGTTTTCTCGCCCAAGGCAGCGCGAATGGCAGAGCTGCAGGGGGCTGGACGCGACTGAACCCGACTGTTGCGGGCGGCTGTTTGCCGGCCTGATGCAGATGTTCGAGGCATCGCAGAAACTGGCGGCGGAAGGAAAGCGGAAACCATTCCCCCTGTCTGAACGTAAACTGTAGCAGACGGTTCGAACTGGATCGTTTAGCCGGCCGGGCTCGACTTGGCGAACCATATGCGTAAGAGCCGCAAGAAGCCGGCCACTGGCACCAGCCCTGCACATCTAGTATCGGACGGGTTTGTTCGACATGCGGATTGCGTTGTTCAGCGACATATACAAGCCCCATATAAACGGCGTCGTCAATCACGTTGGCCTGTTGAAGGAACACTTCGATCGCTGGGGCGAACAGGTCTACCTTTTCGTTCCCGAGCAGGACAAGGCGACCAAGGATGAGGGCAATGTCATTCGCCTTCCCAGCATCCCAATTGCGGACACAGGCTATCATCTGTCCGTGCGTGTTGATTCCCGCTGCCGCGACATTCTTAAGCGGATGGACGTCATCCACGTGCACCATCCCTTTATCAGCGGCAGCTTCGGTCTGACATTCGCTCGCCGCTACGACATACCGCTCGTCTTCACCAGCCACACGCGCTACGATCTTTACGTTCAGCAGTACCTGCCGCTCGTGCCGGACACCTTGTCGGAGACGGCATTGCATGCCTTTTTCCAACGGTTCAGCCAGCGTTGCAGCGCAGTCATCGCGCCGAGCCGCAGCGCAGCGTCGCTGATGCAGTCGTGGGGGATCCAAGGACGCGTTGTCGTTATCCCAAACGGCATCGATTTGGGCCAATTCCACAAACCCGACGAGGAGGCATCTCGCGCCGACTACGGCATCCCGAAGGATGCAGTAGTCGGTGTCTATGTGGGGCGGGTGAGCAGGGAAAAAGCCGTTGACCGCCTTCTGCGCATATTTGCAGCGCTCAAGGAGGAGGTCCCCGAGCTGCATCTCCTCCTTGTAGGCGGAGGTCCGAGCCTCAGTGAGTGCCGCCAGCTGGCTCGCACTTTGCAAATGGACGGTCGTGTGACATTTGCCGGGCCGGTAACCTACGAGCGTATCGGCGGCGTCCTGAGCATGGCCGACTTTTTCCTGTCGGCGAGTACAAGTGAAGTACATCCGCTGACATTCATCGAGGCCGCGGCCGCGGGGCTGCCGTCGATAGGCATCGACTCTCCCGGTGTGGCGGACATGATTGTAGATGGCGAGACCGGGTTCCTGACCGCCGACAACGACCTGAGCATTGGGCTGCGCATTATGCAGATTGCGCGCGACTCTGAGCTGCGCACAAAGATGGGGAGGGCCGCCGGCCGCTACAGTCAGCGATACTCCGCCCACAACAACGCCCGCGAAGTGCTGGGGCTCTATCAGTCGCTACAAGAAAGTTAGAACCCCGTCCCCCGGCCCTGAAAAGCACGCCAAAAGTTTTCGATTTTCACCACCCGGAAACTGATTGTTCGTCAATTGCCTGTGCCAGACGCAGTGCCGGAAACCGGCATTGCGCTTTGGTGACAAGTGGTGTATCATGATTTTGTCAAAATATTGTCTGCTTTGCTCGTCAGGGGGACCGGGCTATGCGTTGGGGGCTGCTCCTGAGGGTACTGGTTACCCTCATCTTTGCCCTGCTGGGTTGGGAGTTGGGAAGACAGATTGCGGGTGTCGACACCCTTAAGAGTTTCACGCTCTCATCCGCACGCATAATCGTCCCGGCAATTGTTGTCAGCGGACTCATTGGGCTTGTGTCCGCTCCCTGGCTGACTGTCAGGCCCGCTAACGCCCTTCGCTCCAGCTTACGGCAGATTCCCACAGTTCAACTCATGGCCGCCACGGTCGGGCTGGCAGTCGGATTGACTATCGCCGCTCTCCTGGCATACCCTCTCTCGCTGCTCCCCAATCCATTCGGGACCGTTCTGCCATTTGTCGGCGTCATCGTCATGGGCTATCTGGGCGTTACAATGATGGTCATGCGCCACCGAGAGATCCTGACCTTCTTCCGGCTCCAGACCGAAAGCCAGGACAGGCCGGACTTGCCAAAGTTGCCGCTGCTCGACAAGGACAGGGGCGATGGCTTCGCGCAGATGATGTTGCTGGATACGAGCGTAATCATCGACGGCCGTATCGCAGATGTAGCGGAAACAGGCTTTCTGTGGGCGATCCTGGCCGTCCCCCGATTTATTCTTAACGAGCTTCAATACATCGCCGATTCGGCCGAGGTCCTGCGTCGAAACCGGGGCCGGAGAGGGCTCGAAGTCCTGGACCGCCTGCAGCAGATCGAGAATGTCGTAATCGAATTCCTCGATCAGGACCCGTCAGAGGCGCAGCAGGTCGATGAAAAACTGGTCTATCTGGGCAGAGAGATGAGCGCTGCCATCGTCACCAATGATTACAACCTGAATCGAGTCGCCAAACTGCAAGGCGTGCGCGTTCTCAACATCAATGAGCTGGCGAACGCCGTCAAGTCGGTCGTCCTTCCAGGTGAAGAGATGAGCATCCACGTGATCCAGGAAGGCAAGGAAGCCAACCAGGGCGTGGGCTACCTTGATGACGGCACGATGGTCGTTGTCGAACAGGGCCGCAGGTCTCTGGGCGCACAGATTTCAGTGCGCGTAACGAAGGTGTTGCAGACCAATGCCGGTCGCCTGATTTTCGCCGTCCCCGAAGAGGTTCAGGAGCGCCGCCGCGCCTTCGAATCGGTCCGCTGAGCGGACAGACCGTTCCATCCACCTCACACGCCCCAACGACGAGACTCCCATGACGCTGAGCATCTACAACACGCTGTCGCGAAAACGTGAACCGTTCCAGACCGCTGAAGAGGGACGCGTGCGTATGTATGTCTGCGGCCCGACAGTATACGCCGACGCCCACGTCGGCCACGCGATGAGCGCGATCGTCTTCGACATGATCAGGCGCTATCTCGAATACAGCGGCTATGACGTGAACTACGTCACCAACTTTACCGATGTAGATGACAAGATTATCGTCCGCGCCCAGGAGACCGGGCAAGACCCCTTTCAGCTGGCCCAGTTCTACACCGACAAATATCTGACGCACCTCAGCGACCTCAACATTAAGCCGGCCGACACCTACCCGCGCGTCACCAACGAGATTTCGAACATCATTCGGGTGATTGGCGAGCTGGGCGAATCCGACTATGCCTATGAAATGGATGGCAGCGTCTACTTTCGCGTCCACAAGGATGACGACTACGGCAAGCTGAGCCGCCGCCGGCAGGAGGACGCGGTCGCGGGTACACGCGTCGATTCGGACGAGCGCAAGGAGAATGCAGCCGATTTCGCGCTCTGGAAGGCGGCCAAGGCCGGTGAACCATCCTGGGAAAGCCCCTGGGGTCCGGGCCGCCCGGGCTGGCATATCGAGTGTTCGGTCATGTGCCTGCACCACCTCGGCGAGACAATCGACATTCACGGCGGTGGCAACGACCTGCTCTTTCCCCACCATGAGAACGAGATCGCGCAGAGTGAAAGCCTCACCGGCAAGCCATTTGCCCGCTACTGGGTTCACAATGGGATGCTCCAGCTCTCCGGTGAGAAGATGAGCAAATCGGTGGGGAACGTCGTTACCATCGACGAATTCCTACGCAAAAATTCGGCCGATGCGCTTCGTCTGCTGATCTTCACCGCCCACTATCGCAAGCCGGTCGCCTTTACCGAGGAGTCAATCGCCGCCGCGGAGCGAAGCGCGGCCCGGCTGAGAGGCGGATTGCGCCCGGCCAGCGGGACTGTTACCGTGGGAGAAGAGGCCGAGAATCTGCGCGAAACGGCCGAAGCGGCCCGCTCCGGTTTCCGGGTGGCGATGGACGATGACTTGAATACCAGTTCGGCACTGGCCCATCTCTTTGAGCTTGTGCGGGCCATCAACACGGCGCGCACGGCCGGTGTCTCCGGCCCCTTTTTCCAGGCCGCGCAGGAGACGCTGCGGGAACTGACCGGCGTGTTGGGACTCTCACTGACCGACGCCGGCGGATCCCAAAGCGACTCGTTGGCAGCGAAAGAGTTCATCGATCTGCTGGTCTCACTGCGGACCGATCTCCGCCAGGAGAAGCAGTGGGCGCTGGCAGACAAGGTGAGGGACGGCCTAGCCTCTCTGTCGGTACAGCTTGAAGATACGCCGGAAGGGACGGTCTGGCGCTTCGAGGACGCCACATGAGCGAACTGCTCGTCGGCCGCCACGCCGTGTGGGAGGCCCTGCGTGCAGGTAAGCGCCGCTATTACCGCTTGTGGCTGGAGGGCGTCGCCGATGCTCCCCCCCAGGGGCGTCTAGCCGAAATTGTACAGAAGGCCGAGAGCCGCAAAGTCCCTCTGCGCTACGTTGAAGGCGGCCTCTTTGACCGGCTGCGGCAGAGCCAGCTGCATCCACACGGTGTCGCGCTCGAAACCGGCCCGTTCCCCTATACCGACCTACATGACCTGCTGGACATTGGCAGGAGAAAGCCCGATCCACTCTTCCTGGTCCTCGATCACCTCGAAGACCCGCGCAATCTAGGTACCCTCTTCCGCAGCTGCGAAGCGTTCGGCGTGGATGGGGTCGTCCTGCCCGAGCGGAGAGCGGCGGGCATCACACCGGCGGTCAGCAATGCTTCATCGGGTGCAGTCGAGCATCTGCCGGTAGCGCAGGTCACGAATATCAACCGAACCATCGACCTCCTGAAGGACAACAACATCTGGACGGTCGGGCTGGACATTCAGCCGGGCGCGATTCCGCTCTCGGACGCCGACCTGGGCGGGCGCCTGGCGATCGTTGTCGGCAACGAGGGCAAGGGCCTCAGCAGGCTCGCGCGTGAGAAGTGCGACTTTTGCGTAACGATACCGATGAAAGGCGCCGTGGACAGCCTCAACGCGGCAATTGCCGGCAGTATCGTTCTCCACAGTGCATTTGTGGCGCGCGCGTCCGCGGCCGAGCCCGAAGCCAGCTGACCTGAACCCCCCATGTTTGAGTTGAACAAGCGGCGCAATAGGCCGGCGGAATTGCACGCGGGCGCCGCGCTGCGGATTAGTCGCGCAGCCAGTATTTGGGCGAGGCTCCAAAGACCTTAGCCTCGCCTGCAGGCCAGCTCACAGTTTCCTCGACCTTTTGCGCCAGCGCTAGGTCTTTCTCCGTCAGGCCCTGGGCGTCATGCGTGTGCAGAAAGAGGTCGACCGATCGGTAGTTGAGAACAAGCCGCGGGTGATGGTTGGCTGCCTCGGCCAGAAAGCCTATGGCGTTCGCCACCAAGAGCGTAACGCGCCAGTTCGCGGTGCGGTACTGGCGGTGCAGTTCGCCTTCCTGCACCGCCCACGACGGAAGCTCCGATCCCAGCCTGCCGCGCACTTCCTCTTCGCTGAATTTCTTCATCTTCTCCTTCTCCCTTTTGGCCTTCAGTGTTCTCGCCTGCACATAGTGCCACGGCGATCTTCTTGCGACCCAGCACCCATTTGCCAACTGCTTTTCAGTCGTTGCGAAATGCGGCAATGGGGGCGCAACTGTTATATAATGTGCCAAAATAGCGGGCAATACCAGCTACATCTGCGGGACCAGCCGATTCAGTTTCGTTGGAGACAGGGAATGGTGCGTCGCAAGACACTCAAATCTACGTTATCTGCCGCAATTCTTGCCATTGTCCTGTTCAGCGCATGCGCGCCGGACCCGAGCATGCAGCTGATCTCGCCAAGTATGGTGATTCTCGGAGAGGGCGAAGTCTTTGTGCCGCCTACACCCACCCCGCGGCCGCGCATCGCCGGACTGACCGACGAGGAGATCTACTCCGGATTGCCGGAAGCCGTCGCCTCGCTGATGCCGGGTGATGCCGAAATCGGCGAAGGACTGACCGTGCCGCAAGGCTGCACAGGTTGCCATCAGCTCGACAACAGCCTTATTGAAGTCGCGCCCACCTGGTTTGAGATCGCCGATACAGCGGTCGGGCGAGCGCGTCAGACAGGTGAAGCCGGCCCGGCGCAATACCTCTACACCAGCATCACGAATCCCGACAGTTTCGTCGTCAGCGGATACAACTCCGGCGAAATGCCGCAGACATTCTCCGACGACATGGATGCACAGGACCTCGCCCACCTGTTGACCTATCTGCTCACGCTGCGGGCCGAGCCGGCTGTTGAAGAGGAGTAGGCTGTCGTATCATTACTGGAAAAATTTGCGAATTACAGGAGCCGGTCCTGCAAGGGGCCGGCTCCTCTTGCAATTAAGCTGAAACGTCAAGCAGTGGGACTATCCGCCGACGAACAACCGACGCAGGTTGCGGATGTCCCCTGGTGACGTGCGACAGCAGCCGCCAACCAGCTGCGCGCCGGTGGTTTTCCAGTCCATTGCATAGGACGCGAAATCGGCGACACCGCTTCCGGCGATCCACGCGCCGGCTTCGCCGTCCCAGCGCGCACCGCTGTTGGGATAACAGACGAGCAGTTTGCGCGTCGCTGCGCGCGCTTCCTTCAATAGGCCTTTAACGTGTTTGGGCGCCGTACAGTTTAACCCGACCGCGACGACAGTTGGACTGCCATTGACGAGTTCCACGCAATGGGAAAATAGTTCACCGCGGCAGACGCGCTCGTCATCGCGGCAGCTGAAGCTGATCCAGGCAGGCGTCTCCCGGTACTCCGCCAGTAGTTCGACCAGCGCTTCTCCCTCCTCCAGGCAGGGGATCGTCTCACAGGCCAGCAGGTCCGGTTCGGCGCCAAGCAGGGCCTCGAGCCGCGGACGGTGCCAATCGATCAGGGCACTTTTCGAGAGACCGAGTTCGCCCGTATACTCGGAGCCGTCGGCGAGGAAGGCGCCGTAGCTGCCGACAGATGCGGCGACCAGCGGAGGCAGGCGCCGGCGTGTTTCTTCTCGAAGAGCGGCCGCAGCCAGGAATTGATCGCGCGCCTCCTTGGCCAGGTGCACGCTGCGCTGCATCAGGTCGACGCTCTGTTTGCGGTCGAGTCCTCGGCGGGCGAATCCCTCGAAGCTGGCCTGGTAGCTGGCGCTGATAGCGACATCTGCGCCGGCTTCGAAGTAGTCAAAGTGAAGCCGGCGGATCGAGGCGGGGTCCTCCAGCAGAAGACGCGCCGACCAGAGATCGTCCGACAGGTCGGCGCCTCTCTCTTCGAGCTCAGTCGCCAGGCCGCCGTCCAGGATCAGGACACCCTGCCCGCCCAAAAACGGTTCTAGGACGAGATTCCCGCTCATCCCAGCATCGCGGGTGTGTAGCGCCCCTCGCGCATGATTGGCAGTTCCGTGCCGTCGTTCAGGTGGCCGGTGACATCCAGCGTCGGCGTGCCGATCATGACGTCCAGGTGCAGGTCGGACTTGTTTACGCCGGCGGCCGTCAGTTCATCCGGCGACAGCTCCGCGCCGCCAACCAGGCCGATGGGGTAGGCCTGACCGAAGGCGACGTGGCAGGCAGCGTTCTCGTCGAAAAGTGTACTGTAGTAGACGAGACCGCTCTGGAAGATCGGGGATGATACATCCACCAGCGCCACTTCGCCGAGAAAGCGCGTCCCATCCACGGCGAAGAACTGTTCGTAGATTTCCTGGCCTTCACCGGCCGAAAACTCGACGACGCGCCCCTCTTCGAAGCGAAAACTCACCTCTGCCACTTCGCGCCGGAATGGGAAGCTGGGGCGGGAAGTCCGGGTCCAGCCGTCCACGCGCAGGCGATGCGGTGTCGTAAACAGCTCCTCGGTGGGGATATTGGGCAGGAAGACCGGCGGAGCGTCCGCAGTTTCGCGGCCGCCGGCTTCGGGTGACCCTAGTCCGCCGACCCCGCCGGCCCAGTTGGGATGATCGGTCAGCCCGATGGTCAGGTCGGTGGAGGGCTTGCCGTCGGCGGCTGGAGTCGGGTCGAAGAAGTGGAGGGCGCGCACCTGCCGGTCCTGAAGCGTCGAGCGGGCCGATTCGAGATTGTCGAGATGGGCCTGCCAGGCGGCGAAAGGGTCGTCGGCGTCAAGACGAATGATGCGGCGGATCTCGTCCCAAAAGCGGTCCAGGGCCTCGTCGACCGCGAGGTCGGGGAAGACCTTCTGCGCCCATGCGGGCGTGGGCAGCGAGGCAACGTTCCACTGCTGCTTCATCTCCATCATCGACTCGCGCCAGGGCATCATGGCGCGGTATTCGGCCGTCTGAAGGATGCGCAGGCTCGCCGGGTCAAGCCGGGTCGGAAGCGACGGGTCCTCCTCGCCGACCAGGCTGAGCGCGGCCCAACCGTCATCCCTGCGCTCGCGCGCCATCTCGTTGAAATAGCCTGGCAGATGCTCCAGCGCCTCTTCCGAGCTCTTGCGAATGCGAATGCTCTGCAAGCGCATGTCGCTGTACTCGATCTGGACATACCTGGCCCCAGCATCGTAGGCCGCTTCAGCCACTAGGAGTGCAAAGTCACGATGGACGGGCTCAGTCTTGATCACCAGCGACTGCCCGGCCTGCAGGTTCAGACCCAAGCGGATCAGGAGTTGGGCATACTGTTCATGCTTTGTGTTTCGATCTGTCATCGGAATGCTCTTTCCGCGCTGGCCTTGTAGCAGCCGCGCAATTCCCTGCCAAAGTGTCAATGGGCTGGGCCGGCGCCGGCTTTGTCGTAAGAGATCGGGCGGACCTGTCTGCAATTGTGATTTGTATGGGCCGCCCGGAACTTGACAAGCCTCGCCCGGCCCAATAGAATATCTATTGGCTAACGGCCCACTAGCTCAACTGGCAGAGCAGCGGACTCTTAATCCGCGGGTTCGGGGTTCGAATCCCTGGTGGGTCATCGCGATGCGGGCGGACAGTTCGGTGTCCCCCGCATTCTTTGATCTGACGCAGGGACTTAGAAACAAGTGCGCGTCCCCCAATAGCCTACGAACCCCAATCCGCCAACCTCCAGCCCTTGCAGTTCGCGCCAACCGATGGCCGCCAACGAAAGAGGAGCGACCGACGGCCGCTATCGGCAAATGGCCCGATCTTTCACGCGCCTCGATGAACTGGGCCCTAACACCACTATCCGAAAGGCCACCGCGGAACTGGTTCTCATCTGCCATTCCGTTGGTCGATACACACGTTTCTGACACCAAAAACCCGCTGCGCTTGACCTGCGCGGCAACGGGTTTCGATTTACTATCGGCTGAGCAGCAAGGACGCGTGTTTCGGACCGCTTCACCTTTCACTGCCAGCGACGCGAGTACGGACGCATCCCGCTTACGCAGAGATGCTCGCGCTACCTGGTCTCGCGGTAGACGACGTGCTTGCGCAGAACCGGGTCGAATTTCTTCAGTTCGAGTCGCTTGTCATCGTTGCGGCGGTTTTTGCTCGTCAGATAGACGTGGTGGCTCTCGGTGCTGCGCATCCTCACGAGCTGGCGCGGGCCTTTCTTTGCCATTATATCCTCCAAAACACATTTTTCGTATAGAAGTAGCAACGCGCTGGCGCTGCTCAGGGAACGGGCTGCGGCAAGCCTGGCGCCGTCAAAGTCCGTCCCTGCCTCTGAAAGAGGTATTCTAACCGCGGCAGGGAAATCGGCCAAATCGGGTCGTCCGGATCGTTCGAATTGAACTGCAACGCGGCTGCGGGAAGATCAGCCCTGTTAGGCAACCGGCATTGCCTGCCCGCAAGTTTTCGTTACAATGGAGGTGGCAAGCGAAACGAAGCTATCGACTCACGAAAGGTATACAACGATGAACTTCCTCATCTACCCGGCCTTGAAATCTGGCGAGCTGGCGCAGGTGCAGGCGCTTTCTTCCGAGCTGGAGATTGTAAATGCATTGACCCAAGAGGACGCGCTGGCCGCGATTCCACAGGCGGTCGGCATGTACGGAGACCTGACGCCGGCACTGCTGGAGCGGGCCGAGAACCTTTGCTGGCTGCAGACGCCGATTGCGGGCCTGGAACATTACATGTTCCCTGCGCTGGCCGAAAGCGGCATCGTTGTCAGCAATATGGCGAAGATTTACGGCGACATGATCGCCGACCATGCTTTCTGTTTCATCCTGATGTTCGCGCGTGGGGTCCACCATTACATGCGCCGCCAAATCGAGGGCGTCTGGCAGAAGGGGACGCCGGTCCATCACCTCGGGGACTGCTCGCTCGGTGTCATCGGCCTGGGGGGCATTGGCGGCGAGCTGGCCCGCCGCGGCAAGGCGCACGACATGCGCGTGATCGCGGTCGACGCCCGCCCCGAAGAGACGCCAGGACGCCATCTTGAGCTGGACGCGCTCTGGCCGCAGGACCGGCTGCACGACCTCCTGGCGGAGTCGGACTTTGCCGTAAGCTGCGTGCCCCAGACCCCTGAAACGGTGGGGCTGATTGGGGCGGAGGAGCTGGCCCGGATGAAGCCGAGCGCGTATCTCATCAATGTCAGCCGCGGGGTCGTCGTAAAGCTGGACGCGCTCGTCGATGCGCTCGAGTCGGGGCGTATCGCCGGCGCCGCCCTCGACGTATACGAGCAGGAGCCGCTGCCGGCCGATCATCCACTTTGGCAGATGGAGAACGTGATTCTGACGCCGCACGTGGCGTCTGACAATCCCCACGTGCCCCAGCGCCGAATCGACACGCTCTGCGACAACCTGCGCCGCTACCTGAACGGCGAGCCGCTGCGCAACGTTATCGACAAGGAGAGGTTGTTCTGAGTCGGGGCGAAGTCAGATGCCAAGGTAGGCCTCGGCCATCTGTGGATCGGCGAGGAGCTGTTGCGCGTCGCCGCTGAGGACGATGTGGCCAGTCTCGAGAACGTAGCCTCTGTGGGCGACCTGGAGCGCTGCCTGGGCGTTCTGCTCGACAAGCAAAATGGTCGTCCCCTGCGCGTTGATCTCGCGTATTATTTGGAAGATCTGCTGGACCAGCAGGGGGGCCAGGCCCATCGACGGCTCATCCAGGAGGAGTATGGTGGGGCGGCTCATCAGCGAACGCCCGATGGCCAGCATCTGCTGTTCGCCGCCGGACAGCGTGCCGCCCGGCTGGTTGAGCCGCTCCTCCAGCCGTGGAAAAAGTTCGAGAACGCGCGCCAGGTCGCTCCTGATCCCGTCGGCATCAGCGCGGGCGAACGCGCCCATCGCCAGGTTCTCCTTCACCGAGAGACGGGCGAAAATCTTGCGTCCTTCGGGCGACTGGGAGACGCCTAGCCTGGCGATTTCGTGGGCGGGAAGCCGGTCAAGACGGATTCCGGGCTCTCCCGGCGCGCCGGCGCGATCGCGCCCGCCATTTGCGCTTCTCTCCAGGTAGACCGCCCCCGCCTGCGCGCCGATCACGCCGCTGATGGTGTTCAGCGTCGTCGTTTTGCCGGCACCGTTCGAGCCGATCAGAGTGACGATTTCGCCCTCGTTCACGGTCAATGAAATGCCCTTGAGCGCGTGAATGTGGCCGTAAAAGGTATGGACCGATTCGAGTATCAGCACCGATCAGCGCTCCGCAGCTTCAACCGGATTGTCCATGGCGACTTCGGGACCCAGGTAGGCTTCGACGACCCGGGGGTTCGCACGCACTTCTTCGGGCGCGCCGCTGGCGATCTTCTTGCCGTAGTCCAGGACGGTCACGTTATCGGAAATGCTCATCACCACCTTCATGTCGTGTTCGATCAGAAAGACGGTGATTCCCATCCCGTCGCGCAGTCTGTGCATCAGATCCATCATCCGTTCCGTCTCTCGAGGATTCATGCCGGCGGCAGGTTCGTCGAGAAGGAGCAGGCGCGGGCGGCTTCCCAAAGCGCGCGCAACCTCCAGCAGCCTCTGTTCACCGTAAGGTAGGTTGGTCGAGACGACTTCCTCCTGTCCGCCGAGACCGACGAATTCGAGCAGTTCGCGCCCTGTCTCTCGCGCGTCCCGCTCCTCCGCCTGCTGCCGGGCCGTTCGCAGGATGGCGCTCCAGTGGGACGCGTGTAAGCGCAGGTGTTGCCCAACAAGCACGTTTTCGAGCGCAGTCATCCTGCCGAAGAGCCGGATATTCTGGTAGGTACGGGCGATGCCGCGAGCCGTGATCTCGTCCGAGCGCAGGCCCACAAGCGACTGGTCCTCGAAGAGGATCTCACCTTCTTCGGGCCGGTGCAGACCCGTCAGGCAGTTGAAAAGTGTGGTCTTGCCCGCCCCGTTGGGCCCAATAAGGGACGCGATCGAGCCCTCCTCAATATCGACGTCCACACTGTCGACGGCGACCAGGCCGCCGAAAACCTTGGTAACGCCCTGCACCGCGAGCAGGACCGTCATGGCGTCGCTCCATTCTCGCCGGCCGCAGCCGCGGTGCTGTCGTTTGTCTGCGCCTGCCCGAATGTCTCGTCATCTTCCGCGGCGGTCTCGCTCGCGCCCGCTTCCTCCGCGGCAGCCTCAAAGCGGCGACGTGAAGACGGCAGAATGCCGGCAGGGCGCACAATCATCATGATAACCAACAGAGCGGCAAAGGTGACGATGCGGTATTCGTCCACACCGCGCAGCACCTCCGGCAGCCCCTTGAGCGCGAGCGCGCCCAGAACGATGCCGGCCGGGCTGCCGATGCCCCCTACGATGATGAGCGCCAGCGCGTCGATGGAGACGAAGAGCGAGAAATTCTCAGGGAAGATGTTGATCTGGCGCGCGGCGTACAACTGCCCCGCCAGCCCGGCGAAGGTCGCGCCGATGGCAAAGGCGAGAAGCTTCGTGCGCACGAGATGGACCCCAGTGGCCTGCGCGACATCCTCGTCCTCCTGCATCGCGATCCAGGCGCGGCCCAGCCTTGAGTCGTTCAACCGGATCGCGACAAATGCGATCACCGCCGAACTTACGAGGGCCAGCAGGAATATCCATCCCTGCGAGCTGAGCAGGCCGCCGGACACCGCTTCCGGCGCGAGCCCGAAGAGACCTGGCTGTGCAATCTCCAGAATGCCGCGCGGGCCGTTGGTGAGCTCGCCCAGATTCAGCATGAAAAGGCGGATGATCTCGCCAAAACCTAGCGTCACGATCGCAAGATAGTCGCCGCGCAGGCGCAGGACCGGAATACCGAGCAGGATGCCGCCGATGGCAGCCGTAAACATGGCCAGGGGCAGCGCCATCCAGTAGCCGAGCAGCTGGCTGTCCGCCGGGACGCCCAGTTCGGTCAGCAGGCCGCTGATATACGGAGAAGAGAAGGGGGCCGACACGAAGGCGTATGTGTAGGCGCCGATGGCGAAGAAAGCGACGTAACCCAGGTCGAGCAGGCCGGCGTAGCCGACGACGATATTCAGGCCAAGCCCCATCATGACAAAAATGAATACGATGCCCATGACCGAGTTCTGAAACTGGTCGAGGACAAATGGCATGATGAGCACGCCGAGGCCGAGCAGCACCGAGACGGCGAACCGTTCGCGGCCGGGATGCGCCGCCCGCAGGCCGAACAGCCCGCTGCCGGTCGCGATCAGCGTGAATAGCAGGCGGACCGTGCTCCTGTCGTTGCCAAAAACGCTGACGTTCGGGAGCCCCAGCCAGATGACAACCGCGAGGAGCGCAAATGGAAGTGCGATCACAAGCCAGCGGGCGGCCGAGGCGAGCGCCGGCGCGGAGATTCGCGCCCTCCATCGGGCTGAACCTGCCGCCCGCGTCGCGTCGGCCCTACCCGCCAGGACGGCAAGCGCGGCCAGTATACCCCCACCCGTGAAGTAGAGCGCCGAGATGAGATAGCGTAGCGGCGGCACCTGCGCCCCGGCGATCTCGCCGGGCGTTACGCCGAGCAACGCGGCGACGTTGACGGGAACTATCTTGTCGAAGACCGGTTGTATCGCCACGCCGCTCCCCAGGATTGCGGCGAAAACGGCGCTCACGATTGCAATCAGCAGCCCGGTCGTCGCGCCGGCCGCGGCGCCTTTCCCCAATAGCTGGAGCAGGAACCCTTGCGGGGCAACCGCCCCGGCCTGCGCTTGGGCGGACGGGTCGCCGCCAATTTCCCAGCCAGGCTTGGGCTGCCCGGCTGCGCCGGATGCGGGAAGTAACTCCGATTGGGTCCGGGATTCACGGTGCAGGCGGTACCGGAAGAAGAGCGCGGCCGCGAAGGCCAGCAGCGGGAGGGCGTTGCCTCCCGTCCGACCCGGGAGGCCGATAAGGATCAGATAGCCCAGGAAGGCAAAGGTGATGAGCCCTGTCTTGATTGCTGTGGGCACGGTAACGCCCTCCTCAGGCCTTCTTCTCGCTCAGGACTTCGCCAAAGAGGCCGGACGGGCGGAAGATAAGGATCAGAACAAGGAGTGTGAAGGCGATGACATCCTTGTATTCGGTCGGGATGCCCAGGGCGCTCGGTCCGGTCGCTTCGATCAGGCCGAGCAGAAGGGCGCCGAACATTGCACCGGGAATGTTGCCGATGCCGCCCAGAACCGCGGCGGTGAAGGCCTTCAAGCCCGGGATAAAGCCGCTGTTGAATTTGACGACCGTGTTGTGAAAGCCGAGCATCACGCCGGCCGCGCCCGCCAGTGCCGAGCCGAGCATGAAGGTCAGCACGATCACCGCATTGACGTCGACACCCATCAGCGAAGCGGTTGCGCGGTCCTCGGCCACGGCTCTCATGGCGCGTCCCAACTTCGTCCTCTGAATGATGAAGAAGAGCGCCAGCATCAACAGGATCGACGTGAAGAAGATGATCGCCCCGGTGTGAGGAATGAAGACGTTGCCCAGGCGCAGGCCGCTCGAAATCAGTTCCGGTTTGCGGTAGCTGTGCGGGCTGACACCGAAGATCAGCAGCACGGAGTACTGCAAAAACAGGGAGGCGCCGATGGCGCTGATCAGCGGGACAAGACGCGGCGCCTGCCCCAGCGGGCGGTACGCCAGCCGCTCCAGAGTGACCCCGATCAGAACCGAGGCCGCCATGCCGATCAACATAATGAAGAGCAAGGCGACGACGACGACGAGCCACGGTCCCTCCATCCAGCCGCGCGCCTGGGCGAACTGCAGCGCGAAGAAGCCGGCGATGCCGCCGATCATCATCACCTCGCCGTGCGCGAAGTTGATCATGAAGAGGATGCCGTAAACGAGCGTATAACCCAGCGCGACAAGGGCGTAAACACCACCTAGGACCAGTCCGTTCAAGGCCTGGGATATCCAGAAGGAGGCGGGATAGCCTTCAGCCAGCCCTACGGTGATCACCCGCCACAGTACGATTGCGAGAATGGAGACGCCGAAGGCTCGGACAGCGTATTTCTGGATGGTGGCGCCATCCAACTGAAAAGGCTGCGTCGAAGAAGATCGACTTGCCATACCCGCCTTCGAGAGGGAAAAGAGGAGAAGAGAGGAGAAGGAGAGCGGTCAGGCTACCCCCTCCTCTCTCGGTAGGTTACTCCATGCCAAAACCGGAAACCTGGCTGAACTCGCCGTCGCCGACCTGGAAGATCTGCACACCGCCGGCGCCGCACTCGCCTATTGCGTCGCACTTGAGCGAGCCTGTCAGGCCATCGATCGGGCCGACGGAGCGGATGGCGGAAATCAAGGCCTCCCGATCGATCACCAGACTACCGTCATCGCCTATCTCGCCCACCTCCATAATGGCGGCCGCGATCAGCTTCACCGAGTCGTAGCTTTGGCCGTGGAACGGGCCGAGGTCACCAGCGGCGACACCGTACTTATCCATGAACTTTGCGTCAAACTCTGCGTTCATCTCTTCAGACTCGGCTCCGGCGACGAAGGAGACGTAACTGCCCTCGGCCGCGGGGCCGGCTGCGTCGAGATACTGCTGCGTGTAGGCACCGTCAACGCTCATGAAGACCGCGTCCTCAAGACCGGGTGTCTCGGTCATCTGCTGGGCGATCAGCCCCGCTTCGGTCGAGTAACCGGCGAAGAAGATGCCCTCCGGTCCGTCCGCGCCGACCTTGGCCAGCAACGCGCGAAAATCTGTATCCCCGACCTGCGCGCCTTCAAAGCTGGTTACCTCGCCGCCGACTTCCAGTAGATGGTTCTGGAATATCTCAGCCAGGCCCTTGCCGTAGTCGGAGTTGTCGTGGACGACCGCGAACTTGGAAAGGCCCAGCTCACTTACGACAAAGTTGGCATCGGTGACGCCCTGCAAGGCGTCGCTCAGCGCCACGCGGTTGCAGACATCACAGTCCGCCGACGTTATGTCCGGATTGGTGGCGCTGGGGCTGACGAAGGGGATGCGCGCCTCCTGCAAAATCGGCATCAGCCCGAACGTTTCGCCGGAACAGGTGCCGCCCGACACGGCGACGATCGAGTCATCTGCGGCGAATTTGTTGCCGACGTTCGTGCCCTGCGTGCCGTCGCAAGCGCCGTCTTCGCCGACCAGCTCGAACATGAAGCCCTCAAAGCCGCCCATGGCGTTGAGGTCGTCGATCGCGATCTCGGCGCCGTACTGAATGTCCTTGCCCGGGTCCGGAATCGGCCCTGTCAGGGCAAAGGAGCCGCCGATGCGAATCGTCCCGCCCGTGGGAATGACAACCTTGCCGCTCATATCCGCGGGCGCCTCCTCCATCGGTTCGTCAGCCGTGGGCGCTTCCGCAGCCGGGGGGGCGGCAACGCAGGCGGCGAGCGCGAGGAGCGCAACCAGGATCAATCCGAGAACTGTGTACCGCTTGGACATGGGAACCTCCTTTGTGTTGAACTTGACCCGCTGGCTTGCGGAGCTCCGGACGGAGTCATCCACCCTGTCTACGAGGAATTCCAAGGCGCGTCCGGGGGAAATCGCTGCCACTCGGTCCTCCTTCAAATTATATACGAACGAATTGCATTCGGGCAACACGATGCAAAATGCTCTTGATAGCCTGTCGTATCGTCAAAGCGCGGTAGCTGTGGTATAGTTCCCTCGACAGCCAGACTGTCGCCGATTCCTGTCGCGGGCAACCGCCCGTTCGAGGAAAAGGCAACGCAGTTTGGCGTTTCTGTGTCAACGCAAACCGTTTGACCGGCATCTCGCATGAGCCTTCTCGTCGCCAATCATATCTCCAGAAACTACGGCGACCTCGACGTGCTCGACAACGTCAGCGTACGCATCGAAAACGGTGACCGAATCGGGCTGGTGGGGTCGAACGGAGCGGGCAAAACCAGCCTGCTCAAAGCCCTTGCGCGCATTGATACGGGTTTCAGCGGGGACCTCTTCGTCGCCCGGGAAACGCGTATCGGCTTCCTGGCGCAGGACCCGCCGCCGGCCCGCGGCCGCACTCCATACGCAGAGCTGAGATCGGTCTTTGCCGCACTCCTGGCGCAGGGTGAACAGCTGCGGAGCCTTGAAGCGCGCATGACGGAGGACGGGCAGAGCGAGACCGAGCTGGCCGCACTGCTGGCGCGGTACGGAAAGCAGCAGGAAGCTTTCGAGCGCGCCGGAGGCTATCTGATCGATCAACGAATTCGCTTTGTCCTGACCGGCCTTGGCCTGGACGAGGCGCTCTGGCAAGCGCCGCTTTCGCACCTTAGCGGTGGGCAACGCACGCGCGTCAGTTTGGGCCGTCTGTTGCTTGAAGAGCCGGACGTGCTTCTGCTGGATGAACCGACAAATCACCTGGATGTCCGCTCCATGGGCTGGCTGGAAGGCGTGCTGACTGGCTGGAAGGGCGCGTTGATCGTCGTTTCCCACGATCGCTACTTTCTCGACGCGGTCGCGACCAGGATCTGGGACCTGTCCCGCCGCCGGGTGGAGAGCTATCGCGGCAACTACAGCCACTACCGGCAGCAGCGCGAAATGCGCTACGCTCTCTGGCGCAAGGAGTACGAGCGCCAGCAGAAATATATCCGCGACACGCAGGAGTTTGTGCGCCGCTACAAGGCGGGCCAGCGCACGAAGGAGGCGCAGGGCCGGGAGACGCGGCTGAAGAGATTCATCGAACAGGAGGCCCTGCCGCCCCCGCCGGCGGAACAGCTGATTCGCCTCCCGTTGCGGTCGGATAGGCGCAGCGGCGACCTCGTTCTCCGCACGCGCCGATTGGTGGCAGGCTACCACGGTGCGTCGCGGGCGGACGGCAGGGCCGATGGCAATCTCGACGACAGGAAGCCGGCAGGCGGCAACCCCGCCAGATCAGTTGGCCTCCCCGCACATGCAGGCCGCGCGGGCAACGGCGCAACGTCGGCCGGACCCGGCCTTCCGAATCCTCAGGGTCGACTGCGGTCCATGCGGACGCTGGCCGCCTCCGATACACCTGTCCTTGAAGTGCCGGACCTGGACCTGAACAGGGGGCAGGTCGTGGCGCTGGTTGGCCCGAACGGCGCAGGCAAGACAACGCTCGTCCGCACGATTCTGGAGGAATTGGAGCCACTTACCGGTCGCGTCGAGCTGGGCGCCGCGGTTGAGGTCGGCTATTTGGCACAACGCCATACCGGCACCGGCTTCGGCCTGATGCAGGGCAGCCACACGGTCCTCGATGCGCTCCTGGAGATAAAGCGTCTGCCCACGGTGCGGGCGCGCACATTCCTGGGTCAGTTCCTCTTCAGCGGCGACGACGTTTTTCAGACCATCGACAGCCTCTCAGGTGGAGAGCGCAGCCGCATCGCCCTGGCGCGGCTGATCTTGCAAGGCGCCAATTTCCTGCTGCTGGACGAACCGACCAATCACCTCGACCTGGACAGCCAGGAGATTCTCCAGGACGCGCTGCGCCAGTTCAACGGTACTATCCTGCTCGTCACGCACGATAGGGCGCTGGTCGACGCGCTGGCCACGCAGATCTGGCACGTGGACCAGGGAAAAGGCCGCCAGCCAGGCAGGTTGGAGCTGTTCAAAGGCACGTGGCGGCAGTGGCAGCTTGAGCGTTCAGTGGACGAAAAGGGGGAAGCGGCGATTGCTGTCGAGACGGGGCCGAGCACGGCACAGGCCGAATGGGAAAGGCAGCGCTCAGACCGGCGCCTGCGCCAGCAAACGGAACGTCTAGAACAGGCTGCAGCCGAAGCAGAGCAGCGAATCGAGCGCCTCGAGAGCAAGCTGGAAAACGTGGAATGGGCCATGGCGGAGGCGAGCCTGGCGCAGGAGCTGGAACGGCTGCACGCCCTGCAGGAAAGGCATCGCTCACTTAGCGCCCGGCTGGAGACGTTGATGGAAGAGTGGGCGTCAATGGCGGTATGATGGGCTTGTCAGCAGGCGGCTTCTTCGGCTAAAATAAGGCGGGCGGCAATCACCAACGGAGAAGGAATCTCGAGCATGGCGCGCAGATCATTGGTCATAGGGCTAACCGGAAATATCGCAACGGGCAAGAGCACGATTCTCAAGTACCTGATCGAGAAATGTGCGACGATCATCGACGCCGACAAACTGGGCCACCGCGTGATTGAGCCGGGCGGGCCGGCCTACGATGCGGTCGTGCGCGCGTTCGGCAAAGAGATTCTGAAAGAGGACGGGACAATTGACCGCAAGAAGCTGGGCAAGATCGTCTTCTCCAATCCGTTGGACCTGGGCCGCCTCGAAAAGATCGTCCATCCCAAGATCTTCGAGTTGGGCAAGCAGGAGATCGCCGACAACGACTCCCCCGTGATCATCCTCGAAGCGATCAAGCTGTTGGAGGCCGGGCTGATGTCGACCCTCTGCGATGAAATATGGGTTGTCACTTCCAGTTTCGCCACGCAGCTGCGCCGCCTGCTTGAGGTGCGCAAAATGGAAGAGACCGACGCCCGTCGCATGATCAATCTGCAGCCGCCACAGGCCGCCAAGGTGAACCAGGCCGACCGCGTAATCAACAACGACGGCACGTTGACGGAGCTGCACGCTCAACTCGACGCCATCTGGGACGACCTGAAGAGGCGCTACCCGCGCAGAATGACGACGCTGGCGCGCTAGGCGACATTTTCGCGCCGGTGCCAATACAAGCAGCGAATTGCGACGGCAGATGAATTTTCTGAGACGGTTCTGGGTCGAGCATACGACAATATCCAACTGGGTCATTCTTGCTGTCGGCTTTGTCGCCATTCTTGTCTACAGCGCCCGCGATGTCGGGTTCGGCGGCGGGCAGTGGGCTGCTCTCGTCGGCGCGACGGTAGGGCTGGCTGGCCTATGCGCGTGGATCATCAGCTGGGAATAGCATTTCATGAGTGAGAAGCGTGACTACTACGAGGTCCTCGGCGTGGACCGGGGCGCGGACGAACGTGCCCTCAAGCAGGCCTTCCGCAAACTTGCCCAGCAGTACCACCCCGACGTCAACTCCGACTCTGAAGCCGAGAGCAGATTCAAGGAGATCAACGAGGCATACCAGGTACTGAGCGATCCGCAGAAGCGGGCCGTCTACGACCGGTTCGGCCATTCAGGCCTGGGCGGGTCCGGGGGGTTCAGCGACTTTGGCCAGGGTTTCGGCGACCTCGGCAGCATCTTCGAAGAGTTCTTCGGCGGCTTTGGCGGCATGGGACGGACCAGTCGCCGCGCCCCGCGGCGCGGCGCCGATCTGCGCGTCGACATTGCCCTGAGCTTCGAAGAGGCCGCATTCGGCACCGAGAAGGAAATTGATGTGCCTCGCATGGAGGAATGCGATTTCTGCAACGGCAGCGGCGCCGAGCCGGGAACTATCCCCGTAGGCTGTGCCACCTGCGGCGGCAGCGGCGAGGTGCAGCGGCGGCAGCAGAGCCCCCTCTTCGGAACGATCGTTACCGCCGCGACCTGCCCCAACTGTAACGGCGAAGGCGAGGTCATTTCCACCGTCTGCAGCCAGTGCAGGGGTCGCAAGCGCACGCGCGTGACCCGCAAAATCAAGGTAAACGTGCCCGCAGGCGTCGACGAAGGCACGCGTATCAGGCTGGCAGGGGAAGGGGAGGCCGGTTCCCTTGGTGGGCCGCGCGGCAATCTCTATGTCCTGATCGGCGTCGAGGAACACCCGGTCTTTACCCGGAACGAGTTTGATCTCCACATGGAGCTGCCTGTCAGCATCGCGCAGGCTACGCTTGGAGCGACGGTGGAGATTCCGACGCTGGAAGGGGAGTCGATCGGCCTGGACATTCCGGCAGGCACGCAGACCGGCAAGAGCTTCCGCAAAGCGGGGATGGGAATTCCCCGGCTCCAGCGCAGCGGCCGGGGCGACCTGATCGTTACCGTGCGCCTGCTGACGCCAACCGGGCTGACCGATGAGCAGGAGATGCTGCTTCGCCAGCTTGCCGAAAGCCTGGGCGAGGAGGTCCACGAACCCCGGCGCGGTTTTTTCGACCGTATTCTCCGCCCCGACTGACGCTTCCACTCCTTCCCAGGAACCGTTGACTGTCATTACCGCGAGTCCTTGCCGCGGGCAAGGCCCGGAATCTTCTGCCAGGACTGCAGCAGGACCCCGGCTACGATGAATAGCAACCCGAACAGCGCAGGCGCGTGTACAGGCTCGGCGAGGAACAGGCGGACAAAAAGGAGCGAGAGAGCCGGCGTAAGATAGAGCAGGTTGGAGACAATAAACGTGTCGCCATGCTGCAGCGCCCTGAACCAGAAAAGGTAACTGATCCCGTTCACGAGCAGGCCGTTGTACAGGATCCAGCCCCAAATGCGGGCCGGAGGCAGCGGCGTGAAGCCGAAAAAGGCCATCGCAACTGCAGCGCTGACCAGGGCGGCAACGAAGTAGACGAACGCGGCGACGGTCAGGTCATGACCTACCCGTTTGCCCTGCACGGAGAAAAGGGCGAAGACAAAAGCTCCGCCATAGCGCCAGCAGATTGCCCGGAAGACTCGTGACGCTCAACTCGACAAGCCGCCCACGCGTGACGATCACAACCACCCCGAAAAAGCTGATAACGATCGCAAAGAGCCGGGCCGCCGTAAGGCGTTCGCCCAGTAACGGCACTGCCAGCACCGAAACCAGGATCGGCCACGTGTAGGCCAGGATGAACCCTTCGGCCGCCGAAGTTCGGGCAAAGGCGCCGTAGAGGAGAATGTAGTAAAGAAAGGCGCCGAGAAAGCCAAGCCAGCTGAGCCTCAGGATGCTCGGAAGAGTGTAACCCCTAAGGGTGGAGACTTTCCTTTGCCCGACCACCAGGGCCGCCAGCGCCGCGACCGAGAAAACCGTGCTCCAGAAAAGCATCTGCAGGTTGCTCAGCTCCACCAGGATCTTCTTTGAGGCGACCGGGATGGAAGCCCAGAGCAGTATACAGAGGGCGAGGTTGACGTAGGACTGCGCACGCAATGACATGGAAATCAGGCTTGGCGTCGAAGGCTCGATTGATGAGCGCACGGCGCCAAAGTATATCGCAAGAGCCCTCGCGCCGCGAAATAGTGTGGATTGCGGCTGATTCCCCATGAACGCCGACGAGCTGATAGAGATCGCGGTCGAAGTCGACGGTGAGGCGGCTGAGGCGGTTGCTGAGCTGTTCAACCGCTTCAATGGCGGCGATTGGGTCGAGGACAGCCGGGCCGGTGAAGCATCGGGTGGTGGGGCCGTGCTGGAGTCTACCCGCTACGACGACCGCGGCGGGCCGGAAGCCGGCCAGTTTCGTCACGTGGTCAAGACCTACCTCAAGCCCGGCGCGAGGGGCAGGCAAATCCAACGCAGGTTAGAGGAAGGGCTATGGCATCTGCGCCTGCTCTATCCCATGCCGGAACCGTCGCTGCGCCGCGTGCGCGAGGAGGACTGGGCCCATGCCTGGAAGAAGCATTTCAAGCCCCTGCGGATCGGGAAGCGCGTTTTGCTGACCCCGGCCTGGGAGGAGCCGGCAGTACGGCCCGGCGAACTGGTCGTGCGCCTGGAGCCGGGGATGGCGTTTGGTACGGGGCTGCACCCGACGACGAGACTCTGCGTAGCCGCGCTCGAGGCCTGGGTCCGGCCGGACGAGCCCCTGCTGGACGTCGGCACGGGAAGCGGCGTTCTCGCCCTAACCGCGGTCCGACTTGGCGCGAGTCCCGTCAGGGCGACCGATATCGACCCGCTGGCAGTGCGCGCTGCACGCGAAAATGCCGCGCGTAATGCGATTCCCCTGTCCAGCGATTCGTTGCAGGTCGAACAGGGAAGCGTACCGTCCGGCCAGGCCGGACGTTTTCCCCTGATCGCGGCCAATATCCTGGCTGAAGTCCTGGTCGGGCTGCTCGACGGAGTTTATGGCAACGTGCCCTTGTGCGAGCCGCTCACACGCGGTGGGCATATGATTCTTTCAGGCATCCTGGAGGAAAAGGTCGAATTCGTGCGATCGGCTGCCGCTCGGCACGGTCTGCGCGAGGTCGAGCGCCTGCAGGAGGAGGACTGGGTGGCGCTTGTTATGCGCGCCTCTGACATGCGCGATGCTGGTGGGGAACGGGATAATGGAGGCTGATCCGGGCCGCCACCGCTTTTTCATCGAGGGCGTAGCTGTCGAGGTCCACGGCACCATCGACCTTGCGCCGCTGGCACATCAGCTCCACAACGTTCTGCGCCTTGCCCCCGGGAGCACGATCATACTGCTCGACGACAGCGGCGCGTCCTTTCCCACGCGCATCGAGGTCCTGGACGGGCAGCGGGCCGCGGGCCTGGTTTTAGATAGGGTGCAGGTGGGCAGCGAGCCGTGCGTCGAGGTGACGCTCTACCAGTGCGCGTTGAAGAGAGACCGTTTCGAGTGGGTCCTACAGAAGGGCGTCGAGCTGGGTGTGCGCCGGTTCGTGCCGGTAGTCAGCAGTCGAACGGTCGTGCGCCCGTCTTCGAGGCTGTTGGACAAGTATGATCGCTGGCGTGCGATCGTGCGGGAGGCGGCCGAGCAGAGCGGGCGCGGCCGCTTGCCTGTTCTGTCTGAGCCGCTGACCTGGGATCAAGCCGTTAACCAGGGCGGGGGGCTTCGGCTGATGCCTTGGGAGGAGGCAGGCAGCTGCGCCTCCGGTGTGGATTTCGGGGCCGCAGACGTGAGGACGGCATCACTGCTCATCGGTCCTGAAGGCGGCATCAGCGCCGAAGAGGCTCGCGCCGCCATCGATGACGGCTGGAAGCCGGTCTCATTGGGGCCGCGCGTGCTGCGTGCAGAGACCGCCGCGATCGCGGCGGTGGCAGTCGTCATGCATCTGGCGGGCGACCTGGGCTGAACGCCTGCGGCGCCGCAGGAACGCATCGCAAACCGTATCACCACGACAAATGACGGGACCGATCACGATACAGACGCCGGCGCGGCTTCACTTTGGCCTTCTCGACCTGAACGGAGGGCTGGGCCGCATCGACGGGGGCATCGGCCTGGCCTTGGAGGCGCCGCGCACAGTTATATTCGCCGGTCGAGGCGCCGCGGTCGAGGTTTTCTGCCCAATAGACCGGGAACTTGAAGGCCGCGTGGGTACGGCGGCACGCGCGGTCTGCGAAGCTTATGGATTTCCCGGCGCGTCGGTCAGAATCCTTGCGCGGGCGAAGCCGCATTCCGGCCTCGGCAGCGCCTCACAGGCACTCGTGGGCGCCGGGATTGCGATCTGCGCGCTTTACGGGAAGAAGGCAGTCGCGTCCGAGATTGCCGTGCTGGTCGGGCGGGGCGGTACGTCCGGCATCGGCGTCGGCGCGATCGAGTCCGGCGGATTCCTTCTCGACGGCGGCCATCGTTTTCGTCGCGGGCAGGGCAGCAAGGCGGGCTATTCACCTTCGTCGGCATCGGTTGGTGTGCCGCCGCCTCCTGTTCTGGCGCGCTACAATTTCCCAGCCTGGGACGTGCTGATCGTTATCCCAAGCGGGGAGGGCGCGAGCGGAGAACGCGAACGGGACCTCTTTGAAGAGGCTTGCCCCATCGCGGGCCGGGACGTGGAGAAGATGGCGCGCATCTTGCTTGTGCAGATGTTGCCTGCGCTCGTGGAGGCCGATTTGCCGGCCTTTGGCGCGGCGATGGAAGCCTACCAGCATTACGGCTTTAAGCGCTTCGAGCTCAAGACGCAGAGTCCGCTGATTGCGGAATGCATTGAGTTCCTGCGCTCGAACGGCGGTGCGGGCGTCGGCATGAGCAGCTGGGGACCGTCGCTCTACGCCTTTGGACGCGACCTGTCGGATCTGCGACTGAAAGCCGGGGAATGGCTCAATGCCAGGGGTGGCGGCGAAGTTATCCTGACGAAAGCGAACAACACGGGCTACAGGCTGGTCCCATCCGGCGAGGCGACTGCGAGCGGCTCTTCGACCAGCGGCAGCAGGAACGAACCGGGATTCCCTCCACCTCAAGGAGAGGCAACGCCACCCTGATGACACTGCTGAAACTCTGCGGCACCACGAATCCTGAAGACGCCCTTCTCGCCGGACGCGCCGGCGCCGACTTCTGCGGCATTCTGGTGGACGTCGCCTGGTCTGAGCGCAGCCTGACCCTGGAACAGGCCCGGCAGGTTGCCCGGGCGTCCGGCGTGCGCAATGTCATCCTGCTGTGCAATCCAAGCGCCGCCTTCGCTGTCGACGTAGCCGAGACCCTCCGGCCCTATGCTCTCCAGCTGCATTGCCATGAACCGCCTTCGCTGGTGGCTGAACTGAAAGAGTCGCTGACCTGTGCGATCTGGAAGACGGTCCACCTGCCCAATCTGGAGGGCCAGGCCGAGCCGCATGCCTTCGTAGCTGCCGGCGCCGACGCGCTCCTGGCGGACTCGGTCGACACTTGTGAAGGTTTTGCCCGCCTCGGCGGCACCGGCAAGGTAGGCGACTGGGAGGCGGTCGCCGCGCTGAAGCAGCAGGTGGACATTCCCGTTTTCCTGGCAGGAGGGATCGGCCCGGACAACGTCGGCGCAGCCGTGCACGCGGTGCAACCGGACGGAATCGACCTCTGCAGCGGCGTCGAATCTGCCCGGGGACAGCGCGACCCCGCCAAAGTCGAGCGCCTGATGGAGATGTTTTGGAAGGCGGCCGGAGACGGCGGTTGAGCGGGTGCGACGGTGGGAAGAGGACGGGGCGCAGGCGAATCTACTGCCTGCCCGGCGCGCAACTTGCTCAGCGGCTCATCATGAGCCCACTACCCAGCGGGGACTGTCCTAGTCCTGAACTCTCTCTATCGCTCGAGGTCAACACGTTCGCGATCGCGCCGATGCCGCGCCGGCTGGTAATCAGCCCTTGGTGTTGAAGAGTCCAAACTGCCAGGTTCGCGCCCGCGTGAAAACGACAGTTGAAAGACGGCACGATCATCAGGTCGAGCGGTGTCCACATCGACGAGAACTCGATGCTCGTCAGCTGTTCGGCGTCAGCGTTGAGGTCGCGCAAGAAGCTGCTGTTGGGCCGCAGCTGCAGCGCGGCCGGCAGGCGGCTGGCGAAGGCGACCCAAGTGCCGTGGTGGGGCGTTGCCACCGCGAGGAAGCGGCCGGTGCGCGCCAGGCCCCCCATGCGCTGCATGTAGTAGCGCGCCACGACCCCGCCCAGGCTGAAACCGACAAAATTCAGCGGCTGGTTATATGCGAAATTGCTGCTGATATAGGCCTTTAACTGTTGTGCCAGGAGTTCGAGGGGCACGCTGCAATCGCTCGGCGCGAGCGTCACCGCGTACGTGCGTACGCCCACGCCGGCCAGGTGCCGTGCGAGCGGTTCAAACACAGACGCGTCATCTTTGTATCCATGCACCAAAATGGTGGGCGGCTGCGCATCCTGCCCTAGGCCGCCGGAGGCAGGCCAGCGCAGACCGGTCCCTGCGCTTGAGGGCCCGGCCGGACCTTCCCTGACCGATCTTTTCGCTCGCCGGTATTGTTGTCGCAGTCGGTTACGGATGGCAGACATGATCCCCTGCTTGGGAAAGGGCCTGATTGCGGGCCTGTAGCAGTTGCAACTTTCTGGGGCTACTTTATCATACTTTCCGACTTCCGCTCAAGCGCCTTGAGCGGGCGGCCATCCCTTTAGCAATTCGGCCCGATCGGGTAGAATGACGATGCTCCGATTCGTCAGAGGCGTGCATCCGACCAGCGCCGCGGTCGCCCTGCCCCGTACGGCGGCGGGAACCGCACCAATCAACATACAGGAGAACTGAAATGGGAACTGAACTTGCCCCGGCGACAACGGCCCCGACTTTCGAGGCCAGGACGGACAGCGGCAAAATGATCAATCTGGCCGACTACCGCGGGCAGAAAGTGATTCTCTACTTCTATCCCAAAGACGACACGCCCGGCTGCACGACGCAGTCCTGCGGCTTCCGCGATGTACACGAGGAGATTACCGAACAGAACGCCGTCGTCTTTGGCATCAGCCCAGACGGTGAAGAGAGCCATCAGAAGTTCCGCGCCAAGTTCGACCTGCCGTTCACGTTGCTCGTCGATGAAGACCACTCGATCGCCGAGGCTTACGGCGTTTGGCGCGAGCGAACCATGTACGGGCGCACTTTCATGGGCATCTACCGCAGCCACTTCGTGATCGACGAGAACGGCGATCTGCTGGAAACGAACTACAACGTTGCGCCGGCGGACAGCCCCTCCGCGGCCCTGGCGGCGATCTCCTGAACCGGGCGGCATTCCGCCCTGGTGGGCTTTCTGACCGGCCGGCGACCGCAGTCAACCTGCTTGTCTTCTCAGTTATGCCGCCGGGGCGGGCGCGCTCGTAGCGAGGACTTCGCGGGTTGCTACCACGGGATGCCGCCAGTGCCGACATATGCCCGCCAGAAGCCGAACAGCAGATAGACGCCGACAACAATGACCAGGAGAGTGAGAATCGTATTCCACTGGCCGCGAATCCGCTTGTACTCAGACCAGACCGCTTTCGGTTTGAGCAGGAAGATTACGGCGAGCATAACGAGCACGAGCAGCAGGTATCTGATTCTCACGGAAGGACTGTTTCGCTAATATCCCGGTATGGACATCACGTGGATATGGGAACAATTGACGGGGGCCCCAACGGGGGCGGGGCATTGGCTGGCCTTGAGTTTCCTGCTGGCCGGACTGACCGCCGGTCTCGCTAGGCTGTTCGCTGCGGAGCTGGAGGGAACGATACGCGTGGTCCGGTGGATAACCCTGCCCTACCTGGGGCTGTTATTGGGGGAGTTGTCCCCCCGCGCGATGGGCATTTCCTATATCGACTGGTCGCTGGGTCTACGTATTGGTCTTGTCGTACTGGTGGGCATGTCGGTTCTGCTCGCCATCGTGCGCACCTGGCTTCATAACGAAAAAAGCCCTCCTCCCGGCGGGCGAAGTCCGGGTCCGTTTCCGCTCATCACCTGGATTGAGAGCGGTGCCCAGGAGTTTCACTGGTGCTTCCTGCGCGGCGCGGCCCTGGAACTGCTGATCTCGCTACCGGCGGCGGGCCAGCCACCCCAGTACTGGTCAACCTGGCTCGGGGCCGCGTTCGCCCTGCCCGGCGTCATCCTCCATTCTAGGCAAAGCTCCGACCGCCTGGCAACCGCAGCGATCCTGCTTTCGACGACCAGTCTCTTTCTCTATACGCGCAATTTCTGGCTGTCGTGGCTGCTACATGCCGGCATTCGCGCCGTAATTCAATCGCGCCAGCCGCCGTCACAGGGGCAGGCCTGGTCCTCTTGACGAGGCAGCCCGCAACCTCTAGAGAAAGAAGCCCACCACCAGCATCACCGCGAAGAGTGCGACCGAGACGATAAGCAGTTGTTTCAGGTCGGAGAATACCCGGCTGTATTCGGTTTTCCAGTCGGCCTGGTCTTTGCCGGCGACGGCGTGGTCATCCTGTGGCGGCGGCTCCGCAACAGCCGGGCCGGCGCCGGACTGGGACCGCACAATCTGGTCGTTTTCTATTTCGGCGCCCGGCCGCAGTCCGCTGTAACTGCGCGGGTTGGCTTTACTGGGGCTTGAGCGGCGACGTCTACTGCGACGGCCCATGCTGAACTGTCCTTCACTGGTGGGTCTGGCATTTCAAAATTCCGGTTGCTAATTATATCCTACGCTGACAGAGTTCGCCCAACTGCAGGCATCCTGCCCCTCTTTTTGCCCGCTTGACTTTCACTTATATTTCATTATGATGTTGGAAAGTGCCGGTGTCTTGCCAACAGATTTTCAGGCCCGACGCCGGAAAGATCGGGATTTCAGACTTTCTTCTGGAAGCCTATGGCAGCGTCACCGGGAGTCAACTGTGCCCACGCAATCCTCGCTGCTGGCGCAAAAGCAAAGGCAGGCGCCTACCCTTGAATCCCCATCGACGAATATGCGCGGTCAGTGGCGCGGCCACCGTTCGCAGGCACGCATTGGTATAAGTCCTCCGGATACAATAGCCGGACCAGCACCAATTTGCGGCATATTTCTCTGCGACGCGCTCCCGCAGCCGCTCGCCCACGCCTGCTGAATGCGAATGGCCGGCGTTGGTCCTCAGACCGCTTTCGGATGTTGTTCTTGAGCGAAGGGAGGTGTTTTGCCAGCAAGCTGAACCAACGCCGCTTCAGTGCCAGGCCTGGCCGGCCTGCCCCTCGGTTTCTCTCAGGGTGTATGTTCTGCAGAAGGTTGTCGAGTCGCACGAGATTGCACGATCTTGCACAACTTGAGCTAATCCCAAGGAGGAGTCCCGATGCGAACCCTCATGCTGGTAGCATACCTGGTAGTTGCAACGGCAGTTTTGCTCGCAGGTTGCGTCGCACCGGCCCCCGCCACCGAGGCGGAGGAGCCTGCTGCTGCGCCGCAAGACCAGCCGGAAACGGAAGTCCTCGCGCCGAAGGACTGGTACGATCCTGAGACGCTCGGCGCCACCTGGATCAACCTCTGCGCCGATGACCCGCCGCGCTATGGAGGCACCATCGTCAGCTCCGCCGCGGCACGCGGGCTGGCGGGGTCAGGTTGGCTGTCGGATACCAACGACTCCTTCATCTTCAACCAGCTGGTTGAGGCCCAGGCCGGCACCTATGACATCGTCCCGGAGCTGGCAGA
Organism: Caldilineaceae bacterium; assembly: GCA_965202955.1. Lineage (GTDB taxonomy): Bacteria > Chloroflexota > Anaerolineae > Caldilineales > Caldilineaceae > Bin5. Next base: position 4,298,432 of record OZ241871.1, read on the forward strand.
GAGCTGGGACATTTCGGATGATCTGAAAACCTATACGTTCCACCTCAGGCAGGGCGTGCTGTTCCACGACGGAAGCCCGTTTACGGCCGAGGATGTGAAGTACACCTATGAGGTGTTCGCGCATCCCGAAAGTGCCAGCGGCCAAAGCGGCAGCCTGGCTAACATTGTTGGAGCGGAGGCGTTTCAGGCGAACGAGGCCGACGACATCTCAGGGTTGAAGGTGATCGACGATCACACGATCGAGTTCCATTTCCTCACCCCGGAGCCCAACTTCCTGCGCAGCATTCCCCCCAACGATAACATCTTCAGCAAGGCGTCGATTGAGGGCATCCCCTTTGCTGAGGTTGGGACGACGATGGAAGCGATCGGCACGGGTCCGTTCAAGCTGGCCGAACTGGTGCCGGACCAGTACTACGTCCTCGAGCGCAATGAGGACTACTGGGCAGGCCGGCCCTACCTGGACCAGGTCATCTTCCGTTTCGGGCTACGCGCCAGCATGGCGACCTGGGTGGCGGCCCTGGAGGCAGGTGAAATTCACGTTGGCGCCCAGGCCAGCGGGACGGAACGCATCCGCATGGATGAGAACCCGGACATCTCGCTGGTTGGCGCGCCGTTCGGGGCCATATTCATTCGGCCCAACCATCTGAACCTCGATGACGTTCGCGTGCGCAAGGCCCTTCTCTACGCGCTGGACCTGCAGGCGATCCAGGACGGCATCTGGGGGAAAGAGGCGATCGTCTACGACTGGTACATGTTCGATCCCAACCGTGAATGGATGAGCCCGGACATCACCATCTACCCCTACGACCCGGAGAAGGCAAAAGAGCTTCTGGCCGAGGCCGAGTGGGACGCGGACAGGGAGCTGGACCTCCTCTTCTACTACGGGGACGACGTTCACAAGCGCGTCACCGCGGCCATGCAGCAGTTCTGGGCGGATGTCGGCGTGAAGGTGAACCCGCAGTACGTAGAGATCCCGACGCTGATCGAGAGGGTCGTGTCGGACGACGACTTCGACCTGTTGTACGGCTGCTGCGCGCCGATGGTGCCGGAGGACTACGCCGCGCGCTACCGCTGCGAGGTCGTCCCGCCGCACGGCTCGAATACGCCGCGCTACTGCAATGAGGCGTACGATGAGCTGGCGGTCGCTACCATGACAGAGTTCGACCCCGAAAGGCGAACGGCGCTCTTTAACGAGATCACCGAGATTGCGACAGATGAGGTGATAGACATGCCGTTCTGGCAGCAGGACCGCCGGATGGCCGTTAGTTCGGACCTGTGCAACTACCGCTTCTTCCTGTCGCTGGGCGCCTATGCCGACCAGCTGCCGCATACCTGGTACCTCAAAGAGTAGCGGCCCGTTCGGCTAAGGCTTGGCTCTCTGATTACCCTTCGGAGCGGGAAAGCCGCTGCAGGCAGTTCCCCTCCCTTCCGGCCCGGCATCTGTGACGCGTTGGGAGGGAGGGGAGATCAGGCGGGGCAGCGACCCGCCGTAGCAGCCGGCGACACGCTTCTCGAGGCATACAATGCAGACGTATCTGCTGCGGCGAATCGCACTGGCCCTGCCTGTGCTGCTGGGCATCACAATCCTAACGTTTGCCTTCACCGAGCTGGCCCCGGGTGACGCCGTATCCTCCATGGTCCTGTCGCAGATGGACGAAACCCAGGAGCTGCAGCTGGACATGGAGGCACTGCGGGCCAGGTACGGTCTGGACAGGCCCGCGCCCGTGCGCTACGTCAGCTGGCTGCAGTCGATCCTGACGGGCAACCTGGGAAAGCGGCTCATCACGCGCGAGGACGTGTCGAACGCAATCGGCCGGCGCCTGCCGGCCACACTTCAGCTGATGGTGACTTCAGGGCTGATTGCCCTGATCGGTGGTATTGCCCTAGGGATCTTTTCGGCCGTCAGGCAGTACTCCTGGGCCGACTACTTCTTCACCGTCTTCGTGTTCACCGGTATCTCGATTCCCAATTTCTTTGCCGCGATCGTGGTCCTGTACCTTTTTGCCGTGAACATGAGGTGGCTGCCAACCAGCGGCTACTCAACCGTCACCCTGATCGATGCAGGTTTTTTCACCACCTTCTTCGACAGGCTCAAATACATGGTCCTGCCGGCAGGCGTGCTGGCGATCGAAGGCATGGCGACATACATGCGCTACACGCGTGCGAGCATGCTCGAAGTGCTGCGCACCGACTATGTTACGGTCGCGCGCAGCAAAGGATTGCGCGAGCGCATGGTGGTCTACAAACATGCTTTCCGCAACGCCATTCTGCCCGTGATCACCATTGCCGGTCTGCAGATACCCGGGCTGTTTGGCGGGGCGCTGATTATCGAGACGATCTTCGACTGGCCCGGATTGGGCAGACTGTACCTTGACGGCGTCTCCGCCCGCGACTACCCCCTGATCATGAGCATGGTGCTGCTGTCAGCCGTACTCATCGTCCTGAGCAACCTTCTGGCCGACCTCGCCTACGCCGTGGCCGACCCGCGCATCCGCTACGAGTAGGACGACGGGGCTGTTGGAAAAGCACAGAGGGCAAATGCCCTGAGAGTGGAGCATGGCCGTCGAGACGATTGAAAGTCCCGGCTCCGAACGAGATCTCAACGCGGTGGCCGCGGCGCTTCCGGAGCGCCGCTTCCAGACCCTGCGCCGTTTTGTCAGGCACAGGCTGGCCCTCGCGGGGGCCATATATATTGTGATTGTAGTCCTTTTGTCCTTTCCGCTGGCGCCTGTGGTGGCCCCGTTATCCCCAATTCGCGGCAACTTGAGAGAGGTCGGCGTGCCGCCCAGCCGCGACCACCCTCTGGGTACCGACCTGAACGGCAGGGACCTGTGGAGCCGCATCGTATACGGCGGACGCATTTCGATGTCGGTAGGTCTGGTGGCGGTGGCGATCTATCTGAGCATCGGCACTGTGCTGGGCTGCCTGGCCGGCTATTACGGCGGCAAGGTCGACATGATCATCATGCGCCTGACCGACATCGTGATGTCATTTCCGACGCTCATTATCCTCATCAGCGTGGTCGCGATCGTCGGACCCGGTCTGCAGAATACGATGCTGGCCATTGGGCTGATCAACTGGACCAGCATTGCGCGCCTGGTGCGCGGGCAGATTCTGGCCATTCGCGAGATGGACTTCATCACGGCCGCCGAGTCGATAGGCGTCGCAAAGAGGCGCATCATCGTCAAGCACGTCGGACCCAATATTGTGGCGCCGCTCGTGGTCGCGGCCAGCTTCGGCGTGGCCGGCGCCATTCTCACCGAGGCCGGCCTCAGCTTCCTCGGTCTGGGCGTGCAGGCGCCAACACCGAGCTGGGGCACGATGATCAACGAAGCCAAATCGATCCACATCATCCAGCAAATGGTCTGGCTCTGGATCCCGCCGGGCATGATGATTACGACCTGCGTGCTGTCGATCAACTTTATCGGCGACGGCCTGCGCGACGCGCTCGACCCGCGTATGCTGGTGCGCTGATTGATTTTAAGACCCCGGGGCGCTACGGCTGCAGCCCCGAGAAAACAGGGGCGAAAAGACCATGATTTCACCACAGCAGAAAGCGCGCTTTGATGCTTTTGGATTCATTCACCTCCGGCAACAGTTCTCGGCCGAGGAGATGGCAGCCCTCAACGTGGAAACGGACAGGCTGTTCTGGGAGCAGCGGGGTGGGGGCCCTCCGACGGGCAAGAATCAGGGCATCTTCGACATCGTGGAAAAGAGCGAGCTGATAACGGGCATGCTGGTGGATGACCGCATCTGGGCTACGGTCGAGGCCCTGCTGGGGCCGGGATTCGTCTGGAATGGTTCGGGCGGCAGCCTGAACAACGAGGGTGTGAACGACAAGGGTATACACCATTGGCATACCGACAGACCGCGTGAGCCGCACGCCAACACCTACAGCTTCCACCTCTATCTGGAAAGGCTCCGGGCTGAGACCGGCGCGCTGCGCCTCATACCGGGCTCGCACAAACCGCCTCTTTACGATGAGCTGCTCCCGCTCAACGAGCAGACCGGCGACACCTCCATGAAGTTCCTCGGACTGGACCCGACCGAGATGCCCGGAGTCGTCATCGAGTCCGACCCCGGCGACATCGTTTTCTTCAGTCAGAAGATCTACCACGGCGTCTATGGAATGCAGCCGGGCCGCCGCTTTCTGAAGCTGCGGTTTGCCGGCAAGCTGGAGACAGACGAGCAAATCGCCTCCTTTATGCGCTACAACAGGCGCGGCCAGGTCTACGAGCCGGAAGAGGTGTTCGCCAAGAGCAACCACCCACGCATCCGCGCCATGGTGGACCCTCTGATCGAGCTGGCTGCGCGCACAGAGGCCGAGCGGGAGCGCTTCGACGCCCTGGGCGCGAACGAAGACAGGTATTGAGCCGGCCCTGGGTAGGCCAAGCAGGCCCGATCGGCCTCGCTGTCCTGTTCGACGCCGGCGCGGGGATCGGAACTGCGGCTTTCTCGTCCCTATTGGTTCTGGTATGCTGGAGATCACATGCAAAATCAGTCTTGCCGGGCGCGGCTGGGTGAACAAACCCCGAGTGGCGCACCGCCCGGTGAGGAGGGTCTGGTGCCCCGGCGCTGAGTTGACAGCAAGCCCTGGCAGTGCCTTCTAAACAGTTTCCACCTGGAGAAAGCGTGATGACAGTGACAGTGCGTTCGACCATCAGCGAAGAGCAGAAGGCCGGCTACGAAGAGGACGGCTATCTGGTCGTTCGCAATCTTCTTACCACCGACGAAATCGAGGCCTGGCGCAGTGTCGTCCAGGCCCAGGCGCAGATCAACGCCTACCCGCCCACGCTGAAATATCCCGAACCGGCGAAATACACGGTCAGCGGCAATAAGCTGGCTGAGCCGGGGATGGCGCCGATGGCCGAACACCCGGGCATGATCGACGCCGTCGAAGGCCTGCTGGGTCAGCCGGCCCATCTTGCCGCGTTCGTCGCCTACGTGCGTACCCCGGGCAATATCGGAGGTCCCGCGCATTGCGACTACAAGCGCTGGCGCCCGGTCGGCTCCTCGATGAACTGGATGTTCGCCATCATCCCGCTCACCGATTTCGACCTTGAGTTCGGCCAGTTTCTGGTCTCCCCCGGCTCGCACAAGCTGACCCAGGTTGTCGACGACGGCGCGCGCGTTCTGGACCTTACCCGTCCCGACCCTGAGCAGCTGGCCCCTTTCATCGATCCTGAGCTGAGGGCCGGAGACCTGCTGCTGGCGAATCAGCATACCTGGCACCTGGCGCCAACCGGGACGGCGCAGGAGGACCGTTGCGGCATCTTCCATAAGTTCTGCGCGGCCAACGCGCCACCCGCCGCGGGCTACTATCCATACAACCCGGCCGCGCTGAACGCGCTCAGCGATGCTGGCAAACGGCTGATTCCGGTCTGCTTTGATAAACCGATCACCACGACACGTCTGCTCATCGAGAGTCCGTCCGAGGGAGGTCCTAGATTCTTGCTGCTGAGGGACGATGACAGCAGTGGCTGGGATCTGCCTGGCGGCGAGGGCTGGGAAGAGGAGGGAACGGGCGGCTGGGACGTGGGCGCACGGATTGCTTCGCTGCAAGCGCTGACGAAAGAGCAAATCGGCCTGGACATTCCGTGGATGACCTACGTCGAAGACTTCGAAATGGAGGACGGCATCTGCCGGGTCTATGCCGTACTGGACGATGGGCCGATCCTGGAGGCAACGGACTGCGCACCCTTCCAATGGGCAACGCAAGAGAAGCTGAATCGGATTCTCGGCGAAAGACACTATGCCTGCCGCGCGATCGAGACCTGGCAGAAGAAGGACCTTGTCCGCGGCAAGGGCAAGGCGTTCCACCAGAGCGACCGGCAGTTTGAGTAACTCACGTATCCGACGCCTTGCCCTGGCAATCTGCTGAGTGGTGTGCAAGGAAAGGATGAAGGCGGCCCGCCAGCCCGGCATTCGGCGGGTTTGCCGCAAGACAACTATGAAGTTGGCCATGTCTGCAGGCTCTGGCGACGAGTCTCTCACGCTCGCGCGGCAGCTGGGCGCCACGCACGTCGACGCGGGAAGACAGCTCATTCACCCTTCGAACAGAGGCTACTACGAGTTTCAGGACATCCTCCTTCTCAAACAGAAGATTGAGGACGCCGGCCTGAACTGGGCCGTTCTTGGCGGCGTGCCGCAGGACTGGTGCGACAAGATAAAACTCGGACTTCCAGGCCGAGACGAGCAGATTGAGAACTGGTGTAAGTCGCTGCGGAACATGGGGGCCGCCGGCGTCCCGGTTCTGGGATACTTTTTCTCGCTCCGCTGCCGCGACGGCAACTATGGATTGCGAACATCCAAAACGACGCGCGGTCGCGGCGGTGCGATTGTGCCGAGCTTCGACTATGATTTGGTGCAGGGCGCCAGACAGGACTACTGGGACCCTCCGGTCAGCGAAGAGCTGGAGGTCACCGACGAGCAGATGTGGGATAACCTGGCGTACTTCCTCAAGGCCGTCATCCCTGTTGCCGAGGAGGCGGGCGTAAAGATGGCGCTTCATCCTGACGATCCGCCGATATCGCCAATCGCCGGCGTCGCCCGAATTATGCGAAGCCACGACGCGCTGAAGCGTTTCATCGAAACTGTGCCCAGCGCTTCCAACGGCCTCTGGTTCTGCCAAGGGACCATATCGGAGATGCCCGGCAATGTGCTCGACGCGATCCGATACTTTGGCAGCAGAGAGAAGATCTTCTACGTGCATTTCCGAAACGTAACGGGCACTGTTCCCGCCTTCTCCGAAACTTTCCTGGACGAAGGCCATGTCGATGCGTTGGAAGCCATGCTCACCTACAAAGAGGTCGGATACGAAGGCGCGCTGATGTACGACCACGTGCCTGGTCTTGCCGTTGACGGCGAAAACAATCATACTTCCGTGGCCTTTGCCGTTGGGTTCATGAGAGCGCTGCTTGACACCGTCAACGGTGAATCCGGGCAGCTTCTCCTTCGCAACCGCACTGAGGCCTGAAACCAATCGGGAAACTGAACAGCAGCGCAGCAGAGGAAAACGGGCATGCTATCAGAGTTGGAGATCGGAAGGTTTCGTGCGTTCGGGTACGTAGTCTTGCGGAGCTGCCTCAGCCGGCGCGAGGTCGCCCGCCTGCAGGAAGCGCACGACCGCGTCATGGCCGGGGCGCCGAACAACAACTATTTCGGCGGCGGGGCCGGCACGAGAACGCTCGCTCCATTTGTCGAGGCCGATGACGCCTTCGGCGAGCTCATCGAGCACCCCGGCGTCATGGAGGCGATGCGCGACATCTGGGGCACCGAGTGCCTTTACAACGGCGGCAGCGACATGTGGTCCAACCTGGATGACACGCCGTGGCACTCCGACGGCGACCCAGGGCGCGAGGGGCTGACGTTGAAGACCGCCTTCTACCTGGATGAACAGGACGAGAACCAGGGCGCGTTGAATGTGATCCCGGGCAGCCACCATCCTGCATTCTGTGCGGCCATCTTCCGTGGCTGCGGATACTGGGATGAACGGCGTCCGCGCCTGCGGCTCGATCCGCAGGAGATTCCCGGCGCCGTTTCCCTGCACACGGTACCGGGCGACGTCGTACTGTGGGACAACCGCCTCTGGCACTCCGCCTTCAGGCGCAACGACGGCCGGCCGCGCCGCACGATGTTCATTGGCTACACACCCGATCCGCTGGACGATCTGCTGGAAATCTCCGCACTGCGTGCGACCGTTGGCGCCCACTTAAAGGGGGACTATCCGCTCGTCTACAGCAGAGAGATGATGCGGAAAGGCGGGCAGGCGCGGGAGAAGATGGCGGCAAGGCTGGAGGCACTGGGCGTGGACAGCGTGAGGGAGTGATCATTTGCCTGAGAGCTCGGTTCAATCGGTGCCAGAAGTGCCGAGCTCAGACGGCGCGCAGGTGGACGCCCTCTTGCTTCACAAGCGAATGCCGCAGTAGCGGCTACCGGTCTGAAGCCGGTACAAGTTCGGGCGAGCAGGGAAAGCAGATGATCGTCTCAATTGGCCGCGAGGCCGCCAGCGCGCCGGCGTAACCGGCAGGCAGGGGAAGCGGGTAAACACGCCAGCGATTTGGGCCCTCATCGAAATCATCGGCCCGCGGTCTACGAGCAGGCGCGGGCAGCGACTGGGCCAGAGCTTCGGACAACAACTGGAGGCCGCTGCCCTCGGCTTTGGCGGCGGCCTCCTTTCGCGTCCACGCCCGAAGAAAGGCTTCGGCTTCTCGCAATTCTTCGACCCCCCTAATGCGATCCGAGACCCCACCGGCGGAACCAGACGCGCTAACCGCTTCGGCCTTGGAAAGGTGCCGAATTCTCTCAACATCAACCCCGATCGGGTGGCCGGCAACAACCGACAGAACAGCCAGTTGATACGAGTCGGAAAAGTTGAAGGCAAGCGAATCCCCGGGAAAACCATCCAGTTCGGGCTTTCCCTGCCGCCCGTATCGGAAGCGGAGCTCGCGTGGCGGCAAATCCAGGTAGCTGCCCAGAATGCGCCGCACCATTCCCCGGCCCGAAACGAAGCGGCCGGCATGGTGGTGGGAAGCCATGCGGCGGACGCGCCACCATTCGTCCGCGGACAGAGTCGCCTCAAGTTCCGAAAGCGTCCGGGCCTCCACCGGCAGGAGCCACGACCACAGGTGCACGACCCCTTCGGCCGGAATCCATGCGCTTCCTTCACCGGTGACCACACCGGTCCTGACAGTTACCTTCACGCGACCGCCCTGCGCCCTTTCCACAAAGGCCCTCCGTACCGCGACTGCCACCACAAATCCCGCCCCGCGATGCAGGTCATCAACAGGACAGAGGCGGGCAGCCACAAGGCATCTGCCACACGCTGACCGCTGCGCCAGGCGAAAAGCCGCGCACTGCGATTCCGGCAATGACCAGGAGCAAGGGCCAGCATGGTTGGCCTGGAGCGCCGGCGCCGGCGTACTCCACCATCCAGGCCATGACGGCAACGAACAGGCCGATGCCGAAGACTCTTGTCGCGTTCCAGGCCGTTTTGAGCAGGCCCAGCATGAGTCCGGCCTGGGCAGTTGTGGACAGGGTCAACGTCAGCGTCAGCGCAGATTGGCTGCCAAAATGCAGTGCATAGGGCGTAAGTATCATGAGGGGCAGCCACAGCAGGAGTAGAATTCGGTTCCCTGAACAGAATTGACGCTGCAGACGCGTGAGGACCCCGCTCGTTGGGGAGGATACGTTCATCGCCAGAATTTGCCGAGACGCTGACCGGCTAAGCGCAAATGTCGCCCGAGCCGAACAGTGCGGCCAACAGCCGCACAAACCAATTGCACGGGGAAGCGCTTGTTTGAGTCGCATCTGAGTCTGTCTCTGGCTGTGTTGCAGAGGTGCCTGCATCCGCGCTGTCGGGCTGAGTAGGGTTGTCGGGAGCCAGTTCAACTGGCGTCCAGTAGTCCTTCAACTTACGGCCGAAGTTCGAGTCGCCGCCCGGCACTTCACGCTGGCCGACGACCAATGTATACCTTCCGACCGACCCCTGCGCATGCCAGACGACCACGATGACTTCGCCATCCACCGGGAATGTGACTCTCGCGCGCTGCCTCCTCCAATAGGCCGTGCGGCTGAAGGGCTCGAAGAAAACTGTTGCGTCCGTCGGTTCAATGACTTTTGACCCCGTCTGGCTGGAGGCGAGGGGCTGCGCTGCTTCCGGCAGCTCGGAGAATTCGCCGCTGCCCAGGCCAGCGGCCAGGATACCAATGTGGGGCGCGAACCGGTCTTGGCCGGCGATCTGCGGGATCGTCATCCCAATCTCAATCGTTTGACCGGCAGATACCGCAAATGTGAAGAAATCTACGTCATCGGACTGCTCCAACGTCGAAAAAAGAGCCGTTGAAATGTCCGGATCTCGGACTCGCATCGGGGTCGACGCTGTCGTATCGGGCTCCTCGAAGAAGGGCTGGTGCGCAAGTACTTTGTGTGTCGATACGATCGCGCAGAGCAGCGCCAGCACCAGGGAGACCGCCCCTTTCAGCGTCCTTCGCCTTCGCATACTCTTCTCCATTTGAAGAATGACTACATTGCGCGTTCGTGACTGAACCGGGACAGCATCAGCGTCACCCCCAAAACGACCATGGCCGTTGTCGGCAAAAAAATTGCCAGGAATGCCGAATAGGTCATGCCGGGCCCTCGGAGAAGGTCACCAGGAACGACTCGCGAACTCTTGCCAACGGTTTCAGGCGCCTTTCGCGTGGCCGAATTCGCTGGTCACGATGCGCTCGTTCTCCGAGCGTACCCGTTCCAGGAAAAGGTCCAGCATCTCCGTGATGGGGTTACCCAATCGACCCTGAACCGAAACAACGGCCGACCGATAGGCCGTGAGAAATCTTTCCAGCATGTAAACGGGAACATTGCGATGATGGAGAAGGGCGCACAGCCAATCGGCGTCAACTGAGAGCAGAGAAAGGTCGCCGAATCGCAGCGCGGCGATGATGTTCCTGGAAAGGAACGAGTCCACCTGCGCAAGCGTTTCCTGTGTCTCATTCGTGGAAATAAGGCCCGTCCAGACCTGGGCCAGAATCAGAGGACGCTTGGAATAATAGTCTGAGAGAGCGCCGTCGTACGATGCTGATGGCGGGGTCCTCTCGACAAGCGGGGGCGGGGCTGCCAGCAGGCGCTCGACCGCGCTTGTCGCCTTCAGCAGATCGGTGCCAAGAAAGTGGCCGGGAATGCCGGCCCGAACTGATTCCGACACATTGAAGACCTTTCCACCGAAGGCGACCGGAACTTCCTGCCTGAGGATCATTTCGGTCATCTCAAGCAGTTTCCCGGCCGAATGAAGTTGCTGCGCCGACAGGATGACGAGGTCTGGACGTGTCTTCTGGACCGTCTTTTCCATTTCATTCAGCGGGACGTTGCCACCCAGATTAACGGTTCCGAAGCCTCTGCGCCTCAGAAAGAGCTGCAGGACAGCAAGGCCAAACGAGTGATGCTCTTCAGGTGGACAGGCCAGGAGCAGCTGGCCCGGCCGACTGCCAAGCGGAGATGCGCCGAGAAGGATCTCGATCCGCTGCATGGCGAGCCCCGTGGCATAGTGTACCTGTTGCACGGCGGCATCGCAGGAGTGCCACTCTTCTCCCAGCTGCCGCAGAGCCCGACAGAGCAGCTCAAGACAGACTGTCTCCACGGAAAAACGCGCAAATGCCTGGCTCAGGGCCTGGGTGGCAGCGTTCTCGTCGTAGGCAAGACACGCAGACAGCCACTCTGAACGGGCAGCGCCGACCTGAGTGTCGCCGTCTGCAGAGCGCCCTTCGCCTGTCGGCGAGTCTTCCGTTGCCCCGCCACCGTATCGAAGCGGAGCTGAAGGCTCTCCCGGCTCCAGGATTGGGTCTCGACCAGCGCTCACGAGGGAATGCCAGCGCGCCGTCGCCCGGCTGATACTGAGTCCCTCCAGCTTGCGTCGATTCAGCCAGTGCAGCGTCTCAATATCGCGCCGCGAATAGACGCGATGTCCGCCAGCAGTGCGCCCGGGAAGGGGAATGCCGTATCGCCGCTCCCAGGCGCGCAACGTCTCCGCCTTGATGCCCGTTTCTTTCACAACCGCCTTGAGATTGAATGAGGGGTTCTCCGCGCCCATAGAGCCTCTCTTTCGCCTATTCTCAAGAAAAGGTGATCAGCTTCACCGAATTATACCGGAATTGTTAAGCTCTTGTCCAGTATTCTGCGCAGAACGCAAGGCAGAGAGTCCAAAAGGTGTTCCCGCCAATGCATAGAGCCGGTCGCGCCCCAATCAAGCGGGCATAAGGCGCCAATTGTCCCAGATTGGAGCCCTCACCGGTTGGCCCGAACCACATCCGTACACGGACGTCGGCCGCTTCACTTCTTCCCGCGTCCACGAGAGGCCGCTGATCGGCGCGAACTGCGTCCGACTTTGCGTTAAGTTCAAACAAACAGATATATCGTTTGCGCCTCAGGTCGGCCATACTGTATACTTGCATGTGGCTGGTACGAGGCTCTGCGCCGTCGGAGTCATTGCGAAACACCAGGCACAGTTCCAGCCAGTGGGTCCAATTCGTTTCCCCCGCAGTTCGGCATGGGGCCATGACAAACTACCCGAAAAAGGATTCGATCGGAACTGCTTCCGAATTGGACACGCTCCCCACCGATCTCGGTACTAGTGCAATCACGCTGGTGAAGGCAGCCTCGAAGGGAATCGATGAGATTGTTGCGCCTTTCGATCTCAGCTCTCTTCACTTTGCGGTGCTGCGTCGTTTCTTGCACAGGGATCGCTGGACGAGTACCGAACTGCTCCAATTGATTCCAGTTGGAGCACCTCGTATGAGCCGCCTTGTGGCTAAGCTGGTCGACGACCGCCTCCTGCGCCGCCGGCGACTGCGCAATGATCGCCGGGTCGTTGTACTTTCCCTGACCAATCAAGGAAGGGATCTGACCAACGAAATCGACAAGCGCATGAAAGCGTTCGAAGAGGATCTGACCGAGGGTGTAACGGATGACGAGTTGGCTGCCTTCTTCCGCGTCACCCAGAGAATCCTGCTCAATGAAGCCGCCAGGACGCAGGTTCGACCGCTCCGGCGCCGGCCAGCTTCCCGTTTGGCCGACTAACGGGCGCGTTGATCCCGGCAAGGCTCGGAAAAGTGTCTTGTTGCCTGCTCTTCGAAGAGGCCAAATGCGGGGTGCCCGAACAAAACCGGAAAACGCAATTGTCCTCTCTCTGGGTCAGCCCACAAGTTAGGCCCTGAAAGCGATTGCTGCCCCGGCAACCATCCTCCCATTACAGCTTTTTCGCCAGGCTGCCTTCCCAAAACGCGCCCGATATCGGCAAGATAGAAACCTCGCGCAATGGGGCGTCGGACGAACGCGCCTCAGCTGGGCGAGGCCCTCTTTGCATCTTGCGCCGTATCCAGTTCCCATCGGCCACCTTCCCGGCAGGATGCTAGTGCCTCGTCCAGCCGCCAGGATTTTGCAAAAGTTGGGCACTAACTTAATAATACCTTGACAAAACGGATCAGGATGGTGTGGATCTTTACAGACAGGCGGCAGCCGATTGGCTTAGACTCGTGACCGCCTTCGGCAGTTTGCACAGTACAGGAGCAAAGGTGCTCTAATGGCCATCAAGATCAGTGAGTGGGAGCGTCCGCTTCTTACGCTCGCATACGAAGCCAGGCAGTCAGACAGCCCCGGGCCGGCCCAGCGGCTCGCAAACGACGGGGCCCTGGCGCTCGCCTATGACTACTGCGAAGAGATCACCGCGATCAACAGCCGCTCCTTCTTTGCCGCCTCACGTTTCCTTCCCAAGCGCAAGCGCCGCTCCGTTCGCGCGCTGTACGCCTTCTGCCGCAGCACGGACGACATCGTCGACAGGCCGGCCAATGGCCGCACGAGCGCGGTTCAACTGCGAACTGCCCTGGAAACGTGGCGCGCGCGTTCGCTGACTACAGTGGTCGACGCAAACGATCCAATCGTCGCGGCCTGGACGGACGCGCGGCTGCGCTATCGCATTCCCCCGGCTTTCGCCGAACAACTCTTCCAAGGGGTCGCCCGCGACATCGACGTCAGCCGCTATGAAACGTTCGCGGATCTGACCGCCTACTGTTACGGCGTGGCCGCGACGGTCGGTTTCATGTGTATGTATATCATCGGCTTCTCGGGCGAGGAGGCCTTTCCGTATGCTTTGAAGCTGGGCGTGGCGCTGCAGTTGACGAATATCCTGCGCGACGTGGGCGAGGACTGGCGGGCCGGGCGGCTCTACCTTCCGCTTGAGGAGCTTCACCGCTTTAGCCTCGACGAAGGCGACGTGGAGGCCGGCGTTGTCGACGACCGCTGGCGGGAATTTATGCGCTTTCAGATTTCACGTGCGCGACAACTCTACGCGGAGTCATGGCCGGGCATCGCGCTGCTGCACGCAGACGGTCACTTTGCGATCTGCGCGGCGGCCGATGTGTATCGCGCGATCCTAGCCGACATCGAAGCGCACGACTACGACGTGTTTTCACGCCGCGCCTACCTCACCGGGTGGAAAAAACTGAGGCGGCTGCCAGCGATCTGGTGGCGGGCCAAGTTCTTTCGTCCGGCGGCGTCGAACGGCGCGGGTTAGCGGCAGGAATCCCCGGTTCGCCCGGCACTCCACAGTTGTCATCCGCTTTCGAACCCTTCAAAAATTGACAAAAGGCAGACGCGTGGCTAGAATAGCCGCAATTTCTGGCCGGCTCGCGCCGACTGGACCGTGCGCTTGCGGTCCGGCCGGGTTGTCGAGCCTTCTGAACCGGCTTTTTGCTTCAGGAGTTGCGGCCCGGCTAGTCCCGTTCTGCTGACCATCCTGGCTTGTTTCAGGTAGCGATAGAAGGTTTTGGGAGTCTGCCGATTCATGGCTACGATTCAGGAGACGGCTGCGGTTTTGGCCGCCGATGAACAAAGCAACGCTGATGACCCGATCCTCGAGCTGCGGGAACTGAAGACCTACTTTTTTCTCGAGCGCGGCGTGGTCAAGGCGGTCGACGGCGTAACCGTTTCGCTCGGCCGCAAGAAGACGCTGGGCGTCGTCGGCGAGAGCGGCTGCGGCAAGAGCGTTACCTTTCGTTCAGTGATGCGGCTGGTGCAGTCGCCGCCTGGCAAGATCGTCGAGGGTGAAATCCTGTTGCACCGCAAGGACGGTGAAACGGTCGACATCGTGCAGCTCGACCCGCGCGGCCGGCAGCTGCGGGATATCCGCGGTGCCGAAATCGCCATGATTTTCCAGGAGCCGATGACCTCGTTGAATCCCCTGCACGCGGTGGGGCGGCAGATTTCGGAGTCGGTCCTGTTGCATCAGAACCTTTCCCGCCGGGCGGCGCAGGAGCGGGCGGAAGAGATGCTTAACAAGGTCCACATCGCCGACGCGGACCGGCGCATCAACGAGTACCCGCATCAGCTCAGCGGCGGAATGCGGCAGAGGGTAATGATCGCGCTGGCGTTGAGCTGCAATCCGTCGATTTTGATCGCCGACGAGCCGACCACCGCGCTGGACGTGACGGTGCAGGCGCAGATCTTGGACCTGATGCGGGAGTTGCAGAGTGATTTCGATTCTGCGATCGTGCTGATCACGCATAACCTGGGTGTCGTGTCGCAGATGGCGGACGATGTGGCCGTCATGTACATGGGCCGTGTCGTGGAGTACGCGCCCGTCTACCAGATCTTCCATAACCCCAAGCATCCCTATACCGTCGGGCTGCTCAACTCTGTACCCGTGCTGGGGCGCAAGGAAGACAGTATGCTTGTGCCCATCAAGGGCATGGTACCCAGCCCGACCGACGAGATTCGCGGCTGCGCCTTTGCCGATCGCTGTCCGCAGGCGATGGAGATCTGTTGGGAGCAATCGCCCAAATTCAAGGAGCATGAGCCCGGTCATTCCGCGGCCTGCTGGCTTCATGACTGATGCTGTTTCTGGCAGGAGATGGGTCCTCCTTCCCCTTCAGCATTTGGCAGGATCCCGGCACCACCCGGAACCGGCTGCGGCCTGCATAGAAGATTGAGAAACATTTCCCGATTCCTGTCCCGGCGCGTCCCGTACGGGCGCACCGCGGCAAACACACTTCCACACAGTATCAAGGAGGAACATTGATGTCACTTCGACACAAAAGGTCGCTCTCGCTCGTCCTGTCACTGTTGATCGTCTTCTCGTTGATTCTCAGCGCCTGCGGCGGCGGCGACGAGCCTGAACCGGCGGCTGACACCCCCTCGGAGGAGGCGCCCGCAGCTGAAGAGGCCGCGGCCGAGGAGGAAGAGGCCAAAGAGGAGATGATGGAGGTCGATCTCTCCCCGGGCGAGTATCCCGAGCCCCAGCTGATCGTTGGCAGCCGCCCCGTGGCAAAGCTGCCGCTTGACGAAATTGTTGCCTACAAGGCGCTCGATTCCTACAGCGAGCCGGACTGGATCAGCGAGCTGGTTGACGCCGGTGAGCTGCCGCCGGTCGAAGAGCGTCTGCCGGTAGCGCCGCGTGTCGTTCTCGAGAGCGGCATGGCAGAGGGCATCGGCGTGTATGGCGGCGTCTGGCGCGACTTCTCGGCCTGCCCGACCGAGGGCTACAACCGCGGCGCCGGTCAGAGCGCCGGCTGGTTCGGCATCGAGGCGGCCGCGTTCGCTTCGCTGCTCAAGTCGGGCCCGATCTTCCGCCGCTCCGATTCGCTCGAGCCGCTGCCGTTCCTGGCGCAGAGCTGGGAGTGGAGCGAGGACGGCCATGAGCTGACGATGAACCTGCTCGAGGGTGCGCGCTGGTCGGACGGCCACCCGTTCACGACCGAGGACGTGCTGTTCACGTGGGAAGACATGATCGTCGACCCCAACGTGCAGTCGCCCAAGGGCGCGTCGGCGTGGATGTTCGGCGAGGAGATGACCCAGCTTGAGGTGATCGACGAATACACCTTCAAGTTTGTCTTCCCGGTCGCCTTCCCGGTCCAGTCGCTCTTCCAGATGGATGAGGGCGACTTCCACATCTCGCCGGCGCACTACCTGAAGCCGCTGCATCCGAAGTACAACGAAGACATGGACTACGTGGACTTCGAGGCGTCGATGCCGCCGGACAAGATTCCGGTCGTGTTGGGGCCGTTCGTGCCGGTCGAGTACATCACCGACGAGCTGATGATCCTGCGCCGCAACCCCTACTTCTGGTCGGTGGACGAGGCCGGGAACCAGCTGCCCTACCTGGATGAGGTCGTGTTCGAGAAGGGTCCGTCCGGTGTCGGCCGCACGCTGAGCACGCTGGCGGGCACAGCCGATCACTCCAACCTGGAGAACCCGAGCACCTTCATCGAGACCCTGAAGCGGGCTGAAGAGGATGACGCCCACTTCTACGTCGAGTGGGGTCCCGAGACGCTGGGCTTCAGCATCAAGTTCAATCTTTCCACCTCGCTGGGTGTGAACGATGACCGCGATGCCGCGCTGCGCGAGCTGTTCCGCGACGTGCGCTTCCGCAGGGCTTTCAGCTTTGCGCTGGACCGCGACGGCATCTCGCAGTCGATTCTGCGCGGCCCGTTCCTGCGCGGCTGGGCCGGCGGCCTGTTCCCCGGCTCCTCCTACTTCGACCGCGGCACCGTTTCCTACTACAACAACAATCCTGAGGCCGCGGCGGCCCTGCTGGCCGAACTGGGCTTCGAGGACACCGATGGCGACGGTACGCTGAACTGGCCGACCGACCGGCTGGCCAGCGGTGAGAACCTGGTGATCGCGCTCGTGACGAGCGAGGATGCCGAAGAGACTCAGACCGTGGGCGCGGCGGCGGTGACGCTGCTTGGCGACCTGGGTGTGCAGATCAACGTTCGCCCGCTGAACAGCGCCGCGCGCCGCGAGATGAACGAGGCCGGCGAGTGGGAGCTACGTGTCGACCGCGACAGCCAGGTATTCGCCGTTCCGTTCACGCGCTGCACCGACCTTGCGCCGCTGACGAGGGAGTTCTCCTTCCATCGCGAGGGCTCCGAACCGCGCGAGCTTCTCGACTTTGAGCAGGAGCTGATCGACATCGTCGAGGCGTTCTGCGCCGAGCCGGACACGAGTGTCCGCCTGGAGCAGATGGCGGAGTACAACCGCATCGTGACCGACAACGTCTACTTTGCCGGTGTCTTCGTCGGCCGCTACGGCCTGGCTGCGGCCAAGCGCTTCAACAACGTGCCGGCCGGCATGCCCGTGTTCATGTACCAGTGGACGTGGGACAACGTCATGGCCGAGCAGGTCTGGGTTTCTCCCGATGAGCAGATCGAGCAGATCCGCCCGGGCGTCATCGCGACCTACGATAGCGAATAACGTGTAGAGAAGTGAATTGAAAAGAGTGAGGGGTAGTGGAAGTCCACTGCTCCTCACTCTTCATATTTGTTGCTGCCGCAACTGCTTGCCTAATCGAATCCATTTGCTCACGCCATGATCGGTTTCATTGTTCGCCGCTTCGCCGTCTCAGTTGCCGTTGTTCTGGGCATTGCGCTGGTCAGCTTCATTGTGATCCAGCTGCCGCCGGGCGACTACGCTGACGGCTACAAGTCCTTTCTGATTGAGCAGGGCGGCGCAACCGAAGCCCAGGCCGAGGAGCAGGCCGAACTCTTCCGCCGGCGCTACGGTCTGGACAAGCCATTGCCGCAGCAGTTCTTCGTCTGGATCCGGGACATGGTGACGAAGGGCAGCTTCGGCTTTTCGTTCGCCTACAAACGGGATGTGGGCGAGCTGATCGCCGAGCGTTTTCCGCGCACACTCCTCCTGGCTGTGCTGGCGCACCTGACTTCAACGGTTGTCGGAATTGTGATCGGCATCTTCGTCGCGCCGCGGCAGTACTCGGTGGCTGACAATTTAGCCGCGTTTTTCGCCTTTGTTCTTTCGGCGCTGCCCCGTTTCTGGATCGCGCTGGCCATCATGTTTTTCCTCGTCTTTACGCTCGAACAGGAGCACGTGACCGCCTTCCACTCGCCGCAGTACGTGGTGGTGCCGTGGGCGTTCGGCAGCAAGGAGGAGATCCGCCTGACGTGGGAAAAGCTGATCGATCTGTTACAACACATCTGGCCAGTCGTCTTCATCGCCGGGCTGGGCGGCGTGGCGCGCAATATGCGCGTGATGCGCGGCAATATGCTCGACGAGCTCAACGCCCAGTACGTGACGACCGCCCGCTCGAAGGGGCTGACCGACGGCCAGGTCATGCGCCGACACGCGGTGCCCAACGCCCTGCACCCGATCATCATGTACCAGGGCACCGTGCTGCCCTACATGCTACAGGGCGAGCTGCAGGCCTCGATCGTAATGGGGCTGCCGACGATCGGGACGCTTCTGCTGACTTCGCTGCGGAACGAGGATATTTATATCGCGGCGAGCTGCCTGCTGATTTATGGGGTGCTGTTGGTGGCGGGCAATCTGATTGCCGATATTTCGCTGGCGATATTGGATCCGCGAGTGCGGTTTTCGTAGCGACAAACTTTTGGCAAGAGCTACTCTCCTCTCATGGTAAGTGGAAGAAACAGCAGGTTCGCATTGACAGCACTGTCAGTTCCTGTTTTAGTTGCCCTGATTCTCAATAGCTTCGTTCTGCCAGTGCACGCCTCCTTTGAGAGCGGTCGTCTGACGCCGTGTCCGAATTCCGTGTTGGCTATTGGGAATGAGAAGATAGGCGATCTACTGGTGCATTTAGAAAGTGCCGGGGAGCACAGTGCGTTTTCCAGCGTAATTCAGGGCGGTCCGGAGGGGGAAAGTAACGAAGGGCAAGAAGCAGGGGTCCAGGCACAAGAAGCTACTGCCGAGAATCAGACACCCAACGGCGGAAATGACCAGAGCGCGGCAGAAACCGGAGTTGCGGTTTCTGAATCAGTTGGCGTTGAAACGAAATCGAGCGATGACCAGGAGCAAGCTGGACTACTGGGCACGGTAAGAGATTACTGGCGTCAAATCAGCGAACTTCGTTTGGAGATGCCTGATCTCAGCCTATTGGAAGCCCGGAAAGCCTGGGAGCAAATCCTGGATCTCCTCAAGGAAATGCCTGAACTGGGTGTTGGAGAGGCAAAGGAAATCTGGCGCGAAATAGGTGCTATTCGACTTGAGATGCCTGATCTGGACTTTGACCAAGCTCGCGATGCTTGGGAGCAAGTGAAAGACCTGCGGGTTGATATGCCCGCCTTAAGCTTTGAAGAGGCGCAGGAGGTTTGGGGACAAATACGGGAGCTACAATTTGCGTTTCCCGATCTATCCTTTGATGAAACGCAGCGAGTTTGGGATCAGATTCGCGCTTTGCGCGTCGAGATGCCCGACCTCGGTTTTGATGAAGCCAAGGAGATTTGGGCACAGATACGCGAGTTGCAGGTCGATGTACCCGATTTGAGTTTTGACGAGGCAAGGGAAGCCTGGGGCCACATCGGTGATTTGCGCATAGAGATGCCCGACCTAAGTCTTGATGAAGTGAAGGAGACTTGGGGTCAGATTCGTGAACTGCAGGTGGACGTAACCGACTTGAGTTTTGATGAGGCGCGGGAAGCATGGGGCCACATAGGTGATTTACGCGCCGAGACGCCCGACCTGAGTCTTGAGGAGGCCAAGAAGATTTGGGAAATGATACGTGATCTGCAGGTCGACGTACCCGATTTGAGTTTTGATGAGGCCCGGGAGGCATGGGGCCAGATCGACGATCTGCGCGTTTCGATGCCCGACCTGGGTCTTGCGGAAGCTAGGGAGACCTGGGAAAAGATTCGTGAACTGCGGATCGAAGCACCCGAACTGAGCTTCGATGAGGCGCGGGAAGCATGGGACCAGATGGGTGACTTGCAGGTTGAGTTTCCTGACCTCAGTTTGGAAGAGGCACAGGAGGTCTGGTTACAGAATCGCAGTCTTTATTCAGAGTCACCCGATCTCAGCTTTGATAAAGCAAGAGAAATTTGGCAGAAGATTAAAAGCTTGCAGGTAGACTTCCCAGACCTTAGTTTCGATGACGCGAGGGAAGCATGGCGACACATGCAAGCCTTGCAGGTCGATTATCCTGACATGAAAGTTGAGAATGGACAGGAAATTCTGAATCAAATGAGAGCTGTTCAGTTAGGGATGCCTGTAGCAAGTATCGAACAGGCCAGGTCCATATGGGTACAGATTCAGCAGCTCAGTGAAGATGTCCCGACACGAGGCGTTCCGGAACTTGAGCAGTTCCTAGAGGAGATTCGAGAACTGCAGACTGAAGCACCGTCTTTGAGTTTTGAACAGGCAAGAGAACTCTGGTTTGAGGTGCAGAAACTAAGGGCAGCACTACCTGAACTGAGTTTCGAGGAAGCAAAGGACCTGTGGCACCAGATAAGAGAACTGCAGGTCACGCTTCCTGACTTTGATGGAATTCACAGTCTCATCGTTCATCGAGCGGAAAGCCTTCTCCTAGAGCTTGGATTCGAAGACACAGACGACGATGGCCTTTTGAACTGGCCAAAAGGCACACCTCTTGCCGGTAAAGAAGTGGATGTGGAAATCGTCATTACTGACGGTGCAGGCATCGCGATAGGCTTTGTCCCCGTTGTTGGCGATGCCGTTGATGGCGCGGCCTTCCTTATAGGCAAGGACCCTTACACCGGCGAGTGTTTCAGCCAAACGGAGCAGATTCTGGTCGCCCTAGCAGTCATTCCCTTCCTGCCTATTTCAGTGAAGAGTGTGAAGTTTCTTGGAAAGCAAGTTGATAAAGCAATTCCACTGGTTAAGAGGGCTGCTGTCAATTGGTTACCGAAGTCATTGCCTTTGCCCGCGCTTTCCTTTATGGCCTCGGACGTTATACATCCCTCCTTTAGAGGAATGCGGAAAGTCGTTGGGGAGGGAGCGGCGAGTTCAGATGAACTTGCATCCTCCTTGGGTGTAACAGCGTTTACAGAAAGCAACTATCGCAAGTCATTGATCAGGTTCACGGGGATTGGTGAGGAAGCGGCAAGTGAATTTGAGGCGCACCACATATTGCCAAGAGAATTCGAAGAACGCTTCGTCGAACAGGGTATAGAAGCTATCCACGACCCAAGGCTGTTAGTCTGGGTTGACCCAGATATGCATAAGGCCTGGAGTAAGGCCTACAACGATGCGTGGGTCGATTTCTTTGAGCAGACACCTAATCCAACCAGGCTGCAAATCCTGGAAGAGGCGCGGGAACTCGCAGAAGAGTTCGACTACGAGGTGCTGTTCGAAATTGCAGAGTGAGCCCAGCACGGTAAGCCCAGCACGGTGAGCAGCAACCATTTCTTATCGGAGAACAGCCCTTCTAGGATTATGACTTCCGCCAGAAATCTCAATTACGAGTCACTCTTTGTGCTTGCCGACCCCATGGCAGCCAAGCCCTTTCGCCTTCGAAGCCGACTTCCCGGCGATGCGAAAGTTGAGGGCGTCGATATTCATTCCCTCTCGCGGGGCGAATCACGGATAACGAGGCCTATTCAGTTCGATGCCGCACAGGGATCGAAGGCGACCGATATTCTTTGGACCCAGCTTGTGACGCCTGTTTGCGTGTCAGAACGGGCCATACGCATTCTGAGAGAAAACGAAGTCAGCGGCTGGTCGACCTACCCTGTTGAGGCATTCGACCCTAAAGGCGAGCTGCTGGCGGACTACCACGGCCTTGTCGTAACAGGCGCAGTCTGCGATGCCGATTACAGCCAAAGCGCGGTCATTACAAAGCCGCCGCCAGCCACGCGCGGCAAGAGCTACGACGTATACAGGGGCCTTTTCTTCGATGAGGCGCAATGGGATGGCAGCGACATGTTCTGGGTGGGCGGCGTCCGCGTCGTCACTGAGAAAGTAAAGAAGGCTTTTGAACAGAACGGAGTCGAGAACGTAGCGTTCATGCCTTTACCCGAGCGCGAAATACGCGTCAGGCACGTTCGACGGGGTTGAGCCCCTCCGGCTGTCAAGCGAGTCAAACGGTAGGTTGGAATGGAAACAGCGGAACACGAAGACAGAGTTCTTATAGAAAAGCTGGGAGATGACTCCGGCGACGAGCAGCACGAGTCCTACTTCCAGCTCGTGTGGCAGCGCTTCCGCAAGAGCCGGCCGGCAATTGCGGGCGGGCTGATGGTGCTTTCGCTGGTCATTTTGGCCATATTCGCCGAGTTCTTCGCCCCGGTCGACCCGACCGACGCCAATCTGCAGGACAGCTTCATCCCGCCGACGCGCATCCGCCTGATCGACGACGAAGGCAACTTCCATTTCCGCCCGTTCGTCTACAACCTGGTCGTGACGATTGACCCCAAGACCTTCGAGCCGCTGTGGGAGGAGGACCCGGAGCAGGACTATGATATCAAGTTCTTCGTGCGCAGCTGGGAGTGGAAGATCTTGGGGCTGATCCCGACGCGCTGGCATCTGTTCGGTGTCGACGAAGGCGGCAAGATCCACCTGATGGGCACCGAGAAACAGGGCAGAGACCTCTGGGGCCGCGCCTGCACGGCCGGGCGCATCTCGCTTTCGCTGAGCATGTTTGCCACGATTGTCAGCATCGTCGTCGGCGCGGTCGTTGGCATCATCTCGGGCTACTATGGCGGCATCACCGACAATATAATTCAGCGCTTCGTCGAGTTCGTGGCCTCGTTTCCACAGCTGCCTCTTTGGCTGGCCCTGGCGGCCATCATCCCGCGTACATGGGACTCGCTGCAGGTGTTCATCATCATGGTGATCATCTTCTCATTGCTGTCGTGGACGCTATTGGCGCGCGAAGTGCGCGGCAAGGTGCTGGCCTACCGTGAGACCGATTTCATCCTGGCGGCGAAGGAGATGGGCGCGTCCGACGCTCGCATCATCTTCCTGCACCTTTTTCCCAACTCGATCAGCCATATTATTGTGGTGCTCACGCTGACGATTCCGCAGATCATCCTGGCGGAGGCGTTTCTTAGCTTTTTGGGCATCGGCATACAGGAACCGCTGGTCAGCTGGGGCTTTTTGATGCGGGACGCGCAGAATCTGCAGACGCTGGGCACGCATACGTGGATCATGACGCCGGTCATCTTCATTATCGTGGCCGTGCTGGGATTCAACTTTCTGGGCGACGGGCTGCGCGACGCGGCCGACCCCTATTCGATCGTCTGAGGGCCGGCTTTTGTTCACGGAGAATGGAGTTGGGCGGGCGTAGGCTTTTGTGGAGCGGCTCGACGAAGATTGGGAACCTGGCGCGCCCGCTTATCCTGCTTCTGCTCCTTGTTCTTGTCATTGCGCTGGGTTCGGTTGCTGCGGTGTTTCTGTGGCCGCAGCCTGTTACGGCGTCGGTCAGCGGGACGGTTAGCGACGCGGACGGGCCGGTCGAAGGCGCGCTGGTGCGCGTGCAGACGACGGGCAATCATACCTACACGGCGGAGGACGGCGGATTCACGATCGAAGGCCTTTCGACCGCGGATAGCGTTACACTGGTGGCTTGGGCGGAGGGCTACATTTTCGGTTGGAGCGAAGCGCGCGGCGGTGACGTGGACGTAGAGATTGCGTTGCACCCGCACAACCGGGTCGATCACACCGTCTACGACTGGGAGCCATCGGAAAACTGCGGCGAGTGCCATCCGTCGTACGCCGAATGGCTGCGCGACGCGCACAGCCAGGCCGCGGTCAACGTCCGCTTTCTGACGATGTACAACGGCACCGACGTCGAGGGCAACCGCAGCCGCAACAGCAACTACGATACCGGCCTGCCGCGCACGCGTAACCCGGATGATCCCTACTACGGGCCCGGCTTCAAGGTGGACTTTCCCAAGCGCGACGGCAACTGCGCCTCCTGCCACACGCCGATGGCGTCGAAGCTGGACGCGGACAACACGTGCGGCTGGAGCGGCTGCCACATGCAGGAGACGAGCGACGCTAGCGACGAGCTGCCCGACGGTGTCAGCCCGAATGAGGCGGTCGGCGTGGCGGCCGAGGGCATCTCGTGTGATTTCTGCCACAAAATCGGCGCGGTGAGCTTTTACACCGATTCGCTGCTGCCGGATCCGGAGATGCCGGGCATTTTGTCGCTGACGCTCTACCGTCCCAAGTCGGGCGAGGACCTGCTGATGGGGACGGTCGACGACGTGTCGCGACCGATGGACAGCTTCAATCAGCTGCACGGCGAGAGCGCGTTCTGCGCCGCCTGCCACTACGGTGTCAACGATACGACGGAGATCTACAACTCGTATGGGGAGTGGCTGGAAAGCCCCTACAACGACGAGGAGAACGGCGCGACCTGCCAGAGCTGTCACATGCCGACTGCGCCGCGCTTGACATCGGGCATGGAGTCGCTCGTACAGACGGCGGCTTGGCTTGAAGGCGTCAGCGGCCGTACGCTGCCGGCCGGGTTGGGAGAGCTGGCGCAACGGGCGCAGCGCAGCTACTTCGTTTACCCGGAGAAGGGCGGTCTCTACCGTGAGCTGGACCAGATCCATCTGCACGACATGCCCGGGGCGAGCGACGGGATGTTCCTGCGCAGCGCCATTGCGCTGGAGGTCTCGGCGGGGATAGAGGGCGGCGAGCTGGTCGTAGACGCGGCTGTGACCAATACTGGCGCGGGCCATCACTATCCAACCGGGTCGCCGCTACGGCAGGTGCTGCTGGTGGTGCGGGCGACCGACGGCGACGGCAGTTCGCTGCCGCTGCTCGTCGGCGATGTTTTGCCGGAATGGGCGGGAGACGTAGCGGGTGAGGCCGGCCAGGGATTCGCCAAGATCCTGCGCGATACGCTGACGGGCGAGGAGCCCACTTTTTCCCATTGGCGCATGGTGGAGCTTGTATCGGATACGCGCGTCCCGGCGCTGGCCACGCGCAGCAGCAGCTACCGCTTCGACGCGGCGGGCGGGCGTACGGCGACGGTGGAGGTACAGCTTATTTTCCGGAGGGCGTTCCAGCAGCTGCAAGAGTGGAAGGGGTGGGACGATGCCGACATTCTACTGGCAAGCGAAATCATTGAAGTGGAAGAGGCGCCGGCCGCGCCCTGATACAGACGGACATGGATAGTACTCTGCTCGAAGTCAACGATCTGAAACAGTGGTTTCCGATCCGCCAGGGGCTCTTGCAGCGGGTGGTCGGGCACGTCAAGGCTGTCGACGGCGTCAGCTTTGCGATCAGCCGCAACGAGGCGCTGGGGCTGGTGGGCGAGAGCGGCTCGGGCAAGACGACGGTCGGGCGCAGCGTTCTCAGGCTCTACGACCCGACCGCCGGCGAGATCTGGTACACGACCGACGACGGCCGGCGCGTCGACATCGCCAACATCGAGCAGGCGGAGATGAAGCCGCTGCGCAAAGAGATGCGCATGATCTTCCAGGACCCGTTCAGTTCACTCAACCCGCGGCTTACGGTGAAGGACCTGATCGGCGAGCCGCTGATCATCCACAAGGAGGCGTCGGGCCGCGCGCTGGAGGACCGCGTCGCGCAGCTGATGCATTCGGTCGGGCTGGACCCCAACTATATGCGGCGCTACCCGCATGAGTTTTCGGGCGGGCAGCGTCAGCGCATCGGCCTGGCGCGCACGCTGGCGCTGAGCCCGCGGCTGATCATCGCGGACGAGCCGGTTTCGGCGCTGGACGTGTCGATCCAGGCGCAGGTGCTGAACCTGCTGCAGCAGCTGAAGGATGAGCTGGGTCTGACCTACCTGTTTATCGCGCACGATCTGTCGGTGGTCGAGCACATGTGCGACCGCATCGCGGTGATGTACGTGGGGCGGCTGGTCGAGATCGCCGGCTCGGACAGACTGTTGCGGCGGCCGCTGCATCCCTACACCGAGGCGCTGGTCTCGGCGATTCCACCGGCCGATCCTGAAATCAAGCTGAACCGCATCATTCTCGAGGGCGACATACCCAGCCCGGCCAATCCGCCGGCCGGCTGTGTTTTTCATCCGCGCTGCGTTTACGCGCAGGAGCAGTGCGAGCGCGAGGAGCCGCAGCTGGAGGAGATCGAGCCGGGTCACTTCGCCAGCTGCCACTTTGCGCGCGAGCTGACGCTGCAGGGGATCGGAGAGGCGGAATGAGCGAGAACGGCGCCGGCGGGGCCAGGGTGAACATCGACGTTGCGCTGCTCGCGTACCTCGTACCGGTCCTGGGGCCGGCCTATATTCTGGCGCTGCGCAAGCAGGACGAATTCGGCCGCTACCACGCCGTGCAGGGGTTGACGCTCGTACTGGCGCTGGTGATGGCGCCGGTTGCGTGGGCCGTTTTCTCGGGCATCGTGGCGTGGATTCCGTTCGGCGGCGTGATCGCGGCGTACGTCTTCGCGCTGGTCGTGGCGGTCTACCTGGCAGTGATCATCGCCTGGGTCGCAGGCATCGTCAATGTGTTGCGCGCGCGGCGTGCGCCGGTGCCTTTCTTCGGCCGTATTTTGCGTTGAGTGGACCGTCCGCGCCATTGGGGAGAGGGCGCGAGGGTGCTAGAATTCGAATGCCGGCCGGCAGGGGGCGTTTCACTCCAGCGTCGGCGTAATCATCAAGGACATAACAAAGCGCTCCGCCGCGATGCGACGCGAGTAGGCAATATGGCAACTGAGGGAGAAAGATGACAAAGATCACCTTTATCGGCGCCGGCAGCTTTGGTTTCACGCGCAAGCTCGTCAAGGATGTGCTCACTTTTTCGCTGCTGGAGGACGCCACGATCTGCCTGATGGATATCGACCCGGCCAAGCTCGAATACATCGAGCGGGCGGTGCGGCGCATCATTCGCGAGGGCGAATATCCGGCCAGCGTGGAGAAGACGCTGAGCCGCGACGAGGCGCTGGCGGGCGCGGACTACGTGATCGTAACCATTCTGGTCGGCAGCACCGATGTGTGGCGCACCGACATCGAGATTCCGAAGCAGTACGGGATCGACACGAACATCGGCGACACGCGCGGCCCGTCAGGCATCTTCCGCGCCATGCGCACCACGCCGGTGATGCTGGACATCGCGCGCGACATGGAGCGGCTCTGTCCCGACGCGGTGATGCTCAACTACACGAATCCGATGGTGATCAACTGCCGCGCGATCCAGTCGCAGACCGATATCGTCGCGACCGGCCTCTGCCACAGCGTTCAGGGCACCGCTAATATGCTCGCCCGCTGGATCGGCGCGCCGACCGACGAGATCACCTTCACCTGCGCCGGCATTAACCATATGGCCTGGTACACCGAATTCAACTGGAACGGGGAGGACGCCTACCCGCTGATTCGCAAGGCCATCACTGAGAGATCCGAGGTCTACAACGAGGAGCAGGTCCGCAACGAGATGTATCTGCATCTCGACTACTACCCGACCGAGTCGAGCGGCCATCACTCGGAGTACAACCCCTGGTTCCGCAAGCGCCCGGACCTGATCGAGAAATACTGTACGCACGGCACCGGTTGGAACCCCGGCGAATACGCCTATGTGCTCAGGCACTACTCAGGGCGCGAGGAGACATGGCGGGAGCAGATCATTGAATGGCTGGAAAATCCCGCGCCGCTTGACTTGACGCGCGGCTACGAGTACGCGGCCTACATCATCAATGCGCTTGAGGGCGGCGAGCCGTTCCAATTCAACGGCAACGTCCCCAACGGCAGCGGCGAAACGCCCCTGGTGGACAATCTACCGGTCGGGGCCTGTGTGGAGATTCCGGTCTGGGCCAGCAAGAACGGGCTGGAGAGCGTGCGCGTCGGCCCCCTCCCGGCCTCGGTGGCCATGCTGACCGGGCTGAGCGCCCAGATCGAGGAGATGGCGGTCGAGGGCATCCTCGAAGGCGACCCGCGCAAGATCTTCCAGGCGATCCTGCACGATCCGCTGACAACGGCGGTGCTGACCATGGCCGAGATACGCGACATGGTCAACCAGATGTTCCACGCCAACATTGAGCACCTGCCGACCTTTTCCACCTACGAAGTCGAGGGCGACCGGCCCATGCGCCTGCTGTCCGAGCCGCAGGCGGAGCCGGCCATGGCCGACTGAATCCAATAACCAGCCGTCAGACAGGAGCGCAAAGCATGTTGTACGAGTATCGAATCTACGAATGTCACCCCGGCAAGCGCGCGGCCTGGGTCGAGTACATGGAAACCGTGATCATTCCCTTTCAGATGGCGAAAGGGATGGTGATTGCCGGTTCCTTTCTCGACGAGGAGGACGAGGACCGCTACGTGTGGATGCGCCGCTTCGCCGACGAGGCCGAGCGCGAGGCGCTGTACGCGACGGTCTACGAATCGGAGGAGTGGCTGAACGAGGTCTCGCCGCCGATCTCCGACATGATCAACCGCGAGACGATCAAGGTGATGCGGCTCGTGCCTACGGCGAAGTCCGTGATGCAGTAATGTCTTCGACGCTGTAGCGGCTACGAGTCCGCCAATCGAAGAGCAGCAAACCCCGAGAGCCGGTGCCACCGACTCTCTTCTCTATTATTGGGCGGCCGGGGTGGTCACTGCTGCTGCTGCTGCTGTTGCTGCTGGTCCTCGTTTTGCGTCAGTTCGGGGCAGGTTTCCTCTGCGTGCTCCCTCGGCGTCCAGTGTCCGTTATCGAGCAGGTCGGTCGGAATCTCTTCGTCCTCGGTCTCGGAGATGTGGACGCCCACCGACAGTTCGCTCTTGACATTCCCCTTGTAGACGCCTCTGGTCGGCGGCACGTCCGCGTAATCGCGCCCAATCGCGATGCGGACATGCTTGTCTTCGACAAGCGAATTGTTGGTGGGGTCCAGCCCGATCCAGCCGACGGCAGGCAGAAACGCCTCTACCCAGGCATGAGAGGCGCTCGACAGGTCCTGCTCCTTCTTCTTCTCCGGGTCCTGGAATACATAACCGCTGATATAGCGGGCCGGTATGCCCCGCTGGCGCAGCAGCGCAATCATCACGTGCGTGTAGTCCTGGCAGACCCCGCGCCGGTTCTCCAACGCCGTGTCGATCGGTGAATCGACGGCCGTACTCTTCGGCGTGTATTCGAACGCGTGGTGAATGCTCCCATTCAGCTGCAGGACGGCCGTCAGCGGGTCCTGTTCGCGGCTGAACCCAATCTCTTCCGCGAACGCCGCGAGCAGCGAAGTCGGGCGGGCGTAATGACTCGGCGCCAGCCAGTCCCACAACCGCCCTGTGGCGGCCGTCTCCTCGAGGGCATCCCATTCCGACCCGTCCAGTTCGTCCGGCAGGACCGGCCCCTCCTGTACCATGACAAGGCTATGTGCGCGCAGGACCAGCTCGGCGTGGCTTCTGGGAATGTCGAAATAGTGGATCACATTCTGCACGCAGTCGTCGGTGGTCAGAGCCTGGGCATGCGGGCTGATCTCCAGCTGAAAGTTGAGGCAGCGCTGCTGCCGGTCGGTGCGGGGCTGCATCCGCACCTCCATCGTGCTCTCACTGACCGCAGATTCGTAACGGTAGCGCGTGTGGTGGTGAATTGTGTAGTAGTTCATCTCTCCAGGAAGTCTTGGGGGCTGTCAGGCAAATGCCTCTTCTGCCGGATAGTTGATATACGTATCATAGAGCGCGTCGTGAATCTGGTCGCACGCGCTCAATATCTCTCCCAGATACGCCGCCGGGCCCACTGCGACCACATCTTCGAGCTGGCTGTACTGCAGACGGGCCTGCAGCTTCCCCGCCATCCGGTTCAGATCAGAGGCAAGGCGCGTCTCGGTCGCCGCAGCCAGCTGTTCAAGCTGTTGCGAAATCTGTGTCACATTGAATCTGACCGAATTGGGCAGGTCGGGGCTCAGCAGCAGGAAAGAGGTTACCTGGCTGATTTCAGGGCGCGGGTCATAGACGCGGCAGTAGGGTTCAAAGGAGTTGCACGCCCGCAGGACGCCGATCCCGCTAAGCGGGTCCTCCGTCTCCAGCCTCTTGCCGCCGTCGACGCCGAAGTAGCGAAAATGGGCATCCAGGAGACTGCAGACCGCCAGGACCCGCTCCAGGTGGGAGCCGACCTGGATGAAGTTCCAGCCTTCATCGTGCAAGAGCGAAGAAACGGCGAGACCCTGGAACAGGGAAACGCTGCTTTCGAGCTCGCGAAAGAAGTTGTCGCGCTCGTCGTGCCAGTTGTGGTGCCCCTGCCACGAATGCAGCCGCAAATAGAGGCGGTTCATGTGCTCCCATACCTGGCTGCTCAGCTGGGAACGCACAAAACGGGCGTTCTGCCTGGCCAAACTGATGCAGCCCGAAATCGAATGCGGATTGTCTCCGTTAAAGGTGAGGTCGTGCGCCATCTTCAGGGCTGCCTCGCCGTCCACATACCCTTTCTCAGTCAACGGCGCGGGCTGGCGTAAGGCGGAGAAGAACTGCTGCCAGCCCTTGTCGTTCCCGGCCTGTCGCGGCCGCGCCTGCCCCACCATAAAGTTGAGCCGGACCCTCAGGAGCCGCACCGTGTGTTCGGCCCGCTCCATGTAGCGCCCGAGCCAGTATAGGCTGTCAGCAGATCGTGAAAGCATTTGCTAAGTTGCTCGCTCCTATCACTCAGTCGTGCTCCAGCACCCACGTGTCCTTGCTGCCGCCGCCCTGGGACGAGTTGACGACAAGCGACCCTTCTCGCAACGCAACGCGCGTCAGGCCGCCTGGAACGATGACCGTCTCGTCGGGCGAACCGCCGTACAGAATGAACGGCCGCAGGTCGACGTGGCGCGAGACCACGTTGCCGTCAATATAGCATGGCGCACGCGACAGGCGCAGCGTCGGCTGTGCGATGTAGTTGCGGGGATCGGCCTGAATCTGCTGGCGGAACTTCTCCCGTTCGTCCTTCGTGCTGAATGGGCCGATCAGCATGCCGTAACCGCCGGACTCACCGACCGCTTTTACCACCAGCTTTTCCAGGTTCTGGAGCACGTACGACCGTTCGTCCTCGCGCCCGCACAGATAGGTCTCGACGTTCTGCAGAATCGGTTCCTCGCCCAGGTAATACCGGATAATCTCAGGTACGAAGGCGTAGACCGCCTTGTCGTCGGCGATTCCCGTGCCCATCGCGTTGGCAAGCGTTACGTTCCCCGCGCGGTAGGCGTTGAAGAGGCCCGGGATCCCGAGCACCGAGTCGGTGCGGAAGTGGAGCGGGTCGATAAACTCCTCGTCGACGCGGCGGTAGATGACGTCAACCCGCTGGAGACCGCCGGTCGTGCGCATGTAGACGAATCCGTCCCGGATCAGCAGGTCGGCGCCTTCCACCAGCTCGATCCCCATGACGCGCGCCAGGAAAGTATGCTCAAAGTAGGCGGAGTTGAAGATGCCGGGCGTCAGCAGCACAACCGTCGCGTCTCGCCCCTTGGGCGTCAGCGCCTGCAGCCGCTCCAGCAACGCCTGCCCGTAGTGGGCGATCGATCGGATGCCGTAGCCGCCGAACATGCCCGGGAAGACCTGTGTCATTACCTCCCGGTTGGCGAGCATGTAGGAGACGCCGCTGGGAACGCGCAGGTTGTCCTCCAGAACCGCAAACTCCCCTCCGGGAAGCCGAACAAGGTCGGTTCCCACAATCGTCGTGTAGACGTCGTTCGCGACATGAAGCCCGCGCATCTCCCGTTGATAGTTCTGGCAGCTGTACACTAGGTCGAACGGAACGATCTGCTCCTGCAATATCCGGCCCTCATGGTAGACATCGCGCAGGAAGAGATTGATCGCGTGTATCCGCTGGATTAGGCCCCGCTCTATTGTATTCCACTCCTGCGCGCTGATGATGCGCGGCAATATGTCATAGGGAAAGATCCGCTCAATGGTCGAATCTTCGCCGTAAACAGTGAAAGTGATGCCCCGGTTCAAAAAGGTCAGGTCGGCCGCCTGCTGACGTTGTGTCAGCTCGGTTGCCTGCAGATCGAGGATGCTTTGCAGCAGTTTGCGGTAGGAGTCGCGGGGCCTGCCATTGACCTGGAACATCTCGTCGAAATAGTCGGTGTCCAGGGCATAATTGCTGAACAGAGCCAATCCAGGGGGTATTTCCGATTCCTTTTGCGTTGCCACGCTGATACCTGCCAGTCATGGTGAATCTTGATGAAATGCTGCCGGACAGGCGGGAGGATGGCCTGGCGAAGCTTTTCCGCAACGCGCGGTTGCGGTTCGGCAGGGCCGCGCTCCCGAAGGCTTACCTCAACAGATTTTGGGGTGCCTGCCGGCTGCCGAGCGCGGCGTCGTTCGCAATTCTATACCAAAAACAGTAGACTGAAAAGTCCCAAAATTAATCCTGCTTGTGAATGGTTCGCCAGAGCAAACGAGGCTCGCTTTGCACGCCTTGCCTGCTCCGCTCCCCTCCCTTTGGGGTGGAGTCGAAGCAGCGGGGAGTGCCGCTTCACTTGACAATGACGTCCTGCTCGCCTTAACATGTAGCCATACTCTCGCTCTTTTCGACAGCAGAAGGTAACGCCAGTAGCAAAGGAGCCATCGAATGGCCGATCTATCCCTGCGCGGTGTTTTCGCCCCTACACTGACGCCCGTGCAAGCCGACCTCTCTATCGATCTGCCGGCCTATATCGAGTTCTGCAGACGCCTGCTTGAAGGAGGCTGCCACGGACTCGTGCTCTTTGGGACCAACAGCGAAGCGACATCCTTTTCCGCTGCTGAGCGAATGGCTGCGGTTGACGCCGTGATCGAAGCCGGCGTCCCCGCCGGTAACCTGGTTATTGGGACCGGCGCTGCCGCCATCACCGAGGCGGTTGAGCTCTCCCGTCACGCGGTGCAGGCTGGCTGCCATGGCGTCCTGACGCTGCCGCCCTTTTACTATCCCAACGTCTCCGATGAGGGACTGTATCGATCTTTCGCTGCCATCATAGACCGCGTCAACGACGAACGGGTGCGAATCTACTTCTACCACATCCCGCAGGTCAGCGGCGTGCCTCTCTCTCCCGCGCTGCTGACTCGACTGGCCGAGGCCTATCCGCGCCAGGCCGCCGGCGTGAAAGACAGCTCAGGCGACGTGGATACGCTGCTCGGCCTGCACGCGGTGGCGCGCCGCTTCCCCGGGTTCGCCGTCTTTTGCGGCACGGAGGGCCTCTTGCTCAAAAACATGCAGGGGGGAGGCGGTGGCTGTATATCGGGCATGGCCAATGTGCTGCCCCATGTGATCCGCGACCTCTATGAGAACTGGCAGGCCCCCGACGCCGAAGAGCGTCAGGGCCGCACCAACTGGATCCGCAACGCGATTCTCGACTCCGGTCTAAACATGATTGCCGCGCTGAAGGTGATCGTCGCCGACCAGACGGGCCGCCCCGGTTGGAGCCGCGTACGCCCGCCGCTGGTCGACCTGAGCGCAGACGAGCAGGCGCAGCTTCTGGCAAAACTGTCGCAGCCCGTCGCAGCCTGACAGCAGGTCCACCCGCCATCCTGCCTAGTATTCTGTCAACCAAAGGAGCGCGCGTATGTCGCCGCAAATGCGAATCGGCCTGGGACAGTTCAATGAACTGACCGACGAAAAGCTGGCCTTTATCAAGCAGCTTGGCGCCGATGACTTTCTGATGAATACCCCCAGGCTCCCCGGCGACAAACAGTGGGAGTACGACGACCTGAAGGCAGTTGTCGACCGGGCAAAGGCCGCCGGCCTGCGTCTGATCTGCCTTGAAAATGTGCCCATCTCCTTCTACGACAAGGCGATGCTGGGGCTGCCCGGGCGCGACGAGCAGATCGCACACATGCAGACCACCGTCCGCAACATGGGTAGGGCAGGCATCCCGATTCTCGGCTATCATTGGATGCCCAACTCCGTCTGGCGTACACAGGAACCGGCTAGGCTGCGCGGCGGCGCGCGCGGCACACGCTTCAACCTTGCCGAGCACGACCTTGAAGATCTGACGCACGATCGCGTCTACGACCAGGACGAGATGTGGGCCAATTACGGATACTACCTGGAGCGGCTGCTGCCGGTGGCCGAGGAGGCCGGCGTCACGCTTGCGCTTCACCCGGACGACCCGCCGGTGGAGAGCCTGGGCGGGGTGGCGCGCATCTTCCGTAACTTCGAAGGCTTCAAGCGGGCCATTGACCGCTTTGACAGCCCCAACCACGGCCTTGACTTCTGCATGGGCTGCTGGTCCGAGATGAACGGGCACGACTACGTAATCGACGCCGTGCGCCACTTCGGCGGGCGGGACCGCATCGTCTACGTCCATTTTCGCGATGTGCAAGGGACCGTGCCCAACTTCAACGAGTGTTTCATCAACGAGGGCAACGTCGACCCGTTCGAGGTGATGAAAACGCTGAAAGAGGTCGGTTTCACCGGATTCATGATCACCGACCATGTCCCGCAGATGGTGGAAGACACCGACTGGGGCCACCGCGGCCGCGCCTACGCGATCGGTTATATGACGGCCATGCTTGAGATGGTGAACCGGCTGGCGGCTTAGAGCGTGGCCGCCTTGTCGTTCTTCTGCACAGCCCGGATCTGACCCATGAAATTCTCTCCCCTTGATCAGCAACATCTCGAAGACCGCCTGAATGCGCCCGCCGCGCCCGTGCGCATGGTCCTGGACACCGATACTTACAACGAGATCGACGACCAATTCGCCATCGTATACTCGTTGCTTTCACCTGAGCGGCTGCACGTGGAGGCCCTGTACGCTGCGCCGTTCCACAACAGGCGCTCCTCTGGGCCCGGCGACGGAATGGAGAAGAGCTTTGACGAGATTCAGCGACTTCTGGCTCGTCTGTCATTCTTGGATCTTCCTCGCGCCGGCTTCGTCCTGCACGGCGCCGCGGCATGGATGCCCGACACGGGCAGTCCGGTCGAGAGCGACAGCGCCGCAGACCTGATCGAGAAGGCGCTTGCATCCCCGCTGGACGACCCCCTCTACGTCGTCGCCATCGGCGCGATCACAAACGTCGCATCCGCGCTCCTGCTCGAGCCGGCCATCCGCGAGCGTATCGTGGTTGTGTGGCTCGGCGGCCACGCACGCCACTGGCCCGACACGCGCGAGTTCAACCTGTACCAGGACCCGGCTGCCAGCCGCGTCGTGCTCGATTGCGGCGTTCCTCTCGTTCGTTTCCCCTGCATGGGTGTCGTCTCCCATTTGCACACGACGTTGCCGGAAGTCGCGGCGCATGTGAAAGGGAAGGGGGCGATCGGAGATTATCTCTACGAAATCTACCGTGATTATCACGAGGACCAGTACGCCTACTCGAAGCAGATCTGGGACATTGCACCAATCGGCTGGTTGGTGAATTCAGCTTGGGCACAGATGGAACGGGTCAGCGCGCCGATTCTTACCGACCAGCTGACGTGGGCCTTCGACGAGAGCCGGCACACAATCGCCTCCGCCCGCTACGTCGACCGGGACAGCATCTTGCGCGATCTATTCACCAAGCTGGGCCGGGCTGCTTCGCAAGAGTAGAGGCAACATTTTCAGAAAACGCTCGACACGCAACTGCCGATGAACTTTTCGCTTGCTCCAGACGAAACGGCCGACGTTTCGCTGCGCCGTATCGTCTATGAACAGATCGACGGCGCCATCATCCAGCTTGGGCGCACCGACAACCTGAATGAAGAGATCCACGAAGCGCGCAAACATTTCAAGCGCATTCGCGCGGTCCTGCGCCTGGCGCGCGGCGCGCTGCCCGGCAAGACCTACCGCCGCGAAAACACCTTCTTTCGCGACCAGGGCCGTATCCTGTCCCCTGTGCGCGACAGCGCCGTCTACGTCGAGACCTTCGATCGGCTGCGGGGCCGCTACGGCGCGCGCATGACGGGCAGTTCCTTCACCCGCCTGCGCCACGCCCTCGAAAGGGGTCACCGGAGGCTCTTGAACAACCTTGCCCGTGAGCCGCAACAGCTGACAGCCATTGTGGACTCCCTTTACGAAGCGAGATCCCGCATCGACGATTGGGAGTTTCGCGCAGACAAGCTCGCTGCTTTTGCGCCCGGCCTTCAGAGGACCTACGCCCGCGGACGCGCCGAACTGAGAGTTGCCTGCAACCAGCCCACAACTGAAAACTTTCATGCTTTCCGCAAGCGAATCAAGTATCTCTGGTACCACATGCAGATCTTGAGGCCTGTCTGGCCGGGGCCGGTCGGCGCGCTGGCGCACGAATGCGACCGGCTTGCGGACCGGCTGGGAGATGAACACGACCTGGCGATGCTGCTACAGTCGAGCCAGGTGAGAAAACTGCAAGAGGATGGCGAGGATTCCGCCACAATGCTCGACAGCTTGATAGCCCGCGAACGGGTCCATATTCGACGCAAAGCCTCTCTGCAGGCCGCGCTCATCTACCAGGAAAGGCCGGGCCGGTTTGCCGGACGTATCGCAGGCTACTGGCGCGCCTATCACCGTTCTATGCACCCTTCACCTGAATTCAGCCCGTAGGACCCGTGACAATGGAATGCGAACGACTCGCAAGGCAGCTGACTTTCATCCTCGAAATCGACAGATTGAAGGGCGTTCAGCGCCGCTCCCTTCTGCTGGAAAGCAAACGCAGAGAGAACTCCGCCGAGCACTCCTGGCACTTGGCGATGATGGCGCTCGTGCTGTCCGAACACGCCAATGAGTCGGTCGATATGTTGCATACGCTTAAGCTGTTGCTGATCCACGACATTGTAGAGATCGACGCCGGCGACACCTACGCCTACGACGACGACAGCCACGAAGGCAAGATCGAACGGGAGCGGAAGGCGGCCATCCGCATCTTCGGCCTGCTGCCCCTCGACCAGGCCGCGGAGATGACAGCGCTTTGGGAAGAATATGAAGCCCAACAGACGCCCGAAGCCCGCTTCGCCCTTGCGCTCGACAGGCTCATGCCCTTCTTCCACAACTACCACACCGGCGGCATTACCTGGCGCGAGAATCGCGTCACACGAGCGCAGGTCGAAGACCGTATGACCCCGGTCGGGCAGGGCTCGCAGGCGCTGGGCGACGTAGTCGCCGCGATCGTCGAACAGGCGACCGCAAGCGGCCTTCTGCCGCTCTCCTGGTCCGAGCGGCAAGAGCAAGTCTGATCGGGTATGCGCCCGCTGATTCGCACTGCTAAAGCCCTGGTTCGTCCCAATTCTACTGACAAGGTGCGCGTTTCACCTGCACTGCGGGCAGGTAGCGGCCCGTTTCGTCCAGTATTGAAACTGGGCACAAGGCTCCATCCCGATCTGCGCTTTTGGGCCGCGTTTGTCATCCTGCACGCACTGCTCTTTCTTCCGGTCGTTCTGATGGACCGGGAAGAAGGGGCGCTCCTGCCGCCAATCCAGCTCACTGGACGCTCCGTTGACCAGGTCTTGCGTCAACTCTTTCTCTGGCGCGGCGGGCCTGATCTGCTGCATTTCAACTCTGAAATCCTTCTCGCCGTCGCGCTTTGGGCGCTGCTCCCTTTTCTGCGCAGGCCGGTTCTTCGCGCCGGGTTCGTCGCCGCATATCTTGTCATCTTTGCCTACTATCTGTACGAGGGCGCGTCGCTCACATTTTTCAACTTGGAGCCGGTCTTTTACAGCCAGTTCCGGATGGCGACCGAAGGGTTTTCCTTCTTTCTGCAAAACGCTGGTGGCACGGCCGCGTTTCTGGCCGGACTCGCCCTGCTGATCGCAGCCGGCGCCTTCGTTGTCGCGCGCCTGGCGCGGGTGGCGCTGCCCCAAACCGGACCATCGCTTCCGTCGCGCGTCGCGCTGGGACTGCTCGCGATTCTCGTCCTCGGACAGGCGGCCTTTTATCGCCAGAACACGCGCCGGCCGGGCATGGTGTTCAGCAGCCTGATCGCCAAGCTGGACCACAATCTTTCCGAATCCCGCCGCGTCTACGGAAATGTGAAACGGTTCGACAGCGCGCAAGCTCACCTCGCTTACGATTATGGCCGCTACAGCCTCGAAGAGCGGCCGTCCATTTACATCATTTTCGTCGAATCATACGGCAGCGTTCTCTACAAGCGGAACGATTGGCGCGTCCGCTACCGGGAGCTGACGGAGCGGCTCGACAAGAGGCTGGCCGACGCCGGCTGGCACGCCGCTTCGGCGCGCAGCCTGGCGCCAACCTGGGGCGGCGGCTCCTGGATGTCCTACACGAGCGCGCTGTTCGGCCTGCACGTCGGCTCGGACCCGCAATACTATGCGCTGGTCGACAAGTACCAGCTGGAGGAGTACCCGGACCTGGGCCGGTTTCTCAAGGGGCAGGGCTACCGCTACTACAGATTGACTGCGCTTTCGATGGGCCTGCCGAAATCGGCGTGGCGAAAGTACGTCGACTTTTTCGGCGTGGACCGCTGGCTGCTCTACGAAGACCTGGATTTCAGCGGGCCAGAGTACGGCTGGGGCCCCGCGCCGCCGGACCAGTACTCGCTGCAGTTCGCGCGCGAGACGATGCGCCAGGAAAGCGAAGGGCCCTACCTGTTTTTCACGATCACGCAGAATTCGCACTATCCGTGGACGCCGCTGCCGCCACTCGTCGACGACTGGCGAGAGTTGAACGTCCCCGGCGAGCCGCCCCCCGCCTCCTCCGAGCTGATCGAGCACAGCGAGCGGCGCCAGAACTACTGGAATGCGGTTGCGTACCAGTTGGAGATGCTGACCGAGTTCATCCTGAGCGAACCGGACGGGGAGGCGATCTTCGTGCTGTTTGGAGACCACCAGCCGCCGCGCGTCTCGCGCGGCGAGGACGGCTGGGACACGCCGCTGCACATCATTGCCAAGAACGGCGATTTTGTTGCATCATTTGGTGAATATGGGTTCGAGGAAGGGCTGGTGGTGTGGGATTCTGAGCCCACTTTTCGTCATGAAGGCTTCTACTCGCTCTTCGTTCGACAGTTGCTGGCAACATTCGGAGACGGAAGTTCGCTGCCACCCTATCTGCCTGAAGGCGTGCGCTTTGAGGAAGAAATCCCTCAGCCACCGGCGCTTGCGCCCTGAAATTCCGCTACGGCCTGACGGGCGGCTGCGCGGTGCGAAAAAGTGCATTTGAGTGAAAGCGACCTCATCGTATGAGTTCTCGAAATCTGATTATCGTTCTTCTTGTCGTAGCACTGATGGCGGCCGGCTGCGGCCGGCGCGACAGCTCTGAGACTGAAAGCGTCCCGCCTGAATCGTCATCCGAGCATGTGGACGCCCCGCCGGTAAGGACACTTTCGGACGAGGCGGCCGCGGCCTTCGGCGAATTGCCGCCTGTTGAGCTGAATGAGGACAGCGGGTTGCGGACATTCGAGATAGACCCGGCCCAGTCAAAGGCGGCCTATATCGTGGACGAGGAGTTTTTCGCCGACGCAACACGCAAGTACGGGCTGGAAGTCGGAAAATACAAGGTCGCCGGCGAGACGCAAGATGTGTCCGGCGCAGTTCAGCTTGACTTGGCGGGCGCGGCCGTTGGGCCGAACCGGTTCGCGGTCTACCTGCCCACGCTGCAAACGGACCAGAAGTTGCGCGACGGCTGGATCCGGGAGAATGCGCTCGAGTCAGACAGATACCCACTTGCGATTTTCGTGGCCGAGGAGATCCGCGATGCGCCGCAGGGTTACCAGGAGGGGGACACGGTGCAGTTTCAGCTGGAAGGCGAGCTAACCCTGCGCGGCGCAGCCCTTCCAACCGTCTGGGATGTCAGCGCCAAGCTGCAGGACGGTACAATCAGCGGAACCCTCAAGACCCGCCTGCGGATGACCGATCTGGGCTTCGATCCCCCCAACTTCGCCAATACGCTCACCGTCCGGGATGAGTTCACAGTTCGCATCGAATTTGTCGCCAACGAACGCTGAGAGTTGCCGATGACGCAGGACCTGATTGAAGGACGCCGTCCCGCCCGCGAGCGGCCGTTCGCCGGCTCCGGATACGAGGCCTCACTGCCCGCGTTTGCGACCCCCATCGACGACGACGCAATCGCCCGCGCCAAGAGTCTGGCGGACGGACTCAAGAAGCAGCTCCAATCCAGCAGACAGCCGGCGCCGGTCGTCGAAGCTGCCTACCTCCTGGACGAGAGCCGCAGCCCGGACTGCCCACTGCTCGAACGTGTGCGGATCCTGGGACTGTTCGCCTCCGTTCTCGACCACTATTTCGCCGAGCAGGCGCCAGCCCTGACCGATTCCAGCAGGCAAGAGATAACAGATCATCTGGACCGGCTGCTGGAGCGAGCTCTTGTCGAACTCGACCGGACTCTTCTCCCTGAGCTGAAAGATGAGTTCGGCATTGTAATCGGCGATCCCAGTTCTCTGGAAGCGGCGCAGCGAAGCCACGTGCGCCGCTTCTTTCGCCAGCAGCTCTACCCGATGCTGACCCCGCTGGCGGTCGACCCGGGTCATCCGTTTCCGTTCATCAGCTCGCACAGTATCAATATTCTCGTTCATCTCAGCAGCCCGGACGTCAGATTCGGACCGGTCTCATACGCCCGCATAAAAGTGCCGCCGCTTATGTCCCGATTTGTGGCAGTGCCTTCGGATGCCAGCAAGCGGCTGTACATCTGGAGCGAAGACGCGGTCGCGGGTTTTCTTGACGAACTCTTCCCGGGGATGCAGATCGAGAGTGCATTTCTGTTTCGCGTGCTGCGGGCTTCAAA
Organism: Caldilineaceae bacterium; assembly: GCA_965202955.1. Classification (GTDB taxonomy): domain Bacteria; phylum Chloroflexota; class Anaerolineae; order Caldilineales; family Caldilineaceae; genus Bin5. Next base: position 4,339,172 of record OZ241871.1, read on the forward strand.
CAGGGCGCGGTCGGGAGACGAACTGGAGGCCCGGGGCCGCGGCCGGCGCCACCAGCAGCTTGCTTCGCCGGTCGTCCGCCTCGAATATGAGGCCGCCATGCCCGATTCCGTCGTCGAATGGCTTGCCTCCCACTTGCCAGTGCCGGCGGAACTCTGTTTCCGCAGCGCCGGTCCCCTGGCAATGTTTCAGTTGGTCGATCTGGCCAATCTCGCTCACATGGAAAATTGACAGCCTGCGAGCGCTGTGATACCTTTGCCGGCACATGTGAACATAATGGCCGCGACTGGGGACCATGTCCGTCAGCCCGCTCTTCCAGAGAGTTGCCGGCCGCTGCGAGGCAACAGGCGGCAATCGGTTCAGCGCCCCACAGGCTTTCGGCAGGAAATGGCCGGACGGACCGCCCCGTTAGAGGCGTTTTGAGGTAGGTGCCCCTCCCGACTGTATCGGAAGCGGGGGCATCTGCGAATTCAGGTGGCACCACGGGTCCTCTCGTCCTGAACAGGCGAGGGGATTTCTTTGTCCCGACCAATGCGCGCCAACGCCGCGGCGCACGAACTAAGCAGGAGCTCGAAATGCTTGACATTCGATGGATGCGCGAGAACCGGCCAGCCCTGGCCGAAGCGATGGTGAAGCTGAACGACCGGGAGGCGCCCTGGGAGCTGGCCCTGGAGTTGGACGAAAGGCGGCGCGAACTCCTGCAACGGAGTGAAGGCCTGCGAGAGGAACGCAACACCGGGTCAAAGCAGATCGGCGCACTCTTTCGCGAAAAGAGGACGGAAGAGGCGAACACGCTGAAACAGAGAATGAGCGAAATTGGCACCGAAATCGCCCAGATCGATGAGCAGCTTCGCAGCGTCGAGACCGAGTTCCGCGACGCCATGATGCGCATTCCCAATCCGCCCGAGCCGGACGTCCCGGTTGCGCCCGACGAAGAGGGAAATGTCGTCCTCTCCCGGTGGGGCGAGCTGCCCCAATTCGACTTTATACCGCAAGCCCATTGGGATCTGGGGCCGCAGTTGGACATCATCGATTTCGAGCGCGGCGTCGCTGCGTCGGGCAGCCGCTTTTACTTCCTCAAGGGCGCGGGGGCGCGCCTCCAACGGGTCCTTTCGAACTGGTTTCTGGACGTGCACATCAACGAGCATGGCTACACCGAGCTCTATCCGCCGATGATGGTGCGGGGCCACGCCATGGAGGGCACTGGGAACTTGCCCAAATTCGGCGACAACCTTTATCGCGACGCCGAGGAGGACTACTGGTTCATCCCAACGGCCGAGGTGTCGGTCACCAACCTGCACCGTGACGAGATTCTGGAGCCGGGCGCACTTCCCCTCTACTATGTCGCCTCAACGCCCTGCTTCCGGCGCGAAAAGATGTCGGCAGGCCAGGATGTGCGCGGTATCAAGCGCGTGCACCAGTTTCAGAAGGTGGAAATGGTCAAATTTGTCGAGCCTTCGACCGGCCGTGATGAGCTTGAATCGCTGACACAGGCGGCAGAACTGCTCCTGCAACGGCTCGAACTTCCCTATCGCCGCGTTGCCATCGCCACCGGTGACCTCTCTTTCGTGGCGTCGATTAAGTATGACCTGGAAGTGTGGGCGGCCGGATGCCAGGAGTGGCTTGAGGTCAGCTCCTGCTCACTTTTCAAAGACTTCCAGGCGCGGCGCGCCAACATCCGCTACCGACCGCGCGCTGGTGCGCGGCCCGAGTTCGTTTACACGCTCAATGGTTCCGGGCTGGCGCTGCCGCGCGTCATCATAGCGCTGCTGGAAAACAACCAGCGCGCTGATGGCAGTGTGATCCTGCCCGAGGTCCTGCACCCGCTCCTTGGCGGGGACCTGGAGATATTGCCGCCGGGCGCGGCCGGGGCCTAGGCCGCCGCGCTTGCAGACCCGCCCCGCTTGACACTGAACCCCCGCCGCGTATATACTGGAGCGGTCAATGGCTGAAAAGTCCGGGGCTGGGAGGGATGGCCGAGAGGACGAAGGCGGTTGTCTTGAAAACAACTGTGGCAGCAATGTCACCGGGGGTTCGAATCCCTCTCCCTCCGCCTTCATCAGTCGACACGAATTCGGGGAGGTCGCATAGCCTGGTCGAGTGCGCCCGCCTGCTAAGTGGGTAGGGGCAGCAATGTCCCTCGAGGGTTCAAATCCCTCCCTCCCCGCCATACGCGCCAGTAGCTCAGTGGATTAGAGCGTCGCCCTGCGGAGGCGAAGGTCGCAGGTTCGAGTCCTGCCTGGCGCGCCACTTCGGCGAAGTTCTCCGTGAGAGTTGTCTTGATGCGCCGCAACTTGTCACCCGCGGCTGCCCCACGAATCTGTAACCGATTGGCGTAAGCCCGCGCTGGGTTGTACAGCCGGCGAAAGCTGCGCCCAGCGGTCACACCCTCGGCGAGAGCAAACAGTATGAAGACCAGTTCTGCGGATCTGCTGAAGAGTTTGGGCGCGGGCGAGTCGATCGCTTCGCTGTGCGGGCGAAGCGGCATGTCGCGCGCCCAGTTCGACGAATGGTGGCGCGCGGAAGCGCGGGCCCGTGTGCCAGAGCTCGAAGGACGGCTGAGCGCCGGCGTGAGCGCGGAGACTCGCATCGAACGCAACCGTTGGGGCGTTCCGCACGTGCGGGCGCCGAACGACGAAGACCTGTTCTTTGCATTCGGCTACGCGATGGCGCAAGACCGTCTGTTCCAGCTGGACTATCTGCGCCGGCGGGGACATGGCCGTCTGTCAGAGGTCCTCGGCGCGGACGGCCTGGAGCTGGACACGATCGCCCGTACGGTCGGTCTCAATCGAATCGCGCGAGCCGAATGGGAGTCGACCCCGAACGAGACGCGGGCGCTGGTGCAGAGGTTCAGCGACGGCGTCAACGCGCTGATCGACAGGTCGCGCGGCAATCTGCCGATCGAGTTTTCTCTGCTCGACTACGAGCCGGAACCTTGGTCGCCGGTCGACTGCCTGGCGATCGCGGCCGAGTTTCGCTACTACCTGACTGTGCGGTTCCCGGTCATAGTCGGGCCGGAGCTGGCGCGGCGGGCGCTGGACGACAGTGCACTCTACGCGGCGTTTCTGACGGGCGAAGCCGACGATGAGAGCATTCTCCCGGAGGGCGCCTACCCGCGGGCGGCGCAGGGCGTGGTCCCTGTTGGCAAGAGCGTCGGCGATCCGAATGAGGGGGAGGGGAGCAACAACTGGGTCGTGAGCGGGTCTCGCACGGCGTCCGGTCTGCCGATGGTGGCCAGCGATCCGCACATCGCGTTCGCCGCGGTCTCGTGCTGGTACGAGGTCCAGTTGACGGGCGGCTCGTTCGACGTGGCCGGGATGGCGTACACCGGCATGCCGGCGGTGATGTTCGGCCGCAACCGTCGCGTGGCATGGGGGATCACCAACAACATCTGCTCGCAGCGGGACCTGTACCAGGAGCGGACCGACCCGGAGAGGCCGGGCAGGTTCCTCCATGACGGCAAGTGGGAAAGGGAGCGAACGCTGGTCGAGCGGATCGATGTGAGGGGCGCCGGCGCAATTGACAAGACGGTCCGCTTCTCGCGCAACGGGCCGATCGTGGATGAGATTCTGCCGTCTGAGGCCGAAGGGACAGGTCCGGTTTCGCTGCGCTGGCTCGGCCATACCTATTGCGGCTGGCTCACGTCGCTGCTGGGCATCGACCGCGCCGGCTCGGTGGCCGAATTTCGGGAAGCGACGCTCAGCTGGCGCGTGCCCACCTGGAGCCTTGTGATCGCCGACGTGGAGGGGAACATCGGCTACCAGGCCGTTGGCGGGATACCAGTGCGCAATGTGTGGGCGCGCGGTTACCGGCCCGGCTGGGACCCGGCGCACGCGTGGCAGGGACTAATTCCGTTCGAAGGGATGCCGCGTCTCGAAAATCCGGGGCGGGGCTGGATCGCCACGGCGAACAATCGCGTCGCCGCGGACGGTTTTCCGTATCCGCTCTCGGGTACATGGGCCACTGGCCACAGAGCGCGGCGCATTCGCCAGATGATCGAGCCGCACGACAGATTCGACCGTGATGTCATCGCCGAAATACAACGGGACACGCGCACGCTGCGCGCCGATGAGGCGATGCCGGCGCTGCTTCCGCTTCTGACGAAGAGCGGCGATCCCCGCCTCACGGAAGCCGGCCGCTACCTGGGCCAGTGGGACCACAACATGGCGCCAGATTCGGTCGCGGCCTCGATCTTTGAGGTCTTCTTCCACCGCTGGAGTCGGCGGGTCGCCGAGGAGAGATTCGACGGCGAGTTGGCCGCGTCGCTTGCCGGGTCGTGCGGGGGGCTCGCAGCCGCGCTGCTACATGAAGACGCGGCCTGCTGGTTCCACAACGCAGACCGCGAGAAAGCGGTCCTCGACACGCTGCGCGCCGCGCTTTCGGAGCTTGAAGAGCGCCTGGGGAAGGATATGTCGGGCTGGAAATGGGGTGAACTGCACAAGGTGCAGCTCCGGCACGTCCTCTCGGGCCGCGGCGACCTGGGCGAACTGCTCGATCGCGGCGGCCTGCCGGTGGGTGGGAGCGGCGTCACCGTCTGCAATACCGGCTTCGATCCCAACTGGGGCGCGTTGATGGGCGCAAACTACCGGCTCATCAGCGACCTGGGCGAGAACGGGATGTGGGCGGTGGAGTCACAAGGGCAGTCGGGCCATCCCGGTTCCGAACACTACTGCGACCAGCTGCCCGAGTGGCTTGAAGGACGCTATCATTTTCTGGCGTTCGATTAGGGCAGGGTGGTGGGCCGGCTGGTGTCGGTCAGGTGCCTGGAGCGAACTGTCAACGCTCTCTGAAGGATGGAGCCTGACCGTTTGTCGAGGCAGGTCTGATCCCTGCGGTCAGAGCGTGCCTTTCACTGGCAAGCTTCCGAAAACTGCATTCGGTCTGGATGCCTTGCCAGAACTCGTCCGACTGGCCAAAGAAGGCACCGAACCGAATCGACATTTCAGGGAAATCGAACGCTTTCCTCGCACGATTTCATGGATCACTCGCGGGTCGACGCCTATGGCGCGAGCCATGGCGCTCTGCGAAATCCCCATCGGTTTGAGGTACTCCTCCAAAACTGTCTCGCCGGTCGAAAGCGGTGTCTTCATCGTCTCAGTGCTCTACCCTAACTCTCGTTGAGGGGCTCCCTGCGGATCTACTCCAATTCCTCTTTCGCAGCCTGGATGTGGCGGTGAATCTGGTCGCTGAAGCGGTACTCGCTGTTGTCCTGAGGCTCGTACCCGATCACCTTGCGCGCGTTGACGATGCTCCAGAAGGCCTGCGAATTGCCGCTGATCCCGTAGAAGACCTGAAACGGCACGCCCTCCTCGTCTTCGATGCACTCGGTCTCGATGCTCTTGATGAAAAGCTGTTGTATGTCTCGCGGGCTGATGTAGACGCCCAGGGCCCTGTACATCCGCCGCAGGTCGCCCGGCTCGATCCATTCGAGATCATCCTCCCTCGGGCCTCCGATGCGCACCTGGATATTTTCCAGCGGCCGGATCTCCGACTCTTCGCCCTGGAGACCGCGGTACTGCATCCGGCCGACCGCAAACACGAAGCCCAGGTGCTCGTACGCCTCCTTTGCCCAGCCGTAGAAATTGTCGGAAAACGGCCGCATCTCCGGTGTGACCACGTCCCACTTCTTGTCCAGAATCAGGCGCTCGTAGTAGTCGGCGGCGTGGTTTGAGCTGGCGACGACTACCCTGCGCACTCCCTCTTCCTGCGCGGTCTGGTAGACGTTGAAAGCCATCTCCACATTGGACAGCTCGGCGTAGAAGTCCTGCACCGCGTCCGACCTGTCTTCGGCCTGCGTGAAGCCCAGGTGAACAATGGCATCCGCGCCGCGAAAATGGTGCCGAAAACTGTCGCGATTGCGCTCGGTCAGGTCGGCGATCTGTACGCCTGCAACATTGTTGCCTTCGCGGTCTTCCGTACGCACGTCCAGAAGTGTCAGATCGTAGCGCTCCCGAAAGGCTGGCAACAGCAAACTGGCTATGTATCCAGATGCACCGGTGACAACAACCTTTCTCTTTGCGTTCATTTTCTGGTCCACATTTTTGTGATCGTCTGTCTGTGTTCGGCGTAATGGCCAAAGGTATTGCCTGCGATCCGCCACAGGATCGGTGTGTGGCCGTCGGGCCTGTTGTCCTGCGGCTGAAAACTGTCGTAGGGCCGCACCAGGTCCTCGTCGCTCAAAGCGGAAATTGCGGCCAGCGCATCTTCGTGAGCGCCGCGCAACTCTTCGAGCACTTCAGCGAGCGGGACGTCGCGGTTGTTCGCGTAGATCATTTCGTTCATTCGCTCGATTCCTGCTTTGTGGGGCGCGGCACCGGCCGGGAGACCCATCGGCGGGTAGCGCGGCTGTTTACGCACGAGAGCAGCCAGACCCCTTGCCCATGCCGCCAGATGAGCCAACTCGTCCTTGACCGACCAGCCTCCAACGCCCGGCTCGGTCATCTGCTCTTCACTAAGAGGGGAGATCGCTTGCTGCAATGCATCCCACTCCTCCTCGGTTTTGTCGATAACCTCTTGCACGCTTGGCGGCGGACCATCGGACATTTCAGACAATGTAACTACCCTCCCGTTTCATCAGCTCAACGAACCGTGAAAGGCCGACCCGCATGGGAGACCGGCTTGATTCTATGCCTATGCGTAGGTTGGCGAGCGAAGGCCTTCTGGAACGACTTCTCAGATCTGTGCAGCTTTCGAAGACTGTTGGGTTCCTACAGCCGGCAGTTTGTACGGCGCCTGCAACCGGGTTCCATGCCGACCACCGCAACGGGAGTTGCGCCGGGTCCGGTCGAAGCGCCTGCCACGAGCGGGCATCATGGGCGTCGCGGACCAGACCTGCCCTTAAAGGCCTCGATTCAATGCCCTGCTTTCAGGTGCCGCCGAGCATTTCCGATATCTCCTGTCTGTGCTCGGCGTAGTGGCCGTAGGAAATGCCGGGGATTTCGTAGAGGATAGGGATGTTGTCCTCCAGCTCCTCTTCCTGCGGCTGAAACTCGCCATAGGTCCGCATCAGGTCTTCGTCGCTCAACGCCGAAACCGCGGCCTGAAGGTCGAGGTGGGCCGCGAGTGCCTCGTCCAGGACCTGTTTGAGCGGGACTTCCCGCCTGTCTTCGAAGATCATCTCGTTCATGCGGTCGAGGTCCACCGAATCCGGCTCGACACCGGGGGGGAGGCCCATTGCAGGGTATCGGGGCTGCTTGCGGAGGAGAGCAGCCACGCCTCTCGTCCAGACCGCGAGATGCGCCAACTCGTCCTTGACCGACCAGCCGCCGGCGCCTGGCGTGGTCATCTGCTCCACGTCAAGCGGCGCAATCGCTTGCTGCAGAGCCTCCCACTCCTGCTCAATCCTGTGGCTCAGTTCTTTCACGCTTGACAGCGGAACTTCATCTGTCTCGATCAAGTCGATTCCCCGTAGACTGCTCGAACCCGCAGTCGAAACCACCTCGAACAATCTTCGCATTGACGCGCGGCCACCGTGACAGTGTGGCGTCCGTCGCGCCTAACCTGACGTGTCCGCCGCGGCCGTCGGCGTTGGCACGGGCTGCGGAGCGGGCTCCAGCGATACGCCGCTGACCTCCAGCATGCGTTCCAGGATCTGCTGAAGCGCCTCCAGCTCGGTGCCGTACCCAGCCCAATCGCCCGCCATGAGCGCGCTCTGCGCCTGGTTATAGCGGCTGTTCGCCTCCAGTATCAGTTCTTCCAACGAAGAACCGCCCAGGTCCACCGTCGCCACCGTTTTTGCCGGCGTCGACTCGGCCGGCAGTTCGGCAGGCGCGCGGCCGTCGCCGCTCAGCGCCAGTTCGGCAAGTTTTTCCTCCGAAAGTACATCTCGCCCAAACTGCTCCACAAGAGCCAGGCCCAGGTTCTCCGCCATGATGACACGCTCGGAGGTGGCGAGTATGACCCGCTTCAGCTCGGGGATCTTGCCGGTCGCCGCTTGCAGATAGAGCGGCTCCACGTAGAGAAGGCTCTCCCCGATCGGGATCACCAACAGGTTGCCTCGGATTACCTGGCTGCCCTGCTGGTTCCACAGGCTGAGCTGAGAACTGATAACGGGGTCCTGGTCGATCCGTGCCTCGATCTGCTTGGGGCCGAAGACGAGTGAGTCCTTGCCGAAGCGATAGACCAGCATTTCACCGTATTTCCCCGGATCGTTCTGGGCAGCCAGCCAGGAAATCATGTTCTCGCGGTTGGCCGGTGTGAAGGGCAGGATCTGAATGAAGTCGAGGTCACTGTTGCCCGGCAGCTGCATCAGCACATAGTAGGGCTCCATTGGCCGCGACTGGTTGTCGAAGATCTCTTCCGGCCACGCCCAAACATCCTCGCGGTTGTAGAAGTCGGTCGGCTCGGTCATCTGATAGGTGCGGAATACGCCGGCCTGAACGCTGAACAGGTCGTTGGGATAGCGGATATGCGCTCGCAGATCGTCTGGCATCTCTTCAAAGGAGCTGAAGAGGTCAGGGAAGATGCGTTCATATGCGGCCGCAATCGGTTCGTCCGGCTCGACGAGATAAAAATTCATGTCCCCCGTGTAGGCGTCGATAATCACCTTGACCGGATTGCGAATGTAGTTGAGGCCGGGCGGAAGCGTTCTTGTCCCGGCCGCGGTCGGCTCGCTGTAGGGAAAACGTCCGCTGACAGTGTACGCGTCCAGGAACCAGTAGAGGTGTCCGTCCTTGCCTACGACGATGTAGGGATCTGTGTCGTAGCGGAGGAAAGGGGCGACCTGCTGGGTGCGCAACAGGATGTTGCGACGCCACAGAAGCTCACTCTCTGAATTGAGCTCCTGGCTGATGAACAGGTTGATATCCGCGAACTGAATGGCGAAAGCCAGCCTGGGAAGGAATCCTCCGATGTCGATGCCCGTGTCGCCTTCAAACGTGGTGAAGACGTTGCCGCCCTCGCCGCGCGGATAATCGAACTCCTCCGTCTCCGTCTTGACGATGACGTAATCATTGGTGCGTTCGCCAAAATAGATCTGGGGCCGCGTTACCTCCAATATCCCCTGAACGGGCAGGTCCTTCAGCACAAATGTCGGCAGGCCGTCGGGCGTAATCTCGGCCACGGGCGATGCCGCAACACCGTACCCGTGTGTGTAGACCAGCTTGCGGTTGACCCACGTCTGCGCCGGCTGCTCCAACTGGTCCGGTATCAGCTCGCGCGCCGACAACATCAGTTGCCTCCGCTCTCCTTCGACATCGTAGCGGTCGATGTCGATATCCGTGAACTGATACTGCTGCCGCAAGGCCTGTACCTGGTTGTAGGTTTGAAGCAGCGGGCGGTAGTCCCACAGGCGAATGTTGCGAATCGTGTCCGGCTGGCTCAACAGTTCATCGGCGGTCAGCTCTGTGGCCGCGTCGAAATTCTCGTCTACGATCTTGTCCAGCCCGAACGCCGCGCGCGTGAACTCGATGTTGTGGGCGATATATTCGCGCTCGCGCGTGAACTCGTTCGGGTTGACCTGGAACCTCTGCACCAGGTTGGGATATACGTTTCCGGCCAGCGCAGAGATGGCGACCCAACCGACCAGAACAACGACTATCGCCCGCCATGCCTGCCGTAAAAATACGTTGATCAGCAGAAGGATGGCGGCAATGATAGTCACAAACACGAGAATGGTGAAGGCCGGGAGTTGCGCGTGAACGTCGGTATACCCCGCGCCGAAGACGGCGCCGCGGGCGCTGTAGACCAGCTCAAGCGCGTCCAGCCGGTACCTCCAGGCTATCAGCAGCAGGATCAGGGCGCCCAGCAGGCTCAGGTGAGCGCGCACCGTGGCCGGCGCGTTCCAGCCCCGCCAGCCGATGCCGCTGGCCAGGGCCGTGGCGATCAGCGTTATCACCGCGGCCGTCATGAGCCAGCCGCGCAGGAACTGCCAGATCGGCAAAGTAAAGAGGAAGAAGCTGACGTCGCGACCGAATATCGGGTCAACCCGGCCGAACGGCTGCTGATTGAAGAAGAGCAGCAGCTCCTCCCAGGCCGACGAGGCGCCCGTGCCCATGAAGAATGCGAAGAACGCGCCGACCAGTACAATGACCGGCGTAAGCCGCACACCGATCGACTGTATCACCTCCATCACCGGCGTTTCAGCTAACCCCTGGGGATTCAGACGCCGGGCCACAATCACGTTCGCCACGAAGAACAGCCAGAATGCCACAGCCCCCACCGCGAACAGGCCCAGCGATGCTATGATGCGCGTAAAGAAGACCGAGGTCAGCGCCAGGCTGTCGTACCAGAGCCAGTCGGTATAGAATCCAAGCACCGTGTTGAACAGGATCAGCGCCAGGAACGGCAGCAGCAGCCACCACAACAGGCGGCCACCGCCGCCCTGATTGCCGTTCCCGCCGCCGCGACGCGGCGCGCCCGGTCCCGGCGGCCCGTTGTCGTCCTGCAGCAGCTCCTCTTCGATCTGCTCCCAGTCGTCCTCGTCCAGACTCTCCACCAGTTCGTTAAACGGATTGCGTTCAGCCATAAAGGATCCTTATCAACTGAGCGGGACTGGCCTTGAGGCAATGCATAGCAGATCTACACACCCTACGCCTGGTCGGCGTCCCGACGCGCCTCGCCGTTGCCGGCGCACTTGCACACCATTATACCAGAAGAAGGCCGAATGCAACGGTTCCCCTCGAACTGGAAACAAAGTGCTCCTCTGGCTGCCCGCAATCAAGCCCCCGCATCGCAGGCGTCTGCTCAACTATGCTATACTTTCCTCTATGCCCTCTTTCCGTTTCCTCCTCCAGCGATGAATCCCGTGTTCGACCTCCTCCCCGCAGCTGGTCTCCCCCGTCAGCGGTCCCTATTACAGGCCCTGGTTCCCGTCCTGGCCGCCCTTGATACAATCGACGCAATCCTGCTGTCCGGTTCCCTGGCGCGCCTGGATGCCGACAATTGGAGCAGTGTTGACTTTTGCCTCATTTGGAGAATGAACGAACAGGGCGCGGCCACGCCAAGGCGGCGGGACCAGCTGGAGGATGCGCTGGATCGGGCACTGGGTAAGGGAGCCTATCAGCTCGGACTTACATCCCGGATGGAAGGCGTGTGCAGCTTGCTTGGCATCACCCTGGCAGGCAGCCACCCTTGCGGCGGCAGCGGTCAGAGCGTGGAGAGCGGCGTTCTCTTCAGATTCTCCTGGGAGGAGGCTGCGTCCGAAAGCGAGCCGGGGCGCCGCTCCGGCCCTTTCCGCCCGATCTATCTTTCCCAGCGACTCTCACCCGAACAGCGGGCCTCACTTGAGGGGCTTTCCCACCCACTTGGACAGCCTGATCCGGACCTGGTCCGGGCACAACTGGTCCAGTTCTGGCTACTGCTGGCGCAGCTGCCAGCAGTCCTGGGGCGCCAAGAGGACCTCGCCGCACACACACTGCTCGCCGAGACGCGCGCCCTCCTGGTCGACCTGGTCGTGGCCCTGAACGGGGCCACCCGACCCCGTACAACCGTGCGCGTCAATCAGTTCTTGGGACCGGAACAGCTGCACGCTTTCGAGAAGAGCCTGGGGATGGGATCGACGAGTTCCGGTGCGAGCTCCCCGAACTCATCCTGGATAGGACAGGCCGTCGCGCTGATTGTTCTCTACCGCTGGTACGCCCCACAACTTAGCGAAATCTTTCGCGCGCCATACCCGCAACAAGCAGAAGACACCGTCCTCGCTCTTTTGCGGGCCCGGATAAATGGCTGGCCTGCCGTGATAGAGACGAGCTGAACCGGGCCCGGCGCTCGCTTGCGGCTGAGATTTCCGCAGCAATTGGCGCCTGCGGCAACGCCTCCTGCCCAAATCCCCGGCCCATCTTACTCGTCCTCGGCGCGGCGCACGTAGATGGGATTGCTGAAAACCCAGCCGCGCAGCTTGCCCCAGCGCTGCTTCCAGACTTCGACCCGGTAGACGCCCGGATCGCGGACATCATAGAAGAGGGCGTTGGTGTATCCGTGGGCGACGACGCGTCCGTTGCGCAAGAGCCGGACCTGGGCGTGGTCGGGCGTACGTACGTGCAGGCGCAAGGCGCGGCGCGGCGGGAGCGCCACTGTTTCACCCATGATCGCGGTCGGGCGGCCATTTGCGGCTGAACCTGACTTCGCATCCTGCTGGCTGCTGGCCGAGGCGCCTGCTTCCGCCTCTGCCCAGAAGCGGAAGCCTTTGGTTGGTCCTGCCTGATCATACCCGATCCAACAGTGACCCTGCCGCAGCCCGTCCAGTATGAGCTCGCGGTCGTGTTGGACATTCTGGTGGCGGAAGTCGGTTTCGCCGCCCTCAGGTTGGCCGCGAAACGGAACGGCGGTCAACACGTGTGTGTTCAACGCCTCGGCACATTCCTCGTAGGTCATGAAGCGTCGGGCGATTGGGCCCTTGCGGTACACTACGGCGTGAACATCGGTCCCGCCGAGGGCGACAACCGGGCGCTCCTGCGTCAGTTCATCCCACTTACTGAGCATTTCCGGCAGCGGGCCGACGGTAAAGCGGTGGGGGAAGAACGCCACCAGCAAAGCCCTCGCGTAGCTCGTCGTGAATCCGCGGAAGCTGGACAGGTAGTTCCACAGTTCGATGCCGCAATGGCCGGTGACCTCCCAGTTGTGCCAGGGATAGGTGCTCGAAAAGAGCCTTGTGCTTTGTTCGATCGGATGGGCAAGGAAGGCGAGCGCGTTCTGCTGCCTTACGGCGTCGATCAGCTGCTGGGGATCCTTTGCCTGGTCGCTGACGTCGGCCTCGACCCCCAGGCAGAGCATGTGGTTGCCCGGTACTTCGCGTTCGGTGTCGTGGACTTCCTGGCCGACGAGGGTTAAAACGCCGCGACGGTATCCCTCCTCCTCCTCGCGCACCAGCACGTTATGATCGGTAACGAAAACAAAGTCCAGGCCCCCCTGCACGGCTCCCGCAATCAACTCGTCAAATGACCCGCTGCCGTCGCTGTGGGTCGTGTGCATGTGGATATTGCCGAAGTATTCGTGTAGACCGTCGTCGGGCTTTACCGAGGCCATAGTCTCCCTCTTCATGCCTTGTGCATAGTGAATCTCAGCGCCGTCTCCGAGAACGCATAGGTTCAACGGTAGGATACGCCGGAACCTGCGCCGGTCAGTTCATGGCAGTTTCGGTCTGGGCCGTTCGCTATCCTCCAGATCCTCGGCCCGCTTTAACTCTTCTTCCGCGATCCGCTCCTGCAAGGCCTTGCGTGCTTCATAGCGTTTTCGCTCTTCTGAGAGCCAGCGCCCCGGCTCGGACGGATCGACAATTGGGCGGGCCGAAATCAGGAATCCCGTATGGCCAACCATGCTGTCGTCGGGACGCAGCCGGTCGGGCACCGGCTTGTATTTGCGTACGAGAATCTCTTCCACACCGATGTCGGCAAAGCTGCCCTTCTCAAGCTCGCCCAGCAGCTGGCTGACCTGGTTCGTCGTCGGGACCAACGCGGCAAAGAAGGATCCCGGCCGCAGCGCGGCGTGCGCCTTCTCCAGAAAGAGCCAGGGCGTGCGCAGGTCCAGCACCAGCGCGTCGACCTCGGTCTGTGCAAACCCGTCCAAAATCGACGCGTGGTGCAGGTCAACACACTGCAGCAGTCCCATCTGGCTCAGATTCCTGCGCGCCACGCTCAGGTGCTCTTCGCGTATCTCGTAGGAGTAGACGCGGCCGCCCGGAGCCACCGCCCAGGCCAGCGCGATCGTCAGCCCGCCGCTGCCAGTTCCCGCCTCGATCACCCGCGAACCGGCCCGCAGGCTGAGCCGCTGGACGATCATCGCCGCGTCCTTCGGGTAGATGATCTGCGTGTTGCGTTTAATACGCGTAATCCTGTCGTCGAGCGACGGCTCCAGCAGAAGCAACGCGTGCCCCAGGTGGCTGTGCACCGTCGTGCCATACGGCAGGTCCAGCAGGTCGTCGTGCCTGGTCGTGCCCAAATGGGAGTGAAATTGGCGACCCGGTTCGAGCCGCAAGAGGTTCCGCTTTCCACCCCCGCTGACCAGAAGAACAAGATCGCCGGCTTTCGTCTGATTCGCAGCGCTTCCCGGCGGGTCCGCGGCATTGCCCTGTCCTGCAGTCGCGATTGAACCGTCGATTATTTCGCCGGCTTCGTTTGCGGCTGGCCTGCCCTTGTAGTGGCCCCGTGCTGTCACGCCTTTCGCCTCACGATTGTCCCCCCTGAACAGCTACCTCTGCGCGCCGTTGCCTGGCATCTGTCAGGCGAACGTCGAACCCTTCATGCTGCAGACAGATTATAGTCAAATGGAAGCCGGTTCGGCAAGGAAGGGGGACTTGCGGCCCGCCCAATCTCGATTGTCCGAAACCCTTGTTAACTGCCTCTTGCTTACTCTCAACCGGGCGTGGCCCGGGAACTGCAATTGACACACTTTATTGGCATGTGTACAATTCGAGGAAGCTGGCGTAGGCAGATCCGCGTCGAAACCGATCCCGGTTTGCTGATTTCGGCCGGAATCTTCGCCGGCGCTGCCAAAACGATTGAGGGGACGGCCGCCCGGGGCCTTCTGGTGTTGTCCTTTCCCAGACCTTGTTCTGTCATCCTGCCCCGACTCGGCGGGCAGAGTCGGCCAGATACAACTGAAATCAACGCAGAGCGGCGACGAAAGGGGGCCGCAGCTCTTTACTGGATTCACCTCTTCGGGAGTCCACTTCAACCACCAGGAGGTTTCGCATGAAGAATCGCGTCACACTTTGGGCTGTGCTCTTGCTTGTCGTCGCGCTCGTAATTTCAGGCTGCACGCCCCGCGTCGGCGCCGGCTCCATGGTCGAGAAGGACCCGAATAAGCTCTTCGTTGACCTGCCGGCCCTGGTTGTCGACTACGCTTCCGACGGCACCGCTTCGGTCGGCGGCCTGTCACACATGGACATCGGCAACACGGAGGCGCCCGGTGGCGTTGTCCTGCCGCCAGGCGTCAGACTGGGCCTTCCGCAAATGCTATATGTTATGTCGCTCGACCCAACTTGGGTCCAGTATTTCACCGCGGCCAATGTCCAGCATTTGCAGGTGAACAACGGGCCGGACGGCGTCTTTCTGATGGTGAACGGGCGTCAGATTCCCTCCCTCGTCTGGGACGGCGGTTCGCTCGTGGCCACCTCTGAAGCCATTGAAGCAATCGGACTGGGCGTTCCCGCGCTCAACAAGCTGTTGCCGCTCGTTCGCAGCTTTGGCGTGGGACTGGTCCTGCGTTTCCCTGTAGCCGAAGGAACAGAGTTGATCCCGTTGACAGGACAGCCCGAAAGCGAAGAAGCGATTCGGGCGCGGGTGGCCCAGCAGCAGATGGCCGAACTCATCGGCGGCCTGCCGGCCGTAGACCTCCCAATCGTGTACCACGCCGACGGCAGTTTTACCCTGGCCGATCTGACCGACACCGAGTGGTCCGCACTAACCCTCGTGCCTTTCTGGGCCTTCCGCCTGCCGCCAAGTGTGATTGCCAGCCTGTCGGACGCTGGGATTTCGGTCATTACCCTGCGAACAAATAAGGACGGAATTCACATCGGTGTCAACGACATCGCACTTCCCTACCTGTCCTGGGGCAGCGGAGAGGTGCAGAATGTCCTTGCGATTGTGAAAGAGTCCGGCCTGCTGGAGACCGTGGAGGAATTGTTCCCTGGCGGCAGCATTTTTGAGGTTGTCGGCCTCGTCGAAAGCATGCTGCCTTTGATACAGATGACCGATGTCAACATCACCGTCTATCTCCCAGGATCCGACATGGGCAACTGATTCATTCGCGAGTTCTCTGGCCAGTTCGAGGTGCCTGGTTTCGCGATGGGAAGAGGATTCAGAACCTACAAGAGCAGGTGTAGTGGACCTACACCTGCTCTTTTCGTTTTGTTCATCTAGAGATTTCATCGCAGCCGCCGCTGGCAGTCGTTCACAGCATATCCCGTCGCCAGCCGATAGCAGGTCCTAGCGCGTCTCGGTCACTTTGTTCAGCCCACGCGGACGGTCAGGGTCGAAGTTGCGGGCGAGCGCAAGATAGAGAGCAAGCAGCTGCCCCGGCACGACCGCCAGCAACGGCGACAGCCAGTCGGGAACGTGTGGGAAAGGAAAGCGGGAGCGCCCCGTTTCGAGGACGGCCTCGTCACTGCTCACACATAGAAGCTCTGCTTCAAGGTCGTTCAGCTGCTTGACAAGGGCGCGCATATCGGAGGCGAGAACGCCGCCAGAAGCAACGACTATCGCCGGAAACCCGGGCTCGATCAGGCTCACGGGGCCGTGCAGGAAGTCGGCGGCGCTATAGGGTTCGACCAGTGTGTAGGTCAGCTCTTTCAGCTTCAGCGCAATTTCGAAGGTGGTCGAATAGTTGTAGCCCCTGCCAACTACGACACAGTTCCGCATGTAACGATATCGCTCCGCCAGGCGCGCGACATCCCGGTTCATCGCAAGCGTCTGGCGCAAGAGAGACGGCGCCTCCTGCAGCGCCGCCATACGCTCTCTGTCCTCCGCAAGCTGCGCCGACAGGGATCCGACGGCGAAGAGCTGCGCCGTGTATGTTTTGGTCGCGGCGATCGACCGCTCAAGGCCCGCCCCCAGCGCAACGATGTGATCGGCCTGCTCCGCCAGAGGGGAGTCCACCGAGTTCGTGATCGCCGAAGTCATGCAGCCCTGCCGCTTGCCCTCAGCCAGTACGCTGACAATGTCAGGACTTTTGCCGCTCTGGCTGATGCCCAGTACGAGCGTGTTTGGGGCGAAACGCGGCGGGCGCTGGTATAATGTGAAGAGGCTGGGCGTGGTCAGCATCACCGGCAGCCGGTTGCTAGCGCCCAGCAGATATTGGGCGTAGCGGGCCGCGTTGTCGCTCGTCCCCCTGGCCGCAACCGCGATCTGGCGAATGTCCGCAACGCGCATCGCGGCTGCCAGCTCCTCTACCGCGCTCTGCCCATCCTGCGCAAAGCGCGCGATCACATCCGGCTGCTCCTGTATTTCCTGGAAGAGCATTGAGTCCGAGCCCATCGCCTCCCCCTACTGGTCCGCCTGTCAGAGTTTCCTAAGAGTATAACACCCACCCGACCGATCTCACGCCCAGAGAACCGCTTAAGCGAGGATCGCCTGCAATGTACGAACTACCCGAAGATGTCAAAATGCTGCGCGAACTGGCGATCGACTTCACCGCCCGTGAAATCACCCCCCGCGCCGAGCACTACGATCAGTCCGACGAATGGCCCTGGGACATATTCCACAAGGCACGAGAGGTTGGCCTTGTGAACCTCAACATCCCGGAGGAGTATGGTGGGATGGGCGCGACCGCGCTCGAGGATTGTGTCGTAACCGAGGCGATGGCCTATGGCTGCTCCGGCATCCAGACCGCGTTGATGTTGAATCAGCTGGCGATTCTCCCGCTGCTGATCGCCGGCAGCGATGTGCAGAAGCAGCAGTATCTGCCCTGGATCGCCGATGAGGGCCGGGTCGCCGCTTACTGTGTGACCGAGCCTGATGCCGGTTCCGACGTGGCGGGGATCAAGTCGACGGCGGTCAGGCGGGGCGACAACTACGTGCTGAATGGCCTCAAAACATGGATTACCGATGGGCCGGTCGCCAGCTTTTTTGCCGTTTTCGCCAAGACCGATCCCGGTGCAGGACACAACGGCATGAGTTGTTTCATCGTCGAGCGCGACTGGGCGGGCGTGAGCACCAGCAAGCCGCTGAAGAAGATGGGGCAGCACGCGGCTCAGGCCTGCCAGGTCTTCCTGAAGGACGTCGAGGTGCCGGTTGCGAACCGGATCGGGGAGGAGGGCGACGGTTTCAAAATCGCGATGAAGGCATTCGATAGCAGCAGGCCCGGCGTTTCGTCCGCGGCTGTCGGCGTGGCTGGGAGGGCCCTGGATGAAGCGGTCGCCTACGCCGGCGAGCGCACCGCCTTCGGCCAGCCTATCTCCCAATTCCAGGGCGTTGGCTTCATGCTGGCCGACATGGCGATTCGAGTCGAGGCTGCCCGCCTCCTCGCCTACAAGGCCGCCTGGGAGGTCGACCAGGGCGTCCGCAACACCATGTCCGCCTCCATCGCCAAGGCCTATTGCGCCGAGACCGCCATGAAGAACGCCACTGATGCCGTCCAGGTATTCGGCGGCAACGGCTACAGCCGCGAATACCCGGTCGAAAAACTCATGCGCGACGCCAAAATCTACCAGATCTACGAAGGCACAACCCAAATCCAACAGATGATTATCTCCCGCGAACTATATCGCAACCGCCAGGGTTGGCGCCCATAGAACCGAACCTGAGGCGGGGCCTGACCCCTTTTCCGCTACCCATATCCTTCGCAGAACACGGCCACAGGCCCCCATTTGCTGACCTCCATCAACTGACCATTACATTAACGGCACCGGGAGGTTGGGGCGCGCCTTTTGACAGTTGGCTGCATGGACGGCTCTTTCCTGCCGGCCCGGCGCGAGTGCCCGATCGGCTTAGACGTCCGAGCCGCGCGCATGCCCAGGCCAGGTCAACTGGCCTGCCCCATCCAATCGGCCCCAAAAGCTGGCCAACCTGTAGATCTTCTCTCCCGTCAGGATGCGTTTGCCTTGCGCAACCGTCTCTCTCTTTCGTTGACAATGCCGGCAAAAGAAAGTAAAATGGCAGATGGTTGCCCGCAACTTTTGGCCCCCTGTCAGCGCTGTCGCGCGCGGGTTCGAGGCGGGCAATCCTAGGCTGACATAATCGGAAAAAGATAATAGAGTTGCTCCCCCCCTTTCGGGGACGATGTCCAGCGCTGTGAGGAGGATTTATGGCTGAGTTTTCGACCGACAAACTACGCAATGTTACTATTCTTGGGCACGGCAGCTCCGGCAAGACCTCTCTTGCCGAGGCGCTTCTCTTCAACGCCGGCGGCTCGAATCGACTCGGACGCGTCGAGGACGGCACAACGGTCTCCGACTGGGACGACGAAGAACAGCGCCGGGGCATCTCGATCAACCTCGCCATCGTCCCGGTCGAAGCGGGAGACACAAAGCTGAACCTGGTCGACACGCCCGGCTATCTGGACTTTGTCGGCGAGGTGATAAGCGGCCTGGCCGTCTCCGAAGCCGGTCTCGTTCTGGTCGACTCCGTTGCCGGCGTCGAAGTCGGGACCGAGCTCGCCTGGGAGCAGGTCGACGCTGCCCAGAAGCCACGCCTCATCTTCATCAACAAGATGGACCGCGAAAACGCCAATTTCGAGCGCGCCCTTGCCAGCGTCAACGAGGTCTTTTCCGGCACCATCCTGCCCTTCCAATTGCCGGTCGGTGCAGGCGAAAGCTTTGAAGGTGTGGTCAACCTCGTCGACATGAAGGCCTATCTGGGCGCCGATGCCACTGTCGCCGATATCCCGGCCGGCATGGAGGACGCCGCAGAGGAGGCCCGCCAGGCCCTGATCGACGCTGCCGCCGAGACCGACGACGAACTGATTATGAAGTACCTGGAAGGCGAGGAGCTGACCGAAGACGAGGTCCGCCAGGGCCTGCGGCAGGGCGTTAAAGAGGGACAGATTATCCCCGTCTTTTGTGGCAGCGCCATCGCCAACATCGGGCTCCAGAGCCTCGTGCGCGCCCTGACCAGCTACGTTCCCTCGCCTGCAGACATGGCCGCGCCGGCCGCAAACGGCGAAGATGAACCGATCGACCTGGCCGCCGAGGCTGACGGGCCCGCAGCAGCCTACGTCTTCAAGACCATCGTCGACCGCTACGTCGGGCGCATGAACTACGTGCGCGTCTTTTCAGGCACACTCTCGGCCGATTCTCAGGTGACGATTCAGAGCACCGGCAAGGGCGAAAAACTACAGAACCTGTTCCGCGTCTGCGGCAAAGAGCTGGAAGCGGCCGCGACACTCGTTGCCGGAGACATCGGCGTCGTCACCAAGATGGAGGATCTGAGCACGACCGACACGCTCGGCGACCAGGAGCTTACCATTGCGCCGCCCGAATATCCCAAGCCGCTCTACTCGGTTTCCGTCTTGCCGGCAACCAAGGCCGACAGCGCCAAAATGGGCCAGGGATTGCAGGCGCTGGCCGAGGAGAACCCCACGCTGCAGGTCGAATACATCAACGCCACCAAGCAGAATATTCTGCAGGGCATGGGCGATACCCACATCGACGTCGCTATCCGCAGCCTGGACAACAAATTTGGCGTAAAGGTCGAGACGGCCGTGCCCAAAGTCCCCTACCAGGAGACAGTGACCCGCACCGCCAGCGCCCGTTACCGGCATAAGAAACAGACCGGCGGCGCAGGACAGTTCGCCGACGTCGAGCTGCGCGTCGAACCGCTCGACCGCGGCGACGGTTTCGCCTACGACAGCGAAGTGTTCGGTGGTTCCATCCCCAGCGTTTTCATTCCCTCCATCGAGAAGGGTATCCGCCAGATTCTCGACCAGGGCGTGATCGCCGGCTTCCCCATTGTCGACATAAAGGCCATCGTCTTCGACGGCAAGCATCACCCAGTCGACTCCAAGGACATCGCCTTCCAGACCGCCGGTCGCGAGGTCTTCAAGATCGCGATGCAGGAGGCCCGCCCCGTTCTGCTTGAGCCCATCTACAGCATGAGAGTGACCGTCCCCGACGAGTTCATGGGCGATGTCATGGGCGACCTGAACAACCGCCGCGGCCGCGTGCAGGGGATGGAGAACCGTAACAACCGCGCCATCATCAACGCCGAGATTCCGCTGGCCGAGATCCTGCGCTACGGCACCGACCTGCGCTCGATGACGCAGGGGCGGGGTATCTACACGATCGAATTCGAACGCTACGAGCCCGTCCCCGGCCACATGGCCGATCAGGTCATTGCGCAGAGCAGAGAGGAAGAGGCCGAGCAGGAGTAGGCCCGGAGTCGATGTTCATGTATGGTGAAATCGGCGATGAATGACGAAGAGTTGGGTCGACTGAAGCGTGTTGACGTGCGATGTGTTTGGCCAAACGAAGCCCTACACTTCACGCCTTGGCTGTCAAGAAACCTCGACAGGCTATCGGAAAAGTTGGGGATTGAACTGGAGTTGGAGGCCAAGGAGGTGTCTGTCGGTAAGCTCAAGGCTGATATCGTGGCCCGAATTCCCAGATACGGGGCACGCGTCCTGATTGAGAACCAACTGGAGGAAACTGACCTCAAGCACTTAGGGCAGATTATTGCCTAC
The DNA here is from genome assembly GCA_965202955.1 of Caldilineaceae bacterium. GTDB lineage: Bacteria > Chloroflexota > Anaerolineae > Caldilineales > Caldilineaceae > Bin5. The sequence continues at coordinate 4,360,221 of OZ241871.1, forward strand.
TTGGCTGGCTTGGAAGCCCAGATAGTAATCTGGGTGGCAAAGAGATTCAGAAGCGACCACCTTAGGGCAATCCAATGGCTAAACCAAAATACTGGTGACCCGTTCTCGTTCTTTGCGATAAGGGTTAGAGCGTTTCAAATCTCCGGTTCGCCCATTGCGCCAACTTTTCGAATTATCGCTAAGCCAGATGATTGGAGCCAGAGGGTCAAAGAGATAAGAAAGGGAATAGATTCCCATACGTTAAGGCGAGACTTCTGGAATCACTGCGTGGGCCGCTGGCCCACTGACTTAGGATTGAAGACGGGTCTTGCCAGTAGCCGCTTTTACCGTTGGATTGAAGAGGCGGATCTCAAAGTCGCACTCTATGTGAGGGAGGACAGTGTAAGAGTTTACGTGACCGGAAACTCCGATGAGGAGGATGAAGAGGTGTTTGCGCGCATCGGCATATTTCAAGACGCCCTATTGCAAGCACTGGAGGGATCGAACTTTCTAGAGGGCTATAACCCGCGGTGCAGGACGATGCTAGACTTCGACGCGAAGGACCGAAACAACTGGAATAAGATGGCTGACTGGCTATACCAACAGTCAAGGAAATACGAAGTTGTGTTACGAAAAGGGCCCCCCAAAGCTGCCTAGGATCTGATTGACCTTCCTGAAGCGACAACAAAACCCGGAAAACTCTTAAGCCAAGCTCTGCAGCAACGTTTATTGTCGGTTTAGGGCTATATAAGAATTCAACTATAATTGGGCAGGATGCAAATGCCGGCGTTGACCGTCGGCGTTTTCATGCAACGCACCAAAATGGCACAAGCCGCACAGGAGCGCCATTCGTGCCGCAGTCCTTGCCACTTTCTTTCCTGCAACTTATCTACACTATAGGCGCCCTCGGTCTGGCCGCCTATGGGCTGCAAGCCCTGGTGCTGACATTGGTAAGAGCCCGAGCGGACCAATTGACGCGTCGTTCGGCGCTTGAATCCGTCTCTGCCGCGGAGGCTGACGCCGGCAGAGATGATTCGTTCTGGCCCGCCGTCACAGTCCAACTGCCGATATACAACGAGGTGCACGTCATCTGCCGCCTGATCGACGCCTGCGCCCGCATGGATTATCCCTTAGACAGCCTGCAGATTCAGGTGCTGGACGACTCCGACGACGATACGACCGGCGTGGCGGAACGGCGGGCGGCTTTCTGGAGGCGGAGGGGAGTCGACGTCGAGGTCGTGCGCCGAGTCAGCCGTCATGGATTCAAGGCGGGCGCGCTGCAGGCGGGAATCGCGTCGGCGAGCGGCGAATTCATCGCCGTATTTGATGCCGATTTTGCGCCGCCCCGCGATTTCCTGCGCCGCACAGTTCCCATCTTCATGGGACGCGGAGGCACGCAAACTGGGTTTGTGCAGACCCGTTGGGCGCATCTAAACGCCGACTTTTCGCCCCTGACCAGGGCGCAGGCACTGGCCCTCGACGGCCATTTTGTCGTCGAACAGGCGGCGCGCTTCTCCGCCGACCTGCCTTTCGGTTTCAATGGTTCTGCCGGGGTTTGGCGCCGCGCCTGCATCGAAGATCGCGCGGTCGGCGGCTGGCAGGCCGACACCCTGTGCGAAGACCTGGACCTGAGCTACCGCGCGCAGTTGGCCGGCTGGCGCGGCGTCTATCTCGATGACGTGGAAGCGCCGGCTGAGCTGCCGCCCCAGTTGCTGGGGTTTAAGCGGCAGCAGTTCCGCTGGGCGAAGGGCAGTGTCGCGACCCTGCGCAAGCTGGGCGGGCGCGTCTGTTGCGGCGGCTGGCCGTTTCACGAGCGGATTGCCGCGCTCGTGCACCTGGGCGGTTATCTAATCCACCCCCTGCTGTTACTGCTGCTACTCGTCACGCCGCTGCTGATTCTCTTCGGCAGCCAACCGCTCTGGCCGCTGGCCTACCTGAGTTTGGTCTCGATCGGGCCGCCGGCGCTATACGCGCTGGCGCAGCGGCGGCTGCATCCACAGGACTGGCGGCGCCGCTGGGCCTACCTGCCGGTCCTTATGTTGCTGGGGATGGGGCTGTCGCTCAGCAACTCTGTGGCAGCAGTGCAGGCGCTGACCGGACGGGCCGGGACCTTCTTGCGCACGCCCAAGTTTCGTGTAGAGACCGGGTCTGGCGCAGTCAAGCCATCGGGCCGCCGCAGGGCAGAGACGTGGAATCGCAGCAGCTACGCACTCGGCCTGGAGCCGCTCGTCGGTGGCGAACTCTTCCTCGTCGCCTATGCCTGCGCCGGCTGCTTCGTCGCGGCCGCGCACGGCCATTGGTGGAGTCTGCCATTTCTCGCCCTGTACGCCGGCGGCTACACGCTGGTGGCGTCGGCTGGCCTCTACGAGTCATGGCTGGCGCGCGCCGGCAGAACTGCACGCGGCCGGGCCGCGGCGCGCCTCTTCCGCGCCAGGAATCTTGTCAAATCCCAATAGCACCTGTACAATTGCGCTAAGTTGCGTATAGGACGTTCGCGCCGCGGGGCAGGACGCCGTTTGCGCGCGGCAATGTTCCGGCGAGTCTTGCTGTATTTTCGTAAGGGAGGGTGTTCTGGTGGCCAAGCGAAGCTACGATGACATAACCTGGCTTGAGGATCCGAAGGATGTAATCGTCCTCGCCAATCGGAGCAGCAGAAACTACATATTGGACCTCCCTACGGGACAGTACCGGCTGGACGCGGGGCGGCGCATGCGCACGCTGCGCTCGATTCTGGAGATCTCGCAGATCCAGGCCCTGGTGGACAGCGGCCAACTGGCGGTCGAGGAGTAGCGCCATTCGACGGCTGGAGCGCGGCTCGGTCTGAAAGGGTGAACTTAGGTGTCGACATATCTTCTCATTGACGGTCATTCACAGGCGTTTCGCGCCTATTTCGGCGTCGCTACGCCGCTGAGCACCTCGCGCGGCGAGATGACGGGTGCGGTATTCGGGTTTTTCCGTAAGCTCTTCAGCGTGCTGCGCGAATACCGGCCCGACGGTGTAGCGGTCGCGTTTGACAAGGGAGATACGTGGCGGCACGAGGAGTTCAGCGATTACAAAGCGACGCGCGACGCGATGCCGGACGACATGCGTCCGCAGATGGGCCGAATCGAACAGATTCTGGAAGCGCTGCGCATTCCGACCATCACGTTCGAAAACTATGAGGCCGATGACGTGCTCGGTGCGCTGGCTAGGCAGGCTGCCGCCGAGGGCCACGAGGTCCTGATTCTGACCGGCGACCGCGATCTGTTCCAGCTGGTGGCGGACCGGGTATGCATTCTCTATACCTCGGGCGGGCCGTCGCCGACCACCTCGGCCTACGGTGTCGCCGAAGTAGCGGAACGGTACGGCGGCCTGACGCCGGACCAGTTCCTCGACATGAAGGCCCTGGTTGGCGACAGCTCTGACAACATTCCAGGCGCGCCTGGCGTAGGGGAGAAGACGGCCATTCGCTTCCTGCAGCAGTACGGCACGCTCGATGGGCTTTATAAGCATGTCGACGAGGTGCGGGGCCCTAAGACGCAGCAGAATGTGCGCGAGGCCGAGGAGGACGTCCGCCGCAACAAACGGCTGATGACGATCATCTGCGACCTCGATGTCAGCTTCGACGCCGATGGCTTCCGACTTGCCGAATACGACAGCGCGGCGGTGGAGCGCATCTTTGCCGAACTGGAGTTGCGTACGCTCAAACGCGAGCTCGACGAGCTCGGGGAAGCGACTTTGGCCGGCGGCGGGGCAGGAGAGCCAGGTTCGCAGTCCGGACTATTCCCGGACGTGCAGGCCGAGGATTCCGCTGCTGTGTTGCGTCCGCAGGCGGCCGAGGCAGCTGCTGGGAAAACGCAGTACCTCTGTGTTCAGGACGAGGCGGCTCTGGGACGTGTGCTGGACGCGCTCAAGGGGGCCGAGCTCATCTCGTTCGACGTCGAAACGACAGGGACAGATCCGATGAGCGCCGGCCTAGTCGGCCTTGGCATTGCCTGGGCGAAGGGCGAAGGCTGCTACATTCCGGTGGCGCATGACGGGGGCGATCAGCTGCCGTGGGACATGGTTTGCAAGGCTCTGCAGCCCTTTTTCGAGCGCGAAGATGTGCCAAAAGTTGCGCACAACGGCAAGTATGACCTGGTTGTATGCCGCCGCCACGGGCTTGAGGTCAGAGGCGCGATCCACGACACGATGACCGCCGCCTGGCTGCTGAAATCCGACAGCCATTCACTCGGCCTCAAGGCCCAAGCGCAGGATGTCCTGAACTGGACGATGACCGACATCTCGTCGCTGATCGGCACTGGCCGCAACCAAATCTCGATAGGGCAAGTGGATATCGAGGAGGTAACGACCTACTGCGGCGCCGACGTGGACGCGACGATCCAGCTGTGGGAGGCACTGGCGCCGCGACTGCGCGAGGCCAAGCTGTGGGAGCTCTACGAGGCGATTGAACTCCCGTTGCTGCCGGTGCTGGCGGACATGGAGATGGCGGGAATCCGTTTGAATACCGGCTTTCTGAAGGAGATGTCGGGCAAGCTGGTCGCTCGCCTGGGGGAGATCGACGAGCGGCTAAAAGGTATCGTCGGCCGCGAGTTCAACCTGCGCAGCACGCGGCAGCTCAGCGAAGTGATGTTCAACGAGATGGGATTCCCGGCCAAGGGGTTGAAGAAAACGCGGACCGGTTTTGTCAGTACCGCTGTCGGCGAACTAGAGAAGCTGAGGAGCTCGTCCGCCGAGCTGTCTTCGGACCAGAGCGAGTTTCTTACCCTTCTATTCGAGCAGCGCCAATTGGAGAAGCTGCGCGGCACATACGTTGACGCGCTCGGCGAAATGGTGAATGCCGAGACGGGCCGCATCCATACAAGCTACAGCCAGACCGGTTCGTCGACCGGCCGGCTGAGCAGCAACCACCCGAACCTGCAGAATATTCCGATTCGCACCGAGCAGGGGCGCGAGGTCCGCAAGGCTTTTGAGGCGGCGGAGGGCAACCTGCTGCTGGCGGCCGACTACAGCCAGGTGGAGCTGCGGATTCTGGCGCATATTGTGCAGGAGCAACCGCTGCTCGACGCCTTCCGCCAGGGGCAGGACATTCACGCGGTGACGGCGTCGCGCCTCTTCGACGTGTCGCTGGACGAGGTCTCCTACGCGCAGCGGGGCATGGGCAAGACGATCAACTTCGCCACGATCTACGGGGTCAGCGCTTTCGGCCTGAGCAGTCGCACCGAAATGGGCCCGGTCGAGGCGCGCGAGTTTCTGGACCAGTACTTTGCCACCTATCCGAAGGTGCGGGAATACATCGACGAGACGATCCAGCAGGCCAATACCGACGGATACGTCCAGACACTTCTGGGCCGGCGGCGCTATTTCGGAGAACTCCAGGGAAGGCTGCCGTTCAATCAGCGGCAGGCACTGGAACGCCAGGCGATCAACGCGCCGATTCAGGGAACGGCCGCGGACATAACCAAGATCGCGATGAGCAGGCTGCACGAGCGGCTGCGCGCCGAAAGTCTGCAGGCCAAGATGCTGCTTCAGGTCCACGACGAGCTGGTGCTGGAAGTCCCCCACGGTGAGCTGGATGCGGTCGGGCCGATGGTGCGCGAGGTGATGGAAACGGCCTACGAGCTGGACGTTCCGCTACAGGTGGATGTCGAAGCCGGTCCGAACTGGTATGAAATGGAGGAGTTGTCGCTAGCCGAGGCGCAGGCCCATTGAGCGCGAATACGCGGACGCGGGGCATGTCGGTGAGGCGGGAAATCGAAAATGATTCGTGATCAGATACGGCAGGCGGTCATCGACGCCGTCGCAGCGGCACAGGCCGCCGGCGACTTGCCGGCAATCGAAATCCCTGCAGTAGAGATTGAGCGCCCCAAACAGGCGCAACACGGTGATTACAGCTCCAATATCGCGCTGCTCGTCACCTCCGCGGTAAAGAAGTCCACCGGGCAGAAGGCCAACCCGCGCCAGATCGCCCAGGCGATCGTCGAGCATCTTGCGCCCGGCAGCGCGGGTGAAAACGGCGCGGCCGGAGCCATCGGCGGCGTTGAACTGGCGGGCCCGGGCTTTATAAACATTCGCCTCAGCGAACGCTGGCTGCAGGACCAGGTGTCGGCAATTGTCGAAGCCGGGTCGGCGTTCGGCGCCATCGGCAAAGGAGACGGCCAGCGCTGGCAGGTGGAGTACGTCAGCGCAAACCCGACCGGTCCGCTTCACTACGGCGGCGGGCGAAACGCCGTGCTGGGGGATACGCTTGCCAACCTGCTGGAGGCGGCCGGATACGAGGTCCAGCGCGAGTTCTACGTCAACGACAGCGGCACACAGTTCCAGCTCTTTATCGAGAGCCTGTACGCCTGCTACGTGCAGCGTCACCAGCAGGAGAACGGTGTGTCCGGTCTCACGGCTGAGATTCCCGAGGGCGGCTACCAGGGCGCCTACCTTCACGATTACGCGCGCATCGTTTGGGAGCGTGAAGGCGACCGCTTTGCGAAGATGGCGCGGGAGGACGCGCTCGCGGCGATGCGGACGATTGGCCGCGAAATCGTTTTGCACGATCTCGAGGATGAGCTGCAGGGGCTGGGCGTGACGTTTGATCGCTGGTTCAGCGAGCGAAGCCTCTATGATGAGGGGCTTGTCGACACGCTGTTGGAGCAGCTGGCGGCCAAGGGCGAGGTCATCGTCAGGGACGGCGCCCACTGGTTTGTGGCCAGCAAGTATCCCGGCAACGAAAAGGATGAGGTGGTCATCCGGTCCAATGGCGCGCCCACCTACTTTGCCAGCGATATCGCCTACCACTACGACAAGTTTGTGCGCCGCAAGTTCGACCGGGTCATCAACGTATGGGCGGTGGACCATCAGGGCCATGTCCCGCGCATGGGCGCGGTAATGCGGGCGCTCGACGTCGACCCGGAACGGCTGGTCATTCTGCTCTACAACCTGGTCAAGCTGATTCGCGACAACCAGGAAATCAAGATGAGCAAGCGTTCGGGCGACATCCTGACGGTGCGCGAGGTTGTCGAGGAGGTGGGGCCGGACGCGGTGCGCTTCATGCTGCTGACGACCAGCCCCGAGCGCAGCGTCGAGTTCGATATGAGCCTGGCGGTGCAGCGCAAGAACGAGAACCGCGTATTCTACGTACAGTACGGCCATGCCCGCATCTGTTCGCTGTTGCAGAAGGCGGCGGAGAACGGATACGAGATTTCTGAAGCGGTTGCGGATGACGGCGAAGATGCGGCGGCGCTGCTCAGCCATCCGGCCGAGCTGACGCTGATTCGCAAGATGCTGGAGATGGAGGAGCAGATCGAGCTGGCGGTAGAGCGGCTTTCTCCGCATAATCTCACCTATTACGCCGAGGAACTGACGAAGGCATTCAGCGCCTTTTATGAGAACTGCCAGGTTCTGCATTCGGACGTGCCGCCGGCGCTGGCGCGGGCCCGGCTGCTGCTGAGCTTGGCGGCGCGTACCGCGCTTGCGCGCGTTCTTGGACTGATGGGCATGTCGTCCCCGGAGACGATGTGACAGGCACGCCGGCGCCGTACGCCGCAAGCCGACCTACCGACGCGGCAAGAGATGGTCGAAATGGCTGAGAAGTTCAGTGTTCTGGTGAGCGACAAGCTGTCTGAGAAGGGGCTGCAGCCGCTTCTTCGCGACGAAAACGTCTGCGTGGAGATGCGTACCAATCTCAGCCCGACGGAGCTGGAGTCGGCGATTCGCGGCTACGATGCTCTGCTTATCCGCAGCAGCACAGAGGTGACGGCTGCCGTTATTCAGGCCGGCAAGCGACTGCAGGTTGTCGGGCGGGCCGGTACGGGTGTGGACAATATCGACGTCGAAGCGGCCACGCGAGCGGGGGTGACGGTCGTCAACACGCCGACTGGGAACACAGTCGCGGCCGCGGAGCACACGGTGGCGATGCTGATGGCGCTGGCGCGCAATGTGCCGCAGGCCGACCGCGACATTCGAGCTTATAGGTGGAACCGCAGCCATTTAGTCGGCACTGAGGTACGCGACAAGGCGCTCGGTATCGTCGGGCTCGGCCGCATCGCGCAGGAGGTGCTGCAGGTTGCGCTCAGCCTGGGCATGCGCGTCTTCGCCCACGACCCGTTTGTGAGCGAGGAGTACGCTTTGCAGCGCGGGGTTACCCTGCTCTCGCTCGATGAGATGCTGCCGCAGGTCGATTTTCTCACCGTACACGTGCCGCTCACCGACGCGACGCGTCACATGATCGACGCGAAGCGCCTGCGGCAGATGAAGCCGGGCGCGCGCGTGCTCAACGTCGCCCGCGGCGGAATCATCGACGAGTGCGCGCTGGCCGCGGCGATTGAAGAGGGCCACATCAGCGGCGCGGCGCTGGATGTCTTCGAGCGCGAACCTCTGGAGGCCGAAAGCCCGTTGCGAAAGAGCGACAGGATTATCCTCACGCCGCACCTGGGCGCGAGCACGATTGAAGCGATGGACCGAGTGGCCGAGGACGTGTCGCTGCAGGTGCTGGATATTCTCAACGGCAGGCCGGCCCGCTACGCGGTGAATGCGCCGATCGTGCCGCCCACTGCGCTGCGGACCGTCATTCCCTACATCGACCTCGCGGAACGAATGGGCCGTTTCTTACGTCAGATAGATGAGAAGGGTATAACGCGTTTGGAGATCACAGGACACGGACCTGTGACCGATATCGATATGGCCTACATTGTGGCATCGGCGATCCGCGGCGTTCTTTCTGGTGTCGTCGAGGAACGGGTCAACCTGGTGAACGCCGAGCTGCTGGCCAAAGGACGCGGCATCGAGGTTGTGCAGCGGAAAATGCCGGACCACGAGCGGTACAAGAGCATGATCACGCTGCGGCTGACGAGCGCGAGCGGGGTGAACAAGGTGCTGGGCACTGTCCTGCTCGACGAACCGACAGTTGTCGCGATCAACGATCTTTGGGTGGAGTTCCCGGCGACCGGCAATCTGTTGCTGGCGTCGCATACCGATCGACCGGGCATCATCGGCAAAGTGGGCACACTGCTTGGCCGTTCCGATGTCAATATCAGTTTCATGCATGTGGGCCGTCGCGCGCCGCGCGGCGAAGCTATCATGGTATTGGGCACGGACGAGCAGACGCCAGCCGCGGTCCTGTACGAGCTGGCCGGAATACAGGACATTCGCTGGCTGAAGGCCGTCGATCTGTGCGAAGAGTTATGAGCAAAGATCCCTCGCCATCTGACTGTTTCTGGGACAAAACGGAGAGCGCAAGAGAAGAGTTCAGGCACAGATCCTCCGCTTGGAGCCAGTCGGACGTGGCTGTACTTGGGGATGGCCAAAGCAGTGCCGCAATTTGCGGCTCTCCGCCAGGTGAGCCAGACAGCGCAGGCTCTCTACCCCGCCCGCTGCTGGCCCTGGTCGCGCTAAGCTTGGTCTGGGTAGGGCCGATTGTTGCCTGCGGCAGCTTTCAGCCTCGCCCTACGCCGTCACCGCAACCGGTGATCGCTACGCCCACACCGCTTTCTCCTGCAGCCATTCAGCCCCCGGCCACGGCCGCGCCGACCCAGCCTCCGCCGCCTACTGCCACTGCCCCGCCTTCGCCTACCCCGACCATCACAGTCCAAAATCCGCTGAATGTCGGTGACCAGGCCCGCATCGTCGCCGCCACAGGCCTCAACATCCGCGAGCAACCCAGCACGAACGCACCCGTCGTCGTCCTTCTAGCCCAGGGCAAGCGTGTCCTCGTTCTGGAGGGCCCGGCTGCCTCGGATGGCTACATCTGGTGGAAAGTAGATGACAACCAGGGCAATATCGGCTGGATTGCCGGCGGCGACGGCAGGGAGGAATGGATATCGCGCCAGGTCGGCGAACCCCGCCCCGTCAATCGCTCACCGATCGTTGGCGACCGTGTCGTTGTAACCCTCGTCGGCGAGCTGAGTATTCGCGCGCTTCCCGGCGTGAGCTCGCCCCTCGTGTCGCGCGCCCGCACGAATCAGCAGTTCAACGTAGTGGCCGGGCCTCAGTCGGCCGATAACTACTTCTGGTATCAGATCCGTTCCGACGACGGACGTGTGGAAGGTTGGGCGGCCGACGGGCGCGACGGGGAGCGCTGGCTGACGCCACTCGAATAAAATGCTGCGGGGAGAAAGTCAGGCGGACTGCAGGCCCAGCCGTCGCAGAGCGGTTTCGAGTACCTGGACGGCCTGCCAGTACTCGTCCAGACGGAGCTGCTCGTTCGGCGCGTGGTCCAGGCTGCTGTCGCCCGGTCCATACGCTGCTATCGGGCATCGCCACGCCGGGCCGACTACGTTCATGTCGCTGGTCCCGCTCTTGCTGACAAATCGAGGTCGGTCGGGCGTAACTTCACGGATCGCTGCCAGGAAACTGCGCACGAGCGCGTTTTGGCGGTTGCCGCGCCAGGCCGGTTCCTGGCCGTGAACGCAAAACTCAAGCGCCGAATCCCCGCGGCCGAACCGAAAACGCTGCGGAGCGGCGTCCTTGCCCTCGACATAGGGTCGGCGCAGCGGCGGTGAACAATCGCCGGCGCGCGCCTGCGCCCACTGCCACACCTCCCCCAAAAACGCGTCGACCTCGAAGTCGAGCGGGAGACGCAGCCCGATCTTGATCCACACGTGATCACGCATCGCGTCGTCGGTCCGCGTGTTCACATCCCGTAAGCTGGGCAGAAGCTGGTCGAAGGTCTTGGGTCTGTCGCAGTTGAACTTCTCTGTATAGTCACGGACCATATTCCACAGGTCGACCGCCAGCGTGGCGATGCCCGGATTGGGTCCGGCGGAGTGGGCCATCGGCTGGGCGGCCCGCATCTCCAGCAGCAGCCTTCCCTTGTAGCCCAGCGTGATGCGCGCAACGCCGCTCGGCTCACCGATTACGCAGAAGTCGGGCACCGGCGCGCGCGCGCCGTCAAACCGATCGCGGATAAAGCGGGCGCCCTTGCTCGTCGCAGCCTCCTCCTCCACCGCGCCCACCACCACAATGCGCATGTCGCACTGCCGTGCCCAATCCGGGCCCAGGTTCGCGGCCGCGCAGGCGAAAGTTGCCAGCGGACCCTTCGCGTCAACACTTCCCCGGCCGTGAAGGACAGGCCCATCGCCGCCCTCTTCAACGCGCACGGGGATCTCCCCTTGCACCGTGTCAATATGTCCGAGCAGGATGACGGTCCGGGCCGCATCAACCGCGCCGATCTCGCCCACCGCATTGCCAACGGCGTCAACCTCGCACCTGTCATATCCCAGCAAAAGCATCGACCCGACCAGGAAACGACTCGCCTCAAGCTCGTGGCCGCTCAGCGACGGTATCTCCACCAACCTAGTCAACAACGCCACCGCGTCAGCCCGGGAAACGACACGCGTCGTCGCGCCGGACGTAGCCGGACGATCTGTCAAGATCAGTTCTCCAGGTCGTCCAGCAGGTCGCCCAACTCCCGCTCCCAAATGTCATCGAGCGGCATGAAAGGGTTCTCGGTAAACTCCTCCTCCAACTTCTGCATATAGGCGTGCACGTCGAGTTGAGGCGCCTGGCGCGCCAGCTCCTCCATCTGTTCTTCCATCGACGTCGCCAGCTCGTCGCTCTGGATCCGCAGCTCCGACAGGTCGATCCCCAGGTGAAACATGAAGTCAGCCCGGCGCAGAATGTCGTACCAGGCCTTAACGTCGTCTTCAATGCGTACACTCTGCGCCGGCAGCATCACCTGCCCGAAATCATAGGCCGGCACAAACCCGTGAAAGCAGATGTATTCGACGTTCCTCTGCCCTGCATGGTAGGCGAGATAGGAGCCTATCGTCGTACCGCCTTCATAGTTCGAGAACCGCACTGCGTACTCCTCCATCTCCTTGCGCATCCCCTCCATGCTGAAGACACAGGAGATGTCCCGGTCCTTGTTGAACGGCATGGCTCCGTAAACGCCCCCCACGGCCACTATCCGTTTGACTTCCAAAGCTTCGGCGATATCCAGGAAGGCCTCGGCGTATTCCTCCTCGTTAACATGAGGCTCCTCGCCGAGGAAGATAACGAGCCCCTTTTCGCCGAACTCTGCATAGTGCAACTCCGACTTGATTACCCGCATCTCCTGGACGACCCCTTCTTTCGTATGCACTTCGGGCCGCAGGAGGTGATGTGCACCCGGCATCTGGAAAAGAAAGAATCGGTCGCGGCTGATTTCGCCGATCTTGCGCGCCTCCAGCTTCTGGATCAGGTACGCGGGCAGCCCCGATGAGATCGAACCGGCGTCGGCCCACTGGTGCCAACCGGCGATCATCACCTTCTCTTTTGCCGCCGGCGTCTCCCATAAGTGAACTCGCTCGTCCATTTTATGACCTCGATTTCGCTACGTGAATTGCGCGACGGGTATGGATCACGGCCGCTGCATTCGGAAGACGATCACCGGCGGGATCTCGCTGAAGTTCGGTCCCCAGCCAAGCTCGTGCGCGCCAGGCGGATGCGTAGCAGGAAACGCCCGCTCTTCGATCCCGTTCAATACAAACCCAGCCTTCAGGCCGACGTTCAGCAACATGTCGAGTGGGCGGTGAAAGTAGGGCTGCGGCATCGGCTGTCCGCGCAATGCCAGCCCCCGGCGCATCGTCGGCGTCATATAGCCGCTCACGCGCACACCGTACGTCGTAATGAGCTGACCGTCCCGATCCTCGAACTCGGAGTAGCGCGCGGCGTCTGCCTGGTTGAAACAGGGATGCACCATCGAAAACACGAAACAGCCGCCCGGCTTCAGCAGCGAATACAGAGTGCGGAAGATCGGCTCGATTTCGGCCATGTCAAACAGCGCCATATTGCAGAGCGCGCTGTCGAAACTTGCCTGTCCCAGCGCCCGCAATCCCTGTTCGTCGCCGGCGTCAAGCACGTGGTACTCGATATTTCCGTCAGCGGCCGAGGTGCGGCGCCTCGCCCTCACTATCATCCCTTCCGCCACATCGAATGCGACAACGCGCGCGCCCAGACGGCCCAGCCTTCTGCTGGTCAATCCGTTGCCGCAGGCGATGTCCAACACGCTCTGTCCCGGCTCAACTGCCAGCAACTTCTCCGTGACCGGCCAGCACAGCACGTTCACAAAGTCGTTGCCTTCGCCCATATACTCATCCCAGTAGGCCGAATTCTCGTTCCAGACGCGCTCGACTTCCTCCCGGAATTCGGCGAAGACTGTCTCTTCCTTCGCCATGACTTCGTTCCCGCTGCATCCGGCCGCCTGCGCGTCGACGGCAACTGCCGGAATCGGCCGCTCGCGGCCGTTAGACTCGGTCACTCGTTCGCTCCTGTGGGGTCTCTGGCCGTCGCGCCCGCATCCCTCCCGCGGCCCTCGCACCGGTCCTCCCTGCGCAACATTCTACCACACTCCAGGGTGCACCGAACACAGGTCTCCTATCCAACCTGCAAATCAGAAGTCCTGGAGATTGCGTGCTGACGGGCGGCCCGGCCCGGCATGCTCGGCCGCACAGCCCTGCCTGGCCGGTTGGGAACTGCAATAGCCGCCTCCCAGGACTCCCCCGCCGGATCCGCGGTCACAGAGTCAGTGCCCGGGCGGAAATCAACGTAGCCGTTCACGGGCCTTTCAGTCCACAAGGTCCCCCAGATCGAACACTGGACCGTGGACGCAGGCGCGCGTAAAGCCTCCTCTGCCGGTAGGTACGACGCAGACGAGACAGGCGCCGACCCCGCATACAAGGTCGGCCTTCACCAGGACCTGGACGACATCTCTGTCTGTGCGGAAGCGGCATTCCTCGATCACGCGCTTAAGCTGGCTGAAGCGAGAGGCCGGTACGCCGGCGCATATCTGGTCGGCCCAGGAGATTGTCTGGCGCAGCTGCTCCAGCCACTCGAATTCGCTCGCCGCCGTCCGCACCTCGACCTGCACGGGCAGCCACGGGATCAGCGCGGCCAGTTCGTCTTCGTCGCCAGCCCGCAAAAGAATCGTTGCCCGCCCCCCGCGGTCAAGCGACTGTTCACAGAGGAAATGGAGCTGCCAGAACCATGCCGGGTCATCGGAAATGTCAACCGCGACCAGTAGGTTGTGTGGTTCAGCGGGGACGGAAAAACCATTGCCGAGCGGCCCCAAAAGGTTTAGTTGGTCGCCAGGTCCGCGTTTCGCCAGCCAGGGAATGGCGGGATCGCCGCCGTCCTGCCCCCGGCTCCCGTTCGCTGCATCCCGCTTTACTAAGATCTGTCGGTTGCCTGGGTAGAGCCGCCAGAAATCGTCCTGCTCCCTCGATTGACGGCTGCAAATAAACAGCGGTCGCCGCAGATAAATCGACCAGTCACCGACCCGCTCAATATCAACCTCGCTGCTGCAGCGAGCCAGGAAATAGCGCCCTACAAGGTTTTGCGAAGGCGGAACTGCGCCCGTGGGCAAGCGCAGCTCGACCGGAAGTCCCGTTTCGAAGGGTTCTGTGAACTGCCCCACCAGTGGTTGAGGCGACCCTGTCTCCTTCTCTTCTGGCTTCATATGAAATGTCTCGGCGTCCGGCCTGCCTGCGCCGGTCGAAGCGAGACCCCCCTGGCAGCCTATCAACCAGTCGCCGGACTTTGGTCACTCATTTCCGCCGCGCGGTTCCGCGTCCTCCCGATCGACGTCCGCCGGCGCGGACCGTCTCTTGCGGGGAAACGGGCGTTTCTTGGTCAGAGGGCCCGGCTCGATGATGGCAAAAATCAAGACGATTACGATGCCACCGATCGCGACAGCAGCCAGTACCTGCCACAAGAGCGCGTAAGGGTCCAACAAAAGTATGCCGAAATGAAACATTTCAGTGACCGCCCGCTTCCCCAGAACGAAGCGCCCCCGATCCTGCAAGCCAAGGCCTGCAGGTGTCGATCGCCTGCTGGGAGGTTCCTGGGAGGGCCATAAATCTATGGTACAATCTGGTCAGTTCTTGCCTGGAAGCCGCGCCGGAAGGTCAGAGCCGGATACCAAACCGGGTGCGTCGCTCGCCCTGACCCGCCGAGGCCTGCGCCGGCGCCGTCCAAACCCCTTCCGGCGTAGTCCTGGCCCATTTTGACATAACTGTCTGCCAGCAGCCAATCGCATTGTGGTCACTGAGACACCACCCAACAGGGGCAGCTCCACGGGTTTACCGTTACGCCAAATGTCGCGGCGGACGCTCGCCCGGCTCCTGAACCGCAAGCTACCCGCGGACCGACGCATCGAACTGCGAAACGGGTGGCCTCTTTACTTCATTCCCTTGCTGCTCTTTATGCAGCTGCTCGGCCCAAGCCCGGTCTGGATAGCGCTTCTCGTTTCACTTGTCATTGTCTACGCTGTCAGCTATGCTTGGTTGCGGTCCCAGGTCCTGCACATCTTCTTCGAACGGCGGCGCGAGGGCTCGATGCTGGTTGTGGGCGACGCGCTCCAGGAGCGTTTCGTGCTTAGAAACGACAGCTCCCTGCCGTTGCACTGGCTGGAGTTCGCCGACAACTCGCGGCTCCCCGGCTACAACCCGCGCCAGGTTGTTAGCTGCGGCCCCGGAAGCAGCTATCAGTGGCGGGCCGAAGCCCAGTGCGGCCAGCGCGGCGTCTTTCGACTTGGCCCGTACGCACTGCGGACGGGCGATCCCTTCGGACTCTTCAGCCTGGAGATGGCGAGCGCGGAGTCCGAAACGCTTCTTGTCTATCCGCGCGTGGCGCTCATGCCAGCGATCGATCTGCCCAGGGGCAACCTCTCGGGACGGGACCGCCGCCGCATGACTTACAGCGGGACGGAGCGCGCGCCGGTCGTCAGGGCCTACCGTCCCGGTGACAGCCTGCGCCATGTTCACTGGCCTACCAGCGCAAGGCAGGGCGAGCTGATCGTAACCGACGTAGAGACCGAACCGAGCGGAGACCTGTGGATTGTGCTCGATGTCAACCGGCGTGTTCAATCGGGAGAGGCGTCGACCAGCACGCTCGAAACCGGCATTGTCCTTGCGGCCAGCGCGGCAGCCGAATACCTGGGCGGCGGCGAACGCCGCTCTGTCGGCCTCCTTACCGCTCCAGCCCGCCAGTCTGGCTGGGAATCCGATGCCCTGGCGGGGGATTCGGCCGCATCAGGTCTGGAGGGACTTGCCGCGGTCGACGGCAACGGCGAACGCACGCAGATCCGCGCAGACGAGTCAGACTCCCATCTTGTCGCCGTGCCGCCTCTGCCCGGCAAAGGGCAGGTCTGGCGCATCCTGGCCGCGCTGGCGCCTGTCCAGGCCGGCGACCTGTCCCTGGAGCAACTGCTGCACCGCAGCCGCGGCGTGTTCAGCGCCGGCCAAACTGTCCTGGTTGTCACATCGGACGTTGTTTACGAAGGCACAGACTGGGCGGCGGAACTCCTACATCTGCGGCGCGGCGGCGTTTCGTCAAGTGTTCTCGCCGTAACGCCCACCGCGGTTCCTGCCGGCTTCGAAAGGGTCGAAAGCACCGCCAGGAATGGCGAGTCGGAGAATCAAGCACCTAGTTCGCTGGAACCTGTTATGTCTCAGGCAGAGGAGACAGGTCCCCTCCTAGCCCCTGCCTTTCTTGACGACAGCCAGGCACAGTTGGCTGACATCCTGACCCGCTATGAAATCCCGGTCCAGTTCATGGCGGCGGGGACCGCACTGGCGCCCGCACTCACCTATCGGCGCACGCGCACGGTCCTCCGCTCCACCCCTTCGGGCGGCGTTGTGGCCTACGAAATCGAGGAGGATGTCGGTTGAGCGCGGTTCCGGCAGTGGACGACCAGCACGTCGTCATGCGCCTGTTCCAGAAGGCGGCGCAGCGTTTCCGGCCGCCGCTTGGCTGGTCGGTCTTCGCAGTGACCCTCTTATTGGCGGTGCTGCCGCCGCTGGCGATACGCGAGGCCCGCTGGATCGACCTGAGACGCATTCAGGTCGTCCTCGAATGGGTCCCCGTGATCAGCCTCCTGGCCGGCTGGTGGCTGGTCAGCCTCCTGCGCGCCTGGTTCGCCCGCCCCCTGTCCGAATCCCCGCAGCCTCCCGACCAGAATCCGAGAACATGGGCGCAGCGCTTTTTCGTCCAGCTTCGCAGGCCTCTCTTTGCTCTGGGCTGTTTCGCTGGATTCCTGCTCTGGACCGCTCTCGGCATCGTGACCGTTTCGCAGGTGATTGTTCACTGGATTCCCGGCCCGATCGATACGTGGAAGGCAGTTGCCGTCAGAGATCCGCTCTCCCTGGCAGCAGGCGCCCGGGCCGACCTGTCGGCCCTGGTCTGGCGCTACAGCGACTGGCTACAGGGCGTGCAGGCCGGCGGTGCCTACCAGGACAACTTTGTCTTTCTCTCCTTTTTCGGCGTCATGCTCTGGCTGCTTGGCGGGGTCTCAGCGCTGCTTGTCCATTCGACCCGAAACGGCCTGATCGTGGGCGCGCCGGTCCTGTGGGTGCTGGCTACACTCCTCTTTTACGGCCGCCAGGGGCGGCAGCTCATCCTGGTCGGTTTGGTCGCGACCTTGCTCCTGCATGTCCTCCTGGACCAGAAGCGCCTGGAACGGATCTGGGTCGGCCGCGAGACTGATTTCAGTCCAATGCTGATCACAGATCGCCTGCTCTCGATCCTTGCGGTCGCCGTGCCCATGGTTCTTCTGGCCGGTTTCATGCCCAACGTCGTTATCCGTCCGGTTGCCAACAAGGTCTACCAGACGATGACACCCGTTTACGACTCGGTGGACGGCGTGACCGAGCGGATGTTTCCGGACCTCAAGGGGGGCAGACGCGGCATGGGCCGCCTCAGCAGCGGCCTGCCGAACCGCTTCCTGCTTGAAGGCGGCTCGGAACTCGGGCGGTTCGAGGTGATGCGGGTCTCAACAAACTATCCCTTTGGGCCGGTGACCGAGCTGGGTCAGACGCCTCCTCGCCTCTATATGCGGCGGGGCACATTCGCCGATTACGACGGGCGCGGTTGGAGCAACACCGGCGAGGAAAGGGATGCCTCGTACGAGGCAAATCGCGCCTGGCGCGAGGAAGATGAGTGGCCGGGCCGGGTGGCGCTTGTGCAGAGAGTCAGACTTACCGCCCCGACTGCAGTCCTTGCTGCAGCCGGAGAACCTTCCGAATTCCGTATGGACTACCAGCTGGAGCGGCGTTCCCAGGACGACCTGGTCGCCGTATGGTCCGGCGTTGGCCCGGTCGACCGCTTCGACGTTGTTTCCTACGTGCCGGCACTGTCAGCCGACCGGCTGCGCGCTCTGCCCGCATGGGGCGATGCGCCGCTGCCGCTTCAACCCGAACTCGGCATACATCTGCACGTCTCAGAGAGCGTTACGCCACGCACGCGGCGGCTAGCCGAAAAACTGGCCACCGGGAAGACGGGACCATTCGAAGTCGCTGAGGCAATCGAAGCTCACCTGCGCGGAATAGACTATAATCTGGAGGTCCCACCCCCGCCGCCCGACACAGATGTGGCCGATTTCTTCCTGTTTGACCTGCAAGAGGGCTACTGTGACTACTACACGACGGCGTTCGCTGTTCTGGCGCGGTTGAACGGCCTCCCGACGCGCTTCGCAACCGGTTATATTGGTGGCTACTGGGAGCTGGAGACGGGGGAATGGACGATTACCGAGGCCGAAGCCCATTCATGGCCGGAAGTCTATCTTCCAGAGGTCGGGTGGGTGCCCTTTGAGCCGACCGCCGGTCGGCCATCCCTTCAGCGGGAGAGTGCAGTTCAGTTTGCAACAGATCGTTCGCCCAACACCCAGCCGGCGGCAGACGAGGAGACGGCCCCGGGCCAGGAATGGAGCTGGAGCTGGCAGACGCTTTTCTGGCTGCTGCCGCTGGCCGCGCTGCTTTTCGCAGTCTGGAGGCTGCTTGAGCGCAGACCGCAGGATCCCTGGCTCGGACTGCTCAGGTGGGGCCGGCGCATCGGACGTCCCCACCTGTCGACCGAGACGGAACTGGAGTACGGGCGCGGTCTCTCGACCCATCTGAGAGAGCATGAAAGCGAACCGGAGCGGCGTCGAAGACTGACCAGGAACGTCCTGGGCCTAACCGCCGCGATCAGCCAGGAACGCTACGCGAACCTACCGGCGCGCGCCGGCGCACTGTCGCGTGCCGTCGAACTGTGGCGGGCCATGCGCCGCGACATCCGGCGCCTTCCCTGGTAGCGGCCGCTCCGCATCGCCGCCGCTGCATCAAGCACTCTTCTACTCTTTAATGCCCTCATTCTCCAGCTCGCCCTCCATTTCGAGCAGTGATAGGTCCGCCGCGAGGTCGTCCGGGTCCGGGGCCGCATGCCGCTCCCACAGTTCACTTGCCAACCGACTCGAATCGGTCGGAATCCCGTAACGAGCAAAGTACCGGCACACGCGCGCAACATCCCTGTTCAGAATCGACTGCGCGCTGCGATTTGTGCGCGCGTTCACCACCTGCGGGAAATCGATGAACGTGATCTTCCCCTGCCAATACAGAATGTTGTAGGCCGACAGGTCCCCGTGGACCAGTCCTTTCTCCAGCATGGCGGCAATGCTTTCCAGGACCTGTTCAAAGAAAGCGGAGGCTTCACCAGATTCGAGGCTGACCTCGTGAAGGTTTGGCGCGGCCTTTCCCCCGTTCCCAATGTAGGCCATCAGAATTGCATTCTCGGCCACGCCGTATGGCTCAGGGACGGAAACACCGGCACTGTGCAATATCTGCAGGGCACTGTATTCGTACATCAGCCAGGATGTGTGCCGCACCTCAACACCGAAAACGCTCTTCTTGCCAACCGCCCGCGCGATGCGCCCGTCGCGCGGGTTGACGCTCTTTGGCCGCCCGTCCTCTGAAGTAAGCAGATGCCGTCCTTCACGGTAGATGGCGTCATTGCGCAGATTTCGAAACTTGCGGGGACGGTAGACCTTGGCCGCAATCCATTCCGCGCCTGACGACGGATGCGCCCGGCAGCGATAAACGCTTGCTTCCTTGCCGCCCTTCACCAGCGCATTCACGTCCACAATCTGGTCTTGCGAATAGAAGGGCTGCAGCGATTCCTGGAGGAAGCCGCCTTCGTAGCGCGACGGCGTGTAGGTAGTCTCCCACACGTTTTCCAGGCCGGCTGCTTCGGCCAGGGTACCAACCTCCTCCCTGTGATCCTCAAAGCGTTGCCGTTCGTTCTTGGGGGCGCGCCGGACCCGAATCTCCCTTTCTTGCGGCAGACGAAACCTTTTCGCGTAGAAAGCCAGCTCCTCTTCCTCCTCCTCCCAGCGCCTGTCCGTCTCCCGTGGCGCCGCGTTGAGCGGGTCATTCTCCCTTTCGCTCACCTCTTGGGCTCTATCATTTGTGTCCAATTCAGTTGTATTCCTTCTGAAGGCCATAGCGGTCCTTGCGTGTCTCGTACACCTTCCCCGCAGCCCATGATCGCTGGAAGGGAGGTACGGAGAGGCGGCTTGATTGGTTGAAAAATGCTTGGCGCGGCCAGGAATCGAGGACAGCCGGAATCTGCCGTGTGCCGGCCCGTCCGTCTGTTCTTGATGTCTGAGGTATACAAGAGGCCGCGAACTGGAGACCACCTACAGCCTGTCGTTTGAGAAGGAGGAAATTCGCGGAGTTTTACAACGAGCAAACGTGCGATCACCCATCAAGGAGAACAACGATGGGACAGTCTGGGCTCTTCCGGCTATTTCCGCTCCTCTTGCAGGCGGTCACCACTTCCGTTCTTCATGCGTTCCTCGAAAACTGACATTGGAAGCCTCCTTTCCCGCTGGTCGCGGACTATGTGAACCGGACCGTCGCTACCCGGCACGTCGCCGGACGACGGAGCTACCCTAGCACGAGATTTCCAAATTGACAAGCGCCCCTCACGTGGCCTGCATCTCGACGAGACGCCCGTCAGGATCGCGCACATAGGCCGAGCGGCCCCAAGGGTAGGTGGTCGGCGCAATCGCGCCCGGATACTCCCCCAGGCCGCTTTCAGACCAGGCAGCCTCCAGCTCCGCGACACCAATCGCAAAATGGTCCTCGTTGGGAGGATCCGATTCGTCGACCTCGTAGGCGGGATCAGGCGGCACGCGGTGATGGATCAAAATATGCAGACCATCCAACTGAAAGAGGGCCATCTGCTCCGAACTGAAGGCAGGCTCACCTCCGAGTAGCTTTTTGTAGAATGCCGTCAGCGCGGGCACATCGTCTGTGAAGAGCGCTAGTTCAACCAGTTGACGCATAACACGAAGCTCCGATTCCTGAATATTAATGAACGATAGCGTGATCAGCGAAGGTCGCGAAGAATCTGCTCCTGGGCGGGAAATCGGGCCATGAGCGCCTCGAACTCCGCCGCGTCCGGCATTGAGAAATCTTCATCGCTGTACGCCGGAGCAAGCGAACAGGCCATCAATGCCCACTCCCCCCCAGACTGCAGGCGTGCTCCGAACCAGCTCCTTGCTGGTACAACCGCCTGCACAGTCTGGCCCTGCAGTATGCCATGTCCCAAGTCAATTTTCGTATAGTCATCATGAGGGCCAAAAAAGTACAAATCAACCGAATCACCTAAATAGAAGTGCCACACTTCATCCGTCACCAGCCGGTGCAGCCGCGACTTCGAATCCGCCGTCAACAAATAATAGATGACGGACGTTGCGGATCTGTTCGAGCCAATCTCGGGCGGCAGTACGTTCGCGGGCAGGTGCAATTCGCTCGTGTATGTCTCTCGATAGTAGCCCCCCTCCACCGGCAGCGGCGCGAGGTCCAGGATTCGAATCACGTCGGCGGCCGTGAGCGCGTGTTCTGGCATCGTTTAGAAGGATGGAGCGACCTGCACGCCTCCATCGACGGTTAGTGTCACACCTGTAATCCAGCGGGCAAGGGGGGACGCGAGAAAGAGACAGGAGTCGGCGATGTCTTCCGGCGAACCTAGCCGCGCCAGGGGAGCGCGCTCCAGCCAGCGCCCCACGCCTTCAGGCCAGTCCGCCTCTAATCCGGGACGGCCAATCAGTCCCGGCGCTACCGCGTTGACCCTGATATTGTGCTCGGCCAACTCCAACGCCGCGCTGCGCGTGTACTGCTCGACACCGGCCTTGGCCGCGCTGTAATGGCTGTGGCCGAAGGCCGTCGACGTGGCTTCGATCGATGAGATGTTTATTATCGCCCCGCCCCTCTCTGCCTCTTCTCTCTGCTTCGAATGGTTGATTATCGCCTGCGCGGCCCGCTGTGTGCAGAGATGCATCCCTGTCAGGTTGGCGGCCAGCACATCCTCCCACTCGCTATCCGCCAGTCCCAGCAGCGGCGACACCGGATAGATGCCGGCGTTGTTGACGAGCACGTCCAGCCGGCCGCAGTGTGCCACGGCCTGACGAATCAGCCGGTCAACGTCCCCGGCAAGACGTAAGTCGGCCTGTACCGCCAGCGCATCGCCGCCCTTCACCCGGATCTGCGCGACCACCTCCTGCGCGTCCTGACCCGCCTGAGAGTATCCAACCACAACGGACGCGCCAGCCTCACCAAAGCGCCGTGCGATGCCCGCGCCGATTCCCCGGCTTCCGCCGGTGACGAGTACGGCTCGGCCTCCGAAATCAAGCGCAGTCGCTACATCTGGTATCTTCATCGGCTGTCAGAAATCCCGACTCCCTGCCAGGGTTCTCTACCGTCAACGCATTTCATGATAGTACAGGGCCGGATCAGTTTCAAGTAGAAGGCTATAGACATGGCCTAGAAGGATCCACCGACATTAGAGGGAAAGTCCCAGATGAAGTCCAGAAGTCAGCGGCGCAATCGAGTGCGATGCTTGCACGTACATCTGGCTTTAATGGCCCGGCATGTCGGAGGTCGTTCTCGCTCAGAAAGAGGCCGCATAAGCCGAGCGACTCCTGTAGTTCAGGAGGCCGCAGACGGCCCCGGCCATCCTGTTTGCCTGTTCTAGAGCGGGTACGCGCCGCTCTGAATCGCCTTCTGCCGGGCATCCTCCAGGATCGACTGGATCTCATCGACTCGTATGCGGGTGCCCGTCATGAGAAAGAGCCGCCGCAGGACAGTGGTGTATCCCCGCTGCATCTCGTCCGGAAGGACGAGCGTCAGGGGCGGCCGGATGGAGTCGGCGCCGCGCACTATCTGCCCGCCCTTCTCCGCGGCCGGGGAAAGCAGCTCGCCGTCAATGTCTTGGTGAACAGGCACGTAGCCGGCGTTGCTACTGTCCTCTCCCATCTGCTTCAACTGCAGTTCGTGTGCCTCGGCCGACCCCATGTAGCCCACGAACACCGCAGCCGGGACGCGATTCATCGCGCCGGCCGGAATGACGTAGCCAAATACGACGGAAATCTCGCCCATTGCAACGCTCGCGTCGATCTGCGGGAACTGGAAGTAGTCAAGTTCACTCGCAAAGGCGGGCGGCAGTTCGGCCGCGCTGAAATGGGGGGCGAGCGTCATAACAGCTTTTTCCCTGTTCAAGGGATTGGCCGAATCCGCGCGGACGAGAGCCGTCATGCTTTCCAGGTCGCCTGTGCTGCCCGGCGTTTCGACAAAGTAATCTCTCTCCAGCATCGACAACCACAGTTCCCAGACGCGGGCAACGCGTTCGTCGTGATAGCTTACGCGCCCGGCCAGGAGTTCGGCGTGGAACTCCGGTCCATTGAGGCGCATATTGAGATAGTCGAACCAGAGACTGCTGATGAACGAGTTCTGCCCGGCCAGCGAGAGAGGCGTCTCCCCGTTTGCCAGCAGCGTATCGCAGATGCGGATGAACGCCTCCCATTTGGCGGGCGGCGTCAGGCCGTAACGTTCGAAGACCTCCACGTTGTAGTAGATACCCGTCCAGCTGAAGCCGGCCGGCGCAAGGCGGGGCGTTCCCTCAATCCGGCTCAGATCGTGGAACTGGTCTCCATATGACTCGGTAAAGTTGCCCTCGGTCCAAACATCTGCGAGATCCGAGAGCAGCCCCTGCTCAGCCGCGCTGCGCAGGAGTATCCCGTCCCACAACAACATCACGTCGGGCGGCGGCGAATCGAGCAAGAAGTCCGCCGCGTCGCCACGCAGGGGTTGCCGGTCGATTTCGATGCCGGGCGCGCGCTGCAGGAACCGCTCGATTGCAACCTGTTCCGTCGCCGCCACACTCGAAAAGTCCGGAGACACATATGTGATTGTGACCGGAGGTCCGTCGGCCTCGAACAGGATCTCGCTCTCACGGTCGCGGCGGCAGCCGGCCAGGAGCGCGCTGAGGATGAGGAGCGGCAGGATACACTTCGCGAACAGGCGCGCCGCCGCGCGCCAGTGGAGAACTGTCATGGTCGATTGGCCTTGTCAAGACGGTAAGGGCCGGCGAATTGCCAGTTGGCGGGGCATTGGGGCTCCACTGTCAGCTGCCTGAGGCGCGCAGACGTTGTGTCAGCGCGCGAATGTGTTCGGGTCCGATTCCGCAGCAGCCGCCGACCAGGTCTGCGCCCTGGCCGACCCACTTCACGGCCTCGCCGGCGAAGGTGTCGGGCGGGATGACATCGACAAACTGCCAGTGGGGCATCGTGAAATAGCCGCTTTCGGGATAGGCGCCGGTGGGCCCGTCCCAAACGGCCTGAACTGCCGCCAGCGCGTCGCCGATGACGTTGACGTCGCTGTGCATGACGGCTGCCAGCGAGCCGCCCTCGGCCATTACCGCGGCCACACATTCCTCGAAGTCGAGCTTGCCCGCGATCGCAGGGTGCATGACCAGGCGGCCTTCCTGCGTCCGCTTGCAGCTGAATCCCACCCAGACCGGCAGTCCGGTGCCGGCGGCCGCCTCGAGCGCGGCGCAGCTGTAGTCGACATCGCGCATCATCTCCAGGATCAGCAGATCAGCGCCGGCTTCGGCCAGCAACTCGGCTTGTTCGGCGAAGTGCGCACGCATTTCGTGTAGTGCGGGCCTGGCGGCAGCGGCAGCGCCGGGTGCCATCGGCGAGATCGATCCGGCGATCCAAACGGTCTGCGGGGCCAGCTCCCACCCACTTCCCGCCGTGCTGGCTGCCGCTTCGGCTGCCTCTTTCCTGGCCTGTCGCGCCACCCGCACGGCATTCCGGTTGATCTCTTTGGTAGCGCTTTCGGCTCCGGCGGCTCTCAGCATCTGGCGGCCGCTGGCAAATGTATTGGCGATGATGACCTCGGCGCCGGCGCGAATGTAGTCGAGGTGGACCTGGCGCACGATGTCGGGATGGGAGGCGACGGCCAGACCGCACCAGGCGGCACCATCCATCGGCACGCCGCAGCGCTGCAGCTCGGTGCCGGTGGCGCCGTCGAGAACGATCGGGCTGCTTTCCGCGAGTCTCTCGCTGAGCTGGGTCACTGGGCAATTCGTTCCATTTCGTTTGCAGCCTCGGCGGCGTTCGGCGGGTCGAATAGCGCAATTGTATCAGTCCTGGAGAAATTGGCGAACAAGCGCCATGAATGTGTCAGGACTCAGCTCGGCCGGGCGCTCACTTTCCGCCAAGTTGCGGCTCGATGACTTTGCCCTTCTGACGTGGATGGGATAGGCTTTGGGCCATAGCCTTGGCTTAAGAGGGAAGCATGACTCCGGGCATTTCACAGGAGTAGAAGAATCCATGTCCATGCCCATCTACGAACGGCCGATCGACCTGCTGCGCACGCTGGTCCGCTTCGACACAACGAATCCGCCCGGGGACGAGGCCGAGTGCATCGGCTTTCTGGCCGACCTCCTCACGGAAGGCGGGCTCGCGCCTATGATTCTGGCGAAGGACCCGAAGCGGCCCAACATTGTGGCCCGCCTGCCGGGCCGCGGCGACGCGCCCGCGCTTGTGCTGCAGGGGCACGTGGACGTCGTGACGACGGCCAATCAGAGCTGGCAGCGCGATCCGTTTGGGGCTGAGCTGGTGGACGGCGTTGTCTGGGGCCGCGGCAGCCTCGACATGAAGAGCGGCGTGACGATGATGACCTGTGCAGTGCTGCGCGCAGCCGCCGAAGGGCGTTCCCCGGCCGGGGACGTGGTGCTCACGATCATGAGCGACGAGGAGGCCGGCAGCGACTTCGGCGCGCGTTTTCTGGCGGAGGAGCATCCGGAGCAGTTCGACGGCGCCAGGTATGCGATCGGCGAGGGGGGCGGAAGCTCCCAATACTTCGGCGACCAGCGCTACTACCCGCTGATGGTCGCAGAAAAGCAGGTCTGCTGGCTGCGCACCCGGATCGGAGGGCCGGGCGGGCATGGATCGACGCCGCTGCGCGATGGGGCGATGGCCCGGCTGGGCAAGCTGCTGACAACGCTCAACGAGAACCGACTTCCCGTGCACATCACGCCGGTGATGGAGCAGATGTTGCCTGCGCTGGCCGAGTGCGCGCCGGACGACCTGGCAGAGTCGGCGCTGGCGCTGCTGGACCCGGACCGCACCGACAGTGTGCTCGATCAGATGGCCGCGGACGGACTGCACCAGGCCCGCTCGCTTGACGCGCTGTTGCACAACACGGTCAACGCGACGGTGGTGGGGGGCGGAATCAAGACGAACGTCATACCCAGCGAAATCGAGTTGGAGCTGGATGGCCGCGTGCTGCCGGGTTACACGTCCGACGACCTGATTGCCGAACTGCATGCACTGCTAGGCGACGACCTGGAGTACGAAATCATCCGGCACGACCCGGGGCGGCCAAGTGTAGACATGGGGCTGTTCCCGCTGCTGAAGGGCATCGTAGAGGAGCTCGATCCGGACGGCGTTGTGATCCCGTCTATGGTGGGTGGATTCACTGACGGGCGCATGTTTTCGCGGCTCGGCATCCAGAACTACGGATTTCTGCCGATGAAGCTGCCGCCGGGGACGAATTTCGGCGCGACTGTCCACGCCGCCGATGAACGCGTGCCGGTCGAGGCGGTGGAGTTCGGCCAGCAGGCGCTCTCCACGCTGCTGGACCGGTACGCCGCGGTCAACGCGGCGTGACGCGGGCCGCGTCCGGCTTGGTTGAAGAAGCAAAGAGAGGCGAGTTTGGCAAGGGAGAGCGATCTGAAGGCCGCCGTGCAGGAGCAGTTCGGGCGGGTGGCGGCCAAATATCTCACAAGCGCGGTGCACGCGCAGGGCGAAGATCTGCCGGTGATGGTGGAGGCGGCCAACCTGCGCGGCGACGAGCGCGTAATGGACGCCGGCTGCGGCGCGGGCCATGCCGCGTCCAGCTTTGCGCCGCATGTTGCCGAGGTCGTCGCGCTCGACTTCACCGAGTCGATGCTGCGGCAGGTTGAGCTGCTGGCGGCGGCGCGCGGGCTGGAAAACCTCGGCACGCGGCTGGGCGATGTCGAGTCGCTTCCCTTCGATGACAACACATTCGATCTCGTCATCTCCCGCTACAGCGCCCATCATTGGGCCAAACCCGCCCAGGCGCTGCGCGAATTTCACCGCGTTCTGCGTCCCGGCGGGCAGTTTATTCTCAGCGACGTAATCGGTTTCGATGATCCGGTCTGCGACACCTACTTGAACGCCATCGAGATACTGCGCGATTCGTCCCACGTCCGCGACTTCACCCTGATCGAATGGCGGGACTTTTTTTCGAAAGCCCAGTTCAGCCCGGAGGTCATCTTCACCTATCGCATCTACCTGGAGTTCGAAGAGTGGACCCGGCGCATGGAAACATCGGAGGTGAATCGGGCCGCCATCCAGGCGCTCTACCGGTCCGCACCTTCCGAGGTCAGCGAAGCGCTGCAAATCGACAGCGAAGGCCATTCCTTTCTTGCCGTTGTCCTGCGAGGAACAACAGTCGATCGCTGAGAGGCGCATCGCGGTCGATGTCACCCATTCCCTCGATTTGACCTCGCGCCGGCCGAACCGCCGCTGGCTGCTCTTGGATAGTTGCAGGAACGCGGCGTTTCTGCCTTTTCGCAACCAATTCAGCGAACCCACCTTTAAGGACAAAAAAGGAGGACTCACATGACAGCAATGCCAACTATCTATACCGGCACGGTCGGGCAAAGCGTCTGGCGCAGCCGCGACGGCGGCGAAAGCTGGGACAGGGCCACAGAGGGCATGTTCTCGGAGTCGGACATCCGCGCGCTGGCCATCAGCCCGGACGACGCGGCGGTCCTGCTGGCCGGCACCGAAGCCGGTCTCTACCGCACGGAGGACGGCGGCGATACTTGGGCCCTGATCGACTCGCCTATGAACGACCTGCAGATCTGGGCGCTCGCCATCGACCCGACCAGCACCGCCACCATCTACGCCGGCACCTGTCCTTCGGCGCTCTACCGTACGCGCGATGGGGGAAAGAGCTGGCAAGAGCTGGACGTCGAACTGGCGGAAGAGTGCGAAGGCGTGCCGATCGTACCGCGCGTGACCAGCATCGTCATCGACCCCGATGACCCGCAGACCGTCTACGCCGGCATCGAAATCGACGGTATGCGCATCACCCGCGACGGCGGCGACACCTGGCGCGAGGGCAGCGACGGCCTCTCCAGCCTCGACATCCACGGGCTCGCGGTCGTGCCCGGCTCGCCAAAGACACTGGTCGCCAGCACCAACAACGACGTCTGTCTCACCACAGACATGCAGAACTGGACCCCGCTGAATGTGAGGTCACACTATCCCTGGTCCTATTGCCGCGGCGTGCTGCATCAGTCCAATGGCGAAAGCAGCATCTGGGTCGGCGCGGGAAACGGCCCTCCCGGAAACCAGGGCGGTCTCTTCCAGAGCAGCGACCTTGGCGAATCGTGGCAGCGAGCGGATCTCGGCGGTGTCGCCAACAGCACGATCTGGGCCGTCGTCAGCAATCCCGAGCTTCCCGACTGGATCGTCGCCTACAGCGTGGCCGGGCAGCTCTATCGCAGCACCGACCGCGGCCACTCGTGGACCAAGCTGGAGCGCGAGTTCGGCGAAGTCCGGGCGGTGGCGCTGGCCGTGTAGGCGGGCCCGCCCTGCTGGGAAAACAGTCTGCCGAGGCAGCACGCGTTCGGCGCGACAGCCAGCTTCAAGAAAAACGAAACGTCCCGGCTTTTGCCGGGACGTTTGCTATTGGAAAACTCGCATCTCCGCGATTGGGCTGGCGCCTATCCAAGCTGCTTGTACGCTTCCAGGCCCGGACGCAGCGTGCCCAACAGCAGCTGATAGTCCGGGCCGTAGCCGAGGAATGTGAAGCCCTGGTCGGCGCGCAGCCGCAGCTCTTCGGGGCTGCCCGAGCCGATTCCAAGCGCGACGTCGCAACGTTCGGCGACGCTCTGCGCGTGCTCGATGACCTTGTCGATTTCGGGCAAAGGCATGTCGAACGGATTCAGACCCAGCGACAGGCAGAGATCGAAGGCGCCGATGTAGATCACGTCGATGCCCGGCACGCTGGCGATCTCCTCCAGGTTCTCGACAGCCTCGGCGGTCTCCAGAATCAGCAGGATCAGGATGTTGTCGTTGGCCTTGTCGAAGTAGTCCTCGTAGTCGATCGTGTAGTGCGATGCACGCAGCGGTCCGAAGCTGCGCTTGCCGTGGGGCGGGTAGCGTGAGGCCCGCACGATCGCCTCGGCCTCGGCAGCCGTCTTTACCATCGGCACGGCGATGCCCAGCGCGCCGATGTCGAGCGAGCGCTGGATGAAGACCGGGTCGGCCGACGGAATCCGCACCATCGGGACCGCGTCCGTGCCGTTCATGGCCATCAGAATCTGCTCGACTTCGGCCATGTCGAGGCCGTTGTGTTCCATCTCCACCACTAGCCATTCGCAGCCGGCGTGTCCCAGAAGTTCAGCGATCATTGTACTGCCCATGCCCAGGAACAGTCCGAACGAGTTCTGGCCGCTCCGAATCTTCTGGCGCACTGTATTTGCCCGCATCCTTGTTTCTCCTTACGTGGCTTGGTTTTGGCGATGGCGGACTAGGCCGGCAGGTCGACCGGATTGCCGCTGCGGATCGATGCGTAGACGGCGTCGATGGCGCGCATATTGCCCAGGCTGAACTCCGGCGAAATACGGTTGGGCCGGTCCGTCTCCAGGCAGTCGCACAGGTGGCTGAGCTGCAGGTCGAACTGGTTGACCGAAGTGAAGCTGTAAATCTCTGTGTTGAAGTTGTCGTGAAAGACTTGGACCGTGGCCGCAAGGTCCTCCTTCTCGACAAACTCCTGCTCGCGCACGCTGCGCTGGTCGAACGGCAGCTCCATGCGTATCCAGCCGCGCGTTCCCAGGACGTGCGTGGCCTGGCAGTAGCCCCACTCGTAGCTGGAGGTCAGCTGCGCCGTGCGGTGCCCGGGGAACTGCATCAGGATCGAGGCGGACATCTCAACGTCGGCCCCCTCGATCGGCGGCGTGCCGGCCGCGTAGATGCGATGCGGCTCGGCATCAAAGACAAAGCGGGCGAAGTGGATCAGGTAGCCGGCGGTATCAAATACAGAACCGCCGCCGCGCGAGCGGTCATATCGCCAGTTGTCGGGCGGGGCGAAGCGAATCAGCGGCGACGTGAAGCTGCCGTGGACCGACACCGGCCGGCCGATCCGCCCGGCGTCCAGGAGCTCCTTGACGCGCAGGTGCTGCGGGTCGTGCCGCCACTTGAACGCCTCGGCCAGGAGGACGCCGTTCCCGTTGGCGACGGCGATCATCTCCTCGCATTCAGCGGCGGTTATGCTGATCGGCTTCTCAACCAGGACGGCCCTCACTTTGCCCGAGCCGGCAACGGCAATGGCCAGCTCGGCATGGTAGACGCCCCAGACCGAGATGACGACGATGTCGAGCTCCTCCTGCTCCAGCATCTGCGCCAGGTCCGTGTAGCGCTTGGATACATTGAATTCGGCGCCAAAACGGTCCAGTGCCTCGGCGGAGATGTCGCAGATCGCGACCAGATCGGCCTGTTCTACATTGCGGCAGGCGCGCCCGTGATCGCGTGCGTTTTCGCCCGCGCCAACGATGCCGACTCTGAATCTGGCTGCCATGTACACTCCTCACTAATTTGCGTTTGGTCTTGCCGGCTGTGGCCGCCGGCGGCCTCAGAACTCTACCATCAGCGAGTTCAGGCCGCGAAATACGATCTCCTCGCGCCAGTCGACATGCTCGTGCTTGAGGCGGATTGCCGGGAAGCGGCGAAACAGCGTTCTGAACGCGATGTCGGCCTCGATGCGGGCCAGCGGCGCGCCGATGCAGAAGTGGATGCCGTAGCCGAAGGCGATGTGGCGGCCCGAATTGCGCGTAATGTCGAGCCGGTCCGGGTCGGGGAAGATCTCCGGGTCGCGGTTGGCCGCGCCCAGCATCTGGGCCACGAGCTGACCGCGCTCGATCCGCTTTCCGCCCAGCTCGATATCCTGGGCGGCCACGCGCCAGTTGCGTTGGAACGGCGTCTCGTAGCGCAGCAGCTCCTCGACCGCCGACTCGGTCAACGATGGATCGGCCTGCAGCCTGGCCAGCTGTTCGGGATGGTGCAGCAGAGTCAGGAGGCCGGTCCCGATCAGATTCATCGTCGTCTCGAATCCGGCCGTGATCAGCGTCTGATAGTTGGTGATCAGCTCCTCTTCGCTGAGCCGGTCGCCCTCTTCCTCGACCATGACCAGCGCGCTGAGCAGATCATCCTGCGGATCACGCCGCCGCTTCGCGATCAGATCGCGCAGATAGGCGCGCAGATTGACGAAAATGGGCAGCCCGCGCTCGAGGTTCGCTTCGGTCGTGCGGCCGGACGCGGTCAGCTCGTTGACACCCTCATTCCAATAGGCGAAGTTCTCGTTGTCCTCCGCCGGGATGCCGAGAATCTGGCTGATGATGGCGACCGGGAGCGGGTAGGCGAGCGCGGCCATGATATCCATTTCGCCGTCCGACGCGGCGGCATCGAGCAGGTCGTCGACGATCTTCTGTACGCGCGGGCGCAGGCTTTCCATCGCCCGCACAGTGAACACCTTGTTGATCAGGGCCCGCATGCGCGTGTGGTCGGGCGGGTCGGTGTGGATGAGGCCGACCGCGTAGTGATCGTAGATGGGCTTGGCCTTCTTGCGCACATGCTCCGGCAGGCGGTCGAGCGAGAGGGCGTGCCGGCCGGCGTTGGAGAAGCGGCGCGGATCGCGCATCGAAGCAACGACATCATCGTAGCGGGTCAGGACCCAGCTACCCATGATCTCGCTCCAGTGCACCGGGTCGGTCGCACGCAGCTCGCAGTAAACGGGATAGGGGTCGCGGTAAAAGGCGGGCTTGTCCAGAAAGTCGTCGAGCCTGATGCGCGTCATCGATGTCTTCTCTAGCTCTTGATCCCGGAGTAGGCCATCGTGTCGAGCACGCGCCGCTGCATGAAGATGAACAGGACGACGGGCGGAAGCAGCACCAGGAACGCCGCCGCAAAGACAGCGCCGTACCGGGCCACCGTCGTCGCCCCGCTGCCGATCGTCTGCATCGCCAGCGTCAGCGTCTTCATCGACTCGCTGCGGGTGAAGATCAGGGGCGTGAAATAGTCGTTCCAGGTCGGGATGAAACTGAAGATCGCCAGCGTCGCCCAGGCGGGGCGCGTCAGGGGCATCATGATCTGCCCGAAGATGCGCAGCTCGCCTGCGCCGTCGATCCGTGAGGCCTCTAGTAGCTCCGAGGGGACGCCCTCCATGAACTGCTTCATCAGAAACAGCCCCAGCGGCAGCGCCAGGTTCGGGATAATCAGCGCCCCGAAGGTGTCGATCATGCCCAGCCCGTTGACGATCAGATAACGCGGAATCTGGGTCACTTCCGGCGAAAACATCAAGGCCGAGATGACCACGGCGAATACGAAATTCTTGCCCCATAGCGGGTACTTCGCCAGTGGATAGGCCGCCAGAGAGCCGATCGCGACCGTGCCCACCATGACCGCCACACTGGTCACCACCGTGTTGAAGACGTTGCGCGAGAAGGGTACCGTCATGCTCGACGTCGCCAGCACCAGCTGCTGGAAATTGTCGGTCGTCGGCCTCTTTGGAAAGAGCGGCGGCGGGAAGAGGAAGAGCTCCTCCAGCGGCTTGAACGCGAAAGAGACCGTATAGACCAGGGGGATGATCATCGCCAGTGCCATCGGCAGCATCCAGACATAGGTCCAGTTCACCTGCGGGAAGCGGCGGCGGTATCGGGGCTTGGTCGGCGCGATTTGGGTCATAGCGCAGTTCCTGGTCCTTACATCTCAATCATCAGACGAAAGAAGTCGCACACTTACGCGACCCAGCATGAAGGTGAATGCGAAAAGGAGCACCGCGATCGCCGACGCGTACCCCATCTCAAAACGCACAAAGGCGTAGTCATACAGATGCGTGATAATCACATGGCCCGCGTACAGCGGGCTGGGAAAGCCGACCAGCGCCACCGCCACCTGGAAGACGGCGAACGAGTTGACAATGCTGATAACGGTGCCGAAAAGCAGCTGTGGACGCATGATCGGCAGCGTGATCTTGACCAGCTCCACCCAGGGGTTCGGGATGCCATCCACCTTGCCCGCCTCGTACAGCTCTTTGGGCACCGTCTGCAGACCGGCCAGAAAAACAAGAAAACCGGTGCCCAGGCTCATCCACAGCGAGACCACGATGATGGCCGGCATAATGTAGGACTGCTCGGCCAGAAACTGGATCGGCTCGTCGAGTATCCCGGTGCTGATCAGCGCATTGTTGAGCGTCCCGTAGCGGTCGCCGCTCAGCAGAATGCGCCACACAAAGGAGGCCGCGATCGCGCTGCCAATCGAAGGTGTATAGTAGGCGAGGACATAGATCGTGCGGAACCGCATACGATTCAGCAGCCAGGCCAGCAGAAACGACGCGACAAACGAGACCGGGCCGGTGACAAAGGCAAATGTGAGCGTGTTTCCGATCGCGATCAGAAAGATCTCATCGTCCACCAGCAGCGACCGGTAGTTGGTCCAGCCGATCCAGCGCGGTGCCTCGAGAATATTGAAGTAGGTGAAACTCAGATAGATGGCGCTGACCACCGGCCCGACCACAAAGATCAGGAACAGCAGCAGATAGGGCGCCATAAAGGCGTAACCGATCAGTTGCCAGCGTCCCTCGCTGCGCCAGCGCTCCTGGAACTGTTCCATCATGGCTCGATCAGTCCGAACTCTTCCTGTTTCTTGCGCATCTCTTTGTTTATCTCCCTTACCGCCTCTTCCAGCGCGTCACGCGGGTGCTCCCCCTGCAGAACGGTCTTGTTCCACGCATTGTAAATGTGGCGCGGCGTGAAGTAACCGCCCAGCACGACCGGCGTCTCCTTGAACCAGTGCCACTGCTCCAGGATCGCCTCGATGTCGTGCGCATCCCATGGCAGCCGCTGCAGCGCGGCAACGTTGGCCGTATTCCAGCGCGCCTCGACGCCGAGCAGCGCCTCAACCTCCGAGCCGTAGCGGATCTGCGTGTCCTCGTCGGTCCACCACTTCATGAACTCCCAGGCCTCCTCCGGATGCTCCGTATCCCGGAACATCGCGATTGCCTGGCCGCGGCCACCGTTCGTGCGGTCGACGCGCCCGTCGTCGAGCGGTGTACCCGGCATCGGCGCCATCGCCCAACGGCCGCGCAGCTCAGGCGCCGCCGTCTTGAACCGTACGTAGGTCCAGTAGTTGGAGACCCCCATCGGCATCTGGCCCATGCGGAACCGGGTGAAAAAATCTGCCTGCAGCGGCAGTCTGTAGCTGATAAACAGGTCGGTCCACGTCTTGAACGCAGCCAGCCCTTCCGGCGTGTTCAGCGCCGACTTCATCCCGTCCTCGGAATACCACTCACCGCCCTCCTGGAACAGGATCGGCATCAGCCCGGCATCGGTCAGACCGCCCACCGCGCTCGGCGCCGGCGCCTCGTAGAAAAAGTTGAGGCCGTACTGCTGCAGCTCGATGACCGACGTGTAGATCTCCTCCCACGTCTCCGGCACCGGCAGGTCCAGCTCGTTCAATATGTCGGTGCGGTAGAAAAGCATATTGAAGTCCTGCGTCTCCGGCAGCGCAAAGGTCCCTTCCCTGTATTGGTACGGGATCAGCGCGCCCGGCCGGAACCGCGTGACGACCTCCTCAAAGTCCCCGAACTGGCTCAGGTCGATGACACCGTTGCGAATCGCAAACTCGATCGGTAGGTTGGGGTTAAGCGCCATCGCCACGTCCGGCGCCTCCCCTGCCGTCATCGCCAGCAGCACCGCGTTGAGGCCGCCCACGTTCATCTGCTCGGCCGGCATCACCCGCACGTTGACTTTAATGCCGGTGCGCGGCGTGAAATCGTCGTCGATCATATCGCGCAGGATCAGCGCCCACTCAAGGCCCCGCCCCACCCAGACCGTCAGCAGGACCTCGTCCCCCTTCGCCGTGTAGACGCTGCCCACCGAGTTGTAGTCCTGGCTGAAGGAGACCAGAAACTGTGAGATCGAACTGATAGTCGCGGCAAACACGCTGTACGGCTTGTTCGGCACCTCAGTCTCCGGCGCCGAGACCGCTAGCCAGTCCAGTTCCAGCCACTGTTCCTTCAGGCGCACAACCCAATCGCCGAGCTGGCCCTGGGACCGGCCCAGGTCTTCCAGCCGGAATGGAATCGTGTCCGGCTCCCGTACCAGATCGTGAAGCTGGTCCTGCACGATCTCAAGTGTCGCAACATTGTTCGGGCGTTGCCCCGCCACTTCGGTCAGGTACAGCTTTTGCTCCTCCAGCCGGTCCGAAATGTCCATCAGCCAGCCCAAGAGATTCGGGATCTTCTGGTCGACTTCGTAGATAACAAAGGGGTCGGGGCGCGCACCCGTGATCATGACGATGCGCCGCGAGATCTCCGACAACTCCAACAGGACCTCCTCCACCGCCCGCACCGTCGGCCCAAACGAACCGACGGTCGCCTCCAGCGTGAGAACGTGTTCGCCGGCGGTCAGGTAAAACAGGTACGGGCTCCCCGACCTGTCGCCGAGCGTAACCGTCTGCCAGTGGCGGTCATATCCCACCTGGAACTCGCGCATCTCAGCAAAGGGGATCTCGCCGTCGATGCGCAGCGTTCGCAGCGAAGGCCGGCCGTCTGCGAACGCCTGCCACGCCCGCAGGCTGATGTTATAGAGACCGTCCTCCGGCACACTGACCTGCCACGACGCGCTCTGGCCGGCCTGCCGCCAGCGGTAGCCGCCGAATGTGTTCAGCTTGAAGCCGGTGCCGGCCGACGGCTCCACCGTCGTGTCGTAGCTGACCTCGCGGCGAATGGTCGGCTCCGATTTCGCGAAAGTATGTTCCGCCTGCACCTGCACCAGCGCATCGCTGGCCTCACGGTGGCCAGCAGCCCGCCATTCAGCCAGGCGCTCTCCGTAGGTCGGCAGCGCAAGCGGCGACAGAACCCGCAGCGACGCGATCGCGACCGGCTCCCGGTGTGCGATCAAGCGGATGCGGTTCGCACCCTCCCGAAAATAGAAGCGGATCGGGTCGAGATACATGCCGTTGGCGTCCCGCAACCGCCGCGCCTGCCAGCCGTAAATCTCATGCTGCGGCGGCCGCACGTCCCAGCCGCGATTGTCCTGCCTCGGTTCGCGCTGGTCGTTCCAGTTGCGCGGAAACAGGAACTGCTTGGCCTCGACAAAGGGACGTTCACCGTTGATGTGTACCTCCCGCCACACCGCGGAGCGCTTGCCCTCCAGCGTGTAATACTCGATTCCGATTTCGTATAGACCACTGCTTGGCGCGTCAAACTCCCACTCGACCCAGCCCACCTCAGACTCCCATAGCAGGATCGGGCCCGCCTTGCCCTCGAACTCAGAGGCGATACTCAAGCCGGGCGCGTCAGCGGTCACATATTCGCCGCCGGGAACTGTGATCTCCACGCCGGCTGCCGGCTGATGGCCGGCCGCGCGGTAATCTTCCAGCACATCGGCGTACGTCGTCTCCAGGAAGTATTGGACGCCAATGCCTTCCTGCTGCTGCGGCGCGGGCGGCGGTGCGGCTTCGCCCGTGAACGCCAGTGCCGCAGGCGGCGCCGAACCCAGCAGGATCGCCGCAAGTAGTAGAACTATCGCCGGCTTCAGCTTTCTCATTCGTCCCATGGCAGTTACTCCACCAGACCCGTTCTGTCGATACTCTGCGTGAAATACCGCTGCGCGAACAGGTAGATCAGCAACACAGGTAGCACGGTCAACGTCACCGCAGCCATGAAGGTGTTCTCTTCCAGTCTCGTGTACGTTGATCCGCTGAAGTTGTTGAGCAGCGAGTTGAATATCTCCATCCGCTGTGTCAGCGTGTAGAGCGTGTTGTCCCGCAGCACCAGCCACGGCGTGAAGTTGTCGTTCCAGGTCCACACCAGCGAAAAGAGCATCACCACCAGGATTGCCGGTTTGGCCAGGGGCAGCATGATCTGCCAAAAAATGCGGAAAGGCCCCGCGCCGTCAACGTGGGCCGCGTCCTCCAGCTCGTAGGGCAGCCCGCGGAAAAACTGGCGAAAGACGATCAGGAGAATCCCCCCGCGCACGCCGTAGCTCAGGAACGGCGGCACCATCAGCGGCAGATAGGTATTGGTCCACTTCAGGTCGGTATACAGCATGAACTGCGGCACCATCGTCGTCTGCGGCGGCACCACAATCGTGAACAGCAGCAGCGCGAACAGAAACTCCCGCCCCGGAAAGCGCATGCGTGCGAAACCGTAGGCAACCATGGCGCCGACAAGCGTCTGGCCGATTGCCGCCACCACGCTGGTCCCGAGGCTGACGCGCACGCCGTCAAAGTACCGCAGCACCTCGAACGCCAGCAGGTAGCCTTCATTCGTCGGCGTGCGCGAAATCCAGTTGACCGCCGGGTTGTTCAGCTCGTGCACCGTCTTGATCGACGTCGTGATCATGAAGATCACCGGAAACAGAAAAATGTAGGCGAAGTCGAGCAGAATGATCCAGCGCAGCAGCGTGCCCAGGCGCCGCCTGAATACCCGCCACGTATGTTCCCAGCTGCCCAATGACCGCGTCCGCGCCAGCCAGAACCGGCTCCCGATAACGTCAGCAAGCCCTTTGATCATGTTCGCTCTCCGGCATAGAAGACCAGGCCCGACGACAGGCGCACAAGCAGTACGATCAGCACAAAGACGAGCAGAAAATAGATCCAGCCCAGCGCGGCGCCGTAATCGAGCCGCAGCGACGCGCCGATGCTCACGTCCATAATGTAATCAACCACCTTGTTGAGCGGATCGGTGAACGAGTCGACCAGCGTGTAGATGGCGGCCACCAGGATCACCGGCGAAAGCATCGGCAGCGTGATCTTCCAGAACGCCTCCCAGTCGGTCGAGCCGTCGACGTACGCAGCCTCGTACAGGCTGGGCGGAATGCTGTTTAAACCGGCCACGAACAGCAGTATCTGGACGCCCGTGCGCCAGATGATCAGCGTCAGCCGGTCCAGCGTCGCCTGGATCGGCGTGACGATTCCCCCCTCCAGCGGCGATGATTCCGCCGACACCAGAATCGGCTCCATCGTCGACATCATGACCTCGTCGCCCGCGCCGGCCCGCAACAGCTCCTGGATCACGCCTGCGCTTCCGATCACGACCGGCATGAAGAAGATGGCCCGCAGCGTCGTCTGGCCGCGCCGTACCCGCGCCAGCAGGATCGCCATGATCAGCGAGAAGATGAGAATCAGCGGCAGGTCCAGCGCCAGGTCGCTGAGCGTTTCGGTCAGCGTCGGTATCAGCCGCACGTCTTCCCGGAAGGCCTCGCTGTAGTTTGTCAGGCCGGCCCACTCGCTTTTCAGGTCCACCAGCCCGGTCACCCTTTGAAAGCTCAAGAGCAGCGAACGGACCAGCGGCCACGCAAACAGCAGCAGGGTACCCACAATCCACGGGCTGACAAAGATATAGCCCCACATGATCTGCTGCTTTCTCAGGCTCAGTCTCATATCTCTACCCTGCCAGTCCCTCGTTTTTGCCTTCGACGACAAGATACCATAGCGGCTCGACGCGAATGCCGCTCTCTTCAAACGGCTTGTCCCCGTAGTTTACGTAGACGGTCGTGCCGTCCTCGTAGGTCGTTGCAAAGACCTGCGGCGCCAGCTGACGGCGCCCGACGATGAACTGGTTGACCGTGTGGCCCAGCTCCCCGATGCTGACCGCGTACTCCTGTGCGGCCTGCTCGATCCACTCCTCGTATTGGGCGCTGTAAAGCTCATTGTAGGTCGTCCGGTTCAGTACAATCGGCTGGCGGTAGGTCAGCTCATAAGCGGGCAGCATCCCGAATTCCAGCCGCGTCAGAAAGTCGCGCTGCGGGTCCGAATCAAGGTTCGTCGCCTCCCCGTAGAGCCGCACCAGCCCGTGCGTCGCAACTGAATAGAACGGCACCGTCTCATCCGAAAACAGATAGTCGCTGCGGTAGATCGGCAGCTGCGTGATCGTATCCACCGCGCCGAGTACATAGCCGTTGCCGCCCTGGGCCGCGGCCGACCCCATCGAGTCGCCGATCAGCATCAGCATTTCGCGCCACGAGGCCGCGAAATCGGTCCGTTCCAGCGGAAACCTGGGGTTGACGTCCTTCAGCAGCAGCTCCCCCGACCAGCGCAGCTCCATCCCGTCCACCCCCAGCGCGGCCAGGCGCGGCGCCTCTCGCTCCAGGTAGCGGCCGCGCGCGAAAGTCGGGTTGAGAAAGAAGCGGTTCTTGCGCAGCTCGCGCGGCACCTCCACGTTCGCCGCCGCCGCCACAAGGTCGCTCACCGGCAGCAGGTTCGGCTGGATCACGCCGTCGGTCAGCGGAAAGAAGCCCCCGTTCTGCAGAAAGGCCAGCGTGTAGTCGGCCTCGACAAACAGCGGCACGTCCAGCCCATCCAGCTGTTCGGCCAGCCGCTCCAACCCGCGCGCCCCGCCCAGCCGGCGGTCCGGCGGCCATCGCTTCGGCAAATTTCCCTGGTAGCCGTCCGCCTCCCAGCCCACCAGCACAACGTCCAGGTCGGTCATGCCAGCGTCTACGTATGCCGCCGTTATCTCGGCCGCCTGCGCGAACGACGTTGCCGTGACGAAGCTGCGCCAGATCAGGCCCGGCTTCTGCGCGCCCAGAATCAGCCGCAGGCGCAGCGCCGCATCCTCCCCGCCGCCAGCATCTGCCTGCGACGAACCGCCCAGCCGATCCAGCCCGCGGTCCTCGATCAGATGCTGGCGGAACCGCTGCGCCATCCCGACCCAGGTCGCCTCTTTGCCAGCCAGAAAGAAGAAGCGCATGCCCCGGTCGCCGCCGACCCGGTCATCCTCGAAAAACGCCTTGAACACGCCTTTGCGCAGCGGAAACTGCGTCAGCCTGCGGTAGATCAGCCGCAGACTCGCCCGGCTGAACGTCATCGGGTCGATGCTGATGCCGGCCTCGATCGAGCTCTCCCCCGCTCCGACCGTGGCCACGCCCATCACCGCACCCTCCTCGTGCGCGATCCCGTACACCGGCAGCGGCGTGGTCTGCTCCGACGGCCTCGCAAACGAATAGCGGTCCGTGCCGTAGGAAACCGTGCTGTACGGCTTGCGATATCCCACCTGCCTGCCAATATAGGTCAGCGCGCCCGGGCCGTCCGGCAGAACGTAGTAGGCCGGCGTCTCCTCGCCATGGGGCACCGCCCCCAGATAGGGTAGCAGCTCAATGCCGACAAACAGGTTCTCCTCCGTCTCGACCAGGTCGGCCTCGGCGATCATCACCTCCAGGTAGTCCGGCCCCAACCGGTAGCGCAGCGTCAGTCCGACCCCCAGCGCCTCCATCGCGTAGCGCACCGCAGCCCCATCCGCGGTCCGCTCGATCTCCATGCTCGATACCTTGGAGACGCTGTCCTCGCGGCGCATCTGTGTACTCTGGCCGCGCGTAAAAAAGGCGAAAAAGACCGTGCCAAACTTCCCGTGCAGGCTCTCCGGCACCGCGTCCCCCGGCGGCAGCGGCGGTGAGCTCAGCCACACGAGCGAAGAACGCCGATCGCGCACGGCCAGCTGCGCGCTCTGCGGGTGCATGTGCAGCTCCAGATGTTCGCTGCTCGCCACCAGCTCATAGCCCTCAGGCACCGCTTCCGCCAGCATCCGCGTGCCGCTGAAAGGCGAAACATCCTCGGCCGCAGCCGGCATCACCGCCGTCAACAGCAGAAAGAGGACCGTTCCGATCCGCCCAAATGCCCGGCGCGCAGCCGCGAACCTAAATGATAATCCGCATGATCTCAAGAGCGACCTCTCCCAAAAATCCGATGAGCTCAACGCTCAATAGCCCGACCAGCACCAGCGCGCCCGCCAGGATCAACATCCCAAACAGCTTCAGCACCCCCACGCCAAGGGTCCGGCCCATCGGGTAGTTGTGGACCGTCCGAATCTGCACGATCAACAGGACCAGAATCCAGAAGTAAAGCAGGCTCCAGAGCGCCTCGTACATGCCCCGCTCCTGCACCGTCATCACGTGGCTGAGCAGCGCAATAGGCACCGCGAAAACGATGTACGGCACCAGGCACAACGCAGTCGTGCGCGCCACCCCCCGAAAGGTCCCCTCGCCGTCGAAAAGCGCCGACACACCGTAGTTCGAGACCGTCCACAACAGCCAGGGCACCGCGATGCGCGCCGACTCGAAAATCAGGTTCGAGTCCTCCCAGCGCAGCTCCGGCAGCAGATAGGACGCAACCGGACGGTAAACCCGCACCCAATCGAGCACCGAACCGACCGTCGGCGTCGCCCGCATGTGGAAGGCGATCAGCCACAGGCTCACAATGCGCGCGGCCGCGGCCAGCAGGACCAGCGCGACCACCAGCCACCAGGAGCGCCCAAGCGCGACGTTCTCCATCGTTTCGACAGGCCGTCTGATGATCCCCCAGGCCAGCGACAGGCCGCGTATGAGGAACGAACCGGCCGGGCGCACCGCTCCAGACAGCCCGCCCGCGACCACGATCCCGCCCGGCGATGCGCCATCCGCACCGCCGCCGGGCCGGGCATCCCCGTCGCGTCTTCTCCCCAGCCTCCTGAACTGGTGCGAAATCGCTGGCGAGACGACAACGCCGGCCATCACAAGGAACACAGCCGATACCAGCCAGCCCATATTTTGCCGCAGCTGGTCCTGGCGGTGCTCGTAAAAGGCGAGCGCATAACCCAACTGGTCGTGCGCCAGCGCATACTCTCGCATCGCCTCCGGCCAGCGCTCCTGGTGATAGAAGGCCGCTGCCATGCCGCTGTGCGCCAGCTCGTAGTTCGATGCCAAAGCCAGCACGCCCCGCCAGGCCTCCGCTGCCTCCGCGTAGCGTCCGTCATATTGCAGCGCGCTCGCTTTGTGAACCAGCCCGGCAAAACGGGTCGGCCTCAGCACGTAGACGACCGAACGCGCCGCGTCCAGGATGTAGAGATAACCGCGGCTGTCGACCTCGATCTCGCTCGGCAGTCCGAACTCCACCCGCCCGATGCCCATCCGTCCAAACGCCATCAGCAGGTTGCGGTCCTGGTCATACTGGTAAACGCGCCCGCTGCTCTGGTCCAGCACAGTAACCGTGCCCACCTCGTCCACCGTCACCGCGCCGAAGCGGTGCGGCGGCTCCCAACCCCGCCGTTTTTCCCCGAAAATGCGGTTCTTGTACAGCTTCCTCTCCAGGCTCTTCTCTATGAATATATTGACGCCGACCGGGCTCAGTTTCTGCACCTGCCGCGACGACTCGCCGCCAACCGACGTATAGATGAACCCGTCATTGCCCAGGTACATGTCCGAGTGCGCTGTCGGCGTCGAGAGAAGGATCTTCTCCTTCTGTTCCTCCGTCGCCAGGTACCGGGCCCACAGCCAGCGCAGGCTGAACGCCTTCCGGTTCGAGCCGAAAAAGCCGCGGAACCGGTTCTGCTGGTCCATCACGATCATCCCGGCGCCCGTGCCCTCGAGATAGTAAATATACCCGCGCTTGTCGATCAGCACCTTGCTCGGCGCGGCCGCGTTGATGCCGGTCAGTACGTCACTCTGCGGCGCCCCAAACTCCTGCAGCGTCTCCCCTTTCTCGGTGACGTTCAGAATGCGCGCGTTCCCGGTGTCCGCAATCCACAGCGTGCCGTCGCCGGGATTACGAAAGATGCCCTGGGGCCGGTCGAGTCCAAACTCCTCACCCAGAATGCGAACGATCTCGCCATCCTCGCCCAGCTCGATGATGCGGTTGTTTCCCGTGTCCGCGATGTACAGATGCCCGCTTGCCCGGTCCAGGAAAATGTCGCGCGGGGTCGACAGCTCGTCCGGGTCGGCGGCGAACTTGTCGATGACGTGGTCGAGAATGTAGGGATCGGGAATCGGAAGCTGGCGGCCGGCGTGGTCAACCGTATAGCTGCGGTACTGTTCGATCGTCTCCTGCCCGCGTGCAACGCCCGCACCGGCCAGGAGCAGCGTACAGATCAACAGGACCAGACGGTGAGTTCGTTTCATGCCGCCAATCGGGAGGGGCGCCCCTCTACACCTGGAGCGCTGTCGAATTGCGATCACACCTGCGCGAGGGTACGGTTTGAAACGCGCCTACAACGTCAGAGGCTTCGCTGCAGCGCAAGGCCGGCTGCTTCCGGAAAAACAAGAGTGTGAATTCAATTGCTATGGGGAGCGGGAGACGGGGTCCGTCCTGTCCCCGCTCCCCTTTACCTCGTTTCAAAAAGCCAGTGAGCCCCGGCAATTACTCAAGGCCGGCAGCCTCGCGCAGTTCAGCGCGAACCCTAGTTGCTTCCGCTTGCCACTCCTCGGCCAGCTGCTGCGGTGTGATCCGGCCATCGAAGATATGACCCGCTCCGCCCTCGCTGCAGCGCTCTTCGCCGCCGTATCTCGAGCCGCAACGGGCCTCGATCCAGTGCATCATATCGCCGTCCATCCAATCCCAGCCGGAGAAGGTAGGCGGATACTTGATGTCTCTGCGGTAATTCGCCACCGAGACGGCGCCCGAATTGTCCTTGGCCGCCAGCTCATCCAGCCACGGATCCTCTCCGAAACTATTCAGCGCCGAAGGAGGTCCGGCAATCGTCATGATGGCCCGGGCAATTTCCGGCTGAAGCTGCATCGACGCCAGCTCGAAGGCAGCTTCGTGGTTTTCCGGAGGGCTGGTCGCGACAATGCCCGCGCCCCAAGTCCCCTCGTATCCGTACTCGTGTGAGCCCGGCACCATGCCCGGCATCTCCGAGAACCCGATCAACTCCACCATGTCGTGCATATCCTTGTCGTAGGCAATCAGGATCGGCCAGGTGAAATGCTGCGCCGCGACCACGCCTTCAAAGAGCCTTTCGTTGCGCGGTACCTCGGGCGTGTTTGCCCTGTCATAGCTGATGCCGTACGTGTAAACCGGGTCCATGTAGAGGGTCTGAATGGTGTTGACCAGCTCCTGCGTATTCAGGGTGAACTGAGCGGAGCCCTCGTCCCACCAGTGGGAACCCTGGTCCAGAATTCCGCCAAGCGCGGGAAATCCCGACCAGCCGGGGCCAATGTGGTCCCAGCCCCATCGGGTAATGTTGCCGCTGGCATCCTGGATCTGGAGCTTGCTTACCCACTCCCACAGCTCCGTATAGCTCTCGAATGCGTCGTGCGTGGGAGGATGCGATATGCCGGCTTCGTCGAGAAAGTCCTTGCGGTAGATGAAGAAGCCGTTGGGAACGCCGTTATGCCAGAAGGGGATCTTCTTGACGTCGCCGAAGAAGGTAAGCGCCTGGGCGTCAGCTGAGATGAAATCGTCCATGCTGAATGGAGCGGCGTCCACAAGGTCGTTCA
The DNA here is from genome assembly GCA_965202955.1 of Caldilineaceae bacterium. Taxonomy (GTDB): domain Bacteria; phylum Chloroflexota; class Anaerolineae; order Caldilineales; family Caldilineaceae; genus Bin5. The sequence goes on from OZ241871.1 coordinate 4,404,534, forward strand.
GCGTCAAATAGGCGCCTTCGATGTAGAGGGCGGCCGACATCTTGCCCATGTCGTGGACGACGTCGGGCGGCGTACCGGCCGCAATCGCGGGAATCAGTGTTTCGCGGATCGGCCACTGCGCCTCCTGCAGCGTGCCGTTGTGGCCCGTCTGCTCCATGAACGTATCAACGATCAGATTGTTGAACTCCGGCCATCCCGTGCCCTTCAAGCTCAAAAGGGTCAGGTCCAGCGCCGCCTCCATCGCATCGCCTTCGTCCGCGGACCCGGTATCCGCGGTTTCGGCCGGCGCCGCTGCGGGCGCAGCGCATGCGGCAAGGGCGATCGCCCCGGTCGCCGCTGCGCCCAACTGCAAGAACTGCCGTCTACTCACCTCTCTGCGTTCCATCGCCTTCCTCCTTTTCTGAACCGTGATCCATGCCTTCGTGACGTATCGGTCAGGGGCAAGCGCCGGATCATAGCTTCTTCCGCCGCGCCCGCAACTTCCAATGGGACCATGAGAATCAAGGTCGAATACTGCAGTCAGACGTGGTACTCAGGGCAAGGTCCTCCCCCTGACGGCCGGGGGGAGGAACCGTGCTGCGCTTCGCCGCTACATAGCGGCGTAAAGACGATCACTCGAGGCCGGCCGCCTTTCTCAGCTCGGCCCGCCGGTTCGTGGCCTCAGCCTGCCACTCTTCGGCAACCTGCTGCGCCGTAACGCGACCGTCGTAGATATGGCCCAGGCCGCCTTCGCCGCAGCGCTCCTCGCCGCCCGTCGTCGGGTTGCAGCGGTAGTGCGGCCACGTGAAGTACTCGCCGTCCATCCACTCCCAGCCCGCAAACGTCGGCTCATACTTGACGTCGCGCTGGTAGATGAATACCGCCAGCGCGCCCGCATTGTGCTTGGCCGCCAGCTCACCGAGGAAGGGATCGTCCCCGAAGCTCTTCAGCGCCGAAGCCGGCCCCGCGATCTCCATGATCACCCGCGCGACCTCAGGCTGCAGCTGCATCGTCGCCAGTTGGAACGCCGCCTCGTGGTGCTCGGCCGGAGCCGACGCAACGATGCCCGCGCCCCACGTGCCCTCGTAGCAGTAGTTGTGCTGGCCCGGCGCTAGTCCCGGGATCTCCGAGTAGCCCAGAATCTCCACCATATCCATCATGTCATTGTCGAGCGCAATCAGGATCGGCCAGTTCATCTGCGACACCGCGACCACACCCTCGAACAGCTTCTCGGTGAAGCCGACGTCGGGCGCGTTGGCGTTGTCGTAGCTGACGCCGTAGGTGTAGACGGGATCGAAGTAGATCGTCTGCAGTGCGTTGACGACCTCGTCGGTGTTCAGGGTGAACTCCTGCGCGCCTTCGTCCCACCAGTGGCCGCCCTGGTCGAGCACGCCGCCGAGAACCGAGAATCCGGCCCAGGTCAGGCCGATGTGGTCCCAGCCGAAGCGCGTGATATTGCCGCTGGCGTCCTGGACCTGGAGCTTGCTGCACCAGTCCCACAGATCGTCGTACGTTTCCCACGCATCCGCTGTCGGTGGGTGCGACAGGCCCGCCTCGTCGACGAAGTCTTTGCGATAGGCCAGCACCGCAATCGGCACCGTATTGTGCCAGAACGGGATCTTCTTGATGTCGCCGAAGAAGGTCAGCGAATCAATGTCCGCTGCAATGAAGTCGTCCGGGCTAAAGGGCGCCGCATCCACCAGGTCGTTCAGAGTCAGATAGGCCCCCTCGATGTACAGCGCACCCGACATCTTGCCCATGTCATGCACGACGTCCGGCGGCGTCCCAGCCGCGATCGCCGGGATCACAGTATCCCTGATCGGCCACTGCGCCTCCTGCAAAGTCGCGCCATGGCCTGTCTGCTCCATGAAGTTCTCAACAATGAAATTGTTGAACTTCGGCCAGCCGGTCCCCTTCAGGCTCAACAGTGTCAGGTCCAGCATCTCCTCCATCGCCATGTCGCCGTCGGAGGACTCTTCCGGCTCCGCCATGGGGGCCTCGGCGGGAGCTGCCGGGCAGGCGGCCAGGACCATCGACCCTGTGGCCAGTGCGCCCAGCTGCAGGAACTTTCGTCGACTAACTCTACTGCGATCCATCGATCTTTCTCCTTTGCTCACTGTGGACTCCTCAAAGATGGACTGATCTGTCTTGGTCGCTTCCCCTCCTGTCCCAGCCATGGCGGCCGCATTCCGGCCCGCCAGGCCTTCGGTGTCATCCTGTTGTCGATGGCAGAACCCGTGAGCGACGCATGCCTGCGCTCGGTTACGCTGCGCCGCCCGCTTCAGGGCTCAACCACGCCCGGCGCGTCAAAATAGCCGATCTCCCGCAAGCGGTCGATCCACAGCTGCCGGTCGGGGCTGCCCGACGGGTTCGACATCCACCGCTTCGAATAGAGAAACTGCTGCTTGGTCTTGAATTTGCGGATCGAAGACTCCGGCGACCGCTTGCTCTGCCGCTGCAGCGCCGCCAGCTCATCCCCGTTCTTGGGGTTGTTGTAGTAGACCAGCGTACACATCTTGCGGTCCTCGCTGCCGCCGTAAGACGCGTGCCACAACCGCAGGTCGAAAGCCACAACGTCGCCCGGCTCCGATGCCAGCACCGCGCACGGCACGTCCGGCAGCGCATGCTTTTCCACGCCCGCGCGAAATTCGTCGATCTCGGGCAGCCGGTGCGTGCCCGGTATCACCCGCAGCGCGCCGCTCTCTCCGCCAACCGGCTCGAGGTAGAATGCAAATTTTACCCCGTACTGGTGGGTCGAGCCCGTGTCCGGATGCCAGCGGGTGTTGCCCGTGTAGCGGTTGCCGTCCGTGTTCATCCCCAGCACGTCGTCCCCGTACAGCTGCCGCGCGATCGTCAGAAACCGCCTGTCTTCCAGCATGCCGGCAAAAAACGGCGTGTCTTCATCCAACAGAGGCGCCCAGTACCGCCGGCTGCCGTCGTACGGCTGACCCGGATACTGCTCGTCCATCTTGTAGTCGAACTCGCGCTGGATCGTCTCCAGCTCCTGCGCCGAGAAAAATCCCTTGAACACCAGGTAGCCGAAAGTCTTGAAAAAGAGGACCTGTTCGTCACCGATCGGGACCGAAAAAGCCGCACCCATGTTCCTGTCTCCTCCCAGGTTTGATAGTACGAGGCAGGTGCATCCTAACACATCGAAAGAGGCCGGGCAACCCGCGAAAATCCGTCAGGCTCGTCGTATATTGCAGTGAGTTTCGCCGGACTTCGGGGGTGGCAAGGAGCGCTATCAGACGCCCCGCAGGGTGAGCTGTAGGGCCTCCCTGCGGCAGACTACGCCCTGTCCGCGTGCGGCGCCCGCGAGACCGCCACCAGCAGCGCGGCCAGCAGGTAGATAGCGATGATGGCGAGGAATGCGTCGCGGTAGCTGCCCTGCAGGTCGTAGCCAACGCCGACCAGAACCGGCCCGACGATCGGGCCGACGTTCATCAGCGGCAGGCTGAAGCCGCGGATCGCGCCGATGTGGGCGCGGCCGAAGTATCCGGCCCAGAGATACTCGCCGATCGGGATCGTACCGCCGAACCCGAAACCGTAGCAGAAGAATCCGGTGAACAGAAGGATGCCGGCCAGGTTGCCGTCTGCCGCCGCACCGCCCAGCGCAGCCGAGAGAAGCATCATCGCCACGCCTCCCGCCCCGAGCGAGAAGGCGACCGCGGCCAGCAGGCGCGCCGGGAAGCGCTGGAGGCAGTAGCCCCAGACCGCCTTCGAAAGCAGGTTGCCCAGCCCGTTGACCGCCAATGCCAGCGAGGCAGCCGTGCGCGTGAAGTTGGCGTCGGTGGCGAAAGGCACGGCATGGGTCAGCACCGAGGAGAGCGCGGTCCAGTTCAGGCCGTAACCGGCGAGCAGCAGCCAGAAACCCGAAGTGCGCACGGCCTGCGCCCTGGTGAGCGAGGGTGTCTCCTCCGCGCCTTGCTGTCCGTCCATTTCGCCGCTTCCGTCGCTGTCGCCGTCGGGCCGCAGTCCCGCGTCCTCGGGCGAGCGCCGCAGGAGGAATGCGACCGGCACGACGATCGCGAGCACGAACAGCGCCTGGAAGAAATAGCCGTTGCGCCAGCCCCAGGAATCGACCGCAAGCGTCATCGCATACGGCGCGATCAGCCCGCCCAGCGAGATGCCGCTCGAACCGATCGCCAGCGCCCAGCCGCGGCGGCGTATGAACCACTTGTTGATCACGGTGTTGACGACGAACGGACCAAACAGGGTCCAGCCGATCAGCCCGGCGTAGACGTGCAGCGACAAGAACAGCCACAAGCTCGACTGCCGCCCCATCCCGTACAGGCACACCGCCGCGACCAGCGCGCCGCCAAGCACCGGCAGCCGCGCACCGTAGCGGTCGACCAGGCCTCCAATCACGACACCCGCCAGCGCGCCCGACACCAGCGTCAGCGATGATCCCAGCGTGAACTGCCACACCTGCCAGCCCAGCTCCTCCACCACCGGGCGCAGAAAGACGCTGATCGTCGCCGCGCTGACGCTCATATGTGTGAACTGCAGCAAGACCGCAGCCACAACGATCCACCAGCCGTAGAAGAAACGGGAGGTCAACTGCTTGTCCTATTTCAGGGATTTTGCCGCCCGATTATTACCCTGCACTTAGCGCTATACGTGCCTGATACGCCGCCGCCCAGGGGCGGTCCAGCGCGAGTCATTATACTCTACCAAGGACTTCGTGCTACGGAAGGGTGGTCTGTAGGCAGGGCAATCGAATCTAAGTCTGGACGCCAAAGCGTCCCTCGAGGGGCACCCACAAGGGGCGCCCCTACCAATTGTCAATCGTTTTCGGCCAAGAAAACCGAACTCCAGATGGTTGTCCTCTACAATGATACGCGCTGTTCTCGGATGTTTTTTTGGAGTTGGGCACTAGGGCTCGTTGACATTTTCAAGGTGTGTCGAGAAGGCAAGCTCTTCCGGCTGCGTTCGGTGAAAAGGCAGGGTTTCAAAGCGGGCTGAAGAGACACAGTTTCATTGTAACTGCACGAAAAGCCGGGCTGGGCGCTCCCTGAACACAGGTCGTGCGCTCGCACGGGAACGGGTAAACGCTCGTACGAGCGTTTACGAGAGTTCCACGAGCGTTTACGAGCGTTTGCGAGAAAAAAATTTTCAAGAGACAGAACATCGCTTATCCACAACAATATAATAGTTATCTGGTAGACAGAAATTCATGTGCGTTCCATTTGAAACCAAGAGTTTTCGCATGGGCTGTGGCCTGACATCGCAGGCGTCTCACTCGCTCCATTGACACTCGCAAGCTCGTGAACCCGCTTGGGATCTACATTAGAAACGATAGGGCGCTGGGCCCCTGGCGCACGGCCAGATATCGTCTGATCCCCCACTTCTCCACTTTCGATTGCGCGGATCTTGCCTGCTCCATTGAAATGTCAACGACTCCTAATCACGTAGTGTCGCGGGCCTTGGCCCAATTCGATGCAATCGCCCGGGGTCTGTAGGGGCGAGGCGTCCCAGCTTGGAGAGGAACTGCCTGATCGGTTTCCCCTGGCCTTGCGATTTCGGCGAATGAGTGGTACATTAGTTCGGCAAGAGGTGCGCGAGAATGTGCGCCCTGTTCGTGCCCGCGCGTTCGACCTATGGTATTCTTTCGCTCCATGTGAGTCCTCTCATTCACTGCCGTTGAGCATGGACCGCTGCCATTTCCGAGTCTACGACAAAGTTCGCTCCGTAATAGTTGAGAGTCACCACTCGAAAGAGGTTGGCCTACAAGCCACTCTCCGACTATCTACAAGAAAAGTGGCCCCAGCGAAAAGTAGACACATTCCCATCAGAATGAAAGCAGCCAGACTCGACCAAGCCCGCCACTCATTGAAGTTTGAGTCTCCACCTCGGGCCAGCCTGAGAGAAAGGCAAGAGACATGGAAAGCGCGGCGCTAGAATCCCTCTTGACGCCCAATCTCAGAGCAATCCAGCCGGGCTCTGATCGGCGTGCCATCCCCGCTCTTGCAAAAGATCCGTCGTTTTGCCGCGAAGTCCGACAGCTAGTCGAGGATTTAGAAACGGTGCACCAAGTCATACTTGGTGACGCGAGAAAAGTCCGGTTGCCACCATCTTCAGTTCACTTAGTCGTTACATCTCCGCCGTATTGGACACTAAAAAAATATCCTGAGCGCCAAGGCCAAATGGGACATTTCGAAGACTATGAGCACTTCCTCGCTAGTCTACACCGCGTATGGGAATCCTGCTTCGATGCCCTGGTTCCTGGCGGACGGTTGGTTTGCGTGGTCGGTGATGTCTGTCTTTCACGTCGCCAGAACGGTGGCCGCCACAAGGTGATACCACTCCACGCGTCAGTCCAAACCCAATGCTGCGACATAGGCTTTGATAATCTAGCACCCATAATTTGGCATAAGATCGGCAACCTGAAGACAGAGGCAAGGAGGAGGGGCTCTTACCTGGGAAAGCCTTTCGAACCTAACGGAGTAATCAAGAACGACATCGAGTATGTCCTGATGTTTCGTAAGCCGGGTGGCTACCGCAGTCCAAGTGCCGCAGCTCGTCTGTTAAGCGTCATTCCTTCGGACGACCACAGCCGGTGGTTCCGACAGATCTGGGATGACGTTCGAGGTGCTTCGACCAGGGACCATCCAGCGCCATTTCCAATTGAGCTGGCGGAGCGATTGATTCGAATGTTCAGCTTCGTCGGCGACACGGTTCTTGATCCCTTCACTGGATCGGCATCAACTCAGGTAGCCGCAAAGCGGTCGGGACGCAATAGCATTGGCATCGAAGTAGAACCGACTTACCATGCCATCGCAACCGCTAGACTGGCAAAATGATTTCTCTCCAAGATGCAGTCAACGATTTGTACCGGATCGCAATTCGTGAACAGAAGCGCCAATCTCCCAGTCGTCTAGCGATGCTGGCAGATCTGTGCGTTGAGCAACTCAATGAGCGGGGGATCGTCGGCGCCGCAAAGGAAATCCCGATACGCGGAATAGGGCGCACAAAGGTTTGGGATGTCGGATGGCCTTCCGGGGGCAAGACCCGCCTTGGCATCAGCTTGAAGTCGTTGCTTCGCAATATCCCAGGTACGGTGCCCAATCGCATAGATGACCCGGCCGGCGAAATGGCAAACGTACAGTTGATGTCCCCAGAGATCGTCACCGGCTACATCATGATTTTCGATACGGCCGGCAATGGGCGCAGAAAGGACGGAATGCGGTGGGTAGACTTCTTTCGCGCGGCTGTTGACCGACTGTCGGGACGCGATGCGCCCGCGTGGGCCGCGGGAATGATGGAAGCATCCGCCATCGTGGAAGTTGATTTTTCGGAGACTTCTCGAATTGTCTCCGAACCTGACTTCTCGTTGTTCTTCGACCGTCTTGCCATATGCGTGAAAGAGAGAAACCCCGACAGCTTTCGTAGGAGTCCAGACAATGCTTGTAAAGGCACTTAATGCGTTCAGTTGCCTCTGCACTGCCAGGCATTGAGCCGCTGGGACAAACTGACTTCAGGCCCTCGACCAAGTCAAACGTTGTGCATCCTGATGCGTTTCCTTTGACGGTCCCTCAGGTTGTACTCGCCCAAACACGCTAGCCGCCGCCCCCTGCTATCGTCCGCCTAACTAGGAGGCGAACTGTATGCCCACGCTCTCATGCACACAATTGCCCTCAAACGCGCCCGGCAGGCGCCGCGAGCCGCGATGCCCCCGGACCTTGGAAAAACCGATTTGACCCGGTAGAACCCGACAATGCGCGGCCAAAGCGCGCGCCAGAGTGTGGGGCTCGATACTAAAGCTTTGCCCAAAGGCGCGAAATCTCCGCCTCTCCAAGCTCGCCCAGAGGCTGCCCGGCAAGGAGACAATGTCGAGATTCCGCCAATCTTCGGGACACAGCCGCCGGAAGTCCCATCTTGACACAACACGCCACACGATCTAAAATTCTGTCCGACCATTGCTGCCTTACACACGCCACGTACCTAGGGTGAACGCCATGCTGAACGAAAAGCAACTCGACCATTTCGAAACATTCGGCTTTGTCGTCCTGCGCCGCGTCTTCGGCGCCGACGAGCTCGCAACCATCGAAGCCGAGTACGAAGACGGCCTGAACGCCGCCTACGCCCACCTCCCCTTCGACGGCAGCAAGCGCCACTGGACCAACACGCTGGGGCCCCAAACACCCTATATGGCCAGCATGTTGGAGGACGAGCGCTTCCTGGCCACGGCCCAGCAACTCTTCGGCGATGACGTGATCGGCATAGGCGCCGATGCCAACCGCTATGTCGGCCATACCTACTGGCACCCCGACCACTACACCGATCCCACCAAAGATCCATACGGAATCAAGTTTGCCTACTATCTCGATCCCGTAGGCGCCAAGAGCGGCGCGCTGCGGGTCGTCCCCGGCTCGCATAAGGAGCCGTTCCACTCCGCGGTTGGCGCGACGATCAAGAGCGCCGGGCTCGACATCCCCGACGTGCCGTCCTTCGTGTGCGAAAGCCTGCCCGGCGACGTGGTCGCATTCGATCTGCGGTTGTGGCACGCCAGCTGGGGCGGATCGGACGGGCGTAGAATGTGCACCTTCGTCTACTACAACAATCCCAAGGGCAAGGCGGAGGAAGCCGCGGCCCGCACCCGCGCCGCCAACTCGGTGCGGGCGACCGCGCAGTACGACCGCCCCGACGACCCGCTCTACCCGGCGCAGTGGCTCGAGAACCGCGGCGGCAGCGTGCAGCGCCAGCAGTGGATCGAGCGGCTGGGCGAGCTCGGCTACTTCGATAAGCCGGCCGAGGCGGCGGACTGATAGAACGCGCGCCCGCACCGGACTCGAAATCCCCACACGGAAGGAAGACCTGTTGTGAATAGTCTGGACGGCAAAACTGTCTTCGTGACAGGCGGCGCCTCCGGCATCGGCCAGGCGACGGCGCTGGCCTTTGCCGAACGCGGCGCGCGCGTGCTGGTAGGCGACGTCGACGCAAAGGGCGCGCAGGAGACGCTCCGGTTGATCGGGCTGGCAGGAGGAGAGGCCGAGTTCGTTTCGTGCGACGTCGGCGACGCATCCTCGGTCGAAGCGGCTGTAAACCGCTGCGTCGAGCTCTACGGCCGGCTCGACTGCGCCTTCAACAACGCCGGCGTGCTGGGCGAGATGACGCTGACGGCCGACTGCTCCGAGGAGAACTTCGACCGCATCATGCGCGTCAATCTGAAGGGCGTCTGGCTCTCGATGAAGTACGAGATACCCCAGATGCTGCAACAGGGCGGCGGCGTCATCGTCAACACCGCCTCGAATGCTGGCATGACCGGAACGCCCGAGCTCGGCGTCTACAGCGCGACCAAGGGCGGCGTCGTTCAGTTGACGCGCTCGGCCGCGCTCGAGTACGCCCGCAAAAATATCCGCATAAACTGCGTCTGCCCCGGCCTGATCTCGACGCCCATGGTCGCGCAGCAGGCGATAGACTACCCGGAAGCGGTCGCCAACTTCACCGAGCTGGAGCCGATCGGGCGCTTGGGCCGCCCGGAGGAGATCGCCGAGGCCGTCGTCTGGCTCTCTTCCGACGCCGCCTCCTTCGTCACCGGCCATCCCATGGCGGTCGACGGCGGCATCCTGGCCTAGCACAGCGAACGGACCTCCAGGAAAGCCCAGAAATGAATGATCTGACAGGAATAGCCGACAAGGTCGCGCTCGTGACGGGTGCCGCCTCCGGCATCGGCCGCGCCACCGCCCTGGCCTTCGCCCAGGCCCGCGCCAAAGTGGTCGCCGCCGACGTTAACAGCGAGGGCGGCACTGAGACCGTTCGCCTCATCCGCGACAACGGCGGCGACGCCATTTACGCGCAGGCGGATGTCTCCGAGGCCGGCGACGTCGCCAATCTGGTCGGGCAGGCGCTCTCCGCCTACGGACGCATCGACCTGGCCCACAACAACGCCGGCATCGACCCGCCCAACGCCTCGATCACAGAGATCAAGGAGGGGGACTGGGACCGGGTCATCGACATCAACCTCAAGGGCGTCTGGCTCTGCATGAAGCACCAGATACCGGCCATGCTCGAACAGGGCGGCGGCTCCATCGTCAACACCGCCTCCACAGTCGGGATTCTGGCGCAGCCCGACATGGCCGCCTACGTCGCCAGCAAGCACGGCGTCATCGGGCTGACCAGGGCGGCCGCGGTCGAGTACGTCGGCTCCAACATCCGCGTCAACGCCGTCTGTCCCTCGGTCGCCGCAACGCCGATGTTCGACCGCTTTGCAAAGCGCGACGCCGCGGCGGCCGCAACGCTCGCCGATTCGCTGCCGATGAAGCGCCTGCTCGAACCGCACGAGGTTGCCGCTGCCGTGCTCTGGCTCAGCTCCGACAGCGCCTCGTATCTCAACGGCCATGCCCTCGTCCTTGATGGCGGCCTCAGCATTCAATAGGGAGGTCCTGGAGTTGCGGTCTGCCGCCCTCCGCCACCAGCCATGATCAACATCAAACAGATCGGCCACGCCGCCATCACCGTACCCAACGTAGAGGAGACGGTCGCCTTCTACGAAAAGATCGTCGGCCTGGAGGTGTCCGAGCGCAGCGACGGCGCCGTCTTCCTGCGCTGCGACGAGGAACACCACTGCCTCGCGGTCTACCCGGGCGAAAAACGGGAACTCCACCACCTCGGTCTCGAGGTTGTCGACAAAGCGGCGCTTGAGGCCGCCCGCAATGACCTCGCGCAAAAGGGATTCGAGCCGATCGAACGGCCCTACGAAGAGCCCGGCCACGGCGCAGCCCTTTGCTACCGCGACGCCGACGGCAACCGGATCGAGCTCTTTGAAGGAATGGAAAGGCTCGATCAGCCATTGCAACCGCGCGCGGTCCGCCCGCTTCGCTTCGGCCACATCACCCTGCAGAGCATCCATCTCGAGACGGCGGCCGCCTTCTATACCGGTGTTCTCGGCTTTCGCGTCTCCGACACCGCCGATGGGGCCGTCATATGGCTGCGCTGCAACCAGGACCATCACGGCGTCGCCTTGCTCAACGCCGGCCACGCCAAGGTCAACCACTACGCCTACGACCTCACCGGCTGGGAAGATGTCAAGCGCATCTGCGACCACCTCTGGCGCAACGACGTGCCCATAATCTACGGCCCCAGCCGCCATGGCCCCGGCCACAACATTTTCATCTATATCCCTGACCCCGCCGGCAACATCATAGAGCTCACGACCGAGCTCGACCAGATCTGGGACGAGGAGAGGTACGTGCCGCTCGACTGGCCCAACGAGCCCCGCACCGTCGATGTCTGGCGCGGCCTGCCCGCTCCGCCCAATCTGATCGCCGGCGATGGCTACGATTTCAACGACTGGTCGGCCGGTTCCCCCGTGATCGGCGCCGGCTGGCACATTCTGCAGGCAGGCGACTTCACAGCCCTCGACCCTGCGGCGACCATCACCCCGCCGACAAGCGAAGTCCCCGAGTTTGAGATCGACATCCCCCGCTTCACGCTCGGTTTCGACAATCCGCTCGATCACGTCAAGGCGATCGTCACCGCCGACAACCGCTTTGCTACCGGAGAAGGCCTTTCGGTCTCCGTCGAAATGGCCGTCAACGTCCACGGCACCGATGGCAACCCTTTCGGCGCCGACCCCGACGACCCGCGCCTCGCCTGCGCGGCCATCGCCCTGATCGACGACTCGACCGGCATGGTCATCAACTTCGAAATCTCCAACCGTCGCGTGATGGCGCTGCGCGAGCTCTTCGCCGTCAACGCCCCCGGCGGCAGCGACGCCGTTGTCCCCATGGCTGACCCGGTTATGACCGACCTCAAGATCGAGCCGGGCTCCTGGCACTGCTATGAGATCATCTACGATCCAGGCAGCGACGCCGTCCTCACCCCGGGCCCCGACCGCGTCGAGTGGTACGTTGACGGCGAGCTGGTCCACGAAGTCGAATGGGTGGCGACTGTCGACTCGCCGTCGGCCCCCATCATCAAGCCGGCCCGATTCACCGTCAACATGGCCATCTTCACCCTGCTCGACGACCTGCCCGACGGGCGCGGCGGCATACTTCCCGGCCTCGACCCGGACTACAAGCAGACGACCTTCGGCCAGGGCGTCACCGCGCGCTGGCGCAACCTGCGCGTTAGCCAGGCCGGCGAACAAAAGCACCTGCGTTGATCGCCGCGGCGGCAGGCGAGTTTCAACTTCCGAAGACTGCACACTTTGATTGGGTAAAGCGAGACAAGCCAGGAGGACCTATCGATGTCAAATGGAATCGCGCTCGGCAACGCTTCCTACGGATTCCGCGAATACACGGTGCCCGAGTTCTTCGCCGCGTCAAGCGAGATCGGCCTGACGTCGGTTGAAATCGACTGCGGCTGGCTGGAAGAGGAGTCGCGCAACAAGATAGCCGTCGATGCCACCCCGCAGGATCTCGATGCCGTACGGCGTATGGCCGAGGAGGCCGGTGTGAAGGTCACCGCCCTCGGCGGCGGCGCCGTTGTCGGCCTCTACGGCGATGAGGCCGAGGACCGCTGCGACGAGCTGATGCAGGTGATCGACCACGCCGACGCGCTCGACGCCCGCGTGATTCGCGTCTTCACCGAGCACGACTTCACCCACTCCAAGCACTACGTCCTGCCCGCCGAACGGGTCACCGACGCGCTCTACGAGACGCTCAGCGCCGCCTTCAACAAGCTGGGCGAATACGCCCAGTCCAAAAATGTCGCGCTCGCGATCGAGAACCACGGCGGCACCTCCGCCACCGGCGCCGGCCTCAAACGGCTCCTCGATATGGTGCCCTACCGTTCGATCGGCGCATGCTACGATCCCGCCAACTATGCCTACAGCGGCTCGGACCCCTACGAGGCTCTGCTCGCCATCCAGGACAGGGTTGTCTACACGCACTGGAAGGATGTCGCCCGCCCGGCCTCTGGTGTCGAATACCGCCCCTTCGGCGAGGGCGAAATCGACTGGCAGCCGATCATCCGCCACCTGCTCGACTCCTTTGACGGCATCTGGGCAATCGAGTACGAGCGCAAAGTCGACAGCACGCTCGAGACGCTCAAAGAGGGCTCTGTGCTGAGCCGGGACAACCTTTTGGCCGCGATTGAGCAGGCGCAGGCCGGCTGAGCGCCGCTGCGGGCCGCTGCCGTTCGCCAATTCCTATTCGAGCAGGCGCTCCATCAGTTGAAAGAGGCTGTTCTGAAAGCCGCCGTCAACCACGAGCGAATGGCCGGTGATGGCGGCGGCGTCATCGGAGGCGAGAAAAACGGCTGCACCTGCGATCTCCTCCGGCTGCACGAAGCGATTGAGCGGAATCGTCGCCTCCCGCTTGGCGCGCAACTCCGGGCTGGGATAAGAGTAAGCGGTCATATCGGTCTCGGTCGTGCCCGGGTGAATGGTGTTGACGCGGATGTTGTGGGCGGCCCATTCCACTGCCATCACCTTGGACAGCATGGCGACGGCCGCCTTGCTGGGCCCGTAGGCCCCGCGGCCGAAATGGGCCGCCACGCCCGAGACGGAGCCGATGTTGATGATGCTGCCGCCGCGCCGCTCTATCATGAGCCGTGCGGACGCCTGGCTGCAGAGAAAGGTGCCCTTCAGGTTTATGTCGATGACGCGGTCCCAGTCCTCCTCGCTCAGCTCCTCCATCGCCGACCTGAGGGTGATACCGGCGACGTTCACCAGAATATCGATCCGCCCGAACCTGTTGGCGGCCGTCGCCACCAACTGCTCAACCTGTTCACGATTCGACACATCCACCTGGCCGATGAGAGCTTGGCGGCCTGCGTTCCGGACCTCTTCCTGGACCAGTTTCGCCTCCGCGGCGGATGTGTTGTAGCCGACCAGAACGTCGGCGCCTTCGCGGGCAAAGGCCAGGCAGATCGCCCTGCCGATGCCTCTCGAGCCGCCGGTCACGACTGCCACTTTGTTCGCTAGTTTCATGGTTCGGCCCATCCGTTCAGGCAGTTCCTGCAGTGGGAAATCCTGGGGCGGCTGCCGCTAGATTGACGCGCGCCTCATCGATGTGGCGGCGGATCGCCTCCTCCAGCGGAGAGATCTGCGCGTTGAGGTCCTGCTCGAGGCGGGCGGTCGACCAGTTGTAGATATTTGGCTGATCGGGCGCGGTCTCATCGAAGGTGATCACCGCGCCAGGCAGCTGCGCGGCGATTGCGTCGGCCCACTCCTGCGCGGTGATGGCATAGGCGAGTGAATTGTAGACGGCGTGACCCAGATTGTCCTGCAGGCAGAGCTTGGCGAAAAGCTCGGCGGTATCGTCGACGTGGATGATGAGCAACCTCTGGTCACGGCGTGACGGAATCGTGAACGGGCGGCCCGCGACCAGCTCGTCGATGCACCGGCTTTGCCAGGCCGATATGCCTTTCGTCCGGCCAGGCGCGGCCACGTTGGCGATACGGAGGCCGGGGATCTCCATGCCGTAGCGGTCCATGTATTTGGCCGCCATGAACTCATTCCATAGCTTGTGCGCCATGTAGACCGTGACCGGGTAGCAGTGGTCTTCCTCGGTTACGGGGCGGTCGCCGAACGAGGACTGGAGGCCGTAGACGGCGATTGTCGAGGCATACACCACACGCCTGATGCCCATCAGCCGAGCCGCTTCGAAGACATTGTTCATGCCCATCTGATTGACCCGCATCGCCAACTGCAGCTTTTGCTCGGACTCGGGCGGCAGGATGTAAGCCAGGTTGACGATTCTCTGCACGTCAAAGCGCGTAGTCGTCTCGATTATGTCTTCGAAGCGGGTCACGTCGGCCACCACGACATCGACATTGTCGAGACCGGCTATGCTGCTGTGGTCGGGATAGAGATCGAAGCAGACGACGCGGTGACCCAAGCCAACGAGTTGCCTGGTCAGCCGCGAGCCGATCAGCCCGGTCCCGCCCAGAATCAGTATGGACACGAGAGTTCCCTATTCTGTCGCCAAAGACAAACGGATTGCAATGCCGGCCGCTGCATTATACTGCATAGCCGCGCCTACCTGTCAGAGATGCCGCGCGCGGACCTTTTCACCGCTCAGCTCGCGGGGCTGCCGCTCATCCACGGCGTATCTGCGTGCCATGCCCGCAGTAGGCTATCAAGCTGGGCGGCGGTAGCGGCCTGCTCGTCGGTCCCCGCAAGATTGTTCATCTGATACGGATCGTCGCGCAGGTCGAAGAAGAGGTGAGGCTCTTCTGCGGCCCTGCCCTTCTCTTGCGAAGACCACAGGCCGAGAAGGTGTGTGGGCGTACGCACGCCGATTTCGCCGTCGGTAGTCTCGATGAATCCCCAGTTTTTGTTCAGCCGCTCGCGCTCCTCCGCCAGGAGCGGCGCCAGGCTGCGCCCCTGCACGTACGTAGGCAAGTCGCAGCCGCAGGCGTCGAGAAGGGTCGGCATGATGTCGACCAGCTGCGCCACCTGTGAACTGTTGACGCCGGCCCGCCAGAGCCGCGGCGCGTGGAAGATCAGCGGGATGCGGATCGACTCCTCGATCAGCAGCCCCTTGTTGAACCTGTGATGGCTGCCCAGGTTGTCGCCGTGGTCCGAAGTGAAGACGATGATGGTGTTGTCGAGCTGGCCGTTGGCCCGCAGTGTCGTCATCATGCGGCCGACCATGCCGTCCACCCAGGTGGTTAGGCCGTAGTATAGCGCGGTCAGCCGGCGCAGATCGAAGCCGTCGGGCAAGTCCAAAGTGTGGGGCAGCTTCCTGGCGTAGTAGAGGAAGTCCCACAGGTAGACTCGGAACCACTCCTCGTCGTGCGCCATCTTCCCGCCTGCAAATACATTCGGCCTGAGCGGCACATCCTGCGGCTCGTACATTGCCAGAAACTCTTCGGGCGCGTCGGCCAGCGGCATGTGAGGAGGGGAGATGCTGTAGTAGAGAAAGAACGGCCTGTCGCGCTGGGCGGCGAGATAGTCGCAGACGCGGTCGTTCTCGTACTCGACACTGAAGCCGCCGACGACCTGCGGCGCGCCGCCGTTTTCGACGAACTTCTGGCCGGTGTGGCGGTGATTCGCCCTCGGGTGCAATGTGAAGTCGAAGCCGAGCAGCTCGGGCGCGGTGTGGATATGCCACTTGCCGATCAGGGCGGTGTCGTAGCCGGCCCCCTTGAACTGTTCGGCGATAGTTGCGTCGGGGAGGTGGAGGCGCACACCCAGCGGCCACGGCGCGACGATTGGCTGGCCCCGGTTGTCATACTCCACGACGTTGCCGAGGGCGCCCATGCAGGTGCGGGCGTACTGCCCCGAAATCAGCGCGGAGCGGGCCGGCATGCAGACGGGATCGTTGGATACGGCGTGTTCGAAGCGGACGCCTCCGGCGGCCAGGCGATCGAGGTTGGGCGTGCGAACGACGTCGTTGCCGTAGCAGCCGACTTCGAAGGCGCGCAGCTGGTCGCAGATGCAGAGGACTATGTTGGGTTGCTCGTTCATCGCTCGTCAGGCCAGCACCGCGCGCGCCAGCCGGTCGAACTCATCCAGTGTCAGCGACGGCTGCGTCTGCAACCGCTCGCTCAACCGTTCCAGAATCGTTTCGACGTCCTGCGAATTGTACCGCAGCCCGGTGACGTCCAGGCGGGCCCGCACCGCTTCGCCGTGGAGGGTGGTGCTGCCAAATACGACGGTCCTTTCCTGTCCGATGACGTCGGGATGGACGCCCTCCATCGCCTCCCACAGTCCTTTGACGATGCAGTAGACATGGAGTTCGGCCTCGTGAATGTAGGCGTTGTGGCCGACGAGCGGTTTGTTGATCTGCCGCCGGAAGCCAGTTACCTCCTCAACGAAGCGGGACAGCTCGGTCAGCTTTTCGAGGCGGACGCCGGTCGACAGGCCGTAGTGTGTTTCAAGGGCGACGACGACCTCCTCCAACTTGGTGAGCCCACCCTTGTCTCCGAGTCCGTTGACCACAAGGTCGGCCGCCTGGGCGCCGGCGCCGACCGCGGCCAGCACGTTGGCGGTTCCCAGTCCGAGATCGTCGTGGCAGTGGATCATGAGCGGTACGTCAACGAGCTCGCGCACCTTGCGGACAAGATGCTGCACGCCGGGCGGGCAGCCGTAGCCGTCCTCGTAGAGGATCAGCAGGTCGATGCCGGCGCGCGCGGTCACTGAATAGAACTCACGCAAAGTTTCCCAGGGCGTGCGCGACACATCGGGGTGGCCGTAGGCGACGCGCAGTCCACAGCTTTTGGCGTACTCGATGACCTCGAGCGTGCGCGGGATCAGCGCTTCTCGCGGCGGGCCCAGCTCCTCGACCTGCTCGTCGGACGCCCAGATAAGGATCGGATGCTGGAGGACGTCCACCTGGGCCACGCCCAGTTCGAGGCAGCGGTCGACGTCCCTCTGCCAGTCGGCGGACCAGACGCGTGCGAACCCGGTGATGGCCAGCTCGGGAATCTCCTGCCTGACGAGCCTGGCGGTCTCGTAGTGGTCCTGCTGAGCACCGACGTAGCCAATGTCAACCTGCTGAACGCCGGCCTCGTAAAGCTTTGCGGCGATGCGGACCTTGTCGCCCGGCGTCATCGATAGTCCGGGTGTCTCCTCGCCCTCGCGGATGGTGGTGTCGCGCACGTAGAACTGCGCGGGCAGGTCGAGCGAGGCGCGCACCTCTTCGGTGTACATGTAGCGGTCCAGACACCATTTGTCGGGCATGTAGTAGGGGCCGAATTCGGGCCTTGATCTGCTGGACATTTCGTTTTCTCTCTCTATTTGGACGTGCGTGAGGCCGCCTGGCGCCGATGTGCTTCAGTTTTGACTGGAAAGCTCGCCGAGCAGCCGCCCGATTCCCTGGCGTACGATCTGCTCGGCCTGGGGTTTGGGCGGCAGCCACGGCCAGTTCCGGTTCGGATGCCCCCAGGACTCGTAGCCTCCGGCCTGCGCCAGCTCGTAGTCGGCCCTCGTGGCCACGTATCCGGTGATGCCGTTGGTGTGACTGAAAACAAAATTATGCCTGAAGGGCGACATGGTGTCCACGAACAGCTGATACTCGGCGAACATCTCGCCGGTGAAGGTGAGGAAACAGAGCGCGCCTCCGACGGCAAGGGCACGCAGCGAGAGGGGGAGGCAGGGCTGTTGGCCGCTTTCAGCCACGGCCAGCAGGCTGCGATAGCGCTCGCTGTCCGGCTCAAGCGCCAGCGCGTCACGGCACTCGGCAGCTGAAGGCGCCTCTTCGAGGGGCAGCGGAAGCTCAAGGTTGCAGGCCCTGAGCGGGCCGGTCGGTACGGGTTGCGCGGCGGCGAGCGCACGGGTAACGGCGAAGGCGAGCGCGAGTCCGGCGGCGTCGCAGGCGCCGAATCCGCCGCGCAGAGGATGGCCGTTGATGTTGCCGCAACAGGCCTGGGCGAACATGTAGACGCCATCCGGCTCGCCTGCGCTGCTCAGCAGTCTGCGCAGGTGTCGGACCGCGTAGCCGGGAAAGTCGGGACCGATCTGCTCGCTCGACCAGTGCACGATCACGGGATGCGCGGCGTGGGAGAAGAGCAGCGCGATCCGCCTGCCGTCGACGGCCTTCGCTTCGAGCACATCCACCCAGGGCACAATGGCGCCGTCCGCGTTGGGCGCCATCACGATTTGGCCGTTGCGCATCAACCTCCGGTTGTAACCGATCTGCACCGGTGCGCGGCCGACATGGAGGGCAGCAGGCCGGAGGCTGGCGGACGCGCGTTCTGCCAGCCCGGCGATGCAACCGGCCAGCCATTCGCTTGACTCCGGCGAGAGGTCGCGCCCGTCAACGCCGGGCGCATTGTGCGTTTGGGTGGTCGTGACGATGATGTTGGACTGGGGGATGCCCGCAGCCCGGCTGATGCGGCAAATCAGCCGGGCTGCGTAGGCGACGGAGAAGGTCCCCATGTCGGCGCAGATGATGGCGAGCCGTTCATTCCCTGCGCCCAGAACCAGAACGCGGGCGTACAGGTCATCGTATACATCCGGCCTGTCTTTCACGCTTGTGATGACCGCTTCGGCCGCGCCGGCCAAGAAGTGCGCCGCGCCGGTCACTTTTTCACCACCGGCAACAGGATATGGGAGGGATATTCGGCGTTGTGGAAGACGGTCTGATTGGCGGGCCGGCTGGGCAGATCATGGCCGGGCGGCGCGCCGGTGTTTGGGTTCAGATCGTATGCCGGGTAGAGCGAGGAGGTGACCGCCAGCTGCAGACGGTGCCCCGGCTGGAAGGCCATCGAGGTTGCCATGAACTCGATCGTGTACTTGTGCACCCGTCCCGGCGTGATCGGAGAAGGAGGCGGGCTGTCGATTCTGTCGGCGCCAGCGCGGTAGGAGGCGCGCATCACCGCCGAGGTCAGCGGGACCGATTTGCCATCCGGGTGGAGGTCGCACAGCAGAGCCACCCAGTCGGTGTCGACGCAGTCGCTGGCAGCATAGAGCGTTATAAAGGCGGTGCCGGTCACTTCGAGCTCCTCGGCTAGAGGAGCACTGGTATAGGTCAGCACGTCGGCGCGACGCAAGGCGAAGCGATAGTCGATCGTCAGCACGTGGGAGTCTTTCAAAGGCTCGGTCGACTCGGCGTCCTCCACCGAGGGCACGGGATCGTCCGGGTCGTAGGTATAGCTGTCGCCAGGCTCCTGTGCGGGCGGGGAGGTATCGAGCGCCCCGCAGCCGCTGGGCTGTTCTTCTCGTGCGTCGCCCTCGGGAAAGAGGCCGGCGCCTCCGCCGCTGTGCAGATAGTATGCCGTATTTTCCATTTGCGCCACGGGCCAGGCGTCTTCCCCTCGCCAACGGTTGCGGCCCATGGTGAAGATCTTGACCTTCGGTTCGTCGGCCTGCCCGTTACGCTCGCCCTTGAGCCAGTAGTCGAACCAGCGCAGATGGATCGCCCTGATGTCCAGGACGGCATCCTGTGTGAACTCGAGTTCGCCAAGGCGCGGCTGCGGATTGGCCGAGCCGGCGTGGTCCCAGGGGCCTGACAGCAGCCACTGTTTGTCGCTTGCGGGAGAGCGGGCGACCATCTGGTTGAACATGTACATTTCGCCCCACTGGCAGTTGTCGAACCAGCCGGTGATGTGCAGCGCCGGAACGTCGACCAGCTCGAAGTAGTCCTCGAAGGACATCTGCTGCCAGTACTCATCATAGGTGTTTCGCTCCAGCCAGGTGTGCCAGTACGTGTTGGTCCGCCCGACGACCTTGTCAACGTCCTTGAGTGGGCGTGTGCGAATCAGCTTGTTGAAATTGTATGGTGAGGCGACGCCCGGTTGATGCGAGCTGAGCGGCTCGAACGGGTAGTGCTGCATCGTACGGCCGCCGGTCATGTTCAGCCAGCGGAACTGGAAGACGGGGAACTTGCCGTTCATGTAGTTCTCGTCGTGCATCCAGCGCATGCCGCCGGTGACCGAGCTGATGATGGTAGTCAGATGAGGAGGACGCTCGCGTGCTGCCAGCCACTGGACCGTGCCTCCGTACGAGCCGCCCATCATGCCGATCTTGCCATTGGACCAGGGCTGCTGCGCGATCCATTCGATCGTGTCGTAGCCGTCCCGTCCCTCATTCACGCGCGGCTCAAAGTGGCCTTCCGAATCGAAACGGCCGCGCGCATCCTGCAGGACGACGGCGTAGCCGTGCGCGCTGAAGAACTGGGCGGCCTGCACGAGGCGGGGCGCGATGTTGTCGTAGGGCGTGCGCGAGAGGATGACTGGGTAGTCCTGTTCAGCTGCAGGAAGGTAAATGTCGGTCGACAGCTTCACCCCGTCGCGCATCGGCACCGGGATGTCCCACATGAAGCGAACGTTGTTTGTCACGGGTCCTTGGTCCTCTGTGCGGTCAATGGGTTCCGCTCGGCAACCGGTCGAACGGGCCGCGAGCACGGTCTATCTCGAAGGCGCTCCGGGTTGTTTCGTGTATACATTCCCCGCGAGCAAGGGATCGGGTTCGAACAGTTTGGACACGGTTACAAAGTGAATTCCCCGCTCTCGTAACGCCTCGATGATCGAGGGCACCGCTTCCACCGTAGTCTTGTGAATGTCGTGCGCCAGGATGATTGCCCCGGCCGGCGATTCGATGATTCTGGCTGCGACGACTCCCGCATTGCGATCTTTCCAGTCGAGCGGATCCACGCTCCAAAAGATGATGGGCAGACCTGATACGGACAGGACCCGATCATTATAGGCACCGTAAGGGGGACGAAGATGCCGCGTCGGCTCGCCGACGATGAGGGTAACGATTTCGTCAGTCTGCTGGACCTGTTGTCTGATCAGGTCGTCGGACATCTGTGTCAGATTGGGGTGATCCCAGGTATGATTTCCGATCTCGTGTCCTTCGGCAAAGATGCGGATGACCGTTTCAGATTGGATACGGGCAGATTTTCCCAGGATGAAGAAGGTTGCCCGTACGCCGTGCTCTTTGAGGGTATCCAGAAGGCCATCCGTATAGACCGAAGGGCCGTCATCGAACGTCAGCGCCACACAGGCGACTTGGTAGCAGTTAATGTCCTCTTCCGCCGCGGCATCTGCCTGGAACATATTCGCCCAGTTCGTCGCGTTGAGGCCCAAGCCGGATAGCGGCGCGCCGGTTGTAAAGCCGGTTCGGGCAGAAGCAAAGCCACCCGCATCGGGGATTGCATCCGAAATGGTCCTGTTGTGGCCGCCGGACTGACCTGCAAGGCTTTCAGCTTGCGTTTTGCGCGTTTCCTCGTCCACTTCGACACCGAGCAGCTCGCGAAACTCCGGCTTGAGCAGGTCCGCCAGCCCGGTTACCGGCACCGCGATCTCCACAATCCCTTCCGCCCCGGCTGCAACCTGGTACTTGTCGAACATGATCGACACCGTGCCGTCGTCCCGGACCAGAATGTTGTCGAAGTTTTCCGCCGCCGGCGTTGTGCCGTCCTCGATCCAGTCCATGTCGCTCAGAAGACCCTCATCGCGGAGCTTTTGCGAGAGCGCCTCTCTCGACAGGATTGAGAGTCTCTCCAAGTAACTCTCATCCACAAAGAGGTCGGGAATAGCCAGCTCGGCGCCGCTGCGGCGATCGAAGATAAGGCCGATTACATAGCGGTAGCCCGTTCCGCCGGTAGCAATCGCCCGTTCCAGGTCGAAAAAGATCAGGTTTTCGTTGGCGACGGACACGTCGAAACTCTGCCGATAGTGGGTGATAAAGGTGGCTGCCTCCCGGCCGGTCTCCTTTTTGTACTCCTGATAGCTTCTTTCGATCTCGGCGGCAGTGAGCCGATACTCCCCGATGAATTCGTGCGAAACCGCCTCCAGGCGCAGGTTGATCGCCTCCTTTTCCGTAACCGGATAAGAGGCATGGAGAAGAGAGCGGCCATCGTTTTCGATCTGCTCGATGGTATAGACGTAGACTTTGGCGTACTTGCTTGGGTCCAACGATGCGGTCTGTGTCGGAGCCACCGCGGCTTCCCGTGCAGCCGCCGGCGCCGCCTGTTCGACTTCGGGCAGACCGGGAATCGGTTGGCAAGCGGCCAACATCAAGGTAAAGACGATTAGGAGACCCACCGACTCGTAACTCTTTCGAATCATCGCGCCTTCTTTTCCAGGATGGCGAATCGAACCGATTGACTTTTCTCAGATTCCGAATTCTGCTGGGCATTGGCCCGACATACTCCGGCACAATTCCGGCCGTCAGCCTTTCAGAGAACCGGCCAACAGGCCTCGCATAAACAGGCGACCGAGCAGGAGATATACGATTATGGTAGGCAGTGAAGCGATCAATGCCGCGGCCATCTGCAGGTTCCATGGAATGCTGTACATGCTGGCCAGGTTTCTGATTGCAACGTTCACAGGCGCCAATACCGGGTTGCTCAGTACCACCAGACCGATCAGATAGTCGTTCCAGATCATCGTGAATTGCCAGAGCAGCACCACGGCGAAGGCCGGCATGGAGATCGGCAATAAGACCAGTCGGAAAATGGCAAGGAAGCCGCAGCCGTCGATTTTTGCTGCGTCCACAAGCTCATTGGGGATGCCGACGTAGTAGCTGCGGAACAAGAGTGTTGTAATCGGGATGCCGAAAATGCAGTGGACGACGATCAATCCGGCCACCTTCGCGTACAACCCCACAAACAGGAGGACGCGCACCAAGGGGATGAGAATTCCCTGAAAGGGCAGAAACAGTCCCACCACAAACAGGACAAAGAGGGTATCGGAGCCGCGAAAACGCCATTTGGCGAACACATAGCCATTGATGGAACCGATAAACGAGGAGACGATCGCGGCCGGGATTGTGACGATTGCACTGTTGCGGATATTGGGAGAGACCGACAGCCAGGCTTCAGCGAAACTGCCCATGTAGAAGTCTTTCGGCAGTTCCCACATCCGAATGACGTTGACATCCTTGTAGGGCTTGAGTCCAGTAATGAACATGACGTAGAACGGCAGCAGATAGAATGCTGCCAAGGCAAGCAATACCAGATAGATCGCGCCTCGGGTCCACAACCGTTGCAATGTCATCGCTCCTCCTCACCACGTACGCTGAGGAGATAGGGAATGATCAGGAACGCAGACAGGATGATCATGAAAGTGCCGACGGCGGAGCCAAGCGCCCAGCGGTTGGCTCTGAAGGTTGACTCAAACATAAAGTTGGCCACGGAGTCCGTTGCAAAACCGGGCCCAACGCCAATGGTTGCGACCAGGTCGAAGAGCTTTATCGACCTCATGCCGGTCAACAAAATGGCTGTAAAAGTGACCGGCCATAGCAGCGGTATGATCACGTCTTTGTATAGTGGCAGGGTTCCAGCGCCGTCGATGATAGCTGCCTCGCGCAACTCTTCGGGTATGCCGCGCAAGCCGGCCAAGTACAGCGCCATAATGTAGCCGGTGAATTGCCAAGCCGCCACAATTGAGACGGCCCAAATGCCGTATTTCGGGTGAGCGTACCAAAGTGGCTGAAAATCCTCGAATCCAGCCTTAGCCAGCAGCAGGTTTATTCCTGATGCCGGCTGCATGAGCCAGCGCCATGCGACGCCTGTGACGACTTCCGAGACAGCAAAAGGAAAGAAAATGACGGTTCGGAAGAAGGCCTCGCTCTTTATTTTCTGGTCAAGGAGCGCGGCAATGAAGAATCCTCCAATGATACATTGGCCCATATACCCAACTGCGAAATAGAGCAGATTCCGCAGGTCGGTGAGGAAGCGGTGGTCTCCGAACAGCCGGCGCCAATTTTTCAGCCCGACAAAGGAATAGTCCACGACAGGACTGTTCCAATCGACGGTCGAAGTATAAAAGGTCCAGCCTATGAAGCCGTAGATAAAGACAGCCACCAGGACGATCGACGGGCTTATCACAAGGATAGCAATCAGCCTGTCGCCTCGAAACCACAGTGGCAAGTTTCGAACGATAGGGTTGGGGGAGGCGGCCAAACCGCGCTCCCCCTTCAAGTGATTCGACTTATTCGCCAAAACCTGCGTCCTCGGCAGCCTGCACGAGCGCTGCCTGTGCTCGGGCAACATCCCTGTGGTTCATAAAGTCCAAACCGATGTTGCCGAAATCGGTCACAAAACTCAGTTTTGCCATCGCGCCGACAAATGGCAGGAGTTCAAGCGTCTGCCACTCATCCATCGAAGACTGCAGATACTCGTCGTAGAGGCTCACGTCGGGGTCCGAGCGCACAGGAATCGAGCCTTTGTTGGGATTGAAGGCATCCTGACCCTCTCTTGAGGCCAGTACGCGCAGCCAGGCAATCGCATTTTCGCGATTGGGCGCGCCCTTAGGCAGCCCGAAAGAGTCGGCAATCCAAACATACTTTCCCTGATGGCCGGGAATCGATGCCCAGCGGAATCCCTCAAACTCCCGTGCCTTCATATCGCCATAGAACCAGTCGCCCATGAAGAACATGGCCGGAGTGTCCTCGAAGTCGCCGACAAAGCGGTCGTTGAGGACGGATCTCTCCACAGCCAGATAGTCGTCGTAGGTATAGTCTAACGCCCGGTTGAAGTGCTCCAGCGCTTGGGCGACACGCGGATCGTCCCAGCCAGTTGAGCCGTCAAACAGGCCGAGGTATGACTCGCCATCAAATACGCTGACCAGAAAGTGTCCAAGCCAGTGGTGGGCCGGCCCAGATCCCTGGTAGAATCCAATCGCCGGGATACCAGCCGCTTCGAGCATCTCCGCCACCTGAAAAAACTCATCCCAGGTGGCAGGGGGCTGTTCGACCCCTACTTCAGCAAGTCTGTCCGGCCGATACCACATGACGTTTCCGTGGTGAATGTTGACCGGCACAACGTAAGGTTTGCCGTCATAGGATACTCTGTCGATCACCGATGCAGGGAAGAGGTCGTATAGGCCCATCTCTTCGTAGAGGAAGTCGATCGGTTCCATGCGACCCGGAATCACGTGATCTTCGATGATCCCCGCGCCGGCCCAGACCTGGAATGCGTCCGGCGGCTCGCCGCCCAACATCCTCGTCTCCAGAACGACCTTCATATTGACGCCGTCGCCGCCGCCTATGGCAGCGTTTACGACCTCTACGTCCGGATTCTCCATGTTGTAAACGTCGATCAGAGCGAACAGGCCGGCTAACTCGCCGCCGCTGCTCCACCAGGAGAAGATCTCCACTTCGCCGGTAGACCCTTCGGCTTCGGCCGGCATCTCGGCTGCCATATCCGTGGCCACTGGCTGGCACGCCACAAACGCAATTGCCAGAATGACCAATAGACTCAAGTGCGTCAAACTCATGCGTTTCATTTTTCATTCCTCCCTGAAAGAATGACAAGCTGACGACCCAGACACTTTTGTCAACTAGCATGACACCTTCGAGCACTCTGGCCGGCTAATGGTTCAGTCGCCTCACCTCCTTCCGCGTGGAAAACGTCAGCCGCTCAGCGAGCCCTCCAGCAGGCCGCGCATAAACAGCTTGCCGAGCACGAGGTAGACCACAATTGTGGGAACGGACGCGATCAGCGCGGCAGCCATCTGCAGGTTCCAAGGGATGGCCCCCATGCTGGAAAAGTTCTTGATGGCCACGGTGACCGGTGCGCGGGCCGGGTTGCCCAGTACGACCAGCGCCATCAGATACTCGTTCCAAATTCTCGTGCATTGCCAGACGCCGACCACGGCGAAAGTCGGCCCTGACAGCGGCAGGATGATGCGCCGGTAGATGCCGAAGAAGCCGCAGCCATCGATTTTTGAAGCGTCGACCAGCTCATCGGGCACGCTGGCATAGTACCTGAAGAAGAGCAGCGAGGTAATCGGAATGCCAAAGATGCAGTAGGCCATAATTAGCCCGTTTACCTTGCCGTACAGGCCCAGAAACTGCAAGACCCAAACGAGGGGAATGAGAATGCCCTGCCCTGGCAGGAACATACCGAACACGAAGAGGAAGAGGATCCAATTCGAGCCGCGAAAGCCCCATTTCGCGAAGATATAGCCGTTGATCGAGCCGAGAAAGGTCGAGACGATGGCACCCGGAATGGTTATGCGCACGCTGTTCCAGAAATTGGAGTCCATCTGACTCCATGCCTCGCGGAAGCCGCCCCAATCCAGCGTTTTGGGCAGCTGCCAGATCTCGAACGAGCTGATGTCTTCAAGCGGCTTCAGCCCGGTCAGGATCATGACATAGAAAGGCACAAGGTAGAAGACGGCAAATGCGATCAGGATCGCGTATTTGGCACTGCCGGTAAAGAGACGCTGCCAGCTCATTCTTTCTCCTCGCGCAGTACGCTCAGCAGGTAGGGAAGGATCAGAGGGATGGAAAGAAAAAGCATCAGTGTGGCGACGGCCGCGCCCAGCCCGTAACGGCTGGAGCGGAAGGTTTGTTCGAACATGTAGAATCCCAGCGTATCGGTGGCGAACGCGGGGCCGGTACCGATGATACTGGGGATCTCGAAGTTGCCGATGGAGCCGGCGCCGGTCAGCACGATCGCGGTAAAGGTGACGGGCCTGAGCATTGGAATGAACACGTAGCGGTAGAGGGCGATCGTGCCGGCGCCGTCGATGATCGCGGCCTCGCGCAACTCTTCGGGAATGCCGCGCAGACCGGCAAGATAGAGCGCCATGACGAAACCTGAGAACTGCCACGAGCCCATGATCGTGATCGCCAGCATGCCCAGCTTTGGGTGCATGTACCAGAGTGGGCGAAATCCCTCGAAACCCAGGTCGGCAATCAGCAGATTGATGCCTGCGGACGGCACCTGAAGCCATCGCCAGGCCGTGCCGCTGACGACCGCCGAAACGGCAAACGGCATCAGAAAGACGGTGCGGAAAAAGGCTTCGCCCTTTATTCTTTCGTATAGCAAAGCCGCCAGCAGAAAGCCGAAGATCAGGCACTGGCTCATGTAGCCGACGGCGAAGAGTACGAGGTTGCGAACGTCGATGTGAAAGCGGGGATCGGTGATCATGCGCTGCCAGTTTTTGAGGCCGGCGAAGGAGAGGTCGAGGGCGGGGCGGTCCCAACCGGAGAACGAAATGTAGAACGTCCACCCCATGAAGACATAGATAAAGACCGCCACGGCGATGATGGACGGGGACAGGACGAGCATCGCGACCTTGCGGTCGTCTCGCAACCATTTCGGCAGCGAGGCCCTGAGCGATTTGAACTGTACGGGAAGGCCGGCATTCATGGCGCGATACGGGAAAATCGGGATAGATGGCGGGACGCGGAAAGAGGGCGAGGAGTCTGCCGTTTGCTTTCCGCGTCCCGATGATTCATCTGCTACTGGCCGATTCCGGAGTCGGCGGCCGCCTGAATCAGCTCCTGTTGGGCGCGTTCAACGTCGCCGTGCCCGGTCAGGTAGTTGTTCACGATATTGCCCAGGTCGGTCACGAAGCTCTGGCGAACAAGCCCGCCGATGAAGGGCAGGAGCTCGTGGGAACTCCAGGCCGCCATCGATTCGCGCAGGTATTCGTCGTACAGTTCCACGTCGCCGTCGGTGCGGACCGGGATCGAGCCCTTGAGCGGGTTGAAGGCGTCCTGCCCGTCGCGCGAGGCAACGACCTTGAGCCAGGCGATGGCGTTGTCGCGGTTGGGCGCGTTCTTAGGCAGGCCGAAGGAGTCGGCCACCCAGACATATTTGCCCTGGTGGTTCGGGATGTCGGCCCAACCGACGAGTTCCTGAATGCCCTCAGCCTTGATGAAACCCCAGAACCAGTCTCCCATCAGGATTATGGCCGGCGTCTCGTCGTAGTCGGCAGCGAAGCGTTCGACCTGGTCGCCCCAGCCGACCTCAAGCCAGTCTTCGGAGGCATACTCCATCGCTCGCTTGTGGAGCTCAAGCGCTTCGGCGACTTCGGGCGCATCCCAGCCGACTGAACCGTCGAACAGGCCGAGATAGGTCTCGCCGTCGGTCACGCCGTTGAGGAAGTAGTTGTAGGTGTGGAAGGCAAGCGCACCCAGTGATGCGCCGCCGATCGCGGGGATGCCGGCCTCTTTCAACTGCTCCGCCACGATGAAGAACTCGTCCCAGTCTGTGGGCGGGTCGGTGATGCCGGCGGCCTCAAAGCGGTCGAGGCGGTACCACATAACGTTCTGGCGGTGGATATTGACGGGCACCACATAGGGCGTGCCTTCATAGGAGACGTTGTCGATCACGCCTTGCGGGAAGACGTCGTAGAGCCCCTCTTCAGAGTAGAGGAAGTCCAGCCCCTCCATTCTGCCGGGCGCGACATGGTCCTCGACGACGCCGACGCCGGCCCAGACCTGAAACGAGTCCGGGGGCTCTCCTCCCAGCATGCGCGTCTCGAGCACGGTCTTCATGTTGACGCCGTCGCCGCCACCGATTGCGGCGTTATCGAACTCGATTTCCGGATAGCGTGCGTTGAAGACCTCTATGATGGCGTTGAGTCCTTCCAGCTCGCCGCCGCCGCTCCACCAGGAGAACACCTCCACTTCGCCGCTCGGCTCTTGGGCCTCCATCGACATGTCGCCAGCCGGCTCGGTTGCAACCGGTTGGCATGCGGCCAGGGCCAGTGCCAGGATGATGAGCAAGGCTAGGCTTAAGCGTTTCATCGTTCCTTTCCTCCTTTTGAGGGGTAGATGACCGGAGAGGTCCACTGTGCTATATCAAGATAATTTCGATTTTTTGTCTTCGTGCAGAGCTACTATAGCATAGCGAACGCCAGCGATCAATCACGGAAAACGAGGCGGTTAGCGGGCAGGAGTGACTGGCGCAGCAGGTAAAGGAGCGTAATTTTTTGGCGGGTCGCTTGCTGGAGGGGACAGGCAATCGACAGCGAGGGTATCGCCAAACATTGGGATCAGGCGGAATCGGTCCGCTACTCCGGCGCGGCGGGCTGGCGGCGGTAAATCCGGCCCGATTCCAGTGTGTGCGGCTCCAGAAGCTCGGTAACGGTGACGAAATGGATCCCTTTGCTCTTCAGCGAGGCAATGATTGACGGCACCGCCTCGACCGTTGTTCTGTGAATGTCGTGCGCCAGGATGATCGCTCCCGCCGGCGAAGCGATGATGCGTGAAGCCACAATCTCCGAGTCGCGGTCCTTCCAGTCGAGCGGGTCCACGCTCCAAAGTATGACCGGCATGTCGGTCGCCGCCAGAACGTGGTCGTTGTAGGCGGCGTAGGGCGGGCGCATGTGCTGCGGCGCCTCGCCAATGATCTGGCTGATGATACTATCGGTCAGACGTATCTGCTCGCGGATCATTTCCGGAGACAGATAGGTGAGATTCGGATGGTTCCAGGTGTGATTGCCGATCTGGTGGCCTTCCCGGTCCATCCGCCGGATCGTCTCGGAGTGAATCTTGGCCGACTGCCCGACTACGAAGAAGGTAGCCTTTACACCATGATCCTTCAGAATGTCGAGCAGGCCGTCGGTATAGATGGAAGGACCGTCATCGAAGGTCAGGGCTACGCAGAGAACCTCCAGGCAGTTCGGCCCTTCTTCGCGGGCTGATTGGGGCTGTCGTGCCAGGGCCGCAGATGCGTCAAGCGCCAGGCCCTGGTCGGGGGAGGAGGGAGGCGCGGGGCGTTTCAACGGGATAAGCTGCCAGATTTCGGGCCGCAGGTAGTCGGCGAGCTCGTAGGCTGCGATTTCCACCTCCAAGGGGCCGCCTACGCCTGGGGCCACCTGGTTTTCATCGAATCTAACCAGGATGTAGCCGTCTTCGCGAAAGAGAATGTCATCAAAGTTGACCTGCGTTGGCGCTGTGCCCTGTTGGATCCATCTGAAGGACAGTCTCAGCGATTCATTGCGCGCTTCTTCGGAGCCAAACTCTACCTGCGTGACATTGTCCAGCACGCGATCTATGAGTTCGGCCCTGGCCAGGTCAGAGAGTCGATGCAAGTAGCTCAGATCATTGAAGAGGTCGGAGGTTAGCAGCTCCTGGCCAGAGTTGCGGTCAAAGATAAAGCCCTGCAGCGCTTTTTCGCTTTGGCCACCGATGAAACGGGAGCGCGTCACGACGAAATAGACGACATCGGCGTTAGCGACCGAGACGTCGAAGTGCTGATGGAAGTGGGTAACAAGCGTTGACGACTCCTGCCCTGATTCGTTCTTGTGCTCCTGGAAGGAGTTTTCGATTTCGGCTGAAGTGCTGCGAAACTCGTCGATGAAGTCGTGCGCCAACTGCTGCATACGGGCGTTAATTGCGTCATGCTCGGTTACTGGGAAGGAGACATGGAGCAGCGACCGGCCATCGTTTTCGATCTCTGCGACCGTATGAGCGAATACGTTGTCGTATTTGGACGGTCTGGTTGAAGGCGTATTGTGCGGCGGCGCCGCGGATGCCGGCCCCATTGACGGCGCTGGCCAGTATGCGACGGAACTGTCTGTAATTGGCTTACAAGCCGTCAACGCTAGCGAAGCGACCAGGATGAGTCCTGCTGAGAATGTTGCCGCTCTTGTCATCTGGATGGAGCCCCCAGGCGGGAACCGGAAAGTTGCTGGGCTGGCTTCGTGTTCTGCGAAGAGCCTTTCCGCGCCTTCGGCCGTCCGGCTGTTCGAGTGTCGGCTGACCAATGGAAGTCGGATGGACCAGAACGGTTTTGCTCTCTCTCCATATCCAGACAGGTAGAGCGGCAGAAAAGTTCCTTGGCGCGCGTCCCGGAGTTGCCCCGTAACTCCGGAACGCGGGAGGATTACTGGATTTCAGAACTGGCGATTCTATGCAGAAGGGTGGCGCCGTGTCAGGAGGTCAGATTTGACGCGGGGTTGCAGCGAGTTTAAGATTTCGCAGAGGTTGCCGCTGCGTCGATCGCGGATATCGCTCGGCTTGCAGGGGCATCCCGTTCACCGACTCTGAGGCTTTCAGACCTGCAGTCAAGAAAAGGGAGGCTTTCGTGATTCGCAAAGCGTTCGTTATGTCGGTAAATCCCGACCAGCACGAGGAGTACGAGGAGCGCCATAGCCCGATCTGGCCCGAGCTTGAGTCTGTCCTCAAGGCGCACGGCGTCAGCAATTACTCGATCTTCCTCGACGCCGATACGCACACACTGTTCGCTTACGCAGAGATCGAGGACGAGGGGCAATGGGCCAGCATCGCGGACGAAGAGATCTGCAAGAAGTGGTGGGCCTACATGCGGGACATTATGCCTTCCAACCCGGACAATAGCCCCATCAATAAAGACCTGCGGCAGGTCTTCCACATCGACTGAACGGCCGTCCCTGCGGAGAACTCCGCCCGCACGGCTGCTACCGGCCGCGGCCGAGAACGCCTTGCACGGTCTTTCCGCTTGGCAGGTTAACCTGGTACTCTGCTGGCGACGCGGCCAGCGGCGGCGCAATGCGGACAGTCGCGGTCGCGGACCTGCCCGCCGGCAACAGGCGGTATCGGGCGCCCAGCTCCGTATCGAACTGGAGGATCTCACCGTCCAGTTCCCGCTCAGCGGCTCCCGCCTCGCGCAGCGTACAACTCATTCCCCAGGGGTTGCGCAGCCGGCACACCTCCCCGCGCCGCGAATCAATCTCCACAGACTCCACTTCGCCCCCTCGCATGGCGGAGCTGACCACAAAGCCGCCGCGCGTCAGCAGCCGGAATGAGGCGTCCCAGTCCCTGGGCCAGGCCGGGAAGAGGCTAATGATCTCGGGCTGGCCGGGCCGCGCGGAGACACCCTGCAAGACGCTTTCCTGCAAGAGGAAGCTGATACAGCCTAGCGGTTCAATCGAATGGGCCTGGTTCTCGATCGCGCCATGCCCCTCGAACAGGCTCCAACCGTTTTCCAACGCGCCAAACGCCGCGTAGTAGGCAGACAAGATGGCTGGCAACTCGTCGCCGCGCCCGGCCCGCACCGCCGCTATCGGCGTGCGGATGGCAGTATTGCAGGCATCGCCGCGCAGAATCGATCCCATACGCGGCGCCAGGTCGAGCAACTTCTGCACAATGGCGTCCGTCGCCGGCCGGCGAGTCTCCAGGGTCCAATCTTCGAAGGGGAAGACCGGCGCCAGCCATACGTCTTCCGGGTTTTGCTGACCATCTACAACACCCAACCTTGCCGCGGCCCAGACGTCCTCCGTCAGCACGCCTCCCGTAAGCGCCTGCGCCTGCGGATCGCTTCCCATCAAGTAGGGAGTCAAATCGTCCAACATCTCCTGCCACGCCCGCCGTAACGCCGGGTCCACTTCGAGCGTTTCAGCCACGGCAATCGCAACCGGCGCCGCACCGCGTATCGCCGCCAGGTCCCAGATTCCATCGTCCGCGCCCCAGAAGTCCTCATGCTGGTTCAGCCCGTGAAGGTGAAGGCTGCCGTCTTCGCCGCGGACCGCCAGGCCGCGATAAAACTCGACCGTGTCCCGCAGCATCGGGTATGCCGCTGTGCGCAGCCAGTCGGCATCGCCGCTGTAGCGATAGCGCCACCACGCGAGCAAAGCCAGCTCACAGGCGGTCGTGGCCAGGTGGCTGATCCAGGAGACATGGCTGTCCGTACGCCCTTGAAGAGGGTAGAGCTGTGTAAGCAGATGGTGCTCGTAGCGGCACAGCTCCCGCAACCGCGTGGACAGCGTCTCGGAGGGCTGTTGGCCCAGAAAAACCGCCTGGAACTCTTCGGCAAGCTCATCGGGCAAGACCACCGGCCCGTCAAAGGGGGCTGTCTCCGGGTAGAAAGCGCCTGGGACGCCCCACCGTTGCGCCGCGGCTTTGCGGCACGCGTCCAGCTGGCTCGCGTACATGCGGAAGAAGGGCTCGCACAGGTCGTCAGCATCTGCAGCCATCAGCGTGTAGTAGTGCATCTCCATCGTCCAGACCCAGAACTGCGCCCCCCAGTTACGCGTGTCACCGTTGGTCGTGAAGATCGACCCGTTCCACTTGGGCGGGAAAGCACCGCGCGAGCTGCTGGCCATGTAGTAGAGATGCAACGTTCGCACGCGTTCCATGAAGTCGGCCACGCCGTCCTCGCTGTGAATATGGAGAAACGTGCGGGCCCAGAAGCCTTCCCACCAGCGAAGGTGGCTCGCCCTCAGAGCCGGCAAGCCTTCGCTGAGGGCAGAGTCGAGCCGTGTCAGTGCCTGTAGGCCCACGTCCTCTTCACTCGACCAGGAGACTGCCGAAGAAAAGAGCAGTGTGCGCGTTCCAGAAGTCGCGGGCAGGACCAGGGTGCGCCGGCCCGGGGAGGAACCGGCTGCGTCCAGCCTGGCCCCGTCTCCGCCCGCACTGACCGCCGAAGCGCAGTAATGGTCGCCCTCGGTGAACTGCTGGGTCAGCGTCAGGCGATCGCTGCTTTCTCCTTTCGTAGTGGAGGAGTGCTCCGCGATGGAGTAGGCCGCCAGGTGATCGCCGGTGCGCACTTCCGGCGCTCGCCACATCGACAAGGTCACGCGGACCGGTACCAGGTCGGTCCGTTCATCGTCGATTTCCACAACGAGGACATCCGTCGGCCCCGAGAGTTCCTCGGCTGCGGCCACAAAGCAGCGCGCTGTTACACCTTCGCCGCGGACCGTGCATTCCGCCTCGTAGAGCGAAAGACGCTGGCTGAAGGCCGGCGCGTTGCCCGCGAAGGGGGTGCCGCCCACCTCCACCGTCACTTGCGCGCACGCGCTGCAGTGGTCGGCCGGGTCAGCATAGTCGCCGGCGTGGTGTTTGTTCACCGAAAACAGGTCGCTGCGATTAATCTGGAAGTGAATCGCGCCGGGCGTGGTCCAGACCATCGTGCCGGTGCGGCCATTGCCGATGGGCTGCCCCTGCACGGGATGCTCGACCGGCTGCTCATATAACAGGTCTGCGCGCCCGATCAGGGCACGGTAGTCGACGTCAAACATCGTCTGGATCCTCCAACGTGGGATAGAACGGCAGCGGCCAGCGGTTCGGATAGACGCCGGTGATTTCGTCTCCTTGCCAGGCGAACTGAAACCGATCACAGTTGGGCATTGTCTCGGCAGTGCGGCGAACCGGCAGGTCGTAGGCCAGGACGAACTCCTTCCGGTCTTGCACCGTCTCCTTTGGAATGAATGCGAATTCGCCGATGAAACGCAGCGGGCAGGGCTGCCCGTCGACGGAGAGACGCAGCGTCTCCCGCGGGGCCCAACCGGGCACTCGCACGAGGAGATTGTCCGCCACGTGCAGGCGTACTGTAAGCATAGCGGCTCCCTTGCGCCTGCGGGACACGATCTCAACTTCGTCGTCGGCGTAGTCAAAGTGCAAATAGACAAACAGGCCCGCTTCCGAACGGTTGCAGATGTGCTGGCGAACAGCGCAAAGCGTATGTACGATTTCGGCTGTGCCGCTCGGGTTGTAGCCCTTGCCGGCATGGGGATACCGGTTCGCCCCCCAACCCCCCACCTGTTTGGCAGAAACGCTACCCTCGGCGCTGCTCCGCAGGTCCTCCTCGGTCGACTGTCCGGGGAAAATACGGGCCCGCAGCAGCCGCTCGACATCATCGAAGAGTTCCGCACGGCCGGTGTGGAGCGCGATCCACAGGGCCAGCCGCACTGCTGCGCCGGTCGACTCCGTGTTGGCCAGCGGATTGCCCGACTCATCCGGGAACCGGAGCTGGCCCAGGTCATGCGCGACCCATCCGCACTCGTTGACCAGTTCGGGGATGGCCTTGCGGTAGGTGCGCAACACGGCATCCACATACGTATGCTGGTGCGTCAACAGCCCGAACTGCAACAACCCGCACATCGTGTAGAGGAAGGACTGGCGGTCGCCCTGATTTCCCTTGTCCGACAGGGACACCGGAGTGGTGCCGTCGGCGCTCGTCGAATGGGCGAGGTGGTAGTCCGCCAGCCGCTGCGCCAGGTCCAGCGCCAGTTCATCTCCGGTCGACCGATAGTACCAGACCAGTGCCTCGATCGAACGACCGTGAGATACGGTCAGATCAGGTCCGTTGGCGTGCGTGAACACCTCGTCAAACGAGTCTTCCTCTGTAACTGTGAAATGTTTGGAGTAGTCGAATTTTAGCGGGTCCCACCTGCCGTCTGACTGCACACAGCGGTTCAACGTCTCCACATAGCGGTGGCCGGCCTCCCGCGCCCAGCGGCTGTTCCTGTACTGAACGAGCGCATTGAAGGTCAGAATACCCTCGCGCACCGAGTGCAGCTCGAACCTGGGTTCGAGCCAGTCCAGGCCGGGCGGCACGAAGAGGAGCCCGTCCGGGTTGTCGCAGAGCCAGTGCAGGTTACGCAGCATCGCGCCTTCGAGATGGCCGGGGATGACAAATCCGGTCGCGTCTTCAAGGCGCAACAGGGCATCCCACAGGCGGGCGAGATCATGTGTAATCAGCCAACTGCCGGTTGGCAGGTAATCCCTTTCCGGATTGAGCCAGCCCAGCAAATGATGTCCTCCCAGATCCATCGACTTTTGCAAAACATCGGTCATCCGCTCTTCTCCAGCGAGATTTAGGGGCGAATTCCGTGCCTTTGGCCGGCGGGGCGATTCCTGGACCTGGCAGGACTGACCGGTCTGATATCGGGTCGGGAATGGCTGGACACGCACTTGCGATGGGACTGCACTTGCACTGTCCAGTAGCCGGGCAGTGGAGCAGGATGTAGAGGCAGCGCGTCACGTTTTGTGGGAGTCAGCCCTTCACGGCCCCCAGCGTCAGACCCCTGATGAAGTAGCGCTGTACAAACGGGTAAACCAGCATGATAGGTACCGAGCCGATCATGACCATCGCGGCGGCAAGCGCCTCCGGGGTTGCATCCTTGAGAAAGGTGAGGTCGTCCTTGCCGTGGAAGAGCGAGCTCATCAGCGTCCCCTGCAGCCTCTGCTGCGTCACCTGGTTATAGAGGTAGCTCTGCAGCGGCCACTGGTCTGCATGCCGCAGATAGATGATGCCATCGAACCAGGAGTTCCAATGGGTGACCGCCGCAAACAAGCCGACGGTCGCCATCGAAGGCAGCGACAGCGGCAGAAAGATGCGGACCAGGACCTGGATATGGTTCGCGCCGTCCATAAGCGCCGATTCAGACAGCTCCCTGGGAATGCCGCGGAAGAAGTTGATGATCAGGATGGCGAAGAATATGTTAAGAGCGACAGGCAGGACGAGCACTGCAAAATGGTCGAGCAGGCCGAGGCTCTTGTAGGCCAGGTAGGTGGGGATCAACCCGCCATGAAACAGGAGCCCAAAGACCATGACAATCTTGAAGACCGTGCGTCCTGGAATGTACAGATGGTCCTGTGATAACGGGTATGCGGTGAGCGCAATGACCGCCAAATTGAGCGTAACGCCGACCGTGACCCGGGCGACCGAGACGCCAAACGCGCCAAGAAAAGACTTCTCCTTCATCAGAAAAGCGTAGTTGTCAATGTTGAATCCAATCGGCCAAAGCCCCACCTGGTTCGTTGTCACCGCATGCGCGCTGCTGAATGACTTGGCGATCACGGCGACGAAAGGGAGTATGCAGACCAACACGAGCAATGTCGTGACGATCCAGATGATGGCATTGGCGATGACATCGCCTAAGTGCCGTTCCTCAACCATCGCCTTTCCCCCTATTGTGCCTTCGCCGATCTACGAAAACAGCCAGCCAACAACCGGAATGCGACTGCCGCGCGCTAGAAGATGCGATAATTCGCGTACCTGTCCGCCAGCCAGTAGGACAGCCAGACAAGGATAAATCCAACCACCGACCTGAACATGCCGACGGCCGTACCCAGGCTGAACTCGCCTGTCAAGAGGCCGACCCGGTAGACGTAGGTGTCGAGAATGTCGCCGGTCGAAAACACGATCGGGTTGATGAAGACCAGGATCTGCTCGAATCCGGCGTTGAGAACATAACCGAGGCTGAGACAGGCCAGAAGCGCGATGATCGGGGCGATACCGGGGATGCTCACATGCCTGAGCCGCGCCCAGCGGCCCGCGCCGTCGACCGCGGCCGCCTCATACGTCTCAGGATTGATCCCGGTCAGCGCGGCCAGGTAGATCACCGCGCCCCATCCAAACTCCTTCCACGTCTCCAGGCCGATCATCGTGTAGGGAAAGATCCTGGGGTCGCCGAGAAAGCTGATCGTCGAGAAGCCAAGCGACTCGATGGCCCGGTTCACGATCCCCGACCGGTTCAGGATCTCAACCATCACGCCGCCGATCAGCACCCACGACAGAAAGTGGGGCAACGTTGTCGTCGTCTGCGCCACCCGTTTGAATACCGAGCTCCGAACCTCGTTGATCGTCAGCGCAAACGCCAGCGCAATGACCTGGCCCAGAATGATCTTCCCCAGGGCGATGCCGAGGGTATTGCGGATGACATTGAAGGCGTCCGGTCCCTCGAAGAAACGGCGGAAGTTCTCCAGGCCGACAAAAGGCGAGCCCATCACGCCTTTGAACGCGCTGTATTTCACAAATGCGATGGAAAGGCCCCAGAGGGGATACAGGTGAAACAGGATGAGAAGAACGGCCGCGGGCAGCAGCATCGCGTAGATCATCCAGTGCTGGCGCCATACCACCCTGAAGGGAGGTTTTTCCTCCGTATATCCCTCGGAGAGCGCGATAGATCCGGGCGATGACCCCGTGAGAGAACTCTCGACAGCCATGCTGAATCGTCACTTTCGCCAGGCGACCTGGCCAAACGCTGCTGGGACTATGTGCGGGGGAAGTGGACTCCAGGGCGAAGCCACCTCCCCCAATTCGCGCCGACTCAAGGTCCTGGCGGTCCTGAGTCGGAGCGGAACTGCTCGGCCGGCGCGCCGGCTTCGTCTGGCTTGTGAATCCGCACGGCGGCCGGCCAGGTCCTTAAGAGTCCTTGTACGACTCGTACCAGGCGTTGACGTCCTCGGCGACCTCATCCCCGCCAAGCTCGTGCCACCTGCTGACGTACTCTTCGAACGCGTCAAGGGGCTTCAGGCCGAGGACGATCGACAGGTAGAACTCGTCCTCCATCTTCTGCAGATCGGGCAGCAGCTCGTTCATCCGCGGCGTATTGACGCCGAGAAACTCGTTCTCTATCTCGTACTCGGCCTCCTCGAACAGCTGGGCGTATGCCACCTCCTGGCGGGCCAGCCCTGGGTCGCGAATGAAGTACTTCTCGACCTTGGACAGCTCCGACGGGTCCATCTTCCGCAGCCTCTGCCTGTTGAGGTCGGCGTGGCGCTGGTATCCGGGATAGGTCGCGTGATGGAAGCCGACATCCCTGAACGAGGTGCCGGTCTGCCACTCGAGCAGCGTGATCTCGCAGTTCTCGTCCCACTCCCAGTCGTAGCCTTCCTGGAAGAGGCCGTCGTTCCCCATGTCGTCGAGCGGGCCGTAGGCGTTGTGTTTCACCGGCCCGTTGACGTGCAGCTCGCGCTGGTGGTTCAGCTGCTGGATCAGGGCCTCGACCTTGATGTCCTCCAGGTCGTGGCGGAAGACCCAGGCGTGGAACACGGGGCTGGTCCATCTGCGGCCGCGCTCGCCGGTCGGTCCTGTAGGCAGCGGCATCGTCTTGAACTCACCCTGCACCTTCTTTTCGATCTCGACGATGCGCGATGTGCCCCACATCGGCATCGTAACGATGCCGGCATTGTCGTCGGCGGCCGTATTCAGCCCCGAGGCCCAGTCCAACGTATGGAAATCGGGGTCCATCAGGCCATCGTTGTACCAGCCGTTGAGGAGCTCCAACACATCCTTGTTTGTATCGGTCAGGCTGTCGTAGATCAGCTTGCCGTCACCGTAGTCGCGCCACAGACCGGGCATCACCCGGTAGGCGCCGAAAATCTTGGTGAAGTCGTGCGCCCAGGAAAAGAGGCTCTTCTGGGCCGTGATGCCGTAGGCGCAAAGCCCCTCTTCGTTGAAGGCGTGCAGGGTCTTATCCCAGCCTTCGACGCTGTCCGGCATCGGCATGTCCAGCTGCTCCAGCCAGTCGTTGCGAATCCAGCTGATCGTGCAGAAGACCTTGTCGGTAATCCCCAGGTCCAGGCCATACAACTCCTGCCGGTTGTTGCGGAAGCAGTGAATCCAGTTCTTTCCTTCCGGATAGCGATGGACCTCGAGTGAGAGCGGCGACGCCGTGGCCTCCCAGATGTCCTTGATCTCCTTTAGTGCACCCTCGTCAATCAACTGATTGAACAGAGGGTCCTGAAGGTTGATCATGTCGGGCATCGTGCCCGCGGCGAGGTCGGCCTGCAGCTTCTGCTGGCGCAGCTCACCGTCAGCCATCCAATGGATGTTGAACTTGATCCCCATCTCTTCCAAATACCAGTTGTAGTAGGGGTTGTTGGTGGCATCGTAGCCCGGCGCGAAGGTGGGCCAGGCATTAAAGGGGACGGAAACTTCGACGACCGGATCGTACTTAATTGGCGCAGGCGGCCAGCCCGACACCCAGTCTTGCTCACAATCTGAACCGGCTGATACTACTCCCTCGCTTACCGCTTCAGGCGCAGCCGGCTCAGGGGCGCCGCAGGCCGCGGCGGCCACCGCCCCTGTCGCAATCGCTGTTGCCCGCAAGAAATCTCGACGACTCAGCTTTCCGTTCTTCATCGCATTGCTCCTTGACACAGTGGTAGGGAAGTCTACGAATTCCAAAGAACGATTCTGGGCTGGTACCCGGGCCTCACGTTGCAGCTATTTTTTTGTCTGGCGACCTCCTTTCTTCTTTTGGCGACCGAGCCGGACTGCCTCTCCGAGGCGGCTCAGGTTCCCAAGACTGGCTGCACCGAAAGTCGCCAAATTCACGCGGACTCCGGCCAAGACTGGAGGGCACACAACTGCGTGTGCTCTTCTGGGGGCATGGCAACAACCGGAAAACAACCGACTGAGCCACAAAATTATAGATACTGTCCCTTCCTTTGTGCAAACGCCTCCAATTCGGCCCTTGTCGGCAGGCCGTCAATCACGCCCAGGAAGGTCGTGGTGTAGGCCCCGGCGTAGGTGGCACGACGCACTGCCTCGCGCAGCGAATGCCCCTCGCAGAGGGCGACCGCCAGGGCGGCATTGAAGCTGTCACCAGCCCCGGTTACGTCCAGCGCCTCCACCGGGACCGCCGCAATCTCTTCAGTTTCGCTCGCGGTCACGATGATTGCACCCTCCTCGCCGCGGGTGACCACGATCCGATCTACGCCCAGCTCCAGCAGCCGGCCCGCGAGGTCTAAGGTTGGTGTCGGGTCGTCGGGCGGCAGGCCGAGCAGGATCCGGGTCTCGCTCTCGTTGGGCGTCAGGACGTCGACGTTTGCAAGGAGGCTGGGTTCAACGGTCTGCCCGGGGGCCGGATTCAGGATGGTCATGGCGCCGTACTTCCTGCCGAGCTCGAGGCCGCGCGCCGTCGATTCCAGCGGCACCTCGAACTGGGCCATGACGATGTCGCTGCGGGCGATGATGGATTCGGCCGCATCCACGTGGTGCGGGCGCATCCGCATGTTCGCGCCCAGATGCCCCACGATCCAGTTGTCGCCGGAGGGCAGCAGGGTGACCAGGCCGACGCCGGTATTGATGTCGGGGATGCGGTGTAAGTGTGCGGTCGAGATGCCCTCCCCTTCGAAAAGCGGGCCGGCCATCTCGGCGAACAGGTCGTCTCCCACGCACGCAATCAGATCGACGTGCGCGCCCAGCCGCGCGGCGGCGATGGCCTGGTTGGCCCCCTTGCCGCCCGGACCCATGTCGAACAGGTCGCCGATCAGCCCTTCGCCGACAACCGGCTTGCGCGGAACGCGTACTGTCAGACCTGCCACGAAGCTGCCGATCACCACTATGTCAGGCATAGGCAATCCTCCAAGTGAGCGGGCCGCGTTCGAGACCTGGTGGAGGCTGTTATGTGGGTTTTCAAGTGATTTCGCGGACTATGATATTGACCAATTTCTACCATACGCAGAGGCGCTCGTCAACACGCCGAAATGGAGGCAAGTTTCGCCGAGTGCACTCTTGGCTCGGGAGGCTGCGGGCTGCGCCGGAGTTTGCTCTATGCCAAAGGACGGCCGTTGGCGAACCCTTGTCCACCGCTTCGAATTTGCGTATACTTTGCTTGCGATCAGCTCCGCAGCCGCTCCTCACGACAGGAGGTGAACGGCATGAACTGTGTTTACCAGTACGCCGGACTGGGCCGGGCCAAAGAAACCGGCCTCAGCGTGGAACAAAGCGCCCGCCAGATCCGGCGGCTTGCCTATGTCGAAGAGAGGCTCATGTTTCTGCAGGCCGTGCACATCGTCACGACGCCGCAGCGGGATCTGAAGGCGCTGCTGTCGCGGTTGCAGTATGAAGACGGCCTCCACTCCGATCGGTTGAAGAATCGACTGACTGAACTGCGTACTTCGCAAGTCAGGAGCCACCGCGCGCCCGACGAGCGGCTAAAGCTTCTCTTCGACGAAGCGATGTTTTCTGCCGGCAGCGTCGAACTGCTCGCGGCGCTGGTCAAGGTGTTCAAGCCGGCCCTGTTGGAGGTCTACCGCAGCTACGTGGCCCGGACTAATGGCTTGGCAGACTACGAATCGGTGCGGTTGATGCGGAGCATCATCGTTGAGGAAGAAGAGGGTCTGCGCTTGCTTGAGGCCGCCTACAGTGAAGTTGTGAATTCAGCCACGAAAGAGGCGCAGGCGCAGAGTTGGGCCGCCACACTGCAAAGCATGCTGCGCGCCTCCGGCGGGATCAGCGGGGAAATGGAAGTCGAAGAAGGGCGCGCAACCGTTGAGGCCGAGCGCAGCCGTGGAGTCGAGTTTCATGTCGCGCGCAAGCCGGAGCGTGATGACACGTTCCGGCATGTATGGGATATTGTCCATGTAGATGAAGACCGAATTCCGGAGCGGTTCGTTCAGATGATAGCCACCCGGCTGGGCGAGCTCACCATCGCAGAGGCGCTGGCCATTGTTTTGTGGGACGTGAAAGGGCAGCCCTGGTCGTTCTATGCGGCGATTTCCCGCCATATGTGGGACGAGATGCGCCACTCGTTGTTCGGAGAGGCCGCCGCGGAGCATGTTTACGGCGACCGAGGCGTAATGCCGCTGCGCGACTTTGAGATTGAATACCTGTTCAAGATGTCGCCGCTCGAGCTCTACGCCATGTTGGGGATCGGCGTTGAAGCCGCCCTGATGAAGTATCCGCCGGGCAAGCGGGCCGAGTACGAGTTCTGCCGCGACCAGGCGCGCCATCCGCTGATGACTACATTTCAGGATTTCGACTGGGCGGACGAAGTTGAACACGTGAATATCGCCCGCCGGCAGTTGAGAGAGTGGTACTCCGGTGACAGCGAAGATCTGGTCGCCCTGGCAGAGAAAGGCATGGAGTTCCGCGCCCGAACGCGCCGGCTCCACTCTCCGTCTCCGATGCCCGATCTTTCCGTCAGCTCGGAACAGGACGCCGGCTGACATACGCGCAAGCGGAATCCAGGCAGTTACGGTTGCATCAGGGCCAGCTAGCAGGTCCCTCTGTCAATTGGATTGAGCCCTCCGCGGCGGTCGAGTGAGTGGCCGCAGCGCCGTGGCAGTGGCCGAAAACAGGTACAGAGTTGGTTGCATTTTCGACGAATATCCTTAGACTGTACCTGGAGATGGTGCCATCGCGTTGTCAAAGAGACTTCAAAGTCGCCGCACGAAAACCGTCAGGGGGGAACCGAACACGTGAGAACCAATTGGGTGCGCGAGCGACTGCTCGCCGGTAAGCCGACCGCAGGCTGTTTCATGGGCATGGGCAGCCCGCTCATCGCCGAATTGCTGGCGCACGCCGGCTACGACTGGCTCTCGATTGAGATGGAGCACAACGGGCTCGATTTTGCGGGCGTGCAGCAGATGCTGATGGCGATGAGCAGCACCGACTGCATTCCGATTGCTCGCATTCCGTCGTCCGAACCAACATACATCCAGCGCGCGCTTGACATCGGCGCGATGGGTATTCTCGTTCCCATGGTCCGCAGCGCGGCCGAGGCCGAATCGATCGTAGCCATGACGCGCTACCCGCCGGCGGGCAGGCGCAGTTTCGGCCCGCTGCGCGCCTCAAACTATACGATCGACTACGAAGGCTATTTCGCCGGTGCCAACGACAATACGCTTGTCGTCCTGATGCTGGAAACGCAGGAGGCCTTCGACGACTTCGAAGCGATCTGCGCCGTTCCGGGCGTGGACGCCGTGTACGCGGGCCGATTCGACCTCAGCCTGTCACTGGGTCTCAACCCGATGCAGGAGGACTCGATTCCACCGATCGAAGAGGCTCTCGCAAGGGCGCTGGCGATCGGTCGCGAGAACGGTGTCGCCATGGGCTACGGCTGCGGCTCGGCCGAAGAGTTCCGTATGAGAGTAGAGCAAGGCTTTACGTTTCTGTGCTATGCAACCGACTACAATCTGCTGGCCGACACCGCTCGCGATAGACTGTCGGCGGTGGGGGACCTTTTGCGAAAATAAGGAGAAAAAGCCATGTCTGAATTTCAGCCTTTCAGAGATTCGACGCCGCATCTTGGCGACGGGTCGCGATTGCGCGAAACGCTGCACGACGAAGGTTATCTCTTCCTGCGCCGCCTGGTCGACCCGGAGCAGATCAAGACGGTCAAGCGGGACATCATGCAGATCCTGCGCGATCATCACATTATCGAAGATGATGAGACCGACGACCCGATGTGGAGCGGCGGCCCCCATCCCAGCGAAGGCGAATACATGGCCTTCTACGACAAGATCGCTCGCATGGACTCATTCGTGCAGCTGGCGGAGTCGCCTGAGATCGTCGCGCTGATGGAGGGCATCTTCGACGGGCCGGTGCAGGTGTGGACGCAGCGGCTGATCCGCGTGATGTATCCCGACCCCGACGCACCGGCCCCGATCGGTCTCGGTGCCCACCAGGACGGTAACTTCAGGTTCGGCTATCAGTCCCAGAGCTTCAACGCCTGCTGGATGCCGCTCATGGAAATCAACCAGCAGATCGGCGGCCTGGCAGTCGCGCCCGGCTCAAACATTCGCGGCGAGCTGGACCACGGCGGCGGCTCTGTGGCGAGTTCGGCCAAGGCGGTAAAAGAGAAAAAGGTGTTCGGGCTGGATGCCGAAAGTCTCAACTGGGTAACATCCGACTTCGAGCCAGGTGATGCCGTAATCTTCACCAGCCTGACCGTTCATCGCGGCATCCTAAACCGCTCCGACCGCATCCGCCTCTCCTGCGATTTTCGCTACCAGCGGGTCGACGACTCCGCCAGCTGGCTTGCGCACACGCTTGGCCCCGACATCCGGCGGGTCGCACAGAAGATCGATGAGGTCATGGCAAGCCGTGCGTTTTTTGTCACTACGCGCGCGTCAGAAGAGACAATTGCCGACGTTCGCCTGCGGATGCTCGAAGAGAAGAGCACGAGCCTTGAACGGGCGCAGGAGCTTGCGAAAGAACTGGCCGTTTGAACGGGGCCGGGCGAACCCAGACATGCTTACTGAAGGGTCGGGTCTGCTGCGGATTGCCGAGCAGGACAACGTCTTCGTTTTGATGCAGTCGCTCTCGCCCGGCGAGCGTCTTCAATTGGACGGTCGCCTGGTCATCTGTGAATCTCCGCTGGGAATGGGCCATAAGATCGCTGCGCGCGATATCGCCGCGGGTGAGAAGATCATCAAATACGGCGCGCCGATTGGGTC
This sequence comes from Caldilineaceae bacterium, assembly GCA_965202955.1. Lineage (GTDB taxonomy): Bacteria > Chloroflexota > Anaerolineae > Caldilineales > Caldilineaceae > Bin5. The sequence goes on from OZ241871.1 coordinate 4,449,214, forward strand.
GGCGGTACGCGATATCAGGTTGGGCGAGCACGTTCACCTGCACAATATTCAGAGCGACTACATTCCCACCTACACGCTGGATCGCGACGCAGGGTGACGTCCATGAGCCGGTCGCCGCAGCCGTCCTCATCTGAATTTCAGGGTTACCTTCGCTGGGACGGGCGCAAGGGCATCCGCAACACGGTCCTGGTCGCCTACCTTGTCGAGTGCGCCCACCACGTCGCGCGCGAGATCGTCTATCCTTTCCGAACACAGGGCGTTCACCTGATCGGATTCAGCGGCTGCTATCCCAACGAGTACGCCTTCGACATGATGTCGCGCCTCTGTTGCCATCCCAATGTGGGTGGCGCGCTCCTGCTCTCACTGGGATGCGAGAGCTTCGATCGCAGCGGGCTGGCCCAGCGTATCGAAGCGAGCGGCAGGCCGGTCGCCACTTTGGTCATCCAGGAGCAGGGTGGGACTTTGTCGACGATCGAGAAAGGCCAGGCGTGGCTTGGGCAGACGCTCGCCGGATTAAAGGAGAGTACCGAGCGCGTGCCGATGGGCGTGGAGGAGCTGGTTGTGGGCGCGATATGCGGCGGCTCCGACGCCACCAGCGGCATCACGGCAAACCCGGCAATTGGGCGTTGCTTCGACCTGCTGGTCGAGCACGATGCCGGCGCCATCTTCGAGGAGGGTGGCGAGTTGATCGGCTGCGAGCAGATCATGGCCGAGCGGGCCGTGACACCGGACCTGGCCGCAGAAATCCTTTCGACGATGGAAAAGACCGCGCGCTACTACACGACTTTGGGGCACGGCAGCTTCGCGGTGGGAAACGCGGAGGGTGGGCTGACCACAGTCGAGGAAAAGTCGATGGGCGCCTACGCCAAGAGCGGCTCCTCGCCGATACAGGGCCTGATCAAGCCTGGCGACGTGCCGCCAGCGGGAGGCCTGTACCTGATGGACGTTGTCCCGGACGGCGAGGTGCGGTTCGGCTTCCCCAATATCAACGACACGGTCGAAATCGCCGAGATGATCGCGTGCGGCGCGCACATGACTCTCTTTTCCACGGGACGCGGCTCAGTGGTTGGGTCTGCGATCTCGCCTGTGATCAAGGTCTGCGCCAATCCGGAGACCTACCGGCGCATGGGCGGTGACATGGACGTGGACGCGGGGCGGATTCTCGAAGGGCGCGCCACCCTCGACGAGGTCGGACATGAGATCTTCGCGCAGGTGCTGGACGTTGCAGCAGGCGCGCTGACTAAGTCCGAACGCCTGGGTCACCAGGAGTTCGCGCTGACCTACAAGACGTTTGAGCCGATCGGTCCGGCCTGCCTTCCTCTATAGTCTCCGCTTTGGCCTCCCGATTCTACCCAAAGGAACCGGATTCCGCCTGCCGAGATTTCGCATCGGCGGCGAAGAGTTTTAGACTTATCTGGTTGCAGGCAACCTGCCTACGCGCCAGCCGCTTGGCGGCCTGAACTGTAGGCCGCTGCCCCGGGCGAACGGTAGTAGATGCTCGCAGACTGGCGATTGAAACGGGAGCGGGAGAGAAGCACTGACATGACTGCAGAAACCGGATTCGGCGGACAACCGGCTGATACAGCCGACGGTTCCGGCACGGAGGCATCGAAGCAGACCGGGCGCGGGCGAAGTTGGAAGGAGTATATCGGGCTGGCCGCGCGCGGCTTCGCGATGGGCTGTGCCGATGTGGTACCGGGCGTTTCCGGCGGCACGATGGCGTTCATTCTTGGCATCTACGAGGAGCTGGTGATGAGCATTCGCGCCGGCGCCCGGGGGCCCTTCTGGCGCGCCCTGACCAGGTTCGACATTGGAGCTGCGCTGGCAGCAGTGAACGCGCCGTTTCTGGCCGCAGTCCTCGCCGGCATCGCCATCGCCGTCGTGACCCTGGCTCCCGGATTGGAGTGGCTTTTTGAGCACCGGCCTGTGCTGCTGTGGAGCTTCTTTTTCGGGCTTGTGCTCGCTTCGATCGTCACAGTGCGCAAGCGAATTGAACGCTGGACTCTTCCGCTTTTCGCGGCGCTGGCCGCGGGGGCGGTGGGCGCCTACTTTTTGGTGGGGGCGGTGCCTGTGCAGACGCCCGAAGCGGCCTGGTTCCTCTTCCTCAGCGGCATGCTCGCCATCTGCGCGATGATTCTGCCGGGCATATCAGGCTCGTTTATCCTGGTGCTGCTGGGAAAGTACCAGTTCGTGCTTGCGGCGGTCAACCAGCGGGATGTTGTCAGTCTCGGTATCGTCGCTCTGGGCGCGCTCGTTGGCATCGTATCATTCGCCCAGGTGCTTGCGTGGCTGTTCAAGCGCTTCCATGACGTCACTGTGGCGCTCCTCATCGGCCTGATGGCCGGCAGCCTGCGCAAGGTCTGGCCGTGGAAGGAGACGGTCGCCTCGATCGTCGACCGGCACGGTGAGATCCTTCCTACCGTCCAGGTCAACCAACTGCCTACCGCCTGGACAGGCGAGCTGTTCGCCGCCTTCGGACTGGCGCTGACCGGCTTTGCGATCGTTATCGTGCTGGAACGGATCAGCCGTTCGCAATGACGGGACAAAGCCCAGGCCAGGGTACAGTATAGCCCCAACGCCGGCTATGTTCCGGTTGGCATAGAGAGCGGGCGCTCAGCATCAACCAGCTGCGAGGCCGTTCTGCGCGGCTCCTTCACCCACAAGATCATCAAACACAGGGCGACGAACGCAAACGCCAGCGAGATTCTGAACATCGCGGCGTAGCCGAGCGCGCCGGCAAGCCATCCGCCGAAGATGGGCGCGCAGATCAGCATCGGCGCGAGCAGCGTGTTGGTGAGTCCTACGTAGGTTGGCCGGCTCTCAGGCGTGCTGAACTCGAGGATGATGTTGAGCGCCGACGTGTGGTCGGCCGCCAGGAAGGCGCCGAGGAAGACGAAGGTGAGGAGCAGCCCGAGGGGAACGGGGCCGCCGCTGTTCGGCGCGCCCGGGGCCCCAGCCGCGCCGACAAACAGCGCGTTGAGGGGAGCGAGCACGATGAAAGCCGCGGCCGCGGTCAGCACGGTCTTGTGGCCCACACGGTCGGCCAGCATGCCCCAAAGGGGATTCAGCACAGCCTGCGCCCCCACGAGGACGGCTGTCAGCAGACCGATGCCGCGCCCGTCGAGGGCGAATAGCTCTGCACCGTACACGGCGAAGAAGCCTGCGCTCATTCCCCCCAGATTCACAAAAGACTTGCTGATCAGGTAACGGCGGAAGTTGTGATCCTGCTTGAGTACGGTGCCGACGCTGCGCAGGTAACGAAACAGAGGGACGGCCTCTTTCGTCATGTCGCTGGGCGGCTCGCGCGTGAGCGCCAGTCCTGCCCAGGAAAAGAGCATGATGACAAATGCGGCGAAAAAGAGGAGCGCGTAGTTGCCGGGAAAGGCGTAGCTGACCAGGACCCGGCCCACGAACCAGGCGCCGAGCACCCCCAAGAGCAGGCCGAGTCCGTGCCCGAGGCCGAGCCAGATGCCGCGGCGGCGCGTTGGGATCACCTTTGCGATCATGTCCATCCAGGCCGGGGTGGCCACGCCCGCGCCGGTTGACGCTAAGGCCATTCCCAGCAGCAGGGCAATCAGTGCAGCCGCCGGGGCTGTAACCGCAAAGGCGAGGACGGCAAGCCCGATTAGGAGGTAGGGCAGCCGCTCGACCGCGAGCGAGATGTACATGATGAACGGCTTCTTGTACACCATGCGCTCGGCCAAGCTGGCTGTCAGGAGCTGCGGCAAGTAGATGCCGAGGCTCCACATCGCCGGCACAAGGCCGATCGCCAGTTTGGAGTCTGTGAGCTGGCTGACGAGGACGGGAATGACTGTCTCGCGCGAGATGAGACTGAAGCCCAACGTGATGAAGGTAACGTCCCACAGATTGACGGAGAAGTTCCAGGCGTTTGTGTTGTCAGCGCGGGCCATCGGCTTCGGCCCCGTCCGGGTCGGCGAAAGGGCGGAATCCGCGCACCATCAATCCCTGTGGTTCATTCTCGCGGCGGGCCTGCTGTGCCTTTTTCTCAGCCTCGGCGCGATTGGCGGTCGTGGTCGCCCTGATGATGGCGTAGTCGTCAGGGCGCCGGTAGCGGTTGATGAAGATGGGTCGGGGCGTATCGGAGTGGTTCTGCTTGGAGCCGTGGATTGTTTTGACGTTGAAGAAGATCGAGTCGCCGGCCTGTCCGACAACAGGCAGCGCCGCTTCCCAGGGCCATTCGTCCTCGTCCAGGCCCAGGTGTGAAAAGGTATCGACGTGCCGCAGCTGGCCGAACTTGTGCGAGCCGGGGACGACGTGCACGGCACCGTTGACCAGGTCGGTGTCTACCACGTAGGAGAGAATCGCGACCGGCCCTTCATAGCGGTGCTCGAAATAGGCCGAGTCCTGGTGCAGATGTTTGGGATGTCCGCCGACAGGCTCTTTGACCAGCGACTGGCCGTTGCCAAACAGCTCGATGTTCGGGCCGAGGACCGCTTCCAGAATGTCGAGGGCGACCGGATCGGTAGCGGCGCGCAGGAAGGCGGCGCTGGTCTGGTAGCTGATGCCGACTGTCATGATCTGCTTGTCGCGCTTGTAACCTTGCGGCGCGGGAATGAAGAGCGACCCGTTCGGCGAGACCCAGCCTTCGGGTCTTCTCTCGGCCCGGTCGAGCAGCGCGACCGCCTGATCCACGGTGGCGGCGATATCCTGCGCCATCTCTGCGATGTAAGGTTGCATCAGCCCGCGCACGACGAGGCAGCCGTGCTCGCGGTAGATTGCGGCCGCGCGGTCGATCTCCAGATTCTCGGCCATCACCGACAGTTCGTCGACGGTAACTTGGGGCTCAAGTAGACGCGATTCCATGGCTACCATTTAACTGACGGGACCAGCGATGTGGACTGGTATGGGGAATAGGCGTTGCCCAAATTTCGCATAGTTAAGTTCAAAACAGATTCTCGGATGTCGTAGTCGGACACCAGCGATGAACGCTGAGATAGTCGAACGCGATCTCGAGCGCGTCGGTTGTGCCGATCCGACGCAGGGCGTCGACGGAATTGGCGCGTACGTAACGGTTCTCGTCACGCAGCGCCGCTTTCAGCGCGGGGACGGCGCCGGCGGCGCGGCTGCCCAGCCGCTGGAGCGAGAGAGCGCTTGTGAAGCGCGCCTGCCCGTCCTCGTCGTTAAGGCCGCCAACGAGCGCGGGCAGAATAACGTCGGCAGGTTCTTTGAGCAGCCCGAGCGCTTCGACCGCCGCGCGCCGCACCTGCACCGAGGGGTCGGCTGCCGCGCCGGCCACCGCTTCAGCAGACCCCGAACCGCCGTCTCCCAGTTCGCCCAGTGCGAAGACGGCGTGCATGCGCGCCTCCTCGCTCTCATGGCCGACGGTGTCGAGCAGAGCGCTCTGGGCGGCCAAGCCGATGGCACTCAGGCCGTAGCCGGCATTGCGGGCGGCGGTAGCATTCCCGCTGGTGAGCGAGGCGGTAAGCGCGGGAATTGCGTCGTCGGTGTGGGTAGCCAGGCGATAGGCCGCGTCGACGCCGGTCGGCTCATATTTTGAGGCCAACTGCTCGCCCAGAGCTGCGACCTCGCCTACATCATTAGGCCGGCCATTGCCATTGGACGCGCCGTCCGCCTCGCCGCGATGCCAGTGCCACTGCTGCGCCCAGAGGACATTGTGATCGACGGGTGCGTCTTCGACCTCCAGCCAGTCGTCGCGCCGGCTGTCCCATGCTGGTTTTGTGGGCGCATCCATGCGCACGAACTGGAACTTCATCATGGCTCGGCTTTTCTGCGAGACATTGGCGCCGCCGCGGTGCCACAGGTCGTAGTGGATGAGGGCGAAGGTACCTTCCGGCCCCTTCATAAAGACCGGCTGCTCGGTGTCGTCACCGGCCCGTTTCGCGTAGTATTGAGAACCACGGAGGACTCCCGAAGGCCCCATCTCCTCATCGACCGCCTGCGGGTAGTAGAAGATCATCGCCCACCAATTGTGGTGGTTGCGGACCTTCTGATGTCCCCAATAGCTGTCCTTGTGCCAGTGCTGGACCTTGCGGCCGGGGTAAGTAAAGTGGCAGTGGCGATGGGGATGGACCATATAGTTGTCGCCCAGCACGCTGGAAAGACCCCCGTGCACGGCGGGGTCCTCGAGAATGTCGTTGATTTCGCTCAAGCGGGGCAGCAGGTTGTTGCCCGGATTGCCTTCCTTTTCCATCACCTCGTTGAGATTGGCGTTGAGCGATTCGTAGAACTCTTTCGGAAGTTCCGTACGCAGGATCACATAGCCGCGCGAGATGAACTGGCGCATCTGTTCGTCGGTCAGAAGATGGCTCGATTCGCTCATTTGAGTTTCCTTCCAGGTGGACTGCGTCCTATAGGCAGGCTCGTCAGCCCCAAGAATCAGATCGAACTCTCGCGGCCGGTTTTTTCCATACGGCCCGTCAGTGGTTCCGTGGCGGAGGGCACAGATGGCCTTCCCGCACGATCGGCACCGCCTGGCCCCACAGTTCTGTCCCTTCCTTATTCATGATCGGCTCAGCCGAATATTGCGCCAGGTAGCAGCGGCGGATGCGCGAGGTTGTGTTGGGGCCGCTGCGGTGAAATGTGCGGCTGCTGAAGACGACAATGCTGCCGGCAGGGACAATGGCCGGGACGCCGGGGTGATCGCCGCGGTAGCCGATCTTGTCGTTGCTGGCGTCCTCTATCGTGTGGTCGTAGAGGTCGTCGGGCGTCATCCCGATGGCGGAGTAGGGCAGCACCGACACGGTCCCGTTCTCGGTCGACATGTCGTCTAGCGCGCACCAGCAGGAGAGATAGGGGCGGTGGTAGTGGCCGATGTAGCCCGAGTCCTGGTGCCAACCGAACTTGGTGCCCACTTCGGCGAACTTGACCACGTACTGTTCGTGAAACAGGTAAGCGGTATCGCCCAAGGTCGCGCGGCAGATATCCGCCATGAGTTCGCTGAACAGAAAGTCGGTAATCGTAGGACTCTCCAACCCGCGCCTGCTGATAAAGTACCGCTTCTTGTAGTGGTTGATTCCCTGAACGGTAACGCCCTTCGCCTCCATTTCGGCATCGTAGCGGGCGATGTAGCGCTGGCATTCGTCGCGCAATCCCTCCACCTGCTCATAGGGGATAGCGTTTTCGAGGAACATGTAGCCCTCGTTGCGGTACTGGTCGCGCTGTTTTTCGGAGATGTGCATGGGACGCCTCAGCGGTAGCTGCTATCCTTGCGGGTCTGGCGGCAGGAGCACCGTTTCCCTGAAGCGGCGAAATTCCGCGTGTCGGACCGGCCAAACTGAGACAATCGGTAATGGTCGTGCACGGGGCTGTTCAAGCCGCCCTGACCTGGACTTAGGGGTCGCGAAACACGCTCTGCGCGCCACCTGCACTTATACATCACGGCCTGGAGAAAGTCAAACGGGGCGCTGCATTCCACTCAGCGTTTCGACCGCATGATGGCGAGGAGCAAGTGATCGGTTGAAGCGCCGGTCCCAGTCGAAAAGCCGCGGGGCAATGCCGCATCGGAAACTGCGATCTCAGCGAACTTGCAATCCACCCAAGGGCTACAGTATACTTACAAAAGCGCTTTAGTAAAGACAGCTGAGCAGCTCCGATTTCCCATTGACTGGGGCTGATTCGAGGCTTCCGCAGATGCGTGGTCTGGCGAAAGTTATCCGCTATATGCGCCCCTACAGCTGGATGGCTTTGTTGGGCTTTGTCACGACGATTCTCCCGGTCGTGATGGAGCTTGTCACCCCGCGTATGGTGCAGTTCGTCATCGACGAGGGCATACGCGCCGGCGACATGGCAGCCGTCTGGCAGGGCAGCGCCGTCATGCTGCTGGCCGCAATCGTCGGCGCTGCCACGACAATAGGCCAGGGCATCGCCCGCGCCCAGATTTCGCAGGGGATCGCGTTCGACCTGCGCAACGACCTCTTCCGCCATATCCAACGCTTCTCCTTTGCTAATCTGGACCGGATGCAGACCGGCCAGCTGATGACGCGCGTTTCGAGCGACGTGGATATCGCGCGCATGTTTCTGAGCGCGGGGCTGGCACTGCTGCTGCGGACGCTGCTGATGGTCATCGGCAGCCTGGCGATGATGCTCATCCTGGACTGGTGGCTCAGCCTTGTGATGATTACGGTGCTTGTGCTTTCGGCCAGCGTCCTCTTCTGGCTGCTGCGCGTCGTCGGCCCGCTTTTCTCCAAGGTCCAGGAGAAGCTGGACAAACTCAATACGCTCGTCCAGGAGAATCTGGCCGGTGTGCGCGTGGTCAAGGCCTACGTACGCGAACAGCATGAGATCGACCGATTTGACGTCGAAAACCTGGTTTACATGGAGCAAAACATCAGGGTGGGGCGCTTGCTGGCCCTGGTGATGCCTTCGCTGCTGCTGCTGACGAATTTCGGCGCCGTCTTCGCCATCTGGTGGGGCGGGCTGGACGTCATCGGAGGGCGGCTGACGCTCGGAGAGCTGGTCGCATTCAACAACTATCTGCTGATCGGGATGTCGCCGCTGCTGCTGCTCAGCAACATTCTGGCGATGGTCTCGCGCGCCGAAGCCTCGTCCAAGCGCATCGTCGAAGTGCAGGAGATGGAGCCGGCGATCCAGGCGCCGCCGGAGCCTGTCACCGACGCGGTCCCCTTCGGTGAGATCACGTTTGACAATGTGCATTTTCACTATTCGGGTTCGTTGCCGAACGCTTTCGTCGGCAGCGGAGCCGCGAACACGCCGGCCGGGAATGGAGAGGCGCAGCCGGCTGGCGGGAATGGCTTCGGTAATGGCAGGGCGAGAGCGGTCGGCGAAGAAGTGTTGCACGGGATCCATCTGCATGCACGGCCGGGCGAGAAGATCGCCTTGATGGGCGCGACCGGGGCCGGCAAGAGCACGCTGGTAAACCTGATTCCGCGTTTCTACGATCCCGTGGATGGCGCGATCAGGCTGGATGGGGTCGACGTGCGCGATTGGGACCCGACGCGGCTGCGCAAGCATATCGGCGTCGTCCTGCAACAGTCGACGCTGTTCGCCGGGACGGTGCGGGAGAACATCGCCTATGGGCGACCTGACGCGGCGCTTGAGGAAGTCGTCAGCGCGGCGCAGGCTGCGCAAGCGCATGAGTTCATCGAACGGATGCCGGAAGGCTACGACAGCATGGTCGAAGCGCGCGGGGCCAACCTTTCGGGCGGCCAGAAGCAGCGCATCGCAATCGCACGTGCGCTCCTGACCAATCCTGCGGTGTTGATTCTCGACGACAGCACCAGCTCGGTCGATCTCGATACGGAGTTGCGGCTGCAGTTGGCGTTGAAAGAGTCGCTCGCGGAAACGACGACATTTGTCATCGCCCAGCGTATCAGCAGCGTCGTCGATGCCGACCTGATCCTGGTGCTGGACGACGGCAACGTCGCTGCCCGGGGAACGCACGAGGAGCTGCTTACCTCCAGTGAAATCTACCAGGAGATCTATTATTCGCAGTTTGAAGAGGCGTAAGGCCCGTTCACTCCCAGCAGCGATAGATTGAGCTTCGAAATATCATGTTCTTTTTCCGACCTCCACCAAGACAAGGGATTCGACCAGGCCAGGGTGGCGGCATGCTCACGGGCGAGGCTGCCGACAACACGCGTGCAACGTTAATGCGCATGGCCGCGTACCTGCGGCTCTTCCGTTTGCAGTTGATGATCGTCGGCCTTTTCGTAACAATCAGCACTGTTTTGCGGCTCTACGGTCCGATGCTGATCGGCCGCGCGATCGACCTTTTTATCGCCAGCGGCGACGGCATTGGCCTGCGGAATCTGGCCTTGGGCATTCTGGGCGTCTATCTGGCTGCGGGCGCGGCTTCGACCGTGCAGGGCCTGATCATGGTGCAGCTTGGCCAGCACTTTGTTTCCAACATTCGAGCCGGGCTGTTTAGCCACATGCAGATCATGTCGATGGCGTTCCACGACCGCAACCAGGTCGGCGATCTGATGAGCCGTATCACGAACGATTCGGAGGCGATTAACCGCACGCTGTCCAACGGGCTGATCGAGTTCATTTCCAACGTTCTGTTGCTGGGCGGCACGTTTGTGGCGATGTTCCTGCTCAACTGGCAACTGGCGCTGGCGATGCTTGTGCTGATGCCGCTCATGCTCTACATCACGGCCGAGGTGACCCGCCGCAGCCGCGCGGCATTTCGAACGGTGCAGCGGAATTTGGGCGCGCTGAATGCGGTCATGGAGGAGAACATCGCCGGCGCGCGCGTCGTGCAGGCCTTTGCCAGAGAGGAGGAGGTCTTTGCCGATTTCCTTGAGGTCAACAAGACCTATCGCAAGGCCGGGATGACGGCCGACATAATCACCGCCGCGCTGGGCCCGATGTTCACGACGATGATGACGATCACAATCGCCGCGGCTGCGCTGCTGGGCGGCTGGCTTGCGATTGGAGGGATGCTCGAAGTCGGCGTACTGGCCGCGTTCATCATCTACATTATGAACTTTTTCCGCCCGATGCGGGGCATCGCGATGCTGTACAACCAGCTCCAATCGGCGCTGGCGGGGGCGGAGCGGATTTTCGACGCCCTCGACGTTGAGCCGACGGTGACTGACTGTCCCGACGCGCCGCCATTGGAGAAGATCAATGGTGACGTCGTCTTCGAAAATGTCAGCTTCAGCTACGGGGAGGGGCCACCGCCGGCGACTGCCCTTCCTCGCGGCCCGGCAATGGCCGGGAGGCGAAACGGTCCGGAGCGAGGCAACAGGTCCAGGGGCCTTCCGCGACAGGCTGCGCAACATGGGCCGCCGTCGGCAGAATCACAAGGCGAGGCAAACGGGGAGATCGTGTTGCAGAATGTCACCCTGCATGCCGAACCAGGTGCCACGATCGCGCTTGTCGGGCCAACAGGCGCGGGCAAGACAACGATCATCAGCCTGCTGAGTCGATTCTACGACGTGGACGAAGGTAGCATCCGCATCGACGGCCACGACATTCGCGACGTTCAGCAGGGGTCGCTGCGCCGGCAGCTTGGAATCGTACTGCAGGATACCTTCCTCTTTTCGGGAACAGTGCGGGAGAACATCCGCTATGGGCGACTGGACGCGACGGACGAGGAGGTTGTGGCCGCGGCTACGCTGGCGAATGCGGACGGATTCATCCGTCTGCTGCCGGGCGGATACGACGCTCGCGTTTCGGAGCAGGGGAACAACTTCAGCGAGGGGCAGCGTCAACTGATCGCGATCGCGCGCGCGGTCCTGGCCGATCCGCGCATTCTCATTCTGGACGAGGCCACCAGCAGCGTCGACACGCGCACCGAGGTGCAGTTGCAGCAGGCGCTGCTGCGGCTGCTGGAGGGGCGGACTGCCTTTGTCATTGCCCACCGCCTCAGCACGATCCGCAACGCCGACGAAGTCCTGGTCGTTAACGATAACCGCATCATCGAACGCGGCAATCACCAGGATCTGCTGGACCAGAAGGGCTTCTACCACGATCTCTACATGAGCCAGTACATGCGGGTCAAGCGGTCGGCTCCCACGGTCGCCGGCTGAGGCGCCTTCAAAAGCGCGCCGCATTGCGCTCGTTCACTGGCTTCGCCGGTCAGGCAACTCTCTTTCCGCTATCTCCATCGAACAAGTGCAGATCCGATTCGTCCAACTCCGCCCGGACTCTCTCACCTTGGGCAATACGTGCGCGCACGTCGGCCTGCCCGACCAGGATGCGGCCGGCCGACTCGAAGTGAATCAGCTGGATGTGGCGTCCGTAATCGGGCTCGACGGTCTCAACGGTCCCCGTCCAAGTTCCGGTTTGCGCGGCCTCGCTTTCTGCAGCCGGCGCGTCTGTCTCATCTTCGGTCACGGTCACCTGCACGGCTTCGGGGCGGAAGCCGACGGTCAGAGAATCGCCGGCGGCGAGGTCATCAAGCTGCGAAGCCGGCGGTCTGAAGGCAAGGCCTTGTCCCGCGTCGAGGAAGCCATCGCGCAGTTCAACGTTGTGCACGAGATTCATCGGCGGGACACCGAGAAAGCCGGCGACAAATGTATTGGCTGGGTTCTGCCGGACCTCTGCAAACGGGCCGACCTGTTCGATCTTCCCCTCGCGCATCACCGCCACCTGATCGCCAATGGCCATGGCCTCGGTCTGGTCGTGTGTAACGTAGAGCGCGGTGATGGCGAAACGGTGCAGCAGCCGCTTGATCTCTACGCGTGTTTGCGAGCGCAGTTTGGCGTCGAGGTTTGAGAGCGGTTCATCGAAGAGGAAGACCCGCGGCCGCCGAACGATCGCGCGCGCGATCGCAACGCGCTGCTGCTGACCACCCGACAGCGTGCCTGGCTTGCGTTGCAGCAACGCCTGAAAGCCGATGCCCATGATCTCCGAAGTGATGCGGATGCGCTCTTCGGCCTCCGCGTCGGGCGCCTTGTGCATGCGAAAGAAGAAGGAGAGATTGCCGCGACCCTCGAAATGGGGGTAGAGGGCATAGTTCTGGAAGACCATGCCGATGTAGCGGTCTTTGGTCGCCACATCGGCCATCTCCTGGTCGTCGTAGAAGAGGTCGCCGAGATAGTCCGGTTCCAGTCCTGCGATCACGCGCAGCAGCGTGCTTTTGCCGCAGCCGGACGGGCCCAACACGGCCATCGTCTCGCCGTCGGGGACGGTCAGGTCGACTTGGTCGAGAGCCAGTACGCGGCGGGGCCCATCGTTTTCGCCGGCGCGGAGCCGCGGAATTCCCACGCCCTGGCCGGGCCGGCTGTGCAGTCCGAACTGTTTGCTCACTTTGTTCAGACGAATGGTAGCCAAGTTGCTTGCCTTTTGAGCACGCCTGGAATCCCGATTGTTCGTGGCCATTTTACAGGCAGATTCGCCAGCGGGCGAACGCCGGTGGTCCTGGCGGGGCTGAGTTAACCATTTGCGCTGATCCGGTTTATCGTTGTAATCTAAAATTGGGGTATATGTCGAGTTTTCGAGCGGCTTCCGGAAGGATTCAGAAGTTGGCCAACGGCGCGAATCGAGCTCAACTAAATAACAAACAGGTTGCCGATCTGTTCCGGTCGATCGGCGAACTTTTGCAGATTCTTGATGAGAGCCGGTTTGTCGTGATGGCCTACCAGAACGCGGCGCGCACGATCGACGGTCTCGAGCAGGACATAAACGGAATCGCCGCCGAAGGAGCGTTGGAAGACCTGCCCAGAGTCGGCAAGGCGATCGCGGAGAAGATAGCGACTTTCCTCGAAACCGGCTCACTTCCTTTCTATGACGAGCTGGCCGCGCAGGTACCCGAAGGCGTTGTGGCGATGATGCAGGTGCCGGACGTCGGCCCCAAGACGGTGAGGCGGTTGTGGAAGGAGCTGGACATAGCGAGTGTTGAGGCGTTGCAGGAGGCGGCTGAACAGGGCCGGCTGCGGGGGTTGAAGGGCTTCGGGGCCAAGACAGAGGAGCGCATTCTCAAGAGCATCAAACTGTTGAAACGCAGGTCGGATGATCGCACGCCGATTGGGACCTCTCTGCCGCTGGCACAGAGCCTCGCGCAGGGGCTGCGGGACAACGCGGCAACTGTGCACAAGGTCGAGATCGCGGGCAGTCTGCGCCGCTGGCGCGAGACGACTGGCGAAATCAGGCTGCTGGCGGTGAGCGATGAACCGGCCGAGGCGTTGCGGCTGTTTGAAAGCCTCCCGGAGGTGACCGAGGCGCTGGAGAGCGGCGCGAGGCATACCAGAGTGTCGCTGTCCAATGGAATGCAGGCGACATTGCGCCTGGTGGAGACGAAAGTTTGGGGCGCGGCGCTATGCTTCGCCACCGGCAGCAGGGAGCATCTGGCGGCGGTCGCCGAACACGCGCAGAAAGCAGGCAGGCGCCTCGACCCGAGCGGACTGACGCCCGACAGCGGTTCTGACGTGACTAATGGTACCGGAAAGGGCGTGTTCGATAGCGAAGAGGCGTTCTACAAGTCGGTCGGGTTGCCGTGGGTGCCGCCGGAAATACGCGAGGGCGACAGTGAGATCAGCGACGCGCTGCGCGGCGAATTGCCGCAGCTGATCGAGACCCGCCATATTCTGGGCGAGGTTCACGGCCACTCGACCTGGAGCGACGGCAAGGCCTCGGTGGCGGAGATGGCGGAAGCCGCACGGCGCAAAGGCTACCGTTACTGGGCCGTGACGGACCACAGCATTGGGCTGGGCGTCACCGGCGGCGTGGACGGCGAGGCGCTCGTGGCACAACGACGCGAGATCGACGCGGTCAATGAGCGATACGAGGCCGAAGGAGTCGATTTCAGGCTGATTCAGGGCGCCGAGGTTGAGGTGCTGGGTGACGGAACTCTGGGCCTGCCCGACGACGTCCTGGCAACGCTGGATATCGTTGTCGCCAGCATCCATATTGGCCTTCGCCAGGAGCGAGAACGCATCACCGAACGCTGCTTGAACGCGATCCACAATACGTACGTTGACGTGATCGGTCACCCAACGGGCCGATTGTTGGGACGGCGCCCACCGTCGGAGATCGACATGGAGGTGGTGATGCGGGCGTGCGGCGAAACGGGAACGGCGATCGAGATCAATGCCAACCCTGCGCGGCTCGACCTGTCGGCTGAACACGCGCGGCAGGCCTGCGAGCTTGGGTGTATGATCGTTATCAACACCGATGCCCATAGCGTGGGACAGCTCGACCTGATGCCGTACGGCGCTCATACCGCGAGGCGGGCTTGGCTTGGCCCGGAAGACGTGATGAATAGTCGACCGCTCGATGACCTGCTTGGAATGCTGAAACGGAATAGTTCCGGGAGGTGCACAAGGTGACCGATGACGCCAAGCGTCCGGACCTCGAACCGGAGATGGACGAACCGGTATTCAGACCCGAAGATGCTACCCCCGAGCAATCAGAAACAGACTCTGTTCAGAATGCGACTTCTGGACAGACTGAGGACTGGGAAAGAGACGCGTCCGGACGGGAAGGTCACTCTGACGGCGAACCGGCGTTCGGTGAACCGGTTTTTTCTCCGGAAGAGCCCATTCCGGAGCCGGCAGAACCAGTGTTTTCCACCGACCCGGAACCGGACCTGCCAGGTGACTCTGATGCCGATTCGTCAGGATCACCAGAACCGGAGTTTCATTTCGATTCGGGCGGCATACAGGACGCTGACTTTCGGCCTGTGGCGGACGCCGCCGAGCCTAATTTCGGACAGGATGGAGAAGAGGCTGTTTCCCTGCAGGACGGGATGTACCAGGAACCGCCAGAAACATCCGACGGGCAGTCCTCAGTGGAGGCTCCGGCCTTCGAGGATGCCTCGGACGATGAACCAGCCTTTGGATCGGTCTTGGAGGCAGAAACGTTTGACGGGGCCGCTTCCGAAGAGGACGGGAACGCAGCGGAAGGCTGGGTGAATATCTCGCCGGACTCGGAAATGTCGGTCGAGCCCCTTCCTGAAAAGGAATATAATTTATTTGAAGAAACGCCCGCCGCCGATGTCGCGATGACACCGCCGCCGCGCCGCAAGCTCGGCCGCACCGGCCCTGTCTGGGTGTTAGGCGGCATTGTACTCGTTATTATTGCAGGTCTTGTGTGGCTGGCAATCTCACTGCTGACGGGCGCGCCGGAAGAGGTCACGCAGACCGTGGCCGAACCGACCGTGGAGCAGGTGGAAGAGGCGGCGCCGACTACACCGCCGCCGACTGCGTCGCCAGGCCCGCAGCCCACACCGACTCGGGTCCTGTTGCCTGTCTTGAGCAATGTTATCGTTGGCGGTACCGAGGGGCAGGGTGTAATGTTGCGCCAGGAACCGAATGTGAACGGCACGTTTATCACAATTATCAAAGAGGGGGAACAGGCAATCGTCTTGGAACCGGAGCCGGCGGACGAACAGTACCCTGTCGATGCAGATGGCTTCCTGTGGTATCGCATACGGGTACCCGGCCAGTTGGACGAGGACGAAAATCCCCTGGTCGGCTGGAGCGCGTCTAATTTCTTTATCATGGATGAACAATGAATTTATTTTCGCATAGACATAAAAGGCACCAACTAAACATACTCATTTATACCTTTCCACCAACCTCCACGCTTCAGCATTCTGCGTAGCCGCTACTCTCCTCTTAAATGGAAAAGACTCGAAAGCGGGTCGAAGACCTGCGCCATTCGATACTGCATCACCAGCACCGGTACTACGTTCTCGACGATCCTGAGATCGGTGATACCGAATTTGACGCGCTCTTGCGCGAGCTGCAAACGCTGGAAGCGGCGAACCCGGACCTGGCCGACCCAAACAGCCCGACGGTGCGCGTCGGCGGCGCGGTCGCTGATCGATTCGAAAAGGTGGAGCACCAGGTCCCCGTACTGAGCCTGGCAAACGCGTTCGGCGAGGAGGACCTTCGCAGGTGGCGCGAGCGAATCCTGCGTCTGCTGCCGGAGGATGAGCAGACGGACCTCGCATACGTCGTCGAGCCGAAGTTTGACGGCCTGACGGTGGTCCTCACTACGAGGACGGCCGTTTTTCGCTGGGCGCGACGCGCGGCGACGGCGAAGTTGGCGAGAATATTACGCCCAACCTGAGGACGGTGCATCAGCTGCCGTTGCAGATTCCTGTAGAGGGCCAAGCCGGCGAAGTCACGGCAGCATCGCTTTCTGCACCGCGGCGTCTGATCCTGAGGGGAGAAGTCTACGTGGAGGAGGAGGCGTTTTCGGCGTTCAACCGGTCGCAGGAGGAGAAGGGTGAGCGTACCTACGCCAATCCGCGCAATTTCGCGGCCGGATCGCTGCGCCTGCTTGACAGCAGTATCAGCGCCGGGCGGCCTTTGAAGCTGTGGGCCTACCAGACTTTCTTGATGGAAGGCGACGGAGATGCGCCGCACTCGCACTGGGAGTCACTCGATCGCTTGAGGGCTTACGGCTTCCCCGTCTGTGTCGAATCGCGGCGGTTCAACGACGGGGAGTGGGAGGAGCTGGTCCAATTTGTCTCAGATTGGAACGAGCTCCGCGAGCGTCTGCCCTATGAGTTGGACGGCATGGTCGTCAAGGTGGATAGTCTCGACCATCAGGAGCTGTTGGGCTTCACCGGCAAGGATCCCCGCTGGGCAGTCGCGTTCAAGTCTGGCGGCGAGGAGGCAACCACCAGACTGCTGGAAATCGGCGTTAAGGTCGGGCGTACAGGCGCGATTACCCCTAATGCGGTGTTGGAGCCTGTCGCCATCGGCGGCGTCACGGTCCAGGCTGCGACTCTGCACAACGCCGATTACGTCGAGGAGCTGGACATTCGCCTCGGCGACACGGTCCTGGTGAAGCGGGCCGGGGATGTGATCCCCAAGGTGCTGCGGCCACTGACCGAACTGCGGGACGGCAGCGAAACGGAGTGGCAGATGCCAGCGGTCTGTCCCGCGTGCGGCGAACCGGTCGAGCGGCCACCGGGGGAGGCGGCCACCTACTGTGTCAACAACGCCTGCCCGGACCAACTAGTTCGCAAGGTCGAGTATTTCGTGTCACGCGGGGCGATGGACATCGCTGGGTTTGGGTCGAAGCAGGCAGAGCTGTTTGTCGAAGAGAGCTATGTCCGCACGCTGGCAGACATCTACCGGCTGCCCTGGGAGCGCATCGAAGAACTGGAAGGCTATGCAGACAAAAGAGTCGAGAACCTGCGCCTCAGCGTCGAGGAGAGCAAGAGCAGGGGGGCGACCCGTCTGCTGACCGCGCTTGGGATTCGCTTTGTCGGCTCTGTGGTGGCCGAGCTGTTGATGGCAGAGTTCGACTCGCTCCACGACCTGATAGAGGCGGGCGTGGAGACGCTTGGCGAAATCGAAGGCGTCGGCCCTAAGATCGCCGAAGCGGTCGCTTCCTATTTCGCGCTGGAGCCGAACCGGGCGCTTGTGCAGGCGTTTGCTGACCTCGGCGTCGATCTGACTGCCCCACGCCGCGATCGGGGCGACGCGGCTGATGCGCAGCCTTTCACGGGCAAGATCTTTGTCATTACCGGAACGTTGCCGACCATGAGCCGCAATGAGGCAAAGGCGCGTATCGAGGCGTGGGGCGGCAAGGTCACGAGCAGCGTCAGCAGCAAGACTGATTTTCTGCTCGCCGGCGAGAAGGCAGGCAGCAAATTAGCAAAGGCGCAACAGCTCGGGGTCCGGGTCCTTTCGGAAGAGGAGTTGCTGGCGGGCGGCGCGTAGACTGGGAAGAGTGGATTGCAGCCGAACGAAACGGCGGCAAAGATAACGCGCGTGACAAACGCTAATGGCCAATTCACGGCAGATTCGATAGAATCAACTATGTCGACCAATGATGCGCCGCCGGCTGGCGGGGTAGAGTCGTCCGACAGCGAAGCGGCGGGCGCGTTGCAGCCTGAATTGGCGGTGCTGCAGATGCTGCGAGAGGGTGCTGCGTTGGCCTCGGATGGGGACCTGGCTGCGGCTGCGCAACGGTACGCTGAGGCGGCCGACGCGGCATCCGAAATGCAAGATCCCGCCGGCTACGGTCGCGCGATGGCGCAGTTGGCCGCGCTGGAAGAGTCTCGCGACTCAATCGAGCGGGCCTTCGGCTGCAATCGGCGGGCGCAGGAGGTTTTCCTCGAAATCGGGGATGGAGCGGGGCTGGTGCAGACGTTCCGCGTCGACGGATTCCTGCACTTGCGGACAGGAGATTTCACGGCCGCCGCGACTTCGTTTGGCAAGGCAGTTGCGCTTGCCCTCCAACACGATGGGGGAATGGCGCTGGCGACGCTCGACCAGATGGTGCCGGTCGCCAGACACCTTGTAGAATCTGACGAGCTTCCCGCGCTGCTTCCCTTGGGCGCTTCGCTGAAGGCGGCGGTGGAGAGCGCGGAATCGGTGCAGTCGCCTGAATTGCGCGGGTTTTCCGAGTTGGCGGCGACTGTTGGTGGCGCGCTGGCGCCGTTGGCCGTGCTCGCCGAGGAGCCGGAGCTGGCAGCGGAACAAAGGAGAAAACTTGCGGTGCGGGCCACTCATCAAGCCTGGATGATCGACGCCCTGACGAGAAAGCGATGGGCCCTGGCCGAGCTTGTGAAGGAAACGTTGCAGACCAAACTGAACTTTCATGAAGATTTGGACTGACAGTCATGACTGAAATCTGGACACCCGGCAGCCCGCCACCGTCTCAACCGTCTGGTGGCATTGAACTTCCTAAAGGGTTTTCGACCTCGCGTCGCCAAGAAGAGGAAGTGCCGGATTCGACAACCGAAGACCAGCTCCCTGAACAGCCCGCTACCCAGGAAGAGGAGACGCCTGCGCCCGCGCCTGACGGCGCGCAGGCAGTTGAGCGGCCGCAGCAGCCCGAATTGGACCTGTTGTTTCCGCCCGCCGGCGTGCAGGTGAATTGCCCCGGGTGCGGCGTCGCCTACACGGCAGCAGTCTTCACAATCGTCGATTTCGGCGCCAACCCGGAGCTCAAGCCGATGGTCCTTGGCGGCCAGATTAATACGGCTGTTTGCAGCGCCTGTGGCGCCGGAGGTCCGCTTAGCGTGCCTTTGATGGTCCACGATCCCGAACACGAGTTTTTGGGCGTTGTCATCCCCGGCCAGGCGCGCATTGACGACATGCAGCTGCAGAAGACTATCGGCGACATGAGCCAGGCCCTGATGGGGCGCCTGCCCTCTGAACAGCGGCGCGGCTATATGCTCCAGCCACAGCAGTTCTTCGAATGGGACTCGTTGATGGAGAAGCTGTGGGGATTTGAAGGCGTAACGCCGGAGATGCTTCGCCGCCGCCGCGAGCAGTCCGATCTTATCGGGAGTCTCATTCGCCTGGGCAGCGATGAATCGGCCATGCAGCTGGTCGTAGAACGCAACAAGGGCCTGGTAGATTCGAGCTTTTTCGTCCTCTTGAGCCAGGTAATCAACGCTCTTTCCGCCGAAGGTCAGTCGGAGCAACTAGAGGCCATTCTGAACCTGCGCCAGGCCTTGATGGAGACTACAGAGGCTGGCAAGGAACTCAAAGCGCTCGAAGTGCGGGTCCAGGATGCGTTGGACAAGATTGGGCCGGGAACGACACGCGAGGATCTGCTTACGCTTCTCATGGATTACTGGCTCGAGGGCGAGAGCGGCGAGGCCATTGCTTCCGCCGTCCTCAGCGCCGCAGCCCAACTAACCGACTACCAATTCCTCCTCGGCCTCGCCGACCGACTTGAACGGTCCGACGATCCCGAAGAACGTTCCGCCCTGATTGCCATTCGCGAACGCGTTGTCGAAATCGGCGAGCAGCGCAGCCAGAGCCAACAGGCGGCCGCGCAACAGGTCCAGGCCGTCCTGCAGAAGGTTCTTCAAGCCCCCGACACCGACGCGGCCCTGCAGGAAAATGCAGACCAGATCGACGAGATGTTTCTCGCAGTTCTGGCATCCAACATCCAGCAGGCAGAGCAGAGCAAAGCCACCTTCGCCGTGCAAAGACTGCGCGTGATATACCAGAAGGCGCTCGCGATTGTCGAAGAGAGGCTGCCTCCCGAGTTGAGGCTTCTCAACCGCCTGCTCGCCGCGCCCGATGAAGGCGCACTGCGCCGCCTCCTGCAGGAGCACCGCGCCGATCTTTCACAGGAATTCGTCGGCGCCTTGAAATCACTTGAAGAACGCTTCAGCGGCGAGGGAAACACCGCGCTGGCAAACCGAGTCAAGAGCATTCGCGGGCAGGTCGCGCTTCTGCTCTAAGCAGTCCATCCCGGTCTCCGAGGCAAGTCGCACAGGCCAACAAGGCTAATGACTGACTCCAAGAATGTCGCAGCCGAGCTTGTAACCTCCGGCACCGAAATCCTCCTCGGCGATATCGTCGACACGAACGCAGCCTGGATCGCACAGCAGCTACGTGAAATCGGCGTCAATCTGTACTACAAGACGACCGTCGGCGATAACGAACCGCGCCTTCGAGGGGTGCTGGAGACAGCCTTGGCCCGCAGCGATGTGGTTCTCATTACGGGCGGACTAGGACCGACAGCCGACGACATCACCCGCGATGCAATTGCAAACGCCACCGGCTGTCCGCTCGAACGCCACCCGGACATCGAAGCCAATCTGCGCGAACGGTTCGCCCGCTGGGGCTATCGCCAGATGAGTGAAAACAACCTGCGCCAGGCTCTGATCCCTGAATCGGCGACAGTGCTCGAAAACCCGGTCGGCACGGCGCCAGGGTTCGTCACCAGTGACCGCCGCCACGGACGAGACGGCAAGGTTATCGCCATGCCGGGCGTTCCCCGCGAAATGAAGCGCATGATGAATGATCTCGTGCTGCCCTTACTGCGCGAGTTGACAGGCGGCGTGGGCGTCATTCGCCGCCGCATTCTGCGGACCGTCGGCATCGGCGAGAGCAATCTGGACGCCGAACTGGGCGACCTGATGAACAGCGCCAATCCGACAATGGGCCTCGCGGCACATCTCGGGCAGGCCGACGTCCGCATCGCGGCGCGTGCCGAAACCGTAAGCGATGCCGAACAGATGCTGGACGAAATGGAAGAGCGCGTGCGCGCAGTAATCGGCGAATATGTCTACAGCACGACACCCGAAGAGACGGTTGAATCGGTGCTGGCGCAGCTGCTCGTCCAGGCCGAGGCGCAGGTCGCGCTGCTCGAGACGATGACCGGCGGCGCCATCGCCGAGCGCATGCGAAACGGGGCCGGCCCGGAGGAGACCCGTATTTGCGTGGTCGACGAGCCGTCCCAGGAGACGAAAAGGCTGCTCGACAGCCCGCCGCAGGGCGATGTGGCCAGAGAGCTGGCCCTACACTTGCGTGACGAATTCGGGGCGTCTCACGGCCTTGCCGTGATCACCAGCGGCAGCCCAGATGAGTCTTTCCATTCCAACCAGGGGGGCGAGACCTGGATCGGCTGCGCCGGTCCGAATCGCGCCGAGGTCGTGCGCTTTCCCTTCGGCGGTGCAGACCGTCTGACCAATGCGTGGGTTGGCAACAGGGCGATGGACCTGCTCCGCCGCATCTTGGTTGACATTGACGTGTAGCAAAAGGGGCTGCTCAACTCTGGGGCCAGGAGAAAGGAGGAGCAACAACCGATCCAACTCCCCTCTTCTCTCTTCTCAACCTCTCTTTGTCCCCTTCGGAGTAGAAACGGAGCACAGGCGAATCCATTGCTTTTCGTCCTGTGTCTCCGAGGTGCAATTCGGCAATGAGCATCAAGCGTTACCTTCCGGTTCCACTCCGGTACTCGCGGAAAGTACTGCATCGCGGCCTTCCCGCCTTTGTTCGCCCTTATCTGTTGCTTATTTTCGGCAGCGCGATCCTGCTCAGCTTCGTCGTGGTCAGCTCAGACGTGACGGGCGGCGAGAACGGGACGGTGGAGGTCGCGCATTCGGAGGATGTCCTTGCGGACAAAGCGCCCGAACAGCGGTCCGACCGGTTCCCTGTACGGCAGCCAATCCACGAGCCGCAAGTGCAGATCGAAGTCGAGGCCACACCTACAGCCACGGCAACCGAGACGCCAGCGCCAACGGCAACGCCTGTGCCAACAGCCACGAACACTCCGCATCCGACGCCGGAGGTCGACGACCTTGGTGCGACGACAACTGTCCTGATCCTGGGCAGCGACAGAAGGCCGGACCAGCCCAACTGGCGCACCGACGTCATCATGCTGATGTTGTTGAATCCGGAGCTTGGCGAGGCGGCGGTTATTTCCTTCCCGCGCGACATGTACGTCGACCACATTCCCGGTCACCTACCCAACCGCATCAATGTCATCGACTATCTGGGCGAGATGGACGCGCCGGGGGGCGGCGGTCCTGCGCTGCTGATCTCGATCCTGGAGCAGCGGCTCAACATCGAAATCGATCACTATGTGCGGTTCCAGTTTGGCGGTTTTACGAAGCTGATTGACGAGTTGGGGGGGCTCAGGATCTATGTTGACTGTTACCTGTACGAGTACTACCCGGAGGAGGGCATCTATCTGAACCTGCCTCCGGGGGAACATCTGCTGAGCGGGCAGCAGGCGCTCAGTTATGTACGCAGCCGCCGTTCGGGCGGCGGGGACCTGGAGCGGGCCCGGCGGCAGCAGCGAGTCGTGTGGGCGCTTCGCAAGCAGTTTTCGGACCTCGATTGGAACATGGTCCTGCAAGGCGTAAGGCTGTACGAGACAATGCGTTATACGGTTGACACCGACGTGGGAATTTTGGACGCGCTCAAGTACGCCCGTTTTGGCCTGTCTCTGAATGAGACAAACGTGAAGGGGATGGTGCTGGGGGAGCCGGCGTTGACTGCGGCCGTACGCCAGAATATGTATGTCTTCCTGGTGGACTGGATCTATGTCTCCACAGAAATCCGGCGCGTCTTCGACCGGCCGCCTCTGATCGACACCAATACTGCGCTCAGTCCCAACCGGCCGAAGCCCGCTGAAGGCGGCGGCGAAGATGCCGTAACCCGGCCCGAATGCCCTTCGGTCGGGGCTTATAACCCCGATTGGCGATCTCTCAGCGCGCGGTAGGCGCACAAGCAGGCCCTCAGCGCTTCTGCATCAGATACCAGCGGGAGCGCCGTGCGTTGTGCGTGGAAGGTACCCCCATTTCTTCAGCCAGAACCGCCATTTCATCCCCAAACAGCGCCGCCACCTCGCCCTCGTACATGCCGCGTGCACTGGGCCCTTCGGAGGTCTCCCGATCGAAGACATATAGGTGATAGTATGCCCCTGCGGCCAGGGCGCGGCAGACGCCTTTGGCATAAGCCGGCCGGTCCGAGTCCGGCAGGCTGTGAAGGCAGCCGATGTCGAGCGCGTAGATGGCCCCCAGTCGGCCGACGGGCAGGCGTCCGACATGGGCCTGGACAAACGTGGCGCTCCCGCCGGGTGGGAAGGACCCGTCTGTGCCGTCTGCAAGCAGTCGATTGTGCGCCAGCCGCAACGCCTGTCCTGAGAGTTCGAACCCGATGGCGCGCAGGCCCTGGCGCGCCAGAAAGAGCGTGTTCAGGCCGGTGCCGCAGCCGAGATCGAGCGCAAACGCGCCGGGGAAGGGAGGGGTCCTTTCCTTCCAGAAACTCTGCACCTCCGGCGGCGTAATGCCTGTGTCCCAGGGCGTCTGCCCGCTGCGGTAGCGGGCATCCCAGTGGGCGCGAAGTTCGCTCTCTTCTTGTGGGGCCATGGGTTGTCTCGAATGAGGCGGGCGGAAGCAAGTGAATAGAGCTGGCGGCTATGCGCCACCGGCATCGAGGTGGTCGGTATTTTCGGTGCGCTCCTGCGCGTAGTCCCGCGCCTCCTCGAAGCTGTCGAAGTCCTCGGTGATGAAGTCGATGATCCGCTCCGCCAGCGTAACCGGGGACTCGATCATCGGGCTGTGGCCGACGCCTCGGAGGATCTCCAGGTTTGCCGCGCCGGGAATCGACAGCAGCGAACGCGTTGCGGTCTCCTTGTCGACGATGACGTCCTCGCTGCCCTGTACAAGGAGCGTCGGCAAGGTGAGTCGCCTGGCCTCGTCCTGCCGATTCCAGCGTGTCAGGGCCTCGGCGACGGCGGTGAATGCAACAGGCGCCATTGCGGCCGCGTCGTTCACGATCAGTTCGAAGAACTGGTCGAACTCCGTCTGTGTCATGGTCGGGGGCGGGGCTGACGGCATGAGCGCGGCCAACGCCCGCTGCAGGAGGGGCCGGTCTTCACGCATCTGCGCAAGGATCTGCAACCCTTCGAGAGGCGTGAAAGCGCCTTCGACCGGCACGCTGTCGATAAGAATCAGGCTGTGCAGCCTATCCCTATGACGCAAGGCGAACTCAATTGCAATGGCTCCGCCGCTGCCATGTCCGACCAGATCGAACTCTGTCAGGGCAAGCGCTTCGACGAATTCGGCGACATCGGCTGCCTGCTCCTCGATCTCGTAACCACTTTCCGAGTGACTGCTCTGTCCGCACCCGCGGAGATCGGGCGCGATCGCAAGTATCGAGTCCGGCAAAATGGCGCAGAAAGGCTGCCACCAGCGGCTTGACGCGTGCGAGCCGTGCAGCATGAGCAGGGGAACGCCGTCAGCATCGCCAGATTGGCGAAAATGAAAGTTCAGGCGTTGCGTCAAAACTGTCGGCATTGGCAGAGTTTTCGCATAGTCATTAATAACAACTCCTCCCTCTCATCCACGCCGCATCATTTCGCGACCGGCTTCGTCCTCTTCGGGAATGAAAATCAGCAGCAAGGCGGCGGCACCCATTTCAGCCTGAGAACCTTCCACGCGGCCAACCTCCGCCTCCTCAAAGATCAGGCCGCCGCGCATGACGGTACCATCGGATTCGAGCCAGCCCAGGTCTCCGCCCTCAAGCAGTCCATGGCTGCGAACTTGCCCGTCTGAAGTGACTGTACCCAACTCTTTTTCGGCAAAACGAGTCTCACGCAGCACGCGCCAGCCGTTCTGGTCGCGTTCGCAGCGCCCGATGCGGAGACCCTCCTCCCAGCGCAGCCGGAAGATCTCTTCGCCCGCTACGTAGCCGACAGCGTGCTCTCCGCCGCCGCGAAAGCGGTATATCGTCGTGCGATCGCAGGTCGATTGGATGGAGGCGTCCATGATCGGATTCTAACACTTTGCGGGGTAGCCACCAACGAGTCGGCACGCTCCAGAGCAGGTGGACTCCGGTCTGGCAACAGGGGAAAGGGACGGTCTGCTGGACTCTCAGCGCAATAAGAAGGAGCGACGACAGCTCAGGCCGTGCAGGAGTACGGTCGTCGCGTTTCGGCCGGCCGCGCCCATGATTCCGCCGCCGGGGTGTGTGCTGGCACCAGTAAGAAAGAGCCTTTTGATTGGCGCTCGATAGCTGCTTATAGTCAGCGCAGGCTGCAAGGCGAACATTTGACTGACCGACATCTCAAGGTGCATTACGTTGCCGCGCAGGAGCCCCAGCTCTCGCTCAAGCCAGAGCGGTGTCTGTGTCAGTCTTGCGATCTCGGCGCCGGTTACATTGGGTGCATACTCGGCCAACTTGGCGAGCATCCGGTCGGCCTCGCGCTCGCCGATCTCGTCCCAGCCGTCGCCCGGCGCCGGGGCATAGGGATAGTACTGGCCCCATAGAAAGAGAACGTGTTTGCCGGGCGGGGACAGCATCGGATCGACGGCGGAGAAGGTCATTGCGATCAGGGCCGGGTCGACGGCCGGCCGGAGGCAAAGTCGGAGTAAGCGCGATCGAGATAGTCGAGGTCCGGGCAGATGAACTGCAAGGCGCGATGTTCGGGGCGGGGATCTTCGGCCTCGGATTCCCTGCCTTTCACATAGTAGTCGGGAAGTTCGTTCATCGCGAAGCGGACCATCTTGCCGAATCCATTCCCAGCTCTTGCTCAACGCGCCAGCAGCGTGCACGATCGCAGGGCATTTGCTCCCAGCAATGCCAGCGTCGTATGGATGTGTGCACCCGATACGACCGCCCGTCCCCTCTCCACGAGTATATGAGAGACGGGTGCTTCGGTGATGATTGTGCCGCGATTCGACTCGACCGAGCGCGCCAGCGCCTGTGTCAACATGCCGGAGCCGCCGAGGGGTCGCCGGATGCCTGATTGGTGATGCATGGGATGCCACAGAGCGAACGGCCCGCCCAACCTCGCGGTCGCCGGCGGGCCGGACTGCGCCGCCATCCAACCGATGACGGCCTGCAGTTGCGACGAGACGAAGGTCTTTCGCAGAAGCCCTCCGTAGCCGCCGAGTATGTCTTGGAGGCGACGGCGCAGGTCGCGCCGCACACTGCTCTCGATCCCCAGCGTGCGCACAAGATTCAATGGGGACGGCGCTTGCAGGAACGAGTCGATCATCGCCTGGGCAAAGGGGCGCCAGTCCTCGATGAAGCGGGAGTAGATTTCGGCGTCCTGCGGCGAGATCGCGGCGATGCTCCGGCAGGTGCGATCGACATCCTTCCACACAAACAGGCGGCTGCCATCGGGAAAGGGAGCGAAGAAGATCGGGGCGATGTCGATATATTTCAGACCGTGGCGTTCCAACTCCAACTCGCGCACGATCGGTGTGTTGTGAACAAGAATGTGTGCGCTGCCGCCGAGGTCGAACCGGTAGCCGGGGAACGTCTGCTCGGTGACGACGGGGCGGCGTTCCAAGATACCGACGCGATAGCCGGCGCGCGCCAGGTAGGCTGCGCAGACGAGGGCATTGTGGCCTGCACCGACGAACAGGACATCGAAGTCGGACATGCTCAGAGCATCAGGCCGAGCGACAGCAGCAAGCTGTAACGGAGCGAGAGCTGGGCCGTTCCCGCCAACAGTGGATTGAGCGCCGTTCCGGTTGCGCTGTAGATGGAGATGGCCCTCTTTGCCGCCATCGGCAGACTGAGGAGGGGAAGCAGAACCGCCGGCCCGCGTTCGAAACCGAGCCAGATAAGGATGGGCGCGGCATAGGCGAAGACCAGCAGGATGACGAATTGGAGCCGTGTATTGTGGGCGCCGATCATGACGGCCAGTGTGCGCTTGCCGGCTTTGGCGTCGGTGCCGATGTCGCGCAGATTGTTGACCACCAGAATCGCGGTGATCAAGGCGCCGACCGGCGCCGCAACGACCAGGACCTCGGTCGAGAGCATGCCCGTCTGAACAAAGTAGGTCCCGGTGACGGCTACCAGGCCGAAGAAAATGAAGACGAACAGGTCTCCCAAGCCGTGATAGCCGAACGGGAAGGGTCCGCCAGTGTACAGTACAGCCGCCAGCAGTGAGGCCGCGCCGACGGCAAGAATCGGCCATCCGCCTATCATTACCAGGTAGGCGCCGACCAGCGCGGTCAGCGCGGCGACGGTAGCCATTCCCCAACGCATGGCCCGGGGCGAAAGCAGTCCTGCTGCCACTGCTCGAGTCGGGCCCAGGCGCTCGGCCGTATCGGCCCCTTTGGCAAAGTCGAAATAGTCGTTGGCGAAGTTGGAGAGGACCTGCAGAAGGAGTGCGCCGGTGGCGGCGGCCATAGCGGGCAGCGGGGCGAATTGACCGTACGACCAGGCCAGCGTTGTTCCCACCAGCACGGGTGAAATCGCGGCGGGGAGCGTCTTCGGGCGTAATGCCAGCAGCCAAGCGGATAGCCGGCTGACTGATGCCCGCCGGGGTTGAGCCTCTCGATCGTGACTGTATTGGTGGTCGCTCACGGACAGTTCCCGCGACTGCGTTTGGCTGCCCTTAGCGTCGAAACGCTAGGCTTGCCTGGCCTGCTTCAGCGAGCGCGCAATTCGCAGCCCGAGCCAGAAGATGCCCGCCAAGACGAATACGGAGGCGTACTCGATGATCGGTATGCGGATGACTTCGTTCAGTCTGACCCATCCCAGCTGTCCATAGACCAGCAACGCCAGCGCAACGAAACTGCCCAGAATGACCAGGCGGCTGCGCAGCGACAGGCCCAGACCATACATCTGCGTGATGACCAGGATTCCAGCAAAGCCAAAGAAGAACATCGGCCAAAGACCATTGCCTTGCATCACGGCTACCAGCATCCCGTGCACAAGCACCAGCAGCTCCAGCGTGAACGTCCACCAACGGTTGCTGTGGATGCGGGTATAGAAAAGGCTGCCCTGCAACAACAGCAGAAACATGTAATAGAAGCCGATCAGGTGTCCCGACGTCGACACCATCGGATGGAACCAGAACGTGTAGATGATCACCCAGGCAAAAAAGTAGCCGTGGTATGTGCGGGCAAATCGAACGACCTCCATAGTCATAATAATCTACACAAACCACACATCCTAACTCAAATCCTTCAATGCTCCTCCTGCATCCGTATATGCGTATTCGAATCCAGCCTCTTGCAGACGAGCCGGAACGGCGCGTTGACCGTCCAACAGCACGGTCGACATCTCACCGAAAATCGCCTTTAGCGCAAAGGAAGGAGTCGGCACGATCGCCGGTCTGCGCATGGCTCGACCCAGGAGCCGTACAAAATCCCTGTTTTTGAGTGGGTCTGGCGCGGTCAGATTATAGGGTCCGGATGCGGTCTCCGATGACAGCAGAAACCGGATAGCGGCCACCTCGTCATCGATGTGAATCCAGGGAAAGTACTGCTTACCGCTACCCAGCGGCCCGCCAGCAAACAGACGAAAAGGAAGTGCCATTCGCGGAAACGCTCCACCTTCGGCGCTCAAGACGACCCCTGTACGGATGACCGGACGCCGGACCCCCATCTCTTCCACGCCCACCGTTGAAGCTTCCCATTCAACACATACTTCCGCCAGAAAGTCGCTCCCGGCGGCTGCCTCTTCCGTCAGGATTTCATCCGCGCATGGTCCGTAATAGCCGACCGCCGACGACTGAATCACCACGTCGGGCTTGGCATCGGCTTCTGCGACCGCTGCAACAAGAGCTTGACCGGCTTCGACGCGGCTGTCCCTGATCCGCCGTTTGCGGGCGGCGGTCCAGCGGCCATCTGCGATGCCTTCCCCTGCCAGATTGACGATGGCGTCCACCTCTTCTACCAGCGGGCCCCACCCCTCTGTTGATCTTCCGTCCCACATCTCCAACCGAACGCCGCTGACGGCACGTTCCCCCGCCTGTTCCGGAGCCCTGGTCAATATGATCACTTCATTGCCATTGTCGCGCAGGCTCTTGACGAGCGCCGTTCCGATCAGGCCTGTCCCCCCTGCTATTAAGATACGCATCCCGCCTCCTTGCGTGCTACGCCCAAGCGCTCAGCCCCATTTCCAACGGGTGGACGAGCGCTGCATGCCGGGGCCGCACCCGGACGCCGAAACTGTACTTCCCCGTGCCGTCGGGAACGAACGTGCCCCTTGCCGAAACGGTTGTCGCGCCCTGGTAGTCCACCTCTGCCTCGCCATGTACCTGCATGGGTATCGTTGTCGACTCGAGCGGGACGCCATCCTCCCCGCCCCTGCTTACCACAATCTCTACCGTTAGGTCGTCGACCGAGAGCCGCCCCGGCCGAACATGCGCTTCAAACCCAATATGGTCCCCAATCTCAGCCTGCGAAGGCGGGCCCCCTTCGATCGAAACGCCCACGAACGGCCACGCCTCCCGCACTGACCTCTTCCAATGCGCGACCTGCCGCGCCAGCTGGTTTTCGTCCTGCCTGTACGACCTGCCGCTTTCCATGGCCGGAACATAGTAAAGGGATGTATATTCCGCCAGCATCCGCCGCATGCTGAATCGCGGCCCGCAGCTCGCAATGGCTCGCCGCATGCGCGTCAGCCATGCCGATCGCCGGGTGGCTGAACGAGGCCCGGATGGCACCACCGAGTCATAGTACTCCGGCACGATCTCGTCCTCCAGAATACTGTACAAGCTGTGCGCGTCCGCTGCGTTCTGAGTCTCATCATCCTTGTAATCCCGCTCCTCGCCGATGGCCCACCCGTTCATTCCCTGGTAGCCTTCCCGCCACCAGCCATCGAGAATACTGAAATTCGGCGCGCCGTTGATCGCCGCCTTCTGGCCGCTCGTCCCGCTCGCCTCGTAGGGCCGGCGCGGCGTATTCAACCATACGTCGACGCCGCTGACTAGGTGCCTGGCAACATTCATGTCATAGTTCTCGATGAACGCGATTCTTCCGAAGAACTCGGGCTCCTGGCTCAGCCTGTATATCTGCTCAATCAGCCCCTTGCCCATTTCGTCCGCCGGGTGAGCCTTCCCGGCAAAGACGATCTGCACGGGCCGCTCCGGGTCATTCAGGAGCCGCTTGAGCCGCTCAGTATCGTGAAATACGAGCGTCGCGCGCTTATATGTGGCGAATCTGCGCGCAAAACCGATCGTTAGCGCATTCGGATCAAAGGCTTCCTCCACCTGCGTCAGCTTCCAGTGGCCCTCCCCGTGACGCAAGAATTGACGCTTCAACCGCGTCCGAAGAAAGTCTACCAATTTGGCCTTACAGGTATTGTGGACTGCGAGCAACTGGTCGTCCGGCACGCCGTCTATCGCCCCCCAGACGGCCGGATCGTCCCTTCTGTCCAGCCATCCTGAGGGGTAATAGCGGCCATAGAGAGCCCGCAATTCCGGCGCCAGCCACGACTCGGTATGCACGCCGTTCGTAATATGCCCGATCGGTATCTGGTCCTCGGGCGTGCCCGGCCACAAGTCCTGCCACATCTGCCTCGAGACCTCTCCGTGCAGCTCGCTCACACCGTTATGGTACCCGCTCAAACGAAACGCAAGCACCGTCATGCTGAATTCCGCGCCCCAGTCGTGGTCATGACGGGCCAGCCCGAGGAATCTCTCCCGGTCAATGCCCATCTGACCCCAGTACTGCCAGAAAAACTTATCAACCAGTTCAAAAGTGAAGGCGTCGTGCCCTGCCGGCACCGGCGTATGCGTCGTGAAGACGTTGCCCGCCCGCACGACTTCTACGGCCGTCTCGAACTCTACGCCCATCTGCACCATCTCACGCACACGCTCCAGGCCCAAAAAGGCGCTGTGCCCTTCATTCATGTGCCAGACGGTCGGCTCATACCCCAGCGCCCGCAACGTACGCACGCCCGCGATTCCCAGCACATACTCCTGGCTGATTCTCATCTCATGATCGCCGCCGTACAGCCGGGCGCTCAATTCCCGGTCTTGCGGCGCATTCTCCTCAACGTCGGTATCCATCAGAAAGAGCGGGACGCGGCCAACCTGGATCTTCCAGACTTTCGCGTAGACCGTGCGGCCCGGCAGATCCACATGAACTACAACAGGTGTGCCGTCCGCGGCCACCGCTTGCGTCGCCGGCATTTCGGCAAAGTCGATCTTCTCGTAAATCGCCTCCTGCCGACCGGACGCGTTGATCTGCTGCGTGAAGTAGCCTTGAGGATACAAGAAACCGACGCCCACAAAAGGAAGGCCCATGTCACTTGCCTCTTTGCAGTGGTCGCCGCTCAGTATCCCCAATCCGCCGCTGTAGATTGGAAGCGCCTCGTGCAGCCCGAACTCGGCGCTGAAATAGGCGATCAACTCCTCCGGCTTGTCGGGATAGTTCCGTCTGTACCAAGTGTCAGCGTCATCCGACATATAGGCGTCGAACCTCTGCAGGACCGCTTCGTAGCGCTGCATGTAGCTGTGATTCTGCGCCGCGTCGCGCAGGTTGGACAGTGATACGCCGCGCAGGAAGCGAATCGGATTCTCGTTTACAATTTCCCACAGATCCGGGTCGATCGACTCATAGAGGTCTTGGGCGTCAGGGTTCCAAACCCACCACAGATTGAAAGCCAGTTCCTGTAGCCGGGCGATCGGAGTCGGCAGATGGGGTAGTACCGAGATTGTCCCCAATATGTTCACGGCTTTGCGCTCCTCGTCTTTAGCTTCGGACGGCCATCACGTCCGTGAAATACGTACTTTTAACTGCCGGATTCGGCCGGCCCGCCGCCCTTCCCTCACACATTATTCTGCCCCTCCCCATTTTCTCAGTAACTTGCCTTGCATTCTTGGACTCCGTATACTTCTCCAAATGCCGACTCGCCTTTCGCGTGACCTTTGGGTTGTACCTTTCATCGCTCTGGTCGCTATACTCGTCGCCGGTCCCTTCTGGCAAATCGAAGGCATCCCCGTCAGCACGCACGACGTGGAGGTGCATCTCCACCGCAGCGCCGCGATTGAGCGTTCCTTTGAGCAGGGCGTTTACTGGCCCCGCTGGTTCCCTACCGTCTACCGGGGACTTGGCGCTCCTCTATTCCATCATTATAACCCAGGATTTCACTGGTTCGTAGCAGTGGCTCATCGGTTCGGGCTAGGACTAGACCAAGCCCTCAAGTTGGTCGTGACGGCCGCGCTTGTTCTGTCCGGCTTCGGCGTATACGCCTGGTTGCGCTACGCCTTCGGCCGCGCAGCCTGCCTGACCGCCGCTGCACTCTACATCCTTCATCCCGCCCTCTTGACAAGGACCTTTTACTCCGGCGGCGACTACCCCCAGATGCTGGCACTGCTCCTTTTGCCGGTTAGTTTGTGGGCATTCACTGCCCTCCATGCACGCAAATCCGGATTCACATGGGTCGCCGCAATCCTTTCTTTGGCCGTGCTGATTCTGAGCCACATGCTGATGGCGATGGTTGGCGTGCTGGTCCTGGGTGCATACTGGCTGTTTTTGGGCGCCGGCTACCACAACACTGCCGGACTGACGCGCTGCGCCGCGGCTGCCATTGCGGTTGCCCTCCTGTCCGCAGGCTACTGGCTGCCAGCCCTGGCCGACCTTCCCTTCGTGCAATACGGGAATGCACGACTGCGGCTCGCCCACTACAGCGAATTCTTCCTCCACTGGTGGCAACTCTTTGGCATCCAGTCACCGATAATGGACAGCCGCGCCGGCAACCCGCTGAATCCAATTGATTCTTTCGGTGCGGCTTCCTGGCTGGCGTTGACCGCTGGACTGCTCAGCGTACCGTTTGCCGCCGGCAGAACTCGCCGCGTATGGTGCCTTGCCGGCGCTCTCTTTTCGCTGGCTGCTCTTGCGCTGGCATCACCTATTTCGCAGTTCATATGGGAGGCGCTGCCAGCGCTCAGCATCTACCAGTACCCCTCCCGTTTTCTTTACGTCGCCCCAATCGGCGTCTTGCCGGTCGCCGCACTAGCTGTCGACGCCTGGAGCGAACACCGCCGCTGGTTGCCAGCGCTAGGGCTGTTAACGGCCCAGATTCTCGTTATCTTCCCCTATCTCTTTCCTTCCCATACACCGATGTTTTCGCCTTTCATGCCAGTGAAATCTTTGGACGAGGAGGATACGCTTGCATATGAGCCGTTCGCCAACGCTTGGGGCATGTCCAGCTTCAACGAATTCCTGGTAAAGGGAGCTGACTTGCGCGTTGCAACTGGCGATATCGCAGAGCCGGCCGCTTCAAGACCGACCTGGCGGTCGCCTCACTTGGCCGTCGCCGACCTGTCCGACCAATCCGAGCCGATGCTCTTGAGGCTGCACTTTCATCCGAGCTGGAGCGCTGGAGAGCGCGCGAAATTGGCGCCAGGGCCTGCCGGCTGGGTACAGGTGACAGAGCTTCGCGATCCCGAACAACCCTTGGTAATTCGCTGGAACGGCACGATCTGGCAGCGGTGGGGCGAACGCTTTACGCTGCTTGGATTCATCGCTACCCTGGCAGGGACGCTGATCTTCGCCCTGCGGCGAAATGCGCGGTCAAACGCGACAGCCGACCGCCCGATTTCTTCTGAGCATGCCGCCGGCGCGTTGACGGTCTGCCTGCTTCTCTTCGTCGCGGCCCGCTTCGCGCTGAACCTGGCTCCCAAGGGACCCTTTCTCCTGCACTCGCCGCCGGGGGAACTCGCACTTTCCGTCGAAGGCCGGCCCACTACGCTGGGCGACCAGGAAACCGGGCAGGTGACCCTCCTGGGATGGACGCTGCTGAGCAGCGACACGCCCGCCCCTGGCGATACCGTCGGTGTTCGCCTTTATTGGGAGGCGCACGCAGAGCTTCCAGATGACTACCACACCTTTTTGCACCTCCACACGCCCGCCATCCAGCGCTCATGGGCTGTGGAAAACCAGGGAGTGCTGCGCCCGCCCACAAGGGTATGGGACCCGCGAAAGTATTACATTGAGACTATGCGCCTGCGCCTGCCGGAGGACATTCCGCCGCTCACTTATGTGCTTGTCGCCGGCTTGGTTTCCACCTCCGGCGAGAGGCTGACCGTGCCCGGGTCGGTCAACGACCTGGTCGAATTGCGCGAAATGGCGGTCACGCCCTTGCGTGCGGGATATCTGCAGAGCGAACGCCCGCTGGTGGCAACCGCCGCCGCGACCGATGAAGCCCTTCGACTGCAGGGATACGACCTGATTTCACCGACAGTGCAAACTGATCATCTGACGCTCCGACTCTTTTGGGAGACGGGGAACGGCCCCGCCCGCGACTGGATCACCTACATCCACCTTACCGACGCCCACGGCAATCTCGTCGCGCAATTCGACGGTCCGGCCTTTTTTGGTCTGCTGCCAACCAGCAGCTGGCACACCAACTCGCTCTACATCGACCGCCGCGAGCTCCACCTGCCAGCAGAGCTGGACCCCGGGTACTACCTATTCCGGATCGGCCTTTACAGCTTGAGCACAGGGGAGCGACTGCCCTTCCAACCCGATGACGACGAGACGCAAAGCTTCGAGAACGGTCAGCTGCTGGTCCCGCTGCAAATCGCTTTGCCGGACCGCGCGTCAAATTGACCGTTCATTTGCCCCTCCCTTTCCCGACCCGTATACTCAATCGAATGCCAATACGATTCTCCTCCAGCCTCCTGGTCATCCTCTTTATCGCTCTGCTGGCCCTGCTAGTCGCTGGCCCGTTTTGGCAGGTTTCCGGGCTGCCCGCGGGCACACCCGATGAGCAGCTCCATTCCCACCGCAGCGCGGCGTTTACCCGCGCCTTCGAACAAGGGGTCTACTGGCCTCGTTGGTTTCCAACCGTCTACAACGGCCTCGGCGCGCCTACTTTTCATCACTACAGCCCGGCCCTTTATTGGCTCGTTGGCGCGACCCACGCGGCCGGCATTCGCCTGGATCATGCGCTCAAGCTTGTTATGTCCGCCGCGCTCGTCCTGTCGGCGTTCGGCATCTACGGTTGGCTCCGCTTTGCTTTCAGTCCGGCTGCTGCTCTCGTTGCCGCAGCGCTCTACCTGCTGCACCCTCACACCCTCACCCGCACCTTCTACTTCGTCGGCGACTATCCCCAGATTCTGGGCCTGATGCTTATGCCCGTCTGCTTGTGGGCGTTCACTGCGCTCTACATGCAGGGGCGCCGGCGCCATTGGCTGGCCGCGGTCGGCGCCCTCGCCGCCCTCGCATTCAGCCACAATCTGACCGCAATGACCGGCGGGGGGGTCCTTGCACTCTATTGGCTACTCCTTGCGATCGGCTACAGACGGCTGGACGGACTGGCGCGCTGCGGGCTGGCCGCGCTGGTCGCCGCGCTCGTTTCGGCCGCATTCTGGCTTCCATCGCTCGCCGACCTGACTTTCGTGCAAATCGAAAATGCGCGCGAAGAGTTCTTCCACTTCAGCAACCACTTTCTCAGTTGGCAAGACCTCTTCGCAGTACAATCTCCTGTCCTCGACAGCCGTGCAGGCACGCCGCTCAAGCCTCCCGTTACCTTCGGCGCCGCGACCTGGCTTGCTCTCGTCGCCGGACTGGTCAGCTTTCCTTTCGCGACGCGGCGCGCCGGTCGATATTGGGGCCTCGGGGGCGCCTTGCTTGCACTTTTGCTGCTCGCGCTAACCCTCAATGCTACCGAGCTGCTGTGGGAGCATCTTCCCGGTCTGAGTTTCGTCCAGTTTCCTTCCCGCTTCCTTTCACTTGCCCCGTTTGGCGCGCTGCCGGCGGCCGCCTTGGCCGTCGATGCCTGGCGGCCGAGCCGGCGCTACGCGCCTGCAGTCATCCTGACAGCCGCCTGCGCAATTGTGCTCTCCCCCTATCTCTTTCCTTCCCATACACCCTTTACTCCACCCCACCAAATGGAGACCTCGTCCGCCGAAGACATCCTCCATTCCGAACAGGTGGGCGGCGCCTGGGGAATGACGGGAAGCAACGAGTTTCTCGTCAAAGGGGCGGACATGAACGTGATCGCCGGAAACAGCCCCGAACCAGCTGCAGCCAGCGTCATCTGGCGTTCCCCCCACGAAGCCGTCGCCGATCTGACTGGCTTGGCCGAACCGGTTCTGCTCAGGCTGCACTTCCACCCCGGCTGGGGCGCGGGGACCCAGGCCATGCTGGAACCCGGTACAGCCGGCTGGATGCAGGTGACCGAAATCAGAGACCCTGACCAACCCCTCGTGATGAGCTGGCAGGGAACCGTCTGGCAGAGACGCGGTGAGCGCCTCAGCCTGCTGGGAGTCGGCGCGGCCGCATTCGGCTTTCTCTTTATCGCGTTCAGACGCCGGCAGACCGACCGACCAGCCCGGACGCAGCCAACCGGCGCGGCCCCGCCAAGGGAGCCCCGTCCCACACTTCTCGCAGTCGGGGCAACGGTCATCTGCCTCCTGACCTTTAATGTCGCACGCCTCGCCATCAACGGGTCCAGTCGCGGCCCCTTTCTCCTGCATTCTCCGCCGGGTCAGCTGGCATTTGATGTTCAAGGAGAGCCGGTCGTTTTCGGCGACAATGGCGGCCCTCAAGTAACCTTTCTCGGTTGGGAGATGGTCAGAGGCTCATCGCCCCGCCCAGGCGACCCGATCATCGTTCGTCTTTACTGGCAACCGCATGGCAAGATTCACGAGCGTCTCAACGGATTCATGCACCTGTACACGCCAGCCATCAAACATTCCTGGGCCACCGGCAACCGGGGCGTCGGCCGGCCCGACTCCCAGTGGTGGGACCCCAGCAAGTACTACGTTGACGAACTTCGCCTTGTCGTCCCGCCGGACCTGCCTCCAATCACCTATTCGCTCATCGCCGGTATGGTAAAATCCACCGGCGAAAGAATGACCGTGCCCGGCTCGGGAGTTGACAACATTCTCACTCTGAGAGACCTGGAAGTCAGACCGACCCGGCCAAGTCTTTTCCAAAACACGCGGCCAGGCGTTACTGCGCGCGCCGATACCGACGACGGTTTGCGCCTTCAGGGCTACGACTTGCAGCCGTCGCCCGGCGGCCCGCGTCTTCGCCTCTTTTGGGAGACACGCGAGGTGCCCACCGCCGACTGGGTCACCTACATTCACCTGCACAATCAACTAGGAGAACGAGTCGCCCAGTTCGACGGCGCCGCCCTGAGAGGACTCGTCGGCACCAGCGAATGGAGCGCAGACTCACTCTATGTCGACCGCCGCCAACTCCAGTTGCCGGGTGAGCTGCCAGAAGGGGAATACTTGCTTCGTATAGGGCTGTTCGATCTGACCAACGGGGAGAGACTGCCCCTTAATCCCAGGGACAAATCGGACAGCTTCGAGAGCGGTCAGCTTCTCATTCCGATGCGGATCCTGCCACCGGAGGCCGACCCGGAAAGCTGCTACATCTGCGACGGCGATCGGTAGTAGCCGGCGACCTAGCGCCCGATCCGAATACAGGCACGGGAATTCAATCTCTATCCACAATCCAGTGCTGTCCCTCGCGCGCCAGCAGGTCACTCGACTCCGCAGGTCCCCATGTGCCGGCAGGGTATTTGGGCAGACGATACGGGCCTGAGCCGTTTGCCGCCAGCGACTCCTGCATGTGCCAACCCTCCAACACTTGCGTGATCCGCTGCCAGGCAATTTCGACTTCGTCCCGCCGCGTAAACAGGGTCGAATCCCCTAGCACGACATCGAGCAGGAGCCTCTGATAGGCGTCTGGCGGGTCGCCAAAACTGTGGCCGTAGGTGAATTCCAGATTGACCGGGGTCAGGTTGACCGAAGGGCCGGGTCGCTTGGCCAGCGTTTTCAGCGTGATGCCTTCATCCGGCTGAATCCGCATCGTAAGCACATTGCGGCTCAAACTTGCACGGCTCACGCCCGGGTGCGGGGCCATCACCGGGACTCCGTCCAGCCCGTCCGTCGTGTCGAACAGGAGGTGCGGCGCCCTGCGGAACGTAACCGAGATCTCGGTTGCTTTGCGCGGCAGTGCCTTACCGGTTCGCAAAAAGAACGGAACGCCCTGCCAGCGCCAGTTGTCGATCTCCAGGCGCCAAGCGACGTAGGTCTCTGTCGTGGAATCGGGGGCGACACCGTCCTCCTCGAGGTAGGCGGGAACCGGGCGCGTGGCTGCGGTCCCCGCGCCGTACTGGGCGCGCACGACGTATTCCGGGACCTCTTCGGGCTGCAGAGGTCGGATAGCCTGTAGCAGGTTCACTTTCTGGTCGCGCACCGCCTTGGCGTCAAACGCGTTCGGCGGCTCCATTGCCGTCAGCGCCACGAGCTGCAGCAGATGATTTTGCACCATGTCGCGCAGCGCGCCCGATCTTTCGTAGTAACCGCCTCTGCCTTCTACGCCGATGCTCTCCGCAACCGTGATCTGGACATTGTCGACGTAGTTGCGGTTCCAGACCGGCTCGAAGATCCCATTGGCAAAGCGGAAAACAAGAACGTTCTGCACCGTTTCCTTGCCCAAGTAGTGATCGATGCGGTAGACCTGGTCCTCGTCAAAGACCGACAGAACGTGATCGTTGAGCTTGTGCGCGCTCGCCAGGTCGCTGCCAAACGGCTTCTCGATTACAACGCGGGTCCATTCGTCTTTCACCTTGTGCTCGACCAGGCCGGCGGTACCCAGAAGCGAGATAATCGGTTCGTAGACGGATGGCGGCGTGGACAGATAGAAGAGCCGGTTGCCGCCAATGTCCCACTGCTCATCAAGCGAATTGATCCTGTCCCGCAGTTGCTCGAAGCCCTCGGCGTCGTCGTAGCCGCCTGCCATGTAGTAGAGACGGGGCGCGAAGGCCTCCCAGCCCGCGCTTTGAAAGTCGACTTCCGGGTTGGTCACCATGCTCGCCCGAGCGCGCTCACGAAACTCCTGATCGGACATTGTGGAGCGTGCGTAGCCCAAGATTATGAAGTTCTGGGGGAGGAGCCGTTGCAGGGCCAGCTTATAGAGCGCGGGCAGCAGTTTGCGATTGGCCAGGTCGCCTGACGCACCAAAGATTACCATCAACGCCGGCGACGAGACCTGGAACTGTTCATGCGCATCCGGCGACTCTTCCAGTATGATTCCTTCGCTCACGTTTTGATATCCTTTCGCCGAGGGAGTGGGGAGAGTGGGACGATTACCTCACTCGCCCTTCCTCGCAAATGCGAACACGGGAGAACGCACCGACACCTGAAGCGGCTGATCCGCTATGTATCCGTACTGCGGTCCAAGTCGGACGCTCACGTGTGTGCCCGTTGGTAGCTGGACGGTAACCAGCTGGTCATGACCGAAAAAGAGCGTTCCGCGCACTCGCGACGCGGGCAGGCCGGGCTGTGCCGCCTGCACCTCGATGTTTTCGGGCCGCAGCAGGATGTCCACCGGTCCGTAAACGGCTTTCTGTGCCGCGAGGGTTCCCAATTCGCACTCGATCGTCTCGCCCCGCCCGACCCCGGGCAGGAAGTTCGCCTCGCCGATGAATTCAGCCACTGCGCGGCTGGCAGGGACGGTGTAGAGCTCGTGCGGAGCCGCCACCTGCTCCACGCGGCCGTTCAGCATGACCGCCACTCGGTCTACCAGGCTCAGCGCCTCTTCCTGGTCGTGCGTAACGAATACAGCGGTCGTGTTGGCCGCGCGCAGGATCTCGCGTACCTCTCGGCGTACGCGCGCGCGCAGGCCGGCGTCCAGGTTGCTGAATGGCTCGTCGAGCAGGATCAGCGCGGGATGAGGAGCCAGGGCCCTTGCCAGGGCGACGCGTTGTTGCTGGCCCCCGCTGAGCTCGTGGGGCATACGCTCTTCCATGCCCTGCAACCCGGCGAGGTCCAAGACCTCCCTTGTGCGCGCCGTGCGGGCCCCTTGAGGCAGGCGGCGCAATCCAAACTGGATGTTGGCCAGTACGTTGACGTGGGGGAACAGGGCGTACTCTTGGAAGACCATGCCCACGCGGCGCAGCTGTGGCGGCACGTGGACCCCCTTGCCGGCCACAATCTTTCCATCGATTTCGACCATGCCGGAATCCAGGCGCTCAAA
Source organism: Caldilineaceae bacterium (assembly GCA_965202955.1). Lineage (GTDB taxonomy): Bacteria > Chloroflexota > Anaerolineae > Caldilineales > Caldilineaceae > Bin5. Next base: position 4,489,517 of record OZ241871.1, read on the forward strand.
GCCGGCGATGAGGCGCAGGGTCGTCGTCTTGCCGCATCCAGACGGACCCAATAGGGCTATGAGCTCGCCGCGGGTGACTTCCAGCGAAACTTCGTTGGCGGCCACGACCGGCGCGGCCTTCGCGCCAAAGCGCTTGGTGACGCTCTCCAGCCGCAGCCCGGTATCGGAAGCTCTTGTCGCAAATGACTCTTGATTCATGGCACGGTTGGCGAGCGACGGAAGGGATTAGGCGCCGCTGACCATCTCTCTCTCCTCCTGCATGAGGACGAGGAAAATTCCCAGGGCCGACATTGCAAGAAGCATGAGGGCCGGCGCGGCCGCCCTGGCAAAGAAGGCTTCATCGGCCGCCGACCAGATTTGCGTAGCCAGGGTCGAAAAGCCTGTCGGACTGAGCAACAGCGTCGCCGGCAGCTCCTTCACCGTCGTCAGAAACACCAGCGCCATTCCCGCCAAAACACCCGGGCGCACAATCGGGGCGGTAATGCGCCAGAAGACTGCGCGCATGCCCAGGCCCAGACTGCGGCCCGCCTCTTCAAGGCGAGGGTTCATCTGCATCAGGCTGATCTGCATCGCGCCCATCGCCTGTGGCAAGAAGCGAACGACATAGGCAAAGACGAGCATCCACATCGTCTGGTAGATCCCGGGAGCGAAATTAGCCCCAAAAAAGACCAGGCTGAGCGCAATGACAATGCCCGGAAGACCGTAACCGACGTAGACCGCACGAGCGGCTATGCCCATCAGCCGGCCCCGGATTCGTACTGCCGCATAGGCGACCAGAAAACCGAGCGCTGCCGCGGCCAGCGCTGCCAGCGCGCCGGCCTGAAAGCTGTTGAAGGTGGCAACCCAGACCGGTTTGAGCGTCTCGCCGGATATGAGCCCCCGCAACAGCCAGTACGTGATAACCGCCGTCGGCATAACGAGCGCGGCCATCACGACTGCTCCGCAGTAGAGCAACGCGGCCCCTCTCCAGCGCGCAAGTTCGATTCGGCCGCGCGGCGGGGCCACGCCGGCTCCGGCGCGAAAATGGCGAGGGCGTCCGTGTCCCCGGCTTTTGCGCTCAAATAGCAACAGCATAATGGTAAACACGAGCAACGCCAAGGCGAGCAGAGAGCCCAAATGGCGATCGAAACTGCTCAAATACTGAACGTAGATCGCACGCGTGAAGCTGTTGTAGCGGAGCAGCGAGACGGCGCCGAAGTCGCTCAGCGTGTAGAGGGCGACCAGCAGGCCGCCTGCGGTTATCGACGGCCGCAGGTTCGGCAGAGTGACGCGCAGGAAGGTCTCCCATCCGTTGCTCCCCAGCGAACGAGCTGCCTCTTCGATCGAGGTATCAAACCTTTGCAGCGCGGCGCGCACGCTCATGAATACGTAAGGATATGTGAAGAGCGTCAGTGACCAAAGCGCGCCTGTGAAACCGTAGATTGACGGCAGCCGCTCCACACCTAACGGCGCCAGGAGCTCCTGCAACAGCCCGCGGGGGCCGAACATCGCGATCAGAGCGAAGCCTCCCACATAGCTGGGAACGACCAGCGGCATCATCGCTAGCACAGTCCAGACGCGTCTCCCGGGCAGGTCTGTGCGCTCGGTCAGCCATGCCAGCGGCAACGCCACCGCGATCGAAAGCACAGTTACGCAGGCCACGAGCAGGAAACTGTTCCACAGGATACGGACCGTGCGAATGCGCGCCATCAGGTCGACAGCTTCATTCAGACCGGCACCCCCGGCGCGGTAGACCAGGTAGACCATTGGCAGCAGCATCGCCAGCGCGATCAGCAGGACCAACGTTTGATAGCAGTACCCGGCAATCCTGTAAGCTGACCCGCGAATCTCCAACTCCTTGTGGTGCAGTGGGCCGGAGTGATAAGCCTTGCGCAGGACCTGAAAGGCGATGCCGCGCGGCGGTGCGTGGGTCTCGGGCTCGTTGCTCATCTACTCTTCGGGCCCGTCCGCGATCGGGGCAACCGGGAGCGCAGCCGGTCCAAAGCGCAATCCGTACTTTCTCATTGTCGCAGGCCAGAGCAGCCAGACGAGACCGATCAGCGGCTGGAACAGGGGGAAATAGCCATAATCTGCGCCGAAATGGCGCCATACTGTACGCCCGATGAGTTCGGGCATTGTCAGACTGAGGCCCCCAACCAACAGTGTCAGGACCGACTCCAATCCCAGAACGCCGACCGAGAGCCACCAGGCCCAGTGCTCGCGACGGGCAAATCCGATGGTGGCGGTCAGATAGCAGACAGCAGCCACCAAGCTCAGGCTGGGGGCAAGATAGTTGTCTACGCCTTCTTTTAACAGGAGTTGGAATAGCGCCCGCACACCGGTTGAGAAGGCAAGGAGCGGATAGGATACGGCCAAGATGTGGCCGAAGACGGTCACCAACTCGGTTGACGCTGATTTCGGCCCGGTCGGGCCCAAATCTTCCCCTGGAGTGTGCATGGTCTCTGTCGAGATTTCCTTCGTATAGTAGGAAGACGCGGTCCGCTCAAGAGGCTGCCAGCCACTCCTCTATGAAACTTCTCGCCTCATCGTAGCAGCGAATCACCGGCACGGCGGGGTAGTCGTCGACGACGTTCTGCGGGGGATCGAAGAGCACACCGACGTCGGCCCGTTGCAACATGGCGATGTCGTTGTATGAGTCGCCTATCGCGAGCGTCTGAAACTGAAGCTCGCGGAATGCCGTCACGGCGCAGCGCTTGGATTCATCGAGGCGCAGGCGATAGCCGGTGAGGGTCCCTTCCTTATCGACCTCCAGCGAGTGGCAGAAAATGGTCGGGTAGCCGAGTTTTGCCATCAGCGGCTTGGCGAACTCGTAAAAGGTATCGGAGAGGATGACAAACTGGGTCCGTTCGCGGACCCAGGCGGAAAACTCCTCCGCGCCGGGAAGGGGAGAAATCGTAGCGATCACTTCCTGAATATCCTGCAGGCGCAGGCCTCGCTCCTTCAGAATCCGGATCCGCATCTGCATGAGTTGGTCGTAGTCGGAGATGTCCCGCGTCGTCAGGCGCAGCTGCTCGATGCCGGTCTTTTCGGCGAAGGCGATCCAGATTTCGGGAACAAGCACGCCTTCCAGGTCGCTGACGATGAGCCGAGGTCTGGAATCTGCCAACTGATGCTCCTCTCTCAGTAGGTCAAGTCATTATCCGCCAGATGTTCGGTCCGGTTCACATAGCGGATGAAGGCCACGCTGCTTCTGCCATTCCAGGGAAGAAAGTCGACGCGCGTGATGCCTGTGTTGTGGTGGTTGAAGTAGAATTCGTTGCCTGGGAGCCGGCCGACAATCGCCTTGAGCAGACTGTCCATGAATGTGCCGTGGCTGACGGCCGCAATCGAGTCATCTTCGGCCAGCTCACCCGCCATCCGGTGCAAAGTCTCCAGTACGCGCAGCGCGCGCGCGTGGCATCCCTCCTGATCTTCCTCGCCGCCGTACCACCACCCACCTTCTCCGATCCCGTCCAGCCGGAAACCAGGAAACTCCTGGGCCATCTGATCTCGACCCAGGCCCGGGTATCCGACGGCATCGGCGTTCAGGCCCTTGCGTTCGAATATGCCGCCGTGCTCGTGCAGGTCGATCCAGACGGATGGCTCCTGACTCAAGGCATCGGCGAGCGGCTGCATCGTCTGCATAGTTCGCAGCATCGGGCTGCAGAAGAGACGCTTGATCGGGTGGCCGCCGAGGTATGTTCCCAGACGGGCGGCCTGTTGCTCACCCATTCCGGTGAGCGGCGGCTCGGCGACCCGCTGAATCATGTAATCTTCCATGGAGTACGACCCGGGTTCCGCCTTGAGCTCTTCACCGAGCTGATTGTTGGAAGACTGACCGTGACGAATCAGATAGAGGATCATCGGGATGGTACTCGCTTGCCTGTATAGATCGGCCAAAATGCCAGACGTAAGAACCGTTTTCCGACTGTAGAGAATACCTGAACTCAGGAGAAATGGCAAGATTTAGAGTAGGAGAACAGGGGAGAGCGTGGTGTGAAGTCCGGCAAGTTTTTATTCGCTATAATAATTCTTATACAAAGTTAAGTATGAAGAGGGAGGGGTGCCCCTACGCCGTTGGCTGATGTTGGCAGGAGCCGATCCGTCCTTTCGTTTTTGGATGGAAGGCGCAGCAGGTGTACATTACGCTTTGCGCGACGCTGGAGGCTGCGCGTCCTCGCGGGTGGAGAAGCGAGAGAAGGAGATCATCCAGGCGGCTAAGTTGATGAGCGACCGGTCCTTGGGGTCAGATGACGGTAGACTAGTCGAAGAAGGCGGGGACGTATCCGGGGACTACCTGTTGAAGCTGGCCCCTGAGCAGCAATCGGGCGCTGCCCAAGGCCAGGCTGCACCGTCGCGGGCGGGGAACGCGCTCCGACCGGTTGAAAGCGGACAACGCAGGTCCCGCCTCCACTCGGCGCACGTCCTGATCATTGGATTCGCCGGCATCATCCTGGTGGGCACGCTGCTGCTGAAGCTGCCGGCCGCGTCCTCATCGGGCGTCCCATTGTCATGGATCGAGGCTCTATTCACGGCCACGAGCGCGGTGACGGTCACCGGGCTGGGCGTGCTGACGACCGCGACCGACCTGACGCGCTTCGGCCAGCTGATCATTCTCGTGCTCCTCCAGGTCGGCGGCGTTGGGTTTATCGCTTTCAGTGTGTTGCTTTTTCGCCTGGTCGGGCGGCGCGTAACACTGAACGAACGCTTCCTGATCCAGCAGTCGCTGGGCGGCGAAAGGCTCATCTCTTTCGGCAGCCGCTGGGGACGGCTCGGCAGCGTCGTCAATCTCGCGGCCTATGTCCTTATTGTAACGCTGATGATCGAAGCGGTGGGGGCTCTGCTGCTCTGGTTGCGATGGCGGACGGCGTTTCCCGACGGCGAAGCGCTGTGGCTGGCCATCTTCCACGCCGTCAGCAGCTATTGCAATGCCGGATTCGACCTCTTCACCGGCAGCGGCCACGCGCCCGTCTTCGGATTTGGCGCCGACTATTTCACATTGGCTGTGATGGCCGTCCTGATCATTTTGGGCGGCTTTGGCGTCGCCGTGCTATACGACCTGGTCAGCTCTTTCCGAAATCGCATGCTGGCCCTCAACACGCGGATAACCCTGGCGTTGAGTGGCGTGCTCCTGCTCGCCGGCCTTGCCGTCATGCTACTTGACCGGCAGCTCTACGAGGTCACATTGTCGGCCCTGAACACCGGCGAGCAGCTGGCCGTCAGCATCTTCACCGTCATCTCGGCGCGTACGGCCGGTCTTACCATCCTGCCGCCGGAGCAGCTGAGCCAGAGCACGCAGTTGATGCTTCTTTTCTGGATGTTTGTCGGCGGAGCGCCGGCGAGCATGGCCGGCGGCGTCACCAGCAGCACCTTCGGTGTTCTGCTCATCTCGGCGCTGGCGACCGCAAAGGGGGGCGATAACGAAGCGGTCGCGTTCGGGCGTTCGGTGCCAAGAGAGACACTTAACAAAGCGGTGGCGATCATGACGGTCAGCACGCTGCTCGTCGCGGGCGTTACGATGCTCTTGTCGCTGCTGCACGAAGGCGACATCTTTGCGCTCGGATTTGAGGTCGTGAGCGCGTTTGCCAACGCCGGTTATTCGCTGGGATTTACCTCGAAGCTGGACGCCTGGGGGCAGGCCGCGATCGCATTTACCATGTTCTGGGGCCGCCTGGGGCCGTTGACCATCGTCATCGCACTGGCCCAGCGCGAGCGGCCCACTTTGCTCCACTATCCGGAGGAACCGGTGATTTTGGGCTAGTAAAAAGGTTTTGTGTTGGATTGAATGGTGTGGATTTGTTGGTTGAAAATATAAATGACTATACGAAATATGGGAGAACTCTGACATCATGACCGATTCGAGCAGTTACACACTCGACGACATGCGGGCCGGCGCTGAGGTGGCGGTCAGAATCTGTATGGCGGTGCAGCCCGGGGAGCGCGTACTGATCCTTGGCGACGAAAGTTCGGCCCTGATCACCCAGGCGCTCGCCGAGGCCGCGGGCCCCGTCGCCGAGCAGGTCGAAACGCGCACGCTTGAACAGGTCGGCGTTCGCCCGATCACATCGATGCCGGACCAGCTGCAGGGCCTTTTGGAGCGGTTCCAACCCCATGTCAGCTTCTACACGGCGAGCAGCCGGCCGGGAGAGCTCAAGTTTCGAATGGCTTACATGCCGGCGGTCATGCAGGCCAATCCTGAAGGCGCCCGCCACGGCCACATGATCAACATCACGCCGCCGCTCATGATGCAGGGAATGAGAGTTGATTATCAGCAGATTTACGACGTAACGATGCGCGTCCATGAGATCGTGCGCAGCGCTGCCGAGATTCGCGTCACCAATCCCAAAGGCACCGAATTCAGCGCCACCTTCAACCCGGAGTTCAACTGGATTCCCTGCCACGGTCTCTATCACGAGCCGGGCAAATGGGGCAACCTGCCCGAGGGCGAGACGTTTACCTCGCCGCAGGATGTTAACGGTGTGCTAGTCGTCGATGAAATGGGCGACTATTTCAGCGAGCGGTACGGGATTCTCGATACGCCGGTTGTTTTCGAAGTGGAAAACGGGCGCGTGCGCGCGGTGCGCTGCGAAGACAGCTCGCTTGAGGAGGATGTACGATCCTACATTTACGGCGCCGAGAATGCGGACCGGGCGGGCGAATTCGCGGTCGGCACAAACATTGCGCTGAAGGGGCTGGTGGGCAACCTGTTGCAGGATGAAAAGTTTCCCGGGGTCCACGTCGCCTTCGGCGACCCCTACGGGAAGCAGACAGGCGCAGACTGGAAGTCGGAGCATCATGTCGATGTCATTCCGACAGAGTGTACGATAGATGTGGATGGACGAAGGATTATGTCGGGCGGAGATTTCGCTGCTGAGATTTTGGGGGGTGTATTGAATGGAGGGGTGGACTAAATTTTTCTATGCGAAATTAGTTGCACGCCACGGTTTCGCAGGGTGACGCGTCGACGACGGTGGCTCGCCCTGCCGGAAGAGTCCAGCAGGCGGCGAGCGCGCTGGCGTCAGTCGCTATTCGGTCGCATTGAAGGTGGTAATGCGCGGGCGGAAGGCGCGGTCGAAGGCCTCCAACTTTTCCCTGAACCAGTCGTGCTGTTCCGGCCACTGCGACCGGTTTGTGGGGTCGGCGTTGTACCTGCGCAGCATCACCTGCCCCTGTTTGTGTTCGGGCAACTCGCGCCATTCCAATGCATCGCCGATCTCGGCCCCGATATCCCCGCGCTGCTGGTATAGCGTATTATAGGAAACCTCGGCATCGCCCTCGCGGATAACCAGTTGGACGCCGATACCGCCATCGCGCATATTGTTAAACGCCGTCATGCGTAGCCGCCAGTGGCCTACGTCAAAGTTCATCCAGTTCTGCGATCGCGGTGTGCCCGGCCGGATGAAACTGCCGCTGTTTTCGAGATGTTTGCGCAACGCCTGCCAGTATTCCAACTGCAGTTCGTTTTCGACAAGCTGATACTCCAATTGCAGTTCGTTTTCTACCTGCTGAAGCTGGTCCTCCAGCGTCGTTTCGTCGTCGTCCGGCGCAGCCGGCGACCCCGGCGGCGGCGTGCTGGCCGGTTCGGCCCTGTTCGGCGTCGAGGCGCCTTCGATCCAGCCGCTCGGCTTGCAGACCAGGCTGAACTTGGGCGCAAGCGGAGAGTCCCCGATTCTCCACAACTCCACCTCCAGGCCGAAGAACTGAGCGCTTTCGCCGGTCACCTCGTTCAACCAGTTGAGCGTATTTCGGTCTTCATGGGTGAACTGGGCGGCCACCCAGACCATCGTTACGGCCTTCAACTCGGCCGCGTAGGTAAGCAGCTGTCCGAGATGACTCTGGTCAGTGTGTTCGAGCTGATTGGCGATCACGACGTATCCGCCGCTCCCGCGGGAACGGCACACCACACCGCGCGGGGAGGGCGTCACCCATCCCTCCATGTTCTCCAGTTCCAGTTCTAGATTAAGCGCCTCGCCCAGCATGGCCAGGCTGTCGCTACGCGAAATCCATGAAGCAAAGTCACTGTCTTCGCTTACCCAAACTGTCCGCAACTCAACCTGTTCCAGGCGGCCAAAATCAAACTGTATCATTCGGTTTTCCCCTTATTGCCTTTGGCTGGTTATGGCGTCAGAAGGCAGACTTCACCTGGAACCTCGCCATGTCGGATCAACCGTGATCTGCCGTGCGGAGCGTCATCGACGCTTTGTTCTATCCGAAAGACGACAAATCACGACTACTTTTTAACTGATCTGAAATCATATTGCAAGCCGCGAAATGAACCATTTGACAGAAAGGCGCGGCGTCGCTATTATAGTTGATTGTTGGGGAAATTGCCACAGGCGAAAATCCCCAAGTTGGTCTGGCGAGAGTTTGCGGGCGTAGTTCAGTGGTAGAACGTCAGCTTCCCAAGCTGAATGTCGACGGTTCGAGTCCGTTCGCCCGCTCTTCAGTCCCATTTCGGCAAGTAGCTTAGGCCGGCCTCATCGCAATCGCCCTCCGCGATCGAGCCTGAATCTGACCACACGCAGGACTTCACCGACCGCCCATAAGCTGCCAGGCAGGCTCCATGATCCGCCAATGTGTGGGTTTGTGGATTATAGTTTTCGGTTGTAATTGTCTATGCGAAGGGAAGGTGTTGAGGAGTCCAGACGTTGTTCGGATGGTCGGAATTGCGGAGGCCATTCAGAGGCTGCCTCCTTTCTCGCCGAAACCTTGGTGCACCCGGTATCGCTCCCAAATTTTTTCCTCGAATAGCAGTGTCCAAATGCCCGTTTCCCCAGGCGGACCGGGGCAGCCTACCCTCACCGGCTTGACTCAGGGAAGACATACAAGTATTCTGATGCCAGTGTGCTGGTTCGTCGGATAAAGGGAGTATGATTCTCGCTTGGGTTGACTATACGAAAGCGTCGATGATGACACGATACCGTCTCCCCGCCGATGCGGACTCGCACTGTTTTTCCGCAGCCTGATGGCCCCTTGAAGAAGCGCAAGCATGACAGCTGAAATGATGGTTCTCGTCGTCATACTGGCGGCGGCGACATTTCTCTATCTCAGCGACTGGCTGTCCACCGAGACGACGTCTGCTCTTGCCATCGCCGCGCTGGCGCTGACCGGCATCCTCAACACGGGGGAGGCGCTTTCCGGCTTTGCCAGCACCGCCACGCTCACGGTAGCCGCCATGTTTGTTATCAGTGGAGGTCTGCTGCGGACGGGAGCGCTTGAGATTGTGACAATTGGATTGAGCCGCTTCTCGGGCGACAGTCCGCGGCGCCTGCTGATGCTGCTGGGGGGCGTGATACCGCTGGCCAGCGCCGTCATGAACAACACGCCCGTGGTGGTCATGATGGCACCGGTCATTCTTTCGCTCAGTCAGCGCTTTCGCATTCCGCCGTCGAAGCTGCTCATCCCGCTGAGCTACTTTGCCGTGCTCGGGGGAACGATCACACTTTTGGGGACAAGCACCAACATTCTGGTCGACGATCTTTATCGCAACGCCGGCGGGCCCGGATTCACCTTCCTGACATTTACGCCACTGGGTCTGATCTTCACCGTCGCCGGCGGGCTCTTTGTCGTCTTCACCAGCCAGAAGCTTCTGCCCGACCGCTCGCCTGCGGGCGCAATAGACGCCGGGCGCCACCAGCGGACCCCGTTTGTCGCTGAACTGGCAGTTGAGAGAGCGAGCCCACTGCTGGGCCAGACGGTAGAGGAGGTTTTCAGCGAAGGCATCGGCGCCCGCATGCCTCAGCGCAGATCGGAACGACATCATCGGCGACTCTCCCATCTGCGGGGCGCCCTGCGCGAGGACGGCGACGCTGAGGGGCGCATCGAGCTCCTGGAACTTCTGCGCGACAGCCAGCCGTACCGCGGCGGGCAGGGTGTGGGGCGCTTCGGCCGCATCGGTCGATTCGAGGCGAAAGAGGCGGGTTCGCTGCGGGTGCAGGAGGGCGACGTCCTGGTTATCTGCGGTCCGCCGCCGCTCATCGCCCGTTTCATCGAGACCTATTCGCCGGATGGAGTGGTCGCGGGCGCGAGCCAATCCGCGGCGACGGCCGACAGGACGACTGCCGGTTCCCCTGCGACTCGCATCGTAGAAGCGGTGATTTTGCCCGATTCGAGCGCGGTCGGCAGACAGCTGGCCCAACTTGACCTGGAAGGCAGCCACCAGGTGCACGTCCTTGGTTTGCAGCGGCACGGAGGCCAGCGGCGGGCCGGCCCGCGCCAGGCGCGCCTGAATCGCGGTGATGTTCTGCTGCTGCAGGGCACGCGATCCGGCCTTTTGGCCGCCAGCGAACATTTCAAGCTCTTACTAGTCGAGGGTGTCGAGTCGGCGATCGCCAGGCGGGCCAAAAACCGGCTGGCCCTCCTGATCATGGGCGCCGTCATCCTGCTGGCCAGCCTGACTGAGCTACCCATTGTCATTCTTGCACTGGGCGGAGCGGCCATGATGGTGGTCACGCGCTGTCTGCGCTCGGACGAAGCGATGTCTTCGCTCGACGGTCCGACGCTCCTGCTGCTGGCGGGCACGATTCCGCTCGGCACAGCGATGGAGAAAACCGGCCTGGCCCAGTTGCTGGTCGATCAGCTTGTTAGGCTTTCCGGCCAGGTCAGCCCCGTCGTCATGGTGTCGTTGTTCTATCTGTTCACCAGCCTCCTGACCCAGCTGATCAGCAACAACGCCGTCGCCGTCCTGCTGACGCCGATCGCGCTCTCGATGGCTGCCACTTTGCAGGTCAACCCGCAACCGCTGTTGATGACAATCGCTTTCGGCGCATCGGCCAGCTTCATGACGCCAATGGGTTACCAGACCAACGCCATCGTGCGCGGCGCCGGCGGTTATACGTTTGGAGATTACCTCCGGATTGGCATACCCTTGACGCTTATCATGTGGCTATTGGCAACAGTTCTGATCCCCTACTTCTGGCCACTCTAGGGACTGGAGAACGCCGTCCACCGACACACAGCAAGGAGACAGTTCAATGACTTCGCCATACCTGTCAGACCGAGATTGGGAACGGGGGGTGATCCGCTATCCTGACCCGGCGGTGGAGGTGCTGGATGACCGTTTCAGCCCGATCAGGATCGGCAACGCCGTGGTAGAGCGCCTTTATACTGGTTGCCGCTGGGCGGAGGGCCCCGTCTGGTTCGGCGACGCACGCTGCCTGATCTGGAGTGATATTCCGAACAACCGTATGTTACGCTGGCACGAAGAGACGGGCGAGGTCGACGTCTATCGCAGTCCGACTGGCCACAGCAACGGCAACACGCGCGACATGCAAGGCCGCCTGGTCACCTGCGAGCACACCGGCCGCCGCGTCACCCGCACCGAGCACGACGGCTCAATTACGGTGCTGATGGACAGTTTCGAAGGCAAGCCGATCAACTCGCCCAACGACGTCGTGGTGCACTCGGACGGCAGTGTCTGGTTCACTGATCCCGGCTACGGACTTCTGCTCAACTACGAGGGGTCGCGCGGCGAGGCGGAGCTGCCCAACCGGGTCTACCGGCTCGACCCTGAAACAGGAGAGGCGACGATTGTGGCCGACGACTTTCTGCGCCCCAACGGCCTCTGCTTTTCGCCCGACGAAAGCCTGCTCTACATCGTCGACACGGGCCGCTCGCACGACCCGGACGGGCCCTCCCATATCCGCGTTTTTGACGTAACCGCAGACAATCGACTGACAAACGGCAGGCTGTTCGTCGACATGAGTCCCGGTATGGCCGATGGCATTCGCTGCGACGTCGACGGCAATCTGTGGGCAGGAACCGGCTGGGCCGGACCGGGCTTTGACGGCGTCCATTGCTACGCCCCCGACGGCACGTGCATCGGTCAAATTCACTTGCCTGAGATTTGCGCCAACCTGTGCTTCGGGGGCGCGCTCAAGAACCGGCTCTTCATGGCGGGCAGTCAATCGCTCTACGCCGTCTACCTTGAGACGAGCGGCGCCCAGCACCCCTAGACCCGACCAGAAATTTGCCCATTCCGAAAGGAGCAGAATGCGATGCCCTATTCGATTCAGTCGACGCTGCAGGAGCTTTTGAGCAACGAGCAGGCCAAGGCCGTGATAGAGAGGCACATGCCCGGCGCCTCCTCGCACCCCGATCTGCCGATGGCGATGCACATGACGCTGCAACAGATCTCCTACTACCCTGAGGCGGCGCAGGCGGGCCTCACGCAGGAGAAGCTACAGGCGATTGACGCGGAGCTAAAGCTGCTGGGTTGAGGCAATGCAGGAGAGGCGGCCGCGCACCGCTCAGCAGTTACCGCGATTACGCGCCATCTCGAAGGCGTCATCCTGGGGCCTATAGTTGAGGCGCTCATTTGTGTCGGTCATGTCCAGCCGCTTGTAGCGGTTGTCGGAAATGCCGTGAAAATTGCCGAACATCACATCGTCGCCGGCGTCGACAGCCGCTGCGATCAGCCCCGCGTTGTCTTCCAGCGTCTGGATGATGTCGACATACTCGTGGTCCCAGTGAATCATCTCAGAGTCCCGGTACTGCACCGCACCGAAACGCAGGCACAGTGACGACAGGCCGTGTGTATGCGAGTAATAACGTGCCAGCGCCTCGCCCCAGCATTTTGTCGCCCCGTACAGGTTGATCGGGTAGACCGGCATCGCCGTATGCACCTGCTGGTCGACCGGGTAGCCCAGGACTGCGTTGATGCTGCTGGCATAGACGACGCGCCGGCATCCGGCCTGACGAGCCGCCTCAAACACGTTGTACGTTGCAATCACGTTGTCGGGCAGCAGACTATCCCAAGGGGCATCCATATTGGGGTTGGCTCCCAGATGTACCACCGTGTCCACCCCGTCGAAGAGTGGGCGGATGGCGTCCATGTCGCTCAGGTTTGCCTTGGAAAAGGGCACTCCTTTCGGGTCTGCCGGTTCGACAATATCCGTCAAAAGAAATTCATACTTGTGGGCGTAGGCATTGTGAAAGAAACTGCCAATCTTACCGGCCGCGCCGGTCAGCAGTAGTTTGCGAGTCATGACCGTCCCTTTGATTCTTGTGCCACTTGAAAGCAAAAATTTTTTCCACGACTTCACTCTTTTGCAAGCACAGCAACATATCCTCCGGTCCCACTTTCAAGGACCACTGCAACGCGCCAGCCGGTCCCCTCTACAATCTCCTCCATCTCATCTTGCGATACCATACGGTATCGAACTGGCCCAGCGAGTTGTCCACGCGGTGGAAAGGCAGTTGCCGAACGTCATGCACGCCTCTCCGACGGCAGACCTCGAGGATTCCCGCGGAGACGTCGATGCCTACAACCTCGTGCCCCTTCTCCTGCAGGTACAGCGCAAAACGGCCTGCGCCAACGCCGGCATCTAGGACACGAACCCGCACAAATGCCATCGAGTCTTTCACATGATCGGGCCACTCGTCATAGGACGAGAAGTACATCGGCAGATTGTCGGTGGCTGCCACAAAGCCATCGTCCCGCTCGATGACCTCTATGCATTTTACGCCTGCTGAGCAATCCGAAAGCAGCAATCCCCACGCGTCCGTCAAACGCTTTGCCCTCGTCATTTTCCCTCCGGTTTCGCCCTTTGCCAGCCACAAAAACGCTTGTCCATCTTACTCCTCCGTGTTATAAAGGGCAAGCAAAAGCCTTCCTGAAAAATACGGGATAGACCGGTTCAATTTCCAAAAAGGAATGGGATATGTCCAGTACAGACGCCGCCCAAATCCCCGTTGACAACAACGACCGCGAACTCTTCAACGTGCAGACTAACGCTGCCGGTCCCGGTGGCTCGCTGCCTCTCGACGAGGAGTTCCTGCGCAACGCGCCCAGCGGCGACATATTCGGCCTCACCCAGGACGCGGGAATGGGCTGGTCGCCGCGCGGTCTGCGCAACCCGGAGTTCCTGATCCTGAGTACGCAGGGCGGCATCCGCGCGCCGGACGGCACGCCGGTCGCGCTTGGCTATCATACAGGACACTGGGAAGTCGGGCTGTTGATGGAGGCGGCCGCCGCGCGGCTCAAGGAGCTCGGCATGGTCCCGTTCGCCGGTTTCGTCACAGACCCTTGCGACGGCCGCACGCAGGGCACGACCGGGATGATGGACTCGCTGCCCTACCGCAACGATGCGGCCGTGGTCCTGCGGCGTCTGATCAGGTCGCTGCCTACGCGAAAGGGCGTGTTGGGCGTCGCCACCTGCGACAAGGGCCTGCCCGCCATGATGATTGCGCTTGCCTCGCAGCGGGAGCTGCCGGTCGTGCTCGTGCCGGGCGGGGTTACGCTGCCGCCGACGGATGGCGAGGACGCCGGCAAGATCCAAACGATCGGGGCCCGCTTCGCCCAGGGCGAGATCACGATGGAAGAGGCCGCTGAACTGGGCTGCCGCGCCTGCGCATCGCCCGGGGGAGGCTGCCAGTTCCTTGGCACAGCCGCCACCTCGCAGATCGTAGCCGAAGCGCTGGGACTCACGCTCATGCATGCTGCGCTCGCGCCTTCGGGTCAGCCGATCTGGCTGGAGATGGCCGATCGTTCGGCGCGGGCCCTGGTATCACTACACGAAAACGAGATTCCCAGCGCCGACATCCTCACCGAAGATGCGCTGCACAACGCCATGGTCGTGCACGCGGCCTTCGGCGGTTCCACCAACCTGCTGCTGCACATCCCGGCGGTGGCGCACGCGGCTGGGCTGCCCCGCCCCTCGGTCGCCGACTGGCAGCGGATCAACGCCGAGGTGCCGCGACTCGTCGACGTCCTGCCCAACGGCCCGAAGGGGCATCCGACGATCCAGGCCTTCCTGGCCGGCGGCGTGCCGGAAGTGATGCTCCATCTGCGCGACCTCGACCTGTTGCGCCTGGACGCGCTCACCGTCCACGGCCAGCGTCTGGGAGATCTGCTCGACGAATGGGCGGGCAGCGAACGGCGCAAGCGGCTGCGCGAACGGCTGTTCAGCGCCGACGGCGTCGACCCGGATGACGTCATCATGGACGCGCGCAGCGCAGCCGCCAGGGGACTGACGAGCACGGTCACCTTCCCGACTGGAAACCTGGCCCCGGAAGGCTCGGTCATCAAGAGCACGGCGATCGATCCATCGGTCGTCGACGAGGACGGCGTCTATCGCAACACCGGGAATGCCCGCGTTTTCGTGAGCGAACGGGAGGCGATCGCCGCCATCAAAGGCAACCACGACCGGCCGGTCAAGGCGGGTGATATTCTGGTTTTGATCGGGCGCGGCCCGATGGGGAGTGGGATGGAGGAGACCTACCAGCTGACTTCGGCGCTGCGCTACCTGCCGTTCGGCAAGCACGTTGCACTGCTCACCGACGCCAGGTTTTCGGGCGTCAGCACTGGCGCGTGCATCGGCCACATCGGCCCGGAGGCGCTGGCCGGGGGCGCGATCGGACGCGTGCAGGAAGGTGACAGGATCCGGATCGAGGTGGATACGGTGAATCTTCTCGGCAGCATCGATCTGATCGCCGAGCCGCAGGCGAACGGCAACGGAAGCGGCCCAACGTTGGCCGAGCAGCGGCGGGCGGGGTCTGGAATGCTGGAGAAACGCTCGCCCCATCCCGACCTGGCCGGTGACCCGCGCCTGCCGGCCGACACGAGGCTGTGGGCGGCGCTGCAAGCGGTCAGCGGGGGCACGTGGGGTGGCTGCGTCTACGACACGGACCGCATCCTCAAAGTACTGGAGGCGGGAGAGAAGGCGCTTTCCGGCTCCTGACAGTACCGACTTCCCCTACCTCTTCCTAGGCGCGACCGCCCGCGGGCGAATTGATTCAGGGATCGCTACAGTCGCGCGTAAATCCACACAACTCGCAGATGATCTTGCAATGCCGCTTGCTCACCGTCCCGCCGCACAGCCAGCAATATGTGTCGTCGGCTGGCTGGTATACCGGCTTGGCATCAGTCTCCCTTGCACATTCGCTGTGCCTGTACTTCTCCCGCTCGATCTGCCCGGCGGGGCCATAAAACGTGGCCTCGTAGCCCTGGAATTCGCCGTCCAGGTAGCGGAATTTGGCCGAGAAAAACCGCTCTTCGAAGATCCACGGGATAAACATCCTGTCACCCGGCCACAGATTCAGCGCTGGCAGCTTGTCGTTGTCGATCCAGGCCAGCACGCCCTCGGGCGAGTCAATCAGAGACCCGGTCCATTGCGGCGCGACGAAGATCCAGATATACCAGTCGGCCTCGGCGTCAAATTTGGGAAACGTGATCTGGCCGCGCAGGACCGGGTCGCGGCAGACGAGGCCGCTCTCCTCGTAGACCTCGCGCACCACGCACTCCTCCGGCGATTCACCCGGCTCGAACTTGCCGCCCAGCCCGTTCCACTTGCCTTGGTGGTAGTCGTTCTCTCGCTTCACCCTGTGCAACATCAGCGTCTGGCCCGGCCGCTGAACGTAGCAGAGCGTGGCAAGCCTTAATCCGTTTACAGCCATAGTCAGAACTCCGCCAGCGCCTGGGCGCGCTCGAAGATCTTGGCCGCGCTGGGGCGGTAGGCGTCCTCGAGCGGCGGGCTGAAGGGGACGGGGATGTCGAGCCCGGTCAGCCGCTCGATGGGCGCGTCAAGCCACTCGAACGCCTCCTGCGCGATCAGGGCGGCCACCTCGGCGCCGATTCCGGTATTGCCGGTTGCGCTGTGGACGATCAGCACTTTGCCGGTCTTGCGCGCCGTTGCGAGCACCGCGTCGGTGTCCAGCGGCTTAAGCGTGCGCAGGTCGAGAATCTCGGCTTGGATGCCCTGCTCGCTCAGCTGCTGCGCGGCCTGTTTCGCCTCTCGCACTTGGGCGCCGTAGGTGATAATCGACATGTCAGCGCCCGCGCGCACGGTCTGCGCGGCGCCGATTGGCACCACGTAATCGCCCTCGGGCACCTCGCCTCGCTCCGAACGGTAGAGGATTTTGCTCTCCAGGTAGATGACCGGGTTGTTGTCGCGGATCGAGGCGATCAGCAGTCCCTTGGCATCGACGGGGGTCGCCGGTGCGACGACCTTCAGGCCTGGCGAGTGGGTGAACCAGGCCTCCGGGTTCTGGCTGTGGAATGGGCCGGAGCGCAGGCCGCCGTCGCACGGCGCGCGAATCACCCACGGGACGGCGCCGCCCCAGCGGTAATGGTTGGTCGCGGCGAACTGAACGATGCTGTCGAAGCCGCTGGTGATAAAGTCGGCGAACTGCATCTCGATCACCGGGCGCATGCCCATCAGCGACATGCCGGTGCCCATGCTGATGAAGGCGTTTTCGCACATTGGCGTGTTGAAGATGCGCTCGGGCGGATACTTGTCGGTCAGAGGTTTCGTGACCTTGAATGCGCCGCCGAAGGGGCCGGCCACATCTTCGCCGAAGATGACCACCTCTTCGTCGCGCGCCATTTCGATGTCGAGCGCCTCGGTGATCGCTGCGATATAGGTCAACTCCCGCGTTCCGCTCATCTTGCTTCTCCTCACAGTTCCCGCTCTACTGTGCTCCCACTGGCCTTGCGAGAACTGTTGGGCGCCATTTTACCATAAGCGGGCCGTAAACGCGCCGATGGCGAGAGTTGTGATATACTGTCGGCGACTGAACAGACGTGCGGTGCAAGGAGACGCTGAGAAGAAGAGTGCGAACCATATCACGAAGGCTACGCAATCGGAACGTAGAGTTGAATTCTTTGACGAGGGATTTCCGGTAAACGCCTCTGTTACCATGGTCGGGCTTTCCCTATTCCACTATTGGTACCCCTCCACCACCAAATTGCTCAGCAATGCGGCTGGCAACGCATTCTCAATACAGCCCCGGAAACAGAGTCGTTCCCTGCGGGACGAGCGAGAGCCGTGAGATGAACGAAACCGGAGGTGACTACATGGAGCCAATCGAAATCATCTTTGAAGTTACCGAAGCGGCCGAGGGGGGATTCGATGCCAGGGCTCTAGGTTATGACATCTTCACCCAAGGAGAGGACTGGGCCGACCTGAAGGAGATGGTAAAGGACGCGATTCGATGCCACTTTGACGATGAATTTATGCCCAGAACAGTGAGGCTTCACCTCGTCAAAGATGAATTGATCGCAGTATGAGGCTGCCCCGAGATCTGTCCGGCGACAATTTGACCAGTCTGCTCCGCCGCCACTATGGGTACCGGTTCCTTCGACAAAGAGGCAGCCACATCACAGTGACCGTCGAAGTCAGGAACACAGAACATCGACTAACTGTTCCTCGCCACCAGCAGTTACGTGTTGGCACATTGAACTCCATCCTTTCTGCCGTAGCCGAACACTTGGGGATGTCACGTGATGAAGTGCGGCGCGAATTGTTTGGGCAGTAAACCAGCAACTTAGACGGCCCACATTAACCCCACTGCCCCTTCGTCGGCGCACCATAGGAGATTTGGGCCAGTCAGGAGAAATCTGGCTGTGCTCCCGAGATTCAACTGCAATGATGCTGAATTCGCCGTAACGAAAACAGGGCCTGATCAACAATATGAGTTCGATCGGCGAGAACGACACCAAGCCAGCACCCTCTGTCCCGCTGCCAGCCAATGACGGGAAGAATCCCGAATACATGCCGTCAGGCGACAACTGGCAAGCGCTCAAACTGATTTCGGAAACCACAAAGCGCTCGGTTGATGGTTGGCGTCCCCAGATCGACCACCTGACCGACCTGTTGGGATGTCACAGCGACGCAGCGCTCTACCTGCGCAAACGTGTGCATGGCAAAACAACTCTATTCCAGCACTTGGTGATTGCCAATCATCTCTCTGCTTCAGTCTTCCTGAAGGATTCCCTTCACCTCGTCCAAGTCGGTTCGCTCGCCAGCTCAACTGTACTCCTGAAACCTGTTGTCGAAATCCTCCTGGAATTACAGTATCTTATGCGGTTTCCCAACGAGGCCGAGACCTATTTCGATAAGACTGGAAAACGCAACGCAAGGCCAAGCGGAGGCAAGACTGCCGCAAGTCCCCAGGGAACTCTTCGATTCAAACCAATCGAAGACTTGATCAAGCCACTGAAGTCACGCAAAGGGCATGCCCCCGACAGTTTCGATGAGCGCTTGGTCGATCAGTGGCAGTTGCTGTCGGATGCAGCGCCCAATCCTTCCCCTGAGCTCCTTGGCACGACCCCGGGAGGACAACAATTGGAATGGAGAACAACGCTTGCCGCACTGGAGCACGTCGCCTTTGACACCGCCAGGCAACTCTTTGAGATCGATGAAGACTTTTCAAAGCTCTTCGATCAGGAACAGGAATTCCGCAAGACAGTACTAAACCTATCCTTTAGCGGGGCCGCCTTCTCGTCCCTGGGGTGAGTGCATCGCTTATTCTGTCAAATTGGTCCACCTAGGCACCAACCCATGCGCCCTGCGCTAGCACTTCGCAAATAGTCCAAACGCTTGGAGACCCCAATGAACATAGAAATCCGCGACCAGAAGTTCCGCGCCGTCGTCGGCGATGAAGTACATTTCGAAGAGGTCGGCAGCGGCTTCGACTTCACCGAAGGCCCGATCTGGAACCACCTCGAATACCACCTTATCTTCAGCGACATACCGGGCAACATCATGAGGCGTTGGCGCCCGGACGGCACCATCGAGACTTGGCGCCAGCCGAGCAACATGGCCAACGGCAACGCTTACGATCCCCAGGGCCGCGTTGTCACCTGCGAACACGCCGCTAGCCGCGTAACCCGCACCGAGGCCGACGGCACCATCACCGTGCTCGCCACCCACTACGCCGGCAAGGAGCTTAACAGCCCCAACGACATCGTCGTCAAGCGCGACGGCTCCATCTACTTCACCGACCCCGGCTTCGGGCGCATGGAGTACTATGGTATGCCGCGCGAGCAGCAGTTGACATACCAGGGCGTCTACCGCCTCGACCCGGAAAGCCGCGCGCTCACCCTGCTCGTTAGCGACTTCGACCAGCCGAACGGCCTCTGTTTTTCGGTCGACGAGTCGCAGCTGTTCGTCAACGATACGATGCGAGCGCACGTACGCGTTTTCGATGTCGATGAGAACGGCACTCTGGACAAGGGGCGCGTCTGGGCCGAGGTGACGGGCGACCGCGACGGCGTGCCGGACGGCATGAAGGTCGACAGCGAGGGCAATCTCTACGTGACCGGGCCGGGCGGCATCCATGTTTTTGGGCCGGACGCGACTTGTCTCGGCGTCATCTACACGCCGCAAGGATGCGCCAACTTCTGCTGGGGCGAGGAGGACTTGAGGAGCCTGTTCGTCACCGCCGGCACGTCGGTCTACCGCTTGCGCGTCAATGTCCCGGGCAGACACGCATATTAGAAACAACTCGAATCGGAAAGGGAGCTTCCCTTCCCCACCCAACCGAAGGAAGAAAGCATGATCTCACTTGACGTATATTTCAACGCCAAAGAAGGAAACGATGGCGAACTCGAAAGAGTAATTGTAGATGTCTGGATGGAGGCGATGAAGCAGCAGCCCGGTTTCATCAGCGCCTCTCTGATGACTCCGCTCCCGCAGGAAGAGCTCGAGGCAATGGGCGCAGTCAGGCCTCCCTTCTCTCACGAGGTGCTCTCCTTCTGGGAGAGCGAGGATATGCGCCAGCAATGGGTCGCACGCGACATTCACCAGGAAGTCTGGCCGCAGGTGGAAGCGGCAGCCGAGATGATCATGTATACCGTCTCAAATTGCGACGAGAACTGGAATATCTAGAATCAGGGGGTGGTAGTCCTACGTGCCGCCTCCGGCCCCCTCCTCCTGAAACTGCGCGTCGACAACCGCCAGAATCGCCACGTTGACGATGTCCACCACCTCCGCGCCCGTCTCCAGCACGTGGATCGGCTTGCCCATCCCCACCAGGATCGGCCCGATTGCTTCGGCGCCGCCCAGTCGGTTCAGCAGCTTGTACGCCGTATTCGCCGACGCCAGCTCCGGGAACACGAGCACGTTCGCGTCCTCGATCGCACTGAACGGGTAGTGCCGCCGCATCAGGTCGGGCACCACCGCCACATCCGCCTGCATCTCTCCGTCGATCTGCAGATCCGGCCGCTGCGCCTTCACCAGTTCCGTCGCCCGCTGCACCTTCGTCACTTGCGGATGCCGCGTGCTGCCGAAGTTCGAAAAGCTCAACATCGCCACCCGCGGCTCGACGTCGAACTGCCGCGCCACGTCCGCCGCATTGATCGCGATCGACGCCAGCGTCTCCGCGTCAGGGTCGATGTTCACCGTCGCATCGCTGAAAAAGTAGATGTTGTCCCGCACGATCATCAAGTAGACGCCGCTCAGCACGCCGCGGTCAGGTGCCGTGCCCACCGTCTGCAGCGCCGGACGCAGTACATCCGGGTAGTTGTAGGTCAACCCCGCGACGTACGCCCCCGCGTGCCCGTGCAGAACCATCGCCGGCCCGAAATAGTTGGCCTGGCGTAGCAGTTCATTTGCCCGCGGCAGCGTTACGCCCTTTCGCTGCCGCTCCTGGTAAAACGTCGTCGCATACTCCCGGTTCATCGGGTCCTGGTGAGGACTGATCACCGTCGGACGGTAGTCCAGCCCCAGCTTCTCGCACCGGACCCGCACTACGTCCGGATTGCCCAGCAACACCGGCGACCCAATCCCCTCCGACTCGACCGCATACGCCGCACGGATAATCTTCGGGTGTTCTCCCTCGCCGAACACGATTCGCTTCGGGTTCTGCCTCGCCTTGCTCTGCTGCGTGCGCATCACCTGCACGCCCTTGCCGATCCGCAGCGCCAGCTCGTCCAGGTACGCGTCCAGATCGATAATGCGCCGCGCTACGCCCGTATCCATCGCCGCCTTAGCCACCGCCGGCGCCACCCACATCAGCACCCGGCTGTCAAGCGGCTTCGGAATAATGTAATCCGGGCCGAAGCGCAGCGTGTCCAGTCCGTAGGCCCGCATAACGCCGTCCGGCACGTCCTCCTTCGCCAGGTTGGCCAGCGCCCGCGCCGCCGCCAGCTTCATCTCCATGTTGATCGCCTTCGCCCGCACGTCGAGCGCGCCGCGGAAGATGAAGGGGAAGCCAAGAACATTGTTGACCTGGTTGGGAAAATCGCTTCGCCCCGTGCCCATGATCACTGTGTCGCCGCGGGCCGAAACCGCGTCCGGATAGGGGATCTCCGGGTCCGGGTTGGCCATGGCGAAGACGACCGGGTTCTCCGCCATCGAACGGATCATCGACTGCGATACCGCGCCTGCCACCGAGAGCCCGATGAAGACGTCGGCTTCAACCAGGGCTTCGCCCAGCGTGCGGGCGTCAGTGTCGCTGGCGTACTCCTCCTTCCATTCATTCATGTTCTCCATGCGGCCCTCGTAGATCACGCCGCGGCTGTCGCACATGATGATATTGCTCTTCTCCGCCCCCAACGCCACGTAAATGTCGGCACACGCGATCGCCGACGCGCCAGCCCCGTTGATCACGATCCTGGCCTCGTCCAGCCCTTTGCCTGCAATCTCCAGCGCATTCAACAGCCCCGCCCCCGAAATGATCGCCGTCCCGTGCTGGTCGTCATGGAAGACCGGAATGTCCAGCCGCGCCTGGAGTGTCTGCTCGATCAGAAAGCACTCCGGCGCTTTGATATCCTCCAGGTTGATCCCACCGAACGTCGGCGCGATCAGCTCGCAGAACCGTACCATCTCGGCCGCGTCCTCAGTGTCGACCTCGATGTCGAACACATCCACGTCGGCGAAGCGCTTGAACAGGACCGCCTTTCCCTCCATCACCGGCTTGGACGCCAGCGCGCCGCGGTTTCCCAGGCCCAGGATCGCGGTCCCGTTGCTGATCACGGCGACGAGGTTTCCGCGCGCGGTATACTCGAATGCGTCCTCGGGCCGCATCGCAATCTCAAGCACCGGATGGGCGACCCCCGGCGAATAGGCCAGCGACAGGTCGGTCTGCGTCTCCATCGGCTTGGTGGGCGTGATCTTGAGCTTACCCGGCCGCCCGTCGGCGTGATAGTTGAGTGCGTCCTGCTTGGTCAGCGACATTTAGTCTCTCCGCATCTGAAAGGTCCATTCAATCCACCCATTGTATGTCATGTGGCGAGGATGCGCACGTAAGCGGCCATCCGCCTGCGGCTCGGCGCGTATCAACACTATGCGAAATCATGCTCCCGATAAATTGTTCCGCACCCCTTCACTGTGCTATACTATGTGCGCTCCAGGGCACATTCGGCCTTCATTTCCCGGAATGCCGGACAGCTTCTCGCTTGTCCGTCTCACCCGGCTACGGCTGCAATGCGGCGAGCGCAGCCCTGGAAATCTGCGAACAGCAAGGCAGGATCTATACGAATGGCAACCACAGTTGACGTATCGAACGTCAGTACAAAGCACACGGCCAGCCCGCTCTCCGTCCTGGGCGCCGTATGGCGCTCATATTTCTTCCGCAAGTTCCTGCGCGCCCTCGCCACGATCTTCATCGTCACCACGATCATCTTCTTCCTGGTGCGATTGTTGCCCGGCAACCCGATCGAAATCTACGTCAACCAGCTGATCGTCACCTACGGCATGCCGGTCCACGAGGCGCAGGACCAGGCGGCGGCCCTCTTCGCCATCGACCTGGATGAGCCGGTCATTCTTCAGTATTTCTCATACCTGCAGAATCTGGCGCGCGGCAACTTCGGCCAGTCGGTCCTGTCGCCGGGCACGACCGTGACCGAGGTTATCCTGCGATTTCTGCCTTGGACGCTCTTCAGTGTCGGGCTGGGGCTGCTCATCAGCTTCACAGTCGGCGTCCTGTTGGGCGTCATCATGGCCTATCGCCGCGATAGTTTCCTTGACCACGGGTTCACCGTAATCAGTTCGATAATCAGCTCGGTGCCGGACTTTCTGATCGGTCTCCTGTTGGTCGTTTGGCTTGGCGTCCAGTGGAAGATCATTCCGATCGGGGCCATGCGCGGCGCCTACTCCTCCGGCATGGTGCCCGGCTTCAATCTCGAATTCTTCGCCGACGCGCTTTTTCACGGCGCGCTTCCGATCTCCACCTACGTGCTGACCAGCATCGGCTTCTGGATGCTCAGCATGAAGAGCAATACGATCAGCACGCTGGGCGAAGACTATGTGACGATCGCCAAGGCGCGCGGCCTCAAGGAGTGGCGCATCACGACCGCCTACGTCGGCCGCAATGCCATCCTGCCCCTCTTCACCATACTGACCATCCGCGTCGGCTTCGTTGTCGGCGGCTCGCTGCTCGTCGAGCAGATTTTCGAGTACGGCGGCATCGGGCGCATGCTGGGGCAGGCGATCAATCAACGCGACTACACGCTGATGCAGGGGATTTTTCTGATCATTACTTTTTCGGTGATTTTCGCCAACTTCTTCGCCGATGTCCTGTACGGCTGGCTCGATCCGCGCATCAAATTGCAGGACAACTGAGTTTCGCAAACCGGCCGCGGCGGCCAGCCGAGCCGCGGCCAGAAGGTTCGCTCGATGGACGTGGGAGTATAGAGATGACGGCAGACAGCATCAATTACGAGCAGACTGACAGCCTCCTCGCCAGCGCGTGGAAGGGATTGCGCCTGTCGGTGCGCTTGCTGGCTTACAATAAAGTCGGCTTCATCGGTTTCCTTGTCGTAATCTTTATGGTCCTGCTCTCCTACGCCGGCCCGGTCTTCATCGAGCTGGACACCAAGACCAAAATCGACCGGATCTACATCACGCCGACGCTTGAGCACCCGCTCGGCACCGATCACCAGGGCCGCGATATCTGGTCGCAGATCGTCAACGGCGGCAAAGACGTCATCTACGTCGCCTTCATGGCCGCGCTCATCTCGACGGTGATAGCCGTTGTATTCGGCACGCTCAGCGGCTTCATCGGCGGCTGGGTCGACAGCACGGTTATGTCGATCACCGACATCATTCTGACGATCCCGCAGTTTCCCCTGCTCGCCGTTCTGGCGGCCTTCATCTCGCTCAACAGCCTGACGCTGCTCGGCGTCCTGATGGGTCTGCTGAACTGGCCGACGCTGCTGCGCGCGCTGCGAGCCCAGGCGCTCTCGCTCAAACAGCGCGACTTCATCGAGGCCGCGCGCGCGCTCGACCTCGGCGTCTGGCACATTGTTCTACGCGAAATGGTGCCCAACATGATGCCCTATATCGTCGTCAGCTTTGCGCTGGCGATGACCTTTGCCGTCTACCAGCAGGCCGGACTCGTCTTCCTCGGGCTCGTGCCAATATCCGCCGGAAACTGGAGCGTGATGATCCAGCTGGCCTGGGTGCGGGGCGCCATCTTCTACAAGGACAGCGTCTGGTACATCATGGCGCCGATCGTCGCCATCGCCATCCTGCAGCTGGCCATTATCTCGATGACCCGCTCGCTCGAGCTGGTCTTCAACCCCCGCCTGCGGGCCAGCGAATAAAGCGGAGACCGCCAAGCACTGCCAATGAGCCAGACCACCGACCTTTCCTGGCACCAGAGTACAGACGATAACGGCAGCCAGCCCCCCCTGAGCCTGCAGAACGTCCACGTCAGCTACCGTACGCGCAGCGGCAACGTCCGGGCCGTACGCGGGGTTTCGCTCGACCTGCAGGCCGGCGAGAGCCTGGCCCTCATCGGCGAAAGCGGCTCCGGCAAGACCACACTCGGGCTGGGAATCGTCCGCCTCCTCGTCGATACCGCCGAGGTAAGCCCCGGCGAAATCATCTACCGCCGCGACGGCCGCGAGATCGACGTGCTCGAACTGGACGAAGGACCGTTGCGCGAGTTTCGCTGGCGCGACTGCGCCATGGTCTTCCAGTCGGCTCTCAATGCCTTCAACCCCGTCCTCAAAGTGTGGGACCAGGTCTGGGATACCGCCAAGGCCCATCGCTGGAACAATCGTCAGGAGGTGCGCGAGCGCTTCCTTGAACTGCTGCGCTTCGTCCAGCTCGACCCAGACCGCGTCATTGACTCCTACGCGCACGAGCTGAGTGGCGGCATGCGCCAGCGCACATTGCTGGCCATTGCCCTGCTGCTCGACCCACAGATCCTGATCTTGGACGAGCCGACGACTGCGCTCGACATCCTCACCCAGCGCACCATAATCGACCTGCTGAGGCGGCTGAAGGAAGACCTGCACTTCACGATGATTTTCATTTCGCATGACCTCGCCATCGCCGCCGAGCTGGCAGACCGCGTGGCGACCATGTACGCCGGGCAGGTGGTCGAGCTCGGCCCGGTCAGCGATATCTTCTACCGCCCGCGCCATCCCTACTCTCTGGGGCTGATCCGGGCCGTGCCCACCGTGACCGGCGGCTTCGAGGAGCTTTCGTCGATCCCCGGCTCGCCGCCCGACCTGATCAACCTGCCGAGCGGCTGCAAATTTCATCCCCGCTGCCCCTACGCCAGCGAGCGCTGCGGCAGAGAAGAGCCGGCGCTTGAGCGCGTCGGCGACAACCATTTCGCCGCCTGCTGGCATACCGACGCGGTCGAGGAGGATATTCAACGCAACGGCCTGCGTGTCAGAAGGGCGGCATGATCGCTACGATCCTGCTGAATGCACGAGAGCAGGGCGCGAACATCCGAAACAGCGCGACCGGCGGGGGCCCTATCGCATGACGCCGATCATTGAGCTGCGGAACGTAACCAAGTATTTCGGCAGCGGCCGCGACCGCGTCACCGCCGTCGACTCGATTTCCCTCGGCATCGAACCGGGCGAGATTGTCTGCCTCGTCGGCGAGAGCGGCTGCGGCAAGAGCACCACCGGCCGCATGGTCGTCGGTCTGCTGCCGCCGTCAGAGGGCGAAATTCTCTACCAGGGGCAGGACATCTCGGCGATGGAGAAGGCCGACTACCAGCAGTACCGCCGCGCAGTCCAGATCATTCATCAGGACCCCTACGCGTCGCTCAACCCGACGCAGACGGTGCGCCAGATGATCACGACGCCGCTGCTGCGCCACCAGACCCAGCGCGGCGCGCAGTCCGCCAATGGCAGGGGCAGAAGAGGGCGTCGCGGCGACGCCGAACGCAGGGCCGCCGAGCTGCTCGAGGTCGTCGACCTCACGCCGGTGGCCGATTTTCTCGACAAGTATCCGCACCAGTTGAGCGGAGGCCAGCGCCAGCGCGTCTCCGTCGCCCGTGCGCTGACGGTCGAGCCGAAATTCATCGTCGCAGACGAGGCCGTCTCGATGGTCGACGTCTCGATCCGTGTCAGCCTGCTCAATATGCTCTACCGGCTCAAGGACGAGTTTGACGTGACATTCCTGTTCATCACGCACGACCTCGCCCTGGCCAAATATTTCGCCTGGGAGGGCCGCATTACGGTCATGTACCTGGGCCGCATCGTCGAGGAGGGGCCGACCTCCCGCCTCATCACCGACTCGCGGCACCCGTATACGCAGGCGCTGCTGGGCGCGGTCCCCGAAGCCGACCCCGAGCTGGCCAGGCAAAAGATTCACGTCGAGCTGCGCAGCGCCGAGATCCCAAGCCTGCTGAATCTGCCCCCCGGCTGCACCTTCCACCCGCGCTGCCCCTATTTTGTGCCGGGCGAATGCGACGCGGCCGTGCCGATGCTGGAGCAGATTTCCGACGGCGGCACCGTGGCCTGCCCTGTGCGCAAGGCGGAGTCGATCGAGCTAGTCTGAACGGGCAGCGAGGAACATTTGACAGGATTCAGAAGCAGCTGTTAACCATGGACCCAACTCTCGGTAGAGCGTCATTCCATATCGGCTTTTACATCGCCTTTGTCGCCGGCGTAATGCTCTTTTTTCTCGAAAAAGGGACCGCCGAATATGTGATCACCCAGTTTACGCTGGCCATCGGCTTGATTTTTCTGCTGATCGTTGCCCTACTCGTGCGCTGGGGAAAGAGTCGTGAGCAGTGACCCGGACGGTCGCACGCCGCGCCTGCCCCTGAAGGCAGCGCCGCTCTTTCCCTTGACATACATATTAGTTTAGTTGTAACTCCGAAGGAGGAGATCGAATGAACAGAAGAGTCTTACTTGCTATCGCCTTGGTCGCCGCGCTGATCATCGGCGCATGCGGGCCGGCAGCCCCCGCCGGCGGCGGAGAAGCGGCCCCGGCCGCACAGGAAGAGGCCGCGCCAACGGGTACTGGAGTCGCCGAATTCCACCCGGCATGGCCCTACGCGCCCCCGCCCACCGGCCACTTCAACACCTGGGTCACCAACGGCATGACCCTCGGCATCTACCGAGCCCTGATGGAACCGCCGTTGTTCATGTACCTCTGGGCCGACGGCAGCTGGATGCCCGTCGCCGGCACCTCCTGGGAATGGGTCGATGACGTCACGCTACGCGTAAGCCTGATCCAGGGCGCGCAATGGAGCGACGGCAGCGACTTCACTTCGCAGGACGTCGTCGACACCTTCTCCATCTCGCGCCTGCTCAGCCAGACCGTCTGGCGCTTCCTCGACGACGTTCAGGCCGTCGACGACCACACCGTCGACTTCATCCTCAGCGGGCCGTCGACAACCGTGCCGCGCCGCGTGCTGCGCGAGGTGCACATCACCGCCTCATCCGTATACGGTGAGTTTGCCCAGCGCACCCGCGAACTGGTCGAAGCCGGCATGACCAACGAGGACGACGACTGGAAGCAGCTGCTGCAGGAGTTCAACGAGCTGCGCCCCGATGAGATGGTCGTGCTCGGGCCGTACGCAATCGACCCGGCCAGCATCACCGAGTCCCAGATGATCCTCAACAAGGTCGGGACCTCCTACTGGGCCGACACCGTCCGCTTCGACCGCATGGTCAACTACAACGGCGAGACGCCTGTGGTGACGCCGCTCGTCCTCTCCGGCGACGTCGACTACGCCACCCACGGCTTCCCGCCCGCGACCGAGCGCGAGTTTATGGCCCAGGGCTACCGCATCATCCGCGCGCCCATCTACAGCGGCCCCGCGCTCTACTTCAACCACACGATTCACCCGTTCAACGTCAAAGAGGTGCGCCAGGCGCTGGCCTACGCCATCAACTTTGAAGAGAACGCCTTCGTCTCACTGGCCGAGTCCGGTGTCGCCCAGGAGTGCATGTGCGGCTTCTCCGACAACATTACGCCGCTCTGGCTGAGCGAAGATGCAGTTGCCGCCCTCGATCCCTACACACAGGACCTTGAAAAGGCCGAGCAGATGCTGCTCGACCTCGGCTTCACGCGTGATGACGACGGCGTCTGGCTCGACGACACCGGCGCGCGCATGGAATGGGACCTGACCGCGCCGGCCGAGTACTCCGACTGGTCCGCCGCCGCTGAGAACGTGGCCGAACAGTTGACCGCGTTCGGCTTCAAGACCAGCTTCCGCGGCATCAACTTCCAGCAGCACCCGATCGACATCAACGAAGGCAAGTTCGAGCTCGCGATTCGCGGCTGGGGCGCCGGCAACCCCCACCCCTCCTTCGCCTACGAGAATAACCTGAGCACGCACAACGCGGCCGCCACAGGCGTCGGCGCAGCCGGCGGCGGCAGCATCGAGCTGCCCGGCATGTCCTTCGACCTCAGTGTCAGCACCGACAGCGTCGGCGACGTCGACCTCTGGGCGCTGGTCAAGGAAGCCGGCTCAGGCGGCGACGCTGCCATGCAGATCGCGGCGCTCGACCAGATCGCGCTCGCCTACAACGAGCTGCTGCCGCAGATCCCGCTCTGGGAACGCTACGGCAACAACCCGGTCCCCAGCCGCTTTGCCAGTGGTTGGCTGCCCGAAGGCGACCCGATCTACGTCAACAGCCCCTACGCCGACTCCTTCGTCGTCATCCAGATCCTGACTGGCCAGCTCGGTCCGGCGGAGTAGACATAAGGAAACGCGTAGGTAGTACTATCGTGTGCAACCAAGCAGGGTCGACACAACCGTGTCGGCCCTGCGCGTTTCGTAGTAGAATGCCTACAGTGCCACCAACAAAAAGGGGCGCCCCAAGTGGCGCGCAAGCCAGCGAGGCAAGAATGAACACAAATCTGACTCAGGAACAGATCGACTCCTACCGCGAAAACGGTTTCATCGTTCTGCATGACTTTCTCACGCCGGAAGAGCTGGAGACCTGGCGCCAGACGGTCGACGGCGCGGTCCGCCAGCGCGGCGAGCGGCGCCAGTTGCACCACAAAGCAAACGAATATAAAGGGACCTACTACGACTACGTCTTCGTCCAGCGCGTCAACCTCTGGATGGACAGTCCGGAAGTGAAGCGGATCATCCTCGATCCCCGGCTCGGCAAGCTGGCAGCCGAGCTCGCCGGCGTCGACGGCATGCGCATCTGGCACGACCAGGCCCTCATCAAGCAGCCCTGGGCCAACCCTACCGGCTGGCATCTCGACAACCCGAAATGGTCCTACTCCTCGCGCCAGACGCTCAGCATCTGGGTCGCGCTCGACGACGCCACCCTGCAGAACGGCTGCCTCTACTTCCTGCCCGGCAGCCACAAAACCGCCGACTACGACGACGTCCCCATTGGCGAAAACATCAGCGACATCTTCCGCGTCTACCCGCAGTGGCAGAACATCATGTCCGCGCCCGCCGAGATGAAAGCCGGGTCCTGCTCCTTCCACAACGGACTCATCGCCCACGGCGCCGGCGCCAACATGACCCCCGGCTGGCGGCGCGCCATGACCTGCGGCTTCATGCCCGACGGCTGCACCTTCAACGGCAAACAGAACATCCTCACCGACGAACAGTTCGCCAGCTACAAGATCGGCGACCTGCTCGACGACGACCGCCAGAACCCCCTCATCTACCACCGCTCGAGGCCCTACGAAGAAAAACTGGCCGAGAGGTTCGCAGAAGACAGTTGAACGAGGCAGCCCGTCCCTGAGGACCGTCCTTTCCTCCGCGCAAGGCCCTCTTCTCTCCCGCCATAGTGCAATAACCGAAAATTTGTGCTATATTTGTTGTTGCAAGTATCCGCCGCCCCCTCAATTGCGCGGCGCAGAAACTGGCGCCCGCCGTCACCGGCTGAGCCATGAGGAGACAGAAAGACTGCACCGGACTGCTTCCTCAGTGAAACCCAGAGTATCTGCCAAAGGGCCGCGGCGGCGAAACGCCCAGCAATCTCGACAAAACGGCGACACTCTTCCTCCTGCCCGGCATAGGCGCGAGGGTGTCCTTGCAAAAGTGCGTACAGCTTCTGCCACTAACGGTCGGCAATCTTATAGGTAGACATCCTACGATTGTCGGCATTTTGACAGAATCCTTCAAACGTCAACGAGGCCCAGCCACTAGCCACTGGCCTGTCGAAATGTCCGTCCTGGTTCGATGGAGGAGGAGGGGAGGGGTGAACCTCTCCCGCACTGGATATAGGGAGAGATTCACCAAACCTGCGGCTTCCTACCAGCTGACATGGGTCACTACGTTGCTGTCGCTTACCGTGAAGACGTAGGCCTTGTTGGTGTCGTACTCGGTGTCGGGATAGTAGGTGCTCACCTTCAGGTAGTTCGAGCCGTCGGTTCTGTACTCGACGACAACCGACTTGCCAGACATCGGATTGGTGCCGCTGAACAGCTGCACGGCTGGGGAGCCGGCCGACGGGCGGGTGATGAGCGGGCCTGCGGCCGAGCTGCCGTCGGCGCCGATGTAGTAGTACTGGAAGCTGTTGGTGCCTTGGAGGGGGCAGAGCTGGGCCGGGGTGGCCGCGTGGGTGACGATGCAGTCGGCCTCCTGGTGGTAGCCGTCGTCGCCGCTGCCGCCGCCGTGGCCGCCGCCGTCGTTGTGGCGATGACGGTTGTTATACTGATCGTCTGTGTAATCGCTGCAAGCGACGTGGACGTGTGTGCCATCGGGAAAAATGCACCAGTCTCCGGCGAAAACGGCCGCCGGGCTTACGAGACCGGCGATGAGGACTGCGAGGGCGGCGAAAAGACGGACCTTCGTCATGATACTGTCTCCTTTGTTTCCCCTTCTGCATGAACAAATCGGTTTCCGGGGCTACATTTGTGACGATGCGTACGCAGGGTATGTTCCATCTTTGACCTGCTCCCCAAAAGCTGGTCCAGGTAAAATGTGGTCTCGTTGACGTTTGAAGGATTCTGTCAAAATGCCGACAATCGTAGGATGTCTACCTATAAGATTGCCGACCGTTAGTGGCAGAAGCTGTACGCATTTCTGCAAGGACACCCTCGTGCCTATGCCGGGCAAGCGGAGAAGTGTCGCGGTTTCGTCGAGGCAGTTCACTGGATTCTGCGCACCGGCGCGCAGTGGCGTGACTGCCAGCCGATCTTGGCAAGTGGAACAGCGTTTTCAAGCGCTACGCACGCTGGGCAGAGAACGGTGTTTGGGTCGACATGTTCGTACAGTTCGCCCAAGACCCGGAGATGGCAGCGGTCTTGCCCGATAGTACAGCTGTGCGCGCCCATATGTGCGCAGCAGGCGGGTCCAAAAAAGGGGCGGTCAGCAAGAACAGTGCCTAGGGCGGAGCCGGGGTGGCTTCAGCAGCAAGATCCATCTCCTCGTCGATGCGCTTGGCTTTCCCCTAAAGTTCATCTTGACTGGGGGTGAACGCCATGACCTCTCCCAAGCTGAATCGTTGCTCGCGCCTTTCCATTTTGACGCTGTCATCGCCGATAAAGGCTACAGTTCCGACCCGCTGCGAGAACTGCTCGCAGCCAAACAGGTCACTGTCGTCATCCCTTCTCGCCGCTATCGCAAGCAACCGCATGACTATGACCGACTTCGCTACCGCAAGCGCAACATCGTCGAACGCTTCATCAACAGAACTGAGTGGTATCGACGCATTTTCACCCGCTATGAAAAGCTAGCTCGACGCTTCATCGCTTTCCTGCACTTTCCCGCTACACTCATATGGCTTGAACGAAATGTCAACGAGATCTAGCACCGGCCTAAAGCGGCCGGTACTGCAGAGACGAGAACTCGCGGTCCTCGAAGAAAAAAATCCGTCGACATTGGGCGACATTGGTCGACTTCAGTCGACTCTCGTCGGCAAGTCAGGGCGCGAAGCTTCGCTAAGGACCCAGGTCTACGCTACCAGGCCCCGACTGTCCGCACAGAGAATGATTTCATACGACATTTTGGAAACTCGTAGGAATTCTTGCTGCAATGTCACCATCAGTAATGGCAGTTAGCATCAAACGGCCGTCCGCACGAATCCACACAAGTGGCCGAATGCGAGGGACTCTGTGCCCTGGACTCCGGCCGCTCGTGCGCCGTCTGTATCGGACCCGCCCCTTACCCGCCTCGGCAAAGACAATCGTCCGCTTTAAGCGGCACCGCGGAGCACGTCCCCGGTTGACACACCGGGCCCGCTATGCTAGCATTGCCGCCAACTTTGCACCTTTTCCAACTCCGCAAACGATTCGTCGCACCACTCCACATTAAGGGGGCGCTTCGTGCTGAATGTAGCAGTTATCGGAATGGGCGGCATCGGCAACACCCACGCCGGTGTCTACCAAGCCAGCGAGCGGGCCGCGCTCGCTGCCGTCTGCGACCTCGACCAGGAGCGCGCCGACGCCGCCTCCAAACAGTTCGACGTGCCCGCCTACTACAGCATCGCCGCCATGGCTGACGCCGTCGACCTCGACGCCGTCAGCGTCGCCACCGCCGGCCCCGAGAACGGCGGCCACCACTACGAGCCGGTCATGGAGTGCTTCGACGCCGGCCTGCACGTGCTGTGCGAAAAGCCGATCTCGAACGAGATCGAAAAGGCCCGCGAGATGGCGGCCAAAGCCGACGAAACCGGCCTCTACTTCGGCATCAACCTCAACCACCGTTTCGTTCCACCTGCGGCCAAGGCCAAGCAGTGGGTCGATGAGGGCGTTCTGGGCGACCTCCTGCTGATGAACATGACGATGTGGATCGGCAACCCCAATGAGACCTCGCCCTGGTTCCACATCCGCGCCCTCCACCCCCACAGCCTCGACATCATGCGCTATTTCTGCGGCGACGTCAGCCGCGTGCATGCCTTCTTCAACCGCGCGCCCGGCCGCGTCTGCTACTCCAATGTGCAGGTCAACCTGGAGTTCGCCAACGGCGTGGTCGGCCATCTCACCGGCAGCTACGACACAAACCCGCGCCACAATCTCGAACGCTGCGAGGTCATGGGCACCGCCGGCCGCTTTGTGCTCGATAATCTCTACCAGGAACTGACCCTCTACCCCCGTCAGAGCGAAGAGCTCACCGTCGTGCGCAACAGCATCATGGGCGGTCTCAGCGGTTTCGGGGCCACCTTCACCAACCGCATCAACCGTTGGATCGAGCAGGTTGACGACGGCGTGCCCCGCGACGAAATCGAAGCTTCCGGCCGCGAAGGCCTGGCCGTGCAGGAGATCATCGAAGCCGCCATCCTCTCGCACCACAGCGGCCAGGCCGAAGAGGTGCCGGCCAGCTGAATTTGCCGCAATACAACCCTTTTGGCGTCGCGCCGGGCCCGGCCACCTGCAATGCAGGAGTGGACGAACAATGACGACGAGAACCGATGAACTACAGCAACAGCTTGAGCAACTCAAACGCGACGGCTACATTCTGATTCCCAATGCCCTGCCGCAGGAGCGCGTCGAGCAGTGGAAGACCATTCTATACGCCCTCTACGACCGCGGCGCCTACGAGATCAGCAACGGTGTCGGCAACGTCGCCTTCGAGAGGCTGCTGGCCCTTGAACCGGAGCTGGCCGGAGAGCTCGTCGGCCACGAAAGCGTTGCGCCCCTGCTGCGCGCCGTCATGGGCAGGCAGTGCCAGCTGCGCAGCTTGCGCGCCCACGTCAACCCGGCCGAATACCACCAGGAATGGCACATGGACTTCTACGACTACTACTACCAGATCGAGAAGTCCGACGCCCAGGACCCGCTCCTTGGTATGTGCCTCAACTCAACCTTTTATCTGACAGACAACACGCCCGACCGCGCCCGCCTCACCTTCGTCAAGAACTATTTTGACCGCCCCGTGCCCGAAGAGCTGATCCCGTACCTGCGCTACACCGAAGACCGCAACGACCCCTTCCAGGTCTGGTGCGACGAGCAGGAGCTGGAGCACCTCTATCCGATGGCCGGCGACGCCGTCGCCTTCTACAGCCATCTCCCCCACCAGGGCGCCAAGATGGGGCCGGACCCCGAAGGCGAGATTCGAGCCAATATCGTGCTGCACTACCAGTTGAACCCGATGTTCCCAGGCATCAAGTTTGTCAGCGACCCCCAGTTCACGCTCGAGACGCTGGGCTACGCCGGCACATTCCCATTCGCAGAAGACCAGTAGAAGTAACTCAGATCCGTTTCAATGAATAGGAAAGGAAGGAATCGATGAGATCGAACCGAACAGTTCTCGGCCTTTTCCTCGTGCTGGCGCTCATCCTCGTGGCCGCCTGCGGCGCGCCGGCTGACACCGGCATGGCCGGCGAAGCCCCCGCCGAAGAGACCTCCACCGAAGAGGAAGTCGTCGAGATCGAGGAGACCGAAGAGGAGATGATGGAGCTGAGCGGCGAAATCGTCGTCAGCATCGCCTCCAACGACGTGCAGACCTACCAAGCCATCGCCGACGCCTACATGGAGCTCCACCCCAACGTGGATGTCCTCATCGAGCTGAAGGCGCCCGGCGTCGACGCCTACCTCCAGTGGATTCGCACGCAGTTCACCTCTGAGGTGCCGCGCGTCTCCATCATCGAGTCGCCGCACCTGCGCGAGTTCGCCCAGGAGGGCCGGCTGGTCGACTGGGGTCCTTACCTCAACAAGGAGAACCCCTACACCGGCGCCAAGTGGGAGGACAGCTTCGAGGAGTGGGGCCTGAACCTCGTGCGCGACCCCAACACCGGCCAGATGTTCACCATGCCGTATATGTCTGTCCAGACATTCTGGATCTACAACAAGGCGCTCTTTGAACAGGCCGGCATCACCGACGTTCCGCCGCGCCCGACCTGGGACGAGTTCGTCGGCTGGAATGAAAAGCTGCGCGACGCCGGCATCATTCCCATCGCCATCGAGGGCACTACCGAGCAGATCTGGGGCGGCGGCCGCATGCCCTGGCTGATGCGCTCCGCCATGGACCAGTACCACCGCGATGACCTGGAGATTATCCAGTGCCAGGAAGGTGACTGGTGCTTCCGCGAAGGCATAGACGATGTCTGGAGCTACGACCCCACCGACGTGCGCAACGATGACCCCGACCGCGTCTCCGTCAACATCGCCCGCCACCTGGCCGCGCTGCGCGACGGCGCCATCAATTTTGACAACGAATGCACTGTCGAGATGATGACGCAGATCGGGCGCGTTTTCCAGACGGCGAACGGTTTCGTCCCCGAAGGCTGGACCGGCATGACCGACGCATATCCGCTCTTCCTGACGCAGAAGGCTGCCATGCGTATGGTGCACGGCGGCATCTACACCAGCCTGCCCAAGGACATCCGCTCGCTGGCGCAGGGTGAGTACGGAGGCAGCGGGGAAGTCGACGAGGAGGCCGCGGCCGCTGCGGTCGAGTTTGCGTTTGACCGCTTCGCTTTCCCCACCATCGAAGGGCCGTGTGTGCAGGGCACCGCGCGCGCCAACGAGTTGACGCAGGGCTACCTTGCGCTGCCTGTCAAGGACCGCGCCCAGAATGATCTCGAAGTCGATTTCGTCATGTTCTGGACAAGCCCGCAGGGCATGGCCATCTTCCTCGAAAACAAGCTGGACACCGAAAATCTGCAGGGCGGCATCGCCGGCCCGCCGCTGATCAAGAACGTGTCGCTGCCGGGCGAGATGCAGGAAGTGTTCGACAACGCCGTCTTTGTCGGCAACTATGAGAAACCGGGCGCGCCCGGCGACGCCGTCGCCCGCGGCTTCTTCAAATATGAAGAGACAAAGCGCGAATGGTCGATCATGGTCCAGGAGTTCTTCGAGGGCAAGATAACCGCCGAGGATTTCGCCGAACGCTACCAAGCCCTGCTCGAGGACAACTTCGACGGCCTGCTTGAGTTCCTCAACCTGACGCACGAGGACCTCGACAGCCCCGAGAAGCGCCCGCCGGGCTGGGTCGCGGCCGGGCCGTACTAATCGATTCATCCGCTCCGTCCGTATCAAGCCGGACGGGAGCGGCTTCAGCTTGGACGAACGTTCGTAGATGGGCTTGTCAACGCCTCCCAAGGCGAACAGCAAACGACTGCATCGTAGTAAACCGGGCATGCCGCTCTCGCGAGGGAGCGGTTTGTCTGGTTCGCCAATGTCAATGCGCGCCTTGTGGTCCTGGAGGATAGTTGGCGGCGTCGCCCTGGCAGTGGCGCTTCTGGCGGCCCTTGCCCTGCCGCTCGCCGCGCAGTCGACCGAAGGCCTACTCTGGGAGCACAGTTCAGCCGGCCGCGTCCAGGCAATCGCCGTGACTGAAGACGGGGGACGCGTCGCGATTGGCAGCCGCGACAACTTCGTGCGCGTGTTCGACGGATCGGGCGAGCTGCTCTGGCAGTTCGAGGCCGACAACAGCATCCTCGGCGTCGACATCTCGCCCGACGGCCAGTGGCTGGCAGTCGCTTCTGAGGACCGATTTGTATATCTGCTCGATGCCGACGGCGGCGTCCTGTGGCAGTTCAAGGCCGGCCGCCCGATGAACAACGCAGCCGTCGCCCGCGACGGCTCGCTTGTGGCGGCAACCTCCGACGACCTCTCGGTTTACGCCCTTGACAGCGATGGCAACCTGCTCTGGCAGGAGGAGCTCGGCATCGGTGTGCGGGCCGTCGATATCTACGGCAGCGGCGAAAAGGCGCGCGTCGTCGTCGGCTCCGATGACGGGCTGGTGACCATCTACAGCCGCGCCGGCAAACAGCTGCTCCAGGCCGGTCTCGACTATGGTGCCAACTCGGTGTCGGTGAACGCCAACGGCGCCCTCATTTTGGCAGGCGCCAGCGACGGTACCGCGACGCTGCTCAACGGCTCCAATGGCTCCGCAATCTGGAGCTTCGAGGCCGAGGACGAGATCTCAGCGGTCTCGCTGACCGCCGACGGATCCAGCGCCCTTGTCGGCTCCGAGGACGGCAGCGCTTACCTGCTCGACCGCGGCGGCATGCTCTCGCACCGCTTCCGCCAGGACGAGGAGGTGCTCAGCGTCGCGCTCGCCGGAGACGGCAGCCGCATCGCCGTTGGCACCGCCTCAGGGTCGGCCACAAACTACGACCGCGTCGGGGCAATCTCCGGCGCGGCACAGTCCACGGCCCAGCGCCAGCGTTCCCTGCTGCTCGCACTTGGCGTTGTGCTCGTCGTGGTCGCGGCCGCAGTCTGGGCCGCCCGCAACACCGCCTCCGGCCAGCAGGTCTGGCAGCGCAGCTCAGCCGGTCCGCTCGGCGTCCTGCAGGCGATGTGGAGCGCGCGGCTCTCCTATCTGCTCATCCTGCCAACGCTGGCGTTCCTGCTCACCTTCAACTACTATCCCGCCTTCTCCGGCCTCTACCACGCCTTTACCGACTGGAGTCCCGGCGCGCGCACCGAATGGGTCGGCCTGTCCAATTTCCGCTTCCTGATGGAGGACCGTTTCTTCATTTCCGGCTTCCGCAACGCCGCCATCCTCGTCGTCGTCGCGGTCCTGAAGACGATGACGGTGCCGCTGCTGGTGGCCGAGTTCATCTTCAACCTGCGCAATCGCTTCTCCCAGTACTGGTTCCGCACACTCTTTGTCGTGCCGATCGTGCTGCCTGCGGTCGTGGAGATCCTCGTCTGGAACAACATCTACGACCCGGCGATCGGTCTTCTCAACGAGAGTCTCAAGCTGGTCGGACTGGATAGTCTCACACGCGTCTGGTACGGCGACGCCAGCGTTGCCCTCGGCTCCATCATCTTTATCGGCGTCCCCTGGGTCAACGCATTCGCGCTGCTCATCTTCTACGGCGGCCTCATTTCGATTTCGAACGAAATTATCGACGCCAGCCTGGTCGACGGCGCCAGCACTTGGCGGCGCTTCTGGAGTATCGACCTGCCCCTGCTCATGGGCCAGATCAAGCTGCTCCTGATCCTCAATTTCATCAACGCGGTGCAGACCTTTGAGCTCGTCTACCTCACGACCGGCGGCGGCCCCGGCGCGGCCACCTACACGCCCGCGCTTGAACTCTACTACCTGGCCATGCGCATGGACCGCATGGGCGTGGCGTCGGCAATCGGCATGATCCTGTTCTTCATCATCCTGGCTGGTACAATCGTGAACATGCGCTTCGTCAAGTCCTCCACCGAGTACGAGGCCTGAGATGGCGACCGTGCGCGAGAGCAAACAGACGGGGCAGGCGACCGCGGCCGTCGCCGGCGGAGAGGCCGGCCTTGCGATTCGCTTCGCCCAATTCAGCGGCGGACAGATCCTGCTCTACGCAACTCTGCTCTTCCTGCTGCTCGTCACCTTCATTCCCATCATCTACCTGGTGGCGCTCTCGCTCAAGGACAACGGCCAGATCTACGGGCGTTTCTGGTCGATGCCCAATCCCTACCGTTGGGAGAATTTCGGTCTCGGCTCGCTGGTGATCTGGCGCCCAATTCTCAATTCGATCCTGACCTCCGGCAGTTCGACCGCCGCGACCGTCGTCCTGGCCAGCCTCGCCGGATATGTATTCGCCCGCCACCGTTTTCCCGGCAAAGAGGTGATCTACACCGGAATCCTCGCCCTACTGATGATCCCCCCGATCCTGACGCTGATCCCGGCCTATGTTTTGATCCTCAACATGGGCCTGGAGAACACCTACTGGGCGCTTATCCTGCCATGGACCTCGGGCGGGCAGGTCTTTGCGCTGCTGCTGTGCCGCAGCTTTTTCGCCACGCTGCCGGAAGAGTTCTTCGACGCCGCCCGCATTGACGGCGCCAGCGAGCTGCAGAGCTTCGCCCAGATCGCCGTGCCCCTTTCCGCGCCTATCCTCGTGACGGTCGCGGTCGTGCGGCTCGTCACCACCTACAACCAGTTCATGTGGCCGCTGGTCGTCATGTCCAGCCCGAAGCGCCAGGTCGTTGCCGTCGCCTTGACCCAGTTCACCTCGGAGATCGGCGTAACCGATCTCGGCCCGCAGATGGCCGGCTACATCCTGGCCTCGGTGCCTCTTATCATCCTCTTTTCCTTCGGCATGAGGCACTATGTGCGCGGCCTGACCGCCGGCGGACTCAAGGCGTAGGCCCACCGTTACTCTTCCATCCAGTTTCGAGGTTTTTCCATGGACAAGGTTCGCATCGGCGTGTTGAGCCACGCCCACGGCCACAGCAACACCTATTGCCGCGAGATGCTGGAGTTCGAAGACGTCGAGCTGGTGGCCTGCTGGGACGACACCGAGCAGCGCGGGCGCGAGGCCGCGGCTGCCTTCGGCATGGATTACCGCGCCCAGTCCGAAGCGGTCACAGACGATCCCAACATCGACGCCGTGATCGTCACCACCGAGACGAACCGCCACGCCCAGTACGTAGAGCAGGCCGCTGCAGCCGGCAAAGCGATCCTCTGCCAGAAGCCGCTCGCCACCACGCTGGACGACTGCGACCGCATCATCGAGACGGTCCGCCGCTACGGCGTCAAGTTCAGCGTCGCCTTCCAGATGCGCCAGGACCCGGTCAACCGCAAGATCAAGGAGCTGGTCGACGCCAACGCGGTCGGCCCGATCGCGGTCGTGCGGCGGCGGCACTGTATCGGTGTGCTCAACAACGAGGCCTTCTTCACCGGCCCCACGCGCTGGCACATCGACCCGGTGGCCAACGTGGGCATGTTCTTCGACGACGCCATCCACGCCGCCGACTGGTTCTACTGGACCTTCGGCCCGGCCACGCGCGTCATGGCAGAGATCGACAACCTTGTCACCAAGCTCGCGCCCGACGACAACGGCATCGCCATCTTCCGTTTCGAGAGCGGCGCCATCGGCACGTTGTTTAACGGCTCGACCACCGTCGCCGGCGTCAACACGACCGAGATCTACGGCGCCGAAGGCACCATCATTCAGGACTACGGCGACGGCCCATCGACTATGGCCCCGCGTCCGCCGGGCGTAGCCCCGTTGCGTTTGATCCGCCAGGGAGACAGCGAGTGGGAGGAGTTTCACCTGCCGGTTCCCGCCACCCAGGGAGAGCGGATCGCGGGCGTGCCGCGGCCATTCATCGACTACGTGCGCGGATTGAGCGACGAGCATGTCAGCGCCGAAGAGGGGCGCATATCAGTGGAGATGATTCTGGGGGCCTATCAGTCCGCACGAGAGGGCCGGCGGATTTCACTTTGATACGGATTCAGGAAGACGTGACCGTTTTTGAGACATGCCTTCTCTTTCAATCTCTCGCCACTCGTTATAGATTTCTCGCAACTGACGATGAACTTCCCCCGCATCATTTCCGTGGCAGCATGGCCCGATGATGCCAGGACAAGACCCAATGAAGCATCGATCTTCATCCGACCACTCCACGACTCCGTTATACTCCGCGAATTCGATCACTTTTGCGCCTTTATGCAGGTGGGCAACGGGGGACTCTTGAGGGAAACCGTCAGGCTAGACTGTTTCCCTCAAAGCAGCGGCAGAAGCGTCTTAGCCGTCTCCTTGACCAGCCAGCTATAGAACTCTTCTGACAGCACGCCGCTGCCGTGGTCCTGGATGAACTGTAGTTGTGCGGGCGTCAGCTCCTCTTCGGCCGCGGCCACCGCATTTTCGTAGGGGTTGGCAGGGGTGCGATCCAGCGGCGCGACGAACTCTACCGTCAGTGCGCCGTCGTAGCCGATCTCCTTGAGCGTGTTCACGATCAGCGGCCAGTCGAGCGCGCCCATCCCGCAGGCCATGCGGTTGTTGTCAGCAACGTGGAAATCGACCAGGCGCTCCTTGGTGCTCCTGATTGCCTCGACCAAGTTGGCCTCTTCGATGTTGAGGTGGAACGTGTCGATGCAGACGCCGCAGTCAGGTCCCACTTCCTCGGCCAGCAGCATGGCCTGGTCGGCTCGGTTGAGAAAGTTGGTCTCGAAGCGGTTGAGCGGCTCCAGCGCCAGCCGCACGCCCTCTTTCTGGGCGTGGCCGTAGGCCTCCCTCAGCCCCTCGACCGCCCAAGCCCACTCCTGCTCCGGCGTATCCATCGCCGTCACCTTGCCCACCGTCGACGGCACGATCGTCATCTCGTAGCCGTCCAACTCCTTCACCATCGTGATGCAGCGATTCAGATACTCGATCGAGCCGGTGCGCACAGACTCGTCGGCATGGATCAGGTCTCGCCCTTCGAACATCAGCGAGACGACACCCCAGCAGGAGAGGCCGTTCTCGCTGAGCAGACTGCGAACTTCCTGCGTGTCATACAGCTCCGGCTCGCCGCTGAGCTCGATGCTCTTGTAACCGTAGCGGGCCAGCCGGCGCACCGTTACGTCGATCGGCTCCGCGCGCATCCAGTTGTGCATCGAAAGGTGCATGAATGATCTCCACTCTCGCTTGTTGCGTCTCTTTCGGCGCCAGTTTCGGCACAGATTGGCCGGATCAACCCACCTTCTACCCTTCCCCCATGCCAACCCAGTTGATTTCCAGGTTCGCCTGCGTCTGCAACAGCGTGCTCAGGTCGCCCACGTGCTGCTGCAGATGGCGAATGTTGTAGATCTGCAGTTCCATCTTGTCGAACGGCAGCCAGTGGAAGCCGGATGGGGCGTCCAGATCGATCGTCGGCACGGTTCGTTCCACCAGGGTTCGGCAGTAATCGACATAAGCCAGGACCTCGTCGCGGCCGTAAGGCTTATCTACGGCCGGCTGTTCGTGTGGGGGCCACGGCGTCGGACCGAGGAACTGGTAGCCTTCCCTACACCCTTCCCAGAGCGTCATGTCTTCTTCGGATGGCTGCAGATAGAGATCGACGAAGAAGAGCGCATGGTAGGCAACTCGCCAGAACGGGTTCGCCTGGCCCGGCTCGTCCCACATCTCCTCGGGGCAGGTACGGACTGTCTGCTCCATCATCGACAGCGTAGCATGAAACTGTGATGTGACTGTCTTCACTATGTCCATTCTGGAAACTCCCATTCGTCTTTGAGGCGGAACCAAACAAGCAGACCGGCCCAGTTCGGCTCGGGCAGTCCAAATATTCCTTTGTGCTCGTAGAGTCAATTCTAGAGTGGCCCCAACGCCGTGTCAACTGGCGCAGTGAGTTGCTCAGGCGTCACGCGTACACCGCTCGCATCTGGACAAAGACGGGTAAGACTGCTACGCTACAGTCCGCATCCAGCGCCGTACCCAGGTCGAAGGAGGAGGATGGAGGGAAGCGCCGCCGGTGCACTGATTGCAAAGGCGATTTACCGCTTCGGCCGCACGCGCAAGATACGGTACTATCGGGCCGAGCGCACGCGCTCCGGCATCGAGTTTCTGTATCCGATCAGCGTCGGCGGCTCGCGCATTGTCGACACCAGCTCGGGCGGCCGCGACTACGTCGTGCTCTATCTGCTGACGAAGTGGGGCAAGCTGGCGGCCGGCGGCTACTGGCTGAATCCGAGGCAGATCTTCGAGCGGGCGTACGTCACCGACGCCACGCCGGCAGACCTGGTACTGGTTGCGGAGCGCATCGAAGACCTGCTCGACGCACACCTGCTGCTCGACGACGTACTCAACCGGAGCGAGGTCGAGGTCGACCTGGAGGTGTGGGGCAGCGCGCTGGAGTGAGAGTCTGGACCAGACGGACGAGAGGGGTTTGATGAATCTGCTGGAAGAGGGGACGGAGCTTTCGCTTGATTTCGGCAAGCTGCAGGCGATTGGCCGGGGAGAGGCCGCGGTCATCCCGGTGGCGGTTCAAGACGCCGACAGCAAAGAGGTCCTGATTGTCGCCTATGCCAATCAGGAAGCGCTGACCTACACGCTGACACATGGTGTGGCAGCCTTCTGGAGCACGTCCCGCAACGAATTGTGGGTGAAGGGCGCAACCTCCGGCGACATGCTTGAGCTGGTCGAAGCACGGGTCAACTGCGAGCAGAACTCCCTGCTCTATATCGTGCGTCCGTTGGGCGCCGGCGCTTGCCACACCAAAGACGCAGAAGGTATTGCGCGCGCCGGCTGCTACTATCGTCGTATCAAGCACGGTTCCCAGCCGGACGAGCGTGTGGGAGATCCGCCGGCGTCACAATGGCAGTTGGACCATATTGACCGGCAGGCTTGACCGCTTACGCGGGAGCGCCCACATGCCGCATTCGACTGATCCCGAATCCGATTGCACTTGAATTGAGGACAGTGATGAGCCGTTTAACGCTCGGAGTGCCGAAAGGGAGCCTGCAGGAATCCACGATCGCCCTTTTCGCCAAGGCCGGCTATCAACTCTATGTGCGGGGCCGCTCGTACGCGCCGTACATTGACGACCCCGAGATCGGCTGCTTGATGTTCCGCGCCCAGGAGATAGCCCGCTATGTCGAGCGCGGCGTGCTCGACGTCGGCCTTACCGGGCAGGACCAAGTGCTTGAGAACGAGGCGGACGTGCGCGAGGTCGAGGACCTTGTTTACAGCAAAGCCACCAACCAGGCCTACCGTTGGGTGCTTGCCGTTCCCGACGACTCCGACATCCACTCGCCCCAGGACCTGGAGGGCAAGCGGATCGCGACCGAGCTGGTCCAGGTTACGCGCCGTTACCTGGAGCGGCACGGCGT
The DNA here is from genome assembly GCA_965202955.1 of Caldilineaceae bacterium. Lineage (GTDB taxonomy): Bacteria > Chloroflexota > Anaerolineae > Caldilineales > Caldilineaceae > Bin5. The sequence continues at coordinate 4,533,809 of OZ241871.1, forward strand.
CCAGGCGGAGGTCGAGTATTCCTGGGGCGCGACCGAGGTCAAGGCGCCGCTGCTGGTCGACGCGGTGGTTGAAGGCACAGAGACCGGCTCCTCGCTACGCGCGAACCGGCTGCGCATCGTCGACACGGTGGCCGAATCCACCACCAAGCTGATTGCGAATCACGAAGCGTGGGCGGATCCATGGAAGCGGCGTAAGATCGAAAACCTGGCAATGCTCCTTAAGGGCGCGCTGCAGGCCGGTGCCAAAGTCGGCCTCAAAATGAACGTGCCAAGGAGTTCACTCGAGGCGATTACCGCGCAGTTGCCCGCCCTACACGCCCCCTCGATTACCAACCAGACCGATCCTGACTGGATCGCGCTTGAGGTGATCATAGACGAAAAGATCGTGCGCGACCTGATCCCCGACTTGAAGCAGGCCGGCGCAACGGGCATCATCGAGTATCCGCTGAACAAGGTGATCTACTGAGCAAAATACGGACCTGGAGCCGTACCGGAGCGCTGCCGCAATATTAAAGGAGCCGCCCCATGTCGATCAAACAGTCGGTCTGCATCCCCATTTTGCCGCAGGACACGATGCCCCGCGAGCGGCTGTTTGCCGAAATTTCAGCGATCGGCTTCCCGGCAGTCGAGATCTGGCACCGCGGCGACGATTTCGCCGAGCTCTGCCGGACGGCGGCCGACAGCGGCCTCCAGCTGATCAGCATGATCGGCCACAACTCGCTGCCCGACGGCCTCAACAACGCGAGCAACCACGACCGCATCGAGGCCGAACTGCGTGAATCAGTCGACCTGGCGGTGGCGCACGGCCTGCGCGCGCTGATCTGCTTCAGCGGCAACCACATTGACGGCATGAGCAATGAGGAGGCGATCGCCAATACCGTCGCCGGTCTGCGGCGCGCCGCGCCCTACGCCGAAGGCAATGGGATCGTCCTAAACCTTGAACTGCTCAACTCCAAAGTCGACCACCCGAACTACCAGTGCGACAACAGCGCCTGGGGCCTGGAAGTCCAGCGCCAAGTCGACAGTCCTAACGTCAAACTGCTCTTTGACATTTACCACATGCAGATCATGGAGGGCGACATACTCCGCACAGTTACCGCCAATCTGGATGCCATCGGTCATTTCCACACAGCCGGCAATCCGGGGCGAAATGAGCTTGACGACTCCCAAGAGCTGAACTACCGCGGCATCTGCCGCGTTCTAAGTGATGCCGGATACGACGGCTACATCGGACATGAATTCCGCCCCCGCGGCGATCTGGTCGCCGGCCTGCGTCAGGCTTACGAACTGTGTAACGTCGACTGAAGTCCTGCGACTAGCCGGCCCGAGGTATCCCCACCGTCCCTTCCCCGTCCTTCCAACCGATAAGGAGTCCCCATGCCGCGCCAGCCTCACGTCATCTACATCCTGTCCGATGAGCATTTCGGCGGCGCCATGGGCCACATGGGCGATGCCAATGTGCGCACGCCTAACATGGACCGCATGGCCGTCGAGGGGCTCAGCTTTGACCGCGCCTACGCCAACTGTCCCGTTTGCACGCCCTCGCGCGGCACGATATTTTCGGGACGCCACGCGCACGCCGGGCCGGTCCAGTTCTTCTTCGACGTCTTCAAGGCCAGCGCGCCCAGCACGGCGACTACGCTGCGCGCGGCAGGGTATCACACCGCTTATTTTGGCAAGTGGCACTGCGGCGTCGTCCATGACCAGGAGCCGGCGCGGGTACGGGAGCGGCGTGAAGAGTACACGCGCTGGCCGCATCGCACGCCCGAATATCATCGGGCCGGCTTCCAGGACTGGCACGGTTTCGAGGTCAACAATGCCCCGTTCAAGGGCTTCTACTATCACCGCGATGAGGCCGACCCGCGCTCGATGAAGGGTTATCAGACCGACTTTCTGACCGACCTCGCCATCGACTATCTACGCGCTTACGACCGCGAGCAGCCGCTCTTTCTCGTACTCAGCGTAGAGCCGCCCCACTTTCCGCTGGAAGCTCCGGAGGCGTTCGAGCGCTTCGATACCAGCGCGCTGGATACGCCGCCCAACTTCGCCGATTCGCCGGAGATGCGCGCCCAGCTGGCCACGTACTACGCGATGGTCGAGAACCTGGACTGGAACATCGGCAGGCTGGTCGCCACGCTGGACGGCCTGCCCGACTTCAAGGACAATCGCCTGACCGTTTACTTCTCCGACCATGGCGACTACATGGGTTCGCACGGCGCGATCAATCGCAAGGAGCATCCCCACGAGAACTCGGTCCGCATTCCCGCCATCTTCCACTGGCCTGAACAGATCCCCGCACAGGGACGCCGCGACGGGTTGCTCTTCAGCTTGGTTGACCTCTTGCCGACCACACTTGGCCTGCTCGGAATGGACGCGCCGGCCTACTGCCAAGGGGTCGATTGCAGCGACGCGCTGCGGGGCGAGCTGGTGTTCAGCGGGCCGGATGCGGTCCTGCTGGAAATGTCGGGCATTCCGCGCTGGACTCTTGACTCTCTCGACTGGCGCGGGCTGGTCACTTCGCGCTGGAAGTATGCTTTCTACGAGACCGGCCATCAACTGCTCTTCGACCTCGAGAACGACCCGTTCGAGATGAACAACCTCATTGAATCAGACCCGGATACGTGCGCGGCGATGCGAGGGAAGCTGCTGGAACTCCTGGCTGAAAGCCGGGAACCGTACTTCGACGTACTGATTGAAGACTGCGCGCCGTTGCAAGGCCCGGCCCTGGACGTGGGCGAATCCCGGCGCAAAGGCAATCTGGCCCCGGTTTGGCCTGATTTCGTACGGCCCCGCGAATCTTGACATTCTCCAGCGTTCCGCTCCCGCTCGACCTTTCGCCTCACCTGGAGGAATGGACGACCGACGCAACCCTAGCCTTTGTCCTGGTGGGCAGCTACGCCCGAGGAGACGCCGGCCCTTTCAGTGACATCGACGTAGTTCGCTTCGTGAACGACGACGAGCAAAGTGGGGAAAGCCTTTCTTATCTCATCGACAGAGCCGAGAACGGGCAAGCCGCCGACACGCCCGAAGAACGCCGCCCCTCCCGCATTCTGGTCGTGCTCAGTACCGCTACGCCAAGCCAGGTTGAGAGTTGGTTCAATGAGCCGGGTCTGGCTGTCAATCACGTTGCAATGCTGCGCGATGGGCACGCGCTTTGGGACCCGCAAAGGGCATTCGCCGCGATCCAGAAGCGGGCGTACGGGTTCCAGTGGACGAGTGCGCTGCGAAAGAAAGCCAACCGCTTGGCGGGCCATGAGCTAGTCGGCTGGATCGAGGAGGTCCACAAGGGGCTGGAGGGCCTGCGGCGAGACGATACCGGACGCCTGCTCAACGCCCGCTTCGGGCTGTCCTGGGGCCTGCTAAGGGCGGTGCGCGTACAGCGCGGCCTTCTTTCAGTCAGCGACAACACCTTTCTCAGCGACGCTATCGATTCCGTCGGAACCGAGAGCAAGTGGGCGCAGCTCCTAATCTCTTCCTTTGGCGTAGCGCAGGGGAACTCGGAAATGCGCCCATCGCTACACGAAACGGTGCGCGCGGGGCTGTTGCTCTACTGCGAGACATTCGAACTCTTGCGAGAGGCGATTGCACCCGATCATTTTCCTCTCATCGAGGAGACGGTGTCTCTGATACGCTCACAATTGCAGGTTGAGGACTGAACCAGCGCCTGGTGAATGAACGGCGAAATTGACGAAAAGAGAGGGTGCTCCGGCGGTTGCGGCAATCTCCGTTTTTTCGGTAAACTAGGCAGCAGAAAGTCGGCACATTCGTACGCACAGGAGATGAGCCCATGCTGACACAGGAACAGGTCAATTACTACCACGACAACGGCTTCCTGCGCATCCCAGAAGTATTTACGAAAGAAGAGACGCAGGAGCTTTCAGACGAGATGGACCGTCTCGTCGAGGACTGGGCATTTACGAGCCCGGGTTGGACCGGTCCCTGGCGGCTGGCCTATATGGACCCGGAGACCGAAAAGATGTCCAAATTGACGGCTATGCACGACCTCCACTTCTACTCAGTGGCGTGGATGCGCGCGGCCACGAATCCGAGGCTGGCGAAGGCGCTCAGCCAGCTGCTGGGGCAGAACGTCGAGCTGCATCATACGACGATGCACATCAAGCCGCCACAGACGGGCCACCCGTTTCCTATGCACCAGGACAATCCGTTCTACGGCCATCAGGATGGACGTTTCATCGACGTTCTCGTCCATCTCGACGATACCAGCCACGAGAACGGCGAAATCCGCTTTCTGGCCGGCTCCCACAAGATGGGCCACTTAGAGCATGTTATTGAGACCGAGGACGGGCCTTGCTCCCCGCACCTGCCCACCGACAAGTTTCACCTGGAGGATACGGTTGCGGTCCCGGCCAGGGCGGGCGACGTCGTGCTCTTTTGCATTGACACTGTTCACGGCTCTTACATCAACCAAACAAAGAGGCCGCGCCGGCTTGTGCGCATGGGCTACCGCGACCCGGACAACCGCCAAGAGTACGGCCAGAGCCTGGGGCGTCCGGGCGTGATGGTCAGCGGTTACCGGATACGCCAGGAAGGCGACGAACTGCTTCCGATCGCATGACTCGCGAGCGAGGCGAATGGCATCCGCCGCCGTTCAAAGACTGGAGATGACTTCATGCTGACACAGAAACAGATCGACTTCTACCACGAGCACGGCTACCTGCGGATCCCCCAAGTGTTCACGCCGCAGGAGACGCAGGAACTCTCCGATGAGCTGGACCGGCTCGTCGAGGACTGGGCGTTTACCAGTCCGGGCTGGACCGGCCCGTGGCGCCAGGCCTACATGGACCCGGAGACTGAGAAGAAGGCCAAGCTAACCGCGATGCAGGACCTGCACTACTACTCGGTGGTTTGGATGCGCGCGGCTACCAATCCGAAACTGGCCGAAGCGCTGAGCGATCTGCTGGGCGCGAACGTCGAGTTGCACCACACGACGCTGCACATCAAGCCGCCCCAGTCCGGTCAGCCCTTCCCGATGCACCAGGACAACCCGTTCTACCCCCACCAGGACGGCCGTTTCATCGACGTACTCGTGCACCTGGACGACACCTGCCACGAGAACGGCGAGATACGGTTTCTCGACGGTTCGCACAAATTAGGCCACCTTGAGCACATCACCGAGACCGAGGAGGGCCCCTGCTCGCCGCATCTGCCCACCGACCAGTTCCACCTGGAGGAGACGGTTCCGGTCCCGGCCAAGGCGGGCGATGTCGTTCTTTTCTGCATCGACACCGTCCACGGCTCCTACATCAACCAGACCAAGAAGCCGCGCCGACTGGTGCGGATGGGCTACCGCGACCCGCAGAACCGCGAGGTAGACGGAAAGAGAGTTGAGCGGGCCGGCATGATCGTGAGCGGCTACCGCGAGCGCAAAGAGGGCGACGAACTCTGGCCGACAAAGGCTGCCCACTTGTAAGAGAGCGAGGCCTTCACGCCGAGGGAGTTGCCGAAGCGTGGTTTATGACACACTGATCGTGGGCGCGGGCTCAACGGGCAATATTCTCGCTGCCCGACTGACCGAAGACCCGACCCGCCAACTGCTCCTGATCGAGGCAGGCCCGGACTTCCCGTCTGCCGACAACCTGCCAACCGACATCCGGCTGGGATTCGCGTCGTCCTCCGGCATCATTGCGACGAGCCACGACTGGCAATACACCGGAGAGGCGACTGCGCAGCGTACGGACATGCCGGTGCCGCGCGGAAAAATCGTGGGGGGATCAAGCGCGATCAACGCGCAGATCTTACTGCGGGGCGTGCCGGAGGATTTCCAGGCGTGGGCGGCGATGGGCAATGACGGATGGAGTTTTGACCAGGTCCTACCCTACTACTGCAAGCTGGAAAACGACCTCGACTTCGGCGCGGCCGACTATCACGGTGCCGATGGCCCGATCAGGGTGCGCCGCTATCCCGAGGAGGAGTGGAGACCGGATCAGGCCGCCTGGGTGGAAGCTTGCCTGGCGGCCGGATTTCCAGAATGTCCCGACGCCAACCGGCCGCACACGACCGGCGTAGGTCCCTTTCCCCTCAATACGATTGACGGTGTGCGCCAGAGCACGGCCATCACCTACCTGGCGGCGGCCCGCAGCCGGCCCAATCTGCAGGTGCTGGCCGGCTGCACGACCCGCCGCATCTTGTTTGAGAACGGGCGGGCCGTGGGCGTGGAGGTGGAGCGCGGCGGCCTGACCGAAGAGCTGTACGCCGACGAGGTCGTCCTTTGCGCCGGCGCAGTGGCCACACCGCAAATTATGATGCTCTCCGGCATAGGTCCTGAGGATCATCTACGCGAAATAGGGGTGGAAGCGCGCCACCATCTGCCCGGCGTTGGCCGAAATCTGCGCGATCATCCGACCCTCAACCTTTTGTGGCGGCTGAAGTACAAGCCAGACAACCGCGCACACTGGCATCAGGCCGGTCTGCGCTATACGGCTGACGGTTCCGACATGCCGAACGACATGATTGTCTATGTTGGAGCGACGCCGGAGCTGGGTAGGGAGACGGACGAGATTCTCTTTGTACGACCGACTGTAAACCTGGCGTTGAGCCAGGGAACTTTACGCTTGCGCAGCGGCGATATCCACGACCAGCCGGTCCTGAACTACAACTACTTTGCGGAGCCGTTCGACCGCAAGCGTCAACGGGAGGCAATCCGGTTGTGCATCGAGCTCGTAGAGGAGTATGCCGGCTATCGCTCGCTCATCGGGACTATTTCTTACGGTCCTGGCGAAGCCCTCAACGACGATACAGCCCTGGATTCCTGGATTTTCGCCAGTGCCGACACAGGCCATCACACATCCAGCACGTGCAAGATGGGCCTGCCATCCGATCCGCTGGCGGTCGCCGACCAGGCCGGCCGCGTTCACGGGATCGAAGGGCTGCGCATCGTCGACGCCTCGCTGATGCCGGACAGCGTGCGCGCCAACATCAACGCCACCGTCATGATGATGGCGGAAAAAATTTCCGCCGACATGGTTGGGGGCAACTGAGCGGATGAGCAAGAGTTGACCTACGACACCTTGATAGTGGGCGCCGGCTCTGCCGGAATCGTCCTCGCCACTCGCCTTTCCGAAGACCCGTCGCGCCAGGTGCTGCTGCTGGAGGCCGGACCGGACTACCCGACGCTGGAGAGCCTGCCAGATGACATCCGGCTGGGCCACGGCTCTCCCTCCGGCATTTACTCGATGAGTCACGACTGGGGATACAGCGGCCAGGCGACGCCCGTCAGCACCGGCATGATCGTCCCGCGCGGCAGGCTGGTAGGCGGTTCCAGCGCGGTCAACTCGCAGATCTTTCTGCGCGGCGTGCCGGAGGACTTCGAGGCCTGGGCGGCGATGGGCAACGACCGATGGGGCTTTGACCAGGTTCTCCCCTTTTATTGCAAGGTGGAAAACGATCACGATTTCGGCGGCGCGGACTATCACGGCGCGGACGGCCCGATCGGCGTGCGGCGCTATTCGCGGCAGGAGTGGGCGCCGGTGCACCAGGCCTGGGTAGATGCCTGCCTTGATGCAGGGTTTCCCGATTGCCCGGACGCCAACCGGCCGCAGTCGACCGGCGTTGGCCCCTACCCCCTCAACAACATCGACGGCGTGCGCCAGAGCACAGCCGTGACCTACCTGGCCGGCGCTCGCGGCCGCCGCAACCTGCACATCGGGGCGAACAGCACAACGCGGCGGGTACTGCTTGAAGGCGGGCGCGCGGTCGGCGTCGAAATTGAGCGCGACGGGCAGCTGGAGCGGCGCTACGCCGAAGAGATCGTGCTCAGTGCGGGAGCAATCGCCACGCCGCAGATCATGATGCTCTCCGGCCTGGGCCCGGAGACGCACTTGCGGGAGATCGACGTGGAAGTGAGACAACATCTGCCCGGGGTGGGCCGGAACCTGCGCGACCATCCTACCGCCGGCCTGCGCTGGCAACTGAAGTTCCATCCGGCGTCACACCAGCACTGGCTCCAGACCGGTCTCCGCTACACGTCTGACGGTTCGACGATGCCCAACGATATGATCGTCTACATCTTTGCGGCGCCGGCCCTGCCTGACGATCCGGATGAGTATATGAATCTGCTGCCTGTTGTCAACCTGGCGGTTGGGCAAGGTGAGCTGAGACTGCGCAGCGACAACATCCACGACAAGCCGCTGCTTAATTACCGTTACTTCGAAGAGGCTTGCGACCGAAAGCGACAGCGAGAAGGCCTGCGGCTGTGCCTGGACCTGGTTGAAGGGCACGCGCCATTCCAAGAGCTTCTCGGCCCAATGCTGCGCAGCCCGGGCGCTGCTCTTTACGACGATGCCGACCTGGACCGTTGGATGCTCGAATACGCCGAGACCTGCCATCACTCCTCCGGCACCTGCAAGATGGGACCGGATACCGACCCGCTGGCCGTCGCTGACCAGTCGGGGCGCGTCCACGGCATTGACGGATTGCGCATCGTCGATGCCTCGCTGATGCCTGACTGTGTGCGCGCCAACATCAACGCTACGACGATGATGATGGCCGAGAAGATCGCGGCCGAGAAGCGCGACGGGTCCGGCATTTAGCATCGCGCCATTGAACTGCACACCAGACCCCATGAACGGAGTTCACTGATGACCAGACGCATTCTGATTACCGATATTGCCTGGCCGGACATTGAAATCGAGAAGGAGGTCCTGGCGGCGGTCGACGGCGAGCCGGTGATTGCCGGGAGCGGCACGCCGGAGGAGATCATCGCGCTCGCGCCGCAGGCGGATGCGATACTCACCTGCTGGAAGGACGTCCCGCCTGAGGCGCTTGACATCGCCCCCAGCTGCCGCATTGTCAGCCGCTATGGAATCGGGCTGGACAATATACCGGTCGGCCGCGCCACAGAGCTCGGTATGCTGGTGACCAACGTGCCTGACTTCTGTCTCGAAGAGGTGTCGGACCACGTGATGGCGCTCCTGCTGGCGACGGCACGTCAGCTGTTGCCGCTGGCGCGCACGGCCGACCGCAGCGATTGGACGCGCGATACGCCGCAGCCGATCCCGCGGGTGCGGGGACAGACGCTAGGGCTGATCGGCTTCGGCAATATCGGGCGCGCGCTCGTGCCGAAGGCGCTGGGATTCGGGCTACGGGTGATCGCGTATACGCCGCGGCTACGCGCTGAGGACGCGCCTGCGGGCGTCGAGGTTACGAACGACTTGGGCGCTCTTCTGGCCGCTTCCGACTATGTGACGATCCACTGCCCCCTCACCGACGAGACCACCCACATGATCGACGCAGGCGCGCTGGCGCAGATGAAGCCTTCCGCGCTCCTGATCAACACCAGCCGAGGCGGGGTTATCGACGAGGCCGCGCTTATCCGCGCACTGGACGAGGGGCAGATCGCAGGCGCCGCGCTCGACGTAACCGATCCCGAGCCTCCCGCGGCTGACAATCCGCTCCTGAGCATGGAAAACGTGATCGTCACGCCCCACGCGGCCTTCTACTCGGTCGCGGCCACGGCCGACCTGGCGCGCAAGGCGGCGGAGAACGTGGTGACGGTGATGAAAGGGGATGTTCCCAAGACGCTGATTAACGCGGAGGTCTTGGACCAGGAGAACTGCCGCCTATAGGAGCGGCGTGCGGGGCTGAGATGTGGCGTTGGAGCGGTGCTTGGGGAGTGTTAGCTTTTTCGCCTTCAAACCTGTGCGAAAGCAGTCCCGTTGCCCACGCTCAGGGTCCCAAGTTCGGGAAACTGGAGTACGGCCAGAAACGAATCGTTGAAGTCGCCTCGCCCTGAGAGTTCATGATACTCGACGATCTGGGGCAGCGAACGGGCGACTTGGCGTTCGCGGAAGGAGAGCAGCGCGATCTTGGCGCCTTCGCCGGCGGCATTGCCCACCGCCTTGATACGTTCAACCGGCACAGGCGGCACCAGCCCGATGATGCGGGCGCTTTGCGGGTTGATATAACTGCCAAAAGACCCCGCCAGAAAGATTTCGACCAGGTCCTCGGCCACCACGCCCAACTCCTGCATCACAACGTCGATACCGCCAGCGATTGAGCCCTTGGCAAACTGGAGCTCGCGCACATCTCGCTGCGTCAAGACGATCGATCTGCCTCCGCCCGCCTCCTCCGCCCAGGCGAGGACGAATGCGCGTCGCCCTTCTTCGTCGGTGATAATGCGCCTGGCCAAATCAGGGACGACAAGCTCCTTCGCATCGTCCGCAGTGACGAATCGACCCGAGGGCAGCATCAGCCCGCAGAGCCGCAGCTGGGCGACGGCGTCCAGCAGCCCGGAACCACAGAGGCCAATAGGCGGCACATCGCCGATCACCTGCAACTCGATGCCGTCCCCAGTGATGGTCACTGCCTCGATGGCGCCCTCGCTGGCGCGCATACCGTCCTGGATCTGCGCGCCTTCGAAAGCGGGTCCAGCCGGCGCGGCGGTGGCCACGGTCCGCTCGGCAGACCCCAGGATGATCTCGCCGTTCGTGCCGACGTCGACCAGAAGACGGACGCCTTCATTTTGCGCGAGCCCGGTTGCCAGAAGTCCCGCCACCAGATCGGCGCCGACGTAGGCGCCGAGGTAGGGCAGGCAGTGCACCTGGGCTTGGGGCAGTATCTCTAGACCCACTTCCTGCGCCGACGCCTGCACCATCTCCTCGACCACGGGAATGAAGGGTTCCAGGCCGATCGCTTCGGGGTCGGCGCCGAGGAAAAGGTGCTGCATCGTCGCGTTACCGGCGGTTACGACCTCGTATACTTCATGCGGCGCAACGCCGCCTTCCTGCAGCAGCTGGGCGATCAGACCGTTGAGCGTGCGGACGATCACCTCGTTCAGCTGGGAAAGACCGTCGTCGTTCATCATAGTATGGCTGATGCGCGAGATGACGTCGGCCCCGTGAACGGCCTGGCCGTTAAGCGTTGAGTTGACGGCGACCGGTGCGCCCGAATTCAGATCGAGCAACATGCCTACGACGGTGGTTGTGCCGATATCGAACGCCAGTCCAAATGCGCGCCCGCTGGTATCGCCCTCCTCGACGCTGACCAGCTCGTGGCCGACGATCACAGCGGTAACCTGCCACTGACCTTTCCGCAGCACAACCGGTAGTTGGCGCAGCGTGGTCAAGGAGGCTTCGACTTCGAACCCTTCCGGCGAAAGCGCGTCGCGCAGCCGGCTGAAATCGCTTCTTTGATCCTCTAGCGAGGGCGGTGTCAGCGTCAGGGGAATTTTATGAACATTTGCGTTAAGAATTACGTGGCGGTCAAAGCCCATCAGCGCGGCCTTGGGATTGCCCATCAGCCGCGGCACTTCGCACACGACATCCTCTTGCGCCTCGCTGCGGCAGGAGAGGCGCCAACCGTCCGCCAACTCCTCCTCGGTGAAGATCCTGCGGTCGGCGGCGGTCGCGCCGTTGTGTCCGCGCAGAATTCGCACCTTGCATTTGCCGCAGGTTCCTTTTGCGCCGCAGGTGCTGTCGATCGGCAGCCCGATCCAGTTGGCTGCGTTGAAGATGGTCATCCCGGGGGGAACCCGGGTCACTTTGTCGTGGGGACGAAACTCGATGGAGATTTTTGAGGTTCCGGGCGGTGCGGTCGTTGTCATGGCAGCAAGCGCAATGCGCTACTGGTTGGAACGAAACGCGGGCTAGCCGGCGGCCTGCTCGCGCTTCCGCTCCGCTCGAAATGCCTGTATCAGATTTGCCGCGTAGGCGTCATGCCCCATCAGGAGGTCGGCGGCGTAGATCGTATGACGGATCTCGGTCTCGAGCGGATTCGTAATCGCCGAGTTCAGCCCGGCCGCGATCGCCATCGACAAAAAGGCCGCGTTGACTGTCGGCCGCCACGGCAGGCCGAACGAGATGTTGCTCGCGCCGCACGTCATATTGACGCCCAGATTTTCGCGGATCAAGCGAATCGTTTCCAGCGTGATCTGGGCCGCGTTGTCGTCTGCGCTCACAGTCAGCGCCAACGGGTCTATCACCACGTCTTCGGCGGAAATGCCGTGGTCGGCGGCGCGTTCAACAATCTGTGTGGCAATGCGCAGCCTTTCCTCCGGGTCGTTAGAGATGCCGGTATCGTCATTGGCGACGCCGACCACAGCCGCGCCGTATTTCTTAACCAACGGCAGCACCGTTTCCAGCCGCTCATCCTCGTAGGTGACCGAATTCACCAGGGCCTTGCCCTCATAAACGCTTAAGCCGGCTTCCAGCGCCTCCACGACCGACGAATCGATGGCGATAGGCACGTCCACGGTTTCCTGGACGGCCTGAATGGCCTGGCTGAGGATCTCCGGCTCGACGCCGTCGACCGGCACTCCTGCGTTTACGTCCAGAATGTGCGCGTCGGCATCGACCTGGCGCCTGGCGTCGCGGCAGACCATGCTCATGTTGCGGTCGATCATCTGAGCTGTGAGGACTTTGCGGCCGGTGGGGTTGATGCGTTCGCCAATGACTACAAAGGGATGGTCTGGTCCGATAACAACCGTCTTCTTTGCGGAGGAAATCACAGTGTTCATTGCGCGCTACTCGTCCTCATGACCTTTGACCATCAACTCTTCGACAGCCTGCACGGCAGATGCCAGCGCCGAAGCGCCCTCGCCGTCGTCGCCTCCCATGCTGACGTCATACCCCATATCGACCATCAGATCTTTGGCCAGGCGAACAGTCGCGCTGGCGTCGGGGGCGAACCCGTCGGCGCCAACGCTGTCGGCGTACTCCTGTGTCACAGGCGCGCCGCCGACCATAACCCTTACCGAATCGCGCAGGCCGGCCTCAGAAAGCGCCGAGAGGTTCGACTTGAAGAATGGCATCGTCGTCGTCAGGAAAGCGGAGAAGCCTACCAGCTGGGGCTGGTGCTCCTGGACGGCCTCGACCACCTCTTCGGGCTTTACGTTGACGCCCAGGTCCACGATGTCGAAGCCTTCGCCTTCGAGCATGATATTGCAAAGGTTCTTGCCGATGTCGTGAACATCGCCCTTAACGGTCAACATGACGACCTTACCGATCGGCTCAGCGCCTTTGTCGACCAGGAGCGGTCGCAGCAGCCCCATCGCCCCCTGCATTGCGCGGGCGGCGACGAGCATCTCGGGAACAAAATACTCTCCGATCTCAAACAGGCGTCCAACCTCCTGCAGCGACGGAATCAGTGCGCCGAAGAGGATATCGAGCGGGTCCATGCCCAGGTCGATGCCCTCTTGCGTGAGCTCGATCACCTCGGGCGCCTCACCCACCAAAGTGTGCTCGTATAGCCCCTTCTTGATTTCTTCTTCACGGCTCATGGTATACGGCTCCTATTGGCTGGGGTTGTCGAGGCAGGTTTCCACAATCGACTTGAGATTTTCGACCGGCGCCTGTAGGGGAACGGCGCATTCGGGCGCGATGATGTCGACGCCTGCGTCGATGGCCGCCTGCGCCTCGGCGCGCGCCTCGTCCGGACCGCGCGCGTAAAGGGTTATCGGATTGTTGACGTTGCCGGTCAGCTTCATTTTGCCCGCGTTCTTTTCCACCATCGTCTCGGGATCGTTGGCCGACTCGAAGTGATAGCAGGCGAAGCCGGCCTCACCGAAGTATTCGACCCGGTCGAGCGTTCTACCGCAGCAGTGCAGGATGACCGGGGCCTCTACCTGCGGCACAAGCTCTTGGTGCAGCGGCAGCAGGAAGTCCCGGTACATGGTATTTCGGACGAGGTCACCGGTGGCGTGGTCGGCCCAGACGATGGCGTCGGCGCCGGCCTCAACCTGGGCGGCGGCGTAGGCCAGGGGCACGGGCGAGAGCGTATCGAGCGACTTGCGCACCCGGTCCGGGTCCATGATGGTGTCGAAGAGGAACTCCTGCGTATTGTAGCAGTGGTAGGAGAGGGTCCACGGCCCCATCACCTTGCCAAGTACCATGACCTCGTCGCCGAAATGTTGCTTGAGCAAACGGATGGCATCGATCGAGCACTTGACGTACTTGTCCTCAAGAAAGGAGTCGGGAAACCCGTCCGGCAGCTCGATTTCGACATCGCGATCGGCCCACGGCGAGTCGGTCGGATTGGGCATCATGTCGGTGTCGGACCAGTCGACCATGCAGCCGAGCGCGGTGGCTTCCTGCGCGATACTGAAGATCGGCATCACGCTGTCGAATCCCATCACCTCGTGCGCGCCGGCAGCCAGGGTTGCCATCGGCTCCGGCTCGATGTTGGCGTGGGGAAAACGGGCGCCGGTAATGTCCATCAGCTCATAGGTGATGACGGATACGATGCTGGCCGCGGGCGGCCTGTCGACCGGATCGCCGTTCAGCCCAGCCAGGAACCGCTGCTTCGGTGTCATCTGTGCCATAGCTTGCTCCTTTATCCGCCGCCTTCAGTGTGGACGGTGCGGCCCCACTCGGACCGCATGCCGTGCACAACAGTTACCAATTACCGGGATCAAGGCCGAGGATGCGCCCTTCCTGGCAGATATATTCCCAGGTGGTCCCGTCGATCTCAATGCCTTCACTCTCTTTGCGCTGCGCGTTGCGAAACTCCGGCTCGCCCGGCGCCAGGATTTCGTTGAACCCCGGGGCCAGCCGGCTCGACTTGACATGTTCGAGCAGCGCCTCCACTTCTTCAAAGTAGGTGGAGAGTTCAGTGAAGTGCTCGATGTTGTAGACCGTAAAGAGCACGCCGTTGCTATGCATTGTGCGCGAACCGGCCGCGCAACCCTCGCCACTGAGCGCGCCACCCAGCAATTCTACCACAAGACCTAGGCTATAGCCCTTGTGTGCCACCACCCCGCCCATGGGCAGGATGGCGCCGGGCGGGTCGGCCCTGAAGTCGTTCGGGTCAGTGGTCGGCTCGCCCTGGGCGTTGATCAGCCAGCCTTCGGGCACTTCGACGCCCTGGTTGATGGCCACGCGCACCTTGCCCTCGGCCACCACCGAAGTGGTCATGTCCACCAGAATGGGGTCGGTGTCAGGTCGCGGCGCCGAGAAGGCGATCGGATTGGTGCTGAGCCGTCCTTCCAGACCGCCGAAGGGCGCAATCTGGTAGCCCAGCCGGCCGGCGTTGACGAACGCCAGCCCGATCATGTTCTTCTGGCGCGCCGCCATCAGCGGATAGGCGCCTGCGCGGCCTACGTGGCTCGTGTTGCGCAGCGTAACGGTGGCGAGGCCATGTTGGCGCGCCTTTTCGATCGCCAGATTCATGGCAAAGGTGGCTCCGACCTGGCCGAGTGCGCCGCCGGCGTCGACGACCGCTGTTGACGGCTTTTCGCGAACGATTTCAGGCGTTGCGCGCGGCTGAAAGCGTCCTTCGCGAATCGCGCGCGTGTATTCGTAGTAGCGGATCGCCCCGTGCGAGTCGTGCCCGAATAGATTCGACTCGACCAGATGGTCAACGACGGCGCGCGCGTCATCTACTGTGCAGCCCGACGCCTCAAATAGCTGATAGCCGACTTCACGTAATCTACCTGGCAGAATATTCGGCATAGTGGCCCTATTTTACTCCAATATGCGACTTCTGAGCGAAAAATGTCCTGCTGAATTCAACTATCGAACTGCTCTGCTCCTGCCACCTGATCTGCGAGCGATTGCGCGGAATCTTCGGAGTCAGGCTCGGTGGACGACTGTCCGTTTGCTTGCGCCCAATGGGACTTGAGCTGCAGCTTGGCCTCGCCGAGGTCGGCGCTCTCAAGGTAGTCGCGCACTTCGCTGAGGGTGAAGAACCGTTCGTCCTCGGGAATGGGCAGCGGTGGCTGCACGGGATCGGGCACGACCTGCACGATGCGGGTTGCCAGCTGTGTGCCGGCGCTGTCGTCGGGTCCGGCACGCGCGGTCAGGTGGGCGAAGAGTAGATTGGCCAGCATTTCCGATTGGCCGATGAAAACTGGCGATTGGGTGTTACATATCACCTGACGCAGAGGCAGGCCAGCGTCGTCAGGCTGCGAGAAATCGGTTGCCAGGTTTTGCAACAGATTTGTCAACCCCTTCAGGCTCGAAGGGTGGACGCTCCGTTCCGGCTCCTCGATGCAAAGCAGTCCCTCGTGCGCCGGATCATGTCTCAGCGTGCACAGCGCCAGCAGGCGCAGCGTGCCCTCGGACAGTGAGCGAGAAGGGAAGCGCCGTCCATCCTCCATCTCGATCCACACTGTGTTGAGGCCGCGCTCTCGATCCTCTTCAACTTCGACCTTCAGCGCGCCGGGGACACGGCCAGCCAGATCGCGTGAAATGGCAGATACGCGGCCCGGGTCGGCGGCAAAGATGCGGGCCAACGCGTTGGGAAGATTGCCTCCATCTGGTCCCATCCTGTCCGATGCCGACCCCTGGCTTGGCTTGCGAAGGGCTTCGGGATTGAGAGTCAAGAAGCGCCAGGAGCGCATCTCCTCGGCCACCGCGAACGCGTGTGGAAACTCTGTACTTTGAATCCCGCTCAGTACTGTTCGCTGTGCCCTTTCGGCAGCGACTTTTCGCAGTCCGCCGCGGCCATCCTGATGCAAGGTGATGGCAGGCCTGGCACTTTCGACATCGGTTGAAATGAGTGGGGAGCGACCTCCGGTCATCGCCGGCACCCACGCACCGCCCGTGTTCAGGTTGTAGGCTCGCGTCCAGCGGTCCTTGTGGCGCGGCATCGGCGTCAATGCCTCGCGTATCAGTGAGATGCCATCCGATCGCTGGGAATGGTTGCGCCGTTCGATGACCAACTCGTAGCGCATGCGGGGGTAGGTGAGCTCGCGGCTTGTTCCCCAGCTGTCCTGCACGCGTCGAGCGACCAGCAGCTCCACCGCCAGCCGCATCTGAGTTGCCCTACGGCCGCCTGGTCGAATTGTGAAGAGTTCTCCTACCTGGTCGTGCAGCCCCTGGTGGGCCGAGGTGAGGTCCGAATCAGCCAATCGCCCCAGCAGTCGGAGGGCGTCGAAGAGGTTGCTCTTGCCCGCCCCGTTTGCTCCAACGATCACCTGGAGAGGGGCCAGGTCCAGCGAAAAATCCTGAAACGTCTTGAATCCTTCAAGCTCGATACGAGTAATCATCGCGACCCTCTCGCCGCCTTCTGGCGGCTTCCAGTATACCACAATTCGTTTGGAATGAGGGTGTGTGCAGAGATGTGAAATTGGGTCAAATTGCGGGGTGCGGGGCAGCAACGTTCAGGTTTGGGACTGCGCTGTCAGGTACAGGCTTTCCTGACAGGTTTCTGTCAGAGTAAATGCCTGTCTGTTGTCCAGCTTCCAGTCTTCGCGCCACTTAGAATTGAATGAAAATCGCCAGTGTACCAAGTGGATGCAATTTCCATCGGCTCGGAAACCAGGGAGGACTCACCCAAATGAACATCGTTGAACGACCTAACCAGGAAGCCCTTACCAAGGCAATCGTTATTTACCTGGATGCAATTCGGCCTTTTGTGACTCGCAATCTTAAACAGGTGTCGGGCCGATCTGTAGAGGAGGCCGTCCTTCAATCTTTGCCTCCCGACAAAGCCGAATACTTCCTTCAGAATCGGCCAATGGCTGACAGCCTCGAGTCAGCGATCGAGGCGAGTCATGTCGAATTCATTTTGGGCCACTATTGGATGGAAGTCTTCGCTCTCCTTTTTCGAAATAACGATGTCGTCTTCGGAAAGTTGAGGTGTGTTACTGCAGCGCGCAATCAGGTTTCGCATCCTGCTTTCAGGAAAGACCAGGATGTCGATGAGACGCTGGACTATCTCGACGCGCTTGTATTTCTGCTCGGTACCATTGGATCCAACGAAGAAAGCGAGGCAGTAGCTGCCATTCGGGCGGAGGTGGCAAATCCAGGAGAGGCGGGAAACAGGTCGTCAGAAAACTTCGTAAGTTTTGAGGAGCAGTACCAAAAGACAGTTGTCGAGCTCGAGGAGACTAAAGGTTTTTTGTGGCAGGTTGAGTCCGAACTCGACGCGACTAAGCGGAAACTGAGAGATGAAGAGTTCGCCCGCGCAAACGCTGAGAAAGAGGCACACGCTGCTCAGGGCTCGCTTGGCCAGTTGAAGGAAGAGTTGCGAGAGATGGTCGAGGTCCGGAAAGGTGCCGAAGTAACGGATGACGAAAAGGCCAGGGCGCTCCGGATGGCGGAACAAACGACCCAGCAACTGCGAAGAGTCCTTAAGCAGTCCAAGAAGCGTCTAAGCGTTGCAATGGCGAGATTCGAGAATGCGAAGAGAAGGGCAAAGAACTGGAAAGAACACACCCGCAGGCCAATGTCTTTGCGGAGCAAATCTCGAGTGCCAACTCCGTAGATCTTCGGGCGACTGAGCGCGAATTGTGGCGCATCGACGAGATTCTAAATGGGCTTGTAGATCCGGCCCTGATTTGCCAAATTGCTGGTGACAGCCGACTATCGGCCGACTCGGCATGGAACAGTAAAGTCGCCGGCCGACAGAAGGCTCACCTCCGCAACGGCAAGAACAGCCCATTCTTCGCAAATCAAAAGCAGAGACACTTCAACCAGGTACCTCATCACTGACCTCCGCCAATCACCCGGTTTGCCGCCCAGTCTTCTCCACTATCCTCAGCGGTCGCGCGTTCAAACACTATTGGACGGGCGTCCGCCTCTGCTGTTTCTACCCCAGGAAACTTCGGCGAACGGCCGCGTTAACTCTCTTTCCTTCAGTGTTCGACTGAGCAAGAATGTAGTAGAATCTGTCACAAAAGCAGGAGCAAGGCTTCCTGCTCAGACAACATCACGAAATATTGAGAGTACGCCCCCTTCGCAGCTCGTCAATTTGCCAATTCATATGAAATCGCTAGGTATTGCCGCACCCCGCCAAGGCGTGACCGGCGCGGTCTTTATGATCGGCCTGGCCACTCTATTTGCCACCGACTGGATCTGGCCGGGAATCCTTGTGCTCGTCGGAATCACCGGCCTTTTGGGCGCGTATGTCGAGCGCTCCACGCCCGACGACGATGACATCCCCCTGCGCGTGGACAACCCGGGTGAGGAGACGCCTCAGCCGGTGCGCTATGCTTCCCAATGCGCCTCATGCGGTGCCACAACTCCTCCGGAACTCCAGGAAGGCACAACCACGCGACAGGCAGCATTCTGCAGCTTTTGCGGAACTCAGCTGGACCGGGCTGAATGAAACGCGCGCGTCTGCTCTTGGCGGCAATTCTATCCGTTCTGACGCTACTTCTTGCCGGCTCACTCGTATGGCGGCATCTATTCGGCCAACCTGCAGGAAATGGGCAGGCTGCCGCTCGCCCGCCGGAAGTGAGCATTCTTGTCATTGCGGCACCCGCGCTGGAACCGTGGCTGCGCGCCGCAGCAGAAGATTTCAATGCAACTCGTCCCCAGCAAAATGATGTTCCGTTTGAGGTCCAAATCGTTTCCATGGCCGGCCTCACTGCACTGGGCAACTGGGACGGCAGCGACATTGGCGGCCTGCAGGCGAACCGGAGCGGCGAACAGTTAGACCGTCGTGGTCGCACCGACACTTTGCTTCTCCCAGCCGCTTGGGTCCCGGAATCCAGCGCGTTTGTCGACATGGCAGACGACATCTTCAGACGTCAGCAGGATCAGAGTCCGTTTCAATCTGACGGCCGGTATCTTACCAGGTCTGTCGCGGCGAGCCCTTTAGCGTGGGGCTTTTTCCGCAGTCGCGGAATCGCCCTGCAGGAAAACCTGGGCGATATCTCCTGGGATGCGCTTCGCATTGCCGTCGCCGCGCCAACCGGCTGGAAGGAGTTGGGCGGAGATCCTGCATGGGGCTATTTCGAACTTGCAATCCCCGACCCGCGATATAGCGCCGCCGGCCTCGCTGCAATGACGGCAGCTGCCGGCGAATTTTACGGCCGATTTCTTGTCTCAGTCGACGACGTCGCGGATCCTCTGTTCCAGTACTGGCTTGCCTCTATTCTGAACCATCTGAATGACGCCGGCGACCTGAACGCCTTTTCGGTTGAAGAATTCGCTCTATTCGGCCCTGCAACCGGCGATGGTGGCCTCTTCATCGAAAGCGAACTATTACAGCGGGCGCAAGGCATCAAGGACCGCTGGAAGGATCCTCTCCTCATTCGATATCCCCAGGTTCCGACCTGGTTCGACTTCCCTTTCGCAATTTGGGCGGGTCCGGAGACGTCCGACTTTCAAAAAGGGGCCGCGCTAGAGTTTCAGCGTTTCCTTCTCAGCGAGCCACAGCAGCGCGAGGCCACAGTCTTCGGATTGCGGCCAGCCTCCACCGATATCCCTCTCACCGCCGCAGATGACAGCCTCTTTCTTCGAACACAGAAACTTGGCGTCCGCTATGAGCTCCCGCCTGCTAGCGCTGCGCCCGCTCTCAGGCCTGAAGTTCTGCTAGCCCTCCTCTCCTGGTACGACCAAATGGCAGCCCAATGAGAGCTCCGACTGCAGAGGCCGGCGCCAGCCAATCTGAGTCGGGCGAATCGAAAGAGCAAGCTACCTCCCACCGACTGTTTCTTCTTTCCATTGTCATCGGGGCCTTCTTGCTCATCTCTTCCTGTGCCCTGGCGACGCTGGGGCTCGGTTCCTGGATCTTTCGCGTCGTTTCGGATCTGGGCGGGACCGAACCGAACGCCGGCGAGCCTGCCCTGGCCGCCTGGCCTGCCGACAGCGCCGAACTTACGGTCGCCGTCTCACCGTCTATGGCAGAGGCTCTGCAGCAGCGGGCAGACGCATTTAACAGCAGAAATCTCCGGACGCCCGACCGTCAGAGTATGCGCGTCAGCCTTCTTGCCATGTCTTCGCAGGAAATTGTCGAGCGGTCGCTCGGGCAGCCGGCGTTCCAAGCGGTTGCTCCCGACAGCTCACTCTGGCTGCGGCAGATTGACCGGCTTTGGGCCGACCAGACTCCAGTAGGTCCGAACAGTCTGCTTCCAAAGCGCATCGGCAATGCAACTCGTTTTGCGCTCAGCCCGATCGTTATCGCCATCCGTGACGAAGAGGCCCGCCGTCTTGGCTGGCCGGTGCAGAAAATCGGCTGGCGTGATGTTTTCGCCCTTGCCCTCAGCGATCCTGAGTTCGAATGGAGCCGTCCCGGCGCCGACAACACTGCCGGCCTTGCGGCGACCCTGGCCGTATTCCATATTGGCGCGGGCGCGCCGCGCGGACTGACCGAGGAAATTGTTAGCAGCGACCAAGTGCGCAAGTACGTGCGCGAGATCGAGAATACGGTCCGGAGGAACGGTGCCTCAGTGTTGACGAACCCGACCGCTTTCGACGCTTTCATTGCCCAAGAACAGACCGTCATCGCCTTGAACCTGTCCGCTCGCAGCGGCTTGGCAACCCCCAAAGTGCGCTTCATCGCCATCTATCCGCGGGAAGGGACATTTTGGGCGGACCATCCGCTTGCTCTAGTGAACCTGCAGGGCAGCAGCAGCCACCCACTGACCAGCAACCAACTGCGGACCTACAGCGCCTTCGCCCAATTCCTGCTGACTGAGGACAGCCAAATCGAGTTGATGCAGGCCGGCTTCCGCCCCGCAGACCTGACCGTTGACCTGAACGTCCCGCCCAGTCCATTCGTGGAAAGCAGCGTCGTCGACCCATCACAACCCAGAGCCCTACTTCCATACCCCTCCGCGCCTCTAATACAGTCGCTCCTCGGTGCCTGGCGCTTAGCCTGGCCACCTGCAAATATCCTCCTGGTGGTCGACACCAGTGAGTCGATGACCGGTAAGAAACTGGCCCAGACCAAGAGTGCGGCAGTTGAATTCATCGACCATCTTCAAGAGGAGCACGACCGCGTGGGCCTGATCGGGTTCGGTTCCGGCAAAATGGACTTCGGCGAGTTGCGCAGGCTGGATAGCGAAGGCCGCCAGCAGCTCAGGTTACACTTCGAGACCGTGCAGGCAAGCGGCTACACAGAACTGGTCGATGCCGTCTTGGAAGCGCACGCGGCGCTCCAACAGTTAGCTGACGCAGAAGCCGTTAACGTAATCCTGGTCATGTCCGACGGACGGGACAATGACAGCGAATTCCGTTTGCGAGATCTGCAAAGTGCGATGCGCGAAGGCCCTATCCCTGTGCTGATCCACACAATCGCCATTGGCCGAGACTCCGACGAGAGGCTCTTGCGTGAGCTCGCCCGCATCGGCGACGGGCAGTTCCTTCGCGCCGACGATATCGACATTGAAGGCCTTTACCACCTCGTTGCAGCCCACGACCATGCCGGGGACTAGGCGGGAACGCGACGCGACGCCGCGCCAGTAACACCGAACCTACCGAACTGAACAGTGTGTCCAAGACCGCGTCAGAATCGGTCCACAATAGGACCGAGCAGCCGGAAATCCTTCAAAGGCGGCAGCGGCCCGTTCGGTCTAAACGTCAGACTTCTGTTGTAGACTAATGGGTTCCCAGGGAAGTTGGGATGGGCAGCGGTTGGCGGCTCTGACGGCGCACTTAAAGTATTTCCCTAATGGAACCAAGAATTTCTTCCTGACGAGCGTGCAGCCGAAACGCCGGTGAATCCTATGTGCCCCCTTTCCGAGAAGTCGGGGTTTCAAAAGGGATCTACTTTAGCTCGGGTTCTAGACTCCGCCATTGGGCCCCGAAATCAGGTAGATCCCTATCGTATAGCCCAAGTACAGAACCAACATCAGCGCTCCCTTCCAGCGGTTCATCACGTGGGGCACTGGAAGGACCAGCAGCAGCGGCAGTATTGCGATCAGCAGCATGGCTGGGAAGTCGCGGAATCGCATGTCCAGAGGCGCCGGCAGCGGGCGCACAGCGGCGGTGATGCCGATGATCGCCAGCATATTGAAGAGATTGCTCCCTACCAGATTGCCCAAAGCAATGTCGCCCCGCCGGTAGCCAATTGCTACGACCGACGCGGCCAGCTCTGGCAGACTCGTTCCAAGCGCCACAAGGCTCAGACCGATGATCAGTTCGCTGACGCCAAAGTGGCGGGCGAAGAAGGTGGCCGACTCCACCAGCCAGTTGGCGCCCAAAACGAGCACTGTAATGCCGAGTACGACCATGCCGATGTCCCGCAGCATTAGAGATTGGAACAGGCCCGAAATCGCCCCTGGCAGGAGTGGTCGGCTTTCGGCCTCGGCGATACGGGCTCGCGCTGTCGCCACTGCCTCGGCTGAAGGGTCGGCCTCCCCGTCGACGGGGCCGACAGCCGGCTGGTCCATTTGAATGGCGGCGTCCCCGCCGATGTACTCGAGCGCTTCGCTCTCCTTTTCTTCGGCCAACGAGCGGCTGGCGGCGTAGCTCCAATAAACGAAACCGAGCAGGCCCAGAAAGAGAACGACGGCCTCCAGCTGCAAGATCAGGCCATCCCAAGCCATCCAGGTGAATAGAAGCGATACGGCCACCATGAGCGGATACTCGCGCAGGAGGAGCTGGCGGTCAACAGGGAGAGGGCGCAGGATGGCCACTACGCCCAGGATCAACGCCAGGTTGGCGATGTTGCTGCCGACTACGTTGCCGATAGCCAGTTCGGCGGTTTTGCCGCCCTGCAGATTCGCAATCAGAGTCACGACCAACTCGGGAAGGCTGGTGCCGAAGGCCACGACGGTCAGGCCGATGACGACCAGGGGCACGTTGAGCCGCACCGCGAGCCGGCTGGCGCCCCGCACAAGAAAATCGGCTCCACCGGTCAGACAGGCGAAGCCGACAAGGAAGAGAATAATATTCAGGAGAAGTGGATTCATGAATGGTCTGTCTTGGCGGGCCGGGCCCAGCTTTCCTGTTTCATTTCAGTATGATGTCGGGGACGGACATGGGGGTGCAGGCTCAATCCGGGGAGACGTCGCGGACGAATCGCCCCTGCATACTCCACGGCCCGGTCCAGGTGATTTGGGCATCGACCAGGCGGCCGCGCAGGTTGGTATGTGGCCAGTCCCCACCGAAGTGACCGCCGGCAGCCAGCTCGCCGGCTGCAAAATTGCCGTCTTCGACGAACACCAGCTTGTTCTGGCGCGTTCGACCCCGCCACTTGCCCTTGTGCTGTCCTTCGATTAGCAGTTCGACGGTTTCGCCCAGCAGGTTGGCGTTGATCTCCCCACAGACCTGCTCCTGCAGTTGCTCCAGCGCTTTATGGCGGCGCAGCTTTTCCTGCTCCGGCACGTCATCTTCCATGCGCCGCTCGCTGACGGTGCCGGGCCGTGGACTGTAACGCGCCAGGTGCGCCTTGTCGAGTTTAAGGTCACCGAGCAACTGGTAGGTCTCGTCAAAATGTGCCGCGCTTTCACCGCAGAAGCCTACGATGATGTCGGTATTGATGGCCGCGCCGGGAATCGTCGCGCGGATTCTGTCGATCAGATCGCGATAATCGGCCTGCGAATAGCCCCGCTTCATGTTGGCCAGCACTTCATCATTGCCGGCCTGGATCGGGACCTCGATGTGTTCGCAGACCTTGGGCAGGTCCTTGACAGCATGCAGGATGCGATCGGACATGTAGTTGGGATGGCTGGTCAGAAAACGAATGCGCCACAGCCCATCGATTTCATGAACGGCGTGGAGCAGGTCGGCAAGGTCAGGCCGATGTGGGGACTCTTCGCCCAGGGAACCGCCATTTCGCCAGTCGTAGCCGTAGCGGTCGACGATCTGCCCCAGCAGCGTCACCTCGCGAACTCCCTGCTCCACCAGGCCGCGCACTTCCTCCACGATCTCGTCGACAGGACGGCTGCGCTCGATGCCGCGGCGGAAAGGGATGATGCAGAAGGTGCAAGCGTGGCTGCAGCCGTAAACGACGGGAACGTGTGCGCTCACCGCCCCTTCACCGCCCGAGGCAAGGCGGTGAATCGACTGGCCGCCGCTGTGCCACTGTTCGCCGTCCTGGAGCGCGTGGCGCTTGGCCAGCTGCTGCTCTTCGATGCGGGCGGAGTCGACCGCGATCTCGTCACTCTGAAGGTGGGTGATGAGTGGGGCCGGCTCGCTGGGCGGCATGAAGACGTCGACGTGCGGGAATCGCTCGCGCAGCTGCGGGCTGGGCTTGACGCCAACCATGCAGCCCATCAGTGCAAGTGTCCGATTGGTCCGGCCCCTCTTCCACGGCTTGAGACTGCCGGCTTTGCCAATGCCTTTGTTTTCGGCGCTCTGCCGTACGACGCAGGTGTTCAGCACGACGACGTCGGCACTGTCGACCGAGTCGGTCGGTTGATAGCCGATCCGTTCCAATTCCACGGCCACATGGTTGGAGTCGGCGACGTTCATCTGGCAGCCGATTGTCCAAATGTGGTATGCGCCTCGATGCGGCCCGTTGAACTCGCGATTCGGGGCGACCCAGGCGGACGAGGAAGGCAGCGAATCAGGAGCGCGGGAAGTCGAGGTCAGCTCGAATATCTCAGGGTCAGGGTTGGGATTGCGGCTCGACATCGAATCTTTCTATCCAGGCCACTGACGGTTGCCCAGAGGTCAGGTTTGTGGACTTCGCCAACAGACGTTCCTTGCTATCCAATCGATAACACCGAATGATCTCCATTCTAGCGATGAATATCTGGATGGTCAAGAATTCCGGCAAGCATTCTTAGGATGGATTGAGCTCAGCAGCCGCTCTTTCAAGTCTCGCAGCAGTTCGCTGACCCAAACCGAATAGGGCCGCGGCTCAATCAAGTTCCTTACGCCTTCAGGCAACCTTTCCACATCGGCGCGCCGTACTGCCCGGATCTGCTCGATGTCGGGCCTGTCGGCGGCCGGCTTCCCTCCGGCCAGAACTTCTGCCAGCAGCGGCTCAATTTGGGAAACTTGGTCGGCCTTCAAAGTGCTGGACTTTCCATCTTGCCATGGATGTCTCAGCGTCAACTGGTGTGGGGCGGACTCTGCGTCGCCTACCATTGCCTGAGGTGCCTCGACCATCTCCCGGTCCGGTGTCTCATCTTCCAAGGTCAGCAGGTCCGCTGCGGCGCGGCCTTGGGAGTCGTAAACGCGCCAGGCCCGCTTCCGGCCAGGAAGGGGCGTTTTAGAGGGGTCGTCCGAGGCCTTCGTTACCGGCTCCCAGGCGCGGCCGCTGTGCAGCGCGACCAGCTTGTATACCCCCCCTAGAGCGCTGTGCCCTGCTGAGGTGACCAGGCGCGTGCCAACGCCGTAGACCAGTCGACGTACAATTCGATCCCCGTCCAGCCCGCAGCGCGCCGCCTCCTGCTGGATACCCTCCTTGATTTGGCAGATTCTGAGTTCATCCAAATCATTCGACAGCACGATCGAGACGTCGGGGAAGCCTGTTTTGTCCAGCATTTTGGCGGTCTGGGTGCTCAGGTGGGCCAAGTCGCCCGAGTCGAGCCGAACGCCGACCGGCGCGAAACCCTTTTTTCGCAGCTTTTCGAATGCCCGGATTGCGTTGGGCACGCCGCTCTCCAGTGTATCTACGGTGTCGACCAGCAGGAGGCATTCGTCAGGATAGAGGTCGGCATAGGCCTGGAAGGCTTCGAGCTCGGTCATGCCCAGGGCCAGAAATGCCTGAACCGTTGAATGGGCGTGCGTACCTTTGGGAGGATAGCCGAGCAGGTGCGACATGCCGGCATTCGAACTGAAATCGGCGCCGCCGATCAGGGCCGCCCGCGTGCCGGCGTTGCCCCCGCGGTCGTGCGCGCGGCGCACGCCGAACTCCAGGACGGTCGCATCGCCGGCGCTTTGGCGCACACGCGCCGCCTTTGTGGCGATCAATGTCTGGTAGTTGAGGACATTCAGCAGCGGGGTTTCCAGAATCTGGGCGATGGCAAGCGCGCCGCGCACAACAGTCAGGGGCACCTGCGGGTGAACGACGCGGCCTTCCGGGATGGCCGAGAGCGAAACGCTGTCAAAGTTTCCGTTAGAGCGCAGCCACTCCAGGAATTCCCCTGTGAAGAGCCTGCGGCCGGTGCGCGTGCGCATTCCCCGCATCAGGTCGATTTCGGTCGCGCCGAAATGGGCGGACTGCATCCAGTCGAGCAGCCATTCCAGCCCTGCGTTCACGCAGTAGCCCGCTCGGTGGTTGCCGTAGTCCGGGTAGCTGCGAAAGAAGTGGTCAAACTGGGCCTGCCGCTCGTGTATTCCCAGGTGGAAATAGAGCTGCGCCATCGTCAGCTGATACTGATCGGTAAATAGTATGCCTTCGGCTGCCGAACGTTGGACCATGCTTTCGTGTCAGCCAACCAACTGGTCGGCGGTCGGCTCCGCTCAGCAAAACCAGTGTTCGGTCAGACGGGGCGGTTGGGGAAGCTGGAAGGTTGGAACCGGCCAGTCTGGGGCCGGCCGGCCGGCGTACGCGTACGCGGCCCGCTCAATGCGGCGGTAGACGGCGACGGGGTCATTTTCGGCGCAAGAGCCTGGAGCCGTGTGCCCGGCGCTCATTCCGCTGCCGTTCGATGAAACTTCGGAATCAAGCCGGGCGGCAGCCTCGGCGATGCCGGCCACCTCGCGCTGGAGTGCGTCCATGCGCGGGTCCGTGTGTTGCCAGCGATAGGTGAAGTTAGCCGCGTCGAGCTCGCCGCACCATTGCTTCGCGTCATCATCCTCGAGCAGGGCGCTATGGGGCGGCACCAGCATTCGAATCGACAGTTGGACGGCCGGGACGTGGGGAATCAGTCCTTGCTCCCGTATCCAACGCAACATGAACAGGTAATCTTCGAGTCCGGTCCAGGGCGTAAACGGCATCCACGTAGGCTGGATCGAGAGACCTGCCTCCTGCAGGGCAGAGACCGCCTCCTCCATTTGACGGCGCGTGTGACCCTTTTGGAGCCGGGCGAGCACGTGGTCACTGGTGGACTCAAACGCAGATACGGCGAAGGAAGCGCCGCACGCGACCAGTTCCGGCAGCAGGGCGCGGTGTTTCAGCAGATGCTCCACCTTGGCCGTGAAGTCGAAAGTGACGCCGGGGAAGGCGCTGTGAAGTGCTCGGGCCACCTTGCGCGCATGCCCTGGCCCGTTGAGAAAGTCGGGATCCCCGAAGGTGATGTGCCGGGCGCCCGCCCCGACCTGCTGTGCGACGTCCGCGATGACCGTGTCTACAGGCACGACGAAAAAGCGCCCATTGTAGACCGGCACGACGGGGCAGTGGCGGCAACGGTGGAGGCAACCGCGGCTGGCCTCAACATAACCGGCCTCGACAGCGGCCGCGCCGTCACCACTGTCGCCGGCAGGAGACCCCGCGATGTAATGGGCGTATTTGTCCAGCGGCGGCAAAGTTGACCGGTCGGGAAGGGGCAGGGTCCACCTGTTGAGCGCCGGCGCAGTCTCTCGCTCGTTTGTCGTCAGTCCGGGGACATCGTACGGCGTTCCTCCAGACGAAAGCTTTTTCGCCAGATCCACCAATAACGATTCTGCCTCGCCGGCCACAACCGAGTCTGCGATCACCCGACCGTCAATCAATTCTTGCAATAGGTAGCCGCGATTGAGCCAGGCGTACAGGCCGAAGAAGCAGAGATGGGCGGCGCCATTGACCGCGCGCGTCTGCCGGGCCGCGTCGACGCCGATACGCAATGCGGTGTGCATCGGAACCGCGATCGCGATCAGATCGGCCTGCTCCGCTCGGTGCGCCGGGAACTCCTCCGCGGCGAGGTCGACTGTAGACACATCCAAGCCGGCCGCGCGCAGCGCAGCCAGCGGCCAAGCCAAGCTAAGCGGCTGATGACCGAGTTCATAGCAGGAGATCAATAGCGTCGAAAATCCCATCCGCGTCCCGCCCTGAGCAACTGACGGAGACCGCCGTCGTTTGCGGCCCCGCCCCGAGAAATATCTTCTCTACACCGCGCCTGCATTATAACCAACCGATGCCGATCCGCAAGAGCGACGGACGGACTCCACTTCGGATTCGACGGAGGCGCCTGCCAACCAGAGGGCCTTGTGCGCGGATCGCGCATCCCCCTACCTTTATCGAAATTCAAGGCTTTCTGATATTCTGGGTTGGCAATTTACGATTTGCAACCGAGGCAATCGTTGAAGGAGAGTTCAGAGCGGTGCGAAAGCGCGCGGCACCATCAATAAACTCGCACCAAAACATATTTTTTCGCGGAAAGGAACCGAAATATGGCAGAGTCCAGAAGGACCCGGGCGACCGACGCGGGCAACCGGCAGAACGGGGAGATCTCCGGCGAGCCAGTGCGCGTCGGAATCAGCGGCCTGGGTCGGAGCGGCTGGGGCATCCATGCAAACGTCCTGCCCCACATCAGCGACAAGTTTCGCGTCACCGCCGTCTGTGAACCCGACCCGGTGCGTCAGCGGGAGGCGATCGACCGTTTCGACTGCTTGGCCTATGACACCATCGACGAAATCATCGCTGACAAGGCTGTCGATCTGCTGGTCGTTGCCACCCCTAGCCAGCTGCATGTCAGCGACGCCACGGCAGCTATGCGAGCAGGCAAGCATGTTATCGTCGAAAAGCCAATGGCGCCCACGCTCGAAGGCGTCGACCGGATGATTGAGGTCGCTGAAGAAACCGGCACGCTGCTGACCGTCAACCAGAATTATCGCTACCACGCAGACTTTCTGAAGGTCAAAGAGGTGGTCGACTCCGGCGTATTGGGCCGAATCGTGCAGATGCGGATCACCGGCAACGGCTTCCGCAGACGGTGGGACTGGCAGACGCTCAAACAATTCGGCGGGGGCGATCTGAACAACAAGGGCGCACACTCGATTGACTGGGCGATCCATTTCTTCGACGATCCCAGCCCTGAGATCTTCTGTCAAATGGAAACGACTCCCCTTTTCGCCGGCGACGCCGAAAGCCACGTCAAGGTCGTTATCAAGCCGGAGGACGGGCCTGTCATAGACGTGGAGATGTCCAACTGCTGCGCCTACGCGCAGGACGCCTGGCTCGTCATGGGCACGCAGGGAACTCTGGTGAGCGCCGACCGCCGCGAAGTCCACTGGAAATACTTCGATCCAGGCGAAGCGCCGCCGCTCCTGCTTGACACGAAGCCGACGCCGGACCGCAGCTACAACAACGAGACGCTTCCGTGGAAGGAGGAGTCGTTCACACCCGAGTTCAGCTTCTTCACCAGTATGAACGACCTGTACGGCGACATCCACGACGCCATCCGCAGCGGAAGCCCTGTGGCGATTTCGGCAGCCAGTGTACGGCGACAGGTCGAGATTCTCGAGCGCTGCCGCCAGATCAGCCCGGTTTAGTTCCGCTGGTTCAGCCTCCGAAAGCCGCCAAGTATAACTTGGTCCGCCGGTTCAGCACACCGTAGAACGCCCTCGCCTCCGGATCCGCGTGATCCCGCCAGAGCGTCGCCGGAATACACGCGTCGTTCGCAAGAGGCGCGGGCGTTGTGATCAAGGCGTCGTAGTTGGCTTCCTGGTGGTGGCCATAACGGTGCCAGAAGTAACGGAAATTGGCGCGGTCGGCGTCAAACAAGGCCAGCAAGGCATCCAGTTCCTCGCCGTCAAACAGCTGTCCAAGGTTGAGAACGCCAGTACGCGCCAGCTCCTCTTGATTTGCGTCGTTCATTGTCTGCCCTTCGTTCACTGCCGGTTCGCCACCCACTTGAGAATATGCTGCCCCACGGCCACCAGTTCGTCTGTCTGATTGACGACGCGAATGTCGGCGACCGAGCGTCTGCGCTCCTCGTCGATGCCGACGATCTCGTACTTCACGGATACGGTATCGCCCAGGTAGACCGGCGCCAGGAAGCGGATCCGGTCGTACCCCAGCGAAACAGGCGTTTCGTCACCGCTGCTACGCGATCCGGCGATCGCCAGCGACGAGGCCGTTGACATGAAGCCAACGATCAGGGCGCCATGCGCCATACGCCGGCCGTAGCCGGAGCGCTTCATGTACTCCTCATCGACATGGTTCGGAGAGAGATCGCCGGTAATGCCGGCAAAGAGATAGACGTCGCTTTCGCTGACCGTTTTGGTGAACGACACGCGGTCACCGACGGCCACGTGGAAGTTGCTCACTGGCAAGAATTCCTTGTCTTCTTCGGTCTGGATTCAGGCAGCTGCGCCATTGGTATGGATCGCCTGCCAGATCTTCTCGGGTGTCAGCGGCATGTCGATGTGGCGCACGCCCAGCGGATTGAGTGCGTCCATCACCGCGTTGACAATCGCTGGGGTCGAGCCAATCGTTGCTGCCTCACCAATCCCCTTGGCGCCGAGCGGATTGTGCGGTGTGCTCGTTTCGGTGGATTCGACGGTAAAGCGGGGGAACTGCGCCGCGCGTGGGATAGCGTAATCCATCAGCGTGCCGGTGAGCAACTGACCCTCTTCGCTGTAGACCATCTCCTCGAGCAGGGCCTGGGCAATACCCTGTGCCAGGCCGCCGTGCACCTGGCCCGCGACCAGATTGGGGCTAATGCGCGGGCCGCAGTCGTCGACAGAGTAGTAGTCGCGTATCGTTACACCGCCGGTGGCGCGCTCGACTTCGACCACGGCTATGTGCGTGCCGAACGGGTAGACCAGCTCGGGCCGGAAGAAGTCGCTACCTTCCAGCCCGGAGTCGATCGCTTCAGGCAAATCCACGCTGTAGGCACGTGCCGCGATCTCGGCCAGCGTTACCGCCCGGTCGGGCACGCCTCGGACCTGGTACAGCCCCTCGGCCAGCTCGATGTCCTCTGCTGCGGCCTCAAGGATGTGGCCGGCAATCTGCAATGCCTTGTCTCGCACCTTTCCCGTCGCACGGACAAGGGCGGTGCCGCCGACCGCCAGGCCGCGGCTGCCCATCGTGCCGATGCCCATCGGCGTGTTGGCCGTATCACCGTGCTTGACGATGACCTGATCGTAGTCGGCACCCAGCTCGTCGGCCACGATCTGGGCGAAGGTCGTCTCCTGTCCCTGACCGTGCGGCGAGATGCCGGTAAAGACGGTAACCGTCCCGCTGGGCTCGACGCGTACCTCTGCGCTCTCGTAGGGGCCGAACCCGCAGATCTCGACATAACAGGCAAGTCCGATTCCAAGGAGGTTGTCGCTGCCTTCGTCCCTGCGCCGGGACTGCTCCGCGCGCAGCCCAGCATAGTCGGAGACTTCGAGCGCTTTCGCCAGCGACCTTGCGTACTCGCCGCTGTCATAAGTCAGGGCGGTCGGCGTCTCGTAGGGGAAGTGATCGGGCGGGATGAAGTTCACGCGGCGCACTTCGGTCGGGTCCATGTCCAGCTCACTGGCGACGAGATCGACCATACGCTCCATGTAGTAGGCCGCCTCCGGCCGTCCGGCCCCGCGGTAGGCTGCGATCGGCGTCGTATTGGTGAAGACGCAGTCGATCTCAATATCGACCGCGGGGATGTGATAGACGCCGACCGCCATCCATCCGGTCAGTTCGGGGATGATCAGGACCAGCGGATATGCGCCCATGTCGGCGACGACACGCATCTGCAGGCCGGTGATTCGCCCGTCCTCCTGCACGGCCAGCGCGTAGTCGGCTATCTGCCCGCGGCCGTGCGTCGTCGTTTGCAGATGTTCGCTGCGGCCCTCAACCCAGCTCAACGGCAACTGGTGGCGCAAAGCCAGGCGGGCCAAAGCGACCTCCTCGGGGTAGATGCCGATCTTCACGCCGAATCCGCCGCCGACTTCGGGCGCGATCACGCGGACTGCGTTTTCCGACATCCTCAGCACGCCTGCCAGCTGGCCTCTTATCAAGTGTGGCGCCTGCGTACTGGTCCAGATGGTCAGGCCGTCGGTCGTCGGGTCGGGGGCGGCAACGATACTGCGTCCTTCCATCGGCACCGCGGCAAGCCGCTGGCTGGTGATGCGCTGGCGGACGACGCGATGTGCTTGGGCAAAGGCCGTTTCAACATCGCCGACCTTTTGCCGCCAGACGTCCTGGCAATTGCTGTCCATATCGTCGAACAACACGGGCGCACCGGCTTCAAGCGCCTCCTCGATTCCGGCGACAACCGGCAACGGTTCCCAGTCGACGAATACCTCTTCGGCGGCATCTTCAGCGGTGGCAGCGTCGGTGGCGATGACCGCGGCCACGCATTCCCCGGCATGGCGTACAGTTCCGGTCGAAAGCGCCAGGTGGGTTCGCTTGCTGTTGGCCTCACCGTCGGCGGAACCGACCTCGAAAGGAAAGGGCATCGGCTCGTAGTCTGCCGCGAGGTCCTCGCCGGTAACGACTGCAACTACTCCATCGAGGTCGAGCGCGGCGGACGCGTCGATTTCGCCGATGCGGGCATGCGCGTAGGGGCTGCGCACGAATGCGACATAGTGCATGCCCGGCAACTTCATGTCGCCAACATACGAGCCGCTTCCGGTGATAAGGCGGGGGTCCTCCTTGCGCTTGACCTCTGCGCCCATATAGGTTGCGTATGCCATCTTCAATACTCCTTTCATCTAATCTTCTGTCGGAGCAAACAATCAACTGATTTCCGCCAAGGCTTGCCTGACCGCCGTACCCGTTGGCTCACGGGGGACGGAGGCGAACCGCTTTCTTCCCGTGTCCTGATGCCAGCACAGCCTGCGTGGCAGCAAGGGTTCGCAGTCCCTCCTCACCGCTGACGGTCGGCGCCTCTGCGCGGCTGATGACGCGGCAAAAGTGGGCCATCTGGAGGGCCAGCGGATCGGCATCAACCAGCGCCTTCACCTCCTGGACCAAGGGTTCGTGCCAGCCTCTTTCGCCACGGCCCTCGTAGCGCCACAACTCCATCGTGGGAAAGGCGAGCGATCCTTCCGTTCCGAAAAAGAAAGCACAGTTTCCTGCAGTGTGCGCGTAGGAAGGGTTCTCAAACATCGTCAATTCGTAGGACCAGGGCGAGGGCGTCGCATCCGACAGAAATATGGACCCGACGACCCCGCCGGCGAATGTGAGCGTTATGGCCGCCGTGTCTTCCACTTCATGGCCCCGTGTTGCTGAACTGGTGGCCGCGTAGACCTCGACGATCTCGCCGCAGACATAGCGCAAGGTGTCGATTTCGTGAATGATATTGGTGAGAACGGGCCCGCCGCCCGGCTGTGTGCGCCAGATGACATTGAAGTAGTCGTCAGGTTTCTTCACCGCCCACAGCATCGAGAAACCGATGAGGCGGCCGATCGCGCCTTCGTTCACCAGTGCATGCAGCCGCTTGATGCGGGGGTGGTGGCGCCGATGGTGGCCGACGAGGACGGGCACACCGGCGTCGCCACCGGCATCGACCAGCCGCCGGCCTTCGTCCAGCGAGGCCGCGATCGGCTTTTCGACCAGCGGCACAATGTTGCGCCGGATGCAGGCCAGCGCAATCTCTTCGTGCATCTGGGTCGGCGCGGCGACGATCGCGCCGTCCGGCTCGGCCAGGTCGAGGGCCTCCATGTAGTTGAAGAAATGGGGGACATCGTACTGTGCCGCCAGCGCGCCTGCACTGACATCGTTATCGCAAAGTGCGACCAACTCGCCGCTCTCGCTGGCATTAACGTATTCGATGTGGCGACGGCCCATCACCCCGGCGCCTATGACCACGATTCGCGCCTGACTCACAGTTCCGCTCCCGACTGGCGGCCGGACCTGTAGGGAATTGTAGCGGATCAGCAGCGGTATTGACCAGCGCCAATTCGGCGCCGGTTGGGCTGCCGCGCTCTCCTTTTCGGATAGCGCTTTCGCCAAAACTGGGGTATAAGGGAACGAAATGGGTCGAAGACACAGTCGCGGTTTGTATTATCGAGGGGAATCGGACCATGGTCCAGTATGATTTCAGCGGGCGCACGGCCGTTGTTACCGGCGGGGCAAAGGGGATCGGCCTCGGTATAGCCCAGCGGCTGGCAGAATCGGGGGCGGCGGTTGCGGTGTGGGACATCGATCCAGACCCTTTGCGAAAGAGCGCGGCCAGGGAGCAACTCGAGGCTGTACTGGCTGTGGACGTGACCGAGCCTGCGAGCGTTGAGCAGGCGGTCCAGGATACGCTCGCGCAGATGGGCGTTATTAACATCCTGGTCAACAATGCCGGGGTCTCGGGCCCGACTCTGCCCACCTGGGACTACCCCCTGCACGAGTGGGACCGCGTTATCGCGGCGGACCTGACCTCGGTCTTTCTCTGTTGCCGGGCGGTCATTCCGCTGATGCTGGAACAGGGAGGCGGGCGCATCGTGAATGTCGCCTCGGTCGCGGGCAAGGAGGGCAACGCCAGGGCATGCGCCTATTCCTCTGCCAAAGCCGGCGTCATTGCACTGACCAAGTCCCTCGGCAAAGAGTTGGCGCAGAGCGGGATCATCGTCAACTGTGTGGCCCCGGCCATGGTGCAGACAGAACTTTTGGGGGAGATGACGCCGGACTACATCGCCGGTGTAACGGCCAAGATCCCGATGGGGCGTTTTGGAACTATCGAGGAAAACGCTGAGATGGTCGCCTGGCTGTGCAGCGACGCCTGCAGTTTCGCCACCGGGGCCGTCTTTGATGTCTCCGGCGGGCGTGCGACCTATTGAGCCGGCAGGCGGCTCCGCGGCAAGAGGACAGCCATAGACAGAGGGCCATTGTCCATGGGCGACTTCAACAGACTTGCGATCAATCAGTTCACTACGCTGCACCAGTGGTCCCTTCCACAGGCGATCGAAGGGTACGCCCGTCACGGTGTCCACGCCATCGGCATTGTGCGCGACAAGCTGCTGGAGATAGGCGCGACGAAGGCGCGCCGGCTGCTGCGCGTCCACGACATGCAGGCGACGTGCTACTGCATCGGCGGCCTACTGACCGACTCCGACCCAGCCCGCTTTCGCGCCAACTTGGACGCGACGCGGCAGGCGATCGACGAGGCCGCCGAGGTCGAGGCCGAGTGCATCGCATTTGTCGCCGGGGGCCTCCCCGAAGGCTCGAGAGACCTGCGCGCTGCGCGCGCCCGCTGCCTGGAAGGGCTGGCAACAGTTCTGCCCTACGCCAGGAAGGCCCAGGTCACCGTTGCGCTTGAACCATTGCACCCGATGATCTGCGCGTTCCGATCCTGTCTGTCGACGCTCGGCCAGGCCAACGACTGGGTCGAAGAGCTGGGGGCCGGCCCCGAACTGGGAATCCTGGTCGATGTATACCACGTCTGGTGGGACCCGGATTTGGAGCAGGAGATCGAGCGGGCAGCCGGACGCATTGTCTCCTTTCACGTCTGCGACTGGCTGTTAGAGACGACCGATTTGCGGCTGGACCGCGGCATGATGGGGGACGGTGTGATCGACATCCGTCGCATTCGCCGCCTGGTGGAGGCGACCGGCTACGAGGGTTTCCGGGAAGTCGAGATCTTCTCGGCGCGCGACTGGTGGCGGCGCGACCCGAATGAGGTCGTCGAAATCACCAAGGCCCGTTACCTTTCCGACGTGATCGGTCCAGCGTGAGCAGGCGTGAGAGGAAGCCGGGACAGGAGCCAACCATAAGATGCCGCAACTGCGATAGTGGTAGTAACCGAGCGGTACAGAGAGTCTAGTGATCATGTGGAACGTGATGTTGGAGAGGTTTCTGACCGCCTTTGCTTGGGGTTCGTCCTATGTGCGCAGCTCTGCTCACTTTTCCGCACAATTCCGCCCATTCTTGCATTGTTCATGTTGCAGGCGGGGCAGAGGGATCCCGCAGAGGGGTCCTGAAAAGGGCGCGGCTACGACTGCGTTTTGACGTGGTGTTTGGGCGGGACTTTCGCTCTTGCCAAGAGGGAGGGCGCCCGCCGAAGGTGCCCCTACTTGACAGGGACAGTTGAGCTTTGAACGTACCGAGGGAGCTTCCCCCCAGCGGCAACAGGCTTGAGGGAAAAGCGGCGATCGTCACGGGCGCGGGTTCACGCGGCCGCCCGGCGCCGGGTATCGGTGAGGCAACGGCGCTGCTGTTCGCGCGGCAGGGCGCGAGGGTAATATTGGCCGACCTGGACCGGTGCAGAGCAGAAGAGACGCTAAAGATGATCGAGAGCGGTGGCGGAACGGCCTCCATCGTCATCGCTGATGTTGCCGTCGAAGAGGACTGCCGCAGGCTTGCGGCCGAGTGCGTCGAGCGCTTCGGCAGTCTCGACGTGGTCGTCAACAATGTGGGCGGGCCAGGCATCGGCATGGTTACCGAAATCGAAGAGGCGGACTGGGACCTCGCTCTCGACGTCAATCTGAAGGGACCTGCGCTGGTCTGCAAGCACGCCGTGCCGCGCATGGCAGCCGGCGGCGGCGGGTCGATTGTCAACATATCGTCGATCGACGGCCTGCTTGCCGGCGCCTATCTCAACGTCCCGTACTCCGTCGCCAAGGGCGGACTCGTAACGTTGACCAAGCTGATCGCTGTTCACCACGGACGGCAGAATATCCGCGCAAACTGTATCGCCCCCGGCCACGTCCACGCCTCCTTTGTGGCCAGTTTTCCGCACCAAGAACGCGAAAGGCGCCGCAAGATAGGCCCTCTGGGAACCGAAGGTACCGCCCTGGACGTCGCCTACGCCGCCCTATACTTCGCCAGCGACGAATCGCGCTGGATTTCAGGCGTCATCATGCCCGTGGACGGGGGTCTTCTCGCCGCCACGCCGCTGGCAGTCTCCGACCACCTGAATGAAGAGGACTTGCTCTGAAGAAGGGCGAACGTAGCGGTATGCGCAGCAAGTAGTGACCTCCGATGAGGCCCAAATAGGGACCCCTGGCCGGGCTCGAAACGACTACATCGTTTGACCAGATCTGTGCGCCCGGTTATACCGGCGCAGTGTCGCTGCGCGCACAGTAGATGGAGGCCTGCGGTTTGAGCGGCGGCGGGTGCTTGCGCGCGGGCGGTCGTCGTGAACCGGGATGCAGCCGGTGCCGGAGCATCGAGGGCCGCATGTGTCGACCCGCCAACCACTATATCTGGTGGTTCCTTCCCTGCAATCGCCGGGATTGCCCGTTTTTTGTCCAAATTAGCTTTGTACGAGTTTTGCCAGTCAAAAAATCACATCGTTTTTGTACAGGTCCGCAAACGGGTTGTTTGGTCGTGAGAGAGGGGTCAACGTCCGCGCCCCAGAAAATCGACTGGGCTCGTTGACATTTTCAAGGTGTGTCGAGAAGGCAAGCTCTTCCGGCTGCGTTCGGTGAAAAGGCAGGGTTTCAAAGCGGGCTGAAGAGACACAGTTTCAGTGTTACTGCACGAAAAGCCGGGCTGGGCGCTCCCTGAACACAGGTCGTGCGCTCGTACGGGAACAGGTAAACGCTCGTACGAGCGTTTACGAGAGATTCACGAGCGTTTACGAGCGTTTGCGAGAAAAAATTTCCAAGAGACAGAACATCGCTTATCCACAACAATATAATAGTTATCTGATAGAGAGAAATTCATGTGCGTTCTATTTGAAACCAAGAGTTTTCGCATGGGCTGTGGCCTGACATCGCAGGCGTCTCACTCGCTCCATTGACACTCGCAAGCTCGTGAACCCGTTTGGGATCTACATTGTGCGGGAAGATGTCACGTGGCGATCGAATCAGGAAGGGGAAGATTTGGCGTAAGAATCGAGTGTATATTTAGGCACCTGTTTCACCGTTCGGCGCCAGAGTGTCATTCAGAATCGTTGACGAGACGTTCACGTTCGCGAAATGGGAAGAGCCCCTGAGCTATCCACTGGCCGTCAAGCCAGCAAGGCCTGGGACAAAGCGCTGGGTAGTCGTTTCCCATGAATGCGAATGGGAGATGCGCCAGATAATCTGGCCCATTAATCAGCTGGCATTCAAGGTGCGCGACCCCCGCATCGATGACAGCTTCCGGGTTGCGTCCGTGTCAACTACCTTCGACCAGGCCGCAGGCCTGCGGCAGGCCACAACCGTGACGACGCAGCAGTCTGTCCGCTTGGTCGATGACATCAGCATTCTGGCGCGCCGGCTCGAGGACCTCTTCGAAGCGGCCGCCCTGGGCGCGCGTGCGGCAGCTCGTGTGTACACGGGGGTGGCCGAGATCTCTTATTCGGAAAACAGAGGGGGAGGGGCAACGCCGGTTTACTTCGTCGCCAACCCGGGGGATGACGTCAGGGCCAGGTTCGAGATCGAGCGGCCCGGGTCAGGGGGCTATGAGTACGCCGTCGACAACGGGCGCACGTCCGGTCTGGATTTCACTGCAGAACTCGACCTGTCAGCTCACATCAAGACGCTCGGAACGCATTCGCTGGCCATTGACCTGGCGACAATGCCGGTCGAAGCGAGCCGCGTTCGGGTGCGGGTCACAGTCTCCTCTTAGTGGAAGGAACTTATATGCCTATAGTGCCACAAAGCAGAAGCCAATCTACCAGACCGCCTTTCGAGGCAGCACCCGGCGTTGGCAGCAGCCTACTCAATCTCTATGGTGTACTGCAATTCTGATTCAAGGTGTCGAAATTGGTGTAGAACTGTGGGCTTTCGACATTGATTTCAATTAGAGTTAGAGATGCTTCTCCCGCAGTTGAAAATCTCAAGAGCAAGAGGATAAAAACCACTATTGCCAATGGCAACTGAATATACTTTGGCAAATCAGATGGTTGTTTGGACTGCCGCACCTGACCGATGAGAGTTGCTGGCCGTTCCTGCAAAAGAGGATCGGAAGTCCATGCTTCGTAGTCATGCCGAGCTTTCTCGACAAAAGTCCGGACTGCCTGGCCTACGGCATCCAGAAATTCCCTTACGCCTTCAGCTATTTGGGTCGCTACCTGGGAAACAAACGCAGTCAAGAGATTTCCGAGGTTTGGATCGTTTCGCGGAGAAGTGTTACTCTGTGAGGAAGTAACTGGAGACACCTTTTGGCTTGGCTGTGGGCCGACCGCTGTTGTAGCAGTGGTCGGCTCTGTTTCTTGAGCTTTTCGTACTAGAATTGAGGATTCACCGATTTGACCCCGCGCGCGCGGGGGGCTATAATCGAAGTCATTCATGGTCGATCTCCTTACATAGGGAAGGCGGCTGTGGGTGCTTAGAACCACCGACGCCGCCCTCTGACAGGATTCGTCGGTGGTTCTGCCGTTTCTATAACGGTTACCGTAATGATTGATTGGAACTGAGCTTTTGTCAAGCCTTCCGCTACCCGCCTCCGCACCTCATTTGTGATAGTCTCTTGTATTCTTCCTCAAGAATAAGGGGGGGAGGGGGTAGAGATTGTTTGGACGACAGCACCTCAAGCCAATCCTTTGATTCGAAACGAAAAGCTGGCCAGGCCACGACGTAGCCGGCTCGAGCGCTTTCCCCTGATGCCATGCGGCAAGCTGGGCCGGGCCGCGCCGAATCCAGTGCCAGGACTCCTCTGTGTTGCAATGCCATGAATCGAGCTTGTCCTGACAGGTCCTGCCCCGGCGTTGTGCGCGACGGCAGCTGCTCCCATTGCGGAGAAAGCCGGCGCAACCGTCTTCCCGACAATCGCTTGCCCGCTCACAAGCGCGGTTACGACAAGCACTGGCAGCGCATCCGCAACGCCGTGCTGGCCAACGAGCCGCTGTGCCGGTACTGTGCCGAGCGCGGACGGCTGACTGCTGCCGTGCTGGTGGACCACATCGTGCCCCTTCCTTTGGGAACTCACAGCATCGACAATCTGCAGCCGCTGTGCGCCAGTTGTCACGCTGTCAAGACAGCTGCAGAGCGCTCTGCCGCGGCATAACCCCCTTCAAAAGCTGGCAGGTGGCGTCCCGGAACCGGCGGGGGTGTCTCGCGCGCGCAAACGAGTTTGAAATTACTAGGTCTCGTTGACGTTTGAAGGATTCTGACAAATTGGCGACAATCGTAGGATGTCTACCTATAAGATTGCCGACCATCAGTGGCAGAAGCTGTACGCATTTCTGCAAGGACACCCTCGTGCCTATGCCGGGCAAGAGGAGAAGTGTCGCCGTTTCGTCGCGGCAGTTCACTGGATACTGCGCACCGGCGCGCAGTGGCGTGAACTGCCAGCCGATCTTGGCAAGTGGAACACTGTCTTCAAACGCTACGCACGCTGGGAAGAGAACGCTGTTTGGGCCGACATGTTCAAACAGTTCGCTCAAGACCCAGACATGGCAGCGGTGATGCCCGATAGTACAGTTGTGCGCGCCCATATGTGCGCAGCAGGCGGGTCCAAAAAAGGGGCGGTCAGCAAGAACAGGGCCTAGGGCGGAGCCGGGGTGGCTTCAGCAGCAAGATCCATCTCCTCGTCGATGCACTTGGCTTTCCCCTAAAGTTTATCTTGACCGGGGGTGAACGCCATGATATGTCCCAAGCTGAATCGTTGCTCGCCCCTTTCCATTTTGATGCCGTTATTGCCGACAAAGGCTACGATTCTGACCCTCTGCGAGAGCTGCTCGCAGCCCACCAGGTCGAGGTGGTCATCCCTTCCCGCCGTTATCGCAAGCAACCGCATGACTATGACCGAATCCGCTACCGAGAACGCAACATCGTCGAACGCTTCATCAACAGAATCAAGTGGTATCGACGTATTTTCACCCGCTATGAAAAGCTAGCTCGACGCTTCATGGCTTTCCTGCACTTTGCCGCTACACTCATATGGCTTGACCGAAATGTCAACGAGCCCTAGGCTTCTCACTCTCGCCCGCCGCACTGTGCTGTTCCAATTGTTAGGGGTGTTCGCTCCAAGGACAGACAAAGTCTAACCGTCTGCTAGACTGCCACTTTCACGCCCGGGTCGCCGGCGGCAAGGGCGTTGTAGTAGGCGAGGACCATCTCCTTGGTGCGGTAGTTGCCGAAGGCGGCTTCGTCGTGGCGTCGAACGATGGGGAAGGTGTCGAGGATGTAGGCGGCGTCTTCTTTGGAGAGCCCGTAGAGGTGGAAGTAGAGGGCGTCGAGGCGGGCGCGCAGGTGGCGGCGCTTTTCTTCGTTCCAGATGAAGGGGGGGCCGTCGTAGCCGAGGTCGCGGGCGAAGGGGGCCATGTCGTGGGCGGTGTAGGTGAGGCGGAGGACGTGGTGGCGGACGAGGGCGCGGGCGGTGGTGGT
Organism: Caldilineaceae bacterium; assembly: GCA_965202955.1. Taxonomy (GTDB): domain Bacteria; phylum Chloroflexota; class Anaerolineae; order Caldilineales; family Caldilineaceae; genus Bin5. The sequence goes on from OZ241871.1 coordinate 4,575,364, forward strand.
GCCGAAGGCGCGGTCGTAGTCGGCGGGGGCGATGACGGGGAGTTGCTCAAGCATGTATTTCTTAATATGCGTCCCTTGAATCTTCTGACGAGTAACATAATCCAAAGTAAAGCAATTAAGATTTGCAATCAGGCAAGCGGTACTGGTGGCATCAAGGCCTTCGCCATGGGAAAGAAGGACAGGTAGCGTATCCAGACATCCTACGAGTGGCACAAGAGAAGCTATCATCGTCCGCACATTAGTTGACGCGGTAAATTCCTTAAAGGTCAGAATGTAGGACCCAGCCACATAGTGAGGTAAATCCCGCTGGTTCACCCACCAGCGAGGGCTCGGTGAAAAACGAGGATCTCGATATTGATCTTCTAGGGTGGGCACAGGCTGCGCTTTCCTAACAATATTTTTCTCTTTGGTAATAATGGACGCCGCGCGATGATCGAACATCTGCACCATCTTCCCTTCGTACAGAGGCACATAGAGTTCGTCGCCCCTTTTCCACCTGTTCCCTTCTGCCGGGTAGAACCCTTTACTCTGCAACTGGTCCTTTCGCCGAAACAAACCTGAATGTCCTCCTGAGTGGAACAGGCCCTGCCGATACTTGACGGGCCACACTTTGGTCTCTTGTCCGGTTGAGCGGTCAACCAATACAGGATGTTGCTCGTATATGCTACGGGTGAGATTAGCATCCCGGCGAGTAAGAAAAACAGGAGCAGTGCTTGTGTTGGGATTCACGCGAGCAAAGTCGGCGGCTGAGAGTGAGAAACAGCGGTGATCATTTTGGATTGTGTCCGTGTCGTGCAGAAAGAAAGCACACTTAGTCTCTTCAAAAAACCGACTGTCGCCTCCGAAGATGAAAGCGCAGAATTTCTGTGAGGAGTGGACGTCCTTGAAGAAAATCTTCTTGTTTTCAAAGTCGAACAGCCCATCGACTCGACCGCCAGTGGATACCAACTTAAAGAAACTACTCGCAGTCTTGTCGGCGTAAATGCCAGAGGGAATGATTAAGCCAACGATGCCGTTTGGTTTGATTAAGTGCATGGCTCGTTCGACGAAGAGGGAGTAGAGATTGACGTCCCCTCCACCAAGAAGAGGAAAGTGACCGAATTCGCGAATGAGGCTGCCAAGACTTTGTGCATGTTCTTTGGCAGCATCAAATTCAAGGGCAAGATCGGGATCTCTCACTCGCAATTCCTGAATAGCCGCCTTACGTTCAGAGGCTCCCTCGATCTCTGCAATCTCGGGTTTACGAAGTCCAAACCATTCACTTTCCTGCAGCTTTATGCGATCCCAAGGCGGGTTGCCGATGACGGCGTCGAAACCGCCAAAGGGCTCGTCACTCTGCCAACTGTGCCATACACCTGGGAAGGCGACTTCCCAGTGTAGAAAGCTTTCGCGGTCGGCGATCTTTTTGGCGGCGCGCCAGATTTGGGTGAAGTCGGGCCAGGTGGTGTGTTGGCGGACGGGGTCGGCGGGATCGACGCTGTCGGGGCCATTGGATAGCAGTGAGAAGGCTCTTTCCTCCTGCGAGATGATTACGGCCTGGAGCGGGGCTTCGAACTCGGCGCGCTGCCGCTTTTTCATGCCGGCGGCGAGCCAGTTGACGCCGCAGAGTGTGTTGAGCAGGCCGCGCAGGGGCGAGGTGGTCTTTTCGACCTCGCGGAAGAGTGTGGCGGACTGCTCGACTTCGGCGATGTCAGCGTCAGACATCTCTTCGATCTGTTGCATGCCGGCGGTTGCGTTTTCAGCGGCCTGGATGGCGCTGGCGGAGGTGAGCCCGCCCAGCCGGGAGAGCTCCTTGACGGCGTCGTGGACGCGCAGGCCGATGAGCGAGTCGCCGCAGCGCAGGTGGTGGTCGAGGAAGGAGAGCGGCGCGCCGACGGTGAAGCTGTGCAGCCACAGCGAGACCTTGGCCAGTTCTACGGTGAGCGGGTTCTTGTCAACGCCGTAGATGCAGCGTTTGAGGACCATGCGGCGGATGATGGCCTGGTCGGTTAGCTGGGGCCTGTCGATGACCCAGTTGTTGGCGTCGGCACGGTCCAGGATTTCGGTGCGGATGGCGGCGATGCGGTCAAGCAGGGGCGACGTGTAGGCGTCCTCGAGCCAGGGCGCGGCAGTGGGCGCGTACTCGACGAGGTCGGCGATGGCGTCGGAGAGGTAGTCGACGGCGGTGACGAGGAAGTGGCCGCTGCCCATGGCGGGGTCGAGCACTTTGAGGTTGAGCGCGGCTTCGGCGGGGTCGAGAGGGCGGAGGTCGGCGACGCGGTCGGCCTTAGCGCGGGTGTCGCTCTGCAGGGCGGCGGCTTTGGCGTCGAAGGCGGCCTTGCGTTCCTCCAGAAGGGGTGTGAGCGTGCGCTCGACGATGAGGTCGACGAGCGGTTGGGGCGTGTAGAAGCTGCCACTGTCCTTGCGGGCGTAGCTGTTGGGTCGGACGACGATCTGGTCGTCCGGTGTGCGGGCGGGTTCGCGTTCCAGCAGGCGCTCGTAGATGGAGCCAAGCTGCTGCACGGTCATGTCGCGATAGTTGACGAAGCGGCGGCCGGAATCGTCCCTGGTGCGGCTGAGGTTGTGGATGATCGGGGCGAGCACGGCGTCGGGCAGCTGGATCTGTTCGAGTATGGGCGCGGCTTGCCGGGCGAAAAGGCCGCCGTTGTAGGGCGGCAGGCCGATGGAGGCGTCCCCTTCGTCGACCAGGTGGCAAAGCGTGTTGATGTGGTTGTAGTAGTTGCTGGCGATGCTGGAAAAGGTGTTGGGGGCGTGAATGCGTTTGTCGATGTCGTCGCGAACGGATTTACGCAGGCCGTAGTCGTCGTAGCGGTTGTCGTTGACGGGCAGCAGGTCACGGTCCTCGGCGTAGAGGAGGAAGAGCAGGCGGTAGAGGAAGATGAGGGCGGCCTGGCGAACGTCCTCCAGGTCAGCGCCGCTCTTGTCGGCGAGGGCGCGGATGAGGGAGGGGTAGACTTTGTCGAAGACAGTGCCGGAGAGATCGTTTGCGACCTGTTCTTCGTAGCGGCGGCCTTCGGCGATGGCGTCCTCAAGGAAGCTGGTCTGGGCGCCGTGCTGGGGGCTGAAGGAGGCGCGGCCGAAGAGGAGGCGGAAGGCGCGGATGGCGTGAAAGTCGTCGTCGGCCTGGAGAGCGGCGTTAAGGTCGACTTCGTAGTAGCCGCTGACGCGGGGGAGGGCGCGGCGATCGTAGAGACGCCAGATGCGGCCGTTGGTGAGGATACCCCAGCGGATGCGTCCGTCGGAGGCGATGTCGGCGGTGGCAAGGTAGCGGAGGATCTGGCCGTGTGGTGAGCCGGTCCTGCCGCGTGCGTCGAGCGGCCGGTTGAGGCGTTTGCTCTCGGCGACGGCGAGGGCATCGGGGTAACGCCGCGGGGCTGGTTTGGCGGCAGCGCGGTCTTTGGATTCGGCGTCGCCGAAGAGGAGGTGGTCGGGGATGTCTTCGTTGTGGTCGCTGCCTTGCTGGGGGAGGTAGTCGGCCCAGCCGAGCAGTTCGAAGAGGGGGCGGATGAGCTCCTGCTCGGTGGAGGCTTCGTTGATGTTGTGGAAGCTGGCGGCGCTGTCGACGAGGGCTTGGGCGTGGTTGCGGAAGGTGTCGAAGTCGGTGAGTTGGGAGAGGGATTCCTGCCAGGCTTGTGTGTGGAGGATGCCTTCTTCAAGAAAATAGGTCGTTAAGAGTTGGCCAGGCATTGGCAATGGTCTGTGAGGACGTCAGAAACGACTCCTGTAGCGAACCTAGGGGACCAATCAATCACCATCAGGTCGTGTGCTGTTTCGAGGTAATAGGTTCCTACTATCAAGATACTCCTCAAGAGTCCTACCACTCTTTGGTCTGAAATCATTCTGAGCAGTGGCTGAATTATGGCCTTTCAGAAGATAGCGATCGAAGGCTTCTACATCGCTAGTTCTTCCTGTTCGATACATCCCATATGTCCATTGAATTAGGTCACGGAAAGGTTCCGAATTCCTAGTGAAACGCAAGACTTCAGCACTCTGTGCCGACCAAGAGGGAGCCCATTTTGGCTTACGATCGTAGCTTTCACGCATACCATACGTGCCATCTTTGCTTGGCCCCGTCCTTTCTGTCCGTCGCGTCGAGATCTGAACCAGAGCCCTGGCCCGTCCTGCAGTTTTCGGATCCTAAACCCCTCGTCTCCAAGACCCCTTGGCCTCCCGCTCAGGCCACTTAATTGGACGACTGAGCTGCCCTAGGGCAGCCATAGCAAACCATTCAACCCACCGCTCAATAAACCTCTCCTCTTCTCCTCTGTCAATAGGAGTGAAGGGCCAGGCGACTTGATCATGAGCAATGCCCGGAGAAAGAGCAATGCAGGCTTTTCGTCCAGGTTCTAAGGCGAAAGGGGCAATGCGCATATCCTTGCGAGGAACGGCAGGACTCACCATGAAGGCCGTTTCATACCAACGGAATACCCCAGCTTCTTGTGCATCGCAAAACCAGAGCGAATGAGAGCGACCTTCATACCCATCTCTGTCCGGTTTGACCTTGAGAGCGATTGATGAGTGAACAATGACTTCAAAAGGTAGGGGGTGTGTGTCATCTGGGGGCTGGTCAGTCAACCACGTCGAAGGTACCAAAACCCTCATGCTGGCCTGACCCAAGGCCCATGACCAATTTGGACGTATGCCCGCTGGCGGGTTTGCCAATGTCACCGGCGCGTCCGACAGGATCCTTTCGTGAAGCGAAGCGACCAAACTTTTCAAGATTCGATTCGCCTCTCTACTGTATTCACCACGGCGCTCAGAGTCTGCTGCGGCTACAGAGTCTTTCCGAGCCGCCTCATTTCTTCGCTGAACTTCAAGGTCATTTGCTTGCTGCAGGCGGATTCCGGCTCCTGATGCTATGTTTTTGCAGTCATTGAGTCGAGAAACCAAGACTTGAGGTACTGGTCGTAGATCGGGCGATTTGCTTAGGCACTCGTTTATTAAGGAGAGGAGCCTCGAGGGAACACCACTGACTGCCTCTGGTGACTCAAAGAGGTGTTGCTTTTTGTAGTCGTGTTCTTCAGGGCCTGAGAACGGCGCTTCCCCGGCTAGTAATTCATAAGCCACGACCCCTAGTGAATACACATCAGTGGCGGGTGTGGCACGCTCAGACCGCCACTGCTCCGGAGCGGCGTAACGAGGAGTCATTGAGTCTTTATGAGTATGTATGGCAGTTGTAGCATCTGCGTATCTTGAGACGCCAAAGTCCGCGAGACACCATCGTCCGTTCAAACGGAGGATATTCTCTGGCTTGATGTCCCTATGAACGACTTGACCTTCAATTCCAGCTAAGGCGTGAGCAACGTCAGAGAGCACCTCAACGGTTTCGTCGACAGAGAGACGATCGCCGTTCTGGCTCAGATGATGTCTTAGCGATTTGTCAGCTCGTGGCATAACAAGAACCAAGAAATCTCCCCACTCCCCTCGGTCAAGAGTGGGAACTACGTTCGGAACACCATCCAAATTCCTAAATAGGAGTTCTCGGTCAGCTCCAGGAACGTTTTGAATGAGCTTGATGACTGCCTCTTCGCCGGCCTCCGACTGTCCCTGAAATACTTGGCCAAACCCACCTTCGTCCAACTGGCCCCCTTTGTACCACTTCTGGCTAAGCTTGATTACTTCCGCTTCGGATGAAAGGGCTTGCGCATTAGCGGCATACTCGAGGGAGATCTCAGAAAGTTTTGCAGCAATTGCACGACCTTTCTCTATCGCCACTTGATCGCGTCCGAGAATCTCGCAAACATTAAGCAAGTCCGATAAGACTTTCCCTACAAGCTCATCAGGCTCCTTGTCCCAAAAGGCGCGTAACTTGTTGGCCTTGGAATTGCCTCTGTCATGGTACTGGGAACCGTGAATGTCGACACCATGACTGTCGAAGAATTCCGCGAATCCCTGATCGCTGAAATCCAAGACAAAGCCACTATTCATTCCAAAGACGGCTTCGAGACATTTTTTTTCTGCGCCAGTAAGACTGCTCATTCGAAAAACTCACCTCAAATATGACTCAGGACGGGTTCATTCGACTGCGTTGCCAGTAAGTCCAACGGAACCATACACCTACTCAGCCAGTGGGCGGCGTCACTTCATGGCATTTGCATGCATTGGTTCACCCATGCTAAAGTCCACGATCCAACCAACGGACACCGAATCCGAAAGGGGGGCGCATGCTAATCAAGGCGCAGATTCAATTCACCAAACAGCAGATCGAGCAACTCAACGAACTACGACGGCAGACTGGCGCTACGCGTACAGAACTGGTCCGCCGTGCGGTCGACTACTACATTCGCGGAATCCGGGAGCATGGTGTCCAGAAGGCCTTGCTTCCATTACCGACAAACGACACGAGAGAGGCTCGCTGACAAAGGCAGGCCGATCCTTCTATTTCTTCCTCGTACATTAAAAAAAGGATCCGGTTGAGTCTCCAGATCTGACCAAGAACACAAAGACTCAACCGAACACCAGGGGCGCCTAACGGGGCTCGAACCCGTAGCCTTCTGATCCACAATCAGACGCTCTGCCATTGAGCTATAGGCGCCATGTAATATTCGGTTAGCGGCTCCAGGCAGCTCCCAATAGCATCAGCGAGCGGGTTGCGTCACCTTGCCAAAGGCTGGGGGACAGGGATTCGAACCCCGATTGACGGATCCAAAGTCCGTAGTCCTGCCATTAGACGATCCCCCATTCCTGGCCGAACCAGGAGAGTCTGGACGAAATTCAGCAACGGGCCGCACTTTGGCAACCGCTTTTCGGCCACCACTCACAGGTGCCGAGGCCCAGACTTGAACTGGGGACACATGGATTTTCAGTCCATTGCTCTACCAACTGAGCTACCTCGGCAAAAGGACCGACTCGCAAAACGCTCGCGCCACGGCAAGCGGACTGCGAGATTGCCGCGGCGCGAGCATCCACCAGGCCGGTCCTATGTGAGCGGGCGATGAGATTCGAACTCACGACCTTCTCCTTGGCAAGGAGACGTTCTACCACTGAACTACGCCCGCAAATAAACTGTTAAAAAAGCAATCTCGTTTCCGGCAATCTGCCGAGTGGACCCGGTCGGATTCGAACCGACGATCTCCTGCTTGCAAAGCAGGCGCCTTCCCGCTTGGCCACGGGCCCGGACGCTGTTGCCTAGTGCCGACGAGAGGACTCGAACCTCCACACCCTTGCGGGCAATAGATCCTAAGTCTATCGCGTCTGCCAATTCCGCCACGTCGGCTTCCCTTGTGGCAGGCTGTCCAGCGTCAATTGTGCAGAGCGGCCTCGCGAACCAGTCAGACCGTCGAACACCAGCTTCGCCCCGCCAAGCGAACCGTTGGAAGGCAGGCGTACCCCCGATTCTGTCTTCAGAGCGGCCCAGAGGCGCTCCGAAGGTCATCATCTGTCTCGGACATGCGTCCGGCGGTTTGTGACTTGCTGGGTGTTGCCCAACTTTGTCCGCACCGCTGCGACGAGATTTTACACCATCTTCGCAGACAGTGCAAAACCCACTCGCCTTGCTCTCCGTTGCACGCTCGCCCAGCCGGTTTCGTCTCCGAAACCGCTGGTGGGCTCTTACCCCACCGTTTCACCCCTTGCCAGCCCGGCCACTTTGCGGCAACCGAGCGGCGGGTCTGCTCTCTGTTGCGGTTGTAGTCACATACCCGTTACCGGCCATGCGCCCCCACTTACGGTTTCGTGGGGCAACGTCCCGGCGATGCTGCATTGCAGCCATCGTGGGTGAGAGTCGGGAAGTTCCTCTGCCGGCTCGAGACCGGCAGCGATGACTTCACCTGCCTTCCAAACGGTCGGCCACTCTTCGTCTAACCAAGTCAACACAGCAGTTGCCTCATTGTGTTGACGGCTCGTCAGTTTATCCTAAAGAGGGATCGTCGCCAAATATGGGCGGGCTTGAAAGCGGGGCATCTCTACGCCGAAACGTCGTCCGGGAGGGAAACATCCAGTTCCGCTTGCCGCGGGCCTTCGACCCAGACCTCTCCATCACTCCAGTTCTCCTGCTTCCAAATGGGAACGATTGCCTTGAGCCTTTCAATCGCATAACGGCAGGCCTCGAAGCAGCCATCGTCGCGGTGGGGCGAAGCGACAGCGATCAGGACGGTAGGCTCCTCGACGTCACAGCGGCCAATGCGATGGAGGATGCTGACCGCCTTCACATTGGGCCAGCGCTCCTGAATCTCATCGCCTATGCGGGCCATCATCTTTTCGGCCATCGGCACGAAGGCCTCGTAGCTGAGAAAATCGGTCTCACGCGCGCCGTCGCTCGTGGTTGTCGAGCCGCGCACGGTGCCGGCAAAAGTGACGACGCCGCCACAATCAGGGCGGCTGACGCGGCGCAGTATGTCGTCTTGCGAAAGTGGCTTTTGGGTGATTTCGAATGATCTAACCGACATCGTCAAGGATCACCTTTTGCTGGCAATCTTCATCAGGGCTAACACGGCATGGGCGGGAGACGCCGCCGGACACTGGAGGAAGAAGCGCAACTTCATCCCCATCCTGCAGGACCGTGTCGCGCTGGGCGTACTCCTCGTTTACTGCTACATAGAAGCTGCGCCGGCGCAGCTGGGGGACGCGTTTGTCGAGCAGGTCGCCGACGGTTGCGGAGTCAGGCAGGGTAACTGAGTCGTGTTTGAAGCCCGCCGCCTGCCGCAGACCGGCGAAGAGAATCAAATAAACTTTCACGGTTCCACAGTTCTCGGGCGTTCCGCGGAGGCCGCCCGCTCCCAATCACGCGACTTGCCGCCCCGCTTTCGAAGCAGGCGAATGTCTGAGATGGTCATCGACTTTTGCAAGGCTTTTGCCATGTCGTAGATGGTTAGCGCGGCGACGCTGACCGCTGTCAGCGCCTCCATCTCAACCCCTGTGCGGCCATTGCAGTGCACAGTGCCAACGACATTGATCCGCCCGTTCTCGTCATCGACTTCGAAGTCAACGGCAACCTTACTCAATTGAAGCGGGTGACAGAGCGGGATCAGGTCATGCGTGCGCTTGGCGGCCATAATGCCGGCGATGCGAGCGGCGGCCAGCACGTCGCCCTTGGGCAGACTGTCGTCGCGAATGGCGGCCAGCGTAGAGGGCGCCATGTAAATGCTGGCCTCTGCTACGGCCTCGCGTCTACTGCTTGCTTTGTCGCCGACATCGACCATCGATGCACGGCCGTCCTGGTCAAGATGCGTTAGCTTGGACATTCAACCATCCAAAGAGCCGCTAAAGTTCGCCGATTAGCAGCGCGTCCACGAGCTCGCCGGCAGCCAGCGTGCCCTCACGCTGGGGGAGTGCCAGGAGCGCGTTGGCAGTGCGCATACTCAAAAGACGGCTGCTGGCCTGGCTGCCGGTGCTGGCGGCGAGGTAGCAGCACCGTTCATCGTCCCAGCGAAGCGTGGCGCGATGATATTCGGGTCGAAATGCATCCAGCGGAAGCGGCTGTTCCAACCTGGCCTGTACACTGCGCAGTTCAGGGTTTGGCCAACCCGCCATTTTGCGGAGGGCCGGCATCGCGAAGAGGTAAAATGTCACCAGGCTGCTGACTGGATTGCCCGGAAGGCCGAAGACCAGTCGGTGCTTGCCTTTGTAGTCGGCGGTGGCAAAGGTTATGGGCTTGCCCGGTTTCATCCGCACGCGTCCGAAGTGGACCGTGCCGGCATGTTCGAGCAGGGGTTGAACAAGATCCAGCTCGCCCATAGAAACGCCGCCGGAACTGATCAATATGTCGGCATGTGCCAATCCTTCCTGTACTCGGGACTCTAGCGCCTCCTGCGTATCGCCTGAGATGCCAAGGTCAACCGGCTCGCCCCCTACAGCGTCGATGGCTGCGACCAGCATGGCGCGGTTGCTGTCGCGAATCTGACCGGGGCCGAGCGGATTCCCTGGCTCGATCAACTCGTCGCCGGTGGAGAGAACGGCGACCTTGGGACGTGGATGGACCGGTGCTTCGATGACGCCCGCGGTCGCGAGAAGGCCGATCTCAGCAGCATCGAGTCGCTCTCCTGCTGCGAGCACGACCTGGCCCTCTATCACGTCCACGCCGACGGGGCGCACGTCTGCGCCAGGTTGCACACGCCGGTTAATGCGGACCGTTGCGGACGATGAGCCGTTCCCGATTCTTTCAGTCTCTTCGATCATGACGACTGCGTCTGCGCCCTCAGGCAGGGGCGCGCCGGTCGTGATGTAGGCGGCGGTACCCGGCTGAACGGTGAAATCTGCCAGAGACCCGGCGCTGACTTCGCCGATAAGCGGGTACTCACCAGGTCCGTCCGCGGCGACGACCGCGTAACCGTCCTTGGTAGAGGCGGGAAACGGCGGGAGTGGTTCACTTGCGGTTATGTCGGATGCGAGAATCGCCCCGCGCGCCCTGGATAGAGGCAATGTGATGGGTGGGAGAAGCCGGGCCTGGCCGAGCGTTATCTTCAGCGCTTCCCCGACCGGGAGCATTGCGTAATCGGATTGCGTCTTCATTGTTTAGCTGCGCCTTTATACGAGTAGACGTCAAGGTCGAAGCTCGCAGATAAACTCGACCTCGTTGCCGTCAGGGTCGTCGATGTACATGGTGCGGCTGGCCAGGACGGGATGCGTACCGCCTCGGGGCTGATAACCCGCCTCGCGCAACTGTTTGTCGAGTGGATCAAAGTCGTCGGCAGCCAGTTCGAAGGCGATATGATGAAGCTGATTGCCGCGAGGCTGGAGGGCAATGTCGGGCGGCATGGGCACGACAACAATCATTTGCGGGATGCCGGCCGCGCCTTCCCCCGCTTTGAGAAAAACGTTAGGCAGATCGGGCGGCGAGATTACCTCCAGCCCAAGCAGGTCCCGGTAGAAGGCGACCGATCTGCTCTTGTCCTTGGCCCAAAGTACGATTTCGGCGATACCTGTAACTGCTGACATTTCTTCCCCTTGAAGTGGCCTTACTGCATATGTTCACGTCCCGATCAATGAGAAGGCGGATTCGTGCGATGAAAATGGCAACACTCGCAATTCGCCCCTGCTGAGCATTCGGGAATGCGCCTCACGCGCTTCAGTATAACCAAAGTCCAGCCGATCGGCTAGTCAGACGATCGAAATCTCCAGGCAGTTCGCCGCCTCATAGGCCTGCGAGGCGCACCTGGAAGTTGCAACCGCTGCGATGGCTCACGGCGGGCCGGACTGACCATTCAGCCCGGCGCACAAACCGGGGCCGCGGGATGTGGCGATCAGGCCTGCACCTGTTACAATGTGAGGCAAACCGGAACTGAAGTCGGACGGGAGACAAAGCCGTGCGAGAGTGGATAGAGAGAGAGGCGGAGGAACTGCTGCCCGAACTTGTGGCGTGGCGGCGGGACTTTCATCGCAACCCGGAGCTGGGATTCGAAGAAGTGCGCACCGCGGGTGTTGTCGCCGCCCATTTGCAGGAGCAAGGGCTGGAGGTCAGCAGCGGCGTCGGCAAAACGGGCGTGATCGCTATGGTAGAGCCAGACGGGTTGGATGAGGACAGCGAGACGGTTCTGCTGCGCTTTGACATGGATGCCCTTCCCATCCATGAAGAGACGGGGCTGCCCTTTGCTTCGGAGAACCCGGGCGTGATGCACGCCTGCGGCCACGACGGGCACACCGCGATTGGCATGGGCGTCGCCAAACTGTTGGCACGGCATCGCAACGAACTTCCCGGGCGTGTAAAGCTGGTCTTCCAACCGGCCGAAGAAGGACTTGGGGGCGCCCTGGCGATGATCGAGGACGGCGCGCTCGACGAACCCCACCCAGCGACGTCCTATGGCCTGCACTTGTGGAGTAGACTACCGTACAAACAGGTGGTGGTACAGCCCGGCCCGCTTTGGGCGGCCGCCGATATTTTCACCTTGACCATCCGCGGCCAGGGGGGACATGGCGCTACGCCTCACGACACGATCGATGCGACCTACGTCGCAAGCCAAGTGGTGGTGGCGCTGCAGAGCATCGTAGCGCGCAACGCCAATCCGACGGATACGGCGGTCGTGACGGTCGGCTCGTTCCACAGCGGCACGGCGGGCAATGTAATCTCGGAGCATGCGATGCTGAGAGGCACAATGCGGAGCTTCGAGCCGGAGGTGCGCGACCTGCTAAGAGACCGCCTGGACGAAGTCTGCGCCGGCATCTGTCAGGCCATGGGCGCGACCTATGAGATCTCCATGCAAAGTTGTGTGCCGCCGACCGTTAACTCCAGGGCCGGCGCGCGCTTGATGGAGGTGGTTGCGAGCGGCGTGGTGGGTGACGAAAACGTGGCGCAGATTCCTCCGATGATGGTGGGAGAAGACATGGCAGAGTTCCTGAACCGGGCGCCGGGATGCTTCGTGCTGGTGGGGGCAGCCAACCCGGACGAGGGGTTTTACAGCCCGCACCACAGTCCGACGTTCGACTTTGAAGAAAGCGTCATGCCGACCGGTGTGGCGCTGCTGACAGAGGCTGCGTTCGCGCAGCTCTCCCTCCAGCAGGCCGGCGACGAAATGCCGGAAAGCTAAACAGTTTCCAGTGCTAGACCGGCGCGCGCGGCAGGGCGCGTGGCCGCGTCCTCGCAGCCAAACGGTACCCCATCGTTTTCTTTAGTTGACTTGCCTTTCGCTATCGAGTAGAATGAATCCGTTTGATAGTATTGATGTAATTAATCTGATAATTGAGACAGCCGCAACTTGCACCAGGGGACTCACGCCCACCCAGCCTCATGAAACAGATTCCAAACGACTCCGAGTTCTTGCATTACATTGTCGAAAACGGGTATGCGCCCGGCGAGCGACTGCCTTCGCTGCATGAGATAAGCGCCGAATTGGGGGTCAGCGTCGGAAAGTTGCGCGAACAGTTGGAAGGCGCCCGCGTGCTGGGGCTGGTTGCGGCGCGCCCGAGACGCGGCATCGAGTGTAACGACTACAGCTTCACGCCAGCAGCACGGGCCAGCCTGATGTTCGGCTTAGCCACAAATGAGCGGCTCTTCCCCGACTTCGGCGAACTTCGCAACGGGATCGAAAGCGCTTTCTGGCACCGGGCCGTCGAGGCGCTGACGGAGGATGACAAAAGGGAGCTGGACGAGTACGTCATAAGGGCGTGGCATAAGCTGCAACAAAGCCGCATCCAGATCCCCCACCAGGAACACCGCGCTTTCCACATGACCATCTTCAGGCGACTGGACAATCTGTTTGCAACAGGGATTCTGGAAGCGTATTGGGATGCCTACGAAGCGGTTGAACTGAACCTGTACGCCGATTATGACTATCTCACCGAGGTCTGGGACTATCACCAGAGGATTGCGGGCGCAATTCAGCAAGGAGAATATGAAAGGGCTAGATCATTGAATGAGGAACACTTGCTGCTACTGCGCACAAGAGGCGTCAGGCGCAACGGTGCGGGCAAGTCAGCCAGCGTCGAACAGGGTCACGAGGTAAGGAGTCCAGCATGAGCGTTGCAGTGCGGGAAAAGCCGACCGTGCAACCGGTTGCCCCTGCAACCGTCAATGACTTTGTGGTCAATGTGGCGACGGCAAACGGATCAGGAAGCCAGACGAGCAACGGCGTTCTTCTGCGGACGCTGTTCAAGATGGGCATCCCGGTCAACGGCAAGAACCTGTTTCCGAGCAACATTCAGGGCTTGCCGACCTGGTACATCATCCGCCTGAGCAAGGAGGGCTATCTTGCCCGGCGAGAGATGACAGACGTCCAGGTATGCATGAACGGGCGGACGGTAGCGGAGGATATGGAGCGGGCCGTTGCGGGGGGCGTTGTGCTTTACGACGACTCATTGCCCATCGCGAACCGGCGCAAGGACGTCACCTACTATGCGATGCCGGTCAAAGACCTAGTAAAGGCGGCAGAATTACCCCATGCCTTGCGAGACTACGTTGCCAATATGGTCTATGTCGGCGCGCTGACGGAGTTGCTGGGAATCGACGTTGTGGAAGTGGAGGCGGCGCTCGATCATCATTTCGCCGGCAAGGCGAGCGCAGTCCGGCTCAATATGAGCATGGTTGAGCAGACCATTGACTGGGCCCGTGAGCACGTTCAGCCACACGATGTCTATCGAGTTGAAAGGATGGCAGGCTTCAACGAAGGCAAGATCCTTGTGGACGGCAATACTGCCGGCGCGCTGGGTGCGCTGGCTGGAGGCCTGTCGCTGGCTTCCTGGTACCCGATTACCCCGTCGTCGAGCTTGGCCGAGTCGATTGAGAAGTATGCAGACCAGTTGAGGTCGGATTCGGAAACGGGCAAGTCGACAGTTGCCGTCGTTCAGGCGGAAGACGAAATGGCGGCGATTGGGATGGTTGTGGGCGCGGGCTGGACGGGGGCCCGCGCCATGACGTGCACAAGCGGCCCGGGGATCAGCCTGATGGCGGAGTTCGCCGGGTTGGCCTATTTTGCCGAGGTCCCTGCAGTGATTTGGGATATACAGAGGATGGGGCCAAGCACCGGGCTGCCTACGCGCACATCGCAGGGCGACATCCAGGCCGCCTACTACCTCAGTCACGGCGACACCCGGCACGTCGTCCTGTTTCCCGCGAACCCGGCAGAGTGCTTTGAATTTGGCCGCGTTGCTTTCGACTTGGCCGAGGAACTTCAGACACTTGTCATCGTGCTGAGCGACCTGGATTTGGGCATGAATTCACACATTTCGGAACCGTTCGAATACTCTGAAGCACCTTTTAAGCGCGGCAAGGTGCTGAGCGCCGAGGACCTGGAAAATCGGCAGGGTGTGTGGGCTCGCTACATGGATGTTGATGGCGACGGCATCACATATCGAACGCTCCCAGGTACGAAGCACAGTATGGCCGCATATTTCACGCGCGGGACGGGACATAACGAATACGGCTACTACAGTGAGAGGCCCGATGACTGGGAGGAGAATCTCTTGCGATTGCAGCGAAAGCTGGAGACCGCAAGGCGACTGGTTCCGGAGCCGGTCGTCGACGACTCGGAAGAAGCTGACATAGGGATTATCAGTCTTGGAAGCAATCACGATGGCGTAGAGGAGGCGCGCGATCGACTGGCCAGCGGGGGATTGGCCACCAGCTATCTGCGATTGAGGGCGTTGCCGATCAGCGATACCGTGCGCGACTTCATCGATCGTTACCGCACAATATGTGTGATAGAGGCCAACGGAGACGGTCAACTCCATTCGATACTGACGACGGAAGAGCCGCGTCAGGCTCTGAAGCTCAAATCGATTGCAAAATGCGATGGGCTTCCTTTGAGCGCCCGATTCATTGTTGAAGAGATTCATAACGCAACGCAGGAGGTTCAACAATGAGCACCAGAACAAAGGCAAACATTGCCCGCGGAGCACGTCCCGCCAAGAAAAACCGCCTAGACCTGGAAAAAACTTCCTATCGAGGGCGACCTTCTACGCTTTGCAAGGGATGCGGGCATGACAGCATCAGCCAGCGGATCGTAAACACCGCGTGGGAAATGAACCTGGATCAAACACAGGTAGTTAAGCTGAGCGGCATCGGCTGTAGCAGCAAGACGCCGGCCTACTATCTGGGTTGGAGCCACGGGTTCAACAGTCTGCACGGTCGAATGCCCTCTGTGGCGACGGGGGCTGTAATCGCCAACACGAGTTTGCAGGTCATTGGCGTGAGCGGAGACGGTGATTCGGCATCCATTGGCATCGGCCAATTCAAACATGCAGTGCGGCGCAATCTACCGCTCGTTTACATCGTCGAAAACAATGGAGTGTACGGGCTGACTAAGGGGCAGTTCAGCGCGACGGCGGACGAGGGTCAGTTCTTGAAATACCAGGGAGTGAACGACTTGCCGGCCTTGGATATCTGCATGGAGGCGCTGACTGCGAACGCGACGTTTGTGGCCCGGAGTTTCGCTGGTGACCCAAAGCAGTTGGAAGTCCTTCTGAAAGCGGCACTAAATCATCGGGGAATCGCCGTTCTCGACATAGTCAGCCCGTGCGTCACATTCAATAACCATGACGATTCGACCAAGAGCTACGGATTCGGTCGCAGTAACGAAATAAAGCTGCACGAGTTGAACTTTGTGCCGGAGTACGAAGAGATAGAGATCGCTGACTACGAAGACGAGATTGAAGTCGAACTGCACGACGGCGGCAGTATCATTCTCAAAAAGATCGACCCGGAACACGACCCCTCTGACCGCGCGGCGGCCTATACCGCGATCCAGCGTTCGCTTGATGAGCAGAAACTCATCACCGGATTGCTTTACATCAATGAAGAGGAGCCTACGTTTACTGAGCTCCTGAATCTGACGGAGACGCCGCTCGCGCAGTTGCCGGACGAGAAGCTAAGACCCAGCAGAGAGGCGCTGGAAGAGGTTGTGGGAACTCTGGCGTGATTGGCAGGGCTGGATCCTACTGGAGGGCCTCGATACCCTCCTCCAGGAGTCCGTCGGCGCCGGCTGAATCTTGCGAGGATGGGCTTGCAGGAACCGAGTCTTTGCTGTAGTAACCGCGCAGTTCGGGAGGCATCATCCGGGCCATTGCCATCATTACCTCGTGCGTGAATTCAGCCACGTCCTCCATTGAGTCCTCGGCAAAGTGAAATGGCTGGCCGAAGCGGACGGCAATCTGCGATCGCTTGAACAGGTTGTACCAATGCTTGTGCAGGTGCGGAATGCCGAGGACGACGACGGGCACGACTGGCGCGTTGGCTTCGATGGCAATCCGGACGGCCCCGCTCTTGCCCCGCCGCAGGGGTTTACCGCGATTGCGTGTACCCTCTGGAAACATCCCCAGAACACGTCCCGCGCGCACGAGCTTAATGCTGTATTCGATGGCCGCAGTGTCGCTGGCCCCGCGGTTGATGGGAAATGCGCCGATCCGGTAGAGCAAGTAGGTCATAATGGGGTGGACGTTGAACAACTCCCTCTTGGCCATATAGTAGACTTGGCGGGGGCATGAAAAGCCGAGTACGAAGCTGTCCAT
The DNA here is from genome assembly GCA_965202955.1 of Caldilineaceae bacterium. GTDB lineage: Bacteria > Chloroflexota > Anaerolineae > Caldilineales > Caldilineaceae > Bin5. The sequence goes on from OZ241871.1 coordinate 4,592,239, forward strand.
TCCTCCGGGATGATTGCAGGCCAGAACAACCCCTCCCTCCTTCGGAACGTTTTCGACACCCTCGACCCGCAGCGAGCAGAAGAAAGGGCGAATTGCATAGAAGAAACGATAGCAGAACCGCCACATCCTGGAGGCATCGGCAGGGGCATTGAATCTCACTCTAGTTCAGCCTCCGGATCCCTTCACGAATCTTCCTGAGCACCAATAAAAGGCGTCTCTCTTCGCCGCGCGCCGGCTGCTCCGCTTCGGGTAGCCAACCTCCGAAAGGGATACCGCCAGGCACATGCTCAGTTTCACTTCCGAAGAGGTGCAGACAACCCTTCAGAAGGAAGTAGCGCCGCAGGTCGTTCTCTGCGGCGAGCAGTTTGCGAGAACCAAAATGGAGCAGGGCTCGATCGCGCCAAAGGCTGGCCTCCTCCGGCTCGACAATCAGCATGAAATCCAGAACGCCCAGCGCTTTCGACAGGCTGTGCTGCGAGACGTAGACGGCGCGAAGATTATTGAGGATTCTCAGAATCAGCGCATTGGATTCGACTCTGTAGTTCTCAAGGGCAACCGGCGTACGTAACGATTCCTGGAAGAGCCGCGACAGGTATTTGGTCAGATCATCGAGAGCAACGACTTTGCCGTGGAATGGGTCGAGGAGCCAGACGCCGGCGGGATCGCGGTACTCCAGCATGAAGTGGCCGGGGAAACCCATTCCTTGAAGTCCAATCCCGAGTCGGCGACCTATTGCAATGTAGAGGAGGCTGAGCGTAATTGGGAGACCGAGCCGCGTATCGAGCACCCGGTGCAGAAAACTGTTGATGGGATCATAGTAGTTCTCCACGTTACCGCGGAACTCCATCTCGTCATGGAGAACTTTGATCAAGGCCTCGGCGCGCGCGCGGCCGATTGCGCCGGCGGGCATGCGCTGATCGACCTGATCGGCAAGTTCGTCCAGCCGACGGATACCAGCCTCGACATCGAGCCCGCTATCGACGAGGCTGCCGATCGTCAGAGCCAGTCTTTCCGGTCGGTCCGCGCTCGTTTCCAGTTCAGTCGAAAAGGCAGTCAGCGGGTCCACGTGTTTTCCTTTCTGTACGGCCTGACAGCAACGAATGAGCTAGCGCGGCACAGTCACTCTTGGCCAGTCTCACGTTTCGATGGGGTAGCTTGAATTTACCATTTCTCGCCGCTGCCGGCAACTGAACGGAGCCACAGGGAGCCCCTCTTTCGACTTTGCAATCAGACATTTCATTCAGAGGTCTTCGGAACGCATGGCTATCAGTTCGCCGCCGTCAACACGGATGACTTCACCGGTGATGTAATCAGATTGGGCGAGAAAGCGGACCGCGTGTGCGACGTCTTCGGGCGTGCCCCACCGCTTAATCAGCGTGCGGGCGGCGCTCCGCCTCAAAAACTCCTCGTTGTAGTGCGGCTGTGGCATGACGTGACCGGGCGCGACGGCGTTTACAAGCACCGTAGGCGCCAATTCAAGCGCAAGCTGACGCGTCAGCGCGAGCAGGCCAGATTTGGCAACGGCGTGGGCGGTGAACCTTGGCCAGGCGTGCCAAACCGATATGTCGACGATGTTGACGATGGCGGCCTGCCGTTGTTCGAGCAGAAGCGGCGCGAGTTCATTGCTAACGAAAAAGCTACCGTGTAAAGATACCTCTATCACGCGCCGCCACGTGTCGTATTCCTCGGTGGGTACAGTATGTGCGTCGAATCGATCGGCGGCGTTGACAAGCAGGTCGAGACGCCCAAAACGGGCGCGCACCGCCTCTGCCATTTGCTGGACGGCGTTCAGATTGCCGACATCACACTGGACAGTCATCGCCTCGACACCGAGCGCGTCAGCGTCCTGGGCGGTCTTTTGCGCATGTCCGGCCGAAGCGTTGAAGAGGATTACTACGTTGGCGCCGGCGCGGGCTAATTCGAGGGTTATGGCTCTCCCGACGCGATGCGCCCCGCCGGTTACTAGTGCGACGCCTTCTCGCAAATCCACTGTTCTTGCAGTTCCCCCGCCTGCGGCATCAAGCCACTGCATAATTCCCGGCTTCGACGCCTCCAATCAAAAAGGCGACGGAATCAGAAGCGTCCGCCGCCTAAGATGTCGATCGATTCGACAATTAGCTATTCTCTCATCGTATCCAGCGTTCGCTGGATAATCTCGGCCTGCATGGCCTTTGCGCGGTGTTTGCGGCTTCGGCGGCGGCGGTCACTCCGGGGCGGCGTAATTTCCTGCTTGCCATCGGACTCCATGGCGCGCTTGAATGCCAGCTCCATCGGGCTGAGGACCTCCATGTCTTCGAATTTGTCCACAACCTGCCCATCCGCGTCATCGGCCATCGCTGCCTCGGCGTCGTCCAATGCGCCCTCTTCAGTTTCGGGCTCGTCGCGCAGCCCTTTGATGCTGACGTCAATCTGCCGGCGACGGCGATTGATGGTGACGATGCGGACCTCCAACTTTTCGCCAATTTCGACCACATCTTCCGGTTTCTGGACGTAACCATTGCCCATTTCGCGCACGTGAAGGAGCGCGTCGGTGCCAACGCCGATGTCGACAAATGCGCCGTAGGGCACCATACGGGACACGACACCTTCGACGAGCTCTCCCTCCTGAAGGTCGCGAATCGTCTTCGTATCGGGCGAGATCATCGTGAGGCTGATGCGGTTGCGTTCTCGGTTCAGCCGCTTGATCCATACTGTGACTGTCTGGCCTTCTTCGACGAACTCCTTGACGTTATTGACGCGGCCAACCGAAAGTTCGGAAATGTGAACGAGGCCGTCACGGCCGGCCCCGATGTCGACGAATGCGCCAAAGTCGGTCACCTGCTTTATGGTGCCGCTCATCTCCTGGCCGACGCTCAGACGAACTACCTTCTTGCCGGCATCAGTTTCCTTAGCAGAGGCTTCTGCCGATTCTTCCTCGACGGTACGGGTTTCCTCAGTCATTTTCCACTCCTCATGGGGATTGGTGCTGTCCCTGCGCAACACCGAAAAGCAGTATACATATTATCGTCAGAAAAAACAAAAACAGAGAGGCGCAAACGCGAAACAATGGCAGCGTCAGACCTGAAATCGAAACTGAAAAATGTCACCGTCCCGGACTTCGTAGCCCTTGCCCTCCAGCCGCAGCAGACCACGCTTGCGGGCTTCGGCCATGCTGCCGGCTGATACCATATCGTCAAAGTGGATCGTTTCGGCTCGAATAAAGCCCCGCTCCATATCAGTATGAACTACGCCGGCGGCCGCAGGAGCCGCGGAACCGGCGCTCACGGCCCAGGCACGGACCTCATCTTCGCCGACAGTGAAGAAGCTAATCAGGCCGAGAAGTGAGTAGCAGCGTCTAATCGCGCGGTCGAGGCCCGGCGCGCCGATGCCGAACTCGGCGAGAAACTCGGCGGCCTCCAGAGGGGGCATCAGGGCGATGTCGGCCTCGAGACGGCCGCGCAGAAAGAAGGTTTCGCGATTGAGCAGGTGTTCATACTGGCTTTCGTCGTCGTCATCGCCGGCATTGACCACCCGCAGGAGTGGCTGCAGGCTGAGAAAGCCGAATCCAGCCAGCATTCTTTCTTCTTCCTTGCTGACAACGGCCATTCGCAAGGGCGTTCCATTCTCAAGTTCAGGGTACAGCCGTTCCAACAGAATCACTTCGCGCGCCATTCGCTCCCTTTCCTCCAACTGGGCGCGAGAGCGCTGCGCGGCAATTCGTTCAAGTCGATTCTCGATTGTGACCATGTCATTAAGCAGAAACTCGGTCTCTATGTCGTCAAAGTCAGCACTCGGGTCGACGCGATCTCGGGGGTGGGGCACGGCAGGATTGTTAAAGGAACGGGCCACCAGGAGCAGGGCGTCGTTTACTGCGATTGCATTCAGTAGCGGTCCCTGAATGCTACCCTCTTTGCCGATGCCCTCAGTTAGACCGGCGACGTCGTTAAATGTGACCTGGGCGTAAACCGCCGGACGGGGAGCAAATATCTCTGAGAGCTGGTCCAAACGCGAATCGGGGACGTCTACGACGGCAGTGTGAATTTCAACCTGCCCGCTGGAAAAGCCGGCAGTTGCGGCCTTGCTTCGGGTAAGGGCATTAAAGATCGTGGTCTTTCCACTGTTTGGCCCGCCTACGATTCCGATTTTCATAGACCAACTAGAATTCAGGCTACTTTTCTTTCGAATTCTACAGCTGTCTGGCCACAGATGGCTCGCCGTCCTACGGATTGCGGCGTCGAATCGACAACCAAACAAACGAATTGCGTCTGAAACTGCGCTTGTACGCTATTTCGGCAACGTGTACAATTAAAGTTGGACTCAGTAGATGCAGAACCTCAGGACCAACTCTCTTGAGGCGCCGGATGGGTCCGCACATTCTAACATCGACGACTGCTGCGGCCAATGTCCCCGCTGCAATTCTGAACAATTATGGCAAGCACCGCTTCTTCTACCCACACCCGTATTCATCACGCCTTCTTGATGGATCATCGCAACCCGCGCGCCAATCATTTGGTGAGGATTGAGCCGACGTTCGATGACGAGCGCTCGGCGAGGGGAAACCTTTACATCCTGATCGAATTGATAGGCGGCAGCTCTGTCAGCAGCTTTGCTGTACGCGAGATGCAATCCATTATTGAGTTGACTTACTATTCGGCGAGCGGGCCGGTCAGCACCGTTCTGAAGCGGGCGATCAACAGCGCGCATGAATCGCTGCGGGATCTGAATCGGCGCAGCCCGGACATCGATCTGGAAGCCGGCATGATCTGCGCGGCGATCGTGCAGGGCCACCTTGTAATTGCCGCGGCAGGGCCGCCGATGGCGCTGATCGCGACTGAGCAACGTCTTGACCAGTTTCCGCTGGACGCCGACCGCTATACCGGGCCGCTGGGAAGAGAGTCGCAACCGAATGTTCACGTCTATCGGCACAAACTAAAGCAAAATGACGTACTTTTTCTGGGAGAAAGCGAATGGTTCCTCCAATCTGACGTCAGGATGATTGGCGGCGCGATCGTAAGCACGTCGGTGGCAAATATGCACGACATGGTCGCGCATTTGCGGGAGCAGGGAGAGAACTTACCCTTACTGGGCCTGCTGCTGGTCTACTCGGAGCAGCCCGGGGCGGGGCCCAATGAGGACGCAAACTCGCGGCTGCCAACCGCGGTCGGGGCGGCACCCCCGGTGGGCGGAATGGCCGACAAGGCAGTCAGACGGTCGATAATTCCTTCCAGGAGCCGACGCAGCGCCGGGGCGGACGATCTTCCAAGCGCGCCCACGATGCAGCATCAACTGGCTGTGCCGTTTCGTCCCTTTGTGAAGCTGCGGGGCCCCTGGTACAGGCGAGCCTTCAATTTCCTGGGCAGACCTGGGCGTTGGATGTCGGGACTATTTCGGGATCTTCTGCCAGAGGATCAGAATAAGCCGGACGAGGTGTCTCAGGACGAATCAGATTTCGGTCATTCGGCCGCGCCAGAGTCAGCGCCCCAGCCTGGGCCGCAGCCACCCCCACCGGAGGAACCTCAAGCCGGAGAACGCCTCCAGCTTCCGGCCTTGCCGGGGTATGCGCCGCCCGAGCCGACGAAAGGGAACCGCCGCAGACTGTTTCTTTCAATTGCCGTCTTGATTCCGCTCCTGACGTCGGCCGTAGTGGGTGCAGCCTTCTTGCGCGAAGGCAATCGCAACCAGGAGGAAGGCCTCCAGCTTGTCCGACTGGCCGACAGCCGGTTGTTGGATGTCCAGTCTGCAATGGAGGGGGATGACAGTGCCACGGCAAGGGCCGCGCTCAGCGAGGCGCAGCGATATCTAGACGAAGCTGTCGTTCTTGTGGGCGTAACCGAGCAAATTCAGGAAATGTCGCAGGTCATCGCGACCCAACTGCAGGAGTTGCTCCAGGTTCGTGCCCTTTATTCGCTCGACGTTCCTTTGATTGAGTATTCTTCCGAGGCTTCGCCGCAACGCGTCGTCGTCTCAGACCAGGACATCTATGTTTTGGATAGCAGCAGGCAACTGGTCGAACATTACCGGACCAACTCGGACCGCACACTACTTGATGAAAACAGCGGTGCCGTACTGAGGGAAGGAGATATTGTATCCGGTGTCACGGTTGGGCGGATCGTAGACATTGCCTGGCAGCCGCGGATATTGGGATTCGCGGAAAAGGCCAGCCTGCTGGTACTCGACAGGAACAACAACGTCTTCCGCTACAATCGATTTGACGGGGCCACACAATTGCAGCTGGCCGGTCAGAGCACTTTGGGAAGCATTGGCCAGCTGGCTATCTACAATGGCCGACTCTATCTCGCAGATGAGCGGGAGAACCAAATATTCCGTTACACGCCGGCCGGTTTGGATTACGATGAATCGCCAGTGAACTGGTTCGATGAGCAGGTTCAAGGCGATCTCTCTGGGCTGGTGGCAATGGGGATCGACGGAGACATCTGGCTCCTGACAGAAGACGGAACCGTCTTGCGCTATCGTCAGGGAGAACAGTTGCCGTTCAGTCTGGAGAGAATGCCGGGGTTGGGGGGCTCGCTCGTCGACCTCGTGCTGGAAGACAACGCCGACGGAACGCTGTATGTCGCCGACGCAACGGAGGAACGCATCCTCGTTTTCGACAAAGATGGCCGCTACATCGAACAGTTCGTTGACGCCGAAGACATGGCGCTGGCGGGGTTGAGGGGGCTCTACTTGGATGAGTTTACCGGAATGTTGTACATTTTGACCAGTTCAGCGCTATACGCGCATCCTCTCCCGCGTTGACTCAACTGGCCCCACAGGTTCCCAACCCGCTGGCAAGCATTCTTATCTTGAGAGTCAGCCGCGACGCCAATCGGCGAAGCAGGGCCTGGCCGCCCCCGTCTCATATTCCAGTTGGCTGTCAGCCAGAATCCATGCTATAATCGCAGGCACTATGCCGAGGTTCAGATTCTTCTCACGACGGCGGCTTGGAGCCGACGGCCTGTCTCCTGTTCAGGCTCGAAGCAGAAGCCCCTGGAGCAAGCCGCTAAGCGTCCTTGCGGGCGTGGCCTGCTCAATCCTTCTCCTCGTTTTCGCCTTCTTTGTCGGGAGCATACTCGCAGAACAGGCCAGTGACATTGCCCTGAGCAGGAGCCTGCCTGATTTCGGGCCTGAACTTCCTGTTGCAGCGAACGCAGATGCGATACCGGCAAGTCAGACTGAGCAGCCAGTCGTTACGCGCCAGGACAGCAGCTCGGTCGAACTCTCACCCCTCACTTTCGCACCGGACCGCCGGATCAACATCCTGTTGCTGGGCTCCGATGACCGCGTCAGCGACCGGGAACCACCGCGCACAGATACGATGATTCTGCTGACGCTTGACCTCGAGAGGAAGATTGCGGGCATGATCTCCTTAACCAGGGATCTGTGGCTGCCCATTCCCGCTTACAATTTGACGACAAAGATAAATGTTGCCTATGCACTGGGCGAAGAGAGAGGCTACCCCGGCGGCGGTCCGCAGCTTGCGATGGATACGGTAAGTAGCTTCGTCGGCCAACCTGTGCACTACTACGTTCAGGCCGACTTCAATGGATTCGTCCGCTTCATCGACGAAATCGACGGTGTTACGGTTGACGTGCAACAGGCAATCTATGACCCAGAGTATCCGACGTCCGATTTCGGTTTTGAGACGTTCGAACTGAGCGCCGGACGGCACCACTTCGACGGCGAGACAGCGTTGAAGTACGCGCGTACACGAAACATGGACAGCGATTACGGGCGGGCGGCGCGTCAACAGCAGCTGCTTCAGGCCGTGGCCGACAAGTTGCTGTCGACAGACATGATTTCTACGCTGCTCGGCAACGCCCCGCAGCTGATGAACACGATGTGGGGCAGCGTGAGTACCGATATGCCGCCTGCGAAGATTGCCGAAGTCGCGATTCACGTCCAGTCAGGCCAATTCACGTTTCGTCAGTTGGTGCTGGACAATCGGTTCGGAACTGAAACCTACAGCCACAACAAGGCCTGGATTCTCCTCCCCAATCGGGAGCTGATTCGTCCTGCGCTGAGACAATTCTTCGGTCCGGTGGCAGTAGCGGCGGGCGACTCGGAAGGAACGGCGCTATCGGGCTCTCCATCGCAGCCGGGCGCGTCGACGCGCGCGGATTTCGTCGAATCCGGCACAGGGCAGAGCGGGCCGGGCCCGATCGTCCCTGTCTTGAACGTGAGCGATGCCAGGCTGGAAATTCTGAACGGAACGTCCCAACCCGGTGTCGCCGCCAGAGTCCGCCAGAGACTCCAAGCCAAAGGCTGGAACGTCGTGGCGATCGGTGACGCGGACCGCAGCGATTACCGGCGGACACTTCTTGTGAACTACAACACGGACGACAGCCTGGTGCGAGAAATTGGCCTTCTGCTCAACTTGACCCCTTCCCTGCACGCCATGCCAGGACTCCTGGAATCCGATTCAATTGACCTGCGCATCGTCATCGGGCAAGACTACTTGACAAACGCTTCCAACGATAGCCGATAATCTCCGCCCCTCTCGCAAGCACTCAGCCCCGGCATTCCCGGTCATTTCCTCCAGTCAATGGGTCTTGTACAGTTCGGCTGCTCCACCTTTGACGCCCACCTCATCGCCTTCGACAAAGACGGCACACTGTTTGATTTTGGCGCCAGCTTGCGGGCCCCGTTTTTGGCGGGCGTGGGGCGACTGTTGCCGCACTTTGCGGACCAACCGAATCTTCAGACCGACCTGTTCCGAACGCTGGGGTATGACAAGGCAACCGGCAGGTTTGATGCACGAGGACCGTTTGCAACATCGACAAATGTAGCGATCGGATATGCCCTGGTAACGGTCCTGTTCCAGCATGCCGGCCCCAAGCAGGATTGGAGCGCCTGCGAACGGTTGGTGTGGGAAGAGTTCGGGCCGATGTTCGAAGGGTCCCGCCATCTGAAGGCAACGACGAATCTGAAGGCGCTGTTTTCTTCTCTACACAATTCCGGTGTGAAGGTCGCAGTGATTAGCAATGACGACGCAAGCCACACGGAGTCTGCGCTGGCCTGCTTCGACATCGCGCCTTACGTCGACTTCATTGCCGGGGGAGACGGGCCCTACCGGCACAAACCAGCGCCCGACGCACTTCTGGCGGCGGCCGAACGGTTAAGCGTCGCGCCGCCGCGTACCGCTGTCGTCGGAGACGCCGTGATCGACCTTGAAATGGCGCGCGCGGCGGGGGCAGGGTTGCGGGTCGGGGTGCTGACCGGCGCTTCCTCGCGCGAAGCACTGGCGCAATCTGCCGATCTGGTCCTTGCATCGATCGACCAAATCAGGGTCCTCGCTAAGCCCGATTGTCAACCAGAATGCGGGCCTGACCATTCGTCAGGTCGGCTAGGCGGGCCGTAAATCGAGCAACGTACCTGTCCGGCATCGAAAGTTCATAGGAAACGTCGGCCGCGAAGTTCTGGGCAACGATCTCAGCCTCGAACTCCGGCAGCATCCTCTGAAATCTCGTAACGGCACTGTAGCCGATGACGACTTTCAGACTCGATCTCGACACTTTCTCAACGCACCGCATTCCCTCCAATGCGACCTTAACGCCGCCGCTGTAGGCCCTTACAAGCCCGCCCTTGCCCAACTTCACGCCACCAAAAAAGCGAGTCACAACCGCGGCGACATCGCCCACGCCGCTGTGGAGAAGCACAGTAAGCATTGGCCGGCCTGCCGTTCCGTGCGGCTCTCCGTCATCACTCATGCCCACCTGCGCGGTCGATCCCGGCGGCCCAACAAGGTAGGCCCAGCAGTTGTGGTTGGCCGCGCTGAACTCTGCCCGTACATCCTTGATGAACGCCCTGGCTTCCTCAACCGTGTTGGCAGGAGCCAGCGTTGTAATGAAATGGCTACGCCGAATCTTCTCTTCAACTCGATGCCGCGCGCCCGGAATTGGATAAGGCTGGACCATAATTCACCGTTGAATCAGCCAGATTGGCAGACATCTCCCGATACCATCTCTATCTGGCAGGAACTGTAGCACTTTGCTACGCTTGCGCGCTCTGCAAGACCCGCTCCTCCAACGAGTGCGACCACTCCCTCACTGCTCGGCGAAAGCGCCGCCAGAGTACAATCGCGTTCACGGGCGAAGTGATGAGAAAGATGCTCCACACATGAGCGAGGCCGCCGTCATAGAACGTGACAACGAGCCATGCAATACACATTGTAGACCATATGCTTGCGGTGTTGGATCGCAAGGGAAATACTGTGTTGCCCAGCCCGCGCAGGGCGCCCGACTGAACGAAGAGCGTGGCCCAGAACGGTTGCGCCAACGCGACAACTCTAATGGCTGCCGCGCCGCTCCGAACAACCTCGGCCTCCTGGCTATAGAGGCGTATGATCGGCTCAGCAAGTAAGAAGGAGACGACCCCCATCGCGGCCATCCAAATGATCGCCCAACGGGTGGCGATGTCGGCGACTTCAGCGCCCTGTTCCGGTTCCTGCGCGCCAAACGATTGTCCTACCAGCGCGGTCGCGGCGATGCCGAAGCCGAATCCGGGTAGGAATGACAAGGAGAGGGCATTGAAGGCAATTCGGTGGGCCGCGAGGGCGGCAGTTCCCAGACTGGCGACGATGACCGTCATGAGGGTAAATCCCGTCGCAATGAGCAGCTGTTCGAGCGCAGCCGGAACACCGACCCGCAATACTGACGATGCCACTTCGAAGTCCGGCATCCAGCCCCCGCGACCTGCTATCGAAACGCCCTGCCTGCCGCGCCACATGACGTAGAGCAGAAGGGCCGCGGCCAGAAGACGCGAGAAGAATGTCCCCCAGGCGCTCCCAACCGCCCCGAGGGCAGGCAGACCGGCGACACCGAAAATCAGTCCGTAATTCAAGAATATGTTGACCACATTGGCCACGGCCGTTACGCGCATCGGCGTCTGAGAATCACCCAATCCCCGCAGCGCGCCGCCGCCGATAAACAGGACGATCAGCACGACAACTGTAGCCATCGAGACCTGAAGGTAATCAACGCCGATGCGGGTTACGTCCTCTTCGGCTCCAAAGAGACCCATGATTGGAGCAGCGAAAACAGACCCGACGACGGCGAGCGGGATGGCAAGAAAGAGACTCCACACGATAGATTGGCGGGCGAGGCGGGCGGCGTCTGCCAGTCTTCCGGCCCCGAAGGCCTGCGCAACAAGGACGCTGCTGCCTACGCTGAGGGAGCCGAGCGCGGCGATGACGAAGAACATAACCTGGACCGAAGCGCCAACACCGGCAACGGCGGCTGTACTCAGCTGGGCCACCATCCAGGTGTCGACCACCATCAGCATCGTCTCAAGAAAGCTCTCGCCGATTACGGGCCAGGCCAGTGTAAAGACCCGCCTTTGGGCCGATAAGCGCGGCTTGGATCTGCTTCCGCCGGCTGGGGACGCGTCGGCAGGTTCATTCTGCATTCTGTTCACCAGATGAGTACAATGACGCCTTCGGTTCGGTCCTGGAGTTCAGTGTATCAGAGTGTCTGTGAGGTCGCACCATTCTGCGTACGGGAAATCGGCGATGGCGGCTACTTGTCGGCGATCCAAAAGAACTCTCTTTCCCGGTAGCCGGTTTCAAATCCCAGGCGGAGGTAGAATTCCCCTTCATTCGCCGTTTGGAGGCCGGCGTAGGAGTAGCCAAGAGTTCGGGCCGCGACCAAGACATGACCCACGAGGGCGGAAGCATACCCCTTGCCGCGAAACGGCCGGGGCGTGGAGATATCGTAAATTCCTGCTATGCCGCCTGCCAGAATGAGAGCGCCCGACGTAACCACTTCGCGGCCAACAAGACCACTATAGAGCCGGGCGTAAGCGCTGGCGTCAAGGGAGTGACGTCGATAGGCATCGTACCAGAGCAGGGCGGCGCGCTGGCTCGTACCGAAACCGCGCGCGGAGGCGGTCCACCAAGAGCGGAGGTCCGGCCCCGTCAAGACGCGGGCTACGCGGAATCCGACGGGGCAGGCCCGGCGCGGCAGCTCGCCGAGCGGCCGAAACATCCAATATTCGCCCTCACCGGCAACCATTCCGCGCCTGACCAGTCGGTCGCCAAGATCATGGGGCTGATCGCCAGGAATAGAGAGCCAGCGGCAAGCCTCGGTCCTTTCGCTCATGTCGTCCAGTAAAGCATCAATTCGATCCTCAACAGATTCGACGGGAAACCTGGCCCGCAAGATGTGGTTGCCTGGCGGCCTGTTGGCAATGATCCACGCGACCTGTTCGTCCTCGTGGACGCAAACGCCGTGCTGACCGTGAAACAGGCGAAAGTAGGCGATATAGTTCTGGCGCAAAAGGTCGATCAAGTCTGTTCTGGTCATACGGGCCGTCGCTGGTGGCCTTCCTGCCGGCTATCGACTGGTAGAGGTGCCGAGTACCCTATCATCGCGAAAGCTGCGAGGCAAGGCCAGGCGCCTTCACTACGATGGTCAGGCGGACATCTTGGTGCGTCATTTGATCCGTGATATAGTCTGCGCGGGTGGGAGTTTCGCCTTTCAGAATATCATGGTTGCGGCGTGACCATTGGCGGGCCGCGCGCAGTTCAGACGCAACGCCAATTTGCCGTCTGGCAGCAGGGCCAATCGTACTTTGATTCCGCAGAAAAACTCTGACGCGGCCCCATCGACGGGCTTCTCACTCCTCGGCCCGCCAAATGCAGTTCGGCTGATTGTGTCATTATCGTGAAAGGTCTACGGCATTGCCTGTAGAGCCGGTTTGATCCTGAACATCCCATGCGAATCTCCGCTATGCGCCCATCAATTGCCATTGTTTTCTCCTTGACACTTGTCCTGGCCGCTTGCGCGCAGCCGGTCATCCTGCCTGCCACTGGATTGCAGACGCCCACTGCCGCCGCTGCCGCGCCCGATACCGGCATGTTGGCAGGCCAGCTGGCTGTAGACTACGGAATCGCCGGAGATTCGGCGCGTGGCGTGAGTGTGAAGCAGATCATGAGCGACGATGGAGAGCCCCTGTTCGTTGCCTTTACCATCGGTCTTCCTCCCGAAGACGACAACTTCGCGCACAAGGTCTCGCTCCACGCGCCTGCGCAGGACGGCTGGACGGAGCTTGGACGCAGTGAACTGCAATGTGTCAGCTATTTGGAAGAATCTTGGCTGGAACAGGTCGAGATCGAGCCTGATGAAGTCTGGCTGACTGTGAAGGGCGGGACGGGCGCCCATGGCGCATGCCTTGAATTGCTGCGCTGGGACGGCCAAGGCCTGCACCTCATTATCACCGGCTTTAGCAGCAGCCCAGACGCTGGATCCCTGGTTGATTTGAACGGGGACGGCCAGTTGGATGTGCGGATCGACAACAGCGACCCCTATATCTTCTGCTATGCCTGTGGGGTTTCGCAGTATTGGGCGCAACTGTTCCATTGGGATGGGCAGTCGTTCGTCGAAGTGGTTCCGACCCCGCTTTCGGACGAGTATGGCGAAGAACTGCGCGACTTGAACAACCGAGCCGTTGAGCTAGCTCAAGCAAGCCTGTTTGCCGATGCACTGACGCGCATCGAGCAGGCCCAGGAGATGGCCCCGGAAGACGATACGGTTGGCTGGAACACCATTTGGATCAGGCACCACCTGGAGGCGAGCCGGCGTGAGGCTACGAGGAGCCAATTTCCGATTCTGGGTCATGTGTTTGCCGGCGATTGGGAGGTTGCACTCGATTCACTTTGGGCTATCGGCCTGCCGACAATCGCCAGCACTGCTCCCATTCCCGCGGAATTCGTGGCTGTCAGCTCTGAGTTTGTCGTCGGAGAATTTCTGAACCAGTATGCTGACACGGCGATTGCACTCCAGCCTGAACGGGCGGCAATCCACGCCATGGGAGCCTGGGGCCGTTTCCTGGTCAATCGAAACGACCCAGCCGTCCAGGAAGGTTTTAGAAGGGCCGCAGAACTTGCGCCGGAGGATGCACGCTACAGCGAAATGACGGCGGCGTTTGAAGGGAGGACAGAAACCGCACCGGTCACGGCTACAGTGGTCCCGCCCCCACATGTCGCTGCTCTGGAACAGCAGTTGACTGAAGCATACGGCATGGCCCAGGACCCGGCGCGCAACGTGGCGGCGCGGAAGCTCGAAAACGGTGATCAGTTTCCCGTGTTCGTGGCCTTTACCTACGGGCTCCCTCCGGACGACGACTCGTACATGCACAAAGTATCGATCCATGCGACCGAGGCAGGACTCTGGTTGGAATTGGCACGCGTGGAACTGGCATGTGTGAACTACCTTGACGAGCACTCGCTAGAGCAGGTAGAAATCGACCCGGATTACGTCTGGCTGTTTGTGCAGGGGGGAGCCGGCGCGCACGGCGGATGTATAGAACTGCTGCGCTGGGACGGCGAGGAGCTTCAATTGGCAATCAGCAGCTTCAACAGCATCCCCGATGCCGGGTCCGTAGTTGATTTGAACGGTGACGGGCAGCAGGACGTCCTGCTGAAAAACAGCGACCCGTACATTTTCTGCTATGCCTGCGGACTCCGGCTCTACAAGGCGCGTTTCTTCACGTGGGACGGGCAAGCGCTCGTCGAAGCGGCTCCGAAGTCACTGGTTGAAGGTCACTCAGAAGAGCTGCGAGCATTGAACGACGAAGCGCTGGCGCTGGCCGAGGCAGGGCTGTACGCCGACGCACTGGACCAGATCGAGCGCGCCAGGGAAATGGCCCCGGATAACGGGACTGTTGATTGGAATGCTGCCTGGATTCGTCACCATCTTGAAGTCAGCCGCCAACTCGCCAAGGCCAGCCCGTTTCCCTTGCTGAGCCACGTCTTTGCAGGAGACTGGAACACCGCATTCGACGCGCTTTGGGCCATTGGGCTTCCGCGATTCTCGAGCGACATTCCGATCCCCGGCGATTCCGCGGCTATTGGATTTGGAGAAACAGTCGGGGCCATTCTCGTTCAATATGCGGAAAACGCCCTAGCGCTGCGGCCGGAGCGGGGAGAGATTCACGCGTTGAAGGCATGGGGGCACTTTCTGCTCGCCGACCCCGACGCTGAGGTGTCTTCGGGCTTTGAGCGAGCCGCAGAACTCGCGACCGGAGATCCCCGTTTCGCACAAATCGCCGCAGCTTTTGGCGACGAACCCGGCGGCAAGACCGGCGAGTGAGGCGCGGTAGACGAGGGGCGCCCAACTGGTCCGGGACAGGAGGAACGGCGTTGCGAACAGTCGACGTGGGAGATGTGAGAGAGGCGGTCTCCGAGCTCCTGCGCAAGGCCGCACACAGTCTGCCGGATGACTATCTGGAGGCGATGCGCAGAGCGCACGGCGAGGAAAAGTCGCCCACCGGCCAGCAGGTCATCGAACTCTTGCTGGAGAACGCAGCCTACGCGGAATGCGAGACGATCCCCACGTGCCAGGACACCGGCATGGCAATTCTGTTCGTAGAGGTCGGCCAGGATGTGCATTTCAGTGGAGGAACAATCGACGATGCTCTGCAGGCGGCAACTAGAGATGCCTACGCCGACCTGCGCAAGTCCGTCGTGAACGATCCCCTTCTGCGGGTGAACTCAGGGGACAATACGCCCGCACTAATCCATTGGAAGATCGTTGCCGGAGAGCGCCTCAAAGTCAGCGCATTGCAAAAGGGCTTCGGGGCCGAGCTGATGAGCCGCGTGCAGATGTTTCCGCCCGCGGTCGGGATTGATGGTGTGCGCAGCTTCGTGTTGGAAACTGTCGAACAGGCAGGCCCCAACGCTTGCCCTCCTCTCATCGTCGGCGCGGGCATCGGCGGCTCGCTGGACACCGTAGGGATCGCGGCCAAGAAGGCGCTGCTGCGACCAATCGGCAGCGTAAACCCCGTTCCTCATCTGGCCGAGCTGGAGGAAGAGTTGCTTGAAGCTATCAATTCGCTTGGAATCGGGCCCCAAGGACTGGGCGGCGTTGTGACCGCATTGGCGGTGCACGTCGAGGCACTGGCAACGCACATCGCGGCGCTGCCGATGGCCGTCAATCTGAACTGCTCGGCGCCGCGACGAGCGACCCTGGAGTTGTGATGACTAGAACGGTGCATGCTCCGCTCGATGACTCCACCGTAGAGTCACTGCGGGCCGGGGAGCAGGTCCTGCTTACGGGACGGATTTACACCGCGCGGGACGCGGCGCATCAGCGACTCTTCGAAGCAATGCAGAGAGGAGACTCGCTGCCGCTGCCCCTTGAAGGACAAGTCATCTACTACGTCGGGCCGGCGCCGGCCAAATCGGGCGCCGTGATCGGGCCGGCCGGCCCTACCACGAGCGGCCGCATGGACCCATATACGCTCCCGCTGCTGGAGCGAGGGGTCGCCGGCCTGATCGGTAAAGGAAGCCGGTCCGAGAAGGTAAAGCGTGCACTGATACGGCATAGAGCCGTCTATTTCGCCGCAGTTGGCGGCGCGGCCGCTCTCCTGGCGCGACAGATTCTGAGTAGCCGGACCATTGCATACGATGACCTGATGAGCGAGGCAATTCGCGAGTTGAAGGTTGAAGCCTTTCCACTCTTTGTGATAAACGACTGCCACGGCGGCGACGCCTACCGGGCCGCTGCAAAAGCTTACCGCAACTCCGCAGGCAACTCTCACACATCTTCAAAGTGAACTTCGCTGGCGAGCCGCAGTTGATGCGCCGCCTGTTCCGCCGTCAGGTCGCGCTGCGGCGTGGCGAGCATTTCGTAGCCGACCATGAACTTCCTTACCGTGGCTGAGCGCAGAAGCGGCGGGTAGAAGTGGGCGTGAAGCTGCCAGTGGAGGTGGTCGTCTCCATCCGTGGGCGCTGCGTGCCAGCCCATCGAATAAGGAAAACTGGTCGTAAAGAGATTGTCGTAGCGCGTCAAGAGCCTTTTGAGCATGTCTGCAAGCGCATCCCTTTCAAACGGTGTCAGAGCAGCCAATTGCATTACGTGTCTGCGTGGCAGAACCAGCGTCTCAAAGGGCCAGACCGCCCAGAAAGGCACCAACGCCACCCAGGCATCGTTGGCGACCACAATCCGAGTCCGCTCTGCAAGTTCCTCTTCCACGTATTCCAGCAACAATTGCGCGCCATGCCCATTGAAATAGGCCCGCTGCTCGCGGTCCTCTTTGGCCGGTTCGATCGGCAGTCGCCGGGTAGCCCACACCTGGCCGTGTGGATGTGGGTTAGAACTGCCCATCATAGCGCCCCGATTCTCAAAGATCTGCACGTATCCGATCTGCGGGTCATGGCCCAGCTCGGCGGCCTGTTCTGCCCACAAGTCGACAACTCGACGAATGTCAGGCCGCCCCATGCGCGCCAGTGTCAAGTCATGGCGAGGGCTGAAACAGATGACGCGGCATACGCCCTTCTCTGCCTGCGAGTGGAAAAAGCGGCTGGACCTGGATTCGCCATCAGGAGTGTCGGTCCGCAGGGCGGCGAAATCATTCGCAAAGACAAACGTATGGTCATAGACGGGATTGGTCAGTCCGCCAGCGCGCTCGTTGCCGGGACACAAATAGCAATCCGGATCGTAACGGGGCAGAAAAGGCGGCGGCTCTCCTTCCGTCTGGCCCTGCCACGGACGTTGCATCCGGTGCGGCGAAACGAGAATCCACTCGCCGGTCAGCGGATTGTGGCGCCGGTGCGGATGGTGCGCAGGGTCAAAAGAAGAGGTCATGCGGACTCTATCGGGGAGCCTGGATTCGGGAACGAAGAAAGACGACTAGCTGCGGTCACGGGCCTGCTGTGCGAGAGCGATCGCGCCCAGGACGCCGGAGCGGCCGCCCAGGGCCGGCGGCACGATGTAGTCGTCCAGCCCATCAAGTACGGTCTCGCTCTGAATGTAACCGTTCAGATGAGACTTTACGTTCTGTCGCACTAGCGGAAAGATGTGCTCCTGTTCCATGACACCGCCGCCCATCACGACCATCTTTGGGGACAGTATCATCATGATGTTGGCGACGCCCCAGGCCAGGTAGTGGGCCTCCAGTTTCCACGCTTCGTGCGCGGCCGGAAGGGTCTCACCTGGCTGTCCCCAGCGCGCCTCTAGCGCGGGACCGTTCGCCAATCCTTCCCAGCAGTCTCCGTGGAACGGACAGACGCCCTCAAAGGAATCACGCTCCCAGTCATGGGGTATGGCGATGTGGCCCATTTCTGGGTGGAGCAGCCCATGCATCAGCATTCCGTCTACCATGCCGCCTCCGCCAATGCCCGTACCGATTGTCAAATAGACAAACGTATCGACCCCCATTGCCGCGCCCCAACGATGCTCGCCGAGAGCGGCGACGTTGACATCGGTGTCAAAACCGACAGGTATACCGAAGGCATCTCGCAGCAGCGGCACGACCGGCGTATGTGCCCAACCCGGCTTGGGCGTATTGGTAATGTGGCCGAAGGTGGGCGACTCCGGATCGGGGTCCACCGGGCCAAAGGAGGCGACGCCGATCGCGGCGATCTCATGCTTCTCCTGCTGCTGTTTGAAGAAGTCGATAACGCAGCCCAACGTGTCGTCCGGTGATTCCGTGGGGATGCGAATCTCAGCTTGAATCTCGTCCGGTCCGGAGCCGACCGCGCAGACAAATTTCGTTCCCCCTGCTTCGATGCCGCCGTATAGAGTCATTTTTGGCTTGACCTCGCTTGCGGTTTCGCCGCCGCCAATTCACGGGCCAGGCCGGTAACGCGGCGGGCCTGCCGAGTGAACCCTTCCTGGGACCAGCCAGCCTGCTCGCCGATCCGGTCACGCAGCCATTGGTAAAGTCGATGGGCTTGGTCCTGCGACCGCCAGTCATCCCAACCCGACTCTGCGTAAAGGGCGGGAATGTCGGTACGGGCCGTACGCCTGCCGCCGCAGCCGTCGCCGGCGACGAAATTGTCCACGACAACCCGATCGCAGGTGCTGAGCAACAACTCTCCAAAGGTCTCCACCTTGGAGTAGGGCAGGCACGGGCTGACCGTCACCTGGGTCGCCACGCCGACTGCGCGTGCCTGGCGGGCAATAGCCAGACGTTTGCCAATCGAGGGGCAGCGCGGCGTCAGGCGCCGACGCACGTCATCTCGATCAGTCTCTATCGAGACATTGAGAAGACAGCGATCGCCGAGTGCCGCCATTATGTCAAAATCCCTTGTCGCCAGCGGTGAGCGCGTCTGAATGACAAGAAGGCCTGGCGGCCTCTTCAAAAGGCATGCAAGGCACTGGCGGGTTAACATGAAACTGCGTTCGGCCCCCTGGTAGGGGTCAGTTGAAGACGACATGAAGACTGCTGTTTGCGCCAGCTGGTCCCTCTCTTCCAGCCGAGTCAGCTCGCGTTCCAGATGATCGGCAATGCCAACCCGCGGGTATACGTAGTTCCCCCAATCCAACCCTCCGTTGTAGAAACGGTGGACGTTGGAGAACCGTACATAGCAGTAGCTGCATCCGAAGCGGCAGCCGATGTAGGGTTGAAGCGTATGGCTGAAACCGGTCAGAAAGCCGCCCGTGCGCGTCAGTGCGCTGCGGGCTGGTCTCTCCCGCGTAACAGTCTGGCCGGGGTCGACCGAGGCGTCATATTCCGCAGAAAACATGACGCAAGTATACCATTTCGCTCCGTCAGGTGCTATACTTTCCATAATGAACAGGAGCTTTCGTTACTGCCCGTATTGCGCCGGCCCGATGGCTGAGGAATCGCGTTTCAATGCTGTCCGGCCCGTTTGCGCGGCCTGCGGATTCGTCCAATTTCATGACCCGAAAGTTGCGGTGATCGCCCTAATTCTGCACGAAGGACGCGTCCTGCTAGTGCAACGAGCCGTCGATCCTGCGAAGGGCCAATGGTCGCTGCCCGGCGGCTATATGGACGCCGGAGAAATGCCGCTGGATGCTCTGCAAAGGGAGTTGAACGAAGAGGTCGGGCTGCCGGTGGAGATTGGTTGCCTCCTGGACATCTTTCCTATGGTCAATGATGATGGCGAGCGAATCGGGATTGTCATGGCCTTTGAAGCGGGCCCGTCCGAGTCGGCGGCCATCCCGTACGCAGCAGACGACGTCCAGGCAGCGGGCTGGTACCGACCGGAAGAGATTCCGACTGAAATTGCCTTTGATTCGACACGTTCTCTTTTGCAGCGCTGGATTGAACTGGAGAGCAGTTCCTGATATAGATGCCTGTCGAGAAGCGAGTGTCGAGCGCCCTGTATACCCGGGCGGCAGTTGGCGAGAGCCCGAATTCGACCAGCGAGAAAAGCGGTCCGGACCGCGCTGTTGACCTCTCGAGTTCTTCGCTCCCAGAAACGGCGGTCGCCGAGCGTCAGGCGGCCGGACAGAACTGGCTGATCACAGGTGGAGCGGGTTTTCTAGGCATCAACCTTGTGCGCTATCTGCGCAAACGCGGCGTTCGGCTGGTGTCACTAGACATCGTACCCTTTGACTATCCCGAAAGGGAGGCGATAACGGTTGTGGACGGAGACATTCGGGATCTCGATGCAGTGCGAACTGCAATAGAGGGAGTCGATCTGGTGATTCACGCCGCGGCGGCGCTGCCCCTCTACAGCCCGGAGGAGATCTTTTCCACCGACATCGACGGCACTCGCAATGTGCTGCAGGTCGCCAAGGAGGCGGGAATCGGGCGGACCGTTCAGATTTCATCCACCGCCGTGTACGGAATCCCAGATCATCACCCGTTGGACGAAGAGGACCAGTTGATCGGCGTCGGTCCGTACGGTGAAGCCAAAATCAGGGCCGAGGAAATCTGCTTGGATTACCGGCACAAGGGGATGTGTGTGCCAATAATCCGACCCAAGACCTTTATCGGGCCGGAACGCCTTGGCGTATTTGCTCTGTTTTTCGATTGGGCGAAGGACGGCAGAAACTTTCCAATGCTGGGCAGCGGCAAGAACCGGTACCAACTGTTGGACGTCGAGGACTTGTGCGAGGCAATCTATCTGACAGCGACCCTACCGGCGGAACGCGCAAACGACACTTTCAACGTCGGCGCGACCGACTTCACGACGATGCGAGAAGACTACCAGGCCGTTCTCGACTATGCAGGCCACGGCAAACGCGTCGTGCCGTTGCCGGCAGGCCCTGCGATCTGGACGCTGCGACTGTTGGAGCGGCTCGGTCTTTCGCCGCTGTATAAGTGGGTTTACGAAACCGCGGCCACCGACTCCTTTGTTTCGGTAGCGAAGGCGCAGCAGATGTTGGGTTGGCAGCCGCGCTTCAGCAACAAAGACGCACTGGTCCGTAACTACATCTGGTATCTGGAGAACCTGGACAACTTCAAGAGCAGCAGCGGTGTCTCCCATCGCGTGCCGTGGGGCCAGGGTATCCTGAAGCTGGCCAAGCTCTTTTTTGTGTTTCCCTGAAATCGATACCGGCGCGCATGGTGGTCCAATTTACGGTGCCTTGTTGTCCTGATCTTTGTCCGGCTCTTCCTGGTCCGCTTCAACTGCGATATCCTGCGAAGAGTCAGCCTCGGCCTCTTGCTCTTCGAAGTTACCCGCGAATCTCTGGACTTCGTCAGCAGCCGTCCTCAACCCATGAACCAGCCCGTCCCTAAGTTCGGCCGCGAGCGCGCTTTCGCGGACGCGAGTGGCGACTCTGGCAGCCTGGTCCTGCAGTTCCTGTCCCTGCTCGCTGCGCCCGAATCGGTTGAGCGCTTCCTCGAGGTTGTCAACGAGCGTCGCCAAACAACCGCGCAGATCGGCTTCCAGTTGGTATCGCTGGTTGCTGTTCCAGGCACCGCTCACGGCCCCGGCCATCGCCTCGACCAACCGATTAATCTCGCTTGCGACATCGTCGCCTCCTGCCGTTTCCTGTTTCTCCTGGCTCGTTTCCCTCTCTGCAGCTTCGGCGCTAGCTTCTGAGTTTCGTTCTTCGTCCATTGCTTCCTCCAATTGGGCGGCTTACCTATCACCAATACGCCGCAAACACACTAGAGTTGCAGGCTCCTAGCGCAATTGGCCTGCCAGCCGCCGAACTCCTTCTCCAAATGGTGGGCGAGAGCGAGCACGATGTCTTCACGCCAGGGATGAGAGACAATCTGGACGGCGACAGGAAGGCCGTAACTGTCTTGGGCGACCGGTAAGACCGCGGCTGGGTAGCCCGTGAGGCTGAATGGGACGGTGTAGTCGAATCGTTGCGTGTCGCGCGTGCCGATCGAAGGAGCGGTGTGGTGGACGGCGGGGCAGAGAATGGCATCGTAATACCGGATGTACTGGAGTAAATTTGTGCGGAACTGGTCCCAGGTGTGGAGAAGCTCGATCACGTCTTGACCGCGCGTTCCAGCCATGTTGCGCCATCCCCGATCGAGGTCGCGGGCCCCGCCGACAAGATCCAGCGGCCGATTCTCAACTACCTGGGCGCCAGTACGCGCAAGAGCCTGTGCGGACCGGCCCACCGCGTTCGAGACCGAAGACGTAACCAGGGAGGCAGGATCGAAGGCAAAGTATGCGATGGTCAGACCGTCCAGAGGCAACTGTTCGGGGTCGAAGATTGGCATGGCTACGACGCCGGCGTCCTGATAATCCGGCCCGTCGATGACGCGCAGGGCAAGAAGAAGGTCCCCGATGCTCCTCGCCGCAGGTCCGGTCTGCGTACGTTGGTCTGTGAATCCACCGGGCTGGTTATAGACGCCTGTGTTGGCTACACGGCCCTGGGTTGGCTTTAGCGCGGTGATGCCGCAGAAGGCTGCCGGCACGCGCAGGCCGCCACCGGTATCGCTTCCGAGTCCCAGAGGAGAGCCGCCGGCCGCGATAAGGGCTGCTTCTCCCCCGCTGCTCCCACCCGGTGAACGACTGCGATCGCAGGGATTGCGAGTCTGGCCGATTACGGCGTTCTCAGTGTCTTTGCCGCTGCCGGCGGGAGGGCAGTTGGTTTTGGCGAGGAGAATTGCCCCGGCCTCTTTCATGCGTGAGACGACGGTTGCATCGGCGCGAGCGCTGTGCCTGTTCCGGATGCGCGTGTCCATTCGACTGAGAAGACCCGCCGTTGCGAAGGTGTCTTTGGCGGTGAAGGGTAGACCGTGCAGGGGACCGAGATCGTCGCCGCCGACCTGCCGTTCGTCTGCCAATTTTGCCTGTTCGAGCGCGTCGTCGGCAACGACTGACACGGCGTTCAGCGTCGCGTTGACCAGATTGAGGCGGGTCAAGTGGGCGGCGATCACCTCGTGCGCGGAAAGGTCGCGTGCGCGAATGGCACGGAGCAGTTGGGTGGCGGAAGCAGAACAGATCTCGTCCATCGACGATATCGTACCGCAGGTGGACGGGCTGTGGCAACGTAGTCTCTTTGTCAGGGAATCGTCCTGTTTTCGGCGTTTGCTTTGCCCATTCCCGGTACACACTGCACAAAGAAGCTTCTTGCGCGCAAAGGTAAGAATGAGTATCCTTTAGGTGGAAAGGGACGGCCTGGTCCGTGCCGGACCCAGGTAATGCCGCCCTCTACCAGTTCCATTCTGTCTTTCCCTGCATCCGTTTGCAGCCGAAGCAAATTAGTGGGCCCAACGCAGTTGACTCCAGGTCGGTATCGTGGGGGCATGTCGATAGACAGGCAGCCAACGAGCCAAAGCATAGATCTCGTGCGTGCGGTTCGCGGGTGCAAAGGAGGTCGTAATGGCGGTCGTTACCATCTCGCGTGAACTAGGCTCTCGCGGCACGCGCATTGCCGAGGCAGTAGGGGCTGCGCTTGGCGCGCCATGCATTGACAAGGAGGTCCTGGCCGAGATGGCCAGGCAAGCGGGCGTGGAAGTCGAATTAATCGTTGAGGCCGAGGAAAAGCTGATGGCGCGCGCCGGCGTTGTCAGCCAGGAGATGCGATCCCTTTTCTCAGCCGACCCCAGCCGGCGGGCCCGCCCCATGGATCAGGAGACGTATGTTGCGCAGATGGCGAACGCCATTCGCTCGCTAGCTGAGCGAGGGTCGGCCGTTTTCATTGGACGCGGCTCTCAACTGATTCTGGAGGAGCACCTTTCAGCGCTGCACGTGCACCTCTTCGCCTCGCCAGAACTGCGCGCCAGGCGCATTCAGCGACGAAGGGGAATGGCCGATATCGAGACAGCTCGGCGTATCATCAACCTAGCGGACGAGCAGCGACGTAACTGGTACCAGCGGTTTTTCGCCAGCGCTGACTGGAAAAACAGCCGCCACTATCAACTGATGCTGGACACTGGCCGCATACCTGAAGATACAGCGGTGGCGCTTATCGTTGATGCCGCAAAAACCGCGCCGCCCGATTGAGGGGTGCTGACATGACTCTGCGAGAGCATGAACCGCGGCGGCCTCCTTGGCCGCACGCATTCGAGACGCGTGGAGAAGCCGTAATAGGGATCCGCATTCTCCGGCGGGTAATGCTGCTGGTTCTCCTGCTGACTGCCATAGGATTGAACGCTTGCGGTGGGGACGGCGAAGAAGAGGCCGCCGCTGTGTCGACCTCCACTCCCGTACCCGAAGCCACGCCGCCGCCTGCCACGCCCGTCCAGCCAACGGAGACGGCAACTGTCGCCGCTTTACCGACGGAAACTGCTTCGCCAACGGCAACCCTTGAACTCGCCCCGACTGCCACACCGTCAATTTTGGCTGAACCCGTCGTTAACGAGGGCCGGCTGACGGTTCACGGCGACATGAACGTGCGTGAAGGCCCGGGAACAGAGTACGAGATCGTAGGGGGCGCGAGGCTTGGGCAGGAGTTTCCCATCACCGGCAAGAACGCAGCCGGCGACTGGTGGCAGATCGATCTGGGGGGACAGATAGGGTGGATATTTGCTCCGTTTGTTACCGCGGTCGATGCCGAAAACGTGCCGGTGGTTGATGGCGGCGAAATGGCGATGATGGAGAAAAAGGCCCTTGTAACCATCAACGGCGATATGAATGTACGGGCAGGGCCGGGCACGAACTACGCGATCGTCGGACCGGCCACATATGGGCAGGAGTATGCCGTCACCGGAAAGAGCGAGGATGGGGAATGGTGGCGAATCGACTATGACGATCAATCAGGATGGATCTTCGCGCCGTTTGTGGAGGCAGCCAACACGGAAGGTGTGGCAGTTGTGGATAGCGGCGAGATTGCAGCGCAAGAGAACGCTGTGGTGACGGTGAACGGGGATATGAACGTGCGGGCAGGTCCGGGAACTGAATATGACAATGTCGGCGCCGCGACGATTGGGCAGGAGTTTCCAATTACCGGAAAGAATGCGGCAGGCGATTGGTGGGAGATAAACTACAACGGGCAGACAGCATGGATTTACGCTCCGTTTGTGACGGCAACTAACGCTGACAACGTGCCGGTCGTTGGTGTCGGTGAGATGGCGGGGACCGATGGGGCCGTTTTAGCGGTCCACGGGGATATGAACGTACGGGCAGGGCCGGACACGGAGAGCGCCAGAATTGGCGGCGCCACCGAAGGCGAGCAGTATCAGGTCACCGGAAAGGACGGGACCGGAAACTGGTGGAGGATCGATTACGACGGACAGACTGGATGGATCTATGCTCCGTTTGTGACCGTAACCGGCGGGGAAAACGTGCCGGTCGTATCCGAAGAGTCCGCCGCGCCGGCGGAGCCGGAGCAAGAGGCCGCCCCCGTCGAAACTCCAGGGGAGCAAGCGGTCATCTTCAACATTGTAGACGGCGATACAGTTGATGTGCGCTACGCAAATGGTATCGAGGAAAGGATTCATCTTCTGGACGCCGATGCACCCGAATTCGACGATGTTGTCGAATGTTTCGGGGCTCAGGCGTCGCTGTTTGCGAATCTGTTCAACAGCGCAACGGTCAGCGTCGAGAGCGGAGGAAGGGACGAGCTTGGCAGGCTGCTGGCCTATATCTGGCTGGAGGACGGCAGGCTGTTTAACGAAGTGTTGACCAGGGAGGGGTACGCCAGGTTCAACGCCTCGGGGAATCCCGGCATCTATGCAGCGCGAATTCAGGCGGCCAGCGAGTTGGCTAAGAGCGAGGGCTCCGGACTGTGGTCACAGTGTCCGGTAGAGGCAGTCCCCACGCCGACGCCGGCCGGATAGGCAAACGGCAGAACGTCCAAACGCCGGTTTTCTGCACTGGATTTTTAGCCGGCGACCGTTCACACTTTGAAGCGCAAGGACCGACCCGGCAGTTCCGGGCCTTCGATTCCCACCGCCGCACCGTTTTGAATGATTGGTATGCCGTTGACGAGGACATCGCCAACGCCGGTCGACGGCCGGTGCGGTTCGTCAAACGTGGCGTGATCCTGGACGGTAACGGGATCGAAAATGACCAGGTCGGCGTAGAATCCCTCTGCCACCCGGCCACGTTCCTTCAGGCCGAAGCGGGAAGCGGCTGCGCCGCTCAGCTTCCAGACGGCATCCTCGAGGGAAAACAACCCTTTTCTCACACACGATCCCAAAATACGGGCCGCAGAGCCATACTGGCGCGGATGTACCACCCCGCCCTCGTGGTAGACGCCGTCAGAGCCCATCATGTACTTTTCGTGA
Source organism: Caldilineaceae bacterium (assembly GCA_965202955.1). Classification (GTDB taxonomy): domain Bacteria; phylum Chloroflexota; class Anaerolineae; order Caldilineales; family Caldilineaceae; genus Bin5. Next base: position 4,618,549 of record OZ241871.1, read on the forward strand.
GCGAGGAAAGGCTCGACGAAGCGGTCTTCCCCGTGGAAAAAGACGAGCAGAACGGCAAGATTCTCCTCGATGAGCAGATCGCATAGGGCGTCAACGGGCGCTTTGCCGACTTCGGCGACATAGTGACCCAACGTCTTGCCCTGGTAGCAGCCGTTCTCCTTGCTCGGCAACCAGGCGATCTTGACGGCATTCAGATCGGAGGCGTGCACCGGCAGACTGCGTTCGATATGGGCGCGCATTTCAGGATCGTGCAGCTTCGGCAGCGCGGCGAAGGGGCCGTCGCGCCAGATCTGGTATGGTAGCAGGTAGTTGAGCAGAGTGGAACCGGCCAGGTACGGGTAGACGTCGAAGGTGAAGTCGACTTCGTGCACGGCTACCTGGTCAACGTAGTTGAGAATGGCCTCGGCCTCGGCTTCGGTCGGCGCTTTGAGGTGGGAGATGTGGACGGGCACGCCGCCGCGCCGGCCGATTTCGACCGCCTCTCGCAGTGCGGGCAGGATCCCCGTTTTGTAGCGCATGTGAGTGACATAGGGCGCTTGGGCCGCGGCCATGGGCCGGCAGGCGGTCACGAGTTCGGCGGTGGCGGCGAAACACTGGGCGGCATAGTCGATGCCGGTGGATAGCCCGCACGCTCCTTCCTCCATGCACTGCTCTACCTGCTTCTCGATCAATTGCATCTGCAGGTCGTCGGGCGCGTCCGAATCCCAGCCGCAGATGAGAGTGCGCACGTTGGCGTAGGGGATTTGGGCGATGACGTTCTGGACGTTGCGGCGGTCAAGGAGGGCCATGTAGTCGGCCAGGCTTTCCCAGCCGCTGTAGTCCTCCATCCGCAGGGCGTTGAGGCCGCGCAGGTAGTAGATCCACTCGCGGGCGGTCTGTTGGCTGACCGGAACATAGGAGATGCCGTCGGCCATGATGACTTCGGTGGTGAAGCCCTGGCTCGTCTTGCTGAAAAGGTGTGGCGTTTTGAGCAGCCAGCCATCGGAGTGGTTGTGGGCGTCGACGAAGCCGGGGGCGACCACTCTTCCGGCGGCGTCGATGACCTGAGACGCGCTGGAAGCACCAAGGTCGCCAAGGGCGGTGACCCTGTCGCCGTTGATGCCGACGTCGGCGCGGCGCCGAGGGGCGCGGGAACCGTCGATGATGTCGCCGTTGCGAATTACGATGTCGAACATGAATGGACCCTTCTGGGTTTTCCGCCGGAAGATTCCCGCGCCGGGCACATCTCTCTCGGGCGCGCAGGCTTCAATGGTGGAAGTGCAACTGCTTCCATAGTATGGGCGAAATCTAGCCGCCGGCCGACTGACCGACTCTCTCGAGTGTCGTCTGGTAGCGGCGCTCCATCTCGGGCGATTGCGCCTCCAGGTAGTCCCGCTCGGCCTTGCGCGCTGCGTCCTCGCCAGGCGCGACCGGCACGTCGACGACCCCGTGGGTAATCTGGTCGTTGCCCCATTGGTAGACGCAGATTTCACCCTTGGAGATAATCAAGTTCATGCCGACGTTTGCTTCGACGATGGGGACGCCGTTTTCGCGCGCCCTGGCAAGAACGGCCTGATTCTGGGATTTGGACTTGCTGCCATAGGAGGGGATGAGAATGATTTGGGCGCCGTCGAGCACGAGGGCGCGCACGATGTGCGGATTCCAGCGGTCGTTGCAGATGACAAATCCGGCGCGGCCGATCGGGGTGTCGAAGGCGCGCAGACGGGAGCCGACGCGGTTGAAGCGCCAGGAATGATGTGTTCCCTCAGCCAGCTGAACTTTGTGATATTTGCCGCAGATTTCGCCCTGCTGGTCGAGGAAGAGCGCGCAGTTATAGGCCTCGTCGCCGATGCGCTCGGCGAAGCCGAATGCGAGACAGGTCTTGAGAGAGCGCGCCAGCTTCTGGAAGCGGCGGATGTAGGGGCCGTCGATCGGTTCTGCCACCTCCAGCATGGCATCCGGTTGCGCCCTGCCTTCGACGATTTCCATGACGACATAGCCCTCGAGCGCGCCCTCGGTCGTCAGGATCAGGCGGGGACCGCCCTGCGCGGCGCGGACGAAGAGCTCCTCCATGCGGTCGGCGTTGGCTGCCTTGTCCCACTTTGTCGGGCGGAAGGAGATCGCGGCGACTTCTACTGATTCATACATGGCAATTCCAGTGCGTTTGACAGTGCAGCTAACCGCGAGATATTCGCTCCCGGATTAGCTGGCTTCCGCGGTCAGGTAGGCGGCGTAGAGTTTGATGTCCTCGGCGCGAAGGCCGCTGAAACTGAGGCGCAGGCGGATGGGGCCGTCTTCGTGCTGAATTGTATCCCCTCCCTGCCAGCTGAACGGCTGGCCGAGGCCGGACTCGGTCGGTGCAATGCAATCGGATTGGGAGAATCCTGGCAGCGGTTCCAGCTGCTCGCTCAGCATCTCCGCAGATACGGCGCTGTGCTCGCTGAGACCGTCGATGTTGAGCACGAGTTTTGCCGGTTTGCCGTCCAGGTCGATGGGGGCAGATACGACGTGGGCGTCCTGTCCTGGCCGCAGGCGCGCCCCTGTAAAGGGCTGCAAATAGCCGAGGCGGTCGCGCGGCCAGCTGGCGACGCGCACGCCGTCGCTGCTCTGCTCGGGCCAGGGCGCATACCAGAATAGCGTCTCATCGCCGACCTGTTCGAATCCCTGCCCCTGGATTAAGGCAGGATAGTTGACCAGCGCGTTGCCGTGGGGAAGCTCCTGCCAGCCGTCCTCGGCCGCGGAGACGATTGGGTAGTCGGCGACCGGCTCGCGGTAATGGAGGGCGTCGTTGCTGACGGCGAGGCCGAGGTCCATGGTGACGAGACGGCGGTCGTTGGAGGGGTGGCCGTTCCACATACCGTAGAAGCCGATGATAACGTTGCCGCGATTCCAGAGGCCGGCGCCGAGGTGAATCTGCTCCCCTGTGCTGCCGCCAGCGACGGCAGGGCGGGGGGTGACATTCGAGCGGCGCATGCCCAAGCAGGAGGCCTGCGACCAGTGTTCGAAGTCGTATGAGAGGTATGTGACCAACTGGCGGACCCCCCCGGCATGCGTGCCGCCCTGCCCGCAGACATAGTAGCAGCCGTTGTGAATCGTGCCGCCGGCCATCTCCAGCCAGGAGCCGACCGGGTTGTTGTCAGATTCGCGCCAGATGAGGCCGTTGGGACTGTAGGCGGCGGCGAAACGGTTTTCATATTTACGCGACTGAAACAGCATCTTGAAGAGGCGGCTGGGATCGGGGTCGTCCGGGTCGTAGTAGACGACGCAGCTCTGGACGTGGTGTTTGCCCTGGTTGAGGTCGACGAGATTGTTGCGGCGGTTGCCGTTGTACTCTACGAGTCCCAACTGCGGCTTGTGCCACTTGTAGCCGTCTTTGCTTGTGGCGAAGCAGACGCGCTCGAACCACCCGGGCTCGTCGCCCTGGCCGAGATACCACATCAGGAGGATGTCGTCGACGCGCAGTACTGTGCCGTAGTAGACGACGCGCTCGCTGTCGGGTGCGCCCTCCTCGCCCAGCGGGACGACGATTTGGGTGCGTCCGCAGGGCGTGTGGTGGCCGTTGAGGTGGAGCTCGACGCCGCACTGAAGCGGGAGGCTGTGATCGTCGAAGGGGAAGAGGACGATTTCGTCCAGCTGCTGGCGCGGTCCGCCGTTGTGAATGATCATCTGTAACTCCGGAGCGTTTCGGTTTCGCCATGGCCCTCAGCAGGGGGCCGCGGCGCGCAGCCGCTCAGGCCAGCTCAGGTTGCATGGCGCCGGCGCCGAACATGATGTTGAACTGCTGCCCGTTGGAGGCGACGGTAGCGGCGTCCATGTAACAGGCGCTGAAGGCGCGGCGCGGAATGTCGGTATTGTTGATCTCGGAGCTGTGCGGCAGGTGGTTGTGGAGGAGGACGGATTCGCCGGCCTCCATCTCCAGGTAGACAGTTTCGGCGTGGCGTGTCAGCTCCTCGGCCTGTTCCGGCTCCATGAAGCCGGAAGGGTTGGACGGATTGATGAGCGTGTGGTGGGCGCCGGGCAGGATCTGGACGCAGCCGTTCTCAATGGTCGCGGGATCGAGGGCGGTCCAGATGGTGATGAGCGGATCGCGGTCGAGGTAGCTCCAGCGGTCCTGGTGCCAGATCAGGGGCGTGCCTTCGCGGGCCGGTTTGTTCATGAACATGGCGCGGTAGCAGGCGACAGGCGTCGTCTCACCGTAGACGCGGGCGCAGATGTGGCGGAACAGCGGCTTCTGCATGTAGGCCAGGAAGTGGGGATCGTATTCGAGGTCCTGGATTTTTCGGTAGCTGAGGGTTTCGCCCTTGTGGCCTTTGGTCTGGGGGCCGGGCTTGCCGGTGCCGGGTTCGCGGTCGAGCTGCATGGCGATGCGGCTGTAGTCGAGCGGGGCGCGGCCGAGCATGATGTCGTCCATGCGCTGCTGGAGGACGGCGAGTTCCTCGTCGCTCGCTACTTTGCCCAGGCGCAGATAGCCCTGGGTCTCATATCGGCGCCATTGTTCATCGGTCATTGTATCGGTCATTGTATCGGTCATTGTGTTCTCCCGGTCAGTTCGTCCCTCGAGAAGCCTTCGTGGACATATTCTACAAGAAGAAAGCGACGGTTGGAATCAGTCGATGCGCGTCTTGATTTTGACCTGCCACACCATGACTTCGGGCGGGTCGATGGTAAGTGAGTAGAGCTTGGTTCCGGGGGCGATGTAGAATCGCAGCTTTGCGTAGAATTCGGACTGTATCAGATTCGGGTAGCGGGCGCGGCGGCTTTCATCGATGGGCGGCCAGCCGGGCTTGCCGTTCCAGGAGAGGGGGGCGTCGAACGAGTCGGTGCGGATCGGGTCGCAGTCGGCGGCGGTGCAGCCGGGAATTGGCTCGCCGGTGTCGGCTAAGAGTTCGTAGCGAAGCTCGCCGGCAGCGGCGTCGACGTTGACGGAGATCTGGCCGCCCTCTTCCTGGCGAAAGCGGTGGGTTGTGAGAATGCCTGGGGCGTAGGCGACGGCTTCGACGCTGACGTAGCCGTCGGGGCGTAGATGCGCGACGCCCTTGCCGCGGCAATTGGGCGTCGAGTATGCGCCCTGCCATGGTTGCGCGCTGTAGCCGTTGTGGGTGAGATTGCCGGCCATGTAGAAGAACCAGAGCTTGTCGTCGTGCAGGACGGGGCCGTCGGCGTAGAGCATGGCCCAGTCCCAGGCGCCCGGTTGGCCGCGCGGGATGAAGGGCTGGCGCCAGCGGGTCCAGGCGACGGTGTCGCGGCTGACGGCCAGCTGGGAATCGACGAAGCCGTCGACGCGGGCGGGCATGGCGTTGGAGCCGCTCTCGCCGGCGCCCCAGTAGTTGTCGGCGTCAGCGATGGCGTAGGGCTCGGTGAGGTCGGTCAGGAAGGTCTGCAGCATGATGACGTGCAGACCGCCGCTGGTGCGGGCAACGGGGTCGAAGCCGGCTGAGTAGAATTCGGTGCCGGGCGGGTCGAGCAGGTCCTGTTCGATGACGGTGCGGAGGCCGGACCAGTTGAGGAAGTCGCTGCTGTCGCGACGTCCAAGGACGCGCGTGCGGCGGTTGGAGCCGCGCTGGGAGTAGTAGACGTAGGGCGCGTCGGGGTCGATGACACCGCCAAAGGTCTCGTAGGGGGAGCCGAAGTTGAAGAGCATCTTCTGGTCGCTGTGGCGGTCTTCGGGGTAGAGATGCCAGTGGAGGCCGTCGTGCGAGTAGTAGGCGCGCCAGCGCTCCCTCCCTGATTCGTCAACGCCGAACGGCCTGTTGTCGATCATCTTCCAGCGACGGGCGGCGTCCTGCTCGCGGGGGTCACAGATTATGGTGAGGTGGTCGGCGGGCGCGTTGGTGATGTTGTTGCGGGTGGAGCCGTCGAACTCGACGAGGCCGAGTTCGGGGCGTTCCCAGCTGAGGCCGTCGCTGGAATCGAGCGCGCAGAGGTAGGAGCGTTCGCCGTCCCAGGCGCGGTAGTACATGCGGAAGCGGCGTGTGTTTTCGTCGTAGACGACGCGGCCCGGCTGGGCGAACTGCGTGTCCCAGGGCTGGTCGAAGGCGATGTCGAGCGGCCCGTCGACGGTCAGCTTTTGGGGCTGGTTGAGGACGCGGCGTGCGCCGTGAAGAGATTCAATAAAGTAGTCGTCGATGAAGAGTTGTTTGCCGGGTGAGCGCTTCATAGGTAATCGCAACCCTAGGTGCGTTCTTGGTCAGATTCTCCCAGTAAGGTAATGATGGGTTCTTAAGCGACTGGCCTAGTGTAACTGTCGAATAGAGGTTTTGGTCACGCTAGGACGTTAGAAAAGATTCAAGGGCAGGTGTCCCTTTTGAGTAGGTGAGCATGTGCCTTTGTCTGGTATACTCGACCTCTCACAATTCTCTTGAAGTCCTTCTGCAGATCAGTGCCGGCACCCTTCTTTGGCCTCTTCTTTCCTTTTCTGGGCTTGGCTTCCTAACGCTGGACTACCAAGACCTTCACCCGAGCTACCAGCGCAAGAGCAATTACGTGAGGGTCATCCGATTCCAACTCTCCCTCTAAGTCGCTCAACTTACCCAAAACTTTTTCTTCGTCCACCCTTTTGAGCCTGCCCGCACGAGAAAATTCTTTATAAGTGTCCATGCCCCCTTTCTTCCACTCTTTTTCCATTTTTGCGGTTGGGCAATACGCAATCTTACCACCTCTAATGTACACATGCTTACGAACGGGCATCATGTCTTCATTCTCGTGAGCTTTTGAAGTGACCGAAACAGTTGGTATCCAAGATGATGCACATATCTCACTCCTCAAAACCCATAAGACGGTTGGATTCCCTCATAAAGAAACTTCTTTAATGGGACGGAACGCCTTCAAGGTTTCCCATCTCGTCGAATGAAATATTGTGCACCCTCACGACGTTCCTCTTTGGCTCCAGATACACAAGGGAAACATCATCACTCTTGATATTCCCTTTCATGATTTCGATGCGGGCTCGGTCGATCATGTAGTCACTGTGCGTTTCTACAATGAACGACTGTCTTCCCTTGCTTGCAGCTTGAGTAAGTAAGGAAGAGAACTCAGCTTGCGCCCTGGGGTGGAGATGGACTTCAGGCTGTTGCAACAGATAGAAGGAAGATCTTGATCGCTCAAAAGGGCTCCTGGGCCTATTTGGAGAGTCGAATCGGTCCTCGTGGCGAATGCAGGACGCTGAATGGGTAACGAGCGTCTGCAGGGAATCGTCTGACAGCTGCGGGGAGGTCGCGGCTCCGTTCACAGTAGTATAGAACTAGGGCTCGTTGACATTTCGGTCAAGCCATATGAGTGTAGCGGCAAAGTGCAGGAAAGCGATGAAGCGTCGAGCTAGCTTTTCATAGCGGGTGAAAATGCGTCGATACCACTCAGTTCTGTTGATGAAGCGTTCGACGATGTTGCGTTCTCGGTAGCGGATTCGGTCATACTCCCGTGGTTGCCTACGATAGCGGCGGGAAGGGATGACCACCTCGACCTGGTGGGCTGCGAGCAGCTCTCGCAGAGGGTCAGAATCGTAGCCTTTATCGGCAATAACGGCATCAAAATGGAAAGGGGCGAGCAACGATTCAGCTTGGGAGAGTTCATGGCGTTCACCCCCAGTCAAGATGAACTTCAGGGGAAAGCCAAGCGCATCGACGAGGAGATGGATCTTGCTGCTGAAGCCACCCCGACTCCGCCCTAGGCACTGTTCCTGCTGACCGCCCCCTTTTTGGAGCCGCCTGCTGCGCACATATGGGCGCGTACAACTGTACTATCGGGCATGACCGCTGCCATCTCCGGGTCTTGAGCGAACTGTTTGAACATGTCGGCCCAAACACCGTTCTCTTCCCAGCGTGCGTAGCGTTTGAAGACAGTGTTCCACTTGCCAAAGTCGGCTGGCAGTTCACGCCACTGCGCGCCGGTGCGCAGTATCCAGTGAACTGCCTCGACGAAACGGCGACACTTCTCCTCTTGCCCGGCATAGGCACGAGGGTGTCCTTGCAGAAATGCGTACAGCTTCTGCCACTGACGGTCGACAATCTTATTAGGTAGACATCCTACGATTGTCGCCAATTTGACAGAATCCTTCAAACGTCAACGAAACCTAGTATCGGGGTCAATGAAAAACCGCACGTCAATTCCGGTTAGAAGCTCTCTTGCTGCCGGTAGGCGAAAGTTTATCACTTCCATTCTATCTGGGCAATCCCGCCGCTAATATAGGTGAATACAGCCGATTCAAACTGGGCCCCAAAGGCTGGTTGCCGAAAATGCTGCAATTTTACTACCAGGGAGGCGATTTCAACGGGTTTCTGCCAAGAGTTCTTGCTGCAGCCGAACATGGTTCGAGCGTATTGTAGCGACTTCGTCGTCCTGATGAAGTATGCGGTTCAAACGGAGGCATCGGTAGTGGTGTCGCCGGCGGCGAGAGTTTTGTGGTAGGCCAAGAACATTCTTGCGGAACGGTAGAGGCGGAAGGCGGAGATGCGGCGGTGGCGGACTGATTTCGAGGGAGTTCAGGATGGGTCGGGCTGTTCGCCGGTGTAGAAGGCGGTGGTCCGGTTGGCAGCGGCCTGGGCGGAGGCGGGCTCGGTACCGTTGGCGATGGCGGCGCGTGCCCAGCCTTGGCTGCTGCCGGAGATGAAGGCTCGGCCGGTTGTTGACGCTGCGAAGGCGCTTTCGTCGAGCTTGGGCCTGTCGGGGTTGTCGAGGTGGAAGGCGAGATCCAGGAAACTCAACTCCCAGCCGACGCCCGTTGCGCCGGGGCCGAACTGTTCCCAATGATCGTCGTGCGGCAGCATCTTGTGCGTGAGGGACAGGGAGGAAGCAGCGCTTCCCTGGGTGGTTAAGCTGAGGTTGACCAAGCTCAAGTTGCCTGCGATTTCCCAAGTGAGGCGGATGATGTCGTGCGGTCTGCAGAAGGTGATAGTGCCGCCGGCATTGCCTTCAAGCTGGTACTGCCCGCCGATCTGGAGGACGCCGCTGATGGGCATAAACCAGCGAGCAAGGCGAGCGGGATTGGTGACGGCGTCCCAAAGTTCGGCGACGGGCACCGTGTAGGCGAGGGAGAGGGCGACTTCGTGGACGGGCCCCGCGTCAATTTCAGGTGGGGCGTCTGCGGGCCCCTCGTGCGAGTGAACAGTGCGCTGGATGGCGGCGAGATGGTGATTGTAGTCGAAGTCCATAGGCTGAGGTTGGCTATGCGAAAGGCTATGGCGCGGGGCAGGTGGTCAGTCTGACTGGTTGCCGGCTCCGGCAGCCGTCTGGTATTCCCGGTGGCGGGGTAACTGTCAGAGGATCTGGCTGAGGAATAGCTTTGTGCGTTCGTGTTGGGCGTTGGTGAAGAAGTGTTCGGGGGTGCCGACTTCCATGATTTCGCCGCCGTCCATGAAGACGATGCGGTCGGCGACTTCGCGGGCGAAGCCCATTTCGTGGGTGACGACGAGCATGGTCATGCCGGTTTCGGCGAGCTCCTGCATGACGTCGAGCACCTCTTTGATCATTTCCGGGTCGAGGGCGGAGGTGGGCTCGTCGAAGAGCATGATCTTGGGGGACATGGCGAGCGAGCGGGCGATGGCGACGCGCTGCTGCTGGCCGCCGGAGAGCTGGCCGGGGTACTTTTCGGCCTGCTCTGGGATGCCGACGCGGTTGAGCAGACCCATGGCGGTCTCTTGCGCATCCACCTTCTTCATCTTGCGCACCTGGATGGGGGCAAGGGTGATGTTTTCGAGCACGGTGAGGTGGGGGAAGAGGTTGAACTGCTGGAAGACCATGCCGGTCTCGGAGCGGATCTGCTCGATGTTGCGGACGTCGCGGGTGAGGGGGATACCGTCGACGATGATGTCGCCGGCCTGGTGCTCTTCGAGGCGGTTGATGCAGCGGATGAAGGTGGATTTGCCGGAGCCAGAGGGGCCGATGATGACGACCACTTCCTGGGCCTGGACGCGCAGGCTGCAGTTTTTGAGCGCCTGGAAGTCACCGAACCATTTGCAGACATCCTGGCAGATGATGATCTCTTCGGCTGTTCCATTGTCGGTCATTTCGGCAGTTTCGTTCTCGGCCATCGTGCGCACTCCTTGGTAGCAACGACTTTCGCGTGCGGGAATCGAGTGGTTGTAGTCATCTTTGTCAGCGTTCACCGACGCCGAGGTGCTGCTCGAGGCGGCGGCTGGCGTAGCTCATCACATAGCAGAAAATCCAGTAAAGCACCGCTATTACCGCGTAGACCTCCTGCTGTGTGCCCAGCCAGTCCGGGTTGGCGATAATTGTTTTGGCGATGCCGAGCAGGTCGAACAGCCCGACCAACGCCACCAGGGAAGTGTCCTTAAAGAGGCTGATAAACTGGCCCACCAGCACGGGAATGACGGCGCGCAGGGCCTGTGGCAGGATGATGTGCACTGTGGACTGGTAGGCGCTGAGGCCCAGCGACTGGGCGGCCTCATACTGGCCGCGCGAGAGCGATTGCAGCCCGCCGCGCACGTTTTCGGCCGTGTAGGCCGCCGAAAAGATCGTGATCGCCACCAGGGCACGCAGCACGCGGTCGACCAGGGGGAAGCCGTCGGGCAGGAAGAGTTGCAGCATGACCTGGCCCATGAACAGCAGGCTGATGAGCGGAACGCCGCGAAAAAACTCGATGTAGATCACACTCAAAATGCGAATGGCCGGCAGCTTCGACTGGCGGCCCAGCGCCAGCAGGACGCCCAGCGGAAAGGAGAGAGTGATGCCGAAAAAGGCCAGCAACAGCGAGAGCAGCAGTCCGCCCCACAGGGTGGTGGTCACGGAAGGCATCAGACTGGCTTCGTCGCCGAAGCCGCGCAGGATGACCAGCATCACGACCAGATAGGCGAACAGCAGGTAGGAGGCCGCGCGTAGGCGCCGCTGGATCGGCAGATATCTGCCCAGGAAGTAACCGCCGGCGCCAGCGGCCGCGATGGTTAGCAGATTGAGACGTGTGGTCCAGGAGAAGAAGGGCACCAGCATCAGCAAGAACGGCAGTGCCAATGCAACGCGGGCGGCCCTATTCAGCCGACCGCTGATGAGCTGCCACGTCAGCCCGACCACGCCACCCAGGAGATAGAGCACGAGCCATAGACGCCAATTCTCGGCAGTAGAATACTGCCCCCGCATGATCAGGTGGAAGTTGGCGGGAATCACACCCCAGTCCATGTCCGCAACGATCCAGCGCAGCAGTAGTCGGACGAAGACAATGACGAAGAGTGTCGCGACAATTGTCAGGGCCGAGTTGAACAGGTCGCTGAACAGGTTCTTGCGAGCCCACGCCAGAACGGTAGAGCGTTCGCTTGGCGGAAGTAACGAGCGGTCCGATAATGGCCCAGCCGCGGACGTCATTAGTAGGGTCCTCCTAGGTGGCTCGTCGCTTGCGCTTCGTGGTGATCCGCTTCTATCGACGATTTACTCGCCACTGTCCAGGTATGCGTTATCGTTCTACTAGGCGAATGCGCCGGTTGTAGATGTTCATCAACAGAGATGTGATCAGGCTCAGGGAAAGATAGGTGCCCATGATCAAAGTGAACATTTCTATCTCCCGGCCGGTCTGGTTGAGGATCGTATTGCCGGCCACTGCGAACAGGTCTGGGTAGCCGACGGCGATGGCCAGGGAGGAATTCTTGGTAAGATTCAAGTATTGGCTGGTGAGCGGTGGAATGATGACGCGCATGGCCTGGGGGAAGATGATCAGACGCAGCGTCTGCGCGGCGGTCAACCCCAACGCGGTAGCGGCCTCGCGTTGGCCCTTGGAAACGGACTGGATGCCGGCGCGCACGACCTCGGCGATGAAGGCGGCCGTATAAATGATCATCCCGGAGAGCAGAGACATGAATTGCTGGCTCAGGATCTTGCCGCCCTGAGTGTTGAAGCCCGCCAGCGAGGGCTGATCGAGTGTCAACGGCTGCGGCAAGATGACCCAGCCAACGAGGCCGACGGCGGAGACGGTTACCAGAAACCAGAGGGTTATAAGCGGCATACGGCCAGTGCGCTTGCCCTGCTCACGCAGGACGTAGGCCACAATTGCGCCCAGCGCAAGGCCGGCGGCCAGCACGACCAGATAGGCGCTCCAAGAGTCGGTGGGTAGGCCCCAGGGGATGGCCACGCCGCGATTGCTGAGAAAGATGGGACCGGGCAGGACGATTGCATCGCTCACGCGCGGCAGTTTCAGAAAGATCGCTTGCGCCCAGAAAATATGCAGCACAAGCAGGGGGATGTTGCGGAAAATCTCGATGTAGACGGCGGCGATGCGGTTGATGAGAAAGTTGGTGGAAAGGCGCATTACGCCGATGACGACGCCGAGCGCGGTGGCAAAGATAATTCCGAGGAAGGCGACCTGGAATGTATTGAGCAGACCGACCAAGAAGGCGCGGGCGTAGGTCCTTTCGCGCGAGTACTCGATAAGGCTTTCGCCGATGTCGAATCCGGCGGTCTGCCCGAGGAAACTGAAACTGATGGCTACGTTATGTTTCTCACGCAGGCCGGAGATCATGTTGTTTAAAAGGAAGAGGCCCAGACCGAGTACGATGACGACGATCAGGATCTGGCTGAAAATAGCGAGGATTCGTTCGTCGCGGTAGAAGGGCGGGCGGACCTGGCTGGCGTGGATGTTTTGCATAACAGGGCCCTCATAAGAGGGTCTCGGGGCCTATTGAACGTGATAATAGGGAAGGCAGGCGAACAGCGGATTCTGTTCTGGCCGATACCACTGTCCGCCTGCCAGGAAGGACTTACCGGATGGGCGGCGCGTACAGGATGCCGCCGTCGGTGTAGAGACTGTTCAGGCCGCGAGGCAGGTCAAAAACCGTATCCGGGCCGAGGTTGCGGTCGTAGACTTCGGCGTAGTTGCCGACCTGCTTGATGACGTCCACGAAGCAGCCGGCGTTGGAAAGGCCGATCTTGGCGCAGAAGTCACCTTCAAGGCCGAGCAGCTTGCGGATGTTGGGGTCGTTGCTGTCCATGAAGCTGTCGATATTGGCGGAGTTGATGCCGGCCTCTTCGGCGAGCATGGTGGCGTAGACGACCCAGTTGACGAGGTCGAACCACTGGTCATCGCCATGGCGGACGGCCGGGCCCAGAGGCTCCTTGGAGAGCGTCACGTTCAGGATGACGTGGTCCGCCGGGGCCGCGAGCGTGGTCTGGCGGGAGACGAGACTCGACTTGTCGGTTGTGACGGCGTCGCAGCGGCCTTCGTCGTAGGCGTTGAAGGACTGGTCGAAGTCCTCGAAGACGACGGCTTCGTAGTCGACGCCGGCGGCTGCGAACTGATCGGCGAGGTTAAGCTCGGTGGTCGTACCGGTGACAACGCAGACGGAGGCGCCCTGCAGGTCCTGGAGTGTAACGACGCCGCTCTCTTTGCGCACCATGAGGCCCTGGCCATCGTAGAAGGTGGTGGGGCCGAAGTTCATGGCGAGGTCGGTGTCGCGCGACATGGTCCAGGTTGTGTTGCGGATGATGACGTCGCCTTCCCCGCTGGAGAGGATGGTGAAGCGTTCTCTGGCGGTGGCAGGCCGCACTTCAAGCGCATTGGCGTCGCCGAAGATGGCGGCGGCGATTGCGCGGCAGTAATCGACGTCAAAGCCGGAGAAGTTGCCTTCGGAGTCGAGGAAGCCGAAGCCAGGCAGCTGGGAGTTGCCGATGCAGACAAGCTTGCCGCGTTCCTGGACTATGCTCAGGGTTGACTGTGCTTCCTGCATGGGGGCGGCGGCCGGCTCGTCGGATTCGACGGCTTCGGGGCCTGCGGCGGGGCCCATGCAGGCGGCGATGATCATGCCGACCACCATCGCCAGGATCATGCCTGTCCTGTTGATTCTCTTCATGATCTTCATTCTTTTCTCCTTGTGATGGCGTTGTGAAGAAGTAAACACGGTTGGCTTGGCGTGCCGCCCCAGGGGGTTCCGTCCGAGAGAGACCGAAACGGGGGCCGAGGTTTCCCCTGCCGGAAACCTGCGCCGCCCGACAGACTCACTGAAGGCCGCTCGAACGCGGTGCGCGCCTAATAGAGCAGTATAAAACAGGTTGCAAATGGCGGCAAAAGCCATTTTATTGGAGCGGGTGCGCTTCTTCCAAGCTCGCAGATCGATCCACGAATCTACACGAGAGTGCCAGGAAGAAGGCTATTCGAGGCCAGGTTTGTTGAATCCGTGAGGACGGTTGCGGGAGGTCCGGCCAGAGCAGGCAGAGGGCGCAGTTCGACGAGGGCATCATTTGCCCGGAAAGCGGGCCGGGGAGGGGATTTCTTTGGCGGTGGTTGTCCGCTGGTCTATAATCAGAACACATTGCAATCTCGGGTACGATAGTTCGGGCCGTCACCGCTTCGGGTTGTGCAGGCGCGGAGATGGCCCGACAGGAGAAGCAAATGCCGGCAGATCTGTCGAACACGATAGCAACGGTCATCGGGATTTTCGTCGCTCTATTGGGTGCGTTTCTGTTTGCCTTTTGGGTGGCGATGGGCATTTGGACGTTCAACGACATTCGCAGCCGGACCCGAGACTGGCTCGCGATCGGGCTGGCCAGCCTGCTGGTGATGATCTTTCCCTTAGTTGGCCTCATTCTCTACTTCATGATCCGCCCACGGGAGACGCTGGCCGATGTTTTCGACAGAGCGCTGGAGGAGGAGTCGCTTCTGCGGGAGCTGGAGGCGACGCTGAGCTGCCACAAGTGCGGTATGCCGGTCCAGGACGCTTGGAATTACTGCTCGAACTGCCATAGCCAGCTTCGTTTTGCCTGCCCCACCTGCGGGAAGCCGATGCGCCACGAATGGAGCATCTGTGTCAGCTGCGGTGCGGACCAGCCTGACAGGCGGCCGGCGGCCCCGCAACTGACCTATGACGGAAGCCGTCAGGAGCCGGTCGGCCAGCCGGTGCAAGAGGAGGCGGTCGTGGACGATTCGGCTTTCCGGCCGCCGGTTCAGGGCGCCGGGCAGAGAAGGTGAAGGAAGGCAGGACGACGAGTTCGCGATGGTTCGGCCGGACGGTGACGGCGTGACCCGCAGCCAGGTCCTGCCTGGATTCTGGCTTCGGTCCGACTGGTTTTGGGAAGGCAAAATGAGTGAACTGTTGCAGTTGTTGCAGGAAAGCTTGGCGTCTCAGGAGCACGAGGAGTTTGCGGCAAAACTGTCCGCCTAACACGAGGAAACCGTTGCAGCAACACTATGTTGGGCCCTCCGCTACCTGTCAGCCTCTTTCGGCGCCTTGGGAGCGGACATCAGGTTCCAGGGCGCCGGCATCTCACCCACAGGCACTTCAATCAGAACGGGCTGTCCAGCGGCGAAGGCTTCATCGAGGGCTGTGCGCAGTTCGGCGGGCGTATGCGCGCGCAGACCGAGCGCGCCGAATGAGCGGGCGAAGTCGACAAAGTCGGGATTGTGCAGCTCGCTGGCGATGACGCGCCCGCCGTAACGTTCCTTCTGCATGCGCTTTACGTTGCCGAAAGCGCCATCGTTGAAGACGACTGTGACGGCGTTGATTTCGTGTTTGACGGCGGTGGCCAGTTCGGTCGCGCCGAAGAGAAAGCCGCCGTCGCCGGTTACGGAAAGTACGGGCCTTTCGGGCGCGGCGACCTTCGCGCCGAGGGCAGTGGGAAAGCCCCAGCCGAGCGTGCCCTGGTAGTTAGCGGTGAGGTAGGTCCGGGGGTGGAAAACGGGCATGGCGATGCGGCTGACGTAGCTGATCTGGGTAATCTCCTCGACGCAGATTCCGTCCTCGGGGAGGGCGTCGCGCAGTGCGCGCACGAAACCGATTTGGGGTTGGACCGACTCGTAGATCGCGTCCATTTCGTCCTGCAAGGCCAACATTTCGATGCGGCGCGATGGCCGGTCGCGGTTGTGCCGCGCCAGGGCCGGGAGGAGGGCCCGGAGCGCGTCGCGGCTGTCTGCGACGATGGGCAGGTGAGGCGCGGCGTGGGTGTTGAGTTCGTCCGGGTCGACGTCGACGCGAATCAGCTGGAGGTCGTCCGGCTTGCCCCAGTCCATGAGCGGGCTTGTGAGGCGCGTGCCGATGGCGATGGCGGCGTCGGCCTGTTCCCAAAGCCGCTGGCCAGGGCCGAAGCTGTGGCTGAACGGGTGGCGGCTGGATAGGACGCCGCGGCCGCTGCTGCTGGAGATAACCGGCGCCTGGAGGGCTTCGGAGAGGGCGCGGACTTCCTCGCTCGCGTCCATTGCGCCGCCACCGACGAGTATCAGTGGGCTGTGGGCGCGGCTGAGGATGAGGGCGGCCTCTTCGACGGCGTCTTCTTCCGCGACAGGGCTTTGGTGTTGCAGGGGCGGGTCGGCGTCGTTGAATTCGGCTTTGCCGGAGAGGACATTGAGGGGCACCTCAAGGCCCACCGGCCGGGGGCGACCGGAGTGAATCTGGCTGATTGCCTCATCCAGGAGGAGGGGCAGTTGTTGCGGACTCTCGACGCGCTGCGCCCACTTGGTGAGTGAACGCATGACGCCGAGCTGGTCGGGGATTTCGTGCAACATTCCGTAGCCGCGTCCGATCTGGTCGGTCCTAATCTGGCCGGCGAGGCAGAGGACGGGCGCGTTGGTGGCGTAGGCGGTCGAGAGCGCGGCGGTCGTGTTGAGGAAACCGGGGCCGGGCACGACGACGTAGGCTCCGGGCCTGCCGGAGGCGAGCGCGTAACCGAGCGCCATGTAAGCGGCGCCCTGCTCGTGGCGCGTGTGGATAAGGCGCAAGCGCTCGCCAGCATCGTAGGCGGCGGTGTAGAAATAGTCGTTCTGGACACCGGGCAGCCCGAAGATTGTGTCGATGCCGTGGGCGAGCAGGCCGTGCACGAGGGCCTCGCCTCCCGTTCGAGTCGTCGCCATGCTCTTGCGTCCTTTGTGTGTGGGCTAATGTGCCACAGAGCCGTCGGCATGAAAATTGCCGAAGATCTTTTTGGGCGTGTACGGGTAGCGGTCCAGGCTGTTCTCGTCGATCTCAAGGCCGATGCCGGGGCGGTCGGAGAGGAGCAGATAGCCGCCGTCGCGTGTGACGGGCCGGTCGACTATCTCATTGTAGGCGTCGGCGCCGGTGTGACTCTCCATGAGAAAGTAGTTGGGAATCGAAGCGGCCAGCTGGCAGAAAGAAGCGATGTTGACGGGGCTGCCCATGAGGTGAGGGAAGACGCCCACGAAGGCCGATTCGGCGATGGCCGCGATCTTCTTGAGCTGGGTAAAGCCGCCAGCAAGCGAGAGGTCGGGGCGGATCAGACTGACGATCTTGCGATCGATAAGGTCCTTGAACTGGAAGATGTTGTAGAAGCGCTCGCCCGTGGCCATCGGCAGGGGGACGCTTTTGGCGATGTACTCCATGGACTCCAGGCTTTCGGGGGCGAGCGGGTCTTCGTAGTAGAGGATCCGATAGGGGAGCAGCTCGTGGGCGAGGGTAATCGCCTCTTCCGGACGGAGATTGCGGTGGATCTCGAGGCCGAGGTCGATTTCAAAGCCGATGGCGTCGCGCACGACCGAGACCATGGCGACGGCGTCGCCGATTACCTGGGAGGCCGTCTTGCGTTCGAATCCGGGCAGGAAGGGTGACATGCGCAGAGAGAGATAGCCTGCGGCCACCTGCTCCTGTGCGCTTTCGGCGCAGGCTGCGGCGGTAGCTCCGCCAATATTCTGGAAGACCTTGACTTTGTCACGCACTTTGCCGCCCAGGAGCCTGTGAACGGGCTGGCCGACCACTTTGCCGGCGATGTCCCAGAGGGCAATGTCGATGGCGCTTAGGGCGGCGCTGAGCGCGGCGCCCATGAAGTGGGTATCGCGGCTGACCGTCTGGAAGTGATGCTCGATACGGGCGGCGTCCTTGCCGACGAAGTAATCGCCCAGGTCGAGGATGGTGCGGTGGACCATGCCGTGATGCGCCCAGAGGCCGGCCTCGCCGTTGCCAACGATGCCCTGGTCGGTGTAGACGCGCACGAGCAGGAATCGGTCCACAAGGAAGGGTGTAATCCTTTCTATCTTCATTGGACTCATTTCGTTCAGACGGGGCCGGCTGAAGTCTCGTTTTGTGGCTGAGGATTCTGCAAAAGGCCGATAGCAAGCCGCGCGGCGCGAAATGGCGGCACGGGTGCATGGTAACGAACAGGTTTGCCGATGTCAAAGCCGCCGGTCGTTGTACGCGCCGGCCGGGTTTGACAAATCGGCCTGCGCCTCTATGATTCTCTGGCAAGGACTCCCCCCGTATCTACAGGAGCGACCCCATGGACAGGAGCTGGCTGCAACACGCCCTCACGGTTGACGAAGAGCGGAGTTTTGCCGAACAGGGATACTTGATAGTCGAAGACGCGATTCCGCAGGAGCTGGTTGCGCGCGCCACGGCCGTGGTCGACGAGATCACCGCCGAAGAAAAGGCCCGAGAGGGATTGGGCGCGAACGACGGGATCAACATCTTTGATTTTATCGGGCGGGATGATGTCTTCCTGGATCTGCTCGACTACCCAACGACATTTCCCAAGGTTTGGGGGATTCTGGGCTGGAACATCCAGTTGTACCATTCCCACACAATCATCACGCCGCCCAACGCGGTTTCCGGCCCCGGACAGCAGGGGATGAACTGGCACAAAGACAGCGGACGGCTCAACAACGAGCTGGAGACGGACCCACAGCCGCGCATTTCGCTCAAGGTCGCCTTTTTCCTTACTGATACATCTGAGTTGGGGCGGGCGAACCTTTATGTGATTCCCGGCAGCCACCTCCTGAACAGGCTGCCGGTGGACGAGGAGAAGAGGCCGAAAGGGGGGGTGCCCGTGCGGGCGAAGCCGGGGGACGCGGTCTTCTTTGACAGGCGCATCTGGCACTCGTCGAGTCCGAACACGTCCGAGGTGCCGCGCAAAGTCCTCTTCTACGGTTACAGTTACCGCTGGCTGCGGCCGCGGGACAATATGACAGTGGACCATCTGATGGGTCGGGTCGACCCGATCCGGCGGCAGCTGTTGGGCGCCGCGCCGAGCGGGTGGCACGGCTACTCTTCGCCCAAGCCTGAGGACGTCCCGCTGCGGGCGTGGCTGCAGGAGAATGTTGGCGAGAGGGTTGCGGTTTGAGCGGGCGAGGCGCTAGGGCGCGCTCTGGCCTGCCGCGAGATTCTCAAGCGCGCCAGCTGAAGTTTGGGCTGCCGAGTTAATGTCCTGGCGGGGCCGGGAAGAGGTTGTAGAAGACGGCCGTCAGTGAATTGCGTTTCCTGCCGTTGGAGACGCTGGAGAAGCATGTGGGGGTGACAATCTGGGTCGGCCCGGGCCGGGGATGGTAGGGCAGATCGAAATGACCTGGCCTGGCTCTACTGTAGAAACTCAGTTCCTCTTGTTACCATCGTATAGTTTCCCCAAGTTTGGAAAACCGAATTGAGTTGACGAGCGTCTACGCTTTGGCGGAGCGGGTCAGAGCGAGGCGGGCGTTGGCACGCACGTAGAGGTTTTCGTCGTTCAGCGCCTTCTCCTGTGCCGCGCGGGCGGCGCCGGCCTCTGTGCCGATTTTGGCCAAGGAAAGAGCGGCATTGTGAAGCGGGCAGTACCGACGTCGGACCCATCTTTGCCGATACGTCCTGGGAGTAGCAGAAGGCCATTGCCCAGCGTGTGCGGTGATGGCGCACGTTGCGGTCGTCCTCGTAGCTGTCCTGGTGGTGACGCTGTGGCCGGGCGGTTGGGGGGCGTCACGTCACAGTGCCGGTGGGCGTGCATGGCGTAGCAGGGGCCGAGGATGCTGGTCAACGCGCCGGTGACGGCTGGGTGGGCGAAAGGTTCGGCCAGTTCGGGGACTCTTGGCAGGATGTCGTTGCCGGGATTGCCTCCGATTGCGAAGATCGACTCAGCCTGTGAACGAATCGATTCGTGGAAGGCGCGGGGAAAGTCGGCGTGCACCGTCACGAAACCCTTGACGATGAACTCCTGCATCTGGTCATCCTTGAGGAGGATCAGTGGGACCGATTCCGGTGGTTGTTTTGCGGTAACAAGCGAAACGGTTCAGGCGGCGTGACGTATAGCAAAGTGGAACTGACAGACCGGGTAGTCATTCGATCAACGGCGCGCCTTGCGTGTCAGTATGACTTGAAACGGGGCAGAATGCAATGGGCCAGAAGCCAACGAATGGACAAGCCGCTGAGGTGGGGGAACCAACTAGGGAACCGGGAGAGCGCCGCGATGAAGCCGCAGAGAAGAAGAAAGCAATCGTGGTCGCTGAGCAGATTCACAAGACATTTCGATCAGGAGAAATCGAGGTCCACGCGCTGCGGGGTGTGGATGTGACCATCGGGACGGGCGAGATGGTGGCGATCATGGGGCCATCGGGCTGCGGCAAGACGACGCTTCTGAACTCGCTTTCCGGTCTGGACAGCTTTGACAGCGGCCAGGTGACGATAGAGGGCACGCCGCTGGCAGCGATGAACGACCGCACGCGCACCGACTATCGCGCCCGCCGCATGGGATTCGTCTTCCAATCATTCAACTTGCTGCCGGTGATTTCGGCGGTGGAGAACGTGGAGATGCCGCTGCTCGTGAGCGGTGTCCGACCGTCGGAGGCGCGCAAAAGGGCGTTGGAGAGTTTGGCCAGCGTTGGGCTGGCGGACCGGGCATCGCACAGGCCGATGCAGCTGTCGGGCGGCCAGATCCAGCGGGTGGCGATCGCGCGTGCACTGGTCAATCAACCGGCTCTTGTCTGGGCGGATGAACCGACCGGGAACCTGGACGTGGGCAGTTCTACGGAGGTGCTGTCGCTGATGCAGCGTCTCAATCGCGAGCAGGGCCAGACCTTTGTTATCGTCACGCATGACCCGCAGGTGGCCGGGTTGTGCGGGCGGATTGTGCGGATGGAGGACGGGGAGATCGCGGCCAATGAGTAGCCTTCTCGGCTCTGCCTCCATCTACTTGGCGGCGGCCCTGGCGCTGATTCTGGCGGGGCTGGCGCTGCTTTCGCTGCGCAATCCGATCATTGGCAAACTGGGCGTGCGCAACATTCCGCGCCGACCGATGCAGTCGGCGCTGATCGTGCTGGGTCTTACGCTGAGCACGATGATCATCGTGTCGGCGCTCAGCCTGGGGGACACGCTCGAGAACACGGTGCGGCGGCAGACGATCGACGCCTACGGGCAGATTGACCAGGTGATCTCGCCGCCCTTCCTGCAGGACCTACTCATGCTGGCGGAGGGGGGGGATACGATTGACCCTGAGAGCGCCAGCAGCCCGCAGAGCGCCGACTTGCTCAATGCGCTTACGTCGGGCGACCTGAACGCCCTGATCGCACTGTTTGAGGAGGGGCTGCCGGGCATTTCGGTAGAGCGCTATGAGCAGCTGCTGGAAGAGACCGAGGGCTATCCATTGATTGACGGGGTGGCCGGATCGATCCTTTTTCCCACGATAGTACGCAATATCAACACCGGGCAGGGCGAGCCGCTTGGTTTCATCTTTGCCGTGGACGAGCAGTATGACACCGGCTTCGGTCTGCACGACGCAGAGGGCGTGCCGGTCCGCACTGCCGACTTGCGGTCAGGTGTAGGCGACGTATTCGTCGATCTGCTCGGGCTGTGGCGGCAGACGGGGTCGGCGGCGAATGAGATTGGGTCGGCCCTAGGCGAGGAGGGCATCGGCGTGCCGGAGGCGGCGCTGGCGATAGGCGGGGCCGCGGCGATACTACTCGCTGAAGAAGGCCCGACGTTTACGCTGCGCCAACTTTCGCTTCCGGTACAGGTTTTGCGCGACTTCGGGATCGACACTTCATTCTTCGACGAGGAGGGGATTGATACGATCAGCCTGGAAGGGCTGGGCATCAGTGACGAGGAGCTGGCGGAGTTCGGCCTTGACGCGGACGAGCCGGTCATGGTTCCGACGCTGCCGATGCTCGGGTTTGACGTTCCTGACGCAGATGAATTGCTGACAACGGCAACGGAGATTCTGAGCGCGATTAACCTGAATACGCTGGGGCAGGACGTCGATGCACAGCTGGGACAGTTTGGCCTGCAGCTGCGGCAGGGCGAGGTCTACCTGAACCGGGTGGGCGCACAGCAGCTGAACGCGAGGCCGGGCGATCTGCTGGAGATTTTCGTCGGGCCGATCCCGGTCCCGTACCGCGTGCGGGGCGTGGTGGAAGAGTCCGGCCCGGTGGGGGCGCTCCTTCCGGTCGTGATGATGCACACGGATGAGGCGCAGAAGCTGTTGTTCATGCCGGGCAGGATCAATAACATTCTGATCTCCAATTCGGGGGACGAGGTCAGCGGGATGGTCCACACGGAGGAAGTCAGCGACCATCTGCGCGGACTCTCGCTCAACGGGGAACGTCTGACGGCACTGATGGCGGCGCTGCGCCGGCCGGAGGCGGCCGCTGTAATCCGGCGTGAGAGCGTCGCGCCGGTCAATCCGTTCATGGGGGGCGACGAACCGCCAGAATTCGTGATGGAATTCTTCGGCATGTTGGGGCAGGCGACAGAGTTTGAAGGGGACGTCGAAATTCTGGCATCAGCGGTTTCCGATTCGGCAGACGGTCCTGACGACGGCGAGTTGCGGTCTGCGATCAGCAACGAGTCGGTGCAGGAGTGGCTGCTTACGTTGCCATTGGCGAGCGCTGACAGGGACGCCGTCCGGGGAGCACTGTCCGACATTCGCGACTTCGAGGTGCTGGCGCCGCTGAGCAAGCAGTTTGTTACCGATGTGGCCGAGGTGGGCGGCGTGGCGTTTGGAACTATTTTTTCCAGTTTCGGCATTCTATCAATCTTTGCGGGCGTACTCCTGATTTTCCTGATCTTTGTGATGATGGCGGCGGAACGTCGCAGCGAACTGGGCATTGCGCGGGCGGTCGGCATGAGGCGCATCCACCTGGTGCAGATGTTTGTTACCGAGGGGATGGTCTACGATCTGGCCGCGGCGCTGGTGGGTCTTGGCCTGGGCCTGCTTGTTTCGTACGGCATGATTGGATTCCTTGGCGGTCTATTCTCCACCATCGGCCAACGTGTTGGCGGCGCGGCTCTTCCGTTCCGCTTTCACTGGACCGCGGCGCCGACTTCGCTGATCATCTCCTATTGCCTGGGCGTAATCTTCACTTTTCTCGTTGTTACGGTCGCGTCGTGGAATGTGAGCCGCCTGAACATCATTGCCGCCATACGCAACCTGCCGGACACCTCGATTGCGCGGCGGCAAGGATGGATTCGGCAAGTGCTGCGCGGCGTGTGGATCCTGCTCTTGCTCGCAGTCGGCGGGTCTATCGTCTGGTTGGGACAGGAAGACGGGCAAACAGTTGCTTTCGTGGGTGGTACGCTCCTTCTGGCAGGGATTGCATGGGGAGGCGGATGGGTAAGCCGGCGATGGACGCGGGGGCGGGCCGAGCTGCGTCAGCGGGTAGTGAACACGGTGATCGGCGCGGGGCTGCTCGCGCTTTGGGGCGTGCCGTGGAGCGACGTGTTGGATACGGAGCTTTCCTGGTTCAACCAGAACCCGGGCTTCACGCTGTTGTCGTTTGCGTTGAGCGGGCCGTTCATCATCACGGGCGCGATCATGGTGGTCATGAACAACGCGGACAGCCTGGCGGGGCTATTCGTGCGGTTGGTCGGAGGGATCGGGCCGCTGACGCCGGTGTTGAAGACGGCGGTGGCCTATCCGCTCAGCAACCGCTTCCGCACCGGTATGGCGATGCTGCTCTTCGCAATGGTGATTACGACGGTGACCGTTATGAGCGTGGTGATCCGGGCGACGGAGGTGGTGACGGAGCCGAGCGAGGAACGTACTGCGGGCTTTGACATTGTCATGTCTCCGAGCCTGCTCAGTCTCTTTGACCCGGTGACTGACATCCATGAAGAGGCCGAGTTACGGTCTGATTTCCCTGCCGAGCATGTATCGGTACTGGGGACGGTGGCGCGCATGGTCATGACGGCGCGGCAGATCGAGCCGATCACTGGAATTGACAGCCGGACAACCAGGAACATGACGGGAATTGACGAGGGCTATACGAAACAGGCTGCCCAGTATTACGGCTTTCAGATGCGGGCAGAGGGTTTTGAAAGCGATGAAGCGGTCTGGCAGGCCCTGGCGGAACGGGATGATGTGGCGGTCGTTAAGGCCAATTGGTTGGAGAGGCCGCCACCGGAGAACTCGGAGGAAGCCGACGAGAGTATAGGCGATGCGCGCAGAGAGGCGTACAGGGGAAGACGAGGGCGAGGATCGTTGCAGGGGTTCTACCTGGAAGAAGGGGGCACATTGCCGCGGGTGTTGGTTGAAATGAGTGCCGAGCAAAGCGAGGTGCTGTCGGGCGGAAGCTTCTCCCTGGGCGGCGTAGAGGTTGAAGGATCGGTGACCCGGTCGACAGGCGCGGACAGCGCCGGAGGGGGAACTGTACATACGGTGCAGATCATCGGTGTGCTGGCGGACGATGAGACGCTGGCCGAGGGCAGCATACTGATGAACCGTCGTGTGCTGGACAAGCTTAACAGCGAACCGGTTCGCCCTGGCTTTTTCTATGCGAAAGTAAGTCCGGGGGCAGACGTGGGCGAGACTGCGCTGGCTATGGAGCGGGCGATGTTGAGCAGCGGCCTGAACGCCACGCCAATTTCCGAGTTGTTCGCGGCCGGCCAAGCCATTCTGCGCGGGATTCTAGGGCTTTTCCAGGGTTTTCTGGCCCTGGGGCTTGTGGTCGGGATCGCAGGGCTGGGGGTGGTCAGCAGCCGCACGGTTGTAGAGCGCCGCCAGCAGATTGGCGTGCTGAGGGCGATCGGATATCCGTCTGGGACGGTGGCGCTGCTCTTCGTGCTGGAGGCGAACTTCATCGCGCTGACGGGCATCCTGGTCGGGGGCGTCACCGGGCTGATTTTGGGCGACAAGACGATAGGGCAGGCCTACGACCTGGCGACGCAGCAAAGCTTTCCGACGCCCTGGCTCACGATTGCGGGGATGTTGGCGGCGACTTGGCTGGTTGCGCTTCTGACGACGGTTTTGCCAGCATGGCAGGCCTCTCGCATCTATCCGGCGGAGGCGCTGCGGTATGAGTGAGGCGTGGGGTGGGGCGGGTTGTGCGGCCGAAAGGCCGGTTGACTCGCTCCTTTACCATTCGTAGTGTTTGTAGCGTTTGGCCCAGCCGCCGGTGGATGAGAGCATCTCGCCGGCTTCGATGAAGAAAAGCCAGCGCGGCTCCTGCATTGTCGTGTCGAGGTATTTGAGTCCGGCCTCGCCGCCGTAGCGTTCGGCCATCTCCTTGCCGATTTCGACCCACTTTCCGCCGACGTTCGGCTCCTCCACGACCCTGGCCTGTCCTTTTACCAGCACGCGCCCTCCACTATCGGAATCGATGCAGAGAAAGACGCGGCCGTCGTTTTTCATGTAACCGGCCCAGGCCGAGCGCGCACGCGGTACGACGTAGAATCCGCCGTCGGCGTAGGTAAACCAGCAGGGCACTACGTACGGGGCGCCGTCGTAGTCGACGCAGGCGAGGCGACAGACGGTGTTGCTGTGCAGCAGTTTGTCGATTTGGGCTTCGGTCATTGCGGGCATCGTCTTCTCCTGAAGTGAAAGGTATTGGGCGGCAGCCGGCCCTCGCTGAGGGCCCAGTTCCAGCAGGGTCTGGCTGCAAGTGGCGCACGATACCATATATCACGAGCGGGAATATTTCAAACGCATTCTCGACAATGGGCGGTCTTTCTGCTATGATTGCTTGCTGAAATGTCGGGCCTGGCATGTGCATGGCTTTCAAGTCTGCCTTTGGAGACCCCGGGCGCGTGATTGTACCACTGACTTGACTAGGGCTCGTTGACATTTCGGTCAAGCCATATGAGTGTAGCGGCAAAGTGCAGGAAAGCGATGAAGCGTCGAGCTAGCTTTTCATAGCGGGTGAAAATGCGTCGATACCACTTGATTCTGTTGATGAAGCGTTCGACGATGTTGCGTTCTCGGTAGCGGATTCGGTCATAGTCGCGTGGTTGCCTACGATAGCGGCGGGAAGGGATGACCACCTCTACCTGGTGGGCTGCGAGCAGCTCTCGCAGAGGGTCAGAATCGTAGCCTTTGTCGGCAATAACGGCATCAAAATGGAAAGGGGCGAGCAACGATTCAGCTTGGGACATATCATGGCGTTCACCCCCGGTCAAGATAAACTTTAGGGGAAAGCCAAGTGCATCGACGAGGAGATGGATCTTGCTGCTGAAGCCACCCCGGCTCCGCCCTAGGCCCTGTTCTTGCTGACCGCCCCTTTTTTGGACCCGCCTGCTGCGCACATATGGGCGCGCACAACTGTACTATCGGGCATCACCGCTGCCATGTCTGGGTCTTGAGCGAACTGTTTGAACATGTCGGCCCAAACAGCGTTCTCTTGCCAGCGTGCGTAGCGTTTGAAGACAGTGTTCCACTTGCCAAGATCGGCTGGCAGTTCACGCCACTGCGCGCCGGTGCGCAGTATCCAGTGAACTGCTTCAACGAAACGGCGACACTTCTCCTCTTGCCCGGCATAGGCACGAGGGTGTCCTTGCAGAAATGCATACAGCTTCTGCCACTGATGGTCGGCAATCTTATAGGTAGACATCCTACGATTGTCGCCAATTTGTCAGAATCCTTCAAACGTCAACGAGACCTAATCCATCAGAGGATCTAGGCATGAAAGCGGATGCAATTGAGTTTATCGAGAAGGACCGACACGCAGTTCTGGCAACGAACGGCAGGAACGGCTTGCCGCAGCTGACGCCGGTTTGGTATCTGTTCGAGGATGGCGTGCTGTACGTGAGCGCGCAGGTTACCACGGTGAAGGTCCGCAATTTGCGGCGCGACCCGGCGGTCTCAGTCTGCATTGATGGTGGGAGGGGCGACGCGCGCTATGTCGTCTTCGGGGGCAACGCGGAACTGATCGAGCCTGGCGAGCGTCAGAAAACGATAAGGTGGCGGATCATCAGGCACTACTTCGACGACGAGGCGGCGGCGGCGCGCTATTACGAGACTGTCAAGGACAATGTCGGCGCGATCATTGTCTTACGGCCCGAGCGGGTCGTTCTGAGTGGATTTACGGACGCGTAAGGCCGGGATTGGCGCCGCGCAATTGCGCCATATGGATAAGGGCCGGCGAAGGAGAGTAAGAGGTGTGTCGAAGCATCAAGAAACTGCGCCAGCCGGAACGGCTGCCGACGGAGCAGGAGATGGAGGAGGCAGCGCTTCAGTTCGTGCGCAAGGTAAGCGGTTACCGCAGGCCGTCCAGGGCCAATGAAGAGGCATTCAACAAGGCGGTAAGCGAGATTGCCGCGGTAACGCGGCGGATGTTCGAAAGGCTGGAGGCCCGGTAGCCAGGGTCCAATCAGTTCAAGTGACAGGAGCCAGAAGATGAGCCAAACCCCCGTTCCTTCCGACCTCGAGATAGCCCAAGCGGCGAATATCCGTCCGATTTGGGAGATCGCCGAAAAGATGGGGCTGGAGCGAGAGGACATCGAACTGTACGGCGACCAGATGGCCAAGGTGCGGCTCGAGGCGATCAAGAAGCTGGCGGAGCGCCCGAATGCGCGCTACGTGCTTGTCACCGCTATCACGCCGACCCCGTTGGGGGAGGGTAAGTCGACGACGACGGTCGGTCTCGGCCAGGGAATGCACCATATCGGCAGGACGGCGACGGTGGCGATTCGCCAGCCGAGCCAGGGGCCGACATTCGGCATCAAAGGAGGGGCAGCGGGCGGTGGTTACAGCCAGGTGGTGCCGATGGAGCAGTTCAACCTGCACATGACCGGGGACATGCATGCGGTGACGGCGGCGAACAATCTTCTGGCGGCGATGATCGATGCGCACATTTACCAGGGCAACACGCTGGAGATCGATCCCTACAGCATCATGTGGCGGCGCGTGCTGGACGTGAACGACCGCGGGCTACGCAACATCATCAGCGGCCTGGGTGCGAAGTCTGACGGCCCGCAGAGGCAGACAGGGTTCGACATTTCGGCGGCGTCGGAGGTGATGGCGGTTCTGGCTTTGACGACGAGCCTGGAGGACATGCGGGCGCGCTTCGGCCGCGTGACGATCGGCACGAATCGCAGGCGGGAACCGGTGACGGCAGAGCAGTTGCAGGCGGCGGGCGCGATGACGGTGCTGATGAAGGAGGCGATAAAGCCGAACCTGTTCCAGACATTGGAGAACACGCCGGCGCTGGTCCACGCGGGTCCGTTTGCCAACATTGCCCACGGGAACAGTTCGGTCCTGGCGGACCTTATCGGCGTCAAGACGGCGGACTTCGTGATTACGGAGGCGGGCTTCGGCGCGGACATCGGCGCGGAGAAGTTCTTCAATATCAAATGCCGTTATAGCGGGTTGCGCCCGGACGCGGCGGTACTGGTGGCGACGGTGCGTGCGCTCAAGTCGCACACGGGCAGATACCGGGTGGTGCCGGGCAGGCCGCTGCCGCCGGAGATGTTGGAGGAGAACCCCGAAGACGTAGAAGAGGGGGCGGCCAACCTGCGCAAGCAGATTCAGAATGTGCGTGCGCACGGCGTCAGCCCGGTCGTTTGCGTCAACCGTTTCGCCACTGACTTCGAGAGGGAGATCGGGGTCATCGGCCGTGTGGCGGAAGAGGAGGGCGCTCGCTGGGCGGTCTCGAGCCATTGGGCGGAAGGCGGCGCGGGGGCCAAGGAGCTGGCACAGGCGGTGGTTGAGGCCGCGGAGGAGCCGACCGATTTCCGGTTCCTGTACGGGCTGGACCAGCCCCTGAAGGAGAAGATCGAGAAGATCGCAACCACGATCTACGGCGCTGACGGCGTTGAGTATGCGCCGCTGGCGAACCGGCAGATCCGTCAGTACGAGGCGAGCGGATTTGGTGCGTTGCCGATCTGCATGGCGAAGACGCATCTGAGCTTGAGCCACGACCCCAAGCGCAAGGGCGCGCCGAGCGGGTTCACTGTGCCGGTGCGGGAGGTGCGGGCGAGCGTCGGCGCAGGGTTCGTTTATCCACTATTGGGCGAAATGCGGACGATGCCGGGCCTAGGCAGCGCGCCGGCGGCGCAGAACGTGGACATTGACCTGGAGACCGGGCAGGTAACAGGGCTGTTCTGAGAGGCGGACGTCCGCAGGAATGTCTCGGTTTCGAGCCTCGGAATCGCAATTGCCGCCACGCCCTTGAAGAACGGGAGGCGCCCTCTCCCTGCCGAATTTGGGCGAATCGGGCGGCATCAAGTTACAATATAGGTTATGCCTTTAACGCTTCACGCTGCATGGATCAGTTCCGGAAAACGATCGTCAGGCGGCCAAGAGCAGGATAGGACTGGCCCGGCACAGTTGACCCCAGTGGCCGGCAAAGCAGATTCCA
This sequence comes from Caldilineaceae bacterium, assembly GCA_965202955.1. Classification (GTDB taxonomy): domain Bacteria; phylum Chloroflexota; class Anaerolineae; order Caldilineales; family Caldilineaceae; genus Bin5. Next base: position 4,647,707 of record OZ241871.1, read on the forward strand.
GTACAAGTGAGCATCGTTCCTCCAATACCGGAAATGAAGCCCGGGAGAGGAACAGGGTTGCGGCCGGTCAAAGCCCGGCCGATCAGTCCGACGCGCCCGGGACTTCGATGTCCGAGGGTTGCGGACGGCTGTTTCTTTGGGCCGAAAACCACGATGCGGCGAGCAGCCAGATGCCAGGGGAAGCAGAGGGGAACGGGGCGGCGCCGGGGATCTTGCAGGCAGGCGGAGAGGCTGGCAATGGTGCGGCGGTTGAATCGAATGGCAAGGGAGACTGTCGGACGCAACTGGACAGGCCCAACGGCAAGATTCCCTCCCACCCGGCGCAGCTGCCGGTAGGCACGTTGCGTCAGATGATGCGCCAGCTGGCGACGGCAAGCGAACTGACGATTTTGCTTGGCAACCCGGCGACGGCGACGGTCTGGCTGCCGAGCCGGAATGGTATTCCGCAGACGCGGCTGGGCACCTACCAGCGAGGGGTCAATGCTTTATCCGGCGAGGTGGGTCCGGACAGTTTGCAGCGTTGGCAAGTGACCGGCATGACGCTGGACCCGTTTCATGCGCTGGCCTTTCTGAGCCGTTTCACAAACCAGCGTCTGATTGAGATACCGAGCTCGACGGCACTGTTTCGACACGCGCGGCAGGGCAACGACCTGCTTTTCTGGAGTCATGCGGCGAAATTTGTGTTGGAGCTTCTTGCTGGCCAACATTTCTTGCCGGGTCTGATTCCCGACCAGAGCGGCCGATTCCGGGCAGCTTGGCAGCCGTTCATGATGGAGGGCAGCCTCCGGGAACGGCTTGAGTTCCTGGTGGCGGCGATGCCCCCAATCTGCCGGGCGTACGAGTTGGCGTCGCTGGAGGAGGCACCGTCTTCGGGCGGCCTGCTGGAAGAGTTCATCGCAGCGCTCATGAATGGCGCGATCCGAGAGTGGACACCACAGATTGAGCCCCACGAGGGGAACGGCATATTTCAATTTGCGGATGAGGTCCGCGAAAGAAAAACGCGCAATGCCGTGGGCTCTCCCGGTTCACTCTGGGTGGAAGGCCTTTCAGGTGAGGAGCAGATGCTGCAGCTGCCTCCTCAGCCTGCCCACCAGCTCTATCAGCAGTGGATTGAATGGATGGAGCAGCTGCACACTTCTGTGGCGGACTCCAATTTCCAGGTGGCATTTGCGCTGGAGCTGCAGCCTGACGGGAGCGACTCGTTGGAGGACGACGAAAAAGGTTGGGTCGGACCGCCGGAGCACTCGTCTATTTCGAACTGGCATCTCCACTATTTCCTGCAGGACAGAGATGATCCTAAGCTCCTGATTCCGGCGCAGCAGGTGTGGAACGAGAACGGGCAGAGCATTCGGATCAACGGCAGGCGGTTTGACCAGCCGCAGGAGCGGCTGCTCACCGGTCTGGGAATTGCCAGCAGGTTGTTTGCGCCGATACGCGAGAGTCTGCGCACACCGCGCCCCGAGAGGGCGAATCTTTCGCTGGAGGACGCATACCTGTTTTTGAAGGAGATCGGCCCTCTTCTGGAAAGCAGCGGATTCAGCGTCATCATACCGGAGTGGTGGGCTGCGCGCAGCCGGTCGCGCCTTGGTTTGCGACTGCGGTTGGGGGGCGCGCAGGATGAAGACCTGATCGATGGCTTCTGGGGTCCCAGCGGGGAGGGAAGGCGTCTTGCCGGCGAACAGGGCCTGCCGGGGAGCGACAATACCCTAGACCTGAACCGCCTGATACAGTTCCGGTGGGAGCTGACGCTGGGCGACAGGACGTTGAGCAGAGAGGAGTTCGACCGCCTGGCCGATTTGGGTTCGCCGCTGGTCCGGGTTGGCGACGAATGGCTGGAGCTGGAGCCGGCACAGGTTGAAGCCGCGCGGCAGTTTATCGACGGCAGCCAGACCGAAGGGCAGATGTCGCTGCTGCAGGCGGTGGGGATGGCGCAAGCTTACGCGAGGGGCGCCGGCGAGGAAGAAAAGGGAGAGGAGCCGGCCGGTCTGGCGGGCGGCGCGGGCGATAGGCGGACGAACGGGTCGTCATTGGACTTAAAGGCGCCTGCTGCGCGAACGGCCGGGCTGCTGTTCGGTTCGACCGATGGGTGGGATATTCCCGGAGGAATGCCAGGGCCGGACCTTCCGCTGGACGCTGTGGTCGCGGATGGCTGGCTTGAAACCGCCCTGGAGCGGCTGCGGGGGCTGGAACAGATTGAAGAGGTCTTTGAGCCTGAAGGTTTTGTTGGCACATTGCGGCCCTACCAGCGGAGGGGCGTGGGCTGGCTCTGCTTTCTGCGCTGGCTGGGGCTGGGGGCCTGTCTGGCAGACGATATGGGTCTGGGGAAGACGATTCAGGCGATCGCGCTTCTTCTCCAATCGCGACAGCGGCAGGACGGGACCAACTCGAGCGGGGAGGATGGGACGCGGCACGTCCCGGCTCTTCTTATCTGCCCGACGAGCGTTGTGGCGAACTGGCGGCACGAGATTGAACGATTTGCGCCGGAGCTGCGGCTGCTTCTCCATCACGGAAGCGGCAGGTTGACCGGCGACGAGTTTCGGGCCGCGTTGCCGCAGCATGACCTGGTGATCACGAGTTTCGGCATTGCGCGCCGGGACATCGAGATGCTGGCGGCGCAGGAGTGGAGCGACCTGATATTGGACGAGGCGCAGAACATCAAAAATCCGGCGGCCAAACAGACGCAGGCGGTACGGCGTCTGACCGGCCAGTCGCGGGAACTGCTTGAGCCGGGGCGCGTGCAGCCGTTCCGCATTGCGCTGACGGGCACGCCTGTGGAGAACCGCCTGCTGGAGCTGTGGAGCATCATGGAGTTTCTCAATCCAGGGTACCTGGGGAAGCGGGAGCACTTTCGCCAGCAGTTTGTGCTGCCGATAGAACGGTACAATGATGACCTGGCGGCTGCAGAGTTGCGGCGGCTGGCGCAGCCATTCCTGTTGCGCCGGCTGAAGACGGACCCGACGATTATTTCCGATTTGCCGGAGAAGAATGAGATGGTGGTCTTTTGCTCGCTGACGCAGGAGCAGGAGACGCTGTACACGCGCGTGATTGAGGAGACGATGGCGCGGGTGGAGGCGAGCGAGGGCGTCCAGCGAAGGGGGCTGGTGTTGAGCCTGCTGCTAAAGCTGAAGCAGGTGACCAATCATCCGGCGCACTACCTGAGCGAACAGGAGCCCCTGGAAGGCCGCAGCGGCAAGTTGAGCCGCCTTACCGAGATGCTTGAGGAGGCGCTTAGCATTGGCGACCGGGCGCTGATTTTCACGCAGTTTGTGGAGATGGGACATTTGCTGCGCCGGCATCTGATGAAAACGCTGGGGCGGGAGGCACTCTTTCTTCACGGCGGCACGCCGGCCACGAAACGGGAGCAGATGGTGCGCTCCTTCCAGGAAGACCGGGCGGGCGCTCCGATCTTTGTGCTCAGTCTGCGTGCCGGGGGCGTGGGCGTGAATCTGACCAGGGCAAATCATGTTTTCCACTTTGACCGCTGGTGGAATCCGGCTGTGGAGAACCAGGCGACCGACCGGGCGTTTCGCATCGGACAGAAGCGGTCGGTGCAGGTGTACAAATTCGTGGTGGCCGGCACGCTGGAAGAGCAGATCCACAGGATGATTGAGAGCAAACAGAACCTGGCAGAGTCGATTGTAAACAGCGGTGAGGACTGGCTGGCGGACTTGGATACGGAGGGCCTGCGCAGGCTGATCGCATTGCGGAACAACAGCTAGACGGCTGGCAAGGTACGGAGTGACACGTGGCCGAATCGATAACCGGATCTTCAGATGGTGGAGGCTCGTGGACTGAACGCTGGTACAGTTTCCTGGGCGGCATGGGCTATGACCTGCGCCGGGGGCAGTCGCTGGCGCGGCGAATGAGCGTGCGATCGGTCGACGTTCAGGTGGGCCGGGTCGTGGCGGAGTTGGAGGAACTCAACCGGGGCGTTTCCCGGGTAGAGATCGAAGTTGTTCCGCTGCACATGGAAGCGTGGGCTGCCGTTTTGGACGCGCTGGCAGGGGAGGCGCTGCATGCGGCCCAGCTCCTAGCCGGGGGCACAGAGTGGGGGACGGTCCGCTCGGTCCTGGACACTATCTTCGGGCGGGCCGAAGTCGAGCTGTTGCCATCGACGCCGGCGCCAGAGGAGATCCTGGCGGTCTGCAGCGGCTGCGGCGCGGCAGAGAGTTCGTGCAGACATGTTTTGGTGGCGCTCCACCTGTTCGGACAGATGATCACGGACGACCCGTGGCTGCTGCTGCGATTGCGCGGCCAGGACCGACAGCAGATCCTGGCCGGGCTGCGGAGACGGCGCAGTGACGGCGACTCGGGGCGAACTGACGCAGGGTCGGCATTGTCGGATTCGGCACTGTCGGGGCCAGCTCTGGCCGGCGTAGAGTCGATGGGCGCGAGGGGAACGAAGGCTACTGCCCAAGAGGGAGAGCTGTCCCTGGCCGTGCAGATCGACAGTTTTTGGGGGCAGCGCCGGTTGGCGGGGCCGGCGGGTACCCAGCAGGACCTGGGTTCGTTGCATTACAACATCAACCCGCCGCTCATCCGCCTGGCACTGTTGCGGCGGCTCGGTCCGCCGCCCTTCCCGCAGGACGGCATGGAGGTCTACGAGAGGCTGGCCCGCACCTATCTGGAGGTATCGGAGAAGGCGCTGGAACTGGCCTACACGCCGGAGCCGGACGCGGAGAGTACGGGCTGAAAAGGAGGACCACGTGATAGCGCAACTTCTGGCCCAGCGCGCGGCTGACGGCAATCCGATTCGCGTGGGCGTCATCGGCACAGGCAAGTTCGGCGCTGGGCTGGTAGCACAGATCTCGCAGATGCAGGGCATGGTCGTAGCGGCGATCGCGGACATCAATGCGCACAACGCGCGTTACGCCTACGAGTCAAGCGGGGCGACAGCGGAGGAGATACGGACTGCGGAGACGGGCGCCGAGCTGGAGGATGCTGTGTGGGCCGGCAAGCCTGTGATTGTTGAGGACGGGCTGGCGCTGGGCGACTGCGACTTGATAGACGTCGTTGTAGAGTCCACGGGTCTGCCGGATGTGGGCGCGCGGCACGCTCATCACTCCTTGAGCAGCGGCAAGCACGTTGTCATGGTGAACGTGGAGGCGGACGTTACGGTGGGCCCCTTTCTGCGACGGACGGCCGACACCGCGGGCGTCGTCTATACGATGGTGGACGGGGACCAGCCGGCGGTGACGTGGAACATCGTCGAGTGGGCGCGCAGCCTGGGCCTGGAGATCGTGGCGGCGGGCCGGGGCACCATTTTCTACGCCGACGATTTCGAAGGCACGCCGGATACGGCGGCGGCGCGATTCGGCTTTTCGCAGGAGCATATCGAGCGGCGCACCATCAATTTGAAGATGTTCAACTCCTTTCGCGACGGCACGAAGGCGCAGGTGGAGATGACCGCGCTGGCGAATGCGGCCGGGCTTGAGCCTGACGTGCGCGGCATGCACGAGCCTTCGGTGAACCTGGAAGAGATCCCGCAGCAGCTCAGCCTGCGGGAGGAGGGCGGGCTGCTCAGCCGCCACGGCGTGGTTGAACTGGCAAACTCGGTGGCGGAGGATGGCGAGACGATGCTGCCCAACCCGATCCGCATGGGCGTCTTTGCCGTGGTGCGATCGGAGCATCCCTTCACACAGGAGGACCTGGCCTATCACGGCTGCCACGTTGGGGGCGATGGCAAGAACTTTCTGCTCTACCGGCCCTACCACCTGGTTGCGGTGCCCGCGCCGCTCAGCATCGCGCGTGCGGTCTTCTTCGGCGCTGCCAATGGTTCATGCGCGGCGACGCCGACCGCGGAGTGCATTGCTGTGGCCAAGCGGGAGCTGCGGCGGGGCGAAGTCCTGGACGGCGGGGGCGGTTACACTGTTGTCGGTCAGTGTGAGAAGGCGGGCATCGCGCGGCGGGACGGCCTGCTTCCCCTCGGCCTTGCGGAAGGGGCAGTGCTGAAACGGGACGTGGGCAGGGGCGAGGCAATCGGCTATGCGGACGTTTCGTTGAACGAAGACTCTTTTGTGCTGAAGATGCGGAGGCTGCAGGACGAGATCACCTGTTGAGATATTGGCTTGACGCCGTCGGCAAAGGACGGGCACGCAGGCGGACTTGAGCAGCCGACACCCGCGGGCAACATCTACCCGGGCAAGTTGGTGCGAATCCAGTCGGCACGGGTGCGGGAGATTGACCGAACAGGGCAAGGAGAAGGGCATGAACTACCGCCGGTTGGGGCGCACGGGACTGAAGGTCTCGGAGATTTCGCTGGGGACGATGACTTTCGGCCACGGCAGCGACGAGTCGGAGGCGAAGCGCAACGTAGACTTGGCGTTTGACGCCGGAATCAACTTTTTCGACACGGCCAACTCGTACGCGGACAGCGCGTCGGAGACGATTCTGGGCAGGGCGCTGCAGGGGCGGCGGCGAGACGCGGTGGTTGCGACCAAGTTCTTCAACCCGATGGGGACCGACGTAAACAGCTCGGGAACAAGCCGGTTCCACCTGGTGCACGCGGTAGAGGACAGCCTGCGCCGACTGCAGATGGAGTATATCGACCTCTACTACATCCATCATGTGGATAGGCAGACACCGCTGGACGAGACGTTGCGGGCGCTGGACGACCTGGTGCGGCAGGGCAAGGTGCGGTACACGGCGTGCAGCAATTTCGAGGCGTGGCGGTTGATGGAAGCGATGTGGCTGAGCGACCACAACGGGTGGGAGCGGTTCGCCGCGTATCAGCCGCAGTACAGCTTGGTTGTGCGCGATATCGAGCAGGAGATCATACCCGTTTGCGAGCTGAAAGGAATCGGTGTGGTCGTGTGGAGTCCGCTTGGGGGCGGCTTTCTGACGGGCAAGTACAGGCCGGGGCAGACGACTGCGCCCGGCACGCGTTCGGAGGAGGGTTGGGCCTATCCGGACCGGAATTTCGCGGCCAATGCCGACGAGACGCTGAAGGCGCTGCTGGAGGTGGCGGCGGAGCTGGGACGCAGCCCTGCCCAGGTTGCTATCCGCTGGACGCTGGACCAGCCGGCGATCACGAGTGCGATCGTGGGGGCGCGCACGCAGGAGCAGCTGCGCGACAATTTGGGCGCGGCCGATTGGACGCTACCTGCCGACGCCTCGCAGAGGCTGAACGAGGTATCCCATCTGCCAGACCGCTATCCGAAGTCAATTGAAGCCGATATGCACGAACGACGCGATAGCGCGGTTTCCATGCCAACACTGGAGAGCTGAAGAGCCGTATGTACACAGTCCACGAGTTTGAGCCAGGTATGCAGGGATACGAGGCGCTAGCGGCTCTCCACCGGGTCGTCTCGCCGGATGGACGGAAGGAGACGGCTGCCGGACTGGCGCGGGAGGACGCCGGCTGGCCGCGGAACAAGCTTTTCAAACGCTTCATCGCGGCTGAAGACGAAGGCGAATACGTCGCCGAGGGCGTCTGCTTCGAGGCTTACTGGCAGTACAAGGCGGGAAGCGTTCACCTGCACTTCAGCATCGACCCTGTTCACGCGACGGAGCGGGTCCTGCCCACCCTGTACGCGGCCCTACTTGCGTTCCTGGAGCGGCGCGGCGAAAGGGTCGATCGCCTCAGCTGCGGCGCGAGCGAGGAGGATGCGGTGCGGATGCGCTTCTTCCGGCAAGAGGGATTTCGGGAGGAGATGCGCTGGCCTTCGTCGGAGTTGCGCCTCGCTGAGTTCAATATGGCCGGACACGCGCAATACCTTGAGCAGATTGCGCGAGCTGGGATTCGGATACTCACGCTACACCAGGTGAAGGCGGAGGTACGCAGTTGGAAGCGGAAGCTACGCGACTTGCGCTATGAGCTGCTCCTGGACGTCCCCTCGCCGGACCCGCCATCCAAGCCCACGGTGGCGGAGTTCGAGGAGATGATCCTGCAGGACCCGGCGCTGGTCGAGGACGGGTACTTTGTCGCGCTTGCGGAGGATGGCTCGTTCGTAGGTATGAGCAATCTGTGGCGGAATGACGAGACGGGCAGGAACCTGGACACGGGCCTGACCGGCGTCGTGCGCAGATACCGGCGGCGCAAGCTGGGCTTATCGCTCAAGTTGCATACGGTCCGCTTTGCCCGGGCGACCGGAGCAGAAACGATCAGGGCAAGAAATGAAGCAGACAGTCCGATGTATGCGTTGAACCGCAAGCTGGGATTCGAGCCGAAGCCGGCATGGATCAGTCTACAGAAACGCTTTCCCGGGTGAACACAGTCAAGGAGACCATTCAAATGAGCGCACACAGCTCGCAGGCTGCGCAACTTACTGAGTCGCTGCAACTCTCGATGCCGCCGGTGGGGCTCGCCTTTGTTGACGAGACACCTGACGGCGTTCCTGCTTACGAGGATGTGGCTCCGGCGGGCTGTTCCTTCTGGCAGGAGGGGGCACGCCGCGTATTTTCGACGAGCGCCAGGGACCATGAGCTGTGCGCCATTGGGGTGCACACGCACAACCTTGTGGGCGCGTCTGAATCGCAGCCGGCAGAACTGCAGACGGCGCTGGAGGCGATGCAGGGACTCGACTATGTGCGGGCGGAGGAGGTCGCTGCGATCCCGGTGGTCGAGCAGGCGGTCCGGCACACGGTCTACGGTCCACTAGCCGAATTTCCGCTTGCGCCCGACGTGGTGCTGCTCTTTGCGCACGCGCAGCAGAGCCTGATTCTGACAGAGGCGGCGGCGCGGGTTGACGGGGGTGTCCCGCCGGCGATGGGCCGTCCCGCCTGCGCGGTGGTGCCGCAGGTGACGAACGGGGGTCATGCGGCGATGAGCCTGGGCTGCTGTGGAGCGCGGGCCTATCTGGACGCGTTGTCGGACGAGATGGCGCTGTGGGCGCTGCCGGGCGCAAAGCTGGACGCTTACTGCGCGGAGATCGGCGGGCTGGCAAATTCGAACGGAATCCTGACTGTTTTCCACGAGCGGCGGCGCGAAGACGTGGCCGGAGGCGGGCGGCCGACGGTGCAGGAGTCGTTGGAACGGCTGTCGGAGTAGGATTTCGAGGGGGACGCGAGGGCAGAGAGAAATCCGCAGCCGGTGGCGTGACGCTGAGGTCTCGGCTCCCGTAGGCGATCGGTCGGCGCTGCACTCCTATAGTTTGCGGCTCTTGGGGGCAGGTTCCGGTTGTCGGCAGCAACGTGCGCTTCATTCAGGCGGGAAAGCGGGCATGCCCGACCCGTTCTGCGCTTTCGTTCGGCGAGGACCGATTCAGGCGCATCCGCATCTCTTGCAACCGACCCAGAAGGATCATGGCCTTTTTCGGTAAAGTCAAGAGCGGCTTTGCGTCGTTCAGACACGATTGGTATACTGTCTGCGCCCGCTGTTCGCCGCGATCTGAGCGGTCCTTGTTGGAGCGCTGCCAGTTGGTGCCGCGGGGCGATCCGCTATTTCCGTCTCTGTTTCCCCATTGACAAGAGACACCGAGGCTTCGGAGGAGGTCAAGATGATACGAACAGTAAGTCGGATTCTCCCCGGCCTATTCGTCATTGCATTGATAGCGATGGCTGTCGCTCTCACCCGCGGCGGCGGGTTCGGGGAGCTGCTGGAGCCGGCCACGGCAGCGCAACCGGAATCGGCCGAGGCGCAGCTGGTAACACCGGCCTATTTTGGCTCATTGGAGGTGGCGAGGTCGCGGGCGCTTTCGGCGGGCGTGAGCGGCGAGGTGTTGGAACTCCTGGTCGAGGTTGGCGACCTGGTGGAGGAAGGTCAACAGCTGATGCGGCTGGATACGACACAGCTGGACTGGAGCGTACAGCGGGCGGAAATCGCGCTGGAGTTGGCGCGCGTGGCTTTGCTTGAGATCAATGAGCAGTCATCGGAGACCGAACTGGCGGTAGCCGAAGCCAACCTGGAGCTGGCGCGGTCGAACTTGGCCAAGCTGGAGGCGGGGGGAGGGACAAAGGAGGAGGTCGCTGCTCGGCAGGCTCAAGCGAACGCCGCCTGGGCCCGATACAATGAGATTCTGGCCGGTCCGTCCGAGGCGAGGCTGCAGCAGCTACACGCAAGTGTGGAACGGGCCGAGCTTTCCGTGGCACAGGCGCAGCGGGCCTACAACGAGATTTCGTGGCGGGGAGACGCAGGCGGCACGCCGCAGGCAGCCAACTTGCATCGTGTCACGATCGATTTGAACGTGGCCCAGGCCGCCTACGTGGAGGCGACCCAGCCGCCGCGCACTTCCGAAGTACAGGGCGCTCTGGCGGCCGCCCAGCTGGCGCAGCACGCGCTGAACGAGCTGGAACGAGGCGTTTCGGAAGTCAACATGGCGGTGGGAAGGGCGCAGGTCAAGTCGGCGGAGGCCACGGTGGAGCGGATCAAGGAGCTGACGCATAGCCGGCGGTCGGCTGAGCTGCGGGTGAGCCAGGCGCTGATTGACCTGGAGGAGGCGCAACAACGACTCGACAAGGCCCAGGTACGCGCGCCGTTTACGGGCATTGTGCTGATGCTCGATGTCGAAGAAGGGCAGATGGTAGGCGGAGCATCGACTGTGGCCGAGATCGGAGACGCTGGCGCTTTAGAGCTCGTGGTTGGGATTCCGCAGGACCAGGTGCTGACGATGTCGGTGGGCGATCCGGTCCGGATCACAAGATTCGGCAGCGACGAGATCTCGGTCATGTCGACGATTCACAAGATTTCGCCGATCAGTGTGCCGGGCAAGGGCAACTCAACGTTCCCGGTAACGATCCGGTTGCCGGAAAAAGGCACAGCGCAGTTCAACCCGGGGATCTTCGTCTCGGCGACATTTGAATAAGGGGTGGCAAGCTCACGGTACGGGCATGCTTTACATGTTGCCAGCCGGCCGGCGCCGCCAAAGAATAAGGGGCATGGGCCCTGAGCCCCCTCTTTAGCAGCCATATTGGAGAAAGATTGGCTTGCGGTCGACTGACAGGATGCTACCCCCTGTTGTCAGGCTATTGTCAGATTGTCGCCGGACCGGTAGAGGCATCCGCCCCAAGCGAGGAGTAATCGATGACGCGCCGCACTATTGCGATGGGGAGAGGGCAATGAAGATTCGAATCGTTGTAGGCTTCGCGTTGCTGCTCTGCGTCGCGTTGGTCCGGCCCGGGTCGGTTTTCGGCAGCGATACGACGGAAGCGTTGTCGCAGGCGACTCCGATCAAGCCGACGGTGCTGGCGGTCGTCCGAAACCAGGGGACACAACTCCATGACCGCCCTGACGGCGAACCATTGCAGAGCCTGGTAGGCGGCACGCTGGTAACGGCCCGCCTGCGCTCCCAAGACCTGAAGTGGGTGCTGGTTGAAACCCGGGATGAGTCCGAAGGCTGGGTTGAAGTGAGGACACTTTTGGCTGCGGGGCTGAGCCGCCTGCCAGTCGAGCAACCAACGCCGACACCTACGGCGACTTCCGCACCGACTGAGGAAAGCAGCCCAACTGCTATGCCCGCGGCGACCGCGACATTGACGGCTACAGTGGAGCCGGAGCCGACGGGAACTGCAACGGCCACACCGGCGGCGACCGGTACGCCTGACGGGTCGATGGCCGACGTGACGCCGGAGACTACCGGGACCGTGACGCCCGAGGCAACGGGGGACGCGACGCCTGAAGCGGGCACGCCTGAGCCCACGGTCGAAGGGACCCCGGAGGCGACTGCCGAGGCCGTGGAGCCCACTGCCACTCCGTTTGTGCCGCCGCAAGGTCCCACGGCGCTGGCTTTGGCACGAATCGACGGGGCAAATCTGTGGCAGAATGAAGATGGCGCGTTCGTTGCCCATTTCGAAGCAGGCAAGCGTCTGACCGCGGCTTATCGCACTGAAGAGAGCGAATGGTTCTTCGTCTATAACGACGACGGCATTCACGGTTGGGCATCCGCCGAGGAGCTTCTGGTCGTCGGCGGCGACACGTTGCCGGTTGAAGAGTTCCTGTCGGACCCGACGACCGAGGAAGTACTCGAGAAGGTTGTGGTAACCGTCAACACTGTCGGTGTGCGCCTCAACGTGCGGGCCGGCCCGGGTACGGAGTACGACATTGTAGCCAGAGCGGCAGCCGGCGTCGAATTCAACGTGATCGGACGAACAGAGGAGAGTGACTGGGTCCAGGTCGTGATCGCCGATCTGCCCAGCGGCAATGGATGGGTATCGGCTTTCTATGTAACCGTTTCCGGCTCGCTGGAACTCGTGCCTGTTGTGAAAGAGGAAGAGGACGAAACGACCGAAGAGGGCAGTAGCAACGAGGAGGAGAGCTTAAATTCTCCTCGTTTCCATCTCTTCCCCTTTACGACTCACTCGACAACGACCATTGCGTGATAGTGCACGGTCGGCACTCTGACGCGAATAACCCCGTCTTCGATTTCGAAATTCAGCTCTTCGCCATCCGGCGCCAGATAGACGCGCGGACTGGCTTCCAAGGGCGATGCGACCGTCAGGAGGACATCGTGCGCGGGCACGATCTCTTCGATCGGATTGGCCCAATTGAGCTGTCCCGCCCCTTCGATCTGGCCATGTTTGACCTCGTGGCCAGGCACAGCCTGCAAATTGACGATATGCACAACCAGCCTTGAGCCGGCATTGTCCTTGCGGCCGGGTGTGTCCCCTGGCGCGGCAACCGGCTGCAAAAAGGCGGTCAACTTCAAACCTGCGCCGCCGTCCATAGCAACGGGCGGCCCGGCTGCGGCGGCCCAGCGGACTGCGTTGAGAAGCAGCTGGCGGCAGTGAATGTAATGCCTCTGGAAGTAGGCGCGTTCGGGAAGGCCGGCGATGTAGACAACGCGCCCTTTGCCATGCTGCCGTGTGGTTACAGCCGGATGGCCGGTCGGCATCTCGGGCGGTGGATCGCCCCAGGTGATGCGGCGCGGCGCTATGCCGTAGTCGACCATGGGAAGGACCGCTGTGGCGGCGGTTTCGGTGCTGGCCTGTGCCTCGACCTTCCATTGTGGCGTCGCCAGAGACAGCGGCGTATCTGCCGGCATGCCCGCTCCAATCGCGCTGCCGGCTTCCAGCTGTAGAAATGTTGTATTGAAGTTGATGGCTTCCAAGTAGGAGACGCCGAAAACGTCACGCAGGCCGAAATCGGCGCGGCGGTTGCCCTGCTCGTCGTAGAGAGACGTCGAGTGCGTTGCCACGAGGCCGCCGCCCTGCTCGACATACCGTGAAATGGCCGTGACCTGGTCGTCGCTGAGGCAGGCGGCATTCGGCAGAACGAGAACGCGGTAGGCGCCCAGGTTGTCTGCGGTCAGGTCCCTTCCGAGCGCGACGTCGGTGAGAAGGTGGCCGTCTGCCAGCGCTTTGAAGGCGCCGTTGAAGTCATGCAGGTATGCCGCGGGGCGGTCGTCGGCGTAGTAGAGGCGTGTGGGCAGCGAGAGGTGGATGGCGGCGTAGCGCAGGGAGTCGGCATCAACGCACCAGGGTGAGCGGGCGCGGACGGCGGCTGAGACGGGCGCTATCTCGGCGTAGGCGCCGGGATCGAGGCTGCCGTCGGGATAGAAGGAATCGATCAGCATCGGGTCGCAGCCGTTGGCGAGAGGCGTCAGACATTGTGCCATCAGATGGGCCTGGGGCTTGGTCGTCCAGTCCCACATGGGGCCGACGAAGCGCCCGAAGGAGATGATCGGTCGTCGCGAGGTCAGGGCACGGGCGTAGGTGGCGTTTCGCATCCATTCGAAGGTGTAGTCTCCGAAGGCCTCAACGAGAACCTCGTCGTCGATGTGCACGTCGCGTTCTGGCCACTGCCCGACCCATTCGATCTCGCGCGTTTCGGGATAGACATTGTGGCTGAATGCCCAATCGGGCTGAGCCGCCTTGACCAGGGCCTGCGCCTCGCGCAGAAACTCGTGGAGGACGCGGCTGCGCCAGAGCATGAAGGCGCGTCCCAGGGGCGTCTGCCACTGTTCCCGGGTGGGGAGCGGATGGCCTGTCTCGATCTTGAATGCGCGCTGGCAGTAGTCGCAGTAACAGCCGCCCGGTCCCCAGTCGACGCGATCGAGGAAGATACCGACGGCGTCGCCGTAGCCGTGGGCGAGTTCTTGAAGCTGCTCGAGAACGCGCTGACGGTAGGGTGAGTTCAGGCAGGTCCAGGGGAAGTCGTTGATGCTCACTTCCGGCAGGGCCTCGCCCTTGCTGTTGCGCTGGCTCCAATCGGGATTGCGGTCGGCGGCCCAGGTGTCGTTACAGGTGCAGTAGTAGATTACGCTGGCGATCTCCCTCGCGCGCAGGGCGGCGATGACCTCGGCGAGAAGATCGCGGCCGGCAAGCGTCTCGTGCTGATGGCCGGCGCGGGTTGGGTAGTAGGCGCTGCCGTGCACGCATTTGGCGAAGGCCCAGAATACTGTCCCGCCGCCGCGGGCGGCAAGCTCCGCGATCTGCTGCGGATCGGCCGCGCGCATGAAGCGTGGATCCCAGTCGGGCGTGTGCATGTCGGGGTGGATGTGGACGTGGACTGTGTTTGGGTCAAGCATGGCAGTTCCCGTTCTTGGTGGTTTGCGGTCGAGGCAAGGTTACGCTAGCACAGCGGCAGAAGTTTGCCTAAAGGCTTTTCTGAAACCGATGGATGCTGCTGCCGCCCGAACTCATCCAGCCGTATGGGGGGAGAACGGGCGGCATGCGACAGGCTGCGCGGCCCGATTCTTCTCTGATTGACATGACCTGTCCGCTCCTGTATATTGGGATTCCTGCACGACCTTTCCCGCAACTCTCAGCGATTCCAGCGAGCGAAATCGAAGAGATGTGAACGTGACCGCTCATGTCATCGCGGCGGGCCAAATGAGCGAGAAAAAAGCATGAAAATCAAGGAAGTCGAGACGATCATCGTCAACAATGTTCCGCCCTATCGCGGCGGCAGCCTGTGGCTGTTCGTAAAGCTGATCACCGACGAGGGCATCGTTGGACTGGGCGAGCGGCCTTCGGGGAATGCCAAAAACCTGGACGCGCAGGTCAGGCTGATCAAGGACTTGGGAGAGCAGTTTGTCATCGGCGCCAGCCCGTTTGAGATTGAGAAGCTGTGGCAGACGATCTATGCCTCGCGGCACGACTACCGTCACCCAGGGCTGGATATGACGCCGGCGTTGAGCGCGATCGAAATGGCCTGCTGGGACATTGTCGGCAAGGCGACCGGGCAGCCAATCTACAACCTTTTGGGCGGGCGCTGTCACGACAAGCTGCGCGCCTACGCCTACATGCCGTCTGAGGGGATCTGGGAGCAGCCGGAGAAGGCGGGGGAGATTGCGGCGCAGCTGGTTGAAGAGGGGAATACGGCCTGCAAGTTCGACCCGTTCCAGCCGATATTCCCGAACCCGAGCGACTATTCGCTGAAAACGATCCGGCATGTAGCGAAGATCTTTCAGTGCATCCGCGATGCGGTTGGCGATGAACTGGAGGTTGGCATCGGCACGCACGGGCAGTTCAGCACTGCGGGCGCGATCCGGGTCGCCAAGGTGTTGGAGGAGTTCGACCCTTTCTGGTTCGAGGAGCCGGTCCCGCCGGAGAACATCGACGAAATGGCGCGCGTGGCCGCGCACACGAGCATTCCGATCGCCACCGGTGAAAGGCTGGTGACGAAGTTCGAGTTTGCCGAGCTGCTGAAGAAGCAGGCGGCGCAGGTCCTGCAACTGGATGTGGGTCAGTGCGGCGGCATTCTGGAGTCTAAGAAGATCGCGGGCATGGCCGAGGCGCACTACGCCATGATCGCGCCGCATATGTACTGCGGGCCGGTGGCGGCCGCGGCGGCCGTCCAGCTCGATACCTGTTCGCCCAATTTCCTGATCCAGGAGTACAACGGCACCGGCCTGCACCAGGAGATATTCAAGGAGCCGATCCGCTTTGAGAAGGGCTTCGTCATTCCGCCGACGGCGCCGGGCCTGGGCATCGAGCTGGACGAGGCGGCTGTGAAGCGGCACTCGCAGCAGATCGGCTGACACAGGCGGCAGTTGGCAGGAGTGACTGACGCAGGGGGTTTGTCGGACATGGACAGGCTGGAAGGAAAGGTTGCAATTGTGACGGGCGCCGGGCGCGGGCACGGTGAGGCGGTCGCGCTGCGCTTTGCCGCAGAGGGGGCCGCGGTGGCGTTGTGCGATGTCATTGCCGCCGGGGAACTGGAAGAGCGGGTCGGCAACCGCATTCGCGAGGGCGGCGGGCAGGCGCTCTGCCTCCAGGCCGACGTGTCGCAGGAAGAGGATGTCGCTCGCATGGTGGAGGATACGCTTGCCTGCTTCGGCACGGTCGACATTCTGGTCAATGTCGTGGGTATCGCCGGGCCGACCGAAGATGTCTGGACGATGAGCCTGGCGTCGTGGCGAAGTACGCTGACGGTCAATCTCGACTCGATGTTCCTGTGCTGCAAGTACGCGTTGCCGGAGATGATACGCAAGCAGTATGGCCGTGTTATCAACTTCAGTTCTGGCACAGGCAAACAGCCGCTCTCTCACCGGACGCCCTATGCCACGTCCAAGATGGGCGTCATCGGTTTCACGCGCACGCTTGCCGCGGACGTGGGCCGGTACAATATTACGGTCAACGCGATCTGTCCCGGGACGCACGAGGAGCGGACGATGGAGCTGGAGCGGGCGCGTGCGGCGTACCGGGGTGATGAGTTCGACGAGGATGCTGCGCGGCGCCGCTATCGTGAACGGGGACCGAAGGCCGTCATTGCGGGCCGCTGGTGCGCAGATGAAGGTTTCGTTGAGAAGGGATCCGGTTCAGAGGACGCAGCCGGAATTGCCGTCTTCCTGGCGTCGGGTGATGCTGCCAACATGTCGGGGCAGGATATCAATTCAGGTGGCTGGGTGATGTGGTAGTGGAGAGGTCCCGCTGCTTCCAACGGATGGGAACTTCCCCAGGCAGAGCCATCGGACCTGTGGGTTGCGCCTACGTTTCACTGGAACGGCGCAACAGCTCCCGTCCCGGTTCCTTCGATCAATCTTCGCTGATTTCTTCGCCTTCCTCGAGGACTAACTGCACGCCATCTGTGGCGGCCCACCGTTCATATTCCCTTTTGAGCGACTTCACGACGGTGGCCCGTGTTCTGTCGTTGTCGTAGAACTTCCCCTTCTCCATAAACCTCAACAGAAATTTGAGCCTCTTGAGGCAGAGCTTCTTGGCGCGCTCGCCGATGCGCATGCTGGAATCATGGCCGGAGGAGGTCCCGGCCAGCTGACGGCGGAACGGTTCTACCCAGGCCCCGGGTGGACGGCCCTGGTTCACGATGAAGTTGGCATCCTTGAGCCTGACGCCATACTGTTCGAAAACGCGCGCGGTGATCTTGTTCAGCGAGATCATGATCAGCGCGAAAACGATCCCTATGGCGCAACCGAACAGAATAATCGTGACCAGAGTCGACACTTGGACGGTCCCAACAAGTTAGCGTACGGGGGCCAGAGCGCGATAAGGGTACCGCGCGATCGACCAAGTTGACAAAACGAAAAATAACTGGATACTGTGTTTGAATTATACACATCGTGCGCGTATAGTTCACGCCTTCACATCTCCAATTTGGTATAGACAATTCATGGTGGACCGCCGCGCAATCCCCGGCGCGCGACGATGAATCGCCAGCCAAAGGACAGCAAAGGAGGACGAACTGCTACCGATTTGAAGAGAAGGTCCTTACCCGTTCATTGTTCACATGATCAGTCACAAGGAGTGAGACGATGAGGAAGAATCTGATTTACCTGCTCGTAATGATCGCTACGGTCGCGCTGCTGGCGGCGTGTGGGGCTCCGCAGGGCCCCCCCCCCGAGGCTGCGCCCGAGGCGCCGGCCGCTGAAGATTCCGGAGAGGCGATGCCGGCCGCCGCCGAGAGCTGTGTGGAATCGCAGGCGGCAGGAATGACCTTCTGCGAAGCGCCGATGCTGGCCGAAATGGTCGCCGCGGGCACACTGCCCCCGGTCGACGAACGTCTGCCGGTCAATCCGAGTGTCGGCAACAAGCGCATCCCCGATTGGCAGGCAGTGATGGAACGGGGCGTCTACGGCGGCACGCTGCGCCTGATCGACTTTGACGCCGGCACGATCGGCCATGACGCCGGCTGGATTTCGGCGGAACCGTGGGTCGAGACCGAGGACATCGCGCATGACTTCGCGACCATGTCGGACAGCATCTTCACGCTGGAGATCAGCGACGACGACACGGAGTTCACCTTCCACATGCGCGAGGGCATGAAGTTCTCCGACGGCTCCGACTTCACCACCGAGGATGTCCTCTTCTTCTGGGACAACATCCTGCACAACGAGACGCTGACCCCTGTGATCGGCACGCGCTGGCGCACGGGCAACGCCTCGACCGGCAACGTGGGCGAGCTGGAGGTCATTGACGACTACACCTTCAAGATCAGCTACGACGGGCCGTACGGCGGCTGGCCGGGCCTCTTCACCTACGGCAGCGGTCCGCACCGCTTCACCGACAGCGACTATCTGAAGAAGTTCCACGGCGATTTCGCCGACCCGGATGAGCTGGCCGCGCTGCTCGACGAGCACGGGTTCGAGGCGGGCGAGTGGAACCGGCTCTACGGCCTTTACACGAGCGGCAACCGCCAGGATGAGACGGGCCTGCCCTCGCTCAGCCCCTACGTGCTGACCGAGATGGGCGAGACGCTGGCTATCATGGAGCGCAACCCCTACTACTGGAAGGTAGACGAGTGGGGCCAGCAGCTTCCTTACATCGACCGGCTTGAGATCTCAATCGTGCCCGACGTCAGTGCGGCCACGCTGAAGGTCATCGCAGGCGAGGTGGACATGGTCCGCCGCGGCGTCAACCCGGCCGACATGGCGCTCTACGTGCAGCACGCCGATGAGCAGGGCTACGAAGTGATCGTGCTCGACATGCACGCCTCCACGGGCGAAGTCTATCTGAACATGACCTACGCCGATGAGGGCTGGCAGGAGGTTGTCAACAACATCGAGTTCCGCAAGGCGCTCTCCTACGCCGTTGACCGCGAGACGATTATCGACGCCGTCTATTCGGGTCTGGCGGAGCCGCCGCAGACGATGGACCCGACGACCGACGTCGCGCAGGCCGAGGCGATTCTGGATTCGCTGGGCCTGGACCAGCGTGACGACGACGGCTGCCGGCTGACGCCGAGCGGACTGCCGATCGAGATCCAGTTCAACTTCACGCCGTTCACCGGCGAGTCACTGCCGACCGCCGAGATCGTCGCCGAGAACTGGAACGACATCGGCATCTGCACGACAGTCAAGCAGCTGGAGCAGAACCTGTTCCTGACGCAGGCCGGCGCCAACGAAACGCAGGCGATGGTCTGGTGGGCCCACTACCCGCGCTGGCCGTGGCATGAGTCGAACGACTACGTCGGCCAGGCCTGGCAGCGCCACTACGCCCCCTTGTGGATGGCGTGGTACGACTGGAACCTGGGTGGCGGCAAGGAAGCTTCCGACAACCCGGACGAGTCCGATCCGCTCGTCGTCGGCGTAGAGCCGCCGCAGTCCTACAAGGACCTGCGCACACTCCAGACCGAACTGTTCGCGACCTCGAATCCGGCTGAGCATGAGCGGATTTGGGCCGAGATGATCGCGACCTTCCGCGACAACTACTTCTGGATTTCCGCGGCCGACCCACTGCAGAATCCGCTGATCGTCAACGATGGTCTTGGCAACGTGGCCAAGAAGGGCTTCCACATCCAGTCTGCCAACGAGGCGGAGTTCTACTACTGGGTTGATGAGAGCCGCCGCTGATCTGAAGAACTAGCAAAGGGGGAAGGAGTGGGGCTAACCGCTCCTTTCTCCCTTGCGCGCACGTCTCCCCCCGCTCGAACAGGAAACGGCAACTATGCTTGCACAGTTCATCGGTAGGCGCATAATGCTGCTGATACCGCTGCTCGTGGTCGTTTCCGTTGTCTCCTTTATCCTGATCCAGCTTCCGCCCGGCGACATTCTGAATATGGAGGTGTTGCGCCTGCGCTCGGAGGGCACGCAGATCTCGGAGGAGGAGGTCGAAGCGCTGCGCCAGCTGTACGGGCTGGACAAGTCGCTGCCGGAGCAGTACTGGCTCTGGATAACCAACATTCTATTTGAAGGCAATTTCGGGATGTCGTTTACCTACCTCAAACCGGTGGGCGAGATCCTGGCAGCGCGCGTGCCGCTTACGGCGGTCGTCTCGATTCTGACCGCCCTCTTTGTCTGGCTCATGGCGGTGCCGATCGGCGTCTACTCTGCCACCAATCAGTACTCGATCTTCGATTATTTCTGGACTTTTGTCTCCTTCATCGGCATTGCAACGCCCGGTTTCCTGCTGGCGCTCGTCTTCCTGTGGATCGCCTTTGTCCAATTTGGCATATCCGCAATCGGTCTTTTTTCCCAGGAGTACGAGGCCGCGCCGTGGAGCTGGGGGAAGATCGTCAACATGCTGCAACATATCTGGGTCCCGATCGTCATCATCGGCATGGCCAGCACGGCCGGGATGATGCGGACGATGCGCGGCATGATGTTGGACGAGCTCAACAAGCAGTATGTCATCACCGCCCGCTCCAAGGGTTTGACCGAGACGCGGCTGCTGGTCAAATATCCGGTACGCACATCACTCAATCCGACCATCAGCACGATTGGCTGGATGTTGCCCGGCATCATTTCGGGAGAGGCGCTCGTTTCGATGGTGCTCAATATCCCCACCACCGGGCCGGTCCTCCTGCAGGCACTTTTGAACCAGGACATGTACCTGGCGGGCAGTATCGTCTTCGTTCTCAGCGTTCTCACCGTGATTGGCACGCTGCTGTCCGATATCCTCCTGGTCTGGCTCGACCCGCGCATTCGCTATGAAGGAGTGTCCTGATGGGCGAAAGCGTCGCGCGCGCGGTGGAGCCGGCGGCCGATGAGGCAGTCGGCGCCGACCTGCCCGATCGCGAGAAACAGGCACTTTATACGGCCTCGCAGTCGCAGCTGATCTGGCGCAGATTCAAGCGCCACCGGCTGGCGCAGTTCGCCATGATCGTGCTGGCGCTTTTCTATCTGATGGCCGCCTTCGCCGAGTTCCTCGCCCCCTACGAGCCTGGTCGAGATTTCAAGGGCTTCGTCTATGCACCACCGGCCAAGATTCATCTCTTCGACGAGGAAGGCTTTGCCGGGCCCTTCGTTTACGGGTTGAAAGGAGGACGCGACGAGAGCTACCAGCGGGTCTTCGAGGAGGTCAAGGACGAGGTCTATCCACTGCGATTTTTCGTGCGCGGGGACCCCTACAAGCTGTGGGGCCTCTTCGAGACCGACCGCCACCTGTTCGGCACCGGCGAAGAGGGCCAGGTCTTCCTGTTTGGCACCGACCGGCTGGGGCGCGATCTCTTCTCGCGCATTCTCTACGGCACCCGGATTTCGCTGACGATCGGGCTGGTTGGCGTGTTCCTCAGTTTCGTCCTGGGGCTGATCTTCGGCGGGGTATCGGGCTACTTTGGCGGTACGATCGATGAGACCATCCAACGCGGGATCGATATGCTGATCTCGATCCCGCATCTGCCGCTGTGGATGACGCTGGCCGCGGCCGTTCCGAGGGACTGGAACTCGATTCAGACCTACTTCGCGATTACAATCGTGCTCTCGATCGTGGGCTGGGCCGGACTGGCGCGGACGGTGCGCGGCCGGCTGCTTTCGCTGCGCGAGGAGGACTTTACGATCGCGGCGCGCGTTTCGGGCGTGGGCGAGTGGCGCATCATTACCAAGCACCTGCTGCCTCTGTTCACGAGCTACATCGTAGTCGCCGTCACCCTTGCCGTTCCCGGCATGATTATCGGCGAGACCAGTCTGAGCTTTATCGGGCTGGGCATCCAGCCGCCGGCGGTCAGCTGGGGCACGCTACTGCAGGAAGCGCAGATGATCACGAGCGTCGCCCTCCATCCGTGGCTGCTGATTCCGGCACTCTTCGTAATCGTGACCGTGCTTATGCTTAATTTCCTGGGCGACGGCCTGCGCGACGCGGCCGACCCGTATTCAATCACGTAGACTTTTTTCCAATGAATGCCAGAGGGCCTGCCCAACGGCTGTGCCGGCGGTTCGCCCAAGAGTTCAGGCGCCCGCATCTCTGAGAATCCGCGGTTTGTAGAAAGACCTGTATGAGAAACCAAGACCAACAACGAAAATTGACCAAGAACGCTAGTTTCCGTGCAAGAGCCAACTGCACGAGCTACACTAGGATCATTGCTGGCCACATGTCTTTCGAAACCAGGCGCCGCCAGCCCTAACTCACACTCTTAAGGATCCCCAAGACGATCGGCAAATGAAGCAAAATGAAGTAAATTGAAGAAGAAAAGCGATATTTCCGTGCAATAGTTCCCCGACTATGTTACGCTCTAACCGAGTTGCACAACCAGCCGAAAGTACGACGGACAATCAAGGCAAAGCGATAAACAAGAATCCAATAGCTCATGATCGGAAACCAATAGACCCGTCCAACCCCCGCCAGAAGGGAAAAAAGCGCGTCAAGACGCGTCAAGACGCGTTATTTTGAGACGTTGCGCGACACGAACCATCACGACAGGAGGACCTCGGTCCAATCGTAGGGAGGAGAGCCGCCATAAGGGATCGTCGTGACCCATGGCGGAAACAGATGGAAAGGTCTGAAAGGTTGAGAGAACCGAAACTCTCGATTTCATGAGGGGCTACTCTAGCTGCATGCGCCGCGCCCGGCGAAACGACCTGAGCTGGGCGATACGAAACTCGCGATGAACCAGGATGCCCTGCTGGAAATCAAGAATCTGAAGACGCACTTCCACCTGCAGGAAGGGATCGTGCGCGCGGTGGACGGGGTATCGCTAGAGATCGAGCGCGGGAAAACTTTGGGCATTATCGGCGAGAGCGGCTGCGGCAAGTCGGTGACGGCGCACTCGATCCTGCGGCTCGTGCCGTCACCGCCCGGGAACATCATAGACGGCGAGATCCTGTTGCACCGCGGCGAAAACGGGCAGGACGTGAGCCGGCAAGAGGAGCGGACCGACTTGGCGCGTCTCGACCCGCGCGGCGCCGAGATTCGCGCGATCCGCGGCGCGGAGATCAGCATGGTATTCCAGGAGCCGATGACATCGTTCGGGCCTATGCACACGATCGGCAATCAGATCGTGGAGAGCATTCTTCTCCATCAGGGCGACGTCGACTCGGACGAGGCGCGGGAGTTCGCGATCGAGAACCTGAGGAGAGTAGGTATTCCCCGGCCGGGGCAGATCGTAGATGCCTACCCGCACCAGCTGAGCGGCGGCATGCGGCAACGCGCCATGATCGCGATGGCGCTCTCCTGCTCGCCGCGGCTCCTGATCGCGGATGAGCCGACGACTGCGCTCGACGTCACGATTCAGGCGCAGATCCTCGAACTGCTGACGACCCTCCAGGAAGAGTTCGGCATGGCTATCATCTTCATTACGCACAACCTGGGCGTGATCGCCGAGGTCGCGGATGAAGTAGCGGTCATGTACCTGGGTCGCGTCGTCGAGCAGGCCGGCGTGATCGAGCTGTTCGACAACCCGCAGCATCCTTATACGCAGGGGCTGTTGAATTCGATCCCCCACATCGATGAAGAGAAACTGCCGCGCTTGCGCGCCATCGAAGGCGTCGTGCCCGATCCCTACCAGATTCCCAGCGGGTGCGCGTTCAGCGATCGCTGCCCCAGTTTCATTCCGGGCACCTGCGACAAGGCCATGCCCGAACTGGCCGCGACAAGTGAGGACCACCTGGTGCGTTGTTTCCTCTATTCCGAAGCCGAGGAGATGTGAAATCGTGCAGGTTCGCCGACCGCGCGCGAACTGCTGACCGAGGTTGCCGATGGCAGACGAATCCCGGCTGCTGCTCGAAGTCAATGACCTCAAGATGCACTTCCCGATACAGAAGGGTCTTCTGCGTCGTACGACCGGCTACGTCAAGGCGGTCGACGGGGTCAGCCTTTCGATCAAAAAGGGAGAGACACTCGGCCTGGTCGGTGAGAGCGGCTGCGGCAAAACGACGACCGGGCGCTGTATCGTGCGCGTCTACCAGCCGACCGACGGCGAAATCATCTTCTATGACGAAGGCGAGGCGGTCCATCTCAACCATCTGGATAGACAGGAACTGAAGGCGTTTCGCAGAAACATGCAGATGATCTTTCAGGACCCCTTCTCGTCGTTGAATCCGCGCATGACAGTGCTGGAGCTGGTCGGCGAACCGCTGCTGGCGCACGGCATCGCCCGCGGGCAGGAGCTGGAGGACCGGGTCGCCGCGATGGTGGCCGCGGTGGGTTTGCGCGTGGAGCATCTGCCGCGCTATCCGCACAGTTTCAGCGGCGGACAGCGGCAGCGGATCGGCATCGCGCGCGCGCTGGTGCAGCGCCCCCAGCTGGTAGTCTGCGACGAACCGGTCTCCGCGCTGGATGTGTCGGTCCAGTCCCAGGTCGTCAATCTACTGCAGGACCTGCAGGCCGACCTGGACCTGACCTATCTGTTCGTCGCCCACGACATGAGCGTTGTGCGGCAGATCAGCAACCGGATCGCGGTGATGTATGTCGGCAAGCTGGTGGAAGTGGCGGAGTCGGAGGAGCTGCTGCGCAATCCCAAGCACCCATACAGCGAGACGCTGCTGTCGGCGGTGCCGCGGCCCAATCCACATCACGCCATGCAGCGCCTGAACCTGGAAGGCGAACCGGCGGACCCGGCGAACGCGCCGTCCGGGTGCGTCTTCCACCCGCGCTGCCGCTACATGGAGGACGTTTGCACGACCGACGTACCGGAGTTGATCGAACTGAGACCGGGCCACCACGTTGCCTGCCATTTTGCAGATCAGCTGGAGCTGCAAGGCATTGCGTACGCGGACTCTGAACAGTCCTGATGACCAAGGAAGTTTCCAAGCAAAACGAAATGAAAGGAAGATCATGGGAAAGCTGGTAATCACTGTGACGACCGATTCGGCGGGGTCCTATCCGCGCAATCCTTACCTCACGCATTGCAGCGACACGAAGGGGGTTGCCGAGGAGTACATTCGCGCGATGAACGCCGGCGCGACGATCGTTCATACGCACGGCAAATACATCTCCGATCCCGTCATTCAGCCGGACGGCAAGCAGCTCTCGATACCCGATCTGGAAGGCTGGCGCGACATAACCGATCGCGTTCGGGACGCGGGCGAACCGATCGTGCAGTTTGGGCTGGCGAGCATGCGCCTGGAGCAGAAGCTGGAGCTGTGGCGTGAACTCAAGCCGGAAATGAGCTCGATCAATTTCAACTCCCATGATGAGTACTTTCAGCCGGACCCCGACTATCCGCCGACGCCGATCTACTCGATTCACCCGATTCCGGAACTCAGAAAGTACTCCAGCCTGGCCAAAAGGCATGGCGTCAAACAGGAAATAGAATGCTTTAATACGGGGGCCTACTGGGCGATCGGGAAGATCCGCGGCGGTGACTTCTGGACCGAGGACGGCGTACGCGAGTTCGAGAAGGACCTGCTGCCCGAACCGCTGTGGCTGACCCTCTTCTTCGGCTGGGCCGGCCAGGGATGGGCCCCGCCGACGCCCAAAGCGCTGCAGTACATGGTGGACAATCTGCCGCCGCGGGCAAACTTCAGCATGAGCTGCATGGACCCGCCCAACTACTGGTCGATGGTGGCGCACACGATCGCGATCGGGGGCCATGTGCGCATCGGCATGGAGGACTGTCCCTTTATCGAGGACGGCGTCTATGCCAAGACCAACGCGGAGCTGGTGGAAAAGGCGGTACGCATCGCCCGCGAGATCGGCAGGGAGATCGCTTCGCCGGCGGAGGCGCGCGCGATCGTAGGCCTTCCGCCTACTGGGTAAGCGGAGGTAGCATGAAGGGACTGAGCTGCAATTCGGGCCTGCTGCACGAGTACAGCGTGGAGCAGGCGATCGATATCCTGGCAGAGCACGGCTACGAGGCCATTGACATCAGCCTTGAGCTGGCGCCGCCCTTCATTCCGCCGCCCAAGCCGCATATGAGCTCGGCGGCGGATGCCGGCCGGCGGCGCGCCGTCCGCAGCTACGCGCAGCAGGCGGGCATCGCGATCGGCGCGCTCAACGCGCACACGAACGTGATACACGGCGAGCCCGCTGTGCGGCGTGAGAACGTCGAGTTTATTCGCGGCGCGCTGCACCTGGCCGCGGATATGGAGGTCGCGTACGTGATTAGCGGGTGCGGCGTGAAGCTGTTCTACGGCTGGGAAAGCACCTACTGGGAATGGTGCCTGAAGGCGATGCGCGACCTGGCGGCGGAGGCGGAACGGCTTGGCGTGATGATCCTGATCGAAGCGGCCAGTCCCTACGGCTCGCTGGTCCACAGCCTGGCGCGGTTGCAGCGGCTTCTCAGCACGGAAGGGCTAGAAACGCTCGGTGTCCTGTTTGACCCGGCCCACTACCATGTGCGCGGCGATGCTGTGCTGGACGCCTATTTGGCGCTGGGCGACAAGGTGAAGCACATGCATGCCAAGGACGCCCGCGGCGATCGCGAGAACTTCGGTTTCCCGCCGCTGGGCGAGGGCGACATTGATTTCGGCGGGCTGATCAGGGCCATGGTCACGAACGGATTCGACGGTTACATATCGGTTGAGTACGAAGCGATGGCGTGGGGCTATCCCGATAATCCGAGACAGGTATTGACGGATGGCAAGAAGTTCGTAGATGACATTCTCGCCGAGGATTGACGGACTGCGATAGCTCGGTCGCGGATAATAGAGAGCTGCGCTTGCCGGGAGGAGTCAGGAGGCGTTCAAATGAAAGCGGCCGTCCTGCGGGCGTTCAAAGAGCCGCTGGCGTGGCAGGAGGTGGATACACCGGCGCCGGGACCCGATGAGGTGCTGGTGCAGGTCATGGCCTGCGGAATCGACGGCACCGACCTGAAGCTTCTGGACGGCTTCGGCTACACGCCGGAGCTGCCTTTCATCATAGGCCATGAGGTCGCCGGCGTTGTGGCGGAGACCGGTGAACGGGTGAACGGGTTCGAGGCTGGCGACCGCGTTATCATCTACAATTTCACCACGTGCGGAGATTGCCTGCCCTGCCGGACGCACCGCGAACAGATCTGCGTCAACATGGGCGGTGTGCTGGGCGCCAAGGACCGGCACGGCGGCTATGCCGAATACCTAGCCATACCGGCGCGCCAGCTGGTGCGCGTCTCGGAGAGGGTTGCCTGGCCGGACAGCGCGGTCTGCTGCGACGCCGGCATGACGGGCTTTCATGCGGTCGACCGCGCCGGACTGCGTTTGGGCGAAAGCGTGCTGATCATCGGCGTCGGCGGGGTGGGCTCGATGGCCGTGCAGCTGGCCAAGGCGGCGGGCGCGCGCGTGCTGGCGGTTGAGCTTTCGGAAGCAAAGGCAGATTGGGCCCGCCAGCTCGGCGCGGATGAGGTCCTCAACCCCGGCCAGGTGGATGTCTCCGCCGCGGTGCGTGAACGCACCGGCGGGCTCGGTGTTGACTGTGTGATCGACATCGTGGGTACGACGAATACGATGAGGACCGGGATCAACGCGCTGCGCAACGGCGGACGCCTGGTAATCGTAGGCTACACGCCAGATTTTTACCCTGTCGAAGGCAAGTACCTTGCGCAGAATGAACTGTCGATCATCGGCACGCGCGCGGGGCGCAAGCAGGACCTGATCTACGTCTCGCGTCTGATGGCGGGGGGCAAGATCCGCTCGATCGTAACCCAGACTTTCCCGATGGAGGAGGCGAACGAGGCGTTGGCGGTCTTGCGCACGGGGGAGATACTGGGTCGCATCGTGCTGTTGACGTCTGCCGGTCGGCAAGCCACGGGCGATTGACGGCCGGTAGACCGTTGCAATACGAGAGCGACAGATGGCCCGCGGTTGCGTTCCTGTTCTCGGCAGAGCAAGAGTTCAGAATGTCGCCCTGAGTACAGACGATGCTGGTTGACGCTCACTGCCACATTTTCCCTCGAATTGACGGCCTCAATGCCGCCGGACCGACACGGGGTCTGGGCTACGGGCGGGCGATGGTCGGTCCTGAAGAACGGCAGGTTACACCTCCATTTGGCGAGGCGTTGAGCCATACGCCTGAGACCCTGCTGGCCAATCTCGACTGGGCCGGCGTGAACAGGGCGGTGTTGCTGCAAGGTCCGTTTTACGGCGAATGCAACGGGTACGTTGCCGAGGCGCTGCAACGACACGGCGACAGGCTTGTGGGCGCGGCATACTTCGACCCGTGGATGGGGGGCAGCCGTTCCACTTTCGACCAGCTCTTTGAAATGGAGGGCCCGGAAGCGGGGTTTGGCGCGCTCAAGCTGGAATGTTCGGTGCCTACCGGGCTGTGCGGCATACATCCGCAGGCGCGCCTCGATGCGGTCGAGCTGGCCTGGCTGTGGCAGGAGCTGGAGCGGCGAGAACTGGTCCTGGTCCTGGACCTGGGGGGCATCGGAAGCCGCTCATACCAGACGGCGGCCGTGCGCGGCATCGCCGAGCGTCATCCGCAGCTGAAGGTCGTGGTGGCACACCTTGGCCAGCCAACGCCTTTGGCCGAAGCCGACTCCGATTTGTGGCGGCAGTGGCAGGAGCAGGTCGACCTTGGTCGGCTGCCCAACGTCTGGTTCGATTGTGCATCGCTGATTGCCTATGTCCACGAGGAGGGGTATCCTTTCCCGACGGTCGAGCGCTACCTGCGGCTGGCAATCGAGCGGATTGGCGCGCACAAGGTCATGTGGGGCAGCGACCAGCCGGGCACGCTGGTCCACGCGACGTACAGGCAGTATGCGGAACTGGCGAAGGTGCACACCGGTTTCCTCGGGGTCAATGACCAAGATCTCGTTCTGGGAGAGAATGCGCTGGAAGTATACGGTTGAAGCAGGACCGATTTCTTTTTCCGACTACGACGGTAAGCCATGGGTCGTACACCATAGAGGACGGTGGGAAAATGGCTAACGAAGCACTCAGACGGCAATTGGAAAGCTGTATCGAAGCCTTTCGGACCGGGACGCTCAGCGAAGGAATGTTGCAGGACGCGTTGGAGGCCGTCAGCGGCTGTGCACGCAAGAGCCAGGACCTGCTCTACCTGCAGGCGACCAGCACGTCGCTGACCAGTCCGGTGAACGGCATGCTCCTGATGGAGGGCGGAGAGATCGCCGAGGAAATGCCGGATGCTGAGGACTGGCCGTATCAGACGGTACTGGAGGCGGTGCGCGACGGCTGGCGGGTCGTTCAATTTCCCAACCTTGCGCTGCTGCTGGACGAGAGCCGGAGCTACGGGCTGGGATGCGAGTTTATCTTGGAGCGGTGAGCGACCGCCCGTAACGGCGAAAAGGCAACGGGGCGAAAGGACAATAGGGTGAAAGTTCAAGAGGCGATTGAACATCTGGACCTGTTCGGCTATTGTATTCTGGAGGAGGCGATCCCAGCCGAACAGGCGGAGCGAATGGCGGAAAGATTCTTTGCCATGCACGAGGACCCGCGCAATCGCGCCTACTTCCAGGACCCGGATGATGACCTCTACCAGACCCTGTTCGGTCTGCTCAACCTGGAGGAGATGAGCTGGGATTGCGCGGCCCATCCGGACGTACTGGCGGTCGCGAGGCACTTTCTCGGGCAGGACATTCGCCTGGCTGAAGCCTGCTCCAAGTGGGTCAAGCCGGGCGCGCCGGCGGGGGGCGTGCACACGGACTCGGCGCAGGACCTGCCGGAGCTGCTGCCGGACACGCCCTGGATGATCAACTCGATCTGGATGATGACCGACTTTACCGAGGAGATCGGGGCGACGCGCATCATGCCGACGAGCCACCGACTGCGCCGCCGCCCGCCCCGAGGCATGAAGGCGGATGACAAGCGGCTCCTGCCGATCACGGGGCGCCGCGGGTCGGTCTTTCTGTGGCACGGCGGCGTCTGGCACGCGAATGGGGCCAACACGACGCGGGACCAGCATCGCATGGCCCTCAATATCGCCTACTATCCACCGTGGTGGAACCTGGCCCGCGAGGGCGGCCATCAGCCGGTCTGGCCGGAGACGTTTGACCGGATGCCGGCCGAGCTGCAGGGCCTGACGCGTAATCGTATCGCGAAAGAGCGGGCAGAGATCTATGAGGTGAGGTAGCGGCGGCGGAAGCTGTGCGCCGGGCTGGCTATTCGAAAGAGGCAACTGTCTGAATGGTTGAGGCTTTTCGCAAGAGCGCCTGATACTCGAAGCTCATGGGGGAGAGAGACTTAGGCCGTTGACGAGGAGAATCCGAACAATGAGAACACACACCTGCAGGCCAACGCTGAACGACAGCCAGGTCTTGGAGTTTTGCAAGCAGGGCTTCCTGCTGCTGGAAGGGGTGGTGCCGGACGAGATCAACCGCCGGGTTGTGGATTTTCTGGAGGACAACCCGTCGCACGAGCCGACCGAGATCCTGGTGGAGGACTGGTTCGTCGACAACGTTATCCTGAATCCACAGGCGGCGGGCGCGGTGCGCTCGCTGCTGAGCCAGAATTTCGGGCTGCCGATCGTGATGAGCAACCATCGCGTCAAGTGCCCTTCGCCGGCCCAGGGCTGGCACCGGGACGGCAACTCGAAACATGGACCCGAGCTCAACTATCTGCAGGTCTTCTACTACCCGGAGGACTGCACGCTCGATCTGGGGCCGACCGAACTGTTGCCAGGCTCACATTTTCTTTTCTCGCTGTCAAAGCAGATGGGACACTATGGTGCAATCCGCGGCGCCTTCCGGTCTGCCGCCCCGGCCGGGTCGATCTTTCTGACGGTCTACTCGATCTGGCACCGTCGAGGCGCTGCGAGCGGGCAGGGGATGCGCAATTTGCTCAAATACAACTACTGGAGAACAGAGGCTCCCAAGCGCGACTGGGTCCGCGAGCCGGACTTCGATATCGCAACTGCCAATTACAAGCTGGAAGGGCAGACTTTTCGGGAGCAGTTCCGCGACTGCAATGACGCAGCGGAGATGTTTTTCTGGCTGCTCGGCAGATCGGACTCGTTTCACTTGGAGGGAGGTCAGGGCTGGCCTCTCAACCGCCACGTAGGCAAATACCTGGATAGTCCATACGGCGTTCCGCTTGGCTCGTAGTACAACGCGAACTGCTCGCTGCGCCGGACCGTTGAGAACTGCCGATGGATGAAATCGCTGCCGGAAACCGAATGGAAACAGCCTGGTCAGGCGAAGGGACGTGGAGATGAGCCGGATGCGCTGCGCTGAGGCGCTGGTGAAGTCGCTGGAGCTGGAGGGTGTGAAATACGTCTTCGGCCATCCGGGGCATGGCAACACCAACATCCTCGACGCCATCTACGACTCCGCGCAGATCGAGTTCATGCTGACCCGCCACGAACAGGCGTCGGCTCACATTGCCGACGGTTACGCCCGCATCTCGGGCGAGATTGGGGTTTGCTGCGCGTCGGTCGGTCCCGGCCCGGCCAATATGGTAATGGGTCTTGCCTCGGCGATGGCCGCTTCGAGCCCGGTGGTGGCAATTTTCGGCGGTGTGATTTCGCGCTGGGTCGGCCGCGGGCAGCTGCAGGAGACCAGCCCTTTCTACGGTCTGTCCGATCAGAGCTTCGTGCAGGTGCTGCAGCCGGTTGTCAAGAAGGTCTGGCAGGTGCAGCATCCGGACCTGGTGCCGGAAGTT
Organism: Caldilineaceae bacterium; assembly: GCA_965202955.1. GTDB lineage: Bacteria > Chloroflexota > Anaerolineae > Caldilineales > Caldilineaceae > Bin5. The sequence continues at coordinate 4,679,170 of OZ241871.1, forward strand.
GTGCGGAAGGCCTGCGCGCTGGCGCGCAGCGGCAACCCGGGGCCGGTCGCCATAGAGATTCCGTGGGACCTGCAGGCCGCTTACCACGACTACCCGGAAATCCCCAGTCCGGAGAAGTTTCGCTACGCCGGACGGGTGCGGGCGGACGCGCAGGCGGTCGAGAAGGCTGCGGAAGCGCTTCACGGGGCCAGGCATCCCGTCATTGTGGCCGGGTACGGCGGCGTGCTGGCCGATGCGGGGCCAGAGATTGAGGCGCTGGCGGAGCTTCTGGGCGCGCCGGTGGCAACTTCCTATGCGGCCAAGGGAATCTTGCCGGAGGACCACGTCCTGAGCGCCGGCAATCTTGGCTGGCTCGGCCATCCTAGCGCGCACGAGTTGATCCGCGACCACGCCGACGTCGTCCTGGTTGTCGGATTCAGCTTTTCCGACCTGTCCACGTGCTGGTGGACGGAAGGGATGCCCTTTGTCGAGCAGAATCGCTTCATACAGATCGACATAGACTCCAACCAGATCGGGCGGACCTATCCGGTAGAGCTAGGACTGCTGGGCGACGCCAAGGCTACGTTGCAGGAGGTGCTGGCCGCGCTGTCGGCGAAGGAGCCGCCGCCGGGCAGGCTGGGGAACAGGGAGCTTGCCGCGCAGGTCAAGGACTCCTGTCGACTGGAGATTCCCGGGGACGGGAGCGACAGCGAAGGGATGGAGCCGCTCAGGGTGGTGGAAGAGATGCGGCGCGTGCTGCCCAGAGAGATCCTGTTCTCGCTGGACACGGGCGACCACAACCACTACTTTGGCGCGTTTTTCCCAGTGTACGCGCCGCGCCGGCTGCTCTACCCGGGCGGATGGACGCCGATGGGTTTCGGTCCGACCTCGATCATCGGCGGCAAGCTGGCCCGCCCCGACTTGCCCGCAGTTTGCGTGACCGGCGACGGCGGTTTTCTGATGGTGTGCCAGGAGGTGATCACCGCGGTGGAATGGGAAGCGCCGGTGGTGTGGGCGGTGTTCAACAACGGGACACTGGGGGCGATCCGCGGCGGTCAGCAGGCCAGCTACGGGGGTCGCGTCATCGGCACCGAGTTCAGCCAGGACACCGATTATGCGGCCCTGGCCAAGGCGCTGAGTGCCGAAGGACTGACGGTCACCCGCCACCGTGAGATCGGCGACGCGATGCGGCATGCGCTTGCCTGCGGGCGGCCCTGCGTCGTCGACATGCGTATCGCGCGCGACCCTGTCCCGCCGCCGGTAGCCGGTCTCTGGTACGAGCCAGGGAGAGACGAGATTCCGCCCAGACCGCGACGTTGAGGCATCATAAACCCAACTGTTTTGACGAGGAATTTCCTTAACACGGGCCGGAAGTTGCCCGTTTCCAAACTGAACAAGGGGAGCAGATATGCAACTCGGTAGCGGGCAATTTGTCTATGAGGAGGACGTCGGCTGGGGAGAGGTTCCCGCCGGCTGGGAGGTGGTTGAGGTACCGGGCGTGGCGGTTGATTCGCAGGACCGGGTCTATGCTTTCTGCCGCAGCGAGCACCCGATCATCGTCTTTGACCGGGAGGGGCGCTTCCTGCGTTCCTGGGGTGAGGGGTTGATCAAGCGCGCCCACGACATTATTGTCGGGCCGGACGATGCCGTCTATTGCGTGGACGACTGGGGCCACGCGGTGCACAAATTCACGACCGAGGGCGAACTGTTGATGACGATCGAGACGGCGGACTGCCCGGCGGATACGGGCTACGATTGGGACGACCACCGAATTGTGGAGCGCGCCGGACCGCCGTTCAACTATCCGACCGGCATCGCGTTGACGTCCGAGGGGGATTTCTACGTGTCGGACGGCTACGGCAACGCGCGCGTGCATAAGTACACGGCCGAGGGGGAGCTGCTGTTTTCCTGGGGTGAGCCCGGCGATAACGCAGGGCAGTTCGTGACGCCGCACAACGTCTGTGTGGACGGCGAGGGCACAGTCTATGTAGCGGACCGGCAGAACCGGCGGATGCAGCTCTTCAACCCGGAGGGCGAGTTTATTCGGCAGTGGGATGACATCTGGTGGCCGTGCGACATGTGCATTGACGCGGATAACAACATGTATATCGCCGAGGTGGGCGGCATCTTCATGGGCGAGACCAAGGACCCGCAGCTGGACAACCCGCCGGCGCGCATAACGGTCCGCGATTTGAACGGCACGATTCTGAGCGAGTGGGGGATGGAGGATGCCTTGGGGAAAGGGCGCTTTTTCAGCCCGCACAATATTGCCTTCGACTCACGCGGCGACCTGTACGTGGGCGAGGTTGCCGTCTCCTATCCCGGTGGAGCGGCGCCCGCGGACTGGCGTGTGCTGCGGAAGTACGTGCGGGCAAATTGATGGGAAGGGGAGGAGAAATGGCTACACAACTGGCAGAGGACACCGGCGGAAAGGCAGCAGTCAAGGAGCTGACCTTTCAGGGCAGGCCGCTTGATATGTCACCCGAGCAGTTCGGTCCGTTGCGCGCTTCGGCGGACGCGCTCGACGATTTCAGCGAATTGCGGCGGCGTTTCGAGGCTGACGGATACCTATACCTGCCCGGGCTGCTCGACAGGGATATGCTGCGGGCTGCGCGGCGCAGAATGCTGGAAGACCTGGCCCGGATGGATTTCGTCGACCCGGGCTTCCCGCTGATCGACGGCGTGGCCAGGCAGGAGGTCGCGGTCTCGGCGCTGAGCATGCAGGGGCTCGTCAAGAACAACGAGCCGCTGCGTAATGCGCTATTCAGCGGCGCCATGATCGGCTTCTATGAGCGCTTCCTGGGCGGGCCTGTCCGCCATTTGGACTTTACCTGGTGCCGCGTAAAGACGTCGGGCACGGAAACGGCGACCAGCCCGCACTACGACATTGTTTTCATGGGGCGCGGCACCAGGAACCTCTACACCAGCTGGATGCCGCTCGGCGACATCCCCAAGCAGATGGGCGGGCTGATGATCCTGGAAAACTCCCACCGCCAGGAGGAGATTAAGGCCAGCTACGGCCGGATAGACGTGGATATCTACTGCACCAATGCTCCTGACGCGGCGGAGATCGAATCGGGACAAAAGCGGTGGCACCACGCCGATACGGGCCAATATGCGAAAGACGCGGTTACCGTTGGCCGGGATCTGAAGAGCCGCTGGCTCACGACCGACTATCAGCTGGGCGATCTGCTGGTATTTGGCATGTACACGATGCACGCCAGTATGGACAATCACACGAACCGCGTGCGCCTGTCGACCGATACCCGCTATCAGCTTGCATCCGAGCCGGTCGATGAGCGGTGGATTGGCGAAGAGCCGATCGCCCATGGGCCAAAAGCGAAGAAAGGGATTATCTGCTGAGAGGCGAAGGCGCGTTGGCCTAGGAGGGACTGGCCGCTTTGCAGCGGGCATTGAGCCAGTCGATTACTGCGCTGATTGGCCGCTCCCGGCCCAGATCGTTGTGCAGTTCGTGATAGTAGCCATCATATAGGCGAAGCGTCTTGTCGGCAGACGGGGTGCGGGAGAAGAACGCCTGCGTGGCGGCAGGCGAGACGACCGCATCCGCCAGCCCCTGCATCATCAGAATCGGCAGCGTGACCTCGCCGGCCCTGTCTCTTACCTCCTGCGTGGCCCGGAAGAACTCGACGACCCAGCGCGCGCTGCGGTGTCGCACGCCAAGCGAGTCCCGCACCGCTCTCTGCACTTCCTCCCGGTCGCGCGAGAGGACATCGAGGCTGCCGCGCTGGTGAAATGTGAGCGTGGGCTTGGCGTGGTGGAGCGTGACCAGGATCAGCTTGAGAAGCCGGTTGACGAGCGAGAGACTTTGCGGCTGCAATGAGGGGGAGGAGATGACAGCCAGATCGGCGGCGCCGGGCGCCTCCATTAAGTAGAGGAGCCCAAGCAACCCGCCCATTGAATGGCCGTAAAGGCAGCAGGGAAGACCGGGATCGCGGCCGCGGGCCATCGACAGGACCTGCGAAATGTCGTTCAGGTAGTCCTGAAAGCTGTGAACGTAGGCGCGGGCGCCACCGGAGCGTCCGAAGCCGTGATGATCGTGCGCGTAGACGGCGTAACCGGCCTGCGACAGCGCGGCGACAAGATGGCGGTAGCGTCCCCCGTGTTCGCCCAAACCGTGTAGAATCAGCACTATCCCGCGCGGGTGATCGTCCGGTCGCCAGCGGCTATAAAAGATCGGGGGCCCGCTTGCGCCGCGAATGTAACCGGTGGCGTGACCCTGGCTACCGTTCGATAGGTCTGCGGGTAAGCGGGCGGGCGCAGTCGTGCTTGCGTCTTCAACCGAACAGACGTGTACGTTCCCGCTGAGGCGAAGTGGCTTTGAAGCGTTCGATAAAGGCTTCTGCACGGCGTCAGTCTCGGTCACGGGTCGGCGAATGGCGGCGTCTTCAGTTCGAGCCAGCATCGTTCCTGTCGTCTTCCGGCTGATCGTCATCAGATGAACAGTTGGAAGAGGCGCCGCCAGGAGCCTGGTGCGCCGCGTGCGAGGCCTGCGGCGGCCAAATCTCGCCATGGCTGCTGTACCTGCTCTCAGGCTCCTCTGTCTCAGGCTCTTCTTCCGCTTGCTCCTGTCCCGGCTCAAGCGCAACAACCCAACGCTGCCAGGGCGCCTCTTCCCATGTGAGTCCCAGCGATGAGAGGGAATCCTTCGCCGCTGCCAGATGGTCCTTGCTGAATGTTCGCAGGCGTAGACGCTGGTTGCGTCCCTGCATGGCCTGGGCCATATAGGCGACGAGCTGCCTCTCCGATTCGCTTCCCCACAGCCTGACTGGCAAGGCCAAGAGGAGGCGGAGTTCGTCTCGCCAGCGAAACTGCTGGACGAATCCAACCTCCGTTTCTTCCTCAGTTACCAGGAAGATTTTCGAGGAACGAATCGTGTTGGTGTGAATGGCGGCGAGCATTTCGATCTCTTCTGCCGGCGCGTCCTGGTAGAGCGTCGGAAGGAATTCGGCCAGGCGGGGGCCGAACCGGGCGGTGAATTGGGGGGAAAGTCGAAAGCCGTCAGGTATGGAGGGCGACTCCTCAAGCGGCAGCGCGCCGACCATCTGCGTTGTCTGATAGTCCGTCGGGCTCAAGCCGATTTCCTCAAGGACCTGCCTGACTTCCGGAGGCGAGTCGGTGGCGAAGCCGAAATAGAAGTAGGGATGAATGCCCTGTCCTTCGACGAAGTCGAGGGCGGTGTCTATGAGGTCGGCGAACTCGGCCCGGTTGCTCTCTTTTGAAAGGGGACGGACGAAGGCCCAGTCGAAGGTGCCGGCGGCGTCGCCATCATACTGGACGATGACAAATCCGATAATGCGTTCGTCCACGGTGGCGACGAAGGAATCCATCTGTTTGCCAAGAAAACGCGGCCCGAACCAGTAGAGAAACAGAGGCTTGCGCCACCAGCTGCCGGCGATCGCCTCCATGCTGCTGACGTCGCTTGAAACGCCGTCGAGCAACATTCTGAGCAGTTCGCGGATCTGGCGGGGGGAGGCTTTCGTGATCTCAGTTGCCATGCAGAAGTTCCATCGCGAGCCTGATGCAGTCGCGTTCGCCTTCGTAGGCGAGAAGCCCCAACGCTTTCTCGGTCGATACCCACTCCACCTTTTCGACTTCTATGCTGGCGTCGGAAAGGGAGCCGCCGACTACACGCAGCAAGTAGAAGTCCACTTTCTTGAAGACTCGCTCCGGCACGACGCGGGCGTAGGTGTCGAGGTAGGCATAGCGGACTGTCTTCAGGAAAGACTCGTACTCGGTCTCCAGCCCCGTTTCCTCTTCCACCTCGCGCAGGGCCGCGGCCAACGGCTTTTCGGCTGGGTAGAGGCGGCCTTTCGGCAGCTGCCAACGGCGTCCGGCGGGATCGGTTGCGATCAGGGCCACTTCGATGACTTTGCCGGCGCCGCCCGCGCGCTGGCGGTAGGCAACGCCGCCGGCTGAGTGACTATGCCGTACCGTGTAGGGCCCGTTCTGCGCGTGCTCCGATCCTCCTATTTTTGGATCGGCCCTCTCGCCGCGTCGCGGAGCGGGATCGGTGCTGTCAGTCCTCGTATCCGGCTTAGCCGGCCTGGTCTTCATCGAAGAAACCCATTCGGCGCTTTGACCGATTCCAAGAAAGGCGGGCATGCCGCGTATTCAAGTTCGATGACGAGATCCTCTTTGGGGCTCGCAATCATTTCGACCACAGATCTCGTTCAGGTGGGCTGTGCGTTCAAGGCCGAAGAGCTGTCCATCACGGTGGCGCCCAACACAGGGGAGTCCAGCACGGTGGCGGCCAGGCCGCAAGCGACCTCTTCCCAGTTGTCAGGCGGTAACTGCGCGAGGGGGCGGGGCAGCATGCAGGGCGAGAGGAACGGCAGCGCGGCGGCCAGATGCGGCGTTGACCAGACAGTTCGGGCGCGGGCGAGTACGACGTAGGTCTCCATCCACTTTGCCAGAAGCACAAACCATTGCGCAAGCTCTTCGCCGGCGCCGACTTCAGGCAGCCGTTGCGGCGCGCCTGATGCAAATCGCACTGCTACAAGGCCGGCCTGATCGATCCAAAGGCGGTGCGGGAGGACAGGGCCGGTCGAGAGCCGGGCTTCGGCCCAGCGGGCGAAACCTCGGTGCAGGTCGGAGATTAGTTCGGGGCGCATCCACTCGACCGCCGCGGCGATGGGCCGGCTTTGCGGCGGATGGCCAAGCGATACAATCTGCTCACCGTTGTGGTCGTACCAATACCAGCGGGCCATAGTTTGCGTTCCATGCTCCAACTACACTTCTGTTGCCAGTTCTGCACAAGTGTGGGCTGGCTCGCCGATATCTTATCACAAGGGGCGTGTATTGGCAGACGCGGGCGGGGCGGAATTCCCTGGAGTTGGAGGGGCGCGGCGGTTGGGTTATGATGCAGCCATCGTGAGCGGTTGACTGCATATGATGACAGGAAACGATTGAATTCGATGACGCGCGCAAGGAAAAGTGGGGCCAGGTCGGGAACCTCATCGAAGGGCCGGGCCGGGCCGGCCATTGCCAGGGCCTTGATGGTGGATACGGTCCAAGAATTCGGCCGCATGGTACGTCATCTTGCCGGTCAGCCCTGGTTGGCGGTGGATACGGAAAGCGACAGCCTTTTCCGCTATACGCCGCGAGTCTGTCTGATCCAGGTTTCGGCGCCTGCATCAAGAGGCGCGAGTTGTCAAGATGCAGATATTGCAAGTGTGCGCGACTTTTTGGTCGACCCGCTCAAACTGAAAGACCTATCGGCACTGGGAGGAATTCTGGCGAACGACGGGACGGATGTGATCCTCCATGCGGCGGAAAACGACATTCTGACGCTGCAGCGGGACTTCGGTTTTAGAATTCGCCGGCTGTACGATACGCAGCTTGCCGCCCGGATCATGGGACGGACGGGGGTTGGGCTGGCGCAGGTATTGCTGGAGGAGTTCGATGTGGTCAGTGATAAGCGCATGCAGCGGACGAATTGGGGGCAACGCCCGTTGACAGCCCAGCAGATGGCTTACGCGCAGGTCGATACGCATTTTCTGCCGGCCCTGCGCGCGCGTCAAACCCGGCAGCTCAAAGCGAGCGGGCGCTGGGAAGAAGCGCAGGATGCCTTTCGGATCCTCGAAACGCTTGAGTATTCGCCGCCGGAGCCGCGGACCTTTTGGCAAATGAAGCAGATCCGTTCCGTGGATGAAAGTAATCTTAACGTACTTGAGACGATTTGGGACTGGCGAGAACGGCATTCTCAGCGAACGGAGCGGCCGCCCTTCAAGGTGCTGGGGGAGAGCACACTGGTTGCCCTGGCACAATACCGGCCACAAACGGTGGACGCGCTGCGGAAGATTCCAGGTTTGAGCGCGCGGCAGGTGGACAGGTTCGGCAAGGAGTTGCTTGAAACCGTTCGCCAGGGTGAGTGCCGGCCTGTACCGCAACGTCCGGCCGCCGCAAAGAGGTCCGACTCAACGCTGTCAGCGGAAGGGCGGAGGCGGTTCGATGCGCTGCGGCGATGGCGGACGGAAACAGCCGCCGCGCGCGGGGTCGACCCGGAAATCGTGTTCAGCAATGATACGCTTCTGCAGATAAGCGCCGGCAGGCCCGACTCGGTAGCAGCCCTCGCGGAGCTTCCGGCGATAGGACAGTGGAAGGCGCAGACGTACGGTCCGGCGGTCCTGAAGATGCTGAAAGGGCGGGACAAGGCGTGAACTGCGGCGGCAGTCTCGCCAGCGCGTTTCGGAGGCGAGGCGCGGGCGTCTACGCGAGCTGGAGTGCGAGGGGGTCAGGGAGATCGTCGGAGGTGACGCGGCCCTCGAAAACTTCAACAAACTCATCTCTGTTCAGCGTTTCACGCTTTTGCAGCGCGGCCGCGACATCGTTCAACTGCTGGCGATGGGCGGTGAGAATCTGGCGGACGCGCTGGTGCTGCTCGCCTACTATTGCTTGCACCTCGCTGTCCAAGGCTTCGGCGACTTCCTCACTATAATCCCGTTGATCCGTCAGTTCGCGGCCAAGGAAGGGGTTCTCCTCCTGGTGGCCGATCTGCAGCGGGCCCATCTTTCTGCTCATTCCGTACTTTGTCACCATGTCGCGCGCCATGCGGGTGATGGCCTGAATGTCGCCGGATGCTCCGGTGGAGATGTCACCGAAGACAATCTCTTCTGCGACACGACCGCCAAGTCCGATTGCGATGCTGTCGACAAAGTAGGCTCGCTTGGCAAGATACCGGTCCCGCTCGGGTACCATCAGAACGAAGCCGCCGGCCATTCCACGCGGGATGATTGTCACCTTGACGAGTGGATCGGCGTCTTTCACGAGGTGGGCGACGATGGCATGTCCGCCTTCGTGGAAGGCTATCCTTTCCTTTTCCTTCGGCAACATGATACGGCTGCGGCGTTCAGGGCCGCCCATGGCGATACGTTCGATCGACTCCTGCACTTCGTTCATTGCGATCGTTCGCCGGTTGCGGCGAGCGGCCAGAATGGCGGCCTCATTGACCAGGTTTTCGATGTCGGCGCCGACGAATCCGGGCGTCTGGCGTGCGATTAGGTCCAGGTCTACGCTCGGATCCAGGGGTTTGCCCTTTACGTGGACGTCGAGGATGGCGCGCCGGCTCTGCAGGTCTGGGCGGTCCATGGTCACGCGTCGGTCGAAGCGGCCGGGGCGTAGCAGCGCGGGATCGAGAATATCGGGACGGTTGGTTGCGGCGACCAGAATGACATTGGTGTCGGTGCCGAAGCCGTCCATCTCAACCAGGATTTGATTCAGGGTCTGCTCGCGCTCATCATGCGAGCCGCCGAGGCCGGTGCCGCGGTAGCGTCCGACGGCGTCGATTTCGTCGATGAAGACGATACAGGGGCTGTTGCGTTTGGCCTGCTCGAACAGATCGCGCACGCGGCTGGCGCCGACGCCGACGAACATCTCGACGAATTCTGAGCCGCTGATGCTGAAGAAGGGTACGCCGGCTTCGCCTGAGACAGCCTTGGCCATCAAAGTCTTGCCGGTCCCGGGCGGACCGACGAGCAACACACCTTTGGGGATGCGGGCGCCGAGAGCGACGAACTTCTGCGGTTCCTTGAGGAACTCGACGATTTCCTCCAGTTCCTGTTTGGCTTCATCGGCGCCGGCGACATCGGTAAAGGTGACGGTAGGGCGGTCCCCAACGAACATGCGGGCCTTGCTCTTGCCGAAGGAAAGGGCCTGATTGCTGCCGCTCTGGCTCTGGCGAAAAAGGAACAGAAATAGGCCGGCGATCAGAATCAGAGGGAGAAGGTTGATTACAAGCGCGAACCAGTTACCCGAATTGGAAGGGGGCTGGACATTGATCTTGACACGGGAGAGGCTCTCTTCCGAAACGCCCATGCCGTGCAGTGTTCGCGTGAGGGCGACTCCCTCTTCCTTGCGACTGGCCAGGGGCTGGCTGTTGTCGCCGGCAAAGACCTGGAGTCTTTCCCCGCGCACTTCGATGCGCGTCACCTCGCCGCGTTCGACCTGACGGGCCACAGCGCTCAGACTGACTTTCTGGGGCGCCTCGCCCGGCCCGTACACGTTGAGAAAGAGGGCGGCCGCGGCCACCAGGATCAGCAGATATACAAATGCGTTACGCGTCCAATTCCCGGTCACCTGCTCTCCTCACAGATCAGTGTTCGAACGGTCCGAAGTATAACATGGGGAGCGCAACTTGGCGAACAGCTGCCATCTCTCGATATGGACATGCGGTCGTACTCCGGCTGCTCGCCAGCGGCCGCCCTGTTACAAGGGTAATGTCTCCCAGGTGCGCTTTCTGTATCGCAGATTCCAACTCTCGCGGGAGCGCAGGCGCACCCGTCCAGGACTTCTATTCAGAGTGAGCGATTTGCAGTTCGCCCAGCGAGGTTTCGTTTTGCGATACGAACTCGGCGACCGGGCTCTCGACACGACCGTAGCCGCTCCAGATCTTGAAGCCAAGCAGGGCAAGCAGATCGGGTGAGGCCTCGGCAAGAACTTCAGGCCGCGTACCTATCGTAAAGTTTTCCTGCGGGCGAAACTGTGGACCGCAGAAGGTGGTGAGGAGGCCGTATCGATTGACATCGCTGCAGTTGGCTCCGGTCCCATGCCACAGCCTGCCGTCGAAGACCATGGCCGTGCCGGCAGGCCCTTCCGCGGCAAGCGTCTCCTCGTCTGCATCCTGCTCTCCCGGAGGGCGGCCGCGCAGATGGCTGCCGGGGACAAAACGGGTGCCGCCGTTCTCAGCGCTGAAGTCGCAGAGCATCCACATGATATTTACGCAGACGCAGGGCGCGATCATTGAGGGCAGTTTCTCCGGCTCGAGATTGGTATGCTGGCGTGTGATCGAGCCCGCGGGTAGAGGTGAGGGTCCAGGTTCGATGGGGTTGGGCATCCACCGCTGGTCTGTGTGCAGGTTCATGGCGACGCCGCCAGGTTTGGCAATGTTGGCAGAGTAGCTGGAGAGTTGATAGTCGTTGCCGAGGAGATGGCCGACGACGGCGCGGGCGCTGGCGGTAGAGAGGATCTGGCGAAAGATTCGCCCTTTGTTGACCAACATCCAGACGCGCTGATTGACGCCTCCGGCCGCAGCAGTATAGGCCTGCTGGCGGAGGCGACCGCGGCCGTCTGTAAACGCCCCCCACTGTTGCTTCGGCCCTCCGTCCTCGAACGCCGCGCCCTGTTCGAGTTCCGCGGCGGCCTGTTCTATCAGGCGGTCGCGCGCTGCCTCCACTACAGGTTGTTCCAGGGCGTTGGCGATCAGACAGTAGCCGAACCGATCGATATCCCTTTTGGCCTGCTCGATATCCTCGGTGGCGCCTGGCAAGTTGTGGCTGGATGGCATCCCGTTCCTCCTGTATGGGTCGATGCGTGTACTTTAATGCAGTTCAGACTTTTGGGCAATCATCGCGGCAGAATATTCGGAGGGAAACAGTGGTGGCGCGTCGTAGTGCCCGGCGAGGAGACGGAGGCACCAATGGCTTCTTTCCGTTTTCCGCCCATTGTTTCGGGCGCGGCATTTGCTGTGCTAGAATTGACAAGGATGAAGATCGACACAGTTGTATTTCCACTGCTATTCTCTCCTGTCGGGCCTCCTCTTGTGCTGACGCTGGGGAGCATAACTGTGTGGCTCATAGGCCGACTCATGCGTCCGGTGTTGGGCGGGCGGGCCGCGGACGGTGCGACCAACGCTTTGAGCGCGGTTGCGCTGCTCTTCTGGGGCGCCGCGGCTGCGCTGACGGTAGCGCTTCGCTTGCAACCGGCTGCTCCCACTTTTGGCATTCCCTGGCAACCCTTTTTTGCAACGGGCGCGGACCTTCTCTGGGTGAGCAATGGTTGGAACTGGTACGTTTCCTGCCTGATCCTGTTGCTGGGCGGTGGCGGGCTGCTCTTCAGTGGATTCGGCGGCCAGAGGATGGGTCGAGCTTCCGATGAAGGACAACAGGACGCTGGGCTCACCTTTTCTTTGTCACTGATTGCCATCGCCAGCGCTCTCTTCTTCACGAGCAGCGACAATCTCCTCACGCTGACCCTGATGTGGGTCGTCATGGACCTGTTCATCATCGGGCGCAACGCCATTGTCCCGACAGTGCACGGGCCTTCGCCCACGCGGCAGTTTCAGGGCTTGAGCATGGTCGGCGCGCTTCTGCTTCTGATCGGGCTTCTGCCTGCCGGTCAGAGCGGCCCTGCGGAGACATTGGCTGGAGGACAGCTGCCGCAGGAGACAGTAATCCTGATGCTGCTGGCCGGGGTTATCAGGGCAGGCGTTTACCCGTTGCACTTATGGTTGCTGCCCCACCGGGGGGAACGCTTGTACATGCCGGACCGGCTTATCGACCAAATGCCTCCGGCTCTGTGCGGCCTGTGGCTGCTGGGTTGGTCCAGCGGCCTTGCTGCCGAAGGTCTGCTGGCACGGCCTGAGGTGATAGCGCTGGCCATACTGGGGCTGCTTGGCTCGGCAATTGCAACCTTCACCACGACTACAAGACAGGAACACACTACTTTTGTCTTGATCACGTCGGTTGGCGTTGCCGGTCTGGCCAGCATATTGTCGGAAGTCCGGGGACCGGCCGCGGTCCTGTGGCCGACCACGACTTTCGCCTTGGGTGGGGGGTTGTGGCTGATCGGAGAACGGATTTGGCGTACGTGGCACTGGCAGATACCTATCAGCGTGGGCGTACTGGCGCTAGTGGGTGTTCCGTTCACGCCCGGGTTTCTCACTCAATCGGTTGTTGCCCAGTTGCTCATGGGGGCAAGCTGCCCGGACGACGCGGCGCCCTGCAGCAGATACGTCGGGTCGATGTGGCCCCTTTTTGTCGCCTATACGTTTACGCAGATGATCTATGTTTCCTCTCTTCTGCGCATCTGGGAGACGGAACCGGGTGACAGCCCCGGGCCGGACGAGGCGCCGGACACATGGATGGTGGGGCGCTTGCTGATCTATGTCGTCGTGCTGGCCATTCCGTTGACTGTAGCGGGCGTTTTCCCGCAGATAATCACAGGCATAACCAATCTGGCGGAGGCGATTCCACGAAGCGCGGGGGACCCGCCCAGTGCGGTGGCGAGTTGGCAGGTCTGGCTCACACTGGCCGGCCCGCTGGCGCTCGGGATCGGCCTCGCGATTCTTCGTTCGCAGATCAGTGTGAGGCTGAATGCCATCGGGGCGGCTACAGGGACGACGCCGGCGCTCAGGGCCTGGTCGCGGAGGGTGGCGCAGTTCACGGCACTGGACTGGTTGTCGCGCGTAACGAGATGGGGGACGAGCAGCGCCGGCCATGTCTGGGATGCCGGCCTCGAGATTGTCGAAGGAGCCGGCCACATGGGCTGGGTCCTGGTTTTCGGCATCCTTGGCTACTTTCTGCTGAATGTGTAGGCAGTGACGCGACTGCATAGAACACCGGAAAGGACGGGTGCCGCGTCGATTCAGGTCCTCTGACTGATATAGGCGGGCAGCTTGCTGATGGCCGACTGCGCAGGCGCGTCCGCGGGGTGAAGTTCATGAAACCAGAAAATGGATGAAATCTGGGCTTCGGCGCCCTTTCACATTTTCCTCGGGCTTGCCGCTACTCTACCGATCGTCGTGTGGGATTGGCGGTTTGCATTACCAGGCCTGCTGGTTGCGCAACTTGGGACAGGTACGATTTTTGGGTCGCTATACACGTTGTCTGCGCCGTGGCCGGCAGTGCATCTGGGCGTGCTGGTTTTCGCCTGTCTGATTCTTTTGCTCTCCATATTGCAGACCCGAACCGTTCAAGTCGATCAGACGGGCGAGTTCAGTTCAATTCTCTTTCGTACACTGGTGCTTGGCATCGCTGCGCTTCTGGTCTGGAGAGCGAGCGGCGGCATACCGTTACCGCTGCTGGATGATTCGACGAAGCATCTGATGATTTGGTTTGCCGTGTTGGCGCTGGTCACGCTTGGATTGACGGAGACGGCATTATTTGGCGGCATCGCCCTTCTCCTGTGGTTGATTCCGGTCCAGTCTTTTTTTGCGGCGCTGTTCCCCTCACCGGCCGTTATCGTGCCACTGGGCATCATGGAGATATTGGTCGCCCTGTCTTGCAGTTATCTACTCTTGGTGGATGACAATGTCATGTGGACGGATGAGATAGCTGCGACAGATCCGGGCCAGCCCTTTGGCGTTCAGCGGCGACTCAGCATCGCGGCCGGTGCGCGAGTCCTCTGGCATGGTCTCACTTACTGGGTCTATTCGCGGGTCAACCGGCGCCAGCATCATGCAGCGCGCAAAGGTCAGGTGGCCCCATACCACGACTAGGACCGCAGCCGAGGCGGGGTTAGCCAGGCCAGCTCGAGTGATTCTCATGGCTCCTAGACTTTTGCGAATGGTGCGCTTCCCGGGCGAAATAACTCTCTCGCTGAAATCGGGCAGCAGAGCTCCATGATTCAACTCCCATTTCCATCCTTTCTCTTGAGCTTCCTCCTCGTCGCGGCGCTTGGAAGTTTTCTACTGCGCCGGTGGGAGCGCGCCGTACTGTTTGTGTTCGGTAGTCTGTTGACAGTCATGGGCATTGGGCTGTGGCGGATGCCTCTGGATTCCCCGCCCCTGGCGGTACCCTACATTCCACTTGCTTTGGACCTGGACGCCGGCGTTTGGGAGTACGGTTTTCGCCTACAGTTAAGGGAATCGAACGAGCCAGTCGTTGTTTCAGTTTTTGTGTTGTTAGGCGTGGGGATGTTGCTGGCCACGGCGGCAAGCCAGGGAAGGCTATTCCCATCGTCCGTCTTGCTTGTCGGTCTTGGAAATGCGGGGCTGGCTTTGATTGTGGACGCGCCGATGCCGCTTGTTCTCCTGGCGCCAATCTTCCTGGGCATATTGATCACGGTCGGCGTGTTTTCGATCCAGGTGGGCGGTGCCAGGGATTCGCTGGGTGCGTTTCGGATCATCCTTCCGCCGACCCTGTCTATCCCCTTTGTATTTCTCGCCGCCTGGAACATGGAGCAGTTGCCGCTGAATCCGCAGGACACGCAGATCGCGGCAAACGCGGCGCAGCTGCTGGGCGCGGGAATTCTCATTCTACTGGCCCCGGTCCCGCTGCACAGCGTGCAACCGCAGTTGGGGGAATCCTCGCCCCCAATTGCATCGGCGCTGGCGATTCTCTTCTTTCAGACGCTGGTTCTATACGTTGTCTATCTGGCAGTGTCAGGCTATCCTCTGTTGCGGGCAAGTTCAGCTTTCAATTTATGGCTTTCAACTGCCGGACTGGTCACCCTGGTCTGGGGGGGAGTTGCCGCGGCGGGGGCAAGCCATCCCGGCCGCCTGTGGGGCTACGCCATGCTGCACGACTGGGGGCTGATACTGCTGCTTCTCGCCGGTCCGGATGATCGGAGCCGGCCGTTTATTGTTACGCTCTTCGCGGTGCGTGTTCTCAGCACTCTGACTGCGGCGACCGGGTTGGCGCAGATGCGCCGGGCGGCGGGCGATCTGGAGCTGGACAGTCTTCATGGCGTGGGAACCCGCCTGCCATGGAGCACAACCGCGTTTCTGCTGGGCAGCTTGGGACTGGCCGGTTTTCCACTGACGGCCGGGTTTTCGGCGCATTGGTCTGCTCTGCAAGCGCTGGCGGAGGTGGACTGGCGCTTCGCGGCGGTTGTTCTCATTTCCAGCGGCGGGGTTATCTTCGGATTTGTACGTATGGTCGGCGTTTTCTTCGGGCGCCTGGAGAATCCGAGCTTGCCGCGAGAGGGCCCTCTGGGAATTGTTTTTTCTCTCCTCACCATTATCCTGGTTTCCGGCATCGCGATTGCCCCGCAACTTTTCGAAAGGCCGATCGCCAGAACGCTGCTGGCATTGGACTGAACGAAAGCTGCCAAAACCTTCCCGGCTGACATCTGATAGAGAATGAGAGGGTAAGCGATGTATGATTTCTATAGTGCATCGTAGTTTTACCCTGTGCTCGGCGGGTAGCGTAGGTGCCGGGAGGCCGCTGTCATCGAGTCGAACTCAGAAGAACGAACATCGCGACTGCGTGGATTCTATAGCAAAAGCCTGGCGGAACGGGTCGAAATCGTTTCTGACTTGGCGTCGCTTAGTCGCCAGGAGAGTGAGTTGCTGGCCGCCAGCATGGACGTCGAGAAGGCCGACAAGATGGTCGAAAACGTGGTCGGCCGCTACGTCTTGCCTTTGGGGGTCGGCGCCAACTTCCTGATCGACGGCCAACACCACCTGATTCCCATGGCGACCGAGGAGCCCTCGGTCGTGGCCGGTGTCAGTTCAGGCGCGTTGCTGGCGCGAGCGGGGGGCGGCTTCCGGACGGGCAGCACTGAGCCTGTCATGATTGCTCAGATTCAGCTACTCGATGTGCCGGACGCCGAAAAAGCAGAGCGCGCGATCCTTGCGGCGCGGCCGCAGATCCTGGCCGCGGCCGACAGGAGTCCGACACTGACGCGATTGGGCGGTGGACCGCAGGATCTGGAACTCCGCCATCTGCCGGATACGGAAGCGGGTGCGATGCTCGTCGTGCACTTGTTAATCGACTGCCGCGATGCGATGGGCGCCAATGCCTTGAACACTGCCGCAGAGGCGGCGTCTCCTCTCCTGGAGAAGTTGAGCGGGGGGCGCGCCGGCCTGAGAATCCTTTCCAACCTGAGCGATAGACGGCGCGCATGGGCCGAGGTAGAGATTCCTGCCGAAGCTTTCGATGGTGGGGAAGTTCAAGGTGCTGAGACTGTTGGGAAGATCGCAGAGGCAAATGCTTTTGCCGTAGCCGATCCCTACCGGGCGGTGACGCACAACAAGGGCATTTTCAACGGTATTGACGCGGTGCTTGTGGCGACGGGCAACGACTGGAGGGCCGTCGAGGCAGGGGCGCACGCCTGGGCCGCACGCGATGGCCGGTATCGAGCTCTGACCGACTGGCAGATGCGGTCCCGCGGCGGCTCCAAGTCGCTCTATGGGAGGCTGGAACTGCCGCTCGCTGTTGGCGTGGTTGGCGGCGCGACGCGCAGTCATCCGACCGCGCGCCTTGCCCTGAAAATTCTGCAGCCTCTCGGCGATAGCCGGAATCCGGCTTCCGGTATGGGGGCAGGAAGGCTAAGCAGGATCATCGCCGCGGTGGGTCTCGCCCAGAATTTGGCAGCGCTGCGTGCGCTGACGACGACAGGCATCCAGCAGGGGCACATGCGGCTCCATGCGCGACAGGTGGCTGTGACGGCAGGAGCGGAAGGTGAAGATGTGGAACGGGTCGCGGCGGCGCTGGTTAGCGAAAAAGAGATACGTGTCGATCGGGCCAGGGAGCTGTTGCGGGAATAAGAGACCAAAGAGCTGACGGAGAGGGCGTAGAATCTACGCCCCTGACAGGAGGGAACCGATGCTGAATCAACCGATCAATCCGGTCGGATTTGTGGGCTATGGCGCCTACGTGCCGCGATTCCGCCTTCCGGGCGCAGAAATCAGCAGGATCTGGAGTGGAGAGATGGGCATTGACGGGTCGTCACCGCAAGAGGGGGAGGTCCGGCCCAACGGGCAGAAGGAGGCCAGCCCGATAAAGGAGAAAGCAGTACCGGGATTGGACGAGGACACGGCGACGATGAGCATTGAGGCCGCCCGCAACGCGCTGGCGCGCTCACGGGTCGATCCGCAGCGGATCCAGGCGGTTTGGGTCGGCAGCGAGAGCCATCCATACGCGGTTAAGCCGACGGGTACGATTGTCGCCGAGGCAATTGGCGCGACGCCGGCTACGCAGGCGGCGGACTTGCAGTTTGCGTGCAAAGCGGGAACGGAGGCGATGCAAGCCGCTTTCGGCTTTGTGGGCAGCGGGATGGCGCGGTATGCGCTTGCGATCGGAATGGATACAGCGCAGGGGCGTCCGGGAGATGCCCTTGAGTACACCGCCGGCGCAGGGGGGGCGGCCATTCTGATTGGTTCGGCTGAGGAGTCGGTCGCGGTCATCGAACGGAGCCTGAGCTACGTGTCGGACACAACTGATTTCTGGCGCCGGCCGCGCCAAAACTACCCCAGCCATGCCGAGCGCTTCAGCGGGGATCCCGGCTACTTCAGCCATCTCATTTCGGCTGCGGAGCAGATGATGGATGAGTTGGACGTGACGGCTGCGGCGTTCGACCACGTTGTTGTGCATCAGCCGAACGTCAAGTTCCCGGTGCGGGCGATGCGGGCGCTGGGATTTACGCCGGATCAGTGGGAGTGCGGGCTGCTGGTGGGCGAAATCGGCAACACCTATGCCGGATCGGCGATTGTTGGCTTGACGGCAGTTCTGGACGAAGCCAAGCCGGGCCAGCGCGTTCTCGTTGTCAGTTACGGCAGTGGGGCCGGTTCCGATGTGTTCGCTCTTCGCTTGACAGAACGCCTGCCGGAATCGCGGAATCGCGCGCCCGGCACCTGGGACTACATTCGGCGCCGCGTAGAGATCGACTACGCGCAATACGCACGATTGCGGGGAAAACTGGCGCTGCAATAGGCGCTGGTAGAGGATGAGAGTGTACTATCGCAGGACGGTGCTCTCTGTCTGACCTTGCCTGTCCAGCGACAAGGCCTCCAGGACGCGCAACAGCAGTAAGCGCCAGCGGCCAGCTTCGTCGATGGGGATGTAGATGGCCTCCCGCCCGACATGGATTGCGTTTTCCGGAACGAAGATACCGTCATCGCTCGTCGCGCCGAGTGCCATGCGGAGCGACTGCTGAAGTTTGCGCCTGGCGCCGTCCGGTATCTCCCTTTTGAGCTTGCCTTCGCCTGCGATAGCGGGCAGTGAAAATCCCTGCGGAATGCGGATGGCAATCTGATCCCGGCGTCGCCCAATGCTCTGAATGCCGGCTTTCAGCGCCTCCATCTTTACCCGGATCTGGTAGAAGAGATTTTCCAACTCCAGTGGCACAGAGCGTGTTTCGGGATCAGCCCCGAAGCGATCTACCATCTCCTGGCGCATTTCTTCCAGTTGCGGCGGCGCAGTCAAGCCAGCGATGCGTCGATACAGTTGCAGCCGCAACCCCTCTTCCTCGACGTAGATGGCCGGAATCTCGGCGCGCAGGGGCAGATCGAGCGTGACAGGCGGGGCCAGGGGGTCATCCAAAGCGACCGGAAAGTGAACGTCTATATCTTGCGCCGGTAAGGCGGGCTTCCTGCGATCTCCATTGGCGGGGAGAGAGGTTCCGCCACCTTCCCCTTGTTGCTCCGCAGCAGCAATCCGCTGCCGCTTCTCTCTAAGCTCACTTACAGACTGTGCGAGCAGGCGTGTGTAGAGATCGAAGCCGACGCTGACAATCTGGCCGTGCTGGCGGGCTCCGAGGAGCTCTCCGGCGCCGCGGATCTCAAGATCGCGCATGGCGATACGGAAACCGGCACCCAGTTCGTCGCTGCTTTCGAGCAGGGCTTCAAGCCGCCGCCGCGCGTCAAAAGAGAGTGTGCTGTGGCGATCATAAAAGAGATAGCAGTATCCCCTCGCTGCGCCGCGCCCGACGCGCCCGCGCAGCTGGTATAGCTGGGCCAGTCCGAAATGGTCGGCGCGATTGACGATCATCGTGTTGGCACGCCTGATATCCAACCCGTTTTCTACGATCGTGGTACAGACGAGGACGTCTATTTCGCCGTCTGCGAATCTCAGCATGGTCGCTTCAAGCTCCCGCTCCGCCATCTGGCCATGGGCTATTGCCACGACGGCGTCGGGCATCTGGCGCTGGACACGCGAGGCCAGCGTCTTGAGGCCGCGGACGCGGTTATGGACGAAAAAGACCTGCCCGTCGCGGTCCAGTTCACGTTGGATGGACTGCCGGACGAGCGAGTCGTCGAATTCCGACAAGATAGTTCGCACGGGCAGGCGCTCTCTGGGCGGTGTGTTGATGGTGCTCATATCGCGGGCACCGCTGAGGCTCATGTGGAGCGTGCGGGGAATCGGGGTGGCGCTCAGCGTCAGCACATCCATCTGCGAGCGGATCTGCTTGAGGCGTTCTTTGTGGGCAACGCCGAACCGCTGCTCCTCATCGATGACCAAAAGGCCCAGGGACTGGAAACTGACATCTTGCGAGAGAAGGCGGTGTGTTCCGATCACGATATCAACGGTGCCTTCCCGCATCTTCTGCAGCACTTTTTCCTGCTGTGCCGGCGTGCGGAAGCGGGAAAGCATCTCTACCAACACCGGGAACTGGCTCAGGCGCTGGCTGAAAACGCGAAAGTGCTGCTGCGCGAGGACGGTGGTTGGCACAAGCACTGCGGCCTGCTTCCCGTCCATCACGGCTTTGAAGGCGGCCCGAATGGCGACTTCGGTCTTACCGTAGCCGACGTCGCCGATGATGATTCGATCCATCGGTTTGCCGATTTCCATATCCCGCTTGACGTCGGCGATGGCGTCGACCTGGTCGGCGGTCTCGCGGAAGGGGAAGGCCGCCTCCATCTCTTCCTGCCAGGGTCCATCAGGGCTGAAGGCGTAGCCTGGGATTACCTCTCTCTCCGCGTACAGCTTGAGCAGGTCTTCGGCGATATCCTCGACCGCCTTTTTGGCGCGGGCCTTGACCGTCTGCCAGTCGGCGGTGCCGAGCCGAGTTACCGCCGGCGGGACTCCGGCGTCCCCGGCGCCTACATAGCGACTCAGCCGGTCGGCCTGGTGCACGGGGACGTAGAGCTTGTCACCCCTGGCGTAGTTCACCTGCAGGTACTCTCGCTCCACGCCTGCCAGTTCGATTTTGGTGAGCCCCTCGTAGACGCCGATGCCGTGTTCGAGGTGAACGACATAGTCATTGGGGCTGACGTCGGCGAAGAATAGCTCGGGCGCCACAGTCGACTGCGCGGCGCGCCTTTCGCGACGCGACTGCCTAATCCAGCCAAAGAGTTCCGTGTCGGTCAGCAGGCGCAGGTCACCAGCCCTGGTGGGATTGCCATTCGTGTGTTGGGCCTCGGACCCCTTCATCACGAAGCCTTCAGAAAGGACACCCTGGAGTATGGTAATCCCGGCAGGCGGAGGCGCGTCCAACTCGGCGCGCACTTCGGCCGCGAGCCGCGCCTCGCTCAGCTCATCCTGCAATCGGGCCGACTGGCGGGAGACCAGGACAACGCGATCGGAGGCGCTGGCGTACTTGCGCATTTCATCCAGAATGCGTTTGCTCTGGCCGGCAAAGTGGGGGCTTGGCGTAAACGAGCGCGCAAGGGAGGAACTGCCGGCTTTCTCGAGGCTGCCATGCGAATGAATGGAATGCGTTCCCAGCTGGAGCGGTTTATGCTGAGCGACCTGGTCCAGGATGGACTCCGGGCTAAAGATGCTGGACTGGAACTCGCCCGGCAGTTCGCGGCCGCGCAGCAAATCGTGCCTTGTGCTGTCGGCATCCTCCATACATTTCTGCAGTCCGGCCCTCAGTTCGGCGCCGTCGTCGATGACAAGCAGACCATTGGCGGGCAGGTGATCCAGGAGTGATGCCGGGTGCGCGTAGGCGTAGGGCAGATACCATTCGATGCCGCGAAAGACGCGTCCCTCCTCCAGCTCTACAATCTCACGGCCGATCTCTTCGCGGATGACAAGCACAAGGTCCGGGTCCCCCAGCAGGGTTTCGCGCAGCCGTTCGGAGTCTGGCCCACCTCTTTGCGCCAGGCCCAGAGCTTCGCTGCCCGGACCGATCAACACGCGCTGCAGCTGGCGGTCGCTCCGTTGCGTTGCCGGGTCGAAGGTGCGAATCGACTCAACTTCGTCGCCAAACAGGTCGACACGAACTGGATGGGGAAGATTCGGCGGCCAGATGTCAACGATACCGCCGCGGCGGGCGAAGGTGCCCGGCTCCTCGACAACGTTTACCGGCTCGTATCCGGTTTGCGCCCAGCGCCCGGTCAGCTCATCGAGCTGGACGAAGCTACCGGCATGAAGTGGCCGCAAAGCCAGACGGAAGGTTCTGGCAGGCAAAGTCTTCTGCATCAGCGCCGGCGCCGAGGAGACGACGATCCGTGGACTGCTTCCCTTTTGCTGCAGCGCAGCGAGCGCTGTCAGGCGGCGCTGCCGGGTGCGTCCTGTCCAAGGGATGCGCTCGAAGGGCAAGGCGTCTGGTTCAGCATAGAGGGAGACCGGAGGCGGGCCGCCGGTGGGCGGCAGGAAGAGCTGCAGCCTCTCCATCCAGCGCTCGGCTTGCTCCGAGGTGCCCGTCAAGACGAGCACGGGGCCTTCGTGGTCGGTCGCGGCGCCGGCGACGACCAGTGGGCGCGCTGCCGAATAGAGCTTGTGCGGCTCGCTATCATGGCCTTTCAGCAACTGCTGGTAGGCCGGTAGGTTTCTGAGAATTGGCAACAGGCCGGACAGGTTCATATGCTTCGAATGCGAGACTCGCTGATGGTGAACAGGGCGGGACTCCCGGATGTATTTCAGCCGTTGAAGCGGTTCATGGTGTTGTCGATTCCTTGAAAGAGCCAGCTTTCGGCGGCGTCGGCGACGCGCGCCCGGAGCGGCCCGAGCTCAAGCTCTTCATCTTCGGTGAAGTCCTGCAGGACGTAGGCAGCGGGGTCCATCGGCGTTGGCGGGCGCCCAATGCCTACACGGGCGCGTGGAAACCGATCGGTGCCCAGCTGCTGGATCAGCGATTTCATGCCTTTGTGGCCACCTGCCCCGCCGAAGGGTCGAAGTCGTAGTTTTCCGCTGGGCAGATCGAGTTCGTCATAGATAACTAAGATGTCCTGCGGCTCAACTGCAAAGTAGCGGGCCATGGGCGCAGCAGCGCTACCGCTGCGGTTCATGAAGGTGAGCGGCCGAGCCAGCAGGACCTTTTGGCGAAGCGGTGTATCGCCGGCGGTCGAAGCCGGTTCCAGGCCGCGCGGGCGTAGAATCCAGCCCTCCCCGTAAAGCGCATTGAATTTGGAACGGGAGAGCGGAACTTCGTGGCGGCGGGCCAGGAGATCCAGCACCTGAAAGCCGATGTTGTGTCGGTTGCGCGCGTAACGGGGCCCGGGATTTCCCAGGCCCACAATGATCTTCATATTCCGCTGGCTACTTTTCCGGCCTCCGGGGGCCGGCAACTGACCTACCAAGAGCCGCACCGAAGTTGGAACAACCCACTGCGTGAGTTTCCTTTGCGGCGCCAGTCAAGCATGTCCGAATAGATGGCCCATGCTGCTAGATTTTGCCTGTCAGCCACTGCAGTAACCGCTTGGCCGCGAAGATCGCGCCCAGCAACAGGAAGAGACCGGCGCTCCAGCGAACGCCTGTTAAGAAGTGCGCCCGCAGTCGATTCAAGGAAAGGGCCCCGGCCAGGCTGTCGATGCTGCTCGGCGCTCCCGGAACAACCGACTGACCTTGGGAGGTCGTCTGGCCTTGGGTCGAACCTCCACCGTTGTTTTGTTCGGGCGCAGCGGGCGAGGGTGTAACCTCGGCCGTAGGCTCCTCGATCTCAGGCTGCTCGATTTCGACCGGAGGGACGGTCGGCTGCGGGACGGGCGTGGGCGTGTCGATCGGGATCGGTGTCGGCGTGGGGCCGTCTGGCGTCGGCGTCGGCGCCTCCAGGTTCACGCTGATATTGCGGGCGAAGTATTCGCCGTAGTTTCCATCAGGCCGGACAACCCGAAGCCGCAAGGAATAGACTCCCGGCGCAAGGTTACCTGTATGCCAGACGCCCAATTGGCCATTGTTCACTTGAAATGTTTCGCCTGCGAACCAGACGAAGGCTTCATCTCCGCTGGACTCCAGCTTGAAGTAAAGTTCATAGCGGGCAAATTGTGAGCCGACAGCGGTACCGAGAACCGGGACCGAGCCGCTCACGCTACTTCCCGTAGCCGGGGAAGTAATACCTGAATGGCCGGCCTGCTCACTGGGGGCATGCACCCTGTCCAGACGGATGTCCTCTACAGGACCGGACTCGGAGGCGCCCTGAACGGGAACAACGGCAAACGAGGCGTAAGCCAGCAACCCCAAACCAAGAATAATCGGGGCGAGGACCCGTCCGAGAATTATGAACTTTCGACCAATGCGGACCGTTTCCTGGCGATTTATCTGGCTGGAAGCGTACATTTAGCTATCGGCCTTGTCCGGGCATTCAAAAGCGGCCCAAACGCGCTAACGGGAATGATGCAATGCGTCAGGCAATGCATCGCGCCCAGGCGTCGGACCGCACTTACTGCCAGTCCCGGATTACCAGTATAATGTATCCGATCTGTTCGTCGCTCAACTCCGACTGGCCGCCGCGTGCGGGCATGGCCAGCCCTGTGCGGTTATCCTCCACGTCTGCCGCCCTCCCGTCCCGGATCAGTGCGAGCATATCGGCATCGGACAGCTCGGAAACGTAGGGCGAATTGGCCAGTGCTGTGCCCAGTCCGTCGACCCCTTCTCCCAGGGCGCCATGGCAGGAGGCGCACGCCTGAGCATAGAGAGACTCACCCTTTTCCTGGCTGGTCGGCGTTGCCGTCGGCTCGGGCGTTGCCGTCGCGTCAGCTGAGAGTCCCAAGAAGGGAAATGAGGACGGAACCGAAATCTGAATGTCGGGAAGGGTGACCTCCATCTCCCCGGCGCGCACGGCCTCGGCGACATATAGAGCCAGTGCAATGACAACAATGATCGGAACGGGCCAACGCGGCCAGCGATAGGCGCCGACCAGGTTCGGCCTGCTGTCGCCCCCGGCAATGACCATCAGCATCCCGATCGTGATGATCATGAAGCCGAGTATGGAGAGAAGCGGAATGGTAACGATGCCGAACCAGTCGATCCAGACGGATGAGCAGGTCACACCGAGCCCGCAGCTCGCCGGCTGGCCGAAGATGGTCGTCTTCTGCAGCAGGTAGTGGTAGACGGCCACTCCTTGCCCCAGCAGGGAAAAGGGAAGGACCAGGAACGGCAAATGGTGGTCGCGGCGCAATATGCCCAGAGCGATGAGCCCTGCAAGCGGATACATCAGCACGCGCTGAAACCAGCAAAGCGAGCAGGGCGTAAAGCGCATCACTTCGCTGAAGTAGAGGCTGCCCATCATGGAGACCCAAGCAGCGGTTAGGGCGCTGTATAGGCCGAGGCGAACCCAGAATCGCGAACTGTTCATCTTTCGACGCTTCGTCTTGTCATTGGCCTGCCGTCAGGCGGTCGTCTATCGCGGCGGCGACCGAGTCGTAGTCGAGCGGGTTGGTGACAGGGATGCCGTCGACCAGAACTGAAGGCGTGCCGCCAAGACCAGCGGCGCGCGCAGCCTGCATGCTCTCGCTTACGCCGGCCAGATGCGTCTGGTTCAACAGGCAGGATGAGAAAGACTTTTCGTTCAACTCCAATTCGACAGCGTATTCGATCAGCTTTTCGGCGATGAAAGCCGACGGCCCTCTTTGTGTTTCCTGGAAAATGCGATCGTGATAACTCCAAAACTGCCCCTGGTCGGCGGCACATTCGCTTGCTTGCGCTGCAAGCGAGGCACCAGGTTCGTGTTGCTGCAGGGGAAAGTGACGGAACTCAAGCTTCGCTTCGCCACTGGCAATGTAGTTTTCGACCAGAGCGGGCTTGACCATCTGGTTGAAGGCGGCGCAGGCGGGACAGCGGAAGTCTTCCCAGGCCTGCACGGTGACAGGCGCCTCCGGATTGCCCAGGACATTGCGATTCTGCCACTCTGGGGGAATTCCGGCGTAGACGGCGCCCTCGGCTGCGGGCGGCTGATTGCCGGAGGCCACGACCAAGACGAGCGCGATCGCGGCGGCCAGCAGCGCGAGCCCACCGATCAGGAGAACTCCGACCGAGAGCCGCCGCGGTCCTGCCTTCTCTTCAGAAAGCAAACTGACATTCTTGCGCCGCTTCGACTTCTCCATCTGTCCCGTTCACCCGCCCGGTAGAGAGGCCACTTCTTCAGCAAGCGGGAATTGGCCGCCTACCGCTTTCAGTGCCCGAAAGTTGAACGGACCCCGTGCAATAGAATATAGCACCGATCGGAAAGGTGCACAAAACCAGCTACAATTCGCGCTCCCCGGACTGAGCGGACAGCGTTCGGGAGTTGCTCACCTCTCCCATGGACGATTCCGGTCGTGGAAACTTACAGTCGAAGGCCGCCAGCGCTCAATCAGCGGAGGACTTTGCTTATTGCTGCTCGGAGAGTATGCTTTACACGATTTGTGCTGAGCAGATGCCGCAAGGGGGAGAGAGATGACGACAGGCAACAGGCCGAGCATCGGAGCCGACAAAGGCGGTGCGTTAGCAGGTAAGGTCGCCGTCATCACCGGCGCGAACCGGGGAATCGGGGCTGCAATCGCTGAATCACTGGCGGAGGAGAGTTGCCGGCTGGCCCTTGCCGCGCGCAATACCGAACTGCTGGACAAGGTGGCAGATCAGCTGCGGCGGGACTTCGGCGTCGAGATACTTACCGTTCCAACCGACATCAGCGACGAGGACCAGGCGCGGGCTCTTATCGAGAAGACGGAGTCCCATTTTGGCGCCGTGGATATCCTTGTCAACAACGCGGGCATGGGCATCTACGGCGCTGTCGACGAACTGGACCTTGACGATTTGCGGCAGGTCTTTGAAGTAAATTT
Source organism: Caldilineaceae bacterium (assembly GCA_965202955.1). Lineage (GTDB taxonomy): Bacteria > Chloroflexota > Anaerolineae > Caldilineales > Caldilineaceae > Bin5. Next base: position 4,705,532 of record OZ241871.1, read on the forward strand.
TTTCGGCGCGCTGGCGGCGTTGCAGGCGGCGGTACAGGTAATGCGGCGCCATGGAGGCGGTACGATCGTCAATATCAGCAGCATTGTTGGCAAGTTTCCTCAGCCCTTGGGCGGGGGTTACACGGCGACGAAGTTCGCGCTGCAAGGGGCGAGCGGCGCGGCGCGTGCCGAGTTGAAGGGAGACAACATCGATCTCGTTGTCGTCTGCCCGGGTCTCACGGAGACCGAGTTCTCGCAAAACAGCCGCATCAGCGTACCGGGCGCCGAGCACCGGCAGGGGGAAAGGCATTCGCTGACAAGGGGCGTCGAAGCCAGCAAGGTAGGACGCCGCACGGTACGCGCCATCAAGCGAGGTGAGCGTGAGGTCTACATCACCCTGTTCGACCGGTTGCTTGTCTGGTTTGCCGTGCTCTTCCCCGCCATGCTGCAGTGGCTTCTGATTTATGTGACGCGCTACCGCCGGCGGCGTTTCGAGCAGGGCGCGGCAGGTGAGAACTAAAGAACATTACCGCCGAGTCCTTGCCGCTGTAGTTGGATAGTTCCGGCCGCCTGCCGACCGCTTCGGTCAAATTCCCCTGAACAACACCCACATAGGCCTTTCGCCGACTTCGCAGACGTACAGCGGGGTAAGTTCGCCGTTCGTCGAGTCGACGGCGTAGGAGGCGGCTTTGCCCGTGCCCTGGCCCGCGACCACAAGAAACTGCCCGCTGGGGTCGACGTCAAATACGCGGGGCACTGCTTCAGTTTGCTGCCATCCTCGCCGAGCGAGCACGCCGCTGGCTCTATCGACAGCAAAGACGGCTATGCTGTCGTGCCCGCGATTCGAAACGTAGAGCGTATGACCTGATGGGTGCAGATGGATCTGAGCGCAGGTATTTGCGCCGTTGAATTCATCCGGCAGGGTCGAGAGTGTTTGGAAGGCTTGCAGCGCGCCATCGGCGGCGACGCGGTCGAAACGGTAGGCGGTAACGCTCGATCCGTCCTCGTCGGAGGTGTAGACAAAGCGCTGGTCCGCAGAGAAGACGAAGTGACGCGGGCCTGCCCCAGCGGGGGCGTCAACAGTGGAGGCGGTCGGGGCCGGCGTGAGGCCACCCGTGCGCTCGTCGAACAGGAATTGAAAGAGGCAGTTGGCGTCGAGCGGATGGGGCACGATGGCGTAGCGGTTGACCAGGTCGGTCTCGATGCAGTGAGCGCGGGCCGCGGTTGCTACGGTACAGACGAGTTCCCCGATTGATCCGTCGGCTGCTAAACTGTGAACGGCCACCTTGCCTGCGTTGTAATATGCGGACAGCAAAAAGCTGTCCGTTTTGTCCGTGGCGACATAGCAGGCGTCGGCATCCAGGGACGTGCGGCCAAGCGGTCGCAGGCTGCCGTCCTGTTCGAAGCGAAAGGCTGCCAGCTCGTTGCTGGCCCGCAGGGAGCAGTACAGGAATTGACCGTTTCCGGCGGACGCCAGCGCGGAGGGGCCGCCGTCGACGGCGATGTCATGCATTAGGGACAGGCGGCCGCTTCCATCGATTTCGTAGGCGCGAATCAGGTTGTCGCCAGCGGCGGTGATGTAGACGAAAGTAGTCATTATCGGCTTTCGATCTCCTGGTTCCTTGCTTGATTTGTGCGAACGGTTTGTCTGTTGTAGGGTTGGCGGGTTGGCCCGTATCCCGCTCCCTCAGAAGAGGTAGAAAAGTGATGAACAAGAAAGTCTGGATGGAATGGCCTCTCCCGCCCGCGCTGATTGCGCGGCTCAGAGCGCTGGCGGAGGTCGTCACTGACGGCGATCTGGGCAAGCTGCCAGGTTCTGATGTCATCTCTGGAATCGGCCGCTACTACGACGGCCAGGTGATGGACATGGTCGGGCCGGAGCTGAAACTGGTCGCCAAACCCGGCATCGGCCTGGACAACATAGACTTGAACGCCGCTACGGCACGGGGCATTCTGGTTAGCAACACGCCTGACGCGCCATCTGAGTCCACCGCGGAGCATGCCGTCGCTCTGCTGATGGCCGTCGCAAAAAGGGTGATGGTGGGCGATATGCACCTGCGCGGCGGCGAAGGGATCGATCGGTCGGACCTGCGCGGTACCGAGCTGCTGGGCAGGTCTTTGGGCATTGTCGGGTACGGACGAATCGGCCGTCGCGTCGCTGAAATCTGCGCGCAAGGGATCAGGATGAAAGTAATGGTCTACGATCCAGTTCTGCCTGATGAATTCGAGCTGCCGGCGGGCGTCGCGCGCGTTGTAGACCTGGACACGATCTTTTCCGAAAACCGGTTCGTTACCCTGCATACTCCGCTCCTGCCGTCGACGAGGCACCTAGCAGATGAACGTCGCCTGCGATTGATGAGGCCGGGCAGCTATCTGATAAACGCGTCGCGCGGGGGCGTAGTCGATGAGGCCGCGCTCATCAAGGTGCTTCGGGAAGGTCATCTGGCGGGTGCGGGACTGGACGTGTTCGATCCGGAGCCGCCGCCGGCAGACAATCCTCTTCTGAAAATGAGAAACGTCGTCCTGACCCCGCACATCGCCTCCAACACCGACGCCGGAATCGACGCGATGCAGGCAGGAACGGCGGAGAACATAGAGCGAGTCTTGCTAGGCGAACGGCCGACCTGGCTCGCCAATCCGGAAGTGTGGCCGGGCCGGATGGCGCAGGACGACGTATGAGGAAGTATCAGTGCCGCCGCGTCCTGTTTCGTTGAAACGGTCGCGCCGGCATCGTAGGTCGTTTGCCGCAAACGCTTACCAACGAATGTGGCGCTGGACAGGCCCGGTGTGCTGGTCGGAGCGTTCGGCTATCGGCCAGGTGCGCCACTCTTCGACCACTGCGATCAACCCCTCCACGGCCGCCTCAAATATAACCTTCCCCTTTTCCGCGGTTGCCTTTGTTGGGTCCCCGTGGACGCCCAGCCGGGTCCAACGTCCCCAGAAGTCGTTGAAGCGGACCGGATTTGTGTACACGCTGTCCGAGCTGACAAAGCGGCCGCGGACATCATCGTCGGCCTCGGCCTTGTCCATCTGCACGCGCTCAGGGGCCAGATGAAGGTAGAGCGATGTCTCAAACTCGTCGGCGTGGGCCATCACCTCGGTTTCTCTGACTTTGTCGAAAGCATCCATAGCCAGTCCGAAGTAGCCCAGCGCGCCGCAGATTGAATCGGTCTCCAGCACAGTTTTGCGCGCCACGAGATCGATCAGCGGTGTATTCGATCCGTGGCCGTTGACCAGCAGTATCTTTTCGAATCCGTGGTAGGCGACACTCTTGGTGATGTTCAGACAGAAGGCGATGAAGACATCCGGCTCGATGTGTATCGTGCCCGGGAAGTCGATGTGGTGCAGGTTGAGACCGTAGGAGACGGGAGGCAGCACGAGAATCTTTCCCGGCGCGCGGCGGCCGGCCTCCAGGCAGATTGATTCGCAAAGGAACACATCGACGTCAAGGGGAAGGTGACGGCCATGCTGTTCGGTGGAGGCGACGGGCAGCAGCACGACCTTTTGTGCCGCGATGGCCTCGTTCATTTCAGCCCAGGTCAGGCGGTTGTAACGGTGTTCGGAGAGATGGTCCATGCGTATTTCCAGGCGTAACTTGTGGGAATCTGACGGTCGGACGGGGATTCGGGGCAGGCGAAAGGCCAGTTACGGAGGGCTGCGCCTCAACGGTAGGCCTCGGCTTCATCCTGGGGCTCGTAGCCAACAACCTCGCGTGCATGGGCGATGTCGCGATAGCCCCACTTGTTTCTGGAGACGGCGTAAAACAGGTCATACTTCAGTTCCGGCGCCGCTTCGATACAGCGTTCCACCATCTGACTGATGTCACGCTGGCTGCACCAGACCGAGAACTGGCGCGCGTCGGTTGGGCGGTCCTCCTGGTTGACCAGCCCGATCCGCAAACAGATAACCGACAGGTCGGAACTGTCTGTGAAGTGCCAAGCGAGGGCCTCTCCCCATACTTTGGTCGCGCCGTAAACGCCGGTAGGGCGTACGGGCGTCTCGTGCGTGACCATGGGCCACGGTTTCATCACCATGTCGTAGTCGCCGCTTACCAGCGCGCGGTAAGGCTGTACCTGTTCCCACCCGGAAACGGTCGAGCCGCTGCTGGCGTATACCACGCGGCGGACGCCAGCCTGGCGCGCCGCCTCGAAGATGTTGTAGGTGCCGATCAGATTCGGGTCGCGCACGCGCTCCCACGGGTCGCGGCCGCGCGCGGACGCGGCCAGATGGACAACGGTATGCTGGTCTTCAAATGCGGGTCTGATGGCGTCGAATTCGGCTATGTCGGCCTGGACAGTCGGCACACCGGGAACAAGGCTGCGGTTAAGCGCGGTCAGCGGGTAGCGCCCTTCGAGCCGTTTCCGCACTGCCCCGCCAATCAGGCCGCTCATTCCGGTTACGAGAATTCGCTTCGTCATAGGTTGTTTCCCTCCGACCGCCAATGCGACATGCTGCGTTGACAAGATGCGGCGTCCGGGAAACGCCCCCACGCCGAACGGAGCGTGAGATGCCAAACCCGGGACGCCTCGCCGATTGCGAGGACTATTCTTCGGTTAACAGGATACGGCCGCAGGAGGGGCAGTTGAGAAGCTCATCGCTATAGCGGACGTTGTTGAGGATGCCGACGGCGACCTGCGTGTGGCAGGCGCCGCACACCTCCTCTTCCAATCTGGCCACGGCCACGCCGTTTTTTCGCCGGCGCAAATGTTCGTAGAGTTCCAGATTGTCTTCGGAGAGCTGCTCCGATACCATTTCCCGCGCCCTCTTCAGGTAGACGTACTCTTTCTTGCGCTGGTCAGTTTCGGCCTCGACTGCGGCCTTGCGTTCAGACCACTGTTGCTCAAGCTCTTCAAGCGTTGCACGCTTCTCCTGCAACGAACCTTGGAGCGAATCGACCATGACCAGGCGTTCTACGCTCTTGTCTTCAAGTTCGGTTCGCAGAGTCTTCATGGAGTCGATACTGGACTGGAGAGCTTCCAGTTCTCTGGGATTGCTGAGCTCGCCGCTCATCAGATTTTGTTCCGACTCGCGAATGCGTTCCGTCAGCGTGCGCGACTCCAGCTCCAAGTCCTGCTGTTCAGTGCGCGCGGCGTGAAGCTCTTCGTCTGTTTTTTGGACCTGCTCACGTAGCGTGATCAGTTCAGCCGAACCTTCGGACTCTTTGCGCAGCAAGAGCAAGCGGCGCCGTATCTTGTCGTACATCGAGTCGATTTCGTGCATCTTGAGCAGGGCAACTTTGGCGTCCACGTTTTTCCCCAATGCGGTTTCGTTGTTCGCTTGAGCGCCTCGCGCCGTCTCCAAATCGTATCGGCAAAGGTGTTCCAGACTGCGGGATGAGACGGCGAGACTTCAGAATGCTACGGTTGGCGGCTCCGGAAGGCGTAGTTGGAGCGGGTCGGACCTGTGGTGCGGAATGCCGCTTTTACGTTGAGGCCGAGGTGCTATCGGGTACTCTTCATCATAACATTCCTGCGCACAAATGGGCAAAAGAGTGCTTACAGCTTAGCAAGAGTGTCGCAGAATACGCTTGCTTGGCAGGGAGCATACGTCAGGCTCCGCCGGCGGCGCGCGGTGAAGAGCGAGCGGTTCAAACACCGGCTTTGCCTCTCATTGCGGGCCAGCTTGGCGACTTGGGGGTATCCGCGCGCTGCTCTTCCTGCGGGGGCTGTGGATGACAGACCCACAGGGAGTTGCTCTTCGGGTGGATTTCCGTGACAATAGGTTGAAGTCCCCGCGCTGTGCCGTGCGCAATACGCGCTTGTTCACGCCGGGATTGTTGCGGCAAAGGAGCGAGTGCACCTGTGTCGATGTTCAGGCCTTCATCAGGTCGCGGCGGTCAGAGTTTTGTTGAATATGCGCTGTTGCTGATTCTTATATCGATTGTCCTGCTTTCGATCCTGCTGATTCTGGGCAACGATCTGCGCACTTTCATAAACGACCTGCTCCAGCGTTGGTTTCCTGTCACTCCAGAGGCTTTTCGGGCGGGGCTGATACTTTAGACCCCAGCCGCCCGGCTGCCTGCCGCCGTCATCCGCCTCCGATACGACTTGAACTTCGACCCTTGATAGAACGCGTCCATTCGTTCCTACTCGATCTGCTTTTTCCTCCACGCTGCGTCGGTTGCAGCCGAAGCGGACAACTGATCTGCGACCGATGCGCCCAGGAGGCAGTGCCCGCACAGCCACCTCGAAACTGTCGCGAATGCGATTGTCCTCTGCCGCCTGAATTCGCCGTTAGCGGCGCGCCGTGTCCGCGATGCCGCAGCCCGCTGGCACTGATTTACGCGGCGACTCTGCACCTTCCGCCGCTTGCCGAGGCGATCCATGCCTTTAAGTATGAAGGAGACGTGGAACTTGCCAGGCGCCTGGCTCGTTACCTGCGTGCAGCAACACAAGCAGACCCCTGGCCTGGCGTATTTACCCGGCTGGATGGAATTGTGCCAGTTCCGTTGCATGAGGAAAGATTGGCGGAGAGGGGCTACAATCAGTCCCAGTTGCTGGCCGACTGTTTTACCAGCGGCACCGGGATTCCTGTCATGAGAGATGCAGCTGTGCGCGTCAGGAGCACTCCGTCCCAGGTCGGACTGCATGCGCGCGACCGCGTTGCCAATGTGAAGGACGCCTTCAGCGCCGCTTCCGACCGCGTCCAAGGGAAGGCGCTGCTCCTGTTGGACGATGTCAGCACGACTGGATCGACGATGTCGGAGTGCGCCGCGGCCTTGCGCGCGGCAGGCGCTGCCGCTGTATATGGCCTGGCGCTGTCGCAGCCAGCTAGGAGAGATGATGAACTGCTCGGCGCCGAGAATAGGTAGTCCCTGGTGTGAACTCTCCGACGGCCGCTCTTGGCGCAGGAGTTGAGCAGACTTACAATTGAAACGTGTTTACACAGACGGGAGATCGAAACATGAACCTGACTGTACACGGCAAAAACGTTGCCATATCGGACAGAGTCCAAGAGTATGTCGAGCGGAAGGTCGGCAGACTGGACAAGTACCTTCCGCAGATCCGGGAGGCCAGGGCTGAGCTGGTGCGGAGCGAGACACGTGCTTCCTCTGACCGCTACACGGCCCAATTGACCGTCTGGACCGGCCGGCAGATTCTACGGGCGGAAGAGTCGAGCGAGGACCTGTTCGCTTCGGTTGACGCGATCGCCGACAAGATGTATCGTCAGATCGAGCGCTTCAAGGGGCGGCGATTCCAGAGCCGCAGGCGAGATGCTGCGGCCGCGGCGGCGGCCGTCGATCTTTCGACCACTCAGTTGCCGGAGGAGCCGCCGCTCATCGTTCGGACCAAGCAATTTGTGGCACAGCCGATGCTGCCCGAGGAGGCGGTCGAACAGATGGAGCTGCTGGGGCACGATTTTTTCATCTTTTTGAATGTCGATACCAGCTCGCTTAACATCGTCTACGGCCGCAAGGACGGCCAATACGGACTTCTCCAGCCGCGAGTTACCTGAGCCTTGCTGGGCGTGTGCGGCAATGGCAGGCTGCAGTATGAGAGGCAGATGCAACCCCATCCGGCCCGGATCATTGCCGGTCGGGGGACGGCGGAATTGGCTGGGTGTTGGTGTTGGTGCACAATGTTGCGGCGTGCCGTGCAATGGTTGGCTTCCAACTCCAACAAAAATTTCGGCTTATAAGTGCGCGTCACAGCAGGGCGCGCGCTTTTCATTGCCTATTACCCCAGACGGTGCACCGACGCCGTCAATGGAGAGTAGATTGCCGCGATGCGCGTTTCGGTAATTGCCACCGTCTACAATGAGGGCGACGGTGTCAGGCCATTGATGGAGTCCCTCTCGAATCAGACGCGCCGGCCCGACGAGATCGTCATCTGCGACGGTGGCAGCCAGGACAGGACTGTCTCGGTCCTGCGTGAGTACAGCGGCCGATTGCCGGGTCTGCGAATCATCGAAGCTTCGGGCGTGAACATCAGCCAGGGGAGAAATAGGGCGATAGCCGCAGCAGCGGGGCCGATCATTGCCTCGACTGACGCGGGTGTACGGTTGGACTGCAATTGGCTGAAGCGGCTCGTGGCGCCCCTGGAAGACGGTGAAGGCAGTTCGCAGGACGGAGCAGGCGGGGCGGCGGGGTTTTTCCTGCCGGATGTATCGGGCGCGTTCCAGATGGCGATGGGCGCAACAGTTCTGCCGCGGGTCGAGGATATCGATCCATCCAGGTTTCTGCCCAGCAGCCGGTCGATGGCCTATTTGAAGGAGTCATGGCGCCGCGTCGGCGGCTATCCCGAATGGCTCGACTACAGCGAGGACCTCGTGTTCGACCTTCGCCTGAAAGCGGAGTCTGCGAACCAGAACAGGGCCTTTGCATGGGTGCCCGACGCCTTTGTACACTTCCAGCCGCGGACAACGCTCAAGGCGTTCTGGGAACAGTATTTCCGTTATGCAAGGGGGGACGGCAAAGCGGACCTGTGGCGTTTGCGTCACGCAGTTCGATTTGCCACTTATCTGCTCCTGATCCCTGCGCTGCTTGGCCATGCGCTGTGGGGCCAGGAAGCGCGCTGGCTGGGATTGACGGGCCTGGTCGTTGGCGGTTTCGTGAACTGCGCCCGTCCCTGGCGGCGATTGATGTTGCTGGGCAAGGGGGCGCCCGCCGGGGAGGTCTTGGGGGCCGCGCTGCTCGTGCCGGTCATCCGGTTGGTGGGCGATGCGGCGAAGATCTGCGGCTATCCGGCCGGCTTAATCTGGCGACGGAAGAACAGGCATCGAAGCGAAATCCACTGGCGAGAAACTGGGGCCTCAGGAAAGGCGACCGAAAGTAGTTGAAAGCGAGAGTTGCCGTGCCACTGCTAATTGATGGCCACAATCTTATCGGCTCCGGTATGCTGGAAGGCATCAGCCTGGAGGACGAGGACGACGAACTGCGCCTGGTGACGCGGCTGCGCGTCTGGCGGAGCAATTACAAAGGTGACATGACGGTCGTCTTTGATCGCGGCATCGTCGGCGGCATGTCGCGCGAAATGAGTGGGAGCGGCGTCAAAGTGATATTCGCGCGCGATCCGCAAGATGCTGACGACTTGATAAAGCGGCGCATTCAGGCGCGCCAGCCAGGTCTGACCCTTGTTACGAACGACTTTGCCCTGTGCCAGGAAGCCAAATTGTACGATGTCGACATCTGGCGGCCGGATGAGTTTGTGTGGCGAATGCAGTCCGGGCAAGCCCTGCCGGCCGAGCGGACGGAGTCGACGGTAGAACCTGGGGCCGAAGCTGATGTCCAGCTCTCAGACGTGGAACTCTCTGAGTGGATGCAGCTCTTTGGTCCGGCCCGGACTCCGACCCAGAATCCGGCCCAAAGACCGGACCCGGATATACGCCGCCGCCCGCCTTCGCAAGGCAACAGTGCGTTCAACAGGGACAAAAAGGCCTTGCGCGCCCGTTTGCAGAAAAAGCGCGGCAAGCGCTGAATGGCCTTACGCCGGTCGCCGCGAGGAGGGAGAGCGATCAGATGTCGGCGGAAGCCGAGACAAGAAAGCCCCGGCGAAAAGAGGTGCGGGCGCGTCTTGTCGAGATGACACCCGGCGCGGACGGATTCTTTTATTGGATTCTTTCTGCGCCGATGATCGTCTTTCTCGGCTGGCTCTGGGTCGACCTGTTCGAACTGTTCTCGGTGGCATCGCGTCCCGTTGGTCTGACGCTAGGGGTGATGACCTACATTGCTCTCATCCTACTGCCCTTTGGCTATGGCGCTCATCGCCTCGTAACCTCCTTTCCAGGCATCTTTCAGCGTGCCGGATGGACGGTACATCCGCTCGCGCCGCTGCGCCCGGCGGAGCAGTATTCTGTAAAGTACATCGTCGTTTCGCGGGAGCGGGCCGCCACCAACGTCCGGCGGATATTGCTGAGAGTCGCGCAAGGGTGGGTCTACCTGGAAATCGCGATCGTGCTCTTCGGCGCGCTGGCGATTGCTCCGCTCTACTTCAGCGCAGTCGAATTCGGTTTTGGACGCTAAGGACCGGCCGGCACGAGCTGGGACAATGCGAACGGCGTCAGCCGGTCTACCATCAGGAAGCAGGAGAGTTGCATGGACCCCCGGCAACTGATCGAATACTACCGGTGCCGTAAGCGAGAGATTCTCGGGACCATTGGCGAATTGGTGGTGGAGGAGACGCCCACCGATGACAAGGGGCGTCTGGACGTCTTCGCCGCGAAGTTGGCCGGCCGTTACACAGATGCCGGGCTGGAGACGGAGATCATCACCAATGCGACGCGCGGCAACCATCTGCGCGCCCGTTTCACAAGCCCCGCCCACGTCGGCAACGGCGATGCTGCGCCGGCGCTCATCCTCTGCCATTACGACACGGTGTGGCCGGTCGGCTCGCTTGACACGCACCCGTTTCGGGTCGATGAACAGGGCTGGGCTTACGGTCCCGGCATCTTCGACATGCAGTCGAGTCTGGCACTGGCAGAGTATGTGGTGAGAGGTGTGCAGGCGCTCAACCTGCGGCTTCCTCGCCCGGTAACAGTCCTGGTGACTTCCGACGAGGAGGTAGGCAGCCAGACTTCGCGGCAGCTGATAGAAGACGAAGCCAGTCGCGCGGCCTATGTGCTGGTGCTAGAGCCCCCCTTACCGGACGGCGTGCTAAAGACGACGCGCAAGGGCGGCGGACATTTCGCGCTGACGATCACCGGCCGCGCTGCGCACGCGGGCGTCGAGCCGGAGAAGGGCGTCAGCGCAGTGCAGGAGCTTGCACACCAGATCCTGGCCCTCCATGCCCTTACCGATCTGGAAGTGGGGACGACCGTCAATGTCGGCGTCGTCAGCGCGGGGACGCGTTCGAACGTGGTGGCAGCACACGCCGAGGCGCGTATCGACGTGCGGGCGTGGACCGGAGTCGAAATGGAGCGGGTTGGCGCGGCCGTCCAAGCCCTGGAGCCGGTGCTCGAAGGTACGAAAGTACAGGTGACAGGAGGCGTGAGCCGCCCGCCGTTGGAACGAGCTGTCACCGGCGGGTTGTTCGCGCAGGCGCGAACGATCGGCCGCGCGCTAAGCCTGGACCTGCAGGAGGGAGGGACCGGCGGCGGCAGCGACGGCAACCTGACCGGCGCGCTTGGCGTCCCCACGCTCGACGGGCTGGGCCTGCCCGGTCACGGCGCCCACGCCGACCATGAACACATCGAGGTTGACAAGATCGGCGAACGCGCGGCGCTCCTGACTGCACTCCTGGTCGACCTCTCGCTTTGAACAGATTGGGCGCGCGGCAGACAGGCTTACGCGCCGGGCGCCGCGGACTTGGACACATCTGGTGGAAAGGTGTCGATGGACTTCAATCGCTATTTCAAGAATGAAGAGTTGGACGCCGTTGCCGACGGCTGGGCCCATAGTTTCCCGCAGTTGGTGGAGGTCTCTGAGTTGGGGAAGAGCCACGAGGGCAAGGCAATCCCCCTTCTCGCCCTGACCAACAGGGAGACTGGGGCGCCGGCGGACAAGCCAGCCATCTGGATCGATGCGAACATTCACGCCACGGAGGTGGCTGGAACGACGGTTGCCCTGCACATAGCGCATAAACTGTTGAGCGGCTACGGCAGCGACGCGCGTTGCACGCGCCTGCTCGACACAGTAGCCTTTTATATTGTGCCGCGGCTGAACCCGGACGGCGCGGCCTGGGCACTAGCCGGCGCGCCGCGCTACATTCGGTCGGGGACGCGTCCCTTTCCCTACGGCGAGCCTGCGGCAGGGCTGCACGAAGAGGATATAGACGGCGACGGTCGGATTCTGCAGATGCGGATCCCCGACCCGAACGGGGACTGGAAGGTCAGTTCCCTGGAGAGCCGCCTTATGGAAAAACGGGGCCCTGACGAGCAGGAAGGGACCTTCTACAGGCTATTGCCGGAAGGCAGATTGGAAGATTTCGACGGCGTAAAAATCGAGGTTGCACGGCCGTTGCAGGGGCTGGACTTCAACCGCAACTTCCCGTTCGAGTGGCAGCCGGATTCTACGCAGGCGGGCGCCGGGCCCTTTCCGACCTCGGAACAGGAGATCCGCGCGGCGGTAGAATTCATCAGCCGGCACAACAACATAAACCTTGCCCTGACCTACCACACACAGAGCGGCGTTATTCTGAGGCCCTTCAGCACCAGGCCCGACGAAAAGATGGAGACCAGCGACTTGTGGGTGTTTGAGCTGATGGGAGAGCGGGGCAAGGAGTTGACGGGCTATCCCTGCTTGTCGGTGTATCATGGCTTCCGCTATCATCCCAAGGAGGTCACGACCGGCGCGTTTGACGACTGGGTGTACGATCATCTCGGCATTTTTTCCTTCACGATCGAGCTGTGGGACCTGCCGGGCCGCGCCGGAATCAAGGACAGGGATTTTATCGAGTGGTTCCGCAAACATCCGCACGAAGAAGACGTCAGGATTCTGAACTGGCTGGAGGAGAACGGGGACGCCGAGCCATACGTGGCCTGGTATCCATTCGAACATCCGCAACTGGGTGCGGTCGAGATCGGCGGCTACGACCAGATGTACACGTGGCGAAATCCGCCGCCGAGTCTGATGGGCGAGGAGGCGGAGAGGAACACGGCTTACGCGCTTGCGCTGGCCGATATGCTGCCGCAGTTGAGCCTCCACTCACTGGAGGCGGAGCGACTTTCCGATTCAGGCGATTTTCGCATGCGCCTGGTCGTCGAAAACAGCGGATTCCTGCCGACGTGTACGAGCGAGCATGGCCGATCGCGTAAGGCTACGCGGCCTGTGCGCGTCGAGCTCGTTCTGCCGGAAACGGCACGGATTGTGAGCGGTCAGGAGAAGACGGAGCTGGGGCACCTGCAGGGACGCAGCAGTAGGCTTTCGGTCAGCGAACTCTATGCGGCCAGCCCGACCGACAACCGGGCCTGGACGGAATGGGTCCTGCGGGGCGCCCCCGGGCAGGAGGTGGGGATCCATGTCCTGAGCGACCGCGCCGGTTCACTGCACGAGACGGTCACACTCCCGTAACTACTTCAGAGCTTCCGGCCATCCAAGGGCGGGGGAGGTTCACGCCGTGAACAAGACAAAGATCCTGATTGTCGAAGATGAGCCGACTCTGCTGGAGACGCTGAAATACAATTTGATGCGGCAGGGTTACGAGGTGGTGACAGCCGCTGACGGCGCACGGGCGCTACTGACCGCAAGGACCGAGAAGCCTGACCTGGTGATTCTTGACGTAATGCTGCCCGGCCTGGACGGATTCGAGATCTGCCGGATTCTGCGCCAGGAAATAAGTCTGCCGATCCTGATGCTCACCGCCAGGGACGAAGAGGTGGACAAGATCGTCGGTCTCGAGGTTGGGGCAGACGACTATCTGACGAAGCCTTTCAGTATGCGGGAGTTGCTGGCGCGGGTCAAAGCACAGCTCCGCCGGGTGAGGATTTTGCGCGAGGAGTTCGAGGCAACCGGCAGGGCGCCGGCGGATGGCGAGGGCAGCGGGGCCGTGTTCAGGTTCGGGGCACTTGTGATCGACGAGAGCCGACGCGAAATGCAGCGCAACGGAGAAGTGCTGGCGCTGAAACCGAAGGAGTTCGATCTGCTGGCGTTTCTGGCCCGCAATCGGGGCATTGCTTTGGGGCGCAGCTTAATCCTGGAGCGCGTCTGGGGCTGGGACTTTGACGGCGGCAGCCGCACGGTTGACGTACACATACGCTGGCTGCGCGAGAAGATCGAAGATGACCCGGCCCAGCCGACACGCATCCTGACCGTACGCGGCATCGGCTACCGTTTTGACGGGTAGCGCCGTCAGCGCTCTGCGCGCAAGGCGCACCCTGGGAAAGAGCACACATCGCGGCCATGTTTCTTTTCCGCTCGCTTCGCTGGCGAATCGTCTTTGCGTTCTCGTTCCTTGTCGCTGCGATACTCGTCGGCCTCTCCGCGCTTTTCCTCTCTCTAACGCGACAATTCAGCCTTGAGCAGGTTGGCACACGGCTTGTCAATGAAGCGGTGTTTCTTTCCGCCGATCCGGAGCTGCGCTCCGGGCTGGCAACTTCAGGCTGGCAGGCGGGCGATGCTGAAGCTGTCCGCCTCGGTCGCAAGTGGAGCCAACAGCTCGATGCCCGCGTTACCTTGCTGGGGCCGGACGGAACGGTGCTAGCCGACTCACAGGAAGGTCCACAGAGGCCCGTCAATCTGAGCGACCGGCCGGAGATTCGGGCTGCTCTCGGCGCCGGAACAGGTTATAGCATACGGCACAGCCTCGCGTTCCGCGCGGAGGGGCTTTTCGCCGCGGCCGCGATACCGCCTACCGCAGATCCACTGGGCATCGTAAGGTTGTCGATGCCGCGTGCAAACATGGACGTGCCGCTGGCACGTTTGCGATTGACCATCCTGGCCGCCGCGCTGCTGGCGTTGGTTGTGTGCGGTGCAGTCGCCTTTGCAGTTGCCGAAGCCGTACTGCGACCTTTTCGCAGCTTGGCCAGAAACGTTGCAGGAACTATTCATGGCAACGACGGCAGCCGCGTCGCGCCAGGATCTTCTGAGGAAGTTGGGCAGCTCTCACGTGCTTTCAACCGGATGGTGGAAGAGCTTAATACCGAGACCGCCAGGGTCGCCCGCGCGCGGGAAAGGCTAACCTCGGTGCTGGATACGCTTGTGGATGGCGTCTTCATTCTAGACGGCGAAGGGCGCGTCCGCCTTAGTAACGCGGTTGCGGCCAGCATGGTTGGCATTGCCGCGCAAGGCGGCATTCAACCGCCTGAGGAAGTACCGAACGAACAGAAACATGGAGGTGAGACCCCGTCCGGCGACCCGGGCCAAGCAGAGCAGATCGGGCCCGCGCCTGCGAGCCCCCTTCAGGGGCAGCCCTTGGCACAGGTCGTGCGCGACCACCGGATCGTCGAGACGTGGCAGGCCTGCCATGATGACGGCAAACCGGCCGAAAGCATCTTTGAGATGGATGGCCGGACGGTACGCACCATCGCACTCCCCTTCGTCGCCGGTGGCAGCGACGGTTTTATCCTTCTGCTCCAGGACATGACCGAGCTTCACCGTCTGGAGCGAGTACGTCGCGACTTTGTCAGCAACATTTCGCACGAGCTGCGTACGCCACTCGCCTCTCTCCGGGCACTAACTGAGACTCTGCGGGATGGGGCGTTGGACGACCCGGCGGCAGCGCCACATTTTTTGGACCGCATTGAAACAGAGGTTGACGCGCTGGCGCAGATGGTGCAGGAACTCCTGGAACTCTCGCGCATCGAATCGGGCCAGGTTCCCTTCCGCTTTCGACCTGTGCCGGTCAGCGAGGTCATCCTGACGCCGGTCGAGAGGATGCAGCCGCTGGCCGCGCGGGAGCAGATTGATCTCATTGTCGATCTGCCCCCGCGTCTTCCTCGTGTCTACGCCGATGCCGAACGCGTTCAACAGGTGATGGCAAACCTGATTCATAACGCCCTAAAATTTTCGCCGCATGGCGCGTCGATAAACGTTTCTGCCGGCGGCGGTAGTTCCGGTCAAGAGGTAACCATCTCGGTGAGCGATACCGGAATCGGAATCCCCGCCGAAGACCGGGAGCGCATTTTCGAGCGATTCTACAAGACCGACCGGGCGCGGTCCAGCGGGGGCACAGGGCTGGGACTTGCGATCGCCAAGCACATTGTCCAGGCGCACGGCGGTCGCATCTGGGTAGAGAGTGTCGAAAACCGGGGCAGCAAGTTTTCGTTCACTTTGACTGTTGCCTAGCCGGTCTACAACCACGAAGTTCGAACGATAAGGGAATGCGAGGAGGGAGTCTCCTTCTTCTCGTTGTCCTCCCCGCCCCTTTTTCCTTCTAATCGTTTCTTAACCAATCCCTAAATTGCCATTTACAGCCCCCGTACTCCGCATTAACCGGGGCGGCTTATCCTGCCTTGTGTTATGAAGAAAACTGCACATACCCAACAGAATGCAGAGCAAGGCCCGCATGCAGCGATCGCAGAGCTGGATGACTCGGGTCAAGTTGCTCATCCGACGGAGTCCAATGGAAAGGTCCAATGGCCAATGTTGCCTTACTCGCTTGAGAGCTTCATGCGGCGGCGGCGAATCGACTCTTACCACAAGATCTGGTTTCTGCTCTTTATGCACCAGCACTCAGAACAGCGCCTGATCAGCCGCGAGTACATCCGCCAGGTCACGTTCGCCGACGCGCCCACGCTGGACGAAGTGATCGGGGAGCTTGGGCAGGCAGGTCTGCTGACAGCCGTCGGAGAGTTGCTAAAGCTGGACGATGCGGCGGAGGTCAGGCGCGAGCTGGACGCTATGGCGGTTGCCTTCGAAGACCCAAGCGGGCGGCAGGAACTGTTGCGCTTGTTGTACAGGAATCCTGCGGCGCAGTTCTAGCAGCGTCGCTTCGGTTCGCCCGGTCGCGGGATACAGCTTCAACGGCACTTCGCGGCCGTTAATCAACTCTTAACGGTTTGGAAAACGGTACTTAACTTCAGCAATTCGTTTCATCACAGGCCCTTAACCCGCCATGGCTAAACTGTTTGTGAAGAGGTCGACGAAGAGCCTCTTGTCTATAGGAAAACCGTCGTGGCAGGCAGATAACCTCTGCCGCCGAATGCTCGTTAAACCATTCCCACACCTGTCAAAGGAGCAAAAATGGGTCGTTACTTGTTGGTCCTCTTGCTGATTGCGGCACTGCTCTTGGCTGCTTGCGGTGGTTCCGATGATGAGGCCGAACCTGCCTCGGAGCCTGCTGCGGTCGAAGAGTCTATGTCCGCCGCAGAGTCGATGGACGGTCTGCCCGAGGTGAATCCGCTTGAGGTTTCGGGCGACATCATCACAGCCGGCAGCTCCACCGTCTTCCCCTTGTCCGAGGCCATGGCCGAACGCTTCAAGGACGAGGGCTACCCGGACAACATTACCATCGACAGCATCGGCAGCGGCGCCGGCTTCGAACGCTTCTGCGTCGCCGGTGAGTCCGACGTCTCCAATGCCAGCCGCCCCATCAAAGACTCCGAACGTGAGTCCTGCGGCGCCATCAACCGCATCCCAATCGAGTTCCGCGTCGGCACCGATGCCCTTGCCGTAACCGTCAGCAAAGACAACGACTTCGTCGACAACCTGACGATGGAACAGCTGGCGCTCGCCTTCTCCACCGCCGTCACCTGGGCCGATGTCAACCCGGAATGGCCGGATGAACCGATCCAGCGCTTCAGCCCCGGCACCGACAGCGGCACTTTCGACTACTTCGTCGAAGAGGTCTTCGACAAGGACAAGGAGCCAATCCTCAGCGCAGACGCCATCCAGCTCTCCGAGGATGACAACGTCCTCGTCCAAGGCGTCACCGGCAGCCCCTACGCCATCGGCTACTTCGGATATGCCTACTACCAGGAAAACGCCGAAGCACTGAAGATCGTCGCCATCAACGACGTCCAGGCTACCGCCGAAAACGTCGACAACGCCAGCTACCCGCTCGCCAGACCACTGTTCATCTACTCGGATGCCGGCATCATGGCCGAGAAGCCGCAGGTCGCCGCCTTCATCAACTTCTACCTGACCTACGTCAACGAAGAGATCGAACGCGTCGGCTACTTCCCGGCCGAAGCCTCCGTGCTCGAAGCCGCCAAGCAGAGCCTGTTGAACGCGATGAAGGCGATGGAGTAGCAGTGGAAATCGCCCGCTTCTCGCGGGCCGCTTGAATCGTTGCAAAGAGAGTTGGGGAGCGGGGTCCAGCCCCTTCCCCAACTTTCCCATAGATATGTGTTTGAGTAGAATAGGGGCGGCCAGGAGGGCAGCCCCTATTGAGACGGAATTGTTCCCGACGAACTCCTGGCGCTGCTTCGAATTCAGGTAGGTTTCGGTTGGAAGGATAGCCGGCAGGACCCCAGAGTGCCCGGGCGGGAGCCAGTGAAGAAACGTGGAGGCATCATGACTCAATCGGCGCCAGTCGCGCAGGCTGCCATATCAGCAGAATCAATTCGCCGGCCCATGCCGGGCGCTGACAGCCAGACGCACTCCGTCGTCGGCGGCGGGCCTGACCTCGATCTGAGGCGCAAGCCGCGATTCGCGGAATCGGTTATCCAGGCTTTCCTCTTCCTCTGCGGCGCCATCTCTATTCTGACCACGGTGGGTATTGTCTTTGTGCTTGGGCGAGAATCATTGTTGTTCTTCGCCAATGAAGAGGTGAACCTGCTCAAATTCTTCGGTGGGACCGAGTGGCAGCCGGCGATTGGCTGGTTCGGCATCTGGCCCCTGGTTACGGCCACGTTTATGGTCAGTGTAATCGCGATGCTTGTGGCTTTGCCGCTGGGTCTCTGTATCGCCATCTATCTCAGCGAATACGCCGGGCACCGCACGCGGTCAGTTCTGAAGCCCATCCTGGAAGTTCTGGCAGGCATCCCTACGGTTGTCTACGGCTACTTTGCTCTGACGTTTATGACGCCGCTACTACGGACGCTCTTTGGACGCGACCTGGTTGAGATTTACAACACGGCTTCAGCGGGGATCGTAGTCGGTATTCTTGTGATTCCGCTGGTCAGCTCGATGAGCGAGGACGCGCTAAGCGCCGTCCCGGGTTCGCTGCGGCAGGCCTCGTACGGATTGGGGGCGACGCGGCTTGAGACTGCGCTCCGAATCGTCCTTCCGGCGGCCCTTTCCGGCGTCGCCGCTGCGTTCATTGTTGCAATATCGAGAGCGATTGGCGAAACGATGATTGTGGCGATTGCCGCCGGCGCCGGACCGAATTTCACCTTCTCGCCCTTCCATGCGGCCGAGACCATGACCGGCCACATTGTGCGGATCAGCGGGGGCGACCTCAGTTACGACTCGATTGACTACAACAGCATTTTTGCCATCGGTCTCATGCTTTTCCTGATGACGCTGGGTCTCAACATCTTCAGCCAATGGATCGTGCGTCGCTTTCGCGAGGAATACGAGTGATGGCGCTACAATCATCCCAGCGCGCAGCGGAGCCTGTCGCCAGTCTGATGCCCTCCGGCGAGACATATCATAGTCAGGTCAGAACGCGCCGGCGACGTGGACGCGCTTGGGCGCTTATCTTTCAGGCGGCGATGCTATCCGGCATCGTTGCCCTTTGCGCGCTGCTTCTCAACATTGTCAACCAGTCATTCGGCTATGTCGCCATTGTCAACGAGATCGATCCGGCCGAGCTGGCGGTGGACGGCGTGCCCTTGAACGAGCTGCCCAAGGAGAACCTGGTGCAGATCCTGGAGGCCAATATCTCCAGCGGTCTGATGAGGCGCTACGAGCACGATATGCCTTTCACCGAACGCAGCCGGGAAAACGTGCATGAGCTGATCCTGGAGAGGGTGGTCGAGCCGCAAGTGGAAGCCACCTGGGGACTATTTGACTCAGTTTTCGCCCGCGGCAGCATTATGAAGGAGGCCGAAGAGAGGTTTCCCGGGTCCGAAGTCTACTTCCGCAGCTGGCTGACGGCCAGTTTCATCGCCAAGTCGCAGTCGAGCGAGCCGCTGCGCGCCGGCGTACGCACCGCGATATTCGGCTCCTTGTGGGTTGTTGTCATCACCATACTGTTTTCCTTTCCGGTCGGGGTAGGGGCCGCAATCTACCTGGAAGAGTATGCGCACAGAGAGCGATTCCTCAACCGCCTGATACAGACAAACATCAACAACCTGGCCGGCGTTCCGTCGATCATCTACGGCATGTTGGGGCTGGCTATTTTTGTACGGATGATGGAGTTTATTACAAGCGGCGCGTTTATGGGCGGCGGCGATACGACCGCCAACGGGCGCACCATCATCTCAGCTGGTCTTACGTTGGGCCTGCTAATCCTGCCGCTCATTATCATCAACGGACAGGAAGCGATCCGGGCGGTCCCTAATTCCTTGCGCCAGGCCGGATTTGGCCTTGGCGCCACCCACTGGCAGGTGATTTGGCACCACGTGCTGCCGAGCGCCATGCCAGGCGTTTTGACAGGGACGATCCTGGCGGTCAGCCGCGCCATTGGCGAGACCGCGCCGCTGGTGGTTGTGGGCGCGTCGACGTTCATCGCGATGGACCCAAGCGGACCATTCTCCAAGTTCACTGTGCTGCCGATCCAGATCTACCAGTGGACCTCGCGGCCGCAGGATGAGTTTCGCAATCTCGCCGCAGCGGCAATTCTGGTCCTGCTCGTCCTGCTTTTGACCCTGAACGCCTCCGCAGTTCTCTTGCGCAATCGCTTCAACCGCAACCGGGCCAACGCATAGTGTAGGAGTATCACGAATCATGACGATCGCAATTGAACGACCAACCCAGGCCCAGGCGGGAAGCAGCGCAGCGACAGCGGACGGCAACGGTAGATACGCGATCGAGGCCGATGCAATGAGCGTTTTTTACGGTGACTTTTGTGCTGTCCGCGATGTGCACATGAAGGTGCCTACAAACAAGATTACCGCCATTATCGGCCCGTCGGGCTGTGGCAAGAGCACGGTCTTGCGCTGCTACAACCGCATGAACGACCTGATAACAGGGGTACGCATCGAGGGAGAGGTCCTGTTTCAAGGCCACAACATTTATGACGCGGAAGTGGACCCGGTCGAGGTGCGGCGCCGCATCGGAATGGTGTTTCAGAAGGCGAATCCCTTTCCGAAGTCGATCTACGAGAACGTTGCTTGGGGCACGCGCATCAATGGCTTCCGCGGCGACATGGACGAGATGGTGGAGCGTGCATTGCGGTCGGCCGCGCTGTGGGAGGAGGTCAAGGACAAGCTCCAGCAGAGCGCGCTCGGTCTCTCCGGCGGTCAGCAGCAACGGCTCTGCATCGCCCGCGCCATCGCCGTCGAACCGGAGATTATCCTGATGGACGAACCGGCTTCGGCGCTGGATCCGATAGCCACCCTGCGCATCGAAGACCTGATGAAGGAGCTGTCTGAGAGGTATACGATTATCGTGGTTACCCACAACATGCAGCAGGCGGCGCGCATCTCCGATTTCACGGCTTTTTTCAGCGTCGATGACAATCGAACCGGTCATCTGATCGAGTTCGATGACACCGAGAAGATTTTCACCAATCCCGGGCAGAAGAGCACGGAAGACTATATTACCGGCCGCTTCGGGTAAGCGCGGCCGTTCGGGAGAGCAGGAAAGAATGGAAAAGAAGCGCGTTCTCATCTTATGCACCGGCAACTCTTGCCGCAGCCAGATGGCCGAGGGCTTGGTGAACCACTATCTGGGCGAGCAGTGGCAGGCCTTTTCGGCCGGATCGGCGCCTTCGGGTAGTGTGCACCCTCTTGCAGTGCGGTCGATGGCAGAGCTGGAAATCGACATCAGCGACGGCATATCCGAGTCGGTTGAAGTCTACCGAGAACTGAATCCCCATCTGGTCATAACCGTTTGCGACAACGCCGCCCGTAACTGTCCGGTCTGGGTAGGAGAAGGCAATATAACGCACATGCCATTCGACGATCCCACGCACATGACAGGCAGCGATGCGAAACGCATGGCCGCCTGCCGCGAGGTGCGTGACCGAATGCGAGACGAATTGCTCGGCTACCTCCGGGAAGGATAGCCCTAGGGCGAGAGAGAGGAATATTGATGGGACAATTCCTACGCACATCCTTTGCTCGAGAGTTGGAAACGCTGCAGACCGACACGCTTATGCTTGGCAGCATGGTGACCCAGGCGCTGCGGGAATCTGTCGACGCGTTGCGGCGCCGAGACATGCAGACGGCTAAGCGTCTCATAAGTGAAGACCAGTTGATCAACAAGAAGCGGTTTGAGATAGAGGCCGACTGTCTGCGCTTGATCGCGACCCAGCAGCCGATGGCGCGCGATCTGCGTCTGATCGCTGCCGTCCTGGAGATCAGCACAGAGTTGGAGCGGATCGGAGACTACGCCAAGGGAATCGGGCGTATCATACTGCTGATTGGGCCCGAGGCGCTGATCAAGCCGCTGGTGGACATCCCGCGCATGTGTGAGATCGCCACAGACATGCTCAATCAGGCTCTTGACGCCTTTATCAATCAAGACCTTGAAGCTGCCCACACGATTCCATTGCGCGATGATGAGGTCGACGCCCTCTACAATCAGGTGCACCGGGACCTGATTGCGATGATTTTGGAGGACCCGACCCTGATTGACCGCACCAATTACCTGCTCTGGGCCGCGCACAATCTTGAGCGGGCCGCCGACCGGGTCACAAATATCTGTGAGCGCATAATCTTCACAGTCACGGGAGAATTTATCGAATTCGACATGGATTGAGCGCAGCACGGCATGCAGGCTGACGCGACCGCAGTTGATTCCCCAAGTTTCCGCAATGATTTCGTACATTTCCCACTGGTGATTCGGCGAAAAAGCAGATTGACAAGATGAAAATCGTCGCATATAATGGGGCGACGAACCTGAAGTTTTGCGCAATCGTTTCAGGAGTTTGCGCAATTGGGAACTACCCGTTATTATCTGAAGCGCAAGTTCAGAGACGGTCCACTGAGCTTTTTCCTGGAGCGCCGTTTCCATGTAGAATGGAGGATATAATTCCTGGAGGAGGCAGCTTACGGGATTTATCATATCTGGACGGGGTTTCTGCACTCTTGCACTGATCCATTATCATCTTCACCCTCATTCCATGACCGCCCTTAGGAGGTATGAAATGCTCAATCGACGTCTTACGTTCTGGGCCGCCATAACCCTTATCGCAGTACTCGCGCTGTCGGGCTGCGCGCCCCGCGTTGGGCAAGGCATGCTCGATACAGATTCAGACCAGTTGGTCATTGACTTGCCCGCTCTCGTTCTTGACATTGGAGCCGACGGCTCCACGTCGATCATGAATGCCACGGTTTCAGATCTGATGACGACGCTAGACGTATCTTTGGATCTGCCCATTGACGCCCTCACCGTTGGGATGCTGATGTCGGCAAACATCCAGCACATCCAGGTGAGCAACACGCCCGACGGCCTGTTGCTTCTGGTCAATGGCCGCAGCATTCCTTCGATCAGTTATGACGTCGACTCGTTGGCGGCATTGCCTGGCGCCATTGACACCTTCGCCCCTGATCTTGGTCCCATGGCCGGCCTCCTGGTCGAACTTGTTGACCAGCTTGGCGTAGGCGTCATTGCCCGCTTCCCCGCCATGCCAGGCGCGGAAGCAATTCCGATGTACGTTGAAGGGGACAGCAGCGCAGCGATGGCAGCCCAGGCTGCGCAGCAGGAGTTCCTGGACTCGGTCGGGACGCCGCCGCGGATCAATCTGCCTGTTTTCTACAATGCTGATGGCAGCATCAGCATTGGCGATTTGTCGGTCGATGAACTGTCGGCGATGACCGGCGGTTCGCTCGACGCACTTGCCATGGGGCTGGCACCACTCGCCATGGTCAGGAATATGGGCATTTCGCAGTTGGGCATCAGCACTGATGTGGACGGCATCACAATCTCAATCGACGGCGATGCACTGCCGACTCTGGACTGGTCTGACGGCAAAGCCGGCAACCTGATCGAAGTCGTGGCACAGACGGGGTTGCTGTCGATGATGGGTGGTGGCATGGACTCGATGCTGTCGATGGTCACTCAGCTTCTGCCTCTCGTGCAGTCGGCGGAAATTGACCTGACGTTGAATTTCTAGGTCCGGCAACGGGCCAGATAACTGGCCAGACCGGTCAAACGGCCTCCTTCACATTGGCGGATTCAAAATAAAAGAAAGAGGCGCGGCATCTATGTGCCGTGCCTCTTTTCGACTCCCCGGCCTGACCAGAGTGTTGTTCCGCTTTCTCCGGTCTGCGGTCCCGCCCCTCTCTCGCCATCGTATCTAAGTCGTTCCTGTCATGTACAGTTCGCCCATTTCGAAGCCGCGCGCGGCGTAATAGGCCCGCGTGCCTGTGGCGGCGATGACGCTTATGCGCTCGAAGCCGGCTTCGCGGCTAAGTCGTCTCGCTTCCGTAAGCAGGCGTGTACCGACACCGACATGCTGTGGCGCGCCCGCCTCGGCGCCGCCGATGGCCAGGGAAGGTCCGTACACGTGCACCTCGCGAATCAGCGCGTTTCCTCGTATTTCTTCCAAATAAGCGCGACTTCCGGCCGCAGGGTGTTTGGGCAAACTGAGCCGAAGAAAGCCGGCAAGCGGGGCCTGGTCAGGTGGGGCTACGCCGGCCCGGGCGCCTTTCCCCACCACGACACACTGCAAGAATATTTCGTCGGTTAGATCGGTCGAGTAGGCATGGGCTGACAGCCCCAGTTCCTCTTCTCTCACGCGCTGCCGGCGTACCTCGCGGCAGCGGATACAACCACAGCGCGCGCCGCGGCGCGCCAGCTCCAGCTGAACGATCTCGCGCAGGTTGCTGACCTTTACGCCGGCTTCGATGTGGTGCGCGGGTATATCGCGAAACAACCGGTTGATGCGAGTATAAGGGGGAACAGCCGGCTTGATGTCGGCCAGCAGACCGACCAACTCTTCCTGCGAATAGGGCCGGTAGCTGCCCTCCAGCCACCTGTCGTATAGCTCCGTTCCTGCGATCAATGAGCAGGGGTAGATCTTGAGCTCGTCGGGCCGGATGGCGGGATCATCGAAAAACTCTTGAAAAGAGATCCTATCCGACTCCAGCGTCGCGCCGTAAAGGTTGGGCATCCAGTGCAGATGCAGCTTGAAACCGGCCGTTCGAAGCAGGCCGAGCGCGTGCCGCACTTCGGCCACGGTGTGGCCGCGCTTGTTGAGAGCCAGCACTTCATCGTCGAGGCTCTGAACACCGATCTGCACTTTCGTCACGCCCAGGCGCCGCATGTGCACGATTTCTTCCCGCGTGATCCAGTCCGGGCGCGTCTCTACGACCAGCCCAACGTTGCGATGGGCGGCCAACACGTTTCGCTGTTGTGATTCCTCCAGTGTGGCCGCAGGTCTAAAGTCCGGATTGCCGACCGCATTCATCGCGTCGTAGCAGCGGCGGACAAACCACTCGCGGTAGTCGCGGCTGTAGGCGCTCCAGGTGCCGCCCAGGATCAAGAGCTCCACTTTGGAGGCATCGTGGCCGATACTCTCGAAGGCGTCGATGCGGCCAAACGTCTGCCTGAAGGGATCAAAACCGTCGCGCTCGGCCCGCTGCGCACCCGGTTCGTCGTAGATGTAACTCTTGGGCATGCGCCAGTCGTCGGGACAGAATATGCACTCGCCCGGGCAGCCGGCAGGGGCAGTGAGAACGGTGACGGGCGCGACACCGCTGGATGTGCGCACCGGCTTCATGCGGATTCGCTCAAGTAGACGAGCGTCCGGCTCCAACTCGCCGCACTCGATCAGAAAGCGAAAACCGGCTACCAGATCGGACTTGGCGAAAAACCCTTTGCCGTCCTTCGGGTATCGGGCTAGAATGGATCGAAGCGAGCGCTTGGCATCCCATTCAGGTCCCTGCACCTCCAGGATTTCCACGAAAATGGTAGAAAGTGTATCCCTGTAGTCAGCCGGGTCAAATGACCGCTTGCGCTGCCATTCTTGGGAGATCTGATGTACTTCTGCCGGGACCTCATCCGGCGCAAGGACTCGTTTCATACTAGCCCTGCCTTGAATCAACCCGTCGCGCCCGATCGCGATCGGACTCGTACGGTCAGCATGGACGCGCAGACGCAGGATGCGTTGTTACAGATTAATCGTCGCTTCTATGAGCGGACGGCCGTCCAATTCGACGCCACGCGTCAGGGATGGACGCCCGGTCTGCGCGCTATTCTACCTTATTTCGAACGCGGCGAGAAAGATTGGCCGACAGTCCTGGATGTGGGTTGCGGGAATGGGCGGTTTGCAAGATTGCTGGCCTGCGAAAGTTTGCGTGCCAGGTACGTTGGCGTGGACGGAAACGCGCAGCTTCTTCAGCTTGCACGCAGTGCCGCTGCCGGGCTGGACGGCGTCGAGTGCCTTTTCTTGCAGGCCGACCTTGCGAGCCCAAGCTGGCTGGCGGCGCTGACGGATGCTTCGGCGAGAGATGGGTGCTGGCCCGCCCCGATT
The DNA here is from genome assembly GCA_965202955.1 of Caldilineaceae bacterium. Taxonomy (GTDB): domain Bacteria; phylum Chloroflexota; class Anaerolineae; order Caldilineales; family Caldilineaceae; genus Bin5. Next base: position 4,731,352 of record OZ241871.1, read on the forward strand.
GAGGAAGAAGGAAGGGCTCCGTTCGACGTGGTTCTCTGCACGGCTACCATCCAGCACCTTCCTGGTTACGGGTTGCGGCTGCGCCTGCTGCGCGATTTTCAGCGGTTGACCGACGGGTACACTATACTTTCGTTCTGGCAGTTTTTGGGACGGGATCGCTTTCGCGCCAAGCTCATCGACCCGCGGACGGTCGGCATAGATCCCGGGGCGCTGGAGGCGGGCGACGGCCTGCTGCCCTGGAAGCAGGGCGTCGAGGCGATCCGCTATGTCCACCAGGTTGATGATGTGGAGCTGGAACATCTGGCCGCGGATGCCGGGCTGGATATCGTGCACACGTTCCGCGCCGACGGCAAGCGCAAGGACGCGGACAGTTCGGGCGTGCTTCCCGGGCTGAATCTGTACGCGGTGTTGAGATGATCCTTCACATATTCTCAAGATTCGCCTGGCGGGCGGCGCCAGCCCCACACCGTACTTTGCCTGTTCCGTACCTGAGTTCCTATCAACCACGAGAATGCAACCCGACAAACGAACGCAACAGATATTCGACGGCTTTGCAGCCCACTTTAAGGGCGAACCGACCCACCTTGCCATCGCGCCCGGGCGGGTCAACCTGATCGGGGAACACACCGACTACAACGACGGATTCGTCCTCCCCGTGGCGCTTGACCGGGACGTGCGCGTTCTGTTCCGTCCGCGCCCGGACCAAATGGTAAGGCTGTACGCGTTGGAGTTCGACTCCTGGACTGATTTCGACATCGAGTCGCCGCGGCGGGATGACGAGCAGCTCTGGCCTAACTACATACAGGGGGTTGGCCTGGCGCTGTCCGAGCTGAAGGTCCCGCTGAAGGGTTTCGAAGGGATTGTCAGCGGAAATGTCCCGCGCGGCAGCGGGCTGAGCAGTTCTGCTGCGCTTGAGATCTCGGCGGCCAAGGCCTTTCTGGCGGCCGCCAATCAGATCCACGCGTTGAGCGGGCCGCAGATAGCAAAGGCGGCGCAAAAGGCCGAGAACGAGTATGTGGGCGTCAACTGCGGCATCATGGACCAATTTGTCAGCACGCTCGGGGAGGAGGGGCACGCGCTCCTGATCGATTGCCGCAGCCTGGACTACCGGCGGGTTCCGTTTCCGGCCGAAACCTCGCTGGTCATCGGCAACACGAAGGCCAGCCGCTCGCTGGCCGGCAGCGCATACAATGAACGCCGGGCCCAGTGTGAGGACGGCGTGCGGCGGCTGCAGGCAGTCCTGCCGGCCATCGCGGCACTGCGGGATGTGAGCAGCGCGCAGTTGGAAGAATACGGTCACCTGCTTCCGGAAACGGTCTTCAGACGTTGTCGACACGTGGTCAGCGAGAATGAACGCGTGCAGTCCTCCGTCGCAGCGCTTGAGCGGGACAGTTTCCGACTCGTCGGCCAGCTTATGAACGACAGCCACGCCAGTCTGCGCGATGACTATGAAGTCAGCAGCAAGGCACTCGACGTGATGGTTGAATCAATGCTTGACCATCCTGACTGCCTTGGGGCGCGCCTGACAGGCGCGGGATTTGGAGGATGCGCAGTGGCCCTGGTTTGGAGCGGATCGGAGGCAGACGTGCGGGAGTTCGTGCGCAAGAGCTATGCGAAGCGGATGAATGTGTGGCCTGAGATTTACGTAAGCTCGCCCAGCGCCGGTGCGCGCGTGCTTCCGCTCAAGTAAGGAGTGCAGGATGGCCGACAAGCATGACAGGGTGCGCAGCCGCCCGAACCTCGCGCTGGACAGTTCTTCGTTCACGGAAGAGATGTTGACTTGGTCGTTCGTGGAAAGCCGGATGCAGGCGGCCCTGAATTACTGGATTGTGAGCGCCTCGGCCAGCGGCCGGCCCCACGCCGTGCCGGTTTGGGGCGCTTGGCTGGACGATGTCTTCTACTTCGTTGGCGCGGGCCGCAAGATCCGCAATCTGCGCGCCAATCCTCAGGCGGTCGTTCACCTGGAGAACGCCGACGAGGTTGTCATCATCGAAGGCAGCTTCAGCGAGATTACGCGGCGGGACGGGACGTTCCTGCGCCGGCTGGACGAAGATTTCGTCCGCAAGTATGAAACATACCGGCCCAGCGAAAACCTGGAAAGTGCCGGCAGCTCGAATAATGTCCCGGTCGGCCTGTTTGCCGTCGTCCCACAGACGGTGATCGCCTGGAGCGGGTTCGCCCGTGATGCCACGCGCTGGCGCATTCCCCGCCAGTGATAACCGCCAACCGATCCGCAAGCGAGAAAGGTCTTGTCGTCGCAAACGAAACGCTTGGCGACTATTTATTGAACGCCGAAGGAGTGCAAGAATGACGACCCTGAAGGAGTACCGCCAGTTCGACGGGCTTCACTGGGAGACCGGTTCCGTCCGCAACTATTACGACTACTGCGGGGTGAAGGCGCCCCACACGGGCGAGCCATATACGGAAGCGCTGCTGATGGGCATCAGCGGCGGCGCGGTGATGGGCTATTTCCCCTTCTCCTACCAGGGCATTGACCCGCACGCACGTATCCTCACCCGCAACACATTTGACCCGATGGAGACGATGCTGAATCGGATCGGCGCGGTCCAGAATGCGCGCCAGACGGGAAGCGCCGACAAGGCGGTCAGCAACCTGGTGGAAACGTTGGACAAGGGCACGCCGGCCATAACATGGGTCGACGCTATGCAACTGCCCTACGATCCACAACCCTATGAGTTCGAGATCGCGCACATGATGCCGGTGGTCGTCTTCGGCTACGACGACGGGGCCGACCGGGTCTCGATCGCAGACCGGGCGCGCGTGCCCCTGATCGCTTCGACCGGGCAGCTGGCCGCGGCGCGGGGGCAGGTGAAGAAGGTGCGACACCGCATTCTGACACTCAATCCGCCCGACCATGACAAGCTGCAGGCGGCGGTGGATCAGGGCATTTGGGACTGCATCAGGCTTTACACCGAGAAGCCGCCCAAGGGAGCGCGCCACAATTTCGGCTTCGCGGCATACGAACGCTGGGCCGACACGCTGCGGAAGCCGAAGATACGGGGCAGCTGGGACAAGGACTTTCCGCGCGGGCGCAAGATGTACGCCGGCCTGGAATCGGTCTTCGGCGACACGCATACCTTCGGCAAGGAGGGATTTGCGGAGCGAGACCTGTACGCCGACTTTCTCGGCGAGGCCGCCGAGATTCTGCAGAAACCGGCCTTGCGCGAGGCCGGGTACCAGTTTCGTGTCAGCGCCAGGGCCTGGGAAGCGTTGGGGTTGATTCTCTTGCCGGACGAGGTGCCTTCGTGGGCGGAGGCGCGAGGTCTGATGCTGACCAATCAGCGTCTGTTTCTGGAGCAGGGAGGCGAAAAGTTCGAGGAAGGGCGGGCCAACTGTGAACGTCTGATCGCGATTCGCCGCGAAATGGAAACGGACTTTCCGCTCTCGGAGGAGGAGGTGGTTGAGTTCAGAGAAAGGATCGCGGAACAGGTGCTGCGGATCCGCGACATCGAAGTGCCTGCCATCGCCGCGATGAAGGAGGCGATGGATTCCTAGGGAAGTTCGCCTATGGAACCGGGAACTTCGGTTCACCTAACCTCGCAGTGCAATCCACGAATTTGCTCGAATTTACACGAAGAAAACCCTTCCCGTAAGGTCACGGCTTTCCCTGCCACAGGCGGCCTACCGGTCGCCGGAATCGACAGTTGAGGAAGGTGAGGACGAGGATGCGGGCCTTGGGCGTCACGCCAACAGGCACGCGCGCGATCCGGCGCAGCGGGCTATCGGCAAACTCCCGGTCTAAAGAAAGAGCCAAACAGTATTGCTGCCGGCAGGTTTGACATTCAAGTGGTGGCGGGACTGTCGTCGCTTCTGGACAGTTGGCGCAAGCCGGGCAGCGCGGCCGCTACCGCAATGACCAGCAGTGCCGACGCGGCAGATTCCCCTCCAACAGCCAATGGCGCGCCATAGGACTGTGCCAGGACGCCAGTCAGGAGACGGCCGAACGGGCCGGTGCCGATGGCAACGGCGATGGCTCCCATCGCCTGACCCCGCCTCTCGTCCACGGCAGCCAGGAGTACGATCGAGCTCTGCAGGATGCCGAAGCAGGCGTGACCCAGCCCAACCACCAGCAGCATCGCCCAGGAGAAGTAGAAATCGTGACTAAATGAAAAGGCCAGCAGTGCGAAGTTGAGCGCGACCGTACCGACAAGAAAGACCTGCCCCGGACCGGCCAGGTGCCGTACGCGCCCGACGAGATAAAGCCCGCAGAAACTCCCAATTCCGACTGCTGCGCCGAGGTAGCCGAGACCAATCGGGTCCTGGTGCAGGACGTCGCGCGCGAAGACGGGCAGGAAGTTCATGTAGGGAAAGGCCAGCATGTTCATGATCATCGTGATCAGCGTGACAGCCAGGATTGGCTGGTTCTGCCGCACATAGCGCACGCTGTCCCGAATCTGCGCCCAGGGCGTGGCGCTGGAAGGAGAGGAGGTCTGTGGAATCGTCTGGCGTGAGAGGGCGCGCAGGAGCAGGAGCGACATTGCCGACAGCCCGCTGAGGGCCAGAAAGCAGCCCAGCGCGTCGTATACATTGAGGACAAAACCGGCGGCGAAAGGGCCGAGCGTGCGGGCGATGCCCATACCGAGGCTCTCCAGCAGCAGGGCATCAAGCGTGCGGGCGCGGCCTACCAGGTCCGGAATCAGCGCGCGCCGAGTGGGCCAGTCCATCGCCCAGGCGCAGCCAAGAATCAGGGAAATGACTATCAGTTGCCACAGCGCCGCCAGACCCGTTGCCAGCAGGAGCGCCACGGCTCCGTACATGGCGAAAGTGACGGTCTGCGCGGCAATAATGAGCGGACGGCGGCCGATCCGGTCAGCCAGTATACCGCCGAATCCGCCCACAAAAAGCACGGGAATGGCGCGACAGAATGCGACCAGGCCGATGAGGGCAGGTGAATCTGTCAACTCCAACACAAGCCAGCCGAGGACAAGCATCTCCATATAGTGCGCCAGCCACCAAAGGGTACTGGAGCTGAGGAGCAGCCGGTAGTCGGCGCTGGCCAGAGATTCTCGGACCCCCGCCGGGAGTTGCCACAGGCTCTGATAGCGGTTTGAGAGCTCAGTCCACATCTGACGCCTGCAGCCCCAGCACTCGATAGGCGAATTTCATGTGCTCTTCCTGCATCCGTTCCGCGGTGGCAACGCTGCTGGTTCCATGGCCTGCATCCAGCCAGATCAGCGTGAAATCCTTGCCCAGGTCCTGCATTCTGCGGGAGAAGTACTCCATCTGGCGGGGTGTGGCGCGGCTGTCATGGCGTCCCTGGAAAACGAACAAGGGGGCCTGTATCGAGGCTGCGTGGGTAAGGGGGGAGCGCTCCCTGTAGAGATGGGGCCTTTTGCGGGGCGAACCGTCGAAGATCATGCGCGCCCAACCCTGCATGGCGGCTGACGAGTCTTCGTAGTTCATCAGCCAGTCGACAATCGCCACCGGCGCGACCCCGCCGGCCCACAGATCGGGCTTCTGCGTGAGCGCCCACACCGTCAAAAAGCCGCCGTAAGATCCTCCCTCGAGCAGCACTTGGCGCGGGTGGGCGATACCCTGCTCGATAATCCAGTGCCTGGCCGCCAGCATGTCCTCGAGCTCCCAGCGGCCGACGTCACCGTTGATCTTCTCCTGAAATTCGCGGCCGAAACCGGTCGAGCCGCGGTAGTTGACCGTCAGGTAGGCGAATCCGTGGTCCAGCCATGCCTGGCTGGACGGGTCGAAAGCGTTGGTGACGGCGCCGCTCGGCCCCCCGTGCACGTGCAGAATTGTGGGAAAAGGGCCGTGTGAAATCTCAGTGCCGGACGGCAGTCCCAGCCAGGCCTGCACATTGACGCCGTCGGCGCTGGGAAAACTGACCTCGCGCCAGGGATGGCCCGGCGGGCAGTCGGGAACAGGAAGCACGGGGTCGGGCGGACTTTCCTGCGTCAGAGAAAGTAGTCTGGGGGGGTGGGAGGCGTCGTTCCAGTGGGCCCACACGGCGCCCTCGGGGCCGAAAAGGGTGGCCGGCGTCCCGGTATGGAATGGCCCGCTGCGTCCGCGAAACGTGCCGGGCGGATGGTTGAGGGGTCGCAGATCGTCTTCGGGGAGATCGTAGACAAACAGTCCAGTGCGTCCGTCACACGTCGTCTCTACGAGGAGCCGGTTGCCGTCGGGAGACCAGTCATGGGGCAGGACGGCTTCGTCATCGTCTGCAAATCGCAGGTCCCGGCGCTGTTTCGTGCGCGGGTGCCAGAGGAGAGGGCGAAGGACGCCCTGGGAAGTTGTCGAGGCGAGAAGACGCTCATCGCCCGTCAGCGGCGAAAACTGAACAGGCTCGACGCTGAATTCGATGCCGTCCCACAGTTCGGCAATCTGCTCGCCTGACCCGGTCTCGAAGACAAGCGTGCTGTAGCGGCGGCTGTGCGGAGCCCGGTGCGTGGACTTGACGGCCAGCAGGGCGCCATCGTGCGAGAGATGGCAGGCCCAGGTCTCCTCTGCAGCCGTGTAGATCAGCCGGGGCGGCGAGCAGGAGCCGTCCGGACTCAAGGTGATGCAATAGAACCAATAACGTCCGTCGAAGACTGCGTCAAAGGCGAGCAGGTTGCCGCTGCGGCTGATGTCGAAGCCGCGCAAGGTATACGGCGGCAGGTCGGGCGTGAGATCGAGAGCGGGCCCGCCCGCGAAGGGAACGCGGGCGACGTGGCCGACTTCGCTGCCCCTCTTGTCCCGCAGAAAGTAGCAATGGGCGCCGTCGGGGGCCAGCCAAGCGTAGGAAATCGCGTCTTCCTCCCCTGTCAGCGGACGCAACGTGCCGGATGGAACGTCCCAGGCACAGCTCCGAATCTCCGGGCCGAACCAATTGGCCTGAACGATACCTCGCGCGAGGTTGCTGGGCGCCAGAGAGACGCTGCCGAGTCGCTTACAACGGTAGCGCCGGCGCCAGGGGGCGCTGTCTTCAAGTTGAAGCGGGGAAACCATGCCAAGTCTCGCCAGATGGAGCGGATTCAGCGGCCGGAGAAGAAAGGGGCGGGCCGATCAATGGAATTGTACATGGGCCCTGCATCCTGTGCAATGACTGACCTCGTTACCTATACACGCAGCTATGCGGAGATGTTGCCAACTTCCTCCGGACTGCTTTGAGTAGGTCCGCGCAGAACACAGGCTGTACGGAAGGATGAGAGGTTCCCAATACATGGAGAAAATCCCCAAATCGGGGACAGAGGCACCGCTTCCAGTGCCGGCCGCAGTTGATACAGGACATAGTAAATGCCATAATGGAGGCGATGAGAGCAATTCGCAGGATGGGCATTCTTTCGGGATCGCGTGCCAGTCGCGGCGACCTGATTTTTATGGGCGCTGTCACCCTGGTGGCCCTTGTTTTGCGCTTCTACCGCATCGGCGAAAAGAGCATCTGGCTGGACGAGGCGTTCAGCCTGTGGATTGCCCGCCATCCGCTGTGGGAAGGCTTGGGCTGGCTGATTCGCATCGATCAGCACCCACCGCTATATTACAGCTTGCTGCATGTCTGGATCGAACTATTTGGCGAGCTTCAAGGTCCAGTGCGGATCCTCTCGGCGCTGTTTTCGACCGCGACCGTGCCGCTGTTTTACGCTGCCGCGCGCCGTCTGTTGGACAGGTCCAGCGCGGCGGTTGCGGCTGGCATCCTGGCGCTCTCTCCCTTTCACGTGCAGTTCGCGCAGGAAACCCGCATGTACGCCCTCCTGACACTGGAGGTGGCGTGCGTGCTCTATTTTGTGGCGCGTCTTCTCACCGAGCGCCGTCCTTCCAGCGGCAGCTGGGTGGGGCTGGCGGCGTCACAGGCCGCGGTCATGCTGACGCACAACTCGGCGGCGGTCTATCTCCCAGTGGCGCTGAACGCGGCGATGGGCGTCCTATTCCTGTTGCCTTCATTCTCGTTTGGGGCCAAGAGGAGCGCGCCGGAATTGGAGGCGACTCCCGACGGCCCGGTCCGCGCTTCTGGGCATCGTGGAACCATAGAGGATGCTTCAACCGAAAGGGACAATTTCGTCAACTTTTGGGTCAGGTACCAGGGGCTTGCCGTGTTGCTCTGGCTGCCGTGGGCATTGCCATTCATCATTCAGATACTCGACGTGGAGCAGGGATTCTGGCTTCCGCCGCCGTGGCCCAAACTGGTGCTGGACACATTCCGCAATTTTCACTTCGCGTTCCTGGCATCAGACTTTCCCGTGCGGCCGCTATGGATTTGGAGCTATCCCGTTTTGGCGTTCGCCGGCCTGGCCGGGCTGCTCTTGAGCAAGTTTCCTAGGTCTGACTTGCATGCGGGACACTCACCTGCAGAGAGAGACCACAGCACGGAGGAAGGGCGTTCTCACTTTACCAGGCCGGGCGCAGGTGGGTCGGCCATTCTGCTCTTCTGCTTGTTCGCCATACCGCACCTCATCGCTCTCCTGGTAAGCATGCGCAGCCCGGTTTACGCCGAGCGCCCGCTGATCTGGACGACGCTGCCCTACTTTCTGCTGATTGGGGCCGGCATTCAGATTCTTGGCGGCCCCGCGCTGACGCGACTCTATTCGGCGTTGCGCGGCGCATCAGACTGGGCCAAGGCCGAGGGGGGACGACATTTCGACGATATCCTCGACTCGACACGACTGGGCGCTCAGCTCTTCGTCCTGCTCGCCATCGTGACACTGAGCGGTTTCTGCCTCCACGGCTACTACTACTTTTTCCCCAAGGAGGGATGGGACAAGGCGGCGGCTTACATCGCGGAACAGGTCGAGCCGGGCGACCTGATACTCTTCAATGCCACTTGGGTTCAGGTCCCGTTTGAGTACTATTTCAAGCGCTACGGCTTGGAGACCGAGCTGAAGGGGCTGCCAGTGGACCTGTTTGAGGGGGGGCAGCTAGAGCCTGAGATGGAGGAGAGCGATGTGCCTCGCGTGCAGGAGATCCTCGCGGGCAGAGAACGTGTCTGGCTCATCTATTCACACAGCTGGTACTCGGACCCGGACGGGATCGTGCCGCTAGCGTTGGGTGCACTGTTTCGCGAGGAAGAGCAGACCCAGCTGGTAGGCATTCAGATCAGCCGCTATGTCAGGCGGAGGTAGTTCGCTGGTCGGACGATACAAACGAAGACGATGTCCCTGGCCGCTCTACGGTCTGGCGAGGCTATCCTGGCAGAGGACCTGCGGTTCACCCCTGTTCCGGACGAAAGATTCGACCAGCATCCCTCCACTTCAGCGCGATCCCAAGCAGTAGTAGTGCAGGCAGCCACTCCAACTGCCGCACCAGTTCGTATTCACGCAGGTTGGCCGGATCAAGATAGGCGGCATACGAAAGGGCGAGCGCGCCGCTGAGCCAGAGCCAGGGCAGCGTCCAGAGCCAAACTCGCGCCGGTTCGTCCGTCCCGGGCGTCAAGAGCGGCAGGAAGGGCAGCAACGCCAGCAGGTACCAGGGGTGAACGGTCGTTGTCAACAGGAGGTAGCCACCGAGGGGCACGGCCAGCCAGCGCAAAGTCGTACGCGGGTTGTCGCGAGTATGCCGTGACCACAGCCACACGCCCAACAGGAGCAGGAAGAGCAGGAAGAACGTGATCTCCTTGGCTTGGGCCATTGGCCTGCCGATGCCCATCTGCCTTAGCCACTCCTCCAGCCAGTGGAAGAGACCGCTGTTAAAGTTCCACTCAGCCAGGTAGATGCGTAGGGCGCCGAACAGGCCGCGGCCGTCGAGGTCGCCGGACAGTCCCCAGCCGGCGCGCAGAGCCGGCGCAACGAGCATCCCGACGACCAGATAGCCGTAGAGGAGCCGGCTGCCCCAGTTCCAGCGCCACCAGAAAACAGGCGTGAGGACAAGAGGGACCAGCTTCGTCAGCGTCGCCAGTGCCAGGAGCGCCGGGGTCAGGACCGAGAATGGCAGCTTTGACGGACCGGGGGCAGTGGGGGCGTTCTCCGACGCCCTACGTTGCCCAGCCGACCATTCCGCCATCGCGTATACAGCCAGAACGGTCAGCAAGACCATCAGCGCGTCCAAGTGAGCGCCCTGGGCCGTTTCGACGATGGCGAGCGGATTCCAGAGATAGATGAGCAGGCGGTGGGCGGGCAGGTCAGCGAGCGCCAGAAGACGCGACAGGACGAAGGCGGTTCCCAGGTCCATCAGAACGGCTGCCGTCTGAAAGGAGATTGGCTCCAGCGGGTAGAGGAAGGCGACCGCGGTGAAATACCACTGGGCAACCGGCATGTAAGGGCTGGCCATATGTACGTGATGGGCCTGGGCGCGGAAGGGAATGTCCAGCCAGTCCAACTGCGAGGCATAAATGGGAAACTCGTACGGGCTAATGCCGTTCACTGAGACATGACCGTCCCAAATATAGCGGAAGACATCCGATGAAAGTGTCGGATAGGTGCGCAGCAGGAGCCAGCGGAAGAGGCAGGCGCCCAGCCAGAGCCCGCCCGCGAGAAAGAAACCGCGCACTCCGGGACGGCCGCCCGGCCTGGACCGCCTTTCGCTACTCCACCATTTCTCCAGCCAGAAAATCGCCGCGGCGTACGTGACAAAGGCCAGCCCGAACCAGGCCAGAAACTCGAACACGACGGCGCCGCCGAGGCTGCCGTGGCGGAGCTGCATCGAGACCATCCCAAGGTAGGCGCACAGCGAAGCAGCGAAGAGAGTTAGGGGAATCGACCAGAAGCGCAGACCAGCCATCGCTCTAGTGTCCGCCCCCGCTCGCGCTGTGAAGGGGTATGCGGTATAGATTACCGGTTGTGGAGCCGCCGGCGCGGCGGACCATCTGTTCTGCGAGGCGCTGCGTGCGTAGGGCGATTTCGGTGACGGTCTCGTAGCGGGGCAGGTCGCCGGTTACGTCCTCGTTGAAGTAGAGGTCGGAGCTGCCGCGCACGACCTCGGGCAACCCGGAAATACCATGGACCAAACCCAGCAGTCCGGCCGCGGTGGACATGTTGTTGTCGGCGTCCCAGCCGGCCAGCGCCGCGATTTCTACGGTCTCGAGAAGGTCGCCATCGCCGTAGAGGAGGGCCATTATTGTGACTGCGAAGTTGACGCGGGCGGCCCACCACATCGGGTCGGTATCGTAGGCGTCGCGAATTTTCTGACGGGTTGCGCGCCAGTCTTGCGGTGACTCCCTGTGCCAGCGGAGGACATTCTCGACGATTGGCGTTGCGGTTGGCGTGTCGGTTGCCGCGTTCTCGACTCGTTGCAACGCGTCAGATATCAGTGTCGGCACGTCCTTTTCGAAGAATGCCTGGCTGTAGAGCGCGACGTAGAAGACACTGGCTTCAACCGCGGGGCCGCTGCTTGTGATGCGGGCGAAGCGTTGGGCGTAGGCGCCGGCGATGTCCGGCATGCCCGGGGACAGCATTCCAAAGAGCTCGGTCTGAAACTGGGCGCCGATCGACCAGGTTCCTTCGGGGTTGTTGTCTGCGCTGCCGGTCTGCGGGGGCACGAGACCTTCATCCATCAGATCGCGGGCGCGGCGGGTGGACACCCAGATATCGTGGTTCAGGTGGTCGACCCATTCGTCGCGAATCTGTTCGGCGGACGGATCGAGGCCGTGTGTCTCAAGGATGTGCAGGTCGACCCACTCGATGTGCGTGTCATCGTCGGTCGACCACTGGTCCAGCAGGAGGAGTGAGAAGGCGCCCGGCGGCCCCGGCTCTACGAGATAGAGTCCCTGCAGGTCGAGTCCCGAATGATTGGCGATGAGGGTAGCCTTCCAGGCGCCGTACACTTTGTCGAAATAGACATCGGCGGCCAGCGTGCGGACGGAAGGCGGCGCAGGGCGGGTAAGGCCGATGCACAGGACTGCCAAGGACCAAATAACTGCGGCGAGACCGATTCGTGGAGGGAATCCGAGCTGCATTTGTGCGGAGCTGTTTCAGATGATGGGATCAGATGCTTATCGAAGTATACATGAAGGCGAGACGGCGGGGAATACCGACGGGGTATCCGGGGAAGACGAAAGCATTGCCAGCCGGGTCCGGCAACCACTTTTTGGGACGGAAACGGGGAAACCGATTAACGGTGACAAGGAAGTACTGGCCGGCCGGCGTCGCGCGTTTGCAGCGCCGGATGGTAGTTGGTTGCGTCGACGGAGAGGACGGCTGCCAGTTCCAGGATGTCCTGCGCAAGGAGAGGTTTGGAACCGTTCAGCGTATTCATCAAGAGGAAGGGCGCGGTGGCGCGGCGCGAGATATGGGCACCGTCTTGAAGTAAGTTAGAGGCATCATTCCCGGCGGAGGGCCACGATCGGGTCCAACCGCGCGGCCTGGGTTGCGGGATAGTAGCCGAAGAAGATGCCCACGGCGGCGGAAGCGCCGAATGCGAGGGGGAGTGACAGCGGAACGAGTTCGGTGCGCATGCCGCCAAGTTGTCCGAATACGATTGTTCCGGCCACGCCGACCAGCAGTCCTGCCAGGCCTCCGACCAGGCTGAGCATGACGGCTTCGAGCAGGAACTGGCTCTGCACATCGCGCGGACGCGCGCCGAGCGCCTGCCGCAGCCCGATCTCGCGCGTCCGCTCGGTTACGCTGACGAGCATGATGTTCATGATGCCGATGCCGCCCACCACCAGTGAGACGCCGGCCACCCAGGCCAGCAGGCTGCGAAAGGCGGCTGTAGTCGAGGAGCGGGCATCGACAATGTCCTGCTGTGTGCGGACGCCGAAGTTCGGTTCGGCCGGGTCAACGTTGCGGCGTGTGGACATCAGGGCGGTGATCTGGTCCATGACGCGCTCGAGCATTTCGCCGCTTTCGGCCTTGACCAGGATCATGCGCACGCGGTCGCCGCCGAAGCCTGAGCCGCCGAATTTCTTGAAGACGACGGAAACGGGGATGTAGATACGGCCGTCGTTGTCGGTTGCGCCGACAACGCCCTGTTCCGCCATCACGCCGATGACGGTGAAGCGGGAAGAGCCGATGCGGACTTGCTGGCCGAGCGGGTCGGCGCCGTCGAAGAGGTCCTCGGCAATGCCAGCTCCGAGGACGGCCACGCGTTGGGTCGCTTCGTCTTCGGCGTGGGTAAAGAAGCGGCCGATCCCGACCGCGTAATCCCGCACCTCGAGGAAGTCTGCGGTCACGCCGACGATAGAGACGCCGGTCATCGTGGCCGACCCTCCCTTGACGTTTTGTGTCGTTCCCTGCTCCAGAGAGACGCCGCTGACGTTGTTCAGATTCTGGGCCAGGTAGAGGACATCATCGTAGGTGAGTGCGGTAATGCCTCCGCCGCCGCCGGCAAATCCTCCCCCGGCGCCGCGCACGCCGCCAAAGCTGCGAAAGGGCGTCACCATGATCAGGTTGGCGCCGAGGCCGCTGATCTGATCTTCGATTTCGGCTTCGGCGCCGGCGCTGACGGCGAGCATGATGATGACAGCGGCGACCCCGATGATGATGCCGAGGGTGGTGAGAAAGGAGCGCAGCTTGTTGAGCATTACGCCTTCCCAGGCGACGCGAAAGGCGTTGGGCGTCGTCATTCCGTGCAGATCTTTGATCGACTCGACGTCCAGCCTCTGCCTGCCTTGCGGCGCGGATCGAATCAATTCCTGGAACATTGGCGGGTGTGCTCCTTGAATTCGAAGAAAGATCTGCTGCGCTGGCCGCTTCCCTCTCGGTCGAATGCGGTTCAGGCCGGGGCCAGCCGGTTGATGCTCGACTCGGTTTGGACGACGCGTCCGTCCAGCATGTTGACGACCCGTTGCGCTTCGCGCGCCCGCTCGGCCTCGTGCGAAACCATTACGATTGTGGCGCCGAGCCTGTGCAGCCGGTGAAAGATGCCCATGATCTCGGTGCTTGAGCGGGAGTCAAGGTTGCCGGTGGGTTCGTCGGCGAGAATCAGTGAAGGGTCGTTGATTAGGGCGCGGGCGATTGCGACACGCTGTTGCTGGCCGCCGGAAAGCTCGGCTGGCAGATGATGCAGCCGATCCCCGAGGCCGACGATGTTCAGCAGCTCCGCCGCCCGCAGGCTGCGCTGGCTCTCGCTCCAAGTCTGGAATCCGTTGTACATCATGGGCAAAGTCACATTTTTGAGGGCGTTGAGCCGCGGCAACAGATGGTAGGACTGGAAGACGAAGCCGATCTTGCGATTGCGCACACCGGCGAGCGCATCGCGGTCGAGCCGGCTGACGTCCTCGCCGTCAAGGAAGTAGAGGCCGCTGGTGGCGCGGTCGAGGCATCCTATGATGTTCATCAGGGTCGACTTTCCCGATCCGGACGGGCCCATGATCGCAACAAATTCTCCCCTTTTGACCTGCATGTCCAGGTCGCGCAGGGCGTGGACGGCGATCTCTCCCTCACCGTACACTTTTGTCACTTTCGCCATTTCGATAACGAATTCGGTCATGTTGGCATTCCTCGGTCCGGATCGGGGCGCTGCGCCCGGGGTCGCGGGTTCAATTGCTCCCGACCTGGGCGTCGCCGGTGCTCACTGTCTCGCCTTCCTCGAGTCCGGAGAGTATCTCAGCGTTGACGAAGTTTCTGAGCCCCACCTGCACGGGCCGAAACTCGAGCTCATCGCCGCGTCCGACTACGAATACCGCAGACTGACCGGGAGTGATTTCGCGCAGCGACTGGACGGGCACGAGCAGAGCGTTGCGCGCTTCGCCGGCGATGATTTCCACTTCGGCGTTCATGCCAAAGAGCAGCGGCGCGGCGTGCTGGTTCAAGTCGATGCTGGCCCAGGCTTGGATGGCAGCCGCGCCGTCAACGTCGACGAGAGCCGGTTCGACGCGGGTGATCTGACCTGTGAATGTGAATTCGGGGAAGGCCTCGAAGACGATGCTGACGGGAAAACCGGGCACGGCGGCGGCCACGTCGAGCTCTTCGATCCAGAAGCGTACCTGCCCGGTTTGGATTTCGGCCAGTGAAATGATGGGCCCCGCGCTGACGGCGTCACCCGGCTGGATTTCTACTGAAGTAACGACGCCGGAGATCGGCGCGCGAACGGTCCCGCCTTCGATTTCGTACTGCGCGTCTTCGACGGCGATGCGGGCCTGCTGGACGGCGAGCTCGGACTTCTCAAGTTCATCGGCGGTAGGGCCGGCGAGTAACTCTTCGAGCGCGACCCGGTTCTGTTCCACCTTGGCTTGGGCCGCGGCCAAGTCCATGGCGTCGGCGCTCTTGAGTAGCAAATTGAGGGCATTTTGGGCTTGCAGGACGCGGGCGCGGGCCGACTCTACGGCATCTTCGGAGGCGCCAGCTGCGTTGATGTTGTACTGGGCCAGGGCCTTTTCGTAGGCCAGCGTGGCAGTCTGCAGGTCGGCGGCCTGGGTTGTGGCGCCGACATCGTTGCGCCAGGCAACTCTGTCGTAGGCCGCCTGCGCCTCGGCGCGTGCGACTTCGGCGGCCTTGAGGTCGGCCTGCAGGCTGGCAATTGTGTCCTGGGAGGGCCCGGCCAGCAGCGTTTGCAGGGCGCTCTGGGCGCTGATCAGCTCGCTGCGGGCGGCGTTGACCTCCTCGGCCGTGGGGGGAGCGACGAGCTTGTCATACTCGGCCTGGGCCGCTGCCAGATTGGAGCGGGCGGCGGCCAGGTCGGCGCCTCCGACCTCTGCCGTCAGGTCGTTCAGCGCGATCTCGGCCAGGCGGAGATCGATCTGTGCCGATACGAGCTTTGAGTTGAGAACGGAGTCGTAGGCCAGTCTTGCCAAAATCTGGCCGGCCTCGACCCGGTCCCCGACCTGGACGGCGACGCTGCCGACGATGCCGCTGCTGCCGAAACCGGCCTTGATCTCCTCGCCGGCGAAGAGCGTGCCGATTCCGCCGGCGGTTAGGAGGATGTCGCCGCGGCGGACCTGGGCGGTCTGCAACTCGGCCGGCGCTGCGGCCTCGGTCAGGGGAGGGGCGAAGAAGGTGGAGTAGCCGTAGTATCCACCGCTGCCGAATATGAGCAGGGCCACGAGACTGATAAGGACCGATTTCATCGCAAGCTCCTTTTCGAATTCTGCGAAGAGGCGATCGGCGCCGGTCGATCAGAAGGTTGCCTTCAGTTGCAGGAGCTCGATCAGAGGCTCCATGAGGGCGCCGAAGCGGCCGCCTGCCCCGCCGCGAAATCCTCCTCCTGGGCCGCCTTGGCCGGCGTTTTCGGGAACTTCCACGCCCATTTCCTGGAGGCGTTCACGGCGTTCTTCGGGCGACAGGTTCTGCATTTCCTCGCCGAAGGCGGCACGTTCGTCTTCCGACATATCGGCAAAGATGCCTCCTGGTCCACCTTGTCCGCCCCGGCCCCCCTGGCCGGCCTGCCCTCCCTCGCCCCCCTGGCCGAACTGGCCGAATTGGGGCAGCTCAATGCCGTTGGCTTCGGCCCAGTCGTTCAGGTCGGCGGCGGTCAGCTGCATGGCGCCGATGGCGTCGATCTGGCGGTCGGTCAGGGCGCCTTCGATCTGACTGAGAATTGCGGCTCTTTCGGCCTGGTTCTGGATGGTGCCGCTCTGCAGGGCCTGCCAGAGGGGCAGCAAAGAGGCGGCTTGGGCGGCGGTCACGGCATCGCCGGTATCCTCGAGCCTGAGAATGCCGAGCATGAGCTGGGTTGTGGGCGGCAGTGCGCCCTCGAAGGAGGTATCGAGGGCGGAGTCGGTCCTGGAAGCGGCCGGGGCATCTTCGCTCTCCAGAATGGTGGTCGTGCCTACTTCGCGTTCGTCCTGGTCGTTGGAATCGTTGTTGAGGCCGCAGGCGGCCAGCGCCAGGGTCGAGACAATCAAGACAGCGAGTAGCCATGTTCTCATTTTGTCTTGTCTCCTTACTTCAGCGGCCCTGCCTGTGTGGCATGTCGGTTGCCGCGATCAATTGTAGCAGTGACCATTGCCTACGATCTTACCCGCTTCCTGTTTGGAAAATGTGAAGGCGGTGTTGAGATGCCTTTGTATTCTCATTGTCTCGGCAACTGAATTGAAAAACGCGTTCCCTGGCCCAGAGTTGACTCGGCCCGAATTGTGCCCCGGTGAAGCTCAACGATCGCCCTGGCGATTGCGAGCCCCAGACCGGACTGGGACTGAGATTCACGATGGCGCGATCTATCGACTTTGAAGAAGCGGTCGAAGATATTGTTGAGGTCTTCGGGCGGGATGCCGGTGCCGGAATCGGTCACATGAAGGGTAATGGCGCGGCTGCCGGCGGAGGCGCTGAGGACGATCTGGCCGTGGGCGGTAAATCGGAGCGCATTTGAAACAAGATTGTTAAGGACCTGGGTCATGCGCTCGACGTCGACCTGGACTGAGGGCAGTGTTTCGGCGGCGTCGATGCGAAGATCGACGCCTTTCTGGCGGGCGGCCACGACGTGGGCGAGGCCAACTCTTTCGAGCAGGGCCCTGGGATCGACGGCCCGCAGGCTGAGCGTCAGCTCGCCGGCATCGGCCAGGGAAAGGGTGCGGAGGTCCTCGACGAGATGCTGGAGGTGGGCCACCTCCTCGTTGAGCGCGGTGTAGAGCTCTTGCCCCCCTTCGATCATTCCGTCGCGCAGGCCATCAGTGTACCCGCGCAGGACAGTGAGGGGCGTACCGAGGTCGTGGGCGATGTCGGCCGTCATCTGGCGCCGCAGGATGCTGGCCCGTGCCAGGTCCTTGCTCATCAGGTTAAAGGAGGCAGCCAGCTCCCCGATCTCATCCTTTGACTCGACCTCGACCTGCTTGCCGAGATTGCCGGCGGCGACCTCGCCCGAGGCCGCGGTCAGCTCCTTCAAAGGCCGTGTCAGGGCACGCGAGAGGAGGATGCCGAGGGCGAGGGCAAGAAGCGCGGCGATCAGGGCGGCGAGTCCGGTGGCCTGGCTTACGCTGCGCAGGAAAAAGCTTTCGAGTGAGAAGCGAGACGGGGCCCCTTCGAGGTTTGGTGGTGCCCGGAGATAGAGAGTGCCGACGAGCCGGTCGTTGTGCAGGATTGGGGTGCCGGCCAGCGTCTCCAGGTCTTCCAGGTTGCGGACGTAATGCTCCGGCAAGGCAGAGTAGACCACATTGTTCTGGCTGTCGGCGAGGAGGATGCGCCGGCTGAAGAAGCCGAGGGAGGGGTCGCTGCGGAGCCAACTATCGAGGCCCTCCCAGCTGCCGGTTTCAAGGTAGTAGCCAAAGAGCAGATCGGCGACGGCGGAGTTGTCCCTGCGCTCGGAGACGAATCGGTCGAACTCGAGGCGTGTGCGCTGGATGCTGATCAGGGAGACGAGCACGGCGCCAGCGATGCCGACAACGAGGAAGGCCAGCGTCAGCTTAACGGCAAGTGACCGCATGGCCTAGCTGTCCTCTGTGCTAAAGCGGTAGCCCATGCCGTAGACGGTGTGGATGTAGCGCGGCTTGCTCGGCTGCGGTTCGATCTTGGTGCGCAGGTTGCGGATGTGCACGTCGATGGAGCGTTCGTAGCCTTCGTAGGCGTCACCGGTAACGGCTTCGAGGAGATCGAGGCGCGAGAAGGCCCGGCCGGGGGAGAGCATAAAGGTTTCGAGCAGCTCGAACTCTGAGGGCGTCAGGGCGATATCGCGGTCCCCGACGTGGACGGCGCGCCCGGAGCGATCGAGGGTGATCTCCGCCGCCCGGAGGATTTCGGGCTGGCGGTCCTGTGTGCGAGCCCTCCTCAGGACGGCGCGCACGCGGGCGGTTAACTCCTTGATGCCAAAGGGCTTGGTGACGTAGTCGTCGGCTCCCAATTCGAGGCCGACAACTTTGTCGCTCTCCTCCAGTTTGGCCGTCAGAATGATAACGGGCGAATCGGACTCGCGGGTAAAGCGGCGAATGAAGTCGTAGCCGCCCATCTGGGGCATCATCAGGTCGAGGAGGACCAGGTCGGGTTTCTCCTGGCGGGCGGCGAAGAGTGCTTCCTGTCCGTTGGCGGCTTCGACGACGCGGTAGCCTTCGCGTTCGAGGTAGACCCGCACCATTTTTCGCAGATTGCGCTCATCGTCGACGACGAGAATTGTATGAGTCACGGTATTGGGACGGTTAGGTTGCTGTCTATCGAGATAGCAGTTGGCTGGCTTGGGGCCGTTGGCCGGTTGCGCTTGGGCCGGAGTTCGCATGGCGTTTCAATGCGATTATCGCGCAGAGATGTTCAGGAATTATGAAGGAAGGGTGAAGATCGGGCAAGGCATTGCGCCGGTCTGTGCGGAGTGCGGCGGATGGGGCGGGCGCGGCGCGGCTAATGGTCGTCGCGCTTGAGCGGGCAGTAGCCAACTCCGCGATCCTCCCTAATCTTGAGCATGAGTTCGGTGACTTCCTCCAGCTGATAGTCTACATATTCGATGACGTTGCGGTCGGCTAGGAAGGCATGCGTGCATCCATGGGAGACGCCGGCCGGAAGCCGTTCGAGCAGTTGGCCTGTGAAGAGGGGTCGGGCGGGCGGATTCTCCAGCTTACGCCTGGCATGTTTCAGGACCGTGGCAGCTGCGTTTAGTCTTGCGAGGATAACGAACAGCTCGCCCTTGTCGTGGTTGCCGGACGTGAGGATTTCATTTGCTTTGCTCAGATGGTCCGAGCAGGTGTCGATCGATGGATAGAAGCCGAATAGGTCGCGCCCTTGGTGGGCGAGGACTGGCAGCTGTTTGCCGGGGACCACCTCTTCGGTCAGCGAGGCCAGCGGGTCATCCATTGTTGCGTGGCCCTGTTCGACGAGGGCGTCGACGCGATAGCGTTCGTGGCGGTCGGAGAGCTCGTCGGCGGCCTAGAGGAGGTCGAGGTCGCCTTGGAGGCCGTAGACTGCGGCGGCGGCGCGATTTTCCTCGGCGCGAATCTCTTCCATTTCGGCGTCGGCGTCGGCGTGAACGTCGATCAGTGTCCTGGCGCCGCGACAGATTGCGTCGTAGGCTGCCGGCGACAGGTTGCCTTCTTTGACTTCGAAGAAGTCCTGGGTAAGGGCGTGGATGACGTCGCGGTAGCGTTCGGGGAGGCGTTTGTCGGCGCGGGCGGCGGTGGAGGAGTTTTTGCCGCCGCGCACACGCCATGCACGCGTCTTTTCGGGTGCGCCATGGGCGATGCAGTAGCCGTCGAACTGTTTGAGGCCGTTGCCGCAGCAGGGGTTCCCGTCTTTCTTGGTGCCTTTGCAAGGTGTCTTCGCCATTCTTTCCCTCTCTTTTGGTTGAGGACACTGGCGGGCGGCCGGTCAAAAAACAGAACTACAGTACCAAGTTAGCACGGTCTGAAACCTCTTGCAGGGAAATCAGGAAAATTGGTTCGGACGGGTCTGTTTCAGGCAACCAGCAGAGCCCTTGCCGATTTGTCGTTCAGTTGACACCAGGCGTCTTGGCGGATCTGGCCCGCAATGGCTCAACGATCCTCGAAGGACACGAATTCACACGAAGGTACGTGATTGAGCGGACTTCGGCTGCGGTTGAAGAAACCTCTTTCGTTCAGGCTTGGCATTGCCTGAATCAGCAGGAATACGCGACTGGGTTCGGTGCTTTTGGCAAGGTGGCAAGGCGGGCGGTGGGTGGTAGACAGAGATGCGAGGTGAGATGCCAGGCACGAGGGAAGGGCTGGGGGTAGGGCTGCCCAAGTCGTGTATGTTAGAATGCACGGCACGGGCGGGCAGGGTGCCGCTGCGCAGCAGGAGACGAGGGGCTGAAGGCTGCGGGCGCGGCGAACGGCTGCGACGCGGGCGACCCTGTAACCGGTCCGCTATCCCACATGAAAGGAGAGGTAACGTGTCACAGTTTGGTGTGAAGATGCACCGGCAGGTGCGCAAGTCGATTCATGCGGCGGTGGAGGGGCTATCCGCGCAGAAGCTGCAGGCGGTGCCGGCGGGGTTCGACAACAATATCGCGTGGAACGTGGGTCACCTGCTGGTGGTGCAGCAGCGCATTCTCTACGCCCGCTGCGGACTGCCGGTGTCGGTGGACGAGGAGATGGTCCCGCTGTATCTGCCGGGTACGTCGCCGGCGGACTGGGAGACGGAGCCGGACGCGGAGGCGCTCGTGGCGGGGCTATTGCCGCAGCAGGCGCAGCTGGAGGAGGACTACGGCGCGGGCCGGTTCGACGCGGCGGAATTCGAGGCGTTCACGACGGGGTCGGGCATGCAGATCGGCAGCCTGGACGAGGCCTTCACGTTCAACCTGTACCATGAGTCGCAGCATTACGGCTTCGTACTGGCGCTGGTCAACGCGGTGGTGCGGGGCTGATGCGGGAAGTCGTGATTGTCAGCGCGGTGCGGACGCCGATCGGGCGGATCCGGGGCGCGCTGGCCGCGGTGAGGCCGGACGACCTGGCGGCGCTGGTCGTGCGTGAGGCGGTCGTGCGGGCGGGGGTCGATGCGGCCGAGATCGAGGAGGTCTATCTCGGTTGCGCTAACCAGGCGGGCGAAGACAACCGCAACGTCGCGCGCATGGCGGCGCTGCTGGCGGGGCTGCCGCAGTCGGTGGCGGGCGTGACGGTGAACAGGTTGTGCGCGAGCGGGCTCAATGCGGTTAACCAGGCGGCGAGGGCGATTCTGTGCGGCGAGGGTGAGGTCTTTGTCGCGGGCGGGGTCGAGAGCATGACGCGCGCGCCCTACGCGCTGGCCAAGAACCCGACCGGCTTCGGGCCCTCAGGCAACGTTACCGGCTACGATACGACGTTGGGATGGCGCTTTCCGAATCCAGCGATGGAGGCGCTGTTTCCGTTGGAGGCGATGGGCGAGACAGCCGAAAACATCTACAAGATGAGCTGCAGTGGCGCAATAGCGGGCGGCGAGATCAGCCGGGCCGAGCAGGACCGGTTCGCGTTGCAGAGCCAGCGGCGGGCGGTGGACGCGATCGACCAGGGGCGGTTCCGGCAGGAGATTGCGCCGGTGGAAATCCGGCAACGGCGTGGCGAAGCGCTGACCGTTGACACAGACGAGCACCCGCGCTATACGAAGACGGACGGGGGCTACAGGCTGGCGACCAGCATGGACGCGCTGGGCCAGCTGCGGCCCGCCTTCCGCAAAGACGGAACGGTGACGGCGGGCAATGCGAGCGGGCTGAACGACGGCGCCTGCGCGCTGGTGCTGATGGCGCGGGAGAGGGCGGAGAACTTGGGGATCCGGCCGTTGGCGCGCTGGCTGGCTTCGGCCGCGGCTGGTGTCGATCCGCGCGTGATGGGGCTGGGTCCGGTCGGGGCGACGCGCAAGGCGTTGAAGCGGGCCGGGCTTGCCTGCAGCGACGTGGACCTGGTCGAGATCAACGAAGCGTTTGCGGTGCAGACGCTTGCCGTCGTGCGCGAGCTGGGGCTGAGCGAGGCGATCACCAACGTGAACGGCGGCGCGATCGCGCTGGGGCATCCGCTGGGCTGTTCAGGCGCACGGATTCTGACAACGCTGGTACATGAAGTGCGGCGCCGGCATGCTGCTGGTCAGAAAGCGCGCTACGGACTGGCGACCTTGTGCGTTGGCGTGGGGCAGGGAGAGGCGACGGTCGTGGAAAGGGTCGACTGATGAAGGAGCTTCCGCAGATAACGCCGCGGCAGGCGGCTGCGCTGGTCAGCTCCGGCGACAGGGTGCTGGTGGGCGGCTTTGGCATGACCGGCAACCCGACGCAGATTTTGCATGCGCTGGCGGAGACGGATGTACGGGGGATCACGTACATTGCGAACAACGTGGGCGAGCCGGGTCTCGGCGGGGGGCGGATGCTGCGGAACGGGCAGATCAGCAAGGCGATCGGCTCTTTTTTTACCAGCAACCCGGAGGCGGTGGCGGCGGCGCAGAGCGGCGCGATTGAGTTCGAGGTGATGCCGCAGGGGACGATGGTGGAGGCGATCCGGGCGGGCGGCGCGGGGCTTGGCGGTTTCTATACGCCCACAGCGGCGGGAACTGTGCTGGCGGATGGGCGTGAGACGAAGTGGATCGGGGGAAGGGAGCACGTCTTCCAGCCGGCACTGCGGGCGAATGTGGCGCTGGTGCGGGCGTGGAGCGCGGACAGGACCGGCAACCTGGTCTACCGCATGACGGAGCAAAACTTCAACCGTGCGATGGCGACGGCCGCCGACCTGGTGATCGCCGAGGTAGAGGCGTGCGTGCCGGCCGGGGCGCTGCCTCCTGAAAGCATCCACACGCCCGGATGTTTTGTCGACTACCTGGTGCCGGTGCGGACGTCGGCGGCGGACCTGGGGACGTCGGCGACGATCGAGGGCAGCGGGAAGAGGGCGGGCGACGTGCGGATGCAGCTGGCGCGGCGTGCGCTGGCGGAGCTGAAGCCGGGGGATATCGTGAACCTGGGCGTGGGCATCCCGACGCTGGTGGCGGATCTGATCACGCCGGCGCACGGGATCGTGCTGCACACGGAGAATGGGATGCTGGGTGTAGGGCCATCGCCGGAGAAGGGCGGGGCGATGGAGTACCCGGTGAACGCGAGCAAGATACCTGTGACGGCGCTGCCGGGGAGCAGCTATTTCGACAGCGCAGACTCGTTTGCGATGATTCGCGGGGGGCACGTGGACGCGGCGATCATGGGCGGCCTGCAGGTGGACGAGGAGGGAAACCTGGCGAACTGGGCTGCGCCGGGCCGGCCGCTGCTGGGCGTTGGCGGCGCGATGGACCTAGCGTCGGGCGCGAAGCGGCTGATCGTGACGATGACGCACGCGAGCCGCGACGGGCAGCCGAAGATTGTTCCGCGGTGCACGCTGCCGCTGACGGCGACGGGCGCGGTGGATGTGGTGATCACGGAGCTGGCGGTGTTTCGTTTTGTGGAGGGGAGGCTGGTGTTGACGGAGCTGATGCCGGGGGCGACTTTGGGTGACGTGGAGAGGAGAACGAGTGCGCGATTTAATGTTGAGCTTGATAGTTTTTTGTTTTGAGTTTCCAGTTGGTTTGCGTTGTGAATGCGAGAGGTTAAGTTTTCTGAATGGAGAGGAGTTTTCCATGAGGCGACAAGAATTTACACGAAGAAGACCTCTGGCGGATTTTGGCCACCCTGGACGGCCAATTGGCATAAAGGAGGACCCATGTTAAGCAGGCGAATCTTCTTGTTGTCTGCAGTTCCAGTGGCGACCGCGTTTCTGGCGGCCTGCCAGCAGATCGGCGAAGTTGCAGTCTCCACGGATGGAGGACGTTCGGGAGAGCCCTCGGCGGCGGAGAGGCCCGATAATCCAGAGACAGGGCAGACGGATTTTCCGATCGAGGTCACCTATTTCACGCCGTCGCAGTCGGAGGGCCCGTTCTATCCCGTCGAAAAACCGCAGGACAGGGATAGTGATCTCGTTGTCCTGAAGGGCGCCACTGGCAGGCCCTCCGGCACGATCCTGGAGTTCGGCGGCTCGCTCTACGACGCGTCGGGCATGCCGGTGCCCGCGGCGGTCATCGAGATCTGGCAGACGGACAACAACGGCATCTACTTACACCCACGCGACCGCGACCAGGCGCTGCGCGACATCAACTTTCAGTCCTACGGCGAGTCTGTAACTGAGGAGGACGGGAGCTACAGCTTTCGGACGATCATGCCGCGAAGATACTCTTCGCGCCCGCGCCACATCCACGTTAAGGTCCGATTGGGCGGCCGCGAGTTGCTTACGACGCAGTTCTATTTCGGCAACGACGCGGAAATGGCCGGGGACCAGGTTGTCGCTTCTGCGGGAGATGCGTTGCAGGCCCTGATCATGGAGGTGACGGAAGGCGTTGACGTCGAGGGCAATGCTATTCTGAACGGGCGGCGGGATATCGTGTTGAGCAATGTGCCCTCGGGATAGACCGGGGCGGATAAGGAGACGGACCAGGTGAGACTGAGCGAGCTGGGAGATCCAAAGTACATATCTTTTGAGACCTTTCGCAAGAACGGCAAGGGAGTGAGGACGCCGGTGTGGACGGTGGCGAAGGACGGCAAGCTGCTGGTATGGACGCAGGGCGACAGCTGGAAGGTGAAGCGGGCGCGCAAAGATCCGCGGGTGCGGGTGGCGGCTTGCGATATGCGGGGGAACACGGAGGGGCCGTGGGTCGAGGGCGTGGTCACGTCGATCTCGGACGACGAGAGGGTCAAGAAGGAGATGCGCAGGGCGTTGAGAAAAAAGTACCGCGCCCAGGTTGTGTTTGTAACGCTGGTTGCTGTGTTGCGCGGGCAGAATAAGGGGCAGGTCGTTATGGAGATTGAGGACGGGAGTGGATAGTGTGGTTAGGCTCCCGCTGGTTGCGGCGAGCCGGTTGGTGGAATGGGATTGGGAGACTCTCTATCGGAGATGGAATCCAGTGAGGAGGGGTTGAGAGCGCTATGAGAGCCGTGATGGTGATGTTTGATACGTTGAACCGGCATATGCTGCCTCCGTATGGGTGCAGTTGGGTGCATGCGCCGAATTTCGAGAGGCTGGCGGAGCGGTCTGTCACGTTCGACAACTGTTTTGTGGGCAGCATGCCGTGCATGCCGGCGCGGCGGGAGTTGCACACAGGGCGGTACAATTTTCTGCACCGAAGCTGGGGCCCGCTGGAGCCATTTGACGACTCGATGCCGGAACTTCTGTCGGAGCATGGGATCTACACGCATCTGAGCACGGACCATCTGCACTATTTCGAGGACGGCGGCGCAACCTATCACACCCGCTACGACAGCTGGGACTACCATCGCGGCCAGGAGGGCGACGCGTGGATCGGACAGGTGAAGGACCCGGTTGAGCCGGCGTCGCTGAATCGGATGCGGATGCGGCCGAAGGGATTGCGGCGCAACGATCACAAGCTGCGGCAGGACTGGGTCAACCGTGAGTTCATGGACAGCGAAGAGAAGCAGCCGCAGGCCAAGACCTTTTGCGCGGGGCTGGATTTTCTTCGCCGTAACCAGGGGCAGGACGGCTGGTTCCTGCAAATCGAGACCTTCGACCCGCACGAACCCTTTTTCACACAACAGAAGTATAAGGACCTTTACCCGCACGAGTACAGTGGAGAACACTTTGACTGGCCGCCCTACCGGCGGGTCGAGGAGTCGCCGGAGGAGGTGCGGCATGCGCGCTACGAGTACGCCGCGCTGCTGAGCATGTGCGACGAGTACCTGGGAAAGGTGCTGGATTTGATGGACGAGCTGGCGATGTGGGACGACACGATGCTGATCGTCTGCACCGACCACGGATATCTGCTGGGGGAGCACGACTGGTGGGCGAAGAACTTTCCGCCCTTCTACAATGAGATCGCGCACACGCCTCTCTTCGTCTGGGACCCGCGCAGCAAGGTGAAGGGCGCGCGGCGGGCGCAGCTGACGCAGATGATCGACCTGCCGGCGACGCTGCTGGACCTGTTTGGCGTGGCGCGGCCGCCTGACATGCAGGGAATCGCGCTCGGGGATGTGGTTGCAAAGGACGCGCCGACCCGCGACGCGGTGCTGTTCGGCGTGCACGGCGGGCACGTCAACATTACCGACGGGCGCTATGTCTATATGCGGGGACCGGATGACCCCCTGCAGAACGAGCCGCTTTACGAGTACACGTTGATGCCGAACCACATGCGGCACCGTTTCACGACGACGGAGCTGCAGGATATCGAACTGGCCGAGCCGTTCACGTTCACGAAGGGGTGCCGCACGTTGAAGATGGCGTCGAGGAAGACGGACAACCCCCCGCCGCGCTATACGATGTTGTTCGACCTGGAAGCGGATCCCGCGCAGGAGTCGCCGATCGAAAATGTTGCCGAGGAGGCGGGGCTGTCGGCGCGCATGGCGGAGTTGATGCGGGAGAATGATGCGCCGGTGGATCAGTTTGAGAGGCTTGGGCTGAGTTTTTAGTTTTTGCGTTTTTAGTTTTTAGTGGGTGGTGACGCGGGGAGAAGAGTATTCATGTGAGGGGGCCCTTGAGTGGGCCCTTTTTGTTTTGGGCTTTCGGTTGCTTGATTGCGGGTCGACTGGAGAAGGCTGAGTTGGGTCTGGGGTGGGCGGGGACGCGGGCGGGAGGTCTAGAGGTTGGCGTAAGTGCAGCATTTCTGATAGAACTGGCGGAACTCGGTGCCGGCGCCTTCGGACTCCATAGCGTTGAGAAGGTCTTCCCATGCCATGGTACCGATTGACATCGACTCGAGATGGGGCAGGAAGGTGCCGTTGTACCATGTGAGTTTGTCGTCTCCGAACTGGTCAACGCGTTTTCTTACTTTGGCCTTGACGTTTGCCGCAGTTGCGAGTGAAGTGAATTCCATGAGCCTCTTTTGGGGGGCGAATACCCAGAACCCGTAGCTGGAAAGTGAGCCGGGGGCAATTTCGGCTTCGCCGGCGACATGGGCCAGGCATGCTACGCTCCTGGCAGCTTGATCGTAGCCCGGGGCGCGCCTGGTCCCAGACGATAGCTTGCTCGCCAGCTTGGCTTCGAGAACCAGGAGTTGCGTTGCGCCACTTTGGAGCCGCACCTCCGATCGTTGCGCGATATCGAAGTGGCCGACGACGCCGTCGGTATGCGTATGTGTTTCGGCCAGTTTGTCGCCTCTATAGCGAGGAAGGAACTGGGAGGAGAGCCTCCCTTCGGAGAACCAACGGGCGCCCTGTTCGAAGAGCGCGCCGCCGTCCGTTCCGGGACGGCGGCTGTACCAGTCCAGGACCAGACGAAGCATCCAGCCTTCATTATAGAGTTCGGTTGGAAGGATTGCGGAGTGGTCGCTGAGGATGCGAGCGATTCTATCGATCACGGAGTAGAATATCGTATAAAGAAAACCGGCTATTTATGCGTCGACCTTCCGCGTGTGCTGCAAGGTACTGCAGGGACGGGAAGTTGCAGGCACCGGCTACACGCTGATGAAGCGCTTTTCCTTGAGGCGGGCTGACTTGCCCTGGCGGTCGCGCAGGTAGTAGAGCTGTGCGCGGCGGACCCTTGTTTTGCGCAGCACTTCGACCTTCTCGACGTTCTTGCTGTAGAGAGGAAAGGTACGCTCGACGCCAACACCGTGTGAGCCGGTGCGCCGGACGGTGTAGGTTGCGCCCGCGTCTCTGCCGCCCCGTTTGGCGATCACGACGCCCTGGAAGACCTGGATACGTTCGTTGCGGCCTTCGGTGATGCGCTGATGGACGCGAACGGTGTCACCGGGGTCGATTTCGGCCATGCCTTCGGGCATCTCCGGTTGCAGGGAAGCCATCAATGCGTTTGTCATCTTACACCGCCTTCTCGATCAACTCGTCAATTTCTTCAGTTGGTGCGGGCCCGGCCGGATGTACTCCTGAACGCGCCCAAAGGTTCACAACTCTTCGCGCCTACCAGCATGGGCACAGCAACGCAGTTTAGCACATAGATGGGCAGGCGCCAAATCTTTTGACGCTGAACGAGTATCCCGTATTGCATGGGGTTTGCTACTTTCGCTGGGCGACCGGGTGGCGATCCACGACCGAGGCGTAGGGGACGAAGGATGGGGGTTTCGTTTTGACGGAGATTGACCCGGTTCCCGAATCCAGCCGCGGCTATAGCTCGTCCCGGACTGACTGTACGCCGGCGACCATGTTTTGCAGCTTCTGGCGGGCGGCCCAGCGCGCGGTCTGGCTGAGACCGCAGTCGGGGGCGAAGGCGAGGCGGTCGGCCGGGGCGAACTGCAGGCAGCGGCGCACAGTTCGGGCGACGTGCTCGGGCGGCTCGATGAAGTAGCTTTTGACATCGATGATGCCCACCGCTATGTCGCGGCGTTCGGCGATGGGGCCGATGATCTCCAACTCGGAATACTCGCGGTTGGCCATCTCGACGTGGATCTCGTCGACGTTCATCTCAAGGAAAGCGGGAAACATGGGCGCATAGCGGCGGTAGCCGACGGGATGGCCCTTATAGTTGCCGAAGCAAAGATGGGTGGAAAGCCGGCAGCGACCTGTGACGGGCTCGACGGTGCGGTTGAAGATATCGACGAAGCGGAGGGGGTCCTCCCGGTAGGCGTAGCAGCTCATGGAGGGTTCGTCGACGGTAATCTCGCGGCAACCGGCGGCGACGAGGGCCTCAAGCTCGGCCCGCACAATTGGCAGCAGAGCTTCGGTGACGG
This sequence comes from Caldilineaceae bacterium, assembly GCA_965202955.1. Classification (GTDB taxonomy): domain Bacteria; phylum Chloroflexota; class Anaerolineae; order Caldilineales; family Caldilineaceae; genus Bin5. The sequence goes on from OZ241871.1 coordinate 4,760,145, forward strand.
CGTAGCGGTCAGGATAGGCAGCGTTAGGCAGCAGCCGGCCGCTGAGCGTGTAGGGACCGGGTACACTGGCCTTCAGCGCGGGGGCGCCTTTGCCGCAGGGGGCAAGCCGCTGCAAGCGCCGGAACTCCTCCACTGCGCCGAGGCCGTTGGGCGCGCTGAACTCGCCGATGATGGTGTGTTTGCCGCGCTGGTCGTGCGCGGGCGGACCCCAGCGGCGCGGCGAGGCCAGTTCCGGCTCGATGCCGTCGAGGTAGCCGTAAAAAGAGAGGTTGAAGTCGAGCCGCGTCTGCTCGCCGTCGGTGATGACATTGAGACCGGCCGCCAGCTGGTCATGGATCGCAGCCACGACCGCGTCGTCTATCATCTCGGCGATGTCTTCGCTGCCGAACTGGTCCAGGTGAGCGCTGGCAAACTCCAGCCACGCCGGAAAGGGATAGCTGCCGATGACGGTCGTGCGCAAGGGTGTCGGTTGCATAGTGCTTTCGGTCCAGTTTGGCGCGGGCCCTGAATGCCGTTGCGCGGCGGCAGGAAATGAAGCCTGCCGGGTAGAGTTGCCGCTCAGTCTCCGTAGACCCGCCGCACGCGGCGGCGGTAGTCGTCGTAGGAGGCGTCGAACTTTTCGGCGGACCTGTCGCCGGCAAACACGCTGCTGGAGAGCACGAGCGGCGGCCTGCCGCGCTCGGTCAGCCCGGCGGCGACAAGACATTTGACGGCGTTGACGACGGCGGCCGCGCCGACGGTCGAACCCGGGCCGACCGGGTCTTCGAGTCCGTCGACGCGGACCATCGCGTCGCCGGCGGGCGTGGCGTTGTCGATGGTGACGTCGGCGACGTCGAGCAGGCGCTTGCCGCTGCTGTGCTTGGGCGCGGAGGCGGTGCAGTGGTCGATGGAGACGACGGCGATGACGGGCAGGTCGAGGGCCTTGGCTTCGAGGGCCATTTCGACGATGACTTCGTTTACACCGCTGTTGGAGAAGATCATGAAGCTGTCAGGCGGGCGCAGGACGAAGTTGCGCAGGATCTGCCTGGCAAATCCCTCAACGTGTTCGATGAACATAGCTTGGCGCTGGCCGTTGGCGCCGACAACCTGGTTATGGAAGGTGAGCGAGAGCTCGACAATTGGATGGAAGCCGGGGAAGGAGCCGTGCCGGGGATAGATCTCCTCGATGAACATGCGGGAGTGGCCGGTGCCGAAGAGGTGTACGAGGCCTTCCTGCGCGATGGAGTCGATGCAGATGTCGGCAGCATGCTGGATGTTCTCCATCTGGGTGGCGATGATGCGGTCGAGGATGGCTTGGGCCTGACTGAGGTAGGCGGATGCTGGGTCCATTTTTACTAGCTCTAAGTTTTTCGTTTTTGGTTTTTAGTGGGCTTGGAGGGTGGATGATGTTGATGGCGGCGAAGCGGGTGCGAGAATATTTTGCCGGGATTGGAAGGAATTGCGATGGTTTCGGCGGGCCGGATTGATCAGCGAGTTTTCACGAATCTTCACGTCGGCAGATGTAGGGACACGATTGAAGGCCACGGGCGGTTATCTCTACTGTTGGGCCGTGGGAAGGTGGACTGGGCTTACCATTCGTAAGGGACAGTGCCGGTTTCGTCGAGGGGATAGCCCCACTTTTCAATGTAGGCGACGCTGGGCAGGAAGGCGTCGCCGCGTTGGTCCAGTTTGTGCTGGAGCTGCGAATCAAGTTCAGCCTGAAGGTTTTCGCCTTCAGGGCGATTGACGAGATTCTCCAGCTGGTAGGGATCTTTTAAGTTGTCGTAGAGCAGCCACGGGCCGCTCAGATCGCGCACGTAAGTATGACGGTGGGTGCGGAGGCCACGATACTCGCGGCCGCCGTCCTGGCGTGTGAACTGACCGAATGGATGGGGGCAGTAGATGAGCGCAGCGCCGCCCGATGGGTCCGGGGCGCCCTCGATCGTCGCCGAAAAGTCGCGCCCTTCGACCGTATCCGGTATGGGAAGGCTACAGAGGGAGAGCAGTGTCGGGAGGATGTCCGGCGTGTCGAGCAGGGCGTCGACTTGCCGGCCTTGCCAGCCGAAGCGCTGCGGCCAGCGAAGCAGAAAGGGTACGCGGACCGACTCTTCCCAGGGCCTCTGTTTTTTGACCTCGCCCTGAGAGCCGAGCATGTCGCCGTGATCCGAGGTGAAGACAAAGAGCGTGTCTTCGGCAAGGCCTTCTTCTTGCAGGGCCTGCAGGAGGGCGCCGAGGCAGTCGTCGAGGGCCGTGCAGTGGGCGTAGTAGCCGGCGATCCATTCACGGGCCGCTTCGGCCATCTCCGGCGGCACGTTGGCGCGCAGTTCGATGTCGTCGGCGTTGTAGAGTTGCCGGTACTCTTCCGGGGCCGTCTCGTACGGCGCGTGCGGGGGGCCCCACGAGAGCAGGAGTAGAAAGGGCGTGTCGGCGTTGCCGGGCCGTTTGCGATCGCGCAGGTAGGCCTGGACGTCATTTGTCTGCTCGATGGCGTCGTAACCATCCCAGGTCAGTGGCTCTGCGGAACTGCCGGCGTAGTACCTGGAGTTGTTGTAGTCATGGGTGCATTCGAGAGCCTTCCAGTAGTCGAATCCCTGGCGACTCTCGGGCGGAATGTAGTTGCTGCGGCCGCGGCCGTCCACGTGCCACTTGCCGACGTAGGCGGTGTCGTATCCGGCCGCCTTGAAGAGCTTAGCCATCGAGACGGCGTCGTCTGCGAGGTGCACGTCGTTGACAAAGAGGCCGTGGGTCAAGGCGTGCTGGCCGGTCAGGAGAGTGGCGCGCGCGGGGCAGCAGACGGGGATGCCGGCCAGGGCGTGGGTGAAGTTGACGCTCTGTGCGGCCAGTGCGTCCAGATGGGGCGTCCGCACCTGGTTGTTGCCGGCGTAACCGGTGTCCTGCGCGCGCCACTGGTCGGCGAACACAAAGACGACGTTGGGAGGATTCTGCTGCATCGGTCGAAATCTCTCGCTACCTGGTTCAGAGGGAGATGCCCAGCAGGCCGCGGGTGAACTGAAAGTCGATGTTGCCGGACCGGGTCGCTTTCGGCTGCCGCTGCCCTCCCAGTGTCTGCGCAAGCAGGCCGGCCAACTGCTGGGGCCAGCCATCCGGATGGCCTTCGAGAAGGGTGTCCATATCGTCGGCGAACTGCTGCGCCACGTGCTCTTCGCTGGTTACTTGCAGCACGGGCACGAGGGGATGGCCTTCGATAGGGTGGCTGCCAACATGTGCCAGAATCGCCTCGACGCCGGCGCCGCCGAGGCCGGTGACCGTCTCGGTCCAGTGTTCGGTCGGTGTCTCCATGATGTGAAGGCCGCGGGGTTCCTCGGCATCGGCCAGGGCCTGACCGTAGGCCAAAGTTGGCAGATGGGGGCCGTCTCCCGCGGTCTCGTTGAGAAACGCGTCCGAAGAAAGGAGAGCCGCGTTCTCAGGCACGACGACCGTTCCGCCGGCGACTACGATAGCGGCCGCGAGCCGGCCGAACTGCCGGGCGGCCTGGGTGGAGAGGCCGCCTGCACTGAGCAGACCGATGCGCAGGTCCGACGCGCCGGCGGTCAACCGGGTGGGCGCATCCGCCCCAGCCAGGCGCGCGGCGAACCAGTCGTCGATCTTTTCCAGCACGGCGTCGATGCCGCCGTCCAGTTGGATGCTGGCCCATCCGTAGCGATCCAGGTCCAGCCCGGCTGCCGTCAGCTCGTGACGGAAGTAGTCGTTGTGGGTCTTTTCGCAACCGTGTTCGAGCAGCAGCGTTTCGGCGGCCTGGGGATGACGGAGGTAGCCAAGCACGGTACGCACGTAGAGGTCGCCGGTGTGTCCACCGGAGAAGCCGCAGCCCTCAGTATGGGCCAGCGCCACGTATCGATTCGGGGAGCCCGCCGCTGCCTGGCCGGGCGCGTTTCTTCGATTGAGGCGCGCGGCGGCGATCTGGCCGATCTGGCCGGAACAGAGGCTGGTCGGCAGGATCAGGCCGATGCGGTCGGCAACGGGACCGCCGGGCGACGCATATGCCGGATAGGTGAGATCGAGCGCGGGCGGGGTTGAAGAGCCGCGGCGCAAGGCCAGCGGCCGCCCGGCGGGCTGTGGACGGCGGCTGATCTCTTCGACTTTGCCCGGACCCGTTTGGCGCCAGTCGCGCCAGAGCTGGACCTGGGCATGACCGGCCTTCTCGCCGACTGTGCGCTCGCCCGATGCGGCCCGCCGCGTGAGCTCGAGCGTCTCCGCTCCCAAATCATCCATTGACGTCCCATCGAGGTAGCGGCCGGCGTTGACGTCCATGTCGCGGCTGAGCAGCTCATAGCGCTGGGTCGTGGTCACGATCTTGATGGTTGGCACAAAGGGAAAGTTTGTGATCGAGCCGTTGCCGGTGACAAAGTAGATGATGTTGCAGCCGGCCGCCACCTGCCCGGCGATGCTTTCAAGGTCGTTGCCGGGGCTGTCCATGAAGTAGTAGCCAGGCTCCCGCATCGGCGCGCTGTATTCGATCACGTGGTCGAGGCGCACGTCCGGGTGGCGTTTCATGGCAGCTCCGATCGACTTGAGGACGATGTTGTAGAGACCGCGGTACTTGTTGCCGCCGGAAGGGTTGCCGGCGGCGGAGTGGCCGTGCCAGGCGACCCGCTCCTGAAAGCGTTCGATTGTGTCGAGAAATGCAGCCGCTGTTCCGGCGTCGCGCACGTTGAGCATCATGTAGGGCTCGGCCCCGATCAGCTCGTCGGTTTCGGCGAGGTTGGCAGCGCCGCCGTAGCGGACCAGTTCGCGGGCCACCCAGGAGGCAAGAGGATTGCCGGAGATGCCGGAAAATGCGTCCGATCCGCCGCACTGGAGCGCCAGTTTCAGTTCGGAGAGCGGCTGCAGCGTGCGCGGGGTAGCATCGACCTCCTCCAGCCAGCCATGCACGATCGCCTCTGCCTGCTCCAGCCCGGCTTGGAAGCCGCCCGTGAGTGTCAGGAATGCATGGGGTACGGCATCGAGAGGGTAGTTGTGGTCGGTAAGATATGCGTGCAGGCGGGCATTGTCGACCGGTTCGAGACCGTAGTCGACGCAGAGGACGGCGCCGACATTGGGGTGCACGATGAAGCCGGCCAGGGTACGCAGGACCGATTCGGTGTTGTTGGGGTTGTCGTGGCCGCCCTCGGTATGGGCGACGGCGACGATTCCGTCGATGTTCTTGAATTGGTCGGCCGCGCCGGCCAAGCGGGCCTCCAGCTGGCGCACGAAGCCTCCTGTACGGGATGAGGTGCCGAGCAGGATGATCATGTTGCGCGTTCCCACGCCCCGTGCGGCAGGCCTGGCGTAACCTTCGAACTGCTGGTCCTGCGTGTGGCGGGGGGTCGGCGCACTGGGCTCAAAAGTCGCGGTGTCCAGAATGTACGGCTTGACATGATCGGCGAAATTGGGCTCGGCAGGGAGATCGAAGTCGAGCGCGCGCACACTGAGCGCGTCGAGCATCTCGGCGTTTCGCACATATTCGCCGGGTGCGATCGGCCGCGTCGCCAGTCCAAAAGGAAGGCCCCAGGAGAGCAGAGCGGCGCCCTCGGCGATGGGCGCCACCGCGAAACGGTGACCTTCCATCGCAGTGTAGTCGAGCGTCAGAGTCCGGCCGTTGTAGTCGATCTGCGTTCCTGCGGGCAGCGCGCGCGTGGCGATGGCAACATTGTCGCCCGGCAAGGGCAGACGCGCCGTTTCATCGAAGGGCAGTGGGCGAGGCTTGCGGATTTCAGACTCTGCGTTCATCATCATACCCTCTCGGTTTGGAGGACTCTCCGGCGACCCGCATAGCCTAACACAGTTGGTGGATTTTCACAGTTTCGGCCGCTTCCGTGACTCACGCTTCCGCGGGAACGTGGAAACAGCCGGGCCGAGGCTGAGAAAAGGCGTCAATGTTGACTATACGAAATCATTTGTGTCCGGTCATCTCCGCATCCAGCTGCTCAAAGAATCGGCGCATGAACTCGTACCGTTCCCCGCCAATGCGGCGGGCGGTCGACGTATGCAGGGTAGGCAGGATGCGGCTGAGTTTGTAAACGTACTCGTGGACCGGTGTGTAATCGGGGCCTTCCGGCCTGGCGTGGTCGGGCGGCGCCGCGGCCGCGGTCCCGTTCCAGAGGCGGTTGTCGTGGCGGCCGGCGTGGGCAAATGCGCGCCCGACTCCGATTGCCCCAATGCTGTCCAGCTTGTCGGCGTCGTAGAGACATTTCGCCTCGAGCGTGCGCGGCTGGATCGACCGGTCGCGGTAGCGGTGGACCTGGATGCAGTGGACGACATTCTCAATGTGCGCCGGTTCCATGCCGGCTGTGCGCAGGTAGCCGGCGGCGAAGGCGGCCGCGGCCATGTGATGCGCGTCGCGTCCACCATCCTCGACCGGGACGTCGTGGAGTAGTGCGGCTGCGCGCACGACCTCGACGTCGGCGGACTCGGCCTTGGCGATTTGGAGGCCTAGCCGGGTGACGCGCAGTACGTGGTCGAAATCATGGGCCGAATCGCCGCAGCGATAGAGGCGGCGGACCTCGTTTTCGTTAAGCAGACCGGCGCCTCCTGTGTATTCGCTGCTTCCTTTACATAGTCCGGCCGGCGCGTTGACAGTTATCCGCTACCGGCGGGCTCGCCGACAAATGTCTCCAGCGTCTCCAACATGCGGCGGCGAAACGAATCCCGGCTGAACTTTTCGGCACGGGCCCGGCACGCGGCAGGGTCGAAGGCGCGGGGCTCGAACTGCTCAATAGCTTGCTGCAACGCTCCGGGCGTCTGTTCGTCGAAAAAGAGGCCGGTCAGGCCGGGAACGACCGTGTCGAGCGCGCCGCCGCCGCGGAAGGCGATGACGGGGCGGCCGGCGCTCATCGCTTCGACGGGCGCGATGCCGAAATCTTCAAGCCCGGGAAAGAGGAACGCCTTGCAGCTGCGAACCAGCTCCAGCTGGCGGTCGGCGGGCTGCCAGCCGAGAAAGGTGACATTGGCGGGCGCGGCCGCTTCGAGTGCCGCCCGGTCGCGTCCTGATCCAACGACTATCAGCTTCTCATGGGGAAGGGCACGGAAGGCGTCTACGGCCAGATCTACGCGCTTGTAGGGGATGAGGCGGGTGACGATGAGGAAGTAGTCTCCGACCGCCGCTGACGGGTCGGGCGTGAAACGCTGGGTATCGACAGGCGGATGGACGACAAAGCTTTCACGGCCGTAAATGCGGCGAATTCGCTCCTGGACGACGGTGCTGATGGCGATGAAGTGGTCGACGCGCTGGGCGGCGGCGTAGTCCCAGCGCCGCAGGAGGGCCAGGAGGGGCTGGAGGGCGAGACTAAGCAGGCGGCCGATCCGTTCGCGATCGCGGTATTGGTCGTAGAGCCACAGAAAGCGTGTCGGGGTCAGGCAGTAGCAGACGTGGAGGGCCCTGCGCCCACTCCTGCGCGATCGCACGCCGTGACAGAAGCCGCTCTTGTTGCTCAGGACCAGGTCAAACCCGCTCAGGTCGGTCGCGGCGAAGGCGGCGGGGTAGAGAGGAAGGAAGGCCTGGTGACGTTCGGTAACGCCGGGAAGTTTCTGCATGAAGGAGGTGTGAATGGGCCAGGCACGGTAGGCGTCGGGCATCTTCTCGGGGCCGAACATGCTGGTGAATATTGGCGCTTCGGGGAAGAGCGCGACGAACTCTTCCAGCACGTTTTCAGCGCCGCCCATCTGGTTGAGCCAGTCGTGGACCAGGGCGATCCTCAGACCGTTCTGCAGGCGCTGCGAGCGGGAGGCTGCGGCCCCGCCTTCCTGACGTTCAGGCGCCGGCTGGACCACGGCGATCACCGGCAGGCGCCTTCTGTGGCGGCGGCAATTGAGGACTGACAGCCGTCGCAGCTTCCGGTCCAGACAACGCGGTCAATTCGAGGGCAACGAAGTGAGCGACGATCTGGCGAAAGAGGGACTCGACAAGATTCGGGTCTACGCCCTCTTCCTCGGCCCAGTGCCGTCGTGCTGCGAGCATTTTGCGCTGGCGGTCGGGGGCCTGGACGTCGCTCTCGCTGCGCTTGAAGCGAACTGCCGCGTGGACGTACTCCTTGCGCTGGCCGATCGCTTCGACTACGGCGTGATCCAGCCGGTCGATCTCAGCTCGGACCTCGGCCAGGGTCGCGCAATCGTGGGGCGATTTCATCGGTGTCCACTCCAGTAGCCGTGCTGTTTGGTAAAGCGGCGCGGCAGAATTGTACCGCAAAAGGTGTGGGCGCTAAAAGATTGCAGCTTCCGCCTCTGCCCGACCCCAGCACGGAGATTCCTTTGACGAACGCAATCACCCTACTGTAGAATTCGCGTCGCGCCCGACCGAAACCAACCAGGAGGAGTGCCAGGCATGAACGCCTACCGGACATATCTCGACGACAGTCAGGACCGTTTTCTCGAAGAGCTGCTCGACTTTCTGCGCATTCCCAGCATCTCCGCACTGCCGGAGCGGGCCGAGGATGTCGCGCGCGCGGCGGAGTGGGTGGCCCGGCGCTTGACTCGCGCGGGCGCCGAAAACGTGGAGGTGCTGCCGACCGGCGGCCATCCTGTGGTCTACGGTGACTGGCTCCACGCCGAGGGCAAGCCGACAATTCTAATCTACGGACACTTCGACGTGCAGCCGGTGGACCCGGTCGAACTGTGGACGCATCCACCTTTCGAGCCGACCGTCGTGGATGGCCGCGTCTATGCCCGCGGCGCGTCCGACGACAAGGGAAATATGCTGGCGCCTATTCTGGCGGTGGAAGCGATGCTGCAGGGCGAGGGGGCCGCGCCGGTCAACCTGAAGTTCTGCTTTGAAGGCCAGGAGGAGATCGGCAGTCCGCAGATACCGGAGTTCATGCCGGCTCACGTGGAACGGTTTGCCAGCGATTTGGCGGTCAGCGCCGACGGCGGCCAGTACAGTGAGACCGAGCCGGTGCTGCTCATGTCGCTGCGGGGGATTTGCGGCGTGCAGATCGACGTGCACGGGGCGGTGACCGACCTTCATTCGGGGCTGCACGGCGGCCGTATCCAGAACCCTATCCACGCGCTAACACAGATTCTCAGCTCGTTGCGGCGGGCAGATGGAACGGTAGCGGTCGAGGGCTTCTACGATGACGTCGTCGAGTTGTCGCCTGCAGAACGCGCCGCAATCGCGCAGGTGCCCTTCGACGGCGACGAATACCTACACGAAGTGGGATTGGACGAGGAGTTCGGCGAGCCCGGTTACACGAACCGTGAGCGCGGCTGGGTGCGGCCGACGCTGGAGATGAACGGCATCTGGGGCGGATTCCAGGAGGACGGGATCAAGACGGTGCTGCCCAACGCGGCGCACGCGAAGATCACCTGCCGCTTGGTCGCGGACCAGGACCCGGAGCGCATCATCAAGCTGTTGGAAGAGCATATCGCGCAGCAGGCGCCGCCGGGCGTCAGGGTCGAGGTCAACCCCCTGTCGATACGCGGGCGGCCGTACAGCATTGCAGCCGACCACTGGGGCAACCGGGCCGCGGCCGCGGTCCTGACCGAGTTCTACGGGCGGGAACCGTACCAGACCCGGAGCGGCGGCAGCATCCCAATCACAGGCGTATTCCAGGAGCAGCTCGGCATCGACACAATCGGCTTTGGGTTCGCCATCGAGGACGAGAACTTCCACGCGCCGGATGAGTTCTTCCGCCTGGCCAGTTTCCGAAAGGGCCAGCTGGCCTACGGCCGGCTGCTGGAGGAGCTGGGGAAGTAGCTGGAAGGAACCGGCGGCGAAGAGCAGGGAGCGCGGGCAGAGGGATCAGGGGGCCAGCTGGAACCAAAGCACGGTGTAGAGTACGCCGACAAGCGCGCCGACGTAGACTTCGGTGGGCGAGTGGCCGATCAGCTCCTTCAACTCCTCTTCGCTGACTGGCTGGCCGCTGAACAGCTCGCGCAGGATCTGATTGAGGACAACCGCCTGTTTGCCTGCGGCCTGCCGCACGCCGGTGGCGTCATACATTACGATGAGCGCGAAGAGGACGGCCATGGCAAAGAGATCGCTGCGCGGCCCCGACCGATAGAAGATTGCCGAAACGAGGCTGCAGACCATGGCGGCGTGGCTGCTGGGCATGCCGCCGGAGCGGGCCAGCACGCGCAGGTCGAAGTCGCGCCGCTTTACCCACTCGAAGAGGAATTTGTAGAGCTGAACGAGGAAGCCCGCGCTCAGAGGCAGCCAAAGGATCGAGGCGGAGCCGAGCAGTTGCATTGGCCTATTGGTCCTGGTCGGCGCCGAACTCTACCAGGGTGCCGTCGGGCTGCCACTTCCTTACCCGCAGCTCGGCCTCTTCAAGGAGCTCGCCGCAGCGGGCGGCCAGCTTCATGCCCGACTCGTAGAGTTCGAGCGAGTCGGCCAGCGGAAGATCGGCTGCCTCCAGCCTTTCCAGGAGTTCCTGCAACTGCCGGTAGCTGTCCTCGTAGGATAGCTCGGCGATCTGCTCGGCTTTGTCTTCCCGATCGCCCATCGGTCGCCTCCCTTTTCTGTTCGTAGTGAACCCAGTATACCAGAGGCAGCGGCAAAGCTGGCAAAGAAGAAGGACTGATTCAGATTTCAAGCAGGGGCAGGTCCTGTGATAGCCTACTGGCCGGTGCGGCACAGTTGATTTCCAGACGTGCCGAGGACCTCAAACGCGCGGCCAGACCGGGCCAAATTGTCGTTAACAGATCGGGATGGCAAGCAGTGGCTACCTAAATTGGGGAAGAGCAGATGAAAGACAATGAGCAGTTCAGGCCGGCCGTGGTCATCCTGGAGCCGGACCTCTTCTTTTCGATCCGGCTGGAGGACGTGGTGCGCGCCGCGGGCGGCGAGCCGGTTACGATCCAGGCGGCAGACCGCTTTGTGGCGGCGGTCGAGAGCAGCTTTCCCGTGCTCGCCCTGCTTGACCTGAAGTCGCCGGGTGACTGGGAATCGGCCATCGGCCAGTGCAAGATGAAGCCGCACACACGGCAGACACCGATTTACGCCTTCGGCAGCCACGTTGACACGGCGACGCTGCAGAAGGCGCGCAAGGCGGGCGCCGATCATGCCTGGGCGCGGAGCCGCATGATGGAGGAGCTGGTGGCCGTCGTCGACCGCCATCTTCACCCACCCCCCAGGCAACTTGAGGGGTGCGGTGACCCGCCCAGCCGGGCCGCGGTCGCGGGGCTGCTTGCGTTCAACCAGGGACGCTTTTTCGACCAGCACGAGTACCTGGAACTGGCCTGGAACGAGGAAGAGCGCCCGGTGCGCGATCTCTACCAGGGGATCTTGCAGGTTGGGGTCGCTTTTTTGCAGATGGAAAAGGGCAACCGGCGCGGCGCGCTGAAGATGTTTCGCCGCGGTCTGCCCAAACTGCGCGGTTTGGCCGGCCATTGCCAAGGGGTCGACGTGGCCGCCCTACGCGAGGCGGCGGAACTGATCCATCGCCGGCTATCGGAGCAGGACGCCGGCGAACCGCTGAATGTTGCCGGGTACTCGTTTCCCAAGGTTGCGTTCGACAATCCCTACGACTCGCAGAGGCCGGAAGAACTGGGCATCGTACTGCCGGAGCAAGGTGAGGAGGGAGAAGCCTGAAAGAGGCAGAGCGCCGGCATTGCCTTCTTCTGCGACCGAACACCACAGGTGAATCAGCGGCGAGGTGTCGCGGCGGGATTGACAGGCTGCAGCTTCGAGTGGGCAGCTTCTTGCGCTACGCGGCGACCGCTCTGCGAAAGAATCAGGGTCGCGGCGGGGAATTTCTGATTACTCAGCAGAAATCCTCTATCCTCCAGCGAGCGCACGACCTGCCCGGGAACGATGGACACTTCGCCGTTCAAGGGATGCAGCCGGTACTCTTTGCCGCCGTCAACGTCGCGATGCGACTTAAGGGTAGCGCCCGAAAGCACGGCCAGAAGGAGATGCTCCTGCAGCGCGGACAGCGAGTTGCGGGTGGGAGCGTTTGCTCGGCGGCGAAGAATAGAGCGGAGGTTCATCCCAGCTCGTCGACGTGCTCTTGCAGCTTGCGCTGGCTGATCTTCACGTAGCGGTCGGGCTTGATCTGCGCCATCTCATCTTCCGACAGGCGAATCCGCAAGATCTCCAGCGCGTCCTCGGGGCTCTGGCCGTAGGCGAGCTTTTTCTTGCCGTTCTCCATGTCGAAGAGGTACATAAAGTGGGGATTGGAAAAGCTGCTCATCGTTTAGGCCTTGGCCAGCGCCTGCTGGTACAGGCCGGCATAGCCGCGCTGCCGCTCTTCCTGTGAGAGGCCGCGATTCACCTCGGTGTCGTATTTGCCGGCCAAGAGCTCGCGGTAGAAACCGTAATTCACGCCCTTGACCTTTTCATCATCGGGGAAGCGGTGATAGTTGTCCTTGCTCATCAGGCTCTTGCCCTCGGCGATCAGCTGAAAGCCGAGCGCGGAGCCGGGATAGGGCGCATAGTAGGAGATTGAAGGGAAGACGCGCTTCATTCGTTTTATCATCCGCATCGTTTTGAAGGCGTCCTCCTCGGCTTCGCCGGGGATGCCGAGCATGATGTTCGACCAGAAAACGGGCGGCTCCCTGCCCTCGGCCTCCATATCGTCACCGATGCGGTTTACCAGATCGATAGCGAAGTCGTTGTCTTCCTCGGTACACTCCTTGTTGAGCAGCTTGAGGATGCGGTCGCTGCCCGACTCGAACCCGATCGAGATCAGATTCCAGTTCGTCTCGCGTACCAGCGCTTCGAAGAGCTCAGGCCACTGCCGCACGGTGTCGGCCCGCCCCGCAGCCCAATAGGGCCAGACCTTGTTGGCTCGGCGCGGGTACTCCTTGATCCACTCCTGCAGCCACTTGGGATTCTGGAGAAACATCGAGTCGTGAATGACAACGGAGCCAACGCCGTATTTCTCGTCCAACTCGTTCAGTTCGTCGATAATCATGCCGACAGGGCGACGGCCCATATTGGGAATGTAGGAGGCTTCGTTGCAGAAGACGCACTGCCACGGACATACGCGGCTGGTGATGACGGTTGCCACGGGCGGCGGTCCCCAGCCGCACTCCGGCTCCATCGGCCAGTTGAAGCCGCGCGCCAACTTGAGGGCGCGCACGGCGCGCCGCGGCCGCAGATTGGCCAGTGCATCCTTCCAGTCGGCCGGTTTCGGCCAAAGTTCGCGATCGATGGTAGGCCACTCGGACATCGAACGGGAGCCCTGCCCGCGAAAGACCCTGGGAAAACTGAGCGGGTCCCGCACCAGGTCAACGATGACCTCTTCGCCGGCCCCCTGGCAGATTCTGTCGAAAACCTCTTCAGCCTCCATCTCATCGGGCGCCACCGTGGCGTGCATGCCGCCAGCCAGGACCAGACCGCCTGGATTGACCTCTTTGAAGATGCGGGCGGCCTTCAGGCCGACAGGGAATGTATAGCTGCGAACATTCATCAGCGCCATCTTGTAGCCGGACAGCTTGCGTGCCAGCTGCTTCCAGGAGGTGACCGCACGCGTGGAGACGATATCGGTCTCAAGTCCGTTCTTGTGCAGAATGGTGCGCAGCAGGCCAAGTCCGTGATCCTGCCACTGCTCGTGGGGACCCTGCGGATAGACCAGGTCGCCCAGATCGCCCAGGTCGATCCAGACGATGTCGCTCTTGCGCTCTTCAATCCAGGGCCAACTCATGCCCACCGGTTGCTCCTCAACTCACAGTTCCAATGCCATTTGGATTCCGCGCGGTCCGGTCGTAACGCCGGCACTGGCTCAAAACTGTAGCGCGGAATTCGCGGCCCGTATCCACTACATACTCTTGTAGCGGCCGACAGATTCGTCGATCTCTTCGGCCCAGGAGTCGATCCCGCCCGCCATGCTTACCGCGTGTGTCCAGCCCTGCTGACGCAGAAAGACGGTTGCTTGGGCACTGCGCAGCCCCTTATGGCAGAAAACGACGACATCGGCCTCCTTGCTACTGTTCAGCGCATCGGGAACGGCCTCAAGCCGCCGTTCGCGTAGGTCGCTCAGCGGCATGCTGATGAAATCCTCCTCGGGCAGACTGGCCAGTTCCAGCTCATTCGGTTCACGGACGTCGACAAGGATGAACGCTTCGCCGCCCTCCTGCTTCGCACGAACTTCCTTCACACTGATTTCGGGGGCGCCGTAAGGATTGGGCATGTCGTTTGCTCGCTGAATTCTTGCGTTCGGTTCTCTTGGGTTCGCCTGACTCCAGGTCAACCCCGAATCACCTGCCTATGGGCGGTAGGCTCAGAAGTCGTCAGGATCGATCGGCTGCCGGCCTCCGTAGCCGGCGTTGACATCGTGCCAGTAGGCCAACTCGTCCTCGCCATGCTTCCAACACAGATAGACCTCGCGCCCGTTTCGAATCGACAGAAAATCGATCAGGCCCATATCGATGTCTTTGACCAGGATGCCCATCTCCAGGATGCCCTTCACGCCCGCTTCCAGCTTGTGGAAATGGGTGTAGACTTCGCCGGCCGCGGCATTGCCGCCGTTTTGGGCCGCCTTCTGCAGGACAGGCCACACATCCGGCCGCAGCCGCATGATTTCGGAGCGCGCCTCCTGCACCCGGCCCATCAACGCCTTGACCTGGGGCAACGCGGCTTTGGCCTGTTCCAAAGTGTAGTATTTGGCCTGCACTAGAGTCGGTCCCGGACTGTGCTGGGCGAGAGGACACCCCGCTCCGGTCCCCTCTCGGAGACGAAAGCGAGGCGGGATCCGGCCTCACCCTTCTTCAATTGCATTGGCCTTGCCGGGTCTAGTGCCCGCAGCCGCTGCTGCCGCAGCCAGCGCCGGCGGCCGCACCTGCCGGGGCCCCGTTTGTGCGGAAACTGCTACCGCAACCGCAAGAGCTGACCGCATTGGGATTCTCGATGTGGAATCCGCCGCCCATCAGATTGTCGATGTAGTCGATGCTGGAGCCGCCGACATAGAGGAAGCTCGTCGGATCGATAACGACGCGCAGGCCGTGCTGCTCGAAGACCTGATCGGCCTCCTGGATGTCGTCGTCGAAGGTCATGCCGTACTGCATCCCTCCGCAGCCGCCGCCCTTGACGAATACGCGCAGCGCATGGGACTCGCGCAGGCCCTTCTGATCGAGGATGCCGCCCAGCTTTTCGGCAGCCATTTCGGTCAGTGTAACTGTCTTCGTCTGCGTGTCGGTCAATGCAATGTCCATCTTTACTCTCCTTGACTGTATGGGTGTCTCTGAATCGTTATATGGTCAGAACTTCGACATGAATGCTTCTTCTCAAGCGCCTGGAGTTCGAATCGATGATTGCTCCGTACGGTTCCCCTTGGCTTCAACCGAGAATATAGTTGAGGACTGCTGTGCCGAACCCGATCAAAACCGCGATCTGAATGCCGAACATCCACTTCAGGAGCGCAACTCACCTTTGACTTCGGCAATGTCGGCCTTCGTAGCCAAGTGTCTGAATTCACCTTCAATCTGGCTGACCTCTCGCTCAACCTGGGTCAGACGTTCTTCATGGCTTGTTGCAACAGCCACAGTTCTTTACCTGTTCTCCTCAGCCGCCGATCTGATTCATTGCCCGGTTTTCGGCGAAGTCGCCCGAAGCAAGACCATGGCCCCAGGGCTTGTGGAAGGCGCCCTCCTTCATGAGCGCCCTGATTTCGTCGAAATCGGCGCCGTTGCGCAGCGGAGACAGCAGGTCCACTTCGTCATCGCGCAGCAGACAGAGCCGGAGCTTGCCGTCGGCTGTCAGCCGCACGCGACCGCAGCCCTGGCAGAAGGGCTCGGTTACGCTGCTGATAAAGCCGAGCGTGCCGGCCGCGCCGGGAATGCGGAAGGGGCGGCTGGGATCGACAAAATCATAGCTTGCCTCTTCCAACTCGCCAAAGACCGACTCAACCTGTTCGCGCATCTCGCGGAAGGAGACGACGTGGCTGAGCTGGAAGTCGCTCACCTCGCCGAAGGGCATCATCTCGATAAAGCGGACTTCCCAGTCGTTCTCAAGTGTCAGCCGGGCAAGGTCGATTACATCCTCCTCGTTGAAGCCGCGCGTGACAACGCAGTTGAGCTTGAGCGGGCGGAGGCCGGCGCCTTCTGCGGCGGCGATGCCGCGCCAGACGTCCTCGATGTCGCCCCAGCGGGTGATGCGGCGGAATCTGTCGGCATCGATGGTATCGATGCTGATGTTGACACGGTTCAGCCCAGCGTCGGCCAGAGGCTGCGCCATATCGTCGAGCAATAGGGCATTGGTCGTCATGGCCACGTCGCGGATGCCGGGAACGGCGGCCATCTGCCGCACCAGGTCGACGACGCCGGGACGGATCGTCGGCTCGCCGCCCGTCAACCGGATCTTGTCGACACCAAGACTGGCGCCGACCTTGACCAGAAAGAGGACCTCCTCATCGGACATCAACTCCTGCCGCGGCCGGAACTGCATGTCTTCCGGCATGCAGTAGACGCAGCGAAGGTTGCAGGCGTCGGTCAGGCTGATGCGCAGGTAGCGGACACGACGACCGTAGCTGTCGTGGACCGGCTCGGTCATCGCGGCCAGCGCGTCCTCGCCCGGAGCCGGCGCCACGGTCACACGCCCGTATCCGTTCCGGTAACGGCGGCCATTACTTTCTGCCGCCGCGACCTCGGCCAGCGGCAACTCGCGTATATTCGGATTGCGAACGGTCGTAGGCATAGTCACCAACTCGTGCAAAGGAGTCCAAGGTTTTTCAAACGATCAGTTCAACCATCTGCGGCTGTGCCGCAACATCTGCTTTGTTTTCCTGGACGTGATAGCTGCAACAGCGCCCGCCTTCGGCGATTACCTCAACCCGCTCGCAACTCTGCCCGCTGAGCGACTCGATCAGCGCATGGTCCATGCAGCACAGTTCCCGGTGTTCGCCGGCGACCCCGGCGTAGGGACAGTTGTGCGTGTGGAGCAGGCCGCTGCCCGGCTCCCACTGCGCCATGTATCCGCGTTCGTTGAGGAAGGCGACGACCCGTTCCATGCGCTCGTCGATCTTCTCACCTGCCGGGCTCCCGGTAGCAAGCGGCTGGGCCATCTCTTCGGCCAGCGTACGGAAACAGCCCTCCACCTTTTCGGCCGGCAGCAGCTGCTTCAATTGCCGGACGACGCCGGCCGTCAGCGGAGCGAAATTGTCGGGGAAATGGGTATCCGCCTCGGCTGTCAATGAGTAGAGCTGCTGCGGTCGACCGACGGCCCGCGTCCGTTTGGCCTTGGAGACTGCGATCAGATCGTCGCCCAACAGGATATCAAGATGATACCTGACCGTGACCGCAGGCACGCTCAAAGAGTCGGCCAGCGCTCCCGCCGACGACGGCCCCATCTGCTTCAACGTCTCCAGTATGCGACTTCGGATCTCTTGCACGGGACGGCTCCGCTTCCCGATTGGCTCCTGATTTCCCTAAGTATAGCAGAATATGCAGGGTCTGTCAATTTTTATAAACTTTTTGTAATAATATGTCGCGGACATCTTTGGGCTCCGCAGTACCACTGATTCCTCCCCGACCAGTCGGACCGAACCGTGGCATTGCCGTCGCTTGGCGGATTTTGAGATCAGGCCGCCCATACGCTAACATCATCGCAACCCGAGGCTGGGAGGTTTCGAAGGCGCATCTGGCGGGCGGCAGATGGCGTTATGGCCGAAGGCCGGCCGCGCAATGGGCGGCCGATAGAGAAGATCGGCGCTTCGTGCGCACCTCGGTCTCCCGATCGAAAAAGGGTGGTTGAAAAAAAGAGCCAGAAGGAGTTCGCAATGCAGACCAAGACAGCCGTAGTGTACGAGCACGACGCCCCGGTCGTCGTCGACACGCTGACCCTCGACGATCCCAGGGAAAACGAAGTCCTTTTGCGCATGGGCGCCAGCGGCGTCTGCCATTCCGACCTTTCGGTCGTGAACGGAACGATCTACTTCGACCCGCCGGTCGCGCTCGGCCACGAAGGCGCGGGCGTAGTGGAGCGGGTCGGCGACAACGTCACCTACGTCAAACCGGGCGACCACGTCATTCTCTCTTTCGTCACCTACTGCGGGAACTGCCCCCTATGCACAATCGACCGGGTCTGCCTGTGCAAGGGTTTTTCCGCCCGCAGAGGCTATCTGCTGGATGACACCTGCCGCCTGCACAATGCGCGCGGCCAGGACATCATTCAGATGTCCCGCATCGGCACGATGTCCGAGCTCTCCGTCGTCCCCGAGCAGGCGCTGATCAAGATCGATCCCGCCTACCCGCTAGACAGGGCGGCGCTCGTGGGTTGCGGCGTCACCACCGGCGTAGGGGCGGTCCTGAGGACGGCGCAGGTCGAGCCCGGCAGCAGCGTCGCAGTGATCGGCAGCGGCGGCGTGGGGCTGAATGCGGTCCAGGGCGCGGTCCTTGCCGACGCCGAGCGCATCATCGCGGTGGACCTGATGGAAAACAAGCTTGAATACGCCCGCCAGTTCGGCGCGACCGACACGGTGAACGCCTCCGAGGTGGATGCTGTGGAGGCGGTGCGGGAGCTGTCGGGTGGGCTCGGCGTCGACTATGCCTTTGAGGCGATCGGCAGCTCCGTGACGATCCGGCAGGCGTTCGACATGGTCCGCCCCGCGGGCACGGCCGTGGCGATCGGGCTGGCGCGCAGCGACGACCTGGTGCCTGTGCCGCCCCAGGACCTGATTTGGGGCGAGAAGAACCTGATCGGCTCCTACTATGGCTCGTCCCGGCCTCGCGTCGACATGCCACAGTACCTGCAATACTACGACGAAGGCAAACTTAAGCTGGACGAGCTGATCACGCAGACTTACCGGCTGGACCAGATCAACGAGGCATTCGCCGACATGGAGGCGGGCAAGAACGCGCGCGGCATGTTGTTGTTTGATATATAGTTTGGGAGGAAGGGTTAGAGGGCGCCCTCAACTATTGAACGTGTTCGCGGCTGTCCAGGCCGATGATCTCCAGCGCTGCCCAGGCGGCGCACTCGTCGGCCCATTTTTTGCGAAGCGTGGCCGGCAATTTGCCTTCGGCCAACATCCCTTCCGCCGCCCCACTGCAACGCAGCTCGACGCCGAAACCGCCTGTGAGCCGACCGGCATCCTCTATTCGACTCCGCAGATTGCGCATCCCTGCCACCGCGGCGTGAATCTCCGCTTCTGGCGGGCTGCAGTCTGCCAGAGCAGAGGACTGTTGGTCCATTTTGCCGTCCTGCAGCCGGACCAACTGCCAGCGCCAGTTCGTTTCTTCGGTCTCCTCATCTACTGCGGCGGAGACATTCAGGCCAAAGTCCGCCTTGCTGCCCAGCGCGGCGCGGTAAAAGCGGTGAACATCGCGGACCTGACGGCTGAAACGGGCCGGAGGCAGATCGCGGCGTGCCTGGTTGCCGTAACCTCTATTCGTCAATCGTTCGTCCAGAATTGCCACCACGCCCCGGTCGGTCGTACGCCGGATGAGGCGGCCGAATCCCTGCTTGAGCGCGAGCGTCATCAGCGGGACGGTATATCTTCTGAAGCTGCTGCCGGCTTCGGCTTCGTCCAAAGCGTTCATGCGGGCCTCGTGCAGCGGGTCGCTCGGAGACGGAAATGGCAGCTTGTCCAGGACGACCAGGCTCAGGTCATCGCCCGGCAGATCGACCCCTTCCCAGAAGGACTTGGTCGCTAGCAGGACACTGTGCGGCGTTTCCCGAAACCAGTCAAGGAGCAGATTGCGGGGTAGCTGGCCCTGGGCCTGGAGGGGCCAGACGACATCGGCGAGCCGCTCATGCACCTGGCGCAAGCCGGCCCAGCTGGTGAAAAGGCACAGAGCCCGTCCCCGGCTTACATTGAGAAGGCGCTCGATTTCCGCCGCGGCGCCATCGTAATATCGTTCCCTATCGCGCCAGTCGAAGGCAGGCAACTGGGGTTGATACAGCACGGTCTGTTGTGCATAATCAAAGACGGAGCCGGCGATCAGCTCATGCGGCTGGCGCTGCACACCGCAACGGCTCTTGAAGTGGTCGAAATCTCCGTCTGTGGCCAGCGTGGCGCTCGTGCAGATGACGGTACGGCCCTCATCTGCGAAAAGATGATTTGCCAACTTTTCTGCCGGATCGATGGGAGCGGCATGCAGGCGCAGACGCAGGTGGCGTGAACCGTCGACCTTCTCAGCAAAACGGACGATCCTGTCATCACGCGAACCGCTGGCAACTGCCTGAAACTTCGCAGCCAGCGATCCCAGCCCCTTCACGGCCAGATCGTAGTTGACTGCCTCTTCGGACTCGCCGGGCGTAAGCTGGGCGCGGCCGTCCTCTTCCGGGAGCTCATAGGGGTTTGCCCGGCGCATCTCGTCCTGCACCTGTTTCAAACCACCTGCCAGCTTTTGCAGCTCCTCCAGTTCACTGTCGAGGCGAAATACTTTCTCGTCGGACTGCTTCTCTGCCTCGGCAAAGGCCAACCTGTTTTGCCAGCGCAGCGACTCCAGCTGCCCCTGCTCCAGATGGGCCTTGAAGACGGTCCTGGCCAATAGTTGCTCGAGAGCGTAATCGGATGCCTCCACTTCAAAGACAGAGGTGGCAGTGCTTTCGAGCTGATGCGCCTCATCGATGACGTAAATCGCGGCTTCCGGCAGAATCGCGAAGCCGGTTTCGCCCAGCTCCAAAGCATTGAGAAGCAGGTGATGATTGGTGATGATTACCTGCGCCTGGCGGGCCTTGCGCCGCATCTGATTTACGAAGCAGTTGTCTTCATAGTGGCCGCAGCTGCGCCCGATGCAGTCGTCGGGGAAACTGACAACCCGCGGACGAAGATCGTTCGTCAGAACAAAGGGGAGGTCGTCAACATCTCCTGAATCCGTCTCTCCGAGCCACCGCCGCACAAATGCGACCTGCTCATCCTCCTTGTCATACAGGGCGAGACGATTCCGTTCGACCGACTCTTTCTCCCACTTCAGATTGCAGACATAGTTGCTGCGACCCTTGACGACGACGGCCTGGACCGGTTTCCCCAGGAGTTCGGCCAGAAGCGGAATGTCTTTGCGAAAGAGCTGGCTCTGCAGGGACTTGTTGGCGGTCGCGACAACTACTGTACGCTCGCTAAGCAGGGCAGGAAGCAGATAGGCTATCGACTTGCCTGTCCCGGTTGGCGCTTCGATGAGGGCGGTACTCTCGTCGAGTATCGCCCGCTTGACAACCTCTGCCATCTCGACCTGGCCGGGTCGAGCCTCGTAGTCGGGCAGCGTCTGCGCCAGCGCGCCGCCTGCCCCGAACAGGGCCGAAAGGTCGGTTGTTTCCAGGGGAGACGGCTTCTCGTCATCCGCTTCTTCACCGCAGCGACCGTTCAACTTCCTGACTTGCGAGAGAGACGGTGTGTCGGGCATTTCCTCAACGTAAAGCTGTTCACTGTTTTCCATGGCACGATCATAGCACAAATGTGCAATAGATGCAAAGAAAAACGCCCCTAATTCAGCGAACTAGGGGCGTTTCTGCTGATTGATGCGGGCGCTGTGTCAGCGGCCCTGTGTGCCGGCGACTGCTGTTAGTTGCCGTCCGTTTCCGGCTCCGGCAGCAACTCGTTGATGAAGTGGATGACGCCGTTGGAGGCGGTCACGTCGGACGTAATGATAGTTACACCTTCCACCTTCAACGTGCCATTCTCGGTCGTGATCGAAATCGTGCTGCCCTCGAGCGTCGTCAGCGACGTCTGCGATGCCAGATCGGACGACGTCAGAGTCCCTGAAACGACGTGGTATTTGAGGGCTTCCGCCAGCAGCGCTGAGTCGGCCATCAGCGTATCCAGCCTGGTCTCGGGCAGCGACGCGAACGCGGCATTCGTCGGCGCGAATATCGTATAGGGACCACCGTCGGAAATGGTGGAGGTCAGTCCTGCCAGGTCCAGCGCCAGCAGCAGAATGTCCAGGTCCTCGTAGTCTTCGGCCACTTCGACCAGATTGCCCACGCCCGGGGACGCTTCGGCCGTCGGTTCCGGCAACGCCTCGGTCGTCGGTTCCGGTGTCATTGCATCCGCAGTCGGTTCCGGTGTCATCGCTTCGGCGGTCGGCTCCGGTGTCATTGCGTCGGCGGTCGGCTCCGGCGTTGCCGTCGCTACCGGCTGTTGCGTGTCAGTCTGGGCCAGTGTCGGGATATTCAAAACAGCGCCGACCTCGACGTAGTCACAGTTGGCCAGCGAATTGGCATTGCAGATGGCAGACCAGTGTGTCGTTGACCCATACGCCCGGCGGGAGATCGTGCCCAGTGTATCCCCAGTCCGGACGGTATAGGTAGTTCCCGGCGCAATGTCGGTTCCTGCCGGCGCGGGCGTAGCGGCCACAGGTGTACCGGCCGCCGCTGTGGGTTGCGCTGCCGGGGCCGGCGCTGCCATTCTATCACCCTCTACCTGCGTACCGGATTCGTCAATGAACTTGACATTCGTACCGGTCAGCATGTAGGAAATCGGAGTTGTCGTGTCATTGTATGTGACCAGCGTCACGATCGTGGACGCGTTTTCCGATATGATTTCGGCGGCCTTTTGCTTTACGCCGTCAGTTGTTTCCTGATGCGAAGATACGAGCGCGCTCTGTGAAGGCGGCACAGCGGACGCATACTGGTTGAATCCACTTTCGGTAAAGACGTAGAAACCGGAACCGGCATCCAGCGTCGGACTATCCTGGGGATCGTAGGCCATCTTGATGGTTACCGGCAAGCCGGTATCGATAACCTCCAGTCCAAGGTAGTGCTTGGCAAACTGCTCGCTCAGTGTGCCGCGAACCCAGGTCGACTTTACTCCGGCCGCCATCGCTGTGGGTGCGGGTGCGGGTGTCGACGCTGCTGGATCGGACGTCGCCGCAGGCGCCGGGGTTGCTGCCGGGGCGGGCGTGCTTCCCGCCACAATCTGGGTCCCCGAGTCGTCGACGAACCGGACGTTCGTCCCTGTGAGGGTGTAGGATAGCGATGTGGTCGAATCGTTGTAAACAACCAGGGTCACTATTGATGACGCGACATCGGCTCCGTAATTGATCGATTTCCGTTTTATGCCGCCCACTGTCTCCAGATGGGATGACCGATACGCGGTCTCGGAAGGCGGCGCGGCGTTTGCGTAACGATTGAAATTGCCAGCGTCGAAAACATACATTCCGGCGTTTTCGTCCAGCGGCAGGCTGTCTTGTGGCTCGTAGGCCATGTTGATATCGACCGGCTGCATCGGGTCGATGACCTGCAAGCCCAGGTAGTGCTTTGCGAACTGCTCGTTGAGCTGACCGCTGACCGTTGAAGAGACTATGGCGTTCTGCGCGGTCACAGCGTAGGGAATTGCGACCAGAATCAGCGCCACTGCAGAGGCGATTCTTGCTATACGCCATTTCAAATTCGGTTGCATTTATCACCTCCAATATAACTTTGGAACGCACGAGCATGACGCCCGTAATCCTAGAGACCGAATGTTTGGCGAATTTTTCGCCAAAGACGTGCATCCGCGAAGAGGCGCGCCGCGCGGACTGAGTTTCAGTGTATCGAATCATATCACCCAGTTCCAATGTGCGAATGTCAAATGGAGCCGGTCTGGCCCTCTTTTCTCGCCCGACTGCAACGCCGTGGCGCGTCCGTAGGCACAACGCACCCGTATCGTTGACTTTGCATTCAGTTCACCTGCTGCGGACGACAACGTGATGACACGGCGCGTTACTGACATCATCCGTTCGATGTGGAATGAGAATCGGCTGGCCGCGCGGGACACCATTCTGGTCCAGTACCTGCAAGAGGAGATTCTGCGAGGCATCATGGCTGTATATTGGAAAGTCGAATCGACCGGCGTCAAACGCGCCGCTCTTGCTGACAGTCTCGTAGGTGTTTTCCCAGGCGTCGGTCAGGCGGATACGGACGCCCGGCAGTGCTTCACCGCTGCTGTTCAGGGCAAGACCCATGACGTACTGACCGGGGCACTGGGTATCGTGCCAAATGCGGTCCAGATTGAACAGGGCCGCTCCTTCAGCGTACTGGCTGCCCACGTTGACCAGCGGCCCCGGCGCCAGCGCGCCGGCGATGTCTGCGCCGGCGTTGGCCAAGTCGATTGCGACCCGCCAACCGGTGTAAGCGGACAGGTACTCCATTTCTCCGCATGGGCCCAGGTAGACCGGAAAGTTCGCGCCCAGGTTCCATGCCAGCGCGCCTCTTCGATCGCGCAGCATTCTGTCCTCGTCGATTGCCTCCCCCTGCGAACTTTCCACGTGCCAGCAATGTCGGCACGCTTCGGTCGATAACCGCGGCAGGCCGAAGGGGTCGGGAAGGGCCAGGAGCGTTCGCGCCGCGCCTTCGGCAAAGCCGCAAAAGCCGAGCAGGCGCGTCTCTTGCCCCGATTCGCTTTGACGCGTCCAATAGACGGGAGCCGACGGCGTGATTTCAACGCTGTCTGCCAGAGGCGAAGCTTCCTGGTCGCGTCCAATCTGGGCGTCTTCACCGACTGCAGAAGTTCGGCCTTCCTCTGTCGCCTGGTCTTCCTGGTTCTCGACGTTCTCTTGATTGACCGCCTCGAGCCAGGCGACGCTGAAGAGTTCACCCCCTCCTTGCCGGCAGGTCAGGCCGGGGGGGCAAAGGTCAAGCTTCATGACATCGTCGCTTAGTCTGAACTCCCAATCCGCTACTGTTTGCGGCGCGCCCAGTGCATCCAGTAACGTTGAATCGGCAAGCACGGTCCGCATGAATTCGTTCCAGATTGGCGCCGCGGCCCCTGCCCCGGTCGCGTTTCGCATTGGGCGGCCATCGGTATTGCCTGCCCAAACGCCGGCGAGGAGGTAACGCGTATAGCCCATCGTCCAGGCGTCTCGATTGTTATCCGTGGTTCCCGTTTTGGCGGCAACCGGCCTGTCAAGGGTCAGCTGACTGCGGCTGCCGAACATCGGAACGCGGGCTGGATTGTCGCTGAGGATGTCGGTGACCAGTGTTGCCGCCGCTTCCGAAAGGACTTGCCTGCCATCATCGTCAGCTTTCTCGATCAGGGTCAACCCTTGCCCGTCGGTGATTGTCAGGATCGAACGAGGCGGCAGGTAGCGCCCGCCGTTCGCCATCGTGTGGTAGGCTGTCGCCAAGTCGAGCAACGTCACCTCGCCTCCGCCCAGGGTCAGGCTCAGGCCGTACCAGTCAGTTCCACGGTGCAGGCTTCTGACCCCCATCGAGCGCGCGCTCTCCAACATTCGCTCGACCCCGACCGCGTCCAGCAGCTTCACCGCTGGAATGTTATAACTATTGGCCAGGGCCGCGCGCGCTGTGACCGGGCCGTGAACTCTGCGGTCATAGTTGATAGGCTCATACTCTTCAGTCGAGCTGATCGTATAGGTTATCGGCGTGTCCCACAGTACTGTTGCCGGGCTGATGAGATTGTCATCGAGCGCAGTTGCATAGAGCAGTGGCTTGATTGAACTTCCCGGCTGGCGGGGGCTGATTGCCACGTTGACCTGACCGTCAATGTCTTTGTCGTCGTAGTCAACGCTTCCAACCATTGCCAGTATCTCTGCTGTGCCCGGTCTCAGCGCGACCAGCGCGCCGTTGTCCATGTCGAAGCGCGGCTGCAGCGCCTCCACCTTTGCTGTGACGATACGTTCAGCAGTCTCCTGAAGCGGCAGGTCGAGCGTGGTGAAGATGTGCAGCCCGCCGCGTCGAACGTAGCCCTCACGCAGTGATTTCTCCAATTCCCGGACGACATACTCGACAAAGTGGGGGGCACGAACAGGGGGAAGCTCGCGCGAACCGCTCAGTTCCACCGGCGTACCGAAAACGGCGTTGGCCTCGTCCAGGGTCAGAAAGCCGTGGCGGACCATCAGCGAGAGCACGACCCTCTGACGGGCCTTGGCCGCCCCGAAATCTTCATAGAGATCAAAGACCGCCGGCGATTGCGGGATCCCGGCCAGCAGCGTGGCTTCGGCAAGGGTCAGGTCATTGGCCGACTTGCCGAAATAGCTGCGCGCCGCCGCTTGCGGGCCGTAAGAATGATTGCCGTAGTTCAGGAGATTCAGATAGATCTCCATCAGCTCTTCTTTCTGGTAGGCCTGCGTCAGCTCGGTCGCCAGCCCGGCTTCGATGATTTTGCGGTCGAACGTCTGATCGTAACGTTCTTCGGCGCCCAGAAACAGGTTGCGCGCCAACTGCATTGTGATGGTGCTGGCCCCGGAGACGATTTCGCCCCTCTCGACATTCTGCAGCGCCGCGCCCGCGATCCTGATCGGGTCAACGCCCCGATTGATGAAGAAAGTTGCATCTTCCGTCGCGATGGTAGCGTTTATCAGGTGCGGCGACACTCGGTCAAGCGGGACCCACTCGCGTCGGCCTTCTCCGATCAGCTCGGCCAGCAAGATGCCGTTGCGGTCGTAGACAAAGGTCGTCTGGAACAGGCGAGGAACAGGGCCGGGCTGAAACTGCTGCAGGTAGGCTTCGGCGACTGCGGCCAGCGCGATGGCGGGCCGCTTGTCGACGACCCGCTCCCTGGAGCTGCACCCGGCAGCGAACAGGAGAATCGCCAGTAGCAGGGGTCGTATGCGGCGCAAGTCTCGATTCGTGTGACGCATGATGCTATTTTTTTCTGATGTGAAGGAAACGAGGTCGGGCTCGCGGCGGTTCAAAGAGCTTGCGAGACGCTCAGAATCCCTTTTGGAGATGCCGGCTCTGCATCGAAGTAACGGATACAAGGGGGGCGCCGGTTCCACCGGTTCGGCGCAGCAAGTGGGGCAATTTGCACAAGCAGGAGACTTTACTCAAAAGGGTTCTGGTAGATTTCCAGGTTTTCCGGCACGTGCAGAAGGTCTCCGGGGCGGAGTATGTTGTAGGGGCGCAATGCCTCAGGATTTGCGGCTCGAAGCAGACGCACGGGAATGTCGTACCTGGCGGCGATGTTGACCCAGGAATCGCCCGCCTGAACTTCATGTAGAATGCTGTCGACATGATAGCGGATCGGGATTCCCCTGGGCAGCAACAGCCTTTCGCCCGGAAGCGCGTCGCGCACATGCAGATTGGCCCCGCGCAGTACGCTCTCAGGCAGATCGTGGGCACGGGCGAGACCGCGCCAACTGTCGCCCGCCCTCGCCGTGTAGTATCGCAGGTCGGAACACGACCCGAGCGAGACCGGAATTCCTTCCTTCATGCTCCACGACAACAGGCGAAACTTCTCGAGTTCTGTCGCTGGATAGTAGTAGAGATCCTCCCTGTATACGGGCGGCGGCACGTTGATCCCTCTGTCATCGATCGCGGCCGGATTGGTGTTGGGGGGCAGCGGCCTGCCGACCGTGCTGTAACCGGGCGGGAAGGAGAGCCCTACCACGCTCGATAGCCGCAGGAGGGAACGGATTTCCGGCGGGCCTGACGTCCTACCCCCGGTGCCGACGCCGGCCTCTGCGTCCACGGTGCAATAGGAATAGTCGACAAAGTCTTTGGTACGCGCAAAGTGGGTGGGGAGAGTCCTGGCCGTTACGACGGTACCGGCCAGCAGACCATTGCCGCGCGTTTTGCTCAGCCAGCTCGAACTGAAGAATTCGCCTCCCTCACGGCATTGCACGGCTGGCGGGCAGTCCGGCAGTTGAACAACGGTGTCCGGCGCCTCAAACGCCCACAGGCTGGGATCATCCGGCGCGCCGATCAGATCGCGCAACCCCTTGTCTTCGATTACCGCCTCCATGAAATTGCGCCAGAGAGGGGCCGCCCCGGCCGCACCGCTGTTTCCCCACATCGTCTGACCGTCACTGTTACCCGTCCAGACGCCAGCGACCAGATATCGCGTGAATCCGACTGTCCAGTTGTCCTTAAAGTTGGTCGTGGTGCCGGTCTTGGCCGCCGCCGGCAAACTCAGATTCAATGAGCTGTTCAGCCCGAAGGCCGGCTTGCGGGCCTGGTTGTCGCTGAGAATATCGGCAACCAGAAAGGCGACATCGGGGGAAATGATTCTCTTGAGCTCGACATCAGGGGTCGAGCGGTAGCGGCCCAGGTCATCCACCATGAAGAGCGCAAACCTGGGTTCGGAGTAGAGGCCCTGATTGGCGAAGGTGCGGAAGGCATTCGTCAACTCAAGCAGTGAAACTTCGGCTGCACCAAGCGAAATGCTCAAACCGTACGAATTCGGCTCTCTGGTAAAGCTCGTTATGCCGAACTCTTTGGCTTTCGCCACCAGGTGTTCGTTACCGAGCGTAGCCAGCAGCTTCACGGCCGGTACGTTGTAGCTGTTCGCCAGCGCAGTGCGGACGGTTACGGGACCGTGGAACTTACGGTCGTAGTTGCGCGGCACGTACACATGGCCCATGCCGACCGTAAAGGAGGTCGGGGTATCCCATATCACGGTCGCTGGAGAGATCAAGTCCTCGCTGAGCGCAGTTGCATACAGGATTGGTTTGAAGGAGCTGCCAGGCTGGCGCAGACTGGTTGCGAGGTTGACCTGTCCCGAATCCTCCCCGTAGAAATCGACCCCGCCGACCATCGCCAGCAGCTCGCCCGTTTGCGGTTGGATGGCGACGAGCGCGCCGTTGGTCATGCGATAGGCTTCGCCGACCCTGTCGATCCACTTTTGCAGCTCAAGCTCCGCCAACCACTGCATCGGCATGTCCAGCGTCGTAATGATGTGCATACCGGAGCGGCGCATCTCCCAACGACCCACTTCAATGCCGAGCGCTTCCGCCATCTGCTCTTCCAGCGCCTCCTCGACATAAAACACGAAATGGGGCGCCAGAAGGTCCTTTTTCTGCGAGGAACCGATCAGCAGGATCTCTTCCTCGAAAACGGCGTCCGCGTCCTCCTGCGACAACAATTCATGGCGCACGAGCAGGTCCAGCACGATGCGTTGTCGTTCTTTGGCGGCGTCGAAATTGTTGAAGAGGTCAAAGGCCGCCGGCTGCTGGGGAACACCGGCCAGGATGGTTGCCTCGGCCCAGTTCAGATCGATCGCGCTCTTGCCAAAATAGACCTGCGCGGCCGCTTCGGGGCCGTAGGCCTGGTGACCGTAATTGACAAGATTGAGGTAGATTTCCAGCAACTCTTCCTTGCTGAAGAGGAGCGTAAGGTCATGGGCCAGACCGATTTCCTGCAACTTGCGATCGACGGTCTGTTCAAACCGCTCGCTGGGATCCAGGAAGAGGTTGCGGGCGAGCTGCATCGTAATCGTGCTCGCGCCGGATGCGATCGACTGGGTCTGCACATTTTGCAGCGCCGCGCCGACGATGCGGCGGCTATCGACGCCCCGGTTGGTGAAGAACGAGGCATCCTCTGTGGCGACGGTTGCAGAGACCAGCGCCGGCGATATCTGGTCCAGCGTGACCCAGGTGCGGCGCCCTTCTTCGTAGAACTCAGCCAAGAGGACCCCGTTGCGATCATAGAGACGCGTCGTTTCGAACAGCTTGGGCAGCTTGCCCTCGGGTTGATACTGTTGAAGGTAGTGCTCCACTACCGTCTTGATCGAGCCGTTCGGCCGCGGGCCCAATCGCCAGGCGACGCGCTCATCCAGCGGCGGGGCTTCCATCCCGTTCAGGCTGAAGGGCAGAGTCTCCAGGGCTCCATCCGCCTCCTGGGGATCCCCGTCGGAACAACTGGCCAACACCAGAACGGCCACCAGCGCCGCGACCCACAGGCGGCCAACGCCGGCCGGCCGCCGAAGGGCCTGCGATTTAGAAAAGAGTGACTTTTGCATGTTCTTCATTGGAGGACCTGCTTGGTTGTTACCCCGGAACTTAAATTTTGTCACAAGAAGAGCGCCTGCCAGCGTGAAGAAAAGCTTTGCCCTTGAGACCTGCATACCTGCAAGGCGCACAGACGCGCAAACACAGCATATAGCCCGCAGACAAGAAAACCGCCCATAAGAGCGGTTTGAGGCGACGGCCGGATTCGAACCGGCGATCAGGGTTTTGCAGACCCCTGCCTTACCACTTGGCTACGTCGCCACATTGCCAAGGGGGATACACGACTGAAATATGCTAGCAGGGGCGCCCCCGATTGTCAAATGCTCCCGCCGGATGTATCCTGTACGCCCGACCGCCGGAACTGAAACGGTTCGAATACAATTTGGCAAAATCGCGATGAACGACCAGATGATCCTCTGCGAACGGTGCGGTGTCACCTTTCTGTGGACCATTGAAGAGCAACGGAACGCGGCCGGCCGGCCCAAGACGGCCCCCCGGTGCATGGGCTGCGCGTACTTATTGCCAGCCCCGGAAAGGGAGAGGGGGCTTGTCAAGTGGTACAGCGCACGCAAAAAATATGGATTCATCATGCCGCGCTCCGGGCCGGAACTCTTCGCCCACCGTTCCCGCTTCAAAGAGGTAGGCCGCCTGCGGCAGGGCGACCTGGTCGAATTCTCAGTCGCGCAGAGCGAAAGAGGACCGGAGGCGGTGGAAGTCCGGCTGCTTTCCAGATCCCGCAGATCGAAGACGGGAAAAGAGTCCTCCGGGTGAGCCGAGAAGTCGGTCGCGGCGGCCCCTGTTCAGCCCCCTGCATCGACAAGCAGATCGAAATAGCCATCGTAGTCCGCCGCGACGACAGGCCAGCTGAAGCGTTCGCGCACTGCACGTTGCAATGAGGGGGGAGCCGCGCGCGGCATCTTCAGTCGCGCCGCCGCCATGAGGAACAGCTCGTCTTCGTCGTCGTACAGACAGGCCGGGTGCAGGCTTGCAGGGATCAGCTCCGGGTAGCTGAGACGGTTGGGCAGAAGGGGAAAGGAGCCTGCCTGTACCGCTTCGAGTATGCTGATGCCGAAGAACTCATGGGCCGCGGTGCTGATGACAAGATCCGCCCTCTGCAGCAGGTCAAGATAGTCTTGACGCGAGGGCAGGTAGCCCCAATGCTCGATGCGATGCGCCAGGCGGCGCCTGGCTTCCAGGAACTCGTCCGGCGTGTTGCGGAAGTTTTCCCCCGCAACTGCCAGCGAGAAGTCGTAAGCGTCCTCGTCGAGCCTGTAGAGCAGTTCAAAGAACGCCCGCGGCCGTTTGTCGTACTCCCATCTCTGATTCCAGACGATAAGCGGCGCGCCCACCTTCCTGCGCTGTCCGGGATCCTGCAATGGTTCCACCCCGACCGGCAGGACGTCCGCACGCGATTTCACCTCTTCGATCTGCCCCAGGTGGTTGTAGTCCGGGAAATGTTTGAGCAGGTTTGGCATCGCCCCAAACCAGCTGCGGCGATGAAACTCGGAATTGAACAAGACGCGGTCGGCGCAGAGCTGGCTCAGCCAGTTGACCATCGCATATGTGAGGTCCGGTTTCTGACCCTCCTGCCAGGGATAGGTCAGCTGGTTCTCGTGCATGTAGAGCACGACCGGAACCTCCGCCGGCAGCGTGCGCCGGGAGAGCGCCAGCCAGGCTGCCAGATTTGTCATGTCGGTCGCCAGGATCAGGTCCGGCAGACCGGCTGTGGCGCGTGCGTCCGACTGTGCAGCCAGCTCGATCGCGCCTCCTTGCATGCGCCACTTCCAGAAACGTCCCGCCAAGGTCAAGAGGCGCACCGTATGCTTGCTGTGGCGCTGATACCCCTCGGCCCACGCCCGGTGGCTGCCGGCATGGTAAGGGGAGAGCAGCCAGATTTCCATTTCCGTTTCTGCCTCTAGCCTGTCTTCGCCCTGCAATCGGGCCACCGACGCTCGCGCGGCCTGGAAACAGTTGCAGCCGCCTGTACGAATTGCGGCTGCCGATTGCGCCGGCGCCTTCGACGTGGAGCCGTTTTCGATGCAACTGCGGCATTTTGCCTACGCCATTTCAACGATTCGCCGGCTTCTCTCTGAAAAGCCAGAATATGGGCGCTCCTATACCTGGATTTGCTTGACAGCGGCCGGACTGCCCGCTTACTTTGAAGTATACGATTCGGTCAGAACCATTTGTAATCTACAACGGCCGGTTTGGAGGAAGCCGGCTCTGACGGCGCCCAAATTGCGCATTTTGAAATCCGGGGCTTGAAAAAACAACAGATTCGCGCCGCAGAATGTCCAAATCACAGAGATTTCCGCTCGCTTTATATTCGTCCTTCCCCCGAAGGCTGCTGACCTCCAGGGGCCCCCTGGCCGCTGGGGCTACGGCGCTGACTCTTCTGATCCTGTTCGCGGCCGGCATACAGGCGCACAACGCGCACCGCGACCGCTCTGCGTTTTTCCCCAATTCCGGCCCCGGTCACAATAATCCTCCTCCCCCTCCATCAACGCCTACGCCGACGCCGACGCCAACGCCAACGCCAACGCCGACGCCGGACTGCCTGAACCCAATGGACCTGGTCAGCCTTATCGATCGACCGGTCTTTCCCCAGACGAGCTATGGTCATCGCAACCCGCCAGGTGGCTCGGACTGTTTGGGCCTCTACGCAAGATGGGTAGAGTCGGTCGAGTCGGCAAACTGCATCGTGATGCACGAAGCAACGCCCGCGCAAATCTGTATCGTCGAGGGCGGCTACCAGTACTATTTCATCGGGACGGACGAAACGCAACCAGGGCCCTATCTGGCGTTCGTCGACGCCCTTGCGGAGCTTCATCCGGCCGGAGCGGACCCGGTCGAACTGTACCGCGGCCAAAACCCGCTGACTTCCAAGTTGGTCGTTGTCAAGTACCTGCCCGATCAGGAGGCGCTTCGAATCAGCACCTACTATGCCGATACGGAGAGTTCGACCGACAAACCCTACGTCTTCACCATAAGCAAACACCACGGCGTCACCCACGTAAGCTGGTAGCCACCCACCTGCCGCGGCGGGACGTTCGGCCTATGGGAGAAGGGGCGGCGCCGGCGCGTCAACGCTACGGTCTTCTCCGCGCGGCGACTGCCCAGCGCCAGGAGCGAGGAATCCAATCTAACTTGAAGGGCTGAGAACCGGATCATTTCCCGTGGGAAAGCGGAGCCTCGATTCTCGACGCGGGTTCGCTATCGGTCGGTTATCTCATAGAGCGAGCCGGCCAGGTAGTTCAGGGCGTACAGGTTGCCCTTTTCGTCGGACCCGACCTTGCTCATCGGAACGGCTTCCTGCCCGAGCAGCAACAGTTCGCTATGCCACGTCCCCTGCCGCAGGCCGGCGTTCGGTCCCTGAAACCGTTTGAGCGCCCAGATTCGCCCGCTGCAGAAATCGCCATACACGAAAGCGCCCTGCAGATGGGCGTGTTTCGTCCCTCGATAGACCGCCCCTCCGATAATCGCGCAGCCCTGCGAATGACCGTAGGCGGCCACAGGCAGCGTCAGGCCGTCCGCGCTGCAACTCACGGGATAAAACGGAGAACAGAGATGGCCTTCCATCGCCGGCCATCCGTAGTTTTCCCCCCCGGCGCTCGACGCAGGCTGGAAGTTAATCTCCTCGTGGCGGGTGTCGCCGACGTCGGTGACGTACAGGTCGCCGGTCTCACGGTCGAAGGCAAAGCCCCATGGGTTTCGCACGCCAAGCGCCCAGATCTCACCGCGATAGCCGGGAGCGTCAAAAAAGGGATTTTCCGACGGTACACGGTAGGGCTGCGGACCTGACCCCACATCGATGCGCAGAATCTTGCCCAGCAGTGTGCCGGGTTCCTGCCCCGTGGTGACGACGATACCGATCTCGCCACCGTCTCCGATGCCGACGTAGAGGTAGCCGTCGCGCGGGCCGAAGGCCATGTGCCCGCCGTTGTGGTTGTTCTGCGGCTGGCTCACCGTCAGCAACACCTCCTCGCTGCCGGGGTCAGCCGCGTCCGGGTCGCTTGTCGACGCGAATCGACTTACCGTTGTCGCGCCGGCGGCGTTTGTATATCCCACGTAGAAGAGCCCGCTGCTGCCGTACCCCGGCGGAAAGGCCAGCCCGACCAGACCCTGCTCGCCGCAGCATTTGACGCGATCCGTTATATCCAGAAAGGGCCTTTCGGCAACCGCGCCGTCCTTCACAATCCGAATGCGGCCCGGATGTTCAACCACAAACAGGCGCCCGCTGCCGTCGCCCGCATGGGTCAGGTGGACCGGTTTCTCGAGCCCGCCGGCCACTTCCTGCAACCTCCACGATGCGCCCTCCCCGGCCTGCTGCAACTCTTCGGCCTCGGCGCCATAGACGCGCACCTCCCCCCAAGCGACCCAGCTTGGGCTGCTGAGCGTGAGTATCGACACCTCATCCACGCGGACAGGCGGGTCCATCTCAATTGTCAGCACCTGGCCTTGTTCGGTATACAGTTCGGAAAACCGCCTGTGCAACGTCTGCGTGCCGGAGCCGTTTCCCAGCCAGAGCTCATGCGTCGTACGCCCGGCAGGCGTCTGCTCCACGACCAGCTCGATGCGTGCGGTCAGGTGGAGGGCGTCAAGCGACACCGTAAGCCACTGCATCCCGAGGAGGTTGGCGTTCCAGTGGGTATCCTGGTCGCCGTCGATTGCCAGCCGGGCTTCCTCCTGGTTGGCCGAGGCAAGGGCGACACCTGTGATCGCAACGTTCTCAGCCCGCCGCGAGGATGGTCCAGGAGTTCCCGTCTTCTGCGAAGCTGTCGAAGCCGACTTTGCTTCGGACACGGGCGCGGCAGACTCTTCCTGAATCAGGATGACGGCAGGCGGGGCGGACCGCGTTGCCGTGCCAGCAGGCATGCGGGAAGTGAACGGAGTGCAGGCGCTGGCACAAAACAGGAGAAGGAGTCCTGCTGAAATCGTAACGGCAGCTTTCATTGTTGGTACAACCCCTTTGCGAGGCAGGCTCCGATCACCCGTCATTCCGGGCCTTTGACGGCCCGTTCTCGCTGTTTGGGGGGAATTTCCCGGAGTTCCGATGTGCCGGCCTACCCTTTCGGTCTGACCGTGTCTTACCATGATAACACAGACCGCGAATGGCGAAATTCGCTTTTCGGCAAGAGCGAAAACGGATTCGGGCGCATCCCCGCATTGGGACGGGGCGCAGTCAGGAGGTTTGCAGCCACGGGGTCGAGGAGGCGGGATAGGGTAGTTTTCGGGGCAATAATAACGTTCGATGACGACAAACGCTCGTCGCAACTCGTACGAGCGTTGCACGAGCGTTATACGAGAGATCACGAGAGTTTACGCAAAAAAATTTTTGATTGAACGTGAATAGGGATTCGTGATGCGGGGATGTAGGGAGGCTGCCGCCAACCACTTTTTACTTGCCAGTTTCTCCGTCATTACGATGGCGGCGAAGGTACTGATCGAACAGATAGCTCTTGATCATCTCTCCGAAAGCAGCGTCGTCGGTGATACGCCTGTAGAGATCAAAATTCTGATCAACGATCTCCTGGATCACCTGTTCGACCTTGTAGTCGAAGGCAATCCGCACGTTTTCCAACGACTGATTTACCGTGGTGGCAGCCTCCAGCGCGGCGTCCTCTTCCAGCCTCTCCATCATCCTGCCCAGTGTGATGCGGTGCTCAGACCCCAACTCGATGCCGAAACGCTCGTTAAGGTCGGCTATGATACGTGAGAGGACTTCCAACTCCTCCTGCGTTTGACCATGGTCTTTGGTCCCTATCGGCTCAAGCTTGTCTCCGCTCCGTTCCAACGCCACCTTTCCGTTGCCGGTCTCCTGGATGCGAAAGGACTCCATGTCGATGTTCTGCTGAATCTCAAGCGGCAACTCTGCGCGGTCAACCGTGAGCAGACGGCGCAGATGCCGGGCGAATAGATAGAGCTTCTCAAGGTCGGCGTCCAGGAAGGTGAGCACCTGGGCCAGGAACGAATAGAGTCTCACATAGTCGGTAAGTTGACCGCGAAAGTCCTGCCGCTCATTCTCTTCGAGGTCGGCGAAACGTTCGATGGCTGGCGAAAGCGCAGCATAAAGCTGGTCCTGGGTCGCCTCGCCGCTGAAGTAGACGCGGGCAAAGGCGTCTACGTCTTGACTGGTAAACACGGGAAATGCCTTGAGCCGTGTCTGAATCGCGTAGGGCAAATTGGGATCGGTTTCCTCCGACAGGATCGTCGTCTCGTAGTAAGGTTGGAACGCGGCCTTGATCTCTTCCGCTTCGTTGGCAAAGTCGATGACCATCGTGCTTTGCTTGTCCCGGTGGGTCCGGTTCAGCCGCGAGAGGGCCTGCACGGCGTTCACTCCAGCAAGTTTCTTGTCCACGTACATAGTCTGCAGCAAGGGTTGGTCGAAGCCGGTCTGGAACTTGCTGGCCACAATCAACAGCCGGTAGTCCGGACCTTCAAAGGTCCTGGCAGTCTGGGCTTCCGGAATGCCGTTCATGCCGGCTTCGGTGTAGGACACCCCTGCGTCTTCCACCGTGCCCGAGAAAGCGACAAGAGCCTTGAACGGGTTGCCGAGTTGCTCCAGATGCCGGTCCACCGCCAGCTTGTAGCGCACGGCATGCAGGCGTGAACGGGTCACGATCATCGCCTTTGCTTTCCCGCCGATCTGATTCTGCGATTTTGCCATGAAGTGCTCGACCATAATGCGCACTTTCTCATTGATGGCGTGCGGGTGCAGGTCCACGTATGACTTGAGCAGATATGTAGCCTTGGCCTTGTCGTAGCGGGGGTCGTCCTCAACCGTTTTGAACAACTTCCAATAGGCCTTGTAGGTGGTGTAGCTCTCCAGGACGTCGAGAATGAATCCTTCCTCAATCGCCTGGCGCATGCTGTAGAGATGGAAAGGAGCAAAAGAGCCGTCGGGCCGGCGGCGCCCGAAAAGCTCCAGCGTCTTGGACTTTGGCGTCGCGGTAAAAGCAAAGGTCGAGACGTTGGCAGGCTGCTTTCGTTTCGCCATCTGCGCCAAGGCCGCGTTTTGTCCAACTGATCGTCCTCGGACATCTCGCCCCCGGCCTCCTCTGCCTCCGCCTCTTCAAGCGACCTCGAAGCGAGCACATCCTTCGGCCCCTGTGTCCCCTCCCCGGACTGCGAAGAGTGCGCTTCGTCTACGATCAGAGCAAAGCGCTGGCCCGGCAGCTCACCAATCTCCTGCGCAATCACGGGGAACTTCTGCAGCGTGGTAACGATGATCGTCTTCCCGGACTCAAGCGCACCCTTGAGTTGCTGGGAGGTATTGGTGATGTTCTCCACGACGCCTAGTGTCTGTTCAAACTGTTGCATCGCCCTTTGAAGCTGCCGGTCAAGCACCTTCCGATCGGATATTACGACAATCGAGTCAAAGACGCGCCGGTCAACAGCGCCGTGCAGCGTGGATAGCTGGTGCGCAAGCCATGCGATGGTAAAGGTCTTGCCGCTTCCCGCCGAGTGTTGTATCAGGTGTCGCTGCCCCGTTCCCTGCCGCGCGTCGGCGATCAGACGGCGCACGCAGTCCAGTTGCTGGTGACCTGCCCCCGATGTTTGTACCACCCGTTATGTTAGTCCGGCAGGCACGGGGACAGGGTCGGCAGGCATGAGGGCCTCAGGCGCCGGCGGCCGGTAGCCCAGCGAGCTGTGCGGCCTGACCTGGTTGTAGGTCCGCCTGTAACGCTCCGTCAGCACACGCACCTCCAGCAACGTATAGAAGAGCTCCCTGTCCAGCAGCTCGTCCCTCAACTTCCCGTTGAAACTCTCGATGTAGCCGTTCTCCCACGGCGACCCAGGTTCGATGTAGAGCGTCCTGGCTCCCACCCGCCCAAGCCACCTGCGCACAGCACGGGCCGTAAACTCCGGCCCGTTGTCCGAGCGAATGTGGTCGGGCACCCCTCTGAACACCATCAACTCGGCCAGCACCTCTATCACTTCAGCAGACCGTATGCTGCGGCCAGCCCGCAGCGCCAGACACTCCCTGCTATATTCATCGATGACGGTCAGCAACCGCACGCCTGTGCCGTCATGGAGTCTCAGGTGCACGAAGTCGTAGGCCCATACATGGTTCTTCCACGCAGGCCGCAGACGCACACACGAGCCGTCATCGGACCACAGACGCCCTCTCTTCGGCTGCTTCACCGGCACCCTAAGCCCTTCACGCCGCCATATCCTCTCCACACGCTTGTGGTTCACTCGCCAGCCACGATGCTTCAGAAGGGCGGTGATCCTGCGGTAGCCGTACCTGCCGAACTGACTGGCCAACTCCACGATCGCCTCGGTCAGCGCCTTCCCGTCCTCCACCGGCCTCGGCGCGTATCGCTGTGTCGAGCGAGGATGACCCAGCACCCGGCAGGCACGTCGCTCCGAAACCCCGAAGAGCTCCTTCACGTGGTCGACACACTCGCGACGACGTGAAGGGCTCAGAAGTTTCCCTCAGACGCCTCCCTCAGGATCTGGTTGTCCAGCGTCAGCTCTGCCACCGCTCGCTTCAGGCGGCTGTTCTCCGACTCCAGACGCTTCAGCCGCCTGGCCTGGTCGATCCTGAGACCCCCGTACTCGCTGCGCCACCGATAGAAGGTCTGCTCGGTCACCCCGATCCGGCGGGCGGCCTCAGCCACTGTGCTGCCCTCGGCTATCGCCACCTCGGCCTCTCTGAGCTTGTTGATCACCTGCTCCGGCGTATGTCTCTTCCTGGCCATCTTTCCCCCTTTCTACGGCCCTATACTAACATATTACCTGGAGGCTGTCTCAGAAGTCGGGCTGAAAGCGTACGACAATTGCGTCTGAGGGTAAGCCGGGTTTAGGATGAGGCTTTTACCTAAGATGTAGGAGGAGCGCACATGCCTTTTCGGGAGATGAGTAGAGAGCAGATGTGGATGCTGCCACCGACGCTTGACGAGCTGTTGCCGCCGGATCATCGAGCAAGGTTTGTGGCCGAGTTCGTCGATGCCCTGGACAGGGAAGGCTGGGCCGAGCTTGGTGTGGAGATGGGAGGGGAGCCTCTGGGTGCGCCTGCCTACCATCCCAGAGCGCTCCTGTGCGTGTGGCTTTACGGATTCATGACGGGCGTGCGTTCATGCCGCAAGCTGGAGACGGCCTGTCGTGACCAGATACCGTACCTGTGGTTGACCGGATGGCAGCGCCCCGACCACAACAGGCTGTGGCGGTTCTATAGGAAGCACCGTTCAGATATGAGGAAGCTGTTCGAACGCACGGTGCGCACGGCGGTGACGATGGGATTGTTGGACCTGGCCGTGCAGGCGGTCGATGGTACAAAGATGGTCGCCAACGCCTCCAAGGAGAGGGTCTATGACGCCGAAGAGTTGCCTGCCTTGCTGGGTCGGTTGGACAAGACTATATCCGAGCTTGAGGCCCAGAACGAAGCGGGAGAAGATGAGCCTGCCGTCAATCTGCCACAAGAGTTGGCCGACAAGAAAGTCCTCAAAGAGCAGGTCAGGCAGGCGATGGACGACCTGGCGGGTCGCGGCCGCCAGAACTGCATCAACCTGACTGACAGAGACGCCCGCTTGATGAAGAGCAGCCAGGGTATCGTGACTGGCTACAACGCTCAGGCCATGGTGTCGCCGTTGGAACCGAGTGTCGGTGCGAACGGGATGTTAGTCACGGCGGCTGATGTGGTGGATGAACCGAATGACTCTGCCCAGCTGGTCCCGATGCTAGAGCAGTCCGAGGAGACTACCGGGGCAAGGGCCCAGGTGACGTTGGCGGACGCCGGCTATCACTCCGGGTCTGCGCTGGACGAATGCGCCCGCAGGGACCTCAAGCTCGTGATGCCTGAGTCGTCGCGGCGACCTGCCCAGCATCACCCCTATCACAAGGACCGCTTCATCTACGACCAGGGCAACGACAGCTACCTCTGCCCACACGGCCAGACGCTGACTCCCGTCGGCACCATGCGCAGTCCCAACGGGAGACCGAGGCGCGTCTACCGCGCCTCCGCTGCCACTTGCCAGGCCTGTCCAGCCTTCGGGGTATGCACCAACGACCTATTGAATGGACGAGCGCTGACGGTAGGGCCTCACGACGCAGTCTTGCGCCGCCATCGCACCTGGATGTCCACCCGCGCGGCACAGGAGATATCCAAACGCAGGAAGCAGTTGATCGAACCGGTCTTCGGCATCATCAAGGAGCAACAGGGGGCGCGTCGATTCTTGCTGCGCGGCCTCGTCAATGTAGCAGCCGAGTGGATCCTGTTAGCGACCGCGTTCAACTTGAGGACCCTTTGGCGCATATGGCGCTCAGGCGCTGTTGGCTTCCTGCCCTGCAGCCCGGCATCTCAACCCATTCCCTGAGTGTAGCGCCTGGCAGCGTCAATACTGCCTCTTCAACAGTTGGCATGGCTCAGCTTATGCAACCAGCCGTCTTCGGAAGCTGGCGTGCCGGAACTCACCAACGCCTACCCATCTTGTCCTTCTGAGACAGCCTACCTGGACCAGTTCTTGGGGGGCAGGTCAAGTGTCGCGTATGAGATTGGCTACATCCCAAATGAAGTTGACGATCTCGCTGTGGTTCATGGTTTCAGCACCTGGATTCAGTGTTATCAGGTTGTGACCCTATGCCACCACTGGCGCGTTTTGCCGCCTCGGCGCAAAGGGCCAGCCTGCCGCAAGGGTAATGCAGGCCGGGGAATTCGTCAATGGGCAACGGTATCAGACAGACGACAGAGGGCGCCCACAAGGGGCGCCCCTACCAATCGTCGACAGAAGCGTGGAAAACAGTTTCCCTTTCCCGCGCGGCCCGGGCATGTCCTATCACCACCGAGTGGGCAAGCTGCGCCCCGCGGTAGGAGCTCTTTGGGCTGGCTGTAATATGTCAAGCCTGCTGTCCAATCTACGCCCCCCTTGCTAAAACAGATCAGTTTGCGCCATTTCGCGGCTATGCTATAATTCTGCGCGACGGACATAGATGTAGGTGTCGGCGTCAGCAGATGCGGGCGAACGGGTGAGAGATATCGTTGAGCAGTTCTTGACAGTCGAGAGCAGGAGTCGGGAATGATTGAAGTTGTGATCGATAGCGTGCGCGTCAGCCTGATGTCCCAGCATCGTATCGTCGTCCTGCGCGAAGAGAGCGGTGAACGGTATCTTCCCATCTGGATCGGCCCTTTCGAGGCCGACGCCATCACAATTCAACTGCAGGGCATCGAGGCCGGCCGGCCGATGACCCACGATCTGCTGCGCCAGATTGCCGAGTCGCTAGACGGCGAGATCACCCACGTCGTCATCAGCGACCTGCAGAACGAGACCTTCTTCGCCGAAATTGTCCTGGAGGCCAACGGCGAAACGCTGGAGATCGATAGCCGGCCCAGCGACGCGGTCGCCCTGGCCGTGCGCGTGAACGTGCCGATCTACGTTGCCGAAGAGGTCATGGATAAGGCCGGAATGGAACCGGAAGAGGAGTTGGGTCCGCTTGAACGCGACGGCGAGACGCCGGAGGACCGGCCCGGCGAAACCGGCGACGAAGACCTGGATGTCTTCCGCGACTTCATCGAAGG
Organism: Caldilineaceae bacterium; assembly: GCA_965202955.1. Taxonomy (GTDB): domain Bacteria; phylum Chloroflexota; class Anaerolineae; order Caldilineales; family Caldilineaceae; genus Bin5. Next base: position 4,801,117 of record OZ241871.1, read on the forward strand.
ACTCGATATCGACAATTAGCAGGACCGGCGAAGGGCTGGCCGCCCGCCCTCAAAATGGCAGGGAGCCGCGCGCAAGGGCTGATTGCGCAAACAGATGAGGCGGCGTTTCAGACGGCGGCGGGGTCGCGACCATGCGGTTCTCGCCGTTTTTTGCTCCCTGGCGCCTGTTTGCCTTGTCTCGCATTGTCGCGCGGTTGCCCGCGGCGCCCGGAGGCCATTTGCCAGTCGGCGGCGCCCCTACCGAGGTCGATCTGCCCGGAAGGGGGCCGCTCGACTTGAAAGCGCGGTAGCCGTACTCCCGACATGGACCGAATCAGTTTCTCGCACCAGCGCTGACGATGAGCGAAACCGCTGAAGCCCCGATCAAGACCGTTCCCGCCAATCTGGAAGCGGAGCAGGCAGTGCTCGGCTCCCTCCTGATCGATCCCGACGCCATCATCAAGATCTCCAGCACGCTGCGCGACACCGACTTCTATCGCGAACGCCATCAGTGGATTTACAGTGCGCTGCTGACGCTGCATGAACGGCGCGAGCCGGCCGATTTCGTAACGCTGGTCGACGAACTCGAGCGCAACGAGCAGTTGGACGGCGCCGGCGGACCGGCGTACGTCACCGAGCTGATCAACAGCACGCCCACGGCGATCTACGTCGACCATTACGCGCGCATCGTCGAGCGCACTGCCACCTTGCGGCGCCTGATCGGCGCGGCGGGCCAGATTGCCGAAATGGCGTATGACGAGAGCAACGACACCGACGAAGTAGTCGACAGGGCTGAACGGCTCATTTTCGGCATCAGCGAGAGCCGCATCCACCGCGATCTGACGCCGCTGTCCAAACTGATGCCCGACGTGGTCGATCAGATCGACTTTCTCGCCCGCCACCAGGACCGGGTGATGGGCGTTCCGACAGGCTTCGTGCTCCTGGACAAGATGCTCGGCGGATTCCAGAAGAGCGACCTGATCATCGTGGCCGGCCGCCCGGGCATGGGAAAGTCCAGCCTCGGGCTGTCGATCGCGCAGAATGCGGCCATGCGCCACAACGCGCGCGTTGCCGTCTTCAGCCTCGAAATGAGCAACGAACAGGTCGTCCAACGCCTTCTCGCCATCGAGACTGCCATCGACAGCCACCGCCTGCGTCTCGGCCAGATCGACGAAGAGGAGTGGCCGGTTCTGGTCGACGCGGCCAACACGCTGGCAGGCTCTCACATTTTCATCGACGACACACCCGGCGCGACGATGATGGAGATCCGCACAAAGGCCCGCCGTCTCTATGCCGAGCGCGGCATCGATCTGATTCTGGTCGACTATATGCAGCTGATGTCCGGGGGAGGCAGCGGGCACCGCGGCGAGAACCGCCAGCAGGAGATCAGCTTCATCAGCCGTTCGCTGAAGGGCCTGGCCCGCGAGCTGAACGTGCCGGTCATCGCGCTGAGCCAACTCAGCCGCGCGGTCGAGAGCCGCGCAAACAACAAGCCCGTTCTGTCCGACCTGCGCGAAAGCGGGTCGATTGAGCAGGACGCCGACGTCGTCATCTTCGTCTATCGCGAAGACTATTACAATGAGGAGACCGACCGCCAGAACATCGCCGACCTGATGGTTGCCAAGCACCGGCACGGGACTACCGGCACGGTCAGCCTCTATTTCCGCAAGGAGCTGACACAGTTCCGCGACCTGGAGCTGCGGCGCGAGGACCTGGATTACTAGATTTGACGGGAAGAAGCTCTTGGTTCCATTAGGGAAACAGCTTAGGATCGAAAGTGGCCCTACATTAGAGACAGACGGATAGTCAGGCCCGTTTCGCCCACGCGGCACCGGACTTGTCTGCCCTGGCTTGCGCATGGCCAAAACACTGCCCGGATTCATCGGATTCCCCGACACAAAGATGCTGGCCGTCACCGTGCCGGACCTCTTCTTTGTCGATCTGCTGCCCCAGATCGACGACCTGGCCGAGCTTAAGGTGACGGTCTATTTCTTCTGGCTGCTCAACGAGCGGGAAGGGGAGCTGCGCTGTATTCGCGGCGCGGAGATGCGCGGCGACGAGACGCTGCTGAAGAGTCTCAACCTGGAGAGCGAACTGCGAAGCCCGCTCGCCGCACTGGAGGATGCGCTGCAGCGGGCGGTGGCGCGCAACACGCTTCTGCGCCTGGATGTCAAGACCGGCCCGTCTCCGTCCGGTCCAGAGGGGGAAGCTTCCGACGCGGAGTCTCACGCAGAGGACTGGTATTTCCTCAATACTGCCAAGGGGCGCCAATCGGTTGCGGCCATCCGCCAAGGAAGGCTGGCCGAGCTGCAAGCCGTCGTGCCGGCGGAGGCGCGCCTGCAGGTGGAGCGGCCCAACATCTTCGTTCTCTACGAACAGAACTTCGGGCTGATGACCGCCATGATCGCCGACCAGCTGAGGGACCTGGAGAAGAGCTACCCGCCCAATTGGATCGTCGAGGCGATGGAGATTGCGCTGCTCAACAATAAGCGCCATCTGAACTACATTCGGGCCGTTCTGCGGCGCTGGGAAGTCGAGGGCAAGGACAACCACCATGGATGAAATCAGCGAGCTGCTGCGGAAGTTGACGCCGGAGATGGGGCGCGGCGGCAACGCGTCGTCGCCCGTGTCTGGCGGCGGAGCGTCGGAAACCGGTCCGGAAAGGCGACTGAACCTGGACCGTACCGCGCCGCCCGGATTGCTGCCCCGTTCGCAGCGGTTGCAGGGCGCCCAGGTTGAACCATGCGAGCTGTGCGGCGGGGCAGGCTTCCTCCTCGACGATCTGTCCGTGGGAGATCCCGAATACGGCACAGCTGTACCCTGCAAGTGCAAGCTCGAAGAACGGAGTCAGAGGCGAAGAAGCCGCTTTCCGGGGGTAAACGAGCCCGACGCGCTCGCGCGTTTTACATTCGAGTCGTTCAACCCGGAGCTACCGTGGCTGCTGCCCAACGAGCGCGAACGACTGGGCCGCGTTTATCACGCCGCAGTTGCATTTGCCGAGACGCCGGAGGGATGGCTTTTCTTCACGGGTGGATTCGGCTGCGGCAAGACGCACCTGGCCGCCGCAATCGCCAACCGCCGCCTGGAGAACGGCCAACAGGCCATCTTCGTTGTCGCGCCCGATCTGTTGGACCATCTGCGTATGACCTTCGGCCCCAGCAGCGAGGCCAGCTACGATGAACTCTTCGACGAAGTGCGGCGTACCGAGCTGCTTGTCCTCGACGACCTGGGGGCGCACAGCGCGACGCCCTGGGCCCAGGAGAAGCTGTTCCAGATTCTCAACCACCGCTACAACAGCAGGCGGCCGACGGTCCTGACCACAAATCAGCGCATGGAAGAGCTGGACCAGCGCCTGCGGAGCCGGCTGCTGGACACGAACCTTGGCAATCGCATTCACATCACTGCGCCGGATTTTCGTGTTGGTGGCGACCCCGACGAGCTAAGCACGCTCCGGCATCACCGCGCCATGGTATTTGAGAGATTCGAAGTACATCGTCGGAATACGACGCGGGATGATAATGCGAGTCTGCAGAGGGCGCTGGAAGCGGCCAGGGCCTACGCCGAACGTCCAAACGGTTGGTTTGTGCTGAGAGGAGAAAGCGGCGCCGGCAAGACGCACCTCGCTGCCGCGATTTGCCAGTCCCAGGACGTGGCGGCGCAGCACGAAGTCTGGTTCGTTGTCGTGCCCGATCTTCTCGACCATCTGCGGGCCACCTTCAGCCCCCGTTCACCGGTCTCCTATGACCGGCGATTCGATGAATTGAGGCGCATACCCTTGCTGGTACTTGATGACCTGGGCACCGAGAGCGCAACGCCCTGGGCAAAAGAGAAGCTTTTCCAGCTGCTCAATCATCGGTACAATGCAATGCTCCCCACCATCATTACGACCAGCATCGGGATGGAAAAGTTCGAACCATGGCTAGCCACGCGCATACGCGATATATCGCGTTGCCAAGTGGTAGAGATCACGGTAAGGAGCTACCGCGGCGGCGCCGATCAGGCTGAGCAGGTTGAGCAGGAATCCATGTTGCGGAAGCCGGAAGAAAAGGACTCTCGCTACTATAACGATTGACCCTGCGGAGCCGGCACGCATCTACAGGCCCGTGTCCCACTAGAGCCTGTAGAGTGCGGGCGCGCGGGCACGTATCGGTTTTGCGGCCTTCAGGTCCTCTGCAGGCCGTCCAGAGGCGCCGGCAGTGGCGAATTCAAGTTTCTTTGGGCAGCGACCAGGAAACACCAGTCCGCTTTAGTTTACGCCGCGGCATGTGATATAATTTAGCCGATCTTGCGCCTCCGCGATCGCTGCAAGATGAACTGCCTACTGGACCAGACGGAGGGTCTCGACCGATGCGCTGGACACAGATTCTGACCATTGTCATTGCCATACTGCTGCTGGCCGCGTGCGGCCCGCGGCGGGCGCAGGTGGAGCCGCCCCGGCCCACGATCACGCCGGTGCCGACCTTTACTTCGACGCCGGCCGGCGCAGCGGCTGCAGTAAGCAGCGGTCAGAACGTCCAGCAGGCCCAGGTCCAGCAGAACCAGGTCCAGCCGACGGCCGAGGCCGACCCTCCAACAGCCACGCCGGTGCCCAAGGCGATGGTGACGATCGGCGGCACCCAGATGAACGTCCGCGCCGGCCCGAGCATACTCTACCAGATTATCGGCCAGGCCTACCCCGGCGAAGAGTTCGAAGTGACCGGCAAGAACCCGGGGCTCGGCGACTGGTGGGAGATCAAGTACAGGTCGGACGCAGTGAGAGGCTGGGTCTTCAGCCAACTGGTGACGCCCAGGGACACGCAGAACGTAACCGTTGCCGCAGTGATACCCCCCGAGCCGACGCGCACGCCCGTACCTACCCCAACTGTGACACCGATACCGGCGCCGACCCAGCCGCCCGCGCCGCAGTTCAAGTGGCGAGTTGGCAATGCCGGCGATTGTCACAGGAACGATCGCGCGTCGATCTTCAAGGGTGTTGTCGTCGACCGTGCGGGCGGCAAGCGGAATGACATGTGCGTCCACATTGCCTTCCACGGGCCGCGTCAGACCATTTGTACTGGATGTCCTCCTGGCACAGGCAGAGACCAAGGCTTTTGGGAGTTCGTTCCATTTGGAGTGGCGCCCGAAGGAAAGCCGTTATCATCTGTTTCAGACGTCAAGTTCCCAATAAGAGTCGAGATCTTCATGGTCAACTGCCCAGCCAGCCTACGGGCAGACAGTGGGTCTGGAGGCAGGTTCTCTTCCGATGACTATTCTGACCTTACACCGATATCCCAGAAGTGGGTCAAGGTATTGGATCACAGCACGCAGTGCAACAACATTGACTTCCAGGAGAACTAAGGATGTTGGCGTAGGGCTCCGAACCGGGCAGACCGGCAGACGTCGCCTTTCGCCGCCAACGAACACAGACCAACTCCTTGCAGCGCGCAATTCGTGAACTGCTGACACTCTGGGCCGGCCTGCTGCTGTGCTGCGGGTTGGCCTTATTGGTATTGGCGCTCGGCCCCAGCCGCAGCTGGCTCCGGTCCCAGACCGGCGAGACCGCGTTTCTGCCCCAGGTCAAAGGCCTGACCGACCTGGCGGCCGGACTGCTGCGCCCGCCGGTCCTGCTGGCGCCACAACAGGTAACGGCCCATACCGACCTCCCACCCTACGGCGTCAACGTCTTCCTCGAACAGGAGGTCGAGCCGGCCAAGCGGGAGCGCGTCGTGCGCATGGCGGCAGAGGCCGGCTTCACCTGGCTGCGGCAGGAGTTCCCCTGGGAGGACATCGAGATCCATGCCAAGGGCGACTTCGAGGACCGCCGCCACGAGCCGGCCCGCTCGGCCTGGGAGAAGTACGACCATATTGTCGCGCTGGCGGAGAAGTACGACATGGAGCTGATCGTACGCCTCTCCAACCCGCCGGCCTGGAGCCGCGCCCAAGGCAACGAGGTTGGCGCCTACGCCCCGCCCGACGACTTCCAGGACTATGCCGACTTCGCCGCCGCGGTCGCCGAACGCTACCGCGGCAGAGTGCGCTACTATCAGATCTGGAACGAGCCGAACATCTACCCCGAGTGGGGCATCAACCCGAGCGACCCCGAGGCCTACACCGAGCTTCTCAAGGCCGGTGCGACCGCCGTTCGCGCGGCCGACCCCGACGCCGTCATCATCGCCGCCGCGCTCGCCGCCACGATCGACCTCGACGGAACGACCATCGGCGGCCGCAACTTCTCCGATCTGCTCTTCCTGCAGAGGATGTACGACGCCGGCGCCGCGCCCTACTTCGACGTGATGGCGGCGCAGGGCTACGGCCTGTGGTCGGGCCCGACGGACCACCGCATGCATCCGCGCGTGATCAACTTCGGGCGGCCGCAGTACATACGCGACCTCATGGTCGCCAACGGGGACGCGCACAAGGCTATCTGGCTCAGCGAGATGAACTGGAACGCGGCACCGGACTGCGCTGAGCCGCGCTACGGGCGGGTCAGCCTGGAGCAGCAGGCCGCCTATCTGCCCCTTGCCTTCGAACGCATCCGCGCCGAATGGCCCTGGTTGGGCGTTGCCAACGTCTGGTACATGAAACGAGCCACCGACGCCTGGGAGTTGAACTGCCAGCCCGAGGCATACTTCCGACTGCTCGCGCCCGATTTCACACCCCAGCCCGTCTACGAGTCAATCCGGACCTATGTCGCCGGCGCGCACGGCGAAGAGTAGAGAATGAGGAGGGAGACGGCGCGGGACTCCGTCCTCTATTCGGCCATCTTCGTCTCGGTCCTGGCGCTGGCCGCGTTTCTCCGTTTCTACTGCCTCACCTGCTCCTCGCTGTGGCACGACGAGGGCAACGCCTGGGCGCTGGCGCAGCGCGGCTTCGCGCGCATCGCCGTCGACGCCGCGGCTGACATCCACCCGCCCGGCTACTACTGGCTGCTGAAACTGTGGGGCGGCCTCTTCGCCTACTCGGCCTGGGGAGTGCGGAGCTTGTCGGCGCTGGCGGGCCTGATGACGGTAGCGGTCATCTACCGGCTGGGGCTGGAGACCGGCGACAGGCCGCGCGGCGATCGGTTGCAGCTCGGGCTGCTTGCCGCCCTGCTTGCTGCGCTCAATCCGTTCCAGGTCTTTTACAGCCAAGAAGCCCGCATGTACGCGCTGCTGATGCTCGAGTCGGCCGCGCTCTTCTGGGCGCTGGCCGCGGCGAAAAGGCGGTGGGAAGCCGGCGCCGGCCGGGGACCGGTCGCCGCAAACGCGATCGTCTACCTGGCCGCGGCTGCGTCCGGCCTGTGGACACACTACACATTTGCCGCCGTCCTGGCCGCGGCCTGGGGCGCGTTTGCCTGGTGGTTTGTTTCGACGGGCAGAGGGCGCCGCTCTCAGCACAAGAGCGGGCTGGAAGGCAGACCGGGCCGCTCCCCTCTGCGACCGCCGCTGTTTCTCTTTCTCGTCGTCAACGGCCTGGCGCTGGTCTCCTTTCTGCCCTGGCTGACGACCGCGATCGAGCGCCTGCTGCACTGGCCTGCGCAGAGTGGCCTTGTCGGTCCGCTCGAGGGGCTGCGCTTGATCTTGCAGACGCTCGCGGCCGGACCCATCCGCAGCGGCCCGCAGTTGGCGTGGGGATGGATGCTTGTCGTCGGCCTGCTGCCACTGGTGGGTCTGTGGCGGTTGCGGCGGACCGGCGCCGGCGCGGCGCTGCTTTTGTGGACGATGCTGCCGACCGGCGCCATGTTCGTCTTCGGTCTCTTCAGCCCGGCATTCCTCAAATTTCTATTGGTGTTATCGCCGGCCTGGTGTCTGTTGACGGCGGCGGCCGCGCTTCCATTTCCTGACCTGTTTGCCGCCGGTCGTTCATCTTTCAGCCCCGCAAGCGATGTCGCTGCCGCGCAAACAGACGCGGGCCGGTTCGACAGTCTCCGCCGCTATGCCGCGCCGGGGGCGGTCGCGGCTCTGGGCCTGGCCCTGGCTCTTGCGGTCCTCCCGGGTTACTATGCCGACCCGGCCGCGCGCGACAACTACGCCGATATGGCGCGGACCGTCGCCGCGCTCGGCGACCCCGAGCGGGACCTCGTAATCCTGAATGCGCCGGGCCAGGCCGACGTCTGGCGCTACTACGACCCCGGGTTGCGCGTGTTGCCGCTGCCGGCGGAACGGCCCGCTGACCGGGCCAGGACCGAGGCAGCGCTTGTGAAAGAGACGGCCGGCCGGCGCAATCTGTTCGCAGTCTTGTGGGCAACCGAGCAGTCTGACAGCGAAGGAGTCGTAGAGAACTGGCTGGGCAGGAATGCGTTCAAAGGTCTGGAGAGCTGGCAAGGGAATGTGCGCTTCGCGACCTATACCCTTTCCCATGACCTGCACTGCGTCCTTCTGGATGATCCACCGCGCTTTGGAGATGTAGCCGACCTGGCCGAAGTCTGTCTCAGCGTCCGGCCCCTCGCCCCGGGAGATACGCTTCCTGTCGGGTTGCGCTGGCTCCCTCTATCGGCGCCCGAACGCCGTCTTATCGTCTCGGTGCAACTCCTGGACCATCGCGACCAGGTAATCGTACAGCGCGATGGCGAGCCGGGCGGAGGTTCATTGCCCACCTTGGACTGGCTGGAAGGTGAAATCGTTCGCGACAATCACGGGCTGCCGCTGCCGCCTGGTACGCCTCCTGGCGAGTACCGCCTGATCGTCGCCCTGTACGATGGGGAGAGCGGCGTCCGCCTTACGACCGCAGCCGGCGATTCGGCAGAGATTGCCAAGCCGGCACTGGCCCGCCCTGCGCGCCCACTGCCGGTTTCGATCATACCGATGCAGCAGCGGTCGGATCGCGAAGTCGGTCCCCTCACGCTTGCCGGCTACGATTTCTATCGCAAGTCATTTGCTCATGCCCCTGCCACCGGGCTTGCGCCCGGAGAAATCCTCCAGGTAACCCTCTACTGGCAGGCCCCGGACCCGCTTCCCGTCGACTGGCCTGAGGACCTGCATTTGCGCCTGCTGCTGGGGGAGCAGAAGGTCGAGGCCCCGCTGGCCGGCGGGGCATATCCAACCGCCCGGTGGCGCCCGGGCGAGCTGGTGCGCGCGCTGTTTGACATTCCCTTCGACGGCTCCGACCCAGCCCTATGGCTGGCGATCGGAGACGAGCGCGTCGAGATGGGAAAGGTCCCCCAGGGAAGGTAAGCGGGCCGTAACGCAACAGCGGGGACGGATGCGCCGCTGCCCTGCAGGCGCGAATAGGCGCAGCAGGCCGACCCGGCAGACAGACTCCGTTTCCTTTGACAAGGCGCTGTACGCATAGTAGGATTGTTGCCAGCCGCCGGCCTTTCCGGGTGGTGAACGAGCCGGGCAGCGCCGCAGCCGGTTCGGACGTTGGACGCGGCGCGACATCAACTTGGGCGGCACGGGCCGCCGTTCGGGCAGCCGCGTTGGCCGGACAGGGAGCGTGACGAGCATGTTGATTACCGGTCTCACAGTGGGCCTGTTGCAGGAGAACTGTTACATCCTGGGTTGCGAAGAGACCCAGCGCGGGGTGATTGTCGACCCGGGCGACAGCGCGGGCGCAATCGTCAAAGAGGCCGGCGAGATGGGCCTATCGATCGAGAAGATCATCAATACACATGCCCATTTCGACCACGTGCTGGCCGTCAACGCGGTGCGCGAGGCTACCGGCGCCGAATTCCACCTGCACAAGGAGGATCTGCCCATCCTGCGGACGGCGCCCGATCGCGTGCGCGAATGGCTGGGCGCGCGCGTCGAACCGATCGTGGAGCCGGACTGTTTTCTGGAGCACGGGCAGCGGATCGAGTTCGGCGACGAATCGCTCGAAGTGCGCCTGGCGCCCGGTCATTCGCCGGGCCACGTGATCTTCGTCGATCACGACAACCGGCAGATTTTCGCCGGCGATACACTTTTTCGCGGCAGCATCGGTCGCTACGACCTGCCCCTGGCGGACGGCGCCGCTCTGCTTCGCAGCATCCAGGAACAACTGCTGACCCTGCCCGACGAATACGTCGTCTACCCCGGCCACGGAGAGGCCACGACGATCGGAATCGAACGAGAGAGCAACCCGTTTGTGGGACGGACGGCAACTCTGTTCAACTTGTGATGCAGGAATGAAAAGCCATGTCGATAGTTGCCCAAGGCCTCCAGAAACTGTGGGGAAAGCGCAGCGAAAGGGACCGGCCGCTTGAGCCCGGGCGTTCGAAGGCCGCGGCCACGACCGGCGGTCCGGTCACACAGGAGCCGGTTGTCGTCTGGGAGGCGGCCAATCCGATGGAGGCGCAGATCGTGAAGGGCCGTCTGCAGAGCGCCGGCATCCCCGCCATCGTGCAAGGCGAGGCCATGGGCCGGATCTACGGGTTTGTCTACGGCGGTCTGGCTGAGAGGGACGTTCTGGTGCCGGGGCCGCTGGCCGAAAAGGCTCGCGACCTGTTGTCCGAAGAGGTCCAATGGGCGCTGGATGACGAAGAAGAAGAGTAGCCGGTCTTCGGAATCGCCGATCAAGAGAGATATAGTGCGGCCTGGCCTGCGTAGGCGTTTCGCTGCAGGCGACGGCCGGTATTGAGGAAAGGCAGACATTTCATTCGATGACAACAGCCTCCCCTGTTCAGGACAGTGTGACCCAGGATGATCTGTGGGAAGGGCCGATCCCGTCCAGCCTTGCGCGCAGACGGTCGGGCCTCAAGCCGCAGTTCCTGGTGGCCGGGTTCATCCTAATCGGCGTCATCCTCGCGTTGATGGTATACGGCTTTACAACCGCAAAGGCCTACTGGCTCACGGTCGACGAGGTGATGCAGCAGGGCAACGCTCTCGTTTCGCAGCGTTTGCGGGTGAACGGCGTCGTGGTCGATGGCAGCGAGAAGTGGAACGCCGAGCAGGTTACGTTGAGGTTCATGATCGAAGATGAAGAGAGCCCCGACCATCAGCTGCCCGTCGTCTTCTACGACGCGCGGCCTGACAACTTCCACCGGGCGGCCTCAGTCATCGCCGAAGGGGAGCTTCTCGACGACGGCACCTTTCAGGCCGACGTACTCCTCCTCAAGTGTCCCAGCCGCTACGAGGAAGACCCGCAAGGTATCCTGCGTCAATCTACACGCTGAGGAGGGTCGCGGCTGCCGCAGGCAGGGCCCGGCTCCATGAAATTTGCATCCCCAGTCGGGTCGCGGCTGAGCGTAGGGAAGTAATTCGATTGCATGCCAAATGGTTCAGTTACGCGCATTTGCAAGCGGCCTGCATCGTGGCATTGCTTGTGACTCTTACGACCGGAAGCGCCCTGGCGCAGGAACCCTCCCCGTCCTACGACCCACAGCAAGTTCCCGTTCCTGAGCGCCTCCCGGCTGCCGCTCTGGGGGCAGAGCTCTACGCGCAAAACTGCGCGCCCTGCCACGGAATCAGCGGTGGCGGCGACGGCCCCGCCGGCGCGGGCGCAGCCATGGAACCGACTGTATTCTCCGATGCCAGCTCTGCCTGGGAGCGTTCCCCCGCCGAACTCTTCTTCGTCACCAAATTCGGCCGCATCGAAAAGCTGATGCCTCCCTGGCGCAACAGCATGGTAGACGAGCAGATCTGGCAGGCGGTCTACTATGCCTGGAACCTGCACGTTACAGAGACTGAGATTGCCGCCGGCGCCGCTCTCTATGCCGAGTCATGCGCTGCCTGTCACGGCGCAAACGGTCGCGGGGACGGCCCCGACGCGGACGAGCAGATGCCGGATCTCTCGGCACAGGCGTCGATGATCTTCCTCAGCCAGGCCGACCTGGCGCTTCGCTGGCAAAACGCTCACCCTGACGCCGGCGCTGCATGGTCGGATGACGAGCGCAGTGCCGCGCTCGAGTACATCCGCACATTCACCTACCAGCCGCGCTGGGCGCCCCTGTCCCTGACCGGGCCGGGCGCGATCTCTGGCCAGCTGCAGCAGGGTACGGCGGATGGACCACCGCCGCCGCAGACCGAGGTTCTTCTCAACATCTACCAGCAGACGGAACTGCTGTCGACGCGCGCGGCCGCTGTCGACGCTGAAGGCAACTTTCGCTTCGAGGATCTGCCGGTGGACGCCGGCTACTATTACCTGGTCGAGACCGAGCACCGCGACATCCGCTATACCACGCCGATCCTGGCCTTCAGCGGGCCGAACTTCACCGAAGGCAGGCTGGCTCCCGACCGCATCACCGCCCCGCTCAACGTCTTCGAGACGACGACCGACGCGTCCGGCCTCTTTATCAGCCGCGCCAATTGGATTGTCGAACATGAGCCGGGCTCGCTGCTGATCGGGCAGGTGTACAGTTTCGCAAACCGCAGCGACCGAACTCTTGTCGGCAGGCCGGTCGATGGCATCGACAGCCCCGTTACGCTGGCGCTGCCGCTGCCGCCGGGCGCGGCTGACGTCGAATTCCAGGACGGCGCGGTCGGCGATGTCTACCGGCGGCAGGGCAGTATCCTCTATGACACGCGCCCCGTCCCGCCGGGCGAGGCATCGCGCCAGGTCTTCGTTCGCTATCGTCTTCCCTACGCGGGAAACTCGGCCGCGGTCTCTTTTCCCGTCCTCTATGAGATCGAGCTGCTGAACCTGCTTGTAGCGGACCTGCCCAATCTCGAAGTGGACACCTCGCTGGGCAGCAGCTCCGGCGCGTCGACGGGCCAAGATACGGTCCAGGGCATCCTGTTCCGACGCTGGAGCGCGCCACTGCCGGCTGATGCGCCGGTCCAGGTCGCCCTGGGCGGCTTGATTGCGGCCGGCGGGCGCGATCCGCGTCCCGGGGGAGAAACAGAGCTGAACCGAACGTTGCCGGTTGCGCAGCCTCCGCTGGACCCCCGCATCCCGATTGGATTTGGCAGCGTCGCGGCAGCTGTTCTGCTGGCGGCGAGCATCCTGCTCCTTCGCCGTCAACGGACCAGTCGTGAACCGACAACGGAACAGCTGGCCGCGCACCGGCTGGCGCTGGTCGAAGAGATCGCCAGATTGGACGATCTGCGCTCAATAGACGAACTGGACGAACGGGCCTGGCAGCGCAGGAGGGCGCAGCTCAAGCGGGAGCTGCTCGACGTCGCCCAGGCCGCCCAGGAAATGGATCCGCCGCGGTGACCGGCCAGACGCCCCTGATCCGCTGCGACAAGGTGACGAAACGTTTTGGCGGCAAGCGCGTTCTGCGCGACGTCAGCCTCTCGGTAGCGGCCGGAGAGGTTCTCGCGCTGCTGGGCGCTAACGGTTCGGGAAAGACGACGCTTATGCGGATCGTCGCCGGGCTGGAAAGATCGGACGGGGGCGAGGTGTGGCTGGGGCCGGTGCCTCTCTCAGCCGCCCACCACGAGATCCGCCGCTACATCGGCGTGGTGGCCCACGCGCCCCTACTCTACGACCGCCTCACGGCGGCAGAGAACCTGCAGTTCATTGCCCGCATGTACGATCTAGCCGCCCCGGAGGAGCGCATCACGCGCCTTTTGCGCGCCTTCGAACTGTGGTCGCGGCGCGATGATCCTGTCCGCACATTCAGCCGCGGCATGCTCCAGCGGCTCGCCATCGCCCGGGCCATCCTGCACGACCCGCCGGTCCTGATCTTCGACGAGCCGGATACGGGGCTGGACCGCGAAAGTCTTGCCATGCTGGCCGGGTTGTTGGCAGAGTTCCGGCACGGCGAGCGGGCCGTTCTGATTTCGACCCATGACCGGAACCGCGCTGCTGCCTGGTCCGACCGGATTTGCGAACTGAGCGACGGCCGGCTGCACCCAATCACTGATTCGCAACGTAGTGAGCAGTGGAGATGACACAGTTCGGCACGCGCAATCGCCCGCAATCGTCGCGCTCGTGGTATGATGGATGAACTAACGGGGCGCGGCGCGGCGTCCAGGAGGAAGAGCGGGTTTGCCTCCTATTTGCGCAGGGTCCAGGCTGTGGCGGCAAAGGAGGTGCGCACTGAACTACGGGCCAGGGAGATCGTGGTTTCGATGGCTGCCTTCGCCGTCCTGGCCGCGGTGGTCTTCGGCCTGGCGTTCGATCTGCGCGTGCCCCGCGCTGAGCTTGTTGTGCCCGGGATCCTATGGGTGATCGTCCTCTTTACGGGCGTTCTCGGCCTGCAGCGATCCTTCGGGTCAGAGACCGACAGGGGCACTCTGACCGGTCTGCTGCTGGCCCCGGTGGAGCGATCGGCGATCTTTTTTGGCAAGGCCGCCGCCAATCTGCTCTATTTCCTGATTGTTGAAGCGCTCCTTGCGCCGACGTTGCTCTTTTTGTTCGATGTCAACCTGGCGCGGCCCATGATATTGCTGGGGCTGTTCTTGGGCACGCTCGGTTACGCCATCGTAGGCACACTGTTTGCTGCGCTTACCGTTCGCAGCCGGGCGCGGGAGGCGCTGCTGCCGGTCTTGCTCCTGCCTGTACTGGCGCCGCTCTTTATCGCCGGCGTCAGCCTGACGGCCGTCGTGCTCGACGCCCGTCCGAGCGGAGAGGTATGGCACTGGGTCGGCGTCCTGGCGCTCTACGATGCGCTTTTCCTGGCCATTGCGCTCCTGCTTTTCGATCTGATCTGGGAGCAGGGCTGAACAGTTGGGAGGGTGTTCCATTGAGCACACTGTCGAAGGTCGAGGGATCAGAATCGCGCTTATGGTCTCTACTGCTGCTCGACATCCTGGCCGTGCTGACGATGGCGTTGGCAGTTTGGGCTGGGCTGATTTATGCGGGCGACGCAGTCAACCTCGCCGGCGTCGAGCAGGTCGCGCAGCGCATCTTCTATTTTCACATAGGCAGCAATATCGCAGCGCTCCTGGGCTTTCTGGGTTCAGTTGTGGGTAGCGCCGGATACTTACTAACCCGCCGCCTGGTCTGCGACCGTTGGGCTGCGGCCAGCGTAGAAATCGGCACGATATTCGGCTTTTTCGTACTGCTGTCGGGTTCGATCTGGGCCAAGCCGGCTTGGAACACCTACTGGACGTGGGACCCGAGATTGACCACGGCAGCGATAACAGTTCTCATTTACATCGCCTATTTGCTTTTCCGCAACGGTTTTGAGATTCCCGCGACGCGCGCCCTTTTCTCCAGCATCTACGCGCTGTTTGCTTTTCTGAGTGTGCCGCTCACCTTTTACAGCGCGCGCCTATTCCGTTCGATCCACCCGGTGATTGTCGCCGGCTCCAACCAGGAGTCGCAGGGCGACTTTGCCCTCGGCCCGACGATGGGGCAGGCGTTGACGATCTCGATGGTCGGTTTCGCGATCCTGTTCCTGGCCCTGTTCTTTCACAGGGTTCGCCAGCTTGAGCTGGAGGCCCGCATCGGACGCTTACGAGAGGTTAGAGACGAATGACATATCTGGCAGCGGTCCTGATCCTGCTGTGGCTGCTTGTGGGCGGCTATCTGGTCTTCATTCTGAAGCGACAGCAGGCGCTGGAGAGGGATTTGCAGAGCCTTCAACAGCAGTTGGAAGAGGAGAATGCGCGCGACGAGTCGAATTCTTCGTAAGCATGTTTACTTCCTGACCCTCGTACAATCATTAAAATGGATGCATAAAGCAGGTCCGCACCCGGAGATTGGCCTAGCGGGCTGTATAGCGCAGAAGCCGGGAAGAAATCATGGTACAGAATATCGGCAGTGCAGGTGAGGTTCAGAGTGACCCGCGGGCATCGGCTAAGTCGACGCCCGCGGTCAGTCGCAGCAGCACATTTTTTCACTCGCTGGCTTTCGTATTGGGTTTTGGAGCTATCTTTACGCTTTTGGGCTCCGCCGCCGGCCTCATTGGGCAGAATCTGAATGAATACCTGCCTTTCGTACAGAAGCTCGGTGCATTGCTTCTCCTCGTTTTCGGGTTGACGACTCTGGGGGTCCTGGGGTGGATCGTCAGGCGAATCCAGGCGAACGCCAAGCTGTCGGCAAATCCGGCCGTTGTCGCGTTGGTGGATATCCTGAGCTTTCTCAATGCGCTGATGTACACCGAGCGCCGCGTGACCGAATTGCACAAGGTGAAGCGGAGTTGGGGCTATCTCAGCAGCGCGCTCATGGGGGTCAGCTTCAGCGCCGGCTGGGTACCTTGTGTCGGCCCGATCCTGGCGAGCATTCTCTTCCTGGCCAGCGACAGCGCGACCGTCGCCGAGGGCGCCTTGCTGCTTGCGATTTACAGCCTAGGGCTGGGCCTGCCCTTCCTGATCACCGGGGCGGCCTTCAGCCGCGCGACGCTGGTCCTGCGCCGCCTCAATCGGCACGCAAATATTGTCAGCATCGTCAGCGGCATCTTCCTTCTCTATGTGGCCTGGCTGCTGTGGAGCGACCAGCTTACCATGCTGGCGTCGCAGTTCTCGTTCCTGAATCAGTGGGTCTTCCTGTTGGAGGGCAGCGTCTCACAGACGGTGGAGGTCAATGCCGCCTTCAACAGCGGCGCTCTGAGCGCGGCCCCGCTTTCGTTCGTCGCCGGGGTCATCAGCTTCATCAGCCCGTGCGTACTGCCGCTCATCCCGGCCTATATCGGCTACCTGAGCGGTGCGGCGCTCTCGGGCGGGCAGAACTGAGTAGGCTAGGATATCGCGATGAGAAGAATCCCGGCTTTCCTGCTGGTCCTGTTCCTGGTTGCGTTGCCGGTCGCTGCCTGCGCGGCCGACGGGCCCACCGATAGTGCAGACGACGGTTTTGTCGCAACGCCCCTCGAGGAGTTCCCAGTCGAGTTGGGCGGCGGCTTTCCCTCAGCCGACCGCGTCGAAGAGGGCGATAACGCCGCCGGCGATCCTGCCTCCAACTTCGCATTCCTCCTGGCCGACGGCCGCGGCGCTGACCTGGCTTCATTGCAGGGCAAACCGGTTGTCCTCAACTTCTGGGCCACGTGGTGCGGCCCCTGTCGAGCCGAGATGCCGGAACTGATTGCCCTCCACGAGGAAAATCCCAATGTTGTCGTGCTTGAGGTCAACGTCCGCGAGAAGTCGGACGCGATCGAGGAATTTGCCTCCGAGTTCGGCATGAACATGCCGGTCATACTGGACCCGGACGGCGCAATCTCCCGCGCCTACGGCGTCCGCAACATGCCCACGACCGTTTTCATCAGGGACGACGGCACAATCGACGCCCGCTGGGCCGGTCTACTCACCGGTGAACAGCTGGCCGAATTTGTCGAACAGGTCATGTCTCAGTGAGCGGCCCGATGCAGGTGACCTTGTTCAGCAAACTCAACTGCCAACTCTGCGACGCGCTGAAATATGAGTTGCTGGACCTGCAGGTCGAGTATGGATTCGCGTTTGAAGAGCATTTGGTGGAGGAGGAGCCGGGCCACGACGAGGAAGGGAGGCTGCTTGTACCGTTTGTGGACGTCGAAAGGCCTGACGGGTCATCGATCCGCTTCGACTTTCCGGTGAAGCAGCCTGAGTTGCGCCGCGCCATCCGCGCCGAGATGGGACGACAGACCGACACGGGAACGTGAGCCGTTCGATGGAATCGCAGCGCCGCCATCCGCCGCCGGACCATGTTCAGACGGCGCTCGCCCGCCGCGTTGACGGCGTCGTCATCTGGATTGCGCGCCACTGGCTGGCTCTTTTCAACTCGGTTGTGGGGGTCTATTTGCTCCTGCCGGTCCTGGCTCCGGCGCTCGCCAGCGCCGGTCTGACCGTGCAGGCCTCGCTCATCTACTCCGCCTACTCGGTGACCTGCCACCAGTTGCCCGACCGCAGTTATTTCCTGTTCGGCGAACGGCCACTGTATAGTCTTTCTGCATTGCAGGCGGAGGGCCTTGACGAGGAAGCGGGACTGTTTCAGCGGCGACAGTTCCGCGGAAGCGAGGTCAGCGGCTACAAGATCGCGATCTGCCAGCGGGACGTTGCCATCTACGGCTCGGTCGTGCTGGCCGGACTGCTCTTCGGGCTGCTGCGCAGGCGGCTGCGCGCGCCGAGCCTGAAGGTCTACCTGCTCCTTCTGGTCCCCATGGCCCTCGACGGCTTGAGCCAGCTCTTCGGCCTGCGCGAGAGCAACTGGTGGCTGCGCACGGTGACGGGAGGGCTCTTCGGCGGCGCCTCGGTCTGGCTGGCCTACCCTTACCTGGATGCGGCGATGCGGGATGTGATACGTACTGAGGAGATGCTGGCGAGGTAATCCGCCTAGGGCCGGTCGCCGGGAACGGGCCGGCCGGGGTCTCTGCCGACGATTGCTTCCAGTTGCTCGACCAGAGGCGGCATTTCATTCTTGACCGTATCCCACATTCTGTCCAAGATTATGGCGTCATAGCCATGAACCACCCGGTTCCGCATGCCGATAATCTGCGCCCATGGGATTTCCGGATGCCGTTGCTGCGTAGCTGATGAAACTCTTCTGGCTGCTTCTCCAACGATTCCAACTAGCCTCTCAAGCGCGAGCCGCAACACTCTGTCGTCCGCCAGGTCGACTGCGTTTGTCTCCCCCAGCAGTTCGATGGCTTCCTCGGCGTAAACCAGCATATCTACTAAGCTGACCCGATCATCCCGCTTGGTCATACACCACCTCCGCTGATCCAAGTATCTCTTCCCTAAGCAACCAGTTGGGACTGTTCTCGACGCCTGCAAAAGTGTGCATATCTGCTCTTCGTCCCAAAATGATACCTAACTCAGCTTCCATTCTCCCGAGCGCGAAGTAGCCGACACGTGCCTCAGGCGCAAATTCGACCAGGACATCGACATCACTCTCGGGCGCGAAGTCGTCCCGCAGCACGGAACCGAATAGCGCCAAGCGAACGACCTGGTTACGCTGGCAGAATGCCGTAATCTTCTCGGTGGGGAGTTCGATTTGTGCTTTCACGAGCGGACTGCTGCCTTCGGGCCTCGCCCTGACTACGTGCTTGCTCCTCATCAGAGACTGATTAACGTTGTCGCCTTGCTCATGTCTCTCAATAGTTCGTAATCAACAGTTCCGTTATCGGCCCGCGTTTTGCGCCGTTGCTGTTGATCCGGCGGCTCGCTACCACTTTATTGATGCTGAAACCGGCATAGAGTTCTTCGAAAAACATGTCCTGTGGATTCTCGTTGTGCGGGTCCGAATTGCTTAGCATGAGCTTGGCGCCGGCGCTGCCCAGCTCCTGGTAGAAGCCCGCCAGACGGCGTTGCTCAGCGTCGTTGAAACGGTTCTTGTAATAGGCGTTGAAGCTGGCGGTGCGGCTGATTGGGCGGTAGGGAGGATCCAGATAGACGAAGGTCCTCTCGTCTACGAAACCCTTGCAGTCGGTGAAATCACCGAAGTGGATCTCTGCGTTTTGAAACGAGTGCGAAACGGAGCGCAGGTTGGACGCGTCACAGATTGTTGGGTTGCGGTAGTTGCCGAAGGGCACGTTGAAGTCGCCGCGAGAGTTGACCCGGTAGAGCCCGTTGAAGCATGTCCGATTCAGAAAGATGAGGCGGGCTACGTGGAGCGCCGCGTCATGGTGCAACATGGTACCGTCGTTGCGGCTCCGGCTTCGGTTGAATTTCTGCCGGACTTCATAGAAGAACTCTTTCTGGCCGCCAGCGTTCAAGCTGTAATAATGTCGCTGGATCTCCAACAGGCGATGGATCAGCGCCTCGACCTGCTGCTGAATGGTTCGGTAGGCCAGGATAAGGTCCTCGTTCATGTCGGAGATGAAGCATTCGCGCACGCCGAACCGGTTGGCGATCGAAAAGAAGACCGCGCCGCCGCCGATAAAGGGCTCGGCGTACTTGGTTATGCGGCCTTCTCTCAGTTCCGCGGGCAGGTGTCTTCCAATCTGGTCCAGAAGTTGCCCTTTGCCGCCGGCCCATTTGAGGAAGGGTCTCGCGCCCGGGCCGCGGCTTTGTGAGAAGGGGTATGCGAGCTGTATTGGGTAAGAGCCGGTCATGGCGGTCAACAGGCACAAAGATGGCAGTTTCCCGACACATTATCGCACAGTTGATCCTCCATTTCAATTGGTTGGCACACTCCGGCTAGGGCTGAACGATCACCTCTTCGCTCATAACACGGCCTTCTTCAACAAGGAGCGCGACCCCGCCGCCGTCGAGCGCGCCGTCGGTGACGTCGAATAGCGGTTCGGCGATGCTGTCGATGGCGGCCTGGATGCGGTCGCCGGTGACGCGCAGCAAAAAGGTGTGGGTCCCGCCGAACGTCCAGGCGAAGGGTGCCTCGGCGAGAACGGTATCGCCGTCGAGGGCGCGAACGAGCCGGGCGACTCCGTTTCCGCCGGCGCCGCGGCAGAGGAGCAGGGCGTAGTAGCGTCTCATGCCCTGGACGCGTGCGGCAACGCCCGCGGCCTCGCAGAGGTGCAAAGTGATTTCGGACTGGACGGCGTAGTCGCGCCATTCGCGCGTGCCGGTCATGAGGAGGCCGCGGCCGCGGTTCTGCACGATGCGGAACGCCTCCGGCCAGCGGGAATCGTAGCTGTCGACACCGTCTACCCAGGCCCGGCGCCACATCTGGGGCGTTGACGAAGGGTGGTTGCGGTCGGTCGGGGCGTCCGGTCGGCTGAATACGGCGTTCGGTTCACCCGCCCACGTCAGGTAGTCGAGATAGATGGTACCCTGCGTGCGTTCGCGGCTGCTGATCGCTACTCCTATCTCCGCGATCGGCTCGTTGCCGGCGCTGTCCAGCGGCCAGGCAAAGGTATGGCGTGCGCCCGGTTCGAGCATACGCGAGGGTCCGTGGACCAGGGTCAGCCGGTCGTCCTGTGCGCAGTATCGCCGCAGGAAGAGGCCCGCTTCTACTGCTTGCTCGTTGCCGGAGCCGGCCTGCAGCGCGGCTGTAACCGTCTGGCCGGGGTAGAGAGAAGGCGAGGCGAGGAGAGCGTAGCCGCGTTGCTCGAAGTATTCGGCAGCCTGCTTGGAGGGGATAAAGGTGTGTGTAGCGGCGCGCGCCACCCGCCCGGTGGCCACGCCGTTGAAGTGGAACGCCAGGCTGCGGCTGCCGTTCAGGCTGTGGCCGACCGCGTTCTCAAGTCTCAAGGTCCCGCGGCAGGCCGCGCCCTCGTCGGGCATGAATCCCTGCACTGAGCCGGGCAGCTCGAAATGGTAGCGCGCGCCCTCCTTGGGCGCGATGGCAGGCTTCTGCGCCAGCGCGCGACCCATGTTGGCAACGCGGATGCTCTCGGTCGCGGCGTCGGTGACGGCGCGGCCGCCGTCGGCTGTCGGCAGGTAGAGGCGGTCGGCGACGGGCCCGCGAAGGTCGGCTCCGCTCTCGATGCCGGCGAGGCCGTTCTTGATGCCGAGAAGACAGCCGACATTGCCTGAATTACAGTCGGTGTCCCAGCCGCTGGTGTTGACGATCATGAGAGACTTCTGGAGGTCATCGTCCCCGTGGAGCAGCGCGTGGATGATAAGGGCGTGGTTTGGAACCATGTGGCAGTTGCCGCCGTACTTGTCGTAGCCGAAGTTGGCGGCTATCAGCTCGCGGGTCGCGCGCCAGTCATCGCCGTTGGTCGCGTGCCATTCACGAATCTGGTCGATCATGGTACGGATGAGCGAGTCGGTGGGGATTACCGATAGGCCCGTGTCGATCAGACGGTTGATGTCGCTCTCGACAAAGGCATGCGCCTCCATTGCGGCGAGGACCTGCACGCCGTGGATGGCGACGCCGTCGTGGGAGACGCTGGCGGCCTTGCGCGCCAGGTCGGCAGCGAGCCCCGGGTCGCCCGGGGCAACCATGGCCCAGCCGTCGATGAAGATCTGGGCGCCGATCTGCTCGGCCACTACTTGGCCGTTGAGCGCGGCCGAGCCGCTGCGGGGCGCGGGGATGCCCTCCTTGAGGCGCAGAAATGCGGTGTGTTCGGTCGAGTTGCCCATGCCGCCCCACCAGAGGATGGTGCGTTCCTCGATGATGTAGTTGAGCCAGCTCTGGCCGATCTGCGCGGGCGTGATGTGGCGGCTGTTTCCGTAGTCTGGCAGGGCGCGCAGGAAGGTGAAGGTGCCCGAGATGTCGTCGTCGGTGACGATGAGGGGCACGTCGAACTCTTCGTGGACGTAATAGTTGACCTCGCCGAACCGTTCGCTCAGCATCTCGTAGGTCCAGCCTTCGAAGGGTCGGCCGAGGTAGACGCCGATCAGTTTGCCGAGGACGCCGGCGTAGACGCGCTCAGTGTAGTCGAATGGGATTGTCATTGGCTCCTGCCTGCTAGAGGGCGGCGCCTTCCTGGAACGGGAGGGCACTGTTTTGGAACGCTATTGCTGTGACAACTCGACCGGGATGGTTCCGGTCAACTCATTGTTGGCAAGATACAGTCCCAACAGATTCGAGAGAACCGCCAGCTCGACTGGAATCCTTCCCGACAACTCATTCTGAAAAAGATGGAGGTCAAGCAAGTTGGCGAGGTTGCCCAATTCGGGCGGAATAGGTACGGAGAGCGCATTGTCGTTGAGGATGAGCGCGCGCAGATTGGAAAGACGGCCAAAGCTCCGCGGGTATGCCTCCTGTCAGTGCGTTGTTCTTCAGGTCCAGACCCTTCAGGAGGACCAAATCCCCCAGCTCGGCCGGGAGATCACGCGGACGGCACCATCTGCTGGCGCTGGCTATTCGTAATCAGGCCAGTAGAACTCCCGCTTGGTCGGGTCGTCGTAGCCGTCCATCCACAGGTTCTTGAGGCCGCGCGTCTTAATCGCGGCCTCGACGATGGCGCGATTGAAGTCGCCCACTAGCTCGTGCTGCAAGTACTCGTCAACCGGCATCCACAGACACTCGTCGATCTCCCAGTCGTCGCGCTCGATTTCTTCGGTCAGCGGCGAAAGTCGGCAGATGAAGTAGATATCCGACTTGCCGTAGCGGTAGCCGTGCCAGTGGCGCCAGCAGACGACCGCTTCGAACTCGGTCTCCACACCGGTCTCTTCGTAGACTTCGCGAATGACCGCCGCGGCCAGGTGTTCGCCGGGGTGGAGCGCGCCGCCGGGCAGCTTGTAGTAGGGCCGCGCCGATCCGCGGTGCCGCTCGGAGACGACCAGCAGATCACGCCGTTCGTTGATGACGACGCCGCCGGCGCCGATGTAGTGTGTGGCGTAGCCGGGGACCAGGGTGTCTTCCTGCAGTTTGCGAACGAGCTGCACATAGTTGGGCTCGGTGTGGTGAAAGACGAAACCGGCCGCGGTCGCGATCGGGACCAGCGCGGCCCGCTCTATTGGCAGATGCAGCCAGACAAGAAAGCGGGCGTCCTGGACCCACTTCACCAGCGAGGCGGACAGGTCCTGCTCAAAGACGGCTGCATCATCGGGCAGTTCATCGGTGTTGATCTCGATGCCGTTGAAGCGGTTGACAGCGTGTGGCAGAATGTTCATGGGTTCATCCTGTGGAATTGAAACTGGCTTGCAAAAGGGGTCGCCCCATGACTTCCGCCACCTGCACGCGTTTGCAGACGCGGACTCATGGGACAAACGAACTCGTAGTTGCATTGGTTCCTGAAACGGTGTGAATTCAGACGTCTTGACTTTCTATACGAAATTTGAATCGCAGTTGGGATAGGGCAGTGCCATTTGTGCCAGCGGATGACGCGGTGCAAACTATTCTAGTCTTCACGGCAGCACAGATCAAGTGAACTATACGGCCAGTTCTCGGAGCAGGTGTCAGTCGCGGGAGCCGGTTCGCACACAGAGGAACGAGAATGCCCAGCAAGCCAACAGTGCTCGTGGACCCACACTTCCGCAAAATGGATGAGATCTTTTCTCCGGCCGACACGCGCCGCCTGGCCGAAATTGTCGATGTCGTCTGGGGCAGGTCGGAACAGATGCCTCTGGACCAGGCCGCCGATGCGCTCGCCGGCGCGGACGCGGTGGTCTGCTCGGAATGGCGCTACGGCGATGTGCTGCCTCGGTTTGAAAACCTGCGCGCGATTCTTTCGGTTTCCGGCACGTTCCCTTCCCTTCTTGACTATGCCTACTGTTTTCGCAACGGGATCCGGGTCCTTTCGGCGGCGCCGGCTTTCGGCCGCCAGGTGGCGGAGATGGCGCTGGGCATGGCTATCGCCTGCGTACGCGGGATCGTTGACGGACACACGGCGATGCAAAGGGGGGATGAGGAGTATCTGCACGCGGGCAACGTCGGGACGTTCACTCTATACGAAAAGCAGGTCGGCCTGATCGGTTACGGCGGGCTGGCGCGCTGCCTGCACCCGCTGCTCACTCCGTTTGGCTGCCACGTTGCCGCCTACGACGCCTGGCTGGGGGAACGCTACCTGCGCCGCCAGGGCGTGACCCCGCTCCCTCTGGAGGAGTTGGTCTCCACGTCGCAGGTGATCTTCGTGCTGGCGGTACCGTCGCACGAGAACCGCGCCCTTCTCGACCGCGCGCTGCTGGAACGGATCCGCCCGGACGCGGCGCTGGTCCTCGTCAGCCGGGCCCATCTTGTGGATTTCGACGCCTTGACCGAACTCTTGCAGGCGGGCAGGTTCCGCGCCGCGATCGACGTCTTCCCGCAGGAGCCGCTCGACCCGGACCATCCGATTCGCAGCGCGCCCAATGTCGTCCTCTCCGCGCACCGCGCCGGCACTGTGAAGGAGGCGCTGTGGGAGATCGGAGAGATGGTGCTGGATGACCTGGAGGCGATCGGCAACGGCATGCCGCCGTTACGCATGCAGCGGGCTGAGCCGGAACTGGCGTTGCGCTACGCCAGTACGCGCGTCAGAGGTTACCGGGACAGGAAACGGTAGCTCCTCTACAAACTCAGGAATGGCCCTCGCTCAACTCGCCAGCTCATTGCGCAGCGCTTCGATCAGCCCGGGCTGGAGCTCGCCGGCGAGCGTTTCCTCTTTGCGGTGCAACGCGCTCATGTAGGCCTTGAGAACAATGTGGAAGTCGCGTAGCGCAGCTTCGAGGTTTAGCGGGTGCAGCCGCCCGCCGTCCTCCAACCAGTCGAAGGCCGCTTCGGTCATCGCCGCCTGGCCCAGAATGTCCTCGTCGGGATAGTTGTGCTCTCCGCGCTCGCGCCGGCCCCGCACCAGCGTTTCCCAGCCCCACATGCTCCAGTGGACATGGCCTCCGGCGCCGTAGACGGTTAGCTGCTTGTGCACGTTGACGCGATCATCGCCGGCCAGCACATAGGCGCCGTTTGTACCGCAGCGCAACAGCGCGCTGGCACCGTCCTCGTAGCGGATCGTCGCTGCGGTCGCGTCGGGCGCGTAGTGGTTTCGCAGACTCTTCTGCAAGCCGTTGGCGCCGGAGACCTGGGCAAAGATGGCAGCCGGCACGCCCTGGGGATGAAAGGCGGCGATGGATTGAAGGACGTGGGTGCCCTGGTAGGCCATGTTCATGCGTGCGCTGGCGTCGATGAAGCGCAGCGCGCCGATTGCGCCCTCGCCGACCAGATCCTGCAGCCACTTGCGGCGGGGCTGGAAGTGCAGCTGATGATTGATCGCCACCTTCAGCTTGCTACGGCGAGAGAACTCCAGGATCGCCAGGTAGTCCTCGGCCTGGATCGCGAGCGGCTTCTCAATGATGAGAGCGCCGACGCCGGCGGCCTCCGCGGCCTCCATCACCTCGAGGCGAACGTCGGGCGGCGTGTTGACATGCACCAGGACCGGCTTCTCGCGCGCGAACATCTCGCGGTAGTCGGTATAGCGACTGTCCACCGACCAGCGCTCGCCGAACGCATCCAGATTCTCGCGTTTACGCGTGGCGATGCAGGCCAGTGTGCCGCGGGGGATGTGCGCGTAAGCGGCGGCATGCCCGTTGGCGCGTCCGCCGCTCACGCCGACGATGGCGCATTTGTGGGTCATGGTCTGAGTTCCTGCCGAATTCCAGACTTCGAATTACTGCTTTGTCAGTGTTGGCGAGGAGAAAACTGAGTCTTCATTTTTTCAATGACCCGGACTAGCAAACTGCGCTGAGGCGAGCTCGCGCCAGCTTGGTGTGACGCCTGAGGTTTGGAGGCACGCGTGCTACGAACTGGGATGCCCAGGTAGGCAATGTCATTCTCTGCTAACTCTTGCAATTGTGCCGGAACGGGCCCGCTGAAGCCGTTGGATGAAAGCGAAACTGATCGGAGCTTGGGCAGCCTGACGATCTCGTCAGGAATTGGGCCCGATAGAGAATTGTGTGACAAATGCAGGCATTCAAGAACTGAGAGCTTACCTAGCTCTGGAGGGATAGGGCCACTCAAATTGTTATGCGAGAGATCCAGCCACTCTAAGCATTTCAAATGGCCCATATCTGGTGGTATCGTCCCTTCTAACGAATTGCCTCGAAGGTACAGGCGTTTCAGGCAGATAAGATTGCTCAGTTCCCGAGGAATCGAACCGAAGAGGCGATTATTTGACAACGAGAGCCAATAAAGCTTCTTAAGCAATCCCAGTTCTGGAGGAATCTCGCCAGCCAGGTCATTGCCCTTAAGATACAGAACTCTCAAATCCGTGAGATGGCCAATTTCATTCGAAAGAGTACCTGACAATCCTTTCTCGGCGAGGCGTAATTCAGTTACTGTGGGCTGATCTTGTGATGTGTCCAGCCTAACGCCCTCCCATTCAAGAATCGAAACTTGCTCGTCCCAGTTCAATGTGCTTTCTGTATCGAAGAATTCTCTTATCGCAAGGAGGGTGTCACGGTTACTCTTGACGCTGGAAACTTGGAGAGGTCGAGGTATGTCTCCGCAATAAGGTAGATCAAGTTTATCTACGTCGGATTCTCTAACTTGCTTCCAAGCGTCGGGAATGCATCCGGTCAGCGTGTTTCCTCCTATGTACAGGTTATTTAGTTCAGTGAGATTGCCTAGCTCAAACGGAATATAACCGCTCAAGTTGTTACTGTCGAGAAACAATGCTTCCAGATTCGTTAGGTTGCCCAATTCTGCTGGAATCGGCCCACTCAACTTAGAACGCCTAACAAAAAGGCTTGTCAATCGAAGGTCAGCGGGCTAAACTGTCTGTAGGCCCCGCAGCAGCGGCGCAGCGCGTCGTGCATGATTGAGGAACTGGGAGGTTGCGTCTGATGGCCAAACCTTTGGTAAGCGACGAGCTATGGGAGATCGTAGAGCCACTGCTGCCGCCGGCCAAGCCGCGGCGGTTGCGCAACCCGGGACGCAAGCGCCTGGAGGACCGCAAAGCCCTGACCGGCATTCTGTTCGTGCTGAAGAGCGGCATACCCTGGGAGATGCTGCCCCAGGCGATGGGCTGCGGTTCTGGGATGACCTGCTGGCGTCGGCCGCGGGATTGGCAGGAGGCCGGGGTGTGGCAAAAGCTGCATGAGACCCTCTTGTCTCAACTGCAAGAGGCGGGCCGTCTTGATTGGTCGCGGGCCAGCGTGGACAGCGCAGCCCTGCGCGCCGTGGGGGGCGGAAAAAAAGACCGGCCCCAATCCTACCGACCGCAGCAAGCCGGGGAGTAAGCATCACCTGCTCACTGACGCCAATGGGATCCCCCTGTCGGCAACTCTGACCGGTGCCCACCGCCATGACGTAACCCAACTGCTGCCTCTGGTGGATGGCGTGCCGCCGGTGCGCGGCCGCCGCGGCCGTCCCCGGCGCCGGCCGGCGCGGCTGTATGGGGATCGGGCCTATGATTCCCAGCGACATCGCAAGGCGTTGCGAGAGCGCCACATCGCGCCGGCGCTGGCCCGTCGCGGGGCGGAACACGGCAGCGGACTGGGCGTCTACCGCTGGGTGGTGGAGCGCACCCTGGGCTGGCTGCGCCAGTTCCGCCGCCTGCGGGTGCGCTACGAGCGCCGTGCTGACATCCATGAAGCCTTCCTCTCCCTGGGCTGTTCAATCATCTGCTTCCGACGCCTGACCCCTTTTTGTTAGAGGCTCTTACAGTCACTGAGCAGTAGCGCTTTCAAATTCTTGAAATTACCCAATTCGGAAGGGATCGGCCCATTCAAATTGTTTTTGTAAAGAAACAGATATTCCAAGAAGGCGAGATTGCCCAATTCTGAAGGAATCGACCCGGTCAACTTATTCGACGCAAGGTCAACTGTCCTCAGTTCTGAGAGCTGCCCTATTTCAGGTGGAATCACACCGGTCAGTCCGAATCCATCTAGTTCCAACCGGGTGACTCTATGAGGGCGCTTCGTCGTGTCATAGGTGACTCCCTCCCATTGACTCTCGGCAATGCTCTTGCTCCAGTTTAGAGAACCCTTGCCTGCCAGCCTGTCTCCAATGGCAAGGAGTATGTCTAAGTCCCCTACTTCACCAGAGATCGGAAGCCCAGATCGGCTCTTGGGCACAGGTCTCTTCTGCGCGACCTCCAAGCATAAGTCGCAACTTCCACAGTTTTTCTTTTGGTAGGACTCGCCAAAATAGTTAAGGAGATACGACCTCCGGCAAGTTTCTAGCTCGCAAAACTCCAGCACCTGCTCCAACTTTTTCCGTGCATTTTTCTGCTGCCTTTCGTCATTCATCTGACTGATGAAGTAGTCAAGCGTCTTTCTGTCACTACTACGGTAGAACAGGACGCAATCACTGGGTAGCCTGTCGCGCCCAGCTCGGCCTGTCTCTTGATAGTAATTCTCCAATGACATGGGTAAGTCAAAGTGAACGATAAGCCTTATGTTGGGCTTGTCGATGCCCATACCGAAAGCAATGGTCGCAACGATTATGTCCGCTTGCCCTGACATAAACCTATCCTGAATCACGCGCCTCTGGGAATTCTCATAACCTGCATGGTACGAGTACGCCTTGAAGCCGTCGCCTTGGAGGCGTTTTGCAAGATGATCGACATCTTTCTTCTTGGTTCGATAGACGATCGCAGGTTTGCCCCGGTACTCCACAAGTAGATCTTTGAGCCGGGAGTAACTATCCTGTTCACTCCTTTTGGCTGTAACGCTGTATTTGAGGTTAGGCCGATTAAAGCTGTCGACATACAGCCCCGGATTCTTCAATTTCAATTGCTCTATAATGTCCCGTCTCACAAAGGGAGTTGCCGTGGCAGTAAGTGCAAGTAATGGTACGCTCGGCAAGCTGCGACGGAGGGCACCGATCTTCCGATAGTTGGGGCGAAAATCATGCCCCCACTCGGAGATACAGTGCGCCTCGTCCACGGCAACGAGACTGATCTTGAGATTGGCTAAAAATCTTCGAAAGCTATTCTTTGAAAGTCTTTCAGGAGCAAAGTAGAGGATTTTGAGACGTCTGCGCGCCGCCAACTTTTGAATCTGGTCTATTTCGGAGGGCGAAAGGCTACTATTGATAAAGGCAGCGGGGATACCTTTGGACTCTAGGGAGTCCACCTGGTCCTTCATCAGCGCGATCAGGGGCGAGATAACCAGGGTAAGGCCGTCGAGCCGCAACGCAGGCAACTGGTAGCACAGAGACTTGCCCCCGCCCGTCGGCATGAGCACCAGCGCATCCTTTCCATCCATGACGCTGGAAATGATCTCTTCCTGAAGCGGGAGAAACTCGTCATAGCCGAAGTATTGCTTTAGGAGGTCTCGCATGGGGATATGCTTGTCCTTTCATGAAAGCACGTCCGAATCTCGCTTCTTCCTCTCCTATGCCCAAGGTTTGAGCAGGACCTTGCCGCACTGGCCGGTTGCCTGCAGCTCCCAGGCGTCAGCAACCTGATCCAGAGGGAAACGGTGCGTGATCAGCCGGTCCAACTTGTCGCGGTTGGCCGCGATCACACGCATAATCTGGGGTGTGTCGGCCATGTTGTAGTGCCAAGAGCCGTGCAGGCTCAGCCCCTTGCGCAGCATGTCGGAGCTCACCATGATCGGCGTCTCCTGGCGGCTCTCGCCGACGAAGCTGACGGTGCCTTTGCGGCGGGTGGCATCGATGCAGAAGCGATGCGCAGCGACAACGCCGGAACAGTCGATGCTGTGGTCGACGCCGCGGCCGTCCCTGGTCAGTTCCAGCGTCTCTTCGAGCCCCTTGGGATCGGTGGGATCGATGACGGCGGTCGCGCCCAGCTCCAGGGCAACGGCTGCCCGGTACTCGTTGGTGTCGACGCCGATGACGGTCGCCCCGCGATGGGTGCCGTTGATGACACCGCCGAGGCCGACCGGCCCCAGGCCGGTAATCAGCAGTATGTCGTCCGGGCCAACGCCGGCCCGCTGCACCGCGCCGAATGTGGGACCCAGGCCGCAGCAGGCCATCGACGCGTGGTCGTAAGAGACGCCGTCGGGGATGGAGACCAGCAGCCAGTCCTGCTTGAGCATGAACTGGGCCATCGTCGCGCGCCCCTCTTCCTCGCCAGAGTCCAAGGGCGGCGAAGCGATGTCCTGGCAGTGAATGTACTCGCCATCGAGGCAGAGCTCGCAGAGGCCGCAGGGCGTCTGCGGCATGACAACGACCCTGTCGCCCTCCCTTACACGGCAGGGCTGGGCTACGGCAACGACCTCACCGGCGGCTTCGTGGCCCAGGTAGGGGGCCTCGTCCCCGCTCATGTATGTCTTGAACTCGGTGCACATCGGCGCCGAATGGATCTTGACGATGACCCAGTTTTCCGCCGCCTTGGGCTCGGGCGCATCGACGACGCCCCCCTGTTTCGGTCCAAACACAGCTGCTTTTTTCATCGTTCTCGCCCCCTTAGACCTCGCGGCAGATCGGCGCTGTTGCCCAATGTGCTCACCAGTTGGTGAATGAGCCATCTTTGCGCCGCACGTTCGGCATGTCCCGTTTGCGGTAGGGATTGCGGCCGGCTTCCTCTCTGTCGAACTCGATGCCGAGACCGGGCAGGTCGGTCGGCGTCATGTAGCCGTCTTCCCAGTGGGGATGGACGGGCACGATCTCGGGGAGCGTCTCACCGGGCTTGCGCGGCTGCTCCTGCACGCCGAAGTTGGGCGTTGCCATGTTCATCTGCAGGCAGGCTGCCGAGGAGACCGGCCCGAGCGGATTGTGAACGACCAGCTTGATGTAATGGGTCTCGCACCAGCCGGCGATCTTGCGCGCCTCGGTGAAGCCGCCGGCGATGCACATGTCGACGCGTGCGTAATCGATCCACTCCTCCTCGATCAGCTGGCGAAACTCCCACTTGGATGAGAACTGTTCGCCCGCGGCCAGAGGCACGTGTGTGCGCGGCCGCAATGTCTTGAACGAGTCCGGGTTCTCACTCCGCAGCGGGTCTTCAATGAAAAAGGGCGCGTACTGCTCGACCTCGCGGCAGAGCCAGATGACATCGGGCAGGTCCAGGCGGGTATGCACGTCGAAGCAGATGCCGATCTCATCGCCCACTGCTGCGCGCACCGCTTCAAACTGGCGCAAGGCCGCACGAACAGAATCACGCGGTTCGAGGATTTCGCCGTCCTGGGGCAGACCCCAGCGCACGAATTTCCAGCCCTGCTCCTTTGTCTCCAGGCAGCTTTCGACGAGCGGCTCGACCTCCAGCGCGTCGGTATGGTTGTGGGGGTAGCAGACGACCTTGTCGCGCACGCGGCCGCCCAGCAGCTCGTAGACCGGCACGCCAAGCGCCTTGCCCTTGATGTCCCACAGGGCGATGTCGATGGCGGACATTGCCGAACTCAGCACGCGTTGGGCCGGGAAAAAGCCGCCCCGGAACATCACCTGCCAGATATGCTCGATGCGAAACGGGTCCTGGCCTACGAGTAGGTCCTTGAAATGGCTTATGCCGCCGATTACCGCCTCTTCGCGGCCCGTAAGGCCGGACTCGCCCACGCCGTAGATGCCTTCGTCAGTGTCTACCACGACGAAGAGAAAGTTGCGTAGGCCGGCCCAGACAGGGTAGGCGGTGATGTCGGTGATCTTCATGAAGCGCTCCTCGGATATATCGGCAATGATGGATGTTCGGCGGGGTCCGCAAACTGCATTTCGCCTTTCAAATCCTACCCGTAAGCCGTGTTCCGCGCAAGCTGTACCCACTGGGAATAAGGCGATGAAGCGCAACGGGACGGCGTCATTTGCAGCGAATTAATGTTCTGTCCTTATTGCAGTTCGCGCCGCGATTCCGTATCATGTTGCCATACGTTACGCCAACCATTCTGTGGAGGAGTTCGATGCGAGCCCTCGTTTGGACCGCGCCGGAAAAGATGGAGGTGCAGGAGCAGCCCGAGCCTGCGCCGACGGCTTCAGAGGTCGTCATCCGCGTCGCCTATGCCGGCATCTGCGGCTCCGAGCTGAGCGGCTACCTGGGCCACAACGCCCTGCGTACGCCGCCGCTCGTCATGGGCCACGAGTTTTCCGGCGAGATCGTGGAACTCGGGCGCGACGTTACCGGCCTCAAGAACGGCGACTGGGTGACGGTCAACCCGCTCACCTATTGCGACCAGTGCCGCACCTGCCGTTTGGGACTGACCCAACTCTGCCCGGAGCGGCGTTTGGTGGGCGCGCACCGGCCGGGGGCATTTGCAGAGTATGTCAGCATCCCGGCAGTCCTCGTTCACAAGCTGCCGCAAGGGATGCCGCTGCGCACGGGCGCGCTGACCGAACCGGTGGGTGTCGGTGTACGCATCGGCGCGCTGGCCGGCGATGTGGCGGGCGAGTCGGCGCTGATCATCGGCGCGGGCCCGATTGGGCTGCTCGCGTTGCAGGCGCTGAAGCTGGCGGGCGCGGAGCGGATCTACATCGCCGATCTCGATCCCGAACGGCTGGCGATGGGCGGGGCGCTCGGGGGCATAACCTTCTCGCCCGGAGGGCCGGGACCTGACGCGGCAGGCCAGGGCCCCGATCTGGTCGAATTCGTTAAAGAGGAAACAGCAGGCGACGGTGTGGCCGTTTCGGTTGACGCAGTCGGCACGGGGGGGACGCGCGGCCAGTGTGTGGCCGCCACCCGCAACGCCGGTACGCTCATCCTTTCGGGGCTGCACGAGGAGACCAGCCCGATGCCGGCCGCGGCGATCATCCGCCAAGAGCTAACGGTGCGCGGCAGCTTTGCCTACGGCGCTACCGATTTCGTGCAGGGCCTAGACCAGCTCCACGCCGGAAACTACCGCCTAGATCCGTGGATCGTCGAAACCCCTCTTGCCAATGGCGGCGACTGGTTTCACAGGCTCGTCCACAGCCCTGGCAACGTCTCCAAGGTGCTGCTCGTGCCGGACAGGAACTGATTAGTCCTCTCACAAAGACTCCTACCTGGAGGCCAGTAATGTCGATTCCTCGACCCGAGTACCCGCGGCCGCAGTTCGTCCGCAAGGACTGGCTCTGTCTCAACGGCGCGTGGGAGTTTGAAATCGACCAGGGCGACAGCGGCCTGGAGCGAGGGCTGTTGTGGCGCCCGCTCGAGGGCAGCATCACAGTTCCCTTTTGCCCGGAGTCGCAACTCTCCGGTGTGGGGAACAACGACTTCCTGGAGGCTGTCTGGTACCGCCGCGAGGTTGAGATTCCCAGCAATTGGACGGGGCAACGCGTTCTGCTGCACTTTCAGGCGGTTGACTATGACGCCACGGTTTGGGTCAATGGGCAAGAGGTTGGCCGGCACCGGGGCGGGTTCAGCCCCTTCAGCTGTGACCTGAGCGGCTTGGCCGAACCCGGCGAACGCGCTGAAATTGTCGTGCGCGCCCGCGACGGCCACCGCGATCCACAGCCGCGCGGCAAGCAGGCCCAGACTTTGGGTCCGCACCGCGCCATTTACGTACGCACTACCGGCATTTGGCAGAGCGTATGGATGGAGCCCGTCCCCGAAATACATCTCGGGCGCCCCCGCATCACGCCAGATGTGGCCAACGGCGTTTTCCGGCTGGAACAGCCGCTCGTTCATCGACAGGGCGTATCGGCGCAGGCGAAGCCTGTCAGCCGAAAAGGGCTGCGGCTGCAGGCGCAGTTGCTCGACGGCACCGGCGTTGTCAGCGAGGCGGCATGTTCGGCTGAGCTGGACCTTGGCTTGCGGCTGGACCTGGCGGTTCCCGAAGAGCGTCGAAGGCTGTGGTGGCCCGAAGACCCGCATCTTTACGACGTCGTCCTGCGCCTGGTGGACGGGGACGGCGCAATCCTGGACGAGGCCCGCAGCTACGCCGGATTGCGAAGTGTCGCGATCGACAGAAGGGCGATCACGCTCAACGGGAAACCGGTCTTCCAGCGGTTGGTGTTGGACCAGGGCTACTACCCGGACGGTATCATGACCGCGCCGAGCGACGAGGACCTGCGCCGCGACATAGAACTGAGCATGGATGCGGGATTCAACGGCGCACGGCTGCACCAGAAGGTCTTCGAAGAGCGGTTCCTTTATCACGCCGACCGCCTGGGCTACCTGGTGTGGGGAGAGTTTGGCGATTGGGGCTGCCGCGGTTTCGGCGCCCAGGAAGATCATCAGCAACCGACGGCTTCCTACATCACCGAATGGTTGGAAGTGCTGGAACGGGACTATTCCCACCCCTCGATCGTTGGGTGGTGCCCCCTGAACGAGACCTGGCAACCGCTGCACGACCGCATCACGAAGCTTGACTCGGTCACGCGCGGCATGTTCCTCGCCACCAAAGCGATCGACCTTACCCGTCCTGTTCTTGACACCTCCGGCTACTCCCATCGCGTCCCCGAAGCCGACGTATACGACTGCCACGACTACACGCAGGACACCGAGATTTTCGCCTCGCACCACGCCCGCGTCGCCGACGGCCAGCCCTACTACAACGGACGCGACGGGCAGACGTGGTCGATCCCCTACCGCGGTCAACCGTTCTTCGTCAGCGAGTTCGGCGGCATCTGGTGGAATCCCGATGCCAGGGAGGGAGAGGAGTCCTGGGGCTACGGCGAACGGCCGAAGTCTATCGGGGAGTTCTACGCGCGCTTCACGCGACTGTGCGCCATACTGCTCGACGATCCGGCCCACTTCGGCTACTGCTACACCCAGCTGACCGACATCTTCCAGGAGCAGAACGGCATCTACCACTTCGACCGCTCGACGAAATTCGATATTGACCTGATCAGGTCGGCGCAACAGAGGCCCGCGGCGATCGAAGGGGGCTGATCAGCGGAGGGTGGGACGGTCATGGATGGTTGCCGTGACCGGGGCAGTGGGAACTCGTCAGCCGCGTCCCGCGATGGCGGTGACGATATTGTCGCCCTCCACCGGGCGCTGCGGCTCTTCGGCAAGCCCGGCTTTGGCCTCCTGCAGTGGATAGGCGTCCAATGGGGATGGTTGCTCGATCTCCGGCAACTTACTCAGATGCTCCATGGCCCGCTCGATGGCCGGCGCGAGCCTTTCCGCTTTGCGTTGCCGGTGGACCTTGTCCCGTTTCTTGAACACCGGCAGAAGCCGCTCTGCGAAAAGCTCCAACGACTCGCAGATGTGTTCGTGGCGGTTGTTGCCGGCCTGCTGTACAAACACGACCTGGTCGACGCCGGCATCCTCAAGCGCCTCCAGGTTGCTCCTCACCTGGTCGGGCGTCCCGATACCGGCAGCAGGTTCAGTCTTCTGCGGCATGTTGCGCTGGAAATCATCCCAGAGGTTGAAGTTGCCGGGCAGGTGGCTCCCGCTGATGTAGAAGTGGCTTAGAGCGTAGCCGAAGAACTGAAAGTTGCGCGCGCCGCGTCGTGCGGCCTCGGCCGCGTCCTCATGTAGCATGAACCCTGCGACGATGGCTATGTTTGGGTTGACCGCCCTGCCGATCGGCCTGCACTCCCGCTCAAACGTCTCGTAGTATTCCTCCACCCAGTGGGCGGCGGAGGCGGGGTCGACGAAGGCAAAGGTGAGCGCGCCCATGCCATAGCGGGCGGCGATCTTGATCGTCTCGCGGTTCGAGCAGGCCAACCACAGCGGAGGATGCGGTTTCTGCAGCGGCTTGGGCACCACGTTGCGCGCCGGCATGGCAAAACTCTGCCCGGAAAAGCCAGCGTAGGGTTCCATCACCATCATTTTGGCCGCTTCGCGCACCGCTTCTTCCCACATGAGGTGCTTCTGCCCGGGGTCGACGCCGAATCCCTCGAGCTCGCTGCGGCTGCTGGCCGAGCCGGTGCCCCATTCGACGCGCCCGTCGCTGATCAGGTCCAGCGTGGCGAGGCGCTCGGCGACGCGCGCCGGATGATTGAAGCTGCTGGGCATGAGCACGATGCCGTGGCCCAGCCGGATTCGCTTTGTACGCTGGCTGCAAGCCGCCAAAAAGACTTCGGGCGCCGAAGAATGGGAGTACTCCTCCAGGAAATGGTGCTCCACCTCCCAGGCGTATTCGATCCCCAAGCGGTCCGCTAGTTCGACTTGGTCCAGCGCCTCCTTGAGCAGGCGGTGCTCGCTCTCCTCGCCCCAAGGCCGGGGCAGCTGATGTTCGTAGAAAACGCCAAATTGCACGAAATGCTCTCCAGTTGCGGCTACGGGCCGAACAGCAGACAGACCGCCATTGGCGCCCAGACCATCTCGCCGTGAGGCGTCAGATGGCCATCATCGGCATCACGCCGGAACACGCCGATGTCGTCTGAATCCTGATTGGCGGCCAGGAGCCATGCGCCGGTCGGATCGAGCGTAAAGTTGCGCGGCGTCCGGCCGCGCGTTGAAGCATGCCCGGCCGGAGTCAGCTGACCGCTAACGTTGTCAACCGCAAAGACGGCGATCGTATCGTGGCCGCGGTTCGATCCGTAAACGAAGCGGCCGTCGGGAGACACGTGGATGTCAGCGCAACTGAATCCACTGCGATCTTCCACATCTTTCGGCAGCGTGGAGAGCGTCTGAAAGGGAGTCAAGCCGCCGCTGCCGCCATCGTAGGCACAGGCCGTGACCGTCAGGTCAAGTTCATTAATAACGTACGCGAAGCGCCCATTGGGATGGAAGTCGAAGTGGCGCGGGCCGGCGCCGGCGTGCATCGGCGCATGGTCGGGGTCGTTGACTTCCAGCCGCCCGTCGACGATGCGGTAGATCATCACCTTGTCGATGCCCAGGTCAGCCACGTAAACGCGGCCGCCGTCGGGGCTGACCGTCGCGGAGTGTGCGTGCGCTGCCTCCTGCCGCTCCCGGTTCGGCCCACTGCCATGGTGCTGAATGTTCTGCACCGCTCCACCGATTGAACCGTCGGCGTTCAGTGGATAGACCGCCACGTTGCCACTGTAGTAGTTGGCGACCACCAGCGTATTTCCCTCCGGTTCGACGGTCAGATGGCAGGGCGCGCTTCCGTGTGTCGGCTGCCGGTTCAGGAAGGTCAAGCCGCCGGAAGCGCCGTCGATCGCGAAACTGCTGACCTGTCCGGCCTCCTGGTCTTCGTTCACTGCGTATAGCGTCTGCCCGCCGGGATGCAGCGCCAGGAAGGAGGGGTTGCTTAGGCCGGGGTAAACGGCCTCCCGGCGCAAGGCCCCGCTTTCGGTGTCAAACCGATAGAAGTAGATTCCTTCGCTGTCACGTTGCGTATAGGTGCCGACATACAGCGTACGTTCCGTCATGGCTTTCTCCTGCTGGGGACCTTGACATTCGGGTCGACTGTTGAAATTGGAACAGCTCCAGTCTCTGGGCTGTAGCTGCCGTTACACGGCGCGGCAAGAACATTTGGGCCGCGGGATGTCTTGCTCGCTCAGATCGGAGCGGGGGTAGGCAGCTCGGGGACGTACTGGTAGGCGGGGTCCTCTTTCTGCTTCCTCATGATCTTGATTATTTCGATCCAAGCGGGCAGCAGACCCCGTTTGCATTCCGGCATTTCCGGCCTGATCAGCCGGTGCAGCTTTGGCAGATTGTAGCACGGAACGCCCGCGTACATATGGTGTTCGGTGTGATAGTTCATCTGCCAGTAGAGGAAGCTGGTAAATGGATTGAGATAGACCGTGCGGCAGCAGAGCCGAAAATCGGGCACGTTGTCCTGCAATCCCGCGTGCTGCAGATTGTTACACAGGTAACGCAGCCATCCGCCGTAGAAAGGCGCGCAGGTCGTTAGAACGGGCAAAAGCCACCAGCCAAAGTAGAGCGAAACCGCCAGGATCAGGCCGTGCCCGAGCAGCAGCCAGCGCGCCCAGGCAAATAGCTGACCCCGCTTTTGCGCCGCTTCCGGAGGAAAGAGCGAGTGCTCCCACTCTCCTTCCAATTTGCCGAAGGCGAGGCGCAATGTCGACTTCATGGTGTCGTAGAATATCCACGGATCGACGACGGCGTTCTTCAGGAAGCCGGCCACAGTCAACTCCATCGGCAGCTCGACCTCGAGATCGTCAGGCGGATGCAGCGTGTATTTGTGGTGCTCAACGTGGCTGGTGGAAAACATCAGGTGGTTGCGCCACACGAGGAAACTAAGGAAGCGGGCGAAGAAGACATTCAGTGCCCTCGTCCTGAAAACAGTGTTGTGCAGGAGCTCGTGCGTACCATTGTAGAGAAAGGAGTAGAAGGTGCCGTGCAGGAGGAGGAGCAGGAGAAGCGCAAGCAAGGGAAGTTGGCCGGCCGCGTACCAGGCCGC
Organism: Caldilineaceae bacterium; assembly: GCA_965202955.1. Classification (GTDB taxonomy): domain Bacteria; phylum Chloroflexota; class Anaerolineae; order Caldilineales; family Caldilineaceae; genus Bin5. The sequence continues at coordinate 4,839,129 of OZ241871.1, forward strand.
GATACCGGTGATCACCACAAGTCCCAAGTGGCCGGCGACCTGCAGTCCGCCCTGCCAATTGCTACGTTGATTGAGCGCGTTGAGATCGGCGCGCGCTAGCGGCACGCGGTACCAGTCAATCTTGAGCGCCTCGCGTCCTGTCTGGCCTGGCTGTGTGGACTGCATCTCGCTCGCTCCTTTCACCAGTGGCGGTAGCTGCATGCGAAGATTGCGGCGTCCTCCGCCAAAGTTTATCCGCCGGCCTTCTCACTATCGTCAACGATAACCGTCTGGCGGTCCGGAGTCGAAAAGAGGATCGACATGACCGCTGTCTCTTCGCCGTCGTTGCTGGCGTTGTGGACGACATCTGGCGGGACCACAATCGTGTCTCCCGGCCCCATCGGGTAGAGTTCGTCCCCGAGCGAGTGGACGATTCGGCCGCTGAGGACGTGCAGAATCTCCTCACAGTTGGGGTGGTAATGGCGGAAATTGGCCTGCCCGGCTTTCAGAATGGCGCGTCCGAAGGTCATGGTTTCGCTGTTGCCCATCTTGCCGTTGGCATACCAGACCAACTCGCCAAAGTCGAATTCCTGCACTGTCGCTTCGGAGGCTGGCAGGACTATCATTTGGGCCATTGCTGCGTCTCGCTCTGTGGATTGCGTCCGACCCAGTTCCGGTCGGGACAGTTCAGCCTTTTGGTACGCTGGACGGCGCGTGGCGTGCAGGCGCCCTCGTCTACTTTCTGGACAGCAATCCTATCACAATCGTTGGCGGTTGTCACCGCCGGCAATCTCTGAGCCACTGTCCCCATAGCAGGAGATCTTGCACCTGCTGGAGGACGCACATGCCTTGCCTGTCCAAATGGCCGGGCTACAGCGAAATGTCCTCCGGCAGCATCATGACCGAGCTCAGCCCGCCGTCGACAACAACGTGACTTCCCGTCATGTAGCTGGACATGTCGGACGCCAGAAAGAGCGCCGCCTGCGCGATCTCCTCCGGGCTGCCGTTGCGCTTGAGCGCGCACATTTGCGCGATCTTTTCCCTGTCTTCTTGCGAAATGGGGTCCCACAGGCCGGTCACGACCGCGCCCGGCAGAATCGAGTTGACCCGGATAGTCGGCGCATAATCGGCAGCCAGCGCACGGGTCAGCGCGAACAGTCCCCCCTTGGCAGCCTGGTAAGCCGTATAGTCGGCATATCCTCTCAGTGCATGGACGGAACCGGTAATCACGAAGACGCCCGCGCCTTGTGCCAGCATCTGCGGCATCGCGCAGCGGGCCAGCATCCATGTCGCTTTCAGACTGGCGTCGATCGTGAGATCCCATTCCTCCTCGCTCAGCTCCGTCGCTGTGCCCATGGCGTAGGAAGCGGCGTTGCTGTGGACGATATCCAAGCGTCCGTACCGATCAATTCCTGTCCGGACCATCACCTCCACATCGGAAAGCCTGCTAACATCGCCCTGAACGAAGAGCGACTCGCCTCCCGCCGTCCGAATTGAGTCCACGGTATCCTGGCCGCCATCGGCGTTGATGTCGGCGACAACGACCTTGGCGCCCTGATCGGCGAAAAGCGCGGCGGTTGCCCGTCCAATGCCGGAGCCCGCGCCGGTGATCAGCGCGACTCTATTGTTCAGAAGCATGATTTTGCCAAAGCCCCCGTGCAAATTGAATGAACAAGCTCACGGGGCCGCGTCGCCCACATGGGTGGTCCTTAACTCGAGTGCGTGCCTGGGTTAAGCAGCCCAATCAGCTCGTCGTGGAATCCTCCGCCGCTGGCGACTACTCCGCTGCCGTAGAGCGGGTCGCCTCCTTGCCAGTCGGTGATGCGTCCGCCTGCCCCTTCGATGATCGGGACGAGCGCGGCCCTGTCCCAGAAATTCATGACCGGATCGGTCATTACGTCGGCGCCCCCGACCGCCACCAGGTAGTAGCCGTGGCAGTCGCCCCAAGAATGATAGCGGGCTGCGCGGCGCGCCACTGCCTCAAAGGCGGGACCGTTCTGGTAGTTCTCGACGTTATAGTGGCTTGTCGTCAGGAAGACGGCATCCTCAAGGCTCGTACACGCCCGAACCTGCACCGGCGCCCCGTTCAGCCAGGTCGTTTCGCCATCTCCAAGCAGCAGATCCTCTACGATTGGCTGGTGGATCGCCCCCAGCAGGGCCTTGCCTTCGTGTGTCAAGGCGATCAGCGTGCCGAACAGGTAGCCATGGCTGATGAAGTTCTTGGTGCCGTCGATCGGGTCCAGCACCCATTGGAAGGGAGCGTCCGGCTGGTGATGGCCGTACTCTTCGCCGAGGATCCCATGGGCGGGAAAGCGGTCGGTGATCAACTCGCGCATTCGTTCCTCGGCCTGCCGGTCGGCCACCGTAACCGGCGACTCGTCCGACTTGCTGTCCACTTGGTAATCGGTTCGGAAGTGGCGGCGAATGATCGCGCCACTTTCCGCAGCCAGCCGGCGCGTAAATTCAAGCAGCGCGCTGTGCTCGGACGGGGACAGGATGCTGTTTGGCATGGCGGATGACCATCTGTTGGTGTATAGTGGCCGGTGTACCAAGGTCAGGGTTGTTCACTTTTCGAATGACACCGGCCTTGCCGGGTATGATAGCCTCTTTTGGACAGATGGCGAAAAGAGGTTGCTACTGTTATCCAGCTGCGAGCAGGAAACCAATGAGCAAGCGGAGGAGCAGATGTCCGTTCTCGACAGGTTCAAGCTCAGCGGTCGCGTGGCTCTTGTCACGGGCGGCAATCGCGGGTTGGGCAGGCAGATGGCCCAGGCGCTGGCGGAGGCCGGCGCGCAGGTCGCGCTCACAAGCAGGGAGCAGGAGCGGGCGGAGCTCGCTGCGGGCGAAATCGCTGAGTCTCTCGCGGACGCCGCCGGCGGTCGGAACCGCGGCGAGACGGTCGACCAAGTGCCGAGCGTACGCGGCTATGCTTGCGATGTAAGCGACACCGAGCAGTCCGCGCAAGTTGTGCAGCGGGTGATCGCAGAGTTCGGCGGCCTGCATATTCTCGTCAACAACGCCGGCATCAACATCCGCGGGCCGATCGAAGAGCTTGAGCCGGAGGAGTTTCATCGTGTGATTGCCACCAACACGACCGGCGTGTGGAACATCTGCCGCGCGGCCGCCACCCATCTGAAGGCACAGCGTTACGGTCGGGTGATAAACGTCGGCTCGACCCTCTCCATCATCGCCCTGCCCGAGCGGACGCCGTATGCCTCCAGCAAGGGGGCGGTGTGGCAGATGACGCGCGCGCTCGCATTGGAGTGGGCGCCGTACAACATCACGGTCAACGCCATGCTGCCCGGCCCTTTCGCCACCGAGATGAACACACCGCTGAAAGAGGACCCGGTGGAGTACAGCAAGTTCGTCGCCCGCATCCCGCTCGGTCGCTGGGGCGACCTCGACGAGATCGGCGGGCTGGCCGTCTTTCTCGCCAGCGACGCCTCCAGCTATATGACCGGCGCCGGCATCACCATCGACGGCGGTTGGACGGTCCACTGAGTCAAATGCAGTCGCTAATCGTTTGCCAGGTCCCGGCGGTCTGGCATCCGAAATTTCAAAAGGAATGGGTTATGACGCAAGTAACGATACAGTTGCCTGATGATCTGGCGAAGAAAGTCCAGTCGATGGCCCTCCACAAGCACGAGCCCGACCACATCATCTCGTTACAACATGGTGGCGAGACCGAACTGGGCAATCTAGCTCTTGCGTGCATAAGGTGCAACCGTTACAAGGGCCCCAATGTTGGTTCTATCGACCCGGTGACCGGTCAGCTGACGCCCCTCTTCAATCCTCGCACTCAGAATTGGAGCGAACACTTTCGCTACGCGAATGGTCATTAGCAGCCTCTCTCTTCTGAGGCGCGAGTTAAACTAACAGTTCTGCAAATGAATGCGCCCGGGCGAGTGACCGAGAGGCAACGACTGATGGCGGCGGGGCTATTCGATCCAGGCCGATGAGAAAAGGGAGCCTACCCATGAAAATTCTGTCCATCTCCACTGCCGGTATACGCGTCAACCATCGCGGCGACTGGCTGCATGTCGTCGTGGAGACAGACGCCGGGATCACCGGAACCGGCGAGGCGAGCGGGAGCGGCAACGACGCGCTATGCGCGGCCGCGGTCGGGCAGTTTGCCCGGCTGCTCGCGGGCGAAGATCCCCGCCGAATTGCGCAGATTCGCCAGAAGCTCCGCCACAAGGACGGCGGCTCATTCTACAACACCGCGCTTTCTGGACTGGAGCAGGCGCTGTGGGACATAGTGGCGCAGCAGCTGGACGTTCCGCTGCACCGACTTTTCGGCGGCGCCGTACGTGAGCGTATCCGCCTCTACGCCAATATCAACCGCCACGTCCAGGACCGCTCGCCGCAGGGATTTGCGCGGGCGGCCAAGCAGGCCGCGGACGAGGGCTTCACCGCCGTCAAAATGGCCCCGTTCGACGAGTTGCGCCCCCCGTTCCGCTACCGCACCGGTCCCAAGGCTGACTGGCGTCCCGGTGTCGAACGGGTACGTGCCGTACGCCGGGCGATCGGAGACGACGTTGAGCTGGCGGTCGACTGCCACAGCCGCTTGGATGTTTCGCTGGCGGTCACCGTCGGGCAGGAGCTTGCCGACGTCGATCTGTTCTGGTACGAGGAGCCGGTCGCCAGCTCAGATCCCGAGGGCCTGGCGGAGGTGGGGGCGCACGTCCCCCATCCGATCGCATCGGCCGAGAGCGTCTTCGGCATCGAAGCCTTCCGCCCATTCACGGCAGGACGCTGTGTCGACGTGATTATGCCCGACGTCAAGCATTGCGGCGGCGTCCTAGAGCTGAATGAGATCGCGGCGGCGGCGCGCATGAGGCAGGTGCCGGTCGCCCCGCACAACCCGGCCGGACCTCTCGCGACCGCGGCCACCGCCCAGGCGGCCTCCACCTGGCCCAATTTCTACATCCTCGAGTTTGCCTGGGGCGAAGTGGACTGGCGCGCAGATCTGCTGACCCCGCCGGAGCGCATCGAGGACGGTCACCTGCTGCTGTCGCAGGAGCCGGGGCTGGGACATCGACTCAACCCGCAGCTGGTCGACGCGTATCGCGTCACGGAGGCAAGCAGCGCAGACTCGTCGAAGGTGCAGTTCGAATAGATTCCGTCAGGCCTGCTATAGCCGGCCACTGTTTTCCGCGGGGCGGCTTTCGACCGTCAGCCAGTCGATCTGCAGCCACTGCGGCTCCGCTTTAGCCACCAGTCCCCAGCGGAATAGACCCCAGGGCGCAATTTGGAGGTACTGGTTGTCCAGCCACAGGACCAGCCCAAGCGGGCCGGCCGGGGCTTGGGCTGTTTCGGATTGCAGACAGCCGTCTACAAAGAACTGAACGCGCTCGTGCAGCCAGTCTATTGTGTAAATGTGCCATTCGTGCATAGCTGCCGGCAGCACGGTTTCGGCGATGCCCGCGGCTCGCTGAAATGAGCTCCAGAGACTGCGGCGCAGGCGGGGCAGCCGCATCATTGGCGCGGAGAGGGCGAGGGATGGAGCTGCAGTCAGGAAGCGGCGCGTACGCGCGTCTACCACGGCCGCCTTCCATCCCCAGCCCGGCCGGTCGACAGCCAGGCGCATGTCGGAATCCGGTCCCGCGTAGAAGAACCATACGGCTTGCGGAAGCGCGGGCGCGCGCAGAGCTGTGATGCGGAACGGTTCGTTCCAGAAACCGTAGCCGGCGGTCCCAGTCAACTTGCCACTTGGGTGGGAGAAGCGTGCGCGCACTTGAAGGCGGAGCGGGGGCCTCCAGCGGAAGTCGGACCGCGCCAGGCCGCGATAGTCGTCGAACTGCGCGTTGGTGTAGCTGCGGGCGGGTGCCCCACTGTTGCGCAGACAAAGGCCGTCCCCGCTGACGTCGAAACGTCCAGCGCCGGCCGTTGTTTGCCGCCAATAGGGGGAAAAGCTGCCGGCGAACCGGGTATGAATGGCGGATCGGTTCATCTTTGGCCCTGCTTTACGGCGACGAAGACCAAGGGACGTATGGCTCCTTCCCCAAGCAGATGCTCGCTGCTTCTCAGTTCCGCCGCGTGAAACGCCTCGTCGAGCTGCTCCGCTGCGCCGGAAGGTGAAGGAAAGAGCAGTTGAAAGAAGAATCGCAGCAGCGGCTGCCGGCTTGACAGGGCGACCTCGACGACGATCAGTCTTCCGCCGGGCCGCAGACAGCGCGCAAACTCGCGGTGGGCCGCCTTGTCGAGGATGAAGGATGCGGGAAAGGTGGTGACGATCGTGTCGAAGGCACGGTCAACAAAGGGAAGCCGCTGGGCGGTTCCCTGCAGGCGGGGCACAGTCTGCCCAAGGTGACCCAGTTTGCGCGCGCTGATGCGCTGCATCGCAGCGGACGGTTCGAGACCGAATACCCGACGCCGGCCTCTGTTCAAGTCGGATAGAAGGGCGCCCGTTCCGAAGCCGACCTCCAGGACCTGTTCTCCCTGTACAAAGGGCAGCGCGGCCCGGCGCCAGCCGTCCCAGCGGCCGAGGCTGACCACCCAGCTCACCCAGTCGTAGGCCCACGCCAGCTGATTGTAGAGCAAACTGTAGAGAGCGAGGTAGATGAAACGCATGAAAGGGCGGAAAAGTCGTTTCTCGCGGCGCAGCCGCCTGCTCAGGCGAACAGCGAGGTCATGCTCCGCTCCTGCACCATTGCCGCCATCTCTTCGTCGCTCGGCCCGGTGCCCTCGAACCGGCTGGCCGCGTCTAATATCTTGGGCAGGAGCCTGATATCGCCGGCGGTATTGAGGAACAGGTCATCCTGGGCCATGATCCAGTGGACCGCCCGGTCGATGTCCGGTTGCTCTTCAAGCGGCTGGTACCAAGTGCGGTAGCTCTTGGACGTCGTTCCCCAAGTGCCTCGCAACAGACCCTTTATCGTCTGCACAGCGATGCCGCGTTCCCGCGACAAGCTAACCACGCGCTCGAAGTCTTCGGCATACTTCCTGTTCCCCTTCATCTGGATGTTCCAGGGAAGGAGGATCGAGTCGAAGTCGAACGCCTGCAGGCTACGCTGGTGGAAAGCGGCGATGTTGAGCCCGTGTCCGGTTACGCCGATATATTTGACCAGCCCCTGATCGCGGGCCTCCTTGGCCGCCTCGAGCGCGCCATTCTCGCCCATGGCGGTATCCCAATCGTCGGGATGGCCCAGATTATGAAGCTGGATCAGGTCGATGCTGTCGACCTGCATCCGCTCGAGCGAGCGCCGGATCTGAGCCTTGGCGGCGGCATATTCGCGTTCGCCAGTTTTGGTCGCCAGAAAGAAGCGGTCGCGGTATTTTTGCAGGGGAGGGCCTAGACGGTCCTCGGCCTCGCCGTAGGCGGCCGCGGTGTCGATATGGTTGATGCCGTATTCCAGCAGCAGCTCCATGGTCTCGTCGGCTTCGGCCTGTGTGACCGCGGCGAAGGCGACCGCGCCGAAGAGAATGACAGTACTGTTGTGTCCGGTGCGTCCAAACAGACGTTTCGGAATCATTGATCGGTCTCCTTGCGAAAGCATCAGGTCAAGATATGTTGGGCGTACTCACCGAACCGAGCCGGCGGCGGACAAAGGACAGGGCGCGTTGAAAGTCCTGGTGCCAGCTGCTGTCAGGCGCAGTCTCCAGATCCTGCCAGAAAAATTGGAACAGGTGGCCGCCGCCATCCTGGGTGAAGAATGACCACTCGTCTGCAAGCGGGCAAGAAACGCGGCACAGGAAAAAATGCCATTCCTGGCCACTTTCCGGATAGATCAGCCGGCCCAGCGCGCTCCCTACGGTCGCGTCCCGGATGCCCGACTCCTCGGCCAGCTCGCGCAGCGCGGCGCATTCCGGCTCTTCATCGTCCTCGAGCGTTCCCTTTACCAATTGCGAGCCGGCCAGGGGATGGCGGAAGGCCAAAAGCTCCAGCGAGTCTCGCCGCCGAATCACGATGGGGACCACCTTCTGTACCGGGCTTGTCATCAGGCGCGGTCCCCGATATTTGGACCCGCCGCCGGGGAGGCATCGCGATTGACCAGAGCAGATGCGGCTGCCTGCGCGGCGGCGTAGACGGCTGGCAACGGCGCGCCGGCGGCCGCGGCAAGGCGCCGGCAGTCCTCGAATTCTGCTTTGGCCCCCACGATCTCTCCTCCCACCTGCTTCAGTTTCACGCGCACTGACCCGTATGGCGTGGCCACGGTCTCGAAGGTGCGCTCGGCAATATGGCGCCGGACCGGGTTAACCCTGACGCCGAGGGTTGTCGTCTGTCGAAGCAGGATTGCGGCCAGGGTCGATTCGCTGCTCTGTTCAGCCAGAACGCTGATCTTCGTTGCCGGGCGTCCCTTTTTCATCGCGATTGCCGTCGTCCAGACGTCGAGCGCGCCAGATTCGAGCAGGAGGCGCTGCACCGGCTCGTACAGCTCGGGGCTCATGTCGTCGATGTTGGTTTCAATGATGACAAGCCATCCGGAGGGCGCGCCGGACGGCTCGTCTGCGTCTTCGGCGATCTCGTCACCCAGCCAGAGCCGGGCCACGTTGGGCCAGTCGAACAGCTTCCGGCCTGCGCCATAGCCAATCTTACGGAGGCGCATGGCGGGCTGACGAAACTCGGCCAGTTCCGCCAGCAGTGCGGCGCCGGTGGGCGTAACCAGTTCGCCGGATCCGGGCGCGGGAACGGTTGGCGCGTCGACTGCGGCCAGCAGCGCCAGTGTCGCCGGCGCCGGCAGTGGGATGGGTCCATGCTGCGATTTCGCCCAGCCGGGTCCGAGCGGCAGGGCAGACGCGCCCAGGCGCTCGACGTTGAGCTCATGCAGCCCGGCGCACACGCCGACAATGTCGATGATCGCGTCCAGTGCGCCGACTTCGTGGAAGTGTACTTTCTCGGCCGTCGTGCCATGGATATTTGCCTCGGCCTCTGCCAGGCGTGTGAAGACGGCACGGGCTCGCCGTTTGACCCCATCAGGAAGTTCGCCATTCTCGATGATCTCGTGCACGTCAGCCAGATGGCGGTGCGTTTCGTCCTCGTTCACATCCACACGAACGAGTGTTGCGCACACACTACCACGCATGACATTTTCGGCGCCGACATTCCAGCTGTCGTGGGGGAGTTGCAGGCCGGCAATCGCCTCCCGCAGGGCGTCGAGCGGCCAGCCGGCGTCGACGAGACAGCCCAGGAAAATGTCCCCGGAGATGCCGGAGGGTGTGTCAAGAAAGGCGAGAGGCATGAATCGCGGTGGAGAGCCCTACGCGACCCAGTTCCAGGGGCCGCGGCAGGAGGCCTCAGGCCATGAGTTCCGCAATCGGGATGAGATCGCCACTGGCCGCCCCGTCGGCAATCGGGTTCAGGCCGCCGCTGCGGAACCCGGCCAGGTCGAGTGTGACGTAGCGGTAGCCTGCTGCCTGGACGCCGGCGACGATCGCCTGATGATCGGCGATGAGCGTCCCGAACTCCTCCGGCGGCAGTTCGATGCGGGCGATCTCGCCGTGATGGCGCACGCGAAACTGTCGAATTCCCCGCGCCACCAGAACATCCTCGGCCGCTTCGACCCGGCGGAGCAGCTGCGGGTCGATCGGTGTGCCGTGGGGTACACGTGACGAGAGGCAGGCCATTGCCGGCTTGTCCCAGACCGGCAAACCGAGGTGGCGCGCGATCGCGCGCACTTCCGGCTTCGTGATCCCGGCCTCCAGGAGTGGAGAGCGGACACCGCGCTCGCGCGCCGCGGTCGCGCCCGGCCGGAAGTCGCCCGTGTCGCTGGCGTTGGTCCCGTCGCAGACGATACCCCACGCTTCCTTTTGCAGGATTGCGTGCAGCCGGTCGTGCAATTCCGCTTTGCAGAAGTAGCAGCGGTTGTTGGGGTTGGCCGCGTAGTTCGGATCGAGATACTCTTCGGTCTCGACCAGGCGGTAGGGGACGCCGATCTCTTCGGCAAGGGCGATGGCGTCGCGCATTTCGCGCGCCGGGTAGCTGGGAGAGACGCCGATGCAGGCCAGCGCGCCGCGCCCATCCGCGCTCGACTCCGACCTGCCGCCCAGCTGTTCATAGGCGACCGCCATGACAAGCGCGCTGTCCACACCGCCGGAATAGGCGACGATCGCTGAGCCGAACGAAGCCAAGGCCGACCTCATGCTCTCCAGTTTCGCGGCCGTTTCCGTAGGGAGCGTGTGGTTGGCCTCGACGGGCGCTTCCATCTGCTGGGCACGATCCAGAGAAGAGAACGCGGGCCCTGTCGTCTCTGTCATGATATCACCGTAACTTGGCTAACACTCTGGAGCCGGTCGGCTGCCTATTCTGCCGTTCTTCCTGTCGCATTCTCAGTCCGCCGACCCATTGCAGTTGATCTTTCGATTGATAAGCGCTGCCAGATGTCCCGCGCCGAAGCCATTGTCGATGTTGACAACGGCCATACCCGACGCGCAACCGTTCAACATCGCCAGCAGCGCGGCCACGCCGCCAAAGCTGGCCCCGTAACCGACACTGGTTGGCACTGCGATCACCGGCGCCTGCGTCAGACCGGCCACTACAGACGCCAGCGCGCCCTCCATGCCGGCGACGACGACGACGACGTTCGCCTGTTGCAAGGTCGGAATGTGGGGCAGCAGCCGGTGCAGACCGGACACGCCCACATCTGTGATTCTTTCCGCCTCGTGCCCCATCAGCCGCAGGGTCAGTACCGCTTCCTCCAGCACATTCAGGTCGCTGGTGCCGGCACAGACGACAACCACGCCGCGTTTGGGCTCCGCCTCCGGCTCGCGGTCGACCCACAGGCAGCCCCCCTCTTCATGCCATTGCAGATCAGATACACGTGCCCGCGCCGCCTGAAATTGCGCCTCAGTCGCCCTTGTGCCCAACAGGCGGTGCGAACGTTCGACGAGCCTTTCGGCTATCAGAGCCACCTGCTGCGCTGTCTTGCCTTCGCAGTATATGACCTCGGCAAAACCGGTGCGCAAAGGCCTATGGTGGTCGAGCGTGGCCACACCCTCAAGCGGCTCAAAGGGGAGTGTTCGCAGACGCGCCAGCGCGCTTTCCACGGAGGTCGCGCCGTCGGCTACATCGCCCAGGAGAGCAGCCAGCTGCGACTCGTTCATTGGCAGTTACGCGAGCGCTCGGAAACGATGAGGGCCGAAGTCGGCCTCGTAGAACGGGCTGACCATGCGCCCGGGCGGGACCAGTTCGTCGACAAGCTGACGATCCTGGTCGGTCACTTCTACATCGAGCGCGCCGAGGTTGTCTTCCAGCTGCTCCATGGTGCGGGGGCCGATGATTGGGCTGGTGATGCCCGGCTGCTGCACGCACCAGGCCAGCGCGAACTGGGAGAGCGCACAACCCTTGCTCTGCGCCAGCGGACGCAGACCCTCGACGATGTCGTAGATGGCGTCGTTCTTGCGGCGGGCCAGGCGCGGTTCGTTATCTGCATTGGCATAGCGCGCGCCCTCTGGCGAAGGTTCTTCACGCGTGTACTTGCCGGTCAGAAGACCGCCGGCCAGAGGGCTCCACGGGATCAATCCGATGCCATGGGTCTGTGCCATCGGGATGAGCTCCCGCTCGATGCGCCGGTCCAGAATGTGGTATGGAGGCTGCTCCGATACAAAGCGGTTCAGGCCCAGCTCCTTCGCCACCCAAAGCGACTCGACCACCTGCCAAGCGGCGAAGGTGCTGCTGCCCAGGTAGCGAACTTTGCCGGACCGCACCAGGTCATCGAGCGCGCGCAGGATCTCGTCAATCGCGATCTCGGGGCGGGGCCGGTGGACCTGGTAAATGTCAATGTATTCGGTCTGCAGACGGCTGAGGCTGGCCTCGCACTGTTCAACGATATGGCGGCGGCTGGTCCCGGCGGCATTGGGATCGTCGTCGTCCATCCTGCCGTGGACCTTTGTCGCCAGGACGACGCGGTTGCGGCTGCCGTTACGCTTCAACGCCTCGCCGGTAATCTCCTCGCTACGGCCGCGGCTGTAGACGTTGGCCGTGTCCAGAAAGTTGATGCCGGCGTCGAGCGCGCGGTCGACTATCGCGTACGAGTCTTCGGGCGTCGTACGCCTTCCGAAGTTCATGCAGCCCAGGCAGAGCGGGCTCACCTTCATGCCCGTGCGCCCGAAATTGCGGTATTCCATCGCGACGACCTCTAGTCTGGGAGTGTGTGGGTCAATAAGGACAGATTGCCCGGGAAAGTCCGTTCCCAATCTCGCCCACAGTGTACAAGTGAATTGATGCGTTGTAAAATCCTCCTTCAGCTGCCAGCGTTCAGTTCGGGCGGCTAATGCGACCTGTCAATGGCAGCGACGGAAGCGTTCACGGAAGAGCGGAAATGACTGAGAAGGCCTCGCACGAGGCGCTGCGCCAGATTCTCCTCCGCATCGACGGCAGAGGATACAAGGCCTACAAGGAGATCGGCGGGACCTACAGCTTTCCGGGCTTCACACTTGCGATCGACTCGGTCCAGTCGGACCCGTTTGCAGCCCCCAGCCGATTGCGGGCCCTCGTTCCGCCGGGAACGGCCGCGCTGCCGGAGCGGCTCTTCGCCAGCGGCAGCCGCGCTGTGGGCGTCAGCTGCTTTCTGGCGAAAGCCTTCGCCCGCCAGGCGAGCCGATTTACCGGACGGCGCGGCAGCGGGCGCAGCGGCGAGATCAGGATTGAGGCGCCCGGTCAGCAGGTGATGGCGAACACGGCGGTACAGATTCACAGCGACGGCACGGTCGAGGCCCGGTTCACGGTCGGCCTTCCCGCACAGGGAAGACGCGTTCTGGGGCGCCAGGCCTGCCGGCTGTTGCTGGAGGAGGTGCCCCGGGTCATCGAGAGCAGCCTTCCCGCCAGCAGCCATTCGGACGAGGACCTCTGGCTACACGCAGCCGTGAACGAAGACGGCGACGCCTTGCGCGCAATGCTGGCGGAGGACGGCCTGATCACTTTCGCGGCCGACGGCGCGATCCTGCCCCGCGCCAGCGGCATTGACGACCGACCACTGCCTACCGACGGCGTCGTTCCCTTTCGCGCTCCTAATAGCCTGCGCCGCACCTTCGTTCTTCCCCATGCGGGCGCGGTAAGCGGCATGGGCGTTCCCGCGGGGGTGACACTCATTGTCGGCGGCGGTTATCACGGAAAGTCGACGCTGCTGCGGGCAGTCGAGCGCGGGGTCTACAATCACCGTCCCGGTGACGGCCGGGAGCTGGTCGTCAGCGTCTCCGATCTTGTTAAGATTCGCGCTGAAGACGGCCGTTCGGTGAGCGGCGTTGACATATCGGCCTTCATCGGCGACCTTCCCTTGGGGCAGACGACGGACAGCTTCTCGAGCCCTAACGCAAGCGGTTCGACCAGCCAGGCCGCCGCGATAGTCGAGGCGCTCGAAGCCGGCGCGTCAGGCCTGCTCATCGACGAAGACACAGCCGCCACCAATTTTCTGATCCGGGATGCGCGCATGCAGGCGCTCGTGCCCAAAGCGCATGAACCGGTCACCCCCTTCATCGACCGCGTGCGCCAGCTTCACGCCCAGTTCGGCGTCAGCGCGGTTCTCGTCATCGGCGGCAGCGGCGACTATCTCGACGTAGCCGACACCGTGATCGCGATGGAGAGCTTTTACCCGCGGGACGTAACCGCGCGCGCCCAAGAGGTGGCCGCAGAATATCCCACGGCGCGGGTGGCTGAAGGCGGCGGCCCCCTGGAGATCGACCTGCGGCGCCGTCCGCACGCCAGCTCGATTGACCCTTCCAAGGGGCGGCGCCAGGTGAGCATCAAGACCAGGACCGTACACGCGATCCAGTTCGGGGCGGAGTTGCTGGAACTGTCAGCGGTGGAGCAGATCGTCCACAGGGCGCAGACGAGGGCCATCGGCGCCGCGCTGGACTACGCCCGGCGCATTTACATGGACGGGAGCCGTCCCCTGGCGGAGGTGCTCGAGCTTGTGCTTGCTGACATCGATCGCGACGGCCTGGATGTGCTGGACAGTCGGCGGACTGGGGATCTTGCACACTTTCGCCGGCACGAACTGGCCGCAGCGCTCAACCGGCTGCGGACACTCAAGATTTGAGGAGGATGACCTGGAATGGGACGGCAAGAAGAGGGCCCGACTGCATTGATGCACGATGGCACGAAAGACGGAGACTCTGGCAGTTCCACACCGGAAGCGTTTGCGGCGCGCCTGCAACGCAGTTATCTCAACTTTCGCTGGCCGCTGTTCCTGCTCGACCCCGAGGAGTGCACACGGCCCTGCCTGGGAAACGGCTGGTCTCCGCTGGCGATGGTGGCCCACGTTGCCTTTTGGGACGAATTTCAGCTGCGGCGTATGCGGGCTGCGCTGAACGCAGCGGGGCCGGTTCCTTCTCCACCGAACAGTAACGATGAACGCGCAGCAAGTGAGGAGAGAAGCTGGGAAGCTGTTCTGGCCGCAGCTGACGCGGCGCGCGGCAGCATGATCGAATTTGCCATGTCGCTCACTGCCGGGCAGATCAATGCCGACTACGAGGAGAACGGCGCTCGGCGGCCGGTCCTGAAGCAGCTGCTGACCCACATGCCCCGTCACGCGGATGAACACGCCGAAGTGGTGCACCGTTACTGCTTTTCGCTGCAGCGATGGGGCCGCGACCGGGTCCTGGGCTTCTATCGGCACCAGTTCAATAACCTGTTGGACGCCATCACCGGCCTCTCCGAGAAGGATTGTATCTCGATCGCCGTCAGCGGCGAATGGAGTGTGCGAGACATCCTTGTCCACGCGCTCGTTTGGGACGAGTATACGTGGGCAGTTGTGCGCCAGTGGCCCGACGTCGACCTTGCCACGCTCGCTCCCTGGACAAGCGCTGACGATGATACAGTCAACGAACGCCTCATGGCGCGCAAGGACGAGATGTCGATGATCGATCTTCTGGACCATCTGGCAACGGTGCACCGCCGTATCGCCAACCGCTACCGCAGCCTCGGCGAAGAGCAGGTGCAGGCAGAGGTCGCCTACAACCAGGTAGAGAAGGGAAACCTGATCTGCCTGCTGATCTCCATGTCGGCCCATACTGCGGACCACGCCGCCGACATCTATGCCGCGCGCGCCGATGGACGGCTCCTCCCCTTCAGATAGGAAGACAGCACGTTCCTCCTAGCCGGAGTGGGCGTAGCGCCTGCTCGTCTCTTGGTTGCTGAGATGGGAAGTGGCGGACCGCTGCACGATTTGCCAGCCGTCCGCACTGCGTTGCAGGGCGAAGATGCAACAGAGCGGCACGGTGATGCGCTCGGTCATCCCGGTCAGCCCCTTAACAATGCCGACGACCGGCGCTCCGTGGGTGACCATCAGCAGATTCTTCTCAGGATAAAGGGTTGTCAGGGCCTGTGCCGTAGCTGCGGCCCGGTTGTGCCCCGCGTCTGAACTTTCGGGATAGCTGAGGCGGCCGGCCGCGTTGTAGTTCCAATCGATGCGGGGAAATCTCTGCGCCCGCTCCTCCCGGGACAACAACGCCGGCATACCATGAATGTCGGGAAGAATCTCGCCGATGCCCGGCTCGAGGCAGACTGGCAGGTCGAGCGCGTCGGCAATGTGATTGGCTGTTTGGATCGTACGCAAGAACGGCGAGGCAAAGATGCAGTCGACCGGCTCACTACGCAGGCGGCGGCCGACCTCCTGCGCCTGCGTTTCTCCATCCGCTGAGAGCGCGGGATCGAATGGTCGTTCAGCCGTCCTGGCCCAGATGGGGTTCTGAAAGTCTTCCCGGTTGCCGTGCCGGACAATCCAGATCCGCTGGCTCACGTTTTGTCTCCGTCTTTCTGTCCTGATCTGAGCGACAGTTCATGGCCGAGTCGCCAGGGGCAGTGTATCACAGGCGCTATGCAGGGGCAGAAAGAGTATACGCCTCTCTTCCCCCTCTGACAACGATTTCGGCGTCTGTTATACTGAAATGTCAGCGCATTGGCAACGACTCTGGATGCGATTTCAGCGACGCCGCCTTCGGTGAACGCGCAGCCAGAACCACGCACAAGCCGCCTTTCGAACTGATGGCCTACACCTTTACTGACCACTACCGCGTCGCCCGGCTTCTCCTGCGCGTGAACGCCGTTACCATCGGGCTGGGACTGGGCGTGCTGCTGCTGATATACCCGCGCGATCTGCTGGAAGCAGCCGGCATCACGCTCGGCACGGCCTGGGCGGCCCGCATCGGCGGTAGCGCGCTTATCGGCATGGGGATCGGTCTGCTGTCCGCCGCGGCCCAGGCCGAATTGCGGCCGGCAGTCCTGCTCGCATCGCTGGTAAGCAATGGCGCCATTTCCATCAGCCTGCTCGTCGCCTATCTGGAGGGGGAAATGGACGCCCTCCATCCCGTGGGAGCCGGCGGGTTGCTCGTAATCTTCATCATCTGCCTGCTCACGGCAGTCCTTTCCGTCCCCTTTCTGAATCGCAAGGCAAAGCAGTACTGAATACGGCCTCATTGCCAACCCGGCACCTGCACGGAAACGGTCCACCTCTGGCAATACGTGGAGCAGGCGCTGCGAAGCGGGCCAGCCGCATCGCGGCCCACAACAAAGACACCAGCGAGCTGGCCAAGTCGTTTCGTGTGAACAGAGAAGCCGACGAGGACGCTGGGCAAGGCGCTATAGTCGGCAGCGATGCGCCGTACGCATAGCCGCAGGAGGAAGGGGTTGGCGCGCAACCAGGGGCGCAGGTCTCGCCGCAGCCTGCAGGCTCGCCTCGACGTGGCTACTCCGCACTTGGCGGGACCAATCAGAGCCCAACTGAACTGATCCCAGGCCTGAGGACCCTGAGCGGAAACGCCTTGGGGGAACAAACGGCGACGGGAGGGTTAGACATTTCTCACGGATAACGGAGGGGCTGGAGTGCGGCAGCCCGTAGATGCGGCAGAGGTGATCGAAGCCCGTTCCCCTGAAAACTGACCACTGACTCCAGGTGTTCGCTACTGTCCAATAGAGTTCCGGCGCTGTCGGGGCTGGGCGCCATGTTGGAATTTCGCGTATTCCCTGCATAAGCCCGGGAACTGTGCTACATTGCCACCATGGGCCTGAGCACAGCGCATATGCCCAATTGAGAACCAGCGAAGCCCTGGCCGCTATCCATGGCCGCGCTGCACAGAGACCTCCCGATTTCCCGTAACAAGCGAGACCTGCGACGTATGCGCCGAGAGCGCCCCAAAGCACGCCCCTGCCCCCATTAGCCCCCACCACTCGCGCACCGCCGTCGAAACGCGTCGTCCTCTCTGTCTTGTCACGAAAGACCACTTAATCATCCTGTCACGAGAAATAGTTGTTTTGGCGATTTTGTATGACAAAGCAGGACAAGATACGGCATTCGATGCCCTTTCTCTCCTCCCAAAGCCGACTGCAAATGGCCCAACTGAAAGCCGCCCGCCAACTATTGAGGCTCACAAGCATCTTCCCTTTATTCAGGATTCATCGCCATCGAAGGAGCCACCGGAGGCCGCCCGCCAACCAATTTCCGCTGCATCTCCACCGTTCCCCAATAGCCGCTGACCACCATTCGCCATCGACTGCAGTTCCGCCGTTCGCCACTGACCATAAACCACTGATCGCTGACCACTGCCATTCTTGGAACTATCGAAACTCTGTGCTAGAATCGATGTTCGCGTTCGTATTCCGTGGGAACCGCAAGGCACAGGCTTTCGGAATTGGGCCAACTGCACGTCGCGATCGGGATGCCGCCCTGATGGCCTCCAGTGGGTCAACGGGCTTCAGTCACCGAAGGAGCGGATCCAATGAGTTACGATGGACGAATCTACCGTGTAACCATAGGAGAATGTGAACGAGAGTTGCCGATCTTCGAAGTGGCGCCCGGCGTTAAGATCGCCATTTTCAACATGTTGGGCGACACCGAAATCGTCGAGACGGCCGCCACAATGCTGTCGCGGGACGTGCCGGAAAACGCCGAGGTAATCCTGGCGCCGGAGGTGAAGGCCGTCCCGCTCGGTCACGCCCTCTCGGTTGCAACCGGACTCCCACTCGTGATCGTGCGCAAAATCCGCAAGCCCTATATGGTCAATTGCCTCGAAACCGAGGTCGTAAGCATCACCACCGGCGAACCACAGACTCTATTTATCGACGGCAAAGACCTGGCGTTGATCAACGGCAAGCAGGCGCTCCTGGTTGACGACGTTGTCAGCACCGGCAGCACGCTCAAGGGGCTGCGCGCCCTTGTAGAAGGAGGCGGAGGCCACATCGCCGGCGAAATGGCCGTATTCACCGAAGGGGATTCGGGCGCCTGGGAGCGGATTACGGCGCTGGGCAATCTTCCCATTTTCACGGACTGAGGCGACGCTGGGCGCCGGCGCCAGGACCTTGAGACGATGAACCTGACAGAACAGTTGACTCGTGTTGAAGAGCGGTTTGAAGAGTTGGACAGGCTGATGGCCGATCCCGGCGTGCTGTCCGACTACGCGCGCGTATCCGAGCTGGCCCAGGAGCGAAGCCATCTGGAAGAGCTTGTCGGCGCCTGGCGCAAATACCAGAACCTGAAGGATCAGCTAAACGACAACCGCGCCTTGCTGGCGGAAAACGATGACCCAGAACTGGCTGAGCTGGCTGAACTGGAAATCGCCGAGATTGAACCGCAGGTGGCCGGTCTTGAAGACGGGCTACGCCGCATGCTCTTGCCCAAAGACCGCAACGACGACAAGAACGTGATCGTCGAGATTCGCGCCGGCGCTGGCGGTGACGAAGCCGGCCTCTTCGCCGCCGATCTTTTGCGGATGTACACCCGTTGGGCCGATGACCATAAGTTCAAGTCCGAAATCATGAGTTCGAGCGAGACCGGTGTCGGCGGCATCAAGGAGGCAATCCTTGAAGTGCGGGGCAGCGGAGCCTACAGCCGCCTCAAATATGAATCGGGCGTCCATCGCGTTCAGCGCGTCCCCACAACCGAGAGCCAGGGCCGTGTCCACACAAGCACGGCGACGGTGGCCGTTTTGCCGGAGGCCGAGGACGTAGAGATTGAAGTCAATCCCAATGAGGTCAAGGTCGACGTCTTTCGCAGCAGCGGCCCCGGGGGGCAGAGTGTCAATACCACCGATTCGGCGGTACGTCTCACCCATCTTCCAACGGGCATCGTCATCAGTTGCCAGGACGAAAAGAGCCAGCTCCAGAACCGCCTGAAGGCAGTTCGCATTCTGAAGACCAAGCTGTACGACTTCGAGATGCAGCGCCAAATAGCGGATCTCGGCGCAGCGAGGCGAAATCAGGTCGGTTCGGGCGACCGCAGCGAGAAGATCCGCACCTACAACTTTCCCCAAGGCCGCGTCACCGATCACCGCATCCACAAGACGGTCTTCCGTTTGGACGCGGTGCTGGACGGCGACCTTGACGAATTCATAGCCGATTTGGCTGCTTACGATCAGGCGCAACAGCTGCAGTCAATGGGCGAAGAAGCGTAACACATGTATCGAGACAGCCAGAACCATTCCGATCAGGAGCGTCTTTCTCCCTCTCGGGCAACCGGTTTCGAAGAAGAGGCCCCGCCAGAGTCGCACGCTGAAGAGGGACAGCCTGAACAGAATGGTCCGCTCAACGACCCTTTCCAGTGGAGCCTGACACCTGGAACGCCTGTCGGGCGTGCGCTTGTTTCGGCCGCCCAGCGGTTGAGCGAAACCGGCAGCGCGTCGGCCCGGCTGGACTCACAGGTCCTGCTGGCGCACGTAATGGAACAGGACCGTACGTGGCTCTTCGCGCACCATGACCACGAGCTCAGCCATGCCGACTGCAACCGCTACGCAGACCTGGTCACGCGGCGCAGACGCCGTGAGCCGGTCGCCTATCTCCTTGGCCGCAAAGAGTTTTACGGCCTGGAGTTCGCTGTAGACCGCCGCGTCCTGATCCCTCGACCGGAAACCGAGTTACTGGTCGACCTCGTTCTGGCACAGATCAGCGACCGTTCCAGCCAGCAGGTAACCGTCGCCGACGTTGGAACCGGCAGCGGAGCCATTGCCATCACAGTGGCCCGATATGCGCCCGAGGCAACAATCTACGGCATCGACATCAGCCGCGACGCGCTGGAGGTAGCCGAAGAGAATAGTCGCTTCCTGACGCCGGAGGGGGGCCCCCAGTTCCTGGAAGGGGATCTCCTGCTTCCACTTCCCGAACCGGTCGATGTCATCGTGGCCAACCTTCCATATATCGCCGACGAGGAGTATTCCGGGCTGCAATCGGACGTGCGCGACTACGAGCCCCGGCTCGCCCTGCACGCCGGCGCCGAAGGCCTGGACCTAATCCGACGCCTCCTGGCCCAGCTGGCAGACAAACTGCGCCCAAACGGGACGGTGCTGTTGGAGATCTCGCCCAGACAGGGCGAAGTCGTCCAAAAGCTGGCGCAAGACCTGCGGCCAAAGCCATCCTATGTCGGCCTTCGGCGCGACTACAGCGGCCTCATTCGCATGGTCACGCTTGAATTCTAGGCGCGAGTTCGAACGCGCCAGCGGCCGGGCAAGGGCCACGCTAGGCAAAGCGAAACGGGCAACCGCGAATCCAGGGCCGCAGAAGGCTCTCCCCGCGCAGATGGAATGACAATGAACAGTAGCTTCGACCTGGTCGTGCTGGATATGGACGGCACTATCTACGGCAGACAGTTTGCCGGGGGCTTCTCGCCGAGAGTGCGCCGGGCAATTGCAGCGGTACAGGATGCCGGGACGCCGGTAACGATCGCCACCGGGCGGATCTTTGATTTCGTGCGGACAATCGCCCTTGACCTTGGGATCAGCCTGCCCGTGATCACCGCGCAGGGCGCGGTAATCGGTGACCCTGTTAGCGGAAAACTGCTATACGAAGCGTTGATTCCGCTGGAGGCGGCCCGCAGTGTAGCGCGGTGGGCCGATTCTGAGGATCGCACGACCGTCTTCTATCTGAACCAGCAGGACGGCCGAACCCGGCTCGTTCAGAACGGCTTCCAAGCGTCCAACGGGTCCGGCGGGCTAGAGGGTTGGGACCCCGCCACCTACGATCATTGGTTCGGCAGTCCCAGAGAGCGTTGTTTGAGCCTGTCTGAGGTAATGAGCGATACCGGAGTTCGGCCCCTGAAATTCATTGCGGTCAACGATTCTTCGCAAGAGGCTGACTTGACGGCTCCTCTCCAGAAGCGCTTCGGTAGCGACCTCCTTATCAGCCGGTCCCACCAGTTGCTCGTGGAGGGGACGGCGCCGGCGGCCAACAAAGGAGACGCGCTGAAATTGCTTGCTGGGCGGATCAATGTCGACACCGCGCGCGTCCTGGTCGTAGGCGACAACGAAAACGACATTCCGATGATGCGCGCAGCCGGATACGCGGTCGCCATGGGCCAGGCCACCGCCGTTGTGCAGCAGGAGGCCGACTGGGTCGCGCCCCCGCTGGACGAGGACGGCGCTGCAGCGGCGTTGGAGCGCTTCATTCTCTCCTGATCGGGCAAATCTCTGCCGCCGGCCTTGCGGCTCATTTGGGAATTGCGCCGGCCGAACACAGTCCGACTGGCTTCTCACCCATTCTCAAATGGAGCGCGGGCCGCGATTCGGTTTCTCATCCTCCGAACGTTTCTCTCCTGATAGTTTTTCCTAATCCAGCAGGCATTTTGACAAGAATTCAGCTTGATCTATAATTCGACTGACCAGTCGGTTTAGTTGCTGGTATTCGAGAGGGACGAATGGCCGAGAAGTCAATCCGAACGCCTGAATCGACACGCGAACGCATTCTCGACGCCGCTCTGGATGTCTTCAGCAGCAAAGGTTATCACGACACTCGCCTCGACGAGATCGTCGCTGAATCCGACACATCCAAGGGATCAATCTACTTCCACTTTCCCAACAAAGAGCGCCTCTTTTTGGCGCTGGTGGAGAAGTTCGCCGATCTCATCGAGCGTCGCGTGATTGAGGCGATTGAGCAACAATCAAGCCCTATGGCCAAGGTCGAAGCCGCGCTCAGGGCCTGCCTAGAGGCGTTTAGCCGCTACCGTCGTCCTGCCAAGGTGATGCTCGTCCACGCGGCAGGGCTGGGCACTGTCTTTGAGGAGAAGAGGCTGGAGATCAACGAGCGCTTTGCCCAGTTGATCCGCATCTACCTGGACGAGGCGGTCGCCGCCGGAGAGATCGAAGCCGTCGACACGGACGTCATCGCCTATGCCTGGATGGGAAGCATCTACCATGTGACGATTCGCTGGGTCTACAGCGGCGAACCATCGCCGCCCCGCATCGTCGGCACGCTCGTGCCGATGTTGCTTCGCAGCGTGAACTACAGACGCAGCTGACAGATACTTGCTACTTATTTGGCAGCAATTCGATGCGAAACCGGGACCCGAACTAATGGAAACGCATTCGCCGGCGCTCAGAGAAAGGCGAGCTTCCGGCGCTGACGGCCCCAATCCCGAAGCCTGGCAGGGCCTAGCAGGGACAGCCAGAGGCGACGACGAGTACAGCGTCGAGGGACACGGCCGCTTGCTCAGCGTCAGCAGGCAGGTCTCAGGACTACCCGTAGAGCGCTTCCTGAACGCTGCCGATGGCCAAGAGCGTTTCTTGTGGCGCGACGGCAGGCAGGACATCACCTTCGCAGGCACCGGCGTGGCCGCCCACATGATCGGGTACGGCCCCACCCGCTTCGCCGCCATCCAGCGACAGGCGAGCCATCTTTTTACCCATGCTGAATCGGAGGACATTGCTCAAACGGGCGTGGCGGCGGCCCTCGCGCAGCCCCGACTCTTCGGCGGCTTCTCATTTCGCGATACCTTTGCTCCAGACGTGACCTGGACAGGCTTCCATCCAGCCCATTTCATACTTCCCCACTATCAGCTGGTGACGAAAGGAGGGGAAAACTGGCTGACGATCAATGCCTTGTTGCCCGCAGAGGAAAAGGCCTCGGCCAACCTTCCGCTGTTGAGTGAAGCCCTCGAAATCCAGATCAATGCTCTGCGCCAAAGCGACGCGAATCCCGAAACCAGTCGTGGCAATTTGAACTCGCGAGACAGGCACCAGGCCTGCAAGCGCGTGGAAACCGACTACCCACTTTCCTTCGTTGAGTGGGTCCAAATGATTGAGAGAGCGAAGCGGACATTCTCGGCCTCGCCGCTGCGCAAAGTCGTGCTTTCCCGCATGGCCCAAATGCGCGCCCGGCGCCCATTTGATATGTTGCCGGCGCTTTCCCGCCTGTCTGCCCTCTATCCCGCCTGCTATACGTTTCTCTTTGAACCGCAGCCGGGCCACGGCTTTCTGGGCGCTTCACCTGAGCTGCTGGCGAAAGTAAGTGGAACGGACGTCGAGACAATGGCGCTGGCAGGCTCGATCCAGCGCGGCGCGAGCCCGGAGGAGGACGCCGCACTGGCCAGCACTCTTCTGTCCTCAGCAAAGGAGCGCCGCGAGCACGAACTGGTGGTTGACGCGCTGCGTGAATGCTTGCAGCCACTCACTACTCGGCTCAACGTCGCCGGCGAACCGGGCGTAATGCCCCTGAAAAACATCCAGCACCTGCATACGCCGGTCGAGGCCGTGCTCAAGCGCCGAGAAGGCGTTCTGCCCCTCGTCAGCGCACTGCACCCGACGCCGGCCATGGGCGGAACGCCGCGAGAGCAGGCGCTCGACTTCATCCGGGAGCACGAGCCGACGCTGCGCGGCTGGTACGCCGCGCCCGTCGGCTGGATCGATTCCAGCATGGATGGCGCTTTCGCCGTCGCCATCCGCTCAGCCGTCGTGCAGAAAGAGCGCGCCTGGGCCTACGCCGGCGCAGGCATAACGCCCGATTCCCGGCCGCAGGATGAGTGGAACGAAACAGAGTGGAAGTTTCAACCGGTCGTCACGACGCTTGTCGGAGACCAGCCATGACCGGAAGTCCCGCGGCCGGCTCCAATCCGAATCTCCTCTTTGCCGAGAGCCTGGCAGACGGTCTGGCCAGCGCCGGGCTGCAGGCTGTCTGCATCGCGCCCGGCTCCCGTTCGACTCCGCTTGCACTTGCATTTGACGCCCACCCCGACATCGAGACATTTCTCCATATGGATGAACGCAGCGCCGCCTTCTTTGCATTGGGAATGGCCCAGGCCACGGGTCGACCGATCGCTCTGTTGAGCACTTCCGGCACCGCGGCAGTGGAGTTTCACGCCGCCGCCGTGGAAGCGCTGTTGGCAGGCGTACCACTCCTCCTTCTTACGGCCGACCGGCCCCCTGAACTGCGTCACAGCGGGGCCAACCAGACCATCGACCAGGTCAAAATGTACGGCGACCATGTCCTGTGGAGCGTCGATGCCGCTCTGCCGCAAGATGGACCGCCAGACATTGCGATGCGTAATCTTCGCACTTTGGCAGCCCGTGCCTACGCCATCGCTGACGGCCTGCGCAAGGGGCCCGTCCATATCAATCTCCCCTTCCGCAAACCGCTGGAACCCGCCGCCCCATACCGGCCGACATTTTGCAGTGCTGAGCGTCGGGATGGGCTGCTTGGCACCTCCCGCACTTCCATCTGCCGCGGCGTTTTGCAGCCCACCGCGGAACAGATCGAAGAAGTGGCCGCGCTTGTCTCCTTGAACGAACGCGGATGGATCATTTGCGGGCCCTGGCCCGGCCGCACACACCCCGAGGTGGTCGATGCGATTGCCAAGATGGGCCGGCGCACCGGATATCCCATCCTCGCCGACCCGCTCTCAGGCCTCCGCTTTGGCCCCCACACGGCCTCCACGCCGGTAATTGGCGGCTACGAGAGCCTTCTACACAAACCGCCGTCCTTCGAGCCACCCGAGGTCGTGATACGGTTCGGTGCCGTGCCTACGTCCAAATCCCTCAACGACTACCTGGATCACACCGCGCCCCCTTACCAGATTCACGTGCGCGGCAACGGCGTGTGGGCCGACGACAGCCATCGGGTCCGCCGCTTCTTTCAGGTCGATGAGACAGCGTTCTGCAATGAACTGGCGGAGCGCCTCGAAAGTCGTGCGACCGGTTGGTGCGAGGACATTCGGGCAGCCGACACGCAGATTCGAATCAAGCAGGAGCAGTTCCTCCAAGAACGCTGGTTTGATGCCTCCGTCATTCCCGCCATCTTGGACGCGCTCCCGGCCGAGGCCAATCTCTTCGTAGGAAACAGTCTGCCCGTGCGCCACCTCGACCAGTTCGGGCGGCCCGATAAGAAGCGGCTCCAGGCTTACGGCAACCGCGGCGCCAGTGGTATCGATGGCGTCGTCTCCAGCGCCCTGGGCGTGGCCGCGGCGGATCGATCTACGCCGCTGCTCCTGCTCATCGGCGATATCAGCCTCTACCACGATTTGAACGGTCTCCTAGCCGTGGGCAAGTTGAATCTGGTGAATGTAACCATTGTCTTGCTCAATAATGACGGCGGCGGCCTTTTCCGAAGATTGCCGATTGCTGATGGCCATTCCCAATTCGAGCGGCTGTTTCTGACTCCACACGGCCTGGACTTCGCGCCGGCAGCGAAAATGTACGGTCTCGAACACGGGCTTTCAGTCGACGAAGACCCCTCCTCTTTCTCAGACACGCTACGCAATTCGATCGGGCGCGGCAGGCCGACAATCGTCGAATTGCGCACCGACGGCGCCCGTGACGAGCGTCTGCGACGTGAATTGGCTACGATTATCCAAGAAGACAAGGAGCGAAATCCGTGACAATCCCTGACAGCGCCGACTGGCATGAAGTCGCAGAGTACGGCGACATCACATATCACAAGGCTGACGGCATGGCTCGCATCGCCTTCAACCGACCCGAGAAGCGGAACGCCTTCCGCCCACAGACGATCGATCAGATGACGGAAGCATTCCGGGACGTCTGGGCCGATGACCGAATCGGTGTCGTTCTGTTGACAGGCAACGGCCCGTCGCCCAAGGACGGCGTCCACGCCTTCTGCGCCGGCGGCGACCAGAATGTGCGCGGCCACGCCGGCTACCTGGATGACAAAGGGGTGGCGCGGCTGAACGTGCTCGAACTCCAGCGAATCATGCGAACCATGCCCAAACCTGTTATCGCGCTGGTGAACGGGTACGCTATTGGCGGCGGCCACGTCCTCCACGTAATCTGCGACCTCTCCCTGGCCTCGGAAAACGCCGTCTTCGGACAGACTGGGCCGATCGTCGGCAGCTTCGACGGCGGCCTGGGCGCGTCCTACCTGGCGTCAATCGTCGGCCAGAAAAAGGCGCGCGAGATCTGGTACCTCTGCCGGCAGTATTCGGCACAGGAGGCGTTGGAGATGGGGCTGGTCAACAAGGTGCTGCCCACCGTGGAGGCGTTGGAAGAGGAGGGCGTGGACTGGGCACGGGAGATCTTGCGCAAGTCACCGCTCGCCATTCGCTTCCTCAAGGCAGGGTTCAACGCCGATCTGGACGGACAGACCGGCTTGCAGGTTCTTGCCGGCGATGCCACGATGCTCTTCTACATGAGCGAAGAGGGCAAGGAGGGCCGCGACGCGTTTAATGAGAGGCGCGCGCCCAATTTCAAGCAATACCCATGGAGGCCGTGAAGTCCAACATGAATGCAGTAGCCACGCCGAATTGCATGGCCTCCGGTAATGCCTTGATGAGTGACTGGTTGCGGTGGCGCGCTCTTGCAACGCCTGGCAAACTGGCGGTTCTCTTTGAAGGTCGGTCGCTAACTTACGCAGAACTGGACCAGGTCGCCGATCGGCAGGCTGCAGGGCTTGTCCACTTAGGGGTCTGCCCCGGAGACCGAGTCGCCGCGCTCATGGGGAACAGCATCGAAGCAGTTGCTCTCATCCACGCCACGGCGCGCGCGCGCGCGGTGCTCGTGCCATTCAACACGCGGCTCGCGGCAGTTGAACGAACCTACCAGATCGACCTGGTCAAGCCCAAGCTTTTCGTGATCGACGAACAACTGGAGCCTGGCGGGGGTGACGGTGCCGTTTCGAGTGGTAAGTCGGAGGCTGACTATGGTTTGTTCGTTCAGAATACGCTGGAAACTATTTCGCTCACCGAACTTGGTTGCCTGGCTGAGCCGTTCAGCGGCGAAACGTTGGCGCGTCGCCATACGGCGACCGCGCACAAAGAAACTATCCTACAGTCCATAATCTTCACCTCGGGGTCAAGTGGCGCGCCGAAGGGCGTTGCTCTCAGCTTTGACAACCACTTCTGGAGCGCGACTGCCTCCTCCTATCGCCTCGGCCTCGACCCGGATGACCGTTGGCTTAGCTGCCTTCCTCTTTATCACGCGGGCGGCCTGGCTGTCGTCTTTCGCTCCTGCCTCTACGGCACGGCCATTGTCCTGCATCGCTCCTTCGAGTTCGAAGAGTACCGGCGCAGCCTGCGAGAAGACAGTGTAACGATGGCCTCGCTCGTCCCCACTATGTTGTACCGTCTCCTGAGTACTGCTCCAGACATCGTCTGGCCTGACAGCCTGCGCGCGGTCCTCATGGGCGGAGCGCCTACCTCAAAGGGGCTTCTTGACGCCGCCGCAAAGGCGGTTGTACGGGCTACCCCATCATACGGCCTTACCGAGACGGCCTCACAGGTCGCGACCGCGCTGCCATTCGACGCGCAGCGAAAGCCGGGAAGCGTGGGCAAGCCGCTGATGTTCACAGAGGTCCGTATCGCGGACGATAGCGGCCGTGCGCTCCCGCACGACGAAACCGGTGAAATCCTCGTGCGCGGGCCGCAGGTCATGTCCGGCTACTACGGTAATGCCCCCGCCACCGACAAAGCCCTGCGCGACGGCTGGTTGTATACCGGCGATATAGGCTATCTCGATGCCGACGGCGACCTGTTCGTCCTCCAGCGCCGCAGCGACATGATCGTAAGCGGGGGCGAGAACATCTATCCGGCGGAGGTGGAGGCGGTCTTGCGAGGCCATCCAGATGTCGCCGATGCCTGTGTCATCGGCCTGCCCGACGCCGAGTGGGGGCAGCGCTGTGCGGCCGCCATTCAGCTGCGCGCCGGCAGCACCCTGGACCGCGACTCCCTTCTGTCATACAGCCGCACGCGCCTGGCCGGATACATGCAGCCTGCCCCTGAGTGTATCTGCTTCGTCGACACCCTGCCGATGAGCGGTCCGGGAAAGATCTCGCGTCGCGCGGTGGAAACGCTGCTCGAAAACGCTCGCACAGGATTACAGGAGACCACAAAGTGATCACCCAACAACAGATCGACTATTTCCACGAGAACGGTTACTTGCGCTATGGCAAGGTTCTGGACATGGTGGAGGTGAATGCGCTGCGTGCCGCCCTCGATAACGTGATCGACGTTGAGATGGCGGGCGGGGATAATTCTGAAATCGAGTTCAAGTTCGGTCACCGCCGCGGCGACGAAGGCGAGGAGGAGGCGAAAAAGCCGCGCGTCCTGACGCAGTATGTAAATATGTGGAAGCGGGAACCGATCTACGAGCGGTTGTTGCACCACCCCGAGATTGCAGGCGCGGCCTGCGCTCTTCTGGACTCGTCCAGAGTGCGCCTGTGGCACGACCACATCATTTCCAAGCCGCCCCACGACAACGGCCATTTCCACTTCCACCAGGACTTCTATAACTGGCCCTTTCACGAGCCGCACATCGTGACCTGCTGGCTTGCCCTCGACGACGCCACCCCGGAAAACGGCTGCATGCACGTGGTCCCCGGCAGCCACCGGGATCCTCGCTTCGGGTTGGAATCCTACGCCGCAGAGTTGGAAGCCCGCGCCGCGGCCGAAGCCGAGGGCCGTGAGTGGGAAGAGTCAGAGCGTCAGAAGATGGCCCACGAACCGGCATCGATTGGGCGGCCGGTTGCTTTGAAGGCGGGTGAATGCATGTTTCATCACAGCCTGAACTTTCACGCCACGCCGGCCAATGTGACCGAGCGCCAACGCCGCGCCCACGTCATCATCTACATGTCCGAGGGCGTCCACGTTCGACTGGACCAGGCGCCAAACCATCCATTGATTCCGAATTTCACAGTGAAGGACGGCGAAGAGCTGTTGGGTTCAGACTTTCCGCTCGCGCGGCCCGATGAAGAGAAGTGGCGGATTACCTGATTCAGCTATTATAGCAGGTCGCCCTCTCCATCCCCCGTGTGGTGCGGCAGCTGGGCCGCGACCGGTCCAGGGCCCCGTTCATGATCACAGGGCAGAACTTACATCTACACAGCTGGGGATCCGCCTCTTCTCCACCGGCGTTGTTATTGCACGGATTCACGGGACACGGCGGCAGTTGGTCGGCGCAGGCAGAGGCCTTCTCCGCCGCGGGCTATCGCGTGCTGGCGCCGGACCTGCTTGGCCATGGCCGCTCGCCGGCGCCTGCCTGCCCCGACCGATACGAGATGGAGCGCGCCGGGGCTGATCTTTCTGCGCTGCTGCATGCTGTCACCGACGAGCCCTCCCATCTGCTGGGTTACTCGATGGGTGGAAGGCTGGCGCTCTTCTTCGCGCTGACCTACCGGTCTCAGGTACATTCGTTGACGCTGGAGAGCGCGTCTCCTGGGCTGGCGACCGAATCTGAGCGGGCTCAACGACGCGAGCGTGACAACGCGTTGGCAGAGGAAATCGAGCGAGACGGGATCCCCGCTTTTGTTAATTCTTGGGAATCGCTGCCGCTGTGGGAGAGTCAGCGCGAGCACTTGACCGCTGGGCAGCGTCAACAATTGAGGGCACAACGCCTCACAAACCGGCCCACCGGCTTGGCGAACAGCTTGCGCGGCATGGGGACCGGCGCCCAATCGAACCTCCGCCCGCGCCTGCCAACTCTGACCGTCCCGACACTCTTGCTCACCGGCGCAGAAGACCCAAAGTACGTTGCAGTCAACCAGGAGATCGTGCAGTTGATCCCCTACGCCAGACTCATCGTCCTTCCACAGGCCGGTCACAATGTCCATTTGGAACGACCAAGCGCTTATATCGGCAACGTTCTCAGCTTCTGGCAGAATTGCGACGGAGGCCCTTGCGAGCTTCCCGAACAAAGAGCCGAGACAAGAAAAGGGAACGAGCCCGACTACTGAATTGAATCATTCGTCTTCACGCGGGTATAATGCATCCCAACATGGGCGAAGAAGCTTGAATACCTGTTGCCCAACTCAAACACAAAAGGGTTATGGACCGAAAGCGGTTGGGCGTTCATTTCCTCTGGTCGTTGCTGCTTGCTCTCATTGTCTATATGGCGCTGATCCTCTATGGCGACTGGCGTCAATTATCGGCCAGGTTGGCCGACTTTCCGTGGATCTGGCTTCCTCCCGCGCTGGGTTTGACTCTGGTAAACTTCGGCGTCCGCCTGCTGAAGTGGCACTGGTACCTGCGCCTAATCAATGCACCAGTCAGAATTGGCCAGAGCGCTCGCATTTTCGGCGTCAGCTTCCTTATGATAATGACGCCGGGAAAAGTGGGTGAGTTTCTGCGCGCCTTCATGGTCCGCAATGTTTGCGGAGTTCCCGTTTCAGTCGTAGCGCCCGTAGTGCTTGCCGAACGGATGACTGACGGGCTGGCGATGATCCTACTTGCGGGCATCGGCCTGCTCACTGTTGACGATTCAGCGTTCCGCGCGGCGGCGGTCCTGGCTCTCACAGCGATCGTCGCAATCATCGTTGTCATACAGGTCAGACCGCTGGCAATGGCCTGTCTGGCCATAGGCCACCGAATTCCGCTTGTGAACCGATTCGCCGATAAACTCGCCGCCTTTTACGAGAGCAGCTACCATATCTTGAAGCCCAAGTACCTGCTGACTTCGGTATTGGTCGGCCTTGTCAGTTGGGCGAGCCAGGGGTTTGCCTTCTATCTGGTTATGTTGGGTTTCGGAGCGGCGGCCGGCTTCGACACGATGCTGGCGTCGGTCTCGATCTTCAACATCAGTGCGGTCGTCGGCGCGGTGGTGGCCACGCCCGGAGGCCTGGGCGGCGTCGAAGGCTCGCTCGCCGCGCTCAGCACGCAAATCCTGATGTTGACCCGTTCGGAAGCTGCGGCCGCAGCGCTGCTGATCCGTTTCATTACGCTCTGGTTTGCCGTCGCTATCGGCCTCGTTTGCCTTGCTCTGTGGCCCTACTTGCTTACCAGCCGGGAAGGGGAGAGGCCGGCAACCTGAGTCACGACGATTCAAGCTCTTTCTAGTTGTTGACCACTCCTCAAAAAGCCTATGTGGAAAGTCGACCTGCACTCTCACACTATTTACAGTAAGGACTGCCTTACGCGGCCCGAGGCCGCAATTGCCCGCGCGCGCCGGATCGGCCTGGACAAGCTAGCAATTACGGAGCACGACAACCTGGCAGGGGCTTTGCGAGCCAAGGAGATGGCCCCTGAGTTGATCATCGTCGGCGAAGAAATCATGACGACTCACGGTGAACTGATCGCATATTTCGTGAAAGAGGAGGTGCCGCGCGGCCTTTCGCCCCAGGAAGCGATCGGGAGGCTGCGCGACCAGGGCGCTGTAATCGCCATTCCTCATCCCCTGGACTCGCTGCGTAGTTCGGCAATGGGCATGACCAACGTTCTCGAAGTGATCGACCAGGTCGACGCACTTGAGGTCCGCAACGCCCGCTGCGTTCGCTCGCGCGACAACCTCGCCGCGCTATCGCTGGCGCAAGAGCACGGCTTGCTGGCGACCGCGGGAAGCGACGCGCACATTCCCTATGAGTTGGGACATTGCTACGTGGAGATGCCGCCCTTTGAAGACGACCCCGAGTCGTTTATGGACTCGCTGCATGAGGCCATGCCGATGGGCAAGGAAAGCCCTTTCTGGCCCCACCTGATGAGCACTTGGGCGAAGTGGCGGAAGCGGATCCGACCGATCGGCTACGCCGGCGTCCTTCACAGATATGGGTAGTGAGAAGAGACCTCAGTGAGACAGCGGTCCGATTAAGGCGGCGACGCGAGGAATGCAGTAACGCGCTTTACTGCTCCTTGAGCTCGCTCCTGTTCTCCGCCTTTGGTGCGTGGAAGAACTGCTCAACACCGGCAAAATCCTCCGGCGAAAGCAGATCGCGGAAGAAATACCAGTTAAAGACCGCCAGTTTATAGTCCTGTAGCGAGCCGCGCAGCAGTTCGACAGAGTGGCGCAGATTGCGGTGCAGGTGCTCCTTGTTGCCAGCCATTCCCCACCCGAGTGCGGCCAAACCCAACACAAGCGGGTCGCGCCGCGTATCTCGCTGTCCCAGCAGATTCAGCGCAACCTGCAACCCTTTCCGACCGGTATCGGTCAACGCGCCTTGATCGCCGCCATTCTCAGAGCTTGCCGCATCTCGGGGACTTTCGGTTTCCGCCACAGCCTGGCCGGGAGGTTGGGGCGCGTCGAGGTAGTAGTGGGCCAGAATCCAGTCGCCGACCGAGGGAACCGTCACCTCGTCGAGCGAGATTTGCGACACCCGCCGCCATTCCGCTGCCGCCCCTTGCCGGTCGTCCGCATAAAAACCTGACAGGCCGCGCCAGAACCCCTGGGAAGCCGGCGACTTTTCCCGGTTGAGCGCCCGCTGAGCGAGCTTTGCCTGGCCGTTGACGACAAGCGGCCGATAGATCAGGTGCCAGCGTTCGCTATACGCATCGGAAAGCTTAGCCGCCGAGCCAAAAGCATCCAGCGCTTCCTGCCATCGCCCCTTTTCCATCTCAACACTGGAGTTCAAAAAGTGCAGGAGCCCAAACTGCAACGAAACCTGATCGTCGCTCTCTCCGCCCGCAAGCTGCTCCTTGAGCGAGAGCTGGGTGCTTTCATCTGTGAGATCCAACTCGGCCAGGCCCTTTTCTCGGAACAGGTCGGCCAGCTTGTCCAGCAGCGAAATCTTAACCCGGTCGGCCCCGTCAATGTCACCGGCATCGAGCAGAACGGAAAACAGCAGCCAGCGCAACTCCACCTCAAAGGGCAGATTGTCGACCTCCGCCCACAATATCTCGGCCGCGGACTCGTGCCGGCCCTGCCACCAATGCGCTCTCGCCTGGTTTTCGCGCCATAAGGAGCGGGCGTCTTCGCTCAGAATCCCGAAAATCTCCTCACTGGCAGCCACCATCTCGTCGAGGCGGTTACGCCGTGCATAGTGCGATTGCAGGCTGAGCACACTCTGCTCCAGGATCGTCTGCAGCCTGGCGTCCTGGGCCGTACGCCGGGCCTCCGGCAAACCGGCCAGCCTTTCGATCAGGAAGCCAAGTTTATCGATTGCCTCGTCGTTGCCCTGCCGAGACAGCGCAAGGGCTTCGGCGTGCAGCTCCTCCCAAGAGCCTTTCAGAGTTGACGCGTCGCCCTGCCTGCCCGCACTCATTGTCAACTAGGTTTTCTCGCTATACGAAATTTTGGCATGACCTTTTGCTGACCATAGCAACAGCTTTCAATCCGGCGACCACCGGCTTGCGGCTACCCGCCGATCTCCTGTTTGACCGTATTGAGAAGCGTGTCGGCCCGCAGGTCGGGCAAGTTGTAGCAGACGCCGCCCATCTGTTCCGCCAGGGCCTGGGCCAGCCCGCGGTCGAACGCCATGTGCTCCATGTTAATTACGATTGTACGCACCTCATCGTTGGCGAAGAGCGTTGCCATCTTCATCGCCTCCTCCTGCGCGGGCATTCCGGTCATGCTCACGTTGCCGGCCCCGTCGGTCAGGAGCATCACCAACGGACGCAGTTCAGGGTCCCTGCGCTGGGCGTTCTCCACCACCTGCCAAGTCGCCAGCAGGCCGCTGCTCAGAGGCGTCTTGCCGCCGACTGGAAGGTCTTGCAGCGCCTTTTCCGCCAGTTCTACGCTGTTTGTCGGCGGAAGCACAACGCGGGCCTTGTCGCGCTGGAAGACAACCAGACCAACCTGATCACGGCGCTGGTAGGCTTCAACCAGCAGGCTGAAAATTGCGCCCTTGGTCGCTTCCATGCGCTCGCTCGCCGCCATTGACCAGCTGGCGTCGACGACGAAAAGGATGAGATTGCCCGTGCGCCGAACGCGAATTTTGCGCTGCAGATCGGTCATGCGCAACTGCAGCGCCAGATCGCTCTCACCGCTCTCGTGCCGCTGTTTCTGGTGGGGGGCGGCGTTGCGCAATGTGGCGTCAAAGGCGATGTCGTCTATCTTGTCGTGGGCCGGTCGAGCCTTGATGTAGCGGCCCCGTTTGCGATCCGTTCTGCTGTAGGAGCGCTTGCCGGATTTCTCGCGCGTCATTTTGTCGAGCGGCGTGTCCAACTTACGCGCTTCGAACATCTCACCGACGTCGACCGGTTTGCGTGCCCCTTTTTCGTCTCCGGGTGATGAACTCTGCTGAGGAGCTGCGTCCGGCTGTGCCACGCCGCCTTCGCCGCTCTCCGGCGAGGAATCTAGTTCCTCGGAGTCATCACCCTCGTCACTTTTTTTTCCATTGATGCCGCGTCGCCGTCCGCCTCTTCCATTGACTCCTCGTTCTCCTCGGCTTCGGCGCGCGCTTGGCGCATGTTCGCCTCGAGCTGCTCCGGCTGCAATGCGTTGTCCTGGAAAGGCTGCTTTTTCATCCGGTGCGGAAGCGCCAGCTCAGCCGACAACAGAATGTCCCTGTCGGTGATCTCCTCCCGGCTATCGAACGCGGCCTGGGCGCGGGCCGTATTCAGGATGACCAGGTCGGCGCGATGTCCGTCAACATTGAAGCTGCTGGTGAGTGCAGCGATCGTGTAAAGGTCTTTGTCCGTGTAACTCACGCCGTCATAACGGCGCCGGGCCTGAATGATGCGTTCGCCCAGGGTGCGCGCTTCGTCGGCGAAGTCCTCGGTGAAAAGATCAGCATCTTGTTCAAATCGCGTGCGCCGCCGCAAAATCTCGACTCGCGCCCTCGGCTCGTCAATGCCGATCACGTCGACCGCGTGGGCGAAGCGGTCGAGGAGTTGGGGCCGCAGGTCACCTTCTTCTGGATTCATCGAGCCCACCAGCACAAATCGGGCCGGATGCTGCACGCTGATCCCTTCACGCTCCACCACATTGACGCCCATCGCCGCGCTGTCGAGCAACAGGTCCACTACGTGATCATCGAGCAGATTGACTTCATCCACGTAGAGAATGCCGCGGTTGGCCGCGGCCAGGATCCCGGGCTCAAAATGCCGCTCGCCCTGACGAATCGCCTTCTCGATGTCCAGAGTGCCGACCACGCGGTCTTCGGTCGCGCTAACCGGCAGATCGATAAAGGGCGTGTTTCGTCGACCGGCTTTCAGCTGGCCATTGCTGGCGCTCGCCTGGCAGACGTGGCAGAGACCAACCGGATCATCCGGGTAACAGGCGAAGGGGCATCCTTCTACCGCTTCCATGGGCGGCAGCAGCGCTGCCAGTCCTCTGGCCGCGGTCGATTTGGCCGTGCCGCGTTCTCCTCGGATCAACACGCCGCCGATCAGAGGATGGACCGCGTTCAGGATCAGCGCTCGCTTCATGCGCTCCTGGCCGACGATCGCCGTGAATGGATAGATGACTTGCATCGTTGTCCGTTCCTTTCAAGGGTTCAGCCGGCAGATGGGATGACACTTGGATACAAATCAGCGGACATCGAGCACCATCTGAATGCCGAACGGGCGGCAAAACAAGCCCGGCAGCCTGCCCAACTGTGCACAACGGATCGCTGACGGGACAATCGCGGCCCAGAGGCCGAAATGTCAGCAGCCTGTCAGCGTGACGGCAGGATGCCGCGCCGCAAATCGGCTTCATTATATAACGAGAGCAAACCGCAGGACAAACCAAAGCCCCATGAAACTTTACGGCACAACCTGCGTAGTAGACAATAAGCGTACTGAGGAAATGTCGAATGAACGAACAGGAACAGGCTTGGTTGGAGCGGGCCCGCGCAGGCGAACAAGCCGCCTTTGGCTTGCTGGTCGAGACCTATCAGAGGCCGGTCTTGGCCCTGACCTACCGTATGCTCGGCGACCTGTCCGAAGCGGAAGACGCGGCACAGGAAGCTTTCCTGCGCGCCTATTCCCGTCTCCATCAATATAATCCCAGCCACAAGTTCAGCACCTGGCTCTTCTCAATCGCAAACAATCACTGCATCGATAGACTGCGCAAACGGCGGGTACAGTTTGTCGGGTTGGATGACTCACCGGCGGTCTTCAGTCTGGAGGGAGAGTCTGCCCGCCCCGAGCAGGAGGCGCTGGCCGCTGAACAGGCTGAGGAGATGCACACTCTCGTCAATCAGCTGGAGCCGGAATACCGCACGCCCCTGGTCTTGCGCTATTGGAACGAGTGCAGCTATCAAGAGATTGCCGACGTAATGGAGATCTCTGTGGCTGCTGTCAAGAGTCGCCTCTTCCGCGCCCGCAAGCAGCTGGCCGCGCTTTACGTGGAGGCCCAACAGCCGCAACGTGTTGAACGGACCCCGACCGATCCTGACGTGAAGAGGCGAATGAATCGAAGACGTGCGGATGCAGCGGACGAAGCGGTCCACCGCTTCGACACTGCCGGATACAGAACGGAATCTGGCGAGGGCTGGGCGGCCGCGCTGCCTCTGCTTTTGGCGCCGTCCGGCAGAGCCGGCTTGTAGACCAACTGGAGAGAACGATGGCGGCAGAGAAATCTCGGATTCATACGCCACCACGCCCGACGGCCGTTCACGGTGAATACCTGATGCTGGTCTCACTGGCGCTGGACGGAATGATTGAGGCGGGCGAGCAGAGGCGGCTGGACAGTCATTTGCTGCGTTGCAGCGAATGCCGCGAACAGTGGGAGTTGTGGCAGCTGCTCGATCAGAAACTGCACGCCGAACCTGTGCCTCAGCCTGCGCCCGGTTTCTCTCAACGTGTCGTGGGAGAGCTGATCCGGCAAGAGCGGCGCCGCAATGTGCAGATCGGAGTCTTCCTGACGGTCCTAACTATACTTGCGTGGGCGCTGGCGCTCGTTGGCACCGGCGTACTGGCGGCCGCGCTGGTTTACACCAACCTAGGCAGTTTCGCGGCAGCAGGCCGTTTCCTGGCCGAGGCTTG
This sequence comes from Caldilineaceae bacterium, assembly GCA_965202955.1. Lineage (GTDB taxonomy): Bacteria > Chloroflexota > Anaerolineae > Caldilineales > Caldilineaceae > Bin5. The sequence continues at coordinate 4,875,797 of OZ241871.1, forward strand.
GGCGGTGTCGGGTGTCGTCAGTCACTCGCTTTGGGGCGTAGCCACCGAACTGACCGCCGCGCCAACCGCGCTGGGCGTGGCCTCCGTCTATCTGGTCATTACCACTGTGGTGCTGGGCGTCTGGTGCTTGATCATTCAGCGCAGCGCGCAGCCGGTCCGTTCCCGTCTCTACGGGGAGTTGCACCAGGGTCAGTCGTGAAAACTTTCTTGCAGCCCTTCCCGCTGCGGGGGAGCAGCGATTCGGTTTGCCCGGAAGGTCGATGGATGGCCGCCGCACTGAGAACGCCAGGGGACCCTCTTGCATGAAGTCACTGTTCAGAGCCGGTTGCTGGACAATATTTGCATTGGCGGTCGCCCTTGTAACGCTCGCGTTTCTGTTCTCGCCCTCCAGGCAGCAAAGGGTCGAAATCAGGAAGGGTCCGACTTGGCGCAATGTTGCCTTCCTTGGCGGAGATGTGAAGATCGAACGAGGCGAATCTGTCCAGGGAAATCTCCTGGTCGTCGGTGACGATCTGACACTTGACGGAAGGATCGGGGGAAACCTAGTCGTCGTGGGCGGCGACGCCGACCTGAACACAGACTCGCGCGTCGGCGGCAACCTAAGCGTTATCGGCGGCGACGCCGACGTGAGGCAGGCCGCTCAGATTGGCGGAAATGTAGCAGTCGTGGGCGGAGACGCTTCGCTGGCAGGAAACGCGTTTGTCGGCGGCAATGTCAACGTTATCGGCGGCGACGTTTCGAGGGACCCGACTGCCCATATAGGCGGCAGATCAGGGTGGGGAAGTTTCGACAGCCGCGATCCGCAGCGAGGCACTGTCCCGGCGCTCCGTTCCGATGTAACCGGAAGTAGGGCCGCGCCACAGGCGCCGGTCGCGCCGCAGCAAGAGGTTCGGAAAGCGGCCGCCGAGCTTCAAGAGCAAGCCGACCTTCTTAAGGAAGAGGTACAGAGAGCCGAAGAAGAACTCCAGCAGCACGCTGCCCAAATTCAGGAGGAAGCCCGGCGGGCGCAGGCGGAGTTCGAGGCCCAGGCCGCCCTTGCCTCTCGCGGGCCATCTTGGTTTATCATCCTATTGGGAAGGCTTGTACGGGCCTTCCTGTGGACGCTACTGATAACCGGTCTCGTCTTGCTGGTCGCCTGGCTGCTGCCAACGCAGGTTGAACGCATCTCCCGCACCGCCGAAAAGGAAACCGCTCTCAGTTTTGCCGCCGGCGTGATCACCCTCATGGGCTCGGCGCTGCTGGCCGCGCTTCTCACGCTGACAATTTGCTTTGCCCTGCTTGCGTTGCCTCTGTTGGCGTTGCTGGCCCTGGTCATCCTTTGCGGCTGGACAGTCACCTGCTACTTGCTCGGCCGTCGCCTGGATGCCCTCCTGGCCAGACAAACAAGGCTTTCGTGGAATCCCTTTGTCTCGGTCGCTCTCTGTTCGCTCCTTTTGACCGGCGTGACGATGTTCGCCTGGGCAATCTTCGTCTGTCTGGGATTCTTTGTGGCTGTCCTGATCGGCTCGACCGGCGCCGGCGCGGTAGTCGTCCATTTCGCTCGATCTTCCGGACGTTTCTCGGAAGATTCTCTTCTGGGCGAAAGAAAAGGCGGCAACAGGCCTCCAGATGAACTGGACGGACCAGAGGCAGCGCCACCCGCTCCTGAAGCAGGAGAACCGGCGCAGCCGGTCGGTTCCCCATCAGACCCACCCGGCCCTGGCCTCCCTGACGACTTCAGCCGCCTGGAAGGCATTGGCCCCACATACGCCCGGCGGCTGCGCGAAGCCGGCGTCACCTCCTTCGCCCAACTGGCCGACATGGACGTGGAAAGGCTGGCCGCTGCTCTGGGCTGGTCCACCCCACGTGTAGAACGGTCCCGTTTGCGCGAGCAGGCAGCCGAGCTGGCCGCCGGGACATAGCGCGAGCGGCTATGCCCTGCTCAACTTGCGATAGGTGATGCGGTGCGGGCGTTCGGCCTCCGCTCCCATTCGGCGGATCCTGTCCTCTTCATACTCAGTGAAGTTGCCCGCAAACCATCTCACCTTGCTGTCTCCTTCAAAGGCGATGATGTGGGTAGCAATCCGGTCCAGAAACCAGCGATCATGCGAGATGACAAGCGCGGTACCGGCAAAGGTTTCGAGGGCGTCTTCCAGCGCACGCAGCGTGTTCACGTCCAGGTCGTTGCTGGGCTCATCCAGAAGAATGACGTTTGCGCCGCTCTTGACCAGTTTGGCCAAATGCACTCGATTGCGCTCCCCGCCCGATAGCGCGCCAACTTTTTTCTGTTGATCCGAACCGCTGAAGGTGAACCGAGCCACGTAGGCCCGGCTGTTCACAAGGCGTTCTCCCAAACGCAGCTGCTCGTTGCCCCCGCTTATCTCCTCCCAGACACTCTTTTTGGAATCGAGATCGTCACGGCTCTGGTCTACGTAGGCAAGTGATACCGTATCGCCAAGCTGTACGCTGCCGCTGTCCGGTTCTTCCTCGCCGGTAATGAGCCGCAGCAAGGTCGTCTTGCCGGCCCCATTCGGTCCGATAAATCCCACAATGGCGCCGGGCGGAATGTCGATTGCCAGGTCGTCGAAGAGCAGGTTCTCCCCGTACCCCTTGCGTAGCCCCAGCGTCCTGATCACCACGTCGCCCAGTCTCGGGCCGGGCGGGATGTAGATCTCCCGCTCCTCGCGCGCCCTTTCGAATTCCTGGCTTAGAAGTTCGTTGTAGGCGTTCACGCGGGACTTTCGCTTTGTCTGCTGCGCCTTGGGCGACATTTGCAGCCATTCCAGCTCGCGTTGCAGCGCCTTCTGACGGGCGCTTTCCTGTTTTTCCTCCCGGGCCAGCCGCTGCTGCTTCTGTGCCAGCCAGCCCGAGTAGTTGCCGCGCCACGGGATTCCATGTCCGCGGTCCAGTTCGAGAATCCAACCGGCAACATTGTCGAGAAAGTAACGGTCATGCGTGACGGCAATCACGGTGCCCGCGTACTCTTGCAGGTGCCTTTCCAGCCAGGCAACCGACTGCGCATCGAGGTGATTTGTCGGCTCATCGAGCAGAAGAATATCCGGCTTTTTCAGCAACAAACGGGTCAGGGCGACCCGGCGCAGTTCGCCTCCTGACAGCGTACTGATCCGGGTATCTCCTGTCGGGCATCGCAAAGCGTCCATCGCCAGTTCAAGGCGGCTGTCCAGGTCCCAGGCGCTGAGCGCGTCGAGCTTCTCCTGCACCACGCCCTGGCGCTCGATCAGGTCATCCATCTCTTCGGGCGATAGGTCTTCGCCGAAGCGGGCATTGATGGCATCGAACTCGGCCAGGGCGTCGACCGCCTCCTGCGCGCCCTCCTCGACGATCTGCCGCACAGTTTTGGACGGGTCCAGCACCGGCTCCTGGGGAAGGTAGCCGCGCGTATACCCTTCGGTAAGTATCGTGTCGCCGTCGTGCTGGCTCTCCTCGCCCGCCATGATCCGGAGCAAGGTCGATTTGCCCGCGCCGTTCAAACCCAGAACGCCGATTTTGGCGCCCAGAAAGAAGCCCAGGCTGATATCTCGCAGCACGCGCTGGCCCTGCGGATAGCTCTTGCCGACACCAACCATCGAGTAGATGACCTTGTCGCTCATTGCGGAGACCTTCCCTTCACCCTGTTTGTTGTAATACTGAAGTTGCAGCTATCATGGAACCCTGCATCCCGACTGCCGCCAAGTCATGCTGCCAGTGCAACCGTCCACCAATATATCGCCCGGAGCGGGAAGGCGCAACAACCATGTCTGACCTGACATTCGTACATCTGACCGATCTGCACATTCTGTCGAGCGAGGAAGAAGAGTTCAGGGGCGTGCGGACTGCTGAGAAACTACGTCGGATCTTCGCCCTCATCCGCAACATGGAGATCAGGCCTGACTTCTTCGTCTTGAGCGGCGACTTGGTGAACGACGGCCTAAAGGCGGAATATGAAACACTGAACGGCTTGCTTGACGAACTGCGTGAATTTGGCGTCCCGCTGATCCTTGGCGTGGGCAATCATGACTGCCGCGTTCACTTTCGTCAGATCGTATTGGGTGAAGAGTCAACCGACGAAACGGAGCGCTACTACTACAGTACACTTTTAAGTGGATTGCGGGTGATCATGCTGGACAGCAAAGTGCCTGACCTTGTGCAAGGCGAGCTGGATTCGCGCCAGTTGGCGTGGCTCGAGACCGAGTTGCGCAAGCCGGCGCCGCTGGGCGCTCTGATCGCGATCCACCACCCTCCCGTATACAGCACGATCGAACCGTTGAACGAGCATCGCCTTCTCAATCCGCAGGCCCTGGCGGATGCAATCACCGGCCACAACGTCCACGCTGTCCTGAACGGCCACATTCACTACGCGCATGTAGCCGCTTTTGCTGGTACGCTCTCCGTCACAACCCCGGCCACCGCCTTTTCTCTCGATCCGGGCATTGCTGGAGAGGTCGTGCCAACCGACGGATGGGGCTTTACGCTCGGCTCGCTGCGCAAAGGGCAGCTCTATATCAACCCCCTTCTCACGTATAGCCAGACGGCCTTGCCCTGACATCTGCCTATCCGGTCCTGCCGCCTCGGTGTTGGCGATGCCCTTGTTCCTTCAAGAGGCCGATTTCTCACCAGTGCTTGCCTTGCCAATGCAGCCGATGTATACTGGTTGCCAGCCCATCCTCCTGTTCGCCATGAATAAGATCGACTGATGCTGGCAAAATACGTTCGGCCGCTGCTCTCATCCGCAGTCAATGCGTTTGCGCGCTGGCTGGACAGCATTGGCGTGACCCCGAACATGGTCTCGTTTGCCGGTTTTGCGCTTACAGTCGGCGCGGCTGCTCTCTTGGCGACCGGCCGGTTGGCTGTGGGCGGAGGCGTACTCTGGGTCGCGGCCATGCTGGACATGGTCGACGGGGCCCTGGCCCGTCTCGGGAAGGGTGAAAGCAAATTTGGCGCCTTCCTGGACAGCACGCTCGACCGCTACTCTGAAAGCATCACGTTCCTGGGCCTTGCCGCCTATTACGCCAATCTCGGCGACGCCCAGTCCCATCTTCTCGCCATCTTCCTCACATTGATTGGCTCGTGGGCGGTCAGCTACACACGGGCCAGGGCCGAAGGGCTGGACATCGAGTGCAACGTGGGCTTCCTCCAAAGGCCTGAACGCCTTGTTGTTTTGATCGCCGGCTTGATTCTGGGGCTGGTCTTGCCGGTCCTTTGGTTCCTGGCCGTGATGACCAATATCACCGCGGGCCAGCGCATCTACGAAGTTTACGTGCGCACATCCAACCGACAGGAGAACCAACCCATCTCCGACTAGGCCGCTACGTTCTCCCGCGCAGCTTTCCGGGCCCGACCCGGTTCTGCACTCTCGCCTCTTTGTTGCCTGGCCCGCGCTTGTTCTACCGATCACTCCATTAGCGGATTTGCCCAAAACAGGATAAACTTGGTGGATGTATCGCGGGTGGGTTGCCGGGGCTCTCTGTTCGGGATTTGACTGGCACACCCGTTCTAACGTAAAATGCAGGTTCGGTATATCCGGGGGATACCTGCAACCTCTACGTGTGGAGCAAGATTCGTGTTTGAGAGTTTATCCGACAAGCTTCAGGGCGTATTTGAGAACCTGGCCAGCCGCGGCAGGCTATCCGAACGCGATGTAAACGCCGCGCTGCGCGAGGTGCGACTGGCCCTGCTGGAAGCGGACGTCAACTACAAGGTCGTGCGCGACTTGGTCGGTCACATCAAGGAACGGGCGGTCGGAGTGGAGGTGACGGAGAGCCTCACCCCTGCCCAGCAGGTCGTCAAGATCGTCAATGAAGAGCTGGTAAAGCTATTGGGAGAGCCTGCACCACTCAACCTTTCCGGCCCGCCTCCCCTTGTCATAATGCTGGTCGGCTTGCAGGGCGCCGGCAAGACGACCATGGCCGCCAAACTGGCTCTGCGGCTGCGCAAGCAGGGCCAGCGCCCGATACTCGTCGCCGCCGATATCTACCGCCCCGCCGCAATCGAGCAGCTGGAGACACTGGCGCGGCAGATCGACATCCCCATACACAGTGAAGGCACTGAAGCCGCGCCCAGCTCGATCGTTAAGAACGCCATGCGGATCGCTCGTGAAAAGGCTTACACCGTCCTTCTTCTCGACACGGCCGGCCGTTTGCAGATCGATGAGCCGATGATGCGGGAGCTGGAGCAGATACGCCTGGTCGCGCGGCCGGCCGATGTCCTCCTCGTCGTCGATGCCATGACAGGCCAGGAAGCGGTCACCGTCGCCGAAGGCTTCCACGAACGGGTACCGATCACAGGGTTGGTGATGACGAAGATCGACGGTGACGCCAGGGGCGGCGCCGCGCTGAGCATCCGCCAAGTAACCGGCGTGCCGATAAAGTTTCTCGGCACGAGTGAAAAGATGGACGGCCTCGAACCCTTCCACTCGGACCGACTGGCCGGGCGCATCCTCGGCATGGGTGACATGATGACGCTCATTGAACGCGCCACTGAGAGCATCAGCGAGGAGGATGCGCAGGCGATGGAAGAGCGGCTGGCAGAGGGCCAGTTCGACTTCGAAGACTTCCGCGACCAGCTGCAGAAGATTCAGCATCTCGGGTCTATTGGCGATCTGCTCAAAATGGTGCCCGGCATGGGCCAATTCGCAAAACAGGTGGACGCACAGGAAGTCAGCTCCGACCTGAAGCAGATCGAGGCCATCATCAACAGCATGACCGCGCAGGAGCGGCGGCTGCCCAGTCTGCTCAATGCGAGCCGTCGTCGTCGCATTGCAAACGGTAGCGGCACATCCGTCGAAGCTGTCAACCAGCTCCTGAAGCGTTTCCGCGATATGCAGAAGATGATGAAGCAGGCTGGCATGTTGGGTCAGCAGAGCGGTAAGCGCAAGAAGAGACGCAGACGACGTCAGCGCGAGCCCAACGCGCAGGGACTTCTTGCCTCGATGCGCCAAGGCCGCGTCTCGTGACATCTCTCTCAACTGTCCCACGCGGGGCTCGGCCGGTCGCTGTTGGCGAGGGCCGGCGCGCAGATATTCATAGCAGGTTCGCGTCTCTCACGCTCGGCGTATGTGTTGGAAAGATAATTCAAACTAGATCAGACAAGGAGTCGTAATCAGTGGTACGTATCCGTCTGCGCCGCATGGGCGCCAAGAAGAAGCCATTCTACCGTATCGTAGTTGCCGACCAGCGCAGCCCGCGCGATGGCCGCTTTATCGAAAACATCGGCACCTACGACCCGATGACCGATCCCCCCACCGTTAAGATCAAGAGCGAACGCGCCGGTCACTGGTTGAGCGTCGGCGCCCAGCCCAGCGATGCGGTGGCACGCCTGTTGAAGAAAACCGGCATAACCGACGAGCAGGGCAAACTGAAGCCCGCCGACATTGAACCATCCGCGCCTGTCGCCGAAGAATCGGAAGCCGCCTGAGCCAAGTAGAGCGAGCACACCATGAAAGAACTTATTGAATTCATGGCTAAGGCACTCGTCGAGAATCCGGACGAGGTGCAAGTCTCGGAGCGGACCTACCGTGAACGCGTTGTCCTCCGGTTGCAGGTCGCGCCAGAGGATGCGGGGCGGGTCATCGGCAAGAACGGTAGGGTTGCCAACGCCATGCGTTCCGTCCTAAAAGTGGCGTCGTTGCGACAGTCGCGCGATGCGATTCTCAAAATTATGTAGCGTCGACCGCGCCGCTCGGCTCATGTCGGTAACAGAAGCCTTAGACCCGTTCCCGGCTCTCCGCCCTGCCTTTGATCTCTTCCTTTTTGCAAGAAAGTCAGGACCCGGTCTACATAGTCTGAGCGGCTAGCTTCGGGCCTGCAGGGAGAAGACTGTTTTCTCGCAGGCGGAAGGTTGGCCTGAAGCATGGCCGGCCCGGGTGATGACGGGCCGGGTAAGCTGCGAACAGGATCGATCTGATGACTGCGCCACAGAGAGGAAAACGACGCCGGCAGCGTAAAGGCGGACCAGTTCGAGCCAGCCGTTTTCGCAGGCGCTCGGTTTCCGTTCCCGATGGTCATCTGATCGTTGGCCGCATACTGGGCGCGCATGGGCTGCGGGGAGAGGTGAAAGTCGAGTCTTATACCGACTTTGAAGAACGCTTCAATGCCGGCCAACAACTGTTGCTCGGTGATGAACTTCAGGTGGCCGAAATCTCCACGTCCAGGGCTCATAAGGGCATCTTCCTTCTCGGCTTCAACGAAGTCACGAACAGGGCGGCGGCGGAGCTTCTGCACAATGAGTGGCTTTACATCCCCGAGGAGGCGGCCATGCAGTTGGACGAAGACTCCTTTTGGGTGCATGACATTATCGGGCTGAACGTGCAGACCGAATCACAAGAGCGGCTGGGTGAAGTCGTGGACGTGCTCTTTACGGGCGCCAATGAAGTGTACATTGTCCGCCCGGTCCCGGGCATCAATAAGAACCGCGAGTTGCTTATCCCGGCGCTGGCGGAAGTGATCTGCAGCGTCGACCTCGAAGCAGGAGCCGTAACCGTCCGTCTCCTGCCGGGAATGCTTGACGAAACAGGACATTGACCCTTTTGACACGTGGTCGAATGCTGACAGCCGACCTCCCGCCAATGGACGAAAGAGCTTACTGGATTGCCTTCAACTGTGTTTCCGGCATTGGACCGGCGCGGCTGACTGCTCTGATGGAACTGTGCGGAAGCATTGAATCGGCATGGAATGCGCCGGTGCAACACCTTGAGGCTGCCGGTCTCGATCGCCGGGCGATCAGCAATCTTGTGGCGGTCCGCCAGAAACTCGACCCGCAAAGCGAACTGGAAAAGGTCGCCAGGAGTGGAGTCGACGTATGCACGCAGGAAGACCCCGGCTACCCGACCAACCTCCTGCATCTTCCGAATTCTCCGCCTCTCCTGTACGTGCGCGGTCATCTGGAACAGCAGGACCGGCTGGCGGTTGCCATAGTCGGCACGCGTCGGGTCTCCCCTTACGGCAGGGAGGTGGCGCGTAGGCTTGGAAGTGAACTGGCGATAGCCGGTGTCACGGTTGTCAGCGGCTTGGCGCTGGGCGTAGACGCGATTGCCCACGCGGCCGCGCTCGAATCGGGCGGACGCACAATCGCCGTACTTGGCTGCGGTGTCGATCAGATATATCCGGCGCAAAATCGCCGGCTGGCGCAGCAGATCATCGAGAACGGCGCCCTGGTTAGCGAGTATCCTCTTGGCACCAAACCGGAGGCCCGGAACTTTCCGCCGCGCAACCGCATCATCAGCGGGATGAGCCTGGCGGTCGTCGTCGTGGAGGCGGCGGCTAGAAGCGGCGCTCTCATCACGGCCGCTTTTGCAGCCGAACAGGGACGCGATGTCTACGCCGTTCCGGGTTCGATTCTCAGCCCTGGCAGCGATGGCTGCAACCGCCTGATCCAGGAGGGCGCCTTTCCCGTCACATCGCCCAGCGATCTGTTGGAGCGCCTTCAGCTGGAAACTGCTGTCGCCCGCCAGGAAGCCCGCGTCTCCATGCCGGCCACACCACAGGAAGAGCTGATTCTAAAGCATGTTACGGCAGAACCGCGCCATATGAATGAAATAGTACGCGCAGCCACATTGGATACTTCACAGGTCAGCAGCCTGCTTGCCACGATGGAAATCAAGGGACTTGTGCGACACGTCGGCCTGATGCAGTACGTGCGCGCGGTCTGACCCGGAAGAACAATGTACGCCGTAATACTCGCCGGCGGTGTCGGCACACGTTTGTGGCCCCGCAGCCGCCAGAACTCTCCAAAACAGTTCAGCGACATCACCGGAAGCGGCCGGACGATGATTCAAGCCACCGCAGCCAGGCTGGAGGGCCTGGTCGCCCCCGGCGACACCTATGTCGTTACTGGCAGCCGGTACGCAGGGCTGTGCTCGTCGCAGCTCAACTGCATTCCCCGTGCCAATATTCTGTCGGAGCCGAGTGGCCGCAACACGGCGCCGGCAATTGCCCTGGCATGCGCGCACTTGCAACACCGCGACCCCGCGAAAGTCGTCGCCATACTGCCTGCCGATCATCATATCCAGGACGGGGTTGCCTTCCAGAAGGCCCTGCAACAGGCCGAGCGAAGTGCCCAGTGCGGATATTTGACCGTTCTGGGCATTGAGCCGACGAAGGCGCATACAGGTTACGGCTACATCCAGCGTGCCGCGCAGCCGCTGCCACTGCAGGGAGATCTGGCGACCTACCCGGTCGTGCAGTTCCTCGAGAAACCGGACCAGGCAACTGCGGAACAGTTTCTGGTTGACGGACGCTACTTTTGGAATGGCGGCATCTTCGTAGGACGCGTCGATCGGCTTCTGTCGGAATACCGCGAGCGGATGCCCGACCTTTTCGCTGACATGAACCGCATCGCGGCCGTGCTCGACACGCCCGAGCTGGACAGCCTGCTTGCGGAGATCTGGCCGACAATGCCCGATATTTCGTTCGATTACGCGGTGATGGAGGGTGCGCAGAGAGTGGCGGTCGTGCCGATGCAGGTTGGATGGAATGACCTTGGCAGTTGGGACGCGCTTGAGGTTGTATCCGCGCCCGACGAAACCGGAAACTATTCAGTTGAAGGGGAACTTCTGCCCATAAGCAGCACAGGCAATATTGTGGCGGTCGACAAACGGATTGTCGCCCTGGTCGACGTCAACGACCTGATCGTGATTGATGCGGGAGACGCACTTCTGATTGGCAGGAAAGAAAGCATTCAGCAGGTCAAGCAGGTTGTAGCCAAATTGCAATCCGGGCAGCGCGCCGATCTCCTCTAAAAGATCGCCGATTCCCCGGGGAGCCTTTTGTCAGAAGAATGATGGAACGCAACAAATCATTGATCCACATTCTGGTGTCGGGGCTTGTAGGGCTGATGCTCGGCCTCTTCATCGGGTGGTGGGTGTGGCCGGTGGAATGGACTGAACCGCACGGCGCTGCGGGGCAGCCAGCTGCCGTATCCTCGAGTCAGGACAGCGCGCCGGCGGCCGAGCAGATCCCCGAAGAAGCCCCCGGCGACACATCCTTCCAGGACTGGCTTAACCAGGCATTGCTGTACCTTGCCGCGGCACTCCTCGTGGGCGGCGCGGTCGCAATTGGTTACCAGTTCCTGCGGCAGCCTGAACACGGCGCATCGTCAAGAAGGTCGGCCGGTTCCACGAATGCTCGACAGACAGCCGTCCAGCAGGCTCGTCGCCCCCGGTCGGTCTTCATTTCTGGGAAACGGTCCGGCTCCAGGGCGCCCGGCCTCGGCTGGATTCGAAGGTCGCGGCCCTTCCACGACGAAGCCGAAGTCGACGAACCCGTATTTCCCAGCCAGTCCGGCCCCCAGTACAGCGCTGGTGAAGGGTCCCGGTTCGCCCGCCCGACAGAAATGGAGAGCTTACGAGAGGACGACGTGGAGGCAGAGAGCCGCCATCTCTCTGCGGGTGAAGAAGAAACGCTTTTCGCCGAGCCCAGGCAGGAATCCCAGACCGAATGGGCAGATTCACCTGCGCCATCCTCTTCGGAAGAACGCGATGGGGAAGGAATCTCTCAGACTGGAATGCCCGAGGCGATACCGCCGGAACCACAGCACGACCAGCCTCCTCTTCCTGACGGGAGTTACGAGTCTCAACCGTTCGTAAACGAAAGCAGCCCGCAGCCGGCGGAGCAAATTACGGCGGAAGATGCATTCTCGTCGCGTAAGAAAATCGGTTCCATCGAGGACGATGAGGTGGTGGACACGACCGCGCCCGAGGAGAGGTGGCAGACAGCGCCGGATTCTCTGTCCTCGGCAGGAGTTCAGGCTGTCGAATCAGTCGACGCGGGAGGTCGCGGGCAGGCGTTTTCTGAAGATGAGCCGACCCCGTTGCAGGAAGGTCTTGCGCAACCGCAGGGCGACACTTTCGTCGCGGACGTCTCCACGGACATCGAGCCAAGTGACGGCGAGCCGACGCCAGGCGGCGACGTATTGGCGACTTTCGAGGCCAATTACGCCTTCGGCATCCAGTCTTACGACGAGAGCTTCACCATAAATGCGCCGGACGGCGAGCTGTTGGGTGCTTGCGGCATGGGCATGAATGAATCTCTGGATCGCGAAGCCGCCGATACGGACCAGGTGCGGCTGCTGGAGATCTGGCTCTACGACCGTTCAGCTGTGCGTAGCATCAGCCAGCTGCTGGTTTCCCCTGGTTTCGACGCGACTCTTCTCGACGACTCCACCGATACGGACAGTACAAATCGTTCACCGCCCCTGGAACTGAAGCCCGACCTGACATGCGCCCTCAGGTCCCACCACATCCAACTCGATTGCACCATCAAGAACGTATCCTTTCTGGATAGCGGGCAGTCGCCGCGACCCCTGCGGTCGGTCAGCGCGGCGCTGGTCGTGCGCAGCCTAGCGTAACAGGACAAAAGCCGAATCATCGGACACTGCCGGAGAGTTCAGACAGGCTCCCTCGTATCGAAGAGGCGGCGGTACTCGGCGATGGCGTAACGGTCGGTCATGCCGGCGATGTAGTCACAAACGATGCGGTGTACGTCCCCGTCCCGCCGGGCTATGGACTCCTGCGCTTCCGGCGGCAACTGGGCCGGTTCCTCGACAAAAGCGCCAAACAGTGCGCGCACAGTGCGGTCCGCTTTTGCCGCCATTCGCACAACGCGGAAATGCCGGTAAAAACGGTCGAACAGGAAGCGTTTCAACTCCCGATTTTCCTCCGTGACCTCGGCTGAATAGTCCGCCATGTTATCTGCCTGCGACCGCAGATCGGCCAAGTCTTGCACACGGGCCGCGTTCAGTTTTGCGGCGGTCGCACGGATTGCGTCGCTGACCTCAATGCCCACCAGCCGGCGAATGAACCGGTAGCGGTCCAGAGGCTCGGTCAGATCGATCGACGTCGGCGCCTCACCGAGCGAGTCCAGGACGCGCCGGCTGATCGCCAGGTCCAGAAAGTCGACTGGGTCCAAGATCCCTGCCCGCAGGCCGTCATCCGCGTCGCTCGTGTTGTATGCGATCTCGTCCGCCAGGTTGCTCAGTTGACACTCAAGCGTGCCGCGCTCTCCTGCGTTGTATTTCCTGGCGTCGACGACATCGTAGTCCGTGTCGTGTTTAACCACGCCTTCGCGCACCTCGTATGTCAGATTCAGACCTGGATGGGCAGAGTAGCGCTGCGCCAGTTCGGTGATGATTCGATAGGTCTGTTTCTGGTGATCGTATCCGCCGTATTCCTGCATCATCTGATTCAGCGTCGCCTCGCCGGTATGCCCAAATGGAGGATGTCCCAGATCGTGTGCCAGGCAGATCGCCTCGCTCAGGTCTTCGTTGCAGGAAAGCGCGCGCGCGAGCGTGCGCCCGATCTGCGCCACCTCAACCGTGTGGGTGAGCCGGTTGCGATAGTGGTCGCCTTCATTGTATACGAACACCTGCGTCTTGTACTGGAGGCGGCGGAACGCGGTGGTGTGGATGATGCGGTCCCGGTCGCGTTGGTACGCGGTACGGTAGGGGTGCTCCGATCCGGGAAAGGCGCGCCCTCGGCTTTCGCTGCTCCGCATCGCGTACCCCGCGAGCTCCCGGTCTTCGCGCTGCTCCAGCTCCTCCCTTGTGACAAACATTTGCGGCCCCTTATCGCAGAATGCAGTCGGATTCCAGACGTCCACCAACGTCGCAGCCCCGCCGTAGATTCCCAGCTTTATCGCCTTCAGTATACAGTCTGCCGACCCGAATCGACCAACCATTCCCAAAGATGCGTTCCGGCCCCCGACTCTCCAACGGGCTGCTTCGACGTTGTCCGCGCAGGTCGCGGGCCCGTTCTCCCCTACCTTCCCTCGCGTGCTATAATTGCCCAGTAAAAACCATGTCAACCTGCCCACGGAGAGTTGCGTGTGCTCAGACGCCTGTTTGGACGCCAGGATGAGAAGACGGCGGACGACGTAAGAATCGAGGAGAGCCTGAAAAAGACCCGTTCCGGCTTTTTTGGGCAAGTCGGCTCCTTGTTTCAGGAAAACGAGATCGGCGAGGCACTGTGGGAAGAGTTGGAAGAGGCGCTCATCGTCGCCGATGTGGGCATGGATACAACCTTGGAGCTTGTTGAGTCCACGAGAGCGCGGGTCGAACGTGAGGCTGTCAGGAGGGCCGCCGACGCCTACCTCATCCTCAAGCAGGAGATGGTCAAACTCCTGCAGCCTGACGAGCCTTTGGGCATCGAAGAGCCTCGCATTTTGACGGTCGTGCTCGTTGTCGGTGTCAACGGTTCAGGCAAGACGACCAGTATCGGCAAGCTTGCGCTTCGTTACAAACAGTTGGGCAAACGCGTCGTCCTCGCTGCGGGCGACACTTTTCGGGCGGCAGCCATCGACCAACTCAAGATTTGGGGGGAGCGCGCCGAAGTCGAAGTAATCGCCCAGGCCCCTGGCTCCGACCCGGCCGCCGTTCTTTTCGACGCGATGCGCGCGAGCCAGGAGAGCCGCAGCGCCGACATCCTGATCGCGGACACCGCCGGCCGCCTGCAGAACAAATTCAATCTCATGCAGGAGCTGGAAAAGATGCGCCGCGTGGCCGCCAAGCAGGTCCACCGTGCTCCGCACGAAATACTGCTCGTTCTGGACGCCTCAACCGGCCAGAATGCCATCCTGCAGGCCAAGGGCTTCCAGGAGGCGTCGGGCGTTACCGGCATCGTCCTCACCAAGCTTGACAGCACGGCCAGGGGCGGCGCGGTTCTCAATATTAAGAAGCAGTTAGGCATACCTGTTCGCTTTGTCGGCACCGGTGAAAAACTAGAGGACCTGGCGGAGTTCGACCCGGTTGCTTTTGTGGAAGGCCTGCTGGGAGAGTAAGGCATGCAGTGCCGCCCTGTCTGCCGAAAGATTTTCGAAAAAGGAGAGAGACCCGAATGCGCGAATTAACCGACCGTCTGCACCAGCTCGCAGAACGAGTCAACACGATACGGAGGCGGCTTTGACCTGCCGGACAAGGTAGAGCGGGTCGAGGAGCTTGAGAAGCAAACAATTGCGCCCGGCTTTTGGGACGACCAGCGGGCCGCGCAAAAGAAGATGCAGGAGTTGAACGCGCTGAAAGAGCAGATCGGTGTCTGGGACGGTCTGAAGGAGCGGGCCCAGGACGCGCAGGACCTGGCGTTGATTGCCGATGATGACGCCGGGATGCTCAACGAGCTACAGCAGGAGGCTTCCGCTCTCGAAAAGGAGTTGGAAAGTCGGGAGTTTACGCTGGCCCTCAATGGCAAGTATGACGCAGGCGGCGCCATTGTCGGCATACACGCCGGCGCAGGTGGAACCGAGGCGCAGGACTGGGCCTCCATGCTGCTGCGCATGTATCTACGTTGGGCTGAGAAGAAGGACTACGCCACCGAAGTCACCGACATAACCCAAGGGGAAGAGGCCGGGATCAAGAGCGTCACGATTACGGTGGAGGGCCCGTACGCATACGGCTATTTGCAGGCAGAGAGGGGAACGCACCGTTTGGTGCGGCTCAGCCCATTCGACGCCGGCAACCGCCGCCACACCTCGTTTGCCAAGCTTGAGGTCATGCCGATCATCGACGAAGACATCGAGATTGAGATCTCGCCCAATGACATTCGGATCGACGTCTTCCTTTCAAGCGGGGCCGGAGGCCAGAGCGTACAGAAAAACGCCACCGCCGTTCGCCTCCATCACGAGCCGTCCGGCATCGTCGTTACCTGTCAGAATGAACGCAGCCAGACCCAGAATCGCGAGATTGCGCTAAGGATCCTGCGCGGCAAACTCTACGCCGTCGAGCAAGAGAGGATCGCGGCCGAAAAGGCCCGCCTCAAAGGCGAGAACGTCCAGGCTGATTTCGGCAGCCAGATCCGGTCCTACGTCCTGCATCCCTACCAGATGGTGAAGGATCTGCGGACCAATGTGGAGACGTCAACTCCTCAGCCAGTTCTTGACGGAGAGTTGGACCCGTTCATCGAAGCCTGGCTCAAGACGCAAGTGGGTACATAAGATAAGGCTCTACAGGAGCATACCATGATTGAACTCGCGCCCGTGCAGCAGACCGTTTCCGAGCAGAAAGTAGAAAACGTTGCCTCTGAAGTCTGGAACGGCCTCAACGCGCTTCCCTTGTCCGACCGCGTCAGGCCGGGGATGCGCGTAGCCGTAGCTGTCGGAAGTCGCGGCATCTCACGTTACGCGGAGGTCGTGGGGGCGGTCGTCAAGACGCTGCAGTCGCTCGGGGCAGAACCCTTCCTTGTTCCGGCAATGGGTAGCCACGGCGGCGGCACTGCCGAAGGCCAGCATGACGTGCTCGTCAGCTACGGCATGGCGGAGCTGGGAGTCCCGATTCACAGCAGCCTCGAAGTAAAGCAGATCGGCCAGGCCGGCAGTATGCCCGTCTACTGGGACCGCTTCGCGGCTGAAGCCGACGCTGTCATCCCAGTAAATCGCGTCAAGGCCCATACTGCATTTCGGGCCGACCATGAGAGCGGCCTGTGCAAAATTATGACCATCGGGCTCGGGAAGAAGCGCGGCGCGGCCACCCTGCACGCCCACGACGCATCCATCTCCATTCCCCTGGCAGCACAGGTCGTCCTTAACAAGATGCCCGTCGTTGCCGGTGTCGCCATCGTCGAAAACGGCCGCCACGCGCCAGCGGAGATCGCCGTTCTGCCGGGCGAAGGCATCTTCCGGCGGGAGCCCGGCCTTCTGCGGCTGGCCAAAGATCTCCAGCCGGGTATTCCGTTCGACCATCTCGACCTCTTGATCGTCCAGGAGATGGGCAAGAACATTAGCGGCACCGGCATGGATACCAACATCATCGGTATGTGGCGGCGCAACGGCGGACCGCGCGAGCCCGACATTCGCGTCCTCGCCGTCCTCGACCTGACGCAGGACAGCCACGGCAATGCCTCCGGCATCGGCCTCGCCGACCTTATCTCAGAGCGCCTGCGCGCCAAGGTCGACTGGCATGCCACCTACACAAACTGCCTTACCGCTGGAAACTTCGCCGCCGCCAAACAGCCCGTCTCCCTCGCAACCGATCGCGAGATAGTTGAGACCGGTCTGATGGACAAGGCGGGCGACTCCGCACGGGTGGTTTGGATTCAGAACACACTTGAATTGGAAACTCTCTGGCTCTCGCCTGCGCTGCTCCAGGAGGTCGAACGCGCGCCGGCCCTTACGCAAATCGGGCCGGCCCGGATGATACAGTTCGACGGCGACGGCGCGCTGCGGCCGCCGACTACCGAATTGATAACCAAGTAAACCCCGGCTTGATCCGGCGACGGTGCGGTCGATACCGACTGGGCCGCCCAAATCCAACTCCATGACCCACATGGAGAACGAATCGCGCGATTCGACGGACCCGCGCTAGCAGGGCTGAAGCCGACAAGCGAATGGCAGCCGTGCGAACTCTGTGTTGGCCGCCGTTCACAGAGCCTCCCGCCGGACCTGCCATCGGGTGACTAACTCCTTCGAGTCGGGCTCTCCAACCTGGAGAACGGAGAAAGACAGCCGTTTCAAAATGAAGATGACGCCCAGAGTCACTTCGTAGACGGCCAGGTGCTTGTTCCCTTCACCTTGACCGCGAAAAAATCTGGCGACAGTATGGGGGCGGCCATTTAAACGACGCTTCGTTCTCTCATCGGGCCGCTGGCTGCCCGACTCACACTTTCGAGTCCGGTAAGTGGACCGAGCAGTCGAACGCTGCTGTGGAG
The DNA here is from genome assembly GCA_965202955.1 of Caldilineaceae bacterium. Taxonomy (GTDB): domain Bacteria; phylum Chloroflexota; class Anaerolineae; order Caldilineales; family Caldilineaceae; genus Bin5. Next base: position 4,893,402 of record OZ241871.1, read on the forward strand.
CCGAAACAAGATCAGGGAGAAGAACGGGTTGGAAAGTCGAGGCGCGGTCTCAAACCTGTTCGACCGCCTGAAATTGTACAGGGGGGTCCGGTTGTGCTACCATTTGCCGCGATGGGTTGGCCGCGCCAACCGCACGAACTGGAGAGGTCGCATAGTCTGGCCGAGTGCGCGCGTCTCGAAAACGCGTAGGGTTCACGCCCTCGAGGGTTCAAATCCCTCCCTCTCCGCCTCCGATCCCGGGCATAAACTGTCCGGGACTCTTTTGCAATTCGAGCACCGGGCGCATAGTGCCCACGTCTACGCGTTGATGGAACTATCGGGCCTCCTCCGCGGGAGATCGCATCGATGGGGTCAATTCGAACAGCCCGCCTCTCCCCGAACGGTGCAGAATTCACTCGCGCCCCCAATTTGACCGGCGTTGTCGCGCTACGCGCCCGGCAAGCGGTGGGCATCCTCGCTCTCCTGGCACTGGCCTTTTTGCTCGCCCGACTCCCTCTCCACTGGGCCGCTGCCTCTGTCGCCGCAGGCGCTGCCGGATTTCTTCTGCTGCGGTTCCCCTGGCTGATATGGCCGGGGCTTGCGGTCGCGCTGCCCTTTGCAAGCGGCGTTGATTTCGGCCCTCTGAGCATGGCCGACGGACTGCTTGCAGCTGCCGTCGCCGTCTGGTTTGTCAACGGCGTGCGCTGCAACCGGTTGCGACTGAACGTAGGCTTTGTGCCCAGCCTCGTCCTCTTTTTTGTGCTGGCCCTTCTGCTCTCATTCCACAATGCGATCAACCTGCAAAAGGCTGTTGAAGGGGTCATAAAATGGCTTGAGATGCTGCTGATCATCCTGCTGGTCCAGGAGGCGGTGCCGAGGGGCCGGGTGCGGTGGCTGGTCTGGGGTCTTCTGGCCGGCGGCGCTTTGCAGGCCGGCCTGGGGATCTATCAGTTCGTTTTCCGCATAGGGCCTCCCAATTTCCTGCTGCTGGACCGCTTCATGCGCGCCGCAGGGACGTTCGGACAACCTAACCCCTTCGCCGGTTACCTGGGCTTGACTCTGCCCGTTGCAACCGCCCTCTTCCTGAACGCGCTCAGTTCCTTCTTCATGCGGTCACCCACAAGAGAGTCAGAACCACAGGACAAGCCCGCCGCCCTCGGCATGCCGGCTTGGGCAGGGTCGCTGGCAGCAATCGTAGGTTACGGAGGCGCAGCCGCGGTCATTGGCCTGGGCCTGCTGGCCAGTTGGAGCCGCGGCGGTTGGCTCGGCGCCGCCGCCAGCCTTGCCGTCGTCCTGCTATTTCAAATTGGCCGCAAGATCGCGACTGCCGCGCTTGCCGCCCTCGCCGTCCTCCTGGCCGCCGGCAGTGCGCTAGCCCGTTTCATTCCCACCTCGTTGACAGATCGATTGGCCGACCTGCCCGCCTATGTGGGGCTCGGCATGTGGGATGTCGTGAGGCAGCCTGTCACAAACAGCAACTTCTCAGTCATCGAACGCCTCGCCCATTGGATCGCAGCCCTGCGGATGTGGGAACTGTCGCCCTGGATTGGTGTCGGGCCCGGCAACTATGCAGCCGTCTACCCGCAGGTCCGGCTGCCTCGCTGGGAAGAGCCCCTGGGCCACGCACACAACATCTACTTGAACGTGCTCGCGGAGAACGGCCTGTTCGGCCTGTTCGCCTATCTGGTCATGTGGGGCGGTGTTGTAGGCTGGCTCGTATATCAACGAAGGCAGATGCGCAAGGGTATGGCCGGGGTGCCCCTTCTTCGGAACAGGATGCCCCTACAGCCCGCGCTCTGGAACGTCGCTCTTCTCCTCGGCATCCTTGGCATCGTCGTCCATCTCTCCGTACACCATTTCTTCGACTACCTCTACGTGCAGGGCATTTATCTCCACCTTGCGCTCTGGCTCGCATCCGCTGTCGCCCTCGCACGCCTTCCACCCGCCGTCCCATCTTCTGCTGCCCTGCCTACAGCTGAGAACTGAGAACAGGTGTCGCAAGACGAAGACCTTCGCTCACTGAGAACAGACCGTCTGCGTTTTCGGGCCGCGAGACGTTGGTAATGCCCGCAACGAGCCCGAGACCTGGCGGGCGGATCGAATTTGTGAGAGGAAAGCGAGGCGGCACCGATCCGCCGGCGCGTCGCGCAGACGGCGGCGGCCCGCCGCGGGATGCGGGGTCCGTTGGCTTTTGCGATTTACGAACGAGTAGGCGAAACTATTGCGGTGCCGGCGCACCGATTTGAAAACAGGCTGCGCGGGCGGGCTGTCCCTTGCTTTGAGAAGCTCGCAGGCTAAAGCATCGATCTCCCGGTCAAAGCCTGAGCCTGGCTTCGACCTGAACTTTATGCCGACAATTTGCGTTCAATGCAAACATTTATGAGCCGTGACAAGATTCTGCCGGCGGGCAGCCGCCGGCGCGAAGAGACAAAGCGCTTTCTCAAGTTCGCCTCCGTCGGTGCGCTCGGCGCGTTGACGGACTTTGTACTGCTCAACGCGCTGGTGCTGCTCGCCGGCTTCCTTCCCGTCGTCGCCAACGGATTCAGCTTCAGCGCGGCAGTGGTCCAGAACTTCGTGCTCAACCGCACGTGGACTTTTCCGGAGAGTCGCGTACGCAATACACGTAGGCAGCTCGTTCAGTTCGGACTGGTCAGCGCAGCCGGCTTGGGCATCAACACAGTCGTCTTTCAATTCGTCGACCTGTCTCTGCGCCCCTACTGGATAGAGTGGCTTGCTGACCCAGTCTGGGGCCCGGCCATCAGTTACAATTTCGCCAAGCTCTTCTCCATTGGCGTCGTACTCTTCTGGAACTTCGCCGCCAACAGACTGTGGACCTATAAGGGGCTGTGAAGCTCGTCATCGACTACACGCCGGCTATTCGCCAGTCCGCCGGCATAGGTCGCATTATACGCGGGCAGATCGAAACGCTGTTCGAGCACAATCCCGGCTACGATCTCTCGCTCTTCGTTGCTGGTAGGGTCGACAACGATTTGAAAGCTCGCGCTCCGCTGCCCCTTCTCACCTTCCCGGCCATATCGGAGCGAAACCTCACCCGCATCTGGCACCGCCTCAACATCCCCTGTCCACGCGTCGAGTGGCTGGCTGGCGGCGGAATCGACCTTTTCCATGCCACCGACTTCGTGCTCGCGCCGGTCACAGCACGCCGAAAACTGCTGACAGTTCATGATCTCGCCTTCGTCCACTATCCCGATGCCGCCATGCCATCTTTGGAGCACTACCTGAACGTGGTCGTGCCCCGCAGCATAGGCAAGGTCGATCACCTGATCGCCGACAGCCACAACACGGCGGAAGACCTCCAGACGTTGTGGCCTGTTCTGGAAGGGAGAATAAGTGTAGTCCAGGGCGCGGTCGACCACGGCTTCTTCCGGCCAGTTTCGGACCCGCAAGAACTGCTCAATGTGAGGCAGAAATACGGGCTTGCCCAAAGACCCTTCATGCTCGGCCTGAGCACACTGCAACCGCGCAAAAATTTTTCACGCCTGGTTCGCGCCTTTCATACCGCCCGGCAGGAGGCCCAACTGCCGCACTTGTTAGTAATCGGCGGCAAGAAGGGCTGGCTCTTCGAGGAGATCTTTGCGACCGTGCGAGAGCTGGAACTGGAAAGTGATGTCGTTTTTCCCGGGTTCGTCGTCGACGAAGATCTGCCGGCGCTCTACTCCGCAGCCGACTTCTTTGTCTATCCCTCCCTGTACGAAGGATTCGGGCTGCCGGTCCTCGAATCACTGGCCTGCGGGACGCCGGTATTGACCGCAGACAACTCCTGCTTGCCGGAAGCCGGCGGAGAGGGAGCATTCTATGTCGACGCTGAGTCGGTTGAGAGTATCGCCGACGGCATCGTGCAGCTCTCCACAAAGCCGGATCTGCGCAGACGGCTGACGGCCGGCGGCGGCGCCCACGCGCGCAACTTCACGTGGCGGCGCAGCCTCGGTCAGCTTCTGGACGCCTACGAGCGTGCGCTTAGCTGAAAATGTGGTAAAATGCTCAAATCGCGCCCAGAAAGAAACCTTTGATGACGCCGAGTCACAAGACTGTCGCCGAATCGGCCACCAGAATCAACCAGTTCACCAATCCCGAGCATGCCAACCTGTTGGGCAATGTCCACGGCGGCGTGATCCTGAAGCTGTGCGACGAGTGTGGCGGCATTACTGCCGCCCGGCACGCAGGCCTGCCCGCGGTCACCGTGGCCGTCGACAGCATGACCTTCTACGAGCCGGTCCATGTGGGGCAGTTGCTCAACCTGGAAGGCCGCATCACCTACGTAGGGCGCAGCTCGATGGAAGTCGAGGTCATCGTCAAAGCCGAAAATCTCCTCACCGGAGAAATAACCCACACGAACAGCGCGTTCTACATCTTTGTGGCAGTAGATGGAAGCGGCGCGCCCGCCGAGGTGCCCCGCCTCAATTTGACTACGGAGGAGGAGCGACGCCGCTTCGCAGAGGGGAGAGGACGACAGGTCCGTCGGCTTGAGCTCGCCGGAAGACAGCTCAACGACGCGGCGTAGCTCTGGCGCGGCAAACCGATGCACTACTTTCACTTCCTGGATCCCCGACGCTCACTTTTGCGACTGCTACTGCCCTTGGCCGCTCTCGTTACCTTGGCTGGTTACTTTTCGCCCTGGATCGAACACCCTGCGGCCGGGCTGGTTGTTCTCGGGCTGGACCTGGCAGAAGTGGTGAAGTTCCTGTATCCCGTTCAGCAGGGAGATATTCTCCTCTGGCGAGGAGGCTTCTATCTTCCGTTGGTTGCCGTAAGCCTCAGCCTCAGCCTGAATGCGTTTCGCCGAGACGGCTCGCATCCTGGCGAGGGCAGCGTAGCCGTGCTGACAAAGGAGCAGCTAATTGCGGAGACAAAGGACGACGCGCAGCGCCGCCCAGCCTATGCCTGGCCTCTCCGCGTTGCCCTGCTCCTGCTCGCCGCTGTCGCCGCGCTCAACCTGCTGCCTCCTGCCTGGACACCACGCCTTCTGTTGTCGCCGGAGTTTCTCCTTCAGTCGATTGCCCTTTTCTTCTGCCTGTTGTTTGCCGCAGTCAGCCCTATAGCCGCGCTCCTCGTGACGCCTCGCACGTTACTTGAAGCGCTAGAAGGGAACGCTGTTACCGCACCGCAAAGTGGCAAAGCATGGCGGACCGCCCGCCTGCTCTCCCTGACACGCGCATCGGCGCTCGCCGCGTTTGCGGCCGCAGCCATCTACTTTACGTTGATGCAATTTCGCTGGGTCCTGCCTACGCTCACGGACCTATACGGGCAAAGCCTTGAGACCGGATGGGGACCTGCTCTGTTGCTTGTAGGCCTGGCCGGGTTGCTGGCCCATGCGCTGACCGATCTCACATTCGCGGCGAGGGCGCGATGAATGAGATCCGACCAAAGGTCACAGCTTACAAGGTCCCGTTCCGTGCGGTGTGGCTGCGCCGCAGAGATCTGATCGACCTGCGCGTGGCTGGTGGCGCGCCGCACGGCGACAACTGGACGACCGCAAACATCGTTGTCCACGTCGCCGCCCACCGCCTGGTAGGTATAACCATGCGCGACCACAAGCGGCTCGGACTGGGCCGCTGGCTTCGCGCCGAGGCACCGGAGATCTCCTACGCAGTGGACGAGCCGCTGCCTTCCGGGTCGGTGCGCTACGATGAAGCCGGCCAGATTGCTTATTTCTCTATCTGGCCTTTGCTTACAGAAGACGCAGAGAAACATGACTACGAGAGGGAAGGAAAGGTATACCTGCTGGGGAACGGTGCGGTCGCCCGTATTCGCTTCCCGGTGATGAACAAACGCGGCCGTGCGGGTGTCCTGGGGGCCGCCGCGGCACTGCTGGCCACAAGATAGCTGGCTACAAGATAGAAGGATGGGGCGCGTGGGGCGCGACTCTTCCGCACGATTCTATATGTGGAGTTGAACTGATGGCAGAACCTATTCGATTTGGCGTTATCGGCGGCAGCGGCGTCTACCAGATGGAGTCGCTGACGGATGTCGAAGAGGTCGAACTGGAAACACCGTTCGGCAGCCCGTCCGATTCATACATCGTCGGGACACTTCAAGGGCAACGAGTAGCCTTTCTCGCACGCCACGGGCGCGGACACCGTATCAGCCCTACACGGCTCAATCAGCGCGCCAATATCTACGGATTCAAAATGTTGGGCGTCGAATACCTGATCGCAGTCAGCGCCTGCGGCAGCCTGCAGGAACATCTGCGACCGGGCGACATCGTCATCCCAGACCAGATTTTCGACCGCACCAGGCTGAGAGCCCTCAGCTTCTTCGACGACCCGGATGTCGGGACCGACGGACTCGTTGTCCACGTAAGTGTCGCCCACCCCTTCTGCAGCTTTCTCAGCGAGATCTGCTACAAGGCCGTGGCACAGACCGGCGCTACGGCGCACGAAGGCGGAAGCTTCGTTACTATCGAGGGACCTCGCTTCAGCACGCGCGCCGAAAGCCTCGCCTTTCGACAGCTGGGCATGGACATCATCGGCATGACCACAACCCCGGAAGCGTTCCTCGCCCGCGAGGCCGAAATGAGTTACGCCTGCATGGCACACGTGACCGACTATGACGTTTGGCATGAGACCGAAGAGGCTGTGACGGTTGACGCGGTCATCAAGACGTTGATGCACAACGCGGAAGTAGCCGTCCAGGCCGTCGCCAACGCGATCGCGCTGCTTGCCGGCAGTGGACCTTCCCCTTACGCCGATGCACTGCAGGATGCATTGATGACGAACAAGGAGATCGTCCCCCGGCAAGTGATCGACCAATTGGATTTGCTCGTTGGCAAGTATTTCGACGGCACTCAATAGACCGACCGCCCTCCATGCCCACCGTCGCCCAAACGATCGCCCAAACTCTTCACGACGCCGGCGTGCGAATTGTCTTCGGCATGCCCGGAGGTGAAGTCGTCGCCGTACTTGAAGCGTTGCATCAGCTCGGCATTCGCTTCGAGTTGATGCACCACGAACAGAGCGCAGTCTTTGCCGCCGACGCCTACGCTCGCGCGACGGGCCGCCCGGGCTGTGTTCTGACCACGCTTGGCCCCGGCGCGCTGAACGCCGTTCCCGGCATCGGGCACGCCTGGCTCGACCGGGCGCCGGTCGTACTCATCACCGCCCAAAAACCGGAGACGCTCTTGCCCGACTACACCCACCAGGTCGTCGACTTGCAGGCGGTCTTTGCCCCGATCACCAAACGCACGCTCAAGGTATCGCCACTGAACGCGGCCGCCGAACTGGGCCCTACGGTCGCCTTGACCATGCAGGGACGTCCCGGTCCAGTGCATTTGCAGGTCAGCAATGAAGAGGCCGACCTGGAGACTGTCGTCCAGGAAGGGTCCCCGTCCGGCAAGTCAATTGAAGTGACGAGCCATTCAGGGGCGGCCCAGACGGACTCCCGTCAGGCCCTCGTTGCGCGTGCGCGTACGCTCATTGCCGGCGCCGCCCGCCCTGTGATTCTCGCGGGGCTGGGACTGGAACCGGAAGCCCCTTACGGCGCCCTGAAGACCCTGGCTGAAACGGCGAACGCGCCTGTGATCGTTTCGCCAAAGGCCAAGGGCGCGCTGCCCGACGACCACCCTTTGAGCGCGGGCGTCATCGGCCTGACCCGAACCGACCCGGCCTATGAAATCCTCGATGAGGCGGACTGTGTCGTCGCCATCGGATTCGACGTCGTGGAACTGGTAAAGCCCTGGTCATTGGCGCGGCATGACGGGAGCGGGGCGGGTGGAGGCACAGCCGATGTCCCGCTGGTCTGGATCGCCAACTGGCCGAACGACGACCCCGTCCTGCCGGCAGCCGTCGAGATCGTCGGACCGGTGCAATCTACGCTGCTGCAGCTGGCCGACAGCAAATTCCTCCGCAAACAGGAATGGGGCGCAGCCAGGGTAGGAAGATTCCGCAACGAGCAGGCAGCCCAACCATTGCCGGCGTCCCGGCCTGGAAAGATCCTTCCCCAGCAGCTTCTTGAGGGTATGCGCCGTCACCTGCCGGCCGAGGTGATGCTGGCTGTGGACGTAGGCAGTCACAAGATATTCAGCAGCCTTGCGTGGCCAACCTTGCGTCCGAACCGGTTCGCCCTGTCAAACGGGCTCTCGTGCATGGGTTTCGGACTGCCCGCGGCCATCGGCACGGCGCTGGCCCGGCCCGGCGAAAGGGTGGCCTGCCTCATCGGAGACGGTGGGCTGCTCATGTGCATGGGAGAGCTGAGCGTCCTCGCCCGCCTCAACCTGCCGGTTACGGTAGTCGTGCCGGTCGACAATGCCATCGACCTGATCCGCTCGCACCAGCTGCGGCAGGGCAAAAGGCCTCTAGGCACCGAGTTTCCCGCGCCCGACTTCACCAGGATCGCCGCCGGATACGGCATAGAATCGGCCCGCGTCACCACCACCGAGGCGTGCGACGAGGCGCTCGCCCGCGCTGCAGCCGGCAACGCTCCGTTTCTCATCGAAGCCCACATCGATCCTGTAGGCTATCCAACCACGCCGCGCTGAACGCCCGGTTCCCGCCTAGAATTCCACCTCGGCGCGCCGCTCGATCTTCGCTTCGTCCAGCTCCATGCCTATTCCGGCCCCGCGCGGCACGCTCACCATCCCGTTGACCGGCTTGACCGGGTTCTTGAGAAAGAACTGGTGGACTTCGTTCCACTTGATGAGATACTCGAGCAGGGGCGTAGTCGGTTCCGGCCATGCGGCAATGACATGAATGCTGGCCGGCGTTGAGTGGCCGTGCGGAATCACGGGTACGTCGTAGGCAGACGCCAGCGCCAGGATCTTTTGTGTCTCCGAAATGCCGCCGCACCAGTAGATATCGGGTTGGTAGACGTCGCACGCGCCCGCATCCATTAGTTGCTTCAGTCCCCAGCGGGTGTACTCATGCTCGCCGCCGCTTATCGGCACATTCACTTGCCGGCGAATCTGCGCGTACTGCTCGATCTTGTCCGGCAGCACCGGCTCCTCAATCCAGCGCGGCGCGTACTCCTCCAGGCGCCGCGCCATCTGCACCGTATACGGCACATCCCAGCTCATCCAACAGTCCAGCATGATATCGACGTCGGGGCCGACGCTCTCGCGCAGGGTGCGCACCAGCCTCACATTGCGCTCCATCCCCGCTTTGCCGTCGGTCGGGCCGTCGCGGAAGAACCACTTGGTTGCCCGGTACCCTTGGGCGGCAAACTGTTTTGCCCGCTCCTGCACAAGCTCCGGGTCAAGCGAGTATCCGAGCGCGCTGGCGTACGCCGGCACTTCAGTGCGCGTCGGGCCGCCCAGCAACTGACAGACCGGCGCGTCGAACCAGTTCCCCTTCAGGTCCCACAGCGCGCAATCGACCGCGCTCAGCGCCATCATCTCGGTACCCTTACGGCCATGAACCTGTGCCCGGTACATCCGGTCCCACAGGCGCTCGGACGCCAGCGGGTCATGGCCGATCAGCAGCGGCGCCAGCTGCGTCTGGATGATGAAAGCCTGCTCACGCGGGAGCGGCCCGCCGCGCCCCGACACGCCTTCATCGGTTTCAATGTCGACAAAAAAGGCGGAGATGCGGTACTGCCCTCCGCCTACGGCGAACATTTCGTGCACTCCTTCTGCCTTGTGCTCCGGGTAGATGTCCAGCGGGCGCAAAAGCCGTTCCTCCCAGAACTCCTCATCGTGCTCAAGAACGCCCTGCAATTCGTAGACCGTAACCGCTGTAATCTTCATGGCTTTTTTGCTCACTTTCAAATTGAGTTGCTCGACAACTATAGTATACTGAACCTGCTTGGGAGACAGTGGCGAAGCTTGGCTGGAGCAGCCGGCCGCCGGGCCGGATCGCTGCGGTCCCTCGGCAACGCCGATGTTCGCCTACCTTCGGATTAACCGCAAATCCACGCCGTGCAGGCGGCTTGGTGACTTGGACAAAGTTACGATTCCCACGCGGCCTACCTGGCTGCTTCCACTTCGGCCCGGGAGCTTCCTACATGAGCAATCCTTGGCGCGGCATCTTCGCCATTGTCGTCACTCCATTCAGCGATGAACTGGCATTGGACGAAGCGGCGCTGCGGCGGCAGATAGAGTTCTGCATCAAGAAGGGCGCGGCGGGCCTCGTCGGTCCGGCAAACGCCGGCGAATTCGCTACGATGTCGGACGATGAACGGCGACGCTGGATCCGCGTCGTCGTGGAGACCGCGGCCGGCCGCGTTCCCGTCATCGCGGCCACGACGCACGGCCACACAGTGCCGGCGGTCGCGCTCAGCCGCTACGCTCAGGAGATCGGCGCAGACGGTATCATGGCAATGCCGCCTCACATTCTTCACCCGGACGCGAGCGGTTGCTACGACTATTACCGGGCGCTCGACGAGGCATTGCGCATTCCAATCTGCATCCAAAACTTCATGGGGCCCATTGGCACGCCCATGCCTTCCGATCTGCTGGCGCGCATGTGCTCCGAGCTGGAGTGGGTTCAGTACCTGAAGGAGGAGACGCTCCCGGAGCCGCGCGCCATTTCACGCACCTTGGCGGCGGCGGGTGACGCTTGCCGGGGCGTGTTCGGGGGCCAGGGCGGCATCTACATGATCGACGAGTGGCGCCGCGGCGCCTGTGGAAACATGCCGGCCAGCCAGTCGGTGGACGTGCATGCGCAGATCTGGCGGATGCTGGAGGAAGAGAACGAAACCGGTGCCCGCACCCTCTTCAACCGGTTGCTTCCTCTACTAAACTTCGAGCGCATGCACGGCGTGGCCGTCTACAAGCAGGTATTCCGCCGCCGAGGCATTTTCACCTCGACCGCCAGCCGCATTCCCGGCGCCTATCTGGATCAGCATGACCTCCGGGAGTTTGACGCCATCTGGCGCGAGATCGAGCCGCTTCTGGCCGACTAGGCGGAGGTAACCTTGAACGCCTCGCGAGTCGGTCCGCGCGCCTGGTCGCTCATGGGAATGTGGCTGGGAACCAGGTGGCTTTTTCTGCTCCTGGCCTTGGCGGCGGCGGCCCTGGCCCTTGTCAGAACTGAGCTCCACGGTATCGCCCTCCACGGCGATTCGGTCAGCTACATTGCCGCCGCCCGCAATTTGACCGCGGGCATCGGTTACACTTAGAACGCCTAACAAAAAGGCTTGTCAATCGAAGGTCAGCGGGCTAAACTGTCTGTAGGCCCCGCAGCAGCGGCGCAGCGCGTCGTGCATGATTGAGGAACTGGGAGGTTGCGTCTGATGGCCAAACCTTTGGTAAGCGACGAGCTATGGGAGATCGTAGAGCCACTGCTGCCGCCGGCCAAGCCGCGGCGGTTGCGCAACCCGGGACGCAAGCGCCTGGAGGACCGCAAAGCCCTGACCGGCATTCTGTTCGTGCTGAAGAGCGGCATACCCTGGGAGATGCTGCCCCAGGCGATGGGCTGCGGTTCTGGGATGACCTGCTGGCGTCGGCCGCGGGATTGGCAGGAGGCCGGGGTGTGGCAAAAGCTGCATGAGACCCTCTTGTCTCAACTGCAAGAGGCGGGCCGTCTTGATTGGTCGCGGGCCAGCGTGGACAGCGCAGCCCTGCGCGCCGTGGGGGGCGGAAAAAAAGACCGGCCCCAATCCTACCGACCGCAGCAAGCCGGGGAGTAAGCATCACCTGCTCACTGACGCCAATGGGATCCCCCTGTCGGCAACTCTGACCGGTGCCCACCGCCATGACGTAACCCAACTGCTGCCTCTGGTGGATGGCGTGCCGCCGGTGCGCGGCCGCCGCGGCCGTCCCCGGCGCCGGCCGGCGCGGCTGTATGGGGATCGGGCCTATGATTCCCAGCGACATCGCAAGGCGTTGCGAGAGCGCCACATCGCGCCGGCGCTGGCCCGTCGCGGGGCGGAACACGGCAGCGGACTGGGCGTCTACCGCTGGGTGGTGGAGCGCACCCTGGGCTGGCTGCGCCAGTTCCGCCGCCTGCGGGTGCGCTACGAGCGCCGTGCTGACATCCATGAAGCCTTCCTCTCCCTGGGCTGTTCAATCATCTGCTTCCGACGCCTGACCCCTTTTTGTTAGAGACTCTAAGTCTGGTTCGACGCACAGGAGAAAGGCCCTCTGTATAGCGTGGAGAGTCTGCAAGAGATCGCTGATTTCAAGACAGTTGCCGCGCTTGAAGATGGGACGATTTATGAAGTAACCGGCCGCTGATGGCACAATGTCCTCCCAGACGCCCTGTCCTACCGGGGAAGCAACGCAATGAGCGCAACCGTTTCCGATATCCAGCTCTACCCCCTTTGCATCCCCCGCGATGTGCCTTACCTGGGCCCGCTTGAGGAAGGCAGCCGGCCCAACGCCAAGGGCTACATCGTCCGGCCGGGCAATCGCACTGTATATCCGGTGCACGACCAGACATTGCTTGTGAGAGTGGAATCCAGCGATGGCACGGTCGGCTGGGGCGAGTGTTTCGGTGTCGTGGCGCCCCAGATCGCGCAGACCATCCTTGAGGAGCTGCTAGTCCCCTTCGTCACCGGCCGCAGTCCCCATGACGTTGAGCGCATCTACGAAGATCTGTACGACCTGCAACGCGTGCGCGGCCACTTCGGCGGCTACGCGCTCGACGCCATCGCCGGGCTGGACATCGCACTCTGGGACCTGCGCGGCAAACTGTTGGGGCGCCCGGTCTGGCAACTCCTCGGCGGCCTGCGGCAAGAGCGCCTGCCGGTCTACGTTTCCGGACTGCCCGGCGCGTCCAGCGTTGAACGCGCCGCCCTTGCCAGGAGCTGGACCGACCGCGGCTTCTCGGCGCTCAAATTTGCTGCGGCCGTGGCAGACCAGGGCGAGGTGGCCGAGATGAAGGCGATTCGCCAGGCGGTCGGGGACGGACCCCGCATCCTCGTCGATCTTCACTGGCGCTATAACGCGCTGGAGGCGATCCAGTTGATTGACCGCCTGTGCGAGTTTGACCTACACCTGGCGGAGGCGCCGGTCGCGCCCGAGGACATGGATGGACAAGCGCAAGTCGCCCGCGCCGTCCGCACGCAGATCGGCTTGGGGAAAGAGTGGCGCACTGTCTACGAATACCTGCCCCGGCTGCAGGCCCGCTGCATGAACGTCATCCAGCCGGAGATCGCCCACACCGGCATCACCGGATTTCGACGCATATGTGAGCTGGCGCAGGCCTTCCACTGCCGCGTCATGCCCCACGCGACGATCAATCTCGGCATCGCCCAGGCTGCCAGCTTACACGTCGCTGCAACCGTCGCCAATTTCGCAATGCACGAGTACCAGCACTCGATCTTTGACCGCAACAAGCAGTTCATCCGCAGTGCGATGGACTGTCAGGCCGGCTATTTCAAGCTGCCGCATGGACCGGGCCTGGGCACAGAGCCGACCGAGGAAGCCCTGCGCTACGCGGTCGGTCGCAATTGAATCTTCAAGGAGCCATCCACATGAGCGAGAGAGAGTTCGCGGTCGTCGATACCCACTGCCATATTGGCCTGCACAAGTATGAGCCGGTCGAAGTGCTGCTCTTCCACATGGAGAGGGCAGGCGTAGATCAGGCCGTCTTCATCCAGTACCTGGGAAATACGGACAATGGGTACATTGTCGATGTAATGGAGGCGCACCCGGGACGCTTCGCCGCGGCCATGATCGTGCCCGACGACGACGGAAGTGCGATCCGGCACTGGGCCGACAACGGTATCATCGGCATCCGCCTGCACGCCGACTTCCGCGGCCGCGGCGCCAACCCGCTGGCCCACTGGCGCGCCGCCGCCGAACTGGACCTGGTGGTCAGCGTCTTCAGCCGCCCGGACATTCTGCAGAGCGCCGAGTTCGCCGAAGTGCTGCGCCAGTTCCCGAATCTGTCACTTGTCATCGAGCACCTGGGCGGAGTCTCGCCTGAGACCGACCTGGACGAGTTCAAGGCGATTACGGACCTCGCGCAATACGACAACGTGACGATAAAATTGCCCGGTTTTGGAGAATTCTGTGACCTTCCCTGCCCGTTTGAGAAAGTCCCGCCGCTGGCGGAGCTGACGCTGGAGGCGTTCGGCCCGCAGCGCACGATGTGGGGAAGCGACTGGCCGCCGGTCAGCACGCGCGAGGGTTTCGAAAGCTCGCTGAGTTTCCCTCTTGAGTACCTGTCCGGACTTAGCAAGGACGAACGCGCCTGGGTCTTCGGCAGGACCGCGCAGAAGGTCTGGAGACTGAACAGTAATTAGCCAAGGAAAGCGCTGATGCCAAGAGTGATCTTTTTCACCCAGCTTGTAGACGAACTGGCCAGGCAGGTCATCGCGCCGGCGCCGGGCGAGTGGGAAGTGTCATCTCACCGCCATGATCTCGCACCTGCGGAGAAGGCCCGTCTGGCGGCCGACGCCGACTTCCTCATTCTCTTCCCCAGCGAGATTGAGGAATCGGTGCTGCGTGAGGCGCGGCGACTCAAGCTCGTGCAACTGGTCAGCGCCGGCTTCGAGCGAATGCCGCTGGAGCTCCTGGCGGAGCTGGCGGTTCCGCTGGCCAACAATGGGGGAACCAATGCCATCGACGTGGCCGAGCACACTTTCGCACTCATACTGAGCGTTTACCGCCGACTAACGGAGATGGACCGCAATGTGCGCAACGAGGGCTGGAAAGCGATCGACAGCGGCATGACTACCTTCACCATCCAGGGCAAGACCGTCGGCATCATCGGTCTCGGCCATATCGGCAGGGAGGTCGCCGCGCGCCTGGTCCCCTTCGGCGCAGAGGTACTCTATTATGATCCGTTCCCCGCACCCGGCGAAGTCGAGCGTGCACTGCAGGTCGAACGGGTCACTTTGGAAGAGCTGCTGCAGCGCTCGGACGTCGTCACGCTGCACGTGCCACTGAATGAGGAGACCCACCACCTCATTGGCGCAACCGAGCTGGTGCGAATGAAGAGCAGTGCAGTTCTCGTCAATACCTGCCGCGGCCCGGTCGTCGACGAGGCCGCGCTTATCCGGGCCCTTGAGAGTGGGTCGATTCGCGCCGCGGGCCTCGATGTACTGCAGGATGAGCCGACCGACCCCGATAACCGGATTCTTCAGTTCGAGAACGTCATCTTCACGCCCCACGTGGCCGGCGTGACATACGATACGTGGCAACGGCGCGGGCGGTTCATTTTCGAAAACCTGCAACGCGTTTGGACCGGGAAGGAGCCGCTATCGCTGGTCCGGGCGTGAGACGTGTGATAGCGGGCACTGTCACTCGACGGCTCATTCGCTCGCGGGGCCAATTGAACTGAGTCGACCACCGGCCTCCTTTGGTGTTCCTTGTTGCCACTGTTATACTCCGTCGGGTCGGCTGCCCGCTTCGCACCTCCTCGCATTGCATTTCGCCGGTAGAAATCCAGGCGGAAGGGTCCGCTATGCGGGCGAATCAGGAGCATACATGTCAGAGATAAGTTTTGTAAGGGACCTTGCCCTGCGGTTGCGGGAGAACGTCGCCCGGGTCATCGTTGGGAAGGACGAGACGATTGATCAGCTGCTGGCAGCCCTGTTTTCTGAAGGCCACGTGCTGCTGGACGACGTACCCGGCATCGGCAAGACGACCCTCGCCAAGACGCTCGCGGCATCGCTCGGCATTAGCTTTCAGCGCATCCAATTCACGCCAGATTTGCTCCCGTCGGACATTGTCGGCGTCAGTATATACAACCGCAAGACGGACGAATTTGAATTCCGTGCGGGGCCGATTCTGGCGGGTATCGTCCTTGCTGACGAGATAAACCGCGCCGGGCCGCGCACACAGAGCGCCATGCTGGAGGCGATGGAGGAACGCCAAATCACGGTTGACGGTGTCAGCCACGCGCTTCCGTACCCGTTCTTCTTGATGGCGACCCAGAATCCGGTCGAGCTGGCGGGCACTTTTCCGTTGCCGGAAGCGCAGATGGACCGCTTTCTGATGCAGGTGCAGATGGGCTATCCGCAGCGTGAAGAGGAACGGGAGATCCTGCACCGTTTCCGGACTGACAATCCGCTGGCCCGGATCGAGCCTGTCGTGGATGTCGAGGAGGTGCGACGGGCGGTCGGCGTGTGCCGCAGCGTTTTCATCCATCCGGTGCTGGAGGACTACCTGCTGGACCTGGTGGAAGCGACGCGCGATGACAGCGCGCTCGATTTGGGCGTCAGCCCGCGCGGCAGTCTCGCCCTATACCGCACTGTGCAGGCCTACGCCGCCATTCGCGGGCGCTCATTCGTTACGCCGGACGACATCCAGCAGCTCACCGGCCCGGTGCTGCGCCACAGATTGATCCCCGGCCCCGATACCCGGCTGCACGGAACTTCAGTCGCCCGCGTATTGGACGAAATCCTGAAGGGCGTGCCGGTCCCAGTCGAAGAAAACTGGCAGGAGGCGACCGCTCAGGAGGGAGCGGACGGAGCTGACCCGGTTATTAACGGCGACGAGCAGGTATCCGAATCCGCTGATCCCCTCCAGGCGGCGGTCCTGGCCCCCACCGCTGAGGGACCGGCCGCCGAATCCAGCTGATGGGACGCACGGGCTGGACGGCTGCGGCTCTCATACTGTTCATTTCGCTGATCACGCGCAGTAGCCTGATCTTCACGATGGCTCTCATCCTCGGCCTGATGGGGGGAGTCGTCTGGCTCTGGAGCCGCTTCAGCCTTGCCGAGGTTACGTTCAGGCGGAGGTTCGGTGTTGACAGGCTCTTCTTCGGCGAACAGACGGACCTGCTGCTCGAAGTTACAAACGCCAAACCTCTGCCGCTGGCGTGGCTGCGCTGCGAAGACGATATTCCCCTGGCGCTGGCGCTGGCGCCCGACGAGCGCGTCAGGCACTACCAGGCCAACCGCCGCGTACTGATCAATCTTTTCTCGCTCGGGCTTTATCAGCGGGTGATCCGCCGTTACACAGTGACCGGTACGCAGCGCGGCGCCTGGAAGTACGGACCGGCGAAGCTGATTTGCGGCGACATTTTCGGATTTCGCAGCCAGCAGGTGGAGTTGCAAGGCACCGACCTGTTGCTGGTCTATCCAAAGCTCTATTCTTTGCCCGAGCTTGGGCTGGACGCCCGGCATCCCTTTGGGGACTACGAGAGCCGCAACAGGTTGATCGACGATCCCCTGCGGTTGAGCGGCGTGCGCGACTATCTGCCCGGCGACAACTTTCGCCACATCCACTGGAAAGCCACGGCCCGACGTCAGGAGCTGCAGACTAAGCTGTTCGACCCTTCCGCCTCCCGTCCGCTGGCGATTTTCCTCAATATTCGGACATTCACGCACCGCTATGAGGGAATCGACCCAGAACTGCGTGAGTTTGCCATCAGTGCCGGCGCATCCCTTGCGCGCTGGGCTCAGCTACGCGGCGACCCGTTCGGCGTATTCGCCAACAGCATGATGCAGGCCGGCCGGCGCGTGCGCGTTGCGCCCAGCGCTCATCCGAGCCAGATCATGCGCGTGCTGGAGGCGCTTGCCTTCTGTGTAGGCATCCCGCATACGACGATTGAACGTGTCCTCCAACAGGAGCTGGCCGGCCTGGCCAACGGCACGTCCATCGTCCTCATCAGCGCGACCCTGCCCGAAGGTCTGCGTCGCGCCCTTGCCGACCTGCCGCGCCGCGGGTTCACGGTGACGCTGCTTGGCATTGGCGGCCTGAGGCTGGAACAGACGATCCCCGGCGTAACGTTTCAGTCGCTCTCACGGCAGGGCCTGCCTGAACTCTCCCTGGTGAAAGAGGAGACAGCCGAAAGCGGGGCGCCTGTGCCCGCCGGCTGATTGTCGCGAAGGGACTTGCTTCAGCAGCAGCCAGATCCGACCAATGTATTCACCTATCGTTTTGCCCTGGAAACATGCAGAGTGGAGCAGTGTCGAAGGACTCTTGCTGCCATTGGTGGTCGCGGTCATGCGTCTCTGCTGGGTCTGGCCGTGGATGATGTTGTTCCAGGGCTTCCTTTCTCCGTCCGTCGACGGGCCGTTGATGCCGCCGCTGATGTTGATCGCCTTGCCCATCGTCAGCTTCAGCCTGGCGCGCTGGAGCATGCCGACCCTCGCCGAACGGCGCGACCGCTGGCGCGCCAATGAAATCCGCCGCCACATCGCTACGGCTGGCTTTGGCGTGTTGCTGTTCATGCTTTGGCTGCGCTTTCTGAGCCATGACTTTGCCCTGTGGGACCTGCGCTGGCTACCGGCGGCGGGCTACGAACTGATCTACTGGAGTGCCGTTCCGATCGAGGTTCCCGGAGCTGTGCTGTTCCTGCTCCTGGGCATTCTTCTCTGGCTGCGCGGCGCGCTCGACGGGCGCGGTCAGTTCCACCACGAGGAGATCTGGCGGGCGTTCCTCTGGGGTGGCGCCGCCCTAGCCCTGTTCGCCTGGATCATTCCGGAGGCCGGTCAGCCTCCGGGACTTTTCGGACTGATGATGCTATTTGCTGCAGCGGGACTGGCCGGGCTGGGTATCGCCAACCTTCGTAAAGCCAGCGGCTGGCGGCGCAGCGCGCGCGTCGGCAAGATGCGCCCCAACCGCAGCTGGCTGGTGGGGGTTGGCGTTACGATCGGTGTTCTGCTGGGCGTTGCTCTGCTTATCGGCCTGATCATCCAGCCGGAGGACGCTGCGATACTCTGGCGCGTATTGGGGATGGTCTGGAGTGTGGTCGCGACGGTGCTGGTCTGGATTGCAACGGCCATTGCCTACCCGATCTTCATCGTCGTCGAGTACCTGATCCGGTTATTCCGCAGCCTGTTCGGCGATCGCTCGCAGGATCAGGAGGCGCAGCCGATTGCGACGCCGCCTCCGCAGGAGCCGTTTCCTGAGCCTCCCGAACGGGCGGTCGAAGCGGTTCCCGAGCCGTATCGTTGGGTCGCACTGCTTGCTATCGCAGCGGGCGTCTTCATCATTTTCATGCTCGCGCTGCGCCTGATGCGGAGCCGTTCTCCGACCGAGGTCGACGAGGTGCGCGAGTCTGTGTTAACGGCCAATCTGCTTCAAGCGCAGCTGGCCGAGTTGTGGGGTCGGCTGCGCGCCCGGTTCGGTCCCGGCGCCGAGGAACCCGACCCTTACCTGTCGCTGGCGGGAGAGGTAGACACCCGCCTCCTGATTCGTTCGATCTATCGAAGGCTGCTATCGCTGGCGCAGTCGCGGGCTCCGGCCAGGCTCCGGTCGGAATCGCCCTACCGTTACGGCGACCGGCTTGCGGACCAGCCCGACTTTGACCAACGCGCCGTTGGGACCATTACCGCCGCCTACAACGAGGCCCGCTACGGCGAAGAGCCGCCCTCCCAGCAGACTGCTGAGGAGGCGCAGCGTGCATGGCAAAGGCTTGAAGACGAGCTGTCGCCGGGGTTATCCGATGACGAATCCTAAGAGAGTCAGCAGCGGCGGCGGGCGCGCGCGATGTCTATTCAGCTGGGAGCGCAAAATATGAATGGCGCACAGTCGTTGATCCGTACGCTGTATGACGGCGGCGTGGATACTTGCTTCATGAACCCCGGCACGTCGGAGATGCACTTCGTCGACGCGCTGGATTTCGTGCCAGAGATGCGTTCAATTCTGTGCCTGTTCGAAGGGGTTGCGACCGGTTGCGCCGACGGATGGGCGCGCATGACCGGCAGGCCGGCCGCGACGCTTTTGCATCTGGGTCCCGGACTGGGGAACGGCATCTCCAATCTTCACAACGGACGCAAAGCCCACTCGCCGATCGTCAACATCGTCGGCGATCACGCCACCTATCATCTCAAGTTTGATGCGCCGCTCACGGCCGATATCGAAGGGCTGGCCCGCCCGGTATCCGGCTGGGTCCGTACTTCGCCGAATGCGCGCGCCGTGGCCGCAGACGGGGCAGCCGCCATCGCCGCGGCGCGTACACCTCCGGGCCAGGTCGCCACGCTGATTTTGCCGGCGGATACGGCCTGGGGAGATGCCGACGGTCCGGAATCAACGCAGGAACCGCCGCCCACGCCTCCGGTGCCGGACGAGCGCATTGCCGGCATTGCCGAGCTTCTGCGGCGGCGCGAGGAGACCGTCATTCTTGTGGGTGATGCGGTGATGGGGCGTGACGCGCTCTGCCGCCTCACTTGCCGCATCGCTTCGCACGCAGACGCGCGCGTAGTTGGGAATCGCGCGGCCGCGCGTGTTTCCAGGGGCGCGGGCCGTCCGGTCCTGGCGCGGCTGCCTTACCCGGTCGAACAGGCAGTGGCCCTGCTGGCGGGCGCCCGGCATGTTGTGCTGGTTGGCGCGAAGGACCCGGTGGGCTTCTTTGCCTACCCGGACAGTCCGAGCCGCCTGGCGCCGCCGGACGCCGAAATCCATCTGCTGGCCGAGGCGGACGAGGACATCCCTGCTGCGCTCGACGCGCTGTGCGAAGAGCTGAGCGCGCCGGAGATCCCGCTTCCTCTTGCCGCGTTGGAGCGTCCTGCCCTGCCGAGCGGCCCGCTCACGCCGGATGCCGCGTGGACGGCGCTCAGCGCGCTGATGCCGGAGAACGCCATCATCTCCGATGAGGCCGTCACTTGCGGCCGCCAGGCCTATCCGCTGACCGAAAGCGCGCCGCCGCATGACTGGCTGCACGTCACGGGCGGCTCCATTGGCCAGGGGCTGCCGGCGGCCACGGGGGCGGCTGTCGCCTGCCCCGAGCGCCAAGTCTTTGCCATGGAGGGCGACGGCTCGGGGATGTACACGCTGCAGGCGCTGTGGACCCAGGCGCGCGAGTCGCTGAACGTCGTGAACGTCATCTTTGCCAACCGCAGCTACCGCATTTTGCAGGGCGAGCTGCAAAATGTAGGAGGGGCTCGAGAGCCGGGTCCGAACGCCCTGGCGATGATGCGGCTCGACGCGCCGAGCCTGGACTGGGTCTCTATATCGGAGGGAATGGGCGTGCCGGCGGTCTGTGTTGACGATGCGGATGCGTTCTCGAAGGCCTTGCGGCGGGGCATCGAAGAACCTGGTCCCTATCTGATCGAGGCTTTGGTCTGAGAGAGCGGCGTGCGCGCCGGGCCGGCCGCCGGGATCGCCCTTTCATCGCCGGCGGGCTCGGGAAGTTGAACGCGGTCCGAACTCGCTACAACCGTTCCATTGGAAAGATGATCGCTTTCGCCTCCAACACGGCAACAGAAGATGCGGTCATTGCGGTTTTGAAGGCGTTTATGGCGGAGCGCGAGCCGCTTTACGTCGTCGGCGGCGCGGTGCGGGACCATCTACTCGGCATCTCGACGGTTCCCGGCTGGACCTACCGGTCCGGTGCGCTGCGACCCCCTGCTCCCGCAGAAACTGATTACTCCCAGAAACGCCGCCCCGCGGCGACAACCGATCTCGATCTCGTCTTGCGCGGGCCGGTGCTGCCGGTTGCCCGGCGCGTGGCGGACCGCCTAGGCTGGGCCTACTATCCGCTGGACGAGAAGCGGGACGTCGCCCGGCTGGTCGGCGAGGCGGCGGGCGGCCAGCGGATAGAGTGCGACGCGGCCGCGCTGCGCGGCGACCTTAGGGCTGACCTGCTGGCGCGCGATTTCAGCGTAAACTCGATGGCGCTGGAGATCTCCGCGGCGGGGCAGCCCAAGCTGATTGACCTGTGCGGCGGCGCGGGCGACCTGGAGACGCGCACGCTGCGGCGGACGGCGCCTGGCAGCTTACGCAGCGACCCGGTCCGGCTCCTGCGCGCGGCGCGGCTGGCGGTCCAGCTCGCGTTCACGATCGAGGAGAAAACAAGGGCGCAGATCGCAACCGAAGCGGCCGCGATCCGGGCCGTCAGCATCGAACGCGTGCGGGAGGAGCTGTGGAAGCTGCTTGACTCTCCCTGTGCGGATGACGGCGTGCGGGAGCTAGAGGCGCTAGGGCTTCTGACCCATCTGTTGCCGGAAGTCGGGGCGTTGCAAGGGGTTGTACAGTCGTTGCGTCACCACCTGGACGCGTACGAACACAGCCTGTTGACGGTCCGCTACGCCGCGGAGCTGCGCGACTGGCTGCGGGGCGGCCCGGCGCCGGAAGACGGGGCGCTCTCGCACTTGCTCACCCCTTGGACCGGGCCGCTGCAGGGGCACTTCGCGGGGGAGATTGCGGCCGGACATGACCGCGCCGGGTGGCTTGTATGGCATGCGCTCTTCCACGATACCGGTAAGGCCGGTGGCCGGTTGGCGACCGATAGCCAGAGCGAAGGGGGAGGGCCGCGCCCGGCGAGCCACTACAGTTTGAGCGCCGACATCGCGGCCGAGCGCGTCGAACACCTCCGTTTCAGCCGGCGGGAGGTTATGCTGGCGCAACGGGTGGCCGCGCTGCACGGCCATCCACGCAGGCTCTACCTGGCGCTGGAGGCTGACGAGAGAGGGATACCGCCGCTGGAGGCCTTTCGCTACTTTCGGGACGCAGGCAGTGTTGCGGGCGGCCGCCAGGTCATGCAGGAAGCGCACTCCTGGTCCGCCGGCGCGCCTCTGGACGGGTTGGACGTCGTGCTTCAGGCGATCTCCGACCGGCAGGCGACGGGGTTGGAGCGGGGCGAGGATTGGCGCCGCTTCCTGGCGGCGATGGCGAGCCTGCTGGAATACGCTTTCTCGCCGCAGCAGGCACACCTGGCGGCACCGCTCGTTGATGGCCGCGCGGTGATGACGCACCTGGGACTGCGTGAGGGTCCGGCGGTGGGCGCCATCTTGCGCGAGTTGGCGGAGGCGCAGGCAGCCGGCGAACTCGGCAGCGCGGCGGAGGCGCTGGCCCTGGCGGAGGCGCTGCTGGCGAAGATGGGGAATTCGCGAGATTTAGACACTTAAGCAGGTTTGAGGGTCCGGTTCAACCCCGCTCGACTGACAACTTCCCCGCATCAACTTGCGTTGACGACGCGTGCCAGCCGGGTGATTGCCGAGCCGGCGGCGATGATCCTGCGCGCGCGTTCGATGCCTTCGGGCAAGCTTCCGGCCAGATCGAAGAGATGGAGAATGACGCCGGCGGTCAGGCAGATCTGTTCGTAGGCGTCTCCGGGTTCGCCCGCGAGGGCGGCCTGGTTGAGAGAGGCATGTCCCGATGCGCTCTCGGGCGCGGGAATGCGTACCCGCTGGCCGTGGCCGAGCGCGGCGGGATCCAGGACCAGGTCGGCGGCGGCGTCCTCGGCAAATACACGGGTCTTGCGGCCGACCGCCATTTCGATGGAGCCCTCCTCGCCCTGGACGATGAAGCTGCGCCTGGAGCCGGTCTGGACGGCGCGCAGGCGCTCGATGTAGTTGCCGTGGAAAAAGCCGCTGAGCTGATAGGGCGCGTTGGCGGGATTGAGGAGCTTCTCGACGCTGTTGAGGACGGTGCGCAGGCCGAACTGGTGGCGAAGAGGAAGCAAGGCGTGCCACTGGGGCGCGAAGAGGCGGGCGGACAGATAGCCGACGCCGACCGACTCGACCATGCGTCGCACCGCGTCCGGTTCGAGGTCGTCTGCCACGCCCAACGCACGCAGCACCGGTCCCGGCCCGATGCCCGACTTGGTGGGCACGTTCTCGTCGCCATGGAGCACGACGGGAAGGCCGGCCTCGGCCAGCAGAATGGCGACGGCGGGTGCCAGCTGCGCGGTGTTGACCTTGCCGTCGTAGGGCGCGGCCAAGTCGAGAAGCCCTTCGACGCGCGGCTCGATTTGGATGATGGTTTCGGCCCGCAGCAGGTCGGTAAAGCCGCGAATCTCGTCGACGGCTTCACCCTTGACGCGTTGGGTGATGAGAAAGGCGCCGGCCTGCGCGGGGGAGCAGGTCTGGTCGACGATTTGGCGCAGGGCCTCGACCGACTCGTCGTAGGTGAGGTCCCTCTTCAGTTTTTCGCCGCGCCCGACAGCCTTAATGAAGGGGATGAACGGACCGGGATCCCGGTCGGTCGCGTAGATGGAGCGGTCGGCGATGGTTGGGCTCAGCATAGTTGATCCACCGTCAGTTCGAGGTCCGCCGTTGTGAGCGGGCAGTGCCGAAGAGGCGACGGCCCGCTCTCGGATTCAGCCTGGGCAGTCGCCTTGTAAGCGGCAGCGGGACGGATCGACCACGCGGGGCTCAGAGGCGACCCAGGAGGGTGTCGACATCGGGCGCCGAAGGCGCGGTCAGCTCGAATGTGAGCGGCTCGCGGGTGTCGTTCTCGACACGGGTGATGGTTGCGTCCGCGCCGAAGAGGGCGGAAAGGTTTTCTGCCAGCTGGCCCTTGACGGCCTGGCCGGCGGCTGCGCCGCTGCCGTTTGTCGACTCATTGGGGTAGTTGAGCCGGTCCAGAAGGACGATCGTAGCGGCGTCGGTGCGCAGTTTCAGCTTACCCTGCAGCTCGATGTCGTTCTCGGCGAGCTTGATGCCGTTGAGCGCCTGTGCAAGGGTGGTCGCCAGCGCCTCAGGCAGGTCGGCGCCCAGGTCGCGTTTGCGCACGTAGAGGAGACCGGGCTTGCCGCCGGTCAAGTCGATGACGTAGTCGGCTTCGTGGCCGACAAGGAGGATGGCCGGACCGTCGATAATGTGCTTATAGTCGGCGACGTCGAGCAGGAGCTCGTTGGGCACGACATCTTCGCGGATCCAGCGGTGGAAGACAGGGATGAACTCCTCGACGTCGACGGAGAGATCATCGAAGTAGAATTTGACGCTCATACGGTGCGGTGCAGTCATCGTCTTCTCCAGCTTCGGCGTCCAGCGGTGGCGCCTAGATTTCGATCAGGACATTGCCGCCGACCTTGGATTCGCAGACGTGAGTGGCCTCGATGAAGAGGAGCGACTCCTCGATCAGCCGGTGCGCCGAATCGCTGTCGGGGCTGGGGTTGGGGCTCCGGTGCCGGTCGAACAGGTACTGGCCGAACTTGCCCTTGGCGTACTGGTCGAAGAAGAGCTCGGTGTCGAAGAAGCGGGTCTTGAACTCTTCGACAATGCGGTCCGGGCTGTCGCCGACGTCGAGGAACTGAGTGCGAACGAGGGCGCGGGCTGCCTTGACCATCGAGGAGTAGGCCAGGGAGTCGGCGCGGGCGGCGTCGTCCTCGTCGAGGGCGACCTGGGCTTCGAAGGCTTCTGATTCGGCGGTGGCGATCTCCATCGAGAAGAGGGAGACGACTTCGCCGGCACACTCGCCGATGCCGATGTCGCCGAGGCTGAAGACGCGGGGGTCGCCCCAGTCGGAGAAGTAGTCGGGCTGCTGTTCGAAGTCGGGCAGCTGCATGAAAGGCTGGATGAGGCCGCGCGCTTCCTTCTTGCCGATGCGGCCGATCCACTCCTGGAAGGTCTCGCCCTTGGCGCGCTCTTCGACGTAGCGGTTGGTGATGGTGTCGACGACTTCGGGAACGGTCTTGGAGGGAACTGCACCGACGGCAAGGCCGTAGCTGCCGGCGTTTTCGCGCCACATGCCGCCGAGCACAACCTGGAAATGGGGCATCTTGAAGTTGCCGGAGCGGCGGCTGTTGCCGAAGAAGCCGATGTCGGATACGTGATGCTGGCCGCAGGAGTTGAAGCAGCCGCTGATCTTGATCTTCAGGTCTTTGATGGCGTCGGGCAGGGCTGCGCTCTTGGCGGTCAGGCGTGTGCGAAGCTCGGCGGCCAGCCCGCGCGAGGAGGCAATGCCCAGTTTGCATGTGTCGGTGCCGGGGCAGGCGGTGATATCGACGACGGTGCCGGCGCCGGGGTCGCCGAGGCCGATACTATTGAGCTCGTCATACAGGCTGGGCAGGTCGGAATCGGATACCCAGCGCAGGACGATGTTCTGCTCGACGGTAGTGCGGACATTGTCGCCGACGTATTTGCGGGCGACGTCGGCCAGGGCCCAGGTCTGCTGGGAGGTGAGGTCGCCGAGTGGGAGATTGACGGTTACGACGCTGTAGCCTTCCTGGCGCTGGGCGTAGACGTTGGTCTCGAACCACTGTTGGAAGCCGGCAGAGTTGACCTGTCCGTTGAGGAAGGTAGGCGGCCGGGTCGGCTTCTCTTCGTAGTGGGGCAGCGTGTCGAGGTAGGCGGTCCAGCGGTCGTCGTGGGGCAGGGTCTTGCGCTCTTCTTCGACGAGGCGGCGGAACTCCTCGATGCCGAGCTTGGCGACCAGAAACTTGATGCGGGCGCGGTTGCGGTTGCGCTTTTCGCCGAGGCGGGCGAAGACGCGGGAAACGGCCTGCGCCTCGGGCAGGATCTCCTCTTCGGGCGTGAATTCGCTGAGCACCTTGGCTTGGTGGGGGACGGTGCCGAGGCCGCCGCCGACGTAGACTTTGAAGCCGCGCTGCTGCTTGCCGTCGACCTCGCGCACCTGGGCGAGGTAGCCAAGGTCGTGCATCATGACGAGGCCGCAGGCTTCGCTTTCGCAGCCGGAGAAGGCCGGCTTGAATTTGCGGCCGAAGTCCTGCACGTCGTCGTGGCCGAGCAGAAATTGGGCGAAGGCCTCGGAGTAGGGCGTGGCGTCGAAGACTTCGGTCTGGCAGACGCCGGCCAGGTGGCAGCAGGTGACGTTGCGGACCGAGTTGCCGCAGGCCTCGCGGGTGGTGATGCCGACGGATGCGAGGCGGCGCATCATGTCGGGCGTATCTTCGATATGGACAAAGTGGAGCTGGAAGTCCTGGCGGGTGGTGACGTGAAGGATGCCGTCGGAGTATTCGTCGGCGACTTGGGCGAGGACGTCGAGCTGCTCGGCGGTGAGACCGCCGCCGGGGACCTTGATGCGTTGCATGCCGGGCGCGTGCCAGAGCGTATCGGGCCCCTTGATGCGTTCGAGCTCTTCGAATTCGAGCTCGCGGCTTTCGAAGCCGTCGTGGCGCTGGCCGTTGTCGTAGCGCTGGCCGTAGACGCCGCGGCGCAGACGCGTTTCGGCGAATACTTTTTCGTCGAGCTTGCCCTGTCCCATCAACTCCATCTGGCCTTCGAAGATGTCGATTTCGTGGGCCATGTCGAGGGGCATCTCTTCCGCCAGGATGTCTTTCCAACCGATGTTGGCCACGGTAGTCTCCTTGCCTTGTTGCGTTGCTGCCGCGGGAGGGGCAGCGAGGTGGTCTTCGGAGTCCCGAAGCTAGCCTTGGCGCGGCCCGGCGAGCTTGGGTCCTGCATCTGGGCTTCTATGTTTGAAGCGATGGTGGCGCGACCGGCTGCCTCCATCCAAAATAAACGAGCCTGTTGCGCCGTCATTGTAGGGCAGGCGCGGTCGGATTGTCAAACCTGTTGTGTTGGAAGCGGCCCGGTCGGAGCGTGCGCCTGCAGCGGGTCCCAAACGGAATGGGAAACGGGCGCCTGGGCGTTCGGCAACGGCTTGCAGATTCGCAATTGTCGACGGCAGTTGAACCTGAGGAATGCTACAGCGAGATTCCGGGAGAAAGTGGGCCGCGACATGCCTCCAAGTGGCCCAAATGTCGCCGCAAGTGGCCCAAATATCGCCGCAAGTGGCCCAAATATCGCCGAAAATGGCCTAAATGCCGCCGAAAATGGCCCAAATGCCGCCGAAAGTGGCCCGCAAACGGCCTGAAAATGGCTTGAAAATGGGGGGAAAGTCGGCGAAAGAGGCCAAAAAAAGGCCATAACAGGCCAAAATGGGCCAGTTTAGGCCAGAATTTCACTGAACTGTGTCTATCCGCGGCCGATCGCAACATGCGGATGTGCGGGTGCGACGGCGAGCGTTGCAAGGCGTTCACAAATGTCCTGGCGGGTAAAGTCGCGCAATGGCTCGCCGAACTCACCTTATTTCCTGAGCAACTGATTGATGTCGATGGCAAGGCAAGAGCAAAGTCTCTCGATTCTGGGGCCGGCAGAATCCATGTGCTCTCGTTTCGAAGTTCGGCCGTCTTTTTCGCGATTGGTGACCGTAAGATGCTCAATGGCGCCGGGACAGCCGATTGAAGATGCGAACGGAGCTGGCCGGAGCAGGTTTCGCCGCCTCAGGTCGATTGAGACAGACAGGCCGGAATCGCATAGGAGGTCCAGCAGAGCCCGTTAGTAAGTAACCGACAAGGGGCTGGCCGCGGCGGGCTGCTACAGCTACCGAACAATCGTACTGCATTTCGGTATTTCTTGCAGGGGCCGCTTGGCGTGCGCAGGGCAATCGCATCTGAGACTGGACGCCAAAACGACCCACAGAGGGCGCCCGCAAGGGATGCCCTTACCAAATGTCGTTCGTTCTCGGCGTTTTTTCGGCGTTGGGCTCGAATCAGGTCGTATCGCGGGGTCTTGACCCGATTGGATGCAATCGCCATGCTGTCGTATGCAGCATGCATCGGAGGTGAGCATGCGGACGCCGTTGGTAGTACGGGCGACGACCTGCATCTTGACACGAATTCAGACGGAGGGGGGGCGGGGCGGGCGGGCTGTGACAGAGGAGGCCGGCAGCAGGGTGGGCTAGAGGAGGACGAGAGCGGCTGCCATCTGCGGCCGGTTCCAGGCTGCCGGCAACCGGTGGGCGGAGAATTGCGAGGCGGGGAATGGGGCGTAGGGGGATGGGCTTGCGCCAACGAGGAGGAGGAAAGGGAGACCCATTGCGGAACTGCGGAACCTTCTTTTTTGGCATCTCTTTCGACTGGCATATACTTTCTTTTTGGTGGGCTGCTTGCGAAAGGGCAACGGGCTCGCTGGAGAAAACGGCCATTTCGCATGGCCGTTCTGCATTGAACGTGCAGGTTAAGGAAGATTAACGGAACGGCAAGGGAAATTTCAGATTCAGATGATAGATTGGGAGGCGGCAGTGTAGCCTTTCCAAACACTCATCGATAAAGGAGTCGAAAATGAAGAAAGCAATAGCCGAAGATTCTGCGCGTTCGCGGCGGAAGGAAAGAGGCAGGCAAACGCAAGGCCGGGGTCTGCGGCGGGCGCATCTGCTAACGATGATCCTCCTGGTTTTGGCGCTGCTTGTGTCGGCGTGTGAGGGCATGGACGGGTCGGCCGTTACGGGGCCGGCTGCGTCAGATCAGGGAGAGCAACAGGCGGAGGAGCCGGCGCAGGCGGAAGCGTCTTCAGAGGCGGGGGAGTCTTCGCAGACTGCGGAGGCGGCGGCAGAGGCCGAGGAGGCTGAAGAGGAGGCGATGGTCATCGCGGACCTGGACAGCGAGGTCCTGGAGATGGACGCGGTGCTGCCTCTGCACGAGCAGATCCGCAAGGTGCAGCTGGAGAACGGGCTGACCTACTACATCCGGCACAACACAGAGCCGGCAAACCGGGCCACGCTGATGCTGGTGGTCAACGCGGGCTCGGTCCAGGAGGACGAGGACCAGCTGGGGCTGGCCCATTTCCTGGAACACATGATGTTCAACGGCACCGAGCGCTTCCCGAAGCAGGAGTTGGTCGCCTACTTTGAGAGCGTGGGGATGACCTTCGGGCCGGACGTGAATGCGTACACGTCGTTCAACGAAACGGTCTATTTCCTTGAGTTCCCGACCGACGACAAGGAGATCATCAGCAAGACGTTCCAGGTGGCAGAGGATTGGGCCAGCCGGGCGACGATTGCGGCGGACGAGGTGGAGCTGGAGCGCGGGGTTGTGATTGAAGAGGAGCGACTGCGCGACCAGGACGCGGGCGGCCGGTTGAACAAGCAGATCTTCCAGTTCCTGCTGGGCGACTCGCGCTATGAGGAGCGGGACCCGATCGGCGACATGGAGATTGTGCGCAACGCGCCGGCGGAGACCTTGCGCCGCTTCTACGAAGAGTGGTACCGGCCCGACCTGATGTCGGTCATCGTGGTGGGCGACCTCGACGTGGACGAGACCGAGGCGAGGATTGTCGAGCATTTCGGCGGCCTGTCGAACCCGAAAGAGGCGCGGGCGCGGGACGAATACACGTTGCCCGAATTCGATGACACCAAGTACTTGATCATCACCGATCCCGAGTTCCCGCGGACGCTGAGCTGGATCATCTACCGGCAGGAGGCGGAGGACCTAAGCACGGTCGGCGTCTACCGGGACCTGCTGCTTGGCAGGCTGTTCTACAGGATGTTGAATTTCCGGCTCGACGACATCGCCAGGGAGGCCGATTCGCCGTTTCTGGGGGCGGCGGTCAACGAGGGCCAGCTGATCCGAGGCGTCAACTATCAGATCGTGGACGTGCAGGCGCGGCAGGGTGAGGTGACTTCCAGTCTTGACGCCGCGCTGACCGAAGTGGAGCGGGTGCGGCGGCACGGGTTCACCGCGGCCGAGCTGGAGCGGGCCAAGTCGGACCTGCTGAACGACTATCTGCGACTGTACAATGACAGGGACAATTTGAACAGCTTCTCGCTGGCGAGGGAGTACAGCCGCAACTACCTGGAAAACGAGGGGGTGCCGGGCATCGAGTTTGAGTACCGCCTGGTGGAGCGTCTGTTGCCTGACATATCGCCGGAGGACGTGAACCGGAAGGCAGAGCAGTATGTGGGCGGCAGCAACCGGTCGGTCATGATCATCGGGCCGGAGCCGGAGGCTGACACCTTACCGAGCCAGGAAGAGCTGGCGGCGGTGATCGACGGTTTGCAGGCCAAGCAGGTCGATGCGTACGAGGATATCGAAGCGGTCACCGAGCTGTTGACCGGGATCCCGGAGCCGGTGGAGATCGTCTCGCGCGAGACGGACGAGACCTACAATATCACCGACCTGACGCTGGCAAACGGCGTGCGTGTGTTGCTGAAGCCGACCGATTTCAAGGAGGAGGAGGTCCTGTTCAGCGCGACGAGCCCGGGCGGTTCTTCGCTGGTGAGCGACGAGGACTATCCCGAGGCGGACATCATCGACAGCATCGTGAGCCAGAGCGCGGTGGGCGACGTGAGCTATGCGGCGCTGCAGCGGCTGCTGGCCGACCAGTCGGTTGGGGTCAGCCCGTACATTGGCGAACTGGATGAAGGGTTCCACGGCCATTCGGGCAAGGAGCATATCGAAACGCTGTTCCAGCTAGTCTATCTCTACGGCACGGCGGCGAACGCGGATGACGATGCGTTCGCGACGCTGAAGGACCAGTACACCGAGTCGTTGCGCAACCGGGAGCTGGACCCTCGCAGTGCGCTGACGGATGCGTTCATCGAGGCGCGGCACGGCGACACGGTGCGGCGGAATGTGCCGACGCTGGAGATCATCAGTTCGCTGGACCTGGAGCGGGCGTTCGAAATCTACGAGGAGCGGTTCGCGGACTTCAGCGACTTCACTTTCGTCTTCGTGGGCAATATCGACGTCGAGCAGATGGTCGACTGGTCGCAGCGCTACCTGGGCAATCTGCCTTCGACGGGCCGGGAAGAGACGTGGCTGGACGTGGCGCCGGACCCGCCGACGGGCGTGGTTGTGTCGCCGGTCTATCGCGGGCAGGAGGAGCAGAGCATCACATCGATGCTGTTCACCGGTCCGGCGGAGGATACGCTGGACACGAGGCTGAAGCTGCGGATGCTGGCGACGATCCTGGACACGCTGATGCGTGAGGACCTGCGCGAGGAGCGGGGAGGCGTCTATGCGTACGGCGCGTCGGCGACGACGGTCCCCGATCCGGACAGTCTGTTCGAGGTCTCGGTCTACTTCGGCAGTGATCCGGGGCGTGTAGAGGAGCTGGTGGGGGCGCTGTTTGCGCTGATCACCGGACTGCACAATGACGGGCCGAGGGAGGACCTGCTGGATGCGGCTAAGGCGCAGTACGTACGGCAGCGGGAGGAGCAGCTGGAGCAGAACAGTTTCTGGCTGAATGTGATTGAGTATTACGCCACGGAAGAGGGTGTGGAGCTGGCGAACCTGGTTGATCTGGAGGTGGCGGAGAGCCGGGCGGAGGCGGTGACCGGGGCCGACATCAAGGCGGCGGCGCTGGAGTATCTGCGGGTGGACCGTTACATTCAGGTCACGTTGTATCCTGAAGATTTCGAAGAGTAGACGATCGAGTTCGCAAATAAAGCAGCGGGCGGAATAAAGTTTCCGCTCGCTGTTTTTTGATTGGGGGTGGCCGGTCACCGGTGGTCAGTGGCCGGTTGCCAGTTACCGGTGGCCGGTGGTCAGTGGCCGGTTGCCAGTTACCGGTGGCGGGGCTAGGGCTCGTTGACATTTCGGTCAAGCCATATGAGTGTAGCGGCAAAGTGCAGGAAAGCCATGAAGCGTCGAGCTAGCTTTTCATAGCGGGTGAAAATACGTCGATACCACTTGATTCTGTTGATGAAGCGTTCGACGATGTTGCGTTCTCGGTAGCGGATTCGGTCATAGTCATGCGGTTGCTTGCGATAACGGCGGGAAGGGATGACCACCTCGACCTGGTGGGCTGCGAGCAGCTCTCGCAGAGGGTCAGAATCGTAGCCTTTGTCGGCAATAACGGCATCAAAATGGAAAGGGGCGAGCAACGATTCAGCTTGGGACATATCATGGCGTTCACCCCCGGTCAAGATAAACTTTAGGGGAAAGCCAAGTGCATCGACGAGGAGATGGATCTTGCTGCTGAAGCCACCCCGGCTCCGCCCTAGGCCCTGTTCTTGCTGACCGCCCCTTTTTTGGACCCGCCTGCTGCGCACATATGGGCGCGCACAACTGTACTATCGGGCATCACCGCTGCCATGTCTGGGTCTTGAGCGAACTGTTTGAACATGTCGGCCCAAACAGCGTTCTCTTCCCAGCGTGCGTAGCGTTTGAAGACAGTGTTCCACTTGCCAAGATCGGCTGGCAGTTCACGCCACTGCGCGCCGGTGCGCAGTATCCAGTGAACTGCCGCGACGAAACGGCGACACTTCTCCTCTTGCCCGGCATAGGCACGAGGGTGTCCTTGCAGAAATGCGTACAGCTTCTGCCACTGATGGTCGGCAATCTTATAGGTAGACATCCTACGATTGTCGCCAATTTGTCAGAATCCTTCAAACGTCAACGAGACCTAATGGCCGTAGAAGTGTTCGGTCGGGTCCATGACGGAGTTGCGCCAGTCGAGATAGCGGGCGGCGCCAATGAGGTCTTTGGCCTTGCCTTCGTCGATCAGCAGCTGCAGGGTGAGGAGCTGTGTTTCGTCGAGGATGCCGGTGCGCAGGGCGACGAGCCAGCTTTCGAATTCAACGCTTTCATCGGATTGGGCCATCGGGCGACCTCCTTTGGGCGTGGCGGCAGCGGGCGATCAGACGGTGAATTCGACGTCGCTGCCGTCTTCGAAATAGAGCTGCAGGTGGAGCGCGTTGAGACGAAAATGGCTCATGGAGCGGCAGGCAAGGTCTGCCTGTGACGGGTTGGCGGAGGCTTTGGCCCAGCGACTCTCGCGCCCTTTGTGCTCGAACTGCAGGTAGCTGCCGTCCTGGAAAAAGAGGATGGCCTGGTTGAACTGTTCGTTGGCGACGTAGCGCACTGCGTGCTCGGCCGCGCTCTGCGCCTGCGAGAACGAGTTTCTTGGGGGCCGCAAAGGCTCCCCTGCTCCGGTCGCACTCGCTGTCATTATGCTTCCTTGCGCCGGGGTTAAGGGCCAATCTGCCGGCGTGGTATCCAGGATTTGAGCGGGCCAACCTGTAAGGGGACTATACAGCAGAGACAGCGTACAGGCAAGGATTGGGGCGGCGGGAACGTATACGGGCGATCGTGAGGTAAACTGAGGTAACTGTGGCCGAATAATCTGTGCCAGAGGAAGACGCGAAAGATGTTTTCTGGAAATCTCTGCGGACTTACCGGTAGACTTCGCAAACGTCAAGACGAAGGGATACTCTGGCGGCGCCGATAGCGGTGGGAACTCTCGCGGCGACGCGCGTCGTTCTTTCGTCCTCTTTGGCCCTTACCGCGAGAGGGTTTCTGCCATGCCAACCAAAATGCCGACGCCTGCGCTCACAGCGACCGCCACGGACAGAGAGGTGCTGGGCGCGCTCTACCGCGCCACAGATTGCAGGCGCTGGAGAAGACGTGACCGTTGGCTGAGCAGTGCTCCTATGGGAGAGTGGTACGGCGTCACGACCGACGAAGAAGGCCGCGTCACAGCTCTGGAAATTCCCCTTAACCGATTGAGCGGCAATCTCCCACCAGAGATGGGCTATCTCGACAACCTGGTGAACCTGGCTATTTGCAACTCCGACCTAGGAAGTACAGTCCCCGCATGGCTGGCCCACTTGCCAGTCTGAGGCATCTGTCACTGGATGGCTGCGAATTCAGAGGTCCGATTCCGCCGGAGATCCTCAACCTCAGCAACCTGGTCTCGCTGGACCTTTCATCCAACGAACTGAGCGGGCCGCTCCCGCCGGTGCTGGGAATCCTAACCAAGCTTGAATCTCTCAAACTGCACCGGAACGAGCTAAGCGGACTGATCCCGGCGCGGCTGGGCGCGCTGTCAAGGCTGGAAGAACTGGACCTCGGAGAAAACGAGTTAAGCGGAGAACTGGCTCGGGAGTTGGGAACTCTCACACGTTTGAAACACCTGTATTTGGAGGAAAACAACTTGGTGGGGCCAATCCCTCCCGAAGTGGGCGGTTTCTCCCAGTCTGGAAAGCCTTGTTCTTTCGGAGAACGAACTGAGCGGAGAATCCCGTCACCCTGGGACACCTATCCAACTTGCGCAGCCTGGCGATCATTGGCAGTTCGCTGGGGGGCCGCATCCCGGCGGAGCTCGGGAATCTGACCTCGCCTGAATCGCTATTTCTCTCGTACTGTAAGTTGAGCGGGCCGGTGCCGCTGGCGTTTGGCAATCAGTCAAGGCTCAAGTGGTTGAGCCTTAACGGTAACCAACTGAAGGGAGCAGTTCCGCCTGAACTTGGCGGCCTGGCCAGGCTGGTGACCCTCCAACTTTGCGCAAACAGGCTGAGCGGACCGTTGCCACCTGAACTTGGCGGTCTGAAGAGCCTGATCACGCTGGACCTTAGCAATAACGAGTTGACCGGGTCGATTCCACCTGAATTCCGGGAGCTCGGTAGTCTGAAGTATTTGAGGCTATCAGGCAACCCGTTTACCGGATGCATACCGGAAGATCTGCGTCTTTTGCACGCCCGCCTTCGGTCACGTGGAGACCTGGCCGATCTCGGTCTGCCGTTCTGCGCGAAGCCGCGTCCTG
The DNA here is from genome assembly GCA_965202955.1 of Caldilineaceae bacterium. Lineage (GTDB taxonomy): Bacteria > Chloroflexota > Anaerolineae > Caldilineales > Caldilineaceae > Bin5. The sequence goes on from OZ241871.1 coordinate 4,928,127, forward strand.
CGGCCTATCTGGCGGTCAAAAGCACCAACCCAATTCAACGCAGTAAAGAGGTTGACCCTTCTTGCTGGCGTTGATTTTCATGGAAGTGGCGTGTATGCTAACATTCCCCAATCAATTGTCTCGTGACACTGATTTTGTTGAAGGGAGGCGCGCGATGAAAAAGCTGCTCAAATTCCTGTTCTTCGTCGGCTTCGCCGCCGGTGTCGTCTATGTGATCAAGCAGGCGCTGGGCGGGCCGCAGGCGGAAGGGAGCGGCACGGGCGTGCTGCCGGAGACGCCGGTGACGCCGCTGGAAGATGCGCCGCTGGGCGGGGAGGTAAGCCCGCAGCTGCTGGAAATCCTTGTCGATCCGCAGGACAAGGGTACGCTGCAGCTGATGGAGGACAAAAAGTTTCTCCTCAACCCCCGCAACGGATACCGCTATCCGATCCGCAACGGCATCCCGGTGATGTTGATCGAGGAGGGCAAAAAGTACCAGGACACGAGCCTGGCGGAGAACGGGCAGCAGAGCGGGGAGGCGGAGTCGGCCTGAGACAGGAGGCGCAGCGGTGCGTGGGCTGAGGAGGCGACCCTGCCCTGAGTATGGGGATTGTCCTCCAAGGCAGATAATTGTTTGACCGAATCGTGGTGCAAAGGAGAAAGGGTCTGGCGGATGTATCGTCGCCAGGCTTTTTCAGTTGGGTTTCTATACGAAAGCAGGCATTGCGCCGGGCTTGCTGCCGGGCCTGAACAGGCGCGAAGGAACCCGCTAAAACCCGGAACTCGGAACTCGGCCGAGCCGGGGCAGGCGCAGGGGAATCCTTTTTGGCCGGCTACCGTTTTGCGCGTGAGGAGGGGATCTCGATGACGAACTTTGCGCCCGCGTCACCCTCAAGGCGCACGCTGCCGCCGTGGGCTTTGGCCGCGCTCTTGACGATCGCGAGCCCCAGCCCGGCGCCCGGTTGGGTACTGCTGCCTTCTCCGCGATAGAACCGTTCGAATACGCGTTCCCGCTCGGACGGCAGAATGCCCGATCCGTTGTCGGTGACGGTGAGGAGCGTCACGTTCGCTTCCCGGCCTGCGGCCAGCTCGACGACCCCGCCTGAGGGTGTAAATTTCAGGGCGTTGTCAAGCAGGTTGGCGAGCGCCATTTCCAGGCTGGCACGGTCGCAATAGATCGAGTCGAGTTCGCTGGAGACTGCGAGTTTGAGTTCGATCTCTTTTTTTTCGGCCAGCGAGCGGAATGGGGCCAGCGTGCTTTCGAGCAGATCGGCGGCGTCGTGGCGGATAATGTCGAGTGACGCGATCCCTCCATCGAGCCGTGAGAGGTCGAGGAGATGTCCAGTGATCCACTGCAGGCGGTCAATCTGTCGCTGGCTTTCGGCAAGGAAGTCGGAACGGGTGTCGGGCTCTGCGCCGGCTTGACCCTGGAGGATCTCCAGGAATTGGCGGAGCGCGGTCAAGGGGGTGCGCAGCTCATGGGAGGCGTCGGCGACGAAGCGGCGGAGGGCATCGCGCTCGGCGGCGAGGTCGGCGAATGACTTTTGCAGACGCGCGGCCATGCGGTTGAAACGGCGCGACAGGTCGCCGATCTCGCCGCCGGTTTCGGGGGCTCTGACGGCCAGGTCGCCTCCCTCCATCCGCTGGGTGGCGCTTTCGAGGGCCATGAGAGGGGCTGTCAGAGAGCGGCTGATCAGATAGCCAAGGAGCACGGCGACCAGAATGGCGCCGAGCCCGGCTACGACAAGTGAGCGCCGGATGGCCAGCAACGGCTCAGCGGAGAAAGGGAATCTGTTGGTCATCTGGACCAAGCCAACGACTTGATCGTTGTATCGTACCGGGACTGAGACGGCCTCGCCGGGTAGTGCAGGTTGTTGCGCGTCCCCGTAGACCATCCTCCACAGTCGACCGGGCCGGCGGTATTCGGGGTGCGAAACGGCGGGCGGGGCGAACTGTTCTTCTTCAGCAGTCGAGACGGACGATTCTTCGATCACCAGCTGATCTCCCCACGGTCCCGGACGCCTTCTGACCGAGAAAGCGGTGACGACACCGTGTAGATCATCTTTATCAAAACTCAAGGCGAACATCCCGTGCGGATGCCCGCTTCCCGAAACGATGACAAAGGGCCCCACCAGACCTCCGCGCCGCGAAACCCAGTCGCCGCGTGGCATATCCTGCAAGATGCTCAATGTTTGGCGTGATGATTCGAGCTCGGCCGGTTCAAATTGGGAGTCGGCCAGTACTCTGTTGCCGCTGTCTAGAATCTTCAGGTCGGTGTTGGTAAGAAAACTGGAGGTGATCGCAAGCTGCTGCAGGCGTTCCGTCGGAGAAGGCGAAACGAGGAGCGGGCCCGCCATGCGCGCCACTGCTTCGGCATTCAAGGTCAGAGTTTCGAGTTCGCGGTCGGCCATGTAGCGGGTGACCAGAGTGAGGCCGACGATACCGATCAGCAGGATTGTGAGGAGGGTGAGAGCGGTGTAGCTGAAGATGAGACGCCAGCGGATGGAATGGTACATTTGCCCCTCTTTTCGCCAGCCGAGGTGCGCCCAGAAGGCGCGTCCTGTCTTCGTTTTGGCGGCGGAGTGTCCCGGCATGGTCCGCTCCCCGGCGCTTAAGGCAGCCGGAGAGCGGGGTACAGCTGTGGTGATGGTGATGGTGATGGCGCCTGGGAAGGGAGCACGCCATTGTGCGAGTCCTTCCTTCGCAGGGCGCCGGCCACCCCGATAGGTTTATGGACTAAGAGTCTTGTTCAGACTCGAGTCCGCTCTGCTGGGCCTGCTCCTCGCCGTCGTGCGGCTCTTCGTGCATCTCTTCCTGCATCTGCATGCGGAAGCGCTCGAGGGGCATGATCATCAGGCCAAGGTAGGCTTTGTCCTCGTCATCCGGGTGGGCGCCGAGCGTCACGGTTGCGGTCATCTGCTCGCCGTCGCGTTCGAAGGTCAACTCGACTTCATCGCCGGGGGCGAGGGTCGCCAGCACCTCGACCAGGTCGTCGAAGCCTCCGATGGCGTTCTCCCCGACGGCGGTTATCACGTCGCCCATTTGCAGCTCCGCGCCGGCGGCGGGTCCTTCATCCTGGATACCCAGGACCAGTGCGCCGTCGGTGTTCGTCCACGAGAAGGGGCCGCCGAAGGGCAGACCGCGGGGCATGCCGAAACGGAAGTAACCACCGCGACCGGGAGCGCGTCCCTGGTTGTGCAGCCGGAACTCACCGGCGGGCATGATGCGGACGCCGAGGAAGGCTTTCTCATCGTCTTCGGGGTGGGCGCCGAGGGTCACGGTCAGCTCCACCGTCTCGCCGTCGCGCTCGACAGTCAGCACGGCCTCATCGCCCGGGTTGTACTGGGCGGCGGCCTGCGCCAGATCGTCCAGTCCGCCGATTTCGTTGTCGTCCACGGCGGTGATGACGTCACCGGCCTGCAGACCGGCGGCAGCGGCCGGGCCGTCCTCAATCAGGTCGAAGACCGCGGCGCCGTCGGCGCCCTCGAATGGGAGGGCGTGCATGCCCCTGCCGCGCTCCATGCCGAAGGCGCGGCTGTGGCCTGGCATCCAGCCGGAGCGCCCGCGCTGAGGCGACATGCGACCACCGCGGTCAACGTGGGCGGCCACGCCGAGGACCGGGTAGCCGTCGTGATCAGCGAGCGTGACGGAAAGCGTCAGCTCTTCGTCGCCGCGCCTCACGGTCAGATCGAGTGTGTCGCCGGGGTCCTGCATCAGGATCACCTTCTGCAGCTCGGCGGCGGTGTTGACCCTGTCGCCGTCGATGGCCAGCAGGATGTCACCGCGGGCGAGGCCGGCTTCTGCCGCCGGCATCTCGTCAGCCACAAACGTGATCAGAACGCCCGGTTCCGGCTTGACTCGTTCCTCCACGGTAGCGGCGGATACGGGCACGCTCGCGGCCAGCAGCGCCAGCAACGCGGCGAGCACGATCCAGAGGCCCTTCTGTCGGGCACCAATCGCAATGGCCCGGCTTCCCCTTTGCTTTACGCGCTTCATTTCTTCCTCCTGATTGTTCGCTACACTTTGGTTGGAATTCGGTGCTACGACTACCAGTGTAGCGCCCCCGTATGAAAGCTCGGTTGCCTTTCAATTAAGGTTTCATAACATCGGGGAGGAACGCCTCAGGACGCGTGATGACAAAGCAATTGCGACAGGTCTCGCGTCTCTGGATGAATGGCGGGGTCATCCCTGCAGCTTGTATCCGACGCCGCGCACAGTCACGATCCGGGTGGGGTTGGCAGGGTCGCGCTCGATCTTCTGGCGCAGATGGCGGATGTGGACGTCGACCGTGCGGTCGCTGCTGACATCGCTCTCGTAACCCCAGACCGCCTCCATGAGGCCGTTGCGGCTGACCGGCACATTGGGCCGTGCCGAGAGATAGCGCAGCAGCCGGAACTCGATCGGGGTCAGGTCGATTGCGCCGCCTCCGGCCCTGACTACCATACGCGTCAGGTCGATCTCCAGGTCGCCGATGCGCTGGACGTCGTCACCAGATGACGCGGCCAGGTCACCATAGGCCCGGCGGAGCAAGGCGCGGATGCGGGAGGTCAACTCGCGCGGGCTGTAGGGTTTGACGACATAGTCGTCGGCGCCCAGCTCAAGGCCCAGCACCTTATCCAACTCTTCGTCTTTGGCTGTCAGCATCAGAATAGGCTGACGGAAATTTTCGCTGCGGAGCGCGCGGCAGACATCGTAGCCGCTCATGTCCGGCAGGCGAAGGTCGAGCGTGATCAGGTCGGGCTGCTCGCGCCGCGTCAACTCGAGCGCCTCCGCGCCTGTACTGGCCCAGGACACGTCGTAGCCCTCAGCTTTGAGCGCGTAGACCAGTCCCCTGGCGATGGCCCGTTCGTCCTCAACGATCAGCAGCTTTTCTTTCTTCATAGTCTAATCTCCGTCAGCTGCGGGCGGGCGCACCTGTGCCTCCGGGCCCTCCGCCTCAAGCCAGTCCTGGCGAGCTTGCGGTCCCCAGCAGAGGGGATTCCGCGCCGTCTCGCGGCGGCCGTTTCGGGCGCGCGGTCTGACTCTGCAGAATTTGCCGGGCTCGCCGCAGCCGGTGTACAATATCGCTTTGTAGTATACAGATCATAGGCTGGCTTTGCTACAGGGGCCAGCAACAGTCCCGGCCAAGGGCAGGGCGTGCAAACCGAAATGTGGCGCACGAGAAGATTAAGGTGGGGCTGGCTGGCAGAGATTGGACTACCGGTGGTTCTGGATGACGGCCGCCTGAGAATCGAGGGAAGAGAGATACGATGGCACGCATGAAAGTTCTTCTTACGGAAGATATCCCCAGCCTGGGTTTGGCCGGTGAAGTTCACTCGGTGGCCAGGGGCTATGCCCGCAACTACCTGATCCCGCGCAGGGAAGCGATTGTTGCGACCAAGGGCGCGCTCAAGCAGGCCGAGGAGATACGGCAGGCGGCGGTCCGCAGACGGGCGCAGGAACTCTCGAACGCCGAAGCGCAGGCACAGGTCCTCAACGGTCAGCAGCTCCTGTTCGAGGTGCGGGCGGGCGAAAATGACCGGCTGTATGGTTCGATAACGACCTCCGACATGGCTGAGCAGCTGACGGAGGCGGTAGAGTTCGAGGTGGACCGCAGGCGGATCATGCTGGGCGCCTCGATTCGTGATCTGGGACTGTACGACCTGACGATCAGGCTGATGCCGGAAGTGGAAGCCTCCTTTGCGGTCGCGGTTGTGCGCGAAGGCGAGACCTGGGCCGATGCGGAACAGCGAGAAGAGGACCGCGAGGCCGCGGCCCAAGCGATGCTGGAAGAGGAGGCCGCGGCTGAGTTGATCGATGAGTCGCCAGATGGTGGCTCTTAGGAGGCGCTGGAGGAGACTGAGGCGTAGGCTCCGGAGAAGTTGGCGGCCGAAGATAGATGCAAGTGAAGGACAGGTTTTCCCTGTCCTTTTTTGTTTCAGCGGAAGCGGGCAGGAATAAAGGAAGCACGCAGAGCGGCGTGGCCCAGTCGCGACTCGGCAACAGGTGGGAGCGTCTGCACTGGGGCGGACGGGCCGTGGAGCGCCCGGCCGCAGGATTGGAGATGCAACTTACTTCAGCGAAAGCATCAGTTCGGCCAAGTGTTCGAATCCGCCTTCCACTGGCCGATAGAGGACAAGGTAGAGGCTGTCGGCATGGCCGGAAGCGGGGAGACGGTGAGTGTCAAGCACGGTATTGTTGGGGCAGATGGAACCAAAAGTGCGAAGGCCGTACACGGGACCAGAGTTGTCCTGTCGGACGTGCGTACCGTCGGCGTTGGTCACCGGCTCGCCTTCAGCATAGGGACGAAGGCTAATGGACCAGTCGTTTGGTGTGGACTCGCTTTCAGACCCCCAGAACAGGGTTACGTCCAGCGACCCTTCTGCTTCGAGGCAGGGCAGGCAGCTGTCCTTTGTCGGGATTAGAGGGCCGGGGCTGGGGACGACCGTAAAGCCTTTGAGGACGATTCCTTCTCCTAAGCCGTGCGTCTCCTTGTGCTGAGGAGAGGGCAGGTTCAATTCTGACGAACTGAGGGTTATGAGGATCCAGTCGGCAGCAACGCGGTGGAACTCCAGTTCATCCAGTCGAAGAGGCTTCAACAGATAGCGGGCGGCTTCTTTGGTAAAGGCAGCGCCGCCACCGTTTCCCCGATGTTCTTTGACCCCATCTTCGGAGACAGCGGAGAGTTCGGGACGGAAACCCCAAGACAAAAACAGGGATGCTGAGGTCTTGCCAGACCAGGTGGGGGAAAGACCTGGCAAAAAACGGCTGGCCCCATTGGAGGCCGAGGCTGATTTCCCCCTGGTCCTGGGGAACGCTGACAAAGCGCCATAACCATTCCAGGTCGGATTCGAACGCACCTTCGCCACGCCATTCGTGGTCGGCGGCGCCGCGGAGGTATTTGAAGAGGTAACTGGTCAGGGGTGCAGCGGCGGCGAGAATGGTACCCAGGACAACCTTGGGGAGGCGGAGCAGAGAGGGCTGTCTATGCAGAACTGCGATTACCAGAGGCGGGACGATCATGGTGGAAGTAATCTGGTGCGCCAGAAAAAGGCCGCAGAGGAAGGCCATGGCGTAGAGGAGACGCAGTGAACCTGGGCCTGGTTTGTTCTCTCCTGATTGCAGTTCTTCGTCGGTCAGATCTTCTTCCCATTTCAGAAACAGGAGAACAAGCGCCAAGGTCTGGGCGACGACGCTGCAATACTGCTCGGAGTGGCTTGCGTGCCACCAGAATCTAAAGGCGCATGCGTAGAACAGGCATATAAGCCAGGGAAACAGCCAGTGCGGGCCGACGTCCTTCGGTAGGGGTCAGACGCGGGAGGAGACGATAGAGAATCCACAGTGCCACCAGAGCCCAAATCGTATTGTACGTAGAGAAAATGGGGATTGGGTTTGGCAGCGGTTTGAAGAATACCCCCTGGATGAATCGGACGCTGTGAAACCAAAGGAAGCCAATCATGGTATACACAGGATAGCCGGGCCCATTGGCGGGCCGGCCATATATTTGAGCATATTGAAGCGTTGGAAAATCGCCGCCTTCCAGATCATTGGCGGCGACTCCGTTGTCATGGGTGAGAAAGTAAAGCGTGCCAGAGAGGACCAGCAGCAGCCAACCCATTCGGTTTGCGTTGATGAACACTTTGGACGCAGGGTTTCCTTGTAAGCCCTGGTTGGCGTGCTCAGTATCTGGGTCAGAAAGCAAGGTCTCGCCTTTCGGTCAAAACCAAGTGATTCATTGGAGGCCTGGCTACGGGAGAAACGCGGACTGTAAGTGAAACGACGTAACGAGTATCATACTGCAGGAAGAATTCTCGTTCAAAGTACGATCAGATTGAGAAGGAAAGGAAGGTGCGGGGAAGGGCGTTTTGTTAGCGGTTGCAGCGGGATTGAGGTATAATGGAATGCAGTGTCAGCGGGGATTCAGTCCTCTGGTTTGCGACCACTTTTTGAGAGTATGGCGGTGCTGAATTGGAGACAGGCGATGAGGAGTGAAGGGTTGCGCCGCGCGGATTCACCGAAGGTTGTGTGTCCGCAATTTACAGAGGATGGGTCGGTGTATCGGTTGTGGCAGGAGCTTTTAGATGAGTGAGCTGAACGGCAACGACAGGCATCTGTCGCCGGAAGAGAGTTCGGGACGTATTCCTTCCGAACTGCCCAATGGGAACGGTTCGAACGGCAATGGATTGTTTGCGCAAAGCGTCGAGGAAGTGACGATCGAGAGCGAGATGCGGACGGCATTTCTCGACTATGCTGTCAGCGTCATCGTCGCCCGCGCCCTGCCGGACGCCCGCGACGGGTTGAAACCGGTCCACCGCCGCATTCTCTACGCGATGCACGATATGGGGCTGCGGGCGAATGCCGGCTACAAGAAGTCGGCCCGCATCGTGGGCGAAGTACTGGGCAAGTATCATCCCCACAACGATCAGGCGGTTTACGACGCGCTCGCCCGCATGGCGCAGGAGTTCAGCCTGCGTTATCCGTTGGTGGATGGGCAGGGCAATTTCGGCTCGATCGACGGCGACAGCCCGGCCGCGATGCGTTACACCGAGGCCAGGCTGGCGCAGCTGACCGAGATGATGCTCCAGGATATCGAAATGGACACGGTCGACTGGGGCCCGAATTTCGACGACAGCCTGGAAGAGCCGCTCGTCCTGCCGGGCAAGGTGCCGAGCATGCTGGTCAACGGTTCGAGCGGCATCGCCGTTGGCATGGCCACAAACATTCCGCCCCACAATCTGAGCGAAATCTGCGATGCGGTCGCGCACGTGATTGACAATTGGGAGCGACGTGAGCAGATTGGCCTCGATGAACTGATGGAGATGGTGAAGGGCCCGGATTTTCCGACCGGCGGCGAGATCCTGGGTATGGAGGGGGTGCGGCAGGCCTTTGCGACCGGCCGCGGCCGCGTGCTCGTACGCGCACGCACGGAGATCGAGGAGACCGACAACGGGCGCTTTCGCATCGTCGTGACCGAGATCCCGTACCAGGTCAACAAGACGACATTGATTGAGCGGATCGCCGAGCTGGCGCGCTCCGGCAGGTTGGACGCGATCAGCGACCTGCGAGATGAGAGCGACCGCAGCGGCATGCGCATCGTGATCGAGCTCAAGCGGGGGGCATCGCCGAAGAAGGAGCAGAACAGGCTGTTCAAATTCACACCGCTGCAGTCCACGTTCAGTGTCAACGCCCTCTCGCTGCTGGACGGGCGGCCGGTGACGCTGGGGCTGCGACGCGCGCTGCTGATCTATATCGATCACCGCTTTGAGGTGATCACGCGGCGCACCGAGTTTGACCTGAACAAGCAACGGGAACGCGCACACATACTGGAGGGGCTGCGGATCGCTCTGCAGTTCCTCGACAGGGTGATTGCGACGATCCGCAACTCCGAGAGCGCCGAGGATGCGCGCACGCAGCTGGTAGCGCTGTTCAAGCTCAGCATGGTCCAGGCGCAGGCGATCCTGGACCTGCAGCTGCGGCGGCTGGCCGCGCTCGAACGCCAGAAGATCGAGGACGAGTACCTGGAGGTGATGGAGCGGATCGCCTACCTGGAGGACTTGCTGGCCAATCCGCACAAGATTCGCGGCCTGATCAGGGACGATATCGTCGAGCTGAAGGAGAAGTACGGCGACGAGAGGCGCACCTCGATCGTGCGTCACGCCAGCGGCATCTTCAGCGATGAGGACTTGATTCCGCTTGAGAATGTGCTGATCAGTTTCAGCGCGAACGCATACATAAAGAGTATGGCGGCGGCGGAGTTTCGGGCGCAGGGCCGCGGAGGGCGCGGCGTGAAGGGGATGACGACACGCGGCGAGGACGAGGTGATGGATCTGCGTTTTGCCCGGACCCTGGACCACATACTGTTCTTCACGAACAAGGGGCGGGTGTACGGGAGTCGCGTTTATGAGCTGCCGGAGGGAGGGCGGACGGCAAAGGGTGCGCACATTGCCAATATCCTGACGCTGCAGCACGAAGAAGAAGTGACGGCGATGTTGACGACCGCCGACTTCGGTCAAGCGGAGTTCATTACGCTGTTGACGCGCAAGGGGCGGATCAAGCGGGTACAGGCGAGCGCGTTTGCGCACGTACGTCCCAGCGGATTGATTGCGATGAATCTGGATGAGGACGATTCGTTGGAGTGGGCTCAGCTAACCGACGGGAACCAGGAGTTTATCGTGGTGACACGCGGGGGCAAGGCGTTGCGAATGCGCGAGGACAGAGTGAGAGCGATGGGACGTCCGGCGGCCGGTGTGTGGGCGCTTCGCCTGCTGCCGGGGGACCTGGTCACAGGTTTCGACGTGGTGCAGCCCGATGCCGACCTGCTTGTGCTTCACGAGCTGGGCTGCGGTAAGCGTGTGCGCCTGAGTGAATTCGCCACCAGGGGTCGTTACATCCAGGGGGTCTGGACGACGGACCGGACCCGCCTTGCGGAGCTCGGGCCAATCGTTGCGGCCCGCGTTGTGGACGAGAAGGACCAGGTTACCGTCATTACCGGCAACGGAATAGTGCTCCGCACGCCGGTCTCCGGCATCAGTCACAAGGGCCGCGTGACGCAGGGCGTGCGCATCGTCAACTTGGACGAAGGCGATACCGTGGCGGCGCTGGCGGTGCTCAGGCACGAGGACCTGACTCGCGGGGTCGACGGCGTGGAAGCGAATGGCAGCGATCCGGCCGCGGCTGTCATGGGCCCTGCTCCGATACCGGCAGACGACTAGACCAGCGGCGCCTCCGATGACAGAACTGCGCACTTTACTGAACGAAGGGCCCGGCGCGAGGCTCGCTTTTCTGCCCAGCCCCAAACCTGAGAGGCTGGCCGAGACGCTCGTCGCCTTTGCCAACGGTGACGGCGGAACTGTCGTGCTGGGCGTCGATGCCGGCGGCTTGCCGGGCGACCTGCTGGCAGGCGATGAGGCAGAAGGCACATTGCTCGCCGCTCTGACGCTGTGCCGCCCGCCGATGACGACGGAGTGGCAGCAGGCGGAAACGGAGGACGGGCCGATCGTATTGCTGCGGGTCGAACGCAGCAGCGAGCTTCATATTCTCAGCGACGGCCGTGCGCTCGTACGCCACAGCCGTGAAAACCGCCCGCTCAGCGCGACAGAGCTGCAGATGCTGGTGGCCAACCGTTCGATGGGCGAGTTCGAGACCGACGCTGTCGCCGGCGCCGTCCGAGAGGACCTGGACGAGGATGTAATCGACGAATACCTGGAAAGGCGCCAGCAGCGGAACCCGCGCGGCACGCTGCTGCCCAAGAACAGGCTGCTGCAACAGATCGGCGCGATCGGCGACGACGGCGTACCGACTATCAGCGGAATGCTGCTCTTCGGCAGGGAACCTCAGCTTTTTCTGCCCCAGAGCCGGGCCGTCTTCGTGAAGTTCGACGACAACCGGTCGGACGGACAGAGGGCCGGGGCGGTCGCGGGCGAGGGTTCGGCCGAGGGGCTGCCGCTGGGTAGCGCGGCCGGTTCGTTCGGTTATGGCCGGCGCGAGGAGATCACAGGCCCGCTCGCGCGTATCGTCGAGCGCGGCTGGCGGGTGATCTGGGAGGAGATGGACAAGAAGGCGGTCGTCAAGGGCTTGCAGCGCGAAGACCGGACCGAGTATCCGCCATTTGCCGTGCGCGAGGCGCTGGTGAATGCGGTCTGCCACCGCGACTACCGCCTGCGGGGGAGCAGCGTCGAAATTCACATGCACAACGACCGCCTGGAAATCACCAGCCCGGGAGGACTGCCGGCGTATATTACAGTCGACAACATCGTTGAGGAGCATTACAGCCGGAATCCCCGCATCGTCAACGGTTTGTACCAGTGGGGATACATCGAGGAGCTTGGATTGGGCGTCGACAGGATGATCGAGGAGATGGTGGCCGCGGGCCATCCTCCGCCGACCTTTGATGCGAGGAGCCATCGATTCTCGGTCACCCTACAGAACAGCCGGGACCTGGAGAAGATCATCCCCGAGTGGGAGCAGCACATGAACGAACGCCAGTTGAAGGCGATGCAGCATGTGCAGGCCAGCGGCAGCATTACCAACCGCGATTACAGGCAGCTGTGTTCGCACGTCGGCGCGGAGACGCTGCGGCTGGACCTGGCAGACCTTGTCGACAAGAAGCTGCTTCTCAAAATCGGTGACAAACGGGGAACGCGTTACATTCTCAGATAGGCGGCTGATTTGGGATAATTGGGTTATTCATTTGGGATAATTGCCGTATTCGAGGGGACAGTTGCGGAAAAGTTGAGGCGCCTCAAGGTGCGGCCACGGACGTCTCGTCTGATAATCAGTGGAACGATCGATCCGAGAACCAAGAGTTCTCTACCAATGGGACAGTGACGGCCGCGAACGCTCCCCGCTTGTTTTCAATTCATCTCGAATGATATAATTTCTGCATCTGTCTGACCAGTCACAGTCGCTCTACGCCACGAAATCGGACCCAAACCATTGCTCGACGATCAAAAAGAGCCGAAAGCGCCGGAGATGGATGCCGACCTGCCAGCGCGGCCTGTTTCCGGCGCGGCAGAGTCTCCTGAAGGCGTTGCGACCTCCCCGGAATCCGTGCTGTCCCGGCCGATAGGCGATCAGGGCAGCGAGCCAGCCATAGCAGGCGGGAAGACAATTGCCACCGCCGTTCCGACGGGCGGCGCGGTACCGCTAGGCGATCTGGGCGATCACCGGGCCAGACTTGCGGGCGAAGAGCAGGAAGAAGATGGCATAGAAATCAAGTCGCTGCTGCGGGAGACGCTGGAAACGGTGATCCTGGCGGTGCTCATCTTTCTTGTCATCCGCAGCCTGGTCCAAAACTACCGCATCGAAGGCCAGTCGATGGAGCCGAACTTCCACCATGGGCAGTATCTGCTCGTGAACAAGCTGGCCTACCGCCTGACCGATCACGAGCGCGGTGACGTGATCGTCTTCCATTATCCCAATAACCCCACCCAGGACTACATCAAACGGATTATCGGGCTGCCGGGGGACACGGTGGAAATCCTAGAAGGAATTCTCTATCTGAACGGCCTGCCAGTCGATGAACCGTATGATCAGATACCGATGACGCGCAACATCTCTGCCCAGATCGTCGAACCCGGGAACCTTTACGTTTTGGGAGACAACCGCCCGGCGTCGTCCGATACACGTACCTGGGGCCAACTGCCGCAGGAGTTCGTAATTGGCAAGGCATGGCTTGCAATCTGGCCGGTGGAAACGGCGGGCCTGGTGGAACACGCGGCCTTCGACGCCGAGGAGGCGGTGGAGCTTTCGCCGTAGACAACGGGGCACAGTCGCACTCTATCGCTTTGCCAACCTGTCGGGGCGTTTCCCCGCCGGCAGATCAGTTCAGTCAGTTGCAGATTGTGAGGAGCTAGCGGGAGATTCCGTATGGAGAACGCCAGGGTCAGAGATTTCCTCATTCTTATCGGACATACGTGGATCTGCCTGGAATGCCGCGCCAGTCTTCTGGAGGACACTGAAGCGACCCTCGTCGGCCACAAGCTGAGCGAATTCGAGCGGGAGAGGCTGCTGGAACTGAAAGACAGTTCCTTCCGCACAATAATGGACCTCGAAAAGGCTACGGGTCTTACAGCCGACGAAATCTACCAAGCCGTCGACCACCCGCGCTCTCGCCTGCGCCACCTGGCAAGACGCCGCCGTCCGCTGGGCCAATGAAGGCTTCTCCCTGCGAATAATCCCCATGCCGCATCGACAGGACCCCGCCGATGCATGGCCTTCTGCAAGGTAAGAGGCAGTGGACATTCCAGCTCTGTTTGAGCGCTACGAGTGGGGATACGAAGCGGTCGCCGACGGCGTCTGGCGCAGCAGTTTCGCCGACGAAGAGGATGAGGAGTTTGACCTGTACGTGGCGACTGGAGAAGATTGGCTGCACTTCGCGGTGAGTCCTCTAACGCCCACGCCCGCTCCGGAGTGCAGACAGGCACTGGCATCGCTCCTCCTGCGCCTCAATCAGTCGGTGCGCCTGGTCCGATTTGCGCTCGACGGCGACGGAGACGTCGCCCTGCAGGCTGAACTCCCGCTCGAGGCGCTCTCCTTTCCTCTCTTTGCAGCGACGCTCGACGCCCTGATCCAGACGACGCGGGAACTGGGCGGCCGGCTGGCGCGCGCGGCGACCGACCCTTCGTACGAGTTCTCAATCTGAACTGGTGGGCGACCACCGCCATCGAAGCAGCTCGCCGCGGCCGCTGCATTGGCGGGCTGTCGGCACCCGTTTGCCTTGAAAGCGGGTTATTCGAAACCGACCGGACTCGCAACCGATTCTGCGTGGTGGCAAGCGACCCAATGCTCTGCTTTTTGGCCGAGATTGCGGAATTCGGGCCCGTCTCGGCGGCAGATATCTGTTGCGTGGACGCAGCGGGGATGAAAGTGGCAGCCGGCCGGAGGGTCGGCTGGGTTGGGCACATCGCCCTCGAGGATGATGCGCTGCCGCCTCATTTCGACCTCCGGGTCGGCGACGGGAACAGCCGAAACCAGAGCCTGCGTGTACGGATGAAGCGACCGTGCGTAGACGTCTTCAGTCTGCCCCATCTCCACCACGCGGCCGAGATACATCACGGCGACGCGGTCGCTGATGTAACGGACCATCGAGAGATCATGGGCGATGAAGAGGTAGGTGAGCCCGAACTTGTTTTTCAGGTCCCACATCAGGTTGACGACCTGCGCCTGGATCGAGACATCGAGGGCTGAGATTGGCTCGTCAGCCACGACGAAGGTGGGATTGGTCGCCAGGGCGCGGGCGATGCCGATGCGCTGGCGCTGGCCGCCGGAGAACTCGTGCGGGTATCGATTGACAAAACCCGGATTGAGTCCGACGATTTCCAGCAGTTCGCGGACACGCGCGCGGCGCTCGCTTGTCGCACCGATCTGATGCACGTCAAGCGGTTCCCCCACGATGCTGCCCACCGTCATACGGGGGTTGAGCGAGGCGTACGGGTCCTGGAAGATCATCTGAATGTTGCGGCGCATCCTGCGCATCTCGGCGTGCGTGATTGATGCCAGGTCCTGGCCCTCGAAGCGCACGGTGCCGGCGGTCGGCTCCAGGTCGCGAATAATGGTCCAGCCGGTTGTCGACTTACCGCCGCCTGATTCGCCGACCAGGCCCAGGGTTTCGCCCCGGTAGACGTCGAAGGAGACGCCGTCAACAGCCCTGATGGCGCCGACCTGGCGGCGCAGGAGTCCCCGCCGGACAGGGAAGTGCTTCTTCAGATCGCGCACTTCGACCAGGATCTCACGGGGCGTTTGGTTCGTCATGACGCCGCCCCCGTAGCCCGCACATCTTCCCAGCGCCAACAGGCCGCAAGATGTCCAGCCGCCACACGCTGAAGCGGAGGAATCTCCTGCCAGCACTGGTCGACAGCGAACTGGCAACGTGGCGCAAAGGGGCAGTGGACCGGCTCCTGCAGCAGGTCGGGCGGCGCGCCCTCGATCGGAATCAACCTGTCCGTAGCGATCGTTGCGTGGATGGAGGGAATCGACTGCAGAAGGCCGAGCGTATATGGATGGCTGGTCTTCTTGTAGAGGTCGAGGACTGAGGCGGCCTCGACAATGAAGCCGGCGTACATGACGATCACCTTGTCGACCAGTCCGGCGACAACGCCCAGGTCGTGGGTAATCCAGATGGTGGCCATGCCGAACTGCTCGCGCAACCTGTTGACCAAGTCGATTATCTGGGCTTGAATCGTGACATCGAGCGCGGTTGTCGGTTCGTCGGCGATGAGGACGGACGGATTGCAGGCCAGACTCATGGCAATCATGATACGCTGGCGTTGACCGCCGGAGAACTGATGTGGAAAGTCCTTGCGCCGGCTGGCGGCATTGGGAATGCCGACCAGCTCCAGCAGCTCGATCGTGCGCTCTTCGATTTCGTCGGGCGCCAGGTTGAGATGGGGCCGCATGATTTCGGCAAGCTGGTAGCTGACCGTGAGGACCGGGTTGAGCGAGGTCATCGGGTCCTGGAAAATCATAGCGATTTCGCGCCCACGAATGGCGCGCAGCTGGTCCGCCGTCAGCTTGAGCAGGTCGCTGTCTGCGAAGAGGACCTGTCCCTGTTCTACGCGGCCAGGCGGCTGTGGGATCAGCCCCATCAGCGACAGGACGCTGACCGTCTTTCCCGAGCCGCTCTCGCCGACGATGCCCAGCGACTCACCTTTGTCCAGCGTGTAGGAGATGCCGTTCACGGCGTGTACGACGCCGTCCTCGGTGTCGAACCGCGTCACGAGGTCTCGCACTTCAAGGATTGGCGGCATGACAACTCAGCGGCTTGGGCCGCAACGTGGATGCGGAAGTTGAAGCAGAGACGGGAGGCGCAGGGTCGGGCCCTGCGCCTCCTCGAAAGAAATTATCGATCTTCAGCGGCAATATAAGCGTTGGGCCAGAAGACGGGCCGTCCCGCGAACGCCGGTCCGGCGACCGCTCCGTGAACTCTCGGGCCTACCGATGGTCGGAAGACGCCGTCGGAAATCCAGACGGAGTAGGACTGTGAGGCGATATGGCAGTACAGTTCGTTGATTGAACCCTGCAGCTCGGGATTGTCGATTGCCATGGCGCGGTTCTTCTCCAGCAGCGCGTCGGTAATGGGATCATCGACCGCGGAGCGCATCGAGCCGGGCAGATCGCGGCCGGTGCTGGAGTGGTAGATGGCGTACAGGTAGTCGTAGCTCGTCCAGCCGCCGCGTCGGCCGTAGCCGGCCTGGTAATCGCGTTCAGTGAGTCGCGGATAGAGGATCGACGGCTCGACGATTTCAAGCTCGATCGCGACCCCCAACTCGCGCCACATCGACTGCAGGACCTCGGCGTAGGCGGTGCCGCTGTCCACGGTTTCGGCGGTAAGCGTCAGATTGAAGGGCTCGCCATCCGGCGAGACCAGCATACCGTCATCGCCAAAGCTATAACCCGCCTCCTGCATCAGCTCCTTGGCGCGGTCCAGGTCGAAATGATAGCCGCATTCCTCCTCAGTCGCGGCGTCGTAGCCTACCATGCCCGGGCTGATCGGGCCGCGGCTGATCTGGTCGGCGCCGTCGGTGACGATCTGGGTGATCTCCTCACGGTTCACTGCGTAGTTGAAGGCTTGGCGCACGCGTACATCGTCGAAGGGCGGGACGTGGTTCTGCATGTAGACCAGACGGACCTGTCCGAACGGCACCTGCTGAACAGCCACGCCGGCGGCCTCCAGGATGGGCACGTCGAGTGGGTTGGAGACACCGTTCACAAAGTCGATGTCGCCCGCTTCTAGGGCTGCCACTCGAGTCGCCTCTTCAGGCAGGATGCTGAACTCGATGGCATCGAAGTTGTATGGACCAGTGTTGGCTCCGTCGAAGAATGCCGGACCCCAGTTGTAATCATCCCAGCGCTCGAGCGTAAGCCCTTCGCCTGGCCGTACGTCGACGACCTTGTAGGGGCCGGTCCCGACCGGGTTCAGTTCGTATTCGGCGCCGCCCTCTTCCACTGCGCGCTGCGACATTGGCGCCATGTAGCCCCATGTGACGAACTGGAGCAACGAGATCGTCGGCGTCGGGAAGTTGAAGATCAGCGTGTAGTCGTCCGGCGCCTCAAACGTCATTCCATTCAGTCGCCTGCCGGTCCCCGGCGAAGCGAGGTCGGGGTCCAGCGCACGCTCGTAGGTCCAGACGAAGTCGTGAGCAGTCAGCGCGTCCCCGTTGTGGAACTTCACGTCGTCGCGCAGGTGGAATGTCCACGTCAGACCGTCCTCGGAGAACTCCCAGCTTTCAGCAAGATAGGGGATGAACTCGCCGTCTGAATTCTGGGTGATCAGTGTCGCGTTGAACCACTGCCCCACGACCAGCGCATCATCGCCCCGGGACGTCTTGTGCAGGTCGAGCGACGTGATATCGGCGGGCAGGGCGATGCGCAGCGTTCCGCCCATCATCGAATCAGGGGCGGCCTCATCCTGCATGCCGGTCGGAGCCACTGCAACGCAGGCCGCCGCCATCAGGACTGCGAGCATTGCTGTGAAGACTAACAAAAATCTCTTTGACATCGTCTTCCTCCTGGTTGTCGTGCTGTTCCTGGATTTCCAACTTTGGGAAGAAACACGGCCAAGCTTGGCTCCATTTGCACTTCCTCCTTCTGCGTTTGACGGCATAGCGAACGCTTCGAGAACAACCTACTTGCGCAACTTAGGGTTGATCGCGTCCTGCAGACCATCCCCAATCAGGTTAATCGACAGTACGGCGATAACAATGGCAATGCCGGGAAAGACGGGCATCCACCAGGCATGGCGCATGAATTCACGCCCCAGGTTCAACATGGCGCCCCACTCAGGCGAGGGCGGCTGCGCGCCCAACCCGAGATAGCTCAAGCCGGCGGTTATCATGATCGCGATGCCTAACCCAAGCGTGGCATAGACCAGAATTGGGCCGATCACGTTCGGCAGGATGTGTCTGAACATGATGCGACCGCTGCTTGCGCCGAGCACGCGGGCAGCGCGCACGTATTCGTTCTCTTTCGCCTCCAGCACGGAGCCGCGGATCAGGCGGGTGTAGTCGGGTACGTTGGCCAAGCCGACTGCGAGCATCACCTGGACGAGACCCGGTCCAAGCGCGCCGACGACGCTCAGCGCCAGCAGAATGCCGGGAATGGCCAGGAAAACGTCCACGACGCGCTGGATCAGGTTATCGACCCATCCGCCGGCGAATCCGGAAATCAGGCCCAGCACGGTACCGCCGCCCAGCCCTATTAGCACGACAAGATAGCCGGCCCGCAGCGACTCCCGCCCGCCCCAAATCACCCGGCCCAACTGATCGCGCCCCAGATTGTCCGTCCCGAACGGAAATGCCGCGCTCGGGGCCAGCAGCTTGGTCTCGTAGGAGACATTGATTATGGCTTCCCAGCTGTAAAGCCGGGGGGCGACGAGGGTAAGAAGAATGATCAACCCCATGATAACCAGTCCCGCGACCGCCAAAGGGTCGCGAAAGAACCTGGCAACGACCCTGCGCCAAGGCGACCTGCTCTCGGCGGCGGCAGCCTGCCCTGTGCGTGCAATCTCGTCTACAAATGATCCTCTATCTGCGCCCTCTGCCGACTGCGGTCTGCTCATGCTCAACGGCACCCCTCATTCATAGGAAATACGCGGATCGATAACACCGTAGAGGAGATCGACGATCAGATTTACGAAGACGTAGCCCGCCGCTACGAAGAGGATTCCGCCCCGGATTTGCGGATAGTCGCGCGCGCTGATCGAGTCGACCAGAAACCTGCCGAGGCCCGGCCGGCCGAATACGTTTTCGACAAAGACCTGGCCCGACAGCAGGCTGCCGGCCAGCAGACCCAGGTAGGTTACGATCGGAATCAGGGCATTTCGAAATACGTGCATTATCGTCACCAGCGATTCGCGGATGCCCTTGGCGCGGGCGGTGCGGACGTAGTCCTCCTCCATCACCTCTAGCATACTGGCGCGCGTGAGCCTCGCCAGCACACCTGCCGGAATCAATGCCATCGCCGTCGCCGGCAGAATCAAGGCCTTGATACCCTCTTCGCCGACGACCTTGAACCAGCCCAACTCTACGGCAAAAATCAGGAGGAGAAGCAGAGAGGCATAGACGCTCGGAATCGACACGCCGATAAATGCGAAGACCATCGTCAGTTTGTCGAGTACGGCGCCGCGAAACAGCGCCGCCAGTACGCCTGCGGAGATGCCAAGGAGCATCGTCACGAACAGCCCCGCCACGGCCAGGTTGATCGTGCTCGGCAGCCTGGCCAGAATGTCGTTTAAGACGGAGCTGCCGCCGCGGAAAGACCTGCCGAGGTCCCCGCGCAGGGCATCCCAGAGGAAGTTGAGATATTGTACGTGAACAGGGTCGTTCAGATGGAGCTGCTCTCGGATTCGCTCGATGTCCTCGGGGGTGTTGCCGTACTCTTCGCTGACCACGGCCGCAAGCGGGTCCCCCGGAGCCAGCTCAAGGATTGCAAAGATGGCAAGCGAGACCCCAAGGAGGGTCGGGATGATCAGGAGCAGCCGTCTCAGCGTGTAGACCAGCATGGGTCAGCCTGAATGCCTCACATTCCTGTGTTGACGGTTTCCCACTGATGCCGTCCTTTTGCAGAAAGGCCTACGGCTGCAGGTAACGCTTCATCCAGTCGAGCAGGGCTTCGTTCTGGGCGCGGCGGGCTTCCAGTGGACCGAACGACGAGCCGCCATGTGAGACGTTTGGCAGGCGCAGCATCTCGACGACACAGTTGTTCGCCTGCAGCATGGCATAGAACTGTTCAGACTGCTCGGCCGGGCAGCGAAGATCGCGTTCGGCCTGTATTAACAACGTCGGCGTCGAGCAGTTGTGGGCGGCGTAAACGGGCGATGCCCTGCGGTAGACCTCGGGCGCCTCGTGCGGCGGCCCGCCCATCGCCTCCTCAGGCAGGGCGATCGAGGAGAAGATGTCGGCCACTCCATACCAGGAATCCCAATTGGTAATCGGGTTTTCAGCTACGGCCGCTTTGAACCTGTCGCCGTGGCTGACCGCCCAACAGGTGAGAAAGCCGCCGTAGGACGAGCCGCACATGCCCAGCCGGTCGGGATCGGCGAGGCCCAATCCGATGCAGTGGTCAACGCCGGCCATCAGATCGGCAAACTCCAACTCGCCCATTCTGCCGTTGATCCCGGTCATGAATTCGTCGCCGTAGCCGAGCGAGCCGCGATAGTTGATCAGGAGGACGGCGAAGCCGGCCCCGTTCAACATCTGGAAATCCAACGAAAAGACGTTGCCCCAGGCCATGTCGGGGCCGCCGTGGTTGAAGAGGACGGTTGGATAGGGCGGCTCGCCGGTGGGAGGCGTCAGCAACCAGCCCTCGACTCGGGCGCCGTCGCAACTGGCGAAGGAAAGATGCTCGACTCCGGGGCGGGCGAAGTCGGCAAGCAGAGCACGATTCAGGTCGGTGATCTTCCTCTCGCTGGAGCCGTCCCGATCGACCAGGAAAAGATTGCCAGGTTGGCCGAAACTGTTGACCGTCATCAGGATCTCGCTCTGGCTCAAGCCGGCCACATCGCACACGCGCTCGCCGCCGACGACCGGCTCGAAATCGACCTCTCCGCTGAGCGCGATACGGTAGACCGACTTCGTACCGCCAACCTGGACCGGGACGTAGGCATGCCTCCCGTCCGGGGCGACGTGCAGGTTGGGCGCGTCGGCGCCGACGACCGGCATGTCTGACTGGAACTTGCCGGCCACGTTGTGGAAGATGCCTGTCGTGCGGCATTGGGGTGTCCCGCCCTGCCTGTCGACCATCCACAGGTGCTTGTGGCTCTGCTTGGGCGCGTCGATCGGGTTGCCGACAAAGACGATGTGTTCGCCGTCCGGCGTCCATCCGGCTGAGGGGGGGTTGGTGGCGCAACCCCAATCCTTGACGACATCGAGCAGATCGCCGTCCAGATTCACAACCCGCAGCGCGGCGAACCAGCGGTAGGAATCGGGATAGCAGGCGGTTGTGAAAAGGATCTCCCGGCTATCGGGGGACCAGACGGGGCCGGTGCGATAGCAGTTGTACGCCTCGTCCTGGGTCAGGTTGCGGGGTTCTCCACCGGCGGCCGGCAGAACGAACAGGTCCGGTGCGGCGGCGTGCAGATAGCCGGAGCCGTCCAGTCGATAGAAGTGCCGCGTCACACGGTAAGGCCTGTCGGGGAAGACCTGGGACGCGCCCGGCCTTGCCGAGAAGGCGATGTACCGACCGTCGGGCGACCAGGCCGGTCCCCGGCCCAGGCCCTGCGGCAGTTCGGTGAGCTGGTCCGGCTCGCCACCGTCGATCGAGATGGTATAGAGTTGGCGCGTTCCCGAGCGCGTCGAAAAGAAGGCAAGCTGCGCGCCGTCAGGAGACCAGACCGGGTGCGTGTCCAACGACGCGCCCGCCGTCAGCCTGCGGTCTTCACCCGAAGCCAGGTCGATAAGCCGGATGGCGGCGCACTCCTGGTCCCGGTCAGGATCAACGTTGGAGACCGAATAGGCCACATGCCGTCCGTTGGGCGAGAGCCTGGCGTCCTGCAGAATCTGAAATCGAAACAGGTCTTCCGGTTGAACTGTGCGGCTGGCCATAGTTTCAGCTACCTGCAGACGTTGTTTCTGCTTGTCGTGATATGGAATCGAAAATCGTCCGAGCGACAGTCTGCCTGAAATTCAAGGGCCGGTATTGCTTTCTCCTCTACAGAAAGTCCAGATCACGCGGCGCCTAAGACATAGCGGTTCATCCAGTCGAGCAGGGCTTCGTTTTGGGCGCGGCGGACATCCAGCCGGCCTCCGATCGATTCGCTGTGCGAGCTGTTCGGCAGGCGCAGCATCTCCACCGTACAGCCGCCGACCTTGAGTACGGTGTAAAACTGCTCGGACTGTTCTGCGGGCACACGCATGTCCCTTTCTCCCTGGATCAGAAGCGTGGGCGTCGTGCAGCGATGAGCGTAGGTGATGGCGGAGCAGCGCCGGTACGCATCGGGGATCTCAAACAGATGACCGCCCACCGATTCAGGGTGGGTGACGCCGATGTCGCTGACACCGTACCACGAGGCGCGATTCGTCACAGGGTTTTCAGGGACGGCGGCCTTGAAACGATCGGTGTGGCCCACAATCCAACAGGAGAGATAGCCCCCATAGGAGAGCCCGCAGACGCCGAGGCGAGCCGGGTCGGCCAGTCCCCTTGCGATTGCGCAGTCAACGCCTGCCATGAGGTCGGCATACTCCAGGGTCATGTGGTGCGGCCCATTCGTGGCGCCGCTGAACTCGTCGCCGTATCCGGTCGAGCCGCGATAGTTAATGAGCATAACTGCGTAGCCCGCGCCCGCGAGCATCTGAAAGTCAAAGGCGAAGATATGGCCCCAGCCGTGGTGGGGACCGCCATGTATGTAGAGAATGGTGGGGTAAGGGGGGGCGCCGGCGTTGGGTTTCAACAGCCAACCTTCAACCGCTGCGCCGTCGCTGCTAGAAAAGGAAAGCCGTTCAACCTCTGGTTGCGCCAATGTCGAGAGCAGACCGGCGTTGAAGTGGGTGAGTTTCTCTTCGTTGTCGCCGTCGATGTCGACCTGGTAGAGATTGGGCGGCGTATTCAGGTCGGAGGCCGACATCAGCAGGCGGCCCCGGTGCAGCCCCAGCGCGTAGCAGGCGCGATCGCCGGCGACGACCGGTTCGTAGGAGACCTCCCCTTGCAGCGCGATTCGATACAGCTGCATTCTGCCGCCATCCTGCACGCGCACATAGGCCGCCTCCCCGTCCTGCGAGACCTGAAACTTGGGGTAGTCGCGGTAGCCGACCGGCATGTCGGCTTGCAGAGATCCCTCGACATTGCCGACCATCCCCGTCGTGCGGCACTCGGGCGTTCCCCCGTGGCTGTCCACTACCCACAGGTGATTCTGCGCGCTGAAAGGGACGTCGATGGTATTGCCGACGAAGATGACTCGCTCGCCGTCCGGCGACCAGACCGCCGAATAGGAGGCATAGCCCCAATCCCTGACTAGGTCGCGCACTTCGCCATCCAGGCCGGCCACCCGCAGCGCGGGAAAGAAGCGGTGCTCGTCGGGGAAAAAGGTCGTCGTGAACAGAATCTTACGGCTGTCGGGGGACCACTCCGGCGAGTTGTAGCGGCAGTTGTGGTTTTCGTCCTGCGTGAGGTTGCGCGCCTCTCCGCCCGCGGCCGGCACGACGAATAAGTCATGGACCGCATTGTGCAGATAGCCGAGCCCGTCCAGACGGTAGATTTTGCGGGTTACGCGATAGGGCTTCGTCGGGTAGACCGGTTCAGCGTTCGCTCGCGCCGAGAAAGCTATGTATTGTCCGTCCGGAGACCAGACCGGGCCGCGCCCGACGCCCTGCGGCAGGTCTGTCAGGAGGCGCGGTTCGCCGCCGTCAACCGGCATCGTATAGAGTTGTTTTGTCCCGGCCCGGTTGGAAAAGAAGGCGATCCGGCTGCCATCCGGCGACCAGGCCTGGTTGCTGTCGACGGTTTTGCCACTCGTAAGCTGGCGAACTTCCCCGGTGGCGGGCGCAAGGAGCCATATGGTGCAGTACTCTTCATCGCCTGCCGCGTCGACGTACGAGAGGCTGTACGCAATCAGCTTTCCGTCCGGAGAGAGCCTTGCGTCCTGCAGGAATTGCAGGCGAAACAGATCTTCGGGCGTCACTGTGCGTATCCGCTGCTCGGTCATCGAAAGGGATCCTGAAGTTCCAAACTACAGGCAGGCGTGAGGCCTTTCATATTTCCACAATCAGTTGGAGACCGGTGCGCCACGTGGCCGCAGCCGGTCAGCCCTCGAGGCCGACTATCTCCTCCGGGATCTGCAGGGCCGCGTTGGGGAAGACCGAAACGGTGGCCCCGTCCCCGTGACGCCGGCCCAACTCGGCGATGACCTCCGGCCAACCGTTGAAGAGGCAGGTGTCCTCGGGGAACTCCTGAATGTCTGTGTAAGAGAGATTGGGCGAGTAGATGATCAGGCCCTTTTCACCGAGATGAAGCCTTTCCCGCCGGAGAGGGCCATGGGCGCGCATGCCGCTGCTGAGCAGATAGTGAATGCCGGCGCCATGCGTGCAGGCGGTCGCCAGTACGGCCGATCCGCCGGGCTTGATCGCGCGGCGCAGATCGCGCGCCACCGCGTTCATCGAGTTGAGCACCTGCACCAGGTCGGTATCCTTGGGATAGGCGTTGAAGACGGCGATGTCGGCCGGCGGCGGGAAAGCGGTGCCGTAGACGGTACGGGCGAATCTGACGCCGGCCCGATGGGCGTCGACTGGGTCGCCAGCAAAGAGGGCGACCAGGTCCCGCCGCGAGTTGACCACTGTATTGACGGCAAAGCGATGTCCGACTTTACGCCCGATCTCCTCGAGATCAGCGCGCATTTCGTTGCCCTCGATGCGGCCGGACATCGAATGGGGCAGCCTGTATGCGATCGAGTGGTTGGCGTGAAGGGTCTCGATGCCGGCCATTCCGACCGCCACCGTCTTGACCCCGCCGGCGAAACCCGCCAGTCCGTGCGGCACGATCGTGCCTGCGCTCAGCCGCAGATCGGCCTCCCAGAAGAAAGCGTTGGTGTAGATAGGCGTACCCCGTTGGGTCTCGCCCAGGTATTTGCGGTTCTCGTGGGGCTGATTCTGAAAGATCGGGAAGTTCTCGACGATCTCCTGGCCCAACTTCATGACCAGCTCCTCGCGGCGCATCGGGGTGTGCGCGCCCAGGCCCATGATGAAGCGGATGTCCTCAGCGGCCAGACCGCCGGCCATCAGATCGTCAAGCACCAGTTGCATGATCGGGCCCAGCGCGGAAGGGCGAGTGATATCCTCCACCGCGATGGCAGCGCTGCTGCTGCCGCGCGCGAGTTCCTGGAGCGTTGGTGTCCCAATCGGCCGCCGCAGGCTTTCAGCCAGCGTCGCAAAATCCGCCGGAGGGGCATCCGCCATCTGGACCTTTTCCACGCACCACGCCGGCGGGAATTCCAATTCGATCTCACGGTCGCCGTACCACGCCTGCCAGCGAATCTTCACGGATTCAACCTCCCGGTAGCGAAAGGAAAATAGGAACCTGTGCGTGCCCCGCCCGCGTCCACCTGACAAGGGAGGAACGCGCCGGTCTCACCTGCCCTTCAGGCCTGAAGAAGGTGAGGCGTCTGCTCCACCATATAAGGCATGACAACCTCCAGGGAGCGCGCCATCGCCTCGATGGCCGTGTCGACTTCCCGCTCCGTCATCGGCGTCGAGATCGCGAACTGGCACCTGGGAGCACTGAAAATGTCCCGATTCATCAACTCCATGTGCAGCAATTTGGGCAGCTCCTGCGCGGCAGCCTGCGCCAGCGCGCCCTCACGTGCGTTTCTGATCCTCTTTTCGCTCCAATGGACGCGGATGATCGAGCCCTCGCCCACTGCCCGCAAGTTCGCGCCTTTTGCCTTAAAGGCCCGGTTGCACCCCTCTTTCAGCCGCCGGCCGAGCCGGTTGATGCGGACGACCTCGTCCGCATCGTAGTCCTTCATCGTCGCGATGCCTGCCGCCATCGTGATGTTGTTGCCGTTGAAGGTGCCATTGTGGGGAA
Organism: Caldilineaceae bacterium; assembly: GCA_965202955.1. GTDB lineage: Bacteria > Chloroflexota > Anaerolineae > Caldilineales > Caldilineaceae > Bin5. The sequence goes on from OZ241871.1 coordinate 4,954,095, forward strand.
TGGTTTGCGCGTGCGTGGGATCGAACGGTGCCATAATCTCCTCGCGGCCGCCGAACGCGCCAAGCGGCAGACCGCCGCCAATGAACTTCGCAATCGAAGTCAGGTCGGGCGTCACCCCGATCGCGGCCTGCACGCCGCCGACTTCGGTGCGAAATGTCAGGATTTCGTCGAAGATCAGGAGAACGCCATAGGTGTCGGCCAGCCGCCTGACGCCCCGCAGGTAACCCGCCTCCGGTTCGACACCGCCGCCCGAGCCGAGGACCGGCTCCAATATGATGGCGGCGATTTCGTCGCTCTCGGCGCGTAGTACGTCTTCGAGCGCGTCGAGATCGTTGAAGGGAACGATTCGCACATCCTCCAGAACGGCAGAAGGAACGCCGCGCGTGGTGAGCTTAGGCTGGGGCAGTCCTTCCGACTCCGTGTCGGCCTGCACGTTGACCTGCACATAGTCGTGCGACCCGTGGTAGCCGCCATCCATCTTGACGATGACGTCCCTGCCCATGAAAGCCCGGGCCGCTCGCATCGCCAGGTGCGTCGCTTCGGTGCCTGAGTTGCAGTAGCGGACGCTTTCCAGGCTGGGAACGCGTTCGACAAGCATCTCGGCGTGTTCGACCGTCACCTCGGCGGTGGAGCCGAGCACAGTCCCCCGCACGGCCTGTTCCTGAATGGCGCTCACGGTCGCCGGATGCCCGTGACCGTGGATGAGCGAGGTGTAGTTGTTGAGGAAATCGAGGTATTTGTTCTCGTCATAGTCATAGAGATGGCAGCCTTCCCCGCGCACCATGTAGGCGGGATAGGGCGTATAATAGGAGGCCGCCCTCGTGTCTCCACCGGGCATCGTCCTCTTAGCGCGCGCGTCCCATTCGCCTGACCCCCGCGTGCGCTGCTTGAAGGTCTCGACAATGGCACTGGCCGTTTCTCGTCCTCGATTTGAACTCACGTCGGGCCTCCATGGTTTCGCCGTTCAGGCTTTGATTGTTCACGCATTCAACTTTGCTGCCGGTTCAGCCGATGTCGCCCCTGCGGTGGAGGGCCCCGGCGTTGTCGATGTGCAGGGGAGGAAGGTCGTCGGCTGTTTTGAAGCCGAAGACCTGTCCAAAGAAGGCGAGCTCCGCCTGGTGCGTGCGCACATTCGTCTCTGACCGACGAAATCCGTGCGCCTCGCCCTCAAACTCGATGTGGGCCACGGGGACGCCCCGCTCGCGCAGTGCGTCGGCAACAAAGCGGGACTGGTTCGGCGGCACCACCTTGTCGTCCAGGCCTTGAAAGATGAGCAGAGGCGCGTTGATCTCATGCGCACGGTGGATTGGCGAGCGCTCGCGATAGAGGGCGCGGGCCTCAGGGTAAGGACCGATCAAGGAGCGGCAGTAGTTGGCTTCAAACTTGTGCGTCTCCCCGTCCCAGAATTCCAGGTCACTGATGCCGTAGTGGCTCGACCCGGCCTGGAAGTAGTCTCGAAAGGCGAGCGCCGCAAAGGTTGTAAAGCCGCCGGCGCTGCCGCCGCGCACGATCGTTCGCTCGCCGTCGGCAAGGCCCTGCTCGACGAGATAACGTGCGCCGTTGACCGCGTCATCGACGTCGACCTGGCCCCAAGTCCCGCGCAGGCGGTTGCGATAGGCGCGGCCATAGCCCGCGCTGCCGCCGTAGTTTAACTCCAGCACGGCGAATCCCCTGCTGGTGAAGAACTGCACGTCCAGGTCGAGCGCCTGTTTGACCGAACCGGTCGGCCCGCCATGTGCGATGACGATTAGGGGCGGAAGCTCGCCCGCGGGCGCCTCAAACTCCGGGTTGTGCGGGGCGTGATAGTAGCCGTACGCCTGCAGGTCGTTCGCAGTCGGGTACGCGATGTGTACGCCGGGCGAAAAATAGTCCGGGGACACGGAATGTTCGACCGAAGTTGCCAGGCAGGCACAGGCGCCGCTCTTCATGTCCAGTTTGAAGAGGGAACGGGGCTTGTTCGGCGACGCCGCCACGATGAAGGCCTCTTCGCCAATCGTCTCGACAAAAACAATATAGGTAAATTCGGTCTCAATCTCCTTGCAGGTGCCGTCGCCGGTATCGATCAGGCGGAGATGCCAGGTACCTTTGTCGTTGCAGGCGGCCAGGACACGCGATTGGGTCAGGAAACGGTACATCGTCTTGCCGATATTCCAGTAAGGATTGCCCAGCTCCGCCTCCATCGGGCACACGGGTGAAACCTCGCCCTCGCGCCAGCGATAGAGGTTCCACCAGTCGGTGCGATCGGAGCAGAAATAGAGGACGCCTTCCGGCGACCAGCGGGGATCGGTGATGCTTTCCTCCTGTTCCGGCACAATCTGTCGGACGTCCGCGAGCACGCCGTCATCCCCGACGTCGGCCGTCCAGAGGGCGCTGGAAAAGAATGGCATGCTCGGATGGTCCCATGCCACCCAGGCCAGCTTGCCTCCATCAACGCTCAAAACGGGGAATGCGACGAAGTCTGCGCGGTTGAAGAGGGCGTCGCCAAAGATGTCGCCGTCGAGATTGACCGCGGCAACGGTGTGCGCGGGCTCGCCGGCGGAGGTGTGATCTTCCCTGATGCAGATCAGCCTGTTGCGCCTGCGGTCGACTACGAAGTCGGCGTAGCGGACATCGCCTTCGGCGGTGACCGGTCGCGGCGTTTCGCCCGGAAAGTGGCGGTAGATCCGGTCGTCGGGAAAGTTTGAAAAGAAGACCTCTCCGTCCCGGACTGCGAAACAACTGCCACCATATTCGTAGACGCGCGTGCGAGCGTCAAAGGGAGCGGGCGTCAATGTTTCGAAACGCCCGTCCTCAAGTACACGGGCAACAACGCTGCGTCCTCCCTCTTCAGGCAGACGGAGCAGAGCGTAGAGCTCTTCACCTTCCACGAAGAGCTGATTGATCCAATGCTGGGAACTTGCGGCAACCAGTCCAGCGCTGATTGGGGAACACCAACTCCCATGCGGCGCAGTTGTTTTCTGTGCCATCCATACCTCTGTCGGTAGGCAAATGGCTACTCGGGCCTGGGCATTCAGCCTGGAGCGCTTTCGATTCGTTTGCCCGCGGGGCTCCGGTTAGCTGCCAAGCCGGTAACCCGACGATCGAGAGAGGTCGTCGGAGCGGACCTGACATTCAACTTGCGGAGAGGGGCAAGCCGTTTCGATTGCGGGATTATAACACGCAAGACGAGTCGTACCAATGTGTCCGAAATCGACCCAGAATGCCTGGTGGAAGACGGTCGCCGACGCCTTGAGGACCATGTGCCCGCCCGGCGGGCAGACACGATGCATTCCCGGCCGCGCAAGAGGGGTACTTGATTCGGAGCCGGTCAAAGGCGCCGCCTACCGTCTTGCAGTGAATGGGGAATAGTTCCGTGCTCGTTGCGGGGCTTAGGCCCGTTTCTTTGTAGCCTGTTGTTCGGATTGTTTCCGACAGGATATTCCGATATATTGAAGAGTGCGCTCAAGAGTCAAAAAGGGGCCAGCGATACCGGAACAATTGCACCCCGGTTGTCGTCTTGGAAAATAGGAGGCAAACCCAAAGTCATCGTTGGCATCAAAACAGACTCAATTCAGCGCACCCAAGGACGGTACTGACGTGACGCACTCTTTCCCTTTGATGAGATTCTCAATGCGAAGACGCCTCAGCCTGATGGTGCGGGCGACCCTGGCTCTTCTCCTGGCCGCCATTGCTGCCTTTGCCAGTGTTCGCAGCGTATCGGCCTACGAAGAGCACATCGTCAGACCGGGTGAGACGCTCAGCCAGATCGCCGCGCGTTACGACACTACGGTGGCCCGGCTGCGCCAGCTCAACAACCTGCCCGATGCCAATCATGTCTGGTACGGTCAGAAACTCTTGATCGACGGACCAACTCCGAATTCCTCGACGAACGCCAATCAGAATACGGGCGGCGTTGCCTCTTACAGGGTGCGGCCGGGCGACTCGCTCTCGAGGATTGCCAGGCGATATAGAATCAGCCTGACCGAGTTAGCCCGCATGAACAATCTGTCTCCCTTCCGCTGGCTTTACACCGGCCAGGTACTGCGCGTGCCGGGTTCGGCGCCAGGTGGGCGGGCCGTCCAGAGTCAACCCTCGCAGGCCGGCGCGACGAACCAGAGTGCCGGTGGCGTCCAATTCTATACGGTACAGGCCGGAGAATCACTCTCGATTATCGCCAGGCGCCATGGGATCAGCCTGACCGAGCTAGCCGGCATGAACAATCTGTCTCCCTATCGCTGGCTCTACACCGGCCAGGTCTTGCGCGTGCCCGGGTCTGCCCCCGAGCAGCCGGCAGCGCCCGCGCCTGCGGCGGAGGTCCAGCCAGCGCCACCCTCGGAAGAAGTGCATCTGGACCGGACCGAAGTGGTCGCTCACTTGGTGCAGCCGGGCGAGCTTTTGCCGCAGATCGCCGATCGATACGGGATTCCAGCCGCTGTCCTGGCCCGCATCAACCGTCTGCAGAACCCAAACGTGGTGGAGGTTGGACAGGTCCTGCGAATTCCTCCGCCGCACGCGCTTCAACTGCTCGAAGGTTCATTCGCCCGGCTGCATCCATCGCAATATCCGACGCAGACCGAACGGTGGATCGAGGTCGACCTGAGCGAACAGCTGGCGGTGGCGTATGAAGGCACCATTCCGATCAGAGCGTTTGTCATATCCAGCGGGGTCGGAAATACGCCGACGGTGACGGGTACGTTCCGTATTTGGGCCAAGATCGCGATGCAGGATATGAGCGGCGGGAGCCGGGCCTCTGGCAGCTACTATCACCTGGAAGATGTTCAGAACGTCCAGTATTTCTTCAAGAACTACGCCTTCCACGGCACCTACTGGCACAACAACTTCGGCACGCCCATGAGCAGGGGCTGCGTTAATCTGACCGAAGAGGACGCGGCGTGGCTGTTCGATTGGACGTCGCCGGCCGTATACGACGACGACTGGCTGTTCAGCGACCGATCGAATCCTGGCACGCTGGTGATGGTCCATAAATAGCGGGGCTTACTCTTGACTTATCGTTCCCTTTTGTGGGAACCTATTCATTCCTTTATATGGGGGTCATTCAACGATGCGCCGGATAGTGGCAGTATCAGCAGCGACCTTATTGCTGTGCACAGCATGGATGCTCGGTTGGAGCAGTGCGCCGTCCGTGATGGCGGCGGAACCGGTGGAGCCGGAGACGACTGCAGCGCCGGAAGCGGGCCCGGTAGGCCTCGACTTGCTGCCGCCTCTTCCGTTCTCCAAGGCGACGATGGACGTGCCCCGGATTCGCCTGAAATTGGAGGCGGCCCTGGCCGCAGCAGACTTGGAAGAAGCCGAGGAGGAGACCGGCATCGACTCATCGGTCGCCGAACCGGCCCTGCTACACATGGACGTAGACACGGCACGCGCCGGGGGGGAGAAGTGGATTGAGGTCAATCTGAGCGACCAGAAACTCTACGCCTGGGCCGGCGATGAGCTCGTGGAAGAGTTTCTGATATCGTCCGGGATTTCGATCTATCCGACGGTGCAGGGCGTCTTCCGTATGTGGGTGCGAACGCCGAAGCAGACGATGTCCGGGGGAAGCAAGTCTGCCGGCACCTACTACAGTTTGCCAAACGTGCAATGGGTACAGTACTTTTATGGTGAATACGCCCTGCACGGCACCTACTGGCACAACAACTTCGGGACGCCGATGAGCCACGGTTGCGTCAATTTGGCGGTCGAAGACGCCGAGTGGCTGTTCAAGTGGACGTTTCCCGGGTGGGACGGCTCTACCAAGTGGGTCCGTGCGACGGCGGATAACGCAACGCTGGTCTGGGTTCACAATTAATGGCGACAAAGTCTAAATCCCGAAGGGCAACGCGTTCAAAAGGGGGCCGCGGGTCACGCGCAGGCGCGCGCGACCCGCTCAGCCGTCCTTCGCGACAGCAGTTGAAGGAGATCGCCGCGCGGCGGCGGCTAATGCAAAACCTCTACCTGATTGGTGGAGGTGTTGCATTGGTTGCCATCGTCGCGCTGGTCATCTACACAAACATCCGCAACACAGTGCCGGTAGGCGACGAGGAGTCCTGGCCCACGCAGGGAAACACGCATATTCCCCAGGGAAGCGCGTCGCCGATCGAATACAATACGACTCCACCTACGTCCGGGCCGCACTACCCCGGCCTGGCGCCGTGGGACATTTATGACGAACCGGTGCGCTATGAGCAGGTGGTGCACAACATGGAAGACGGCGGCGTGATCGTCTATTACCAGTGCGAAGAGGGTTGCCCGGAGCTTCAGGAGCAGTTGGCGGAGATCGTCCAACCGTATGTCAGCAGCGGACGGCACGTGTTGATGATGCCGAACGATCCCAGCTGGACAGCGTTCGGCTCGCAGTCGGTCCACAAGGATATGGGGGCCCGCATCGCGTTGACCGCCTGGCAGCGTCTCGACAAGTTTGACGAGTTCGACGCTGCACGCATCCGCGCCTTCATCGAACGCTACGAGGGCATCGACCACCACGTCCAGTAGCAATCACAGGCCGGTACAACTCATTTTGACAGCAAAAAGCCCCGCACGAATGAAATGCGGGGCTTTATCATTGGTCGGTGCTAGCGTTTCGCCTCAGCCCTGCGAGACGGCCTCCTCCATGGGAATCAGCTCCGGTTCCCCTTCCTCGTTTTCGACGACCTTGTAGACCTGTTCGGCCCGGTCGACCATCAGGACGCCGTTGAGGTGATCGAGCTCGTGCTGGAAGACGCGCGCCAGCCAGTCGTGCGCCTTGATGCGCTGGGCTTTGCCATTGCGGTCCTGGGCCTTGATCAGCACGTAGGTGGCTCTGTCAACGTCCGCAGCCAGTCCGGGCAGACTCAGACAGCCTTCCTGTCCAACTTCCGAGCCCTTCGCCTTCACGATCTCCGGGTTGATCAGCTCGTAGCGTTGCATCGTCTGTTCAGGGCGTTCCGTATCCTCCGGGTATTCGATAACAAAGATGCGTTGCAGCAGCCCGACCTGGGGCGCGGCCAAGCCGACGCCCTGGCCGTCGCGCATCGTCTCGATCATGCTATCCAGGAGCTGATGCAGACGCGCGTCGAAGGTCCGAACTCGCTTGGCCGGCTGGCGCAGGAGTTCGCCGTTCTCCTCCCAAGGCGTAAGAATCTTGAGTGTCGTCATTCACGACCGCTCTATGATCATCATCGTCAGGCGGCTGACATTCACCATCCGGCCTTCTTCATCCTCGATGCGGATGTCCCAGACATGGGTACGCCGGCCGATGTGGATGGGCCTCACCGTTCCGGTGACGACGCCCTTTTCGACCGAACGCAGGTGGTTGCCGTTGATTTCAAGGCCCACTGCGGCCTGAGTAGCCAGGTCGATCAGCGCGGTAGAGGCGACGCTGCCCATCGTCTCGGCCAGCGCCAGGGAGGCGCCCCCATGGAGCAGGCCGTAGGGCTGGAGCGTGCGTCTGTCCACGGGCATTTGGGCGCACATAAAATCAGCGCCAACCTCGGTAAACTGAATACCGAGGTTGGCGGCTAGCGTCTGCTCGCTCATTCGATTGATGACGGCGACGGTCATCTCCGGGTTGAACATCTTTACGTACCGCGCGCCTCCTACTTGGGCATGTTGCGCAGCGCGTGGTAGACGGGCAGCGGGCTCCAGTCGTTGCGGACGATCCCCCACTGCGCCTTTTCGGTCCCGTCGGCCACTACACGGAAGTTCAGGTTCCACAGGAAGGCCGGGCCGACCCAGCCCCAGTTGCGCATCATTTCGAAGGCCCTGACAGTCCAGCGGGCCTGTTCATCGAAGTCGTTGTCGTTGGCGTAGCCGTAGCGGGGGTCAAACGCGCCGCCTGCGGCCCAGCCGAACTCGGTCGGCCAGATCGGGATGTGGCCGGCCCCGTAGCGGAGCGCCAGGTTGCGGTACCCTTCCATCGTGCTGCGGAAGCTCCAAGAGTGGTGGGGGTTGTCGCAGGCGCCGTTGAAGTGCTGGTTGCCTGTCTTCTGGATCTCGGCGCAGGCGTTCTGCCAGACAGTGTCGGGCGGTACGTTGTAGCCGCTGGGATGGGCGCCGAAGCCGTCGACATAGTTGGCCAGTCCCTGCTGCAGCATCGCCTCGAAGTAGCGGAAGTCATCCATGGCCAGCGAGCCGTTGTCGCCGGCGGGCGTCAGCGCGCCGCTGATCACGTACATGGAGGGGCAGGCGCTCTTGATCGCCCCGTAAGACGGGCGCAGGAGCGCCATATACTCGCTCGGGTTGATCGGGCGGTTGCCCCATTCGTAGTGCAGGTTCTGCTCGTTCCAGACCTCGATTGCCTTGACGGACGAGCCGCAGTATTCTCCGGCCAGGCGGCCAAGGAAGGCAGCGAAGGTACCCGGATCGGCAGGCGGACCGCCGACCGAGCCGTCGAAGCCCGATTCACGCGACCAGCTGGGGGCGTTGACGACACTGAAGAGAAGGTTGATGCCGCGTGAGTTGGCAGCATTCACCAGCGGCCAGATGTCGCCGAAGCCGTACTGGCCCTGGTTGGACTCGAACACCTTCCATTCGATCTGCTGCTTGACCCACTTGAAGCCGAGCTCGTTTGTCTTGTCCATCACAATGCCTTCCTGGCCATTGTGAATCATATGGGCCTGGACACCGAAGCCGAAGCCGATGCCGGGCAGCCTTGTGGGCGGCGGCTGGGGCTGCTTCTGGGGCTGCGGTGTAGGCCGCGGCGGGATTTCCGACTCGGCGTACTGCTTCACGCCTTCGACGGAACCTTCGGTCTGGGTCAGGCCGCGAAAGATCCAGGCATCCCCGGATACGCCGGGAGCTTCGACCTTATACCATTCGTTGTTGGGGCCGATGCCGACGATCGTGACGCGCGCACCGGAGGCGAGCGAGGATACCACTGGGTACTCGGTGCCGGGGCCGCCTCTGACGTTCAGCCTGCCCGACGTGGTGACGACTGCGAACGGCCCTCCGGTTACAGGAGCCGGTGTGGGCGCAGGCTGCTGTGCCCCCGGCGGAGGTGCGGTCGAACCGGCCTGCGGAATCCAGATTCGCGTGCCCCAGAATAAGGTATTGGGGTTGGGCAGGTTGTTCGCCTGCACGATCGCATTGACGGTCGTGCCGTGATTGAATGCGATGCGGCTCAGGGTGTCGCCAATCTGCACTTCGTACCAGACACCGCCCGAGCGAGTGGGCGTGCCGCTACCGGAGCCGCCCCCCGGGATGCAGAGCTGCTGTCCGATGTAAACAAAAGAGGTAACCGAGACGTTGTTGGCCTGGGCCAAACTTTGGATGGTCACCCCGTAGCGGACGGCGAGGCCCGAAAGCGATTCGCCGGCAACGACATTGTGCGTTTGTGCGCATCCACCCGGCTGTGCGGGGGCCGGCTGCTGCTGGCCCCCTGTGGGGATCTGCAGCCGCTGGCCAACGTAGATGATGTTGGCATTTGCAATATTGTTGGCGTTGACGATCTGCTGGACGGTGACGCCGTAGCGGGCCGCGATGATCGCGAGGGTCTCACCGGCCTGTACGACGTGTGTCGTGTTACCCGTCTGCGGGTTTGCGTTCAGTTCGGTAGGGGCCGCCGTGAGAGCCTGCGGCAGCATAGCCAGAAGCAGAACCGCCACGACCATAACGAGCCGGACACGACGAGTCGAGTTATATCGAGTAATGCCTGCATGCATCTGTAACTCCTTATTCAAAGTAAGCAAGACCATACCGGGTCAAACCGCTAAATGGGAATTCTATCATTCTGCATTGATTCCGCGCGGAAGTCAAGCAACATTCAACTCTTCCATCAACGCAATGCCGACGCGAATGCCACGATACAGGTTCGGAAGGTGTAGCTTCTCGTTGGGCGCGTGCAGATTGTCATCCGGGAGTCCCAAGCCCATCAAGAGTATCGGGATGCCGAGTGCTTCCTGAAAGACGGTCGCCACAGGAATCGAGCCGCCCTCGCGGCTGAAGACCGGGTCGGTGCCATATACGCGCTTGAAAGCGCGGGAGGCGGCCCCGATTTCGGGCACGTCGAGAGGCACGACGGTGGCCGGCGCGTGCACGCGCGTGCGCACGGTCACATCGACGGTCGGCGGCGCGATCTCTTCCAGGTGCTGCTCGATCAGGGGGCCGATCGCTGCCGAGTCCTGGTCGGGAACGAGGCGGCAGCTGACCTTCGCGTGCGCTTCGGCGGGAATCACCGTCTTGAAGCCGTCGCCGGTGAAGCCGCCCCACATGCCATTGATATCGAGCGTCGGCCGGGCCCCGATTCTTTCGGTAACGGAGAAGCCCGGTTCGCCCCAGACCGCGGGCGCACCGCTTTCTTTCAACAGCGTCCCGTCGTCGTAAGGCACGCGCGCGAGCGCGGCCCGCTCCTGCTCGGTGAGGGGTTCGACGCGGTCGTAGAAGCCGGGGACCGTTACCCTGCCCTCTTCGTCATGGAGCCTCGCCAGCAGCTCGCAAAGGGCCTGGTTGGGATTGTGGACCGCCCCGCCGAACATGCCGCTGTGCAGGTCCTGCGCGGGACCGCGCACGGTGATCTCGCCGGCCCACATCCCGCGCAGCCCGTAGATGATCAGCGGCTGCTGCGGTGAGAGCATGTGCGTATCGGAGATGAGACAGGCGTCGGCGGCCAGCTTCTGCGCAGCCGCGGGGACGTAGCCCATCAGGGCCTGGCTGCCGTCCTCCTCCTCGCCCTCGACGACGAACTTCACATTCACGGGCAGCGACCCGGAGGTCGCGAGCAGCGCCTGCACCGCGGCGACATGGGCAAAGAGCTGGCCCTTGTCGTCGGAGGCGCCGCGGGCGAAGAGATCGTCGCCGCGCACGGACGGCTCGAACGGCGGCGAGGTCCACAGTTCGAGCGGGTCGGCCGGTTGCACGTCGTAGTGTCCGTAGACGAGCAGCGTTGGCGCTTCAGCGCCGGCGTGAAGCCAGTCGCCGTAGACGATGGGATGCCCGCCGGTCCGGACCAGCTCGACGTTTTCGAGGCCGACGGCGGTCATCTTCTGCGCCAGCCAGCCGGCCGCCCGCTCGACATCCTCTTTGTGCTGCGGCAAGGTGCTGACGCTGGGGATGCTGAGCCAATCGCACAGTTCATTGAGCAGCTGCGCTTCGGCGTTGCGCAGATAGGTGTCGAGCGCCGTGTCAATAGGCGGATGGTCTGATCGATTCATGGGTCGTTCCTGTTGTTGGGGCTTGGAATGCCAGTAGGGAGATGCGCGAGGCGCCGCCTGCGGACAGGCGTGCGTGGAAAGCGCAGAAGGTCAGAGGAATGTGGCCTGCTTGTCAACCGGGGAGCTCGACGACCACGTACTGGTGGGCGATCGAGACTTCGAAGGTCTCGGCGGTGTAGGGCCCCGGTTGGTAGCCGTGGGGGAGTGCGTCCCCCGACGCGACCTCAACTTCGTAGCGCCGCGTGCGGACCGAAGCCGGATCGACCCAGGACTGGCCGGTCTTCACATCGTATTCCCAGCCGTGCCAGGGACAGCGCAGGATCTCGCCGCGGCGTTCATACCTGTATTCGCCGCCCGGCTTGTCGGCCATGACGAAGCCCGTCAGGCGGCCCTGGCAGAGAGGTCCGCCCTGGTGCGGACAGATGTTGCGCAGGGCGTAGAACTCGCCCTTAATATTGAAGACCCCCAGCGAGCGGCCGCCGATTTCGACGATTTTGCGTTCGCCGGGTGGGATCTCATCAACGGTGGCGACGATATGTTTGGCCATGACGGTTCTCTAAAGCTTGTAAAGGCGGCGGGCGTTCTCAGCCATGAAATTGCGGCGGCGCTCCTCGTCGAGCTGGACCGGGAAGGCGCGATCGGGCGAATCGAAGTCCCAGTGGGGATAGTCGGTGGCGAATAGCAGGTGATCGTCCATGTCCAGGTGGTCGAGGAGCTGGCGGAAATGTTCCGGCTGGAACGGCTCCTCCATCGGCTGGCTACTGACCCAGAAGTGGCGGCGGAAGATCACGGAAGGCGGCTCGGTGACATGGGGCACATCGATGCCCAGCTGCCGCCAGGCTTCGTCCATGCGCCAGAGCAGCGGCGGAATCCAGGCGAAACCGCCTTCGATCAGGACGAACTTGAGCGAAGGGAAGCGCTGGAAGACACCCTCGAAGATGAGGCTGATTATCTGCGCCTGGAAGGTCTGAGGCATGCCGCCGTGGTCTTCGATATAGTGGGCGGGGTATCCGGTGCCGGTGATCGGACCGCCGCCGGCACCGCCGAAGTGGATTGCGATGGGCTGGTCGTGGCGGCAGGCGGCCTCGTACAACGGCCAGTATTTGCGCCGTCCCAGCGGCTCCTTTGTGCGGGCGATGAGCAGAACGTGGACGAATCCGGGATGACTGCCCCAGTGGTCGATCTCGGCCGCGGCCAGCTCGCCGTCCTCCCAGGGGACGATGATAGAGCCGCGCAGCCGCGGGTCCGGCTCGAGCCACTCAGCCTCCTGCCATTGATTGGTGGCGCGAGAAAACGCGGCGCCAAAGTCCAGGTTGCGCTCATAGCCGGCGCCGACCAGCGGATTCAGGACGCCGAACTCCATTCCCCACTCATCGAGCAGCTGCGCCTGGAGGAAAGCAAGGTTGGAGCCGGGGGGCGTGCCGTCTTCCGGCCAGGCGTCGTGGCGGGCGGCGTTCGGCATCGCGCGCGGATAGTTGCAGCCCTCGTAGCCGCGCTGCCCGATCGTACGGTGATACTCCTGCCAGCGCTCGCTCAGGTAGCTGCGGAGCACGTCGGGCGAGGGGAAATAGATATGGACGTCGGTGTCGATGATGGCCGTATCCAGCCGCGCCCGTTTGGAGGCGCGCCTGGTTGCGGCCGCGCCCGGCGCGGCGCCGTTTCCACTGTGGCCGTTGCGCTCGACGGCGGGGCGGTCAATAGCAGTCGTCTCAACTGGAGTTGTCATGGCATGCCTCCCGCAGGTGGCGTTCGAGAATAGCTGTCACTTCGCGCAATCGGTCGTGCATTAGCTGCCAAACATGTTACAGACGGTAAAGTGCGCGGGCATTTGCGCTGAGAATCTTTTTTCGCTGGTCGTCCGAAAGCAGGTCCAGGAGCGGTTCCGGGCACCCGCGGCGATGGGGATAGTCGCTGGCGTAGAGGAGCAGGTCCTCGGCGCCGCACTGGTCCAGAATCTGCGCCAGGTGCGCCGGCTCCTGCGGCGCGTCCAGCGGTTGAATCGTAAAGCGCAGATGTGTGCGCATGTAGTCGGATGGCCGTCGCCGCACCCAGGGCGTATTGTGGCGCAGCCCCTTCCACTCCTTGTCGATGCGCCACATGAGCGAGGGCAGCCAGGTGAAGCCACCCTCGATCAGCGCGATGCGCAGCGAGGGGAAACGCTCGAATGCGCCGTCGCAGACCAGGCTGATCACCTGCGACTGGAAGACGTGGGCCATGCCGGCGTACTCTTCGATGAAGTATGAGGGCCAGCCCGCCGCTGTCGGGGGGTGACCGGGCGCGCCGCCGTACTGGATGCCGACGGCCAGGTCATGCCGGACGGCCGCGGCATAGATCGGGTCGTAACGGCGGTTGCCGTAGGGCGCCTCGGCGCGCGCGGGGAGGACAACCTGCGCGAAGCCGGGATGCTCGCCCCAGCGGTCGATCTCTTCGGCGGCCAGCTGCGGGTTGTGGCTGGGCACGACGATCGACGCCCGCAGGCGCGGCTCCTGCTCCAGCCAGTGCTCGACCTGCCAGCTGTTTACCGCCGTGGCCAGCGACGCGGCCAGGTCCTCGTTGCGAACGCTTTGCACACGGTAGGCGCAGTTGAGAATTCCGACGTCGACACCGTCAAGCGCCTGGGACTGAATCTCGGCCAGATCGGGCTTGGGCTGACTGCCCTCGCGCGCGGTGGTCGGCGCACCGGCCGGGTAGTCGTTTGCGTCCGGCCCGTTGAAGGCCGACTCGCGGCAGTAGTCGAGCCAGTGGGCGGGAAGGTAGGGATAGAGCGATTCCAGCCCAGGCACCTCATTATGAATGTCGCAGTCGATTCTTGACTCTACGGGCATTGGATTCAGGCGTTGTATCCAGCTCGGTAACCGGCGAATTCTGCGCTTGGCGAGTTGAGAGAGATCCTACTCGATGTTCACTGCGCGGGCAACTATCCTTTCAGCCGCCGGCGCTCGTCAGACCGGCAGGCCCCATCGGGCGCGCGCCTCCTCGATCGGCACAAGCTCCTCAAAGCCATGTACCGTGTGGCCGGACCCGCCCGCGACCCATCGTTCGTCGGCCGGCTCGCTGGCCAGCTGAAAGCGGACATCGCAGCTGAGGCGGAAACGGTTGGTCAGGTTGGTGGTGGAGGCGTGCATCGTGTGCATACCGAACAGGATCACGTCGCCCATGAAAAATTCGCTCGTCTGCCACTCGCCGCCGAACTTTTCGACGATCTCCATCGGGTCCTTGGTGAACCAGCCGTCGATGCCGTCGCGATCGACGGCCATGCGCCCGTAGGTATCGCGAATCGGCGCGAATGCCGGCAGGTTGTGCGAGCCGCGGCAGACAGCCAGCGTTCCGTGGTCGACGGTGGCATCGCCGAAGGGGATCCAGACGGTATGGAGTCTGCGAGAGCCGCGGCCCATGTAGACGAAGTCATAGTGGGCGCCTGTGTACTGCTCGTTACCGACGGCGCGCATCCACTTGTAATCGAAGGTGAGCGCGGGTTCGCCGAAGTAGGCGGCGAAGAAGGCGAAAAGCTCGTCCGCTTCGAGCACATTCTGAACGTACTCGTGGGAGGCGATGCGTTGCAGCTTGGCGCCGCGCCCGCCGCGGGGCATGAAGCCCTCGAGGACCGGCGCGCCGGGGGAAAGCACGTTCTGCTCATTCATGTGGTCCAGGACCGTTTCTCGCGCCCGCTCGACCTTGGCGCGGTCGATCAGGCCGCGCAGGAGCAGATAGCCGTCCTCGGACATTCGGGCGTGTAGCGCCGGCGGATCGCCCAGAAGCGATTGGCTGGCGCGCAACTGTCCCAATTCATCGCCGGTGTAGTCCATGTCGCGATATCCAAAGCGAATCCTCATCGTCGGACCCTCCTGCGTTGATCGCTGCCTTTGCCGCCGGAGCTAGCACCGGTACCGGCAACCGATTGAGTGGCCTCTGAAACTGTCGGCATTTGTGCTCTGCGCTGCGTGAGCATCCACGCGCTTATCACCACAGCTGCGCCGACGATTGCCATCGCCATGTACGAAACGTCGCGCAGCCCAGCGATCTGCGCTGCGGCCGCTGCCTCGGTCACGCCGCCGGCGTAGTCCGGTCCGGCGTAGGCGGAGACGCGGCTTGCCCAGAGCGCACCCAGCGCGGCGACGCCGGCGGTATTCCCCAGCGTTCGCCCAATCACATTGATGCCGCTGACCACGCCCAGCTTCTCTCTCGACACGGAGCCCATCACAGCGCTGTTGTTGGGCGACTGAAAAACACCCATACCCAGCCCCAGCGGCAGGACCCGCAGCACGAAACCAAGGACGGAAGTTTCTGCGCTGAGCGTGCTGACAGTGTAGCAGCCGAATGCCAGGATGACCAATCCTATGGCCGCGATCAGGCGGTAGCCGAAGCGGTCCGAGAGCGTTCCGGCAATCGGGGAGGCCATGCCGAAGAAGACCATCGTTGTTGTCAGCAGCAGGCCGACGACGGTCGGCTCCAGCTGCAGAAGATTGTGCAGATAAAAGGGGAAAAGCAGCGAGACGCCTCCGACAACAATGAAGCTGATGAGCCGCATCGTCAGGTTGAGACTGAAAATGGGGTTACGGAAGAGCGCCAGGTCGAGGAACGGTGGCTTGATGCGGAGCTGGGAGCGGATGAAGAGCGCAAGCGCGAGGAGCGAGAAGACGAGCAGTCCGAGCATGGGAAGCGACCGGTAACCGTTGCGCTCGCCTACGGTCAGGTAGAGCATGAACGCCAGCAAAAAGGCGAAAAAGGTGACGAAGCCGGTCCAGTCAAAGCGCTGGCGCGCGCTGGGGCTGACATTGGGCATGTAACGCCAGGCCAGCAGGAAACTGACGCAGCTGATCGGAGGGCCGACGAAGAAGATCCAGCGCCAGGAGAGGTATTCGAGGAGAACGCCGCCCAGAATGGGACCGGCGATGCCTCCGACCGATACGGTCGCACTGAACATGCCGAGGGCCTTGCCGCGCTCCGATGCCGGGAAGGTCTCGGTGACGAGGCCCATGCTCAGCGCGGTGGCAAAGGCGCCGCCGATCGCCTGGAGCACGCGAAAGAAGAGTAGAAATTCGATGTTGGGCGCAAGGCCTGCGAGGACCGAAGCGACGGCAAACGCGATCGTGCCGCTGAGGAAGATCGGCCTTTTACCCACCATGTCCCCCAGCCGGCCGACGCCCAGCATGATTGCGGTCTGCGTGAGCGAGAATGAGAGCACAACCCACTGCACGAGCGCGAAGTCGACATTGAATTCGGTTACGAGCGCGGGCAGCGCAACGCGGACGACGCCGCCGTCGAAGGATGCAAGGAAGATGCCGGAGCCGAGCGCGGCAAAGATATGCCACTTGCGGTCGAAGGTCCGTTCGTCAGCCACCTGGGTCATCGGGCGCGAGAGGATGAAGGGTGAAGGCCGTTCGTGTGAATCGGAATTGCCTCGGGGTGGACTGCTCGGGCTACGCGAGCCGGCGGCACTGCGATCGTGGGAAACATTGCCGTCTACGAAGGAAACTGTACGGCCCGCGCGGCCGAACGCGAGTGCAGAGTTTCCCATGCAATCAAGGCTAGCGTGATGCCGACCAGGGCCATGGCGGCGAAGGTGACATCATGCAACGCGGCGATCTGCGCCGCGGCGGCCGCCTCCGTCACCACGTCGCCAAATTCGGGCCCGGCATGGACGTTTACACGGCTGGCCCACACTGCGCCCAGCGCGGCCACGCCAGCGGTGCGTCCCAAAAAGCGGCCGATCGTGTTGGTGCCGCTGGCAATGCCCAGCCTTTCACGCGGGACCGAGCTCATGACCGCGCTGTTCGTTGGCGAATGCGAGATCCCGAAGCCGAGGGCTACGGGTGCGACCCGCAGAACGAAGTCCACAGCCGCACTTGAGGCGCTGAGTGTGCTGACGGTATAGCAGCCGAACGCCAGAATTGCCAGTCCCACGCCGGTGATCGCCCGAACACCGAACCGGTCGGATAGGGTGCCGGAAACCAGCACGGCCGCTCCAAAGCAGATCCAGAATGTTGTCAGAAGCGTGCCGGCAAGCAAGGGCTCAATCTGCAAAATATTGCCCAGATAGAAGGGAAACAGAAACCAGAGACCACCCATTGCCACATTCGTGATAATCCGAATCGACAGGTTTACGCTGAACTGAGCGTTCTTGAACAACGACAGATCGACAAGCGGGTCCCGCACGCGTGCTTCATTGCGCACAAACTGCGCCAGCGAGAGGAGAGAGACGGCGAACAGACCCAGCATGACAGGAGAAAGGAATCCAGCGCGGTCGCCAAATGTCAGATACAGCATGAGCGCCAGGAGCCCTGTAAACAGCAAGAGGGAGCCCGTCCAGTCGAAACTCTCCCGGCCGATTGGGCGAGACTTGGGCAAATACCGCCAGGCCAGGACCAGGCTGACGGCACTCAGAGGCTGACCAACGAAGAAAATCCAGCGCCACGTCAATGCTTCCAAAAGGACGCCGGCCAACATCGGCCCAACGATGCTTCCAGCCGCGAAAATTGAGCCGAATGCGCCCAACGCCTTGCCGCGCTCGGAAGCGGGAAAGTTTTCAATCACGATGCCATAGTTCAGGGCGATGGCAAATGCCGCGCTGACGGCCTGCAGCACGCGAAAGAGAAGCATTAGCTCAATGGTCGGCGCCAGCCCGGGGAGGGTCGACGTGACTATAAAGGCGATGGTGCCGCCTAGGAAGACTGGCCGCTTTCCGACCATATCGCCCAGCCGTCCCACGATAGGCATAATCGATGTCTGGGCGAGTGTGTAGGAAAGGAGAACCCATTGACCAAAGGCAAAGTCAATATTGAAATCGCGCACGATCGCTGGCAGAACGACGGCAGCTGAGCTGAAAACAAGCGAAGCCATAAGGATTACGCCGGCCAGGGCGGCCAGGATCTGCCATCTGTGCTTATACGAAAGGTTGTCAGTGGATTGATTCATTTCTGGCGGGAGAAGTGTTGGCCGATTTTCGGCTGTGACTGGCCGGGCCGCCCCTGAATTGGTCTACTGAAAGTTCTTACTCCCGCGTGTGATGGTGAGCCAGCGGTTCGCCTTGACGGAAGGCCATTCGATTCTCGAGACTGCGCCGTCCGGCCAGCGAACCTCCAGAGCGATGGGCCTGCTACCGCGCGGCAGTCCGAAGTGTTGCCGCGCGCTGCGCCCGGAGAGGTAGCCGCCCGCCGCGTGCACGTTGCGACGATAGGTTCCAGTCGAGGTATGCAGGAGCAGTTCGGCGCCCAGTGCGCGCGTGTTGCCGCTGCCGGGCTGGCGCAGGTCCACGATCAAGGATAGGCCGCTGCACAGCTGGTTCTCGAACAATTGGGACGGGCTGCGCAGGTTGTTGATCAGCACGTCCAGGTCGCCATCGCTGTCAAAATCGGCCATGGTCATGCCACGCCCTCCCGCGGTGCTGTTGAGTTTCCACTCGGGCGCGGGCAAAAACTGGCTGCCGCCGTCGTTGCGGTAGGCCTGATTCTCCTCGACCAACTCATCGCCCGGCAGGTGGCTGAAGATCTCCATCGCGGTCATGCCGTTGACAACGTAG
Organism: Caldilineaceae bacterium; assembly: GCA_965202955.1. Taxonomy (GTDB): domain Bacteria; phylum Chloroflexota; class Anaerolineae; order Caldilineales; family Caldilineaceae; genus Bin5. The sequence continues at coordinate 4,972,716 of OZ241871.1, forward strand.
AGGTCGAGCAGACCGTCCTGGTCGAGATCGCCGAACTGGACCGACCAGGTCCAGCCGCTGAAGGGGATGCGCCAGTCCTCGGCGGTATCAGCCCAGCCATCCTCTCGCCGCACCTGCAGGACGTTCGCCATCACTTGGGGGCCGTCATCCGGACTGGGGGGCGGCATCGTCTCCATGACCGGCCGCCACTGTGCCATGATCTGCTCGTCTTCAGAGTAGGGGTGCATGTCGGCGGCGAACAGCTCCCAGCTGCCGTCGTTGTCGATGTCGCCGCGGTCGAAGCTCATCGTGCTGAAGGTTGTGGTTGCAAACGGTTCGGTTTTCAGCCAGCTGCCGTCGCCCTGGTTCAGGAAGACGACGTCGCGCACGTCGAAATCATTGCCTACCAGGATGTCGAGCCGCCCGTCGCGGTCCAGGTCCAGCAGCTCCAATGCCAGGCCCTGCGCCTTGGACGCCAGACGCGTCGGCAGGAAGCGCCCGTTGTCGTTCAAGTACGCGAACACGCCGTTCTTGTCGGTTGCCTCCAACGAACGGCGCCCCAACTGCTTTTCGAGCGAGGCGTCATAGGAGGCGGTCACCAGGTCGAGGTCGCCGTCCATGTCGAGGTCGCCCCACTGCAGCGAGTAGGCGAAGCCGCTCACCCCCATGAGGCGGCCCGGCTCCTGCTCCTCTGTGAACGGCGCGGCGCCGTCCTCGCGGCCGTTGTTCCGCCAGTAGAGCAGGGCTCCCGAGCGGCTGGTGGCGGTGATGTCGAGCCAGCCGTCTCCGTCGACATCGACCAGCGCGAGCCCGCGCAGGCTGCCGTCGAGCAGGAGCTGCGGGCGGAACTGCCAGCCGCCCTCGTTCCAGAAGATCTGGTTGGGGCCGAGGAGGTTGGCGAGGACGAAGTCCTCGTCGCCGTCGTTGTCGAGGTCGCCCACGGCCAGGCCGGCGCCGTTGCTGGTGAAGTAGGTGACGCGTTCGAAGGCGGTCCCGGTAATGTGAGGAACCGTGTGTTCGACGAAATGTCCGCTGCAGCGGGCAGAGGTTTGGCCGCCCGCAGCCGAAGAGCCGGGCTGGGATGCAAGACGGTTGATGCTTAGGCTGATGTTTGGCGCGTTTGGGCCAAGACTTTCGTGCAACTTCTGCAGATCGGATGCCTTGAATTCTGAGCAACCTGCAAGAAGCGCCGCCGCAATGAGAAGCGCGAGAATAGCAATGCGCATAGGCTACTGTCCCCCGGGCCTAACCCTTGACCCCGGTCAGGGAGATGCCCTCGATAAAGGTGCGCTGGGCAAGAAAGAATGTAAGGATGACAGGGAGGGCGACAATCGTGCTGACGGCCATCAGGTAGGGGAGACCGTTGCTGAAGTTACCGATGTCATTGGCACGGCGGCTGAGGATCTCAATGCCCAGCGCCAGTGGGTAGCGATCCTCGTCGCGCAGGTAGATCAGGGGACCGAGATAGTCGTTCCAGGCCCATAGGAAACGGAAGAGGGCGACGACGGCCAGGGCGGGCTTGGTCAGCGGCAGAATGATGCGGAAGAGGATGCCGAATTCGCTGGCGCCGTCGATGCGGGCGGCGTCGGAGAGCTCTTCGGGCAGCGTCAAAAAGAACTGGCGCAGCAGGAAGATCATGTAGGGATGGCCGAAGAGGGCGGGCACCACGAGCGGGCGGTAGGTATCCAGCCAGCCGAGCGCTTTGAAGGTAATGAAGAGGGGCACCATCGTTACCGCCCACGGCAGCATCATCGTCATCACCACCACCCAGAAGAGCGTGTCCCGGCCCGGCCAGCGGATACGGGAAAAACCGTAGGCGACGATGGTTGAAGACAGCAGCGTGAAGAGCACAACCGGACCGGTATAGAGAAAGATGGAGTTGACCGCGTACTGGGTAAACGGCAGAATCTGCCAGGCATTGACGAAGTTCTCGGGATGGGCCGGAATCGGGACCAGGGTCGGCGGTACCGTGAATACCTGCGAATCTACCTTGAGCGCCGAGCTGACCATCCAGTAGAGGGGAAAGGCGAAACTGAAGGTCAGGGGAACCAGTACAAAGTACTTGACGAATTCGATGGAGAAATCGACCAGGCGTCTCTTGCCCACGCCGTAGTGCCTGGGTACGGGTCTTACCTGCTGTTGGGAGGCTGCTGTGCTCATTTTTCGCCCCCGTAGTAGACCCAGCGTGCAGAGGAGCGGAAAACGATCATGGTAAATACGACGATGATGAAGAGGAGAATCCAGGCGAGTGCAGACGCCTTACCCATGCGCAGATAGGCGAAGGCGTTGCGGTACAGGTGCACCAGGTAGAACTCGGTCGAGTTCATGGGGCCGCCATGTGTGAGCAGCCATGGGATGGTAAACTCCTGGAAGGCGACGATCAGCCCCATGATCAGGTTGAACAGGATGATTGGTGAAGTAATTGGAATCGTAACGTTGCGAAAACGGTGCCACATGTTGGCCCCGTCGACGGTGGCGGCTTCGTAGAGCGCGCGCGGCACATCCTGCAGCGAGGCGAGGAAGATCACGACAGCGGCGCCATTGGCCCAAACGGCAACAAGGATCAGCGATGGCTTGGACCATGCCGGATTCGACAGGAAGGGGATGATGGGTAGGCCGAAAGAGCGCAGGAGACCGTTGATTGCACCCCACTGGACGTTCATGAGGAAGTCCCACACCATTGCGGATGCGACTGCGGGCACAATCGAAGGAATGTAGATAATGCCGCGGAAAAAGGTGCGGGCGACGACGCGCGAGTTGAGCATATTGGCGATGATGAAGGCCGAGCCTACGCCCAGCGGGACGCTGAACCCGACATAGTAGATGGTGTTGCCCATCACGTTCCAGAAGTGGGGATCGTCGAAGAAGAGGGTGGCGTAATTCTTGAGGCCAAGGAAGACGGGGGGCCTCAGCAGATCGTAGCGGGTCAGGCTGTAGTAGAGCGATGCGAGCAGCGGATAGATGGTGAAGACGAGAAAGCCCAAAACCCAGGGCGAGACGAATAGCAGGCCCAGGCGCAGGTTGCGCCATTCACCCGGCGTATAACGGCTGACCTTTTGTGCACGTGCGGCCATGAAGTCACCCTGGAAGGGGAGCAGACGGCCGACGGCCGGACAGAGCTGGACCGGTCGCCGGCGTGCGACTACGAAAGTCCCTGCGCCTCCCATTCGGCCTCGGCGCGCTTTTGCATCTCCGCCACAGCCTCTTCGGCGGTCATAAAGTCACGATAGACCTGCTCGCGCAGCTCGTTCACCTGTGCGAACAAGTACCAGTGGATCGGGCAGCGGCGGCCGATGAGCCAATCGGTGACTTCATCAACGCTTTCGAGGTAGAAGCGCAGACCTGGATACGTATCGGGGTCGATGGTCGCCATAAAGGACTTGACGCCCATGATCCAGCCGTTCGTATCGAAAATGATGTTCATCGGCTCATCGGTGTGCATGATTTCGGCAAAATTGAACATGCCGTCCGGATTCTTGGCATCCTTGAAGATCTGGATCATGTGGGCGCCGGTCGCCTGGAATTTGGCGCCTTCGCGGAAGGCGGGCACCGGCGGCCAGGCGGAGCGGTTGAAGGGCGCGAGCTCCGGTTTCTCGTTTACGGTTTCGCCGCAGTGCCAGTAGCCGTCCATTATCATCGACTGCACCTCTGCGTTGTAGGAGCCGCCCCACCTTCCCTGACCCTCGACGGAGCGCAGGCCGGCAAAGTTATCGGGGCCAATGTGACGGAAGAACTCAGCCTGGGTTTCGATGCCCAGGGCCATGAGTTCATGGTCAAAATGGAAGGTCTGTTCTTCGTCGTTCCACCAGGCATGGCCGAAGGAGTGGGCGATGAAGTCCGGCTCGGCCGCCATGGCATCGACCGGGTCGAAGCCCATGCGGAGGACGTTGCCGCCTTCGTCGAACTTGGACAGTTCCACATGCCACTCCATAACAGCCTCCCAAGTCAGGGGCGGGTCGTCGACATCGAGGCCCACCTCTTCGACGTGCTTGGCATTGTAGTTCAATCCATACCACGTGAAGCCCTCGACGGAGGGCACACCGATCAGATTGCTGCCATAGATGGCGGCATTCCAAACGGGTTCGAGCACGCCTGACGGGTCGATGATATCGCTGCCATTCACGTAGTCATTGCAGTCGATGACGATGCCGCGCGCCCAGTGACCGGGGTAGTCAATGTTTGAGCCACCGTCGGGTGTATCGCCGGCTGCGAGGGCAGCGGCAAGGTCCTCCAGGCCAACAAGGCGAACACTGAATTCGGTATCTTCGCCGGCGAGGGCCTTGAAGCTATCCAGCTGGGCAATCTGCTTAAAGGGCTCTATGGCGCCGCCCCAACCCGACACGAATTCGATGGTCTTGGGTTCGGAGGCCATGGCTTCGCCGCCGGCAGGTGCGGCGCCGGGCACGGCGCAGGCGGCCAGGGCGGCGCCGCCGGCCACGAGGCCGGATGTGCGCAGGAAGTCGCGGCGGCTGATGCTTTGTCGGGTCATTTGTTTTCCTCCTTGGGATGAATTGTTCGGCGCGCTGCCGGCTGGATTCGCCAACGTTTGAAACTGTAGGGCCTACCGTAAATCCTGGTCTTGCTGACAACTCAGGACGAAGGAACCGCCACCAGGAACGGATTCAAGTCGACGCGGGGTTTCCAACCGATGAAAGCCTTGTCGCGGCCGGGCCGGTCCTTTTTGACGGGCCTTACGCGTTTGGGCAGGGCAGGCAAAAGCAGTCCGAGAAGACCGGGTGCTTCCGGCTGCGGGCGCAGACCTCTTGGGCAGCCGGATGGCGCCCGCGTCAGGTGGAGTATAGCAGAAGGCGGCTCAAACAGGAATTTTCGCGTTCATGTAGCTGGAACAGGCTGCGCCGAAAAGCCTGTTGTACAGTGACGGAGATAGGCGATAAAATAAAGGACTTCGTTTTACAATGGGTGATCCGAGAGACAACCGAAGGCCGCGGCCAGCCCCGGTCCAACGCGCAGACCCGCCCAACACCCACAAAAGGCAGCAAGACCATGTTCACCGTCATCGGCTCCGCAACCGTTGATCTTTTCGTTTCCAACCTGGCCGCCATGCCGCGCAGCGAGGGCGACGAGTTCACTGTCGACAGTCTCGTCTTCCACGACGATCCTCTGCGAAGTTCCCTGGGAGGCAACGGCGCCAACTCCGCCTATGCTCTTGCCCGCCTGGGTTCACGCGTGACGCTGGCCGGCGGCCTGGGCGAGGACCATTTGGGCGATTGGATGGCGGCGCAGCTGGACGGCGCGGGTGTGGAGATTGCCAAAGTCAGGCGCTATCCGGGGATGGGCACGGCCACGACGCTGATTCTCAGTGACGTGCAGCAGAACCGCATCGCGTTCCATCACCCCGGCGCCAACAACGCGGTCGACGGCGACTCGATCGACGACGAACTCCTGCGGCGGTCGCACACGCTGCTTCTGACAAGCTATTCGATCATGCCCGGCCTGCGCCCCGACGGCGCGGTCGAGCTCTTCAGAAGGGCCCGCCGCAACGGGACCCTGACCGCCGCCGACATCGGTCCGGCCATCGGCGACCCGCCGCGCGTGGAGGAGCTGCGTCCCCTGCTGGCCTACACCGACTTCTTCATCTGCAACGAGCACGAGCTGAACGTCTGCACCGGCGAGACGGACCTGGCCAAGGCGATGAGCGAAATCGTGGAGGGCGGCACAGGCTGCGTTGTCATCAAGCGGGGCGCGGACGGCGCAACAGTCTTGCAGCGCGGCGAGATGGAAGGGCCAACGGCCGTACCCGGTTTCGCCGTAGACGTCCAGACCACCGTCGGCGCCGGCGACTCATTCAACGCCGGGTTTCTGCTCGCAATCAAAGACGGAGCATCGCCCGTGCAGGCGGCGCGCTTCGCAAACGCAACCGCAGCTATCGTTGTTTCTACACCGGACCGCCCCCTCGACGCGCTGTCGCGGGCGGCGGTCGGCTACTTCAGCGACTCGTCACCGCGCCGCTGAGCGACTTTTCGACGGTGCAGCGCCCGCCGGCGCGCAGGACGCGCACGAGCTGCCCCAGCGCGGCGGCCGCAGCCTGAACATCCTGGAGGAAGGCGCGATCCTGCAGCGCGGGCTGTATCAGCGACATGGGAAAGGCTACGCGTTCTCGATGATTTCCTGGCTGAGCTCGCCCGTCTCCTCGTTCTTCATGATGACCTTGACCTGGCCGCCCGGCATCCGCTCCGTCTTCAGTATCGTCAGACCGGCGGCGGCGGCGAGCGCTTCGGCCGGGTCGGGCTCACCAGCGGCGGTTTCGCCGGCCTGCCCGCGGCTGTCGCGGATGAGCGGTACATTCTCGCGCCCGCGCCAGACCTCCAACTCGACCGGCTCCCACTGCCGCGAAGCGGCCGAACGGTAGCAGGCGTCGATCACGGCGTTGACCACGTAGCCGTCGTAGAAGGTCTCGCGCGGCTCGCGGCCCTCGTCGAGCGAGTTGAACATGTCGTCGAACATGTCGCTGTAGCCCAGCTCGACCACCTCGTCGCCGACGGGGAAAAGCCAGCCGCTCTCGGCCTCGGCCTTTTCGGCCACGTAGCCGGCGCCGGCGCCGCTGGTGTACATCTCATAACCGGTGCGCAGGAAGTGATTGAGCCAGATGGTGCCCTCGGTGCCGGCGACCTCGTCGCGCAGGTCCATGCCGCCGCGGAAGGTCCAGCTCACCTCGAATTGGCCGATGGCGCCGTTTTCGAAGCGGATCAGCGCGATGCCGTTGTCCTCGGCGTCGATTGGATGGACGAGCGTATCGGCCCAGCACATCACCTCGACCGGGCGGATATCCTTGCCGATGAAGCTGCGTACGATCTCGATGCAGTGGCAGCCCAGGTCGACGATGGCGCCGCCGCCCGCCTGTTCAAGGTCCCAGAACCAGTCACTGTGCGGCCCTGGGTGCGTTTCGCGCGAGCAGGCCCAGGTGATCTCGCCGAGCGCGCCGTTTTCGACGGAGGCGATCGCCTTCAGCGTTTTGGGCGTGTAGCAGAGGTCCTCCAGGTAGCCGCCAAAGACACCGGTCGCTTCGACCTTGTCCATCATCCGTTTGGCCTCGGCCGCGTTGCGGCCGAGCGGCTTGGTGCAGAGGATCGTCTTGCCGGCGGCGGCGGCCAGGTCCACACACTCTTCGTGGATATGGTTGGGCAGCCCGATGACGACGGTGTCGATCGCGTCGGAGGTACAGGCCTCGGCCAGATCGGTGGTCGATTGGGGAATGCCCCATTCGCCGGCGAAGGCGCTTGCCCGCTCCTGGCTGCGCGAGTAGACGAGCTGCACCCGGTCCTTGCCCCTGCCACCGTTGAGGGACATTGTATAGAACATCCCGATCAGGCCGGTACCCAGCATAGATATTCTGTGTTCCTGCACGTCAGTAACTCCTTCCATGGTTGTCGGACGGCCGCTTGCTTTCAGCTAATGATATGAACGCCGGAATCTCGCGTCAATCGCGATGCCCGCTTCGGGCCGGGCGCGGTAGGCCCATTTGCGCTGTCAGCGCGCTTCCGCCACGTCGAGGGCCGCCTGCGCCGCGGCGGGGATGCGCGGTCCGAACGCGGCAAAGCGCCTGTCCTGCGTCTGGCCGCGCACATACCGCACATAGATCTGGGCGATGATCACCGTCACGCGGTAGAGGCTGAGCGCATGATAGAAGCGGATCGCAGACAGATCGCGTCCGCTGTATTCGGCGTAGTGCGAGACCAGATCTTCACGCGACAAAAAGCGGTCGTCGAGCGGCATCATCGCCATGGCGCGAAAGTGGGGCGGGTCATCGGGACGGCACCACCAGGCCAGCAGCGCGCCGACGTCCGAGAGGGGATCGCCGAGCGTACACATGTCCCAGTCGAAGACGGCGACGATCCGGCCCGGGTCTTCGCGGTCGAGCATCACGTTGTCGAGCTTATAGTCGTTGTGGACGAGCGAGGCCGCGCCCTCCGGCGGCTGGTTGCTGCGTAGCCAGTCGTAGACCGCGTTCATGGCTGGCAGCTCCTCCAGCTTGGCCGCCTGCCAGCGCCGCCACCAGCCCTCGATCTGCCGACGAATAAAGCCGGCCGGACGCCCCAGCTCTGCCAGGCCGATTGCCCCGAAGTCGACGGCATGAAGATCGGCCAGCGTTTCGATCAGCACCCGGCTCATGCGCGCGGGCGCATCGCGCCAGCGGTCGTAAACACTCGGAATCGAACTGCGCACAACGATGCCCTGGCGCCGCTCCATGACAAAGAAGGGCGCGCCGACGATCGACTCGTCGTCGCTGAAGAGGAAGGCCCGCGGCGCGCGCGGGAAGGCCTGCCACAGACGCAGGAGCACCTTCGATTCGCGCGCCATGTCGTGGGCCGAGGGTGCCACCGGCCCCAGCGGCGGGCGGCGCAGCACGTACTGACGGCTTCCGTAGTCGAGCAGATAGGTGAGATTTGCCGCGCCGCCGCCGAACTGACGAACGCCAAGATTGTGCTCTGTGCCGGGCAGTTTGCCGCGCAGAAAACTGGCGACTCGCTCTTCGTCGAAGCGCTCATCGGCGCGGACTTCGATGGTGTCGGAATGGGATGGCGAGGCCATGGGAACCGGTCGCGATAGTCTTGTATTCGGGCTGCCTGTCTGCGGCTCTTGGCGCCGCCTGCTTGCCGGCGATTATAGCGCAACTCCAGCGTAATGCCTGCACGCGGGCCGGGCCGCGCAGCGCCGGGCGTGACGATTCCGGAACGGCCGCTTTCGCTTTGACAAGGCGGCCAAATTCGAGTATGTTCTGGTGGCGAATCTGGTCTGTGCCTAGAACCGGCCGCTGCCGCTGCATGGCCTTTGACCGAATCTTCAGGCAAGAAGGAATTCAACTCGATGAAGATCACCGATATTCGGGCGGTACGCGTAAACTTCCCCACCCCATCCCCGGGCACGACGCCGCGCCGCAAGTCCTGGGCCGAGACCGCCGAGGTTGCCAATCCAATGTCCTGGTATCCCAGGGTCAAACGGCACCGCAGCCTGTGGACGCCGAATCGCTGGGGGCCGGTCTGGTGCAAGGTGACGCTCGAGGACGGCACGTGGGGGCTGGGTCTGACCGACAACGGCCGCGTCGCCGCCGCGATCATCGACGATCATATCGCGCCCAATCTTATCGGCGAAGACGGGCTGGCGATCGAGCGGCTGGCCGACATGATGTTCCGCATGACCAAGCCCTACGGCTCGGTCGGCCTGTCCGCGTACGCGGTCAGCGCGGTCGACCTGGCACTCTGGGACGCCAAGGGGAAGCTGCTGGGCCAGCCGGTCTACAGCCTGATCGGCGGCGCGCAGAAGGAGCGGCAGTTCTGCTATTCGACCGGCAACGACCTCGACTGGTTCAAGGAGCTCGGTTTTTGCGCCTTCAAGCTCGCCTGTCCCTACGGCCCGGCCGACGGCCTGGACGGGCTGCGCAAGAACGAAGAGATGGTGGCGGAGGCGCGCGAGCTGGTCGGCGACGAAGCCGAGCTGATGCTCGACTGCTGGATGGCTTTCGACATTGAGTACACGGTGCGGCTGGCGGAAACGCTGCGCCCCTACCGGCTCAAGTGGATGGAAGAGTGCCTGTTGTCGGAAGATCTGGACGGACACGTCGAGGTGCGGCAACGCATCCCCTGGCAGACGCTCAGCACCGGCGAGCACTGGTATACGCACATGCCGTTCCAATGGGCATTGCGTCACAACGTCGTCGACATTCTGCAGCCCGACATCAACTGGTGCGGCGGACTTTCAACCTGTCTGAAGATTGCGGCCGCTGCAGACGCGGCCGGCAAGAAGGTGATCCTGCACGGCGGCGGGCGCAATCCGTTCGGCCAGCACTTCACGCATGCGATCGCCTGCGCGCCCTGGCTGGAGTACTTTATTGCAACCGCGCCCGGTGTGCCCCTGAACGAGGCGACCGGCATCCCCGGTAACGCTTTTGCGGAGGACGGATGGCTCGTGCCCAGCGACGCGCCCGGTTTCGGACTTGGGATACCCGAAAAGTGGATCGAATCCTACTTTTGAGAGATAATGGACGGGACAAAAATCATAGCGCGCCGAGCCGCTAGATCAAAAGGAGAAACGTCATGCTGACCAGAGAACAGATTGACTTCTATCACGAAAACGGCTATCTGGGTGTGGAAGGCGTCCTGTCGGCAGACGAAGTGGCGGAGCTGCAGCAGGTGACCGACGAGTTCGTCCAGAAAAGCGCCAGCGTCACCGAGCACACTGCGGTCTTCGACCTTGAACCGGGCCACACGCCCGAGTCGCCAAAACTTCGCCGGCTCAAGGACCCGATCGTTCAACACGAGGTGTACAAAAGAAATCTGAGTCATACCGGTATCGTCGGGATCGTGCAACAGCTGATCGGGCCGAACGTGCGCTCGAACGGCAACAAACTGAACATGAAGTCGCCGGAGTATGGCAGTCCGGTCGAATGGCATCAGGACTGGGCATTTTACCCCCATACGAATGACGACATTCTGGCCGTCGGCGTCTGCATGGACGACATGATGTATGAAAACGGATGCCTGCTGGTGATCCCCGGCTCCCACAAGGGTCCCATCCTGACGCATCACCAGAACGGCCGCTTCGCCGGCGCCGTCACCGAGGAGGTGACCGACGCGGACAAGGCGGTGCCGATCGAGTTGAAGGCCGGCGGCATCTCCATTCACCATGTACGCACGTTGCATGCATCGGCGCGCAATGTTTCTCCCAATCCGCGGCGGCTGCTGCTCTACCAGTACTGTGCTGCGGACGCTTGGAGCGTAATGGGTTACGGCAACTGGCAGGAATACCTGGATACAATGGTGTGCGGGGAGCCGACCAAGCGGCCGCGCATGGTCGATGCACCGATAGAGATCCCGTTGCCGGAGGCCGAACGCGGCGGCTCAATCTACGAGACGCAGACGATCCTGGAGAACCCCATCTTCGCAGAAGCGGCTTAACGCATCCATGATCATCGACAGTCATTGCCACGCCTGGGAGCGCTGGCCCTACGAGCCGCCGGTGCCCGACTTCCACGGCAAGGGTCGCTTCGAGCAGCTGCTGCACGAAATGGATGTCAACGGCGTGGACCAGGCCTTCCTGGTCTGCGCCGGCGTCGAGCACAACCCCCACAACAGTGACTATATTGCCCGGATGACCCGCCTCTATCCGGGGCGCATTCTGCAGGTGGCCGACGTCGACTGCAGCTTTTCGGACACCTACCACGCGCCGGGTGCGGCCGATCGATTGCGAGAAGCTGCCGCGCGCTGGCCGCTGGCCGCTTTCACCCACTACGTCAAAAACAAGGACGACGGCAGCTGGTTCTATTCCGAGGAAGGGTTGGCTTTCTTCGGGGCCGCTGCTTCTTTGGGGCTGATCGCCAGCATCGCCTGCGCACCCCATCAGCACGCCGCCCTGCAACAGGTTGCGGAGCGGCTGCCGCAACTGCCGATACTGGTCCACCATCTGGGCCACCCGGGCATGGGCAACGCCGAGAGGCTGGCGCAGGTCCTGGCCTCGGCGCGTTATCCAAATATCGGCATTAAGGTTTCGGGGTTTTACTACTCGACGCAGCAGCCGTTCTGGGACTTCCCCTTCGCCGATTCAATCCGGGAGGTCGTGGGCCCGCTCTACGATGCCTTCGGCCCTAGGCGCTTGTACTGGGGCTCCGACTATCCCGTCTGCCTGCGCAATATGACCTATGCCCAGGCAATCGAGTGCTTTCGCAGCCACTGCGACTTCATCCCCGAGGCGGATAAGGCTCTGATCCTGGGGGAAAATTTGCACCGCCTCGTCACGTCAGACCGAGACGGCTAAAGGCCGGGCCGAAGAGGTCCAGTCCAACCGCCGATCCTCCGCCGGTTCCTCGTCATCCAAGCGCGACTGTACAAGATTGAGATGGCGGTAGATCCCGTCGAGCGCCATCAGCTCGTCGTGGCTGCCCTGTTCTGCGATCCTCTCGTTTTGCAGAACGACGATCTGGTCGGCGTTGCGAATCGTCGAGAGCCGGTGCGCGATCATCAAAGTCGTCCGGCCGGTCATCAGCCGCTCAAGCGCCTGCTGGATCAGCAGCTCAGTCTCCGTGTCCACCGACGATGTCGCCTCATCCAGGATCAGGACCGGCGCGTCCTTGAGGATGGCGCGCGCGATCGCCAGCCGTTGCTTCTGGCCGCCGGACAGCTTGACGCCCCGCTCGCCGATGACCGTGTCGTAGCCCTCGGGCAGCTTGTCGATGAACTCAACCGCGTTGGCCACGCGCGCCGCCTCCCGCATCTCCGGCTCCGTCGCGCCCGGTCTCCCGAAGAGGATGTTCTCGCGCACGCTGCCGTGGAAGAGAAACACATCCTGCAGGACGATGCTGATCTGCCGGCGCAGACTCTCAATCGTCAGCTCGCGGATATCGTACCCGTCCACTGTGATTCGCCCTTCGTTCACGTCATAGAAGCGGGGAACGAGGCTGGCCAGGGTCGACTTTCCCACGCCCGTGGGGCCTACCAGGGCAACGACCGATCCCGCCGGAACGTCGAGGTCGATGTTGCGCAGAATCGGGCGATCGGTCAGATAGGAAAAGCTGACGTTCTCGAATCGAATCGCGCCGCGGGCGCGTCCGCGGTAGTCATGCGCACCGGGCAGATCGACTATCTCCGGTTGTTCGAGCAGTAACTCGCTTACCCGCTCGGCGCCGGCCAGCGCCTCCTGGATCGCCTCCCACGCGTGGCTCAGATGCCGCACCGGCTGGTAGAACAGCTCCAAGTAGAGGAAAAATGCGACCAGGTCCTCGATGGGCAGCGAACCGCCCAGGGCCAGCCTGCCGCCGAAGTAGATGACCACGACGACGCCCAGCGCTGACGCAAAATGGACGAACGGCTCAAAAGTGGCCAGCAGTCTGAGCGCATGCAGAAGCGAACGCTTGTAGTTTTCGATGCGCACTCCGATGCGCTCGGATTCCGTGCGCTCGCGCGTAAACGTTTTGATTTCACGAATGCCGGAGAGATTGTCCTGCAGGATGGCGTTGAGCTCGCCCAATTCGGCCTGCCGTTCGCGGAACGCCGGCCGTACGTATTTGGCAAAGCCGCGCATCGCCAGCACGATCAGCGGAATCGGCACAAGCGTCAGGAGCGTCAGCTGGGCGTTCATTGTCAGCAACATCGCGCTCACGCCGACCAGGGTCAACACGTTCACCAGTACATCGGGGACGGCGTGCGCGATCAACTTCTCGAGCAGATCCGAGTCGTTGACCATGCGCGACATCAGCTGGCCCGTCTGCTTGTCCTCGTAATAGTGGAGCGAAAGCCGTTGCAGGTGGCGGTATATGGCGACGCGCACATCGGCCACGACACCCCAACCGGCCACGTGGGCCATGTAGCTGCGCAGAAACTCCAGACCGGCGCGGGCCGCGTAGATGGCCAGGGCGAAAAGTGCCAGGCGCGTGATCAGGCCGGAGGAGAGCGCCTCCGTTTCTCCGGTGCGAACGGCGGCAATCAGGGCGCGAATGAACCAGGGGGCAAAAAGCTGTACGCCCACTAGCAGGACCATGCTGAATACGGTGATCAGCAGGGGCCTGCGATAGGGGAGGGAAAACCGGAAGAGAGTCCTGGAAAAACTCATCGGGTTGTCGCGTCGATAGCGTGCTGCAGCCCTCCTGGAGGCAGGCACTGCAGCTGCCGGCTGACACAAGGCGCCCGGCGCCCTGCTTCACAAGTCGAATGTCGCTCTCTATGCAGGAAGTCCGCTCTACTGATTGGTGCGAAGTTCGACAAACGTTGTCTCGCCCGCCTGTACGGTGATGTCCAGGCCGACCTTCTCACCGTTGATGTTGGTTGTTATATGATAGCTTCCGGCAGGTACGTGGCCCAACGCTCCGTTTTCCCCCCAGGCAGGGTCCGGACCGATGCTCTCCATTTCGGGATAGGTCTCGATCACTCGATACCAGCGTGCGCCGCCCTCCTCGTAGCGGAAGAGCGAAAGCTGGGCGCCTGGCCACGTGCGCCCGTCTTCCGACAGCAGCCGGACCGCGATTGTGCCGGCATAGGCGGCCGGGCGCATCCAAAGGGCCGGGTTGACTGTGTGCAGATAGCTGTTCTGGCCGACGCGCACTTCCAGGTGCAGATGGGGCCCTATTGCGATTCCGGTCATGCCCACGCCGCCCAAAAAGTCGCCTGCGCCGACCCATTGGCCTTCCTGGACCTCAACGCTGACCAGGTGACCGTAGAGGATATAGACCTCCTGCTCCCCGCGTGCCGTTGTCAGTTTGCGGTCGAGCCGGATCACGACCGAGTTCCCGTAAAAGTCGTTGTAAGGCCCCAGCAGGGTGGGGTTGTCCGGCCCTGCGTGGACGACGACGCCCGACGCGCTGGCGAGCACCGGCGTGCCGACTGGATTGCCGATGTCGATCCCGTGATGGATGCGGTAGCGGCCGCCGCCGGTGCTGCCGAACTGGTATCCAGGGCTGTAGAGCTGGTTAAAGCCGCCCGGGAAGGGTGGTTCCAGCCAGAAATGTTCCCCGCTGGCCGGATGCGGCGCCTCGAACGTCGGCCATAAGCTGCCGGGCTCGCCCACGGGACGCGTGGGAAGACCCGTTTCCACCCCGTCACCGACCTGGAAGGACTGTGAGGCGCGCGCTTTGTCGATCTCCTCCCGCAGGACCTCCAGGCCGCCCATCGGCGGTCGCGAAGCAAAGCGAGGAAAGCCGCCCAAGGTCGGTACAGGTGTGCTCAACGCATCCGGCTGCATCCCGCCGGCGGCGAACATGGGCGGGCGCGAGACGAACTCGTTGCCGATCGTAGGGTTGAGCGCATCCACGTAAGGCTCAATCGAGGTCGCGGTCTCCGCGCCTTGGGAGCGGCTGGTGTCGGACAGGAACCGATAGATGGGATCAATCGTGTCGACCGGAGTGGGGCGCTCCGAAGCGGTCGCATAGGGCAGAGGATAGGCAAGAGATTTGCCGGCGGCGACAGGCTCAGCCGTTCCGCTACTCTGCAAAGTGACTCGTGCCACGGGCTCGAGTTGGGCCGTCGGGGGACTCTGGGGCTGGACGCTGGAAGTAGGCGCCAGCTGCGATTCAAGTGCGGTCCCGGGCGTGGCCGCAGGCCGGAGCGCCTGGAACTGTGAGTCGGGAAGTTGTAGCACGATTGCCGAGGCCGGCGCCGGTACAGGCACGGGCACCGGTCTGAAGCCCGGCATGGCCGACGGCGAGGTCAGGCGTCGCGGCAGGTAGAGACAGCCGACCAGCACGACCGTCAGGGCGATGATGAGCTGCGAGCGGTAGGTTGCACGCCGCTGCCGCATGCGCGCCAACCAGCCATTGCCCGTTGACACCTCGACTGTCTGCAGCTCCTGGGGCTGTGCTAGAATGGAGTCTGCGTTTCGCCGCCAAAACTGGGTCCAGCGGCTCGGCCCATGATCGCGGAAGCTGTCATCCACCACCGAGTCCGCCATGCGCCGCAACAGAGCCAGCCCGATTGCGGAAAGCAGGTAGTCAAATCCCGATGTCAGGTAATGCGAAAAGAAATTGAAGACGTAACCCAGAAAGCCAGTGTTCAAGAGAAGGCTCCACGCACGATCCACTTCGACGTGTTTACGCTGTTTCCGTGCATCTTCGACGGGCCGCTCTCAGAAAGCATTCTTGCCCGGGCGCAGAAAAGCGGCATTCTTCAGGTCCTGCTGCACAATATTCGCGACTACACAACAGATCGCCACAACGTTTGCGACGGCTACCCTTACGGCGGCGGCGGCGGCATGATCATGCGGCCCGAGCCGGTCGTGCGCGCGGTCGAGTCAGTCCTACAGCGGCCACCCGGCTGGCAACTGCCGCCCGGCGCGGCGCACATTGCCTTGCCGGAATGGGACCTGGACGAGGCACCGACTCTGCCAAACAAAACGCCGGTCATCCTTCTCACGCCCCAGGGCAGACGTTTCGACCAGGGCATCGCCGAGGTACTCAGTGGTCAAGTCCGGCTGGCCCTTGTGTGCGGCCGCTACGAGGGCGTCGATGAACGCATCCGCACGCAGCTGATTACCGATGAGCTCAGCATCGGCGACTTTGTTCTCAGTGGTGGTGAACTCGCTGCCCTTACCGTGATCGATGCTGTAACTCGTCTCTTGCCCGGCGTATTGGGAGATGTCTCGGGCGCCGAGCGTGACAGCTTTTCCGCCGGTACGTCAGGTCTACTGGAGGGGCCGCAGTTCACGCGCCCCCCTTCCTTCCGTGGAGACAACGTGCCCGAAGTCCTCGTTAGCGGCCATCATGCTAATGTCGAGCGCTGGCGGCGCCGCCAATCGCTGCTGCGCACTCTTGAGCGGCGACCGGACCTGCTCAAACGCGCCGACGGCACCGGGCAACTCACCAGCGAAGACCGTGCTTTCCTTTCCTCGCACGGGTGGCATACCTCACCTGACTCGGCAGGCGACCTGACCGCTTGACACCGATCTGGTACTCCTGCCGCGCCCGTTCCGACCCCAAGGCCAATACAACCAGGTAATTGTTCGTCAGACTGGAAATCGAACCGGAATCCCGACGTTCTGCTTCAAGCTCAGGGGCATTCTACCACTGGAGAAGGTCCCATTCCAAATATAGAACATACGCGCCTTGCCCACAGATTGTCTACGAAGGCAACGGGCGCGCTACGGGACGCGGGCGAAGTCGAGATTGCGGCGCGGGGCGTGGAAATAAAGTGGTGGACAAACCAAACGAAAGAAGGCATACTAGGCGGTATCGGATATACAAGCCACTGCAAAGCGCCACTGTCGTTGATCGAGAAAGAAGGTTTGAAGTCATGGAGAGGATAGTATAGGTGGTCAGAAACAGATAAACTTCTACATTTCTCCAGGCTTCAAAATCGACCGGAACGGTTACGCGGTACGCGGAAGGGTGGAGCATCGGTCAGGGGAGGAATTCAGATGTCGAAGCGTATCTATGTGGGCAACCTGCCATACTCGGCGACTGAGGAGGAGGTTCGGGACCTATTTTCGCAGCACGGCGAGATTATCAGCGTTGCTATGATCACCGACCGCGAAACCGGGCGCTTTCGCGGCTTCTGTTTTGTCGAGATGGAGGACGCAGAGGCAGATGCAGCCATCGCCGCGCTCAACGAACAGGATATGGGGGGACGCCCCCTCCGGGTCAATGAGGCCCGCCCGCGCGAGGATCGAGGCAGGTCCGGCGGATACCAGGACAGAGGCGGGCGCTGGTAGCTGGTTTACGTAATGTCGGAGCTATATCCTTCCTGGTCTAGCCGTCTCTGCCGCTTGTCAAGAGGCGGCTTTTTGTTTCTGCTCGGACACCCAACCTACCGCAACCGTCGCAAACACTTGCCCCACGCCACCAACCTTACCACTACAGGATAGCGGTCCGATGGCACTTAGGGCCGTATTGCCAGTCGTCCCCTGGGGGGCGAGTGTCCGCTTCGCACCGTATTTCGGCCCATAGAGTAGCTGCAGCCAACGATCATCGCAGTTTCCACAAAGCTGACTATCCCCATTCTTGCCCCACCTCCGTTTCGCTGGTAAAATGCCATCCTTCCTGTCGACGAAGAGACCCCCTGAATCGAAGACAGAGACACCGCCTTTGCCGTCCCAGTGCGATGGAGCGCAACTGTGGATGACCGCCTGGTCTTGGACGCCAATGTCGGCGCCGGCACCCCAGCAACCCTGGCCGAAATCCGCACCGGCGCCTACTACGATTCCGTTGTCCTGATGCAGCTTCAGCGCGCGCTGTCAGCCCTGCCCGGCGTTCTCGACACCGGCGTTGTCATGGGGACGGCGGCAAACAAAGAGCTGCTCCTGCAGAGCAATCTGTTGACCGGCGAAGTCGAGCAGGCCGCGCCCGAGGACCTCATTCTGATCGTCCGCGCGCAGTCGATGCAGAGCGCACAGAACGCGCTGGACAAGGTAGACGATCTCCTCTCGGCCAGACGTTCCCAGCAAGGCCAAGGGTATCAGCCAAAAACCCTGACAGCGGCCACGCGCATGGTCCCGGAGGCGGATTGGGTCCTGGTCTCGGTCCCGGGCCGCTACGCGGCCGCGGTCGCCCGCGAGGCGCTCGAACGGGGCAGGAACGTCTTTCTCTACAGCGATAACGTCGAACTGGAAGATGAACTATCATTGAAGAAATCTGCCGCCGAAAAAGGCCTGCTGATGATAGGGCCGGACTGCGGCACGGCACGCGTAGATGGGGTGGGCCTGGGCTTTGCCAATCGCGTTCGCCGGGGCGGGATCGGGATTGTGGCCGCATCGGGAACAGGGCTGCAGACCGTCATGGCCGCCGTTCACCGCTTGGGCGGCGGTATCTCACAGGCCTACGGGACCGGGGGACGGGACCTTTCAGAGGAAATTCAGGCGATGACCTCCAGGCATTGCCTGGAAAGGCTGGCGAACGATGATGCGACCGATACCATCGTGGTCGTCTCCAAACCGCCGGCCCCGTCGGTTGCGCAGGCGCTGCTGGCCGAGGCCGCCCGCAGCGCGAAACCGGTTGTCGTAAACTTCATCGGCTACGAAAGCGAGCGGGGCGGCCACGAAGTGCCTGCCGACATTCAAATCGCACGCACTTTGGACGAGTGCGCTGAACTGGCCGTCAAGCTGACGGCCTCCGCTGACACCGCAGCGAGCGCAAGTCCCGAATCTTCCCGTTCGCCGGCGCACGAACCAACAGGACGGCCCGTCCCGCAGGCGCAGACCTGCTTGCGTGCGCTCTATTCAGGCGGAACACTGGCTTCGGAAGCGCTGTTCATCCTGCAGGATCGCCTGGCTGATGTGAGATCGAATACGCCGCTGCCTGGCGGCTTGCATCTGGACAACGCCCACCACAGCCAGGGGCACACGGTGATCGACCTGGGAGGCGACGAGTTCACCGTGGGGCGGCTACACCCCATGCTGGACAACGAGCTGCGAATCCGCCGCCTGTTGCAGGAAGCCGCCGACCCGCGCACAGGCCTGCTCCTGCTGGACGTCGTCCTCGGGGACGGCGCGCATCCCGACCCGGCCGAAGAGCTTGCCCCGGCCATCGCCGAGGCGATCGCTGTTGCCGCCGGCGAAGGCAGGGGCCTGCCAGTGGTCGCCGCGGTCATCGGCACCGACGAAGACCCGCAAGGCCTTGAAAAGCAGATCGAACGGCTGGAGGAAGTGGGCGCCAACGTATTCGCCCGGCATGACGAAGCGGTGCGGGCTGCGGCAGATGCTCTTACCGATGCATCAGGAGAGGTCTCGCTAGAGAAACGGGAAACGGCCCCGGCCGCCCAGCCGGCGGAAGATGAAGTTGCCGCCCATGCTCCGTTCACTGCCATAAACGTTGGGTTGGAGTCCTTCAGCGACAGTCTGCGCGCCCAGGGCGCGGAGGTCGTTCAGCTTGACTGGCGCCCGCCCGCGGGCGGCGATGAGAAGCTGGCAAATCTGCTGGCACGCTTGAGATAGCAGGTTCTTTGAGCTGCTCAAAGTGAAAAACGAAATCGCGTGTAAGAGCCTGCGGGACGTGCTACTTTAGAGCCTTGACCGGGGCGACATCAATTGTCATCGGTCGCACAAAGAACCTGACCGGCACCACATCACCAACATCCTGGCAACAGCAGCCCGGCCGTACCACAGCGCGAAGTGCCGAAATGACTGATCTGTGACGGGAATCGGCGAAAACTGTCGCAAAAGATGTAATGCCCGAGCAAAAGGTCCTCAATTGTGCTACGCTGGTATCAGCATCAACAGCCGGCCAAGGAAACGAGAAACCGATCACTCAAAATGAAGAAAACACCCCCTTCCGAAAAGCAAATTTTAGGGCGACATTGGGCGACATTGGAGGACATTGAGGGACATATGTCCCCCTTTCACGCCAAAACGAGAGGATCCCCGTCGCAATGTAAAAGGGATCCGGACGACCGCCGTGTCAGGTTTTCGCACCCGCAAACGATGGGACCAAGAGCCAGAAGGACCAGGATAGTTCTGACGGGTTAAGAAGACCGAAACCATCAAGAAAGTAGGGAAACTGCTCAAGATGCCGTCCGAACGGCGTCCTGCAGGGAGAAAATATGCCGCTCGACATCGACAATGCCAACGCCGAAGCCGTAAAGCGCATGGTCGAGGCGCGCCCGGTTCTGACCGGCCTGGGCAAAGCGCTCGACCTGATTCCCGGCATGCACGAGGACCTGCTGCTCCATGCCGGTCCGCCAATCGCCTGGGAGCAGGCTTCGGGGCCTTTGCGCGGCGCCCTGATCGGCGCCCTGATCTTCGAGGGCCGGGCCGCGGACGAAGAACAGGCTGCCAGTCTGATCGTAAGCGGCGAGGTCAGCCTTTCGCCTTGCCATCATCACAGCGCGGTCGGACCGATGGCCGGCGTGATCTCGCCGTCGATGGCCGTCTATGTCGTCGAGAACAGGACCCACGGCAACAGTGCATTTTCCAATTTGAACGAAGGCTACGGCAAAGTCCTGCGTTACGGCGCCTACAGCGGGGAGGTGCAGGACAGGCTGCGCTGGATGCACGAGTTGATGGCGCCGGTGCTGGGGGCGGCCATCGAAGCAAGCGGCGGACTGGACGTCCGGGCGCTTCTAGCCGAGGCGTTGCACATGGGCGACGAGGGCCACAACCGCAACAAGGCCGGCTCGATAATCTATACGAAGCATCTCGCCCCGCACATCGCCGAGGCCGCGAACGACCCTGCGACTGCAGCCGCCATCATTCAAGCGCTGGGCGACAACGCCTTGAGCGTGCTTAACCCGGTCATGGCGGCTTGCAAGGCGATGGCCGACGCCGCCCATGATGTCGAGGGCAGCACGCTCGTAACGACGATGGCGCGCAACGGCACCGAGTTCGGCATACGTGTCAGCGGGCTGGGCCAACGCTGGTTTACCGCGCCCTGTCCCCAGCCCGTAGGCCTCTACTTTCCCGGCTTCAGCGCCGAAGACGGCAACCCGGACATTGGCGACAGCACGATCACCGAGACCGCCGGGCTAGGCGCCTTCGCCATGGCGGCCGCGCCGGCCATTGTCACCTTTGTCAGCGGCACGCCCCAGGACGCGCTCAACGCCACCCTGGAGATGTACGAAATTACCGCGGCCGAACACGCCAGCTTTACGATTCCCCAGCTCGACTTTCGCGGTACGCCCGTGGGCATCGACCTGCGCGCGGTCGTCGAAACCGGCATTACGCCCAGGGTCAACACCGGCATCGCCCACAAGGAGGCCGGCGTCGGCCAGATCGGCGCAGGCCTGGTGCGGCCGCCGTTGGAAATCTTTACCGAGGCGCTGATCGCCTTTGCCGATGAATACGGGCTGTAGCAACGGGCCTAGGACCAAATATTGATCAAAAAAGTAAAGCTCAGGAGACATTCGCGATGAAACCGTACGACCTTTCACAGCCCCTCAACGCCGACTGCTCGTTCTGGCCCTTTTACCCCCCGTTCGAAGTCAAATACTTTAAGCGCAAGTCGGAGCACGGCGTCAACGCGCAATATATACAGACGTCGAATCACATGGGCACCCACCTGGACGCCCCGCGCCACTTCGTCACCAACGGGAAGACGATCGACCAACTCCCTCTGGACTGGCTCTACGGTGACGGCGTGATCGTCGACCTGAGCGACATGCTCGATGAGCTCGACATCTTTCGCCCGGAGGACATCGAAGAGCGGGTGGAGGTGCGCAACGGTGACATCCTCATTATCAACACCGGCTGGCATCGATACTCATTCCTGGCCGAGGAGGGCGACGAAGAGAAATACATCCACCGCCATCCCGGGCCGCACCACAGCATCTGCCAGTGGCTGATTGGTAAAGAGATTCACGTCTGGGGCGTGGACATGATCTCGACCGACCACCCGATGAACCTGCCGATCGGCCGTTTCCTCGGCAAGGGGGGGCTGGAACACTGGCAGCGCGTGCGCCAGCAGTGCGAAGAGAAGTTTGGCGGGTCCGATGCGGTCGACGAGCTCTTCCCGGATGAGGCCTATCAGCTCACGCACAATGCGCTCTTCCCGCACGACTGCGTCCACGTCGAAAACATGGGCGGACAGATCGGCGCGCCCGAACTGCAGAACCGGCGGCTGACAATTGGTATTTTCCCCTGGCTCTTCAAGGGCGGAGAAGCCGCCTTCTGTCGCGCAGTCGCGTTCGTGGAAGAGTAAACGCGACTGGTTTTCAGCATGCCCGCACCGCAAGCGAGCGGCGCTTGCGGTCAGGAACAAGAGCTTACGAGCTATGAAACCGGCAGCCTTTGACTACCATGCGCCGCGTACGGTTGACGAGGCGCTGGGGTTGCTCCGCCAATACGGCGGCGATGCCAAGCCGCTCGCAGGCGGCCAGAGCCTCGTGCCGACGATGAACTTCCGTCTCGCCCAGCCGGCCGCGCTGATCGACCTCAACGGCATCGACGAGCTCTTCTACCTGTGCGAGTGTGAGGGCGGCCTGCGTTGCGGCGCCATGACGCGACAGCGCAGCGTGGAGCACAGCAGCCTCGCGCAGCGGCTGTCACCGCTGCTGCACGAGGCGATGCCCCACATCGCCCACACGCAGATTCGCAACCGCGGCACGATTGGCGGCAGCCTCGCCCACGCCGATCCGGCCGCGGAGTTGCCCGCCCTGGCTTTGGCGCTCGACGCGCGCTTCTCTGTGCGCAGCCTTACAGACGCCCGCTGGATCTCCGCGCGAGAATTCTACATCGGGCTGTTCACGACCGCGATGCAGCCAGAGGAGATGCTGGTTGAAGTGGTGTTCCCCACCCTGCCCGCGAGGAGCGGCTGGGCGTTCGACGAAGTGGCCCGCCAGCATGGCAACTACGCGCTGTGCGGCGCCGCCGCCGTCGTCACCCTGCAGGAAGACGGCACGGTGACGAGTGCAAGGCTTGTCTTCCTCAGCGTCGGCGAAGGCCCGGTCGAGGCCTCCCAGGCTGCGGGTACGCTCATTGGCGAACGTCCAACGTCCGACGCGGTCCGCGCGGCCGCGGATTCCGCGGCGATGCAGGAGATCGACCCGGTCGGCGATATCCACGCCGGGCCGGCCTTCCGCCGCCATCTGGCCCGCGTACTTGCCCAACGGGTGCTGACAAGAGCGGCCGCGCGGGCAGACGCGGAAGTCAGCGTATAGCAAAAGGAACTGCACCTTGAAGCATTCGGTCACCCTAACGGCCAATGGCCGCACGTATGAGAGAGAGGTCGAGCCGCGGCTGCTGCTGAGCGACTTTCTGCGGCACGACCTGGGCTTGACAGGCACGCACGTGGGCTGCGAGCACGGCGTCTGCGGCGCGTGCACCGTCCTCTTGGACGGTGAGGCGGTCCGCTCCTGCCTCCTCTTCGCCGTGCAGGCCAATGGCCGGGAGGTGGCGACCGTCGAGAGTCTGGACAGCGGCCCGCAGGATCTGCACCCGTTGCAGCATGGCTTTTGGGAGGCGCACGGCCTCCAATGCGGCTACTGTACGCCCGGCATTCTGATGTCGCTCGTCCCGTTTCTGCGGGAGAATCCTAATCCGTCCGAGACCGAGATTCGCGATCTGCTTTCGGGCAACATTTGCCGCTGCACCGGCTACCAGAAGATCGTCGAAGCGGTGCAGTTGGGCGCTGAGCTGATACAGGAGAAATCCACGTGAGTTCCTTGTTCCTGCAGGGGTTGACCTTCACCATCCTCGTAATCGGCGTCCTGGCCTTTCTGGGCTGGTGGCTCTACCTCTCCCCCTTGAAGCAGACCGGCAGGCGCGTTCAGGCCTCTGGAAACATGGCCGTCGCGTCTTCTGCCAGACTTTCCTTTACGCTTGCTCTGCTGATTGGGATCGGCTCACTTCTCAACGTCTTTGGGGGCTATTGGGACTTGAGCGAGCACCTGATCACCGGCATCGTGCCGGGCGGGGAAGACTTCCTGTGGCCTCCCCATCTGATGGTCTATGCAGGATTCCTGCTCGCTTTTGTCGTTGCCGTCAGCGGGCTGGTCGCCATCGCCATCCCAAACCTGAGACAGGGTATCAAGGACCCGCGCCGGTGGGTGCGGCGCAATCCTTACGTGGGCGCGGTCGTGCTCATGGCCGGGTATGGACTTCTCTCGATTCCCGGCGACGCAATCTGGCACGAACTGTACGGCATCGATTTGACGGCCTGGAGTCCTCCCCATGTGTTCCTGACCATCTCGGCTGTCAGTCTGACAGTTTTCGCCGCCGGGCTGTTTCAGAAGAGCGGAAGCAGGATATGTGTCCGGCATCAGGATCCGTCCCGCCGCGAGGGCAGCGGCTCGAATGACCGGAAGAGCGTTCGCGTCAATGCCGCGAGGAAGCTCGGCGAAGTCGCTTCCAGCGTGGACTGGCTCAGCTTCGTTCGAATCTTTTACATGGCGAACGCCTTGCTCCTGCTTGTCTTCATCGGCGTCGTCGAGTGGGAAGTGGAGTCGATAAACAATCTCGTCGCCGACCGCCCGGTTTTGCTATACCCCACCATAATCGGCGTCTCTTCGTTCTTCCTGTCGGTTGTCGCGAGGAGGCTCGTGCCCGGCCCGTGGACCGCCACCGTGATGGCACTGTTCTATTTCGGCCTTCGCGCCGCGGTGAGCGCGTTCGCCGATGTAATGAGCGGCGCACCCCCGCGCATGACGCTCGTTTTCATCCTCGGCGCAGTCCTCCTGGACCTTACCTGCCAATGGATGGAACGCTTCGGCTTCAAGGCCGGGGACTGGCAGGTGAGGCTGGCTTCGGCGGGCGCTTTCATGGTTGGCTACACACTGGTCGCCCAGCCCACAATCGAGTTTTACCTCCTGCAGTTCCTGCCGTCCTTCACGATCCCGGACCATCTACTCACCGCCCTGTTTACTTTCCTGGCCTCCGCTGCTATCTATCCGGTGCCCCTGGCGATTGGAGGATGGCTGAGTCGCTCTGCAAGCGGAGAAGAACCGGCAGCGGAGGCGTTGCCGGACGCCGTCACTGCAACGGCGCACGGCTGAGTTTTCGGCGCTGAGGAGTCAACTTCCCAGCGCCCCTATATTTCGATAGCGTCTCAATGTCTACACGCCATTTCGGTCAACCGGTCAAACGCAATGAAGACCCCCGGCTGCTGACCGGCCGCGCGCTCTTCACTGACGACGTTCAGATGGCCGGCATGCTGCACGTCGCCTTTCTGCGCAGCGACCTCGCCCACGCCCGGATCCGTGAAGTGGACCTCGGAAGCGTGCAGGAGCGCCCTGGTGTCGTCGCCGTCTATACAGCCGGCGACCTTGGCGAATTCTGGCAACCCGGACCGCTCCTCGTGCCGCCGCCGCCGGTGGAGCAGCTCGAGTTTCACCAGCGCACGCAGGTGCCCCTGGCAAAGGAGAAGGTCCGCCACGCCGGTGAAGCGGTCGTCATGGTCGTGGCCGATAGCCGGTATATCGCCGAAGACGCGCTCGACGACATCTTCGTCGACTACGAACCGCTTGATGCCGTCGTCGACCTCGAAGCGGCCCTGGCTGCCGACGCGCCCCTCGTCCACGAGGACCTCGGGCGCAACGTCAGCGCCTCCGTCGTGCAGACAAAGGGCAGCTGGGCGCAGGCCGAGGCCGGAGCCGACACCGTCATCCGCCGCCGCTTTCTCTATGACCGCGGCACGGCTGCGGCCATGGAAAACCGGGGCATCGTGGCCAGCTGGGACGAAAAGAGCCAGCAGCTGACGATCTGGGACACCACCCAGGCGCCGATCGCGATCCGCAACGGCCTAGCTGCCATGCTCGGCCTGTCGGAGCACCAGGTGCGCGTGATCGCCCCGTTTGTGGGCGGCGGGTTTGGTCCCAAGATCATGATGTTCTACCCGGAGGAGGTCCTGCTCGCTTGGGCTGCGCTGCAACTGGGCCGGCCGTTAAAGTGGATCGAGGACCGCGAGGAGAATTTTCACGCCACGACGCAGGAACGGGGCCAGGTCCATGACGCGGCCATCGCCCTCAAGCGCGACGGCACGGTTCTGGGCGTGAAGGATGCCTTTCTCCACGACGCGGGGGCCTACGCGCCCTACGGTCTGACCTTGCCAATCAACAGCCAATGCACGCTTCTCGGCCCTTACGTAATTCCGAATTACCACTCCGAGTTCGTCAGCGTCTTTACCAACAAGCCAATCGTCACACCCTATCGCGGCGCCGGTCGGCAGCACGGCGTCTTTGTGATGGAACGGCTTCTCGACATCGCCGCCAGGGAGTTGACGCTCGACCCGGTGGAGGTCCGCCGCCGCAATTTCATCCGGCCGGACCAGTTCCCCTACGACAACGAAATCATCTTCCAGGACTTCGCCTCGCTCGTCTACGACAGCGGCAATTACGAGCCGGCGCTTGACCGTGCGCTGGAGCTGATTGGCCTTGAAGAGTTCACCCGCGAGGAGCAGCCGCGCCGCGAGGCTGCCGGCGAACGCGTCGGCATTGCCGTTGTCAACTACATCGAAGGTACCGGGATTGGCCCGTACGAGGGGGCCCGCGTGACCGTCACGGCCAGCGGCAAGGTAAGCGTTGCCACCGGCGTCGGCACGCAGGGCCAGGGCCATTTCACCAGCTTCGCCCAGATCGTGGCCGACCAGGTAGGCGCGGCCATCGAGGACGTTCACGTCGTTACCGGCGACACCGACCTTTTCTACTGGGGCGCCGGCACCTTCGCAAGCCGCGGCGCTGTGGTCGCCGGAAACGCCATGCATGCGGCCGCAGCCAAGGTGCGAGCGAAAATCCTCAAGCTGGCAGCTGAAAAACTGGAAGCCGCGCAGGAGGACCTGGAACTGGTCGACGGGCAGGTGCGGGTCAAGGGCGTGCCTGAAACATCGATCTCGCTCGGAGAACTGGCGGTCGAGGCCAACCCAATGCGCGGCGCAGTCAAGCCGGGGACGGAGCCGGGCCTCGAGGCGACCGAATATTTCGGGCCGGAGCGCGGCGCCACCGCGTCGGGCGTCCACGCCATGATCCTTAAGGTGGACCCTGAGACATTCCTGCTCGAAATCGAAAAGTATGTAGTCGTGCACGATTGCGGCACGGTGATCAACCCCCTTATTCTGGATGGGCAGATCCAGGGCGGCGTCGCCCAGGGCATCGGCAACGCCTTCTACGAGCAGCTGCACTTCGACGAGAACGGCGCGCTGCGCAACGCCTCGCTGATGGACTATCTGCTGCCGACCGCGAACGACGTGCCCAACATCGTGAGCGATCACGTGGTGACGCCCTCGCCGCTGAATCCGCTGGGCGTGAAGGGCGCGGGCGAGGCCGGCGCGATCCCGGTGGGCGCGCTCTTCGCGCAGGCGCTCGACAACGCCTACCGCGACATTGGCCTGGAGGTGCGCGAGATCCCGCTCAGCCCCAACCGGCTGTTCGAGCTGGTCACGGAGGCTGAAGCGGAGGGCGCCCGATGACCACGGCGCAGGCCCGTTTCATCGAAGCGCTGGCAGCCGAGGCCGAGGACGACCCACGCGTGCGCGCGGCCTGGCTGGCCGGAAGTTTTGGTAAGGGGAAGGGGGACCGCTGGAGCGACGTCGACGCCCATCTGCTGATCGAGCCGGCCGCGCTGGAGGCGTTCAGCGAGGAGGCGGAGGCGTGGCTGGGCCGGATCCGCCCGCTCGTCTTTGCGCGGCGCATGTTCGACGGGCGCATGGTCAACGCCATGACCGACGAGGCGATGCGCCTCGATGTCTGGCTACACGGGGACGGACCCGCCGAGGTCACGGAAGGCGAGACGCGCGTGCTGTACGCCGAGGAGGGTACGCTGGCGTGGCAGCCGCACCCGGGCGAAGAGCTGACGCCCGAGGCCGCGGCCGCCGAGCTGAAGCGGGCGGTGCCCGAGTTCTGGCGTTGTGTATCGATGTTGCCGGTGCCCCTGGGTCGCGACGAGAAGCTGATCTGTGCGGCCGGCAACTTTCTTATTCTGCTGTTGCTCACAGATGTTCTCAGCGTCGCCGGCGGCCGGCGTCGCGACCGCGGCGTCAAGGCGCTCAACGACTTCCTGCCCGCCCGCTTTCGACGGCTGGCGGAAAACGCGGCCCACTTGAACGAGCTCTCTCTCGAAGAGCTGGCCCGCTTTCAGCTGCGGCTGGCCCGCATCATGCAGAAGCACGGCCCCGCCATCTGCGCGCAGTGGAACGTAGAGTACCCGCACGCGATGGAGGAAGCCGTCCTGCGCTATGTGCGGCAGGAGCTTCGTTACCTCTGGCTGGCCGCCCCGCTCGAGGAACTCCGGTAGCCCGCGTTAGTTCCGAATGACCAGCCCCAGGTGCAACAGACGCGTCTCGCGTTCGCCCCCTGACAGGCTTCAACCGGCCGGGAACTGCTGTGCGCAGGGACAGACCTGCTATTCGATCTCAACCGGGAACAGGTCTTCGATCCCCTCTATTGCATCAAGGTTGCATT
The DNA here is from genome assembly GCA_965202955.1 of Caldilineaceae bacterium. Taxonomy (GTDB): domain Bacteria; phylum Chloroflexota; class Anaerolineae; order Caldilineales; family Caldilineaceae; genus Bin5. The sequence continues at coordinate 5,000,945 of OZ241871.1, forward strand.
CGACCAGGAAGTCGTCAGGGTTCTCCATGAGCACCATGAACAACGGCATGAGGGCGGCAAACGCCTCCGTAACCGATTTGTCCTCGATGCCTCGCAACGGCTCCAGGTTTTCCACAACGCAGCTGAGAACAGGCTGAATCTCTTCGTAGATCGGTGAGGGTGTGTCGATCAGACTATGCGCGTCATGGAACTCAAACAGCATCTCCAGCACCTCAGACAGGCCCGCAAACGTCTCCATGGGGTCGTCTGATTGGAACAGCTTCTCCAGCCCTGCCGCCCGCTCCTCGAAGCGCACCATCTCCTGCTCCAGCCATCCGACGTACTCCTCCTCGGTCATCGCGACCGGCTCCCCCGAGCCGCTCGCGGGCTCCGTTTCGACCGGCGCGGTCAGTTCGGCGACCTGAATTTCGAGCGCGGCGATCCGTTCTTCGTAGGCCTCGACCTTCTCCAGACGGACAAGGATATCCACGACCTGCGCCCTGAGGTCGGGCAGCTCCTCGGAAGCAAGGACGGGAACGGCTGCGCAAAGCACGACCAGAAGCGCGGTTACGATCCACTGTTTCTTCATCGACGGACTCCTCTTAGCGTGAACGAAAGGGACGGGGCTGGTTCCGGCCATATGCCGACGGTTGTCGCAAAGAGCCTTTTTCCAAGACCGGAGGAGGCATTGACCAACTTCAAGCTCCGGTAAAGAATTATTGTATCACGGCATTCACTGAGTGGCAGTAGCGAGAAAACAGAGAAGGAAGCGCAATTCCCGATCGGCCCAATGCTCTGCTACAATCCCTGTCAAGAAAGTCCCGTACCAGTTCGAACGACAGGAGGACCGCCTATGCCCCGCATTGTACGCGCCGCTCTGCTGCAGGCTACCTGGACCGGCGACCAGGAGTCGATGGTCCGCAAGCACGAGGAATACGCCCGCCAGGCCGCCGAGCAGGGTGCGCAGGTTTTCTGCTTCCAGGAGCTGTTTTGCGGGCCCTACTTCTGCCAGGTGCAGGACGCGCAGTGGTATGGCACGGCCGAGCGCGTCCCCGACGGTCCGACCACCGGCCGCATGCAGGAGCTGGCGGCGGAGACGAAGATGGTGCTGGTCGTGCCTCTATACGAAGAGGAGCAGCCCGGCCTCTACTACAACACCGCGGCCGTGATCGACGCCGACGGCAGCTATCTCGGCAAGTACCGCAAGACCCATCTGCCGCATTTGCCCGGCTTCTGGGAAAAGTTCTACTTCCGGCCCGGCAACCTCGGCTACCCGGTCTTCGACACAGCGGTCGGCAAGGTGGGCGTCTACATTTGCTACGACCGCCACTTCCCCGAAGGCGCGCGCATGTTGGGCCTGAACGGCGCCGAGATCGTCTTCATCCCGGCGGCCACCTCGCGCGGTCTGTCGCAGCATCTGTGGCGCATCGAGCAGACCAGCCACGCCATCGCCAACGGCTACTTCGTCGGCACGATCAACCGTGTCGGCGTCGAATCCGAGCTGGGAGAGAACGACTTTTACGGGCAGAGCTACTTCTGCACGCCGCGCGGCGAGTTCGTCACCAGGCTGGGCGAGCGCGACGATCTGCCTGGACAGGGCGACCCCTACGCCGAGGAGCTAATCATCCGCGACCTGGATCTGGGCCTGATCCAGGAGGTGCGCGATACGTGGCAGTTTCTGCGCGATCGCCGGCCTGACATGTACGGGAAGATCGCCGCGGCCTGATCGTTTGCGTAGAAAGTTGCCGCCTGCGGCTAAACGTCTGAGCTCGCAAGGGCCGGCCGGACAGAGAGGAAAGAAAGATGCCCACCCTGATCAAGAACGGAACAATCGTCACCGCCGCCGACACGGTTCAAGCCGACCTCCTCATCGACGGCGAGCAGATTGCGCTGATGGGGCGCGATCTGCCGGCGGAGGACGCGCAGGTGATCGACGCGGCGGGCAAACTGCTGCTGCCCGGCGGCATCGACGTGCACACGCACCTCGAGCTGCCCTTCGGCGGAACGGTCTCGTCGGACGACTTCTTTACCGGCCATCGCGCGGCCGCCTTCGGCGCGACCACAACGCATCTCGATTTCGTGATCCAGCCGGTCGGCGGCTCGCTGAAGGAAGGAATCGACGAGTGGCACGCAAAATCCGGCCATAAGGCAGCGATCGACTACGGCTTTCACGTCGCCATCACCGACCTCCGCGACGACGTGATGGCCGAGATCCCGTCGGTCATTGATGAAGGGGTCACCAGCCTCAAGCTGTTCATGGCCTACAAGGGCCTTTTTCAGATCGACGATACGACGTTGTTTCGCGCCATGCAGGTGGCGGCGGAGCACGGCTTGCTGATCATGGTCCACGCCGAGAACGGCGACGTAATCGCCGAGCTGACGAAACAGCTGCTCGACGAGGGCAAGACCGAGCCGAAATACCACGCGGTTGCTCACCCGGCGATCGCCGAGGCAGAGGCGACGGGCCGCGCCGTCGCGCTTGCAGGCATCAGCGGCGCGTCGCTCTACGTCGTACACGTCACCTGTGAAGAGGCGGTCGAGCAGATTGCGCTGGGCCGCGACAAGGGCTTTCCGGTCATGGGCGAGACCTGTACGCAGTATCTGTTTGTTTTTGAGGAGGACCTCGCCCGGCCCGGCTACGAGGGAGCGAAATATGTCTGCTCGCCACCGGTGCGCCAGCCCAAGGACGCAGCTGTTCTCTGGAAATCGCTGGCCGGCGGCGACCTGCAGGCGATCTCGACCGACCACTGCCCCTTCTGGTACGAGGGCGGCGTGCACGGGCGCATCGCCGGCAAGGAGCTGGGCCGCGAGGCCTTCCACCAGATTCCCAACGGCATGCCCGGCATCGAGGACCGGATGGCGGTGATGTGGCATGGGGGTGTGGGCGGCGGCCACTACAGTGCCAACCGTTTTGTCGAGATCGCGAGCACGAACCCGGCCAAGATCTTCGGCCTCTACCCGCGCAAGGGCACGATCGCGGTCGGCTCCGACGCCGACATCGTCATCTGGGATGCCGACAGGAGGCACACGATCTCGGCGGCCACGCACCACATGAATACCGACTACAACGTCTACGAGGGCATGCGCGTGCGCGGCTGGCCCGAGAAGGTCCTCCTGCGCGGACGCGTGATCGTCGACGGCGAAGAGTGGCTGGGCGCTGCCGGCGAGGGCAAATTCCTGCGGCGCAAACCGTTTGGAGAGGTGTTGTGAGAATCGCCAGGGCGGGATCGTTGCGCGCGGTCGGCTACTTTTTCGTCATCCTGCTGCTGCTGACGCTGTTCTGGGAGGCGTACAAGCTACTGGGCGCGCCGGGCGGAGCCTACCTGCGCGGGACTGTGCCGGTGCAGGCGGAGGAAGAAACTCCGGCCGGCGCGCTGTGCGCCGCAGTGGGTCTATGCGAAATCGAACTGCCCGTACGCGCCGATGACCGCGCCATGCCCCACGTGTGGGAGATCATAGGAACAATCTTCGAGCCGCCGCGGCGCGGCAGCGACACGATTCTACTGACCATTCTATTGCGCGCGTCGCTCTTCACGGTGCAGGAGGCGGTGGCCGGCTTTCTTATCGGAGGCCTGCTCGGATTCGTACTGGGCATTGGTTTCGTCCACTCTGGCCTGCTTGAGCGCGGCCTGCTGCCCTACGTGGTGGCGTCGCAGACAGTCCCGCTGCTGGCGATTGCGCCGATGGTGGTGATCTGGCTGGGCGGCAGCTGGTTTTCAGTTGCGGTGATTGCCGCCTACCTGACCTTTTTCCCCGTCACGATCAACACACTGCAGGGGTTGCGCTCGCCCGAGCCGACCGCGGTCGAGTTGATGCACTCCTACGCGGCCTCCTCCTGGGACATCCTGTGGAAGTTGCGGGTCCCTGCAGCGCTGCCCTACATCTTCACAGCGCTGAAGGTTTCGGCGACCGCCAGCGTGGTGGGCGCGATCATTGGCGAGCTGCCCAGTGGCATCGCCGACGGACTTGGGCGCGTCATCCTCAACTTCAACCAATACTACACAACCGGCCCGGAAAAACTTTGGGCGTCGATCCTGTTTGCCTCGCTCACCGGCATGCTCTTCTTCCTTGTCATCACGCTGCTTGAACGCGTCCTTGTCCACAAGCAGCCCTCGGAATCGTGAGCGCGGGCTAAATCCGGCCGCGTCACAGCCACTGGTCCGGCTTCTGCGGCACGACATCGCTTGTCTCAACGTACCAGTCCAGCATCCGCTCCTTGAGCGCCGCCAGCACGCCGCTATAGGCGGGTTCGTCGATCAGATTGCGTGTCTCGCGTGGGTCGGCCTGCAGGTCGTAGAGCTCGTCCTGTTCATAGTAACGCCGGACATACTTGTGTTCCGCCGTGCGGCACATCACGGCCTTCGTGTGCTCCGGCCCCTCGGACATCTGCAGCTGCATGCGCGGCCAGTAGAGAACATCCTGGTTGTCCCAGCTTTCCAGCTCCATGCACTGGCGTTCGCCGCGCCGGCGCCCGCCCTCGCAGAACACGGCGTCGCGGTGCTCGCCGGTCTCTCCCGCGAGCAGGGGCAATAGCGAGCGCCCGAAATGATCGTAGCCGGGGTCGATGCCGGTGAGCGCGTAGACGGTCGCGGGAAAGTCGATCAGCTCGACCAGCGCGTCCGATACGCGCGGCTTGACAGGCGTCCCCTGCGGCGGCTTCACCAGCAGCGGCACGCGCGTCAGGCAGTCTTGAAACGTGTTCTGGGTCTTTTCGACCAGCCCGTAGTCGCCGGTGAAGTCACCGTGATCGGAGAAGAAGAAGACGAGGGTTTCGTCGTAGATGCCGGCTTTCCTAAACGCATCCAGGACCATGCCGAACTGGTGGTCCACGCGCGCGCACATTCCGTAGTAGGTGCGCCGCAGCTCGCGCAGCCGCTCTTCAGACCAGCCCTGCATCCCCTGGCCTTCGTACAAGCCCTTCATCAGGCTGGGATAGCCCTCCCATTCATTTCCGGGCGTGGGTGTGCGTTCGGGGATTAGCGCAGGGTCGATCCGGCTGTACCACGGATCTTCCACCAGGTAGGGTGGATGCGGGTAAAAGAGGGGCAGGTAGATGCAGAGCGGCTGGTCCGGCGGCGCGTTGCTGATCTGCTCAATCGCGCCTTCGACCATCGCCCAATCCGAGTCGTAGGCCACAGTCTCCCCTGCCGGGATCTCCCGCCTTCCTGCGTAGAACGAGTAATAGTTGTCGCCGTCGGGATCGCCCCGCCAGTCCATCAGTGAGTGCGGATTCGGCAGGAGCCGCTCCGGCTGGGGCTCCACGTACTTCACATCACAGTAGTCGTCGAACCCGTTCTGCGCCGTCACGGCGTGGTTCTTGCCGCCCCACCAGACGAAGTAGCCATGTTGACGCAGCGTGCGCAGCAGCATCGGCTCATCGGGTCTCAGCAAGTGGTACATCGTGCGGTGGCCGCGCACGTGGGGATACCAGCCGGTCATGAAGGAGCAGCGGCTCGGCGTGCAGACGGGGTTCTGGCAGAAAGCGTTGGCGAACGAGACGCCCTCTGCCGCGGCAAAGCGGTCCAGAACAGGGGTCACCGCCCCGGTGTTCCCCAAATGGCCCAGCACGTCGCCGCGCCACTGGTCCGGGTTGAATATCAATATGTGCGGTAATCGGTCCGACATGGCTTGCCTCCGTGGTATGCGTGCATTCATTCGGGGGCGGCTTACGACGCAAGACGCAGCATCCGCATCTTACCAGAGAGTCTGACCGCGCAAAACCCATGCACCAGCCCTGCACGGCGTCCTCCACCGTTTTTCGGTTTTGCCCAAAGGAAGTAAAGCTGCTATCCTAGCTTCTTTTGGCGAGCCTGTGCTAGAATCGGCGCCATAAATCGGGTCCGAGCCCCACAGTCTGACCTGATCCGCTCCAGACATGAAGCCCGCAATCCCGGAAGCGAAGAAATTGCAGTAGCCAAGGCGATTTCACTGCGAAGTGTGACCCTTCATGACCGGTCCCGTCGTTTCTCTCGATAAGATCGACAAGACATTCGGGGAAGGCGCCTCCGACCATGTCCACGCGCTCAAAGAGATCAACCTGCAGATCGAAAAGAACGATTTCATCTCGCTGATCGGTCCGTCCGGCTGCGGAAAATCGACGTTGCTGCGCGTGGTCGGCGATCTGATCGAGCCGTCTGCCGGGGTGGCGACAGTGAACGGCAAGAGCGCCCGCCAGGCCCGGCTCGACCAGGATTACGGCATCGTCTTTCAGGCCGCAACGCTGTACGACTGGCGCACGGTTGCCAAGAACGTGCAGCTTCCCCTCGAGCTGATGGACTTCAGCCGGGCCGACAAGGAGCAGCGCACGCAGACGATGCTGGAGCTTGTAGAGCTCTCCGACTTCGCCGCCCACTACCCCTGGCAACTCTCAGGAGGGATGCAGCAGCGCGTGGCCATCGCCCGCGCGCTCGCGTTCGAACCGTCTATCTTGCTGATGGACGAGCCTTTCGGCGCGCTCGACGAGATGACCAGGGAGAGGCTCAATCTCGAACTGCTCAACATCTGGCGCAAGACCGACACGACTGTGCTTTTCGTCACCCACAGCATTACAGAGGCGGTCTTCCTTTCGACACGCGTGATCGTCATGTCCGCCCGCCCCGGCCGCATCACAGAGGACATCGTCATCGATCTGCCCCAGCCGCGCGAAGCCGAAACGCGCAGCAGCGTGCGCTTTTTCGAGCTGGAAACGGCAGTGCGAGAGGCGTTGCGCGTCAGCGAGGCGGGGCAGGAGTCGGAGGAGCAGGCCGAATGAGCGAACGCAGGCAGCGCATCTGGGCGCCGGTCATCATCCTGATCGTGCTCGTGCTTTTGTGGGAGGTGCTGGTAACCGCCTTTGACATTCAGCAGTTCCTGTTGCCCAAGCCGTCGGCCATCGTCGGCAACCTGGTCCAGGTCGTGGTAATCGACGCTTCGGCGCAGGCTGGGGAAGCGACTGCGGCAGAAGAGACCTCGATCGGTCGCCGGCTTCTTGTCTTCGTAACGGCCGCGCTCCCCGCCGAGGAGCAGGCGGCTTTGGAGGAAGCCCTTCTGTTCCGGGTTCCGCTGGGCGCGCGCAGCGTTTCGGTGTTGCGGGGCGGCAACCTGTCCCCGATACTGGCCGCGAGCTGGTTCACACTCAAGGAGGCGCTGGGCGGGCTGGCGCTGGGCACCTTAGCAGGAATCGCCGTGGCGCTGGCCACAACCCGCTGGGCCGCCTCGCGCGAGGCGCTTCTGCCCTTCGCCATAGCCGCCAATTCGATGCCGATCATCGCGTTCGCGCCGATAATGAACAACTGGTTCGGCATCGCCAACCCGTTCTCGAAGATGGCGATCGTAACGATCATGATCTTCTTTCCCATCATGATCAATACCGTGCGCGGGTTGATTTCGGTCGATCACCGCTCGCTCGAGCTGATGCGGTCGTACGCGGCCAGCGATGCAGAGATTCTCCTCAAGCTGCGCGTTCCCAACGCACTGCCCTCGCTCTTCAGCGGGCTGAAGGTGGCCGGGGCTCTTGCCATGATCGGCGCAATCGTAGGCGAGTATTTCGGCGGGCCGCGCATTGCGCTCGGTGTTTTCATTACCCAGGAGGCCGCGTTGTTTCGTTTTGCGTCGGCCTGGGCCGCGATTCTTGTCGCCTGTCTACTGGGGATTGCTCTCTATCTCATCATTCTGACGGCGGAACGGCTGGCAATGCCCTGGCATCAGACCTTCCGCCCCTAGTTCGGCGATCTTTCCCAATCTAACTGCTTCTCAGGAGGAGAATATGAAGACTCGAACCACATTCTTGCTGACAGTGGGTGCGCTGCTGATCCTTGTGCTGGGCGCGTGCGTGGCGCCCGCTGTTCCGGCGGCGGATTCAGGTGTTGAAGAGGCGCCCATGGACGACATGGCCTGCGCCGAAGTCACGCCTGTCAAGCTGCAACTGCAGTGGGTTACGCAGTCCCAGTTTGCCGGCTACTTCGCCGCCGTAGACCAGGGCTTCTACGCCGACCAGTGCCTCGATGTGACGATTCTCGAGGGCGCTGTCGACATCGTACCGCAACAGGTCGTTGCCTCGGGCCAAGCTGAGTTCGGGCTGGCATGGGTGCCGAAAGTACTGGCTTCGCGCGCCGAGGGCGCGGACCTGGTGAACATCGCCCAGGTCTTCCAGCGCAGCGGCACGCTCGAGGTCTCGTGGGCCGACGCGCCGGTCGCATCTATCGCCGATATGGCGGGCAAGAAGGTCGGCACGTGGGGATTCGGCAACGAGCATGAGCTATTCGTCGCCATGCGCGCCGAGGGCATCGAACCCAACAACCCGGACGACGTGACCATCATCCAGCAGAGCTTCGACATGCTGGCGCTTCTCAACCGGGAGCTGGACGCGGCCCAGGCGATGATCTACAACGAGTACGCCCAGGTACTGGAGGCGATCAACCCGGAGACGGGTGAACTCTACCAGCCGTCTGACCTGGTCGTGATCGACTTCAACGACGTCGGCACAGCCATGCTGCAGGACCACGTCTTCGCCCGCGAGGCCTGGCTGGCGGAAGAGGGGAACGAGGATATCGCTGTGCGCTTCCTGGCAGCGAGTTTCCAGGGCTGGCAGTTCTGCCGTGACAGCTTCGACGCCTGCGTTCAGGTCGTGCTCGACAACGGCCCCACGCTCGGACACAGCCATATGAGCTGGCAGCTGAACGAGATCAACCAACTGATCTGGCCCTCCCCTAACGGGATCGGCATGATGGACCAGGCGTTGTGGGACCAGACGGTACAGGTCTCCGTTGACGGCGGCGTCATCGCTGAAGCGCCTAGCGACGGCGCGTTCCGCACCGATCTGGCTGAGGCGGCCCTGGGGCTGCTGGAAGGCGACGCGATGGGAGAGAGCTACTCGCCCATCGAAGTCGAACTGGTGGAGGGCGGCGAATAGCAGGTACCGCTCACATGTGTGGCTGGTGGCCGGTTCCCGGACTGGTCACCGGCCGCCGCGTTACGGAAATGGAGGGGCAGATGCGGCGCATGCGCGAGACGCGGACAGCCACATACGTTGCACAGACTGAGCAGCCGCCGGAACAGGGGCAGTGGACCTATGACGACTACGCCCGCCTCCCCGACGACGGCATGCGCTACGAAGTAGTTCGGGGGGAACTGTTCATGTCGCCAGCCCCGCGACCGTTACATCAGCGAGTAATTCTTCGTTTATCTTATTTTTTGAACGCCTTTCTGTTGCAGCACAATTACGGTGAGGTCTTGATGCTCCAATTGACGTGCTTCTGCCGGAAAGGCTGGGCGACCCAGTCCAGCCCGATATTGTTGTCGTCGCCAGGGAACGCCATCAGATAATCGGCAAGCTCAATATCCAGGGCGCGCCCGACCTGGTGATGGAGGTCCTGTCGCCATCCAACGCGGAATATGATCGCACGCTGAAATACGAAATCTATGCCGAGGCGGGCGTGCCGGAGTACTGGATCATCGACCCGCACGAACGGACGGTCGAGGTTTTCGTTCTGCGCGGCGGCGCCTACGAACCGCTCGGACGCTTCGGCGAAAGCGAAACTGTCCTTTCAGAGATTCTGGACGGCTTCACCGTCGCGATAGACGAGATCATCCCGGCATGATCCTGGTAACCGGCGCAGGAGGGAAGACCGGCAAAGCGGTCATCAAGGCGCTTGTCAGAGCCGGCCAACCGGTTCGCGCGTGGCTGCGCCGCGCTGAACAGGCTGAAGAGATACCAGAAGCTGACACCATTGTCGGTGACATGGAGGACTCGAGCCTGTGGTACAAAGCCTGCCGGGACGTGGAAGCGCTTTATCTCATCTGCCCCAATATGCACGCCCGCGAATTCGGGATAGGCAAACAGGCGTTGCAAGCGGCGCAGGCGGCCGGCGTGAGTCGCTTTGTCTACCACTCGGTGCTTCACCCGCAGACCGAGGATATGCCGCACCACTGGCAGAAGCTGCGCGTGGAAGAGATGATTTTCCGCAGTGGTTTGCCATTCACCATCCTCCAGCCCTGCGCGTACATGCAGAACATTCTGGCCTTTCGGAAAGAGATTGCCACGACCGGCAAATACCTCGTGCCTTATGATGTCCGCGCCCGCTTCGCCCTCGTCGATCTGGAGGACGTAGCGCAGGCTGCCGCGTGCGCGCTCACCGAAACCGGCCACGACGGTGCGATCTACGAATTGGCGGGGCCGGACAATCTGTCCTCCGCCGAAATAGCGCAGCAGCTGACCGACCACCTGCAGCGTCCGGTTCGGGCCGAGCGGATGCCCCTGGGTCGGTGGCAGAGGACGGCCGAAGAGAGCGGATTGCCAGCCGCTACGATTGAATCCCTGGCGGCGATGTTCCGCTACTATAACGCCTACGGCCTTGCCGGCAACGGGAACGTTTTGGGGTGGCTGCTTGGCCGCCGCCCGACGTCGTTGGCTCAGTTTATAAAGCGGTCCTTTCACGTCTGACCCGAGCGTATCTGATAGATGCAGGCGCTCAAGCCGGCGTCGACTTCGGACCGGTTCCAGCAGGAGTCCATTTCATGCGATTCATCCTGTCTACCGGCTCCCTACACAATTACAGCGTTGACCGCGTCTTCGCACTGGCGGCGGAGGCCGGCTTCGACGGCATCGAAATGATGGTGGACAACCGCTGGGATACGCGCCAGGCCGACTTCCTCAAGCAGGTTGCCAGCGATCATGCCCTGCCTATCCACGCGCTCCATAGTCCGTTCAACCGCAACTGCCGCGGCTGGGGCGAGACCGAGTTCGGCGCAATTGCGCGCACGGCCGAACTGGCCGCAGAACTTGGCGTGTAGGTCGTCGTTCACCACCTCCCGATGCGCGTGTCTCTAGCCTTTCTGCAGACAGGCAGCAGTACAATTCGGCTGCCCAATCCCTTTGACGGCGGCCACCGCCAATACCTTGCATGGCTCAACGGGAGTTACCAGGCGCTTCAGGCATCGACCGGTGTGCTGCTGTGTATCGAAAACATGCCGGCCGTGCGCGCTCTCGGCATGCGCGTCAACCCGGCAATCTGGAATCCCCACAGCCGCGCGACGCTCGACCAGATCGCGCGCTTCCCCAATATCACCCTTGACACGACCCACCTCGGCACGTGGGGTCTCGACCCGCTGGAGGCATACGACCGGTGGGGCGAGCGCGTGAAGCACGTCCATCTGAGCAACTTTGACGGCAGCGAACACCGCCGACCTGAAGCTGGGTCGCTGCGGCTGGACGCTTTGCTGGCGCGCCTGGCCGCGGACCGGTACAGGTACTCGATCTCGCTGGAATTGCAGCCAGACGCGCTCGACGCCGGCGCGCCCGATGAGCGGGTGGTTGCTTTGCTGCGGGGAAGCCTCGAATACTGCCGCCGGGCGGCGGCCGCGTCAGAAGGCCCTTAGTCGGGAGAGCTGATTCCGGACCTGAGCGGCCGTTTACGCGTTTTCCATTGGATAGCGCAGGCCCCAGTCCGCGCGCAGGCCGTCCATCAGGCGCGTAATCGCCAGCGATTCGTCCAGTGGCATCAGCGGGTGTTCGGTTAGACCCTGGCGCAGACAGCGGCCGCACTCGCGGGCCTGGTAGTTCCAGCCATTGCCGACAATGTCGGGGTGCACGGTCTCGGGCTCGTGGCCGTCGCGGCTGATAGTGAAGCCGGAGGGCAGCCACCAGCCCTCTTGCGCGACGATCTCCCCTTCCGTTCCGCTAATGACGAGCGAGTGCGGCGTGTTGGCCCTGACGGCCGCCGACATCACCGCCAGCGCGCCGTCGTCGAACTGGAACAGAATGCCGATCTGCTCATCCACTTCCGTGACACCCAGATGGGCCAGGGAGGCGATTCGGGCCGGTTCTCCCAGAAGGTGAAGGGCCAGCGCGATTGGATATACACCAATGTCGAGGAGGGCGCCTCCGCCCAAGGCAGGATTCAATGTACGCAGCTCTGGGTTCATCGGCGCGCGATAGCAGAAATCGGCCAGGATAAGCCGGATGTCGCCGATTTGGCCGTCATCGATGCGGCGCTTCATCTCACGAATATGGGGCAGAAAGCGCGTCCACATTGCCTCCATCAGAAAGCGGCCGTGTGTGCGCGCGCAGTCGATCATCTCCTGCACTTCGCCGCCATTCATGGCGAACGGCTTCTCACACAGCACCGCCTTGCCGGCGCGCAGGCAGGTGATCGTGTTCTCCTTGTGCAGCGGGTGCGGCGTGGCGATGTAGATGATGTCCACGTCGGGATCGGCGGCGAGTTCGTCGTAGGTCGGGTGGCGATTGGGGATGTCGAAGCGATCGGCAAAGGCATCTGCGGTCGTCTGCGCGCGCGATCCGACGGCGACGATTTCGGCATCTTCCTCTGCGCCGAGCCCGGTCGCGAAGTCTCCGGCGATGCGGCCCGTCCCCAGAATCCCCCAGCGGATCTTCTCCATTTTCAATACCCCCGAACTTTGTTTGTGGCCAGTCGAAGCGGTTGCAAAAGTAAATCACGACTGCATCGGACTGTCAACCGCGTGGCACTATGTTATACTTGACCCGTTCTCGGGCAACTGCTCACAAGCGGCGCTTACGCTGTTGAGACACCAATGATGAACAGGTCATTCCGCAATCTGATACTCTTCGCCCTACTGCTAAGCGGGTGCGGCCGTCTCGACTGGGGCTTCGGGCCGCTGCTGCGCGACGTGGCCGTCGCTCCCGACCTGATATCCCCCAACGCCGACGGCGAGACCGACGTCACGCAGATTCGCTACAGCCTCAGCCGCTCCTCCTACGTCAGCATCTTCTTCGAGGACGAAGACGGCGACCGCTTCTACTTCCGCAAGGACCGCCGCCGTTCGCCCGGCAGCTATAGCGTACTGTGGGGCGGCGTTATGGACGAGCCGGAGGTCGAAACACTCGAGAACGGAACAAACGAGATTCTGAGCCAAGTCTTGCAGGACGGCAGATACAGGTGGGTCGTGCAGGCCACCGACGACGACGGGGTCACTGAGAGCGCCAACGGTACTATCGTGCTTGAAGACGGAGACACAGTTCTGCCGCGACTGGACAATTTCGCGGTCGTGCCCCTGGTCTTCCGCCCCAACCTGGACGGTTTGCGCGACGACTGGGTCAGCATCACATACAACCTGTCGAAAGAGGTTGAGAACATCCAGGTCTATCTGCTCGATGCGGAGAATCCCGGTGTCAAGATCCACGTCGCCGAGGGGCCGAACACGATCGAGCGCGAGGAGCCGGGCAACCATTCGTACAAATATTACGGCGGGGTTGACCTGAACGCGGAGCCGCCGCCGGACGGCCCCTATCTGGTCGTCGGCGAGGCCAACGACCTGGCCGGCAATCGCGTGCGCGTGACGCGCCATCTGACGATCGAGGGCGGCGGCGTCCCGCGCGCCGACGTTGTCCAGGGCGAAATTGACTGGTTTGCCGTCATCGACGGAGAAGAGTTCGAGGAGGTAAGTCGCGTCGTCAGCGTACCCATCGGCCAGAGGCTCTGCTTTTCTGCGGTTGTCAAGAACGAGGGCGAAGTTCCTATCCGCACAACCGGTCCCTGGCCGGGCCAGGAATACGTTGTCCACGAGGACTGGACCAACGACAACTTTACTGTTATGGCAAGGGAGGCTGCCGGCCGCAACGAATTCTGGTTTGAACGGGGCGGCACATTTCGTTTCGGCATCCACTTCAGCACCGCCGGCACTGTCTACCCCTTCCGCTGGGCCGTAGGAAGCCAGGAAGATCTGCAGTTCCTCGAATTCGAGGAAGAGTCGGCCTGGTATCTGATGCCCGGTCGATCGGGAGAAGTAAGCGGTTGCATTCGCTTTGACGGCCCGCCCCCCGGCCCAAACGTGCTCTGGTGGGGCGGCCTGATCCACGAAGCCTACGGCAATCCCAATGAATACATCGATCGAATCACGGTCAACGTCGGCGTGGACTGAGTGTAGAGGGGTTCTCGTTCTGAGTTTTCGCTGACCCCAGAGCATTACCTCCAACCATGCGCCTGTCCGTTATCATCGTCTCCTATAACGTTTGCGATCTTCTGCGCCGCTGTCTGCAGAGCGTCAACGCCTCTGCCGGGCTCACTTCCGATTGGCTTTCGGTCGACGTAACCGTCGTTGACAACGCCAGTAACGACGGCAGCGCACAGATGGTCGCGGCCGAGTTTCCTAGCGTCCATCTAATCGCCTCGTCCGACAATCTGGGGTTCCCACGCGCCAACAACCTCGCGCTCAAGCATCTGGGCTTCGGGGATGACCGCGACAGACGAGCGGCGCCGGATTTCGCGATGCTGCTCAACCCGGACACTGAAGTCGTAGACGACGCGCTCGGCAGGATGGCCGCATTCCTGCGAAACCACCCCCACGCAGGCGCCTGCGGCCCACGCCTGCACTACGCAGACGGCAGCCTGCAACACGCGGCCTTTGCCTTCCCCGGCCTGGCGCAGCTCTTTTTCGATCTCTTTCCGCTCACCGGCGTACCGGTTGTCCGGCGCCTGCTCCACAGCCGGCTCAACGGGCGTTATCCGCGGCGGCAGTGGCTGGGCGCAGTGCCATTCCCGGTCGGATTCGTACTCGGCGCGGCGCTGATGGCACGCGCCGAAAGCGTGCGCAAGGCAGGTCTTCTGGACGAGGGCTACTTCATGTACTGCGAGGAGATGGACTGGTGCCTGCGCATGCAGGCGGCGGGCCTGCCGGTGTGCGCCGTTCCCACCGCGCAGATCATCCATCACGAGGGCAGCAGCAGTAGCCAGGTCCGCTGGAAGTCATTCGAGCGCTTGTGGGCAAGCCGATTCCGCTTCTTTCGCTTGCACAGCCGCCTCTACCCGGCCGGTTTCCACCTTTGCCTGCGGATTCTGCTGCACCTCGGCCTGGCCTGGAACGGACTGATCGCCCGTCGCCGTTTCGCCAGGGGCCATCTGAGCGGCGACCGGCTAGGCGAGCAGCTTGACACCTATGCGAGGGTGATGAAGCTCTGCGGTTAGCCGCTTGCCGCCATGGTACGCGTGGAATCCAATGCCGCTGCACCTCACGGCCGTCATCATCACCAGAAATGAGGCCCACAACATAGCAGGCTGTATCGCGGCCCTGCGCGATTGGACCGACGCGGTTGTCGTGTGGGACTCGTGCAGCCAGGACGAAACGCAGCAGATTGCGCAAGAGGCCGGGGCCCGCGTAGTTGCGCGCCCATTCGACGACTACGCCCGCCAGCGCCAAGCCGCCCTCGACAGCATTGACAGCGAATGGGTCCTCTTTATCGACGCCGACGAGCGGGCGACCGCGACGCTCGCGCAGGAGGTGCTGAAGGCCAGCCGCGACGCGAGCTGCGCCGGCTACTCGATTCCGCGCCGCAACTTCATCGTCGGCCGCGAGATGCGCGGCGGCGGTTTTACGCCCGACTACCAGCTGCGGCTTCTGCGGCGGCTCCGCGCGCGCTACGACCTGAGCCGCGAAGTCCACGAAGTCGTCATACTCGACGGCGAGGAGGGCAGGCTGCGCGAACCGCTGCTGCACTACAATTACGCGGACTGGCCCCAGTTTCACCGCAAGCAGCGGGTGTACGCCCGCTATGAGGCACGCATCCTCGCCGAACAGGGCGCCCGCGCGCGGCCGCACAACTTGATTCTCCAGCCGCTGCGCGAACTGCGCCGCCGATTTCTCGAATTGCAGGGTTGGCGCGACGGCATCCACGGGCTGCGCATCGCCCTGCTGCTCGCCTGGTACTACGGCTTCGTTCCCTATTGGCTGCTCTTAAGGGCAGGAGATAAGGAGATTTAGAGGGCCGGTCTCCGGATGGAGATGGGCTTGTGACCGGCTCCCTTACTCTTCCTCCCGTTCAAAGGCGGCGCGGTGCGCTTCCCGCACTGCGTTGTCCTCCAGCTTGGCGTAGATGCGGGTTGTATTGGGGCTGGCGTGGCCAAGCGCAGTCTGGGTGACCGCCAAGTCGTGCGTGGTCTGATAGATGCGGGTGGCAAAGTAGTGGCGCAGCGCGTGCGGGGTGATGCCCTTGGCGGCCAGGCCGGCGCGCTCGGCCAGGCGGCGGATAGTATTTTGCACGGTCTGCGTCGAGAGCGGCAAGACCTGGGCACCTGCCCTCCGGTCATGGCGCGCAAAGACAGGCAACTCGGACAGCGGACGCCGGGTTGCGCCGTCGAACGGCTGCCGCTGCTTCAGATAGCGATGGATGGCATCCCAGGCCCGTTCATCAAAATAGACTCTGCGGACCTTGCTGCGCTTGCCCACAACCCATGCGGCCCGCTCGTCATCCTCCAACTGTTTGCGCGAAATGCTGACCACTTCCCCTACGCGCATGCCGGAACATCGCAGCGTTTCCACGATCGCAATATCCCGCAGACGGGCCAGCTGTTCACGCAGATCGTTGGGGCGGCGCAGCGAAGTCTCGCGCGCGGCTGTGACAAGCGCCTCCATCTCCTCCAGGCGGGGCGGATAGGGGAGTAGCTCGGGCGGACGCTGGTTGCGGCGTATGCGCTTGACACCGTCCTGCAGCCGCGCCAGCTCCTGGGAATTGAACGGCAGCCAGCCCCGTACCTGCAAGTAGCTCACCCAGCCCACCAGCGCGGCCAGATAGGTGTGCAGCGTACGCTGGCCAATGCCGCCCCTGTCCAGCAGCCACGTAGCGAAGGCCAGCAGCCTGTCCACGTCCAGGTCATCCAGATCCTTCGTCTCTGGCGGGAGCCCTTCCTCCTCCAGGTATTCGCGGAAGAGATTCAGGGCCGTGCGGTAGGTGCGCCGCGTATGGGGCGTCCCCGTTTCCGCATTTCCCAAATAGCTTTCGATGGAGTCGGTAATGATCATCAGTCGATGTAAAAAGCTGGGAATACAGGCAGCTTAGCTTCCCCGCCCGGGCCCGTTCACGAACCGGCCCGGCAGGGCGCCGGTATGCGCGCCGTTGGCGAAGACGCGTTCGCCATTGACCCACACGTCGCGTACGCCGACCGAGAGTTGGTGCGGCTCGGCAAATGTGGCCCGGTCGCCGGCCGTCTCCGGATCGAAGATCACAACGTCAGCGTAGAAACCCTCGCGCAGCTGTCCCCGGTCGCGCAGACCGAGCCGGTCGCAAAGGGCAGAGGACATCTTGCGCACCGCGTCCTCCAGCGAAATGACCTTCTCTTCGCGCACATATTTTCCCAGCACACGTGCATAGGTTCCGTAGGCGCGCGGGTGGTATGGCCCGGTTGCGGCGGCCCAGGCCGGGTCCAAACCCCCGGCGTCGGTTGAGATCATGATCCAGGGCTGCTGCAGCTGGCGGCGTAGATTCTCTTCGCTCATGACAAAGTAAAAGGAGCTGATCCGCTGCCCCTCGGAGGCCAACAGGTCCATGGCCGCATCGGGCCAGTCCACGCCCAACTCTGCCGCGATTTCCGACAGTCGCATGCCGACATAGCGCCTGTTTTCTTCCTTGAGAAAGCCGACCGGCATCACGCCTTGCGGGCCGGCCAGGTCGGCCATTGCCTCCCATTCGCCGTCGGGATGCAGCGCCGCCTCTTTGATCTTGGCGCGCATCGCCGGGTCGGCCAGATTTTCGTACAGTTTATCGCCGGCGGCAGCCCACGGCGGCAGCACCGAAGTCAGGCCGGTGCCCGCAGCCGGATAGGTGTACATGTCGGCGGTGACGTCGATTCCCTGCGAGCGGGCCTCCGTTATGCGCTCCATTGCCGAGGCCAGTTTGTGCCAGTTGCGCGTGCCTGCCGCCTTCAGGTGGTAGACCTGGACCGGCACATCGGCCTCGCGGCCGACCGTGAGCGCCTGCTCCAGCCCTTCCAGGAAGGCGTCCGCCTCCGAACGCAGATGCGTGATGTAGATGCCGTGAAAGGGGCGCATCGCCTTGGCGACCGCTAATATCTCTTCTGTGTCGGCGTAGCTACTTGGCGGGTAGATCAATGCAAACGAGACGCCGAAAGCGCCGTCCTCCATCGCTTCAGCCGTAATTCGCGTCATTGTCGCGAGTTCGTCGTCCGCCGGCGGGCGCATATCCATGCCCATTGCATACTTGCGCAGCGTTGCGCCGCCCAGGAATGAGCCGATGTTGGGCGACACGCCCTGCTCGATCATCGCCTCCGGCCAGTCCCGGAACCGGCTCCACGTGCGCATCCTTTCGGACCAGGCCGGGTCTAGCAACTGAGAGAACTGATGCGTGGGCAGCTCAGGGTTGATTCTTCCGCCGACCGGCGCGGGCGTCCATCCTTCGCCCATCACCTCGGTCGTCACGCCTTGCGCAATCTTGGAGAGGCTGCGGCCGTCCACCATCAGCGAGAGGATCGAGTGGCTGAGAATATCGACGAAGCCGGGACATACAACCTGTCCGGCGGCGTCGACCACTTCGGCGCAGCTGTCAGAGGAAATCGCACTTGGCGGGGCCACCGCCGCGATGCGTTCACCGGCCAGCGCCACGTCTCCGTATCGCCACGGCGAACCGGATCCGTCAACGATACGGGCATTGCGAATGAGGGTCGTTTCTTTTGGCATTTCAACCTTTTCATTGCGGCAAAAAGAACTCTTGCATCTTCGATTTTACCATATGATATAATCATTTTGTCCCCGGGCAGCTTTGCCGGGTTATCGAAAAGATTGCCCTCGACAGGAATCTTTCTCACTCAAATCCCATTCGGATGGCGTTGTAGTACAAGCGCCTCCCTGCGGCGACTTCATGGTTCAAGACTCTCGCGTCCGTTCCTTTCTCATTTGCGTCTTTCTCCTTCTGCTCCACACTCTCGCAGTTTCCTGTGTAGGCGATGCGCAAGCTCCCCGTTTGATCCGTCGGCAAGAGACCTACGTTTCGGGTCGCATCCTGATAAAATACCGCCCGGGCGCAAACGAGCTGGCACTTCCCGCCAAGGCTGAGGAATTCGATCTGAAACCGTCGAACCTGACCTGCGCCTCCGTGCGGGTCTACCACGTCCGCCCTGGAACTGAACTTGAAGCTGCCGCCGCTCTAGCGCTGGATCCCGCAGTAGAATATGCCGAGCCCGACTATCTCATATTTGCCGCCAACTCGATTGCAGACTCTGTTGCGGATACCCTTCTCGCCCGCAACTCGGGCCGTCCTGACGGCAAGAGCCGTTCTGTTTCGCCCTCAGAATGGGATGCCAGCGCGCCCAACGATCCCCTATTCGATAAACAATGGGCACTGGCCAAAATCGAGGCCGAAGGCGCATGGAAGATTGCCGACGGCAGCGACGTAACGATCGCTGTCATTGATTCAGGGATTGACATGGACCACCCGGAGTTCGCCGGGCGAATCGTCGCGGGGTATGACTTCGTCAACGAAGACGACGAGCCGGACGATGATTACGGTCACGGCACGCAGGTGGCAGGCGTCGCGGCGGCGGCCGCCAACAACGAACTCGGCATTGCAGGGCTGGCCTGGGATGCGAAGATCATGGCGGTGAAGGTGCTGGACCACCGCGGGCGGGGGATGAGCAGCAACCTCACCTGCGCCCTATACTGGGTCGCGGACAAGGGCGCTCACGTGGTCAACATTAGCATTATCAGCTTCGGTCCGTCGTTAGGGATGCAGAGCGCCATCAACTACGCAGTCGAAGAAAACATCCTCATCTTCGCGGCGGCCGGCAACCTGTTTGAGGACGGCAACCCCCTCACATATCCCGCCGCGCTCGAAGGCGTCGTCGCGGTCGCGGCCAGTGACAGAGACGACGGACACGCATGGTTTTCCAGCTCGGGCAGTTTTGTAGACATCGCCGCGCCGGGCGTCAGCATATTCAGCCCGTTTCCCCCCAGTCATGAGGAGTTCCGGTCAGTTTATGGCACGAGTCTGGCGTCGCCTCACGGCGCAGGACTGGCCGCGCTCATTCTTTCGGTCGCGCCCAGTCTGCAGCCTCAGGAGGTGGAGACGATCATCCGGGAGAGCGCGGCAGACCTAGGCGAAACGGGCCGCGACGATAAGTTCGGTCATGGGCGTGTCGACGCTCAGGCGGCCATGAAACTGACGCTCTCCTCGCTGCCCGAGCAGATCTTTGTGCCTGCCGCGCAGTTCCCTTCGCCGACACCGACGGACACACCTACGCCAACCAGCACACCGTCCGAGACCGATACAGGGACGCCAACGCCTACGGGCACACCGTCAAAAACGGCTACGGGCACGCCGACGCCCACGGGTGCACCGTCAGAGATCGCTACACCGACGCCCTCTTCGACCCCTTCGCCGACACCCGATTCCAGTGGGTAGCATCGTCACAAAGAAGAGTTCTACCGTTCACGACGCGTTGACCGGCTAAACGCCGAGACGCCGCAGGAATCGGTACATTCTCTCCAGGGCGATCTCCAGTTTCGACATCTCAACCGGATAGGCGCAGCGGACATGGCCCTCCCCTCCGGCGCCGAAACCGCTGCCAGGGATCACCGCCACCCGTTCTTCGCGCAGAAGTTTCTCGGAGAACTCATACTCATCCATGCCGGTACGGCGGACGCTGGGAAAGGCGTAAAAGGCGCCTTTGGGCTCGAAGCAATCGAGGCCGATCTCGTTCAGTCCATCGACGAGAAACCTGCGGCGTTCGCCGTAGCTGGCGACCATCTCCTGCACGGCAACTTCTGCGGCGGGGTCGCTCAGTGCATGCAGCGCGGCGGCCTGCCCGCCGGTCGGCGCCGACATGATCAGGTATTGGTGAATTCGACGCATCGCGCCGAGCAGCTCAGACGGGCCCGCGGCGTAGCCGATGCGCCAGCCGGTCATTGCGTAGTCCTTGCTCATGCCGCCCAGATGAATCGTCCTCTCAGCCATACCGGGCAGGCTGGCGAACATCACGTGCTCGTGATCATCATAGACAAGCCGGTCATAGATCTCATCCGAAATGACGACCAGGTCGTGCTCGCGCGCCACGCGCGCGATCTCGGACAGCTCCTCACGGTTCATCACCGCTCCGGTGGGATTGCAGGGATAGCCGATCAGGAGAACCTTTGTCCGGGGTGTGATCGCTGCCTCTATCTGTGCCGGCGTCAACACAAAATTGTCGGCAGCATAGGTGGGAATATCCACGACGGTGCCTCCGGCCAGGATGACATCAGCCGTGTAGGATACGAAGCAGGGCTGGGGTACGAGCACTTCGTCTCCTTCCTCTATCAGCGCCTGCATCGCCAGGTACATCGCCTCGCTGACGCCGACCGTGATCAGAATTTCCGTCTCGGCGTCATAGGCCGGCGCGCCGTACAGGTCCGTCAGCATGCGCGCCACGCCGGCGCGAAGTTCCAACACGCCAGCATTGGACGTATAGGACGTATTGCCTTCGCGCAGGCTCTTCGCCCCTGCGTTGAGAATTGGCGGCGGCGTCACGAAGTCGGGCTCGCCGATTCCAAGGCTAATCACGTCGCCGATGGTCGTGGCTAAGTCGAAGAAACGCCGAATGGGGGAAGGGGGCACCCGCCGTACGCGGCTGCTGAGGCGGCTCTCAAGCGAGCGCTTCAAGCCGCTTGTCGCGGTAGCTTCTTCATCATTTGTCAGTGTCCGGGGGGCAGTCAGTGGTTCTGGGGCTCTCATAAGCATTGGACTCATCTCTTACCAAACGTATCCGGCCTGCGCCGGTCAAAAAACCTTCCAAGTCGTCCTGCTGCTCCGTCCTCCCTTAGTGCGGGGGGAAGCCTTTGCTGCCGATTCCACAACGGCCAGCGACTCAACTGGACCGTTGCCGGCAGGATGCGCCGGCTGCTGCCCGACGGCAATTCTCCTGAATGAGAGTTGAATTCGGCAATTTCAGCTGGCCGTTGACATTCATAGTATCGGTCTCCGCAGATGCCAGTCGGTACTCTGCTCATAGGCGTAGGCGGCACGCAGAATGACCTCTTCGCCCAGTGAAGGTCCGAGCAGCTGCAGGCCGATCGGAAGTCCATCGCCATCGAAACCACACGGTACGCTGATTCCACACAAACCGCACAAATTGGCGGTGGTTGTGAAGATGTCGGTCAGAATCATTGCGAGCGGGTCGTCGATTTTTTCGCCGATGCGAAATGCGGTCGTCGGCGAAGTCGGCGAGAGGACGACGTCTACTTCGGCGAAGGCGCGCTCAAATTCCTGCCTGATCAGCGTTCGCACCTGCTGCGCCTTGAGGTAGTAGGCGTCGTAGTAGCCTGCGCTCAGGGCGTATGTACCGAGCATGATGCGGCGCTTTACTTCCGGGCCGAAACCTGCGCCGCGCGTTTTTCGAAAATGGTCAAAAATCGTCTCACCGTCGACGCTAAGTCCGAATCGTATGCCATCGTAACGCGCCAGATTGGCGCTCGCTTCCGCGGTCACGACCAGGTAGTAGACCGGCAGCGCCAACTCCGTGCTGGGCAGTTGAATTGGCACGATCTCCGCGCCCAAGTCCGCAAACCGATCGATCGCAGTTCGAATCGCGGCCTCAACTTCCGGCTGTATGCCTTGCACGAAGTACTCTTGTGGGATCCCGATGCGCATGCCTCCAATCTCCCTGGACAACGCCGCCGGGTAGCTGGGCACGCCGGCCGGCAAGGTGGTGCTGTCGTACGGGTCTGCACCGGCGATCACCTGCAGCAGAAGCGCGGCATCGACGACGGTCTTGGTAATCGGTCCGATCTGATCGAGGCTGCTGCCGTAGGCTATGAGACCGTAGCGGCTGACGCGGCCATAGGATGGCTTGAGTCCGACGACGCCGCACAGGGCAGCGGGTTGGCGCACGCTTCCGCCGGTATCGGTGCCGAGGGCGGCCGGCGCTTCATCCGCAGCCACCGCAGCCGCCGATCCCCCGCTGCTTCCGCCCGGCACCCGCTCAGCATCCCACGGGTTTCTGGTCACGCCGAAGCCGCTGTTCTCGGTGCTGGACCCCATGGCGAACTCATCGGTGTTTGTTTTGCCCAGCACGATTGCGCCGGCTGCCTCCAGCTTTTTCACGGCAGTCGAAGTGTAGGGCGGCAAAAATCCTTCGAGAATCCGGCTTCCTGCGGTCGTCTCTATTCCTTCCGTCATCAACACGTCTTTAATCGCCAGCGGAACGCCCAACAGGGGGCGTCCGTCCCCGCCGGCCCGCAAGCGATCGGCATCCGCAGCCGCTTCCAGGGCCTGCGCCGGCGTCGTGCGCAGATAGGCGTGTACGGCACCGTCGACATCCTCAATCCGCCGCAGAAACGCCTGCGTCAACTCCACGGAGCTGAACTGGCCACCGGCCAGCCCGGCGCGTGCATCCGCCACGCCCATCGACGTCATCTGTTCCATCGAATCCCTACCCCTCATCGCGCCTGGCGGCATCCCCGTCCCAATTGCAAGACCGCCGCCGTTCTCATTCTCTTACGCCCTCTACGGCCCCGCATCGTCAAATACGGCAATCACGCGAAAATAGCCGTCCTCTGCATCTGGGGCATTGTCCACCGCCTGCGCGGCGGAAAGGCCCGCCTGCGGCGCATCCTCCGCCAGTACATTAGTGAGAGGGAGAACCTGAGGCGTTGGCGGCACGTCGCTCGTATCCACCGACTGGACCTGCTGCGCATAGGCCAGAATCTGCCCCAACTGACCGGCATACGCCTCCAGTTCGGCTTCGCTCAACTGCAGTCTTGCGAGTTCAGCAACGTGGCGGACCTCATCCTTGGTCAGTTTCACATAGACCTCTTCGCGTGGATGTCAGCGACGAAACGGCCACAAAAAAACGCCGTGGTGGGTTCCACGGCGCATCCGAGCGTTCCCCTTGCGCCGTGACCCTAATTCGGTGCCTACGGCGCAGTGTAACCGAAGCTACTCGCTACCGCAGCACGCGCGTTGCTGCGCAGGCTGCTGCACTGGTAGCTGAAATCTTGGAGTGGTCCGTCTGCCTGGGAGAATTGAAATGCATTTCGGAAAGTATATCGCTCACCGAAGGAAATGTCAAGTGTCCGGCAAACTCAATGTCGAACGGAGCGGTTCCTGTATGCACCGGCCGGTTGGATCGTTTCTTGATTCTGCCTCAGGAGAGATGGCGAGGGGCGTCTACGATTGACATACCGAACCGCGTGGGATACAACGGAAGGGCCTTGACAGGACAGAAATGCGCAGGAGCGGTCTCCCCATGAAAAATGCACTGACGCAAAAGAAGATATCCGCGGCCCTGCGCGCGCTTGGACTGGCGCCTGACGCTGTTGTATTTGTTCACAGCTCGATGAGCAGCATGGGACATGTGGAGGGCGGTGCCGCTGCCGTCGTCGATGCCTTCCTCGACGTCCTAGGACCGGAGGGCACACTTCTCGTACCAGCGTTCACCTTCGCCCATGGCAGGAGCGCCAACCCCATCTTCGACCCGGCGCACGATCCCTCCGAGATGGGCCGCATCTCCGAGGAAACACGAACGAGAGCAGGGGCGCGGCGGAGCTGCCATCTACTCCATTCCGTCGCTGCCTTGGGCGTTCGCGCCGAGGATATCACCTCCGTTCACGGGCCTTCGGCGTGGGCAGCAGACGGTCCATTCTGGAAGTTGCACGAGTTGGATGCCCACATTTTGCTGCTGGGCGTGCCGTACCTGCGCTGTACCTACTTTCATCTCCTGGAGCAGCTTGTGCAGGTCCGTTACCGTCGATGGCGCGAGGTGGAGGCGCGCGTTCACGGGCAGGACGGGTCGCTTCGTCCCCTGCTCACTTTCGTCTACAGCCCCGGGCCGGGCTTCCCCGGCAACGATTTCAACAAGCTGGGGAATCTGCTGGAAGGTCGCGGACTTGCACGGGTAGGCAGTGTCGGAAACGCCGTTACTCGACTCTTCCGTGCACGCGACGCGTTGGATCTTAGCTTAGCTCGCTACCGGCAAGACCCGCAACTGTTCCTCTTGACCGGCGAACGCTGCTCGCCGCTGCGCGACGGCATCCTAACCGGCGAACTCAGCAACGAAAAGTCGGTCCTGGATCCTGCGCTCATTTACCGTCGACGATGACTCTCGCCTGAACCCTCGGGTTCCAGGATGGATTGTCGCGGGCGTGTCCAGATGCTATACTGGGTGCGACTTCCCTTTCCGGAAACGGACTTTCCTTGGCGGCAGGCCTCGGCGGGAGCGATCAGTTGACGCAACTTCCCAGTTTCGATCTGGCGGGCAAAGTCGCGGTGATCACCGGGGCCTCCAGGGGTATCGGCGCGGCCATCGCTCGCAGCTATGCCGCGATGGGCGCCGCGGTCGTTCTCAGCAGCCGCAAGCAGGAGGCGGTCGACGAGGTGGTCGCCTCGATCCGGCTCGATGGCGGGCGCGCGCTGGCCGTGGCCGCGCATACCGGCGACAGTTCGGCTATAGACGCACTCGTGCAGCGGGCCGTCAGTGCCTTCGGCGGCATCGACATCCTCGTCAACAATGCGGCCACCAACCCGCACTTCGGCCCGATCCTCTCCGCTGAGGAAAGCCACTGGCACAAGATCCTCGACGTCAACCTGGTCGGCTACTTCCGCATGGCCAAAGCCTGCAGCGCGGAGATGATCAGACGCGGCGGCGGCAGGATAGTCAACGTAGCCTCCATCGCCGGCAAACGACCACAGCCCGGCATGGGTGTCTACGGTGTCAGCAAGGCTGCCGTCCTGATGCTGACCGAAGTGCTGGCCTTAGAGCTGGCGACCGACGGGATCCAGGTAAACGCGATCGCGCCCGGCTATGTGAAAACCGCTTTCAGCCGTGCTATCTGGCAAGACGCCGCCCTCAACGAGGCGGTGCTGCGCACGATTCCCCAGAAACGGATTGCCGAGAGCGGCGAACTGACCGGCATCGCGCTCTACCTCGCCTCGGATGCCAGCAGTTTCACGACCGGAGGCACATTTCTGGTGGACGGCGGTCAGTGGGTCGATGCTGGGCTGGGCGCGTAGGGCCGCCCGCGCGGGGCCGGGCGCACACTTCTTTGAGAAGTTCCAGGCCGCGCAGTTTGGGAATGCGGAAAAGGGGAGCGTCCAAAAATGACTGACAACCTTTCCAACCTTTTGCCCCGCGTTCGTCAAGTCGTTGACGCGGAGATCATCCCACTGGAAAAGCTGCTGATCAGCCGCCCCTGGGCCGAGGTTGAGCCGCTTTTCAATCAGAAGCGCGAGGTCGTCAGGGAGGCCGGGCTGTGGGGGCTGGCGCTGCCGGAGGCATACGGAGGCCAAGGGCTGACACTGGCCGAGTTCGGTCGCGTTAGCGAGGTCCTGGGCCGGACACCGGGCGGCCACTACGTCTTCGGTTGCCAGGCGCCCGACATGGGCAATATGGAGCTGCTCGTCCATGCGGGAACCGAGGAGCAGCGAGCGCGCTTTCTGCTGCCTCTCGCCCGTGGTGAGGCACGCTCCTGCTTTGCCATGACCGAACCAGAGCACGCCGGCTCCAACCCGACCTGGATGAGCACGACCGCGGAACGTGACGGCGACCAGTACGTCATTAACGGCCACAAGTGGTTCACGACGGCCGCGGAAGGAGCAGCCTTTGCCGTCGTCATGGCGGTTACCAATCCGGACGCCGAAAGCCGGCATGCGCGCGCAAGCCAGATCCTCGTGCCGCTTGACACGCCCGGATTTCATATTGAGCGTAACATCTCCGTCATGGGAGAGGCGCACGGCGGCTGGAACAGCCACGCCGAGGTCTGGTTCGAGGATGTGCGCGTCCCGGCTGAGAATCTGATCGGCGAGGAAGGCAAGGGCTTCGCGCTGGCGCAGCTTCGGCTCGGTCCGGGCCGAATCCACCACTGCATGCGCTGGATCGGCATCTGTGAACGCGCTTTCGATATCATGTGCAGCCGCGCCGCGCAACGTGAACTCGCACCGGGCCGGCTTTTGGGCGGCCAGGGGATGGTACAGGCGTGGATTGCCGAGTGCCGGGCGGAGATCAACGCCGCGCGCCTGATGGTGCTCGAAACCGCCCACAGAATCGACAACGAGGGCATCTACGCAGCCAGGGATGAGATCTCGCTGATCAAGTTCTTCGTAGCCGAGGTCCTAATGCGCGTGCTGGACAGGGCGCTGCAGACGCTGGGCGGCCTGGGGATGAGCGACGACACGCCCATCGCATACTGGTATCGCCACGAGCGCGCTTCCCGCATCTACGACGGCCCCGACGAGGTACACAAGATGAGCGTCGCGCGCCGCATCCTGCGGCGGTACCAGTAGTGCAGCGATGAGAGCTACTTCACTGCCTGATAGCCCGACAGCAAAACGCCGGCCATTTGCAACCACACTTGCGCGCCTGACCCTTGCGTCGCACCGGCCTGCCTTTCCCGGCCAAACGTCCCATAGATGCAGACGCCCACACTTTGCGGCTAGGCCGGCAAGAACTCTGCAGTCCAAGAGCAGATATTAGGATACATCATGGCTGTGATGGCCGCAGCGATTGCCGGACCACCTCACCTGACCACCGCGTTGCCGTTTTTCTACACGCAGTAACCACAGGCAAGCGCAACCTCTTCATCCAGTGCCCGCAGACCAAGCAGCTGGGTCGCGCCGCAGTGCCGCTCCGCTGAAGGACTTCCTGCCAGAGCCCAAAACTTCGCCCAACCCTCCTTGAATTCCCCGCGCTCAACTGGCCGTCCTGAGCGCTCTGCCGCGCTGCTGAGTTGAGACAATCTCGCGCCTCAATCCAAAGTCAGGTTGGCGGCGCGGCCGCCGCGAAGCCAGGCACTCGGAATATACCAACCTGGTGGCACCTGCGCGTCTGACTTAAAAGGCCCAGACAGTAAGGCAATCAGACTGACATTCAGCTTTCTATGCAAGGGAGCTGAATTGAGTTTTTCTCGTCTTTGGTCATATTGCACAAATTTTGGCACGGAAGGCGGTGCATTCGCGCGGGGTATTCGCGTATTCACTTTTGCTCTCGTGTTTCATTTGTGCGATTCGTACATCAATCGCATTCTTATTTTGGCCAACTTGGCAATACCGCCTCTTCCGATGCTGCCATATTCTTGCCTTGTAGGAATCAGAATCCCGCCCAAAAGGGAGTCGGACCCGATGAAAGCGACAACCGCAAACGGCACAAAACACGCCCCGCCTGCATCCCCGCGCAGCAACGGAGATGGCAGGTCCAACGGTAAGCCCAAACTGAACAAAGTTGAACTGCTCAAACTCAGAAAGAGTCCCCTCAGCCTTATCCACGACATTTACCGCTGGGCTGATGAAGGCTTCGAAGCCATCCCGCCCGAATACTACGATCTCTTCAAATGGCATGGATTTTTCTACCGCAAGCAGACGCCCGGCTACTTCATGCTGCGCATGCGCATCTCAAACGGAATCATCAATTCAACCCAGCTGCGCACAGTCGCCTCTCTCGCGCGTGACTTTGGACGCGGCGAGGGCGACTTCACCACTCGCCAGAATATCCAACTGCGCTGGATCACAATTGAGGCGATGCCCGCAATCATAGAGAGGCTGCAAGCGGCCGGGCTCGGCGCAGAGCAGACGGGAATGGATAACTTCCGCAACGTGACCGGCTGCCCGTTAACCGGACTTACCCGCCACGAACTGCTCGCCACAAGGCAGTTGACCACCGCGACGGCGCTTTCGCTGCTTGGCCCGGCGTTCGAAAACATCCCCCGCAAGTTCAACATATCGATAAACGGCTGCCGGCTGGACTGCACGCATTCCCAAAGCAACGACATCGGCCTGACACCGGCCATCGGCCGGCTGGGAAGCCGTCCTGTGCCCGGGTTCAATGTCGTCGTGGGCGGCCACATGGGGAGCAGAAATCCGCATCTGGCGGTACCGCTCGACGCATTCGTGCGCCCCGCGCAGGTTACGCCGCTCTGCCGCGCCATTCTGACCGTCTTCCGCGACCACGGCGATCGCTCCATCCGCGGCAAAGCGCGCATGTGGTACCTGATCGACAGATGGGGTATGGCGCGATTCCGTGACGAGGTGACGAATGCCCTTGGCGAGGCGCTGCCCTCCGCGGGCCACTGCCAGCTCTACGTCGACCCCGACCCGCTCGAGCAGGACCACGTGGGCGTCCATTCCCAGGCCCAGGACGGCCTGAGCTATGTCGGATTGGTCGTGCCCACCGGGCGCGTCACGGCCGAGCAACTCTTTGCGCTGGCCGATCTGGCCGACAGATATGGCAGCCGTGAACTGCGCCTGACCAATGATCAGAACGTGATCATCCCCAATGTTCGAAATCAGAGGCTTGAAGAGCTCTTGGCCGAGCCGTTGCTCGAAGAGTGGAGCCCGGAGCCATCCGGTGTCGTGCGCGGCCTGGTCACATGTACAGGCATCGACTATTGCCACTTTGCGCTCAACGACACCAAGGGCATCTCCCTGGTGGTCGCACGAAAGTTGGAGGAGCGGCTGCCCGACCGCGACAAGGTTGTGCGCCTCAACGTCTCAGGCTGCGTTCACGCCTGCGGTCGGCACAGGCTGTCCGAAATCGGACTGGAAGCCACGCGTCTGCGCCAGGACGGGAAAGTGATCGACGGATTCAACATCTTCGCCGGCGGCCGCGTGGGGGAGAATGCGAAACTAGGCGAGGAGATCCACAGCAAGGCCACCGTAGAGGAGACAACTGAACTGCTGGCGGACGCAATCGCGTCCCGCTATCGTGCAGCTATCCCGCAGGCCGAACCGGCAGCATAGACTCAACTTTCCGTCCCGCCGTAAGGAGACTCTCCCCGTGGATTTCAAGAACAAAGCCACCAAGATCGACCTCTTCAGTTTCCGCACGCCCCAGATGCGGGCCTTTCACGTTACCTGGTTTGCGTTCTTCCTCTGCTTCTTTGGCTGGTTTGGCATTGTCCCGCTGATGAAAGGGGACAGCGGAGCGATCGCCGCGCTCGGCCTGACCCCGTCTCAGGTGGGGAACTCAATCATCGCCGCCGTCTCCCTGACGATCGTCGCCCGCCTTCTGATCGGCCCTATGTGCACGCGTTTCGGCGCGCGCAAAGTTTACACGGTGCTGCTCCTGCTGGGATCGGCGCCCGTCATGTGCATCGGCTTGGCGCAGACGCCCACCCAGTTCATCATGGCCCGCGTCCTGATCGGCACGATCGGCGCCTCCTTTGTCATCACCCAGTACCACACAAGCGTCATGTTTGCACCCAATGTCGTCGGCACGGCCAACGCAACAACCGCGGGCTGGGGCAATCTTGGCGGCGGCGCGACCCAGGCCATGATGCCACTGGTCCTCGCTGCCGCGCTGTCCGTTGTTCCCGCGGCATTGGGCTGGCGAGTCGCGATGGTCCTGCCGGGTCTTACCATGCTCATCACCGCCGCCGCCTACTGGTTCCTGACCCAGGACGCGCCCGACGGCGACTACACTGAACTGCGTGCACGCGGCGAAATGCCCGCGGCGACTGATACACGCGGCACCTTCAAGGAGGCAATCAGAGATCCGCGCGTGATTGCACTTTTCTTCATTTATGCCGCCTGCTTCGGCATCGAGTTGACGATTAACGGTACGGCAGCTCTCTACTTCTTCAATCGCTTCGACCTGAATCTGGCGACCGCTGGGCTGGTCGCCAGCGTCTTCGGCCTGATGAACCTCTTTGCCCGCTCGATGGGCGGTGTCTTCAGCGACTTTATAAACCGCAGCGGCGGTCTGAGAGGACGCGTCCAGTTCCTTTTTGTATGCCTCGTGCTCGAGGGCGTGGCGCTGGTCATTTTCGCTTCCATGGGGGTCCTTGCCCTGGCCGTTCCCGCGCTGATCGTCTTCAGCCTCTTTGTCCAGATGTCAGAAGGGGCGACATTCGCGATCGTTCCCTACATCAATAAGCGTGCGTTGGGCGCCATAGCCGGGATTGTCGGCGCCGGTGGCAACTTTGGCGCGATGCTGGCGGGCTTCCTTTTCAGACGAGAAGCGGAGCTGTACGGCCAATCCTACCTAATCCTCGGCATTCTGGTTGTGGCGTGCTCCTTCATGGCATTCATGGTTCGCTTCTCCGAACGCGATGAGAAGGCTGCCGCCGAGGAGACCGAAGCCCGCCTGGCCGCGGCCGGCGATTCGGTCCTTACAGGCGCTCACTGATCGAATATGACTCTTGCCGGTCTGGCCCCTTAGGCGTCGCAGAATCCTTGCCTTGGACCGACCCCAGGGGCGGCCGGCCTCAACTGGCCAAACGTCATGACCACTCGTAGCGTCTCTGCCCGAAATGTCAAAGCCGGCGCCCAGATCGACGGCTGGCACAGAACATACTGCCCGTACTGCGGCGTCGGCTGCGGCCTGCGTGTGGGCACGAAAGACGGCAAGGTTGCCAAAGTCCTCGGGGACCCCGATCATCCATCTTCCCTGGGTGATCTCTGCCTCAAGCCGATCCACCTGCCTGCCGCGCTCGACACCGCGGACCGCATTCGTGAGCCGATGATGCGGACGCCCGCGAGCACGAACGGCGCGCCCCCTGCCGGCAACGAGCTCCAAGCCGTTCCATGGGATCGCGCTACGGCTTACATCGCCGAAAACCTCACGCGGATCGTCCGGCAGCATGGCCCCGAATCCGTCGCTTTCTACGGTTCCGGCCAGTTCACAACCGAAGACTACTACGTCGCAAACAAGCTACTCAAAGGCTTCATCGGCTCCAACAACTTCGATGCCAATTCCCGTCTCTGCATGGCATCGGCCGTCGTCGGATACGTCTCGGCGCTCGGCTCGGATGGCCCCCCGCCGGCCTACGAGGACATTGACCGCGCCGACCTCTTCTTCCTGATCGGCACCAACACGGCCGATTGCCATCCGGTCCTCTTCAATCGCATAAAGCGCCGCAAGAAAGGGGACCCCGCCAACGTCAAAGTGATCGTGGTCGACCCCAGAGAAACACGAACGGCCGCCATCGCCGATCTCTTTCTGCCAATTCGGCCCGGCACGGATGTTGTTCTGCTCAACGCAATGCTGTCCCTGCTGCACAGCGAAGAGAGGATCGACCGCGAATTCATCGCAGAGCATACAAACGGCTTCGGTCCTCTGCTGGACGCGGCGCG
Source organism: Caldilineaceae bacterium (assembly GCA_965202955.1). Lineage (GTDB taxonomy): Bacteria > Chloroflexota > Anaerolineae > Caldilineales > Caldilineaceae > Bin5. The sequence goes on from OZ241871.1 coordinate 5,032,695, forward strand.
GCAGGTCTCGACCGCAGACGCGGCCAGAGTCTGCGACGTCCCCGAGAGTGGCCTGATCGAGGCGGCGCGGCTCTTCGGGGAAGCAAAAGGCGCCCTCTCCTTCTGGAGCATGGGACTAAACCAGAGCGTGAACGGCGTGGCCAAGAACCAGGCAGTCATCAATCTGCACCTTGCCACCGGGCAGGTCGGCCGCGCCGGCAGCGGACCCTTTTCGCTCACCGGCCAGCCGAACGCCATGGGCGGGCGCGAAGCCGGCGGACTGTCCCATCTGCTGCCGGGCTATCGCTCGCTCAGCAACCAACAGCATCGACAGGAGATCGAACGTTACTGGCAGACGCCGCCGGGCCGGATCGCCGACAGACCCGGTCTGGCCGCGGTCGACATGTTCGAAGCCGCGGCCAGAGGCGAGATAAGGGCGATGTGGATCATGTGTACCAACCCTCTCGTTTCCATGCCGAATATCGACGTAGTCGAAGCCGCAATGAAAAAGCTCGATCTGTTAATCGTGACCGACGCCTACCACCCGACCGACACAACCCGGTATGCCCACGTGCTTTTGCCGGCCGCCCAGTGGTCCGAACGAGAAGGAGCGATGACCAACTCGGAGCGGCGCATCACATACCTGCCCCGCATTGTAGATCCCGTTGGTCAGGCAAGGCCGGATTGGCGAATTCTGGCCAATGTGGCCGCGGCCATGGGCTTTGCGGATGCCTTCACTTATGGCTCATCCTCTGAGGTCTTTGACGAGTTTACGCAGCTGACCAGGGGACGCATGTGCGACTATAGCGGTGTAAACTATCGCCGCCTGCAGACGGAGGGGCCGCTCCAGTGGCCGGTCCCCAATCCCGATCATCCCGGCACCGTCAGACTATACGCTGGTCTACACGAAGACGGGTCCGGCTCGAACGGGGCGGGCTTGCGGGCCACCGGTAGCGGGGAAGAAGAGGAGGTTGCTGCCGCCGACGAAGGTGAAGATCGCATGGTTTTTGCCACTGCCGATGGCAAAGCGACTTTCCATGCACCTGAGTTCGTGCCGCCCGCCGAACTGCCAAACAGGAGATTTCCCTTGCTTCTGACCACCGGCCGCGTACGCAACCAGTGGCACACGATGACGCGCACAGGTAAATCGGAAAGCCTGCTGAAGGGCGCACGCGAACCCTTCCTGGAGATTCACCCCATCGACGCGGTGCGGCGTCAGATAGAAAACGGGGACGTGGTGGAGGTTCGCTCGCGCAGGGGCACCGTCTGGGCCAAGGCGCGCGTGACAGAGAAGATCCGTCCGGGCACCTGCTTCATGCCATTTCACTGGGGACGCATGGCGGGCCCGCTCAGCGCCGCCAACAACGTCACGCTCGCCGCGGTCGATCCGCTCTCACTCGAGCCCGAACTAAAGGCATGCGCTGTCGAGGTTAGTCTGCGCCCGGGTTACAGGGCCTTGGGGGCCTCGAAGCTCATCCAGAAGTTGGCGGATTTCTTCAAGCGATGAACACGAAGAGCTTCCGCCGCTGGATGTCGGCCTTGCGACTTAGCCCGAGCCCGCTTTCGTCAGCTAGGTGACCCGAACCCTTTCCGGCTTCCGGGCTTCAATCAGGTAGTTCATCGCTGGGAACTCCAATTGGCCGTGCGCGCCGAGTTGGCGCTGCAGCGCCTTCAAGCCGTCGAGATGCGTGTCGACGGAGAAGCCGGGAACGAGCCAGGGCACCGCCTTCAGGTAGTAGACGACGGCTCCTACGTCGGTAAACAGAAGCTTGCCGGACCACTCGCGCAGATCGAACAGCTCGAGTCCAACTCGTTTCAGCCATGGCACGTATTTCTGCGGGGCGACGCAACCGGCCACTGCGGGTATGCGCCGAAGACGGCAAGCAGGTCATGCGCCCACATGCCATGCACCTGCCGCGTCAGGAGCGTGCCGCCGGCGGCCAGCATACGCTCAATCTCATCGAGATGAAGGGCGGCATGGCGGTTAATCACAAGCTCGAACTCGTCGTCAGCGAGCGGCATCGGACTGAATTCGTCACTGTCGGCTTCCACGACCCGCACACCGAGCGGCTCCAGCCGCGCAGACGCCAATACAAGGTTGGGAGGATACCCCTCCGTCGCCACGACCTTTCCGGGCCAGCTGTCCCGCATTTCGAGCAGCCGTTCCCCTCCGCCGGTTGCGATATCGAGGACGGATGAGGCCCGCCGCATCAGCTCTTTGGCGCGAAACGTGTATGACCAGGGCGGTTGATCCAGCAACATCCGCCCATCCAGATAGGAGAAATCCCAGCCTGTGAAAGGTATCTCCTCTTCAGCCTTCCAAGTTTCGAGCAGACTTGGTGCGTCGTGCAATGATGCCTCCGTGGATCAACGGTTGAGGAGACTCAGAAGCAGCGTAAGCGCGATGCTCAACAACAGCATTGACGTGATGGGAACGAAAATCTTGACCGAACCAGACTCGACCCTGATGTCGCCGGGCAGCTTTCCGAACCAGGTGAACAGCCACGGTGCAAATTGCAGCGCCGCCCCAACGACAAGGAGGATAATCCCAGCAATAATCAGCCACTTCGCCATATGTCCGCCAGTGTACAGAGTCCAGAGCGGCATCTGCTCCGGAACAGCCGCATACATTATAGCAGACGATGTCGCTCTGCTGTGCTCTGACCCGCCGGCGCATGGCTTTTGCATGCGGCATATAGCGCATTTCGATGCGTAGATACATCGTAGGGTACTTGCCCATAAGGTACATTTTGCCTCTTTTTGCCCAGGACTCGCCCGGCACAAGGCTTCTCCAGAGTAAATTGCCGGAGCTCCACCGCTAAACAGCCCCCATTTGGTTGTGGGCCAGGTAGCGGGCCCCCTTTGACTTCCGATTCCAGACATAGCAGAATGGCAGAAAAGGATCGCGGACAGGATTCTCGTCTCGCGCGAAAGCCCCTATCCAAACAGGAAATTCAGATGCGCTCACATACTTCGCCTCTCGCCCGGACCCGTCATGCGCTGCTCATTGCGGTTACGGCAACGCTGCTGCTGGCACTGTTGCCGCAGAGAATCGGCGCCGGCTCCGTCGAAACGATAGAGCAGGCACAGGGAAGCAACTGTGCCAGCACGCATACGGTGCAGGCAGGAGAGATGCTCTCGAGGATTGCCGAAGACGCCGGCGTTTCGGTCGCCGCCCTCACTGAGGCCAACAATATTACCGACCCGAACCACATCTATGTGGGACAGGTGCTTTGTATCCCCCATTCCCAGATCATTGCGGCCCAGGCGGCGCCCTCGACGCCAGACCCTGCGCCGTCCACGCCTGACACTTCGCAGTCCACCGGCACTCCCGCCAGTTGGACAGGAAAATACTACAGTGGTCAGGCGCTGAGCGGCGATCCGCTCCTAACCCGCCAGGACGCGGCCATCGAATTCGACTGGGGGTCGGGCAGCCCGGACACTTCGATTTCCAGCGACAGCTTCAGCGTCTCATGGACGGCCTCCGTCGACTTCGAGGCCGGTACCTACCGCTTTTCCGCCCGCTCCGATGACGGGGTTCGCATCTACGTTGACGATACCGCAATCCTCGAAGACTGGAATGTTCACCCGGCTACCACGACCGTCAGCGATACCACACTGACCGCGGGCAGTCACACAGTGCGGGTCGAGTATTTCGAGGCGGATGGGGATGCCTCCGTCACAGTCTGGTGGGAGCTGCAGGCGGAGGAGGAGCCTGACTGCGACATTGAGCCTCACGACGACCTGGAACCGCGCTGGTCGCATGCAGCGGTCGGCTGCCCGACCACTGCGGCTGAGACGATTTGGTCAGCCTGGCAGCGCTTCGAAAAGGGCCACATGATCTGGCATATGGGCGATGCTTCTTTAAATGTGTATGTCGATGACGGGAACTGGGCCACCTACACCGACAACTGGGACCAAGAGGACCTGACGGGTCGCGGGACGCCGCCCTCCGGGCTGCAATCCCCCGTTCGCGGGTTCGGCTATTTGTGGGAACAAAATGACGATGTCTATGCCGACCTGGGCTGGGCTGAGAACGAGGAAAAAGGTTTTTGCGCTCTCGTCCAGGAATTTGAGAATGGCAGATTGCTCATCGCAAGCACAGTCAATACCTGCCACGAAGGCCAGCACAACTTTGCTACAGATACGCCGTTCTACCGGGGCGTGCTACAGGCGTTGACTGCCGGCACGTGGGAGCGGGTCTGCAAAGGCAGCCTCGACAGCGCGATCGCCCCCTTCTGGGACCAAGCCGCACATGGATGCATCACCGGAGCGGCTTCGGTCAAATGGATCTCCTTGCAGGCCTTCGAGAAGGGCCACATGTTGTGGCAATCCGGCCAGGATTCCATCTACGTCTTCGTCAACGACGGGGCGTGGACCGAGTTCTCGGATGATTGGGATGAACAGGACCTCACAGGTGACCGCGGCGACCCGCCGGACGGCATGCAGACCCCCGTGCGCGGCTTCGGCTATCTGTGGGAGAACGACGACGATGTATACGACGAGCTGGGCTGGGCTTCGGAGGAAGAAAAGGGGATGTGCGCTTCGGTGCAGGTTTTCGAGAACGGTACCATCCTCGCGGAAGAGCCCGGCGGCGACTGCTCCCACGTGGGAGACGATCTTGAATCCGAGGAAACACTCCTCGGCGACGAAGCGCTCTTGATGAGAAACGACAGCGGCTGGAGTATCCTCTGCCCATACGCGACGCACGAGAAGCTGGACCACCTCTGGAGCTATGCCGAGTACGGTTGCCCGACCCAAGAGGGCGGCATCATTTGGGCGGCGTGGCAGCCATTCCAGACGGGCCACATGATTTGGAAGCAACACGATGACGCCATCTTCGTCTTCGTCAACGACGACGACTGGACCCGGTTTGAAGATGATTGGGACAGTCAGGTGCTCACAGGCGACCGCGGCGACCCGCCCGACGGCATGCAGTCACCCGTGCGCGGCTTCGGCTATCTTTGGGAAGGCGATGATGACGTCTTCGATGACCTGGGCTGGGCAACGGCTGAAGAACGGGGCTTCTGCGCCGCGCACCAAGAGTTCGACAACGGTTTTCTGCTCTTGAGCGACCAGGTCGAGTCCTGCCTGGAAGGCCACCACAACGAGGCCACGGAGCTCGACTTTGCCCTGCACTCGCTGGAGGCGCTGGACGGAGGTGAATGGACGCTCAAATAGGCTGAATCGAGCCGTGGAAAGGGTTCGGGGGTCCGGTCCCCGCCCTTTCCACGGCCTCTGCGCTGACCCTCACGGCGATTTTCCGGGCCCTTCGATGTCCCGAACACCGCACCTGGTTCGCTCCTCTTTCCTCGTCTTCTTCATCTTCGGGCTGGACAAAATCACAGGCTTTGTGAAGCTGCTGGTCACGACCCGGCTCTTCGGCACCGGCCCTGAAATGGACGCCTTCGCCACCGCCAATCAGCTGCCCGAGCTGCTGCTGGCGTTGCTGGCCGCCGGCGCACTTTCCGCGGCCTTTATCCCCGTATACTCCGGTTATCTCACCCAGTTTCGCGGGCGAGAGGCCGCTGCGCTCGCCAGTACGGTCCTCACGTTGACAATGGTTGTCATGGGCGCGGCCTGCCTGGTTGCCATCGCGGCCGCGCCCTGGCTCATCCGCGCTTTGCTGGCGCCCCACTTTCCCGCGGCAACGCAGCAGCTCAGCGCGCAGATGATGCGCGTTTTCCTGCTCGCCGCGCTGCTGATCAGCGTATCGGGCGTGTTTGGCAGCCTGCTCCACTCCCACCAGCACTTTCTGACGCCGGCCCTGGGACGCGTCCTGATCGATACCGGTCAGATAGTCGGCCTCTTCGCGCTGGTGCCGCTGTGGGGCGTCTACGGCATGGCCTGGGGCAGCGTGCTGGGCGCACTGCTGACCGTCCTCGTGCAGATCCCCGCGCTGGCTCGTAACCGAATCCGCCTTCGCTTGCAGATCGACCTGCGCCTGCAGGGCGTGCGCGAGGTGTTCCGGCTGATGGGGCCGCGCATCGTGACGCTCGGCGCGTTTCAGGCCGTCGACCTGGTCTTCATCCGCCTGGCGTCGCCCCTGCCGCCCGGCAGCATCGCCGCTTTTTACTACGCCATGATCGCGATGTTGTCGATGCCCAAGTCCCTCTTCGCGGCCGCGGTTGCGCAGGTTATTTTCCCGACGATGGCGGAGCAGCACAACGCCGGAGACGGCCGGCAGCTGCGCCTGACCGTGACGCAGGGATTGCGGGCGACCTGGCTGCTCCTGCTGCCGGCTGCGGTCGGCCTGCTGGCGCTGGGGCGGCCGGCCGTCTCCTTTCTTTTCGAACGAGGCGCCTTCGGTCCGGAATCCAGCGCGCTGGTCTTTCTGCTGATGGCGATCTTCTCCGTGCGCCTGCTCGGTGAGGCCTCGTACGACGTGCTGGCGCTGACGTTTTTCGCCAGGCACAACACACACGTGCCGATGTGGGCGACGCTGGGTTGGATGACGGTCAATGTGGGTTTGAGTCTGCTGCTCGTGGGGCCGTTCGGCATCGCGGGGTTGGCCTGGGCGACGTCGATCGCGGCTGTGGCCCTGGGGTCAGCGATGCTGGCGCTCAATCTGCGCGTCGGGGGGGTGGCGTTGCCCCTGCTCGGCACGGCGCTGGTCCGCGCGTTGGCGGGCAGCCTGGGAATGTACGCCGTCGTCCTGCTGCTTCACCAACTGCGGCTGCCGGCGCCGCTCTTCATCGTCGCCGGCGCGAGCTGCGGCGGCCTGGCATTCTTCGGCATCTATCTTGCTCTCGGCGGCGGCGAGGTACTCACAGCGCTCAAGATCGTGGGGCGGGCTCTGCGCTTGGCCGGTGAACGAAACGCCTGACGAAACGCCCTCTACACGTCCAGGATTGTTCGCTGCGCGGCACTGAGGCGCGCGGCCGTCTCCGGTCGAAAAAGGGCCCGCTGGTCGGTCTGTTGCGGGACATTGCGCCAGCAGTAGTAGCAGTGGACCGCGCGGCGGGGTTCGCTTGAGCGGTTGAGCGTACCGCCGTGCCAGGTCTGTGCATTGAAGATAAAGACCGTGCCCGCCTTGCCCTGGACCAGTATCTCATCCGGATGAGGCGCCTCCGGGTCGTCCAGATGTTTGTGCGGGTCCAGCCCCAGTTTGTGCGAACCGGGCACCAGCCGGGTGGCGCCGTTTTCGGGCGTGAAATCGTTCAGGAGCCAGATCGAGTTGCAGGCATAGTATCGCTTGCTGCTGTCATCGGGCGAGGGCGCGATGCCGGGGAGCTGCTGCGCGCCGTCGGTGTGCAGCGCCTGAAGGCCTTCTCCAGGCAGCGCCGCGCGCGAGTTGAGCGACGAGAGGCGCACATCGCCGCGCAGCACATGGGACATCGCCGCCAGCACTTTGGGATGGGTCCAGACCTGGTCAAAGATCGGGCCTTTGTTGACCAGGTTTGCGAGCCTGGCCGTGCCGGCCTCCTGGTGGACCTCCTTACCCGCCTCTTCACCCTCCTCCTCTTCCAGCGCCTGCAGTCGCGCCCGCAGCGCCTGCACCTGGTCCGATGTCAGGACACCGGGCAGCGGCAGGTAGCCGTCCTCGTCGAGCGCTTCCTTCTCTGCCGCCGACAGCGTATCATTGCGCACGCCCAGGGCGCGCAGTGCACTCCCAATATCCATTGTTCTCACCACTTTCCCTGCTCACGCCCGGCCCAAACGCCAAGCCTCCGTGTCGACAAGCTCCAACCTTCCGTTCTCTGACGAACGCAACCCTGCGTCGAGGATCGCCATCACCTCCAGGTTGAAATCCAGGTCAAGCGTCTTATGGAGAGGGTCGCCCGTTTCGAGCCGGTGGATGAACTCCTGCGCGATGTCGGTGCGGCCCGGAGGCAACGGACTGCACTCGTGGTAATCCGTGCCACCGTCGCCCCTCTCAATCCGCACCCGGACAGGCTGATCGGTCGACTCTTTGTCCACCACCAATGTACCCTCTGTGCCGTAGACGATCGGCCCGGGCGAAACTCCGTGATCGTGGGTCGTCCATGACGCCTCGCACAGTGCCATCGCTTGCGGAAAGCGGATGAGCATGGCCGCGTTGTCCTCGGCATCCCCCCATTGACTGTCCAGATTGGCCCGCATTCCCATCACTGCGGTGGCCGGCCCGCCCACCAGCCAGCGCGCCACGAGCGAGCCGTAACAGCAGTAGTCGAGCATCGCGCCTCCTCCGGCCGCGCGCTGATGCCACCAGGTAGAGGCCCGTTCGACACCGCTCAGCTTGCGCGGGACGCGTTGACTGTCATCGTCTCCGCCGGGATGTGAGACGCCCGCGCCCAGCGGTCCCAGATGGCCGCCGCGCCATTTGACCGTAAGGACGCGCCCGATCGCGCCGCCGTCAATCAGCTCCTTGGCCTTGAGGGAGGCGGGCTGCCACGTGATCGGCCAGTTGACGACCAGCTCGATGTCCGCCGCCCGCGCCGAACGGGCCATGCGCAGACCGTCGGCCAGTGAGGAGGCCATCGGCTTCTCGATCATCACATGGACGCTCTGCTGCGCGCATGCCTCTACGATCGCCGGATGTTGCCCGTTTTCCGAGCAGCAGACGACGATATCCAGTGTCTCCTGTGCCAGCATCGCATGGTAGTCGTCATACGCTTTCGGCATGCCCAGGTCGTCGAGCGCATGACGCAGGTTCCAGGCGCGCGTATAGTGTGCTTCGCGCAGCTCCGGCGCCAGCGGTATCGTGTCGGCGCAGGCGGCCAGCTCCGCCTGCGGATGCGCCGCAAAGCGTTCCAGCAGATGGTTGATGTGCATGTGGGCGAAGCCAATTGCGCCGATGCGATAGGTCTTGGTCATACGGTCTCTTTCGCGAAATCTGTTTTGCCGGTTCCCTGTCGTTCCCGCCGGCTAGAACGTCGTCCTCAGCTGCTGCGCCTGCCCGGTCTCGGCCGAACGGTATGCGGCGTCGAATATCTCTATGACGTGGCGTGCGTGCTCCGCGGTCGATGTCGTCGGGATCTCATCGCGAATCCAATCGACCAGCTGCATCACATCCTCGTAGACGTGCGCCTCTTCCATATCCCGGTGCGCGCCGACCGCGTGCGGCAGCGCGGTCTGCGTGCCGTAGGCTTCATCGATCTCCCGTCCGGGGTAGTCGAACGGTTCGCCGTTCAACATGCCGCCGTTGATTACCCCTTTTGTGCCGAAAATCAGGGGGCGGTCCATGCCGGGCAGCCCGCCCGCGGCGACACCGTAGACAAAAGCGAACAGGTTGTCGCCGAAATCGAGGACCATCAAGGTATTGTCATCCATGTCGGTCTGCAGCATCTGGCCGTAGAACTCCCGCTCCTTGACGCGCACTCCAGAAAAGGCGGTGACCGCCTTCGCCGGCCCGAGGATTCCCGTCATCGCGTGCAGGCCGTAGACGGTCATGTCGTAGAGCGGACCGCCGCCCGGCTTGCGAAAGTACCAGGCCGGGTTGACGTTGGTGAGCGGGTCGCTGCCGCCCCGCACCCGTTCCTCCTCATGGTAGCGGCCGAAGGCCGCCCCCGTAACCGCCCACGTCAGCGTGCCCAGCACGCCCTCTTCGATCATCTCCTTGATGCGTTGATGGCGCGGCCGCAACATCTCCCCGGGGCAGGCGACGAGCTTGACCCTTTTGGCCGCGGCCGCCGCGATCAAGGCATCGGCCTCGTCCACGGTCGTCGTCATCGACTTGTTGAAGTGGACGTGCATGCCGGCTTCCACGCACTGCATCCCCTGCTCGAAGTGGAAGCCTATCGGCGAGGCGATCGAGACCGCGTCGACCGTGCCGGAGTCGAGGAGCTCCTCCGCGCTGGCGTAGGAGTTGGGCACGCCGAACCTGGCCGCGGCCGCTTCTGCCCGCTCCACGACCGGGTCGCACACCGCTGTGACATTGACCCGGTCCTGCACGTCTTCCATCGTCAGATGGGGCAGCAGCCCGCGAATCGAAATGCTGCCCGTGCCGATGATGCCCAGTTTTACGATATCGCTCATTGCAGATTTCCCGTGTGAGTGTGGTAGGTCAGGCGCTGGCGTGAAGGGCTCACAGCTTACGAACGGCGACACACCTGCCATCAGCCCCTCCCGGGCAGATGGCGGACCACCAGATTTCGCCAGAACCTCTGCCTGACCGGATAACGCGATTGTAACATGGCGCCTTTTGGCGAACAACAGGTGCCCGCCGGCTCAAGACAGGCCCATATTCGCCAAATTGCGGTAGCTGGTGGCCAGGCTCTCGAAGGGATCGCCGGGGCAGATGTCCTGCTCAACCGCATACCATTCGACGTTCGCTGCGCGGCAGGCCTCGAGGATGCCCGGCCAGTTAAGATTGCCCTCGCCGACCTCCTTCATCACCTGCTCCCGCCAGCTGACCGTTGCCATATCCTTCAGATGCACGACGGGCATGCGGTCCTTGACGCGCAGAATCCAGTCGCGCACGTCGCCGCCCCCGAACTGAATCCAGTAGGTGTCCAGCTCCGCCTGCACATAGCGGGGGTCGGTCTCGTCGAACAGGATCTCCAGCCCGCACCTGTCGCCGTAGCGAATGAACTCAAAGCTGTGGTTGTGGTAGCTGAAGGTTAAACCGGCCTCGTGCAACGTGCGGCCCACCTCGGTCGCCTCGGATGCGAACTGGCGGATGCCCTCCTCGCCGCCCTCGATGAAATGGCGCGGCATACTGCCCACCGCCACGTGCCTGCACTCCCACAGATGATGCTCCTCGATCACCGCGTCTATATCCTCCTGCAGACGAGGCCACGCGATATGCGTATTCACAATCGTGATGCCGTGTTCGTCGCAGACCTGTTTGACGTCGGCCGGCGCGATCGACCCGATCGCCGACACCTGCGCCGCCTTGTATCCGATCGCGCTGACTTTGGCGATCGACTCGGCGAATCCTTCCAAAGTTTGCGTATGGTCCCGCACAGTAAACAGCTGCGCGGCAAGCACCGTTCTCTCCATTCCTCTTCTCCTCTCTTGGTTCGGACTTTCTGAAATTCAGCTCCAAAGGTCAAGTAAACAATGGACTGCGCCACGTGCGCAAGTTTCCGAGTTTCCACCGCAAGGAAACTTCGTCTGGCGAGAAATCAGCCCTGTGGTAAAATTCTTCAGATACCCTTGGGCGCGGGAAATCTTGAATTCGAAAGGTTTGAAACGCTGAGATGACCGACAAATTAGTTGACGAGGCGCTCGAGGCGGTTCGTCAACGGCAAATGGTCCTGCCGGCGCTTCTTTTTGTCGCCGGACATCGACCTCTCGCCTTCCTCCTGGGGCAGGCCCTACTGATAATGCAGCCTCTCGCCGCGCTGCTTGGCCTCGACCGTCTCGGGCCCTGGGGCCAGTTGCTCTCGCAGCCGGACGTGCCTTCCAACCTGACCGCGCGCCTGGCCGCCCTGCAGGGAGGGGATGAGCGGCTGGGCCGGCGGCAGGGGGCAGACGCGTGACCTTCCACCCGGACCCAAGCCAACTGTCCGCGGCGTGGCGCCGCCTGGCTGATACGGCCGTCGAGCACGGGCAGACGCCAGCTTTTTCACTTGGCCTCGGCACCCTGTTCCCTCACAGCGGCCTTGGCTTGCTCGCCCTGGGAGAAATCGCAGGTCAACACCTGGGGCCGCAGAACCCGGTTGCAATCGCGGGCGGAGACGGCTGGCTGTGGCTGCTGGCGACGTTCGTATGGCGGCCCGCCGTTCGCCATAGCGCAGCCGCCGCCAAGAGTGCCGGCGAACTGACCAAAGGTATCGACGACGCCTCCCGCCTGGTCCTGTATGCCGGGGCAGACAGTGCCCTATACGCCGCATCCCACAACATTGCGGCGCTCGACAGCGACGTTGCCGCGACGCCGCCGGGGCTGGATTGGACCGCCTCGCCAACGGCAGTTCCCGGGGCCGAAGGCTCCGAGAGCGAACTGCTTGCGAAGACCCTCGTCCCGGAAAGCCATGCGCCCGCCAGCCTCGAAACTGGTGCGCAGGACTGGTTGCAGAAGGCAGGCGGATGGGCGGGCGGACTGTTGGCGGTCGGCCTTCTGGCAGCCGCATTTTTTGGGTAACCCGGGGTGTTCTCTTCTCGCTCAGGCTGGTCAAACAGAATCGGCCTGCTGGTCGCGTTGGCGTGCGCGCTGGTGGTGATCTCCGCACGCTTCGAGCTTGCGGTCACGCTGGCTGCGCTGGCAACGACCTTGTACAGCTGGGCGCTGCTGCTGGGGGCGTTCGCGCTGCTTTTGGGCGTACTCAATGCCCTCTGGTATCACCTGCTGCGCGTTCAGCGCGGGCAAAAGGAGTGGCTACTCAGCCTGTTGCTGCTGGTAGCATTCGCGCTCGTGTTCGGGGCCGGCGTCACTTCGCCGCAAGGTTCGGCCGCGCCGGTATCCGAATGGGTCTTCGACGCAGTCCTGGCCCCGGGGCAGGCGACACTCTATGCGCTGACCGGATTCTTCCTGCTGAGCGCGGCCTTTTACTACCTGCGCGTCACCCGTACCGGCGGCCTTTGGATAGTTGCCGGCGCCATTCTTATGCTGGTCGTGCAGACGCCGGTCTCCCACCAGCTCATGCCCGAGGCCCTGGTCGAGCTGTTCGACTGGCTGTTGAACTGGCCGGTGATGGCCGCCATGCGCGGCGTCCTGCTTGGAGGCGTACTCGGCCTGTTGCTGATCAGCGTCCGCCTCATAGTGCGAAGCGCAAAATAGGCCGAAATTCTGAATGGGCCGCCTTCTCAGAAGGCTGGCGGCGGCGGTTGCCCTCTTCATCCTGACCTGGAATCTGCTTCACCGATGACGACGTTGGACTGCCCACATTGCGGATACAGCAACTCCGAACTTGCCCGCTTCTGCGGGCAGTGCGGCACTGTCCTCGTGCGCCGGCCGCCACCCCCCGAATCTGCCGAGCCTGCTCCTACAGGGCCGGACGCACCGGCGGGCGAGCGGGGACAGGAGACGCGGCCGAAGGCCGGCGAGCGCGTCGGCCTGGAAGGGGGGCAAAGGTCGGGCGAACCCGTCTTCGGCCACAGTTGGACGGGTCCGCCAACTGCTGGCGACGAAGCCGACGAAGGGTCGGAAAACGACGCGCCGCCATCGCCGGATGACGCGCAGCCTGAGCCCCTGCTGGGTGAAGTTCCGGGTCTGCTCGAGCCGGCAGACGCGCTTGAGTTCGCCACCGCCGGCTCCAGGATTTCAGAGCTGCGAAACGAGGCGCAGCCGCCGCCGTCCGAGGTTGTTGATGAAGAGGAGCGCCGCCGTCTGCGCGAGCTCTTTTCCGCCGAATTTCCTCTCGATACACGTGTGGCGCCGGACACGCCCCGCGATGCCGGCGCGAACGGGCAGGTCGGCCGCGGAATGCGGAGGCGCTTTCAGCTGGAATGGCTCCTGCTGTTTGTCCTGGTCGTGGCGTATCTGCGCGCAACGCAGGCGCCGCCCGGCGGGCCGGGCCCGCATCCGCTGCCCGGTCTACCGCAGGCCCACCGTCAGATTGCGACAGTGCCGCCCAACAGTCTTGTCCTCGTGAATTGGGCCTATGATCCCGCTACAGCAGGCGAAATGGACCGCGTCGCTCAGCCGGTCATCGAACATTTGCTGCTGCGAGGGGCAAAGCTGATCGTCGTCAGCCAGCTGCCCGCAGGCCTTGCCTCGGCACGCCGGCTGATCGCGAAGGCGGAGGATGCCGTCCGCCAGCCGGGGCGCTCTCAGATTGAGGGCAATGTCGTCATCGAAGCGGGCTTTCTTCCCGGCGGGGCCGCCTCCTTGCCGTTGTTGGGCGTCGCCCCGGCCGAGACGCTGCCGCTCGATCCCGGCTGGCTTGCCCTCAAAGACCGCTTCACCGTCGCCGGATTGGACAGGGCCAGCGCTGTCCTCAACCTGATCGTCGCTGCCCGCAGCGAGGATGTCCGGCACTGGCTGGAGCAGGTCCAACCGCTCAACGGAGGGGCGGTTGTTGCCGTCACCAGCGGCGCAAACGATATTCCATTGCGCCCTTACCTGCAGAGCGGGCAACTGTCCGGCCTGGTCAGCGGCTGGGACGGCGGCAGCGCCTACCGAATCCGGTCCGAACGTGCCGCCGGCCCTGAGGAGAGGGAGGCAGCAGGACGCCTGATCAGCGGTCAGAATTGGGGCTTCCCCTTGCTTCTCCTCGCCATTCTTCTCGGCAACCTTACCGGTCTGACCGAACGGAGGCCGCGTTGAGTACCTTCAGCGGCGGCCTGCCCGGTTCGCTCCATTATGCCGGGTTGATACTCGGTCTTCTCATGTCGCTGGCCATCGGCAGCTGCCTGATCCGCGACAACGTCCTCGCGCGCCTCGCCCAGTACATTCTCGTAGGCGCAGGCTTGGGATACATGTCAGTTGTCGCCTGGAGCAATGTCCTGTGGCCACAGCTGTTCGCGCCGTTCCTGGCGGACCCGGCATCATGGCTCACGGCCGCCGAGCCGGACGAGCTGCAAGACCATTTGCCGCTCCTGCTGGGGCTGGTGATGTGGCTGGGGGGCCTGGACCTGCTGTTCAAGCCGCCAGGGAAGCGGAGCGGACGGCGTTTGCTGCGGCTGCTGGCGGTGTTTCCGGCCGCCATTCTTGCCGGAACGGGCCTGGGCGTCGGCCTGAGCGGCACGTTGCAGGGAACGTTTTGGCCCCAGCTGGCGGCCGCGGTGGAACTCCCACAGACCAGCAGCTACACCGCGCCCGAGGTGTCCGCTGCCGGCGGGCAGTCGCTTTGGCTGCTCAGGCTCCTCACCCTGGTGATCACAGGCGGCGTCCTGATTCACCTGCGGTTGGGCCGCTCGACAGCCGACAAGGGCGGGGACCGCGTGCCCTCTCCGTCGCGCGGCATCGCTTCGTCCGTCTCCCCTGCCGGCCTTGCCTCTCTCTCGCGGACTGTTTTTGGCAAAGCCCTGGCCATCTGGGAAGGCATCGGGCGCCGGGCCCTGTGGCTGGCTGCCGGCATGATTTTTGCCCGCCTGATCGCGGCCCGCTTCACCCTCATCCTGGCGCGGCTGGAGTATTTCCTGTTCGAACTTCCCCGCAGCGAGCTGTGGCAGCTCCTGTGGGCGGCTGCCCGGGGAGCCGGGCAATGAGCTCATCAGGCGTGCAGCCGGCCCTGCAGCCCGGTCGGGGCAGCGCCGCGGCCAGCTTGGCAGACTTCGCGCCCAAGAACATTCTCGTTCTGGGCGCCGAGCCGCAACGCGTAACCGCAGCGTTGATCGAACCCGTCGAAGAAATCTACCGACTGATAGGGTGGCAGACCGGGGACCTGCCGGCGGGGACAAGCCCCGGTCAGAGCGCCGCCGCGCTCGTTCAGGCGGTCAACCGGCTGGAGACCCAGTTCAACATCTCGCTTTGGGACGAGGAGGAGGACAGGCCCCGTCTGCACACCTACGACCCGGCTCTCGTGGAGGGCGTGGGCCAGGCGGTTGCCGTGGCCGATCTACTCCCGCCGCTGCGTGTGTGGATGGCTGGTCTGTCCGGCGGCACAAGCCTGATTGCCGGAAAGGAGGCGCTCGCTGGCGCCCTGTGCGATCACGTCGCCACTTACCGCTTTAGCCCCTGGCGCAGCACGGACGAGCTGGCAGCTGAGCTGAAACTGCTGCATCCCAACGTAATTCTGGCCGTGGGCGGATACGAAGAGACGGACCGTCGCGGCCAAGAACAGGTATTGGATTTGTGCCGCCACGTCATCGACGCCGCCGTGAAGCTGCCCACCGAGGACCGCCCGCTCTTCTGCTTTGCCGGAAATAGCCAAACAGCGGAAGCCGCGCTTGCTTATTGGCACGGGCGCACATCAGGGAGCGAGGCCCTGCTGGCCGTAAATGTGCTCGCGCCGGATACAGGACAGAGCGATGCAGCGCTTGCCAAGGTGCTGGAACGGTACCACTGGCGGCGCTCTCAAGAGATGCCCGCCATGCGCAGGATCGCCGCCTGGCCGAACCATCCGGCTGAACTCCGCAGCACCCAATGGGCGTTCGTTCAGGCGGTCCGGCTCTGGTCGCGACGCCATCGACTCCCCTCATTGCACGGCCTCTACGCGGCGGCAGACCGCTGGCTGCACGTATGGACGTCCGCCCCGCCGATTAACGGGGCCCGGAGGGGGCCAGGCCTGTCGAGCGAACAGTTCGCGCCGGGGGGCGGACAGTTGCGGATCTGTTGCGTCCGTCCCGGAGAGCGCCCGGACTATCTGGCCGACTGGCCGCCGCTCCGCCTGGTGAGCGGCCCGTGGCCCGAACACTGGCCGCGCCCGTCCAGCCATTGGTGGGATCCGCTGGGCCTCGTCCCCGTCGTCGCGGGCGCAGGCCAGGTCGCGCCGGAAGCCTCGTTGCAGGTGCTGTCGTCAGACATTCTGGAGGAGACCGGCCCCCGCCTCGGTCTCGCTTGACGCCAAGGCGCAAGACGACGAAAATGGGGGCAACCACGCGCAGGAGAATCTACCTGACCCCGTACACTGCATCAACCCTGGGGGAACCATGTCAGTTGCATTGCGTCTGTCCGACGGCAGCTACATGCGAAAGTCGGACATTGAACAGATTATCAGGATGCTCGGCAGCGCCCAGTGTGTGGAGGTAACGGGCTTCAGCAACGTTGGCAAGTCCACCCTGATGCGCTTGCTCGCCCAGGCCGATGTCTGGCTGCACCACCTGGGTGAGGAGGGCGGCTCCTTTCTCCCGGTCTACATTGATTGCAACCGTATTCTCGACATGTCCGACCAGGGCTTCTATGAGCTGGTGCTCCGCTGTCTGCGCGAGAGCAGCCCCACCCTGGCCGGAGACGCCTTGCTGCAGAACGCATACGAAGGCCTCGTCGCGCCCGCCAACGACTTCCAGGTACCCCTCAGTTTCAGCAACGGACTGACCGCCGCGCTCCAAAACAGCAACTACAGTCTCATCCTGCTCTTTGACGAGTTCGACGAACCCTTCCAGGAAATCGATCCGCGCGTTTTCCTAAATTTGCGGGCCAAAAAGGACCTCTTCGGCAACCGGCTCGTATACGTTACGGCAACAGTATGGCCTCTCGCCGAACTTTGGCCCGGCGAACACAGCGGGGAATTCGGCGAGCTCTTTTCCCATCAGCCCTGGCACCTCGGCCCTCTCCCCCAGCATGATGTGGAGCATTACATACGCAGTTTCGCCGAGCACAACAACGTTGAACTTTCCCTGGACGACGTCGAATTTGCCTACCACTGGACAGGGGGTCACCCCGGCTATCTAGAAGGGGTGAGCAAACTGCTGGGCGGTGCGGCCGCCGAACTTGAACGTGAAGGCAACGACGGGAAGGAGCGTTGGGCGCTGCACCGCAACCTGGCTGACCAGCTTCGCCAGGACCCCACCCTGCATACCGAGAGCGAAAAGATTTGGCACAGCTGCATGCCGGAACACCAGGAGGCCCTCAGGAGCCTCTTCTCCGGCAAGGAAGCCGATAGCGCCAGCCTGTCCCATCTGATGAAGCACCACATCCTGAAGCTCGTGAAGGAAGAACTGCGTGTCTTCGGCCGTCTCTTCGCCGAGTATGTGCTCGCATTTCAGACCGACACCGGCGCCTCCGAACGGCCCCAGGTCGAATTCAAAGGTGGAGAGTTTCACGTTGACGGCCTTCAGATCGAGCTCTCGAAGCTTGAGATTCGACTTATGACGCTGCTTTTCGAAAAGAGGAACAGGACGGTCGAGAAATACGACATTGTCGTGGATGTTTGGGGAGAAGAGTTCCTGGGCGAAGTGGACGATGCCCGCATCGAGAAGCTGGTCAGCCGCCTGCGGCAGAAAGTGGAGCCCGACCCGGCCAACCCGGTCCTGATCGTCACAATGCGCGGTCGCGGGTACAGGCTGCAGGCCGAACCAGGGGCCCCTTGAGGCACATCCCAAAGGAACTGTGGCCTTGGCCGTGACCGCATGCTCCGATTCGCAGGCGGCTGAGAAATTTTGTTCGCTCCGCGCTTCAGTCTATACTCTATACACGAACTTGCCGGCGCGGTCCCGCAATAGTCGCCGCGCAAAACATTGCACAGGGTAGAGTGGCATAATGGCTGAATCCACGCACGCAGGCGAAGGGCAGGGATCGCTGGTTTTCAGAGGGCGGCCGAAGTCGATGGTATCGGCTGCCGCGCTGCTGATTGCAGGAATCCTGACCTTCTCAATGGGCATCAACCGCCTCTTCTTCGTCGAAGCCATCGCCTGGACGTTCCTGATCTGGGGCGCACTTCTCATGTACGGTCATATGATCGACATTGGAACGGTCTTCGAGGTCTCGGCTGACGCCTTCGAATTGAGGAGCCCGCTGCGCTTTTGGGCGATGTCTCGAAGGTGGGACTGGGGCCACATCACCCGTGTAGATCTGATCGTGAGCAGGCTGGAGGCGGCCGAAGTCGACGTCGTGATGCAGGTCCACTACACACCCGAAGGCTCGACCGTTCTCTATCGCGAAGATCTTCCCTATATTCCCGCCCTCGCCGAGGAGATTGCCGCCCGCGCAGGCTTGACACCCGAAAGGCAGCAGGCGATGCAGACCTTCGATTCGATTCCCCAGGAAGAAAAAGGGACCTACACCTGGAACTAGCGTTCAGGTTTCCTGACCCCGTTTTACAGAAGAAGAAGGAGAAATCAGCCCTGCCGTTACTCCTGTTGGTGGGCTGAGATGTCGAGCAGGTAGACCTGGCGGCCGTTTCCGCCGTGCGCGGAGTCGATCGTAACCTGCCTCCCATCCGGGCTTGAACGCGGGTGCAGATCGCAGCGCCATTCGCCCGTGTAGGCAGGATAGGCGGCAAACTCCCCCAGCTCGACGCGTTCGCCCCGCGCCGCATTGAACAGGTACAGCTCCTGCACGCTCCCTTCGCCGCGCGCGACCGGATAGGTGTCGTTCAGGATCCAATCCGTGTCTGCTAGGTAGGTGCAGTGCCCGTTCAGCTTCATCACCCCTTTGCCGATCACCTCCACCTCCTGCGTGCCGTCCCGGTACAGGTGGAAGGCGTCGCCGTGCGAGGGATGTCTCGCCCAAGCCAGGATATGCTCGGGGTCGCGCCAGATGAAGTGGGACGTGTGGCCGTACTCGTCCACCGCGTAGATCTCAGAGCCGTCAACCGCAGCCGTCATCATGCGCGTGCCGAAGCCCGGCCCGCCGAGACGCCAGCGGTGCAGAAAGATGAAACGTGAGCCGTCGGTGTTGAACAGCAGATGGTTGAAATAGTGCCGCGCGTCGCCGAGGTCCCGGTGCGGATGCGGGATCGCAGCCACTTGCGCGATCGAGATCAGAAACGCCGCTTCGCCTGTCTCCAGATCAACCCGGTAGATGCCGGCGTCGTCCGGCGCAAGCTTATCAAAGTTCGGGTCCGGGATGCCGGCATAGCCGTAGCCCGGCCGCATGTGATTGATGCGGCGGAAGTCGGCGCCGATCGCGGTGCAGCCGTCCGGTGAGAGCGTGTAGACCGGGTAGCCAATTGTCCGCTTTTTACCCGATTTCACATCCAGCACGCGGCAGACGAAGCGGTCGCCCTCGCGGTCGTTCCAGATGACCTCACTTTCGGAACCGGGGATCCACTGCAGCATACATCCTTGCTGCCAGCACCAGGCCCTCGTCTGGCCCAGCTCGATCCAACGATCGCCGTCGGCCAGGTCGATCATCCCGACGCCGATTAAGTCGTCGGCAGCAGGCGAACGATGCTCGAAATCGACCTCCATCGCAAGCACGTAGCGGCCTGTCGGATCGAACTGCAGCTTGTCATAGTAGCCGAACCAGTGATGCTTCGGCCCGGACGTGATGGGGCGCGCAATCGTCATCGTACTCTCCGCAGTTTGGGACGTTAGACTTCAGACCGTATCCGCGCCGGCCAAGTCCAGCTCTTCCGCAAAGTGGCAGGCGGCAAAGCGCGCGCGCGATGCCGATCCGCTGGCGCTGCCCGCCACTGAACGCGTGCGGATAGCGCGTTATGTACTCGGGACGCAGGCCGACCAGGCGCAGCATCTCCACAACCCGGTCTTCCAACTCAGAGCCCCTGGCCATTCCATTCAGCCGCAGGGGCTCGCCGACGGTATCCAGGAGCGTCTTGCGCGGGTTCAACGACGAATAGGGATCCTGAAAGATCATCTGCAGGTGCGTGCGCACGGGCCGCAGCGCCGCGTGGTCCATCGCCGCCAGTTCGTAGTACTCGCCCTCCTCGCCATGCGGACGAAAATGGACCTCACCGGCCGCCGGCGCATAGAGGCGCATGATCAGCCGGCCCACCGTCGTCTTTCCGCAGCCGCTCTCGCCGACGAGGCCCAGCGTTTCGCCCTTATGCAAGGTGAAATCGACCCCGTCAACCGCCTTGATGTGGCTGACCACTTTCGAGAACAGTCCCGCGGTGATAGGAAAATGCTTCTTCAGCCCGCTGACTTCGAGCAGCGGAAAGCCTTCGGTTACGCTATTGATTGCTTGTTTCCTCTGGAGCTACCGGGGCCTGGCCATTTGCGGCCGGCGCCCCCTCGGCGTGCTCCGTATACAGCAGACAGCGCACCTCGCGTCCGTCCTCCAGCGCAATCGGATGGGGCACGATTTCATCGCAGATGCCAGGCATGAAGTCGGCGCAGCGAGGATGGAATGGGCAGCCGCTGAGTGTGCTGTACGGGTCCGGCACAACGCCCCGGATCGTCTGCAGCCACTCGCGCTTCTGGTCCATGCGCGGCAGCGACTCCAGCAGGGCGACCGTGTACGGGTGCTTGGGATCGCGGAAAATGTCGGCAGCCGCGCCCGCCTCCACCACCTTGCCCAGGTACATCACCGCCACCTCGTCGGCCATATCGGCCACCACGCCCAGGTCATGCGTAATGAACATGATTGCCATGTCCAGCTCCGCCTGCAGCCCTTGCATCAGCTCAAGGATCTGCGCCTCGGTGGTCACATCGAGCGCGGTGGTCGGCTCGTCCGCGATCAGCAGGCTGGGATGACAGGAGAGAGCCATCGCGATCATGACCCGCTGGCACATGCCGCCGCTGAGCTGGTGGGCGAAGGCTTGCATTCGCTGCTCGGCCAGGGGTATGTGCACCTGCTGCAGCATGTCGACGGCGATATCCTCTGCCTGGGACGGGGAGACATCCTGGTGCAGCAGGATGTTTTCGGAGATCTGTCTCCTATGCGGTGGACGGGGCTGAGCGAGGCGCGCGGCTCCTGGAAGATCATGGCGATCTCGCCGCCGCGAATCATGCGCATCTCAGGGCCGGTGGCGGGCAACTGAAGGAGGTCCACCTCGGTGCTCTGGCCGCCGTCGTTGGCGCGCGTATAGAGGATTTCGCCGTCG
Source organism: Caldilineaceae bacterium (assembly GCA_965202955.1). Classification (GTDB taxonomy): domain Bacteria; phylum Chloroflexota; class Anaerolineae; order Caldilineales; family Caldilineaceae; genus Bin5. Next base: position 5,053,868 of record OZ241871.1, read on the forward strand.
ACCGTGTGCCCGGGCGGGCGCACCATGCGCATAATCGAACGCGCCGTCACGCTTTTGCCGCAGCCGCTTTCCCCGACGACGCCCAGCACCTGCCCGCGACGGATGGCGAAGGTCGTGCCGTCGACCGCCTTCGGCCATGAAGAAGTGCGTCTGCAGGTTCCTGACTTCGATGAGCGTGTCCATCGGAAGAGCCGCGGCCTTTGGCCGGTGTTGTGCAACTGGTTTTGGCGCCGGTCTCCAGGCGAGACCGGCTACAGGTCCGCGTAGGGGTCTGCCGCGTCGCGAAGGCCGTCACCGATAAAGTTGAAGGCCAGCACCGTGGCGATGACAAACAGGGCCGGCGTCAGAATCCAGGGCCGGATCGCGATCTCGATGACCTGCTGCGCGTCCTTCAGCATCACGCCCCAACTCACGGTCGGCGACACGAGGCCAAGACCGAGGAAACTCAGGGCCGTTTCGCCCAGGATCATGCCGGGTATGGCCAGTGTAAGCGCCACCAGAAAGTAACTCATGAAGGAGGGAATCAGGTGTTGCCAGATTAGATACCAATGGTTGGCGCCTGCCGACTGGGCGGCCAGGACGAAATCCTCCTCGCGCAAAGAAAGGAACTTGCCCCGGATCACGCGCGCCAGCGTCGTCCACCCCGGCAGGGAGAGAATGAGCTTGATGCCGAAATAGATGCGGAGTTGGGGCCAGTCGCCCGGCAACGCCGCCGCAAGCCCCATCCAAAGCGGGATCGTCGGGATCGAACGGAGGAACTCGATCAGACGCTGAATTAGATTGTCGATCACGCCGCCGTACAGCCCCGATAGCCCGCCCATCAGCAGACCAATGAACAAGCTGATGGTGACGCCAACGAGCCCGATCGTCAGCGAAATGCGGCCACCGTATAGAATGCGCCCAAATACGTCGCGACCGAACTTGTCGCCGCCCAACAGAAAGATTGGCCCGACCTCTTCGGCGTTATCGACGCCGTACAGGTGCCAGTCCAACTTGAACAGACCCCAGAGCCTACACTGATCCCCCTGAACGAAAAATCTTATCGGATACTTTTGCGTTCGATCTTCGACAAATTCGCGTGTGAATGTCTCCTTGTTCGTCTCCATCGTCCTAGCTTGTGGCTTCGTCCGAAAGATCGACCGCGGAGTTAAAGACGGTCAACATGACCCACTCCATCATGCCGCGCCAGTACTCATAGCGCTCCTCGGTCGCGCCCTGCAAAACGACCGAATACAGGTACTGTCCCTCGCAAAAGAGCCGCGCGCGCCGGCGGCGGGTGGTCCCATCCTGCGCAAACGTGCAGACCCACTCCTGGCACCAATCGCCCGCGTCCTCCAACGTTTCCAGCCGTTCAACCTGGCACGCCTCGAGATTCTCCAGCCCCTCCCGCACGCCCTCGGCCAGCAGCGCGCTCTCCTCCGCTGCCAGCGGCTCGCCCATATCCTGAACCGTGATCGAGACAAACGTCGCCTCTTCCGACGGCTCAGGGTAGATGCTGACCGCGGGATCGGGTTCCTCGGCTTCCAACAGCCGCCACTCGGGCGGATACCAGAAGGACAGATTCCTGGAAGGGTGTTTGTACAGCTTGACGCTGGTAAATCGCGGCCTGATGGGCGGCTCTTTCGAACTCATGGCACAGTAGGACGAAGTCGTGATTTAAAGGGGTGTACGGCTGACCGGCTGCCGTGGTCTGCTGCATTCTAAAGGGAAAAACGTGCCCGTCAAAATCCAAGCGCCAGCTTGTGCGGTAGGCCAAGCTGGCACAGTGCACGTTCCGGATTCTGGCAAACGGTCACGGCCAATCCCTTAGGGCCTTTCTTACATCGTCATCGGTAATTGGTTGGGCAGCAGGAAAGACGCCGAACGCAGGGAATCCGTCGCCGTCTTTGATCGAGTCCCATCCTTTTATCCCCCTCCTGGCCAGCTCCGAAACCGCGCTGCCCAAGCTGCACCCGTTACGCTCCGCCAGCGCCCTCGCCACCGCCAGCACATCATCATCAATGTTCAACGTAGTTCGCATATTTGCCTCTTGCCACAGAAACTTTTATCTCGCCAAAGACCAGGTTACCTTACCTCCGCACTACGCCCCAATCACTTCCCCCACCTCGAACAGATACATCTGGCGCCCGTTCCCGCGGTGCGCCGAATCGATCACGATCTTGCTGCCGTCCGGGCTGGAGCGCGGGTGCAGGTCGCAGCGCAGGGTATCCGCGTAGGCCGGCGGCGCATGGAACCGGCCCAGGTCGACCCGTCGGTCGCTTGGCACATGGTAGAGGTAGAGGTCTTGCAACCGTTCGTCGCCCTGCGGGTAGGTGTCGTTCAGGACCCAGCTGTTGTCGGACAGGTAGGTGCAGTGCCCGTTGAGCGGCACCCGCTCTTTGCCCACAACCTGGTCCGGCCCGCAGGAGCCGTCCGCGGCGTTCGGGAACAGGTAGAAGGCGTCGCCGTACGACGGCCGCCTCGACCATGCCAGGATCTGCGCGTCGTCGCGCCAGATCAGATGGGAGGTGGAGCCGGAATGGTCGACAACCGTTAGCTCCGAGCCGTCGGCCCGCGCGGTGAGCATACGCGTGTGAAAGCCGCCCGTGCCAAAGCGCCAGCGATGCAGAAAGAGAAAGTGGCTGCCACTGGGATTGAAAATGAGGACGTTGAAGTAATGCTTCGCCGCGCTGATGTCGCCGTGCGGGTAGGGGACCGCCGCCACCTCGGCCAGGCTGACGATCAACTCGCGCGTGCCGGTGCGCAGGTCGACCGCATGAATGCCCGTTTCCCGGGGCGCCAGGTCATCGTGCCATGGATCCCGAATTCCCATTTAGCCGTAACCGGGCCGCATATCTTCCAGGCGGTGACAGTCGATCGTCAGCGCGCTGACGCCATCGGGGCTGAGCGTGAAGACCGGATGCGGCAGCGTACGCCGCTGACCCGTCACGACGTTCAGGATATGGCTGACAAAACTGCCGGCCGCCCTGTCGTTCCAGATGACCTCAACAGTTCGAACGCGGCAGCCATTGCAGCATACAGCCCGCCTGCCAGCCCCACGCGCGGCTCTCGCCCAGATCGAGCCAGCGGTCGCCGTCGCATAGGTCGACCATCCCGACGCGGACTTGGTCCTCCGGTGCCGGCGGTCTGTGCTCAAAGTCGACTTCCATGCCCAACGCTTAGCGGGCGGATGGATCAAACTGGAGTTTGTCATAGTAGCCGAACCAGTGATGCTTCGGCCCGGCGGTTATCGGTCGCGAATCTATCATAGGGTTTTTCTCGAGATTTGACACGACTTCCGCGAACGCCGCCTATCATGCCGCGCAGCGCGGGTTCTCCTTTTGCAATCTACTCCCATCGCTCCTCGCGTTTCGGCCTGACCGTGTCCGGCGGTCCGTCCGGCGCTTCTACCCACTCAACGTCGAAGGCGCCCCGGTAGTCGAAGAGCGGCCCCCAAGTACTGTTCGTAGCATTCACCTCGATTCCGCAACGTCCGCTCTCATCATAAAACCATTCACACACGTCGGCCACGCCTGGAAAGAATAGCGGAAAACGGAACGCCAGGACTCTCTCGTAGAAGCGCTGCGCCCCGGAGCGCAGCCGCAGGCCGCCGTTGTCGGCGACCGAAAGTTCCAGGTCCACGGCCCAGGTGCTGGCGCGTGCCGAGATAGTCGACGATTCGTTGCCGCTGTTCGCTGTAGATCATGTAGGCGTCAAACCGCTGCCGCCGCCCCGTGCTGAACGTGCGCAGCCAGGTTACCGTTTCCCGTCCGTATGAATCGCGATGGGCCCAGTTTTCGATCGTGAAAGGGATGTTTTCTGACCCCTTTCCGGAAACATGATGTTTCGCCACGTGCCGACATAGAGAAATGGCAGCGTGTAGAACCGCCCATGCCAGACATTTTCCATCGTTCTCCTGCCGATGGCGGAGCGGCCATCGGCGCTCGTAAACCCAAATCGCTCCTGGATACCGGGTTGCAGTCGATCGAACTCCGAACCGAGCGCGCGCAGGTAGATCGAAGTCACGAACCGTTCTCCTTTCCATCTCTCATCGGCGCACGGCGCAAGCAACGGCTCGCCGACGGCAGGGCGCGCAGCGACAGCAGGCCAACCATGGCGATAACCACGATTATGAGATTGAGAAGGAGAGGGCTGAATGGCCCCGCAGCCAGCTGGGGCGCCGCTGCAAGCGCGACGATCAGAGCAACCGCCATGAGCGCAATGGTCAGCAGCCACGGCCAGCGACGGCGCGCGTACAACAGAAAGGCGAGGCCAAAAACGACTGCAGCCGCGCCCAGTAACCGCAAGAAGATCGGCGCCATTTGCTCTGGCGCGCTGGAAGCCAAGGTCAGGGCCATTTTGTCAGGATGCAGACCGGCCAGTTTTGGCACGATCCCCTGCCAGATTCAAGTGAAGGCTATCGTCGCCGAAGCGAGCGCATGGACATGGGCCTGACGGGCGGCCTGCCCTGGTTCCAGTCCCCGCTCTTTCCAGAGACGCAAGCGGTCAAGGCTCCACGCCATCGCCCATCCAAGCAGGGGTCGAAAAACCAGCCCGTCGACCGCCGGCCCGAAAGGCCCCCAACGGACATCGTAATCGTACCCTGTGATGAAGCGGACACCGTCCCCGACCCGCTCGTGCTTCCAGTATCCCAACCCTGCCCGGATCAGCAAAAAGGGGACATCGTAGCCGAACTTGAACGCCGACACGCGCGTGTCTGGGTCGACTTGCTCACCCACCGTCTCGCCCCAACCCTCAATCTCCTTGACGAACCCAATGCGCGTGGCATAGCGGAACAGCAGGGCGGCGGAGCCGTCAGCCCGTTCCAGATACTCTATCGAAGTGAAGCGCAGGTCCCAGCGTTCGTGCAGGTCGGGTATCTGCGTCCGCTGCCAAAGGTGCCGCGAATTGAGATTTCGACGTAGATGGACAAGATCGCTGCCGCCTGAGCGTTCGAGACCTTGTTGGGGCAGGTAGGTGGTCGGGGGGCGCGGCTTGCGTTCAGCTCGCGGCCCACATGGACCGCCTCGACTGCGCCGCCGGGGATCGCTACCTTCAGCGGACGAGGCCGCAGTGTACCGCGCCTCAGGTACTGCGTGGAAACGTAGGACCGCGACGGCCGCGAAGCGAGCAGATTTGGTTACCGCCAACAACATCATATCGACGATCAGCGGCAACCAAACTGCCATCCGCCCAAAGTGCGAGCACACCGCACACGGACGGATCCCAATCCCTCTTATCGAAGCGTATCATACCCTTGAGCGCGGGACAAGCAACCTTTTTTTGCCCTGCCGGCACAGTGTGCGCTGCCGCCGTACTACCAGGAGCGGCCCGAAGGGTCCTGGCACTTGACTACCAACGCCGGCCCCAGCTGCTCAATCTCAAGCCGGATCGTGTCCCCGTCCTGGACCGGCTCGAGGCCAAAGTGATGCGTGCCCGTCGAGACGACATCACCCGGCTCGAGCGGGAGCACTTTGGTCACCTCAGCCAGCAGCTCCGGGATGTGGCGGTCCATGTCGGCGGTCGTGATGTCGTGTCGCTGCTCTTCATTGACCCATAGCCGTACGCCCAGGTCGTTGGCGTTCGGGATCTCGTCGCGCGTCACCAGCAGCGGGCCCATCGGCGCAAACGTATGCCACGACTTACCCAGGAAGAAGCCGCCGGGCAGCCCCCTGGCCGACACGTCCATGAACTGCGTGTAGCCGAAAACGTGATCCATCGCATCTTCGGCCGCAATGCGGCTGGCCCGCTTGCCAATAACCAGCGCCAGCTCCGGCTCGAAGTGGAATACGCTCGCCTCGGCATCGGGCAGGACGACCGTCCCGCCGTGGCCGAGCGCCGCGTTGGGCGACTTGAGAAAGGCATTGAACAGGCCTCTTTCCGGCTTCTGTGGTTCCAGGTAGTTCCCGGCCAGACAGACCAGCTGACCCGGTCTGGGAAGGGGCGGCCGGCAGCACACGTCCTCCAATGCGATGCCTTGTGCGGAATCGATCGCGTCGCGAATGCGCGGCTCGGTGTTCGCCCAGTCGCCAATAACCATTTCCATCATCTCCTGGGCCGAGTGATGCCCGCAGCCGGCGACCGCAGCCGACGCATCCAGGACCTGTTGGCCGTCCCAAACACCCAGTTTGTATTCATCGAAAAGCAGAAGTCGCATGGTAGCAGTCCTCAATGTTGTGTGCTGGCTGTCTTGACGGCGCAGATTGGCCCAAATCGGCTGATGGGTCACTGCTTGGCCAGGAGTACAGCGCCAAGCACCTGGCAGAGCGACCAAGCTATTGCGAAGACTTTAGCGCCGCCCACGATGATGACCATTGTACCAAAGTGAACAAGCGTGGAAAATAACCACGCGTTGCGCGGAGAGAGATCTCAGGGCTCCCATAGCTGGCAATCGGAGGCAAAACGCAGTACAATTTTGCAACGCTTGCGACGATCCTGCTCTGAAGCCAGGCAGCGCCAGCTCGTGCCAGGATCTTGATTTTCGCTTTCGAGAATCCACGACCTTACCGCGGAACGTTTCCATGAAGATTACTGATCTCAAGTGCGCAATCCTTGGCGGCAGCCCGGTCGTGCGGATCGCGACCGACGCCGGCATTGAGGGCTACGGCCAGGCCGAACATTTCAAGCCCTATCTGAAGCCGCAGGTGCTCTACTACCGCGACTTTATCGTCGGACAGGACCCGACCGACGTCGAGCGGGTGATGTTGCGCATTCGCCGTCTTGGCAGCTTTAAGCCCTGGGGCAGTGCCGTCAGCGCCATCGAGATGGCGCTCTGGGACATCGCCGGCCAAGCCGCCGGCCTGCCGGTCTACAAGCTGCTGGGCGGCAAAGTGCGCGACAAGGTGCGTGTCTACAACGGCGCTATCCGCTTCCCGCTGGCCGGCCAGGAACCGCAGCACTACGCCGAAAACATGGCCCGCATGGCGGAGTTGCCCGAAGGCTTTTCGATCATCAAGCAGGGGATCGGCTTTCATAGTGCCATGCCCGATGAACTGGAGGGCTACTTCTACGGCGAGCGGCTGGACGCGCATCACCAGACCGAGCGCGGCCTGCTGACGCCAAAGGGCCTGAAACACACGATAGCCTGTGTGGAGGCGATGCAGGAGGTGCTGGGCGGCGAAATCGGCCTCGCTCTCGATTGCGGACCCGGCTGGGCCGTCCCCGACGCCCTCCGGCTGGCCAAAGCCCTAGAGGGAATGCCCGTCCTCTGGCTCGAGGACCTGATCACCGGCGACTACACGCCCTACGTGCTCGCCGAACTGTACCGCGAGGTGACCCGCAACACCTCGACACCAATCCACACCGGCGAGCAGATTTATCTGCGGCAGAACTTCAAGGCACTGTTTGAAATGCAGGCCGTCAACATTGTCGGACCGGACCCGGCCGACATTGGCGGCATTGCCGAGCTCAAGTGGGTGGCCGAGTACGCTGACCTGCACGGCATTCTGATGGCGCCGCACGGGACGGGAGACGGGCTGATCGGCCTCGCCGCGCTCGTGCAGGTTTCAGCGGCCCTGCCCCGCAACTACATCGCCTTTGAATATCCGGTGGGAAGGCCGGACTGGTGGTATGATATTGTCGAAGGTCTGCCGGACCCCATCGTCGAGAACAGCTATATCAGCGTCTGGGACCGGCCCGGCCTCGGCGTGAGCATGAACAAGAAGGCCGCTCGCAAGTTCCTGGCGGGGGACGACAAGGACTTTTTCAACTGAACCAAGGACCGAATCAAGGAGTGAAGCGCAATGTCCAGTTCCGACATCTATGAAACGCTCGGAATCAAACCGATCATCAACGCCGCCGGCCACATGACCATTCTGGGCGGCTCGATGCTTTCGCAGGAGGTGCGGGACGCGATGGAGTCGGCCAACACGGCCTATACCCTGATGGAAGACGTCTTCGACGGCGCCAGCATGGCGATTGGCGAAATGCTTGGCACCGGCGGCGGGCTGGTGACCTCCGGTTGCTACGCCGCGCTGGTGCAGGGCGCGGCCGCCATTCTGGCCGGCACCGACCCGGAGCGCATCCGCAGCCTGCCCGACACGACCGGCATCAGGAACGAGTTCCTCATCCAGAAGGCGACCCGCTACCGCTACGACCGCAGTGTGACGACCCCGGGCGGAAAGCTGGTCGAAGTGGGAGACGACGACAGCTGTACACCGCAGCAGCTGCGCGAAGCCATCGGCCCGCAGACCGCGGGCCTGCTCTATTTCGCGGCAGGCGAGCGCTTCCCCAATACCGTTTCACTGCCGGACGCGGTTGACATCGCGCACGCGGCCGGCATCCCGGTCCTTGTTGACGCCGCGGCCGAAATCTACCCGCTTGAGCGCATGCGCCGCGTCGCCACGAGCGGCGCCGACCTGATCTGCTTCGGCGGCAAGTATCTCGGTTCCGGGAACTCGACCGGTATCCTCTGCGGGAAGGGCGATATGGTCAGCGCCGCCCGGCTCAACGGCTTCACCGGCTTCGAGACCGGCAACAACAGCGTCGGCCGCGGCTACAAGGTCGACCGCCAGGAGGTTATCGGGACAACGATCGCCCTGCGGCACTGGCTGGAGGCAGACCACGAGCAGCGTCTCCAGGTCCAGTCCGAGCGCATTGCGCAGATCTCCGCCGGATTGTCCGGTCTCTCCCACGTCAGCGCGGAGAATATGTGGGAGCAGGATGGCTCCGGCCCCTGGATGCGGCTGCGCGTCCACTGGGATGAGCAGGCCAGCGGTCGGACGGCCGAGCAGGTGGCCGAGGCGCTGGGCGCGGGCTCGCCTGCCATCTTCTGCCGCGCCGAGGGCGGCGGCATCAACCTTGCCGTCCACACCTTGCGCGAGGGCGAGACTGAAATCTTGCTGCGGCGCCTGAAGGAGGAGCTGGCGTAGCTGCTCCTTCCCCCGAGGATGCTTACCATGTCTACCTATACAGCAGGACGCCACTTTCTCCAGATACCCGGGCCGACGAACCTGCCGGAGCGGGTCGCGCGCGCCATGTCCCGTTCCACGATCGACCACCGCGGACCGAAATTTGCCCGCCTGACGCTGTCCATTCTCGAGCGCTTGCAAACAGTCTTCCAGACGGGCAGCCCTGTGGTCATCTTTCCTTCCTCCGGTTCCGGCGCGTGGGAGGCGTCCCTGGTGAATGCACTGTCGCCGGGGGACCGCGTTCTGTTCGGCGACAACGGCCAGTTTGCGGCCAACTGGCAGAAGGTGGCCGCCGGCCTCGGACTGACCATCGAGACGCTACCCGGAGACTGGCGCTGCCCGCTCGACATCGCCGCCCTGGAGAGCCGTCTTGCCGCCGATCGCGGGCGAGACATTCGCGCGGTAGCCATGGTCCACAATGAGACATCGACCGGTGTTGTCAACGATGTGGCCGCGGCACGCGCCGCGCTCGACCGCACTGGCCACGACGCGCTCCTCCTCGTCGACGTCGTCTCCTCAATCGGCGCGATCGACTACCTTCACGACGAATGGGGGGTCGATGTGACGGTAGCGGGTTCGCAGAAGGGCCTGATGGTCCCTCCCGGCCTCGGGTTCAACGCGCTCAGCGCCAAGGCGCTCGCTGCCGCCGACTCGGCCAGCCTGCCTCGCTCCTATTGGAACTGGACACCCGTACTGGAGTTCAACAAGAGCGGCTTCTTTCCCTACACTCCGGCGATCAATCTGCTCTTTGCCCTGGATGAAGCGCTCTCGATGCTGCTCGAGGAGGGGCTGCCTCAAGCCTTCGCACGCCATGCGCGTTTCGGGGAGGCAGCCCGGCGAGCCGTGCGCGGCTGGGGCCTCGATCTGTTCTGCCAGGACCCGTGCGCCTACTCCGCATCCCTCACCGCCGTGGCCATGCCGGCAGGCTACGACGCCGATGAGCTGAGGCGGGTCATTCTCGAACGCTTCGATATGTCGCTGGGGACTGGGCTCGGTAAGGTCAAGGGCAAGCTCTTCCGCATCGGTCATCTCGGCGATCTGAATGAATTGACGCTGGCGGGCACGCTCTGCGGTGTCGAGATGGGGTTGGCGGCCACCGGCGTACCTCACACGAGCGGAGGCGTCAGCTCCGCACTCGAATTCCTGGCAAACGAGGGGGCGGATGTCCCCGTTTCTCCCTAGCGACAGTTCCTCAGTCAGTTCGGCGAGGAGGAAACCATCACAGACGGCAGCGTTGATCTGCGGAGCCTCGCGCATGAGCTGCGCGCCGCGCTCAGCGGCGACGTGAATTTCGACGGCACCAGCCGGGCAATGCACGCCACCGACGCCAGCGTCTACCAGATTCTTCCCCTCGGCGTCGTGACACCCCGCAGCCGCGAAGATGTCGTACAGGTCGTAAACATCTGCCGGCGGCACGGCGTTTCCATCACCGCGCGCGGGGGCGGCACATCGCAGGCCGGTCAGGCCATCGGCGCCGGCATCTCGCTCGACTTTTCCCGCTACATGAATCGGGTACTCGTCCTCGACGCCAGCGGCGCGACTGTAGCGGTCGAGCCGGGCATTGTGCTCGACGAACTGAACGCGCTGCTCAAACCGCACGGACTCCAACTGCCGCTCGATCTCTCCACCTCCAATCGCGCCACCATCGGCGGCATGATTGCCAACAACTCGGCCGGAACGCGTTCGGTCATCTACGGCAAAACGCTGGACTACGTGGAGTCGCTGGAGGTTGTTCTAAGCGACGGCAACACGGTCCAACTAGGTCCGCTTTCCGACACCGAGCTGCAGGCCAAGGTGGCGCAGGAAAACGTAGAGGGCACTGCCTATCGCACGGTTCAGCGGCTCGGCAGGGAGATGGAACACGAGATCAGGCTGCGTTACCCCCGCATTCTGCGCCGCGTCGGCGGCTACAACCTGGACGAGTTCATCCCGCACGATGGGAATGACCCAAGCGCGCCCGCCGACGCTCCGTTCAACCTAGCGCGCATCCTGGTCGGCTCCGAAGGCACGCTCGGCCTGACCGTCGCGGCCACTTTGCGCCTGGTCCCTCTGCCGCCCGACCGCGCCCTCTGCAGCATTCAGTTCGATGACCTGTTGGAAGCGATGAGCGCCACGCCGGTTATCCTCGAACACGGACCGTCGGCCGTGGAGCTTATTGACCGGTTTATGCTCGATAAAACGCGCGGCCGCGTCGAATTCGAGCCGCTGCGCGGCTTCATCCGCGGCGACCCCGGCGCGGTCCTGCTGGTCGAGTTTTTCGGCCAGGCGCCCGATGAGCTGCGCGCCAGAATCGACCGCTTGGAATCCGACCTCGACGCACGCGGCCTTGGCAGCCACGTTCACCGTGCGCTCGAACCGGCCGAACAGGCTCGCATCTGGGAACTACGGCGCGCCGCCCTCGGCCTGACGATGTCGCAGACCGGCGACCCTAAGGCGGTCTCGTTCGTCGAGGACACTGCCGTCGCGCCCGAACGGCTGCGCGACTACATCGAGAACTTCCGCGCGATCCTCGCGAAATACGAGACCGAGGCCGGCTTCTACGCCCACGCCTCGGTCGGCCTGCTGCACATCCGCCCCGTGGTAAACATGAAGTCGGCGCTGGGCGTGCAGCGCTTCGAGGCCATTGCCGCCGAAGTGGCCGACCTGGTGCTCGAATACGGCGGCGCTCTCTCCGGCGAGCACGGTGACGGCCTTGTGCGCGCCCCGTTTCAGGAGAAGATGTTCGGGCCGGCGCTTTACGATGCCTTCTGCCAGGTAAAGGCAGCTTTCGACCCGACAAACCTGCTCAACCCCGGCAAGATCGTCCACGCGCCCGCGCTGACCGCAAACCTCCGTTTCGGCCCGGAATACGAAACGCCCGACCACCCGACCGCCTTTGACTTTTCCGACTTCGGCGGGCTGCTGCGGGCCACCGAACAGTGCAGCGGCGTGGGGGCCTGCCGGAAGACGCTCACAGGCACCATGTGCCCCTCCTACATGGCGACACGCAAGGAAATCGACAGCACGCGCGGCCGTGCCAACGCCCTGCGCATGGCTCTCGCCGGCGGCCTCGAAGCGACCGGTTTCGACGATGAAGAGCTACTGCCCGTCCTCAACCTCTGCCTCGAATGCAAGGCGTGCAAACGGGAATGCCCAACCGGTGTGGACATGGCCCGCCTGAAGAGCGAGTTCCTGCACCAGCACCACGCGCGCCGGGGCGCGCCCCTCAAGGACCGCCTGCTATCCCGTACCGATCGGATTGCGCGCTGGGGCAGCCGGTTTGCGCCGCTTTCGAACTGGCTGGCCGGTGCAGGCGCCGTGCGCTGGCTCAACCAACAGCTACTTGGGCTCGACCGACGCCGTCCCTTGCCCCCCTTTTCCGCCCGCCCCTTTTCGCGGAGCTGGGGCGATGGCAGCAGGCCACACGCAGCGACACCGGTCGCGCTCTTTGCCGACACATTCAACAACTACTTTGAACCTTTTCATCTCGAAAGCGCCGCCCGCGTGCTGGAGCGGTGCGGCGCGGCGGTAACCGTTGCGCCGGAGGTCTGCTGCGGGCGCCCCCTCATCTCCAAGGGGTTCCTCGACGCAGCCGCGCGCCAGGCAAGAGCCGTAACCGCCGCGCTGCTGCCGCTAGCGTGTGCAGGCAAGCCGATTCTCTTCTGCGAACCGAGCTGCTACTCGGCCGTGCAGGACGATCACCCGCGCCTATTGCGCGCCGACGAACAGGCGGACGCCCAAGAGGTTGCCGACGCCTGCCAACTCTTCGAAGAATGGGTCGGTCCGCGCATGCCGGCGACGCAGGAAGGACCCAGGCGGGCAGTGGTCCACGGCCATTGCCACCAGAAAGCGCTTGTTGGCATGCAGCCATTGCAGCAGCTTCTTGGCGCCATCCCCAACTGTGAATTGACGCTGCTGGACAGCGGCTGTTGCGGACTCGCCGGCCTGTTCGGCTACGAGAACTATGAGGTTTCCCGATCCATCGGCGAGCGCCGGCTCTTGCCCGCCGCCCGCTCCTTGGGTGACGACGAGGTGCTCGTCAGCCCGGGCTTCTCCTGCCGCCAGCAGGTCAAACAGTTCACCGCTGTACAGGCCCATTCCCCGATGTCCCTGCTCGCCGGTCTGCTCTGAAAATTTGCGATTCGCCTGAAGGCAGACCTCCGTCCAGGTTTCCAGTCCGTGCGATTCGTCCATGTGAAGCATAGACCTTGCGGAAATAGTGGATCAACGCGACTGTAGTATACTTACCCGGCAGACACGGCCGTCTCGCCCAATTCGCCCGCATCTCCAGATCCAACGCCAAATGTGGAAGGATGCCCGTGAAGTCCTGGTCACGTCTCCCCTTTTTGTTTCGACGCACCCCGCCCGGAACTGCGAAGCCAAAGTCTGAGGAAAAACTCCCCTTACCCCTTCAGGTCTCTCCGGCCCGCCGGCGTCGCCTGATTGCATTTTCCGTTATCGCGCTCGTCCTGATCGCCCTCCTCTCAGCCGGCTGTGCTGCAGAGGGCGGGGCCGCAGAGACGCCCACGCCCACAAAGACCCCGGCAGCCCAGGCTGTGCCGCCGACCGAAACGCCGACACCGCCGCCGCCGCCCGCTGCGACGCCCCCCAGCGCGACGCCGGTGGCTGCCAACCTTGCGCCCTATACCGGTCTTCCTCTGGCCGACCCATCTCTTCAATATGAGACGCCGATTTTCGTCTGCCTCAACAACGATACCGCCAGCCGCGCCAGTCACTTCGGTCTCAACGAGGCCGACATAACATATGAGTACATTGTAGACGGCTTCCACCTGACTCGTATCACCAGCATGTATCAGAGCATCCCTGCCAGAGAAATCGGCCCCGTGCGCAGCGCCCGCTGGCCCAACATCCACACGACTTACATGTTTGACGGCCTGCTGGTCTGCTCGGGCGGCAGCGACGAAATCCGCTACATGCTCAGAAATGAAGTCGGATTCCCCTATCTGGACGCCGACATCGAAGACGAGTTCAGCACGACCTACTTCTACAGCGTCGGCGACAACTACCGGACGCGTCTGCGCACCAGCGTTGAACGCATCCGCCGCTGGGTCGACGACAAGATCCACACCTGCAGCGTGTCGCCGCTTCTGCCCTACTGCCTTGAGATATTCGATCCCTGGCTGGAGTCGAAGCGCCACAACCCGCGGCCCCGCGAACAGGCAAGCCTTTCCTTCAGCGAGATCCCGCCGGACTTTTCCGCGGCCGAAGCCCCGACTATCCACATCCCCTATCCCAATGGCAACGGGGTCGAGTGGCGATTCGACGCCGCCAGCGGACGCTACATGCGCTTCCAGAGCGGCGCGCCGCACATCGACCAGGCGACAGGCCAGCAGATTAGCGCAGACAACGTGATCGTACTTTTCGCCGAACACGAACTGACCAACATCATAGAAGACAGCCTGGGGACGCGCAGCGTCAAGATTCACCTGTACGGCTTCGGCGATGTGCGCGTTTTCCGCGATGCCAGAGTCTACGAAGGCACATGGCGCGCCAACGACCAGAGCCCGCCGCGCTGGTTCGGGCCGGGCGAACAACCGATCACGCTAAGGCCCGGCCGTACCTGGATTCAGGTCGTACGGACGAATGACAAGATCAGCTACCAGTGAGTGAGACTGCCGCCAAGGCCGCCAATCTGGCCCTGGGCGGCTGCTGAACGAATGAGTGGACCAGGTGCCATGTCTAACGCCCCCGCACGAGACCAGGAATCCCAAAGGTTGCGGGTGAAGGTCGTCTGCACCATCGGACCGGCCAGCTCCGACGGCGAAATCCTCGCCCGGATGATCGATGCCGGCATGAGCGTGGCCCGCATCAATATGAGCCACGGCGACCACGAATTCCACGCCCGCAACATCCACACCATCCGCGAGATCGCACAGGCCCGCAATCAACCTGTCGCCATTCTCGTCGATCTCCAGGGCCCGAAGCTGCGCGTCGGCAGGATGCAGCCGGGCGGCGTACCCCTGCTGGCTGGAGAGGAGCTGGTCCTGACCACCGAAGAGATCACCGGCGGACCGGGGCGCGTCCCGATCCAGAATCATGAAGTGCCCCCGAGTATGCGGCCGCACGAGCGTATCCTGCTCGATGACGGGCTGCTCGAGCTCAAGGTCATCGATACGACCGAGACGACCGTGCGAACGCGCGTCATCGTAGGCGGCGTCCTCCATGACCGCAAGGGCATGAACATGCCCCAGACAAATCTCTTCATCCCTTCGATGACCGAAAAGGACCAGGTCGACGTCGAATTCGCGCTGCAGCACCAGGCTGACTGGATCGCCCTCAGCTTTGTCCGCGCCGCTGCCGATATCGACGCCATCCGCAATGTGGTCCGCAGCCGCGCGCCGATGGGGCGCGACACGCCCATCATCTCCAAGATCGAAAAACCGGAAGCGGTCGAGAAGATCGAGGAGATCATCCAGGCCTCCGACGGCATCATGGTGGCACGCGGAGACCTGGGCATCGAGACCAGCCCCGAAGCAGTGCCGATGATCCAGAAGATGATCATCGCCCGCTGCATCGAGACCGACAAACCGGTCATCACCGCCACGCAGATGCTCGACTCGATGATCCGCAACCCGCGCCCTACTCGCGCCGAAGCCAGCGATGTCGCCAACGCCGTGCTCGACGGCAGCGACGCCATCATGCTCTCCGGCGAGACCGCCGCCGGCAGCTATCCGGTCCATTCCGTGCAGACGATGGTGAAGATCGCTCACGAGGCCGAACGCGTGCGCAGGGCGACGCGCACCGGCTACCCTCCGGCGCAGCGGGCGCCGACAGGCGTCTTCGGACCGAGCTCAACGCCTGAATCGGGCGAAGGGGCCGGCATAGGCCAGTCGCTTTCGGTCGCCGATGCCGTCAGCCAGGCAACGGTCGACACCGCCCAGAACGTCGGCGCAGCCGCCATCATCGCGCCCACCGTTCGCGGCGCGACGGCAAAGAAGCTGGCCCGCTACCGCCCCTACGTGCCGATCATCGCCGTCACGCCAAACCACCTCGTTTATCGCCAGCTCGCCATGTTCTGGGGCGTCTACCCCCTCATGGGCCAGCGCATGAACACTATCGACGAAATGTTGGAGGACGCCGTCCGTATTGCCCTGCGGGCCGGTTACGTTTACCAGGGCGACGTGACGGTCGTGACCGGCGGCGTGGTCGGCGGCGTGCCCGGCGCAACCAACCTGATGACGGTGCGGCGCATCGCCAAGGTCCTGATGAACGGTCAGGGCGTCGGCAACCGGCGCATGAGCGGCCGCGTTGTGCGCATCAAACCCGGCCAGCCTCGCCTTGACCAGTACCGTACGCTGACCACGCAGGACATCATCGTGGCCGAAGAGCTCGACCAGGCCAGCACCGAGCTGGTCTACCATGCCGGCGGGCTCATAACCGCCGAATCCGCGCCCGACAGCATCGCCGCTCTCGCCGCGGTCGAGCTGGGCATCCCCGCTATCCTGCAGGCGAACGGCGACTGGGACCAACTCGTCGACGGCCTGACTATCGTTATCGACGCCAGGACCGGCAATGTATACGAATGGGACTTGTGATGGTTCTTCCTGCTCGTGGAGTGTCGTCGAAACCGGACTTGGTCGTTCAGGCCGCTGCACGCGGCAGGCTGCGCCCCGCGACCACCATCAACTAGGAGTCGTTGACATTTCAATGGAGCAGGCAAGATCCGCGCAATCGAAAGTGGAGAAGTGGGGGATCAGACGATATCTGGCCGTGCGCCAGGGGCCCAGCGCCCTATCGTTTCTAATGTAGATCCCAAGCGGGTTCACGAGCTTGCGAGTGTCAATGGAGCGAGTGAGACGCCTGGGATGTCAGGCCACAGCCCATGCGAAAACTCTTGGTTTCAAATGGAACGCACATGAATTTCCGTCTACCAGATAACTATTATATTGTTGTGGATAAGCGATGTTCTGTCTCTTGAAAATTTTTTCTCGCAAACGCTCGTAAACGCTCGTGGATCTCTCGTAAACGCTCGTACGAGCGTTTACCTGTTCCCGTGCGAGCGCACGACCTGTGTTCAGGGAGCGCCCAGCCCGGCTTTTCGTGCAGTTACACTGAAACTGTGTCTCTTCAGCCCGCTTTGAAACACTGCCTTTTCACCGAACGCAGCCGGAAGAGCTTGCCTTCTCGACACACCTTGAAAATGTCAACGAGCCCTAGAAACTCAAAACCGAGAACTCAAAACTGCCCTCAAACAACCGCCGGCGGCTGGTTCCCCGATTCAACGATCGCCCGCCGCACGTCCACGCGCAGCAGAAGGAACATCCCGACGACAAAGAAGAAGATAATTGAGAAGATGGCCGGGCGCAGGCTGCCGATGAACTGGTTGACCCAACCAAAGGTCAGCGGGCCCAGCCAAGAGGTTCCCCGCTCGCTCACTTCGTAGATCGAGAAAAACTCGGCCTCTTTCCCCGCCGGAATCATGTTGGCGAACAGGCTGCGGCTCACCGCCTGCGTGCCCCCCATCACGACCGCGATACAGGCCGCCATGATCCAGAACTCCATTATACGGCTCTCTCCACGCAGGCCGACATAGGCGTATATCACCACCACCGTCCACACCACCAGCCCGATCATCAGCGCCTTCTTCGCCCCTATACGGGTCGCCACCCTGCCGAAAAGCAGCGCGCCCGCAAACGCAACGAACTGGATCATCAACACGACCATCGTCAGCGTTCCCTGGTCGATCTCCAGCCCTCCGTTTGCAATCGGGGCCGTTGCAAACACCGCCGCCGCGCTGAATACCGTCTGGATGCCGTCGTTGTAAAGCAGATAGGCAATCAGATAGCGGATCGTATGCGGATAGTTTGCCGCCTCCTTGACAGTCTGCACCAGTTGCTTGATACCAGTCGAAAAGTAGCCCTCTCCGGCAGGTAGCGCGCTGACCGTGTCACGCGAGCGCAGCAGTCGCCACGTCACGAAAGACCAGGCGAACCACCACAGCCCGCCCGAAAACAGGTTGATCCGTACCGCCAGCCCGGTATCGATACCAAGGCTCTCGCGCAGCTGGTACAGAACGAGATTGAGGACCAGCAAAATGCCGCCGCCCAGGTAACCCATCGCCCAGCCGACCGACGAGACCCGATCGCGGTCATCCGGCTCGGCGATGTCCGGCAGAAAGGCATTGTAGAAGACGATCGCCGCGCCAAAAGAGAGGTTGGCGAGAATGAACAGCAGGCCCCCAAGCGTCCACGTCTCTTCCGCAACAAAGAAAAGAAGCATCGTCGCGATCGCGCCGGAGACCGCGAAGACCTGCATCAGCTTCTTGCGCATGTTCGAGTAGTCGGCAATTGCGCCGAGAAGGGGCAGAAACACAAACTGCAAAATGACCGAAATCGTGAAGCAGTAAAACACAAATGAGTGAGGCGCCACCGAAATGCCCAGCACCTGCGCCATCCCGTCTTCGCCTGCCGCCTGCAGGGCAAGCTCGGAAACGTACGGCCCCAGAAAGACCGCGGCGACCGTTGTCGAGAAGGCCGAGTTGGCCCAATCGTAGAAATACCAGCCGACCTGCTCGCGGCGGTTGCCCCGCTCCAGTTTCCTGGTGGGACGGTGCGGAGACTCAACTCTCGATTCTTGCGGCATGGCACGCTCCGGAACGGATCGCGATCCGAATAAGAGGGAACTTGCTTGACAGTTTCTGGCTTGCGCTCCAATCTCAGGAGTTTGAATCGGGTGAAGTAGACGTAGAAGAGGGGGAAAGAGAAGTCACCCCCGGCGCGGGCCGAGGGTGGTGCTGTCCTATAGCGAATGGACTACGCCATGAAACGTCTCGCCGTGGACCTCCTCCAGGCGCACATTCGTGATCCGGTTGCCGAGGTCGGTGTCCGCAGGGGCGCTGCCCGCCACGCGCAAGTAGTTGTCGGTTAGACCGCTCCACAGCGACGAACCCAGATCGTCGGCGAGCGGCTCTCCGCTGCCCTCCCACAGGACGGGGCGCGTCGTGCCGAGGAAGCGGGCCCGCTCCTGCTGCCCCGTGCGCGCCACCGCCTCGTGCATTCGCCGCGAGCGTTCCTTCTTGACCGCATTGTCAACCTGTTCGCCGAAGCTGGCCGCGGCCGTGCCCGCGCGCGGGCTGAAGGGAAAGATATGTGCGTGGGCGAAGCGCATCTCCTCGACGAAAAGCAGCCCCTCTTCAAATTCGGCCTCGCTCTCCCCCGGGAACCCAACAATCAGATCGGTGGTAATGACGAGGTCCGGGATCGCCTTCCTCGCTTCGGCCGCCAACTGGCGAAAGCTGCCGACCGTGCAGCGCCGCGCCATCCGCCGCAGCTGGGCGTCGGTACCGGCCTGCAGGGGCAGATGCAGGTGCGGGCACAGCCGCCCGGGCCAGCGCTGCCACAGATCGAAGAATCCGGCTGCCAGCTCCCAAGGCTCCAGGCTGCTCAGCCGCAGCCGCGGTATATCCGTCTCGGTCAGAATCGCCGCGGTCAGCGCCTTGAGATCGGATCGTCCTGCGTCGGTCAGGTCCCGCCCGTACGCGCCCAGATGCACGCCGGTCAGCACAGCTTCGCGATAGCCGCTCGCCGCCAGTCCCTGCACCTCGCGCACCACGTCGGCGACGGCGCGGCTGCGGCTCTCGCCGCGCAGTACAGTTACGATACAGAAGGTACACCGGTTCTCGCACCCGTCCTGCACCTTGACGAACGCGCGCGTGCGCCCGCCTTCCTCCTCGCCGCGCGGCGTCGCAAACGGCGTGCCATGCGGCTGGAGCCGCGCCAGATCGTCGGGATCGGAGAACGCCGCGCTCCACGGCTCCAGCAGCGAGTGCAGCATCTCCTTGCTGGTGTTGTCCGTCACCAGCTCGACGCCCGGAAGGCGCGCGCTCTCCTCCGGCGCCAGAGTCGCATAGCAGCCCGTCATCGCGATGCGGGCCGCCGGATTGCGCTTGTGCAGATGGCGCGCAGCTTGGCGGCTCTTGCGCGCCGCCTGCGCCGTCACTGCGCACGTGTTGAGCACGATCACATGCGCGTCCTCGGGACGGCCTACGATCCGGTGCCCCGCTGCGCCGAGCCGTCCCGCCAGGGTATCGTTTTCGCTGAAATTAAGCCGGCAGCCCAGCTGTTCGAGGAATACGCGCATGATCAATGAATGAATACTGGTTTTCTTCGTCCGGCACAGAATAACACAGACATCGGCTTACCATTCAATCCGATTTCGGGTATACTCAGTGCCATGAAACTGTCGCTCTCGGTACGCGTCGCCGAAAGTTTCGGCAACAAAAGGGTGAGCGCAATTCCCCTCGATGAACTGGCCGCCATTGCATCTGGCGCCGCCTACGACGCCCTCTGCATGCGCGCCTCCGTCGTCGGCGTCCACAGCGAACCGGGCGCGGCTGAAAACGTGCGGCAAACTGTCGCCGCGCACGGTCTGACCGTTTCGATGGTTACCGCCGACTTTGCCGTACCCGAGAACAGCGCCGAAGGTCCCGAAAGCCTGCGCGACATCACGCCGTCGCTCAACCTGGCCGAAGCCCTCGGCGCCGACCTGATCCGCATCTGCATGAAGAAGGAAGAGGACATGGGCCACGCGCAGCGGGCTGCCGACGAGGCACGCGAGCGCGGCATCCGCCTGGCGCACCAGAGCCATACGCGCAGCCTCTTCGAGACGGTCGAGGGGTCGGTCGCCGTCCTCAAGGCGGTCGGTCGCGCCAACTTCGGCATCATCTACGAGCCGGCCAACCTAGCGCTGTGCGGCGAGTCGTACGGCGAGGCTACCTTGCGAGCCTATCAACCCTGGCTCTTCAATGTCTACCTGCAGAACCACACGCCCGAGCCGGACGGCGCCCAACCGATGGAAACCTGGACGCGCGGCGATGTTATGTCCACCCTGCGCCCGCTCGACGCGCCCGGTGGCATCGACTTTCCCTCCATCTTCGACGCCCTGCGCGCCATTGGCTACGACGGCTGCGTGACCATGCACCAAGCCTTTGGCGGCGACATGACGCCCCAGGAGGCCACCCGTCGCACCGCCACTTTTCTGCGCGAGCTAATGTAGGCCGACACCTCTTCTCCGCCAACCATGAAACTGTAGGCTAAGCGGTTGATCTCATAGAGCATCTCCCCAGGTTCGTACTCTTGGAGACCCTCCCACGCGCCTCTGAGCGTACTGATGCAGCGGTCCAGGTGCTCCGTGTTTATCTGCTTGAAGGCCTTCCCCGCCCCTATTCCTTCGCTTTCGCCAGCACAGCGTTTGGATCTTTCGCCCCAGACTACCAGCATTAGCGCCCCCAGACAACACACGCGGTCTCGCCCCTTCAATGGCACCCCTACAATTCTCCGCCCTGTCCATCCAGGTGACTCCGCGGTACCGCCGCCGCAACCTGCACTGCGCCGTGGGGCCCGGCCTCTGCAATTCACTTGTCCGCCGCAAATTTGCTGAATCCCCCGTCTCACTGATGCTGCTGAAAACCCTCCCCCCGAATGGCACGCAACACCAACCCAAATCGGCCGCCCATTTCAAAAGACCTATTTCCCCCTTGCAGGGGAGGAAGCCGTTTCCGCTCCTTCCACGGTCGCCGCCTCCTGGCAGAGTAGGCTTTCAGAATCCTTCGGCGCAACGAAGGCGTCGAAGACCAGGCGAGAGTCGGCCGTGATGCCGGGAATGTCTCCAATGAGGGTTACCGTATCGGCCCGAGGCGATAACACGATGGCCCCCTCCTCAAGCTGCCTGTACCCATCGAAGATTCTCTCCCAGACGAATGCCTGAGGCAGGCCGTCGGCCGGCTCTGACTCGCTACCTTCATTGTCCAGCCATCGCAAGGGGTAGGTGGCTGACAATTGGTAGTCGAACCCAAGGTGGCCGCTCTCGTTGCTGGGGTCCACGTCAATCGACACGCTCCATCCGTATTTGGAAACGTCACCGTCCGTGCCAACACCGTCTTGAGCTATGTCGTAGGGCAGGTCTCTGACGTGAAAGATTGCGGCAAGCGTTTCCCCGGCAACGGCCGTGCTGATCCGGACGAAGTCTATGTAGGCCGGCAGCTTCTCCTCCGGCATGTCGGCTATCGTCTGGTTGGGTCTTATTTCGGTTTGGTCACTTCCGCACGGCCCCGGTACCAGGTACAGCTTAACCGAGGCCTGACAGTCGATTTCGTCGGATAGGCCGCCGGGAAAGTCGTCCGTACTAAAAGCCAGCCGCGAATCGGCGGTGATACCGGGAACCGCCCCGGAAATCGTAATCGTGTCCTCTTCGGCCAAGACTTCAAGTTCAGCAACCCAGAGAACTTCCATGATGCTTGGGGCCAGCTTCCAGACGTATGCTATGGCCGCGTCTTCGATCGGGACTGCTTCGTTTTCCCCCTCTCCCGCAGGAGTTACGATATGCGTGGCGGAAAGAAGGTACTCAAAGCCTCCTCCGTGGCCGGTCCCGAGGTCATTGTCTACATCGATCGACACTTCCCACCGGTACTCCATGGTGTTGGCGTCGACCCCTGTTCGATTGAATGCCAGCGTCTCCGGAACGTCGGCAAGATGAAAGACGACCGTTAGTGTCTCCCCCGACAGAGAACTGTGGACCCCGGTGATGTCTACATGGGAGGTTGTCAACGCCCCGGAAGGCCCGGGGAGCGGCCGCATAGTTTCCTTAACATCGCCAGGGGCATCGGTCGCGGAAATACCGGGGGTCAGCGCTTCAGCTGCGTCGCACAGCGGAAGCAGTTCTGCCCAGGAGAGAGAAGGAGGACACCCGACCTGATCGGAACCTTCCAGCCTGTCGAAGGCCCCAAACGTGAGCCGCGATTCCGCATTGAGATCGGGTATGATGGCGTAAAGCGTGATCGTATCGTCTTCGGGAGACACCTCCATCCAGGCGCTCTCGACTAACTCCTTCATGCCGCCATCTTCCGTCGGGACGAAAAGGATGGGCTTTGCGACGTTCTCGAGGGAGGCGGGGAAATTTGTCCAGCTCTTCGATGGACGAATGTAGTGAAAGGCAGACAGCGTGTAGTCGGTCCCCCGATCGCCGGTCTGCTTGTCGTTGTCCACGTCGATCAGCACTTCCCACGAATACTCCAACAGCCCTTCGTCGATGCCCGGTCGGTTAAACGTAAGTCTCTCCGGAAGGTCGCGCAGATGAAAGACGACCGTCAGGGCGCCTCTCCTGTGGTAGGTTTCTACCTGGGTTATATCGATGTACGCGGGCGAGGCGTCCGAATCTTCGTCGGTTACAGATTGTCCCGGCAAGGCCGCGCCGGCGCCGGACTGGCAATCGCCCAGTGTCACCATCTCCCCATAAAGGGGGAAGCACCCGGCCCGGTCGACGCCTGCCAGGGCATCGTAAGTCTCAAATGCAAGGCGCGCCTTCGGTGTCAGCCTCGGGATGCCGCCTCTGATCGTGACCGTATCCTCTTCGACCGACACTTCAATTTTGGCGTCGAGAACAGCGGTCCCACCCTCGTGGTCCAGGCGCAAGGTCCTGGCCCGCACTCTTTCCTCGATTGGCGCAGAGGCGCCGGCCCCGCCCCCTGAAGCCGGCACAGCATATGAGGCTGAAAGCAGGTGATCAAAACCTCCTCTGAAGCCGGTATTGGGGTCGCCGTCAAGGTCGACCAACACGTCCCACTTGTACTCGATTTCGCCTTCTTCAACACCGGGCCTGTTGAAGTCGAGCGTCTCCGGAAGGTCTCTGAGTTGGAATGCAACGATCAGAATCCTCCATTCCGGTATCGACGTAGTGACCTTTACGATATCGATATGCGGGGCCGACACATCCGACATTTCATCAACCAGGGTATCTCCAGGCGAGAACAGTTCTTCGGAACTGCACAGATCCGTTTCCTGCGCGACGACAGGGGTTGACCCTGAGACCAGCAACAGGACCAGGACGAAGATTAAGGCAAGGCTCTTGGCATTCAATGTCGGTTCTCCTCTAGTCAAAGGCAGCCCTGCAATGGGCCCCTGCCCGCGAAGTCGCTTTGGGGGCGGTCTGTCGGCGAGGAGTTCGCTCCGGCCGGCCGCCCTCTCCCAGTACGCCGTAACGCTGAAACAAGAACATCGCAGTCGCCTTCAATCTCACATTGCAATCTCTCCCAGCTGTCTGCTCCTGCATACGGCGATACCGCGTCTCAAGATGTAACCATTCACCCACCCCCGCGCTGCGCCTCGAGAAAACTGCGCAGGATCACCGCCGCAGCCACCGCATCCTGCCCCGCGGCGTGCGGCCCGAACTCGGCTGCCCACTCGTCCGCCGCAAAACTGCTGAGGCGCTCGTCCCAAAAGTGGAGCGGCGCCTCCTCCCCGCGGATCCTTCGCAGCGCGCGCCACAAACGCGCCGCCCAGTTGCGCACCTTGCGCGCCTGCGGCCCCTCGCTGCCGTCCATGTTGAGCGGCAGACCGCACACCACCAGCACCGCCTCCTCCTCGGCGTAGATCCTGGCGAGCGCGGCGAAATCTTGCTGCCGGCTGCGCCGGCGCAGCGTGCACAGCGGCCGCACCGTCAGGTGCAGCGGATCACAGACCGCGACGCCGATGCGCGCGTCGCCGACGTCCAGCGCAATGATCTTGCCCAGGGGCGAGGCCTGCTCGGATGGGGGTGGCAGGTTCATTTGTTGCGGGGTGTCACTGGCTGCTGCGGGCCGCCTCGCGCAGTTCGACCCGCACCTGTATGCGGCTGGCAAACTGGGGGAGCGTGCCGAACCAGCCGGGGTCCTGGTAAATCATCGGCTCTCGAGCCAGCAGCCACTCCTCCTGCAGCCGCCGGGCCGCCTCCTCTACGCCCAGACCGGTCACCGCCCGGCTCACCTCGACGCCGTCGATCGGAATGACATAGTTGCCGCTCGCCTTGACCGTGTAGCGCAGCGTCCGCCCGCTGATCACGCTGTGCGGCTCGATCGAGAAATTGATCGATTCGGCCACCAGCTGGCCGCGCTCCGGCACCGCCTGGCGCAGCGCCGCCATCGCCGCCTCCTCAGACGCGCTGCGGCTGATCGCGACCCCCTGCAGGAGCACGCGCAGCGTGAGGTTGAGGACGTCCGATTCCTCGTCGTTGAAGCTGTCAAATGCCTGCGCGACGATGTAGGGCCGGATCAGGCCTTCCGGCAACCACTCGTCCTCGTGCAGCAGGGGTGATAACTCCGCATGCCCGCGTGCCTCAATGCCGCCGAAAACTTCGTCGACCAGCCTGTCCTTGTCCGCCTGCGTGACCAGCCGTACGCGGCTCGACTCGCCGCCCTCGGTCGCCTCTGGGTTCGTAACCCTCACGCGCGCGCGCAGCGCGCCGGAAACGGTCGTGATGCTGCCGCTGTCCACATTGCCGAACAGACCCGGCTCGGTCGCCTCGATCTCCACCTCCGCCTGCGTCCCGATCGGGCCCGGGATCTCCAGATCCTCCCGTATGCGAAAATCGACGCGCTCCCCCCGGCTGGTCGAGACGACCGTCCCGGCAGGGATACGCACCGTCCGGTTCGTCTGATTTGTGAAGACAACCTTGCCCTGCGCCGTCTCCACGTCCGACCAGCCGGTTCCGGTCGTGAACACGCTGCCGGTGTCCTCCACCGTCGTCTCCATCAGGCGCGCCGGCAGCAGCCCACGCCCGAAGTCCGCCTCCTCTATCTGTGGGTCCGCCGTCAGCAGCACCGTCGCCTCCAGCGTCCGCTGCCCCGGCACCAGCGTTACCGTCGCCGCCGGCAGCACATAGTAGGCGAAGCCGCCCAGAAACGCGGCCATGAACAGGCCCAGGAAAATATAGCCGATTACCTGCAGCCAGGCGGGCGTGGCCCGGCGATAGCGCCGCGCGGCCGTAATTCGGCGCTGCCGGCTGCGATAGAGCCCGGGCCTGCTTTCGACCTGCGCGCTCGGTGAGCCGTCCTCCTTGCGCCAAGGGGGTGGCTCAGGCAGCCCGAGAGCCGGATTCGCAGGCGAAATCGACGGCGCCCGTCCCATCCGCCAGCGCCGGCCCCGCAGGGCCGAATCTCTGTTGTAGACGGGAATGCCCAGGAGTTTGGCGTTGCGGCGGATCGACCGGTTCGTGGTGACGAGCGCCAGTTCCTGATTCAAGGCCTGCGCCTGGCGGTGGAGCAGACGCAGACGCGGCAGGCTCTCCAGCTGCGTGGACTGCTGCGGCAAAACGACCGCCACCTCGCCGCTGCCCATGCGCGCCAACTCCTGCCGCAGCGCTTCGATTCTGATATCGCCCTCAACGTAAATGAGTTCGGGCACCCGAATGCCTCACCCGGCGCATCCGACCGGCTTCAGACCGCTGGCAACGGATGCCTCCCGTCGCCGCGGAACCGTCCCGACGGCTATCCCAGCTTCTCTTGGACCCATCCGGCCACCTGGCCCAACGCCTCCGGCAGCTTGTCTACATGGCGGCCGCCGGCCTGTGCCATGTTCGGACGCCCGCCGCCGCCGCCGCCAACGATCTTGGCCGCGTCGCGTACCAGGTTGCCGGCGTGGATGCCCTTTTCGATCGCGTCTTGGGTCGCGGCCGCCACCAGCATCGGCTTCTCATTGATGACCGAGCCGAGCACGACCACGCTGCTGCCCAAGCGGTCGCGGAACCAGTCGGTCATCTGCCGCAGCGTATCGACGTCGCTCGCCTCAACCTGCTCGGCCAGGATCGAGAGGCCGTCCAGCCGCACTGCATGACCAAGCAGACTCTCGCTCTGCTGCCGGGCCGCCTCACCTCGCATCTGCTCCAACTGGCGCTCCAGCTGCCGGTTCTGCTCCTGCAATCGCTGGACCGCTTCCGCAGCCTGCTCCGGCTGTACACGCAGACTGGAAGCGACCGCGTCCAGCGCCGCCATCCGCTCCGCCTGCAGCGACTGCGCCGTCCGGCCCGTCACGGCCTCGATGCGGCGCACGCCGGCCGCGCTGCTGCCTTCGCCTGTAATTACAAACGGCCCGATCTCACCGGTGGTTCCCACGTGCGTGCCGCCACACAGCTCCTGCGAGACCGATTCTTCCCCGTCACCGATCGAGATCACCCGCACCGTGTCGCCGTACTTCTCCTCGAAAAAGGCCAGCGCCCCCTCGGCCACGGCGCGGTCGAAATCGGTCCACCTGTCCTGGACCGCGTAGTTGGTAAGCACCGCGCGGTTGGCCGCCTGCTCGATCGCGCCCAGCTCCTCGGGGCTGACCGGCTGTGGATGCGAAAAGTCGAAACGTAGCCGCTCCGGCGCCACCAGCGAACCGCGCTGGCGCACGTGCTCGCCGAGCTGCGCGCGCAGCTCGGCATGAAGCACGTGGGTCGCGGTGTGGTTGCGCATGATGTCCCAGCGCCGCTCGGTATCGATCAGCGCATAGGCCGGGTCATCCACCTGCACTGTGCCCCTAGCGACCTCGCCCGCATGGACGATCAGCCCCGGAATCGGCCGCCGCGCCGACCGCACGACGACCGACCACGCCGCCCTCTCCATCTCGTCCGGGAAGAACTCGATCTCGCCCGTGTCGCTCACTTGGCCGCCGCTCTCGACGTAGAACGGCGTCTCCGGCAGGACGATCTCCACCTCGTCGCCCGCGTGCGCCTGCTCGACCGCCTCGCCGTCCTTCACCAGTCCGATGACCGTCGTGTCGGCGTCCTCCTCGTCCTCGTAGATCAACTGGAGGACACCCTCGGCGCCGACCAGGCCCCACCCCCGCAGCGCCTCCAACAGATCCACGTAGACTGAAACATCGGCGGCCATGCCCTGCTGCTCGCTGCCCGACTGCTGCCGCTGCTTTTCCAGCGCCGTCGCGTAACCGGCCTCGTCAACCGTGAACCCGTTCTCCTGCGCCACGTCGCGCGTGATATCCAGCGGAAAGCCGTACGTATCCCACAGGCGGAACGCGTCCTCTCCCGAGATCTCACGCATGCCCCCCGCCCGCATACGCGCCATCAGGCCGTCCAGGAGCGAAAGGCCGGTGCTCAGCGCCCGCTGGAACCGCTCCTCATCGGCCGTGACCGTCTGCAAGATGAAATCCTCGTTGGCCTGCAGGACCGAATAGTGCGCACCATACTCGGCGATCACGACCCGGCATATCTCCGCCAGAAACGGCTGCTCGAAACCGATCAACTTGCCGAAGCGGGCCGCCCGGCGCAGGATCATGCGCACGACGTAGTCGCGGCCCTCGTTGCCCGGCATCACGCCATCGCTGATCAGAAAGGTGATCGCGCGCCCGTGGTCCGCAATCACGCGGTAGCCGGTCAGATGCTCCTGCCGTTGCGCGTCGCTGTGCCCCAGCATGGCCTGGATGCGGTCCATGATCGGCGTGAACGCGTCGGTGTCGTAGTTGTTGTCCTTGCCTTGCAGGATCGACGCGATCCGCTCCAGCCCCATGCCGGTGTCCACGCTCGGCCGCGGCAGCGGGATCAGCTCCCCTTCGGGCTCCCGCTGCTCGTACTGCATGAAGACCAGGTTCCAGATCTCCAGGTATTCATCGTCAACGTTAACGCCTTCAGCCGTCTGCTCTTCGATATCGCCCCAGTAGTAGTGGATCTCGGAGCAGGGCCCGCACGGACCCACGTCGCCCATCGCCCACCAGTTGTCCTTCTTACCGAAGCGGAGAATACGCTCAGCCGGCGCGCCCACCTTGCGCCACAACGCCTCGGCCTCGTCGTCATCGGTGTAAACCGAGAACCACAGGCGGTCGAGCGACAGGCCCAGCTCATTCACCAGAAGGTCCCACGCGAACTGGATCGCATCCTCCTTGAAGTAGTCGCCGAACGAAAAGTTGCCCAGCATTTCAAAGAAGGTGTGATGGCGCGGGCTGGGCCCGACGTTCTCAAGGTCGTTGTGCTTGCCGCTGACGCGCAGGCACTTCTGCGACGTCGTAGCCCGGTTGTAGCCGCGCTTCTCCAGCCCCAGAAAGACATCCTTGAACTGCACCATGCCGGCGTTGACGAAGAGCAGCGTCGGATCGTCTGCCGGCACAAGGCTGCCGCTGTCCACGATCTGATGATTCCGCGCCTGAAAATAGTCCAGAAAATATTTGCGGATCTCGAATGTCGTTAGCTTTTTCATCGGGCGCCTCGCTTCCTTTCAGACAACCATCTCCGCGACGCAGAGCCGTCTCCGCGTGCGAGCCGGGCCATTTGCGCAAACTGGGGACGATTTTAGCAAATTTGGACCTGTTTAGGGAAAAAACGCTGCTCTCGGCACGCGGGCCGCCCCCTTTTTGGCGATGCCAACCGCCGCAATGATAATGGCACAACCCCTGCCACGCGCCGGAACGCAGCGGCGCCCGCTGACCAGGACAGGCCGATGCCCGCCATATCCGTGCGCAACCTGCGCAAGACCTTCCAGACTAAGCGTAAGTCCGCCGGCCTGCGCGGCGCTCTCGCCGCCCTCCTTCGGCCTGCCTTCCAGACGCTCGACGCAGTGCGCGGCATCTCCTTCGAAATGGAGGAAGGGGAGCTGCTCGGCTTCATCGGGCCGAACGGGGCCGGCAAGTCAACCACCATCAAGATTCTCACCGGCATCCTGTACCCGTCCTCGGGCGAGGCCAGCGTCCTCGGCTGCGTGCCCTGGCGGCAGCGCCAGGAGCTCGCGTTCCAGATCGGCTCCGTCTTCGGACAGCGCCCCCAGCTCTGGTATCATCTGCCCGCGATCGACACCTTCTACCTCTTCGGCAAGATATACGAGATCGAGGAAATCGGCCTGCGCCGCCGCATCGGCCTCCTCGCCGAAGCCTTCGAAATCGAAGAGCTGCTCGAGACGCCGGTGCGCAAGCTCTCTCTGGGCCAGCGTATGCGCTGCGAGGTGGCGGCCTCGCTCCTGCATAGGCCGCGCATCCTCCTGCTCGACGAGCCCTCCATCGGCCTCGACGTGGTCGCCAAACAGCGCCTGCGCGCCACCATCCAGCGGATGAACGAGATCGAAGGGGTCGGCGTCCTGCTCACCAGCCACGACGCCGGCGACATTGAGGCCCTGTGCAGACGCGTCATCATCATCAACGACGGCGAAATCGTCTACCGCGACAAGGTCTCGACCCTCAGGCGCCGCTACCTGACCGTCAAGCACGTTGACGTCCGCTACAACGACCAGTTGCCGCCCGACTTCAGCCTGCCCGGCGTCGATATGCTCAAAGTAGGACGCTTTGGCGCCAAGATGCGCTTCGACGCCCGCGTCACGCCGGTTGAGCCGGTGATCAGCGCCCTTGCGGCCGCTGGCAGCCTCGCCGACGTCACCGTTTCCGAGCCCTCCCTGGAGGATGTCATCGGCGCCATCTACGCCCGCGCGGAGGCCGAAAATGACCAGGCGTGAGCACGGCTTCGGCCCGACCGCGGTCCGCGCCGGCCGTCACTCTCTTCCGGCTTCAGCCGGCAAATACTGGGCCGTCTTCCGCACGCAGCTTGTCAACAGCCTCGCCTACCCCATGGACCTGCTTGGCCGCAGCCTCCTCATTGTCCTCTTCATGTGGATCTTCATGAACCTCTGGCGCGTGACCTACGGGTCAACCGGCGCTCACTCGATCGCAGGCCTCACGCTCGTGGACACAATGTGGTATCTGATGATGGCCGAGGCCGTCATGCTCAGCAAACGCGAGCTTTCCGAAACGATCACCGAGCAGGTGAAGGACGGCAGCGTCGCCTACCTGCTCAACAAGCCGTTCAACTTCATCCTCTACCACTTCGCGGCCGGCCTCGGCGACACCGTCATCGCCTTCGCCGGAAACCTGGTCATCGGCAGCGCAGTCGTCTGGCTGATGGCCGGCCCGCCGCCCGGGCTGGCCGGCTGGCTGATGGCCGTGGTCGCCGTCGTTTTCGCCTGGCTGCTCGACTTCTGCTTCTCCGCGCTCATCGGGCTCAGCGCCTTCGTCGTCGAGGAGACCAACGCCTTCCGCTGGATCTACCAGAAACTCCTGCTCGTGCTCGGCGGCCTGCTCATCCCGCTCGATTTCTTTCCCGCCTGGCTGAAGAGCATTTCGCTCAATCTGCCCTTCGCCTGGATAATCTACGGACCTGCCCGACTCTTCGTCGACCCCAGCCTGGACCGCCTCGGCGCCGTCCTCACCCAGCAGGCCATCTGGCTGGCAGTCTTCGGCTGCGCCGTCTGGCTCATCTACCGCGGGGCCGTCGCGCGTCTCGTCGTAAACGGGGGCTAAGTTGTGACCCGCCATCTCCCCTTTCTGCTCGCCCTTTGGAAGGCCAACCTCATCAGCGCAATGGAGTACCGCGTCTCCTTTCTGACGCAGGTGGTCGGCATGATGCTCAACAATGCCTTCTACTTCGTCTTCTGGATCATCTTCTTCGACCGCTTCGAGCAGGTCCACGGCTGGAGTTTGCTCGATATGTTCTTCCTCTTCGGCGTCGTCGCAACAGGTTTCGGCGCCGGGACCTATCTCTTCGGCAACGCCATCCGGTTGTCCTCTCTCATCGCCGAAGGCCAGCTCGATTACTATCTGTCGCTGCCCCGTCCTGTCCTGCTGCACGCGCTCGCCAGTCGCAGCAACGCGTCATCCGCCGGCGACTTCACCTACGGCCTGGTCAGCTTCGCCGCGGCCGCTGCCTACTCCGGCAGCTTCAGCGGCCTCATGCTGCTGCGCTTCCTTCTCGCCAGCCTCGTCGCGGTCGCCGTCCTCATCTCCTTCCTCGTGCTCGTGCAGAGCCTCACATTCTGGATCGGCAACGCACCCATGCTGACCTACAACGCCTTCAACGCCATCATTACTTTCTCGCTCTACCCGATCACGCTCTTCGACGGCACTGCCAAGCTGCTGCTCTTCACGCTGGTCCCGGCCGCGTTCATCGGCGCGCTGCCGGCCGAGTTCGTACGCCATTTCGACCTGGGTCAGCTGGCCCAGATCTGCGGCGGCAGCGTCATCTTCCTCTCGCTCGCAGTATTCGTCTTCTACCGGGGTCTGCGCCGCTACGAGAGCGGCAGCGCCATCCAGGTGCGGACCTAGTCGCGGCGCGGCGTCAGCGATCGCGACTGGCCCATTCTTCCTTTCGGGGCAAGAGACCCCTTCTTTCGAGCGGGTGCGCCGGTCTGCACTGGGGCTCGTTGACATTTGTCTGAACTGTGATTTTTCTGATTCGTCTGATGGGCACAGTTAACGGCGCTGGCTCTCAAGGCGGGCTTCGTTTACGAGAATCAGGTGAATCAGAGTCCAAACTGCTTTCAGACAGCTTGCAAAAGCCGCCTCTTTGAACATTCTTCTGACATGTCAACGGAACCTGGAAACTCAAAACTGAAGACTAAGCGCCGCTGCGCGCGGCCTGCATCCGCCGGATGCGCGCCGGCGCGTCGTCGTTGGCGATCTCAGCCGACAACATGCGCTGCGAACGGTCGGCCAGGGGCAGGTCGACGCGGCGAAAGCCCTGGCGGTGGGACTCGCGCATTGCGATCGCAATCTCAAGCGCCTTGCGGCCGTCATCCGCCGTGCAGGCCGTCGGCCCGCCCGTCTCCACCGCCTGTACAAGGTCCTCGATCACCGTCAGCCCCATGCCGGGGATATTCGTGGGCAGCGGGAACGGCACCTTGGCCGCAAGCGGCCGGCCGCGCGGCCCGCCCGGCCCCCAGCGCGTGTACTCCCGATCGAGACCTTCGCCCATCGAACGCACGCGCCCCTCGGTGCCGATCAGGTCGAACTCCCACGCCGCCAGGCCGGTCGGCATGGCGCGAATGAAGCCGCGCACGCCGTTGTCGAACGCCAGGTAGCCGTTGCCCATAATGTCGTCCTCGCTCGCGGCCTTTTCGTCCGACTCCATTTCGCCGAATACCCATTCCACGTCGCCGTTGACCAGAAAACGCATCGCGTCAATTGCATGGCTGCCGTTGTGCGAGAGGTTGCACATCGTGTACGCGGTGATCTGCAGGATCTCGCCCAGCTCGCCCGCGTCCACCATGCGCCGCGCCTCGCGCATGAACGGGTTGTATCGCCGCGAGCAGTTGATCGCCAGCGCGACGCCCTTCGCGTTCAAGCGCTCGATCACCGCGTCGGCCTCTGCCAGGCTCAACGTGAGGGGCTTTTCCGACCAGATCGCCTTCACGCCGGCGTCGATGACGTCCAGCAGAATCGCGGCGCGGTGGCGCGCGGTCGTACACACGCTCACAATGTCCGGCCTCTCCGCCTCCAGCATCTCGCGGTGGTCCCGGTAGATCTGCTGCTCGGACAGCCCCCAGCGCTCGGCGAAGATCGCGCCCTGCTCCGCGTGCGGGTCCGCGCCGGCCGCCAGCTGCGTAAGCGGCGACGCCGCGTAGCTCGGCCCGTGGCAGTAGGGAAGGAAGATCGAACCGCCATTCTTCATCTCATCGTCAAAAGTACTGCCCATCCGCCCCAAGCCAATCACAGCTGCTTTGTACATCGTTGACCTCCTCGGCCTTCGTGTGGCCTGGCCCGCGTGCCGGGTCAGACAGGTTGACATACCAATGATTCACCTATACGATATGCTATCGTACCCGGCCATCGAACGCTACCACCAATCATACCGCGCCCCCAGCCGGCGCCAGGACCGAAAAACGCCATGCCTGACATACACACCGCCCTTCTCGGGCTCGACCATCCCCACGCCAAGGCGCACCTGCGCACACTCCAGACCCTGCCGGAGATCACCTCGATCACCCTCTGGGACCCCGACGAGGCGCTGCTGCGGGAAACCGTCAGCGAGCAGGGTGAGAAAGTGACCGAAACGACGACCGACCTCGCCTCGGTGCTGGAGCAGGACCGGATTCTCTTCGTCGTCGCCGCGCTGCGCAACGATCTCGGCCCGCCGATCTTTATTCGGGCCCTCGAGGCCGGCAAGCATCTGATCACCGACAAGCCGATCGGCAAGACCGCAGTCGAAAGCGAGCAGGTTGCGGCCGTCGCGCGCCGCGAGCAACGCAAACTCGGTGTCTTCTACCAGAACCGCGCGCTCGACCCGATCCGCGACGCCCGCAGCATTGTCGAGCAGGGGCTGATCGGCGAACTCGTTTCGGTCGAAATGCGCATGGTCACCACCCAGGTCGCGGTGCGCAACCCGCAGCACTGGCTCTTCGATCACGGTAAGTCCGGCGGCGGCATCCTCTCCTGGCTGGGCTGTCATTACATCGACCAGATCGTGAACGTCACGCAGGACGAGATCGTCTCGGTCGCGGCGCAGATCGCCACCCGCAGCGGGGAGGAGATCGACGTCGAGGACGTCGCCACGCTCTCGCTCCGTTTCGCCTCAGGCGCCGTCGGCACGCTGCACGCCGGCTACATGCTCAGCCTCAGCGGCGGCGGCTATCACAACGCCGTCGGCTACGACACCTACGTCGGCGTCAACGGCCGCCTGGGACGCATCACCTGGAACTCGAACGGCACGCCGACCAGCATCTACGTCGAGAGCGCCCATCCCATCTGGGCGTCGGCGCCGCGCCGCACCTTCGACTACACCTTCGCCGAATCCCCCGCCTACGGCGGCGCGCACGGGGAGACATTTATGCGGGCCTTCATCGACGCCTGTCGCGGCAGCGGCGAACCGATGGCGACCGGTGAGGACGCCGTTCGCGTCGCCAAAGTCATCGACGCCGCCTACGAGTCCGACCGCAGCGGCCGCCGCGTATCGGTCTGATGCCGGAACGGCCGTGAGAGTCTCTAGCCCTCGTGCGTAGGTCTCTGTCTCTGTCTCCTTCGCCCTGCCGGTCCATGTGTCGCCGCGCTGAGAATTTCGGGCCGCATATTTTGGGAACACCTCTTCTTCACCGCGCCCTGGGCCTGGGGCAATAGGTAAGGGTTGAACTGGATCACGACATGCAGCAAACGGCCGAACACGCACGCCTCGAAGGGTACAGAAAGCGCGCCAGCAACTGGAAGCATTGGGGGCCCTATCTCAGCGAGCGTGCATGGGGAACCGTGCGCGAGGACTACAGCGCCAACGGCGACTCCTGGAGTTACTTCTCCCACGAGCAGGCCCGCAGCCGCGCCTACCGCTGGAACGAGGACGGCCTCGCCGGCGTCAGCGACCGCAACCAGTTTCTCTGCCTGGCGCTGGCCCTCTGGAACGGCAACGACCCGATACTCAAGGAGCGCCTCTTCGGCCTGACCGGGCCGGAGGGCAATCACGGCGAAGATGTCAAGGAGTGCTACTTCTACCTCGACAGCACGCCGACCCACAGCTACATGAAGATGCTCTACAAGTACACCCAGGCCGCCTTCCCCTACGCCGACCTGGTGGAAAGAAACCGCGGGCTGGGCTACCAGGACGACGAATACGAGCTGGTGGATACCGGCGTCTTCGCCGAAGACCGCTATTTCGACGTCTTGGTCGAGTATGCCAAGGCGAAGCAGAATGACGTTCTGCTCCGCATCACCGTCACGAACCGGGGTCCGGAGAGCGCCCACCTGCACCTCCTGCCCACCCTCTGGTTCCGCAATTCGTGGAGCTGGGGCTATGAGAACGGGCCGCTGGGCAGGGCGCCGGGCCGGCCCCACATGGCACGGCATGAGGGACCCGACGGCACAGTCTGCCTGGCGGCGGACCATGTGCAGCTGGGCCGCTACTATTTCTGGGCCGACGCCGCCGGGGACCTGCTTTTCACCGAGAACGACACCAACTCGGCGCTTCTCTTCGGCTCGTCCAACCCCACCCCGTTCGTCAAGAACGCCTTCCATCGCTTCATCATTCATGACGAAAGCTGGGCGGTGAATCCCGAACAGTACGGCACCAAGGCCGCGGCCCATTACGCCGACCGCATTCCGCCGGGCGAGTCCAAAGTCTACCGCTGCAGGCTGGCAGACGTCGGCTACGAGGAACCGTTCGGCGACGCATTTGACGACACGTTCGTCCGCCGCATCGCCGACGCCGATGAATTCTACGCTGCGATACAGAACCCTGACCTCAACCAAGAGGAGAAGATGATCCAGCGGC
This sequence comes from Caldilineaceae bacterium, assembly GCA_965202955.1. GTDB lineage: Bacteria > Chloroflexota > Anaerolineae > Caldilineales > Caldilineaceae > Bin5. The sequence continues at coordinate 5,089,504 of OZ241871.1, forward strand.
AGGCGCTGGCCGGCATGTTGTGGTCCAAGCAGCTCTACTACTATGACGTTCCCCAGTGGCTGAACGGAGACCCGGCCCTGCCGGCGCTGCCTGAGCGCAAGAACGGCCGCAACAGCGACTGGGAGCACCTGCATAACTTCGACATCATATCGATGCCGGACAAGTGGGAGTACCCCTGGTACGCCACCTGGGACCTGGGATTCCATGCGCTGCCGCTTTCCATGGTCGACCCTGACTTTGCCAAGCGGCAGCTGGAGCTGGTAACACGCGAATGGTACATGCACCCGAACGGCGCGTTGCCCGCCTACGAATGGAACTTCGGCGACGTCAGCCCGCCGGTCCACGCCTGGGCCGTCTGGCGCGTCTACAAGATCGACGCCCGCCAGACCGGTGTCTCCGATCGCGGCTTCCTGGAGGGACTCTTCCACAAGCTGCTGCTCAACTTCACATGGTGGGTCAACCGCAAGGATGAAGACGGTCACAATGTCTTCCAAGGCGGCTTTCTCGGGCTGGACAACATCAGCGTCTTCGACCGCAGCGCCGGGCTGCCCGCAGACGGCCATATCGACCAGTCCGACGGCACCGCCTGGATGGGCTTCTACTGCCTGATGATGATGAAGATCGCACTCGAACTGGCCGGCGAGGACGACGTCTACCAAGACCTGGCGACCAAGTTCTTCGAACATTTCCTCCGCATTGCCACCGCCATGAACGACCAGAGGGGCGAGGGCGTCTCAATGTGGGACGAGGAGGACCGCTTCTACTACGACCTGCTGCATCTGCACGACCATACATTCATTCCACTCAGGGTCCGCTCACTCGTCGGCCTGATTCCCTTGATCGCAGTCGAAACGCTCGAGCCCGAGCTGATGTCCTCGCTGCCGGAGTTCAACCGGCGCACCCACTGGTTCATCGAGCACAGACCGCGCCTTGCGTCGGCGATGAGCAGCATCGACGAACCCGGCGTCGGCCAGCGCTTTCTCACGTCGCTCCTCACAAGGGACAAGCTGCTGAACGTGCTCCGCTACCTGCTGGACGAGGATGAGTTTCTCTCACCCTACGGCATCCGCTCGCTCTCCAAGGTGCACGAGAAGCATCCCTTTCACATCCATGTGGACGAACTGATCTTCGACATCGAATACGAGCCCGCCGAATCGCGTACCGGCATGTACGGGGGCAACTCCAACTGGCGCGGACCGATCTGGTTCCCGATCAACTTTCTGATAATCGAAAGCATCCAGCGCTTCCATCACTACTACGGAGACGACCTGAAGGTGGAGTGTCCAACGGGTTCCGGTGTATGGATGACGCTCGACGAGGTCGCAACAGAGCTTTCCCAACGGTTGATCAGGATCTTCACGCGCAACGGAGAGGGAGAGCGCCCGGCTTTCGGCGATGTCGAACTCTTCCAAAACTGCCCCCATTGGAAGGACCGGTTACTGTTCTACGAATACTTCCACGGCGACAACGGCAAGGGTCTTGGCGCAAGCCATCAGACCGGCTGGACCGGCTTGGTCGCGAAACTCTTGCAGCAGTCCGGCGGCAGGGAATTCGCCCGCTGAAGAGCGGCAACAGGCTCACCGCGGGCCACAGTCGAATTAATCACTCTTACAGCTTTCCAGAAAGGATTCAGCTACGATGCAACTTGCGACCTATGAAGGGCTTGACGGCGTGCGGGTCGGCGTCGTCGACGGAGATCACATCTTGAACCTTGCGGCCGCGGCAGAGGCCAGCGGGCTGGTCGACACCGCCGACGTCGCGGACATGCGCGCCCTGCTCGAGGCGGGCGAAGCGGGGCTGGACGCTGTACGCGCCACATCAATGTGGGCAACGAACAACAACCGCTCGGACCTGAGAGTACCGCTCCTCGAGGTCACCCTGCTCGCGCCGCTTCCCTGCCCCGGCAAGCTCATGTGCCTCGCCGGCAACTACGCCAGCCACATCGAAGAGGGCGGCGGCTCCTACATCGGCAAGGAAAAGATGATCCCGCGCTTCTTCATAAAGCCATGCTCTTCCGTCACCGCCACCGAACAGCCGATCCGCATCCCGCCCTCCACTGGCTTCGCCGACTGGGAGCTTGAGCTCGCCGTCGTCATCGGCAAGCGCGGCCGCGATCTGACCCCCGAGCAGGCGGAAGAACATATCATGGGCTACACCATTTTCAACGACATCTCCGCCCGTGAACTCACCTTCCGCAACGACCTGCCCGAACAGGAAGGCGATTGGTTCTTCGACTGGCTCGTCGGCAAATGGCTTGACACCTTCGGCCCCATGGGCCCCTGGATCACCACCCGCGACGATATCCCCCACCCCGACCGCCTGCGCATGCAGCTCTGGCACAACGACGACCTCCAGCAGGATGCCAACTCCGGCCAGATGATCTTCTCCCCGGCCGAGGCGCTCTCGTTCGTCTCACAGTTCATCACCCTTGAACCGGGGGACATCCTCAGCACCGGCACGCCCGCCGGCGTCGGCCACGCCAAGAAGGTGCGCCTTGAGCCAGGCGACCGCATCAAGGGTGAGATCGAAGGACTCGGCATCCTTGAAAATACCGTCGAGGCGCTCTGACGTCCTCTAGACCCGGGAGCGATCCAATGCCCTGCCCCTGCTGCCAGCCGCCGGACATCGATGGCATCGAGTCCTTCTTCGATTCGGCACGCGCCCAAACGGAGGCCGACGCCTACCTGCGCGCCGGCCTCGACGATCGCAGTGCCCGCCTCATCGACTATCTCCTCCGCAACGCCGGCGGCGCGCTGCGCCTCCTTGACATCGGCGGCGGCGTCGGCGGCGTCCACTACGAACTCCTGCGCCGCGGCGTCGCCCAAAGCGCGGTCGCCGTCGAGGCCTCCTCCGCCTACATCGACGCCGCTCGCGCCATCGGACGCGAACTCGGCCTCGACGATCGAGTCAAATACCTGCACGCCGACTTCGCCCGCTCCGCCGACGCCATCGACCCCGCCGACGCCGTCATCCTCGACCGCGTCATCTGCTGCTACCCGCTCCTCGACGACCTTCTCTCAGCCTCCGCCGACAAGGCCGGGCGTTTCCTTGCCCTCAGCTACCCGCGCGCAAAATGGTGGGTAATCCTCACCTTCAAGCTCTTTAACCTCTTCCTCTTCCTCAAACGCAACAGCTTCCGCACCTACCTCCACCCCCATAGCGATGTGCACACTATCGCCGCACAAAAAGGCCTTGAGCCGGTCCACACCGACACCCAAGGCCTCTGGCAGATCACAGTCTTTGCACGCGCCTGACTCAATTCACCCCACGCCCCGCTCACCCCGTCCCCTAAACTCACTCCTTTCCATTCAATCCTCAAGATGCCGCTGCGCCTGTGCCATGATGTCCAGCCCCACCAGCTCGCTCCACGCTTCCAGGAGCCGCTGCGTCACCGGCCCGACCTCGCCGTCCCCCACCGGCAGTCCGTTGAACTTCGTCGCTGGCATGATGCAGTAGGGCGTGCTCGTGAAGAACGCCTCGTCCGCCGTGTAAATGTCGTACGGCTGAAAATCGGTGACTTGCGTGGTGATGCCCAGCCCTTCAGCCAGCTCCAACGCGGTCTCCCGGCTGATCCCCGCCAACGCGCCGCGCGCGTGCGGCGTTTTGAGCGCGCCGTCGGCGTAGATGAAAAAGTTGCCGCCCTTGTTCTCGGTCACGTTGCCGTCGGTGTCCAGGATCACGCTCTGCGCCGCCGGGTCGACCAGCTTCACCTCGGCCTCTGCCAGCGTATACGCCAGCCGGCTCCGGTTCTTGATGCGGGCGTCCAGCGACTGCGTCGGGACCGCCCGGCTGAACGGCGTCACCGCGTGGCAGCCCTCGGTGTAGAACCGCGCCCAGTCGCTCAGGATCAGAGGCGCGGTATGGATAATGACGGTGGCAGGCGAGCGCTGCTGCGTCGGGTCGGCTGCCAGCGCGCCGGCGCCGCGCGAAATGTTGTGAACGATCCAGACATCTTCGTTGGCTGGCACGTGGGGCAGATTTCTCTGCACAACATCAAGGGTAATGTCGGTCATCTCCTGCGGCGTGAGCCCCGGGTTGATGCGGCCGACCTTGAGCGACTTGTACAGCCGCTCGATGTGCCGCTCCAGCTTGAAAGGCACGTGGCCGAAAGTGCGCGTCGATTCGGTCATCGTGTCGCCTAGCGTCACCGCGCTGTCGAAGACCGAAATCTTCGCATCCTCCGGCGGGAATAGTTCGCCATTGATATAGACCAGGTGTTTGCTTGCGTCGTGTTGCATTGGTTTGCTCTTTTCCTTTGTTCGTTCGCGGCGACACGTATTTCTGCTTCTTATTTCGATTGCGCGACCAGCTCAGGTGCCGGCCTTATGGCCTCGTGTGTGCAATGTGCTCGGGGACTGCCCACTCTGTCCGCTATTCTATACCACGTTAAACCTTTCTCGTTATTCATTGCCTTAAGGCCTGCCCTTCGCACACGGCCGCCCCTGCCTTGGACCCCGCCATTCTTCCAAGCGGAATCTTGTCCATCGCCCTGCCTGCACCTATAATTGCCAGAGCCCCAGGCTGTACCCTTTACTGTTCAGAGAAAGGAAAAATGTCAGAGATCACCGTCAACCAGGCAGAGATCGAATTCTTCCAAAAAAACGGCTATATCCAATACCACGATTTCCTGTCGAAAGCGCAGATCGCTTCACTCCGCCAGCCGCTCGACGACGCCGTCGCCACCCGTCGCGAGCGCATTCGCGGCGCAGAAAAGGGCGGGCGCCTCTCGAAAGAGTACGAACGTGTCTTCAACCAGATGGTCAACCTGTGGACCGACTACCCGCAGGCCAGGGAGATCACCCTCGACACACGCCTGGGCGAGTACGCCCGCCAGCTGAGCCGCTGCCGGCACGTGCGCATCTACCACGACCACGCCATGATCAAGCCGCCCGGCCAGGTCAGCAAACAGACCAACTGGCACCAGGACGCGCCCTACTGGCCGATGGACCCGGTCGGCGCGCTCTCGGCCTGGATTGCGGTCGACGATGTCACCATCGAGAACGGCTGTCTGCATTTCGTGCCCGGCTCGCACCAACACGACCGGCTCGAACCGATCAGCCTTGAGAGCGATGACGACAGCGTCGTTGACAGGCTCAAGGCGAGGGGAATCGACGTACCTGAGCCGGTCGCAATGCCGATGCGCGCCGGCGGCGTGACTTTTCACCACGGCTGCACATTCCACTACGCCGGACCCAATTTATCTGACAAACCGCGGCGCGCCTTTGCCATCATCTACATCCCCGACTATACTCGCTTTACCGGCGGCAAGGATGCGGCCGGCGCCGCCGAAGAGATGGAGACCGGCGGCCCCTGGGAACACGCCATCCACCCCATCGTCGCCGGCCACTGACGGCATTGACCTCGTCACAAACGCTCCGGCAGCCTGCGGCAGTGCCCGTCACATGAAACGCATTTCATTACCCGCGAGGTACCCAATATGGACGCAAAAGGATCTGTGGTAAAGACCCGCTCCACCGGCCGCGGCCCGTCGATCTGGCTGGCCGGACCGCCTGCGGACCTGGAAGAGCTCATGCCGCTCGGCATCGCCGGCATCGTCACCAACACCGTCGTGCTCAACCAGTACGCCAAACCCTACGGCAGCGTCATCGCCCTGACCGAAGCTTACCTGGCGATGACCGACAAGCCGGTGGTCATCGAGATCGACGGCCATTCGGTCGAAGAGCTGCTGGCCGTCGGCAAAATCTTCACCGACATGTCGCCGCAGATCATCCTCAAGATCCCCTGCACACTGACCGGCCTGAAGGCGTTCAGCATCCTCAGGCAGGAAGGAATCGAGACCTATTGCACGACCGTCTTCTCGCTGACGCAGGCCGCCGCGGTCGCGCAGGCCGGCGTCGACCATATTCTGCCCTTCTGCGACCCGGTGCGCGAGATGGGCGGCGACCCGACGCGCCTGATTCGCGAATGCGCCGCCATGTTCAGCGGCTGGGCTGACCGGCCATTCATCATGGCCGCGCTGGTACGCTCGGTCGAGACAGCCTACGCCGCGTTTCGCGACGGCGCCGACGAGCTGGTCACCATGTGGACCGTCTACCGCGACATGCTCGAACACCCGCTCACCGACCACTGGAACAAGGTCTTCCTGGACGAGTGGGTCGACATGCACAACAGCGGGCTGCTGGCCGGCGTACCGGTGGAGGACCAGCACGGCTGAGCACATTGCGCAGCTCGATCTGCGCAATCAGCTGCCTGTTTTACGCAGTTGCAATATTGCATATCTTCGTTGTAGAATTGCCGCAATCTGCGAAGACAATTGAATGCCTAGTTCATGGGCCGGAACGGCTTACCTGAGATGGCGCGCCGATTGACCACACCAGGAGGGTGATCATGGCTGACGTTAGCGCTGAAAGAGACGGTCTGATCGATGGAATGCCGCGCGACGATCGCGGCTACTGGCAGCCCGAAGGGCTCAAACTGCCAAGTCCCGTATTTGACTGGCCGCCCAATCCGCTGAAAGTGGCGAAGTGGCTCTACAACTACCTCTTTCCCTGGAACATAATCTACATGCTCATCGCCGTGGTGACGGTGGTCTATTTCCAGCCGGAGATGTCACGCATGACCACGTTCAGCGCCGACTGGATCGCCTATATCTTCGTGCGCAACCAGATCCTGCTGATCGTCGTTGTCAGCGCCTGGCACTTTTGGCTGTGGGCGCGCAAGTCCCAGGGCTTCCAGTATAAGTACACGCCGGACTGGCTGGCGAAGGGCAAGAAGCAGTTTCTGTTCGGCAACCAGCTCTACGACAACATATTCTGGAGCTGCGTCAGCGGCGGCATCATCTGGACCGCCTACGAGGTCGTCACGCTGTGGGCCTACGCCAACGAGTACATCCCCTACCTGGACCCGGCCAGGCATCCGGTCTACTTTGTCCTGATGCTGTGCGGAATCCAGCTCTGGCGCCTGTTCCACTTCTACTGGGTGCACCGCCTGTTGCACTGGCCGCCGCTGTACAAGGCGGGCCACTACCTGCACCACCGCAACATCAACATTGGCCCCTGGTCCGGCCTGTCGATGCACCCGATCGAGCATATCCTCTACTTCAGCGGCGTCTTGATCCACTGGATCATTCCCTCGCACCCGATACACGCGGTGTTCAACGGGCAGCACGCCGCCCTCACGCCGGCGCAGGGGCACGCGGGCTTCGAGGCGATCGTCGTCAACGGCAAATCCATGCTGAGGGGCGCATCCTATTTCCACCAGTTGCACCATCGTTACTTCGAATGCAATTACGGCGAAATGGACATCCCGTTTGACGTCTGGTTCGGCACCAGCCACAACGGCTCGGCCGAGGACCACGAGGCGATGCGGGCAAAACGGTTCGCCAGCCACAAGATTCGGACTTCCGCTGCCTAAACGCACCGGCAGAGCAGTCGACAGACCAAGAACCCAGACCGAACAGAACGATAGGAGGAGAGGGTGGTCCCTCTCCTCTTTTCCGTATCTACAACAAAAGGGTCAACAAGCATGGTAAAGAGGCTTGCCCGTCTGACGTAAAGCGCGTTGGCCCATGTTGGTGGGACGGCATGTCGGCTTAGGAGCAGTTAGCCGGCCACAATGCGCAGTCCGATCATTGCAGCCTGCTGCCCGTTCGCCGCAGTTGCGAATCGGCACACCTTAGTTGTAAAATTGCCGCTATTCACGAGGACAACAGAATGGCTGCTGCACGGGCTGGAACCGCCCACCTGAGAGGGTGCGCCGATAGACCACACCAGGAGGATGATCGTGGCTGACGTTACCGCCGAAAGAGACGGTCTGATCGACGGCATGCCGCGCGACGAACGCGGCCACTGGCAGCCGGAAGGGGAGAAGCTGCCCAACCCGGTCTTCGACTGGCCGCCCAAGCCGTTGAAGGTGGCGAGGTGGCTCTACAACTACCTTTTTCCCTGGAATCTCATCTACATGCTCATCGCCGTGCTGACCGTCACCTATCTGCAGCCGGAGATGTCGCGCATGGCCCGCTTCAGCCCCGACTGGATTCTCTACATCTTCGCGCGCAACCAGGTCATGCTGATCGTCATCGTCAGCGGCTGGCACCTGTGGCTGTGGGGGCGCAAGTCCCAGGGTTTCCAGTTCAAATATACGGCCGAGTGGATGGCGAAGGGCAAGAAGAAATTCCTGGGCGGCAATCAGCTGTTCGACAACATCTTCTGGAGCTGCGTCAGCGGCGGCACCATCTGGACCGCCTACGAGGTCGTCACGCTGTGGGCCTATGCCAACGAGTACATCCCCTACCTAGACCCGAGGGCGCATCCGGTCTATTTCGTGCTGTTGCTCTGCGCACTCCAGCTTTGGGGCCAGTTACACTTCTACTGGACCCACCGCCTCATGCACTGGCCTCCGCTCTACAGGGCGGGGCACTTCCTGCACCACCGCAACATCAACCCCGGTCCCTGGTCCGGCCTGGCCATGCACCCGATCGAGCACGTTATTTTCTTCAGCGGCGTACTGATCCATTGGATCGTTCCCTCGCACCCGATTCACGCCATCATGAACCTGCAGCTTACCGGGTTCTCGCCTGCGCAGGCGCACGCCGGCTTCGAGTCGGTCGTCGTCAACGGCAAATCCAAGCTGAGGGGGGGGTCCTACTTCCACCAGCTGCACCACCGTTACTTCGAATGCAACTACGGTGGACTGGACATACCGTTCGACGTCTGGTTCGGGACCAGCCATAACGGCTCTGTCGAGGCGCATGAAAAGATGCGGGCGAAGCGGTTCGCCAGCCACAAGGTCCGGACCTCCGTTGCCTAGGCGAATCGGCTGGGCACTCGACACACGATTTCCCCAGGCCTGACAAAATCAAGAGAGGAGAGGGATCGCCCTCTCCTCTCTTTCTTGTGCAGGATGCCTGAGGCCGCGTGGAATTTGGCGAGACGTTCACGTTGGAGATGCGCGTGGCCGAAGGCTGGTCGGGGGGCATGAGCTCCTCACCGGGAAGACAATCGAGTTTCCTCGCCCGGTTCAGCGGCGACGTGGACGTGAATCCAGGAGCCTTATGGACGGCGCTGTGCCGCCTCGGTCCATTCCTATCCGTTCAGGCGCAGATCTGTCTCCGATTCAAAGATGTGCAGTTTCGCTGCCGGCAGTTCGACCTGGACCGTCTGTCCCCGCTGGAACTGCCGCTCAGGATTCACGCGAGCGATAAGCCGCAGCCAATCTCTCGACACTTCCACAAAGCTGTCCGATCCAACTGGTTCAACCAGGCTGACTTCCGCCGTGAATGAGCCCTCCACAGGCATCGTTTCCCCGGAATCTCGCAGAATAACGTCCTCGGCCCGCACGCCGATGCCGGCTTCTCCCTTCCATGGCTTGTCCAGCTTCGCTTCTTGCCGCGATGACCACTGCATTTCGAGATCCTGGGCCGCGAAGGACAGACCAGTGCCATTCGCCTGCAGCCGGCCTTGAAGCACATTCATGCCCGGCTTGCCGATGAAAGTGGCTACGAAGAGCGAGCGCGGGCGCCGGTAGATTTCCATCGGCGTGTCAAGCTGTTCGAGCTTCCCGTCGCGCATGACCGCGATGCGGTCAGAGATGGTCATTGCCTCTTCCTGATCGTGCGTCACGAAGACGCTCGTCGTCTGCAGCTGCAGGTGGAGGCGCCTGATCTCCGTGCGCATGCGCACCCTGAGCGCGGCATCCAGATTGGAGAGCGGTTCGTCGAACAGGAAGATCCGGGGCTGTTTCGCCAGCGCCCGCGCCACCGCCACACGCTGCTGTTGACCGCCCGAAAGCTGCGCAGTGCGCCGTTCCAGAAGATGCTCGATGTCGAGCAGTTTGCTGACGTACCGGACCATTCGCTCGATCTCACTGCGCAGCACGCGGCGCAGCTTCAGGCTGAACGCGATGTTGTCGAATACGCTCATATGCGGGTAGAGCGCGTAGTCCTGGAACACCATGCCGATTCCCCGCTCGTTGGGCGGCAGGTCTGTTATGCGGGATCCGCCGAGATAGATGTCGCCCGAGGTAGGCTGTTCCAGGCCCGCAATCAGGTTCAGTGTCGTCGACTTGCCGCACCCGGAGGGCCCCAGCAAGGTGACAAATTCGCCATCGGCCGCGATCACATTCAAGTTTTCCACCGCCCGCACCTGGCCAAAATTCTTGCACAGATCGCGCAGTTCAAGATCTGCCATCACACCCTCCTATCCTTTGACCGCCCCTTCGGTAAGCCCCCGGATGATCTGCCGGCTCAGCAAAAAAACGATCAACAGGATCGGCAGGATCGCCATTACGCCCCCGGCAGCCAGTTTGTTGAGCGGCAAGTCCCAGAGTCCGCGATACTCTGCAATCTTGACGATCAACGTCTTGGCCGAACGGGTTGTGAGCACCAATGCGAACAGAAACTCATTCCAGCTGACGATCAGGCAGAAGATAGCCGTCGCCGTGACACCCGGCGCCGAAACCGGAAGGATGATGCGTGCGAGCGTTCCCAGGCGTGAGCAGCCGTCAACCATGGCTGCCGACTCCAGGGACCGCGGCATATCCTCGAAGAAATTGCGCAGCATCCACAATATGTAAGGCAGGAAAAACGCCGTGTAGACCAGGATCAGAGAGGGCAGCGTGTCGATGAGGCCCAGCTGGCGGACGACCAGGAAGAGCGGAATCAACAGCGTCACCGCGGGCACCATGCGCGTGGACACGGCCAGGCCCATGAAAAAATTGCGGTAGGGCAGCTGCATGCGGGCCAGCGGGTATGCGGCCAGCGATCCGATGGCAATACACAGTGCGGTTGTAATGAGGGCGACCAGGATGCTGTTTCGAACGGTCAGCACGAAGGAGGCGTCTTCCAGCTGCACCTGGTACTGTTCCAGATTGACCGAGCGCAGGCCGATTTCAGGCGGCACCGACGTGACGTTGACCATAGGCTGAACGCTGACGATGGCGGTCCAGACGAAAGGCAGCAATGTCCACACCAGCATGAAAACGATTCCGGCTGTCAGGCCCAACCGGCGCAACAGCCTGGCCACGCCCGGCGTTACGTAGAGCAACCGGCGGGGGACCCTGGCCGCGTCCAGGAGAGGGAGTTGACCGACTTCCTGCATAGTCCAAATCTGGGTGCGACGCCGGGCTGCCGGCCTTTTTCCGGCAGGACCTTTTTGCTCCACCGGCTGTCGCGCCCGTTGCTCGCGAACGATGAGCCAGAAGATGACGCCGGCGCTCAGCAGGATGCACATGAACAGGAGCAGGCCGATGGCAGAGGCGTAGCCCAGGTTCAGGCTCTCGAAGGCCTGGGTAAACACCAGGTAGGTCAGCACCGTCGTCTTCAGCCCCGGCCCACCCTGGGTCAAAATGTAGAGTGTGTCGAACAGCTGGAGAGCCCAGATCGTTTCAACAAGCACCAGAATGAGGATCGTCTTACGCAGCGCTGGCAAGGTGATGAAACGCAGGCACTGCAAGGCATTGGCGCCGTCGACCTTCGCCGCCCGGTATTGGGAGGCGGGAATCGATTGCAGCGCCGCCAGCAGGAACAGGGCGGCAAAGGGCACGGCCCGCCACGTCTCGACCAGGATCACAATGTGAAGGGAGAGCAGAGGGTTACCCATCCAGGCCACGTAGGAGGTGATCGCGCCTACAGCAAGCAGGATTGCGTTGAGAACGCCGTACTTGGCATTGAAGATCAGCTGCCACATCAGGGCGCCAACGACCGGCGCGATCGCCCAGGGCACCAGAATGAGGACGCGCAATACCCCCCGCCCCACGAACTTCTCGTTCAGAAGCAGGGCAAAGAAGAGTCCCAGCCCCACCGTGAGGATGACGCGCACGACGGCAACATAGAAGGAGCGTCCCAGGGAGGCCCAGAAGAGATCATCGGTCAGCGCCTTGACGAAGTTATCAGTACCGACAAATGGCCGCGTCTGTTCCGCTCGGACCAAGTTGATGCTCTGCAGACTCATTACGCTCGAATAGAGTATCGGCAGCACAACGAAGACCACGAGCAGCAGGGCGCCCGGAGCGATCATGAGAAGCGCAAAGCGCGTTGGACTCAAACGGTTAATGCGGCGGGAAAGGCCGGCAAGTCCCCAGCCGGGCAGCGGCGGGGTGCTGCCAGGGGAAGAGGCGCGAGTCATAATGCAGGTTCAAGAAGAATGAGGCGCGCCGGGGCGGCGCGCCTCAAAGGGCGCTACTGACCTTGCCAGAAATCGTCGAGCAGGGCCTGGGAATCCGCAGCACTCATCTCCAGTGCCTCCTGGGGTGAGATGTCGCCGTTCTTCATGTTCTGAATCTGCTCATCGAATACGGCGGCAACGTCGAAGTAGACCGGCGAACCGAAGCGCGAGGCCGGATAGTTGGCCTGCTCGGAGGTGATGCTTGCCACCGGATTGGTGGACTGAACTTCAGGATCCGCCAGGACCGACATACGCACAGGCAGTTGCGTTGTCGTCAGGCCCATCTCGCGCTGGGCCTCCATACTTGAATAGTACCTCAGGTATTCGAGCCCGGCCTCCTTGTTCTCGGAGAATCTGTTGATTCCGTAGCCAATGTTGGCGCCGCTGGAACCGCTGCGGAGGTTGATGCCGGGCACGAGACCGAGCTTGGTGCGCCCGACAATCTTGGACTGTTCCGGGTTCTCGTTATAGAGGCCGTGGTACCGGCCCGGGTCGATCTGCATGGCGCACAGGCCCTGGGCATACGAAATGTGGGCCTCCTCGTTTGTACCGATGCCCCAGCCGGCAGGGTCCATCACCTCATAGGTCACCAGCGCATCATAGACCGCCTGCATCGCGTCCAGACCCTCGCTGCTGTTGAATGCGACCGACTTGAAGTCCGGGCTATACATCGCGCCGTTGGCCCCGTTCAGGAAGATGGCGTAGAAGACAAACACGCCGTTGGAACTCTGCAGGGGCCATAGCCAGGTGTAGCGGTCGGTCTGTCCGTCGCCCGTAGTGTCCTTGTTGAGCGCCGGAGCCATCTCGAATACGTCCTGCCAGCTTTCGGGCGGACTCTCGGGATCGAACCCGGCCTCTTCGAATATGTCCTTGTTGTAAAAGCCGACATAGACGAGCACGCTGAAGGGGACGACGCGCAGACTGCCGCCGACCGTGGCGTCCTGGACCACGGGAACGGGGATGTCATCCAGCACAGCCTGGTCGATGTGCTCGTTCAGCGGGTCATACAGGCTGGCGCCATAAAGGGCGGTGAGACCGTCCCAGCTGTAAAGAACGTCGAATGAGGAATCCTGGCCGGCCAGAATGGTGGCGTATTTGGCCTGCAGGTCGGAGAACGGGATTTCGTTCCACTCCCCTTCGATGCCGGTAGCCTCCTTGAAGGCCGGCAACATGCCCTTGGCCTCCGGCGGCGACGGCTGCGACAGAATCGTTATTTTCTTCATCATCTCTGCGGCGGGAGCAGCCTCTTCAGCGTCCGTTTGTGGCTCCGGGGCTACTGGTGCACAAGCAGCAAGGAGGGACGTTCCGGCACCAATACCTGCGAGTTTCAGAAACCGGCGGCGAGAAACACAGTTTGACCCAATCATTGTCTGCCTCCTCATAGCTAAGAATGTCTTTCGGTCACGCCAACAGCATTGCTACCATCTGACCTGGCCCGAGCCACGTAGACTCCCGCATTCGGATTGGCCGGCAATCACCCCCTTTTTCTCGCCGTACTCCTCCCATTCCATTCGCAGCTGTTCTGCAATCAGGCATCCAGTTTGAACAGGCGCGCGGCGTTTCCGCCGAAGAAGAGCGCCTTATCCTCCTCGGACATGAAGTCGGCGTGAAGCCGAACATAGTCCATCGACTGACGGTAGGTTACATTGCGCTCTGCGGCGGGCATATCGGAGCCCCACAACAGCTTTTCAGGACCCAGTTCGTCATACAGGAGCTTCAGCGTGTCCTGCGCCCAGGGGAAGGGATAGGCTGTATCGGGCGCCATCAGATGCAACATCACCTCTAGCGAGATGTTGGGGTTCTTCAGGCAGGTCAAGACCTCTTCGGGGATGTCGAAACGCTCCGGCTTGGGCCGAATGGCAATCGTCTCCAGGCCGTGTGTGAATACGCAAGGAATGTCCGCGTTCGCTTTGGCCCACCGGTCGAGGCGTCGTACCTGCTCCATGTAGCCCCCGAAGCGATCACGATGGCTGGTGTAAAGGTACCAGAAAATCGGGATCTGCAGACGGCGAACCGTGTCCCATAACGGTTCAAACTTGGCGTCATCCAGGTTGTCGACAAACCCGGTAAAGGCAAACGCCTCGACCATGAAGTAGAGGCCCTTCAACCCCAACGTCTCGATGGCGTGTTCCAGCCGCGTCAGCTGCTCCTCCTGGTCCGCTTCCCATTCCCGGATCTGCGCCAGCGGAAGATAGCGGTCCGGATAGCGCTGCATCACTTCGCTCAGGTACTCGTTGAGACTGCCGTAGACATGGTCGTGTTGCAGCACCGCTTTGTCCACGCCCAGGTAGTCCATGTTCGTGACCATGAGTTCGGGCGGAGCAGTCATGTCTCGGAACCAGCATGGGTACCATTGCAGGTAGTACTCCTCATCGTCTACGGTGCATTCCAACTGGCCGTACTGGCCAATGCGCAAGTTGACATCGGGCATGTCAGCAATGGCGTCGTCGCTTGGCATCAGCATCGCCGGGTCGGCACGGCTGCCATCGCGCCGCCGTCGCCAGCCCTGGACATGGAACTGCACGTGATGCTGGATAATTTGAAGTTGTGTCTGTGCGGTCTGGTCGCCAGAATCCGTACCAAAGCGTGGAAATGCGTGGGCGTGGGCGTCAATGATCACGAGGACCGTGTCTCCTCTCTGCCACAGGCCGTCTGTGGCAAGCCAAACGGCTTGATGGCACGATGTGAACAAGGGAGAAGCGTTTTCATTTTCTAAATATATATATCGTTTAGAATGGCCTTTGTCAAGGGCCCCGATTTCTTGGGCTCCTTGCACTTTCTTGTCACCGATTTAGAAGCCATCCAGGCTGTCTATCCGCTGTTCTTCACAAGGGTTTGCCTCCGTCCCAAAGAGTTGTATATTGGGGAAGGTTGCCCGCATGAAGAACGAATCTCGCGCCAGCACCCCAGTGTGTATCCAGCAGAAAGAGAAGGTAGCCGAACTGGGAGGAAATCGAAAGCGTGTCGATCAGATTGCCGCGGCGCGCGAACGTTACCGCACTGACGGCTTCTATATCTGCCCGGAGACGCTGCTCCCTTTGGATGTCGTGGCGCCGGCCGTCACCGGGATGGACGCGATACGCGCCGGCCAATACGACACCGGCGTGCCTCCCCGCCCCTCCCGCTGGAATCCGGGCGACGACCCCAATACTCTCTGCAAAATCGAGATGCCGCAGATAGCCAGCCGCGCCGTCATGGAGTTGGTTTCGCATCCGGCCCTGGGCGAAAAGGCGGCAGAACTCACCGGCGCGAAAGCCGTGCAGGTCTGGTGGGTGCAGCTGCTGTACAAGCCGCCTTCAGCCCCCGGCCAGCAGCCGCGCACCAACATTGGCTGGCACCAGGACTACAACTACTGGGGCGCATGGGAAGAGGACAGCGAGCTGTTCACAGCCTGGGTCGCGCTCAGCGACGTTTCTCCCCAATGCGGGCCGATGAACTTCGTAGTCGGGTCCCACCGGTGGGGGCTTTCCAGCGAGAGCGACTTCGCGTCACAGGAGTACGAGGCCCTGCGGGAAACGGTCCGGAATGCGCACGGCCAGGTCTGGCACGAGGAACCCGCGATTCTACCGCCGGGAGGCGCCAGCTTCCACCAGAAGCTGACCTTCCACGGAAGCGGGCCCAATCTGTCATCACAGCCGCGGCGCAGTTTCGCAGTCCACATGCGCAGCGAGATTTCCCGTCCGAAAGGGAACGCCCGGCAGGGGCTGACCGCCTTCATTGATGACCCAACCTACTGCCCGCTCGTTTACGGTGACGGCAGCGCGCTGTTCTAGTTGCGGACGAAGAAAGCGCAGAGAGCACCTCCCAACAAACAGGAAGAATTACCTGAAACAAGACAGGAGCCCAAGTCTATGCCGGTCAAACCCTACAACATCGAACAGTCGCGGGAGATGCTTCACCGCTCCGATCAGCTGATCGTGCGCGGCTGCCAGGGACATAAACGCAGCCACGAGATGCTGGAGTTGGGATACCCCGTCTTCACGCAGCGAGCATCCGGCGCCCGTTTCTGGGACGTGGACGGCAACGAGTATCTCGACTATCTGATGGGTTTCGGACCGATCGTTCTGGGACATAACGACCCCGCGGTCAGCGCGGCCGTGCGGGCGCAGATGGAAGAGGGCACCATCTACAGCACAGCGCATCCCAAGGAGCTCGAGGTCGCAGAGATGCTGATCGACCTGATCCCGGCGGTGGAGATGCTCGGCTTCCTCATCGGCGGCAGCGCGGCGACGTCGGCTGCAGTGCGGCTGGCGCGCGCCTACACCGGCCGCGACAAGGTCATACGCTGCGGATATCACGGCTGGCACGACTGGTCGCGCACCGAGGATGAGGGTTCGCCGGCCGCCATCGCGCCCCTCACACTGGAAGTCCCCTACGGGGACCTCGATGCCCTAGAAGACTGCTTCAGGCAGAACGACAACGAAGCCGCCTGCGTAATTATGGAAACGATCCGCGGCGACGGGCCGCCTGAAGGCTTCCTGCAGGGCTGCGTCGACGTCTCTCACAAGTACGGCGCGCTCTGCGTCTTCGACGAGGTCAAGGTCGGCTTCCGCGTCGCATTCGGCGGCGCCGGCGAATACTACGGCGTCACCCCCGATCTGACTGCCTTCAGCAAGGCCTGCTTCAACGGTTATCCCGGCAGCATCGTCGCCGGCCGCAAGGAGATCCTCGGGTCGCCCCAGTGTCAGTCCAGCTGGATGGCCGCGACATTCCACTGCGACCTGCCCAGCCTGGTGAGCATCGATACCGTCGTCAGCGAGATGAAGCGCCGCGACGGTATCGCCTACCAGTGGAAGATCGGCAACCGCCTGATCGAAGGGATTAACGAGGTCTGCGAAGATGGCGGTCTCGGCTACCGTCTTACCGGCACAGGGCCGATGCCCACTCCGGTCATACATGAAGAGGACAAGGACCGCTGCATCGCCATGCTACAGGGCTGCCTGGCGCGCGGCTTCTATTTGCATCCCAACCACCCGATGTTCCTGACGCTTTCACACACCGAGCAGGACATTGAAGACACCATCGCGGCGGTCCGGGATTCGATCGCCGACCTGGACTAGGGACTTGCGGCTCGTGTTGGACGGGTATCGAATGGGAGAATCATGAATTCAGACAAGACACGCGCCCTGGTCTTCTGCGACGACAGCGCCCATCCGGCCTCGTTGACACGGGACGGGCTCGGCGAACTGGGGGAATGCGGCCTCACCTTTGACTGGGTGGAAGACCCCGTCGCATGGCGGGCGACGAACCTGAGTAGCTATCCGCTGGTTATCTTTTCCAAGGCCAACAACTGGTCGCGGAGTGAGCATGCGGCCTGGGCGGACGAAGATACCGGTCGGGTCTTCGCCGGCTATGTGGCCGCGGGAAACGGCTTCCTCGTTCTGCATTCCGGTTCGGCCCTCTACGGCAACTCGCCCTCAATGTGCAGGCTGATGGGCGGCGTCTTCACCGGCCATCCGCCACAGTGCGCCGTCACGGTTGAGCCTCTTGCCGGGCACCCTCTGACAGCGGGCAGCGGGGCCTTCACGTTGCAGGACGAGCATTACATGATGGAGATGAACGACCCGGAGGTCGACCTCTTCCTCCACAGCGAGTCGAAGCACGGCAGGCAGCCGGCGGGTTGGACACGTACGGCGGGAAAGGGGCGCGTGGGCGTTCTGACGCCGGGCCACAACCCTGAAGTATGGCGCCACCCTTCGTTCCAGGCCCTGCTGCGCAACTGCATTGCCTGGTGCAACCCGAATGACAAGTCAGGAGAATGACGATGACCGAAGCCCCTCTTACAGTTCCGCGCCGCCGCCTCGGCCGCACCGAGCTGAGCATCCCCGTCATACCATTTGGCACACAGGGTTTCGGCAGCCACTTCGGCTTTGTCGCCGACGACGAAGCGGTCGCCCTGATCAAGCATGCCGTATCGCTGGGCGTCAACCACTTTGACTGCGCCCGCTGCTACGGCGATTCGTTGCACAAACTGGGCCTGGCAATGCGCGAGATCGCGCGCGAGGATGTCATCATCACCGGGCGCCTCTGCTGCCATTCGGGCGCGCCCTGGGGCGGCTATCACGGCGAAGGCGAAGCCGACTTCTCGGCCGAGCGTGTCATCCGCGATGTCGAGGATCAGTTGGAACTCCTGGGAATCGACTACTTCGACGGCATGCTCATCCACGACCCGACCCGCATTGAACCCACGCTGGAGAAGGACGGCACCCTGGCCGGCCTACTCCAGCTCAAGGCAGGCGGACAGGTGCGCCACGTCGGCTACGGCATGCGCCAGCACCACTTCCATCAGCAGGTGATCGCCACCGGCGACGTCGACCTGATCCTCTGCTTCAGCGACTACAACCTTATTCGCCAGAGCGCAGCCGACACCGTCCTGCCCGCCGCAGCCGCAGCCGACATCGGCGTGATGAACGGCTGGTCGATCTTGCGCGGCCTGCTAACCGGGGCCGACATCGACGAGGCCCGTGCTAAGAGCCGCTACAGCAACGTCGAGGATGCCGACGCCGCACGGCCGCTATGGCAGTGGTGTCGCGACGAGGGCATCGATCTCCTGCAGCTGGCCATCCAGTTCTGCCTCAGGGAAACGCGCATCCACGGCAATCCGATCGGCAGCTTCAACGTAGAGCAACTGGAGGCCAACATTCGCGCCGCCAATACGCCACTGGACGAAGAAGTGTGGGCGAAGTTCGAGGCTTTCTCCCGCGAACGTAGCTGACTGCAACCGACCCCTATCCTGTCATGCCCCAGCACAGCAGCAGCGATCTGGCCCGTGATCTGAAACGACTAGGCGTCGAAGCGGGCGACATCCTCTTCGTCCACTCATCGTTCAAATCGCTCGGCCCGGTCAGCGGCGGCGCGATTGCCGTCATCGAGGCATTGGAATGCGCAATCGGGTCGGACGGACTGCTGCTGATGCCCTCTTTCAACCTGGTGGAGTGGGAGGAGCGCGCCGCAACCTGGGACCACGCGGCCACGCCCTCGACCGTCGGCTGGATCACCGAGCAGTTCCGCCTGTTGCCGGGCGTCTACCGCTCCGACCACTACTCCCATTCGGTTGCCGCGCGCGGCAAGGGCGCGGAGGAGTTCGTGGCGGACCACCTCAGCCTGGAGGGCCTCTGCTCACCATGGGATCGTAAGCCCTGGGGTAAGACGTACGGGGTGCATTCGCCCATGTACCGGGCCTACCGCGCTGGCGCCAAGGTCCTGATGCTGGGCGTCGACTACTCTACTTCGACCTACATCCATCTGGTGGAAGTGATCTACTGGAGCAAGCTGCGCGCCGGCTGCCAGGGCGGCGACGGCACGCCTCCGTTCCCGGCCATCGACCGTCCCGTGCTGGGCGCGTACTGGGAACGGACGGGGACGCTGGATCGAGGCAGGGTCGGCGACGCCGACTGCCGGCTGTTCAGCGTGCCCATCTACGTCGAAGCCCTTCTGGCCGAAGTCGAGCGCAACGCCGCTCTCTATCTGATTTGATGGGGCCGCCCGGGGCTAATCGGGCCGGTACTTCGGCTGGCGCGGCGCCCGGTTGCGCGCCAGACGCGTCGTGCGCTTTGCCAGCGGCAGCGTAACGCGTGCGCCGCCCGCGCGGTGGGACTCGATCAGGCCGAAGATCAACTCGTTGCCGGCCCGCGCCGCGCGCACGCCGCCGCGCGGCGGTTCGCCCGTGTCGAGCGAGTGCACGAGATCTTCGATCAGGCGCAGCGTCGAGCTGCTTGGCGACGTCTCCGGCGAAGGAGCGGCCTGCAGCTGGTCGCGCCCGCGCAGCCCCGTCGGCGAAGCCTTGCGCACCTGCCAACTGAGCCCGTCGAGGATGGCCGTGATCGTCCCCTTGGAACAGATCGCCTCATACTCCGACCTACGCGCGGTCAGCAGGATGTGGGCCTTCACCCCGTTGGCAAATTGAATCAATCCCTCACCGCTCGGGTCCTCGGTCATGATATCGCCGTCGAATAGCGGGTCGCCGTCGGGCAGGTGTCCCTGCACCCAGGTCGCGGGCTGGTCGCTGTTGAGACGCAGGACCAGGTCGAGATGGTGGCTGCCCGAGTTGAAAAGCGTGCCGCCGCTGTAGACGATCAGGTGCTGCAGCTCGCCGAGCTCGCCGCTGTCGATGATCTCCTTCATGCGGTCGTAGCGCTCGTCCCAGCGCCGGTTCGTGCCCAGGTTGAGGATGGCGCCGTTGCTTTCGACCGCCTCGACCATCGCGTCGGCCTCGGCCATCGATGCCGCCATCGCCTTTTCGGCGTAGACCGCCTTCACGCCCTGCCCGACGCACTCGATCACGATTGCGGCGCGCGGCTCCGGCTGCGTCGCCACGCTGACGATATCCAGCCCCTCCTTCGCCAGCATCTCGCGGTAGTCGGTGTACTGGCCATGGGCGGGCACGCCGTGCAGCCGGCCGAACTCGGCCATCACGTCGGTGCGCAGATCGGAGCACGCCACCAGATCGGTCCGCTCGCAGGTCGTGAAACCGGCGGCATGCGAGTAGGGCAGATGAATGCCCGCCGCGCCGATCACCTCATTGTCGATGAAACCCCCCATGCGGCTGCATCCGATTACCCCGGCGCGGTATGTCTTCATCTCACTGCTCCCTTTTTCTAGTCAGCTTTCAAAATTTCGGTGACCTGCGCCCGGCGCCGGTCACCCCAGCGCGTTTAACCTGTCGCGCAGCTCGGCCGACAGACCCATCTCCTCGGCCTCGAAAGCCTGGTCGACATGGGATAGTTTGCGGCAGCCGATCAGCACCGTCGTGATGCCGGGCTGCCCGATCGCCCACGCCAGCGCCAGCTGCACCATCGAGATGCCGGTCTCCGCCGATACCGTACGCAAGCCCTCCATGCGCCGCATCGACAGGTCGTTTTCGTAGATGTCCCAGTGGTCGGGCATGACGTCGAAACGCGTGCCCTCGGGAGCCGTCCACGTCTTATGGTATTTGCCGGTCAGGAAACCTGCGCCCAGCGGGCTGTAGGAAATGACGCCGATATTCTGGTCGGCGCAGAAGGGCAGCAGCTCGGCCTCGATATCCCGAATCGCCAGGTTGTAGTTGGGCTGCACCGATACCATCGGCGCCCGGCCGTTCACCTCCGCCTTCCACAGCGCTTTGCACAGGTGCCACGCGTCAAAGTTGCTGCAGCCGATGTAGCGCACCTTGCCCTGCTGCACCAATCTGTCGAGTGCTTCCAGCGTCTCCTCTACCGGGGTGCCCGCATCGAAGGCATGGAGCTGGTAGAGATCGATGACGTCGGTCTGCAGCCGGCGCAAACTGTCCTCCGCAACCTGTTGAATCCGTTCCCCGCCTAGGGGCGGCGCGATCTTTGTCGCCAGGGTAACCTTCTGCCGGTTGCTGCCGCGCGACAGCCACTCGCCCAGCACCGTCTCGGAGCCGCCCGCAGAGTAGACTTCGGCCGTATCGATCAAATTGATCTCCCGCTCGAGCGCATAGTCGATAATCGAGTAGGCTGTCTGCGCGTCTATCTCGCGGCCAAAAGTAACGCTGCCCAGACCAATAGAGCTGACCTGTAGCTCCGAATTCCCCAGTTGGCGGACTTCCATGTTCAATTCCTCCTAGAATATCAAAAGGCGGACATTCGTTCACTGCACTGGAAACGCAGCCTGTCAGGTGCTGCCCATCCTCCGGGCCGCGGTCGCGAGATCCGTCTGCCACGTGCTCGGGTTGACGAATTCCGGATTGTCTATGCGAAGCTGGCGCAGCTCGAACATCAGGTCAGGGGAGAGCGTCGCCGCCGCCGCGGCCAGATTCTCCGCCAGTTCCATTTCCGTCCGCACACCGATAAGCACGGAAGCAATGCGCGGCTCAGCCAGTCCAAAGGCGATCGCGGCCTGCGCCGGTGAAAGGCCCCCGCCCAGCGCTGCGACCAGCTCGCGGAACTGCCGCGAACGGGCCTTCAACGGCTCCAGCCTGTCGGGCAGATGATCGGCGCGCCCGGTCAGCACGCCCTGCAACAGGATGGAGCGCGCCACAACGCCGACACTCTGCTTCTGCGCGGCCAGAAATAGTCTGTCCGCCAGGCGCTGGTCAAAGACAGAATAGGTGACCTGCAGGACATCGAACAGATCGTGCTTCAGCGCGGCCAGCGGAAGGTCCGGGCCGTAAAATGAGCCGCCGCGCCATAACGCCATACCCTTGGCACGCGCTTCGGCAAAGACCTCCGCCACGATCTCGGCCTGGTCCAGCAGGTCTTCGTCGACATTGTGGATCTGCCAGATGTCCACGTAACCGGTCTGGAGCAGGTGCAGGCTGTTCTCCAGCCCCGCCCACAAGGCCCGGCGCAAGGCATCGCCGCGCAACGTCTTCCTATCCGCCTGCACCGTCGCCTTGGTCGCCAGCACCACGCGCGTACGGTAGCCCCGCAGCGCCCGGCCCAGGATCGACTCGCTGCTGCCGTAGGCCTGGGCCGTGTCGATCAGATTGATGCCACCGTCCAGCGCCGCATGCACAAGCCGCTCCGCCTCAGCACTGGTGGGCCGTCCATATTCTCCGGGCACAGGGATCCCGTAGTCCAGCCCCAGCTCCACTGTGCCCAAGGCAAGCGGCGAGACGGACAGTCCCGTTCGACCTAGTTCTCGATAGTGGCTGGAATCCATGGGAATCAGCGGCGGTGGCCTGGTAGCCGGCGTTCTGCAGTTAGTGGGCGCCGATGGCGGAAGCTTCCCGCTCCCCCGGTAGCGGCAGCGTCCCGGAGGAGTACTCCCGATTCCACAGCTCGACAGTCTCCTCGACAAACACGTCAACCGGCCTGTCGATGCCGTGCTCCTCCATCAGCCGCGGCAGCCACTTATGGCCGAACGCGACGTGCTGCCGCTCATCGGCCATATCATAGCTGACATATTGGGCGGAGAGCCGGTCACCGGTCTCGGCGTAGTCCGCCATCTGCTCGTGGCGGCGCGGAAAAGCGTGCGTCTCGTTGCCCATCGTCAGCAGACAGTACTGCGTGGCCGCATCGTACTGGGTGCGCCACATGTAAATGCGCGTGTTCTGGGGCACGTCTTTGTAGTCGTGCCCGTGATGGGCCAGCCATTCGATGCCCAGCTTGCAGTGACGGGTCTCGTCGTAGCAGTGCCGCGCGCTGTCGTAAGTGAATGCCCATGGCATGCCCGGAGACAGGTAGATGATCGCCGCCACCGTCTCCGCCGCCAGCATCTCCTGGCTGTAGCTCTCGAAATCGAGTAGTCGCTGGGTCTCCCTGTCGGGGTCCACGACGCGTTGGCCGGCGTTGCGGTTCACGAGTTGGAAGCGGTCGTCGCGCGCGGCTTCGTCGGCCAGTTCGAACTGCGTCCTTACCGCGGGTCGCGGCGGCGGCGGCCGCTCTTCACGGCCGGAAACGCCCCCGGCCGCGGCCAGCATGCCGGCGATGTAGGCCTCCCACTCGCCCGCCGGGTGCTCCGCCAGCGCCTCCTCCGCCCACGCCAGCTGCGCCTCCTCGTCGATAAGGATATGTTTGAACGCGTACAGTGTCGGCGCGTCGGGGTTGGCGAAAGTCTGCTCGCAGTGCCAGCGATAGGTGGCCGCCAGCGCCGGTTTGATCACGCGAAAGAGACCGCCCAGCAGATCCGCTTCCGTCGGCGCGTGGATCGCCTCCGCCATGAGCTCTTCGAGCGCATCGTCGCCCGGCGGCCGAAACGCCGGCGTCTGGATCTCTCGCAGCCTCTGGTAGAGTTGCTGTACGTGCTGCGCGTCCTCCCACAGCAGCCGGCCCATCGCCAGTTTCCACTCCATCCGGGCCGTCCCGGGCAGCCACGCGGCCAGGATGCGCAGCGTCTCGTACTCGATGAAGCGGTAGCGGTTCAGCAGCTGCTTGTTGTGGGCAAAGTCGATCTGCTCCGGCGGCGACAGGACCTGCATCTCTCCCCTCCTCACTCGATTCCAAGAAGCGCAGCCGCGTTCCCGTAGTAGATGTCCTCGACCTGGCGCTCACTCAGCTTCAGCCGCCGGCAGGCAAGCACGAGGCTGCGCAGCGACTCAAGGCCGATCAGGACTGGCTGCAGCGAGATGTGCTTCTCGTCCAACTCCATCTCGTCGGCGTAGAGCCAGTGAAACGAGTCGCCGATCGCAACGCAGCGCCCGCGAATCTGGCTGACGTGGAAATCGGTCCCGTACATCAGCTTCTCGTGGCCCATCGTCTCGACGATCGCCTCGAACGCGCCCGCCTCGGTCACCGCCGAGGTGTCGAACCAGACGTTGTCCAGGCCGCGCAGGCTCTCGATTCCTTCGATCGTGTGCCACGGATTGAAGCCGCGCGCCGCGTGCGCCAGGATAAGCCGCATGTTGGGATAGCTGCGGCAATATCGGCGGATCGTCGCCTGGTTCACCGGGTCGGCCAGCGCCCGGTCGCGCACCATGTGCAGCGTGATCGTCAGACCGAGCGTATCGGCCGCGGCAACGTGGGCCTCCGGCAGATAGGCCTCGATCGGCGCCTCCCAGGTCGGCCTGTCTGCGGTATAGGTACCGGCGCCCGACGCATCCGTCCCCAGCAGGGGATTCAGCGGCGCCATCGTGTGGTAGCACTTGAGGCCGGTCATATCCAGGCGCCGCACCTCGTCCAGCACCGCCTCCGCGTCCATATCCGGCGAGATGATCAGCTGCGCGCGCGAGTTCTGCGCCAGCGGCCCCTCGCCGTTGACCTCGGCTGCGACGAACTCGTTGTTGGCCTGCCGGTCGCCCAGAAAGGCCAGCCCGAAGAACAGCCCGCCCACCACGCGCCCGCCCGGGTGCAGCCAGCCGTTGTACTCGGCGTATTCGGCCAGCCCTATGCGCGGCGGCGTATTCGCCAGTCCGGGCGGAAGCGAGTCCGCCGGGTAGTGGTCGTGGCAAAAGAGATGCGCATGCGCGTCGTAGATGCGGTCAGGCAGATGCGGCAGGACCTCCCGTTCGAGAAAAGTCCGGTCAGCCTCTTCAAACGTGAACATGGCGGCGTACCTCGTACCCTTTGCGCTCAGGGGCGCTCTGCGGCCTACCGCACCAGGCGGCGGAAAGGTTCCTTCTTCAGATCGGCCTGAAGCAGCTCGTCCAGGTTGCCCTGCTCCAGACCCGTGCGCACGACCCGCAACGACTCGGCGGCCGCCTCCCCGGTCAGACGGATGTCCTCATCGGTGTGGGAGAGTGTCGCCTTGAAGCTCATGTAGGTATGAATGCCGCGCCGCGCCATCTCCTGGATGAAAAGCGTCGAAACCTTGCGCGGATCGACTCCCTCTGGCGTCTTGAGTGTGACGGCTGGATTTGAATGCAGGCCTGTGCACGCGCCCTCAAGACCGGCATCGGCGATCGCCTGGTTCAGGGCGCTGCGCAGCTTCTCGCCGATCTCCTTGAACTGCTGCGGCGAGTTGCGGCGCTTCAGCTCCCGAATCGTCGCCAGCGACGCGGCCAGGCCGACATTGTCGCTCCAATAGGAGCTGGAGATGAACATGCGCTTGGCCGGGTCCATCACCTCGCGCGACCCGACGACCGCGCCCATCGGATAGCCGTTCGACATCGCCTTGGCCACGACCGTCATGTCCGGGGTGACGCCGACCGCCTCCTGCACGCCGCCGATCTCCAGCCGCCAGCCGCACGAGACCTCGTCGAAGATCAGAACGGCGGCGTGCTTGGCGGCAAGCTGCTGTACCGCTTCCAGGTAACCGGTCGCCGGCAGCTCCGAGCGCGCCGGCTCCATCATGATCGCGGCCACCTCACCGGCGTGCTCGTCGAGCAGCGCGGCCAGCATCTCCAGGTCGCCGTAGATGAACGGGATGACCGTCCCCGCCAGCGCCTTGGGCACGCCGATCGGCTCGATGCCGGCGAAGGGAAACTCGCCGCTCTCCGGGTCAACGCCGTAGTTGGCGGCCTGGTACCAGTCATGCCAGCCGTGGTAGCCGCAGAAGAGGATCTTGTCGCGTCCGGTAACCCCGCGCGCGATCCGCACCGCCACCGCGCACGCGTCGCCGCCGCCCTTGGCGTAGCGCACCATCTGCGAGCTGGGAATCGTATCGTTCAGCTCCTCGGCCAGCTCCAGCTCGAGCGGGTTGTTGGCCGAAAAGAGGCTGCCGCGGTCGATCTGCTCCTTGACGGCGCCGTCGACGACCTCGTCGGCGTGTCCCAGAATGATCGCCCCGACCGCGCTCATCCAGTCGATGTACTCGTTCTCGTCGACGTCGACGAAGCGCGAGCCCTTGGCCCGCTGCGCGTAAATCGGACTGACGCCGTGCGCGAACTGGTCGGCACGGCGGCTGATCAGCTGCGTCCAGCCCGGTATCAGCTCGCCTGCCTGCTCGTAGAGCTCCAGCGAGCGGGTAACCTCATGATTCACTGCCTTCGGGAACGCGGTCATGGCCGCCTCCTCTTTGCATTGGCGCGCCGCGGCGACAGGAAGTCCTGCGCTGCCGCAGAGCCCGCTACTCCTGCCAGTTGAAGATCACGCCCAGCATCTGCTTCTCGCGATGATAGGCCATCTCGTAGGCTTCGACCATCTCGCTGTAGTGGAAACGGTGCGTGATCAGGCGGCTCGGCTCAAGCAGCCCGTCCGCCATCAGCGAGACGACATGGTCCGCAATGTTGTCCCACGCGTAGCGGTCCGCCGTTTGGAACGCATTCGGGCTGGCATCGGGATAGAGGTATCCCGCCCGCCCTGAGACCGCGACCAGCGTCGTGCCCTTGTTGTAGAACAGCTCCATCGCCAGCGGATTGAAGTCGAGCGGCGGCTCGCCGCGCCCCAGCAGACTCACCACCGAGACCCGTCCGTTATCGCGCACAATCTCCATCGCCGTGCGGAAGGCGGGCCACGGATTCGCAGTCAGAATGACCAGGTCGATGCCGTTGCCGCCGCTGAATTCGTCGAGTTTTGTCTCCAGATCAGGGTCATCGTAGAGGAAGTTGGCGTGCGCGCCCATGCGCGCCGACATCTCCATGCGCACCGGGCTGTTGGCGATGCCGACGACGCGGCCGCCGAACAGCGGCCCCAGCGCGATCGCGCCCAGTCCCAGCACGCCCACCCCGACCACCGCCACCGTCTCGCCGGGCCGGAAATGGGCCTTGTGGTAGCAGTGCGCGCTCAGCGCGTAGAGATGGGCGTAGACCGCATCCTCGTCCGCCACGCCGTCCGGGATGACGACCACGCTGTCCGACTGGGACATGATGTACTCGGACTGGTGCGGCGCACGCGTGACGACCCTGTCGCCCACCTTGAGCCGTGTGACGCCGCTGCCCACCGCCTGCACGATGCCCAGGTTGCTGTCGCCCACCCAGCGCGGGTACCCGGGGGCGCCCGGCACCTGGTCGGCGCCCTCGTAGTTGCCGCGGTCGGTGCCGATCTTGAGCGCGGAAATGCGCGTCTTCACGTGGATCTCGTCAGCGGCGAGGCGGCTGGCGTCTAGCGCCTGCTCCTCAATGCGCAGGTCACGCGGGCCGTGCAGAATCGCTATTCTCATCTTCCTCCGCCTTTCGAAAGAATTCGTCCTGCTGGAACTACGCGCCGGGGATTCCGTCAAGGTCCGCGCTGCACTGCTTGAGCACGTTCATCAGGCTGAAATCTCCGCCCCAGGGGACCATCTGGGCGCCCATCCCGCGAAAGCGCTGGATGTCGTCCACCGACGCGGCCGTGATGCCCCACAGCTTGCCGTGCCTCTCGACCGCGGCCGCGACAGTCTCGATCGCCTTATCCATCGTCAGGCTGCCGTCACCCTCGGTCTCGATGCGCAGCGACAGGTCCGCCGGCCCGACGAAGAGCCCGTCAACCCCGTCGATCGAGGCGATCTCCTCCGCATTGGCCACCGCCTGCAGCGTCTCAATCTGGCAGATCAAGAAAGTTTCCCGGTTGGCGGCGGCGTTGTAGTCCATCTGCGGGTCCCACGCCCCGATGCCGAAGTCCCCGTCCAGCCCGGCGCCGTCCATGCCCCGGTTGCCCAGCGGCGGGTAGTTCACCGCACGCACGAGGTCACTCGCCATCTCCGGCTCCGAGACCAGCGGCACGAGGAAACCGCTCGCCCCGTCCTCGAGGTAGCGGTAGAGCTTGGTCCGCTCCAGCGTCGGCGGGCGCACCATGCAATCGATGTCGTTATGATAGCACATCATAATGATCGCCTGGACCTCGCGTGCGTCCATCGCCCGGTGTTCGAGGTCCAGCCAGATGCCGTCGTAGCGGCAGTTGGCCGCGTAGCGGATGTAAAAGGGCAGATAGTGGCCCAGGCCGCAGACGCGGGCAAAACCGCCGCTGCGAAACTTCTGTAGCATCTTGCTTTTGCGCATGGTAGTTCCTTTGTGTGGAAGGTCTAAGGTACAATCCTGGCCCAGCGAATGTCCATCGCCGCGTCCGTTCCCGCGTAGTAGATCACCATTGCCGCTCCGTCCGGCAGCGCCTCGGCATAGGGCAGTCCAAACGTCCACAGACTCATCTCGCTCAACAGCTCCGATGTGCTGTCCGTCTGCCCGTCGGACGCTTCATCCTGCTGGTGAATGACGACCTCACTGGCCGCATCAAATGGCGCGTCGACAGCCGGCGCCACCCGCGCCCGGATCGAGCGGCTGCCGAACCGGTCAACCCAGACCAGCAGGACGCGCCCGTCCGCCAGCATCGCCGGCCGCGCGGCCTGGTCGGCAAAGCCCAGGTCCTCAGCTTCGCTCCAGCTCTGTCCGTGGTCGCTGCTGACGCGCCGGTGAATGTTCAGATACCTGCCCGCCGCCGTGTCGTAGGTCCACGAAAACGTCGCCACCCGCCCGTCGGGCGCGACGCCGCAGCGCAGGTCCCAGTTGAAGATCCGGCCGCTCGGGTCCTCGCCCGCCGTTACAGGTGCAGCCCAACTCTGCCCGCCGTCATGCGAGTGAAAGAAGACGACCTTCTGCATCCACGGCGAAGCGTCGTCATACGCCTTGTTCGTCTCGATACTCAGCGCCAGCGAACCGTCCGCCAACTGGAGGACCGGCGCCGTCAGGCTCGGCGGACCCACCTCCACCGGCATCGGAACGACCCGCCACGGCGACCACGACGCGCCGCCGTCGCCCGAATCCGCCAGCAGCACCGTCATCGGCAGGCAACCCTCGGTCTCCTCGTTGAACAGCGGCCCGCCCGGGTAGGTGCCGCGGTCGATCCACATCGACGCGGCCAGCAGATGCCCCGCCGCGAGCTCCGTCAGGTAGCAGACCCGCAACGAGCCGGGAATACCGTCCAATTCCGGGTTCTCGAACGGTCGCCACGGTTCGCTCCACGTGCGCCCGCCGTCCAGCGAGCGCGTGAACTCGACCGTCTCATCCTCCGAGTCCTTGTTCGAGCCCGTGCGGCAGGTCGCCAGCACCGTGCCGTCGGCCAGCGCCGTCAGTGTGGGAAAAGTCAACGCCGCCCGCGAGGTACCGGCCTGGGCGCGGCTGAGGATGCCGCTCTCTGTGATCTGCATCTCTTCAACCAAAGTCTGTGTTAAGCGGCCGACCCTGTCCGAATTCAGCTATTCTTGGGAAACTGTCTGGCAATAGGTCGGTTCTGTGATTCGATGTTGGAGCAAACTAACTTGACGAACTCTCGACGCGGCAAGCGCCACACATCAGCCCGCCTGTTCCCAGTCTTCCTACTTCTCTACGAGAGGAAGAAAACCGGCAGCGTTGATGATTCGTGTTCCCGCATGTACTTTCAGTGGCAGTAGGTGTCGGCGGTCCCCGGTTACAAGGTAATCGGCATCGGATTCCACCGCGCACGCCAAGACACGATTGTCGGCTGGGTTGGTCTGGATGACAGGCAGGATTCTCCGCGGCTTAATGACGGTAGCTGCGCTACTCAGCAATCTGATTGCCTGGGATGTCCGCTCTTGGGCCCAATTGAATTTGCGCGCCAGGACTCCAGAAACTTCCTGCAGGATAAAGGTGGATAGGTAAAGGTCGTATCGCCTCCTGGCGGCCAGCTGCAGGACACGCTGTTCGTTTCCGGAGAAGTTCAGCCCGGAGACGATTACATTCGTGTCAAGAACGACTCTCATTTCTGGAGCGAAGCGTCAGAGGCCCGGTACTCTTCCACCAGTCGGCCCACGTCCTCACGCGCGATACCCTGGTCCCTTGACCGCCGCTTTCCATATTCGAAGAGTTGCTGCCATTCTCGCTCCGCGATATATCGACGCAGCGCCTTGCGCAACAACGCGCTCTTGGTGCTCCCTTCCTGCTTTACCAACTCTTCCACCTTCTCTGCCATCTCCAGCGGCAACGAAAAGGTGATCGTCTTTGTCGTTCGTGACATTGCTCGCCTCAAGAAGCAGGGTTTCTCTGGCGATTCTGCATCACGTTCGCCCTTCTTGTCAATATCTTCCCTCCTCTTCCTGCGATCGCCTCCCAGGCCCTCCAAAACCTGCGAACTCGAAACCGAAAACTTCGGATCAGTTCCTGTCTTCCACACGCGACACGCTTAGCCCCCATTGGCTTCGACCCAACCCAAGCAAGAATCATTACCAATAGTCCCCTCCCTCCGGAGCCAGCGCAGTTCATCATCTCAATCAGAGAAATCCCACAAATCACAGTTCAGACAAACGCCTGCGACCCCCAAGGAGCCAGGAACCAGAACCCAGAGCTACCAAACAACAGATAGACCTCAGCTCGATCTGGGCCAAGCGATAATCCAGGGACAGACAACCGGCCACCGGCCGCTGCCGTTCAATGCCAGTCATGCGCGCGCGGCATCTGCACGCCCACCCGGATCGGGCGCAGCGACGTGACGATCACGTTGGTCGTGCCGTCCCACTTCGAGACCACCCCGTTCACCTCGATCACCTGGCTGTCCAGCTCGCGGCGGTGGCGCGCAAACAGATCCGCCCACAGAATGATCTGCACGTCGCCGAACTCGTCCTCGATCGTCACGAACACCGTGCCGTCCCGCCCGCGCGGGTGCTGCCGCGCCACCGGCCAGCCGGCTACCGTCACCGCCTCCCCATCCTCGCGGTCCTCCACCTGCGGCGAGCGCAGCACGTGCGGCGCCAGCGCAGGCCGCACAAACTCCATCAGATGCCCCTTCGGGTAGATCTCGAGCACCTGGTACTCGCCGATCATCCGCTCGCGCGCGTCGAAGTCCTCCAGCTCGGCCACGCTCTCCGGCCTGGGCAGCGAAAGCGTCATCTGCCGGTTGCGCGAAGGACGCACATAGAGCCCCGCCTCCCACAACGCCTGCCGCCGGTTCGGCGCAACGCTGTCGAATGCCCCTGCCAGCGCCAGCGAAAGCACGGCCTGGTCGGTCATCCCCGTCCGCCGCACCAGGTCGCCCGCGCTCACGAAATCGCCGTGCCGCGCCCGCTCCTCCACAATCCGCCGCGCCGACTCCGCGCCCATGTCCTTGACGAACACGAGCCCCATCCGCACTGCGCCGCCCTCCGGCGCGCAGCGCTCCTCGCTGCGGTTGACGCACGGGTTCAGAAACGGCACGCCGAACCGCCGCGCATCCTGCTTCAGCGTCTCCAGCGGGTAGAAACCCATCGGCTGGTTGTTCATCAGCGCCACAAAAAACTCCAGCGGATAGTAGCACTTCAGCCAGGCCGCCTGGTACGCGGTGATGGCAAAGGCGTGCGAGTGGCTCTCGGGAAACATGTAATGACCGTTGATCTTGGCATAAATCCTGCGCGCCGTCTCCTCCGGCACGCCCTTGCCGCGCGCGCCCTCGCGGAACCGCTCCCAGTGCATCTCGATCAGATGCTCGTTGTTCGACTTGGCAAAGGCGCGGCGGATCTCGTCGGCCTGCGCCGCGGTCATCCCCGTCACATCCTTGATCAGCTGCACCACCTGCTCCTGCCAGACGATGATCCCGTAGCCGCGCGCCAGCGCCCGCTCTTCGAGCGGATGGTCGTATTCCCACGCCGCGCCATGCCGGTAGCGCTCGACAAACTGCGACACCGCGCTTCCCTGCTCCCCCACACCGGGCCGGATCAGCGCCACCTGGTACGCCAGGTCGAGCAGGTTGCGCGACAGCAGCCGCTGCCCCATCTTCAGCTGCGCGGGCGACTGCAGCAGAAAGATCCCCTTCGACAGCCCGGCGTTGATCATGTCGTACACCTTCGGGTCCTCCGGGTCGATCTCGTTCGTGTCGGGCCGCCTGCCCGTGCGCGCCTCGACCAGATCGAGCGCCTCCTCCAGCTGGTCCAGAACCGGCAGCGACAGAATGTCGATCTTGGCAAAACCGGCGTCGGCCACGCTGTCCTTGTCCCAGTCCATGATGTACCGCCCCTCGGTCGCGCCCTCGCGCACCGGCACCATCGCCGGAATCGGCGAGCTGCCCAGGATCATCCCGCCCACGTGCTGGCCCAGCAGCTTGGGCGCGCCCATCAGCTGGGGCGCAAGCTCGATCAGCTCCCGCCAGCCGCAGGCATCCACCCGCTGGCTGAACCCCGGCAGCTGCAGCATCTCCTCGCGCAGCCGCCCCGCGTCGTGCGAATGTATTTGCTTGGAAAGCAGCGCCAGATCCTCCGGCGGCAGCCCCAGCGCCTTGCCCAGGTCCTGCAACACCCCCTTGATCTTGTAGGTCGCGATCGCGCCGGCCAGCACCGCATACTCCGGCCGGAAATGCGCGTGGACCCGCTCGATCAGCTCGTCGCGCAGCGCACGCGGAAAATCAAGATCGATGTCCGGCAGCACCGTCATGTCCGCCGAAGTAAACCGCTCCAGCGTCAGGTCCCACGCCAGCGGATCGATGTGGCTGATCCCGATCAGATAGCCCACCAGCAGCGCCACCGACGAGCCCCGCCCCCGGCCCGGCGGGTCCCGCCCCGCAACCGGCGCATGCCCCCCGTTCCGCTCGCTCACCAGCCCCTGCGCGATCAGCGCGATCTCCCGGTAGAGCAGCAGAAAACCGGCCAGGCGGTGCCGGCCGATCAGATCGAACTCCTCCGCCAGCCGCGCCGCCACCCGCTCCGTCACCGCACCGTATATCCGCTCCGCCGCCTCGAAACAGAGCCGTTTCAGAAAACTCTCCGGCGACTCTCCCGCCGGCAGTGCAGGGTCAGGCAGCGTGTAACCCAAATCGGTGCTCAGATCGAAAGCGCACCGCGCCGCGATCCGCGCCGTGTTGGCCACCGCATCGGGAAAATCGGCAAAGAGGCGCGCCATCTCCCCCGGCGGCTTCAGATGGAACTGATCGTTGGGCCGCAGATGCGGCAGCGCCTGGTCGACCGTCGTGTTGAAATGCGCCGCCACCAGCGCGTTTTGCAACCGGCTCCGCTGCCGCGCGTGGTAGTGCACGTCGTTGGTCGCCGCCAGCGGAATGCCCGCCTCCTGCGCAACGCCCGCCAGCTTGCGGTTGCGCATCGTATCCCCCTGCAGAAAATTCTGCTGCAGCGCCGCGTAGACCGACCCCGGCCCGAACCACGCCGCGTATTCCCGCAGCAGCGCCTGCGCCTGCCACCACCGACCTGCCGCCGCCAACTGCCCAACACGGCTGTCGCGCCCGCCCGTCAGCAGAATCACACCCTCCGCATGCGCCTGCAGATGCGCCGGGTCCAGCCGCGACTCCCGGCGGTCAACCCCGTTCGCGAGCGTAAACAACCGCGAGATGTTGGCGTAGCCCTGCCGCGTCTCCGCCAGCAGCGTGATCCGCGAGCCGTCCAGCAGCGTCAACTCAGCCCCCGTGATCGGCCGCACGCCCAAGCTGTTGGCCAGCCGCGCGAACTCCAGCGCCCCGCACAGGTTCGTATCGGTCAGCGCCAGCGCGCCGTAACCGTACGCCTTCGCCTGCGCCAGCAGCTCATGCGTATGCGACGCTCCCGCCCCAAATGAATAAAAACTCTTCGCCTGCAGCTCCACATACACCGTCCCCACCATCCACTCCCTTCTATCCACTAACCACTATCCACTGCCGTTCCGCCGTTCCGCCGCCCCCACTAAAAACCAGGGCTCGTTGACATTTGCAGGGTGTGTCAAGAAGGCAAGGTCTCCCGGCTGCGTGCGGTGCAAAGGCGGGGTTTCAAAGCGGCTGAAAAGACACAGTTTCGGTGTTGGGACACGAAAGTCCGGGCCGGGCACTCGGTGAACACATAGCGTGTCCAGGCACGAGAACAGGTAAACGCTCGTACGAGCGTTTTACGAGAGATCAACGAGAGTTTACGAGCGTTTGCGAGAAAAAAATTTTAGGCAACAGAACGGCGCCCGTTAAAATAATGGGGTAATTATTTGACAATCAGGAACTCATGTACATCCAATTTGAAACCAAGACTTTTCGCACGGGATGCTGCCTGGCATTGCAGGCGTCTCACGCGTTCCATTCATACTCGCAAGTTCGTGAACTCATTTGGGATCTACATAAGAAGCGATAGCAGCGGCATGCCTTTAGCGCACGGCCAGATACCGTCCGATCCTCCACTTCCCCTCCTGCAATTGCGCGGAACTTGCCTGCCTCATAGAAATGTCAACGACTCCTAAAAACCAGAAACTAAAAACCGCCGTGCCGATACCACCCCCCCTCCCTCCCGTTCCGGAACAGCGTCACCGGCCCGCCCTCCGACTCGATCCGAAAATAGGCGCGCGTGATCGGCCGCGGCAGCCACCACAGATCGAACGCCCACCGGTCGGCAATGCGCGTCACCCGCCGCCAGCGGCGTCCAATCTGCACCGCAACCGGCTGATGCCGATCGCCTTCCTGCACCGCCACCGCGGCCGGCGCGTGCAGCGGCCTGATGTCATCCCGCTTGGCCGGATCGATCGGGATCTGCAACGCCCGCATCTCCGGCGCCGGATGCCACGGCGCCACCTCCGCAATCCGGTGCAGCACGTGCCGGCCGTTCATCCGCACCTGCAACCGCTTCTCCATCTCCATCAGCCGCCGCCCCGCCCGCTCCTTCACATCCTGAAACAGGCCCATCTGCTCGCCCGAGCCCCCGCTGAAACCGGACAGCGTCAGCGTCACATCCTCAACCGGGATCTGCGGCGGCTCCAGCTCCAGCCGGTCGCGGACCAGCGCCGCGGCACGTTCCCAGCGCCCCACCGGCTGCTTGAACGCGATCGACGCCGCCCACGGCGGCCAGCCGCGCGCGCTGCAGGCCAACCCCACCGCGCCCACATAGCGGCCGTCCAGCTCCGAACGCGCATACCCCCGCCGCAGCAACGTATCCAGCGCCACAAAAAGCAGATCGAGCGACGACGAGTTGAACGGCAGCGAGCTATGCTCCACGATCGACTCCTCAAACGTCAGCGGCACGACAGGACGCCCATCCTCGCCGTTGCACAGCGCCCACAAACGGCTGCCCTCAGCCCCGAACTGGGCAACGATCAGATGCCGCTCCATCGCCGCCACATCCCCCATCGCGTGCAGACCGAAACGGTGCAGCCTCTCCTTCACCTCCGCGCCGACCGGCAGCAGATCGACCGAATAGGGCGCCAGGAATCCCCGCACGTCCTCCGGCGCATGGGAGACCCCGGCCTCGCGCGTGCGTGCCGCCACAAAGGCCGGAAACTTCGCATCCGCCACGCCAATGCGCGCGTTCAGATCGGGCGGGACCGCCGCCAGCAGCGCCGCCAGCGCCCCCGCCTCACCCCCGTACATCGCCTCCAGCCCGTCGAGACGCACATAGGCCGTGCCCAACTCCGCCCCCTCAACCCGGTCGCTCACCCCCTGCAAAGAGCGCAGCAGCTCGCCGAAGATCTGCCGGTAGTACGGCTCGTCCGCGCGCAGCACCACCGTATCGGCCTGCTGCGACGCCGCCTGCTCCAGCGTCATCCCCGCCCTCACCCCGCAGCTGCCCGGAAAACAGTCGACCACCACCGGCCGCGTCCCCGACGCGCTCCCGCCCTCAACCACCAGCGTCGAAGGCCCCGGCAACGCTCCGCCGGATGGGTCCGCAAAATCCTGAGCAGACCCCTCCCGCCTCATCTCCGCTTTCGCGCGCAAATGTGTGATCAGTACGCAAGCGACTCTCATGGCTGCTCCCTCTCCGGGTATCGTGGGGAAGTAGTTTCAGCCGATTATATAGAACATATGTTCATATTGTCAAGTCGCATTTCCCGCCGCGCAATCCAGCGCGCCCGCCCTTCTCTTGTCATCTCCCCCAAAGCCTGCTATCGTACGCGCGCCGCAAACTTCGCAGCCCCAAACAGCACAACAGAGGTGAAGGCATGGCAGAGCTGATCAAACTGACCGAACACCTGGCGTAGGGCGGATACAACTACGCCTGCGGCATCTCGGCGGTCGACCTGACCGGCAACGGCGTGCCCGACCTGATTACCCCCGACAGTGAAGCCGGCCTCTACAGGCTTGAAAACGACGGCCAGGGCAACTTCACGCGGCACGTCGTCCACGAACGCGAAAAGGAGTGGCTGGAACGACACGCCATCGCCGACATCAACGGCGACGGCCGCCCCGAAATCGTCATCGCGGACAGGTCAGCTGGAATATTCTCCGACTCCAGGTGTCCTTAGGGGGGGAAATGTGTGGTCGATTTGTCCTGCGGGCCTCCCCGCAGCAGCTGCAGACTCTTTTTGATCTAGCGGAAGCGCCGGCCGCGGCGCCGCGCTATAACATCGCGCCGACTCAGCCGGTCATGGCGGTACGCGTCAGTCCTCACGGTGGTCTGCGCGAGGCAACCTTTTTGAACTGGGGCCTGATCCCGTTTTGGGCCAAGGACCCCAAAATCGGCAGCCGGATGATCAACGCCCGTTCCGAGACGGCAGCTGAAAAACCGTCCTTCCGCGCCGCCTTCAAGTACCGACGGTGCATTGTGCCCGCCGACGGATTCTACGAATGGAAAAAGGAGGGAGGCGGCAAGCAGCCCTATCTGATCGGGATGGAGACAGGGGCCGTCTTTGGCATCGCCGGGCTGTGGGAGCACTGGGAGCAGGACGGCTCGGTAGTCGAGTCCTGCACGCTGTTGACGACCGAAGCAAACGATTGGATGGAACCGCTTCACCACAGGATGCCGGTCATTCTTGAACCGGAGGACTACGACGAATGGCTCGACCCGGACGTGCAGAAGTCGGGCCCGTTGCTGCACCTGATGCGGCCGTTCAGCGGAGAGACGATGCGGGCCTTTCCGGTCAGCAAGGTAGTCAATAACCCGCGCAACGAGGGGCCGAACTGCGTCGAGCCGGTTGCGCGGTATTGAGAGGGACCCGCCGGCTGCTCCACTCCTGCGAGTCCGTCGGCCTCATCCTTCCCGACGTCACCCTCACGCCGACCCCCACGCCGACGATCACGCCTACGCCGGAACCTGGCACGCCCACGTCCACCGGCGGCGGCGAGGAGAGCCCCCTGGCGCTCTACGACGACGACGGCAACGGCCAGATCAGCTGCGCGGAGGCGAGGAACCACAATATAGCCCCGGTCCGCAGGGGCCAGCCCGCCTACGAGCATATGCGGGACGCGGACGGCGACGGCGTTGTTTGTGAATGAGCGGCCCACCCGCCGCAACGCCCGCACAGCAGCCGTACACCGACCAGCACGCTTAGGCCCGCCGCCGCCGATTGTACCTGGCGGCAGTGTCTGATTCCTCTCCTGCGGTAGCTGAGCCGGGCGTGGTCGGCGCTAAGGAAGGCAAGGCCCCCAATACCTGAACCTATCGAATAAGGGCTTAGAACGTCTCCTGTGGCGTTTCTTGCTCGGCGCGCGCGGAGAGGCGGCGTTCATGCCCAGCGCCTGCCATGCGCAGCCGCGACTCCGTCTCCAGGCGGCCAAGTCGCTGAACGATACCTTGTGCCGTGTTTCCGGCTCTTATGGATGGCCCGAAACTTCCTGGGCTCTCTCGGATGCGTCGAATATCCTGGAGTCGACCCAGGCGGTCTCCCGGCGCAAATCCGGTTGCTAATACAGAATCCAATATCGGGGTTCCTTCACCTTTCCGGTCTCATTATTTTCTGCCGCCATTCTGTGGTAGCATTGATTCACCACAGCAATCCGAATTTGTCGATTCGTCGGTTACACAGACGGCCGGGGGCATTGCGCCCCCTTGTTGGATCGATAGATTCATAGGATTGCTGTGGTGGCACCCGTGCGTCTGTTACCACCAAGGGGGCACCACAAGCATGAAATGGATCATTGCCGTCCTCGCATTGGCGCTGGTCCTTCAGACCTCCTTCATTTTGTCCCGGTTGCAGGGCTCAACTCCCGGGCCCACGGGCAGTCACCCCCCAACAGAATACAGAAGCCTGACAACGGACGTTGAACGCCTCTCCACGGATGTGGCCGAGTTGAAGACGCGCGTCGCGGCGCTGGAAACGGGGACTGCAACGCCGACACCTACGCCCGTTCCTGTTCCGCACTGTGTCGTCAACCGCGAGAGGGTCAACGTACGGGAAGGGCCAGGGACCGGTTTTGCAGTTATGGGCACGGTAACCCGAGGGGAACAGCTCGATGTTCAAGCAAAAAACGTAGCGGGTAAGTGGTATCGATTCTGCTGTGTCGGGGGGAGCCATGGCTGGATCTACGCGCCGCTTCTGATCTGCACAGATGATAAGGATGTTCCGACTGTTACTCCCACTAACACCCCCACTAACACCCCCACACCCACCCCTACCAGCACTAATACGCCCACTCCTACAAACACGCCTACCCCGGATTGGCCTCGGATTGCTTCGGAAAAAAGTTGTTCCCCGTACGACTCGGACGACTACTCTTATCCGCAGAGTGTGGAGCTCCAGATCGTCAGGCAGATGGGAGGACGCATTTACAGCCCGTACACGGGCAGGTACTTCTCCAGCACCAGCGAAACGGACATCGAGCACATTGTGGCGCGCAGCGAGGCGCATGATAGCGGAATGTGTGCGGCCAGCGTTGCCGACAGGCGGGCCTTTGCCCGCGACGTGCTGAATCTGACCCTGGCCAGCCCCAATGTGAATCGGCACCAGAAGGGAGCCAAGGATGTGGCGGAGTGGCTGCCGGCGATGAATGTGTGCTGGTATGTCAAACGGGTCGTCGAAGTAAAAAGCAAGTACGATCTGACGATGGACGAAAATGAGGTGATAGCAGCGAAACGTATCCTTTCCGGTTGCTCTTCGACTGACATGATATTTACCGATACACCAACGCCAACTGCACCGGAGCCCCGACCGCCGTGTCCCAGAAACTGCAGCGAAGCCCACCAGATGGGAATGAGTAACATGGGTCCAGCTCACGCTTGCTACCAACAGAAGTTCGATCGTGATAAAGACGGAATCGCTTGTGAGCGGTAGGCCGACAGGCTAGTCGTCTGCGCGCGCAAGCGTTCCGCCGCCGTGTGTGGTCCCGTTTTTCGAACAGCGCACTGCTGCTCCACCGGCGTGGTGAGTTGCTACACCATGCACGTAGCTTGCGGTCCAGTTTTTTGGGCCAACTTCATGGCAAGAAGGCAACATTATGAAAAAAGAACTGGGTGGCGCAATTGTGAGTTTGTGTTTCCTGTGTTTCGTGGGATTTATGGCGTGGGTCGTTACTGGTGGTAAGCCGCCCCAAGAGTTCGTGCGGCAATTCTTCCCGTTCACTGCGTCCGGCCTGACGGCCACACCCCAGCCGATTTCTACTCCCCGTCCTACTCCAACTCCTCCTTTCAGTTATTGGTTTAACGAAGGTAGGGACGATCTGCTTGAAGGTCGATACCGGGCAGCAATTGGCAACTTTGACGAAGCAATCCGCTTGAATCCTGACTTTGCCCCATCCTACAATAGTAGGGGCGTTGCCAAAGGAAGCCTACATCTAAATAGAGAGGCTATCTTGGACTATAGTCGAGCAATCGAGATAGAGTCCTCCAACGCTTGCTATTTCCTAAACCGAGGTATATCCAAGGCGAATCTCAAACAGTTCCAAGAGGCTTTGAAGGACTTAGATTACGCTATCGAATTGCGGTCACGGTATGATGAGGCATTTACCAGCAGGGGGTATACCAAGCTACGGCTCGAAGAGTACAAGAGCGCCATTGAGGACTTTGACCAAGCTATAAGTATGAGGGATGTTTTGGGCACTGGTACCAAGATTGAGCTTTGCCCCGCAGAAGAAGAAACACAGCAAGAAGTTTCCCCAACACCTGGCTCTACGCCAGCGCCAGACACCACTCCGACGGCCGGCCAAACCGCAACACCCACTCCCACATTGACACCAAACCCTTGCCCCAGCGAATGTTTTAGCGACAACGATGCAAGGTTTATCAAGACGTACCTGTGGCGAGGGCAGGCCTATTATGCCTTGGGAAACTACCAGGCCGCGCTCGCAGATTTGGAGATCGCGCTGGAACTGGCTCACAAGTACGAAGACACCGAGTCGGCGAGGTCAGCCCAAGTCCTAATCGATGATATCAAGTAACTGGTGCGGTTTGCCGTTTCTGGCGTTGACGGCGACCGCGACCGAGCGGGTGCGCGAGGACATCGTGGAGCAAATGCATCTGGAGCGGCCTGAACGGTTCGTGGCCAGCTTCAACCGCGCCAACCTCAGCTATGCGGTGCTGCCCAAGCAGGAGGACGCTTTCACCAGGCTTGAGGAGCTGTTGCAGGGGCACAAGGGCGAATCCGCCATTATCTACTGCACTGCGCGCAGACAGACGGAGGCGATGGCTTCTCGTTTGCGAGACAGGGGTTTCGACGCACAGCCCTATCATGCCGGGCTGGAGGACGAGGTGCGGCACGGAACCCAGGACCGTTTTACAAGGGACCGGACCGCGATCATCGTGGCGACGACTGCGTTTGGCATGGGTATCGACAAGCCGGATATCCGGCTGCTCGTCCACTATGACCTGCCCAAGACGCTGGAGGGTTACTACCAGGAGACTGGGCGCGCGGGTCGCGACGGTCTGTCCAGCGACTGCGTTCTCTTCTTCTCCCACAACGACGTGCCGAAACTGGAGAGGTTTATTGGGGAGATCGAGGATGACGATGCGCGGGAGAACGCGTACGGGAAGCTGGACCAGGTCATCGAGTTCTGCGAGCTGCAGGCGTGCCGGCGAAAGTATCTCCTGCGATACTTCGGCGAGGAGTGGAGCGGGGGGAACTGCGGCGGGTGTGATTTCTGTCTGACGGCCGTAGAGGAGGCCGGAGAAGAGTTTGAAGAGGAGTTCGGAGAGGTAGGGGAGGATGCCATCCTGCCTTTGCCGTCAGGGGAGCGCCGCGCGGACTGGGCTCCGGCCAGAAAGAGCGAGGCGCCTGTGCGGCTTCTGCTTAAGCGGTGGAAAAGCGGCAAAGAGGAGCTCTCCCTTTTCGTCAACGGGAGGCGGACGGAGGGCGGAGATGGGAAGAGCTTCGTCGCGTCGGGAGAGCAGCAGTACCGGCTGCAGACGCGTCTTTTGGGGCGCGCGGCGAAGGAAACTGGAGCTGGCCGGATTACGGTGGATCTGACCGAGCAGCAGGCGCTGGTCTGGATCGTCAGAAACATCGCCGTACGCGAGATTGGCAAGGAGCTGCGTTGGATTCGGTGGCTGTTGCTGTTGTTGGGCGTCTGGCTGGTCTTCCAGTTTGTCCTGGAGCAGCAGATCTGGCTTATTTTTCAATCTATGCTGGAGCGGTTCGGTTACCAGAACTGATGAACTGCAGGCAGGGCAATCGCATCTAAATCTGGACGCCAAAATATCCCACGAAGGGCACCCACAAGGGGTGCCCTTCTACCAATTGTCAATCGTTTTCGGCCCAAAAACCGATTGCCAGTCGCCGAAAACATTAAGAATTCGCGACCGCGCACTACAGTTTGCACTGTTCTCGGCGTTTTTTTTCGGAGTTGGGCTCGAATCAGGTAGTGTCGCGGGGTCTTGACTCAATTTGATGCAATCGCCCTGAGGTTGGCGCCCTTCGAAAGGCTTGTCATCGCGCGACAGGCCTGTTATCGTAAGGCCCGCCAAGTAACGGGCCGGATCAGTGGCGGCCGGCCGCTGAGACGGGCGCCAGCTATCCAATTGCATCGGGGAGAGGCCGAAAGGGAACGGCGCAGGACTGGTCTCGGCAGCAGTGCATGCGCGATAAGTCGAGCACGAGAGGCCTAGACCGCGACCACAGCCGTCCGTCGTAACACAGTACATGCAAAAAGATTCGGCTGCAGCCTGGGGGAAATTGCAGCGCGGGTGCCGGCGGGCGGCGGGCAGAACGGCCCTCTTTGCGTTGGCAGCGGCGCTCGAACTGCCAGCAATTGCCCAGAAGGGCATTTCCATTTTAGCGCTACCGTCAGGCCTGCCTCGGGTAAGTGGAGTATGGCGGCGGTGCTCCCGGCCCTACACTACGCCAGATCAGCCAGATAGAGCGCAGTCAGGCGGACCGCTGCAGTTCACTCCGCTAGCTGCCGCGCAGCCACTATCCCGCTAGCGGGAACCGACAGGCGCCGAGAAGCCACCAAGGCCGGACAAGCAAGAACGCGGGACAACCTGGCGGCAGCGGTTGTTTTGGCTGCAACGCGCTCTACTGACAAGAGCCTCAACCTCGATAAGGGAGAAGACGATGGCGACCCAAATCAAACTCACCGAACACCTCGCCATGGATGGCTACGCCTACGCCTACGGCATCTCGACCGTCGACCTCACCGGCAACGGCCTGCCCGACATCATCACCCCCGACACCGACGTTGGCCTCTACTGGCTTGAAAACCACGGCGACGGCAACTTCACCCGCCATGTCGTCCACCTCAAGGAGAACGAGTGGCTCGAGCGCCACCAAGTCGTCGACATAAACGGCGACGGGCGCCCCGAAATCGTCACCGTCGACAACATCAGCGCCAGCCTCCTCTATTTTGCTTACGACGGCGACCCGCGCCTGCCCGAATCATGGCAGTTCCACTACATCGACGAAGGCACAATCCCCGGCGCCTACGACGTCGCCGTCGCCGACTTCACCGGCAACGGCAAACTCGACGTCGCCGCCACCAACTGGCGCAAAGGCAACCAAGTCCTCTGGTACGAGAACCGCGACGACCGCTGGATCAAGCAGATCATCGAGGACGACATCGCCGAAACGCGCGACATCCACGCCGTCGACATCAGCGGCGACGGCAACCTCGACCTCATCGCCACCGCCCGCGTTGGCAATCAGATCGCCTGGTATGAGAACAGCGGCGACCCCGCCAACCAGGGCTGGCAGAAGCACGTCATCGACGACGCGCCCCAGCCCATCCACGGACGCCCCGTCGACATGGACGGCGACGGCGACGTCGACATTGTCATGGCGCTCGGCATGCTGCCCCCTGACGACCCCACCGGCGTCTCCTTCGACCACCACCAGGTCGTCTGGTACGAGCACGAAGGCCGCCCCGCCGCCGGCAAATGGCGCAAGCATATCATCTGCGAAAACTATCCCCATGCCTTCGAAGCCATCGCCGCCGACCTCGACGGCGACGGCCAGCTCGAGGTCATCGCCACCGGCTGGAACGTCACAGGCCGCGTCGCCGTCTTCAAGCATCGCGGCGACCCGCGCGGTCCCTGGGACATGCAGCTCCTCAAAGAGGGCTGGACCAATGCCAACATGGTCATCACCGCCGACCTCACCGGCAACGGCCGCTTAGACATCATCGCCGCCGCCGAGCGCGGCAGCAACGAAGTCCGCTGGTGGCGCAATGACGGCGCTTGAACGCTCGCCAGGGGACACCATACCTGGGATCCGTCTTCTTTAGAGCAGGGAACCTGCTCGACGATGCCGAGCCGGCCAAAGACAGCGGGAATTTCTATGCGAAAACTGTAACTGGGCTCTTGAGGAGTGATAGACGGCAGCGCATTGGGCTCGTTGACATTTGTCTGAACTACAGTTTGTTTGATTTATATGATGGACACAGTTAACGGCGCTGGCTTCCGAGGCGGGCTTCGTTCACGCGAATCAGGTGAATCAGAGTCCAAACTGTTCTCAGACAGCCTGTAGATGTTGCCTCTTCGGATCGTCTTCTGAAACGTCAACGGAACCTTCCAGATCACACCCGCGAGATCCGCCGCCAGAAGGGCCAACGGTAGCGCAGTTTCTGGCGTTCGCTGTAGCCCTCGTCCCCAGGCGTCGGCGCATGCACTCGTCCGAAGGCGAGCCAGGCCAATGCCAGGAAGAGCACGCTGAGAAGAAAGATGGAACTGTGGGGCACGCCCAG
This sequence comes from Caldilineaceae bacterium, assembly GCA_965202955.1. Classification (GTDB taxonomy): domain Bacteria; phylum Chloroflexota; class Anaerolineae; order Caldilineales; family Caldilineaceae; genus Bin5. Next base: position 5,133,560 of record OZ241871.1, read on the forward strand.
ACGCAGCAGCCCCACAGTTAACAAAGGGGCCACGAGTCCGCGCAGGCCGACTACCGTTGACTGCAAGGCGGCGTACTCCGTCACACGGTCCGGGTCGGCCAGCTGGATGCCGGCGCTTATCCGGCCCAATTCGAAACCGGCCATTCCCAGCCCGCGCGCGATTGCGGACGGCAGAAGCATCCACAGATTCTGCGCCGACATGTAGGTGAGGGGCGTGACGATTGAGATGGCGCAGATGGCGCGTACGACAAACAGGCCGCCGCGCTTGTCGATCGTCCGGCCCCAGAGCAGATAGCTTAAAAACCAGGTGAGCGACTCGATCAGTCCCAGGAGACCGATTTCTGAGTAGGAGAGTTGCAGGCGGTCCACCTGTACGAGGGGGTAGAGAGGCCAGGAGAGCAGCCCGCCCAGACCGAACAAGGTGTAACAAGACAGGTAGGTGGCAAAGTTTCGGTCTGTGCGTACGATTTGCCACAGCTCAGCGAAAGTCTTGGTCTGCCGGGGCGGCAGCTCCCCCTCGTCAATCTCCATGCGTGTGAAGAGATATGTGGCCAGGATGCCGAAAAGTGCGCCGATGGGAAAGAGCAGCTGGTAGCCAACTTTGTCCAGGGCCCAGCCGGCAATGGGCGTGACGAGAAGAATGACCGAGACCCTCCCCATGCGCACGGTCGACATCACCTTGCCCCGTCCACTCTCGGGATAGATCTTCTGGATCACGCGCGTGTAGGCCGGGATGACAAACGCCTCGGTCAGCCAGAAAAGGACTCCTATCGCCATCAACGGCACGGCGCCTGATATGAAGGCGGTGAGGAGGAAGAGCGACCGTCCCAGCAGCCAGCAGAAGATGATGATGTTGATGGTGCGGCGGCGGCGCATCAGCACGATGCTGAAGGAGGTGAAAACCGAGCCGACGAAGAGGAGCGCGGTATATATCGCCAGCATATCGACCGTGGCGCCCAGACGCCGCAACACTACCTGCGTGAAAGGGATGATCGTGGCGTAGAATACGCCATAGGCCAGCGACATCGAGAGTTCGATGTGCATAACCCGGCGGACCGAAGGCGCCAGCGAACCGGCCAGTGCCGTTTCAAGCCAGGCAGCCGATTTTCGCAACATGTCAACTGTCGACATCTGGCTCCAGCCTCAAAGACGGCGCGGAAAATAGGAGTACGGTAACACAGCGTCTGGAGGATGACAACCCCGTACAGGAACGGGAAGTGAAGAAAGTTCTGTCCGCCTTGCTTCGGCGACCAGGGGCCTTGCGCCGCAGGTCTCGTTTTGGCAGGGCTCCAATGGAAGGGCCTACGTGAGGTGGGTTGGCGATGCCTGTCGCAGGGTAGCGTAAAACGCCCAAACTGAAGAGTTGCGAGGTGATCGCCTGCCTGCCAAATTGACAATGAGTACGTTTGCCGTTAGCCTTGGCGGTGGCTGTCGGGGCACTGTTGAGCGGCCGATAGCCGCCGCAACCCATCCAAAGTTGACCACTCTAGATGTTGCCAACAATGCCTGCCAAGACCCAATTGCGTCCCATGGCCCGCGCGTGCGTGAAGCGCCGTCTGCGGTGGCTGCTACCACTCCTGATGTTTGCCCTAGGCGGATGTTTTTCACCGGTGCGCGCGGTGCCTACGCCGACACCCTGGCCCACGCCCGTACTGTCCGAACAGGAGAGTTACCAGGTTACGCGCGGCACGGTCGAAGACCGTTTTCAGCTGATCGCGGAGGTGGCGCCCTTGCGCTGGGAGCCGCTCGCATTTGCGGTTGACGGCCAACTGGCCGCCGTTCATGTCCATGAGGGCGAGGAGGCCGAAGAGGGTGAGATTCTTGCCGAGCTGATCATGCCAGACCTGCTCGAACAGCTGGAGCAGGCCCGCCTAGACCTCTCGAAGGCGGAGAGCGTACTCTGGGTGTACGAGAACGAGCAGAGCTTCAACCTGGAGAGAGCGCAGCTGGAGGTGCGCAGCGCCGAACTGCTGCTGGCACAGGCGCGCAATGGGGGCGACGCTGACCGGATCTCGCTGCAGGAGGTCGCGCTTGAACTTGCGCAGCTGAATCTACGAGAAACCGAAAGCCGGGTTGACCCGTCGCTGGAACAGGCTGTTGAGCGCGCCCGGCTGGCCGTCGATGCGCTCGAACGGCAGGTCGAAGAGCGCCGCATTCGGGCCCCGTTCGCGGGCCAGGTCGTGGCGGTGGGCGTTGGACTGACGAGCATGCGCGGCCCGCTTGAGCCGCCTGAGCGCCGCGCCGAGGTGCCGGCATTTTCTCCGTTCATGGTCATTGTCGTACCGCAGCCGGTCGAATTGATCGTATCCAGCCAGAGCGCACGGGTCTCGGACCTGGCGGTGGGCCAGCGGGTTACGGCGGCGCATCGCTGGGCGCAGGACAAGCCGTTTCCCGTGCGGGTGGCCCAGCTGCCAATTATCTCCTCGGGTGATCGTTTCACGCCGGGCTTTCCGGGCTCAATTCATCTCACGGTCGAGGGAGACTCTCCGCAGCTTGTTGCCGGTGAGTTTGTCAACATTGAGGTTGTGGCCGCGGTGCAGGAGGATACGCTCGTATTGCCCGACGCGGCCGTGCGGCGGTTCGGCGGCCGCACTTTCGTGGTTGTCCAGGATGGCGACCGCCAGCGCCGTGTCGACATCCGCATCGGCCTCGAGAGCCAGGGCATGGTCGAGGTGCTGGAAGGTCTGAACGAGGGCGATATCGTTGTGGGTAGGTAGATGTCATTCTATCTCCGTTTTCTCGGGCTTGCGCTGCGCCGTCTCTCCAGCCGGCCCGGCCTGACCCTGCTGTCACTGCTCAGCATCATACTGGCGATCGGCATGGTTGCCAGCATTCCGATCTTCTCGCAGGGGGTCAGCTATTTGCTGCTCCAGGACGAGCTGGCCGAAATCGGGGCCACTTTCCACCGTCCGCCCCTGACGATGCGCTTTTATTTCATCGTTCCAAAGCGCCGCGCCCTGTCGCTGGACAGCGCGCTCCGACTGGAAGACAGGTATCGCAACATTGTGGAGCGGGAGACCGGTCTCTCCGTTGCCGATACCCTCACCTACGTCGCCAGCCCCGGCATGACGATCCAGCCTCTGACCGAGGACACCGTCTACACCCAGCTGAAAGAGAACGTCATCGTCGAGAACGTTCAGTTCGCTGTCGTCACCGGTATCGGGGAGCGGATTTCGGTTGTGGAGGGCCTCCCCTACGGGACCGAGAGCACTGAGGGCGGCGTGGCTGTCTGGCTGTACGCAGAAAAGGCGGCCGAGATGGGGTTTCAGGTGGGCGAGACCTACCGGATGGTCGAGGGCAGCTCCCGCCGGTCGATTCCGATCCGTGTCGCCGGGATCTGGGAGCCGGCCGACCCTTCTGACTTTTACTGGTCGGCAACGACGATTTCGTGGCGCAAGCTGCTGCTGGTAACCGACAGCGTCTACCGGCGTGCGGTCGAGCCCGAGATCAGCCGCAAGACCGGCATCGCGGTCTGGTATCTCAGCCCGGATGAGGAGGCGCTGCAGCTGCATCAGGCCGATGCCGTTGCCAACGGTCTGCGCATTGTGCCCAGCCGCGCCGATCTCGTCTTCCCGGGCACGAAGATGGATGTTTCGCCGGAGCGGCCCTTGAACCGTTACTTGCAGCGCAGGGCGAGCCTGTCGGCGCTGCTGGTCGGCTTCAGCCTACCGGCGCTGGGCCTGCTGCTTTTCTTTCTGTGGATTCTATCCCACGTGACAGCGCAGTTTCAGCAGGAAGAGGTCGCGATCCTGGCGTCGCGCGGCGCCGGCCGCCGCTTTGTCGCATTCCTGATCCTGCTGGAGACGCTGCTCCTGCTCGCGGTCGGCATACCGCTGGGCCTGGGCGCGGGCTACGTCATGGCGCGCGCGATGGGGCTGGCATCGGGCTTCCTGCTCTTCACGCCGCGCGCCGGCATTCCCGCCACACTGCTGGAGGTGGACTGGCGGCTGGTCGGGCTGGCGCTGTTGCTGCTTGTCCTCGCACGCGGCATTCCTGCGTTGCGCGCGGCGCGCGGCGGCATCGTTCAGCATCTGCAGGTCCGCTCGCGTCCGCGTGCTGCGATTACGACGCTGCTGCTCTTTGGCGACGCCGCGCTCATCGCTCTGAGCTGGTACGCCTATCAACAGTTGAGCCAGCGCGGCACGCTGGGCATCATCGGTTGGGAGCCGAGCGGCGACCCCTTTCGCGATCCGTTGCTGCTGCTTGCGCCTTCACTCTTCGTCTTCACGTCCGCCCTGGTTCTGACCCATCTATTCCCGCTGCTGATGCGGCCGCTCGATCGCGTGGGCAGCCGTCTGCGCTCGTTCGTGGGCTATATGGGCCTGACGCAGCTGCACCGGCAGGGTTCGCACTACTCCGGCAGCCTCTTTCTGACGATGGTCTGCCTCAGCCTTGGCGCCTTTTACGCCTCGATGGCGCTCAGCCTCGACCAGTGGCTGGCCGACCGCATCTACTACGAAATCGGGGCCGACTACCGTTTCCAGCAGGGCATTCCGCCGCCTGATATGGGTGGGCCGGTTGCGCCGGATGCAGAGCCGGACCCCGAAGTGGTCAGCGCGTGGCTGCTGCCTGTCGGCGACTACCTGGAGATTCCGGGCGTGGAAGACGCGACGCGCGTCGCGGTCTTCAAGGCCAAGACCAGCGTTTCGCGCAGCATCGACGCCGTCTTCCTCGGCATCGACCGTTTCGACTTCCCGCGCGTCGCCTTTCACCGTTCGGATTTCAACCAGTTTCCGCTGGGCGAGCTGATGAACCGTCTCGGAATGTATCCCAACGGAATTCTCGTCTCGCGCAACTTTCTTGAACGCGCCCACTTGATCGAGGGCCAGACGACAAAGCTGAACGTGACGATCAACTACGGCAATTTTGAGCATGAGTTCCTGGTCGTCGGCGTCTACGACTACTTTCCCACCGCCTATCCGCAGGACACGGAGGTCTTCGTCGGCAACCTGGGCTATCTGTTCGACCAGGTCGGCGACGAGAGCCTGCACCAGATCTGGATGACGACCAGCGAAGGCGCGTCGGCCGAGACGATCGTGGACAATCTGCTCGATCTTGGCATCTGGCCTGTCCGGAAACGGGACGCGCGCGCGCTCATCACGCTGGACGAGGAAAGGGTCGAGCGGATCGGCCTCTACGGCATATTGTCGGTCGGGTTCCTGGCGTCAACTTTTCTGGCAAGTCTCGGACTTCTGGTCTACACCTATGCTTCTCTCCAGGGCCGCCTGCAGCAGATCAGCGTACTGCGAGCGGTCGGCCTCAAGACGCGGCTGGTGCTGGCGATGGTGGGCGTCGAGTATCTCGGTGTAATCCTGTTTGGCGTGCTGTGGGGCGTGGTGGTGGGCATCGCCACGGCCTATCTCTACGTGCCCTTTTTCCGGGTGAGCGGCGACCCGGTCTTTGCCCTGCCGCCTTTTGTGCGCCACATCGCCTGGGGACAGATCGGCGTTCTGGCGCTGGTATTCGGTACGGCGTTGCTGGGTTCGCAGGCGGTCATTCTCTATTGGAGCACGCGTCGCGATCTGTTCCAGGTCTTGCGCATGGGGCAGCGGGAGTAGGAGCATGGTTCAAGCCGAGGGTGCATTGAGCGGCCCCCTTGTGATCTGTGACAATCTGGTCAAGATCTATCAGATCGATGAGATCGAAGTCGTGGCCCTGCAGGGACTCGACCTGGAAATCGGCCGCGGCGAGATGATGGCCATTATTGGCGCGAGCGGTAGCGGCAAATCCTCGCTACTCAACATTATCGGCGGGCTGGACCGCCCTTCGGCCGGCCAGATATCGGTCGATGGCCGCAATCTGCTCAAGGCGCCGGAGCGGGAGTTGGAGGATTACCGGCTGCGCGATGTGGGCTTCGTCTGGCAGCAGTCGGCGCGCAACCTGATTCCATATCTGACCGCGCAGGAGAACGTCGAGTTGCCGATGATCGCGGCCGGCGGCGGTGTCGCGCAGCCGCGGGAGCGGGCGCGTGAGCTACTGGACGCGGTCGGGCTGCTGAGCCACAGCCACCATCGCTTAAGCCAGCTCTCCGGCGGGCAGCAGCAGCGGATTGCGATTGCGGTTGCTCTGGCCAACCAGCCGCAGATCCTTCTGGCCGATGAGCCGACCGGAGAGGTGGACTCGGTCACAGCACAGCAGATCTGGCAGCTGTTCCGGGAGTTGAACCGGCGCTACAATCTCACGAGCATCATCGTAAGTCACGACCGCGATATCGCCCGCGTCGTTGACCGCGTAATCGGCATACGGGACGGTAAGATCAGCACGGAAATGGTGCGCCAAGCGGGCGGCGACGTGGTCGAAGAGGGCCTTTTTGAAATGCACGAGTACGGCGAAACGGATGCGGCGGTGGGGGACCTGCCGCCCGTGGTCGCGGAGGCCGACGTTATCGCGCAACTTGAGGAGCGGGTGGTCCTTGACTCGGTCGGACGGTTGCAGATGCCGCGCGAGTATCTTGAGAACAAGGGCATCGGCCGCCGCGCCGTCGTCCAGTTGGTCGAAGACGGGATCCTGGTGCGTCCAACGCAGGAACGGTTCGCGCCGGTTGGGGATCCCGGCGCCGCTGACGGAGATGAAGGGGGGCCTGAAGGCGCGCAGGCAGGTCCTGCAGCAATGGACCAGGACCCAACACCTGAAAGAGGCGCCGGCTGGTGGCGGCGGCTCTGGAGCAGGTCGGAGCCTGCCGATGCCGACGAGCCTCTTTCTGAACAGGCGGCCAATCCCTGGGCGGGGGGCTTCGCGACCGGCGCAGCAGGCGATGCCGATGGCGACTCCTCGGCGGCCGGCGCGCGCGAAACGCTGCAGTGGGACTACGGCAGCGACACCGGCGGCGACCGCTGGGAGGCCTCTGCCCCATCTTCGAACGGGGGCGTTGAAACGGCATCGCGGCAGCTGGCGATTTCGGAGTTCGACAGCGGACCTCTCGTCGAAGTCAGCGAACTGCAGCGTATCTACGAAGTCGGGGACCAGTCGGTCCACGCGCTGCGGGGCATCGACATTGTCATTCCACGCCGCAGCTTCACACTCTTCCGGGGCCGCTCGGGTTCGGGCAAGACGACACTGTTGAATCTCATCGGCAGCCTGGACACACCGAGCGCGGGCCGGGTCTCGCTCTTCGGGCAGGATATCGGTCAGCTGTCCGCTGACGAGTGCGCCCAATTGCGCCAACTCTATATTGGGTTTGTTTTTCAGGCATTTTCCCTCATCCCGACCTTGTCGGCGCAGGAAAACGTGGAGATGACGCTGCGCCTGCTGGGAATATCGGCCGAGAAGAGGAGGCAAAGGGCGGCCTATTGCCTTTCGCTCGTCGGGCTCAGCCGCTGGGCCGATCACAGGCCGTTCGAGATGTCAGGCGGTCAGCAGCAGCGCCTGTCGATCGCCCGCGCGCTCGCGCACGGGCCGGCGATGCTGATCGCAGACGAGCCGACCAGCGACCTGGACAGCGAGACGGGCCGCCAGATCCTGGAGCTGTTCGCGCGGTTGGTAGAGGAGGAGGGCATCACCGCGCTGGTCGCCAGCCACGATCCGGCCAGCGATGACTTCGCCACCGAAGTGTACGAGTTGCAGGATGGCCGCATTGCCGGTCGGTCCAGACCGGGGTAATCGAGTCGCAGGAGACGAAGAAACTATGTCCCAACAATACCGCGTTGCCGTCGCCGGCTGCCACCGCATGCTCGACAAGAAAGCGGCCAACCACAACTTTGCGACCGCCTTCGATGCCGATGTCGACACAGAGATCGTCGCCGTTTTCGACCTGGGCGACGAGACTCGACAGGCCTTTGTGGACTGTTGGGGCGCGCAGGTGGCGGCGTATCACAGCTTCAGTGAGTTGCTGCGGCAGGAACGGCCCGACATTCTCTGCCTCGCGACCAGCCAGAAGATGCACGCCGGTCAGATCCAGGAGGCGGTCGCGGCGGGCGTGCGGGGTATTCTGTGCGACAAGCCGCTGGCTACCAGCCTGGCGGAGGCCGACGGATTGCTGGACGCCTGCCGGAATGCTGGCATTCCGCTGGCGTTTGGGCTCGACCGGCGCTGGCTCAGCTCCTACCGCCGCCTGGCCGAGCTGTTGCGCGGCGGTATCGTCGGACGGCTCCAGTCGCTGATCGTCTACGGCATCCCCAACCTGATCAATCACGGCTGTCATTGGTACGACGCGGCCCTTTATCTGGCCGGCGATCTTGAGCCGCAATGGGTGAGCGGCTTCGTGGAGGACCTGGAAGGAGAGCCGGCCGATTCGCGCCGCCGCCTGGATCCGACGGGCCGTTTGATGGTCGGTCTGGAGGGCGGTGTCGTCCTCTACTTCACGCCGGGCGGGAGCCGCCGGCAATCGTTCGACATCATCGGCGACGCGGGCCGCCTGACCGTGGTGGAAGATGGGCAGCAGGTATGGCGGTGGCAGGACAACGGCGCGCCATTGCCGCTGGATATTCCGCAGCCGGCCGGCGACTTCCCTTCGGGCCGGGCGATGGTGCGCGACCTGGTCAATGCGCTGGCCGGCGGCGGGCAAACCGCCTGTGATGTGGAGGAGGCCCGTCGCGCGACCGAGATCGGTTTCGCCGCCCATCTATCGCACGCGTGCGGCGGCGCGCGCATCGAGCTCCCGGCAGCCGAGAGGACGCTGCGGATCCCATCCTTCCCCTGGGGAAACGAGTAGAGTTCCGGTCAGCTCTGCTCTAGCCGGGCGTATAGGCCGCGGCCACTTTGTGGAAGACGGCGATGATGTCGTCCACCTCTAGCGGACCCCAACTTTCGTGGAAGTGCATATTGAAGCGGCTCTTCAGCATCGCCTCGACGTTGGGGCGGTGGAATTCGCGATCAGGGTCGCCCTTGTAGAGCGGGCTGGTCCAGGGGTAGCCGCTGCTGCCGAAGACACGGCGCTCCGTATACCACTCCTGGAGGTGCGGCACGCCCGTCCGGTAGTCGTCGGTGACCGGAAGACCCTCGGCGCGCACGCTTGCGCAGAATGTCTCCTTGTCGCAGCTGGCGTGCTCGGGATTGAACGCCACCGGCAGGAACCAGTAGCTGGATTCGATGCCCGGCGCGGTCTGCGGCAAGGTGATCATCTCCAGGTCGGCGGTGCCTTCGATCAGCTGGCCGACGATTGCCCGCCGGCGTTCGACCATGTCCGGCAATTTACGCAGCTGGACCTGCCCGACCACGGCCGCGAAGTCGGTCTGGTTGAAGTTCAGCGTGGCCTGCATGTTGGTCGAGCCTTCCGGCAGAAAGTGGGGCTTGCCGCGGTCGGCCATGCGCCGCACCGAATGGTATAGCGCTTCGTCGCGGGTAAAGACGACGCCGCCCTGCGCGGCGGTGCTGTGGTGCTTGCCGGTCATTGTGGAGAAAGCGGAGATGTCGCCGAAACTGCCGAGCAGCTGCCCTTTGTAGCGCGCACCGTGGGCCTGGGCACAATCCTCGATCACGGGGATTCCGTGCGCCCGGGCCAGCTCCATGATGGCGCCGATTTCAGCAGGCTCGCCGGCGATGTGGGGCACGACAATGGCGCTCGTGCGAGGGGAAATCAGCTCCTCGATCTGCTCCGGACCGGTGTTGTAGCTGCCCGGCGCGGCGTCGGCGATCATGGGGATCATGCACTGCATGGGTATTGGCATGATGCCGCCGGGATCGGTGAAGGGGCCAATAATGACCTCGCTGAACGCTTCCAGCTGCAGCGCCAATAGCGCCACGTAGATGGCCGCCGAGCCTGAGCTGACCGCATCGGCGTAGCCCCCACCCAGGTATTCCGCAAACTGGGCGCAGTAGGCCTCCTCCTCGTCGCCCTGGTATGAGCGGAGAATTCCGGTAGCGAGGACCTGATCGAGATAGGCGACGGCCGCCTCCTTTTCCTCGGGCCCGACGTGGGCGCGCGGTGGAAAGGGCGTATCCCTGACCGGCGTACCGCCATGCAGGGCCAACTTCTCCATTTTTTCGTTCATCGCTCAGCTCTCCAGCGTGTATTCGAAGCGGTTGTCGGCGGGCAGATCGGCCAGCCGGGACGGGAGTTCCACGTCCGGGTGCAGCCGGATTGTCCAGAGGTCCTGACCATCCGGCCGGTGGACCGTGCAGGCGGCAAAGCCCGAGTCCAGCAGATCGCGGCCGTGCCAGGTGACCGAACGGAGGCGGGGCGTGTTTCCGAAAGGGTGGAGAACGGAAAGATAGGCAGTTCGCGCCGCGACTCGGCGGCGAATGACCAGTCCTTGCCGCTCTTCGGCGGGATTGCCCGGCGCGCGACCGGCGTACAGGGTCGCGCCGGCCGGTTCTGCCATATGAAGCATCATGCCCGAGGTGTCTGATCGCCAAATCATTCTCGAATCTTCATCGAGCGACAGTGCTCGCAGGTCGGAGATGTGTTGATACCCTTCGCCGTCGAGTTCGGAAGGCAGCAGCGGGTGGGCGTTGTCAGCATGAATCAGGGCGCCGGCGTTGCGATAGATCCAGTCGATGCGGCGCTGCTGGCCGGCGTCGACAAGAAATATGTCGACTAGGTATTCGGCGCGGGCCAGCACGATTCTACGCATCTCAACTTGCGCGTAGGCGGCGAGCGCTTCCTCACGGACACGCTCCAGGGGCATGTCGCGACTGGGCGCCGGTTTGGGGCTCCAGGCGATGGTCGCGTCTGCGAACTGAAACGGATCGTCAGCGCGGAAGGCTGTGCACCGGCCCGCGCCCGGCGGTTGCGAAAGGCCGTCGAGCAGCACGGAATTGTGGCTAATCGTCTGGCGATACCAGCCCTCGAAGAGGTCGATGCCGTAGCCGGGTGTGCCCAGGTCCGGCGCCTGGCGGCTGCCCTGCGCGTAGAGGATCAGCGCCAGTTTGTCCGGGTGACCGTGGCCGCCGCCGTGGACTCCGTACTTGAGGAGGGCGAACTGTTCGCATTCGGGGTCCGATGTCTCGTGCGCCTGCGGTTGCGAACGCAGGATGGCGTAGCCAGAGGCGGCCATGTTGACGCTGGCGGGTTCTGGCGATCCGTCGGCAGGGAGGCTGCGCGCGCCGAACAGTAGCGCGTCGAGGCTTTCGCGCGGGCCGTGTTTGTAGGCACGCGCCAGCGCCTGGCCGAAGAGCGGGTCGGCGGTCCAGGCGTACCCGATCTCGTAGAAGGCCGGCGCCTTGGGCACGCCGTGGCAGCAGTCGTCGTTCAGGCTTGTGAAATACCAGCAGTCGTTGGTGGCCGGCAGGCTGCCGTCCGGGTAGGCGCACAGCACGGGTGCACGCAGCACCGCGGAGAGAGCGCTCTCGCGGCGCAGGTCCCAGCGCGGCAGGTTGGCCGTCGCCTTGGCCAACGAGAGGAGCGCGGCGACTGTGTAGAAGTGGTAGCTGAACGAGCCTTCGAACCAGAGGCCGTCGGCCAGGATGCCCTCGCGAGCCTGTGTGTGGAAGCCATTGGGCCCGTCGATGGCGAAGGCGAGCAGCGCCTCGTTGCCGGTGACCGCGCCGATCGTGCCGATGGCGGCGTTGTGCCAGCAGGCGAAATTGTGGATGCCGCCGAAGTGGCGCCGGGTCAGAAAGCCGGCCGCGGGCAGCAGCAGCTTTTCGACGATCTCGGCCTGTTGCGCTTGCGAAAGTGTTGAGCGGACTATGTCGAAGGACCAGGCCAGCGGGATTACCCACACCGCCTCGTCCAAGGTACTGAATTGAGCGATGCCGTGGTTGGCCGGCCGGCCGGCTGAGGTCATGTAGCTGGCGTAGTTGGCGGCATAGTCAAGCAGAATCTCCTGCACGCGTTGACTATGGCCGTTTTTGCCCTCCAGTTTCCAGAGGACGGCAAGCCGCAGGGCGGACTCGGCAAGCCGGTTGTTGACCGACCAGCGCCAGGCCGAGTCGAACGGTTCGCCGGAGTAGGCGGCGCCGTCGATTGGGCAGCGGTGGAGGCGGGGCGAGTCCGGCTCGAAGACGAGCTGGACTGCGTGCTGCGGGCAGAAGTAGTCGTGATAGTAGCCGCCCGGCAGCTGCGGCACGTCGACGGGGCGTGCAAGGAAGTCGGCCACTTCAGCGCGCAGCAGTTGCAGCGCAGGCGCGAACTGGGGCAGCGCGGCTTTCTGCCGGACCTGCGACCACTCGCTTTCGGTGATGAGTGTTGTCATGGCGCGGCCTGTGTTTGACGGCTCACGCTGACGCAGCCGCGTCCACGCGTGCCTTGAACGCCTTGCCGCCTGCGGCCACCCAGGCTGCCCAGCCGGTCAGGAAGAAGCGTGCACCCAACTTGATGTAATGCTCGATATTGCCGTCGTTGGCGAGTGCGCCGGCGTTTCTGCCGGCTGCGACGATCTGCTGCAGCGCGCCGTCGACTGTGGCGGCCACTTCGGGATTGTCGGTGCCGCCCAGATGGCCCATCGTCTGCGCCAGATCGCTGGGCGCAACGAAGAATACGTCGATGTTGTCGATGGTGAGGATCTCGGCGAGGTTGTTGACAGCGATGATGTCTTCGATCAGGACTATGACCAGCGTCTCGTCGTTGGCGCGATCGAAGTAGTCGTCAACACCGTAGCCCTGGCGGCTGACGTACATGCCGCGATTGCCCAGCGGGTGGAACTTGGCGGCGTCGACAACCGCTTTGGCCTCGTCTGCAGTGTTGACGTGGGGGACGACGATCCCTTGCGCGCCGACGTCGAAGGTGCGGTAGATGATGCCGGGGTTGTTCTGGTTGACGCGCACGATCGAGGTCATGCCCCAGAGGTCGCAGGCCCGCGTCAGGTCGGGGATGTCGGCGAAATCGACCGGGCCGTGTTCGCCTTCGATCCAGATGGCGTCGAAGTCGAGCGGACCCAGCTGGTCGATCATGTCGGTTGAGTTGTTTCCGGACAGGCAGACGACGATTTCGCCGCGTTCCAGCTTGTGTTTGGCTCGGTTCTCGCGCATGGCCTTGGGTATCTCCTTGCTGGTGGTTGGTCTTCGGTCACTGGTGAGGTTATCTTGCTGCGTCCCCGGCAATTATAGCGCAATTCAGGATAACAACAATCGGGCGGCCCCGCGGCGGCAATGTCGCGGCGTTTGGCGCGGGCGCTGCCGGTTTGTGGTCGATTGGATCGGACGGTGGCTTGGTGGGCTGCGGGCGGCGATGTCGCCGGAAAGGGTATCGGATGTCGTCCGCGAGGGGACAAAAGTAGCCTTTTGCTGTCTGCAGCTCCATTTTCGGGCCCTGGGACAGTGATGTGGGGGGCGACGCCGGTCTTGGGCGCGGCGTGCGGCATAGTCTGCCTGGCCGGCCGGGATGGTCGGCGGGCCGGGCGTCGTGGAGATGTGCTGAATTTGGGCTCATGGTTTTAGCATAGCACGTCTGCGGCGCTTTTGCTCGGGAGGCGGAGAAACTGGTGGAGAGCGCCGACTTGGCGTGTGCGTGGGGGAACGGGGAGGTCGGTCTGATTACTGCTTGACGATCCGCTTTGGGCACCGAAGGCGTAGCAGGCGTGGCTGGCTTCTGTGATTCCCGCACTGCCGGCTGTCTGCAAGGTGCTTCCGAAGTGATCGCTGTGCGGGTGGTAGAGGCCGCTGCCCGGGAACGCCTCCTCGACGTGGATGAAAGGGCAGGCGCGAAGGTTGTCGGGGTACCAGAAAAAGTACAGGCGCCAGGGATTGCCCTGGCGCCTGCCCGTGTCAAGAGTAACTTCGGACCGGCTGAATGACGGCTCGCCACCTTGCAGGCCGCTCGAGAAGCTGGGCGGCCGCAAAAACTCCCCCGGCCCGAAAGTGGGGATAGGGGCGGGCCCGGACTACTCCGTCGGCCAGCCTTCAGGGATCTCGTTGGCGGCCAGGGCCGCTTCGATCGATGCCGCCGCTTCGTCGGTGACCCAGCCGCGCCAGTGGTCGGCCTTGCTGTTCAGCCACCACAGAGCCGCGTCATTGGCGGAGGCGTCGCTGTTCTGGTCCATCCAGCGGGCCACCTCCTTGTAGACCTCTATGTTGAAGTTCCATGCCCGCAAGACGTCGACAACGTCGGGGGCGCCGTCGATCATGTCGGGGTGGACGGCGATGAGCACGTCGGCGTCCTCGTAGGCGCAGGCCTTGTCCGCCTCCCAGCACTCGTCACTGTAGGGCGGCTCTTCAAGCCGGACCAGGTCCAGAATCAGAGCCGGATCGTTGGTGCCCCACTGGTAGCCGATCCAGGGCTCCCCTTTCTCGTAGGCGCCGTAAAGGTCGGCGTTCAGCGCAGCGCCGTCGCCCGGATTGACGACATGCACGTGCTCCTCCAGCTCGTAGCCGATGACCTGGGCCGCGTTGACCTCTTCACAGGACCAGCCGATCACGCAGGAGACGATTCGCGCCTTGCCGCCCGTCTCGGCGGAGGCGAAGAGCTCCTTGAACTTCCCGTCCTTCAGGTCCTCGACGCTGTCGAGATCGGGATACTCCTCCTGCAGGTAGGCCGGAATGACGAAGAAGGACTGCCAGTCCTTGACCAGGCTGGCGCCGACCTCCACCACCTCATCGTTGGCCAGCGCCTCATACCAGGCCTCATCCTGGTTGGGCAGCCAGATCTCCAGGGTGACATGGGTATCGCCATTGCGCAGCCCCTGGAAGAGCGGCAGCGTAGACCCGAAGACGACATCGGTGCCGTAGCCGTACCCCTTCTCGACGATGAATTGGGCGATCCGGTTCTGTACCTGCGCGCTGGTCCAGTTCAGGTCGCTGAAGATGACGGTCTCGATGGCGGGCGCAGGTTCCGGTTCGGCCATCTCTTCGGAGGCGGTCTGTTCTGCCTGCCCGGTCTGACCTGTCTGTCCCGTAGCTCCGGGCTGGCCGCAAGCGGCAGCGACGATGATGACGAGCAGCAGAATGAGCAATCTATAATGGGTTCGCATCATGGATTCTCCTTTCGGGATGGTGGATTGGTCTCCAGTCTAGCGACACACTCGCAATCGGGGAGCGATGACTGGAGAGATTGGGGGATTTTCGCTCTCCGTCCCTCTGAAAGCGAATCCGGCTTGTTACATATTATACCAGAAAGCCTCCGAAAGCGCAGCAGGGAAGGATTTCTACTAAAGAGTGTTGTTGAAAGGCAATGAAAGTGGCGCGGATTTTCTTCCGGCCGGTCAAGGTTGCCGGCTTAACCGGCGCTGCGTCGGTGTTCCTGTTCCTGGGCGACGGACTGAGTCAGGCGGTCGATGATGATGGCGAGAAAGACGATGGCCAGCCCGGCGATGGCGCCGTTGCCCGGCTGGTTCTTCTGCAGCGCGCGCAGGACGTTGTCGCCCAAGCCGCCGGCCGCCACCATGCTGGCGATCGTCACCATCGCCAGCGCCATCATCGTGGTCTGGTTGATGCCGGCCATGATCGTGGGCAGCGCCATCGGGATCTGGACTTTGGTGAGGAGCTGAAAGGGTGTTGTTCCGAAGGCGTGTGCGGCCTCGACCGCCTCGGCGGAGACCTGGCGGATGCCCAGATTGGTCAGGCGAATGACCGGGGGCACGGCGTAGATTATGGTGGCGAAGATGCCGGCCGGTTTGCCCAGGCCGAAGAAGAGGATACCGGGCAGGAGGTAGACGAAGCTGGGCATGGTCTGCATGCCGTCGAGGATCGGGCGCATCAGGTTGTCGGCGACACGGTTGCGCGAGGCGAGCACGCCGAGGGGAAGGCCGACGGTCACGGCGATCACGACGGCAACGACCATGAGGGCAATGGTGTCGATCGTGTTCTCCCAAAGGTCCATGAAGCCGACGAAGAGCAGCGAAAACAGGGTGAAGGCCAGCAGTCTCCAGCGTCCGACCGCGAAGGCGAAGAGCGAAAGCGCGACGACGACGGTCGGCCATGGGACCCATTTGAGCACATCTTCGATTGCGACTAATGCATAGGCGACTGCGCTGCTCAGGCCGTCAAACAGCCAGCTGGCCTCGCGCGTGACCCAGTCGACAGCGTCGTCGATTGCGCCACCGATCACTTCGCGCACCGTCTTTTCGAGGACGAGCGTGCCGCCGTTTTCGGTCTCGACCTCGGTGCGGGAAACCGTGGTGGGGAAGGGCATCTCAGGGCCAAAGATGCCGAATGAGGCAATCAGAACGACGACAACCAGCCCCCAGCATGCCAGCCAGAATTTGACCGGCAACGCGGTCTTCTTTCTGGGCATTTCGGTGAGATCGGGCGGCTCCTCCCTCCTGCCGGCCCCGCGTTGCGAGAGAGGGAACGCCTCCCCCTCTATCTTCAGCGCGGCATCCATACCGACCGGCTGGCCGGCCGGCTCCGCTCCAATCGGCGCACTCTCGAACTGGGTCATTTAGGAACCTCCTCGGCATCGGCTCCAATTCGCATCGGCGGGATCAGCGGGCTTCCTCTTCCCAGCCCTCGGCCATACCGGCCAGCAGGACGCGGCGGTTTATCTCCCCAAGCAGGCGGCCTTCGTCATCGAGAACCGTGATATAGCGTTCGGTCTTCGCCGCCAGGGGAATAATCATTTCGATGAACGTCTCGGGGCCTGTGGTGGCGAGGGCGTACCCGTGCGCCCCTTTCAGCGTCTTGCCGCCTTGTTTCGCCAGCTCGGCCACCTGGTCGCGGGTGAGGATGCCCTTGAGGACGCGGTCGTCGCCGACAACAAAGGCGGTGTCGGCGTTCGCGCTCTGCATTGCATAAAATGCGGCGCGGGCCTCCTGCTCCTCGTGCACGATGAATTCGGGCTCCTCCATGATCGACCCGGCGCGGATCACCTTGGCGGGCGACACGTCCTGGACGAACTCTGCGACGTAGTCGTTAGCCGGCTGGGTTACGATCTCTTCAGGTGTGCCTTCCTGGACGATGATGCCGTCGCGCATGATGGCGATGCGGTCGCCCAGCTTGAGCGCTTCGTCCAGGTCATGGGTGATGAAGATGATCGTCTTCTGAAGTTCGGCCTGGAGGGAAAGCAGCTCGTCCTGCATCTCGCGGCGGATGAGGGGATCGAGGCCGCTGAAGGGCTCATCCATGATGAGCACTTCGGGGTCGACCGCCAGCGCCCTGGCCAGCCCGACGCGCTGCTGCATGCCGCCGCTCATCTCGCTCGGATAGTAGTATTCCCAACCCCTGAGCCCGACAGTGTCGATGGCCTCGGAGGCCACTCTGTAGCGGCTGTCGCGGTCCATGCCCTGCACTTCGAGGCCGTAGGCGACATTGTCGATGACGCGGCGGTGCGGGAGCAGAGCGTAGTTCTGAAAGACCATCGCGATCTTATCGCGGCGGAACTGACGCAGGTCCTCGGGCGAGTAGGTGGTGATGTCTTCGCCGTCGAACTGGACCTGGCCCCGTGTCGGTTCGATCAGCCTGATCAGGCAGCGCGCCAGGGTTGATTTGCCGCTGCCGGACAGGCCCATGACGACAAATGTGCGTCCCCTAGCCACCGTGAAGGAGAGGTTGCGCAGCCCGATGACCAGGTCCAGCTGGTCCTGGATTTCGTCGCGGCTCTTGTCGGCGTGTTCAGGCTCGAGCGCGCGCTCGGGCCTGTTGCCGAACACTTTCCACAGCCCTCTGACTTCTATGTGGAGATCTTGTTGATTCATTGTCGCGTCCTGACCGGTCTGAATCCTGTCATCAGGTGTTTTTCCCGTTTCCGCTAAGGATGTTCGTAGACCTCCCGGGTGCGCTTGGCGATCTGCGCCCAGTCCAATTCGAGTGCCCGTACACGTGCGGCCTGCTTCTTGGCGGGAATGTCCCACTGTTGGACATCCTGCATGGCGCGCCGCAGACCGTTGGGTTCTGCCGGATCGTATACGATGCCGGCGTCGGGTTGCGCCGCTTCCGGGAGACAGCCGGTCGCCGGTACGATCACGGGGATGCCGAACGACATCGCCGTGATGACCGAGCCGGACGTCAGCACCTCGGAAAACGGGAAGACGCCCACGTCGGCGGCGTTGAAGAGCAGCTGCAGGTCTTCATTGGGGAAAAAGCGGGAAGAGCGCACAATAATCCGATCGTCGGTCCTCGATACCGATGCCGCGACCTCCTCGCCATATTTCGTATAGTATTTTGCACCGAGCAAGAGGCGCAGATGCTCGTCAGGTAGCGAGGCAAAGACTTCCGCCAGACGTTCGATCCCTTTGTAGCGGCGGACGTTGCCGAAGTTGAAGTAGACGAAGTGGTCGTCCGTCAGGCCCAGGCGGCGGCGCGCCTCTGCCCGGCCGACGGTGTTGGGGTAGGGTTCGATGAAGTTGCCGTGGGGGATGACGAAGACGTTCTCGGTGCGGTGGAAATGGGTGCGGACAAGCTCGCGCGCCTTCTCGCAGTGTACGATCAGGGCGTCGGCGAGGCTGGTCAGCGCGATGCGGGCCAGGTGATCGAGGTCGCGGTTGCTGGTCTCGTGGGGATAGAGGTTGTGCACGGTCCAGACGACCCGGTAGCCGAGCTTGCGCGCCAGGGCAAGGCAGTCGATCACCTCGGCGCAGCGGGCGATATGGTCCTCCACTTCGGGCCTGTCGTACATATAGTGGGGCCAGTTGAGATGCAGGACGTTGACCCGGCCCTGGTTGCGGCAGACCCATTCCCGCGTTATCGTGTCGGGATAGCCGGCCTCCAGCTCGACGCCGACCCTGCTCATTGCCTGGGCCAGCAGGCCACCATAGGGGTTGGCCTTGTCCAGCACCAGGCCGCCCGCCTCCCAAAAGAATACGCCGCGCACGTTATCATCCTCTTCCGTTCATTGGCGCCCTCTTGGGCGCGAAATGTATCGAGTTCTTACCTGAGTCCCGGCGGCGGCGCGCCAGATGCATCGCCAATTCACGAACCCATGGCCGTTGAGTTCGGCGCCGTAACCGACATTCTCAGCTTGGGGGATCAACCAGGTCTATTCGGCGACCACTGCGGGCCGATGCGCGTGCGGCCTCCACGACCGCGAGGCCGGCCAGTCCTTCCTCAGCGGGAATCGGATTTGGGGCGATTTCGCCGACAGTACCGGCGAACGCTTCGAGTAACGCCACATGCGGGCGCGTCCCGCCGGGCTCGACGGCAAAGTCCTGGATTCCATCCGCTGTTATCAGCTGCAACGAACCGGCCGAGTCTTTGGCCTGGATCGGTGCGGCGACAATTGTGCCCTCGGTACCGTAGATCTCGACCCGGTTGAACCGTTCCGGATCGTGGTTTGCGGTCGTCCAGTGGCTGGTGACGACGGCATGCGCGCCGCTTGTCAGCTGCAGAAGCAAAGTGGAAGTGTCGGCGACGGGGGCGTTGTCGACCAGCGTGTCGACCAGCGCTGCGACCGATTGGACCGGGCCGCAGAGGTACCGTAACAGGTCGATGCAGTGTACGCCGAGGTCCATGAGCGGGCCGCCGCCGCTGATGGCCGGGTCGTGGTGCCAGACGCCCGGCTGCGGTGGAAAACGTTCGCTGAAGCTGATGCGGGCCGCGGTCACCTGCCCGATCGCGCCCTCCTGTACGAGGGCCTTGGTGCGTTGATGGCGGGCGTTGAAGCGCTGGTAGTAGCAGACCATCAGGGATACGCCGTTGGCGCGGGCGGCATCGATCATGCGGCGGGCCTCGGCAGTATCCAGCGCCAGCGGCTTCTCGCAGAGGATGTGCTTGCCGGCCTGCGCGGCCAGGACCGCCTGGCGTGCGTGCAGGTTGGGCGGCGTGGCGACATAGACGGCGTTGACCTGCGGGTCGGCGAGGAGCGCTTTGTCGTTGTTGAAGGCGCGGCGCGCGCCGTGTCTATCGGCGAACTGCTGGGCGGCGGCCTGATCGCGACGGGTCACGGCGACCAATTCGTGGCCGGGCGCGGCGGCGATGGCCGGCGCCATCTGGCTCTCGGCGATCCTGCCCGCTCCGAGGATTCCCCAGGAAACTGTCATGGGCTCCAGCTCACGCAAATGGACGGCAAAGAGCAGCCCGCATTAGACGACTCGCATGCTTTAAAAGTTCACTTTTTCCGTTTTGCCGCTCTCCAGAGCGCGTTCGAGCGCGTCGGCGACGCGGATGGCGGCCAGGCCGTCCCTGCCGGTCACGACCGGCGTCCAATTTTCGCGCACGACGCCGACGAAGTGGCTGAAGAGCGAGCGGAACATCCCTTCCTGGCGGCCGTGCAGCACCGGCGTGTAACCGAGGTCGGGGTAGTCGGGCGAGCCGTCGACATGATAGATCGCAACCGCGTGTTCGTGGCCCAGCACCTCGGCCGCGCCGCGCGTGCCGTGGATGCTGAAATGTTCGGACTGCGGGCGGCCGCTGAAGGCCGGCGTGCTCCAGGAGGTCTCATGGACGCCAATCACGCCATTGTCGAAGGTATATACACCGATGATAAAGTCGTGGCGGCCCCTGGCTTGTTCGCGCGAGTAGGCCTTCACTTCGACGATTGGACGTCCCACGGTCCACAGCATCATATCGATGTCGTGCGGCGTCAGCCAGTAGGCGAGCGAGAACTTTCCCAGCACGCGTTCGGCGGCGAACTGGATCGTGTTGCGGCGTGAGTAGAGGTGCATCACCTCGCCGATTTCGCCGGCGGCCACCGCCGCACGCATGGTTGCGTAGGGATGGTCGAAGCGGAGGCTGTGGCAGACCATGAAATGCACGCCGGCGCGATCGGCTGTATCCACCATCGCCTGGGCGTCGGCAAGCGAGACGGCCATCGGCTTTTCGACCAGGACATGCTTGCCGGCCTCGAGCGCGGCCAGCACCGGCGGCGTGTGCATCCATTCGGAGGGCGCGATGACGACCGCTTCGATTTCGGGGTGGTTGGCTAGCATCTCCTCGTGGCGGGCATTTGGGTAGCCGGGGACGTTGTATTGTTCCGAGACCGCGCGGGTCGAGCCTTCGCTGCGGCCGCAGATTGCGATCAGTTTCGTTTCGCTCAGCTCGCTGGCCAGACGGGCGTAGACGCTTCCCATCCGACCCGGTCCGACGAGTGCAACATTCAGTGGTGAATCTGGCATCGGGCGTCCTCAATTGGTCGTGGCAGGTTTGCGCAACTTTTCGATTCCGGCAGGGCAGAGCCTGTGCTGCCTGGGCTAAGGCGAGAATTCGCTGAGCGGAACGGTGCGGCCGCCTTCTTCGGCTGAGCGAACCAGCGCGGCCATAATCGCCATCACCTCGACGGCCCAGGCGATGGGGAAAGGCGCCTCCCCACTGGCGGCCATCTCGATGACTTGGGCAAACGTACCGGTGTAGAAACGTTGCGCGTCGACGACTTCGGCTTCGCCTCTGCCCTCGGCGCCGAAGACGGCGGCATGGTAGAAGCCGGGCGTCTTGTGGAGCAGATTGACGACCCCCTGCCGGCCGTCTCCGTAGTCAACCAGCGCGATGTCGCAGCGGTCGGTGCGCCGCGTCGTGACAGCCTGCGCGCCGCCGCCGAGCAGCGTGTGCAGCAACTCGGTGGCGTGGATGCCGTAGAAAAAGGGGTGCTTGGCGCGCGGGTCGGGGAAGTCGCCGGCAGCTGCGCCGCTGACGATGGCGCAGTTCAGGGGGCCGATCCCGGCCATTTTTTCCTGCAACTCCATGACCTCGCCGGCATAGCGCAGCGCCGAACAGGAGGTCAGCGGCGCATTTCGCTGCTGGGCCAGGCTGACCAACTCGTGGACGTCCTCCATCTCATTGGCGAAAGGCTTGTCGACGAAGGTGGGCAGGCCGGCCTCGAGGGCCAGGCGGGCGTAGGGCGGATGGTCGTCGCCGTAGCGGCTGACGATCATGGCCAGGTCGACGTCGGTCAGGGCATCCGCGGGCGCGTCGACGACCGCGGGAATGCGGCAGTCGCTTGCCTTGGCGCGGGCCTGGTCGCCGTCTTCGCCCCACAGTTTGACGACCTGCGCGCGGCCGTAGAGCGGGCCGTCGGGCAGGTTGACCAGCCGCGACCACGCCTCGGTATGTGTGCTGTCGGCCCCTATCATGCCGATTCGAATCATAGCTTCTGCTCCAGGTCAGTTATCCGGTTGGTCGGTTGGCGGCCGCCGCAGCCCTGTCTCCCGGCTGGGTGAGGATACCGATTGACATTGCTTTTGCCTGTTCGGTATACTCCAGTTGTTGTAACCAAGTCTGCAAGTTCTGCGCTGTCAGGCGCAGCTGGCGGCGAGTGAAAAGTTCAAGACGTATTCAGATTATAACAGGAAGAGGGGTTCTCTCCATGACGCTGACAGTCGAGCAAAAAGAGTTCTTCTGGGAAAACGGCTACCTGCCCTATCGCCGCGTCCTCTCGGCCGAGGAGCTGGATGCGCTACGCCGGCGCAGCGAGGATATTATCAGCGGCAAGGTGAGGCACGTACCGCCGCGCTATATTCAGTTCGAAGAGCAGTTCCGCGACGGGCTGCCGGAGGATGTGGAGCCGCTGGACGCGGTGCGCAAGATGACGCAACTGTGCTACTTCGACGACGAGTTTCAGCGGACCGCGCGCAAGCCGGAGATCGTCGACGTCATCGAAGAGCTGTTGGGCCCCAACATCAAGCTCTATACCGACCAGCTGATGATGAAGCCGCGCTTCCACGGCACGGTCACCGACTGGCACCAGGACTCGATGGCCTGGCATCACTTTGCGCCGCAGGGGCACATCAGCTGCTGGGTCGCCCTCGACGACGCCACGGTCGAAAACGGCTGCATGACCGTGATACCGGGGAGCCATAAGTGGGGGCCGATCGCGCGCGAGTACAAGGACAGCTTTCTTTCCAATCAGTTGGTGAAGGAGCCGGTTCCGGTGGAGCTGCCTGCGGGCAGCTGCATGTTCCACCACGGCCTCAACTTTCACCGCACGGGCGCAAACTCGACGGCCAACCGGCGGCGCGGGCTGGCTTTACATTACATCCGCGCCGAGACGATGTATCTCGGCATTGAGGATGAAGAGGCGCGCATGCTGACCGAGTGTGAAAAGCCGCGCGGCGAGTTTCGCTTCCTGTTGATCCGCGGCCAGGAGTTCCCCGGACGGGTGTAGCTCTTAACAGGCCCAGGTCCGGCTACAGCTCGATTCGCCGGCCGGTGCGCGACGACTCATAGGCGGCATCGAAGATCAGCAGGAAATGGTGACCGTCTTCGACGCTGACCAGCGCCCGGCCGCCTGTGCGCACTGCCTTGAGGAACTCGGACACGTACTCATAACCCCACTGCTCGGCGTAGACCGCACGCGGCGCGGGCGGCATGTTGAATGTGCGCTGCGGCGCGCCCTGCCACTGCGGCGCAGCGCTGTTGACGACCAGCTTGCCTGACCCGACGTCGTCCCACGCGGCCGCGCCGAGGTCGCCGCGCACGGCCATGTAGGTGTCGTTGCGGGGGCCGGCTCCGGTCAGCAGATAGCCCATGTGCAGGCAGGCGTGGACGCCGTTGGTGTATTCGAGCGCGACGGTGGCCGCGTCCTCCACGCCCTCCTGGCTGACGTCGGTGCGGCGGCTGCACAGCGACGTGACCGAGCGCACGCGCGCCTGTGCAAACATCTGGAAGAGGGCCAGCCAGTGGCCGCCTTCCATGTGGAGGATGCCGCCGCCCTCGGTTTCGAGGCGGTACATCCAGTGGTCCGGTTCGCGCAGGCCGGGCGCGATCTGGACGGTGACAAGCCTGGCTTCCATGGCGAGCAGCTTGCCCAGCACGCCGTCGTCCAGGCAGCGGCGGATCTGATGCGCCACGGGATGACTCGGCCAGGGATAGCCGATTCGAATGACCAGGTCGCGCTGCGTGGCCAGATCGCACAAGGGCAGCATTTCGGGCGCGGTGCGGGCGGCCTGCTTTTCGATGAAGAGGTGCTTGCCCGCCTCGGCCAGACGGAGGGCCGCGGGCGTAGCCTCGTTGGGCGGCAGCATCACCACGGCTGCCTCGAACGCCTCACGTTCGAGCAGCTCTTCCAGCGAGGTGTAGATGCGCGCCGAAGGGTCGTATCGCGCCAGGCTCTCCAGCGCGCCGGCCTCATCCGGGTCCCATTCGCAGTATGCGACGATGCGGGCGTCTTCGCGGCCGAAAAAGGACTTGATCAGGCCGTGATTGCCGTCCGGTTCCAGTCCGCCGGCGTGGATGCGCAGGCCTACGATTGCTACGCCCAGTGGATCCGCTGTCTTGTTCATAGTGTGACCGTCTTTCCTTTGGCCGCGGACTCATGGGCGGCCTCGATGATCCGGAGTGATGTGATGATCTCCTCCAGCTTGTATCCACTGCTGCCTTCGCCGCGGATGGCGGCGGCGAAGGCCTGGATGGAGGCGCGGCCCTCGGCGCCGTAGCCCGACACCTGTGCGGAGGGGAAATCGAAGCGGCGCTCCGGCGCGCCCGACCAATCCGGGTGCTCGCTCTTGATCGTGCAGTAGCCCTCGTCCACGTCCCACTTGATCCAGCCGTTCGACCCGCGCAGCCCGATCGAGATCTCGCCGTCGCCCGAGGTGAAGTAGCCGGCGTGGAGGCTGCCGATCATGCCGTTGTCGAAGGCGAGCGCGACGGCCGCGGCGTCCTCTACGTCGATGTCGTGGCCGCCGACGTTGGCCTCGATGGCGGCGACGCGCGCGACCTCTGCGCCGGTGAGATAGCGCATCAGGTCGAACCAGTGGCAGCCGAGGAAGTTGAGGATGCCGCCGCCGGCGTTTTCGCGACTGAAGTACCAGGTCTGCGGGTCGCGCCGGGCGACGCTGGATGTCAGGAAACGGAATTCGATCGAGTAGGGCTTGCCGAGCAGACCGGCGGCCCAAGTCTGGTTGATCAACCGCGCGATCGGATGAAAGCGCCAGGTATAGCCGCAGGAGAAGTGGAGATTGTTGCGGCGGACGGCCTCTGCGACCGGTTCGAGAGCGCTGGAGTGGACCGCGTACGGCTTTTCACCCCAGACGTGGATGCCGGCCTCCGCCACCTGCAGCATCCATGCCGGCATATCCTTCAGGTAGGTGGAGACCATAACGGCGTCGGGCCGGGCCTGGGTCAGCAGATCGTCGAGGCTGTCGTAAAAGGGGACGTGTCGAACATCGGGCTTCAGGTTGGGTTTGACCGTTTCCGGGTCGGGATCGTAGAAGCCGACCAGCTCGATCTCGTCGGAAAGCAGCATGAGCGTGTCGCGGTACATATTGGCGTGCATCAGCGAGACGCCCGCCTGGGCAATTCGCACTTTTTCCACCATGTAAGCAGGCTCCATCCAAAGGTCACCGGCAGCCGCCGGCAGGTTGGCTCATTGTCGCAAATGTGTCACAAAGCGGCCCAGAACTCGTCGCCGATCAGGCATGAGCTGAGGGGCCGGCCGACGATTGGGACCCAGTCCTGGCGGTCGTAAATTGCGCCGGATACGGTTTCGCCGTCAACCGCCAAGCTCGCGCGCGTTGCGACGACAAAGAAACAGTATGTGTAGACGGCAGAACTTCCGCCCTGGCCGTGGTGAACGAAGGGGGCCTCGAGTCCGGCCCAGGTCGCGGCAATGTGATGGTGGGCAGTGTCGATCGAGAAGCTCAGCCGGCGGCGCATATCGCCGCTGCGGCCAAAGCGGGCGGTGAGGACCGGCTCGCCGCACTCTGAGAGCGGGTTGTCGCTGTTGCGGTACATTCTATCGTAGAGCCATTCAGCCAGATCCGGGTTATCGGTGTAGACGGCGTTTGGCGGCTTTGATGTAAGGCTGGCGGCGTCAAGATAGAGGAAGGCCGCATGACCGCTGCCGGCGGGGCTGTACTCGGTCTGGAAGAGGCTGAAGCGGGCGCAATCCTCTTGCTCGCCCGGTCGCCGCAAGTAGAGCAGATAGTGGATACCGCACCAGATGGGCGTCTGACCGGTTGTGTTGCGGGTCATGGTCGATACCGTCGGCTAGATGCCGCTGTGGTTGCGTTTGCGGTAGTGGCCGAAGACTTTGCGGATGGCGGCGGAGATGTCGGCGACGTCTTCGTCGTCGAAGCTGGGGAGCATTCCCAGGCTGAAACCGCGCCGCATCAGCTTCTCGCCGTTGGGGCATTCGACTTGCCTGTAGTCGAGCGGTTTGTCCCGCTTGTAGTCGAAAGGAAAGTGGCTGCGGCCGTAGCAGTTCGGCTCGGCGAGGAACTGGTTGCGGTAGAGCGGACCTTCCTTGCCCGAGCCGATGTACGGCCCGCCGGCGGGAATGCCCTCCCCGTTGAGCGCATGCGCGAACTCCCAGGCGTCGCACTCCGTTTTGTCGGTGTCCAGCGTCATGCCCATCACCCAGTAGGAGTTACGGTCACCATCGCGCACGCGCTGCGGTGCGATCTCGTCGATGTCGGAGACTTGCTCGATGATCTGTTGCGCGGCCCAAATCTTCTTTTCTATGTAGCCGTCAACCTTCTTCAGCTGCGAGATCAAGACAGCGGCCTGGAGATCGTTCAACTTGTAGTTGGGTGCGAGAAAGTAGTTGGCGTAGGGCCGTCCTTCGAATGGCCCACCGTTGCGCGGAAGGGCGCAGTCGGAAAAGATGAGGCCGCGTTCCCACAGAGTCTGGTTGTCGGTCATGACCGCGCCGCCACCACCGGCGGAGAGGTGCTTGCCGCCGAAGCTGAAACCGTTTATGTCGCCCATCGAGCCAACGACCTGCCCCTGGAATTCGGCGAAGTGGGCCTGGCAGCAGTCCTCGAGCAGGAAGAGCTGGTGGCGGTCGGCGATCTCGCGCAGGGCGGCCATGTTGCAAGGGTTGCCAAACAGGTGAACGGCGATAATGGCGCGTGTCCTGGGCGTAATCTTGGCCTCGACGTCGGCCGGGTCCAGGGTGAATGTGTCGTCGATGTCGGCGAAGACAGGGACGCAGTTGTGCAGCAGCGTGCCGATTATGCTGCCGCCCGATGTCCACGGTGTAACGATGATCTCATCGCCCGGGTCGGGATTGACGGCGCCGACACATGTATGCATGGCGGCGGTGCCAGAGGTTACGGTAACGACGTGGGCGACACCGTGCCGGGCGGCGAATTCGCGTTCAAATTGGGCGACTTTCGGCCCTTTGCCCAGCGAGCCGGACCGGACTACTTCCGACAGCGCCTCGATGTCCTCTTCGCCAAAGAAATGACTTTCTCCGAAGGGCAGAGTGCGGACGGGAGCTCCCCCTTCGATTGCCAGCTGTTCACTCATCGCGGCTCTTCTCCTTCGCGCAAAAACGCTGCTTCATTGCTCTTGACATCCGCCATCAGTCCTGCAAACGTGCCGACCAGTCTCTCCAGGTCTTGCGGCAGCAGATAGTCCTTCGTATCCTGTACCACCTTCTTCTGCCCCCTGTCCAGAAGGCCGAACCGCCAAACCGTCCCTGTGGTGACCGCTCCGTAGATCTGTGTCAGCGTGCGCTGCGCAGGCCTTGCGCCGCCTGCGCGCTCTGAACGCTGTGCCTTGCGCCGGCGCTGGGGATGCATCGACGCCACGGTCGGCGCAGCTGCCTCCTCGCTCACGGCAATCATCTGGGCGGCCATCTGTGTGAAACTGCGCGTCAGGTCCGCCTCTCTCGCACCCGCCACCACAACCGCATTCCTGCCGCGCAGTAGATAGTCCACTTCGCCCTGTATCTGCGTGCCTGCCGCGCGATAACCGATCAGCAGCCTAAACTTTACTCGGTCCAACGCGGCAAACAGTACGGGCGTCATATAGAACGCGCGTCGCGCCGCTTCGGTGTCCAGAGGAACATGGGGCAGACGTCTGCGCATCTGCTCGCCCAACAGGTCAAGTTGCGATGTGGGGCCGGGGGGCGAACAGGGCAGCGACAAGGAGAGAACGCGATAGCGGTAGCCTAACTCTGCCAACACATCGGCAGCGTTTGAATTGAGGTCAAAGATCTGGGAAAAGGTGTGGGGACATCCTTCCTGCAGTTCCATGAATTTGCCGTGTTGGCGGGCGACCGGAGGTTCCACAGCCCATCGCAGGCAATCGTAGCAAAGCATCCGTTCTGTGTCAAGGAACTTATGCGCCGCAGGAAACCAAAGTAGGGATGGCGGGTAAGCGTGAGGAAAGGAGAGGGGTCGCCGAGCCTGTCGGGTCCTATGGCGTGACAATGCCGGTAGGCAACCTGACGAGAGTCACGCCGGAGAATCAGTTCCCTGCAGCTGGGTGCTTCGGAGAATCCTGCGACCGTTCACGAGCGTGTTCGTGCGATTACTATTCTCCCGGTGGCGTTCAGAATCATCTACGCAGGTGGAAACGACATGGCAATCGGGCACCATTTGCAAACTTTCGGCTTGAGCAAGCGTGCCAGCCTCTGTTTCTTACAAACGCAGCTTCATCCTTCCTCCTTCAAGAGTTTCGGAGCCATCAATAAACTCCTACCGGTCATTTCGTTTCTTACTGTGATACATTATAAGGGAGGTTTGCCAACGGCCCCGGTAGCCCGGCGCTACTCTGGGAAAACCACCAAATTTAGAAAAAACAGTCAACACGGGACGAATGGATGCGCCAAACGCGAACAGTCACCCCCTTACCCCGCGTGAACGCCGCGCGTGCACGCCTGGAGCCGGCATCCCTTTCGCTGAAACTCATCGTTTATCTTCCCTGGCTAGTCTTACTTGGCTGGTTCTCCAAAGTCGCGTGGTTTCTGTGCGACGACGCCTTCATCAGTTTTCGGTATGTCCGAAACCTGCTTGCAGGGCACGGTTTGGTCTTCAATCCCGGCGAATATGTGGAGGGCTACACCAACTTTCTCTGGATAGTTGAGCTGGCTGCCATCTGGGGTGTTTCCGGCGTCCGTCCTGAGGATGCCGCGCCGTGGCTATCGGCCGCCTACACTGTCGGAACGTTGGTCGCCATAACATGGTGGATCGCCCGCCTGCCATTCCTTCGGCACCGGGTCCTGGCGGGCTGGATGGCGTTGGGTCTGTTGTGCAGCAGCGCGACATTCGCCGTCTGGACTTCTGCCGGAGGCCTTGAGACGCGGCAGTTCACCTTCTTTATCGTTGTGGCGGTCGTAGGTCTGACCCTTCACCGCGAAGGCCGCGGCGGCCTCATCGCCGCCTCACTCAGCCTGGCTGCGGCCGAGTTGACAAGGCCTGAGGGGCTGATGCTGGCCGGGGTCTGTTTCTTCTGGTTCGCCGTCCAATTTGCGCTCAAAGAGGGGAGAATCAGTGCGAGGCTGATTCGTCAGACCCTTTTTCTCACCTTGCCTTTCGTCGTCATTGTCCTGGCGCACTATCTGGGCCGTTACGCCTACTACGGTGAATGGCTGCCCAACACCTACTATGCCAAGCATGTGCGTCCCTGGTACGAGTCCGGCTTTCGTTACCTGGGAGCCGCCGCGCTCGAGACGGGACTATACCTGATCATCCCTCTTGCTCTTTTCGCGCTACTCCGCCGGTGGCGACAGCATAAGGACGCGTCGTACTCCCTGGTTCTGCTCGCGGTCGGCGCCCATATGACCTACCTGCTGCCGATCGGCGGAGACCTTTTCGAGTATCGCCCCCTCGACTTCTACTGGCCTCTGCTAGCGCTACCCGCGGCGGAGGGTGTGTTGCTTCTTGGGTCCATACTGGCAGGCTTTTGGGACAGGATAAGGCTGCTGCCAGGGGGGTTCGCCGGGAGCAGAGTGGCATCTATCGTCATTTTCATGGCCACAATCGTCTACGCCAGCTCGATCCAGGCAGTCTTGCTGTTTGAAGCAACGAGAATGGCGTGGCACGTCGACAGGCCGCATTTTGAAATCAACCAAGAGAATGCGCCCTGGCTTATGGCTCTGCCAGGAATGCAGACGATTGCTTCGTTCTCAAACGACCTGCGCGACCAGACAACCGATCATTGGGTCGGCCTGCGCGCAGCCGTGCACAGAAGATCTGCGGAGGAGATGATCAGCCGCTGGAAGCCTTACGAGAGCATGGAACGCGGTGTAATTCCCTCTGATGCCATCGTTGCCCACGGCGCCCTGGGGAAATTCTATTACCTGCCGGAGCTGAGAGTCTTTGATACGTTCGGGCTGACCGACGCCACCGTTGCCCGCACGCCCGTTGTCCGGCCCAACTCGGAGCGGATCATCGCTCACGATCGCTATCCGACGCTCCAATACCTGGGGCAACGCGGCGCCAATTTGAATATAAGCCACCCTTCCATCCATCAATCAGAAACACAGATGCATGTCAGGTATGATGCAAGGGTTGGTCCGGACCTCTGGCTGCATTTCAACTCAAATGATGCCCAGCTCGCGACAAAGATTCTTTCCGGCACACCCCTCGACGCAGCGCCGCCATTGGCCGTGCTGCCTTACGCCAGTCGGGCGGTTCGCTACGATTCCGGCGTCAGCCTCCTCGAGTTCTCACTGGAACGAAACCGCTTTCTCTGGCTGGAAACCAGTTGGGAACTGACCCAGGAACTGGACACCGACCTCAAGACCTCGCTGCGCCTGTATAATGCGGAAGGGGAGGTTATCTGGGCGAAAGACCGACTTCTGGCGGCAATAGACAATCGATTGACAGGAAATTGGGATCCCAAAACGCCGGTCCCCATCCTTAATCTTGTGGACATTCCGTCCGCCACCCCTTCAGGTCAGTACGAGCTCCGCCTGATCGTTTACGACCGCCAGACCCTTATTCCCGCTGCCGAAATAGACGAGTGGCAAACGGAAATCGTCCTGGCGCAGCTACATATTCACTGAATACCCCTGACCCCAGCGCGGAAGCAGACACCAGCTACAGGCTCGAAGAAGCCCAGTCATCAAGATTCCACCTTTACGGCTGCCCATTCGGAACAGCGGGGCGAACGCCGGGAAACATCCCCCGATGGCGGCTGCGCGTCTCATCACTTTTTTTTGACATGCCCATGGGACCGTGCTATATTGGCGGGCGGCTACACGCCGTACCATCACGTTCAAGTCTGGTCGAATACTCCTGAATATCGGCAACGGGCCCAGATGCCGTTTCGCAGGATGCCTGCGCGTCTTGTGCCGGCACTGTGCCAAGCACGTATAACTCCAGCAGCAGTTCATTACAAACCAGCAGCATGAAGGAGGAGATGTTGATGTATTCCAAACGCAGGAGCCAAAGACTTTGGCTCAATCTGATGGCGCTGATGGCGCTTGTCCTGATCGCCTCGGCCTGTGCGGCGCCGGCAGCACCTGCGGGTGACATGGCCGCTGACTCGGGCGACGAGATGATGATGGAGAAGAAGATCTTCCGCGCGACGATCCCGTTCTTCGCGCAGGACTGGTCACCGCTGCGCGGCGGGGGCTGGAACATGCATTACCTGGCATTCTGGAATGCCGGGCCGATGTACATCGATGAGAACGGGGACCTCCACCCGTACGTCTTCAACGAGTGGTCGGCAAGTGACGATATGTCGGTGTGGACGTTCAAGATTGACCCTGATGCGGTCTACTCGGACGGCAGCGCCATCACCGCGCAGGACGTCGTGGCGACGTGGAACCTGATCGCGCACCCGGCCACCACACACCAGCGCATCACGCTCTTCATGACCGGCGTCGTCGGCTTCGAGGACGTGTTCAACGGCAATGCGATGGAGATGCCGGGCGTGATCGCGCTCGACGACAGCACAGTGCAGGTGACGCTCGAAGGCCCCGATCCGCTCTTCCACAAGAAGATCGCGACCAACCTGATCGGACCGGTCAAGGCGTCGGTGGCTATCGGTGAGGACGGCTTCGAGGTGGCGGAGTGGTGGCACCCGAAGAACAACCCGGTCACGAGCGGCCCGTACATGCCCGAGTCGATGGACCTGAACAAGGGTGTGGTCTCGTTCGTGAAGAACCCGAATTTCTGGGTGGCGGACCCGAAGATGGACGGTTTCTCTGTGACGTCGATTGAGGACCGCACGATTGTGACGACGATGATGGCGAACGGAGAGCTGGACCAGGGCTGGCCGCCGAATGATGCGGCTTCGCAGGCGCTGCTGGGTTCGGAGTTCTTCGACTGCAAGCAGGGAGCGGGCATCGGCGGATTCTTCCTGAACCCGACGATTGAGCCGACGAGCGACGTCAACTTCCGCAAGGCGTTGATCCTGGCGGTTGACCAGGAGCAGATTTTCGCCCTGGAGAGCCCGGACGGCCGCGGTTGGGTCGCGACGGGCGAGCCGCTGCGCGCGCTGCCGGGCAGCGACCCGGACTTCGTGCCGCACGGGTATGATCCGGATGCCGCGCAAGAGGCGATGGCTGCCTCGGACTATGCTGATGCGGCTGACGTTCCCAAGATGATCATGGCGGGCGTAAGCAGCCCGGGCCTTGAGGTGCTGGCGCAGTACATGGCGGAGCAGTGGCGCCAGCTGTTCGGCATCGAGGCGATCGAGATGAGCCCGCAGTTCGACAGCTGGGAAGGGCCAGGCGCACCGGCGCTCTTCCGCGACGGCGCGGGCGTGCGTGTTCCGGATGCGGCGCTGATGCTGATGGGTTCGCTGCACTCCTCGTCGAACCTGGCGCGCAACATCATGGGCGGTTACCATGACCCCGAGGTCGACGCGCTGATCGAGGCTGCGGTGCAGAAGGCTGCGGACGATCCCGAGCGGATCGCGCTGGCGCAGCAGGCGCAGCAGATGTTCCACGACCAGTGGATGGTGATTCCGATTGGCACCGGCTGCGGCGGTTCACCGAGCGGCAATTCGATGCCGTGGGTGTCGGGCGCGCGGCGCAATGCGGACGCTCAGTTCGTTGAGCCGTGGCTGATCGACATCGACCTGGACGCGATGCAGTAGTCAGTTGTGAAAGGGAGAGGAGCGGGAGAGGGTTGTTGTCTTTTCTCGCTCCTCTCTTTTGGTTTGTTTGAGGATTCCCTGTGGGCAAGTACGTAGCGCAACGAATCGTATACTGGATTCCGGCCCTGGTTCTGCTGGCGCTCACGGTGTACGCGCTGGCCTTCTACGGGGCCGGCGACCCGATCAAGCTGATGTTTCTGCGCGAAGAAGGCGACGTGACCTACGATGCGCAGCGCCTCGACGCGATCCGGCGCGAGAAGGGGCTGGACCGGCCTTTCCTGGTACAGTTTGGCGAGTACACCTGGCATCTGCTCCAGGGCGACCTGGGCATGTCAGTGATTTCGGGGCGCTCGGTGAACGATATGGTGGGCGCGACCGCGCCGGTCTCGTTCCAGATCGGGATCGCGACCGTTTTCCTGGTCGCAATATTCGGGATCCCATTAGGGATCATAGCCGGCCTGCATCATAACGAATGGCTCGACAATCTGATCCTCGGCTCCGCGCTCTTTATCAGCGGTGTTCCCAGCTATGTTGTCGGGCCGATGCTCATGGTCTTTCTTGTGCTGGGGCTGGGCGTCATGAACGTGCCCTACGGGTGGGACGGCCTGTTCAGCAAGAAGGCGATTCTGCCGCTTTTTGTGATGGTTTTCGGCTCGATCGCGATCATCATCCGCCAGACGCGGTCGGGCGTGCTGGAGGTGCTGTCGGAGGACTACGTGCGGACCGCGCGCGCCAAGGGCGTGCCGGAGTTCATGGTGATAATCCGCCACATGTTGAGGCCGGTGCTGACTCCGGTCGTAACCGTATTGGGGCAGATGTTGATCGGCATCGTGAACGGGGCGATCATCGTCGAGAAGGTATTCGGCATTCCCGGCCTGGGCCGGCTTACGATCGACTTCACCTATGGCGTCGACTATCCGGTGATCGTGGCGATCACGCTGATCGGCGCGTTCCTGGTTATGGCGCTGAACCTCCTGGTTGATGTTACCTATCCCCTGTTGGACCCACGCGCCGCGCAGGCGATGACCGGAGTCGAGGAGTAGAGGTTTGCGGAGCGGCAGCGGGGGGAACCCGATTTTCATAGCGGTAGACGGTAGACTATGACGACCCAAGAGTTAACGGCGCCGGCCGACTTCAGTACGGTCGAGGCCAGCCGCTCCAACCTGTGGAAGGACGCGTTCGCGCGCTTGGCCGCGAACCGACTGGCGATCGTGGGCATCATTCCGATTGTCCTGCTATTTTTCATCGCCATTTTTGGACCCTATCTCACACCCTATGACTTCCTGGCGCAGGACTTCACGGCGCGGCTGGTGTCACCTTCGAGTGAGCACTGGCTGGGCACCGATGAACTGGGCCGTGACGTCTTCAGCCGAATCCTGTACGGCGCGCGCACGGCCGTCTCCGTGGGCGTGATCTCGACCGTCATCAGCCTGGTCGTGGGCATCATCATGGGTTCGCTGGCCGGCTACCTGGGAGGTCGGGTCGATATGCTGGTGGTATGGCTGACCGACGTGACGCGCTCGATGCCGGCGCTGCTGCTTGCAATTGTGATCAACCTGACCCTGAAGGTGCCGCTGGAAGCCTGGCTGGAGCAGATGTATCTGCAGACGAAGAACACCTTTTTCAGGCAGACGATGTGGGTGGACCTGGTGCTTGTCTTCGGCGCGCTGGCGCTGATTCAGTGGCCCGGCTACGCCCGTCTGATCCGGGGCCAGATCCTTTCGATCCGTAGCCGCAACTATGTGCTTGCGGCGCGCGCGCTAGGTATGCCGACGAACCGCATCCTGACGCGTTATGTCATTCCCAATGCGATGGGGCCGCTGATTGTGGCGGTCAGCGCCGGGTTGGGCGGCGCGATGGTGCTGGAGTCGGCCTTCAGTTTTCTGGGCGTCGGTGTACAGCTGCCGATCCCAAGCTGGGGGAAGATGATCAGCGACGGTCTGCGGCTCTGGCAGACCCATTCCTACCTGTTGTTAGGGCCGGCGGTAATGATGGCCATCATTACCGTCTCCTTTGCCTGGCTGGGCGACGGTCTCAACGACGCGCTCAATCCGCGCCAGTGGAAAGAGTAACAGCAGTGGCCAGTGGCTGGTGGCTAGTGGCTGGTGGCTAGTTGGATGGATGCCTTGTTGAAGCCTGGCCACAATTATGTAAGTTGACCGCGTTATGTCCGAACTCTTGGATGTCCAGGATTTGCAGACGCGCTTTAAGGTGCGCAAAGGGTATGTGTACGCGGTCAACGGAGTCTCCTTCCGGCTGGAGGAGGGGGAGACGCTGGCGGTGGTCGGCGAAAGCGGCTGCGGCAAGAGCGTGACGATGCTGAGCCTGGTGCGGCTGTTGCCCCCGGCGGGCAGGATCGAGTGCGGGCAGGTGCTGCTGCGCGGCGACGATCTGTTGGAGCTTGACCAGCGGCAGCTGCGTGACGTGCGCGGGGGCCAGGTCGGCATGATCTTCCAGGACCCGATGACGTCGCTCAACCCGTTCATCAACATCGGCACGCAGATGGCCGAGCCGCTGCTCTACCATCGCGGCATGAGCAAGAAGGATGCGCTGGCCCGCAGCGCCGAACTGCTGGAGATGGTCGGCATTCCCGACGGCGAGGCGCGGCTGCGCGAGTACCCGCACCAGTTTTCAGGCGGCATGCGGCAGCGGGTCATGATCGCGATGGCGATGTCCTGCGAGCCCTCCGTGCTGATTGCGGACGAGCCGACGACCGCACTTGACGTGACGATCCAGGCGCAGATCGTCGAGCTGGTCAAGGAGCTGCGGGACCGGTCGGGCGTGGCCGTGATCTGGATCACGCACGATCTGAGCGTGGTGGCGGGGATCGCCGACCGCGTCATCGTGATGTACGCCGGCTACATCGTGGAAGAGGCTCCGGTAGACGCGTTGTTCGAGGACCCGCGCCATCCGTATACGGTCGGGTTGCTGGGCGCGCTGCCGAGCTTGGGCGGCGAATCGGGCACGCGCCTGACGACGATCGGGGGTTCGCCGCCGGACTTGGCCGAGCTTCCCGAATTTTGTCCGTTCCACACACGCTGCCCCTTTGTGATCGATCGTTGCCGCAGCGAGAACCCGATGCTGGAGCCCGTAGCGGGCGCCATTGACAGGGGCCATCGCGCCGCCTGCTGGGTCGACATCCGCGGGGTAACGGAACAGTCCGGCGGGACTGCAACCACAGGGCACTGAGAAACGGTTTGCGCTGATGAGCCAGACTGACACGCGCAACAATCGCCCGCTCGTGCGGGTAGAGAGCCTGACGAAGCACTTCTCTGTGCGCATAGGAGCGTACGGGGAGACCAAGGCCACCGTCCATGCGCTCGACGACGTCTCCTTCACGGTACAGCGGGGCGAGACGCTCGGGCTGGTGGGCGAATCGGGCTGCGGAAAATCGACGGCCGGCCTGACGCTGCTCCAGCTGCACACACCGACGTCGGGCAAGGTCTTTTTCGAAGACACCGAGGTTACCGGACTGGCCGACAAGGAGATGCGTCCACTGCGCCAGAAGATGCAGATCATCTTCCAGGACCCCTATTCGACGCTCAGCCCACGCATGACGATAGGGAACGCTATCAGTGAGCCGTTGTGGCTGCACAATCTGGCAACCGAGCAGGGTACGCAGGAGCGCATTGCAGAGCTGCTCGACAACGTGGGTCTGAATCCGGCTTTCGCCTTCCGCTACCCGCACGAGTTTTCCGGCGGCCAGCGCCAGCGGGTCTGCATCGCGCGCGCGCTGGCCTGCGAACCGGAGTTCATCGTCTGCGATGAGCCGATTTCGGCGCTGGACGTGTCGATCCAGGCGCAGATCATCAATCTGCTGCAGGACCTGCAGGCGGAGTATCACCTCACATATCTCTTCATCGCCCATGATTTGGCCGTCGTACGCCATATCAGCGACCGGGTGGCGGTCATGTACCTGGGCCGGGTGGTGGAGATGGCGCCTAAAGACCGGCTGTTCGACAATCCACTGCACCCGTACACGCATGCGTTGCTGCAGGCGGTGCCCGTGCCCAACCCGCGCCAGGAGCGGAAGCGCGAGCATTCGGTCATCCGCGGCAACGTTCCGAGCGCGATCAATCCTCCCAGCGGGTGCCGCTTCCATCCCCGCTGTCCGCTCGCGTTTGAGCCGTGCGATCACGTCGTTCCCGAGTGGCGGGAGGTCGAATCGGGCCATTGGGTGGCGTGTCACGCGGTGTGAGCGGTAGTGGTCGGTGGCCAGTTTCCAGTGGGCCGCGCGGGACTCGAAGGTGCGGCCATGGCAGGCGCTGAACAGCGGGGCTGGCAGATGACCCACATCCATCCACTTGGGCGGACAGATGAATAGGATTCTGGCTGGGGATTACCAGGTCCTGGCGCGGTCTCCCGACCCGGACAACGTGTATACCGGCTCTCCTTGCCTGGAGCAGCTGCCGTCGGGCCGGCTGGTTGCCAGCTATGAGTGGTTCCGTCCGCGGCCCCTGGTTGAGAAGTTTCCCGACCAGCTTGAGATTCTTGTCAGCGATGACGACGGCCATGCATGGCGCAAGACCGCCGTGCTTGACATCATCTGGCCGTCGCTGTTTGCCGTCGGCGAGGAACTCTACTGCATCGGCAACCGGCGCCTGAGCCGCGAGATCATCATCGCGCGTTCGGTCGACGGCGGCCAGAGTTGGAGCGAGTCCTCCCAGCTTTTCCCCGGACGACATCACAACGCGCCGACACACGTGCTCTTCAAAGGCGGCTACGTCTACCGCGCGTTCGAGACCTGCCCGGAGGGCGACGACGCGGTCGGCAGGAGCCAGTGGGAGTCGCTCGTGGTCGCCGGCGACCTGACGCGGGACCTGCTCGATCCGGGCGCGTGGCGCATGTCCAACCGCGCCCACTTTCCCGGCGTACCCGATGTGCTCAGCCAAAGGCGCTATCAGGCGAGCGCGGCGGACAGGGTGGTTGAGGACTGCTTCATCGAGGGCAATATCATCGACGTGCGCGGCGAGATGCGCGTACTGCTGCGGACGATCATCGACGGGCACACGACGGGTGGGATGGCCTCGGTCTGCAGCCTGGAGGACGACGGCGATAAGATGGACTACCGTTTTGTCCAGTTCTATCCGATGCCGGGCGCGCAGTGCAAGTTTCACATCGTGTACGACGACGTGAGCGACCTCTTCTGGACGACGGTCTGCCTGCCGACCGACACGTGGCAGGACCGGGAGCCGTTGCGCGAGGTCGGGTTTGCCAGCCCGCCGGGCAATGAGCGGCGCATCCTGATGCTGATGTACAGCCTCGACGCGCTCAACTGGTTCCAGGCCGGCTGCGTCGCGATGAGCAGCAGCATTTTTGAGGCTTTCAGCTATGCCTCGCAGCTGATCCGGGGCGATGAGTTGCTCGTGATTTCACGGACTTCGCAGGGGGGGTATAATCAGCACGACACCAATCTTGTCACGCTGCACCGCATCGCCAATTTCAGGCAGCTGGCGCTCGATTTGAAGCCGACTTACAGTCGGAAAGCGACTGTAGCGTGAGCTCTAGTCGACGCAGCAGGCGAGAGGCCTGGAATCCCAGGGAAACGGGAGGAAAGAAATGAAACTGGGTACATTCATGATGCCGCTTCATCCGCCGGAGAAGGACCGCACCCTCGGTTATGAGGAGGATATCGAGTTCGTGGTACGCGCGGACGAGTTGGGATTCAGCGAGGCCTGGATCGGCCAGCATCATACCCTGGCCTGGGAGCCGATCCCGGCGAACGACGTCTTCATCGCCAATGCGCTGCCGCGCACGAAAAACATACGGCTGGGCAGCGGCGTCTCGATCGTGCCGCAGCATCACCCGGTCAATATCGCCGTGCGGCTGGCCTACCTGGACCACCTCTCGCGCGGGCGCATCAACTGCGGCTTCGGCCAGGGCGGCGTGCCGACCGACTGGGAGCTGTTCGACCTGCCCGACCCACAGACGCAGGGGCTGATGACGGTCGAGGGGATCGACATGATCCTCAAACTGTGGCAGACCGACCCGCCCTTCAACTTCGAGGGGGACTTTCACAATATCAGGCTCGAAAACGTCGACCCCGAATTCGGCATCGGTGAGTTGCTGCAACCCTACCAGAAGCCGCATCCCCCAATTGCCATGAGCATTATACGCGGCCGCTCGCGGGCAGCGTTCATGGCGGGGCAGCGCGGCTACATTCCGCTGAGCACGAACATTGTGCACGCCGCCACGCTGAATGAGCACTGGGAGTCCTATTGCGCCGGCGCGGCCGACGCCGGGCGCCCTGAACCGGACCGGTCGATCTGGCGCGTGTCGCGCAGCATCTACATCGACGAGTCGAACGACGCGGCCTGGGAGCGCGCCTATAACGGTGCATTTGCAGCATCATTCGCCTATTTGCGAAGGCTGGTTGCAGCGGCGGATATGATCAGCGTCTTCAAGCATGATCCTGAAATGCCCGATGAGGATGTTACGCTGGAGTATATTCTCAGCAAGCTGTGCATCATTGGCACCAAGGATGAGTGTGCGCGCCGGCTGCAAGAGCTCTACGAGGAGACAGGCGGATTCGGGACGCTGCTGATGATCGCCCACGACTGGGACGACAAGGAGCGGTGGCTGGCCTGCATGGAGACGCTGGCCAACGAGGTGGTCCCGGCGTTGCCGTAGGAATCAGATGCAGGTGCCTGGAAGCCAGGGCGAAGATTGATCGCACGACAGATAACTTTTGGGGCAGTGTTGCGGACGGCCCGGTCCCCGGTCAGCCGGGAAGCAGCGGGCCGTCCTGTTTTTTTCTATCCCCCTGCCCGCTTGCGGCGGGCGCTACAAAACCAAGACAGTCAGGAATTCTAGCGAATGACAAGGATGAATGGAGGGCAGGCGTTGGTGCGGTCGCTGGCCGCGGAGGGGCTGCGGGTCGTTTTCGGCGTGCCTGGGGCGGGCCAGTACGAGGCGATCGACGCGTTGTATACGACGCCGAGCATCCGCTATATCTCTGTGCGGCATGAGCAGGCCGCCAGCTACATGGCCGACGGCTACGCGCGCGCCGGCGGCGAGGTGGCCGCGGCCCTGGTTGTGGAGGGGCCGGGCCTGTTCAATGCGATGTCGGGGATCGCGACGGCCTATGCGACCTCCTCGCCGATTCTGGTCGTGACGGGTGGCCATCA
This sequence comes from Caldilineaceae bacterium, assembly GCA_965202955.1. Lineage (GTDB taxonomy): Bacteria > Chloroflexota > Anaerolineae > Caldilineales > Caldilineaceae > Bin5. Next base: position 5,173,084 of record OZ241871.1, read on the forward strand.
CCATCGCAAGACGGGGCTGGAGCTGGACGAGACGGCCTGGCTGGGTCCGCTAACGAAATGGGTCGCGCGCGTGCAGCGTCCTTCCGAGATTCCGGAGACCGTGCGTGAGGCATTCCGGCAGCTGCGCAGCGGCAGGCCGCGCCCCGTGGCAATTGAGGTGCCTCCGTCCGTGTTTGCGGCCACCGAAGAGGTCGGGCCGGCGCAGCTGCGGGCCGCGGCGCCAGAACCCGCGGTTGGCGACGGGAGTGCGGTCCAAAAGGCGGCGGAGTTGCTGAATGGGGCCCAAAGGCCTGTGATTTGGGCCGGCGGCGGCGTCATGCGTGCGCAGGCTGCAACCCTGTTGGCGGAGCTGGCTGACTACCTGCAGATTCCCGTTGTCACAACGAGGCAGGGCAAGGGCAGCATTTCTGAACGCCATCCCCTGTCGCTGGGCATGGCCGAGATGAACTATGGGCCCCTGCGTGACTGGTTGGCGGCACGCGACCTGTTCCTGGTCGTGGGTTCGAGCCGTTTCCCCGCTGGAAACGGGCAGCAGATTATCAAAATCGACGTAGACGAGAATGAACTGGCAGAGGGCGAAAATGTTTTGCCGGTACAGGGCGACGCCACTCCCGTCTTAATGGCGCTCAACCGGGCCGTGGCCGCGTCAACTTCGGCGCGCACCGATACGGCCGACGCCGTGCAGGCCGAAGTCGCGTCGCTCAACGCGGCGCGCTTCGACCCATCGGTTCAGCTGCAGCCACAGTGGGACCTGATGGAGGCTGTCCACGCGGCGCTGCCGGAGGATGGCATCGTGGTCCAGGGGATGAACCAGATGGGCTACTACAGCCGCAACTATTTCCGGGCAAGGGCGCCGCGTTCCTATCTGACCAGCTCATCCCACGGGACATTGGGCTGCGCCTACCCTGTTGCGCTGGGCGCGAAGGTGGCCCAGCCGGAGCGGGCCGTGGTCTCGCTGTCGGGCGACGGCGGCTTTCTATACAACGCGCAGGAGCTTGCCACCGCGGTCCAGCACGGGATCAACGCGGTGGCGATCGTATTCAATGACAACGCCTATGGCAATGTGCTGCGCGCGCAGATGGAGGAGTTCGACGGGCACGTACTCGGCACGCAGCTGCACAATCCCGACTTTGTGGCCATGGCGCAGAGCTTTGGCGCGCATGGTGTGAGGGCGGAAGACGCGGGCGAGTTGGAGTCGGCGCTGCGAGAGGCGGTCGACTCCGACAAGCCGACGCTGATCGAAGTGCCCTTGGGCATGCTGGACCGGGAGTTCTGAGTTCGGCTCTCCGTTGACAACTGAACAGTTCGAAGTCAGGCATTCACCAATAGTGGGGCCATGGAGGATATAGGAACCATGACAGAAGTGAGTAATCTCAAGGAACGGATCCACCGCGGCGAGCTGATTTTTGGGGTGGGCGCGTCGCTGGACATGGGCCGCGGCGAGTTGGAGGAGATACTTGGCCAGGGCGACTACAGCTTTGTCTACGCGGACAGCCAGCACTCGCCGTTCAACGAGCAGGAACTGTTCGCGTTTTGCGGCCACGCGCAGTCGATAGGGATTCCTGTACAGGTGCGGATCTCACACACGCGCCATACCTATCTGATTGGCCGCTATCTCGACTTCGGGCCGACCGGCATCCTGGTGCCGGAGGTGGAGAGTGTGGCCGAGGTGGATGAGGCGGTCAAGTATTTCTACTATCCGCAGGTGGGGAGGCGCAGCTGGGGCGGCGCGGCGCGGGTCAATGTGAATGCATTTGGCGACCCGGACGATCCGTGGTCGATGGACCGAACGGCCTACGCCGACTGGTGGAACAGCAACGGCTATCTGGCCATCCAGATGGAGTCGGTGGACGCTGTGATCAATGCCGGCAAGCTGGCGAAACCGGGGGTAGACCTGCTGGCGTTCGGGCCGAACGACCTCCGTTTCAGCATCGAGAGTCTGCCGCACAGCCCGTTCAAGACGGTGGACGAGTGCATCGGCCACGTGCTGGAGCAGTTGCAGGACAGCCCGGCGCAGGTGAGCCTGGGCGTAACCACCGCGGAGCAGCGGGACAAGTATATCGAGATGGGTGTGAAGGTGCTGCAGGTTGTGCCAGGGATGTAAGTCGGCGCGGGCGTGCTGTTAGTCTTTCGCACCCATGTCCGCCTTATCTTTGTGGTGTAATTCACAACTCACCCCCAAACCCTAGTCTTGCTTGTCCGGGCAAGCAGTGCTGTTGACGCACTCGCGCGGCCGGTAATCCTTTCGCCTATCCGGGAGTTGCTACACGGGAACCTTTGAAGGAGCGGTAATGCAACTGTCCGACATTCGCCAGTTGACGCCGATTACGCAAGAGTACGCCTACTTCCAGAGCAGCGGCTTCTCGCCGAAGATGGAACCGGTGATCGAGGAGACGAACCGCTGGGCGCATTTTCAGAACGCGGGCGGGGCCGCGCCCGGTATCCACGAAAAGATGCTGGACGGGTTCGAGGCGACGCGCGACAAAGTTGCCAAGTCGATGAACGCCGACAGCGACGAGATCGTGCTGGGCGAGAATACGACGATCGGCATCAACATCGTCGCCAATGGCATCGACTGGCGGGCCGGGGACAATGTAATCCTGAGTGACAAGGAGCATCCGGGCAACCGCATCACCTGGTACAGCCACGTAAAGCGATATGGAATCGAGTTGCGCTTCCTGCAGGTCGTTCACGATGAAGAGCAGATGGTGGACCAGTTTGAACAGCTTTTGGACGGGAGGACGCGCGTCGTCTCTGTCAGTCACGTCTGCCGCCGCACCGGTCAGCGGCTGCCGGCGCGCCCGCTGGTCGACATCGCCCATGACCGCGGCGTACCCGTGCTGCTGGACGGCGCCCAGGCCTACGGCGCGATCCCGGTTGACATGCGCGCGCTCGACTGCGACTTCTACGCATTCAGCGGGCACAAATACATTATGGCGCCGCAGGGTACGGGCGGCTTCTACGTGCGGAAGGACCGCATCCCCTGGATTCAACCGAGCTGGATCGGTTCCCATTCGCAAAAGGATTTCGACCTGGTCGGCGGCCTCACCCTGCTCGATGAGGCCAAACGTTTCGAGTTCGGCACGCGCAACCTGGCCGATCAGATTGGATTCGGCAAAGCTCTCGATTGCTGGGCGGAGATCGGCTGGGACGAGGTGTTTTCCTACATCAGCCGCTACACGGACCTCGCCAAGGCGGCTCTTCGCGAAGTGCCCGGGGTGACGCTGCACACGCCCCTGCCGTATGAAAAGTCGTCGGGCATCGTTACCTTCAGTCTCGACGGGTACACCTCGGTGGAGATTCAGGAGCATCTGAAAGGGGAGAAGGTACTGGTCGCGCCACTTGAACTGGATGGGTCGATGATCCGCGTTTCGACACATGTTTTCAACAACGAGGAGGACCTGGAGAGACTGGTGGCGGGACTGCAGGGTCTGACTTAACTGCGCGCACGCACCCCGGAACTTTTGGCCGCTTGCATTATTGGGGGTATACTTTGCGCGGCTTTCAGACGCACCTCTGAAAAATCCAACCCAAATCTATCGTTCCATCCAAACTGTGAGGAGATTCCTGGCTATGAGCAGATGGCGTCTGTCAATCTTAGTATTGGCAATTTTTGTTATGGTAACCGCGGCCGGCTGTGTTGCGCCGGCGGCGCCGGCAGCGGAAATGCCGGAAGAGGAGATGATGGAGCAGGTCAGCACAGGCGGCGTAACCCTGCCTGAGGACGCTGCTGCCCCGGACAAGCAGGTCTTCCGTTCTGCCGGCATCGAAGGCAAGCATTTCGACACGATGCGGAACGAGTATGAAGGTTTTGCTTTTGAGGCCACGATCGAGCAGCTGGCCAAGATGGGCCCCGAAGGCGACTGGCACCCGGCCGCGGCCGATAGCTGGGAGCAGTCGGAGGACGGTCGCACGTGGACCTTCCACCTGAGGCAGGATGCCATGTGGAGCGACGGCACACCTGTGACCGCCGAGGACTGGGTCTACAGCTTCCGGCGCTACCTGGATCCCGAGATGGCGAACGTCTACGCCTGGTTCCTGTTTGACCTCGAGAACGGCGAGGCCTACAACAAGGGCGAGGTGGACGTCGAAGAGCTGGGTGTGAAGCTGATCGACGACTACACCTTCTCTCTCACCACCACCGTGCCGATTCCGTATTACATGTTCAAGATCAATTGGCATGCGGCGCCGGTGCCCCGCCACATGGTCGAGGAGCATGGCGACGACTGGGCCAACGATCCGGCAACTGCGCCGAGCAACGGGCCCTACCGCATTGCGGAGTGGAACCGGGGTCAGAACGTGATCTTCACGCCGAACCCGTACTATACGGGCCGCTATCCGGCCACGTTCGAGCAGAAGATCCAGGTGATCATCCCCGAGGTGGGCGCACCGCTCCTGCAGATGTACCAGGCCGGCGACATTGACGGCGGCGTGGGTGTGACGGGCGACGACCTCGTGCAGGTGCTGGCGGACCCGCAGCTGAGCCAAGAGGCCTACATCAGCGTCATGAACCGTGGCGTCTACCTGTATCTGAACCAGAGGACGCCTCCGTTCGACGATATCCTGGTGCGGCAGGCCCTTGGCCACGCGGTGGACCGCACTGCCCTGTGCGACAACGTGATGCGCGGCACGTGCATCCCGGCGCACGGCTTCCTGCCGAAGGACTTCCCGTGCGAGCGCAACGACGACCCCGAGCTGATCGCGTACCAGAACTACGATCCTGAGAAGGCGGCGGACCTGCTGGCGCAGGCCGGCTACCCCGGCGGCGAGGGATTCCCTGAAATGGTGCTCTACACCAAGGAGGGTGAGTTCATTCGCGAGGCCGAGGCGATCCAGCGCATGCTGGCGGACAACCTGGGTATCAAGCTGACGCCGCAGAACATCGAGCGCGCCGACTACGTGGCGCGGATGGCGAATGCCGAGTTGAAGATCGCGCTGAATCGCTGGGGCGCGGACTTCATCGACCCGAGCAACTTCGTGGACTGGTGGGACGATCCGGCGGCCTCCTACTTCACCGGCTGGACGGATGAGGAGTACCGCAACCTGATCGACACCGCGCGGCCGATGCAGATGTCTGCCGAGCGCTGTGACCTGTATCACGAGGCGATCAAGATCCTGGCTCGCGATGCGATTGGCGTATTCGTGATGAACCCGGTGCAGGCCGTACTCTACAAGGACTACGTGAGCGGCTTGACGCTGACCGATGACGGTACGCTGGGCGTCTACAACATGATGCTCCTGGACAGCGCGTACATTACAGAGTAGCGAGCAAAGAGTAGTGAACCAAAGGAAGTGAGGAGAGAGAAGTGAGGAGCAGGATTCGCTCTTTCTCCTCACTTTTTCTTCTCTCTAGGCGGTCGGGGAGGGCCGGATGGCGCGCTATGTGCTGGGGCGCTTCGTAGGAATAATCGGCGTCCTGTTTTTTGTGTCGATCATGATCTTCATCATGATCCACTTCATCCCGGGCGGTCCGTTCGACGCGATGCCGACGGAGTCGGAGCACCGGGCGATACCCGAGCACATCCGGCAGAAGCTGATGGAGAAGTACGGCCTCGACAAGCCGCTGCACGTGCAGTATCTGCGCTACATGTGGGCGGCGCTGCGGGGGGACTTCGGTATCTCGTTCCGCTACGGGGAGCCGATTTCCGAGTTTATCGGGCGGACGTGGCCGATTACGGCACAGCTGGGGCTGTCGGCCATGGCGATTGGTATTCCGGCCGGCATCCTGATGGGGGTGCTGGCGGCGTTGCGGCCGAATACGTGGCTGGACTACCTCACAAACGTTATCGTAATCACAACCTTTGTGACGCCGCCTTTTGTGATCGCGATTATGAGCATCATCATTTTCGCGGTGCAGCTGCGCTGGCTGCCGTCGGGCGGCTGGGGGGAACCGAAGCAGTGGATCTTGCCCACGTTTGTCTATGCGATCGGACTGATCGGGGGCATGGCGCGTTTTACGCGCGCAAGTATGGTGGACGCGCTGCAGGCTGAGTATGTGCGGACAGCGCGGGCCAAGGGGCTGCACGAAGGGTCGGTGGTGTTCCGGCACGCGTTTCGGGCGGCGTCGCTGCCGTTGATCACGCTTTTGGGACCGCTGGTTGTCAACCTGCTGCTGGGCTCGTTCTTCATCGAGGCGATCTTTCGCGTACCGGGTATCGGCAGTCAGACGACGCTGGCCATCTACAACCGTGACTACCCCATGATCATGGCGTTGATCCTGCTGTGGACATTTGCGATCGCGATCGCCTACCTGGTGACCGATCTGCTTTACGGCGTCGTCGACCCGCGCATTAGAATAGGCGGCACGAAGTAAAGGGCGCTCCTTGCCGAAAGGGGCGCGAAGGAGAGCTACGATTTCGACCTCTTCGCCAATGCAGGACCGTGATCCCGGCTCGGACGGGCCGGCAACGCGGGCGCTGGCCGCGGATTTCCGGTCGCGGCCTCGCAACCTTTGGGGCGACGCAGCGCGGCGCTTCACCCGCAACCAGCTGGCCATGATTTCGCTGGGCTTCGTCGCATTGCTGTTCTTGATGGCCATTTTCGCCAATGTACTGGCGCCGGAAGGCTATGATTTCCAGCAGTATGACAAAACGTGGCTCTTCCCATCCTTGGAGCACCCGATGGGCACCGATCCGTTCGGCCGCGACGTGCTGACGCGCATCATCTACGGCGCGCGCATTTCGCTGGCGATCGGCTTTATCAGCAACATCGTTGCCCTGGCGATCGGGCTGCCGTACGGGGCGGCGGCGGCGTGGAAGGGGGGCGCGGTCGATTATGTGCTGATACGCATCGTTGAAGTTGTCAATTCGGTTCCCAACCTGTTGCTGGGCATCCTGATCATCACGGTGCTGGGGACCGGCTTCCGCAATGTCCTGATAGTCTTCGCGGTGACCGGGTGGATGGGGATAGCACGCCTCGTGCGGGGGCAGTTCCTCTCCCTGCGCGAGCAGGACTACGTGCTGGCCGCGACCTGTATCGGCGTGCCCGAACGGCGCATCATCATGCGGCATCTGTTGCCGAACTCGCTGTCGCCGATCATCGTGAGTGTGACGCTGGGCATTCCCGGCGCGATCCTGGGTGAGGCCGGGCTGAGCTTCCTGGGGATCGGGATCAACCCGCCGCTGCCCAGCTGGGGCCGCATGCTGAATGACTATCTGTCGGCGGTCCAGTCTCACTGGTATCTGGCCTTCTTCCCCGGCCTGATGATCGCCCTGACGATGTACGCTTTTACCCTGATGGGAGACGGATTGCAAGAGGCGTTGGATCCGACCAAGTGACCCCGCGATGGCCGTTTTGCAGCCGAACTGCCGTCCTCCTTTCGATGCGACTCCACCCTCCCTCATCCTGAGCATACGAGTTCTTGCATGGACACCAACCGGGAGGCGGCGGAGATCAGTTCACTCGACGACCTCCGCGCCGACATTCCCCTTACGCGCAACTACATCTATCTGAACTGCTGCACGTTCGGACCGGCGCTGGAGTCGGTTCGGCGCTGTATGGCGGATGCGCTGCAGTTGGAAAACGAGGAGGTCATCGCAGTTCGCGGCAAAGAGGCCGGCGTCCGTTTCTACGCGCGGGCAGAGCAGGCGCGAGAGACAGTGGCGGAGATGCTGGGCGCGCCGGCAGAGGATGTGGCGTGGACAACGAATACGACGTCGGCTTCGCGGCTGGCGATGATGAGCGTCGACTGGCAGGCGGGCGAAAGGCTGGCGGTGAGCGACGTCGAGCATGTGAGCACGCAGCGGGCGGCGGCCGGGCTGGCGCAGACGCGGGGCGTCGAAGTGACCGTGATTCCTTCGGCGGAACCGGGCGCCTCGTGCTACCGGTCGCCGGACTACTTTCTCGAGCAGCTGGACCGCTTGCTGACGCCCTCGCACCGGCTGCTGGTGATGAGCCATGTCTCCAACATCGACGGTCGCCGCCTTCCGGTGGCCGAGGCTGCGCGCTTGGCGCGATCGCGCGGGGTCAGGACGTTGGTGGACGGGGCGCAATCATTGGGCATATTTGCTGTCGATGCGCGGGAGATCGGTGCGGACTTCTACAGCGGCTCGGTGCATAAGTGGCTGATGGGACCGCCGGGCATAGGGTTTCTGGCCATCTCCAAGGACGCCAGGAAGGCATTCAACCCCTACCATCTGCCGGTCCCCGGGGGCGGCGCCGGCTCAGACGGCACCCCGTTCAGCGCCTCTTCTCTCAGCGAGCTTGGCACACCCAATTGCGCGCTGCGGATTGGCGCCGGCGCGAGTGTCGAGACGGTACGGCGAATCGGTTTGGGGAAGATTGAAGGACACTGCCGAGAGCTGACAGGCCAGTTGCGAGAGGGATTGCACCAGGTGGACGGCATTCGGGTAGCCAGCCCCGATGCCTGGGCGCTTTCGTCCAGCGTCACGACAATTCAACTGGAAGGTGGGACGCCGGCGCGCTGCCAAGCGTTGATCGGGCGCCTGTTGGACGACGATGGCATCGTTGTGAAGTACCGCCCGGAGATTTGTGGCGTCCGCATCGGAATCGCGGCGTTCAACACAGGGGAAGAGATTGAGCAGTTCCTGGCGGCGCTTCGTCGCCTTGTACCACAAGTCTGAACATAAGAAAGAGAGATTGAGCGCACTATGGCCGAACCTCGCAACCGCACAAAGATTGTTTCGATCGATTCGCCCGTCCCGCCTCCCTATTGGGCCTTACTGCAGTGGGAGCTGATCCGGAACCAGACGGCTGCCGTTCAGGAGTTCTACGAACGCTACTTCGACGAGCGCGGCTATTTGCTCTGTGTTCCGCGTTGGGGCGGAGACGACGGGCCCGACGACGCGGCAGAGAACCTCGCCGGATGGACGGTGCTGCACGCGCTGGGGGCACCCGACGAGGTCCTGGATCTTTACAAGAGCGGCTGGGAGGGCCATTTGAGCCAGTACACGGAGGCGAAGACGGTAGAGGTGCCCTTCGCCCGCGACGGGATGTACTATAAAGAGTTCCCCGTCATGTTCGATTGGATGCACAACGGCGAAGGATTTTCGGTGTTCTTCCTGCAGCCGCTGTCGGACCCCTACGACCTTGCGATGCGGCGGCGAATGGAACGGTTTGCCGGTTTCTACATGGGAACCGATCCCCAGGCCCACAACTACGATGCCGAGCACCGCGTCATCCGCAGTATGTTCAACGGCAGCCGCGGCCCGCTGATGCGCAAGTCGACCGGCTTGGACTGGGCCGGTGATTCGATCGAGGTCGAAGGGCGGTTCAAACCCGGCCATGGTGAACGCAACTACGCCGAGATGGTGGCCCACTTCGAAGATTACAACGACGTTGTCGGCGACCATCCGCTCAATCTTCAGACCACCACGATGGCGCTTAACGCCTACATGCTGTCGGGTGAGGAGCGCTACAGGGAGTGGGCGGTCGACTACGTGGATGCCTGGTGCGAGCGCACTGCGGCCAACGGCGGGATCATTCCCACCAATATCGGGCTGGATGGGACGATCGGCGGCGCGTGCGACGGCAAATGGTACGGCGGCGTCTACGGCTGGGGCTTCACCGTGGTCGTGCCGCAGACGGGAGCGCTGGCGCACCGTCCTTACTTCACGAATCGCGCCCATTACGGCTTCGGCAACGGTTTGCTGATGACAGGTGAACAGAGCTACGTGGACACGTGGCGGGGAGTCATCGAGGGCGTGAACGCGAACGCCAAGGTCAGCGATGGACGGACGCTCTATCCCCATATGCACGGTGATGACGGCTGGTACGACTTTACGTCGGAGCCGTTCAGCGTGGGCGCGTTGGAGGTCTTCTACTGGTCGATGGACAGGGCGGACTTGCCGCGTGTTCAGGAGAATGATTGGGTGCGTTACTTGGAAGGGAAGAACCCGGACTATCCGGTCGCCGCGCTGCAGGAGGACCTGGCCGAGGTGCGGGAACGCATCGCCAAAGTGCGCGCAGACAGCACTTCAGCCGATACGCGTATGTCGGACGATATGAACGGGTTCAATCCTGCAATGGTAAGCCGGCTGACCGAGCTGATGTTGGGCGGCCTGCCCACGGAACGGCTGGGTTTTCCGCTTCACTGCCGCGTCCGCTACTTCGACCCAGAGCGGCGGCGAGCGGGCATGCCGGAGGATGTCGGTGCCCTGGTCGAGAGTATGAATGCCGATAGTATGACGCTTTCCCTGGTCAACACCGACCAGGTGGCGGCTCGCACAGTCGTGGTCCAGGCGGGCGGATATGCTGAGCACCAGTTTCTTGGCGTGACTCTGGACGGGAAGGAGATTGCGCTCGATAGCGATCAATTCACTTTGCGTCTTGGGCCCGGCTGTGGAAGCCGACTGCAGATTCGCATGGAACGCTATGCCAACCGGCCCTCTTGTGCCTTCCCCTGGGACCGCTAGATGTGAAAGGACTGCCCTGTGCCCGACGGAGCCAAGCCGAATGTCCTGATATTCCTGTGCGACCAACTTCGGATCGACCTCCTTTCCTGTTACTGGGAGACCGCGGCGCGCACGCCCAACATCTCCGCCCTGGCCGCGGAATCCTGCGTCTTCGAACGTGCCTACACGCCCGCGGCAATCTGCTCGCCGGCGCGCGCCAGTTTGTTGACCGGGCTGTACCCCCACAGCCATCACATGTTCAACAATTCGACGCCACGCTACTCCTACTGCGAGCACCTGAGGCCCGGCGTCGCCATGATCCAGGACTGGATCGACGAGGTGGGCGAATACGAGTCGGCCTGGTTCGGCAAATGGCACATCGGCCCGGCGCAGGACCTGTTCGATTCCCGTTTCCACCACACGCAGCGGCCGTACGAAGGGGGGCCTTCGTTTCTCAAGAGCTCGCACTGGCACCCCAACCAGATGATCGGGAAGCTGGTACACGACGTTGGACGCGGGGAAGGGGGCCTGCTGGACGTCGAGATGGAGGGCTTTCCGGATGTGGTTGCGGCGCGCTATGCACAGCGATTTCTGCGTGAGCGGGGCACGGAGAGACCCTTCTTTTTGTGCTGCTCCTTCCCCGGCCCGCACCCGAAATGGATCGTGCCGAAGGAGTGGGGCATCCGCTATGACGCGGAGGATATGCCGATCTGGGGCAACCGGTATGACGACTTCGAGGGAAAGCCGGTCTATCAGAGGAAGCTGCGCCGGATGAAGGATGCGAGCAACCGCGGCCTTTCGCAGGCTGAGCTCGACCGGGAGTTGCAGGAGCTGCTGGCCTGTTGCTTTTCCTACCTGGAGCTGATCGATCATATGGTGGGCGAGGTGTTGGCCACGCTGAAGGAGCTGGGTCTGTACGAGGAGACTGTGGTCATTTTCACGGCGGACCACGGGGACATGGCGGGTTCGCACGGCCTGACGAACAAGGGCGCCTACATGTACGATGAGATATACCGCATTCCCCTGCTGGTGAAGCAGGCGGGCGCGCCGCGGCACAGACGGGTGGAGGCGCCGGTGCATCTGATGGACATAACGGCGACGTGGCTGCATCTGATGACCGGCAGGGAGCAGGAGAGCCTGATGGGTCAGCGCCTTCACGGGCAGTCGCTGTTGCCGCTGATCGATGGGAACGGCGAATGGCCGCGCACCATGCACTACGCCGAGTATCACGGCGACTGGTTCGGCCACTATTCGGCGCGCATGGTAACCGACGGCCGCTGGAAGCTGGTGTGGAATCTGACCGACCTGTGTGAGCTCTATGACCTGGAGAACGACCCCCACGAGCTGCGCAACTGCTTCTATGATCCGGACCACGAGCAGCCGCGCGCCCGCTGCTTCGACTACCTGCTTGCTGAGGCGCAGCGCACGGATGACGCGCAGCTGCGGCTACTGCTGCCGGACGTCGAATACGCGGCCCTTGGGATGGGGCCGCTGTAACGCCGGTGGACGCGACGCGGCACAACTGCTATCCTTTAGCCCAATATCTCTGCGGCAGCAGGCGCGGAGTGCGGCTGACTCGAAGACCACAAGGAGGGAGCTGATGAAATTTGGCGTCTTTCTACCCAGCCACGGCCCGGCAAAGTCACCTGAAGCGGTGCGTCAGGTGGCGCTGGCCGCGGAGCAGACAGGCTTTGACTCGTTGTGGGCCGCCGATCATGTGCTTGTGCATGAGCAGTACAGCGACTTCTGCATGATCGAGACCTTCGTTACTTTGGGCTACGTGGCCGCCATTACCGAGCGGGTCACACTGGGAACGACGGTGCTCGTGCTGCCGCAACGCGACCCGATCCTGGCGGCCAAACAGGCGGCCGCGGTCGATCAGTACTCGGAAGGCCGCCTCATCCTCGGAATTGGGGTGGGATGGATGCCGGACGAATATCGTTTTCTGCGTACCGACTTCCGGCAGCGCGGCCGCATCATGGACGAATGGATGGATGTTATGCAGGCCCTGTGGAGCGAGGAGGTGCCCTCCTTCCGCGGCGAGTGGATCAGTTTCGAGGAAAGCTCGTTCGAGCCGAAACCGGCGCAGGTGGGCGGTCCCCCGCTCACAATCGGCGGTCTGAGCGATGCGGCCATCCGCCGCGCGGCGACGAAGGGCGACGGATGGCAGCCAATCCACGTCGAGCCGGATGTGGTCGCGGCCGGCGTTGCCAAGCTGCGCGCCTGGTCCACTGGCGCGCCGAAGACGGTCATCTACCACTGCCGCACCGAGGTCGGCGAGGGGGCCGACCCGGAAGTGACATCCATGTGCGGCCCGGTCTCGGCGATCATCGACCGGATCGGGCGCTACGCCGAAGCGGGCGTGGATCATATGCTGTTCGATTTCTACACCTGCCCGACGGCCGGCGCCATCCAGAGCCAGATGGAGACGATCGCTTCCGAGGTCTTCCCGGTCCACCAGAGCAGCTAGCGGCCGGGCGAGGGCGGGACGGCGAGCCGGTCCAATTGCGTCTACCTGGCCGTTCGACTTGCAATTCGTAATCAGCGCGCAGTGGAATTTGCTACATGGGCGGAATCAGAAATACAGGAGGGACGAATGAGCGGCTATCGACTGACTGAGCAGCAGCATGCATACCTGGACCTGTTCGGCTACCTGGTCTTTCCGGGTCTGCTGAGCGACCGCATCGACGAGATCATCGAAGAGTTCGAGGCCCTATTCGCCGCGCACGGCGGCGGCCACGACGGCAAGCCCCACGACGGCACCGCCCGCTCCTGCCTGGTGCCGTTTATCGATTCGAGCGACTACCTGTCCTCCTTGCTCGACGATCCCCGCGTTGACGGCATTTTCACCGATCTGCTGGGGGAGGACTACAGCTATCTGGGCAGCGACGGCAACTTCTACGTCGGCGATACCCGCTGGCATTCTGACACCGACTGGACCGGCAAGAAGCGGGGCAAACCGCCGCGCCTATACTACAAGATGGCCTTCTATCTCGACCCGGTCACGGCCGAGTCCGGCGCGCTGCGCCTGATCCCGGGCAGTCACAAGTACGGTGACCGCTACGCCGACGCGCTCGAGGAGAGCCTGAGAGTTGCGCCCGAGAAGCTGGGCATTACCGGCAGCCAGGTCCCGGCGGTGTCGATGGATAGCAATCCCGGCGACGTGGTCGTGTTCAACCAGAACTGCAAGCACAGCGCCTGGGGCGGCAGCAATCGCCGCCGGATGTTCACCATCAACTGCACCTACCGCTTTGCCGACGACGAGCTGCACCTGCTGCGCAACGAGCTGACCGGCTTTGCGCGCTTCTGGATAGAAGAACCGTACGGCGAGGCGATGCTGCGCACGGCGACGCCAGAGCGGATGGTGCACCTGCGGCAGGCCCTGGCCAACTATGACCATCTGCCGGAAGAGGTGCGCAAGGCGAAGGCGACGATGACCGAGCCGGCGCGGGGGTAAAACGCGCGTAGATCGAAGGCCCGCTTCATGCCCTGTTGCGTTGTTCCAATCGTGTGGCAGGGGTTGCCCCGGAGATGCGGGGCCGATTGAGGGAGGGCGGCTCCCGCGGGCGCCTATCGGTCGCGCAGCGCGCCGACATCCTCGATCTCTGCCCAGCCGCCGCTGTCTTTGGAGACCTCGGCCGCAAGGCCTATGAGGTGGAGTCGGGCGACCGTGTACGCATCCGCCGCAAGCGGCCCTAGCGGCCCTGTGCCAAGCGCTTCTCTGAGTGTACCGATATCGGGGGCGGCAGAGGTTGTTTCGATGAGCGGTTCGCCGGCCGCGGCGTCGAGGAAGGCGGCGACGCATTCGTTCATGCCGGGCCAGCCGGCGCGCGGCGCACTCTCCGCAATGTGCTCGACCGAACATTCGGTTTTCTCTCTGGTGCGCTGCCGCAGCTCCCCGGAGAAGAGATCAACGATCAGTTCGCCGTCATCTCCGCTTACCTCCACCGTCGTCTCCAGCTCCACGACGCTGCCGAGATTGACCTGGACCGTTCCCCAAACACCGTCGTAGTCCAATATGCCCTGCGTTTGGCGCTGTGCGCGTCCAGGCAGGCCGTCGCCGTCGAGGACAAGCACGCGGCTGGGTGTCGCGCCGAGAATGCGGTTGAGTGCATCGACGTACCACGGCGCAAGATGGTTGAGCGTGCAGAGGTCGGACGCCGGGTTCGCGCCCCAGTTGGATTGCAGATGGATGCGGGCCGTGCGCACCTGGCCGAGCTGGCCGCTCTGCACCCGCCTGGCCGCCTCGACGAATACAGGAATGAAGCCGATTTCGATGTCGGCGTGCGTCACCTGTGGCGCCTCCAGCAGCCGGGTCAGCATCGGTCGGATGCGCTGCCGTTCGTTCGCCAGGGGCGGCTCGTAGAAAATGGCGACGCCCGCGTCGAGCGCCGCGCTGAGCGCCTCCTCATGCACGTCATCGGGCACGGCGATAAAGACGGCGTCAACGGGTGGGCCGTTCAACAGGTCCTCCGCGCTGGAAAAAACCGCGACCTCGCGGCCGAGTTCGGCGCCGATGCGCTCCTGTGTGGCCGCGCTCGGCGCGGCCGTCGAGACGATCTCGGCGCGCCCGTCGCGGCGCAGTGCGGGGACGTACGCCATCCTGGCCCATCCGCCATAGCCGATCAGTCCTACTCGTGTGATCATGGTCTCGTTTCTCGCAATGCCTCTCTGACAGTGCTCTCAACCCATCGGGTCCGGCCAGCGCGCGAACGCCAGGCCGCGCGCCAGCTGGTCAAAGTCGTCGTCGCCCAGTTCTTCGCGATAGGGCAGCGCCTTGCGGATCGCTTCGGGGTTGCCGGCGTAGCGGCCGATGATTTTCTCGGCGTTGATCTGCACATTGCCGTACTGCAACACCAGCACACAACTGCAATCGTACCCCTTTTGCCGGGCGTACCATGAGCCGACGTCGAGCAACCGGATCACCTGGTCGCGCTTGCGGTCGTAAGTGGTAAACTCGCTGACGCCGGACTGGCACTTGGCCTCCACCAGCACGACCGCGCTATCGCCCAGTTTGATCAGCAGGTCCGGCTCCGACTCTCCCTCCCGTTGAGGTCGTTTCGGAGGCGGAAGTAGTTTCGGCCAGAACTCCAGCTGGGCGTACGGGATCTCTTTGAACGCCTGGGGCGGCAGCGCATAGGCAAACGACTGGCGCAGCAGGAGCGTGAGAACCCTGGTCCGCTGCGGCTCGTCGTTGAGCAAGGGGCTGAAATAGTACCAGGTGCGCGCGTCCTCTGAGTTCTCGCTCAAGATTTTGGGCAGGCCCTCCGCGACCCGCGGCGAGAAGGTATCATCCTCCAGCTTGCCCTGCAGGGCCGGGTGCGACGTGTCCGTTTGTCTCAGCAAGGGATGGTCTTCCGGCCTTCGCCATACCCTTGCTTTCGATGCGCTAACGACGAAGCTGCTCACTTGCCCGTTCAATTCGCTCAAAAGGGGAAACCCGACGAAATTCGGTACCGGAGGACAGGACCTTCTCCTGTACCATTTTACGAAAACTACCTCTTTCTGACAACTTCTACAGAGTCGGGCCCGGACAGTGGTAGCCATTGCCTGAAGATCGAAATGACGGGCGCGAACTTTGGCCACACCGTCCCTTCATGTTACCTTGGGCAAACAGTTCTGAAACTCTCCATTTCAGACCAGCCAATCCACAAGCGCAAGAGCAGGCACGGGATATGGACAGATTCATCGTAATTGGCGGCGGCGTCATCGGCCTCAACGCTGCATACCAGCTGGCGCGCAAGGGGGCGGGCAGGGTCATTGTGCTGGAGAAGGGGGTGGTAGGCGATGGCTCCAGCAGCCGCGCCGCCGGCTTCATTACCGGGCTGATGTGGACGGAGACGGCCGTCAGGGCGCGGCAGATCAGTCTGCGGCTTTACCGCGAGTTGACCGCCGACCTGGAACGCTACGGCTACCGCTTCCAGGATGTCGGCTGTCTGAACATCTTCGATGCCACCTCGTGGCCGGGACGGGAAGAGATCCTTCCAGTCTACGATCGCTTCGATGTTCCTTACGAGATTCTCGACGCGCAGGAGATTCGCCGCCGCTGGCCCGATCTGTCTCCGGAGGAGGACCAGATCGGGCTGCACGATGAGCTCGGCGGATACAGCGAGCCGCACGAGTTTGTACCCGCGCTGGCCCGGCGCTGCCGCGACCTAGGTGTGGAGATTCGCGAGCATGCCCGCGTCGAAGGCCTGGAGACCGAGAGGGGGCGAGTCGTCGGTGTGCGTACGGCGCTGGGAATTGTCCCGGCTGAAACGGTCATCTGCGCCGTGCACGCGTGGACGCGGGCCTTCATGGAGTTGTGCGAGCTGCGGCTGCCGATCAAGTCGTTTGTCCACCAGAGGTACGTCTCGACCGAGCTGCCGGAGGCCGCTGTGATTCCGGCGATCAACGCCAACCCCCAGGGCGGGTACATTCGCCCTGCGCGCTTAGGCAGCGGCGACGCCCGTCTGCTGGCCGGCGGTGAGACCGAAGATCGCCCGGAGGAACGCGTCGACGATTTGAACTTTCATATGGCGGGGCTGAGCGCGCCGCAGAGCCTGCGCGCCCGCCTTTCAGCCAACTTGGCGCCACTCGTCCCCAAGCTGGCCGGAACCAGCTGGGAGACCGAACAGGTCGGGCTGATCTCCTTCTCGCTCGACGGTGAGCCAGTCCTGGGCACGCTACCGGAGCTTTCAGGCCTCGTAGTGGGCGCGGCCTTCCATTCGGGCGGCTTCGCCTACAGCCCGGTCGCCGGCCTGCTTCTGGCCGAGCTGGCCCTGGGCGAAGAGCCGAGCGTCGACATTTCCACGTTTTCGCCGGCGCGATTCTCCGCTCATGACACGGACGCCTACCTGGCAAGGACCGTGGTAGAGGGTGAAGCTTTCCGGCGCCGCCACTGAAGAACGATCCGCGTCCGCGCCCCTTCTATCTTGACAATACACCTCCCTTTTGGCATAGTATCGTCTCTGTTTGGACGTGCCGCGCGGTTCAGGCAAAAGTCCACGAATCCACCGACAGTCCACCCCGGAAAGTCCACGTTCGTACGGGCTGTCGAATCTAGCTTTCACCATTTTGCAGAGGAGAATCACACCATGAAGCAGAGGCATTTCCGATTTGTACTGTCTGCGCTTATCCTGCTTGCGGTCCTCCTGGGCGCCTGCGCGACGCCGGCCGCTCCGGCCGATTCCGGCGCAGCCATGGCCGACGAGGGCGAGGCGATGGAAGGCAGGCCGCTGCCGGACGACGCCGCCGAGGAGCAGGTCATCCGCTATGTCACGCGTGATTTGAGCAAGTTGAACCCAGCGCGCGAGTCTGGCTTTGGCCGCCCGTGGATTTCGCATATGTGGATGCCGTTCTTCCTGCGCGACAGCAATCACGAGCTGCATCCGTGGCTGGCGACGCACTGGGAGGTGAACGAGGACAAAACTGTCTATACCATCCACATCCACCCCGACGCCACCTGGTCTGACGGTTCGCCGGTGGTGGCGCAGGAAGCGATCGACTACTGGTCCTGGGGGATCAGCCCCGACTGCACCAGCTGCTTCTCCTATCTGCGCCTGGGCGGCATCGAAGGGGCGCAGGCCGTGATTGACGGCGAAGCCGATGTGATTTCAGGCCTGACGGCGGTTGACGACAAGACGTTGCAGATCACGCTGGCGGCGCCGAGCCCGACATTTATTCTGAGCATGGCGCACTACAACACCGGCTTCGTCAAGATGGAGGACGTAGACTCCAACGAGTTCGCGGCCACCGCCGAGACGCGCGTGAACGGCGCCTTCCAGATCAAGATCTGGGACGAGGAGACGCTCGAATATGAGATCGTGCAGAACCCCAACTGGTGGGGCGACAAGAAACCCTACATCGAGCACATCATCGCCGAGTGGAACAACGACGAAAACATCACCTATCTGATGTGGCAGAACGGTGAGGCCGACATCGCCCACTGGTTCACCAACATCCGGGAACCGCTACGCGCGGAGAACCCCGATCTGTTCGTGTTGATCCCCTATGCGACCAACTTCTACTTCGCGCTGCATGGGACAAAACCGCCGCTGGATGACATCAACGTGCGGCGCGCCCTGCTCCATGCGGTCGACTGGGACCTGGCGATCAGCGCGGCTTACGAAGGATCACGCGACACAAGGGTGATGAAGACGCATCTGACGCCGGAGCTTCCCTGCTTCGTCGCCGACAACTGGCCGGACTTCGGCTACGATCCAGAGCTGGCCAAGCAGGAACTGGCCGCCTCCAAGTACGGCGGACCTGAGAATCTGCCCAAGATTCGCATCTCCAGCGGCGGCCAGTCTCCCAACTACCTGCGCACGGCCGAGATCATGGCCGAGCAGTGGAAGAACGTTCTGGGCGTCACCGACGTGGAGATCCGACCTGGCTGGGGCGACGCCTGGGGCCAGGATGCCGACCTCGTCAATGTCCAGCGCAACAGCTGGGGCGCGACCATCCCCGATCCGGCGGCCATGATCACCGGGCTGTGGAAGTATTACCAGGCGCCGCATGCTGTTGGCCTGGTGGATGAGGAGTTGGGCGCGATGATGGACGAGCTGCTGTCGCTCGATCCGGCGAGCGCTGAATACTGCGACAAGGTCTCGGCGGCTGAGAAGCGGCTACTCGACCAGTACTACTTCCTGCCCATGATCTGGGACCTGTACGAATACGTTGTGCAGCCCTACATCAAGAACTTCGAGGCGAACGTCGACAACAACTGGGCGTCGCTGCTCGACATCTACGTGGCAGAGCGCTAAGAGGAGTGTGTTAGGGGTGCAGTTAGAGGGGAGGGAGAGCATCTTTCGCTCCCCTGCCTTCACCCCTTTCTTCTCGCTGTAAGGACAGTGGGATGTTCTTCTATACCCTGAAACGCCTGGCCGTCGCAGTTCCCACTTTCGTGGCCGTTCTCATCATTACCTTCACCCTCACGGTGGTCAGCCCCTTCGATCCCGTGGCTATGATGATGACCCAGTATGAGGGAACCCTCGACACGCTGGCCAGGGACGAGGTCATCGAAAGGATACGGGAGCAGTTCGGCCTGAACGACTCCTACGGCGTGCAGTTCAGCCGTTGGATTGGACGGCTGTTGCAAGGGGACCTGGGCATCTCGATCAATAAGGAGCGAAACGTTCTGCGCATGATCGTCAAGTCCTTTCCAATCTCATTCCAGCTGGGCCTCGCCGGGGCGGTCGTAACGATGCTGCTGGGCGTCCCGCTCGGTTGCCTGGCCGCTCTGAGGCAAAACAGCTGGATCGACTATACGATTGTGGGCGGCACCCTGGCTTTTCGGACCGTACCGGTCTTTGTGCTGGCCCCGCTGTTGCTTGTACTTTTCGTCCTGGTTCTCAGCATTATGAAGGTCCCGCGCGGATGGGACGGACTGTTCCAGACGAAGGTGATTCTGCCTGTCTTTATCCTTGCCCTGGGACCCTTGCCGGTGGTGGTGCGCCAGACGCGCGCGGCCGTGCTGGAGGTCTTTTCGATGGACTATGTGCGCACGGCCAAGATGAAGGGGCTGGTGATGTGGCGCATAATCACGCGGCACATTTTGCGCAACGCCTTGATCCCGGTGGTGACAACGATGGGCTTCATCGCTGAAGGGTTGATTGTAGGCAGCATTTTCCTGGACAAAATCTTTGCAATCCCCGGATTCGGCAGTGTCGCGGAAGCAGGGTTTCGCGGCTTCGACTACCCGGTGATCATGGGCGTTACGATGGTCAGCGCTGTCATGATTATCCTGACCAACTTGATCGTCGACCTGATCTACCCGTTCCTCGATCCGCGTATAAAGATCGAGTAGGCATGGCGAGCGTGGAGGCGGGTGACAAGCGGGCAAGAACAGGTCCAATGGGACCGCCCGCATTGGACGTCTCTCCTTCCACCTGCCGCCTTGGGAAAGTCCGCAGATGAGCGAGAGCAGCGACAGCGGTTCGGCCAATAACCTGGGCGACGAACTTGCCGCCGAGAGCGACTTGAAGACGCGTTCGCTGTGGCGGGATGCCGTAGGGCGTCTGCTGCGAAACAGGCTTTCAATCATCGGACTCGTCATCACCCTTCTTCTGCTCATCGCCGCCCTTTTCGGGCCCCAAATCGCCCCCTACACCTATACGGAACAGGACCTGCTGCACGTGGCCAAAATGCCCAGCGCGGATCACTGGCTGGGCACCGACGAGATCGGTCGGGACCTGTTCAGCCGCGTATTGTGGGGCGCACGCACCGCTACGCTCGTCGCCATCTTTACGACCTTCATCAGCGTCATTATCGGCGTTATTCTGGGCGCCATCGCCGGATATGGCGGCGCCCTGGCCGACAACATCACGGGCCGCATAATTGACATCGTTATGTCGGTGCCCGGGCTGCTGCTTGCGGCCCTGATCGCGGTCTCGATCAAGGAGCCGATCGTATCGTGGGCCGATGCCATTTACGAGAGCAGCGGTTTCCCGCTCTTCGCCGACACCACCTGGCTCGACTTGCTGGTTGTCTTCGGGGGGCTGGCCTTTGTTTCCTGGCCGGGCTACGCGCGTCTGATTCGCGGCCAGATCTTCTCGCTGCGCGAGGAACAGTACATCGAAGCTGCCAAGTCTGTCGGCGTTTCGGAGCTGAAGATTGCGCTGCGGCATCTGCTTCCCAACGCTATCGGCCCGGTGATCGTTACCCTCACCTTCAGTTTTTCCAGTGCCATGGTCCTGGAATCCTCGTTGAGCTATCTGGGCATCGGCGTGCAGCCCCCTCAAGCCAGCTGGGGCAACATGATCGCGTCCAACATCGGCAGCTGGTCCTACCGCCCCTGGCTCGTGGCCGTGCCGGCGCTGACGCTGGCCTTCGTAACCTTGGGCATCAACTTTCTGGGCGACGGCCTGAACGACGCGCTCAATCCGCGGGCGAAGCGCTCGATCTGACCGGCAAAATTCTTACTGAAGGAGCGGACGACAGAACGGGCGAGGACTTTTGGGCCATATCCCCTCCGGTAGCCGCCGGCAACGAAAACCTCACAACTCGGCAAAGACCTTCGGCGGGAGACCAAGCAAGAGCGACACAAGGAGTTGCCATGTCTGAAGAAAAGCTGCGCGCGGCCGTCATCGGCGGTGGGCTGGGTGGTTCCCATGGATACGCGTATGCACGTGCGCCGGAGTACGAATTGGTGGCGATCTGCGACCTGAACCCGGAGGTGTTCGCGCGCTTCTACGAGCGGGCGGAGCTTCCCCCGGGCAGCATCAACCAGTACACCGACTACCATGAGATGTTCGAAAAGGAGGGTCTCGACGTAGTTACGGTGGCCACACCGGACCACCTGCACACCGACCCCGTCTGCGACGCGTCGAACGCCGGTGTCCGCGGCGTCATTTGCGAAAAGCCGCTGACAACCACGATCAAGGACGCAGACCGCATTATTGAGACGATCGAGGCCAACGGAACGAAGATGTCGGTCGACCACACGCGCAGCTGGATTCCCGCTTTCCAGGCCGTGCGGCAGGCCGTCCTCGATGGGGAGATCGGCGGGCTGACGCGCATCGTGGCCCACATGGGCGGGCGCCGCTCGATGCTGTTCCGCAACGGCACGCACCTGATCGACGGGGTCTGCTTCTTCGCCGGGGCGTCGCCCGTCTGGGTGATCGCCGCACACGAGCAGGGCTTCGAGGACTACGGCCCGGTCTACGACGGCAAGGGCGGAAGGGACCCGCAGTACGATCCCGGCTCCACCATCATCATCGAGTTCGCCAACGGTGTGCGCGGCATCGTCAACAGCGCCAAGCTGACGCCGCAGCTCTTCGAGTACGACCTGCAGGGACCGAATGGCCGCTTCTGGCTGACCGACAGACACTGCACGGCCTGGAGGACGGAGGAGAAGGAGGGCACGCCGATCCAGACGCCGCCGCCGCAGGGGCGTGGCTACCTCGACCTCTTCGGGGCCAACCTGATCCCGGCTGTGCAGGAAATGGCGCAGATGGTGCTGCACGACGCGCCCAGCAGCTCCTCACCCTACCGGGGAAGAGACTGCCTGGAGATCATGCTGGCGGCCCTGATCTCCCAGACCAAGGGCAGCGCGAAGGTCGAGTTGCCGCTGCCGCGAGAGTAAGGCAAGAGCTACTATGAATGACGATGGGACGCTCGTCGTAGGCGCTATCTCCTCCCATGGGCACGAAAACGGCCACGTGCTGGTCCTGGACCAGCTGCCCGAAGTCGGGACAATCCACGTCTGCGCTGCTACCGAGCTTGTCAAAGTCGAAGCCCTGGCGGGTGAGTCGGCGCGCGTAGACGGAACCTACACGGAGGTCGACGCGCTGCTGGAACGGGGGGACCTCGACGCGGTCATTGTTTGCGCCCGCCCTGATCACGCGCCCGCCATCCTGGAGAAGGTCGTCGACGCCGGCCTGCCCGTCCTCTACGACAAGCCGGCTGCCACCCGTTCCGCCGACCTGGGCCGGGTTGCCGAGTTAGCGCGGCGGCAGGGCGTCATCGCCGGCGCGATGTTGCAATGGCGCTATCATCCCATGGCGCTCAGCCTCAAGCGCGCCCTGGCCGAGGGCGCGCTCGGCGATGTCATGACGATCGAGGGCAAATTGCTGAACGGCCTGCTGAGATACCGCGACACCTCCACCTATCTCTTCGAGCCCAAGACGGCCGGGCACGGCATCCTCTCCTGGCTGGGCTGCCACTGTCTCGATCTTGTGCTCTATCTGATGCAGGAGCGGGTCGTCGAAGTGATGGCCATGGTCGGCAACCTGAACCCACAAAAGGTGGCGGTAGAGGACACCGGATTCCTGATTCTCAAGTTCGAGAGCGGCCGCATGGGCAGCTTCCAGGCCGGCTACCACCTGCTGGGCGGCAAGGCCGCCTACGACTTTTACATCGGCATGCGCGGGACGGAAGGATTCGCGGTCTTGCCGTTTCTCGAGCCGCAGGAGGAGACGTCGGGAGGAAGCGAAGTCGAGCACACTTCAACCTATTCGCTGTCCAGTGAAGCGCGCGGCTGGAGTACGGGCGGCGTCCGCCGCGAGCGCTTCGCCATTCCCCACGGGCCGGGCTATGGGGGCGTCATGGCGGAGGAGCTCTATCGCGACTTCTTCGCCGCCGCGAGGAAGGGAGAGCCTGCGCCGGCGCCGATCGAGGACTCCGTGCACATGATGGAGATCGTCGAAGCCGCCAAGGAGTCGTCCGAGACGGGCCGCGCCGTACGCATTCCCGCTTGACCGCCAACCGGAGGCACAAATTGAGTAACGTCACCTACCGCGAGACCTTTGAAGACGGCGCCGGTGGATGGATCGCCTGGCTGGGACCAGGCCAGCCCGCGCCCGCCGTCATTGAGGACGGGGCGCTTGTCTCGCGCAGCCCTTGGGGCATCGACTCCAACCACGCGCCGCCCGGCGGAGGCTACCTTCATCTGCTTTTCATTCTCCACACTGCTTCGCAACCCGACCCCGGGCCCCCCTACGGTCCGCTGTTGGGCGGCAACCGCTTTATCGAGGGCGGCTTCCCGCGCGACTTCCGCAACGCCCGCGTAACCCTGCGGCTGAAGGGAAGTGTCGAGCTGCGCGGGGCCGAGTTGCGCCTGCACTGTCAATCGCGCGTCGGCGACAAGGCGATCAACTTTGTCCTGACCTCGCAGCCCTTCGTGGTGACGCCCGACTGGTCCGAGCAGACAATCACCCTCGCGCCCGATCCAGAACAGTGGCTCTGCCTCGGCGCCCGCCATGACCTGTTCGACGTCTACGGCTGGGGCGGTATCGAAGAGGTCCTGCGCGATGTGAATATCGACATTATTCTCCTGCTGCATCCGCTGCAGATCGTGCCGCTGGCCCCGCAGCAGGGCGGTCCGCACGCCCTTCGCGCCGGCTCCGATTACGAGGTTGACAGAAGCTTTCTTCCCGCCGGGGAGATCAGACTCGACAAGGTGCAGATAGAGTTCTCCGAGGCCTGACTCCTTCGAACGAGTTGGCAAGCGCGTTAGGAATCGACACTCCCGGTGGGCCCAACTGATTCAGTGTTGAAGTACGGCAGGGTTGGTTTGTCCGCGAGTTGCAAAGTTCCCGAAGCCGGGTTTACACACCAATTCCGGGCGGCGTGCTATGTGCCGCTCAGCTTTGACACGGCGCGCCGCCCGTGCTAGAATGCGGCGCGTTCAGCAACTTTGAGCATGCCCCTCTATTGCCTCGCCGGACGTCCAATGAAGCACGCGGGCTGAACAGTGCTACAGGCCATCAGATTGCCCTGAACCCTGAATGTTTCTGGTGCGAAAAGATGGAGAAAGCGCCGGCGGGCGTTAGAACGCGTGCGGATTCCGAGTTGACCGCAGTTGCTTGCGCACGAAGAGTTCCACGGAAACAATAAATCGACGAAATCGATCTGATCCCAGAAGGAGGCTGAGCCTGGTGAAAGAATTTGGGTGCTGACACACTCCCAGCGGCACGTCCGGAAGAATCATCTCTTTTCTATCGGTAGTACACTTTGACCGAGCCACATGCAACAGACGGAGAAAACGATGCAAAAGAACAGACTTTCCCGCCGTGACTTCCTGAGCATATCAGCCGCAACGTCGGCAGGCGTCCTCTTGACCGCCTGCGTGCCGGCAGCTGCGCCGGGCGCCGACTCCGAGCCGATGGCGGCAGCGACCATGGCGCCGGCCGAAGAAGGGGCCATGATCGATGACGACGGAACGATGACCTTCAACACGGGGTCGCCCTGGGGAACATACAGCCCCTTCCGCCCGACCTACCAGTACGGCTACAGCAGCAACACGCCGGCGATGCTGACGCACAGCCGTCTCTTCGATCTCGACCGCAACAATACGCCGCACCCGGACCTGGCGCTTGAGTGGGAGGTGTCGGACGATGCATCCGTGTACACCTTCAAGCTGCGGCAGGACGCCACCTGGCACGACGGCGAGCCGGTAACATCCAACGACGTTGTCGAGACGGTCCGCCTCATCCTGACGCAGGCCACCAATATCAACCCGCGCCGTTGGATCAGCAGCCTTAAGGGCGGGCAGGACTTCTACGACGGCGTCACCGACGAGCTGCCGGGCGTCTACGCGCCGGACGACTTCACGGTCGTCTTCGAGCTGGAGGACACCAATGTCGGCTGGCACCTATCCGCCACCACCGACCTGCAGATCCTGCCGGCGCACATCTTCAGCGAGGTAAATCCGGAAGACATCGTGGAGCATCACGCGCCGGCATGGTACACGCCGGAGCTCAACATCGGCTCCGGGCCGTTCAAGTTCGTGCAGGCCGAGCGCGACCAGTTCGTCGAGCTCGTGCGCAACGAAGACTATTACGGCGGCCGCCCCAAGCTGGCCCGCATCATCTTCAAGAACTTCGGCGCGGCCGACACGCAGTTTATCGCCCTGCAGAAGGGTGAGCTGGATGTCTGGAATGTCCCGCAGGACTTCTACGAACAGTCGTTGGAGCTGGACAACGTCGACATTCACCTAGTCAACCGCAACTACATTCGCGTCTTCCTGCTCAACTACGAGTCGGAGATTCTGGCGGACAAGCGCGTGCGCCAGGCGCTGGCCTACGCCATCGACCGCGTCGGCATCTGCGAAGGCCTCTACTCCGGCCTTTGCACCCCCTACAACTCCTACATGGAGATGCGTCCGTGGCTGGCTGACGGCCTCAACCAGTACGAGTACAATCCCGAGAAGGCGAAGGAGCTACTGGCTGCTGCCGAGGCCGACGGCGCCTGGAACCCGGAGAACGTGCTACGCGTGAACTGGTACTACAACGATGCCCTGCACCAGGACATCATGGCCGCGATCCAGCAGAACCTGGCCGCCGTGGGTGTTCAGACACAGCTGCAGTACCTGGAAGGCACCTCGGTCGGCGCGGTAGCGGAGGCCTGTGACTTTGAAATGATGTACCAGGGCTGGGGTTTCTCCTTCCCCGAGCAGTATAACTCCTTCTTCACCGATTCGGAGCGCTGCCGCACACCGTGGGGCGACCCGGATGCCCAGGCGCTCTTCAATCAGACCGCGACCACGGTTGATCTGGAGGAGCGCATGGCGATTCACGAGCAGATTCAGAGGCGCTTGAACGATGAGCTGCCGATGATGCCGTTCCTGCAGTTCATCGGCCCGGTGGCGGTCAACAAGCGGGTGGGCGGATTCAACGAGGATGCCCTCTGGAACCGGTACTATCCCTGGAGCAATGGCTTTGCCAACGCCGTGAACTGGTCTGTATCCGGATAGCGTTTTGTCGAAAGAGATGAGGGAAGTGAAGTAGGGAGGTCCTTCTCCCTACACTTCCCTCCCTTTTCTCGGTTGGTGGGGGCGTAGCCTTGCGAACCTACATCTTGCGCCGGCTGGTGATCTCTCTGCCCATTCTCCTGGGTCTGACGATTGTCACCTTTGTGCTAACCGAATGGATGCCGGGCGACTTCGTTGACGCCCTGATCCCGCCGACCGACGTTGCCAGCTTTACCCCGGAACAGCTGGAGGCGATGCGCGAGAACTACGGCCTCAACCAGCCCGGTTGGAAGCGCTATTTGATCTGGTTGCGCGAGCTGGTGCTTGAGCGCAATTTGGGCAGATCGCTGGCATCGGGTGCGCCCATTCGCGACGAAATCCTGGAGCGAATGCCGGCGACGCTTCAGCTCACCGCAACTTCACTTCTCTTTGGCATTCTCTTCGGCGCGGGTCTGGGCATTCTGTCCGCGGTCAAGCAGTACACCTGGGTCGATCAGCTACTCACATTGCTGGGCTTCGTCTGGATATCCACGCCCGGCTTTGTCTTTGCCATTGGCGCGATATTCCTGTTCTCATTGAAGGTGAACCTGTTCCCCACGTCGGGCATTACGAACTACGGCGAAGAGGCTACGATCCTGACACGGCTTCATCACATGGTCTTGCCGGCTATGGTCCTGGGCCTGGGAAGCATGGCCACCTTTATGCGCTATGCGCGCAGCAGTCTGCTCGATGTGATCCGGCAGGACTATATCACGGTTGCGCGTGCCAAAGGGCTGGCTGAAAAGGCAGTGTTGCTGGGGCACGCGCTGCGCAACGCGCTCATCCCCTTGATCACGATCGTCAGTCTTGACATCCCATTCCTGATCGGCGGCACCGTCATCATTGAACGCATCTTTGCCTGGCCGGGCATGGGAAGCTATAGCCTGGGCGCCATCTTCTCACGCGACTACCCGGTCATCATGGCCGTCAATTTCATCGTCGCGCTCGTCGTCCTGTTGAGCAATCTGCTGGCCGACATCACCTACGCCATCGCCGACCCGCGTATCCGCTACGAATAGGCTAGGGACTTGATGCGCGGCGCGCGTTTGTTGAGATTGCAGTAGTGGCTCGAATGAACCAGGAATCTTGTCTCAGTAGGCAGCGATCTGAATCGGGGAGGTCTGGCCATGGCGGCCGCTGATCTTGCCACCACGTTGCAGGAGCCGGCCAGCGATTCGGTCCAGCAGCGATTCTGGCGGCGTTTGGTCCGGCACAGACTGGGAATGGTCGGTCTGGTCATGCTGGTTATATTGGTCATCGCCGCCATCTTCGCGCCGCTCATTGCCGGCACCGACCCGGCGGTCACTGATTTGAGGATGAAGAACGAGCCGCCCAGCGCCGAACATATACTGGGCACGGACGCCATCGGTCGCGACGTCTGGGCGCGCCTCGTTTTCGGCGCGCGCGTCTCGCTGTCGGTTGGGCTCGTGGCCGTCGGCATCTATACGTCGATTGCGCTGGTGTTGGGTAGCGTTTCCGGTTATTTCGGTGGACATGTAGACAACGTCATCATGCGCTTCACCGATGTCATCATGTGTTTTCCCACCTTTCTGCTGATTCTCACTGCAGTTGCGGTCCTGCCACCCAACATCTTCAACATCATGATTATCATCGGCATCTTCGGCTGGCCCGGCATGACCAGGTTGATCCGCGGGCAGTTCCTCAGCCTGCGCAGCCAGGATTTCGTCATCGCCGCGGTTGCCATAGGCGTACCGACCTGGCGCATCATCTTCCTTCACATTTTGCCCAATGTTGTTGGTCCCGTGGTTGTGGCTGCGACGCTGGGATTGGCCGGCGCCATTCTGACCGAATCGAGTCTGAGCTTTCTCGGCCTGGGCGTGCAGCAGCCTACGCCAAGTTGGGGACAGACCCTGACCAATGCCCTTATGCTTCCGGTCCTGGAGAACATGCCCTGGCGCTGGCTTCCTTCGGCGATCGCGATTGCCTTCGCCGTACTTTCGATGAACTTCTTCGGCGATGCACTGCGCGACGCCTTCGACCCGCGCACGAACCTGGATTGACACTTGGCTAACCGCGAACTGTTGCCGCAACTATCCCATTTTTCTTCAGCCGGTTTTCAACAGGCAAGCAGTCGATGACCCCAAACGCCTACGCTCGTTTTCCGGCTGGCCAGCGGCAGCTCTTCCTCGACGACGACGATGTCGCCCACACTGACAATCTGCGGAGAATGTTTCACCAGCCACAGAAGCGCGGGGCCGTCATCCGGCGCGAGCCGGCCATCGGTGGGACCCCCGAGATCCGCGGCGCGCCGCTCTGGGACCCGGAGGCGCGGCGCTGGAAAATATGGACGATAGCCGTCACCCCGGAGGAGCTGCACGGGATCGCCGGCATGTCGGGCTACCACGAGAGCCGCGACGGCCTCCACTGGTACCAGCCGATCGTTCGCCAGGCGGAATTCAACGGCACGCGCGAGAACAACTTCGTCTACATCCCGATGGGCGACGGCAGCACGGCCGAGGTCTTCGGCGCAGTCTACGACAGGGGAGATCCAAACCTGGAACGGCGTTACAAGGCCTTGAGTTTCACGATGGCGCCGGAACTGGCGATCCTCTTCGCCACCTCGCCCGACGGTATCGTCTGGACCCGGGTCGACATTCCTCTCATTGCTTCGGGCGACGAACCCAATTTCAGTTTTGACGAAAGCAACCGCCTCTTTATCGCCACAGTCAAGGTGCGGGGCCCCTTCGGGCGCTCCCACGCCCTGACCGTCAGCGAAGATTTCGAGAACTGGAGCGAACCGCAGCTGGTTTTCCACGCCGACGAGCAGGACCAGGAGGAGGCGCGCGAGATCATCGCCGCGCGGCTTGATGACGCCTCCTTGCAGCAGCCGGTCTTCAACCACCCGGAAGAGCACGCAGTCGATGTCTACAACTTTGCCGTCTCCCGCTACGAGAGCCGTTATATCGGTTTCGCCTCGATGTTCTACCACACCGGACGCGCCTGGAACGACCGCAACCACGACGGCTTTCATCACGTCCAGCTCGCCAGCAGCCGGGACATGTATAGCTGGCAGCGCGTGGGGAATCGCGCCCCCTTCATCGGTCCGTCGCCGCTCGGCGCCGGCGCCTACGACACGATGCAGATCCTCGGGCCGTCCTACCCGGTCGTGCGCGGCGATCAGCTCTGGTTCTACTATTCCGGCCTGCGGCATCGCTGGCATCCCGAAAAGGTAAGCCCGGACCGGGCCGCGATCTGCTTGGCGACGCTGCGCCGCGACGGTTTCGTGTCGCTGGACGCCGGCGCGGACGTCGGTGCGCTGACGACCGTGCCGTTTCGGTGGGAGGGCGATCGGCTCTATCTGAACGCGGACGCGGCTGGCGGTGAGATCGTGTGCGAGCTTGTGGACGCGGCGGGTGGGCCTCTGGCGGGCTTCGAGATGGAAAACGCAGTTCCCATTGCCGAGGATGGCGTGCGGCTGGCGGTCAGATGGCGCGCGCAGGAACGCATGCCGGCGGCCTCGGCAGGCCCGGTGCAGCTGCGGGTCCGGCTGCGCGCGGCGCGTCTTTACAGCTACTGGTTCGAATAAAGGAGGAGCGGCATGGCATCCGATTCAGTTCGCAGTTTTCCGCGCGGGGAGCGGCAGCTCTTCTTCGATGACGTCGACATCGGCCAAATAGACGGATTGCAGCGGCGCATGCACCAGCCCGACAAGAAGGGCGCGGTCATCCGCACCGATCCGTATATGGCCGCGCGTGCCCAGAAGGACGGAGGACCGGCCTACAGGCCGCAGACGCGCACCGCGCCGGTGTGGGACCCGGCAGCCGGCCTGTGGAAATTCTGGACGATCGGGGCGAAGTTGGATGCGGACAAGGGCCACTCCTCCTACCACGAGAGCCGCGACGGCCTGCACTGGTACCAGCCAAATGTCGGCCAGCTGGAGTACGAAGGGTCGCGTGACAACAACCATGTCGCCATTCCGATTGATGACACACGCACGTCGGAAGTGCTGGGCGTAATCTACGATGCCGGCGACCCCGACCCGGCGCGTCGCTTCAA
Organism: Caldilineaceae bacterium; assembly: GCA_965202955.1. Taxonomy (GTDB): domain Bacteria; phylum Chloroflexota; class Anaerolineae; order Caldilineales; family Caldilineaceae; genus Bin5. Next base: position 5,203,663 of record OZ241871.1, read on the forward strand.
GGCGATCAGTTTCACGATGGTGCCCGATCACGCCATCTTCTTTGGCGTTTCGCCGGACGGCATCGTCTGGAGGCGGCACGACGCGCCCCCCATTCTCTCCGGCGACGAGCCCAACTTCAGCTTTGACGCGGCCAACCGCCGCTTTATCGCGACGGTCAAGGTGCGCGGTCCGCATGGGCGATCGCATGCGCTTACCACGAGCGAGGACTTCGAGCATTGGAGCGAACCGCAGCTCGTTTTCCACGCCGATGACGAGGACCAGGAGCGGGCGCGAGCGGTGATCGCGCGGCGGCTCGACGATCCGGCGTTGCAGCAGACGCTCATCAATCACCCGGATGAGCATAGCGTCGACGTTTACAACTTCAGCGTCTCCCGCTACGAGAGCCGCTACATCGGTTTCGCCTCGATGTTCCACCACGTCGGACGCAATCCGACCGGCAGGAATCACGACGGTTTCCATCATGTCCAGCTGGCCAGCAGCCGAGATATGTACACGTGGCAGCGACAGGGAGACCGCCAGCCGTTCATCGACTCGTCGCCTCTGGGGGGCGGCGCCTACGACACGTTGCAGATGCTGGGGCCGTCGTCGCCTGTCGTGCGCGGTGACGAGCTCTGGTTCTACTATACGGGCGTCAAGTTCCGCTGGCCGCCGCCCAATTGGGACCAGGACCACGCGGCCATCTGCCTGGCGACGCTTCGGCGCGACGGGTTCGTATCGCTTGATGCCGGTGATGAAGGTGGGTCGATTCTTACCGAGCCGTTCCTGTGGGAGGGCGAGCAGCTCTTCCTCAACGCAGCCGCCGACGAGGGCGAAATCACGGTAGAGGTTCTGGACGCGGACAGCAGGCCGGTAGCAGGCTTTGGTCGGGAGGACGCCATCGCGTTGAAAGACGACAGTGTGCGGCAAGCAGCTGCCTGGCAGGCGCAAGGACAAATGCCTGACCCGGCCGGCGGCCCAATCCGCCTGCGCTTCAACCTGGCCGGCGCGCGGCTCTTCAGCTATTGGTTCGAGTAATTCCGGCAGACGTGATAAGCTGTTGAAAGTTCGCGGCCTGCCGCCTTGAAATCGGGCAGTGATCGTCAGACCGAACCGAGCAGAGCGAGGCAGAGACTATGGACCAGAGCGAGGACCAGACTGTAACGACCATCGAGGCGGGCTACAGGGAAGAAAGCCCCGCATCGCTTGAACAGTTTGAGCGGGATTGCGAGTCGATGCCGGGCGGCGCCAAGGGGGCCTACTATTACGCCCCTTACCCGCTGACAATGCAGCGCGGCGAGGGCTGCTATCTCTATGATATCGATGAGCGGCGCCGCGTCGACTTTGCCAATCATCACACCGGGCAGATTCTGGGCCACAACAACGCGGCCGTCAACGAGGCGGTGCAGGCGCAGCTCACACGCGGGATTGCGCTCGGCGCGCCGACGGGCAACGAGGCGGAGCTGGCCGAGGAGCTGTGCAGCCGCGTGGCATCGCTCGAGCGCGTCCGCTTCTGCAACTCGGGCACAGAGGCCACGCTGCACGCGATCCGGCTGGCGCGCGGCTTCAGCGGGCGGCCCAAGATCGCCAAGTTCGAGGGCGGATACCACGGCAGCCATGACCCGGTGGAGGTGAGTGTGGCGCCGCCGGTGGAGGAGGCAGGCCCGGCGGCTGCGCCCCATTCGGTGGCGACCGCCGGCGGAATGTCTCCGAGCGCGACCGACGAGGTAATCGTACTGCCCTACAACAACGAAGAGGCGGTTGAGCGGCTCGTGCGCAGCCACCGTGACGAGTTGGCCTGTGTCATTCTCGACCCCAAGACCGGGATTCTGCCGGTGCGAAAGGAGTTTGTCCAGGCCGTGCGCCGCATCACCGAGGAGAACGACGTCCTGCTCATCCTCGACGAGGTGGTCGGTTTTCGCGTAACGCGCGGCGGATGCCAGGAGCATTACGGGATCAGCCCGGACCTTTCGGCCTTCGGCAAGGTGATCGGGGGCGGCTTTCCGGTCGGTGCTCTTGGCGGCCGGGCCGACCTCATGGCCCTGTTCGACAACAGCGGGGACCCGACCGGCTTCTTTCAGAGCGGCACTTTCAGCGCCCACGCTGTCGTGATGGCCGCCGGGCTGGCCACGCTTCGGCAACTGACAGCGGACGCGTTTGCCCACATGAACGGCCTGGGCGAACGCCTGCGGGCCGGGCTCGACGAACTCAGTGGGAGCGTCGATACCCCTTTCCAGGGTGTTGTGCTCGGCTCTCTCTTCAGCGTCTATTTTACCGATGAGCCGCTTGTTGACTACCGCAGCCTGGCCAGCAGCGACGGCGCCATGGCACACCGCGTCTTTCTCTCCCTTCTCAACCAGGGCTACTATCTGAGCCAGGGACTGTCGATGAATGCACTTTCCCTGCCGATGACTAACGAACATATCGACGGGCTGTTGCCCGCATTCGAAAAGGCCCTTGACGAGGCCCGCCCGTAGCTGCCGGGCAGCTGCCGCCATCCACCTGCAAGGAAAGGAACGACCATGTACGCTATCGACTTTATATCCGAGTTCAGCGTCAACCAGATCCCGGAGCCGGATACGACGCTGGAGGCCCTGCTGCGCCAGACGGAGGAGCACGATACGACGTTGACGCTGACCACATCGCGGCGCGGGCTGGTGAACCAGGTCAATCCGGAGGCGGTCGAGGAGACGCTGGCGGTGACGGCTGAACATCCCCGCCTGCTGGCAGTAGGCACGCTCGATCCACGCTATTTCCTCAACTGGCGCGACGACCTGCGCACCTGCGTCGAGGGCGGCTGTGTGGCGATCCGCTTCTCGCCCGGCCCCCAGAAGTGGAGCCCGGACACGCTGGTCTTCGAGCAGATGGTGGAGGCGGTCGGCGAAGCAGGCCTGCCGGTCATCGTCGATTTCAAGGGCGCGGCCGACGCGCTGCCCTGGATCCGCAAGGTGGCCGACGTCTGTCACCGCTTCAACGTCAACGTCGTTATGAGTGAGGTCAGCTACGCCTACATGGGTGAGCTGATCACGGTGATGCAGGTCTATCCCAACGTATACGCCGCGATACGCTGGCTCTGTCTGGCCGACGGCCTGGAGGTAATGGTCGAAGCCGGCATCTGCGACAGGCTGGTCTACGGCAGCAACTCGCCCAAGTACTCGATCCGCGGTCTGCGCAACCAGGTCTTCATGGCCAAGATTTCGGAGGAACAGAAGCAGGACATAATGGGCGGCAACGCGTTGCGCCTGTTGGACATGGACATCGAGGACCTGCCGGTTGAGCCGCTGATGATCAAGGCCGAGGCCGACCTGCCGGACGAGCCGATCATCGACATTCATGCGCACGTATCGGGCTTCCACTGCGCGGAGCCGTTCAATACGCGCACGGAGACGAACGTGTCCGAGATGACCGAGCGCTGCAACATACAGTACACCTTCGTCTCATCCTATAACGCCATCAACTACGACATGCGCGAGGGCAACGCCGACACGCAGGCATTTCTCGACCGCTATCCGAACTTGCGCGGCTACATCGCCTGCGACCCGCGCGACCTGGCCGGCTCGATCGAGCAGATGGAGCGCTATTTCCAGGACCCGCGCTTCGTCGGTGTCAAGCTCTACTGCCCATTCGGCGGCAACATGGAAACCAAGCGGATGCAGGACCTGTTGGACGCGATCGCCGGCTTCGGGCGGCCGACCAAGATCCATATGAATGAGGGCGGCTCGCCCTATCCGGGCGTGCGCATGGCTGCCGAACGCAACCCGGACCTGGTTATCATCAAGGCGCACGGCGACGATGCCGAGGGCGCGCGCCAGGTGGTCGATCTGCCCAACGTCTACTTCGAGTTCTGCAGCAGCGGCATCAACGCCGGCACGATCCGGCGCTCGATGGACATTCTGGGGCCGGAGCGGATCATGTTCGGCACCGACCAGCCTCTCTTTGCCCCCTGGTTCGAGTACGGGGCGTACGCCGACGCGATCAAGACGCAGCGCGAGGCCGATCTCGTCTACCGCGAGAATGCCCGGCGAATCTTCAGGCTGGATTGACGGGCCACACATCGGTAGGAGACAGACCACAACGTACCGACAAGGCCCGCCGGGTAACAGAACAGAGTGGAGATCGCGGCCGGCACATACCAAGGAGATTTGACGCATGGCCATCGCAATTGAACGCAACTCGCCGCCGGTTCGGAGCGGATCATTCGGTCCGCAGTGGGATATGGGCGACGAGGAGATCAACGAACTGATCGAGGTGATCCGCTCCGGCAAGCTGAACCGCTTGAGCGGCTCCAAAGTTGACCAGTTTGAGCTGGACTTCGCCGAGATGAACGGCGTTAAGTACGCGCAGGCGGTTACGTCGGGGACGGCCGCGGTGCACACTGCGGTCGGCGTCATCGACCCCAGCCCCGGCGACGAGATTATCACGACCGCGGTCACCGACATGGGCACGATCATCGGCATTCTTTACCAGAACGCGGTGCCGATTTTCGCCGACATCGACCCCAGGAGCGGCAACCTCGACATCGCCGACGTGGAGGCGAAGATCACGGAACGGACAAAGGCGATCATCGTCGTTCACGTCTTTGGCAACCCCTGCCCGATGGAGGCCTACGTCGAGCTGGCGCGCAAGTATGACCTCTTCCTGATCGAGGACTGTGCGCAGGCGCAGCTGGCCGAGTACGGCGGGCGTCCGGTCGGCACCTGGGGCGACTTCGGCTGCTACAGCTTCGGCGGCAAGCACATGACGACCGGCGACGGCGGCATGGTGATCAGCAACCGCGACGATTTGGCGCACCGGCTGAAATGGTTCGCTGACAAGGGCAACCCGCGCAGCCCGGTCTACGAGCATTACTACCTGGCACCCAACTACCGCATGACCGACCTGCAGGGCGCGGTCGGCGTCGCCCAGCTCAAGAAGGTGACCGACGCGGTGCGGCGCAAGCAGTGGGTCGCCAACCATCTGAACGAAGTCATCGACGGCGAAAAGGGTCTCTCCCTGCAGCCGGTCCTGCCCGAGGCGACGCACTCCTACTGGGTTTACGGGTTCCACGTGGACGCGGCTGAAGTGGGCGCGAACGCGGCCCAGTTTGCCGACGCGTTGCAGGCTGAAGGCGTGCCGGCCAATTCGCCGTACATGGTCTACCCGGTCAATAAGTACCCGGTGATGGCCCAGCAGCGGGCGTATGGGACGTCCGACTTTTCCTATGCCGGCGAGGAAGCGGCGGCGATCGACTACGGCTCGATATCGCTGCCCAGTTCTGCGAAGTTCCTGGAGACGGCGGTGGTGATGCCGATGAGCCCGTCCTATACCGATCAGGACGCGTCCGACTTCAGCACGGCGATCAAGAAGGTGGCCGACTACTACCGGTCGAAACTGTAAGTGCGGGGCCCGCATATGACTTCTCAATTCACGTTTGTTCCACGAGTTTCCGTTTTCGATGCCAATGTGCGCGTGGGCGACCTGCATTACGAGCCGTCGCCGTGCCGAAACCGGGAGCAGCTGCTGGCCGAGATGGACCGCCACGGGGTCGAAAGGGCGCTGATCTACCACGCCCAAACGGAAGAGGTGAGCCCGGTTGACGGGAACGGTTTCCTGGAGGAGTGGCTGGGCGAGGACGGCCGCCTCTTCCCGCAGTGGTCGATCACGCCGACGGCCGATTCACTGGCGCAGGTGCAGGAGTTGCACGGGCAGGGGCGCGTGCGCAGCGTGCGGCTGAACAACACGCGCGTGGCGGGCCTGCCGTTCCGTCCCTGGGTCCACGCGCCGATGCTGACCTGGCTGAGCGAGAACCGGATACCGCTCTGGATTCCGGTGCCCGACGCCGACCCGGACGAGCTGGTGTCAACGCTGGGCGACTTCCCGGAGCTTGTAACGGTGCTGGTCGGCGCGCACTATTTGCATGCGCTGTGGGTGCGGCCGCTCATGAATGCGCTGCCCAACGCCTACCTGGAGCTGAGCCGGCTGGAGCCGCTGGGCGACGTGGAGGCGCACTGCGCGGAGTACGGTGCCGAGCGCTTCGTCTACGGCTCCTGGTATGACCGCTATGCGATGGGAACGATGCTCTTCTATCTCCACCACACCGATCTGAGCGATGCTGAGCTGGAGCTGGTCTGTGCGGGGAACCTCGAGCGCATCTTACAGGGGGAGGGGGCGGCATGATCGGAGACCAGAGGATTATCGACTTTCACGGGCACACGGGCCGCCAGGACGCCTACAACATGATTGACGACCCGGCCACGATCCTGCACGCGATGGACAGGGTCGGGATCGATGTTGCCTGCCTGTTCAACATCTTCCACCCCGACGGCACGACCGGCAACGACATCACGGCCCGCTTCGTGGCCGCGCACCCGGACCGTTTCGCCGGTTTCGCCTACGTGTCGCCGACGATGCCGGAGGGCATGGTGGCCGAGCTGACGCGGGCTGTCGACGAGCTGGGCATGGTCGCGATCAAGCTCTACCCGCCCTATACCAAGTGGGACCTGCACGAGCCGATCTGGCATCCGATCTACGAGTTCGCGGATGAGCGCGGGCTGGCGATCATCTTCCACACGGGCACGGACCCGCACTCCGATCCCGGACTGCTGGCCGACTGTGCGGCCCAGTTTCCCAATGCCAACTTCGTGGCCGGGCATGCGGGCAACGTCGCCGGGCCGCGCGCGGCGGCGATCAAGGCGGCGCAGACCTATCCGAACGTCTACCTGGAGACCTGCTCGACCTTTCGCACGCCGGGCGTCATCGAACAGCTGGTGAACGAGGCGGGCGCGGACCGGGTGCTGTACGGCTCCGACATCGCGCTGATGGACCCGAGGGCGCAGCTGGGCAAGATCATCACGGCAGACATTTCAGAGGAGGCCAAGCGGCTGGTCTGCGGCGGCAATGCGGCGAGGCTGTTGGGCATCTGACAGGCGCGCGTGCGCGGCTAAGTCGGCGCGCTGGGCAGAGAGAATAGTAGAATAGAGACAACTGGCGGCGGGCAGTGGGGAGAAGGAACAGGCCTACTGCCCGCTGATCGCGTCATCGACCGCTGCGATCAGTTCATCCTCCTTCCAGGCTACCGCGACGGCACAGTAGTTGTGGTGGCCGTATAGGGGGTTGCCCTCGCGCTGGTTCGACTCCTTTCGATTGCGCATGTCCGGATTGTAGTAGTACATCGTGATGCCCTGCCCTGCGGCGGTTACGACGCTGGACGGGTAGCCCAGGTCGGTGGCCCGCGAGTCCTCGACCGTGTAGCCGTAGAGATGGCCGGAAAAAGTGAGCAGGAGATCGAGCCAGGAGCGGCCGCCGTCGCGGCTGATGCGCCCTTCGACGCGGTAGGGCGGGTTGCGGTTACCGTAGACGAACAGGATGTCGCCGTTGGAGAGGCGTATCAGGTCGGCGGGGTGCTGGCGCGGCTGCGTGACCGCAACAGGATCTGACCAGGTGCGTCCGCCGTCGCTCGAACGGGTGCTGTGCAGCCCCTGCGGGCTGTCCGAGCCGCGCAATACGGCCAGGAGGTCGCCGTCGGGCAGCGCAATCAGCGCTGTCTCGTTCCGATTGGACGCGATCAGGGAGACGTCGTTCCAGGTGCGGCCGTCATCCTGGGAGCGCACGACGTAGGCATTGTCGACCCTCTCGGTGCTCTGCGCACCGCCCCAGGCATGGAAATTGTAAATGGGCGCGACCAGCGTGCCGTCCGCAAGCGACACGATCTTGCCGAAGGGAGATCCTGTGGGCAGGGAATCGATGGAGAGGGCGCGCGGCTCCTCCCAGGTGAGGCCGCCGTCGAATGAGCGGGTGACCATGATTGGGATCGGTTTGCCGCTTGTCGAGTGGAAGCCGCCAACGTAGTTGCCTTCGGCGTCGTAGTTATGCTGTCGGTGGTAGAGGAGGACGAGCGTGCCTTCCTTTGAGACGCCAAATGCTGCGTTGCGGTCGTCGACGTCGCTGTCTGCTATCAGGTAGGGCTGGCTCCATGTCAGGCCGCCGTCGAGCGAGCGGATCAACTCCATCCGCCCCTCGAGTCCGAGATGCCCGGCGCCGCCGCGCACCGCGGCCAGCGCCATGCCGTCATCGGTCAGGTCCATGACGGGGAAGAGGCCGCCGTTCTGGTAGGCGAGTGTTTCGCGCGTGCCGGGAAGCGCACGGATGTCCAGGCTGCGGGTGGGTGTGGAAACTGTCACAGATGTGTCTCCTGTGGTTGGAACGGGACCCGGTCAACGGGGTTAGCGCAGGACCGAGGCCCCGTTTCAGGCCTTGAATGTTGCGCGGACCAGCCACACGCTGTTGGTGTCGTCCATCTCTTCGGGAATGCGGCGCCATCCGTTGGGGACGCGGTCGTACATGTAGAGTAGTGTGTTCTCGTCCACAGCCACGACCTCGGTGTAGGATGTCGTCTGCTGGCGGGCGAGGTCTTCCGAGTAGATGATCTGTTCGTTTGGCAGGCAGCTGTTGTGGTGAGCGAGGATATCCACCTGCTGCCAGTTCTGGCCGCTGCCGTCCGCGTTCAGCCAGAGATAGAGGCCGGGGCGGCCGGCGGAGAGCGCGATCGCGCCGTCGGCCATCAGCGCCAGGCTGGGCTGGACTGAATAGACGCCGGGCATGGCGACGGCGGGGGTCCAGGTGCGGCCTTCGTCGCTGCTCCAGGTCTGGCCAAGCGGCATGCGGCTCTCGACGCGGAAGACGCACATGATGCGTCCGTCGGGCATGCGGCAGATGGCAGACTCGCTCGGTCCGCCGTCGCCCGGCACGGGGCAGGCTGCGTCGGCGACGACGGAACGCACGGCCCAGTTGATGCCATCCCTTGACTCGACGGCCACAATCGAATCGCGTTCGTCGCCTTCGAATTTTCCGTAAATTGTCGCCAGGTAGGTGCCGTCATCCAGCCACAGGGTCTGGCCGTTGAAGGTGAAGGTCACGACATCGAGGCCGGACTGGATGGAGGGGATGGGCGCCGGCATCCCTGTGACCTGGACGCCGCTGGCGACGTAGTCGAAGACGCGCTGGCCGGCGGGAAAGTGGTTGTGCGGCGCGCCGATGCCGTGCGGGCGGGGGCGGAGCTGGTAGGGCAGCAGGATGCTGTCGCCGTCGTGCAGGTGAAGGAGCGTCTGGCCGCCGTCGCAGCAGACGCGCGGCTCGCTCCAGTTCAGGCCGCCGTCCTGCGACCATGTGACCAGGTAGGGGACGCCGGACAGGTGGATGTCGGGCAGCGGCGAAATCGTGGACAGGAGGTCGCCGTTGGGCATCAGCCAGAGGTTGGGGAACCAGAAGTAGCCTCTGCGGCGACCGACCAGTACGGGTTCGGACAGTGTGACGTTCAGGCCTTCCAACGCGACTGTTGCGGCGTCTGACCACGCGGTTGCTCGATCGGGCATAGTTGTTTCCTCGTGAGGCGAAGGGGTTCAGTTCTGCAAATGACCTCAGCCGGTTGGCAATCTGATTTCGCCTTCGCCGCCGAGGTCTGCCGTGATTTGGGCGAAGCGATGGCCGTAGCGCTCCACAGTGCCGGCCGGCACTGTATTGCCGTCCAGCAGGATTTCGGACGGCGCGTTGCCGTTTTGCGGGAGCAGGAAGAGCAGTGTGGCTTCACTGAGCGTGTCGCCGGCATCGATCGTATAGGTGCTTTCCGGCTGCGCTGAGTTGCCATTCGTGCTCGTGATGGCGAGGCGGCGGCGGGCGCGTTCCCACGCGTTGATCTCTTCGCTTGTCCACCACTCCATGCCAAGGCTGCGCGCGTAGGCCACCGTCTCGCGGATGGAGCGCTCGCACTCCGGGTCTTCGAGATGGGATGGATGGTAGAGGGCATGGGCGACGCCGTAGGCGGCGTGGCACTGGTCGACGAGTGGCCGCATGAAGCCGTGGGGACAGACGACGGTAAAGTCCTGAGAGAGGAAGCAGAAGGCCAGGACGTCGATGAACTCGCCGCCAGGCCGGTCGTCCTCCATCGGCAGCCAGGGGTGGGATGTGCCGAAGGTGAAGCCCCGGTCCCCGCGCGACTGTTCAATCTGGATGCCCTTGGCCTGGCACCAGTGGTAGAACTCGAGGCGGCCCTGCCAGGCGAGGCCGTGGTTCTTGTTGGAGACGATGTGGGAGAGACCGGTGTCGTAGCAGAGCGCGTCGTACTGCCAGTCGAAGTCCATCTGGCTCCAGCGGCGGTCTTCGCGCAGGGGCGCGTTGCCGGTGGCGTAGTGGAGGGCGATCTCGGAGGTGGACTGGATGAGGGTGTCGTAGAATTCGGGGCGGTAGCCGGGCACGGGCATCGTACACCAGGTCGAAGGGACGCCGAGTTCCTGCAGTAGGTCGAAGAGAGTCCAGCCGAGGTTTATGCGGTTGCCGTCGGAGTCGTGGGACATGTGGGCTATGGAAGCGAGCCCGCGGGGCCAGTACCAGAGGACGGGCAGGGTCTCGCCGGCGCTGCTGAGCAGGTGAAAGATAGCGCGCAGCAGCAGCTCGCGCAGGATGTCCGCCATCGGCGCCAGCAGCACGCGGCGGTTGTATTGGGTCCTGCCCTCCTCATCGGACTCGGCGCCCGAATAGTAGAGATCGTCGATATCGTCGATCTGGATGAGGTCGCCGTCCCTGTCCGGGTCGAGGATGGAGGCGGAGGGCGCCCCTGCCGACTCGCGCGGCGGTAGCGGTTTGACCGTCTTCCCCTGGTGGATGTGGAGTACGGAAGTGATCAGGTCGGGGGCGAAGAGCAGGGTGCGGCCGCGGCCAGTGCTATGGGCCACGACTGCATCGAGCGCGGCCCCTACGGACTGCGGGGCCGGTTGCAAAGGTTCGACCTGGGCAAGCGCGGTCCCGCGGGTGGCTGATACGCGGCTGCCGCCGAAGACATGAGTCTCCCGGCCTAGGCCGCCGGTGACCGGGTGGGGCGCGGGCGGCGGTTGCAGGTAGCCGTCTTCGAGGATGCCGTTGGTGCGGACGCCGAAGAGATCGTCCATCCCAGAGGCGCCCGCGATCCCGATCAGGTTGCCGCCTTTGCGGACATATTCGGCCGCGCCCTCTTCCTGTTCGGCGTTCAGGTCAAGGTCCTGCGCCAGGATGATCAACGGCGGATGGAGAGAGCTGTCGGTCAAGGCCTGCGGCGGCAGCAGGGAGAAGGGGATGCCGGCGTGGCGCAGGATCTCGCCGACGTAGGGGGAGGCGTAGGCGGGCAGTTGGCCGTTTCCCTTGCGAGGCTGTTCCGGATTGACTATGACTCCGATCATTTGGTCTGTCTCCTTTCTCGCCGCGGCACCGGCAGCGGCACGTGGCCGGCCTCGGAGTCGAGGAGGCCATGGTCCGAGCCGAGGAAGGGCTGCGGCCAGGCGCGGGAATCAGGCATCGCGGGCGCAGCGGAAGCCGATGTGACGGCGGCGCATCTGCGGGAAGCGGTCGAAACGGGAGGCGCAGCGGGCGCGGTCGGCGATGCTGTACCAGGAGCCGCCGCGCAGGACGCGATGTGCGTCATAGTGGACGACCGGCTTGGTGCAGAGCGGATTGGCGGTCGGACCGTGGAGGTAGTAGTCGGGCGAGTAGCGGTCCTGGCACCATTCCCAGACGTTGCCGACCGTGTCGCAGACGCCGTAGGGGCTGACGTTGCCGGCGTCGGTGTACCGGTCGACCGGCGTCGGGCGGCCGACGCCCGATTCGCGCGTATTGGCCCGTTCCGGTTTCCAAGTGTTGCCCCAGGGCCAGTGGCGGCCGTCGGCGCCGCGGGCGGCCTTTTCCCATTCGGCTTCGGTTGGCAGGCGCAGGCCGGCCCAGGCGGCGTAGGCCTCGGCGTCCCAGTGGGTGATGCCGACGACCGGCTGGCTGGAGCCGGTGAAGCGGGGGTCGTCCCAGCAGGAGGGAGGACGCGTGTTGGTCTCCTCCAGAAAGCGGGTGTACTGGGCGACGGTGACGGGAAACTGGCCGATGTAGTAGGCGTCCAGGTGGATGGAGCGTTGCGGGCACTCGTCATGAAAGCGGGTGACGCGCCAGCCGTGTTCCTGAGCAATCGATTTTGCAGCGGCGCCGTCCGTCCCCATGAGGAACTCGCCGGCGGGAACTGGTATCAGCGTCGAGCCGTCCTGGTTGTCGAGTCTTTCCAGTGCCACGTTGCTTTCCTTTAGCTGCGATTCGCTGCCCGCTCGGCGTAGTGCAGCGCGACCTTGCGCATGGCGGCGGCGATGTCCTTGGCATCCTGTTCGGTGTAGGAGTTGCGGAAGAGGATGAAGCCGGTGCGGGGCAGGACGCGCTCGGTGTGGGGAAGACGGAGCGCGTTGTAGTCGATGCGGCGGTTGCCCTGTTCGTCGACGAAGGGGTAGCGGGACTCGCCGTAGGTGTCTTCGTCGGCGAAGATCGGGTACTTGTAGAGCGGGCGGCCCTGGATGTAGGGGCCGTGGCAGTCGGGGATGCCCTCGGCCCTGACCGCCTCGGTGAACTCTTCGGAGGAGATGCCGGCCTCGGCTTCGTCGACGGTGTAGGCGTAGGTGTAGTATGCGCTGCGGTCTGCCGGGTGCACCTTCTGGATTTTGAAGCCGGGCAGCTGGGGCACGACCTCGTCGAGGATGGCGGCGGTGCGGCGGCGCACGCGGGTGGCCTCCTCCCAGCGGTCGAACTGGGCGAGGCCGACGGCGGCGTGCAGGTCGGTCATGGGGTGAAAGTCGCCGAGGAAGGCGTATCCCTGTCTGCCGCCGCGGCGGAAGGAGGTCGGCGCGAGCGAGCTGCGCAGGGCGCTGTCCATCTCGGAGCCTTTGCGCGAGAAGCCCATGGCGCGGCGGGCCAGCGCTTCGTCGTTGGTGATGATCATGCCGCCCTGGTCGGTGGTCAGGGTCTTGCCGCCGAGCGAGAAGCAGCCGATGTCGCCGATCATGCCGACCAGTTGGCCGCGATACTCGGCGAGGTGGGCCTGGGAGCAGTCCTCGATCACGGGCAGGTTGTGGGCGCGCGCGATTTCGAGGATCGGGCCCATGTCGCAGGGGTTGCCGCAGAGATGGACGGCGAGGATGGCCCGCGTCCGGTCCGTGATGCGGCGCTCGATGTCGGCCGGATCGGTGTTCAGGGTCTCCGGGTCCCAGTCGGCGAAGACGGGGATGGCGTTGTGCAGCAAGATGCCCAGAACCGAGCCAATGTCGGTTGTCGGCGTGGTGATGATTTCGTCGCCGGGGTCGGGGTTGACGGCGGCGACGGCGGCGTGGATTGAGCCGGTGCCGGTGCTGGTGGCGACGGCGTACTGTGCGCCGTGGCGCGTGGCGAATGCGTCGGCGAAGGCGCGCACTTTGAAGCCGGAGCGCCAGCCGTCGGTGGCGTTGTCCATGACCTCCATCAGATGGCGCCGCTCCTCGTCGCCGAAGATCCACTTGGGGCCAAAGGGTGTGCTGCGCAGCGGTGCGCCGCCGTCGATTGCGATCTGTTCGGCTGTCATTGCTGCTTCCTTTCCCGTCTATGAGCGGGGCTGCGTTCAGAGCCTGTCGATGCGCCATTTTGTATAGGCGGCGTGGCAGACGCCGTCTTCGAGCGTGATCCAGTAGCAGGTGAAGAGGCTGCCGTCGTCGAACTGGACGGTGATGGGATAGCCGACGTCGGAGCCGCCGCTGTGCCTGGGGTGATCGGGCCACATGGGGGAGGCCGTGCCGGCGTCGTCGCGCATGATGATCGTATTGTCGGTATCCCACGTCTTGCCGTTGTCTTCGCTGAGGACGAGGCGGATGCCCATAGGGTCCCAACGGTAGGTGACGGCGCAGAGGATGCGGCCGTCCTGCAGGCGCAGGAGGTGGGGCGGGTAGCCTCTGATTTCGGTGCGCAGCGGCTGCGACCAGGTGAGGCCGCCGTCCTCGGACCAGCTTTCGAGCAGGTAGCCGCTGGAGAGGCTGCCCGGCGTGGCGTGGCGGATATGGGCGAGGACCGTGCCGGGTGCCGTCTCGATGAAGCAGGTCTCGTCGCCTTTGACGCTGGAGACGCTGGAGCTGAGGGGGATGAGACGCCAGTTGTCGCCCTTGGGATCGGAGCGCCAGACGAATACCTGGCCGCGTTCGCCTTCCTGGTCGCTGGCGTAGACGGGCAGGAGGATATTGCCGGCCTGCAGGCGGGTCCAGCGGGGGAAGGCGGTCATCCAGCTGAAGCCGGGCACGAGCCAGTCGCGGCGGTCCCAGCTTTTGCCCTGGTCGTGGGAGCGCATGACGAAGAGCTTGGGCATGCCGACGAGCAGGTCCTGGCCGGTGTTGTTGGGGTGCGGGCGGACGGAGAGGCCCATTTCTTCGGCTTCGGCGGCGCGCTCTGTGGGCCAGACCTCGAAGCCGACGGTGCCGGCGGCGAGGTAGCTGCCGTCGGGCTGAACGTCGGCGTAGCGGTCGTACTGTTCGCGCGGCAGGGCGCCGGGCCAGGCGAGGGGGATGGTCTGGTCGTCGGTCTCGGTGAAGGTCTCGCCCTGGTCATCGGAGACGAGCACGACCCAATCGGCGAGCCCGAAGTGGTCGGCGAAGGGGGAGGAGACGACGCCGACGGTCAGGCGTCCGTCGGGCAGGAGCTGGGGCACGGGGCCGAGGGAGTAGCGGTCGGGACGTCGGTAGAGGATGCCGTGCTGCATGAACTGTCTCCGTGCTGTGTGGGCGGTTGGTAGGGTGCTGCGAGGCTGCCGGCCACAGGCGGGCCGGCTGCCGAACTGATCATCTGCGGCGGCGCGGGTCGAGAATGTCGCGCAGGGCGTCGCCGATGAGGTTGAGCGAGATGACGGTGAGCACGAGGACGGTGCCCGGCGGAATCCAGAACCACCAGAACTGGCGAATGCGCGTTACCTGGTTGGCCTCCTGGATGATGTTGCCCCAGCTGGGGGTCGGCTGCTGCACGCCGAGGCCGAGGAAGCTGAGGCCGGCTTCGGCGATGATGATGGCGCCGATGTTGAGCGTCATGTTGACCAGCACCAGGTGCATGACGTTGGGCAGGACGTGGCGCTGGACGATGCCCCAGTTTGATCTGCCGATGGAGCGGGCCGCGAGCGTGTAGTCGAGCTCGCGGATGGAGAGTACCTGGCCGCGAAAGATGCGGGTATCTGGAAACCAGCCGAGCAGACCCAATGCGACGAGGAGGACAAGGGGGGAAGGGCCATAGGCGCCTACCAGGATAAGAAGGAGGAAGATCTGGGGGATGGTGAGCATGACGTCGACGAAGCGCTGGATCAGAAAGTCGACTGCGCCGCCAAAGAAGCCGGAAATTGCCCCCATCACCAGGCCGATGGCGGTGCGGATGATAACGGCGGAGAGGCCGATGAGCAGCGATACGCGGCCGCCGTAGAGGATGCGCGTATAGAGGTCGCGCCCGGTGTTGTCGGTACCGAGGATATGGTCGGCGCCCGGCGGTTTGCGGATTGCCCGGATATCGATCTCCTCGAATCCGTAGGGGGTAACGATGGGGGCAAGGACGACCAGCAGGGTGATCACCACCATGTAGACGAGGCCGGCGACGGCGCCAGGATTCTTCATGAAGAGACGGATGTTTTGCGCGGCCAGAGAGGGTCTCTCGGGGAGTATCTGCTGCGCTTTGTCCGAAGACGCGTTGGCCTGAGCGCTCATGCTGGTCTCTCACTCCTGTCGTTCAACGACGCTAGCTTAAGGGAGGCGGATCTGAGCAAAGGTGTAATGGAGTTGAAGAAGGGGTGGTCACGAGTAGGTGACCCGGGGATCGACCCAGGCATAGCACAGGTCCACGATGAGATTGACAATGATGACGAGCGTACCGAGGACGGCGATGATGGCGATCAGTATCGAAAAGTCCTTGGCCGCGGCTGCCTGGGCTGTCCATTTGCCCATGCCGCTGATGTTGAAGGCCTGCTCAAAGAATGCGGAGCCGCCGATAATGTCGGGAATGCTACGGCCGATGACGGTGACGACCGGCAGGAGTGCGCTGCGGAAGATGTGGCGGCTGCGAATCACGGCCTCTCTGAGTCCCTTGGCGCGGGCAACGGTTACATAGTCGGTGCGCATCGTTTCGAGCACGCTCGTGCGCGTCCAGCGGATGAGGCCGGCCGAGCCGCTGATGCCCATGACGAGTACCGGCAGCAGCAGATGATAGACGCGGTCGAGGAAATCTCCACCGGTGCGGGGATTGTAGAGACCGCCTGCGGGGAACCAACCCAAATTGACGGCAAAGTAGAGGATCGCGCCGGTGGCGATCAGGAAACCGGGAACACCGATGATGATGTAGGTGATGAATGAGACGATGTTGTCGAACCACGAATATTGATAGATGGCGGAGAGAGAGCCGACGAATACACCGATCAGGATGCTGAGCAGGGTGGCGAAGACGGAAAGACGAATGGTCACGCTGATACGTGTACGCATCTCGGGCCCGATGAGCTCGGCGGTCCTCATGCCGCGGCCGAAGTCTCCCTGCAGCATCTTGCCCAGCCACCTGGCGTATTGCAGCGGGATGGGGTCGTTGAGCCCAAGCTTCTCCTTCTGGAAATCGGTGTTGCTGATCGACTCTTCGTCGCTGCGGCCCTTGTAGGCTTCCTGGATGCCCATCTGATCGCGCACCTGCTGGGCGGTCATGCCCTCGGTATCGGTGGCCATGAACATGAAGAGCGTCGGATCGCCGGGCGCGAGGCGCATGAGGGCGAAGGCGAGGAAGGTCAGGACCAGGAGCATGGGGAAGACGGCGAGGAGCCGGCGGAAGATGTATTGGGTCAACGGTCGTTTCCCTTCACGGAAGCCGGGTGAGTTGCCGCAGGGTCGAGGACGGACGCCCGGCATAGCTGACCGGCGCCGGCGGAACTGAACCGGCGCCGGTCAGGTTCATGCGGAACAGGAGGCCGGGCAGCCTTCGGCAAGGCTACTCAAGCCAGTACCAGCTGCTTACGCCCTTCTCGCCGCAGGTGCCGAGGAAGTTGAAGGCCTCCCCTCGGGGATGAAGCCGCCGAGGGCGGCGGTCGTGACGTAGAACTCGGCGATCTGGGTGACGCCCCAGATGGGCCCGTCGTTGAAGTAGATGTTCATTATCTCTTCGCTGAGGCGGGTGAACTCATCGGGGTCGGTGGTGCCCATGGCTTCGACGCACTTGGAGCGGAACTCCTCGTTGCACCAGTGGAAGATGGAGGGCCAGTAGTCCTCCTCACAGCTGCCTACCCAGTAGGTGCAGTTGCGGATGGTGTTCATGACCCAGCCGCCGACCATGTCGATGTCGTAGTTGCCGTCGGCGCGGCGTTCCTGGCGCAGCTCTTCGCCCTGCAGGATTTCGCTTTCGATGCCGACTGCGGCCAGCTGCTGCTGGAGCAGGACGGGGGCATCGCCGCCGGCGCCGGTCAGGATGGAGAGCACGCGATCGGCCTCCCATTCACCTGCGGCCTCGGCTTCGGCCAGCAGCTGCATCGACATTTCGGGGTTGTACTGCCGCGGCAGGACGAGGCTTTCGTCGCAGTCGGGGCAGAAGGAGTCGGCGGAGCCGGCGAGGTGGCCGCGCAGGCCGAAGACGGAGTCTTCAGGGTCGCCGAAGCCGAAGTAGAGCACCTCGGCCCAGAGCTCGCGGTCGATGGCGTAGGCGATGGCGTCCATCACCGTGCGTGAGAGCTTGCGGTCCTCCATGCGGTTGAGGCCGTAGCCGGTCATCATGAAGGTGCGGGGGTGGATGCTGACGTCGGGCAGGTCCTTGACGGAGTCGTAGTCGGCGGCGCCGATCTTGATCACGTCGGACTGGCCCTCAAGGAAGTTTTCGAGGCGCAGGCCGGACTGTTCGGCGTAGCGCTTGATGCCGGGTTTGCCGTAGATGGCGTTGCCCCACCACTCTTCCCAGCGCTGGTTTTCGAGGTACTTGGCTTCCGCGTCGTACTTGACGACCTGGTAGGGGCCGCTGAAGACCTCGGGCATCCAGGCGTCGGGGAAGTCGCCGGCCCAGAGCTGGGCTGCGGAGTAGCCGCCGAGGTGGTGTTCGGGCAGGATGCCGAGCATGCCGAGGTCGCGCCAGATCTGGCCGACGGGCGTGTCGAACTCGACGCGCATGTTGAAGTCGTCGATGATCTGGATGCCGGCGATGGCCTCGGTCTTGCCGTCGTAGTAGTCCTGGCCGCCGGCGACGTTGGGGATCATGCCGCGGGCGTCGCCGAGCCAGTAGTCGGCGTCGGCGTGGTAGAGCAGGTGGAGGGTGAAGGAGACGTCTTCGGTGGTGATCGTCTCGCCGTCGCTCCACTGGCCTTCGGGGTAGAGCTCGATTTCGAGCGCGGTCCTGTCGTCGACGGGGTCGACGCGCTTGGCGAGCCAGGGCGTCGGCGTGGAGTTGCCGAGCGGCCCGAGGAAGATCAGCGGCATGACCGTCTGGTAGTAGGTCTCGCTGCCGAAGTTCCAGTTGCTGGCGGTGATCGAGCCCCAGACGCCGACGCCGAAGCGGCCGCGGCCGGGCAGGATCAGGAGCCGGTCCGAGCCGACGGTGTCGGGGTTCATGGCGAGGTCGGCGTCGGGGATTTCAGCTGCAGCTGCGGCTTCGGATTCCTCCATGGCTTCTCCGGCCTCCATGCCGCCGTCACCGGCGGGGGCGCAGGCGGCGAAGGCCAGCGAGAGGATGAGCAGGAGCGGCAGGAGCGTACAGCTCAACCAGTTTCGTTTCATACGCATGTCTTTTCTCCTTGAGGAAGAATGAATGTATGTAAGTAGGTTTGTTCTGGATTGCGGCGTCGCAGGGCGCGGCCGAGAGGATTCTGCGGGTATTGTATGGAAAAAGGCGGGATTGTCAAACGCGGCAATTGACCGTTCCGGTTGGTGGGGGCAGAGACACGCAGGCCGGGTTCGCGCAGGTGAATTGGTTGCGGCCGGCGCAGGGGCGAGGAAGGTTTCTCGCGCCTGGGTGGACAGGGTATCAAGAGAGTATCGAAGTCTTCCAATGTCGTCTTTTTTGAAGCTTCTTTTTCTGTTCCGTGACAGGATATTTGGGCGTGTGCTCGTGACAGGATGCTGCAAGGTGGGTATCGGGACGACTTGGGTCGACATTGGGTCGACTGAAGGGGGCCGGTGAGGGTTGGGTGTGGTCGGCGTGATGGGCGTTTGGCGGGTAAGACTGGTGGACGTTCATTTCGTATAGACGGTGTTGCAACAGGGCTGCGGCTACGCTATTGGGTCAGTTGGATACAGTGTAGCGGATGTCTAGAGGGCTTGCACGGTCTTGGAGAAAACTGGGGGCTTTGGGCTTGAATCCGCGAAAGTGGGATGGGTGGATCCACGAATGTGCACGAATTAACACGGAAGTGGATGGGTGGATCAGCGAAGGGGGAAGTGGGCTCAAGGCGAGGGTGTATATTGGAGCAATTTACCGATCACCAAGCTTGTGGAGGGGCAACACGATGGTCAAGAAACGGCGGCGACACACGAGCGCCTGCCGTTGCATCTGTCTACCGAGTCCCCCTTATTCTCAAAACGTCATCTACAATATCGCGAAGCTCCGGTTTCAAACGAAAGGCTTCTACTTCGTTGTTGGTGTCGAACTCCAAAGTTATCTCACCAGGGGACTTTTTTCAAACACTAACTAACATAAGGCCCTAGAAGTAAGGCGGAGCCGTTTGAGCGCGGTCGCGGCAGGACCCCAAGAGTCCGATTGCCTGTCTCCAGAGACGGGGATTCTCCTGGAATCGTGTAGAATACAAAGTAGCTTCCTGCCTCAGAAACGACGAGCAATATCGAGAACAGCCCACCGAAAGGAACGCCATGAACACCTATCGCGCCGGACTGGTCGGATGCGGCCGCATCGGCACTCTCTGGGAGACTGACCCGCCTACGCCGCTCACACACGCCGGCGCGCTCGCGGTCTGCGCGCAGACCGAGCTCGCGGCCGGCGCCAGCCGCGGCAACGAGCATCTGCAGCAGTTCGGACGCATGTGGGATGTCGACGCCCTCTACCTCGACTACCGGGAGATGTTCGCACGGGAAAAGCTCGACATTGTCTGCGTCGCCACCCATCCGGGACTGCACCGCGACATCGTCGAGGCCGCGGTCGACGCCGGCGCAAAGGGCATCCTCTGCGAAAAGCCGCTCGCCCTCAGCCTCGAGGACGGCGACGCCATCGTCGCCGCCTGCCGGAACGCCGATTGCATCCTTTCAGTGAACCATTCCCGCCGCTGGAACCCCGTCTTCATCAAGTCCAAAGAGATGCTCGACGACGGCGCCATTGGCGACCTGATCTCGATGTTCGGCATCTGCCAGGGCGTCAAACCTTACCCGGCCTGGACCGCCGACGAAGAAGGCCCGCTCATCCACGACGCCGTCCACACCTTCGACCTTTTCCGAATCTACGCCGGCGACGTGAAATCTGTCGTCGCTACTGCTCACCGCCGTCACCGCAGCGAGTTCCGCGTCGAAGACATCAGCGAAGCGATCTTCAGCTTCCATTCCGGCGTCAGCGCGGTCTGCATGGCCAACGAGCTGACCCGCTATGCCCGCTTCGGCATCGAGCTGCAGGGCACAGAGGGCGTGCTCAGCCTCGAATACTCCGGCAACCAGTGGCTGCTCGGCGTCGATACGACCGACCGCCTCAACGAGCCGGATCCCCGTATCGAGTGGTTTACGCTCGAGCAGCAGCCCTTCCCCGCCACAGAGGAGACGAGCTCGATCCTGCTGGCGGTAGAGGAGCTGGTGCATTGCATCGAGAACGGTGGCGAACCCAGCTCTAACGGGGAAGACGGCGTAGCCTCGCTCGAAATGGTCATGGCTATCTACGAATCGCAGCGCCAGGGCAACCGCCCGGTGGAGCTGCCTCTGGCCGACCGCGCCTCCCAACTCTACATGCTACGCGACGAAGGACACTTCTGAGAAAAACGGGTACAAAGGGACAACCTGCCGCCGGCAACTCCGGCAAATCTGACCTGCCTGCCCAAAGGAACTGCAATGAAGCACCTTTTTATCGACGATCACGAAGTCGAAGCCATCGACAACCTCGCGCGCAAACTGCATCAGCCGCGCAAGCAGCGTGACAATGTCATCATCCGGCCCGAATATCGCTGGGAAAACAACGCAATCCAGGTGCGCACCTCGCCCGTCTGGCTGCCGGATGAAGACCTCTTCAAGATGATCTACCTGACCAGCGCCGAAGGGATCGATCCCCAGCTAAGATCTGACCTGACCGGAGCGCCTGCCAACACCGAAAGGTACGCCTGTTACGCAATGTCGACGGATGGCGTTAACTGGGAAAAACCAATTCTCGGCCTGTACGAATATCAGGGACTGGACTGGCGGGAAGAGCCGATCGGGATCGAAAACAACATCATCCCCAGCGCCAGGGGGATGCTGCAAGGGCCCATCCACGACCCCCACGACCCGGACCCGGGCCGGCGCTTCAAAGGGCTGCGGTACGGCGACGGCGAACTGCGCTCGATGGCCTCCGCCGACATGCTGCACTGGGAAACGCTTGACGTCCCCTCCCTACCCAGCCAGGACGAGTCGCACCTGACCTACGACGAGGGCAGCCGGCGCTTCATCGCCGCGGTCAAGCGATCGGGACCCTACGGCCGCTCATGGCATCTCCTGACCAGCGACGATTTCGCCGCCTGGGAGGAGCACGGTCTGATCTTTCATGCCGACCAGATCGACCAGGAGAACGGCAACGAGCGCCTGCAGCGCTTCTTCGACGACCCGGCCTATCTCTCGCCGGTTGTCAACCGCCCTGAAGAGTGGCGCACCGACGTCTACAACTTCCCCATCTTTCCCTACGAAGGCCTCTATCTGGCGACGCCCGTGATGCACCACTGGTCCGGAAAACATGCCCCACTCTACGAGAATGTCGACAGCCGCAAGTCGGTCGAACTGGCATCCAGCCGCAATCTGCGCGACTGGGCGCGCGTCGCCGGCCGCGCGCCATTCCTCGAGCTCTCGCCCATCAGCGATGGCGAGACCTACGACACCGGCCAGATTCTGATCACCAACCGGCCGCTGCGGCGCAACAACGAGCTGTGGTTCTACTATATGGGCTTCCGCTACCGCTACCTGCTGGTCGAGGAAGTGCTCAATCGCCGTTACCTCGATGCCAGCGCGCTCTGTCTCGCCCGCCTGCGCCTCGACGGCTTCGTTTCCCTCAAGGGCGGCGTTGAATGGGGTTCCGTGCTGACCCGGCCCTTCGTCGTCGACGGGCCAGAGCTGCGTATCAACACCGACTCCTGGCGCGGACGCGTACTGACCGAGGTGCTGGACGCTGCCGACGGACAGCCTCTGGTGGGCTTTACCAAAGATGACTGCATCCCTGCTATCATCGACAGCATTGACGAGCCTGTACAATGGCGGAATCGCCGCGATCTTTCCGGACTGGTCGGCCAGACGGTCCGCCTGCGCTTCCATCTTTGGCAGGCGGAGCTGTACGCCTACTGGTTCAATTAGACCCAGTGACAGTTAACCAGGGATGCTGCCTTGTCGCGGCACGTGAATGAAATGAATCTCAGAATGCACTGCACAGCAATGAGCAAAGAGGACGGAGCTTCAACATGAAACGCTTTGAAGGCAAGACGGCCCTGATCACCGGTGCGTCGCTCGGAATCGGGCGCGGTATCGCTCTCTGCCTGGCCGAGGAGGGTGCGAACGTGGTCGTGAACTACCGCTCTCACGAGGCTGAAGCCGAGAGCGCGGCCGAGCAGGTCCGCCAACTGGGCGGCGAAGCCCTCGTCTGGCAGGCGGACGTGGGCGACCGCGACGCGATTGCGGCGATGTTCGACGCAGCGGTCGAAAAATTCGGTCGCGTTGACGTAGCCGTGGCCAACGCGGCCGTCTCCGTGCGCGAGACGGTTGTCGAGGCCAAGTGGGAGAACATGATGCGCACGTTCGAGGTTACACAGTTCGGCGTATTCCACACCTGCCAGTTGGCCGCGCAGCAGATGCTGAGACAGCCGCAGCTAGGGCGCAGCCGCGGCAAGATCGTTATCATCAGCTCGATCCATGAGGAGATCGCCTTCCCAGCCAGCAGCGCCTACAATATGTCCAAAGCGGCCATCAACCACCTTGCCCGTACCATGGCCGCCGAGCTGGCCTCTGACAGCATCAACGTCAACGTGATTAACCCGGGCTGGATCGACACACCCGGCGAACGCAAGCATTACAGCGAAGAGGACATCGCTGAGGGCGGCCGGCGCATCCCTTGGGGCCGGATGGGCGTGCCCGAGGATATCGGCAAGGCAGCGGCCTATCTCGCCAGCGACGATGCCGACTATGTCACAGGCACGATCCTGCGCGTCGACGGCGGCTTCGTCCACGGACTTGTGCTGCCCGAACCGGCCCGCGACAACTGAGGCGATCCAGGACCGCCTCTTCAGATGCTTCTGCCGAGAGGGAAAGAGACTCTGGTTCCAGCGCCAAAGAGAGGGCCGTGACATGAGAGTTGCCATCGGCGGCATAAGCCACGAAAGCAGCACCTTCACACCGGTGCAGACGACGCGCCAGAGCTACGAGGAGCGCTTCCTGCTCGAAGGTGAAGGGATCCTGCACGCCTTTAGAGGAACGAACACCCCCATCGGCGGCTTCATCGCCGGGGCAGACGCCCACGGCTTCGACCTGATTCCGACCTTGTTCGCCTCACCGCAGCCAAGCGCGCCGACCCCGCGACCCCTGTATGACGAGATCCTTGGCCGGATGATGCAAGGGATCGCCGCTGCGCTGCCATTGGACGGCGTCCTGCTCGAGCTGCATGGCTCGATGGCGGTCGGCGACCTCGACGCTGCCGACGGGCTGGCCGATGCCGAGGGCCATATCCTGGCCGCCGTTCGCGAAACGGTCGGGCCGGACGTACCGGTCCTGGCGCAGCTCGACATTCACTCCAATGTCTCGCAAAGGATGGTGTCGATGGCAGACGTCCTGATTGGCCGCGAGACCTATCCCGAGGTCGATATGGCGCCGCGCGGCCGCGAATGCGCCGATGTCCTGGCCCGCATCGCCCGCGACGGCCTCCGCCCGACCATGGCGCTCCATCAGATTCCTATGGTCTGGGGCCTGAACCAGGTCACCGCGCACCCGCCCATGCGCGACGCCATCGCCGAACTCCATCGCATCGAGCGCCAGCAGGGCGTAGTCTGTGGCTCGATCGCCACCTGCTTCTTCCTGGCCGATGTGCCCGATATGGGGGCCTCAGTCTATGTCGTTACCGACAACGACCTTCCCCTCGCTCGGGCCTGCGCCAACCGCCTGGGAGAATGGATCTACGCCCGCCGCCAGCAGTGGCAGCTTGAAATGCCATCCGCACGCGTCGCCATGGAGAAAGCGGACGCCGCCGGCAAGTTCCCCGTCATACTGGCAGACATGTACGACAACCCTGGCGGCGGATCGCCGGGAGACAGCACCGGAGTCTTGCGAACCTTTATCGAGATGAACCTGCAGGATGCCTGCATTCTTTACATCGCAGACCCCGTAGCCGTGGCGCAATGCCAGCAGGCCGGCGTAGGCGCATGCCTGCACCTGGAGGTTGGCGCCAAGTCGTCGCCGCTGCAAGGCACACCCGTTTCGATGAACGCGGAGGTTGTCGCGCTGTCGGACGGCGTGTTCCGGTACGACGGGCCTATGTACGCCGGCTTGAGCGGCAATATGGGGCCGTCCGCCCACATCGTCCAGGACGGCATCCACGTCCTGTTGGTGAGCCTGCGGGAACAGCCTTTCGATACCTCGTTTGCTCGCACCCTCGGCCTCGATCCACGCGGGATGCGCTACATCAGCGTCAAGTCCAGCGCCCACTTTCGCGCCGGCTTTGAGTCGTGGGCAGGCGCGATCTACGTCGTGGCTGAGCCGAGCGTCCACAGCCTGCGCGACCTGCCCTTCCGTCGTCTCGGCCGGGACCTCTATCCGCTCACAACACAGACCTGAACGATCTTTCCAGTTGAATTCAAGACACGGGAGGAATGCGAGAAGAGAGGCCGTTTCTCCTCACTTTTCTGCCTGCCGATCTTGCGAACATCCCAAATGAGCGCCCCCGGTAGGAGTCGAACCTACGGCCAAAGGTTTAGGAAACCTCTGCTCTATCCTCTGAGCTACGGGGGCAAACAACCGTTGCCTTCGGTTGAAGACGATAGCACATTGCAGTTGTCTGGTCAAAGAATTCACCCGATTCCGCCTGCGCCGATTACACCGGCTCGCGCCACCACCTCCAACCGGTTCGCTCTGGCCCCGTTATTGGGGTACAATCGGCGCACACGACCGGCCTGCGCCCCGATTGCAGGACAGGATTGGACTCTGCAGGCAAGAGCGCTCCCCGGCTGAGACCCACAGTTGCCTTGCCGGACGGAGGTGTGTGGCAGCAGGGCCTGCCCCTGCTCACGAGCAGAGGAACTGCATGCAAAACGCACAGGAATTCACGCGCGGCGTCCTGGAAAATGTCGGTGGCGTAATCGTCGGCAAAGAAGAGGTGATCGAGCATTTGCTGATCGCCCTGCTATGCGAAGGGCACGTCCTGCTTGAGGATGTGCCCGGCGTCGGCAAAACAATGATGGCACGCGCGCTTGCCGTCAGCCTCGGCGTCGACTTCCGCCGCTTGCAGTGCACGCCGGACCTGCTCCCCAGCGACATCACAGGCACCAGCATCTTCAACCAGGAAACGCGCCAGTTCCAGTTCATCGCCGGTCCCGCCTTCACCCACATTCTCCTCGCCGACGAAATCAACCGCGCCACCCCCCGAACCCAGGCCGCGCTGCTCGAATGCATGGGCGAGCAGCAGATCACCGCCGACGGTGTAACCCGCCCTCTGCCCCGCCCATTCATGGTTATCGCCACCCAGAATCCCGTCGAGTACGAGGGCACCTTCCCTTTGCCAGAAGCCCAGCTTGACCGATTCCTCTTCAAACTCAGTCTCGGCTATCTGAAGGACGGCGAAGAGGCAGAGATGCTGATCAATCTCGGACACCGCCATCCCATCGAAAACCTCGGCGCCGTGGTGGATGGGAACAAGCTGCCCGAACTATCAGAACAGATCTGGAACGTAGCCGTCGCCGACAGCATTCGCGACTATATCGTCGCCCTGGTTCAGGCGACCCGAAGTCACGCCGACCTCGCGCTCGGCGCCAGCCCGCGCGGATCGCTGGCGCTCTACCGCGGCGCACAGGCCAGGGCAGCCCTGCGCGGCCGCGACTACGCGCTGCCGGACGACGTTCAAGCCCTGGCGCCGCTGGCGCTGCCGCATCGCTGCATCGTGCGGTCCGACGCGGCTCTGCGCGGTCGATCAGCCGAACAGATCATTACAGAGTTGCTGGAGGAGGCCGCACTCAACCTGGGTGACGAGAAGGAAGAGCCGGCAACACGCCCCCCAGCCGCCGTGCCGGAGTAGCAGATTGTTCGATCTCTTTTTCCTCCTTCTATTCCTCTTTGTATTTGCCGTTTTCTTGAGGCTCGATTGGATCTACTACCTCTTCTACGTTGTTGGCGGCGTCTGGCTGATCAGCCACTGGTGGACGCGGCGCAGCCTGCGCAACCTGACAGTCTCGCGGCGTATGCCGGCCAAAGCCTTCGCCGGCGAATCAATCCGCAGCGACATCAACTTCCACAACCGCAGCCGCCTGCCAATCCCCTGGCTGCGACTCAATGAAAATATCCCCATCGACCTCAAAGCGGTCGAACACTACAGCACGATTATAAGCGTCGGCGGACGGTCCTTGGCGCAACGCCGCTTCGCGCTCCACTGTCACCGTCGCGGCTACTATGAGATCGGCCCGCTCAGTCTCCACACAGGCGACCTGTTCGGGTTCGCCGAATCCTCCTGGCAAGAGACAAATCCGCATTTCCTGACCGTCTACCCGAAAGTCTACTCGCTTGCCGACCTGGGGCTTCCCAGCCTTTTGCCCTTCGGCGACATGCGCAGCCCGCAGCGTCTTTTCCAGGACCCTACCCGCATGTCCGGCGTGCGCCCGTATGCAACCGGCGACAGCATGCGACACATCCACTGGCGCGCCAGCGCCCACGAGGACACGCTGCTGGTCAAGAAATACCAGCCCTCGATGGCCCTAAACTCGACGATTGTACTTGACCTGGACCGTAGCGCGTTTCCCTACCGCGAAGAGTACAGCGGCAGCGAGTGGGCCATCGTTCTGGCCGCGTCTCTCGCCAGCCATGTGGCTGACCAGCGGCAGGAAGTCGGATTCATCAGCAACGGAGAAGACCCGCACTCCGGCGCGGAGGTGCTGGCCATTCCTTCCCGGAACGGGCGGGGCCATCTGATGGGAATCCTCGAGATTCTGGCCCGCATCCAGCTGCGCGACCCGCGCAAGGATGAGCCGGACGCGCCGCCCCGTCGTAACGGCGCATCGGCCGGGCGGGAAGAGTGGCTTTCCTCCACAGGAGAACCGAGCTCCCCGATCGCCCTTGCTACCTGGCTGCCTCACCGCGTGGCGCACCTCGGCTGGGGCTCGACGCTGCTGGTCGTAACGCCCCGCCTGTCCGAGAGCCTGATCTGGGTCCTCCACGGCATGTACCGCCGCGGCCTCAACGTTTTCGCCCTGGTCTGCACACTCCAACCCCAGTTCAAACGCGTCCAGAAGCAGGCAGACGCGTTGGGCGTCTCCGCCCATCAGGTCGTATGGGAGTCGGACCTGCTCGACTTGCAGCAACAGGCGCGCGACGGATGACACAGACTAACGGTTCGGGATCAACCTTCGACCACGCCTGGCAGGACTCGCTGCTGCGTCCCGCAATCATCGCGGCGCTGGTCGGCTGTATCCTCGTGGCGATGACCTCGTTCATCCAACATATCGCGCCCGGCCTCCCACCTGCATATATGGCCATCCTCCGCATCACTTCTATCGGCTCGGCGCTCATCGGTGGCTACACAACCACAATCCTTGTGCGCCCGTCCCAGCGTCCGCGGCGAACCGCCGCCTTTCGACTGGCCGAGCTCGGGCTGATCCTCTCTTTCGCCCGCGTCGCGCTTTGGGCCTCGGTCGAGGGCTTCCCC
The DNA here is from genome assembly GCA_965202955.1 of Caldilineaceae bacterium. Classification (GTDB taxonomy): domain Bacteria; phylum Chloroflexota; class Anaerolineae; order Caldilineales; family Caldilineaceae; genus Bin5. The sequence continues at coordinate 5,231,456 of OZ241871.1, forward strand.
GATTTGGCGTCCTTGCTCCTGCAGCCCTTCGGCGTCTTGCTGACGCTGCACTTCGTCGTCAATGCATTCCTGATCCTGATCGCGTGGGGAATGGCCATTCTGGTGACCAACGACTTCCTGGCGATGGGGCTGCAGGCCGATGAGCTGATAGACCTGGACGCGGCCTCCAGGCCGGTCAGCGGCGACGATCATCGCATCCAGAGCGACCGCCGCGCCCTGGTCCGCCGTTTCAGCGAACGCTGGGCAATGGGGGGCATGGTTCTCATCCTGCTGACCGCGGCCAGCCAGTTCGGCATGGGCGCGAACGGTCTTTTTGCGCTCATGCGCCAGGATATCGCCGGCGGTGTCATCGGCGCGGCCATCGTCTACTTTCTGCTTGGTCTCCTCCTGCTGACATTCGGACATCTCGCCGCCTTGAGAGCCCGGTGGCAACTGGCGAAACTGCCCAGCGAAGCCTCGATCACGCGCAACTGGCCATTTTATGCCTTCGGCCTTCTGCTGGTTGTGACCGCTATCGCATTCCTTATGCCGCTTGGCGGGACGTTCCGGCTGGCCCAGGTGCTGGGATTCCTGTTCCGCGCGCTGTCCACCTTCATGTTCATGATTCTGGGACTGCTGATCGGGCTGATATCCCTGCTCTTCGGTGGGGGTGAGGAGCCCGCTGAAGAGTCTCCGCCCCCACCGCGCCAAATCGATCCACCCCAGTTGGAGCAAGCCCAGCCTCCTGGGGCGCCGTCCTGGCTGGGAGGCACGATCTTCTGGATCATCGTGGCCCTCCTGCTCGGCTACGCGACCTACATCTACCTGCAGGGGCGCGGCGTGAATTTCCACCTGATGCTGGCCTGGTTACGCCAGGTCTTGCGCGGCTGGCAACAGATCGGCGCCGCTTTCAACGAATGGCGCTCGCGTTCGCGGCCGGCGCCGCACCCGGAAAAAGGCAGATCTGGCCGCTCACGCCTGCGCCGCTGGCTGGACGACCTTACCCTTGGCCGCCTGTCGCCCGATGAACAGGTGCGATACTTCTACCGGTCAACCCTGGAGAACGCGGCCGAGCACGGCCTGCGCCGGCGCCCCGGTGAGACGCCGCACCGCTTTAAGGTCCGCCTCGCCGACAAAATTGAGAATGAAGACGAAGAGGCCGTTGACCGACTGACCGCCGGATTCGTGCGCGTCGAATTCGCCCGCCGCAGCACAGAAGCGGACGCGGTCCCCCTCCTGAAGCGGGCCTGGACACAAATTCGCGGGGCACTTTCGCGGCTGCATGACGATAAGGATGCCGCGAACGGAGAATCGCAGGCTGCTCAGAGCGACGACAAGTAGACCCGATCTCCCAATCTCTCATCGCTCCTCTCCCGATTCCGCGCGCTATTCCTTAGAAAAACCTGTACAAAAGAGGAATTTTCCGCCCTTGACTGTACCAAAATAGGTCGCTATAATGAAGGAATATGCATTTAGCTCAGGCCTGCAACGTGCGGCCTGTCGTGTTCTGCTGCATTCTTATCTCTAACCTACAGGTGGACAATGCAATGATGCCAGAGTCAAATCAGATTGGCGACGAAGCCGAAGAGCAAGTCGGTAAGGATGCCGGTGAAGAGCAGCAGTCCGATGAAATGCTTTTCGAACAATATCTCGCCGAAGAAGAGGACCTTAGCCTTCCCGAGCGCGGTGATCTGCGGGAAGGCATTGTCGTCGAAGTACGTCCAAACGAGCTTCTGGTGAACATTGGCGCTAAGCGCGATGGCATTGTGCCCCAGTCGGACTTGAACCGGCTCGAACCCGAATACGTGGACACGATGCTCGAAGGCGAAACAGTGCCCGTGGTCGTCAGCAAGCTAACGACCAACGAAGGCATGCTCGTGCTGAGCATCGCCGATGCCTTGCAGAAGAAGGACTGGCTTGTCGCCGAAGCAATGCTCGAGAGCGGTGAAATCACAGTCCGCAAAGTCGTCGGTTACAATAAGGGCGGTCTTCTGGCCGACTTCGACCACTTGCGAGGCTTCATTCCCGCTTCGCATGTCGTCGGGCTGCCGCGAAACATGAATGAAGAACAGCGCAATGAGCGGCTTCAGCAGATTGTCGGCCAGGAACTGCCGGTCAAGGTTATCGAAGTGGAACGGCAGCGGCGACGGCTTGTGCTTTCCTACCGGCTGGCCGAACGCGAATACCGGGCCAGCCGCAAAGCGCAGTTGTTCGAGGAGCTTACCGTAGGCGCAGTCATCGAGGGCGAGGTACGCAGCCTGCGTCCATTCGGCGCTTTCGTCGACATCGGCGGCGCCGACGGCCTGCTCCACGTCAGCGAAATCGGCTGGACACCTGTTAGCCACCCACGCGATGTCCTGCAAGTCGGCGAACGCATCCAGGTCGAAATCCTGCGCCTCGACCCGGAGCGCAGCCGAATCGCGCTCAGCCGCAAGCGGCTGCTGTCGAATCCCTGGGAAAGCATCGAAGAACGCTACAAGTTGAACGAAACAATCCTGGTCACCATCACACGCGTCATCGACTTCGGCGCCTTTGCCCAACTTGAGCCAGGTATCGAAGGGCTGATTCACATCAGCGAACTGGCCGACATTACGGTCGCCGAACCTCTGAAAATGGTCAGCAGCGGCGACCGCGTTCCCGTCAAGATTCTGCGTATCCACCCTGACAGGCAGCGCATCGGTTTGAGCCGGCGACAGGCAGATGAGGTCGTCGGGCAGGCGCTGCTGGAGTCCGAAGCCGAGAACTTCGACAGTGCGGCTTCAGCTGAGGAAGGCGACGACGTTTCGGACGGGCCGGAAGCCTCCGCGGCAACCGTAGTCGAGCCGGAAGCCTCCGCGGGCTCCATTCCCGAGCCGGAACCCTCCCCCGAGACTGCGGCTGAGGCAGATTCAACCGACGAGCCTGAGGCCTCTGCAGAATCCGCGGCCGAGGCAGATTCAACCGGCGACTCGGAGCCTACCGCGGAGGTCGAGGACTCGGACGTCTCGGACGACCCAACCGCAGAAGGGGCGGAGCAAGGAGATTCAACCAGAGATGAATGAGTCAAAGTTTGCAGCCCCGGTAATTCATCGTCTACAATGTCATAACCTGCCAGTCTTTTGAAGCATTAGGGCTGGCAGGCTTGCTTTGTTAGATTCAGAGAATCCTTCTAAAGGGGGTGAGTGCGATAAGCGTTGAACTGAGACCCGGTGAGTCGCAGGAGAGCCTGATTCGTCGCTTCCGCAAGTCGGTCGCAGAGGCTCGTATCCTGCCCATCGTGCGGCAAAAGCGCTGGTTTACGTCCAAGAGCGAGGTCCGCCGCATCAACAAGCAGAAGGCCATCAGGAAGGCAAGGCGCAACGCCGCCCGCTCCTTCCGTTAAGTGACCCTACAGACCGCAGGCAAGTCGGCTGCCGCCCACTGATGGATAATTATGGCTGAAGAAATTCTCACCCTTGAAGGAAAAGTCGTCGAGGCACTGCCCAACGCCCAGTTTCGGGTGGAACTCGAAAACGGACATGTAGTCCTTGCCTACCTATCCGGCAAGATGCGAAGGAACTACATCCGTGTCTTCCTCGGGGACAAAGTGAGAGTCGATATGAGCCCCTACGATCTGACAAGAGGACGCATAACATATCGGCGCAAGTAGAAATAAGGGCTGCTTCGGGGCAGCCCGGCTGCGCGGCATCGACCGGACGCGCGGCGGGCGCTCCTGAATTCAGGAGTGCCGCTGACGCCTACCAACGATATACAATTGAGTTGAGATGCCAAACCGGGAAAAGCGTTTTTCCCGGTTTTCTCTTGCCGGCGAACGTTCAGAAACCGGGCAGATTCCGCAGCGCATTGGCGGCATCCTGGGCAAAAAGCTGCTCGATTTCAAAAGTCAGCCGCCCGCTGGCCTCGGAAAGGGGGGCCCACATTACCTTGAACTGCCTGGCGTCATTGGCTGGCCGCGCCGTCTGACGCGCCGACAGGAGCCGCATCAGAAAGTAATGGTCCTTGCGCACGTAGTGCCTGCCCTTGTATTCGAATTCGACCGTTCGCCGCCCCAGATCAGCCAGTACGCCCAGGTCGCAGTAACCGGACTCTTCGCACGTTTCGCGCAGGGCAGCCTCCTCGGCGCTTTCACCGGGGTCGATATGCCCCTTGGGCAGCCGCACTTCCGCGCGGCGGGGCCGGTCCAGCAGGAGCAGATAGGTTTCCGCTGCCGGCAGGTCCGGCACCGTATCCCTCTGTACGACGATGCCGCCGGCCGCCGCGTATTGGACTCTCTTCACCATCTTATCTCCTGTGCTAGAATGCCCTCATGCAGACATTGATCGCCGGGGTGGACGCCTTGCGCATCCCCCTCACACACAACCAGATCGAGCAGTTCGAGGCCTACACCGCCCTGCTGGCCGAGTGGAACCAAAAGATGAATCTGACCGCTATCGCCGACAGCGAGGGGGTCCAGACAAAGCATTTCCTCGACTGCCTGGTCGGCCTTCCACTCATCGCCGAGGAGATCGGGGCGCCACTGCCTCCGCGGCAGCCGCTGTCCTTCGTCGACATTGGCACCGGCGCCGGCTTCCCCGGACTGCCGCTGAAGATCGCCTGGCCCAGCCTGAAACTTACACTTATTGACGGCACGGCCAAGAAGATCCGCTTTCTCGGCGAAGTTGTCGACGCATTGCGCCTTGAGAACGTCCGGCTTGTCCAGGGCAGAGCCGAGGAATTGGGCCATCATCCGAGCTATCGCGGCCAGTTCGATCTGGTTGCCGCCAGGGCGGTGGCCCGGCTGAATACCTTGACCGAGTATCTGCTTCCCTTCGCGCGACGGGACGGATTGGCGGTTGTGTATAAGGGACCGAACGCGTCAGAAGAGTTCATCGAGGCGCGCCAAGCCATCGAGCTGCTGGGCGGTGAAACAGTCCGGTTCGCGCCGGTTGAGGTCCCGGAACTGGACGAGGAGAGGCGAATTCTGCTCCTCCGCAAGCTGCGCAGGACACCCAAGCTTTACCCCAGGCAGCAGGGACTGCCTCGCAAGAGTCCACTTTGACGCCGAGTCCTGCCAACCGGGCGGGAGACCGTTCAGCTCAGGTAGTAGGTCATGTGCTGGAAATGCACCACCGGGTCGATGTACTCGACCCGCACGTGCGACGGGACCGACAAGGTGATAGGGGCGTAGCAGAGGATGCTGTTCAGCCCGGCTTCGACCAGCGCGTTGGCCACGCGCTGGGCTGCATGCGCGGGAACGGCCATCACCGCTATCTGAGCCCCCGAACCGGCGACACTCCTGCCGAGGTAGGCAAAATCCTCGATCCGCAAACCATGACCGATCGGCTTCCCGATCTTCTGCGGGTCTTCGTCCATCACCGCGACAATGCGAAAGCCGCTGGATTCAAACTCATGGTAGTTTGCGATCGCCGTGCCCAGCGATCCAGCCCCCACCAAAATCACCGGCCAGATGCGGTCAACGTTCAGGATTTGTTGCAGTTGCCGGCACAGAAACTCGATATTGTATCCCGTGCCCTGCTTGCCGAACTCCCCGAAGTGGCTCAGATCCTTGCGGATCTGGGCCGAACTGATGCCCAGATGCTCGCCCAACTCCTGGCTGGAGGTCACTTCCCGACCATCGTCAGCCAACAGCCGCAATGTCCGCAGGTAGACCGGCAGTCGGCCGATTATAATATCGGGAATGGAAGCCTTTTCCTGCGCTCTTGCGTCGTTCGCCACCGCGTCGCCGCCTTCGAATGACCGGAACGGACAATCTCCGCATACCCGCCGTTACGTGGCGCTGCGGGCTTAGCACACATGACCGAAACAGGCGCGACGCGGGCGTCGTCCGGGCCCGCGCCACGTGCCGCCGGTTGCGAAATAATTCACTAACCATACCACAGCCCTGCCCGCAGAGCAATCCTGTGGAGGGTGGCGCGACGCCTGTTGCGAGGGTCTCGCGGCTTCTGCCAAAGAAAGGGTTGGGTACGGTGAGAAAGCAATGGGGGGGACAGGGTAGGCGCGGGCCGCGCTCACATGCGTAGCGTCTCCGTATGGCCGTCCACCGCCAGCGCCTGGCCAGAGATGCGCCCACCCGCGTCGGAACAGAGAAAAAGCACCGTCTCAGCCACATCTTCGGCGCCTATGAGCGTGCCCAGCGAACTCTTGCCGAGATAGGCGGCGCGGATCTCATCCGCGCTCACGCCGCGCGCGGCCGCCTTGGCCTCGATGACGCCGTCTATGCGCGCGCCTTCCACCGCGCCCGGACAGACCGCATTCACCCGGATCCCGTACGATCCCAGCTCCATTGCCAGCGTCTTGGTCAGTCCGATCAGCCCCCATTTGGAGGCGGCGTATGGGGTTCTCAGAGGGTAGCCGTGCTGTCCTGCGGTAGAGGAAATGTTGACGATGGAAGCGCCGCCGCTCGCCTTCAACAGGGGAATGGCGAGCCGGGTGCTGTAGAATGCCCCATTCAGATTCACATCGATCGTCCGCAGCCAGTCCGCCGGCGCGATCTCTTCGGCGTTAGCGGTCGGGCCGGGAATGCCGGCATTGTTCACCAGAACGTTCAGCCCGCCCAGCGCCGTTTTCGCTTCTGCGAATGCCTTCTCCAATTGGTCCCAGTCAGCCACGTCTGCACATGTGCCGGACAGCCCATCGCAACCGCCGTTCAGTTCCGCCAGCGCCGCTGTATCGACGTCGCAGACATGCACGCGCGCGCCGGCCCGCAGGAAGCGGTCAGAGATTGTGCGCCCAATGCCGCCCGCGGTAATGAAGACCCGCTTGCCTGCGATTCCCTTCACATTTGCTCTCTGGTCGATCGGACTGGAACAGTGGAAGAGGCGCCTGCCCTTGGCCGCCCGCCGTGGTTACCCGTACGCGCCATGGGGAAGGAATCCGAGGACCCGCCGCAGCCTCTCATCCGCGCCGTCATAGACGTGCTCCGGCATCGAGTAGTTCATGAAAGGGTAGTACTTGTGGCCGATGACGCGCCGCCCATACGTGACCTGCGTTATGTAGCGGATGCGCTGGCTGCGGTTGGGACCGCCCTGGTGCCAGACCTGGTTGTTAAAGAGAACAACGCTGCCCGCCGGCCCCAGATTGTACTGGATGCATTCCTCCCACTCGGTGCCTTCAAGCTGCCGCGGCGGGCCGACCCCGAACAGATGCGAGCGCGGAACTGTCTCCGTGCCGCCGTGCTCGATTTCGGTCACGTCGGTCAGGTAGTAGTTGGCGGTGAAAAAGAGGACGGGCAGATGAACGTTTTTCGGCGGCTCGCCCTCGGTGACGATGTAGTGAGGACGGTCGTCCTGGTGCCAGCCTTCCAAGCCGCCGCCGGGCGGTGAAGTAAAGGAGTTGTTGTGGATCACGTGGCAGTCGGGCCCGATGATCGATTCGGCAAGCGAGATCACCGGCTCCATGGCGAACAGGCGCAGATTGGCGGCGCTCGATTCAAATAGGCGATGGGCCAGGTGCGCCCGGTCACTTTGCTTGTTCAGGCCGTTGGGATTCTCCTGCAGCGCGAATTCGAGGTCGGCGCGCAGTTCATCAGTCCAATCCGGCGGCAGCACGTTGCGCAGGAACAGGCAGCCTTCGCGGTGAAACTGCTCGGTCCAGGCCTCTATCTGCGCCTCGCTTGCCTTTTCGCCTGCCAGGTAGGTCGTCTCCATCCTCTTCCCTCCTGAATGCACCTGCACTGAATCGCGCCGCGTGCAACGCGGCCGAGTTGGTCCTGTCCATGGTGGTCGCGTTTGCAGCAGTCAGCTGTGCGACCGGCCCACCACACTATATCACCATCCCGCTGATCGGAATACAGGCGATCAGAATCCCTGCAAGCGACTGAGATCGGCCACCTCTGCCGGCAACCGGGCTATCCGCTGCACAAGCGCCTGACGCGCCAGGCGCACTTCCTCCTCCTCCGCGTTCACAAGCACCGCGTCGAAGAAACGGTTTATCGCCGGCGCAATCGCGGCCAGAAGCGGGCCCAATTCTTGAGAGGCATCGTCGGCACTGTCCAGCTCTGCCGCCGCGCCTTCGTAGACCTCGTGCAGCTCGCGTTCCTCGTCTGCCTGGTAGGCGGCGGGATTCAGGGTCAGCTCGCGGTCGATGTTCCGCACAATGCGTGCGCAGCGGGCGTATGCCGTAAACGATTCCTCCCATTTCGCCGCGGTGACGGCAGCTGTCAAGTGCCGGACTGAATTAGCCGAGGCGTGCGGATCACTCCCTTGCGGGGTCAGGACCGCGTCCACAACATCGGGGCGGTAGCCCAACTCCCGCAGCCTAGTCTCCAGGCGGCGGATCACAAACTGCCTGGCTTCCGACACGGCTGTGTCGGACAGCAGGCCGCTATAGCCCGCGGCCGCCAGCTCCAGGGCCGCCGTCAGATCGAAGTTCCGTTTGCCCAGGGTCAACGCGTTCACGATCCCCAGCGCGGCGCGGCGCAGGCCAAACGGGTCGGCGCTGCCGCTAGGCTTTACGCCGGCGCCGAACAGGCCAACCAGGCTGTCCAGCTTGTCGGCCAGGCTCAGGGCTAGACCGGCATCGCTAGTGGGGATGGCGTCGCCGTCAAAGCGGGGCAGATAGTGTTCCCGGATCGCCTGCGCCGCTTCCGATTGCACGCCGCTCCTGCGCGCGTAGATCTCACCCATCACGCCCTGCAGACTGGTCATCTCCACAACCATCGACGTCACCAGGTCAGACTTGCACAGCGCGGCGGCCTTTTGCGCCGTTTCGATGACATCCTGTTCGCTGTCAAGCATGCGGGCGATCTGGGGCGCCAGCGCCTCCAGTCGCGCCACTTTCTGCAGCATCGAGCCGAGTTTGGCGTGAAAGGTAAGCGTCCCCAGGCGCGGCGTGAAGCTTTCGAGCGGCTTGGCCGTATCCTGTCGGAAGAAAAACTCGGCGTCGGCGTAGCGGGCGCGAATGACCCCCTCGTTCCCCCGCCTCACGACGTCAGGATTGGCCAGCTCATCGGCGTTGGCGACGGTGACGAAAAGGGGCAGGAGCGAGCCGTCGCCCTTACCGTCTGCCGCCGGCGCCATGACCGGGAAGTACCGTTGATGCTTCTTCATCACCGCCGTCAGAATCGGCTGCGGAAGACGCAGGAAGCGCGGCTCAAACTTGCCGAGAATCGCCTGCGGGGCCTCCACCAGATCAGTGACTTCGTCCAGCAAGTCCCCCTCAGCCGAAGAATCGTGAATTCCCCCGGCGCGCACGACCTCCTCTTTGACGGCTGCCCCGATTCGCGCGCGGCGCGCCGTGCGGTCCAGCAATATCCCTTGATCCGCCGCGGCCCCGAAATAGCTGTCAGCGTCCGCAATCGAAAAAGAAGTGAACTCTCCCGTTGCCAGGCCGGCACGCGCGTCGCGAAAGCGTGCGCCGCGACTGACGCGCCCGCTGCTCACCAGCGCCCACGACACTGGCACGACCTCCGCGCCGTAGAGCGCGACGATCCAGCGCAGCGGTCTCGGATAGCTCTTGTTGCTGCCGTTCCAGCGCATCGTCCTTCCCCACTGCATCCCGTCCAGCAACTCCTCGATGAGTTGGGGCAGTACTGACGCGGTCGGCTCCCCCTCCAGCCTGCTCACCGCGTATACGTAGTTGTCGCGCACCTCCAGATCGGAGGGCTGCACCCCCTGGCCGCGCGCAAAGCCTATCGCCGCCCTGGTAGGCTGGCCATCGCTGTCGAAAGCGCGTTCGGCCGGCGGGCCGCGGCGTTCGACGATCTCTTCCTGCTGGCGCGGCGCCAGCGCCTGCACGTACGCCGCCAGACGGCGGGTCGTACCGGTAACGGCGAGTCCCCCGTGCGCCAGCCTTGCCTGCTCCAGCAGCTCGCCCAGCCGCAGCTCCATTTGCGCAATGCCTGTCTGGACGTCGGCGGGCGGCAGCTCCTCACTGCCCAATTCGATAAGCAGAGACTGCGGCTCGCTTGACACGGTGGAGGCTTGGTCTGCACTCGTCGCCGGCTCTTCCACGCGTCGGTCGGGGGCATCGCTGTTCGTCAGCCACGGGTACTCCTCGCGCTGCCTCTGCTCCAGGTACAGCTCTGAGATGCGGCGCGCCTGGCTGCGCATGCCCGCGAAGAACTTGGCCCGTTCAGTCACGCCGATTGCGCCCCGTGTGTCCAGAATGTTGAACGCCTGGCTCTGGCGCAGCACGTAGTCATGCGCCGGCGCGACAAGACCCCGTTCGATGCAGGCCTCGGCCTCGGCGCTGTAGAGGTCGCACATCGCCCTCTGCCGCTCGACGTCGGCCAGTTCAAAGTTGTAGATGCAGTGCTCGATCTCCTGCTGGCGGTAGATGTCCCCGTATGTATGCACGCCGTCGAAGTCTATCGACCAGACCTCGGAGCGCCGCTGCAGATACATGACAATCCGCTCCAATCCGTAGGTGATCTCTACACTCACAGGGTCCAGACTGACCCCGCCCGCCTGCTGGAAATAGGTGAACTGCGTGATCTCCTGGCCGTCCAGCCAGACCTCCCAGCCAAGCCCCCACGCGCCCAGCGCCGGCGATTCCCAGTTGTCCTCGACAAAGCGAATATCATGCCGTGCCCGCTCCAGCCCGATCGCCTCCAGGCTGCTCAGATAGAGGTCCTGCGGATTGCCCGGGTCCGGTTTGAGGATGACCTGGTACTGCGTATGCATCTGCATCCGGTTCGGGTTTTCGGCATAGCGGCCGTCGTCTGCACGGAAAGACGGCTCCACGTAGGCGACGTTCCACGGTTCCGGACCGAGCACGCGCAGCACCGTGGCCGGGTTCATCGTACCCGCGCCCAGCTTTTCGCTGTGGGGCTGCCAGATCTGGCAGCCGCGTGCCGCCCAATATTCGTTTAGTCGGCGGATCGTTTCCTGCATCGAGGGCGCTTCACTCATAGATCGTCCTGTCTGTCTTTCCAGTTTCCATCTGCCGGCAGAAGTGACGTTGCGGCGTCCGCTACTCACGCGCAACGGCAAAACCATTTGCTGCCACCGCCTGCTGAAAGAGCTCTTCGTCCAGCTTCAACCCGAATCCGGGCGCGTCAGGCAGCTGCACCTGCCCCTCCTCTACCCGGTAGGCGCTGCCGTCCAGCCCCGGCGTCGTAACCTCGTCCCACTCGACAAACAGGAAGCCGTCGACCGCAGCCGCCAGGTGGCCCGACACATAGTTTCCCACGTGGCGCCCGTAGTGGTGCGGCGCGGTGCGCACGTTCCAGCCGTCCAGCTGCGCGCCGGTCTGCAGCCAGTTCGTCATGCCGTGGCTGAAAATGTCGTACTGAATGATGTCGACCGAGCCGTCGCGGGCATAGTCCAGCAACATGGGCGAGGCCAGACCCTCGCCGTCGGCAATGTTGACGCCCAGCCGTTCGCGCTCGATCCAGGCGTGCAGGTCCTCGTACAACGCGCCGTCTTCGTGAAAAGCCTCCTCCAGCCAGAAAACATTGCAGTCGGCCGTTTCGCTCAGGATCTGTTTGGCGATGTTGAGATTGTAGCCGTTGTTGGCGTCGATGAGAACGGTAGCCCCGGCGCCGACCGCGTCGCGCACCGCCCGGATTACCGCCACATCGCGACGATTGCCTTCGACCAACGGCATGTGCCGCGCGCCGCGTCCAACCTTGATCTTGAACGAACGGTGCCCGCGCTCATAGCCGTAAGAGGCCTCCGCTGCGATCAGCGCCGCGCCCGCGTCATCGGTCGCCAGGTGCAGGTCGTCGATGTAGAGCGAAGTGTCGTAGCAGCGCACGCGCAGTTGTTCGGGCGCGGTCTTGCCGGCAACTTCGGCCAGCAGGCGGTAGACGGGCAGGCCTTCGCGCTGGCCCAACAGGTCCCACAGCGGGAACTCGAGCTTGCTGGCACGGTCGGCGGCACCGCGCTCGCAGTCGATCAGGTCCTCCAAACGCGCCCCGAGAAATGGGACAGCCTCCGCCTTGGAATACGGGCGGCAGGGACCGAAACCCGTCGACCCGTCATCCGTTGTAACGCGCGCGAGCTGCACCTGGACCTCTTGCCCGTGAAGGGCGATGCGCGAGTTACAGCCTGCCGTGCGCGGACGCTGACCGACAAGCGTGCCCCACTCGATCGACTTGATTCTCGAACCGTTCATCAAGACTCCTTCCCTGGGTTCGGTGTCGGCGCGCCGAAGTGGCTAAGCTTCCGCGTAACGCACGCCCGTCGGGACGACATCGGTCTCCTCGCCGCGGCGGATCGCCTCGGCAGTCTCGACCACGCTCTTGAAATCGTGCTGCGGCTCGTAGCCGAGAAGGGTCCGGATCTTCGTCAGATCGAGCGTGAAATAGTTGGCTGAAGGCAGACGCGCGTCGGCGTAGCTGCTGCCGTAACGCTCGGCCAGCCAGGGCACCGCTTCCCCCCAATCGAGGATGACTGCGCCGCCCAGATTGAACTCCTCGCCGACCGCCTCCTCCCGCTCGAGGCCCAGGGTCAGGCCGAGGGCAATGTCGCGCACATCGCAGAACGGCTGCTTATACGGCACACCGTTGGGATTGCGGCTCAGCAGGAGCCGGTCCTCGCCTGTCCACAGCGCTCTCAGGTCGTCGAGCATCGCCTTGGTATCGGCGTCATCGCTGGACATCGACTCGTAGCGTTCCAGCTCGGTGCTCAAGGCCAGACGCGCCGGCAGGCCGGCGCCGTTGAAGAACTCGCTCGGTTCGAGTACGGTGGAGAAACGAAATGAGGTCGCCGGCACGCCATACTGGTGGAAGTAGGTCATCGCCAGTTCCTCCCCGATCCACTTGGTCAGGAAGTAAGGCATCTGGTGATAACGCGCCACCATCTCCTCGTGGATCGACTCCTCGAAGTAGCGACCGTAATCTTCCAGCCGCCAGTAGACCGCCTCGGAACAGGCGTAGACGAAGCGGTGCAGGTTGGGGCACTCGGCGCGCACGCTCTCGAGCAGATTGAGCGTGCCCATCGCGTTGATGTCGAGGTACTGCCGGTTGTCGAACGGGCCGCCGAACGCCGCGGCCAGGTGGTAGATCGCGTCGACGCCCTTGACCGCCCGCCGCACGTCCTCCAGGTTTCTCAGATCGCCTTCAACAGTCTCCACGCCGGCGAACGCATCCAGTTTGCCGGCGCGGCTGGCATCGCCGGGGTAGACAAAGCAGCGGATCTCGTGCCCCTTGGCCAGAAGCCGCGTGACGAGGTTGGCGCCGATGCGGCCCGTACCGCCGGTAACCAATATCTTCATAGACGTTCCTTTCGATCGGTTGCGAGCGCCTGCGAATCCCTTTGCGGCTGGGCAGAGCGGGTCTGCGCCGATTCCTGCGCGCGGCTTCTCTCAGTGTAACAAACAGGGGGCGGCGTGTCTAAAGTTCAGGACCATCCGCTGCCAGCGAAACCATGAACGCGGCGCGCCACCCTCCTGCGCCATGTTGGCATCCTTGCAAAGGCCGGCGCAGTTCTTGTTTTCCGGTCCGTTTCGGCGTATAACGGAACTACATTCTACGCAGTCCGCCAGATTCCACCACGGGCAACCGCCCGGCGAAAGGGAAACAGCCATGAAGATTACCGATATGACCGTCGAGCGCTACGCCTGGCCGCGCCCGAAGCCGATCAGCAACGGCAAGTACACATACGTCGACGTCAGCCTCAATCTCGTCCACATCTACACCGACGAGGGCGTGACCGGCGTGGGCTGGGGCGGCGGGACCGCGTCGGGCCAGGGCAGCGACCTGACGACCACGCTGATCGACTACTTCAAGCCGGTCGTCATCGGCGAGGACCCCTTCAACTACCGCCGCATCTGGGAAAACATGTGGCTGCCGAAGCTGGTCGGGCGGCGCGGGCTGTCGACGCGCGTGATCAGCGCGATCGACATCGCCCTGTGGGACCTGATCGGCAAGGCGGTCAACCGGCCGGTCTATCAGCTCCTCGGCGGCTTCCGCGACAGCATCCCCGCCTACATCGCCGGCGGCTACTACGAGGAGGGCAAGGGGCTGCGTGAACTGGCCGAGGAGATGGAGGAGAACCTGACGCTGGGCGCGAAGGCGATCAAGATGAAGGTGGGGGGCGTTCCCATCAACGAGGACGTCGAGCGCGTGCGGGTCGTGCGCGAGGCGATCGGGCCGGAGACCAAGCTGCTCGTCGACGCCAACAACGCCTACACCGCGCACGAGGCGATCGAGCTGGCGCGCAAGATCGAGAAATACGAACCGTTCTGGTTCGAGGAGCCGGTCGCGCCGGACGACTACCGCGGCCACGCGCGCATCGCCCGCGCGACCTCGATTCCGATCGCCACCGGCGAGAACGAATACACACGCTACGGCTTCCGCGACCTGATCGAGCGCGAAGCCGCCGCCATTCTCAACGCCGACGCGCAGATCCTGGGCGGCATCACCGAGTTCATGCAGGTCGCGGCCCTCACCGCGGCCGAAGACCTGGTCATCGCGCCGCACGGCGCGCAGGAGGTGCACATTCACCTCGTCTGCGCCATCGGCAACGGCCTGATCCTCGAGTTCTACCGCGAGACGGTCGACCCGTTGCGCATGCAGATCTTCGAGGAGACGATGGTCCTCGACGCCGACGGGTACGTCGCCGCGCCCGATCGCCCCGGACTGGGCATCACGCCCAACTACGAGCTGCTCAAGCAGTATCGTGTGGGGTAACAGGCCGGCCCTATGCTGCCACGCTGGCAGCCGCCCCCTTCAGTTCAGGTGATTTGACCCGGCGCCGCACCGAGCCTGATGATCCCGGCGTGATCAACTTCGATGCCGGGAAGTCCCTTGCGGTGGGCGTACAGCTTGACGGGATGATAGAGGTAGAGCCAGTGGGGATTCTCGTGCAGCCAGGTCAGGCACCGATTGTAGGCATCCTGCCTTGCCTCGCCCTCAATCGACAGGTGGGCAGCTTCGATGCGTTCATCCGCCTTGCTGTCCTTAACCCCCTGCCACCACGTTCCCTCGACCCGGCTGGACACCTTTTCCCGCAGCACACGGTAGGTGCTCAACGGGCTGGAATCAAATAGCGCCATATGGCCGATGCGCTTCCGGCTCGTGTCGCGCGCATATTTGGGACGGTCGGTCTCTTCTTCAATGCGCACGCGCACGCCCAGGCGTCCCAGCTGCTCCTGGATCAATCTCGCAACCTGCGGGGCGCGATCGGGAACGATGAGCGGCGTACGCAGGGTGAGCTCGTCTGGCATGGGACATGCGTCGAACAGCGCCTTGGCTCTTTCCGGGTCATATGGATGCGGATGGAGATTGTCCGGAAATCCATAATGGAAGGGACTGGCGACGGTCGACGCCGCTTTGGCCAGCCCATGCCAAACCTCCTCGATGATTGTATCTACGTCAACAGCCAGATTTATCGCCAGCCTGGCCTCTGCAAGGGAGAAAGGCTCCTCAAATCCATTCAGAAAGCCGGTTACCGACAGCGTGTTCGTTGACCTGCCCCACGCCAGTGAACTGTCCTCCGGTATGGGCGTCAGCAGCTCGAGACCTGTCGACAGGTCCGTCTCGGCGTCCAGGAGTACGTCATATCTTTCCTGGGCCTCCCCGACCTGCAGAAAGGTCAATTCATCATACGGAGTGTCGTGACGCGGCGCGGCTGCTCTCTTCAGCTTCAGCGTCTTGTCTTCGATGTAATCTGCAATCTGAAACTGTCCCGTTCCGAGAGGAGGTTCTCCGGCATTGGTCGGTTTCCCCACGTAGACGGCCGCGAAGATGTCGGCCAGGTCACCCGTTGGCGAGGGGCTCCTGACGCGCAGCTGCGTCCGGCCTTGCGGCTCCAATTCCAGTGGCTCCAGGTATGGCGAATAGACGCCGCCCATTCCAAAGGCGCCGCCCGCGCCGCGCATGCGCTCAAGACTCTGAACGACGTGCTCCACGGTGCAGAGGGAACCATCATGAAAGCGGGCATCGCTGCGCAACGTCAACAGCCATGTCCGTCCGCCGTCTCCTGTCTCCCACGAGTCCACCAGCCCTGGCGCGACCTGGCCATCGCGCCACGTCATGAGCGGCTCATAGACCAGCGCAAGGATCGTTTGCAGATCTGGCTGGTCCGTCGTGTACTCCGGTTCGAGCAGCTTCACCTGCGCCTGAGCGATCCGCATCTGTCTCAATCGCGCCTCCCGTCCTCTTTGTGTATGTTCATGCCAATCGTTCGACGGACATTCCGATTATGTCTGCAGCTTCGGATCGAGTCTGTCGCGCAGCCAGTCGCCTACAATGTTTATCGAGAGCACTGCAAGCATTATCGCCAGGCCGGGAATCGTTGCCACCCACCAGGCAACGGCCAGGTAGTTCTTCCCCTCCGCAAGCATCAGGCCCCAGGAGGAGTATTCCAGGCTGCCCGGCCCCAGTCCCAGAAAGCTCAGCGCCGCTTCTGCGATCACCATCTTGGCAAACTCGAACGACGTGAGGACGATCAGCGGCGCGGCGACGTTTGGAAACATGTGTCTGAACATGATCCGCTTGTCGCCCGCCCCGATGGCTTTCACGGCTTCAACAAACTCCACCTCTTTCAACACCACCACCTTGGCGCGCACGACGCGCACGTAGGCCGGCCACCCCCCAATCGCCAGGACGATGATCATGTTCACCAGGCTTGGACCGAGCACTGCGATGACCGAAATGGCCAGCAGAATGAACGGGAACGCCAGCTGCACGTTGACGAACCAGTTAACCACGTCGTCCAGCATTCCGCCGTAATAGCCGCTCAACACGCCCAGCGCCGTGCCTACCGTCCCGGATATCAGGACAGCCAGTGTGCCAACGCTGAGCGAAATGCGCGCCCCGAAAATCAGTCGGGTGACGATGTCCCGTCCCAGGTGGTCGGTCCCGAAGGCGTGGCCGGGCGTCAGCGGCGGATTGAATCGCTTGGTCAGATCCTGATCGTCCGGGCTGTAGGGAGCAACAACGGGCGCGAGGATAGCCAATAGTACGAGAATCAGAATCACGCCAGCAAAGAGGAGGACCCCTCGATCAGCGGCAACGACTTTCATCGGCTGGTTACTCAGTTCAGCTGCACTCTGGGATTGAGAAACGCATACGACATGTCAACCAGGAAGTTGATCATCACGTAGATCGACGCCACCACCAGAACGGTTGCCTGTACGACCGGATAGTCGCGGCCGTATATGGCGTTTACCGCCAGCCGGCCGATTCCGGGCCAGGCAAAGATCGTCTCCGTGATCACCGATCCGGCCAGAAGCGCTCCCAGGTCGAGCCCAATCAACGTAATAAGCGGGATAATCGCGTTGCGGAAAGCATGACGCCAAAGCACAACCCGCTCGGTCAATCCCTTGGCCCGCGCAGTCGTGATGAACTCGGCCTGCAGGACTTCCAGAAGTTCGGAGCGAAGCAGGCGGGCGGTGCGGGCCATATTGAACAAGCCCAACGTGATTCCCGGCAGGACAAGGCTGCGCCAGCCGGCACGCGTGCCCGTTGCCGGCAGCACGCCGAGGTTCACCGCGAAGACCAGGATCAGCAGTATGCCCAGCCAGAATACGGGCATGCTCTGCCCAATCAGGGCAAAGCCCATCACCGTTCTGTCGATCCATGTGTTGCGCTTCACCGCTGCCACAACGCCAAACGGCAATGCGATGATGAGCGAAATCGCCAGGGAGGTGAGCGCCAGTTTCCCGGTCGCGGGTATACGCTCCAGTGCCAGATGCAGCGCATTTTCGCCGCTGCGCAACGATTTTCCGAAGTCGCCGCGCAGGACGCCCGAGAGAAAGTCCCAATACTGCACGGGCACAGGACGATCCAGGCCGTGCAGCTTGCGCAGGGCCTCAAGCTCTTCAGCCGTCGTATCGACGGGCGCAAGCAGGCGAATCGGATCTCCGCTCAGGTGCATCAGGCCGAACACGACAACCGAGACGCCAAGGAGAATGGTGAGCGATTGCCATGCCCTGCGGATGATATAGGTCCAGGTGTTGCTCAATGGGGTTCTTCCTCACTCCAACGCTGGACGTCAATGAAATTGAAGCGGCCCAGTTTGATCGTCGGTGCGACAACGCAGGTGGGAAACCACAGCTCGTCCGTGAACTGCACCTTGCGTTCCCGCGAGATGCCCTCGACCGTGTCAAAGGCCGAGAAGATGCGGTCCATCCAGCGGAAATTGCGGATCGGCCCGGTGATCCGCCCCTCTTCGATCAGAAACAGTCCGTCGCGCGTGGTGCCCGCCATGTACCCTTCTTTGCCGGACAGCGGCGACACGAACCCATGTATGCGGCTCACCAACACACCGTATTCGGTCGATTCGATCAGATCGGAGACGGAGCTGTTGCCGGCCTCGATGACGAGGTGCTGAGGCGAGGGCCCGAACTCGTTCGCCGGCATCTGCGCATGGCCCGTCGGCGTGTGACCGAAGCTGGCCGCGCTGGTCAAATCGTGGGCAATGCCCTTCGCAACCCCGTTGGTGATGAGTTCAAGGCGCTGCTTGTCCACACCTTCGTAGTCGAATGGCATCGGCACGAGCCCGTCAGCAGCCATGTCGTCATAGACGGTGAGCGCGGGCGAACTGATTCGCTCGCCCAGGCGATCGAACACGATGTTGTCGCGCGCGGCCGCCGACTGCGCACCCCACACACCAAGGCTGCGGAAGTTCAGGTGAAAGAAGAGCTGCGCAACTGCCGGAGGTTCAAGAACTGCGGTCATCGGGCGGGCTTCAACCAGTTTGGGCCGGCGGCCCATCAGACACTTGAGCGCTGCCTCTTGCGCCTGCCCTTCCGCATCCATCGCTTCGATGTCGCGTCCGACCCAGATCTGGTAGCCGGAAGCGTTGTTTGCTCCGTCCAGCGCCACCGTGACCAAAGCGATGATCGAGAAAGCGGCGTAGCGGCGCAGTCCCGCCGAATTGCCCACCGCCATCTCTAGCCGCCTGTTCCTGACATTGCCCGCGCCGTTTACACCGTTTTGTCGAAACTGGCCGCAGACGCGATCCACGATTGCGGCGCGTTCCTCTGGGCCGCAATTCGCCGTGGCCGGATTGAACGTGACCACATCCTGGCGCCGGTCCCCTCCGTTCGCTCTTGCAGCGTGGGCAAAGTCCGGCAGCGTCGTGCTGGGCGTAACCGTAGCCGCCAGCTCCTGGCTGCGACGCAGCGCGCGCGCGATTCCATCCTGCGATAGCTCGTTGGCCTTGATGATCACTAGCCGCCCGTCCCAGACCGTGCGATAGTAGACCTGGTAATGGGTTTCGGTCACGTTCTGGTGGATGGCGAGGTTGGCGAATCGCGTCAAATCGGTGTTTTCCGCCGCGACCAGGATTTCGGTTGCGTCTGCCGCACTCGCCTCTAGTCCAAACTCGATCGCTTCCAGCGCCTCTTCCTCGCCCAGCGGCAATCCAGCCATCTGGTCCCGGCTCATCCGACGCCTCCTCCTACCTTCACTTGGTTGAAGCGGGCCGGTGGACCGCCCTGGCCCGTCGGGATGAACTGCCACGGCAGACCCTTCCCGCAGCTCGCAATGCCCACAACGCGGTCTTCGGCCGCGCCGGCGATGCCGCTGCAATTTCGCCAGAAGTCGGGCGCCTCTGCATAGATAACAGGATTCCTCACCAGGCCGGTGACTTTGCCGCCGCGAATCTGCCAGCCGCGCTCGCCCATGAAACCGAAAGAGAGCCGCTTGTCGTCGATATCCCCACCCTTGAACGTCTCGATATAGAGCCCGTCGTCCGTCTCGGAAATGAGCTGCTCTCTCGTCGAACTGCCGGGCGTCAACGTCAGATTGGTGATGCGAACCATCGGAATGCGGTTCCAGCTGCTCGCCCGCGCCGTCCCGTTGCTCGGCTGTTCCAGCTCCGTCGCACACTCGCGTGACATCAGGTAGTTGCTGAACACACCATCCTTGATTATGGGAATGCTCTGCGCTTTGACACCTTCGTGATCATATCCATAGGTCGCAACCGCGCCCGGCCGAGTCGCATCCGCCACCATACTTACCAGTTCAGATGCATATTGAAACTCGCCAAGATGGTGGACCTGCAGAAAAGTCGAACCGAAATTGTCCGATTCGTCGCCCAAGGCGCGGTCCATTTCAATCGGATGCCCCATTGTCTCGTGCAGAACCATTCCGATCAGGGTTGGATCGAGAATGACCGTGGTAACCGCGTCGCCGCACGTCGGCGCGGCCAGCAACTCAACGGCTTCGTCCACAATTGTGTTAGCGGCTTCAAGCGGCTTGAGCGCGCGCACCAACTCAAAACCCCCCGCGCCAAATTCGGTATGGCTATAGGGAAATGTCCTGCGAAAGACCTCGCCCCTGTGCGCGGCCGTGACAGCCAGATTCACTCCACTCAGGGTGATCGTCTGCCTGATCTCGGTTCCTTCGGATGTAACGAGCTGCGAGTCCTCGCGCCTGAAATCCAGCTTTGCCTGCCTCTTGACGACCTTGTCGCTGGCATCGGCCATCGTCTGCATGGCCGAATGAAGCAGCTCGACCTTCTCAGCAATCGGCATCAGGAACGGGTCCTCGTCGCAGGGCGTCGCGTAGCTGTCGATCACGGGGCGCACGCCGGCCAGCCTGACGCTGCGTGTGCGCCGCGGCATTGCCCGCGCAAGCGATATCGCACTCTTCACCGTCGCCGACGGCTGCGGTTGTGTCAGATTGTCGCTTGCGAATCCCCACTGCCCGTCCACCAATACGCGGATTCCGAAGCCGCTCGTGGAAAACTCGGAGACGGAAACAGCGCCGTCTGCACCTGTTATCGCCTGTTGCGACTGGTCCACGACGCGCGCTTCCGCGTACCCGGCTCCCTTCGAGACCGCCTCCGAAACGAGTTCGCGTGCCAGATCTATCATCCGTTACACTCCGTTGCTTGAATGCTGAATGGTTGGTCGTTCGAGATGAGGCCCCCTCCCCGGAACTGCCGCGCCGGGAGGTCCCCGCAGTACCGCGCACCGGTCCGGGTTGGGGGCCCTGTCGAAACAATCTCAACTGCGGCCTAAGCCGACTGGAATCAGCGCTCTCCGCTCACGTCGATGCTGGCATCGATCTTGAGGCGGCCATCCGGGAACGGTGCAAAGTTCTGCACCCGGTCGTGGACGCCCCACAGAATGTACTGCTGATGCAGGAAGACCACCGGTGCGTCCTCACGGAAGTATTCGACCGTCTCCTGAACGATTTCGCGCCGGGCCTCGACTTCCGTCTCGTTGATTGCCGCGTCCGACAGCTCATCGAAATGCGCGTCGGGATGCTGGTCGTTGGGATGCGTGGAATGCCAGATCGACATCATCCTGGCCGCGTCGGGAACGGTCATGTAACCCAGCAGGAAGATCGGCCCGCCCTCATGGCTGTACTGCTCCTCGCTGAACACGCCCCACTCGAGCGTATCAACAGTCACGTTGATGCCGACCTCCTTGAGCTGCCCTGCCACCGCCTGCGAGATCTCGGCGTCCATCATGTAGCGGCCGCGCGGGCTGACGATGCGCAGGTCGAAGCCGTCGGGATAGCCTGCCTCTGCCAGCAGCTCCCGGGCCTTATCGGGGTCGTACGGATAGGCCTCCAGCTGCGGCTGGTAGCCCCAATACTCTTCCGAAAGCACCTGGCCTTCCAGCTTCTTTCCAAACCCGTCGAGGATGCTCTCGATGATGACATCCTTGTCAACCGCATAGTTGATCGCCTGGCGCACTCGGCGGTCGGTCACGGGCGTGTCGATCTTGGTATTGAAGAGCAGGAATACCGACCGCATGCCGGGCCGGCTCACAACGCTCAAACCTTCCCGCTCCTCTACCTCCTGCACGGTGGCCGGCTGCAGATCGGTGGCGATGTCCGCTTCGCCCGCCAGCAACGTGGCAACACGCGACGCAATGTCCGGCACGGTCCGGAACGTCAGCACGTCGATCTCCGGTTCTTCACCCCAATAGTTCGGGTTCTTGCGCAGCGTGATATGGTCGTCCTTCACCCACTCCTCCAGCACGTATGGCCCCGTGCCGACCGGATTGTTGGCAAAGTGTTCGGAGCCATGCTCCGTGATGTACCCTTCCGGCACAATCGGGAACTTCGCCGTCACGTAAAGGTCGAACAACGGAATAATACCGTTCGTGTGGAAGTTGATCGTATAGTCGTCCACCACTTCTACGCTTTCAACGTAGCGGGTCTCGCCCTTGCGCATCGAGTCGCTCTCCGGCGCCATTACCCGGTCAAAACTGAACTTGACCTGGTTCGCGTTGAGCGGCTCACCGTTGGAGAACTCGACGCCTTCGCGCAGCTTGTACTGCCACACGGTCGGCTCGATCTGCTCCCACGAGACCGCCAGGTTGGGTTGCAGCGTCATGCTGTGGTCGTAGTCAAGCAGCGTCTGCTGAATGTGGTTGCCCACGTTCACGATCACCTGCGCCGTAACCCACTGCATGTCCATCGTCCACGGCTCCGTTCCCTGGACGATGACAAGCTCCTTCTCCGCCTCCATCGCCCCTTCGCCGTCACCTCCTGCCATGGGAACCGGTTGAGCGACACACGCAGCCGCCATAATCGCTATCATCAGAACACCGATCAGCGTCAACCATCTCTGCTTGTTTTGCATCACTCTCTTGCCTCCATTGGGTTGAATGTGGTTGGAAACGTCCTGGTGCATGCTCTCGACAGGCCGTCTCAGCGAAATCCTTGCGGCTACCGGAACTCATGTTTTTGTCATGTATGTCCTCCTTCAACGTCTGAACATCTGCCGCTCAAACTGCGCTATCCGCTTACGGCCACCCTCGGCAATGAACACCGTTTCGCTGAAGCAAACCCACTACCTGTCCCGGGTCGCGCAGTGCGATTGGCAGGTGAAAGCGCATACCGGCTTCAAGTAGCGTCTCCTGCCCCCCGGTTAGAAAGAGCCGGTAGTCGCCCCGCTGTGGTGCGCAAACTGGAGACGCTCCCCGACCAGGTCGACTGCGACGATAGGAAAGGCGCCGGCGAGCCGGGCCAGTGCGGTGACAAGCTGCCCAACGACGCCAACACCGAAGATAACCTCTGATTCATCGATTTGCAAGCGCGCCCGCCGGACTGCGTGCATCGCCGTGGCTCCGTTTATTGCAAACGTCGCTTGCCCATCGGTCACAGCGTCGACCAGTTTCTGAATGTAGCCGTTCCGCAGAGGGGAGTCTGTCAGGTCTACGGTACAATGCGTGGCGTGGCGCCCCAGCGTCAGAACGCGGGAGCCCGGCGCGAAGTCGGTGACGCCCGCATGCCGGCCTCGGCCGCAGCGATGGTCGGAGCACAATGGGCGAAAGGCTTTGTGCAGACACTAAAGATGTCTAACTTTTCCCTCTCCAACATGACCCCGTAGTCGGGGTAGAGTTTCTCGCTTTCCCAGGACTCGCCAATTGATCGGAGACGGTCCGGAATGATCTCCGCGGCAGCCGCGACCTCCACACCCTCCAGTTGACGGTATGGCCCCATGTGAACCCCGGCAACGCCGCCACAACCGATCAAGCCCGCCCGCACCGGCTTACTCTTATGCTCTCTCCTTACCCTCTCAGGCCGGTACGCGTGACGCCCTGTACGAAGTGTCTCTGCAGGAGAAAGAACATGACCAAAGCAGGAAGACTTTGGATTGTAACGCCTGCCATGGCCACTCCATAGGTCATCCGTCTGATGCCCGCGGTGCGCGGGTTGAACTTCATCATGCCAACCGGCATTGTGGTAGCCGAATCGGTGCTCGTGACCAGGAGTGGCCACAGGAACTCGTTCCAACTGGCGACGAACGTAATGATGGCGACCGTCAGAAGAGCGGGGATTGCCAGAGGCAGGGTGGTCCTGAGCTACTTTGTTCTACAACCGCATCGCCTATCCCCACATTGAGCCAGTCGAATTTCGGTTTCTCTCAGGTTGCGAAAGCCTGAACTCACTATGGGGTGTTCTCCGGTGAGACGCTCATCTGCTCATTGTTGACGCTGGCTTCCTTATGAAGCTTGGGCAGAATACGCGAGTCGCAACTTTCCCTATCACGCGTCACTATTGCAACTTCCCTCGGGCGGCAACCTCCCAGCGTCCGACGACCTCGTCCGCGCGCACCAACGCCATTTCATTGAACAAGTTGAATACCGGACAGATATGGTTAGGGATGATTTCCACTTTGTCTCCAATGCGCGCCGGATCATCCGGCGGGATCTTCATCCAGCCGTGCTCTTCGCTTAGTTTCTCAAGGGTCCAGTCGGGATGGCCGACGATGTAGCCGTGACTGGACGCTGGTGGCCGGATAAGTATTCCATCGGAGCTCAACGACTTGCTACCCGCATCGACAATGACGCGATCGGGAACAGGCCTTGTGACCACTGTTGCCAACACGGTCGCTGCACAATCTTGCCAGGAGGCTACACCATGCAGTACCTCCCCGCGATCGTAAAAGGCATAGATTCCGGGGCGCATCTCGGTAACGCCTGCCACTGTGGCCGTGACCTTAGCCGTGGCGGTCAGCCCAACTGAAATCACGGGCACTTCCAAACCGGCTGCCTGGATTAAGGCAGCCGTTTCGGCCATGTCCTCGCCGGCAGTCAAACCGGCCGCCCGCACTTGGTCGGGCCCTCCGGCTGCCATCGCTTGGCCTTCATGGGTCAGCAACCCATCAAACCTAAGTCCTGGTAAACGTGCTACAGCAAGTGCCAGATCCACAACCGGTTGGCCGGGCACGACCCCACAGCGGTTCAGGCCGGTGTTGACCTCGACCAGCACTGAGAGTTCCTGTTCTCGCTCCACCGCCGCACGGGAGAGCCCTTCAGCGATTTCCAGATGATCGAGCACGGTCGTAATGGTCGCGCGCTCACATAGGTCAAACAGCCGGCGGAGCTTAGTTGGCCCAACAATCGGATACGCGATGAGTATATCAGTAAGGCCCGCGGCAACAAAGACCTCGGCCTCCCCCAACTTGGCGAGTGTGAGACCGGAGGCGCCAGCGTCCATCTGCATCCTGCCGATCTGAGGTGTCTTGTGGGTCTTGGCGTGTGGCCGCAGCCGAACACCTTCCTTCGCCGCAAAAGCCGCCATGTCGTCAATGTTTTGCTGAACCCTGTCCAGGTCCAAAAGAAGCGTTGGCGTGTCTAACTCCTGCTTTATCATGGCCTTACCTTCGCTCTCCGAACTGCGCTGCACACCATTGAATGCCCCTTACCAAAACCGTGCGGAAACTCAGGTTCGCGAATGCTGCAAGATTGTGCCCCGATGGAAGGCAAAAAACGGGACTCATCTTCGTCTCATACATTGCCTGGGCCATCAAGGCATACCCGCGTATTGCGGATGCAACAATCGTTTTTGGGAAGGTTTCGAAACGTAGCATGCAAATCCGAAACCTTGAAGGCATGTCCGTCGGCAGCCACGGCACCGGCTGTTCCGTCTGCCTTGGCAGGCTGAGCGCGAGGACGCTGCCCCATCCTTGAATAACAGGCTGCCCACTTGTCCGGACGCCACCGTGAGTCAGGCGGCTTCTATGACCTCAAAGCAGAATAGGCTGTCCGCCCTGCTTAGTAACTGCCAGCAAATGACAGAGCGGCTTGGTTGATATTCACGACAGTGGTGTTGGTTCAATCATAGGTAGTGATCACAAAGTAAGTGGTGAGCGCAAAATCTGTGGCTGAACTGTGATTTCTGTGATTTGGAGATTAGCATGATGCAACGACCTTGATTGGCGAAGTTGCCGACCGGTGCCTTGTTCTTGGTATCGACCCCGATGACAGGATAGCCTGCTCGCAGGAACTGCTGCCACACACGACCAATGTAGCCAAACTGTCGGTTAGGGTCGGGATGAACCGCACCTGTCAAGCTCTTGCGGTTGGCAACCAAGCCAAAGCCGAGCTTTCTCAGGAACCGACTGCCTGCGGTGCGACCGATGGGGTATGCCTGTGCGCCCAGCCGAGATGCAATGGTGCGCAAGCTCAGTCTCACCCATTGCTGTCCATCGGTCGGCAATCCAGCCATGTCTTCGGCGACGATTTGCTTGATTCTGCCTTCTTCATCGGCACTTTTTTCCAGCGGTTGCCGCCCACCGCCCGGCTTGCGCACCCGGTCCGTTGGACGCCCGGCCAAGTCGTCGTCTAACTCGCGCCGACCGCGGCGAATCGTGTTGATGTTCATCCCGGCAAACCGCGCCAGCCGTTCTGTGCCACCATGCCCGATGCGTTCGGCTTTCAACGTGACGTACCAGCGTCGCTCCTGTTTGTTGAGCCGACTCAGAAAAACATTCATGCGATGGTGGTCGTTTTTGCCTGCATGGGGCTGCGGCGACTGACATATTTCTCACTGACATTGATGCACTGACATTGATGGATCGGTCTTTGGCTTACCACTCTGACTCCTTGCTTGAATCCACATCTCAGAGTCATTTTGCGCCAAACACCGCTAACTTGATAGCGGACAGATACTAACCAAGCTGTTTCACCCCAAAGCCAGGGTAAGGGCCGCCCTCGAAGGTGGGGTAGAAATGGTCCTTGCTAACCAGGTGCAGTTTGAAGAGATCACGTGTCTGGTACGGGTAATTCGCCGCTGCTTCCTCATCGAAGTCCACACCAAGCCCGGGACGATCGGGAATCTCCAGAAACCCATCCTCTAACCGGTAATGCGCACTCTGCGGCACGATCTCAAATGCCCACGGTTCGGCCGGACCTTGTTCCAAGACCAGGAAATTGGGCACGCACGCAGCCAGTTGCAAGGTTGCAGCGTAGCCAATGGGACCGTTGGGGTTATGTGGCGCAATCGGCACGTAGTGCGCATCGGCAATTGCCGCAATCTTGCGGGCTTCCAAGATGCCACCGCAGTGGCACAGGTCGGGCTGAACAATGTCCACGGCCTGCAGATCCAATAGTTGTTGGTAACTGAAAATCGTGAAAAGGCGCTCGCCCGTCGCCACTGGGATGTTCACCTTCTGCCGGATGTAGGCCATTTCCTGGAAGTTTTCATGCGGGATAGGTTCCTCGATGAATCCGATGTCGTAAGGCTCCAGTGCCTGGCCGGCGCGTACCGCGTTAGCCGTAGAATTGAAAACGCCGTTGCAATCAATGAAAAGGTCAACGTCCGGGCCCACTGCTTCACGAACAGCAGCCACACAGTCGACGGACGTGTTCAAGATGGCGTTCTCAAGCCGATAGAAATCCCATCCTTCGCGGCGCATGAACGGGTTGAACTTCAGCCCTCGAAAGCCAAGCGCCACGGTCTTGCGGGCCGCTTCGGCAAACTCCTCGGGGGAGCGGCCAGACGGGTACCAGGAGTTGGCGTACGGTTTGACCCGATCCCGCACTTTTCCACCCAAGAGTTCGTAGACCGGCACACCCAGCGCTTTGCCCTTGATATCCCACAGCGCCTGTTCGACCGCGCTGATTGCCGTGTTCAGAAGCGCGCCCCCGGTCCAGAACGCTCGACGGTACAACTCCTGAAAGTGCCGTTCGATCGCGAACGCGTCTCTGCCGACCAGGTACCGACTCAATTCCTGTATCACGGCCTCGGCCGACTGCTCACGCCCCTCGAGTGTCCCTTCACCGAGGCCAACGATACCGGCGTCGGTCTCGATCTTCACCACAACCCAGTTGCGCCATTCGGCCCCAACCAGAAACGTCTTCAGCCCGGTAATTCGTATTCGCTCTTTCATACCGATTCCATTCTCTCAACTTTAGTCATCTTCGAAGTCCTGTAGATACATGTCGCTAGGATAAGGGGGCTTTGGAGGCGGCGGTGGAAACGGCTCCGATCGCAAACCGATCACGTCCCTGCCCCCTTCCAGCCAATCTTCTTCAAACCAAGCGTGCTCAATCCAGGCGTACTTGTAGGAATAGAACAAGTGCCATATTCCATCCCTGGTCTGCAGAAGCTTCGGATAGGCGAACCCTCCATCGGATATCTCAATATCTCTCACGCGAAAGGTCTTGCCTTCGTCCTTAGAGACCCCTACGCTCAGGGGCGTTCTTTGACCATAACTGTCATTGTATACGATGACTAGACGGCCGGAGGTATTGCTAATGGCGATATGTACGCTGGAATCCGGATTCCTGAGGTTGGTTTGAACCGGTTCGGAAAAGGTCTTACATTCATCCGAGGATACCGCCCTCCAGGCGTGCATCTGCACCTCTATGTCAGTGGCGCCCTGCCCGGATGCCCCGCGCATGTAGCACAGAATGTCTCCCGACGACAGCTGCGCGATAACTGGTTCAGCGACCCCCCGCTCAGCCCAAATATCTCCCCGCACTTGCCAGTTTTTCTGATTCTCGTCAGACACTAGAAACCGGCAGCGGTATTCCTGTATGGCCGGCGGATCCAAACCCACCGTATAGGCGAGCACCCATCGTCCACTCTTCAGCTTCAGCGGTGGGGTAAACGGGAGAACCCACTTGCCGCTTTCCCGCTCGTCCAGCGGCAGCCGTTGCGGCTGCGCCGCCTCAAAGACACCGGGTGAACTTTCCGTAAGTCGGGAAAAAAAGGTGGCGCTAATGCCAATGCCTCTTCGCCAAAGCGGTACCGTGAACGCAACAGGCAGTTCCGCCAGCCAGGCAGCGCCAGTCCTGATTACGAACGACCGGCGGTCTTGAATCATTCCGAAGTTTTCCTGCGGCACTGCACCGAAATACAAGTCAAGATCACCGTCGGTTCGCAGAACCGGCACCCCGATTTCAGGTGTCCACCGCGTCCCGTCGAAATCAAAACCGGCCCCAATCAGGACGTGGGTAGGCTGCCACGTTCCGTCCAGGTTTCTCACCGCGCACGCAATCCGCTGATCCTCAGCCCCTTCGTAGCTGGCGACGTACCAATTGACAAACAGCCGGCCATCTGGGAGTTCGACTGCATTTGCGGCGTGCCCAATCGTCATGACGTTCGCGATAGATTCTTTGCCTATCATGATCCTTGCCTCCAGGTTCTCTTGCTACATACATGGCGGACAAAGAAGTGGCAAGCTGTCACAAACCTCAGAGCGACGCGCCGGCCTTCCAATTCGTGAATCACCTGCTAGCGAATGCCTGTTTGCGATACTCCCTGCACGAAATACCTTTGCAAGAAGACAAACAGGATGATAATCGGTAGGACCGCAACTGTCGCGGCGGCCATGACCACCCCCCAATATACCCTCGTCATTCCCCCCGTGAACGCGCCAAACTGCAGAACACCAATTGTCACTGTCCTGGAGGCATCGCTGCTGATGGTCAGCAAAGGCCATAGCCAGCTGTTCCAACTCGCCGTAAAGACGATGATGGTAGACGCCACAATGACGGGTCTAGCCAGGGGCAAGACGATTCTCAGGAATACACCAAGCCTGTCGCAGCCGTCTATCATCGCCGCATCTTCCAATTCGCTGGGCAGTGCGTAGAAAAATTGTCGAAACAGATAAACCGCAAAAGAGCCGGACGCCATCGGCATAATCAGCGAGAAGTAAGTGTCCGTGAGATTAAAGTAGGCAAACATCAGATACAACGGAACGGCCAGCACTTCAAAAGGAATGATCATGGCCATCAGGTATGTGGTAAACAGGCCACCTCGTCCCGGAAACTCGATGCGGGCCAAAGCGTATCCAGCGGTTGAAGCCACTAGGAGCATCAGCAGAGTGGTGATTACGGAAACGACCAAGCTGTTCCAGAACCACCTTAGCATGGGTTCCTCAAATACTGTTTGGTAATTCCACCAGGTAAAATCCTGGGGCACCCACTGTGGGACTTTGGTCAGAATCTGATCTCTGGGCTTGAACGAGGTGGATAGCATCCAGGCCAGGGGAATCATCCACATAAAGGCCCACCCCATCCCCAGGAGCCAGGTCATTATGTCTGCTAAACTAAAGCGCCTTCCACCGATGCGCCAGATCATTCTAACAACCTCAAAATCTATCCCTATTCGATTCTTTGGCGCACAAGCCGGAGCTCAGCCAGCGCAATCACAAAGATGAATAGGAATACGACGACGGAAAGGGCTGATGCATATCCCATCCTGTTCTGGACGAACCCTGTCCACCATACCTTGAAGAGAAGCGTTGTACTAGCCACACCTGGTCCGCCCCGGGTCATCATCATCGGCAAGGCGATTACGCGCATCGCCGCAATCGTGTTGACAATCAGCACGAAACTGGTCGCCGGCGCGAGCATAGGCCAGGTAATGTGCCACAACCTCTGCCACAGGCTGGCCCCATCGATAGCGGCAGCGTCATACAACTCCTGAGGAATGTCCTGGAGTGCCGCCAGATAGATAATCATGCCGAACCCGGACTGCCACCAGGCTGCGACCATGGCGATAGAGAACAAAACGATGTTGCGGTTTCCGAGCCAATTGATATCCGTCTCCACACCCACCTGTGTCAGGTAATAACCGAGCACGCCATGACCAGGTGACATAATCCACAACCAAGTCATGCCCACGATCGAAGCGGATAGAACCCAGGGCGCAAAAAAGACAAGCCGCGCCAGGGTGCTGCCTACTAATCTTCGATTTACATACAGGGCCATCATTAGACTCAGGCCAAGTTGCAGCGGAACTGCGATGATGGTGTATGCCAGGGATACACGTAAGGCTCTCCAAACGAACGGGTCGCCCACCAACTCTTTATAGTTGCTAAGTCCCACCCACTTGGGCGTGTCTATTATTCCCCATCTGGTAAAGCTGATCAGGACCGCAGCGCCAATGGGCAAGAGCCAAAAGAGGGTAAAGAGGATCACATGCGCCGACACAAACGCGTACCCGCTTATCTCGATCTTTTTTCTACTTCCAGGGAGGGAACTCGCCAGCCCAGTGCTGCTCATGGCCTCTGGCTTATCTGTCGTCTCGATAGTAGCCCTCTCGTCTGATCCGCACGGGACATTCCAGATTCTTGTGCGGCCTACGCCTGCGATGTAAGCGCCAACCGGGCTCAAGAGTGAGGTATTGCCGACAGATGCTTTTTGCGACCTGCAATACCTCACCCTCGTTGCCAGCAGACCGTTCTGGCCTATCTACGTTCTGCTTACCTGAAGCCCGACATACCGGGTTATTGCCTCTGAAAAGGCCTGCCACTCTTGCACGAGATACATGGTCAAAGAACGAAAAAGCCCGGCTCTTGTCCTCTCGAGCTAACGATACTGATCCGTCCCACTTCTCGTTTCAAGGCTTAGCCTGCCTCGAGCCAACCGTCCCTGATCCGCCGGTTGAGGTCGGCCTCGAATGCGCCGAGAGCATCCTCGATAGTGGACTCACCTGACCATATCGTGTCCAAATAGGGGAAGCAGCCCGGAAGTTGGTACCAGTTCAAGCACTCCGCACCCGGCGTTGTCGGCTGTACGACTCCGAATTGGATCGAGTCCATGAATGGCTGCATCTTCGGATCCTGGAACAGTCCTATCTGTGACTCCCGTGGAGGGATAATCCCCATCTCCTCCAGCCGGTCCCCGAGGAAGTCCGAGAAGGCTTTCAGGAAGTGCGCCCCGGCCAGCACTCGGCTCCTGTCGTCATTCTTGATGAGCATCAGGTGCCACATGTCGAGCCAATTCGCATTTCGTTCGCTCCCGATTTGCGGCAGAATGGCTACCTCAAGATTCATCCCTTGTGATGTCCAATGTTTATACCAGCGGGGAGAATCGATCATGACTGCGATCGCGCCGGCCTCAAACTGAGGAACATTGTCCCAAAAGGAAAAATTCTTGTTGCCAATCTTGTGCTTGTTGAAGACATCCAGGATCCACTGGGCCGCGTCTATGCCAGCCTCGTTGTTGAAGGCAGACTTGGTCCCGTCTTCAGCCATGATGCTGCCGCCATTTTGCATCAGTACCGTACCCCAAGCCAGGGACGGAGGACCACCGGAGGTGGTTAAGCCATACCCGGCCACGCTCATGTTGTCTCCCTCGCCTTGGGTGAGCGTCTGACACCACTCGACGAAGCCAGCCCTATCCGTGGGGGAGTCGTTGACGTCAAGCCCTGCCTCGTTAAGGTAGTCAGCGTTCATCACAAGGCCGTAGACGTTGCCAGTCGTGGGCATGCCATAGACGGTGTCCGCAAAGGACCCCAGTGCCAGCATCTCTGGGAAAAAGTCGTCCATGTCGAGGCCTTGGTCCACCAGCAGGTCCGCAAGCGGTTCGATCAGCCCCTTTCGCCCATACAAGTTCACGTGCGCCGCGCTATGGTGGATGACGTCCGGGGGCTTGCCGGCAGCCCAGGAAGACAGGATTTTGGTCTGAAGAATGGCACACTCGATGACCTCCTGATTCACCGAGATGCCTACCTCATTTTCGTCATTGTACTTGTCCACCAGCTCCTCAAGGACTACTCCTACAGGCCCGGTAAAGCAATGCCACCACGTCAAATCATAGGGTTGCAACTCTGCGACCCCCTCGGCCGGGCTAACCGGCTCCATACCCGGCCCCGGGGCGACACAAGCAGCCAGACCGATCGCTCCAGCGGTTCCCGTTGCCATGGAAAGAAACTTGCGGCGGCTCATCTTCTTTGTCATCTCATTCCTCCTTGGTTTTCCGTTCTTTCCTGTTCTCACACCCATGGCTATCTCCCTCCTCTGTCCAAGAAAAGAACAACAAACCTTTTGTGTAATTCGCATCCCCCCTTTCTCAGTCCTCTACGGGCTCGGACGAGCTTATGTTCGCAAGCATTCCCCATAAGCCTAA
This sequence comes from Caldilineaceae bacterium, assembly GCA_965202955.1. Classification (GTDB taxonomy): domain Bacteria; phylum Chloroflexota; class Anaerolineae; order Caldilineales; family Caldilineaceae; genus Bin5. Next base: position 5,263,859 of record OZ241871.1, read on the forward strand.
TCCCTCGACGAACTCAGACCGGTGTATGGCAACCCCATCGACCCCGGCTTCCAGCGCCGCCATTGCTTCGCGCTCAACCAGCCTGGCTATGTCTTCACTCCAACCAATATCCTCCCGTCCACCGACAATAGCTAAACCGGTAACCACTCTACATCGGTCCCCGACCTGCCGCTTGATGGTCGAGAGCTCGCCCGCGATGTCGGTCGGCGCTATTGACCACCACGCCGGGTTCGAGAGCCAAAACCTGGGGTACAACACATCGAAAAGTTTTTCCTCAACCCAGGCGGGCCAATCAAACATCAATTTGTAGGCAGAGGCCGGTTCGCTGAACGTGCTTCCGGTGGCCTCGGTTTGTAGCGAGAGCTCAACATTTGCCTCCAGGTTTGAAAGGGCTTCTTTCAGTTCCCTGATGAACTGCGTAACATAACCTGCCCTGAAGCGCATCCACTTCTCGTCAGAGCTGTCGATCTCCCGCGGGTCTTGCCCGTACTCCGTTCTAAAAGCAGTCATCGCAGGCTCGTCATACCCCAAGAGGCAGAACCCTTGCTCATCAGTCGGCGGAATGATAAATTCCAACTGCACACCATCAACGCCGTAGTCCTGAACGAACTCTACACACAGCGACGTGAAGTATTCTCGAACCTCGGGATAGGCCAGGCTCAACAATCCTACGCCTGGGTATCCTGTTAGCCGCTGGCGTCGGTCAATGTCTAGCCAGCTTTTTCCCTCACGTGTTTTGGAAAAGTAAGCTGGATTGTCGCTGGCGAATTTGCTCAAGTGAAGGATCGGTAAAAACTCGCGCAGCGCCGATTCCGGGTGTGGGCGCCACCACCCTTGATGGCCCACGGCAACATAGGGATGGACTTCAATGCCGTGTCCATGGGCGTGCTTCACCAAGGCGCTCAAGGCACTTTTTTCACCGTACCCATAACGTTCGTAGGGCGCTTCAACTCCCGGAAGACGAAAAACCCAGCGATGGCTCCTGACCGGGGCGGTATAATAGGCACACAGTAGCTTTGTGACACCCACCTTTGCACATTTTTCGACGAACTTGACGACGTCCTGCTCGTGCTGCGGTTCATACAAGCCCATCCACGAACCAGCGACACCACACCAAAGGCCCAGATCAGCACCTTTTCTTGAACTCAATTCGCCCTCCTTCTGCATATCGAAAAAGGCTATGATACTTGGCGGGCATCTGCCGAGCTTAGGTTTTCAAGCATCCCCCATAAGCCGAATGCCTCGACCGCATCGGCTCTGTAGACGCCCAGGCCATCGGCCCCTTCGTCGAGCGCGGCTCCTGCTGCCCGCTCTGTCAACTCGGCTATATTGTCGTTCCCACCGAGACAGACCAGACCGGCAATTACTTGACACTTGTCCCCGATCTGCTTCTTGATGGTCGAGAGTTCTTCGGCTACCTTAGGAGGCGCGACTGGCCACCACATCGGCGGGGTCAGCCAGAATCTAGGGTATAGTACGTCTATGAGTTGCTCTTCAACCCAGGTAGGCCAGTCAAACATCATTTTATAGGCGCGGCTTGGCTCATTGAATATGCCGTCAGTGGCTTCAGTTGCCACCGAGAGCTCAACCTCCGCTCCTGGCTTTGAAAGGGCTTCTCTCAATTCCCTGACGAACTGGGTGAAATATCCGGCCCTGAACCGCATCCAACTGTCGTCAGAATTATCGATCTCCCGCGGGTCTTGCCCGTATTTCCCTTCAAAAGCGGTCATCGCCGGCTCGTCATACCCCAAGAGGTAGGACCCTCGATCATCAGTTGGCGGAATGATGAACTCCAGCTGTACGCCGTCTACGCCATAGTCCTGAACATACTCAATGAACAACGACCTCGCGTATTCCCGAACTTCGGGAAATGCCAAACTGATGAAGCCAGTCCCCGGAAATAATCCTATCCCCGGCGAGCCAGCGAGCTTCTCGCGCCGATTGACATCTAGCCAACCTCTCCCATCTTGGGTCTTTGTCCAGTATTCGGGGTGATCTCTAGCGAACTTGCTCATGCGCGCAAAAACGCCCAGTTCTCCGACGGGCGAAACGCGCATCCAGCCGCCTTCGCTCCCCAAAGGGACATGTGGATGGACTTCCAAGCCACAATCATGAGCATGTCTGACCAAGACTCTCAATGGGCTTTTCTCGCCATACTCATACGGTTCGTACGCAGCTTCGACTTCCAGATGACGAATAAGCCAGCGATGACTCTTCACCGGGCTGATATAAAAGGAAGGTATCAATCTCGTAACACCGGCCTCTGCACATTTTTCGACAAAGGTACCGATGTCCTTCTCGTAAAAGGACTCAAAGTACAACCCACCCACACCGCACCAGAGAACCAAATCGATACCGTTCTTAGAATCCACGGTTTGCTCCTTTCGCGTTTTGCGTCGTGAGCAGCTGCTATGTGGCGGGAGTTCTCTTAACAACTCACTAGATTAGAGTGCGAACTCGACTTGAACAGCGATTGCATTTGCTAGCAGTTCGCTACCGCTAGAAGTCTGGCTCGCCTCAAGAAGTGCGGGCTAACAAGATCAGGCAGACGCAAAATCTCCGTGAAGGTTAACTTCCTCACCTTATTCAAGCTCAACCTGAGCTTGAATCGCTTGACGTTCAGCCTTATTCGCCATAATGGCAAAGGCCTCTGGCAGGCCCTCCAGACCTTTGAGCACATGTGTCACGGTCGGCGCCAAGCGAATTCGCCCCGCGGCCACTAGCGCCGCAACTCGCTCCGCCTCAGGCGGCACCCGGGCACCGCCAATGATAATTTGCGCGTCCGTCTGTCGCAGGGCGTGCATGTCCAGCGTCAGCGATCCCTGGTAGAAGGCCACCAAGCACACGGTCCCCCCGCGGCGTACCATTGCCAGCGCCTGTTCCACGGAACTCGTTCCGGCCAAGCCAACCTCGGGCTTACCTCCGGCGCATTCGACCACGATATCAGCCCCAGCTCCCTCGGTCAGTTCCCGTACTCGCCGCACCGGGTCCATTTTCGACGCGTCGATGGCCTCATCAGCTCCTAAATCGTGAGACAGTTCCAAGGCTTCGGGGCGTACATCTGTGGTGAAGACCCGTCCTGCGCCGGCGGCATGAAAGGCTTGCAGGCAACCTAAACCCATCACCCCTTGGCCAACGACAACAACCGTGTCGCCCAGCCGGACTGGAGCTCGCTTGACTACACTGATGCAGCCGGCCAGCGGCTGGATGCAGGCGCCCTCATTGTAAGTCAGATTGTCGGGCAATCGGATGAGTTGGTCGGCTGCGATGGCCATGAACTGAGCGAAAGCGCGGTGATTGCCGCCCAGAAAGGCTCCCACTCGATCACCTTTCTTCAGACCGGTGATATCCCCAGCGACCTCTACGACGTCGCCGCTGAATTCGTGGCCAAACACGTCTGGCATCTGGTGGCGCGAATAGATCGTCCATTCGTCTCCCAACATGCCACTCAGGAATTCCACGTCGGTGATGCTGGGCTGCGCAACCCGCACGTCTACCAGTATCTGACCGGGCCCAATCTCCGGCCGCGGCAACTCTTCTATGCGCATGTCGTTGAAATCGTGCCAAACAGCTGCCTTCATCATCAGCTCCTGCCGAGAGCCTGCACGCCCCGTTCACTGACCACGCCTCAATTGTCGAGCCCGAGCAAGGCGAGCGAATCGCGATGGATGATGCCCTCAATCATTTCGTCCGGCAGGTGAGGCAACGGTGTTCCCGCTACCTGTTCGTTGAGCCGCCTCAACTTGTCCATGCCCTCCTGCGGGGTCCAGAACGGGAAATCAGAACCGAACAGCAGCTTGTCGGACACTCCCCATTCGAGACAGAGGATCAATGCTTGCAGACCCGCCCACGGACGTACCCACAGCGCTGAAACGTCTGTGAACACGTTCGGCTGCTTGCGGACGACGATGGCCGTCTCACGCTGCCAGGGGTGAGCCAAGTGCGCGATGACCATCTTCAGGTCGGGAAAGGCTCGCGCCACCTTGTCAATGAGCAGCGGATGGCTATACTCGGTCACGTCCTTCGAGCCGGGCGACGTGCCCATGTGGAACAGGATGGGCAATTGGAGACGCTGGGCAGCCGCGTAGAGGGGAAAGATCGTCGTGTCCGCCGGGTTAAACGGGTGTGATGTGGGATATAGCTTGATGCCGCGCAACCCCAAGTCCTCCTTGGCGCGGTGCATTTCCTCAATCGACCCGCCATCAAAGACATCTAACGTCATGAAACCGATGCGCCTGGTTGGGTCGTGCCCAACCCATTCCGCCGTGAACTCGTTCGGCACTCGAACGCCGGACTGCGTAGCGGTGATACCAAACACGATGGAGAAATCAACCGGTTCCATGCCGCGCGCGTACTCCTCGGGTGTGAGCGGCTGCATCGGTGAGTAACCGGCCCGTTCCATAGAGCGGTGAGCGTAATCACTGACGTGCTCGGGCTGGATACAATGGGTATGGATGTCCACAATCATGGTAATCTTCCTTTCTCTGATTAAATAGATGCGGCGGTCAGCCGGCGCAATTCAGCAATCGTATATGAACCGGGCTCGAGCCCGTCTTCAGCCATCTCGTTTGCAATCCTACATATGAGGTTGTTGAGAGGCGCCTCGGTTCCCGCTCTCTTGGCTTCCCTGACGACCTCCCCTTCCAGGTAGTCGGTCTCTACTGTGCCCGCACGACGGGCGAGGCTCTGCCACGTCGAGCCACCGTATGCCACGCTAACGGGCAGCTTCAAGCCTTGCGCTTGAGCCAGCACGCGCTCCCGAAACTCTTGCTCTGATTCGTATGCAATGCCCGCCCGCTCCAAGACGTTGATAGCCTCGGCGCGTAATTCGCTGAGGAACGGGTCTAGCTCCTTGCCACTGGCTTGCATACCAACGATGGCAAAGAGTGAATTCCCGATATTCGTGAGCAGTTTTGTGTATTTCGCCAGCATGATTTGCGCGCTTAGCTCCACCCGGAAACCGGCACGTTTCAGATCCCGTGCTACGTTCCGGGCAACTTCATCGACGCCTTCCAGGTAGCGTCCAATCTCGAGCACACCCGCGCAACTTTCATCGGCGCCGATCACCTCCCCGTCTTCCAGAAACATCGCTGGCAGCGCGGTGACAACGCCATACACATTGTCAAAGTAACGCGCAGCGATTCGCTCGTTGACCACTGAGTTTTGCATACAGAAAACGGGCGTCGTCGATGGCACGCCGGCCTGACGCAACTCTGTCAGCGCCTGCTCCGTATGCTGCGATTTGACCGTCAAGAGTACAACGTCGTCTAACCGGAATGGAGTAAGCTCCAAGGCGGAAGTGACCGCCCGGATGGAGATACGATGTGTTTTGGAGGGGCTGCGAACAACGAGGCCTTGTTGCTTGATGCAGGTTGCATGGCCTGGCCTGGCAACCAGTGCCACACTCTGTCCAGCTATATTCAGGTAAGCACCTATGATGCTTCCGACCGCGCCAGCCCCAAAGACAACATACCTCAATGTGGGCTCTCCTCGGCGGTGAACCTATATCGCACCCGTTTGGCTCGGAGGATGCGATTGTCCTTCTCCTATGCGCGGTAGTCTAGCGTCTCCAAGTGTTATCCAGAATGGCATGGTCAGACTTCAAGACAAGCCTAACATGAGTTTTTGCAAAGTGCAAACGTATCTATTCAGCCTTTGCCCGATGTGCGACTTTCAATGGGCAATCAAGTCATCCAAGTACAATGAATCGTGTTCGGAATCTGTCTGAAGAGGTCAGGTTCGGGTCACAACGGCACAAATGGTGCGAATTATGACGTGTAGATGGAGGATTCACGCTTTCCGGCAGTCAATATTGGTCTTTTTGACCGATGACCGTTCCTCTGGAAGCAACTTCCCAGTCCAGGCTGAGTAGCTACGTGCAAACTAAGAAATTCGGCCAGGAAAGGCTCTTTTGTCGTTGCCAAACGAGATAGGAGAATCCTTTGGCAGCCGCGACCTCCACACCCTCCAGTTGACGTTATGCCCGCATGTGCGCCCCGGCAACGCCGCCACAACCGATCAAGCCCGCCCGCACCGGCCTACTCATATGCTCTCTCCCTACCCTCTAATGCCGGTACGCGTGACGCCCTGTACGAAGTGTCTCTGCAGGAGAAAGAACATGACCAAAGTGGGAAGACTTTGGATTGTAACGCCTGCCATGGCCACACCATAGGTCATCCGTCTGATGCCCGCGGTGCGCGGGTTGAACTTCATCATGCCGACTGGCATTGTGGTAGCCGAATCGGTGCTCGTGACCAGGAGTGGCCACAGGAACTCGTTCCAACTGGCGACGAAGGTAATGATGGCGACCGTCAGAAGAGCGGGGATTGCCAGCGGAAGCGCGATCCTGAAGAACAGCCCGAAGCGTCCACATCCGTCGATCAGGGCGGCATCCTCCAGTTCGCGAGGCAGCGAAAAGAAAAACTGTCGAAAAAGGTAAACGCCCAACGTGCTGGCCACAGCCGGCATAATCAGCGCCGGGTATGTATCGAGCAGTCGAAATCTGGCAATAATCAGGTAGAGGGGTATGAGAGCAACGGCGCCGGGGATCATTCGAGAGGAGAGTATCACGCCGAAAACGAAGCTGCGCCCCCAGAACCTCATCCTGGCTAAGGCATAGCCGGCCATGGCGCTGAAAAAGACGACCAGCGCGGTCGTTGCCATGGCAACAAAGAGACTGTTCCAGAACCATCGCAGGACCGGATAGTTGAAGACGATCTGGTAGTTTTCCCAGCTGACTTGACGCGGAAGCCACTCGATCGGGTAGCGCATGATCTGCCCTTCAGGCTTCAGCGAAGTGGAAACCATCCAGACAAGCGGCATGCCCCAAAGGATCGAAATGGTCATCCCGGTCAGCCAGAGCGCCAAGACACCCGGCGTAACGCGCCTACCCAGAATCCGAATGAACATGGGGTCCTTTCCCCGCTAGTCCACGTCCACCCGCTCCGGGAACAGCTTGAAGAGGAGAAGGGTCATAGCGAGTATAGCGAGAAACAACAAGAAGGACAGTGCGGATCCGTAGCCCATCTTGAACTGGGCGAAACTCTGTTGGTAAATCTCATACACTACGGTCGTGGTCGAGCCAGCCGGCCCTCCCTCCGTCATCAGGAACATGGTGCTGAACGTCTGCATGCACATAATCAGGTTCAATGTGATCACAAGGCTGGTGACCGGCCGCAAGAGTGGAAACGTGATGTGCCAAAAGAGGCGCCAGCTGTTGCCGCCGTCAATGCGGGCGGCTTCGTACAAGTCCGCCGGAATATCCTGTAAACCGGCCAGAAAGATGACCATGCTGAAGCCGGCATCCCACCAGAGCTTGGTGATGACCATCGCCACCATGGCCCAGCGAACTGTCGTAAGCCAGGGGATGGCGGGAATGCCAAGCTGCATGAGATAGTAGTTCAGCACGCCGAAATCGGTCTCGAGAATCCACTTCCAGAGCAGGGCGGTGACCGTGACCGCGACCACGTAGGGCGCAAAAAAGACGATTCTGGAAAATACAAAGCCCGCCAGCTTCCTGTTTACATACAGGGCCATCGCCAGGCTGACAGCGGCAACGCTGGGGACACTCAGCAGAGTGTAACGCAGTGTGTTATAGGTGACTTTGACCAGATGGCTGTCTCCCAACCACTTGATGTAGTTACGCAGACCCAACCATTGATAGTCCCCGACCACGCTCCAGTCGGTCAGACTGACAAAGAAGCCCAGAAAAACGGGCAGGAAGCCGAAGGCTACGAAGAACAACATGTAGGGCAGAAGAAAGAGATAGGCCGTCCATTCGGACTTTTCCTGCGGGCGCAGCCGCGCCCATAGCAAGCGGCCGGCCGACTTCAGAGGACCGCCCTGTTCTCCTGCTCTCGTGGTGGCTGCTCTTGTCATTGGTCACACCCTGTGTCGAGTCGATCCTGCCAGGTCGCGTGTTGCGTACCCAGGCCGGATACGCAACACGCCCACATTGCTCGCTTGTGCTTACCCGGCCAGAATATCGTTCACCTGCTCTTCGGCCCGGGCGAGACCGTCCGTTACCGACATGTCTGTGGCCCACACCGAGTCGAGAATCTCGATGATGCGGCCTCTTATTTCTCCGAACTGTGCAATGGGCGGCGCTTCAATGCCGTAGGGCACCAGGTCGATAAATGGCTTCATGTACGGAATCTGCTGCAATTCCGGCATCTCGCCGATGGATTGCCGTACCGGCACGGTGGGCACCTCGATATTCCAGGTCGGATCGTCGGACATCCACTTGAGGAAATGGGCGCACGCCTCCACGCGCCCGGCCTCCTCGGAATCGTGGCGGACGATTACGCCGGCCATGGTGATGGCGTAGCTGAACAGATCGTTGCCGATCACCGGCACCAATGCGGTGTCGAAACTCAGTCCTTCCTGCTCAGCAAAGGCGGGCGACATCCAGGCGCCATCCTGAATGATGGAGCCGTACAGGGACATGAACGCCTTGCGGGCGTCCAGGATATCCCGGTTCGATATCTTATAGGTGTCGAAGCAATCGAGGAGGAACTGACAGGCGCTCCCGCCGGCATCGGTGTTGAAGTTGGCCTGGGAGTAATCCTCGGTCAGCAACGATCCACCGAATTGGTAGACCAGCTGAAACCACCATCGAAACGGAAGACCGCCCGAACCGGGAATCACCAACCCAACGACATCGAACTTGTCACCCTCGCGCTGGGTAACGGCCTGCACCCAATCGACGAAGTCGTCCCGGTCCGAGGGAAAGTTCTGGACGTCCAGGCCGGCCGCCTCGGCCTGATCGGTGTTGAAGAATATGGTGTAGTTGCTGACCTCCTGAGGGATGCTGTAGCGGCTACCGTCGATCGTAAAGGCTTCCAGGGGGCTGGGGTAAAAGTCATCCCAGTCCAATCCGGCCTCGGCCATGACATCATCGAGGGCCACCAACATCTCTTTGCCCACCATCAGGTTCGTCTGCGGCGCGCTGGCGCGCAGGATGTCGATGGGATTGCCAGCGCCATACGCAGCCATGTGCTTGGTGAACAGCGTGTCGCCCGGATAGATCTCAAACGTTATGTGGACGCCGGCCTCCTGGCCCGGCCCTTCGTTGTAGCGGTCCACAATCGCCTGCTGGATTTCACCGTCCGGGCCGGTCAGATCATTCCAGTAGATCAGGTCTTGCATCTCCTGTTCAGGCGCGGCCGCCGGCGCTTCATCCGCCATTTCAGACGTTGAAGGAGCTGCCGCCGGCGAACAGGCGGCCAGACCCGCCAGGGCCGTAGTCCCCGCTGTCAGGCGCAAGAAGCCCCGCCGGCTGAGGGACTTCCTGCCGCGGGCTTTCCTCAACTCAAAAACGCGGTCGGTCTTCATGTCTCCAGCCTCCTTTTCAGATACTGTAGAAACTGCCGTGAATGCACGTTACGCCCTCGTCTTGACCGTAGTAAGTGGTGAAAATCGTCCCATCTGCCAGTTGAACGGAGGTCGGGTAGCCAAGATCAGAGTTCGGGAAGTCATCGCGGATAATGAGCTCGTCATCGATGTCCCAACTCTGCCCTTCGTCGGCGCTCAGGCACGCGCGGATGCCGAAAGGCGGCCGGCGGCGGCCATAGACACACAGCACGCGCCCATCATGCAATGTCAGCATATGTGCCGGATAGCCCCACATCGGTGTCTTGACGGGCTTCGTCCAGGTGTAGCCGGCATCGAATGAATCACACTGGTAGAGGTAGTGGCCTCCCGCTTCATGCGTCCGAAGCATGGCGATGATCTTGCCGCTGGGCAGCGCCAGATAGGCCGGCTCCCAGAAGCCGACATGCTCATCCTGCGCCACAAGCGAGACATCTCCCCACGTCCGGCCGCCGTCGTTCGACCTGACGACAAACGCTTGCGGCGGGTCCAGGGTCTCTTCGGATTGGGGCAGCAGGAGCGTGCCATCGCTCAGCTCGACTATCGCTCGGGGAGAAAAACCGGTGGCGAAAGGGGAGACATCCACCAGGACCGGTTCCTGCCAGGTGTAACCGCCGTCGACCGAACGGATAACGTAACTTCCTATTCGCTGAAACGCCCACGGGAAAGGCTCCCGCCGCTGATAGTGGGCGTATCTGGCCTCTCTCGCGGCCGCGTCGACCGGTACAAAGTCATCCAGCACGGTGTGGGCAAGAAGCTCTCCGCTGGATAACTCGGCGACGGCGATGCAGTCAATCCCAAAGAAGCCATACCCCGGCACTCCTTGGGGAAAGCGGCTCCACGTCTTTCCCTGATCGGTGGATCGGACGAGGAGATTGTGGAAGGTGGGATCCCGGTGCGTGATCTGATGGCGGCTCATGGCCTGGGAAAAAGCGATAATCCAGTCGCCGCTCTTCAGCACCGTCACATCAGGCCATGATGAATAGGCATGGGGGTTCTTGTGAATGATCAGTCGATCGATTTCGTGAAAAGGCATACGCGCGCCTCCCTTGCTGCTTCCACAGGACCATCCGGATTTCGCGGCACTGTCTACCCAAGGGGTCAGGTCTCGCTGTTGGCCCCGTCGGCGACGATACGCAGGCTGAGCACTGACGTGTCACTCCGCCATGTCCTCAATCGGAATCGACCAGGCGCCGAGTTCACGTCCGCAGGAAACGCATTCTTCCCGGTAGGCAACGATGTCCGTGCCGCAATAGGGACACCATTGCAGGTAGCCGCGGCCTGTGCGCGGCGCCGGCGAAACCTCGATCTGTGCTGCATCGAAAACGCGATGCACCCATTCCATCGTCACCACTGCATCATCAATCGTGGCAACCGGCTCTGCTTCTCCCTTCACGCAGTCGATAAAGTTCCGATCTTCCAGGCGAACGCTGTTGCCAATCGCCTGCGTGTCGCTCTCGTCGCCGCGCCGGATGGTTACGCTGTTCCTGTCCCACCAGGCGGCGACACCGTGCCCGTAGACGCTCAGCCGTTCAGCCGAGGTCTGGGTCCCGTAGCCCGAAGCCAGCGAGGCCAGCGCGCCGTTCGCGAATCTGATCGAAGCTGCGATACATTCATGCTTCTCGGGATCAGTGTATGTAGCTTCCGCCGCCACAGACACAGGTTCGCCACAGAGGTAAAGCAGCGCATCGAGCGCGTGGATGCTGCCGTTGATCAGGGGGCGGTACTCATCGACAGGTCGGATAAACTCAGCGACGCACATTTGTGGGGCTTGCTCAGCGAAGGCCTCCTTGATGGCGCTCACGCCAAAGCGGCGGTTGAAGCCAAGCGAAAGCAGTTTGCCGGAACTGCGCGTCTCCTCTGCCATGTTTCGTGACACTTCAACACTGTGCGAGGGCGGCTTCTCGCAAAATACGTCCAGGCCGCGGCGCAGGCTCTCGATGCACTGTTTGGCGTGCAACCATTCCGGCGTAATGACAAATACGCAGTCCAACTCCTCACCGTCCAGCATCTGCGTAAGGTCAGTGTAGACTCGCGGAACATCGTACTGCTTGGCAGCATGCTGGAGACGCTCCTCGCTGACGTCGCAAAGGGCCACCAGGTCAACGTCGGGAAATTCGGCCAAATTAGGCAAGTGGCTCTGCGCCATGTGCCCCACTCCGACGACCGCGGTCCGCACTTGCATCGCGCCCCCTCCTAATTCGTTTCCAGTCTCTTCAGCTGCTGCGCCGACTCCAGAATAGCCAGAATGAGCTGCAAGGTCTTGCGGGCGTCTGCCCCGCTGGAAACACTCTCCTCGTCCCTCTCGATACAGTGGATCAACTCGCGCAGGCCCAGTTCCCAGGGATCGTTGCGCACTGTTTTCAACAGTTCGCCATCGCGATAGCCGACCAGCCCACCGGACTCCTGCCGCCAGACGCGCAACAACGGCTCCCAACAGTCGTTTCCGAGCAGATCGACCGAACCAGCCGGATCAGGACCCAGAACGGCGTCGACGCGGCCGCGACTGCACTCAAGGATCACCTGGAATGTCGAATACGCCCGCCTTCCGCCAAAGGTCAGCTGGGCGGTCACATCTTCCTCAAACTGAATCGTGCCAGAAAACCCTGGGCGTTCCGGCGTTCCGTCAGGATAGCAGAACACCCAGCGCGGCTCTCCGGCGCAGAAGCGGAGAAAATCGATACAGTGGTCTTCGTGAAGCTGCCCGCGCAGGTCTCCGGCCATGCCATAGCCGACAAAATGAACTTCCCGCAGCGCGCCCAACTCGCCGCTTGTCGCCAACTCCCTGGCGAGCACAAAGTTTCTCTCGAATCGCATCGAATGGCTAACCGAGAGTTTGCATTCGGCGGCGCGACATGCTTCCAGTATGGCATCCATTTCGCCCAGCCTGGTAACCAAGGGCTTCTCACAGAAAATGCCCTTGGGCCGATGCGCGGCCGCACGAAGGAGCGGCTCCATGTGCTCGTCGTCCTTCGTGCAGATGCTCACAAGGTCCAGCGACTCCTGTCGCAGCATCTCATCAAGATCGGTGTAACGGCCCTGGATTCCCCAGCGGTCGGCGAAGTCGCGTAGCTTGGCTTCTCCCCGATTGGCGCATGCGACCAGTTCGACGTTCTCGATCTTTCTGAAGCTGCTCGCGTGGAGATTTCCCGACCTGCCACAGCCTATGATTCCGGCACGATATCCGTTCTTGCCAGCCATCTTTACGCCTTTTCGTCAGAGCAACGTGCGCGGGTCCAACGCGTCGCGCAGACCGTCGCCCATGAAATTGATACTGAGAACCATGATCACAACAGCCAGCCCGGGCGGGATCCACACCCAGGGCAGGTCCCGAATGATTTTGAGGCGCTGGGCGTCTACCAACATATTGCCCCAACTCGCCTGCGGCGGTTGGACACCGAGACCCAGGAAGCTGAGCGATGCCTCGAACATGATCGCACCCGCCATGCCGAACGTGGCCCATACGATCACCGGGCCGATTGCATTGGGGAGAATATGGCGCAGGATGATGCGCGAACTGTGAACGCCGACCGAGCGCGCGCTCAGCACGTAGTCCATACCCCGAATCTGCAGGAACTGTCCGCGGATTACCCGGGCCAGCCCCGGCCAGCCGAAGACTCCAATGACGAGCATCACGTTGAATATACTGGGCCCCAGGATCGACACAACGATGAAAATCATCATCAGGGTGGGGAAGGACAACATCGTATCCGTGAACCTCATCAGGATGCTGTCGACCAGGCCGCCGTAGTAACCTGAAACCCCTCCGACGGCTATCGCGATGGCCACGTAGATTGAAACCGAGACCAGGCCGACCGAAACCGATATGCGCGAGGCGAAGATCAGACGGCTGAGCAGGTCCCGGCCGCTGATGTCCGTACCCAGCAGGTGAGCGCTGCTGGGTGAGACATAGGACAGATTCAGGTCGATCGAGTTGGGGTCGTGAGGCGCAAGGACCGGGGCCAGCGCCGCGACGATCACGATGGCAGCCAGAACAGCGGCGCCTATCACCGCCAGTTTATGTCGACGGAACCGCCGCCAGGCCATGGCGCCCGGCGAAATGGCCTCCCTTGCGGCGAACGACACAGGCGCGCGCGGAGAGCCCTCGTTCGCAGGCGTTGTCGTTCCGCCTGCGCCCGCCTCCAGGTTGACCTCTGCCCGCTCCTGACCGTCGCCGACCGGCCTGGGGGGCGCCGTGCTGTCAGTCATAGCGAATCCGTGGGTCCAATGCAGCGTACAGAATGTCGGCTGCCAGGTTGCTCAGAACCACCAGCGTCGCACTGATCACGCCCAGCCCCATGAGCACCGTGTAATCGCGTGCGAACGCCGATGTAACCCCCAGTTGCCCCATGCCCGGCCAGCGGAAAATCGTCTCGGCAATCACGGCTCCGCTGAAGAGCGTCGGAACATCGAGCGCGGCCAGGGTAATCAGAGGCAGGATCGCGTTGGGCAACGCGTGCCGGACCAGGATGTAGGTCCGGCGCAGCCCCTTGGCACGCGCCGTCGACAGATAGTCCTGGCGGATCGTGTCAAGCATCTGGCTGCGGGCGTACCGCGCCAGAGACGCGCTCCCAGGCAGCGCCAGCACGCTCGCCGGCAACACCATGTGCCACAGGTAATCTCCCAATGACCAGGGCGCGCCGATCGTTTGGGTCCCTGATATCGGCAGCCAGCCCAGCGTGAGCGCAAATATGTATATGGCAAGGATGGCGAAGAAGAATCCCGGTATGCTGGCCGAGATGAAGGTCGCCACCGTCACCGCATAATCCAGCCAGGAATACTGCTTGACCGCCGAAATGATGCCGACCGGCACCGCTATCGCAAAAGAGATAAAGAGCGCCAGCGCCGACAGCTGTACGGTCGGTCCAACCCGCTCCCCAATCATTTGCAGGACGGGGCGCCGCGTCACCAGCGACTCACCCATGTTGCCGCGCAGAAGTTCCTTGAGCCACAGAACATAGCGGACAGGCAGCGGCTTGTTCAGCCCCAGCAACTCCCGCTGTGCCTCCGGATCCCCTATCGACTGTCCAGGCGCACCTACTATCAAAGCATTCGAAACCGGGTCGCCGGGCGCGGCGTTCATCACCAGAAAATTGATGATCGTTATGCCGAACAGGATCGGAATGGTGACCACCAGGCGGCGAACAATGTACCTCTGCATAACCGTATCCCGCAGCAATCAGGCGTCCGACTGCGCCTTCCGCCGGATCGCCCGCATAAGCAGACCGCTCAACGCCCTTCTGCGCCACTACCGAACGGAGCTGTGCATGTACCTAATAGCACATAGAGGAGGGGCGAAGCATCCAGCGAGAATGCCCCGCCCCTTCCACTCAGCTCTCCAGAGTCCACTCCTCCGCATTGACGACCGGATCCCAGCTGTAGGACCCGTAGTGAGGCGTCATGTGCACGTTCTGAAGCTTCCTGCTCTTGGCGAAAAGCATCGGCACCTTGAACAGCCACAGGCGCGGCAGCTCATCGTTGAGGAGACGCTGCAGTCCGTGGTAGGCCTCCTGCCGCTTGTCCTTCTCGAACTCCTGCTGGCCGGTCTGCAGGTATCCGATCGCCTCGTCATTGACAAAGCGCGGGTGGTTGCAGCACTCCGGCGGCAGCACGTGAGAATAGTAGGTGAACATATAGTTGGGATCCAGGCCGGACTCCATACCGCTCTGGACGATTCCATAGATGCCCGGGTCTTTGAACTGGGAGATGCCGGACTCGACCTGCTGAAGTTTGACCTTGAGACCGACTTCGGCCCACATCTGCTGACACGCCTCCGCCAGCCGCACACGGAAACCGCGCCCCGTCGGCAGCGTCGCCAGAATCTCCCTGTCGGCGTCCCAGTTGAGCTGCGACAGCAACTCCCGTGCTTTGTCAGGGTCGTATGGATAATCGTTCAGGTCGGGAGCGTCCTGCCAGCCGGCCGGCATGGGATGGGTGTTTATAATCCCGCCCAGGCCGGCGAGGAAAGTCTTGTTCAGCGCCTCGCGGTCCAGCGAGTACATCATGGCCTGGCGGAGCTCCTTCGGGCCGACCCACGGATCGCATACTTCGGGATCGACGCAGACTTCCCACGCATGGTAGTTGGCGCTGCCGAAGTCCACGATCTCGATGTGGGGCATCTCCTGGACCGCCTGCAGCGTCTCAATCGAGATCCCGCTCAGATTGATCTGCCACAGATCCAGCTCACCGTTCTGCATCATCAGAGTCAACGTGTCCTCGTTGCCGCCCACCGAGAAGATCTTCTCGATGCTCGGCCGCCCACGGTGGTAGTCGTCGTTGCGATGCAGCTCGATGTACTCATTGGGCTGAAAATCGGCGAACTTGAAGGGGCCGGTGCCGACCGGATCCGACGTGGAAACGCTGTGGCTGGGAATGTCCTCGGGCGCTACGTCCCGCAGGATGTGTTCCGGCCCGCCAAGCCCGGCGCCCCAGTGGGCCAGCTCGCTTGGGAACGGCGTGTAGGCCGTCTCCAGGTCCACGCGCACGGTGAGATCGTCGACTATCTCGACGCCCTCAAGCGTGTCCGAAGCCAGCGAATCGGGATCGCCTTCATACTTGCCCTGCGCCCCCTTCACGACCAGGAAGCCGGCCACCGCGAAGCTGGCGCGTTTGTCGACAACGCGCCGCAAGAAAAACTCAACGTCCCTGGCGCTGAATCCCTCCCCGTCGTGCCACTTCACCCCCGGCCGCACGTGCAGGGTGTATGACTTGCCGTCAGGGCTCGGCTCCCAGCCTTCCAACAGGTCGCCTTCCAGGTCCAGATTCACACCCTGGCGCACCAATTTGTTGCGGGTCAAAGAAACCCAGGGACGAGGGAAAGGATTGTTGAAGGCGCCGGCCCGCATCTGCTCGGAAGGACCGCCGAATGCGACCCGCAGTACGCTGCTCGCCGGGGCGGCGCTGTCCGTCGCCTCCGAGGCAGGGGCCGCGACCGGCGCGCATGCAGCGGCTAGTGTTGTGGCGCCCACGGCGGCGGCGCCCATTCCGATTGTTCGCATGAAATCACGTCGCGTTGGAGAGGCATCCAACAGGCCGCCCCGTTTCGTCTTAGCCTGGCGAACTTCCTTTCTAGCCATTTCTCGTCCTCCTTGAACGGAAAACTTGCACAAATGGTCCAGCACAGGTTGCACCAGCCGACTGTTCTTCCGAGTGTCCTGCCTCAGCACACCTCCTTTCTCTACCTAAGAGACATTGGATAGTCGAATTCGGGACTCACGTCAGCCCCAGGAGAGCCAGCGAATCACGGTGGATGATCTCCTCGATCAGGTTTTCCGGAACCCTGGGCAGGCCGGTACCTTCGACGACCGCGTTGACGCGCCGGAATGCGCCTATCTGCTCCTCCAATGTGAGAACGGGAAAGTCGGAACCGAGCAGCAACTTGTGCATGACGCCCCATTCATGGTAGGCGACCAGCGCGTTGTAGAGCCACCACGGCTTGTCGCCTATCGACGTGTCTGCGTAGAAATGAGGATGTTTGCGTATGGTCTGAATTGTGTCATCAACCCAGGGCATGCCCATATGGGCGATGATGACTCTCAGCTCGGGATAGCGGATGCCGACCTCATCCAGGCGAATGGGATTGGCATACTGCAAACGGGCCGCAGCTGGAAACGAGGTCGCCATGTGAAAGAGAATCGGCAGCCCATCCGCCTCGGCGCGTCTGTATATCCCGTGGAATCGTTCATCCAGCGGGTCCACGTCCTGATACATGGGGCCAACCTTGATTCCCCGCAGCTTCAGGTCCTCCACGCCCTTCTCCAGCTCGCCCAACACGTCCGGATCGGCCGGGTCCAGCGCCACAAATCCGATCAGCTTCTCAGGATGCGAAGCCACGTAGCAGGCAATCTGCTCATTGGGTACACTCATCTGAAGGTAGCGCGCGTTGAGGCCAAAGACGATGACGCGATCAGCCCCCTGACACGCTTGCCAGTGCTCCTCAGGCGTGACACCCAGCCGCAACTCCCGATTGCGGTCGGCGACCTTGTGGTATTCGGCCAAGAAGGTCGGGCCCCACTGCTCTTCGGTCATCAGGTGCGTATGGCAGTCGACGATCACTGGAACGCTCTCAGCGTAATTTGCCCCGGCCTGCAATCGGCCAGGCAACTTCCACCCGGTCATTGCGCACGCCGTACAGTACGTCGTGCAGGTAAACGGTATCGTCCCCGTACCCGACGATGAACTCGATCTTGTCCCCCACTTTGAGGCCGAGCGCATCCCCGCTCAGCTCGACAGACGCGTGTTCAGCGGAAAAGGCTGGTGCGCTGACACCCTCGAATCCTATGGCCTGAGGCAGTGCCACCGAAGAAAACATCGTCTTGCGCCCGGCATCCAATACGGCTCGCGCAGGGGCTGCGCGGCTGGTCACTGTGGTCAGAATCGTGAGCGCGCAGTCAAGGTCGTCGGCTCCCCAACTCTTATAGGCTATGTCTGTAAAGATGCCGCCGCCCGCCTGGATCTCCGTCGCGCCGGCCACGTGAGCGCTTATCTTGTAAGTGGCTGTCCCCGCGCAGGTAACGATCGCGACCGGCAGGCCGGCAGCCCGGCACAGTTCGGCGTTTTGCACCAGAAGCTCTACGCAAGCGCGGCAGGCCTCCTCCTTCTCAACCGGATCATCAATCACAGAGGCATGGCCCTCCCAACCCATGACGCCCGCGTAGTCCAACCCGGGGGTGCCGGCAATCTGGCGCGAAAGGGCCAGCACTTCATCGCCTGGCTCTACCCCGCAGCGATCCAGCCCTACGTTGACTTCGACGAGAACACGTATAGTCACACCTTTTTCCGCCGCCGCGGCCCCTAATTCGGCTACGTTGCCGGCGTTGTCGGCGCACACAATGACATCGGCGTGGCGACGCAGATTGACAAGCCGGGCAATCTTGGTCGCGCCCACGATCTGGTTGGCAATCAGAATGTCTTTGATCCCGGCCGCCGCCATCACTTCCGCCTCGCCCAGCTTGGCACACGTTACACCGATCGCGCCGGCGGCAACCGCCTTGTGGGCGATCGCGGGAACTTTGATCCCCTTCGTGTGGGGACGCCAGTCCACACCCGCGTCCCTCATATAGCCGGCCATACGTCCGATATTCCGTTCCATCACGTCAAGATCGACGACGAGGGATGGTGTATCGAGCTCCCATTTGTTGAGGCCGATTTCGGATGTCAGAGCGGTTTCATTCAAGGCAGCTTGCCTCCCTTCAGCGACGGAACAACTGCCGCTCGAACTGCGTAAGTTGCTCACAGCCCGTCTCGGTAATGACCACCGTTTCGCTATAACCGACACAGTAGTTGCCCACATCTCGCAGGGCAATGGGTAGGTGGAAGAGCATTCCGGCTTCGAGCAGCGTCTCCTGGCCCTTTGTCAGATAGAGGCGGTAGTCACCCCAATTCGGCGGAAAGCCCAAACCGATCGAATACGCGACAACGCCATGAAAGAAGACCTCAGATCGATCGAGCTCGATCCCCTCCCAGCCAGCACGCGCGACCTCGTCGCCGCTGACGCCCGGCTTCATAGCCGCCATCGCATTGTCTAGCGCCGCAAAACAGGCCTCGGCCGTTCTCTGCACGTTGGCGCCCGGTGAACCCAGGACAGCTGTACGCATAATGGGACCGCTGTAGCGTTCGATGCAGGCGCCTATCTCGATAAATACATTATCGCCAGGCTGTACTACCTGCCGCTTGTGTGTCGAGTGGGGAATACCGGAACGTCTACCGGTCGTTATGATTGGATCGATGCACATGTATTCGCTGCCTCCCCCAATCAGGGCCGCGTAACAGGCACGCGCCACATCCTGGTCGGTTGCGCCCTGTCCTATGGCGTCCAGACCGGCCTGCATGCCGGCTTCGGTCAAACGCGCCGCCCGTCGAACATGGTCAATCTCGGCCGGCGACTTGATGAGGCGGATCTTCTTCACCAAGTCTGAAGCGTCAATCACATTGGGAATGACCTGCTTCAGCGCCCCGTAGCGGCGCGGCGTCAAGAACGGCGTGTCGGCCTCGATGCCGACGCGCCGTTTGAGCAGACCCCGACCCCGCAACAGATCCTGTGTCATCGCCACCGGATCTTCGACAGCTGTATACACCACGATCTCCTCAATCCGAGATGTCAGGCGGACGTTGCCTTCCTCCATTTCCAGCACCTGTACAAAGGGCGCCCCGTCGATGGGAATGACCAGACAGGAGTAGTCGTAAAGATTGAGCGTCTGAAATCCGGTCAGGTAGCATTGATTGGCCGGCGTATGGACGAGGAGCACCTCGATCTCTTCCGCGGCCATCTGCGCCTTGACCCTGGACAAGCGGGCGTCGTACTCCTCCTGCGAAAAGGCTAGTTCACGTTGAATTTCCATGACGGTCCTTCCTGGTTTGAAGAATGATATGAAATGTCGCCGACTGCGCTCCGGTCTCAATCTGGCTTCGTTGCCGACTATTTCGGGCTGGCCTCGAGTTCGAATAGGCAGCCGCGAGCTGGCATCGTCGGCTGCCTCCCCGTCAATTGCACCGCATCCCAAATTGAAACCTGATTCGCCGAGAGGACTGGCTTTCGCAAAGTCGCTTCCAGCTCAGCGATGTATGGGGCCGTCTTCATGGTGGTGCAACTGACGAAAATCGCCTCTGCATCCAATGAATCGCAGTCACGCGCAAGCTGGACGATTTCGTGGGGCGTTACATCCTGAATCACCTTCGCATTCAGTCCCAGCATGGAGACGACTTGAAAGCCGTGCGCTTCCAAAAAGAGTTCCAGTCGTTCATTCAACTCGTCCAGGTAGGGCGTTGCCACAGCCAGCCGCTCGACGTTAAGTGCGCGCAGGGCCCGCAGCAATGACGTTGATGTAGAGGTCGCAGGAATGCCGGAGGCAGCCGTAATCCTGCGGTTGATCTCCTCATCGCCCCCTTTGCCGCGCACAAAGCTGGCTGCCGTACAGGCGTAGGAGATGCAAGCAGGCCGCCGTTTGGCTCCGAAGAGCGCCGCACTCTCGATTTCCCTGTCCTCTGCCATCCGCCATAGCATTGAGACAGTTGCCTCCCCGGGCGGAAGCGGCGTAAGTTGAAAGTCGAGACTGAAACCGGCCGGCGTAAAGTCGTTGAGGTCCTGCTGATTGCCGTCCTCCGGCATAACGACGCAAATACCCGCGGCTTGAGCCATGATCATTCCCTCCAGGAAACTGTTGGCGCCTACAGACGCACACCGTCCCACTCATCTTCACGTTCGGTTATGTCGATGACGTTTCCGTCGGGGTCGGCCACCTTGAAGGAGCCTTCAGGCACGTGCGAGTAGTCAAAATCCATTTCGGCCTTGATGTCTTCACGCAGAATCGTGAAGCCCTCAGCGTTCAGACGCTGATAAATTTCTGCCAGGTCCTTTACAAACAGTCCCAGATGGATGTACTCACCGGCGTAAGCCAGCGGCGGGCGCGGCGGCTCCCCGTCATATTGAATAAAGGTCAGGTTCACCGTCCCGTCGGTGAGATAGCAGCCGTCGCCCACGTATCGCAGAAACTTCAGCCCCAGTATCTGTTCGTAGAAGAACCGCGAGCGCTCCATGTCTCTGGTGCGCAAAGCCACATGGCGGATGAGGCTCATGTGCAGACTCCTTTCGAGGCCCATAATCGCTTCCGTCCGGTCCCACAGGCGAGGCGTTCCTCTTGCCGGCCTCCGTCCTCCAACGCTTCGCCTCAAGACAGCTGCCCTGCCCGCAACAGGTGGGCGGCTGAAAGCTCCATGTGGCGATGAACGGCCAAGCGGCTACCCTCGGCATCGCCTCTGGCAATGGCGTCATAAATGGCTTGATGATAGAGGTAGTCGTCCCACTGGTCCTGGTGGCCGATCAGAGGACGGGTCACCTCGGTAGAAACCTCCACCATCGGGCTGATCAAGTCCATGAGAACGGGGTTGCCCGTCGCCCGCACAAGGCTGGTGTGGAATTCGGCGTGGACAATGTCGATCTGGTCTGGATTCTGTCCCGAAACGATCGCCTCTTTGTACCTCTCTAGGCTATCCCGTATTCGCTCCCGTTCGGCAACAGTTGCGTCAAGCGCGGTTGCCGCTGCCGCGCCCTCTTCCAGGAACTCACGCGCATGGAGAAGCTGCTGATGCGTATAATTCCCTCGCCACAACAAAAGATCGAGCAACTCCACGTAAGCACGTCTGCCATCCTGCGTGACGACGGCGCCTACGCCATGCCTTATGTTTACAAGACCCTTGGCGGCCAGAATACGCATCGCGTCGCGAACGACTGACCTGGAAAGGCAAAACTGTTCAGCCATATCGCGTTCAGAAGGAAGCGTCTGACCGACCCCCCAGTGAGAAGAAACGATCAGTTCCTCCAGTCGATTGGCCAGTTCCCCGTGCAGGCTGTTGCGCTTCAGCTGAATGATAGGTTCAGCCACAGTGACCCTCTAAGTCCCAAGAGAAACTTACTTCGGATAGGAAAAACCTTGAGACGCCGAGCAATTCAATGGAACCTGATCTCCATGTCCTATTATGATATTGTGACCATAACAGCAATTATATGATGATATTTGAGAGTTGTAAAGTCGTGAAAATCGCCCTGACCGCCCCGTTTGCCATGGATTTTCGCTGCACTATAATTAACTGCGTGCTATGGCTATCGAACACGCATCTGCGAGGACCAGCGTGGAACCTTCCCGACGTACCCTTGAACTGCTCGAAATAGGCGGCGTCGTGCCGGTCGTCCGCCTGCCCGATCTCTCCCGCGCGGCGGCCATGGCACAGGCACTGCTCGACGGCGGCGTGACTGCACTCGAGCTGACGATGACCAGCCCCGGCGCGCTCGAGGCGCTCGCCCTCCTGCACCAGGAGATACCAGCCTTCTCCGATGGCGCGGCCGTGCTGGGCATGGGGTCCGTTCTCAACGCCAAAATGGCCGGCTCGGCAATCGACCGCGGCGCGCAGTTCATCGTCGCGCCCATCCTCGATCTGCCTACGCTCGGTCTCTGCGTCGAACGCAAAGTGCCCGCCATGCCCGGCGCATTCACCCCCACTGAAATCCAGACCGCCTGGACGGCCGGCGCGGCCACCGTCAAGGTGTTTCCCGCAACCAAACTGGGCCCCGGCTACTTCAAAGACCTGCTCGCCCCTTTGCCGCACCTCAAGCTGATGCCGACCGGCGGCGTCGACCTGGGGAACTGCGGCGACTTCATCCGCGCCGGGGCCGTTGCCGTCGGCGTGGGAAGCGCGCTGGTGCGCAAAGAGTGGGTCGAGAGCGGCAACTGGGCCGCGCTGACCCGGCAGGCGGTCAGATTTACAGCCGCCGTTCGCGCAGCGCGCACGACGGAGTGAGCAGACCCTTTCACAGCAAAAGCCGGGACCCAGGGATCCTACCAGCCCTCGCAATGAGGCGCGACCCCTCCCTCCCCGCACGGACGCCTTAAGGCAGTTTTTGTACGCTTGACAGCAATGAAACGCTGCATATAATGCCTGCAACCGGACAATCGCCTCCCTCTCCCGGTTGACTGACGGTGGTCTGCAAGAACGCCGGTGTGCAATAACATAGTAATGGGCTGGTCCATCAGGCGGGATGCGGTCCATGCTTTAACATTACACCGTACAACCCAGCCGAGTCAGTTTTGGTTGGACTACTCGACGAAGAGACCCCCGCAACGAGGGGCTCGCCCTGCATGGTGCGAGCGGCCGCCTTAGCGGTAAGTGCACGCAGAGTTGCTGCCTGCACCCTGCCAATCCGCCCGCAGACCGCCGAACAACCTTCTGAACCATCTCTTTGGAGAAAGCAGCAACCAGGCAAGGAGCGCGTGAAGTATGCTCAATCTGGG
The DNA here is from genome assembly GCA_965202955.1 of Caldilineaceae bacterium. Classification (GTDB taxonomy): domain Bacteria; phylum Chloroflexota; class Anaerolineae; order Caldilineales; family Caldilineaceae; genus Bin5. The sequence continues at coordinate 5,287,012 of OZ241871.1, forward strand.
CATCATCGGGTGTGGCGCCATCGGCGGCGCGGTCGCTGCGGCGGTCTTGAACGAGGAGCTTCCCGGCGTCAGGCTGGTCGGAATCCTCGACATTGCCGTCAACGACGTCACCAATCGGGCGCAACGGGCCGGCGTTCCCGTCGTTCAACAGATTGAAGATCTCCTCGCCCTCGAGCCGGGCCTTGTCCTCGAAGCGGCAGGACATCAGGCGCTCATCGCCCATGGCCGGGCGGTTGCGGCTGCCGGCATCGACCTCCTGCCCATGAGTGTCGGCGCACTGGCCGATTCTGCCCTCAGGACCGAGCTGTTCGCGCTGGCAGACCAGTCGGGCACGACAATCTACATCTCTTCCGGCGCGCTGGGCTGCCTCGACGTGCTGCGTGCCAGCCACGCGCTGGGCAGCCTGGAAGAGGTCGTGATGACGAGCACGAAACGCCCAGCGGCCCTAACCGGACAGCCCTACCTCGTCGAACACGGCATCGACGTCGACAACCTGGACGCGCCATTAACCGTCTTCGACGGCTCCGCCACCGAGGCCTGCCTCACCTTCCCCAAGTCGACCAACATCGCCGCATCCGCAAGCCTGGCCGGCCTTGGATTCGACCAGACGCGTGTTCGCGTCGTGGCGGACCCGAACATCCCGCGCACAACGCACACCCTCCTGATCAAGGGGGATTTCGGCGAAGCGCAACTTACCCTGCGCAACCTGCCCCATCCTGACAATCCCAGTACGACATACCTGGCTTGCCTCGGCGCGATTGCAGCACTCAAAAACGTTCGGGCGTCACTCCGCTTTGTCTGATGACTGAGCGGCAGTTTTCATCGTTGGGTTGAACAACTGATCACCTAAGGGTAAAGGAGGAATCAAAGTGGCAGAAAAAACTCGCGCTTCACTCTGGAACACCGATGTGACGCGGCGACAAGTCTTGAAGACCGGCGCTGCCGGCGGCCTGGCCGTACTGGCCGCAAGCTGCGTTCCAGGCGCAACCCAGACTGGGCAGCCGGCGGACGCGCCTGCCGTCGTCAGCAAGAAGACAACCCTGACCATGGGCATCGGCGGCGACGTGCCGGGGATGAACGTCCTCGAAAGGGCTGTAGCGCCCGCGACCTCGGTCTACTATGCCATGTGGGACACTGGGATGGAGGCCCAGTTCAACGCCGACGGCTCGCGCCAGGGCCTCAAGCCCATGCTGATCACCGACTACCGCGTTCTCGATGACCAGACGACCTGGGAGTTCAAACTGCGCGAGGGCATCACCTTCAACAACGGGGAACCCTGGGACGCCGACGCAGCCGCCTGGAACATCGAATACCGGCTCACCGGAGAGACAACGAGGACATCGTTCCGCTCGCTGCTGATCTCGAAATACGAAGGCGTCGAGGTCGTCGACAAGTACACGCTCAACGTCAAGACCAACGTCCCCTTCGCCTTCACGCCCCTCATCATGATGTACCTGCAGGTGGCGCCGCCCGCCTACTACCAGGACGTGGGCCTCGAAGGCTACGGCGAAAACCCGGTCGGGCTGGGGCCGTACCGTTTCGTCGAGTGGCGCAAGGGGCAGCACATCGTCCTCGAACGAAACCCGGACTACTGGGGCGAACAGGCGACGATCGATGAGCTCATCTTCAAGCCCTTCTCGGAAGACGCTACCCGCGTCGCCGCGCTGCAGGCCAACGAAATCGACATGGCCTACAATGTCCCGCCCGATGACGCGCAGCGGCTGACCGACGCCGGCCTCCAGATCTCCTGGATCCCGATCGGCCAGGCGATGAACCTCACCATGAAGACCGGAAGCAATCCCGGCCACCCGCTGGAAAGCCCCATCAACGACAAGCTCGTGCGCCAGGCCATGAACTACGCCCTCGACAAGGATTCCCTGGTCAACGACATCATGGGGGGATTTGCCGCCCCGCTCGACGGCCAGATCGTCGGCCCTAGCTGCTTCGGCTACAATCCCAACCTCGAGGCCTATCCCTACGACCCGGACAAAGCAATGGAGCTCCTGGCGGAGGCCGGCTACCCCGACGGCTTCACGATGGACTTCGACTCCGCCCAGGGCCGCTACTCCAAGCAGAAAGAGGTCTCCGAGTGGATGGTGGGCGAGTACGCCAAAGTCGGCATCAACCTGGAAATGCAGCTCTTCGAGTGGTCCGCATTCATCGACAAAGTCTACTCCGACCAGTCGGCCCCCGTCTTCTATACCGGCCGCAACTGGTATCCCACAATGGACCCGGAAAACACGCTCAAGATGTACGAATGCGCCGAGCGCCGCGCCCAAGTCTGCGAGGACGAGCTGGAAACGATGCTCTTCGCCCAACGCGCCGAGTTCGACCCGGCCAAGCGGGAGACCATTCTGCACGATATACACACCTGGCTGCATGACTATTGCCCGGTCGTCTACCTGTTCGAGGCGCCCGACATCTTTGGGCATTCACCCAAGGTGAAGAATTTCGTCCCGACGCCGGACAACCGTGTGCACCTGATCGGTATGACAGTCGAGGAGTCCTAGAGTCTCCTCCCTACAGAAGTTCCGCAGTGGAATCCGTGACCAGTAGCTCGTGAGGCGGGGCCGGCCGCGTTGGGTCGCAGGAACGACACAGTTCGGTCTCTGCCCCGGCGTGGACTGCCCCGCCTTTCCTGAATGCCAGGGCACAACTCCGTCCGGCCTTCAACCCTCGCCGTCAGCCTGAACTCCTTTCCAGGAGAACGCCTGCCCGATGCGGGACTATGTAGTCAAACGTGTGCTGCGATCCTTTCTCGTACTGTTTGGCCTCTCGCTGGCCGTCTTCGCGCTGCTCAGCATCAGCGGCGACCCCGCCACCATCATGCTGCCGCCCGAAGCGCCCATGTCCGAGGTCGAATCCTTGCGCAAGGCGTTGGGGTTCGATCAGCCGCTGCACGTTCAGTACCTCAAGTTTCTCTCGCGTGCCCTGCGCGGCGAATTCGGCAATTCCTGGCAGTACGGACTGCCGGCCATCAATCTCGTCCTGGAGTTCTTTCCCGCCACCTTCCAACTGGCGCTCGCCGCGCTCCTCTTTGCCCTGGTCGTGGGCATTCCACTGGGCGTGGTCTCCGCCATCCGCGAAGGCACCCTCGTCGACGCCCTCGGTCTCAGCCTCGGCGTTGTAGGCCGGGCCATGCCCAGCTTCTGGCTCGGCATCATGCTAATTCTTGTCTTCGCCGTCAACCTGAAGGTGCTGCCTACCTCGGGCAAAGGCGAGCTGCGTCACCTCGTCCTGCCGGCGATTACGCTTTCGACCGCGTTCCTCGCTCAGATTGTCCTGCTCGTCCGCTCCGGTATGCTCGACGTTCTGCGCGAGGATTATATCCGGACCGCCCGCGCCAAGGGTTTGCAGTCCTACACGATCAACATGCGGCACGCCTTCCGCAATACGCTGATCCCGGTCGTGACGATGGTGGGCCTCACCTTTGGGCGGCTTCTGGGAGGCTCGGTGATTACGGAATCGGTATTTGCCTGGCCCGGCGTCGGCAGGCTGGCCGTCCAGGCGGTTTCGGCGCGAGATTTCCCTCTCGTGCAGGCGTCGGTCGTTGTCTTCGCACTCTGGATCGTCCTGGCCAACCTGATTGTAGATCTCCTCTACGCGTTTCTGGATCCGCGCATTCGTTACGGGTAAACGCAGGAGCGAGGCAATGGCTTTTGAGAAAGCTGCAGAAGACGTTTTCCCCGAGAGGCGACTCTCCCGCCGGAGGGGCCTTGCTCATGTCCTGTCCTGGGCGAGCCGCAATGTCCTGCACTCGCTCGGCATTGCGATGACCGCCCTTGTTATCTTTGTCGCCCTGCTGGCCCCGCTTCTCTCACCGCACGACCCGACGCTGCAGGACTCCAAGATCCGCTTGACCCCGCCAGCCTGGGCGGAGGAGGGCAGCGCCGAGTTCCCGCTGGGCGCGGACAACCTCGGCCGCGATCTGCTCAGCCGCATCTTCTTCGGCGCGCGCGTCTCTCTGATCGTAGGCATCTGCGCCGTACTTCTGGCCGGCCTCTTCGGCGTCGTCCTCGGGCTGCTTTCCGGCTACCTGGAAGGCAGATTTGAGACTCTCATCATGGGCATTGCCGACGCGCAGCTCGCCTTTCCCAGCGTACTGCTGGCCATCGCCATCATCGCCGTGCTGGGGCCGAGTTTTGGCAATGTGTTGCTCGTCCTGACGATCAGCGGCTGGGTCATCTTCGCGCGGTTGGTACGCGGCACGACGCTTTCCGTGAAGCAGACCGACTTCATCCTGGCTTCGCGCTCGGTCGGCGCCCCCGACTACCGCATTATCTTCCGCCATATCCTCCCCCACGTCGTCACCCCTGTCATCGCCGTCGCCAACATCCAGGTCGGTCAGATGATTCTTGCCGAATCGGCGCTGAGTTTTCTCGGGCTCGGCGTCCAGCCGCCGACGCCCACGTGGGGCGGCATGATCAGCGACGGCCGCGTCTATATCTGGCAGGCGCCCTGGCTCTCCATCTTTCCGGGCATGGCCATCGTCTTCACCGTCCTCGGAATCACCTATCTCGGCGACTGGCTTCGTATCGTCCTGGACCCGAAATACTGAGGAGTACAACCCGCTTCAGCCTTCTTTTTCGCCATGCTAGTACGAAGCCGATTAAAGTAGCTCGCCTTCGATCGCAGGTCACATAATCCGGGAGAAGAGATTCCTATGCCCAAAGCCAACAAACTGCTCAACGAACCCCTTTTCGACGCCACTCTCGCCGAGAGCGGCGTCGATGCCGTCGTCTGCCTCCATCCCAAGAACCTCTTCTACTCGACCGGCTACCCGATGGCGCTCAGCCACGCCATCCATCAGCGCCCGTCCGGCCCGCGCAGCGGCATCGCCGTCTTCACGCCGGGAGGCCAGCCTATCATGATCGTGGGCGGCAACGAAGAGCGCGTGACGCGCGATACGACCTGGGTCGAAGACATCCGCGTCTACAGCGAGTACGTCGATTCCCCGATCGATGAGCTGGCCGCCGTGCTACGCGAAGTCGGGGCCGGCAGCGGGAAAATCGGGCTGGAAATGGAGTACTTCTCGGCTGCCTTCTACGTTGACCTGCAGGCACAGCTGCCGCAGGCGACATTCGTCGCCTGGGATGAACAGTTTGACGAGGTGCGCGCCATCAAGACGGCCGAAGAACTCACGATAATGAAGCGAAACGCCGACATACTCGACGATCTGTTCTTAGAGATGTTTGAATCAATCCAGGTCGGAGATCGAGAAAAGGAAGCGCAGGACCGGCTGATCTGCGGCGCGCTCCAGCGCGGCGCGGCCGCGAGGGCCTCCGGAGGCATCCTGCAGGCCGGCCAGGAAGGATTCGTCGTCCACAGCCGCACCAACGACCCGATCGAGCGCGGCCAGATCATCTGCACCGACTATACGATCAACCTCGAAGGCTACAACGCCAACCAGTCGCGCGTCGCCGTGGTGGGGCCCCCCAGCGAGGAGCAGAAGCGGACATACGAGACGATCCGCGACATCCACCGCCAGGCAGCGGAGACTCTCATTCGGCCGGGCACACGCGCCTGCGATATCTTCTTCTACTGCCAGAGGGAGCAGGAAAAGGCCGGCCTCTGGCATCACAGGGCCCTCCTGGGCCACAACATGGGCATCTGGACACACGAAGACCCCATGCTCGTGGCGGGCGATCCGAGACCCCTCAAGAAGGGCATGGTCGTCGTGCTGGAGCCGCGCTTCTACGGCTACCACATCCAGGACTCATTCCTGGTGACCGACAGCTCGCCTGTCCTGCTCTCAGACAAGTTCAATACCGACGAGATGTTCGTCGTCGGCTGATTTCCAGACTGAAAGGCGGCGTCGATTCGACGAAAAACGACGATGCACACGCAGTCGCCGGCTCTTCCGGCGCCGGTCACCAAAGCCGCAGCAACCCTGCAACGCAACGGACGGGAAGGAGAACGCCATGAAGGAAAGAACTGTTGAAATGTTCGAGGCGGCCAGCCATCGTCTCGAATACGCCGGCCTCAAAGCGGGCGATCGGACCTTGATTATAGCCGACACGTACACGCACCAGCCGCTGCTGGATGCCGTCTACGCCGCGGCAATCGCCCTGGGCGCAGACGTGACGGTGATGACATTTCGCGCACGCCAGCAGCCTTTCAACTGGGAGCTGCCCCCGATCATAGAAAACGCGATCTACAATGTGGATTTCACCTACTCGGTGATGTCCCAGGGCTGGTTCTACAATGTCTCCTCGGAGCGCGTGCGCGGCCACATGCGCAGGACCGGGAAAAAGTTTGCCATGTGGGAAGGCAAGCCCCAGGCCGAAGGCCACTTCCTCGCCCTCCTGCCCGGCAACGAAGATATCATCAGGCGCAGCAAGATTATCGACCGGTTGCTTCACGACGTCGGCATGATCCGCGTTACCTCGAATCTGGGAACCAACCTGATCCTTGAACGCGGCGACCCGAAGAAACAGCTGATGAACACCGCCGAAGGGCAGACGAACTACTCGCCCCTGAGCCTCGAATCGCGCATGGCAATAGCCAAAGGCGAACATCCGCCCGTGCACGAGGTCGTCTCCGGCACGCTCATGTTCCAGGGCGCCTATGTGACCAAGTGCCCAGGGCCCCATGGGCATTCCAGCATGGTGCGCGAGCCGGTCCGCATGGAAATCGACCGCGGGCGCATCATCGCCATCGCCCGCGACACCGAGCACGGCATCTTCCTCGACGACTGGTTCCGTTCCTGGGAGGACCCGGCCGTCTACTACATCGACCACTTCAACATCGGCGTAGACCACCGCATCAGACTCGAAAACCTCGACAATCTGTCAGTTCACTTCAACTACGGCGGTCTGCTCCTGGGCTTCGGTATCAGTTTTTCCTCCAACCGGGGTGATCTCGGCGTCTTCCGCGCCAACGGCCATATCGAAATACACCTGACCGGAGCGACGGTCTTCTTTGATGAGAGCCCCATCCTGGTCGATGGCGAGTTTACGCGCAGTTCCGGCCTGCGGGCGCACAATCGAAGGCCCGGCACCGGTTCCGCCTGGACAGAAGTGGAGGGACACGTACTGCCCGAGCAGCCCGACTTCCACAGTTGATAGACTGCGCGGCGAAACGCCGCGTTTTCCTGGAGAAATCTCTCACTTGACGGTGTTGGGTACAGCAGAAACAGAGGGTTGCCCCGCCTGGACCAACAACATTTGACTTGCCGTAGAAGGAGGAGGAACGATGGATCACCGATATGCTGATTTCTACGCCCTGGCCGGCGCCTGGTACAGACGGTGCAACGTCAGCCCGGGAGAAACGGTACTCATTGCCGCCGACTCGGGAACCGATGAGAGGGCGATCAACGCATTCATGAGTGTGGCTTCTTCGCTGGGCGCTGAGGCTATCGTCGCCATGTGTCAGCGCCGCGGAAAACCGTTCAGCGATGTTCCCGAAGTCGTCGAGAAAGCCATGCTCGAAGCCGACTTCATCCATCAGCTCACGACCTGGCCGTGGTCGTACAGTGAGACCCGCGCCAGGGTGATACGCAAAATCCGCGCGACCGGTGAAGGCCGTATGACCTGGTACGGCGGACGGGAGGAGCACTTGCGCACGCCGCCCGACGAGCGCGTGATCGAGCGGACCAAGCGCGTAACCGACCTGCTCAACGAAGCCAGCGAAGTCCACATCACCTCTGACCTGGGCACAGACTTCAGTTTCAAACGTGGCGACCCCGCACAGTATCCGGTGTTGCGGCACGGCGGTGACTGCGACCGGCCGGGACGGATCGGCAGCCTGGCGGGAGGCATCGCCTACATGGGCGAGGAGGGCTCTGCCAACGGCGTACTCTGCGTCAACGGCGCCCAGGAGGCATACGACAGCTTCGGCTCGCTCTCGAAGATGCTGGAGGATGTCGTCAGGCTGGAGATCGAGAACGGCTACATCGTCAACATCGACACAAGCAACCGCGAGGGAAGGCGGCTCGATGCCTGGCTCAAGTCCTTCAACGATCCCGAAATGTACATGTTCATCCATACCAATATCGGCCTGGACCATCGCGCCGCGCTGCGCGCCCGGCCCGGCGGCGTCACCTACTCGCACAGCGCCTGGGGCTGCATCATCACTGCATTCGGCATGAACTACAATCCGCTCTTCGGTATGTCGCACAAGGCGCCCGCGCATCTCGACCTGATGACGACCGGAGTAAACTATTCCGTCGACGGTATGCAGGTATTGCGCGACGGCTTACCCACAGAAGAGGCCGGTCTGGCCTGAAAGGAAGATGCTCCTCGTGGCCAATACAAATGACATGATGAACAGACCGCTGTTCGAGGCCACGCTGCTGGAGAGCGGCGTGGACGCCCTCGTCTGCCTTCATCCCAAGAATATCTTCTACACGACCGGCTACCCCATGGCCCTCAGCCACGCCATCCATCAACGCCCCTCCGGCCCGCGCAACGGCATCGCCGTCTTTACCTCAGGAGGCCAGCCCACGCTGATCGTCGGCGGAAACGAGGAACGCGTTACCCGCGAACGCGCCCGGGTCGAGGACATCCGTGTCTACGCCGAGTACCTCGACTCGCCCATGGAGGAGCTGGCCGCGGTGCTGCGGGAGAAAGGAGCGGCCCAGGGCAAAATCGGCATCGAAAAAGAGTACTTCTCCGCCGCCTTCTACGATCAGCTACAGGCGCTGCTGCCGCAGGCAACTTTCGTGGCCTGGGACCGGCAGTTCGAAGCCGTGCGCGCCATCAAGACGCCGCAGGAAGCGGCCCTGATGAAACGCAATGCCGACCTCATGGACGATGCCTTCATCGAGACCTTCCAGTCCATCCAGGTGGGCGAAACCGAGAAAGAGGTCCAGGACCGCCTGATTCTTGCCCTGCTACGGCGCGGCGCTAACTCCGCTGACGGTATCCTGCAGGCGGGCCAGGAAGGGTTTGTAATCCATCGTTGGAGCGACGATCCGATTGAACGCGGCCAGATTATCTGCACCGACTTTCTGGCCGCCTTCGACGGCTACTACGCCAACCAGTCCCGCGTCGCGGTTGTCGGACCTCCCAACGCAGAGCAGGCAACGATTTACCGCCAGATCCTTGAAATCCACCGCGAGACCGCCGAGGAGCTGTTGCGTCCTGGCACGCCCGCGCGCGACATCTATTACCGCTGCAAAACGCTTCAGGAAAAACTGGATATCTGGCACCACCGGGCCCTCTTGGGCCACAACATGGGCATCTGGGTACACGAGGACCCCATGCTCGTCGCCGGCGACGAACGCGAGCTGCAAGAGGGCATGATCGTCGTCCTGGAGCCGCGTTTCTACGGCTACCAGATTCAGGATGTATTTCAGATCACCTCCGGCAGTCCCCGCCTGCTCTCCGACAGGTTTGACACCGACGAGCTGTTTGTAGTTGGATAAAAGAGAATCAGAGCGGAGCAACCACACACTCCGGGCGGGTTTTGGACGCTTGACGGGCTGCGCGCACGCGGCTACGCGCGCTCCCGCCTGAGGAACATCGGGTCGCGAGGACGGTCAGTGGTATCGTCGTTCGCGCCGACCCATTGCCTGTGCGCGAAAGTCGGGGCCGCACTGAAATTTCGCCGGGCGGGCTTGGCCATGGCTTGCCTGCTGCATCGGGGGAACGCGCGGCTATATGAGCGGATACGATGTTGTAACTTTGGGCGAGACGCTGCTGCGCATGGCGCCACCGGGCCATCTGCGTATCGAGCAGGCTGCCTACTTCGATCTGGAGACTGGAGGCACCGAATCGAACACGGCTGTCGCGTTGGCCCGGCTTGGCGTGCGCACCGCGTGGATTTCCCGCCTGCCCGATAACCCTCTCGGACGGCGGCTAGCCCGCACGCTGATGGGCCACGGCGTGGACACCTCACACATTATCTGGACGGACGAGGACCGGCTCGGCCTTTTCTTCGTCGAATTCGGCGACGGCGCCCGCCCCACTTCCATCATCTACGACCGCGCCAACTCCGCCGCCAGCCGCATGACCCCCGCCGAGTTGCCGAGCCAGCTGTTCACAGCGGCTGGCAGCCGCCACCTGCACCTGACCGGAATCACGCTCGCCATCAGCGAGAGCGCCGCCGCCACCGCCGCCAAAGCCTTGCAGCTTGCAAAAGAGGCCGGTTGGAGCATCAGTTTCGACGTCAACTACCGCGCCAAACTCTGGACGCCGCAGCAATCCCGGCGCGGCTGCCAGCCCTTCGCCGCGGCTTCAGACATTCTCTTCGCCCCAATCCGCGATGCCCAGACCCACTACGACCTGCCCGACTCGATCGCCCCCGAAGACGCACTCGCCGCCATCCAGCGCGAATTCCCCCGCACAACGATCATTCTCACCCTGGGCGCGGACGGCTCGATCGCGGCAGAGCCGGGCCGACCTCCTGTGCGTCAGGCGATCTTCCCCGGCGGCGGAACCGTCGGGCGCATCGGCGCCGGTGACGCTTTCACCGCCGGCGTGCTCTTCCGCTACCTGCGCCGCGACGGCGACGACTGGTTGCCCGACGCCCTGCGCTGGGGCGCCGCCGCCGCTGCGATCAAGTACACGATTCCCGGCGACATGGGGCTCTTCGAATTGAAGGAGGTGGCCGCGCTGGTAACAAGCGGCGGCTTCTCCGAAGGTGTCAGTCGATAGACCGGCGGTTGGCGGTGCCAGACAAAAACAGCCTGAACTACTATCAGATCTTGGGCGTAAATCGTAACGCCACACAGGAAGTGCTGGACGCCGCCTACCGGCGCCAGGTCCGCTTGCACACGGGAGAACACCTCAACGACGTTGCTCTTGTCGCCGGGACCGAACCCTCCGACCCTTTTCTGGCCCGCCTGGATGAGGCCTATCGCCAGCTATCCAATCCTCTGAAGCGTTGGACCCACGACGAGGATCTGCAGGAAGCACAACATCATCCTGTAACCGATAAGGACCTGGATCAGGCCCGCAAGCGCGTCGGCGCCTCCGAGGCCTGGCTGTCCTATCAGCGCCTCGAAAACGGCTCTCTGTACATTCGCGTGGGCTGGGCGGCTGATTTCACCGCCATTCATAACGCCCTCTGCAACGCCATCCCCGATTCCGGCCGAGCCTACAACCCCCGCCTCAACGAATGGCGCATCAACCCGGCATATGAGGCTGTGGTGGCCGAAATCTTCTCCAACTTCAAGCGGGCCGACGTGCGCAACGCGCCGCCTCAAATCGGCCCTACCTATAAGGGCCCTGCCTTCAGGCCTTCGAAACAGCACATTCACCGTGCTTGGAGAGGGTGGCCCCTCCTAATCATCTGCTGCCTCGTCGTGGCGATCGTTACGGCCTTGCTGTTTCCGGCCAACCGCGTCGTGCCCGTCACCGCACAGGCGACCGCGACCGCCCTCGCGCTTGTCAGCTCCTACCCACCGCTGGAAAGCAACTTCCCCACCGCAACGCCCAAGCCGCCCAAATCGCTGAGCGGCAGGCTTCTGCATCCGTCGGTGAACCTTCGAGAACGACCGGAGGTCGATGCGCCCGTGCTGAGACTCCTCAACGATCAACAGGGCCTTCGTGTTTTCGGACGGCTGGAAGATAGCAGCTGGTATGCCGTCGCGGCCGACAACGCAACCGGCTGGCTGGCCGCTTGGACGGTCGCCGTCGAAGGGGAGCCCGACACATTGACCATCTTTGCACATGATCAGCCCCTCCCCGAACTGGCGGAGGAGGACCCTGGCGCAGGCTCCGCCGAATGATAGGCCCAATCGACCATCAGAACCGAAATCCGGTGACCGGCACAGCACTTTCTCTCAGCCTGCGGATTGGTACTTTTCGATTGCAGACGATAGGGATACAATAGAATAAACGTCGATCGAATGAAGAGAGGCGTACGTAGAGAGCACCTTGCTCTCCGACCTCTCTTCATTTTTTGTCTCTCCAAATCATTAACAGTTGCGCAAGTAATGAGAAAATCTGAAAGAGAATTTGCGCCGTACGCTCGTCCTTCCCGTACCGACAATCGGAACAACCTGATACCGCGTGGCGTGTTGTCGGCCATCATTTTGATCGCCATCTTCTTCGTTAACCGCGTTCAACAAAACGGCTTAACTGCGAACGAGCCGGTGGCTAGAGCGCACCAGGAGACGGAACTGAGTACCGATGCCGAGCCGACCGCGACGCCGCCCGACGACTTTCGTCAAGCCGTCAAGACGACGCCCCAAATGGAAGAACGGACACCCGCCGGCGCCCGCAGCGGCGCTTCCCCGCCAGTGTCCGATGTAGGCATGGCCAGGTCCTTCAGGGTGGACGACCCGCGCGCCTACGTTTACAACGTGCGAATCGGCGAATTCTGGGATCTGATCGCCGGCAGATTTGACTTGAACACGGACCTCCTCAAAACCGCTAACCTGAAACTGTGGCAGCTACGTGGCGAACAGATCCAGGCCGGCGATCAGATGGTCATTCCCGGCCTGGCCACCGCTGACATGATCCCGCCGACCCTGTACACAGTGGGGGACGGCGACTCCTGGGAAAAAATCGCCGATGCTTTTTCGCTTTCCTCTCTCGACCTGCTGATCGACAATTTTGACTTGTGGTCACAGAGAGGCGCCGACATCAAATCGGGTGACAAGATAACCATTACCCATTTGCCGCGCGCACTGGCGAAGCTGGCCGCGGCCGCCTCCGACACGCCGGCAATCACCGCGGTTGAGCCGCCCTCCAACGAGCAAGGCACCTATGTCGTACAGCCGGGTGATACCTGGGAACTTATCGCCGCCGAAACCGGCATCAGCGTACTCGCCTTGAAAAATGTGAACCAGACGCTCGCCGAACGGCCGCTTCAGCCAGGAGATGTCGTCCGCGTCTCCTGGATCCTGCATGTTGCGCTGATGCTCCAGAAGGCTGAACCGCGCGGCGCCTTCAGCGCGGCCGACTTTGCCGACCTGCCGCAAGAAGAGTTGGATGCGCTCTCCACGCGGGGACTGACCGTCTACAAGGAACAGTACTGCGGCGTCTGCCACCAACTGGATACCGCCGGCACACGCGGCATCTTTGGTCCGTCTCACGACGGCATGGCCGACCTAGCCGCAGCACGAATCCAGGATCCCGCTTATACAGGTGCCGCTACCGACATCTACGCCTACCTCTACGAAAGCATCGTTGAGCCCGATGTCCACTATGTCGAGGGCTTTGCGTTGTCGCAACACCGCATGCCGACGTACCGGCATATCCCCGATGAAGATTTGGAGGCGCTCATCGTTTACCTGGCGGATCAATAGTTGACGCGCACACGCCTATGTTCCGCGCTGTGCTGCGGCCATTTCACCCAACTTGCTACTGCAAGCCATCCATACTGAACACCTCGGGGCATTTGCGCGTACTTGAGCGTGCGCGGTGGGCGAGAGGAGGAGCCAATTGAATGCTATCCGTATTTCCATACATTTGGTCCTGGCGGTTTCCCTCGTGTCAGTCCTGTGGATCGCGACTGAAATCGTAACGGCACAAGAAAGGGAGAGCGGCGGCACCGTAATCGTGGACGGTCTGAACGGACCCCAAGGCGTTCTGGCCATCGATGACGGCAGCATCTGGGTCATCGACGTCGGATTGGGCGGCGACAGGGAAGTAGAGGTCGGCGGCCTTGATCCAAACACCAACGAAATCATCAGGGCAACATATGGCAATACCGCGCGCGTTATCCGCGTAACCCTGGGCGGCCAGCCGCAGCTTGTGGCGACCCTGCCGTCGATCTTTCTCGGCAGCGATATCGTCGGTGGCGCCCGCCTGGCGCTGCTCAACAACGAGATGTATGCAACCGCCGGCGTCTGGCAAGGGGTAGCAAGCGAAGAAGCGCTGCCCGATACAGCCGCGGTTCTGCGCATTCTGCAAGGATCCGTCCTGGAGGTCTTCCCTCTATGGAAACTGGAAAAAGAACAGAATCCGGATGGCTTCGTCCTGGAGTCCCATCCTTACGGCCTGACCGCCGGGCCGGACGGCCTTCTCTACGTCGCAGAGGCGGGCGCGAACACGCTCGTGCGCGTCGATGTGGTCAACCGCACGGCCGAAGTCCTCGCCGTCTTTGAAGGTATCCCCGGCCCCCTCCCCAACCCCTATCGCGGCGGCGCGCTCGAATCGGATCCGGTCCCGACCGGCGTCACTTTTGGCGCCGATGGCCGCATCTACGTCTCGCTCCTGCCCGGCTTTCCATTTCTGCCAGGCTCAGCCAAGGTCGTAGTCGTAGATCCTAACTCTGGCAACGTTGAGGACTACGCAACCGATCTGACAATGCTGACCGACCTTCGTACCGGTCCTGACGGCGAGCTCTATGCCGTCCGCTTCGGCATCTTTACCGACGAAGGCCCCATTCCGAACAGCGGCGCAGTGATCCGCGTCGGGCCGGGCGAGACTTCCCAGGATGTTATAACCGGACTGCCCTTTCCCACGTCGGTCGACTTTGACGTGAACGGCAACGCCTATGTCACCATCAACGGTTCCAGCGTCGGTGTGCCGGGCAGGGGCGCTGTGGTCCGCTTCGACAATGTCGCAGACCAGGACGCGCCCACAATTCGCTTCATCGAGAGCGCAACCAGAAACCTGCAGGAACCTGAATTCGTTGCTGGCTGCGAAAACCTCCCCGACCATGACGCCGTAACCAGCGCGCTGACGACGATCGTAGGGGGCGGCAACAACGGCGGCCTCGGCAATCACGTATGGGCCACCGTCGTCGACCGTGATGGTGTCGCCTGCGTCGTTACCTTTTCCGGGGCCAACAGGGGCTCGCAGTGGCCGGGGGGTCGCGTTCTCTCGGCGCAGAAGGCCAACACCGCCAACGGCTTCAGCCTCCCTCGGGTGGCCTTCTCAACCAGCAATCTACATTCCGCAACCCAGCCCGGCGGAAATCTCTATGGTCTGCATGACAGCATTCCGCTCGATACCTCGGTCGCCTACAGTGGCGACGCCTCCCTCTACGGACAGACGGGGGATCCGATGGTGGGACTGAAACCAGGCGGCTGGAGCCGGGCCGGGGGTGGGCTGCCACTGTACAGCGAGACCGGCAGCCTCCTGGGTGCCCTGGGCATCAGCGGCGATACCTCCTGCGCCGATCACATCGTCGCCTGGAAAGTGCGCGATACGCTCCGCCTCGATTACATACCCGCCGGCGTGAGCGCGAGCGCCGATGACAACATCATTTTCGACGTACAGACCGACGGCAGAAGCCTGGGCGGGTTCGGACACCCCCTGTGCGGCTTCGACGAAGAGCAGATGGCGGAGACACTGCCCGCCGAGTTTCCCATCGGATCGAATGATACAAGCAATCGGTAGCGCGCAAATACCTGCAGTTCGACGCTACAGGAGACAATTCATGACATTGAGTCAGAAACAGATAAATGCCTTCAACCGAGACGGCTTTGTCATCGCGCGCGGACTCCTCGATGACGAAGACCTGCAGCCGCTGATAGACGAACTCAGCGACTGGGTTGATGCGCGCGCCCGGCAACTGTTCAACGAGGGGGAGATTACCGACCTGCACGAAGACCAACCTTTTGAGATCCGGTTCGGACTGCTCTTCGGCCAAAGCAAGCGCATGGATGAGGAGATGGACATCATGCACGCACGCGGCCGCGCGATGTTCGATTTCCTGCACAACCCGAAGTTGCTGGATGCGACCCAATCGTTTACGGGGCCGGAAATCGTCTGCAATCCGATCCAGCACCTGCGCGCCAAACCGCCTGAACGCTTCGATCCCGATACCGGACCATCCCTTTACGTCGTACCTTGGCATCAGGATGCCGGCGTTATGATGCCTGAAGCAGAAGAGTCGAACATCGTCACCTGCTGGATCCCGCTGGGCGATGCCACTACCGAGATGGGCTGTGTGCAGGCCCTGCCGGGCGTACACGGCCGCGGCTACCTTCGCCACCAGGCAGACGGGGGTACGACCATCGCGACGAACGTAATGCCAGACCTGTTGCAGGATGTCAAACCGCGCTCGCTGGCCTGCTCCAAGGGAGATGTGATATTCCTCTCACGCTTTACGCCGCACCGCTCCACCCCAAACCGTTCCGACAAGTGCCGCTGGTCTCTCGATCTACGCTATCAGACCACGGGCCATCACACAGGCCGCACTGCCCACCCGGAATTCGTCGTCCGCTCCCGCAGCGAGCCGAGCACATTAATGCGTGATGTAGAAGAGTGGCGCCGGTTGTGGATCGACGCCTTCGAGAATCCGCGTGGGTCCGCCGCACACCGCACGGAGTAAAGCGGGAGCGGCCGGTTCACAGGTGGAAAAGGGAGAAAATGAGTAACTCACAAAGCTCGGACGAGCACAGACGCCAGGCCGAAGAGGAAAAGGGAAGCATCGCCTTTGCGGTCGTGACCGTTTCCGATTCGCGCACGCCCGAAACCGACCGCAGCGGCCAGGCCATCCGCCAGATGGCGGAAGCCGCCGGTCACAATGTGATTGCCTACCGCATCGTGCCCGACGAGCCTGACGAAGTCGCCGCTGCCCTCGAAGACTTCAGCGGAAGCGGCGCACAGGTGATCGTCTTCAATGGCGGCACCGGCGTCAGCAAACGTGATCGCACGTACGATGTGCTGTCGCGAGCGTTGGAAAAAGAGCTGCCGGGCTTCGGTGAGATCTTTCGCATGCTCAGCTACGACGAAGTAGGCGCGGCCGCCATGCTCAGCCGCGCCACCGCCGGCACTTACCGCGGTTGCGCCGTCATCAGCATGCCCGGGTCGACCAATGCCGTCAAACTGGCAATGGATAAGCTGATCCTGCCCGAGATCCAACATCTGGCATGGGAAATAACCCGCTGACGGCGAAAAAGTGGGGACGAAGGGGTTGAGCCACACCGGGGTTTTCGCCTCCCCGACAGGTCTCCCCATCCTCCTTCGTCCTGCCCCAAGTTGCCGCAGAAGTCGAAGAGATATGTTGCCAAACGAAATCGTATCGTAATTTCCAGGTAGGTCTGTTTTCACTTACAATAGAAGAAGGCCCCATGGGCACGGAAAGTAACGGCTGGTCCGGACGGAGGCGTCAAACGCTGCCTTCGCAGCGCGCCTGAACGTGAAAACATCCGGCATGACTTGTCAGGGTAATTTGCCCTATCGCGGTTGCACTCACGGCCCATACCTGACCGACACGCAAGCAGTTTGATGTCCACCATTGCAGAGCCTTGAGGGAAACCTTGCGACGCCTCCCACCAATCGCTATCCTTGTCTTCACCCTTTTTTTGCTGTTCTCCTGTGGGGATGGCAACGAAGAGCCAACCGCGACACCCGCCCCGATAGGTGAATCGAACGCAGCGCCAACCGATACGCCAGTTCCACAGCCTGCCACCGATACGCCCGAACTGGCAACGCCTACACCCCAGCTGCCGGAGACTCCTACGCCAACCGGCGAAAGTGAACAGCCCGTTGAAGGCGGATTCCTGCCGGCCACGATGGAGAGCCCTGACTTCGGTACACAGGCATTCCTCTGGTGGCGGCCAGAAGTTGCCAGTAGGGACCTGAATCTGATCGGCGAAGCAGGCTTTCACTGGGTCAAGCAGACCTTTTCCTGGGAGACAATCGAAGGGTTCGGAAAGGGCCATCTCGACTGGTCGTTCTCAGATCGAGTAGTGCAGCAGGTAAACGACACCAATCTCAAACTACTTGCCCGCGTCTCGATCGATCCGCAAAAGAAAGATTTTTGGGCTGGTCTGCCCCCCGACAGCGCCGACCACTTCGCCGACTACGTCTTCGCCCTCGCCAGCCGCTACAGCTGCAAGCCGGGCGCTGTAGGCTGCATCCAGGCTTACCAGATTTGGAACGAGCCCAATCTGAGCCGCGAATGGGGGCACAAGCGGCCGAACCCCGCCGAATACGTCTTCTTCCTCGGCAAAGCCTACGATGCCATCAAGCAGGCAAATCCGAACGCCCTCGTCATCAGCGCCGGCATGGCCCCAACTGGCGACGATGATGAGAGCGCCATGCCCGATGTTCTCTACTATGAGCGCATGTATGAGGCGATGGGGGACAGCAGCGACGGCTACTTCGACGCATTAGGCGTTCACGGCGTGGGGTTTGCCGCCCCGCCGGAACTGGAACCCGAAGTCGCAGAGTCGGACAAGCAATTCGGCGGGCATCGTTTCTTCAGCTTTCGCCACGTGGAGGACATACGCGCCATAATGGAAAGGAATGGCGACGCTGAAAAACAGATCGTGTTGTTGGAGTTCGGCTGGACAACCGACCAGGTCAATCCCAAATACAAATGGCACGGAGCCGACGCAGGCATCGATCTGGATGTTCAGGCGGAATATCTCAAGCGGGCCTTCACGTGGGCCGCGGAAAACTGGCGCCCATGGATCGGTCTCATGAGCCTGATCACGATGCCCAATCTCGAATGGCTTAGCGATGGCAATCCCCAGGACGAGGAGCAGTATTGGTGGGGCATCATGGAGCCAAGCCCCTGTTGCGGGGCGCCAAACTTCCGGCCGGCCTACATTGAGCTGTGCCGCTATCTGAACGCCAAAGATGGCCTGCTGTGCATGCATACGCCGGAGGGCCGCGCCGCAGGGGAGGGCTAAGAGGGTGGGGAAAACTCAGCGCCGGGGCTGGCTGGTGATCTCCTGAAAGATCTGAATGGCGTCCTCCAGTACACCGGCGACAAGGTCGATCCAGTCTGCCCCGCCCGTCAACGAGGCAATTTCAAGCGCTGAGGCGTCCGGCTGCCAGTTTCTGGCCCCGTAGAGCCAGCCGTAAAGTCCCGCGGCAATCACCAGAACGAAGAAGATACGGTACAGCCAGCGGCTGCGGCGATGAGATCGGACCATAGTCTGAGAAAGCCAGTGAATGTGCCGGGCCGATGATCGCGGCACGGCAGGCCAAAGTCGGTTCTGTAGCCGCCCAAATAGAGAAACGGTTACAATTTCCGCATCATTTTGCTGTATCGCCCAGGATTTACAAAATACGCTGACAATGATATACTCGGCGCTGGTTCAGCCGGCACGATTTCGACGTTTCCGGCCCCCACCCGGGCGAGTAGCTCAGCTGGTTAGAGCGCACGGTTCACATCCGTGAGGCCGGGGGTTCGAGTCCCTCCTCGCCCACCACAGCGCACACATCGCAACGCCGCTCCCTTTCGTTCCGCACCCCTCTGCTCCTTGTTGCACCCGTCGACGCGCCGAACCCCGGCCAACAAACCATAACTGAACGGGTTCCTGCGCCACTGCTTCACCCGGTCTGATGGCTTCGCTGAAGAAAACGGTCTACGAAATCATAGAAGAGGCCGAAGAGGGCAAACGGACGAGCGAGATCTTCGATATCTTTCTCATCACGCTGATCTCGCTCAATGTCATCGCGCTGATTGCAGGCACGGTCGAAGAGCTGTTTCAGATTTCGCCGCGCGGCTTCCACCTCTTCGAGCTCATCTCCGTCGCGGTCTTCTCGGTTGAGTATCTGCTGCGCGTATGGTCCTGCACCGAAGACCCGAGGTACGCGCACCCGCTAAAGGGCCGCCTGCGATACATCGTTTCACCGCTTGCACTGATCGACCTGTTCGCCGTGTTGCCCGTCTACCTCGTCTTCTTCGTAAGCCTGCACGGGCTTGACCTGCGCTTCCTGCGCGTCGTGCGCCTTCTGGCGCGCATCGTGCGCCTCAGCCGCTACTTCTCCAGCCTGCAGACGCTCGGCAGGGTCGTCCAAACCAAACGCGGCGATCTGCTGGCAGTAATCTCCGTCCTTTTCTTGCTGCTGGTAATGACATCTTCGCTGATGTTTTTCGCCGAACACGAAGCCCAGCCTGAAGAGTTCGCCAGCATTCCCAAGGCGATGTGGTGGAGCATCATCACCTTGACGACCGTCGGCTACGGTGACGTCTTTCCGGTTACCGCGGCTGGCCGCCTCCTGGCCGGCGTCATCGCAATCGTCGGCATCGGCTTCTTCGCGCTGCCGGCGGGCATCCTCGGTTCCGGCTTCATGGAAGAGCTGAGCGAGGAAAAGAGTTCTCCCGCAATCTGCCCCCACTGCGGCGAGAGAATCCACGACTGACCGCGCCGCGAATGTGCCTGGTCCCCAGGCCTCACCGCCCGCTGAAGCGCGGCGTCCGGCGCTGACGGAAGGCCGATACACCCTCCTGCGCGTCGTCGGTATAGGAGGCCAGGCTGCCGGCGAGGCTTTCCAGGACCGCCCCGCCATGCCCCCCGTCCGGCGCCGCGGCATCGATGAGCTGCTTCGTCATCTGCACGGCAACCGGGCCGTTGGCCGCAATCGCTTCGGCAAGCTCGCGCGCGCGTTGCGGCAGCTGCTCATTCGGCACGACCTCGTTCACCAGCCCCCACCATTCCGCCGCCTCTGCATCCACGCGCTCGCCGCTGAATATCATCTGCTTGGCCCGGCTCGGCCCGACCAGCTGCGCCAGTCGCTGCGTACCGCCCCATCCGGGAATGACACCCAGCTTGACCTCCGGAAACGAGAGCTGCGCGCCCGCCGCGGCCAGCCGCAGGTCCGCCGCCAGCGCCAGCTCCAGCCCTCCGCCGAACGTATAGCCGTTGAGCGCCGCGATGACAGGTTGCGGCAGCCGCGCATAGCGTTCGAAAATGCGGTGCCCGTCGCGAATCCAGCGCCGCCCCATCTCCAACGGCGTCAGGTCGCTCCACTCAAAGATGTCCGCGCCGACGCAGAAGGCCCTGCCCGTGCCCGTCATCAGCACGACACTTACCTCCCGGCTGCGGTCCAGCTGATCCGCGTACTCCTCCAGCGCCGCCAGCATCTCCGCATTGAGCGCGTTCAGCTTGTCCTCGCGATTGAGGACGACCGCGGCGATCGGGCCGTCGATGGAAAGTTGGACCAGTTCGGTAGTCATTCGCTCTCCTTCTGTTATCAGGCCGCAATGCCGGCGGACCTTATTCATCGTCCAACACTCCTCTCAAGGGAAGCAAAGTGGGCAAAACCAGGCTACAGGCCATCCAATTCTACATCGGGCACTGGCCGGTCGCTATCGGCCAGCGCTCCAATCACCACCGCCCCGGGAAGCACGCTCAGGGCGCGGCCCGCCTCCTCCGCTGCGGCAACGACGACCATCCCGATGCCCATGTTGAAGACGCGGAAGGCCTCAGCGCCGTCCATCCCGGACCACGCCTGCAGGCGGCGGAAGACCGGAGGCACCTCCCAGCTTTGGCAATCGATTCGCGCCCGCACGCCCGGCGGCAGGATCCGGGGCAGGTTGTCCACCAGGCCGCCGCCGGTGATGTGCGCCAGCCCCTTGACCTCGATGTCAGCCTCCTTGAGCGCGAGCACCGCCGGCAGATAGGAACGGTGCGGCGCAAGCAGCGCGTCGAGCAGCGGCTGTCCGTCCTCCAGGAGCATCCGCAGATCCCGGCCTTCGATGACGCGGCGGATGAGCGAATAGCCGTTCGTATGCGGACCGCTGCTCGGCAGCCCAATCAGCAAATCGCCCGGCCGCATCGACTGCCGCCGCGGCAGCAGTTCCTGCCGGCCGACCAAGCCGACGATTGTACCGGCCACATCGCACGAGCCCGCCGTGTAAACGTCTGGCATTTCGGCCGTTTCGCCCCCCAGCAGTGCGCATCCGGCCTCACGGCAAGCCTCGGCCGCCCCCGCCACAATTGCGGCGACATTTTTGGGCACGACTTTGTCTACCGCGATATAGTCAAGAAACAAAAGGGGGCGCGCGCCATGCACCAGAATGTCGTTGATGCAGTGATTGACCATGTCCGCGCCAATGATCTTCCAGCGGCCGTGATCTGCTGCAAGTTTGACCTTCGTGCCTACGCCGTCCGTCGAAGCCACTAGCAGCGGCCCCGGCGGCAAATCGGTCAGCGCGTACAGGCCGCCGAATCCTTCCCCCTCAGAAACGCCCTGCGGCGTGTGCGTCGCCTGCACCGCCGCCCGCATAAGATCGACCGCCCGCATGCCGGCATCGATGTCTACACCTGCATCCGCATACCGGTCGGTCGGACGGCCCGCGGAATCCCCGCCCCCTGCTGGTGGCGTCGAGGGCTGTTCGGGTTTGAGATTCATTCAGAATTCTCGTCGATTGACTGGAATCGGCTCACCCTCCAGGGAGACATGATCCGAGGCGGCTTCATGGATGCGCCTGGCTTGACCTTCAAAATCGGGACCGAATGTACGCGAAACGATGCCGGTGTGTGGCGACGATTCAAATTTCATACGAACGAAATGCTTACGGTTCAAGGTCAAAACGGCCTGCTGGAACTCGGCTGCGGCTGACAGGACATCCTCATTGGGAAAACTCTCTTTGGCCCTTCCGTCCTCCTGGATCGGCAGCACGTCATGCCCTGACCTTCGCAGTTCTTCGACGACCGGCAATGGAAAGTGTTCGTCTGCATACGAGCGCGCCACTGCTACGCCGTCTCGTTCTCGGCAATCTGGCGATCAATTTCATCCTTGTTGGCTCGATAGTAGGCCCAAGCATTGGTGAGATCTTCGACGCGCAGGGCTGGATAGGCGTCGAGAATCTCCGCCTCGCTCACTCCGAGAATTCGACCCTGGACCAGAAGCCAAACAGGAATACGTGTGCGTCCAACACACGGTTCACCTCCCATTACCCCCGGTACACTTTCAATGCCAGGATATACGCCGCCAATGTCGCGCGTGATCCATTGTAGCAACTCCGCTTTCTCTGCCGCTGTCATGTCGGGAATCAGCTCTCGAACTCTCTCTAGCGTTTTCATTGGATATGACTCCGAACACCTGCCGTTTCACCAGCTTCCGGTCGCTGCAATTTCAGCAGAAAACTCGATGGCCTGCCGCCGCGGATCTTTGCCCGTCACCCACTGGGGCAATGAATTGCGGACACTCACCCATACCTGAACCCTCGAATCCCAACCGCAAACAGAACAGCTGACGCCGCCAGCAGGACGCCGACCTCTGGCAGGACATCGGCTAAGCCGCCGCTGTACCAGATCAGATCATGGAATCCGTCCATTGCCCAGGCGACGGGCGACAGATGACCAATCGTCCGCATGAAGTCAGGCACAATCTCTAGCGGCCACCAGGCCCCGCCCAGCGGCGCTAGCGACAGCGACAACAGCAGAACAAAGCCCCTGGCCTGGCCCTCGCTTCGGATCCACGGAGCGAGCGCGAACGTTAGCGCGGTGATGCACAGAACAAAGGCCGCCATGACCGCCAGCAGCGCCAGCGCATCATCGCCGAATTCCATCCCCGCAACGCCGCCGACAACAAACACGATCATATATTGGATCATGCCCAGCACAAAGTAGACCACAATCTTGCTTCCGAGGATCTGCGCCCGCGAGACCGGCAGCGCCAGCAGACGTTGCAACGTCCACTGACGCCGCTCGCGCAGCAGGATCGCCATCCCGCCCAGCACTGTGAACATGACGTACAGCGTCCCCATCCCCGGCGCCGACTGGTTGAACCCGTTGTCGGAGGCATCGCCGCCCGCCTCCTCCTGGCCAGTTTCGAAGCTCACCGGCGCCGGCATCTCGATCAACTTCTGCTCCGCGTTTCGGAAGAGCTGGTCCAAAAACTCAGTCCGCATAGTCTCGTCAATGGCAGGCAGATCGAGCCCGGCGGTCACGTTGTCCAGCAGCGCACCCGCCACACCGGCCGTCATCGACGCGCCGTTGACGCGTTGCAGCACCGCCTCCAGGCTCTGCAGAACGGCGTCCGGCTGTAGCGGGTCCGACATCGAATAGTAGTCGATACTGGCTCGCTCGAAGTTCTCGAGCGCGGCCGCGTAGCCTGCCGGGACGACGATCAGCGCCTCGGTCCTGCCCGCACGCGCCCGTTCGACGGCGCGTTCGAGGTCTAGCGTCTGGCCTTCCAGACTGCAAAAGTCGTCGGCGTCATTGTCCAGCGGGCACAGCACCAGCGTATCGTTGGCCGCGCGCAGTTCGTCGACCAGACGGGCCGACATGCCGGTCCCGTCCAGGTCGATAAGGTCAACGCGCAGGCGCACCTGCCCTCCACCTCCGAAGCGCCCCAGGCTCCAGCCAATGACCACCGTGAGCAGGACGGGAATCACCAGCAGGCCAACCAGGTTGCCCCGTTGCGAGAAAAAGATGCGCAGGTCGTTCAATACAATCGTCAGAATCGGTCGCATTGTCAGCAACTGTAGGAACTATTGCCAGTGTCGAAAAGAAGGTGCAGATGCTGCGGCAAAGGCCGCCTGGAAAAAGTTACAGGTCCAGCCTCCGCTTGAACAGCCACATTCCCACAAGGAACAGAACGAGACCCTGCGCGAACAGCACCAGCAGATTGAGCGCGATGACCGTCTGCGCACTGGCCAGCTTGGTATACGCGTCAACGCCCCAGTATATCAGCGAGAACTGCGCCGCCTGTTGCGGCAACGCGAATCCGAACGCGCCCCCCAAGACCGCCAGCCCAATGTTGATCATCGGCCCGAACAGCACGACCTGCTCAGGCGTCCGCGCCAGCCCGACCAGAAAAACGCCCACACCCGATACACACAGGGCCAGCGCCAGCGTCAACGCCAGAATTGCCGCCACGTTCGGGCCCCAAATCATCGCCGGCTGACCGATTACGATCGACGCTACCACGGTCAGCGCGGCCAGCAGGATCAGAATCTGCAGAAGAACCGTCACCAGGTTCCCCACCACCTTGCCTACCAGCAAAAAGAACCGCGGCGTCGGCGAAACAACCATCCTCTGCAGCGTCCAGTAGCGCCGCTCCTCGTAGATCGAATGGATGCCGAACACCCCCGTGAAGAGCGCGAAAAAGACCGCCTGCGACGCGCCAATTGGGACGATGAGCCGCGCAAACGTCGGCCCCTGCTGCAACGCATCCAGCGGCCGCCGGCTGACGCCGATGTTGCTCGCGCCCGGCGTGATAAGACATATCAGGGGCTCCAGGACCGACGCATCGAGGCCCTGCAGCGAGGCCAGCGCCGCCGGAAGGTCGACACCGCTCAGGTCCAGATTGCTGACGTCGACGAGGCCGAGGTCGATGCTGTCAAGAACGACATTGGCCGATGTTTCCACCGTGGCGCCCAGCGCGACGCTCACGCGCACAAACTGATTGACGATCCCGGCCGCAATACTTTGGACGATGCGCGCCGAGACCGGGCTGCCGTTGTTGCCGTAGACCTCCACCGTTCCAGCTGGATCGCCCAGCTCGGCGCGGACCCTCCCTTCGCCGTCCAGGCTGAACCGGGGAATCATCGCCCTGCTGAAATCGGGCGGAATGATCACCGCGGCCGCGTACTCGCCGCTGTCTACGCCGGCGCGCGCCAGGTCGGCGTCTTCAACCGGCGAAGCGTCGAGCAGGTCGTCCAGCGCACCCGCGGCGGAGAATGTAACGGCCTCCTCGCCTTCGCGATCGCCCAGCAATCGGCATTCGAGTTCGCCAAAATCCGGTCCTGCGCCACCCGGGGCGTCGGTGTTCCCGAGCGGCTGGGACAGGAGAATCCCGGCGATCAGATCGCCGAAATTGAGCTCGGAACCGCTCTCCATCAGCGCGTCCAAGGTGACCTGAGAATCCCCAAACGGGAGCGCGACATCTGCGGGATCAAACGGCAGCGAACCGGCATCGGCGAACTGGTCGGGCAGGCCCACCGCTTCCTGAACGTCGACGCCCTGGTCCAGATTGACCACGGCCACCGCGATCTCGGCGAAATCTGGGCTGTCCGCTCCGGCGCCAATGCCCCCGAACGCCAGCCCGATGATCGTCGACAGCACCAGCGGGGTCGCGAACGAGAGCAGGAGCAGATTGCGATCGCGAAAAAAAATGGACAGTTCTTTGCCGGCAATTGCGAGGATCTTGCGCATAAATCAGATGATGGAGACTCGGCAGGGAATGTTGTCGGCTCTGTGAGGGTCAGGAGAATGAAATTCCGGGAACGAAACCGGTTCCCTTAAGACTGCGAGAGTCCCGGCTCTCGTAACTCTTCAGAATGTTCCACGAATTTTAGCGAATGGAGACGAAAATCACCCTTCGAGGCTTTGTAAGGCCTGCGACTGGACCAAGGTCTTCTTGTCGTGACGTTTCGTGTCGTGAAATGTCTCAAAATGTGGTCAAAAGGCCAAAAAGGACCAAAAAAGACCAGATTTCCCCAGATGTCGCGATGCCTTTCTTACTGACGGGGAGATGGACCGCCTTGGGGTCTTCGCTTTCACCTTCCGGCATTGCCTGAACTGCTAATCGTTGCTTCGGTAGGCTGTGCATACTGTTTAGAGCGTAGCACGGTCAGGGATCTTTACACGGGCAGTTCCCTCCATTTCGTCATGCTTTGTCATCGTTTGCCATTTGCCGGTCGGTTCAACGGTTGTGTAGAGTGCGCGGCCGGGCTGGCTGTGCCTGGGTTCGTAATTGTGCGGCCGGTGATGGTCCCAGTGTAGTCCATTCGGCCGGCTCTTGCACGCGATTTCGCGTTTCCTGCTCACCTTTCGACGTCCGTATTGGTTTCCCGTTCAGGTCCCTCTTCAGATCACGATATATCCGAGAGAGGGCAGCACGGAATGCTGGGGGTTCGCCAGCAACTCGGTTAGGCCGAAGCTCTGCGTTCCATTGGGGAAACAAGTCAGTCCCGCAGCTCGCGTCCCGTCAGCGCGAGGAAGACCGCTTCGAGGTCGGGCTCGCGCACGGCCACCGACTGGACTTCCAGTCCGGCGGAATGGAGGGCCTGTATGATGGGAGGGAGGGCAGTGCGACCGCGCTCGGCGAAGACTGTCAGACGCGCAGACGCATAGTCTCCGGACCCGTCGGCGGACCCGTCGCCGGCAGGCTCGGGCGCTTCGTAGAGCACCCGTGTGACTTGCGAAACCTCTTGTTGAATGCGCGCCGGTGTCGCATCTGCAACCTCACCCACGACCGTGAACTCCAAACGGTCCTCTTCGCCCACCTGCTGCGTCAATTCGGCATGCGTGCCCATGGCGATGATCTCGCCGTGGTCCATGATGCCCACGCGGTCGCTCAGCTCCTGCGCCTCCTCCATCAAGTGCGTCGTATAAAGCACCGTCATGCCATCTTCGTCCCGCAGCTGCTTGACCGTGTCCAGGATGCGGCGCCGGCTCTGCGGGTCGATGCCGACCGTCGGTTCGTCCATATAGATCAGCTGCGGCTTGTGCAAGAGCCCGGCAGCGATGTTGACGCGGCGTTTCATGCCGCCCGAATAGGTGTCGATGCGATCGTTGCGCCTGTCGTGCAGCTCCATGAACGACAGCAGCTCGTCGACGCGGCGGCTGAGCGTCTTTCCGCCCAGCCCGTACATTCTGCCGAAGAAGAGCAGGTTCCGGCGCGCGCTGAGATCGGGATAGAGCGCAATCTCCTGCGGCACGAAGCCCATCAGCCGCTTGGCCGCCATCGGCTGCTTCGTGATCGAGTGTCCCCCGATAAAGGCATCCCCCTCCGTCGGCGACACCAGCCCGCTGATCATCGAGATCGTCGTCGTCTTGCCAGCACCGTTCGGCCCAAGCAGGCTGAAGATCTCTCCCCGCCGGATCGACAGGTCCACGCCCCGGACCGCCTCTATGCTGGAGCCGTCGGCGCTTTTGTAGGTCTTGCGCAGGTTTTGTGCTTCAACAATCGCTTCCATTGCACCACCCCATGAATCTATACGGATGTGCGCCTGATATCGTTTCGAATATTCCCAATTTCAGTCCGGGAAAGCGCCGCCGAGGGGCGATCGCGGGCAGTCAATCCGTAGTCAATTATGACGACGTCATGAATCGTGGTCAATTTTGCCTTGTAGTCGGAAGCGCAGTACAATTGAGCAGGCAGCCGGCGCCGACATGCCGCTGCCGCTTTCCTTGTCTCTAGTCTGAACCGTTCCCGTCGCCCTCCCTGTGGGCGCACGGTAACGCACTATTTCCGGCAGTTCCTATGACTGCAACTCGTTCGACACTCACACATCTCTCCTGCAGTCGCTGCGGCGAAGAGTACGAGGCCGACCGGCTGATGAACCTGTGCCCGGCCTGCGAAAAGCCGCTGCTTGCCCGCTACGACCTGGCCAAGGCCGCCCGAACCCTGACGCGCGATTCGCTGGCAGCACGGGAATCCTCGCTGTGGCGCTACGAAGAGGTGCTGCCGATACGGACGCGGGCCGGGCAACTCAAACTTGGAGAGGGCTGGACGCCCCTTGTGCACGCCCAGGCGCTCGGCGAAGATATCGGCTGTCCCAATACTTTCATAAAGGACGAGTCCCTCAACCCCACCGGCAGCTTCAAGGCCCGTGGCCTGGTGATGGCCGTCGGCCGCGCCTACGAGCTGGGCGCGGCGGAGCTGGCCATCCCCAGCGCAGGCAACGCAGCCGGCGCGATGAGCGCATACGCCGCCAAAGCCGGGCTGCCCGCCCACGTCTACATGCCGCAGGACGTGCCTGCCGCTTTCCGGGTCGAATGCAGCAACCTGGGCGCGGAGGTCACCCTCGTCGACGGCCTGATCACCGACTGCGGCGCCAAAGTGCGAGAGAAGGTCGCGCAGCACGGCTGGTTCGACGTCAGCACGCTAAAGGAGCCGTACCGCATCGAAGGCAAAAAGACGATGGGCTACGAGATCTGGGAACAGCTCGGCTGGCGGCTGCCCGACGTGATCTTCTACCCTACCGGCGGCGGGACCGGCCTCGTGGGGATGTGGAAAGCCTTCGACGAAATGGAGCAGATCGGCCTGATCGGCAGCAAACGGCCACGCATGGTCAGCGTCCAGAGCAGCGGTTGCGCGCCGATCGTGCGCGCCATGGAACAGGGGACCGAGTTCGCCGAACCCTGGGAGGGAGCGCACTCGCTCGCCGACGGCCTGCGCGTACCCTCCGCCGTCGGCGACTTTCTGATGCTGCGGGCCGTGCGCGAGAGCGGCGGCACCGCCGTTGCCGTCGAGGACAACGTGATGCTGCGCGCCGCCAAACGCATCGGCGAGTGCACCGGCGTCTTCCCCTGCCCCGAGGGCGCGGCCACGCTCGCCGCCCAGATTCAGCTGCTGGAGTCGGGCTGGCTGCGCGGCGATGAGACTGTCGTCCTGTTCAACACCGGCAGCGGCCTCAAATACGCACACCTGTGGGCGTGACCCGCTAGCCAGCCAATCACACTCGTAACCGACAGTTGGGCAACTTCACACCAATCAGCATTCATCAGATTATCGAGGTGCAAAGTTGGAACAGATCAAACATCACAGGGCTGCGGTCGCCGGCCCGGAGGAGACCCACGAGAATCTGAGCAACGGCATCAACGCCATCGCCGATCTGCTGGCCCCGACCCTCGGGCCGGTCGGCGGACATGTCATCAACGAGCGCGACGGCACCCGCGGGCCCGAGCTGCTCGATGACGCCGCGACCGCGGTGCGCCGTATCCTCAGCCTCGGCGACCCTCTCATCGACGTTGGCGCCATGCTGATGCGCCACATCATCTGGCGCATCGCCGGCCAGGTCGGCGACGGAGGCACGGCAACCGCCCTCCTCACGCGCGAGATCTATCACCAGACGCTCAAGATGATGACCGCCGGCATCGGCTATCGCGAGTTGGAGATCGGCCTGCGCGCCGCGACCGCGGCTGTGGGCGCTCACCTCGAAAAGATAGCCATTCCCGTCGAAACCGAGAATGACCTGGCCGTCGTCGCCCTCACCGTCGTCAAAGACCGCGACCTGGCCGCCACCATCGGCGAGCTCAGCTACCTCCTCGGCGCCGACGCTCGCGTCTCCGTCGAAAAATATGTCTCTCCCTTCCTGGCGCGCGAGTACCACGCCGGCGCCAACTACAAGGCCGAAATCGCCAGCTTCCATCTCTACACCGACCCGATCCGCAAATGGGCCATCTACGGCGACTCCACCATCGCGGTGGTTGATGACACGATGTCCCAGGCCGACGAAACGATCGCGCTGATCGAGGCCGCCATGAAGACCGGCAAGAAGTCGCTCGTCATCATCGGCTCCCATTTCAAGGAAGAGGCGCTCCACGTCATGGTGCGCAACCAGACCGAGGAGAAGAAGAAGATCTCGATCCTCGGCGTCCAGATGAAGGAGATCGGCGACGCGCGACGCATGGCCTTCCGCGACCTGACCACGCTCACCGGCGCCACCATCCTCGGTCGCAACTACTACGCCTACGCCGCCAAAGCCACCGAGGCCGACCTGGGCGAGGCGATGCGCGTGCAGGTTGACCGCAAAACGATGCAGCTCCAGCCCTACCAGAGCCGCACCGCCGCGGTCCAGGAAACGGTTGACCAGCTGCGCCTCCGGCTGGAAGGGCTGCGCGTCGACGACGACGAGCGCTCCGAAATCATCAACCGGCTGGCCGCCCTCACCGGCGGCATGGGCGTGCTCAAGGTGGGCACCAATCTCAAGCAGGAGCGCGACATCCTCTCCGGTCTTTCGGAGCGGGCCCTCACCGCCGTCTCTTTGGCACACAGGACCGGCGTCGTGCCCGGCGGCGGCGCCGCATTCGTCCACGCCCGCCGCGCCCTCGACGAGCTCGAGCTGGAGGGCGACGAAAACTTCGGCGTCAAGGTCCTGCGCGACGCCCTCGACGCGCCCTTCCTGCAGATCGTCAGGAACGCCGGCATCGAGTCTCCCTCCGTGGCCGCCATCCACCTCGAGGAGGCCGGCCCGGGCTACGCCTACGACGTCGTCGGCAAGGAGATCGTCGACGCGCGCGCGACCGGACTTATCGACGTGACCGGCGTCCAGTCGGCTGTCCTCGAAACCGCAGTCAGCGGCGCCCTCATGGCCCTCGGCACCAACACGATCGTTTACCATAAGGATCCGACCCAAAGCATGGAACCGTAGCCTCTTTCGGTAGCCAGGCCGCACGCGAGCAAACCGGGCTATCCTGTTGACGAGCATGCCGAAGTCCTAATGACGCACGCCGACGGGCCCTCCCATCACTCCAAGTAAAGAGCAAACATGTCGATAATCCTTTCCCTTTCAGAATATGACGGCAGTATATGGGCTGCAGGTCCCTACGGGCTCTTCACCGTGGGCGAAGACGAGTTGACGCCGGCGCCCCAGCCCATGGAAAGATTGACCGCGGCCTGCGCCCTCGATGACCGCATCTTCACCGGCGGCGCGCCCTTTGGCATCGCCTACCTCCTCAACAGGGCCGAGCAGTGGCAGGCCGCCTGGCGCGAAGGCGCGGAGGCCGCAATCCTTACCTTTTCCGCCGCGCCCGACTACGACGACTCCGGCGTAATCCTCGCCGGCAGCGAAGGCGACGGCGTTATGCGCAGCCGCGATCGCGGCATCCGCTGGATGCCGGTCAACTTCGGTCTGCAAAACCTCACCGTCCTCACGCTGGCCTGGGCCCCACCCATGGATGAGAGCGCCTGGCCCCGCTGGCAAGTCGTCTTCGCCGGTACGGAAGAGGGCATCTACCGCTCGCCCAACGCCGGTCTCGGGTGGAAACGCAGCCTCTCTGCCGATGCCGCTTATCAGACCGTCGCGGTCGCGCCGGACGTGCATTGCAGCGGCCAAGTCCTGGCCGGGACCGAAACCGACGGGCTCTGGCAGTCGACTGACGGCGGGCGCACCTTCGCCGTGGTGGAGGGCGCGCCGGAGCAGGTAAACGCCCTAGTCGCCGTCAGCTCCGCACCCGCCGGTGCCGACCGGATCAACTGGTTGCTGAGCGACGACACACAGCTGTGGCGCTCGGCCGACGGCGTCGCATGGTCGCCGGTCGGCGGTAGCCAACCTGCCCTTTGCCTGCTGGAAGTCGACGGCCGCATCTATGCCGGCGGCGAAGACGGGGTCGCCGTGCTCAACCCGGCCGGCCTGCAGGCCGAACGCCAGCTGCAGATACCCGCAGAACTGACCGGTGCCGCCTGAGACGGAAGAGAGCGAACATTGAACGCCGCGCCTGCGCGCCCGGCGGCGGCCGGCCCCAGGATGCAGAGACAGCTGACCCTTCCTTAAGCGGCCAACATAGCTCCGTTCTATCTTTAACACCCGGAAACGCCGGAGTACGCCATGCTTCTGATCGACGCCCACCTCGACCTGGCCATGAACGCGCTCCAGGGCAACCGCGACCTGACGCGCTCGGTCTATACGATCCGCGCCACGGAAAAAGTGGATGGCGGCAAAGGCATGGGGGTGGGCACGGTCGCCTTCCCCGAGATGCGCCAAGGCCGGATCGCGCTCTCCTTCGCCACGGCCATCGCCCGATCGACGGGGCGCCCCGCCCCCAATATCGACTACGACCACGCCACCCAGGCCTGCGCCATCGCCCAGGGGCACCTGGCCTACTACCGCGCGCTGGAAGACCAGGGCATCGTGCGTATCATCACCAACCGCACCGAGCTCGACGCCCACTGGCAAGACTGGTCCACCTTTGATCAGAACGGCGGTGACGAGCCCCCACTGGGCTTTCTCCTGTCGATGGAGGGGGCCGACCCAATCCTCTCCCCCGAACACGTCGAGGCCTGGCACAGCGCCGGCCTGCGCGCGATTGGCCCCGCGCACTACGGCCCCTGCCGCTACGCCGGTGGCACCGGCACCGAACTTGGCCTCGGCGAGAGGGGACCGGAGCTCCTGCGCGAGATGGAACGGCTGGGCATCATGCTCGACCTGACGCACCTGTCCGACCAGGCCTTCTGGCAGGCGCTGGAAATCTTCAACGGGCCCGTCCTGGCCAGCCACAACAACTGCCGCGCGGTCGTCCCCCACCAGCGCCAGTTCAGCGACGAGCAGCTGCGCGCCATCATCGAACGCGGCGGCGTTATCGGCATGGCGTTCGACGTGTGGATGGTGTCCACCAAATGGCAGGCGGGACAGGCCTGGAACTACGACATCATCCTGGAAGACATCGTCCCCCACGTCGACCATATCTGCGAGCTGGCCGGAACTGCCGGCAACATCGCCATCGGCACCGACCTTGACGGCGGCTTCGGGCGCGAGCAGTCCCCCGCCGACCTCGACACGATCGCCGACCTGCAGCGCATCCCCGAGCTGCTGCGGGCGCACGGTTACGCCGACGCCGACATTGCCGCCATCTGTCACGGCAACTGGCTGCAGCTGTTGCGCGACGCGCTGGGAGGCTAGCGATGAAACGAGGGCTGCTGCCGCCCGCCGCGGTCCTGGTTGCCGCGTTTGCCCTCTTCGGATGCACGATGTTCGGAAGTGGAGACGGAGGACAGGGGCCGGCAAGCGAACCACCTGCCGGGGAGACGGCGGCGGCCCCGACCGCCACGCCTGTTCCTGCGCCGACAGATACGCCGGCCGCCCCCGCGCCGCCGGAAGACGATTCGGTGCAGGCAGCCGACCCCTCCGATCCCCAGCTGGTTGCGCAGGGGGAAACGCTCTACCAGCAGCACTGCGCCTCCTGCCACGGTGTAGATCTCGAAGGGCAGCCGAACTGGCGCCGGCGCGATGAAAACGGCCTTTTTCCCGCCCCGCCCCACGACGCCAGCGGCCACACTTGGCACCACCCTGACCAGATGCTGTTCGACATCACCAAGTTCGGAACGACCGCCTTCGTCGGTGGCGGATACAAGAGCAACATGATAGGGTTCGAAGAGCAGCTCAGCGACGCCGAGATCTGGGCCGTGCTTTCCTTTATCAAAAGCCGGTGGCCGCCAAGAATCCGGGCCGCGCAGCCAGGAAATTAGGCCTCATCGAGCCGTGAGAGCAGCCCGTTGTTGCAGAAACGTCGAATCAGAGGGAATGTCAAAGGAGAGACTATGTCTATCCACACAGTGAAAAAGCTCCAGTCCGCAGTTTCTCAACTCTCCCCACAAGAACTGGCCCGATTCAGAAAGTGGTTCGAGGAATTTGAGGCGGAAATGTGGGATAAGCAGTTTGAAGATGACGTGAAGTCAGGGAAACTAGACAAACTTGCCGACCAAGCCATTGCCGACTTGCGGGCTGGAAATTGCAAAGAGCTGTAAGGCATTTCGCAAACCCGTCGTTCTGGCAATGTTATCGAAGACTGCAGCAGAACATCCAGGAATTGGCGGACAGAAATTTTGGACTGCTCAAGCGCGATTCGAGACACCCGTCATTACCCTTGGAAAAGGTCGGCAGGTTCTGGTCCGTGAGAGTGGATATCAAGTATCGCGCAGTTGCTGTGGAAAGTAGCGAAGAGTTTGTCTGGTTTTGGATCGGAACGCACGCCAAATATGACAAACTGATTCGATAGAATTCTTGCGTAGGTCAATTGCCGATGTCCCACAGACATGTATTCGCCCAACCACACAGCAATCAGGAGAGGGGAGTCAGTTCGAATGCGTAAGGAAGTCTACA
This sequence comes from Caldilineaceae bacterium, assembly GCA_965202955.1. Classification (GTDB taxonomy): domain Bacteria; phylum Chloroflexota; class Anaerolineae; order Caldilineales; family Caldilineaceae; genus Bin5. The sequence continues at coordinate 5,321,098 of OZ241871.1, forward strand.
CCGACAGGGGCGCGAAGCCCGCCGGCATCTATTCCCAGGGCATCGTCGCCGACGGGCCGGTCGCCTACATCGCCAGCCAGGGACCGCTGGACCCCGCCACAGGCAAACGGGTCAAAGGCGGTTTCCGCGAGCAGGCCGCGCGCGTCTTCGATAACCTCACCATCCTGCTGGAGGCGGCCGGCACCTCCTGGGAGCATGTGACCAAGGTCGGCATCTATCTGGCCGACCTCAACGACTTTGCCGAAATGAACGAGGTCTACCAGCAGTACGTCACCAAACCCTACCCGGCCCGCACGACGCTCGGCTGCCAGCTGCCCGGCACCTTGATCTCAGCCGACTGCATCGCGGTCGTGCCAGAATAGGCGCAGGTGTCGCGCCCAGCGAAGACAACCATACGAACCAGGAGAACGACGTGACCTTCGACGAATTCAAAGCCAGCCTGTCAGACGACAGCCCGCCCGGCGGAGTCGGCGCGCCGCTGCTCGCCCTCTGGATGGAGGCCGGCGACGACTGGGACGGCGCCCACGACGCGCTCCAGGGCCAGCCCGACAGCAACGGCTCGGCCTGGGTGCACGCCTATCTGCACCGCGTGGAAGGCGACCTGCCCAACGCCGACCACTGGTATCGCCGCGCCAATCGGCCCGCCAGCAGCGCCCCTCTGCCGGAAGAGTGGGAAGAGATCGCACGCGCGCTCTTGCAGGACTAAGCCTTTCAGGAGGACCTGCGGCTGCGTCAATGCGCTGCCCGTTCGTCCGCCGCCCAATAGGCTCCCACCCATGCCTTCAGCCCCTCTCGCACCCTCGGCCCAACGCGTCCCGGTCTCCCGCATCCGCGCCCTGGCCGACGTCGCCTTCGGTATGGAGGACGTGCTCTTCCTGCAGTTCGGAGAGTCTACGCTGCCCACGCCGCCCTATGTCATCGCGGCGGTAAACCGGGCCGTACAGGAGGGCTGGACATTCTACACCGCCAATCAGGGACTGACGTCGCTCCGAGAGGCAATCGCCGGCTTGGTCAAGAGGCTCCATACCGTCGAGGTCGGCGCGTCAGAAATCCAGATCGCCGCCGGCGGCGTGCAGGCACTCAACCTTGCCATCAAATGCGTCATCGATCCGGGCGACGAGGCGCTCGTCCTCAGCCCGAACTGGCCCAACGGCTCTGCCATGGTCGAGATGTTCGGTGGCCGCGCGGTCGAGATTCCCATGGCGCGCCAGGGCCGGCGCTTCACGCCCGACCTCGACGCGCTCCAGGCCGCCTTGACCCCGCGCACACGGCTCCTCCTCTATGCCTCGCCCTCCAATCCCCTCGGTTGGACCGCGACCGTCGCCGAACAGCTGACGCTGCTCGACTTCGCCCGCCGGCACGGCATCTGGCTCCTGGCCGATGAGGTTTACGAACGCATTTACTACGGTGGAAGCGCAGGCGGCGCCGCGGACACCGGGCAGGGTCAGACCCTCTACGCCGGACAGCTGGCCCCATCAATCCTCCAACTTTGTACCCGGGCTGACGCAGTTATCGTCGTCAACTCGTTCTCCAAGACCTACCGCATGACCGGCTGGCGCCTCGGCTGGATGGTGGGCCGCGCCGATTTCGTGCAGAAGGCCGCCCAGCTCAACGAGTTCATCGTCTCCCACGCGCCGACCATGGTCCAGCGCGGCGGCGAGGCCGCCATCGCCCAGGGCGAGGACGACATCGCCGCCATGGTCGAGGAGTTTCAGGAGCGGCGCGACTTCGCAACCAGCCTCTTGCGCGCCACCCCGGGCGTCAACCTGCCGGAGCCGGAGGGGGCCTTCTATCTCTTCCCACAGCTCGAAGGCGTCGACGACTCATACCAGTTCGCCCTCGATCTGCTTCAAGAGACGCACGTAGCCGTCGCGCCTGGCAGCGCATTCGGCAACGGCGGCGAAGGCTCGATCCGCATCTGTTACGCGCCCGGCATGGACGTGCTCAGGCCGGCAATGGAACGAATCTGCGAATTCATTGCCACCTGGACAGTGAACCGATAGCAATCTTTTCCCGTTCCAAGAGCAACCACACGAGGAACCCAGCATGAACCCGCAAGCGATCCTGGAAGAACTGAAAACCGTCGATACCCCTTCCATAACCAATGTCGTCGCCACCTATCCCAATGATCCGCTCTGCCTCGGGCTCTACAACCCCTGGACCGAGAACTGGTACACCGACCAGACAATTCGCTGCATGTACCCGGAGATGGGGGCCCTCGCCGGCTATGCCGTGACCTGCGTCTACGGCCTGCCCGACCCCAACTTCACGCGCCTCTCCTTCATGGACGTGCTGGACGCATTGGAAGCCTCCCCCAAACCGACCATTCTCGTGCTCGAACAGAAGTTCCCGCCTGAGATCGCCGGGAAAGTGGGGCTGGCGGGCGGCAACATGACCGCGGCGCTGAAGGCGATCGGTTGTCTCGGCTGCATCTCCAACGGGCCGTCACGCGACATCGACGAGATCCGACCGATGGGCTTCCAGTATCTGCTCAGCGGCGTCACACCGGGCCACGGCGATATGGCCGTGCACTCCGTCAATGCGCCTGTGCATGTCGCCGGCATGGACGTGGCCCCCGGCGAAATCGTCCACATGGATGAGAACGGTGCCTGCAAATTTCCCGCCGACAAGATGGAGAGCGTTCTCGGCAACGTCAAGCAGTTGCTGGCCGACGAAGCCGACCGCATAGGCCGCCTGCAGAACGCCTCGACCGCCGCCGAGCTGCGCGCGATCATGTCCGGCCACAGCTATGGCGAGGAAGAGGCGTAGCCGGTCTTGCAAAAGGCGTCCCGCGCGCGCAGCCTTCCAACCCATTCCGCTCAGGGCAGCGTATCTGCCGTCTGCGTCACGTCGACCTGCGCCGAGACCCAGCCGTCGTTGTCGCTCAAAATGTCGTCGTTGATGCGCAGGTAGAGAATGCCGTGCTCCCACGCCTGAAAGGTGGCACCTGCCCCGACATTAAAGAGCTGCCCGGCCTCGCCTATCCGCCCGAGCAGCGCGCCCCCCGCCGCCCCCGCCACCGGGTAAAAGCCCGGCGCGACGAAGACCGCGTGCCCCTCCGGTCCGTGGTACTCTTCCGGCGTATAGAGCCACTCGCCACTCGCCTCAATCTCGACAAGGTCGCCCTGATTGACCCGCACGCCGGTGCTCTGCCAGTCGCGGTAGGCGTAGACGCGTTTTTCGATCAGCTCGCTGTGAAAGCGCGATACGGCCAGGCCACGCCGCACCGTCCCCTGCAGCATTGCCAGGAGCAGGACCGCCCCGACCAGTAAGAGGAGCCGTCGCATCGTTCACTCCCCCGCGTCCGGCCGCAGCTCCAAAACGGGCTCCGCCCCCGTGCCGAGGATCCACTTGCTGTTCTCCTTCAGCTCCACGGCGATCAGATAATCGATATACTTATCCGCCAGCGCGCCCTTGCCCTCCAGCTCGCCCAGGATAGCGCGCACCGCCAGCTGCTGCGCCTCCGTCGTGAGCCGGATCTGCTCGGCCTCGGCCGCGGCCGTCGCCGTGATCCGGTACGCGTCGGCGTCGGCCTGCTTCTGCGCGGCGTAGAACTGGGCGTCGGCGACGATGCGCTGCTGAGCCGCCTCCGCCTCGGCCTGCTCCTGCAGCTGCGCCGCCACCATCCGGTCCTTGATCGCGGACAGCACCTCCGCCGGCGGCGACGCGCTCTGGATCTGCACCGTCATGAATTCGACCCCGTACTGGTCCTCCTTCTCCTTCAACACCTGTATCATCTCCAGGTTCATCTCGGTGCGCTGGTTCATCACCCCAGTCATCGCCTTGGTGTTGATCACATCGCGCAGCCGGCCCTGCACGAACTCGAAAACGATGCGCTCTGGGTCGTCCACCGCCAGCGCGAACCGCTCCGGGTTGGTCACCCGGTAGGTGTACTGCAGCGAGACATCCATCGTCACATTGTCCGAAGTCATAGCCGGGATGCGCTCGACATAGCCCAGCCTCTCGTTGACCTTGACGATGATCACAGTATCGACCAGCGGGATCTGCGCATGCCAGCCGGGCGTCTGCACGTCCAAAAAGCGCCCGCCGCGCAGATGCAACCCGCGCTCGAATTCGTGGATCTTGTAGACCGCCGCCCGCCCCACGTACAGCGCCACCAGGATGACCGCCAGCGCCGCAAGCACCACGATCGACAGCTTGTAGACGTAATCCAGGTTCGGGCCGTACGTCGTGCGCGTCTCGGGTACGACCGCCGCGGTTGTCTCTTCGCTCATATGACTTTCTCCTTTGGAGGACCTGTCTCCATGCTTCACAGTTTGCAAAAGACTCTTCACACCGACAAATCGCTGCGAGACTGCAGAAGTCCAGGATAGGAGCCGCCCGCCCCAATGTGAAAGGGCGGCGATGCCTCTTTCAACTCTCAGTACGCGAACCAGCCATCCCAATAACGGCGGCAGCAAAAATGGCCCACTCAAGATTAGCCAGCCCAAGCCTGTTAACGGGATCAGCAGGACAAGAGAATCGACCATACCGCCGAACTCAATGCCAACGCCGATCGCAATGAAAAGCTGGCAAGCAAGCACGCCGCCAAATAGCACGGCCGCGCGGACCTAGTGGTGTAACAGATAGGGTTTGACGGACAAGTGAACTGTGGCATACTCTCTGTAAAGGCGGACACAAGGAGAGGGGAAATGCCAGCGAAACGATATCGGGTGCGCTTGACAGCGGAGGAGCGCAAGGAACTGGAAACGCAAGTGAATACAGGCACAGGGTCGGGGCGCCGCTCAAGACGGGCTCGCATCCTCTTGATGGCCGATGAAGCGCAGGTGGGCGGGGGCTTTAACGACGCCGAGATAGGCAAGGCTTTAGGCGCGCATGCGCGCACAGTCGAGCGAGTTCGGGCGCGCTGTGTCACAGTCGGAATTGAAGCGGCCCTCACCCACACGCGCCCGAAGCGGAAGCGACCGCGCGTATTGGACGGTGCGGGCGAAGCCCGCTTGGTGCAGATAGCCTGTAGCGCTGCGCCCGATGGACAGGAGAGATGGACGTTGCAGATGCTGGCCGATAAGCTGGTCGAATTGGAGGTGGTCGAACGCATTTCGCGCGAAACGGTGCGCACGATACTCAAAAAAACGAACTCAAGCCTTGGTTGAAAGATGTGTGGTGCGTGCCGGAGGCGGCGAGTGCAGAGTTCGTCTGTGCCATGGAAGATACGCTTGCAGTCTATCATCGGCCGCAGGATGAGAAGCGACCGCTGGTCTGTCTGGATGAAGGCAGCAAACAGTTGACCAAAGAGACCCGTCTGCCCCTGCCGCCCCGACCCGGTACGGTGGCCAAATATGACTACGAGTATGAACGCAACGGTACCTGTAACCTCTTTCTCCTTTTCGCACCTCTGCAAGCCTGGCGTCATGTCAAGGTGACAGCGCGCCGTACCATGGTCGATTTCGCCCACTGCCTGCGCGACCTGGTCGATATCCATTTCCCGCAGGCAGAGACGATCGTCTTGGTCATGGATAATCTGAACACGCACAAACTCGCATCTTTGTATGAAGCGTTCCCAGCGGCTGAGGCGTACCGCATTGCCGCCAAACTGGAAATCCATTACACCCCCAAACATGGCAGCTGGCTCAATATGGCGGAAATCGAACTCAGTGTCCTGCATCGACAGTGCTTGAAGGCTCGCATCCCTGACAAACAGACCTTGATGCAGAAAGTCGCAGCTTGGCAAGACCGCCGCAATGCTTCTGCATCGAGCGTCAACTGGCGTTTCACCACCGCTGACGCTCGCATCAAACTCGAAAGCCTCTATCCATCAATAGAAGTTTGTTGAACTACTAGTTCTCGTGACCCCTCGAAACTGCTGACGGCGCAGGCCAATAGAGAACAGCAAACACGGCAGCGGCTGCGGCCGACAGGATTGTTCCGGCCCAGGCAAAATTCAGCATTGTCGCGTCGTCAACGACGAGGAAGAGCGGAAGGGTCAACGCGGCGTGGGGAAAGACAGTGTAAGCGGCCAATAACCGTTGCGAGCGCCGCCCACCGACCCAGAGCGCGGCTCCCAGGTAGGTGGCCAAAGCGACCGTAACGAACCTGCCGCCGTTCTCAAGGTAAAAAGCAAGCCAAAACAGTGTCGCCACTACCTCATACGCGGCGAAGCCCAGCCACGGATAGAACCAGAATGGACGCCCCGCCAGCCGTCCAAGAACTGCCACCCAATGTACGCGGCCCGCAACAAGACGCGCGCCACGTGCTCCGCTTTGTTGGCGGACAGCCGACCCGGCATCGCGACTGCAAACCAGTACGCCGCTGGCAGGAGCAGGAACGGCAATGCAATGAGCGCTGCAGTCCGTATCGCTTCGATGCGTTTCATAGCCGGTCCAGTCGAGCATTCTCGAGATTGGATTCAGCTTACTATACTTGGCTCCGCCCATACGGATTCAATTCGGCCCGTTCGCGGACGTTTCATATACGGTTGAAGAAAGAGGTAACTGCGGCGCCAGGCAACGCTGGGCTGGAAGATTTAGGTTACAGGGGAAGGTCGGATTGCCAGCAGCCTCATAGGGCGAGAGCGGCGGGCAATTCAATGAGGATCAATCGAACTCGTCAGCCGCTTTCTGCGCGAAAGGCTGGTTGTTCTGCCTGTCGCCATCGTTCTCGCGCCCCGCCGTGCGGCGGCGCTTGCGCCCCTTTCGGCGCCGCTTGGGCCTTTCCGGCGAAATCTCCTCCTGCGAAACGACCGGGTACGCGGCAAAGACCGCCCGGTCCGGCTCGCTGTCGGCGAAATAGATACGCTCGCGTCGGAGCGTGCGCGCGTAGTCGTCAAATCCGAGCGCGTCGACCAGCTCGTCCGGCCGGCCCGTCGCGCCGGCGCGCATCTGCACGCGCAGAACGATGCGATGCTCGCCCGCCGCGGCGTCGTAGCCCGTATAGCGCAACGCCAGGACCAGCGGGCGCAGATTGTAGCTGTAACGCTGACCGTGCCGCTCCCTCTCGCGCCAGCACGTGTCCCCGGCCAGAAACGCGTCGATTCCGGCCCGCAGCTCCGCCATGCTCACCTCGTCCGGCTCGGCGTAGATCAGAATCGTATAGTCCGCCCCGATCGTCAGCGACTGCGGCGACGCCGTCTTCAGCGGCACCTCCCGGGCATCCAACAGGCGCACGCCCGGCGGCAGCTTGTCCCCAATCCGCGCCGTCAACTCCTCCAGTGGCAGCGGCGGGCTGAACGTCACGTCGAGCAGCTCCTGCACGCCCGTCATCCCCAGCCCCAGCGGCGCCGCGAACTGGATATGCGGCTGCGGGTTGAAGCCCTGCTTGTAGAGAAGCGGCAGGTCGGCCCGGCGCAGCGTGCGCTCCCACAGGCGCATCTCGTCCTGGTGGCCGATAAACTTGATCGACTCACCCTTCTCGTACGTGAAGCGTACCCGCTGACGCGCGGGCGCCTCCGCCATGGCGGGCGACTGCGGCGGCTGAGCAGCAGTTCGGGTCATGCGACTTCCGCCTCCGCAATGCGCTGGCTGACCGTGCCGTGCCGCCGCTGCGGCACGCGCCCGTCGAACTGCCCCTTCGCCTCTTCCAGTTCCAGGATCAGCGCGTCGTCCACCCCCGATCCGGCCGGCAACTCGACGCCCTCCCGGCCCATCTCCTCGTTGAAGTAGAGCGGGACCGGCACAACGTCGACCGGCTGGCGTGCCTTATCCTTGCCCAGCGGCGGGCAGCACCAGGCCTCGTCCGGCGCCTCCCGGCGCTGCTCCTTGAAATAGCCCAGGATGCCGCAGGAGAAGCAGTGCTCGCGGCAGTCGTCCACCACGCCGCCGGCATAGGTGTGCAGGTACTCCTGCGCCAGAAACTCCTTCGTCAGGCCCGCCGAAATGTGCTCCCACGGCAGGACCTCGTCGACGGGCCGCTGGCGCCGCGCAAACCAGTCCATCTCCAGTTCGCAGTCGGCGAAGGCACGCTGCCACAGGTCGAATCGGAAATGCTCGCCCCACGCGTCCAGCTTTGCACCCAGTTCCCAGGCCCGCTCGATCACATCGCACAGCTTGCGGTCGCCGCGTGTCAGAAACGCCTCGACCAGCGTCTCGCGCGGGTCATTCCAGGTGAAATGGATGCCAGGCCCTTTCAGCTCCCGCTGCAACAGCCGGATCTGCTCCCGGATCGTCTCCTCTTCCGCCATCGGCACCCACTGAAACGGCGTGTGCGGTTTCGGCACCAGCGTGCTGACGCCTATGCGCACGTTCGCCTTGTTGCCCAGCACACGGCGGCCAACCGCCAGCACCTGCTTGGAAAGGTCGGCGATCGCCTGCACATCGGCCAGCGTCTGCGTAGGATGCCCGATCATGAAGTACATCTTGATCGTCTTCCAGCCGCGGCTGTACACCTCCTCCGCCGTCCGCAGCAGCTCCTCGTCGCCGATCGGCTTGTTGATGATATCGCGCAGCCGGTCGGTCGCCGCCTCGGGCGCGAAAGTAAAGCCGGAGCGCCGCCGCCCCTTCTCGAGCAGGTCCATCAGGTCGACGCTGAAACTCTCGATCCGCAGGCTCGGCAGGCCGACCGACAGCCGCCGCGCGCCGTGCCGCTCCATCGTCCGCCGCACCAGCTCCTCGACATAGGTGTAGTCGCTGCTGCTGAGACTGAGAAAACTTACCTCCTCAAAGCCGCAGTCGGCGATCATCTCGTCCACCGCAGCCAGTACCTCCTCCACCGGCCGCTCGCGCACCGGGCGGAAAATCATGCCGGCCTGGCAGAAGCGGCAACCGCGCGTGCACCCGCGCATGATCTCGATCGCCGCCCGGTTGTGGACCACGTTGATGAAGGGCACAATGAACTTCGTCACCGGCGGCGGCATCACCGTCACCACCCGTTTCATCACTGTGTCAGGCGCGCCGGCGCAGGTCGGACGAATCGCTGCGATCGTGCTGTCGGCGGCGTAGCTCGCCTCGTAGAGCGCAGGCACGTAGACGCCCGGAATGCCCGCCAGCATCTCCCACAGCCGCCGCCGGGCACCGTCGGATCGCTCCCCTACGCTGCCGAGCTCCCGCTTCCACGCACTGTGCGTCTCGATGATCTCGAAGATCACCTCTTCGCCCTCGCCGATGACCATCGCGTCGAAAAACGCGCTCATCGGCTCCGGATTGTAACAGCCCGACCCGCCCGCGATCACCAGCGGGTCCGCCGCGTCGCGGTCGGCCGCCCGCAGTGGGACCTGTGCCAGTTCCAGCATCGTCAGAACGTTTGTATAGAGCTGTTCGTAGGGGAGCGAGAACGCGATTATGTCGAAGCTGACAACAGGATGACGCGTCTCCAGCCCGAACAGTGGGATGCCTTCACGCCGCATCACCGCCCCGAAATCGCTCCACGGGCAGTAGACCCGCTCGGCCAGCAGGTCATCCCGCTTGTTGATCAGGTCGTAGAGGACCATCAGGCCCAGGTTCGACCCGCCCAGCTCGTAGATGTCGGGAAAGGCCAGCGCGATCTTGCTGCTGATGACAGCGCTGTCCCAATCCTTTACGACGCTGTTCAGCTCGCCACCGGTATAGCGCGCCGGCTGCGTCACCTTGTGCAGCACCCTGTCCAGGGCGCGTGTAATCTGCCTGGGAGTCGTCAACATGTTGCCTTCCTTCTCATCTTCCGATCGCCTGCGGCCGCGCAGAGGGCGGCTGCTCCTGCGAACGGGCGGGGTTCGAACCCGCGTTTGGCCGGAGGGCGCTGACGTGGGGCGTCGCCGCACTCCGACGGCAATGTCCCGGCACATCCGTCCGGACAGCCGGTGACGCGACCATTATAGAGGCGGCGCGCCTGATGATCAAGTTCGCCGCGGCTGGCGTTTTGACTTTCCGGCCTTCCTCCCGTATACTGTTCCCGCTCGCGCATTCAGGAACAGGCGCCCCGTTCGTCTAGTGGCCCAGGACACCACCCTCTCAAGGTGGAGACAGGGGTTCGACTCCCCTACGGGGTACTGGCACACCAAATCCCGCTGACATCGGCGGGATTTTCTCTTTCCCGACCGGCCTTTGCTGCCGGCAATTCGGCCCGCTCAGCACCCCCTGCCAGCGGCCCACCGTTTGCCCGTGCCCCGCTTGTGTGATAGCATGACCACGCCATCGTCAACCAGCCTGACACGGGAATGTCGAATGCCCGACTGCACCAACTGCGGTACCTGGAACCCTGACGATAAGGATGTCTGCTGGCGCTGCCAGACCGTCCTGCCGCGACCGGTCGAAAAGAAACCCAGGCGGCGCATCATGTTTCTCGGCATGCCCATCTGGGTCTGGCTTGTCGTGGCGCTGATCTTCTTCATGCCTCTCCTCTTCGGTCAGTGCGGCCCAGCTGGGATACCTACCGGATAGTGACCGACCACGCCCGCCCCGCGGATACAGATCTCTTCACCCTACTCAAAGAGCTGAGCGAGACGCCCGGCGTCAGCGGCCAGGAGCAGAACATTCGCGCCGCCGCGGCCGCGCATCTGGCGCCGCTGGTCGATGAAATGCGCGTCGACACGCTCGGCAATCTCTTCGGCTTGAAAAAAGGAAAGAGCCCTTCCGCTGGTCGCGTCATGCTGGCCGCGCACATGGACGAAATCGGCCTGATCATCACCAAATTGGACGGCGGTTTTCTCCGCTTCGCGACCGTGGGCGGCGTCGATCTTGCCGCGCTGCCCGCCCAGGAAGTTACCGTCCACGCACAGGAGGACCTGCCTGGG